>CAVXZT010000001.1:0-199983 GCA_963766465.1 uncultured Actinomycetota bacterium
GGATGTCGCGCTCGAACACCCGTAGCCGGCGCGCGCAGTGGAAAGCCAAGCGCCCCGAACTCGTGGGTGTGACCGTCGCCGGTCAGCAGCACAAGGTGCCGCGGCGCCTTCTCAAGGCCGCCCGCCTCGGCCTTATTGATCTCGACCGCCGCTAACACGGGCGGCGCCTCCGGCGTGCCTCTCAGGCCAGTCTCAGGTGATAGATAGACACTGTGGCTGTGCGCATTCTTGTCGTTGACGACGACCGCGCGGTGCGCGAATCCCTGCGCCGGTCGCTCTCCTTCAACGGATATTCGGTCGAGCTGGCCCAGGACGGCCGCGAGGCCCTTGACGTGATCGCCAACGACCGGCCCGATGCTCTGGTGCTCGACGTGATGATGCCAAGGCTGGACGGGCTCGAGGTGTGCCGTTACCTCCGCAGCACCGGCGACGACCTGCCGATCCTGGTTCTGACCGCCCGCGACTCGGTGTCCGAGCGGGTCGCAGGGCTGGACGCGGGCGCCGACGACTACCTGCCCAAGCCGTTCGCCCTTGAGGAACTGCTGGCGCGGATGCGGGCGCTGCTGCGCCGCCGCGCCATACCCGACGACGGCGCCGACTCGCCTGCGTTGACGTTCTCCGATCTGTCCCTGGACCCGGTGACCCGCGAGGTCACCCGCGGCCAGCGCAGGATCAGCCTGACCCGCACCGAGTTCTCGCTGCTGGAGATGCTGATCGCCAACCCGCGGCGGGTGCTCACCCGAAGTCGCATTCTCGAGGAGGTCTGGGGGTTCGACTTTCCGACGTCGGGCAATGCGCTCGAGGTCTATGTCGGTTACCTGCGCCGCAAGACCGAAGCAGAAGGAGAGCCGCGACTGATCCACACCGTGCGCGGGGTGGGTTACGTGTTGCGTGAGACACCGCCCTGATGTCTGCCCAGAAGTTCGGGTTCGGGCCGCGCGGAAAGTCGCGGCCACCGCTTGCCACTGCCAGCTCACTGTCGCTGCGTTGGCGCGTGATGCTGCTCGCCATGTCGATGGTGGCCATGGTCGTGGTGCTGATGGGCGTCGCGGTCTACGCGGTTGTGTCGCGCGCGCTATACAACGACATCGACAATCAGTTGCACAGCCGGGCCCGGCTGCTCATCGAAAGCGGGTCGCTGGCCGCCGACCCCGGCAAGGCCATCGAGGGCACCGCCTATTCGGACGTCAACGCGATGCTGGTCAATCCCGGCCGGTCCATCTACACCGCCAACCAAGAGGGGCAGACGCTGCCGCTCGGCGAGCCGGAAAAGGATGTGGTGCAGGGCGAGTTGCTGATGTCGCTGCGCACCGCCAACCACCAGCGGGTGCTTGCCGTGCACCTGACCAACGGCAGCTCGCTGCTGATCTCGAAGAGCCTGGCACCGACGAGCCAGGTGCTCAAGCGGTTGGGCACCGTGCTTCTGATCGTGGGCGGACTCGGCGTTGCGGTGGCGGCGATGGCCGGTGGTGCGGTCGCCCGCGCGGGTCTTCGGCCGGTGGCACGACTGACCGAAGCCGCCGAACGGGTCGCGCGCACGGACGACCTGAGACCGATTCCCGTGTTCGGCAGCGACGAACTCGCCCGTCTCACTGAAGCTTTCAACATGATGCTGCGGGCGCTGGCCGAATCGCGTGAACGGCAGGCTCGGCTGGTCACCGACGCGGGCCACGAACTGCGCACGCCGCTGACGTCGCTGCGCACCAATGTCGAGCTGCTGATGGCATCGATGGCGCCGGGCGCTCCGCGGCTGCCCGAGGACGATCTGGCCGAGTTGAGAGCCGACGTGATTGCGCAGATCGAGGAATTGTCCACGCTCGTCGGCGATCTGGTGGATCTGACCCGCGACGAGGCAGGCGGCGTCATCCATGAACCTGTCGACATGTCCGAGGTGGTGGATCGCTCTCTTGAGCGGGTTCGCAGGCGCCGCAACGATATTGAGTTCGACGTCTCGGTCACCGGATGGCAGGTCTACGGCGACGCTGGTGGGTTGGCGCGCGCGGTGCTCAACCTGCTCGACAATGCGGCGAAATGGAGTCCGACCGGCGGGCGGGTCGGCGTCCGATTGACGCAGATCGACCCGTTGCATGCCGAACTTGTGGTGTTCGACCGGGGTCCTGGCATTCCTCCGGAGGAGCGGCGACTGGTGTTCGAGCGGTTCTTCCGTTCGACGTCGGCGCGTGCCATGCCCGGCTCGGGGCTGGGTCTGGCGATCGTCAAACAGGTTGTGGTGAAACACGGCGGAACGTTGCGCGTCGAAGACACCGTCCCCGGCGGGCAGCCACCGGGAACGTCGATCCACGTGGTGCTGCCCGGCAGACCCATTCCGGCGACACGCCCGGCCGGAATGGACGAGTCGGTGGTCAGCGCCGACAATGTTTGAGCGGGGCGATCGTTCAACGGGGAGGAAGTCTGGGGATGTGCCGAATGTTCTCTAAGTGGATTCTCAGCCCAGATGGGCACCCTGAGCTTGCATCCGTCGTTGTTACAGATGTCGGAACCTACTCCAGGAAGAGCATCGCAGCGTCATGACGAACCACCCGAGGTACTCGCCGCCGCCCCAGCAGCCGGGCCCCCGGCCCGGCGGCCATCCGCAGCAAGCGGCGCCCGGATACCCAGGTGCGCACCGGCCTGGTCCGTACCAGCAGCAGCAGCCCTACGACTGGCGCTACGCGACCCAGCAGCCGCAGCAGACACAGGCGTTTCGGTCGCCCTACGACCCATACCGCGGCGCCCAGCAGCCAACCGGCATGCCGATCCCTCCGATGCCCCAAAAGCGTTCCCGCGCCGGTGCTTTGACCGCTGGCGCAATCGCAGTGGCGATCGTCTCGGCAGGCATCGGCGGTGGAGTCGCGCTCGTCGCGCAGCCGGACCGGCCATCGGCCAGTTCGAGCGCCTCCGGTGTGGCGCCAAGTGTGCCCGCCGCCAGCTTGCCAGCGGGCAGTGTCGAACAGGTCGCGGCCAAGGTGGTGCCCAGCGTGGTCAAGTTGGAGGTCGACCTCGGGCGGCAGTCCGAGGAAGGCTCCGGCATCATCCTGTCGTCCGACGGCTTGATCATGACGAACAACCACGTCGTGGCCGCGGCGAAGGACACACCGGGCGGACCGGGCGGCGCCCAGACGAAGGTGACGTTCGCCGACGGTCGGACAACCACGTTCACTGTCGTCGGTACCGATCCCAGCAGCGACATCGCGGTGGTCCGCGCACAAGACGCATCAGGCCTGACCCCGATCACACTGGGCTCCTCGGCGAACCTGCGGGTCGGCCAGGACGTGGTGGCCATCGGCTCACCGCTCGGCCTTGAAGGCACCGTGACCACCGGCATCATCAGCGCGATGAATCGCCCGGTCGCTGCGGGCGGCGACGCGCAGAACCAGAACACGGTGCTCGACGCCATTCAGACCGACGCGGCGATCAACCCCGGCAACTCGGGTGGCGCGCTGGTCAACATGAACGGTGAATTGGTCGGCGTGAACTCGGCCATCGCGACGCTCGGCGGCGACGCGGGCCCGGCGGCCCAGAGCGGCTCGATCGGGCTTGGCTTCGCGATCCCGGTCGATCAGGCCAAGCGGATCGCCGACGAACTCATTCAGAGCGGCACCGCGTCGCACGCCTCGCTCGGTGTCCAGGTCGGCAACGACTCCGGCGTCGACGGTGCGAAGATCGTCGAGGTCACCGGCGGCGGTGCCGCGGCGTCCGCGGGTCTGCCCAGCGGCGTTGTGGTGACCAAGGTGGACGACCGGGTGATCGGTAGCGCCGACGCGCTTGTGGCCGCTGTTCGGTCCAAGGCCCCTGGCGAGAAGGTGACGCTGACGTATCTGGATTCGTCGGGCAAGCCGCAGACCGTGCAGGTCACCCTCGGCAAGGCGCAACAGTGACCGTCACCCCGGGTACGACGACATTGAGAGTGGCCGCGCCGCTGTCCGTACCCAGATATACGGTTGAGCTCATGGAACAGCCAGGGGAGTTGGTGGGCCGCGCGCTCGTCGTAGTTGTCGATGACCGCACCGCTCATGGCGAGGAGGACCACAGCGGTCCGTTGGTCACCGAACTGCTCGGTGAGGCGGGGTTTGTGGTCGACGGCGTAGTCGTGGTCTCCGCCGACGAGGTGGAGATCCGCAACGCGCTCAACACGGCGGTGATCGGGGGAGTGGACCTCGTCGTCTCTGTCGGCGGCACCGGTGTCACCCCGCGCGACGTCACCCCCGAATCGACCCTCGACATTCTCGACCGTGAACTGCTCGGCATCGCCGAGGCGCTCCGAGCCTCCGGGCTGTCGGCCGGAATCGTCGAAGCGGGCGTGTCCCGCGGGCTCGCCGGGATTTCCGGCAGCACGCTCGTAGTTAACCTCGCCGGCTCACGGGCCGCCGTCCGCGACGGCATGGCAACGCTGAGCCCGTTGGCGGTCCAGATCATCGGCCAGCTATCCAGCTTGGAGATCTAAGCAGATTGGACTTCGTGCGCTTCCGCGGCTGCGATGCAGACATGGCGTCGCAGCGGATGGCGGAACGCCGAATTTGGATTACGTTGACGGCCCGGTGGTTACGGGGGCGTGAACGGCTATCTTTCCCGGAATGTGATCTTCGTCACACCGGGGGCGTGCTGTGACCGATCCTCCAAAGCGCACCCGGGATGCAGTTAACAAGATTTTCGGGGATCCGTTGCGCGAGTTACCGGTTGACGAGCCTGACAGTTTTTCGCCGGAGGACGCCTCCGAGCATGACAGGTGGTTGCGGGACAATATTCCGCCTCACCATGATTGACCTGTGATTTCGCGTTAAGCGCGGAAAACGCCAGGACGCTGCTCGGCGTTCGAATCTGACACCGATGTGCGAAGCGAAAGCCCCCGAGTTACCTCGCGGTGGCAACACGACCGGCCTCGCGACCCGTGCCTGACCCGGCTAAATGGATTCCAGCAAACTCCCACTATCGGGTGGCGGAATCGGCGCGTATGGCGCCCACGCGTTGCCGGGGCGATGCCTCCCCGTTATGTTCCTCCTGTCAACGATGAGCGAAACGTAAGAGCAGCATGTGAGGTCTCTCATTTGCATCACATCATGCTCACGCGTCGTGTCTGGTTTAGCGGTAGCGCCAGACACGGACAACAACACGGTGAACCGGCTGGTTCACCGTCGACATAGCTAGGGAGAACATGAAGGCAATCAGTCGGGTGCTGTTCGCGATGGTCGCGGCGATCGCCGCGCTGTTCGTGAGCACTGGCACCTCTCACGCAGGTCTGGACAACGAGCTGAGCCTGGTTGATGGCCAGGACCGGACGCTGACGATCCAGCAGTGGGACACCTTCCTCAATGGTGTGTTCCCCCTGGACCGCAACCGGCTGACCCGTGAGTGGTTCCACTCGGGCAGCGCCGTCTACAACGTCGCAGGCCCGGGTTCCGATGAGTTCGAGGGCACCCTCGAACTGGGTTACCAGATCGGCTTCCCCTGGTCGCTGGGTGTGGGCATCAACTTCAGCTACACCACGCCGAACATCCTGCTGGACGACGCCAACCTCTACGGTGGCCCGTTCACGGCGTTCGGATCGGTCATCACCCCGAACCTGTTCCCGGGTGTGTCGATCAGCGCCGACCTGGGCAACGGCCCGGGTATCCAGGAAGTCGCGACGTTCTCGGTGGACGTGTCGGGTCCGCACGGCAAGGTGGCGGTCTCCAACGCGCATGGCACCGTGACCGGTGCGGCCGGCGGTGTGCTGCTGCGTCCGTTCGCCCGGCTGATCTCGTCCGCCGGTGACAGCGTCACCACCTACGGCGAACCCTGGAACATGAACTAACTCCCAGCTCAGGGCATAAGAAACAGCCCCCGGCCATCGCGCCGGGGGCTGTTTTTTGTCCTAATCACCACAGTAACGAGAGAAATCAGCTACAACACCTGTAACGGTTGCATCACAGTCAACGATCACCCGTTGTAACCTCCAGGCCCGGAGAAATGGGGAATGCATGAAGGCTTTTAGTCGGGTGCTGCTTGCGATGGTCGCGGCGATCGCCGCGCTGTTCGTGAGCACTGGCACCTCTCACGCAGGTCTGGACAACGAGCTGAGCCTGGTTGATGGCCAGGACCGGACGCTGACGATCCAGCAGTGGGACACCTTCCTCAATGGTGTGTTCCCCCTAGACCGCAACCGGCTGACCCGTGAGTGGTTCCACTCCGGCGCCAGCGTCTACAACGTGGCAGGCCCGGGTGCCGATGAGTTCGAGGGCACCCTCGAACTGGGTTACCAGATCGGCTTCCCCTGGTCGCTGGGTGTGGGCATCAACTTCAGCTACACCACGCCGAACATCCTGCTGGACGACGCCAACCTCTACGGTGGCCCGTTCACGGCGTTCGGATCGGTCATCACCCCGAACCTGTTCCCGGGTGTGTCGATCAGCGCCGACCTGGGCAACGGCCCGGGTATCCAGGAAGTCGCGACGTTCTCGGTGGACGTGTCGGGTCCGCACGGCAAGGTGGCGGTCTCCAACGCGCATGGCACCGTGACCGGTGCGGCCGGCGGTGTGCTGCTGCGTCCGTTCGCCCGGCTGATCTCGTCCGCCGGTGACAGCGTCACCACCTACGGCGAACCCTGGAACATGAACTAGGACTTGTCGGCACTCGTCGTCTCTGCGGTGTCAGGGCTCGGGCCGGTGCCCGGGCCACTGACATGCTTGCCGGCTTGCCCATTCGTCTCGGCGAGGATGTTGCGGATCTCGGTGAGCAGGCTCAGCTCGGTGTCTTGGGCCTGCTCGACCTCGCCCTTCTTGCGTAGCCTGTTGTAAGGGACGATGACCAGGAAGTAGACCACCGCGGCGACGAGAATGAAGTTAATGGCCGCGGATAACAGGATGTTGAGGTCGATGGCCTGGCCGCCGCCGATGCCGATCCGCAGGATGCCGTAGTCGGAGTTGCCGCCGGCACCGATGCGGTTGATCAACGGAGTGATGATGCTGTCGGTGAACTTCGTGACCAACGCCGTGAACGCGGTACCGATGACCACCGCGACGGACAGGTCGACGATGTTGCCCCTGGCCAAAAACTCCTTGAAGCCCTTCAACATGCGCTCGAATCCCTCCTGCATTCGTGTGCTACCTGACAAGCTCAGACGTTAGTCGTGTTGAGGGTGCGGTGGATGCGGTCCGGTGCTAGCTTCGCGGAACAAGCTGTGCAGCAATGAAAAACGAACGGAGTGGCCATGCGGTGGCTGTTGTCGGCGGTGGCGGGTGCGGTGATCGGGCTCTCGGCGTTCGCGATCGGCACGGCCAGCGCCGAACCGACTCCGTTGCCCGCACCCGGCCCGACGACATCCTCGTCGGACGACTTGGCTGACATGGTGATGGACGCCATCCAGCAAGGCGGGCCGGTGGCGCCTACGACGACTCCGGTGCCTGCACCACCCCGCTGAACGGGTCAGTGGAAGGTGAGCGTCACGGTCTGCACGAGCGCGGCGGCCGCCACACCGTTGGCGGCCTGAGCCGGAAGAGCCACCAGCACCACGCGACCGCTTCCGCCGCCTGCGCCCTTCGGCTTCTCGGACACCATGACCACGACGGCGTCGGTCGCCACTAGCTGTGGTCGCGCGTCTGCGCCTGCGTCGGATGTGCCCGCGCCGAGCACGTCCACCACGTCGCCTGGGCGGACCAGATCCAGTAGCGCACTGTCGGTCAGCGGCAGCGGCACGATGCGTGCGTCCGAGCCTGCTATCGATTCGGCCAGCCGCGGGCCGAGCACCCGCACGTCGGTCAGCACCTCCCCACGGCGGGCAGGCCCTGCCAGCGTCGCACCGATGAGTGCGTCGACGTCCGATTGGGAACCGTCGGGAACCGTTGCCGTCATGCGGTTTTCAACACGCACATCGTCGGCGGTCAGTTCGATGCCAGACGCGAGGTCGCGCGTCGCGACGACGATTTCG
Source organism: uncultured Actinomycetota bacterium (assembly GCA_963766465.1). Classification (GTDB taxonomy): domain Bacteria; phylum Actinomycetota; class Actinomycetes; order Mycobacteriales; family Mycobacteriaceae; genus Mycobacterium. The sequence continues at coordinate 7,904 of CAVXZT010000001.1, forward strand.
GTGCGATCACCCTGCGGGTTGGAGCGCACCGCGACGACGGCGGCCAGAACGACGAGAGCGCCCGCGGCGACCCTGCGGGCGGCAAGAGTGCGCGACCAATCAGGCCGCAGCACGGCCAGCAGCCGACTCAGGGCCGACGGATTGAGAGAGTCCCCCATGCCGCCACGCTAGGCGGCAGACGGTTGCTAGTGGCGCGGACGTGGCGGCGCCTGTGGATAACTCCGGGGTCAGCTAGAGGCTGCAGCGGCGGGCGCCGAGCTGGTCGAGCTCGAGCTGTCGGATGAGCTGGAGCTGGACTTCTCGGACGACGACTTCTCGGAAGATTTCTCGGACGACGAGGTGCTGGTGGACTCCGAGGTGCCGGCGGAGCCGTTGGACGAGCTCTTAGCGGAGGCCTTGGCCGACTCGCGGCTGTCGTTGCGGTAGAAGCCGCTGCCCTTGAACACGACTCCCACGTTGCCGAACAGCTTGCGCAACCGACCGCTGCATTTGGGGCAGGTGGTCAGCGCAGCATCGCTGAATGCCTGCACCTCATCGAAGCGGTTGTCGCATTCGGTGCACGCGTAGGAATAGGTAGGCACAAAATCCTCCGAGATGGTCAAACTTCTTAGCACTCTACCGGCTCAAGTGCTAGAACCGCTATGTGGCCCGCGTCATTCCCGTGATAGCGCTCCTCGCTCTCGCGGTCGCGGTGGCCGGATGGCTGCACTGGCGGATTCCGGTCGAGCAGCCACCGCCCCACCCCACGTCGTCTGACTACGACGGCGCGAGGGTGCAGATGGAGGGGCTTCCCGTCAAGGGATGGGACCGGATGACGGACTTCTCCCGATACCGATTCGGCGAACCCTGGAGCGACGACGTCAACGTCGAGTTCGGCCACAACGGCTGCAACACCCGCGACGACATCCTGCGTCGCGACCTCACGGACGTCGTCGTGCGGCCTGGCACCTGCTACGCCCAGAGCGGCGTTCTGATCGACCCGTACACCGGTGAGTCGATCGCCTTCGTCCGCGGCCCCGAGACCTCTGAGGCGGTCCAGATCGATCATCTGGTCTCGCTGTCGGATGCCTGGTACAAGGGCGCCCGAGAGTGGGATGACCAACGCCGAAGGGATTTCGCCAACGATCCGCGCAACCTGCTGGCCGTCGGCGGAAAGGCCAACTTCGATAAGGCCTTTCGCGATGCCAATGCGTGGCTGCCGCCGAACCGGGCTTTCCGCTGCGAGTTCGTCGCACGGCAGGTTGCGGTGAAAGTCGCCTACCGACTGTGGGTTTCGGCCAATGAGAAGGATGCGATGGCGGCCGTGCTGGACCACTGCTAGCCGAGGGCGACCAAGCCACCGTTCGGTGTCAGTGCGTGTGTCATCCGCACGTCGTGGGATTCGGCGGGCAGTCGGTTGACGAGTTCGTCGTCGCGGACGACGGCCACCAGTCGCGCCGTCGGAGCGGCCAGCGGCAGCGAGCGGTCGTAGAAACCTGCGCCGCGCCCCAGTCGCACCCCGGCCCTGTCGACGGCGAGCGCGGGCACCAGCACCACCGACGCTGCCGCGATCGCGTCGGCAGGCAGCCAGGGCTCGGGCGGCTCGCGCAACCTGAATCGCGCCTCAACCAGGCCGCCGGGACGGTACTCGCCCCATTGCAGTGGCACGCGTAGGCCGGCCTCGTCGTGACGGACGACCGGCAGGAGCACCCGCACCCCGCGGTGCACCAGGGAATCGATCACTTCGGGCGAACCTGGTTCGGATCCGACAGGAACATAGGCGCACACCGTTTGACCGTCGGCGATAAGCGCAGGCAGGTGTCCGCACAGCGCACCGGCCTCGGCATCGTGCAGTTGCGGCGCCAACGCGCGGCGCGCCAAGAGGATCTCGGCGCGCAGTTCAGTCTTCGTCGGGTCCGACACAGCGTCCACGATGACAGCCCATTCGTAGGTATCGCAAAGCCGACGCAACCGTGACCTTCGACGGTTAACCAAGCTAGTGAGGTTTAAGGTGTGAACGATGACACGGCCTCTGGTCCCGATACCGCGCACTGCGGTCGTCCCGGCCGCTGGGTTGGGGACACGGTTCCTGCCTGCCACCAAGACGGTTCCGAAGGAACTGCTGCCCGTCGTCGACACGCCGGGTATCGAGTTGGTGGCCGCCGAGGCGGCCGAAGCGGGCGCCGAACGGCTGATCATCGTCACCTCGGAAGGCAAGGACGGTGTGGTCGCGCACTTCGTCGAGGACCTTGTCCTCGAGGGCACGCTGGAGGCCCGCGGCAAGACGTCGATGCTGGAGAAGGTGCGCCGCGCGCCCGCGCTGATCAAGGTCGAGTCGGTCGTGCAGAAAGTGCCCCTCGGACTCGGTCACGCCGTCAGCTGCGTCGAGGAGAGTCTGCTTCCTGACGAGGATGCGATCGCGGTGCTACTGCCCGACGATCTCGTGCTACCGACCGGCGTGTTGGAGACGATGTCCAAGGTGCGGGCGAAGCGCGGCGGCTCGGTCCTATGCGCGATCGAGGTGCCCGAGGACGAGATCAGTGCCTACGGCGTTTTCGACGTCGAACCCGTCCCAGATTCCAACAATCCCAACGTCATGCGGGTAAAGGGCATGTTCGAAAAGCCCAAGGCCGAGGACGCTCCATCGCCATATGCGGCTGCCGGGCGCTACGTGCTCGACCGCGCGATATTCGATGCGCTGCGGCGCGTTCCGCGGGGCGCGGGCGGCGAGATCCAGCTGACCGACGCGGTCGCTCTGCTGATCAACGAGGGGCACCCGGTGCATGTGGTCGTGCACCGTGGCGATCGACACGACCTCGGAAATCCCGGCGGCTACCTCAAGGCTGCGGTTGACTTTGCATTGAAGCGCGACGACTACGGGCCCGAACTGCGGCGGTGGTTGGTGGAGCGATTGGGGCTGATCGATTGCTGACGCGCCACGACGGCCCCTGACGCCTAGATAGGGGTGCGGTGCGTTCTGTCGAAGAACAGCAGGCCAGGGTAGCGGCCGCTGCGGTGGCGCCACGCCCGGTCCGGGTCGCGATCGCAGAAGCGCAGGGATTGATGTGCGCTGAGGAGGTCGTCACCGAGCGCCCGCTTCCTGGGTTCGATCAGGCCGCCATCGACGGCTACGCGGTGCGCAGTGTGGATGTGCTCGGCGTCGGTCCACAGGACGGCGACGACGAGTCCGATTCCGAGGACGACGGAAATCGCGAAGTCAGCCTTCCGGTGATGGGCTCGATTGAGGCAGGCGCCCGCCAACCGAGCCGGCTGCAGCCGCGCCAGGCCGCGCGTGTGCAAACGGGCGCGCCGATGCCGACGCTCGCCGATGCGGTGCTGCCGATGCGGTGGACCGACGGCGGCGAGTCGCGAGTGACCGTGCTACGGGGCGTGCGCTCGGGTGCCTACGTCCGACGCACCGGCGACGATGTTCAGCCCGGCGACGTCGCGGTGCGCGCCGGCACGATCATCGGCCCGGCCCAGGTGGGCCTGCTCGCCGCGGTGGGTCGTGAGCGGGTGCTGGTGCATCCGCGGCCTCGGCTGTCGGTGATGTGCGTCGGCGGTGAGCTCGTCGACACTTCCCGGACACCCGGCAACGGTCAGGTCTACGACGTGAATTCGTACGCGCTGGCAGCGGCCGGCCGTGACGCCGGCGCCGAGGTGAACCGCGTCGGCATCGTCGACACCGAACCCAACGAACTGCGGGAAATCGTTGAGACCCAACTCAATCGCGCCGAGGTGGTGGTGATCGCGGGGGCGGTCGGTGGCGCCGCCGCGGAAGGCGTAAGGGCGGTGCTCGGGCAACTCGGCGAAATGGAGGTCACTCGCATCGCGATGCACCCCGGCTCGGTGCAGGGCTTCGGTCAACTCGGCGCTGAAGGCGTGCCGGTGTTTCTACTGCCCGCCAACCCGGTGAGCGCACTGGTGGTCTTCGAGGTCATGGTGCGGCCGTTGATCCGGCTGTCGCTGGGCAAGCGGCAGCCGATGCGGCGGGTCGTGCAGGCGCGCACGCTGTCGCCGATCGCCTCGGTCGCAGGCCGCAAGGGCTACCTGCGTGGCCAACTGATGCGCGACCAGGACACCGGCGAGTATCTGGTGCAGGCGCTCGGTGGCGAGCCGGGAGCGTCGTCGCATCTGTTGGCGACCCTCGCGGAGGCGAACTGTTTGGTGGTGGTTCCCAGTGAGGCCGAACAGATCCGCACCGGCGAGATCGTCGACGTCGCATTCCTGGCCCAGCGCGGCTGAACGAAACCGACGTGCCGTCATGAACCTGTGGCGTTCGAGTTCATTGCATCCGGGGTGGCCTATGCCCGTCGGCCCGCTGCGCGTCCAAGGCGGTGTGGTGCGACTACGCCCTGTGCGGCTGCGGGATGCGGCGCAGTGGAGCCGGATCAGGTTGGCCGATCGTGCGCACCTGGAACCGTGGGAACCGGTAACCGATGTGAATTGGGATGTGCGGCACGCGGTTTCGTCTTGGCCAGCGGTGTGCTCGGGGTTGCGCGCCGAGGCGCGCAAGGGGCGGATGCTGCCGTATGTCATCGAAATCGACGGGCAGTTCGGCGGTCAGCTGACCATCGGCAATGTGACACACGGCGCGCTGCGATCGGCGTGGATCGGCTACTGGGTGGCCACCACGGCGACCGGTGGCGGCGTGGCGACGGCCGCACTGGCGCTGGGCCTTGACCACAGTTTCGGATCGGTCAGGCTGCACCGCGTGGAGGCGACCGTGCGCCCAGAGAACGCGGCGAGCCGGGCGGTGCTGGCCAAGGTCGGCTTCCGGGAGGAAGGGCTGTTGCGGCGCTACCTCGAAGTCGACGGCGCCTGGCGCGATCACCTGCTGGTGGCCATTACCGCCGAGGAGCTCAACGGCTCGGTGGTGTCCGCGCTGGTGCGCGAGGGCCACGCGAGCTGGGCCTGACACCAGGCTTCTCGCGAGTTCTGCGTGAGGGCTGTCCCGTCGACGAAACCGCGACCGTGGTGCAGAACTCGGCGCAGCGAAGCCGCTCCGGTTGTGACCAATGTGACATTTGTGACTGTTGGTGCTTGTAAGCTGTGAATTACAGGTGTGTAATTGACCTCGGCGCGCCATCCGCGGATGCGCTGGTCACGGACCTAGCCTGATGGGGAAAGGAGCAGGCGTCATGCCAAGCATCCCCCAATCTCTCCTCTGGATCTCCCTTGTCGTGCTCTGGCTCTTCGTGTTGGTCCCGATGTTGATCAGCAAGCGCGATGCGGTGCGCCGTACCAGCGACGTGGCCCTGGCGACGCGAGTGCTGAACACCGGCGCCGGCGCGCGACTGCTGCGGCGCGGGCGACCTGCGGCGGGACACAACAGTGATCCGGACTGGCAGCCGTCAGATGACGATGTCGACGATGACGTCGACGAGGAATTCCACGACGAGTCCCCGGAGCGCGCCGTGGTGCGCGCGGCCGTCGTCGAGACCGAGGTCGACAGTGAGCCTGACTATCTGGACGTCGACGTCGTCGACCCGGATTCCGGCGCGTTGCCAATCGGTGAGAGCGACGCAGAAGAGGAGCCCGAGCTTCAGGCTGACGAGCTGCCACTGGATTTCAGCGAGGCAGCCGAGGCGGACGAGCCCGAGCCCGAGGAAGAGTACGAACCCGACGGCACCGAGGACGAGTACGAGTACGTCGCCGACTCTTCGGGCCTTGAGGCGCCGTCGGACACCGATCTGCAGATGGCCGACTCGCTGGGTGCCGCACGCCGGCGCCGGTACGAGTCAAGGAGCGCGACGGTGGACGCGCGGAAGTACAAGTTCCGCAAGCGCATGCTGACAGTGCTGACGTTGGCGACCATCGCCGCTGCTGTCGCGGCGCTGACCGTGACGCCGGTCGCATGGTGGATGTGTGGATCACTGGGTGCGGTGACAATGCTCTATCTGGGGTATTTGCGTCGCCAGACCCGCATCGAGGCGGGGCTGCGCCGGCGCAGGGCCCAGCGGATCGCGCGGGCGCGACTCGGTGTGGAGAACACCGACGACCACGAGTTCGACGTGGTTCCGTCGCGGCTACGTCGACCCGGTTCGGTGGTGCTGGAGATCGATGACGAGGACCCGATCTTCGAGCATCTCGACTACGCCCCGTTCGCGCGCGAGTTCGACATGCCGCGCGCGGCAGGCCAGTAATCGCGGTTTCGGCGGCCGCTCAGCGGCTGGTAGCCTGCTACCGGTATCAGGGGCTATGGCGCAGTTGGTAGCGCGTCTCGTTCGCATCGAGAAGGTCAGGGGTTCGAATCCCCTTAGCTCCACTTCAGTTGGATCATTCTGAGCAGGTCACGGCGGCTATTAATCTTCAGCCCTTCGAAGCCGTCCGCAGGGCGTAGGTCTCGAGAGTCATCGAAGCTTTCGCATGACCGAGCATCCGTTGCACGGCTTTCACATTGGCCCTCGCGCTGACGGCAAGGCTGGCCGCGGTGTGCCGTAGATCGTGTGGCGTGATGGTTGGGAAAGTGGCGTCTGCGGCCTGACAGTGTGGGACTGCGGGACGGAACACACGCGCACGCCGTTTGTTTCGACAATCGCGACGGCCTTGGGCGTTAGTAGGGCAACGATCTACCGAGTTTGACCGCTTAGGCATCGGCGCGGCGAGTCAGAACCGCTGAAAAGAGATCTTCTCAGTGACAGGAGGGCCGACGCGGCGAGCAGGCCGGTCGCACGCCTCCGATGCCATAAGCCATACGCCCTATGCGGGTGGAGGCGACGACTACTCCGCCACGCGCGGCTATGTGTCGAATCCGAGCTTCCCGGCGTTGTCGTACTTGTCGTCGATCAGGACGACGCTGCGCTCAGGTTGATCGATCATCGATGCGGCGATAGAGGAGCGGTATCCGGATGCGCAGTGAACCCAGACCTCCCCGGCAGGGACATCGTTGATGCATCCTGGCAGGTCGTGCAGCGGTATGTTCATGGCTCCTGGAATGTGGTCTTTGTCGTATTCGTCAGCGCGACGAACGTCGAGCACGGTGAGTTGCGAGCCATCGATCCTTTTCGCGAGGTCGGCGAAGTCGGCAACGCGGTAGCTGCGTAACGGCGCGTTGTCAGCGAGACTGTGGATGTCTCCGGTGACGGAACCGGTTAGGTTGTCTACGCCGATGCGAGCGAGTTCACGCCGAGCTTCGAGTATCTGGTCACGGTCCTTGCCCATGAGGGTGAGTGGGGCGCCCCATGTATAAAGCCAGCCGAGGTAGGCGACGAAAGATCCGGATAGTTCAAATCCGAGCGTGCCAGCGAGATGTCCGGCGGCGAAGGCGGTGCGGCTTCGCAAGTCAATGACCCACTCACCCGCTTCGATGCGGCGGCGCAACTCTTTGGCATCGACCGGATGAGGTAGGGAGAGGTCGACCGGCGTAGGTCCTTGGCTGTTAATGGCGTCCATGTGCGCGTAGTACGTCGGATAGTCTGACAAGCCACCAATCAACTCCTCGACGTAGGTCTGCTCGTCCTGAGTCAACGCGGGATTGGTGTCGCGCTGCTCGGCGATGGTGGAGGAGTCACCGCTTGCAGGGGTGGATGCGCAGAAGCTGCCGAAGCCGTGGGTCGGATAGACCTGGGTGTCATCTGGTAGTTCCTTGGCGAGTCGGCGCACGGAGTGGAACTGCGCGTGCGACAGCGTTTCGGTGTCTGCGGGGCTGATCAGGTCGGTGCGTCCGGTAGTTCCATGCAGCATCGATCCCCCGGTGAATACCCCCCGGACTGCGCCTTCGGCGTCGCTCATTGCGTAGCTGACGTGGTGGTGGGTGTGGCCGGGGGTGTGGATCACCTGGAACTGCAGGGTGCCCGCGTCGATGGTGTCGCCGTCGTTGACGGCGTGCCTTTCGTAACTGACGTCATCCCCAGCGGGCACAACGTAAGTGGCTCCGGTGGTGCGGGCCAGCTCGAGGCCACCGGTGACATAGTCGTTGTGGATGTGGGTTTCCAGTACGTGGGTGATGCGCACGCCGCGTTCAGCGGCGAGGTCGAGGACGCGGTCGATGTCGCGTTGCGGGTCGATCACCACTGCTGTGTCACCGTCGCTGATGAGATAACTGCGGTCGCCGAGACCGGAAGTTTCGATGATGGATACGTCCATGAAAGTGCTCCTTATTCAGAGTGGTTGTGTGACGGCAGAAGAGGTCAACGCAGCAGCAGTGTGTCGATGAGGACATAGCCCGCGACGAGGAACACCAGATAGGCGAACCAGTGCTGCATGCGGCTGCTGTCGAGTTTGGTGCCGATCTGGCCGGCGATCAGCGCTCCGACGACGGCGGTTCCAACGAAGGCGGCGGTCAAGCCCCAGTTGATGGCGGCGTCGTGCAGGTGTGACGCCACCCCGGCCGCGGAGTTGGCGGTGATAACCAGCAGGGAAGTGCCTACCGCAATCGGCATTTCCAATCCAAGCATTACCACCAGGGCGGGGATGATGAGGAATCCGCCGCCGACACCGAACAGGCCGGTCAACAGACCCACGCCGATAGCGACAGGGATCGAGCGAGGGGCGCACCGGCGCCAGTTGATGCCGCCGTCGCCGACCTCACAAGCGCCGCCGGGATCGCCGTTGTTGCTCAGCATGCGGGCGCCAGCCACAATCATCACCAGTGCGAACCCGACCATGATGACCACCTCAGGCAGGTGGTCACCTAGAACGGAACCGGCGAAGGTGGCGGGAATGCCCGCGGCGGCAAATATCGCGGCCAGCCGCCAATTCACCTGTCCTGCACGAGCTTTAGGCAGCGCACCCACTGCCGAGGCTATCGCGATCACGATCAGGGCGATCAGAATGGCCTGTTCGACCCCGAAGCCCAGTGCATAGACCAAGGCTGGAACGGCCATGATCGAGCCGCCTCCGCCGAGTAGGCCGAGCAGCACACCGATGACCGCGCCGAAGACGAGGGCGAAGGCGAGGGTCATAGTCATAACCGGATATGCCGCGGTTCCGGCACGTTAGGTGGTCGCCGAGTGCCGCAGCGACCCGATGGCAGCGCGTAGCTTCTCCCCGGCGTCATCGGCGACCTCGCGCAGTCCGGCCGAATCCGACACCTGGACCATGACCTGCGGGTCCAACGCGTCGATGATGATCGTGTCAGCGTCGTCCCGGTCAGCGCGTACCGCAACGTTGCACGGCAACAGCAGCCCGATTTGACGGTCGCAGTTGACGGCGCGGTGCGCCAACGTCGGGTTGCACGCCCCCAAGATCAAATAGTGCTCCATGTCCTCGTCGAGCTTGGCCTTCAGCGTGGCTTTCATGTCGATCTCGGTCAGCACGCCAAACCCTTGATCCGCCAACGCTTGACGAGTCCGCTGGACGGCGTCCTCGAACGTCGTGTGCAGCGTGGTCGATAATGCGTAACTCATGGCTGTCTGTGCTCCTTCCATTTCTGTGCGTTAGGCGCGGCGGATGTCATGCGAGTGCGAGGAAAAGCTTTTCCAGTTCCGCCTCGGTCATCGGGTGTTGGCCTTCAGCGGCCTCGCCGGTCAGACACTGGCGCAGCCCGGTGGCGACGATCTTGAACCCAGCCCTATCCAATGCTTTCGAGACGGCAGCGAGCTGTGTGACGACGTCCTTGCAGTCGCGCCCCTGTTCGATCATCGCGATCACGCCGGCGAGCTGCCCATGCGCACGCCGCAAGCGGTTGAGAACCACCGTGATGCTGTCATCCTCACCAGTCATTGACATGCCTTCCCGCTGTCGCAGTCGCGGCCCGCATGCCGCGCACTGTCTCGTATACCCCTGGGGGTACACGACTTAAACCGGCTATACCCCGGGGGGAAGTATTTAAGCGGCGTGTTATGGCGTAAGCCGCACCGGTGGGGCTCAGGGCACCCCTTCAGCTACAGAGCCAACCGCCCCGCATGGCCAGCGCCCGCCCTCTCTGGCGGGTCAGACGACGTACCGTCCGCAATCCGTCCGCAGTAGCTCCGACAACGGTCGCCGCCGGTCGACGTCGCCAACCCTTGACCTGCTAATTCTTAAGATGTCCAACCCCCCAGCGACGACAAACGTCTAAGTCGCCTCGTTCGCATCGAGAAGGTCAGGGGTTCGAATCCCCTTAGCTCACATTTCGGTTGGATAATTCCGAGCAACAACCATCCGGCACGCATACTGGCGCAGTGACTTCATCTGCCGCGGCCGCGAACGCACATTGAGCACAGTCATCGTCTGGGTTGTTGTCGGCGTCGAATTCGCCGGACTTATCGCACTGGCCGTCCTGCTGATCGTGGCGCGCCACAAGCTGAAGGGGACGCGACGCGAGCTCGAGCGCAGCCGTCAGGACAAGCCTCGTCGTCGCCGGCCGCGCGGGCTTGCGCCCGTTGCGATCAGGACTGTGTGGCAGACGGCTGACTCGCTGATCAAGAAGGGCGTCGGTGCCACCGTGCGTAACTCGATCGAGGACCTTGCTGGCTGGGCCCGGGTCGAACGGCCCGATCTTGCGAGGCTGACTGCCGACGGCCAAGTCGTCATTGTCTTCTCCGACATCGAAGGTTCGACCGAACTCAACGACGCACTGGGCGATCGCGATTGGGTGAAACTGCTTGAGCAGCACAACAAACTCTTCTATAAGCACGTCGACGAGCACGGTGGACACGTGGTCAAGACCCAGGGTGACGGGTTCATGATCGCCTTCGGAGATGCGAGGGCCGCCGTGCTCTGCAGCCTCGGGGTGCAGCAGGCTCTCGACGAGGACCCCGAGCGTTGGGATGAGATCAGGGTGCGGATGGGCATGCACATGGGGACGTCGGTCCGACGCGGCGACGACCTGTTCGGGCGCAACGTCGCCATGGCTGCCCGGGTGGCTGGGCTCGCCGGCGGCGGCGAGATTCTGGTCAGCGACACGGTTCACGATGCCGTCGACGGCTTGGCCGGTATCCGATTTGGGCCGCCGCGCGAGGTTGAACTCAAGGGCCTGCAGGGCACCCACACGGTGTATGCGATCGATTGCGTGGGCGGCCAGATGAGTGAGCAGGGGTTCGACTCCCCTTAGCTCCACTTTTGAAGAATTTGCCTTTTGAACGTTTGTCCCCTGATTGGGGGATTCGAGATTCATCCTCCTGTGTCTGATCGGTGGACAGACTTTGCCGATCCGCCGCGTCACCTTAGGTACATCGCCGGAACAAGCTGGCGGACGGTACCAAAGATCAACGAAGACAGGAGAATCAATATGAACACCATCACCTCCAGCTTGATGCGGCGAGTCGCCGCGGGAGCTCTCCTTGCCGCCGCCTCGGCGCTGATCGCGCTCGGCGCCCCAGCGGCTAGCCACGCCGACGCCACCCCCAACCCCGGCATGGGATGCGAAACCATCCATTGGGGATTCCTCGGCGGCGACCGCCGTCAGATCTGCGACGGCCCCCAGCAGGCCGATGGCACCTGGCAGCGCACCCGCACCATTTTCACCCCGGCGTACATCAAGCCGTTGACTTGCAATGGCGGTCCCGACTGGCCGTTCGGCATCTTCTCGCCAACCCCTGGTCCCTCGCCCGACCCTGGTCCGTCGCCCGACCCCGATCCCGACTTCTCAAGCGACACAAGCGGCTCGAGCGACGCCGGCTTCTCAAGCTTGTCAAGCCACGTGAGCAACGCGGGCTTCTCAAGCTTGTCAAGCAGCTCGACCTTCGCAAGCTCCTTACGCTGCACCGGTGGCTACCCGGTTCCCCGGAGCACCCAGTCTCAGGAGACGTACACGGTTGCTCCCAACACGGTGTTGCCCGACGAGCCGGGTTGGCTGCCGCCGGGAACCAACAACTTCCTGTAACGACCACGAGACCGGTCCGCACTGCGGGCCGGCCTCACGGTTGGCGGCGCAGCGGGTTTAACGCCCCGGCAGCTTCAGCACCCGGCGGTCTTCGGTGACGTATACGTCACCGTCGGCATCCACCGCGACACCTGTAGGGGCGACGAGCCCGGTGAACGGCAGCACCTCTTGGCTCGCCGAGCCGGCAGGCAGCTTCACTACCTGCTCGGCGCCGAAGTCGGTGACATAGACATCGCCGTTGGAGCCGATCGCCACACCGGAGGGGTTGTCGAGCCCGGTGAATGGCAGTACCTCTTGGCGCGACGAGCCGGCGGGCAGCTTCACCACCCGCTTGTTGCCGGCGTCGGTGACGTAGACATCGCCGCCGGCGCCCACCGCGACACCGTAGGGGTCGTCGAGCCCGGTGAACGGCAGCACCTCCTGGTTTGACGAGTCGGCAGGCAGCTTCACCACCTGGTTGGTGCCGCGGTCGGTCACGTAGAGGGTGGCCCCGGAATCCACCGCCACACTCTCGGGTTGGTCGAGACCGGTGAACGGCAGCACCTCCTGGCTCGCCGAGCCGGCACGCAGCTTCACCACCCGCTGGTTGCCGAAGTCGGCGACGTAGAGGGTGCCACCGGAATCCACCTCCACATCGGTGGGCTCGTTGAGTTCGGTAAACGGGAGCACCTCATGCCGCAACGAGCCAGCCGGCAGCTTCACCACCCGATCGCTGCCCCACTCGGCGACATAGACGGTGCCCTCGGGATCCACCGCAACACCCGCGGGGGTGTTGAGGGGCGCGAATGGCATCACCGTCTGCGACGAAGGGATCTGATCCGATGATGCCGGAGGTGACTCCGGTGGTGTCGGGGAGGACGCGGACGGCCGGTGTCCGACGATGGCGGGCACGCCGATGGCCGCGGCGATCACAGCGACGATTGACACGGCACCGGCGATAAGCGCGATCTTGGTGGGCCGGCTGAGCCCGCGGGCCTGCTTCTTGTGATCCGCAGGTTGCGGCGGCGGCCCAGTGGGCGCGGGTTGCGTGGCCGACTGGTCGGTCCAGTCGGCGCTCTGGGTGGCCGGGACTGCGATGGCGTCGTGCGCGGCATCGGCCAGCTCCACGGTGGTCGCATACCGCTTGTCGGGGTCTTTTGCCATCCCGCGCGCGACTACCTCGTCAAGCTGCGGTGGAATATTCGGTTGGCTGGTCGACGGTTGTGGTGGCGGAGAGTTGAGGTGTGCGGCGATAAGGCTGGCCATGCTGGTACCGGCGAAAGGTGGTCGTGCAGTGAGACATTCGTACAGCACGCAGGTCAATGCGTAGATGTCGGAACGGGCGTCTTCGGTCGGATTGTCGGCCAATCGCTCCGGCGCGATGTAGTGGACGGTACCCACCGTGTAGCCAGTGCTCGTGAGCCGAGCGTCTTCCAGAGCGCGGGCGATCCCGAAATCGATCAGGTAGGCGAAGTCATCCTCGTCGAGCAAGATGTTGGACGGTTTCACGTCCCGATGGACGAGCCCGATCTTGTGGGCTGCATGAAGCGCCTTGGCGATCTGCTCGATGATGCGCACCGCCCGCGCCGGCGCCAGCGGGCCGTTGGAGAGCACCTGATGCAGATCGTGGCCGTCGATCAGCCGCATGCTCACATAGAGGCGACCATCGATTTCGCCGTAATCGTAGATCGGGATGACATGTGGGGAGTCGACCCTTGTGGCGGCGTGGGCTTCGCGGCGGAACCGCTGCTGAAACATCGGGTCGTCGGATAGGTGGGCGGGCAACACCTTGATCGCGACTATTCGGTCGGTGGCGACGTCGTGGGCCCGCCACACCTCGCCCATGCCGCCGCGGCCCAGCAACTCGTGCAGCCGATATCTTCCGAAGGGCGTCTCCTCCATATCGGCCTCCCGGCAGCTGCGGCTCAGCAAATACAGTAAGCCGTCGCCGCAGCTTAGGGATGGAAACGAACGTTGGCTCGCTACCTGCGCAGATCGCCGAGGCTTGGTTGTGGGCGAGCCGCGTCTGCGCTATCGAAATAACGACGGAAGCGCTGGCGGACTCGTCCACCGCCCGCCCGTCGAGCAGACCAGCTCTGAGCAACGGCAATGCTCGTACACCGAGCCCAACAGTGTGAAACGGGCCGACGGGTGAACGCGGCGACCAATCAACCCGAATTAACCCCCGGCCGCGGCTGGATCGCGTCCGGTGGCGGCAACGGCCGGCCCGTTGCTTCACGTTCCTGGTCTGGCCCCGAGGCTGGATCCTGCGGCAGAGCGGCCGGGGCAGTGCACGAACCACCGTCTCTACCCTTGACGCCGCCGGAGATGTAGCAGCAGTAGGCGTAGTGGCCCGGGGTGTCGATCAGGCACTGGTCGTATGCCTCGATATCCCATTCGGGCTCGGCCCCCGCGATCGGGACGCCTCCCAACACGTTGCAACCCAGCGCGATCGCACCCGCGAATATGACGGCACGGAGAGACAACATGGCTCCCCCTAATTGTCTAGGCGGATAATTGATTCACTGTGCGCCTGAGAGCGGTTACGGTCAAGGGGCCTAATCTTTGTCGGCCTCGCGCACGAAGCGGGTGAGCGAGATGTTGCTGTGGCAAACACATTTGGCCCGGCCGCCGTGGGGATCTAGGTGGCTGATTCTCGGGAGGCGCGCTTTCACAAAATGCCGAGTGCATGGTGCACCGAGCTGACCACTACCGAGCCCTCGCCCACGGCCGACGCGACCCGTTTGATCGATCCGGCTCGCACGTCGCCGACAGCGAAAATGCCGGGTCGGCTGGTGGCCGGCGGTTGCGACAACGCATCGGCGTGCTGAAGTCCTTCGGGCGCCGTCGGCACATCGGTTCGCACAAATCCTTTGTCGTCCAAGGCCACAGCGCCGTGCAGCACTCGGTGTTTGGCGCTGCCCCGAGCATCAGAAACGCATTTGGAATGTGGCGGGTTTCCGATTGTCCGGAAACCAGATCGCGCCATGTGACGGCGTCGAGATGCCGCTCACGCCACTGCGCGCGGTGATCTCGGTGTGCGGGTGCACGGTGATGCGTTCGGGCGCCGCCTCGATGCGACGGACGAGGTAGTCGGACATGCTGGACGCCAATCCGCCGCCGCGCACCAGGATGTGCACATGATTGGCGAGACCTGACAGGAAAATCGCGGCCTGCCCGGCGGAGTTGCCGCCGCCAACCACGACCACGTCGTCGCCTTCGCACAACCCGGATTCGATGGCGGTGGCGGCGAAGTGCACGCCGCAGCCTTCGAATCTCTCGATATCCGCCAAGGGAAGCGTGCGGTAGCGCGCACCGGTAGCGATGACGAAGGTGCGTGCGCGCACCTGGTTGCCGTCGTCCAATGCGAGGGTGTACGGGCAGGAATCGGTAACCAATCGCACCACCCGCGCGGCAGCCGTTACACAACGCCGAAGCTGGGGGAGACGCGCTCGACTTGAGCAGCGGACAGCTTCGGGAATGCCACTATCTCGCGCACGTATGGATCGGAGGATCCAACACCTCGTCCGCCAAAAATCCTGTCTCGTCCGATTTCCCGAAACTCCATCCGCGCAGGCGCGCCACCGCCCCGCATACCAGACACCTCACCTCGGTGATTGTCCCGATTCGGTGCGGAACCCGGGGCCGGCCTCGGGAGTGACGTTGTGTGCGGCGATCTCCTCGCCGCACTGGGTGCAGGTGAGGCGAGGGTCGGCGATTTTGCCGCACGCGTTGTGGCGCAGCACAATCGGTGGGCCGTTGGGGTTTGGCAGATGTTCGTCGCCCCAGCGCATCAACGTCGCGATCGCTCCGAACAGATCGCGTCCGGTGTCCGTGAGCCGGTACTCGTGGCGCTCGGGATCCGAGGAATACGGAACCCGCTCCAGCACGCCCGCATCAACCAGCGTGCGCAGCCGGGCCGAGAGTGTGGGCCGCGGAATGTTGAGGTTGCGCGCGAGCTGACCGAAGCGGCGCACCCCGAAGAACGCTTCGCGCAGGATCAGCAGCGTCCACCGCTCGCCGACCAGCTCGAGCGTCCTGCCGACGGACTCGGCTTCGAACCGGTGGGACAGATCGGAGGCGTCAACCATGGTTCAACAACCATACCGGTTCAATTACTGAACCGGTAGTGCTAACGTGACTGAGCCACCTGCCCGCCGCACACGAATGCTGAGATCGCCATGAACCAGCCTGACCTGAGGACAGCGCACGAGATCGCCGCTGTGGCCCGGGAGATGTCCGTCGAGATCGACAACGAGCGCCGGCTACCCGACAGATTGGTGGCGCTCCTCGGCGAGTCTGGATTGCTCCGTGCCGGCGCGCCGGCGGAAGTCAGTGCGCTGGAACTGCCGCCAGGCGACGCCCTACGGTCCGCGGAAGCGGTGGCGCGCGGTAACGCCTCGGCGGGGTGGTGCGTGTCGATCGCGATCACCAGCAGCCTGCTCGTCGCGTACTTGCCGACTTCGAGCCGCGACGAGCTTTTCGGCGATGGGCGCGGTGTCGCCGCAGGCGTGTGGGCGCCGCGCGGCACAGCGCGGACGGTGGAGGGCGGCGTCATCGTCTCGGGACGCTGGCCGTTCTGTAGCGGAATCACGCACGCGGACATGATGTTTGCCGGCTGCCTTGTGGACGATCAGCCCGTGCCGTCGGTCCTCGCACTGCGTAAGGAGGAGCTCAAGGTCCTCGACAACTGGCATACGCTGGGCCTACGCGGCACCGGTAGCCATGACACCGTGGCCGACGAGGTCTTCGTACCCGCCGACCGGGTGTTCTCGTTGTTCGACGGCCCGAAACTGGAGCGGCCGCTGTATCGCTTCCCGGTGTTCGGATTCTTCGCGCTGTCCATCGGTGCCGCCGCGTTGGGCAATGCGCGCGGCGCGGTCGACGATCTGATCGAGTTGGCCTGTACCAAAAAAGGCCTCGGGTCGACGCGCACGCTCGCTGAGCGTCCGCCAACCCAAGCGGCGTTCGCGACGGCCGAGTCGGCGCTGGAGGCGGCGCGGGCGCTGTACTACCAGGCCATCGAGACCGCGTGGCAGGCAAGCCAGGTCGGCGACGACGTACCCGTCGAGGCGCGAAACCGCCTGCGCCTCGCGGCAACTCACGCGGTGCGCACGTCCGCCGACGTGGTCCGCGGCATGTACGACATCGCCGGGGGCACAGCGATATACGACAGCTCGCCACTGCAGCGACGATTCCGAGATGCGTACACTGCCACCGCGCATTTCCAGGTCAACGAGGCATCGCGCGAACTGCCGGGCCGCATCCTGCTCGATCAGCCCGCCGACGTGTCGATGCTGTGACCGGACGTATCGAAGTCGCCCTGCCGTTCTGGCTTGACCGGCCCGACGAGGAGGCGCTGGACGTCGCGCAGGCGGCACGTGAAGCCCGGTTCGACACGCTGTGGATCGGCGAGATGGCCAGCTACGACGCCTTCGCGCTGGCCACCGCGGTCGGACACCGCGTGCCGGGCTTGCACCTCAAGATCGGACCGCTCGCCCTCGGTGTCCGCAGCCCAGTAACTCTGGCGCTTGGCGCATCGTCGGTCGCCTCTCTCACCGGCAGCAAGGTCGACATCGCGCTAGGCGCGTCCAGTCCGGCGATCGTGGCCGGCTGGCACGGCCGTCAATGGGCGCAGCATGCCTCCCGCATGCAGGAAACGATCGAGTGTCTGAGGTCGATCCTGGCCGGGTCGCGTGCCGACTACGACGGGCGGTTCGTTCGCAGTCATGGCTTCCGTCTGCGAAAACCGCTGCCGGACAGCAGCATCGGGGTAGGCGTGTTCGGGCCCGCGATGACGCGGATCGCGGCGCAGCACGCTGATGAAGTCGTACTCAATCTCGTTGCGCCCGCCCGGGTCGCCGAGATGCGCGAGGTCGTCGACACTCAAGCCAAGGTCACCGGACGTCCCGCGCCACGCCTGACAGTGTGGATTCCGGTCGCCGTCGACCCCGGCGACGCGACGCACCGACAGTTGTCCGCCCAGCTGGCCGTCTATCTGGCCCCACCCGGATACGGCGAAATGTTCAGCGAGCTTGGCTTTCTCGACCTCGTCCAGCGTGCCCGCGCGGGTGCGAAACGCTTCGAGTTGGCCGCCGCCGTTCCCGTCGAGCTACTCGATCAGGTGTGTGCGCTTGGTTCGCCGGACCGCATCGCCGCGAGACTCCGGGCCTACCACGATGCCGGCGCCGACAGCGTGGCGATCGTGCCCGCCACCGCCGACGACCCCCGCGGCGCTGCCACGCTCAATGCGGTAGCGCTGCAACACAACGCAACCCAGGAGATGTGAACCGTGACGCTCGTCAACACACAATGCCGCCTCGCCGCGCGACCCGTCGGCCAACCCAAGGCAACCGACTGGACGTTCACCGAGGAGCCGGTGCCGACTCCTGCCGACGGTGAACTGGTCGTGCAGGTGGAGTACCTGTCCATCGATCCGGCGATGCGCACGTGGATGAACGCCGGTCGTTCGTACGTGCCGCCCGTCGAGCTCGGCGAGGTGATGCGCGCGGCCGGCATCGGACGCGTCGTTGAGTCGCGCCACCCGGACTTTGCCGTCGGCGACGAGGTATACGGAATCTTCGGCGTTCAGCGCTACGCGCTTTCGGACGGAAGCGGTGTGACCCCGGTGGACACGTCGCTCGCGCCGGCCCCCGTCCACCTCGGCGCCCTCGGCATCGGCGGCCTCACCGCCTACTTCGGCCTGCTCGACATCGGCAGGCCCGAGCCGGGCCAGACCGTCCTGGTCTCAGGCGCCGCTGGGTCAGTGGGCAGCATCACCGGCCAGATCGCCAATATCAAGGGTTGCCGGGCGATCGGCATCGCCGGCGGCCAGGAGAAGTGTCGTTGGCTGGTCGATGAACTCGGGTTCGACGCCGCGATCGATTACAAGGCGGGCGATCTGCGCGGCCAGCTGAAGACCCATGCCCCCAACGGCGTCGACGTGTTCTTCGACAACGTCGGTGGCGATGCCCTCGAGGCAGCGCTGTCGAGGCTTGCTCGTGGCGGTCGCGTCGTGCTGTGCGGCGCTGTCTCGCAGTACAACGCCGACGCCGCGGGACGCGGCCCGGCCAATTACATGCAACTGCTTGTTGCGCGGGCGTCGATGACCGGATTCGTCATCTTCGACTACGCCGACCGCTACGCCGAAGGCGTTGCCCAGCTGGCGAAGTGGCTGCGTAGCGGCGAGCTACGGTCGCGCGAGCATGTCGTGGCCGGAGGCGTCAACGACTTCCCTGATGCCTTGGCGACACTGTTTCGCGGCGAGAATACCGGCAAGCTGGTCCTTGCACTCGACAGTGATCGCTAGCGCGCACGTCGCAGATCGGCGCGCGCAAATCGCGTCGGTCGCCGCCCTTAGGGCGGGGTTCCAGCTGTGCCAGTCGGAGCCGGCTTCGTCGTAGTCACAGCTGTTTGGTCAGACTTCTCGCGACGCCCCCGCTTCTTCTTCGGAGGCTTCGGGTGTGGACGTAAACAAACCGGACAAGTCTGCCGTTTGTGCCGCCATCGGAACATCGCGCGCACTTTCGGGTAGTCCAGTCCGAGAGCCAATCCCAACATCAAGAACGTGGCGGCGATTAGCCATGCGAGCCATACGACGCTTCCCCGAACGAGCGGATCTTGATCGGAAACCTTCACGCCTTGTGCAATTGCCAGGCCTAGCGCCACGAACGCAACGCGCTTCAACCAGTCGACGAACGTTTTGAGGGCGTCAGCGGTGTCGGGGCCAAGATCTGTGACACCGGATTGCACGTGTTCGGCCAGCACCATCTCGGCTTTGGCTTTGCCTTCGGCTAGGCCGCGAAGCCTGCTCGCGTAAACCGCGACAGCTACTCCGTAGTCCGAAGCAGCAGCCGGACTGTACCTTTTATTTTGCGCTTGAGCGACATGCTCAGCAAATTGCGCCTTAGCCCAGTCGAAGTGTTCTCCGCCGAGCGCAGGGTCCATGCTCAATATGCAGATGGTCTCTTGTCGATGGGCAGATTCTGCAGCGCGACAGTGTAATCGTCGACGTCAACAATGATGATGTCATCATCGGAGCGGCGGCTGCGAAGGAAGGTGAACATCGCTGCGACGAGCGCTGCAATGGCGGCAAGCAACGATAGAAGAACCACGCCGGCGGACTTATAAAAGCCGCTTTCGAAGACCGAAATACCGATCTGAATGAGGGTTGGAATCAATGTGCCTAAAGCGACGACGGTCACTAGTCGCAATGCGTATCGCATCCGAAGGGCAGACTGGCGTGATGCGGCCTCGCGCTCGCGTAGCTCGACCATTTCATCGCGGGCCATCGACTCATCCTGGCTGCGAACTCGCCCGAGTACCCGGCACCGCGCAAGGACCTAGCGATACTTGATGTCGCCATCGAATCTTGATGTTCGCTGTCGGCCATACTCATAGCCTCCATCGCCCACCCCTCGCGCGACCCCACCAATCTTACGGAATCCCCAGCTTGGGTCTCAACGGTACACGCCGTCCGCTGGGGCCCTTACCGATATTTCCACCATAGATGCGGGTTCGTTACGCCAGATCAGACGGGCTTCCGCACGACCAGTTCGGCAACCATGCCGATCTGCGATAACCGGGCAGGCGGAACCACGTTTGCGCTCCTTGCCGGTCGTGACGGCGACGCCGTAGCCTCGTGACGTGTCAGGCCCGACCGATGTCCGCGCCGACGAACTGGCCGCGCTCGAAGTCTTCGCCGGCTGCCCCACCGCTGCTCTCGTGCCGCTCGCCGCGCAGCTGCGCCCACTGACCGCGTCCGCAGGGCAAGTGCTCATGCACCAGGGCGAGCTCGCGGTGTCCTTCCTGCTCATCGGGTCGGGTCGGGCCGAGGTCAGTCATGTCGGAGTCGACGGCCACGACACGATCGCCAAGACAGTCCCGGGAACGATCGTCGGTGAGATCGCGTTGCTTCGTGACGGGCCGCGCACCGCAACGGTCATTGCGAAGGAACCGCTGACGGGATGGGTCGGTGGCCGAGAAGCGTTCGCCACGATGCTCGAGCTCCCTGGCATGCTGGGGAAGCTCCTGCGCATCGCGCGTCAGCGTCTCGCCGCGTTCATCACACCGATTCCGGTCCAAATGCGCGACGGCTCCCAGCTGCACCTGCGGCCGGTTCTGCCCGGCGACAACGAACGCACCACGAGCGGCCCGGTGGAATTCTCCAGCGAGACGCTGTACCGCCGCTTCCAGACCCCGCGAACCCCGACCAAGTCGTTGATGCGATACCTGTTCGAGGTCGACTACGCCCACCACTTCGTCTGGGTGATGACCGACGGATTCGACGGTCCCGTGGTGGCCGACGCGCGCTTCGTACGCGACGAGACCGACCCTGCGTTCGCCGAAGTGGCCTTTATCGTCGGCGACGACTATCAGGGCAGAGGGATCGGCACATTTCTGATGGGCGCATTGGCCATCGCAGCCGAATATCATGGTATTCAACGGTTTACCGCCCGGGTGCTCTCGGAGAACGTTCCTATGCGGGCAATCCTCGACCACTTCGGTGCCGACTGGCACCGTGAGGACCTCGGCGTCGTCACCACCGTCATCGATGTTCCTCACCCGCCCAACCCGCCGTTCACGCCGCATCTGACCAAACAGATTCACGACATGACATGCCAAGTCGTCAGGATCGTGGGCTGATGCGCCCGCCGCTGAATAAGGACACCCGGCTGTGCATCTCGCTGGCCGGTCGGCCCAGCAATATCGGGACCCGGTTCCACAACCACCTCTACGACGAGCTCGGCCTTGACTTCATCTACAAGGCGTTCACGACGACCGACATCGTCGCAGCGATCGGAGGGGTGCGGGCGCTGGGCATTCGGGGGTGTTCGGTGTCGATGCCGTTCAAGCAGGACGTCATTCCCCTTGTCGACACGGTCGAGCCGTCGGCGCAGGCGATCCGCTCGGTCAACACGATCGTGAACGACGACGGCCATCTGACCGCGTCGAACACGGACTACATTGCGGTACAACGACTTATCGACGAGCACGGCCTGAATCCCAACGACGCCGTGCTCATTCGCGGCAGCGGGGGAATGGCCAGCGCCGTCGCTGCCGCGTTCCAGGGCAGTGGGTTCCACTCCGGCATCGTCGTCGCCCGCAACCCTGATGCGGGGCGCGCACTGGCGGACCGGCTCGGCTACGAATATGCCCCCGAGGTCGGAAATCTGGTGGCGCCGATCATCGTGAACGTCACGCCGATCGGCATGGCGGGCGGCCCCGAAGCGAGCGAGGCTGCATTCGACGATGCGACAATCGCCAAGGCGCACACCGTGTTCGACGTGGTGGCACTACCGTCGGAAACTCCACTGATCAAGGCTGCGCGCGCCGCAGGCACCAAGGTGATCACCGGTGCCGAGGTGATCGCGCTGCAGGCCGCCGAGCAGTTCGAGCGCTACACCGGGGTGCGTCCGACCCCCGAGCAGATCGCGGAGGCCTCGGCGATTTCGCGGGCGTGACTACGGCCCGTTGACGACAACGATCTGACGGCGCACCTGTTCGATGCCCTGGGTCCACTTCGAGTAGTGCAGCGTCGATTGGAGAAACCACACCAGGGATGAGTGCACTGCCTCGGCGGTCGGCGGAGCGTCCTCGGGGAGCGGCACCGCGAACGGCACCGTCACCGGCGTGCCGCTGCGCAGGGATATTCCCTTGGCGAGCTTGATCGTTGGACCGGACTTGGCTCCGCCTCCGATGGCCGGTGTGCGGACCAAGGGGTGGGAGATTAAGCGATATCCCCAGTAGACGACGACCTCGCCGTCCGACATGTCGACGTTCGGCGTGAGGACGATGCTCCCGTTGATCGTTTCGCCTGCGCGATATATCAGCGACGGCAGCACAATGTCGACATCGGTATCGCCGTCTCCGCCGATCCGCCGCTGCGGTTCGTCGGTGACGTGGCGATCACCACTGTCTACGACGACGGTGAAATCACCCTGGGTGTCGACATCGCGGCCGCCGCGCGCGACCGTCAGCCGGGCCGACCACTTGGCGATCACGTCCGATGAACCTGGAGCCCACGACGGAACCGTGAATGACGAGGATCCGCCGATGAATTCACCACCCGAGACCGGTAGCTCGACCTTGGTCACGCCGACCCAGTCCTCGGTGTCCTTCTCGCTGCCCGCGTCGGTGCCGACCTCGCTCATCATGAACCACGAGTCGTTCATCTGCACCGCCGTGGAGTCTGCGCGCCCGGCCCAGCGATACCGATAGAAGTTGGTGTAGCCCCATTCCAGGGTGGCCGAGGACACCTTGTCGATCGGCTTGTCCGTGGTGACCGTGGCCTGCACCGCCTGCCGAGGCGATACCACCTCGGGCGTCACGGTCACCTGGGCACCGCCAGATCGCGTGAAGAGACCCACTACTTCTTGGCGAACTTCTGGCGCGTGGCCTCGTACTCCTCGGGGTTGTTTTTCTTCTGGTAGGCCCGCACCGGCCAGAAGAGAAGCCACAGCACCGGGTAGACGGTCACGTAGAAGAGCAGGTGCATCGCCGCGGCGAACAGGACGCCGAACACCCAGGCGGGATAGATGAGGATCAGGCAGAACTGGAGGAACTGCTTGACCACCACCGGGTAGCCGTCGGCCATCGACCACACATATCGAGGGCTCATCGCCTTCAGGTATTGGTTGACCTTCGACGTTTCGGCCTCGGCTTCCGCCTGCGCCTCGCTGACGTCGCGGCCACGTTCCTCGCGGGTCAGCCCGCGCTGGGGTCGCGGTGATTCGGTGGGGTGGGGCGGTACGGAAGTCAAAGCGACACCTTAGTTGTGAAAGGTCGCGGTCCGGGACGGGCGCGCACCTGTCCCGGACCGATGCCCTACGGCGTGATCGTGGTCTGCTCGTCGATCACGTTCGTCGCGTCCATCAACGCGCCCATCTGATCCTCGGTGCCATCGGCGTTGAGCTGCAGCACATACAGGGCGTCGCCGCCGGGGATCACCACGGTCTTCTGTGCGATGGCGCGCTTCTTGCCGTCCTTGAGGTACATGCCGCCGATCTGGGTCGCATCGAACCCGCCGAGCGTGGCCGGGGTGCCGGCGGTGGCGCCTTCGTAGCCGGGCAGGTTCATGATCTCGCCCTGCGCGAACTCGAGGATCTTGGCCGGGTCGACGTCGCCGGTCAGCTTGGAGACCAGCGCGATGATTGTCGGCGGATCCGGGGCCAACGCTGGATCGGTTGCCAGAATCGCGCCATAGGCCCATTCCGGTGTCTTGTTTCCGGCGTCCTCCCACCCGGGCGGGAACGGCAAGTCGATCGTCGGGGCACCGGCGTCGCCGCGGTGGACCGGCGCTTCGGTGATGTTGTTCTCCTTGATGTAGTCGACGATCGTCTTGTTCGGGCCTGCGGCCTGTGGCGCCGGTTTCGGTGCGGGTGCAGCCTTACTGGTCGATGCCGCCGACGACGTGGCGGACGTCTCCTTCGAGGTGGACGGTTCGGTCTTGGTGTCCGATCCGCAGGCGGATAGGCCGATACCGATTGCGATCGCCGAAATGGCGATAACGCCGGCCCGAAGTGCGCGTGTCATTGGGTCTCCTGTCGATTTGAAATCTCGGGCGTAGCCTACGGTCGGCAAACATCGGCCGCACGGTAAATCGCCACCCAGGATGGCGCTTCGCGGCTGAAACCTGCCAGCAACCGGGCTGGCCCCCGCACGACGAGTTGTTGACTTCGCAAACGATGTGGGGCACCTATTGCAACTCCTATCGGCGCTGGTGGCCGGGTTTTGCTCTAGAGAATTCGACGACCGGTCCAAACACTAATGATTGCGTTATCAAATAGTTACCGGCCGTCCGCGCGGAAATCGGAAATGTCCCACTTACGCGGGGGGCAAAATTTTGTCACCAACTCCGTGATACAGAGGTCGTGATCATGCGCGTTACTGCACGTTCGGTCTGGGTGGGTTTACTGGCACTGCTCGGCGCGGTCGCGGTCGCGGTTTCGTGGACGATGGCGACCGCAGTCCAACTCTCGGCGACGACGGCTCTGGTCATGGGCGGCACCGACAATCCCGATCCCGATGCGGCGTACATCGCCGACATCACCCAGCGCTACCTCGACCCGTTCGGCGACCTGCCCTACGACGCTCCGCCCATCGGTGTGCACACACCTGAGCAGTTCTTCCCGGTTTTCGGGAGCCAGACGTTCGACGACTCCGTCGCCGAGGGTGTGCTCGACCTGCAGGACGCGATCGACGCCAACACGCCCAATGCGGGAGATCGGGTGATCGTCGTCGGCTATTCGCAGAGTGCACGCATCGCGACGATCGCCAAGCGGCGTTTCATCGAGAATTACGACCCACTTGATCCCGATGCCACGCCAATTAGCGGATTCGTAATGGTGTCCAACCCTGGCAAGCCCAACGGCGGGATATTGCAGCGCTACAAGCTTTTCGGCACGATTCCGTTCTTCGGGATCACGTTCGACGGCGATACGCCGACCAACGGTCCGCAGAATCCGGACGGCAGCTACGTCGCGCCGACTAAGGACATCAGCTTCCTTTACGACGGCGTCTCCGACCATCCCGTCTGGTCGCTCAACGGCCTGGCGCTGGCCAATGCCCTCGCCGGGTATGTGTACCTGCACGGAGAAACGCCAACGGCGGACGACGACCTGATCTACCAGGGTTCTGCGGGCGATACCGACTACTACGTCGTCGACAGCGGCATCGTGCCGATCTTGCGTCCGCTCGCCAGTCTCGGCGTTCCGCATTTCCTGTTGTCGGCGTTGAACGAGCCAACGCAGGTGCTGATCGAGTCGGCCTTCCGGCGTGACCTCGGCCCCGGGGTTCCGGTGCAGGCGTCGTTGCTTCCGCACGTCAACCCGATCACGTTGGCGATCAACCTGATCAAGTCGATACCCGTCGGCATCGACAACGCGTTGGAGGAACTCGGCGTTGGTCGCAGGCTCGGCACCGCACCGTCGGGGCCCTACGGCGTCGGTGGCCCGCCGCTGCCCGACCCGCCGACCATGACGATGACAGCCACGTCGGCATTGTCGGCGTCGAAAGCGGCCGAAACCGATGCACCCCAGGTTGATTCGCTTGAAGCGAAAGTGGCCGCTCCAGAGCCGAAGGTAAAGCCCGCAGCGGTGGCGAAGAAGACGAAACCGTCGGCGAAGGAGTCCGATCAACCCGAGGTGCGCCGGCCGATCGAGTTCGACTCACAGAACACGCCGACGGAATCGCCGTCCTCGCCGGCCGCCGAACAGCCCGCTGCGACCACCGAGACAGCCGAAACCGAGACGAAGTCCACCGCAGCGTCGGATCCGACCGGTACCCCGGAGACGGAGAAGAAGGACGCCGCCTAGCACTTAGCCGTTAAATACACGCTCTGGTAGACGATTTGGTTCACCAGGTTGACGCCGTGTTGGACCGGACGGATGACAGTCATACCGGGACGAACGGAATCGACCGTGCAGTGATCGAGTGGGCCGGTGCCCATCTTGTTGAGCATGACCTTGAAGCCGTTCCTCTCCAACTCGTTGACGGTGTCCTGCGCCGATCCGATGCCCGACGGCGCGGCCTGCGCGCCGGCCGGAAGTCCAAGGGCCATCGCGACGAATGCCCCTCCCGCAACGGTGGCGATTGTCAAGCTATTTGTTTGTGGTGCCTTCACGTCTGCTCCTTCAGACCAAGCAGCATCCCCTCCGGTCACCGCGGTCTGATTAGTGAAACTCGCAGTAGCGCAGTTTGATTCCGCGCGTGCGAGCGACGTGACTGGCTGCTAGACGTCGCAGTTCAGCGTTACGTTGATCGATCTGCTGACGACGACCGTGATCAGCCGCCGCTTCTTGCCCTCATCGACCCAGAACGACCTGGTCTGTGTCTGCGGGTTGCGAACACTGGTGACGATGCACTGGTTGATCGGCGCATTGCCGACGCGGTCAATGATCACGTCGTAGCCTTCGCCCTCCAGCGTGCCAATCGTCGCGTATGCGTTGCCGGCTTGAGTGGGCTCGGCAGTTGCCAGTCCCGCCGGCGCGAGTAAGACACTCGCCGTCGCTAGTGTTGCTGCCACACTCCAGCCTGTGCGCATGACAGTCTCCATTCTTTTGTTTGCCTGGTCTTTGTTTCATCGCTCGGCGGACACAGGACGTTGCAGGGATTTCCTAAGCAATCTCTGTGGTATCAACGGGCGTGCGGCTGTTTGCCTTGCTGGCAGCGCTGTGCCTATGGGTGGCGGCGTGTGGAGAGACGCCCGCCTCTGCGCCGTCGACCTCGGCATCAGGATCGTCGACCCAGGTGAATCCGGCGCGAATCGACCGCGTGCGCACGGAACTGCCGAGCGGTTATGAGGTGGCGGGCCTGCTCAGGACGTGCGGCGCCGGTCGCGTTTTGGGGGTTGGGTCCGGACTGGACTGCCGAACCGCAACAGTGCGGTGCGCTCGCCGATCCCGTCGCCGGCGCGGAGAGACCACGAGGGTGGTCGGCTTCGGGTGCCGGCGGCATCGTCTACGCGGTGGTCGCCGCCTCCGCGGCGACGCTCGACCGGCGCTGCTCGACGAATGCGGACAGTGGACGGTGTCGGCAGGGCGCACCAGCGGGAGCGTCTCGTTGGTGGCGGGGCCCGAGATCGACGGCGCGGTGACCGTGGGCCTGTCCGCCACGGCCACCACCGCTGTCGAGGGCGGCACCGAAACCCGTTCGCACGCGGACACCTTCACCGCCTATCTGGGCGGCTACGTCGCATTCGTCACGGTCGTCACCGATCCAGGCTCGCCGAATCCTGCACTCGGACAGGATTTCGCGGCGGAATTGCTCATGAAAACGGTGTCGGCGTTACGTGGCTAGAGCGTGGCCGTACAGGTAGATTGGCGGCGATGTCGAACCCGAGGGCGATGCTCGCAATCGCATGCGCCGCCGTGTTGGCAGCATGCGCGGAACGGACAGTCCGCCGAGCAGGACTTGTCGCATGCCGACATCGCCCATGTCGTGAACGTGAAGTCCAGCTTCGGGTCGGAGTTCAAGGTCACCAGCGTGGGGCCGACGGGCATCGACCCCAGGCTCCTCGGGCCGCAGACTCTGCCGCCCGGTATGACGTTCGACCCCGCCGACTGCGCGAAGGCGGCCAGCCAGCAGGTCGTGCCTGCCGGCGTGAAGGGCAACATGGCCGCCACGACGGCCGAGGGCGAGGGCAACCGGTTCATCGCGATGGCCGTCGAGACGTCGGAGGCCGTTCCGCGCACCGATCCCGCGCAGAACTGTCAGAAGGTCGGGTTCACCGGACCGGGGGTGCGCGGTCTCGTCGAGGTCATCGAGGCGCCGCAGATCGACGGCGTGCACACGGTGGGCACTCATCGGGTGCTGCAGACGACGGTTGACGGAAAGCCGCGCACGGGCGAGCTCTACAACTACGTCGCCAGCTTCGGCAACTTCCTGGTGATCGTCACGGCCAATCCTCTGGTGCTGCCGGACAAGCTCGTCGCGCCGGTCAACACGCAGCGGGCGCGTGATCTGCTGACCGCCGCCGTCGCCGCGGTGAAGGGCTGATCAGACCTACCGCACGTCGTGCGGGCGGAACTGGATGCTGATCCGCGGGCCGACGGGCCGCGACGTCTTCGGAATCGCGTGCTCCCACGTGCGCTGGCACGACCCGCCCATCACCAACAGGTCGCCATGCCGGTGCTGTATCCGCAGCGACTTGCCGCCGCCGTGCGGGCGTAGCGCGAAAACCCTTGTGGCGCCGAGGCTCACGATGGCCACCATGGTGTCTTCGGTGCTGCTGCGGCCGATCTTGTCGCCGTGCCAGGCGACGCTGTCGTTGCCGTCGCGGTAGAGGCACAGGCCTGCGGTGGTGAACGGCTCGCCGAGCTCACCGGCGTAGGTGTCGTTGAGCCGACGGCGCATCTGCTTGAGTCGCGGGTGGGGGACGGGCTCGTCGACGAGATTGTGGAAGCTGACCAGCCGCGGCACGTCGAGCACACGCTCGTACATCTGCCTGCGCTCGGCGCGCCACGGGATCTGCTCCATCAGCTCGCCGAACAGCGACTCCGCATCCGTAAGCCAGCCGGAGCGCACCTCGACCCATGCGCCGTTGCCGAGGTGGCGCCGATCGGCGGCCTCGAAAAGAGAGCTCTGCAGAGCCAGCTCCATGGCCGCGAGTCTATCGCACAGGCGTTCGAAGTCAGAGCCGGGCGGCGCCCGGCCCCTGCTCGGCCAGCACGTCTCCGGGGTTGGACAGTGCGCACGTCTTCAGGCTCAGGCAGCCGCAGCCGATGCAGCCGGCGAGGTTGTCGCGCAGTCGCTCCAGGTGCATGATGCGGTCGTCCAGATCCTGCCGCCAGCCCGCCGAGAGTTTGGCCCAATCCTTGCTCGTTGGGACGCGGTCGTTAGGCAGAGTCGCGAGAGCTTCGCGGATGCGTGCCAGCGGGATGCCGAGGCGCTGCGACATCCGGATGAAGGCGACGCGTCTGAGTGTTTCCCGTGCGTAGCGGCGTTGGTTGCCGCTGGTGCGGCGGGGGTGGATCAGGCCCTCGCGCTCGTAGAAGTGCAGGGCCGAGATTGCGACACCGCTTCGATGAGACATGTCGCTGGGCGTCAGCTCGTGAATCAGCTCCATGAGCTCAACCATAGTTAAGGTGCTAGGTGTGAACTTGGGCTGCGACTCAGAGGTCGGCAGGCTGCGGGCTGTCATCCTGCACCGGCCGGGGGCCGAGTTGCAACGCCTCACCCCGCGCAACAACGACGCGCTGCTGTTCGACGGTCTGCCCTGGGTTACCAAGGCGCAGCAGGAACACGACGCGTTCGCTGCGGTGCTGGAAGCGCGGGCCGTCGAGGTGCTTTTGCTGGCTGATCTGTTGACCGAGGCGCTTTCGCACAGTGGCGCGGCGCGCATGCACGGGATCGCCGCGGCGGTCGATCCACGACGGCTTGGACTGCCGCTGGCGCAGGAGCTTTCGACCTATCTGCGAACCTTGGATGCGGGGCCGCTGGCGCGGGTGCTGATGGCGGGGATGACGTTCAACGAGTTGCCGTTCAGCGGTGGCGAGCTTTCGCTGGTGCGTCGGATGCATCACGGCGGCGATTTCGTCATCGAGCCGCTGCCGAATCTGTTGTTCACCCGCGACTCGTCGTTCTGGATCGGGCCTCGGGTGGCGATCACATCGCTGGCGCTACCGGCGCGGGTGCGTGAGACGTCGCTGACCGACCTGATCTACGCGCATCATCCGCGGTTCCTCGGCGTGCGACGGGCATACGAGTCGCGGTCGGCGCCCGTCGAGGGCGGCGACGTGCTGCTGCTGGCGCCGGGTGTGGTGGCGGTGGGTGTGGGGGAGCGAACCACGCCGGCCGGTGCGGAGGCGTTGGCGCGCAGCCTGTTCGACGATGACTTGGCGCATACCGTGCTGGCGGTGCCGATCGCCCAGGAGCGGGCGCAGATGCACTTGGATACGGTGTGCACGATGGTCGATGTCGACGCGGTGGTGATGTACCCGAACATCGTCGACTCGTTGTCCGCGTTCATGATTCACCGCGACGGGCAGGGCGGGGTGACGATCGACGACGCTGTGCCGTTTGTGCAGGCCGCCGCCGAGGCGATGCAGATCGAGAAGCTGCGAGTGATCGCGACGGGCTTGGACCCGGTGACCGCCGAGCGCGAGCAATGGGACGACGGGAACAACACGTTGGCCGTCGCGCCGGGTGTAGTCGTCGCATACGAGCGCAACACAGAGACCAATGCGCGGCTCACCGATGCGGGTATCGAAGTGCTACCGATCGAGGCGTCGGAACTGGGAACCGGCCGCGGCGGCCCACGCTGCATGTCGTGCCCCGCCGCCCGCGACCCGCTCTAGGCTCCGCGAAACGTACGTTAGCGTGGAGAAGTTCGAGAAGCAGACGCGCTAACGTGCATCTGGCGACGGCCTATCGCCAACTGGGCAGCCAGATCTGCATGTTCCACGTCGACTGCGAGATCGGTAGGCCCGTGAGGATCGGGTACATCCACGCGAAGTTCGTAATGACAAGCGCGATATAGCAGCACGCCACGATCAGCCCGAGAGTTCGTCGCTCGGAGTTCTGGTTCGGCTTGTGCAGAATGTCGCCGAGGATCATCGCGATCATCAACACCAGGAACGGCGCCATCGTCGCCGCGTAGAAGAAGTACATCTGCCGGTCGATGTCGGCGAACCACGGCAGGAACCCCGCGCTGTAGCCCACCAGGATGGCGCCGTAGCGCCAGTCGCGCTTGACGAACGCCCGCCATACCGCCCACGCCAGAACCGGCACCGCGATGAACCACATCGCAGGCGTGCCGACCAGCATCACCGCCTTCACGCAGGACTGCGCGCCGCAGCCGGGCACGTTCTGGTTGTCGATCGCGTAGAGCACCGGCCGCAGCGACATCGGCCACGTCCACGGCTTGGACTCCCACGGATGATGGTTGCCGTCGGCATTGGTCAGCCCGGCATGGAACCTGTACGCCGCGTGCGTGTAGTGCCACAGCGATCGCACGGCATCCGGCAGGGGCAGCGCGCTGTCCGGACCGATCGAATTGCCCACCTCATGGCGGTTGATCGCAGTCTCCGATGCGAACCACGGCGCATACGACGCCAGGTAAACGCCAAATGGTACCAACACCAGGGCGTACAGCGACGGGCCGAGGTCCCGCCGCAGCCCCCCGACCCACGGCCGTGGCACCCGGTACTGCCTGCGCGCGGCAATGTCGAACGCGAGCGTCATGAAACCGAAGAACACGATGAAGTAGAGGCCGGACCACTTTGTCGCACAAGCCAATCCGAGCAGGACGCCGGCGCCGAACCGCCACCACCGCACACCCAGCCGCGGTCCCCATGGCGTCTCGGCGATGCGGCCTTCCAGCAATGCGACGTGCAT
This sequence comes from uncultured Actinomycetota bacterium, assembly GCA_963766465.1. GTDB lineage: Bacteria > Actinomycetota > Actinomycetes > Mycobacteriales > Mycobacteriaceae > Mycobacterium. The sequence goes on from CAVXZT010000001.1 coordinate 39,447, forward strand.
CCGCTCCCGCACCTGGTCACGGTCGACCATCAAACAGCCGAACGCCGCGACCACGAACAGTGTCAGAAATCCGTCGAGCAACGCGGTGCGCGATGCGACGAAGCTGACCCCGTCGGCGATCAAGAGCAGCCCCGCGATACCGCCGACCAATGTCGAGCGGCTGATCCGCCGCCCGATCCGCACGACCAGCAGCACGAGAATGACGCCGCACACGGCGCCGGAGAACCGCCAGCCCAGCCCGTTGTAGCCGAACAGCGCCTCGCCGATCGCGATCAGCTGCTTGCCGACCGGCGGGTGCACCACAAGGCCGTAGCCAGGGTTGTCCTCGACGCCGTGATTGTGCAGCACCTGCCACCCCTGGGGCGCATAGTGCTTCTCGTCGAAGATCGGCGTGCCCGCGTCCGTCGGTGAGCCCAGGTTCAGGAAACGCGTCAGCGCGGCCAACGCGGTGATGACGGCCGTCATCGCCCAGCCCTGCAGCCGGTCGACCGGCCCGAAGTCGGCGACGGGCACCAGGGGCGCGGGACTGATGACAGGGACCGCGCGTCCTTTGGCAACGAGTTCATCGGCCGGGGCGGTCACGACAGCGATCGTAGGCTGTCCGGCATGACCTCCGGCCGCCTGCTCATCGGCGCCACGCCGCTGGGCCAGCCATCGGACGCTTCCGCGCGGCTGGTCAAGGCGCTGGCGAGCGCCAACGTGATCGCGGCCGAGGACACCCGCCGGATCCGGACCCTGGCCCAGGCGCTCGACGTCAAGCCCGCGGGCAAGGTGGTCAGCCTGTACGACGCAAACGAGGCATCGCGGGTGCCAGCCCTCGTCGACGAGATTCAGGCCGGGGCGACGGTGCTGCTGGTCAGCGACGCCGGCATGCCGCTGATCAGCGATCCCGGCTACCGGCTGGTGACGGCCTGCGTCGAGGCAGGGGTTCCGGTGCAGTGCCTTCCTGGCCCCTCGGCGGTGACGACGGCGCTGGCGGTGTCGGGCCTGCCGGTGGAGCGGTTCTGCTTCGAGGGGTTCGCGCCCCGCAAGCAGTCGGCGCGCGTGTCCTGGCTCAAGACTTTGGCGGCCGAGCCGCGCACCTGCGTGTTCTTCGAGTCACCCCGGCGGCTCCCAGCCACGCTGCGCGACGCTGTCGACGTGCTTGGGACCGCCCGGCGCGCGGTCGTCTGCCGGGAGCTGACCAAGACGCATGAGGAGATCGTTCGCGGCACGCTCGGCGAGCTGGCGGAGTGGGCGAGCGACGGCGTTCTCGGCGAGATCACCGTCGTGCTGTCGGGTGCGAGGCCGACCGCCGACCTCGACACGATGGTGGCCGAGGTCAACGGGCTCGTCGAGGACGGGCTGCGTGTCAAGGATGCGTGCGCGCAGGTGGTGGCGCAGAATCCGGGCGCTCCGTCGCGGCGCGAACTCTACGAAGCGGTTCTGCGCTCGAGGTCGTAATTTCTCTCAGGCACCTCCAAGCCCGGCGACGCTAAGGTCTAGCGCCTTCGCGACGTTGGAGACGTTGTGAAGACAATTGGTCTCGAGGAACATTTCGCAACACCTGAGCTCATCGACGCATGGCAAGCATTGGATCCGCAATGGCAGGATGTCTCGCTTGGCCATGCGTCCAACGACGAGCTCGTCGGACGACTGCTGGACGTCGACGCCGACCGGATCGCCGCGATGGACGAGACAGGACTCGACGTCGCAGTCGTGTCGATGACGACGCCTGGATTGCAGAACCTAACCCCCGCAGATGCGGTGGCGCTGCAGGGCATCTCCAACGACAGGCTCGCCGACGCCGTGCGCCGCAAGCCCGATCGCTTGCAGGGCTTCGCGACGCTGGCCACCCCGAATCCGGAGGCCGCCGCGGCCGAACTCGAAAGAGCCGTAACGGAACTCGGTTTCAACGGTGCCATGCTGTACGGGCGAACGCGGGACCGCCATCTTGACCACCCCGACTTCTGGCCCATCTTCGAGGCCGCAGAGGCGCTCAACGCGCCGTTGTATCTGCACCCGCAGTCGCCGCCGCCGGCAGTGCGCGGCGCCTACTACAGCGGCCTTGGCGATGCGGTCGACGCGGCATTGGCCACCCACGGACTGGGTTGGCATTACGACGCAGGCCTGCCAGGAGGGGTCTTCAGCCAGCGGTACTTGCAGTGGTCACTGGACGTCGTCGGTCCCGACCGCATCCTGTTCGCCACCGACTATCCGTATGTGATGGTTCCCGACGGGGGTGGCCGCCGGTTCCTCGAACAGGCCGACATCGGTGAGGAAGACAGGCAAAAGATTGCGTCCGGCAATCGGGAAAGGCTGTGCGCGGGCATTCGCCGCTGACATACGTTAGGGCGTATGGCGCTACCGGCGTTGGTGCTCGTGCACGGCGGCGCGCATGCCGCGGACTGCTGGGATCTGACCGTCGCCGAAATCGGTCGTCTGGCACCGGAACTCCGCGTGCTTGCGATCGACCTGCCGGGCCGTAGAGATAAGCCCGGCGATCTGAAATCACTGACGATCGCCGACTGGGTGGATTCGGTCGTCGGCGACATCGAGGGCGCTGGACTGAACGAGGTTGTGATAGTGGGTCATTCGATGGCGGGGCTTACCGTGCCAGGCATCGTGACCAGACTAGGCGGCTCACGAGTCCGGGAGATGATCCTGGCGGGAGCGTGCGTGCCACACGAAGGCGCAGCCATGGTGGATGTCGTGGCCAGGCCGGCCGCACTTGTTGCTCGCCGGAACGCGAAGAAGGACGAGCCGTACACAATGCCACCAGTGGTGGCGAGATTCATGTTCTTGAATGGGGTTGCGCGCGCTCGACGCCGACTGGTCGCGCGGCCGACTCTATCCCGAGTCATCGCGCATCCCGATGGAGAGAATCTCCCGCCGCGATATTCCCGAGGACGTGCCGCGTACCTGGATTCTCACGCTGCGTGATCGCACTCATTCAGAAAAGGAGCAGCGCAGGAGCATCGAAGCGCTCGGCGGTGTGAATACTCTGATTCCGCTAGATACCTGCCACGGCCTGATGGTCAGCGAGCCGGAACGGCTGGCGGAGATACTCGTGGAGCGCTGTCGGCAATATCAATGATCGGCGCGGCCTTGTGCAGGCACTCCTCCCATTCGCGGTCGGGATCGGAGTCGGCGGTGATGCCGCCGCCGACACCGAGGACCGCGTTGCCGGAGGCGTCGAACTCGACGGTCCTGATCGCCACGTTGAGTTCACAGCCCGCAGCGGGTGACGCCAAACCGACTGTGCCGCAATACACCCCGCGCCGGTGCGGCTCCCACCCGCGCAACAGCTGACGGGCCCGCATCTTCGGCGTGCCGGTCACCGACGCAGGCGGAAACGTCGCATCCAAGACGGCGGCCATCGGGACGTCCACCCCGACGCGCGCCGATACGGTCGACACCAGATGCCATACGCCCGGTGCGGGCCGTACCTCCAGCAGCTCGGGCACGGTGACCGTCCCCGTGATCGCAACCCGGCCCAGGTCATTGCGGACCAGGTCGACGATCATGATGTTCTCCGCGACGTCCTTCACGGACGCCCGCAGCGCCGCAGGATCCGCATGCAGCGGCAGCGTGCCCTTGATCGGGCTCGACGTCACCGTCTCACCGCTGCGCCGCAGGTACAGCTCCGGCGACAGCGACGCCACCGCGCCCCAATCCCCGGCCAGGTATGCCGCGCGCGCCGGCGACGTGCGCTCCACGGCCTCTACGAAGAAGTCGATTGGTGCGCCGTCGAGCCGGCCGCCGAACTGCGTGCACACACAGGCCTGGTAGATCTCGCCTGCCGCTATCGCCTCCAGGCACTCGAGTACGCCGAGGCGATGCGCTTCGCGGTCGGCCCCATCCCACGCGATGCTGTATTCCCGGGCCGGCGTACCGAACCGTAGCGCCTCCACCATCCACGTCGAAAGCGGTGCGCCGGAAAGGCTTTCATACCACCAGTGCCCGTCGCGATCTTGCCGCAGCACACAGTCAGACCAGCCGCCGGCCGCCTCCGGAATCCGAGGCCCACGGCCGTCGACGCCTGCGTCGGGATACGAGAGATAGCCGAACCACCCGCCGCCGATCGCGCCACCGGATTCACCGGTCGGCACGGCGAAGACGTCGTCAATAGCGACGACCTTCAGTGATGGGGCGATGACCGCCGCCGAGCCGAACCACTCGCCGATCAGCGCGGCGGGCGGCGGCAGACTGCGCCGCTCGGCACCTGCGGCGATGGCGCGCAGCACCGCAGTGGCACTGCCCAAATCGCCGAGCCGCTCTATCCGCACCGATCAAGCGTGACAGAGGGCTAGCGGGTGATGGACCGCGGGATCGTTATGCCCGCCAGCTTGTCCGGATTGCGGATGGCGTACAGGTTGGTGATCTTGCCGTCGATGATCTCGACAAGGAAGACGCCCTCGAGCTGGTCACCGCTGTAGACGACCACCGCGGGCGCGCTGTTGTAGACCGCAGTCTCGACCCGGACACCTTCCATTCGTTCGGTGAAGCGGAACAGACCGACCATAATCTTGGCCACCTTGTCCGCGCCCACCACCGGGCGGCGGGCCGCGCTGGCCTTGCCGCCGCTGTCGGCGGTCCAAGTGGCGTCCGGCGCCAGCATCGCCAGCAGTCCGTCCATATCGCCGGTCGCCGCGGCGGTCATGAACCGCTCGGTCACCGCCGCAGTCGTGGCGGAGTCGACGGGCTCGAACCGCTTGCGCCGCGCATGAACGTGTTCGCGGGCGCGGTGCGCGACCTGGCGCACCGTCGTCACGGATTTGCCGACCGCGCCTGCGATTTCGTCGTAGTCGAAGCCGAACACCTCGCGAAGGACGAACACCGCCCGCTCATCTGGTGTCAGCGTTTCGAGCAGCACCATCATCGCCATCGACACCGACTCGGCGAGCACGACGTCGGACGAGGCGTCGCGCTCGTCGAGCAGCAGCGGCTCGGGCAGCCACGGGCCGATGTAGTCCTCGCGGCGACGGGCGCCTGCCCGCAGCGCGTTCAGCGCCTGCCTGGTCACCAACTGCGCCAGATACGACTTGGTATCGCGCACTGTCGCGAGGTCGATGTCGGCCCACCGCAGATAGCTGTCCTGCAGCACGTCGTCGGATTCCGTTGCAGAGCCAAGGATCTCGTAGACGATCGTGAACAGCAACGGCCGCAAATGGGTGAACCGCTCGGCGTGCTCGCTGGAGGTGGTCACGTTTCCGCGACCACCTGCGGGAACGACACCGGCTGCGACGGACGCTTTCCGCCCTTCATCACAAAGGTGGATCCGGGCTTGCGGGCCTCGCGGCGCAGCCCCCACACCGTGCCTTTGCAGATCGCCTCCTTGACCTTGGCGCCGAGCCGTCCACCGAGGTAGTAGTTCACCGGGCTGTCGTCCTTGCGGGCCAACTGAACGGTGGCCGCGTTCCGGCCGAGGCTGACGCAGGAGCCCACGAAGGCCTGGTTGATCACCGCAGGCGCGGTGCCGGCGATCCGGCTCAGTACCGTGTCGGCTGCCTGCGCGCCAAGCGGTCCTGCGGCCTGGCAGCTCATCCGCAGCGGCTGTCCCGACGGGGCAGCGGCGTCGCCCGCGGCCACGATGCGCGGATCGTCGACACTGGTCAGCGTCTCGTCGGTGAGCAGCCTGCCGAGCCCGTCGGTGTGCAGACCGCTGGCAGCGGCCAGCGCAGGAACGCCGAAGCCGGCCGTCCAGATGGTGGCAAGACTTGGGAGCGCGCGACCATCGGCCAGCACCACCGAGTTGGGCCGCACCTCGGCGACTCTCGCCGTCTCCAGCACATCGACGTCGTGGCGGTTCATCCATTTGGCGATCGACCGGCGGCCCGGCTCGGACAGTGACGGGGCCAGCTGGCCGCCGCAGATCAGCGTGACGGAACGGCCTTGTTCGGCCAGCTCGGCGGCCGTCTCGATCCCGGTCAGCCCGGCGCCAACGACGACGATCGGAGCCTCGGGACGTAACTGGTCGACGGCGTCCTTCAGCCGCTGCGCCGACTCGAGTTCCGCAATGGGATAAACGAATTCGGCCGCACCGGGCACCGACGCAGGTGTCGCACCGGTGCTGCCGACCGCGTAGATGACGTAGTCGTAGTCCAGTGCGCGACCGGAAGCCAGCTGCACCTTGCGATCGGTCGTGTCGATGCGCGTCGCGTCGTCGACGACGAGCGCCACGTCCTTGCCGAGAAGCGTGCCGTAGTCGACGGTCGGGTCATAGTTGCCCGCCACGTGCTGGTGCAGCCGGATCCGTTCGACGAACTTCGGCCGCGAGTTGATCAGCGTGACGTTGACGTCGGCACGCATCCGCAGGTGGTTGGCGGCCGTTGTTCCGGCGTATCCGCCGCCGATGACGACGACATTGTTAGCCGCGGCGAGCCTCGAAGTGTCTGTTGCGTTCTTTTCAGTCATGCCCTCAAGACACCGCCCATATCCGGAGTGTGACACCTTGCGGCCGCGTGTGGCGGACGTCACTAGCGGCTGATCGCCCGCGGGATCGTGACGCCGGCCAGTTTGTCCGGGTTGCGCATCGCGTAGAGGTTCGTGATCACGTCGTCGATGACTTCGAAAACGAAGAGGCCCTCCAGCTTGTCGCCCTCGTAGACGACCACCGCTGGCGCGCTGTTGTAGATCGCCTTCTCGAACCGGATGTCCCTGCGGCGCGCCGCCTTGAAGAGCGCGACCATCACCCCGGCCACCATCCTCGCGCCGACGAGGGGCCGTGGCAACGCGGTCGCCTTGCCGCCGTGGTCGGCCGTCCAGGTGGCCCCCGGCGCGAGCAGCGACATCAGCCCGTCCATGTCGCCGGTACTTGCTGCCGTCAGGAATTGCTCGGTGATTTGTGTCGTCCGCTCGGTGTCGACCGGACCGAACCGGTTGCGGCGTGCGTGCACGTGCTCGCGGGCGCGGTGCGCCATCTGACGCACAGCCGTCGCGGATTTGCCGACGGCTCCGGCGATTTCGTCGTAATCGAAACCGAACACTTCGCGAAGCACGAACACCGCCCGCTCGTCGGGCGTGAGCGTTTCGAGCAGCACCAGCATCGCCATCGACACCGACTCGGCGAGCACAACATCGGCGGAGGCATCGCGGTCGTCGAGCAGCAGCGGCTCGGGCAGCCATGGTCCGATGTAGTCTTCGCGGCGACGGGCATCTGCCCGCAGCGTGTTGAGTGCCTGGCGGGTCACCAGTTGAGCCAGATACGACTTGGTGTCGCGCACCGTCGCGAGGTCGACCTCCGCCCATCGCAGATAACTGTCCTGCAGCACGTCGTCGGATTCCGTTGCCGAACCGAGGATTTCGTAGACGATCGTGAACAGCAGCGGCCTCAGGTGAGTGAACCGCTCAGCGTGTTCTTCGCCGGCCGAGCCGGCAATCGGGCCGGAGGTCGTCACGACTCCGTGACCACCTCCGGTGCGAACACCGGCTGCTCGGGACGGGGACCGCCCTTGAACCAGAACGCCGAACCGGGCTTGCGGGCCTCGCGGCGCAGAGCCCACAGCGTGCCCTTGCAGACCGCTTCCTTGATCGGGGCGACCAGGCGGCCGGTGAGGTAGACGTTCACCGCCGAGTCGTCCTTGTGCGCGAACTGCAACACGCCGCTGCGGCGGCCGAGACTGATGCACGCCCCGGAGAACGCCTGGTCGATGACTGCGGGCGCGGTGCCTGCGACGCGGCTCAGCACGGTGTTGGCCGCCTGCGCGCCCAGTGGAGAAGCCGACTGGCAGCTCATCCGCAGCGGCACACCCGATGGCGAGGCACAGTCGCCTGCGGCGATGACGCGCGGATCGTCCACGCTTGTCAGCGTCTCATCGGTGAGCAGCCGGCCCATCTCGTCGGTGCGCAGACCGCTGTTGGCGGCGAGCTGCGGCACACCGAACCCCGCAGTCCAGATCGTGACCGCGCTCGGCCGTACCGCGCCGTCGGCGAAAACCACCGCGTCGCGCCGCACCTCTGTTACAACGTCGGTCTCGAGCACCACGATCCCTAGCGTGGCCAGCACCTTGGCTACTGACCGACGGCCCGGCTCCGACAGATACGGCCCGAGCTGCCCGCCGCAGACCAGCGTGACCTTGCGGCCCTGTTCGGCGAGCTCGGTGGCCGCCTCGATTCCGGTCAGCCCGGCGCCGACCACGGTCACGGGTGCGGCCGGGTGCAAATCGTCGATGGCCGCGCGCAGCCGCTGCGCCTGCTCCAGTTCCGCAATGGGATAAGCGAATTCGACTGCGCCGGGCACCGATGCTGGTACCACGCCGGTGCTGCCGACCGCGTAGATGACGTAGTCGTAATCGAGCACCTTGCCGGACGCCAGCTCAACGGTGCGGGCGGCGGTGTCGATGCGTGTCGCCGAGTCGACGACGAGCTTGATGCCCTCACCGAGCAGGTTGCCGTAGTCGGCGGTGGCCTGGTGGGTGCCGGCGACGAGCTGGTGCAGCCGGATCCGCTCGACGAACTTGGGGCGGGGGTTGACCAGGGTGATGTCGATGTCGCCGCGCATCCGCAGATGGTTGGCCGCCAGTGATCCTGAGTAGCCGCCGCCGATGACGACGACCTTCTTGTGTGCGGTGTGTTGAGTCATGCCCTCAAGACACCTCCCATCGCCGCGACGTGACAAAACGTGATCTGGCTCACTCATCCCAGGCAGCGTAATGCGGGTGGAATCGTCCGCCTCATCGCCCCGAAACATCCAGACGCCACATTGGCCACATGTTTCATCTGGGGTGGTTCATGGGCAGTGGGTTTTCCGTCCAGACCTGGGCGCTGGATCCGTGGGCGGGCAATACCGGCCACGATTGGATGAAGGGCGACCTCTTCGTCGACCTGGCCGCTTCGCTGGAGCGCGCGCGCTTCGACTACCTGCTGGTCGAGGACACCAGCATGGTCGAGGACGCCTACGGCCGCTCCATGGAGACCACGCTCAAGTACGGCCTGCTGGCCCCGAAGTGCGACCCCGTGCCGTTGATCCCGCTGCTGACGCAGCGCACGAAACACATCGGCATCGCGGTCACCCTGTCGACAAGCTTCTACCACCCGTTCATGGCGGCAAGGACGATGACGACGCTCGACCACCTGACCGACGGGCGGGTCGGGCTCAACGTCGTCACCGGCAGTTCGAGTCGCGCGGCGCAGCAGTACGGCTACGACGAGCTGATGCTGCACAGCGAGCGCTACGAGATGGCCAAGGAGTGGATGGAAGCGGTTGGGGCGCTGTGGGACTCGTGGGAGGACGGTGCCGTCCTCGTCGACGAGGAGACGCCGCGCTACGCCGACCACAAGAAGGTGCACACCGTCGACTTCGAAGGCAAGTACTTCCGAACCCGCGGGCCGCTCAACACCATTCCGGGTCCGCAGCGACGTCCGGTCATCGTGCAGGCGGGTGCCTCGCCAGCCGGGCGCGACCTGGCCGCCAAGTACGCGGAGTCGATGCTGGCACACGGCACCAGCATCGAACAGATGAAGGCGTTCCGGATCGACATGCATCGTCGGATGAAAGAGTACGGCCGCGACCCGGCCACGCTGAAGATCCTGTTCCTCATCGACCCGATCCTGGGTGACACCGACCGCGTCGCGCAGGCCCGCGAGGAGGACATGAAAGCCGCGCGCTTCAGCGACGACGCGATCGAGAAGGCGCTGTGGGGATTGAGTTACACCTCCGGCGGCGAATTCGACTTCTCCACCTTCGACCTCGACAAGGAGGTCCCCGACGTGTGGGGCAATGGCGAAACGAGCACGCTGCGCACGTTCATCGAAGGCGCAAGGGGCAAGACGCTGCGCGAGGCCATCGCCACCGTCGACACCCATGCCGGGCTGGCGTTCGTCGGCTCGCCGGACACGGTGGCCGCGAAGATGGGCGAGGCGATGGAGGAGGTCGGAGGCGACGGGTTCCTACTGTCGCCGATCGTCACCCGGCGCAATATCGCCGAGATCGCCGACGGCCTGGCGCCCGCGCTGCGCAAACGTGGCCTCATCCGGGACGGCTACAACCACAGCACGTTTCGCGAGAACCTCCTGGAGTTCTAGCAACCGGCGTAATACGAGAGGCATTGAGGTGACGCTGATGCGTCATGTGACGCCGATCTACTGCCGCACAAGCGTTGACTTAAGTAGGAGGCACTCGTGTTTGACACGACACAACCGCACAGCATCCCTTCCGGTCCGCAGTGGGACCGCCGCGCCTTCCTGAAGGCGGGTGGAATCACCGTCGGCGGTGTCAGCCTCGCGGCCCTGATCGCCGCATGCGGCGGCGCACCGAGCGGCAGCGGCAGCGGCGGGACGCTCGTCCTGCGCATGCCGTTCCTCGCCGATATGCAGGTGCCCGACCCCGACATCATGTATGAGGGCGAAGGCGCCCAACTCATGGAGTTCGCCTACGAGGGGCTCGTCCGCTACCGCCCCGGCTCCGCCGACATCATCCCGAATCTGGCCAAGTCCTGGACGCTCTCACCCGACCAGCTGACGTACACCTTCACGCTGGAGCCAAACGTCAAGTTCCACGACGGCACCCCCGTCGATGCCGAAGCGTGGGTCAAGGGTTTCGAGCGCCGCAAGGTCGTCAACCAAGGTCCCGGTTACATGGTCGCCGGCGTGGCCAAGACGGAGGCGCCGGACGCGACCACATTCGTCGTGACGCTCACTGAGCCCAACAACGCGTTCCTGCACTACCTGGCTTGCCCGTGGCAGCCGTTCGCGGTGAGCCCGACAGCGATCGACAAGAACGCCAAGGGCGACGACCTCGCGCAGGAATGGCTGAAGAGCAACGACGCGGGCAGCGGCCCCTACACCATCACCGAGTTCGTCACCGGCAGCCACTACTCGCTGAAGGCGTTCAGTGACTACTGGGGCGGCAAGCCCGCATTCGAGTCGATCCGCATCGAGATCACGCCCAGCATCGCAACGCAGAAGCTGCAACTCGACTCGGGTGCCTTCGACATGGTGACCAAGGGTTTCGCTGTCCCGGATGTGCTGGCGTACCAAAAGAATCCGAAGTTCTCGGTCGTCAACGCCGTCGGCGGCGTCGGCGAAGCCATCTGGCTCAACCCGACGTCGGGCATCTTCGCAAACAAAGCGCTGCGGAAGGCCGTGTTGACCGCGCTGGACCGAAAGGTCATCGTCGACACTGCCTGGGCAGGGATGGCGACGGTGCAGAACTCGATGTGGCCCGAGGACTCCTTGCCGGCGGCGATGGCACCCTTCCCGACAAACTTGGATACCGCACCACTCAAAGCTCTTGTGCCGTCCCTGGCGTCGAAGAAGGTCGACCTCGCCTGGGCCGCGGACGGTGGGGCCCCGCGCCAGCAGATGGCCGAATTGGTCGGCAACCAGCTCTCGGCGCTCGGTCTCGAGGTCACCGTGCGGCAAATGCCGGTGGCAGAGGAGTTCGATCTGGCCAATCAGCCGCCGGAGAAGAGGCCGGATATCCTGGTGGCGTTCCTGGGCGGTGACACGCTTCATCTCGACACCACATTCCGCATCCTGCTGCGCACCGGCGCCAAACCCTTGAACTTCTTTCAATATTCGAACCTGGAACTCGACAACTTGATGGACGAAGCTGTCAAGAAGCCGTCCGTGGACGAGATGAACGCGGTCTACCAGAAGTGCAGCCAGCTCGTCGTGGACGAGGCCGTCTGGATCCCGCTGTGTCTCCCGCCGAACTCCACGATCGCCCAGAGCTATATGAGCGGTATCGAGGCCAACTCGTTCTTCCCCCAAATCCTATGGCCGCCCGCACTCAAGCGGGCCTAGCCGACCGGGGCAAGCTCGCGAAAGTCGCTGCGGTGGAACACCATCGGGGCGACGTCGGGATACATTGCCAGTGAGACGATCTGCAGCACGACGATCTCGTGGTCGCCTGCCGCGATTCGCTTGTAGGGCGCGCACTCCAGCCACAGCGTCGCACCGTGCACGAACACCGCGCCACTGTCCGTCGCCATCCAATCGACGCTGCTGAACCGATCACCGGTCTTTGACGCGAGCGCACGCGCAATGGGTGCGTGGTCCCCGGCCAGCACGGAAAGCCCGAGCCGGTCGAGCCGCGCCAGTTTCGGCCAGGTGGTAGACGAATTGGCAACACACACCGACACCAGCGCCGGCTCAAGCGAAACCGAGGTGAAGGAACTCGCAGCCATCCCCTCGGCGACTCCGTCGAGCAGGCCACAGAAGGCGGTCACACCGCTCGGGAAACAGCCGAAGGCCTGTCGCAGCAGGGCCTGGTCGAACTTGTCGTCTATGACGATCATGACGACACCGCCGGGACGAACCGACGAGCGACCGCGAGCCACTTCTCCAGGTCCTCGGACGTCTCGTACTCGGAGTCGAGAAGATACAGGCTCGGCGCCGGACAGCTGGCGCCGATCTCGACAAGGACTGGGCGCAGCGACAATTCGGGGGCGAGCGCATGTGTGTAGGAGCCACCGAGCATGAGCGCAAATGTCGTGATCTGGCCGAGTTCGCCTGCCCCGAACTGGTCGAGGAACAGTTTCAGCAGACCCGTGTAGGTGGCCTTGAACGTTGGAGAGGCCACTATCAGCGAGTCGGCGCCCTTCACGATCGCCTTGGCCTCGGCGACCTTGGGGTCGCCCCACCCGAGCAGGCTGGCGCCGAGGTCGACGACATCGATAACGTGTTGAGGCGCAACGCCGGTGAGCTTCTCGGCGACCAACTCGGCGGCGGCCCTGGTCCGCGACATCGGCTTGGGATTTCCTACCACCACGACAGTCATGCCTGCAGTGAACAAGGTGCGGATTTCCTGGCCTCGGCCCGGGAGTAAAGCTTTTATTGCGCCGCAGGCATCGCTCGGCGCGATGACCGTCACAAGTCGGCGCAATCTCGTGGACACAGTTGCGACCTGACTCTGTCATCCGTGGCGGCTTTGCTGTGGTCAAGCGAATGCGTGGCGTCGTTGCCCGATCGAACCCCATGGGAACCGAGGGTTTAACCATGAGCACCTCCACACAGGACATTGCGCTCGCAGCGGTCGGCCAGGACGATACGAGCCCCCGAGCCAGGGTGCACGATCTGCGCGTCACCTTCGAGCGTCGCGGAGTGCCGTTGCACGCGCTGCGAGGCGTCAGCATGGACGTCCAGCCGGGCGAGGTGCTCGCCCTGGTGGGGGAGTCCGGGTCCGGTAAGAGCGTGATGGGCCTTGCGCTACTAGGTCTGCTCGCAGGGGAGCCCGCACCCATCATCAGTGGTAGGGCTGAGGTCTGTGGCATCGACATGGTCGCCGCCACTGCGGAAGAGCGTCGCCGAGTGCGAAAGGCCCACTTGGGTGCGGTGTTTCAGGATCCGATGACCTCGCTGGACCCGACCATGCGGGTGGGTAGGCAGGTGAGCGAAGCGACCGGAGATTCCGAAGAGGCGCGGCGGCTGCTCGATCTCGTCGGAGTGCCCGACCCGAAGCGGCGAATGAAAGCCTTCCCGCACGAGCTTTCCGGCGGGCTGCGGCAACGTGTGATGATCGCGATGGCGGTTGCGGGCAAGCCGGATCTGGTCATCGCCGACGAACCAACTACGGCCCTCGACGTCACTGTGCAAGCGCAGGTGCTGGGCCTTCTGCGTGACCTGTGCAACGAGTTGGGCACCTCATTCATCGTCGTCACCCACGACATCGGGGTGGCATCCCAGATCGCCGACCGCGTCGCGGTGATGTACGGCGGGCGGGTGGCTGAGCTGGGTTCGATGGACGAGGTGATGCTGGCGCCGTCGCACCCGTACACGGTCGGGTTGCTGAACTCGCGGCTGGATCTGGACCTACCACTCGGCCGTGCGATTCACGCCCTGCCGGGTCAGCCACCGGACCCGCGAGAGCACCCGAAGGGATGCGCGTTCACGCCGCGCTGTCCGGCGGCGATCGCCGCGTGTTCTGAGGCGCTGCCCGAGCCGGTCCCGGCGGGGACCCATTCCGGCCTGGCGGCCTGCATCGTCGAAAACTCGACGGCCGTTGTGGGGGGTCGTGAGGAGACACCGCTGTTCCGACCGATGATCGAAGTCGACGAAAGCCGACCGGCGTTGCAGATCAATGGCATTGAGAAACGCTTTCCGGTACGCCGCGGCTGGGCCAAACGTGACAGCCTGCATGCACTACGCCACGTCATCCTCGATGTCGGTCCTGGGGAGTCCATCGCCGTTGTCGGCGAATCAGGTTCGGGCAAGTCGACGCTGCTGCGCGTCGTGGCCGGGCTGATGGCGCCAGAAGGCGGCAGTGTGGACTACGTCGGCTCGCGGCCACAGATGGTGTTCCAGGATGCGGGCGCATCGCTCACGCCGTGGATGACGGTGGGCGAGATCGTGGGGGAGCGGCTCCTGAAGACAACGGGCCGCTCCGAGCGTCGCGATCGCGTCGAGCAGGCACTTCGCCAAGTCGGCCTTCCGCCGGACGTCGCGAGTGTCAAGGCGACGAGCCTGTCCGGCGGACAGCGTCAGCGCGTCGCCCTTGCCCGCGCGATCATCGTGCCGCCGCACCTGCTGTTGTGTGACGAACCGACGTCGGCACTCGACGCGTCGCTGGCTGCGTCGGTGCTGAACCTCCTGCAGGAACTGCGCCGCGAGCTCGGGATGGCGGTCATGTTCGTCACCCATGACCTGGCCGCCGCACGGTTCATCTCGGATCGGATCGCAGTCATGTACCTCGGCCAGATCGTCGAGCTTGCACCGACCGAGGAACTCATCAACAACCCGCAACACCCCTATACGAAGGCACTTCTGGCCGCGGTTCCGACCCCGGGCACCGAGCCGGTGCGGCTGCCTGGCGAACCGGCCAGCCCGCTGGCGATCCCGACCGGTTGCGCATTTCACCCCCGGTGTGCCGAAGGGGTGGACCGGTGCACCAGCGAGGTTCCGACGCTCGTCTCCACCGACGGAACGAGCCTGCACCTGGCGTCATGCCTTCTGATAGCCGCCGACGATCCGCCGGCCCCCCAAGTGGCGTAATGCCGTTGCTACGGAGCCGAATCCGATGAGACATAGTCCGGTCCTTTGATGAGGAGATGGAGATGACGAAGAAGTTCCACCTCGGCTGGTTCATGAATTTCATTCCCCCGGAATGGGATACGCCGTGGGCCTCCCCGGATGTGGCGAACTGGCCCAACGGGCGGTTTTACGTCGACATGGCGAAGAGCATGGAACGGGCCTGTTTCGACTACATCATGATCGAGGACACGGTGATGGTGGCCGACTCCTACGGCGGCACGATGGAGGGTTCGCTGAAGAATTCGGTGTTCGCACCGAAGCACGATCCAATTCCGTTGGCGGTGTTGATCGCGGCGAACACGTCAAAACTGGGCGTGGTGGCGACGATGTCGACGTCGTTCTATCCGCCGTACCTGTTGGCGCGACTGGCCTCGACGGTGGACTCGATCGCCGAGGGCAGGTTCGGCTGGAACATCGTGTCGTCGGCCGAGGACCGGGCCGCGCAGAACTTCGGCCTTGACGCGCTGCCCGAGCACGACGAGCGCTACAACGTCGCCGACGAGTATTACGACCTCGTCTGCGAACTATGGGATTCGTGGGACGAAGACGCCGTGGTGATGGACCACGAGACCCACACATACGCCGACTTCAAGAAGGTCCGCACCGTCGACTTCGTCGGCAAGTACTTCAAGTCGCGCGGACCGCTGAACACCGTGCCGTCCCCGCAACACAAGCCGACGATCCTGCAGGCGGGGGCATCTCCGCGGGGGCGGGCCTTCGCGGCCCGCGCCGCCGATGCGATCGTCGCAGTCGGTACAGGCACGGCAGGCATGAAGTCCTACCGTGACGACATCCGGGCCCGCGCCAAGGCGGCGGGCCGCAACCCCGACGACGTCAAGCTCATGTTCTGCGTATCACCTGTGGTCGCGGCGAGCGAGGCCGAGGCAAGGGCGCAGGTCGACCGTCTTACCGCGCTCGACAGCTACATCGAAAAGCAGCTCGCCGGAATCTCGTCCAACACCGAGATCGATTTCAAGCAGTTCGACTGGGACAAGCCACTTCCGGAAGGCTTGACAACTAATGGGGAGCGCGGCTCGCTCGAGCACTTCATGCGCGGCGACGGCAGTCCAGGGCCAAAGACATTGCGGCAGCTTGCGATTGACTGGGCCACCACCGGTGTCGAGTTCATCGGAACACCCGAGCAGGTCGCCCGCAAGATGGGCGAGACGATGGAGGAGATCGGTGGCGACGGCTTCCTGATCATGAAGCCGGGCTGGGACTTGAACCGCAACTACATCTCTTCGATCACCGACGGGTTGGTGCCCGAGCTACAGCGGCTTGGCCTGACCCGCACCGAATACACCCAGTCGACGCTGCGCCAGACGCTGCGCGAGTTCTAACAGCAAGACAACCGAGGAGGCGTCAATGGCGGTCGCGGAATATTACGTACCCGCACCACTTGTGCAGTACCGGGGCCGCATCGGGTTCTCGGTCCGGCAGTACTTTCAGGGCACGTCATTGCCCAGCTACGTGTCATTCGGCGCGTTGGGCGCGGTGTTCTTCGTCGCGATCTTCGCCCGCCAGATCGCGCCGTACGATCCACTGGCCGCAGTTGGCCAGCCGATGACCGCTCCGAACGCGGCCAACCTGCTCGGCACCGACACCGTCGGGCGCGACATCCTCAGCCGGGTGCTGGCAGGCATGCAGACCAGTTGGTTCGGCGCGCTGGCTGTGGTGGCGTTCGGGGTTGTCTTCGGCGGGCTCATCGGGCTCGTCGCCGGGGCGTGCGGCGGCTGGTTCGACGCGGTCCTGATGCGGGTGACCGACGCCTTCTTGTCACTTCCCGGGCCGATCCTCGCGCTGGCGGTGGTCGCGGCGCTCGGGCGGTCCTACACCCACACGCTGATCGGCGTTGCGATCGTGTGGTGGCCGCTATACACGCGCATCGTCCGGGCGGAGGTGCGGAGGCTGAAGGCCTCTCCGCATATGGAGGCGGCAACGGTTGGCGGCGCGAGCCGGTGGCGGCTGATGTATCGCCACCTCTTACCTGGCGCGGTGCCCGTCACTATTGTGACCGCGAGTCTGGACATCGCCGCACTCGTGCTTATGGTGGCGGGTCTGTCGTTCCTCGGCCTCGGAGCGCCGCAGCCCGCTCCCGAACTCGGCTCCATGAGCGCGCAGGGTGTCACGTACATCTTCAGTGCCTGGTGGATTCCGATCATGCCTGCGCTCGCCGTGGCAGTCATCGCAATCGTCGCCAACTTCGCGGGCGACGCGATCCGTGACCGGATCCGCGACCGCTGATGCTGACCGTGCTGCCGCGTCGACTGCTTGGCGCGATCCCCGTCCTGATCTTTCTCATCTTTGCGGTGTTCACGCTGCAGAAGGTGGCGCCCGTCGACCCCGTCGCCGCGCTAGTTGGCGCCAAGGCCTCGCCGGAGGTGTACGAGGCGGCGCGGCATCAGCTGGGCCTCGATCAGCCGCTGCCGCTGCAGTTCTGGCAGTACCTGACGCACGCGGTGCAAGGCGATCTCGGGCAGTCGAGCGTCACCCGCACCCCCGTTCTGTCCGATCTCGCGCAGTTCCTGCCGGTCACTCTCGAGTTGCTTTTGGTGGCGCTGGTCTTCACCGTGATCATCGGTTTCTTCATGGGTCTGGCCACAGCACAAGGTTGGCGAGGATCGGGAGTGCTGCGAGTCCTGATGGTGTCCGGGGCGTCGGTGCCGGTGTTTCTGGCGTGCCTGCTCGGCATGCTGGTGTTCTACCGCTGGATGAACATTCTTCCGGTCACCGGTCAAACGTCATTCACGGATGCCCCGAAAGGCCCGACGCACTTCCTCCTTATCGACAGCTTGCTGGCAGGGCGACCCGAAGTGTTGCTCGACGACCTGTATCACCTTGTGCTGCCAGCCTTTTGCCTGGCGTTGACGCCGGCGGCGGCCGTGGGGCGGGTGCTGCGCAGCAGCCTTGAGGCGACACAGCGCGCCGACCATACCCGCACCGCCAGAGCAAAAGGCCTGGGCGAAAAGCGGATTCTGATCGTGCATTCCCTGCGTAACTCCGTCGGTCCGGTGTTTGCGTTGATCGGGCTGCAGCTCGCGGTGATGGTCGGCAACTGCATTCTCGTCGAGCTGATCTTCGCCCGCCCTGGTATCGGGCTGTACATCTCACGCGCGATCGACAAGGCCGATTTCAATGCGATTGCCGGAGTGACGCTTGCCGTCGGGCTGCTGTATGTGCTCACTAACATCGCCGTCGACGTGATGCAGTCGATCGCTGATCCGAGAGTCGCGCTCTGAGTCACCGCTGGTTGCCGGTGCTGCTTGTCAGCTCGTGGCTCTGGCATCTAACGCGATGGGATGGTCTGTTCCTCGGCACCTATCTGGTCACACATATGGGCGGTCCGCCGATCGCCAACCAGTTCGTCGGCGTGGCAATGTTCGCGCCGATGCTGCTTGGCAGCTATGTCTCCTCGCGAAACAACTTCGCGCCGCGGAAGCTGGTCTTCGTCACCGAGCTTGTGTTGCTACCGGTTTCGGTGCTGATGGCTGTGCTCGTCGGCACCGGCGACGTCCATATGTGGATGGTCTACCCGTTCGAACTCGCATACGGGTTCGGCGGGATGGTCAACATGACCGCGCAGCGCGAGCTTCTGTTCCGGATCGCCGGGCCCCAGCGCTCGACCCGGGTGCTCAACACCGAACTGACCGGGATGGCAAGCGCAATGATGTTGGGTCCGCTAGTCGGTGGAGTGACGATCGCTGCGTTCGGCTTGGGCGTCGCATTCGCCATTCCGGCAGTGCTGCTCGCGCTTTCGGCGCCCCTTCTGTGGCTCTCGACGCGCGGGCTGCCCGCAGAACCACCGAGGTCCGCGCCGAGCGGACGGGGCATCAGCGACGTGCGACTGCTGCAGCGCTCGCGCGTGCTGGTCGTGATCCTGCTGGTGACCGTGATCTGCAACCTCTGCTATTTCGCGTTCATGCCTCTTGTGCCCGTCATTGCCAAACACCTCAATGCAGGCGCCGGGATGGCGGGTGTGATCGGGGCGGCGGCGGGCGTCGTGCAGCTCGCGGTCACCGCGGTGCTGGTCGTGCGGCCGGTGCGGCGCCCACTGCCCGCGTACACATTCGGGGTGGCGCTGTGCCTGTGCTGCCTCGCGATACTCGCCTACGCCCCAGTGCTGAGCGTCGCACTACTGACCTTGGGCGTGGCGGGGATCGGTCAGGCGCTCTTCGGTTCCACGCAGGCATTGCTGCCGGTCGCTGCCGTCGCCCCGCACGAGCGCGCCGCCGCTCTCGGACTGTTGACCACGACGATCGGTCTGGCGTTGCCGACGGGCATGGTAGTGCTCGGCGTGGCGTCGAGCTTGCTCGGCGCGCAGCTGGCGATGCTGATGTCGGCCCTGTTCGGGCTGATAGCACTCGCGGCGATACAGGCGGCCTCAGGCGGAGCGATAAGCATTGGCGGAGAAGGCGACTCGGTCGCCGCGCAGCCGGAGTTGGGCGAGCGCCCGCGGCTGCCCATTCTCATCCTCGATGACGTCCTCGAGCCAGACCAGGGGCGCGCCGACGTCGACACCCACGAGCTCGGCTGTCTGCTCGTCGGCGGCGACCGCGCCGATGGTGGTTTGGCTGCCACCGATGCGAATCCCGAGTTGCCGCTCGAGAATCACGATGACATCGGCTTCGTCGACATCGAAGTCGGGCGACTGCTCCTCGCCGAGGGCGATGTAGCTGACCGACAGCCCCAGCGGCAGGCCGTTTTCCAGCACGAGACTCTCGATCATCAGCACGGTCCAGCCGACCGGAAGGCGTAGCCGGTCGCACACCATCGGCGGGCAGCCAAGCGGTCGGCGCTCCAGAGTGCGGGCCTCGACGGTGCTGGACGGTTCGGTCGCGAATTGGGCGACCGTGCTTAGCTGGTCGATGCGCAGCACCAATGAACCCGTGGCACGGGTTCCGTTCTTGGGCTCGCGGGTGACCAGCCCTTCGCGGGCGAGTTGTTGCAGAACTGCCCTGACCGTGTTGCGGCTCGCCGATAGTGCGTCGGTGAGGTCTCGTTCCACCAGCGGCATGTGCCTGCCAGCGCTGACAAGCGTCGAGCGAAGCAGGTCATAGGTGCGTCGCGCGGAGTTGTTCAACCGGTCCGGGCTCTGCCGCTGCCGTTGGTAGAGAACTTCCGGGGGGACCTGGCCGGTCGGCCGCAGCCTGGTGCGGCATGCTGAATACAGTGATGGTTCACGTGTTGACACGTGTTCATTGGATCAGTCGATTGTTAACGGGCCCAGGCGTCGTTGATTCGCCAGGGTTACGTTGCCGCCATTCGCCGCCCGACGACGTGCGCGAGCTGTGCGCTACCTAACAGAACGACCGCGATAAGGGCGAACAGCGCCGCGATCCCGATCTGGGCCTCGAGCACCGCGCAGCCGACCGATCCCACCAACATGCCGATACCGGCCGAAATCCGGAACTTCGCCAGGCCCGCAGAGGAGTCACCGACCTGGGTGACGACCATCACGGGAAGGCTGGCTGTCGCGCCTGCGAGGCTGACGCCGAATATCGCGGACGCGACCAGATACGTTGTCGCGCTGGGAATGAGGGCGAGCAGCGTTGCGCACAGCATTCCCAATGCGAACGAACCGATGAGCATCGCGACGATCCCGACGTGTCGGATGATGCGGTAGGCGACGGAGAGGACGACGATTTCCACCCCGGACATCAGCGCAATGGCCACGGTGATCGTCATTGTCGAGTATTCGAGGGCAGCGCCTGCGAGGGGAAGTGCGGTGAACAACACGCCGCCACGCAGAAAGTCGCCGCTCATCGCCAGCGCGAGCGCGGAGCCGCTGCCGGATGTCCTGCCGAAACGTGGCAATCCGATCCGCGGAGGCGGTAATTCGGGCGGTGCGGCCAGGCGGGGAAGCGCGGCGGCCAGTGCGACGGCGACGACCACGGCCAGCACGCCCGTCACGACGAACGCGACCTGGTAGCCGGCCCGTCCGTCGATGATGCCCGCGACCAACAGGCCACCGGGCGAGCCGACCGCACCACCGAAGAGGAAGGCCGCGTTGAACCGGCCCAATGACTGTGCGACTTCGCCTGGTCGCACCCGCACGGCGGCCTGCAGTCCCGCGCCGAGCACCATCCCACCACCAAGACCCTGCAGTACCCGCGACGTCATCAGCACGATGCCACCGGTCGCCAGGCCCATGCCGACACACGCGACGCCGAACAAGAACAGCCCGGCGATCAGTGCGGCCCTGGCGTCGAGGCTTGGCACGAATCTCGAGCCGAAAACGTCGACGAAGATCACGCCGATCGCCGCGCTCAACATGAAGGCACCGACGTAGGCGCCGTCGTGCGAAAACTCCCGCACGAAAAGCACTTCCAGCGGAGCGGTGAGGCTCATGGTGACCCCGCTGGCCGCCATCAAGGGCAGGAACCATCGCGACTGCGGGATTGCCCCGCACCGTGCCCGCATGATCAGGACGTCGACGCGAGGCGCCGCGATGCGGTGAACGGAAGGCCGACAGTCTCGGCCACCTCAAGACCGAAGGCCTCCAGCCCGATGCGCTTGACCGGATGGTTCGTCAGCAACCGCATGCGCCGCACCCCGAGATCGGCGAGGATCTGCGCGCCAAGGCCGTAGTCGCGCGCGTCCGCGCCTGCGTTCTCGAGGTGTTGCGCGTGCCTGCCCTCCTGTCCGCGAATGTATACGACGACACCGCGCCCCTCAGCGGCGATCATCTGCAGCGAACCATCCAGTTCAGAATGGCAGTCACAGCCTGCGGATTCGAAGACGTTGCCTGTCAGACACTCCAAGTGCACTCGCACCAGGGTGGGTGAAAGGCCATGTCCGGCAATGTCACCCATCACCAGTGCGATGTGCTCACGTCCGTCGAGCACAGAGCGGAATCCATAGGCCTGGAATTCGCCGTGCTCGGTCGGCAGCCTGCTTCGGGCCTTGCACTCCACAAGCCGCTCTGTGCGATGTCGATAGGAGATCAGCTCCGACATTGTCACGATCGCCAGCCCGTGCTTGGTGGCGAAGGCGCGCAACCGTGCCCCGCGTGCGACCGTACCGTCGTCGTCGACGACTTCGCCCATCACGGCGACCGGCGGCAGTCCCGCCATCCGCGCCAGGTCGACGGCCGCCTCGGTGTGCCCGGCGCGGCGCAGTACACCGCCGTCGACTGCCCGTAGCGGGAACACGTGGCCTGGTCGGCTCAGGTCACCCGGCTGGGTCTCGGGGTCGGCGAGCAGTGAGATCGTGCGAGCCCGATCAGCGGCCGAGATGCCGGTGGTGACTCCACTGCGCGCATTCACCGACACCGCATAGCCGGTGCCGCGAGGATCCTCACTGACCGCGACCATCGGCGGCAGATGCAGCCGATCGAGGTCGGCCGCTGGCATGGGTACGCACAGGATGCCGCTGGTGTGCCGCACCATGAACGCCACCCGCTCCGGCGTGGCGTATCTAGCGGCGAGCATGAGATCACCGTCGTCATGCGGGTTTTCGGCGTCGACCACGATTACCATCCGGCCTGCGCGCAACGCCGCGACCGCCGCACCAACAGGGTCACCGGTGCGGTGTGCGCGCCGGCGGATCCCGATAACTCCCATGCTCAGAACTCGCGCAGCGTGTCTCGCAGGTGTGCGTGCGCGTACTCCGTGCGGGCCAAGCCCTTTCGCTGCAGCGCAGGGAACAGCCCGTCGCATATCTCGGTGATGTACTGCTTGCTCGCCCGCTGGGTGCTGATCAGGAAGCCGTCGCCGCCCACCGCCGCCATCGCCTCGCCGATCTTGTCTGCGACCTGATCGGGCGTGCCGACCAGCTCGATCGAGTCGGACGTCCCGCCGGCATCGAGCACCAACTGGCGGAGTGTCTTGCCGCTGCCCCATTGCGCGAACTTGTCGAGGGATCCGCGCTCGCCGTTGGTCTCGAGCTCAGGCAGTGGCTCGTCGAGCTCGAACTGCGAGAAGTCGATGTCCGTGACGGACGAGATGCTGGCCAGTGACTGCTCGAAGAACGCCGGGTCCTCCGCCGCGGCCTTCTTGCGGGCCCACGCCTCCGCCTCCGTCGTGCCGAGCACCGGGCTCACCACGAACAGCACCTTGATGTCGTCCGGATTTCGACCCTGCGCAGCGGCTCTGGCGCGGACGTCGTCGCGGTAGGCCTTCATCCCCTCCACCCCGTTCGCGACGGCGATGATCGAGTCGGCGTACTTCGCCGCGAACTGGCGGCCCTTTGGCGATCCCCCGGCCTGCACGAAGGTGGGTTGCCCCTGCGGTGAGCGCACCGTGTTCAGCGGGCCGCGGGACCTGAAGTACTTGCCCGCGAAGTGAATTGCGTGCACCTTCTTGAAGTCCGCGTACGTGTTGGTCTCCTGGTCGCGGATCACCGCACCTTCCTCCCAGGAGTTCCAGAGTTGGCACACCAGGTCGACGTACTCGTCGGCGATGTCGTAGCGCAGGTCGTGCTCGGTGAGCTTGTCCATGCCGAAGTTCTGCGCCGAGCCGTCCTCACCTGAGGTGACGATGTTCCAGCCGAAGCGGCCCTCGGCGATGCTGTCGAGGGTCGAGGCCAGGCGGGCGAGCAGGAACGGCGGGTAGAAGGTCGTGGACATCGTCGCGACGACGCCCATCTTCGACGTCGCCGCGGCCATGATCGCGGCAAGGGGCGCAGGGTCGTGTTTGGGCGCCATGGTCGCGTACTTCAGGTACACCTCGGAGTTGCCGCCGTATGCCTCGGACACCATCAGCGTGTCCTCGATCATGATGTAGTCAAAGCAGGCCTTCTCCATTGCCTGGGCCATCTCGATGTAGAACTTCCCGTTCCACGGATTTCCGTCGTTGCCGAACGGAGTGTTCCACTCGTTCGCCGTGAAGTTCATGAACCAGCCGAAGTGTAAACGCTTGTCAGCCATCAGAACTCACGCAGGTGGTCGCGGAGCATCGTGGTGGTGTACTCCGAGCGGACGAGTCCGCGCTTCTGTAACTCCGGAATCAGACCATCGGTGATCTCGGTGACGTAGCGGCGGTTCAGTCGCATGACCGGACTGGTGATCAGGAAGCCGTCGCCACCGACCTCGTCCATCACCGCCCCCATCTCGTCGGCCACTTCGGCCGGTGTGCCGATGAACGGGACGTTTCCGGAAAGACCACTCCCGGTGACGATTTCGCGCAATGTCTTGCCCTTGCCGCGGGCAAGGAAGCTCTCAAGGGCGCCGCGCTCGCCGTTCGTCGTGATGTCCTGCGGCATCGGCTCGTCGAGATCGAACTGGGCGAAGTCGATCTCGGTGATGGAGGAGATCTCGGCCAGCATGTATTCGATGTAGAGCGGGTCGTTGAACCACCGTTCCTGTTTGGCCAACGCCTCCTCGTGCGTGTCGGCGACGATCGGGGTGACGAGGTAGAGCAGCTTGCAGTGCGCGGGATCGCGGCCGTTGGCCGTCATCCTGGCGTGGATGTCGTCGCGGTAGGCCTTCATCGCCTCGACGCCGTTGGCAGGCGCGACGATCGTGTCGGCGTGCTGCGCGGCGAGCTCGCGTCCCGGCGGGGACGCGCCTGCCTGGGCGATGGTCGGGCGATACTGCGGTGACGGCGCGGTGTTCAGCGGGCCGCGGGACTTGTAGTACTTGCCCTCGAAGTCGATCGTGTGGACCTTCTTGTAGTTGGCGTACGTCCCCGTCATGTAGTCGCGCTCGATGGCGTCGGGCTCCCACGACTCCCATAGCTTGCTCACCAACTCCAGGTACTCGCTGGCTCGCACGTAGCGCTCATCGTGCTCGTAGAGCTTGTCCAGTCCGAAGTTCTGCGCGGCACGGTCCTCGCCGGAGGTCACGACGTTCCAGCCGAATCGGCCGCGGGCGATGTGGTCGATGGTGCTGCACAGCCGGGCCAGCAGGAACGGCGGATAGAAGCTGGTCGACATCGTGGGAACAACGCCGAGCCGGGTGGTGGCGTTGGCCATCAGCACGGCGAGCGGAACAGGGTCATGTTTGGGATTAACACCGTGTTTGAGGTCGTGCTCCATCGTGCCGCCGTAGGCGGTCGACACCATGAGCTTGTCCTCGATCAGGACGTAGTCGAACTTGGCGCGCTCGAGATCCTTGGCCATTTCGACGTAGAAGTCGCCGGTGAAGTCGCGGCCGCCGTCGCCCCAGTTCCCGTTCCATTCGTCGGCGACGAAGTTCAGGAACCATCCCAGATGAAACATGTTGCTCATGTCATCTAGAGAAGTAGGAAGGCGTTACTCCAATGTGTCCTGGCGGTACCACCGACATTGCGCTACGGCATCAACCGCCGAGCAGACGCAGAGTGTCACCAAACTGGCCTCGGTAGTGACATTCTCTGTCTGCTCGCGGAGAGAACGTCACTCCACCTGATAGCGCGGGAACACTCCGACCGGCGCAGGCAGCGCGGTTCCCGGCGCGAGCCGTTTGTCGATCGCCGCGAACGTCCGCTGATCCTCGGGTTGGCCGAGCAGGTCGAGCAGCTTGCCCGTCGACTCGGGCATCACCGGCTGGCTCAGCAGCGTCGCGATCCGCACCACTTCCAGCGTCGTGTACAGCACGGTGCGGAAACGAAGCTGGGCCTCGGGCGTATCGGTCTTGCGCAGCACCCACGGCTCCTGTGCGGAGAAGTACTTGTTGGCCGCGCCGAGCACCGACCAGATCGCCTCGAGCGCGAGGTGCATGGCCGTCGCGTCGTAGTGGCCGCGCACTCGCTCCATCAACCCGTCGGCCGCCGCAAGCAGGTCACGGTCGCCGGCTGTGAATTCGCCAGGCTCAGGGGCGATTCCGTCGAGGTTCTTGGCGACCATCGACAGCGAGCGCTGCGCCAGGTTGCCGAACTCGTTGGCAAGGTCGGCGTTGATGCGTCCGATGATCGGGTCCTCGCCGTAGCTGCCGTCCTGTCCGAACGGCACCTCCCTTAGCAGGAAGTAGCGCACCTGGTCCACGCCGAACGCGTCGATCAACGCATTCGGGTCGACGACATTGCCAACCGACTTGCTCATCTTCTCGCCGCGGTTGAGCAGGAAGCCGTGCACGAAAACCTTGCGCGGCAACTCGATTCCCGCCGACATCAGAAACGCCGGCCAGTACACGGTGTGGAATCGGATGATGTCCTTGCCGATCATGTGCAGATCGGCGGGCCAGAAACGCTTGAACAGCTCCGAGTCGGTGTCAGGGAATCCGACGCCGGTCAGGTAGTTGGTGAGGGCGTCGACCCAGACGTACATGACGTGGTCGGGGTGATCGGGTACCGGAACGCCCCAGTCGAATGTCGTTCGCGAGATTGAGAAGTCGCGCAGGCCGCCGGAGACGAAGCTGACCACTTCATTGCGACGCACGTTGGGCTCGATGAACTCCGGATGCGCCTCGTAGTGCGCCAACAACTTGTCGCCATAGGCCGACAGCCGGAAGAAGTAGGTCTCCTCCTCGGTCCACGTCACAGGTGCGCCGGTGTCGGTCGCCACCCGGACCCCGTCGGCGCCGACGCTGGTTTCGGCCTCGGTGACGAAGCCTTCGTCGCGCACCGAGTACCAGCCGGCGTAGGTGTCGAGATAGATGTCGCCCGACGCGTTCATCCGCTTCCAGATGTCGATCGACGCCTCGATGTGGTCCTCGTCGGTGGTGCGGATGAACCGATCGAACGAGATGTTCAACCTGTTCTGCATCTGCTCGAACACATCGGAGTTGCGCTGAGCCAACTCGGCCGTCGGAATGCCTTCCGCCGCCGCCGTCTCGGCCATCTTCAGCCCGTGCACATCGGTACCGGTGAGGAAGCGGACGTCGAACCCGTCGAGTCGCTTGAACCGGGCGATCGCGTCGGTGGCGATGTATTCGTACGCATGCCCGACGTGCGGCTGGCCGTTGGGATAGGCGATGGCTGTCGTTATGTAGTACGGCTCACTCATTTGAGCTCAGCTTATTGTGTGCCAGTGAGCCGTTCCCGCCCGGCGCCGCCACCACCGGAGCCGTTGAGCCCGTTGGTCGACGCGCACACCCACCTCGACGCCTGCGGGGCGACGGATGCCGCGAGCGTCACGGCCATCGTGGACCGCGCCGCGGCGGTCGGCGTGCAGGCCGTCGTCACCATCGCCGACGACCTCGAGTCGGCGCGCTGGGTGGCCGAGGCGGCCGACTGGGACACGAGGGTCTACGCCGCCGTCGCGCTGCACCCCACGCGCGCCAACGTGCTCACAGAGGAGGCCAAGACCGTCATCGAGCGGCTGGCCGGGCATCCGCGCGTCGTCGCGATCGGCGAGACGGGCATGGACATGTACTGGCCGGGCAAGCTCGAAGGCTGCGCCGAACCCGCCGAACAGCGGGAGGCCTTCGCCTGGCACATCGACCTCGCCAAGCGCACCGGCAAGCCGCTGATGATCCACAATCGCGAAGCCGACGCCGAGGTCCTGGATGTCCTCGACGCCGAGGGTGCGCCGGAGACGGTGATCTTCCACTGCTTCTCGTCGGATGCGGCGATGGCCCGCACCTGCGTGGCCAACGGCTGGCTGCTGAGCCTCGCGGGCACCGTCAGCTTCCGCAACGCTCATGCCCTGCGTGAAGCGGCGACATTGATCCCGCCAGGGCAGCTGCTCGTCGAGACCGATGCGCCGTTTTTGACCCCTCACCCGTATCGTGGAGCCCCGAACGAGCCGTACTGCCTGCCCTACACGGTGCGGGCGCTCGCCGAAGTCGTCGAGAGGCCCGCAGAAGATCTTGCGCGGGAAAGTACGACAACCGCCGTTGAGACCTATGGGCTGGGGAGTTGCCGCCCGTAGGGCTAACCGTTACCGTGCTGTGATCGCACGGGGGGAAACGGCCTAGCCTTCACACCGTCCGATAGTCGGGGATAGACCAGGTTTTGAATACTTTGAATAAGCTCCACGAAGCACGCTCGCCGGTGCTTCGCCTTCTTGTTGGTGCGACGTTGCTCGCGCTGACCTTCGCAGGCGGCTTCGCCGTTGCTGCGCACAAGACTGTCACGTTACCGTCGACGGCACGCAGATGACGGTTGCGACGATGAAGTCCCGCGTGATCGACGTCGTCAAGGAGAACGGCTTCGACGTCGGCGAACGCGATGACCTCTATCCGGCGGCCAATGAGCCGGTGACGCAGTCCGATTCCATCGTGCTGCGCCGCAGCCGTCCGCTGCAGGTCTCGCTCGACGGCGAGAACAGCCGTCAGGTGTGGACCACCGCGTCGACCGTCCAAGAGGCGCTGGCCCAGTTGCAGATGACCGACAAAGCTCCTGCCGCGGCTTCGCGCGGCAGTCGAGTTCCGCTGGCCGGCATGTCGCTACCCGTAGTCAGTGCAAAAACCGTGCAGCTCAACGACGCGGGTGTGATGCGGACGCTGCACCTCGCGGCACCCAACGTCGCCGGCCTGCTCGAGGCAGCGGGCGTTCCGCTGGAACAGAAGGACGCCGTGGTGCCCGCCGCGTGGTCGCCAGTCGTCGATGGCATGCAGATCCAGGTGACCCGGATTCGCATCGACAAGGTGACCCAGCGTGTCCCGCTGCTGCCGCACAACACGCAGATTCCAGACGTGACGCTGAACATGAGTCGTCAGGTCGTCGACGACCCAGGGACACCCGGCACGCAGGACGTCACATTCGCCGTCGCGAAGGTGAACGGAGTGGAGACCGGCAGGTTGCCAGTAGCCAATGTCGTAATTGATCCGGCAAGAGACGGTGTGCTTAGGATCGGCGCAAAGCCGGGTACCGAGGTGCCTCCAGTCGAGCAACGGGGCACAGTGGGATTCGCTTGCTCGCTGTGAATCGACAGGTAATTGGGCCATCAACACCGGCAACGGATTTTACGGTGGCGTCCAATTTGATCAAAACACCTGGGAACGACAAGGCGGTCTGAGGTATGCTCCGAGGGCGGATCTGGCGACACGAGAAGAACAGATCGCGATTGCTGAGGTTACTCGGGCGCGACAGGGTTGGGGTGCGTGGCCCGTCTGTAGCGGGAGGATTGGAGCGCGCTGACTATTCGACTCCTCGGGCGGACCGAGATACGGCACCTGGCGAAAGAGATTGATTTCAGGCCGCGCAAATCCTTCGGCCAGAACTTCGTCCACGACGCCAACACCGTTCGTCGCATTGTTTCGGCGTCCGGTGTCAATCGACATGACCACGTCCTCGAGGTCGGTCCCGGACTGGGTTCCCTGACGCTGGCCCTGCTCGATCGGGGCGCGAGGGTGACCGCCGTCGAGATCGATCCGGTGCTGACGCGGCAGCTCCCGAAGACCATCGCCGAGCATTCCCACAGCGAGATCAATCGGCTGACCGTGCTCAACCGCGACATCCTGACGCTGCAGCGGGCCGAGCTGACCGACGAGCCGACGGCGCTGGTGGCCAACCTGCCGTACAACGTCGCCGTGCCCGCCCTGCTGCACCTGCTCGCCGAGTTCCCGTCGATCCGGACGGTGATGGTGATGGTGCAGGCCGAGGTCGCCGAGCGGCTCGCCGCAGAGCCCGGCGGCAAGGACTACGGCGTGCCGAGCGTCAAGGTCCGCTTCTTCGGCAACGTCCGGCGCTACGGCATGGTGTCGCCGACGGTCTTCTGGCCCATCCCGCGGGTGTACTCCGGTCTGGTGCGCATCGACCGCCACGAAGTGTCACCGTGGCCGACCGACCCCGATTTCCGCTCCCAGGTGTTCGAGCTGATCGACATCGCGTTCGCGCAGCGCCGCAAGACGTCGCGCAACGCGTTCGCCGAATGGGCGGGTTCAGGCAACGAGTCGGCCCGACGGCTGCTGGCCGCGAGTATCGATCCGTCGCGCCGCGGTGAGACGCTGTCGGTCGCGGACTTCATCCGGCTGCTGCAGCGCTCAGGAGACCAGGAGCCCAAGCCCAAAGAGCCACAGGCTCAGCCGCAGACGCAGGAGAGTCAGGCCCGCGTCGTCTAGGCCGCTAGCTACTGCAACGTCTTGGCGATCAACGAGACGAACTCCGAGCACGATTCGTACCTGTTGTCCGGGCTCTTCGACAGGGCCTTGGCCATGATCGAGTCGAACCCGTGTCGCAGCCAGTCGAACTTGCGCGAGACCTTCGGTGGTTGAGCGTGTAGCTGCTCGTCCACCAGTGCAATCGATGTGGTTGCGGTGAATGGTGGTGAGCCGGTGATCAATTCGAATGCGGTGCACGCCAATGCGTACTCGTCGGTGGCCGCCGACGGCGGGTGACCGTGCAGCAGCTCGGGTGCCGAGTAAGGCAGCGAGGCCTCGACGTGCGCGGACCTGCGCCCCACATCCTCGGCGACCGCGTGCGCGACACCGAAGTCGATGAGCACCGCGCCGCGTACCGAAAAGGGCAGCGATACAAGAATATTGGATGGTTTGACGTCGCAGTGCACGATGCCGCGCCGATGGGCATAGTCGAGCGCATCGGCGATCTGCGCCAGCGCTGGCAGTCGATCGGGCATGGCCCCTAGCTTCGTCACTGTGCCGCCGTCGATCAGTTCCATTGCCAGCCAACCAGACCCGCGCTCATAGACTGTGACGATGTGCGGGTGGTCGAGCCCGTTGGCGAAGTTGAATTCGCGCTGCAGGCGCGCGATTTGGGCAAGTTGACGGTGGTGGTCGTCGAGAATCTTCATCGCCACCACGCGATCCGGGTCCGCTGCGTCGTGTGCCCCGTACACGGTCGCGTACCCGCCGTGGCCGAGGGGCGCGTCGACGACGTAGCCCCCACACCGGTCGCCGGGTGCCAGCACCTCCACAGCCTAGGGTCCACTGTCGCTCCGTGCCTGCTGGGACGGCCGCCCGCGGTCCGGGCATCTCGGTACTTCTGTACGTGCGTTGCTCGTCGCGGCGATAGTGTCGTGCGGTGTCCGCCTCCGACGGCAATACCGCATCCGAATGGGTCCCCACCGGGTCGGTGACCGTGCGAGTGCCGGGCAAGGTCAACCTGTATCTTGTCCGTCGGCGACCGCCGAGACGACGGCTACCACGAGCTGACGACCGTCTTTCATGCCGTTTCCCTGCTCGACGAGATCACCGTCAGTACGGCCGACGTGCTGTCGGTGGAATTGTCGGGTGAGGGAGTCGAGTCGCTGCCCACCGACGAGCGCAATCTGGCCTGGCGGGCCGCCGAGTTGATGGCCGAGCACGTTGGGCGGGCACCGGATGTCGCAATCTCGATAGAGAAGTCGATTCCCGTCGCGGGCGGCATGGCAGGCGGCAGCGCCGACGCCGCGGCGGTGCTGGTTGCCATGAACACGCTGTGGGAGCTCGGTGTGCCGCGGCGTGACCTGCACGCGTTGGCCGCCCAGCTCGGCAGCGACGTCCCGTTCGCGCTGCACGGCGGCACTGCGCTGGGCACCGGCCGAGGCGAGGAGCTGGCCACCGTGCTCGCCCGCAGCACGTTTCACTGGGCGCTGGCCTTCGCCGACGACGGGCTGCCCACCCCCGCGGTGTACGCCGAGATCGACCGACTCCGAGCCGCCGAAGGCCGCGATCAGCCGCCGCGGCTCGAGGACCCCGAGCCCGTGCTGGCCGCACTGGCGTCGGGCGACCCGGTCGAGCTGGCCCCGCTGCTCGGTAACGACCTGCAGCCGGCAGCGCTGAGCCTGGACCCTGGGCTGCGGCGCACGCTTCGTGCGGGGACCGAAGCGGGCGCGCTGGCCGGGATTGTGTCGGGGTCTGGCCCGACATGTGCGTTCCTGTGCGCGTCGGCGGCCGCGGCCGTCGACGTCGGCGCGCAGCTGGCTGGCGAGGGCGTGTGCCGCACCGTGCGAGTCGCCAGCGGGCCTGTGCACGGCGCCAGGGTGGTGCCCGCACCGTCGACTTCTGTTTGATTGCGAGCAGTCGCCGATTTCTGCACCAGGGCTGTGGATAGCCGCGAATCGCAACCCTCATGCAGAAGTCGGCGGCACCCAACCGCGTCGCGCGAACGCATCGCGGGCTCGGTGCAGGATGAATCGTCGACTATGTTCGCGGACCACGCGGATGTCGAGCCAGCCTTCGCGGTCAAGGAACTCCGCACGTCCGATGTCGTGAACGTATTGGCCGCGGCTCTCACTGTGGTGTGAGCCTTCGTAGTCGAAGCCGACCATCGGGTCGTCGTAGCCCATGTCGACGAACGCTTCCTTCACTCCATCGCTGACCCGGATCTGCGTGCGCGGCCGGCCCAAACCGCCA
The DNA here is from genome assembly GCA_963766465.1 of uncultured Actinomycetota bacterium. GTDB lineage: Bacteria > Actinomycetota > Actinomycetes > Mycobacteriales > Mycobacteriaceae > Mycobacterium. The sequence continues at coordinate 71,494 of CAVXZT010000001.1, forward strand.
TCGATCAAGACAAGCCGCAACCACGTTTCCCTCGGTGATTCAGCTCCGCTATCCATCAACGCGAGCGCGATCCTTGCGCGGCGGATGCCCCGAAGACCCGGATATTTCTCAGCCAGAGTCAGGGCGTCGATGGGCAGCACACCTGGTGAGCTCCCCGTCTGATGGCCCGGCTCCGAAAAACTGCGACGTGTTCGGCGGCTGCCGACGATTTCCGGCTCTCGCTCAGTTTGCCAGGGGTGGTACTCACGGCTAGGTGTGACCCAGGTCGCAATTCTCGCTACAGTTTGGCGGTTACTTAAGAGTTGCTTAAGATGATCGACGGTGAAAGCTAGCGGTCAGGAATCGGGCGCGACCTTTTCTCCCAGCGGTAACCCCGGTGGGAGGTCCGTCGGATATATAAGCGAATCACCGATTCGAGACCGAACCGCTCCTCAATTGTGTGCGCGCCTACGCGAAAGCGCGCCCTATCAGCGGGAGCATTACACCCGGACGTTTGCTCTGGGACCGATATCGAGGAGTTTGTCGTGAGCAGATTCACCGAGAAGATGTACCGCAATGCCCGCACCGTGACGACGGGCATGGTCACCGGTGAACCCCACGAACCCGTCCGTCACACCTGGGGCGAGGTCCACGAGCGTGCTCGCCGCATCGCGGGCGGCCTGGCCGCCGCGGGCATCGGACACGGCGACGCGGTTGGCGTGCTCGCCGGCTTCCCCGTCGAGATCGCGCCGACGGCGCAGGGCCTGTGGATGCGCGGCGCCAGCCTGACCATGCTGCACCAGCCGACGCCGCGCACCGACCTGGTGATCTGGGCCGAGGACACCATGACCGTCATCGGCATGATCGAAGCCAAGGCCGTCATCGTCTCCGATCCGTTCCTGGTGGCCGTCCCGGTGCTTGAGGAGAAGGGCATCAAGGTCCTCACCGTCGCCGACCTGCTCGCCTCGGAGCCCGACCGACCCCGTCGAGGTCGGCGAGGACGACCTGGCGCTGATGCAGCTGACGTCCGGCTCGACCGGTTCGCCCAAGGCCGTGCAGATCACCCACCGAAACATCTACTCCAACGCCGAGGCGATGTTCATCGGCGCCGAGTACGACGTCACCAAGGACGTCATGGTCAGCTGGCTGCCCTGCTTCCACGACATGGGCATGGTCGGCTTCCTGACCATCCCGATGTACTTCGGTGCCGAGCTGGTCAAGGTCACCCCGATGGACTTCCTGCGCGACACCCTGCTGTGGGCCAAGCTCATCGACAAGTACAAGGGCACCATGACCGCGGCGCCCAACTTCGCCTACGCGCTGTTCGCCAAGCGGCTGCGCAAGCAGGCCGAGCCGGGTCAGTTCGACCTGTCGACGCTGCGGTTCGCGCTGTCGGGTGCCGAGCCCGTCGAGCCCGCCGATGTCGAGGACCTGCTGGACGCCGGCAAGCCGTTCGGCCTGCGGCCCGACGCGATCCTGCCCGCCTACGGCATGGCGGAGACGACGCTCGCGGTGTCGTTCTCCGAATGCGGCGCCGGTCTGGTCGTCGACGAGGTCGACGCCGACCTGATGGCCGCTCTGCGCCGCGCCGTTCCCGCCACCAAGGGCAACACCCGCAGGCTGGCGTCGCTTGGCCCGCTGCTGAAGGACCTCGAGGCCCGCGTCATCGACGAGCACGGCAACGTGATGCCGGCGCGTGGTGTCGGCGTGATCGAGCTTCGCGGTGAGTCGCTGACACCCGGCTACATCACCATGGGCGGCTTCATCCCTGCCCAGGACGAGCACGGCTGGTACGACACCGGCGATCTCGGCTACCAGATGGAGAACGGCCACATCGTGGTGTGCGGCCGCGTGAAGGACGTCATCATCATGGCGGGCCGCAACATCTATCCGACCGACATCGAGCGGGCCGCGGGCCGCGTCGAGGGGGTTCGGCCGGGCTGCGCCGTCGCGGTGCGTCTTGATGCCGGGCACTCGCGCGAGACGTTCGCCGTCGCGGTCGAGTCCAACGCGTGGCAGGACCCGGTCGAGGTGCGCCGCATCGAGCACCAGGTCGCCCACGAGGTGGTGGCCGAGGTCGACATGCGTCCGCGCAACGTCGTAGTGCTGGGACCCGGCACCATCCCGAAGACCCCGTCCGGCAAGCTGCGCCGCTCGACCTCGGTCTCGCTCGTCACCTCAGGCGTCGTACCACCGTGCCTGCGCACAGAAATGCGATGGCCTTGTGTCGGTGCGCGCCGATACGGTTCCTGACATGGAACCCGCCATCGAGGCCATCGATCTGGTCAAGAGGTTCGGCGACAACACCGCGGTCGACGGGGTCAGCTTCACCGTCCCGCCGGGCACGGTGCTCGGTCTGCTCGGTCCCAACGGCGCAGGCAAGACCACCACGGTGCGGATGATGACGACGCTGACCAGCCGACCAGCGGCACCGCCAGGGTGGCCGGCTATGACGTGCGCCGCGAACCGGACAAGGTCCGCCGCAGCATGGGCCTCACCGGCCAGGTCGCCACCGTCGACGAACTGCTCACCGGCCGCGAGAACATCCGGATGATCGGCGGCCTCTACGGCATCAGGCGCAAAGACCTCGCGCGGCTGGGGGACCAGCTGCTGGAACAGTTTGCGATCGCCGACGCCGCCGACCGCGTGGTGAAGTCGTATTCGGGCGGCATGCGCAGGCGGCTCGATCTGGCCGTCAGCCTGCTGGCGTCGCCGCCGGTGCTGTTCCTCGATGAGCCGACCACGGGCCTGGATCCCCGCAGCCGCAGCGACTTGTGGGATACGTTGCGCGGTCTGGTCACGCAGGGCACCACGCTGTTGTTGACCACGCAGTATTTGGAGGAAGCCGATCAGCTCGCCGACAACATAGTGGTGATCGACAAGGGCTGCATCATCGCCGAGGGCTCGCCGCTACAGCTCAAGCAGCAGGCGGGTGCCGCCAGCCTGGTGGTGACGGTGTCCAACGCCGACGACCTGCCCGCCGCCCAGGCCCTCCTGGCGAAGACGGGGGCGGACGTGTTCGTCGACGCCGGAGCGCGCGAGTTGACCGCGGCCGCCGAAGGGCTGCCCGACATGATTCGGGTCGCGGGCTGGCTGCGCGACAGCGATATCGACGTCGATGACATCGGGCTGTCCCGGCCCAGCCTCGACGATGTGTTCCTGTCGCTCACCGGCCATCGCACCGAGGAAGAGGTACAGGCATGACCGCGACCGCAACGCAGGCGCATATCCAGCTTCAGCCGGTGCGCACCAGGCAGACCAACATCGCCCAGCAGTCGTGGATCATGGTGAAGCGCAACATGATCCACACCAAGCGGATGCCCGAGATGCTCAGCGACGTGACGGTGCAGCCCATCATGTTCGTGCTGCTGTTCGCGTTCGTGTTCGGCGCGTCGATCGCGACAGGCGGCGGTGCGTCGTACCGGGAGTTTCTATTGCCGGGCATCCAGGCGCAGACGATCGTGTTCACCGCGTTCGTCGTGGCTTCGGGTATCACCGCCGATGTCGAGAAGGGCATCATCGACCGTTTCCGGTCGCTGCCGATCTCGCGGTCTTCGGTCCTGATCGGGCGCAGCGTGGCCAGCCTCATGCACTCGTGCATCGGCGTCGTCGTGATGGCGGTGACCGGGACTGGCGATCGGCTGGCGGATCCGTGGCAGCGTCGCCGAGGCGGCGCTGGCCTTCCTTCTGATCCTCGTGTTCGGGTTCGCGATGATCTGGTTCGGCATCCTGATCGGCTCGGTGATGCGGTCGGTGGAGGCGGTCAACGGTGTGATGTTCACCGTGCTGTTCCCGATCACGTTCCTGGCCAACACCTTTGCCCCGACCGAGCCGATGCAGCACTGGCTGCGGGTGATCGCGGAATGGAACCCGGTGTCGTCACTGGCGCAGGCCATGCGCGAACTGTGGGGCAATGGCGGCCCGGCCCCGGAGAGTGCACAGCTGCCGCTGCATCACCCGGTGCTGGCGACCATTCTGTGGTCGTTGGCGCTGACGGCCGTCTTCGCGCCGTTCGCGCTGCGCGCCTACGCCCGCCGCACCGGAGGCTAGTTACGCATTACGCTATATATGTAATGATTGCAAAGATGGCGGGTGCAGGACCGAAGGTCGCGGTCATCGGTGCCGGCCCAGGCGGCATCGCGATGGGCATTCAACTCGCCAAGGGTGGATTCGACTTCACGATCTTCGACCGCGGCGACGGATTCGGCGGCACCTGGCGCAACAACACCTATCCCGGCGCCGCATGCGATGTGCCGTCACACTTCTACTCCTACTCGTACGCGCTGAACCCGCGGTGGAGCAAGACCTTCGCCAACCAGCGGGAGATTCTCGCGTATCTGGAACAGGTCGCCGCCGACAACCAGCTCGGTGACCACCTCGTCGCTCGCAGCCGCGTCACGTCCTTGCGGTGGTCGGACACCGAGCGGCTCTGGACGTTGGAAACCGAGGACGGTTCGCGACATCAGTTCGACGTCGTCATCACCGCGGTCGGAATGCTTGACGTGCCGAATATCCCCGACATTCCCGGCGCCGACAGGTTCCGTGGCCGCGCATTTCACTCTTCGGATTGGGACCACACGAAATCAACTGCGGGCGAACGGGTCGCCTCCATCGGAACGGGTGCCAGCGCCATTCAGTACGTGCCCGAGATCGCCAAGGACGCCGCGCACCTCACGGTGTTCCAGCGAACGCCGATCTGGGTGAGTCCACGGTATGACGAACCCTTCACCGCCGAGCAACAGGAACTCTTCGAACGCGATCCTGAAGAGGCGTTGAAGGTACGCGACGCGGCGTTCGAGGCCTACGAGGCGGCCAATTTCGGTGTCGACTCCGAAATGACCAAGGGGCTGACCGACATGGCGCGCGAGTACCTGACACGCAAGGTGGCCGATCCCGAGCTGCGCGCCAAGCTGACGCCTAGCTATCCCGTCGGCTGCAAGCGCCCGCTGCAGTCCCGCGCCTGGTTCCCGACGTTCGCCCTTCCCAACGTGCGGCTGGAGACGTCGCGCATCGACGAGTTCACCGAACGAGGCCTGCGCACTGCGGACGGCGCCGAGCACGAGGTCGATACCGTCATCTACGGCACCGGGTTCCATGCCGCCGACTACCTCCGCAGTCTCGACGTGCACGGCATCGACGGGCGACGACTGTGTGACGACTGGAGCGAGGGCGCCGAGGCCTATCTCGGCACGGCCGTCCCCGGCTACCCGAATCTGTTCACGCTCTACGGACCCAACACAAACGGGGTCACCTCGATCATCTACATACTCGAGGCGCAGGCAGAGTTCGTGCGCCGCCTCCTCGAGGATATGGCCAGGCAGCGTGTGCAGGCGGTCGAGGTCAGGCGCGACGTGCACGATGCGTACAACGACGAGATCCAAAGGGCGATGCAGGACACCGTCTGGCTGGCGAACTGCAACAACTACTACCGTCATCGCAACGGCAAGGTGGTCACGCAGTTCCCCTACAGCGGAACGAAGTTCGTGACGCTGCTCGCGGAGGTGGGACTCGACGCATTCCACCGGATGGAGGCACCCGCGTGACCGGAATCCACCACACGGCGATAGTCACCGCCGACATCGAGCGATCCATCCGATTCTGGTGCGACGGCCTGGGATTCGCCGAACTGTTCGACCACACTTTCACCGGCGACTGGCCCACCCTGTTCGGCGCGACGACCGATCGGCTGCGGTCGGTGTTTCTCGGCGATCCGGATGCCCCCGACACCGGCCTCGTCGAGCTGGTGCAGTTCGAGGACGCCGAACCCGGTACGCCACCGTCGGCGCCTGCATTCGGCTTCTTCCTACTGTCGATTGAGCGCGATGTCGACGTGACACTTGCCGGGCTGGCCGCACTTGGATTCGACGACGGCGTGCGCCGCATCGAGGTGCCCGCCCCGGGTGGCAAGGTGGTAGTCATGGCGGTGGTCACCGCGCCGGACGGGGTTCGCGTCGAGTTGATCGGTCCGCCCCGGTGATCGCCGTCGTCACCGGAGGAGCCTCCGGCATCGGCCGCGCCGTCACCGAACGGCTGCGTAACGCGGGCGCCGACGTCGTGGTGTGGGACCTACACGACGGCGATATCGACTGCGATATCAGCGATCCCGCCGCGGTTTCTGCCGCGATCGACCAAACGATCGCCGACCACGGGCCGCCCGACCGTCTCGTCGCCTGCGCAGGCATCGGGGCGTCGGGGCTGCTGCTCGAGCAGACACCCGCAGACTGGCAGCGCGTTATCGACACCAACCTGACGGGAACATGGCTGACCATGCGGGCCGTCGCGCGGGCCATGGTCGATGCGGGCTCGGGTGGCTCGATTGTCGCCGTGTCCAGCATCAGCGGGACGCTCGTGGACCGGGATATGGGTGCCTACTGCGTGTCGAAGGCAGGCATCGACATGCTGATCCGTGTCGCGGCCACCGAATGGGGTGCGCACGGCATTCGGGTCAACGCCGTCGGTCCCGGCGTCACCCGCACGCCGATGCTCGCCAAGCCGGAGCAGTTGCCGGGGTGGGTAGACGGCCTGACCGAACGTACCGCCCTCGGCAGGCTCGGCGAGGCCGACGACATCGCCGAGGCCATCGTCGCCATTCTCGAAATGTCTTGGGTGACAGGGCAGACCGTCTTCGCCGACGGCGGCCTGGCATTGCACAGCCCGATCGACGCCTACGGACAGATGCAACGGGTTATGAAGCGAAGGGGCTAGGCGGCCACGCTCGACGGAGCCATCTGCTCGTACACCTGCCACCAGGTCATCTCGTGGGCGGTCGGCGACATCGCGCCGCGCGCGAGCAGTTCGTCCGCCTCCATCAGCGTGCCCGCCAGCACTTCCAGCCTGTCGCGGGCCGCTACGGAGATCGGATCGTGGTGGCCCGCCATCACCATGGCGCCGATCGTGCGGACGCGGGTGCGCGGTTCGCCCGCCATCATGACGGCCAACACTCCTGAGCCGAGGAACGCGGCCGTCGACAGGGCGAAGGCGGTCCACGGTCCGGTCACGTTGGTCAGGAAGATCTCGCACGTGATCCACACAAGGGCGCCCCACAGCGGCCAACCCCTTGCGGCCCGCACCCGGCGTCGCTCGGCCTCGCTGATGCCGGGTGGGTAGACCACCAGGCGGTAGCGCGTCACCCCGAAGCGGTCGGGGCGGATGTCGATCGACCCCCAGGGACGGTCGCCGTCAAGTAGGCGCAGCCAGCCGTGGCGCAGCAGGCCGGAGCCCGTTCGTCTGTCGTCCATGTCTCCGGTGTACCCGCAATCGCTCGCATATTGCGGGGTCCGAACACTTTCTTTACGGGCGCTGCGGCTGTTCTTGACAGGACCTCATCTGAGTATTGTGTACTATACTCAGCATGTCGCCCGAGAAGATCTCCGCCCGGCTCGCCGACCACCCCACCGTCCGCAAGGTGCTGTCGCGGAAGTCGGACAAGCCCGGCGTCATCGATGCCGACTGGTTGCGTCAGGTGTGTCTCGATGCGGGCGCCGACGACGTCGCCTTCGCCGGCATCGAGAACCCCGATCTCGCCGGCGAGCGAGAGCACGTCGACGCTGCGCTGCCCGGGACGCTTAGCTACATCTCCCTTGTCGTGAAGATGAACCGCGACAATGTCCGGTCGACCGCGCGCAGCGTGGCCAATCAGGAGTTCCACCGCAGCGGCGAGATCATGAACGAGGCGGCCCACCGGATCACCCGGGCGCTGCAGGACGCGGGCCACCGCGCGATCAACCCGTCGATGTCCTTCCCGATGGAAATGGACCGGTTCCCCGGCCGCATCTGGGTGGTGGCGCACAAGCCGGTCGCGGTGGCGTCGGGTCTCGGCGTGATGGGCATCCACCGCAATGTGATCCACCCGAAGTTCGGCAACTTCATCCTGCTCGGCACTGTCCTGGTTGCCGCGCCGGTCAGCAGTTACGGTGAGCCGCTGGACTATTCGCCGTGCCTGGAGTGCAAGCTGTGCGTCGCGGCCTGCCCGGTCGGGGCGATCAAGAAGAACGGCGAGTTCGACTTCGTTGCCTGCTCGGTGCACAACTACCGCGAGTTCATGGGCGGATTCACTGACTGGGCGCAGACCATCGCTGACAGCACCGACGCCGACGACTTCCGTTCGCGCGTCAGTGATTCCGAGAACGCGTCGATGTGGCAGAGCCTGTCGTTCAAGGCCAACTACAAGGCGGCCTATTGCCTGGCGGTGTGTCCGGCGGGCGAGGACGTCATCGAGCCCTATCTCGACGACCGCAAGGGGTTCATGGATCTGGTGCTCAAGCCGCTGCAGGAGAAGAAGGAAACGCTTTACGTGCTGCCGAATTCGGCGGCCAAGGAGCATGCCGAACGTCGCTACCCGCACAAGCAGGTGAAGGTGGTCGACAGCGGGATCGGCGGGCGCTAGCCAGGCTAAGGAATACTTTTACGGGCTACGCGGTTTGCCCAGATTATGAAGATGCGTCGGCTTTTGATAGGTCTTGCCGCGGTGCTGATTTCGGGTGTGACGCTCGTCGCACCCGCCGTCGCCCCGGCAGAGGCGGATTCGTGCCCGGCAGTCCAGGTGGTGTTCGCGCGCGGCACGGGTGAGCCGGAGGGCACGGGACGTGTCGGCCAGGCGTTCGTCGACGCGCTACGACCCATGGTCGGGGGCAAGTCCGTCGCCGTATACGCCGTCAACTACCCCGCAACACGGGACTTCCTGCGCGCGGCCGACGGCGCCAACGACGCCAGCCTGTTCGTTCAGAATACGGCCACCACCTGCCCCGATACCAAGATCGTTCTCGGTGGGTATTCACAGGGCGCCGCCGTCATCGACGCGATAACGGTGGCCGACCAGCCCACGCTGGGCTTCACTCAGCCGATGCCCGCCGACGTCGCGAACCACGTCTCGGCGGTGGCAGTGTTCGGCAACCCGTCCATCCGCCTGCTTGGCGCCCCGCTGACCGCGCTGAGTCCCCTATATGGCTACAAGACCATCGACTTGTGCAACGGTGCAGACCCGGTGTGCTCGGACGGCAATGACGTCGCCGCCCACAGTCTCTACGTCCAGTCCGGAATGGCAATGCAGGCAGCGCAATTCGTCGCCGACAAGATCACCGCCAAGGCACCGATCAGCACGCTCGCCGGCGAGGGGTAACGACTAGCCCCATGCGTGGACCGTGTTCTGCGCAGGCTCAAGGCCTTCGGTCACAAGGAGCTCGGTCGCGTCGGCCGCCTGCTCGCAGATGGTGGGTACTTCTTTCCATTCCGCGTTGGTGAAGTTCCCCAGCACGAACGACGCGCCGTCCATGCGGCCGGGTGGCCGGCCGATACCGATGCGCACTCGCTGAAAGTCATTGGTGCCCAACGCTGATGCCACCGAGCGCAGCCCGTTGTGCCCGGCCACGCCGCCGCCGACCTTCAGCCGGATGCGGCCGAATTCGATGTCGAGCTCGTCGTGGATAACCACGATGTCGGTAGGCGCCACCGAGTAGAACTTGGCCAGTGGTCCCACTTGGCGGCCGGACTCGTTCATGTAGCACCGCGGTTTGGCCAGCACGATCGGTCGGCCACCGACGTGGCCCGTCGCCACGTCGGCGCCCGACTTCTTGTGCACCTTGAACCCCGAGCCGATGCGGTCGGACAGGATGTCGGCCACAAGGAAACCCAGGTTGTGCCGCGTCGTCTCGTAGCGCGGTCCAGGGTTTCCAAGGCCGACCACCAGAAGGGAATCGGCCATTCCGGTGTCCGCCTACTCGGAGGCTTCGGCGGGCGCCTCTTCTGCGGACTCGCCCTCGCCTTCGCCCTCGGCGGCTTCCTCGCCCTCGCCTTCGCCCTCGACCTCTTCGGCCGCCTCGCCGGCACCCTCGCTCTCGAGGTCTTCTGCCGTCGGCGCCGCGACGACGTTGACCACAAGCATCTCGGGATCCGACACCAGTGTGACGCCCGCGGGCAGCGTGATCGCGCCGGCGGCGAACTGGGTGCCGATCTCGGCGCCCTCGACCGAAACGGTGAGGTGATCGGGGATCGACTGCACATCGGCCTCGATGGTGATGGTGTTGGCGTCCTGGGTGACCAGGGTGCCGGATTCGGCCTCACCCTCGACGGTGACGTTGACCTCGACGGTCACCTTCTCGCCGCGTCGCACGACGAGTAGGTCGGCGTGCTGGATGTTGCGGCGGATCGGGTGGATCTCCAGCGACTTGGTCAGCGCGAGCTGCTCCTTGCCCTCGATGTCGAGGGTGAGCACCGCGTTGGTGCCGGAGTGCCGGAGCACCGCCGAGAAGTCGTGGGCGTCGAGTTCGAGGTGCTGCGGGTCGGCGCCGTGGCCGTAGAGGACCGCGGGCACCTTGCCGAGGCGGCGGGCGCGGCGTGATGCGCCCTTGCCGGTTTCCGTGCGAACCGCAGCGGTCAGATTGTTGGTGGCGTTCTTAGCCATTGGTATTGCTCCTGTGCCGGTCGTTGTGTGGGGCACGGCCAGGGTCGCAAACCATCAGATGTGCGGGTTCCCGTCGATAACGGTGGTCGAACCACCCTCGCCGTGACGCCCGGAGCCGCTCGGCGGCGACATTGGGCACTGCGAGGGTATCCGATTAGGACCTCAGAGTGCGAATTTGGTGTCAGTGAGCTGCTCGGATAGCTCCCAGAGCGCCGTGGCTTTCTTGGCATTGCGCGCCAGCGGGCTGCGGAACGGAGTGGGCCCGGTCGCCCCGCGCATCGCGAGCCGAGGGCCGATGTAGGAGTTGCCGGGCAGGTCCTGCGACGCGGCATAGAGCGTCTGGCGGGCGCCGAAGTCGGCGTCGGTCGCGACGAGCTTGGTGCCCGCATTCCACACGACCGTGCCGATCGGATTGCCGGTCTGGCCCTGCAGGTTGGTCTCGGAGTAGCCCGGGTGAGCAGCGTGCGCCTTAACCCTGGACCCTGCCGCGTCGAGCCGACGCTGCAGTTCCTTGGTGAACAGCAAGTTGGCGAGCTTGGACTGGCCATAGCCCAGCCACGCGGAATATGGCCTTGCCTTCCAGTTCAGGTCCTTGAGGCTGATGTAGCCAAGCAGGTGCATCATCGACGCCACAGTCACGACCCGGTCGGTGATCTTGGGCAATAACAGGTTCGTCAGTGCGAAATGGCCGAGGTGGTTGGTGCCGATCTGGCTCTCGAAACCGTCGACGGTCTGCGCGAACGGCACTGCCATGATGCCCGCGTTGTTGATGAGCACGTCGACGCCGTCGACACCGTCGGCGAAGGATCGCACCGAGGCCAGGTCCTGAAGGTCGAGCTTGCGGACCTCGACGTCGCCCGTCATGCCCGCGGCGGCTGCGTCGCCCTTGGCGGTGTTGCGCACGGCCAGGATCGTCTTGGCCCCGACGCGGGCCAACTCACGCGCGGTGACCTCGCCGAGGCCACTGTTGGCACCGGTGACGATCACGGTGCGTCCGGCAAACGAAGGCAGATCAGCTGCGGTCCACTCAGTCATGGCACGAAGCGTAGTTGGCTACTTCGGGGGTGTGCCCGGCACCGCGACGTTGAAGCCCTTGATGACCGCCTCGATATCGGGCGCCTCCTCGACGGCCTTCTCCGCATACCCGGTGACGGTGAACTGCACGAGATAGCGCTGATTCGCAGGCGGGGCGCCGGTGGCGATGACGATGCGGTTGTAGCTGTGCAGCCGGCGGTCGTTGAGGTCGTAGCTGCCCTCGATCATCGACGACGGGAAGCCGCGCCAGGTGTCGGTCGAGGCGTTGAGCCGCTTGAAGTTCTGCGACATCTCCGCGTCGACGTAACCGTGCTTGACGGCCTCGTTGACGTCGAAGGGGCCGTTGAGCTTCAGCACGACCAGCATCGCGGTGGGATAGGTGTCGCCCTTGGCGATTACCTGCGTTCCCGGCGCGAAGTTCGGATTGCTGTACTGCTGCCAGCCTTTCGGCCGCGGCATCGTCACGGTCAGGTCGGTGAGCTTGGCCGGGTCGACGGGCTCACCGTTGACGCCCGCGTCCTCGAGGAACTTGGCGAGCGGCACCGGCGCCCCCGTGGTGGTGGGCGTCGGCGTTGCACTCGATGACGTCGACCAGATCGAGTGGTAGTCAGGCGTTTCCGCGCCGCAGCCGGCTGCGGCGATTACCGCCAGGGCCAGGGCGGCCGCGCAACAGAACGCCCTCACAGGATCTCGCGAACTGCGTCCACCGGCCGGGCCAGCCGAGTGCCCTTGGGGGTGACGACGAAGGGGCGCTCGATCAGGATCGGGTGCTCGGCCATCGCGTTGAGCAGTTCGTCGTCGCTGGCATCGGCGAGGTTCAGCTCGTCGTAGAGCGATTCGCGCTTGCGCACCGCCGTTCGGACGTCGATGCCCGCGTCCTTGATCATCTTGACGAGCTGCGCTCGTGACGGCGGGGTCTTGAGGTACTGAACCACTTCGGGCTCGATGCCGTTGTCCCGCAACAAGTCCAGAGTCTTGCGTGAGGTACTGCAGCGTGGATTGTGGTAGATGACGCTCTTCGGCACTATGCCGACCCGTCGAACAGCCCTGTCACAGAACCGTTCTCGAACACCGCTCGGATGGTGCTTGCCAACAGCGGGGCGATGGAAAGGACGGTCAGCTGGGGGAACTGCTTGTCCTCGCCGACTGGCAGCGTATTCGTGACGATCACCTCGCGGGCTCCGCATTCCGCAAGGCGTTGCGACGCAGGTTCGGAGAGCACGCCATGCGTCGCGGCGATGATGACGTCGCCTGCTCCGTCTTCGTGAAGCAGCTTGACTGCGCCGGCGATGGTGCCGCCGGTGTCGATCATGTCGTCGGTCAGGATGCAGGTCTTGCCCTTGACGTCACCGACGACGCGGTTGGACTTCACCTGGTTGGGCACCAGCGGGTCACGGGTCTTGTGAATGAAGGCCAGTGGCACGCCGCCAAGCGCGTCGGCCCACTTCTCGGCGACTCGAACGCGACCGGAGTCCGGCGACACCACGACCATGTCGTGGTCGGCGTAGTTCTCGGCGATGTAGCCGCACAGCAGCGGCTGTGCGCGCATGTGGTCGACGGGGCCGTCGAAGAAGCCCTGGATCTGGTCGGTGTGCAGATCGACGGTGACGATCCGGTCGACACCGGCCGTCTCGTACAGGTCGGCCACCAGTCGCGCCGAGATCGGCTCGCGGCCGCGGTGCTTCTTGTCCTGCCGGGCGTACGGGTAGAACGGCACAACGGCGGTGATCCGCTTGGCGCTGCCGCGCTTGAGCGCGTCGATCATGATCAGCTGTTCCATCAGCCACTGGTTCAGCGGCGCCGGATGCGACTGCAACACGAACGCGTCGCAGCCGCGGACCGATTCATCGAACCGAACGAAGATCTCGCCGTTGGCGAAGTCGCGGGCGGTCTGCGCGGTGACCGCGACGTCAAGCTCCTTGGCCACCTGTTCGGCCAGTTCGGGGTGCGCGCGACCCGAGAAGAGCATCAGATTCTTGCGGTTGTCGGTCCAGTCGGTGCCCACTGTGCGCCCTCGCCGGTCGGGATTCGATACGGGCCAATCGTACGTAGCCTTTCGGCCTGTGCGTTGCCCGGTTACCAGATTGCCAACAGAAGGCGTCTGATCACTCGTCTTCGGCAGCCGCGTCGGACGGGTTCTCGCGAGCTTTGCGGGCGGCCTCGGCGGCTGCTGATCCCGGTCGCTTCTTCTCCACCCAGCCCTCGATGTTGCGCTGCGGGCCCGCCGACACCGCCAGCGCGCCGGGCGGCACGTCGTCACGGATAACGGAGCCCGCTCCGGTGTACGCGCCGTCGCCGACGTTGACCGGCGCGACGAACATTGTGTCGGATCCCGTCCGGACATGCGAGCCAATTGTGGTGCGGCTCTTGGTTTCTCCGTCATAGTTGACGAACACGCTGGACGCGCCGATGTTGCTGTGCTCGCCGATGTCGGCGTCGCCGACATAGGTAAGGTGCGGCACCTTGGTGCCTGCGCCGACGGTCGCGTTCTTGGTTTCGACGAACGCGCCGAGCTTGCCGTCGGCGCCAAGGACGGTGCCGGGTCGCAGATAGGTGAATGGCCCGACCACCGCGCCGTCGCCGATGGACGACTGCCCGCCGTGCGTGCGCACCACCGAAGCCGCTTCGCCGACGGTGACGTCGGCCAGCGTGGTGTCCGGGCCGATGACGCATCGCGCGCCGATCTGGGTGGTGCCCAGCAGTTGCGTGCCCTGCTGGACGACGGTGTCGCGGCCGATGGTCACGTCGACGTCGATCCAGGTGGTGGCCGGGTCGACGATCGTCACGCCGGCCCGCTGATGCGCGGCGACGATGCGCCGGTTGAGCTCGGCGCCAAGCTCGGCCAGCTGCACCCGGTCGTTGACCCCGGCGACCAGAGTGGAGTCGTCGACGTGCCAAGCCCGCGTGACGAGCCCGTCGGAGCGGACGATCGACATGACATCGGTCAGGTAGAGCTCCTGCTGGGCGTTGTCGGACCGCAGCCGGCTCAGCGCCGAGCCCAGCGGTGCGATGTCGAACGCATACACACCTGCGTTGATCTCTTGAATGGCCAGCTGCGGCGGGCTGGCGTCGGCCTGTTCGACGATGCCGGTCACCTCGCCGTCCGGGGTGCGGACGATGCGGCCGTACCCGGTCGGATCGGGCAGCGTTGTGGTGACCACGGTCGCCGCGGCGCCCTCGGCACGGTGTGCCGCGACCAGGCCTGCCAGCGTGTCGGCGTCGAGTAACGGCACGTCACCGTAGGTCACGACGACGATGCCGGTGAAGTCCTCGGGGAGCGCGGTCAGGGCGCAGCCGACGGCATGCCCAGTGCCGAGCTGCTCTTCCTGGACCGCGACAAGGATCGGCCTGCCCAGCTCGTCGGCCAGCTCGGCGACCGCAGGCTCGATCTGGTCGCGCTCATGACCCAGCAGGACCACGAGGTGAGCAGGAGCCGCCTTGGCCACCGAATGCAGCGCGTGCGACAGCATGCTGCGGCCTGCCAGCGTGTGAAGCACCTTCGGGGTGTCCGACCGCATGCGGGTTCCCGCGCCGGCCGCCAGGACCAGGACTGCGGCCTCGTCATGGGTAGTCAATCGAACCTCCGCCTTAACCAAGCTCCGTCGCCAGGACTCGAACCTGAACTTTCTGAACCAAAATCAGAGGTGCTGCCGATTACACCACGACGGATCGCTCACCAGCGGTTAACCGCTGTCCGCAGGAGACTTTAGTCGAAGTCGATACGCTGCTGGCGTGGCGCGGCTCGAGTTCGACGAGAGTATGGCCAGCCAGCTGGAAGTGCTCTACAACGGGCGGGACGTGGTGCGCCGGCGGCGGCTAGTCGGGGAGGCCGTGGCGGCGCAGCCGGGGGAGCACGTGCTCGACGTGGGTTGCGGCCCCGGCTTCTATGTCGAGGAGCTGCTCGACCAGGTCGGCCCCGATGGCTCGGTCACGGGAGTCGACGTCTCCCGCGCAATGCTGGCGGTGGCGGCGAAACGGGTTGAGGGGCACGACAACGTCGCGTTCCACGAGTCCGAAGCCACAACGCTGCCGGTGGCCGACGGTGCATTCGATGCGGCGGTATCGGTGCAGGTCCTCGAGTACGTACCCGATGTCGCCGCGGCGCTGGCAGAAATCCATCGCGCGCTGAGGCCGGGCGGCCGGGTCGTGATCTGGGACGTCGACTGGGCGACGGTTTCTTGGAATACCGCCGACCGCGCACGGATGCAGCGGATGCTCGACGCGTGGGACCACCACCTGGTTCACCCGTCGCTGCCACGGACACTGACGCGCCAGCTTCACGACGCCGCCTTCGCGGACGTGACGACGGAGGGACACGCCTTCGTCACTGCCGCGCTTGACCCCGAGACCTATGGCGGCTCGATGATGGGGACGATCTACCAGTACGCCATCGAACAGGGGAGCATCGACGCCACGGATGCTCAGGCATGGAAGGCCGAGCAGAAGCAGTTGGCCGCCCGCGGCGAGTTCTACTTCGCATGTACTCAGGTCTGCTTCGGGGCGCGACGGCGCTAGTAGTCCGCGCCGTGCCGGTGACGGATGGGCAGCGCATCGGCGAATTCTCGCGGCGGACCCGCCGCGCCGTGCCTGACCCGGTATTCGACAAGCGCCTTGATTCGCTCGGTTTTGGTCACTTCGTTCGCCTCGTCTGCGATGTAAGCGGCGCCGGCAAGACTCATCAATGCCAGGCCGCCGACCCACGACACCCCCGCTGCGGCGTCACCGGCGTAGCCGCCGATCCAGGGTGCGATCGCCAAGATCAGCCCGACCACCGACATGGCCCAGTGGTCACGGGTGGGATCGCGGGCGATCAACGACCAGCCGGCGTACATCATCGTCATCGCACCGAGGCCGAGTGTGAAACCCGCGCCCACCGGTGTCGTATCCGCCCAGGCTGGCGTCGTCGCCGTGATCAGTCCGAGTGCCATCGCGGTCCATCCGACGGCGGTGTTGTCCAAGTGAATATTTCGCATTCCGAACCTCCATATCGCTTATGATACGCAACGCGTATCGTTTCGTTAAAATTCCCGCTAATGCAGTCGTTGAAGAGGTAGGGGACTTATGCCGGTTGACCCGCACCGCCGCGACGCGATGATTTCTGCGGCCGTCCTTGACCTGCTCCGCACCAAAGGGCCGAGTTCGGTCAACGTGGAGGCCGTCGCTGCGCGGGCCGGTGTCGCCAAGACGACGATCTACCGGCGGTACCGCAATCGCGAAGAGATGACAGCCGCGGCGCTCAGTTCACTGACAAGTCCGCCACCGCCGCCCGATCGGTCCTCGCCGCAGGCGATTCTGCAATGGCTCATCGAGCAGTCGGTCAATGCCATAGAGGCCGGGATCGGCGTGGGTGGTGTCGCGGCACTTCTCACGGACGAGGACGCCACGTTCACCGAACTGATCCGTGCACTTCTGGTCGAGCACCGTGCGGCGCTGACGACCGAAGTCGAAAACGCCGCAGAGCGCGCCGGCCTTCGCGACGGCCTCGACATTGAAACACTGCTCGACTGCATCGTCGGGGCCTACTTAGCCGAGCGCGCCCGTCGCGGAAATGTCGAGCCGGGGTGGACCCAACGCGTACTGCGTAGCCTTTGGCCGGCTTTCACCAGTCAGCCAGCGCCCAGCGGAGGTTTACCCTGAAGGACGTGGCAGCACCCGACAAGGAAGTGCGTGCACCCCGCGCGAGGATGACCGGCGCCGAGCGGCGCCATCAGCTGATCGACGTCGCGCGGACGCTGTTCGCCGAGCGCGGGTACGAGGGCACCTCGATCGAGGAGATCGCGCAGCGCGCCAACGTCTCCAAGCCAGTCGTTTATGAACACTTCGGCGGCAAGGAGGGGCTCTACGCGGTGGTGGTCGACCGTGAGATGTCGGCGCTGCTGGACCGCATCACCGCGTCGTTGACGAAAATGACCAACAACCGGTCCAGGTTGAGGATCGAGCGGGTGGCTCTGGCCCTGCTGACCTATGTCGACGAACGCACCGACGGGTTCAGAATCTTGATTCGCGACTCCCCGGCTGCCATTACGGCGGGCGGCACCTACTCCACGTTGCTCAACGAGGCCGTCAACCAGGTGTCGTCGATCCTGGCCGGTGACTTCTCCCGTCGCGGCCTCGACCCCGAGACCGCACCGCTGTACGCCCAGGCGCTGGTCGGATCGGTGTCGATGACCGCGCAGTGGTGGCTCGATGTGCGCGAGCCGAAGAAGGAAGTGGTGGCCGCGCATTTGGTCAACCTGTGTTGGAACGGGCTGTTGCACCTCGAGAACGACCCGCTGCTGCTCGACGAGTAACGGGCGTCACACGTCAATTTGGCTAGTGCCGCAAGCATTTCGGCGAGTGCCTACGATGGATACATCATGACCGCATCGGGGACTACCCATATTCAGACCCCGATCGCGGGGCTCATTGAATTGGCGTTACGCGATCCCTCGTTGGCGGATGTCGTTCGTCGCGCCGAGGACAGACCCAGCGATCTCACGCTCGTCGGCCCTGCCAGCGCCAGGGTGTACGCGGCGAGCGCGCTCGCGCAGGCGGGTCCGCTGCTCGTGGTCACCGCCACCGGGCGTGAAGCCGACGACCTGACCGCCGAACTGCGCGGTGTGCTTGGCGAGGCGGTCGCGTTGTTCCCGTCGTGGGAGACGCTGCCGCATGAGCGGTTGTCGCCGGGCGTCGACACGATCGGTGCGCGGCTGATGCTGTTGCGACGGTTGGCCCATCCCGACGACCAGCGCCTTGGCCCGCCGTTGCGGATCGTGGTCACCACCACGCGATCGCTGTTGCAGCCGATGGCCCCCGACCTGGCCGAAATCGAGCCGGTGACGCTGACCATCGGAGCGGAGGCCGAGTTCGACGCCGTCATCGCGCGGCTCGTCGACCTGGCCTATACCCGGGTCGACATGGTCGGCAAGCGTGGCGAGTTCGCGGTGCGCGGCGGCATCCTCGACGTTTTCCCGCCGACGGCCGAGCACCCGGTGCGCGCCGAGTTCTGGGGCGACGAGATCTCCGAGATGCGGATGTTCGCGGTCGCCGACCAGCGCTCGATCCCCGAGATTGCTGTCGATTCCGTGGTCGCCGTGCCGTGTCGGGAGATGCTGCTGACCGAGGACGTCCGCGACAGGGCGGCCAAGTTGGCCGCCGACCACCCGCCAGTGGAGAACAGCGTCACCGGCAGCATCCCCGACATGCTGGCGAAGCTGGCCGAGGGCATTCCGGTCGATGGCATGGAGGCCCTGCTGCCGCTGCTGCGCGCAGACGAATTGGCGACGCTGTCGGAGCACCTGCCCGCGGGCACGCCGTTGTTGATCTGCGATCCGGAGAAGGTCCGCACCCGCGCGGCCGACCTGATCAAGACCGGCCGCGAGTTTCTGGAAGCGTCCTGGTCGACGGCCGCAGTCGGCGGTGATGTGCCGATCGACATCGAAGCGCTCGGGGCGTCGGGTTTCGTCGAGCTCGACGACGCTCGCGCCGCCGCCCGCGAGGGCGGGCACCCGTGGTGGACGCTCTCGCAGCTGTCCGACGAGTCGGCGCTGAAGCTGAACATCCGGCCGGCACCGTCGGCGCGCGGCCAGCAGTCCAACATCACCGAGATCTTCGCGATGCTGCGCGCCCACGTCGCGACGGGCGGCTACGCCGTCGTCGTCACCCCTGGCACAGGCACCGCACACCGCGTGGTCGAGCAGCTGGCCGAATCCGACACTCCCGCAATGATGTTGGAACCGGGTGCGGCGCCGAAAGAAGGCGTCGTCGGGGTGCTCAAGGGACCGCTTCACGACGGAGTGGTGATCGCAGGGGCCAACCTCGTCGTGATCACCGAGACCGACCTGACCGGCAACCGAGCGACCTCCATCGAGGGCAAGCGGCTTGCCGCCAAGCGCCGCAACGTCGTCGACCCGCTGGCGTTGACCGCGGGCGATCTGGTGGTGCACGACCAGCACGGCATCGGCCGGTTCGTCGAGATGACCGAGCGCGTGGTCGGCGGGGCCCGCCGCGAGTACCTGGTGCTCGAATACGGGTCGAGTAAGCGTGGCGGCGGATCCGACCGGCTCTACGTTCCGATGGACTCGCTCGACCAGCTGTCGCGCTACGTCGGCGGTGAATCGCCGACGCTGTCCCGCCTCGGCGGCAGCGACTGGACGAATACGAAGACCAAGGCCCGCCGGGCGGTCAGGGAGATCGCCGCCGAACTGGTGTCGCTGTACGCCAAGCGCCAGGCGTCGGCAGGCCACGCGTTCGCCCAGGACTCGCCGTGGCAGGCCGAGATGGAGGATGCGTTCGGGTTCACCGAGACCGTCGACCAGATGACCGCGATCACCGAGGTCAAGGCGGATATGGAGAAGCCCGTCCCGATGGACCGGGTGATCTGCGGTGACGTCGGCTACGGCAAGACCGAGATCGCGGTGCGCGCGGCGTTCAAGGCGGTCCAGGACGGCAAGCAGGTGGCGGTGTTGGTGCCGACCACGCTGCTGGCCGATCAGCACCTGCAGACGTTCTCCGAACGGATGGCCGGCTTCCCCGTCACGGTGAAGGGCCTGTCCCGGTTCACCGACCCCGCCGAGTCGCGGGCGGCGCTGGAGGGCATGAAGGACGGCTCGGTCGACATCGTGATCGGCACGCACCGGCTGCTGCAGACCGGTGTGACGTGGAAAGACCTGGGCCTTGTGGTGGTCGACGAGGAGCAGCGTTTCGGCGTCGAGCACAAGGAGCACATCAAGTCGATGCGCACCCACGTCGACGTGCTGACCATGAGCGCGACCCCGATCCCGCGCACGCTGGAGATGAGCCTGGCAGGCATCCGGGAGATGTCGACGATCCTCACCCCGCCCGAGGAGCGCTATCCGGTGCTGACTTATGTCGGCCCGCACGACGACAAGCAGGTCGCGGCCGCTTTGAGGCGCGAGATGCTGCGCGACGGGCAGGTCTTCTACATCCACAACCGGGTCCGGTCCATCGACCAGGCCGCCGCCAAGGTGCGCGCGTTGGTGCCGGAGGCGCGGGTCGCTGTCGCGCACGGGCAGATGCCCGAGGAGCAGTTGGAGCGCACCGTCGAGGGGTTCTGGAACCGTGAGTTCGACGTCCTGGTGTGCACGACGATCGTCGAGACGGGCCTGGACATCTCGAACGCCAACACGTTGATCGTCGAACGCGCCGACACATTCGGGCTGTCCCAGCTACATCAATTGCGCGGCAGGGTAGGCCGCAGCCGCGAGCGCGGTTACGCCTACATGCTCTATCCGCCAGAGGTTCCGCTCACCGAGACCGCCTATGACCGGTTGGCGACCATCGCGCAGAACAACGAGCTGGGCGCGGGCATGGCGGTGGCGATGAAGGATCTCGAAATCCGTGGCGCAGGAAACGTGCTCGGCGCCGAGCAGTCCGGGCACGTCGCAGGGGTCGGGTTCGACCTGTACGTGCGGCTGGTTGGCGAGGCGGTCGAGGCCTATCGCGCGGCCGCCGACGGGAAAACCGTTCTGGCGCCTGAGGAACCGAAGGATGTGCGGATCGACCTTCCGGTCGACGCTCACCTGTCGCCGGAGTACATCGGCAGTGATCGACTGCGGCTGGAAGGCTATCGGCGGTTGGCCGCGGCCGCCGATGACGCCGCGGTCGACTCGGTTGTCGAGGAACTTGTCGACCGGTACGGGCCGCTGCCCGAGGCCGCGCAGCGACTGGTCGCGGTTGCGCGGCTGCGGCTGTTGCTCCGCCACTACGGGATCACCGAAGTCAGCGCGATCTCCGAGTCGACACTTCGGATTTCGCCGCTGCAATTGGTGGACTCTCAGCAACTACGGCTCAAGCGTTTGTATCCGAGCGCGAACTACCGCGCGACAACGTCGACGGTGCAAGTGCCGATACCGCGCGCGGGTTCTGGCGTTGGGGCACCACGGATTCGTGATCTTGAACTCGTTGCCATGGTGGCCGGGTTGGTGTTGGCCCTCGATGGGAAACCCCAGGAAGGTGTTGGTATAACGAAGCTCGGAGGTACACCGGCGATGAATGACAAGCGACCAGCGACATGACAGTCGTGTTGGTCGACCCGCGCCGCCCGTCACTGGTCCCTGTCGAGGCAATCGACTTGTTAACTGGCGACGTTCAGTACACCGAGGAGATGCCCGTCAGGGTGCCATGGTCGCTGCCTGGGGCCCGTCCGGCCTACGAAGGCGAGGACGCGCCGGTGTTGCTGTCGTCCGATCCTGACCATCCCGCGGTGAAGGCACGGCTTGCGGCAGGCGACAAGCTGATTGCTGCTCCCGACTCCTCGCCGGGGGAGCGATTGGTCGATGCGGTGGCGATCATGGACAAGCTGCGTACGTCCGGGCCGTGGGAAAGTGAGCAGACTCACGATTCGCTGCGCCGGTACCTGCTCGAGGAGACCTACGAGGTGTTCGACGCGGTGCGCGGAGGCGACGCCGACGAGCTGCGTGAGGAGCTCGGAGACGTGTTGCTGCAAGTGCTGTTTCACGCACGCATCGCCGAGGACGCGCCGCAGCACCCGTTCAGCATCGACGACGTGGCCGATTCGCTGGTGCGCAAGCTCGGCAACAGGGTGCCTGCGGTGCTCGCCGGTGAATCGATCTCACTGGACGAGCAGCTCGCGCAGTGGGAGGAGCGCAAGGCATTAGAAAAATCCCGCAGCTCTTCCATGGACGACGTTCCCACTGGGCAGCCCGCATTGGCGTTGGCGCAGAAGGTTCTTGAGCGAATCGCGGCCGTGGGGCTGCCAAGCGATCTGATCCCGGACGCCATCACGTCGGTGACCGTGTCGGTCGGTTCGGACGCCGAGAATGCTTTGCGGTCAGCGGTTTTGGAGTTCATGGACACCGTCCGCCACGTCGAGCACGCGATTGCAGCTGATCGCCGCGGTGAGGATGTGCCGGAGGAACTCGACGTGGCGACGCTCGGGGAGATCACCGAGGAGGAGTGGCGGTCCTACTGGCCGTCTGACGATACGGAGCCCGCGCCCGACCGGATTCCCGAGCCGACGCCTGCCGACGTCCCCGAGCCGGGGCCTGCCGACGTCCCCGAGCCGGGACCGGTCGAGGTGCCCGAGCCGTCGCCGGTGGAAGTGCCCGAGGATGTCGACGAGAACGAGCTGGCAGACGCCGAACGTGCGGCCACTGCGAATTAATCGCCCGAATTTCGCACTGACTGCACGTTCGCCGATCAGGTGAAGAGCGTCGAACCCCAGTAGGCCGACGTGTCACCCTCGCGCAGCCCCGGTGGGCAGGCGAAAACTGCTGTGCCCGTGTGGAAGATGTACTCGTTGAGCGCATCGCCTGACATCTGAGCAAGCACCGGAATGAAGTTCGTCGATGGGCTCCGCACGAACGCGATGAAAAACAGCCCCGCGTCCAGATGTCCGAACCCGTCGGAACCGTCGGTGAAGTTGTAGCCGCGTCGCAGCATCTTCACCCCGCCTACGTGATCGGGGTTGACGAGCCGGACGTGGGCATCGACGTCGATCAGCGGAGTGTTCTTGTCGTCCACGAGGTCGAAGTTGAGTTGCTGGAACTCCTGCGTCAGCCCGTTGGGCGCACCGCTGCCCTTCTGCCTTCCGATCACCCGCTCCTGCTCGAGCAGTGTGGTGCGGTCCCACGCCTCGATGCGGTTTCGGATGCGCCGCGTCACCAGATAGGTGCCGCCCGCCAACCAGTTCGACCCGTCACCCTCGGCGACCCAAACGTTCTTGTCCAGCGCCTCGGTGTCTTCGGCCTTGAGGTTGTTCGTTCCGTCCTTGAACCCGAGCATGTTTCGCGGGGTGGACTGTTCGCGCGTCGTCGACGACGTGCGGCCGAACCCGAGTTGCGAATACCGCACCGCGACGGTGCCGAATCCGACGCGGGCCAGGTTGCGAACCGCATGCACGGCCACCTGCGGATCGTGTGCGCACGCCTGGATGCAGATGTCGCCGCCACACTTGGCCGGGTCCATGATTTCGTTGGTGAACTTCGGCAGGTCGGCCAGCGCGGCAGGCCGTTGCGATGCGATCCCGAACCTGTCCTTGCCGTCCTTCTCGAAGAACGACGGTCCGAACCCGATGGTCAGCGTCAGCCCGGACGCAGGCAAACCCAGCGCCTCACCCGTATCATCCGGCGGCGCATAGGGATTGAGTCCGATGGCGCCGTCGGCGACCGCCTCCTTGCCCTGCGTCATCCGCTCGGCCATCTCGGTCCACTGCTTGAGCAGGGCGATGACGTCGTCGCGGCTGTCCGACGTGACGTCGAACGCGGCGAAGTGCATTCGGTCCTGCTGCGGCGTGACGATGCCCGCCTGGCGCTCACCGCGAAATGGAACCGGTTGGTCCAGCCCGCCAAAAACAGTGCCTGCCGCCGACGCCCGGCCTGCGAGGGCACCCGCGCCCGCCGCACCGACGACCGCGGCCGTCACCCCCGCGGCACCGAACAGCTTGCGCCTTGAGAGACCGCCCCGTGGCGGATCCGGTTCTGCGGCTGGGTTACTTGGGGGCAATGACACCCTGCACCTGGCTTACTTCCTTGGACAGTGCGTCGATGGCGCGAGACAGCTCCTGGCGCTGCGGCTCGGTCACCTTGTCGTAGGAGATGAAACCGTCGCCCTGACGGTACTTCTCGAGCAGCGCCTCGACTTCTGCGAATCGCTGATCCACCTTCTTGCCGAGGTCCGCATTGCGCTCGTCGAGGATCGGCCGCACCGATGCGACTGCGGTCTGCGAGCCCTCGACGTTGGCCTTGAAGTCCCACAGGTCGGTGTGGCTGAAGATGTCCTCTTCACCGGTGATCTTGCTCGCCGAAACCTCGTCGAGCAGACCCTGTGCGCCGCCGGCGATCTGGGTCGAGTCGATCTTGTAGTCGGGGGCCTTCACACCGTCGTTGAGTTCCTTGACGTCGGCCATCAGCTGGTCGGCCATCGCGTTGGTGTCGGGCTGCAGGCCGGTCACCCACAGGTCCTTCTCCAACCGGTGGAAGCCCGTCCACTTCTGACCCGGTTCCAGGTCCGCCTCACGGAGGTCGATGCGGGGATCGAGATCGTTGGGGAACGACTCGGCGACCGGCTCAATGCGCTCGTAGTAGGTGCGGGCGATCGGGAACTGAGCCTTCGCCGCGGGGATGTCACCCTTCTTGACCGCGTCGACGAACACCTGGGTGGCCGCGATCAGCGCGTCGGTCTGGCTGTTCACGTAGCGCTTGTAGTTGTCTGACGCCTCTTTGAACTTGCCCTCGTCGTCGATCTTCACGGAATCGCCGGTGACCTTGAACTCCGCGCGGATGCCGTCGCCGACCATGCCGGGCTTGCATGCCGTCTGGTAGGTGCCGGGCTCGCCCAATTGCACGATCAGCTTGCGCTGCAACCCGGGGGAGATGTTCTCCACCTCTCCCATCACCCGCTCGCCCTCGCCGTAGACGTAGAACTCCGTCACCTTGGTGCCGTTGTTGGTGATGACGAAAGTGCTTGACCCCGTTGAGGCTTCAGTGCCCGACAGTTCACACGCCGTGTCGGACGCGGTGACGGTGATGTCCGCGGGGCTGCTCTTGCCCGAGTCGGCGGGTTTCGCCTCCTCCTTGGCCTGACAGCTCGTCAATGCCAGACCCGCAAGAGCAGCGGTAGCGATGGCGAGGGAGGAATGAAGTCTCACGTGGTGGACCTTTCGGGTTCGGGTAGTGGTTGGGGGGACGGATCGGGTTTCGCAGGCGCCTTCGTCGGGCGCAGGAAGATCGTCAGAACGACGACGAGGTAGGTCAGCCACGCCACGAGCTGCAGCACGGTCGGCGTCGGCGTGATGTTGAAGACGCCCTGAATGATTTCGCCGTACCAGGACGACCAGTTGAACCATGTGGAGATGTCGAAGGCCTTCTCGCCGAGGCCGGGCAGCCAGCCGACCGTCTGCAGGGCGCCGATTCCGTAGGACAGGATCCCGGCGGCGACGACGATCAGGAACGCGCCGGTGTATTTGAAGAACTTGGCGAGGTTGATGCGCACCGCGCCCGCGTACATCCCGTACGCAATCGCGGAGGCGGCCAGCACCCCGATCACGAGTCCGATCAGCGGCCACGCCGTCTGGGCCTCGGCGTAGCCGACCATGAACAGCGCTGTCTCGACGCCTTCGCGGCCAACGGCAAGAAACGCCAGGGCGAGTACCGCCAGCGAGCCCGTCTCGAGCGCGCGCTCCATATCGCCGCGCAGCGTGCCCGACATCGAGGCCGCGGCTCGCCTCATCCACAGCACCATCGTCGTGACGATGGCGACGGCCACTAGCGAGGCGATTCCGGCGATGGCCTCGGCGGCCAGGCCCGAGATCGTGTTCTCGCCGTACTGGATGACCAGGAAGACCACGACGGTCATCCCGATTGCTGCGGCGACGCCCAGCCACACCCATTTCAGAGCGTCGCGGCGTTCCGACTTAACCAGGAATGCCACCAGAATCGTGACGACGATTGCGGCCTCGAGGCCCTCACGCAGACCGATCAAACCGCTTCCGAACAGCTGCGACGTAATGTTCGGTGCCGCGGCGTGAATACTGACACCAAGGTCCGTACCACCAGTCATCAACTTGTCCTCGCTACGCCTGATCCGCACACCAAGCTTTGGCTTGCCAAAGCAAGGTGTGGCTCACCTTAACAGGGGGTGAGGTGGGAGGGTACATGTCTGTCACGGGTTACGGTTCCGGTCCCAGCGCGTGGGACGATGGGCAATGACCAGAGCGGGTTTGAGGGAGTCCGGTGTCGCCAGTGCGTTGGCTGCGGGCTGTCGCGGTGATAGGCGCGACAGCGCTGCTGATGGCTTCCAGCTGCTCGTGGCAGCTGGGTACGCCCATCCCTGAAGGGGTGCCCCCGCCCGCCGGCGATCCGGTGCCGAAGATCGACACCCACGTCAAGGGCAGACCCGCGGATCAGTTGCACGAATGGGCGGCCCAACGCGCACCGGCAATGGGCATCCCGGTGCTCGCGCTCGAGGCCTACGCCTACGCCGCGCGCGTCGCCGAGGTCGAGAACCCCGATTGCCATCTGGCGTGGACGACGCTGGCCGGTATCGGGCAGGTGGAGAGCCACCACGGCACCTACCGTGGCGCGGTCATCGCTCCGAATGGAGACGTCAGGCCGCCGATCCGGGGCGTCCGCCTCGACGGCACCAACGGCAACCTTGAGATCAGGGACGTCGACAACGACGGTGGCGAGATGGACGGCGATCCGGAGTACGCCAGGGCCATGGGGCCGATGCAGTTCATCCCCGACACGTGGAAGCTGTACGGCGTCGACGCCAACAACGACGGCATCATCAGCCCGGACAATCTCGACGACGCGGCGCTCTCGGCGGCCGGCTATCTGTGCTGGCGCGGCAAGGACCTGGCCAGCCCTCGCGGCTGGATGGACGCGTTGCGGGCCTACAACCACTCCGACCAGTACGCGCGCACCGTGCGGGACTGGGCGACGGCCTATGCCAACGGACACCCCCTCTAAGCACGCCCGCGCGCGCGGACCGGTGCAGGCTCTAAAGCGTGTCGAACAACTTTGGCGAGTTGTTCGACGCCGCCCTTCTCGGGCGTCATCGGTTCAGGCCGCTGGTGCGGTGTGAACGTCAGTTCCCGCTTCAACCGGGCTGGTTTCACCAGCACACGTGGGGTGCCGGTCAGCGCCGTCCCGTCGGCGGGCGTTGGTGGCCCGGCCCCGCTGCTTGGGGGTCCGGGGATCGATGTGATGCACTTTGCCCCACCGGGCGAGATTGACCGCCGCGTTTAAGTCGCGGTCAGCGGAATGTCCGCACACGCAGGTGAACATCCGATCGTGAAGCGTCAGATCGGCGCGGATGGCACCGCATTCCGGGCAGAGCTTGCTCGACGGGAACCAGCGATTCGCGACGACAAGTTCGCCGCCGCGCCAGGCCTGTTTGTAAGCCAGTTGGCGAGCAAACTCAGCCCAGCCCGCATCAGAGATAGCGCGGGCCAGGCGGTGATTAGCCAACATCCCGGCCACATTCAGGTCTTCGATCACGAGCCGATCGTGGGTCTTGGCCAACTCATTGGACACCTGATGCAGGAAATGCCGACGCACGTTCGCGATGTGGTGGTGATGACGCCCCAGCTTGGCTGCAGCGTCACGGCGATTGCGTGATCCTTTCTGCTTGCGTGACAACGATTTCGCGAGCCGCCGTTGTCGTTTCATCCCTGCGCTCAGCGCCTTGGGTGCATGTGTGATGCGGGAGACCTCCTCACCGTCGCTGGTTGCGGCAACCGCAAATACCGACAAACCGCGATCAACCCCAACCCACCCGCCGTCGTCGGCGGGATCGCGCACTGGATGGAGATGGGCAGGGTGAAGGTCGGCGGCAGCCACGTTGAGCGATACCCACCAGCGTCCCGCGTGAAAGGTGACGGTGGCGAACAGGATCTTGGCCCGCCCGTTGGCCACCATGCGCCGCAATCGGCGGGTGTCGTCATGCACCCCGATCTGCCCGATTCCGGGCAGCGTGACCGACCGAGGGCGGCCATTGTCACCGACTCGGATCGCCGGCGGTCGGCCCTTCGGATGCCTGTTGCGCAGCCGAAACGACGGAGTCACGCCGTTCTTCTTCTTGAAGCGCGGGAAGCCGACCCGCCTACCTTTGCGCTTGCCCGACTTTGAGTTCGACCAAGTCGCCAAAGCCCGACCGCAGTCCACAGCGGCTTCCTCGAACACCTGCTGACACACCTCGTGCCGCCAGGACAGGCCGGTTACCACAAGCTCGGCTCCGCCGTCTGTGTCCACGGTGAACACTCGGCCCGCGTCCTCGGTTTTCTTCCAAGCGTTGAATGCGTTGATCAGATCAAACCCTGTCCACGGCACAACGGTGTCCGGATAGCTTTTGCATTGGGTGAGTGCAGTTTTCACCATCTGCAGGCACTGGTTGAAAGCGAACCTTGATGCCCCGGAGTACCGGGCGAGCACCTCGCCCTGCTCAACCGTCGGGTCGAGGCAGAACTTGAACGTAGTGTGACGCGTCATCTCGACAGTGAGCGTCCCACGGCACACCGACAGCGGCGTTGACGTCGTCGCCGGAGGGACGCCCAAGAAGAGGGTTCACTGCCCAGCACGTCAGTAGGTGGTCAGAACGCACAAGCGGCTGCTTGCGCCGCGGCCGACACTACGACGTCACCCGCACAAAGGGTTCTTATCCTCTGCCAAACGCCCTACTACTTCAGGCCGACTCCACCGCAACGAATAGCTTTACACCCTCTAGGCTCAAACCCGTCCAGCCCGATTACCAAGGAGAAGCCAGTGCCCATCATCGAGCAGGTCGGAGCCCGCGAGATCCTCGATTCCCGCGGCAACCCGACGGTCGAGGTCGAAGTGGCCTTGCTGGACGGCACGTTCGCCCGCGCTGCGGTGCCATCGGGCGCGTCGACAGGCGAGCACGAGGCGGTCGAGCTGCGCGACGGCGGTGCCCGCTACGGCGGCAAGGGTGTCGAGAAGGCCGTGGAGGCCGTGCTCGACGAGATCGCGCCCGCGGTCATCGGGCTGAGCGCCGACGATCAGCGGCTGGTGGACCAGGCGCTCGTCGACCTGGACGGCACGCCCGACAAGTCGCGGCTGGGCGCCAACGCCATGCTTGGGGTGTCACTGGCGGTGGCCAAGGCCGCGGCTGACTCGGCGGCGCTGCCGCTGTTCCGCTACATCGGCGGACCCAACGCGCACATCCTGCCGGTCCCGATGATGAACATCCTCAACGGTGGCGCACACGCCGACACCGGCGTCGACGTCCAGGAATTCATGGTCGCGCCGATCGGTGCGCCCAGCTTCAAGGAGGCCCTGCGCTGGGGTGCCGAGGTCTACCACGCGCTGAAGGGGGTGCTCAAGAAGCAGGGGCTGGCCACCGGCCTCGGCGACGAAGGCGGCTTCGCGCCCGACGTAGCAGGAACCAAGGCCGCGCTGGACCTGATTCTGAGCGCCATCGAGTTGACGGGCTTCAAGCCAGGCTCCGACGTCGCGCTGGCACTTGATGTTGCGGCTACCGAATTCTTCACCGACGGAACGGGTTACAAGTTCGAGAAGGAAACCCGCACCGCCGAGCAGATGTCCGAGTTCTATGCAGGACTTCTCGACACGTACCCGTTGGTGTCGATCGAAGACCCGCTCTCGGAGGACGACTGGGACGGCTGGGTGGCGCTGACGACGGCGATCGGCGACCGCGTCCAGATCGTCGGCGACGACCTGTTCGTCACCAACCCCGAGCGTCTGGAGGACGGCATCGAAAAGGGTGCGGCCAACGCACTTCTGGTGAAGGTCAACCAGATCGGCACGCTCACCGAGACATTGGATGCGGTGGCACTCGCGCACTCCAGCGGCTACCGCACGATGATGAGTCACCGCAGCGGCGAAACCGAGGACACCACGATCGCCGACCTCGCTGTCGCGGTCGGCAGCGGCCAGATCAAGACCGGTGCGCCTGCGCGCAGCGAGCGCGTCGCCAAGTACAACCAGCTGCTGCGCATCGAGGAGACCCTCGGCGACGCCGCCCGCTACGCCGGTGACCTCGCCTTCCCGCGGTTCTCGGTGGAGGCCAAATAAACCGTGCCCGAGGCGAAACGGCCCGATCCGAAGCGACGGTCCCCTGCGGGCCGTCCGAAAGGGACGGCGCCTGCCCGCCGCCAGCCGCGTGCGACCGAGACGAAGTCGGCGCCCAAGGCCGAGGCCGAGGCCGAACAGCAGCCCAAGCCCAAGGAGACGATTCGGGAATCCATCGTCGCGGCTGCGGAGGAGCAGTCCGAGCAACGGTTCGGCTCGGCGGCCCGGCGTGCGGCGATTCTCGCCGCGGTGATCTGCGTGCTCACGTTGACCATCGCGGGTCCGGTGCGCACGTACTTCTCGCAGCGCACCGAGATGAAGCAGTTGAAGGCCACCGAGGAGCAACTGCGCGCGCAGATCGCCGACCTCGAAGATCAGCAGGTCAAACTCGGCGATCCGGTGTTCATTGCGGCGCAGGCACGCGAACGGCTGGGATTCGTGATGCCAGGCGACATTCCGTACCAGGTGCAGTTGCCTGCGAATGCGGCTGTGCCGGGCACGCCAGGCAGCGAACCCTCGAAGGCGAATCCCGACGAACCCTGGTACACGTCGCTGTGGCACACCATCGCCGACGCGCCGCACGGTGCTTCGCCGACCGTCGTGCCCGACGCGCCGGCACCCGGCGCGCCAACGCCACCGCCGCCGGCTCCGCCCGGTGGTTGACGCTGCGGATCTCGAGGCCGTCGCGCGGCAGCTGGGCCGTGACCCCCGCGGAGTGCTCGAGATCGCCTACAGGTGCCCGAACGGCGAGCCGGGCGTGGTGAAGACGACACCGAGACTGCCTGACGGGACGCCGTTTCCGACGTTGTACTACCTGACCCACCCGGTGTTGACTGCGGCGGCGAGCCGGCTGGAATCGTCCGGCCTGATGCGAGAGATGACCGAACGGCTGCAACAGGATCCGGAGTTGGCCACCGCCTACCGGATGGCGCACGAGTCGTATTTGGCAGAGCGTGATGCGATCGAGTCGCTCGGCACAACATTTTCCGGAGGTGGCATGCCAGAGCGGGTCAAGTGTCTGCATGTGGTGATCGCGCACTCGCTGGCCAAGGGGCCCGGCGTGAATCCGTTCGGCGACGAAGCGCTCGCGGTGTTGGCAGGCGAGCCGGCGATGGCAGGGATTCTGGAGAGAGGGCGGTGGACGTGACGCGAGTGGCGGCGATCGACTGCGGCACCAACTCGATTCGGCTCTTGATCGCCGACAAGGTCGACGGCCGTCTGCGCGACGTGCACCGCGAGATGCGGATCGTGCGGTTGGGCCAAGGTGTAGACGCCACAGGGCAATTCGCGCCGGAC
The DNA here is from genome assembly GCA_963766465.1 of uncultured Actinomycetota bacterium. Classification (GTDB taxonomy): domain Bacteria; phylum Actinomycetota; class Actinomycetes; order Mycobacteriales; family Mycobacteriaceae; genus Mycobacterium. Next base: position 102,715 of record CAVXZT010000001.1, read on the forward strand.
GCGCTTGCGCGCACGAAGGCGGCGTTGATCCATTACGCCGAGCTGCTGCGCAGATTCGAAGTGCCCAAGGTGCGGATGGTGGCGACGTCGGCCACTCGCGACGCCGCCAACCGTGACCTATTCTTCGCGATGACGGCCGAGGTGCTGGGTGCTGTGGTTCCCGGCGCGGTGGCCGAAGTGATCACTGGCACCGAAGAGGCCGCGTTGTCATTCCACGGCGCGATCGACGAATTAGATCCCGCCTCAGCGCCTTTCGTGGTCGTCGACCTCGGTGGCGGCTCAACCGAGGTGGTGGTTGGCGAGGGCTCGGAAAACGGAGTGAACGCGAGCTTCTCCGCTGACATCGGGTGCGTGCGGCTGACCGAACGGTGCCTGCACTCCGATCCGCCGACAACCGAAGAGATCACCGCGGCGCGTGACGTGGTCCGCGAGCGGCTGGGGGAGGCACTGCGAGTGGTGCCCGTCGAACAGGCCCGCACCTGGGTGGGCGTGGCGGGCACGATGACCACGCTGTCGGCGCTTGCACAGCAGATGACGGAATACGACTCGGACGCAATTCACCTGTCCAGGGTGGGATTCGGTGACCTGCTGCCGGTATGCGACGAGTTGATCGCGATGACGCGTCAGCAGCGCGCCGCGCTCGGGCCGATGCACGAGGGCCGTGTCGATGTCATCGGCGGCGGCGCCATCATCGTCGAGGAGCTCGCGTCCGTGCTGGGGAGCCGCGCGGGCATCAACGAGCTGGTGGTCAGCGAGCATGACATCCTCGATGGCATCGCGATCTCGATCGCGTAGCGCCGCTGCCTATTTCGATCCGTCGATCTTTCGGCGTCGCTTGGTCGGGTCGCGCTGACCGGCGAGCGTCAGGCCCAGCAACACCATCGTGCCCCCGAGTCCGAAGTGCAGCCATTGGTCTGCACCGTTAACCGGTCCGAGGTTCGCCCTGCCGTGGTCGATGAAGGTGCCGCCTACCCAGAGCACGAGGTAGGCGAGCCCGCCGCCGAGCAGGTATGCCCGAGACTCGGCATAGCTGCGAGTGAGCATCAAGCCGACCACGCCGAAGGCCAGGTGCACGACGTTGTGCAGACCGGACACGGCGAATACCCCGAAGAGCTTTGCTCCTGGTTGGGGCCCAGCCCACTGCAGCAACCCGAAGTCCGTCGTCACGCCGGGGATGAAACCGCCAAGGCCGACCACCAGAAAGACGCAGGCAATCATCAGCGCCGCGCCCTGCACCGCCATGTACCTGGGGGTAGTCGTCTTCATCGCCTCGCCTCCCGCGCTTATTTACGCGAGAGAAATACCCCGGGCGACGCGGGGCTAACCAGAGAAGCGCGATCCGCGCTAGCGGCTACCTTCTGATGTTGCAGTTCGGCGGGTTACCGCAGTGATGGCCGCCGTCACAGGCGTTGCAATGGCAGGTACAACCCGAGCCGGCCTTGGCTTCTGATACTCGCATCGCAGATCAACTCCTCAGTTGCTCTGACCACCTGAGAGGGTGGGAGCAGAGTTCGTTAGCACGGACACATATCAACATATGACGACATAACAATAGATCGCATCACTTTGGAAATAAAGGAAAGTCGACGCCAATGACTGACGAACGCAGCTATCCCGCGGGGGTCACCTGCTGGGTGGACACCGAACAACCCGACGTGGACGCGGCACGTGACTTCTACGCGGGCTTGTTCGGATGGACGTTCACCGACGCCGTACCCGCCGACGTCCCCGGGACGTACCTGATCGGGTCCCTCGACGGCGCCGTGGCGGCGATCGGCCCGCCGCAGGGCGATGCACCGGTTGAGTGGAACACCTACATCGCGGTGGACGACGCCGATGCTACTGCGGCCGCAGCTGAGGCGGCCGGTGGCAGCGTCACGTTGGAGCCCGTCGACGCCGGGCCCGGCGGCCGGTTGGCGGCCTGCGCCGATCCGCGGGGCGCGCGCTTTCGCCTGTGGCAGCCGCGACGGCGATTGGGTGCCCAACTCACCAACGCGCCTGGCAGCTGGAACTTCAGCGATCTGCACACCGGCGACCCAGCCACGGCCACCGGGTTCTATGCACCGCTGTTCGGTTGGGAGTTCGACGATCTCGGATTCGCGACGATGATTCGGCGGCCCGGCTACGGTGATCACCTCGCCGCCACCGTCGACCCCGGGATCCGGGAACGGCAGGAGGGCATCTCGGCCCCGCCCGGTTTTGCTGACGCCATCGGGTGGCTGGCGCCGCTGACAAGTGGCGACGATCACTGGCACGTCACCTTCACGGTTGCCTCACGCGACGAATCGGCGGAGACGGCTGAAAAGCTTGGCGCCGTGGTGGTTTCGTCGGAAGACACCGAGTGGACAAAGTCCGTGCTCATCCGCGACCCGCAGGGTGCGGAGCTAACGCTGAGCCAGTTCACGCCGCCGGATAGCTGATGTGGTTGCTTACAGCGAGCGGGCGAGTCCGGGCGTGACGGGTGCTGTGTCTGTGCGACGGTCGGGGTGATCGCGTTCGTTGAACTGGCGTAGGCCTTCGAAGGTTTCGGGCGCAGAGATCGACCGGTTGAAGCATTGAGCTTCGATGCGCAGCCCGTCGTCGAGCGGCCGGCCCTGCCCGGTGCGGGCGGCTTCCAGGTCAGACCGCAGCGCAGGCTGGGGGAGTGCGGCGATACTCTCGGCCAATTCGATCGCCCGCTGCACGCAGGTGCCGCGGGGTACGACCTGGTTGACGAGGCCGATGCGTTCGGCTTCGCGGGCGTCGATCACCCGCCCGGTGACGATCAGTTCGATCGCGCGGCGGTACCCGAGGATGCGGGTGAGCCGTTGCGTGCCACCGTCGGCCAGTCCGATGTTCCAGCGTCGGCAGGTGACGCCGAACGTGGCGTGCTCATCGGCGATCGCCATGTCCGTCCAGCAGGCCCACTCCAAGCCGCCGGCGTAGGCGACGCCGTTGACGGCAGCGATGGTGGGCTTGTAGATGTCGGTCCATCGCGACGGGCCGAGCACGCCGTCGTCGGGGCTGGCGTCGATGTCCAGCTCCCCGCCGAACGCCGCCTTCAGGTCACCGCCCGCGCAGAACGCCGAATCGCCGGCCCCGGTCAGTACGCCGACCAGCGCTGTGTCGTCGGCACGGAATCGATCCCAGGCGTCGACCAGCTCGCGATGTGTCTGCGGCCCAATGGCATTCATGCGTTCGGGACGGTTGATCGTGATGATCGTGACCGGCCCGCGCTGCTCGTAGAGCAGATGCTCGTAGACGCTCATCGGGTGCTCGCCAGTCGCTCGTCGAGGTTGGCATGGAAGCGCCCGATCGCGCTTTCGTGCGTGCCGAACTCAACGAACGCGTTCGCTCCCGCATGCAGGCCGCGCTGCACTCCTTCCGACATCTCGTTGTCCTCCACGCCGCCGGCGTTCAGCAGGCTCTGCGGGTCGTCGGCGGCTCCGGGGTTGGCCGACACGTACTCGGCCACCTCGGGCGTGGCCATGGCGTGGATCGTGATGTTGGTGTGATCGACGTCGACGGGGTCGATCGTTATCACCAGTACCTGATTGGGGAACGTCGCGATCATGACGTTCGGGAACAGGTGATACACGTAGGTCACTCGGTGGCCGACATTCCAGGCGGATTCCGGGCGCTCGCGCAGCCGTTCGATGTTCTGGTAGGGGAACGTTATTCGGCTGTTCGGTCCGAACGCCTCGATGACGTTGAGATCGTCGTATTGAATCGGGTAGAAGGTGCTCTTGTGCGTTGAGCGGATGTGGTAACCCTCGAGGAACTGCTCGACTAGCACCTTCCAGTTCATCGCCCGCAGAGTGGGTCTCACTGCCACGAGCCGACTGAAGGGCAGTAGCTTGTCGCGCCATGGGCTGCCGTCGCTAAGGGCCGCCATCGCGGCATCGGCGTCTTCGCTCGCCGACTCCAGCGGCCCGATGACGATGAGGCCGTCCACCTCACGACTGTCGACTTCGACCAGCCCTCGAGTGGGGATGTCCACGTCGGGAAACGCATCGGCGTGGGGGATGTGCGACAGCGAGCCGTCGAGGCGATACGTCCAACCGTGGTACCGACACTCCAACGCGCGGGTACAGCCCGGCCCCTCGACGAGGGCCATCCCGCGGTGTCGACACGAGTTGCGGAACACACGTGCCCGACCGTCGCGGTCACGCACCGCGAAAAGCGGCACCCCGAAGGTGGTGCGCTCAGCGTGGTCGCCGGTGTTGGGGACCATCGCCGACGGAAGGAAGACGCTCGGATAGGAGCGCAGCGTCTTCAGCTCGCTGGCGAATCGGACTGGATCCAAATAGTTCTGAACTGGCTCTCGCCAGGCGTCACCTTCATCGGTCGTCCCGGCGTCGATGTGGGCGAGGATGCGGCGGACGATCTCAGCATCGTCGGCCACCGACGTCTGTGTCGGTGTGCTCATGCTGTCGAGTGTCACACTATTGTCGTCGCGTGTCAACAATCCTGTGAGATGTCGGATCTGATTCTGCGCTGGGGGTGTCGTCGTCTCGCACTTCTCCGCCCTGGCCGCAGAATCAACGAGCGGGACGCGCCGGTAACCTGACGCCCAATGTGGATCACGGTCCTGGTGATGGCCATCGCCGTCAGCATGGAACCATTCCGCATCGGCATGACGGTGCTGATGCTGAACAGGCCAAGACCTGCGCTGCAATTGCTGGCATTCCTCGGCGGCGGCTTCGTGATGGCCGCGACCGTGGGTCTGGTCGTGTTGTTCGCGTTTCGGCCCGGTCTTCTGAGGTCTGCACACTTCACCTTGCCGAAGGTCCAGATCGTGATCGGCGTGTTGGCCGTGCTGGTGGCCGCCTTGCTGGCCGCGGGGGTCATGCCTGCGCCAAGGCTCCCTGCGCAGGCACGCCTCCTCACCCACGGCCCGTCGCTATGGATCGCTGGACTATCAGGCCTGGGGATCGCTCTGCCGTCCATCGACTACCTGGCGGTGCTTGCCGTCATCGTCGCTTCCGGCGCCGCACCTTCGACGCAGTTCGGGGCGCTGTTGGTGTTCATTGTGGTCGCGTTCGCGCTTGTCGAGCTGCCGCTGGTGGCCTACCTGCTGGCGCCGGACAGGACGCGTGCGTCGATGGCCGCGCTCAACGACTGGATCCGGTCGCATCGCCGCCGTGGCGTGGCGGCAGTGCTGGCCGCGGTCGGGAGCGTGCTGCTCGTGGCGGGGATCGCTGGGCTGTAATCGCGTAGCCCACCTATCGGAAATGGAGTAGCCGACTACCCCAGTCGGCCCGCCGAAGCGGACCTAGTTTCGCTCGCAACACACGGAAGCGTGAACGGGCCGAAAGGGGACTCGAATGTATGGCGTATTTGTTGGGATCCTTAGCCACCCACACGGTGGGAGGCTTTCGCGATGAACATCAACGAAGGACTGGGTGCGTCGCGTCAGTTCGAGGCGCATCCCCCGTTCTGGGGCTCAAAAGTGGCCTCCATAACGACGCCGGCCTGGCAGAAGAACCCCGTCAAGTCGCAGGCCATAATGGCCGTCGGGGTTCTGGCTTTCAGCGCCGTACTCGGCGGCCTCTTCCTTGGTATGCAGTCGCTTGCCGCGGGCGGCAGCGAGTGGGCGGAGCTTTTCTCAGGGCGCGGTTTCCAGCTCCTCGGTCTTGTGGTGCTCTTTGGGGGTGTCGCCGGCTGGTACTTCTGGTCTCGGCGCGAGAAGATCATCGTCTCCGTCACGGGTGATGGCCTGACTGTCAACAAGCGGCCGGGCGATGTGTATTCAATCAGTGACGCGAAGCTGGGGACTTGGGGACAGACCGGCGGCGCGACGATGGGTACGGCGCTGCACCTGCAATCCGGCCAGCACCGATTCATTCTCGGCGGACGAGATCGCCGCGTTGCTAGCGGAACTCGGCTCGAAGCGCCGGACGTCGGTTACGGGCTCGAGGTCGACGTCGACGCTTGGTTGTCGGCCACAGATTTCGAGGAGATCCTCACCCTGGTCGGCCCCCGCAGTGGGCTGGATATCCGGCAGCCTGCACCGGGGGAGCCGTCTCGCTGTCTGCTGTTTCCCAACGCCTTGATGGTGCAGGAGATGGGGGCGTTCGAAGTACGCAAGAAGCGAGAATTGCTTGAATCTGCCGGCCGAGCTCGTCTGGCCATCGATGTCGGCCCAGACACGATCCGGGTGATCGACCCGAATACCAATGCGGTGATCGCCTCGACTTCGCCTGCGCACGTGACCGCGACACCGGTGACTTTCAAACCCACGCAACGGCATTGGTTTCCGAGCGTCGGAAATGTCATGAGCAACGCAGCGACCAACTACTGGTCCAAGGCCCCCGGCATGCGGGTGTCTATTCCTGGCATGGCACCACTAACGATCGGATGCCGCGACACCGTCACGGGTTTGGACCAACGATTCGCGTGGCCCGACACCGCACCTTCCGAGCATGCGCGCTCCGAATACGAAGTCTCCGGCTCGGATTGGCTCACGCTCGTCGAGAAGTTCGGCTTGGCCCCCCATCTGATGAAGCGCGGGTAACGCTAGCCGTCCGTTGCCGGATCGCCCGACGGTGGGTCGGAATCGGGCATCTGGCCGACGAGATACTCGGCCAGCCCCCCGATGGTCGGATAGTCGAATACCGCGGTCGCGTTGATCGTGAACGCGCCGCCGAACTGACTGTGCAACCGGTTGCGGAGTTCGATCGCCATCAACGAATCCGTACCGAGGTCGAGGAACCGATTCGTTGCGGCGGGCGGCTGCGCGAGCCGCAGGAAGTTCTGCACCTCGCGCTGAAGGAACTCGGTCACGAAACCGGCGCGCTGCGCCACCGGTATCTCCTGTAGCTGACGAAGCAACTCACTGTCACCGGGAACCTCGCCGACGGCGCTCGGCAACACCAGGTCGAGAATCGGCGGACGCGAACTGCCCAGCACCTTCGCGGCACGCTGCCAGTTCGCCTTGATGACGGCGGCCTGCCCGGTGCCGTTCGCGACGACCTCGGCAAGCGCACTGAGCGCGGCCGACGGTTCCAGCGGAACCAGGCCCTGCGCACCGATATTGGCGCTCGCGGCGTCCGAAGAGGCCATGCCACCTTGGGCCCACGGACCAAAGTTGACACCCGCGGCCGGAAGGCCTTGCGACCTTCTCTGCGCGACCAAGCCGTCGAGCAGTGCATTGGCAGTCGCGTAGTTGGCCTGACCGGGCGAACCGAACAAACTGGACACCGAGGAGGACACGATGAAGAAGTCCAGCTCGTCGTCCTTCGTCAGACGGTCCAAGTAGCAGGCGCCGAACGCCTTGGGCGCCAACGCCGTTCGGAACCTCTCCAGGCTCTGCTGAGACAGCAGCGCATCGTCGAGCACGCCAGCCAGATGCGCCACACCTGCTAGTGGCGGCAACTCCGCACGGATCTTCTCCAGTAGCTTCTCGACCTCGGACTCCTCACCGACGTCGGCCGCGAAGACGTGGATTCGGGTCTTATACCGCTCGGTGATCTCGTCGATCAGCTGTTGTGCAGCCGCATCGGGCGCGCGCCTGCTGGTCAGCACTATGTCACCGGCACCGAGCTGCGCCAGATACGACGCCGTGTGCAGACCGATCGCACCGAGTCCGCCGGTGATCAGGTAGCTCCGATCCGCCCTCGGGGTAAGGGGATTCGGAATCTGGCACACGATCTTCCCGATGTGTCGCGCCTGCTGCATCCGGCGGAACGCGGTCTTCGCCTCGGTCAGCGGGTAGATCTCGGCGGGTAGCGGCGTCCACTCGCCCTCGGCCAAACCCTGCGACACCTCGGTCAACAGGGTGCGAATGCGTTCGGGCTCCTGGACGGTCACCGTGTCCAGCGCGACGATCTCGTAGGCGATGTCGGGACGGACCGCAGCCATCTGCTCCGGCGTCCAGATATCGCGCTTCGCGATCTCGGCGAAGCGGCCGTTCCGGGCGGTGGCCCGCACGGTCGCCTCGAGGAAGCCCTCGTTTGTCAGGCTGTTGAGCACCACGTCCACGCCGGCGCCGTTGGTGTCCGCCAGGATCTGGTCGGCGAAATCCGTTGTGCGCGAGTCGTAGACGTATTCCACACCCAGCTTGCGCAGCGTCGCGCGTTTGAAGGTGCTGGCCGTCGCGAAGACCGTGGCACCGCACTGCTGTGCCATCTGGATCGCCGCCAGCCCGACACCGCCACTGGCGGCGTGGATGAGCACGCGATCGCCGGGCTGCAGCTGCGCCCAGTCGAACGCAAGCCGCACCGTCAGCGCCGCAGCGGGGATCGTCGCCGCCTCGACCGCGCTCACGCCGTCGGGAATCGGTGCCAGCAACTGGGCGGGCACGTTGAACCGGCTGGAGAACGCACCCTGCATGAAGCCGTAGACACGCTGGCCCACCTCGAGTCCGGTGACGCCCTCACCCAATTGCGTGACGACGCCTGCGAAGTCGCCGCCGATCGGGCCGGGGTCGCCGGGATAGAGCCCGAGGACGTTCAGCACGTCGCGGAAGTTGAGGCCCGCTGCCTCCACCCGGACCTGCACGTAGCCCTCGTTTGGCGGCGCGACGTCCCGTTCGGTCAGCCGCAGGTTGTCGATCGCGCCGCGCTCGGTGGGCGCCAGGGCGTAATCGGCGGAACGCGGCACCGTGAGGTTGCCGCTGCGCGCCCACGGCAACAGCCGGGAGGCCAGCAACTTCCCTTGCCGCAGTGCCAGTTCCGGTTCCTCGACCGGAGTACCCAACAGACTGGCCAGTGCCTGCACGGCCTCCGGCGATCCGTCGCAATCGACGAGTTTGGCGCGCAGCGCCGGTTCCTCGTTGATCGTGGTGCGCCCGAATCCCCACAGCGCGGCCTGCACCGGGTCGACCGGCTCGCCGGACTCGGTGGCCACGGCCCGCTCCGTGACGATCCAGAGACCATTCGGAAGCTTCACGCTGCCGTTTTGTGAGCCACCCTGCGCGGTGTGCACGGCGCTGAGCAGGTTGGCGATCTCCGTTTCGAGACGCGCCTCGGCCTCGGCGGTGGACTCGGCAGTGCTTGGCGCGCTGCTGCGCCAGACGACGCCGGAGAATCCGGCGCCGCGCTCGTGCGCCTGCGCCAGCACCTGCCCCAGGAGCTCCGAATCGGTGTTCCGATCGAACGGAATGCAGCCGGGGATCTTGGCGGCCAGTTCGTCGAACCCGGCGATCAGCCAGGTGCCGCTCGCCGACGCGGTCTCGTCGCTCGACACCGGCACCTCATGCCACCCCAGGGTGTAGAGCAGCCGGGTGGCATCGCCGCCGAGGCCGCGCAACAACGCCTCGCGCGGCGCTCTTTTCACCGTGAACTCGCCAATCCCGCCCAGGTGACGGCCCTCTCGATCGAGGAAATCGATATCGAAGACCTGGGTTTCGTTGTCGAGGGCGCCCTCGTGCCACCTCGCGCGGCAGTAGAACCGCCGCGGCATCTTCTCCCGCAGCGTCACCTGCCCGTACCGCAGCGGCAGGAACAGGTCGCTCACCCCTTGTTCGGCCGCGAGAAGTGCGGGGAACGCCGGAAAGGCGACACCGGTGCACAGGTCCATCAGCACCGGGTGCATCGGCTCGCTTCCGAGCTGTTCGGCGAGTTCGTCGCCGACGAGGATGTCGCCGATCGCCTCACCCTCACCGAGCCACAGCGACTTGAGGGAGCCGGACCAGGTTGGCCCCCAAGCCAGCTCCATGTCGGCGAAGGTCTCGAACAGCTCGTGCGGACGCATGCGCTCGAGGCGCTCGACGGCTTCGTCGACCGGATCGTCCCCGGGTGCCGGGTCGTCACCCGCACCGGTGAAGACGGTGCCTTCGGCGTTCAGCGACCATTCCGAGCCGCGTTCGCCGTAGGGGCGGCTGTGCACCTGGAAGCGCTGCTCGCCGTCGTGCTCCAATGGGTGCAGCGTCAGCTGCACCTCCCGAGAGCTCTTCTCGGGCAGGATGATCGGCTCATAGAAGAAGACGTCCTTCGCGTGCGCCGGGGTACCCACCGCGGCCAACGCCATCGCTGCGTACGTCGCACCGGGGACGACGACTGTGCCATAGATGACGTGATCCGATAGCCACGGCTGAGATTTGACCGACAACCTGCTGGTGTACACGGCGTCGCCGGACGCGAGGTCCTTTGCGCTACCCAGGATTCCGGACACCGCTGGGCCGTCAATGGCAACATTCGACGTCTTGGGCCAGAAGCGGCGCCGCTGGAACGGATAGGTGGGCAGTTCGAGGCTGGGACGGCGATCCCGTTGCAGGCTGGCGAAATCAAGTTGGTGGCCGCCGACGTAGGCCGCGGCCAGCGCGTCGGCGATCTGGCGCCGGTCGCCAACGCCCTTGCGCAGCGAGACGATTGCCCGCGGTGCGGCCAGGTGCTCGGGCCAGACCTGCACCGCAGCCCCGGTCAGCACCGGTTGGGGTCCGATCTCCACCAACACCGAGCATCCCAGCGCCGCCACGGTGCGCACGCTTTCGGAGAACTGCACCGGCTGACGGGAATGCCGCCGCCAATACTGAGCGTCGATCGGGGTCTGGGCCGTGAGCACGGCTCCGGTGCGGTTGCACACCAGCGGCAAGGTCGGGACCGCGAACTCGAACTGCGCCGCGTACGACTCGAATTCGTCGAGCACCGGATCCAGCAATTCCGAGTGGAAGGCGTGGCTGGTCTCCAGCCAGGTGCAGCGGATCCCCTCGTCCTCAAATCTGGCGACAACCTGCTCCAGGTCCTCACCCGGACCCGACAGCACGGTGTTGGGTCCGTTGTAGGCGCCGACCGACACTCGCGGGAATTCGCCCGCGATCTGCTCGACTTGCTTGGCGTCGGCGAAAACCGCCACCATTCGGCCACCTTCGGGCAGGCTGCCGAACAGCCGACCCCGCTCGGCCATCAGCCGTGCGCCGTCCTCGAGGCTGAAGACCCCGGCGACGCATGCCGCTGCATACTGGCCAACGCTGTGTCCCAGCACCACGTCGGGCTCGATGCCCCAGGACTGCCACAGCCGGGCCAGGCCCATTTCGACGGCGAAGAGCGCCGGCTGTGCGTACGACGTGTGCCGCAGCATTTGTCCGATTTCACGGTCCGTGGCGAACAGCACTTCCAGCAACGGGCGCGGCAGCATGTCGTTGACCGCGTCCGCGCACAGTTTCACGGTTTCGGCGAATACCGGTTCGGCGTCGAACAATTCACGCGCCATGCCCGGATACTGGCTGCCTTGCCCGGTGAACAGCCAGGCTGTCGTCGGACGGTGTGTGTGCTCGCCACGCACGACACCGGGCCGCAGACGGTTCTCGGCCAACTCGGCCAGGCCCTCTCGCGCGCCGTCGACCGAATCCACGACCAGCGCGGCCCGATGTTCGAAATGAGAGCGGCCCGTGCCAGCGGTGAGGCATACATCGGCGAGGTCGACTTCTTCGTGGGTTTCCAACCACTTGCCGTAGCGCACCGCCAACGCCACCAGCGCCTCGGGCGAACGCGCCGACAGCGGAAGCACATTCACCACTCCCGACGGGACGTTGCCGTCGGAGCGCTCATCGGCGTTGGCTGGTAGTGGTGGTGCCTCTTCGATTAGCACGTGCGCGTTTGTTCCGGTGAAGCCGAAGGAACTCACACCGGCGCGGCGCGGCCTGCCATCGGCATGCCACGGAATTGCTTTGTTCACCACTCGTACCGGCAGCGAGTCCCACGGGATGTGCGGCGACGGATTCTCGAAGTGCAGGCTCTGCGGAAGTACCTCGTGCTGTAGCGACAACACGACTTTGATCAGACCTGCTGCCCCCGAGGCCGATTCGGTGTGACCGATGTTGGTCTTCACCGATCCCATCAGCAGCGGTCGGTCCGCGTCGCGCGACTTTCCGTAGGCGGCCGCGGCGGCTTGCACCTCGATCGGGTCACCGAGCGGGGTACCCGTGCCGTGCGCCTCGAGGTAGTCGACATCGCCACCCGTCAGGCCGGCGCGAGTCAGCGCCGTTTCGATGAGCCGTTGCTGCGCACCGCCGTTGGGCACTGTCAAGCCACTGGATGCGCCGTCCTGGTTGACCGCGCTGCTGGAAATGACAGCGCAGATCCGATCGCCGTCGCGCTCCGCGTCGCTGAGCCGCTTGAGTACGAGAATTCCGCAGCCTTCACTGCGCACGTAGCCGTCGGCGGAGGAGTCGAAGGTCTTGCATCGGCCGACGGGGGAAAGCATCTTGGCCCGGGAGGCCGCGACGACCGTCACCGGACTCAGCAAGACGTTGACCCCGCCGGCCAACGCCAAGTCGCAGTCACCGGAATGCAAAGCCTGGCAGGCCTGATGGACAGACACCAAGGCCGAGCTGCATGCGGTATCAACCGCCACTGCCGGTCCTTCGAGTCCGAGTGCGAAGGCAACCCGACCGGAAATGGCGTTGAGCGCATTGCCGGTGATGAAGTAGGGCTCGATCTTGTCGACCGACTCCGATGACAGCAGATGTGCGTATTCGTTGGCGGCCACGCCTGCGAAGACGCCGGTCCGGCTTCCGCGCAGGGCGGCAGGCGCGTACCCAGCCCGTTCGAGAGCCTCCCACGCCGTTTCGAGCATCAGCCGCTGCTGTGGCTCGATCCAGACAGCCTCGCGGGGGGAGATGCCGAAGAATTCGGGATCGAAACCGTCGACACCGTCGAGGAATCCGCCGAAACGTGTGTAGGTCTTTCCTGGAGCCTCTGGATCCGGGTCGTAGAACTCGTCGATGTCGAAACGGTCCTCCGGGACTTCCCGAATCGCGTCGACACCGCCGGACAGCAACTCCCAGAAGGCTTCCGGGTCGGGCGCACCGGGGAAGCGGCACGACACCGCGACGATCGCGATCGGTTCGTCCGTGCGCGTTCTCACCACCGACGGCAGCTGAGGCGCGGGTATCTGCTCGCTGAGCTCGAGCACATCGCCGAGCAGGTAGTCGACCGCGCCGGACAGACTGGGGTGATCCATCACCAGGGTGACTGGAATCTCGCGGCCCACTCCTTGTTCGAGGCGACGCCGCAATTCGACGGCCATCAGCGAATCCATGCCGAGGTCGAAGAACCCGGCGTCCTCGCGGATCTCTGCCGCATCGACACGCGTCACCTCTGCCACCACGTCGCGCAGGTAGTCGGTCAGAAGTTTCTTACGCTGCTGTATAGGGGCTCCTGTGAGCTGCTCGACTAGCTTCGTCTTCCCGGACGGCGTCACGCCCGGTACCGCATCTGGCACCTCGCGCTCCAACTCCGCAAGGAATGCCCGCCTGCCCACCTGCTGGTAGAGCGGCAGGAAGCGGGCCCAGTCGATCCTGGCTACCACTCCTTGTGCCGAAGAAGCCGCAACGACATCGGTCAGACCCGCCAGAGCATCGGCAGGTGACAAGGTCCGGACCCCGCGCTGCTCCAGCCGCGCACGTGACTCCGCGTCGGCCATGCCCGCCGACCATGGACCGAAGTTGACGCTGACCCCAGAGATGCCCTGCTCGCGCAGGCGCCAGGCCAGCCCGTCGAGGAATGCGTTCGCGGCTCCGTAGGCAGTTTGACCGAATCCGCCCCAAACTGAAGCGATCGAGGAGGTGCTGATGAAGAAGTCGAGTTGCAGGTCAGTCGCTGCTTCGCTCAAATGCCAAGCACCCCAGACCTTCCCAGCGAAGACGCGGTCTACTTCGGCGTCGTCCAGGTTGCTCAGTGGCGTGGTACCGATCTCGCCAGCGGTATGGACGATGCCGGCCAGCGGCGGTAGCTCGGCCCGCACGGTGGTCAACAGGCGTGCGACGTCGTGCGCATCCGCGACATCGGCAGCAATGACGCGGAATTCGCAGCCGTGCTGTTCGCTCAATGCATCGATGTGCTGCCGGACGGCATCGCTTGGCGCGCGCCTGCTGGTCAGCACCAAATGTCTGGCGCCCTGCGCGGCCAGGTATCCGGCAATCTCCAGGCCTATCGACCCCACTCCGCCGGTCACCAAATACGCTGCGTCAGTGCGCAGTTTCAGCGGTGCAGCGCCCGGCGGGTCGGCCCGCCGAACCAGCCGGGGGACGTAGACCGCCTGATCGCGCAGCGCGATCTGGTCCTCCGTGATGGTCGAGTCGCGCAGCGCAGAGACCCGGTTGATGAACCGATTCCATTCGTCGGCAGTGCCTTCTGACAAGTCGGCCAGTCCGCCCCACACGTGCGGAAGTTCCAGCGACGCGGCACGACCGAATCCCCACAGGCAACTCTGATCCGGCGCCACGCTGTCCGCGTCGGTGACTCGCTGTGCACCACGAGTCACCACCCAGATGGGGACTCCCAATTCAGCGGCGGTGGCGGCGCGGAAGAGCCGCCGAGTTCCGCCAAGGATCCGGTGTTGCATCCGCAACAGCGACCGCATCGATGTTGTGGTCTCCGAGTCGAGGGCCGCGACATGCACGATACGTAGCGTCGAATCGTCCACCGCCGCAGCACGCAACGCGTCTGCAAGCTTCTCCTCGTCCGGGTCGGACACCGGCAACTTGAGGATCAGGTGCCGGTGGCCAGATGTAGTCAGCACGTCGACCAGGGGCTGGATCGCTTCGCGGTTGTCGCCGATAAGGATCCAGGTGAAACCCTCGCCGGCTTCCGCGCTGGAGAGGGGAGCGGTGGATTTCTCCCAGCGGATCTCGTAGCGGTCGTCCGTGATCGACTGGGTTGCACGTTGCTGGTTGTGTTGTGCCGCAAGCTTGGTCAGCACATTGAGAGTCTGATAATCGCCGCTCGCGCCGTCGAGCAGTGTCGCGAGCTCCTCGATCCGGCCGTCCTCGAGAAGGCGGACGGCCTCGGTACGTGCGGCGAGGGGCAGTTGTTCGTCGGGGCGCTGCGAAATGTCGCGGAACCAGTAGTGACGGTGCTCGAACGGATAGGTTGGCAGGTCGATCTTTCGCGCGTGCGTCTGCCGAAAAGCAGCGAATTCGGGCAGGTGACCCAGGACGTACGCGTCGGCGACGGCTTCGGTGATCTGTCGATGGTCGGCGGTGGTGGGGCGCAGAGACGTGATCACCCGCGGCGCGGTGGCCGGGGTAGGCCATGTCCCGAGGGCCGCGGCGGTAAGCACCGGTCGTGGGCCGATCTCGAGCAACAGCTTGCAATTCAGGTCGGCGAGGGTGTGCACACTCTTGGCGAATTCCACCGGTTGGCGCGCATGGCGGCGCCAATAGGCTCCATCGAGTTTCACGCTCCTGCCGAGCGCGGCGCCGGTGCGGTTGTCAATCAGAATTCGTTGTGGCGTACTGAGATTGAATCGGTCCGCATACGACTCGAATTCGTCGAGGATCGGGTCGAGCAGCGCCGAGTGGAATGCGTGGCTTGTCTCAAGCCAGTCACACCGGACAGCATCGGCGGCGAGTGCAGCCACCGCAGTTTCCAGATCCTTTGCAGGCCCGGACAATACGGTGTTTGCTCCGTTGTAGGCAGCGACCGACAGACTCGGGAACTCGTCGGTCAGGCTCTCGACACGCTCTGCGGCGGCGAACACCGCGACCATCCGACCACCCGCAGGCAATCTTCCGAAGAGGCGACCGCGTTCGGCCATCAGCAGCATGCCGTCCCCGAGGGTGAACACGCCAGCGACACAAGCCGCCGAATACTGTCCGACGCTGTGCCCCAGCACCACGTCTGGCTCGAATCCCCACGACTGCCAGAGGCGAGCCAAGCCCATCTCCACCGCGAACAACGCGGGCTGTGCGTACGAGGTCTGCCGCAGCGTCTCTTCGGCGTCCGGGCTGTCCGCGTCGAAAATGACGTCCAGCAACGGCTTTTCGAGCACACCGGCGACTGCCGCCGCGCACCGATTCAGCGTGTCGGCGAACACTGGCTCGGTGTCGTACAACTCACGGGCCATGCCGGGGTACTGGCTGCCTTGACCGGTGAACAGCCACGCGGTCTTCGGCGTGTCATGGGATTCGCCGCGAACCAGACCCGGCGCAGGCCGGTCGTCCGCGAGCGCACCGAGCAGTTCGACGGCCGACTCCCTCGAGCTGACGACCAAAGCGGCGCGGTGCTCCAGGTGTGCCCGTCCCACCCCGGCGGTGAGGCACACGTCCGCCAACGTGGCCTCCGGGTGCGCGCTCAACCAGCTGCGGTATTGATCGGCGACCTGCACCAGTGCCGCGGGCGTCCGCGCGGAGAGCGGAAGGATGCTGAACCGTGCGTCCCCGGGCTGCTCGACCGGCCGCGGTGACGGGGCCGGTGCTTCTTCGAGGATGACGTGCGCGTTGGTCCCGGCGAATCCAAACGAGCTGACTCCCGCGATGCGCGCCTGACTACCGCGCTCCCAGGGCATGGCCTCGTTCACCACATGCACGGGGAGCCGGTCCCAGGGAATGTGCGGAGAAGGGTTCTCAAAGTGGAGGTGCTTCGGCAACGTCTCGTGTTCAAGCGAAAGAATCACCTTGATCACGCCCGCGATACCCGCGGCCGCTTCCAGGTGCCCGATGTTCGTTTTGGCCGAGCCGATCAGCAGCGGTCGGCTCGGTTCGCGTCCGGCGCCGAATGCCGCACCTGCGGCCTGGACCTCGATCGGGTCGCCCAACGACGTCCCGGTGCCGTGCGCCTCCAGGTATCCGACATCGCTGGGTTCGAGGCCGGCGTGCTTCAGTGCATCGGCGATAACCCGTTGCTGGGCAACCCCGTTCGGCACGGTCAGGCCACCCGATGCGCCGTCCTGGTTGACCGCGCTGCCGCGGATCACGGCCCGAATCCGGTCACCGTCGCGGACCGCGTCCTCGAGGCGCTTGATGACGATGACGCCACAACCCTCGCCGCGCACATAGCCGTCCGCGGCCGCGTCGAATGTCTTGCACCGGCCGTCGGGTGCCAGCATCTGCGCGCTGGAGAACGTGATCATGGTCGCCGGGCTCAGCAGGACGTTGGCGCCGCCGGCCAGTGCGAGGTCACATTCTCCCAAGCGCAGCGCTTGGCACGCCTGATGGATTGCCACGAGCGACGAGCTGCACGCCGTGTCGACGGCGACCGCGGGACCCTGCAGCCCCAGCCGGTAGCTGATCCGTCCCGCCGCCGCGGCATTCGATGTCCCGATGGCCAGATACGCCTCGATCTCGGAGTAATCCAGCTCGTCGGACACCATGCCCAGGTAGTCGTGGGTCGCTAAGCCCACGAACACTCCGGTGTAGGTGTTGGCCAGGGCCGAGGGCGCGATACCGGAATGCTCCACTGCGCGCCACGTTGTCTCCAACAAGAGCCGTTGCTGCGGGTCCATCCACCTGGCCTCGCGCGTCGACAGACCGAAGAACGGCGCGTCGAATCCCGTCGCGTCATCGACGAAACCCCCGCGGCGGGTCACGACCTTGCCGGACGCACCCGGTTCGGGGTCGAAGAACTCGTCGACATCCCAGCGGTCCTTGGGCACCTCCGAGATCGCGTCGCGGCCTTCGCGCAGCACGTCCCAGAACCCATCGGCATCCGGGGCACCCGGGAAACGCGCTGCATAGCCGACGATGGCAAAGCGCGGGGGCTGCTCGATCGGATGTTCCGCGGATCCCATGCAGTTGTCCTCCTCTTTGCATCGGCGGTCAGACTGTGAAACTGCAAATACCTTGCCATGCCTTAAATTGACACCTGCGTTGACACTATTGCATGTGTACCTGTGTGGCATGCGGAGCTGGCGCCGGGCGGCTGCGGTCGAACCGAGGGTATGTTGTCGCAGCAACGAGTGATGCCGGACCCTGGAGCTGGCCAAACAAAGGAGGACGACGGTTGCGCATCGGGAAAATCACGATCGGCGCACTCGATGAATGGGCGGTGAATCCGGGCTCAGTCACCTCCTGGCACCCGACTGCCGCGGCTTCGGAAACAGCGCGACGAGCGCCCGTCAGCTCGGTGCCAGTCAGCTATATGCAGGGCCAACATCTTCGTAACTACTGCGAACGGGCAGCCGCCGGGCTGAACTTTTCCCGGCAGATCATCGCTGCCTGTGACATCGCGGGTCAGTGCGATGTTTCTGCCATGGATCACGCCGTCAACGCATACGTACGTCGGCACGACACATTCCGCAGTTGGTTCGAACAGACCGCTGATGGTGAGTTCATCCGACATGCCATGGACGATCCGGCCGACATCGCGTTCGTGCCGATCGATCAGGGCACCATGGCCGCCGACGAAATACGCGCTCACGTTGTCGACATACCGAATCCGTTGGAGTGGGGCTGCTTCACCTTCGGGATAGTCCAGCACGAAAGCCATTTCATGTTTTTCGCCGCCATGGATCATGTGCACGGTGATGCGACATTGATCGGCACAACGATGATGGAAGCCAACGGAATGTATTCGGCGTTGAGCGCAGGCGGTCAGGCCCTTACGCTTCCGGATGCCGGTAGCTTCGACGATTTCTGTGTTCGCGAGCGCGAAAACACGTCAGCGTTGACGGTGGATTCGCCTGGGGTACAGGCGTGGATTGACTTTGCCGAGAACAACGATGATGGCCTTCCTGAGTTCCCGCTCCCACTGGGTAACCCGCAGGAGTCGACCAGCAGCAGCATGACGTCGGAGATCCTGATGGACACGGCGCAGACGGAACGCTTCGAATCGGCCAGCACCGCGGCTGGCGCGCGCTTCGTCGGTGGCTTATTCGCCTGCCAAGGTCTGGTGGAGCACGAGTTCACCGGAGCCCTGACCTATTACGGCCTGACTCCGAGGGATTCCCGCACAGGCGGCGACAACTTCATGACGCAGGGCTGGTTTACCGGCATGATCCCGATCACCGTCCCGATCGCGGCGACTTCTTTCAGTGATGCCGCATGGGCAGCGCAGGCCTCTTTCGATTCGGGCCTGGACATGACGAGAGTGCCGTACTACCGCGTACTGGAGTTGGCGCCCTGGTTGAACTGGCCAAAGCCGAACTTTCCCGTGTCGAACTTCTTGCACGGTGGCGCCGCTCCGCTCAACGCGGTCCTCGCCGCAGCCGACATGGGGCTCGCGGACAATGTCGGCATCTACCCTGACGGCCGGTTTTCGTATCAATTGACCATCTACATATTCCGGTACGGGGAAGGCACGGTCATGGCGATCATGCATCCCGACAACCCGGTTGCCCAGAAATCAGTTACCCGCTACATGGAGGCGATGAAGTCCGTGTGCGTACGGGTCGCTGACAGCGGGCACTGGGGACGCGTCGCATAACGTGGAGCGATCCAGGTGAGGGTGAGGGCGAAATGCGACGACTAGCCGATCTTGTAGTGCGGTGGCCCTTGGCGGTGATCGGGATTTGGATCGCGATCGCGATTGCGCTTCCGCTGACGTTCCCGAGCCTGAACGAGATGACCCAGCGGCATCCGCTCGCGATCCTGCCCAGTGATGCCCCGTCCAGCGTCGCCGCCCGGCAGATGACCGAAGCCTTCCACGAATCGGGTTCGGGAAACCTCCTGGTCGTCGCCTTCATCAACGACACCGGGCTCAAGCCCGCCGACGAAACCACCTACCGCAAGGTGGTCGACGCGCTGCGCGACGACGTGACTGACGTCGCGATGGTTCAGGACTTCATCAGCACGCCCCAATTACGCCCGTTCCTGACCAGCAAGGACAAGACGACCTGGGTGCTGCCGGTCGGCCTGACGGGTGAGTTGGGTACGCCGCGGGCCTACGAGGCCTACAACCGGGTTTCCGACGTCATCAAACACAACGCCAGCGCAGACGGCCCGCTCAAGGTGTACGTCACCGGACCCGCGGCCACCGTCGCCGACCTCACTGTCGCAGGCGCGCAAGACCGGCTGCCCATCGAGATTGCGATCGGCGTCCTGGTACTCCTCGTTCTACTTCTGGTGTACCGCAACCCGATCACGATGCTGTTGCCGTTAGCGGCGATCGGGATGTCGTTGTTGACCGCACAGGGCGTGGTGGCCGGAGTCTCTCAACTCTTCGGGCTGGGAGTTTCAAATCAGTCCGTCATCTTCTTGAGCGCAATGATCGCGGGCGCGGGAACGGACTACGCGGTCTTTCTCATCAGCCGCTATCACGACTATCTGCGGCAGGGGTCGGATTTCGACGAAGCGGTGAAGAAGGCGCTGATCTCGATCGGCAAGGTGATCACCGCATCCGCTGCAACGGTGGGAATCACTTTTCTCGGGATCAGCTTCGCCAAGATGGGGGTGTTCTCCACCGTCGGTGTGGCGTGCGCGATCGGTGTCGCGGTGGCGTACCTTGCCGCGGTCACGTTGCTGCCGGCCATCCTGGTGCTGGCCGGGCCGCGCGGCTGGGTCAAGCCACGACGCGAACTCACCGCTCGGTTCTGGCGCCGTTCGGGGGCGCGCATTGTGCGGCGGCCGAAGACTCATCTGGTCGCCAGCCTGCTGATCTTGGCCATCCTTGCCAGCTGCGCGACCTTGGTCCGCTACAACTACGACGATCGCCAGGCCATCGGTCCCTCGGCGGAGAGTTCGATCGGGTACGCCGCGCTGGAACGCCACTTCCCCATCAGTCAGGCCGTACCCGAATACATCCTCATCCAGTCACCGCGCGACCTGCGAACCCCGCAGGCGCTCGCTGACCTTGAGCAGATGGCGCAGCGGGTCAGCCAACTGCCGAACATCGGTCTTGTCAGCGGCATCACCCGACCCACCGGAGTAGTCCCGCAGGAATTCAGGGCCACCTATCAAGCCGGCATTGTCGGCGATCGAATGGCGGCCGGTTCGCAGCAAATCAGCGGCAACACCACCGACCTCAACAAGCTGGCGAATGGCGCAGGCACGCTGGCCTCAAGCCTTAGTGACGTGCGCGCCCAGATCAACAAGATCGCTCCCAGCATGCAGCGTCTGATCGACGCGTTCTCGTCGATGCGAGGCCAAACGGGCGGAAACAAGTTGGTCAAGGACGTCGAAACCGCCGCCAAGCTGGTGCAGAGCATCAATGCGCTCGGCAATTCCATGGGCATGAATTTCTCCGCCGTCAAGGACATGTTCGCCTGGGTGGGCCCGGTCCTGGCGGCACTGAACGGCAACGCGATCTGCGACGCCAACCCCTCGTGCGCCGACACCCGCATGCAGTTCCAGAAACTGGTCGACGCGCGAAACGACGGAAGCATCGACCAGATCAATTCTCTGGCCGGTCAACTACAGGGGTTCGGAGACCGACAGACCCTGGATGCGACGGTGAAACAGCTCAATGATGCGATGTCG
Organism: uncultured Actinomycetota bacterium; assembly: GCA_963766465.1. Classification (GTDB taxonomy): domain Bacteria; phylum Actinomycetota; class Actinomycetes; order Mycobacteriales; family Mycobacteriaceae; genus Mycobacterium. Next base: position 123,773 of record CAVXZT010000001.1, read on the forward strand.
AATTTCAACTCGGCGGTCCGCGCCATGGGCCTGGATCGACCGGGAGGCCTGCAGGCGGGCCTGACGAAGGCCAGGCAGGACGCCAACCGCTTGGCAGACGGGAGCCAGCAGGTGGCCGGCGGCGTCGACGATCTCGTCGGCCAAGTCAAGCTGATGGGTGACGGCCTCGATGAGGCGGCCGCCTTCCTATTGGCTATGCGAAGCGAAGCGGCAGATCCGTCGATGGCGGGTTTCAATCTGCCGTCCCAAGTTCTCCAACTCGAGGACTTCAAGAAGGCCGCGAAGGTATTCATCTCATCGGATGGCCACTCGGTCCGGTACCTGGTGCAAACCACACTCAACCCGTTCAGCGCCCAAGCGATGGATCAGGTCAATGAGATCAGTGACACCGCTCGGGGCGCCCAACCGAACACCCAACTGGCGGACGCCACGATATCGATGGGCGGATATCCCGCCGCGCTGCGGGATACGCGCGACTATTACCAGCACGACATCCGGTTCATCATTGTCATGACACTCGTCGTCGTCCTACTGATCCTGATGGCGCTGCTGCGTGCGATCGTCGCACCGCTCTATCTGGTTGGCTCCGTGGTCATCTCGTATTTCGCGGCTCTTGGTATCAGCGTCCTGACATTTCAATTCCTACTCGGCCAGCAATTGCATTGGAGCGTGCCCCCACTGGCCTTTGTCGTATTGGTCGCGGTGGGTGCCGACTACAATCTGCTCTTCGTTTCGCGAATGCGCGACGAGTCTCCGAACGGCTTGCGTTACGGCGTCATTCGCACCCTGACGTCGACCGGCGGGGTGATCACCGCGGCCGGTCTGATCTTTGCCGCTTCGATGAGCGGTCTGCTGTTTTCCAGCATCACCACAGTCGTCCAGGGCGGATTCATGATCGGCGTCGGCGTGCTGCTGGACACCTTCCTGGTACGGACGGTCACAGTGCCCGCCATGGCCGCATTGGTGGGGCGGGCAAACTGGTGGCCCTCACGGCTTAGCCGCACGTAGCCGGGACAGCGCACACTCATGGGATATGTGAAACTACGAAATGAAGCCGAGCGGCTGACAACCACCTCGCGCCGACGGATTCGACAAGCTAATACGGACGAAATGTGACGCCAGCGACTCTGAACCCCAGTCCTCCATTCTCTCGATGCTGCACGGACGTGCCAGCCTCCGCCCCGGCGACGTCGCGTTCACCTTCACCGATTACGGCCACGACCCGTCGGGTGTCTCCGAGAGTCTCACGTGGTCGCGACTAGCCAGCAGAACGTTGAACCTGGCGTCGCAGCTCAGCCTTCATGCGTCGGTCGGAGACCGGGCAGTGATCCTGGCTCCGCAAAGCCTTGATTACGTCGTGGCATTCCTGGGTTCCATGCAGGCCGGACTCGTCGCGGTGCCGCTCCCGCTTTCTGCACCGCGGCTCGGGTCACGACCGTCTCAGTTCGGTCTTGGGCGATACGTCGCCTGACGGTCGTCCTCACGACGTCTGCGGTTGCAGACGAGGTGGCCGGTTATATCGATCGAGCGCGCCTGGACGTTGTTCCGAAGGTTGTCGAACTCGATTCGATCAATCTGGACGGCGAGGGTGGAGCCGCCTTATCGGCCGCTGACTTTTCCCACACCGCTTATTTGCAATACAGCTCTGGTTCGACCCGGATGCCAACCGGCGTGATGATCTCGCACCGCAACCTCCAGGTGAATTTCGAGCAGCTGATGCGCTCCTATTTCGGAGGTGCGGACGCCAAAGCCTCGACCGATGCCACGTTCGTGTCGTGGTTGCCCTTCTACCACGACATGGGTTTGATGATGGGCATCTGCGGGCCCATCCTGAGCGGCCATCCCGCCGTGTTGGCGAGTCCGACTTCGTTCGTGGAAAAGCCGGCCAGATGGCTGCGGGCATTGGCGCAGAATTCTCGTGCCTTTTCGGCTGCACCCAACTTCGCTTTTGACCTGGCCGCCCGCCAAACCACCGACAGTGATCTCGCCGGGCTCGACCTCGGCGGGGTGCACGCCATCATCAACGGTGCCGAACGGGTCGAACCATCCACTTTGGAGCGTTTCGCAGATCGGTTCGCTCACTTCAATTTTCGGGACCATATGCTGCGTCCTTCGTACGGCCTGGCGGAGGCGACCGTCTTCGTGGCAAGTGGCACCTGGAGTGAGTCGGCAGGTGATTCGTCGGGGGCAGCGCATTTCGATACGGACGAATTGGCTGCGGGCCGCGCCAGCGCTGCGCGGCCGAAACCGGCTCAGCCCTGGTGAGATACGAACTGCCGCCCTCACCCGTGGTGCGGATCGTCGACGTCGACACGAACCGCGAGTGCCCACAGAACGTCGTCGGCGAAATCTGGGTGCATGGCGACAACGTCGCCGAAGGCTACTGGAACAGGACACCGGAGGAGCAGAAGTGCTTCGGCGCAACGCTGATTGACCCTTCGCCGGGCACGGCTGACGGACCATGGCTGAGAACCGGCGATTTGGGCTTCATCGTCCGATGGTGAGCTGTTCATCGTCGGCCGCATCAAGGACATGCTCATCATTCGTGGTCGCAATCATTATCCCGAGGACATCGAGGCGACGGTCCAAGAGATAACCCGTGGTCGGGTCGTGGCGATTTCTGTTCCGGTGAACAGTACCGAGAAGCTGGTCACTGTCATCGAGGTCAAGAATCGGGGAGATTCCACGCCTGAGGCGATGCGCTGGCTCAGTGAGGTCAAGAGCGATATCACCTCCGCGATATCGAATGCACACGGACTGAATGTGGGGGATCTCGTTCTGGTACGTCCCGGGTCGATTCCCACGACGACGAGCGGCAAGATCCGCCGCGCCGCCTGCGCCGAGCAGTATCGGCAGGACCAGTTCGTTCGGTTGGACGCCTGAGTATGCGGAGTAAGGTCTGGGGGGTGGAAGCGCGGAGACTGTTCGCATCAATCACCGCGCTGGTAACCGTCGGCGCCGCAGGGTGTTTCGGGTCCGGGATCGCGGCGGCCGATGACATGCAGGCCCCCTGGACGCCAGACCACGGGAGCGGGCCGCCGCCGCTGGGTACGCCGGGACGAGGGTATGCGCTTGGCGGTGCGCACGTGCTGGGCATTCCCTACGACGAGTACATCAAGCGCACGGGCGCCGACTGGTTCCCGGGACTGGATCGGCAGATCGTCGACTATCCCGCGGGTCAGGTTCAGGGACACACCCTGGAACGGTTGTTCCCAGGCATCGGCCGGCTGGATGACGACTTTCCGGGCGTTGGTATCGACGGCCCCAGCATCGGCGAGTCGGTCGACGAAGGTGAGGTCAACCTGGAAACGGCGATCCGCAACGGTGGTCCCGGCACCGCGATCGGCTTGTCCGAAGGGGCGATGGTGCTCGACGCCGTACAGGCGAAACTCGCGAACGATCCGACGGCGCCGCCTCCGAATACGTTGAGCTTCGCGACATACGGCGACCCGCTTGCGAAGCACGCCTTCGGCGAGAGTTTCCTGACCCAGATGTTCCCCGTCGGCAGCGTCGTACCCTCACTCGACTTCCGCATGCCGGCTCCGGTGGAAAGCCAGTACGACACTTACCAATTCGTCTCTGCGTACGACAGCATCGCCGACTGGCCGGACAGGGGGGACAACTGGATGTCCCTCCTCAACGCGGTCGTGGGCCTCGCGACCGGTCACACCGCGGTGGCGTTCACCAACCCGACTAACGTGCCGCCGCAGAACATCAGAACGACCGTCAACTCCAGGGGCGCGAAGACGACGACGTATCTGATCCCCGAGCAGCATCTTCCCCTGGTGTTGCCCTTCAAGTACCTCGGGGTGGATGAAGGAACGCTTAATCAGCTCGACGGGGTGCTGAAACCGATGGTGGATGCGGGATATTCGCGAAACGACGATCCGCTGACCGCTCCGATCACGGTGGATCCGGTGCGGGGCTACGACCCGGCCGCCGTCACCGCGCCGGCCACTCAGGCCGCCTTCGGCGGCGGCGCCGATCCCGTGTCGCAGCTGCTGGCCGGTATGCAGTATGTGCTGAACCATCAACAGAAATGACGCGGATGCGTCTGCAATTGAGCAGGCGCGGGGCGGATTCTGACACCCCCTCGCGGTCCAGGGTGGTGGCGTGGGCGCTGTGGGATTGCGGCGCTACGGGGGTGAATGCCGTCGTCGTCACGTTCGTCTTCTCCGTCTATCTCACCGAGCAGGTTGGTGCGGGCTTGCCCGGGCCCCACCACGCCCGCGAGCTGGCTGGGTCGGGCACTGACGATCGCGGGAGTGGCCGTCGCACTGCTGGCGCCTGCGACCGGTATCTGGGTGAACGATCCGAACCGTCGTCGCGCCGTGCTCGCGGTACTGACGGGCGTGGTTGTCGCGATGACGGCGGCGATGTGTCTGATCCGGGCCGACTACCACTACCTGTGGCCCGGTCTGGCGCTACTGGCGTGCACCGCGGCATGCAGCGACCTGGCGACGGTGCCGTACAACGCCATGTTGAGGCAACTGTCGACGGGGGAGACATCGGGCCGCATCTCGGGATTCGGTTCGGCCGCGGGATTTGTCGGCAGTGTGCTGTTGCTGCTGATCGTCTATGTCGGTTTCATCCAGAGGCGACGGCGACGACCCGCGGATTGTTGGGCGTCGCGGCGGCCGACGGCGGGAACGTGCGGGCAGCGATGCTGCTTGCCGCGGCCTGGTTCGCCCTGTTCGCTTGGCCGCTGCTGGTGTCCGTGCGGGCCCCGGTCGCCGTCGACCATAAACAGGCCGTCGGCTTCCTCGGCGCCTATCGTGCGCTGTGGAACGAGGTGAAGGGGGAGTGGCGACGCGACCGCAACTTCGTCTACTACCTGGTGGCCAGCGCGATATTCAGAGACGGGCTCACGGGCGTCTTTGCGTTCGGGGCGGTGCTCGGCGTCAGCGTCTACGGGGTGTCGCAGGCCGACGTGCTGGTGTTCGGCGTGTGCGCCAGCATCGTCGCCGCGATAGGCGCAGTCCTTGGCGGCCTGCTCGATGACCGGGTCGGCTCCAAGCCCGTCATCGTCGGCTCGCTCAGCGCGATGATCGCCGTCGGATTGGCCCTGCTGACTTTGTCGGGGGTCGTGGCGTTCTGGATCTGCGGGCTGCTGCTGTGCTTGTTCGTCGGCCCCGTCCTGGCGTCTGCGCGGGCGCTGATGCTGCGGATGTCCGCCGACGGCAAGGAAGGCGTTGCCTTCGGGCTCTACACCACCGCGGGGCGCGCAGCGTCGTTTTTGGCGCCGTTGAGTGTTCTTCACCTTCATCGACCTGTTCGGCACCGACAGGGCCGGGATGGGCGGGCTGTGCGCGGTGCTGGCGGCAGGCCTGGCGGCGATGATGATCGCCGTTCGGGTACCCCGCGAGGCGAACTAGTGCCGACTTGCCGAGCTGCTGCCTACACCGGCTGCGCTTTCTAGCGGCGAGATTGCGCACAGGGTCGTTGATCGAGCTGCGGAGCGCCAACAGCCCTGACTGCAATTTCGGCACTACTGTCGTGATTCGTGCATCGTCTGCAGGAGTTGGCGACGGATTCGTGACCAGAACCCGCACCTGGATGCGCCATCGGCGAAGATGGGTCTGTGCCGACAGAATCGCGTGCGCGGGTAGCCGACTTGATCGGCGACCGTCCGCTGAGCGCGCGATCCGTCCTCGCGACGGCGTTGTTGGGTGCCGACCAGCCCCGCCTGACGGTTGGGGAGTTGGTCGCGATGGCCTCGCTGTTCGGCATCAGCGACGGCGCGGCGCGCACATGCTTGTGGCGGATGGTCTCCAACGGCGAGCTCACAAGCGACGACGGAACCTACGCGCTCGCGGGCAGCCTGCTCGACCGTCGCCAGCGTGTCGATGAGGCATCGCGGATCGACGACACGGCCGCGTCGGCGTGGGATGGAACGTGGGAGTTGGCAGTCGTCTCGTTGGACCGCCGGTCGGCGGCCGACCGGCTTGCGCTGCGCAAGGCCGCGACAGCGCTACATCTCGCCGAGCTACGCGAAGGCGTCTGGATTCGCCCGGACAATCTGGACCGGGACCGCTTGCCGGGTATGCGCGCGGTGCTGGACCGGCAATGCGTTCACTTCCACAACGCCGCGACCGACATCCCCGTCGAGACGGTGAGATCCCTGTTCAGCCTTGATGATTGGGTAGCCGACGCGCGGAGGCTGACGGTCGCCATGCGCGACGAGGTCGAAGATCTCGCTTATCAGTTCGGGCTGTCGGTGGCCGTCGTCCGCCATCTTCAGCTTGATCCACTCCTACCCGCCGAACTCATCCCCGACGAATGGCCGGGACACGACCTGCGCACCACATATCAACGCTTCCATGTGGCGTTCAACCAGCGACTGAACGAGTCCTTCCGCTAGCCATTTCCCCGCGAGCAGACGCAAAGTGTCCCAAAAATGCGGCGTGTCGGGCCCTTTTGCGTCTGCTCGCGCGGGTCTTAGGCCCGCAGAATCGGCTTGAGCGCGTCGAGCACCGCCGGGTCCTCGATGGTCGACGGCAGCGGCTCGTCGCGGCCATCGGCGATGCCCCGCATGGTCTTGCGCAGGATCTTGCCCGACCGGGTCTTCGGCAGCGCGGGAACGACGTCGACGATCTTGAAACAGGCCACCGCGCCGATGTTTTCGCGCACCGCGGCGATCAGCTCGTCGGCGAGCCGCTCATCCGTCGCACCAGCCTTGAGTACGACGAAACCGCGCGGCACCTGCCCCTTGAGCTCATCGGCCACGCCGATCACCGCACACTCCGCGACGGCGGGATGCCCGGCCAGCACCGCCTCGATCGAACCCGTCGACATCCGGTGTCCCGCAACGTTGATCACGTCATCGGTGCGGCCCATCACGTACAGGTAGCCGTCCTCGTCGATGTACCCGCCGTCGCCGGTCAGGTAATAGCCGTCGAAAGCCGACAGGTACGAGGAGACGTAGCGGTCGTCGTCACCCCACAGCGTCGGCAGGGTGCCAGGCGGCAGCGGCAGCCGCACGCATATCGCGCCTTCTTCACCTCCGTCGCACTCCGAGCCGTCCGGCCGCAGGATGCGCACGTCGTAACCGGGCATCGGCACCGTCGCGGAGCCGGGCTTGATCGCGAGTGGTTCGACGCCCATCGGGTTGGCGGCGACCGACCAGCCCGTCTCTGTCTGCCACCAATGGTCGACGACCGGGATGCCAAGCTTGTCCGACGCCCAGTGGTAGGTGCCGGGGTCGAGTCGCTCACCGGCCTGGAAGAGATACTTCAGCGCCGACAGGTCGTACTTGGCGAGGTGGGTGCCCTCGGGGTCTTCCTTCTTGATTGCGCGGATCGCCGTCGGCGCCGTGAACACCGCCTTGACCCCATGTTCGGACGCGACGCGCCAGAACGCGCCGGCATCCGGGGTGCCGACCGGCTTGCCTTCGTAGAGAACCGTGGTCGCGCCGAGCATCAGCGGTCCGTACACGATGTAGGAGTGCCCGACGACCCAGCCGACATCGGATGCGGCCCAATATGTTTCGCCGGGCTGCATGTCGTAGATGTTGCGCATGCTCCACAGCAGAGCCACCGCGTGGCCGCCGTTGTCGCGGACGATGCCCTTTGGCTTGCCGGTAGTTCCCGACGTGTAGAGGACATACAGCGGGTCGGTGGCGGCGACGGGCACGGGGTCGACGGGCTGCGCTTCGGCCATCAGCTCGTTCCAGTCGAGGTCGCGTCCCGCAACCGGCTCGCATGGCCCCTGCTCACGTTGCACGATCACGCATGCGGGCGGGGCATGCTCGGCGATTTCGAGTGCGGCGTCCAGCATCGGCTTGTAGTCGACGGTCCTCATCGGCTCGACGCCACACGACGCGGACACGATGACGGCCGGTTGCGCGTCGTCGATGCGCGCCGCAAGCTCGTTGGCCGCGAAGCCTCCGAACACCACCGAGTGCACCGCGCCCAGTCGCGCGCACGCCAGCATCGCGATCACCGCCTCGGGGATCATCGGCATGTAGATGACGACGCGGTCGCCCTTGCCGACGCCCAACCCGCGCAGCGCGCCTGCGAAGCGCGCCGTCTCGTCGAGCAACTCGCGGTAGGTGTAGGTGCGCTGCGCGCCGGTAACCGGTGAGTCGTAGATCAGTGCAGGCTGCTCGGCCCGCCCGCCCTCGACATGGCGGTCCAGCGCGTTGGCGCACGTGTTCAGTTCGCCGTCGGGAAACCAGCGGTAGAACGGCGGGTTGGAGTCATCGAGGACGCGCTGCGGTTCGCGGGTCCACGTCACCGCTCTCGCGGCGTCGGCCCAAAATGCGGTGGGGTTGGCGATGCTGGCGTTGAACAGATCTCGGTAACCGCCCATACCGGCACGGTAGCGCTAGAGGGGGTACGTAGAGTCCGATTCATGACCTCTGAGCCGCCCCCGATCGATGGCGCGCGTCGATCCTTCGTCGAAGCCCGTGGCGTGCGGTTTCACGTGACCGAGGCCGGTCCGGAAGATGGCCGCCCCGTCCTGGCACTACACGGCTGGCCGCAACACCACTGGGCGTACAACGACCTGCTCGCCGACCCGCCGCCGGGGCTGCGCATCATCGCACCCGACCTGCCCGGCTACGGGTGGTCGGGACCGGCTCCGCACAAGTGGGCGAAGGAGGATGTCGCCAGCGACATGCTCGCGTTGTTGGACGCGCTCGGTCTCGACCGGGTACTGCTCGTCGCGCACGACTGGGGCGCTTATGTCGCTTGGTTGATGGTGTTGCGCGCCCCTGAACGCTTTGACGGCTATCTCACGCTGAACATGGGATACCCGTGGATCACCCCGCGGATGCTGCTGCCGCACATCGTCCCGCTCCTGCAGTATCAGCCGCTGATCGCGTTTCTTGGTGTGCCGGTTCAGCGATACACCAAGTTCCTTGATTTTGTGTTCAAGGTGGGTTCCGCGCTCGATCCCGAGACGGCGCGCATCTACACCGATCGCTTCCGCGATCCTGTGGTGGCGCGTGCAGCAAGAGACACCTACCGGACATTCTTGTTGCGCGAGATACCTAGGGCTGCAAGGCATCCCGAGACGCGACGCGCGACCGTTCCCATACGCGCGCTCTACGGTGTCAACGACACCGTCATCCCTGAGGCGTGGATGGCACCCGAGACGGCGAAGGCCGACGATTACACACTGGAGACGGTCGACGCCACCACGCACTTTATCGCCGAAGAGCGGCCGGATCTCGTGCGGACGACGCTGACTGCGCTTGCCGAGGAGACTCGCCCCTAGGGGCCGGTCCAGTTCTCCATGAAGGCTTCGGTGACGATGGCGGCGTTGTCCGCGGCGATCTGCTTGTAGACGACAAACGTGAACGGGTAGCCCGGCAGGTGAAGCGGGTCGCCGGGCCCGTCGGACATGCCGCGGATGCCGAGGAACGGGATGCCGTGCGCGTCGGCGACCTGCTGTGCCGCCGCTGTCTCCTGGTCGACCGCATCCACCGGCGGAACCTCAGGCGACAGGAGGCCGGTGAGATTGGTGAGGAGTCCGCGGGCCAGGAACGGCACGATGGCCTGGAAGAAGTTGCCGGTGAACAGCGGCGAGAAGTCCGGTGCAGCGAAGGGCTGAGGGCCGAAAATGTCGCCGATGAGCGGGAGGGACGGCAGCGCCGGGAACGCCGCACCGTTGTTGTTGTCGTCGCTGGAGCCGTCGCCGCCGACGAACAGCGCGGGCTCGCGGCCGAGGTTGACCAAGGGGAACCAGGAGAGCGGACCGCAATAGAAGCAAGCGGGATCTCCGATGGTGTCCCTGCTGAGCAGGTCGACGTCGAGGGTGTTGGCCGTGGCGAGCATGCCGTTGTCGACCGGGTGCCACGTTTCGCCGTCGTCGGAAGTCCATCGAGCCGGTACGGCCACCGAGCCGATCTGTGTGCGTCCCGAGCCACCAGCGACGCCCGAGAACACCACTGCGCCAATGGAAATGCCGGACTCTGGCGTGAAGTGTTCGAGCGCCGTTTCGGTCGTGTCGGTGGCGTTCACCATGCCGATGCCCGTCATCGCGACGATGACCTTCTTGCCGCCAAGTGTGCCGAGGTAGAAGTGATGACCGTCGACGACCACGGACGGGTTCGGATCAAGCGTGGTGCGGGCGAGTATGGCGTCGGCTTCGGCCGGAAACGCGGTCAGGATCAGCGTGCGCTCTCCGGGTTCGGCGAGCGTCTCGCTGGTCGTCTGAGTGTCCTGGTTGTCGGCGAGCGACGGCGCGGTGAATAGGTTTTCGAATTCGCGTCGCGCGAAAGCCAATAGCGACCAGACCGACGGCGTCGCGGCAGGAGCTCCCGGCGTGTTATTGGCGGCGAACGGGCTGAGGATGGCGTTGACGACGCCGGATACCAGACTCGTCACCGCAGTCATCACTTGCGGCTTCGGCTTGGGCGCCGGCGTTGTAGTCAGCGCCGTGGGCTGCGCGGTGCTCGACAGTGTCTGCGTCGTGGCGATACGTACCGTCGCTTGACCCGTTGGATCCTGTGTCTCGGCGACGGTGGTCTTCGCCCGCGTCGGTGTGGTGGGCGCTGTCGCATCGTTTTTGGCGTTCGCGACTGTGGATACCGGCGCCGGAGTCTTCTTCTTGGGTGCTTTGGGTGTGGCGGGGTCGGACCCCTTCGATGTGCGGGGTTTGCCGGTCGGCTCATCGTCGGCCGCCGTGTCTGGCGGGGTGGCCGTTTCGCTCGGCGGTGTGTTGGTCGTCGGCGTCGGGGCATCCTTGGTCGGATCGCCGCGGGACTCTTTGTCGTCCTTCGCCTCGCTGGGTTTGGTCTTCGCCGGCTCCGCCCCGGAAGTGGTGCTGGAGGCCGTTGATCCGGGCTCGTCGGCCCATGCGAGTCCGCTGCTCCATCCGGTCACGATGGCAGCGCCGACGCCCAAGGTGACGGCTAAGCCGCCGACCCGACCCGCGTATGCCTTGCCAGGCATGCGGTATGTATAGCGCCTGCGTTCAGTCGGCGCGCCGGAATGGAGAAGTCCGTAGTTTGCTGACGCTCTGTCCGGCGATCATGGCTACGCCGCTGCGGCGCCGCAGTCTCTTGACGACGGAATCGCCCTCCGGCGTGAGCAACCACGACCGAACGGCCATGGACTGCGCCGAGGACAGGAAGAACGTTGCCTTTGTGCCGCTGTTGATCGCCTCCTTGACGATCTCGACGATCGTGTCGTCGTCAGCCGAGAAAACGGGTGCATTGGCCATCGTTGGATTCCTCCCCTAGACCTAGACGGACCTCGCTGATCAAAAGCTAGAGCCGCAGGTCACCGCGCAGCACGCGTAGTCGACTACCTGTTTTGGAAACGAGGGGTCCAGTTCCTAGGCGCGAGCAGACGCAGAAGGTCACGAATCGCGAGTCAAAAGGAACTTTCTGCGTCTGCTCGCCGAAGGAAACTCACTGCTGGAAGCGGTAGCCCATGCCTGCCTCGGTCAGCAGGTGCACCGGGTGTGACGGGTCGTCCTCGAGCTTGCGTCGCAGCTGCGCCAAATACACCCGCAGATAGTGGGTTTCCTTGGCGTAGGCCGGACCCCACACTTCCTTGAGTAACTCCTCGCGGCCGACGAGCTTGCCGCGGTTGCGCACCAGCATCTCGAGCATGCCCCACTCGGTGGGGGTCAGGTGGACCTCGGTGCCGTTCTTGGTCACCTTCTTGGCGGCCAAATCGACGGTGAACGACGACGTTTCGATGACGGGCTCGTCGGTGTCGGACGCGGCGGCGCCCCGGCGCACCGCGGCCCGCAGCCGGGCCAGGAATTCGTCCATCCCAAAGGGTTTGGTGACGTAGTCATCGGCTCCGGCGTCGAGCGCCTCGACTTTGTCCGACGAGTCCGTGCGCGCCGACAACACGATGACGGGCGCGGTGAGCCAGCCGCGCAGCCCGCCGAGCACCTCGATCCCCGACATATCGGGCAGCCCGAGGTCGAGCACGATGACGTCGGGCCGGTGATCGGCCGCCGTCCTGAGGGCCTCAGCTCCGCTGGCGGCGGTGAACACCTCGTAGCCACGCACCGACAGGTTGATCCGCAACGCCCGCAGGATCTGCGGCTCGTCGTCGATCACCAGCACCCTGGTCTTCTGAGGGGTCATGCCAAGCCGTTCTTCGGCGGTGCGGCGAGGTCGATTTCGGCGGTAAGCCCGCCGCCAGGGGTGTCGGTGGCGGAGATGGTGCCACCCATCGCCTCGGTGAAGCCGCGGGCGACCGACAGGCCGAGGCCGACGCCGACGCTCGTGTCGTGGTCGCCCGGCCGCTGGAACGGTGCGAACAACTGCTTCTCGGCGTCGCGCGGGATGCCCGGCCCCTCGTCGACCACGGCGATCAGCACGCGGTCGCCGACTTGGCCCGCTGTGACGCGCACCGGGCTCTCCGGCGCGTAGCGCAGGGCGTTGTCAATGAGGTTGGCCAGCACTCGCTCCAGCAGGCCGCTGTCGGCCATCACGACGGCGTCGCCTACGTCTACCTTGACACGGTCGATGCCCTGTCGACGAAAACCGGTGACGCCCTTGCTGATTCCCAGAAGCGCACGCTGGGCGGCCTCCTCGAGATATACCATTCGCAGCTCCGGACGGACCACACCCGCGGCCAGCCGCGACGAGTCGAGCAGGTTGCCGACGAGCGCGGTGAGCTGATCGATGGACTCTTCGATGGTTGCCAGTAGCTCGGCGGTATCTTCGGCGGAGAAGTCAACGTCGTTGCTGCGCAAGCTGGATACCGCGGCCTTGGCGGCGGCCAGCGGTGTGCGCAGGTCATGGCTGACGGCCGACAGCAGCGAGCGCCGCAGGTCGTCGGCCTGCGCGATGGCCTCGGCCTTGCCCGCCTCTTCGGTCAGCTCGCGCTGCTTGACCAGGCCCGCGGCCTGCTTGGCGACTGCACCGAGCACACGGCGGTCGCGGGCGGCCAGCTTGCGCCCGGACATCAACAGCCAGAACTCCTCGTCGCCGACCTCGATGGCGGTGTCGGCGGTGTCGACGTCAACGCAGGGATCCGTACCCACACATCCGACGATGCCTGTGCCTTCCCGCAGCAGGCTGACCGCGCGCTGTGAATAGGTTTCGCGCACCCGTTCCAGCAGCGTGTCCAGGTCGGCGCCGCGCAGCACCGACCCGGCGAACAGCGCGAGCAGTTCGGCTTCCTGCGACGCCCGCCTGGCCTCTCTGGCGCGGCTGGCCGCCCCGTCGACCAGTGCGGCGACGGCCACCGCCACGAGCAACAGCACCACGACCGTCACTGCGCTGTCGGGTTCGGCGATGGTGAACGTGTATCGCGGGGCGACCAGGAAATAGTTCAGCAGCAGGCCGGACAGCAACGCCGACAGCGCGGCGGGGGCGACGCCGCCGAGCAGCGCGACGATCAGCACGCCGATGAAGAAGATCGCGCTCTCGCCGCCGATTCCGAGGTACGGGTCGAGGATGTAGACGATCACCGCACAGATCGCCGATGGAACCACAATGGCGGCAAGCCAGGACGTGAGGTGTTGCTGTCGTGGCGAGATTCGTGACCACGCGGAGCCGCGGCGGGCCGCCTCGTGGGTCACCATGTGCACGTCGATCTTGCCGGACTGCTGCACCACCGCAGCGCCGATGCCTTCGTCGAAGATGCGTGCCCACCGCGATCGCCGAGATGTACCGATCACCAGCTGGGTGGCGTTCTCGTCGCGAGCGAAATCCAGTAACGCAGTTGGGACGTCGTCGCCCACCACGGTGTGCAGCGTGGCGCCCAGGCTGATAGCCAGCTCGCGCACCTTGCCCATCTGCGGCGCGGAGACACCCGACAGCCCGTCGCCGCGAACGACGTGGACGACCATCAGCTCCGCGCTTGACCTAGACGCGATGCGAGATGCCCGGCGCACCAGGGTTTCCGATTCTGGCCCGCCCGTAACGGCGACGACAACACGTTCGCGCGCCTCCCAGGTGTCGGTGATCGCGTTCTCTTCGCGGTACTTTTCCAGGGCCGCGTCGACCTGGTCTGCGAGCCACAGCAGCGCCAATTCGCGTAGCGCCGTGAGGTTTCCGCGGCGGAAGTAGTTCGACAGCGCGGCGTCGACACGCTCGGGAGCGTAAACATTGCCATGGGCGAGCCTGCGCCGCAACGCCTCCGGCGTGATGTCGACCAGTTCGATCTGGTCGGCGGCCCGAACGATCTCGTCGGGGACCTTCTCCTGCTGCTCGATGCCGGTGATCTGGGTGACGACGTCGTTGAGGCTTTCCAGGTGCTGCACGTTGACGGTCGAGATGACCGTGATGCCGGCGGCGAGCAGTTCCTCGACGTCCTGCCAGCGCTTGGGGTTCTTGCTGCCGGGCGTGTTGGTGTGCGCGAGTTCGTCGACAAGCACGACCTGTGGATCGCGCCGCAGTACAGCCTCGACGTCGAGTTCCGGGAACATCTTCCCGCGGTACTCGATGTATTTGGGCGGCACCACTTCGATGCCCTCGATCAGGTCAGCGGTCTTCTTGCGTCCATGCGTCTCGACGACGGCGGCGACCACATCGGTGCCCCGCTCGACCCGGCGATGCGCTTCACCGAGCATCGCGAAGGTCTTGCCGACGCCCGGCGCTGCGCCCAAGTAGATGCGCAGCTCACCGCGCTTCTTCTTGTAGTCGGACGGGTCGGCGGTCACATGATCATCATCCACCGGTCACGTCAGCTCTTGGCGGGATACTTCTGGTCCAGTTCCAGGTTGAGCTGCAACACGTTGACTCTGGGCTCACCGACGAACCCGAGCCAGCGTCCGTCGGTGTTGTCGGCGACGGCCTGCCGGACCTGGTCCGCGCTGACGCCGCGCGCCTTGGCGACACGGCTCACCTGAAGGTCGGCATAGGCGATCGAGATATGGGGGTCCAGACCGCTACCGCTGGCGGTGACGGCGTCCGCCGGCACCTGCGGGTCGGCCGGGGCTGCGCCGCGGATCGGCACGATCTGCCCGATGCTGTAGTCGTCGCCGAACTTGGCGCATTCGACACGCACTCCCTCGTAGGTGTTGAGGAACGGCGTCCGCGTCGTGCCGCATGGTTCGTTGATGCTGACCACCTTCGTCGGGTGGATGACGTTGCCGCGCGCGTCGCGGGGCCCGATCACCGACAGCACAGCGCCGACACCGTCGCCGGTGCAGAAGGGGCGTGCTCCATCCACACCCTCGAGCTCCCCGATAGACGCGCTGCGCGAGCAGACCAGGGTGAGCAGGCTGGCCTTGTACCCGTTGTCGTCCTTGGGGAGCGACGGGTCAGCGGGAGTGTCGACGACGCTTTCCGGGCCGAGGTTGCTCGCGCTGGTGGACAGCGGGTCATAGCCGTCGCCGGCCGCCGACGGGCGACTTTGGAAGTACTGGGGCAGCGGGTTGCCGTCCTTGTCGGTGAACGACTGCCCGATCAGGCTGCTGCCCACCGGGTTTCCGTTCGCCTCGATGATCGACCCGTTGGCCTGGTCCCGAAGGCCAGGTATCTGGGCGACCAGCCAGATGAACACCGGATAGGCGATGCCCACGATGACCGTGAGGACGAGCAACGCGCGCAGCGCGGCCCAATGCTGACGAACCAAATTAGAGATGTTCATGTCTCACATTCCTGGCAAGAATTGGATGACGAGGTCGATGAGCTTGATCCCGATGAACGGCGCGATGATGCCGCCGAGCCCGTAGATGTAGAGGTTGCGGCTCAACAGCTTTGACGCGCTGCTGGGTGTGTAGCGCACACCCCGCAGCGACAGCGGAATCAGCGCGACGATGACGACCGCGTTGAAGATGACCGCGGACAGGATCGCCGACTGCGGGCTGTGCAGCCGCATGATGTTGAGCAGGTCCAGACCGGGGAACAGCGCCACGAACATCGCCGGAATGATGGCGAAGTACTTGGCGATGTCGTTGGCGATGGAGAACGTCGTCAACGCACCACGGGTGATGAGGAGCTGCTTGCCGATCTCGACGATCTCGATGAGCTTGGTCGGGTCGGAGTCGAGGTCGACCATGTTGCCGGCCTCTTTGGCCGCCGACGTACCGGTGTTCATCGCCACGCCGACGTCGGCCTGGGCGAGCGCCGGTGCGTCGTTGGTGCCGTCGCCAGTCATCGCGACCAGCTTGCCGCCAGCCTGCTCCTTCTTGATCAGAGCCATCTTGTCTTCGGGGGTGGCTTCGGCGAGGAAGTCGTCGACTCCTGCCTCGTCGGCTATGGCTTTGGCGGTCAACGGGTTATCGCCGGTGATCATCACCGTGCGGATGCCCATCCTGCGCATCTCGTCGAACCGCTCGCGCATTCCCTGCTTGACGACGTCCTTGAGGTGGATGACGCCGAGCACGGACGCTGTGCCGTCGACCACCTGGCCGACGACGAGCGGCGTGCCGCCCGCGGCGGAGATGCCGTCGACGATGTCGCCCAGTTCGGTTGACACGCGGCCACCTTGGGTGCGCACCCAGTCGGCAACCGAGCTGGCAGCGCCCTTGCGGAGCTGGTGGCCGTTTTCGAGGTCGACTCCGGACATCCGTGTCTGAGCGGTGAACTCGACCCAGTGCGCCTTGTCGAGCTCGCCGGGCGTGCGTGCCCGCAGGCCGTACTCCTGCTTCGCGAACACCACGATCGAGCGGCCCTCCGGCGTCTCGTCGGCGAGACTGGACAGCTGCGCGGCGTCAGCCAACGCTTCGGGCGAAACGCCGGTGACCGGGACGAAAGCCGCGGCCTGCCGGTTGCCCAGCGTGATGGTGCCGGTCTTGTCCAGCAGCAGTGTGTTGACGTCACCTGCGGCCTCCACGGCACGCCCCGACATCGCCAGCACGTTGCGTTGCACCAGCCGGTCCATGCCCGCGATGCCGATGGCCGACAGCAGTGCGCCGATGGTGGTCGGGATCAGGCAGACCAACAGGGCGACCATCACGATGCCGGATACACCGTTGCCGGTGAGCGCCAACGTATCCGGGACGCCGGGGTTGTTCGCCTTGGAGAAGATCGCCAGCGGCTGCAGGGTCGCGACGGCGAACACGAAGATGATCGTCAGCGAGGCGAGCAGGATGTTCAGCGCAATCTCGTTCGGCGTCTTCTGCCGGTTGGCGCCTTCGACGAGCGCGATCATCCGGTCGATGAAGCTCTCGCCTGGTTTCTGCGTGATCTTGACCACGATGCGGTCCGAAAGCACGGTGGTGCCACCGGTAACCGCCGAGCGGTCACCACCCGATTCCCGGATGACCGGTGCTGATTCGCCGGTGATCGCCGACTCATCCACCGAGGCAATGCCTTCCACGACATCACCGTCGCCGGGGATGGTTTGGCCGGCTTCGACCACGACGGTATCGCCCTGCTGCAGCAGCGGTGCGGCGACTTCCTCCTCACGGCCGGGCGCACCAGGGGTCCAGCCGACGAGCCGACGGGCCATGGTCGCGGTCTTGGTCCTGCGCAACGACTCGGCCTGCGCCTTGCCGCGGCCTTCTGCGACGGCCTCGGCAACGTTGGCGAAAACTACTGTTAGCCATAGCCATATCACGGTTAGCCAGCTGAACCAGGACGGCTCGGCGATTGCCAGGACGGTGCTCCAGACGGCGCCGATCTCGACGATGAACATGACCGGGTTGCGCCACAGCGTGCGTGGGTTGAGCTTGCGCAGCGCGTCGGGCACCGACTTCCACAGGATCTTCGGGTCGAGGAGACCGCCCTGAATGCGCTTGGAGCCGGTGGTTGCCGACTGTGCCTGCTGTGTGTCGATGGTGGAGGTGGTCATCAGTGAATTCCTTCAGCGAGAGGGCCGAGCGCAAGCATCGGCAGGAAGGTGAGGGCGACCAGGATCAGTGTCACGCCCGCGACCATGCCGACGAACTGAGGTCGGTGCGTGGGCAGGGTGCCGATGGATTCCGGTGTCTTGCCCTGCTTGGCCAACGAAGCGGCTAGTGCGAGAACGAAGATCATCGGCATGAAGCGGCCGAATGCCATCGCCAGTCCTAGCGCGGTGTTGTACCACTCGGTGTTGACGCTGATGCCTGCGAACGCCGATCCGTTGTTGTTGGCCGCCGAAGTGAACGCGTACAGCACCTCGGAGAGCCCGTGCGGACCGGTGTTGAGCATGCCGGCCCGCTGGCCGGGCAGGGCCATCGCTACGGCAGTGCCGGTCAACGCGATCAGCGGAGTGATCAGGAAATACGTTGCGGCCAACTTGATCTCACGCGGGGTGATCTTCTTGCCCAGGTATTCCGGCGTGCGGCCGACCATCAGGCCCGCGATGAACACGCTGATGATCGCCAGGATGAGCATGCCGTACAAGCCGGAGCCTGTACCGCCGGGCGCGACCTCGCCGAGTTGCATGTTGAACAGGGTGATCATGCCGCCGAGGCTGGTGTAGGAGTCGTGGAACGAGTCCACGGCGCCGGTTGATGTCAGCGTGGTGGCATCGGCGAACACTGCCGAGTTCGCAACGCCGAACCGCTGTTCAACACCTTCCATCGCCGAACCGATTGCGGTGGGCACGGTCCCGTGGTGCTGCAGCTGGACCAACATCATGAAGCTGACGCTGATCGAGGCGAGGACGGCCATGACCGCAACGATCGCGTAGCCCTGCTTCTTGCTCTCGACCATCCGGCCGAAGGTGCGCGGCAGAGAGAAGCTGATGACAAGCAGTAGGAAGATCTCGACCCAGTTGGTCCAGCTGTTCGGGTTCTCGAACGGATGGGCGGAGTTGGCGTTGAAGAAGCCGCCGCCGTTGGTGCCGAGTTCCTTGATGGCTTCCTGGCTGGCCACCGGTCCGCCGGTAATGGTCTGCTGCCCGCCGGCCAATGTGTTGACGACCTGGTCGTGCAGGTGGAAATTCTGGATAACGCCACCAATGACCAGGATGATCGCCGCAATCACCGAGAGCGGCAACAGGATTCGGAAGACACCGCGGACGAGGTCCACCCAGAAGTTGCCGAGCTCGCCGGTATTTCGGCGGGCCAGCCCCCGAACCAGGGCGACCGCGACGGCCATGCCGACGGCGGCCGAGACGAAGTTCTGCACGGCGAGGCCGGCCATCTGCACAAGGTGGCCCTGGGTGGACTCACCGGAGTACGCCTGCCAGTTGGTGTTCGTCACGAAGCTGACCGCGGTATTCCAGGCCAGCGCCGGGGTCATCTGGGTGGCGGGATCGTTGAGGTGCAACGGCAGCTTGCCCTGGACGAGCTGGAGGGTGAACAGGAACAGGATGCTGATGGCCGAGAAGGCCAGCACGCTGCGGGCGTAGGCGCCCCAGGTCTGTTCGGCCTTGGGGTCGGCGCCGATGAGGCGGTAGATCACGCGTTCGCCGCGCGAGTCCTTATTGGACGTGTACACGCGGTACATGTAGTCGCCAAGCGGCACGTGCACGGCCACAAGCGCGACGATCAGCGATACGAGGAACAGGATCCCCGCTGTCGTAGTACTCACTAGAACCTCTCGGGGAAGAGCAGTGCGGCGAAGAGAAACAGCGCAAGGAGAATCGACAGCACAAGGCCGACGACGTTTTCGTAGCTCACAGTCCCTCGACCAACTTCTGAACCAGGCCGAGCACGGCGAAGATCACCACCGTCAGCACGATGTAAACCACTACGGACATGCCGTCTCCAACGTTTACGGGCCGCCGGATTTCGACGACCTGTACCAGAATCACCGCAGCTCAACGTGCCGATACCCGCCTTAACGGTTTCTTGACGGCCTGGTCGCGTTCCTTTACGGATTCCGGGCGGGCACGCGGCTTCGGGTGCGATTTTGCGTGTCAACGCCGCATCAAAGTTCCATCCGCGGCCGTCAAGAGATCGCTAGGGATATGGCTGCTGAGCGGGTCGTGGGCGGATCGTCGATGACGTGACATTTCTAGGCCGGGGCCGGCTCTCAACTGACGAGGATCTGCAGCGCTGGGAGATCTACCGCAAGTCGTTCGCGACGGCGGAGGTCGCGCTGCCTGCGCGTGCGCTGTTGAATCGGGTTGTCGCAAAGTGGGCGCGTGACCATCGCGTGGCGGTGGACCTGCGCGCGGGCGAGGATCTGGCGATTGCCGTCGCGGCGGGCATCCACCCGTCCCGGCTCACGATGCACGCCGACGGGCTCATCGATTCAGATCTGCGGGTGGCGGCTCGGCTCGGCATCGGCTTGATCAGGGTCGGCTCGATGACGCACATCGAAACACTCGCGGCGGTCGATTACCGGCGGCATGGCATCGTGATGTGCCTGACTGACGGCGACACGGGAGGCTTCCGCTTCGACTCGCTCGAGTTGGATCACGCAGTCGGCGTGGTCACGGCCGGGAACCGGTTCAATCTTGTTGGGCTGCACTGCGATATCGGATCGAGTGAGCACGAGTATGTCAGCTATCCGGCCGCGATCGGCGAGATGATCACCGAGATGGACCAGATTCGGCGGCACCACCGGATGGTACTCACGCGGATTGGTCTTGGCGGCGGGCGAGCGGGGCCGTTGGGGGACTGGACAGTTGTGCTGCCGGAGCTGGCGATGCAGATCGAGCAGGCGTTGGATGACGCCTGCGCCATGCTGCGCTACCCGCGGCCCCTAGTTGTGCTGTCGCCTGGACTTGCGGTGACGGGACAGCGCGCGGCTTAGCACAGCTTGAGCGCGCAAAGGATGTTGCGGAGCGCAGGGTTCATGTTCGCCGGTGCCGTTGGTTGGGCTGGCGCTGTGGGTGCTGCGGGTGCCGCTGGTGGCGTGGGAACTTGGCCCGCGCTTTCGTCGACGGTGCCGGTCGCGGGGACGTCCGAGGTCGTGGGCGCGGCCGGCGCCGGCTCGGGTGTGGCCGCAGCCGTGTCGACGGCGTCGACGGTGGGCACAGGCTCGCCGACGGTCGCCGCCGCAAGCGGTGGCGCTGCGGCTGCGGCCGGTGATCCGCCTTCGGTGTAGGTGCCGTTGGCGCTTCCGAGACGCACGTTTGTTCCGTTGTTGGTGATCGTGTTGTCAGTGATCGTGTAGCGAATGGTTCTCGGGTCCGTCCACAAACCAAAGCGGCTGTTGTTGGTGATGGTGTTCGCTTGGACCGTGGCGTAGTCGACGGCGTACAGCAGTATGCCGTCCCTGTTGTTTTGGATCGTATTGCGCTGAATGTCTAGTCGGTTGAGTGGGTAAGCGTCGGCCTGGATACCGGTGTAGAGGTTGTGGTGGAAGTTGTTGTCGTGGATGTAGGTGTTGTTGGTGTTGTTGACGATTCGTAGTCCGTAGGTGCAGTTGAAGACCTCGTTGTGGTGAACGTAGTTGTTGGGTCCCGTGTTGTCGTGTTGGGTGGTCGTGCCGGCTCGGCCACTCCATTCGCCCAGTTCGATTCCAGCGCCATTGGGGCTGACGTACGTGCCGTTTCGGACGCAGTCTTTGACTGTGTTGTAACGGATTTCGTTGCTATATTCGTCTTCGCCGTGCACGTCGATCGCGCCCGACACCGCGCCCGTGACAGTGTTGTACTCGAGCAGATTGTGGTGAGCGCTGTACTGAATGAGTAGCGCGTGGCGGATGACTGGACCGATGGTGTTGTCTCGGACCCAGTTGTTGGTTGATCGATTCTGATCGATGATGACGCCGTAACCCGAGCCGCCGCCACCGAGTGCGCTCGCGTCCCTGATGGTGTTGCCCTCGACAAGGACCTGATACGTGTTTTGGAGCAGGACACCGAAGCGTTGGTGCTTTTCGATGTACATGCCCTTGACTGCGATTCTCGAAACCAGCGGGCCTGTGCCTTGATAACCCAGTCGAACGCCGGCTTGATATGTGTTGCCCGAGAGTTTCGTGATCTTGCAGTTCGACAGGGTGAGATTGTTCACGCCGGGGGCTGCGTAGAGCACGGCGTGTGGTGCGCGGTTGAAGCGTCCTGCCAGCACGGCGTTTTGCGATTGGCACCGCACGGACACACCGGTCTTCAGGTTGATGCTTGTCGTGCCTTTGAGGTCGTATGTGCCGTCGGGAATGTAGACCTCGTCGCCCGCAACTGCGGCGTTGATTGCCAGTTGGATTCCGGTTACGTCGCTGTTTGTCGAATTGTTGGGTGTGGCACCGTAGTTGAGGACGTTGACCGTCTTGCCGGTGGGAGCCGCGGGCATAACGAAGGCGGCGTTCAGCCCGGCATCTATGGCGGCGAACGCTTTCGGCGCTGACACCATTGGCACCACTGCTAGCGCGAGAGTGAGTACGCCGGCGAGGGCTGCGAGTCGTTTCCTTGCGTTCTTCGTCGGCATTGTCATCCCTACATTGGGCTGTGTCGCTCTGGTCGAGGAGGTCTGTGCGCTGAGTTCGTGCCAGGCTCGGACACCGCCGGCTTCGCGGCTGAGCTCTCTCGGTCAGGTGACTTCGGCAGTTACGGGGACGTGCGGCGGATGCTCGACGCGACCGTGCCCTCGCGAGTGCTAAGAGCCCGTTCCTTCCTCTAGACGGCAACCAGGTGGCTGAGAAGATCCTGTGACGATAGTGACTGAAGTGGATAGAGTTATCGTTGATGCGACTGAAGCGTCATGATTCCGTGATGGTGTCGTGTCCGAATCGAGCCAATCGGACGCAACTCGCCCGTCGCGGGGTTGGTAGGCATCCGCCCAGGTCAAAGTGCGATGCCATCGGGGCCTGATGCGGTGGGCAAGCGCGACGCCGACGGCGTAGGCACCCAGGCGGCGGGATTTCTACCGGCCTCTCGAAACGGATCGGTCAGCCGTCGCCGCGGATCACGTGGCCTGTCTCTAACATCAGGCGGGGCAAGCCCCCATAGCCCAATTGGCAGAGGCAGCGGACTTAAAATCCGCACAGTGTCGGTTCGAGTCCGACTGGGGGCACAGGGAAGGACCTCGTGACCCGAGGGGATCGGAGTTATTGCGGATAGCCCAGACTCCAGCCCCGGTAGGTCCAGGGGGACCCCACATTGGGGCTCGGCAGAATCTGGATGTTGTGTCCGTCGCCGTACCCTCGCGCGAGCCCTTGGACGCCGCCGGAGATATACGTCCCATCACCGCGGGCAATGTCAATGTGGGCGCCGTACGATTTCTTGCTGAAGACGAGTGCTCCACGCGGGGGATTCATGTCGGTGTGTATCTGACCTTGTCGAAGGAGGGTTTGGTACATGGTTTCGGCGGCGCCGTCCCAGCCGTACTGAGCCTGCGGCACGCCGTAGGCCCAGGCCACGAAAGCCTCGCAGCCGTATGGGCCGAACTGGTCTGTCCCGAGCGCGCTTTCGGCCTTGGAGATGGCGGCTTCCGCTCCGGGGATCGTCTCAGCGGGGGCACTAGGAGCGAACAGGAGTGCCGCGGCAAGCAGAGTGGCGGAAAGTAACAGATAGATTCGGGCGTTCAACTCGTGGCTCCGTTCCCGGCGTGCATGTTGGTCTCGTGGATGGGGGCGTGATTCGATCGGCTCGTGCGAACCCTCAAGACTCCCTCCAGGCACACCAGTGGCTTTCTTCAGGTGTTGCTCAGGTACCCATCGTGCGGTAGTTAAAACTGCTGGGCAACCGGGGCCTCAACCCGCAGAAGTTCACGGCTCGCCCGTTCCTAAAATCCGCACAGTGTCGGTTCGAGTCCAATTGGGGGCACTCGACGGCCGCGTTCATCGGGGCGAGCGGTAAATGCGCCGCGCAAATCCGACTCTTCGGCGACGCTAAGCACATGACAACCATGCGGTCTGTCGTCGCCGACACGGTAGGCGAGCCGTCCGAGGTTCTGCACCTGCAGACCCGCCCGATTCCGCAGCCGGGTCCCGGCCAGGTCCGGATCCGGGTAAAAGCCGTGCCTGTCGAGGCCAGCGATCTGCACACCATCCGCGGCAGATACGGATTCACGCCGGAGTTCCCGGCAGTTCCCGGAATCGAATCCATCGGCGTGGTCGACGAACTCGGAAGCGGCGCAGACGTTCTCAGCGTGGGGCAACGCGTCACCACGATCGGGGCGACGGGCACGTGGCAGGAATATGTTGTTGCCGACGTCGCGCAGGTCTTGCCTGTGCCCGCCGAAATGAGCGATTCCACGGCCGCTCAACTTCTCAGCAATCCGCTCACTGCCGTGATCTTGACCAGTGATGAACTCGAGGTTCGCCCGGGTGAATGGCTCCTGCAGACGGCTGCCGGATCAACTGTCGGCCAGATGGTTATCCATCTCGGAGCGCACGTCGGCTTCAAGACCCTCAACGTGGTCCGGCGTCG
The DNA here is from genome assembly GCA_963766465.1 of uncultured Actinomycetota bacterium. Classification (GTDB taxonomy): domain Bacteria; phylum Actinomycetota; class Actinomycetes; order Mycobacteriales; family Mycobacteriaceae; genus Mycobacterium. The sequence goes on from CAVXZT010000001.1 coordinate 147,829, forward strand.
ATCCGTCGTCGAGGACATCCTCGCGCTGGGGGGCACCGCGGTGATCTGCACTGAGGATGAGGACTTGGGCGAGCGGGTGGCCGAGATAGTTGGCGACGACGGGGTGTCCAAGGCGATCGACTGTGTCAGCGGTCAGGTAGGTGCAGACGTATCGCGTGCGCTGGCGCCGCACGGTGAACTAGTCGTCTTCGGTGCGTTGTCCACGCACCGCCAAACCGATCGCGACAAACTCACCATCCCCATCTTCGCGCGCTCACTGATATACGAAACCAAGACTGTTCGGGGGTTCTGCCTGTTCCGTTGGTTCACCGAGACCCCCAAAGATCGGATGGCCGCGGTGATCGACAGGACACTTCAGCTCGCCGACAGCGGCGTGCTACGCGTGCCCGAGGGCCATTCGATCCCGTCGAACAGTTCAGCGAAGCCGTCTCTTTGGCCGAAGCTCCCGCGCACGGGGGCAAACCGCTGCTGGTGTTCGATGCAATTCGCTGATTCCTAGCAAGCGAGCCGTGCAAAGGGCGTAATTTCCGCCACAGCAGACTCATAGACTCACGCGAAGTTGCGATGTAGGGAACCATGCGGCGACGACGGCAACAGCAGGCGATTGCTCCCGGACGCGCGTGCACCCGACGCACCCACCCACCCCTATTGGCGGACCACTCTGCATATCCGTTGTAACGAAAGGAACCGTCATGGGTTACGCGAGGTACATCGGTCGCATCGGAGCACTCGCGGTGACCCTCGGAGTGGGAGTGGCCCTTGCGTCCACACCTGGCGTTGCGTACGCCGATCCGTCCGTTTCCTCCACGGGCGACCCTAAGTCGACGACCACGACGTCCTCGAAGACCACGACTTCGTCGAAGACCACCCCTGCGTCAGGTAGTGATACGGCCCCGACCGACAAGCCGAAGGGCACCGCCGCGCCGGCTACGGACCAGAAGCCGGACACAGCCGAAGAATCCGCCGCGGACAGTGGCGTCGACGATGACACCGAAGAGGCTGTCGACGACACCGAAGAAGGCGCGACTGAGGATCTGACCGGGGACGAAGGCGACGCGGATATCCCACCCGCAACCGGTGACGAGGCCACTCCGCCCGCAGAGGTCGAGTCTGGGGACGACGACTCAATCCAGGATTCAGGCAGCGATTCACGCGATCAACAGCCATCTAGCGGGAAGGGCAGCACGCATACCCTCGCCGCTCCCAACCCGTCTCATGACGTCGACACGGCGATCACCATGACTGACGGACTGTCTGCCCGATCTAGCAGGCAGCAGGCACAGACGTTCAGCCTTGCTTCAGTGGACGACCCCGCGAAGTTCTCCTTCGCGGCGCCCTCGGCTGATGCACGTACGGCCGCTCCGACAGCATTGATGGCAGCGGATGCCGCGCCGTCGGCACCACAGCGGAGCCCCACCTTGGTCAGTGTCGTCTTCGACTTCGTGGCTGCGGTGCTGCAGCCATTTATGGGTTCGGGCACGGGGCTGCCGTTCCCGGCGTCGCTTCTGGTGGGGGTGCTGTCCTTGGCGCGCAACGAAATTGAGCGGTCCATGGGCCGGCGCACCGCCCCCGCGGCTTCGCAGTACACCGTTTCTCAGATCGCAGGTCCCACACTGGCCGCGGATCCCAACCCCAACGTGTTGGTGATCGGCGTGGACGGCACGAACCTGAGCAGGATCCTGGCCGACCCCAGGAACGAGAACTTCGCCGAGTTGATGGGGGACAGCACCACGGCGGCGTCGAGCATTGTCGGACACACCACGATCTCCAACCCATCGTGGTCGGCCATCCTGACTGGCGTGTGGGGTGAACGGACCGGCGTGATCAACAACGTCTTCACCCCGGGGACGTACGACAAGTGGCCGACGGTGTTCAACCAATTAGAGACGCACAACGCGAACATCGACACCACGACAATCGCCGACTGGGACGTCATCAACGCAATCTCCGGTGCCGGTTCGATCCCCGTCGACACGAACATCTACGTTCCGCAGTTCGATGGCGACACAGACTGGTCGATGACCGACGACGCGGTTGGAATTGCAACAGTCGACGCGATCGACAACACCGCCACAGGCAAACCCACCTTCCTCTTCTCGTACTTCGTCGGGGTCGACGAGAACGGCCATATGCACGGCGGCGCATCGCAGCAATACGCGGACGCCATAGTCAACGTCGACGAAAATCTCGGCGATATCTTGGAAGCGGTAGGAGACTGGGAGGCTGACCACCCCGGTGAGGGTGAATGGACAGTTCTCGTGGTCACCGACCACGGTCACCAGCCGCAGCAGGGCTTCGGCCACGGCTTCCAAACACCAGATGAGACAGCGACATTCGTCATCGCCAATGGTCCGGGGTTCAACGAGGGATGGGTCAACCCGGATTACGAAATCGTCGACACGACGCCCACGGTCCTGACCATATTCGGTGCTCCGGTGCCGACGAATTTGGACGGCGTACCGCTGACGGATCACGGCCCGGGCACGCAACCTGCAGATCTGCGCCAGGCTCTCGAAGACATGATCGCCACGAACAAGTCCCCCGGCCTCGTTACCAACGTGCTGCTGAGCCTGCGCACGATCTTCGCGACGATTCCCTACTACGTGTGGACACTCAACAACGACGGCACAATCCCGATCCCGCTCCTCGGCAACGTTCTCTATGTTGTGACGAATGTTCCGGCACAGATCGTCGCGCGGTTGACCGGCGTGACCGGCGCCAGCATCTTCCCGCTGTTCCCGCCGGGGCCGCCGTCCTGGCCGGGACAGGACGAAGCGATTACGTCCGACACCGTCATCCTGGCGTGTGGCGGTGAGCCTAGCTCGGCCGCAGCGGCGTCATGTGACGCCGCAAACGTTGCGTGACAAGACCGGGTCTCAAAGCTGCTCGAACTGCTGCACCAACGCAGACAATTCCGACCGCGTCGATACGCCTGCCTTGGCGCTTGCCTGGTAGATATGTCCCTCCACCGTGCGAATCGACAGCGACGTCGCTTCCGCGATGTCTTTGTTGGACAACCCATGTGACAGCAGCTTCGCGATCTCGTGTTCGCGACGCGTGAACGGTAGCGGTACCTTGGCGGCCGCCAGCGCCGGGCTTACCGCGTCGCCGCAGCGCTTCGCGAACTGATCGGCGCGGGCACACGAGGTGAGCGCGCTGCCGCGCAGTCCAGCGCGGCGATACGCATTGCTTGCCTGTGCCGCGGCATCGGCGGCGGCCAATGCATCACCCATCGCCTCGAATTCACGCGATACGGTGTCCAGCGCGGTTCCGTCATCGCCGGCAAGGGCCTGCGCGTAGCGTGCCGCCAACGGTGCCCGCGGCCCTTCCACCAGCGTGGCCAGCTCGGCCAACCGGTCGGCCCCGCTCGAGTCGCCGAACTGCGCCGCCGTCTGCAGCGCGAGCACCTCTCGCGCCAGTTGTCCATGGCTGCGGGCGAATTCGGCCGCGCGACTGCTGAAGTCACGCGCCTCGTTGACATGGCCGGCGACGGCCGCTACCCACGCGCTGGCGAGCAGGTAGTCGGGTTCGACGTACTCGTACGCGGGATGACGGCTGTCACGTGCGGTTTTGAGAGACCGTGCCGCGGCATCGTTGTCGCCAGATCTGGCCAAGATTTCGGTCTGCAGTATCCGAAACCGGTAGAACAACCCGGAGACCTCGCCGTACCCACCGAAGCTCTCGCGAGCCTCGGCCAAATGGCGCCGTGCTGCCGCGAGGTTGCCGCACCCACGGGCGGTCATGCCAAGGGCCGCCATGGCCATCGATCGGGAGATACCCGGCAGGTCCGCATATTGCCGGTACCACTCCTCGGCGATCGAATTCGCTTCGTCGACGTAGCCGGCGGCGAGTAACGCGTAGGCGTTGAACTCTGCCAACCCCGAGCCGTGGAAGGACTCCTGGGGTGATTCGACGAGCTCGCGATATCCCGCGGCCGCCCGCTCGCCTGCCTGGTCGGCGCGCCCCAAGTCCCCAAGTGCGATCGTCTCCGCGGCGTACCCGAGGATTCGGCCGTGGCTGTCGAGCTGGTCGTAGTCGACTTCCGACATGGTCTTGACCGCTACGGCGGGCTGCGCGGCCATCGACTGTCCGACCGCGCGGAGTGTGTACAGCGCGTGATTGCGCTCGGCATCGCCGAGTTGCACTGCGTCGTTGATGACGACCTGAGCCCGCTCGGGACTTCGCAACGGCAACAATAGATTTGCCGCACGCAGGATGACTCCGTCGACGAAGCCGGGGGCGGCGAGCTCACGACTGTCGAGCGTGTCGAGGAGCGCTTCGACTTCCTGACCCTTCTCCTGTAGGTACAGGATGTAGGCCAGCTGCAGTGTGGTCGCCGGATTCGTGTGAGCATCGTGCGCCGCTCGGGCCAGCTGCTCCGCGATCGGGAGGTCGAGCCGCGAGGAGGCCACGTTGGTGGCCAGTGACAGGACCTCTGCGTCGGGAGGCAGGTCGGACTCCAACCACAGCAGCCCGAGCCGGAGGGGGTCGACGGTGTCCAGCTGTGTCATGGCGGTGGCGACACGTCCGCGCAATCCTCTCAGCCGGAGCCGACCGCACTGGCTGAGCCGGATCTCGGCGTACAGGGGGTGACCCACGTAGACGGCGTCGGTGGCGACGGTCGCCGCGATCAGCCCCTGTTGTTCGGCGTCCTCGATGGCCTGGGGGTCGGCCAGGGTGGTCAGGATGGCCCGGTCGATGGGTTCGGCGATCGCGACCAGATCAACGACGTCGCGCACGTCTTCGGGCACCGCGCCGATCTGCAGTTCCACCAGTTCGACCAGTGATGGTGACACCGATGGCGTTCCGGCCCAATGCCATTCGTCATCGACACTTGTGAGACGACCCGTCTCCCGTTCGTGCTCGACGAGGTGGTGAAGGAACAGGACGTTCCCGCGGCTGAGATTCCACATCCGCGTCGCGCAGTCTTCGCTGACCGGGCCGCCGAGGACTGCTTGGAGGAGGTCGTCGGATTCGTTGTGGGCCAACGTCTGCAGGTCCAGCCGCCCGAGCAGGCGGTCCTTCCACAGCGCGGTTACGGCGTCGGGGGCGGGCTCGCCGGCGCGCACAGTGGCGACGACGTTCGCTGTATCGTGTAGCGCCAGTTGATGAACGACGAGCGCCGAGAGGTCGTCGAGCAGGTGGGCATCGTCGACGAGCACCAGTAGCTTGGCGCCGTCCGTCTCGCCCGAGAACCCGGCGATCACTTTCTGCGCCAAAGCCAGCGGCGACGCATCGGTCGCATCGGCCCAGCGGGCGAACGCACCCAATGTCACTGCCCGCCCGGTGGAGGTACCGGCGACACGGCGCACCGTCCAACCCGCATGCACAGCGGCGTCGGCGGCGGCGCGTGCCAGCCGGGTCTTCCCGACACCGGCCAGGCCGGCGATGACCATGCCGTTGTGGGCCGCCCCGGCGAGCGCGTCGCTGATGACACGAAGCTCCTCAGCGCGGCCCGTCAGGGGCCACAGGTCGACCATGGCGCCGATCCTAGCGATTCGCTTAGGTTATGTTGTGGGTTTGCTGAGTGCCGTGTTGAGTTTTCTTCTGGCCAGGTCGAGCAGTGTGGCGAAGCCTTCCGGTTCTATTTGCAAATAGCTGCAGATCACGTCGTTGGCCACCCCGGCGTCGTGCAGGCGCAGGACCAGCGAGTGGGCTTCGGGCAGGCTGCGCAGTGCCGCCTCGTACTCGTCGGGATCGGTGACCGTCATTCGCACGTGGCGTCGCTAATCGTCGGCGTTGATGCCGTTGCCGCCGGCTGATCCGGTGTCGCCTTGATCCTCGGTACTGCCACTGGCACCGGATGCGCCTGCCGCACCGCCGCTGCAAACTTCGGTGGGCATTGCGATCTCCTGGCATTCGACTGATCTGGCTAAGCGACCCTGACCGATGCCGCGCCCTATCTGACCCGTAGCGCACTACTTGCTTTTCGACGCGCGCAACCTTCGACTACTTGGTTTTCGCGCCGAGCGCGCTGACCTCCGTCGATAGGGTCGTCAGCACCGCGATTGTCCAGAAGAGAAACGTCGCCTACCGGTCTCACAAACGAGCTATTAGAAGCACGCAGCCACAAACCCCGGTTGGCAGCCGCTTGGTCAACTTGAGAACAGCTTGTTACACCCTGTCGCGGTCCCAGAACCGCCACCAACCCTCGTGTTCCCAGAACCGCCATCGATCGGCGTCATGCTGCTTCCGTCCCGACGCGCCATTGCCGTTTCCGTTCGCGGCGGTGGACACCAGGTAATCGCGCATCGTTTGCAGATTGTTGAAGTCGCCCGATCCCTCGATGAGCTCGTTCTCCGGGCCGAGCGTCAGGTTCTGGGCCACGTCGTTCCCAAGTGCGGCCTTCAGCGGAAGCAGTGAATCTGAGTCCACCGAAGTCACGTCTTCACTGACCACTGTCCCGGCATCAATTCCCTTGTCCTGCAGGATTCGCACACGGTCGAGGCGGGACGGCTCAACCATGAACGGCGAGTGGGTCGCGTAGATGACTTGGAATTTGGGGGCCAGTCGCTCGTTGATGAACCGAAGGAAGTCGGCCTGCGCTCGCCCGTGCAAGTTCAGGGCCGGCTCGTCGAGCAACACGATGACATCGTGACCCCGGGCCTCGAACTCAGAGAACGCTGCGAGGAATGAGAAGAACCATTGGAATCCGCTTGAGCGCTGGCTGAAGTTGCTCGTATATCCGTGTCGGGTATCACGCACGCGGATGTCGAGGTAACGCACCATTGCGCTGTGTTCTGGATCGCTCTGCACCTCCGCATTGTCGGCGTCTATCTCCACCAGCAGATTGTCGTTCTGGGTCCAGTAGCGGGAGACTTCGCGGCTCAACTTGCTGCTAATGGCCTCGAGTTCTGCCTTGCGTTGCTCAAACTCTGCTGTTGTCAAGACATTTCGCTCTGCACCGGCGAGCCGCAACAATGCCCGGGCGGCCTGCACGCTTGATTGGCCTGGCTCCTGGTTGGTCGAGTACAGCCTGCTCATATCGATGCGGCCGGGCATGATCTCGTAGTGGCTGAAATAGAAGAACTTGGGTAGCCGCTTCTTCAGAATGTCTTTGGCCATTATCCAGGCCGAGCCATTCCCGAACTTGAGGGCGACCTGGTGCGTCAGCGCCTCAACGTCGGCTTGCTTCTTCTCGTCGAGGCCGTCAACGAAAGCTATACCGCCGCATATATCTTCAGGACCAGACCCGGGCTTTATGAGGGTACGCAGTTCGTCGGACACCCGCGCATCGTCGAGGTAGTTGGTCAAAGCCGCCGCCTCGTCGACATCGAAGCCGATGAAGGCGTCTCCGGAATAGGCGATTGACCGTGTCAACTTCCTGGATCGAAGTACGCGAGGACCAAGTTCCTCGACGACCGCCGCGATGTCCTCGTCTTCGAGCTCGAATGTGCATTCAATTGGTCGAGCCTGTGCGATGAGCCCGTCCCGGCGGTCCTCGACGTAGCGCCATCGGGGATAGTCGTCAAATTCGTCGAAGGTGCTCGGCACGGGCGCCGGATTCTGGCGGTGAAGCGCCTGCAGGATCGCCGTCTTTCCACTTTCGTTCTTCCCGACGAGGCAAGTCACATCTGGTTCAAACGCGATTTGTGCACTGTCAACGATGTTTCTGAACATTCGGACATGCGCCGACAACAGTCTCATGGTCACATAATTGTCGATATTGGTTTGCTGGGCTACCCGAATTCCGTATCCCGGTCAGAAGTAGTTGCAAGTTCAAATACCGTTGGGCCGCACAGTTGGGCAGGCTCTTCGCTGCTACCGGCATGCGGTTGAGGCAAAGCCGTGCTGACACCTCATTCCGGCTTAGGTCCTTCGTCACCTTGCATTCAACTAAACGGTCCTGTTAGCAGCGGTGATGAGTTGATCTTGGGTCGGGCCGCCGCGGCCCGCGGGGTCGGCTCAGGCCGGTGCGCAACTTCCTGTAGCAACTAGAATCAGCGGCCGTGCAGGTCCGCGATGGACCGCGTCGCAAGTGTGAGAACTCCAAAATTTCGAATAGACGGCCCGTTCCAAACCTCGGCCGGGCTGATTGTCCATAGTTAGCGGGACTGAGGAAATGCGGTGCCAGGCGCGTTCAGCCACTCGTCGAGCAAGTCGTCAAGCTCGTTCTCTGCGAACGCGCGGGCGCGCATACGAATCGAATGGCTTTTCCAGCTTCGAGCGACGAGCGCGACCGTCGCCATCTGGGCGGCGCCGAGGACGACCACAGGCCAAGCAGAGCCGGCCGCGACGAGGAGTGGCATCGGATGCGACTGAGGTCGGACCGGGTCTTGCAGCTTGCGGACGGCGAGCGCCAAGCCGATCGAGGTGACGACCCAGCCGAGCAGATAGCTGTACAGAACTGTGTACATCGCTGGTGCGCTCCTTGGGTTGGCGTCGGTTCCGGCCAGGTGTGGCCTGGTTGCCCCAAGTCTGTGACCAACGCCTTGGCGGAACCTTGGCGCGTTCTTAGGTGGTTGGTAACAAGCTGGTCAAGCCGTGCGCGCCACGCAGGGCACATGCCATTCCCGCTGCTAGCTTCCCGGTCGTGAAGCTATCGCTCGGCCGAATCTGTGCAGTGCTCCTCGCGGCGCTGCTGCCGGTACTCGCGGGGATCGCGATTGAAACACCGACGGCCGGCGCCTATTCACGCGAAGGACTGCCCGTGGAGTCCCTCGACGTGCCATCACCGTCGATGGGCCGCGACATCCGCGTCCAATTCCAGGGCGGCGGGCCGCAGTCCGTCTACCTGCTCGACGGGCTCCGCGCCCAGGACGATGCGAACGGCTGGGACATCAACACGGCAGCGTTCGAGTGGTTCTACCAGTCCGGCATCTCGGTCGTCATGCCCGTCGGCGGGCAATCCAGCTTCTATTCGGACTGGTATCAACCGGCGACGGGAAGCGCAGGCACGCTCACCTACAAATGGGAGACGTTCCTGACCCAGGAGCTACCCGCATGGTTGGCGACCAACAAGGGTCAGACGCCGACCGGCAATGCCGTCGTCGGCCTGTCGATGTCGGGTAGCGCGGCGTTGACGTTGGCGATCTGGCACCCGACACAATTCATCTTCGCCGGCTCGTTGTCGGGATTCCTCAACCCCTCAAACGGCTTGTGGCCCACGCTCATCGGATTCTCGATGAAGGACGCGGGTGGCTACAGCGCAACGAATATGTGGGGACCGACAAGCGATCCCGCATGGCGCCGCAACGATCCGACGGTCAACATCGCCACGTTGGTGGCCAATAACACCGCGATATGGGTTTACTGCGGCAACGGCGCGACGTCCGATCTTGACGACGGCTCGAACTTCGGCAATCAATACAGTGCCCAGTTCCTAGAGAACATCACCCTGTCGAGCAACAAGGAATTCCAGCAGAAGTACACCGCGGCAGGCGGTCACAACGCGGTGTTCAATTTTCCGGTCGACGGCACCCACAGCTGGGGCTACTGGGGATCGCAACTGCAGGCGATGAAACCCGCTCTGGTGCGGATCATCAGCGGACACTGACCCGTACTAGCCGAAGTGCGTCTGCGGCCGCTCGAGCCTCACACCGTCGATGCCGATGTCGAGCTTCTCGTTGTAGAACGCGACCATGCCCGTGATCGGTGAGACCGCAGGCAGCGGGTAGTGATACGTCCATGCGAGATCCGGATGGACGGCGTCGCCAACGCGCACTGACCAGTAGCCCGACGTCACACCCTTGTAGGGACATAGCGTCTGGGTGTCGGACGGCTCGAGATGCTCGAACGCGACGTCGGTTCTGTCGATGTAATACCGGGTCGGCAAACCGGTTTCGAACAGCAACACGGGACTGTGAGTGTCGGCGAGCAGCACACCGTCGAGCTCGACGGTGACGCGGCGGTGCGAGCGCAGGGCATCGACGCGGACGTACGGGTTGCGAGGGTGTCCGTAGATCGGCTCGTCTTCCTCGAACCAGGTCAACGGATCCCAGTCGAAGCGCACCAAGCCCGCGACGGGGCCGTCACCGTCGTCGAACACCCGCGCGGCCGACTTGTAGGTCTGCCCGCCGCCGACCAATGCGAATGTCCTTGACGGGCCGAGTTGCACCTTCTGCGCGTGGTTCTCGTCCCGCAGGAACTCGGCTTGGACGTCGGCGCGCGGGATGTAGTACTGCGGGTAGTAGGGCACCTCCCATACGTACCGAGCCGACGTCGTGTCGAAAACCAACTGTTGGCCGAGGAAGCCGCGGACCCGCCGCGGCGCCGGTTCGATGCGTCCGCGCACAGCCGCCATCTGGGGATAGTCGGGTGCAGGCCGCTGGGATGTGGTGCTCATGCCTCCATGATGGCGAACCGCAGAGTGCCGCGGATGAAGATCAATTGCTAGCCAACGGTGCGCAATCGACCGAAGAAAACTTTTGGCCGAACTTTCGTTGCTGTTTTCGCACGAAAATTCGTTGTCGATGGGACAGTTGTCCCAAGTCGGGGATGCATGAATGTAGAGGGAATAATGCGTGCATCGGCTTATGTGGGTCGCGTCGGCGGTTTGGCGGTGGCCCTGGGGGTGGGAGCTGCGGTAGCTACCGGCCATGGGGTTGCCTGGGCGAGCCCGACCGAATCGGATTCGTCGACATCGAAATCTGCGGAGTCAGCAAAATCGGACTCCGGTGCGGTTGCAGGTGCGGTGTCGGGTCCGTCGACCACCGACTCAGAAACTCCTGAGGCGTCGCCCCCAACATCGAAGCCAACGTCGGCACCTAAGACCAAGCCCGCAGAACCGGATGAGGTGAAGAACGCAGACGGCGACCAAGACGGTCAAGAGGCCGAGCCTGAGACGGCTTCCGACGCCGAAGAGGAAGTCGAGGTCGTCTCGCCTGACGCTGCCGAAGCGGATGCCCCGTCGCCGGACAACGACGACGTCAGCATCGACAAGAAATCGAGCGACCGGGTCGCGAAGAAGTCGACGGAGCCGTCGGCTAGCCGTGTCGCGGCACCGAAGTCGGCTGTCGAGGTGACAAGTGTCGACGACATCGCCGACACGACGATCGACGAGCCGGCGGACGCGCCCCTGCAGCGCATTGCTTTCTCTCTCGCGTCGACGGATCTTGCGCCTGCCGCTTCGATCACGACGGTGGAGGAGGCCCCACGCGTCGTCATGTTGACAGCGTCTGCACCCCCCACCGTGCGGCTGACGCCCCCGCGGTTGGTGGTCAGTCTGTTGTCCGCCTTCGGGCTCGGCGCATTGGCGTCCAGCATTCCTGGCGTCCCTGCCGAGTCGCCGTTCGCAATGGCGCTGCTCGCGTTGGGGTGGCGGCGTGAAACCGTCCAGTCGTTCGCCGTCGCCAGCAGGACCGCCACCACAAGCGGTACCCCGGTTGCAGCCTTGGCGCTCGCCGCTGCGGTGCCAGCGGAACCGGGGACGACGAGGACACCCGTAGTCATCAGTACCAACACGCATTTCATTGAATTCGTCACCGGCGCGGGCAATCTGAATGACACGCAGAATCGCTTCGGCATTGGCGGCACCGATCTCGGGATCATGTGGGACAACGGAATTCCGGATGATCCGACCACCGCGGTAAACGAGCATCAGGTGTTGATCGCATTCGGCGATACCTTCAGTAACAGAACTCCCGTACGCTCCGGGATCTGGCGGATGAACACCCTGTTCCGCAGTTCGGACACCACGCTGTCCAACGGGTTGTATGTGCCGGCTGGCATACCGCATGACCCCGGCAAGTACAGCGGCTCACCGATGAGCGACCCGAACTTCGCGCGAGAGATCCTCGGTCATCCCCGATACGGCGTTGGGCCTGAGGTGACGATCATCCCCACGGCCGCGATCTCGGTCCCGGGTGCGGGGCCGAACGGAGGGACGCGGCAGTACATGAACTTCATGGCCGTGAGGTCATGGGATACGCCTGGCCGGTGGACGACGAACTACTCGGGCATCGCGTATTCCGATGACAACGGCCAGAACTGGAGATCTGAGCTAGTGCCGTCGTCGTCGATCCGCACGGCCGCAGCGGGGCGATCGATCGTGCCGTATGTCTCCGGTAACCAGAATTTCCAGCAGGGCGCCTTCGTCAAGCCGCCGGCGGGCTCACCGGACGCCACCGCGGGCTGGGTCTATTCGTATGGAACTCCGTCCGGACGAGGCGGCACGGTCTATGTGTCGCGGGTCAACCAGATGCAGATAATGGACCAGACCAAGTACCAGTACTGGGACGGGACGTCGTGGATATCCAATAAACCTTCGGCCGCAAAGCCGATCTTGCCGGGTACGAGGACCAGTGGGTTCTTCGGTTTTGGCGCGACGACGACATACCCGAGCGTCAGCGAAATGTCGGTGCAGTACAACCCGTACCTGAAGAAGTACGTCATGCTTTACGGCGACAAGTCCAACAACGTCGTGATGCGGACATCGACTACGCCGCAGGGAACGTGGTCGGCGCCAACAACCTTAGTGACATCGGCGAAGGTGCCCGGTCTGTACGCACCGATGATCCATCCATGGTCCGGCACGACCAACCTCCCCACGGCTGACGGGAAGTACCTCTACTGGAACCTGTCCACCTGGAACGATTACCAGGTGAGGCTGATGCGCACAGACCTGACCAAGGTATAGCGGTTCTACTGGTAGCAGGGCTTTTCGAGCTTGTAGTCCTTTGCGGTCGGACCAGTGAAGAATGGCTCGACCTCGCTGACTCCGGATGTCGCGGCCTCGTCGGGTTTGTGGATCTCGCTCTGCCTGAACACATCCTCGTTCGGCGTGCCGCTGTAATTGCCTGCACCCTCGGGGAGCATTCCCTCGTAGTCCACGGATGTCAGTGAGTTCACCGCGGACAGGAGCCCGGCGCGGGTGAGATCCTTGTTCTCCACGGCCTTCTGCAGAGCCGCCTTGAGCGGGTACGACAGCACCCAGCCCGCAACGTGCCCCTCGTTGGGCTGCGACACATTGCCCAGCGCTGCTCGCATCGCCTCGTATCCGGGGGTGTTTGCTCCGTATGGTTTCAACGGCGAGGACCGCAGGTATTGCGACATGACCGCGGCCGCGGCAGGACCCTTCAGCAGGCCGGGGTTCCAGGTCGGGTTGGTGCCGATGAACTTGCCCTTGTACCCGCGTGCGCTTGCCTGACCGACAATCACGGCAGCATCGGTAGGGCCGTTCGTGAGGATCACCACATCGGGGTTGCCGCTGACAATCGCATCGATTGCGCCCGCCTGATTATCCTGACCGGTAGCGGTTTTCACGTCGGTGAACGTCAGCCCACGCTTTTCTGCCGCAACTTTGGCGCCTGCTGCGGCATCGTCACCGTAGTCACCGGCGAGGTGCACCGCCATGATGCTCTTGGCGCCCAGCTTGTCGGCGGCGTAGTCAACCGAATTCATCGACTCGATGCAGTAGTTCGTGCCCGACTCGAGCACCACGTCCTCGAAGGCCCACAAAGATGTCCACGAGGCCGGAACCGCGACGATGTTGCTTGCCTTCAGGTCCGGCAGGATGGCCGCGGTCTGCGGCGACCCGAGGGTTTGGGCGAGCGCCAGGATGTGGGGCTTGATCTCTTGGTAGACCTGATTGTGGATCTGCGGGTTGTACTTGTTGTCCTTGACATAGGTGGTCACGTCGATCTCGTAGCCGCCGATGCCACCCTGCTGGTTCACCCGCCCCCAGAAGGCCTTCTGCGCGTCCGTGATTGGCACCGCGAGTGCCTTGAAGGGACCCTCGGTGAGGTCGGAGATCGTGCCAAGGTAGATGCACCCCTTGCTGGTATCGACCGCTTGCGGGCACGGATCGCTGGCGACTCCGAAGTCGACCTTGATGCCCTCCTTCCCGGTTTGGGGAGCGGAGGACTCCTGGGAGCGGCAGCCGGGGATCGCCAAGGCGATGGCCAGTGGCACGGCGAGCGCCGCGACCATGCTTCGTCGAATGGTCATGGGATGTCTCACTTTCCGGTCGCTCTCAGTACGAGAACGGCCATGCCTTCCAGTAATTGCGGATACGAATCCATATGCCGAACAAGCCTCTGGGTTCGAATAGCAGGAACCCGATGATCAGTAGCCCGTACAGGATCGATTCGACTTGCACGACGGTGATCCCTCCGCCGGTTGCGTTGGTGCTGATGAACGGAAGCACGGCAGGCAGCTCGGAGGTGATGCGTGGCAACAGCGTGATGAACATCGCGCCCATGATCGACCCGGAAATCGTTGCGACGCCGCCGATCAGGATCATGGCGATGAACTGCACGGACATCAGCAGGCTGAAGTTGCCCGCGGTGAACGTCTGCGGGATGACGTACAGCAGCGCGCCTGCGACCCCTGCGTAGAACGAGGAGACCGCGAACGCGATGACTTTGTACCGGGTCAGGTTCACGCCGATCACTGCGGCGGCGATGTCGCGGTCCCGGATCGCCGCGAACGCCCGGCCGGTGCGCGACCGGGCGAGGTTGCGTGCGAGCAGCGCGAAGATCACCAGCAGAACCAGCATGAGCAGGTACAGGTGCTGGACGCGGGTCAGCGATGGGCCATCGACATCGATGCGCGTGCCGAACAGGGTGGCCACCGGCGCGGGTCGACCGATGTCAGGGGGGCCGGCCATCGCCGTCCACTCGCGAAACACGAACTGCCCGATGAAGACAAGGCCGAGCGTGACAATGGCCAGATACAGCCCACGTAGACGCACGGCGAGCGGTGCAACGAGCGCACCGGCAAGCGCGGACATCGCACCGGCGGCCAGCAGCCAGATGGGCACCTCGGTAATCCCAAAGCCGAGCACCCGCCCACTCGGGTCGCCGGACAGCACCGCGGCGGTATACGCGCCGATGGCCACGAAGAAGGCGTGGCCCAGCGACACCTGGCCGGCGTAGCCGGTGACGATGTTCAGCCCGATCGCCCCGATCGCCAGCGCGCACCCGGTGGCCAGCAGCTGCAATAGGCCGTCATCGACCGAGAACGTCATCGCCAGTGCGACCACGAGCACCCCGGCGAGGAACGCCTTCTTCGGCGTGGTGTTCAGCAGGGCCATGTCCTGGCTGTAGGACGTGTACAACTCCGGCCTGCCGAACCTGGTGCGCAACGATGAGGTCATATGCGGATAACCTCGCGCGTGCCGAACAACCCGTACGGCCGCACCAGCAGTACCACCATCATCACCAAATACGGTGTGACAAGTGAGAACTCACCGCCCAGCCACGGTGCGATGTCCACCCCGTAGGTGGCGACCAGCGATTCGACCACGCCGATCGCCAGCCCGGCAATCACCGCGCCGCCAAGCGAGTCGAGACCGCCGAGGATGATCACCGGCAGTGCCTTCAGCGCGATGATCCACAACTGCTGGTCGACCCCGGCGCCGGTGGACACGAACACCCCGGCGATGGTGGCGAGCGCACCGGCGATCGCCCACGACAGCGCGAACACGAAGCCCACCGAAACCCCTTGGGCCAGCGCCACTTCCTGATCGAACGCGACGGCGCGCATTGCCAGGCCCATGCGCGAGTAGCGGAAGAAGGCGAACAAGATGGCGACCAGCACCATGGTGGTGACGAACATGATCAGGTGCCGCTGCTGCACCTCAACGCCAAGCAGGCGTGTCGTGGACAGACCCCACGGGGCGGCCACCTGCCGCACGTCCAAACCTATGTAGGCGTTGACCACCACCCTGATCACGATGTCGACGCCCAACGTGATGATCGAGATCACGAATACAGGCTTTCCGATCATCGGCCGCAGCACGGTCCGCTCAACACCGACCGCGAGCAGCGCCACCGCAGCGGCGGCCAGCACCACTGCCAGGTAGAAGTTCACCGTCGTGACCAGATAGGTCACCAGCACCGCACCCGACAGCATCAACGCCGGCTGGGCGAAGCTGATCACGCCCATCGACTTGAAGATGATCACGAAGCCGAACGCCAGCAGCGCATACACCGAGCCGTCGCCAAGCCCGCGCACCAGACACTGCACCAGTTCGGTCATCGGTACATGCCCTCGACTTGGCCTTCGAACATCGTCGCGATGGCCTTGCGTTTCACCTTCTGGGTGGCGGTCAGCTCACCGTCCTCGTGGTCCAACTCCTTGGTCAACATGCAGAACTTCTTGACCTGCTCGACCCTGGCGAACCGCCCGTTCACTCCGTCGACGATGGACTGGACGAGCGCGCGCACCTCCTCCTTCTCGCTGAGGTCGCGATATGTGGTGTAGGGCAGCTTGCGCGTCTGCGCCCAGTGGCCAACGGTGTCGAACTCGATCCCGATCAACGCGGTGAGATACGGCCGCGCATCGCCGATCACGATGGCCTCCTTGATGTATGGCGAGGCCTTGAGCGCGTTCTCGACCTCCGAGGGCGACACGTTCTTGCCGCCCGCGGTGATGATGATGTCCTTCATCCGGTCGGTGATCTTGAGATAAGTGCCGTCCACCCACTCGCCGACGTCACCCGTGTGAAGCCAGCCGTCGGCATCGATGGTTTGGGCGGTTGCCTCCGGGTTCTTCCAGTAGCCGGCGAAGGTTCCCGGATGTTTGGTGAGGATCTCCCCGGTGGCCTCGTCGATGCGCAGCTCGATGCCCGCGTGCGGCTCGCCGACCGTGCCGAGCTTCACCCGGCCCGGCTGGTTGGCGGTGGCAATCGCGGTGTTCTCGCTCATGCCGTACACCTCGTGCATCGGCACCCCGATACCCATGAAGAACCGCAACACTTCTGGCGCGATCGGGGCGGCACCCGACGTCGCGTGGCGGACCTTACGCACGCCGATCCGGTCCTGTAGCGCCCGGTAGTAGAAGACCCAACCGATGGCGTAGCGCAGCCGTGTACCGATGGTGTGGCGGCCTCCGGTGCGAATCAGCGTCTCGGCGATACCGTCTGCCACCCGCAGCCAGAACCGACTGAACACACGCTTGAGCCAGGTCGCCTGGTCGACCCTGATCTGCACGCCGGCCAGTACCTTCTCCCAGATGCGTGGCACGCCAAACAAAATCGTCGGCTGTACCTCGTGGAGATTGGCCTGCACGGTCTCGATCGACTCGGCGAAATGCACCTGAATGCCGGCGCTTGCGGAGAACCAGGTGGTGAACACTCGCTCCGCGACATGGCACAGCGGCAGATAGGACAGTATGACGTCCGAAGGGGACGGCGGGGGAGAGGCGAACCCGCCGCCCTCGACGAGCACCTTGATGCAGAACTCCACGTTGGAGACGGCAAGCATGGCCCCCTTGGGTGGCCCGGTGGTGCCCGAGGTGTAGACGAGAGTCATCACATCGGCCTCGGTAGCTTCGGCCATCCGGCGGTCCACCGCGTCAGGATCGGACTCCCGGTGCCTGGCGCCAAGGGCGAGGAAGTCATCCCAGGACAACAGCTTCGGGTCGGTGTAGCGATAGCGGATCCCACGCGGCTCGAGGTAGATGATCTTCTCTAGCTCGGGCAGTTGGTCAAGCACTTCCAATGCCTTGTCGACCTGCTCCTGATCCTCGGCGATCAACACCCTGGCGCCAGAGTGCGAAAGTAAGTAGGCGACCTCGGCAGGGGGATTCGTCGGGTACAGGCCAACTGTGGTGGCCCGCACCGAGATTGCGCCTATGTCGGAGTACAGCCACTCGCGGCGGTTCTCCGAATGCACCGCGACCCGGTCGCCAGGCTCGATGCCCAGAGCCAGCAAGCCGTGCCCGACAAGCTCAGCCTTGTCCCAGTAGTCGGCCCAGCTGACCTCCTGCCAGATACCGAAGTCCTTCTCCCGTAACGCAATCCGATCCGGCATCTCGCGTCCTCGATCGCGGACCCGGCTAGCCACGGTGGTGACTTTCGTGCTGATCTGTTGAGCGACAGCGGTCATTCTGCGCTCCCGGCAGTTCGGTGCTCCTGGCCTAGATACGCCCTGATGACGTCAGGGTTGGTGGACACTTCCCGTGGTGTGCCGATACAGATCGGCTTGCCGAAGTCCACCACCAGCACCCTGTCGGCGAGGTCCATCACCAGGCCCATGTCGTGTTCGACCATGATGATCGGGATGCGCAGCTCGTCGCACACGTCGAGGATGAAGCGGGCCATATCCTCGGTCTCTTCGAGGTTCATCCCGGCCACCGGCTCGTCCAGCAGCAGGAGCTTGGGCCCCATGGCGAGTGCGCGTCCGAGCTCGACGCGCTTCTGCACGCCGTAGGGCAATTGGCCGACGGGGAACCGTCGCCACTGCTCCAGCTCGAGGAAGTCGATGATGTCCTCGACCGCTGCGCGGTTGAGCAGCTCGCACCGGCGCGCCTTGCCAAGCCAGACGAACGAGGACAGCACTCCATAGGTGTTGTGATGGTGGCGGCCGAGCATCAGGTTGTCGAGCACGGTCAGGTTGGCGAACAGCTCGATGTTCTGGAATGTGCGGGCGATCCCGAGCTCGGCGATCTCATCTGGACGCTTGCCGATCAGATCGGTGCGCGCGAACGTAACTCGGCCGGATTGCGGGCGATACACCCCGGACAGCACGTTGAAGATCGAGGTCTTGCCCGCGCCGTTGGGGCCGATGATCGCGAACAGCTCGCTGCCACCGACCGTGAACGACACCCCGTCGATCGCCTTCACGCCCGCGAAAGACAACTCGACCCCGTCGAATTCCAGCACCGGCGTCTCGATCTCGGGCTGGGGGGCGGCGCGCTCGGCGGTTGCGGTCAAGACAGCCACCTCTTGCGCCGCTTGTAGTGCTTGACGTCGCGGAAGGATTTGGCCGCGCCCTCGGCGCCCAGTCCGAGGTAGAACTCGCGCACGTCTTCGTCCTCCAGCAGCTCGGCCGCCGGTTTGTCCATTACGATCTTGCCGTTTTCCATCACGTAGCCGTGGTCGGCGATGGCCAGTGCCATGGCGGCGTTCTGCTCAACTAGAAGCACGGTCGTTCCGCTCGCGTTGATCTCCACGATCAGGTCCCGGATCTGCTGCGCGATCATGGGCGCCAAGCCGAGGCTCGGCTCGTCGAGCAGCAGGCAGCGGGGCCGCGACATCAATGCCCTGCCCATCGCGAGCATCTGCTGCTCGCCGCCGGACAGGTAGCCGGCCGTGCGCTTGCCACGCTGCGCGAGCACGGGAAACAGGCCGTACACCCGCTCCAGATTCTCGGATAGCTGTTTGGGCGCCACGTGCCCGCCGATCCTCAGGTTCTCCTCGACGGTCAATTCGGCGAAGATCCGGCGCCCCTCCATGACCTGTTTGATGCCCATCGCAACGATCTTGGTCGGCGGGCGGTGGTGGATTTCTTGCTGATCGAAAACGACTGAGCCCTTGGTGATCTCGCCGTCGTTGACGTCGAGGAGTCCGGTCATGGCGAGCAGCAGCGTGGTCTTGCCTGCCCCATTGGCGCCGAGCAGGGCGACGATTTTTCCTTCTGGCACGGTGAGGCTGACGCCCCTGAGCACCTGGATCACGTCGTCGTAGACGACCTCCAGGTTGTTCACCGACAGGAGCGCCGAGGCGGTCGAAGCCCCGGAACTCATCGCTGCAGCAGCCTCCCCCCAGGCCTGACCCCCCCAGGCGTCAGACGATCGTTTCACTGAAATGGGGCTTATGCAGGGAAAATGAGCAAACTTGCCAGGGTCGTCCTTGGCGAGCGCGAACGCGTCAGTGCATGCCGTCGGCATACAGTGAAGGCATGCGCATTGCTCTCGTAATAGTCGGTGTTGTCGTTGCATTGTTCGGTTCACTGTGGGCTCTGCAGGGCTTCGGCGTCGTCGGCGGTAGCCCCATGAGCAACACCACCACCTGGTCCATCATCGGTCCGATCGTGGCGTTGATCGGCATCGCCATCGCGGTTGGCGCAGCCCGCCGCAAGTCTTAGGCCTGTGCCCACCGCGGACTAACAAAGTTCGCACAGATCGACGGGCATCACTAAAGCGCGACGGTAACGCCGTACGGCGAAACCGGGTCGGGTTGCTCAATCGTTCGAGTGCCAATTCCCTTACAGCTGAACGGGATTCGGCGTAGCGTCGATCTCATGGCAGTTGTCTTAAGGCCCGGCGACAGCAACGATCTTGTCCGGCTGCTGCAGGCCCGGCTGAATCGCGATTATCCGCTCTACTCCAATCTCGTGGTCGACGGCGACTACGGGCCGCGCACCACCGCGGTCGTCCGAGAATTCCAGCGCCGCGCAGGCCTCGTCGTCGACGGCATCGCCGGTCCCAGGACCCTGGGGCGGCTCGGACTGAACTTCGACCAACCCCCGCCGCTGCCCACCGATCGGCCGTTCTTCTACTGCGCCTCCGGCACCTGGGCCACACCGTTCCAGGGGCCGCCGTTCGATGTCGGCTGGCGCGTCGAACAGATGGGCTTGGTCCGCAACCAGCCGGTCGGATATCCCGCGGCGGGATTCCTGTTCCCGAACCCGTTCCTGAGCTACAACGAATCTGTTGCGCAGGGGGTCGCCGAACTGATGCGGCTGATTTTGATGAACGCCGGGCAGTTCTATCTCTGCGGCTACAGCCAGGGCGCCGAGGTCGTGGTGCGCACGCTGCGGCTGATGCTGCCCGGTCAGCCGCTGGCGCACCGCGCAGGCGACCTGCTCAAGGTGATCACGTTCGGCAGCCCCTGCCGCCCGCCGGGCCCGACACTGCTCGGAAACAACCCGCCGGGATCAGGCATCTCGCGCGTCTACACTCCAGAGCAGTTCCGTTCGCGCACTTATGATTTCGTCCTGGGCGGCGACATGTATGCGACGGCGACCGACGACACGCTCCTGCATCTCGGCTACGAGGCGCTCACCCCGCTCGAGCTCGATCTGCCGTTCGCGCTGAAGATCTTCACCTTGATCCAGAGCAACGAGTTCCTTGCCCTGCTCAACCTCGCCAACACGCCTGAGACCATCGCGAAGTTGATTCAGACGTCGATCGTCGTCGGCGACTTCCTCATCCGCAATCCGCACATCCACTACAACGATTGGCCTGACTTCAACGGGGTCACCGCTGTCGACCGCGCGGTACAGATCGTCGCGACAGGCTCGACAGGCGCCCCGTAGGCCGTTAACGGCACCGGATACTCCTCGATTTCTGCGCCAGGGTCGTGATTTTGGTTGATCAACAACCCTGGGGCAGAAATCGCGGCATTGGAAGCAGCGCCTGTGCCTGATCATTGGGTGATGTCGTCCGACTGGTGGGTGATTGCGCTCGGCATCGTCGGCGGACTCGTCCTGATCTGGGCAATTCTGGTGGCTGCTCTGTGGCTGACGAAACCCGGCGAGTACGACGTAAAGGAGGCTCTGCGGCTCCTTCCCGACCTGATCCGACTGATCAAACGCCTGGCCACCGATCCCGACACACCGCGCGGCGTCAGGATCCGTCTCGCACTACTGCTCGTGTATCTCGCGCTGCCGATCGATCTGATTCCTGACTTTGTTCCGGTGCTCGGCTATGCCGACGACGCGATCGTCGTCGCGCTGGTGCTGCGCTCGGCGACGCGGCGTGCGGGGCCCGACGCCTTGGACAAGCACTGGCCGGGCACGCCGGAGGGGCTGGTCGCGCTGAAGCGACTGTGCCGATTGACGGCGGATGAATGTCTGTGATCCAGCTAACAATGCCTCGATCATCGGCTGTCTGGAGTGGGAGCCGCGGTGTGGTTGTCGACCGCACCGACGCCGCAGGTGATGCGAGGCGCGAAGTTTGCTGTCGTGTCGGGTGTGATCTGCCGCTCACTTTCGCCCGTGAAAGATAAGAATCGGGAATTTCATGGTCGGCGACGATCGATCTTGAACCGATTGCCAGGCAGTCAAATGGGCACGTAAACAAGGCAAATTGGGTTGCCACACCAACATAACAACTGCATAACGAAGAGTTTCTTAAGCGCTGCCTGAGAGGTTTCGCCGAATTCGCGCCGATTTGCGAAGTCACGCGCTCGTAACACGAGTTTCCGTCGCTAGACTCGACCGAGATCGCGCCGAATAGGTGCAGATAGACCTGGAATCTAGAGCCGGTGCACCCCATACCGGCGGAGGTACCCGATGAAGATGGCTAACTTTTTGATGCGTGAGGGCACTCCTGATCCTCATGTGAATGACGAGGCGCATGTGGATCCCGATGCCACCCGCGTTGGCACCGTCGCGGGCCGTCGTGGCCCGATCGGCGACATCGCCGTCGGCTCCGCCATCGTCGTCACCAACTACGGGGACGACAGCGTTTCGTTTCTCAACCCCGAGACGCTGGCGGTTGAGGACATCATCGGGGTCCCCGGTGAGCCGTTCGCGGCTGTCATCTCCGATGACCGCGCGTATGTCAGCACTTCGTCCGCGAGCCACGACGCCGTTTCGGTGATCGATACGAACACCAGGACTGTCCTCGCGACGTACCCGCTGGCGTTCGGCGTCAGTGCGCTGGCAGTCAGCCCGGACGGTAAGCGCGTTTACGCAGGCAGGAACGGGCGCGACCATGTCGACGTCGCGGTCATCGACATCACGGCCGAGCGAGTCGGCACCATCGACATCGCCACCGGCGCAGGCATCGGTATCGACGCCATCGCGGTCGACGCCACCGGTAAGCGTCTCTACGTGGCAACCACCGATGCCCGCGGCAGCCAGCTCGTCGTCGTCAACGCCGAAACGGCGCGCGTCGACCGCAAAGTGTGGGTCGGCTCGCCGATCCGTGACCTCGCCTTCGCCGATGACACCGCCTACGTCCTCACGTCAGACCGGGACCGCGGCGGCGTCGTCAATGTCATCGACATGTCGACCAACCGGATCACCGACACCGTCGAGCTCGGCATCGGCGCCCCGACGCAGATGATGCTCAGTCCAGACAAGGCCCGCGCCTACATCGTCGACTACGACCACGTCGCGGTGCTGTGCACGCTGAGCCACGAGGTCGTCAACACGGTCACGGTCGACGCTCGGCCGTCTTGTGTCGCAGTGAATTTCGATGGCGATCGGCTTTATGTTGCCGATTACGCCGGCGATGTAAGTGCGTTCTCCATCGCCTCGACGCTGCCGCTGATGTACTCGCAGTTCGTCGCCACCGACCCCATCGTGCTGCCTGAGCTGCGCGAACTGGTGTCCGCGACGGCCTAGAGCCGGCACCTGCGTTGTTACACGCAGACAAACAAGTAGCGAACTACGCGTGTGGCGGCGCGGTCATTCTTCATACGGTCACTCTTGCGCAATCAATGTACGTGCGCAGACCAAGGAGAAGGCCATGCTCGACTTCGGTGCTCAGGGAGGCGATCCCAGTCGCGGGGTCAACATGGACCTCAGTACGTGCGTCAACCGCTACGGGCCAGCGCCTGCAGCGATCACCGCACTGCACGCGATCGAACCCGCCGACATCCTGCTTCACCCATACGAGGCTGCGCCGCAACTCATAGAGCTGTACCGCGACGCGACCGGTGTGCGCGATGGGGCGATGATCGCCGGTCGCGGTGCAAGCGAGTTCATCTGGGCGATGTGCCGCGAGCTCGATCACACGTCGGTGCAGGTGCCGATGCCTGCGTACACGGACTATCTGAAGGCATTTCCCGGCCGCGGCTTCAATCCAACGGGCGAATGCATTCCTTCGCTCGAGCAGATCGACTCCGCACTGAATGCCGCTGGCGTCGTGATCATCTCGAACCCGCACAACCCCACCGGTGCGCATCTCGACCCCGGTGGACTGGTCGCTGTAGCCGCTGCACATCCTGCTGCGACGCTCGTGGTCGACGAGTCCTATATCGACTTCACGCCGGACCCGGCGGGGTGGTCGGTGATCGGCTGCGACGTGCCCAACATCGTCGTATTGCGGTCGACGACAAAGTTCTACGGGATCGCCGCTACTCGCACAGGAATCGCGTGGTGTGCTGAATCCGAGCCACTGGCATGCCTTTTCGGTCTGCAGGAGAACTGGGGCCTGTCCGGAGTCGACGTGCGCGTTGCGTGCGCCGCGGTAAACAATCTCGACTGGTGCGATCACACACGGGCGCTGATGCACGCCGACAACGCGCGGCTCGCCGAAATCCTCTCGAACGTGCCCGGTCTCGACCTGTACGCCAATAAGAACGTGCACTTCCAGTTTGCGTTCTGCGAACGTTCGCATGACGTCGCCGAGGTGTTCCGTCGGCACGGCATCGGCGTTCGCGTCCTCGGCGCGGCACACGGCGTGCGCCCCGACGCGCTGCGCATCGTCGCACCCCGCCACGACGAGCGAGACCGCTTCGCCGAGGCGATCACCGATGTGGTCGATGAACGCATCGCGGCCTGACCGCAAAGGGGTGGCTGGCGTCGGCCTTGCCGCCTGCGGCGCGATCGCCTACGGCATCGCCACGGTCATCGGGCGGGCGCTGGCGGGTGCCGGTGTCGACTCGGCGAGCGCGCTGGGCATCCGGTTCGCCATTGCGGCAGCCATTCTCGCGCTGCTGCTGCGAGTGCGGGGCGCACCCATTCGTCCCGGCGCCGGCGAGTGGTTGGCGATTGTGCTGCTCGGTGCGATCGGCTACACGCTGGAGTCGACACTGTTCTACATGTCGCTAGGCCACGGCAGTGCCGCGGCGTGCATCCTGCTGTTCTATGCCTATCCGGCGATCGTCACGGTGATCGAATTCATCCGCCGCAGAGAACAATTGACCGCAGCGACGATCACCGCATTGGTGCTGTCCGTCATCGGCACAGCCGTGGTGGTGGCGATCGGCCGCGACGTGTCCATCTCTGTGACGGGCGTTGTGCTGGCATTCGCCGCGGCGACGGCATACGCGCTGTACCTTGTCGTCGGCCGCGACGTCCGTCGGCGCACTGACGCGATGACCACCGCGTGCTGGGTGGCGGTCGGCGCAGCAGGCTCATCGCTGGCGCGTGGTGTCGTCGGAGGCACACTGGAGGTGCCGAGTGGTCATCTGTTGCAGATCGTCGCGTACGGCGCGGTGACAGCGGCCGCATTCGTGCTGACCTTCGCCGCATTGTCGCGGATCGGGGCCAGCCACACGGCCGTCGTGATGACACTGGAGGCAGTGTCGACTGTGGTGCTTGCTGCCATTGTTCTTGGCGAGGGTATATCGCCGGCACAGGCGATTGGCGGCCTCGCGATCCTGGCCGCTGCGGCGGTTATCGCGCATTCACACAGTCGCGGGCGTGCGCGCTTAGCCCCAGGTGTAGCGGGTCTTCGGCCGCCCCGCCTTGCCGTAGTCGGTCTGTCGCGTGAGCGTGCCCTCGTCGGCAAGCCGCTCGAGGTAGCGCCACGCCGTCACGCGTGACACCCCGACCTGCTTGGCGACCTCATCGGCCGTAATTCCGTCGGCGGAATCCCGTACTGCGCGGGCGATCTCGTCGTTGGTGGCCGGCGCCGCGCCCTTCGGCGCAGCGGACCGATCTGCCGCCACTCGCAGTTCGGCCAGTGCGCGGTCGACTTCGGCCTGACTGGCCGCGTCGGTGCCGGCGGGCAGGGCGTCGCGGTAGCGGCGGTAGCGCTCCAGGCGGTCACGGAAGGCGGCGAAGGTGAACGGCTTGAGCAGATACGCCAACGCGCCGTGGCCGACTGCTGCGCGCACCATCTCCAGATCCCGTTCCGACGTGATCGCGATGATGTCCGGCGCGGGGCGCAGGCCCGACAAGCCGGACGCCAATGAGATCCCACTCGCGTCGGGCAGCCCAATGTCGAGCAGCACCAGGTCGATTGGCGCTTCCGTCGCCACAGCCTCGGATGCGGCGCGCATCGCGTCACGAGCGGTATGAGCGACGGCCGCCACCGAAAACCCCTGTAGCCGACCGATATATGTGCGATGCGCCTCGGCGATCAATGGTTCGTCCTCGACGATCAACACACTGATCACGATTTCACCGTCACCGTCACGACAGACCCGTAGCTGACGTCGGCGCTCAGCGTGCCGTTGTGGCGCTTGACCACCTGCGCCACCAACGCCAGCCCCAACCCGTGGTGGTCGGAGCCGCCCTTCGTCGAGTAGCCGCGCTGCATCGCCGTCTCGAATGTGGCGGTGTCCATGCCGGGCCCGCTGTCGGCCACCCGGATCAACAACGTGCCGTCGTCCTGGCTCACGGTGACCTCGACCCACGGGTCTTCGCGGTCGCACGCGTCCATCGCATTGTCGATCAGGTTGCCTAGCACGGTCACCATCTCCTGGCCGGACAGCGCGACGCCGTCCGCGTTCGACGGGAGGTGCGTCTCTTCGGTGACGGTCAGCTCGATACCGCGTTCGTCGGCCTGGGCGGTCTTGCCAAGCAGCAGCGCGACGAGCGCGGGCTCACCGACGGCGGTGGACAGCCGATCGACCAGTTGTTGTGACAGCTCGAGCTCGTTGGTGGCGAACTGGACCGCTTCGTCGGCGCGGCCCATCTCGACCATCGTGACGATGGTGTGCAGCTTGTTGGCCGCCTCGTGCGCCTGCGACCGCAACGTATCGGTCAGCACCTTCAGCGAACTGAGTTCGCCAAGCGCGCCTTGTAGTTCGGTGCGGTCACGGATGGTAACCACTTCAGAATCACGTGGCCCATCTTCCACGGGGGAGCGGTTCACCACCAATACCCGGTCCTCGGTGACATGCAACTCGTCGCGCGCTCCAGGGTTGTACGTGCGCAGGAATTCCGGCAGATCCGATCGCTCCACCGGGCCGGGCGGCAGCGCGAGCAGCCTGCGGGCCTCATCGTTGGCCAGCGCCACGCCGTTGCGGTCCACCACGATCAGCCCCTCGGACACCGAATGCAGGATCGCGTCGTGGTGTTCGTACATCACCCGCAGCTCGTCGGGCCGCAGCCCATGCGTCTGCCGCAGCAGCCTGCGCCGGATCGCCCACACCCCAACCAATGCGACGGCCAGCGCGGCCAGGCTGACGGCGGCGATCGTCGGGACCTGCGAGCGCCAGCGCTCCGCGAGGCTCTGCTGCAGGATGCCCGCCGACACCAGTCCGACGATTCGGCCGGACTCGTTGCGCACCGGTGCCACGGCCCGGATCGACGGTCCAAGCGTGCCGGTGTAGACCTCGGTGAACGTCTCGCCGCGCAGCGCGGGCTCGATGGTGCCGATGTATTTCCCGCCGATTTGATTTGGGTCCGTGTGGGTGAATCGAGTCCGGTCGGGCGCCATGATCGTGATGAACGCGATCTGCGTGTTCGTGCGCACCGCCTCGGTGACGGGCTGCAAAACCGCCGTCGCCCTTCCGGATTCGATAGCGGCCGCTGTCGACGGTGAATCCGCAAGCGCGGTGGCGATGCTGATGACTTGCTGGCGGGCCGCGGCGTCGCCGTCGCGGCTGGCGTCGAACAGCGCCAGCATGCTGCCGACCAGTACCACCACCGCGATCACCATGATCTGCAGGGCGATCGCCTGGGTGGCGAGGGACCACGGCCGCGAGCGCGTCAAGATGCGCCCAGCTCCTCGGCCGCGATCCGGAAGATCCCATCCGCTTCGCCGACTGCGACGAAATGTCCGGCGCCCTCAACTGAATGCCACACCGCACCGGGCATCCGGTCGGCCACCTGCTTGTTGATGGGATCGGGCACGAGTCGATCGTCGAGTCCCTGCCACATGTGGACTCGGCGTTCGATCTTCGTCACGTCGAAAGGCCAACTCCGATAGAGGAGTTCAGCGTCGCGGACGAGCCCGCCGGAACCGTGAGCGAAGCATTCGGCGCATGCCTCACCGAAGGCGGTTCCGATCTCAGGTCGAAGCAAGATCTCTTTGTCGTAATCACTGACGCCGTTCCGCACTTGTTTGACGAAGGTCTCGGGGAAGCGTTTTGCGGTTACGCCAAGGGCCGCGTACATGAGACGGAAGCCGGGTTTGAAACGCAGTGCGAGAGATCCGCCTAGCGCGTCGGCTTTGGAGAGGTATTCGGCTGCCCAGTTGTCGCCGAATGCCCCGTAGCTTCCGGGCGCGATGCTGGTGACGTGGTGCAGGCGAACGGGATCGATGTAGGCAGCCGCAGCCAGTGCCCACGGGCCACCTTCCGACCAGCCCGTCACCCCGAATTCTTGGTACCCCAACGCATCGGCAATCGTCACCAGGTCGTCGGCCCAACCCGCGTAGGTGCGCGCCTTTTGGGGACTGGACTGTCCCATCCCCGGCCGGTCTATGCAGATGAGGCGCAACCGATTCTTTGCGGCCGCATCCGCGAGCAGGCGCGCCTCGAGTCGGCTACTTGGCCCACCGTGGTTGTGGAGAACGAGCGGACCTTCCGGATCTCCGACTTCGAGATACGTGAGCTCGCGGCCGTCTGGGGTCGCTACGCCCTGTGCCACGTGGCGCACCTCCTGAACGTAATGAACTAAAACGTGACCTGGCTCACGTCCTCGCCGAACATCCTTGCAGACCACATTTGGATTTCGACTTGGAGGAACAGCCATGGCAACCCTGGAAAGGCCCCCGGTGCCCGAGCCGCCGGCACCGCCGCGCCGCCGCGACCGCACGCATTGGCTCTACATCGCCGTCATCGTCGCGGTGCTCGTCGGGATCGGAGTCGGCCTGGTGGCCCCGGAGGTCGGCAAGAGCGTCGGCATTCTCGGCACGATGTTCGTCAGCCTGATCAAGATGATGATCGCGCCGGTGATTTTCTGCACGATCGTGCTGGGCATCGGGTCGGTGCGTAAAGCCGCCACTGTCGGCAAGGTCGGCGGCCTGGCCTTCATCTACTTCCTGGTGATGTCGACCTTCGCGCTTGCGATCGGCCTCGTCGTCGGCAATCTGATCCACCCCGGAAGCGGTATGCACCTGTCCGAGAGCGCGGCAGGCAAGGGCGCTGAACTCGCCGAGAAGGCGCACGAGTCCGGTGGGCTACTGGAATTCGTCCAAGGCATCATTCCGGACACCCTGTTCTCGTCACTGACCGCAGGCAGCGTGTTGCAGGCCCTGTTCGTCGCGCTACTCGTCGGCTTCGCCCTGCAGGGCATGGGCACCGTGGGCGAGCCGATCCTGCGCGGCATCGAGTATCTGCAGAAGCTCGTCTTCAAGGTGCTCGTGATGATCCTGTGGCTGGCCCCAATCGGTGCGTTCGGTGCGATCGCCAACGTCGTCGGTCAGACCGGCTGGACGGCGGTAACCCAGCTGCTGACGCTGATGCTCGGGTTCTACGTCACCTGCATCCTGTTCGTGTTCGGCGTACTGGGTGCGCTGCTGCGCGCGGTGTCGGGCATCTCGATCTTCAAGCTGGTGCGCTACCTCGCCCGCGAGTACCTGCTGATCTTCTCGACCTCCTCGTCGGAGTCGGCACTGCCACGCTTGATCGCGAAGATGGAGCACCTGGGCGTCGACCGCAGCACCGTCGGCGTGGTGGTCCCGACCGGCTACTCCTTCAACCTGGACGGCACCGCGATCTACCTGACCATGGCGTCGTTGTTCATCGCCGATGCGATGGGCAGCCCGCTGTCGGTCGGACAGCAGATCGGTCTGCTGGTGTTCATGATGGTGGCGTCCAAGGGTGCGGCCGGTGTGACCGGCGCCGGACTGGCCACCCTGGCAGGCGGCCTGCAGAGCCACCGTCCCGATCTGCTCGACGGTGTCGGCCTGATCGTCGGTATCGACCGGTTCATGTCCGAGGCCCGCGCGGTCACGAACTTCTCCGGTAATGCGGTGGCGACCGTGCTGGTCGGATCTTGGACCAAGACGATTGATCGCGACAAAGTGAACGCCGTTCTGGGTGGAGAGGACCCGTTCGACGAACTCACCATGGTTGACGATGATCATCCAACCCCGCGTGCCGAAGAGCCGGCACAGGAGCGAGTCCCTGTGCCGTCGTAGGGCGCGCGAAGGAAAGACCCGGCCGAAACCCCCCGCGGCCGGGTCTTTCTCTGCCTGGAGAAAGTTTTTGAAATTCCTTTGAACCTCCTGCGACCTCCGCCCGTTGAACCGCGTGACATCGACAAAACGGAAAGAACGGAGGCCCGCCATGCGTGCCACACTGCTCACACTCATCGCCTTAGCCGCAGCGGCCTGCGGACTGATCCTTGCCCCTGCAGGGACCGCCTCGGCAGCCGATTCGGCCATCGCCACCATCGGCCTGTTGGAAGCCCAGGGTTTCGACGTGAAGATCGACCGCGTCGGGAGCGCGCCGCTTAGGGACTGCGTGGTCACCAATGTGCGAAACCCAAGGGAGCGAACCGAAATCGTTCCTGTGATCGGTGGGCGTAATCGCGGGGGCGACCGCGACTTCGTTCCCGTCATCGTGGACCGCACTGTCACTGTGTCGCTGGACTGCTCAAGCCGCTGACACGTGAGGAGGCCCGGCCGGAGAGATCCGGCCGGGCCCTTCGCTATTCGCTTCTTCTGCCTAGCGTGAGCAATCCAGCGACACTGAAATCGACTGGCTCGTAACCACCTGCACCAGAACGCGGTCGCCGTCCTTGCCGGGACCCGTGTACGGCACCCACTGGGTGACCTGCTGAGGGTTCCGGACGCCGGTCACCACACAATCGCTGAGCGGCGCGGTGCCGACACGGTCGATGTTGACCGTGTAGCCCTCGCTCTGCAGCCGGCTGATCACCTGTTGCGCCGATTCCTCGGCGAACGCGAGGCCCGCAGGCGCGGCAATCGCTCCGCACACACCTGCAACCATGGCGGCAAGCATGAACTTTGTCCGCATGGCCGCACCTCCCGTCATCGTTAACGTCAATAGTCCTCCACATCAACCGCGATAGCGACCGAATTCGTTCCCGGGTTGCGCCGAGCAGACGCAAAAGGCCCCGACACGCCCGGAAAATCGGGACTTCTGCGTCTGCTCGCGAGGAGAAGTGACTAGCGTTCGGCGCGTTGGTACGCGGTGACGACAGCCGCTCCACCGAGCCCGATGTTGTGCTGAAGCGCGGCAGTGACGTTGTCCACCTGTCGCTTGTCGGCGGTGCCGCGCAGCTGCCACGTCAGCTCGGCACACTGCGCCAGGCCCGTTGCACCGAGCGGATGGCCCTTGGAGATCAGCCCGCCCGACGGGTTGACCACCCACCGGCCGCCGTAGGTGGTGTCGTTGTTGTCGATGAGCTTCGGGGCCTCGCCCTCACCGCACAGACCCAGTGCCTCATACAGCAACAGCTCGTTGGCGGAGAAGCAGTCGTGCAGCTCGATCACCTGGAAGTCGGCCGGCCCGAGCCCGGACTGGTCGTAAACCTTCTGTGCGGCTTGGACATTCATGTCATAGCCGATGATGTTCTTGGCGCTGCCGTCGAAGGTGCTGTCGAAGTCGGTGGTCATCGCCTGACCGACGATCTCGACGGCCTGGCCCGCCAGCCCGTGTTTATCGACGAACGCCTCGCTGGCCAAGATCGCCGCCCCCGACCCGTCCGATGTCGGCGAGCACTGCAGCTTGGTCAGCGGATCGGAGATCATCTTGGCCGCCAGGATGTCCTCGAGGCTGTACTCCTCCTGGAACTGAGCATACGGATTGTTCACCGAATGCTTGTGGTTCTTGTACCCGATCTTCGCGAAATGCTCTGCGGTGGTTCCATATTGCTTCATGTGCTCGCGTCCAGCGGCGCCGAACATCCACGGCGCGACCGGGAACGCGAACTCGTCTATCTCGGCCAACGCCTTGACGTGCCTGCCCAGTGGGGATTCGCGGTCCTCGGCGCCGCCCTGCAGCGGGCCGGGCTGCATCTTCTCGAAACCGAGCGCGATCGCGCAGTCGGCAAGCCCGCCGCGAATCGTCTGCGCCGCAAGGAACAACGCCGTCGAACCCGTCGAACAGTTGTTGTTGACGTTAGCCATCGGGATACCCGTCATGCCCAGTTCGTAGAGCGCCCGGTTCCCTGACGTCGAGTCACCCGAGCAGTAGCCGACGAACCCCTGCTCAACCGCTGAGTAGTCGATGCCCGCGTCCTTGAGTGCATTGGTGCCGGATTCGCGCGCCATGTCTGGGTAGTCCCAGCCCTCGCGTCGACCGGGCTTTTCGAACTTCGTCATCCCAACCCCGACGACGAAAACCTTGTTTGGCATCTGATTGAGTCCCTTCGCTGTTCCTGCGATCGACAGAAACACAAAGCGGGCGAACTGTCTAGATGCCCTAACGCGTGGGGTGGTGCGGGGGCCCGCCGCCGCAGTGGGGCCCCCGCATAGGGAAGGGTTTATTCGAAGTAGCCGGTGTACTCGGGGCAGTAGACGTTCACCGAGGCGACCACGAAGACGGCGGCCTGATGGGTGGTCAGATCCGAGTTGTCCAGGATCTCTTGGCCGAGGTCCACCGGGTCGGCGCCGTCGTCCAGGGCGCTGCACACGTAGTGCGCGTTGGATATGGCAGCCTTCGGGGTGTCGTACGAGATACCCTCGCCGCTGATCTCTGTCAGGAACGCGTCATCCGTCGAGCTGAGCGCCGCGGCGGTGCCGGCGGTGGCAACGGCGGCAAGGCCAAGGGCGCCCGCGACGAGCGCGGTGCCGGCGAACTTGGTGATGCGATTCGAGGCGAACATTGGACTCCTTGGTGATGTCGGTCTGTTCCGGGCGCTTCCCGGGCTGACATCAGAGTCTGATAGCGGCCTTGAGACTTTCTTGGCGAATCCTTGGAGGCCGAAAATGCCTGCTCAGCGGACCTTCGGCCGCGCTACGTGTCGTGCGGCGTGATCTCGAACGTGAACTCGTGATCACAGATGCGGACCCGGTCGCCGTTGACCAACGTCGCGGTGCCGCGTATACGTTCGCCGCGCACGTGGACTCCGTTGGCGGAGCGTAGGTCGGTGATCACGAAACTCGTGCCGGTGTCGATGATGACGGCGTGGTGGCGGCTGACGTTGACGTCGTCGAGCACGAGGTCGTTATCGTTGAGCCGCCCGATCCGGGTGGCGGCGGCCATGAGCCGGTAAACCTCACCGTTCGGCGAGACCAGGTTGGCGAGCGCGGACGATGCGTTGACCGCAGTGCGCAGATCGATGGCGTGGACGGAGTGCACCGCAGTGGTTCTCGCGGCCCTCTTCACGTCGAGTGGCTCCTGGCGCAGGATGCGCTCGTGTAGAGCACGCAACGTCTGGCCCGGGTCGATACCCAGATCGTCGGCAAGGGTGGTCTTCAGTCGCTGGTATGCGTCGAGTGCCTCCGACTGACGGTCGCTCAAGTAGTAGGCGATGATCAGCTGCGCCCACAGCGGCTCGCGGTAGGGGTGTTCGACCGTCAGTGATTCGAGTTCGCCGATCACGGCATATCCACGCCCGCAAGCGATTTCGACCTCCGCCAGCGCGGTGTGTGCTACCACCTTGTCCTCGGTCAGCGCCGTGGCGAACCCTTCGACGAACTCGAAGTCGCGCAGGTCCTCCAACACGGCTCCGCGCCATTCGGAAAGCGCGGTCGTCAGGTGGTGACTGGCTTCCTCGAAGTGTCCCGCGGCGGCGTGCTGCACGCCCGCGTTCTTCTCGAGGATGAACCGGCCGAGGTCGGAGTCGGTGTCGTAGCCGCGAGCCGATATCCCGGTGGCGCGTTGACCAACATCGCCCGTGAGTCGCCGAGCAGCTTGCGCAGGTTCGAGATGTAGGAGTGCAGGCTGGCCCGCGCCTCCGGTGGCGGCCACTGTTCCCACGCCGCTGTGATCAGTGAGTCGATGCCGACCGGCCTGCTGCGGTTCATTACCAGCACGGCCAGAACCGCACGTTGTTTCGGGGTCCCCAACGGCACGGGCGCGCCGTTGACCGTCATCTCCAGTGGCCCCAGTACGCCGAACCCGATCTTGTTCTCGGTCATCAGGGCCAATTGTCACCCGTCCGCGCCGTGTTGTGGTGTAGACCGGAGTAGAACGTGTTCTAGTTTCGGAGGAGATGACATGGGCCTGCGGGTCGTGCAGTGGGCAACGGGAGGCGTTGGCGTCGCCGCCATCAAGGGCGTGCTGGAACACCCTGAGCTCGAGTTTGTCGGCTGTTGGGTGCATTCCGAGGGCAAGGCGGGCAAGGACGTCGGCGACATAATCGGCACCGAACCGCTCGGCGTCATTGCAACCAATAGTGTCGACGAGATTCTCACGCTCGACGCCGACGCGGTGGTGTATTCGCCGCTGTTACCCGACGCCGACGAGGTCGCGGCGCTATTGCGGTCCGGCAAGAACGTCGTGACACCGGTGGGCTGGGTCTATCCGAGTGAACGGCAGGGCGCCCCGCTTCGGGAGGCGGCCCTCGAGGGCAACGCGACGCTGCACGGCACCGGCATGGCACCCGGCGGCATCAGCGAGAAGTTTCCGCTGATGATGTCGATCATGTCGACCGGGGTGACGTTCGTTCGCGCCGAGGAGTTTTCCGACCTGCGTACCTATGAAGCGCCCGACGTCGTGCGACACGTCATGGGGTTCGGCGAGACACCCGATAGAGCCTTGTCCGGGCCGATGCAGAAATTGCTCGACGGCGGATTCATCCAGGCGGTCCGGATGGTCGTCGACAAGGTCGGCTTCAACTCCGACCCGAAAGTCCGTGCAACCCAAGAGATCGCGGTCGCCAGCGCACCCATCGACTCGCCGATCGGAACAATCGAACCCGGTCAGGTCGCTGGCCGGAAGTTCCACTGGGAGGCGCTGGTCGACGGTGAGCCCGTCGTACAGGTGACGGTGAACTGGTTGATGGGTGAGGAAAACCTGGATCCCGCATGGACATTCGGCCCGGAGGGCCAGCGCTACGAGATGGAGGTCCGCGGCAATCCGGATATCACCGTGTCGGTCAAGGGCTTTCAATCCGCGATCGGCGGCGAGGGCCCGGAGTACGGCATCGTCGGCACCGCCGCGCACTGTGTGAACTCCATCCCCGCGGTGTGTGCAGCCGAACCGGGGATCGCGACCTATCTCGACCTCCCTCTGATCAGCGGTAAGGCGGCGCCAGGGCTGACGTAGTCAACGTGGGCGCGTGATCAGGGGATCCGATAGAACGGGTTGGGCAACAGGTAGGTCCGTTCGGAGTATCCGCCGTCGAGGTCGGAGGGCTGGTCGCCGATATTGGCGATGATTGTGTAGCCCTGCTGCTCGATCTGGGCGCGCTGTGGCGCCTTGAAATCGGCGGCCGAAACGTAATGGGCGCCATGCGGTTCCATGAATAATTGCGTGTAACCCGTATAGCCGACGGCCTGTAGGTTGCGCTCGGTCGCCGCGCGCTGGCTCTCGCCGCGGCCGGTGATGAAGAAGATCGCCGCCCCGCGGTCCTTGGCGGCGGTGAACGCGTCCATCGTCGGCTGGATGACCGTCGACTGCGCCCGCTTGTCCCATGCACGCAAACCGCACGGCCCGTGCGGCAGCGCGTCGCACGGGCCGCCGCCGACGCGGCCAAAGTCGTTGGCCTTGATGGCTTCCCAGTTCGACAGCGCGGTCTCATCGATGTCGAACACCACCGCAGGCCGGTCCACCCGCGGTGCCTCCTCGGTGATCCACGCGGTGGCAGGTGCGGCCGCCAGCTGCAGATCGGTCAGATATGCGCCGCTGTTGTAGTAGTCCGTCGCTGCGAATTTCAGATCGCCGATATTGGCGGGCTGAACCGGCGGCGGGATGATCGGCGCCGGCGGTGCTGGCGGCTCGGCCAGTGCGCCGGGCGCCAACCCGATCAGTGCGCCGGTGACTGCGGCGACCAGCACCATGGGAGTACGCATGCATGGACACTAACGGCGGGCTGGCACACTCGCTGGCGTGGCAACGAAACGAGCGTTGGTGCTGGCCGGTGGAGGCCTAGCGGGCATCGGGTGGGAAACCGGCATTCTGCGGGGCATCGCCGACGAGGCTCCCGAGACAGCCAAGGCGCTGCTGGATGTCGACGTCGTGGTGGGCACCTCGGCCGGTTCGACGGTCGCGGCTCAACTGGGCAGCGGGCTGGGGCTCGACGTCCTATTCGATCGGCAGACGGGCACGTCGGCGACCGAGCTCAACGCGAACGTCGGCATCGACGAGATCACCGAGCTTTTCGTCACCGCGATGCTGACACCCGACACGACGACGGCCGAGAAGCTGCGAACGATCGGCGCGGTGGCGCTGTCGACGCAGACGGTCACCGAAGCGGTGCGGCGCAACGTGATCGCGCAACGGCTGCCGTCGCACGAGTGGCCGGACCGGGTGCTGCGGATCTCGGCGATCGACACCGAGACCGGCGAGCTGGTCATGTTCGACCGGAATTCGGGCGTGGGTCTTGTCGATGCGGTGGCCGCCAGCTGCGCCGTGCCCGCAGTGTGGCCGCCGGTGACGATCGGGGAGCGCCGCTACATGGACGGCGGCGTCGGAAGCAGCGTCAACATGGCTTTGGCGAACGACTGCGCCGTCGCCGTGGTGCTGGTGCCGTCTGGCCGATCGGCACCGTCGCCGTTCGGCGGCGGCGCTGCCGAAGAGGTCGACGCGTTCGGCGGGGCGGCGTTCGGTGTGTTCGCCGACGACGAGTCGATCGCAGCGTTCGGACCCAACCCGCTCGACCCCGCCTGTCGCAGACCTTCCGCACTGGCTGGTCGCGAGCAAGGCCGGCGTCTCGCCAACGCGGTCACCGACTTCCTCGGAGCCTGAATCAGCTTTCGGGCGTTGCCTTTTCGAGTTCGTCGAGCACGGTGGCGGCAAGCTCGCGTCCGATGTCGATGACCTCAGCGGCCCGGTGGAACTCCAGGCTCCGGCACGCGGTGCGCGGTACCTCGACCAACAGGTCGGGCGGATAGGCGGCCAACGTGTGGCGCGCCAGCGCCGCCTGCGCGATGTCGATGGTGCGGTTCATCACCTCGAAGCTGCCCAATCTGGGCACCACGCCTTCTCGGGACGCGTCGACGAGCTCCTCGTCGCTGTCAGGCTCATCTGGAAGCGCGACGGAGCGGCTGGACTCGAACAACGCGGTGGTGCTGCGCCACATCCGGCTCAACCATTCGGTGGTCGCCCGCGGCTCGGTATCGGTGGGCTCATAGCGGCCGCCCGCCTCGCTGCCAGAGAGGCTGACCGCGATGGTGAGATCGGCGTTGACGGCGGCGATCGGTGCCATCGGCAATGGGTCGAGGATGCCGCCGTCGGCTAGCAGTCTCCCGTCGAACACATGCGGCGTGATTACGCCGGGGATCGCGATGGACGCCCGGATCGCCGCGTCGACCGGGCCGCGTTGCAGCCAAACGGATTTCCCCGAAAGCAGGTCGGTGGACACGGCGGTGTACGGAATTGGCAGGTCCTCTATCGTCACCTCGCCGAGAATGTCGCGGACCGCGTCAAGAATCTTCTCTGCCCGCAGCACCCCGGCGGCGGTGATGGACGGGTCCAGCAGCCGCAGCACCGCGCGTTGCGTCAGCGATTTGGCCCAGTCGGCGAATTCGTCAAGCTTGCCCGCGGCTTGCAAACCACCGACGAGCGCGCCCATCGATGACCCCGCGATCCCGACGATTTCGTAGCCGCGGTCGTGCAGTTCGTCGATCACGCCGATGTGGGCGTATCCGCGCGCGCCTCCGCTGCCGAGCGCCAGCGCCACGCGGTTGCCTGCCATACCGCCATTTTGCGCGTTCAGCGCTACTCACACTCGCCGTTGGCAGCGCCGTTGACCGCCAGGATGACTCCGGCCTGCTGGGCCGGAGTCAGGTTGGCCCACGGCGTATTGAAGTTCCCCGGCCCGGTGAAGTCAGGTGCCTGGATCACTTTGAGGTACGGCTCGACGAGGGTCTTCGGGTCGCCTTGTTGGCTGTCCATCCACACCTTGGCGGCATGGCAGGCCTGCCCGTACTGCGATTCTGTCGCGTCTGACGGCACGTCGACCTTGGTGGTGACGCCGCCGGGGGAGACACCGATGGCACCTGGCTGCGCCGGTTCGGCGGGCAGAGGCGGCAGTTCGCTGGTGGGCGTCGTCGGCGGCGGGGTGGACGTCGCCGGCTTTTGTTCGTTCGACGAACAGCCCACGAGAGTGAGTGTCAGCAGTGCACCGCACAGCGCGACGCGCTGGGGGTACCTGCGCATGCCGCCCAATCTATGCAACATGTCGGCCCCCTTGAGAGGCCCACCCCACGGACCAGTGGATTACCCGGTCGAGCCAGAGCCGCCGTTGGTGCCGCCTGCGGATCCCGTTCCGGTGCCGCCTGCGCCGCCCTGACCGTCCGCTGCGCCGACGCCATCGTGTCCGCCTGCGCCGCCGTGGCCGCCGAAGCCGGTCCCAGTGGTTGCGGTACCGGTGCCGCCGGTGCCGCCGGTGCCGGCCTGATATCCGTTGGCCCAGCTGGTGTTCCCGCCGGTGCCGCCGTTGCCGCCCTTGCCGGTACCCGTGCCTGCGGTGCCACTGCCGCCGCCGCCGCCGTTGCCGCCGTCCTGCATCATGCCGCTGCCGCCACCAGCGCCGCCGTCGCCGCCTGTGGCGGTGCCGGTCTCGACTGTTGCGTTGCCGCCGGCTCCGCCGTCGGCGCCTTGGCCGTCGATGCCGCCGATGCCCGCGTTGCCGCCGGTCCCGCCGGTGGCGGTGCCCTCAGTGGCTGCGGCGGTACCGCCGCCACCGCCGTTGCCCGAGGTGCCGTTGAAGATGTTGCTGCCGCCGTTGCCGCCGGTTCCGCCGCTGGCGGTGCCGGTCCCGGTTGTGGCCGCGCCGCCGAGTCCGCCGTCGCCGCTGTCGCCCTCGATTCCGAGACCGCCGCCGTTGCCGCCGGTTCCGCCGGTAGCGGTACCCGTGTTGCTTACGGCCGCGCCGCCTGCACCGCCGCCGCCGCCGTATCCGAACAGGCCGCCGGTGTTGCCGCCATCGCCGCCCGTGCCGCCGGTGGCAGTGCCCGCGTCGCTGGTGGCGCCGCCGCCCGCTCCGCCGATGCCGCCGGAACCGGTCCACATATTGCTGCCGCCGGCACCGCCCTGGCCGCCCTGTGCATCGCCGAGGCTGCTGGCGCTGCCGCCCGCGCCACCGTCACCCGCGTTGCCGAATATCCCGCCGGAATTGCCGCCGTTGCCGCCGTTGCCGGCAGAGACAGCTCCGCTTTCACCGGACGCGGCGAGACCTTCTACGCCCGAGGGGTCGGTGGCATCGGCCCCTGCGCCGCCTGCGCCTCCGTTGCCGAACAGGCCGACTCCACCGCCGTCGCCACCCTGGCCGTTGTTGACGCCCTCTACACCGGCGCCGCCGTTGCCGCCTTGACCCAGGACCAGGCCGCCGTTGCCGCCGTCCTCGCCCGGAGCGCCGTCAGCGCCGCGGCCGATCAGTATGCCGCCGTTCTCGCCCGGCTCCTCGCCGTTGCTGATGAAGACCTTGGTGGTCCCCTTGACCCATCTCTCGAATGCCGAATTGCCGGATGCGAATCCCGTGCGCGGTGCCGGGGCCGCCGCCGGGGCCGCAGGTGCAGCTGGAGCCGCGGCCGCAGCCGGTGCGGCAGCCGGGGCTGGAGCCGGAGCCGGGGCCGGGGCCGCAGCCGGGACCGCCGGCGGTGCCGGGGCCGCAGGTGCGGCCGGAGCCGCTG
This sequence comes from uncultured Actinomycetota bacterium, assembly GCA_963766465.1. Lineage (GTDB taxonomy): Bacteria > Actinomycetota > Actinomycetes > Mycobacteriales > Mycobacteriaceae > Mycobacterium. The sequence goes on from CAVXZT010000001.1 coordinate 187,000, forward strand.
GCGGTGACGCTGAGGGTCCGACCGCCGCCGCCGGCTGCGCGGCCGGCGAGTTGTTACCGGCGAATCCCGAACCGAATCCGGAGAACGTCGAACCGAAACCCCTTACCGCCGAATCGAAATCCCTGACCGTCTGTGCGGGCAGCCCCAGATTCTGCGGGGCAAACGCAAGGACCTGGCCGGCAAAGGCGGTCGCGGGTGCGAACGCCTGGGTGAGGCAGTCCTCAGCCATAAGGGGAGCGGTACCGCACTGCGGATCGGAAGAGTTCTCATCGACGACCGGCTCCGCGGGCGGAGCGGCTGCAGGCTCGGGGGCCGCTGCTGCGGCGCCGCCACCGACACCGAGACCGCCGTCGGTGTCAGGAACCACGATCGGCTGGGCCGCCGCCAACAGCGGGTTTGGTGTGGGGCTTGGTGCGACAGCTGCCGCCAAGCCCAGCGCCAAAGTGTTCGCGGACGCGGCGCGCGTCGGTGCGACCGCCTCGTTGTCAAGCAGTTCGAAGGCACCCACCCCGGCCGCAGCCAGCACACCACCAGTAACGGCGGCCACGGTGACCAGCGCCTTCTTGCCCCGCCGTGCCTTTTTGGCACCCTTGGTGTGCTTGGTCGTCATCGATGCAATCCCTTCACCGGTGAGTCAGTCCCCGCTCTTTCATAGCTAATCAGCAACTAACCATGGAGCAATAACAATAATTAGCACAATCGCAGTGAGAATGCGCACCATTGAACCGATTAATTTCGAGAGATTCGGATTGCCGACCCCTCCACTGCTGCTTCAGAGGCGGTTGATACGGTGGGCCCTCAGCAACCACGTCCGCACCGCGGTTCGTTCTGTGGCTACCGGGGCGAGACATCGGTTCGGCCGGTTGACCTTGCGATGGCAAGCGAACAGCCGCGTGGGCGCGCGAGCTCGTGCCGTGGTTCACGCTCCTGGTGGCGCGCTCGGGCGGTCCCCAACCCGGCTGAAAAGTCCAGGGAAACACCTGTGCCGCATGCGACCTCGGGCGGGCGGTGGTCACGTTGAGTCACGAATCAACAGTGTCGTCGGCCAGGTCTGCGGCGGCCGGAAGCTGGCGGTGCTCGGGAGTTACTCCGCGACGCCAGCAGCTTGTGGCGAGCGGCGCGGAGTTCCCGTCGCCCGGGTGGCCGGGGTAGCTCGCGCCGCAAATTGCGGAAGCAAAAAGTCTGATATCGCGGGCGGGGTCAACTTGGATGCGGCGGATGCCGTCGCAGCCAAGTGGTCGGTCTTCGAGCCGATGGCAATATTGACGTAATAATTGACGCATGTCGCAAATAATTGTCGGGGCCGTAGCAACGTTGTCCCAAAAATGGGACTCGGGCTATAGCAGGTGTGGTCGAGGTAGTTCTGCTCACGGTGAATCTAGGTCGCTTCGGGCCCAATCGGACGCTGAACAGGTCCGTTGACGCCAGATCTGGATATGGCCGGTGGACGGCCGCCGCCCGATCGCTACCTGGTGCGACACTGGTGACCGTGAGGACCCAAGAGTGTTGTCAGGCGTGCGCGCCGACCCCTTGATCCGTCCCCGCCTTTCTGGAGCTCAACATGGTTTCCGCACAGCCCGCTGTGTTGCCGTCTGCCGTTCCCGCCGAATCCGCGCCGACCCGCCTGCGGCTGCCTGACCTGCTGCACGCCACCGACAGCTATGCCGACGATGTGCTCTCGGGCCGTTACGACCACCTGCTGCCGGTCGGAGGGCCGCCCAGCGGTGACCGCTGGTTCACCCGTCTGCACGGCGACGACGAGCTCGACATCTGGTTGATCAGCTGGGTGCCTGATCGCTCGACCGAACTGCACGACCACGGCGGCTCGTTGGGTGCGTTGACCGTGGTGTCCGGCGCCCTGCGTGAAACGCGCTGGGATGGGGAGGTGTTGCGGCGCCGACGCCTTCGGGCCGGCGATCAGGCGGGTTTCCCGTTGGGCTGGGTGCACGACGTTGTCTGGACCCCCGAAAACGATCTGTCGGCTCCTGTCACCCCGACGCTCAGCGTGCACGCATACTCGCCGCCGCTGACGGCGATGTCGTACTACGAGGTGACTGAGCGAAAGACACTGCGACGCAAGCGCACCGAACTCACGCACGCACCGGAGGGATGATGAGTCGAATCGACCGGGTACTCGACGAGGCCCGCACACGCCTGCGCAGGCTTTCGGCGAGCGAAGTTCCCGATGCGCTGGAACGGGGCGCATTATTGGTCGACATTCGCCCGCAGGCCCAACGCGAGCGCGAGGGCGGCGTACCCGCCGCATTGGTGATCGAGCGCAACGTGCTGGAGTGGCGTTGCGACCCGACCAGTGATGCACGGCTGCCGCAGGCCGTTGGCGACGATGTGGAATGGGTGGTGCTGTGCTCGGAGGGCTACACCTCCAGCCTGGCCGCCGCCTCGCTGGTCGATTTGGGCCTGCATCGCGCCACCGACGTTGTCGGCGGCTACCACGCGTTGAAGGCCGAAGGCGTTTTGGTCTAGGCGTTCTCGTCGTTGGACAGCAGCGGTCGCAGCTTCTCCGTCTTCTCGGGTGTCCAGCCGGGCGGCTGCAGGATGGCGGCCCACGCGTTGGCGACGTCTTTGACATAGACGTGGCCGTGCCCGTCCGGTACGTCTACCGCGACCGCCATGTCGGCAGACACCTGTAGGAACGTCACAATTGGTATCCATTCCATTCGCGGCGAGAGATCGTAACCGCGCGGCTCCTTCAGCCAATCCGGTTTGGAGAACAGCAGATCGACGTTCCACCACGCGATCGGATCGGATGCGTGCTGCAGATAGACCACCCGCGGGTGGCCCCACGGGTCCGGCGGCCTGCCGAGGTTGTCGGGGCGCGCGGCGAAGCGGACGTTCTCGCCTTTGTCATAGATCGGCAGCCACATCGGGGAACCCTCGTCGCGGTTGACGGTGAGGTCTTCCCAGATCGTGTTGTTGAACGTGGGCCCGGAGAACAGCGCGCCGTCGGTGCGGGCGACGAGGTTGTTGAGGGCAAGGAACGGTGCCTCGCCGCCGAAGGAGCCCAGGCTTTCGCCGAACACGACGAGTCTCGGGCGCCTCTCCTCGGGCATCTCCCGGATCATCGCGTCGACGGCCTCGAAAAGTGCCTGCCCGGACTGGCGCGCGTTCTCGTTGTCCACCAGGAACGAGAGCCAGCTGGGCAGGAACGAGTACTGCATGCTCACGATCGCGGTGTTGCCGTTGTACATGTACTCCAGCGCGGAGGCTTCCGCCTCGTTGATCCAGCCGGTGCCGGTGGTGGTCGCGACGGCGACAACCGCGCGGTTCAGCCCGCCGGTGCGGCGCAGTTCGTCCGCGGCCAGTTGGGCGGTCGCCTTGATGCCGGGGGCGGAGTGCAGGCCCGCATAGGCGCGGATCGGCTCCATCGCAGGCTTGCCGTTGAACTTGGTGAGCTCATCGACGGAGGGTCCTGCCGATACGAACACCCGGCCCTGATGGCCCAGCGATTCCCAGCTGTCAAGCGACTCGGGACCGCCTGACCGCAGTTTCGATGTCGGCGCCGGGAACTCGGGATCGGTTTCGTCGTTCACCGCAGAGAAGGTCTTGTTGATCGTGCTCATCGCGACCCGCGCCACGACGCCGTTGAGCAATGCCACCGTCAAAGCGAGCAGTAACACGACCACCACCACAGCCGAAACCCGCGGCGGCGCAAAGCGTTCCAGCTGACGGACCAGGAAGCGCACCAGTCTGCCGATCAACTGGCCGATTTCGACGAAGACGAACAGCACGACGATAGAGAGGACTGCGGTCAGCGGGTGGTCCCAAAAGCCAAGCCGCGGCACACCGTTGAGATCGCGTACGTCGTCCTGCCAGACGTGGAAGTAGATGATCATCAGGATCTGGCCGATGATGCCGATCACTACCAACGCGATCCACGCGCGTTGCGGCGCCGGCGGGCTGGAGTCCTTCGACCGCATGAATCGCACCAGCCATACCGCGAACACGCCGAGGCCGTAGCCGATCGCTCCGGCCGCCCCGCTGACGATGCCCTGGAACAGCGGGCCGCGCGGCAACAGCGACGGCGTCAGCGAGAGCCAGATGAACACCAGGCCGACGGCCGTCCCGGTGAACGTGTAATGGCGTTCCCACCACGGTTTCTTGGCGGGCGTCTGCTGCGGAGGTGTTTCGTCGGTGGTCTCCGCCGTGACAGTCACGACCGGAAATTTACCGGTGGGTGAACTTCGGTGGGCGCTTCTCGGTGAACGCGTTCATGCCTTCTGTCTGGTCCTCGGTGGCGAACGCCGAATGGAAGAGCCTGCGTTCGTAGAGGAGTCCTTCGGCGAGCGTGCTTTCGAAGGCGCGGTTGACGGCCTCCTTGGCCATCCGCGAAGCCGAGAGCGACATGCCTGCGATGGTCTTAGCGACCGCGTTTGCTTCGTCGAGCAGCTTGTCGGCGGGCACGACGCGAGACACCAGCCCGGCGCGATCGGCCTCCTCGGCGTCCATGTTGCGGCCGGTCAGGATCAGGTCCATCGCCTTGGCCTTGCCGATGGCGCGGGTCAGCCGTTGTGAGCCGCCCATGCCGGGCAGCACGCCGAGCTTGATCTCGGGCTGGCCGAACTTCGCGGTGTCGGCGGCGATGAGCAGGTCGCACATCATCGCCAGTTCGCAGCCGCCGCCGAGGGCGTAGCCGGCGACCGCGGCGATGGTCGGCGTGCGGGTGGCTGCGAACTTGCCCCACGCGGCGAAGAAGTCGGCGGAGAACACGTCGGCGAACGAAAGTTCGGCCATCTCCTTGATGTCCGCGCCTGCGGCGAACGCCTTCTCGCCGCTGCCGGTGACGATGATCGCGCCGATCCCCTGGTCGTTGTCGAATTCCGCTGCGGCCGCGACGACTTCGTTCATCACTTGGCTGTTGAGCGCATTGAGCGCCCTCGGCCGGTTCAGCGTGATCGTGCCGACGCGGTCGTCGCGGGTGACAAGGATTGTCTCGTAGCTCATGAGAACTCCAGTTCGCGGTCGGCCGGCGCGAAGTAGGCCTCGACGTCGGCGGTGGTGACGGTCGCCAAAGACGCGGGCGACCACTTCGGGTTGCGGTCCTTATCGATGATTTGGGCGCGAATGCCCTCGACGAAGTCGTGACTGCGCGAACACGCGCTCGACGTTCGATACTCCTGGCGCAGCACGTCTTCCAGTGTCTCGAGTTGTGCGGCCCGTCTGACGGCTTCCAGCGCGACGGACAGCGAGATGGGGGAGCGGGTGAGGATCAGGTTGGCCGCATCGTTTGCCGAGCCCGCGTCGTGGCCGCGGAGCGCGGCGACGATATCCTCCATGGTTTCCCCGGCGTAGCACCGATCGATCCAATCTCGTTGCGCCAGCAGCGGACTAGGCGGCGGTTCCTGAGCGTGCGCGGCCAACGCGGCATCGATACCGTCGTTGACAATTGCGCTCTTGAAGTCGTCGAGCGCCTCGTGGCGGATGTAGTGATCGGCGAAGCCCATTGCGATGGCGTCGCCGGCGCCGAACGGGGCGCCCGTCAGTGCTGCGTGCAAACCGAGGCGACCGGGTGCACGCGCCAGGATGAGTGTGCCGCCGACGTCGGGGATCAGGCCGATTCCCACCTCGGGCATCGCCATTTTCGTGGTGTCGGTGACGACCCGAACGCTGCCGTGCGCTGCGACTCCGACCCCACCGCCCATCACGATGCCGTCCATCAGCGCCACATACGGCTTGCCGAAACGGCCGATGTGCGCGTTGAGCAGATACTCGTCGTACCAGAACTGTCGCGCCTCGGATCCGTCGGCCCGCGCGCTGTGATAGAGCGGGACGATATCGCCGCCCGCGCAGAGGCCGCGCTCGCCTGCGCCGTCGACCACGACGGCGTGGATGTTGTCGCCGTGGTCCCAGTCGGTGAGCACCTTGGACATCGCGTTAACCATCGGATGAGTCAGCGAATTGATGGCCTTCGGGCGGTTGAGGGTGATCAGGCCGACGCCCTTCTCGACGTTTACTAGGACATCCTCGTTTTCCGCCACGAGTATGCAATCTAGATCGTCGCCCGGATAACCGCAGCGCCGGGTAGGGTTTCCTGTGAACTAACTGGGAGGTTCTTTCGGGAACCGACACCAGGTAGTCGCACGTTGAGAGTGTGTTCGCCAATTGTCGAACCACAGCACTAGGAGAGGAACCGACGGTGCGGGAGACCAGCAACCCGGTATTTCGTTCCCTGCCCAAGGGGCAGGCCGGATATGCGCAATTTGGTACCGGAGCCGCCGGCTACGGTGCGCAGGCAGCAGATGCCCAGCCCTATGTGACGCAGTATCCCGACCAGCAGCAGGCCGGGGTTTCGCGGCCGCTGACCATCGATGATGTCGTCACCAAGACGGGCATCACCCTGGCCACGCTGACCGCAGTCGCGGCCGTTTCCTACTTCTTGGTCGCCCAGAACGTGGCGCTGGCCATGCCGCTGCTCCTCGTCGGAATGATCGGCGGCCTCGTCCTGCTTCTCGTCGCCATCTTCGGGCGCAAGCAGGACAACCCGGCGATCGTGCTGGGGTACGCCGTCTTCGAGGGGATGGTCGTCGGCGCCTTCTCGTTTGTCGTGGCCAACCTCATGGTGTCCGGCATCAGCGCCGGTGCGCTGATCAGCCAGGCTGTCGTGGGTACCCTCGGCGTGTTCTTCGGCATGCTCGTCGTCTACAAGACCGGCGCCATTCGCGTGACGCCGAAATTCACCCGCTTCCTCGTCGCCGCCGGTTTCGGCGCCGTCGTGCTGATGCTGGTGAACCTGGTGATCGGGCTGTTCACCCACAGCGCAGGCCCCCTGCGCGACGGTGGCCCGATGGCGATCCTGTTCTCGCTGCTGATGATTGGCCTAGCGGCGTTCTTCTTCCTGTCCGACTTCGACCAGGCCGACCAGGCGATCCGCGCCGGCGCGCCGGAGAAGGCCGCATGGGGCATCGCCCTCGGCCTGACGGTGACGCTGGTCTGGCTGTACCTGGAGATCCTGCGGCTGCTCAGTTACTTCAACAACAACTAGCAGCCTTACGAGAAAAGGGCGTCCACGAATGTGGGCGCCCTTTTTCGTTGACTCTGCGCACAGGGCGTGAGTTATCCACAGTTTCGCGCCGTACACGCAGAACGAACGGTTCGCGTCGGGGATTGCTGACACTGTGCGGCAATGGGGGAGCTAACGCAGCCCGTTTATTGGCAGCGAGGCGTTGGCATCGGGATCGCTCAGTCGGCACGAGTTGCGTCGGTACCACCGGGCGATCATGCCGAATGTCTATCTGGAGAAGCGAGTACAGCCACCATTGCGGCAGCGCATTCTCGCGGCCTATCTGTGGTCGCGGCGAGAAGCAGTGGTGTCCGGACTCGCGGCGTCGGCGCTACACGGTGCGAAGTGGATCGATGACGACAGTCCCGTCGAGTTGATCTGGGGTAACGCCCGTTCGCCGAGCGGCGTGGTGACGCGCGATCAGCTCTTGCTTGAGAACGAGACTCAACGACTCGACGGCCTTCGCGTGACGACGCCCGAGCGCACAGCTTTCGATCTCAGCAGGACGGGACGTCTCGAAGTCGCCATCGCGCGGCTCGACGCTCTTGCATCGGTTACTGGCATCAAGGCGCCCGCCATCGCAGACCTCGCGCGCGACCATCGTCGTGCCCGCGGATTGCGTCAGCTCGAAATGGCGCTAGATCTGATGGACGCCGGCGCCGAGTCGCCGAAGGAAACATGGTTGCGGCTCTTGGTAATTCGCGCCGGATACCCGCGCCCACGCACGCAGATTCCAGTGCTGAGCCCGGACGGTCATCGGTGGTATTACCTCGACATGGGTTGGGGGGACATCATGCTGGCCCTGGAATACGACGGGGATCATCATCGCTCTAATCCGGTCGTATTCGCCTAGGACATACGTCGCCTGGACGATCTCCGGGAGCTCGGCTGGACGATCATTCGCGTCGCCGCGCGGCACCGAGCCGACGAAGTCATCGCGCGTTTCAAACGCGCGTGGCGCGAATGCACTCGTTGACTCTGCGCTGAGGGCGTTGGCTACTCGCACCTTTGCGCCATGAGCGCAGAGTCAACGTTGTGGAACGCTGGCTACGCCAGCCGCTCCACAATCATCGCCATGCCCTGACCGCCGCCGACGCACATCGTCTCAAGGCCGAATGTCTTGTCCTGTGTGGTCAGGTTGTTCAGCAGCGTGGCGGTGATCCGCGCGCCGGTCATTCCGAACGGGTGGCCCAGTGCGATCGCACCGCCGGAAATATTCAGCTTGTCCTCGTCGATGCCGAGCTCGCGCGCCGAGCCGAGCACCTGCACCGCGAACGCCTCGTTGATCTCGAACAGGTCGATGTCGCTGATCGACATGCCTGCATTCGCCAGTGCCTTACGCGTCGCCTCGATCGGGCCGAGACCCATGATCTCCGGTGACAGCCCGGACACGCCCGTCGCGACGATGCGCGCCAACGGCTTCAGCCCCAGCTCCTTGGCCTTCGCGTCCGAGACCACCACCACCGCTGCGGCGCCGTCATTCAGCGGGCAGGCGTTGCCAGCGGTGATCGTGCCGTTGGGCCGGAACACCGGCTTGAGCTGGCTGATCTTCTCGTATGTGGTGCCTGCGCGCGGGCCGTCGTCCTTGGACACCGTCGAGCCGTCCGGCAGCGTCACCGGCACGATCTCGCGGTCGAAGAAGCCGCTGTTGATCGCCTCTTCGGCGCGGTTCTGGCTGCGGACGCCCCAGTGGTCCTGGTCTTCGCGGCTGATGCCGGTCAGCAGCGCAACGTTCTCGGCGGTCTGACCCATCGCGATGTAGACATCCGGCGCAAGGCCGTCTTCACGCGGGTCGTGCCATTCTTCGGCGCCAGCGGACGCCTCCACCGAGCGCTGCTCGGCGTCGGCGAACAGGGGGTTGTGCGAGTCCGGCCAGCCGTCCGATGTGCCCTTCGGGAACCGCGAAACCGTCTCCACCCCAGCGGAAACGAACGCGCTGCCCTCGCCGGCCTTGATCGCGTGGAACGCCATGCGCGTGGTCTGCAGCGACGACGAGCAATACCGGTTGACCGTGGTGCCTGGCAGGAAGTCATAGCCCAACTCGACGGCCACCGCGCGGCCGATGTTGAAGCCGGCCTCACCGCCGGGCTGCCCGCAGCCCATCATCAGGTCGTCGATCTCGCGGGGGTCGAGACTGGGCACCTTGTCCAGCGCGGCCCGCACCATCTGCGCGGCGAGGTCGTCGGGCCGCACGTTGACCAACGAACCCTTGCCTGCGCGGCCGATCGGCGAACGTGCGGTCGAAACGATGACGGCTTCAGCCATGGGAACTCCTCAGGAGCGTGCGGATCTGGAGAAAACTAGGGAAAACTTAACTCGCGGGCACAACGATGGGTGCGGGGACCCCAGTCGAACGCCTCCACAGCCTGCTCAAACTGCCGACCCTGGCCAGTATCGACGCACTTTCGCCCGTCCGCGATTCCAACGCTTCCTCGGCCATCGGGTGACCGACGAACTCTCCCAACGCTTTACCGAGCGCAGGCAACAGCTGGCTGGCGGCCAACGCATATCCGACGGCTGACGGGTGGAACATGTCGTGGCTGAACAGCTGCTCCGGCGCCTTGCGGAACTCCGGCGCCAGCAGGTCGGAGAAAGGAACGGGGACGCCGCCTGCCGATCGGACTTCCGAGGCCTGGGCACGGGCCAGGCGCAACCCGCGACTGCGCGCCACCGCGCGCAACGGTTGCGGGATCGCGGTGAGGACGCCGAAATCCGGGCAGGTGCCGACGACGACGACAGCGCCGCTGGCCCGCAGGCGGCGGACGGCCCGGCCCAATCGACGGGCGGACGGGCCGATGCCGTTCGGCTTGGTGATGTCGTTGGCGCCGATCATGATCACCGCCGCATCCGGCGGCGGGCCTGCCACGAACATCGCGTCGATCTGGCCGGACAGACCCTTCGACGTCGCACCGACGATGGACTTGGTGCTCAGCCGAATGCGCTTGCCTGACGTTTCGGCGAGCCCCCGGGCAATCAGCACACCGGGCAGTTCGTCCCCGCTGTGGCAGCCGTAGCCGGCTGCGGTGGAGTCGCCGAAGATCATCAGGTGCAGGTCGACCGGCACCTCGCGCTGCCACCGTTCGACCTGACCGCCGCCCGGCGAGTACACGCCGTCGGCGCGTGGCGGGATGTCCCATGACTTGGGGATGACGCGTCGGGCCTGGTCAGCTTGCCCGCTCAGCAGATTGCGGGCTCCGACATAGACCGAGCCCGTCGACGCCAAACCGGCCGCCGCCGCCAGGGCGATGGTCGACCGACGCCCCACACGAATGCCCACGGGACAAGTTTATGTGGAAATCCGCGGGCTATCCGCGTGGCAAGACCCGATCCGCGGGTCACGGTGCGGTATCAAGTCCGGTATCGATTTTGACTCGTCGATTGTTTAACGGGATATAGGGTGTCAAGCTAATCTGGTTGGGTTAGCTCAGTAAACACTGGACACCCGGCACTACAACGGCGTAGGAGTGGTGGCGATGACGGCACCGAGCAAGGTATCCAGAGCGTCGCATGCTGGCGTCAGCCCAGCTAGATCGCGTAAAACGCGCAGATTTCCAGTCAGTGACGGCGCCCCCGTTAGAGGTTGTCGAGGACGGTCCGAGCCTCGCCGGACGGCTCACTGCGTTGGCGGCCCTGCTAACTATTCGGCCGACTCTAGCTATCGGAAGCCATGCCCCGCGCCTCCCTTGGCCATGGGGTTTGGTCGACTTCGTCGCCCGCGTCGTGCGGCCCGCCCCCGGGAGCGTGCGCGCCACCATCTCCTTGCCGAACTGCACAGCGCAGCTTGTTCGCGCAGGCGGCGTGCTTCCCGCCGACGGCAACCACAGCGTCATCCTCTACATGCATGGCGGGGCATTCCTGACCTGCGGCGCCCACTCGCACGGCCGGCTGGTGACCGCATTGTCGCGTTACGCCGACGCACCGGTGCTCGTCGTTAACTATCGAATGATCCCGAAGCACTCCGTGGGCATGGCGCTCGACGACTGCTACGACGCCTACAAGTGGCTGCGCCTGAAGGGCTACGACCCGGACCAGATCGTGCTGGCCGGTGACTCCGCCGGTGGTTATCTGGCGCTTGCGCTTGCCGAGAGGCTGCAAGCTCGAAGGTGAAGAGCCGGCCGCGCATGGTCGCGATGTCGCCGCTGTTCGAGATCGACAACGAAACCCGGGCGAATCATCCGAACATCCGCACGGACGCGATGTTCCCGTCGAAGGCGTTCGAAGCGCTGACAGAGCTGGTCGAGGCCGCCGCCGAACGACACATCGTCGACGGAAAGCCCGAGGAGGTCTACGAGCCGCTCGACCACATCGAGCCCGGCCTTCCGCGCACGCTGATTCATGTGTCCGGTTCCGAAGTGCTCGTCAGTGACGCCCGCAAGGCGGCCCACATGCTGGCCGCTGCGGGCGTGCCCGTCGAGGTGCGTGTCTGGCCCGGCCAGATGCACGTGTTCCAACTGGCGGCACCTGCGGTGTCGGAGGCTTCTCGGTCGTTGAAGCAGATCGGCGACTACATCCGAGAGGCCACCTGGTAGTCGATTCTCGGGCCTGAGACGATGGACGTATGCGCATCGCTCGGCACGTCAGTGAGCTCATCGGCAATACCCCTCTGGTACAGCTGAACTCCGTTGTCCCTGACGGTGCAGGCACGGTTGCGGCCAAGATCGAATACCTCAACCCCGGCGGCAGCGCCAAGGACCGCATCGCGGTCAAGATGATCGACGCCGCCGAAGCCAGCGGTGAGCTCAAGCCCGGCGGCACGATCGTCGAACCGACATCCGGCAACACTGGCGTCGGGCTCGCGCTGGTGGCTCAGCAGCGCGGCTACAAATGCATCTTCGTCTGCCCGGACAAGGTCAGCGAGGACAAGCAGAATGTGTTGCGCGCGTACGGCGCCGACGTCGTGGTGTGCCCGACGGCCGTCGCGCCCGATAATCCCGACAGCTACTACAGCGTCTCCAATCGGCTGGTCGAGGAGATCGACGGCGCGTGGAAGCCCGACCAGTACTCCAACCCGATGGGCCCAGAGAGCCACTACGAGACGACTGGACCGGAGATCTGGGCCGACACCGACGGCAAGGTCACACACTTCGTGGCGGGCGTCGGCACCGGCGGCACCATCACCGGGGCCGGTCGGTACCTCAAGGAGGTGTCCGGCGGGAAGGTGCGCGTGATCGGCGCCGACCCCGAGGGCTCGGTGTACTCCGGTGGAACCGGGCGGCCGTACCTGGTCGAGGGCGTCGGCGAGGACTTCTGGCCGTCGGCCTACGACCCGTCAGTGCCCGACGAGATCATCGCGGTGTCCGACGCCGACTCGTTCGAAATGACGCGGCGGCTGGCGCGGGAGGAAGCACTGCTGGTCGGCGGGTCATGCGGCATGGCCGTCGTGGCCGCGGCCAAGGTCGCCGAGCAGGCCGGGCCGGACGCGTTGGTCGTCGTCCTGCTCCCTGATGGCGGACGTGGTTATCTCTCAAAGGTTTTCAACGACGCGTGGATGTCGTCGTACGGATTCCTGCGCAGCAGGCTCGACGGATCGGTCGAGGAGTCGACCGTCGGCGACGTGCTGCGGGGCAAGTCCGGGGCGCTGCCCGACTTAGTGCATACGCATCCTTCGGAGACCGTGCGCGACGCGATCGGCATCCTGCGCGAGTACGGCGTGTCACAGATGCCGGTCGTCGGTGCCGAGCCGCCGGTGATGGCCGGCGAAGTCGCGGGCAGCGTTTCGGAGCGCGAACTGCTCTCGGCGGTGTTCGAGGGCCGCGCGAAGCTTGCCGACGCGGTATCGGTGCACATGAGCCCGCCGCTGCCGTTGATCGGCGCGGGTGAATTGGTCAGCACCGCAGCCAAGACGCTGCGTGAATGCGATGCGGTGATGGTGGTCGAAGAAGGCAAACCGGTCGGCGTGATAACCCGCCACGACCTGCTCGGTTTCCTTTCCGACGGGATCATCCGCCGATAGCCGTCCGACCAAC
>CAVXZT010000002.1:0-258834 GCA_963766465.1 uncultured Actinomycetota bacterium
GCACATCGACGTAGTCGTAGGCGGCTTGGAGCTGAATGCCTTGGTTGACAGCGCATAGGTTCCCGTTCAGGAGCATCGAATGTTGCGACGATCATCGGCTGGTCTCGCACGCGGCGTCTCGATTCTGAAATCGCCGAGGAAATCGAGACGCATCGTGGAATCACCGAGCGGCGGCTCGCGAGTCGGGGATGTCCGCGGCGCAGGCTGCTGCCGAAAGCCGGCGTTTGATGGGCAATACCGTGCTGGCCCGATGAGGATGCCCGGGCGGCGTGGATCCGCGCGTGGGTGGACGGCCTATGGAGGACACCGGATACGCGCTGCGGGATTTTTGCCTCGATCTCCTGTATTTGGGCGGCAATGATTGTCGTGATGGCGAGTCGTCATCGGCACGACGACAGCCGTCTTCGGACTGCTCGATGGTCTCGTGCTGCGGAGCCTCCGGTGGCCGCGCCGGATCGGGCTGTGTATTCAGGAGCCCGGCGTTCTCGCATCCGATCTTTCGTGAGGTCCAGCGCGAGGCACGGACATCTCTTCGAGCCTCGCCGCCTGGGACATGGACCGGCAGAACGTGGCGTGGGCCACCGCTCGACCTGCCGAAGTGCTGAGGGCTTCCGGCGAGTTCAACTCGATGCTTGGCATTCACGCGGCGATCGGCCGACGTTGCCGAAGACGACGACCAGATCGGTGGGGGCCGCGAGGGCCTGGGTCGCGGTGATCAGCCACACGGAGATGGCAGACATCGGCTTCCCGGGGGATGCCAGCGTCATCGGAAGGACGATCCGGATGGCCAGGACAGTTCACGATCATCGGGACGCCGCGACGTTCTTCGGCGTGGCCCTGGTTGGCGCCGGAGGTCACGATCCGCTCGACGGAGCAATCAGGCCCTGGAGGACATCCTCGCGACCACGTCGAGTTCGCGTCGCCTGATGGGCCGGTTGCGGATGGATCAGTTTCACCGCGGCGAATTTCCGCTCTCCAGAGATTCTGGCCGGCTGTCCTCGAGGCCACCACGAACGCCGGCATGCGCGGCCCAATCGGCGGCGCTCTATCTAGGGCGGTCCACTTCCCTCGAACCCGGACATGCGGGCTTTTCCCGCGTCAGGAACCAGTTCCAGGAGCCGCTGTGGCTTCTCTGGGACTGGTGACGCTGCTGCTCGCAGTCGCCTGCGCCAGCGCCGCCAATCTCCTGCTCGCGCGCGGTGTGGCGCGTCAGCGCGAAATCGCCGTCGCCTGGCCATCGGGGCGGGACGGCGCGGCTGGTCGCCAGATGCTGACGGACTCGCCCCCGTGTGGACGCGCTCGCGGCCACCGTGGGTCTGATCTCGCGTATCGGGGGGCCGGCGCGCTTGTGTCGCTGCTGACAACATCGCAGGAACGATCTCTCGCACGAGTTTCCCTGGAAACTGGCGGATGCTCACGTTCTCGATCGCGCTCGCACTCCTCATCGCCGTTGTCTGTTCCTGGTTCCGGCGCTCCGCGCCGGTCGTCTGGATCCGGCCAGAAGCCTGAAGGAAGACGCCCAGATCGGCAGCGCCTGCCTCGGACGCTGGTCGATCGGGCAGTCGCTCGTCGCGGCGCAGGTCGACGATGACGGTGCTGCTGCTCTTCGGCGCGGCGCTGTTCGTGTGCAGCCTCCATCGCGTCCTCGGCCAGGAAACGCGGGATTCCGATCGCAAAACGTCATCGTCCTGGCCGCCGACGCCGAGGCGGCTGCGACAAAGGACAACGGCTGGCACTCTTCCTCGCTCAGTTGCTCGAACGGCTCGGAAACCTGCCCGGTATTCAGTCCGCGAGCTTGTCGTTATCCCGCCGATCAGCGACGACGATGGCGGTGGACCGAAGAGCATCGGCGATTGATGGCGCGCGGCGCTACGTCGCGCGGGCGTCTCCAGTGTCGACTTCAGACGATTTCGGCCAGAGTTCTTCCGGCGCGACCGGCGTGCCGTCGTCCGCGGACGGGAGTTCGGCGCCGCGGAAGCGACAGGGAGGCCGCGCCTGCGCGCGTGCTGCAATGCCGTCAACGAAGCGTGCGCGCGGCTCTTTTTGATATCAGGACCGGGTCGGGCAGGCCGATCACCATCGGCCGGAACAAGACCGTCAGGATCTGCGATTGTCGGCGTGGGGTCGGGAACGCGAAGTATCAGCGCCTGGAGGAAGAGCCGAGGCGTATCGCTGATCTGCCCTGGACGCAGTACATCCCAACGGAAATCTGTCGCCGGATCCGCGCGAGCGGCCCGACATCCATGGCTTTCACAGCATCAAACGCGAGGAATCAAGCCCTACGATGCGTACGGTCCCGATCCGCGTGGAGACCGTGACCGATCGACTCGCGAATCACTCGTCACCAGGCGGGAGATTGCCCTGCTCGCCACCGCGCTCGGCCTGGCGGCGCTCGTGCTGGCCTGCGCCGGCGGTAACGGCGTCCTCGCGTACGCCGTCTCGGCAAAACGAAGGGGCTCGGCCTGGCGTCTGCACTCGGAGCGGGAGAGAGGCTCGGTCGTCAGGATGGTCATGACCAGTCCGCAGGACTCGGCGAGCATCGGGATCGCGGTCGGCCTCGGAGGGGCGCTCCTGCTCGGGCGTTTTGCCAGTGACCTGCTCTGACCAGGTGAGCCTGCGAGATCCATCTCACTCCGCCGCCGCCGGCATGCGATCATGTCCTGGTCGCCTGCCTCGCCGGATTCGATTCCGCGCGGCGCGCCGCCCGCGTCCATCCGGTCGTGGCACTCCCCGTTCTGAATAGCTATCGCTCTGCCGCTGGCCGTGGTCCGTGGGCCCGTGGGCCGTGGGCCGAGCCTGGACTGCGGAGAATGCCGCTGAGCCCCGAGCCCGAGCCCGAGTTCCGAGCCCCGAGTCCTGAGTCCCGAGCCAACGCAGTCCGAGCGAGGAAAGCGCGGGCCACGGACGCAAAATTCTGACCACTCCCTGAACGTCAGGTTGAACCGGCCGGGCCCGGTGCCTCGGCGCCGTCCCGGAGGATCCGCGTCACGCCGTGAAAACGCAGCCGCGACGGGCCGCCCATCACCACGCACGTCTCCCGAGTGCAGCATCAGCGGCCGGGTCGGCTCCTTCCGCGTCAGGCCGCCGACCACGAAGCGGGCGGTATCGCCGAGCGACACCGAGACGATCGGCACGCCGGCGTCGAGCGTCTCGCGGCGCTCGTCCTTGTCCTGGTGCACGCCCATCCGGCTCGACTCGAGTAGAAATTCATGATGCAGATGTCCGGCGCGAACGCGTAGCCGGCGCTGCGCGCGGCAGCGACCGCGAGCGCGGCGAACGACGCCGGGATCGGCGGCGCCGGCAGGTCGTCGAAGTCGGAGCGGCGCGGCTCGTAGCCGTAGGTCAGCGCGTTCCAGTGCCGTCCCAGGCACAACATCCCGACGCTCATCGGCCGGCCGCCGCGCACGGTCGGCGTGTAGATCGGGACCGGTCCGTCGGCAAGCGCGCGGCACTCGTCCCAGAACGCGCGCTGGCGCGCGCGGGCGTCCATGTGAAGTGGAAGAGGTGGAGCGCCGGGTTCAAGGTTCAGGAGTTCACGGTTCAAGGCTCGGGTCGACCGCGTGTGAGCGCGATGCCGGCCGCGACTGTCACGTTGAGCGAGTCGACGCCGGCGGTCGATCGGGATGCGGACGCGCGCGTCGGCCAGCGGCCAGCGCTTCGGCGGTCAGGCCGGTCCCTTCGGCGCCGAGCAGCAGCACTGCACGCCGGCGCGGCCTGGAAGCGGCGCGAACTCGGTCGAGCGGCGCGTCCGCATCCGGCGTCAGCGCGGCGATCGCGGTAGCCGTGCGTCCGCGAAGCGTGCCGAGGCCGGCGGGCCAGGGTTCCGCGACGCGCCCAGGGAGTTGCAGCACGGCGCCCATCGAGGTCCGCATCGACTTGCGATAGAGCGGATCGGCGGTGGTCGGGCTCGACCAGGATGCCGTCGGCGCCGAACGCCGCGGCGGTCCGGAACAGGCCGCCGACGTTGTCCGGGTTGCCGACGCCTTCGAGCGCGAGCAGCACGCCGTCGCCCGTGCGAGCGCTCGCACGGGGCGGCGCCGGACGCCGCGCCAGCGCCAGGCAGCCGCGATGGAAATTGAAGCCGGTCACGCCGTTCAGCGTGGCCTGGCTGCACGACCAGCACGGCGGCGTCGGCCGTCGAGCGTCGCGCCGAGCGCACGCTGCGCCGCGGGCGTGACCAGGACCGAGTCGATCTCGAAGCGGCCGCGCGTCGAGCAGCCGCTCGACGACCAGCCGGCCTTCGGCGACGAACAGCCCCGTGCGCCGCAGCCAGGCGGCGTCGCCGACGTGCGCGTAGGCGGCCGAGCCGCGGGTCGCTTCCGGTCGATCGGTCGATCACGGATCGACGGCGCCGAGCTATCACTCGGTGCGCGTCACGGTGCGCCGGCTGCGATGCGCGTCGAGGACGTGCTGGCCGAGCCGCTTGCTCAGGAACACCTTCGACTCGCCGGCGTCGATCGGATGCGGCACGAACCGGATCACGTCGAAGTTGAGCTGCGCCAGCGTGCTGCGCATCTCGTAGAACCGGTTCTTGGTCTTGGCGACGATCTCGTCGAAGCCGTTGTCGATCGCCCAGCTCTCCTGCTCTTCGGTGAGCGCGCGGAAGTGCCCCTGGCCGCGCCAGTCGCTGCGCGTGCCGCCGATCCACTGGTAGAGCACGCGCCGCCCGTCGAACTCCACGCAGTCCTCGAGCTGCGCGACCAGGTCGGCGAGCTTCGGGATCGCTCTCGGCGGCGCGCAGCTCGTGCGCGACCTTGAACGAGACCGGCATCGACCGACGACGGATCCTCCGGCAGCGGCGCTTCCGCCATCAGGATCTGGTGGTCGCGGTTCGCCGAGGCGCTTGACGACCTCGGCGGCGCGTCTTCTTGCGGGGGAAGTCGAGAAAGTACTCCTCGATGTACTGGATCTCCAGCGCGCCCTGCTGGAGACCGTACTGCTTGATCAGATATTCCACCGGCATCAATCATCCTCGCGGAGAGTCCTGACCCCAGCGTAGTAGAAGTACAATCGCCTGCATCCTGCGCGTCTACGACTGACGCGGACGGTAGGCGCGCTCAGGTTGGCCTTGATCTCCGCCTCGGTGTACCACGCCCGGCGGAGACTCGTGTCGGCGAAGACTCGAGTTGATCGCGGCTATGCGGCGAGCCAGGATCAGAGGTCTGGCCATAGGCGAGCATGGACCATGCCTGTCACGGGCTGGCGAGAAGTCGACCAGCAGAACCCATGCGTCGCCGAATCCGATCAATGGCGCGGCCTTCGCGACCGAGATTCCCGGCCGCGCGCAGGGCCGGTCCGCTGCCGGGCACGGGATCGAACCGTATCGCACCCGGAAGCGTTCCGTAGGTGCCGGTCGCGCCCTCGCCGGGCAAATCGAGCGAGCCAATCCGAAACCGATTCGCCGCTCCCCAGGCCACGGCCTGGATCCGCTGGCTCGGCGCGTCCGCCGACAGCCCTGGCCAGATGCTCGACGGCGGCGACGGGATCCGCGAGCCCGGAGGCGTGTCGCACGGGATCCGCGTCGGCCATGGCGTCGCGAACGGCTGACCGCACCGCCGCGCGTAGGCGTCCCAGAAACGCTGGAACAGGACGGCGCCGCGGCTGTCGGCCGCCACCGATCGTCCCAGGCCGCAAGCACTTCCCCACCCGCCTGCGCCCCTCCGGTAGTCCGCGAGATGCCCGCACCGCCTCGAGCAGTCGACTGGACACCTCGGACGAGCAGCATCCGCGTGTCGTACCTTCGCCGGATCACGATCGTCCGACGCTGAAGCGGTGCCCGGTCTCCGAGCAGTCGAGCGCGAGCTGCGGCCGCACCCCAGCGGCCGCCGTTCGAAGTAGCGCCGGAACGACGACATGTCGATCGGATCCGCGCAGCGAAACGAACCCGGCGGGTTGTTCGGCGTTCTGGATATACCGCCGCGCGGATTCAGCAGCCGCGGCAGATCGTCAACGGCGTGGATCCGCGACCAGAGTCGCCGCGGACGCCGGCGGGCACGTCGAGGCGGTAGTCGGCGTTCGCGGCTGACGGACCGGCACCGAGCGTTCCATAGATACAGGATGTTGCCGTCGGCGTCCGCATACGTGAAGTTCGATGTCGGCACGAGTTTCGAACCGATCGTCGAGAAGCCATCGTCGAGCGTACGGGCCTTGCTCGAGCAGGTAGAGGCCCTCGAAGTAGCGGGAATGCGCCTGAGCCGCGTGGACTTCACGGTGAATGCCCGGCCCGTGCGCGCGCTACACCACCGGCCCGATGTCGTGGACCAGAACGTGCGTGCGTCGCGGAGCGGCAGCGAACCGTCGTGGACCGAACCTGGACCGTCGACGTCGCGCCGCATCAGGGGCATCGGATCTGCCTGTCGAACATGTAGTGATCCGGCACGTTCGACGGATCGAGCTCCAGCGCGTAAACATCGTCGAGATCCGGTGCGTTGTTCGTGGTAACGAAGCCGAGCCGATCGTTGAATCCGGCGCGCAGGACCGGGATGCCGACAGCGTCGAATCCATAAAAGTCGATGCGACCCGGCACACGCACGTGCGCTTCCCAGTAGAGCGACGACCAGTTCAGATGGGGATTGCCGAGCAGGATCGGCTTGCCGATCTCGGTTCGCGAACCGCCGAGCGCGAACGCGTTGGAGCCGGCGCCGTCGTGTCGAGCAGCGGGTTCGATCGGGCCCGGTCCGCTGACCCTGAATACTTGGCGCGAGTCGCTGCTGCAGGGCAGCGCCGGCGAGCGTCGTTGGCCGCGCCCGCGCGGCTGCTCGCCAGCACGTCGGCCGGCCGAGATCGCCGTCGCCAATCGGGCAGCTCGCGCGCGGTGCTCGCTCGAGGTATTCGTTCACGCCCGCCGCATAGGCTGTCAAATCCGCCGAAGAGCGGGGAGACGATCGGTCAGGCCACGGCCGGCCTCGACAGTTGTCGAACTGCGCCATGTTGAAGATCGTTCGATAGGCCGCTCTCTCCGAAATACCGGGCCACTTCGCCGCCGTGCGCGCGATCATGCGGCGGACGATTTCGACCGCGTGATCCTCAGCCTGCGCATAGCCAAAGCCGAAAGCCGCCGCCTCTTCCGAGCCGGCAAGAATGCGGGGAATGCCGAACGTGTCGCGGCGAATCGTGACTTCCGCGGACAGGACATCGGGCGACGGCAGCGCGGGGCGCTTGTGACAGGCGAGGCTCGACGCTCCAACGACAAGGGCGACGATGGTCAAGAGTGAACGCTGGAGCATGCTCAGCCGCCCAGTTTACGCCAGCTGTCGGTTCGTGTGTTCGCGCTCATCCCTCACCTGCGCGCGGTCTAAAATCACACCATGAGCACGGTGCAAGCGCCCGACCTGCCCGCAGACCTTCAGAGCGTCCTCCAGCAGATTGATGATGCCGATCGCGCGGTCGATCCGCTCCTGGCCGGCCTGTCGGACCACCAGTTCCACTGGCAGCCGGATGAAGGGCGAAGCTGGAGCATCGCGCAGTGTCTCGAGCACCTGGCGACGCTCAACACGCTCTACGGGGATGCGATGCGAGGCGCGATCGAGGCCGCACGCCAGAAGGGATGGTGTCGAACCGCGGCGCTCGCACCAGGACCGTTCGGGCGATGGTTCATCCGGACCCAGGAACCGCCCGTGAAGCGCCGGCTGCGTACGCCCGGCTCCATCCGTCCCGGGTCGCAGCTCACACGCACTGAGATCCTGCGGCGCTATCACGACTCACATGAGCGCCTGAGGCAACTGGTACGCGACGCCGCGACGATCGACGCCAACCGCGCGACGATCCCAATCCACTTCTGCCGCTGCTCCGGGTCAAGGTCGCGACCGGCCTCCAGCTCCTGCCCGCCCACGATCGGCGGCACCTGTGGCAAGCCGAACAGGTCAAGAAGCGGGTGGAGTTTCCGCGAGCGTAACGGAACTTAAAACAGACGCTTCCCGTGCGTGCGAAGCCAGCGCTCCGCGTCGCGGAAGTCGGGACAGACCTCTTCGACGAGCCGCCAGACGCGGCGGGAATGATTCTGCTGGCGCAGGTGCATCAGCTCGTGAAGGAGCACGTAGTCGCTCACCGCGCGCGGCATCTGGACGAGACGGAAATTGATGGCGATGGCGCCGCTGCGCGAGCAGGACCCCCAGCGCGATCGCTGACGCTCGACTGTCGCCCGGCGCACTTCGAGTCCATGCTGTGCCGCGAGCTCGTTCAGCCGCGGGACGAGATCCTTCACGGCGATCTGCTGAAGCGCGAGCTCCGCAACCGGCCGCAGATTCGTGGCACCCTCTGGCAACCGCACGCGTCGCCCGGAGATCACCAGGGCTGATCCTCGCGTGTCACGCTCGATGACGAGAGGGATCGGTTCGCCGTGCAGGAGAATCGAGTCTCCCTCGTGCCACTCGACAGGGGCATGCTGCGCGGCGACGCGCACGCGTTCTTTCTCGGCCCAGTCGCGCTGCCTCGCCGACAAAGGCCTCAGCCTCGCGCCGCGACCCGCCACGCGGAATCGTGACGCGGAGCGAGCCGTCGGGCCTGATGCGGATGATGTATTGCGGGCGCGACGCTCGCGAACGAAGTGGACCTCAGGTCCGGCGTGAGGCGGATCGAAGGAAGGGCAAATCGAGCTGCACGCGAACAGAATACAGGAACAGAAGACTCATTCGTTCCTGAGGGCGATGATCGGATCGACGGCCATCGCCCGCCGGGCGGGCACATAGCTGGCGACGACGCGACGAGGGTCAGAAACAGAGCGACGCCGCCGAAGCTGAGAGGATCGGTCGGCGTGACGTTGTAGAGGAGGCTCTGCACGATCGGCGTGACGCCAAACGCCCCGACGATGCCCGACCACGATCCCGACGCCGGCAAGCTGCAGGCCCTGGCCGAGGATCAGCCGCAGCACGTCGCGGCGCTCGGCGCCGAGCGCCACCCGTACGCCGATCTCCTGCGTCCGCTGCGACACGGAATACGACAGCACGCCGTAGACGCCGATCGACGCCAGCACCAGCGCGATGGCGCCGAACATCGAGAACATCCAGCCGAACAGCCGGTACTGCCAGAAGCTGCGCTGCCGCAGCTCCTCCATCGTCGACACCTGGAACACCGGCAGCGCCGGATCCGCCAGCCGGATCTGCTCGCGCACCGCGGAGGTGATCGCGCCGGATCCCCGGCGGCAACGCGCATCGTCAAGCCGGTGTTCAGCGTCGGCTCGAACGGATACGGCACGTACGCGGACGGACGATCGCATCCGTGGCTGTCCCCCTGATAGTGCTGGAAGTCGGCGACGATGCCGACGACCGTGAACCAGTCTGGAATCGTCGGGACCCGTCAGGCGGAACCGGCGGCCGATCGGATCGTTCTCGCCCCAGAACCGCTTCGCCATCGTCTGGTTGACGAGCGCGACGGGCGCTCTTCGATGCTCCTTCCGTATCCGTGAAGTCGCGGCCGCGCACGCAGCGCGATCGCCAAGCGTCTGACGCAGATGCGGCGTCGCGGCGACCAGGCTGATGCTCGGCTCCTGGCCGGGCTCGACGGGCTTGCCTTCGACCAGCACGTCCCCTCCGCCGCCGCCGCCGCCGAGCGGCACGAAGTTCGACGCGAACGCGGCCTCGCACGCCGGGCAGCGCCTCGACGCGCCGGACGATGTCCTCGACCCGACGCGCCTTGGCATCCGCCGCTTCGTACGCCTCGCCCGGCAGATAGAAGCGCATCGTCATCAGCGGCGCCGTGTCGAAGCCGACCTTGGCGCCCTGCAGATTCAGGAAGCTGCGCACGAAGAGCGAGGCGCCGATGAGCAGCACCAGCGACATCGCGACCTCGGCGACGACCAGCGCGTTGCGCAGCCAGGCGCGCCGCCCGCCGGCGGCGCCGCGGCCGCCCTCCTTCAGGCTGTCCTGCAGGTTGTGCCGCGTGGCCTGCAGCGCCGGCGCGAGCGCCGAACACGATGCCGGTCAGCATCGAGATGGCGATCGTGTAGGCGAGCGCGCGCCCGTCGAGGCTCCAGTGGATGAAGTACGGAATGCTGTCGGGCGGAATGCCGCGGTCGACCAGCTGGAGGCCGGCCCACGCGAGCACCACGCCGAGCGGCGCGCTGAACAGGCCGATCATGACCGCCTCGGTCAGCAGCTGCCGGACGATGCGCCAGCGGCCGGCGCCAAGCGCGGAGCGGATCGAGATCTCGCGATGCCTGACCGATGCGCGCGCGAGCAGCAGGTTGGCGACGTTCGCGCAGGCGATCATCAGCACCAGCGTCACGGCGCCCATCATCGACAGGATGATCAGCTTCGGTTCGTCGGGCAGCATCCAGTCGCTCGAGCGGCCGCGCGCCGGCGCTCCAGTCGTCGTTCTCGGCGGGATAGGCGGCGGCCAGGCGGCTCGCGACGGCCTGCGAGATCGGCTCGCGCCTGCGCGATGGTCACGCCCGGCTTCATCCGCGCGAACACCTGGAGTGTGCGCGTCGTCGCGGCCGAGCTTCTCGGCGATACGGCGCGAGCGGTGACCCACAGCCGCTGCGTCTCGGGAAACGTGAACCCGGCGGCATCACGCCGATGACGGTGTGAGGCCGGCCGTTGATCGAAATCGAGCGGCCGACGATCGGCGCGATCGCCGCGTAGCGCGTGCTGCCACACGTCGTCCGACGAGCAGCACGACCGGCTCGGCGCCCGGACGGTCGTCGTCTGGCCCGAAGTCGCGCCCGAGCGACGGGCGGCGTGCCGAGCAGCCCGAACAGCGTCCAGGAGACCGCGGCGCCGGCGTAGCGCTCCGGCTCGGCCGCTGCCGTCGGAAATGGTCAGGCTGCGGCCCTGGAACGCCGCCATCGTCGCGAGCGACGTGGACTGGTCGCGCCAGTCCTTGAAGTCCGGGTACGAGACGCCCGGCGCGATTCACGTCCTGCTTCGGGTTCGTCGATGTTGAGGACGACGATCCGGTCGGCGTCCGGATACGGGTAGGGCTGGAGCAGGACGCCGTCGACGACGCTGAAGATCGTGCCGTTGACGCCAATGCCAAGCGACAGGCACGCACCGCTATGGCGGTAAAACCCCGGCTTTTCGTGAGCGAGCGCCAGGCATAGCGGATATCTTGCAGGAGCATAGGCACTTAGACGGGCTGAAGGGTCGGATGTTCCCGCGGGCCGGTCGCCATTCAGTCCCAGTTCGGCTGGCCATTGCCAGTGACCAGTGAGACGGTGAGCACTGGTCCGGAACGGTCGGCAGAACGCGCGCGCAGCGATTCCGTCAAAGGTCCGAGGTGACGAGAATGATGTTTCGACAACTGACGAACGCTCGAGCCGGCGCCCTTTGTGCGCGTTGCTGCTCGCTCCGGCTGGGACGGCCGTGCCCGCAGCAGAGCAGCATGCCGGGGACGACTGGTGCCGCGAGGAGCGGGGAAACAGCGATCGGGAGCGTTTGCGAAGTGCGCCGAATTCACGGTCCCGGCCACGGCCGGAGTGCTGGCCGTGCAGGGAACCAACGGCGGATCAGCGTCGAGGGGCAGGCCCGGGGCGACGTCCAGATTCTGGCCAAGGTCACGGCCAACGCCGAGACGCAGGCGCGCGCCAAGCAGATTGCCGGCGCCATCTCCATCAACGCCACGCTCGAACGGGTGGAGGCGGACGGGCCCCGCGGCTGAACCGCGAGGGGTGGTCGGTCAGCTATCGGCTGGCGGTTCCTCGAGCGCTCAACCTGTCACTTCGAGACGACGAACGGCGGGATCGCCATCCAGGACGTGGATCCAACGTCGAGTTCGTCACGACGAACGGCGGCGTCAAGCTGATGCGCGTCGAAGGCAACGTGCGCGGGCGGACGACGAATGGCGGCGTGGACGTCGAGCTCGATGGCCCGTCGTGGCAGGGCGAAGGGCTCGACGTCGAAACCACAATGGCGGCGTGCGGCTGGTGATCCCGAGCACTACTCCGCGCAGCTCGAAGCCCACACCAACAACGGCGGCCTCAGCATCGACGTTCCCGGCGCGGTGACCGGGCGCAGCCGGCGCGATGCCGTGATGCAGCTCGGCTCGGGCGGCGCGCCGATCCGGGTGCGCACGTCCAACGGCGGGGTACGGGTGACCAGGAAGTAGGCGCGCCGCTCAGGGAGTGGCCAGGTATTTCTCATCCAGCCGAAGACCGCCTCGTGCCAGGCGCGGCTATTGTTGGCCTTCAGGACCCAGTGGCCCTCGTCGGGGAACACGAGGGCTCGGCTGGGCACGCCGTTGCGCCGGAGGACGGTGAACATCTGCAGGCCCTGGTCGACCGGCACGCGGAAGTCGAGCTCGTTGGTGATGACCAGCGTCGGCGTCTTGATTGGTCGCGCGAACAGGTGCGGCGACCACTGCGCGAAGTGCTCGCGCGCCGTCGGCGTCAGGGCGGGCCGCCGAACTCCCACTCGGTGAACCACAGCTCCTCGGTCGCCTGCGTCATCGACTCGAGGTTGAACACGCCGGCGTGGGTGACGGCGGCCTGGAAGCGGTCGGTGTGGCCGATGATCCAGTTGACCGCGTAGCCGCCGTAGCTCGCGCCCGCATGCCCATGCGGGCCGGCGTCGACGAACGGCATGCTTCGCGACGGCGTCGAACACGGCGTCGAGGTCGGCCATCGACCTTGCCGCCCCAGTCGCCGCGAGATCTCGTCGACGAAGTTCTGGCCGAAGCCGGTCGAGCCGCGCGGGTTGGGCGCGACGACCACCCAGCCCTGCGCCGCCCAGAGCGTCGGGTTCCAGCGGGCGACCACCATCCTCCCAGGCGCCCTGCGGTCCGCCGTGGATCAGGAAGACGACCGGGTACTTCTTCGACGCGATAGAAGTTCGGTGGTTTCAAGAGCCAGGACTGCAAACCGCCGTAGCGCCCGCCCCTTTGACCGTGTGACTCTCACTTTAGCGGGACATGTGGGATCCTCCTTAGCGGCTGAGTACGTAGCCGTTGGCTTCGCGGTCCCAGGCGCTGGCGCCGAGACCCTTGCTGCGCAACACGTCCTTGCGGACGCGCCCGATGACGTTCTTCGGGATCTCGCCGAGCACTTCCAGATACCGCGGTACGCAGAAGTACGGCATGTGCTCCGAACAGAAGTCCAGCAGGTCAGGAAACTCCACGTCGTGCATCCGGCCGCAGCGTGATCACCACGAGGATGTCGTCCTCGCCGAGCTCACTCGGGATGCCAACGGCGGCGGCTTCCAGAACGGCGGGATGGCGCATGACAGTCGACTCGACCTCGACGGACGACACGTTTTCACCGCGCCTGCGCAGTGAATCCTTGACCCGATCGACATACGTCAGGTTCTGGTCGTCGTCCAATTTGCCCAGGTCACCAGTGTGGAACCACTCTTGGTGTGGCTCAACCTGCAGGCCCCCCCTGCCGGGCGCCGACGACACATACCCCTCGCTCATCGCATGTGTTGCCCGCGCCCGGCAGACGATCTCCCCAACCATACCCGGTGGTACGGAGTTTGCGAAGGAATCGACGATTCGCACGTCGAATGCCGGATTGACTCGCCTGAGGTTCCCGGCACGCCCTCGTCGGACACCGCCTTGAAGGTGATCGGGAAAGCCTCCGTCATCCCGTACATAGTGACAATGCGGCAGTCGTAGCGCCGCTCGATGTCGCGGTAGAGGTCCGCCGAGATGGTGCCGCCGAGAGGAACCGCAGCGGCAGATCGGTGTCGCGCGGATCGGGCGGCAGATTCCACAACATCGACACCATGGCGCCGGCACCTGCGAAGCCCACGGCGCCGCATTCCCGGATCTCGTCCCACACGCTGGCCGGGTGAAAGCCGTCAGCGAGCACGCTGGTCCCGCCGACCAGCATTGGCGCCAGCACAGTGGGTGCCGCACTGAGATGAAACAGCGGCATCGCGGTCCACAGCACGTCACCCGCGCCGAATTCCCACGCCCGCGGCGGCATCCGCCGCGCAAAGAGGTAGGGCCAGGTGGTCGCGACCGCCTTGGAGGGCCCGGTGGTGCCCGATGTGAAGAACAGCGCGCCGATGTCGTCGGGTCCGGTGGGTGCGGCGTTCGGTGCCGAAGTGGACGCGCCCGCTAGTAGGTCGGTCAGCGAATCACCCTGAACTAGAACCGATCTCAGCGTCACGATGCCGACGGACACCTCAAGAAGCCGGGGGTGGCGCTCGGCATCGGTGATGACGACAGCCGCCTGCGATAGCCGCAGCGCGTGGGAAAGGAAGTCGCCCTTGCTGGCGCCATTGACCGCAGCGCTACCGCGCCGATTCGCGCGGCGCCGAGCCAGAAGTACACCCACTCGGGGCATGTGCCGGTGAACAGCGCCACCGTTTCACCGCGGCCCACCCCGTGGTCGACAAGCACGTTGGCGGCGGCGCACGAGCGATCGCGCATCTGCGCGAATGTCACAGGGGTGCCTGCGATCGACATCATGACGCGGTCGCTGAACTGTTCGGCGCGTTGATCGAGTACGGCCGGAACGGTCAACCGCCGGCGGGCATCACACCCTCGCTGCCGCGGGATCCGGTTCACCGTCGGCGGTGTACCCGAAATCGATCGGTGAGGGCTCCTCGCCCGGATAGAACCGGTGCGCCCACCGCCGCAATGCGGCGTAGTCGCGCGCTTCCTCGGGAGCGAGGTTCGGCTTCTCGAGGTACTTCATGTTCTCCCAGGTGAAGAAGTCCTGTTTGATGACTTCCTGCTGCAACTGAAGGAATTTCTCAGCACGGCCTGTCGGCTTGTCACCGGTGTCACCGGGTTCGCGCACCGAAGCCTGGGTGTAGAAGTAGTCGGTGTAGTCCTCGTCCACCGGGGTCTGGCCCGTCACCTCGATGGTGGCGACCAGCTCTTTCGGGAAGCGCACGATACCGAGCCCCAACGAGTAGTTGTCGTAAACGATGTTGGCGTCGACGGGCCCTTCCGGCGTGAGCCACGTTTTCGGTCGCCCGCCACCGAAGTTGGCGGTCACCGTCGCATGCAGGTGGTAGCCGTCGACGTCGAAAGACGTAGTGTTCGCGGCACTGTCAGCCTTGTGGACGAACTGCACGTGGTAGGGGTCGGCCGCATTCTCGATGATCATCTGCGCGTGCACCTTGACCCGGTTGAGCATTCGCGAGTGTGGGTGCAGCGGGTAGTAATCGTCGGTTTCGAGTTCGGGAAGCACCGGCGGCTGCCAGTACGGGGCGCGGCCGTGACGCTCGTGCCACACCACAATGAACCCGTACCACTCCTGCGCGGGGTAGGACTTGATCTTCACGTTCTGCTTGCAGCCGATCTTGCTGTACGGAATCAGCGCATTCGTGCCGTCGCCCCGCCACTGCCAGCCGTGCCACGGGCAGACGATGTGCTCACCCTCGACGGTGCCGCCGACACCCATGTTCGCGCCGAGATGCTGGCAGTAGGCGTCGAGGACGTTGACCTCGCCGGACGCCGTGCGGAATATCACCAACTCTTCGCCGAAGTAATGAGCCCGCTTGACCTGACCCGCGGCCAACTCCGAGGAGAACCCGACGATGAACCAGCCAGTCGGAAAGCGATACGTCGACAGGCTGATCCCGCTGGGCCCGAATTCGCGCTCAGACGGGTCGATCGTCGAGTCGGGAATCGTCTCCGTCATTACTTCTCCATCCGCGCAAACTATCGGGGCAGGTCAGACCCTGTCCATCGTCTATTGTTACTATTTTAAGCATTCTAGGTCAAGGACGGTCGAACCAGGAGCCCGCATGCCCACGAGGACCCCAGTCGATTTGTCGGATTCCGCCTTGTGGCGGAACGGATTTCCCGATGATCTGTTCACCGAATTCCGCCGCGAGCAGCCGATCTTCCACCACGAACTCACCGACGGCGTCGCCAAAACGGTCAAACGTGACTTCTGGATGACGACCAAGCACCGGCATGCCCAGCGCATCCATCGGGACACGGACTCGTTCACCGCCGTCGACGGCCCGCTCATCCAAGCGATCGACGTGATGACGAATCCGTCCCGACCATCATCCACATGGATCCGCCCGATCTGATCAAGCGCCGAAGGGTGATGTCCCACGCATTCACACCGCGCGCGATCGGCAAGCTCGAGGAGGGAATTCGTGCGCGCGCCGCCACGATCATCGACAACTTGATCGCGGCGGGAGGCGGTGACTGGATCGGCGACGTCGCCGATGTGCTCCCGATGTCGGTCATCGGCGACATCATCGGCATCCCCGACGAGGATCGGCCGGAGATCTTCGACACGCTCGACCGGATTCTTTCGGCCAATTCGCCGGACTCGCAGTTGACCGAGCGGGACCAGCTCGAGACTGTTCGGCAAGATCTTCGCCTATGCGTACGAGCTCACTGCGGAGAAGCGGCGCAATCCTGTCGACGACATTTGGAGCACCCTGGCGTCCGCAGTGGTCACCGACGAGAGCGGTGAGCAGTTGTCGATACCCGCCAACGAGCTCGAGATCTTCTTCTACGTGCTGACTTTCGCAGGTAGCGACACGACCAAGAACGCACTGGCCGCTGGACTACAGGCGTTCGTCGCGAATCCTGGTGAGATCGAACGTTATCGCGCCGACGAGGCGATCAGAGCGAACGCGGTCGAAGAGGTGCTGCGCTGGGCGACCCCAGTGGCGTTCTGGACGCGGAGCACGAAAGTCGACGTCGAGATGGACGGCGTCACCATCCCGAAGGGCGATCGGGTGGTAGCGATGTTGCGCTCGGCCAACCGCGACGAAGAGGTCTTCGACGACCCGTTCGAATTCGACATCGGCCGCTCCGAAAACCCGCACGTGACCTTCGGCGGCGGTGGGCCACACCATTGCCTTGGCGCGATGCTCGCCCGCGCCGAGATACGCGCCGTGCTTGACGAGTTGCTTTGCCGCGCCGACGACATCACGCTTGGTCTACCCAAGGTCGCCTATCCGAGCCTGACCA
This sequence comes from uncultured Actinomycetota bacterium, assembly GCA_963766465.1. GTDB lineage: Bacteria > Actinomycetota > Actinomycetes > Mycobacteriales > Mycobacteriaceae > Mycobacterium. The sequence goes on from CAVXZT010000002.1 coordinate 16,828, forward strand.
ACAACATGTCGATCTTCGACGAGATGGCGATCACGCTACGGGCTCGTGGGCTAGTCACAAGCCCTTTGGACGCGTGCCGATGACGCCCTGCGCGGCAAGCCGCTCGAGATCGTCGTCTGTCAGGTCGCAGAGCTCGGCGAGCACCTCGGCGTTGTGTTCCCCCAATGTCGGCGGCGGGCGATGCAGCCACCCTTCCGCGCCGTCGAGCGGAGCGAACGGCGGAGTCGGGTAAAGACCCTCTCCGGTTCGTGGATGTTCGAGTCGTTCGAAGAAGTCGCGATGGCGCAGCTGCGGGTTTTCGGTCACCAGCGACGGGGAGACGACGGCGGCTGCCGGAATCCCCGCGCTTGCAAGCACATCGACCACAGCCTCACGTCCTTGGCGGCCAGCCACTCACCGAGCTCGGTTCCGCCCGTCAACTCCGACAATGCGTTGCGCTGCGCGTCGGTGCGACACGCTGACCGCGATCCAGTTGTCGTCGCCTGCACACCGGTAGAGGTCCTGCGTCGCGGCGGGGTGGCCGCGGTTGCCGCGCCGCGAAAGAACTTCTCCGAATACCTCGAATTCGATTGTCTGCGTGGCGGTCACATTGAGCACGGTCTCGATCATCGGCACCTCGACAAGTTGGCCGCGGCCCGTGCGGTCGGCGAACTCCAGTGCGGCCAGCAACGCGAAGGCCGCGTGCGCACCCGCAAGCGGGTCGCAGGCGCCGCGCGGTGGGACCGGCGGCCCCTCGGGCAAGCCGGTCACCCACGCCAGCCCGGCGATCTGCTCCATCGTCGGCGCGAAGCCGACGCGATCACGCCACGGGCCCGTCAGCCCGAAGGCAGGCATCCGCACCACCACAAGGTCGGGCTTGAGGTCGAGCAGTGCGTCGGCGCCCAGCCCGAACTGGTCCATCACCCGCGGCGAGAAGTTCTCGATCACGACGTCGGCCTGGCTGACCAACTTCTTGAGCAGCCCGACACCGTCCTCGGACTGCAGATCCAGTGTCACCGACCGCTTGTTGGTGTTCATGGCGTGAAAAACCCAGCCGTACTCCCACCAGTCGTCGACGTCGGTGCGCATGCCGCCCGAATAGCGAATACCGTCGGGACGCTGGATGGACTCGATCTTGATGACGTCCGCCCCGAACGCGGCCAACGAATGGGTCGCCGCCGGGCCGGCCCAGAACGCGGTCAGGTCGACGATCCGCACCCCGGCAAGCGGCAGGCCGCCGATGGCGATGACGCCGCTGGGTTTCCTTGGCTGCCAGAGGGATGTCGTCATCGGCGTCGCCGACAGCGGGAGCTTTGCGGATCGGCGCCGGCTGCGCGGCCGACATCAGCCAGGGCGGGCGTGGTTGACGAAAGCCCGCGGGGTTGTCGACGTAGACCCCGCGCTCGCGCAGGTGATCCATCTCGGGGATCGTCGAACCGTTGCCCAGCGGGGCGATAGGCAACCGGAACAACTGGCCGAGCTCGACGATCTCGGCGACGGTGCGCTCGCGCATCCATGGCCCGATGCGTTCGCGGATCCAGTCGCGGTAATCCCATCGACCGATCTGGAACCGAAGGTCCGGGATCTCGGTCAGTTCCGCGCAATCCACCATGGCGGCGAAGTCGAGCCACTGTTGTCCGGTGACCATGCTGATGCCGACATAGCCGTCGGAGGCCTCCTCGATCGAGGGCACTTCCACCGACCGCCGGACCGGGGGCACGTTCAGCAGCTGCGAGTGCAGCCACTCGCTGCTCTGCATCAACGTGATCGCTTCGAGCATCGACATGTCCAGGTGTCCGCCTTGGCCGCCGCGGCGCACCCGTCGCCGCAGTGCCAGCGCCCCATAGGCGGCGCACGCCCCGCCCATGTACTCGCCCAGCTCACCGCCGATCGAGATCGGCGGGCCCGCTGGATCACCGCGGAAACCCGTCAAACCCGACCACGCCTGCAGCGTGAACTCGGTGGCCGGACGGTCCGTCCACGGACCGGTCCAGCCGAAGTCGGACACCGTCACCACGACTGACCGCGGCGACACGTCGAGCAGTCGCCTGCGGGTCGAGCCCCCGCTGGGTGACGATCACGATGTCGGCGCGGGAAAGCAGATTCCCCAAGACCGGAAGCGGCTGTCACACTGCGCTTTCCGGAATTGAGGTAGCTGAACAGCGGCGCATCTGTGCCCTCTGGCGGCACGGCGCCGGTTGCGGTGAAGCGGCGCAACGGATCCCCCGTGACCGGCTCCACCTTCACCACGTCGGCGCCGGCATCGACGAGGAGCTTGCCGCAATAAGCGCCTGCGATCCGGTCGCTGATCTCGACGACGCGCAGATCATCCAGCGGGGTAGGCGAAACGCCGCTCACACGCGCATCCTCCCAGTGGTTTCTTGCCATCTTAGTAACTTTTGTCGGATAGCGACCCGTAGACCCCTGGTAGCGGCCTTTTCACTGTTAATATTGCCAAGACATGACAACACTGGGAATCGGTCCCGAGGCCCGCCGCCGGCTGTCGGCCCGCCGCACTGCCGAGATCGTGGCCGACGAGCTTCGGCGGCAGATCATCGACGGCGAACTGTCCGACGGCGACCTGCTGCCGCGCCAAGAGGTGCTTGTCGAGCAGTTCAACGTCAGCCTCGTGTCGTTGCGGGAAGCGTTGCGAATCCTCGAGACCGAGGGTCTGGTGTCCGTGCGCCGCGGCAACCGCGGTGGCGCCGTTGTCCATGCGCCCGCGAAGGGCGGCGCGGCCTACATGCTCGGGCTGTTGCTGCAGAGCGACTACGTGCCGCTGGCCGATCTCGGCGCCGCCTTGCAGGAACTTGACCCGATGTGCGCGGCGCTGGCGGCGAAGCGTTCCGACCGCGGCGAGTCGCTGGTTCCCAAGCTCAAGGAACTCAACGAGTCGATGGCCGAACACATCGAGGACGGCGCCCGCTTCACCGAGATCGGCGGCCAGTTCCACGATGAGATCGTGCGCGGCTGCGGCAACCACACGATGATCGCGGTGGTCGGCAGCCTCGAGACGCTGTGGGGCAGCCACTTGCAGTGGTGGGCCAACGAGACCGCCGCTAAAGGTGAGTACCCGGCGCATGAGCAGCCGCCGCATCGCGCTGAGCATCCACAACAAGATCACCGACGCGATCGAGGCAGGCGACGCCGACCGCGCTCGCAAGCTTTCTGCGCGTCACCTCGCCGACACCCAAACGTTCTTCCTTGCCGCCGATCCCGAGCAGCGGATCGTGGCTCTCTCGCCGCAAGCGTTGGCCCGGCGCCAGCGCTGAAAGGTGCCGCGTGCGAACTGCATTAGTCACCGGCGGTAGCGGCGGTATCGGAAAGGCCTGCGGGGCCAAGCTTGCCGAACTCGGCTACGACGTCATCCTCACCGCGCGGCGCGAAGAACCGCTGCGTGCCGCGGCCGAAGCGATGGGCGCGCGCTATGTCGTCGCCGACGCGGCCGACCCGGCGACGTTCGAGCCCGCCGTGCAGGCGGCCGGTGAGATCGACCTGGTCGTGCACGCGGCAGGCATCCTCGGCGGAACCTACGCGCGCAAGCAGACTTTCGAGCAGTGGCGCGCGACGATGTCGGCGAACCTGGATTCGTGTTTCGTCGTCACATCGGCCGCTCTGCCGAGGATGAAAGCGGGCTCGCGGTTTGTGTTCATCTCCTCATCGGCCGCACACGAACCCATGCGCGCGCGAACCGCGTACTCGGCGTCGAAAGCAGGCATGAACGCGTTCGCGCTTGCGCTGGCGCAGGAGGTCGACCGCGACGGCATCAACGTCCATATCGTGACACCCGGCCCAGTCGAAACCGAGATGCTGCAGGACGTCCCGTTCGAGATGTACGCAATCCGTGCCGCCGATGTGGCCGAAGCCGTTGCGTGGCTGGACACCGTCGACCCGTCTGTGGATCTGCCCGAGATCCGGCTCAACGCCGTCACACGTGGCCCCGCAGCGCGGGAACCCGTGGTGCCCCTCGAGGTGGAGCGCCGCGCGGCAAAGCCCTAATCGGCCAGGTAGACCTGTGACTCCATGTGGTGGAAGATCCGGTATCGCTCGGCCCGACGAATCAGAAGCCACGTGATCCAGCTCGCGCCTGTGTGCTCGTAGTCCGATTCTCTATCGGTGAGCCGCCACCGGCTGAGCAGCACCGCACGTACAACGTCGTCGTCGCCAACATCGAACGCGTGCAGCGCCGTCGACATGGAGGCCGCCTTTACCCGGCTCGCAACGCGGGCCCAATGCCGGTCGAGGTCGTCGCTGCCAACCAACGGTGTCGCGTACTCATCGCCCACATAGATGGGCTGCCGACCATCGCGCTCCCAAAGTTCGCCCAGCCCAACAAAATCCAGGCTCGACCACAGCTTGTCGTATTCCCGGATCAGATCCGACAGCTCAGCCGGCGGCCGGCTGTTCACCAGACAGCGCCTTGACCGTCGACGGCAGCCCATACAACGCGGTTGCGTTCCCGCGCATGATCCGCTCACGCTGATTGGCCGGGAACCGCCGGATCGCCCAGTCGGGAGCGTCGTAGCTCCAGTGCGGGTAATCCGTCGAGAACATGATGCAGTCGCCGAGGTCCATCATCTCGATGTACTCCCGGTACTCCGCGACGTTGACCTCCTCGAGCGGCTGCGTGGTGAACCGCACATGCTCGCGGACATAGTCGGAGGGCTTGCGCCGCACATGCGGCAGATCAGCCTTGCGGTGCTCCCAGATCCGGTCCATGCGCGACATCACCGGCATGGCCCACGTGAAACCGCCCTCGACGAAGACCACTTTCAGATCGGGATGGCGGTCGAATGCGCCGTCGAACACAAGGCTCATCAGGTGCGACACGTAGAGCAGCGGCCATGACGCGAAGAAGTCGTGCCAGTGCGCGGGATTGCCGACGGGGTAGATCGGAATCAGCTCGTAGGGAGTCTGCCCCATCAGGTGGGTCGCGACCGGAAGACCGTTGCGCGCCGCAGCCTCATACATCTGATCGAAATGCGGGCTGCCGAAGGGTATTCCGCGGGTCTGCGGCGTCATCAGCACCTCGGCCATGTACGGGTGACCGGCCCACCGCTCGATCTCCTTGGCGGCCTGGCCGGGATCCTGAGCGGTGACGCTGATCGCACCGCGCCAACGGCCGTGCCAATTGTTGTCGCCGAGCCATACGTCGGCCAACCAGTCGTTGTAGGTGGCCTTGAGAACGTGTTCGGCCTGCGGCAGCTGCGCGTCGCACATCGGCTCGAGCACCGCGATGCTCACACCGGCGTCGATCAACAGCTGCTTGGCCGCGAAATCCGGATCGCTGCCCGCGGCTCCCCCGCGTGGCGGGGACGCGTCGACGCGCAGTGAACTCGTCTTGTAGGCATCCGGCGTGTCATAGAAGTACGACATGGGAGAGACGGCGTTGCCCGTCGGCCAGAGCCTGTCCTTCCACTCCGCAGGCGCGTACGACTTGAGCACCTCGCCTGACACCGGCAGCGGATGCACATCGGTGTCGACGATCGTCACCGCGATGTCCTGCCCGACGAAGTCGTCGGTGCGTTCCTGCACAGTCGTCATGTCAGACTTCCTTCTGTCGCTGCGACCCCGTAGAGATCACTTGCGTTACGCCACAACACTTTTTCCCGCTGTACGTCGTTGAGCCCCGCGACCACATCGCCGGGCTTGGACGTGGACCAGTGCGGGTAGCTCGACCCGTACATCAGCAGATCTGCCTTATCCATGAAATCCAGCCACCGCTCAGCCTGGCTGTCGTCCGTCGGTCCGTCCAACGCCGACGTGCAGTAGCGCACGTGGTCGGGCAGGTATTCGCTCGGATACCGGTCCACCCAGGGCGTCTGGTCGCGCATCGACATCCAGAATGTGTCGAGCCGCCACATCAGCGGCGTGAGCAGGTCGTAGCCGCCGTCGGCGAAGACAAACCTCAGATCCGGATGCCTGCCGAATACGCCCTCGATGATGAGCGTCGCGAGATGGACGAACGAGTTCAGCGGCATGAACGCCGCATAACCGGGATAGGTGGAGGCGTGTCCGGCGAACGTGGGCGCGTAGTCGACGCCGTTGCCGCCGTTGACATGCACGGCGACAGGCAGCCCGCGCGCGGCGGCCGCCTCCCAGATCGGTTCGAACACCGGCTTGCCGTAGGGCTCCCGCGACTGCAGCGGAATACCGACCTGAACCATCTTCGGATGGTCGGCCAGCCGTTCGATCTCGGCGACCGCACCCTTGACGTCTTCAGGGTTGACCCGGATGGTTCCCCGGAAGCGTCCGGTGTCGTCGGGTTCGAGCCAGCGGTCGATCAGCCAGTCGTTGACCGCCGCGCAGATCCGGCTGTTGAGCAGATAATCGGCGATGTTCCCCCGCGTCAACGGATTGAGGATGGCGTAGTCGACGCCGCCGTCGGTGAAGAGGTGCCGCGCAACGGTGTCCGGATCGGAGGCCGGATAGCCGTCGCCGTACAGATCTTGGCGGTAGTCGCCGCCGGGAGCCTGGTACCACTGCTGCTCGACGTCGGGGATCGCACGAAGCTTGTGCGCGGGCGATAGATAGCGCCGGATCTCCGAGTTGTACCGGAAATGCGGTTGAACGTTCGTATCGACAATCATGCGGTCAGATACACCTGCCCGTCGTCGACATCGACTTCGTAAGTGCGTACCCGCTTCTGCGGATCGGCGAGGTTGACCCCGGTGGTGATGTCGAACTCCCAGTTGTGCCACGGGCACCGCGCAATCTGGCCTTCGCGCACGTGCCGCAGCTGACCGGGCATGTCAGGAGCGAATTCGTTGGTGCCTCCGACATATCCCGCACACAGTGGAGCCCCTTCATGGGAGCAGTAGTTCGCGATCGCATAGAGCGCGCCGTCGATGTTGTAGACGCCTACGCCGAACTTGCCGGCCTCAATGAGTTTCATGCTCCCAGGAGGCAGGTCTTCGATCGCACACACCGCTCGGCGCTGCATCATGTCCCTTCGGGTTTCCTTGACCTAGAATACCTAAAATAGTAAAGATAGGGTGACAGAGCCGCTAGCCCTCTGCCGGGGAGGCATGTGTGACGATCAGCACCGATTCACAGGACCAGTCGAACGCCCCGGACCTGGCGACCGATCCATACGCCTACTTCAACCACATGCGCAGAACCGCGCCGGTGTGGCGCGGCACGCTCATGGAGAGCGACCTCATGCCGGAGGAGCTCAAGAACCCGGAAAACTGGACGCTGTTCGACTTCGAGAGCGTGTTCACGGCATTCCGCGAAGACACCGTGTTCGGCTCGGAGATGTACAACGCCACGATCGGCCTCGTCTTCGGCCCGACGATCCTTGGCATGCACGGCAAGCAGCATCACGACCACCGCAGCCTGGTGAGCAAGGCTTTCAAGCAGAGCGCGCTCACGCAGTGGGAACCCGAGGTGATCGACCCGATCTGCGATCAACTGGTCGACGAGTTCAAGGATGACGGCGGAGCCGACCTGGTCAAGGCCGTGACGTTCGAGTTCCCGACACGCGTGACCGCCGCACTGCTCGGCTTGCCCCAGGAGGACCTCGAGATGTTCCGGCGGCTGTCGCTACAGCTGATCTCGATCACTGAGGACATCGAGGCCGGTCTGAACGCCTCGGTGGAACTTGGCACCTACTTCCAAGAGCAGGTGGACCAGCGCCGCAGCAAGCCGACCCAAGACGTCATCGGCGATCTCGTAGCCGCCGAGATCGACGGCGAGAAGCTCACCGACGAAGCGATCATCTCGTTCCTGCGTCTGTTGTTGCCCGCCGGTCTGGAGACCACCTACCGTTCCTCGAGCAACCTGCTGCAGCTGCTCCTGACACATCCGGACCAACTCGAGGCGTTGCAACAGGATCGGGACCTCATTCCGGCAGCGATCGAGGAAGGCATCCGATACGAGACCCCGTTGGTCCTGGTCGCGCGCAACACCACCCGCGACGTCGAGATGCACGGCATGACAATCCCGGAGGGCGCCCAGGTAAACGTGTGCATGGGTTCGGCCAACCGCGACGAAAAACGGTGGGATGATCCCGACGTGTTCGACATCCGCCGACCGCGACGCGCGCACATCTCGTTCGCAGGCGGAATCCACAGCTGCCTCGGCATGCACCTGGCCAGGGTCGAAACACGAGCGATGTTAAACAGCCTTTTCGATCGCGTGACCGACCTGCAGTTGGTGCCCGATGACGACACCAAGATCACCGGTATGCCGTTCCGATCGCCCAAGCACCTTCCCGTGACCTTCCGTCCCGTCACATGAAAAGCCGGGCCGCGATCCTGCATGACATGGGTCAGCAGTGGTCGGTCGAAGAGTTCGAGCTGGATCCGCCCCGCGCCGGCGAGGTACTGGTCGAGATGGTCGCCGCCGGGCTGTGCCACTCCGACGAACACATTCGCAACGGCGACATGTCGGCACCCAATGAAGTGATGGAGGCGTTCGGCCTTCCTTCGATGTTCCCGATGATCGGCGGTCACGAGGGCGCTGGGGTGGTTCTCGAAGTCGGTAAAGGCGTAACAGATTTCGCGCCTGGCGATCACGTAGTGACATCGTTCGTCGCCGTCTGCGGCCGGTGTCGGTGGTGCAACTCCGGGATGGAGTACATCTGCGACATGGGTGCCCAGGTGATGGTTCCCGGGATGCCCACAGACGGGACTTTCCGTCACCACACCGCCGACGGGCGCAATCTGGGCCACCTGTCCAAGGTCGGAGCGTTCTCGAAACACACCGTGGTATCAACGGATTCGATCGTCAAGATCGACCCCGGCCTACCGTTGCTGCCAATGGCCCTGCTGTCGTGTGGAATTCCCACCGGGTACGGCTCCGCGGAGAACCGTGCCAAGGTCAAGACCGGTGACACGGTCGTCGTCATCGGCGTCGGGGGCATCGGCACCGGTGCCATCCAGGGTGCGCGCATCAACGGTGCAGCGCAGATCATCGCGGTCGATCCGGTGGAGTTCAAGCAGAAATCCGCACTGGGATTCGGTGCAACGCACAGCGTCTCGACCACCGAGGAAGCCGCCGACCTCGTACGCGACCTGACCAGCGGCCTGATGGCCGACAGCGTGGTGGTGTCGCCTTCGATCATCGCTGGCGAAGACGTGCAGGCTGCCTTGAGCCTGACGCGCAAGGGCGGAACCTGCGTGCTGACCGCGATGACCGCCAGCACGACTAGTTCCATCGCTATCAACCTGCAGGAGTTCATCCTGTGGAACAAGAGTCTGGTGGGCACCGTGTTCGGGTCGTGCAACCCGAGAGTCGACATCCCCCGCTTCGCCCGCCTCTACGAGGCGGGACTGCTGCAGCTCGACGAGATGATCACCAGGCGTTATCGTCTCGACGAAATCAACGACGGCTACCGCGACCAGCTGAATGGCGAAATCATCCGCGGCGTCATCGATTTCGGACTCTGACCTACTTCCCGGTCATCCGGGCCATCCCTCGCAGCATCCACGGTGTCCGGCGCGCCATCACCTCGACGGCGCGGTCGGACCGGCGCATCGCGCTCCGTGGGCCGGGAGTCGGCGTTGAGGCCAGCTCCGCCTCGGCCGATCCCGCCCGCGAGCCGTGTTGCTCGACCGCCAGGAGTTCCCACGTGCCAGGCACACCACGCAATTCGACGTTGCCGCGGTCCTCGAAGCTCGTGCCCGAACCGACGACCAGGTCACGGACGGTTCGGGAGACGAGGATTTCCCCAGCCCCCGCCATCCCGAGGATTCGCGCCGCGATATGGACGGCGATACCGCCGATGTCGGCGTCGATCAGTTCGCACTCGCCGGTATGGATGCCGACGCGGATGTCGATGCCGAGCTTTTCGGCTTCACCGCGCAAGGCCTCGGCACAGCGGATGGCCTGCGTCGGGCCTTCGAACGTGGTGAGGTGGCCGTCTCCGGTGCTCTTCACCACCGTGCCGTCGAACCGTTCCGCGAGCTCGGCGGTGATCTGCCCGAAGCGCTGGAGCACGGCACGCCAGCGCTCGTCGCCTGCGGCCGCGGCGTGCTGGGTCGACGCGACGATGTCGGTGAACAACACGGTGCGCAGCGCGCGATGTGACTGCGACGGTGCCGCGTGGCCGCCGGTGAGGAACTCCTCAATCCCGGCGACGATCGTCTCCGGTTCGGTGAACCAGGGAGCATGGTCGGTGCCGTCGACTTCGAGATACCGCGCTCCAGGAATGTGGTCGGCGAGGTACCGGCCACAGTGCACTGGAATGCCGACGTCATCGCGGGCGTGGACGACAAGGGTGGGCACGGTGATCGTCGGCAATATCGGCCGGACATCGATCCGGAAGCAGGCTTCGAGTGTGGCCCGGGCCATCCCGGGGCTCGCACTCATGCGCTCCAACGTTCCCAATTGGCGGATCGACCGGACCGAAGGGATCAGAGCGTGCAGCGCGGCACCGCTGCCCCACGCCGAGCTGACGGCGCGGGAAAGTTCCTGCAGGCGAATGATCTGCTCCACCGAAGGCGTGTAATCGGCACCCAGTTCGGACAGGACGCGCGCCCGAAGCTCAGCCGGTTCGCCCTCAACTTCGGCCCAGCCAACCATGCCCGTATACGACAACGAGCTGGCCAGTATCAACGCCCGTGTTCGTTGCGGTCGTGTCGCCGCGAAGACGATCGCGGCCGGGCCGCCCTCGCTGAGGGCAAAGAGAGTGGCTTCCCTAAAGCCGGCCGCGTCCATGACGGCCTCGATCTCGGTCGCTCGATCATCCAGTGTGCGAACTTTAGGGACTGGGTCAGACAGGCCGACTCCTGCCTTATCGAACAGTGCAATTCGACAGAATGTCGAGAGCTGATCGAAGAATGCCTTGAATTCGGGCAAGGTCCAGAAAAGCTCGATATGGCTGGCGAACGGCCCGACGACGACGAGTTCGGCAGGCCCGTCGCCAAACACCTGGTACGCGAGACTGAGACCGCCGCACGGCGCATACGCCGTTTCCCCCACGGACTGAGCGTACGGGCTCAGTTGAGCGCGTAGAAGCGCTTGGCGTTTTCCCCGCCGATCTTCGCGCGGGTTGCCTCGCTGATGTCCGGGCGGGTGCGTAAATGCTTTGTGCTCTCCGGCCATTCGCCGTCCCAGTGCGGGTAGTCGCTGGCGAACATGATGAAGTCGTCGCCAAGCACGTCGACAACACCCGGCAGGATCGGTTCTTCCGGCTCACAAGTGGTCCAGATGTTTCCCGCTGCAAGGTATTCCTGCGGGTCGCGGCGCCAACCGTTCTCGATCCAGTCGCCACGCTTCTCGAAGTGCTCGTGCAGGCGGTCGATGAAGAACGGAACCCAACCGACGCCTGCTTCAAGGAATGCGACGCGCAACGCGGGATGCCGATCGAAGACACCGCCGGAGATCATCGCCGTCATTGCGGTCATCTGGTCGAACGGAAAGCTAATGCAGTGCACCTGAATGTAATTCGTGAACCGGTCGACGCCGACCTTCGGAAGGTGCATGCCGGGTGCTCCGTGTATGCCGAGCGGCATGTCGAGTTCGACCGCGGCGGCGTAAAACGGGTCGAGATCGGGGTGGTCGAGATTGCGCGTCTTGAGTGCAGGCGGGATGTGCGTCGCGACCAATCCGAGGTCTTTGGCTTCGCGCATCACGTCGATCGCGACGTCGACCTGCTCGATGGGGATCACCGCGATGCCGCGTAGCCGGCCGTTTGTCGGGCGGCAGTAGTCGGCGATCCACTGGTTGTACAGCCGGGCGAACCCCGCGGCGAACTCGGGGTCTTCGAGGCTGGGCGCACAGAGCCCGAGGCTCGGATACAGCACCATCGTGTCGATGTGATCGCGGTCGGCGTCACCGAGTACGCCCTCGGCCGACGCGTAGTTGATGCCTGGCGCCGTGCTCAACCCATGCTCACGCGGGCAACCGGCCCCAGGTCCGTCGGCCTCGGGGTAGTTACGGCCCTCGATCACCAGGGCACGCCCGTCTTCGCGCGGCGTGATGTGTTGTGGCCACCGCTGCATCGCCTCGACAGCCAGCGAAGCTCCCTCGGCGACGTGTCCGTCGGCATCAATGATCCGCATGTACCACCTCACTGACTCTTTGCTAAAACTAACGGGTGCCGAGCGAGACCATCCAGCAATTGCTTCGAGAACTTGCAACGTCCGACGCTATTGCGGTGAAGCACGACGACCGGCAATGGACGTGGCGAGAGCACATGCGCGACGCATCCATCCGCGCCGCCGCGCTGCTGACGCTCGTCGACCCCGACCGGCCCGCCCATGTCGGCGTGCTGCTGGGCAATACACCCGAGTTCCTGAATCAGATGGCGGCCGCAGGCCTCGGCGGTTACGTGCTCTGCGGCCTCAACACGACGCGACGCGGCGCCGCACTGGCCGCCGATGTCTTGAAGGCCGACTGCCAGGTCGTGATCACCGATGCGGAGCATCTGCCGCTGCTCGACGGTGTCGATCTGCCAGGGGTGCGGGTGGTCGACAGCTCCAGCGAAGAGTGGGCGGGGCTGTTGGAATCGGCAGGCGAGTTGACGCCACACCGCGAGGCCGAGCCGCTGGATCCGTACATGCTGATCTTCACGTCCGGCACCAGCGGTGACCCGAAGGCGGTCAAGGTGTCGCACTTCATGGTGTTGATGTCGGGCGCGAACCTGGTGCAGAAGTTCGACGTCACCGCCGACGACACGTGCTACCTGTCGATGCCGCTCTTCCATTCCAACGCGTTGGTGGCGGGTTGGGGGGTTGCGGTCGCGACCGGTGCGGCGATGGCGCCCGCCAAGTTCTCGGCATCGAAGTTCCTTGAGGACATCCGGCGCTACGGCGCCACCTACATGAACTACGTCGGCAAGCCGCTTGCCTACATACTCGCGACCCCTGAGCAGCCCGACGACGCCGACAATCCGCTCCGCGTGGCGTTCGGAAACGAGGCGAGCGACCGTGACATCGACGAGTTCACTCGCCGGTTCGACACATTGGTGTGGGATGGCTTCGGCTCGAGTGAGAACGCGGTCATCATCACCAGGGAGCCCGGCACCCCGAACGGCTCTCTCGGAAAAGGCTTTCCAGGTGTGGCGATTTATGACCCCGACACCGTCACCGAGTGTCCGGTCGCCCGCTTCGATGCGGACGGCGCGTTGACCAACGCTGATGAAGCGGTCGGCGAGCTGGTCAACACCTCGGGAACCGGCTTTTTCACCGGGTATTACAACAGCGAGGACGCGACTGCCGAGCGCATGCGGAACGGCATGTACTGGTCGGGTGACCTGGCGTATCGCGACGCCGATGGCTGGATCTACCTGGCGGGCAGGACCGCGGACTGGATGCGTGTCGACGGCGAGAACATCGCGGCTGCCCCGATCGAACGGATCCTCGTCCGCCTGCCGGAGGTCAATCGGGTCGCCGTGTACGCGGTGCCCGACGAGAATGTCGGCGATCAGATCATGGCCGCCATGGTGCTGAACGACGACGCCACCCTCACACCGGCCGGTCTCAAGTCGTTCCTCGCCGCGCAGCCCGATCTGTCCCCGAAGGCGTGGCCGCGGTATGTGCGCATCACCGCCGACCTGCCGACCACTGCCACGCACAAAGTGCTCAAGCGCGAACTGGCCGCCCAGGGGCCGACTTCCGGCGACGGTGAGCTGTGGGTGCGTGAATCGCGCGGCACGCGCTACGCGCCAGCCGTCTAGCGCCGAACGTTCCGTACCGCACGAAATTCCGCCGAAAAGTCGAGCGGTACGGAACGTTCGCGGACAGCCAGTCAGACAATCCGTGACGAACGGCCTTGCCAGTAGCGCTCGCGAATGCGCCGCTTGTAGAGCTTGCCGTTCGGGTCGCGGGGCAGTTCGGGCTCGAATTCGACTGTGCGCGGGCACTTGTAGGTCGCGAGGTGTGCGCGGCAGTATGCGATGAGTTCGGCCTCGAGATCGGGTCCCGCCGCAACTCCTTCGGCAGGCTGCACGACGGCCTTGACCTCCTCGCCGAACTCCTCGTTCGGAACCCCGAACACCGCTGCATCGACCAGCTTCGGGTGCATCACCAACAGGTTCTCCGCCTCCTGCGGGTAGATGTTCACCCCACCCGAGACGATCATGAACGTCGACCTGTCCGTCAGGTAGATGTAGCCGTCCTCGTCGACGTAGCCCATGTCCCCCAACGACCTCCAGCCGCGATCGTTGGACACCGATGCGGTCTTGTTTGAATCCTTGAAGTACTCGAAGGCCGGTCCGCCCTCGAAATACAGCTCCCCCGACTCGCCGACAGGAAGCTCGACGCCGTCCTCGCCGATCACGTGCACCGGGGTCCACGGCTTGCCGACAGATCCCGGGTGGGCCAGCCACTCCTCGGGCCCGATCGTCGTCCCCCCGAATCCCTCTGTCCCGCCGTAATACTCGTGGATGATTGGGCCGAACCACTTCATCATGCGGTGCTTGACGTCCACCGGACATGGAGCGGCCGCGTGGATCACGCACTCGAGGCTCGAGACGTCGTAGGCCTCGCGCACCGCATCCGGCAGCTTGAGCATCCGCACGAACATGGTCGGCACGAACTGCGCATGCGTGACTCGATGCGTTTCGATCACCCGCAGAACTGCCTCGGCGTCGAACTTGGGCATCACGATCGAGGCCGCCCCGACGCGATGAACCGCCATCGTATAGTTGACCCCCGCCGCGTGATACAGCGGTGCAGGCGACAGATACAAGCTCGCCCCGGTCATGCCGTAACGCTGCGTGAGCGAATACTCCAGCACCTTCTGGGCCCAAGACCCCTTGCCGTCATCGGGAAGGGGCCTGCGAACGGCCTTGGGCCAACCGGTGGTGCCGGACGAGTACAGCATTTCCGAACCGTCCGATATCGGCGGCGCTTCACCCGCGCCGGCAAGGGCATCCTCGTATGGCTGCGAAACGCCGGCGACATTGATGCGGACCTCACCGCCGACCTCGACGAACACCGCCTTGGCCTCCGAGTCGTCGATGACATAAGCCACCTCGTCGGCGGTGAAGTGGGTGTTCACCGCGCTGTAGTAGAGCCCGGAAAGCTGGCAGCCCCAGGTGATTTCCAGGAACTCGTGGCGGTTCGGGAGCACCAGTACGACCCCATCGCCGCGCCGCAGCCCCGCCGCGTGCAGAAGCGCGGCTACCCGTTGGCTCCTGGCGTACAGCTCACCGTAGGAGACGGTGTCGCCGCCCGCGACGATCAGGGCCGGCGAGTCTGCGGCCCCCGTCGCATGGTCGGCGATGTTCACGACAGACCTACGTCGCCGCCGCGCCGTCCTTGGACGCGGCGGCCTGCCGCTCGGCCATCTCCGACGGCAGGATCTTGTCAGCGAACACCCGCTGAATCAGCGCCTGCACATCAGAGCTGAGCGAGGCGAGCGCGACGAGGTCGTTGGAGCTCTGCCAGTGCACCCGCATGCCCATCAGCTCCCACGCCCGCTTGAGGTTCGCCTTGGTCGCCAACAATGTCGTCAGCGGCGCCTGGGCGATGTGGCGGGCGATGGCGTCGACGCGATCGCTGAGTTCGGCAAGCGGGACCACCTCGTTGACCAGCCCGACCTCCAACGCCTTCTTGGCGTCGATCACCTGGGCGGTGAACAGGTAATAGGCCGCGCGGCGCCAGTTCATGAAGATCCACGGCTCGATCGAGCACTCCCCCGACGGCATCCCAAACCCCTGAAGCGGCGGGTAGGAGAAGTAGGCGTCTTCTGCCGCGATAACGATGTCGGTGATGAGCCCGTAGTGGGTGCCGCCGCCGACGCAGTAGCCGTTGATCGCGGAGATCGTCGGCTTGGAGAACTCCCATAGATTCAGAATTGGTTTGACGAACAGGTCTGTCTGCGGCTTCCACGGTGTGCCAGTGGCTTTGAAGCCTTCGACGAACTCCGGATAGTCCACCGAGTTGTTGCCGATGGCATGCCCCGAGCAGAAGCCCTTTCCATTGGCCTTCAGGACCAGCACCTTGATGTCGTAGTCCCGGTCCGCGTCCCGCAGCGCGTCGTCGAGCTCCTCGACCTGCTTCTGATCCTGGGCATTCGCCTTCTCGGGCCAGTTCAGCGTGATTGTCGCTATGGGGCCCTTCTTTTCGAAGATGATCCGTTCACGGGTCTCGTTGAGATCCATATGTCGTACCTTTCGTTATGACGTGATGACGCCGATTTCGGCGCCGATGTCGTAAGTCGTCCCGATTTCGCCCGTCCACTGGACGGTGCCCGAGGCCCCCGCTTCGATCTCCTGCTCTACCTTTTCGGTGGCGACGGTGAAGATCGGGGTGCCTTCCTCGACCCGTTGGCCGTCTTCCACGAGCAGCTCAGTCAGTTCGGCCTCAGATACGGCGACCGACGTGCGTGGGATGCGAATGATGAAGTCAGCCATCGACTCCCGCTTTGTCAAGCGTTCGTTGTGCAGCCGCGACGATGCGCGCCGACGACGGGTAGATCGTCGCTTCGAGCGTGGCGGCCGCAGGCGTCGGAACGAACCGGGCTCCGACGCGTTCGATGGGCGCGACGAGTTCGCTGAAACACTCCGATTGCAGCGTCGCCACGACCTCGGCGCCGGGGCCCGCGAATTGGACGGCGTCGTGCACCACCACGGCCCGGCGAGTGCGCCGCACCGATTCGACGATGGTCTCGATGTCCAGCGGTACGAGGGTGCGCAGGTCTACGACCTCGGCGCTGACCCCCTGCTCCTGAAGGGCGGTCGCGGCGGCGAGACATTCGTGCACGCTGCGTCCGTAGCTGATCAGCGTGACATCGGTGCCCGGCCGCTTGATGTCGGCCTGGCCCAGCGGGATAGAAAAGCCTGGATCGGTTGGGACCGAACCTTTTTGGCCTTGCAGACGGATCGTTTCGACGAACAGGCAGGGATCCGGGTCGAAGATCGCCGACGTGAGCAGGCCCTTACCGTCACGCGGGGTGGACGGCACGATCACCTTCATCCCCGGGATGTGCATGAACCAGGCTTCGAGTGTCTGCGAGTGCGTTGCCCCGGTCGCCAGCCCGCCGTAGACCTGGGTACGGACGGTGATGGGCGCCGTCGTCCTGCCTGCCGTCATGAAGCGGAGCTTCGCCGCGTTGTTGATCAACTGGTCGGCCGCGATGCCGACGAAGTCCATGATCATGATTTCGGCCACCGGCAGCAGACCGTCGATCGCCGCACCGATCGCGGCACCGACGATCGCGGCCTCCGAGATCGGGGTGTCCAGCACGCGATCGTGGCCGTACTTCGTCGAAAGGCCCGCGGTCGGGCCGGAAGCGCCGGGGTCGGCGATATCTTCGCCGAGCAGGAATACCCTGTCGTCGGCGGCCATCGCCTGATCGAGCGCGAGGTTCAGTGCCTCGCGCATCGACATTTCTTTCTCGTCCATGGCTTCCTCAGACGGGGTAGCGGATCGGGGTCGCGTACACGTCTCGGTCTAGTTCGTCGATCGACGGAGCCTCGGCGCTCAAGACGGCCTTCAGTGCCTCCTCGACTTTGATCAGCGCGCCTTCGTCGATTCCGTTCAACTCTTCGTCAGTGCAGACGCCGTCGTCGATGAGTTGGCGTCGGAACCGCGGCACGGGGTCAGCTTCGATCGCCGCCTGCAGTTGTTCCTTCGGGATGTACGGTGTCCGGTCGCCGAAGTAATGGCCGCGAAAGCGGAACGTCTCGCATTCGATGAACGTGGGGCCGTCGCCGTTGCGCGCCTTGCCGATCGCCTCGGCGAGTGCGTCGGCGACGGCCAAGGGATCGTTGCCGTCGACGCGAATACCGGGCATGCCGTAGCCGGCGGCCCGCTCCGCGACGTGTTCGATCTTCATCGTGTCTCTGGTGGGCGTCATCTCCGCGTACATGTTGTTCTGACAGACCAAGACGATCGGCAGGTCCCACAGCGCCGCCATGTTCGCCGCCTCGTGAAACGAGCCGGTGTTAGTTGCGCCGTCACCGAAGCTCACCACGGTTACGCGGTCGAGGCCCTTACGCTTCGCCGCCATTGCCAAGCCGACTCCGACCGGTGGGCCCGCGCCGACGATCCCGGTCGAGAGCATCACTCCCACCTCGGGTTTGGCGATGTGCATGGTGCCGCCCTTGCCGCGGCTCGCGCCGACGGTGCGGCCCATCATCTCGCCGTAGATCTCTTCCAGCGGAACGCCTTTGCCGATCAGGTCGTGCAGGCCGCGGTAGGTCGTCACCAGCTGGTCGTCCTCCCGCAGCGTCACGCCCATCGCCGCAGCAATGGCCTCCTGACCGCGCGACGGCCAGTACACACACATGAACTCGCCGGTGCCGATGCCCTTCGACAGCCGATCGTCGGCGGCCTTCATCAGCACCATCAACGCATAAATGCGCCGTTGGACGTCCGCTGCGTATGTCACGGTCCCAACGATCCGATCTCGCGGTACACGTGGGGAATGGGCTTGGGGTCCATCGAGATGTTGTCGAGGCCGGTCAGTGCCAGCCCGCCCATCTGCTGCGCGGCCGCATCGAGGTCGTCGCAGTCGAGTTCATAGATCGCGATGAACGGGCCGTCGCCGCTCGTCGGCGCGAACCGGCGTGCCGAGACGATCCCGTCGACCGTCAGGATCTGCGCCAGATGCGTGTCGTTGTACCACTTGTGGTACTCCGCTTCCCTGTCCGGCGAGGCCGGCATCGTCTCCACGTAGATGATCCCTTTGGGCATGTCACAACTCCTCTAAACGCCCTACGGCCCTGACCACGGCTTGATCTTGAGGAACCCACCGGCGTCGACACGCAGCTGTTGGCCGGTGACGTAGCGAGCGGCGTCGCTGGCCAGGAACAGCACGGCCTCGCTGATGTCCTCGGGCTCGACATATGGGATTGGCATCCCCTGAATCACGGGGAACACGAGTTCGGCGTCCTCACGAGTAGGGTTCTGCAGATCTGGCCGAAACGCTTTGTACATGGGCGGACTGTGCAGCATATCGGTGTTGACGTTCGTCGGGTGGACGGCATTCACGCGGATCTGCTCTGGCGCCAAGGTCCTGGCAAGGTCGTTGACATAGTGCGCGACAACCTGTTTGGCGAATGCGTAGCCCGCACCGCCCGGTCCGCCGTCCATCCCGCTGGTGTTCGCCGCTGTCGCCATGAACGCGGCCACCGATCCCGTCGCGATGATCGACGCACCGGCCGTCAGGTGCTTCATGCTCGCGTGGATGAGGTTCATCACGCCGACCAAGTCCACATCGACGGCGTCGACGAACGCCTGCGGCGGAAGACCTGCCGTCATCGGGCAGATGCCGGCATTCGCGACCACGATGTCGAGCTGACCGAATTCGGCGACGCCGCGATCGATCGCTGCCGACAGTGCCGCACGGTCGCGGACGTCGGCGATCTCGGTGTAGGCGCGCTGGCCCTCCTTCTCGACCAGTCGCGCTGTCTCGTCGAGATCCTCGGGCCGCGCCAGCGGATACTTGTTGGTCTCGATGTCGGCGCAGATGTCGACCGCAATGATGTCGGCACCCTCGGCCGCCAGCGTCCGTGCGTGTGACCGCCCCTGACCGCGCGCCGCCCCGCTGACCAGCGCCACCTTGCCCGTCACCCTGCCCATTGCCGGTCCCTTCGTCACGGTGCCTTCAGACAGTCGATTCGGCGCCAACTGTAACTGCCTTACTCGCTATACTCCCTAAAATTATAAAGAAACGAATTGGGCCCCTCTCGACAGGACATCGTGGACTTCTCTTACCCGCCGGAGGTCGAACAGTTCCGTAAGGAGCTGCGCGCATGGTTGGCAGCGAACCTGACCGATGAAGTGATGGCAGCGGGGCGACGCCGCGGCCGTGACCCCGACACGTTCGAAACGTTGCGCGGGTGGGACGCAAAGCTGGCCGACGCGGGGTGGGGCGCGGTGTCATGGCCGCAGGAGTACGGCGGCCGCGGAGCCACTGTGCTGGAGCAGCTCGCCTACGCGGAAGAAACCATTCACGCGCGGGCGCCGGTGCCGCTCAACGTGATCGGGATCAACAACATCGCGCCTGCGATCATGCACTACGGCACCGATTCGCAGAAGCATGAGTTGCTTCCGCGTATGGTGCGCGGCGACGACATCTGGTGCCAGGGCATGTCGGAGCCCGAAGCCGGGTCCGACCTTGCGTCCCTGCGGACCAAGGCGGTGTTGGACGGCGACGAGTATGTGGTCAACGGCCAGAAGATCTGGACGTCGCTGGGGCATCGCGCCGACTGGTGTCAGCTCTACGTACGCACCGACCCCGACGCCCCCAAGCACAAGGGCATCTCGTGCCTGATCGTCGACATGGCGCTGCCAGGCATCGAGGCGCGTCCGCTTGTCACGCTCAACGGCGACGCCGATTTCGCCGAGGTGTTCTTCAACGACGTGCGGGTACCGGCCGGGTCGTTGTTGGGCCCGCTCAACGGCGGCTGGCAGGTGGCCACCACCACGCTGAGCCACGAACGCGCGGGAGCGGCGCGGCTGTATGCGCAGCTAGACGTGCAATTGCGGGATCTGGTCGCCGACCTGGCCGATTGCGAGGTCGACGGACGTCCGGTGCTGGAGGACACCGCCACGTTGCAGCGCCTTGGCGAGGTGGCGGTGCGCATCAAGTACCTCGAGGTGCTCTGCCAACGGTCGATCTCGGCGACGCTGCACGGTGGCGACGCGCTCGGGTCGGCCAGCCTCGCGAAGAGCGTGTGGGCCGAGGTCGGCCAGGAGTTGGCCGTCTTGGCGTTCGACGTGCTCGGCGGGCACAAGCGTTGGTCGGACCGTCGACTGACATCGCGCTCCCTGACCATCGCCGGCGGCACCACGCAGATCAACAAGAGCGTCACCGCGACGCGAGTCCTCGGATTGCCCCGCAAATGAACCTCGAGCTCACCGAAGAGCAGGTGGCGTTGCGCGACACGGTGCGCCGCTTTCTGACCGAAAAGGCAAGCCTGGCAACCCATGTGCGGCAGATGCTCGACAATCCGATTGGCACCACCAGCGGGGTTTGGGGCGGGTTGGCCGCGCTGGGCGCCACCGGTGTACTGGTACCCCCAGAGTGCGGCGGATCCGGTATGACGATGGTCGAGGCCGGCGTGGTGGCCGAGGAACTCGGCGCCGCACTGCATCCGGGTCCGTGGCTATCCAGCGCCGTCGCCGCGACGCGCGCGCTGACGCGGATGGTGCCTGAGGCGGACGCCGTATCGCTGCTGACCGGCATCGCCGCCGGCACCACCGTCGTCACGGTCGGTCCGCTGACGGGCTCGGCTGGTGTCGTCGAGAACGGTGTCCTCGACGGCAATATCGAAGCGCTGCCCGACGCAATCGGTGCTGACGTCGTGCTGGTGCTCGGCGACGAGGGCGGCCGTACAGGGCTGTTCGCGGTCGACGCAACGGCTGACGGGGTATGTGCGGCGGAGCGGACGCATGTGGATCCCACGCGCAAGCTGTTCGACGTCACGTTCGACCTCGTCCCCGCGCGGCGGCTCGCTTTCCCGTCGCCGGATGACATCGACGCCGTCGTCGACGACGTGCTGATTGCCTACGCTGCCGACGCGCTCGGCGCGGCGACCGCGGTGATGAACCTGGCCATCGAATACGCCAAGGTGCGACGGCAGTTCGACCAGCCCATCGGCAGCTTCCAGGCGGTCCAGCATCTGTGCGTCGACATGTACGAGACGGTCGAACTCGCGCGCAGTGGCGTCCTGCACGCGCTGTGGGCATCCGACGCGGCGTCATCCGCGGAGCGCCACCTTGCCGCGGTGCGCGCCAAGGCATTCGCCGGCCAACTGGTCACCGTCGCCGACACCGCGATTCAGGTGTTCGGCGGCATCGGTTACACGTGGGAGCACGACGCACACCTGTATCTCAAGCGTCTGCTCGGTTGGAGCGCCTTTCTCGGCGGCTCCGACAGATACCTGCAAGAGGTCGGGAGGGCATTGCTATGACGGAAGTGTTGCGTGGAGTGCGCGTCGTCGAGCTGGCATCGTGGACGTACGTTCCGGCTGCTGGTGCGGCGCTGGCGGATTGGGGCGCAGACGTCATCAAGGTGGAGGACGTGAAGGGCGGCGACCCAGGTCGCGCGCTGGTGATCGGCGGGTTTACGAAGGAGAACGCCAGGGCCCACATCGACTTCATCCTCGAGATCGGAAACCGCGGCAAGCGCAGCATCGCCATCGACATCAAGTCCGAGACCGGCCGTGAATACTTCGGCCGATTGCTCGCCACGGCGGATGTGTTCCTGACCAACTGGCTGCCTGGCGCGCTGGAACGAGCGCGGATGACCGTCGAGGATATCCGGTCGTTCAACCCGAAGATCATCGTCGCGCGCGGCACCGGCCTCGGCGTCCGCGGGCCCGACCGCGACAGGGGCGGATTCGATGCGGCCACTTATCTTTCACGTGGTGGGGTGTCCTACACCCTGACACCGTTCGGCACCGAGACACCTGCGGTACAGGGGCCGGCATTCGGCGATCTGCAGGGCGGAATCACCCTGGCCGGCGGGGTGTGCGCGGCGCTGTTCCGTCGCGAACGCACGGGCGAGCCGTCAATCGTCGATTCGTCCCTGCTGGCCCAGGCGATGTGGTCGATCGCGCCTTCGATCTCGGTCGCCGACCTGTTCGACATCGACGGCATTCCCGGTGCGCCTCCAGGCCTAATGATCAATCCGCTCGTCGCCCGCTACAAAACTCGCGATGAGAGGTGGATTCAGCTGGTCTTCCTGCAGCCTGACAAATTCTGGGCAGGGTTCTGCGAGCGAATCGGTCTCCCGGAACTCGCGACCGACGAACGTTTCGTTCCGTCCGCCAATCTGATCGCCAACGCCGCAGAGGCGGGCGAGATCATCGGCGAGAAGTTAGCCAGCGAGGACCTGGACCACTGGCGCGAAGTACTC
Organism: uncultured Actinomycetota bacterium; assembly: GCA_963766465.1. GTDB lineage: Bacteria > Actinomycetota > Actinomycetes > Mycobacteriales > Mycobacteriaceae > Mycobacterium. Next base: position 39,568 of record CAVXZT010000002.1, read on the forward strand.
GCCGACGAGCCAGGCGTGTGGGCCGCGTTGGCGACACCAAAAGAAACTCTCAACGACGCGCAGGTCGCGCCGAACGGATACACGATCGCAAACGTCGACGATCAAGGCAATGAGTACCAGATCGTCGCCGCACCAGTGCAATTCAACGAAACCCCGCCGGCGCCCGCGCGCGCCCCGGAACATGGACAGCACACCGAAGAGATCTTGTTGGAGCTCGACCTCGACTGGGATGACATCTCGGCGGCCAAGGACAGCGGCGCGATTCTCTAGGAGGCCACGCCATGAAGCTCGAAGCAGTCATCTATGAACGAGAACCGCCGATCGCTCGAATCATCCTGAACCGGCCCGACAAGGCCAACGCCAAGGATGCACAACTGGTTCAGGAAGTCGACGCGTGCCTCAAGGAAGCCGACCGCGATAAAGAGATCAAGGTCGTGATCCTCAAGGCCAACGGGAAGGGATTCTGCGGCGGGCACGTGGCGCGGTGGGGTCCCGACGAGAACCCCTACCCGGACTTCGGGGACACCTTCGAGGACTTGTACAAGGGGACCGCCGACCTGTTTCTGTGGCCGACGCTGTACCTATGGGAGTTCCCGAAGCCCACCATCTCCCAGATCCATGGCTATTGCATGGGCGGCGGGATCTATCTCGGGCTGCTCACCGATTTCTGCGTGGCATCCGAGGACGCCTACTTCCAGATGCCGCTCGCGCAGAGCCTCGGTGAACCCGGCGGCCACACCATGATCGAGCCGTGGCTGCTGATGAACTGGCATCGCACCATGGACTGGCTTCTGCTGGCGCCAACGCTTTCCGCGCAGGAGGCGCTCGAGTGGGGACTCCTTAACAAGGTGGTGCCGCGCGACCAACTCGAAGAAACCGTCGAGGAGATGGCCCGCAAGATCGGCCAGATACCGCTGACCACCTCGATGGCGGTGAAGAACAGCGTGAAGCGCGCGTACGAACTGATGGGCATGCGCGTGCACCTGCAGGTCAGTCACATCCTGACGAACATGGTCGGCGCGGCGACAGACGTTCAGGAGCGCCGCAGAAAGCTCATCGAGTCAGGCTTGAAGCCAAGGGATTTCATCGAAGACGACGAGGGTTCCTAGCGCGAGGCGGCGTGGCGGGCCGCGACATAGCCGAAGATCATCGTGTTGGCGATGCTCCCGCCCGCGCCCAGATAGTTTCGGCCCATCACCGTGGCGGTGATGTTGCCGGTGGCGTAGAGACCGTCGATCACCCGGTCGTGCTCGTCGAGCACCTGTGCGTGTTCGTTGGTGATCACTCCCCCGCAAGTGCCGACGTCGGCCGGGAACACCTGGGCCGCGTAGAACGGCGCGCGATCGATGGGCCCGAGCGCGGCGTTGGGTTTGTGTCCCGGATCGCCCAGGCAGATGTTGTACGCCGACTGGCCGCGGCCGAAGTCGGGGTCGAGGCCCTTTGCCGCGAACTCATTGAAGCGCTGGACCGTCTGCTCCAATGCTTCTGCGGGAACAACGATCTGGCGGGCCAGCTCGCCGATCGTTTCGGCGCGCTTGATGGCGCCCGTCTCGATCACCTCTTCCGGCAGGCTCCGCTTCGCGAACGGATTGGCACTCGAGACATACCTGCCGACATAGCCCTCGTCGAAGATCTGCCAGCACGGCACGGCCTTATGGGCGTACATCGCTTTGCCAACTTCGACGTAGGAGTTCGACTCGTTGCAGAACCGCCTGCCGGTCCCGTCGATGTAGATGGCCCCTGGTCGCTGCCGCGCCTGGCCGACGGCACGGGCGCGAGGGTCTGCGACGAAAACCGATGGGAGCCACCAGGCCTCGTCGAGTAGATCGGTCTTCGCTCCCAGCCGCATCGCCGTCTGCAGTACTTCACCAGTGTCGCCGGGGTTCGAGAGCGACCACTTTGCCTCGTTGGGCTGGTCGCCGCTGTGCTGGCGGCGCATATCCGCGTTGCGACTGAAGCCTCCCGCGGCGAGCAGGACGCCCTTGCGCGCCTGGACGTTGAGTGAGGCGCCATCTCGGGTAACCCGCGCGCCGACGACGCGACCGTCCTCGACAATGAGATCGTCCATCGAGGTTTTCGTCCAGATGGGCGGCTCGCCGTGATCGATCAGGCACTTCAATGTCTGACCGATGATCGACGCACCGTTGGTCAGGACGTCGCGGCCCAGGAGCCGGGCCGCACGGGTACGTAGAAAGACCCGTACGGCGATTGCGAACGCCCTTGGCGACCGGTTGAAGTACTGCACTGAGCGCAACTCGCTGGTCTTCACCACGAATCCGCGGTTCCAATTCTTGTCCATCCTCTGAAGCTTGTCGCTCCAGTCCCCCAAGGCTGCCGCGTCGTACGGGATGCCCTCGACCGAACGTCCAGCCGCGTTGCCGCCCTTGTGATTCGGGTAGTAGTCGCTGTACCCGGGGCATCGCGCCAGGCGAACGCCTTTGCCGACGAGGAAGTCGATCATCTCGTTGCCTGCGGTGAGGAACGCCTCACGGCGCGCGGGCGACGACGCTTCACCGATGTCGCCGACGACGTCGTCGAAGTACGCCAGACCGTCCTCGTGGGAATCGGGTACGCCTTCGGCGGCCATCAGCGGGTTGTTCGGCAGCCACACCATGCCGCCCGACATCCCGGTCGCCCCGCCGATGAGGTCCTGCTTCTCGACGACCAGCGGTTCGATCCCCGAGTCGAGCGCCGCCAGCGCCGCGACCATTCCGCCGCCGCCGCTTCCCGCGATGAGAAGGTCGACGGACTTATCCCAATTCACCATGCAGGGGCCCTCTCCGAAAGCCCGAGGTCGGCGACGGGCACGTCGATGGTGGTGTTCGTCTTCTGGATTGCTCCGACGAGCTGGTCATAGGGCAAGCCAGCGAGGAAGCCGTCGATGACCCGTTCGAAGTTGGAGATCAGACCTTCGACCTGGCTGGACAGTCGCATGTACTCAAACCCCTTGGCGTGCAGGCCTTTCTGCTGTTTCGGCAGGTTGGAGAAGTCCTGGGCGGGGATCATCGGCCAGCTCGGGTCGTCGGGCGCCAGCGGTTCCGGCGGGGTGGGCCGACCTTGTGATTGGTCACCCGGGTAGCGGGTTAGCGACCAGACTTCGAAGAGCGTCTCCTCGGGCCCCAGCGGCCGAATGCGATACGACGACGCGCTGCTGTACTGCGGCAGGATGAAATAGTGCGGGAAGCAGAACCCGATCGGGTCGATGACGCCGCGCCGATCCAGGTCGTTCAGGTCGGGGAAGTCGCAGCCTCGCGCCCGGTGCCACTTCGTCACGGCGTCGTTGACCGCTCCGCGCCAGGCCGCCATCGCCTCTGCCGGATCCTTCGGCAGCGACATGTTCTGCAGACCTTCGGCGATCCGAACGTCGTTCTCGTGGGTCATACCTCCCATGCCTGACCCGAGGGTCCGCATGAAATGCAGGCTCATCTCGATGAGCGGGTGTACCGACGGATCCGGGGTGTGCGACGACGGCAGCAGCTGAGGATGGGTCTGCGGGACGTGGTAGCCCTCCATGAAGGCCGCCGTTGCGAGTTTCCAGTTCACCGGCAGAAGACACGACTTCCACCACTCGACGCGCAGCGCCTCCACGTTCCATTCGTCATGCCTGGAAGCGAACGGCTCGACACAGTCGCGCAGCGGCGGCGCATCGTCGTCGAGGTTGATCCAGGCGCACCCGCCCCACAGCTCGCACCTGACGGACGCGAGGCGTAGATCGTCGGCATCGAGATTGCCTTCGTCGAAGATCTCGGGCCGCAGCACGAAGGTGTTCGTACCGTCGAGGCCCCAACACCACCCGTGAAACGGGCAGACGAAGTTGCGGCGCGATCCGCAACCCTCGACGATCTTCATGCCGCGATGGCGGCATGAGTTGTAGTAGGCGCGGACGCTGTCGTCGTCGAGCCGCACGACGATGACCGACTGGTCGAGGATCTCGTACTCCACGAAGTCGCCGCGCGAAGGGATCTCCTCGAGCCGGCACGCCATCTGCCAGACCCGTGGCCAGAACAGCTCGGTCTCCAGCGCGTAGAAGTCTTTGTCGAAGTAACGCTGTTTGGGTATCCGGTCGACGGCATCGACCGCCAACGGCACGGGAAGCGGAGTCCAGTTCACGTCGGTCAATTGGCTCACCTTCTGCCTCGGCGTTCGCAATCACGATCGGCGAGCGATTTCGTATCTTACTAAAAATAGCAAGTTCGAAGAGGGAGGAATGATGGACACCTGGATCGATGATTTCGCGCGCACCCTTGGCGAGGCGCCGCTGACGGAAGCGGAGACGACTCAACTGTTGGATGCGGCCCGCGATGTCGCACACCGGGTCGAGCGCAAGATGACCCCCCTGTCCGCGTTCGTGATGGGGTGTGCCGTCGGGCGTGAAATCGCGGGCGGAGCCGACCGCGCCGAGACGCTCGGCGCGACGCTGGGGCGGCTCGAGGCCGTGCTGCCGCCGGCGAATTAGATTCGGGCACGCGTTTCCAGTTGTTGGGCGATCGCCCAAAGGTTAGGCTGCCTACCATGTCGAGCAGCCCCACTGACGAGCGGTCAAAGGTCGGCCGGGAGGCGACACGCGAGGCGCTGATCGATGCAACCGCCCAAATAATGGTCGACGAGGGGTATGCAGCGGCGACGTCGCGGCGCGTTGCGGCCAAGGCCGGGGTCAAGCCGGCCCTCGTGCACTATTACTTCCCCAGCATGGACGACCTGTTCGTCGCGGTGCTACGCGACAAGGCCGAGACCAACCTGCAGCGGCAGCGTCAGGCGATCGCCGCCGCGGAGCCGCTACACGCGCTTTGGCAGCTCAGCGGCGCGAACGACGCGCAGTTGTTCACGGAGTTCATCGCGATGGCCAACCATCGCAAGACCATCCGCAGTGAGATCTCTTCCTATGCAATGCGTTTCCGCGATCTGGAAGAGGGTGCCATGACGTTGGCGCTCAATGCCCGCGGCATCGACCTCGAGGCATTTCCTCCGGTGGTCATGTCGATGATCATGGGCAGCCTGGCGCGCATGGTGCTGCACGAACAGGGGCTCGGCATCACCCGCGGCCATGAAGAAGCAAGGGCGTTCATCGAACAATGCCTGAACCGGTTCGAAATGCCGCCGTGGGAGCAGCGCAGGCAGGAAACGGTGCAGCTCAGTGACCCAGCCCGCTCGAGCAGCCCGGAGGTGACCAGCGACACAAATACTTGAGGTAACCGTTTCGCGATGAGAAGTTATACCAGCTAAGTTATGTCGAACTGCCTGCGACAGGGCACTACCAGAAGGCACATATGGGTTTCGAACGTCGGGGGCGAGCGGTCTCATGCTGAAGCTTGCCAAGCGCACCTGGGTATTACTGGTGATCCTGCTGGTAATAGTCATCGCTGCCTTCTGTGTCGACCGCTTCCGCGGTTTCTTCGGCCGTACCGAGCTGACCAGGCCGGGCGCCGGTCTGGTCAACGACCCCGAGCCCTTCAACCCCAAAGAAGTGAAGTACGAGATCTTCGGCAACGGCACTGTGGCGACCATCAACTACCTCGACCTCGACGCACAGCCGCAGAAGGCCGTGAACGTCGCGTTGCCGTGGTCGCTCAACCTCACCACGACCGCACCCGCCGCCAGCCCGAACATCGTCGCGCAGAGCGATGGCGGCTCCATTTCCTGCCGGATCACCGTCGACGGCGTGATCAAAGACGAGAGGACCGTTGACGGCGTAAACGCCCAGACCTTCTGCCTGGTGAAGTCCGCATGAGCAACACGCACGTCGGCGCGCACCCGATGATCCCCCGCTTCATCCGGCTGTTCTCGGTGCCGATCCTGCTGGGCTGGTTGGCGCTCGTCGTCGTCGTCAACGTCGTCGCCCCTCAGCTGGAAAAGGTCGGCGAGGCGCACGCGGTGTCATTGGCCCCCAACGACGCACCGTCGCTGCAAGCGATGCAACGCATCGGTAAGACTTTCCAGGAGTTCGACTCCAACAGCTCGGCGATGATCGTGCTGGAGGGCGACCAGCCTCTCGGCGACTCCGCGCACAAGTACTACGACGGCCTGATCACCAAACTCGAGGCCGACAAGAAGCACGTCGAACACATCCAGGACTTCTGGGGCGATCCGCTGACCGCCACTGGAGCCCAAAGCGCCGACGGCAAGGCCGCCTACGTCCAGGTCTACCTCTCAGGCAACCAGGGCGAGACCCTCGCGAACGAATCCGTGGAAGCAGTCCGTGACCTCGTGGCCAATGCTCCACCGCCACCAGGGATCAAGGCCTACGTCACCGGCCCTGCGCCGCTGACCACCGACCAGCACCACGCCGGCGACAGCAGCATCCAGCTGATCACGATGATCACCATCGCCGTGATCTTCGTGATGCTGTTGTTCGTCTACCGATCGATCGTTACGGTGCTGCTGGTCTTGGTGATGATGTTCATCGAGCTGGCCGCTGCGCGGGGAATCGTTGCGGCTCTTGGCTATTACGACCTGATCGGGCTGTCGACGTTCGCGGTCAATCTGCTCACCACACTGGCGATAGCGGCGGGAACGGATTACGCGATCTTCCTCGTCGGCCGCTATCACGAGGCACGAAACGCTGGCGAGGATCGCGAAACCGCCTTCTACACGATGTATCACGGCACTGCCCACGTCATTCTGGGGTCAGGTCTGACAATTGCCGGTGCGACGTTCTGTCTGCACTTCACGAGGCTGCCCTACTTCCAAACGCTGGGCATTCCGTTGGCAATCGGCATGCTCGTCGCCGTCGGGGCGGCGCTGACCATGGCGCCCGCTCTGCTGACTATCTGCAGCCGGTTCGGCCTCTTCGATCCCAAGCGCACGACGCAGGTGCGCGGCTGGCGCCGGATCGGCGCTGCCATCGTCCGTTGGCCGGGTCCGATCCTCGCTGCGTCGGTGGCTCTCGCGCTGGTCGGTCTGCTTGCGCTGCCGTCATACGCGCCGAGCTACAACGACCGCAACTACCTGCCAAAGGACATCCCGGCCAACCTCGGCTACGCCGCGGCCGACCGGCACTTCCCCCAGGCCCGGATGAATCCGGAGATGCTATTGGTCGAGACCGACCACGACATTCGCAATTCAACGGACATGTTGGTCGTCGACCGAATCGCGAAGGGCATCTTCCACATTCCCGGCATTGGCAGGGTGCAGTCCATCACCCGGCCTGAGGGAACGCCGATTGAACACACGTCGATCCCATTCCTGATCAGCATGCAGGGCACCACCCAGCAGATGAACCAGGACTACATGGACAAAGTCATGGCGAACATGCTGACGCAGGCCAACGACATGCAGACGTCCATCGACTCAATGGAGAAGATGCAAGGCATCACAGTGCAGATGGCGGCCACCACGCACAGCATGGTCACCAAGATGAAGGGAATGACCGTCGACATCGAGGAGTTGAGAGATCACATCGCTGACTTCGACGACTTCTTCCGACCGCTGCGCAACTACTTCTACTGGGAACCGCACTGCTTCGACATCCCGGTCTGCTGGTCGATCAGATCGGTCTTCGACACCCTCGACGGCATCGACACGATGACCGACGACATCAAGAACCTGATGCCCGACATGGAGCGCCTCGACACGCTCATGCCGCAGATGATCGCGATCATGCCGAAGATGATCGAGACGATGAAGAGCATGAAGAACATCTCGCTGACGATGTATCAGAGCCAGAAGAGTCAGCAGGACCAGATGAAGGCAATGCAGGAGAACCAGGGCGCGATGGGCGAGGCGTTCGACGCGTCCAAGAACGATGACTCGTTCTATCTGCCCCCGGAGGTGTTCGACAACCCGGACTTCAAGCGGGGCATGAAGATGTTCGTGTCGCCGGACGGAAAGGCCGTGCGGTTCATCATCTCCCATGAAGGTGATCCCGCGACCGCTCATGGCATCTCGCTCATTCCGCAGATCAAGAATGCGGCGTTCGAGGCCATCAAGGGCACGCCGCTCGAGGGCTCGAAGATCTACATGGCGGGCACCGCGTCCACCTACAAGGACATGGCGGAGGGTTCGAACTGGGACCTGCTGATCGCCGGAATAGCCTCGCTCTGCTTGATTTTCATCATCATGCTGTTGTTGACCAGGGCGGTGATCGCCTCGGCGGTCATTGTCGGGACGGTGTTGCTGTCGCTGGGCACATCGTTCGGGCTATCGGTGTTGATCTGGCAGCACATCCTCGGCATCCAGCTGCACTGGATGATCCTTGCGATGTCGGTGATCATCCTGCTGGCCGTGGGTTCTGACTACAACCTGTTGCTGGTATCCAGGTTCAAGGAGGAGATCCACGCCGGGATCAACACCGGTATTATCCGGTCAATGGGCGGCACCGGCTCGGTGGTGACGTCCGCAGGCTTGGTCTTCGCGTTCACGATGATGTCCATGGTGGTCAGCAATCTCGTCGTCGTCGGCCAGGTGGGCACCACGATCGGTCTCGGCTTGTTGTTCGACACGCTGATCATCCGCTCGTTCATGACGCCGTCGATCGCGGCGTTGATGGGGAGGTGGTTCTGGTGGCCGCAGAACGTGCGGGCACGGCCCAAGCCCTCACCATGGCCGAAACCACCGCGGCACTCGGCCGAAGCTCCGGTTGGCGTCGGCGCCGGTGATGATGAAAATCCAACGGGTCCAATTAGATAGGTATGTCATGAAGGGTTTACGCCTCGCTTCGCTCGTATCGGCCTTCGTTGCACCAGCACTCGTCTGGGCGGCGCCGGCGCATGCCGACCCCGACACCGATTTCGCCAACGAGCTACATACCTATGGCATCTATGGCCAGAAGGACTACAACGCGTGGATCGGCAAGATCACGTGCAAGCGGCTGTACAACGGCGTCGACGCAGACGCTGACAAGTCCGCGAAGTTCGTCTTCCTGCAACTGCAGAAGGACAGCACCACGGAGCAGGCGTGGCAGTTTCTCGGCGCAGCACTTCGCACGTACTGCCCCGACAAGCTCCCCATCCTCCAAGCCGCAGCGCAACAGTAAGGAGTCAGAAAATGTGGATCAAAGCGAGTGTTGCGGCCGCGGCTATAAGCGTCGCGGCGATGACCCTTCCGGCGGTCGCCTCGGCAGACGCCAGCGATGACTATCCCATCCCGAACCGGATGCTGAAGACCACCTGTACGGCCGAGCAGATCATGGCAGCTGCACGGGATGTGGAGCCCGTGTACTACGAGCGCTACATGATCGACTACAACAACAAGTCACCCGACGTGCACCAATGGGTGCAGGACCGCATCCACTGGTTCTACTCACTCGATTACGCCGGACGCCGTCAGTACTCGGAGAACATCGCCACCAACGCCTTCTACGAGAACCTGTCCTGGAACTGGCCGAACTGGGCGAAGCTGTTCTTCAACAACAAGGGTGTTGCCGCGCACACCACCGACATCTGCATGCAGTACCCGCCCGACGACATGTCGGTGTGGAATTGGTGACTTCGGCGCCGCGCCGAACGCTGAACCAGGCGGTCACGCAGTTCTGGAGCATCGCCGCGCCGCTCTACGACCTGCCGTTTCTTCAGCATTGGGTGTACAGCCCCGCGCAGGACGAGGTGATCGAGCAGCTGCAGAACATCGACGCGCGCAAGGTAGCCGATATCGCCTGTGGCACAGGAATTCTCGCTCACCGCATCGCGCAGGAACTTCATCCCGATGAGGTCTACGGCGTCGATATGTCCGACGGCATGCTCGCCAAGGCCAAGGCGCGCTCGGCAGAGGTGCAGTGGCGAAAAGGCCCGGCCGAGCACCTGCCGTTCGAAGACGGGGTGCTGGACGCGGTCGTGACGACCTCGGCGTTTCACTTCTTCGACCAGTCTGCCGCGCTGCGTGAGTTCCATCGGGTGCTGGCTCCCGGCGGTCTGGTGGCAGTTGCGACGCTGAGCCCGCGACAGTCACTCCCCCTGCACCGGCTGTCGGCCAATCGGCTCAATCCGGCACACAACCCGTCACCCGATGAGATGCGGGCACTGTTCGAACGCGCGGGCTTCCGCGTCAGCGATCAACATCGCGTCCGCAGACCCGCGTGGACGCGCGTGTTGTCGGACTTGATCACCGTCGGCATCAAGCCTTAGGGCAAGGCGCCGAACAGCGGACTCAAGGCCGCCTGGACAGGATCCGGCGGAGGCGGTGGTTCGGCAGGCATGGGCGCCGGCGGCGGAGCAATGGGCGCGGGCGGAACCCCGAGTGGAGCAGCCGGTGGAACGGCGGCTGGTGCCGCAGGTGGCGCAACAACCGGCGCTGCGGGTGGCGGAGCAACGGGTGCTGCGAGCGGTGCTGCGGGTGGCGGAGCCGCCGGAGCCACCGGTGCGGCCGGAGCCACGAGCGGTTGCGCCGATGGCGGAGCAACGGGTTCGGCCGGAGCGACGGAAACAGTCGGTTCGGGAACCGGGACGGCAACGGGCGGCGCAGGTGCCCAGGCAAACTCGGCCGGAGGTAGAGGGGTCGCCGGCGGAGCAGGCGGGGCGGGCGGCGGCGCGACAGCCAGAGGCTGGACCGGCGGTGGCGCGATCCGGGATGGAACGGCGTGGACGCTGACCGAGGTCACCGAAGCCCCGGCTGCGGAAGGGCTCGCCGCCTGCGCGGACGCATTCTCGACATTTTGCGCGGACCCCGCCGCGAGCGACAGCGCCACCCCGACGACCGCCAAACCGGCTGCCGTAATGGTCAACTTCTTCGCGTTCGACACCACCCAGGGCTTCGCCGCATCCCAGGGCCGGTCACGGCGCGCAGGTGAGTCAATTACCTGTGTATGGGCCACTTGTGAGGGTCGGGCGGCGAGTGCCGTGACAGTCGTTAGCGCCGCCCCGCGTGCGAGGGCCAGTTGGGTATCGGCCGAGTCGGAAACCGGTATCGGCAGGGCGTCGCCGATGGGGCCATTGACCGCATCGAGATCATCGCGTGCGCCGACCAGATGCAGGCTTTCGGGTAACCAGCCGTCCCTCTTGAAAATCGTGACGAGCCAGTCGATGAGGTCTGCTGCGTGCTCGCGCGTATTGGTGACGGCGGTGCGCACCGATCCGGCCCCGGTGGCGACGACCATGACTGTCGCTGTGCCTGGCTCGAGAATGCACAGCGCGGTCTTGCTTTGCTCGTTGGCGCGTCCGACCTCGATCCCCCAAGTCTGGGCGGCCTGGCTCAGGGGGATGCTCTCAATGGTGTCGAACCCCAAGTCTGCCAAAGACTTCAGCAGAGCCGTGGCATCCGCCTCGGCGTCCTCGCTCCACGTCACCCGGACAGCGCCCACCTCGTGACCGCTTGCGGTCGCGATCGCGTGCGCCCCCCTGGCAGCCGCGGCGTGCTTGGACGTGTCTTCGTTTGCGCCGTTAGGGCTGGACTGGATATCGAACGCATCGTGGTCAAGGGTGAAGGCGTCGGGGCCTTGCCGGTCCAGAAGCAGCCAGCCGACGCTGGTGGACGTCATCGACAGTCCCAGCACTGTTTGCAACTTTGGCTCCACTCTCACTGCCCTGGATCAAGCGCACACCCGAAGCGAGCATAGTTTGCTCCTCGTTGCAAGTCATCTCGTAGCGAGAAGAAGCGCAAACACCGGTTGTGTGGCGTTTATCGGCGAGCCGACCTGGGGTGTTACTGAATGCAACGACGAGCAATATTGACGGTCACGACGGAAATTCAGCCCCAGTAGTTCCACTTGCAAGCGTTGCTCGTTTCACACGTCGGTGTGAACCGTCCCGAAATGCGGGCGTGCCGTCCGTTAACCGTTTCCACAACCCGGCGTCCATTATCGTTTGGCCGGGCGCGACTCGCCACAATTCCACCCGTCGCTAGCGAAAATCGCTGCCGCCCTTATGAATAGGAGCCTTGTCCGTGGACATGAGACTTGAGATCGTGGTGTTGCCGGTTTCCGATGTGGACCGAGCCAAGGAGTTCTACGTGGGGTTGGGCTGGCGGCTGGACGCCGATTTCGTCGTCGATGACGACTTTCGGGTGCTCCAGCTGACCCCGCCTGGCTCGCCCGCCTCGATCATCTTCGGCAAGGGAGTCACCGATGCCGAGCCCGGTTCGGCTGGCGGCTTGTACCTCGTCGTAGACGACATCGAGGCGGCCCGCGCCGAGCTCGTTGGCAATGGTGCGCAGGTCAGCGACGTTTTCCACGACGCTGGAGGCGCGTTTCACCACGCAGGGACCACGGCGCGTGTTCCCGGGCCGGACCCTGAGCGCCGCAGCTACGCATCCTTCGCGTCGTTCAGCGATGCCGACGGCAACGCGTGGATGCTTCAGGAGGTCACGACCCGACTCCCCGGCCGCTAAACCCGCCGGTCAACGGGATCCAGCGAACGCGGTGTGCCTGCCGGGACCCATTCGAACGGTACGGCCTGCGACCGGTAGATCATCCGGGTGAGCGTCGGGCGATCGACACCGTCGACGGTGGGAACCTTGACCTCGGGCTCGCCTGACACCGCGTAATCCTCATACGGCGTGAGGTATTCCCACACCACCTCTCCGGACGGGGTGACCTGGAAAATCCGGCCGTGCATGCCCTCGGTGATGAGCGTGTTCCCGTTTGGCAAGCGCTGCGCGTTGCTGACGAACGAGCTGAAGAACGTCCACGGTGGGCGGCCCGAGTCTTCTGCGGTGTACTGCCACACGATGTGTTTGGTCACCGGGTCGATCTCCAGCACCCGTGAACCCGCGTAAATCCCAAGGGGTGCAGGCGGATACCCCGCACCTCCCTGGTTGTCGAATACCAGCAGGTTCCCGGCGCCTTGAAGCCCGTCGGCGATGAAATGCGGGTTGTGCTGGCCCGAGATCTGGTCGAGCGGGCGCGGCAGTGAATGGCTGTTGATCCGTTGGTGCTCGGCGCCGGGCTCGTCATCGAAGTAGGGCCCTAGGCGCCAGACGATCCTTCCCGACGCTTTCTCGATCACGGCGACGATATTGGCGTTGCGCGAACTGATCAGGATGTTGTCGGGCTGGAAGACGGTGGTGGGGTCGTCGCGGTGCCAGTGGTTGGGCCCGAGCGTCTTGGCACTGTTGATTTCCAGGTAGCCCCAGATGTTTGGGGTTGGCGCGCGACGCTTCGGCGAAGGTACTCGAATCCATCAGGCGTGAAACCGAACTCGTCGAGATGGTCACCCGCCTTCCACTCCCAGACGATTCGCCCGTCCGGTGTCACTTCGTAGATTCCCTGGTCTCCGACAACGTGCGGGCCAAGAGCTGGGACTTCGCGCGGGATCGCCACGAGGATGAGCCGATTGCCGTTTTCGAGCAGTTCCCAGTCGTGGTTCTGGCGGGCGGCGCCTCCCGGCGCCTCGGTGCCCCACTCCCAGAGCTTCTCCCCCGTCCACGACAGCTGACCGACGGTGCGGTTGCCGTAGATGCCGCCGGGCGAGTCGTCCAGCTGAGTCAGCTGAACACCGATATCGCCGACGCGTCCCGCATTCAGCGCGGGGTCGATGATCCTGGCGGGCACACCCGGGTGCGGCCACTCGTTGCGCACTACGCCATTGAGGTCGATCAGCCGGGTGGCGCCGTCGGCGCCGGTGTATAGGACGTAGCTGCCGTGCGCCCTGCTGGGGTCGCGGTAAGTCACACCGCTGAACTGAACAAAGGCCATGGCGAGTAGTCGTACCAGCGTTAACAGCCAGGTACGAGGGTTCAAATCGCGATGACGCTGGAGTCTGTGACATCCGCGGGCCGCCCGGCGACATAAGTACATGGACACAACGCGCGCGTACCGGGCCACGCGCATCCTCGGCGCTGTCACGGCGACGGCATGGGCCCTGCCGATCGCCCTTATCCCTCTCCCCAGTGCTGCCGCGGCTCCGTGCCCGGACGTCGAGGTCGTGTTCGCGCGTGGGACGACCGAGCCGCCTGGTGTCGGCGGCGTCGGACAGGCGTTCGTCGACTCACTTCGCTCGCAGTTGGGCGGGCGCTCCGTCGGGGTGTACGCGGTCGACTATCCGGCGAGCAGGGACTTCGACAGCAGCACGCCGGCGGGTGCCAATGACGCGAGCAGCCATATCCAATCGATGGCGGAGAATTGCCCGAACACCCGCATGGTGCTCGGCGGCTACTCCCAGGGCGCAGCGGTGATCGATATATCCACGACGGCGATGCCGCCCGATGTGGCCGACCATGTCGCTGCCGCCGCCCTCTTCGGCGGACCTAGAAGTGCCTTTGCCGACAGGCTGTCCCCAGGACCGCTGCCCACGATCGGCTCGTTGTACGCGGGCAAGACCATCGACCTGTGCGTGCCGAACGACCCCATTTGTTCCAACGGCGTGGACATGGGTGCGCACGTTGCGTATGTCCAAACAGGGATGACCAACCAGGCTGCGACGTTTGCCGCGAGTCGGCTCTAGCGAAGCATCAGAGCGACTCGATGAACCGGGTCGCGGTGGGCAGATCGACGTTCGCCTCGTCCCGGTAGGCCTTGATGGCGCCGATCTTGTTGCCGGACGCGAGGAGCTGCTGCACGTGGGCCGAAACCTGAGTTCGGGCGAGCGTCTGAATGTCTGGCAGCTGCACCCCCGTTTTCGCGTAGAGGTGTTGTACGAGTTGCTCGAGCACGCCGAGACGTTCGTAAATGTCGTTGGTGGTCATCGCGTCAGTGTGTCATCTGGTTTGCGGGGCTTTCACACGTTCGATGAAGCCTCACGGCGACGGCGGGTGCCGCCCCAGAGGCCTACGCCGATGCCGACGACGGCGCCGCCGAGGCCGATGATCTGTTGCGAGCGCTTCATTTCCTCGTGGACGCTCATTCCGCCGAGCAAGTCGGCCGCGTCGGCCCCACCGGACGCGAGGAACCAACCGCGAGTGTCTTTGCCCCTCAACGCCGCCGTCACGAGCAGCCCGCCGATCAGAGCGTCGCGGTAGCCCATCGAGTGCAGCAGCAGGCGCGTCGTCGCCACCGGCTCTTCCGGATCGCCCCACCACCGGTTGGCCCGCAGTGGGGCGACGAGGAACGAGATACCTGAAGCGAGGCGGATGCTGCCCGCGGCGAGAGCCGCACGGTCGATCGACATGGCCCGCAGCCTAGAACCTCGGTGTCCGTCGGGGGCGGAGTTGCGTCGTTATGTTCCAACGACGGTCACGCCGCGGGCGCTGAACCGCGCGGCCGCCGCGGCAGCCAGGAAGCATCCGAGCGCCGTCCACCCGGCGGATCCACTCAGCCCGTTCTTCGCCATCAGAAGGATCGCGACACCCGCGACGCACACCAGCGCGCCCGCAGCGGTCGACCTGGCTCCGGTGGCGCGGGCAGGCGCATCCCACCATGGCAGCGGGCGATGCTCGAGCGGTGCGAGCAGTTTGAACGCGATCGCCATGACGACGGCGAAGACGACCGCCCGTAGCGCGAGAACGCCCCAAAATCCCGGTGCGTCAACGTCATACGCGTCGAGGCCGACGGCGTGCAGGGAGAAGGTGGCAACCGCGATGGCCGGGATGTGCCAGAGGTAGAGCGTCATCGCTCCCCCGTTTCCCACTGCGACGGCCTGCCAGACTCGCGGCCGCTCAGCCCACCGCCGGATAACGCCAGCGGCCGCCACGAAAAGGCACGACATCCACGTGCAGTGCAGCGCAAGCAACAGCGTCGGAGGCGACACGTTGGACATCTGGTCGGTGCCGGTGACGACCAACGAGACTTGGTACGGCCCGACCATGGCGAGCACGATCTGCGCGGCGAGCGCGGATACGGCGACGGCGAGTGCCGCTCGGGGCCCGATCAGTCGGCGCGCGTAGGCCACACCGATTGCAACGGGAATCAGCCAGACGATCAGGAAGTTGGCGCCCGCCATGGGTGTGCCGACGGCGATCCGGATCGCATCGAACACCGCCGCGGCTGCGAGCAGTGACACGATCAGGAGGGCGAACCCGCGCCCCGTCGAAAGCCGGGTCAGCGCCGGGACGAAGGCGAGCACGACGAGGTACACACCGAGGAACCACAGGAGTGCGACGCACTCGCGTCCGAGTCCGGCCGCGGACTCCGCGCCGAGGGTCACGCGTGCGACGAGGAGACCGACCGTCCACGCCGCCAGGTACCAGAACACGGGCCGACACAGGCGCTGCGTGCGGGTGAACAGCCATGTCCCCCACGATCTGCCGGAGTGCCAGCCGTAGGCACCCGCGGCTCCGCCCGCGAGGAAGAACAGCGGCATGACCTGGACGACCCAGGTGATCGGCGCGATCGCGGGCAGCTGACCGAGCAGGTTGCCGATCTGCAGACCGTTGGCGTTGATCGTTGCCAGCAGCAGGGCGCAATGCCCGAACATGACGACGACCAGGGCGGCGAGCCGGGCGACGTCGACGGCGCGGTCGCGGTCGGGCGGGGTGTTGTCGGCGATCGCGCCTCGGCCGGACATGGGCTTGGTCAGCGTCATGGGTTCAGCATGCCGGGCCGCGGGCCGCGGTGGATGAGTAGTACTACGCGCGAATGTTGTCGGGACGTTCTGCCGGGTCAAACGCCGTACAGCCTCGGTCGCGCCAGTAAAGTGCCGTGCGTGGGCAAAAAGGTGTTTGCCAATGGCCGGGGCCGTTGGTTGGCAGTCGCGGCGTCGGTGGTGATCTCCGGCGCCATGATTTACGCCCAGAATGCAGAAACTCCGTCCCACAAAGAGGTCCCGACGGCATCCCCGACAGCGCAGGGACCCGCGCCGACCGCCGCACCGTTCACCGCCAGTCCCGCGCAGGCGGACTTGTTGGCGGCCAGCGCGCCCGTCGCCGGACAGAACTTCCAGTTCGCCTTGCCCACCGGCGTGACGCCGGAGAACGGGCTGCAGGTCCACACCATCCGGGCGGCCCGCGCCATCAGCGTGATGTTTCCCGAGATCACCACCATCGGCGGATACCGGCAGGACGCCTTGAAGTGGCATCCCAACGGATTGGCGATCGACGTGATGATCCCGGACTATCACTCCGAGGAGGGCATCGAGCTCGGCAACCAGATCGCCGGATTGGCACTGGCGAATGCCGAACGATGGGGCGTGATCCATGTGATCTGGAGGCAGGGCTTCTACCCCGGCATCGGCGCGCCGAGTTGGACGGCCGACTACGGCAACGAAACCCTCAATCACTACGACCACGTTCACATCGCAACCGACGGCGGCGGGTACCCGACGGGCAACGAGAAGTACTACATCTGACGGCCGGGATTCACGAGCCGTTCACTGGCCGTTAGCTTTTCGATTGGCCGCCGTCGCCGACGTATGTCAGCATGACGCGGTGAGGCGCCGCAACATCGCTGTCTTGGTCGGCGTCGTGTCAGCGATAGGCTTGGCGCCGCTGACCGCGCCCGCTCCGTCCGTGTCCGCACAGCCCTGCCCCGACGTCGAGGTGGTATTCGCGCGGGGCACCACTGAAGAACCCGGTGTCGGTCCGACAGGCGAGGCATTCGTGGACTCGCTGCGCGCGCGGATCGGCCCGCGGTCGATGGGCGTCTATCCCGTCGACTACCCGGCCACCACCGACTTCCCCAGGGCCTTGGACGGCGTTCGGGACGCGAGCGCACACGTCGAGGCGACGGCGAGAAACTGCCCCAACACCAACGTGGTGCTCGGCGGATTTTCCCAGGGCGCCGCTGTCGCGGGATTCGTCACCGCGAATGTCATACCGGATGGCGCGCCCGACGGCGCACCGAACCCGATGCCGCCTGACGTCGCAGACCATATCGCCGCGGTCGCCTTGTTCGGAACGCCCAACGACCGCTTCATGCGTGCGATCGGTCAACCCGACATCACAGTCGGTCCGATGTATGCGGCCAAGACCATCGAATTATGCGTCCCGGATGATTTCGTCTGCTCGACCGGACGGGACTTCAACGCACACATGCAGTACGTGGATTCGGGAATGGTCGACCAGGCGGCGGCGTATGCCGCCACTCTCGTCGCGGCAAGACCCGCTCCTGCTGCGACGCCCGCGGCGCCACCTCCTGCCGCGCCTCCGCCTGCACCTGTTGCACCGCCGCCTGCTCCCGCGGCACCGCCGGATGGGCCCGCCCCGCCGGCCTACGACGCTCTGCACCCGCTTCCCCCGGGGACGCTGTTGTTGTGCAAGACCTCGTGTCAGGTGATCGGACGCAATTGACGGCAGGCTGACGCCTCGGGCCGCCGATGGGATGGGCTGGCCGATTTTCACCCAGGCGGCGGGAAGGGGAAGAAGGTCGGAATTGGCGGAAGCGTCGGCAGTGGCGGCAACCAGGGAATGCCGTTCGGCGGCGGCGGCTCCGGCGCGGGAGCAGGGGCTTCGGCCGGGGGCGCGTTGAGGTCGCTCTCAAAGTACGGAAGCAGCAGTGTGTCTCCCGGGGTTTCGGTAATCGACTCGATCGTCGCCGGGAACGGACCGGGGAGGGCAACCGCGTCTGGAGCGGTGGCGGAGCCAAGCAATTCCACACTGGTCGCCGCGCCGCAGAGTGCGGCCACGCCTACGGCTGCGGACCACCGCTTGCCGCGACGTGTCCAGGATGGCTGGTCTGGTCGTCGAGCATGAGTTTCGTGGTTCATCGCGATGCCCCTAGCTTGTGAATTAGCTGTGGGTTTGACGGTAGCCATCCGCGAGGTGTTAATACGGGTAATGAACGTCTGGCCCTGATTTGCTTCGTCGAATCGACCGAGGCCAGTTCGTACCATGTCAGAGCGGTCGGCCGCCCAGTAGGCTGTGTACCGCTTGACCTTGAAGGGCGTGATTCCGAGTGGCCAGTCAACCCCCGCCCGAAGGGTGGAAGCCGCCCGCAGACGGGCACGGGTACGGGCCGCCGGCGCATCCGAATCGGAGCAACGCTTTCGCGATTGTGGCGCTGGTGTTCGGCATCGCAGCATGCTGCTTCGGGTTGATCCCGATCCTCCAATTCTTCGCCTTCCCCCTAGCAGTCGTCGGCTTGGTGCTCGGCGTTGTCGGTATCGCCCGCGCACGTAAGGGATTTCGCACTGGGAAGACGATGGCGATCGTGGCGACGGTGCTATGTGTGCTGGGCCTCGTGTTGGCGGTCATCGGCGTATCGATCATGAACAAGGCGCTCAACGACCGCGCTTCCTCGCCTGGCGCGACGGCCGGTAACGGCACCGAGGAGATTCACGCCAAGGACCTCGATGTCCAGTTCGGCAAGTTCGTCAACGATAAGAATCCGTCCCTCGAATCCGGGAAACTGGTTGTAACGCTGACGAATAGGGGCAACGCCACCGCATCCTTCAAGGTTCGTCTCCAAGCCGTGGACGCTTCAGGCAAGCACATCGACGACGACACCGCCTACGCACCGCATCTAGCGCCGGGACGATCAACGACCACCTACATGTTCGTCCTCCTGATGAGCAACAAGTTGGACGATATGCAGCACGCGACATTCCGGGTCGTCGAGGTATCGAAGTACTGACATGCACGGAGTTCGTGACTTGGGACCCGATATCGAGTCCGCTCAATTTCGGCACTTGTTCGCCCACTCGTTGACTTATGACGCGTGTGAGGCCCCCACAGAGCCGCGGAGTGCTTGACGACCAAGTCGGATCGCCCTTTCCAACCGGTCCAGGCGCCCCGGCGTCGACCGGCCCATGGCATGCGCCACAAAACTCAAATCCGTCGTCGTCTGGTCAGCGGGCGCGCTTGGCGGAGAGACTGTGGGCATGCAGAAGAGCAGTCAGCTGGCGCCGGCGGCCGTGCATTGAAGGCGGTGGTGTATTCCGGCTACGGAGAGACTCCGAGGCTGGCGCACGTGCCAGAACCCGAATGCGAGAGCGACGGTGTGGTGATCACGGTTCGAGCGACGGGGGTTTGCCGGTCGGACTGGCATGCATGGAAGGGTCACGACCCGGTGGCCGCCTTGCCGCACATCCCAGGCCATGAGATGGCGGGTACGATCGCCGAGGTCGGCGCCGGCGTCACGCGCTGGCGGGTGGGGAATCGAGTCACCGTGCCGTTTGTGTGTGGCTGCGGTGTCTGTGAGTACTGCACGGCGGGCGACGCGCAGGTCTGTCCTGACCAGACACAGCCAGGCTTCACCGCCCCCGGGTCTTTTGCTGAGCGAGTTGCGATCCGCGCCGCGGACGTGAATGTGGTGGCACTGCCGGAGTCCATCGACTTCGTCACGGCGGCGTCTCTCGGCTGCCGGTTCGCGACTGCGTTCCGGGCGATCACGGCACACGGTCGTCTCGGTTCGGGTGATTGGTTGGCTGTCCATGGATGCGGCGGCGTTGGCTTGTCGGCTGTGATGATCGGATCGGCGCTCGGCGCCCACGTTGTTGCGGTCGATGTCGCCGAGCCGGCGCTGGATCGCGCCCGCGAACTCGGCGCTGAGGACGTGATCAATGCGAGCCGGAACCCCGACACTGCGGCCAGCATTCGCGATATCACACGGGGCGGGGCGCAAGTGTCGCTCGACGCGCTCGGCACCGCCGCGACCGCGGTGGCGTCGGTGCGCTGCCTTCGCCGGCGGGGTAGGCATGTCCAGGTCGGCCTGCTGCTGGGGTCGGCGAGCGCTCCGCCGTTACCAATGGACCGGGTGATCGCACAGGAGTTGGAGATCTACGGCTCGCACGGCATGGCGGCGCACGAGTACGGCCCGATGCTGGCACTGGTCGCGGACCGCACCCTTCGTCCTGAACTTCTGGTCGGCGAGATCCTGCCGTTGGAGGAGGCAGGAACGGCGTTGGCCGCGATGGACTGGCCGGCGACCGCAGCAGGGATGACTGTGATCAGGCTTCCCGTGTGACATCGAGCTCGGTCTGCGGTGACTGTCGACACATGTTGCCTCCGGATGTCTCCGAAACCGCCTCTGACCTGTTAATTCCTTGGTCGGGCTGACAGGAACCGCCGGGCGCGAACGCCTCGTTCCTCGGCGGGCGCTTCGGCTCCCAGCATCATGTCCCCCGGCCAAAAGAAAACCGCTCGGCTGCCGCCAGCGGGTTTCTTCTTGGTCGGGCTGACAGGATTTGACCCTGCGACCACTTGACCCCCAGGAAGTAGCGGTAGCGTGTTTTCCCAGCTCACCGGAGGTTTCCGTGGGGCGGGGCGTGGTGTGTGACGTTCACGGACGTGCAGGTCGTTCAGCATCGTGCATGACGTGTGGTCCCCGGGTGGTCCCCAGCGCTGGCCGCAACCCTCACTAGCCGTGTACGTACATTCACCGTACAATGAAGCGATCGACAGCTGCGAACAGAGACGACTAACGGAAGAAGGAGGTGTCGATGTGGCAGTCAAAACGAAGCGCATCGAGCTTCGCGCGGAGCAAGCAACCTTGGACCGCATCCAGCGCGCCGCCAACCTTGTCCACGAGCAGACGTCGGAGTTCGTGCGGAAAGCTGCGATGCAACGGGCCGAAGACATCCTGCGTCAGGAGCTGGTAACGGCAATGGAGCCCGAACAGTTCGACAATCTGATGTCCTCGCTCGATGCAGCTGACGACACGCCGCGGCTGGCGACAGCCGCACGCAAACCTGCGGTCTTCACAAGGCGTTAAACAATGTTCGAGTCCGCGCGACTCACTGACGCCCACACGCTGGAAGGATTCGACTGCGGTAAGGAATCGCTGAATACCTGGCTCATCGCCCATGCCCGTCGCGCGGACAGCAGCGGAG
The DNA here is from genome assembly GCA_963766465.1 of uncultured Actinomycetota bacterium. Taxonomy (GTDB): domain Bacteria; phylum Actinomycetota; class Actinomycetes; order Mycobacteriales; family Mycobacteriaceae; genus Mycobacterium. Next base: position 61,074 of record CAVXZT010000002.1, read on the forward strand.
TCGCGCACGTCTACGTGTGGACCCCGCTCGGCGAACAGAAAGTCAGCGCCTATTTCGCCATCTGCCCCACCGAAGTAGTACGCAACGACGACGGCGTCTCGGGGTCCATGGCCGGCGGCTATTCCCGCATACCCGGATACTTGATTGCCCGCCTGGCGATCGACACGTCGCTGCGGGGTCAGGGATATGGCGAGCAGCTGCTCCTCGACGCATTAGGCAAAGCCGTCGCAGCATCGGAAATCGGCGGCGGCCGGCTCATCGTCGTTGATGCCATAGACGACGAAGCACAATCCTTCTACGAGCACTACCACTTCATTCCCGTCACCAACCGCGAGCGTCGTCTGGATATGAAGGTGTCCACAGCGGCGAAAGCGCTCGGGGAGCGCTGGCGGGAGTAAACCCCTTCCGCCGAAGAATGTGCTGCACAAAGGAGTTGACCGTTAGCGGGGTCGAGGGTTTCCCTGGCGAGTTGGACACGCTGCGTGCCGACAATGTGCGTTTGCGTCGTCTTCTTCAGTTGAGTGAGGAACAGGCACGCGCAGCCGCCAGTGACCAGGCGACGCTGACGGGGGCGCCGGCCTCACCGGTGACAATGGGCTCCAGCTCCGCTGATAAGGTGCGGTTCTTCTTCGAGTTGTTCCGTTGTCGCACCGATGTTTACGCGCTGCGCTGGGAGAATCGTCGAGATGGCGTTCAGGTTGGATACCGGCGATCAAGGGCTACTGGCGCAAGGGTATGAATCGGGCCGACGCACCTTACCTTCCGCTGACCCCAGAAGTCGTTGATGCCCACCTGCGGGGCGAGGCACATATCGGCCTGTATCCGCTCAGCGATGACGACACCTGCTGGTGGGTGGCGGCCGATTTCGACAAGGAAGCCGCGATGCTCGACGCGCTGGATACTGAAAGCGGCTCGCTCCTATGGGATTCCGGCTGCACTGGAGGTATCACAATCCGGGCGCGGAGCTCACGTTTGGATCTTCTTCGCTCATGCGATCTCGGCATCGGTCGCCCGCAGCATCGCTACAAGTCTGCTGAGTGAGGCATTTCGCCTGCGTGGCAGCATGCATCTGAGTAGTTATGACCGCTTGTTCCCATCCCAGGACGTCCACACCGGGCGAGGGGTGGGCAATCTGATCGCCGCACCGATGAACGGTAAGCGCCGTCAACACGGCACCGCCGTCTTCCTCGATCCCGCCACCCTCGAGCCATACGAGGATCAATGGGCCTACCTGTCAAGCATCGCCCGATTGTCCACCAAAGACGTGACCGCGCTGGCGCGCCAACTTCCCGACCCACAGATCGGCCACAATGTCCGGCGTCTGCAGCTACCGACGTCGTCGCGCATCGTCCCACGGCCGGCGGCAATCGTGCGCGCATATTTCACATCACGACTCACCTTGACCGCCAACGATCTTGGCCCAGCGATGATCTCGGCCGTTAAACACGCCGCATCAATACGCAACCCGGAATTCGACGCACGCCAACGTGCGCGCCGCAGCACCTGGGACACACCACGGTTCCTCTACAGTTATGACGAAACCGCTGACGGTGATCTGGTCCTGCCCCGCGGCCTCCACCCTTTGCTGACAGAACTCGTCGAATCGGCCGACAGCACGCTACACATCGACGACAAACGCATCCTCGGTCAACCCCACACGTTCACCTGCAGCACGCCGTTGCGCACCGTTCAGACCACCGCACTGCACCAAATCCTGGAGCAGGACACCGGCGTCCTCATCGCCCGTCCGGGCACGGGAAAGACTGTTATCGCCTGTGCGGCAATCCAATCGCGAGCTACCGCGACCCTGGTCCTGGTCGATCGCAAGGCCCTGGCCGATCAATGGCGCGACCGGATCAGCAGCCACCTGAGTTTCGCATGCGGTCAGATCGGTGGCGGGCGTTCGAAAACCACGGGCATCCTCGACATCGCGCTGCTGCCGATGCTTGCCCGCCGCGACAACGTCGAGGACATCACGGCATGCTACGGATTCGTCATCGTGGACGAATGCCACCACCTCGCCGCCAGCACATTCTTCGGCGTCCTGAGCCGCATAGCCGCGCGGTATTGGCTCGGCCTGCCCGCCACGCCGGAGCGCCGTGACGGGCTCGAAGACCTGATCCGTCACCAACTCGGATCACACCACGTGGCCATCGAGCCGCCCAATACCGGACAACTCCCGGTCGATGGTTCCGATCTACTGACGCCCCACCCCGTTCTGCACCTGCACCCGACCGAATTCCAATACCGCGGCGACGCCGACCCCGCCGCACCCGGTGGAATGGCCGAAATCTATCGAGCCCTCGTCGCCGACCGCACTCGACTCGAGCAGATCGTCGACGACGTGCTGACCGCCTCCGAAACCGGAGCCAACATCCTGGTACTCACCACCTGAGTCGAACACCTCAACGCCATCGCCGACCAGCTACGCACCGCCGGAAAGACCGTCACCGTCCTCAAAGGCGGCGTGAAGGCTCGTGAACGCCGCCAGATCGCCGACCAACTTGCCAACCACACGCCCGATTCGGAACCACTCCTGATCGTCGGCACCAGCTCGTTCATCGGAGAGGCTTCGACTGCCCCGCTCTCGACACACTGTTCCTGGCAGCGCCAATCACCTTCAAGAACCGCCTCGTGCAATACATCGGTCGCGTCACCCGTCCCTACGCCTCGAAGACCACCGCAACCGTGCACGACTACCACGACGAGCTCACCCCCGTCATCGCCTCATCGCTGAAGAAACGAACACCCGGCTACCTCAAGATGGGCTTCCCCGACCCGCGCAAGATGAGCCGATAGAACTCAATGCCGCAGATCACAGCACTTGACTATCGGACAAGTGCGCCACGGCAATGCCTGACACCAGAAATTGTGGTCCCCAGCAGGTCAAAACTGAACTTGGTCGAGGTACCAAGGGACAAATAACCGCAGCTCGAAGCCCATTTCTCCTTGTCGGGCTGACAGGATTTGAACCTGCGACCACTTGACCCCCAGTCAAGTGCGCTACCAAACTGCGCCACAGCCCGCGGTGCTGCCGGGATCGCCGGCAGCAGGTCGAAAGCCTACCGTAGACCGCCACCAACGCCCTAAATGGTTACCAGCCGATACAGCCCGATTGCACCGACCATCACGATCGCGGCCCGCAGCGCGGACGGCGACAGCCGCCGCCCATAGTGCGCGCCCAGCCAGCCGCCGAGGAGTGAACCGGCTGCGATCAATCCCGCTGCCGCCCAGCTGATCCGGTCGAACGCGACGACGGTATACGCCACCGCAGCCACGATGTTGACCAACAGCGACAGCAGGTTCTTCGCGGCGTTCATCCGCTGCATGTCCTCCGGCAACAGTGCACTCATCGCCGCGATCAGCATGATGCCCTGCGCTGCCGTGAAGTACCCGCCGTAGATCCCGATCACGAAGGTGCCGAACACCAGCGCCGCCATCCGGCGTCCGCTCACGTGTTCCGGGGGCTGGCCAGATTTCTCAGCGCGTCTTCGCGCCCACTCCTGGATCCGTGGACCCACAACCACGAGGCCCAGCGCCAGGACCAGCAGCACCGGCACGACCTTTTCGAAAACTTCCTCGGGCAGGTGCAGCAGCAGCCACGACCCCAAACATGCGCCAACCACGGACGCGGGAATCTGCCAGCGCAGCCGGTGCCATTGCCCGCGCAGCTCACGCCGGTATCCCCACGTCCCTGATACACCGCCCGCAACCAGGCCGACCGCATTCGACATCGTCGCCGTCACCGGCGGATAACCCAGCGCCACCAAGGTAGGGAAGGTAATCAGCGTGCCCGAGCCGACGACTGCGTTGATCGCTCCTGCCCCGACGCCCGCCAGGGCGATCAAGATCATGTGAGAGACGGGCATTTGGCTAACCCTATCGAGAGCGCGCGCCTTGCCCAAAGTCGCTCAGCGAGACTTCGCTCCGCGCTTCTCTCGAACCCTGACGTTGATCCGGATCGGGCTGCCCTCGAAGCCGAACGTCTCCCGCAGCCGTCGCTCCAGGAACCGCCGGTAGCCCGCTTCCAGGAAGCCCGACGTGAACAGCACGAACGTCGGCGGCCGCGCCGTCGCCTGCGTCGCGAACAGAATCCGCGGTTGCTTCCCGCCACGCACCGGTGGCGGATGGGCCGCCACCACTTCCTTCAAGAACGTGTTCAGCTGGCCGGTCGAAATCCGGGAGTCCCACGACGCCAGCGACGTCTCCAGCGCAGGCACCAGCTTCTGCACCGCCCGGCCGGTCATCGCCGAGATGTTGACCCGCGGCGCCCATTGCAGCTGCGCCAGCTCGCGGTCGATCTCGCGCTCCAGCAGGTAGTGCCGGTCCTCATCGACCAGATCCCACTTGTTGAACGCCAGCACCAGTGCCCGGCCCGCCTCGATCACCATCGTCAGCACCCGCTGGTCCTGTTCGGTCAGCGGCTGTGACGCGTCGATCAGCACGATCGCGACCTCGGCGGCATCGATCGCGCCATGCGTGCGCACCGACGCATAGAACTCGTGACCACTAGCCTGTCCGACCTTGCGGCGCAGTCCGGCCGTGTCGACAAACCGAAATACCTTGCCGTCCAACTCGATCAGAGAGTCGACCGGATCGACGGTGGTTCCCGCGACGTCGTGGACCACCGACCGCTCATCGCCGGCAAGCCGGTTCAGCAGCGAGCTCTTGCCGACATTCGGCTTGCCCACCAACGCAACTCGCCGCGGTCCGCCACCGCCGGACGCCATCTCGGATACCGCAGGCAGCGCTTCGATCACGGTGTCCAGCAGGTCGGCCACCCCGCGGCCGTGCATCGCACTGACGGGGTGCGGCTCCCCCAGCCCCAGCGACCACAGCTCTGCCGCGTCGGCCTCTGCGCGTTCGGTGTCGACCTTGTTGGCCGCCAAGAACACTGGCTTGCCCGAGCGCTGCAGCAATTTCGCCGCGGCCTCGTCGGCCGTCGTCGCCCCGACCGTCGCATCGACGACGAAGATGATTGCATCGGCGGTTCGCATCGCCACCGAAGCCTGTTCGGCCACCAACTGCTGCAGGCCTTTGGCGTCGGGCTCCCATCCGCCGGTGTCCTGCACGACGAAGCGCCGCCCCAACCACAGCGCGTCGTACGACACCCGATCCCGGGTCACACCTGGCACGTCCTGCACCACCGCCTCACGGCGGCCAAGGATCCGGTTAACCAATGTCGACTTGCCGACGTTCGGGCGTCCCACGACAGCCACCACCGGTGGTGCCGCCGCGGCTTCCTCGATCGCCTCGGCGACGTCTTCGGCGCCGACCTCCCAATCGCTTTCCTCGGCCCAGGTGCCGTCGCTCATCGACGGGTCCCTGCACGCTGCTGTACAAGCTCTGACAGTTGTTTGACGACCTCGGACTCGGTCGTATCACTGGTGTCGACCACCACTGCATCATCGGCGGCCCGCAACGGCGACACCGCGCGCGTCGAGTCCAGATGATCCCGGCGCTTTACATCCGCCAGCACGGTCTCATAGTCATCGGCAATTCCGGACGCGACATTCTGCTTATTGCGTCGAAGCGCGCGCACTTCAGCCGAAGCGGTGAGGAAGATCTTCACGTCGGCGTCGGGCAACACCACCGTGCCGATATCGCGTCCCTCGACCACAACGTTGTCCGGACCAGCAGCCAACTCCCGCTGGAGGCCGACCAGGCGGGCGCGGACAGCGGGGACCGCCGATACCGCCGACACGGCCTTCGTCACTGCATCACCGCGGATCTCCCGTGAAACGTCTTCTGCGTCAAGGTAAGCCCGATCCTCGTCGGGGTCGTAGCCGACGGACACCGGGACATCTGCCGCCGCTACTTCGATGGCAGGTGTGTCCGCGAGATCCACGCCTGCCCGAAGCACCGCCAGCGTCACGATCCGGTACATCGCACCGGTATCCAAATATCGTGCGCCCAATGAACGGGCCAAACCCCGTGACACCGAAGACTTTCCGGTTCCGGCAGGCCCGTCGACCGCGATTACAAGTGAAGGGCTCACATCCCAACCGCCTTGTACAACTCGCCGATCTCCTTGCGACTCAACACCCGAATGCTGCCTGGCCGTTGATCGCCGAGAGAGACCGTCCCGATTTCAGTGCGCACCAACTCCTGCACCGGGTATCCGACAGCAGCCAGCATCCGACGCACGATCCGCTTGCGGCCCTCGTGCAGCGTCAGCCGCACCAGCGTCTTGCCCGGGACCTTGTCGACCAACGCGAAATCGTCGACATGTGCCGGGCCGTCGTCCAATTCGATCCCGTCGCGCAACTTGCGGCCCAGCCCGCGCGGCACCGCGCCGTCGACCGTCGCGAGATACGTCTTGGGCACCTCGAACGACGGGTGCATCAACCGATGCGCAAGCTCGCCGTCGTTGGTCAGCAGCATCAGACCTTCGGTGTCGGCGTCGAGTCGCCCGACGTGAAAGAGCTTCTTGTTTCCCCGGACCCGATGCTCGACGAGATCACCGACGCACGGCCTGCCGCGGTCGTCGGACATCGTCGAATGCATCCCCTTGGGCTTGTTGATCGCCAAGTGCACCAGGGTGTCGTCGAGCGTCACCCGTGCACCGTCGACGCGGATCACCGACGCGTCGGGGTCGACGCGGGTGCCGAGCTCCGTGACAATCCGATCGTCGACCTCGACCCGGCCGTCGAGGATCATCTTCTCGGCGACGCGGCGCGATGCAATACCGGCCTGCGACAACACTTTCTGCAGACGCACGCCTTCGGAGTCAGTCATCTCACTCCTGGTCTACGTCGAACGAAATCGGCGCCTCGGCGGCAGGCCCGCCGCTGAGTTTCATGAAACGTGGCTCTTCGCCGAGAGATTCGCTCAGGTCGTCGATGACGTCGACGTCGGGCAGCAGCGGCGCGATGTCCGGCAGGTCCGTCAGCGATGTCAGGCCGAGTCGCTCGAGGAACAGCTCGGTCGTCGCGAACGTTACCGCGCCGGTGTCGGAATCGGTGCCCGCCTCCGTGATCAGCCCGCGAGCCAGCAGTGTGCGCATCACCGCGTCCACATTCACGCCGCGGACCGCGCTTACCCGCGCCCGCGTCACCGGGCCACGGTAGGCCACCACCGCGAGCGTTTCCAGCGCCGCGCGGGTCAGCTTGGACCTTGCGCCGTCGAGCAGCAGCCGCTCTACAAAAGGCGCGAACCTCGCCCTGGTGTACATCCGCCAGCCACCGGCGGCTTCGCGGAGATCGATGCCGCTCTCACGGGCCGTGAGTTCCTCGGCCATCAACTGCAGTTTGGCGGCCACGCGGTACGCCGGTTGCTCGGTCGCCGCGGCGAGCTGGTCGACCGTGACGGGTGTATCCACCACCAGCAGCAGCGCCTCCAGCACCGCGCCGAGTTCGGAGTCCTCCAGTTCCGGTGCGGTCGCGACGTCTATGCCGAGGTCAAGGTCCGCAGGGATTTCCGTCGATATGCCGGTCGCGATGTCGGTCGAGAATTCGTCAGTCATTGTCGTCTACTTCTTCCGCCTCGGCGGTTGCCAGGTGTTCGTGGTTTGGCCGTTCTCCGGTCCACGAAACCTGGAGCACACCAAGCGCTTCTGATTGGTCGAATGCTACCGCCCGCGATCGATACAGCTCGAGCAGCGCGAGGAACCGGCCCACGATCTCGATCGGCGCCCCGCAATCGGCGACCAGCTCGGCAAACGTCGCCCACTGTCCGATCCCGCGGCTCTCCAGCAGTCCCATCAAATTGCCGACCTGCTCGGGTACCGAAACCATCATCTCGTGCAGGTGTTCGGTGTCCACGGTCGGAACCGGGCGCGGTGTGAACACCGTCGCGGCGATCTGCGCGAAGCTCTCGGCGTCGACACCCAGCATCACCTCGGGCAACAGCTCCTCGTAGCGCTGCTCCAGCGCCACCGACCGCGGATAACTGCGCAACGCCGCGGCCTCGAGCTCGGCGAACATCTCCGCGACGTGTTTGAACGCCCGGTACTGCAGCAGCCGCGCGAACAGCAGGTCGCGCACTTCGAGCAGCGCGAGGTCCTCCTCGTCGTGGACCTCACCGGCGGGCAGCAGCCGCGCCGCCTTGAGGTCCAGCAGCGTGGCCGCGACGACGAGGAATGCGGTGGTCTCGTCGAGTTCCATCAGCGGGCCGATCGCCTTGGTGTAGGCGATGAAGTCGTCGGTCACCGTGTGCAGCGCTACCTCGGTGACGTCGAGGCGGTGCCCGAAGATCAGCTGCAGCAGCAGATCGAACGGCCCCTCGAAATTGCTCAGCCGGACCTGGAAGCCGCTCTGTTGGGTCTGCTCGGGCTGAATTTCTGTATTCACGCGCCGAACCGGTCGATGACCTCGCGCGCCAACGACCGATATGCCTCTGCCCCACCGGATTTGGGTGCCCAGGTGGTAATCGGCTCGCCCGCGACACTGGTCTCGGGGAAGCGCACTGTGCGGGTGATGACGGTGTCGAACACCAGATCGCCGAACCGCTCGATTACCCGGGTCATCACCTCGCGGGCGTTGACTGTCCTGGTGTCGAAGCGGGTGATCAGGATGCCGCTGATGGACAGCTTCGGGTTCAGCCGGTCGTGCACCTTCTCGACGGTATCGGTGAGCAGCGCAAGGCCGCGCAGCGAGAAGTACTCGCATTCGGTGGGGATGATCACGCCGTCGCTACAGGCCAGCCCGTTGACGGTGAGCAGACCCAGGGACGGCTGGCAATCGATCAGCACATAGTCATAGCGGTCGAGCACCGGGTACAGCGCGCGGGCCAGTGCCTGCTCGCGCCCCACCTCGTTGACTAGTTGGATCTCAGCCGCCGACAGATCGATATTGCTCGGCACCAGGTCCATGCCCGAGACCCGGGTGTGGATCAGCACGTTGTCGATCGACACCCGCGGCTCGATCAATAGGTTGTGCACCGTGTGATCGAGTTCGTAATGGGGCACCCCCAACCCCGCGGACAACGCGCCCTGCGGGTCGAGGTCCACCAGCAGCACTCGGCGGCCGAACTCGGCCAGGCTGGCGCCCAGATTGATGGTCGATGTCGTCTTTCCGACGCCGCCCTTCTGATTGCACATCGCGATGACCTTGGCGGGACCGTGCACACTCCTGGGCTTTGGCTCGGGAATGGTCCGCGGTGGGCGGCCCGTCAACCCAAGTTCGGCGCCGCCCCCTTCGTCGGTCATGCCAGACCGTCTCTGGCCACGCGCCCCACAGGCATCCCGAACATCCGGGCAAGTTTAACGGGGCACACCTGCCTGGTCTGCCAGACCCGCGGGCAACGTGGATCCCAATCGGCCCGTTCACCCGAATAGGCTGGCGATCATGAGCCTGAAGCAGCGTTTGCCGTTCCTGCGCTGGTCGTTTTGGCGGCTGGCGATCGGGGCTCGCAACATCACCAAGACCGGCCAGATCGGCGACGGGCGGGAGGCGGCCGCCGCCGACTACGTGGTGGCCAACGCACGTAAAGGCGACATCGACGACGTAATCGCCAAGGTGGACCAGTTCGCATACGAGAAATCGTTGTTGATCAACGTCGGGGACGAGAAGGGCGAGCTGCTCGACGCCGCCGTCCGCCGCGCCAACCCCAGCGTCGCGCTGGAGCTGGGCACCTACTGCGGCTACAGCGCGCTGCGGATCGCAAGGGCGGCGCCCTCGGCCAAGGTGTTCTCGATCGAACTCGCGGAGGCCAACGCCGACGTGGCCCGTCGCATCTGGGCGCACGCCGGCATCGACGACCGGGTCACCTGTGTGGTCGGCACCATCGGCGACGGCGGCCGAACGCTCGACTCCCTTGCCAACGAGCACGGCTTGGCCGCCGGGAAGCTCGACTTCCTGTTCATCGACCATGACAAGGCGGCGTACCTGCCCGACCTCCAGAGCATCCTGGACCGCGGCTGGCTGCGCCGCGGATCGATCGTGGTCGCCGACAACATCCTCGTTCCCGGCTCGCCGAAGTACCGCGAATTCATGAACCAGCAGCAGGGCAAGCTCTTCGACACGGTCGAGCACAAGACCCATGCCGAGTATCAGACGCTGGTGCCCGACATCGTGCTCGAGTCGCAGTACTCGGGCTAGCGCAGTTCGCGCTCGATCCGCTTCGCCATGCGCTTGGACTGCTTGGCCATGTAACCGATGAGGGATGGTCGGACGTCATATCCGATGAACCGCAGGCCAGCCGCGGCGGGCCGTTCCCCCCACACGACCGGCTTGCCTTTCGCGTCGAGCACACCGAGGTGGCCCACCAGCGGTTCCAAACCCCGCTGGTAGCCGGTCGCCAGCACGACAGCATGTGGGTCGAGCCGCGATCCGTCCGCAAGGACGACATGGTCGCCGCCAAACGACTCGACCGTTGCAGCCACTTCGATGGATCCGTCCCTGAACGCGTCGATGACGTCCATGTCCACGAGCGCGGGCACCTGCTCGTGGCGTTTGACCCGGGCCATGACGCCCTCATCCGGTATCGGCAGGCCGAACTCGGAGAGGTCGCCAAGGGTCTTGCGACGCGCGGTCCGCCCGATCGCGTCCGCGATCCGGATCGGCAGCCGAAAGAGCGGCCGTGAAATCAGATCGCCGGGCAGGCCGCCGGGAAGTGACCGCAGCAAGATGTTCGGTGGCGTCCGGATGCCCAGCCAGACCTTGTCGGCGCCGCCGCTCGCGAGGTCGTGCGCGATCTCCATGCCCGACGAGCCCGCGCCGACGACCAACACCCTCCTGCCCTGATACGGACCGGGGTTGCGGTAGTCCGACGAATGCAGCATCTCGCCGGTGAACTCGTTGTCTCCTGGCCACTGCGGAATGTGCGCGGTGCGCTGGTTACCAATCGCGACGACGACCTGGTGCGCGTTCAGCTCGCCATTCGACGTCGCAACGCGCCACCCGCGCGGAGCGCGGTCGATGCGCGTCACCTCGGTGTTCATCCGATGGTCGATGCCGTCCTCGTGGGCGTGCCGATCGAGATGTGCGACGACGTCGTCGCGGCTCGGGAACATCGGCGTCCCTTTGGGATACCGACGGCTCGGCAGATGCGAGAACGGTCTGCCGGTGTTCAGCTTCAGACGGTCGTAGCGACCTCGCCACGAGGCGCCCACTCGATCGGCCCGATCGATCAACAATGGCCGCAGCCCACGGTCCCGCAAGCTGAGCGCCACCGAGATCCCGGCCGGGCCCGCACCGATGATCGCAATGTTGTGTTCGCTCATACCCTCCCCCAACGATCGAGGGCGCGCGACCGTTCAGCGTGCCCGCGGATGGGCGCCGGCCCACACCTCACGCAGCGCATTCACCGTGACCATGGTGTAGATCTGCGTCGTCGTCACCGATGCGTGGCCCAGCAGCTCCTGCACCACGCGGACGTCGGCGCCGCCGTCGAGCAGATGGGTGGCGAACGAGTGGCGCATCACGTGCGGCGACACCGCAGCCTTGATGCCGGCCCGTTCGGCGGAGTCCTGCAACACCTGCCAAGCACTCTGCCGCGATAACCGCCCTCCACGCGCATTCAGGAAGATCGCCGCAGTGCCCCGGCCACGACGGGCGAGGTCGGGACGACCGCGCACCAGGTAGGCATCGAGCGCGGTGACGGCGGGCCTGCCGATCGGTACCAGTCGCTGCTTGCCGCCCTTGCCGCGAAGCAGGACCGACCGGGCGTGGGTGTCGATGTCGTCGACATCGAGCCCGACTGCTTCGGAGATCCGAGCGCCGGTCGAATACAACAACTCCAGAAGGGCGCGGTTGCGTAGCGTCAGCGGACCGTCGGCCTCGCTGTCACCACCGGCACCCTCGAGCAGCGCCAGCACCTCGTCGATGGTCAGGCTCTTGGGCAGCCGCCGGCTCGGAGTCGGTGGCTTGACGGCCTGCGCGACGTCGACATCGGTCAGCCCCTCGGATGCCGCGAAGCGGTGTAGTCCCCGCACGGCCACGACAGCGCGGGCCGCGGACACGGCAGACAGCGGCATGGTCTTGGTGTCGGGGTCGCCGCGGCGCAGCGACACGAGGAACTCGCTGACGTCTGTCTCGGCGACCTTGGCCAGATCGTCGATGCCGCGCTCCGCCAGGTGCTCGGCGTAGCGGCGCAGGTCGCGGCGATAGGAACTCAGTGTGTTGGCGGCCACGCCGCGCTCGATCGTCAGGTGGTCGAGGTAGCCCTGCACCTGGTCGTCGAGGGCGGACCTAAAGGTGGTCATCAGTGCCCCTTCCGCCGCGCGAAGGCGGTCGGCCGGTCGGTCCACGGTGCGTCGACGGGCCTCAACGCGGCAGGGTCGGTGACGGTGTGGGCCGCCAAGATCCCACCGACCGCAAGGGCATTGACGATCTCGCCGTCGAGCACCATGCGCAGCGCTTCGTCGAGCGGAAACCAGCGCAGAGTCAGGTCGGCTTCCTCGTCGTGAGCGTCGGGCCGCCCAACGTCGGTCAGCCCCGTCGCCAGATACACACGCACGCTCTCATCGGAGAACCCAGGCGTTGAGTCGAGATCTATCAGCGTCCGCCACGCGGTCGCCGCCAGTCCGGCTTCTTCCTTGAGCTCGCGCGCGGCGGTGATGTGCGGCGGTTCACCGCCGAGGTCCAGCAGACCCGCGGGCAGTTCCCACAACCGCCGCCCCAGCGCATGGCGGTACTGGTAGACCAGCGCGACCCTGTTGTCGTCATCGAGCGCGACGACGGCCACCGCACCGTAGTGCTCGACCACTTCGCGGCGTGCAACGTTGCCGTGGGGCATGCGCACCTCGTCGGCACGCAACGCGAAAATGTTTCCGACATAAAGGGTTTCGGATTTAATTGTCTCGAACTCGTGATCACCCACGAGTCGCTGGCTCTTGCAGCAGTTGCCCGACTTCCTCGTCATGCTCGGCGCCGTTGGCGTGCTCGGGAATATCCATGCCCGGCAATCGTTCCTCCGCTTTGTAATCCAGCGATGCGCCGATGAATGCGACGAACAGAGGGTGTGGCTTGGTGGGCCTGCTCTTCAGCTCGGGGTGAGCCTGAGTGCCAACGAGGAACGGGTGAGTGTCGGCCGCATACTCGACGAACTCGACGAGATGCCCGTCCGGCGACGTGCCGGAGAACCGCAGCCCGCTCTCGGCGATGCGATCGCGGTACTCGTTGTTGACTTCGAAGCGGTGGCGGTGACGCTCGGACACCTCGGTGGCCTGATATGCCTGCGCCACAATGGAACCCGGCTCCAGTTTGGCCGGGTAAGCGCCCAGCCGCATGGTGCCGCCGAGATCAGCCTCACCGGCGACCGCGTCGCGCTGGTCGGCCATCGTCGAGATGACAGGATCGGGTGTCTTCGGATCGAACTCCGCGGAGTTGGCGTCGGTGAGCCCGACCGAGCGGGCCGCCTCGATAACGATGCACTGCAACCCGAGGCACAGGCCGAGCACCGGCAGTCCCCGCTTGCGGGCGTAGGAGATGGCGCCGATCTTGCCCTCGATGCCGCGAATGCCGAAGCCGCCGGGGATAAGCACTCCGTGCACATCGTTGAGCGAGGCGGCGGCGCCGGCTTCGGACTCGCAGTCGTCTGATGCCACCCAGCGCATCTCGACCTTGGCGCGGTGTTTGAACCCACCGGCCCGTAACGCTTCGGCCACCGACAGGTATGCGTCGGAGAGGTCGATGTACTTGCCCACCAAGGCGATCCGCACGGTCTCCTGCGGATCGTGCACACGCTGGAGGAGATCGTTCCACTGAGTCCAGTCGACATCACGGAACGGCATATTCAGCCGGCGCACCACGTAGGCGTCGAGTTCCTCGCGGTGCAGCACCTTGGGGATGTCGTAGATCGACGGCGCATCCGGCGTCGAGATCACACCGTCGATATCGACGTCGCACATGAGCGCGATCTTGTTCTTCAGCGGTTCGGGCACGTCGCGGTCGCAGCGCAGGATCAGCGCGTCCGGGCTGATACCGATGCTGCGCAGCGCCGCCACCGAGTGCTGTGTGGGCTTGGTCTTGAGCTCACCCGACGGTGCCATGTAGGGGACCAGCGAGCAGTGCAGAAAGAAGCAGTTCTCGCGGCCGACCTCGTGGCGGACCTGGCGGGCCGCCTCGAGGAAGGGAAGGGACTCGATATCGCCGACCGTGCCGCCGATTTCGGTGATCACCACGTCGGGCCGGTTGCCGTCGGCATCTGGTTCGGCCATCGCCCGGATGCGGCTCTTGATCTCGTCGGTGATGTGCGGGATGACCTGGACCGTGTCGCCGAGGTACTCGCCGCGGCGCTCCTTGGCGATGACCTGCGAATACACCTGTCCCGTCGTGACATTGGCCGAACCGGACAGATTGCGGTCGAGGAAGCGCTCGTAGTGCCCGACGTCCAGGTCGGTCTCCGCGCCGTCCTCTGTGACGAACACCTCGCCGTGCTGGAACGGGTTCATGGTGCCCGGGTCGACGTTGAGGTAGGGGTCGAGCTTCTGCATCGTCACCTGCAAGCCCCGCGCTGTCAGCAACTGGCCGAGGCTGGACGCCGTCAGGCCCTTGCCGAGTGAAGAAACCACGCCGCCCGTTACGAAAAGGTGCTTGGTGGCGGTTTGCGGGTGCTTGCGTAACGCTGGCAAGGGCAACCTCCGTGACGACCGGGCAGGGCTTACTTTTCTAGGCTGAGTCCTAGCTTGGGGCCTGCCGACCCACGGAATCTCACCCTAACACCGACACCGACAAGCCGTCGCTGACACGCCCTTGATGTTCATTGCGGCAGCGTTACGGATGACGCGGCCTGCCCGACGCCGTACTGGCCGGGCCGCCCGCCCTTGATCAGGTCGCCAAGGGCCAGCACCGTGGTCATCCGGCCTGACTCGGCGGCGACGTCGTCGACCGTGCTGACCGCGGCTGCCAAACCGGCGTCGGACCTGGTCACGGCCACCGCCGCGGTGCCGCTTGCGGAGCCGTCGCGCCCCGCGATGACCGTGCCCGAGCCATGCGGGGCCAACCCGGCCGCGAATCGGGCGACGGTCGCACCCTGATTGCCTGCATCGTCGCTCAATCCCCCACCGGTGACGATCAGCGCGGTGTTGGCGGGCCCGATGTGCTCGGTGCCATACGTCACGAAGCCGGTGTCACGCAGCGCCGCGAGCACCGTGTCGCGCTGGACATCGTCGACCACCCGAACCTTCGGATCCCTGTTGATCAGTAGGGCGATTCCCAACAGGTCGCCGGCTTGGGATCCCTGATCCACCGAGGTGGTGCTCAACTGCGCCCCCGCCGGCACGATCGGCGAGTTCACCACCGACAACAGCTTCTCCGCTGAGTTGGCATCCACGAACTCCTGCGTCAGCGCCACGGTCCCTGTGACGGTTCCACCGGCCTGCCCCACCATCCGAGACAGCGCATCGATGTCGTCGTCGTTGGCGTCGGGGGTGCGGAACACCATCACCGACTTGCCTTCCAGTGCGTCATGCAGGATTCGCGGCGACATCTGCGCATCGAATTCACCTGCGGCGTTGAGCTTTTCGTTCAGCGCGTTCTTGTCGTCGGTCAGCGTGTTGATCTGGTTCTGCAGTTCGTGCTTGTCATCACGGAGGCCGGACAGCAGCGTGTTGGACAGCAGGCCCGAACCGAGCGCGACCCCAATGGCCAACGCGAGGAACACCGCCGCGAGTGAAATCGCGTGTGAGCGTAGGGAAATCATCTGTCCCCCTTTAGGTGACCCAGCTTTGGACCCACAGCGAGAACCGGTTCCAGTAGTCGACGATCCAGTCGAGGAACGCGACGTCGGCGCGCGACACCCACAGCGCGACGATCACCGCAATCAGCATGGCGAGCACCAGCAGCGCGATGGCGCCTCCGGACACCCGGCTGCGGTATAACGTGGCAACCGCCTTGGCGTCGACCAACTTGTCGCCAACCTTGAGCCTGGTCAGGAAGGTCGACGGGTTGCTCTGCTGCCGTGACCGGTCGAAGAACTCCTCGATGCTGGCGGTGTGGCCGACGGTGACGATCAGCGACGCGCCGTGGTGATCACACAGCAGCAGCGCCAGATCGGCGGCCGAGCCCGCGGCCGGGAACGTCATCGCTCCGACGCCCAGATCCTGGATCCGCTCCAGGCCGGCCGCGTGACCGTCGGCGTCGGCAGGCAGCACCACCTGGGCCCCGCACCTCAACGTTTCGGCGCTGATCCTGTCCGGGTCGCCGACGATGAGCTGCGGCCGATACCCGGCCTTGCGTAACACATCGGCACCGGCGCCGACGCCGACCAGCACCGGTTGGTACTCCTTCATGAACGGCTTGAGCGCCTTCAGATCGGCGGCGGCGTTCGGTTCGTCGGCGACGATGACGACGTGTCGGCGGCTGACATCGACGTCGATATCCGGGATGCCGATTCCGTCGATCAGCAGCGGGCTCTCACTTCGGATGAATTCGATCGTGTTTCCTGCGAACGCCTCGAGGTGAGCGACCAGCCCGCTCTTGGCCTCGTGCATCAACTCGTTGATCTCGTGATCGGTGCGCTCGGTGCCAAGGATCAGCTGACGGTCGCCGGAGTACACGCCGCCCTCGTGGAGCCGCACGCGTGCACCGTCCTTGACCTTCTTGAAGACCTCGGGTCCCGTCTCGTCGATCAGCGTGACGCCGTTGGCGACGAGCACCTCGGGCCCAAGATTGGGGTAGCGGCCGGAGATCGACGGCGACGCATTGACGACCGCCGCGACGTTCGCCTCGACGAGGGCGTCCGCGGTGATCCGGTCCAAGTCCAGAGCGTCGATGACGACGATGTCGCCGGGGACGACCCGTCGCAGTAGCCGTTCGATGTCGCGGTCAACCCGGGCGGTGCCGGTAATGCCCGGCCGTGAGCTGGCAGTACGCGATAGCAGCGCTGACATCTTCATGGGGCCGATTCTGTCGAGGAACGGCTGCTAGGAGGGGGAGGCGCGCCGTAACATCAGCCTCAGAAGTACCTTTTGTCACATCTGCAACACTGTCACTGGAACGGCTGGAACAGTTCGACCAGGTTGCCAGCAGGGTCGAGCGCGAGCGCTTGCCGGCCGCCTCTGCCCGTGATCGTGTCGCCACGGAAGCCGACGCCAGCGCGTTTCAGATCCTCCACGGTGGTGTCCAGATCGTCGACTTGAACTTGAAATCGATTCCACCCACCGGGTTCTGGCGTCGATCCGTCAGACAAATCCTGGCCGGCGCCACCCCCGCTTCCAGGAACGTTCACCAGCAATCGCAGGTCGCCTTTGCGAAGCATCGCGAACCCGGGGGCGGGCCTCATCGCCACCTCGAATTGAAGGTGGCGCGTGTAGAAGTCCACTGCAGCATCGACATCGTCGACGATGTAGCGAACGCCAAATGCAGCCATCATTGCACCTCCTGACAGTTATGATACAGAAGTGTCCCATAACTTGCAGCCCCCGGATCCACGCATCGAGCACTCCCGACGCGTCATCTGCGGGGCAGCGCTGAACGAGTTCGCCGAGGTGGGCTACAGCGGATTCCGGATGGAGTCGGTGGCGGCCCGCGCGGGCGTTGGGCGCAGCACCGTGTACCGGCATTGGCCGAATAAGGCCGCGTTGATCGCCGACGCCCTAGAAACCCTCAACACGCAACCGGACCCCGCCCGCGTTGTCGTCGACGGCAATGCGCGCCAGCGGGTCGAGGTGATCCTCAGTCATCTTGCCGACGTCCTTGGTGACTCCTCGCTATCGGCCTGTGTACCCGCGTTGGTCCACGCCGCCGAAACCGAACCCGCCGTCCGCGACTTTCACCACGCGTACTCGGCACGACGGCGCCAGCGGTTGACCGACACGATCGCGGCCGGCGTCGGGGCCGGCGAATTCCCTGCCCGCATCGAGCCGGACGCGGCATCGGTCGCGCTTGCGGGCGCGATGTTCTATCGGCGGTTGATGACCGCAGATAGACCCGACGCCGATTTCATCTCGCGCCTAGTCGACACCGTGCTCGGCGCTTGAGTCATTCCTCACAGTCGCTTTGTGCGGCATCGAGCAGTTCGCGGGCGTGCGCCCTGCCGCTGTCGGACTCCCCCAACCCGGCCAGCATGCGAGCCAGTTCGGCGACCCGATCGTCGTCCTCTAGCCGGCGCACCCCGCTGGACTTGGTCTTGCCGCCGCTGTCGACGACGAGGTGGACGTCGGCGTAGGCGGCGACCTGTGGCAGGTGAGTGACGACGATGACCTGATGGGTCCTGGCCAGGCGGGCCAGCCGCCTGCCGATCTGTACCGCTGCGCGACCGCCGACTCCGGCGTCGACCTCGTCGAAGACCATGGTGGTGCCCTCCGCGGAGGCTGCGAGAACCACCTCAAGCGCCAACATGACCCGAGACAGCTCACCGCCGGAGGCACTCTTGCTCAGGGGCAGCACGTCGGTACCCCGGTGCGCGGCGAACCCGAACTCGACGGCGTCGACACCGTCGTGCCCGGCGTGAACCGTCGCACCTGACGGCAGCGTGAGCGGCGCGGAATCATCCGCGCGGGCCGGGATCGTGGCGACCGAGACGGTGAACGCGGCATCGGCCATTGCGAGGCCTGCGAGTTCGGCGGTCACCGATTTCGCGAGGCCCTTGGCGGCCTTGGACCGCGCCTTGGTGAGTTCGGTTGCGGCGCTGACGACTTTGGCCTCGAGTTCGTCGACCCTGCCTTCGAGATCGGCTAGCGCCTCTTCGGAGACGTCGAGCTGCGCCAGGCGCTCGCGTGATTCGTGAGCCCACTGCAGCACACCGTCGATGTTGGCGGCGTACTTGCGGGTCAGCGTGCGAAGCTCGCCTTGCCTGGCAAGTTTGGTTTCCAAAGTGCTGGCGTCGCTGGGCAATTCGGTTAGAAAGTCACCGAGTTCGGTCGATACGTCGGTGATGACGGCCATCGCACCGGCGAGCTGGTCCGCCAGCGCCCGCAGTGCCGAATCGTCGGTGGCCTCCAACGTCGCCTTCGCCTGCCCGACGCTGTTTCCTGCCGACGCGTCGGACGGATCGTCGTCCAGGCCGGACAGCGCGGCGCGCGCTGTTTGCGCGGCCTCGCGCAGTGCATCGAGTTCGGATAGCCGACGGATATCGTCGACGAGCGCGTCATCCTCGCCGGGGTCCGGTGCGACGCTGTCGATTTCGTTGAGCCCGAACTTCAGCCGGTCGGCTTCCTGCGCCAGCTCGCGAGCCCGTCGCTTGCGATCGGCGAGATCGCGGCGGGCCTCGAGCCAGTCGTCGCGCAGCCGCCGATAGCGCTTCAGTTGCGACTCGACGTCCACGAACCGGTCCAGGGCACCCCGCTGCTCGTCGGGCCGCATCAGCCGCAGTTGGTCGTTCTGACCGTGGAGGGCAAGCAGCTCGGTCGTGAATGTGCTCAACGACTTGGCAGGCACGCTGCGGCCGCCGAGGTAGGCGCGCGACGGTCCGTCTTTGCTGACGGACCGCGCGGCGATGACACTGCCGTCGTCGTCGCGATCCGCGCCAGAGGAATCCAGAAGTTCGTCGACGCGAGTGGCAACTCCGTCGCCGAGATCGGTTGTGGTGAACCGCCCTTCGACCACGGCACGACCGGCGCCGGAACGCACCCGGGTGGCGTCGGCGCGGGCACCGCCGAGGAGGTGCAAGCCCGTCACCACCATGGTCTTACCCGTGCCGGTCTCGCCGGTCAGCACGGTGAAGCCGCGGTCAAATTCGGCGGTCGCGGTGCTGATGGCTCCCAGGGACTCGATACGGATTTCGGCTAGCACTACTGTCCGCGCCACCCTTTGACCGGCAACCGAAACTTGCGCACCAGGCGGTCGGTGAACGGCGCGCTATCCAGCCGCACCCATTTGAGTGGGGTGCCGCAGCGCGTCACCTCCAACCGGCCGCCCGCAGGTACCACCATTTCGCGGCGGCCGTCGCAGAACACCAGAGCGTCGTGACCGTCAGCTTCGATTTCGATCGCGATGGCGGCGTTGGGACTGGTCACCATCGGCCGGGCGAACAGTGCGTGAGCGTTGTTGGGCACCACCAGAATTGCGTCGAGATCCGGCCATACGATCGGCCCACCCGCAGAGAATGCCCACGCGGTCGACCCTGTCGGCGTTGCCACCAGCACGCCGTCGCAGCCGAACGCCGACACCGGTCTGCCATCGACCTCGAGAACCGCGCCAAGCACACCCAGCCGCGGCCCCTTCTCCAGACTTGCCTCGTTCAACGCCCAGCCGCGATCGATGATCTCGCCGTCGGCGCGGACGACGACGTCAAGGGTCATGCGCTCCTCGACGCGGTAGTCGCGATTGACGACGTGATCCAGCACGCTGTCGATATGGTCGGCCTCGGCTTCGGCTAGGAATCCAATGCGGCCCAGATTGACGCCCAAGACCGGGATTTCGACGTTCCGGGCCAATTCAGCGGCGCGCAGGAATGTTCCATCGCCGCCGAGAACCAGGACCAGTTCACAGCCTTCGGCGGCGCGCTCGTCGGCATCGACCACTTCGATGTCGACCCCGAGCGCACGCATGTCGTCGGGCGCCAGGTGCAAAGGCCCGCGGTCGACGGCTTCGGCGGTGAGCAGCCGCAGTCCAATGCCGTTGTCGCCCAGCACTTTCTCCACTCGCCGAGCGACCTCGGTGGCCTCATCGCGACCCGTGTGCACCACGAGCAGGATGTTGCGCGTCATTGCGGCCCCTCCGTGACGGCCTGGTGCACCGCCTGCTCGAGCCGATCGCCCTGCAGTGGACTTTCGGCACTGGCCCGCAGGTGCAGGAAGTACTCGACATTGCCGGATGGACCTGGCAACGGGCTGGCGGTGACACCGACGGTCTGCCATTGGAGTGCTGCGGCGCGACCCGCGACGGCGAGCACCGCGTCCACACGCAACTGCGGGTCGGAGACCACTCCGCCCGCGCCCACTCGGTCTTTCCCAACCTCGAACTGCGGCTTCACCATGGGAACAATATCCGCGTCGTCTGACGCGCAGGAGGTCAGCGCCGGCAGCACCGTCGCCAGCGAGATGAACGACAGATCGGCGACCACGAGGTCGACGAATCCCCCGATCATGTCGGCGGTCAGCTCGCGAACGTTGGTGCGTTCGAGTACGACCACCCGCGAGTCGTTGCGCAGTGACCAGGCCAACTGGCCGTAGCCGACGTCGACCGCGACAACCTCGCGGGCACCGCGGTCAAGCAGAACCTCAGTGAAGCCACCGGTCGAGGCGCCGGCGTCCAGGCAGCGCCGGTCGCCGACTGAAAGGCCGAACGCATCGAGCGCACCGATCAGCTTGTGGGCGCCGCGGGAGACCCAGCTGCGTTCGTCGTCGCGCTCAACGGTGAGCGCGGCACTGACCGCGATAGCCGTTGCTGGTTTGGCCGCGGGCATTCCGTCGATGGTCACGCGGCCGGCGCCGATCAATTCGGCGGCCTGCTGACGCGAGCGTGCGAGGCCGCGCCGCACCAGCTCGGCGTCAACACGAGCGCGCCGCGTCACGTGCGACTAGCCTTTCTCGACCGATTCCAGCGCGCGCACCAGCAGGTCGTGGGCTTCCTCGAGCCGCGCCGCGACGGTATCGATGTCGGATTCGGAAAGTTCGTCGAAAGCCGAGCCCTCCTGCGCGGGGTCGGGCACATCTGCCAGCAACTCCGCGATCTGGGCACGGATCTGATCGGGGTCGGTACTCATCTCGCTGTTCACGCTAGTCGATTCGGCGGGGCGAGCAGGGACCAGCGGTCCATGGCCTGTCGCGCTGTGTCGTCACCCGCCATCAGCACCACACGCTGCCCATCGAGTTGGGCGTTCCAGACCGCGCTGGCGGTGGCCCGGACCACCGAAAGCGGATCGCCCGGGTCCCGGCCCGTTGCCTGAACGGTCACCGCTGTAGGGCCGACGTCGACGTACCACGCCGGGTGCGGGCCGATGCGAAGACTGTCGGCGCGGGCGTACAGCGCGCGCAGGTCCTCGGCGATGTAGTTCGGCCGTTGCCCGACCTCGGCGCGCACGGTGTCGGCCGCGGTGCTGACGCCACACAGCACGAGCAGGCTGGGCAGGCCGGCGGCGCCGGCACCCGCGATATCGGTGTCGAGGCGGTCGCCGACCACGAGCGGAGCGCGAAACTTTCCGCGCGCCAAAGCGTCCGTCAGCAAGGTCGGCTCGGGCTTACCGGCTACCTGCGGTTTGACGTCCGTGGCGGTGCGCAGCGCGGCGACCATCGCACCATTTCCCGGAAGTAGTCCTCGCTCGGACGGCAGAGTCTTGTCGACGTTCGCGGCGATCCAGAGCGCTCCGCCGCGGATGGCAAGTGCCGCTTCGGCGAGTTCAGCCCAGCCGGTCTGAGGTGAATGGCCCTGGACCACAGCGACAGGGCCGTCGGACCACTGCCGGACGGGCTTGAGGCCCACTCTCCGGACCTCGGCTGCGAGCGAATCGGTGCCGACGATGAGGACCGCCGCCCCGGGTTGCAACTGCTCCTGCAGCAGACGGGCGGCGGTTTGGGCGCTGGTGACGATGTCGTCCGGCTTGGCTGTGAAGCCCATCTCACACAGGTGCTGGGCAACTTCGGCAGGGCCCCGTGAGGCGTTGTTCGTGACGAACAGTGTCCTGGCGCGCACAACAGCGAGGGTTTCGACGGCGGCAGGTGTGGGTTCGTGGCCCCGAAAGACCGTGCCGTCGAGGTCAAGCAGAAGGCAATCATGGTCCTGCGCAAGGGCACTCACGTCAGGCCAGCTCCGTGATCCGCTCTTCGGCGTCGGTGACGCCCTCGACATCGGCGGCCGAGGTGGTGATGAACCATTGCAGTGCCTCTTCGTTACGGCCGAGCGCCAGCAGCGTTTCTGCGTAGGCGTAGAACAGCCGGGCTGCCGTCTGCCCGGTGCGGGTCCGGTCCAGTTGCGGGGTCGACAAGAGCGCGAGGGCCTGCTCGTGCTGCCCGAGGTCGGAGCGCGCACCCGCCACGACGATGCGCAGTTCGTCGGCGTCGTCGCCGGTGAGTTCGGCGGCTTCGGGCGAACGGGCAAGTTCGACCGCGCGTTCTGGCCGGCCAACTCCGCGTTCGCAGTCGGCGATCATCGGGAGGAGCGCCGACTTGGTGCCCATCCGGCGAGCAGCGCGCAGTTCGGCCAGTGCTTGGGCCCAGTCACCGCAGCGATAGGCGGCGATGCCGACAGCCTCCCGGACCGCGGCGATCCGGCCGGACCTGGCGCGGGCCGCGCGGGCGTGTGCCAACGCGGCCTCAGGGTCGTCGTCGAGGAGTTCGCCGGCGGCTACCAGATGCCGAGCCACGACGTCGGCGGTGGACCGATCCAATGTGGTGAGTTCGCCTCGGATCTCGGGCGACAGTTGCTTGGCTTCGATCTCGGATGGAATCGGCGGACCTTGCGGCTGCGGCGATTCTCCGTCGGGTTTGGGCTGGGCGCGGCGGGCACGGTCGGGCCCCGAGGTGCGCGGCGCCGAACGCCGGGGACGGTGCCGGTCGCTGCCGCCCTGCCTGTCCTGGACCACGTATGCCTTTCTACACTTATTTGCCAACTACGACAATTCAGGAATTGAATTGTTCAATTGTGGCGAATATAGAATCACCCCCCACGCAATTGTGGGGGGTGATTCTAATGTGTGTTCGGCGGTGTCCTACTTTTCCACCCGGGTTGGGTAGTATCATCGGCGCTGGCAGGCTTAGCTTCCGGGTTCGGGATGGGTCCGGGCGTTTCCCTGCCGCTATGTACCGCCGTAACTTTATTCACTCGTTTTTGAGTGTCCCACTGTGTGTTGTGGGTGGTGTTATTTGGTGGTGGGGTGTCGTGGTTTGACTGCTGTGGATATTGTGTGGTTGCGGGGTTGTGTTGTAAGTTTTCGGCCGGTTAGTGCCAGTTCCCTGCGCACCTTGCTGGTGTTTGTAGGTCTGGTCTATTGATCCCGTGGTCTGCGGGGGGCCTTATCCCACTTAATGGGTGAGAAGCCTGGTCTTGGAGGGGGTTTCCCGCTTAGATGCTTTCAGCGGTTATCCTGTCCGAACGTGGCTATCCAGCGGTGCCCCTGGTGGGACAACTGGTGGACCAGAGGTTCGTCCGTCCCGGTCCTCTCGTACTAGGGACAGGTTTCCTCAAGCTTCTGACGCGCGCGGCGGATAGAGACCGAACTGTCTCACGACGTTCTAAACCCAGCTCGCGTGCCGCTTTAATGGGCGAACAGCCCAACCCTTGGGACCTGCTCCAGCCCCAGGATGCGACGAGCCGACATCGAGGTGCCAAACCATCCCGTCGATATGGACTCTTGGGGAAGATCAGCCTGTTATCCCCGGGGTACCTTTTATCCGTTGAGCGACACCCCTTCCACTCGGGGGTGCCGGATCACTAGTCCCGACTTTCGTCCCTGCTTGACGTGTAGGTCTCGCAGTCAAGCTCCCTTGTGCACTTACACTCAACACCTGATTGCCGTCCAGGTTGAGGGAACCTTTGGGCGCCTCCGTTACATTTTAGGAGGCAACCGCCCCAGTTAAACTACCCGCCAGGCACTGTCCCTGAACCGGATATACGGTTCGAGGTTAGAGGCCCAATACGATCAGAGTGGTATTTCAACAACGACTCCACAACCACTGGCGTGGCCGCTTCACAGTCTCCCACCTATCCTACACAAACCGTATCGAGCACCAATACCAAGTTGTAGTGAAGGTCCCGGGGTCTTTTCGTCCTGCCGCGCGTAACGAGCATCTTTACTCGTAGTGCAATTTCGCCGAGTCTATGGTTGAGACAGTTGAGAAGTCGTTACGCCATTCGTGCAGGTCGGAACTTACCCGACAAGGAATTTCGCTACCTTAGGATGGTTATAGTTACCACCGCCGTTTACTGGGGCTTAAATTCTCCGCTTCACCCCCGAAGGGGTTAACGGGTCCTCTTAACCTTCCAGCACCGGGCAGGCGTCAGTCCGTATACATCGTCTTGCGACTTCGCACGGACCTGTGTTTTTAGTAAACAGTCGCTTCTCACTGGTTTGTGCCACCCCCCACCGCTGCCGGCCGCAAGGTGCCATGACGGTAGGAGGTCCCCCTTCTCCCGAAGTTACGGGGGTATTTTGCCGAGTTCCTTAACCATAGTTCACTCGTACGCCTTGGTATTCTCTACCTGACCACCTGTGTTGGTTTGGGGTACGGGCCGTGTGTACACTCGCTAGAGGCTTTTCTTGGCAGCATAGGATCACCGAATTCGCCTCACTCGGCTATGCATCACCTCTCAGGATATGTGAGACCCGGATTTGCCTAGATCTCGCTCCCTACAGGTTTGCCCCAGTATTACCACTGACTGGTACGGCTACCTTCCTGCGTCACCCCATCGCTTGACTACTACCAGAGAGGGTCCCACGCAGCCCCGCGAACCCTCGCACCCCGAAGGGATCTGGTGAGTCACGTTTTGGGTGGTTAGTACCTCTGATTCATCAGGGACGCTCATACACGGGTACGGGAATATCAACCCGTTGTCCATCGACTACGCCTGTCGGCCTCGCCTTAGGTCCCGACTCACCCTGGGCGGACTGGCCTGGCCCAGGAACCCTTGGTCTTTCGGCGGGCAAGGTTCTCACTTGCCTTATCGCTACTCATGCCTGCATTCTCACTCCCACACCCTCCACCACTAGATCACTCCGTGGCTTCACCGGATGCAGGACGCTCCCCTACCCAACAACACAAGGTGATGTTGCCGCGGCTTCGGCGGTGTGCTTGAGCCCCGCTACATTATCGGCGCACAATCACTTGACCAGTGAGCTATTACGCACTCTTTCAAGGGTGGCTGCTTCTAAGCCAACCTCCTGGTTGTCTTCGCGACTGCACATCCTTTTCCACTTAGCACACGCTTAGGGGCCTTAGCCGGCGATCTGGGCTGTTTCCCTCTCGACGCACGGAGCTTATCCCCCGCCGTCTCACTGCCACACTTGAACTTGTCGGCATTCGGAGTTTGGCTGACGTCAGTAACCTAGTAGGGCCCATCGGCCATCCAGTAGCTCTACCTCCAACAAGAAACATGCAACGCTGCACCTAAATGCATTTCGGGGAGAACCAGCTATCACGGAGTTTGATTGGCCTTTCACCCCTACCCACAACTCATCCCCTCAGTCTTCAACCTAAGTGGGTTCGGGCCTCCACAACATCTTACTGCTGCTTCACCCTGGCCATGGGTAGATCACTCCGCTTCGGGTCCAGAACACACCACTACACCAACCCCTACGGATTGGATACGCCCTATTCAGACTCGCTTTCGCTGCGGCTACCCCACCCGGGTTAACCTCGCGACATGTCCCTGACT
This sequence comes from uncultured Actinomycetota bacterium, assembly GCA_963766465.1. Taxonomy (GTDB): domain Bacteria; phylum Actinomycetota; class Actinomycetes; order Mycobacteriales; family Mycobacteriaceae; genus Mycobacterium. The sequence goes on from CAVXZT010000002.1 coordinate 87,209, forward strand.
CGCAGGCTCATTCTTCAAAAGGCACGCCATCACCCCACACCTAAAGCGAAGGCTCTGACGGATTGTAAGCGCACGGTTTCAGGTACTCTTTCACTCCCCTCCCGGGGTACTTTTCACCATTCCCTCACGGTACTAATCCGCTATCGGTCATCGGGAAGTATTCAGGCTTACCGGGTGGTCCCGGCAGATTCACAGCAGATTCCACGGGCCCGCTGCTACTCGGGGACAGCTGCACAGCAGAGCCGTATGTTTTCGTCTACGGGGCTCTCACCCTCTACGGACAGACCATCCCAGGCCACTTCGACTAACACCACGCGTTTATCACTGCTGGCCCTAGGCCGGCGGACCAGAGAAGAAACGCCCCACAACACCGCACACACAACCCCCGCCGGGTATCACATGCACACGGTTTAGCCATCCTCCGCTTTCGCTCGCCACTACTCACGGAATCACAATTGTTTTCTCTTCCTACGGGTACTGAGATGTTTCACTTCCCCGCGTTCCCCCCCGCCACCTATATATTCAGTGGCGGGTGACACGACATCACTCGTGCCGGGTTTCCCCATTCGGACATCCTCGGATCCACGCTCGGTTGACAGCTCCCCGAGGCATAACGCAGCCTCCCACGTCCTTCATCGGCTCCCGATGCCAAGGCATCCACCATGCGCCCTTAAACACTTACAAACACAAAACCAAAAGTTATAACAAAACTTTAAAATTGCACATCAACACACACAAAACACCCACCACCCCAAAAGGGCACGGACCACCATGCGCGCCTAGATGCTCGCAACCACTATCCACAAATCAAACACCACACCCCACCACCAAAGATGGAGCAACAACAACCACACTCCCTCGTAGGAAGCGCACCCCAACCACGGGGTATAACCATCTCCGGTTTCCCACAACGGGACGAAGAGATAGCGGGCCTGTTGTCTCAAAGCCCAATAGTGTGTCTGATGCATTCAAATTCCAGCCGATGTTGATCCCCACCGAGTCAACGTTTGTTGTGCACCAGACCCCCACCCACTACAGGTGACGGGCCATCCACAGAATCGCCCAAGGTCACCGAACTCCCACAGATCGTGGGCGGGCCTGGGTCTCGTGGTGCTCCTTAGAAAGGAGGTGATCCAGCCGCACCTTCCGGTACGGCTACCTTGTTACGACTTCGTCCCAATCGCCGATCCCACCTTCGACGGCTCCCTCCCACAAGGGGTTAGGCCACCGGCTTCGGGTGTTACCGACTTTCATGACGTGACGGGCGGTGTGTACAAGGCCCGGGAACGTATTCACCGCAGCGTTGCTGATCTGCGATTACTAGCGACTCCGACTTCACGGGGTCGAGTTGCAGACCCCGATCCGAACTGAGACCGGCTTTCAAGGGATTCGCTCCACCTCACGGATTCGCAGCCCTTTGTACCGGCCATTGTAGCATGTGTGAAGCCCTGGACATAAGGGGCATGATGACTTGACGTCATCCCCACCTTCCTCCGAGTTGACCCCGGCAGTCTCTTACGAGTCCCCGCCATCACGCGCTGGCAACATAAGATAAGGGTTGCGCTCGTTGCGGGACTTAACCCAACATCTCACGACACGAGCTGACGACAGCCATGCACCACCTGCACACAGGCCACAAGGGAATACCTATCTCTAGGCACGTCCTGTGCATGTCAAACCCAGGTAAGGTTCTTCGCGTTGCATCGAATTAATCCACATGCTCCGCCGCTTGTGCGGGCCCCCGTCAATTCCTTTGAGTTTTAGCCTTGCGGCCGTACTCCCCAGGCGGGGTACTTAATGCGTTAGCTACGGCACGGATCCCAAGGAAGGAAACCCACACCTAGTACCCACCGTTTACGGCGTGGACTACCAGGGTATCTAATCCTGTTCGCTCCCCACGCTTTCGCTCCTCAGCGTCAGTTACTGCCCAGAGACCCGCCTTCGCCACCGGTGTTCCTCCTGATATCTGCGCATTCCACCGCTACACCAGGAATTCCAGTCTCCCCTGCAGTACTCCAGTCTGCCCGTATCGCCCGCACGCCCACAGTTGAGCTGTGAGTTTTCACGAACAACGCGACAAACCACCTACGAGCTCTTTACGCCCAGTAATTCCGGACAACGCTCGCACCCTACGTATTACCGCGGCTGCTGGCACGTAGTTGGCCGGTGCTTCTTCTGTAGCTACCGTCACTTGCGCTTCGTCCATACTGAAAGAGGTTTACAACCCGAAGGCCGTCATCCCTCACGCGGCGTCGCTGCATCAGGCTTGCGCCCATTGTGCAATATTCCCCACTGCTGCCTCCCGTAGGAGTCTGGGCCGTATCTCAGTCCCAGTGTGGCCGGACACCCTCTCAGGCCGGCTACCCGTCGTCGCCTTGGTAGGCCATCACCCCACCAACAAGCTGATAGGCCGCGGGCCCATCCCACACCGCAAAAGCTTTCCCCCACAACCCATGCAGCCAGTAAGGTGTATCCGGTATTAGACCCAGTTTCCCAGGCTTATCCCAAAGTGCAGGGCAGATCACCCACGTGTTACTCACCCGTTCGCCACTCGAGTACCCCGAAGGGCCTTTCCGTTCGACTTGCATGTGTTAAGCACGCCGCCAGCGTTCGTCCTGAGCCAGGATCAAACTCTCCAAACAAAAACCTCCCATCCAAAGACAGGCAGAATTCGAATCAGAACAATCTGACCTAACAAAAAGACACCAAAAACTGGCATCAAAAAACATCACACCCCTAAACGGGAAAAAGAAGCGTGAACAAAAACAACAACAAACAAAAACCACCAAACACACTATTGAGTTCTCAAACAACACACCCGCTCGGCCGCGCAACTAACCCGCGGCATAAAAGCCGCGTGCTCGTAGTGCGGACGATCAGGAACCCACCGAAGTGGGGCTTCCCTCTGGGACGCCGCCGCGCTCGTCGGGCTGGGCCCGCGTCGCAGCGACGAATCAACAAGTTACGTGAGGGAAAACTCGGAGTCAAATGGGCTGATGGGGCGTGTCTTTCGGTTCAGCTCCCATCGTGCGCACCAAGCGTGCGTCGAGCTCCGACACAATCATCCAACGCGCTCGACGCCGGCAATATTCCGCTTGCCGCGCCGGAGTACCAGCCACCGGCCGTGCAGGAAGTCCGCCGGCTGCGGCGCCCACTCCTCGCTGTCGATCCGGACGTTGTTGACGTACGCCCCACCCTCGCCGATCGTCCGCCGCGCCGCGCCCTTGCTCGCCGACAAGCCGCTGGCCACCAGCAGGTCAGTGATGGTGTCGGGTCCGCCGGGCTTGAGCTCGGCCACCGATGCCTCCCGAAGCGCGGCCGCCAGCGTCGGCTCGTCGAGCTGCGGCCAGCTCGCCGCGACCGAACAGCGCCTGGCTGGCATGTTCGACCGCAGCTGTCGCCGCTTCGCCGTGCACCAGCGTGGTCAGCTCGCGGGCCAGCCGGCGCTGCGCCGCTCGCTCGTGCGGCCGCTCCGCCGTCGCCTCCTCCAGTTCGGCCAGCTCGTCGCGCGACAGGAAGGTGAACCACCGCAGGTATCGGACGACGTCGGCGTCGGCGGTGTTGATGAAGTACTGGTACCAGGCGTACGGACTCGTCATGTCCGGGTCGAGCCACAGGCTGCCACCGCCGGTCGACTTGCCGAACTTCTTGCCTTCCGAATCCGTCACCAGCGGCGTGGTCAGCGCGTGAACCGTCGCGCCCATCTTCTGCCGCACCAGCCGGACGCCGGCGATGATGTTGCCCCACTGATCGGAGCCGCCGACCTGCAGCGCGCATCCGTAGCGCCGGTGAAGTTCCACGTAGTCGTTGGCCTGCAACAGCATGTAGCTGAACTCGGTGTAGGAGATGCCGTCGCCCTCGAGCCGGCGCCGGACCGTGTCGCGGTCGAGCATGACGTTGACCGAGAAGTGCTTTCCGATGTCGCGGAGGAACTCGATCGCCGACAGCTCGTTCGTCCACGACAGGTTGTTCTCCACGACGGCGCCCGTCGGCGAGTCGTCGAAATCGACGAACCGCTCCAGCTGTCCGCGGATCCGGTCGGCCCACTCCGCGACCGTGTCCGCGGTGTTGAGGGTCCGCTCGCCGGTGTCACGCGGGTCGCCGATCATGCCGGTGGCACCGCCGGCCAACACGATCGGCCGATGCCCGGCCTGCTGGAAACGCCGCAGTGTCAGCAGCGGAATGAGGTGCCCGGCGTGCAGGCTCGGCGCGGTCGGGTCGAAACCCGAATAGACGGTGATGGGTCCGGAGTCCAACTCAGCCGCCAGCGCATCGCGGTCGGTGGACTGCGCAATCAGCCCACGCCACTCCAGCTCGTCGAGGATGGTCGGCGTACCCGTAGGAGTCACAGCTCGATCTTCCCGTACCTAGTCACTTTCGCCGAGCGCCGGCGCCCGCGGGCTGCGGCGATACAGCGACACCTCCGGACGGCCGGCCAGCCAGAACCGCCAGGGCCGGTCGGCAGCCTTGCTGACACCGACCCGTGGGCCATCGACACCGACGTGCTCGTCGCCGAGTGTCAGCCGGACCGGACCGCTTCGCGTCGAACAGGTCAATTCCGTTGTCGTCCATGGTGATTCCGAGAGCCGAGCACAGATTGCCGGGCCCACGCGCCAGCGCCGCCGGGCGCGTCGACGTCGCCGCGGCGAGCCTGGGCGACGTCGATACCTGCCTCGACCGCCGCCGCCCGCAACAGCACCGCCCCCGCCACTTCGTCAGTGGCGCACACGACGTTCGCGCACACATGGATGCCGTGACTGCGATACGTGTAGAGCCGCCCTGCGGGGCCGAACATCACCCAGTTGCGTCCCCCGAGCCCGCGAAACGAATGCGACGCGGCATCTGGCCAGGGCCGTCGAGCGGGGCCGCCGTATGCCTCGACCTCGACGATCGTGGCGCTCACACCGCGTCCGGTCAGCGCCGCTCCGAGCAGTCGCCGGGCCGCGGTCACGGGATCCACGGACAGCAGCTCGGCACTCACCCGAGCGATTCTGCCCGGGTGCTTGACACGCCTACCAGCGGGGAGCACTATTCATCACATGATGAGTTCATCGAGTGATGAATTACTCCGCAATGGGGTGGAACCGGCAATCGACGTGCAGAATCTGCGGGTCATCCGCGGAAAGCGGGTCGCGCTGGAGAACATCTCGGTCCAGATCGCGCGCGGCACCATCACCGGCCTGCTCGGCCCGTCAGGCTGCGGCAAGACGACGCTCATGCGCAGCATCGTCGGCACACAGATCGTCGCCGAGGGCACCGTGACCGTGCTCGGGCCGGCCGGCGGGTTCGGCCGAGCTGCGCCACCGCGTCGGCTACGTCACGCAGGACCCCACCATCTACAACGACCTACGGATCATCGACAACGTGCGCTACTTCGCCGCGCTGTACGGCACGGACTCGAACGCCGCGGATCGAGGCGGTAGCCGACGTCGGACTGGAAGACCATCGAACGGCGTTGTGCGGCAACCTGTCCGGCGGTCAGCGCACCCGGGTGTCGTTGGCGTGCGCGCTGGTGGCCCATCCGGATCTGTTGGTGCTCGACGAGCCCACCGTCGGCCTTGACCCCGTGCTGCGCGTCGACCTGTGGGAGCAGTTCCACCAACTCGCCCGGCGCGGAACGACTCTGGTCGTTTCCAGCCACGTGATGGACGAGGCCGACCACTGCGGCGACCTGCTGCTCATGCGCGAAGGCCACCTGCTCGCCCACACCACCCCCACGAAGCTACGAGAGGACACGGGATGTCAGTCACTGGAGGAAGCGTTTCTGTCCGTCATCCGGCACAGCACCGCAACCGCGGCAGGCTGAGCCCGCAGGCATACCTCGCCACCACCGCGCGGATCCTGCGCCAGCTTGCCGCCGATCATCGCAGCGTCGCGATGATCCTCGTGGTGCCCAGCCTGATCATCACGCTGATGTACTTCATGTTCCAGGACGCGCCCCATCGGCCAGGCACTCCGTCGCCGTTCAACAATGCGTGCCTGATCATGCTGGGTGTGTTCCCGCTCATCGTGATGTTCTTGATCACGTCGATAACAATGCAGCGAGAACGGGTTTCGGGAACGTTGGAGCGGATCTTGACCACTCCCCTGCGCAGGCTCGACCTGCTGGCGGCCTACGGCACCGCATTCTCGATCGCCGCCGCGGCGCAGGCGACGCTGGCGTGCATCGTGTCGTACTGGTTCCTCGGCCTCGACACCAAGGGCAGCCCGATTCTGGTGTTCACCATCGCGATCATCAACGCGGTGCTCGGCGTGGGACTGGGCCTGCTGTGTAGCGCGTTCGCCCGCACCGAGTTTCAGGCCGTGCAGTTCATGCCGGTGGTGATCGCCCCGCAGTTGCTGCTGTGCGGCATCATCGTGCCGCGTGAGGTGCTGCCCGACTGGCTGCAGTGGATCAGCAATGTGCTGCCTGCGAGCTACGCTCTAGAGGCGCTGCAACAGGTCGGCGCGTACTCGGAGCCGACGGCCATCGCCGTGCGCGACATCGCCGTCGTGATCGGCTTCGCGGTACTCGCGCTGTGCCTGGCCGCGGCGACGCTTCGACGAAGGACACCGTAACCGCATTGACCACCAACATCGAACGCAAGCGTCCCGGGCGTCCGCCCGGGACATCGGACACCCGCGAACGGATTCTGGAGAGCGCGCGGAACTTGTTTGCCCGCAATGGGATTGACAAGACGTCAATCCGCGCGATCGCCAAGGACGCGGGCGTTGATCCCGCGTTGGTGCACCACTACTTCGGCACCAAGACCCAGCTGTTCGCCGCGGCCATCCACATTCCGATCGACCCGATGGAGGTCATCGGTCCGCTGCGGGAAGTACCTGTCGAGCGAATCGGCTACGTGCTGCCGTCGATCCTGTTGACCGCTGTGGGACTCCGAGATGGGCAAGGGATTCATCGCGACCCTGCGATCGATCCTTGCGGGCGGGGAAGTCTCGCTCATTCGGTCGTTCCTGCAGGAAGTCATCGCTGCCGAGGTTGGAACCCGCGTCGACAATCCGCCTGGCAGCGGACGCATCCGCGTGCAGTTCGTGGCATCGCAGTTGGTGGGCGTCGTGATGGCCCGCTACATCCTGGAATTGGATCCGTTCAAGTCGCTGCCGATCGAGCAGATTGCCGAAACCATCGCGCCCAACCTGCAGCGCTACCTCACCGGCGAGTTACCCGAGTTCACCTGAGGATCGGTCCAGCATCTTCTGGTGCTCGGCGTCATCGGTCACCGCGACGGCCTCGTCGACGAGAAGGACTGGGATGCCGTCCTCAATGCGGTACGCACGACGAAGCCGTGGGTTGTAGAGGAACTCGTCGTCCACCAGCAGCAGCGGCCCGCGGTCTTGCGGACACACCAGGATGCTCAGCAGCTTTCCGTCGAGCACAGCAGCAGGCTAGCCGACCGGCTGATTGACGGTCGCGCCAGGAACGCCGATGTAGACGCCGTTCCCATCGCCGGGCGGCATCCCCTGAGCCGGCGCCATCCCAGGCGGCATCTGGCCTCCGCCGAGGTTGTACCCCGGCGGCTGGTTGGGGTTGACCTGGTTCTGCATCACAGCCTGCATCTTGCGCTGGTACGAGACCGTGCTCTTGAGCGCGTCGATGAGCCGCGTCTGGTTCGGCAGATAATCCCAGCCGGCCTGTAGCGCCTCCATATTGCCCTTCGACGGCTTGAAGCCCTGCGCGCGCAGCGTCAACGATTCCTTGACGAAATTGGAGATCTGGCCGCCGCCTGCGCCCTGCATGTACTTGAGGCCGATGTCGTCGAGGATGTCGGCGTTCGCGGTCGTCGATCCGATGCCCACAAGGAGCCCGACGGCCATGGCGCCGCTGGCCACAGCGGCCGTCACGGCGCGCCGCAGATTACCGGTCTGCAATGTCATCAATCCTCCTGCCGCGGGAGCCTAACAGCGAGCGAGCCGTGAGGCACGGTCTCACTGCTGGGCGCCGGCGATCTCGGTGCGTACCGCAACAGTCAAGCGCTTGTACCGATTCGTATCGGGATCCAGATACCAGGCGTTACGCGACGGTTTGGGGATGCCCTCGGCCCTCAGCGGGCTGAGCAGCGGCCGGTAGGACGCACTGAGCTTCATCTCCGGCACCACATGCACGATGTCGGGCGGGTTACCGACCGGCAGATCGGACAGTGCCTCGGATAGATCTGCCGACGGAATGCTGCCGCCAGGGCTCAACTCCAGCGCGGTGATGGCCAGCTGGTGTCCACCCACCTCCACCCCGTACGTCACCGCTAGATCGACCGCCCCGAGCCGGCCGACGGCGTCGTTGACGGGTGAGGCGAAGACGGGGCCACGCGCCGTGTGGATCACCACGCCACGGTTGTCGACGAGCCAGTAGTCGCCGTCCTCGTCGCGGCGGAACAGATACTCGGTCGACACCCAGGTGTCGGCCGGGGCGAACACGCCGCGTTTGACCGACGCCGTCGGATCTACCGGACCCCGCGGGTGGGCCAGCAGCACGCCGACCTCATTGGTGTCGGCTCTGCGGACGAACCCGCGGTCGTCCTCGAGGATCAGGTCGTCCTCGGCGTCGTAGGCGGCCAGTTCGACGTCGCCGCCGCCGGGCAACGGCCTTCCCTTGCTGCCCAGCTTGGCTCCAGAGACGTTGGCCAGCACGGCCTGACCGTCGGTGGTGGCGAAGAACTCCACCACGTGTGCCGGCTTGAACACGTCGATGACGCGCTTCCACAGGCCGGTCGGCATGCCGGAACCGATGAACAGCCGAACGGGATGGCTGCCGGTCAACGAGAACGCAGGATCGTCGATGACCTCACGCAGCATGGCCCAGGTGTAGGACACCACCGTCACGCCGTACTGGCGGATCTCCTGGAGGAAGCGGTCCGGCCGCAGCTCCCGCGACAGCGCGATGCGCGACCCGCCGACGACCGCACCGCCGAGGCTCACCAGGAGCCCGGACTGGTGATGCAGCGGGGTGAGGCAGTAGACGGTGTCGGCACGTCCGAGGTTGGCGGCCGACGCGGTGCCGAACGCGGACAGCGCCCAGCGGTAGTTGGTGATCTGGCGGGCGACGAGTTCGCCGCCGATGGAGCTGAACCCGACGAACGCCAGGTCACGGGCCAGGCCCGGATTCGGCCGGTACCAACCTGGCAGGTCGACGATGTCGGGGTCGATCTTTTCCATGTCGGTGACGCCTGCAGCGTCCGCCAGGGCTCAAGTCACGCGATTCGCCGCCGCCGAGCACCAGCACCCGCACATCGAGCCCGTGGGCTGTTTCCAGGTTGCTCGGGTCGGCGATGATCTCCGACACCCCGCCGAGCCGTACCGCGGCGGCCAGGTCGACGTCGGGCGGCATCAAGACCGCGACGGCGCCCAACCGTGACAGCGCGGCAATCGCGACGAGTGCGCTGGGCCTGGTCTCCATCAGCACCCCGACATGGGCGCCCTGACGCACACCGACCTCGATGAGACCGCGCACGACGTTGTTGATGCGGCGGTCCACGGCCTCATAGGTGTGCACACGGCCGTCGAACAACAGGCACTCGCCGCCGGGGAGGTCGCGGGCCTGCTCGGACATGATGCGACCGAGCGAGATCCGGGTGTGGTCGTTGATCTGGCCGAGGCGTGCCAGCCTTGGCAGCGTGCGGTAGGTCTCGACGGCCAGCGCACGCGCCGACTTGTTGGCCGCCACCAGCGCGTCAGCGGCCGAGCGTGCCAGGGTGAACACCATCTCGGTGGCGGCCGCAGTGCCGTGCGCCACCCGAGACGACAACGACACGCCGCTTTCGCTGTGTTCGGCCGGTTGCAGCGCCATCGGCGTGACGCCGTCGGGCAAGTCGCCGCTGCCGTCGATCCACGTGACCCACTGCGCGACGGTCGGCCAGGTCTGGTTCGCAGCCTTTGAACCGACTACCAGGCCGAAATGCCCTGCGCGGATGAGGAATTCGTAAATATCGGCCTGCGGGGCCGCCCGCTTGATTCCGCGGACCGAGGCGGGTTGCCCGATGTCGTCGACTTCGCCGATGACGGCCAGCACCGGGCAGTCGATGTCGGAAAGCGTGACCAGGTCGCCGTGGATTGAGAAGCCGCCACTCATCATGCGGTTGTGCGCGATGAACTGCTTGAGCAGTTCGGCGATAGCGGGCCCCGACCATGCGATCCAGCCTTCGGACTGAAGGAATCGCCGCTGCTGTTCGCGGGGCAACAGCGCCTCGCGGTCATGCAGCTGACGCAGGAAGTCCAGCCGCGACTGCGCGGTCTTGATCGGGTCGAGCATCTGGAATCCGGTGCGGGCCAGCCAGCCGGGGATGTCGATGCGGCTGAAGACGTGGTCGGCCATGAAGTCCGCCGCTGCGGGCGCGAGGCTGGCCGGCATGTTCATCGGCAGGCCCGCCAGAGTGTCGACCGGCGAGCCGAACGCAACGATGCTGGCCAGGTCCTTCGACCGCCGGTAGGCCGCGGTTTGGTAGGCGAACATGCCGCCCTGCGAATAGCCGGCCAGGTGGACGTCGCGGCCGGTGACCTCTTTGACGGTGTCGATCGCCTCGCTCAGCGCGACGACGTGGTCCGCGAGGTTGCGGTCCATGCCGCCCTCGACCTTGTCGGGTGAGCCGAAGTCGATGACCCACGGGTCGACGCCTGCCTCGTGCAAGATGCCGACGGCGCCTTCGTCGCGGGTGACGTCCCACATGTCCGCCGACATCATCATCGGGTGCACCATCAGAACCGGGGGTCCTGGCCGCTTGGCTCCTGGCCGCGCGTCGGGCGGGAAGTAGCGGCGCAACCGGTACATCGGAACGCTTTGGATGATCTGGAACGGCGACGGTACTGCGCCGGTTTCCAGGCCGCCGTATCGCAGCACTTCCAGCCCGTTCTGCGCGGTGGCCACCAACCGCCCCACGGGCCCGGTTATTGCCGACAGGTCCACCACCGCATGCTCCCCTTTTAATGTCTTCTCTGCGGCCCAATCCCCCGATTGCCGTCGTCATCATGGCACAGGGTGCACATATCATCGGGGCCGCATATGGCGAACTTAATCAACGTCGAGCGGGCGACCGTCGGCTACGGAACCCGCACGCTGCTGGACGCGATCAGCCTTGGCGTCGACGACGGCGACTCGATCGGCGTCGTCGGGCGCAACGGTGACGGCAAGACCACATTGCTTCAGGTGCTGACCGAGACCCGACAGCCAGATTCCGGCAGGGTCACCCACACCTCGGGCCTGTCGGTGGGCTACCTGCGGCAGGCTGACGACTTCGCCGCGGGCACCACCGTCCGGGAGGTGATCGTCGGCGGCAGGCCGGACCACATCTGGGCGGCCGAACCGGCCACCCGCGCCGTCGTCTCGCATCTGTTGTCCGATGTCGACCTGGACGCCGACGTGGGTCGGCTCTCGGGCGGTGAGCGACGCAGGGTGGCGCTGGCCGAGGTGCTGCTGGCGGGCCACGACGTGCTGGTGCTCGACGAGCCGACCAACCATCTCGACGTCGAGGCGATCGGCTGGCTGGCCGAGCACCTCAACGGCCGACGGGCCAGGGCGCTTGTGGTTGTCAGCCATGATCGCTGGTTTCTGGACGCGGTGTGCACGCGGACGTGGGAGGTGCACGGCGGCGAGGTCGACGCGTATGACGGCGGGTACGCGGCCTACGTACTGGCCCGCGCCGAGCGGATGCGGCTGGCGGCGGGAACGGAGGCGCGTCGGCGCAACCTGATGCGCAAGGAGTTGGCTTGGCTTCGGCGCGGCCCGCCGGCGCGCACGTCGAAACCCAAGTTCCGCATTCAGGCCGCCAACGAGCTGATCGCCAACGAGCCGCCACCGCGCGATTCGCTTGTGCTGCAACGCTTTGCGATTACCCGACTGGGTAAGGACGTGTTCGACCTGCACCGGGTGCTTCTGGAGGTGGCCGATCGGGCGATTTTGGATCGCATCGATTGGTCCATCGGACCTGGTGCGCGCATCGGGCTGGTCGGCGTTAACGGCTCCGGCAAGACGTCGGTGCTGCGGCTGCTGACCGGCGAATTGCAGCCTGCCGCAGGCACGATCAAGCGCGGCACCACGCTGAAGATCGGCTATCTCAGTCAGGCGCTGGTCGAGCTCGACGGCGCCGACCGCGTGCTGGATGCCGTCGAAAACCGGCGGCGAGTAACGCAATTGGCCGGCGGCGGCGAGATCACCGCGGACACCCTGCTGAAGGACTTCGGCTTCACCGGCGACAAGCTGACCGCGCGGCTGGCCGACCTGTCCGGCGGCGAGCGTCGACGGCTGCAGTTCCTGCGACTGCTTCTCGACGAGCCGAACGTGCTGTTGCTTGACGAGCCGACGAACGACCTGGACATCGACACGCTGACGGTGATCGAGGACTATCTCGACGGCTGGCCGGGGACGCTCATCGTGGTCACGCACGACCGGTACTTCCTCGAACGGGTCACCGACGTCACCTACGCGCTCACCGGCGACGGCCGCTGCGACATGCTGCCGGGCGGCATCGAGCAGTACCTCGCGAACCGGGTCCAGTCATCTGCCACTGCGGTCCCGCCTGAGCCGTCGCGAGGCGCTGAGTCGGCATCGGCGCGTGAGCGGCGGGCCGGCAAGGAGATGGCGCGCATCGAGGGTCAGCTGTCCAAGCTCGACGTGCAGATCGCCGCGTTGCACGAGTCGATGGCGAAGGCGGCGGCCGATCACGTCCGGGTCGGTGAGCTCAATGTCGAATTGGGCGAGCTGCTGGCCCGCAAGGAATCTCTGGAAGAAGCCTGGTTGGCGGCGGCAGAGGACTAGTTGGGCTCCAGCTCGGCGAGGTGCTTGCGCAGCACAGCGAGAATCGCCTTGGGCCGCAGATCCTTTCGATCGGCTGTGAGCGCGTGCAGCGCCAGCCCGTCGACGAGCGCGTGCAGCCGCTCCGACTCGTAGGCGAGGTCGGCGTCGGAGCGGACGAGCTCCTCCCTGTGCAGCCTCGCCAGCACCGCCGCGCATGCGTCGGCGACGGCCCGCTGGGCATCGAGCGCGACTCGGCGCAGGGCGGGGTGTGACGGGCTTTCCGCAACGACGGCCATGTTGACGGCCATATCCATTCGCCGCTGATCGTCCAACGGCAACAGCTCGGCAAGCACCGCCTCGGCGCACTTGCGCGGATCTTGCATCGAGAAATGCTTGGCCACCCGCTTGCTTGTCCGTTCGTGCACCAATGCCATGGAGTACTCGAGCAGTTCTGCCTTCGTCCCGAAGACGTGCCGGACCGAACCGACGGCAAGGCCAGCCTCCGCGGCGACGTCGCGGATCGACACGGCCGAGACGCCGTCGCTCAGCACGATGCGCCACACGGCATGCGCGATTTCGTGACGACGGCTGTCGCGGTCGATCAGTTTGGGCACGTCAGGATGTTAGCACGAGTGTGCTACGTTTGTAATACCAGCGTGCTACCAAACAATGTGAAAGTTGAAGAGAACAATGTTGACGTTCTTCGCCGAGAATCCGATCGCGGCGGTGATAGTGGCCTGCGAGATGGGGTTGTGGGTGCTGCTGGGCCTTGGCATGGTCCTGCGATACCTGGTTCGGCTTCGACGGACCAGCACCGCCGTCCTCGCGGGCATTCCCCTGCTGGACGTCGTGCTGGTGATCGCCACAGCGATCGATCTGCACCGCGGCGCCGACATCGGCTTTGTGCACGTGCTGGCGGGCTTCTACCTGGGCTCGAGCCTCGCCTTCGGGCCTGCGATCGTGCGCTGGGCCGATGTCCGGTTCGCCCACCGATTCGCGGGCGGGCCGGCCCCGCGCCCGACTCCCAAGCACGGCCCCGAGCGGGTCGCTCACCTGATGCGCGAGTGGTATCGCGTCGTCGGCACGGTCGCGGTCGCGTCAGTCGTGCTCGTGGTGCTCACCCTGTTCTTCGCCGCGCCCGAGGATCACGCCGGCCTGTTGTGGTGGATCGGTCGAGCCTGGGTCGTCGTCGGCCTGTGGTTCGTGTTCGGCCCGCTGTGGGAACGCGGGAAGACGTCAGCGACGGAGTCGCAGCCGCAGCCTGTCACTGGCGTCGCGGACGACACCGAGCTGCTTGGCGACCTGAATGGGGGCAGTCCCGCCACGGGCGTCGCGGGAGTTGACCGACCCGTCGATGGTAAGCACCTCGCGCACCTGTCCCGTTAACTCCGGGTGGATCTCGGAGAGCTCCGCGTCTTCGAGCTCTTCGAGACCCACCCCGCGCGCTTCAGCGGCACGCACCGCCGCTCCTGCGGCTTCGTGCGCCACCCGGAACGGAACTCCCCTGCGCACCAGCCATTCCGCGACATCGGTGGCCAGCGTGTAGCCCAACGGCGCCAGCTCGGCCATCCGGTCGACATCGAATCGCAGCGTGCCGACGAGGCCCGCAGTCGCGGGCAGCAGCATCTCGAGCTGCGCGACCGAATCGAAGACCGGTTCCTTGTCCTCTTGCAGGTCACGGTTGTACGCCAGCGGCTGCGCCTTCAGCGTCGCCAACAGGCCGGTGAGATTACCGATCAGCCTGCCGGACTTGCCACGCGCCAGCTCGGCGATGTCGGGGTTCTTCTTCTGCGGCATGATCGAGCTGCCGGTCGACCATGAGTCGTGCAACGTTGCGTAGCCGAATTCGGTTGTGCTCCATAGAATGATGTCCTCGGCGAGCCGGGAAAGATTGACCCCGATCATCGACAGCACGAAGGCCGCCTCGGCTGCGAAGTCGCGGGCTGCGGTCGCATCGATGGAATTGTCGGCCGCGGCATCGAAGCCGAGCTCGGCGGCGATCGCGTCGGGGTCAAGTCCCAGCGACGAACCGGCCAGCGCCCCCGATCCGTACGGCGAAACCGCGGCCCGCTTGTCGAAGTCGGCGAGCCGGTCGACGTCGCGCAGCAGCGGGTGCGCATGTGCCAGCAGATGATGCGCGAGCAGGACCGGTTGCGCGGACTGAAGATGCGTCTTGCCCGGCATGATCGCGGTCGGATGCGCGGCCGCCTGGGTGGCCAACGCACCAACGACGTCGAGCACGCCGTCGGCGACCCGGCGCACCGCGTCGCGCAGCCACATCCGAAACAGCGTGGCCACCTGATCATTCCGCGACCGGCCCGCCCGCAACCGCCCACCGAGCTCGTCGCCGACGCGGTCGATCAGGCCACGCTCCAGCGCGCCGTGCACGTCCTCGTCTGTGACCAGCGGCCCGAAGCTGCCGTCGGCGACATCCTCGGCAAGGCTGTCCAATCCGACGAGCAGGCCGTCGCGCTGCTCTTCGGTCAGCAGCCCGGCCCGAAACAGCACCCGCGCGTGGGCCTTTGATGCGGTGACGTCATACGGCGCCAACACCCAATCGAAGTGCGTTGACTTGCTCAGCGCAGCCAACGCATCTGACGGGCCGTCGGCGAACCGGCCGCCCCACAGCGATCCCTCGTTGGTGCTCACTGGCCGGCGAGATCCCGCCTCGCCGAGATCTTCGACGACAGGCCGTGCACGTGCACGAAGCCTTTCGCCGAGGACTGGTCGAAGGTGTCGCCCTCGTCGTAGGTGGCGAGGTTGAAGTCATATAGCGATTCGGCGCTGCGTCTGCCGTTGACCGCAATGTGCCCGCCGTGCAACACCAGCCGGATCTCGCCGGACACGTGCTCCTGTGTCTTGGCGATGAACGACTCCAGCGCGGTCTTCAGCGGCGAGTACCACAACCCGTCGTACACCAGCTCGCCCCACTTCTGGTCGGTGTTGCGCTTGAACCGGCCTAGTTCGCGTTCGAGCGTGACGTGTTCGAGTTCGGTGTGCGCGGTGATGAGCACCATGGCGCCGGGCGCTTCATAGATCTCGCGGCTCTTGATACCGACCAGTCGGTCCTCGACGACGTCGAGCCGACCGACTCCCTGCGAGCCGGCGCGCTGGTTGAGCTCCTCGATGGCCTGCAGCACGGTCACCGGCTTGTCGTCAATCGAAACAGGCACTCCCCGTTCGAAACCGACAATCACCTCGTCGGGAGTGTTCCAGTTGACGGTCGGATCTTCGGTGTAGTCGTAGACGTCCTTGGTCGGCGCGTTCCACAGGTGCTCGAGGAAACCGGTTTCCACCGCCCGCCCCCATACGTTCTGGTCGACCGAGAACGGTGAGCGCTTGCTGACGTTGATCGGAATGGCGTTCTCCTCGGCGAACGCGATCGCCTTTTCCCGCGTCCACGCGTAGTCGCGGACAGGGGCCAACACCTCGAGATCCGGTGCTAGCGAGGCGAATCCGACCTCGAAGCGGACCTGGTCGTTGCCCTTGCCTGTGCAGCCGTGGGCGACGATGCCGCCGCCGTGCTCGCGGGCGGCGGCCACCAGGTGTTTGACGATCAATGGCCGGCTCAGCGCCGATACCAGCGGGTAGCGGTCCATGTAGAGCGCGTTGGACTGGATCGCGGGAAGGCAGTACTCGTCGGCGAATTCGTCCTTGGCGTCGACGACGACGGCCTCGACCGCACCGCAGTCCAGCGCCCTCTTCCGTACCACCTCCATGTCCTCGCCGCCCTGGCCGAGGTCAATGGCGACCGCAACCACCTCACGCCCGGTCTCCTTGCCGATCCAGCTGATCGCCACGGAGGTGTCCAGCCCGCCGGAGTACGCCAGGATGACGCGTTCGGACATTAACCAATCTCCTTTTGTTGGATGCTTTCGAATTTGGTGGCCAGCTCGGCGCCGGTCATCGGTTCACGCGCCACCACAAGGATGGTGTCGTCCCCCGCGACGGTGCCGACCACAAACGGCAATGCCGAACGGTCGACTGCACTGGCCAGATAGTGTGCCGCGCCCGGCGGCGTACGAAGGACCGCGAGATTGC
This sequence comes from uncultured Actinomycetota bacterium, assembly GCA_963766465.1. Classification (GTDB taxonomy): domain Bacteria; phylum Actinomycetota; class Actinomycetes; order Mycobacteriales; family Mycobacteriaceae; genus Mycobacterium. Next base: position 103,971 of record CAVXZT010000002.1, read on the forward strand.
CGCTGGCGTCGGTGGACACCAACAGCTCGGCAAGTAGCCGCGACATTCGTTCGGTGCCACCGGAGACGCCGCGCACCGGACTGCCGTCCTCCGGGACGACGTAGACGGGGACGCCGCCGTCGGCGCCGCGCAGCTTGACGGCCCCAAGCTCGTCGAGGTCGCGCGACAATGTGGCCTGAGTGACGTCGATTCCCTCGTCGGCGAGCATTGTGGCCAACTCGCTTTGGCTGTGCACGGACGACGCGGACAGGATCGAAACGATGCGGGCCTGCCTGCCTACCCTGGTGGCTGCTGAAGTCATGATCGCTCCAGCAGCCACACCAGCAGCGCCTTCTGGGCATGCAGCCGGTTCTCCGCTTCGTCCCACACCGCGCTCTGCGGTCCGTCGATCACCTCATCGGTGATTTCGTGTCCACGGTGTGCCGGAAGGCAATGCAGCACAATCGCATTCCGCTGCGCCCGAGCGAGCAGCGCCGCGTTGATCTGGAACTGCTGGAACGGGCCAACCCTGTCCAGCCCGTCGTTCTCCTGGCCCATCGACGTCCAGGTGTCGGTGACGAGGACGTCCGCGCCGTCAGCGGCCGCGTGTGGATCTGCCGTCACCGTCACCGATGCGCCGGTGTCGACGGCACGCTTCTCGGCGGCCGCGACGAACTGCGGGTCGGGCGCGAAGCCTGCGGGGGCGGCGACGGTGACGTGAATGCCTGCGGTAACCCCGCCGAGCATCAGCGAGTGCGCCATGTTGTTGGCGCCGTCGCCAAAGTAGGAAAGCCGCAGCCCGTTCAATGTGCCGAGGCGTTCGTCGAGCGTCTGCAGGTCGGCGAGCACCTGGCACGGGTGGAATTCGTCGGACAGCGCGTTGACCACGGGCACGGTCGCCCCTGACGCCATGGCAGTGAGACGCTCCTGCCCGAACGTGCGCCACACGATCGCGTCGACGTAGCGGGACAACACCTTTCCGGTGTCCTCCAATGTCTCCTCGCGCCCGAGCTGGGTGGTGCGGCCGTCCACCACGACCGCGTGGCCGCCGAGCTGGGCGATGCCGACCTCGAACGAGAATCGCGTGCGGGTGGAGTTCTTGTCGAAGATGACGGCCACGCCGCTCGGCCCCTCGAGAGGCCGAGCGCTGAACGGATTCGCCTTCAGCTCGCGGGCCAGCGCCAGCACCTCGGCCTGCTCGTCCGGAGTCAGGTCGTCGTCACGCAGGAAATGTCGTGTCATGTGACCGCCTTGTCGAGCACGTCGGGCAGCGCGGTTAGGAAGCCGTCGATCTGGTCCTCGGTGATGACCAGCGGCGGGGCCAGCCGGACCACATCCGGGGCGGCGGCATTGACAAGGAACCCGGCGTCGCGGGCCGCGGCCTCAACGGGTTTCGCTGCCTCGGAGGTGAGCACGACACCCTGCAGCAGTCCCCTGCCGCGGACGTAGTCGACGAGTGGATGACCCAATGATTCGATTCCCGCCGACAGTGTCTTGCCGAGGACATCGGCGCGGCCGATCAGATCATCGTCGGCCAGCACCTTGAGCACCGCCAGCGCGGCGGCCGTGCAGACCGGGTTGCCACCGAACGTGCTGCCGTGCAGGCCGGGGGTCAGCAGCTCGGCGGTCTTGCCGATCGCGAGGCATGCGCCAATCGGTAGGCCGCCGCCCAGTCCCTTGGCCATGGTGACGATGTCCGGCGTGATCCCGTCGTGCTGGTGTGCGAAAAACGCTCCGGTGCGGCCCATCCCGGTCTGCACTTCGTCGAGCACAAGCAGCGCCCCGTGCTTGGCCGTGATCTCACGCGCGGCCACCAGGTAGCCCGCCGGCGGGACGACCACGCCGCCCTCCCCCATGATCGGCTCCAGGAACACGGCCGCGGTCGTGTCGTCGACGGCGGCGGCCAGCGCCTCGGTGTCGCCGTACGGAAGGTGCGCGACATCGCCGGGAAGCGGGGCGAAGGGCTCCTGCTTCGCCGGCTGACCCGTCAGCGCGAGCGAACCCATCGTCCGGCCGTGGAACGCTCCTTGGGCTGCAACGAGTTTCGTGCGTCCGGTGAGGCGGGTGATCTTGAAGGCGACCTCGTTGGCTTCGGTGCCCGAGTTGCAGAAGAACACCCGCGCATCCGCGCCAAGCAGCCCGACCAGCGCCTCGGCAAGCGCGACGCCCGGTTCAGTGACATACAGGTTCGACGTGTGCCCGAGCGTATTGAGCTGCCGGGTCACCGCCTCGATCACGGCCGGGTGGCGGTGCCCGAGGATGTTGACGGCGATGCCACCGAGCAGATCGACGTACGACTTGCCGTCGACGTCGGTCACCACTGCGCCGTCACCGGTGGCCAGCGCGAGCGGCGGTGTGCCGTAGCTGTTCATCATCACGCCAGACCAGCGCTCCAGTAGCGTGCTCATGCGCTCACCACCTTGGTGCCCGTCCCTTCGTTGGTGAACAACTCGACCAGAACGCAGTGCTCGACGCGACCGTCGATGACGTGCGCGCTGGGCACGCCACCCGATACCGCGCGCAAGCAAGCCTCGATCTTGGGCACCATGCCTGCCTCCAACCTCGGCAGCAGTTGCGTCAGTGCGGCCGTGTCGATCTCGCTGACCAACGAATCGCGATCGGGCCAGCTGGTGTACAGGCCTTCGACATCGGTCAGCATGATCAGTTTCTCGGCGCCGAGCGCCTCGGCCAGCGCGGCAGCGGCCGTGTCGGCGTTGATGTTGTGTACAACGCCGTCGGCGTCGGGGGCGATCGTCGAGATCACCGGAATGCGGCCTGCGGCAATCAGATCCAACAGGGAGCGGGCGTCTACGCGCTCGACGTCGCCGACAAGGCCGATATCGGTCGCAACGCCGTCGACAGTGACGCTGCGGCGCACAGCGGTGAACAGATGCGCGTCCTCGCCTGTGACCCCGACGGCGTAGGGACCGTGCGCGTTGATCAGGCCCACCAGCTCACGGCCGACCTGGCCGAATAGCACCATCCGGGCGACATCGAGCACTTCGGGCGTCGTCACCCGGAAGCCACCCTTAAAATCTCCTTCGATACCAAGGCGTTTGAGCATCGAGCTGATCTGCGGGCCGCCGCCGTGCACGACGACTGGGTGGATGCCGCAGTTGCGCAGGAACACCATGTCGGCGGCGAATGCCGTCTTCAACGTCTCGTCGGTCATGGCGTTGCCGCCGTATTTGACGACGACGATCTTGTCGTGCAGTTGCTTGAGCCACGGCAGTGCGGCAGCGAGCACCTGCGCCTTGGTCTGGGTCGCGGTCGGAGCCGCTCCGGCGGCGACGTCAAACGAAGTCATGAGCTGTACGCCGAGTTCTCTTCGACGTATCCATGGGACAGGTCTGTGGTGCGGATGCTCGCCCGCTTCGCCCCTACGCCGAGGTCGATGGTGACGTCGATATCGGTGCCGGACAGGTCAACCTCGCGGGCGCCTGGTGCGCCCGTCCCGTCGATGCACACCGGAGAACCGTTGAACGACACGCTGATCCGGTCGGCGTCGAGCGTCACCGGCGCCATGCCGACCGCGGCAAGCACCCGGCCCCAGTTCGCGTCGGAGCCGAACAGCGCAGTCTTGACCAGGCTGTCGCGTGCCACCACACGCGCGGCGGTCAGCGCGTCGGCTTCGGATTCGGCACCCGTGACAGTGACAACGATGCGCTTAGTCACCCCTTCGGCATCGGCCTGCAGCTGTGCGCACAGGTCGTCGCACACCCGCAACACCGCGGCGTCCAATTCGGTTTGGCTGGGCGCGATCTCACTGGCGCCCGAGGCCAGCAGCAGCACCGTGTCATTGGTAGAGCAGCTACCGTCGACGTCGAGGCGGTCGAAGGTCACGGCAGCCGCGTTACGCAGCGCATGGTCCAGGGCAGCGGCGTCGGCGACGGCATCGGTGGTGATCACGGTGAGCATGGTGGCCAGCGACGGCGCGAGCATGCCCGCACCCTTGGCCATGCCGCCGACCGTCCAGTTGCCGCTGTGGTGCAGCGCAACCTGTTTCGGCACGGTGTCGGTGGTCATGATGGCACGGGCGGCCTCCTCACCGCCGGTCAGACCGCCTGCCATCTCGTGGACGATCTCGCTGACGCCGGCCAGCACCTTGTCCATCGGCAGCCGGTCGCCGATCAGCCCGGTCGAGCAGACCGCGACCTCGACAGCCCCGGTGTCGGTGCCCCAATCGGACAGGGAGGAGGCGACGGCCTCGGCTGTGGCGTGGGTGTCCTGGAACCCCTGCGGGCCGGTGCAGGCGTTGGCGCCACCGGAATTGAGGATCACGGCGCGCAGCCGTCCGGTGCTCAGCACCTGCTGTGACCACAACACCGGCGCGGCCTTGACCTTGTTGCGGGTGAACACGCCCGCGGCGGCGTGGTCGGGCCCCTCGTTGAAAACCAGCGCCAGGTCGAGCGCGCCGGATGCCTTGATGCCCGCAGCAATTCCGGTGGCGCGGAAGCCCCCGGGCGCGGTCACACCCTGGGTCCGGACGAGGCGGGTGTCGGTGGAAAGTTCAGTCACGGTGCCACTCCCACGATCGAAAGCCCTTCCGTCTCTGGCCAGCCCAGCGCGAGGTTCATCGATTGCACGGCCGCGCCGCCGGTCCCCTTCACGAGGTTGTCGATTGCGGCGATAACCACAAGTGTCTTCGCCGCATCATCTAGGGCAACCGCGAGTTGCGCGGCGTTGCTTCCGATAACCGCGCCAGTCTTCGGCAGCTGGCCTTCGGGTAACAGGTGCACGAAAGGCTCACCGTCATAAGCTTTTTCATAGGCGGCACGCAGTTGTGAGAGCGGCGCGGAGGTACGGGCGGTGCAGGTCGCCAGGATGCCGCGAGAAGTCGGGATCAGCACCGGCGTGAACGATACGGTGACCGTCTTGTCGGTCACGGCCTTGAGGCCCTGGGCGATCTCCGGGGTGTGCCTGTGCTTTCCGCCGATGTTGTAGGCGCGCGCCGATCCGATGACCTCAGAGCCGAGCAGGTCGGTCTTGGCGGCCCGGCCTGCTCCTGAGGTACCGCTGACGGCGACGACGGTGACCGCAGGCTCGATGAGGTCCTCGGCGATCGCGGGCCACAGCGCCAGCAGGGCCGCAGTCGGATAACAGCCGGGAACCGCGATCCGCGTGGCACCACGCAACCGGTCGCGCGCGCCGGGCAGTTCGGGCAACCCGTACGGCCAGCTTCCGGCGTGCGCCGAGCCGTAGAACTTCTCCCACGCCGCCGCATCGGTGAGCCGAAAGTCGGCGCCGCAGTCAATCACCACAGTGTCTGGGCCGAGCTGCTCGGCCAGGGCGGCGGAGTTTCCGTGCGGGAGCGCGAGGAACACCACGTCGTGGCCGGTCAGCACGTCGATATCGGTGGCGTCGAGCACCCGGCCGGACAGCGGCAGCAGATGAGGATGGTGTTCGGTGACTGTCGTCCCGGCGCTGGCCGCCGCGGTCAGCGCGCCGATGGTCAGCCTCCCGTCGGCGTATGCGGGATGGCCGAGCAGCAGGCGCAGGATCTCTCCACCGGCATATCCGCTGGCACCGGCCACCGCGACAGACGTCATGCAGCGATTCTGCATGGTTATGCACACAGTTGCAAATTAATTATTGTCGTCGGCTGTTTGCCATCACAAACGCCCTCGGAGCTGCGCTGACGTTCGCCCGAACCGGCAGCAGTGCTGGCCCATAATTCGATCAAGGGCAATTCCGGGGGGAATCATGGGTACCAAAGTCTTGGCGCCGGTCGACTTATCCGGGTCGTGGGCACTCGACCTGCATAGCGTGCTTGCCGAGGCCGCCGCACGCGGGCCGCTGGCCACAGACATCGCGACGGGCGCCACCGTTGTCCTACGCCAACACGACGTGGATACGTTGGCCCATGATCCGCGGCTAGAGGGCATCGGGCTGATGTTGTTCGACATGATGGACATTGCGGAAGGGCCTCTTCGCGACTGGTACTCCCGCCTCATGTTCACCACCGAGGGCGACTACCACCGTCGCATCCGATCGCTGGTGTCGCGCGCATTCACGCCGAGATCCGTCGGGGCACTTCGTGAGACTGCTGCGGACATGGCCGCCGCCGCTGTCGCCGCTGCCAGCGAGAGCGGAGATCTTCTAGTGGCCTCGTCGCTGGGTACCCGGATGATCTGCAGGCTGCTCGGCGTGCCGGAAGGCGACGACGCGGTGTTCACGAAATGGGCCGAGGCGCTGAGCCCGGTGTTCTTCATCATGACGCCAGAGCAGATCGCGGACGCCACGACGGCGATCGTGGAAATGCAGAACTACGTCGACGAGTTGGCGACCCGGCGCGCCAAGGATCCGGGAGACGATCTCATCACGTCACTGCTCGCCGCAGAGGCGGACGGCGAGCGACTCACCCACGCCGAGACCGTGACGATGATCGCCAATCTGCTTGTCGCAGGCCACGATACGGCGGGCAGTCAGATTCCGTGCAGCATCCTGATGGCGCTGCAGCACCGCGACGAACTTGTGGGAGTACTGGACGACTCCGCGCGCTTCACCAGCGCCGTCAGCGAGACCATGCGCCTTGAGCCGAGCATCCCGGCGATCCCGCGCACCACGGTGGCTCCGATCGAGCTGCACGGCACCACGCTTCCGACTGGGTCCATGGTGCTTCTGTGCATCGCCGCGGCATGTCGCGACGCGTCGGCGTGGTTCGAGCCCGACCGTTTCGACCCTGACCGCTTCACCCAACACGACTCCGCGAAGCTGCTGAATTTCGGTGCGGGCACACACTACTGCCTCGGCACTGCACTGGCGAAAATCGCGGTGGAAGAGGCGGTACGCGCCGTCCTCGCCGCCGACCCTCCGTTGCATCTGACCGAGGATCCGTCGGATATACCGTGGCGCCAGGTGCTTGGCCGCAGTCCGGCCCGACTTCTCGTCACGGCCTGACTGTTAAGCGCGCAGCTCGGCACCGACCCGCTCAGAGGCGGTCGCCACCGCGGCGTCGCGTGCCGCGCTGGCCTCGTCCTCGGTAAGCGTCCGGTCGGCGGCGCGGAATCGCAGCGCCAACGTCAGCGACTTCCGGCCCTCACCGATCTGCGGACCCGTATAGACGTCGAACAGTCGCACGTCCTCGAGCAGTTCGCCTGCGCCTTCGCGGACCGCGTTGACGACTGCCGAGGCATCCGCATCCTCGGCGACCACCAGGCTGACGTCCTGGAACACCGCGGGGAACGGCGAAACCGAAGGCGCAGGCAGCGGCTCGGTGAGCGGGATCGCGTCGAGGTCGAGTTCCACCGCGCAGGTGCCCTTGGGCAGACCCATCCGTTCGATCACGGCCGGGTGGAGTTCGCCCGCGTAACCGACGAGCGTCAAGAAATCGACGTGTACTGCCGCGCAACGGCCGGGATGCCACGGAAAATGCTCATGTTGGTTGAGCAACGTCACGTCGACGTTGCACGCACGCGCGATGATGCGCACCGCCTCGAAGGCGTCGAGGGCGTCCACCCGCCGGCCGGGGCCCCACGGTCCAGCCGGTTCACGCAGACCCGCCAGCACTACGGCGACGTGCTGGGGCTGGCGTGGCAGCGATGCGTCGAGCGTGGCGATCTCCTCGTCGGTGGGCCGACGGTCGTTCGGAATGCGTTCGACGGCACGGGTTTCCGAGGTCGCCTCAACCACTTGCTGGATTGCGTACAGCGCCACATCGGGTGCACCGCGGGAGACGTTGCGCCCCAGGGCTTCCAGCAGCCCGGGCAGCAGCGTGGTGGCTAGCTCGGGGCGGTCCGACTCAAGTGGGTTGAGGACCGAGGTGGTATTGCGGCGTGGATCGTCGGCGGGCAGGCCCCACTGGTCGAAGATGCCCGCTGGCAGGAACGGCGACGGCAGGATCTCGATATAGCCGTTGAGCGCCAACGACTTTCCGATGGCTCGGCGCCGCTTCTGGGTCGGGCTGAGCCCCCGCCCGGCAGGAGCCTGCGGCAGCACCGACGGGATGATCTCGAGGCCCTCCAGGCGCAGCACTTCCTCGACGAGGTCGGCGGCCTCACGAAGGTCGGGCCGCCAGCTCGGCGGTGTCGCCGTCACCCGATCACCCTCGACAACCACGTCGGCGCCGATCTGGGTCAGCCTGCGTTGCGTGGTGCCAGCGGCGTAGTCGACGCCTGCGGTGCGATCCGGCAGGTCGACGGCCATGCTGACCGGCGGCGGGTTCCAGGCCTCGCGCGGCGGATCACCACGCCAGTCGGTGAGTTTGGGTTCGGTTGTGCCGCCTGCGATATCGGCCAACAGCGCGGCGCAACGGTCCAGCGCAGCGACCGAGATTGCGGGATCGACAAACCGTTCGTAGCGCCGGCCCGCCTCGCTGTAGAGGTGCAGGCGTCGCTGCGTGCGCGATACCGCGGCAGGATCCCAGACCGCCGCTTCCAGCAATACGTCGGTGGTGGTGTCTCGAACCTCGGTGGTGCCCGCACCCATGACACCGCCGATCGCGGCTGTCGCGACGTCGTCGACGATCAGCACGTCGGCAGGGTCGAGCTTGCGCTCGATGTCGTCAAGCGTGACGACGGTCTCCCCCGGTTCGGCGAAGCGAACCTTGAAGCCGCCGGTGATAAGGCTGCGGTCGTGTGCGTGCATCGGGTGACCGATCTCGAGCATCACGTAGTTCGTGACGTCGACGGCGGGCGAGATCGCGCGGATGCCGGATAGCATCAGCCGTCGCTGCATCCACCACGGGGACACCGCGGTCGGGTCGATGCCCGTGACGGGCCGCAGCCCAAACCGGATCACACCGGTGGCGGGCTCGATGGTCAGCGGCAAGGCCTCACCCTCGGCGGGCAGCGGTGAAACATCCGCGGGGTCGACGAACTCGAGGTCGTAGGCGCAGGCGATTTCACGCGCCATGCCGCGTACCGAAAGGCAATAGCCGCGGTCCGGCGTGATCGCCAGATGGAAGACCACATCGTCGAGGCCCAACAGGTCGGCGGCAGGGGCGCCGGGTTCTGCGGTGCCCGGTGGTAGCACCAGGATGCCGGAATGATCTGTGCCCAAATTGAGTTCGGCCGTCGAGCAGATCATGCCGTCGGATGTGCGGCCATACGTCTTGCGGCTCGCGATCTTGAAGTCGCCAGGTAGGACGGCGCCGGGAAGCGCCACCACCACGAGGTCGCCGACGGCGAAGTTCGTCGCCCCGCAGACGATATCGCGGGGTTCGGCTTCACCGACGTCGACCTTCACCGCGCGGATCGGCTTCTTGAACTCGGTGAGTTCCTCGATCTCGGTGACGCGCCCGACCGTCAGCGGCCCCGTGACCGGCCCGACTGGAATGATCTCTTCGACCTCATGGCCGATGCGGATCAGCGTCTGCTCGAGCTCCTCCGGCGATACGTCCCACCCAGGAGCGCCGGCCTGAACGACGTCGCGCAGCCAGCTGTACGGAAGCCGCATCAGGCCCCTACCCCGAACGGCAGCGAGAACCGGACATCGCCCTCGACCATGTCACGCATATCGGGGATGCCGTTGCGGAACTGCAGTGTGCGCTCCAGCCCCATGCCGAACGCAAAGCCGGAGTAGACCTCGGGATCGATGCCGCAGGCGCGCAACACATTCGGGTTGACCATGCCGCAGCCGCCCCATTCCACGAAACCGGGGCCGCCCTTCTTGTTCTCGAACCAGACGTCCACTTCGGCCGACGGCTCGGTGAACGGGAAGAAGTGCGGGCGGAACCGGGTACGGCCCTGCGGCCCGAACTCAGAGCGGGCGAATGCGTCGAGGGTGCCACGCAAGTGGGCCATCGTCAGGCCCTTGTCCACAGCCAGTCCCTCCACCTGGTGGAAGACCGGGGTGTGGGTCGAGTCGAGTTCATCGGTGCGGAACGTCCGGCCGATGGAGATGATGTATACCGGTAGATCGCGCTCCAGCAGCGCGCGGATCTGCACCGGCGAGGTGTGGGTGCGCAGCACCTGCCGTGAGCCATCCGGCGCGACATAGAAGGTGTCCTGCTCACTGCGCGCGGGGTGATCGGGCGGGAAGTTCAGCGCGTCGAAGTTGAACTGCTCGGTTTCGACCTCGGGTCCTTCGGCCAGCTCCCACCCCATCGCGACGAACGTATCGGCGATGTGCTCGGCGAGGATGGTGATCGGGTGGCGGGCGCCGATCGGCTGCCGGGTTGACGGCTGGGTGACATCGATGCTTTCGGCGATGAGCACCGCGACATCGCGTTCGGCCCGCAGGGCGGCCAATCGGTCGTCGTACGCGCGCTGCGCTTCGGCGCGCGCGACGTTGACGCGCTTGCCTGCATCCGCACGGTCGGCCTTGGCCAGCGAACCCAGCGACTGGCGGGCCAACGCGATCGGCGACCGGTCGCCGAGTTGTTCGGTCTTGGCGCGGGCCAGTTCGTCCAGATCAGCAGCCAGATCGAAGGCATGCCGAGCCGCGCTGACGGCTTTAGTCAGCGCTTCTTCCGACAGGTCTATGGGCTGCTCAGCCACCGGCCGATCATAGGCGATGGCCTGATCGCGCTTCGCGGGCATTACTTTCCGGCGCGACGGCTCGAGTGTCGCCGTTCGGCGCAGCAGTGCGCCGCGCACGTAGCCTGACCCAACACTCGGCAAGCGAGGCACCGGCCAGACCGGCGGCCGTCGCAACGAGCAGGTCGGTGCTGGCCAGCATCAAGTAGCCGAACGGTGCTGCCACACCCAGCATCGCGAACCGCACGGGCGACCAACGCGCGGGCCGGCCGAACCGCGTCGACACCAACATGCCAAGAATCAGCGCCACCGCGTGTCCGACGTCGGTGAAGTCGCGGCCGACAGCCACCATCGCGGCCCCGACGGCGAGAAACCATCCGAACCAGGTCGGGCGCCAGCGCCGCGGTATCGCCGTGGTCAGCGAGCCCAGTAAGGCCGCGGCCCCGTAGCTCATGCCGACGTCCGTCGCACGGCTGACCGACAACGGCAGGCATCCCAATTCCACCGCTGCCGTCAGGCCGGCCGCGACCAGTAGCGTGGCTCCGACGTGCCCCACCACGAAGGCGACCACCAGCCGGACGCTGCCCCACATCAACTCCGCCACCGCCAGCAGGCAGACCAGTCCCGGTAACCACACGTAGATCGGGCCGGCGTCGACGACGAACGCACTGTCCAGAAGCGTCCCGACGTGGCCGTGGCTGAGGTTGTGCAGATTGGTGCTGACATGGCTGATCACTCGGTCCTGCACCAGCGGGCCGAGGACGTACAAAGCTACGGTGACGCAAGTCACGATCACCACATACGCCGCGGTGACGCGGATCAGGGCCAGCCGAGCGAGCAGTCGGAGCAACATCTCCGCCCACTATGCGCCCGCTGCGCCTTCCTCATCTTCATCGCCGCCTGGCAACTGCCTGCGAATTTTCAAGCGATACATGGTGAGATCGGCAGGCACGCCGTCCTGCTTCGCTGTAAAGACTTGCCTGCGAAGCTGTTTGGCCGTCACGCCCAGCGCCTCGAAGTCTTCCTTGGAAATCTGTTCCAGCGTGGACCCCGACACCACGAGTTCGCCCTTGGTGGCGCGATCCATCACCCGAGCCGCGATGTTGACATCCACCCCGAGCCAGTCAGAGCCGATCCGCTGCGGGCGGCCGGTATGGATGCCCACCCGCATCCGCGGCGTATAGCCGTCGACCTCAACGGTTTTCACCGCTTCACGCGCAGCGATCGCGGCGCGCACCGCCGTGACGGGTTCGGCGAACACCGCCATGATTCCGTCGCCCATACGCTTGACGATGTGACCGCCCGCTTCGAACAGCGGCGGCTCGACCACCTGAGAAACGCGGCGCAACAACTTCAGCATCGCATCGTCACCGGCACTCAACGACCACGACGAGAAGCCGACCAAGTCGGTAAAGACCAGCGTCACCTCACGATTGGCGGGCTTTCCCGACACCCGCTCCGTCAACGCCTGCCACACCTGCAGCGCTCCGAGGCTCACTTCGCGCGAGGCGGCCTCGCGCTCCAGCAGCCGATCCGCCGCCCTCGCGGCGGCGCGTGGGCCTCCAACACCGTCGGCCGACAGCGGATCTCCGAAGTCGGGGTCGCCCGGCAGCGCCCGGCGCGCCCGGCGCAGGAACGCGACGACAGCCGGGCTGTGATTGGTGTCCTTCAGCCACGCCCTCGGTCCGGATGAGCGTCTCAACTCGACCGGACGATCCGGCACCTCGTCGATTTCTCCGATATCGCCGGATCGTTCTTCGAACGACTCGACATTCACAGCGCAAGCGTATGTGGCGCTTCTCGCGACCGGCAATCGAGGAACGAACGGGCTGGTCACAAGCGTGTGGCGCGTCGGTAGCCGCTACATAACAGTGCGCCGCCACGCGCTCCAAATGATAGACAACATGCGTTGTCAACATTATCGTTGGACTGTGCGTTCAACGACGACCGCTGACTCTGGAGGGCCCCTGGGCCCCGATTCACTGACGTGGAAGTACTTCGGTGATCTGCGCACCGGAATGCTCGGCGTGTGGATCGGCGCCATTCAGAACATGTACCCGGAACTCGGCGCAGGCGTCGAGGACCACTCCATCCTGCTGCGCGAGCCGTTGCAGCGGGTCGCGCGGTCGGTGTACCCGATCATGGGCGTGGTTTACGACGGCGACCGTGCCGCCAAGACCGGTGCGCAGATCAAGGGCTTTCACAAGACGATCAAGGGCACCGACGCCGACGGGCGTCGTTATCACGCACTCAATCCCGAGACTTTCTATTGGGCCCACGCCACCTTCTTCATGCTGATCATCAAGACCGCCGAGTACTTCTGCGGTGGCCTCACCGAGACCGAGAAGCGCCAACTGTTCGACGAGCACGTGCAGTGGTACCGGATGTACGGCATGAGCATGCGGCCGGTGCCCAACACCTGGGACGAGTTCCAGGAGTACTGGGATCGCAAGTGCAGTGAAGAGCTCGAGATCAACAAGGCCACGCTGGATATCTTCACGATCCGCATCCCCAAACCGTGGTTCGTGCTGATGCCCACCCCGATCTGGGATCAGCTCTTCAGGCCGATGGTCGGTGCGCAGCGCTGGATCGCTGCCGGGCTGTTCGACGAAGCGGTCCGCGAGAAGGCAGGCATGCGGTGGACACCCGGCGACGAGGTGCTGCTGCGGATATTCGGCAAGCTCGTCGAGATGGCGTTCGTCGTGGTGCCGGACGAGATCCGGCTCCACCCGCGCGCACTCGCCGCCTATCGCCGCGCCAACGGCCGCGTGCCAGACGACGCCCCACTGGTCGAGGCGCCCGCGTTCATGTCGCCGCCCCGCGACCGGCGCGACCTGCCGATGCACTACGTCCCGCCACGCAAGTCACTGCTCGACCGGGCCGGCTCCCTGGTGCACACAACGTTCTCTTTGGCGGGCCTGCGTCCGGCGCGCGGACGCGGTAAGGCAGCCTGATTGCATGATCGAGTGGTCTGACGTCGATCTCGCTGTGCGCGACGCCGTACGCGAGTTCGTCGATAAAGAAATCCGCCCGCACGTCGACGAGCTGGAAAGCGGCGAGATGGAGCCCTACCCCATCATCCGCAAGCTGTTCGCGACGTTCGGTATCGCGGATATGGCGCGCGACTCGCTCAACAAGCGGCTTGCCCGGCTGCGCGAAGGTGGCGAGTCGACGGGGAAGTCGTCTGGCGGCGGCATGTTCGGCGGAGACGGTGCCTCGGCAGGCATGGGTTTCGTCGTGGTCAGCGAGTTGTGCCGGGTCTCCATGGGCGTCGTCACCGGGATGGGCGTCAGCCTGGGTCTGACAGTCCCGACCATCCAGGGTCGTGGCACGCTTGCCCAGCAGGAACGATGGCTGCCGGATCTCGTCACGTACGACAAGGTCGGCGCGTGGGCCATCACCGAGCCGGACTCCGGCTCGGACGCGTTCGGCGGCATGAAATCCTATGTGGTGCGCGACGGCGACGACTACATCCTCAACGGGCAGAAGACCTTCATCACCAACGGGCCGGATGCCGATGTCGTCGTGGTTTACGCCAAATTGGACGAGGGCGATCCGAGCATCGACAAACGCGATCGCAAGGTGCTTACTTTCGTGCTGGACCGTGGCATGGAAGGCTTCGTGCAGTCAAAACCGTTCCGCAAGATGGGCATTCACAGCTCACGAACGGGCGAACTGTTCTTCAGCAACGTGCGGCTTGGCCGTGACCGGCTGCTCGGTGAGACGGAGGACAACGCCGCGGGCGACGGACGTGCCAGTGCCCGGTCGAGCTTCTCCACCGAACGCATCGGCGTCGCGGCGATGGCGCTCGGCGTCATCGAAGAGTGCCTACGGCTGTGTGTCGACTATGCCAAGAACCGCAAACTGTGGGGCCAGGAGATCGGGCAGTTCCAGCTGATCCAGCTCAAGCTGGCCAACATGGAAGTCGCCCGAATGAACGTGCGCAACATGCTGTTTCGCATCATCGAGGCCGCACAGAACGGCAAGTCCGTTCCGCTACCCGAGGCATCGGCGATCAAGTGGTACTGCTCGCAGGCCGCCACCGACGTCGCGATGGACGCCGTGCAGTTGTTCGGCGGTAACGGCTATATGACCGAATACCGCGTCGAGCAGCTGGCCCGCGATGCCAAGTCGCTGATGATCTACGCCGGCAGCAACGAGGTGCAAATCACGCACGTCGCCAGGGGCCTGCTCAACGACGACTAGGGCTACCCGCGACCAGTGGCCACTTATGCCACGTGTCTTGGCATTTTCCGTGACATAACTGGCCACTCGGCGGTTGGTAAGTACGCCGCCAGTTCTCGACGGCATCGTCTTAAGCGAGGCGGTGTATCCGCGCGCTCTGGTACAGGCAGATCGAGGCGGCCGAAGCCACGTTGAGGCTCTCGGCGCTGCCTGGCATCGGGATCCGGATCCGATGCGTCGCCACTTCCGCCAATTCGCTTGGCAAACCATGCGATTCCGGCCCGAACAGCCACGCCGTCGGCGCGTCAAGCGCGGCGTCATCGAGACTGATCTCGCCGTCGACAGTGGTCGCAAGCACCTGCAGGCCGGCATCCGTCAACGCCGTCACGGCCTGCGCCGCATCGGGTTCGGTCACCACCGGTATCGAGAAGATGCTGCCCGCCGAGGCCCGCAGGCATTTTCCGTTGTACGGATCGACGCTGTGCCCGGCCAGCACCACGGCGCCGGCGCCCATCGCGTCGGCGATACGGATCAGCGTGCCCGCATTGCCGGGTTCGGAGATCTCAATCGCAACGGCCACCAGCCGTGGGCCGGTACCAACGACGTCGGCAAGGGTGACCTCGGGCATTGAACACACCGCGACCAGCCCGATCGGAGTAACCGTGTCCGACAACGCCTTTGCTGCCCGTTCGGTCACCACGTGCACCTGAACATCTGCCAGCAGGGAGCCGAACCGGTTCGACGCGGATTCGGTGACGAAGACCTCTGAAACGAGTCCGCGCCGCAACGCTGCCTCGACGAGGTTGGGTCCCTCGGCGAGAAAGCGTGCGGCGCGGCGTCGTCCGACGTGACGGTGCAACTTTATCGCTGCCGCGACCCGGTCAGAGCGCTCGGTGAGCGTCAGGCAGCCTCGCCCGACGGTGCATTTACGTCCTCGGGCAGTGCGCCCTTGGCAACCTCGACCAGCGCGGTGAAGGCGGCAGGGTCGCTGACCGCGATCTCGGCGAGGTTCTTACGATCGACCTCGACACCTGCGGCCTTCAGGCCCTGGATGAGCCGGTTGTACGTGATGTCGTTGGCGCGGGCGGCCGCGTTGATCCGGGAGATCCACAGCTTGCGGAACTCGCCCTTGCGGGCACGCCGGTCACGGTAGGCATACGTCAACGAATGCAGCTGCTGCTCTTTGGCTTTGCGATACAGCCGCGACCGCTGACCGCGGTAGCCCTTGGATGCCTTAAGTACTGTGCGACGCTTCTTCTGAGCGTTGACTGCGCGCTTTACGCGTGCCATGAGAGTGTTCCTATTCGTTCAGGTCGTACTGGCGCCGGGCTAATTAGCCGTTCAGCAGCTTGTTGACGCGGGACTTGTCGTTGGCCGACACCTCGGTGCGACCATCGAGCCGCCGGGTGCGTTTGGTCGGTTTGTGCTCGAGCAAGTGCCGACGGTTGGCCTTCTGGCGCACGATCTTGCCGGTTCCGGTGCGCCGGAACCGCTTCGAAGCGCCGCTATGGGTCTTGGCCTTGGGCATGTATGTCCTCAGTTCTGTGGTGTATCGGCCTGCGATACGTCGGTGTCCTCTGGTGCAGCCGCCGCCGCGGGGGCCGGGGCGGGTTCTGCCCGTCGGGCCGGCGGTGCGTCAGCGTCGTGCGCCGCCTTGGCGCGAGTCTTCGCGCCGCGGTGCGGTGCCAGCACCATCGTCATGTTGCGGCCGTCCTGCTTGGCGGACGTCTCGATGAAGCCGTAGTCGGCGACGTCGGCGCCCAGCCGCTGCAGTAGCCGGTAGCCCAACTCGGGCCGCGACTGCTCGCGTCCGCGGAACATGATGGTCACCTTGACCTTGGACCCCGCCTCGAGGAAGCGGACGACGTGACCCTTCTTGGTCTCGTAGTCGTGGGGGTCGATCTTGGGACGCAGCTTCTGTTCCTTGACGACGGTCTGCTGCTGGTTCTTGCGAGACTCGCGTGCCTTCTGAGCCGTCTCGTACTTGTACTTGCCGTAGTCCATGATCTTGCAAACCGGCGGTTTGGCATCTGGAGCTACTTCCACAAGGTCGAGATCGGCATCCGCGGCGACGCGGAGAGCGTCTTCGATGCGCACAATGCCTACTTGCTCACCACCTGGTCCGATTAGACGGACTTCGGGTACGCGGATGCGCTCGTTGACGCGGGTCTCAGTGCTGATGGGGCCTCCTATGTTGTCCTCACGGAGCCCACACCATCAGCAACTCTGCTCATTCGAACAGAAAAGCCCTGCTCAAAGCAGGGCCCAAAGCCGACCAGGACAGGCACGGATGCCTGTGACCGGACCGCTGCACCGTTATGGTTAGCGGTGGGAGTGGGACTCCACTTGCTGTCCCTGGCGTACGCCGGGACGGTCGCGCATGCCAGTCTATCAGCCATGACCGAGCTTCCTGACATCCGCGAGCTGGCCGAGATTCCCGCGGTGGAGGTGATCACCCGGTCGGCGGTGATGCTTATGAGCGCGGCCGCCGAGAAACTTGGGCTGTCCGCCGAAGACCCCGACGATAGCCCGCTCCGCGATCTCGACGAGGCGCGCAGGCT
Source organism: uncultured Actinomycetota bacterium (assembly GCA_963766465.1). Taxonomy (GTDB): domain Bacteria; phylum Actinomycetota; class Actinomycetes; order Mycobacteriales; family Mycobacteriaceae; genus Mycobacterium. The sequence goes on from CAVXZT010000002.1 coordinate 121,114, forward strand.
CATCACTGCGTTGGCCGGGTTGGTCACCGCCTCGGCCGAGTATCTGGGACCCCATGCCGGTCCGGTTCGCGACGGGTTGAAGACACTGCAGTTGGCGTTCCGTGAATCCAGCGCGGCACCAGACGAACCCGGGCAAGGCCCAGGCGAGAAGTACACCGGGCCGGTCTGGTAGCCAGTCACACCCATTTCCAGGTTCAAGCGAATATCCTCGCGGCCTATGACCGTCGCGAGCTCTCCCAAGACCCGTCGGACGTCGCGCTACTGGTGGGTGCCGGCGGCGGCCGGCTGGACGGTCGGCATCATCGCCACACTGTCTCTGATCGCGAGTGTGTCGCCGGGCATCCGGTGGGTGATCAAAGAGCCTCGCGAGTTCGTCAACGACTTCATCTTCAACTTCCCCGACACGAGCTTCGCGTGGGCCTTTGTGTTGGCCCTGCTGGCTGCGGCGCTTGCTGCCCGCAAGCGCATCGCTTGGTGGATCCTCATCGGCTACATGGTCGCTGCGATCGTGTGGAACGTCGGCGGCCTCATCACGAGCCCCCGGTCTGTGATGGACGACATCGGCGAAGTGATCGGGCTCGTCTTCCACGTCGCGTCGATCCTGTTCCTGGTGCTGGCCCGCAAGCAGTTCTGGGCGAAGGTTCGCCGCGCAGCGCTGCTCAAGGCGGCCGCCACGCTGGTCGCAGCCATGGCGATCAGTACGCTCATCGGGTGGGCGCTGCTCGAGGTGTTCCCCGGCACCCTCGCCAGAGAAGACCGGTTCTTGTACGCGCTCAACCGGGTGAGCGCATTCGCGGGCGCCTCATCTGATTCGTTCTCCGGGCATCCACACGTCTTCGTCAACGCGTTGCTCGGCCTCTTCGGTGCCCTCGCCCTGATGGTGACCGCGATCGTGCTGTTCCGATCACAGCGCGCCGACAATGCGCTCACCGGCGAGGACGAGTCCGCGATCCGCGGCCTGCTCGAATTGTTCGGCAAGAACGACTCACTGGGCTACTTCGCCACCCGCCGCGACAAGGCAGTGGTGTTCGCGCCCAACGGCCGGGCGGCGATCACCTATCGCGTCGAGGTCGGCGTGTGTTTGGCAAGCGGCGACCCGGTCGGTGACCCGAAGGCGTGGCAGCAAGCCATTGCGGCATGGCTGGCGCTGTGCCAGACCTACGGCTGGGCGCCAGGCGTGATGGGTGCCAGCTCGACGGGGGCAGAGGCCTTTCGCCAGTCCGGCCTCAACGCGTTGCAACTTGGTGACGAGGCAATCCTGTTTCCGGACACCTTCCGGCTGTCCGGACCCGATATGCGCGCGATACGGCAGGCGGTGACGCGGGCGCGGCGGGCAGGCGCCACCGTTCGGATCCGCAGACACCGCGACCTCGGCAGCGAGGAGATGGCCCAGGTAACAGCGCGGGCGGAATCCTGGCGGGACACCGAAAGCGAGCGCGGCTTCTCGATGGCGCTCGGCCGGCTCGGCGATGCCGCCGACGGAGACTGCCTGCTGGTCGAGGCTGTCCAGAATGACAATGTCGTCGCGATGCTGTCGCTGGTCCCGTGGGGCACCAACGGCGCCTCCCTCGACCTGATGCGCCGTTCCCCCCAATCCCCCAACGGCTCAATCGAACTGATGGTCAGCGAACTGTGCATGCAGTCCGAAGGCATTGGTGTGACCCGGATTTCGCTGAACTTCGCGATGTTCCGGACCGCGTTCGAGCAGGGCGCGCAGCTCGGCGCCGGCCCTGTCGCCCGGCTATGGCGCGGCCTGCTGGTGTTCTTCTCACGCTGGTGGCAGCTCGAAACGCTGTACCGCTCGAACATGAAGTACCAGCCCGAATGGGTACCGCGTTACGCGTGCTACGAGGACGCCCGCCTAGTACCGCGCGTCGGTGTCGCCTCGGTGATCGCCGAAGGCTTTCTGGTGCTGCCGTTTTCCCGGCGGAACGAACAGCCGCACACCGGACATCACATCTCGGCTCCCGAGAATCTTGTCGCAACGGGCGTACTGCATCACGACGGCAGCGCACCCGATCTCGGCGAGCTGCAGGCCGACCTGCCCGAAGCCGACGAGACCACGCGCTTGCCGGAACAGGTCCGTGTGCGGATGGCCAAGCTCAAGGCGTTGCAGGACAGCGGCATCGACGCTTATCCGGTCGGCGAGGCGCCCAGCCACACCATCGCGCAGGCGGTGGACGCGGCCGACGACGTAGACGTGACCGTGTCCGGGCGGGTATTGCGCATCCGCGACTACGGCGGCGTGCTGTTCGCCCAGTTGCGGGACTGGTCGGGTGAAGTCCAACTGCTGCTTGATAATTCGCTGCTCGAAAAGGGCACGACAGCGGACTTCACCGGCGCGCTCGACCTCGGCGACCTTATCGAGGTGTCGGGCACGATGGGCTACAGCAAGAAGGGCACCCGGTCGCTCATCGTGCGGTCCTGGCGGTTGATCGGCAAGTGCCTGCGTCCGCTGCCCGACAAGTGGAAGGGATTGACCGACCAGGAGGCGCGGGTGCGGGCCCGATACGTCGACCTGGCGATCAACACCGAGGCCCGCGATTTGATCCGGGCCCGCAGCGGCGTGCTGCACGCGATCCGCGAAACCCTGGTCGGCAAGGGGTTTTTGGAAGTCGAGACGCCGATCCTGCAGCAGATCCACGGCGGCGCGAACGCCAGGCCGTTCCTGACCCACATCAACGCCTACGACCTCGACCTGTACCTGCGCATCGCTCCGGAGCTCTACCTCAAGCGGTTGTGCGTCGGCGGCGTCGAGCGGGTCTTCGAGCTGGGCCGCGCATTTCGCAACGAAGGGGTGGACTTCAGCCACAACCCCGAATTCACACTTCTGGAGGCCTACCAGGCGCACGCCGACTACAACGTGTGGATCGATGGCTGCCGCGAGCTGATTCAAAACGCCGCGCAGGCCGCCAACGGCGCGCACGTGTTTCAGCGTCCGCGCGACGACGGCATTATGGAGCCGGTCGACATCTCCGGTGAGTGGACGGTGAAGACGGTGCACGGCGCGGTGTCGGAGGCGTTGGGCGAGCAGGTAGGCCCCGACACCGATCTGGTGACGCTGCGCAAGCTGTGTGACGCCGCGGATATCCCGTATCTGACCCACTGGGACACGGGCGCGGTGGTGCTCGAACTCTACGAGCGGCTTGTCGAGGACCGCACTGAGGCGCCGACCTTCTACAAGGACTTCCCGACGTCGGTTTCGCCGCTGACCCGGCCGCACCGCAGCATTGCAGGGGTGGCGGAGCGCTGGGACCTGGTGGCGTGGGGCGTCGAGCTGGGCACCGCCTACAGCGAGCTGACGGATCCGGTCGAGCAGCGCAGGCGGCTGCAGGAGCAGTCGCTGTTGGCCTCGGGCGGCGATCCAGAGGCAATGGAACTCGACGAGGATTTTCTGCAGGCGATGGAATACGCAATGCCGCCGACGGGCGGGCTCGGCATGGGCGTCGACCGCGTCGTCATGCTGATCACCGGGCGCAGCATCCGTGAAACCCTGCCGTTCCCATTAGCCAAACCGCGTTAGCAGGTCGTTCACAGGCGTTCTCAAGGAAACGCGTCCACGATTATTGCCGTGACGTTACCCGAGCCGTTGCACCATCTCGCGCGTCAGTCGCTGATGCACGGTTGGATTCCGGTAACGGCGCAAGTCGTCGCAGGCCTGCTGCTGATCGCCGCGATCGGCTGGCGCAATCGCCGCTGGCGCGTGGTGTGGCTGCCGTGGGCGACGCTGGTCGGAGTCGCGCTGGCGGTGGCGGCGTATTGGTACATCGCCTCTCAGGGCATGAGTGACCACACCAACCCCGCCCCGTACGCGCTGTGGATCTGGATTGGGTTCACCGGCGTTGCCGCCGGGGTGCTGATGGCGGGTTGGCGGGGCCAGCGCTGGTGGCGGCGGGGCGTTTCGACGCTCGCGCTGCCCTCGTGTCTGTTGTGTTCCGCGCTGGCCATGAATTTGTGGGTCGGCTACTTCCCCACTCTGCAGGTCGCCTGGAATCAGCTCACCGCAGGACCATTGCCCGACCAAACGGACGCCATCACCGTGACCGCGATGCAGAAGAGGCACGCGATTCCGGCGAAAGGCACCGTGGTACCCGTCGATATTCCCGACACGGCATCGGGTTTCAAGCACCGCAGCGAGATGATCTACCTGCCGCCGGCCTGGTACGCCACCGATCCCCCTCCGCTGCTCCCGGCGGTCATGATGATCGGCGGCGAGTTCAACACTCCCTCCGACTGGCTACGGGCAGGCAACGCAGTGAAGACGATCGACGACTTCGCGGCGACGCACGGCGGGAACGCGCCGGTATTCGTATTCGTCGACTCGGGCGGCGCGATCAACAATGACACCGAATGCGTCAACGGCACCCGTGGCAACGCCGCCGACCACCTCACCAACGATGTTGTACCGTTCATGATTTCGCACTACGGCGTGTCACCGAACCGGGCCAATTGGGGCACCGTCGGATGGTCGATGGGCGGCACCTGCGCTGTCGATCTGGCGGTAATGCATCCCGATATCTTCAGCGCATTCGAGGACATCGCTGGAGACGTGGCGCCCAATGCGGGGAACAAGGCCCAGACAATTGCGCGACTGTTCGGTGGCAACGCAGCAGCCTATGCCGCGTTCGACCCGACCACGGTCATGACGCGGCACGGGCCCTACGCAGGGGTGGCCGGCTGGTTCGACATCAACGGCTCGGGACAGGCATCGCCGCCGGGTCCGGTGGTGGTGAATGCGGCCGCCGTCAGCAACTCTCAGACTGCGGCAGCGAACTCGCTGTGTGCGACAGGCACCGCCGAAGGCATCAGATGCGCGGTGGTAGGCCAACCGGGCAAGCATGACTGGCCGTTCGCCGCGCACGCATTCGCCGCGGCGCTGCCGTGGCTGGCGGGCCAACTCGGCACACCCGGCCTGCCCGCTCTGCCCTTGCCGGACTCCCGGCCGCGGGTACAACCGCTGCCGACGCTCGCTCCGCCTCAGGCCGGGCCGCATCTGCAGGCGGCGGCGAAGTAGGCCGTCGGAGGTACGGTGGGCCCATGCCGGACGAACCGACTCTCGAACCGGAACCCACCGACGAAGGTGATGCGGTCGACGATGTCGCGCTGCAGCCAGATGCGCCACCGCCTGCCGCCCCGGTGCAGCCCGTCGACACCGGCTACACGCCAAGCGGGGTTCCGACGTTCGACTCTGTCCGCGAGAAGATCGAGACCCGCTACGGCACAGCGATCGGCTCGTCAGAGTTGGCTGCTGAAACCCCCGAGGGTCGCACTGTCGAGGAGCAGTACGACGCGCGTCAACGCGCAGCCGCCGAACGACTCGAAGAGATCCGGAAGTCGATGCGTAAGGACGAGAAGGACGCCGACGACGCTCAGTAGTCCGACTCGGCGGCAAGAATTTCGGCGAGGAATGCGTCGGGGGCGGGCCCTCGCAGGCGCGCCCGCGCGAAATCCCGGATCCGCTCGCGCGTGTGCGGTGACTCCTGCGCGTCGACTCCGACGGCTACCGCGGCGGACCGCCAATCGTGGTCCCACGCAGCCGATTCGATGACGGGCTGGTCAGCCGTATCCACGAGCTGGAACTCCGCGATGCCCTCGGTGTCGAGCACGCCGGCGCCACCGAGGTCGCCCGACTTCAGCCGAACGGCGATCCCCGACGCCTGCCCCTGGCCCGATAACTCAACGCGCACAACGGCTTTCCCGAAGCCGCCGGCCGCCTCGATGCGCCACTCGACGGTGTGCTCGGCCGCGTCGAAGATGCCAGGGGGAACCCCGCCCCAGCTGATCGAATCTGCTCCCGAGGCGATCGCGCCCGAACCGTTCCAGCCGGGACCCGGCCCCGCTGCGAGCGCATAGTCGTCGCCGTGTGACGTCACGAGATCTGCTTCGCCGAATGCAACGCCGATATCGTCGGCAAGCTCGGCGCAGGTCCGTACGAGTTCGATCACTCGCGGGTCGCCACCGTGCAGGTGTGCGCTCAGCGTCGCGGTGTGCGGGCGCAGCAAGCCGACCACGTCGGAATCGAACGTGTCGTCGGTGAAGTACTCCTGGGCACCCGAGGTGAGCACGGCGATTTCCGCGTCGAGGAGCGCTCCATCGAGGGTCCCGATACCGTCGCGCTGGCTCGCGGGCCACCAGCGGCGCAGCCAGTGCCCAAGGGCGAGCCGCCGCAGCGGTTCGAGCGACCCGGGAAGCACGTTGATGCCGGTAAGTTCGACTTCCACGTCGGGAGTGCGGTGGTCAAGCGCCGCGGCCAGTGCGCTGTGCCCCTGCTCGCCGAGGACGCGCCACAACCAGTCCGCACGGGCCGGATCGGTGAACGTGATCTGGGCGGCGGCCGTCGGGTCGTCGACGGTCCACGACACCACGGCGCCACTAACTTCCAGCACGGCTGTCAGAGGCGGATGCGCGAGGGGTTGGCCCGTGCTCCACAAACCGGAATCGGCGACGAGTCTCATCCGGCCACCTGCAGTTCGAGCATCGCCTTGATCCGCTGTCGGTGATCGAGGCTCACCGACCGCGCCACACCCTCGAGCAGCGCACGGACATCGTCGACGTCATCGCACGGCTCCTGCCAGACATCGCGCCCGTGCAGCCTGGCCCACAACCGGCTCAGGTAAGGGCGCGCGAACGCGGCGAGATCGTCGATCACCTGCTGCTGCCGCGGATGCATTGTTCCGCCTTCGGCGAGATACCGGCGCGCATGCAGCACATAGGCTTCTTTGCGCAGCCGGGCCTGAATCTGGCCGGCCAGCTCATAGCGCGCAACCGCGGACTCGGTCAGGGGCGCGAGGTCAACAGCGATCTCGATTCCGGCCATCAGGGTGGCCTGCTTGTCCTCTGCCAAGAGGCCCCACGGCGCACACGACCGGTCGACCTCTTCCGAGCACAGCGGCGGGATGTCTGGCAGTTCGTCGCGGTCCATCACCCGCCGCAACGTGGCACGCACCCGGTCGACGACGCTACGGTTCAGCGGGCGGTCGTTGTCGGGTCCGCCAGCGATCGCGGGCGGCTGTTGCGGCTCAACGGAACTCAGCCCGAGCTCGGCGATCGACCACGGCAGCTCGGCCGCCTCGCTGTGCGCCTTGGCGCCGAGGTTGTACGGCGTGGCATCGACGATCAGCGCCGACCAGACCCTCTGCCGGGCGGCTGCGGCACTGTGGCCATCGGCGGGCCCGAGCATCGTGGTGAGGCCGGCTAGGAACGGACCCGTGATCTCCGGGCCAGCGCGCACGTCGCTCCAGCTCTTCCCGAGTTGATCGGTCAGCCCGGCTACCACCTGTGGATCTGCCAAGTACTGGTTGAGCACCTCGATCCCGGTGCGATCACGGTCGGTGTGGATGTCGAGCAATACCGCCTCCGGCGAACCGTCATCCTGTTGGGCCGGTTCGCCTTTCGTGACCGCCAGCTCGAAGCAGACGGGGAAGTACAGCTCCTGGGCGTTGCCTGCAGTAATGCGCAACCGGCGTCGCTCGCGCTTGAGCAGTTCGAACCATGCTGCGGCGGCACGCAATTGAGCACCGTGTCCGACGATCACGTCGTGCATCGCCAATGCCGTACCGGCGTCGACGAACGGCGCCGAGTACTGCGTGTTCGCTCGCAGCCGCAACACCAGCGGATCGATGATCCGTTTGACGGTGCGCCGCAACGGGCCGCCGTCGTCGCCGCTGAGCACGTCGACCCCTGGTCCGATGGCGCGCCACGCCCGGTCGATCACCGCACGGCGCGGTTGACTGACAGCAACCGCCGTCGCCACCTCGAAGCCCGCGCTCATCTGTCCAGCATAAAGTTGGGTTCGGTAGCCAGCCCGGCGGTAGACGCTAATGGCATGCTCTCGCCGCTGTTGCTCTCGTTCTTCTGCTTCGTCGTCGCGGGCACCGCCGCCGCCCTGCTCATTCCCAGCCGCACGATCACCGAGCACGAACCGGATGCGGGCGAGGAGGACGAACGCCTGGCCACGGCCGCTGAGATGCTCGCCGTCCGCGCGGCATTCGACGAAATGCTCGTCCGCAAGGGACTGGTCACCGGTGACCAGCTCGACCTGATCAGGCACGGCACGAAGTCCCGCGCCGTCGTCACCGGCATGCGGACCACTGGCGCATCCCGCGAGGACCACAGGGAGGTCGAGCTCGACGTGATGGTCACGAAGCCCGAAGGCGGCCAGTTCCCCGCGCACGAGAAGGCATTGATACCGGCGTCATCGCTGGCAAAGGTCTCGCCAGGCAGCATCGTCATCACCTACTACCGGGTGGGCCGTCGGCCGGCGGTGGCGGTCTGCGTACCGCCGAGCTGAAGGGGCTCACCGTGCACCGTCGACAGCGAATGTGGCAAGGGCGGCCCAATACAGCGGGCTGGCGCCGTCGTCGCCGTCTCGCCACCGGCGCATCTGCTCGCGCTGCCAGCGGTTGACGGCTCGCCCTGCGTCTGGATCTTCGTGTGCGCGGTCGACGGCGATGATCGCCTCGGCCATCGGATCCTGTCCGTCGGCGGCCGTCGCGAACTGCCGATATCCCGCGGTGGTCGGCAATGACCACAGCGTCGCGGTCACCAGCCGGGCACCGCCGAGGATCATCGCGGCAACCAGACCGGTCGCCTCGTCGAATTGGTAATCGCCGCCGGATGCGCAGGCGATGATGGCGATTCGTGGCGGCATCGGCAGTTTCGCCGACATCAGGTCCGCGGCGGTCAATGGATGCTCGTCGGCGAGATGCAACGCGGCCCTGTCGGCGTGACCGATGTCGCCGTCGGCTGCTGTCGCGTGGCCGACGTACAGCAATCGGCTCGGCCGCCGGTCGAGCTGGCGGGCCAGCCACGGGCGGTCGGCATCGGTGCGCCGGAACAACTCGACGGCGCCGGACGCGTCGGGCAGGACTCCCCTGCGTCCCAATAAATCGGTAAAGTGCTGTGCCAGTGCGGTTTCCGCTGCAGGCCTGCCGAGCACTGAGCCAAGCGCCGAGTCAGGCCGCTGGCCCGGCACCCGCGGGTCCAGTATGAGCAGCGGTGGGCCGTCGCGGCGATCGTCCCAATCTGCGGGTGCCCGCTGCGCGTGGACGATGTTGGACGGCGCGGCCATCAGCACGTCCACGAGTTCGATCAGGCGGTAGCCGTCGTCGTCGCCGGGCATCACGAGCAGACCCCACGGCACCCGGGCCAGCCGGGCAGTTGGCGAGACGAACAGCGCGGCGCGCGGCGATGCCATACACTCGGTCAACAGCTGCCAGGCAGCTGGCGTAAGTAGCTGCGCCCCAAGGGTGCGGGCGATGGCCAGTTCAGCGGCGGGCGCCGCGAACGGGCCTGCGGCGACGGCACGCTCGACGGCGTCGCGCCGCGTCTCCGATGCGCGTGGGTCCGGCAGAGCCGCGGACAGCTGCTCAAGCGCGGCAACAAGATCCGATTCCGGTATCGCCCAGGTGACCGTTCTCGTCGGCTGTCCGACCACACGGAGGCTGGCGTAGGTGGCGACGCCGACGTCGGCGAACCGCAGAACGAGGGTTACGGCCACGTCGACCAGGCGGCCTCGTCGGCGGTGACGTCGCACCCGTACCGCTCCAATGCCAGTGCGCGATAGTGGCTCATGATCGGCGTGGTGGTTGGGTCCATCTGCAGCGGCGGCAGCGGTCCGAGTCGGGTCAGCGCAGCGCCTCCGGACGTCGGCGCCCCCGCGGCGACAAGGGCGAACTCGTCGACCGTGTCGACGGGCACCGCCGCAGTCGCCGTCTCGGTCCAGTCAGAAATCTGGCTCGCCGGTTCGGTGCTGAAGCTTCCTCGCGCACTGTGATATTCGACCAGTTCGCTCACGAGTTCGGTGCTTCCCGAGTCCCATGCGACGGCGAACGCGCCCGCGAGGATTCTGGCTGAAACGTGGGTGGCCCAGCGCATGCGCGCATCGGCGTCGGCCATCGCGTGCCTCACCGAGTCGACGGCTAGGGCAGCGGGGACCTTGAGTTCGGCGGCCCGCTCGAATTTCGCGGCCGCGTCGGCAGGGTCGGCCAAGGCATCCGCCCGCCAGATGCTGCCTAGGTGATCGTCGAGCCGGGCGTATTGCAACCAGCTATGCCGTGGCCACGCGTCGAGCAGGTCACGCGCCTCGTTGACCCGCTCACGCGCGGCTTCGAAATCGCCCCTGAAGATATCGACCCAGCTGCGCTGCAACAGAATACGGTGGATGTGTAGCGGCTTGTCGACCTCCCGCCAATGCCGCTCGGCATGTCCGAAACGTTCGTCGGCATCGTCCAGTTTCTCGATCGACAACGCGAGCAGGCCGAGATAGAGCCAGCTTCGTGACACGTCATGTGCGCGGTAGCCCTCGGCAATCGCCGGATACGCCTCGTGGACCAACCGCTGGCACTCCGCGCGGTCACCGACAGCCCACCTCGCTGTGGCCCGCTCCAATTGCGTTCTCGCCGTTGCCAATTTCCATCCCCGCCGCTCGGCGCGGGCCCCGCCACGCTGTAGCCACGGCTCGGCTTCGGCCAGCCGCCCCGTCTCGACGCAGAACCGGCCGTACCCGGTGGCACCCTGGACGAGCAGGAAGTCGTCGAACTCGCTGCCGTCGGCCGTACCGTCGATCGCGTCGATCACGTGCTCCCACAGGGTTACCGACCGCACGTACAGGTCGTCATCGCAGAGCGCCGTCGCACACAGGATGCGGGCATACGTGACCAAGAAGCCGTGTTCGGCCGTGAGGTCGGGGAAGGCAGTCGAGGTGTCGTCTGTCAACACCAGCAGCCCGGCCTCCGCGGCGTCGTGGTCACCGTGTGCCGCGGCGGTCAACCCCGTCCGAAGGAACTGGGCCCTGCGCGTGTACCGGCAGATGACCTCCGCGGACGCCTGGTGTTTGGCCAGGCAGTCGTCGATGCGCCGCAGTGCCTCCTCGACACCGTCGTAGGCCGTGCGGACGAGATAGATCTCGCCGAGCTGGGCGTAGACCTCCATCAGCAGATCATCTCGGCCGGACTCTTCGATCTGCTCCCCCAGCGACAGCAGCAACTCCTTCGCGGCGATTTCATCGGCGGCGAAGATCAGCCGACGAGCGCGCTCGAGGTCGCTGACGATCGTCACTCCTGAATCATAGGAAGCGGCGGGCATGCCAGGCACGCCCGCCGCTTCACGAATGGGATCGATCAGCTGCAGGTCACCTTGACGGTGAACGGTTTGGTGATCATCCCAGCCATCGGGTTCTTCATGTCGGCGCCTGTGGCCTCACCGGTGATGGTGTAGGTACTGCCGTCGACCTTGACCTCGGCTGAGCCCACCTTCGCGCCCATCGTGTTGGTCACCGCGAGAGCACTGCCGTCAACCGACATGCCCAGCGAGTCGACGGTCGGCGGGTTCGCGTCGGTCATCACGACGGCCAGACCCGCCTGGCCATTGATCGCGCCGCTGGCGACGTTGATCTTGCCGCCCTGCTTGACGCAGGTAACCGACTTCATGTCCAGACCAGAGAGATCCTTGCCGTCGACCTTCACCTCGGAGGAACCGCCCGTGCTGGCTGTTCCACCGCCTGGGACCGTTGCGCTCTTGTCATCAGAACAACCCACCAGCACAGCTGCGGCGGCGGCCAGTCCGACCACACCCACGACAACTCGATTCATAGATCTTCCCTTCGTCGTACGTCGCCCCGATGGCGTCCGTCGTGGGCTAAGTCAAGATCGGGCGGACTGCTACCGATCACAAACTTTGTCGGGACCCGCAGGTACGGTTCCCATGCGATGCGGTCATTCACTGTTGCCGAACGACGGGCGCGGCTCGCGCGGCGGCACTTCTTGGCGGGGCATGCAGGTTCAATCGACGGTCTGGTGGCGGATCTCGTCGGGCTGCACGCAACCGACCCGGCCACCCCGTATCTATCGCTGTGGGCGCGGCTGCCCGGCTTCGCTGTCGCCGACCTGGACGCCGAACTCTACGAACGTCGCACGCTGGTCAAACACCTCGCGATGCGCCGAACACTCTGGACAGTGCGGGCCGACGACCTGCCGCTGATCCAGTCGAGCGCCAGCGACAGGGTCGCCGACACGGAACGCCGACGCCTGGTGGCCGACGCACAGAAGGCGGGAATCACCGACGACGGCGACACGTGGCTGGACACCGCGTGCGCAGCGGTCTTGCGGCACCTCGCCGAACACCGCGTGGCCAGCGCCAAGGAGCTACGCGAGGCGCTGCCCGAGCTGGAGGGCAGGTACGACTACGCGCCGGGTAAACGCTGGGGCGGTGAAACACCCTTGGCACCAAGAGTTTTGACTGTCTTGGCGGTGCGCGGGGATATCGTCCGCGGGCCCAACGACGGCGCATGGACCGTATCGCGTCCGCGTTGGACGCCGATGACCGACTGGCTGGCGGCCATGCCGGAGACCGCGACGCCGGAGGTGGCACGCACCGAACTGGTGCGCAGGTGGCTGCGCACTTTCGGGCCTGCGACCGTCACGGACATCAAGTGGTGGTTCGGAAACACGCTGACCTGGGCGCGACACGCGCTACGCGACATCGATGCGGTCGAGGTCGACCTGGACGGCACGCCGGGTTTCGCGCTGCCCGACGATCTCGATATCGAGCCGGATGTCGAACCGTGGTGCGCGCTGCTGCCAGGCCTGGATGTCACGACGATGGGCTGGTACGACCGCGATTGGTATGTCGGCGAACACCGCAGTCAGGTGTTCGATACCAATGGCAACGGCGGCCCGACCGCCTGGTGGAACGGCCGCATCGTGGGCGGCTGGGGCCAGGACGCCGACGGCCGGGTCGAACTGCGGCTACTCGAGGACGTCGGCCGCGACGGGGAGCGGGCGTTGACGCGGCGTGCCGACGAACTGAGCGCGTGGGCGGCGGGTGTTCGGGTCAGCCCGCGCTTTCCGTCCCCGCTGTCGAAGGGTTAGGCGCTGACCTTTCGACCCTTGCGCGCCTTGGGCTTCGGCCGCGGCACGTCAAGCACCCCAGCCAAGAAGTGTCCGGTGTAGCTGTCGGGATTGGCGGCCACGTCCTCGGGCGTACCCGTCGCGACCACGGTGCCTCCGCCGGCCCCACCCTCGGGACCCATGTCGACGATCCAGTCCGACGTCTTGATCACGTCCATGTTGTGCTCGATGACGATCACCGTATTGCCCTTGTCGACAAGGCCGTTGATGACGCCGAGCAGCTTGCGGATGTCCTCGAAATGCAGACCCGTGGTCGGCTCGTCGAGGATGTACACCGTGCGACCCGTCGACCGCTTCTGCAGTTCGGACGACAACTTCACCCGCTGCGCCTCGCCGCCGGACAGCGTCGGCGCCGGCTGCCCCAGCCGCACGTAGCCAAGGCCGACCTCGACCAGCGTCTGGAGGTATCGGTGGATCGAGGTAATCGGCTTGAAGAACTCGGCCGCGTCCTCGATCGACATGTCGAGGACCTCGGCGATGGTCTTGCCCTTGTAATGAACCTCGAGGGTTTCCCTGTTGTACCTGGCACCGTGGCACACCTCGCACGGCACATACACGTCGGGCAGGAAGTTCATCTCGATCTTGATGGTGCCGTCGCCGGAGCACGCCTCGCAGCGGCCGCCCTTGACGTTGAACGAGAATCGGCCCGGCTGATACCCGCGGACCTTGGCCTCGGTGGTGGCGGCGAACAGCGTGCGGATCTTGTCGAACACGCCCGTATAGGTTGCGGGATTCGACCGCGGTGTGCGGCCGATCGGCGACTGGTCGACGCGCACCAGCTTGTCGACCTTGTCCAGGCCGGTGATGCGGGTGTGTCGGCCCGGCACCTGCCGGGCGCCGTTGAGCTTGTTGGCCAGCACCGACGCCAGGATGTCATTGACCAATGTCGACTTACCGGAGCCCGAGACCCCCGTCACCGAGGTGAGCACGCCCAGCGGGAACGACACGTCGATCTCACGCAGGTTGTGTTCGCGCGCACCCACCACGGTGAGCTGACGCTTGCGGTCGGCAGGCCGCCGAATCCCGGGAAGCTCGATCTGCTCTTTACCCGAAAGATAGGCGCCGGTAAGCGAATCCGGGTTGGTCAGCAGCTCGTCGTAGGGCCCGCTGTGCACGATCCGGCCGCCGTGTTCACCGGCGTAGGGGCCGATGTCGACCACCCAGTCGGCGTGGGCGATGGTGTCCAGGTCGTGTTCGACGACGATCAGCGTATTGCCCAAATCCCTTAGCCGGATCAGGGTTTCGATCAGCCGGCGGTTGTCGCGCTGATGCAGGCCGATGGACGGCTCGTCGAGCACATACAGCACCCCGACGAGTCCGGAGCCGATCTGGGTCGCAAGCCGGATGCGTTGCGCCTCACCGCCGGAAAGGGTGGCCGCCGCCCTCGACAACGACAGGTACTCGAGCCCGACGTCGAGCAGGAAGCCCAGCCGCGACTGGATCTCCTTGAGTACCTGCCCGGCGATCGCCTGCTCGCGAGTCCCCAGGGTCAACGCATTGAGGAACTCCGCACAGTCGGCGATCGACAACTCGGAGACCTCGGCGATCGACTTCGCGCCGTGCTTGGCCGCCGACAGTGTTACGGCGAGAATCTCCGGCTTCAGCCGCGTCCCTTCGCATTCCGGACACGGTACGTCGCGCATGAAGCCCTCGTAGCGCTCCTTCATCTGCTCGGAGTCGGTCTGCTCCATCTTGCGCTGGAGGAACGCCATCACGCCTTCGAAATCGGCGTAGTACGAACGGGTTCGGCCGTAGCGGTTGCGATAACGGACGTGCACCTGCTCGTCGCAACCCTCGAGAATCGCCTTGCGCGCCTTGGCGGGCAGCTTCTTCCACGGGGTGTCGACGTCGAAGCCCAGCTGATCCCCCAGCCCCGACAGCATCCGGGTGAAGTATTCGGCCGTCTGCCCCATCGACCACGGCGCGATCGCGCCCTCGGCCAGCGTCAGATCCGGGTCGGGGACGACCAGTTCGGGATCGACTTCCTTCTTGATGCCCAGGCCCAGGCATTCCGGGCAGGCGCCGTAGGGCGAGTTGAACGAGAACGACCGTGGCTCCAGGTCGTCGACGGCCAGTGGGTGGCCGTTCGGGCAGGCCAGCTTCTCAGAGTAGCGCTGCTCGCGGTGCGGATGGTTGTCCTCGCGGTCGACGAACTCGAGCACCACGATCCCATCGGCCAGTTTCAGCGCCGTTTCGATCGAGTCCGTCAGCCGCTGCTTGGCGGTCGCCTTTACCGTCAAGCGATCGACGACCACCTCGATGTCGTGTTTTTCCTGCTTCTTGAGCTTTGGTGGGTCGGTCAACGAGTGCACCACCCCGTCGACGCGCACGCGGCTGTAGCCCTGGGAGTTGAGCTTGTCGAAAAGGTCGACGAACTCGCCCTTGCGGGTGCGCACCACCGGCGCAAGCACCTGGAAGCGTAGGCCCTCGTCCATGGCAAGCACCTGGTCGACGATCTGCTGCGGAGTCTGGCGGGCGATCCGCTCACCACATACCGGGCAGTGCGGGGTGCCGGCCCGCGCGTACAGCAGACGCAGGTAGTCGTACACCTCCGTGATGGTGCCGACGGTCGACCGCGGGTTGCGGTTGGTCGACTTCTGGTCGATGGACACTGCCGGCGAAAGGCCCTCGATGAAGTCGACGTCGGGCTTGTCCATCTGGCCGAGGAATTGCCGCGCATACGCCGACAGCGACTCGACGTAGCGGCGCTGGCCTTCGGCGAAGATCGTGTCGAACGCCAGCGACGACTTGCCCGACCCGGATAGCCCGGTAAAAACGATCAGCGCATCGCGCGGCAACTCGAGGTCGATACTGCGTAGGTTGTGCTCGCGCGCACCCTTGATGATCAGGCGGTCAGCCACGCCCAGCCTCTTTCAATGAAGAAGTCCTCCCGAAGACATAGTTCAGGACCATGCTATGTGCCCCCACCGACAAGCCGGATACCGTGAGCGATATGACCATCGTCGACGACAACTACACCGGCCATGTTGAGCCTCAGACCGGGGCGCGCCGCAACCTCTCGGGCGGCTCGATCGTCAAGGTATCTGTGGGCCCGATGGACAACAACGCTTACCTGGTCACGTGTTCCCAGACAGGCGAGACGCTACTCATCGACGCCGCCAACGATGCCGAGATCCTGCTCGAGCTGATCGAGCGCTATGCCCCCAAGCTGTCGCTGATCGTGACCAGCCACCAGCATCCCGACCACTGGCTGGCGCTGGAGGCCGTGGCCAAGGCCACCGGCGTACCTACCGCCGCACACCAGCTCGACGCCGAGCCGCTCCCCGTCAAGCCGGACCGGGTGCTGGCCAACGGCGACACCATCAAGATCGGAGAGCTGTCCTTCGAGGTGATCCATCTGGAGGGCCACACCCCGGGGTCAGTCGCGCTGGCCCTTGACGGAGCGGACGACGCGACTCACCTGTTCACGGGCGATTGCCTGTTCCCTGGCGGCGTCGGCAAGACGTGGCAAGAGGGAGACTTCGAGAAGCTGCTCGACCACGTGACCAGCCGGGTGTTCGACGTCTACGGCGACACGACCGTCGTCTATCCCGGACACGGCGACGACACCACGCTTGGCGCGGAGCGGCCACACCTTGACGAGTGGAAAGAACGCGGCTGGTAAGGAGATAGCTATGAACGAAGATCAGTACAAGCAAGCCAAGAGCGGCGCCGGTTTCATCGCGGCCCTCGACCAGAGCGGTGGCAGCACCCCTAAGGCGCTGAAGCTGTACGGCATCGAGGAGAACGCCTATAGCAACGACGCCGAAATGTTCGACCTGGTGCACGAGATGCGCACCCGCATCATCACGAGCCCGGCGTTCGACGGCGACCGCATCATGGGCGCCATCCTGTTCGAGATGACGATGGACCGCGAGATCGAGGGCCGCCCCACCGCCGACTACCTGTGGAACGTCAAGCACGTCGTACCGTTCCTCAAGGTCGACAAGGGTCTGGCCGACGAGCAGGACGGCGCGCAGGTAATGAAGCCCATCCCTGGCCTCGACGAGCTACTTGCGCGGGCCCGCGACAACGGCGTCTTCGGCACGAAGATGCGCTCGGTCATCAAACTGCCTGGCGGTGGGCTCGACGCGGTCGTCGAGCAGCAGTTCGATATCGGCCGCCAGATCCTCGGTGCCAGCCTCGTCCCGATCATCGAGCCCGAGGTCGACATCCACAGCCCGCAAAAGGCGGAAGCCGAACAGCAGCTCATGGCTGCGCTGTTGGACGGTCTCAACGGCCTCGCCGACGGTCAGGCCGTCATGCTGAAGCTGACGCTGCCCGATACGGACAACCTGTACAGCGAGCTGGTAAGCCATCCCAAGGTGGTTCGGGTGGTGGCGTTGTCCGGCGGCTACAGCCGCGATGAGGCGTGCGAGAAGCTCGCGCGCAACACGGGTGTCATCGCCAGCTTCTCGCGGGCGCTTACCGAGGGGCTGACCGCGCATCAGAGCGATCAGGAGTTCAACGCGACACTGGATGCGGCGATTGCCGAGATCGCCAAGGCCTCAAGTACCTGAAACGCCTTAGGGCGTCGTGTGCACGATCAGCACGTCGGTCTTGGACCGGCGTGCGACGTTGGCGGGCACCGAACCGAGCAGCCGCCCGGCGATGGTGCTCAGCCCGACGTTGCCTACCACGAGCAGATCGGCGTTGACTTCCTCGGCGAGATCGACGAGCGCGTCAACCGGAGCGCCGACGATCGGCTTCTCCTCGACTTCCTTGGCCCCCGCCGCGGTCGCGCGGTCGCGCGCCTCGCGCAGGATCGCGTAGATCGGCGCGTTGCCCGCCATCTTGTAGCCCTCGTCCTTGAGTACGTCGGCGGCTCGCTGATCCTCGCTCTGAGGGAAGTACGCCGTCGCGACAACTACCTTCGCGCCGGACCCGGCGGCAATCTGGCCGGCCTTGTCCACCGCGCGCAGCGACGAATCCGATCCGTCCGTGCCGACCACGATGGTCGTGTAGCCGCTCATCCATGCCCTCCCACTATCAGTTGCAACGCCACCCGAGACAGTAACCCGTTGCCCGTTGACCGGGGGCGCGAATCACGACACCCGATCGTAGAGGCCAGATGCCCCGAAAGCGCACACAAAGTGACCGACACGACGCCGGCAGCCCTTCGAACGCCCGTGTCGCAACGGCATTGCCGACGTGATCCAGATCAACTCATCGAACATGCCACGGCCGCAAGGGATGTCATCGCCGATCTCTACGACACCGTCAAATAGGCGGTGGTAGCGGGCTTTCGCGAGCGCGCTGCTGACGTACAGGTTACGGTTTTGCCGACAGTGGAAGGGATATGGGGTCGGCCACCGTGGATCTATCAACCAGCCCACCGCAACTTGCGGCGCGCGTCCAACAGCGAGAGCGGGTTCGGGCCGGATGGTTCGACGCTGCAATCGTTGCGGTGTTCGCCGCCGTAGTGTCCGCGGCGGGTGCAGCCCGGCCGTCGCTGTGGTTCGACGAGGCCGCGACGATCTCGGCGTCGGAACGATCTGTGCCCGAACTCTGGCGGCTGCTCAACAACATCGATGCGGTGCACGGCCTGTACTACCTCGTCATGCACGGCTGGTACGCGATCTTCCCCGCGACGGAATTCTGGTCGCGGCTGTCCAGCTGCCTGGCCGTCGGAGTGGCCGCGGCGGGCGTTGTGGTTGTGGGCAAGCAGCTTTCGACGCGGACCATCGCAGTCTGCGCTGGCGTCGTCTTCGCAATCCTGCCGCGCATCACGTGGGCCGGAATCGAGGCAAGGTCCTACGCGCTCACCGCAGCGGCGGCGGTCTGGTTGACAGTGCTGGTGATCGCCGCTGCCCGGCGCAATGCGGCGATGCTGTGGCCGCTGTACGGGTTGGCCCTGGTGGTGTCGACGCTGCTCAACGTGTTCGTGGTTCTGATGGTGTTGGTGCATGCGGTCGCCGTGCCTGTGGTGGCGAAGAAGCGGCAGAACGTGGTCTGGTGGGCCGTCACGACGACCGTGGCCGTCGTGGCAATTGTCCCGTTCCTCGCGTTCTGCAGGGCACAGATCGCGCAGGTCAGATGGATTTCGCCACTTCACATCGACACTGTGGTCGAGATCGCGCAGGAGCAGTACTTCGACCACAGCGTCTCGTTCGCCCTCCTAGCGGGCCTGGTGTTGGCAGCCCCGTTGGTGTTGCGGCGGCCGTGGGACACCAGGAACCGGCAACTCGCGATCATTGCGCTTGCGTGGATCGGACTTCCTACGGCAGTGCTGCTTCTGTATTCGGTTGTCCAGCAACCGATCTACTATCCGCGCTACCTCAGCTACACCTCGCCGGCAATGGCCCTGCTGCTGGCGGTGTGCATTGTGGCGCTGTTCCGAACCCGTGAACGTGTCACTGCGGTGCTGGCCGCGTTCGCACTCGCGGCGACCCCGAACTATTTGATCGACCAGCGCGGCCCGTATGCCAAGGAAGGCATGGACTTCAGCCAGGTCGCCGACGTCATCACCGCGCACGCCTCCCCCGGCGACTGCCTGATCCTGGACAACACGACGACGTGGAAGCCCGGGCCGATCAGGCCGTTGACCGCGGCCAGGCCCGCGGCGTACGAGAAGCTCGTCGACCCTGGCCGCGGGATACGCGCCCCGCAACGTAACCGTTTGTGGGACGCGCACCTTGGAATCTGGGGCGTCGTCGACCAGGTCCGGCACTGCACGGTGTTGTGGACGGTTTCGGAGCGTGACCCCGAGGTGCCCGAGCGTCAGAGTGGACCGGCTCTGGATCCGGGACCTCGGCTGAAGCGGGCGCCTGCGTACCAGGTGCCGCAGCGGCTCGGTTTCCATATCGTCGAGCGTTGGCAGTTCAGCTTCGCGCAGGTGGTGAGGTCGACGCGTTAACGGGTAACCACAATCCATGGCTGCGCAAGACGCCGCGGACTTTGTCCCGGACACGCACGACCTGGAGGAGCTCTCGACGGCCGCCCAGAGTTGCAAGGGTTGTGACCTTTACCTGAACGCCACTCAAACCGTGTTCGGAGACGGTCCGCAGGGCGCCGACATCATGATGGTCGGCGAACAACCCGGCGACCAGGAGGACAGGGCCGGCGCGCCGTTCGTTGGACCGGCAGGCAAACTGCTTGACAAGGCGCTCGCCGCTGCCGACGTCGACCGCGACCGGCTGTACGTCACCAACGCGGTCAAGCACTTCAAATTCTCCCTCCCCGAGCGCGGCAAGCGGCGAATCCACAAAACACCGAGCCGCACGGAGGTGGTGGCCTGCCGGCCGTGGCTGTTTGCCGAAATGATGTCGGTTCGGCCCGAGGTGATTGTCCTGTTGGGTGCCACAGCTGCAAAGTCATTGATGGGCAATGCCTTCCGGCTAACAGCGCACCGCGGGGAGGCGCTTCTCTTGCCGGCGTCCGCGGAGATCGACTTCGACCCGGACGTGGTGGTGTCGGCACACCCTTCGTCGGTGCTGCGCGGGCCGCCGGAGGATCGCGAGAAGGCGTTCAACGCACTGGTATCGGATCTACGGTTCGCCGCCGGGCGGCTCAAACGTAGGACATGATCTGCGAGATGCAGGTCGCTGTTGATCATGTCGTCCGGATGCGCGACGGACGGTCGATGGGCTTTGCGCAGTACGGGACCAGCGACGGGTTTCCAATCGTCAATGCGCACGGTGGTCTCGCCTGCCGCCTCGACGTGGCCGCCGCGGACGCCGTTGCGGCCGAGGCCGGTGTCAGGCTTATCTCCCCCGACCGGCCGGGCATCGGGCTGTCGGATCCGCAGCCGGGCCGCACCATCCTTGACTGGGCGCGCGACGTCGCAGAACTGCTCGATCAAATCGACGTCGAGCGTTTCGCCGTGATGGGCTGGTCGATGGGCGGACAGTACGCGGCCGCGGTGGGTCATGCGCTGCACCACCGGGTCACGCGGGTCGCCATCATCGCAGGCGCGCTGCCGCTGACCGAGCAAGGAGTTTTCGACGAACTGCCTGCCATGGACCGGTACCTGACCCGGACGTCACTGCGGGCGCCACGGCTCGCGGCACAGTGGTTCCGGGTGATGCACTTCGCAGCGGGCGTCGCGCCGAGGTGGTACGGGCGGATGGGCGCCCGTGAACTGGGACCGGCCGACGGTGCGGTGATCCTCGACGAAGGGTTCGACGCGTTCGCCAGGATGTCACAAGAGGCGACGAGGCAGCCATCGGGTGCTGTCGAGGAGTATCGGGCCTGGATGCGGCCCTGGGGCTTTGCACCCGAGGAGCTCGCGGTGGCAGTCGATGTGTGGGCGGGCACGCGCGACGAACTCGTCAACCCCAGCTGGCCACACCGCCTCGCCTCGCGAATCCCCAACGCCACCTTGAATCTTCGCGAAGGCGGACATTTCATGGCGCACCTGTACTACCGCGAGATCTTCGCGGCGCTGACCCTCTAGGAGTGTCCTGAATAATGCCGCGTGGCGGTCTGCTGGTTGATCGGTGGTTTTTGGGATGATTTTGGGGTGCAGGGTCGATCAGAGAGTCAGTGTGAGCTGCTGGATGCTGAGTCAGTAGCGGGTCATCTTCTCAAGGCGGGCAGCGTGTTTGGGTTCCTGGCTGCGCATCGGCGGGAGTTGTTTTTCGATGAGATGTTCGCGGATCTGTTCCCAACGGGTCGGGGCCGGCCCAGTGTCCCGGCCGATGTGATGGCTGCGGTGATCACGTTGCAGGCGTTGCACGGGCTCTCCGACAGCGAGACCGTCGATGCGGTCACGTTTGATCTGCGGTGGAAGACGGCGTGCGGGTTGGCGGTCACGGCGGGGGCGTTTCACGCGACGACGTTGACGTACTGGCGGCGGCGGTTGGCGGCCTCAGATTCCCCGAACCGGATCTTTGATGCGGTCAAGGCGGTGGTGGCTGCGACGGGGGCGTTGGCGGGTAAGACCCGGCGCGCGCTGGATTCCACGGTGCTCGATGACGCGGTGGCCACCCAGGACACCGTCACGCAGTTGATCGGCGCGATCCGCCGGGTGCGCCGCGAGGTCCCCGACGCGGCGCAGGTGATCGCCGAGCAGTGCCGTGCCCATGACTACGACGACCCGGGCAAGCCCGCGATCGCTTGGGATGATCGCGACGCGCGTAACGGGCTCGTCGATGCGCTTGTCGGCGATGCCCATCGACTGTTGGGGCACCTGCCCGAGCAGGACCTGGGCCCGCGCGCGGCCGAGGCGGTGGCGCTGCTGGCGCTGGTCGCTGGCCAGGACGTGGAACCGGTCGAGGGTTCTGATGGCACTGACGGTCACTGGCGTATCGCCCGACAGGTCGCCGCCGATCGGGTGATCTCCACTGTCGATCCCGACACCCGCCACGTGCACAAGACCGTGCATCACCGTCAGGACGGATTCAAAGCCCACATCGCGATCGAGCCCGACACCGGCATCATCACCAACTGCGCGCTGCGCCAAGCCAGCGGCACCGAGAACCACGAAGCCGTCGTCGGGTTGGAATTGCTCGCCGCCGAGGACCCTGGCATGGAGGTGCTCGGTGATTCGGCCTACGGGGCCGCCGAGGCCCGTGTCGCCCTGGCCGATGCCGGATATAGCGCGGTCATCAAACCGGTCCCGCTGCGCACTGCCATCGAGGGCGGATTCACCCGCGATGACTTCCTCGTCAACGAACCGGCCGGCACGGTCACCTGCCCGGCCGGGCACACCGTGGCGATCACCCGATCGCGTGGAGCTGCCTTCAGAAGCCGCTGCCGCGACTGCCCGTTGCGGGCCCGCTGCACCACCGCAAAAAACGGCCGACATCTCACTTTGCACGAGCATGATTCGGTGCTGTACGCCGCCCGCCGACAAGCCGAAACACCAGAATTCCAAACGGTTTACCGACAACACCGACCGATGGTCGAACGCAGCATCGCCTGGATCGTGCGCGGCAACCGCAAACTGCGCTACCGCGGAACCACGAAAAACGACTGGTGGCTGCACCACCGCGTCGCCGCGGTCAACCTACGCCGCTTGATCGCCCTGGGACTCGACCACACCGGCACTAATTGGGCTATCGCCTAACCAACAGCGCGGAAGCTTGCATCCACCATCAGTGGACTGCAACGCTGAGATTCGGCGGGGCGACCTCCGTGCCGACCGCAAGGTCTGGCTCTCACTCGCGCCAACGAGCGCCTTGAGGCGCCCCGCCCCAAAACTCCACTAATTCAGGACACTCCTAGACGGTATGGAGGCGACTTGAGGCCGAAGGCCTCGGGCTGCAATCGGACGTGGGTTGCCGGTATCGAGTGAACACTCGCACTGGTAGAGCCACAGTTGCAGATCAGGAGGCCTCCGGTGAGTTTCAACGGTACGAGTGTCGGGTTGGATGTGCATGCGCTTTCGGTGGTTGCGCATGCTGTGGATGAAGAGACGGGTCGGGTCGAGCGGGCACGGTTGTGCTTGTGCCTGAACTACCCCAGGTTTTGTTCCTATGTGGGTGCGAGGGCCGGGTTTGGCTGGCTCGCGGGGTGTGAGGCGCCGGTGAGGGCGGCCTCGTACTCGGCGGGGGGATGAACTACCCCAGGTTTTGTTCCTATGTGGGTGCGAGGGCCGGGTTTGGCTGGCTCGCGGGGTGTGAGGCGCCGGTGAGGGCGGCCTCGTACTCGGCGGGTGGGACGTAGCCGAGGGCTTCGTGCAGGCGTTCCTGGTTGTACCAGGCCACCCATTCGGCGGTCGCCAGTTCGACGTCGTCGATGCACCGCCACGGTCGAACGCGGTGAATCAGCTCGGTCTTGTAGGCGGCGTTGACCGCCTCGGCGAGGGCGTTGTCATAACTATCGCCGCGCGACCCGACCGAGGGAGCGATTCCGAGTTCGGCCAGCCGATCGGTATAGGTCAGCGATAGGTATTGCGATCCGCGGTCGGAATGATGCACCAACTCGGATAGGTCCGAGTTCGACTGCCACACAGCGTGATTGAAAGCCTCTAACGGCAGATCCTCGGTGCGCATTGTCGCCGCGACTGCCCAGCCGACGATCTTGCGGCTGCAGGCGTCGGTGACGAACGCGGTGTAGCAGAACCCCTGCCAGGTGCGTACGTAGGTAATGTCGGCGACCCACAACCGGTTGGGCGCCGCGGTCTCGAACTGGCGGTTGACCAAGTCGGCGGGCCGCTCGTCGGCGGGGTCGCTGACGGTGGTGAACACCGGCTTGCCGCGCTGCACCCCGCGCAGGCCGGCCTTGCGCATCAGCCGGCGGGTCTGCTCTCGCCCCACCTGCCAGCCCTGGCGTCGCATGGCCGCGTGCATCTTCTTGACGCCATACACCGAAAAATTCCTCTGGTGCACCGTGCGCAGGTCGGCGATCAGCTGCTCGTCACGGATCTCGCGGTCTGACGGCGGTCTGCTACGGGCGGCCCGGTAGCCGCGTGAGGTCAAGAACTTGGGGATAGCTGCCCGCAAGACACGGCATATGAGCTCGACTCCGAACTGATCACGATGCGCATCGATGTAGGCGATCATTTCGTCGCGGGACGGTCGAGCTCCGCTGCAAAAAACGCAGACGCAGACTTCAAAACTTCATTGGCTCTGCGTAATTCGGCGACTTCACGCTTGAGCTTGCGGATCTCGGCATGTTCAGAAGTGGTCATACCGAGACGCTCCCCGGCATCAACTTGGGCCTTGCGGCGCCACCGGCGCACCGATTCCTCCGAGATACCGAGTTTGCTCGCTACGGACTTGATGGCCTCGAACTCAGAAATTTCCGAGGCTTCCATCACGGTGTCCAACAACCGCAACGCACGTTGCCGAAACTCCGGCGAATACTGACGGGGCATAGCTTCCAATCCTCCTATGAAGATCGGAACAAAACCTGGGGTACTTCAGCCCAGATCACGGCGAGATCCTGGACTGGTTGCATCGCCTGCGCGGCCCGGTGCGGGTGGCCTATGAGGCCGGGCCGACGGGGTTCGGTCTGGCGCGGGCGTTGGCTGCTGCCGAAATCGACTGCGTGGTCGCTGCGCCGTCGAAGTTGATCCGCCCCAGCGGGGATCGGGTCAAGACCGATGCCCGTGATGCCGCGCATCTGAGCCGGCTGCTACGCCTGGGTGAGATCACCGCGGTGACCGTGCCCGAGGCCGACGTGGAGGCGGTGCGCGATCTGGTCCGGGCTCGTGAGGATGCCCGCGCGGATCTGATGCGGGTTCGGCACCGGTTGTCCAAACTGCTGCTGCGCCACGGCCGGGTGTATTCGGGTGGGCAGGCCTGGAATGGGGTGCACGAAACCTGGCTGCGTCGACAACGTTTCGATGATTCCCACACCACGGCAGCCTTCGAGCATCACTTCGACGCCGTGTTATCGGCGACCGCGGCTCGGGACCGCCTCGATGAACAGATCGTCACGATCGCGGCCTCGCCGCGGTGGGCTGACACGGTCGACCGGCTGGGCTGTCTGCGCGGGATCTCGGCATACACCGGATTGGCGCTGTCGGTGGAGATCGGGGATTGGACCCGGTTCACCGGGTCCTCGATCGGCGCCTATGTCGGCCTGGTTCCTACCGAGTACTCCTCGGGCACCTCGCGGGTTCAGGGCTCGATCACCAAAGCCGGCAATGCTCACGTACGCCGATTGTTGATCGAGGCGGCCTGGCACCACCGGGCCGCCTATCGCAATCCCGGTCCGACGATGCGAGCCCGCTGGGCCAAGGTCGAGCCCGCCCTGAAGGCTCGCGGGCACGCCGGTAACCGCCGCCTGCACCAGCAATGGTGCCGTTTCAACGAACGCAAGAAGCATCACGTAGTGGCCAATGTCGCGGTCGCCCGCGAGCTTGCTGGCTGGTGCTGGTCACTGGCCACCCTGAACTAACCGGCCACCACACAGGCTTGATCGGCGTCGGCCGGTCGGCGGCGAGGTAAGCGAACTGGATCTGCGTTACAGCTATGAGCCACAACGGCATTCATCGAGTGCTGGTGTGACGCCCGTCCCTAGAGAGCAGCCACCGTTCGCGCCGAACCATCGTCTTGCGGTACCCAACCCGCGCATATCAGTCTGACACCACCGTCGTTGACCAACGACCGCCGCCGCACCGACTGACACCGATCAAACGAAAGCCGCCCCGGCATCAAACCGGGGCGGCTTTCACCTGCCTATTGACAGACCACGCCTACATATCAGCTGTACAGGGCCTCGAAACGCTCGATCGATCGTTCGATGTCACCTTTGACGGCCCGCGCGGCGGCCGCCCCGATCGGCCCGAACAGCGGCCTGCCGCCCAGATCGATCTTGACCGTGAACTTGCAACCCGACGCTGTCGGAGCGACCGTCATGCTCAGCGCGTACTTGGTGCCGCCGACACCGTCGCCCGTCAATTCGAGCAGCCGCGGCGGCTCGACCTTCCGCACGGTCCAGGTGACCCGGTTCCGTAACCCCTTGGCACCGGCCACGCCGACGATGGTCGCTCCAGAGGCTAGTTGCTCAGGGAGCTGGCCACGCCACCCTTGGTGCATCACCAACCAATCGCCCAGTTCCGACAGGTTCGATGCATGCGCCCACGCATCCTCGGGACTCAGTGATAGCTCGCGGGATAGCTCGAGTTTGGCCACCCGCAGATGCTAACGCCCAATCGGCGACTCGCTACCAAGCCGGTTTCTGGAATACCAGCCAACGCATCTCGATGGGAGATTCCTCACGCGGCAGATCGAACACGTCGCGGCCGCTTACCCAGTCGGCGTACCAACTGGTCTGCGGCCACGCCCCTTCGGGCAGGTGCGCCTTCTCGTACTCGTACACCGAATCGTCGGAAACGAGCAGCAGAGGCAACCCCGACGCGGCAGCCGACAGCTCCTGATGCGTGAAAATGGTTGTGTAACACTGCTGTCCGAGTTCAATAGCACCGGCGTCGGGTGTGTATCCAGCCTTCGGGAGGAAGATGTTGAACACCAGACGGCCGCCGCCGGTCAGGCACTGGGTCGCCAACTCGAACACCGCGCGCAGCTGCTGCGCCGACCGGAAATCGGAGACCACCTCGGAGAGCAGGATGATTTGATAGTCCCGCCGCAGATCATCGTTGGTGGAGAAGACGTCACGCTCGATCACGTGCACGTCCAGTGACTCCTTTTGGACGTCGGCGCGGATGATGTCGGCGAACTTCGGGGTCATCTCCACGACATCGACCGGATGCCCACGTCGCGCCAAGGCCAGGGTATTGCGTCCTGTCCCTCCGCCGATATCGAGCACCGGATAGCTCCTGGCATCGGCGGCTTGGGTCGCCAAATTCCACACGCGGGCATCCGGTTCGGTGCCAAACAGTGGCGGCTTGCGGGTGCTAATCCAGTTCTCGTAGGCGCCCTCGACCGACCACCATTCGGCCCTGACGTGGTAGTTGAGCACGGTGCCGACGGGCGCGTCGAAGGTGATCACGATGTTCGACCGTGGTGAGTTCGCATAGGCCTCTGCCAGCTGACCCTCCAACACACTCCTGACCTGAGCGAGCTGTTCGGTCGTGAACCTTCTGCCAACGCCTGCGAACAGCGTCTCGCACATCGACACGTACTCATCGATCATGCCCGGCGCCGCGGGCAGCGTGATCTCTCCCTTGACGATCGATCGGCGATACAGCCGCCTGGCGAGCGCGTCGCGCTGAACTGTCGAATCCACGGATCGAAGAGGTGGTTGCTCCATCATCGATGCCCAACGTAGGTGAGCGGCCGCAGCCCTGCACGGCTATTAGGCAACGTGTCGCTAGTCCGGTTTCCCCGCATTGCCGTCGCTGCTGCTTCGGTTTCCGCCGTCACCGCCGGCGGCGTTGCCAGCCCGGCCACCCTCGCCTCCATCGTTGGACCCACCGCCTCGGTGCGACCTGAGTACTCAGAACGCCGTGGTCACAAACGTAAATAGCGATAGGACGCTTAGCCTGTACCGCGCCCGTACCGCAAGACAGCGCGTTTGCGCACACCGCTAAGGCTGGTCAGCTTTCAAGCGCTCGGCGTGCCTTTCGTAGCCTCACTGTTGATGACTGGGACGATGTCGATATGGCCGAAGACAGCCAAGAACAGCAACCCGATGTCCGCAGGGGCCTTGAAACCGGAACGATACTGTCGGTTGCCAAGATCAAAGCGCGTGACCTAACCGCTGAGCATGTCGGCAAGTTCGTCGTCAATTTCGGACCAGATGGCGGTGTGAAAGCTCCGGCGAAAATCCTCAAGGTCCAGCAGGTGACGGAGGGCGACTCACCGGGTGTATCGGTGCTGCTGCGTGTTACGGCTCTGAGAGACGGGACGCGGGCGCACAATGTGCCCGCGCACGTTCCGTTTGATCACGAGTTCGAACTCATACAAATCATCGGGTACTAGCTGATATCCGTCGCCCGAAGCAGGTACGCGGAGCCATACCCAGCGGACAGGAAACCCTTCCGCGTGAGGTGCGGTACTTGGCTTTCCGGCGATTACGAAGCCGGGCCCTTTGCGGCCGCGCTACGGAGACAACGCTCCTGCCGCTCCCCGGCATGTCTGCGAAACATGCTATGAGCTACTAATTCGATGCGAGCGAGTGACGGGATTCGAACCCGCATAAACGGCTTTGCAGGCCGGTGCCTAGCCATTCAGCCACACCCGCGTTGGGTGTTGACACTGCCAGGGCGGCAGGCACCTGACCAGCGTTTGGCTCGCCGTGATCGCTTACCCGACCAGCGGCATTCCGGCCGCGATGCCTCCTTGCGGCCACCCGGCTGGTGAGTCCTCCCACGGCTCCTGACGGCCGTACGGCGTCAGGTCGAGGAACGGATATCCGACCGCAGAATGGTCGAGGCCGCGCGCATAGGCCGAATAGGTGTGGAACACGTCATCACCGCGGCGCAGGAAGACGCTCGCACCAGGGACGTCGCCGCGCAGGTCGTCGTCGCTCCAACCGTCGGCGCGCAGCTCGTCGAGCGACTTGTAGTTGTACTCGAGCGGCAGCCGGTCTGGGTCCAATGTGGCGTGATAGTCGTAGGTGAAGTCGTTGTCGCACGATGAGTACCACGGGAACGTCCAACCGTGCTGGTCGCGATACCGCGCGATGCTGGCGTACGGCGCGCGCGACACGCAGGCGAACGTGACGCCCTTGGCGTTCAGCAGCGCCCGGTCCTTCTGCGTAAACGTCATGTCCGCGGCTGCCGTGCAGCTCGGACAGCCCTCGTCGATCGCGTCGATCCACATGAAGTGGTGGATGTAGAGCTGCGTGCGGTCCTCGAACATGTCGCGCAACCGGACCTCGCCGCCGGCGCCCTCGAACACGTAGTCCTTCTCTACCTTCACCATCGGCAGCCGGCGCCGCTCTGCGTTCACCGCGTCGCGCAGGTGCGTGACCTCGCGTTCGCGCGCCAGCAGTTTCTTTCGGGCGGCCATCCAATCCTCACGCGTGGCGACATCCGGAAATGCGGTGGGAGATGTGGGCATGGGTTTCTCCTAACAAGTGGGCCTCGATAAAAGGACTTCGCGGCGCAGCGAAAGTCATCGCCGAACCGATCGTCGGGTTAATTTGTTGGCATGCAACTCTGGCTGGCCGATCCGCCGTTCTTCGGCGGCCCTGGGCAGGGCACACGTCAGATCATCGAGCTCTTCGTCGCCTTCGGCCTGACTTCGTTGATCGGTCTCGAGCGCGAGATCCAGGGCAAGAGCGCCGGGGTGCGCACACAGACGATCGTCGGCACGGCGGCCGCGCTGATCCTGCTCGTCAGCAAGTACGGCTTCAACGACGTGCTGCAGGACGGCCTCGTCGTCGTCGACCCATCACGTGTTGCAGCCCAAATCGTTTCGGGCATCGGGTTTCTCGGTGCGGGCATCATCATCTTCCGCCGCGGTTCGGTGCACGGGCTGACCACCGCTGCCGCCGTGTGGGAATCCGCAGCCATCGGCATGGCGGCCGGGGCCGGCCTGCTGCTGCTCGCCATCACGGTGACCGCGATGCACTTCCTCATCATCTTGGGCTTCATGCCGCTGGCTAAACGACTGTCCGCCCGGTTGAGCGGGTCCGTCACCATGCACGTCACCTACCAAGAGGGCCGCGGCGTAATGAGTAAACTGCTGCAGGCCTGCGACCGGCGCCAGTGGCAGCTCACCGACCTCGCCGCCGACGCCGCTGGAGAACACATCGGCGCGGGGAACTCCGGCGTGCTGCTGACATTGTCGGGCAGGGGGATCCTCACCGCACCGACGGTGCTGGCAGGCATCGACGGCGTGACGGCGATCCGCCAACTGGACGACGACTCCGACTAGTGACCATCGGATTGATCTGCGCGATCCCGCAGGAACTCGCCCACCTCCGTGCGGCACTCGCCGACTCCCGCAGCGAGGAAGCCGCGCACACGGTCTTCGACACCGGCACGATCGACGGTCATCACGTGGTGCTGGCCGGCTCTGGAATGGGCAAGGTCAACGCCGCGCTCGTCACCGCACTGCTCGCTGACCGATTCGGTTGCCGCACAGTCGTTTTCTCCGGTGTGGCCGGCGGTCTGGACCCGACACTGTCGATCGGCGACGTCGTCATCGCCGACCTCGTGATTCAGCACGATGCGGGCGTACTCGAGGACCAGCGCGTGCGCACGTATCAGCCAGGCCACGCGCCGATCATCAATCCCACCGATCGACTTGGCTACCCGGCCGACACCGAACTGCTCGCCCGCGTCAAGGAGCGGCTGGCGGGAATCTCGGTTCCCGGCCAAATCGTCTACGGCACAGTGCTGTCCGGCGATCAGTACCTGAACTGCGAAGCCACGCGCGATCGGCTGCGGCGGGAGCTGGGCGGGCAGGCGATCGAGATGGAAGGCGGCGCCGTCGCGCAAGTGTGCGAGGCGTTCGGCATCCCTTGGCTGGTCATTCGCGCGCTGTCGGATCTCGCAGGCGGCAACGCACTCTTCGACTTCACCACGTTCGTCGATCAGGCCGCCGCATCCTCGGCGGTGATTCTGCGGCGCCTGCTACCCGTGTTCTGACGAAGACGCGGACTCCCCTAGACGCAACCCGCGCGGTCGTGGCACCCTTGAATCAATGCCGAAGAATTTTTCGGAAGATGGCCAGATGGTCGAAGATGACCGCCTGGCAACGGATTTGCGAACCTGGCAGGCGACCGGCCTATCGCTTGCGGCCGGAGGCATCGCTGCCACCAAGGGGCCCGGCGCGGTCGCGGCCGTCGTCGCGCTGGCGCCGATGATCTGGGCGTTCGGCCGGCTGCATCGCCACGCACCATCGGCCGGATCGACGTCCGACCTAATGGCCAAAGTGCTTGGGGTACGCATCGGGTTGTTCACGGGACTGCTGCAACTCCTGGGATACCTGCTTTTGGTCGCTGGTTTCGCCAGAGGGTTCGGGTTTGCCGTGACAATGCTGTTCGTCCAAGACGTCGAATCGGCGATCACGAGTTGGTGGTTGCCAGTGTGGGCGATCGCCGCGGTGGTCCTCGCCGCGGCGCTTACCCACTTCTGCCGCACCAGATTACTGGTGTCGATCGCAGCCATTTTAGCGGTCACCGGGGTGCTGGTGTACTTCTTCATTGCCCTTTCCGCGATCGCCCGCGTCGCGTCAGGAACATTTCCGTCCTCGACCGCCGGAGAGGCGCCGGAATCGGGGTCTGGCACGGCGACGATGCTCATCGGACTCGGGCTGACGTTGCTTGGAGTCGAGGCGGTCACCACACTGAATTCTCGAGTGAGTTCCGTCAGCCGACCGCTCGGTTCCGCGATGGCCCTGATCGCACTGTGTGCGGCCGTCGGGTGGGTGGCCGTCGCGCTCGCGTCCGGTTCCGCCGGCCTGGCTTTCGACGAATCGCAGATGATGCTCCTGGCTTCGAATCTCGCCGAGACCGGGCACATTTGGCTGGCGATGGGTTCGCTGGGACTGGGATCCGCCGCTCTGCTCGCGCTCACGCTGGCGGCCGTGCGGGTCGCGGCTCGGTTGATGCGACAGATATCTCGGCAACCGCCCGTCGGAGCCGTCACGGTTGGCGTTGTAGTGGTGGCGTCGATGCTGAACATCGTCATGACCACCGGTTGGGGCGGCTTTGGGGGCAAACTTGCCTACGTCGCGGAATTGTTGTTGCTTTCGGTGTATGTGATTGCTGCAGAGGCGAACTCGCGCCTGCCGGGCGGGAGCGAAGCGGCCATGGCGCTGCAGCTGTGGATGCCGACCCTCGCAGTGGTGGTCGTGCTGGTCCCACTCAGCTATTACGAATTCGACGCCGAGTCGCTACGGGCGCTTGCGCTTGTCGTCCTAGTCGGAGCCGCCGCAGCGCTAGTCGCGTTCAGGCTGCCCGAGGACCGGATTCAGATCCGGCCCGCACCCGGAACGACGCGATCGCACCAGCGGCGGCCAGTAGGGAAAAGAATGCGAACGCCCAGCGCGCCGGAGTCGCGTCGCCCGAATCGGTCAAGTTGACCACGACGCCCGCCAGTCCTGCGCCGAAGGCGCCGCAGATCAATTGGACGGTGTTGATGGCCGCGGCCGCCGCCGGGCCCTCTGCGGGATCGTCGACGCAGCTCATCGCCCACGCCGACAGGTGCGGCCACGCGATACCCACACCGGTGCCGGTGATCAGCAGCGACACCGCCCACATCGCGACCAGCCAGACCGATGCATCCTCGAACTGGGTGAGCGCCGCGATTGCCAGCCCGGTGGCCATCACCAGCGGCGCGACGGCGACGATCCAACCGATCACCCGGCTGCGCCGCAATGAGGCGCTGCTTATCTCACCGACAGTCCAGCCGATCGCCAGCCCGGCACCAAGAAACCCAGCGGCGACGGGCGTCAGGTGCGCCAGCCGCTGGCCGAACAACGGGACGTACATATCGACCATCGTGGCTGCCATCAGCACGCCCAGCGTGAGGTAGATCCACTTCAACGGGCCCGACCCGAACGTGCTGGGCGGCAGCACCGCCGAGGGTAGCCGCCTGTCGACGTACACGAACACCGCGACAAGCGCGGCGCCCAGTGCCAACAACGCGGCTGTCCCCCGGACGTCGTGCGGAATGCCCGCCACGCTGACGGACAGCGCAGCCGCGCCAAGCAAAAGCAGAGACCACACCGGGACCGATATGCGGACCGAGTCGTCCCGCTCGGCGTCCCCCCGCGCAGGCAGCACGATCGGCACCAGCACTGCCATGGCGACCGTCAGGATCACCAGCACGCCGAATGCCCAACGCCACGAACTGAATTGGGCGAACAGGCCACCAGCCGCAGGGCCTACCAGTGTGCCGACTCCCCACATCGCCGACACCAACGCCGACGCCTTGGTCCACAGCGAAGGGGGCAGCGCCGTGTTGATGACGGCGTACCCGAGACCCGCGAGCAGGCCGCCAGCCGCGCCCTGCACCGTGCGGCCCACCAACATGATCTCCATGGTCGGCGCCACAGCACATGCCAAGCTGCCCACCCCGAACACGCTCAGGCCCAACAGATATGACCACCGCGGCCCCAGCCGAGTCAGCGTTGCATGGACGGTGGTCGCCGCCACCACAGACGCGACCAGGTACACCGTCGTCACCCATGCGTAGAACCGTTGACCGCCTATCTCTGCGACCGCACTGGGCATCAGGCTGATCGTGAGGAACTCGTTCGTGGCATACAGCGCCACACCGCCCGCGAGCACGGTGGAGGCCCCCAGGGTTTTGGGGCCCAGCAGCTCGCGCCAGCTGCCCGTGGTAATCGTCGCGGTGTCGGTCACACCGCTCACGTTATGAGCTCAACCGCCGTTGAGGTCAAGCCCGGCACGGTCACTTCAGACCCGCGGCGTCCATGCCGCGCAGTTCCTTCTTCAGGTCGTGGATCTCGTCGCGGATCCGCGCCGCCAATTCGAACTGCAGATCCCGTGCGGCGGCCATCATCTGCGCTGTCAGATCCTTGATCAGGTCGGCAAGCTCGGCGCGCGGCATGTTCGAGGTGTCGCGGCCCTCGATGATGCCGGCGCTGACTGCCCGACCGGGCTCACCCTGGGCTCTACGGCCGCGGGACGCGTTGCGGCCCGACCCGCCGATCTCGACGGCCTCGGTGTCGTCGGCCTCCCGGTAGACCTGGTCGAGAATGTCGGCGATCTTCTTGCGCAACGGTTTTGGATCGATGCCATTGGCCTCGTTGTAGGCGACCTGTTTGGCCCTGCGACGGTCCGTCTCGTCGATTGCTTCCCGCATCGAGTCGGTGATCTTATCGGCGTACATGTGCACCTCACCCGACACGTTTCGGGCAGCACGGCCGATGGTCTGGATCAGACTGCGGGTCGATCGCAGGAACCCTTCCTTGTCGGCGTCGAGGATCGACACCAGCGACACCTCGGGGAGGTCGAGGCCCTCGCGAAGCAGGTTGATGCCGACCAGCACGTCGTATTCACCGAGCCGTAGCTGCCGCAGCAGCTCCACGCGGCGCAGCGTGTCGACCTCGGAGTGCAGGTAGCGCACCCGGATACCCATGTCCAGCAGATAGTCGGTGAGATCCTCTGCCATCTTCTTGGTCAGCGTGGTGACCAAGACCCGCTCGTCGCGCTCGGTGCGCTTACGGATCTCGCCGATCAGATCGTCGATCTGCCCCTTGGTCGGCTTGACGACGACCTGCGGGTCCACCAAGCCGGTGGGGCGGATCACCTGCTCGACGAACTCACCCCCGGTCTGGCTGAGCTCGTACGGTCCCGGGGTCGCCGACAGATACACCGTCTGCCCGATCCGGTCGGCGAACTCTTCCCACGTCAGCGGGCGGTTGTCGATGGCCGACGGCAGCCGGAACCCGAAGTCGACCAGGTTGCGCTTGCGGGAGATGTCGCCCTCGTACATGCCGCCGATCTGCGGCACCGTCACGTGCGACTCGTCGATGACGAGAAGGAAGTCCTCCGGGAAGTAGTCCAACAGCGTGGCCGGTGCGGAACCGGCGGGCCGGGCGTCGATGTGCCGCGAGTAGTTCTCGATACCCGAGCAGAACCCGACCTGGCGCATCATCTCGACGTCGTAGTTGGTCCGCATCCGCAGCCGCTGCGCCTCCAGCAGCTTGCCCTGGCCTTCCAGCTCGGACAGCCGCTGCTCGAGTTCGGCCTCGATGGTCGAGATCGCGTGAGCCATCCGCTCCGGGCCCGCAACGTAATGGGTGGCCGGGAATACTCGAAGCGAGTCGACCTTGCGCACGACGTCGCCCGTCAACGGGTGCATGTAGTAGAGCGCCTCGATCTCGTCGCCGAAGTACTCGATGCGCACGGCGAGTTCCTCATACGACGGGATGATCTCGACGGTGTCACCGCGGACCCGGAACGAACCACGGGTGAACGCCATGTCGTTGCGGCTGTACTGCACGTCGACCAGGAGCCGCAGCAGCCCGTCCCGAGGCACCTCGTCGCCGACGTTCAACTCGACAGATCGGTCCAGGTAGGACTGCGGCGTACCCAGGCCATAGATGCAGGACACCGACGCGACCACGACCACGTCGCGTCGGGACAGCAGGCTCGACGTCGCCGAGTGACGCAACCGCTCCACGTCGTCGTTGATCGAGCTGTCCTTCTCGATGTAGGTGTCGGTCTGGGCGATGTACGCCTCGGGCTGGTAGTAGTCGTAGTACGAGACGAAGTACTCAACCGCGTTGTTCGGCAACATCTCTCGAAGCTCGTTGGCGAGCTGCGCGGCCAGCGTCTTGTTGGGGGCCATCACCAGGGTGGGCCGCTGCAACCGCTCGATGAGCCACGCAGTGGTCGCAGACTTGCCGGTGCCGGTGGCCCCCAGCAGCACGATGTCGCGTTCCCCCGCCGCGATCCGGCGCTGAAGGTCCTCGATGGCGGCGGGCTGATCACCGGCGGGCTCGTGCTCGCTGACCACCTCGAAGCGACCGCCGACCCGGACGATCTCGTCGACGGCGCGGTACTCCGAGTGCGCAAGCACGGGGTGTTCGGTAGCGAAAGCCATGTTCACCAGGGTAGAACCCGCCACCGACATCGGCTGTTCCCGGTCGCTACGCCCCGACGAACCGCGCGGGGCGCCGCTCCAGGAATGACAGAACCCCTTCCGCCCCGTCCTTCGTGTTGAACAACGAGACGACGTCGTCGACGAAGCGATCCTCGGCGGCGCGCTCACCGTCGCGATTGGCTCGTTGCGCAGCAGCAAGCGCGGTGCCTACCGCCAGTGGAGCCGACCGCGTGGCGATGCGTTCTGCCAGCTCAGCGGCGCGGTCGAGCTGGTCGCCCGGCTCGACGACCTCCTGGACGAGGCCAATTCGCAGCGCCTCGGCCGCATCGAATTCGTCACCCGTAAGCAGCCAGCGCATGGTGTTTCCCCAGCCTGCCTCGCGTGGCAGCCGGGTGGTGGCCCCGCCGAAGGGGTAAATGCCCCGCTGGACCTCGAGCTGGGCGAAGCGTGCGTCCGCACTCGCGATCCGGATATCTGCTGCCAGCAAGAGCTCGATGCCAGCTGTCATACACACACCGTGGACGGCGGCGATGACGGGCTTGCTCCACGGTTGACCG
Source organism: uncultured Actinomycetota bacterium (assembly GCA_963766465.1). Taxonomy (GTDB): domain Bacteria; phylum Actinomycetota; class Actinomycetes; order Mycobacteriales; family Mycobacteriaceae; genus Mycobacterium. The sequence continues at coordinate 157,404 of CAVXZT010000002.1, forward strand.
TCGTTGCGCCAGGGGTTGCGGGCATCGGCGGGCCAGTCCAACGACCCTTGGGCGAGTCCGGGTCCGACTTCGGCGAGATCAAGTCCGGCGGTGAAGTTGTCGCCGTGCGCGTACAGGACGCCAGCGCGCAGGCCGTCGTCACGCTCCAGGCGTTCGTATGCGCGGCCGAGGTCCTCCAGCATTTCGACGTTGAAGGCGTTTCGCTTCGCGGGCCGGTTGAGCCCAATATGCAGGACGTTGCTCCGTTGTTCGACTATGACACTTGGCATAGTCCCGAGACTAAACTATGATGATCGTCATAACCAGTGATAGCCGCAATCGGATGATCCAAAGCGCCGCTTTGCTCTTCAGAGAGCACGGCTACAGCGGCACCGGCTTTCGCGACGTGATCGAGCACAGCGGCGCGCCGCGCGGTTCCATCTACCACCACTTCCCAGGCGGCAAGGAACAACTCGCGGCAGACACGGTGGAGTGGGCCGCAGCAGTGATGGAGAGGCGGATCGAGCGGGCCGCCAGGAGCGGTCACCCGGTCGCCGCCCTCGGCATCTTTGTGGACGCATGGCGAGAGGTGCTCGAGGACAGCAACTTTCGAGCTGGTTGCCCGATCATTGCTGTCGCGGCCGAGGCCGACGCGGGGTCGACCGCAACCGCGGCGGCGGCGGCCGCCTTCACCCGCTGGCAGGAGATGATCGCGCGCGCTTTGCTCGACGCCGGCGTCAGCCGCACCGATGCCCGTCGATTGGCCACTCTCGTGGTTGCCGGCATCGAAGGCGCGATTCTTCTCTGCCGTGCCCGCCGAGACATCCGGCCTCTGCGCGATGTCCACCGCGCACTCGAGGCAACCTTGCGCACCGCGATTTCATGGCACGGTCGAGCAGTGGAGTGATCGGCCCTGCCGCCTATGCTGACGATATCCACGCTCCCAAGCACGAAAAGTTCGACCTGGTCGCCCGCACCAACACCGATCCCAAGGGCATCGTGCGGGCGGTCGACGTCTACACCGTCGAATCGTGGGGCCTGTATATGGCGAGACCAACCCCCGGCCGGGCCCAGTTCCACTACATGGAGAGCTGGCTGCTGCCGTCGTTGGGGTTACGCGCAACCGTGTTCCATTTCAATCCCGGCCACGAACTCGAGCAGGACTTCTACCTCGACGTCGGTAGGTACCTGACCGGGCCGACCGCGTGGCACGCCGAGGACCACTACCTCGACCTGATCGTCCGCACAGGCATCGGGGTGGAGCTTCTGGATGTCGACGAGTTGCTGACCGCCGTCCGCCACGGCCTGCTGACGCCCGAAACGGGCGAATACGCGGTGCAAAAGGCGGTCAGCGCGATCGACGGCCTGTCCAGGCACGACTACGACCTCGACCGCTGGCTTGCCGACAACGGTATGGCCCTCACCTGGCGCGGAGCCGAACTGGCATGACAGCCGCCCCCTTGGGGTAACGGTTATCCGCGCCGCGTCGATGATCTTGTAATGGCAATAACCGCAGGTCCTGGCCGGCGTGGCCACGCCGATCACCGGCGGCCGCCCCGCAACGATGTGCTTCCGCAGGTGGGAGAGTTGTAATGTCGGCAGTCATGAGCTCGACCAAGCGCGGATGGCTCGCTATCGCTGCAATCGCAGTGGTCGTAGCCGGTGCGCAGTTAAGCCAGGCGACCGCAGTCGCCGACCCGGAACCCGGCCCCCAGACCGAGGTAGCGCCGCCTCCAGGCGAGCAGGTCTTGCACAACGTCATCTACCGCGCTCGTGCGGACGGCACATCTCGTGGGGCGGTGGTCGCCTACAAGATGGACGACGAGAACGTCAACAGCGCCCAGCCGACGATGCTGCCCGGCCAAACATTTGAGGTCAACGCAGTTCTCGCCGATCCCAAACTGGCCGGCATGGAGTTGTCGATCGAGTGGCCCTACGGATCCAACCTGCACTGCGAGATCCTGGTCGACGATCAGATCGTCGCCCAGGCCGATCAGTTCATCGCGCCGCGACTATTGAGGCCGAAGGACGATCCGCTGTACGGGACAATTCAGTGCGGTGCCTCGCTGGACGTCCCGGTGCCCGCTGAAACCGCCACACCCGCCAACCCGGCCGCGGCACCCGCCGAGCCGGCCGAGCCAGCCGCGCCTGGCCCGCCACCAGCCGCCTGACTAGCTGGGTCGCCACCCGGTCGACTCGGCCCACGTCAGCGCGCGGACGTACGCGTCGAGGAACCACGGTTCCTTCGCTTCCGCGTAGTCCCGCGCTGCCAGCGCCGCGCGTTTGGCCTTCAGATATTCCTGCCGCACACCGGGATTGGCTCTCAACCAGTCGACGAACAACAGGGCGAAGCGCTGATTGGGCCAGCCGTCCACCCGGATATGGACGTTCGCGGGTCGCCCCGGATCCGCCGCACCATGTAACCGCTTCTGCCACAACGTCGGATCGTCAGAATGCGCTACATCGCTCGTGATTTGCGGCTTGCGCGGATAGCCGGCGTTGGCCAGCGACTCCGCGATTTCGTCGGCGACGTCAAGTGATTCGACGGTGATCTGGATGTCGACAACATCCTTGGCGTCCATGCCCTCGACCGCGGTTGAACCGATGTGATCGACACGCAGTGCCTTTGACCCACAGGCGGTTTGGATCCGCTTGATGATGCGGCCGGCATCGTCGGACCAGTCCGGGTTGAAGGGCACCAGCTCTGGTGTCGGCGAGACCGGTTGTCGGGCTCGAATGTTGTGTGCCAGCGGGAGCACCCGGTTGTACCAGAGGTCGCGCGCCTTCTCGACGAGCTCGCCCTGCGAGCCCGAATTGTCGAGCAGCACATCGGCTATCGCGCGACGCTGCTCCTCCGATGCCTGTGCCTTGATCCGCGCTCTGGCGTCGGCCTCGTCCATCCCCCGCTTGATCAACCTCGTCACTCGGGTCTCTACGGGAGCGGTCACCACCACGACGAGCGGGAACATCGGCGCCATGGCCGTCTCGACGAGCAGCGGGATGTCCTCGACGATGACTACGTCTTTGTCGGGGTCCCCCGACACGCTGTCGATGATCTCCTGACGACGACGCCCGACCAGCGGGTGCACGATCCCGTTCAAGGTGGCGCGCTGCTCGTCGTCGACGAATGCCTTCGCGGCCAGCGCAGGGCGATTCAGTGCGCCGTCGGGCAGCAGGATGTCCTCGCCGAACGCCTCGACCAGCTGCGCGAGCCCCTCGGTACCGGGTTCGACGACCTCGCGGGCGATCACGTCACCGTCGACGATGATGCCGCCACATTCATTGAACGTGGCGGACACCGTCGACTTGCCGGCGCCGATTCCACCGGTCAGACCAATGCGCAGCATGCGCGGCGGCTATGCGCTGCCGGCGAGCTTCTCCCGCAGGGCTGCGAGCTGGGCATCGCTGGCCAGCGACCCACCGGCCGCCGGCTCCTCGGAGCGCGAAGCACCGTTGGACGGAGACGACGGCCGCGCTGCTTCTTCGGCTTCGGCCGCGGCGAACTTCTCCATCTGCGTGGTGTGCATCTTGTGACGACGCTCGGCCTCCGCGTAGCGGGACTCCCACTCTTCACGCTGCTTGTCGAAGCCCTCGAGCCACTCGTTGGTCTCGGAGTCGAAGCCCTCGGGGAAGATGTAGTTGCCCTGCTCGTCGTAGCTGTCGGCCATGCCGTACTTCGAAGGGTCGAACTCCTCGGTGTAGTCTTCGTTGGCCTGCTTGAGGCTCAGCGAGATGCGGCGACGCTCCAGGTCGATGTCGATGACCTTGACCATCGCGTCGTCGCCGACCTGGACCACCTGGTCCGGCACCTCGACGTGGCGCTCCGACAGCTCCGAGATGTGCACCAGACCCTCGATGCCCTCCTCGACGCGGACGAACGCACCGAACGGCACCAGCTTGGTGACCTTGCCCGGAACGATCTGACCGATGGCATGGGTGCGAGCGAAGTGGCGCCACGGATCTTCCTGAGTGGCCTTGAGCGACAACGAAACCCGCTCGCGATCCATGTCGACGTCGAGCACCTCGACGGTGACCTCATCGCCGACGTTGACGACCTCGGACGGATGGTCGATGTGCTTCCAGGACAGCTCGGAGACGTGCACCAGGCCGTCGACGCCGCCGAGATCGACGAACGCGCCGAAGTTGACGATCGACGAAACGACACCCTTGCGGATGGCGCCCTTGGTCAGCTGGTTGAGGAACTCGCTGCGCACCTCGGACTGGGTCTGCTCCAGCCATGCGCGCCGGCTCAGCACCACGTTGTTGCGGTTCTTGTCGAGCTCGATGATCTTGGCCTCGATCTCCTTGCCGATGTACGGCTGCAGATCGCGGACGCGACGCATCTCGACCAGCGACGCGGGCAGGAAGCCGCGCAGGCCGATGTCGAGGATCAGGCCGCCCTTGACGACCTCGATGACGGTGCCCTTGACGGCCTCGTCCTTCTCCTTGAGCTCTTCGATGGTGCCCCAGGCCCGCTCGTACTGAGCGCGCTTCTTGGACAGGATCAGGCGGCCTTCCTTGTCCTCCTTGGTGAGGACCAGAGCTTCGACCTCATCGCCGACGGAGACGACCTCGTTGGGGTCGACGTCGTGCTTGATGGAGAGCTCACGGGAAGGGATGACGCCTTCGGTCTTGTAACCGATGTCGAGCAGGACTTCGTCACGGTCAACCTTGACGATGGTCCCTTCGACGATGTCGCCATCGTTGAAGTATTTGATGGTTTTGTCGATGGCGGCGAGAAAATCCTCGGCCGAGCCGATGTCGTTAAGGGCTACTTGCGGCGAGGTGACGGAGGGACTTGGCATGTGGTGGGTTGCTCCGGACAGGTTGGGTCGTAGGGACAGTTGTTATTGGTGTTACCCGCCGCAGAGGAATCGAAAAACCACAGACAGGTACGCGTAAAGGTTACTCGACTGGGTACACGCTGGACAAACCCGGTCTTCCCCGCTGGTTAATCATGATCAGCCGCGTCGGCGATTACCCTGCTTTCGTGACCTATCCCGGGCTGCCCCGACGAATCCGCAAGGTTGGGGCGCCGATCGGCGTGATCATCCTTCTCGGCACCGTAACCGGGCTGATCGTGATCGGGCTGACCGCGGCCAGTCCCGTCGGCACCGGAATCGGATTCGTGCTGTCCAGCCTGGCGATGACGATCGTCGTGCTGGCCTATCTGTGGCTCGACCGGTGGGAGCCCGAGCCGCCGCGACTGCTCATCCTGGCCTTTCTCTGGGGCGCATCGGTTGCGGTCGTCATCTCGACGATCCTGCAGCTGACGCTGGAAGTGGCAATCAACCCCGGCGATACCGAGACGGTCAGCCCGTGGTCCATCGCGGTCGGCGCACCGCTGACCGAGGAGGCCGCGAAGGGGTTGTTTCTGCTGGTCATGATGACGGGCAGGCGCCGAAACGAGCTGAACTCGCTGACCGACTGCCTGGTCTACGCGGGTCTTGTCGGTGCGGGTTTCGCCTGGCTGGAGGACATCCTCTACATCGGCGGCGGTGAGTCGGTTTCCGATTCCTTGGCGACGGCCGCGTTGCGGCTGATCATGGGGCCGTTCGCCCACTCTCTGTTCACCACCATGTTCGGCCTCGGCGTGTATTTCGCGCTGCAGCAGCGCAGCGCGGTCGCCAAGGCGCTCTGTGTTCTGATCGGCTACGCCGGTGCGGTGATCATGCATGCGCTGTGGAACGGCTCGTCGCTGGTCAGCGTCGAGGCGTACTTCCTGACGTACCTGTTCTGGATGGTGCCGGTCTTCGTGTTCGTGATCGTGCTCGGTGTGTCCAGCCGTCGGCGGGAGCAGCGAATCGTCGCCGAAAAGCTGCCAGGCATGGTGGCGGCGGGCCTGGTCGCCCCCAACGAGGCGACGTGGCTGGGCTCGCTTCGTAGCCGAAAGTCGGCGATCGGCACGGCGAGACAATTCGGAGGCAAGGCCGCGGCGAAGTCGGTCAAGACCTTCGCCGCGCAGGTGGTCGAGCTGGCATTTGTGCGGGACCGAATTGACAGGGGCTTCGGCGACGAACGGGTGTTCGCGCTGCAGCAGGAGGAAGTGAACGATGTCGCCGCGGCTCGAGCAGCCGCACCGGCGCTGCAGCAGCTCGCCGGGTATCGCGCGCCCCGCGGCTAGTGCGCGGCCGAATCCCAACTCCGGCCGTAGCCGACACTGACTTCGAGCGGCACGTCGAGCGGATAGGCGTTACCCATCTGCTCACGGACCAGCTTCTCCAACGTGTCCCGCTCGCCCGGTGCGACCTCGAACAAGAGCTCGTCGTGGACCTGCAACAGCATTCGTGACGTCAGACCCGCATCCTTGAGCCCCTGATCAACGTTGATCATGGCGACCTTGATGATGTCGGCGGCGCTGCCCTGGATCGGCGCGTTGAGCGCGGCCCGTTCGGCGGCCTCACGGACATTGCGATTGCTGCTGTCCAGTTCGGGCAGGTACCGCCGCCTGCCAAAGACCGTCGACGTGTAGCCGTCCTTGCGGGCCTGGTCGACGACATCGCGCAGGTAGTCGCGTACCCCGCCGAACCGGTCGAAGTACTGCTCCATCTGCACCTTGGCTTCCTCGGTGGAGATCTTCAGCTGCGCTGCCAGGCCGTAGGCGGACAACCCGTACGCCAGCCCGTAGGACATCGCCTTCACCCGACGGCGCAGTTCCGCGGTCACCTCGTCGATCGGAACAGAAAAGGCCCTCGACGCGACGAACGAGTGCAGGTCCTCGCCGGTCCGGAACGCCTCGATCAGCCCGTCATCCTTCGACAAGTGGGCCATGATGCGCATCTCGATCTGGCTGTAGTCGGCCGTCATCAGCTCTTCGAAGTCGCCGTGGCTGCCCTTGCCGACGACGAACGCATCGCGGATCCGCCGGCCCGCGTCGGTGCGGATCGGGATGTTCTGCAGATTCGGCTCGGTCGACGACAGCCGGCCGGTTGCGGCGATGGTCTGGTTGAACGTCGTGTGGATCCGGCCGTCGGAGCCCACGGAGTTGAGCAGCCCGTCGACGGTGACCTTCAGGCGCGTCGCGTCGCGGTGGGCCAGCAGATGCTGAAGGAACGGGTGCCCGGTCTTGTCGAACAACCCCTGCAGTGCGTCGGCGTCGGTGGTGTAGCCGGTCTTGGTGCGTTTCGTCTTCGGCATTTCCAGCTCGTCGAACAGCACGACCTGCAACTGCTTGGGCGAGCCGAGGTTGATCTGCTTGCCGATCACCGCGTACGCAGCTTCCGCCGCATCGCGAATCTGGTTGGCGAATTCGCTCTGCAGCTCGGACAGCAGCCCGAGGTCCACGGCGATGCCCGCCGTCTCCATCTGCGCCAGAGCCCGCTGCACGGGCAGCTCCATATTGCCAAGCAGCGACGACGAATCGATGCGAGCGAGCTCATCGTCGAGGGCATCGGCGAGGTCCATCACCGCGCTGGCACGCAGCAGCACTGTCTGCACCGCCTGGTCATCGACGCCGTCGCCGTCGTCGAGCAACGAAAGTTGTTGTTGCTCAGGGTTATCCGCACGCAGTTCGCGCTTCAGATACCGCAGCGACAGATCGTCGAGCGCGAAGCTGCGTTGCCCGGGCCGGACCAAATAGGCGGCCAGCGCCGTGTCGGATGTGACGCCCGCCAGCTTCCAGCCGCGGCCTTCCAGGTCGTGCATGGCAAGTTTGGCTTCGTGCAGCGCCTTGGGCTGGCCGACGTCAGACAGCCACGACGCCAGCGCGGCCTCGTCGTCGGGATGCAGGGTGGCGGTGTCGACGTACCGGCCGTCACCGTCTGCCGCGACGATGGCCAGCGCGGTGGCGTCGGCATCGAACGCCAGGTGCGTGCCGACCACCGCGAGCCCGAACCTGCTGCCCTGGCTGTGCTCGGCCAACCAAGCGGCCAACTCGCCAGACTCGAGTGCCCCGCCCCGAATGTCGAAGCCCTGATCGACCTCGGGATCCGCGGACGCCAGCGTGTCGAACAGCCGGTCCCGCAGAACCCGGAACTCAAGGTCGTCGAAGAGCCGGTGAATGTGGTCGCGGTCCCACGATTGCATCCGCAGCGTGTCGGGCGTCTGAGCCAGCGGCACGTCCTTGACCAGATCGGTGAGCTCGCGGTTCAGCACAACGTGCGACAGGTTCGCCCGCAACGCGTCGCCGACCTTGCCCTTCACCGTGTCGACGCCGTCGATGAGCGCCTGCAATGACCCGTATTCGGCGATCCATTTCGTCGCCGTCTTCTCCCCCACACCAGGGATACCGGGAAGGTTGTCGCTGGGGTCGCCGCGCAACGCGGCGAAGTCCGGGTACTGCTGCGGTGTCAGCCCGTACTTCGCGACGACGGCCTCAGGAGTGAACCGGGTGAGCTCGCTGACTCCCTTAATCGGGTAGAGCACGGTGACGTCGTCGCTGACCAGCTGCAGCGAGTCGCGGTCGCCGGTGACGACAAGCACCCGATAGCCCGCATGCTCGGCCTGAGTGGCCAGTGTGGCGATCACGTCGTCGGCCTCGAACCCCTCTTCAGCCAGCACGGTGATGCCGAGGGCGCCGAGGACTTCCTTGGTGATGTCGATCTGGCCACGGAACTCGTCAGGCGTCGCCGACCGGCCCGCCTTGTATTCGGGGTACTTCTCCAGCCGGAACGTCTTACGGGAGACGTCGAATGCGGCCGCGATGTGGCTCGGCTGTTCGTCGCGAAGCAGGTTGATCAGCATCGCGGTGAAGCCGTAGACGGCGTTGGTGGTCAGCCCGCCTTGAGTCTTGAAGTTCTCCGCGGGCAATGCGTAGAACGCCCGGAATGCCAGCGAATTGCCGTCCAGCAGCATCAATGTCGGCTTTTGGTCAGTGCCTGCGGATGCCGATTTCTTGTCGGTTGCGGTACTGGCTGGGCTCACGGCCCTAACTCTATGCACCACCGCCGACAGGAGGTTGCGTGACTGCGGGTCAGGGCACGATGTCTACGTCCTGGTCTGCCGGACCCGCGTTCGCGTGCAGGTCATCGGACGCAACTGCCGGGAGAAAGTGCAGACGGACGGGTTCGCTACCGATCCCAACTCGGCGGCTGAAACTGGAACACGTTTCAGTTTCAGCGCCGCAGTCGGTACGCTGACCGGCGTGTCTGCATCCATACAGCCCGCTGTTGACGGCTGGTTCGCGACTGACGGATCCGGAGAGCCGTATCTGATCGGCGGCAAATGCCATCAGTGCGGTACTTACGTCTTCCCGCCGCGCGCCAACAACTGCCCGAATCCTGCCTGCGATGGCGACGAGCTGGCGCAGGTGCCGCTGTCGCGGCGCGGCACGCTGTGGAGCTACACCGAAAACCGCTATGCGCCGCCGCCACCGTATCCGTCACCGGATCCCTTTGAGCCCTTCGCCGTCGCCGCGGTACAGCTGGACGACGAGGGCATCATCGTGTTGGGCAAGGTCGTCGAGGGCACACTGGCCGCGGACTTGACGGTCGGCATGGAGATGGAGTTGACCACGATGCCGCTGTTCGTCGATGACGATGGCGTCGAGCGCATCGTGCACGCATGGAGGATCGCCTCATGAGCCCCGAACCGCTGTACATCCTGGGCGCGGGCATGCACCCGTGGGGCAAGTGGGGCAACGACTTCACCGAATACGGTGTCGCCGCCGCCAGGGCCGCGCTTTCGGAGGCGGGGTTGGACTGGCGCCAGATCCAATTGGTCGCCGGAGCCGACACCATCCGCAACGGCTATCCAGGATTCGTCGCGGGTGCGACGTTCGCCCAGAAGCTTGGCTGGAACGGCGTTCCGGTGTCGTCGTCGTATGCGGCGTGCGCCAGCGGGTCCCAGGCATTGCAGAGTGCCCGCGCGCAGATCCTTGCAGGGTTCTGCGACGTCGCGCTGGTCATCGGCGCCGACACGACGCCGAAGGGCTTCTTCGCCCCTGTCGGTGGCGAGCGGAAGAACGACCCGGACTGGCAACGGTTCCATCTGATCGGTGCGACCAACCCGGTGTATTTCGCACTACTGGCCCGCAGGCGGATGGACCTCTACGGCGCAACACTCGAGGACTTCGCGCAGGTGAAGGTCAAGAACGCCAAGCACGGCCTGGAGAATCCCAACGCGCGGTTCCGGAAGGAGACCTCGGTGGAGGACGTCCTGGCCAGCCCGGTGGTCTCGGATCCGTTGCGGCTGTTGGATATCTGCGCGACGTCCGACGGCGCGGCGGCGTTGATCGTGGCGAGCAAGGCCTTCGCCGAGAAGCACCTCGGCTCGCTCGAGGGAGTTCCCTCGGTGCGGGCGGTGAGCACGGTGACGCCGCGCTACCCCCAGCACCTGCCCGAATTACCCGATATTGCAACCGATTCCACTTCGGTGGTGCCCGCGCCGGATCGGGTGTTCAAAAATCAGATCCTCGACGCCGCCTACGCCGAGGCCGGTATCGGGCCGGAGGATCTCAGCGTGGCCGAGGTCTACGACCTTTCGACCGCACTCGAGCTGGACTGGTACGAGCACCTCGGACTGTGCCCGAAGGGTGAGGCCGAGCAGCTGTTGCGCAGCGGTGCGACGACGATCGGCGGCAGGATCCCTGTCAACCCGTCGGGCGGTTTGGCCTGTTTCGGCGAAGCCATTCCAGCGCAGGCCATCGCGCAGGTCTGCGAGCTGACCTGGCAGCTCAAGGGTCAGGCCACCGGCAGGCAGGTCGAGGGTGCCACCGTCGGCGTGACGGCCAACCAGGGCCTCTTCGGCCACGGCTCGTCGGTCATTGTTGCTCGTTAGGCAGTTCACTGCCTATGGCCCCTCGCACTGGGCCATCATCGCCGTGTTCGTCGTAGGCGCCGGGCTGTTGGTGTGGCTCGGGCGCAGGCAGACCGAACGGCAGGCCCGCCGCCTTGGCCGCATTCTCGGGGCGGTGACCGCGGTCATCTACGCCGCGATCTTGATCTACGTCCTCACCCCGCCGACGATCGACTCGGTGCCGCTGCAGCTGACCGATCTCGCGACAGTCGTTGCCGCGTATGCCTTGTGGTCGCAGAAGCACTGGGCGTTCGCGCTCACCTATTACTGGGGCCTCGTTCTGAGTACGCAGGCATTGATATCGCCTGCCCTGCAGAGCCCCGATTTTCCGCACTACCAGTTCCTTGCGTTCTGGGCGATTCACCTGCTCGTCGTCTGGGCGGCCATCTACCTCTCCTGGGGTCGCGGCATGCGGCCCGATTGGCGCAGCTATCGGCTCGCGATCGTCGTGACGGTGGTGTGGGCGGCGGTGACGTTCACGTTCAACAGGTTTGCGGGTACGAACTACGGGTTCCTCAACAGGAAACCTTCGACCGCGTCTCTGCTGGACGTGTTGGGCCCGTGGCCGTGGTACGTATTCACCTCGGCCACCCTGGTGACAATTGTGTGGGCGCTGATGACCTGGCCGTGGAAGCATGTGAGCCCATGGTCGAAGCCGTAGCGCCGCTCCCCTTCATCGATGGGATCGTCTACGGCGAAGGGCCGAGGTGGCACGACGGTCGGCTGTGGTTCAGCGACGGGCCGGCAAGCCAGGTGTGCTCCGTCGGCAAAACCGGCGATGTCGCGGTGGAAGCCGAGCTCGATCGCGCGTCAGGGCTGGGCTGGCTGCCCGACGGGACGCTCGTCGTGTCCGCCCTTTTCGACGCGAAGATCTATCACGTCGACGCGCAGGGACACGTGGCGTCCACATCCGACCTGAGTGACATCGCCTGGTCCACGAATGACCTCGTGGTCGCACCCGACGGCCGCGGCTACGTCGACCTTTACCTTGCATCGGAGACCGCACTGGCGGGCGGGATCGGCCTCGTCGAACCCGACGGCACGGTGCGAGTGGTCGCAACGGGGCTCGACGTTCCCAACGGTCTCGGATTCCTTCCCGGCGGGACGCTGGTCGTCAGCGAGACGAACGGGTCGCGGATTCTCGCGTTTCGGGTTGATCCCGACGGAAGCCTCAGCGCCCCAGACATATTCGCCGATCTCGGACCGCAGCGCCACCCCGACGGCCTCTGCGTCGACGTCGAAGGAGGGGTGTGGGTTGGCTGCTACGACACCGGCGAATTCCTTCGTGTCGTCGCCGGTGGTGCCGTCACCCACCGCGTCGAGATCGAAAACGGATGGGCGATCGCACCCGCCCTTGGCGGAGCCGACGGGCGTACGTTGTACATGGTGGTCGACCAGACCACCCTGGAGGGTCTCGTGGCCGGCGAGTCGAAGGGGTGGATCATGCAAGCACGTGTGGACGTGGCGGGTATCGGCTCGCCATGAGCGCTGACGACGATTGGGCGCCTGACGCGTGCACCCTGCCGACTCCTGAGCGCCCGGTACGGGTTGCGGAGTTCGACGATCTCTTCGCCCGCGTCGGGAGAATGCAACGGCCCGAACCGACGCGATTGGATCTGGTCATAGTCCGCGACGCCGAAGCCGGCGCGCGCGATCTGGCGGCCCGCGAGAGTGAGTGCTGCTCGTTCTTCAGCTTCGAGTTCGAGACGGCAGGCGACGACGTCGTGATGCGGATCGGCGTACCACCGGCTCAGGTCGATGTGCTCGACGCGATCCAGTCGCGCGTCACGCCCTAGGCGACGCCGAGGTACGCGGCGCGGATGCTGTCGTCGGACAACAGTTCTCGCGCGTTTCCCTCGCGGGTGACCTCACCGGTCTCCAGAATGTAGGCGCGGTCGGAGCGGCTGAGTGCCTGCTGCGCGTTCTGCTCGACTAGCAGCACCGTGGTGCCTTGCGAGTTGATCTCCGCGATGATCTTGAAGATCTGCGAGATCACCATCGGCGCAAGACCCATCGACGGTTCGTCGAGCAGCAGCACCTTTGGCCGGGCCATCAGCGCCCGTCCGATCGCCAGCATCTGCTGCTCTCCCCCGGAGAGCGTGCCGCCCACCTGGTTTCGGCGTTCGGCCAGCCGCGGGAACGTCTCAAGCACCCAGTCCAGCTTCTCCTTATGCTCGGCCTTGGATGCGAATTTTCGTCCGTAACAACCCATTTCGATATTCTCGGTCACCGTCATGCCAGGGAACACGCCGCGGCCCTCCGGTGCCTGGATCAAACCGTCGGCAACCCGCTTGTGAGCCTTGACGCGGGTGATGTCCTGACCGTCGAACCACACCGAACCCGAGGTGAGCGGCCGCAGTCCCGAAATCGCCCGCATCATGGTCGTTTTGCCCGCACCGTTGGAGCCCAGCAGCGTCACCAGTTCACCCTCGTGCACCACCAGCGACACGCCGTGCAGCGCCTTGATCCGGCCGTAGTGCACGACGACGTCGCGGGCCTCGAGCAGAATCGGGCGATCGTCGGCCGGCTTGTCATTCGACGTCATCGTCGGGTACCCCCAGGTAGGCGGCGATGACCTTCGGGTCCTCGCGGATCTCGTGCGGCAGCCCGTCGGCTATCTTGCGGCCGAACTCCAACACCACGATGCGGTCGGTGACACCCATCACGAGCCGCATATCGTGTTCGATCAGCAGCACCGTGTAGCCGTCGTCGCGGATCTTGCGGATCAGCTCGATCAGCGCGGCCTTCTCGCTCGGGTTGAACCCGGCGGCCGGTTCGTCCAGGCACAACAGCTTGGGCTCGGTGGCCAGTGCGCGGGCGATTTCCAGCCTGCGCTGGTCACCGTAGGGCAGGTTCTTCGCCTTCTCCTCGCCGCGATGGGCGATGCCGACGAAATGCAGTAGCGCCGCGGACCGTTCGACCGCGGAGAGTTCCTCCCTGCGGTGCCGCGGGGTGCGGACCAGCGCGCCGGGCACCGACGTCTTGTGCCGCGCGTCGGTGCCTACCATGACGTTCTCCAGCGCCGTCATCTCGCCGAACAGCCGGATGTTCTGGAACGTGCGAGCGATGCCCTTGCGCGTGATCTGGTGACGTTTGATTCGGCCCAGCGGCGCCCCGTCGAACAGGACCGTCCCCGAGCTGGGCCGGTAGACGCCGGTGATCGCGTTGAAGCAGGTCGTCTTGCCCGCACCGTTGGGTCCGATCAGGCCGAGGATCTCACCGCGGCGGATGTCGAACGTCACCGAGTCCAGCGCCACCAGGCCACCGAACTTCATGGTCAAATCCTTTGTCTCCAAAAGGACTTCACCCTCACCGGCATGGATCTCGCGGTGCACACCTGCCAGTTCCTCGATGGTCATTTCACCGGCTCCTTCCCGATGGGGCCGGGTTTCACCAGCAGATCACGTGCAGCCCTGCCGTAGGCCAGCAGCTGCTGGCGGGCGGGGAAAAGACCCTCAGGCCGGAAGATCATCATGACCACCAGCGCAAGACCGAAGAACAGATATTTCAGGTCGCCGAGGTTGACGCCGAGGAAGTGCACGCCGAGCAACCGGTTCGGCAGGTAGACGATGATGAATGCGCCGAAGATCACGCCCAGCTTGTTGCCCTGCCCGCCGAGCACCACCGCGCACAGGAACAGCATCGAGTTGATGATGTTGAACGTCGGCGGCGCGACGTACTGCACCTGGCCGGCGTACAGCGCGCCGGACAGCCCGCCGATCGCCGCTCCGATCACGAACGCCCATAGTTTGAACCGGAACGTGTTGACGCCCATCACTTCCGCGGCGTCCTCGTCCTCGCGAATGGCGACCCATGCGCGGCCCACCCGGCTTCGCTCCAGGTTTCCGACCAACATCAACAGGCCGACAATCAACACAAGGCCGAGCCAGAACCACCACGTGCCGTAGTTGGCGTCGCCCGTCGAATTCCCGTTGGAGAACACACCCTCGGGAAGCCTCTCGCTCTCCCCCAGGCGCGGATACGCGACCTCATTGAGCCCGCGCGGACCGTTTGTGACGTCGGACAGGTTGTCGGCGAGCAGCCGGATGATCTCACCGAACCCGAGCGTGACGATCGCGAGATAGTCACCGCGTAGGCGCAGAGTGGGAAAGCCAAGGATCAGCCCTGCCAACGCGGTGATCGCCATCGCCAGCGGCACGCACGACAGCCACGCCCACGGCGCGCTGAACATCCCAGTCGGGCTCAACCTGTTCCACGGGCTGTCCGGGCTGGTGAGGAGTGCGACCGTGTACGCACCGACGGCGTAGAAGCCGACATAACCCAGATCGAGCAGGCCGGCCTGGCCGACCACCACGTTGAGCCCGATCGCGATAATCGCGACCATGGCGAACTGGGCCATCGTGCCGCCGAAGCTGATGCCTGGTGTGTCGAGGAACGGAGGGGTGTACAGGGGCAGTAGCGCCAGCGCCCCGAACAGCACGATCCCGAAGGCCCACTTCTGCACCCGTGGAAGTGCGTCCCACCACGCCCTCAGACGGTCGCCCGGCGCGAGAACGTTGTCGGTGACGCTCATGCTTTCGCCTTCCCGAGGCTTTCACCGAGTATCCCCGTCGGCCGGAATAGCAGCACGAGAACAAGCAGCACGAACGCCACGACGTCGCGCCATTGAGTACCGAAGACGGCCTGCCCGTAGTTCTCCATGATGCCGAGCAACAGACCGCCGAGCAGCGCACCGCGCAGGTTGCCGATGCCACCGAGGACCGCGGCCGAGAATGCCTTGATGCCCAACAGGAATCCGCCCGAGTAGATGATTCCCTGTGGCACTTTCAGCGTGTAGAGCAGCGCCGCGGCGCCTGCGAGCAGTCCGCCGATGAGAAACGTCGTCATGATGATGCGCTCGCGCGACACACCCATCAACGTCGCGGTCGTCGGATCCTGGGCGACGGCACGGATGCCGCGGCCGAACTTCGTCCGGTTGATCGCGTAGTCGGTCAGCACCGCGAAGACCAACGCCGCGACGATGATCACAATGGTGACGTTGGAGACCGTCGCGCTGAAGATGTGAAACTGCGTCTTGGGCTGCACCAGGATGATCGGCTGTTGCGCATTGCTGCCGCCATATCCCTTGAGGATCTTGGGCAGAACGAAATGCACGAACTCCTGCAGCACGAACGACATGCCGATCGCGGTGATCAGGAATGTCAACGAGCGGGCACCGCGTCTTCGCAACGGCCGGTACGCGACGAACTCCAGCCCGACAGCCGCCGAACCGGACACCAGCATCGCGAAAAGCATCGCGATCGCCAGATACAAGATCGTCAACGCAATGCCCTTGTTGTAGGCATTGCCGCTCGGCGTGAAGCCCATGATGATGTCGAGGGCAAAGTAGGCGCCGAACATGCCGAGCATGAAGATCTCGGAGTGAGCGAAGTTGATCAGCCGCAGCACGCCGAAGACCAGCGTGTAGCCGACTGCCACCAGCGCATAGATCGCACCCCACGAAAGTCCGTCGATCGTCAACTGCCAGAAGCCGATCCGCAGGCCGTCTAGGTTGAAGTTGATATTGGCGGCCAGGCAGGCGTACTGGTCGACGCACTCGTGGATCATCCGGGGGCGGGCTCCTCGCGACGTGTGTGTAGAGAAAACGCATCTCTAGCGAAAACGCGTCCGAGCCCTTCGGTCTCGGACGCGCCTCGCCTCTGCGGCTACTGAACCTTGAAGATCCAGATCAGGTTGGTGGTGAGCTCACCAGTGGGGCTCCACTGGTACTTACGGGCCACACCCTGGCCGTTGTAGTTCTTGACGAAGTCAAGCAGCGCGGGCCGGGTGATGGCGCCCGAATCGATGCCCTTCACCAGGATGGTGCCGAGGTCGTAGCCCTCGGTGCTGTAGGTACCGGGCTCCTGGTTGAACTTCTTGGTGTACTCGTCGGCGAACGCACCGGTGGCCGGGCCGCACGGGCAGGACAGGATCGCGTCCTTGGACGCGTCACCGGCCTGCTTGACGAACTCGGGATCCTTTGTGCCGTCGGCGGACACGAACGCTGCCGTCACACCACCGTCCTTGAGCTGCTGGACCAGTGGCGCCGCCTCCGAGTAGTAGCCGCTGTAGAACACGGCATCCGGGCTCGCGCCCTTGACCTGCGTCACCGCGGCCGAGAAGTCCTTGTCGCCCTTCTTCACCGAGATGTTGCACGACGAATCGGCGACCGGCCCCAGCGTCTCGCGCACCGCCGACGCCAGGCCGAGGCCGTAGTCGGTGCTGTCATCAATCACGCAGATCTTTTTCAAGTTAAGCGTGTTCTTCATGTAGTTGGCGACCGACGGACCCTGCACAGCATCGTTGGCCAAGCCACGGAAAAACGTCTTCCAGCCGTTCTCGCTGAGCGTCGGGTTGGTGGCCGACGCCGTGGTGGCGACCAGGCCTGCCTGGTCGAACACCGTTCCGGTGGCCTTGGTTTCACCGGAGAACGCCGGGCCGACGAGTCCGATCGTGTACTGATCGTCGACGATCTGCGGGGCGATCGCGGTGGCCTTCTGAGGATCACCCTCGGTGTCGAACGGCTTCAGCTGCACCTGGCAGCCCGGGTTGGCGGCGTTGTGCTTGTCGATCGCGAGCTGCACGCCGTTCTTGATGTTGATGCCGAGCGCGGCGTCCGGGCCGTTGAGCGCCCCGGCCATCGCGATCGACACCGGCGGGCAGGTGGCTTTGCCATCCCCCGCCGGATCGGCGGCAGCAGCAGCCTGGTCGGCCTTGACCTCCTTGCCCTGCTCGTCGATCTGCACCTGCTCGACGATCTTCAGATCGGTCTGCGCCGTGCCTCCGTCACCACTACTCGGCTCGGACTGGTTGCAGCCGGCAATACCGAGCACAACCAAACCCGCACTACCGAGAGCAAATACCTGCCGTGCCACGCGTCCGCGCACACTTCACCTCCGGGTCAATGTTTTCATCGGCATCCACAGACCAGCCCAGGTCGGGCGGGGCGGCGATGCTTCGGGACGACCATAGCCAACGCATGGCCCCGTCGCGTGATGTTGGAAAACGCACAGCGCCGACCGGCTGCTAAATCGCTGTCAACGGCGCGTCGGAAACGCACAATTTACGCTTTCTCCGGCGCATCGAGTGTTTCGAGCACCACTTCGGCGACGCGTTTCATCGTGGTCCGGCGGTCCATCGCGGCGCGCTGGATCCACTTGAACGCCTCCGGCTCCGTCATCCCCTGCTTGGACTGCAGCAAACCCTTGGCGCGCTCGACCAGCTTGCGGGTCTCCAGCCGGTCCGACAGTGACGCGACCTCGTTTTCCAGCGCGGCGATCTCGCTGAACCGACTGACCGCTACCTCTATGGCCGGGATGAGATCGGTGATGTTGAACGGTTTGACCAGGTACGCCATCGCGCCCGCGTCGCGGGCCCTTTCCACCAAATCGCGCTGGCTGAACGCGGTCAGGATGACGATGGGTGCGATCCGCTTGCCGGCGATTTCCGATGCGGCATCGATGCCGTCGCGGCGCGGCATCTTGACGTCCATGATCACGAGGTCCGGCTTGAGGCTCTCGGCCAGATCGACCGCCTCTTGCCCATCGCCGGCCTCACCGACGACCTCGTAGCCCTCTTCGCGCAGCATCTCGGCCAAGTCCAGCCGGATGAGTGCCTCGTCCTCGGCTATGAGAACGCGGCGCGGCTTATCGGCGTCAGTCGGTGACCCGGTCATGGGTCACATTGTGGCGGTCCCGCGTCTGATCGGCGACCGCGGGGCATCCTCTATGGTGGGAAGCCGCGAGAACCTAGACGCCCTCGTATCCCAATTGGCAGAGGAACTGGATTCAAAACCCAGCCAGTGTGAGTTCGAGTCTCACCGAGGGCACAACAGAAATGAGCCTCGCGGGTTCGGTGAAACCCGCGAGGCTCATCCCTCGGATCCTGGTGTGACGTCAGCCGAGGCCGAGCAGGCCCCTCTTACCGACGCCGATGCCCGCAAGGCCGATGTTGCCTACACCGATGTTCGCAGCGCCGGCGTTGAGCCCACCGATGTTGAGCAGGCCCGTCTGGCCAGGTCCGAGGTTGCCGATGCCGGTGCTTCCTGGCCCGAAGTTGAGGATGCCAGCGCTGCCCGGGCTGCTCAGGACCCCGTTGTCGCACACAAGGCTCTTGATACCAAACAGGCAAGCGGCATTGGATGTGGCCGGAGCGGCGATGGCGATGGCGCCCGCGCCCAGTAGCGAACATCCAAGGATGACAGTTGAACGGATGACTGACACAGATTACCCCTTAGCTATGTTGACATTGCTGCGGTAAGGGTAAACCTTCAATCGTCAATTGAGAAGAACATCCGGCAAATAAGTCGAAATGATAACGGTGCCGGATAACGCCTAGCAGCGTCCGTATATCGAGCAGTCTGGCAAACATACAAATTGACGGCATCGCTGAATTTCGACACGAAAACAACCGTTGACGTGCGCAGCTGAATATTTGCTGATGGTGTACTAGCGAGTAGCGGAAACTACGTGTCTTGGCAAAAATCTACGAGACCGGCGTCGGCACCGGTTCGGTGTCTTGTCCGCGACTTCGGCGATCCCACTCGGCGAGCACCTGCGGGTCTGTGGGCTTGCTGACCAGGCTGCCGACCACGTACACCACCAGCCCAGAGACCAAGCCCCAGTAGATCGGTTCGTTGGCCTCGATTCCGTACTTGAAGATGGCCACCAGGGTCCCCACGGTTCCGACGGCCATCGCCGCAAGCGCACCGACGTTGGTACCGCGTCGCCAGACCAGTCCGCCAAGGATCGGCACCAGCAGACCGCCGACAAGGATGTCGTACGCAAACGTCAGCGCGTTGACAACGTCCTGGAGCACGCACGCGATGACTACCATGACGAGCCCGAATCCAAAGACGTAGAGCCGGTTGTTGCGGATATGGTCGTGCTCACTACCCGCCTCGATGTCGCGCTTCAGCAGCCGCGCTACGATGTCCTGACTGAACACCGTCGCGGTGGCGATCAGCGCACCGCTCGACGTGGACATCACCGCGGCTAGCGCCGCCGCCAGCACCAAACCGGCGAGCACCGGCGGCAACTGCATCTCGACGAACTCCGCGAACGCGTCGTCGCGGGACTCCAGCGCGGGCAGCAGCACCTTCGCCGCCATCCCGATCACCGCACCTGCCACCGCGTACAGCAGGCAGTACACGCCCGACGCCGCGCCGGCCCATCGCGCCACACCTGGGCTGCGCGCGGTGAAAACCCGCTGCCAGATGTCCTGGCCGATCAGCAGCCCGAACGTGTAAATGACGAAGTAGGTGAGGATCTTCTCGCCGCCGATCGCGGTCAGCGAGGTGGCCTCTGCAGGCAACTTCTCGGCCAGCCCGGAGACGCCGCCGGTCTTGTACAGCGCGATGGGCAAGAGGATGAAGAAGATGCCGATCGTCTTGACGAGGAATTGCACGAAGTCTGTCAACGTGATCGACCACATGCCGCCGAGAGTGGCGTAGATGATCACCACGCCGCCGCCAAGGATGATGGCGGGCACCCTGCCGATATCGAACAGCGCGCCGAAGATCGTCGAGTACGCGATCGTCGACGTCACCGACAGCATCAACGTGTAGCCCCACATGACCACACCCGACAGCACGGACGATCCAGGCCCATAACGCAATTCGAGCATCTGGCTGACGGTGTAGACCTGCAGCCGCTGGATCCGACCCGCAAATAGCAGACTCAGCAGCAGGATCCCCACGCCGATCGCCATCACCAACCACATGCCAGAGACGCCGTACTGGTAGCCCAGCCCGACGCCGCCGATTGTCGACGCGCCACCGAGAACGATGGCCGCCATGGTGCCCGAGTACAGCAGTGGGCCGAGTCGGCGCCCAGCGACCAGGAAGTCGGATTGCGTTGTGGCCCTGCGCTTACCCCAGAAGCCGAACGCGATCATACCGATCAGGTATATGGCGACAATGACTACATCCAAATTCGCGGCCATGGTGGAGTGTCCTTTCAGCGGATATCGAAATGGATGAGGGTCGGACCGTCGGCGCCGAGCGCGTCGCCGACCAGGTCGGTTAGTTCGGCCGTCGAGGTGGTACGGACCCCGCGCGCGCCCATGGCGACCGCAAGCGCGGCCAGATCCGGGGTACGCAGTTCGACGCCGATCGGTGGAATGCCGCGTGCAGCTTCCTGTTCTTTGATCTCCTGATAGCCGCCGTTGTCGACGACAACTATCGGCACCGGAAGTCGTTGCTCCACAAGTGTTATCAGCTCCTGGACGGAGAACATCAGAGCACCGTCGCCGAGTAGTACTGTCACCGGACTCCCCGGCAGGCCGATTGCGGCGCCTAGCCCGGCAGGCAATCCATAACCCAGCGTGGCGTAGCCGGGTGAGTAGCAGAATTTGCGCGGTCCCGGCATGTCGAAGAAGTGCACCGAGCCGAAGTAGGTGACCTGCGAGCTGTCCCCGGTGAGAACGCCGTCGGCGGGCAGCGCTGCGCGGACAGCGGCGTTGATCTCGGCGTAGGGCCCCGCATCTGTCATCGCCTCTTGGACGCATGCTGCGCGCAGCGCTACCGCACGCCCTGAATCGCCCGCATCGACGCCCGCCGGCAGGGCAGCGCGAATTGCGGCGAGGGTGGTCGCGGCGTCGCCGAGCAGCGTGTGGTCGGCCGGGCAGTTCTTGTCCAGTTGAGCCGGATCGATGTCGCAACGGATGACGGTCCTGCCGCGAATCTGCCCGTCCCACAAGTCGGAATCACCCAACTCGGTGCCGACAATGAGCAGCGCGTCGCTGTCCGCGGCGGCCTTCTGTAGGTCGCGCAATCGGATCGACGCGCCGACCGACAACGGATGGGCCTCGTCGACGACGCCCTTGCCGTTGACGGTGGTGGCGACCGGCGCGCCGAGCGCCTCCGCAAGTGCGGTCAGCTCGGTTTGGGCGTCGACGGCTCCCCCGCCTGCGATGATCATCGGCTGGACGGCAGCCGACAGCGCCTCGGCCGCCCGCCGCAAAGCCTCCGGATCAGCCTGGGGCGAAATGGCTTTCGGCGCGATCCGCGGTTGGCCCGACCACTGCTGTTCGAGCACATCGAAGGGAACCTCGATGTGCACTGGCCGTGGACGGCCGCCGGTGAAACTGCTGAACGCCTCGGTCACCGCGGCGGCCGCCTCATCGGCGCTGTCCACCCGTCGGCTCCAGCGCACCAGCTGATCCATTGCACCCAAGGGGTTCTTGGCCTCGTGCAGCTGGCCGAGATCACGGCCATCGGCTCCAGTGGGCAGGCCCGACGACAGGACCAGCATCGGCTGTGATTCCGCGTAAGCCGTCGACGCCGCAGTCATCACGTTGGTCAGCCCCGGTCCGCTGGTGGTCACCACAACTCCGGGCCGGCCGGTGACGCGTGCAAACGCCTCGGCCGCATAGCCCGCACCCTGTTCGTGCCGCGGAGTGACCGCCCGGATGCCGGTCGTCGCAAGGTGGCGATAGATCTCCAGGTTGTGCGTGCCTGGGATGCCGAATATGGTCTCGACGCCATGTGCGGCAAGAGTTTCCACGACCGCCGCACCGCCGTTGCGATGCCCCGTCATGACTTCGCCAGCACCGAGATCAGCTCATAGGCGACGTGTGCGGCCGCGATACCGGTGATCTCGGCGTGGTCGTACGCCGGCGCGACCTCCACAATGTCGGCTCCGACGACGTTGACGCCTACCAGGTTTCGAAGGCAGTGCAGCAGTTCACGGCTTGTCATGCCGCCTGCTTCGGGGGTGCCGGTGCCTGGCGCGTGCGCCGGGTCGAGCACATCGATGTCGACGGACACATATACCGGCGCATCGCCGAGCCTGGCGAGCATCCGCTCGATCACCGCGGGAAGCCCGTCGATCTGGAAATCGTCGGTGCCGATCACTTGAAAACCCAGCACACGGTCGTCGGACAGATCGGTGGGCGCGTACAGCGGACCGCGGATACCGACGTGCAGACAGTGCTCGCGATCGAGCAGACCTTCCTCGCTGGCACGCCGAAACGGGGTGCCGTGCGTGAACGGAGCGCCGAAGTAGGTGTCCCAGGTGTCGAGGTGGGCGTCGAAGTGCAGCACGGCAATCGGGCCGTGGTCACGGTGCAGCGACCGCAGCAGAGGCAGCGCGATGGTGTGGTCGCCGCCAAGCGTGATGAGCTTCGTCCCGCCGTCACGCAACTCGTCAGACGCATGCTCGATGGTGGTGATCGCCTCGCCGATGTCGAACGGGTTGACCGCGATGTCGCCGGCATCGGCCACCTGCTGTACGGCGAACGGCTCGACGTCCAGCCGCGGGTGGTAGGTACGCAGCAGTTTGGAGGCAGCGCGGATGTGCCCCGGGCCGAACCGCGCCCCTGGCCGGTACGAGACACCGGAGTCGAACGGGATGCCGACCACCGCGACATCGGTATGGGTGACTTCGTCGGTTCGGGGTAGTCGCGCGAAAGTGGGCGGACCTGCGTAGCGCGGCACGCGAGTGGCATCGACAGGTCCGATCGGGTGCGGAGACGTCATGCCCAGAAGGGTTCCCGAAAAACCGAGCGGTCGATATGGCCATTTTGTCGAGACTGTACGATCTATATTCGACGATATGTCCATGCTGACGGTCGCGGAGCTGATCGCCGACCCTGAACTCGGCCTCGAGCTAGTGGCAGGCCGCGGCGACGCCGGGCGTGAGATCGAGGCCGCGGCCGTTTCCGAACTGGCCAAGCCGGGCCCATGGCTGCAGGGCGGTGAGCTGCTGTTGACGATCGGCCTACTGCTTCCGCAGACCATCGATGGCTGCCGGTCGTATCTGGCCGGGTTGGACGCCGCCGGTGTGCAGGCCGTCGGGCTGGGTCTGGGCGCCGATCTCCCACACAAACGGGCCCCGAAGCGGCTGATCACCGCCTCCGACGAGATCGGCATGCCGCTGCTCACCGTGCCCGACCCCGTCCCGTTCATCGCGGTGACGAAAGCGGTGTTCGCGTACCGCGCCCGCGCCGAGCGACACGAGCTGGAATGGGCGCTGGAGACGCAGCGCGCGTTGACCGCCGCCGCAGTCAGTCCAGGTGGGCTGCTCGGCATCCTCGCCGCACACCGGGACGCGACGGGCCGCTCCGGCGTGGTGATCGACCTGCTCGGGCGGGTGCTTGCCGCATCGGACCCTGGAGGCGAGAAGTTGGTGAGGCGGATGGCCTGGCTCCTCGCCTCCGTCAGGGACGACGGCCTAAATGCCGCGGCCGGCGACATAAGCGACGGCCGCAGGCGCGAGCTGCACGCACTCGGCGCGCGCCGGTTACGCGCCTGGCTGTTGATCGATGGCCCTGCCGAACAGCCTGCAGCCCACCAGGTTTCGGGCGATCTTGTATCACTGCTTTCGCTGGAGCTGGAGCGTCGGCACGGGCTCAACACCGCGCAGCGCCGCGGTCGGGCACAGGTGTTGGACCGGTTGGCCAGGGCCACCGTGGACGATGTGGTCGCGGCCCGTTGGATGACCTCGGTGGGGCTTGCCGATGGAGACCTCCGCGCCGCCGCCGTCGCCGCGCCGGACGACGCCGACGATCTGGCCGCCGACCTACACATCACCCTGCCCGACGCGTTGGTACGTGTCGTGGGCGAAGTGGTGGAACTGGCCGTGCCACTCGACACCGATCTGCCTGCCGTGCTCGGCACACTCGCAGGCGGCCGGGCGGCAGGTATCGGCATCGCGGTGCGGCCGGGCGCGCTGGTCGTCTCACTACGGCAAGCCCGCTCGGCCCTGCCTGCCAGCCGGGTCCAGGGCAGACACATGCATGCCGAGGAGATCGCCAGCAGCCGATTGCTGCTCAATACGGTTGGGGCGCAATCGCTCCAGGCCTATGCCGACGCGGTGCTCGGCACCCTCGACGCAACAGATCGTTCCGGTGAACTGATGCGCGGGCTCACCGCGTTCCTCGAGCACAACGGGCACTGGGTATCGGCGGCCAACGCTCTGCGGGTGCACCGGCACACCATGCGAAACCGCATCGACGCGGTTGAACGACTAACCGGGCGGCGCATGGATTCCGCGCAGGACCGCCACGAGTTGTGGCTTGCACTGCGGGCCCGAGACGCCGCCCGGATGTCGTCCGACTAGGAGGCTGCCGACGCCGAGGCGTCCGCGGTGGCCGCCGCGTGCTTGGGCGCACCGGTCGTGTCGGTCTTCGCGGTGTCCTCGCCGAGCTTGGTCTTGATCTCGTCGACCGTGGTGCCGTTCTTCACCGTGCCCCGCGTGTGCTTGCCTGCTGCGGTTTCGCCATCGGCACCCTTATCGCCGTCCGACTTCTTGTCGCCATCCTTCTTGGAGTCGGCCTTGGCCTCGTCCTCGTCCTTGCGGTTGGCAGGAGCTGTGGCCTTCGGTTCGTCGGTCGGCTTCTTATCGTCGGCCGCCTTCGGCTCATCCGAGGTCGTCGACTCGTCCGAGGTCGCAGTTTCGGTCGAAGTAGTTTCGGCCGCTGTGGTCGACTTCGGCTCGTTGTCCGTTGACGCGTCGGTGGCTGTTGCACCTTCGCTGTCCTCTGTGGACGCTGGGCCACCCGGTGCTGTTTCTACGCCGACCTTCGACACGACGGGTTCGACCGTTTCGTCCACCGCCGTCTGTGCCAACGTCGTGGTGTCCACCGCCTCGATCGCGGCCACGGTCGTCGTAGTCGCCGGTGTTTTCTTGAACGACGCCGCCCATGCCGCAAGGGCATTCGCCAAGGCGTTGCCGACCTGGGAGCCGATCTGCTGAACCGTCTGCTGGACCGCAGGTGCGACCGCTGTCTGCACTGTCGTCGCGACAGAGGTCGCCACCTGCTGAACCAGCTTCTCTAGCGATGCAGCCAGGGCTGCTGCGATGTCGTTGTTCTGCCGATCCTCGATAATGTCCCTGATCCATTCCCCGGCGGGCTTCATCTTCCACTCGCCGGTCGCCTCGTCGAAGTAGAAGAGGCCGAACGAACCCTGTTCGGTGGCTTCCAGTCCCAACCGGTCCCGCAACGAGTAGATGAAGGCCGGACCGATCCAGTCCTCCCAGCTGTCCGCCAATTCCTGGTATTCGGCAGGCAATTGCGCCAATTGCGCGTCGGTCAGGCCGTCGCCCCAGACTGTCAGGAAGTCGCTGATGAATTTGAGCTGGTTCTGGTAGGCCGCCTGCTGGTCGGCATTGAGCGACGTTGGCAGGCCGTACTCCGAGGCCCAGATCTTGATCAGGTCATCACCGTTGTCGAGCATCGTCTGCCGCATCTCGAGCAGCATCTGGAGCGGCGAAAGGAAAGCCGGGTTCTGCTCGGCGAATGTCTTCTGATAGTTGTACGGATGGTAGGAGATCGCGTCGAAGAACCCCTTGGCGCCATTCGCATACATGGTCTGCACGAACGTCACCGGATCCATCGTGAAGCCGCCTGCCGTAATTACGGCACCGAGTACACCGGCCACGACGGTCGCGTTGGGGTCAGCGCCCTTGATCGCCGCGTACGCCGCCTTCAGAACATTCGTATAGGCGACCGGATCGACTGCGGGCGACCAAGACTTGAACGAGTTCGGCTCATTCCACACCTCATAGGCCGAAATCTCGCCTTGGTATCGCTGCGCAACCTCCGCGGCGAAAGCCGCGAAGTCCGCGGGATCAGGCGCCACGCCGGGGCAACCCAGGCATCCGGTGTTGTTCTGGCCGCCGTAATACGGGGTGGAGTTCAGCACGCCCAGCACGGAGAACCCGCGATCGGTCGCCTCCTGGATGATGCGATCCATTTTGGTCCAGTTCGGCGGGTACAGCTGCTCCAACGCCGAACCGGGCTCGGCGGGCTTGATCGCGGCCCACGGGACGATAACTCGAACCGTGTTGACGCCCAACGCCTCCATCTCATTGAAGCGCGCTTCGATGTCGGCATCCGATGCGTTATACAAATCCGAGTCGGCGATCCCGATCGTCGTCGAGTCCTGGTTGATGGTCGCTGTCTCAACGATGTTGTAGCTTGCGGCGCTCACTGTCCTCGGCAGAGGAGAGGTCGGCGCGAGCAAATTCGCGATGTACGCACATAAGATGGCGATCGGCACTACGGCAATCACGGTCAATATGGCATAACGCCGCATAGAGCGGCTCATGGCGCGACTCATAGTCACTCCCGTTTGAGTTATTAGTCCGGAGACTTCCGCAAGTTGTGTCGACTCAAATTAACCTATCCGGTAGTAAACCGCGCAACCAATAGAAAAGAACTTTTGGTCTGAAAACCGTGACAGCTCAAGACATTTTCCCCGCGACAACGCGGATTAGTTACCAAAGCGTACAAACTCTGTGCGTGAATGTGCAGATTTAGCAAAGGCGATGCCGAGCACGCCTTTAGCACACCAAACGTCCGCACTCCTGTCCCATATCTGGGAATATCCTGGTAATCACGGTTGCGTCACGACGCCATTAATGGACCCCCCGCCGCGAATCCGACGAGCGGGGTTTGCGGCGCCCGCAGCAAGCAACTCCCCGACGCCGAATCGCGCTCCTTCAATCACACCGATTTCGCCCAGCGTCTTTCCGGTGGCCGCGACTCTATTGGCCACAGATACCCCGCGAGCGAAGCGTCTCGTGAATCGCGGATGGCGTCAGGCGGCGAACCCTTGGCGCCCTCTATCGCGTTCTTCCGGGGGCGGTTTGCCGGCCCAAGCGGAATGCGGCGGCCTTTTACGGCGGGCAAATGCCGTTTGTCGAAGCTGTCGTCGTGCCGGAACGTCTAGGCAAAACCGAGAGGTACCGCAGGCAGTGAGTACAGAGAAACCCCAGGTCGGCACTTGCCGCGGCGCTACGCTTGGTCGATGGTGGACAAGGTGCGACGCGTGTGCGTACCGGACGTGGCGCTCGAGAGCCGCGTCCCCGCCCGGACGCGACACGATGCCGAGACGGTCGCCCGCCACCTCAGGGTTCTGACCGTCACCACCCGCATCGGCGCCGTCATCAGCGTCTTCTTCGGCCTCCAGGGCTTGATCGTTGGCCAGGACATCGTGTGGATCGCCCTGCTCAACATCGTGAGCGGCGCGCTCTTCCTACTGATCCCACTGCTGTACCGGTTCGGTGAAGTGGTCCCTGCTCTGGTGTTCTTCGTCGTTTCGACGACATCGATCAGTGTCGTGTGTTGGCACCTCGGCACCGGATCGGGCCTGCTGTTCTACTACCTCGTCGCGGCGACAATCATGGTGCTCATCCTCGGGGTCGACCACCTCGTGCTCGCGTCGATACTCGCCGCCGTCCTCGCCGCGGCGGTCATCGCACTCGAGGTGACCGTCCCCTATAACACTGGCGTGCAACCGGATTGGGCGTTCAGGTTGGGATTCGTCCTCACGGTCGTTTCCGCATGGGGGATGGTCGTCGCGGTGGTCTGGTACGCGCTTCGCGAGATCCGTCGCGCCAGGAAGGCGATGGAGGCCGAGTACAACCGGTCCGAAAAACTGCTCACCAACATCCTGCCCGCGACGATCGCCGAACGGTTGAAAGACCCGTCGCGCAACATCATTGCCGACAAGTATGACGACGCTTCGATTCTGTTCGCCGACATTGCGGGCTATACCAAACGGGCCAGCGACACCACCCCGAGCGAGTTGGTGCGTTTCCTCGACCGGCTCTACACGGACCTGGATGCGCTGGTCGACCGCCACGGCCTGGAAAAGGTCAAGACAAGCGGCGACTCGTACATGGTGGTCAGCGGCGTACCCCAGCCCCGCGACGATCACATGGAGGCGTTGGCCTGTCTCGCGCTGGATATGGCTGACGCCGTAGCAGATCTCAAGGATCCGCAGGGACGCGAGGTGCCGCTGCGGATCGGCCTCGCTGCCGGGCCTGTGGTCGCCGGAGTCGTCGGCGCGCGCAAGTTCTTCTACGACGTGTGGGGGGACGCGGTAAACGTCGCCGCGCGCATGGAAACGACCGACGTCGAGGGTCGAATTCAGGTGCCAGACGACGTCTATGAGCGCCTCAACTACGCGTTCCTGCTCGAGGAGCGAGGCGAGGTCGACGTCAAGGGCAAGGGCGTCATGCACACCTGGTATCTGGTTGGCCGTCGTGACGACTACGCCGTTCGAACGGCCGTTGAACTCGGCCGTGCAAGCAATTCCAGCAGCGCGGCAGTCACCTCGGCGGGCCGCTCTTCCATGATGTAGTGATCGCCGCCGGCTAGCCGCGTCAGGGTCGCATGCGGGATGTGTTCTGCCAGCTCGCGCGCGGTCGAAAACGGAATGTAGCGGTCGCGATCGCCCCAGATGATCGCGGTGGGGCAGCCGATCTGGCCAAGGCCCGCGGCGAGGCCTCCTACCGCGGGAACGTGGTAGTTGGCGAAGAAGTCGACGAAGGCCTGACGGCCGCGGGGCGTGGCCATCCAGCCCAGGTACTCGTCCTCCAGGCGCTCGTCGAAGCAGCCCATCGTCCGGTACGGGCGCAGCGCAGCGTGATGCAGCCGCCGCAGCGGTGCGTGCCGAAGGATCGCGGGCGCATGGACGGCAACCCACCGCTGACTCTGCGAGAAGCGGTAGAACCAGGGCCGAAAGATGTTGTGCGCACGCGTATTCAGCAGCGCGAGCCGCATCACGCGCTCGGGGTGGCGCTGCGCGTAGCCGAGGCCGAGGAAGCCGCCGTAGTCGTGCGCAATGAGGTTGAACCGGTCCAACCCGAATGCATCGGCAAGCACGCCGATGCATTCGACCTCGGCGTCGTACGTGGCTGGCGTTTCCGGCGGTTCCGCGCGCCCGAAGCCGGGCCAGTCGGCGGCGATCACGCGGTGATTCTCGGCCAGCGCGGGGATCTGGTGTCGCCAGCAGGAAGCACTCTGCGGGTAGCCGTGCAGTAGCAGCACCGGCTCGCCTTCACCCGCCTCGACGTGCACTACATTCATTTTGTGCAAACTAGTATAAAATTTGGATCGTGACCAGACGCCGTGGTCGACCGCGGGCCTACGACCCAGTCGTCGCTATGCGATTGGCGCGGGACACGTTCTGGCGCGGCGGGTTCGCGGCCA
This sequence comes from uncultured Actinomycetota bacterium, assembly GCA_963766465.1. Classification (GTDB taxonomy): domain Bacteria; phylum Actinomycetota; class Actinomycetes; order Mycobacteriales; family Mycobacteriaceae; genus Mycobacterium. The sequence goes on from CAVXZT010000002.1 coordinate 187,059, forward strand.
CCTCCCTCGAGGACCTGTCGGCAGGCATGGGCATGAACCGGCCGAGCATTTACGCGGCTTTCGGCGACAAACGTGCTATCTACCTGCAGGCCGTCACCGAGTATTCGGAGACCAGCCGCGCCTGGCTGGCGACGGCGATGGCCAGACCGCAGTCATTGTCCGACGGATTGCGCGCCGTCTACCGCTACGCGCGGGACTTCTACCTCGCCGGCGACGCGCCGCGCGGCTGCTTCCTGCTCGGCACCGCCGTCACCGAGGCCAACCGTGACCCGGACGTGCGGGCCGTCGTTGAAAACACGATGTCGGCGTTCACCGCGACGTTCGCCAAACGATTCGAGCGCGCCGAACGCGACGGAGAGCTGTCCCAGCACGCGCCCGACGCGCTCGCACAAATAGCGACGGCGGCGTTGAACACGCTCGCGGTGCGCACCCGCACCGGCGCCGACGCCGCGGTCCTCGACGGGCTGATCGACGCCACTATCGGCGTGATCTGCCGTCGGCAGGACTAGACCTTGCGGTTCTCCGATTTGATCAACCAGGCCAGCTTCTCGAGGCCGTCGATCAGCTGATGCAGGATGTCGGCGGTGCTGGGGTCCTCGGCGTCGACCGCGTCGTGCACGCTTCGAATGGTGTCGACAGCCGCGTAGGCGCGGCCGGTGATCAGGTCGACGACCTCGGTGGTGCTGTGCTCGTAGGCCGGGAACTGCGGAAGCGTCGTGCTGGCTGCGACGGTGTCGGAACGGCCGTCCGGCACTGCGTCGAGCGCCCGCATCCGTTCGGCGATGGTGTCGCTGGCCTCACGGGCGAAGTCGACGAGTTCGTCGAGCTGCAGGTGAAGGTCGCGGAAGTTGGTTCCGACGACGTTCCAATGCGCCTGCTTACCCTGCAGGTGAAGTTCGATCAGATCGACCAGCACCCGCTGCAGGTTGGCGCTCAGCTCGGGCGATGCCTGAAATCCCTGTACTTCTGCTTCTGTGCGACGTGTTGTAGATGCCATGTCTAGGTCAACGCACACTTATTTGGAATGAGTCCAAACTAGGGTATGGCTTGGGTCACACGGGCTGATCCTGCTGCTGGTCCTGCCTCTCCAGAATCCGCGCATAGCCGGCGCCCATCCCCAACAGAACCAGCCCGACGACGATGAACACCACCACGCGGAAGATGCCGTCCAACGTGCCGAGGTCGAAAAAGAACAGCTTGGCCATCGCCGCGGCGACCAGCGCCAACCCGGCACCGATCGGCAGCGACCGCTCCGTCTTCGCCAGCCGGGCGGCGTAGACGAACAGCGCCGCGGCCATAGCGATCCAGCAGATCGTCGCGGCCATGTGGCCGGCGAAGAAGCCACCGCCTTCCCCGCCGACCAGAACGCCTGCAGTGACGCTGAAGGTGGTGACGGCGTAGACGATCACCACGGCCGAACCGGCCCACACGTTCGCCACGGCCTTCCACGACCAGGCGATCACCACCGCGCCTGCCACGAGCAGCAGGCTGGAAATCAAGGTGGACACAGCGGCCGAAGTGCTCAGCTCGGTCGCCTCGACCAACGAGCTCGGCGGCGCGTAGCTCAGGTGGATCCCACCGCCTGCGATCGCGAAGCCGAGCGCCGACCATCTCGCGACGGCGTCGCGGCGGCCGGCAACAGCGACCACGACCGCCATGGCCAGCAGCACCGGGCCCGCGACATGGCCATCGAACGCCACCGTAACCGCGATCAGCACCGAAATCGACGACAGTGCCGACCAGACCTGCCCAACAACGCCCGACACGCCGGGCAGACCGACAAGCACTATGGCCAGCAAGGCAGCGGCAAGGGCGGCGACCATCAATGCTGCGACCACCCGGTCGACGGCCAGCGACACGCAGAGCACCGGAACCACACCCGCGGCCGTCAGCAGGGCCATCGCGACCCGATTACCGGTGCGCGGCAACAGGATTAGCGCGGCGGCGATGGCGAGCACGGCCGCGATACCGGACGCCCCTGCTAGCCAGAGGTCTTGCCGGTCATCGAAATACACCGCGACCGACGCCACGAGGAGCGGGAATGTTGGGGCCGCGATGCGTGCGGCATGCAACCAGATCCAGTCCTTGCCGAGCTGCACCATCAGGGAAGCCGCCGACAGCGACAGCATGAAACCGACGAGCAGAAGGGTGATGCCGCCGGTGACGATTGGAGCCAGCGCGATCAGCGGCACCAGCACCAGCAGGCCAAGATGCTCGGAATTCCAGCGCCGGGCGAGGGTCAGCCCGCCGCCACCGATCACGGCGGCAATCGCGAGGCCGATCGGAGCGGGCGCCCATTCGTAGATGGTCGTGAGGGCGACGACGTCCATGTAAGCGGCGGCAATGCCAGTGGCGGCCAGCGCGATAGCACCGACCCGTCCGCCCGGCCGCGCGTAGAGCCACCCCGCCGCGGCCACCAACCCGGCTGCCAGCACGGCACCCGCGCCGACACGGATTTCGGGACGCAGGATGCCCGCCTGGGCGGCCAGCACCAGCAGCAGCACGACTCCGATCAGGGTGACGGCCACGCCTGCGACGGCGAGCACCTTGCCGATCCAGCCCTCCGAGCGCTGCTGTTGCGGCTTGGGCGGCGCAGGCGACGTCACGGGCGGTCGCGGTGGCGCCGTCGTAGGAGTCGGAGCTGACGGCGGCGATGCGTACTGCGGCTGGTACTGGGGCCAATACGGCGGCGCATACGGCTGGGGGTACGCCGCGTATGCGGGAACCGGCTGCGCCGCCGGGGCCTGCGGCTGCTCGGCCAGCAGCCGGTCAAGCGCGGTCAGGTCCGTCGAGACCCTCGCCATATATTGCGAAATCGCGGCGAAGTCCGAGGAGAGCCGCGCGATCACGGCGCGATGCGGTTCGGTCATGCCGACATATTCTCAGCAACCACGGCAGTTTCGGATGAGTAGGACTACTCGTCCAGGCCGTGTTCGATCGCATAACGCGCCAGCTCAACGCGGTTGGCGACCTGAAGCTTGCGAAACGTCGCCTGCACATGGTTCTCCACCGTGCGGTGGCTCAACGACAACCTGCTGGCGATCTGCTTCGCCGTCAATCCCTTCGCGACGTAGCGCAACACCTCTGTTTCACGTTCGGTCAGGCTCGGCACCGCAGTCCCGGCCCCGCCCGTCGTACCGGATTGCGCGATACGCCGGTACTCCCCAAGCACCAATCCGGCCAGCCCCGGTGTGAACACCGCCCGCCCCTCTGCCGTGGCGCGCACCGCATCACCGAGCTCCTGCTTCGATGCGCTCTTGACGAGATAGCCTGTAGCGCCTGCCTTTACCGCCTCCAGAACGTCGTCGCGTTCATCGGACGCAGAGAGCACCAGGATGCGCGACGACGGCGAAACCGCGAGCACTTCCGCGGTGGCCTGGGCGCCGTCGCCGTCGGAGAGCCGCATGTCCATCACCACCACATCGGGGTGCACGACCTCGGCGCGGCGCCGCGCCGCCGCCATCCCGTCGGCCGTGGCGACAACGGAGAAGCCGTCCTCTGCGAGGTCGCGTGCCACCGCGTCGCGCCAGATCGGATGGTCGTCGACGACCATCACTGTCGGCGTACCGTCAGCTCCCATTCCGTCCCACATTCCGGCCCGGTATTCAGCTTTGCGCTGCCCCCCAGCCAATTCATCCGTCCCACAATTGATTTAGCCACGCCTACGCGACCTTCGACAACTGCTTCCTCGAGTCGGCCCTCGGCGATGCCGACGCCGTCGTCGCGGATGCTCACGGTGACCGAGTCGCCGAGGTCCTCAAGCAGCACATAGGCGCGGGCGTCTGGCCCCGCGTGTGACGCGACGTTGTCGAGTGCGTTGGCCGCCGCGGCGTGCAACTCATCGGCGACGCCTGCGACCAGCAGCACGGGTTCGGCGGGCACGCTGACCGATACTCGATCAGATGCTCGTCGCCGCAGTAACGCCCCGATGTCGACCATCGTTCCCGTCCGCGGCTCGGCATCGGCCGAGCTGACCAGCCGCCGCAACGCCCTTTCCTGCTCGCCGGCCAGATCGGCCAATTCCGCTGTCTCTCCCCCGATCTCGCGCCCGCGCCGGGACACCAGCGCAAGAACCTGGATCGCCCCGTCATGCACCTGACGCGATAACCGATCGCGTTCTTCGAGCGACGCCGCGAGCCGTGTCGCTCGTTCCAGTTCCTCGTGGGCGCGCCGAGCGGTTTGTGCGGCCATGCCGATTGCCAGCCCGACCGCAAGCTCGATGACGATCGTGGCGTTGCGGCCGAGGTCGTAGTTGATGAAGCCCTTGACCACCGTGCTGGCGATCATCACCACCACACCGGTGAGCATTCCGGGGATGGGGCCAAGCAGGATCGCCGCCGAGATCGTGGCATTGGTCGCCCACAACGTCGTCGGCCATGACTGATTGTCCAGCGCCCACTGGTCGGACGCGATGAGCTCGGTGGACAGCATCAGGACCGTCACCACGACGATTTCGGTCAGCACCCATGCGAGCCTCCTGCCGAACCCCTGCAGATAGCCGATCGCGCTTGCGGCGCTCCACGCGATCAGCACGGCGAACAGCAGCCATCCGATCGCAGGGTGCTCGAAGTCCCGGTTGACGGCGATCTGGAAGTACAACGCGTAGATGCAACTCAGCAGCCGGAATACCTGCGCGGCCCGCCACAGCGGGGTGGCCGGATCCGGTGTATTCGCCGGCATGGGTTCTACAGCACCTTGGACAGAAAGGCCTTCGTCCGTTCGTGTTTCGGGTTGGCCAGCACCTCACGGGGCGGCCCGCTCTCCACGACGACGCCGCCGTCCATGAACACCAGCTGGTTGGCGACCTCCCTGGCGAACCCCATCTCGTGGGTCACCACGACCATCGTCATGCCTTCGGCGGCAAGCTTTTTCATCACCGCCAGCACCTCACCGACCAACTCGGGGTCCAGTGCCGAGGTGGGTTCATCGAACAGCATGAGCTTGGGGCTCATCGCAAGGGCTCTGGCGATCGCGACGCGCTGCTGCTGCCCTCCGGACAGCTGCGCGGGATACGCATCCGCCTTTTCCGCCAGCCCGACCTGGCTCAGCAGATCCTTCCCCCGTGCCACCGCTTCGTCCTTCTTGACTCCCTTGACGTGGATCGGGGCCTCGATGATGTTCTCCAGCGCGGTTCGGTGAGGAAACAGGTTGAAATGCTGGAACACCATGCCGATTTCGCGGCGCTGCTTGGCGGCGATGCGGGGTGAAATCTCGTGGAGCTTGTTTCCGGCCTCGCGGTAGCCGATCAAGTCACCGTCGACGTACAGGCGTCCGGCGTTGACGACCTCAAGGTGGTTGATGCAGCGCAGGAACGTCGACTTTCCCGAGCCGGACGGGCCCACCATGCACAGCACTTCGCCCTTGCCGACCTCGAGAGTGATGCCCTTGAGGACGTGCAAGGCACCGAAGCTTTTGCAGACCTCTTCGGCCTTCACCATCGGTGTCATATTTCTGGGTTCGCAATCTGCGCCTTGGCCAGCGCTTGGAGTTGCTTGGACGTCAACTTTCGGCTTGCGCCGCGCGCGAAGTGCCGCTCGATGTAGTACTGCCCGACCATCAAGATGCTTGTCATCAACAGGTACCAGGCCACCGCAACCAGCGCCAGCGGGACGGGCTCGAACTCCCGCGCGGCGATTTCGCGGGTGGCGATGCTGTACAGGTCAAACGCGTACGGCACGGCCGTCACCAGCGATGTGGTCTTCAGCATGCTGATGACCTCGTTGCCTGTTGGCGGGATGATCACCCGCATCGCCTGCGGAAGCACTGTGCGGCGCATGGTCATCCCCCACGACATGCCCAACGCCGTCGAAGCCTCCGCCTGGCCTTCGGGCACGGAACTGATTCCGGCACGGATGATTTCGGCCATATAGGCGGCCTCGTTCAGGGCCAGGCCGAGCATCGCGAGGATGAACGGGATGGACAGCGCCTGAAGGTTGAGATGAAAGAACGACGGCCCGAATGGCACACCCAGCTGAATGCTCGCGTAGATCGTCGGGATCAGCCCCCAGAACGCCAACTGCACGTAGATGGGCGTGCCGCGGAAGATCCAGAGGTACACCCACGACACCGACCGGAAGACCGGGTTGGGTGACAGCCGCATGACGGCGAGGACCACACCGAGCACGATCGCGATCACCATCGAATAGATGGTCAGCTGCAAGGTGTTCCACACACCGAACATGATCCGCTCGTTGAAGAGGTACTCCGCGAAGACGGGCCATCGGTAGGCCGGGTTGGTGGCCATCCCGTAAAGGAACAGCACCCCAAGGATGACGATGACGACCGCCGCCACCCACCGCCACGGATGACGCAGGGGAACGGCATCGATCGCGGCAGGCGTGGTGGATGGCGACGTGTCGACATCAGTCATTTGGGGATCCTATTGTCTACTCTTCGCGCAAGCGCTCATCGTCGAGCTAGTTGATCGCGCCGTTGATAACCGGCTTGTCGATCATTCCCTGCTCGACACCCCAGTTGGTCGCGATCGTCTTGTAGGTGCCGTTCTGGATCAGGTGCTCGAGGGCCTGCTGCAGCGACTGCGCGAGCGGCGAACCCTTCTTCACCGGCCAGCCGTACGGCGCCGCATCGGCGATCTCACCCGCGGCCTCGAGCTTGCCGTTGCTCTGCTTGATGGCGTAGGCGGTAACCGGTGAATCCGCCGACATCGCGTCGGCCTGGCCGAGCACTACGGCGTTGGTGGCGGCGTCCTGACCGTCGAACTTCAGGATGTCGATTGCAGGCTTCCCCGCGTCCGTGCACGCCTTGCTCTTAGCAGGCAGCTCGTCGACCTCTTCGGTGGTAGTGGCCTGGACAGCCACCTTCTTGCCGCACGCATTCTTGGGGTCGATCCCGGCGCCGGGCTTTTGGGCCCACAGGATGCCCGCCGAGAAGTAGGTCACGAAGTCGACGGTCTGCTCGCGCTCCTTGGTGTCGGTGAACGACGACATGCCGACGTTGAAGGTGTCACCCTGGATCGACGGGATGATCTTGGCGAAGTCCGCCTCGCGGAACTCTGCGGTCAGACCGAGCGTGGCCGCGATCGCGTTCATCAGATCGACGTCGAAGCCGACGATCTTGCCGCTCGGGTCCTTGAACTCGTTGGGCGCGTAGGGAATATTGACACCGACGATCAGCTTCCCTGACGACTTGATGGCCTCGGGAACGGTGTTCGCGATGGCATCGACCTTCTCGGCGCTCACCGCCGTTGTGGCCGTCGTCGGTCCGCTCTCCTCGCTCTTGCTCGAGCATCCCGACAAGACAATGGCGCCGGTCGCAGCAAACACCGCCGCGATGCGCCAGAACTTCTTTGGTCCGCCTTGACATCCAGCTGACACGGTCGCCTCTACTTTCTGCTTCGTGGATCCGGCGCGCAGCACCGGTAACGGAACAGTAGTAGAGACCTAACGCGCTGGCAGGAGAACGGAAGTCAGCGAGAAACCGAGGCTCAGCCCCAGGCGCTGGGGCAGTAGGTCGGAACCGCCCCCTGAATGAAGGTTTCGGCCTGCGACTGCGTCCAGCCTTCGTCTTTCATGAGGTTGTATCCGGCCTTCCACGTCGAACCGCCCTGCCGAGACATGTCGAGACAGAACTGCTTGGCGGTCCGGATCACGGCCGTCTCGTTCTTGTACGGCACGCCCTTCTGCTCGAGGTAGTCAATGAACTTCTGGTCGTAAACCGGGTCCGCGTGCGCCGGTGCGACGGACACCGCCGAGCCAACCGCCACGAATAGAGCCGCGACGAGCGCGCCGGTAATTCGGCGAATCGCCGTGTTCGTCATCCAAACTCCTAGTTTGCCCCTGGAAATCGCACAACTGTGCCGAACGCAACCGTTCGACTACTCATCGTAGCGAACAAACATCGCGTTACCGGAAATTCGATTGGCCGTTGCAACGCCGCCTCTTTGCTCCGAAATACCGCCGCCTTTGCGCTGATTGACGCGAATGTAAGAATGCCGGATATCCGTAAGGCTGTTGTGCCACGCTTAGACCATGGAAAACCCTGCTCCTCCCGCCATGTTGCAACATCTGTGGAAATCCGCCCTGTTGTCCGGGATTCTCGCGGTGATTCTCGGCGTTCTGGTGTTGGCTTGGCCAGGCAAGACGATCATCGTTGCGGCGGTCATCTTCGGCGCCTACTTATTGGTCACCGGCATCGCCCAGGTCATATTCGCGTTCAGCTTGCATGTGTCGGCCGGCGGACGAGTTCTCCTGTTCATCAGCGGGGCCGCCGCGCTGATTCTCGCGGTGCTGTGCTTCCGGAGCCTTCAGGAGTCGATCCTGTTGCTGGCTATCTGGATCGGTGTCGGATTCATCTTCCGCGGCGTCGCGACTGCCGTGTCGGCGATCAGCGATCCGACGCTGCCCGGCCGGTGGTGGGAGATTTTCATCGGCGGAATCACCTTGGTGGCGGGCGTCATCGTGCTGGCATCGCCATTCGAATCGATCGCGACGCTGACCTTGGTCGTCGGCATCTGGCTGGTCGTCATCGGTGTCATGGAGGTCGTCTCTGCGTTCGGGATCCGCAGCGCCAGCAAGAACCTCGCCTCGCGCGTCGACAAGGCAGAGGTGACCTAACCCATACTCGCTATCTACTACTCTCTGTCGTAGGCTGGTGACACAGCCACGGAAGAGGTTCTGATGGATGCGCTGGATGTGTCGCGGTGGCAGTTCGGCATCACCACCGTCTACCACTTCATCTTCGTCCCGCTGACCATCGGCTTGGCGCCGCTGATCGCGGTCATGCAAACCGTGTGGGTGGCCACCGGCAACACGGCCTGGTATCGGCTGACCCGGTTCTTCGGCAAGCTGTTCCTGATCAACTTCGCGCTCGGGGTCGCCACCGGCATCGTGCAGGAATTCCAGTTCGGGATGAACTGGAGCGAGTACTCCCGGTTCGTCGGTGACGTCTTCGGCGCCCCATTGGCGATGGAAGGTCTCGCCGCCTTTTTCTTCGAGTCCACGTTCCTCGGTCTGTGGATATTCGGGTGGACGCGGCTGCCACGGCTGGTGCACCTCACTTGTATCTGGGTCGTGGCCATCGCGGTGAACATGTCGGCATTCTTCATCATTGCGGCCAACTCGTTCATGCAGCATCCCGTCGGCGCTCACTACAACCCCGAAACCGGCCGCGCCGAGCTGACCAGCATCGTCGCGTTATTCACCAACAACACCGCGACCGCAGCGTTCTCCCACGCGGTGGCTGGGGCGTTCCTCACCGCAGGCACCTTCGTTGCCGGCGTGTGCGCGTGGTGGATGGTGCGAGCGCGCGACTCCGCCGAGGCCCGCACGATGTATCGACCTGCGGCCATCCTCGGCTGCCTCATCACGCTGGTGGCGGCCGCTGGACTGCTCTTCACAGGCGATGCTCAGGGCAAGCTGATGTTCAAACAGCAGCCAATGAAGATGGCTTCGGCGGAATCGTTGTGCCACAGCGAAACCGACCCTGATTTCTCGATCCTGACTATCGGCACCCACAACAACTGCGACAGCGTCACTCACGTCATCGAGGTGCCGTACGTCCTGCCATTCCTTGCCGAGGGCAAGTTCAGTGGCGTCCGCCTCGACGGTGTCAAAGACCTGCAGGCGCAGTACCAGGAGAAGTTCGGGCCCGGCGACTACCGTCCGAACCTGTTCGTGACGTATTGGGCATTTCGGGCAATGATCGGATTGCTCGTCTTCCCTTCACTTTTCGCGGTCGTTGCGTTGTGGTTGACGCGGCGCGGCCGAATCCCGCACCAGCGCTGGTTCTCCTGGTTCGCACTGCTGACGCTGCCCACCCCGTTCTTGGCCAACAGCGCGGGCTGGGTGTTCACCGAGATGGGCCGCCAGCCTTGGGTGGTGGTGCCGAATCCGACTGGCGACCAGATGATTCGGCTCACAGTGGCCGAAGGTGTATCCGGGCACTCGGCAGGCATGGTGGTGACGTCGCTGGTCACCTTCGCCGCTGTGTACGCGGTGCTGGCGGTTGTCTGGTTCTGGCTGATCCGGCGCTACGTCGTCGAAGGGCCATTGGAGCACGACTCCGAGCCCGCGCCGCCCAACCCGCCAGGCGACGACGACGTCGCGCCGCTGTCGTTCGCGTACTGAAAGGGGGTGTTTGACGATGGGATTGCAGGAACTCTGGTTCGTACTCCTTGCCGTGTTGTTTGTCGGGTTCTTCGTACTCGAAGGGTTCGACTTCGGGGTCGGAATGCTGATGGACTTCTTCGGCAGGGTCGCCAAGGGCGACCGCGAGCAGCACCGCCGGGCGGCGCTGAACACCATCGGTCCGGTCTGGGACGGCAACGAGGTCTGGCTCATCACCGCGGCAGGCGCGATGTTCGCCGCATTTCCAGGGATGTACGCCACCGTGTTCTCCGGGCTCTACCTCCCGCTGCTGGCCATCCTGTTCGGCATGATCCTGCGCGTCTGTGCGATCGAGTGGCGCGGCAAGATCAATGACCCCGCGTGGCGGTCGTGGGCCGATATCGGAATCGCGCTCGGGTCGTGGCTGCCCGCGTTCCTGTGGGGAGTGGTGTTCGCCGCGCTGGTGCGCGGACTACCTGTCGATGCCGACAAGCAGATTCACTTGTCATTCGGCGACCTGCTCAACGGCTACACACTGCTGGGCGGCTTGGCGATGGCGGGACTGTTCCTGTTCTACGGGGCCGTTTTCGTGACGCTGAAAACCGAAGGCGCGGTGCATGATGACGCCGTGACGTTCGCGGCCTGGTCCGCGCTTCCTGTGACGGCGGCGGTGGCCGCGTTCGGGTTGTGGACGCAGGTTGCGCACGGCAACGACTTGACGTGGATGGTGCTCGCCGTGGCGGTGATCGCCCAGGTGACGGCCGTCATGCTGGTTTGGAGCCGCGGCAGTGACGGCTGGGCGTTCGTGAGCGCGATGGTGGTAGTCGCCGCGGTGGTCGCGCTGCTGTTCGGATCGCTGTTCCCGAATCTTGTGCCGTCGACGCTGAATCCGCAATGGAGCCTGACGATCTCCAACGCGTCGTCGACTCCGTACACACTGAAGATCATGACGTGGGCGGCACTGATCTTCGCCCCGCTGGTGATGCTGTACCAAGGCTGGACGTATTGGGTCTTCAGGAAACGGGTCTCGGCCGATCGGATCCCTGCGTCAGTCGGGTTGTCGAGGCGACCGACGTGAACCTCTGGCGGGCTTCCCCGGCGATGCGGCGCTACTTGGCCGCATCGGTGGCCTGCGGTGTGGTCATCAGCGGCACCACGATCGCGTCGGCCGTGGTGCTGGCGCAGATCGTCGCTGGCGTCGTCACCCAACCCGCAACACGCAGCCTGGAACACTGGGCCGACCCACTGTGGATCCTGGTGGTGCTGTGGGTGATTCGCACGCTGGCGCACTGGCTGCAGGGCCGGCTGTCCCAACGGGGCGCGACCGCGGTGATCGCCGACCTGGGCGGCCAGGTGCTGCGCTCGGTCACCGCACTTCCGCCGCGTCTGCTCGCAGCGCATCGCGATTCCGCCGCCGCGCTCATCACCCATGGCCTCGACGGGCTGCGACCGTACTTCACGGCGTATCTTCCTTCGCTGTTCCTTGCTGGAATCCTGACGCCCGCCGCCCTCGTGGCGATCTGTGCCTACGACGTGTACTCGGCCGTGATCGTCCTGATCGCATTGCCGCTCATCCCGATCTTCATGGTGCTCATCGGAATGCTCACCCGCGATCGGTCCGCGGCTTCGCTGGCTGCGATGACGACCCTGCAGTCGCGGCTTCTCGATCTGGTGGCAGGCATTCCCACCCTTCGGGCCCTCGGCCGCATCGGCGATTCCAGCCAGCGCATCGCTGAACTCGGTGCCGCCCATCGACGTTCGGCGATGGCCACCCTGCGGATCGCGTTCCTGTCCGCATTGGTGCTGGAGCTTCTGGCCACGCTCGGGGTGGCACTGGTTGCCGTCGGCGTGGGTCTGCGCCTCGTTTTCGGCGAGGTATCGCTGTCGTCCGGTCTGACCGCGCTGCTGCTGGCACCAGAGGTGTTCTGGCCGCTGCGCAGAGTCGGGCTCGAGTTTCACGCAGCCCAGGACGGAAAGGCGGGCGCCGACAAGGCCTTCCGCCTGCTCGACACGGTTGGTGCTCCCCCAGTGGGAACGCCCGCCGCGCTCGATGACTACGCCGAACCGGGTCTGGTGACCGTATTGACCGGACCCAACGGCGTTGGCAAGACCACGCTGTTGCACGGGATCCTCGGACTCGATTCGCTGGAGCCACAGGCATGGTGGCCCCAGGTGGCATGGCTCGCGCACCGACCCGTCCTCGTGCCGGGCAGCATTCGAGACAACCTTGAACTGTTCGGACCGCTTCCCGATCTCGACAGCGCCTGCCGTGCAACGGGTTTCGACGAGGTGCTGGCCGTGTTGCCAGACGGCTTGGACACCGTGATCGGTCGCGACGGGGTGGGCTTGTCGCTGGGGCAGCGGCAGCGACTCGGTCTGGCCAGGGCGCTCGGCTCGTCGGCGCCGGTGCTGCTGCTCGACGAGCCAACCGCGCACCTTGACGCGCGCATGGAATCCCATGTCCTGCGGTCCATCGTGGCTCGGGCCAGGGCTGGGGCGACGGTTCTCGTCGTCGGACACCGAGAACCCGTTCTCGCGATCGGCGACCGGGTCATTCGCATGGGAAGTCTTGTCGATGCTTGAGCTGCTGCGCCCCCGACTGCCGCGACTGCTGCTGGCCGTCGCGTTGGGGGTACTGTCGCTTGGCAGCGCGTTGGCGCTGGCCGGGATCTCGGCGTGGCTGATCACGCGGGCTTGGCAGATGCCACCGGTGCTGGACCTGACGGTGGCCGTTGTGGCGGTACGCGCACTCGGCATTTCGCGAGGCGTCCTCGGGTATTGCCAGCGATTGGCCTCGCACGACACCGCACTCAGAGCCGCCGCCGACACCCGGGAGCGGCTGTACCGCAGGCTCGCCGACGCGCCTGCCGATACCGCGACGCGGCTGCACAGTGGTGAACTGGTCGCCCGTATCGGCGACTCGGTCGACGAGCTTTCCGATGTGCTGGTGCGTGCGGTCTTGCCGATCGCGGTTGCCGCTGTGCTTTCAGTTGCAGCCGTCGCGGCCATCGCTGTGATCTCCCCGGCCGCAGCCCTCGTGCTGGGCATCTGCCTGCTGATCGCCGGCGTCGTCGCGCCATGGCTGGCCGCCCGGGCCACCACTGCGGCGGAAATAGTTGCAGTGCAGCATCATTCCGGGCGCGACGTCGCCGTGATGCTTGCCCTTGAGCACGCAACCGAACTGCGCGTCGGTGGCCGCCTGGACGCGTGGATCGCAGAATCCGAACACCGGCACCGCGAGTGGGGCCGCGCCACGGACCGGGCCGCTGCTCCCGCCGCTATTGCGGCCGCCGCACCGACTGCGGCCGTCGGCATCAGCGTGCTCGGCGCCATCGTTGCCGCGGTCGGGATCGCCGACTCGGTCGCACCGATGACAGTGGCGATTTTGATGCTGTTGCCGTTGTCGGCGTTCGAGGCGACGTCCGCCCTGCCCGCAGCCGCAGTGCAGCTCACCCGCTCACGGATCGCGGCAAGGCGGCTGCGCGGCGTCACCGGGCCCGACACCGACGTGCGGATGCGGCCGGCGGTGCCATCGGTAGAGCTCGAACACGGCGCCCGGCTCGCGGTCACTGGACCCAGCGGTGCCGGCAAGACCACGCTTCTGATGGCGATGGCCGAAGCCCCCAAAAACCGTTTGCAAGCGGCGTTTTTCGCCGAGGACGCCCACTTGTTCGCCACCACGGTGCGTGACAATCTGCTGGTTGCCAGGGGCGACGCCACCGACGAAGAATTGCGAAATGTGCTGCGGCGGGTTGGCCTTGGCGGTTGGCTCGACGCGCTGCCGGACGGCCTGTCGACGATTCTCGTAGGTGGCGCGGCAGCCGTCTCCGCCGGGCAGCGCAGGCGGCTGCTGCTGGCTCGGGCGCTCATTTCAACCGTGAGGACCGTGCTGCTCGACGAACCGACCGAGCACCTCGACGCCGAGGACAGCAACCAGCTGCTAAGCGAACTCCTCACCCCCGGCGCCCTTTTCCCTGCCGACCGCACCGTCGTCGTCGCCACCCACCACCTGCCCGACGAGCTTGTCTGTCCCGTTCTCAACCTCAGCATCAGCGAGTAGCCTCACCGGCATGAGCGAACCGCCGCCGCCTCCTCAATACGGCGCGTATCCCGGTAACTATCCGCCGCCGCCACCGCAGCCCTACTCGGGATTCACTCCTCCGCCGACCGGACCCCGCAACGGGCTCGGCATCACCGCGCTGATACTCGCGGTCATCGGGCTGGTGTTCTGCTGGACGATCGCGGGCGGCATCATCCTCGGTCTGTGCGCCATCATCATCGGAATCGTCGGACGGGGCCGGGTCAAACGCGGAGAGGCCACGAACGGGGGCATAGCGATCGCCGGAATAGTGCTGGGTGTTCTGGCGATCATCGTCTCGCTCATTTTCATCCCGATCTGGATCGGGGTCTTCGATGAGGTCGGCGGAACGGATTACGTGGACTGCCTGTCCAAGGCCGGTTCCGATCAGCAGGCCATCCAGCAGTGCGCCGACCAGTTCCGCGACCGCGTCGAAAACCAGTTCTCGATCACGATCACACCGACGCCCTAGCCCAGGTGGCGCCGCCTCGGCATGAACTCCAGCGACAACAAGACGACCACTAGAGGCAGTATCTGCGTCAGCGTCGCCATCACGTAGCGACGGTCGCCGAGTGCATGAAATTTGCGCAGGTAGCGGTATAGCGATTCGAGCGCGATCAAAGCATCTCCGAGGTGGATCGCGGTGTAGATCAGGCTCGAGATCCTGCCCCGGTTCTTGTCGTTGAAGATCTCAGGGAACGCCGCGAACGCCAACGACAGCCGCTGCGCTCCCTGGTCACGGGCCCACGCGATCATGTCCACCGATAACCGCTCGTCGATCCCGTTGGGGGCGCCGCGGCGCCGCCACGGGACGTCGAGTGACACCTCGCTGCCGTGCCCGGCGGTGACGTACCGGTGAAAGGCCTGCACCCGCCCGAGTTTGTCGCGGGCAATGATCAACTGCACCCCGGGATAGTGCCCCTCCAGGGCGCCGTCGAGGCACATCGAAAACCCGCGTTCGGTGCGCGCTCCGCTCGGCGACGCCAGCAGGACCTCCGTCAACTCCGCGCGCACGCGTCCGTCGAGCCCCTGCTCGGACACCACCTCGGTGGTGATGCCGAAGTTCTGCGTGCGCTGCACGGCCTGCCGCAGGTTGCGGTACTTGCGGCCGACCATGTCGAACGCCGTCACGTCGATGACGACGTCGCGCCCGATCGGCACCGCCCGCATCGTCTGGCCGAGCACTGTCGCGTCGGCCCACAGATCCAGCCGCCGCTGGCTGCAGCCCAGCACGACAAGGCGCCAGCCGCGGGTGTGGCACGTGGCGGCGAAGTCGGCGACAAGCTCGGCGAATTGGGTTTCGTCGCCGATAGGGTCGCCGCCGACCACCGCGTAGCCCATCCGCGTGCGGTAGGCGATGGCCGCGGTGCCGTCTGCGGTGAAGTGATAGCACTTCAAATCCTGCATCGCGAACGGCGCAAGGGGGTCAGCCTCCGTTTGCTTCACCAGAGCCCAAATCCGTTTCATATCAGCCGGATTCGGGCGCGCGGTGGTCGGCCACATCAAAACGGCCCCCGCGGACGCGATCAGCAGATTGCCTGGAAGGTCGAATACGACCACGTGCGCTCCAAGGCCTACCAGCAGTGCCAGCAGGGCCAACCAGGCGTGGGCGGCCGTCACGGGCCTGCCAAGAAAGATGCCGCGCGCGATCAGAGCGACCGCGGTCAGGATCGTCAGGGACCAAGCCAGCCGGCCGGCTGGCTGCCAGTCACGATCATGTTCGCCGGCCAGCAGCAGGATCAGCCAGAAGAACAGGCTGAGCACCGCCAGCGCGCCGATCCAGCGCGCGGCAGGCGAGTCGACGTGAACGACCACCCGCTCGCGGGCCCGCAGCCGCGACGCAAAATTGACGGGCGGTTCGTTCACAGCAAAAAGGTTACGCCCGGACCTTGTTGGTCCCCGGGAAATACTTGACGATTCCTTCCTGCACCACGGTCGCCAGCAGCTGCCCCGATCGGTCGAAGAAATGGCCGGTACCCAGTCCCCGGGAGTCCGTGGCAACCGGCGAGGACGTTGAGTACAGCACCCATTCGTCGAACCGCACGGGCCGGTGGAACCAGACCGAGTGGTTCATGGTCACCGCGAAGATGCGGTCGAATCCCCACGACAAACCGTGCGTGGTGATGATCGAGTCGAGCACGGTGGTGTCCGACGAGTAGACCAGCGCCGCGGCGTTGATCACCGGGTCGTCGGGCATGGCGCCCACTGCCTTCATCCAGACCCGGTTGTAGTCGAGGCGCTCACCCTTATCGCGCATAACCCAGCTCGGGTCGTTGGTGTAGCGCCAGTCGATCGGCCGTAGCGCGCTGACGAAATGTGGTACCACATCTTCGAATCCGCGCAAAAGGTCGTCGACGGATGGCACCGACTCCGGGTCGGGCAACTCTGGCGGCTCGATGCCGTGCTCAATTCCGCTGCCGCCGTTCATGTACGAAATGACCGCAGTGGTCAGCAGTTCGCCGTTCTGCATGACGTCCACGCGGCGGTTGGCGAAGCGGCGTTCGTCGCGCAGTCGCACCACGTGGAATTCGAGATCCTTCTCGGTGTCACCGCCCGCGACGAAGTGCACCGAAAGCGCGCTGGGGCGAAGCTTCTCCGAAACGGTGCGGCTGCCGGCTACAAAGGCCTGCGCCATCATCTGGCCACCGAAGGTCCGTACAGGGTTGCGGCTGGGGTGCGAGCCGGTGAACGTGTTGTCGTCGACGCGGTTGAGGTCCAGTATCGCGAGTAGTTCCTCGAAGTCCGCCGTTGACAACACCAAACCCCTAACCCGTCCGACTAGACGTCTTCCTCTCCGATCCTGTGCACGTGGATCAGATTGGTGGAGCCTACTGTGCCTGGCGGGGCGCCTGCGACGATGACCACCAGCTCGCCGCGCTTGTAGCGGCCGAGGGTCAGCAGCGACTTGTCCACCTGGCGGATCATCTCGTCGGTGCTCTTCATGTGCGGAACGATAAACGTCTCGGTGCCCCATGTCAGCGCCAGCTGGCTGCGGACCTCGGGCAGCGCAGTGAACGCCAGCACGGGCAACGGGGTGTGCAGCCGGGCAAGTCGCTTGACGGTGTCACCCGACTGCGTGAACGCGACAAGTGCCTTGGCGTCAAGGCGCTCGCCGATGTCGCGGGCGGCATAGGAGATCACGCCACGCTTTGTGCGCGGCACGTGGGTGAGCGGCGGCGCCGCCACCGAGTTCTCCTCGACCGCACTGATGATGCGGGCCATGGTCTTGACGGCCTCAAGCGGGTACTTGCCCACCGACGTCTCGCCGGAGAGCATCACCGCGTCCGCACCGTCGAGTACCGCGTTGGCGACGTCGGATGCCTCCGCCCTTGTTGGGCGAGAGTTCTCGATCATCGACTCCAGCATTTGGGTGGCGACGATTACGGGTTTGGCGTTCTCCCTTGCCATTTGGATCGCGCGCTTCTGCACCAGTGGCACTTCCTCCAGCGGCAGCTCCACGCCGAGGTCGCCACGCGCAACCATGATTGCGTCGAACGCAAGCACGATCGCCTCGAGGTTGTCGATCGCTTCTGGCTTTTCGAGCTTGGCGATGACGGGCACCCGGCGGCCGACACGGTCCATCACCTCGTGCACGAGTTCGATATCGGCCGGTGAGCGGACGAACGACAGCGCGACGAGATCCACTCCGAGGCGCATGGCGAACTCGAGATCCTCGATGTCCTTCTCCGACAGCGCCGGCGCCGAGACATTCATACCCGGCAGCGACATGCCCTTGTTGTTGCTGACCGCACCGCCCTCGGTGACCTTGCAGATGACGTCGTTGCCGTCGATGGTCTCAACAGTGAGACCCACATTGCCGTCGTCGACCAGCACCCGGTCTCCAGGCGTGGCGTCCTCGGACAACCGCTTGTAGGTGGTCGAAACGCGGTCGTGGGTGCCCTCGCAGTCGTCGACGGTGATGCGCACGGTCTCGCCCTCGGCCCAGAAGGTCGGGCCCGCGGCGAAGCGGCCGAGGCGGATCTTGGGTCCCTGCAGGTCGGCGAGAATGCCGACGGCATGTCCTGTGACGTCGGAGGCGGAGCGGACCCGCTTGTAGTTGGCCTCGTGATCGGTGTAGTCGCCGTGGCTGCAGTTGAGCCGCGCGACATCCATTCCGGCCTCGACCAGGGCCCTGACGGCTTCGTCAGAAGCGGTAGCCGGGCCAAGGGTACAGACGATCTTTCCGCGTCTATTCACGTCTGGTGAGCATAGTCGTGAATCGGTTCAGACGACGGCCAGCGGGAGGGCCCCCGGCTGGACCGGCGCGGGCAGATCCGACTCGCCCATCAGGTACGCGTCGACCGCGTGCGCGGCACTGCGACCTTCGGCGATCGCCCACACGATCAGCGATGCGCCACGGTGGGCGTCGCCGCAGACAAACACGCCTGGAGCATCTGTCTGCCAGTCCGATCCGCACGGCAAAGCGCCGCGGCGATTGAGTGCCAGCCCGAGGCCGTCCAGCAGCGGCATGTGCTCGACACCGTCGAACCCGATCGCCAAGAGGGCCAAATCACAGGGAATCTCCAGCGACTCCCCAACCCGGGTGATGTGCCTGCGGCCGTCGCCGTCGCGATCGACGCGCACCTCGGAGATCTCGATGGCCCGCAGGTGGCCGTTGTCGTCGCCAAGGAAGCGCTGCACGGCGACCTCGTAGCGGCGCGCACCGCCCTCGGCATGCGCGGGCGACAACCGGGTGCGCAGCACGATCGGCCACATCGGCCATGGTGACCGCGATTCGTCTCGGTACTCCGGCGGCTCTGGGTTGTAGTCCAGCTGGGTGACCGACGTGGCGCCCTGACGATGCGCGGTACCGAGGCAGTCGGCGCCAGTGTCGCCGCCCCCGATGATCACGACGTGCTTGTCCTTGGCCGATATCGGGCTTGACCCATCGCCCTCGCACTCCTTGTTCGCGGGCACCAGGTGCTCCATCGCCAAGTGGACGCCGTCGAGATGGCGGCCCTCGACGTCGCTGTCGCGGGCCCGTAGCGCGCCAACCGCCAGTACCACGGCGTCGTACTGGCGCTTAAGCTGCTCGACGGTGAGATCGACTCCAACCTCGCAGTCGGTGACGAAACGGGTTCCCTCCGCCCGCATTTGGGTCAGCCGCTGGTTCAGGCCGGCCTTCTCCAGCTTGTATTCGGGAATGCCGTAGCGCATCAGCCCACCGATGCGGTCGTCGCGCTCATAGACGGTGACGTCGTGGCCGGCTCTGGTGAGTTGTTGTGCGGCAGCCAGTCCCGCGGGCCCTGAGCCGACGACGGCGACATGTTTGCCCGTCGAGATGGCGGCCGGCTGCGGTTCGACGATGCCATCCATCCAGGCTTGGTCGGCGATGGTCTGCTCGATACGCTTGATCGTTACGCTGCCGCCGGTCTGCTCCTCGGCAATGGACAGCACGCAGGCCGCCTCGCACGGTGCGGGGCACAGCCGTCCGGTGAACTCCGGGAAGTTGTTGGTGGCGTGCAGGCGATCGCTTGCGGCGTCCCATCGGCCTCGGCGGACGAGGTCGTTCCACTCGGGAATGAGATTGCCGAGTGGACATCCGGCGGTTCCCGAGTGGCAGAAGGGGATTCCGCAGTCCATGCAGCGACCTGCCTGCTGCGACACTTCGCCTGCGCGTTCGTGGGGATCCTGACGCTCGTAGACCTCATGCCAGTCGCCGACCCGCTCGTCGACCGGTCGTTTGGCGGCCTCGATCTTGGGGATCTTCAGGAAACCAGTCGGGTCAGCCACGGCTCGCCTCCATTATCGCGGTGTCGACGTCCCGACCCTCGCGCTTGGCCACCAGGGTGGCCTCGAGGACGCGCTGGTAGTCGCGCGGCATGATCTTTGTGAATTGTGAACTGCGCCTTGGCCAATCGGACAGCACCGAGGTGGCCAGCGTGCTGCCGGTGTACGTCGCGTGCTTGGTGATGGCGTCGCGCAGCCAGGTCAAGTCCTCGGGCTCCAGGCGCTGCAGTTCGACCATTTCGGTGTTGACCTTGGCGGGATCCAGCCCGAGCACGAAGGCGATACCGCCCGACATGCCGGCTGCCATATTGCGGCCCGTCCTTCCGAGCACGACAACCCGGCCGCCGGTCATGTATTCGCAGGCATGGTCGCCGACTCCCTCGACGACGGTCAGCGCACCGGAGTTACGCGCGGCGAACCGCTCCCCCGCCCTTCCGCGCAGGAACACCTCACCGGACGTGGCGCCGAACAGCAAGGTGTTGCCTGCGATCACGTTGTCCTCTGCCACGAACAGCACGTCGTCGGGTGGCCTGACGATGATGCGACCACCCGAAAGGCCCTTGCCAACATAGTCGTTGGCGTCACCGATCAGATCGAGGGTCACACCCGGCGGCAGGAACGCGCCGATGGACTGGCCCGCCGAACCGGTCAGGGTGATGTGGATGGTGTCGTCGGGCAGGCCCTGCGCGCCGTAGCGGCGGGTGACCTCGGAGCCGAGCAAGGTGCCGACGGTCCGGTTGACGTTGCGCACGGGCAGTTCGAGTCTCACCGGGTGCGCATCCTCGAGCGCGCCCTCTGCGAGCTGGATCAGCGTGCGGTCCAACGCCTGATCGAGGCCGTGGTCCTGATCGCGGACGCGCCTGCGCTGATCGCGGCTAGCGGGCACGGCGAAGACCGGGCTCAGGTCGAGGCCTTGGCTCTTCCAGTGCTCGACGCCGTTGTCGGTGTCGAGCACCTCGGCGTGGCCGACGGCCTCGTCGATGCTGCGGAACCCGAGCTCGGCAAGGTAATGCCGGATGTCTTCTGCGATGAACCGGAAGAAGTTCTCGACGAACTCCGGCTTGCCGTTGAATCTGGCACGAAGTTCGGGGTTTTGGGTGGCGACGCCGACGGGGCAGGTGTCGAGGTGACAGACCCGCATCATGATGCAGCCAGCCACCACCAGCGGGGCGGTGGCGAACCCGTACTCCTCGGCACCAAGCAGGGCCGCGACGATCACGTCGCGCGCGGTGCGCATCCCGCCGTCGCATTGCACGGTGATGCGATCCCGCAGACCGTTGAGCACCAGCGTCTGCTGCGTGTCGGCAAGGCCGATCTCCCACGGCACGCCGGCATGTTTGAGGCTGGTCAGCGGTGCGGCACCAGTACCGCCATCGTGGCCCGAGATGAGAACGACGTCGGCATGCGCCTTCGACACGCCTGCCGCGACGGTGCCTACGCCGACCGAGCTGACCAGCTTGACGTGGATACGGGCGTCGGAGTTGGCGTTCTTCAGGTCGTGGATCAGCTGAGCTAAGTCCTCGATCGAGTAGATGTCGTGGTGCGGCGGCGGGCTGATGAGCCCGACGCCGGGCGTCGAGTGCCGAGTCTTGGCGATGTTCGGATAGACCTTGAAGCCAGGAAGCTGGCCGCCCTCACCGGGTTTGGCGCCCTGCGCCATCTTGATCTGGATGTCGGTGGCGTTCACCAGGTAGTCGCTGGTGACGCCGAAGCGGCCGGAAGCGACCTGCTTGACGGCGCTGCGCCGTTGCGGGTCGTAGAGACGGTCGGTGTCTTCGCCGCCTTCGCCACTATTTGACCGCCCACCGATCTTGTTCATGGCGATGGCCATGGTTTCGTGGGCCTCAGCGGAGATGGAGCCATAGCTCATCGCGCCGGTGTTGAATCGGGTGAGGATGGATTCAACGGGCTCGACTTCCTCCAGCGGGACAGCCGGCCTGAGTTTCTTGAAGTCGAAGAGTCCCCTCAACGTGCCGCCAGCTTTGGACAGGCGGTTCACTTCGTCGGAGTACTGGCTGAAGACCTCATGCCGACCGGTGCGGGTCGAATGCTGCAGCAGGAAAACCACTTCCGGGGTGAACAGGTGCAGCTCGCCTTCCCGGCGGAAGGCGTATTCGCCGCCGACCTCCAGACGGCGATGCACGCGCTCGGTCGGGTTGTCCGGGTACGCGCGGCGGTGGCGCAGCTTGACCTCCTCGGCGATCACGTCAAGCCCGGCACCGCCGAGTTGGGTTGGCGTGCCGGTGAAGTACTCGTCGATGACGTCTTTGTTGATGCCGACCGCCTCGAACGCCTGCGCGGCGGTGTAGGAGGCGACGGTGGAGATGCCCATCTTGCTCATCACCTTCATCACGCCCTTGCCGAGCGCCTTGAGGTAGTTGCGCACCGCTGCCGAGGGTTCGATCCCGGTGAGTTCCCCCTCGCGGATCAGGTCCTCGATGGACTCGAAGGCCAGGTACGGGTTGACCGCGGCAGCGCCGAAGCCGATGAGCATCGCGATGTGATGCACCTCGCGGGCGTCACCCGATTCGACGACCAGCGCCACGGTGGTGCGCTCCTTGGTGTCCACCAGGTGGTGATGCACAGCGGAGACGGCCAATAGCGATGGGATCGGCGCCCTGGTGTGGTCGGAGTCGCGGTCCGAAATAACGAGTGTGCGTGCGCCTTTGGCGATTGCATCGCAGGCCCGCTGGCGGAGATCGTCGAGTGCGTCGGCGAGACCCTCGCCGCCGCGCTCCACGTCGTAGAGGGCCTTCAGGACTGTGGTCTTGAGCCCTGGGTGCTCGCGGTCGTCGTTGATGTGGACGATCTTGTTGAGCTCGTCGTTATCGAGTACTGGCCAGCGCAGCACGATCTGCCTACAGGAAGCGGCGGTGGGTTCGAGGAGGTTGTGCTCGGGTCCCATCACTCGGGCCATCGAGGTGACGACCTCTTCGCGGATGGCGTCGAGCGGTGGGTTGGTCACCTGGGCGAAGAGTTCGACGAAGTAGTCGTAGAGCAGCCGGGACCGTTGAGACAGAACGGCACTCGGGGTATCCGTGCCCATTGAGCCCAGTGGTTCGGCGCCCGATGCGGCCATCGGAGTGAGCAGGATGCGAAGGTCTTCTTCCGTGTAGCCGAACGAAACCTGGCGGCGCACAACAGACTCGTGATTGGGCTGAACGCGGACGCGATCGGGCAGTGTCTTGAGATCGAGCAGGCCGGAGTGCAGCCATTCACCGTAGGGCGCCTGCTTGCTCAGGTCGTCCTTGATCTCGTCGTCAGACACGATGCGGCCCTGCGCGGTGTCGATCAGCAACATCTTGCCGGGCTGTAGCCGGCCCTTGGCAACGATTTCGGCCGACGGCACGTCCAGCACACCGCTCTCGCTGGCCAGGATGACGCGGTCGTCGATGGTCCGCCACCATCGGCCCGGCCGTAACCCGTTGCGGTCCAACACCGCTCCAACGAGCGTGCCGTCGGTGAACGTCACGCAGGCCGGACCGTCCCACGGTTCCATCAGCGAAGCGTGGAACTGCCAGAATGCGCGTTCGGCGGCGTCCATCGTGGTGTTGTTCTCCCACGCCTCCGGAATCATCATCAGAACGGCGTGGGGCAGGCTGCGGCCGCCGAGATGCAACAGTTCGAGCACTTCGTCGAACGAGGCTGAGTCGGAGGCCTCCGGGGTACAGATCGGCGAGAGGCGAGACAGGTCACCGGGAATCTTCGAGCCTGCGAGCATCGCCTCGCGGGCGTGCATGCGGTTGCGGTTGCCGCGCACGGTGTTGATCTCACCGTTGTGTGCGACGAACCGGAACGGATGGGCCAGCGGCCACGACGGGAACGTGTTGGTGGAGAACCGGCTGTGCACGATCGCGATGGCACTCACACATCTCGCGTCGCGCAGATCCGGAAAGTATTGGGGCAACTGCATTGTCGTGAGCATGCCCTTGTAGACCATGGTGCGACTCGACAGGGACGGGAAGTAGACGCCGTTGCGCTCGGCGCGTTTTCGCAGTGGGTAGACGCGGCGGTCGAGGTCGATGCCGCCGACGCCGTGCGGCCCGGCGACGAACAGCTGCGACATGTAGGGCATGCAGCCAAGGGCCGTCACGCCGACCTCGGCACCCTCGGGATCAACGGGCACCGCGCGCCAGCCAAGGACCTGCAGCCCTTCGCCGACAGCGATCGCTTCGACATCTTCGATAGCGGCGGCGCGAGCGCCGGGATCCTGCGGCAGGAAGCAGATGCCTGCGGCAAACGCGTTGGTGCCGTCGGCCGCGGTCGGGGGAAGGTCGAAGTCGACGACCTCTTTGAGGAGTTCGACGGGCAGCTGGATGAGGATGCCTGCGCCGTCACCGCTGTTGGGCTCGGCGCCTGCAGCGCCGCGGTGTTCGAGGTGTTCCAGAGCGACGAGCCCGTCGGCGACGATGGCGTGCGAGCGGCGGCCCTGGATGTCGGTGATCATGGCGACGCCACAGGAATCCGACTCGTTGTCTGGGTCGTACAAGCCCTGGCGTTCGGGCAATGCCGAAAACAACATTGGGAGGTACCTCCGCAGTCCGGAAAAAAACGGTCAGGGACTGCAGCGGCCCGGATATCGATTGTATCAGCGCGGCTGCGGAACTACCCGCCAATAAGCGTCGGGACCAGCGGGAACCCGGGCAGATTTCGTACCACCGTCCAGGTGATCGCGGCGATCGCGATGACCAGGATGGCGGGCTTAGGCATCAAGGATTGCCCGCGGCGCCAGCGCACGAGGAGCCAGGCCGCCAGCATGGGCAGGCCAACGAGAAGAAAAACGTTGTCGACGACGGCGGCGGCGAGATCGCCGTGCAGCACGTCATGGGTCATTCGTAGACCACCGCAGCCCGGACAGTTCCAGCCCGTCAACGCCTTGAACGGGCAGACGGGAAACATGAATTGCGGGCTGTGCGGATCGCCCAGCCCCACATAGGCGAGACCGCCAACGAGAACGGCGCCGGTACCGATGGCACCGTAAAGCCGTTTTCGGCTGGTGGTGCTAGGTGCCATCGCGGAGAGGACGCCCCTCCGGGTCGCGGACCTTGTCGGTGAGGATCAGGACGGCGTCGATGATGCCCCAGATGATCGCGCCGATGCCGCACGTGATCAGCCCCACGACGAGTTGCGCGACCCCAAGCCCGGTGTAGCCGAGGTAGATGCGGCCGATGCCGACGAGCCCGAACAGCCCGAGCAACTGCAGCAGTCCGGCAACGACCTTGGATTTCTCGGACAGCGGCTCACCGGTCAGGGGATGACGACCGTACGGCGCTGCGGGATCCATGTACGCCGGCGGGTACTGCCCGGCGGGCGGAGGAAACTGCCCTGGTGGCGGCCCATATTGGCCAGGGGGCGGCGGGTACTGGCCAGGCGGAGGGTAACCCGGCTGCTGCGACGGTGGTGGATAGGGGTTTCCACTCTCGTTGCCACTGAACTGCGGCTCGGTCATGCGTTCAGCATGCCAGAGTTCGACGCCGGGTCGTAAGTAAGGAAACCCGCCAAGTATTGCGGGCGGTTACAGGGGTTGGCCGCTCAGCAGTCGGAGCGTGTCGATGAGCCCGCTGACCGGTATGCCGGGGTCGATGGAGCGGAGCAGTCCGAGCCCGACGCCGAGCGCGAGCAATACCGTGGCCGTTTCGCGGCCCGGCATCGTCAAGTCGAAAGTGTCGGCGGATTCCAATGCGGCGGTGATCATTTGGAGGATTCCGTCCAGGCGGCCCGCCAGCTCGGTGCGCAGTTGCTCGTTGGGCCGCGCATGCGCCGCGAACTCGACCTCCAAAGTCGTCCACCCTGGATCACCGATGACGCGTTGCGCCCATTCGCGTATCGCATCGATCCGCGCTGGCGTGTCCGGCTTCGCGATGATGTCGAGAACCTCGCCGAGTCGTTCGGCGCGGACCTCGTCGAGCACCGCCGTGCAGAGTTCGTCCTTGTTGCGGAAGTTCGAGTACACCGCGCCCTTGGAGTAGCCGGCGGCGTCGGCGACCTTCTCGAGCGACGTCGGATGGTAGCCGTCGTCGAAGAACAACTGCCTGGCGGTCTTGACCAGCTGTGTCCTGGTTTCCGCCTGGGCTTCTGCTCTCGTCTTCCTGGCCATGACCAGAATTCTAGCTCCATTGACATACCTCCGGACTCTAGATACCGTCAGTATTCGAAATCGATAGGAGACCGTGATGCGATCTCTTCGAAGCCAAGGGCGCGACGGTATGTGTCGGCGATCTCGACGGCGCCGCATACACACTCGATGTGACGTCGCGCGACTCGTTCGCCGACTTCACCGGCGCGGTTCTGGATCGCTTCGGTCGGATCGACATCCTGGTGAACAACGCGGGCGTCATGCCGCTGGGTGACTTCCTGTCGGAGGGCGACGCAATCAGCGCTACGACTCTCGACGTGAACGTCTGGGGGTTGATCCACGGGATGCGACTCGTGTTGCCGCACATGATCGAGCGCGGCAGCGGTCACGTCGTGAATGTGGCATCCATGGCTGGCAAGTTGGTCGTTCCGGGCATGGCGGTCTACAACGCCAGTAAGTTCGCGGCCGTGGGGCTTTCAGCGGCGGTGCGGGCGGAGTACCGCGATTCAGGCGTGAGCGTGAGCGCGGTGCTGCCGAGCGCCGTGCGCACCCGGCTGGCGTCCGGCGTTCCGCTCGGACATGGCATGCCAACGGTCGAGGCCGAGGACGTCGCGCGGGCGATCGTCGGAAGCGTCGGCAATCGACGGGCCCAGATCACTGTGCCGCGCTATCTGGCGGGATGGGATCTGTTGAACGCTGCGGTACCGGAACCGTTGATGCGGTTGGGCCGCAAGCTGATCGGCGACCGCCGGGCATTGACGTCCGTCGAACACGACGTACGCGCGGCCTATGAGGACTCGATCCGGGCCCAGGCGCGGGAGGCGAGGTAATGACACGGCAGCCGAGGATCGTCATCATCGGTGCGGGCATCGCCGGCGTCGCAACGGCAGTGACGTTGCAGCGTGAGGGTTTTCACGACTTCACGATCCTGGAGAAGGGGACCGACGTCGGCGGCGTCTGGCATTGGAACCGCTACCCCGGCCTGACGTGCGATGTCCCTTCTCAGCTCTACCAGTTTTCGTTCGCACCGAAGCCTGACTGGACGTCGTTGTTCGCGCCCGGCGAGGAGATTCAGCATTATCTGCGCGACGTCGTCGACCAGTTCGGCCTCGACGATCACCTTCGGTTGAATGCCGAGGTCGTGTCGGCGGTGTTCACCGGATCCGCGTGGCAGATTGAGTTCGCTGACGGCAGCGAGATGGAAGCCGACTTCGTAATTGCCGCGACAGGTGTTCTGCACCACCCGTTTACGCCGGACATTCCCGGGCTCGACACGTTCGGCGGAGATGTGGTTCACACCGCGCGCTGGGATGACAACATCGTGACCGAGGGGCGGCGGATCGCTGTCATCGGCACCGGTTCGACAGGGGTGCAGGTCGTGTCGGCGCTTCAGCGCAAGGCCGCACACATCAGCCACTTCGTGCGTACACCGCAGTGGGTGATGTGGGCACCGATGGGCCTGGCCCAGCCCGCTGTGTTCGGCGCGGCGCTGCGCAGGCTGCCCGGCGTGCATCGGATGCTCTACGGCATGCTGCTGTCGGGATCGGGCATCTTGGCAGACGTCGCCACCCGACCGAGTTGGCGTCGCCGGCTGGTGCAGGAGTGCGCGCGCTGGTCTCTGCGCGCGCAGGTCCGGGATCGTGAGTTACGGAGCCGGCTGACCCCCGACTACCAGCCGTTGTGCAAACGCCAAGTCTTGTCAGCCTCGTACTACCGCGCACTGCGAGGACGCAACGCGGAGCTGGTGACAGCTCCGATCGAGCGGATGACGCCGGGCGGCATCAGGACGGCCGACGGTAGAGACATCGACGTCGATTTGTTGGTGTTCGCCACGGGATTTCAGGCACACAACTACATGAGGCCGATGAACCTGCGCGGCCGCGACGGGCTGTCGATCGACGACGCATGGGCGAAAGGCCCGCGCGCCTATCGCATGACCGCCATTCCCGGCTTCCCCAACTTCTTTACCGTGCTGGGTCCCAACTCACCGACGGGCTCCATCTCGCTGCAGTACTCCGCCGAGCTGACAGCTCGCTACATCACCCAGTGGCTGCGGCGATTCCGCGACGGTGAACTCGGGACTGTCGAAGTCACCGACGAAGCAACGACGAGATTCAACGACGACGTCGCCGCGGCGCTAGGCCCCACAGTCTGGAACACGGGTTGCAACTCGTGGTACCTGACAGACGAGGGCAACGTCGATCTGTGGCCGTACGACCGTCGGACCATGACCGAGATGCTCGCCCGACCTGACGATCGCGACTACCACATCACGCAGGCCGTCCCAGCCACTTAGAAGGGCGGGGGCTGTCCCGACTTGGCTCAATTAATCTGCTCCTCGGCGCGGATGTTGATGAGGGCATTGCGCAGGTAGTCGGATCGCGGGTCGGCGAGAGTGCGGGTTTGGCTGTCGGCCTTGATTTCACGATGCGGTACCTGCGCGCAGCGCTAACGAATTCCCCCATGCCCCAACATGTTTGAGTTTCGAACGAGCACGTGATGACCGGCCCGGGTAACAACTTAGTTGTTGGTTGGTGGTGGTTGCGGTTGGAAGGGCTCGTACCACCACCAGTCTGCGCGTTCACCGGTGGGCCCGGTACACGGTGGCACATCGGGTGGGGGACAGTTGGGCGGACGCGCGAGCGATCCAGAACTGAGTGGTTGGCCGGAGCTGTCGGTGACGACCAGATCGTCGGCGGGACCGGTGATCGTGATGACGCCTCGATGGTGCTGCCGGTGGTGATACGGGCATAGCAGCACCAGGTTGAACATCTCCGTGGGACCGCCGTCTTCCCAGTGCACGATGTGGTGTGCGTGCAAGCCGCGGGTGGCACCACAACCCGGAATTGCGCATGTCCGGTGGCGGTGCTCGAGCGCTCGGCGCAGCCGCCGGCTGATCAGCCGCGTCGCCCGGCCCGAACCGATCACCTGCCCGTCACGCTCGAACCACGCTTCACAGGTGGCATCACAGGTCAGGTATCGGCGATCGGAATCGGTGAGCAGAGGACCCAAATGAAGCGCCGCAGCGCGCTGCTCAACATCGACGTGCACCACCACAGTGGTGTGATGCCCGTGCGGGCGGCCGGTGACCTCGGCGTCCCACCCCGCCTCCACCAGGCGCATGAACGCCTCCGGGGCGGTAGGCAATGGCGGCGCGGTATCTGATGGGCCCTCGCCATCGCCGTGATCCCGCTTCCACTCGGCAAACAGCGCATCACGATGAGACGCCAACGCCGCGTCGAACTTCGCCGCCTCGATGTGCGGAAGCTTGATCCGCCACGTGGTGAACTGCTCATCAGAAGTCTTGGTGATCGAGGCCTGCGGTTCAGGCCGATCCGGTTCGGGTCGCGGTTCCAGCTTGACCGCCGTGCGCAACTGGTTGACCGTCGCCACCGCGGCCAGCTGCGCGTAATGCTCATCAGAACCCTCACCCGCCCGCGCCGCGATCACCCCGACCTGATCCAACGACAACCGGCCCTCGCGCATACCCTGCCCGCAACGGGGAAACTCCGCCAGCCGGTGCGCGGTCGTGGCGATCGTGGCAGCGTTGGCCGATGACGAGCCCAGCCTCCAGGCCACCAACGCCGCCACCGACCGCGCACCCGTCATACCGCACAGCCCGTCGCGATCGATCTCGGCGACGATGTCCACAATGCGCCCGTCAATCGCGTTGCGCTGCCCGGCCAACTCCGCCAACTCCTCAAACAACACCTCAAGACGCTCTTTCGGGCTCACTACCGCCGCGTCGCAGGTTGCGGTCAAGGACATAACCACATCATCGCAGCCAGGTACGACAAATCTCGGCATCGCCCAATCGCGCCCGGATATGCCCGTCACCTGATTGGCCGTAAACCGTTCAGCACCCGAGCCTTCAGCGCTAAGTGAGGATCTGGCCCTCCAACTTTCGTGCAGGCAATTGAGTATGTATACCGCCAAGGCGCAGGCGGTTTCGCCGTTGTTACCTTGAAAAATCGTCAGAAGAAGGCTGCCTATACGAAGCTCGCCAACCCACATGGCCTGTGGATGAATTCGTGCCTGGGGATAAATTCGCTTAGCGATTACGGCGGAAAAAGCGGCTCAGCCGTCCGCCTAATTCCTCGACCGGCTTCGGCGCTTCAGCCGGCACCTCGGCCTGAGCCTCTTCGAGCACCCCAGTCGTGGGTTCCTCTTCAGCAGCGGAATCGGCTTCCTCAGCGACCGCTTCAGCTTCCTCGGCAGCTTCTTCTTCAGAAGCCTCAGCTTCGTCGGCTTCTACCGCGGCTTCCGCATCCTCGGTCTCCGGCTCGTCGAGCTCAGAGTCATCCGACTCGGCGTCGGCTTTTTCACCCGCCTCGGCGAACGCCTCGGCCTCCGCAATTTCCTCTGACGGAGCGTCGGCTACGTCTTCGACGAGCGCCTCCGCTTCAGCTGCCGCCTCCGACAACGGTCCGTCATCCTCGGCCGCCACTTCTTCGGCGATCGCCTCAGCCTCGTTAGCGGCTTCAACCGCGGCCTCATGAACCTCGGGGGCAGCCTCCTGCGCCTCGACAGCTTCTTCACCCTCGACAACGCCCAGACCGGCCGCCGGTGCGGGCGATTCGGTGGCGGACTCGGCTTCTTCCGCGGCAGCGTCTTCCGGCACTTCGGCCTCGGGCTCTTCAGGCTCCGCCTCGGATTCCCCCGCTTCGAGGTCCTCGTCCTCCGACGACGGTCCGTCATCCTCGGCGGCCAGTTCTTCGGCGGCCGCCTCAGCCTCGTCAGCGGCTTCAACCGCGGCCTCATGAACCTCGGGGGCAGCCTCCTGCGCCTCGACAGCTTCTTCACCCTCGACTACGCCCAGACCGGCCCCCAGCGCGGCCTCCGCGTCCGGTTCTTCGGGTTTGAGTTCCGGCTCTTCGGGTTTGAGCTCCGGCTCTTCGCGTTTGAGCTCCGGCTCTTCGGCTTCCGGCTCTTCGGCTTCCGCTTCTGGCTCTTCGTCCTCGGCCTCGGCTTCTGGCTCTTCGTCCTCGGCCTCGGCTTCCTCGGGCTCGTCCGCCTCGAGTTCGTCTTCCTCATCACCAGCGACGTCGGGAGCGAGATCTTCTGCCGCTAGGGCGGTCTCCGATTCTTCGACTTCGTCGGCCGCAGGCTCTTCGTCCTCGGCCTCGCCCTCCGCATTCAGCTCTGCGGCTTCGTCCTCGGCTTCCGGCTTGGCCTCTACCTCGTCCGGCCCATCGGTGACGTCCTCTTCGTCCTCGACGGCAGCCTTGGCGCCCTCGTCTTCCGCGTCACCTGCGACCTTGGCGGCGGCGACGACTCCGGTCGTCGCGGCTACGGCAGTCAACTCCTTGGCGAACGCCTCAACCGCGTCTTCTGCCTCGTCTTCCTTCTCCGGCTTACCGGCAAGCGAAGCAGGATCCTCTCGACCCTTCGGCGCGACCATGATGTACACCACCGCGCCGATGAACACGAACGTCGAAGTGAACGAATTGATGCGGATACCTGTGTCCGCGATGGTGGTGGCGTGATCGCTGCGCATCAGCTCGATCCAGAACCGACCAAGGCAGTAGCCGGCCACGTACATCGCGAACAGCCGGCCGTGCCCTATCGTGAATCGCTTGTCGATCCAGATGAGCGCAGCGAAAACCAATACATTCCACAGCAATTCGTACAGGAATGTCGGGTGGACGACCGCGACCAATTGGCCCGTCGATACACCGTTCAACGAGTCGAGCGCACCACTGGCGTCGCGGCGCTCAAAGATCTCCAGGCCCCACGGCAGCGTCGTCGGCCGTCCGTACAACTCCTGGTTGAAATAGTTGCCCAACCGGCCAATGGCCTGCGCCAGCACGATTCCCGGGGCGATTGCGTCGCCGAACGCAGGTAACGGAATGCCTTTCTGTCGGCACCCTATCCAGGCACCGACACCGCCAAGTGCCACCGCGCCCCAGATACCAAGGCCGCCGTCCCAGATCCGCAGCGCCCCCAACAGTCCCGCTCCGTCGTCACCGAAGTAGGTCCGCCAGTCCGTCATGACGTGATACAGCCGACCGCCGATCAGACCGAAAATCACCGCCGGAATAGCGATGTCATAGATGACACCGGGTTCGCCGCCCCTGGCCACCCAGCGACGATCGCCGATGAGCAGCGCGGCGACGATGCCAAGAATGATGAAGAGCGCGTACGCACGAAGCGGTATCACACCGAGGTGCCACACACCTTGCGAGGGACTCGGAATGTAAGCCAAAACTGTCGTCGTCACGCAGTGATCCTCTGCCGCACACCGTCTGCGAGTTCCACGGTCAGCGACCGCACCGCCGGAATACCGTCCTTCAACGCCGACACCAGCGCCGACCCCACAATCACCCCGTCCGCATAGGCGCCGATCTGCGCCGCCTGGTCACGCGACCGCACACCAAGCCCCACGCCGACCGGAATGTCCGAAACTGCCTTCACCCGACCCACCAGTTCGGGCGCCGCCACCGACACCGCATCACGTGCACCGGTCACCCCCATCGTCGAAGCGGCGTAGACGAATCCGCGCGACGCCTTGACCGTCGCCGCCAGCCGCTCCGGTGTCGACGACGGTGCCACCAAGAAGATCCGGTCCAGGTCGTGGGCATCGGACACCTCTAGCCATTCTGAAGCCTCGTCGGGAATCAAGTCAGGCGTGATCATCCCGAGCCCACCCGCCGAGGCCAGATCCCGCGCGAACGCGTCGACTCCCCAGCGCAACACCGGATTCCAATAAGTCATGACGACGGCCCTGCCGCCTGCCTTGCTGATGGCCTCGACCGCTGCCAGCGCGTCACGCACCCGCACGCCGCCTCGCAGTGCCGCGTCGGCGGCCGCAGCAATAACCGGTCCGTCCATTCCGGGATCCGAATAGGCGATGCCGACTTCGATCACATCGCAACCGGATTCGACCATGGCCGTCATCGCCGAAATCGATGTGGGGACATCCGGGAACCCCGTCGGCAGGTAACCGATCAACGCTGAGCGGTCCTCGGCCCGGCACCCTTCAAACAAAGAGGCAAGCCGGCTCATGACGCACCGTCCAACAGCCCGAACCACTTCGCCGCCGTCTCGACGTCCTTGTCGCCCCGGCCAGACATGTTCACCACGATGATGGAGCCACGGCCCAACTCGACGCCAAGCTTGAGCGCCCCTGCCACCGCATGCGCGGACTCGATGGCGGGAATGATGCCCTCTGTCCGGCACAGCAGCGAGAACGCTTCCATCGCCTCGGTGTCGGTGATCGGTCGGTACACCGCACGGCCGGTGTCCTTCAGGAACGCATGTTCCGGGCCAACTCCGGGGTAGTCCAAACCCGCTGATATCGAATGCGACTCGATCGTCTGCCCGTCTTCGTCCTGCAGCAGATACGAGAACGATCCCTGAAACGCGCCTGGCGAGCCACCGGTGAACGTCGCGGCGTGGCGCCCTGTCTCGACGCCGTCACCGGCGGCCTCGTAGCCGACGAGCCGGACATCCGGATCATCGATGAACGCGTGGAAGATTCCGATCGCATTCGATCCTCCGCCAACGCACGCCGCCACCGCGTCGGGCAACCTGCCGGCCTGATCGATAATCTGCACTCGTGCTTCCAGCCCGATCACCCGCTGGAAGTCGCGCACCATCGTCGGGAACGGATGCGGGCCTGCGGCGGTGCCGAAGCAGTAGTAGGTGTTGTCCGCATTGGTGACCCAGTCGCGGAATGCCTCGTTGATCGCATCTTTCAGAGTCTTTGAGCCAGCCTCGACCGACACAACTTCAGTCCCGAGCAGCCGCATCCGCGCCACGTTCAGCGCCTGCCTCGCGGTGTCGACAGCGCCCATGTAGACGACGCAATCGAGGCCGAGCAGTGCGCATGCCGTCGCGGTGGCCACCCCGTGCTGCCCCGCACCGGTTTCGGCGATTACCCGCTTCTTGCCCATCTGGCGCGCCAACAGCGCCTGACCCAACACATTGTTGATCTTGTGAGATCCGGTGTGGTTGAGGTCTTCTCGCTTCAAGAAAATACGCGCGCCACCCGCGTGGTCGCTGAGCCGCGAGGCTTCGTAAAGGGGCGACGGCCGGCCACTGTAGTGCCGCTGCAGCCGGTCCAGTTCGTCGAGGAAAGCCTGGTCGCCTCGCGCCTTTTCATATGCCGCCGTGACTTCCTCGATGACTGCCATCAACGCCTCGGGGACGAATCGTCCTCCGTACGCACCGAAATGGCCACCCGCATCGGGATCATGGACAGTGGGCTCGGCCACGGCCGCGCTGGAACGCGGCAACTCCGGGCCGGCGAGGTCGGCCACTGGTCAGCGCGCGGGTTTGGGGCACGACGGGTGCGTGCCCGCGGTGACCAAATCGGCTACGGCGCCACGGGGATCGCCACTGGTGACCAGCCCCTCGCCGACGAGCACCGCATCGGCGCCTGCCCCGGCGTACGCAAGCAGATCGGCGGTCCCGCGTATCCCCGACTCCGCGACGCGAATGACCTTGCTCGGCAACCCCGGCGCGATGCGCGCGAAGCAATCCCGATCGACGTCAAGTGTCTTGAGGTCGCGCGCGTTGACGCCAATGACCTTCGCACCCGCCTGCAGCGCGCGGTCGGCTTCCTCTTCGGTGTGCACCTCGACGAGCGCTGTCATTCCCAGCGACTCGGTGCGTTCCAGCATCGACTCCAACACCGGCTGTTCGAGTGCGGCGACGATCAGCAGCAGCATGTCGGCGCCGTGTGCGCGGGCTTCGTGAATCTGATAGGGCCGGACGATAAAGTCCTTGCGCAACACCGGAATCGAAACCGCAGCACGCACCGCGTCCAGATCATCGAGCGAGCCGTTGAACCGGCGCTGCTCGGTCAGCACGCTGATGATGCGCGCTCCACCGTCCTCGTATGCGTGGGCCAGCTTGGCGGGATCGGAAATCGACGCCAGCTCGCCGCGCGACGGACTCGCCCGCTTCACTTCCGCGATCACGCCGATGCCCGGTTCGCGCAGCGCGGCCATCACGTCCAGCGGCGACGGCGCGTTCTTGGCCTTCTCTTTGATCTCGGCGAGGGGGACGACGGCCTCACGAGCGGCGATGTCGGCGCGGACTCCTTCAATGATGGAGTCGAGCACGGTCACCGAACTCATACCCGTCGCAGTCCTTCCTCTGAGCGCGGTTGATCTTCATCGAAGGGTAGCCGCCAGCGCAGCACCATCGATCACCGACCCTTGTTGTCCGGATCGGTCGGGTCTCGACCCTCGTCAAGGGCGTCCCAGATCACCCGCTCGGATGCATCGGCGTCGTCGTCGGCCGACTGCGCCGATCTGCGCCGCTCGTATCGATCGACCTCCGGCCTCGGCTTGGCGATCGAGCGCATCAGCAGCACCGCACCGACGAGCGCTCCTACCGCGGCCACCAACGTGAGGATCGCGCCGCCGAAGTGCCGCTGTGTGCCCACCAGGTCCGCCACGGGCACCTCCGCAAGATGGGCGGCCCGCACCGCGACGTCGCGGATCACCCATAGGCTGATCGCCATGTAGGCCATGACCGCGCTTACCCCCGCGACGATCACTGCGAGCAGTCCCAGTCGCCAGCCGCGCACCGCTATCGGCGCGACGGCGGCAACCAGCAGGATGGCCGCCAGCGGTACGAGCGCCGTCGACCACGAGCCTCCGGCCAAGACCGTGGTCTTGGGCTGGCCGAGCCCGTCGAACGACTGCACGTCGACCCACGCCATCCGCGACGCTCCCCACAGCGCCGCCGCGGACAGCAGCAGCAGGAGCTGCGCAAGACGGATCACGGCTCGGTCAGCGTTTCCGCCGCGGCGATCGCGTTCAAGACGGCCCTGGCCTTGTTCGCCGCCTCGGTGTACTCGTACGGGCCGTTGGAGTCGGCCACGACTCCCCCGCCGGCCTGCACATACGCCGTCCCGTTGCGCATCAGCGCGGTGCGGATGGCGATGGCGAAGTCGGCGTTACCCGCGAAGTCCAGATAGCCCAGCACCCCGCCGTAGAGGCCGCGGCGGGTCTTTTCGACCTCCTCGATGAGCTCCATCGCCCGCACCTTCGGCGCGCCGGACAGGGTGCCTGCCGGGAAGCACGCGGTGACGGCGTCCAGCGCCGTCTTACCGTCGGCGAGCAGGCCCGTCACCGTCGACACCAGGTGCATGACGTGGCTGTAGCGCTCGATGTGGCTGTAGTCCTCGACGCGCACCGTGCCTGGCTGGCAGACCCGGCCCAGGTCGTTGCGGCCCAGGTCGACCAACATCAGATGTTCGGCGCGCTCCTTCTCGTCCTCGGCCAGCTCCTTCTCGAGCAGCAGGTCCTCTTCCTCGCTCTGCCCACGCCACCTGGTGCCCGCGATCGGATGCGTCGTCGCCCGGCCGTCCTTGACGGTAACCAGCGCTTCGGGACTGGAGCCGACGATCGAAAAGTCCAGTTCCCCAGCATCATTGGGCACGTTCAACAGGTACATGTACGGGCTCGGGTTGGTCGCCCGCAACATCCGATAGACGTCGAGCGGATCGGCGTCGGTGTCCATCTCGAACCGCTGCGACGGCACCACCTGAAACGCCTCGCCTGCCTCGATGTAGCCGACGAGTTTCTCGACGATGGCCCCGTACTCCTCGAGCGTGCGCTGTGCGCGATGCAACGGATCGGGACGGCTGAACGTCGCCACCGTCGATGGCAGATGTTCGGAGAGCGCCGCGGTCATCACGTCGAGCCGAGAGACGGCGTCGTCGTACGCCCAGTCCACCCGCTCGTCGGTGCCGTTCCAGTTCACCGCGTTCGCGATCAGCGTGATGGTGCCCTCGTGATGGTCGACGGCGGCGATGTCGGTGGCCAACAGCAGCAGCATGTCCGGCAGCCCGAGATCGTCAATCGTCAGCGACGGCAGCCGCTCAAGGCGCCGGACCATGTCGTAGGCGAAGAACCCGACAAGTCCGCTGGACAGCGGCGGTAGGCCGGCAACGTGTTCGGTCTGCAGCAGCTCCAGCGTCGCGCGCAGCGCATGCAGCGGTTCGCCGCCGCGGGGTGCGTCCTGGGGTGTGACACCCAGCCACACCGCCTCGCCGTCACGCACCGTCAACGCGGAGGGCGCACCCGCACCGATGAATGACCACCGCGACCACGACCGGCCGTTCTCGGCCGATTCCAGCAAGAACGTCCCTGGCCGGTTGGCGGCCAGCTTTCGGTACGCCGACAGCGGCGTCTCGCTGTCGGCCAGCACCTTGCGGGTCACCGGCACCACGCGGTGTCCGGCGGCCAGCGCCCGGAAGTCCTCGCGCGACGTGGTGCTTGTGCCATTGGTCGCCGGCCGGCCGGCTCCAGCGAGGTTGGCGGTCGATTGCACGCGTCAATCCTCCCAGACGCATGCCAGCGGGCTCGACGACGCGGGTGCCAGCGGGTTGGTGAGCATGACCGGCGCCTGGGCCATGAACCGCGGTGTGCGGCCACGGTGCTCGTCCGCGGCGTGCGCAGTGAACGGGTGGACGACGTACATGTCGCCCGGCTCTCCGGTGGCGTGCACCACAACTCGCCCGGCACTGGCGTCGTCGACAAGCCGACCCATCTCGGCGAAGTCGACCGGGTCTTCTCCGAGCACACGGGCCACGTCGCGGTGCGACCCCGCCCGGATTCGGGTCGGCGCGTCGGCTGGGCCGACTTCCGACAGCAAGGTGAGCAGCAACACGGTGTGCGGACGACCGGTGACCGCCCACGACCCGTCGGGTTGCGGCGTGTTGGCGTCGATGTGCCACCCCCGATCGTCGGCGGGCGGCGAAAAGGGAAACCGAACCGGGATGTTGCCCAGCGAGCCCCGCGGCTGCCATCCGCCGGTGCCGCAGATGACGTCCAGCGCCGCGGCCAGCGCAGAGCTTCGGGCCAGTTCGCCGAATGGGCCTTGGCCGGCCACGTCGGACGCCCATCGCACGGGCGCCGACCACGCGTCGGGCTCGTCGGGCGCCAGACCGAGCTGCCGCCACAACAGGGCACGCGCCGCATTGGCGACGGTGCGGGGCGCCGCCTGCTCGATCTTGACGTAGCCGTCGGACACGAAGGCGTCGAGATTCAGCATCGGGCCGAGGCTCTCACCGAGTCGACGTCTGACGCCAGCGAATTACGGTCGGCGTAGCGTGACCCCCATGAAACGTGGTGACCAGGTAACCGAGTTCGAGCTGCCGGACCAAACCGGCACTGTGCGGAGCCTGACAGAGCTTCTCGCCGACGGCCCGATCGTGCTGTTCTTCTATCCGGCCGCGATGACAGCGGGCTGCACCAAGGAGGCCTGCCACTTCCGGGACCTGGCTTCGGAGTTCGCCTCAGTCGGAGCCAGCCGCGTCGGCATCAGCACCGATCCCGTTGAGAAGCAGGCGAAGTTCGCCGACAAGAACACCTTCGACTACCCGCTGCTTTCGGATGCCGATGGCACCGTCGCGACGCAGTTCGGCGTCAAACGCGGCCTGCTCGGAAAGTTCATGCCGGTGAAGAGGACGACCTTCGTGATCGACACCGACCGCACGGTGCTCGACGTGATCGCGTCCGAGGTCAGCATGGACACCCACGCCGACAAGGCGCTGGAGGTGCTGCGCGAGCGGCAGTCCGCGTAGTGAGCGCCAGCGCCCGCAACAACGTCAACGTTGTCGGACCCGACGACAAGCCGACGATCATGCTGGCGCACGGCTTCGGTTGTGATCAACAGCTGTGGCGACTGGTTGTGCCGGCACTTCTTCCCAATTTCCGGGTCGTGCTGTTCGACCATGTCGGGTCGGGCGCAGCCGATCCAGCGGCGTGGGACGCCAAGCGCTACG
Source organism: uncultured Actinomycetota bacterium (assembly GCA_963766465.1). Lineage (GTDB taxonomy): Bacteria > Actinomycetota > Actinomycetes > Mycobacteriales > Mycobacteriaceae > Mycobacterium. The sequence goes on from CAVXZT010000002.1 coordinate 225,752, forward strand.
CGTCCCTGCAGGGATTCGCCGACGACATTCTCGAGATCCTGTCGGAGCTCGATCTGCGCGACGTGACGTTCGTGGGCCACTCTGTGGCAGCGATGATGGGAGTGCTTGCGGTCGCAACCGATCCGAGCCGAATCGCGAAGCTGGTGCTCCTGACACCGTCCCCGTGTTACATCGACGATGGCGCCTACCGCGGCGGCTTCTCCCGCAGCGACATCGACGAACTTCTCGAGTCGTTGGAGAGCAATTACCTCGGTTGGTCCCGGGCAATGGCACCGGTGATCATGGGTGCGCCGGAACGGCCCGAGCTCGCAGACGAACTCGCCGACACGTTCTGTCGGACTGATCCTGAATGCGCACGGGTGTTCGCACGCGCGACGTTCCTATCTGACAACCGGACCGATCTGAAAAACGTTTCGGTGCCGACACTGGTGATCGACTGCGAGCAGGACGCTATCGCCCCTCGCGAAGTCGGGGCGTACGTACACCGGCACATCGGCGGCAGCGAGCTCGTCACGCTGAACACCACAGGCCACTGTCCCCACCTGAGCGCTCCGGAGGCCACCGCCCGGGCGATCGGAGTTTTCGTCGGGGCGACGTGAATATCGCGGACCTCTACGAGAACGCACCGTGCGGATACATCACCGCTCGCGCCGACCGTCGGATCATCACGGTGAATACGACGCTGTCGCGCTGGCTTGGGTACGAGCGGAGTGCGCTCGTCGGCAAGCCCTTCACGGAACTCCTCACCGCGGGCGGCCGCATCCACTACGAAACCCACTTCGGCCCGCTGCTGCAACTGAACGGCGAAATCTCAGGTATCACTATGGATTTCGTGACCGCGTCCGGCGCGCTCCTTCCGGCGTTCATCACCGCGAACGTCGCGACAGACAGCGAGGGACGAATCGCGCTTGTGCGGATCGTCGTTCAAGACGCCAGCGATCGTCGCTCCTACGAACGGGAACTTCTTGAAGCGCGGCGGCAGGCCGAGCTCGAACGCACGCGTACTCAGGTACTCGCGCGAACATTGCAGCGCTCGCTGCTTCCGCCATCGCTATCGCCTCCCGACGGACTGGAGGCACGCGCCCACTTTCACGCCGCCTCGCCCGACCAGGTCGGCGGTGACTTCTACGACTTGTTCCCACTGACGTCTACCAAGTCTGGGTTTTTTCTCGGCGATGTTTGCGGGAAAGGAGCCAACGCAGCCGCGCTGACGTCGTTGACCCGGTACACGATTCGAGCGGCCGCGGTGATCGACGACGATCCGGTGAGGGTGTTGCACAACCTCAACACTGTGTTCCATCAAGAAGTGCTCAGCGACTCGCTTCGCTTCTGCACAGTCATCTTCGGAGTTCTGGACCGAATCGAAGACGGATTCGACGTGCACCTTGCATCTGGCGGACATCCGCCTGCCCTGCTGGTTGCCGCTGATGGCGGCGCGCGGTACCTGGATCTGCTCGGCGGTCAAGCCATTGGTATCTCATCCGCCCCGCGATTTACCTCCACGCGAATCCGCCTGATGGCCGGCGACACGCTCGTGCTCTACACAGACGGCCTGACGGAAGCACGGACCGGAGTGGGCAACGCGCGTTTCAGTGAGGAGGCCCTGATGGAGTTCGCCTCGGCGCAGTCCCCTACGACGGCCGCGACGATTGTGACCGCAATACGTTCTCTGCTCGAGGGCCTCGGCGAGGGCGTCGAGGACGATGCCGCTGTGCTGGCGATGGGCGTACCGCGGCCAGGCGTAGCGTGATTCGGCGTGACGCCTGTCTTGGAACTCGCCGATGTGACGTTCCGTCGCGACGGCAAGCAGATCATCAATGGCATCTCGCTGACCGTGCATGCCGGCGAGCACTGGGCGCTGCTCGGGCCTAACGGCGCGGGCAAGAGCACGCTGCTCGGCTTCTGCGCGGCCGTCATGTTTCCCACCTCGGGAACCGTTCGCATTCTCGACGAGCAGATGGGTCGCGTCGATCTGGCGCGGCTACGTCATTCGATCGGGCACGTGAATCCTCGGCACCGCCTGCAATATCCGTTGACCGTGCGTGAGGTGGTGCTCACCGGCATCACCGCCACGATCGACGTCCCGAACCGATGGACACCGAGCGCCGACGAACTCCGCCGCGCGGACGACATGATAGAAACAGTGGGCTTGTCCCGCAGAGCGGCCGACGTCTGGCCCATCCTGTCGCAGGGTGAGCGCGGACGCAGTCTCATTGCGCGCGCGTTGATTTCGGAACCTCGGCTGCTCTTGCTCGACGAACCAACCACGGGTCTCGACGTGGCCGCGCGTGAACAGCTGCTGCAAACCATCGACACGCTCGACGAGACCCATCCCGAGGTGGCCTCGATTCTCGTCACTCATCACCTCGAGGAACTACCGACGACCACGACGCATGCGCTGCTCATCGCGGAGGGCCGCACGGTCGCCGCCGGGCTCGCGCGCGAAACCGTGACGACCGACAACGTCACGGCCGCCTTCGCACACCCCGTTGAAGTCCGATACGACGAGGGCCGCTGGATCGCCCGCACCAAGGCGACCCGCATCGACGTCTAGTCAGGCATGCCAAGGGTGCCCGCGGTGAAACACGATGTGCGCCCGCCGTCGACGACCATGTTTGCTCCCGTGATATAGCCGGCCTCGTCCGACAACAGGAACGCAACGGCCGCAGCGATGTCATCGGGTTGCCCGAACCGGCCGAGCGGGATGGTGGACTCGTTCTCGGCGCGTTCCCTCGCGGGGTCAGGCGCGGCAGCGAATTCGGCCATCAGCATCGGCGTTTCGGTGGTGCCCGGGGAGATGCTGTTCACTCGAATGCCTTGGGGCGCAAGCTCCGCGGCGAAGGCGCGCGTCATCGCCAGCACGCCGCCCTTTGTCGCTGTATAGCCGACATAGCCCTGCTGGCCCAGTAGTCCGAGTTCTGACCCGGTGAGAACGATGGCGCCGCGGCACCGCGGAATCATCCGTCGCGCGGCTTCGCGGACGACGTAGAAACTGCCGGACAGGTTGACGTTCAGCTGCCGCAGCCAATCGTCATCGTGCAACTCCGTCGCGGGGCCGACGATCGAGATGCCGGCGTTGCTGAAGACTGCCGAGACGGGGCCAAGCGTCTCGGCGCGATCGAACGCGGTGGCCACCTGGTGGGAATCCGCTACGTCGGCCGGGACGACGAGCGCGGCAGGCCCGGTGGCGCGACACTCCTCTGCTGCCGTGTCCAGGTCGTCGCCGGGCAGTGCCACAAGCGCGACTGCCGCGCCCTCTGTCGCCAGTCGAAGCGCGGTGGCGCGGCCGATCCCTGAGCTCGCTCCGGTGACGAGGGCGACGCGATCGGCAAACCGGGGCATCGTCACAGTCTGCTGGAGATTCGCGTTCACAGCAGGCTGGGACCGCGAACTTACCTTCGCCGTAGGCGACGGCGATAACGTGCGTAGATGACGTGGCCCAAAGCCATCGCTGCGGCGATCGCGCTCACGCTCGGCGTGTTCGTCTCCGCCATCCCGCCCGCATCGATCGAGGCGCACGCGCGGGCGGCGCCAATCGCCGCTGACGAACAGGGGATGCAAGCGTCTGGCGACGACGATGACTCCGACGCCTTGGCGCAAGAGCAGGAAGACGAGGACTGGCAACAGCGACAGCAGCAGGACGACGAACAGGCACAGCAGCAACTACAAGACTCGCTGCAACAGATGGAAGAATCCGAGCAAGAGGCCGAACAGCAGAACGAGGCGGCCGAGCAACAGATCCAGCTGGACGAACAACTGGCCGAAACAGACCAGCAGCCCGGGAACTAGCGCGCCAACAGATGCGTCCGCAAGTGATCCGTCGCACCGCGCCGAAAGTCCTTCATTGACTGGGCTTTCGGCGCGAAGTTGTCCGCAGCGTGATACATGCCAGGCACGGCGACAAGCTCACACGGGACACCGCTGGCCCTCAGCTTCTCGGCGTAGTCGACGTCCTCGTCATAGAACAGGTCGAGATCGCCGACGCCGACCCATGCCGGTGGGAGGCCGGTCAGATCTGCGCGGCGGGCCGGCGCCGCATACTCCGGAGCGTCCGACATCCGCGGCGCACGACCGAGATACGACGTCCACTCGAAGCGGTTGTTCGCCGGTGTCCACACAAGGCGACCGCGGCCGGCGTGGTCGTCCCGCAGCGCGGTGCGGTCGTCGATCGTCGGGTAAACCAGCACCTGCGCGCGCAGCGCGATGCCCTCGTCGTGACTGCGCTGCGCGACTGCGGCCGCCAGCCCACCGCCTGCGCTCATTCCCATCACCGCGATGCGATCCGGGTCGATGCCGAGTTCGTCTGCATGTGTGCGCATCCACTCCAGGGTCGTCATACAGTCGTCGAGTGCGGCAGGAAACGGATGCTCGGGCGCAAGCCGGTAGTCCGGCGACACCGTGATGACGCCGAGATCGCGCACGAGACGACCCGTGCCGAACGCCTCCATTTGCGGCGAGCCGAAGACGTAGCCCCCTCCGTGAATCGACAGCACGCCCGGTCGTTGGCGCTGGTCGTCGATGGGCGTGGTGACTAGCGCGGGGATGCGGCTATCGCCGATGTGGCGCTTGGTCACCGTCACACCACGGCCCGACGGCGTCCGAACCTGAGACGGGAAGCGGTATAACGGCAGGTTCCGCCTGTTGATCGTGCCTGAGACAAACGGCAGGATCGGGTTACGCAGGTCCGCAGGGACGGCTGCCATGGCGTCGCGCATCGTCAAGTAGCGCCGCGCCGCCAACGCCGCTGTCCCCAGAATGGCTGCCGCGGCAAGCTTCTTCACGCAGGCAGCTTAATCCTCGGGACCGAGCAGCACATCGGCGTCGAAGCAGGTGTGGTCGCCGGTGTGGCATGCCGCGCCGACCTGGTCGACCTCGAGCAGCACCGTGTCGCCGTCGCAGTCCAGCCGAACCGAGTGCACGTGCTGGGTGTGGCCCGACGTCTCGCCCTTGACCCAGTGCTGCTGCCGTGAGCGCGAGTAGTACGTCGCCTTGCGGGTTTCCAGCGTCCGGGCCAACGCGATGTCGTCCATCCACGCCACCATCAGCACCTGCCCGGTACCGCGCTCCTGCGCCACCGCCGTGAACAGCCCCTTGGCGTCGCGCTTCAGCCGCGACGCAATACCTGCATCAAGCGTCATTGCCGCACCACGATCCCTTCTGCCGCCATCGCCGCCTTGACCTCGCCGATGGTCAGTTCGCGGAAGTGGAACACACTGGCTGCCAGCACGGCGTCGGCACCTGCAACAACGGCAGGCGCGAAATGTTCCACCGCACCTGCCCCGCCGCTGGCGATCACCGGAACCGACACCGCGCCGCGCACCACCCGCAACATCTTCAGGTCGAAACCGGCCTTGGTGCCGTCGTAGTCCATCGAGTTCAGAAGGATCTCCCCGACACCGAGTTCGGCTCCGCGGGCGGCCCATTCGATTGCGTCAATCCCGGTTCCTCGCCGACCGCCGTGTGTGGTGACCTCCCAGCCCGATGGTGTCGGCTGTTCGCCCTCCGGCACGGTGCGGGCGTCGACCGACAGCACGATGCATTGCGATCCGAACTGGCGGGACAATTCCGCGAGCAGTTCCGGGCGGGCGATCGCAGCGGTGTTGACGGCCACCTTGTCGGCACCCGCACGCAGCAGCACGTCGACATCCGCAACCGACCTCACCCCGCCGCCGACGGTGAGCGGGATGAACACCTGCTCCGCGGTGCGTTTGACGACATCGAGCATCGTGGCCCTGCCCGACGACGACGCAGTGACGTCAAGGAACGTCAACTCGTCGGCCCCCTCCGCGTCGTAGGCAGCCGCCAGCTCGACGGGATCGCCTGCGTCGCGCAGGTTCTCGAAGTTGACGCCTTTGACCACCCGACCGTCGTCGACGTCGAGGCACGGAATGATGCGCACCGCAAGATCCCTGGGGTCCATCAATACTCCCCCGGATCGCCGACGGCGTTCATGAGCTCAAGCAGTTCGCCGTGCACACCGGGCGCCGCGACGAGCACCGAGCGCGACTTGGTGGTCCAGGCGCTGCCGTCCAGGTCGGTGACGATGCCGCCGGCCGCTCGCACCAGAGCGACGCCAGCGGCGTGGTCCCACACATGCGCTCCGAAACTGATTGCTCCGCCAAGGATTCCGGAGGCGGTGTAGGCGATGTCGATGCCCGTTGCCCCGTGCATTCGCATCCGCGAGCACTTCCGGCTCAGGTTCTCGATCACGGCCAGCCGGTAGCGACCGGGCACCCTGCCACGGGAGTCGACATTGAACGTGCTGACCCCCACGATGGACTCTGCCAACTTTCCTGGCTCCAATTGCGGTTGCTCGACGCCGTTGCTGCGCAAGGGCTGGCCGACGATGCCGGTGAACCGCTCTCCGGTGAAGGGCACCCAGGTGAGGCCGGCGACCGGTTCACCGTCGCGCACCAGACCCAGCAGGATCGCCGCCATCGGTGAGCCCGCGGCATAGTTGAAGGTGCCGTCAATCGGGTCGAGCACCCACACCAGCGGTGAATCGACATCGGCGCCGCCGAATTCCTCGCCGTGCACTTCGATCCCGGTTTCGGCGTTGAGCGCCTCGACCACCTGACGCTCGATGGCCAGGTCGACCTCGGTGGCGAAGTCGTTGCCCTTCTTCTGCACGGCCGAGTCGGCGCGGTGGCCTTCGACGAACGGCTTGGCGGCGGCGTCCAGGATCGCGGCCGCCTGCGCGACTAGGGCGTCGAGGTCGGTCTCGTCCAGCGCCATCGAGGTCCTACTGCGCCACCGCGGCCAGCGCCTGCGGCAGCGTGAAACGTCCGGCGTACAACGCCTTCCCGACAATGGCGCCTTCGACGCCGCGGTCGACAAGCGTGGCGATGGCGCGAAGGTCATCGACGCTGGAGACTCCGCCGGACGCGATCACGGGCGCATCCGTGCGCTCAGTGACCTTGGTCAGCAGTTCGAGGTTGGGGCCGTTCAGCGTGCCGTCCTTGGTGACGTCGGTGACGACGAAGCGTGAGCACCCTTCGCGGTCAAGGCGTTCCAGCACGTCCCACAGGTCGCCGCCATCGGTCTCCCAACCGCGACCGCGAAGCCGGTGCTCGCCGTCGAGGATCTTGACGTCCAGGCCGACGGCCACTTTCTCGCCGTGCTCGGCGACGACTTTGGCGCACCACTGTGGGTTCTCCAGCGCCGCGGTGCCGAGATTGACGCGGGCGCAGCCGGTGGCCAGCGCTGCCGTCAGCGACTCGTCGTCGCGGATTCCACCCGACAGTTCGACCGCGACGTCGAGCTTGCCCACCACCTCGGCGAGCAGTTCGCGATTACTGCCGCGGCCGAATGCGGCGTCCAGGTCGACGAGGTGGATCCACTCGGCCCCGTCGCGCTGCCAATTCATCGCGGCGTCCAGCGCGGAGCCGTACTCGGTCTCGCTGCCTGCCTGCCCCTGCACGAGGCGCACCGCGCGGCCCTCGACCACGTCCACTGCGGGGAGAAGTATCAATTTCACGGCGGTCAACCTAGCGCCCCGATCCAATTGGCCAGCAACGCGGCACCGGCATCGCCGCTCTTCTCCGGGTGGAACTGGGTGGCGGACAGGGGTCCGTCCTCAACGGCCGCGAGGAACGGCACGTGATGGGTCGCCCAGGTCAGCAGCGCGTCGGGACTGCCCTCCCACTGCTGCGCCGCATACGAGTGCACGAAGTAGAACCGGGTGGTGGCGTCGATGCCCTTGAACAGGGTGGTACCCGCCGGCGGATCGACGACGTTCCAGCCCATGTGTGGGATCACCGGGGCGTCAATCCGGACGACGGCGCCGGGCCACTGCCCGCACCCGGTTGTCTCCATGCCGAACTCCACCCCGCGGGCGAACAGGATCTGCATGCCGACGCACACACCGAGCACCGGCCGGCCCGCGGCGACTCGATCGGCGATGATCTTGTCCCCGCTGATCTTTCGCAGCCCGGTCATGCACGCCTCGAACGCGCCGACCCCCGGTACCACGAGTCCGTCGGCGTTCATGGCCGCCGAGGCGTCGGCGGTCACCTCGACGTCGGCGCCGACCCGCTCGAGCGCCCGCTGCGCCGATCGCAGGTTGCCAGAGCCGTAGTCGAGGACAACGACTTTTGCTGTCACAGCGTGCCTTTGGTGGATGGCACGCCGGTGACACGCGGGTCGTACTCGACCGCTTGGCGCAGCGCGCGGGCAACGGCCTTGTACTGCGCCTCCGTGATGTGGTGCGGGTCGCGCCCGTAGAGCGTGCGCACGTGCAGCGCGATGCGCGCGTTCATTGCGATGGTCTCGAACACGTGCCGATTGATAACCGTGTGGTACGGCACCTCTGAGCCCGCGATCGTGCTGTGCAGCATGTGATCCGGCTCGCCGGTATGCACGCAGTACGGCCGGCCAGACACGTCGACGGCGGCGTGCGCGAGCGTCTCGTCCATCGGGATCCACGCGTCGCCGAACCTGCGAATACCCTTCTTGTCCCCCAGCGCCTGGCCCAACGCCTGGCCAAGCACGATCGCGGTGTCCTCGATGGTGTGATGGCCCTCGATCTCGACGTCACCCTTGGCGCGCACAGTCAGGTCGAAACTGGCGTGGCTTCCGAGGGAGGTCAGCATGTGGTCGTAAAACGGCACACCGGTGTCGATGTCGACGACGCCGGTGCCGTCGAGGTCGAGCTCGACGACGATGTCGGACTCCTTGGTCTTGCGTTCGATCTTCGCGCGACGACTCACTGTGCTCCTATCCGGGCGCTGGCTTCGAGCAGCGCGTCGTTCTCCTCGGCAAGGCCGGTGGTGGCGCGTAGGTATCCGGGGATGCCGACGTCGCGGATGAGAATGCCTTCATCCAGGTAGCGCTGCCAGGTTGCAGGTGCATCGGCGAACTCGCCGAACAGCACGAAGTTGGCGTCGCTGGGAATCACCCGGAAACCCATGCCGGTCAATGCTTCTGTGACACGGTCACGTTCAGCGATCAGCTTCGCGACACTGCCAAGCGTGTCGTCGGCGTGGCGCAGCGCCGCACGGGCCGCGGCCTGGGTTACCGATGACAGGTGGTACGGCAACCGCACCAGCAGCATCGCGTCGATCACCGCGGGCGCGGCAATCAGGTAGCCGAGCCGGCCACCCGCGAACGCGAACGCCTTGCTCATCGTGCGGGTCACGACGAGCTTGGTCGGGTACTCGTCGATCAGCTCGACCGCACTGGGCTCAGATGAGAACTCGCCGTAGGCCTCATCGAGGATCAGGATGCCGGAGTCCTGAGAAGTCAGAGCCTCGAGCAGCCGGCGGAGTTCGTCGAGCGGAACGCTTTGACCCGAAGGGTTATTGGGGCTGGCGACGAACACGACGTCGGGTGTGTGCTCCTTGATCGCCTGCACCGCTATGTCGGTGTCGAGGCCGAAGTCGTCGGCGCGGTTGGCCACCAACCACGCCGTCTGGGTGCCGTCGGAGATGATCGGGTGCATCGAATACGACGGCACGAAGCCGATCGCGCTGCGGCCCGGTCCGCCGAACGCCTGCAGCAGCTGTTGCAGGATTTCGTTGGAACCGTTGGCGGCCCATAGGTTCTCGACGCTGGCCTCAGTGCCGGTCTGTCCGCTCAGATAAGCGGCCAGGTCGGTCCGCAGCGCCACCGCGTCGCGGTCGGGATAGCGGTGCAGGTCGCCAGCCACCGCCTGCACCGAGGCCGTCACGTCGTCGACAATTGCCCGCGTGGGGGGATGCGGATTCTCATTGGTGTTGAGCCGCACCGGAACGTCCAGTTGCGGCGCGCCATATGGCGATTTGCCGCGCAGGTCGTCCCGCAGCGGCAGATCGTCGAGCGTCACCTTCTTGCCGACAGTCACGCCTCGAACCTCCGCCGGACGGCCTCGCCGTGCGCGGGCAGGTTCTCGGCCTGTGACAACGTGATCACATAGCCGGATACGTCTTTGAGCGCCGCCTCGTCGTAGTCGACGACATGGATGCCCTTGAGGAATGTCTGCACCGACAATCCGCTGGAGTGCCGCGCACAGCCCGCGGTCGGCAGCACGTGATTAGACCCTGCGCAATAGTCGCCGAGGCTGACCGGTGAATAAGTCCCGACGAAAATCGCTCCTGCCGAACGGATTCGGTTCGCCACGTCGCGCGCATCGATGGTCTGGACCTCCAGATGCTCGGCGGCGTAGGCGTTGACGGTGCGCACGCCCGCGTCGATATCGTCGACGAGCACGACCGCCGACTGCTTGCCCGTCAGCGCTGCCGTCACGCGTGCGCGGTGCACGGTGGTTTCCAGCTGGTTCGCGAGTTCCCTGTCGGTGGCGTCGGCCAGCTTCGCGCTATCGGTGACGAGCACGCTGGCAGCCATCTCGTCGTGCTCGGCCTGGCTGATCAGATCCGCGGCCACGTGCGCAGGGTCCGCAGTGTGATCGGCAAGGATCGCGATCTCGGTGGGACCGGCCTCCGCGTCGATGCCGACCTGCGAACGGCAGATCCGCTTGGCCGCGGTGACGTAGATGTTGCCAGGGCCGGTGATCATGTCGACTGGCGCCAGCTCGGCGCCGTCGGTATCGGTACCGCCATAGGCAAGCAACGCGATGGACTGCGCGCCGCCGACCGCCCACACCTCGTCGACCCCAAGCAGGCGGGCGGCGGCCAAGATGGTCGGGTGCGGAAGGCCGCCGAACTCGGCCTGCGGCGGGCTGGCGATCACCAGCGAATCCACGCCTGCGGTCTGCGCGGGCACCACGTTCATCACCACGCTGGACGGGTAGACGGCGTTACCGCCAGGCACGTAGAGCCCGACACGCTCGACAGGCACCCAGCGTTCGGTGACCGTCGCACCCGGCGCCAGCGTCGTCGTCGTATCGGTGCGCCGCTGGTCGGCGTGCACGGCGCGGGCCCGGTCGATGGCCACCTGCAGCGCCGCGCGGACATCGGACGACAACGCGTCCAGCGCGGACTGCAACTCCGATGCCGGGACCCTTACCGTCGCGGGCCGTACGCCGTCGAACGACTCGCCGTACTCGAGGGCGGCGTCGGCTCCCCGATCGGCGACCGCATCGACGATCGGGCGCACCTTGGGCAGCACCGAGTCCACGTCGACGCCGCCACGCGGCAGCGCAGCGCGGAGCTGCGCCGCGCTCAGGGTGCGGTTGCGCAGGTCGATGCGGGTCATCGTGATCGGGGCCATTGAGTCGATTCTCCCTGATCGGAGCCACCGAACAAAAACGGATTACCGTAAGGCCATGTCCGCTGGATCTCGGAAAGAGCACCCGAACAACGCGCCAGGCGTGCCGATGAGGTTCCCGGTCGCGGTGGAACGCCTTCAGATCAAGTACTTCAACCCGATGATGCGGCCGCTCGCGCGATTCCTGCCGACCTTCGCGGTCGTCAAACACCGGGGTCGCAGGTCGGGCCAGGAGTACGAGACGGTCGTCAACGCCTTCCGCAACGGCAATGTGCTGGCGATCGCGTTGGCGCACGGGAAGACGAACTGGGTCAAGAACGTGCTGGCCGCCGGGGAGGCGGATGTTCGTCTGTTCCGGCGCGACGTGCACATCACCAACCCGAGGGTGCTGCCGGCCGGTTCGGACGACCCTGCACTGCCACGGTTCATGCGGCGAGCAGCCAAGACCATGGGGGTCTTCGTCGCCGACATCGCCTGACCTCGAACGGCTAGATTCATGACCATGTCCGCTGGATCTCGCAAAGAACACCCCAATAACGCGCCCGGAGTACCGATGGTTTACCCCGTCGCGGTGGAGAACTTCCAGGTCAAGTACGTCAACCGGCTGATCAAGCCCATCGCTCGGTTTCTGCCAGGAATGTCGACCATCAAGCACCGCGGTCGCAAGTCGGGTAAGACGTACGAAACCGTCGTGACCGCCTACCGCAAGGGCAACGTGCTGGCCATCGCGCTGGGCCACGGCAAGACGGACTGGGTGAAAAACGTGCTGGCCGCGGGCGAGGCAGACCTTCACTTCATCAGAAACGACGTGCACCTCATCAACCCACGGATCGTGCCCGCCGGGAGCGGTGCCGAAGGGCTGCCGTTCTTGGCTCGGGTGCAGGCCGGCCGCATGGCCATCTTCGTCGCCGATATCGCTTGACCGCGCTGAAAGACTGACCCCATGGCGTGGGAAGTCTGGCTGACGTTTTTCGGTGCGGCGATCGCGATCAGCGTGTCACCGGGCGCTGGCGCCATCCAGTCGATGGCCACGGGCCTGACACACGGTGTGCGACGGGGCTACTGGAGCATCCTTGGGCTCGAAGTGGGGCTGATGCTGCAGCTCGCGCTCGTCGCGATCGGTCTCGGCGCTGCTGTTGCGAACTCGATCCTGGCGTTCAACATCATCAAGTGGATCGGCGTGGCGTACCTGGTCTATCTCGCGGTGCGGCAATGGCGTACCGCGACCGTCGACCTGCGCGAGCAAGTCGGTAAGGCGATGGACGGCGGCCGGGTCGCGCTGCTGGTGCGCGGATTCCTCGTCAATGCGACCAACCCCAAGGGTTTGGTGTTCTTCCTCGCCGTGCTGCCGCAGTTCGTGGTGCCGACCGAACCGCTGCTGCCCCAATACCTGGCCGTTGGCGTGACGATGGTCGTCGTCGACCTCGTTGTCATGGGGCTCTACACGGGTTTGTCGGTGCGGCTGCTGAAGTGGCTGCACACACCACGCAAGCAGACGATCATGAACCGCGTTTTCTCCGGGCTGTTCGCCACCGCGGCCGTCGTGCTGTCGCTGGTGCGCCGCGGTGCTGCTACTGCCTGAGCGCGGCTGCCAGCCCGTCGACGCCTGCACCCGACAACTGCGGTATCGCGACGGCGCGTCCGGTCAACACCAACAAGAGCGCCGCGGCGGGGCCAGTTACCTCGGGGCCCCTGCCCGCCGTCCAGTCGACATCCGTCGCGGTATACCGGAACCGCTTGAGCGACCGGTCCACCCCTAACAGCCAGCCAATAGTCCACGCTCTCTCGATGCCTGTGACGACGGCGTCTTTCGGCATTTCTCGGGGGATGCCTAGCGGAATCGCGATGTCCTGACCGTGGACGAGGATGTCCAACACGATGTTGCGGTAGTTGGTCACCTTCGGCAGCCGCCGCGATGCAGCGTGCTGACGTATTTCGGCAACCAGGTCCACACCGGGCCGCTCGGCGAAGCGCACCGCCAAGTCCCGAGTCGCGTTGACGAAGCTGCCCCGGGCGCGAAGGAGTTCACCGGTCACAGCCCTGAGCGTCGGCGGCTGCGGCGTCATCGCGACATGCGCGGCCACGTCCTTGACACGCCAGCCGTCGCACAGCGACGGAGAGTTCCACTGTTCGTCGCTGAGGCCTTCCAGCAGGGCTGCGAGGCTCAGGCGCTCCCGCTCGATTACCCGCCAACTGGTTTCGACATCCACCGCTCGAATATTAGTCAGGTATCCTGACTATATGCAAGGGCCTGAGATCAATTTCGGTGTGCTGCTTTTCATCCCGTACCGACACATGGAGATCCGGATCCTGCAGGCGATCAACGACGCCGGGTACGACGATGTGACACTCGCCCAAGCCAGGGTGTTTCAGCGCATCGCGCCGGGCGGGTCCCGACTGACGGACCTGGCCGAGCAATCCCAGATGACGAAGCAGAGCGTCGCCGGCCTTGTCGACGAGTTGGAGCGGATGCGCTACGTCCGCCGCGTGCCCGACCCCGATGATCGCCGCGCCCGGCTCATTCAGATCGACAAGCGCGGCAGACAGGCCGCAAAGGCGGCGCGGGTCGCACACAACCAGATTCAGGCCGAGTGGCGATCCCACCTCGGCGCCCGGCGGTTCACCCAGCTGCGCGCGCTACTCGAAGACCTGCGGGAAATCACCGACCCGTTTGTCCCTACGGTCTGACGTAGACGGTCTTGCCCGTCATTGCCGGCCATGCCTGCGGCGCGTCCTTCCACTCGACGACCCGGTCCACTGCAGGCGCGAGATCGCAATGCGCAGTGATCAACTCGAGGATCTCGGGGATGACGGCCCGTGCGTTCACCCGGCCGGTGACGAACCTCAACCCGCGGGTGTACATCGAAAGCAGCGGCATTTCGACCGCGCCTTGGTAGTAGATCCCCGTGTCGGTGCACACGCCGTCCGGCCAGGTGGCCCGCATGGTCGCGGCGAGTACCTCCGGATCCGCCGAGGTGTGCACCGTGATCGGGTACGGGTCCCACGATTTGTCGGGCTTTGGCCTGTCATGCACTGTGGCACCAAGCTTTTCGGCGGCGGCCAGCCGCTGCGGGTCGGTGTCGACGTAGTCGACCTGCGCGCCGTAGGCCGACGCGAATGCCGCGGCGTACAACCCGATCGAGAGGCGACCCGCCACCAGAACACGGCGATCCGCAGGGTCGATCGCTGCCAACTCCGCGCGGTAGGGTCCGACTGCGCGCCAGCCATCGGGAATGTTGTCCGACAACGAGGCGATTGCGACCGGATCGACGGTGCCGCTGACCGGCACCAGCATCGCGTCGGCGTACGGCACCAGCACCAAGTCCGCCATGAAGCCGCCGCCGTCGAGCCCGGCCAGCGGCGCCATCCCGTACATCGCCATCAGCGGCAGCGAGGCGCACGAACCGGTGACGCCTCGGCGACACGCCTGGCAGTCGCCACAGCTGATCTGGAACGGAACGATCACGCGATCGCCAACCTTCACCTCGCGGACCCCGTCGCCGACCGCGACGACCTCGGCGACGCCTTCGTGCCCGACCGCATGCCCTGGTGGCATGGGCAGCCGTCCCTCGGCGACGGCGACGTCGAGGTCACAACACGCCACCGCCACGGGACGGACGATGGCCTGCTCAGGTGCCACGATCTCGGGCTCAGGCGCGTCTCGCCAGGCGTAATCGCCCGCGGCCTCGTACATCAGCTGTTGCATGACTGGCCTTTCTTTAGTGACCTTTCTAGTATTGTTGAATGACCTTTCAAGTAAAGTCAAGGCATGCCTCGCCCTGATCGAAGCCGCACGGCGCTGTTGGACAGCGCTGCCGTGCTCTTCCGCAGGCAGGGCTACGCGGCGACGGGGGTGAATCAGATCCTGGAGACGGCCGACGTCAAGGCCGGTTCGCTGTACCACCACTTCCCCAACGGCAAGCAGGAGCTGGCCGCCGCGGTGGTGGGCAGCGTCGGCGCCGGCATCGAGCGACGACTGCGTGAATTCCTGGGCAGCGGATTGCCGATCACCGACATCGTCGACGGCTGGATCGACCTGATGGCGTCCGGACTGTCCTCTGATCAGCGTGACGGCTGCCCCATCGAACCGATCGCCACCGAGTCGGTGAACGCCAGCCCACAGGTGCGCGACGCATCGGCGCGGGCGTTTGGCGGATGGCGCGGGGCCATCACCGACCGGCTGCTCGCGGACGGCTGGCCGAACCACGAGGCCGAGCAGACGGCGCTTGCGGTGATCGCGCTCATCGAGGGTGCGCTGATCCTGTCCCGCATCACGGGCAATGCCGATGCGCTGAATGCCGCCAAGACTGCGGCGCGCACGCTCCTCAGCTCCGCGAGCGGAGCTCACGGCGCGAGCTGATCAGATTATTAGCCTAGTTAGCCAGATCCGCACTTTCCATCACAATTGCGAGCAATGGCGCTACCAAGCAATGCTAAAGAATCATTGCCATAAGAATTGACGGTCATTTGCACAATTCCGTGATGGTGCCGTTGGTAGAGTCCGCGTCTTTTAGGCGCGCCGCCTGTTCGGGTTCGCTATTCTGCTGTCCGGCCGTGGCGGCCGCACCAATGTCCATCAAAAGATTGCCGAACTTCTTCACGGCGTCGGCGAGATCCGGTGGAGTCGCAGGATCCAACCGGGTGAGTAGGTACTGACCGCCGTCATAGAGCGAGATGCGGGCATTGGCCGCCACGGCAAGAGAGCCGGTGACGTCCTCTGGTCCGCCTGGCGCTTGCAGGTTGGTGTTGAGCGATACGCCCTTACGAACAAGGTCCGTTGCGGCGCAGACCTTCTGTTTGGCATCAGTACGTTGCGCGCCTGAGTAGTTCGGTGAGTCCGGAGTGCCTCCCATCGCGTAGCGAATCAACAGCCACCCGGACAGCACGGCCGCGACGACCGCCACGACGAGGGTGATGGGAAGCAACTTGTTCGACGATCGCTCAGGCATAGGGCAGATAGTAGCGCGGCGACCTGCGCATGCCGGCGCCGTGGCGCGCCAGCGAGTCGCGCCACAAAGGTTTCGCTGCGTGATTTGCAGACAAATTCGAATTGTAGCGACTAAATGCTATTCGCACCCTCCAGAAAGTGCTAAATCATGTTGCTCAGACTGGTCTTGCGATTCGCCAGCCATCCAATCGACGAAACCCCCCTTGGGGAAAGGAATAGGCAATGACGATTGCCAGCAAAAAGACGATCATCACCGCGGCGGTTGCGGTCGGTGTCCTTGCGGCCGGCGGCACCACCGCCCCAACTGGACAAATGCCAATCGGGTCGGCACCCATAAAGTACGTTTCCATTCCGACGGGCCCGAGCCTTGCAAGTCTCGCTACTCCGAACACATTGTTCGCGGCCGTGAGCAGCCTGCCGACAACGGTGGCCGCGGGCCGAACGGGCGCTGGTGGCGCGCCGGTCGCAACGGCTCTCGTCGCCAACGCCGGCGCTGCGCCCTCCGTCGGCCCGGCCGTTGTCTCGCAGTCGGGCCCGAGCCTGTTTTGGCCTACCGTCTTCGCGGGCTCGGCCGCGGCGTCGACCAGTGGCGGCTCCACTGTCATGGGGGCTGGGGCGACCACGTTCACGGCAGCTCGGACCGTCGGTGGGAGCGGCGCAAGCACCCTCGCCGCGCCGGCGGCGTCCGCCAGCCTCGTTCCGGCCTCCGCGATCAACTCGGTCGCCGGCTTGATCGGTGGGATCGTCGGCATCTTCGTCAGCAATGGCACTGAGGAGCGCCCCAACGCTGGCCTGTTGATCGGGAACGGCTGGGACGCGACAGACGGTGAGGACGGCGGAAACGGCGGTCTGCTCCTCGGCAGCGGCGGCAAAGGCGGCAACGGAACGCTGTCGAATCCGGACGCCGGCAACGGCGGCCACGCGGGACTCATCGGCAACGGCGGCGCGGGCGGCAACGGCTTCGTCGCCGTCGGCGTGGACGTGAATGGCGGCAAGGGCGGCACCGGCGGCAACGGCGGTGTCGTGATCGGCAGCGGCGGCGCGGGCGGCGCCGGCGGCGGTGTTCTCGGCAGCGGCAAGGCCGGCGACGGCGGGAACGGCGGGAACTCCGGGCAGGTCTTCGGCAACGGCGGCGATGGTGGTGCGGGCGGCAGCACCTTGACGCCCGCTGGCGAGGCGACCGGCGGCAAGGGCGGCGACGGCGGACATACGTCAGTCCTTGGCGCCGGCGGGAAGGGCGGCACAGGCGGTGACGCCACCAACGTCCTTGGCGCGGCCACCGGCGGCGCGGGTGGCAAGGGTGGCGACGGCGGCATCGGCACCGGTAATAGCGGCGCCGGCGGCGATGGAGGCACCGCCGAAACCAAGCTTGGCTCAGCGACCGGCGGCGCAGGTGGCGACGGCGGCAACACCGGAGGGTTCAGCAACGCGGGCGACGGCGGCAATGGCGGCGGCGCCAGCACCACGGTCGGCGACGCCGACGGCGGCGACGGAGGCAAGGGCGGACATGCGACCGCCACCGGGGCTGGCGGCGACGGCGGCGACGGCGGCGGAGGCACCACCGGCGTCGGCAATTCCAGCGGCGGCGACGGCGGTGACGCCGGCCAGGGCGGCGGCGTCTACGGGCCGGGCGGCACCGGCGGCAAGGGCGGTAAGGCCGATTCGACCACCGGCACGGCCAGCGGCGGCAAGGGCGGCAAGGGCGGTGCAAGCGGACCGACGTGGCGCGGTGGCGCAGGCGGTGACGGCGGCGAAGGAACTTCCGCGGCTACCGGCAACGGCGGGAACGGGGGCGACGGTGGCCACGGTGGCCTAGGCGCGCCAGGCGGTGCCGGCGGCAAGGGTGCAACCGGCAGCACCAACAACGGCACCGACGGTAAGGCCGGGTAGCGGCTGAAGTCGAGGGAAAAAGCTAAGCGGCAGAGTCAGATTCGGCTGGCTCGTGGGTAGCCGCGGGCGGCGACGGATCGGCGCTAGGCGCCGTGCTCGGCTGTTCGCCCGTCGGCTTCGACTTCGGCGGGAAGAGCTGCCGTAACAGGTCGCCCGGCCGCCAGCCGGTCTTGACCTTCGTCGTGGGCTCGAACTTGTTCGCCCCCGTGCCTGCTGTCGGCTTGTCCTGCGCAGGCTCGCTCTTTTCTTCGACCACCGGCTCATTGTCGCCAGCCAGCGCCGACTGGGTGAGGGACGGCGGATCGGGCTGAGCGACCGCCAGCGTCGAAACCTTATTGTTGACAAGCGAATTCGGCTGAAGGGCACCTGTCAACAGCTGAACCGATTCCGCCGCACCCCCCGCGACCGAAAGAATGTCGGGAAGCCAGCGCTGCGGCGGCGGCACCAGCTGGAACGGCACCGGCTCTGACGGATACGAGCCGGCCACGTTGGGATCCGGCCGGTTGTAGCCGGTTTCAATGACGCTGCGCAGGAATGGATCCAGGGCCGCGACCAACGTCGGCGGTACACCGAGCTGCAAAAGCGGCATGGTCAACGGCAACTCCCCTACCGGCGCGGGGATCAGCTTGTCGGTGATGTTGCCGTCGGCGCTGGTGGTGACGATCGCGGTCGGGTCGTTGGGATCGACGTCTTTGTAGTAGCCGGGATGCAGATAGTAGAAGCCCATGACGGCATTGAGGTCCGAGGCGATGTTGAAGATGTACGCGGGGGAGTCGCTAACACCGTCGTACGCCCTGGTCACCTGAACCGTTTTCGTGCTTTCCGGCGTGGTGCCGTCGCCGAACGTCACGCCGAACACCGGCAGGTAGACGCCCTTGGGCAACCGCGTCAAAATGCCGCCGTCGTTGCGGCGCGGATTGGCTGCCAGCACGAATTCGACGTTGCTGGTGTCGAAGCCGGAATCCTCCAACTCATCGATCGCCTTCGCCGCCGCACCGGAGCCCTGCGAGTAGCCGACGACGTAGATCGTGCCCGTGGCGTCGTCTTGTCGCGCCGCCTTGACCGCCGCGACGATCTTCGTGGTGGCGTCCGCTTCGGATTCGTCGTACGTCGGATCGCCCAATCCGGTTATCGGCCCCAGGCTGCGCGGGTACTCGATGAAGACATTGTTGGCCCCCTGGTCAAAAGCCCCCTGGAAGCTGTCTGCCATCCGGAAGAACGGCACGCCCTCCTCCGAGCCGGTGACCGGCTTGGTGCCGTCGACGAAGATCGACGCCGCGAGCAGGTTCGGCGGTGACACGTGGCTGTCGGTGGCGTACGCGAACCCGAACACGGCCACTGCTTCCAGCGCGATGCCCGTGGTGACGTAGGGCGCCCACGATCTGCGCGGCTTGCTGTGCTTTCCCACAGATGGAACCCCTCCCGATTTGTGACACAGGCCACAGCCAGCAAATGTTAGCCAGCGTAGGGGATAGGCCCGACAAAAGCGACACCGGGAGGCCCTTTGGCCGGAACGCGCGGGTTAGCTGCGGGTGTGCACCACTAGACGTCCAGCCCGATGTCCAGCACGCGAACCGAGTGGGTGAGGGCGCCAACGGCGAGATAGTCCACGCCCGTACCCGCATACTCGGCCGCGGTATCGAGCGACAACCCGCCCGACGACTCGAGTTTTGTCTGCGGTGCGCGGGCATCGCGGCGCTGCGCCGCGATCTGCGTCTGCCACACCGGAAAGTTGTCAAGCAAGATCAGCTCAACGTTTTCCGCGAGCACCTCGTCGAGCTGTTCGAGCGAGTCGACCTCGACCTCGCACTCCAAATCCGGGGCGGCGGCGCGGACGGCGCGCAGCGCAGCGACCACCGAACCCGCAGCGGCGACATGGTTGTCCTTGATCAGCGCCGCGTCACCAAGGCCCATCCGGTGATTGACTCCCCCGCCGACGCGCACCGCGTACTTCTGCAGGGCACGCAGACCCGGCAGCGTCTTGCGGGTGTCGCGAATCTTGGCCTCGGTGCCGCTGACGGCATCGACCCACGCCGCCGTCGTCGTCGCGATGCCCGAAAGGTGACACACCAGGTTCAGCATCGTGCGCTCGGCGGTCAGCAGACCTTGCGTCGGCGCCTCAACGACGAGCGCGGCGGCACCAGCCTCCAGCAGCGTGCCGTCATCGACGCGGTGCTTGACCTGGTAGCCGTCCGGCCCGATCACTTCGTCGAGCACGAGCAGCGCGACCTCGCCGCCAGCGATGACCCCTGGCTCACGGGTAGCCATCGACGCGGTGGTCGTCGTATCGGCGGGCACCGTCGCCAACGTGGTGACATCGGGCCCGTAGCGCAGGTCTTCTTCCAGGGCGCGCGCGATCACCCTGCGAGCCTCCGTCAGCTCGTCGGCGGTGAGTTCCATCAGCAGCACGCCTCGGCGGCAACCAGGCTCCGCGCCAACGCCGGGTCGGTTTCGGGAAAATCCGACCGGTGGTGGCAGCCGCGGGACTCGGTGCGCGCCAGCGCAGCTGCGGCGACGGCGACCGCGGTGGTGGTCAAGGCGACGTCCTCGAAGTCGCTGCGGGACTTCAGGACACGTGTCGTCGCGGTGTCGAGTTCCTTTGCGAGGGCCTGCAGGCCTGCCGCGTCGCGAACGACCGACACGTCACGCGACATCGCCCGCTGCAGATCGGCTCGTGGCAGCGCGCGGCGCGTCGACTGCTCAGGCATCACCGCGCGGCTCGGCCCGGCATCCACCGCGTGCGAGGCGGCGGCCTTACCCGCCCGGCTGCCGACCACGAGACCTTCCAGAAGGCTGTTGGACGCCAACCGGTTCGCGCCGTGCATGCCGGTCCGCGCGACCTCGCCGGCCGCGAACAGCCCCGCGAGCTCGGTGCGCCCGAAGACGTCGGTGACCACGCCGCCACAGCTGTAATGCGCGCCGGGCACCACTGGAATCGGTTGGCGCGTCGGGTCGATGCCCGCGGCGCGGCATGCCGCTGTCACCGTAGGGAACCGCTGCTCGAAGCCGTCGATGCTGCGCGCGTCGAGGTAGACACACGGATCGCCGATCGCGGTCATTCGCGCATCGATGGCGGCGGCGACAACATCGCGCGGCGCGAGGTCGCCCATCGGGTGTACGCCGTCGGTTACCGAATTGCCTTGCGCGTCGATCAGTATCGCGCCCTCACCGCGAACCGCCTCGGTGATCAATGGGCGGCGACCGCTGGCCTGCGCGTCGAACAGCATCGTCGGATGGAACTGGATGAACTCGAGGTCGCTGACCGGCACCCCCGCCCACATTGCCAGCGCGACGCCGTCGCCCGTCGACCCCTCCGGGTTTGTGGTGGCCGCATACAGGTGGCCGAGCCCGCCCGTCGCCAGGATGACCGACGGCGCATGCACGATGCCGAGACCGTCCTCGTTGAGGACGAGCACGCCCGTCACCGCCGCGCCGTCGTGGAGCACCTCAAGCGCAATGTGGTGGCGGCGGATATCGAGCCGGGCCGCCGCGTGATCGAGCGCCCGCTGTACCTCGGCCCCTGTCGCGTCGCCGCCTGCGTGGATGATCCGGCGCCGCGAGTGCCCGCCTTCGCGGGTCAGCGCCCACCGTCCCGGCGCCGCCTCGTCGAATCGCGCTCCGTCATCGACCAATTCGGCGACTGCGCGGTAGCCGTCGGCAACGATCGAGCGGACCGCATCCGGATCACACAGTCCCGCACCGGCGGCTAGGGTGTCGTCGACGTGCGCGTCGACCGAATCGTCTGTTTCCGGCAACACAACAGCAATGCCGCCCTGCGCATAGAACGTCGCGGTGTCGCCGATCTTGCTCAGCACCACCACTTTTTGACCGCGCCGGTGCGCGGCCAACGCGGACACCAGGCCTGCCACCCCCGTGCCGATGACGACGACGTCGGCGCGCTGTTGCCAGAAGCCGCGCCCCCCGCACGCCGAAATCATTCGCCGCCGCCAGGTTGGCCGATCTCGATCATGCGCTGAACGCTGGCGCGCGCCCGCCCGGCAGTTTCGGGGTCGACGTCGACCTCGTCGGCGCCTTCCACCAGGCAGCGCAGCAGCGCGGCCGGCGTGATCATCTTCATGTACTTGCACGACGCGCGGTCGTTGACGGCGCGGAAGTCGACTTCCGGTGCGGCGCGCCGCAATTGGTGCAGCATTCCGACCTCGGTGGCGACCAGCACCTGCCGCGCGTTGGTCTCGCGCGCCGCGTCCAGCATGCCGCCGGTCGAAAGGATCTTGACTCGGTCTTGGGGGAACGCGCCCTCACCGGCGAGGTACAAGGCCGAAGTGGCGCAACCGCATTCGGGATGGACGTACAGCTCCGCTTCGGGATGCGTGCGGGCCTGGTCGGCCAGCTCGTCACCGTTGATGCCTGCGTGCACGTGGCACTCGCCCGCCCACACGTGCAGGTTCTTGCGTCCCGTCACCCGTCGCACGTGTGCACCAAGGAACTGGTCCGGGCAGAACAGCACCTCGCGGTCCTCGGGTATCGAAGCCACCACCTCGACGGCGTTCGACGACGTGCAGCAGATGTCGGTCTCGGCCTTTACCGCCGCGGTGGTGTTCACGTAGGACACCACCACAGCGCCAGGATGTTCGGCCTTCCACTCGCGCAGCTCGTCGGCGGTGATCGAATCGGCCAGCGAGCATCCCGCTCGCTGGTCGGGAATGAGCACCGTCTTGTCGGGCGACAGGATTTTCGCCGTCTCGGCCATGAAGTGCACGCCGCAGAACACGATGGTGTGCTCTGGCGCATCGGCGGCGATGCGGGATAGCGCCAGCGAGTCGCCGACGTGGTCGGCGACGTCCTGGATGGCAGGCAGCTGATAGTTGTGCGCGAGCAGTGTGGCGCCGCGCAGGTCGGCGAGTCGACGGACCTCGGCAGCCCATTCCTCGTCGCCGTCCACGCCGGAAAAGCCGGTCGGACTATCGGTGATTCGGTTCGCCAAATCGCCTGCGGACATACGGTCCAGAA
Source organism: uncultured Actinomycetota bacterium (assembly GCA_963766465.1). GTDB lineage: Bacteria > Actinomycetota > Actinomycetes > Mycobacteriales > Mycobacteriaceae > Mycobacterium. The sequence goes on from CAVXZT010000002.1 coordinate 248,703, forward strand.
CCGTCATGGCCGCCTCCTCAATCCCGTCGGAGGTTTTCGACTTATAATCGAAAACATGTCACATATTAGCACCGCACATGAGGTGCTCGCAGTCGTGTTCCAGGCCCGCGGCCTTCACCTCGAGGGCGAATCCCCGAAACCAGCACTTCACGTGCTGTTATGGCAGCGTGCACTCGAACCCGAGCGCGGAAAGTGGTCGCTGTCCGGCGGCCGGCTCAGTGACGACGAGGACCTGACCAGCTCGGTTCGCCGCCAGCTCGCCGAGAAGGTGGATCTGCGTGAACTTGCTCACCTGGAGCAACTGGCTGTGTTCTCCGATCCAGACCGGATTCCCGGCGCACGCACCATCGCGTCGACATTCCTCGGGCTCGTTCCCTCCCCCGCGACTCCCGAACTGCCGCCCGACACCCGCTGGCATCCGGTGAGTGACCTGCCGCCGATGGCCTTCGACCACGGTCCGATGGTGGAAAATGCCCGCATCCGGCTGGCCGCCAAGATGTCCTACACGAATATCGGATTCGCCCTGGCGCCAAAGGAATTTGCGCTATCCACGCTGCGGGACATCTACAGCGCGACGCTCGGGTATCAAGTCGATGCCACCAACCTGCAGCGCGTGCTCGAGCGTCGCAACGTCATCACCCGCACCGGCACAACCGCGCGTTCGGGACGCAGCGGTGGCCGTCCTGCCGCGCTGTACCGCTTCACCGACTCTCGATATCGGGTGACCGACGAATTCGCGGCGCTTCGCCCGCCTGGGTGAGTCGACTGGATTCTTAATGGCCTCTTAAGTAATACTGCCCGGATGGACTTGGGCAGTGTGGCTCCTGTAACTGGCGCCGAGTGGATTGGGCAGCCGCAGCATGAAGAGCTGCAGCGTGGCGCCCGCCCCCAGTTGCCCGCCGACGACCCGTTCTATGACCCACCTGCAGGTTTCCAGCACGCCAACCCCGGCACGGTGCTTCGCAGCCGGGACGTCGAGCTGGCCTTTCTCGGGCTGATCCCCCAGCGCATCACGGCCACGCAGATGCTCTACCGGACCACCGACATGCACGGCAATCCGGAAGCCGCGGCCACCACAGTGATCGTGCCTGCCGAGCGCACGCCGAAAGCCGTCACACCGGTCGTCTCCTACCAGTGCGCGATCGATGCCGTGACGTCGCGGTGCTTCCCCTCCTACGCGCTGCGCCGACGTGCAGTGGCTCCCGGCGCGGTGGCGCAATTCGAGTTTCTCCTGATCGCCGCTGCCGTCGCCGAGGGCTGGGCCGTGTCGGTGCCCGACCACGAGGGACGCAAGGGAATGTGGGGCGCGCCCCTTGAGCCCGGTTACCACGTTCTCGATGGCGTGCGGGCCGCGCTGAACACCGAGCGGCTCGGCTTGTCGCCGTCGGCGCCGGTCGGCCTGTGGGGCTACTCCGGCGGTGGCCTGGCCAGTGCGTGGGCCGCCGAGATGAGCGGCTCCTACGCACCCGAACTCAATGTCGTCGGCGCTGTGCTCGGATCGCCCGTGGGCGACCTCGGACACACCTTCCGCCGACTCAACGGCACGGTGATGTCCGGCCTGCCAGCGCTCGTCGTCGCCGCGTTGGCCGACATCTATCCCGAGCTCAACAAGATCATCCAGGAGCACGTCACCAAAGAGGGCAAGGTGCTGCTGGAACGGCTGCACAAGATGACCACCGCCGAAGCGATCATCCGGATGGCCAACAAGGACATGGGCCACATGCTCGACCGGCCGCTGGAGGAGATCCTCGACACCCCCGAAGTCCAGCACGTCTTCGCCGACATCAAACTCGGCGTCGCGGTGCCGACCCCGCCGGTGCTCATCGTGCAGGCGGTCTTCGACCAGCTGATCTCCGTCGGCGATATCGACGAACTCGCCGAAACCTACTCATCCGGTGGCGCCGATGTCACCTACCACCGCGACATGTTCAGCGAGCACCTGCTGCTGCACCCGCTGTCGGCGCCGATGACACTGCGCTGGCTGACCGACCGCTTCAACGGAAAACCGCTGTCCGAGCACATAATTCGGACCAAATGGCCGACGCTGCTCAACCCGATGACCTATGTCGGCATGGCGCGGCTGGCCAAGATCGCCCTTAAGGTCGTCACTGGGCGGACGGTAGAGCGCTCTCCGCTGTGACAGTCGGGCCGATCACCGGCTCTTCGACCGGCGGCCACGCACCTAGATCGTCACGCTGCGTCGCCACTGCCATCAGCGCGTAGACCGCCGCCGCGACTGCTGCGGGAAGCAGGATGGTGGTCGCGATCTGTAGCGGCGAATGCCCGAAGAACACCGCCGGCGCCTCGATGACGTAGTGCACGCGGTGCTCCGGCGACACCGGCGCACCCGCGATGTCTATCGCGCCGTAGCGCCAGTGCGCCACGACTGCACCGACCCCTGCTGCGGCCCCCGCTGCGGCCGCTGCACCGATCGCGACCGCGGTCACCATCACCGGACCCCGGTGGGCGCGCCACCGCCACAGCAGCACGGCCGCGACCACGGCGAGCGCACCGAGCATGCCAACGAGCAGGAAGGCAGCGATGAAGAAGTGGTCGGCCTCGTTGCCGAGATAGGCCTTGACTCTCTCGCCCTTCTTGGTCAGCGCGACAATGCCGTGGATCGGTGGTGCCAGCCAGGCCCACAGCGCCCCGACGAGTGCGCCGGACACTGCCAACCCCGCAACTGCCGTCACTGCGGCGCTGCGACGCGAAATACGCGGCTGTTCAACGTCTGTCATCAAGTTCCTTGGAGTCTTGTTCACCGTGACGGGAGCAGCGGGCCGACCACCCGTCCGGGCGCACCTGCACCACCATGCGGCGGCCGCACTCCGCGCAGAACCGAGGTGGCTCCAGGCCGAGTTGCGCAGCGGTCGGGACTGCTCCGCCGGCGGGCTCGCCAGTGTAGACGTTGAACTTGGCAGCCATTAGAGGCTGGCGTTGAGCGCCTTGATCGGCATCTGCAGATCGTCGAGCAGCTCGAGATCGGACTCGGCGGGCCGGCCGAGCGTCGTCAGGTAGTTGCCGACGATGACGGCGTTGATGCCGCCGAGGATGCCCTTCTTGGCACCGAGATCGCCGAGCGTGATCTCGCGGCCGCCCGCGAAACGCAGCATGGTGCGCGGCAGCGCGAGGCGGAACGCGGCGACGGCCTTGAGCGCCTCGGACGCAGGCAGTACGTCGAGGTCACCGAACGGGGTGCCGGGTCGCGGGTTGAGGAAGTTCAGCGGCACCTCGTGGGGGTCCAGCTCGGCGAGGTTGGCGGCGAATTCGGCGCGCTGCTCGAGGGATTCGCCCATGCCGAGGATGCCGCCGCAGCAGACCTCCATGCCGGCCTCACGGACCATCCGGAGGGTGTCCCAGCGCTCTTCCCAGGTGTGGGTGGTGACGACGTTGGTGAAGAACGACCGGGCGGTCTCAAGGTTGTGGTTGTAGCGGTGAACGCCCATCGCGGACAGCCGCTCTACCTGCTCTTCGGTGAGCATGCCCAGCGAGCAGGCGATCTGAATGTCGACCTCGTTGCGGATCGCCTCGATGCCAGCGGCGACCTGGGCCAGCAGCCGCTCGTCGGGTCCGCGAACGGCGGCGACGATGCAGAATTCGGTCGCGCCGGTCTTGGCGGTCTGCTTGGCTGCCTCGACGAGGCTCGGGATGTCCAGCCATGCGCTGCGCACGGGCGACGCGAAAAGTCCTGACTGCGAACAGAAGTGGCAGTCCTCCGGGCAGCCGCCGGTCTTCAGGCTGATGATGCCTTCGACCTCGACGTCGGGCCCGCACCACTTCATCCGGACGTCGTGGGCCAGCTCCAACAGCTCGTCGAGCTGGTCGTCGGGCAGCTGCAACACCTGCAGTGTCTGCTCCTGGTTCAGGCCCTCACCGCGCTCCAGTACCTGCTCGCGAGCCTCCGCCAGAATGTCGCTCACCCGAATAGCCTCCTGTTACCGAACTTGAACAGCGTTCAGGTTAGGCTACCGGCGTGCAGCTCCACAAACGCGACGTGGTCGATGCGGCGACGACACTGCTGGACAGCTACGGGATCGCCGACCTGACGATGCGAAGGCTGGCCCGCGAGCTCGCCGTCTCCCCCGGCGCGCTGTACTGGCATTTCGCCAACAAACAGCAGCTGCTCGGCGCGGTCGCTGACCGCATCCTGGACTCCGTCGGAGATGTACCCGCAGGCTGGCAGGACCGCGTCACAGGGATCTGTGGGCGCCTTCGCGATGCGCTGCTGTCCCACACCGACGGCGCCGAGCTGGTCTCCGCGAGCTTCGCGGCCGGACAGTCGGAGGCGATGGCTCAGATTCTGGCCCGACTCGCCGGCGCCGCAGCTGACGCCGGCATGGACCTCGCTCACGCGGAGCTGGCCGCCCGCACCGTCGTGTACTACGTGTTGGGATTCACCGCCGACGAGCAGTCCCGGCTGCAATGGGACGCCGCAGGCGCCGAATTGCCCGAAGGCCAGTCGGTGTTATCCGAGGACCCGAGCGCGCGGTTCGCCTTCGGGCTTCGACTGCTTGTCGACGGCATCGCCGCGCATCGCGACACGGTTGTCGGGGTGCCCGACTAACGTCGCCGACGTGATCACTGTCGATGACGTTCGGCGCATCATTGCGTCATTGCCTCGGGCCTACGAGGTGGTGGTGCGGGATCAAATCAAGTTCCGGGTGGGACAGATCGTCTTTGTCGGATTTTCGCGCGACGAGACCGTGATGGGCGTCGGCTTTCCCAAGGAGGAGCGGGAGGCGATGGTGGCTGCCGAACCCGACAAGTTCATGCTGCCGCGCAAATCGGACATGAGATACAACTGGATCCACGTCCGATTGGAAGCAATCGACCTGGAGGAACTGCGCGAGCTCGTGATCGACGGGTGGCGGATGTGCGTGCCGAAAAAGGTTGCGGCAACTGTGTTTAACGAAGGCTCGGACTGAAGCCGATCTCAGAAGAACGTGGAGGTCTGGGTGCTCGTGCCGTTGTCACATGACACTGCGACGTCCCAGTTCCGGAATGCGGGAACAGCCGGAACGATCGCCAGATCGTGCGTGCCGTTTGCGGGCAAGAAGAAGCTGCGCGTGTAAAAGTCGGACGTATACGAACACTGAGAGGCAACTCCACTGCGGTCAGTGATGTGGGCAGTTAGGCCGCCCAGCCGCGGATTCCATGAGACACCAGGACCCTGAGGCGGTTGGGTTTGCGGTCCCGGGCCGGTGCAGTAATCCCCGATCAATACATTGCTGAAGGGGTCCACGGAGCCAACGGAACTACAGGGTTTGCCTGGGCGGCGGGAATTCCGACGAAGCTCGCCGTGCCGATGGCCGCCGCGGCCAGCACGATGGATTTGATGTTGGTTGACACGGTTGATCTCCGCCCCGTACAGAAATTGAGCGTAGCTCCGGTGTCCTGCTAAATCGGGTGATTCCCAATGTTTCTCGAAGTCACGGGATCGGATATTCGCGCTTGGCGTTTCCATCCCAACGCCGCAATCCGACGACGCGGCCCGCGATCTCGGGCGGTTTTCCCGCGATGCGAATAGCGCGACCCATCTGCCTCGGCTCGACGCCGCGGGCCAGCGTGACGTGACCGATCCAGTGACCGGGTGACGCATTAGGCATCGGACCAGGCGACACATGCGGCAGGCACATGCCGTACACCTCAGCGTGCAGGTCGAGCAGCTCCGCTGTCGGCACCAAGAGCCGCGCGAGCACCGCCTTCGCCCTACCGAAGAACAGCGGCGGCCCGATCCGGCAATCGAATGGGAACCGGCGCAGTTGCGACGCAAGCAATGAATCCACCTCGGGGTCGATCCGTTCAGCGACGATCAGGGTCGTGTGTGGCCGGCTCGCGGGCGCCTGACTCGGGATCCCGTTCTCGCGCAGCCCATCCCAGATGTGCCGGACCGCGGCCTCGGTGTCCTGGTCGAAGACCAGCTCGACGGAATGGACCACAGTTACACCAGGCTCGCGATCCACTGCGCATCGAACGCCGACGCGCTCATCGACTCGAACTCGGCGGCGCTCATCGCCCCGGCACCCGCGGGCAGCACCGCCCGCACCGCAGCCAACCGTTCGAGCGCGTTGCGATTGCCCAACTCGGCCGCACCCGGTTCGCTCGGCCACGCGCCGATCACTAGTCCTGCAGATGGAATTCCTTGGGCAGCAAGCGCTTCCAGCGTGAGGGCGGTGTGGTTAAGCGTGCCCAGTCCCGGCGAGACGACTACCAGCACCGGAGCGGCCAGGTCGCGCGCCAGGTCGCGCAGGGTCACTTCACCAGCACCGAGTTCGACCAATAGCCCACCCGCACCCTCGACCACGGTCAGCGCGGCGGCGGCCGATGCCACCGACGCCACCAGCTCGTCGCGTGTCGGCAGCGCCATGCCTGCACGCTCGGCAGCCGCGACCGGTGCGAGCGGTTCGGGGTAGCGCCATTTGCCGTACAGGGCACTGACCCCGGACAGCCGCGCCACCTCTGCGAGGTCGTCGTCGTGTGGGCTGCCGGTCTGCACGGGTTTGCACACTGCCACGTCAATGCCTGCCAACCGCGCGGAACAGGCGAGCGCCGCCGTGGCCACCGTCTTGCCGACACCGGTGTCGGTGCCCGTGACGACGAGTGCGCTCACGGGCGTGGCGCGAGCACTTCGGTGAGCACCTCACGGGCCAGCGCCATTTCGTCGTCGGACAGCGACGCCCGCGCCGTCAGTCGCAGCCGTGAAGTGCCTGCCGGGACCGTCGGCGGGCGGAAGCAGCCGACCCGCACGCCGCGATCAAGGCACGCGGCCGCGGCGCCGAGTGCCACTTCAGGCTCGCCGAGGATGACCGACACCACAGCAGATTCCGGGCGCTCGGTTACGCCGCATATCTCGGCGAGCGCGGACGCATGATCCAGCACGGATTGCGCCCGCCACGGCTCGTCGATCAGGACACGCAGCGCGGCCAGTGCGGCAGCGACGGCGGCGGGGGCCAGTCCGGTGTCGAATATGAACGGCCGCGCGGCGTCGACCAGGTGGGCGCGCACCGCGGCGGGACCGAGCACCACCCCGCCCTGGCTGCCAAGCGCCTTGGACAGCGTCGTCGTCATCACCACGTCGGGCGCGCCCGCGAGGCCGACCTCGTGAAGCAGGCCGCGTCCGCCGTTGCCGCGCACGCCGAGGCCGTGCGCCTCGTCGACGATCAGAAGTGCGCCGTGCCGTCGGCACACCTCATGAAGTGCCCGCAGCGGCGCGAGCACGCCGTCGGCGGAGAACACCGAGTCGGTCACCACGACGGCGCGTTCTTCGTCACGCGCGGAAAGCGCTGCCTCGACGGCGGAGACGTCGCGGTGCGGTGCCACGACGACGCGGGCGCGCGACAGCCTGCAGGCGTCCACCAGCGACGCGTGCGTCAGCGCGTCCGAAACCAACAGGGATCCCGCCCCCGACAGCGACACCACCGCGCCGAGGTTGGCGGTATAGCCCGACGAGAACACCAGCGCCGACTCGGAGCCGACGAAATCCGCGAGCGCGGTCTCGAAGCCTTCGTGTAGTTCGGTGTTGCCGGTGACCAGCCGCGATCCAGTCGAGCCCGCGCCCCAGGTGCGCAGCGCCTCGACGCCGCCGTCGATCACGTCGGGGTGCTGAGACAGGCCAAGGTAGTCGTTGGATGCCAGATCGAGTTCTGCGCCGACGGGCGGGCGGGTGCGAAGCGATCGGCGCAGTCCGGCCGAGCGCCGCTGCTGCTCGACCTCGTCGAGCCAGGCCAGCGGGGAAAGACCGACGCGCGTCACCAGATGCTCCCTCGTGCGACTTGAACACGTCGGCCGAGCCGACAATTGAACACCGTTCAGGTTAACGCACGCGCGACCCCGACCATCGCCGAGGTGATCCGGTCGATCTCCTCAGGCGTGCAGATGTACGGAGGCATGACGTAGATCAGATTGCGGAACGGTCGTAGCCACACTCCGCGCTGCAGTGCGGCAGGCGTCGCGACCGTTAGGTCGACGGGCCTGTCCATCTCGATCACACCGATCGCGCCGAGCACCCGCACGTCGGCGACGCCGGGCAGGGAGGCGGCGGGCTCCAGGCCGGCGAGCAGGCCCGCCTCGATCGCCTGCACCCGTGACCGCCAATCCTGTTCCAGCAGCAGCTCGACAGAGGCGATCCCGACCGCGCAGGCCAGCGCATTGGCCATGAACGTTGGGCCGTGCATCAGTGCGCCGGGTTCGTGTGTGCTGATGGTGGTCGCGATACCGCGGCTGCACAGCGTCGCGGCCAGCGTGATGTAACCACCGGTGATGGCCTTGCCGACGCACATGATGTCTGGGCTCACGCCGGCATGCTCGGCGGCGAAAAGTGTGCCGGTGCGACCGAAGCCGGTGGCGATCTCGTCGAAGATCAGCAAGACGTCGTGGCGGTCGCAGGCGTCGCGCAGGTCGGTCACATACCGGGGATCGTGAAACCGCATGCCGCCCGCGCCCTGCACCACCGGTTCGATGATCACCGCGGCCAGCTCGTCCGCGTGCGCGGCAAGCTGCTTTTCGAACGCCTCGCTGTAGGCGGGGTCGTAATCCGTCGGCACCTGCGGCGCGAATTCCTGGCGGGCCAGAACGTCGGTCCAAAGCGAATGCATGCCGCCATCGGGGTCGCACACGCTCATCGGGGTGAAGGTGTCGCCGTGGTAGCCCCCGCGCCACGTCATCAGCCGGTGCTTGTCGCGGCGGCCGGTGCTGCGCCAGTACTGCAGCGCCATTTTGACGGCCACCTCGACCGACACCGAACCGGAGTCGCTGAAGAACACCGTGTCGAGTCCGTCGGGCGTGATCTGCACCAACAGTTGGGCGAGCCGGGCGGCGGGTTCGTGCGTCAGCCCGCCGAACATGACGTGGTTCATCGTCGCGAGCTGACCGGCGATCGCCGCGTCCAGCACAGGGTGGCCGTGGCCATGGATCGAGGTCCACCACGACGCCATCGCGTCGAGCACCTCGATCGGGCGCCCGTCGTCGATCAGCGTCAGCCAGGCGCCCTTCGCGCCTACCGCCACGACCGGGGGCAGCGCTTCGGCCCCGATGGTGCTGTAGGGATGCCAGACGTGCGCGGCGTCGATCGCACTGATCTCGGCAGGCGTCAACGCGGACATGGGGTTGCAGCGTAATCCTTTGCTCACCGGCCGCGATGCGTCGCCCGTGACATGAGTCCACGCGTGATCTTCGGTAGATTGACCGTCGACCATGTTGAGCCTCGCCCCCTTCCGGCCGGCGCCCGTCACCGATCCGGGCCCCGCCCCGCCCGCCGCGAAATCGAACGCGGGCGCGCGCGCTTCGGGTTTCTACCGGCACGATCTCGACGGCCTGCGCGGCATTGCGATCGCGCTCGTCGCGGTGTTTCACGTGTGGTTTGGCCGAGTCTCCGGCGGCGTCGACGTCTTCTTGGCGTTGTCGGGCTTCTTCTTCGGCGGGCGTCTGCTGCGAACGGCGCTGACGCCCGGCGCATCCCTGTGGCCGGTCCCCGAAGTCACCCGGCTGGTTCGCCGGCTGTTACCTGCGCTCGTCGTGGTGCTGGCCGGCTCCGCGGTGCTTACGATCCTGATCCAACCCGAGACTCGCTGGGAAACGTTTGCTGACCAGAGTTTGGCAAGCCTCGGCTACTTCCAGAACTGGGAACTTGCGAATACCGCATCGGACTACCTTCGCGCCGGTGAGGCGGTCAGTCCGCTACAGCACATCTGGTCGATGTCGGTGCAGGGCCAGTTCTACATCGCGTTTTTGGCGCTGATCTTCTCGTTCGCCTATGTGTTCCGGCGGGGTCTCGGCAAGTACATGCGGATTTCATTCATCGTCCTGCTGAGCTCGCTGACCATCGCGTCGTTCGTCTACGCGATCTTTGCTCACAATGCCGATCAGGCGACCGCCTACTACAACAGCTTCGCAAGAGCGTGGGAACTGCTGCTGGGGGCGTTGCTGGGCGCGCTCGTGCCCTACGTGCGCTGGCCGATGTGGCTGCGCACCACGGTCGCGGTGGTCGCGCTGGCGGCGATCCTCTCCTGTGGAGCGCTGATCGACGGCGTCAAGGAGTTTCCAGGGCCGTGGGCACTGGTGCCGGTCGGCGCCACCATGCTGTTCATCCTCTCGGCGGCCAACCGCCAGGCCGATCCAAGCACTGCCGACCGTT
>CAVXZT010000003.1:0-130146 GCA_963766465.1 uncultured Actinomycetota bacterium
GAGCTGAATTCGATGTACGCCAGTAGCTTTGCGACAGCACGTGCCGTCATGTCCGCGCGCAACGTCCACGATGCGTTGGTATAGCCGATGCACCAAGCGACATTCGGCACATCCTCGAGCAGAAACTCCTTGTACACGAACCTGTCGGTGGGGCTTGATCTCGGCGCCGTCGATGCTGAGTGCGATGCCTCCCAACGCCTGCAGCTGCAAGACCGGTGGCCGTGACGATCACGTCGGCGTCGATCCGCTCGCCGGAGCGAGAGCACCACACCTTCGGCGTCGAAGTGGTCGATGTGGTCGGTCACCACCTCGAGCCGGCCTTCGCTGATCTCGTTGTAGACGTCGTTATCAGAATCAGGCACAGCCGCTGGTCCCAAGGGTTGTAGCGGGGCTTGAAGTGCACGTCGACCGGATAGCCTTCCGGCAGATTGCGTTTGGCTCCGCTGCGAATAAGCCACTTGCTGAACCTGGGCGCCTTTCGCGCTATGAAGTACATGAGCACGTGGATGAACGCGTTGCGGAACCTGACGACCGAATGGGCCACCCTGCGCGGCAGTACTTTTCGAATGGCCTGAACCATCGGATCGATCCGTGCCATCGACATCATGTATGTCGGCGACCGCTGCAACATGGTCACATGCGCGGCCTTTTCGCCAAGCGCTGGAATCATGCTCACCGCGGTCGCACCGCTGCCGATCACCATTACCCGCTTGCCGGCGTAATCAAGGGATTCCGGCCAGTACTGCGGGTGCACCACGTCGCCGCTGAACTGATCGATGCCAGGGAACTCGGGTGTGTAGGGCTCGTCGTAGTTGTAGTAGCCCGTGCCGAAGAACACGAACCGGCCCCGGTAGGTCTTCGGCTGGCCGTCCTGTTCCCTCTGCACGGTCCAGGTGTCGGTCGTCGAATCCCAGTCGGCCGACAGCACGTGGGTGTTGAACCTGATGCGCTCGGCGATGCCGTGGTTGTGGGCCGCGTCCGTCAGGTATTCGCGGATATGGTCACCGTCGGCAACGTTCTCGGGCCGGGTCCAGGGCTCATACGGCAGGCTCAGCGTGAAGATGTCGCTGTCGGACCGGATACCCGGATACCGGAAGAGGTCCCAGGTCCCGCCGATCCGTTGGCGCCGTTCCAGCACCGTGTAGGAAAGCTTCGGGTTCTTCTCGTGGATGCGATACGCGGCGCCGATCCCGGAAATCCCTGCACCGATGATCAGCACATCGGAGAACTCAGCCTCGTCCGGCGCACGGTCATCGGGAACCCCCTTTGGTTCGACTGGGTACCACGATAAAGGTCAGGTGTTGAGCGCGTCGACGATCGATGCGAGCGACTCCACGGCGATCGGGCCTGGCTGGTAGACGCAGATCCGGTCGGAAATGCCCTCCACCCGGTCGCGGATGTGCGCGGCGATCTCGCCTGCGCTGCCGCACGCCGCGATGGTGTGCAGGATGTCGTCGCTGATCAGCCGCCCCATGTCTTCCCACCGACCCTGCTTGGAGAGCTGGTTGAGCTCGGGTTGCAGATCGCCCCAGCCGTGCACGTCCAGGACCGGGCGGTACGCGGGCGTCGACCCGTAGAACGCCAGCAGCCGACGGGTGGCGGAGTGGTCATCGCCCGTGGACACGATAATTTCCGGGACGACGGCGAACTCGCTCGCATCGCGTCCGGCGGCGGCCAAACCCTCGCGAACCGCGGGCATGGTCGCTTCGTGCAGGAACCGCTTCGAGCCGAAAGGCATGACCAGCAGGCCGTCGGCCGTCTCTGCGGTGGCCTTGGTCAACCGCGGCCCGAGCGCGCCGACGTAGATCGGCGGGGGGCCGTACGGGTTGGGCGCCGGGGCTGAACGTCGGGGTCATCAGCGTGTGCCGGTAGAACTGCCCACGAAAATCGAGTCGCTCACCAGACTCCCAGGCCGTGAAGATGGCCCGCAGCGCACCCACCAGTTCCGACATCCTTGCGACGGGCCGGTCGAACTCTGCGCCGAACCGCTTCTCGATCTGCGCCCGCACCTGCGTGCCCAGGCCGAGTGTGAACCGCCCCTTCGTCACCAGCTGCAGGTCGTTGGCCTGGTGCGCGAGGTGAATCGGGTTGCGGGGAAACGCGATCGCGACGTTGGTCATCAGGTCAAGGCCCTCGACCGCGGCCGCCAACGCCAACGGGGTGAACACGTCGTGCGGCCCCTCGAAGGTGAAAACTCCGCTGGCGCCGGCCTCCCGCAGCACGTGCGCCCGGTCGATTGCATCCGTCGGCCCGAACAGCGCTGTCATGACCTTCACGACGTGAGAGCCTAGTCGCGTGACTATCCCAGCCAAGGCCGACGTCGTCGTCGTGGGTGCGGGGTTCGCGGGGCTGTCAGCCGCCCGTGACCTGGTGCGGCTCGGGCACGACGTCGTTGTACTCGAAGGCCGCGATCGCGTCGGGGGACGTTCGTCGACGACGACGATCGCGGGCACACCGGTCGACCTCGGCGGTACGTTCGTCGGGCCAACACAGGACGCCGTCATCGCGCTGGCTGCCGAGTTGGGCTGCGAGACCGTGCGGACCCACAGCCGTGGCAAGAACCTGATCCGGTGGCGCGGTAAGACCCGTTCATATCGCAGCACGATCCCGAAGTTGTCCATGATCGAGCTGTTCGACGTTTCCCGCATTCAATGGCGTTTTGACCGCGTCACCCGACGGGTACCGGTGCAGCAGCCGTGGACGTCGCCGATCGCCGACCTACTGGATTCCAAGACGATGGACCAGTGGCTGCGGTACGTGCACGCAAGCGCGTCCACGCGCGATCTGATGGCGATCATGGCCCGCGTGACGTGGGGTTGCGAGCCCGAAGAGGTGTCGATGCTGCACGCGGTCCGCTACGTCAAGGCGGCAGGCGGGCTAGGCCGAATGCTCGACGTCGAGGGCGGCGCACAGCAGGACCGCTTTCCCGGTGGCACGCAACAGATTGCGTTGCGGATGGCCGAGGAGTTGGGCCCGCGGGTCGTGGTCAATGCGGTGGTGCGCAGGATCTCCCGGGGCTCCGACGGCACGCTCACGGTCGGATGCGATGGCGGCGACGTCACCGCCAAGGCCGTCATCGTCGCCATCCCACCCGAACACCGAGCCGGAATCGAATTCGATCCTGCGCTGCCACCCGAGTACGAAAAGCTCACGGAGCACTGGCCGCAAGGCAACCTGAGCAAGGCATACGCCGCGTATGAAACACCGTTCTGGCGCGCGAACGGCTGCTCAGGAGAGGCGCTTTCGGACGAGGGACCCGTCTTCATCACCTTCGACGTCAGCCCGAACGACAACGGGCCGGGCATCCTGCTGGGCTTCACGGATGCGCGCACGTTCGACACGCTCTCCTCCGCCGAGCGCCGCGAGCAAGCGCTGGCAGGTTTCACCGCGCTATTCGGCGATGCCGCGGGGAAGCCGATCGATTATGTCGATCATTGCTGGGGCACAGAGGAATTCGCGCCGGGCGGGCCGACGGCCGCGGTACCGACCGGTTCGTGGACGACGTACGGCCCGTGGTTGCGCAAGCCGGTCGACGGCATCTTCTGGGCGGGCACCGAAACCGCCGACGAATGGACCGGATTCCTCGACGGCGCAGTGCGATCGGGAAAGCGCGCCGCAGATGAGGTGCATCGGGCGCTGACCGGTTAGGCCGTGGCCTCCCGGCTCACCGACTCGATCAGCAGCCGCAGGTGCCTGTTGACCTCGTCAGGGCATTCGACGATCGCGCAGTGTCCGCCCGACAGCTCGACGAACGAGGCGAGGTTCGGCGCCGACCTGGCGATGTGACGCGACGAAACCATCGGCAGCAGACGGTCTTTCTCGCTGCCGATCACCAACGTCGGGACCGTCAGGTTCGTCAGCCCGATGTGCTGCTGCGAGCCGAGTGAGTCGACCAGCGTTCGGACCCAGCCGCCGCGGCCCGCGGGTGCCGTCTGGATGAAGAGCTCGTGGATGAAGTCCACGATCGAGGGGTCGGCGTCGCGGCCCACCGCGATCATCGACACGAACCGCCGGCTCGGTCGGTCCACCGCCCGAATCAAGGGTCTCCGCACCAACGTCTTCAACAGGGTGCCCGCGGCACGGACGCGGGCGTCGGCAAGGGACGCAGGCACCGGCAGGAGTTGCACGTTACGCAGCAGGTCGCCCGTGGTCGTGTTGATCAGTGCGACGGCATCGGCACGCTCCTGCACCCGGTCGGGGAACCTGTCAGCCCACGACGAGATTGCGATGCCGCCCATCGAATGCCCGGCGATCACCGCACGCTCACCCGGAGCCAGCGTCGCCTCGAGGACAGCGTCGAGGTCGCCTGCGAGGTGGTCGAGGCTGTAGGCGCTGCGCCGCGCTGGAACGGCGCTACGGCCGTGGCCGCGATGGTCGAATGCGATGACGCGATAGTCGTTGGCTAGGTCCGCAATCTGGTAGGCCCACACCCGGATGGCGCAGGTGATGCCGTGCGCGAGCACGATCGGATATCCGTCTTCCGGCCCGAATACCTCGGCGTGTAGGCGGATGCCGTCCCTCGAGCGGATCGACATGGCGCGACCGGGGGGCATCGCCTCGGCCGCGGCGAATCGTCTGCGCTTTAGGCGGGTCTCCTGACCTCGTGCCATGGGTGCTCCCATCGAGTTCGGCAACGCTGCCGCTATCAGCAGCTACCGGGGGGTAACCGGCCCGAGCTGCGACCAGTGCGGCGCGGTTAAATGGTGCGATGCGCGCGATACAGATAGCCAGCCTCGACGGTCCCCAAGCGGCGCAGGTCGTCGATATCGACGAGCCAAGCGGGGACGGCAATGTCCTCGTTGACGTGCACGCCGCGGGTGTGGCGTTCCCCGACGCCCTGCAATCGCGGGGTCTCTATCAGTACAAGCCTAAGATGCCCTACACCCCAGGAGCGGAGATCGCGGGCGTGGTGCGCAGCGCGCCGGACGGCGCGCACGTGGCGGCGGGTGACCGTGTCTGCGGATTGACGATGCTGTGCGGGGCGATGGCGGAAGTCGTTGCGCTGCAACCCGATCGCGTGTTCAAGCTGCCCGACTCGGTGTCGTTCGAGGCCGGTGCCGGCCTGCTGTTCAACGACCTGACAATGCATCACGCGCTGCGCACCAGGGGCCGGCTGGCCGCGGGCGAGACCGTCTTGGTGCATGGCGCGGCGGGCGGTATCGGCACGTCGACGCTGCGGCTGGCGCCGGCGTGGGGCGCGTCGCGCGTGATCGCCGTGGTGAGCACCGAAGACAAGATCGCCGTCGCCAAGGCCGCAGGGGCGTCGGATGTGGTGCTGGCCGACGGCTTCAAGGACGCCGTGAAGGAGCTGACCGGCGGGCGTGGCGTGGACATCGTCGTCGACCCCGTCGGCGGTGACCGGTTCACCGACTCGCTTCGCTCCCTGGCCCCCGGCGGCCGGCTGCTGGTCATCGGCTTCACCGGCGGCGACATCCCGACCATCAAGGTCAACAGGCTGCTGCTGAACAACGTCGATGCCGTCGGCGTCGGCTGGGGCGCCTGGTCGCTGACGCACCCGGGATATCTGCTCGAGCAGTGGGCCGAGCTGGAGCCGCTGTTGGCATCGGGCAAGGTGTCGGCGCCGGAACCGGAGGTTTATTCGCTCGAGCGCGCCGGCGACGCGATCGCCTCGCTGGAGGACCGCACGGCCAAAGGCAAGGTCGTCGTCAAACTGCGCTAGCGCTCGCGCGAAGCTCCGATGGTGTCGCTGAGCGCGTCGCGTTCGGCGAGCGACTTCAAGACCAACAGTTGCTTGCGCATCATCAGTAGGTTGACCAACGCGAGCGTCTGACCCGCCAGCCACGGCCCATCGAACAGCACACGCACGTGCAGCCGTGTCCCGGCCCCCTCGGGTCGCACCGCATACGTGTTCACCGTCGGCATGCGACCCATGGCACTGCCCTCACGTGGCCGCAGTGTGATGTGCTCATCCGAGATGAACGATGCCAGCTCGAAAACATATGTGAGACCGTAGATTCGGACGAACGGCTGCCCCACGGCGAGTTTTGTGAGTTCGGAAGTCCGCGTGCGGGGACTGCGGCGGCCGATGTTGTCGAGCAGGTCGTAGCTGTACGGCGCAACGCGAAGCTGACACAACCATGCGAACACAATCGGCGGCGGCGCGTCGATGGAGATCGCACGGTCGAGGCGCACGGCGCCCGGCACGAGGTCATCGCAGGGAAGGGCCGCCTCGCGCTCCGCCTCGGTCACGTTCCAGGTGGTACCAAACATGACATTATATTATCCTTTGTCTATATAGCTGTCCACAGATATACAAGCCGCCGCCGGCGGCTGCCGGTCCCAATGAGTCGCCAGCGTTCACAGACAACCTCAAGGACTTCCTGAACGGGATGAATGCTCGAGCCAGCTCGCGTTCGAGCGGGAAGGAGGGGCAGTCCACATTCGGGCACGGCGGTCAGGAGAAGAAATCATGAGCTTGGACAACATTTCGCACCTCGGTAGTCAGGGCCTCGACGAGTTGGTTCCGTCGCGCTACGCGGTGCAGGTCGGCGACATCGAGGTGCTGGTAATCAGCGACGGGGTGCTGCCGATAACGGCCGAGACGCTGGCCTACGACACCGACTCGGCCGACCTGGCGGCCTGGCTGGACGACAGGTTCCTGCCGAAGGACGTGCTCGACTGGCCGCTGAACGTGGTCGTGGTGCGTAGCGGCGGCCGGACAATCCTCGTCGACGCCGGCCTCGGGGTGGAGTTCCCTGACTTCCCGCGGGCGGGGCAGACGGTCCACCGACTCGAGGCCGCCGGCATCGATCCATCAGCCGTGACCGACGTGGTGCTGACCCATCTGCACATGGATCACGTGGGCGGGCTACTCACCGAGGGGCTGAAGGAGCGGCTGCGTCCGGACCTGCGGGTCCACGTGGCGACCGCCGAGGCCGAGTTCTGGGAGGCGCCCGATTTCTCCAACACCCACATGCCGGCGCCTGTGCCGGACGCGCTTCGGTCGATCGCCTCGCGCTTCTTGGACGAGTACCGCGGCCAGATGCGGACCTTCGAGACGGAGTACGAGGTGGCGCCGGGAGTGCTCGTCGCCCGTACCGGTGGTCACACTCCGGGGCACAGCATCGTCCGCCTGGCGTCCGGCGGCGAGCGGCTGACCTTCGCAGGCGACGCCGTGTTCGAGGTCGGGTTCGATAACCCTGAGTGGCACAACGGCTTCGAACACGACCCTGAGGAGGCGGCCCGCGTCCGGATCCAGCTCCTGCGGGAGCTGGCGGCGACCGGCGAGTCATTGGTGGCCACTCACCTGCCGTTCCCCTCCGTCTGCCACGTGGCGACGGCCGGCGACGTCTTTCGGTGCGTGCCGGCCGCCTGGGACTACTGACCGCTTGATTAATGAACACGGCCCTCGGAGCTCTGATCTTCGAGGGCCGTTTCAGCGGTGTATGAGAGCGGCGCGCATGGGTACTACAAAGCCGTGAGTGGAGACGGGTTGATCGTTATAGGCAGTGGGCCGGCCGGTGTGGCGGCCGCGGAATCATTCCGCGAACATGACACATCTAGTCCAGTTCGGATCCTGACCGCCGACCGCGACCTGCCGTACGCTCGACCGCCCTTGAGCAAGGAGTACCTGCGCGGCCAGACCGACGATGTGGGCCTACACCCGCGGCTGGTTCGACGACAGAGCGATTGGGCTGGACTTCGACACGACGGTGGACGGCTTGGACGTCGCCGAGCAGACGGTTCACGCAGGGGGGCGGCGCCTGCGGTACGACAATCTCGTCCTGGCGTGTGGCGCTGCGCCCGTTGCCCCTCCCATGCCCGGCGGCGGGCGCGCCAGACTGTTGCGTTCGCTCGCCGACGCCACTGCTCTGCGAGACGCCGCAGTCGACGCCAACTCGGCCGTCGTGATCGGGTCCGGCTTCATCGGCTGTGAGGCGGCGGCATCGTTGGCGTTGCGGGGACTGCCGGTGACTCTGGTTGCCCCCGAACCGCTTCCACAAGAGGCGCGCCTCGGCTCCGCGGCGGCAGAACGCTTGCGCGAATTGGTCCTCCAGGCCGGCGCGCACCACGTCGGCGGGGTCGGCGTTGAAGAGATCACCGATGTCGGCGTCCGTCTCGACAATGGCGTGACGATCGACTGCGATCTCGTTCTGGCCGCGACGGGCGTGACGCCGCAGCACCAACTCGCCGCCGACGCCGGCCTTGACGTACGTGATTCCCGCATCGTCGTCGGCTCCGATATGAGCACCTCAGCGACGGGTGTGTACGCCGCCGGCGACGTTGCGCTGGCCCGGCACGCCGTCGCAGGACGACATCTGGCCGTCGAACACTGGCAGGACGCGGTCGACCAAGGCGCGATCGCGGGTACCTCAGCGGCGGGCCAAGGCGCGACATGGGATGGCGTGCCGGGCTTTTGGAGCACCATCGGCGAGGCCACCATCAAGTACCACGCGTGGGGAGACGGTTACCAACGCAGCCGGATGCTCAGCCATTCCGACGGATTCACGGTGTGGTACGAGACAGACGACGCGGTTGTCGGCGTTCTCACCCACAATGCCGACGACGACTACGACCTCGGCGAGCGGCTCGTCGCAGAGCGCCGGCCCGCGCCTGTGCCCATGAATTGAGGCTCAGTCATTTGCCTTTCAGGCTGCCGATACCCAGCGACGTGTCGTTCGGCCGGCGACGCGGCTTGTTCTCGATGTCGTCGACATAGGTCTGCGGATCACGGTCGGTGATTTTCAATCCACGTGTCGTCGGATGTTCCGCCATGAAATCGCTGTATTGCTGTCCGAGTGCCTCGCGCAGGCCGATCGGTGCGTGGCGACGAAAGTCCGACAGGCCTTCTCGTTCCTCTTCGCCCATATGGTCGTCGTTCGCCACCCTGGTGCGTCCAACTGCAGCCCACCATTCGTCGGTGCCCGCTTCCGCAGCGTTGGCGTCTCGCACACCGTCACGAATGTCGTTGTGATCACCGATCGCGTCGAGCGTTTCCCCCTCCGGGTCGTCCTCGCCCCGCTCGAGCAGCTGCGGGTAGAAGATCTTCTCCTCGATGTACGCGTGCACATCCAACTTGTCGGCCAGGGGACGCCACACCCGCTCGAGCTCCACACTGTTCACCGTTTTGCGGGCCTGCAGTTAGTCGAGTTTCGCGAACTGCCGGCGAAACCATTCGTGGTCGGCGAGTATCAGCGCGGTTATATCAGCCATGGCGGCGCCGTGGCACCGCCTGCTGCTGACCTGGCAGTCGCGCGATGATCGTGTTCATCATTCTCAGTATGCTCCCGCCATTCTCCGACCATGACGCGATGCGCGAGTGTTGGGATCGACAGTGAGTCGGGATCGATATGTACGGCGGGCCCGAGGCTGGGCTGTCTGCTCAACGACAGGGCTGCCCTCGGGCCCGCCTAACGAGCGTTGGAATGCAACCGAGTCCCAGCGCCCGCTACAGGAGTTGTAGCCGCAGTAAAGGCAGGCTAATCCCCTCCGAAGGTTACGGCTTGGGAGTGGCTCCCCATCCGTCGCCGCGAGTGGCGATTGGACGACATCCACACCGCCGTGTCGCGTAAGACTGTCCGAGAAACGAAGTCCAACAACGCCTTAACAATTCTTGATTAAACGCCAGACGCGGTCGCGCCTACCCGTCTGATCCGACTAATCCGGCGGTCACCGCTTTTCAGGAGGCCGCGGTTGCGCGGGCGGGCGGTCGGCCCCACCCCCGTCCTTCGAATGAAACTCGGCCGATCCGTCGTCCTCGTCAATCACGGTGTTGTCGCCGCTTAACCCTTCATCATCATTTTTCATGATCGCTACATCCTTCGCGTCACCGCTCGACTACCCGGCTAAGCGACCGACAAACCGATCATGCGCGGCAAGTCAGTATGCACAGGGCATGCGCTGGGCCGACGGGTTTCGGGGGGACTTGATCACCGATGTCCTCACCGCGTCTCTGCAAAACAGCGGCGCCCAATCATGGTCGGGCATCCGGATCGTCCCTCTCTGCGATCATCGCCAGCCGCCACAGTACATTCGCGGTTGCGGGGCGCCACGCCGAGCAGCTGCAGGCTGTCGGGCACCCATCGCAGCGGTGCGCTCACCACGACCTCGCTCATCTCGACACGACACCCACTGCCGTGAATATCGCTCAGTCGCAGAGTGATTCGCGCTTTGGCTGCCGGGCGGACCTTGGCGAGCAGGACGAGTTCGTGGCCGGCTTCGACGCTCTCCACGACGGTTTCATCGTTGATGACTGCCGGCCAGGTGCCGATCGAGTGCAGGATTCGGGCGCCGGGTGCAGGCCAGTTGCCACTGACCGCGCGGATTCGGCTGTTGCCGACCACCCACCCGGAATAGCTCCAGCCGTCGGCCAGCACCTCCCACACCCGCTGCCGAGTCGCTGCGATATCACGGGTCACGGTCATTGGCTGTCCTCACGTCGAGGCATCGGATCGCCTATTCGGCAGCGGAAGACTCCTGCGCTGGCTGCGACGTCTCACCCGAACGGGTGAGACCGCGGGTGGCGGGGCCTTCCAGCAGTGTCCCGTCCGGGGCGAATCGCGAGCCGTGCAGCGGACACTCCCATGCCTGGTCGGCGCAATTCCAGGTGACGATGCCACCCAGATGCGGGCAGACCGGGGATACCGTGCGCTGCGTGCCGTCGGTGACGCTGGTGGCGCGCAGATGCCACGGCGGTCCGCTGACCACGCCCTCACCTTCGGAAAGGGTGGCCGGCGCGGTGCTGATCGGGCTGATCCAGCCCTTCGCGAGGTTGAAGCCGACTTCGAGGTTCGACTGCAGGGCAGTTGTCAGTCCGGTGAGCTCGTGCGGGCTCCAGCTGGCGAAAGCGCTGGCCCACTCGGTATGGCCGCCGAGGACGCGCGACGACAGTGCCAGCGCGGCGGCCACGCCGTTGGTCAGGCCCCACTTGTCGAAACCCGTTGCGACGAGAACGTTGTCGAACTTAGGCAGCAGCGGACCGACGTAGGGCAGTTCGTCGATGGGGGTGTAGTCCTGGGCGGACCAGAAGTGTGTTTGAACGGCGCCCGGGTAGTGCAGCTTCGCCCACTTGCCCAGTTCGGCCACGCCGTCAGCCGGTTCGTCGGCGCGACCGACGGTGTGGCCTGCGCCTCCGACGATGAGTTTGTCGCCGTCGGCCGTCGGCGCGTGGCGTACCGACCGCGTCGGGGAGTCGACGGAGATGAACATTGGGCGAGTGACGTCACCGGGGACGTCGAACGCCAGACAATACGAACGGTGCGGCTTCAGGCGTGCGAAGAAACCTCCGCGGTCGAGGATCGGAATTCCGGTTGCGAGTACACATCGTGGTGTGGTGATCGAAAAATGCCGTGTTCGGTCGTCGTCGGCATTTGCGGTCTCCTGCAGTCCGATGCGAAGCGGACCGCGTCCTGAGACCGAAACGACTCGCACGCCTTGCAGCAGCGTCCCCCCGTGCGTTTCGAGTTCGACCACCAGGCTGCTCAGGAACGGCATCGGATCGATCTGGGCCTGATCGCGCAGTCGCACCCCGCCGTGGAATGGGAAGGGAACGTCGGCGGTGTCGATCCATTCGGCATCGTCGAGACCCGCGTCGCGGCACGCGTCGAGCACCGATTTTGCGACTGCTGATCCCCTTAGGGCTCTGCGCATAGGCGTGATCGTCTTCGCGCTGCACATGCAGACCGTGGTCATCGCAGTGCCGCAGGATCCAGTCGCGGCCCTCGGCATTGCCGCTGACGTATGCCTGCAGGGTGTCGCGGCCATGCTTGCCGGCGATGCGGGCAAGCTTGCTGCCCTGCAGCACGCTCAACTTGCCGGTGGTGTTTCCCGTGGCGCCCGCGCCAACATAGCGCGCTTCGACGACCGTCACCCGCTTGCCGGCTCGCGCCAGTAGGACAGCCGTGGTCAGCCCGGTGATACCGGCACCGACGACGACGATGTCGGGATCGGGCGCGTCGATGACCGTTCCCGGCGGCGTGGTGGAGGCGACACGGTCGGTATGCCATAACGAAGTCATGGTGCGTCCTTTACCCGGCTGGCGTGGCGTCAAACGGCAGGATTGCTGCGGTCGGGACCAACCTTGTGATGCGCGGTGACCAAAACCGTTGTGCACCTGCCATTTCGCCAGCTGCGAGCTGGGTGGCGGCATCAAACTGGCTGTGCTGCGGTCGGAAGCGCCAAGACGAAAGTCCACAAAATGATTCCGCGCGGTGCCCCCCAGCAGTGCTACTGATTCCGTCGATGCGAGCGGCGAGTCAACCTCGAGAGTGGCCTCGGCGCGGTGGGCGATTGTCCGAAAAACGAAAGATGTCAAGGGTTTAGGAGGGATTCCCAGGAATTCTACCTATGCCACTGAATCCGTAGTATCCTCAATGTCAGGTTGAGCTTCCAGCCGGTCGCGGCCTAAACATCCGCCGCCAATCCGGTCTTCAGACCGCAGGACCGTTCGAAAACCCTCCACTCTGGCGTCCAGGAGAAGAATTCAACGTGTCTACTGCTACTCCAACCTTCTCAAGACATGATCGATCGCAAACGCCGGCGATTGACGAATCACCCCCCCACGAAACACGAAAATGCGGCCGCGCGGTGTTTGAAGTTCACCACCTCTCGCCGCAACGCGTGCGCGTGACTGTTGCAGGCGAAGTTGATGCCACCAATCGCGAAGCCCTTGGCCATTTCATCGGACTTTCTACCCGTGGCTCACAACAACTCATCGTGGACCTGAGCCGAGTCGATTTCTTCGGCAGCCAGGGCTTCACGGCTCTGCACTACGTTAATGTTCAGTGCGCACGCGGCGGATGTGGACTGGGTCATCGTCGATAATCGGTTCGTACAGCGGATTCTGCGTATCTGCGACTCCGCAGGCGAACTGCCTGTCGTCGGCGACCTCGGCGCTGCGTTGGACAAGCTGAATCGCTGTTCCAAGTACCGCCATTCGACTTCTCCTGGCCGGATGACTGTTCGAGCAGCCACCCCTGTTGCCAGGAACTAGACCGGTACCCGCCGCTCCCGATCAGAGGCCGGCCAGACGTACGGCAGGTCGTCGGGTATGCCGGGGAAGATCGGCCCGTAGTGGGCGGGATCCTTGCGCAGGAGCGCCGACTGATGGCTGCGGTGGAACGCCGGCACACCAAGCCACGGCGGCAATTCACCCGATTGCCCCAGCAGCGCCTGCGGCCGTGCCGTCGTGATGCCCGTACAGGAAGTCAGGTCAGCCACGAGGGTGACCGCGCACGTGTCCGCGTGACCCTCGCTGCTCCAAACCGCGCACACGTCGAGTCCATATCGAACCAACGCCTCTTCATAGCCGGCCCACATCGCCGCCGCAGGGTGGTGGCGCCAACCGTATCCGGTAACTGTCAACGCTCGCAGTACCTGGATGGCCTCCACACGTTGCTGCCCGAGCCGGCGACCATCAAGGACCCTGGCGCTCTGGCCGAAGTCCGGATACGGCATGAAGGTCTGCATGGCGGGCGGATACCCGGCGCGTGGGTGTCACACTCAGTGCGCACCCCGTCCTGTCTGTCTTTGGAGTTCGTCGATCAGTTCGGAAGCCTGAGCCTTGGACAAGTCTTGGGGCAATTCGCATTCGGCTTCTTGCGCAAGCGTCTGCAGATAACTGCTCTGCGGCCCTGTCATTGGTTCGTCACCGGTCACCCACTGCGACGTGTCCTTCTCGGGATGAGCGCTCGGCGCATTGGCTCTGGAATTCTGAATCATTGTCATCACCTCCACGCCCCGGGTTCCCATCGCACACACGTTCGAAACGCGGCACAGATACGGGGCCAAAAGGCGGGTCGCGGCGCGGACGCGTTGCGCTAACCGGCGCGGCGCCGACGGGCAGCCACGTCGCTCCCCACAGTGGCGGGCCGGTCGCGCTCGGTCAGGCTCGGTTTTCTCCCCGCGAGGTACCGCCGGTATGACTGGGTCCGGTGGCGTCGGGTTCGCGGTCAGTCTCAGGAGCCTCTGAGGCGGGCTGCTCATCCGCTGGCGAGGCGGTAGCACCGCCCGGTGTCGAATCGGGGGCCGGCGATTTGTATTCGTCATCCTCAACGGGACCTGTGGCGCCACCAACGTTAGGCTCTTCAGGACTAGTCATCAGCCCTCCTTTGTTGCGACTTGCCGTCACGGATTCGCGGCGGCCCTCCAGGGCTACCCGCGCCAAGGGCGGCGAAACTCAAAGAGGCGTCATCGACGCAAAATGCCGAGTGTTTGCACATTCGGATCCACTGGGGCGAGAAGCCCGTTGCCCTGAGTCTGTATAGGCATGCGCTCCGGAGCGGAGGCCAAGGGTCGGCACCATCGCGCAGCCGACCAGGAAGCTGCGCAGCAGTGCCCAATGAGTACGCCCCGACAGAGCGGCGGCAGCTCATCGAAGAGTGCCTTGAACTCACGAGGGGTTCTTCCCACGACAGCACCGGCGACGCCAATATTTCAAAGCGTTCCCCAAGCCATGACAACGGCCCCCGGAGTTTCTCCGAGGGCCGTTTTACCTAGTAGCGGGGACAGGATTCGAACCTGCGACCTCTGGGTTATGAGCCCAGCGAGCTACCGAGCTGCTCCACCCCGCGACGGGTAAACGCAAGGTTACCGAAGGCGCGCCGCACTCCAAATCGAGTGCTCGACGAGCGTGCGCAAATGCCGGTATGGCGTGTCTGCGGGCAGACACGGCTCGCTCAGCGGGGTACTTGGCGGTGGGTACTTCTTCACCGCGTCGTCGAGGCGCTGCAGCGCCTCGCCGTACTCGGCGAAGTTGCCGCCTGTCTGCGCCCCTTGCAGCGCATCCAGCGCGGTGTTGACCTCTTGCAGCGCTGCGGCTTTGGCCGCCGACAACTGCACCGGGACCACCCGGCGGCACCGCCGCCGGACTTGCGCCCTCGGGTGCTGGCCCTGGTCGCGGCGGTGGCGGCCGGCGGCTGGCCGTCGGGAGGCGTGGCGCGGCGGGCGGCTTGCCCGTTCACCGGCCCGGCGTCGGCGCCGGTCCGGTGGCGGTGGCGTCCGCGCCCGGCCCGAACAGCTCGGTCAGCGCGTCGCGCACCGTCGGGCCGTAGCCGACCTTGTCGTTGTACATCATCGCCACCCGGATCAGGCGGGGGTAGGACGACGCCGCATCACTGGCGCCTGGCGAGGCATAGACGGGTGCGACATACAGCAGGCCGCCCTGGGCCACCGGCAGCGTGAGCAGGTTGCCCCACCGGATCCGGTTCTGGTTGTCGCGACCGATGACACCGAGATCCTGGCTCACCGCGGTGTCGGTGCTGATCGCGTTGAAGCCAGCTTCGGGCCGTTGACCTGGCCCGGAATGGTCAGCACGGTGAGCTTGCCGTAGGTGTCGGGGTCAGAACTGGCGCTGATGTAGGCGGCCAGGAAGTCGCGGCGGAACCGGTTCATCGCGCTGGTCAGCTGGAAGACGCCGAATTATCGTTGGCCGCAAGGTCTTTGGCGACGATGTAGTACGGCGGCTGATAGCTGCTCGCCGTGGGGTTGGGATCCAGCGGCACGTCCCAGAAGTCCGACGTGGAGAAGAACGTCACCGGATCGTCGACGTGGTACTTGGCCAGCAGCGCGCGCTGAACCTTGAACAGATCCTCGGGGTAGCGCAGGTGCTGCTGCAGTTCGGGGAGATGTCGCTCTTGGGCTTGACCGTGCCGGGGAACACCTTCATCCACGCCTGCAGCACCGGGTCCTGCTCGTCCTGTGCGTACAGCGTCACCGTGCCGTCGTACGCGTCGACGGTGGCCTTCACCGAGTTGCGGATGTAGGACACCTGCTTGTCGAGCTGCCAGCCGGTTGGCCGCCACCTCGCTGGAGTCGGCGGTGGCGCTCGACAGCGTCGTCAACTGCGAGTACGGGTAGTTGTCCAGCGTGGTGTAGCCGTCGACGATCCACACCATCCTCTTGTTGACGATCGCCGGGTACACGCTGGTGTCGGTGGTCAGCCACGGCGCAGCCGCCTTCGACGCGCTGGACCGGGTCGCGATTGAACAGGATCTTGCTGTTCTCCCGATCACGTTGGAGAACAAGAAGTTTCGCTCGGCGAACTTCGCGGCGAACACAGTGCGCGCCAGCCAGTTGCCGACGGGTACTCCCCCGGTGCCGGCGTAGGTGTAGTTCTTCGTCTCGGTGTTGGTCTCGTAGTCGTATTCGCGGTCGGCGCCGTTCTTGCCGACGATCGCGTAGTCGGCCGCGGCGCTGGCGATCACCGGACCGAAATAGACGCGCGGCTGATCCAGCGGGGCGGGACCGGGTGAGACGACGCTGCCGTTCGCGCCGACGACGCTGGCGAGGAACTCCGGATAGCCGCCATTCTGGTTGGGGTCGTTGGCAATTCCGCGCACGGTGTTGGCCGGCGAGGCGATGAATCCGTTGCCGTGGGTGTAGACGGTGTGCCGGTTGATCCAGTCACGCTGGTTGTCGATCAGCCGGTCGGGGTTGAGTTCTCGGGCGGCCACCACGAAGTCGCGCAAATTGCCGTCGGGACCGTTGTAGCGGTCGATCGAGAGCTGGTCGGGGAAGTTGTAGAAGTTCTTGCCCTGCTGGAACTGGGTGAACGCCGGGCTGACGATCGTGGGGTCGAGCAACCGGATGTTCGACGTCGTCGCCCGGTCGGAGGCCACTTGCTGAGCGGTGGCCTGCGCATTGCCGCTGTAGTCGCGATAGGTGACGATATCGTCGGTCAGGCCATAGGCCTGCCTGGTCGCCGCGATACTTCGGCTGATGTATTCGCTTTCCTTTTGCGCCGCATTAGGTCTCACGCTGATCTGCTCGACGACCAGCGGCCAGCCCCAACCCACGACCACCGAGCTCAACAGCAGCAGCACCACGCCGATGGCCGGAATCCGTAAGTCGCGCAACACAATCGCGCAGAACACCGCCACCGCGCAGATCACCGCGATCGCCATCAGGATCAGTTTGGCCGGCAACACGGCGTTGATGTCGGTGTAGCCGGCGCCGGTGAACGGCTTGTTGTCGCGGGTATGGCTCAGCAGCGAATAGCGGTCCAGCCAGTACGCCACCGCCTTGAGCAGCATCAGGATGCCCACCAGCGTGATCAGCTGGATACGCGCCGACCGGCTCAACGCCCCTGTGCGGCCCGACAGCCGGATACCGCCGAATAGGTAGTGGCCCACCAGGTTTGCGATGAACGCCAGGAACGTCGCCGCGAACAGAAAGCCCAGCACCATCTGGTAGAAGGGCAGGTCGAAGGCGTAGAAACCGAGGTCCTTGCCGAATTGCGGGTCGGTGACCCCGAAGCTGCCGCCGTGGATGAACAACTGCACGCGGTCCCAGTACATCTGGGCGATGAAGCCGGTGGCGACGCCGACGAGTACAGGCACCCCGATGCCGATCAGCCGCAGCCGGGTCATCACCGCCGTCCGGTAGCGGGCCACCGGATCGTTGGGTCCGGTCGTCGGGACGAACACCGGCCGCATGCGGTACGCCAGAGCGAGCGCGGCGAAGACGATGGCGGCCATCGCCGCCGCTGCCACCAGGAAAACGACGACCCGAGTGATCAACTTCGTGGTGAACACGGACCGGTAGCCGAGCTCGCCGAACCACAGCCAGTCCACGTAGGTGTCGACCATCCGCGGCCCGAACAGCAATAGCAGCAGGACGGCCAGGCCCACCGCAATCAGAATCCGGCTACGTCGTGTCAGCTTCGGCATTCGCGCCGCGGGCCGCATACCCACTCGTCAACTCCAGTCTTGGGTTCTCAAACGTCGATCGAGGACGTGGCCCCAACTCTACGCACCCTCCGCACGACAACCTCTCAGCAACGGGGAGGTTCGCCACCAGCGGAAATTGCATGCAACGCGTCGACGGCCTGACCGAGGTTATCGACCTTGACCAGCTGCATGCCGTCCTCGTGTGCCGTCTTGGCCTCGTCACAGTTGTCGGCGGGCACCAAAAAGATGGTTGCGCCTTCTTCGTGGGCGGACAGCATCTTGTGGGTGATGCCGCCGATGGAGCCGACCTTGCCGTCGCTGTCGATGGTGCCGGTGCCCGCTACGAACTTGCCGTCGTTGAGGTCACCGGTGGTGAGCTTGTCGACGACCGCGAGGGAGAACATCAGCCCGGCGGACGGCCCGCCGATGTTGGCGAGATTGAAATCGATGGAGAAGGGCGCCCACGGCGCGTCGAGCACGGCGACCCCGAGGTATCCGTAGTCGCGGTCGGGGTTGGTGCCAAGGGTGACGGTGGCTTCGCCCGCCGGAGCGTTCTTGCGGCGATAGTCCAGGACGATCTTGTCGCCGGGTTTGGTGGCCTTGAGCAGCGCGGTGAACTGTTCGAGGTTGGCGACCGGTTTGCCGTTGAAGCCGTCGATCGCGTCACCGCGCTGCAGCTTGCCGACAGAAGGGCCAGGGTCGTTGACCGTTGCGACCGTCACCGCCGACGGGTACTTGAGAAAGCTCAGCGCCGCGTACTCCGCGCTGTCCTCGGAGCGTTTGAAGTCGGTGTTGTTGGCCTGGTCGATCTCGTCCTTCGACTTGTCGGGCGGATAGACCAGGTCGCGCGGAACCAGCTGCTCGCGGCCCGACATCCACAGGGTCAGCGCCTGCCCCAGCGTCAGGTCGTCACGCTGCGACACCGTGGTCATATTCAGGTGTCCCGTTGTCGGATGGACGTCCCCACCCTCGATGTCGACGACCTGTTTGCCGTCGACCTCGCCGAGCGTGTCGAACGTCGGGCCGGGGCCTAGCGACACATATGGCACCGTCACCAGCGACACCAGTACCCCGAACGCCAGGATCGGCACCAGGGCGACCAGCAGCGTCAAAACTCGCCTGTTCACGGCGACCACAGTAAAGGTTCGCGCTGGATGGGCCGTGCGCGAACCGGCTGAGGTTCACTCTCAGCGTTACCCGCGGACCCGCACGACGGTCCCCTGGTGAGTACCGTTGAGGCATGGCTGACCTGCCTTTCGGCTTTTCCCACGGGGACGACCCCGAGGGCGACAAGCCCAAGAAGGACCCCGATTCGGGTTCCGGCTCGGGCTCGGACCCGTTCGGCTTCGGTGGCGGCGGGTCCGAATTCGACATGTCTCAACTCGGCGAGATGTTCACCCGGCTCGGGCAGATGTTCAGCGGCGCGGGCGGCGTGATGACCGGCGGCAAGCAGTCCGGCCCGGTGAACTACGACCTGGCCCGGCAACTGGCGTCGAGCTCCATCGGGTTCGTCGCACCGGTACCCGAGAAGACCAGCGCCGCGATCGCCGACGCGGTGCGACTGGCCGAGACATGGCTGGACGGGGCGACCGCGCTACCCGCGGGCACCACCAAGGCGGTGGCGTGGACCCCCACCGACTGGATCGACAACACGCTGGACACCTGGAAGCGGCTGTGCGACCCCGTGGCCGAACAGATTTCGACGGTGTGGGCCTCGGCGCTGCCCGAGGAGGCCAAGAGCATGGCAGGCCCGCTGCTGGCGATGATGTCGCAGATGGGCGGCATGGCATTCGGCTCGCAGCTCGGCCAGGCGCTGGGCAAGCTGTCGCGAGAAGTGTTGACCTCCACCGACATTGGCCTGCCGCTTGGCCCCAAGGGAGTGGCGGCGTTGATGCCCGAGGCCGTCGAGGCGCTGGCCGAGGGGCTCGAAGTGCCGCGCAGCGAGATCATCACCTTCCTCGCTGCCCGCGAGGCCGCGCATCACCGGCTGTTCAGCCACGTGCCGTGGTTGGCCAGCCAGCTGCTCAATGCGGTCGAGGCCTTCGCCAAGGGCATGAAGATCGACATGAGCGGCATCGAAGACTTCGCGGCGGGGTTCAACCCGGCGTCGCTGACCGATCCGTCACAGATGGAGCAGCTGCTCAATCAGGGCATCTTCGAACCGAAGGCGACGCCCGAGCAGACCGCCGCGCTGGAGCGGCTGGAGACCCTGCTGGCGCTGATCGAAGGTTGGGTTCAAACGGTCGTCGCCGACGCGCTTGGCGACCGGATCCCAGGAACGTCCGCGCTGAGCGAGACGCTGCGCAGGCGGCGCGGCACCGGCGGGCCCGCCGAGCAGACGTTCGCGACGCTGGTCGGGTTGGAGCTGCGGCCGCGCAAGCTGCGGGAAGCCGCGGTGTTGTGGGAGCGCCTGACGCAGGCCGTCGGCGCCGACGCCCGCGACGGGGTCTGGCAGCACCCCGATCTGCTGCCCAACGCGGAGGATCTCGACGAGCCTGCCGCCTTCATCGATCGGATGGTCGGCGGCGACACCAGTGGCATGGACGAGGCCATCGACAAGGCGATCGCCGACATTCAAAAGGACGAAGGCGACTCGAAGGATGTCTAGCCTGCTTACTTCGTCGAGGGCGGCAACACCTGGAACCCGGCCACGATCGTTTCAGTCTCGTAAGAGTTCTAGCCCAACGGATAGGGAACCCTGCCCCGCAGTGAACGGGACTCTGGCTCCACGGCGATTACGAGACTCATCGTGGGTCGCGACCATTGCCATATGGCGAAAAACACCAAGACCACACTGAGCAACACCAACAAACGGGTTGCGCTCGCCGCAGCATTGCTGGCACTGGCGGGCACGCTGGGCAGCCTTGGCGGACAACCGATTGCGAACGCGAGCAAAACGCAAGACGACATCATTGCGTACCACGCATGTGTTAATGCAGGCGGTGACTACGTTCTGTGCTGTGTCCGCTATAACGGCGATCCCCTGCCTGCCCCGCCCGGTTCCCATGGGTGCATGTGGGACGGATCGCACTACGCACAGATGTCTCCGGGCGGAAGTGCACCGCCATCACCTTCGAAGCCTGAGGTGACCAAGCCGCCGATCGTTTCTGATCCCAGCCGCGCGCCGCGATAGAGACTTCGAGTTGCGACGAGCAAGATGGGGCGGGGTAGGTAGCCAAGGCCTGTGGATAACCCCGCCGGTTGTACCGCTGTTGGTGGCACAGTCGTCGCATGGGGCGGTATGCGCTCAACCCGTCGATGCCAGTGTTGTTGCGTCCCGACGGCACGGTGCAGGTCGGGTGGGATCCGCGGCGTGCCGTGTTGGTGCGTCCGCCGTCCGGGTTGACCCCGACCGCGCTGGCCGAGTTGCTCCGGACGTTGCAGTCGGGGACGACGCCGGCCGCCCTGCAGGCGCGGTTCGGTGTGGACGCGGCCGAGCTCATCGCATCGCTCGTCGACGCCGGTGTGGTGACGACGGCCGAGCCGAGGCGGTCGCGGGCCGCATCGATCCGCATCCACGGCCGCGGCCCGCTATCGGATCTGCTCGCAGGCGGGCTTCGCTGTTCGGGTGCCAGGGTGACGCACAGCAGCCAAACCAATGCGGCGCCCGACACGACCGACCTTGTCGTGCTTTCGGATTTCCTGGTCGCCGATCCACGGGTGGTCCGCGAACTCCACGCCGCAAGGGTGGCGCACCTGCCGGTGCGGCTGCGCGACGGCGCGGGATTGGTTGGGCCGCTGGTCATTCCGGGCGTGACCAGCTGTCTGGGGTGTGCGGATTTGCACCGCAGTGACCGCGACGCGGCGTGGCCCGCGGTCGCCTCGCAGCTGCGCGAAACCGTCGGCAGCGCAGACCGGGCCACGGTGCTGGCGACGGCGGCACTGGCGCTCAATCAGGTCGACCGGGTCATTCAGGCGGTACGCGGAGGCGAAGACGTAGTGATTTCGACCGAGCCGCCGCCGACACTGGACACCACTCTGGAGTTCGACGTCAACGCCGGTGCGATCGTGGCGCGCCGGTGGTCGCGGCATCCCCGTTGCTGGTGCTGAAAACGGTTGTTGCCAAGTCGTTGGGGCCCCCACAGATTCGTCATGGATGATGGTCATGTGACGGACATCAAGCGAGGTCGGGCCGCGCGGAACGCCAAGCTGGCGAGCTTGCCGGTCGGAATGGCCGGCCGGGCCGCGCTGGGCTTCGGAAAACGGCTGACTGGCGCGTCGAAAGACGAGGTCAACGCCGAATTGATGGACAAGGCCGCCCAGCAGTTGTTCACCGTCCTCGGTGAGCTCAAGGGCGGCGCCATGAAGGTCGGCCAGGCGCTGTCGGTCATGGAGGCCGCGATCCCCGAGCAGTACGGAAAGCCCTACCGCGAGGCGCTGACCAAGCTGCAGCGGGAGGCGCCGCCGCTGCCCGCCGCCAAGGTGCACCGCGTGTTGGACGCGCAACTGGGCACCAAATGGCGCGAGCGCTTCTCCTCCTTCGACGACACACCGGTGGCCTCGGCCAGCATCGGCCAGGTACACAAGGCGGTGTGGTCTGACGGCCGCGAGGTCGCGGTGAAGATCCAGTACCCGGGCGCCGACGAGGCGCTGCGCGCCGACCTGAAGACCATGAAGCGGATGGTCAGCGTGATCAAGCAACTGTCCCCCGGCGCCGACGTGCAGGGCGTTGTCGACGAGCTGATCGAGCGCACCGAGATGGAGCTGGATTACCGGCTCGAAGCCGAAAACCAGCGCGCGTTCGCCAAAGCCTATGAGGGACATCCTCATTTCGTCGTGCCGCACATCGTCGCGAGCGCGCCGAAGGTCGTCATCCAGGAATGGATCGAGGGCATCCCGCTTTCGGTGATCATCCGCGAGGGCACCACCGAACAGCGAGACCTGATGGGCGCCCGGCTGTTCGAACTGACCTACGACGCCCCGCGTCGGCTCGAAATGATGCATGGCGACGCGCATCCCGGAAACTTCATGCTGCTGCCCGGCGACAAGATGGGCGTCATCGACTTCGGCGCGGTGGCCCCGCTGCCCGGCGGTATCCCCGTTGAAATCGGTCTCGCGACGCGATACGCGCTTCATGACGACTACGAGAACCTGCTGACGACCATGCAGGCGATCGGATTCATCCAAAAGGGCGAGCAGGTATCCAAGCGCGAGATGGACGACATGATGCGCCAGTACGTCGAACCTCTCGAGGTCGAGGAGTTCCACTACACCCGCAAGTGGCTGCAACGGATCACCGCCATCAACATGAAGCCCGACCGTGCCGCAGGCCAGATCAAGGCCGCCCGCCAAATGGATCTGCCAGCCAAGCTTGCGATTCCGCTGCGAGTGATCGCCTCAAACGTCGCCATCGCTTGCCAACTTGACGCCCACATTCCGGTCAAAGCCCTTGCCACTGACCTGATTCCGGGTTTCGCCGACGAAGCGGCCTGAAGCGGGAAAACCCGGCAGCTAAGCGGCTGCCGGGCTCTCCACGGTGTCCTTGCGTGGCCTTCCACGCGGACGCTTGCGCGCGATGATCGTGCCGCGCTCGATGATCTCGCCACCCCAAACGCCCCACGGCTCTTGGCGTTCCAGCGCCGCGTCGAGGCACTGACGGCGGATCGGGCAATCCGCGCACAGCGCCTTGGCGCGCTCGAGGTCGATCGGGTTCTCGGCGAACCACAGATCGGGGTCATTAACATGACACGGCACCGACAGCATCGTTCTCTCACGGCATGTCCGGGTTGACATGTCAGTCCTCTGCTTCCTGGTCGTTGTTTCGACGGATCTGTCTTTTCGATTGATCCGTGACCAGGTCTTTCGGTGTCCGAATGACTAAGGCCACGGATCCTTTGACTGCGGGTCCGTGGCCTTTTCGGCTGTGTCGAGGCTTTACCTAGGTAGTGCCCCGATCCACGGACTTGCCAGTCGCGGTGGCGGTGCGGCGCTTACGCTGCGGCGGAATGGCAGCTGCGGCACCTGCGGCGGCGTGGGCCCAAAACGCGGGATGCGCCGCGGCGGCGGCAGCGGCGACGTGGAGGGTCCGCGACATGCCGGCAACGCCTACGCCGGTGAACGCGTTGATGTTCGTCATGATCTGGGCACCCTCCTTTCGCAAAAAGAAATCACACACCTGTGTGATCTTGAGGCTAAGCATATCAGCCCAAACCCACAACTAATTTTCTGACCAGCGGTTTTGGCACGATCTTTACGACGTTTGGCGGCCTTTGACCATCGCCAGCACATCGGGACCGTATTGCTCGAGTTTGCGCGCGCCGATGCCGGGGATCGCCACCAGCGCAGCATCATCGGTCGGCAGCGTCTCGGCGATCGCGATCAACGTGTTGTCGGTGAACACCACGTAGGCCGGCACGCTCATCTCCTTTGAGATGCGCAGCCGCCAATCCTTGAGCTGGGCGAGCAGGTCCTCGTCGATGTCGGACGGGCAGCCTTCGCAGCGCCGCAGCATGATCGCGGGCGGCGTGGTGAGCACGTCGTTACAGACGCGGCAACGGGGTGTGGCGCCGCGCGGCCGTCGTGGCCGGCTGGGCGTGTCGCTGGGCGATTGGGGCGCGATGCCGTTGAGGAAGCGGGACGGCCGTCGGCCCTGCCGACCACCCGGCGCCCTTGCCAGCGCCCAACTCAGCGCCAAATGCGCTCTGGCCCTTGTGATCCCGACATAAAGCAACCGACGTTCCTCTTCGACGGGCTCACTGTCGGGGCCATGTGCCAACGCGTGCGAAATCGGCAGCGTGCCGTCGGCGAGCCCGACCAGGAACACCGCATCCCACTCCAGCCCCTTCGCGGCGTGCAATGAGGCCAGGGTGACGCCCTGCACGACCGGTGGATGCCGCGCGTCGGCGCGCTGTCGCAGCTCGGCAACCAGGGCGCCCAGATCCAGAGACGGCCGTTGCGCGACCTCTTCGTCGACGAGTTCGGCAAGCGCAGTGAGCGCCTCCCATCGGTCGCGGGCCTTCGTGCCCGGTGGCGGCTCGGCGGTCAAACCGAGCGGTTCGAGCACCGCACGAACGACCTCGGGTAGTTCGCCGTCGACGTCTCGTTCTGCCGCGCGCTGCAATGCCAGCAGCGACTGCCGGATTTCCTGGCGGCTGAAGAATCCCTCGCCGCCGCGCACCTGGAACGGGACGCCGATCTCGGTGAGCGCCTCTTCGTAGACCTCCGACTGCGCGTTGATGCGGTAGAGCACCGCGATCTCCGCGGCCAGCGTGCCCGACTCGATCAGGTTCTTGATCTTCTTGGCCACCGCGGCGGCCTCGGCGACCTCGTCGGGATGCTCGGTGAACGACGGCGCGGGGCCGGGGTCGCGCTGGCCGACCAGGTGCAACTTGCTGCCGGCCATGCGGCCCCGGGCGGCGGCGATGACGCGGTTGGCCAGCGACACCACCTGCGGCGTGGACCGGTAGTCGCGTTCCAGCCGCACCACGGCGGCGTCGGGAAACCGCCGCGAAAAGTCCAGCAGATAGCGCGGTGTGGCGCCGGTGAACGAGTAGATGGTCTGGTTGGCATCGCCGACGACCGTCAGGTCGTCGCGGCTACCCAGCCAGGCGTCGAGCACACGCTGCTGCAGGGGCGTGACGTCCTGGTATTCGTCGACGACAAAGCAGCGGTAGCGGTCGCGAAATTCCTGCGCTACCGCATCGTCGTTTTCGATCGCTGCCGCGGTGTGCAACAGCAGATCGTCGAAGTCGAGCAGCGCCATGCCATCACGACGGGCCTTGAGCGTTTCGTAACCCGCGTAGACGGTCGCGATCTTCGCGGCGTCCAGCGGAATGTCGCGGCCGACCTCCGCGACCGCTGCCGCGTAACCCTCCGGGCTGATCAAAGATGCCTTCGCCCATTCGATTTCGCCTGCGAGGTCGCGAACGTCGTCGGTACTGGTCGACAGGCCCGCGCGGTTCGCGGCCTGGGCTACGACCGCGAACTTCGTGTCGAGCAGCTGCCATCCGGTGTCGCCGACGACGCGTGGCCAGAAGTACGACAGCTGGCGACGTGCCGCGGCGTGAAACGTCATCGCCTGAACGGAGCCGATACCGACCCCGTCGTCGAGGGCACGCAGCCGACCGCGCATCTCCCCTGCGGCCCGCGACGTGAACGTCACCGCCAGCACTTGATGCGGTGCGACGTGTCCCGCAGCCACGAGGTTGGCGATGCGGCGGGTGATGGTGCGGGTCTTGCCGGTCCCGGCGCCGGCCAGCACGCATACCGGCCCACGGGCGGCGAGGACCGCTTCGCGCTGTTCGTCGTCGAGGTCGCCGGTGATGAGTTCGCGCTCGCTAAGGGGGGCCTCGACCGGCATGCGGTCCATCTTGGCAGGGCACTGTGACAAAAGCCGGGCGCGGCGCGGGCATGTTGGTGTGATCCGATACGTTGACAGGCTTATGAGCGCTGTGACCATGTACACCACCTCGTGGTGTGGCTATTGCTTCCGCCTGAAGAAGGTGCTGAAGGCGGAGGGAATCCGGTTCTCCGAGGTCGACATCGAAGCCGATCCCGCCGCAGCGGAATTTGTGGCCTCGGTCAACGGCGGCAATCAAACCGTGCCGACGCTGAAATTCGCCGACGGCTCGACGCTGACCAACCCGAGCGGTGCCGAGGTCAAGGCGAAGCTCGCGAGCTAGTCCAGAGCCGCCCAGGATTCGATGATTTCCCTGGCGATCGAGATCGACCCCGGCAGCAACAGCCGCGACGGCGAATCGCTGCTCCAGTCGCCGTCCGCGAGTGCCGCACGAACTTCGGCACGGGTGAACCAGCCGGCCTCCGCGATCTCGCCGTCGTTGAACGAGAACTCCTGCTCCGGGTCGCCGAGGGCGTGGAAACCGACCATCAGCGACCGAGGGAACGGCCACGGCTGGCTGCCCAGGTAACGCACGTCGCTGACGGTCAGCCCGATCTCCTCGGCGATCTCGCGGACCACGCACGACTCGAACGACTCGCCCGCCTCAACGAAACCGGCCAGCAGCGAGAACAGCCGCTCGGGCCACATCGTCTGACGGGCCAGCACGGCACGGTCGTGGCCGTCGTGAACCAGACAGATCACCGCGGGGTCGATGCGGGGAAACTCCTCATGCCCGTTGGTTGCGTTGACCCGCGCCCAGCCACCCTTGATGGGCTTGGTCGGCGCTCCGTCGATGGCGCTGAACCGCGCGTTGTCATGCCAATTCAGCAGGGCGGCGGCAGTCGCGACCAGCTGGGCACTGACATCGTCGAAGACCTGCCCGGCTCGGCGCAGATCGAGCACCTCGGTTTCGGCGTGCGGATCCTCGGGACCCTCCAGCGCGGCGCGAAGGCCCCAGACGTGCTTGCCGTCGGCGAGGCGGCCGAGGAAGACGGCGTTCTCCGGCGGCTTATCGCCGATCTTGGCGGCCTTGCCGAGCACCACTTGACCACCCGAGATCAGCACCTGGTTGCGGCGGTCGACCCGCAACAGCAAGGCATCGGGCCATCCGGCCTTCGCGGCCTCGATGTCGGTGCGCAGCTCATCGGCGCGGTCGGCCCCGATGCGGGACAGCAGCGGGACGTTGCGCAGCTGAAAGCCGGTTAGTTCGGTGGCCGAATGTCGGCGCCGTTGCGCCTCCGTCATCGCTCCGTGTCCGCACTGCGGATGTAGAGCAGCCGGTCGCCGAGTTCGAGAGCGTCGACCTGCTCGTCGTCGACGCGCACCAGCTTCCCGTTGCGAACGACGCCAAGCACGATGTCGGTCAAATGCCGCGGCGAGCCGCCCGCTTCCTTGGGGCTTACCTCGCGTTCGGCGATCGCGAACCCGGCGTCGGGTGTCAGTAGGTCTTCCATCATTTCGACAACGCTGGGGGTCTGCACGGCGATACCCAGCAGCCGGCCCGCTGTCTCCGAGGTCACCACGGTGGAGTCCGCGCCGGACTGTTCGAGCAGGTGCTGATTCTCGGCTTCCCGCACCGCGGCGATGATCTTGGCCTTTGGCGCTATCTCGCGGGCTGTCAGGGTGACGAGCACCGCGCTGTCGTCGCGGTTCGTCGCGACGATGATCGCCTTGGCGTGCTGGGCGCCGGCCAGGCGCAGCACCTCCGAGTCGGTCGCGCTGCCGCGGACGGTGACGAGGCCGGCAGCCTTGGCGCGCTCGAGCGCGACGGGATCCTCGTCGACGACGACGATGTCTGCGGGGGCGACCTCGTCGCCGACCATCGCGGCTGCGGCGGTCCTGCCCTTGGTGCCGTAGCCGACGATCACGATGTGGTTGCGCACTTTGTTCCTCCATCGCTGGATCTGGTAGGCCTGCCGCGACTGCGTCGTGAGTGTTTCGACGGTCGTGCCGATCAGCACGATCAGGAACGCGACCCGCAGTGGCGTGATCACCAGGACGTTGATCAGCCTGGCCGACGGGGTGACCGGCGTGATGTCGCCATAGCCGGTGGTCGACAGCGACACCGTCGCGTAGTAGACGCAATCCAGGAACGACAGCGGGTCATCGGGATTCGGGCTGCTCTCGACGTCGCGGTAGCCGTGCCGGTCGAGGTACACGATGAGAACGGCGGCGAACAGCGCTCCCAGCGCGTAGATGACACGCCGGACGATGCGCTGCGTCGGGCTGACCTCTTCGGACGGGATCTGCACCGTGTCGGTCAGTGAGTGGACGGGCCGGTCGGCCAGCGTTTCGTCGAACCTGCGGAGCCGACGCCGCAATTTGCCTTTAGCCACGTGGATCCATCACCGCATGGGACTGCCGCACCCGCACAATGTAACCATGACCTCTTCCCCGCCTGAACTGCAGCAGATCGCCAGCCCGGTACCCGCGTACCGCATGGGCGCAATGTTGATGGGCATGGGCACCCTGCACTTTGTGGCACCTAAGCCATTCGATGGCATCGTGCCCGCCGAATTGCCCGGCAGCGCGCGGTTCTATACCTATGCCTCCGGGGTTGGGGAGCTGGCGACCGGTGCGCTGCTTCTGGCTCCGCGCACCCGCAAGCTCGGTGCGCTCGCGGCGGTGGCGTTGTTCTTGGCGGTGTTGCCCGCCAATGTCAACATGGTCCGGCTGTGGAAGGACAAGCCGTTGTTGATGTGGCTGGGCGCGATCGCGCGGCTGCCGATGCAGATCCCGATGAT
Organism: uncultured Actinomycetota bacterium; assembly: GCA_963766465.1. GTDB lineage: Bacteria > Actinomycetota > Actinomycetes > Mycobacteriales > Mycobacteriaceae > Mycobacterium. The sequence goes on from CAVXZT010000003.1 coordinate 28,710, forward strand.
CACCGCAGCGCTGAAGATCTACCGCAACGCTTAGGCCGCCGCCTCTGTCAGCAGTGCGACGAGGTCGTCGGCCTCTGGCAACGTCTCGGGCGTTACCGTCTGCCCTGTCCGCACGTAGTGAAAAGCCGCGCTCACCTTCTCGACGGGACAGCCATGCAGTTGCGCCCACGCCAGCCGGTACACCGCCAGCTGAATCGCCGCATGCTGCTTGGCTTCTTGAGTAGCGGGCGGTTCGCCTGTCTTCCAGTCCACCACTGTGGTGCCGCCGTCACCGTCGGCGAAGATCGCGTCGATGCGACCCCGCACCACATGCCCGCCGATGACCATGTCGAACGGCACCTCCACTTCAATGGGCGTGCGGGCGGCCCACGGGGACACCGCGAACGCGGCCTGCAGCTCGGCGAGATCTTCGGTATCGCTGACGTCGCGATCGACGGCGCCCGGCAGGTCGTCGAGGTCGAACAGCCGCTCGGCGTGAAAGAACCGCTGCACCCAATCGTGAAATGCGGTGCCCAGCAGGGCATGAGGGTCGGGCCGGGTCGGAAGGCGACGGCGCAGCCGCTGCACGACCGCGTCCGGGTTGCGGCCGAGCTCGACCAACGTGCTGACCGACAGCTGCGCAGGTAACGGCGGCGCGGGCGGGTCGGCCGCAGGGATTCGCTCGGCAAGCAAAGCGTCGACGTCGGCCACCCATCCGTCGACATCGGAAGCGCTCGCATCGAGGCCGCCCGACATCGCCCGAGTCACCAACGCCGCGCCGGTATCCACGCCTTTCCCTTGTGTGCCCGCTGGATCGGTGGGCCACGATGCTTCGATCACCCTGTCGCGCAACGGGTTCGGCTCACCATCGGCAGGCGCAGGTGCCCAGTGTTCGACGACACCACATGGATCGCCCGCGGCCTCAGACTGATCGATGATCTCCTTGACCTCGCAGAGGAAATCGGACGGGCCGCGGGGTTTGGCCTCGGAGACGCCCCAATGGTGCCCTGAAAGCAGCAAGGTGTCCTCGGCGCGGGTGATCGCGACGTACAGTAGACGGCGCTCCTCGTCGACACGGCGCTGCTCGAGTCGGCGCCTGTGGTCGGAGATCTTGTCGGACAGCCGCTTTCGGTCGATGACGTCTGAGGTGTCGAGCACCGGAATGCCATGCTCGGAGATGGTGGCTCGGTCACCGCGCAGCAGCGGAGGCAGGTCACCCGCATCCGTCAGCCAGGTCCGCGTCGACGCCGTCGAAGGGAATACCCGCCCGCTGAGATGCGGCACCGCAACCACCTGCCACTCCAGTCCCTTCGCGGCGTGCACGGTGAGGATCTGTACACGGTCGTTGGCGACGGACACTCCCCCTTCGCTTCGCGGGGGTGGTGCCCCCACAGCGGGCGCCAGCCCGTTTTCCACTTGCTCGGCGGCATCCAGATACGCCAGCAGGCTCGGTACCGTCGCGCCTGGCCGGGTCGCGAAGTCGGCCACCACATCGGCGAACGCGTCGAGGTGCTCGGTGCCCGACCAGCCCGATGACACCGGCCTGGCCGCCCGAACCTCGACGTCGAGGCCGAGCACCCGGCGCACCTCGGCGACCAGTTCCGGCAGCGAGTGGGACAAGTGGGCACGCATCGCCGTCAACTCGCGGCCAAGCGCGACGATCCGACGGTGCCCTGCCGCGGAATAGGCGGCCGCAGGCCCGGGATCGCAGATGGCGTCGGCCAAGCACGCCGCATCGGCGTCGGCGGCTGCCTGCGCGACGATCTGCTCGGTCGTGGTGACGCGCGTCGGCTGGCCATCGAGTTCGACGGCGCGTCGCCACAATGCGGCGACGTCGCGACCACCGAGTCGCCACCGCGGCCCGGTGAGCACCCGCATCGCGGCGGCTCCCGCGGTCGGATCTGCCACCAGGCGCAGCGTCGCAACCAGGTCGGCAACCTCGGGGACGGCAAGCAGCCCGGCCAGTCCGACGACCTCGACCGGCACGCCGCGCGCGACAAGCGCGTCGGCCATCGGCGCGGCGTCGGCGTTGCGACGCACCAGCACCGCCGCCGTCGGCGCGGTGCAGCCGTCGCTGCGGGCCCCGTGGTACAGCCGCGCCAAATGGTCTGCGACCCAATCCCGTTCGGCCGCCACGTCGGTCAGCAGGGCACACCGGATCACGCCCGGTTCGGCGCCGGGCCGCGGCCGCAGCGCTCGCACCGCAACAGAACGGCGCCGCGCCTCTTTGGACACCGCATTCGCAAGGTGCAACGCCCGCGGCGGATTGCGCCAGCTGGTACGAAGCTCCAGCGTTGGCGCAGGCGTTCCGTCCGCCCGCGGGAAATCGGTGGTGAACCGCGGCAGGTTGGTCGCCGACGCGCCGCGCCAGCCGTAGATCGACTGAATCGGATCACCGACGGCGGTAAGCGCGAGTTCGTTGTCGACGCCGCGGCCGAACAGTGACGACAAGGCGACGCGCTGGGCGTGCCCGGTGTCCTGATACTCGTCGAGCAGCACCACCCGGTACCGCTGCCGCAACTGTTCGCCGACTTGCGGAAACGTCGACGCCAGCCGGGCGGCGGAGGCCATCTGCATGCCGAAGTCCACGACCTTCTCCGCGCGCATTCGTGCGTGCAGCGCGTCGATCAGCGGAACCAGTTGAATGCGTTCAGTCTGGGTGGCCAGCATGCGCAGCAGCCATTGGCTGGGCCCACGGTCTCGCTGATAGGGGCCGGCAGGCAGCGTGTGCACCAGCCGCTCGAGTTCGACGTGGGTGTCGCGCAGTTGCGTGGTGTCCACGAGGTGCTCGGCGAGCTGCCCCGCCAGCCGCAGCACCATCGCGGTCACCGCGGCGGGGGTCTTGTCGGTTTCGAGGTGCTCGGGATAGTCGCACACGACGCGAAATGCCAACTGCCACAATTCGGTTTCGCTCAACAACCGGCTGTCGGGCTCGACAGGCAGCAGCAGGCCGTGCTCGCGCAACAGGTTCCCGGCGAACGCATGGTAGGTGCTGACGGTGGCGCGATCGTCGGCGATGTCCCCGCCGCCGGGAACGAGGCCGGCGCCGGCCAACCGCGCCAGCCGGGTGCGGACCCGGCGCAGCAGCTGGCCCGCAGCCTTGCGGGTGAACGTCAGTCCGAGCACCTCGCCCGGGCGCGCGTAGCCGTTGGCGACCAGCCACACCACCCTGGCTGCCATCGTCTCCGTCTTGCCTGCGCCCGCACCGGCGATGACCACGAGCGGTCCTGGTGGCGCGGCGATCACCGCCGCCTGCTCGTCGGTGGGCGTGAAAAGGCCTAGCTCGCCTGCCAGTTCGGCGGGACTGTAGCGCGCGGTCACGAACGTCCGCCGGTGGCGGCCTGGGCCGGGCACATGCCCCGCACCGGGCAGTGTGCACAACCGTCGTTGATCCGCGCCAAAAACTCCGGACCCTTCGTGGCACCCGCCGCTTGCTGCACCAGTTCGAGCCATTCCGCACGGGTCTGCTGAGTCTGCGCGTCCTGCTCGCGTTCGGTGGCACCGCCCGCTGCTGGCTTGCCGAGATAGACAAGCCGACCGCCCCCTGGCGTATCACCCTGCGGCAGTAGGCCTTCCGCAATGGCAAGCTGATACATCGCCAGCTGGGCGTGGCGCTGCGCATCGTCCTTGCTGACCGGTGTTTTACCGGTCTTGATGTCGACCACCACCAACCGGTTGGCATTGTCGCGTTCCAGGCGATCCAGGCGGCCGCGCACCCGCACCCCAGGACTGACCGTGCCGTCGACGTCGATCTCCGTGCCGATCTCGGTGAGTTCGTTGCGCGTCTGCGCACGCCATTGCGCGAACGTTGAAAGCATCGCGCGGTGCCGCTGCAGCTCGTTGTCCGAATACCACTGCGAATCGAACGGCAGCTCGCTCCACACCTTTTCGAGTTCGGTGAGCATCTGGCTCTCGGTCCTACCGGACTCCGCAACCAGGGCGTGCAGCAGGGAACCGACAGCGGAACGCACGTCTCGTCCGTCCGTCCCGCCGTGGCGCTCGAGGAGCCAACGCAGCGGGCAGTCGGTCAGCGGTTGCAGCGTCGACGGTGACAGTGTGACGACGTGGTCGTCACCGCTCCACAGCGGCGCATCGCTGGACAGCGGCGTCATGCCGTACCAGTGGGTGGGGTCGGCACCTGCGACACCGGACTGCGCCAGCCGCGCCAATTGCGTTGCCGCGCAGACCCGTACCGCGTCATCAACCATGTCCGGTGGTGCGCACACCACCGCACGCAGCCGGCCGACCAGTGCCGGCGGAGCCAGCACCCGAGGCGCATGGATTGGTTCGGGCGGGTCGGGGTCGGGATCGGTCGCTAGAGATGCGAGCTCATAGCAAAAGGGCGAAGGAAGCATCGACTCGTCGCCGTTATCACTGTCGACCGCGGTCACCAGAAGGCGGCTGCTGGCGCGGCCCATCGCTGCGATCAGCAGCCTGCGTTCCTCGGCCAGCAATGGTGCCCTGCTCGACAATCCACGGTCGGTCTCCGTGGCGACACCGTCCAGCACATCGACGAGCCGCTGGGTGCCGAGCACGCCGCCGCGAGGAATCGTGTTGGGCCACAGCCCTTCCTGTACACCGGCGATGACGACGAACTCCCATTCGCGGCCGAGTGCCGCGTGAGCACTGAGAAGTGCGACGGCGTCGGGCTCCGGTCGTTGGTCGCGAGGTGTCGCGGGCAGTCCCATCGACTCGACGTGGTCGATGAGGCCACGCAGCGACGCGCCCGCGGTCCGCGCCACATACTGCTCGGCGACGTCGAACAGGGCGGTCACGGCGTCGAGGTCCCGGTCCGCCTGTGCACCGGCGAGACCGCCGCGCTCGCTGGCTGCCAGCCAGCGCCGCTGCAGACCGGAACGATGCCACGCCTGCCACAGCGTGTAGCGGGGATCTTGCCCATCGGCGGCGCTGCGGCGGGCGGCCGCAAGCACTGCACGAACCTGCCGCAGCGGGCGGGCCTGATCGGTGGACAGGGCGTCGGCTTCGGTGTCGAGCGCCTCGACGAGCAGCTCGGTGAACTCCCGCGGAGGCTGGCAGTCCCCCTGCCCTTCGGGCGGGCGGTGCCCCCAATCGGCGCGGCGCAGCGCCCGTCGCAGCTGACGCAGCGACACCGGATCGACCCGACCGATCGGCCCGGTCAGCAGCGCCACCGCCCGTTCGCCGTCGAGCCCGTGTGCCGTCGCGTCGAGCACCGTCAGTAGCGCCCGCACCGCGGGCTGATCGGCCAGTGGGGCGTTCGGCGCGGTGGACTCCACGGGAACCCCAGCGGAGACAAGGGCCCGCTGCAGCGCCGCACCCAGCCGGGGCACCGACCGCACGATCACCGCCATCTGTGACCACGGCACGCCGTCGACAAGGTGTGCGCGGCGCAGCGCGTCAGCGATCAACGCCGATTCGGCGTGCGGCGTAGCGGCGACTCGCACGATCAGCGAGCCGGACCGGTCGTCGATGCCGCTGACCGCACGTGCCACATCGGCGCCTGGCAGCCGCCGTGCGACCGCGGTGATGGCGTCGGCCACTGCGGGCGCACAACGCAGCGACCTGGTGAGGGTGATGGCCGGCTCGTCGCCGCGCAACAATGACGGGTCGGCGCCCCGGTAGCCGAACACCGCCTGGTTGGCGTCCCCCGCGATCACGGTGAGCTCGGCGCCGGCCGCCAGCACGCGAACGAGCCGGGCCGCCTGCGGATCGAGGTGTTGCGCGTCGTCGACGAGGAGCAGCTTGATCCTGCCGCGCTCGGCCGACAGCAGGTCCGCGTCGGTGGCGAATGCTTCGAGCGCGGCACCGACGAGTTCGGCGGCGCCCAGCGCGGGCACGGTGGCCTGCGGCGCCGCCATCCCTACAGCAGAGCGCAGCAGCATGATCTGCTCGTACGCCTGGGCGAACTGGCCTGCGGCCAACCATTCTGGCCTGCCAAACTTTCGCCCGATGCGTTGCAGCGCAATGGGATCCACGCCGCGTTCGGTGCAGCGGGCCATTAAGTCGCGCAGTTCGTTGGCGAACCCGACGGTGCTCAGCGCCTGCCGCAGTTCGGTGGGCCACCCCACCGGCGAAGCGTCGCCGTCCTCTAGGTCGCCTGCGAGCAATTCGCGGATGATGCCGTCCTGCTCGGCGCTGGTGATCAGCCGTGGCGGCGGGTCACCGTTGCGCTGCGCCGCCAACCTCAGCACCGCGAAAGCGTACGAGTGCACGGTGCGGACCAACGGTTCGCGGACCACCGCGCGACCACCCGCAGACAACAAGGCCGACGTGATCGCCGCCCGCGCCTGGCTGCCGAGCCGGGCCGAACCCGTCAGCAGCAGAACCGATTCCGGATCACAGCCCGCGGCGATGTGAGCCGTCGCCGCCTGAATCAACAGGCTGCTCTTCCCGGTACCGGCGCCGCCAAGCACCCGAACCACGCCCCGCATCCCGGGTGCGGTGAGACTGGCCGGGGTCAGTTCGGTATGCGGCGCGGACATGAGGGAATGACACCACGGGGGTCCGACAAGTTGCCGTCATCGCCTGCTGGCAGCATTCAAGCCGTGACCGATCTGCTGCACGTGCATCGCTACGGACCGACTCGTCCACCTCAGATCCTGGCCGTCCACGGCTTGACCGGGCATGGCAGGCGCTGGCAGACGCTCGCGACTCGGCACCTGCCCGAATTCGCGATCGCCGCACCGGACCTGATCGGGCACGGGCGATCGTCATGGGCAGCGCCGTGGAATATCGACGCCAACGCCGGCGCACTTGCCGGCCTGCTCGACGCCGACGCGGACGGCCCGGTTGTGGTAGTCGGGCATTCGTTCGGCGGCGCGGTGGCACTGAATCTGGCTGCCGCGCGTCCCGATCTGGTCGCGGCCCTCGTGCTGCTCGACCCCGCCGTCGGACTGGACGGCGGATGGATGCGCGACATCGCCGACGATATGTACGCCTCGCCGGACTACACAGACCGCGAGGAAGCCCGGTTGGAAAAGGTGAACGGCTCATGGGGAGAGGTAGAACCGGATGAGCTGGACCGCGAACTCGATGAGCACCTGATCGACCAACCAGGCGGGCGGATGGGCTGGCGAATCAGCATTCCGGCGATGCTGTCGTATTGGAGCGAGTTGGCGCGACCAATTTGCTTGCCGCACAATGCAATACCGGTCACGGTGGCGCGCGCCACGAAAACGAATCCACCATACATCACCGACAACTTGCTCGCCGGGCTGTGCGGACGACCAGACTTCACACTCCTGGAGTTCGACTGCGACCACATGGTTCCGCAGGCTCGACCCGCCGAGACCGCGGCGGTGATCCGCAAGCAACTGGAGCGAGGCTGAGATGCCTGCGGTCACCGACGAGCAGGTCGAAAACGTGCGCGCGCTTGTCGCGGCGATCCCGGCAGGACGGGTGTCCACCTACGGCGACATCGCCGATGCGGCAGGGCTCCCCAGCCCACGCATCGTCGGCTGGATCATGCGCACGGATTCGTCGGATCTGCCGTGGCACCGGGTCATCAGGGCCTCGGGCCGGCCCGCGCCACACCTGACTACCCGACAACTGGAGCTGTTACGGGCCGAAGGCGTACTGGCGAGCGACGGCCGGGTCCGGCTCTCAGAGGTGCGTCACGAATTCTGAGCGCGAGTGGCCACTCCGGTACGCGCACAACGGCGTGTCGCGGATGAAACCGCACACTCGCGCTAGAGGACGAGCCGCACCAGCGCCGCGGTGCGGGCCAGGCCTGGGAACGCTGCGGCCGTCGACCGCGGATGCAGCGCATGCACGGCGAGCCGAAATATCAAGGCACGCAACAACATCTGCGGCCACTCCGGCAGTGGGCTCCAGCGGTCGATCAGGCCGTCGTCGGCCTCGCCCCATGACAACGCGTCGACGACAACCACCCCCGCCGCCCAGGATGCGGGCCGCCAATAGGGGGTGATATCGGTGATGCCCGGCGCCGCGGTACCCGCGAAAAGCACTGTGCCGTAGAGATCGCCGTGCACCAGCTGGTTGGGGCTCTTGGTGGGCCTGCGCAGGACGGCCAACTGGTTGATGAGCTCGACCGACCGCTGCCCGTCCGCCGTACCCGGCGACACCCTCGCCCCCTGCGGCAGGGACTGCAGGGGCCGTTCCTCCCACGACGCGCGATCGGCGGCGATGAACACGTCGACGTCGGCCCATGGGGCGACGGGTGGCTGGGTAAGGAAGCGGGGCCGCTCCAGCTTGGCCGTCGCCTCGTGCAGCCGCACGGCCGACGAGACCACCTCGTCATGGCGTGGCTCGGGAGTACCGGCCACGAACGTGTCGGCTCGCCACCCTGCCACCACATAGCGGCCGTCGGTCGAGCGGACCGGCCGCGCCAGCCGCACACCGTCGACGAACAACGTCTCGCGAACCTTGGCCGACCACGCCGCCCGGGCATGGTCGGCAATCATCGACAGCACTACCTCGCCGCAGCGCCAGCCGCCCTCCCAGTTCGAGCCGAGTGGCACGGGGCGCACCCCGGTCAGTCCGAACGCAGCCAGCACATGATCCGGCGGCTGTTCGGCAGTCACCACCTCAGCCTAAGACGATCTAGAGCAAACGAGCGGTTAGTACATCACCATGTCGGGTTCGAGTTGCTTGCCCCATGCGACGATCCCGCCCTGCACGTGCATCGCGTCGGAGAAGCCTGCCTTCTTCACGATGGCCAGCACCTCGGCCGAGCGCACCCCCGTCTTGCAGTAGAACACCGGGGTGCGGTCCACCTGCAATTTGGCCAACGCCTCGCCCGTTTCGAACGCGCCCTTGGGGATCAGCTCGGCACCTTTGATGTGGTTGATGTCCCACTCGACCGGTTCACGGACGTCGATCAGCGCCAACGGCTTGCCGGAGTCCAGCAGTTCACGAAGTTCGCGCGGGGTGATCGTCGAGTCGGCCGCGGCCTCGGCCGCTGCGTCGGACACCACGCCGCAGAACTCTTCGTAGTCGATCAGCTCGGTGATCTTCGGTGTGGAGGGATCCTTGCGGATCTTGATGGTGCGGTAGGTCATGTCGAGTGCGTCGTAGACCATCAGCCTGCCGAGCAGCGGTTCGCCGATGCCGGTGATCAGCTTGATGGCCTCGGTGCCCATCACCGACGCGATGGATGCGCACAAGATGCCGAGTACGCCGCCTTCGGCGCACGACGGAACCATGCCGGGTGGCGGCGGCTCGGGGTAAAGGTCGCGATAGTTCAGACCGCGTTTTTCCCCGGCTGCGCCGTCCGGCGCGTCCTCCCAGAACACCGACACCTGGCCCTCGAAGCGGTAGATCGACCCCCACACGTAGGGCTTGCCTGCCAGCACGGCGGCATCGTTGACGAGGTAGCGGGTCGCGAAGTTGTCGGTGCCGTCCAGGATCAGGTCGTACTGCTCGAACAGCTCGACCGCGTTGGACTCGTCCAATCGCAGCTCGTGCAGACGCACCTCGACAAGCGGGTTGATCTCGCGGATCGAGTCACGTGCGCTCTGCGCCTTGGACCGGCCGATATCGGACTGGCCATGGATGATCTGACGCTGCAGATTGGACTCGTCGACCACGTCGAACTCGACGACCCCGATGGTGCCCACCCCTGCGGCTGCCAGGTACAGCAGCGTCGGCGAACCCAGCCCCCCGGCACCGATGACCAGCACGCGGGCATTCTTCAGCCGCTTCTGGCCGTCCACCCCCAGGTCCGGGATGATGAGATGACGGCTGTAGCGCGCGACTTCCTCGCGTGTCAGCTCGGCGGCCGGTTCGACCAGCGGCGGCAACGACGTCGACACCCAATCTCCTTATTTGACGGTCCGTGCAAGTACCCACCACAACGGTAGTCCGGTCGCGTTACTTCCCGACAGCGACCGCCGAGTCAGGCGATCGGATACGGCCAGGGATTGAATCGGCAGGTTTTGCCGTCGGGTTTGACCGACTCCGGGTCGAAACGGGCGGCGTCGTTGTTGTTGGTCGAGAACGTCTGCTGCATCATCACCGGCGCGAGCTCACCGTTGGACCCGCATGGCTCGTGGCGCTGATAGCCGATCGCGTGGCCTACCTCGTGGTTGATCAGGTATTGCCGGTACGAGCCGACGTCGCCCTGGAACGGCACCGCGCCGCGCACCCAGCGGGCCTCGTTGATGAAGACGCGAGGCTGGCTATCCGTGTAGGCCGGGTTGTAGCAGGACGCCTCGAGCTGGATGTCGTAGCCGCAGCCCTCCCGCACAGTCATCGGCGAGCTCAGCGACACTCGGAAGTCGGGCTCGCCGCTGTCGACCCGGGTGAATCCGAACTGGGGGTTGTGCGTCCAGCTCTTGGGATTGGCCAGCGTTTCGCTGACCATCCGGGCAAATCCGTCGTCGCCGCCGAACGTGGTGGTGTCGACGCCGTCTTCGACCTCGATCGTGTAGGTGAACACCTTGGCCGTGCCCTCGCCGACCTTCGGTGTGGTGCCCGGCACGATGTGCCAAGTCTTGGCGCCGGCCTCGGTGTAAGGGCCACCCTCGGGCAGTATCCCGGTCGGCAGGTTGACGTCGAACTGTGTGAGCCCTTTCGGCGGCGCTCCGATGATCTGCGTGCTGGCGACTCCGATGGTCGGAGGGCCCTGCACCGGCCCCTCGGCCTCCTTGGGTGCGGGCGCACTGGTCCCGGTGATGGTCTGGTAGACCACGACGCCGGTCAGGGCGATCAGCACCGGCAGCGCGTAAGCGCGCCAGCCGTAAGTGGAAATGAAGTGGCCCAGCCACGACTGCTTGCGCAGGCGCCGATGCTCGTCTCGATTGGACCTGGCCCGGCCGGGACTCTCCGCCAGCGGGTCGCGCTGAGCGCGCAGTGGCTCTCGCCACTCGTCACGCAGCACGGGCACGCGACCGCCCCCGCGACGCTCCGGGTCGTAGGTCACCGAAACAGGATGGCACAGTCTGCTGCGCTTGCACTTCCGGCGCGCCACCGCCATCGCGCAGCGGCGTGCATCCGCGCTGTCCCTGGCAACGGTAGTAATGTCGTTGCGAAACCCATCAAGACGAAGGACGTGATGAGCGATCTCGCCAACACCGCCGCAAGGAGGGGTGACAAACCCGCCAGCGGTGGCGCGGTGACCGGCGTCGGCACGGGCGCGGGTCGGCGTGGAAACCGACTGCCCCGCGACGAGCGCCGCGGTCAGCTACTCGCTGCTGCGAGCGAGGTTTTCGTCGACCGTGGCTACCACGCCGCCGGCATGGACGAGATCGCCGACCGTGCGGGTGTGAGTAAACCTGTTCTCTACCAACACTTTACGTCCAAGCTTGAGCTCTACCTCGCCGTGCTGCAACGGCACGCCGACAATCTCGTTTCAGGCGTGCGCCAGGCGCTGCGCACCACGACCGACAACCGGCAGCGGGTGCGAGCCGCCGTGGACGCCTTCTTCGACTTCATCGAGCACGACAGCCAGGGGTACCGGCTGATCTTCGAGAACGACTATGTGACCGAACCGCAGGTGTCCGCGCAGGTCAAGGTGGCCACCGAGGCGTGCACCGACGCCGTGTTCGATCTGATTAGTCATGACTCGGGACTAGAACCCCACCGGGCCAGGATGATCGCGGTCGGCCTGGTGGCCATCAGCGTGGATTCAGCCCGCTACTGGCTGAACAACGACCGGCCGATCTCCAAGGACGACGCGGTGGAGGGCACGGTGCTGTTCATCTGGGGCGGGCTGTCCCACGTGCCGCTTACCCGGTCTTGACGGCCTCCGAGCCGACGGCACCAACACCGAAACCGACCCGGCGCACATCGGCGGCGCCGATTTCGACGTAGGCGATCTTCGCCGCCTGCACAAGGAATCGGCGGCCCTTCTCGTCGGTCAGGGTCACGACGCCAGAATCCTTGCTCAGCGCATCGGTGATCAACTTCTCCACCTCGCTGGGTGTCTGCGCGCTGTTGAAGATCAGCTCGCGTGGGCTGTCCGTGACACCGATCTTGACCTCCACGCTGAACCCTTTCCGTTCGGATGTTCTCGCCATGAAGGCTAGTGGACGCCTGCGGTGTGGCGCCGCGCCGGGCACTACGCGGTTAGCGAACCCGGCTCGCGCGAATTCTCGACCGAACCGAGTCCGGACCGTGATCAAAGCCCGAGCGCGTCAACCTCATTCGTCACAGAAGTCCCGATAGCATCAGGCCCGGCATCAGTCGAAAACGATCGGGATAGCTGCATGAACAGGCCTTATACCGCACATTCACCGTATTCCTTGAGCCCGACCGAACGCATTCCCAGCCACGGGGACGACGGGAGCGAAACGGTCGACCTCGACCGCGAGCGCTACGACTATGACGGCCTCGAGGAGTACGACGACTTCGCGGATATCGAGGAGTACTACGAGCCGATCGATCGGCGATGGATCTGGATCGCAGGCGTCGCAGGCGCGATTCTGCTCGTCGCGGTGATCTGCACGGTGGTCATCCTCGGAGGTGGCGACAGCGGCTCCGTGTCGACCACCGTCGCTCCACCTGCCACCACCAGCCAGCCGGCCGCCACCACATCGGCTCCCTCGGTCTCCACCGCGGCGCGCCCGCCGGCGGGCGCGCTGACGCCCGAAACGGTGACCACCGTGACGCCGACCGCGAGCGCCCCGCCCAGCGACGCACCGACCGTGGCGGCACCGCCGCCGGCGCCCAGCACGATCACGTACCACGTGACCGGCAGCCGCAACCTCATCGACCTGGTGACGGTGATCTACACCGATGCGCAAGGCGCACTGCAGACCGACGTGAACGTGGCGCTGCCATGGAACAAGACGGTCGTGCTTGATCCGGGTGTGACGCTCAGCTCGGTCACCGCGACCAGCGTGGCGGGTCAGTTGAACTGCAGCATCACCGACGCGGGAGGCGCTGCGGTCGCCGTGCAGACCAACAACACGATGATCGCGAACTGCACCAAGTAGGCGGGGCTAGGTAGCTCAGGCCAGGCCGAGCTCGTGCATGCGGGTGCTGTGCGTGTGCTGGAGCCGGTCGAAGAACTCGGTCATCTGGGTCAGGCCCTCGCCGCTCGTCATCACAAGGTCGACGAGTTCGTCATGGTCGGCGAGCACATATTGGGCCTGAGTGATGGCCTCGCCGAGCAGTCGTCGCGACCACAGCGCCAGCCGGTGGCGCTGCTTATCGCTCGCCGTCACCGCGGCCTGCACCTCGGCCACCACGAACTGCGAGTGGCCGGTCTCGGCCAGCGCCGCGCGCACCACATCGGCTACCTCGTCGGGCAGCGAGTCGGCGATCTCCAGGTAGAAGTCGGCGGCAAGTGCGTCACCGACGTAAGTCTTCACCAGCGCTTCCAGCCAGGTGCTCGGTGTGGTCAGCCGGTGGTAATTCTCCAGCGCCGACGCGTACTTCGTCATCGCGGGCACCACGTCGACACCTCTGTGCTCCAACGCATCCCGGAGCACTTCGTAGTGGTTCATCTCAGCGGCGGCCATGCTGGCCATGTTGATTCGGCCCCGCAGGTTCGGCGCCATCCGCGCCTCCTCGGTGAGCCGGTAGAACGCCGCCACCTCGCCGTAGGCCAGCAGTGCGAACAGTTCATTGACGCCGGGATGGTCGACCCAAACGCCCGATGGAGGTCTGCTCAGGAGAGGGCGCGGGCGGCGTCGAATTCATGGCCCAACTGTAGACGGCGACAGGCGCAGGGACTGCTGGGCAAACCCTGTCGGTTATCATGGACGTAGGCAGTGGCACCGAAGAGACTGATACGACACCGCCGCTACCTAAGAAATGTGCGTGCACGCAGTCGGCCCGCCTACCTCAGCGCAGGGCCCCGCGACGCTTTTCGTCAAACTCGTGCGCGCGTTGACGCCATGAGGATTGACAATTGAAAGGCTATCCGGCCCGCGTATGACGCATCTCAACTCAACATTTGCTGAACTCGGAGTTCGCGACGAAATTGTTCGCGCACTAGGCGAGCAAGGCATTACACATCCGTTTGCTATCCAAGAACTGACGTTGCCGATGGCGCTTGCAGGCGACGACCTGATCGGACAGGCACGCACCGGCATGGGCAAGACCTATGCGTTCGGCGTGCCGATGCTGCAGCGAATCACCACCGACCCCGATCGTGAGCTGAGCGGGATCCCGCGGGCGCTCGTGGTCGTCCCGACCCGCGAGCTGTGCATCCAGGTGCACGGTGACCTCACGACCGCGGCTAAACATCTCAAGGCCGGCGATCGCAAGCTGACCGTCACGTCCATCTACGGCGGCAGGCCCTACGAGCCGCAGATCGAGGCGCTGGCCAAGGGCGTCGACGTCGTCGTCGGCACCCCCGGCCGCCTGCTCGACCTGGCCCAGCAGGGCCACCTGAAGCTCGGCGGGTTGTCGATGCTGGTGCTCGACGAGGCCGACGAAATGCTCGACCTCGGCTTCCTACCCGACATCGAGCGCATCCTGCGCCAGATCCCCGACGAACGGCAGGCGATGCTGTTCTCGGCGACCATGCCGGATCCGATCATCACGCTGGCCCGCACGTTCATGAACCAGCCCACCCATATCCGGGCGGAGGCGCCGAGCTCGTCGGCGGTGCACGCCACCACCGAGCAGTTTGTCTACCGCGCCCATGCGCTGGACAAGGTGGAACTGGTCACTCGGGTGCTTCAGGCCAACGGCCGCGGGGCAACGATGGTTTTCACCCGGACCAAGCGCACCGCGCAGAAGGTCGCCGACGAGCTGGCCGAACGCGGCTTCAAGGTCGGTGCCGTGCACGGCGATCTCGGCCAAGCCGCGCGCGAGAAGGCGCTGAAGTCGTTCCGGACCGGCGATGTCGACGTGCTAGTGGCCACCGATGTCGCCGCCCGAGGCATCGACATCGACGACATCACCCACGTGATCAACTACCAGATCCCCGAGGACGAGCAGGCCTACGTGCACCGCATCGGACGTACCGGGCGCGCAGGCAAAACCGGTATCGCGGTCACCTTGGTGGACTGGGACGAGTTGACTCGGTGGGAAATGATCGACAAGGCGCTGGGCCTCGGCTGCCCCGCCCCCGCCGAGACGTACTCCAGCTCACCGCACATCTATGAAGAGCTGGACATCCCGAGCGACGCCAAGGGCACCATCGGCGAACCTCGTAGGACGCATGCCAAGCGCGCGCCGGCCGACAAGTCCGAAAAGGCCGCCGAGCGGCCCGCCCGCAACCGGACCCGCAACCGCAGGCGCACTCGCGGTGGCCAGACCACCGGGCACCCCGAGGGGACGACCGAGCAGAGCGCACCCACCAAGGACGACGCCACCGCCGATGGCGCGGAAGCATCGCACTCCGCCCCGCGCCGTCGTCGCCGTCGCCCGCGCAAGACCGCGGCCAGCGCCGGCTAACCGAGGCTCCTTCTGACGGATGGTCAAACCCGAACGCCGCACCAAGGGCGACGTGGTCGCGGCCGTGGTGATCGCCGCAGTAGTCGCCCTCGTCGCCGCCCTTGTCTGGTGGACCAGTGACGCCAGGGCCACGAACAGTCGACCCGCCGCGACACCCGTGCCCAACCTGACCCCTGCCAAGGCGGTGCCACGTTCACTGCGACAGCTGTGGACTGCGCCGAGCCCGAAGACCACCACACCGCTGGTGGTGGCGGGCACCGTTGTCACCGGTGACGGTCGCGTGGTCGACGGCCGCGACCCCGCCACCGGAAACACTTTGTGGAGCTACGCGCGTGACCTCGAGCTGTGCGGCGTCACGTACGTCTACAGCTACGCCGTCGCGGTGTATCCGGATGTCCGCGGGTGCGGGCAGGTCAGCACGATCGACGCCAAAACCGGAAGGCGCGGGCCCAGCCGCAGCAGTTACGCCGACCCGGAAGTCCGGCTGTCCGCCGATGGCACCACTGTGCTGTCGGCCGGGGACAGCCGACTGGAGATGTGGCGGTCCGACATGGTCCGCATGATGTCGTACGGCGCACTCGACGCCAAGATCAAGCCGGGCACGCCCGCGTCACCGGTGTGCCGGCTGGTGTCGGCGGAGGCGAGTTCGGTTGCTGTTTCGGTGCTGGAGGCCTGCCCCAAACAGGATGACCTGCGACTGACACTGCTGCGGCCCGCCGACGAGGAAGACGAGCCCACTCTGAAAAACGTGCCGCAGCCCGGCGTCGTCGACGATTCCGACGCCCGCGTCATCGCGGTATCCGATACGACGACGGCCGTCTACGTGCCAACCCCGAAGCCGGCGGTCAACATCGTCGACGAGACCGGCACAACCGTCGCGAGCTCATTGGTGCCCAAGCCGCCGTCACCGAACGCGACCTTTTCGCGCGCCGGTGATCTGATCACGTGGTGGACCGGTGATTCTGTAATGGTGTTCTCCGCCAACGGACTTCGCTACCGTTACACAGTCACCGCATCGGGCAGCAATATTCCGTTGGGTCCGGCGACCATGATGGCCGGGCGGTTGCTCGTTCCCGTCACCGGGGGCTACGACGTGTTCGACCCGGCCACCGGCAACGGCGTCGCACACATTCCGGTGCAAAGGCCGCCGAGTACCGCAGCAGTGGTTCCTGCGGTTGCGGGCTCGACGATCCTGGAGCAGCGCGGCGACGAACTCGTCGCGCTGGGCTAAAGCTGTGCAGTCGCCTCCTGGCGCTGTGCCGGTGTCGACCGTGGCGCGGGCATGGGCCTGGTTCGCACGTTCTGCGGCCACCAGAACCACCGTCCCATCGCCGCTGCAATCGACGGCGTCATGAACGCCCTGATGATCAATGTGTCGAACAGCAGGCCGATTCCAATCGTGCTGCCCACCTGTCCCGCAACGACGAGACTGCTGACCATCATCGACATCATCGTGAACGCGAACACCAGACCGGCCGACGTCACCACGGCTCCCGTGCCCGCCATCGATCGGATGATGCCGGTGTTGATGCCGGCGTGGATCTCCTCCTTGAACCTGGACACCAACAACAGGTTGTAGTCGGATCCCACCGCCAGCAGGATGATTACCGACATCGCGAGCACAAGCCAATGCAGCGGCTTGCCGAGGATATGTTCCCAGATCAGCACCGATAGGCCGAAGGATGTGCCGAGCGATAACAGCACCGTGCCGACGATGACCGCCGAGGCGACCACCGCGCGAGTCAGCAACAGCATGATGATGAAAATCAAACAGAGCGAAGCGATTCCGGCGACCAGAAGGTCCCAGTTCGAACCCTCTTGCATGTCCTTGTACGTGGACGCGGTGCCCGCCATATAGATCTTCGAGCCCTCCATCGGCGTGCCCTTGATGGCCTCGAAGGCCGCGCTCTTGATCTGCGGGATCAGGTTGATGCCCTCGGCGGTCGCGGGATCACCCTCGTGAGAGATGATGAACCGCACGGCATGTCCGTCCGGTGACACGAACATCTTCAAGCCTCGTTTGAAGTCCGCGTTGTCGAAGACTTCCGGCGGCATGTAGAACGAGTCGTCATTCTTGGACGCATCGAACGCCTGACCCATCGCGCCCTGGTTCTCCTGCATGGCCTTTTGCTGGTCCTGCTGGCTCTTCTGGCTCTGATACATCGTCAGCGTGATGTGCTGCATGCTCTTCATCGTCGCGATCTGTGCGGGCATTACCGCGACGAGTTGCGGCATGAGGGTGTCGAGGCGTTCCAGGTCCGGCAGCAGATATTGGAGGTCGTCGGACATCGTGTCTACGCCGTCGAGGGTGTCGAAGACAGACCTGATCGACCAACAGACCGGGATGTCGAAGCAGTGCGGCTCCCAATAGAGGTAGTTGCGCATGGGCCGGAAGAAGTCATCGAAATCGGCGATGTTGTCCCGTAATTGGTTCAGGTCGACAACGGTGTCCTTCATCTTCGTGACCATGCTGTGAGTGGTGGCCGCCATCTGGACGGTGATGTTCTGCATCTGCTGCAACGTGTCGATGGATGTCTGCATGTCGTTGGCCTGCTTGAGCATGTTGGCCATGACGTTGTCCATGTAGTCCTGGTTCATCTGCTGAGTGGTGCCTTGCGCACTGAGCAAGAACGGGATCGACGTGTGCTCGATCGGAACTCCCCGCGGTCTGGTGATGGCCTGCACCCGGCCAACCCCAGGAGTGTGGGCGATTGCCCTGGCAATTCGCTCGATCACCAACATGTCGGCCGGGTTGCGCACATCGTGATCGGTCTCGACAAGGAGCATCTCCGGATTCATCCGGGCTTGTGGGAAGTGACGGTCCGCGGCCGCATAGCCGACATTGGCGGGGATATCCGGCGGCAGATAACGGCGGTCGTTGTAGGCGGGCTTGTACGTCGGAACGGCCAGCAGACCGATCAACGTGAGGGCCACTGACACTGCGAGGATCGGTCCCGGCCATCGCACCACGGCGGTGCCGATGCGGCGCCAACCACGCGTCTGCATCTTCCGTTTCGGATCGAACAGCCCGAAGCGACTGCAGATGGTCAGCAGCGCGGGTGCCATGGTCAGCGCCGCGGCGACGGCGACGAGCATTCCGACCGCCAACGGAACGCCAAGCGTCTGGAAGTACGGCAGCCTCGTGAAGTGCAGGCAGAACGTGGCGCCCGCGATCGTCAGCCCCGACCCCAGAATGACGTGGGCAGTGCCGTGATACATGGTGTAGAAGGCGGTTTCGCGATCCTCGCCGTTTTGACGTGCCTCGTGATAGCGGCCGAGGAGAAAGATCGCATAGTCGGTACTTGCCGCGATGGCCAGGGTGGTGAGCAGGTTGACAGCGAACGTCGACAGCCCGATCAGGTCGTAATAGCCAAGGGCCGCAACGATTGCCCGCGCGGCAGACAGCTCGATGAACATCATCACCAAGACGAGCAGCACCGTGACGATCGAGCGATAGACGAACAGCAGCATCACGAAGATCACGCCGATAGTGAGCGCAGTGATGACTTTGACGCTCTTGTCGCCGGCGTGATGCTGGTCGTTGCTGAGCGGTGTGGGGCCGGTGACGTAGGCGTAAAGACCTGGAGGTGGCGGCGTCTCATCGATGATGCTGCGGACGGCTTGCACAGACTCGTTCGCAAGGCTCTCGCCCTGGTTTCCCGCGAGGTAGACCTGCACGTAGGCGGCCTTGCCGTCGCCGCTCTGCGCTCCGGAGGCGGTCAGCGGATCGCCCCAGAAGTCCTGGATGTGTTCGACGTGCTTCTTATCGGCCTCCAGCTTGTCGATCAGGCCGTCGTAGTACTTGTGCGCGGCGTCGCCCAGAGGCTGGTCGCCTTCCAGCACAATCATCGCCGAGCTGTTGGAGTCGAACTCCTTGAAGTCCTTGCCGATGCGCTGCATCGCCTGCATTGACGGTGCATCGCTGGGCGCTAACGACGTCGCGTGCGCCTCGCCGACCACCTCGAGCTGCGGGACGACGACATTGAGGAGGACGACGATCGCGATCCACCCGAGAAAAATGGGCACCGAGAACAGGCGGATGAAGCGGGGAATCATCGGGTGCGCGCCGACGTGTGTATTGCTCATGCCTGGCGGTGAACCCGTATCGGCTGGTCAGCGAGGCTGCTCAAAAACATGCTAGGCACCCTAACGGTTGGGCGATCGCTCGGTTGGGCGATCGCTCAACAAGTTAGGTCGCCGATTAGAGCTCCGGTGCGAACGTCGACAGTGCCTTGCCGTTCTTCCAGTGCTTGAGCAGCGCGGTGGCCAGTTCGCGATAGGCCTGCGCACCTTTGTTCTTCCTGCCTGCCAGCACCGACGCGCCTGAAGCGCTGGCCTCGGCGAACCGCACGGTTCGCGGGATCGGCGGCGCCAGCACCGGCATGTCGTAGCGGTCGGCGACGTCGAGCAGCACGTCGCGGCTGTGGGTGGTGCGCGAGTCGTACAGCGTGGGCAGCGCGCCGAGCAGTTTCAGGTCGGAGTTGGTGATCTGCTGTACGTCGGTGATCGTGCGCAGAAACTGGCCGACGCCGCGGTGCGCCAACGTTTCGCACTGCAGCGGCACGATCACGTCGTCGGCCGCGGTCAGCCCGTTGAGGGTGAGCACCCCAAGCGACGGCGGGCAGTCGATGATCACGACGTCGAACTTGCCGCCAATCTTGGCCAGCGCGCGTTTGAGCGCATACTCGCGACCGGCCCGCATCAGCAGCATCGCCTCGGCGCCTGCCAGGTCGATGTTGGCAGGCAGGAGCGTCATCCCCTCCGACGTGTCCACCAGCGCCGCGTCCGGCTCCACCTCGCCCAACAGCACGTCGTGGATGGACACACTCAGCTTGTCGGGGTCCTGGCCGAGGGAGAACGTCAAACACCCTTGTGGGTCAAGGTCGACGAGCAGCACCCGTCTACCCTTCTCCTCCATTGCCGCCCCCAAC
Organism: uncultured Actinomycetota bacterium; assembly: GCA_963766465.1. Lineage (GTDB taxonomy): Bacteria > Actinomycetota > Actinomycetes > Mycobacteriales > Mycobacteriaceae > Mycobacterium. Next base: position 48,911 of record CAVXZT010000003.1, read on the forward strand.
GACGCAACCGTCGTCGTTTTGGCAACCCCACCCTTTTGATTGGCGACCGCAAGTACCCGCGTCACGGTGTTCATCGTTGCACGGGTACCTCGACATCGACGGGCCGTGGGGCAGAATCAGTCCGCGTGGGCCTTCTGCAGCACCGGCTGCTACTACTTCGTCACGGCGAGACGGAGTGGTCGAAGTCCGGCCGGCATACCGGTCGGACCGAACTCGACCTGACCGAGACCGGGCGGGAGCAGGCCAAGCTGGCCGCCGACGCGCTCGCAGTGCTGCGCCTCGACAACCCGTTGGTGGTGGTGAGCCCGCGCCAGCGTGCGCTGGTCACCGCCGAATTGGCCGGCTTGACCGTCGACGAGGTGTCTCCCCTTCTGGCCGAATGGGATTACGGCGACTACGAGGGCCTGACCACCCAGCAGATCAGGCACACAGTCCCCGACTGGCTCGTGTGGACAGACGGTTGCCCAGGCGGCGAAAGCCTGCAGCAGGTCAGCGACCGGGCCGACCAGGCGATCGCCTTCGCACTGGAGCACATGGAGTCCCGCGATGTCCTGTTCGTCGGGCACGGACACTTCTCGCGCGCACTGGTGACTCGCTGGGTCGAGCTCGAGATTTCCGAGGGGATCAGGTTCTCGATGGCGGCCGCGTCGATCGCGGTGTGCGGCTTCGAACACGGTGAGCGCCAACTCAGCGCGCTGGGACTGACGGGGCACCGCCACCCGTGCCTGCCGACGTGACGCGCGAACCCGCCTTCGTTCTCGCCGGCCGTACGGGCGCGGTGATTGCCGAAGGCGTGCACACCGCGTTCCCCCGACTGGCCGACGCACGGGCCGCACTTGCGTCGCACAGCTCTCCAATTGTCCTGGGAGCCTTGCCTTTCGACTTGTCAAAACCCGCTGCGCTGATCCGTCCCCAATCGGTGCAGTTCACCGAGACCTTGCCCGACTGGCCGCTTCGCGAGCTGCCGATCGTTCGGATTGCGCAGACAATTCCCGACCCCGAAGAGCACCGAGCACGGATCGGCGCGGCATTGCACCGGCTACGAGACCCGGCCAGCGGCCTGCACAAGGTGGTGCTGGCAAGGGCGCTGCGGCTGGCGGCCGAGGGACCGCTGGATGCCCGCACCATCGTGCATCGGCTCGTCGCCAACGACACCGCGGCCAACGCGTATCTTGCCGACCTCACGCCGGCGGGGGGCGGATACTCCGGCAGCGCACTGGTCGGCGCGAGCCCCGAGCTGCTCGTTGCGCGGCACGGCGATCAGGTGACCTGCCGCCCGTTTGCGGGATCGGCGCCGCGGCTCGCTGATCCGGACGCCGACGAGGCCAGCGGCGCCGCACTGGCCGCATCCGCCAAGAACCGTCACGAGCACCAATTGGTGGTCGATGCGATGCGCGAGGCATTGGACCCGTTGTGTATCGATCTGCAGATTGCAGAGGAACCGCAGCTGAGCAAGACATCGGCGGTATGGCACCTGTACACGCCCATCACCGGGAAGTTACGCGAAAAGTCCACCACCGCATTGGATTTAGCGATCGCCCTACACCCCACCCCTGCGGTGGGCGGTGTCCCTGCGACGGCGGCCGCGGAACTGATCAACGAGTTGGAGGGCGACCGAGGCTTCTATGCCGGCACGGTCGGGTGGTGCGACCAGCGCGGCGACGGCCGGTGGGTGGTGTCGATCCGCTGCGCACAGCTGTCGGCCGATCGCCGCACCGCTGACGCGCACGCGGGCGGCGGCATCGTCGCCGAATCCGATCCCGACGACGAAGTCGCGGAAACCACAACGAAATTCAACACGATCCTGTCGGCGCTGGGAGTTTGGTCATGAGGGAGTCGACGCATGAGTGAGGTCATCCGCCTCGCCCAGCCGGGCGATGAGACCGAACTGGCCGCGATGATTCACGAACTGGCCGAGTTCGAGCGGGCCAGCGCGGACTGCACCGTTACCGAAACCCAGTTGCGCGAAGCACTTTTCGGCGATCACCCAACGGTGTACGGGCACATCGCGGAAGTGGACGGTAAAGCCGCGGCGGGCGCGTTGTGGTTCCGCAACTTTTCCACCTGGGACGGCGTGGCCGGCATCTACCTGGAGGATCTGTATGTGCGCCCGCAGTTCCGCCGCCGCGGACTAGCCCGCAAGATGCTTGCCACTTTGGCCAAGGAATGCGTCAACGGCGGATACACGAGGCTGTCGTGGGCAGTGCTGGATTGGAACACCGACGCGATCGCACTGTATGACGCCGTCGGGGGGCGGCCCCAGACCGAGTGGATCACCTACCGGGTGTCGGGCCCTGAGCTGTCGGCGCTCGCCGAATCCTGAGTCCCAAGCCATTGCAGCGCGGACGGGCTGAACAGCAGCACCAGCGTCGCCAACGCAACGGCCGCGATCGGTATGCCGTAGAGCCATTGCTGTGAACCGACGGCCATGTACCAGGCCACCGGCAACAGCAGAAGCTGCGCGAAGACAGCGATCCCACGGCCCCATCGCCGACCGGTCCACAACGCCCAGCCCGCGGCAAGGACCGCCGAGCCCATGAGAACGAACCAGCCGGCGGTGCCGTACCCGCTGAGCCACGGCTGGTCCTCGGCGCCCGCCAGGTGACGCACGACCAGAACCGCTGCGACCGCAACCAGCGCGGCGCCCTCAAGTGACACCACGACGGCGGCCTGGCGAACGGTTGCCGGCGAGGGAACGGTCATGCCGTCGAGCGTAGAGGTTCACTCTGCCCTTTTAGATAGGGTCAATCTCTGTGCGCGCCGTGCTGATTGTGAACCCGAACGCGACGTCGACGACCCCGGCGGGCCGCGATCTCCTTGCGCATGCGCTCGAGAGCCGCGTCAAACTGACCGTCGTCCACACCGACCACCGCGGACACGCCGTCGAGATCGGCCGCGACGCGGCCCGCGAGGGCGTCGACGTGGTGATCGTGCACGGCGGCGACGGCACGGTGAACGAGGTCGTCAACGGGATCCTCGGTGAGAGTGGCCCCGGCGGCCCAGCCCCGGCCGTCGGGGTGGTGCCAGGCGGCTCCGCCAATGTGTTCGCCCGCGCGCTCGGCATCAGCCCCGACCCGATCGAGGCGACCAACCAGCTCGTGGACCTGCTTTCTGATTACCGGCGTCGCAAGTCTTGGCGCCGCATCGGACTAATGGACTGCCGCGAACGCTGGTGTGTATTCACGGCGGGGATGGGAGTTGACGGCGACGTGGTGGCCGCGGTCGAGGCGCAACGCGACAAGGGCCGCAAAGTGACGGCCTCGCGATACATCCGCGTAGCCGTGCGCGAGATGCTCGCCAATGCGCGCAGAGAGCCGTCGTTGACGCTGCACCTGCCCGACCGCGAGCCCGTACCCGGTGTTCATTTCGCGTTCGTGTCGAACTCGAGTCCATGGACATACGCCAACGCCCGGCCCGTGTGGACGAACCCCACCACCACATTCGAGACCGGCCTTGGCGTGTTCGCGATCACCAGCATGAACGTCTGGGCCAATTTGGGACTGGTGAGACGGATGTTGTCGAAGACACCGGATATCAAGGCGAGGCACCTGATCCGCGACGACGACCTGCCATGGCTGACGGTGACGAGCGACGCGCCTGTCGCGTGTCAGATCGACGGTGATTTCTTGGGTCCGCGCGAGACGATGACGTTCAAAGCGGTTCCCGATGCGCTGGCCGTGGTCGCACCGCCCAGCATAGAACCCGTCTGACCTGCATTAACAGCATTCACAGGGTGAATTCAGGGCGCAAGTAGGTTGAGTGTAGTACAAACGGGTAAGTGGTCTGCGAGGCAGGCCTCGCTAGTGAGATTGCCCACGTGTGAACTGAGTTCTATTGACATCTGTTCAGCCTGTGAAAAACTCGGATGCAACAGTGCAGAAACATTTCGTATGCACGCGTTAACAGCCGAAGAAAAGCTCGTGCGCCCTGCTGCGCACATAGTGAGGAGATAAGAACTATGGATTGGCGCCACAAGGCGGTCTGTCGCGACGAGGATCCGGAACTGTTCTTCCCGGTGGGAAACAGCGGCCCGGCACTCGCCCAGATCGCTGACGCGAAGCTCGTCTGCAACCGCTGTCCGGTGACGACCGACTGCCTCACCTGGGCGTTGGATTCGGGCCAGGACGCCGGCGTGTGGGGCGGCATGAGCGAAGACGAGCGGCGCGCACTCAAGCGGCGCAACGCCCGCACCAAGGCTCGTAGCGGGGTCTAACCGCAACACAGCTTTCGAATTCGGCTACGGCCCCGGCAAATTTGCCGGGGCCGTAACTGTGTGCAAATGCAATTTCTTGCGAATTGCGTCACATAAACGTCAATTTGTGAATTCGCCGACAAACGCCTGACCGCTCTGTGCGGCTACTGGGCTAGGCGCGCCTTGCGGCCGATTGGCACCCGCAGCACCACGTCCGTCCCGCCGGTGGGCACGTCGTGCATGCCCAGCGAACCGTCCAGCTCGGCTGACACCAGCGTCCGCACGATCTGCAGGCCCAGCCGGTCCGACTTCTCCAGGCTGAATCCGTCGGGCAACCCTCTCCCGTCGTCGTGAACAACCACGTCGAGCCAGCGCGCTGACCGTTCCGCGCGGATGGTCACGCAACCCTGCTGGGTGGTGGTGTCGAATGCGTGCTCGATCGCGTTCTGAACCAACTCGGTGATCACCATGATCAACGCGGTGGCACGGTCGGCGTCCAGCACGCCGAGGTCACCGAGCCGGTTAATGCGGATCGGGGTGTCCACTGTCGCAACGTCATTCATGATCGGCAGAATCCGGTCGACCACCTCGTCGAGGTTGACCTCCTCGTCCACCGACATCGACAGCGCGTCGTGCACCAGCGCGATCGACGATACCCGTCGCACGGATTCGATCAGCGCCTCACGGCCCTCGGCGTTGTTGGTACGCCGGGCCTGCAGGCGCAGCAGTGCGGCGACGGTCTGCAGATTGTTCTTAACCCGGTGGTGGATCTCGCGGATGGTCGCATCCTTGGAAAGCAAAGCCCGGTCGCGGCGCTTGACCTCGGTGACATCCCGAATGAGCACGGCCGCACCAACAGCCTTGCCGTGCACCACCAAAGGCAGCGTACGCAGTAGAACGGCCGCTCCCCCGGCGTCGACCTCCATGCGCATGCTCGACCCACCGGCCAGCGAGTCGCGGACGTGGTTGGCCAGTTCCTGCGCCTCGAACGGGTCGGAGATCAACGGCCTGGTGATCGTCACCAGGTTGTGCCCCTCCAATTCGGAGGGCAGCCCCATCCGGTGGTAGGCCGAGATCGCGTTCGGGCTGGCGAACACAACTCCGCCCGTCTCGTCGAGGCGGATGAACCCGTCGCCGACGCGGGGGCTGGACCGCGACATGGCCAGATCTCCGACGTTGGGGAAGGTGGCTTCCGACAGCATGTGGAGCAGATCGCCTGCGCAGTCCAGATAAGCGGTTTCCAGCGGGCTGGCCTTGCGAGCGGCAAGGGCGGTCTGATGCGTCAGCACCGCCACTACATCATTGTTGTAGCGCACGGGAACTGCTTCGACGTTGAGGCCGAGCGAATCCTGTTGTCCCGCAGGGCTTTGCCTGCCGATGGCGCCGGAATTGAAGGCGTCGGTCACCAACGGCATCTCGTCGGCTGGATTCCTGGTGCCCACAGCATCGGCCAACAGCACCGTCGGCGCGGTGTTCGGACGGACCTGCGCGACACACACCAGCGCGCCATCGTCGCGGCGCACCCACATCAGGTAATCGGCGAAGGACAGGTCCGCCAGCAGCTGCCACTCTCCCACCACGGCATGCAGGTGGTCGACGGCGTTGCCGGGCAGGACCGTGTGTTCGGCGAGCAGATCACCGAGGGTCGACATCGGCTCCGACTCCCGCGGCGCGTCCGGCGGTTCGGGCCGTCAGCTGATCACCGCGATGAGGTCGCCGGCCTGGATGACGTCGCCAACGGACACACTCACCTTGCTCACAGTGCCCGCCACTTCGGCCAGCACCGGGATCTCCATCTTCATCGACTCCAGCAGCACCAGGGTGTCGCCCTCGCCGATCTGATCGCCCTCGTGAACCACGACTTCGAGCACACTGGCCACGATCTCGGCGCGAACATCCTCGGCCATCTTCACCCCACTTCGTCTGGAGTCCCATGTCGCCGGCGTTCCGGCTCCTGCTGCTTTACCGGCTCCTATCGAACCACAACACCGGGTGGACGGGGCTGTCGGCGGGCCGTGAGAGAATGTAGCGAACGCCCGCAGGATTACGGGCCACACAAACCCCCTGAACCACACGGAGGAACATCATGGCCAAGCGTGGCCGCAAGAAGCGCGACCGTAAGCACTCCAAGGCCAACCATGGAAAGCGGCCAAACTGCGGTTCGAAGTCGGTGCGCTAGCCGCGACGGATGATCGTGGTGCGGCTGATCTCGATCCGCAGCCGCTCGCGAAGCCCTTCTGGCACCTTCTCACCGCTGCACTTCTTCGCGATGAGTGTCTTGACCCGCTCCTCGACGCCGTAGTGGCGTAGGCAGGCCGGGCATTCTTCGAGATGATGCTTCAGCTTGTCCCTGGTCTCGGCCGTGCATTCGCCGTCGAGCAGCGTCCAAACCTCGGCGATCACCGCCGCGCATTCGGGGTGTTCTGGGTCGACAGGCCCAACCGGCGGGGTCCATTGCTCGTCGCTCATGACGACACCTCCTCCGGTGCGTCCAGCTGCTGCTCGCCACGAATGAACCCGCGATCCCTGGCCACGTCGGCCAACAGGGTGCGGAGCTGACGTCGGCCGCGATGCAGCCGGGACATCACAGTCCCGATCGGCGTATCCATGATTTCGGCGATCTCCTTGTACGGGAAGCCTTCGACGTCGGCGTAGTACACCGCCATCCGGAATTCCTCCGGCAACGCCTGCAGGGCTGCCTTGATCTCGCTGTCGGGCAACGCCTCCAGCGCCTCCACCTCCGCCGAGCGCAGGCCGGTTGAGGTGTGCTCCGCGTTGGCAGCCAGCTGCCAGTCGGTGATCTCCTCGGTCGGATATTCGGCGGGTTGCCGCTGCTTCTTGCGGTAGCTGTTGATGTAGGTGTTAGTCAGAATCCGGTACAGCCACGCCTTCAGATTGGTTCCCTCACGGAACGAGCGGAAGCCGGCGTAGGCCTTCACCATGGTTTCCTGCAACAAGTCCTCGGCGTCCGCCGGGTTGCGAGTCATCCGCAGCGCACCGCCGTAGAGCTGGTCGAGCAGCGGAATCGCATCGCGCTCGAACCGCGCAGTCAGCTCGGCGTCGCTTTCGGTGGCCCTGTCGGGTGCCGACGTCTCTGGCGCCGTATCGGGCGCCGACCCGTCGATGTCGGTCATTGTGGGGAACACCGTCCCTTCCGTTGCGGCGCCCCCAAACAGGCCCGGTATATCCACCGGACGTTCCAGGAAAATGGCAGGCACCAAAGACCCCTTCCTTCCGATCCTAGAGGCTGTAACCGACACGACCCGTTCACAGGCCGAACTGCACCGAATAACAGCACGGATAGGCACTGTTGTTCCCGCACTACGCTGAGCCGATGGCGCGCGCTGCGACCCCGGCGATCGCTGCCCTGTCGAGCGCGGAGGTCGCCCACCAGGTGCTTCAGTACCACCACGACCCGCGCAACGAGTCGTTCGGCGAGGAAGCTGTCGAGGAGTTAGCGCAGGTCGAGGGTGTCGATCCGGAGCAGGTGCTCAAGACGCTCGTCGTCGCGCTGCCAAAGGGTCTTGCAGTCGCGGTGATCCCGGTGCCGTCAAAGCTGTCGCTGAAGGCCGTCGCGGCAGCGCTGGGGGTGTCGAAGGCGACGATGGCCGATCGGGCCGCAGCGGAAAGGTCCACCGGCTACGTCATCGGGGGCATCTCGCCGTTCGGGCAGCGCAAGCCCCTGCCCACCGTCGTCGACGCATCGGCGCTGCGCTGGGATCGCGTGCTGTGTAGCGCGGGCAAGCGCGGCTGGGACGTCGGGGTCCACCCGCAGGACCTGATCCGGCTGACCAACGCGGTCACCGCCGACATCCGCGCCACATAGGGTGACCCCATGTCGCTTTCTGGGAAGACCATGTTCATCTCCGGCGCCAGCCGTGGCATCGGGTTGGAGATCGCCAAGCGGGCCGCCGCCGACGGCGCCAATATCGCGCTGATCGCCAAGACCGCCGAGCCCCACCCCAAGCTGCCCGGCACGGTGTACACCGCGGCCAAGGAGCTAGAGGAGGCCGGCGGGCAGGCACTGCCGATCGTCGGCGACATCCGCGACGAGGATTCGGTCACATCGGCGGTGGCGCAGACCGTCGAGCAGTTCGGCGGCATCGACATCTGCGTGAATAACGCCTCGGCGATCAACCTCGGTTCGATCAAAGAGGTGCCGCTCAAGCGCTTCGACCTGATGAACGGCATCCAGGTGCGCGGCACGTACACGGTTTCGCAGGCCTGCATCCCGCACATGATCGGCAGGGATAACCCGCACATCCTCACGTTATCGCCACCGGTCCGGCTGGAGCCGGAATGGCTGACGCCGACGGCGTACATGATGGCCAAGTTCGGAATGTCGTTGTGCGCCTTGGCGATGGCCGAGGAATTGCGCGACGACGGCATCGCGTCCAACACACTGTGGCCGCGCACGCTGGTGGCGACGGCCGCGGTGCAGAACCTGCTCGGCGGCGACGAGGCGATGGGCCGGGCCCGCAAGCCCGACGTGTACGCCGACGCCGCGTACGTCGTCCTCAACAAGCCCTCCCGCGAGTACACCGGCAACAGCCTTCTGTGCGAGGACGTCCTGCTGGAGTCCGGCGTCACCGACCTTTCGGTCTACGACTGCGTGCCCGGTGGGGAACTCGGCGTCGACCTGTGGGTCGATACCCCCAACCCGCCGGGATACACAGGGTCTTAATCGAATTCGATGATGCCGCGGATGTTGCGGCCTTCGCGCATGTCGGTGATGGCCTCGTTGATCTGATCGAGCCGGTAGCGCCGGGTGATCAACTCGTCCAGCTTGAGATGGCCGTTGCGGTACATCGACAGCAGCATCGGCATGCTCGCGCGTGGGTTCATGCCTCCGTAGATCAGCCCCTTAAGGGTCTTGCAGGACTGAAGCATGTCGACGAGCAACATCGGCACCACGTTTATTTCGAACTTCGGGACCGCGGTCATCAGGCAGGTACCGCCCTTGCAGGTCAGCCTCAAGGCGGGAGCCAACAGTTCGGCATGAAGCACGCTCGGCGTGAGCACTACCCGCTCGGCCATCACCCCGTTGGTGAGCTCTTTCACCAGGACAGTGGCTTCCTCGATGGACGGACTCGTATCCGTCGCACCGAAGAACTTCGCCGTATCCCTTTTGAAATCAACAGGGTCCACCGCGACCACTGCGTTGGCGCCGGCAGCACGGGCACCCTGAACGGCGTTGATCCCAACCCCGCCGGTACCGACGATGACCACGGTGTCACCGGGCTGCGTTCCGACGCCGACGGTTCCAGAGCCCCAGCCCGTGGTCACGCCGCACGACACCAGGGACGCCGCCTCGAGGGATATCGAGTCGTCGATCTTGATTACCGAGTGCTCGGACAGCACGGCGTATTCGGCGAAGGTGCCGAGTTGGGTCATCGCGGTGAGGTCCTCGTCACCGACGTGTCGTCGACGAGTGCCGTCGGTCGTCATCTCCTTGGCCAACATCATTGCGCCGTTGTCGCAGAGATACGTCATGCCCGACACGCACCATCGGCATGCCCCGCACGCGGCGATGAAGGAGAACGAGACACGATCACCGGGTTGCACGGACCGCACACCGGGACCAACCTCCGCGACCACGCCGGCACCTTCATGACCGCCGAGCAAAGGGAAGTAGTCCAGCGGCGGTGCGCCGGAGGCCTCCATGATCGCGGCGAGCTCCGGTGTGGGAACCATGTCACCGGTGGTGAAATGGTCGTCGGAATGGCAGACCCCGGCGACCGCCATCTTCACCAACACCTCGCCATCGCGGGGTGGGTCGAGGGTGATCTCCTCGATCTCCCAGTCCCTCCCGATACCGCGCATGACAGCGCCCTTGCATTTCATGCGAGCCCCCATCCGCAACGCTTTGGACGTGCGTTGTGAAGTCAGAATCTCACCGCCCTGGGGCACCGAGGTGCGTATTCACATACTCGATTCGGGCCCTTGCCTATGGAGCAGCGATGCAGACGTCCACGCCGAACAGCTGAGCCGGCCACAAAAGCGCGGTGAGTAGGAAGGCCGCGATCTCGGAGCCTGCAGGCAGCCCAGTCTGTAACTGCGTCTCGATGAGTTGCACGTGCTCGGCGCCGACGAATGCAAACACAAGACCGATGAGGAGGTAGGGAATCGCGGCCCACATCGCGAACTCGATCATCGCCTCGACACTCACCCGTCGGCTCAATACTCGACGCAGCACGGCGTCACACCAGCGAATGGTGCGCTCGGATGCGTCGGCGCACATCGGTCAGCAGGATGAAGCTGCCGCCTTGTCGGATGAAGACCGGGACGAACCGGTTGACGAACGCCACGAGCAGAAACAAGCGTTCGAACTGGCGCTGTTTGAATCCGCTCCAACGCAATCCCATGGCCTCGCGGAACACCGGCGCCAGGAAACCGACGGTGAGAAACTTCACCAGGGGCCGGAACGGCAGTGCGAGAACCGGATTGATCATCCGAAGGTTCACCAGATCCTGCAGATAATCACGGACCTTCGCGTCGACCGCGACCCGCAGGCACGCGTCATTCCAGTAGATGTCGAAGTCCGCTCGGGTAGGTGGCCACTGGTCCTCGGTGACCTGCAAGGTAGTGCCCAGTGTCCACGCCGATCGGTAGAACTGCTCGGCCTGTTCGGCGGTCATCTCACCACGCAACAGTTGGTAGGTGTCCTCGAGTCCGACGAAAAGACATGCTGCGACCCACATTTGGAGTTCACGATCGAAGGCGTTGTAGCTGACGGGACTTTCGGCGGTGGACTTGACGTGGCGATGAGAGCTGTTGACCGCCTCCCTGAACGCGGCGCGGTCCTCCTGCGTCCCGAGTATCGCCACGGCGAGGTATTGAAACGTCGTCCTGGCCCGCTTCCACGGATGTTTCAGCAGGTTGCCCGAATCCACCTTGCTCTCGACCACTCCGTGCCCCACCTGTGGCCACGACAACTGCATGATCACGTTGGCGGGGCCGGCGGCGAAGGACCAGAAATCCATGGCCTCGGCGGCCGTGACGTCAGCGGCCGGATCCCAGCGCGCGGTGCGCCGGCGGATGTCGATGCGGCAGCCGGAGGGCGTCATGCCGTGCACACCGCGGAAACCAACTGAACCGGCCACCACACGATCGAGCCGGGCCACCCGGTAACGGTCAGCGACCACAGAACGCCGATGGCCAGGTACGGCGCTGCGAGCATGGCGGCCGTGCCGATCCATTCGGCGACGGTCATCTCAAAGCTCAAGACCCGTTTCACCGCGCTGAACATGCTCGACTCCTCCGACAATTGACCCGGCCGATTATGTTAATCGTGATTCGCGTCGCGAAGAGCTGATTTTCGATTGTTTGGAGCGGTAAATGCGATGAATGTGAACTACGGTACGGCTACAGCAGCGTCGCCTGCTCGGGCTCAGGCTTGGCCGGCTCGATCAGTTCCGGGCCGTTGTTGCGGATGCTGTTCACCAGCCGCGACACCTCGCGGATCTCGATGCGGTCGAGGTCGCCGTGGCCGCGCAGCAGACCCTCGTCGATCGGGGCGTCGGGGTCGAGCCAGCGGTCCCAGTCGCCCTTGCTGATCGTCAGCGGCATCCGGTCGTGAATTTCGGCCAGCGGGCCTGCGGAATCGGTGGTGATGATCGTGCAGCTCAGCAGCGGAGCGGCATCCTCCGGAGCGTCCTTCGGTCGCCACGTCGACCACAAACCCGCCATGAACAGCATCTCGCCGTCACCGCCAAACATGTAGAACGGCGTCTTCGGCGCCTTCTTGCCCGATGCCAATTCGCCGTTGGGCCGCCACTCATACCAGCCGTCCATCGGCACCAGACAGCGCTTGTTCTTCGCGGAGTTGCGGAAAGCGGCCGAGCTGGTCACCGTCTCGGCGCGCGCGTTGATCATCAGCGGCCCTTTCTTCGTGTCGGGGCCACCGTCCTCCGACGTCTTCGCCCACACCGGCACCAGGCCCCACCGCATCGACCGGACCCGCCGCGTCGACTCGTCGTCGGGCTCGCTATGCCGCTTCACCACCGTGCTGATCGTGGTCGTCGGCGCGACGTTGTAGTTCGGACCGCTAGCGGATTCCTTCTTGCTCGCTGCCGCGCTCTCGTCGATGGCCTGGATCTTCTCTGCCAGCAGGGCCGGATCTGTAGTCACTGCGAATCGCCCACACATATATCCCATGTTGGCACGCACAACCGGCAGTGCAGGATAGAGGCCGTGAGCAATTGGCAGGCACCGTCGACTCCGACCCCGGTGCATGCCACCGTGACGGTGCCGGGCTCCAAGTCGCAGACCAACCGAGCGTTCGTGCTCGCCGCGCTGGCCACTGCCCAAGGACCGTCGACTGTCAGCGGTGCGCTGCGAAGCCGCGACACCGACCTGATGATCGGCGCTTTGGAGGCACTTGGCGTGACCGTCGATGGCGGGGGCACCGAACTGACGATCAGCGGCGCCATCAGCCCGCAGCCGGGTGTCCGCGTGGATTGCGGCCTGGCAGGCACAGTGCTTCGCTTCCTCCCGCCGGTGGCCGCGTTGAGCAGCCAGACCGTCACTTTCGACGGTGATGAGCAGGCGCGGATGCGCCCGATCACACCGCTGCTCGACGCGCTTCGCGGCCTCGGTGTGGACATCGACGGCGATGGTCTTCCGTTCTCGGTGCGCGGCACGGGGTCAGTGGCAGGCGGCACGGTGGAGATCGACGCCTCTGGTTCGTCGCAGTTCGTCTCCGGTCTGCTGCTGTCGGGGGCGTCGTTCAACGACGGACTGACCATCGTGCACACGGGCGAGTCAGTCCCGTCGGCGCCGCACATCGCGATGACGGTGTCGATGCTGCGCGACGCGGGCGTCGACGTCGATGACACGCAGGCCAATCGATGGCGGGTGGCGCGTGGCCCGATTGCAGCGCGGCACTGGATCATTGAACCCGACCTGTCTAACGCAGTGCCGTTCCTGGCCGCAGCGGTAGTCAGCGGCGGGAGCGTGCGGATCACGGGTTGGCCGCCCGTCAGCATCCAGCCCGCCGATGCGATCCTTTCCATTCTCGAAAAGCTCGGTTCGGCTGTGCACCACAGCAGTTCGTACCTCGAGGTGCAAGGCGCAGGCAGCTACGAAGGCTTCGACGTGGATTTGCATGACGTTGGCGAGCTGACCCCTGCGGTCGCCGCGCTCGCTGCGCTGGCCGAGCCGGGTTCGGTGTCACAACTGCGCGGCATCGCGCATCTGCGTGGGCATGAAACCGACCGGCTTGCCGCGTTGAGCGCCGAAATCAACCGGCTGGGCGGGCAGTGCGCCGAAACGCCCGACGGCCTGGTGATCACCGCCCGGCCACTGCACGGTGGGGTGTGGCGGTCCTATGCCGACCACCGCATGGCGACCGCGGGTGCGATCGTCGGGCTGCGGGTACCCGGCGTCGAGGTGGAAGACATTGGCACGACGGCAAAGACGCTGCCGGACTTCCCGCAGATGTGGGCCGACATGTTGGCGGGCGATTGAGTCCTCGCGAGTACGACGAGTCCGATGTCCGGGTCCGACCCGGCCGGGGCTCGCGGCCGCGGACCAAGACTCGCCCCGAACACGCCGACGCGCAGGCAGCCATGGTGGTCACTGTGGACCGCGGCCGGTGGGGATGCGCGCTTGGCCGCGACCCCGATCATATCGTGACGACCATGCGGGCCAGGGAGTTGGGCCGCACCTCGATCGTGGTCGGCGACGACGTCGGCATCGTCGGAGATTTGTCCGGCAAGACTGACACGCTGGCCCGCATCGTCCGGCGCGGTGAGCGACGAACGGTGTTGCGGCGCACGGCCGATGACACCGATCCCACCGAACGCGTCATCGTCGCCAACGCCGACCAACTCCTTGTCGTTGTCGCTCTGGCCGACCCACCGCCGCGCACCGGATTGGTCGAGCGCACTCTGATCGCCGCCTATGCAGGCGGGCTCGAGCCGATCCTGTGTCTGACCAAGACCGATCTCGCGCCGCCGGAGCCGTTCGCCGAACAGTTCGCCGACCTCGACCTCATGATCACCACCGCGGGACGCGACGATCCACTCGATGTAGTCGCCCCGCTGCTGACCGACAAGGTGACGGTGCTACTCGGCCATTCCGGTGTCGGCAAGTCCACACTCGTGAATCGCCTTGTACCCGACGCAGATCGGGCCACCGGCGTTGTATCGGGGGTGGGCAAAGGCCGACACACGTCGTCGCAGTCGGTGGCGCTGCCGCTGAGCTTCGGCGGATGGGTGATCGACACGCCGGGAATCCGGTCGTTCGGGCTTGCCCACATCGAACCCGACGACGTGATGTTGGCCTTCTCCGACCTCGCCGAGGCGGTCAAGGACTGCCCCCGCGGCTGCGGGCATATGGGCCCGCCCGCCGATCCAGAATGCGCGCTGGACACGTTGACCGGCCCCGCCGCCGGACGTGTTGCCGCGGCCCGACGGCTGTTGGGCGCGCTGCGGGAAAGCTGAGCGGAGGCGTTGTTGAAGGTGGCCGGTAGGCGTGATTGAAGTTAGCGCCGACGACGTTGGGCGCTGGAGGCGCCATGCTGGCGAGCGTGGGTATGTGGGGTAAGCGCGACGACATGATCGTGCGCGATCGGATGCCATTCAACGCCGAGGCGCCGGCATCGGTGCTGATCGCCGACGAAATCACGTGCCTCGACGCTTTCTACGCCCGCAACCATGGTCCGTTCCCCGACATCGCGGTGGAGCGTTGGCGGCTGAGGGTCAATGGCATGGTGGAAAAGCCACTCGAACTCACCTATGAACAACTGACCACGGAGTTCGATGCCCACTCGGTGGTGGCGACGCTGGCATGCGCAGGCAACCGTCGTGCCGAGCTACTGCGCGTGCGGCCGATACCCGGCAAAGACCCGTGGGCACGCGGGGCAATCTCGACTGCGGAGTGGCACGGCGCCCGGTTAAGCGACGTCCTCGAGGCGGCCGGTGTTCGCCTCGACGTTGCCTCGCACGTCGCGTTGGCCGCCCCCGTTGTGGCACAGGAGGCCCGACCCGTGCAGCCCTATGGCAGCTCCATCCCACTGAACAAGGCCACGTCCGCGGAGGTGCTCCTAGCCTGGCAGATGAACGGCCGGCCTCGTCCGCGCATTCACGGTGGCCCAGTCCGCGTGGTGGTCCCTGGCTATATCGGAGCGCGCAGCGTCAAGTGGGTCAACACCGTCACCGTTCAGAATGTGCCATCGCTCAACTACTTTCAGGCAATCGATTACCGGCTCCTGCCACCGGAGACAGACGCCGACACCGTGGCGCCCGGTGAGGGCATTCCCCTCTCGTCGTTGCCGCTGAACTGCGACATCCTCGAGCCCGCCGACGGCGAACACGTCGCGGGGGGCCGATGCGCCATTCGTGGGTATGCGCTTGCTGGGGACGGCCGCGAGATTGCCCGCGTCGACGTCTCCGTCGACGACGGCGGCAGCTGGCGCCAAGCCGACCTGGAAACCGCATCCAATCCGTGGACGTGGCGATTCTGGTCGCTTAGCGTCGACATCGAACCCGGGCCGTTGACCGTAACCGCACGCGCATGGGACGACATCGGCACGACACAGCCGGAATCGACGGCGTCGCTTTGGAATCCGCGCGGATACGGCAACAACGCCTGGGCCCGGATCGCACTGACGGCTGAAGGAGGCCAAACATGATCAACATCCCTGCCATCACCCTCAATGACGGCGCACACATCCCCCAGGTCGGCTTCGGCGTGTTTCAAATCGATCCCGACGAAACCGCCCAAGCCGTTAGAACGGCGCTGGAGATCGGTTACCGCCACATCGATACAGCCGAGATGTACCAGAACGAGCGCGGCGTCGGAGAAGGCATCCGCGGTGCCGGGCTGGACCGCTCCGACGTGTACATCACGAGCAAGCTCAACAACGGTTATCACCGGCCCGACGATGCGCGACGTGCGTTCGACGACACACTCGAGAAACTTGGCTCCGATTACGTCGACCTGTTTCTCATCCACTGGCCGCTGCCGACTCTGTACGAGGGCGACTTCGTCTCAACCTGGCGAACCCTCGAAGAGTTCAAGACAGAGGGACGCGCCCGCAGCATCGGCGTGTCCAACTTCCAGATCTCCCACTTGGAGCGGCTGGCACGTGAAACGGACACCGTTCCCGCCGCGAACCAGATCGAGGTCCATCCGTACTTCACCAACGACGCCGTGCGCGCTTACGGTGCAGAGCACGGCATTGCGACCGAGGCATGGTCCCCCATCGCCCAGGGCAAGGTTCTCGGCGATCCGGTCGTCGCGCGCATCGCTGAGGCGACGGGCAGAACACCTGCTCAGGTCGTGCTGCGCTGGCACATCCAGCGCGGCGACATCGTGTTCCCCAAATCAGTGACGCCCCAACGGATCAAGGAGAACCTCGCACTGTTCAACTTCGAACTCGGCTACGCCGACATGGAGGCATTGACGGCGCTCGAAAAGGGCGAGACCGGCCGCACCGGCCCCAACCCCGACGTGTTCGACTACGTGCCGAGCTAGCAGCTAGAACTGCGAAAAGTGAGGCCCTCCCCGGGGGTCGGGAGGGCCTCACTTGGCTTCGGTCGCGATCAGCGGTGGTAACCCGGAACCAGGCGCTCGATGTGGTTCACGCCGTGGCGGCCGTGCCAGCCCGGCTGCGCTTCGGGGGCGGGATGGGCCTTGACGACCGGGCTGTACGAGTGGCCCGGGCCGGTGCCATACGTCGGGGTGGAGGCGTTGGCCATGCCGGCCATGCCGAGGGCGGCGCCGCCGATGATGCCGGCCGAGACGATCGGAAGTGCGATGTAGCGGGCGAAGCTGTGGGTGATCTTGGTGGTCATTTCGAGTTCTCCTGTGTGCGTTGGCTTTTCATGTCTTGCGCCGGTGTTTTCCGGCGATGACATAAGAATGCCCTGGTCAGCGCACGTTGTATGTCCGGCGATCGGCCGGAGCAGTGGGGGAACTCGTTGTCCCCCGATCGGGGGAAGCGGGCACGAAAAAGCCCTCCCGTAATGGGAGGGCTTTCACGATGGAAGGTGGTTAGGCCGCGAGGTCGTCGCGCCGTGGCGTCCGCTTCTCGGCCCGCCTGGCGCGGCGCCAGCCACGCACCGTGGCGATGGCGGTCTTGAGACCACGACGGCGACCGGTAGCAGGATCGGTAACCCCGAAACCGGGTTCCAGCTCCGTGAACATCCGCTCGCTACGGGTCTCGGGTGCATTGTCGGCCGTGTCGCGCAGGTACTTGTCCGGCAGCGACAGCTTGGCGATGGTCCGCCACGTCTTGCCGTACTGCATCAGGAACGAACCCGTCGTGTAGGGCAGGTCGTACTTGTCGCAGACCTGCCTGACCCGCACCGAGATCTCGTGCAGCCGACTGCTCGGCAGATCCGGATACAAGTGATGCTCGATCTGGTGGCACAGGTTGCCGCTCATGAACCGCAGTGCGGGGCCGCCCTCGAAGTTGGCGCTGCCAAGCATCTGCCGCAGGTACCACTCACCCTTGGTCTCGCCGACCATGTCGGTCTTGGTGAATTTCTCTGCGCCGTCGGGGAAGTGGCCGCAGAAGATCACCGCGTTGGCCCACACGTTTCGGATCACGTTGGCCACCGCGTTGGCCTTCAACGTCGACATGAAGGTCGCGCCCGGCGACAGCGACGTCACCGCGGGCCACGCCACATAGTCCTTGGCCAACTGCGTGCCGGCCTTCGCCGAGAATTCGCGCAGTCGCAGCATGGTGGCGTCGCGGTCGTCGCGGCCCTTGAACATCCTGCCGAGTTCCAGGTGCTGCAGCCCGACTCCCCACTCGAAACCGAGCGCGAGGATGGTGTTGTACAGCACATTGCCGAGGTTGAACGGCTTCCACTTGTCGTCGCGGGTGACGCGCAGCAGGCCGTAGCCCACATCGTCGTCCATGCCGAGGATATTGGTGTACTTGTGGTGCATGAAGTTGTGGGTGAACCGCCAGTGCTTGGACGCCCCACTCATATCCCACTCCCACGTCGAGGAGTGAATCTCGGGATCGTTCATCCAATCCCACTGGCCATGCATGACGTTGTGGCCGATCTCCATGTTCTCGATGATCTTGGCCACGCCCAAGGTCACGGTGCCCGCCCACCACGCCGAGCGTCGCGAACTCGCGGCCAGCATGAGCCGGCCCGCGATCTCGACGGCACGCTGGGCGGCAATGGTGCGGCGGATGTAGCGCGAATCGCGCTCACCACGGGAGTCTTCAATGTTCAGCCGGATCGCGTCGAGCTCGACGGCCAGGTTTTCGATGTCGGCTTCGGTCAGATGCGCGAATGCCGGTACGTCGGTGATTGCCATTGTTCTGCCTCCCTTCTTTTACCTACGTTATCGTAACCTACGACTCCGTAGGTTACCGGCCAGTAAAACCTAAACGTCCAGTACACAATCGCCGGATGCTGCCGAGATGCAGGTCTGCACACGGCTTCCCGGCTCGTGTTCCGCGCCGGTGCGAAGGTCGCGGACGTGACCGTCGACTAGGCTCACGACGCACGACTGGCAGATGCCCATCCGGCAGCCGAATGGCATCTGGATCCCGACGTTCTCGCCGGCCTCCATCAACGGCGTCGCCCCATCCACGGTGACCGTCTTCTGACTGCGTGCGAACGAAACGGTGCCGCCCTGGCCATGCGCAGCGGCCTTCGACACCGCGAAGCGCTCCAGATGGAGTCGGTCCTCGATGCCGTGCGAATGCCACACCCGTTCGGCGTCGTTGAGCATGCCCTCCGGGCCGCAGGCCCAGGTCTGACGCTCGCGCCAGTCGGGCACCTCGTCGGCCAGCCGGGACAGGTCAAGGCGACCCTCGGCGCGGGTGGACCGCAGCCGCACCCGATATCCCTCGTGACCGGTCTGCATCTTCGCCAGTTCGGCGGCGAACATGACATCGGATTCCGTTGGCGCCGAATGCAAGTGGACCACGTCCGTGACCTGGTCGCGACGAACCAACGTGCGCAGCATCGACATCACCGGGGTGATGCCGGAGCCGGCTGTGATGAACAACACCGAAGCCGGAGCCGGATCTGGCATCACGAAGTTGCCTTGCGGTGCGGCGAGTCGCACGATTGTGCCAGGTGCCACCCCGCCGACCAGGTGGGTCGACAGGAACCCCTCGGGCATCGCCTTGACCGTGATGGTGATGGTGCGACGGCCGAATTTGGATGTCGCCGGCCCAGCGGCTCCGGCTACCGGGCTGGACGTCAGCGAGTACGACCGCCACCGCCAGCGTCCGTCGACCAACACGCCGATCCCGATGTACTGGCCGGGCTGATAGTCGAACGAAAAGCCCCACCCCGGCTTGATGACCAACGTCGCCGAGTCGACGGTCTCGCGTCGCACCTCGAGCACGCGACCCCGCAGTTCCCGCGCCGACCACAACGGGTTCGCGAGCTTGAGGTAGTCGTCGGGCAACAACGGCGTGGTGATTCGTTCGGCGATCGCACGCGCCGTATCCCAGCCGCGATGTCTACCCGCTCCGGCGACAGCGGGTCGCACGGTGTCCTTGAGGACGGCCGCGGGCCTGCTCGAGCTGTATTTGTCGCCCAACGAAAGCTCCTGCCCCAGTTTCAGGATTGCGTTTCCCGTCGTCCGGGACACAGAACCTACGGTACCGTAGGTTTTGTTCTTGAGCCAACGGAGCGCCGTCACAGCAGCTCGATCAGGAACGGCAGTTCTTGCGGTGCGTACCAGGCCAGATCGTGATCCTGGGCGTCTCCGACGACGAAGTCGGCGTCCTCATCGCCCAGGTCGGCGGCGTCGATCGCCTCGACCGCAGGCAGCACTGCCGACTCGGCGTCAGAGTTGTCGACATACGCCGCGATCACATCGCCGAACACCACCTCACCCCCAAGGCGTACCACGGCGTCGTCCAGATCCGGGCGTGCCGTCGCGTCCTCGACTTCGGCCACCACCACGGCCCGCCGCGGCGGCAGATCGGACATCCCCTCGGCGGCCAGCAGCCGCAGCGACGCCAGCGCCGCCTCGCGCAGCGCAACCTCGGCAAGCTCGTCGTCGTCGCCCTCCGAATAGGACTCCCGCAGCGTCGGCGTCACTGCGAACGCGGTTCCGTTGCGGGCACGCAGCGATTGGTCGCCGACGAGCTGCTGCAACATGGCGAGAGTTGCTGGGACGTAGACACGCACGAGGCGACTCTAGCGATTACTTCGCTGCATCCAGCAGTTCGTCGAGCGATTCACGCATCAGAGACGGAAGCACGTCGACGTCGCTCATCGCATCGCGGTCGGCATTGATGCCGAAGTAGAGCATGCCGTTGTAGGACGTCACCCCGATCGCCAGCACCTGGTTGTTCAGCAGCGGCGGTACCGAATAGGTCTCAAGCAGTTTCGTGCCCGCGATAAACATCTGCTTCTGCGCGCCGGGCACGTTGGTGATCAGCAGGTTGAACTGCCTCGCGGAGAAACTAGTGGCAACGCGAATTCCCATGGCGTGCAACGTCGGTGGCGCAAAGCCCGACAGCGTGACGATGGTCCTGGCGTCGACGAGGCTGGCCACGGTCGGAAGTGACTCGGTGGTGTGTGCGATCTGCGACAGCCGCACCACCGCGTTGCCCTCACCGACCGGCAGGTCGACGAGAAACGGCGACACCTCGCTGATCGCCTGGCCAGGCCCCGCCGTGTCGAGGTCTGCATCCGGATAGACCGACATCGGGGCCATTGCCCGCACCGTCATCGTCGCCGTCACCGGTTCGCCACGCGACATCAGCCAGTTGCGCAGTGCCCCGGCCACCACGGCCAGCACCACGTCGTTGACGTCGCAGTCGTAGCGCGCCCGGACCAGGCGGTAGTCGTCCAGCTGATGGCAGGCAACGGTGAAGCGGCGGTTGCGCGACACGGTCGTGTTCAGCGGGCTGTTCGGCGCGGTGCCGCGGGCGAAGGTGCGCGCGACGTCGACGAACCGGCGCCCGACCTCGACCAGCTGACCCGCGTTCGTCGTCACCTCGGTCACCGCCGAGCGCACCGCCCCAAGCTGCTCGGCCGGACGGGTGACCCATTCGCCGACTGCGCCGAGCAGCAACTGACGGTCACTCGGCTCACGCGCGGGGATCCAGATGTCCTCACCGAACTCCGGCGCCTTCTGGGTGCGGTCGGCGACGACGTGGCCGATCTCCAGCGCGGTCATCCCGTTGACGAGTGCCTGGTGCGATTTGGTGTAGATGGCGATGCGGTTACGGGCCAGGCCCTCGATCAGGTACATCTCCCACAGCGGCCGCGACTTGTCCAATGGCCGCGAGCCGAGCCTGGCGATCAGCTCGTGTAGCTGCGCATCGCTGCCCGGCGAAGGCAGCGCCGACCGCCTGATGTGGTAAGTGATGTCGAACTCGCGGTCGTCGACCCACACCGGGCGGGCCAGCCCCAGCGTCACCTCGCGCACCTTCTGGCGGTAGCGCGGGATCTGCGGCAGCCGCTGTTCGACAGTGGCCAAAAGGGATTCATAGCTCAGCCCGGTACGCGGCTTACGCAGTATCGACAGCGTGCCGACGTACATCGGGGTCGCGGAGTCTTCCAGGTGATAGAACGACGCGTCGGACGCCGACAACCTGGTCACCATTGAAGTGCAACCCCCTTTGATGCTTGTCGCAGTCGATGAACCCCCGTGCAGGTTATCGGCCGATTCTGCGGTCGCGCATCACGGGTGCATGAAGGGGGCGCTCAGCCGTGGGATCATCAATTGGTCTGCGACTCTCCAGCAGATGCCGTCCTTGTCGCGCCGAACGCTGGAGAGCATTGATGACCGCATCCCAGATCCCGCCCGAACCGGCGTCGTTCACCACACCGATCATTGACTGTGAGCCCCCGCCGGTCGGCATCACCGCATGCCCGCCGCCTTCATCGGCCGCGCTGCATCGCCGCACTCCTCGGCCTATTCGGTCGGTGCCGCGTCCGGTACCGCGCGAGCCCCTGCCGCCCCGCGCGGCGGTGGTGTTCGCCGACGCAGCGCTGCGCCACCTTCTGGAGGTCGTGGACCGGCGCAGGCCCATCGCGCAGTTGCGTCCACTCGTGGCGCCCGCACTCATTGACACAGTCATCGGGCTGAGTCGCGAGCCGCGCACCGCGGCGGCGACGCTACGACGAGTTCGGCTGCGCATGGTCGACGGCGAAGATGCAGACCAAGCCGAGGTGTTCGGCTCGTACACCCGTGGATCTCGCGTCCTCGCCATCGCAGCCCGGATCGAACTGCACCGTGACCGCTGGCGAATTGTCGCCGTACAGCTCGGATGAGGCGGCTAGCGTTACCGATGTGCAAGGAAATACGGTCAGTGTCGAGCGGGTCATCAACGCGCCTGCCGCCAAGATCTTCGCGCTAATAGCCGACGCCGGAAAGCATTCCAGCATCGACGGGTCCGGCACGGTGGACCATTCGGCTGAGCAATCTCAGC
Organism: uncultured Actinomycetota bacterium; assembly: GCA_963766465.1. Taxonomy (GTDB): domain Bacteria; phylum Actinomycetota; class Actinomycetes; order Mycobacteriales; family Mycobacteriaceae; genus Mycobacterium. The sequence continues at coordinate 71,479 of CAVXZT010000003.1, forward strand.
CGTTGTCGCTCGGCTCCAAGTTCGGCATCTCGATGCGTGGCCGGCCCGAGACGTTGTACTTGCCGTACCGCACCACAAACACGGTCATCGAATTCGAGCCTGACCGCCGCATCGCATGGCAGACCAGGATGGGACCCCTCGGCGTGGTCGGCGGGCGGATCTGGCGCTACGAACTCAGCCCGACCGATGGCGGCACGCTGGTGCGCGAAACGTGGGACGTCTCGCAGGACCGGCTGGGGCCGATGCTCAAGATAGGCGCGATGCCCAAGCAGGCCGAGGACGGCATGCGCGCGACGCTTGGGCGCATTGCCGCACTCCTCGATCCGTAGTCCGCCGAGAGCTAGCCCCTGCGGCTGTCCTTGGCCGCCTTGGCCTGCTGACGCGCGGCTTCACGCCGCTCTTTGCGACTGGTGCCCGTCGGTGCGGCGTGCTTGGGGCCGCCGCCGCCGGGCCGTTGCACCTGCGCCGAGCCGTCCTCGGACGGCCCCGTGTAGGTCAGTGGCGGCGCACTGTCTTCAATTCCCTTGGCGCGCAACGCCGCTGGACGCTCCTTGGTCGCGACGGCGCCCTCTTGGGCCTTGGCCGCGGCCTCGGCTGCGAACGCTGCCAACCCGGCAGGTGCGTCGACCGGCGCGACGGCAGGTGCTGGCGCAGCTTCCACGCTGACGTTGAACAGGAAGCCCACCGACTCTTCCTTGAGTCCCTCGAGCATGCCGACGAACATGTCGTAGCCCTCGCGCTGGTACTCGACCAGCGGGTCGCGCTGCGCCATCGCCCGCAGCCCGATGCCCTCCTTGAGGTAGTCCATCTCGTACAGGTGCTCACGCCACTTGCGGTCGAGAACGTTGAGAAGCACGTTGCGCTCCAGCTGCCGCATCGCGCCGTCGCCTGCGATCTCCTCGAGCTGCTTCTCGCGTTCGGCGTAGGCGCGCTCGGCGTCGGCGACCAGCGCGTCGAACAGCTCGTCGCGGGTCAGCTCACCGGGCTCGCCGACCGCGTCCGAGTCCACCAGGTCGTGGTGGTCGATGCCGACCGGGTAGAGCTGTTTGAGCGCGGTCCACAGCTGCTCCAGGTCCCAGTCCTCGGCGTAGCCCTCGGCGGTGGCGCCGTCGACATAGGCGGTGACCACGTCGATGAGCATCTTGTGAGCCTGCTCCGCGAGATTCTCGCCTTCGAGGATGCGGCGACGCTCGTCGTAGATGACCATGCGCTGCTGGTTCATCACCTCGTCGTACTTGAGGACGTTCTTGCGAACCTCGAAGTTCTGCTGCTCGACCTGCGTCTGCGCGCTCTTGATCGCGCGGGTGACCATCTTGGCCTCGATGGGCACGTCGTCGGGCAGGTTCAGCCGGGTCAGCAGCGACTCCAGCGTCGCGCCGTTGAACCGCCGCATCAGCTCGTCGCCGAGCGACAGGTAGAAGCGCGACTCGCCTGGATCGCCCTGACGGCCGGAGCGGCCGCGCAGCTGGTTGTCAATGCGGCGCGATTCATGGCGCTCGGTGCCGAGCACATAGAGGCCGCCGACGGCGATGACGTCCTCGGCCTCCTCGGCGGCGTCGGCCTTGACCTGCGGCAGCTCCTGATGCCAGGCCGCCTCGTAATCCTCGGGCGTCTCGACTGGGTCGAGGCCCCGCTCGCGCAACCGCTTGTCGGCCAGGAAGTCGATGTTGCCGCCGAGCACGATGTCGGTGCCTCGGCCTGCCATGTTGGTGGCGACGGTGATCGCCCCGAGCCGCCCGGCCTCCGCGATGATGCCGGCCTCCTGCTCGTGGTACTTCGCGTTGAGCACGTTGTGCGGGATGCGGCGCTTCTGGAACTGACGCGATAGGTATTCCGAGCGCTCCACGCTGGTGGTGCCGATCAGGACCGGCTGACCCTTCTCGTAACGCTCCGAGACGTCGTCGACGACCGCGATGTACTTGGCCTCCTCGGTCTTGTAGATCAGGTCGGACTGGTCACTGCGGATCATCGACTTGTTGGTGGGGATGCTGACGACACCGAGCTTGTAGATCTCGTGCAGCTCGGCGGCCTCGGTCTGGGCGGTGCCCGTCATGCCTGCGAGCTTGTCGTACAGACGGAAGTAGTTCTGCAGCGTGATGGTGGCCAGCGTCTGGTTCTCGGCCTTGATCTCGACATGCTCCTTGGCCTCGATGGCCTGGTGCATGCCCTCGTTGTAGCGGCGGCCGAGCAGCACGCGACCGGTGAACTCGTCGACGATCAGGACCTCGCCGTCGCGGACGATGTAGTCCTTGTCGCGCTGGAACAGCTCCTTGGCCTTGACGGCGTTGTTGAGGTAGCTGACCAGCGGCGAGTTGGCGGCCTCGTAGAGGTTCTCGATGCCGAGCTGGTCCTCCACCAACTCGACGCCGATCTCGTGCACGCCGATTGTGCGCTTGCGCAGGTCCACCTCGTAGTGGGTGTCCTTCTCCATCAGCGGCGCGAGGCGCGCGAACTCGGTGTACCAGTTCGATGCCCCGTCAGCCGGGCCCGAGATGATCAGCGGCGTGCGCGCCTCGTCGATCAGGATGGAGTCGACCTCGTCGACGACGGCGAAGGGGTGGCCGCGCTGAACCAGGTCCTCCAGCGAGTGCGCCATGTTGTCGCGCAGGTAGTCGAAGCCGAACTCGTTGTTGGTGCCGTAGGTGATGTCGGCGGCGTACGCGGCGCGCCGCTCGTCGGGCGTCATCTGGGCAAGGATCACGCCAACGTCCAGGCCGAGGAAGCGGTGCACGCGGCCCATCCACTCGCTGTCGCGTTTGGCCAGGTAGTCGTTGACGGTGACGACGTGCACGCCCTTGCCGGCGAGCGCGTTGAGGTAGGCAGGCAGCACGCAGGTCAGGGTCTTGCCCTCACCGGTCTTCATCTCGGCGACGTTGCCGAAGTGCAGCGCCGCGCCGCCCATTACCTGGACGTCGAACGGCCGCTGGTCCAGCACGCGCCAGGCCGCCTCGCGGGCGACCGCGAACGCCTCGGGCAGCAGGTCATCGAGGGCATCGCCATCCTTGCCGTCGGCGATGCGCTTCCTGAACTCGTCGGTCTTGGCCCGCAGCTCGGCGTCGGAGAGCTTCTCCATGTCGTCGGACAGGGTGTTGACGTAGTCAGCCACCCCCTTGAGGCGCTTGACCATGCGGCCTTCACCGAGACGGAGCAACTTCGACAGCACGCTATTTCCTCATTTGTTCGATGGATCCACCGGTATGAGGTCCATCGTAAGTGACCGTTCGAAATAGCTGGTCGAAGGCGCTGGAAAGCGTCTATGCGAGGCGAATCAGGCCGTAGTCGTAGGCATGCCTGCGATACACCACGCAGGGTTTGTCGCTCTGCTTGTCGTGGAACAGGAAGAAGTCGTGGCCGACGAGCTCCATTTCATACAGCGCGTCATCGATTGTCATCGGCTTGGCCGGATGCTCCTTGGTGCGCACCACTCGGCCCGGTTCGTGATCGTCGAAGGCAGCACCGTCGGCATGCAATGCGTCTTCGGAACGCGTCTCGGGCAGCGGGTCGAGTGCCGTGGCCTGGGCCAACGACAGGGGCGTCTTGTCGCCGTAATGCACCTTGCGACGATCCTTGCTGCGACGCAGGCGGCTTTCAAGTTTGCAGACCGCCGACTCGAGGGCGGCGTAGAAGCTGTCCGCACAGGCCTCGCCCCGGACGACGGGGCCGCGGCCTCGCGCGGTGATCTCAACGTGTTGACAGTTCTTGCGTTGGCGCCGGTTGCGCTCATGGTCAAGTTCGACGTCGAAGAGGTAGATGGTGCGGTCAAATCGTTCCAGGCGTGACAGTTTCTCTGAGACATACAGGCGGAAGTGCTCGGGAACCTCGACATTTCGACCCTTGACCACAACCTCGGCTGTGGGGGCGGGTTCGGGCGTCTCGTCCTCGACCAGCAGTGTGCGGTCTGAGTCCACGGATTGGCTTGACATGCTTGGCAACTCGTTTCTCTGCGGAGTCGCACGCTTCGCGTGCCCGGCTTGGCTTCGGATACGCGTCGGCGGGGCCTGCATGTCGCTCCGCCCGCCGGCGCAAGGTGTCGAAAACTCACCTCCTACCGCTTTTAGGCGATGCTGGCGCTTCTTGAGCGCCGCCGTGAGGCTTCACGGGTGGTTGTTGCCGACGGTAGTCCGTGTTCACCCGGTAGTGCCAGTAAATTCGCGGACCTGTTTTCAGTTCTTCATATCGGATTGATCTCGGGGTAATGGTCACCGTCGTCAAGCGTTCGCGATCGCAAGGACACCGGCGACGTGAGCACCGGCGATTTGTAGGACGCGGACAGATTCGCTGGCAGTGGCCCCGGTGGTCACGATGTCGTCGACGACGAGCACGGCTTTTGCCAGGCCCTCGATGGGCTTGACGACCTTGACGCGGCCGACGATGTTGCGCTGGCGGTCGGCGCTGGACAGGCCGACAGAGTCGCGGACAAGGGCCCGCATCCGCAGCGCCTGGACGACTTGGATATCGCGGAAATCGGGCAGGCCTGCCGTGGCCGCCCGCGCCATCCTGGCGACCGGATCGCCGCCCCGGCGCCTGGCGGCAGACCGGCGGGTGGGTGCAGGCACGACGGACAGCGGTGTGCCGACGACGCCCCATGTCAGCAGGCGCTCCAGCCCGCTTCGCAGTGCGACCGCCAGCGGTGCGATCAGGTCGGCACGGCCGTGCTCCTTGACCGCCACGATGGCCTCACGGCGGGCCCCTGCATACCGGCCGAGCGATAACACCGGCACGCCTGGATCGACCCTCGGGGTGATCAGGTGCGGTTCGCCGGCGGTCAGCGCCAGTTGGCGGGCGCACACGGCGCACCATTTCGTCGACGGCGCACCGCAGCCACCGCATTCGAGAGGCAGGACAAGGTCGAGCACATGTGCAGTGTCGCGATGTTCGGTGACATTTGGGTACTCCGCGGATATGCAAGACCAACGGGAGTCCTTCATTGTCGACTGCCTCGTCGAGGCGTTCTCCGACCTGATGAAGGCCGACCCCGACGCCTTCCGGACCAAGTTCCGCAAAATGGCCGCCGACCCGTTCGCCTTCTACCGCGGAAGCGCCTGCGTGTTCTACGCGGACGTTGTCGACCGTAAGGACAGGTGGGCGGACGACCGTACCTCCCGAGTGTGGATTCAGGGTGATCTTCACGCGGAGAACTTCGGCACCTACATGGACGGCTCAGGCGTCCTCATCTTCGACGTCAACGACTTCGACGAGGCGTTCCTCGGGCACTTCACGTGGGACCTACAACGGTTCGCCGCCAGCGTCGCGCTGATGTGCTGGCAGAAGGCGATCTCTGACGAGGAGATCGCGGCGCTGATCGAGGCGTTCGTCCGGGCGTATGTCGATCAGGTGCGGTGGTTCACCGAAGTGGAGGACGACTCGTCGTTCTCGCTGAACCTGACGACGGCCCGCGGTGCGGTGTTGTCAGCGCTGCAGACGGCGAGGCTGTCCACCCGATCGCAGATGCTGGACCGCATGACACGGGTCGACGAGTCGGACCGGCGCTTTCGGGACCTTCCCGGCGTACGCAGGCTCGACGACGCCGAACGCAAGAAAGCCACCGACGCATTCGACCGCTACTTGGAGACGATTCCGAAGACGAAGCGGTTCCGGGGTATCGCCTACGACATCAAGGACGTGATCGGCAAGAGCGGCATGGGCATAGGCAGCGCGGGACTACCCGCATACACCGTGTTGATCGAGGGTTTCAATCAAGCACTGGACAACGACGCCGTGCTGTCCATGAAGCAGGGCAACGTGGCGGCGCCGAGCCGCGTTGTCGACGATCCCGATGTCCGCGAGTACTTCAAGCATCACGGCCACCGCACCGCGGTCTCACAGCGCGCGCTGCAGGCGCACGCCGACCCTCTGCTCGGCTACACCGACATCGACGACGTGGGCTTCGTGGTCAGCGAAATCTCGCCCTACGACGCCGATTTGGATTGGAGCGAGTTGACCGAACCCGACGAGCTGACTGAAGTGATCGAGCAGCTCGGTCAAGCGGTCGCGAAGGTGCATTGCGTCAGCGACACCGACAGCGATCAAACCCTCGTCGACTTCCAAACTGAGGAGGCCATCGTCGCCGTGATCGGTGATGACATCGACGATTTCGTCGGCGACATGGTGTCATTCGGGCTGGAGTATGCGGAGATCGTGCGCGACGACCATCGGCATTTCGTCGAGGCGTTCCGCGAAGGCCGCATCCCCGGCATCACGTCGACCTGAGACGGAACCTATCGCGGCGCCACAATCCCGTTGTCGTAGGCGTAGACGATCGCCGCAGCGCGGTCACGCAGGTCGAGTTTGACGAAGATCCTGCCAATGTGGCTCTTGACGGTGACGCCCGAAATGAAGAGTTCGTCGGCAATCTCGGCGTTCGAGCGACCCTTGGCGATCAACGTCAGCACGTCGAGTTCGCGCGCGGTGAGATCGGCGAGCGCACCGACGTTAGGTGGATTCGCCGCCTTGCGGTACGTGGTGAGCACGCGCGCGGTGACGGCGGGGTCCAGGTAGCTGTCGCCTCTGGCGACCGCCCGAACGGCGCGGATCAGTTCCTCGGCGGAGGAGTCCTTGAGCACGAAGCCTGCGGCGCCTGCGCGCAGTGCGCCGGATAGCAGTTCGTCGTCATTGAAGGTGGTCAGCGCCAGCACCGGCGGACCGTCGTGCGCCGAAACGAGGCGCGTCGCTTCGATGCCGTCGACGCGGCGCATTCGCAGATCCATCACCACGACGTCCGGTCGATGCCGCGCTAAGGCATCGGGTACTTCGTCGCCGTCGGAGCATTCGTCGACGATGACGAAGCCGTCCTTGCGGCGCAGGATCCGGCGCAGGCCGGACCGGACCAGCTCCTGGTCGTCGACGAGGACGACGGCGATTTCGCCCGGCTCGTCGGTCATGCGCCGCAAAACCACCCAGGCCGCGAACCGCCAGCCTCGCCGAGCGGGACGTCGGCGTCGACGGACCACCCGTCATCGGACGGACCGATGTTGATGCTCCCGCCGAGCAGTTCGACGCGTTGACGCATACCACGTAGGCCACGTCCTTCAGCGCAAACGGCCACGGCGACGGGCAGCCGATTGACGATTTTCAGGCTCGCCGATGCTTGCGAGATCGCCAGCGTCACAGCGGATTGCGAGTCGGGAGCGTGCTTGGCGACGTTGGCCAGTGACTCCTGGGTGATGCGATACAACGCCAGGCCGACGGCGGCCGACACCCGATCGACAGGACCATCGGTGTGTAGCGCGACGTTCAGGCCTGCGCGAGCGAAATCACTTACCAGACTGTCGATCTCGGCGACACCGGGTTCCGGATCGATCTTCATCGGGGCGCCGTCGAGAAGTCCGACCGTGCGGCGGATGTCGGCCATCGCCTGGCGCCCGAGAGCCTCGGCCTGTTCGAGGGCATCGATCGCGTCATCGATGTCGCGGTCCTGCTGCAATCCGCGACGGGCCGCGGTCGTGTGCAACAAAGTTACGGACAGAGAGTGGGCGATGACGTCATGTACCTCACGAGCGATGCGGCGGCGTTCGTCAGCCGCGGCAAGCTCGGCCAGTCGCGCCTGGGCCTCATGTTGCTTGACCAGCAGCTGTTGCTGGGTGTGCATGAGATGGCCGACAAGCCAAGCCAGTCCGACACAACTCAGATATAGCGCGACCGCATCGAGACGGTGTTGCGCCGACGCAATGGCCAGCAACGCTACCGCCGATGCAGTGGCCAGGAAGCCGCCGACCATGCCGGTGAGGGCGCCGACGGCGCCCACTATCAGCGCCAGCAGCAGCGGCGCGGCGTCGGCAGAAATCGGTGTCGACGTGGCGAACAGGAAGATGGCCGTGGCCGCGGTCCACGCTGCCCACAGCAGCGGCGCTTCATGCACTTTCAGCGTGATCCCGCGGACCACGAACACCGCAATCGGCAGACAGGCCAGCCCAATCGCGGCCAGCGCCGCGGGCAGATCTGCGATGGGGCGCTGCAATGCAGCGACGACACAACCGCCGAGGAAGGTCACATCGACCGTGATAACGAACGCCAACGTAAAGCCGAGCGGGAGTAGCTCGCCCCTTCGGCGGATTCGTTCCCGCACGTACCCCGTCGCCGCGCGCAGCATCGTTCGATGGTAGAAGATTCACCACCACGCGACATCATGCTGCGGTCGGTACCCGGTCTCCGACCCTGGTAGGAGACAAAGACTGGCCCCCGGCACGACGCGCAACTGCACCGCTGATTCGTAGCGTCTTCGCCATGACATGGAAACTCACGCACGAGCGCATGGCCTTCATGGCCGACATGATCGATCGGGCGGCCACCGATCCCGCCGCCGCACTCAGGTTGGACGGCAAGGCTTCTGATGTGGAGCGGCTGTTCGGCGGCGAAGAGGGCCTGCTGCTGTCGCTGCGGCACCGCTGGATGACGATGCTGGCCGCCAAACTGGATCAGGCCGCCCACGAAGATATTCCGGCAGAGCAAGCGCGCGCCGAACTGGCCGCGGCCCAACCCGGGTTGCGGGCGCTCGTGGACGCGGCAGCACTGCGGTCGGTGCGGGTGCGGGGACTCGAGCGCGGCGAGCAACGCATCGTCGACCTCTACACCCGGCCGGGCCCCGACCAGCAGACTGTTGCTTGACGCTGTGGCGAAGCTGGCGCGATTCACCAGCCGATACGCCATCTGGATCGTCACCTGCTGGGTAGCCGGCGCCGGCATCGCCAATTTGGCCGTGCCGCAGCTCGAACACGTCGTGAAGACCCATTCCCGCGCCTTCATGCCCGCCGACTCAACGAGTTCCATCTCTGCGCGGGGCGCCGCTGAACTGCTCGGCGAACACCCGAGCAACAATCTCAATTACGTTGTGTTGGAACGAGATCAACCGCTCACCGACGAGGACCGCGGATTCTACGATCGTCTGGTTGGCATCCTGCGTGCCGACACCGAACACGTGCATTCGATCACCGACCTGTGGTCCGACCCTGCCACGTCGTCGACGGCACAGAGTACCGACGGTCGCGCCGTCACCGTCATGACGCGGCTGTCCGGGATGCTCGGCACATCGCAGGCAACCGATTCGGTGAGCGCATTGCGCGACACGGTCGAACGACTCGGGCCGCCGCCGGGTTTGCGAACTTTCGTCACGGGACCCGGCGCAACCATCACCGACGAATTCGCGGCCATCGACCGGCAGATGCTTGGCATCACGGCGGCGACGGTCGGGCTGATCCTGCTGCTACTGCTGGTGGTGTACCGCTCCCCCGTCGGCGCAGCGATTCCCCTCATCTCCGTAGGGCTCGCATTGGCCGTGGCCCGACCGGTCGTGGCTGCACTGGGTGACTCCGGCGCGGCCGAGGTGTCCCTGTTCTCCGTTGCCTTGCTTGCGGCGATGATGCTTGGCGCAGGCACCGACTACGCAATCTTCTTGATCGGCCGCTACCACGAGGGACGACGCCGCGACCGTCCCGTGACCGAGTCGCTGGAGGACGCCTATCGCGGTGTCGCGCCGGTGATCGTGGGATCGGCCCTGACCATCGCAGCGGCGTTGGCGTGCTTGAATTTCGCACACGTCGGAATGTTCCGCAGCACCGGAATCCCTTGCGCAATAGGCGTTCTGGTGGCGATGTTGGCATCGCTCACCCTCACCCCAGCACTTGTTGGTCTTGCCGGACGCCGCGGTTGGCTCGAACCGCGCCGCTCCATCATTACGCGACGCTGGCGGCGAATCGGGGTGAGCGTGGCGCGCTGGCCCGCCCCCATCCTGGCGGCCAGCGGGGCACTGATCCTCGTCACGGCACTCCCGCTGGCCGGCCTGTACATCGGTTGGAATGAACCGTCCGCAACGCCGGCAGCCGCCGAATCCAGCCGCGGGTACGCGGCCGCCGACCGGCACTTCCCCGCCAATCGCCTGCTCGCCACCGTGGTCACCGTCGCGACCGATCACGACATCCGAAACCCGGCGGGGCTGATCGCCGTCGAGCGGATCACCAGCCAGATCATGGCCATCCCCGGCGTGCGGATGGTGCAGTCGGCCAGCCGGCCAGCCGGTACGGTGCCCGATGAAGCCAGTCTCAGTGGACAGGCGGGCGTCATCGGCCGCCAGTTCAACGACACCCTCGACGCCGTCACCGAACGGCTCGGACGCGTCGGCGATCTCGAGGCCGTGCTGGCATCGATGACGACGGCCGTTGGCAGGCTTTCCAGTGGTCTGCAGGGCAGTGCCGCCGGCCTCAGCGAGGTCGGCTCTGCCGCCGAAGACATGCGGACAGGCATGGCCGGTATCCAGACCAACGTGACGACCGTGTCGGGTTATCTCGACCCGCTGCGGGCCTTCATGTCAACGACTCCCGATTGCGCGGCCAATCCGATCTGCTCGGTGGTCGGCCGCGTGGTGCAGCCGGTCGACGACGTCGTGCGCAGCTCAGTCCAACTGACCAGCGGCGCTGACAAACTCACGAACGGGTCCACAGAGGCGACGCAAGCCCTTGCTGGTTTGCCCCCGGCGGTAAACGCGATGGCCGACCAGTTGCGCCAAGCCCGCTCCGCCACGGCCGACCTGACCTCGTTCGCGAATTCACTAGGGCCGCAGCTGCGCCAGCTGACCGACTACCTCCGGGAGCTCGACACACAATTTCGCGGCAGCGCCGCTGGCGGCTTCTACATGCCCCAGCGGGCGCTGTCGGATCCACGGCTGTGGGCCGCCCTGGACAAGCTGGTGTCACACGACGGCCGCGCCACCTACATGCTGGTTTACGGCGACGGGCACGAATGGGGCGCCGACGGCGCGACAACGCGCGAGCCAAATCGACACCGCGGTACGCGAAGCGACGAAGGAAGGCACGCTCACCCCGACCGCAGTGCACCTCAGCGGGGTCGGACCGGCAACGCACGACTTGCAGACGTTGGTCGGCCGCGACTTGACCCTCTTGGTCGTGACCACGCTGGCGTTGATCTTTCTCATCGTCGCGTTGCTTCTACGCAGCGCCGTCGCTGCCTTCGCCGTCGTTGGCACCGTCGCGGTGTCCTACGCGTCGGCGTTGGGCGCCAGCATTCTCATCTGGCAGCACCTCCTCGGTCACGAACGTGCACTGGGCGGTCGCGCCGATCTCGTTCATCGCGCTGGTCGCCGTCGGCGCCGACTACAACCTGCTGCTGGCCATGCGGATCCGTGAAGAAGCCAGGGCCGGGCTCGGCACCGGGATCATCCGCTCCTTCGCCGCGACCGGAGGTGTGGTCACCACCGCCGGAATCGTCTTCGGTATCACGATGTTTGCGCTCGCGGCGAGCAGCGTGCTCAGCATCGCCCAGGTCGGCGTGACGATCGGCGTTGGCCTGATGCTGGACACCCTGATCGTGCGCACGTTCGTGCTGCCATCGCTCATCGCGTTGCTCGGCCGCTGGTTCTGGTGGCCGACACTCATACCGCGGCGGTCGCATGTGGCGCTTCGATCTGCGGCGAACCCGATGCGGTTTTCTTATCAGTGACCCGCGCTTTGTCCGCCATCGATGTGGAGAACCTCGCCTGTCACGAAGGGTGCGTTCTCGAGATAGAGAGCACCGTGGACGACGTCCGCGACAGTACCAATGCGGTGTTGGGGATGCATCCAAGCGTAGGCAGTGTGGGTGTCGACGCCGGAATGCATGGGGGTGTCGATGACGCCGGGAGATATCGCATTAACCCGGATGCCTTGGCGGGCATACTCAATCGCCAGCGACTTCGTGACCGCGACGAGTCCGCCTTTGGTCAGCGCGGTCAATGCCGATGGAACGGCAGACTGTCCTTGTTCGGCCAGCGCGGTCGTCACGTTGATGATGTGGCCCCCGTCGCCTTGCGCGAGCATCTGGGCGATGACGAGCTGTGTCACGTAGAAGAAGCCGAGTGTGTTCACCGATGCGATCAATGCGTAGTCCTCGCGTGTGTACGCGGTGAAAGGTTTGCCGACGAATACACCAGCATTGTTGATAAGGGTATCGACCCTGCCCAACCGTGAGAGCGCGGCACCGACGACGCGCTCTGCGGTATCCGGATCGGCGATATCTCCTGCCACAGTGAGCATTTCGGAGTGACTCGATTTGGCGATGGTTCGCGCGTTGGCGATGACGCCATAGCCACTCTTGCGATAGGCCTCCACCAAACCCGCGCCGATTCCCCGTGATGCGCCGGTGATGATCACGACTTTTTCGGTGCAGTGTTCCATCGGTACTTCCTCCTGTCGTCGAGTATCAGACCGCAAGTTCACGCACGATATCGACGGCTGAACCTGGCTTCGCGTGTCGGAACGCAGCACCCGCCCACAGGCTGGCGCCGTGTGGGTCGCCAACGCTCACGGCGGCAGCCACAACCGGGGCGGTCACCCTTGCGACATCTGGGAAGCCGAATATGGCGTCACGCTCGTGGTCGTCGATGAAGCGATTTCGCAATGCCCGCGCGTATCGCCCGGTAAACGCCAGCGTGAGCACCGTCTGGGTGAATTGCGGGTCACACAATGCCGCGCGGTGCACTGGATTGGTTCCGGCTTCGTCAGCGCGCAGCAACGCCGTACCGATCTGCACCGCAGATGCCCCCACTCCGCGTAATCGGCGCACATCGGCGGGGGTCGCCAGACCTCCCGCTGCCACCACGGGACAATCAAGACCGGCTATTACCGCGGCCACCAGATCGTCCAACGGATCGTCAGCGGGCACGGCAACGGGGTCAAACGTCCCCCTGTGTCCACCGGCATCCGGGCCCTGAGCCACAACGGCGTCTGCCCCACAGAGCAGTGCGATCTCCGCTTCACGGACTGTGGTCACCGTGGCAATGGTCATGATGCCGAGGCCGCTGAGGCGACGGCACAGAGCCTTGGTCGGCGAGCCGAAGGTAAACGACACCGCCTCCGGCCGCAGATCGCACACCACCTCGAGCTTCCCGGCCCAGTCGTCGTCATGATGCGGTTCACCAAGGGGTACGCCGTATTTCTCCTCCTCCTGCGACAACGCCGAAGCGAACTCGCAGTAGTCCGCCAGCGTCAGGAGACGCGGTTGAGGCACAAACAGATTTACACCTACAGGGCCGCAAGTCAGTCTTCTTGCCGAAGCGATCTCATCGGCCAGCTCCTCCGCCGACACCATGCCGCCGGCGAGGAAGCCAAGTCCGCCAGCGTTGGACACTGCTGCGGCCAATGCCGGCGTCGACGGCCCACCTGCCATGGGCGCCCCGATAATTCGAATGTTTAGGTCAGTCAGCGCTAGTCGGTCGATCACAACGCACCTCCGATATTCCAATTCCGCGCGGGGACTGCGGCAAGGCCTTGCCCATCCGCGATCACCAGGCAGCCGTCCTCAAACCTGATCCAGCCGCGATCTCTGAAATCGCACAGGATCGCTTCCATCCTTTCCGGATCCACGCCGGAAAATTGCGAGAGCTCCTCCAATGTCAGCCCATGCAACACACGCACCGCTTCGCCATCTCGTCGTCCAAATCGCTTGCTCAACAACAATAATCGCCTGGCAATCCGGTACGGCGGGTCATTGAACACAAAGTCGACCAGGGAGTTCGTCATCACGTCCGTTCGCCGCGCCAATACGCGCATCAGCTGGTGGACGATCTCAGGGCACTCGGTTATCCAGGCCAGGAGTTGATCGCGCTCGATCGCGACCGCACACGCCTCGGTCACGGTGGTGGCGGTGATCTCACGCGTACCGCAGTCGAACGGAGCTACCTCACCGAACAAATCCGCGGCGCCCAGGATGCTGAGTACTGTTTCCCTGCCATCAGTGTGCCGGTAGGCGACCTTCACTTTTCCCGAACCGATCACGTAAAAGCGACTGCCGGAATCACCTTGGGTGAACACGACTTGCCCTGCCGGGAAGCGAACGGGCCGCATGTGCTGGGTCAGCGCCGATATCACGTCCAGGTCCGTCGTGCCGAAGATTCCGGACGCCGTCAGCGCCGGCCGCACATCACGACACAACGCTGCCGTCGGCCGTGTCACCGGTGACGTCGCGTCTAGCGAGCTTGCCTGCGGCGTTCTTGGGTTCGGGCGCTCCTGCTCGGATGTCGAGAGGAGGCGTCTGATCGCGGCCCACCACGACGAGGTGGCCACGCACTCCGCCGACGATGCGAGGGCGGTGGCAGCAGGACTGATCATCGCGCCAACGCTACGAAGACAACCGAACGCAGCCGAGCCAGTAAGCGCAGAGCCATGGACAAATTGCGCACGGTCTGGTTTCGGTGCGCAATCTGTCCGGAACGGTGCGCGCCGCGGCTAGCCGGCCCTGCGCAGCCGCCATAGCGTAGCGGCCATGCCAGAACGTGGACTACCGTTGCGCAATCTCGGATTTCTGACCATCGGACAATTCGATGCCGCGGATCCAGCTCCCGGGCATGAGCAGACGCTGCGGATGATCGAGCACGCCGAGGCGCTCGGCTTCGACAGTGTGTGGGTACGCCAACGACATCTACAACCCGGCATCTCCTCACCCGTCTCGATCCTGGCTGCGGCCAGCCAGCGCACCAGCCGAATCGCGTTGGGTACCGGAGTCATTCCTCTCGGGCTGGAGAATCCGCTGCGCCTTGCCGAAGACCTGGCAACTGTCGACATCCTGTCCGGTGGCCGACTGAACCCCGGCGTGTCGGTTGGCACTCCGTTGCTATACGAGCATTTCAAGACTGCGCTGTATCCAGAGTCCCACGACCTGGAGAACTTCTCGAAGGACCGAGTCCTGCGGCTGCTGGCGTGCCTGCGCGGCGACGCAGTCAGCGACTTCGAGGGAACGATCGGCCAGGACCCCTTCTTCCACCGGGTCCAACCCCATTCGCCGGGCCTGGCCAGTCGGGTCTGGTACGGAGGCGGCCTGCACTCCGCGGAGTGGGCGGGCGTCCACGGCCTCAACTACCTAACAGCCAACTTGGTCAGCAATGAAGGCACCGACTCACACGACTTCGCTACCATTCAAGCTGAGCACATCGACAGATTCCGCGCAAACCATCCTTATCCCCGAATCTGCGCGTGTAGCACAGGGATTGGTGATAATACCGACCGATTCGGCGTCACCAGAGCAGATCAAGCGATACCGGGCCTACGCGGAAAACCGTTTCGAACGCACCTTACAGTCCCACGGCCCGCGCGGGATGGTCGTCTCTCCTGATTACGTCGGCACATCCGATGAGCTCGCCGACATACTGCATGGCCACAGTGGATTTCAGCGTGTCGACGAGGTGGTGTTCGCATTGCCATTCACCTTCGGCGAGGACGATTACTTCCAGATCATCGCTGACATGGCCACCCAACTGGGACCGAGGCTGGGGTGGTGTCCGCATCGAATGGATGATCCGCACCGGGCATCGGCTGCATGTCGAGTAGGTACACGTGATTAGGGTTATCTCGTGACGGCGCCTTGGGATCTGTCAGTGTTGCGCTGAAATGGCGTACGGCGCAGCGCCGCTGAAGGTGGTTCGTCATACCGGGCTGTGTGCGCAGCGGCGAACCTGCCGAGGTTGGTGAAACCCCAGCGGTAGGCGATCGAAGCGACACTGACCGTTGTTGGGTCGGACTCGAGCAGGCTCTCGTGGGCTCGACGGAGCCGGACTGCATGCAGATACGCCATCGGCGACGTGCCCAGGTAGCGCCGGAATCCTTGCTGAAGCGAACGGACACTGACGTGGCTACGCGAGGCGATCGTGGACACAGTCAGCGGCAAATGTGCTTCCTCCTCGATGATTTCGACCGCGGCCCGAACAATACGAGACGCAACCTGGGGAGCAGCACCCGCGAGGACACCACGGTGGGAATGATTTACCGCCAGAAGAAGCCCGCGAATCAGGCTGTCGACAAACGGCAATGCGACTACCGGATGATTGAGGACGCTGTCTGGCCGGAAGAGCTGCTCGGTGAAGAGCGAGAGCATGTTTATCCAGCTGCGCGCAGCGCCAGCCTCGATGGCCAGCCTCGGCGCGAAGTCGATCTGAGACGTCAGCTGCCGGCCAAGTGCATCGCTGAGAGCGTCCTCAACAACGTGGCGGTCGATCTTCACACCCAATAGCCGACTGCCTGCTTCCCATCGGGCGGCCGCGTCACCCTCTGGCTGGTAAACAGCAGCGGCGCCCGGGGCGCCGATGAACGACAAACCCCTGTGGTTCGACTTGACATGGCCGGATCGCAGGACATTGATGCGATACGCACTGCAGAGCTTCCCGCAGTCAATTTCCACGTCGGAGCCGACGATGACTTCGGCAATGGCCACGGGTCCAATACGACCTACCCGCTGGATGAGCGAGAATGTCGTCTGGGTCGCTCACCAGGTCGATATGTGGCTCCTCGCAGGACAGGCAGGCGAAGCCGTCGACCCCGTTTAGGGTGGTCCACCCGCCTGCGTTGGACAACGCGATACTGGTTTGGTCCGTCACAAGGTCAACCTTTCGCACTGTGCGCGGGGCAAGACGTTCAACCCCCACAACATCACCGAGAATCCGCGATATACCGGGTTACCCATTTCTTCAGGTAAGTCCCAAGAAATTGACAGGCGGCTGATAAACCAGCGGCCGGTGTCAGCCCAGAACGATCGAATCCCCTTGAACCGTCACGGCCTGCGTCTCCAGCGGCTTCGTCGCAGGGCCGTTGGCAACCGAGCCGTCAAGGTTGAACTTGCTGCCGTGGCACGGGCAGTCGATCGTCCCGTCCGCCACCTTGTTCACGGTGCAGCCGGCATGTGTGCACTTCGCGGAGAAGCCCTTGAACACACCCGCCGAGGGCTGCGTCACCACGACCTCGCCGACGATCACGCCCGACCCGACCGGCACGTCGGCCGTCTTGGCTATGGCGTTCGCCGCGGGGGCGGCGGGGCCACCCGTTGCGGGCGCGCCACCGGATGTGGGCGCGGCCGTCGTGCTGGATTCGCCTGCAGCTTCGGGCTTTTTGCCGTACGTCGTACAGGCCGCCACCACGGCGGTGACAAGGCCCAGCCCAGCGCCGAGCAGCACCTTCTGCCTCGAGATGGGGAACTCGCCAATGTTCACGAAATACCTTTCAGTTAGAACGTCACGCCGGTGGTCTGGAAGAACCACAGCGCCGACGTCAGCCAGACGTAGACCAAACCGAAGAACACCAGCCCGCCGGCGACCGGAATCACCCATCCTCGAAGGCCTTTGCGGGTGAGCAGCACCATCTTCGTCACGAATGCGCCGTAGAAGAAGCACCCGAACAGCGAATGGAACAGCACCCTGTTGTCAAACGACTGAAATCCGAGCGCGTACAGACAGTGCACCGCAACGGGGACGCTGGCCAACACTGCCAGTCGCCCCGACCAGACGTGTGCGGTGCCGATCCAGGCCGGCGCCTTTCCGCCAGGAATCAGCCGGTACATCGCGAATGCGGACGCCAGCTGGAACAGCGCCAGTGCCACGGCCAGCGTCGCCAGCCACGCCTTGACCGCTGTGCCGCTGGAGAACCCCGCGACGCTGATCGAAAAGAACTGCGGCTCATGCACTTTGCCAAACACGCCGAGTGCGACGGCGACCAGCGCGCCGAGCGCGACAGCGATCAGCACGGCAACGCCGCCGCCGCCGCTGGGAGCACTTATTCGCTCCGTGGCGGCTGGCTCAGACATCGCTGGCGCCTTCCACGCGCGTCGCGACGATGGACTGTCCATCGATGACAGCGGTCCGGTCGAGCGACAACCCCGGCGCGGGAGCCGTCGACCCGTCGGGTCGGCGCTGCACGCCGGTGACGCCGCCTTCTCCGTCGATGATCCAGCTGTTGCGTACGCCTGCGTCCTCGTAGATGTACAGACCGGCAGGCGGCTGCGCGGGGTCGGCCGTGAAATCCCACTTCTTCTCACCGATCCACAGCGTGCCGACGACGGAGTTGCCCTCGAGGCGCCCTTCCAGGCGGCTGGTCTTGTCCTTGCTGGCAAGACTCAGCGCACCGTTGGCGGCACTGCCCCGCAGCCACGACTCGATCGTGTTGCCGTCGCAGGCATAGGCGATCGCCTTGTCGCCTTCGATGGTGATGTCCAACGTGATCGTCCCGTTGGCGGTGGGGATCTTGCCGACGTAGTCGGCCTTCGCCGGGAATGCCGCAGCGGGCGGCGCCGGCGGCGTGGTCGGTGCAGGAGCCGCAGTGGCAGGCGTTGTCGCCGTGGTCGTGGTGGCTTCCGCGACGGGCTTACCCGGTGGCGCAGGCTCCTCCTTGGAGACATTGATCAGCCATATACCGACCCCGAGCGCAGCGACCGCCGCCAATGTCACTATCGGACCGCGAATCTTCATCTTGCCCTCCCGAGCTATTAGCAAACGCCTGTGGCGATGTTTTGTCTGCACAACGGGCGATGCCGGGAGATGGTTCAGTGCAATTTTTCGAAAAGTTTGGTTTCAGCCGGGTAGTACGGGCAGCGCATCGGGCATCATCAGCGGCCGCACCTCGGCCCACGCCGGGTCGTCATCGGCCGCCGAACCGGACAGTTGCAGCACACCGCGCTCATCGGCGACGTACACCGTCGACGGGTTGGCGGCCACGGTGGTGACCGGCATCAGCAGATTGCGGCTCGGGCCGTCGGAGTTCACCCCGTCGAGGTTGACGTAGGACACCGGGTGTTGCGGATCGGTGCGGCTGACGACGATGTCGTCGCCGGTGCGCCAGGACAGCGACACGGCCGTGTTGCGCAGGCCGAAGCCCAGCCGCCGCGGATAGGTCAGCGCATACCCGCCGCCAGGGGTCTGCTCGACGCCGGCCAGGATCACCTGACCCTCGATGACCAGTGCCGCGCGGGTGCCGTCGCGCGACAGCTGAAGGTCGGTTATCACTCCGGGAAACCGGGTCGAGACCGCGGTGGCATCGACGGGGATGCGGCCGGGCTGTCCCGACGCGTCCTGGATCGCCCGCACCACGTTGTTCCCGTCGACGACCACCCATATCGCGTCGTCAAGCGACCAGGTGGGCCGCGACAGGCTTCGGCCCTCCATGGCCTGCGATGCGTTGCCACCGAGCGGGCCGACCCACAACGACGACGCCATATCGGGCGCCCCGGGTCGCAGTGTGACGATCGAGGCGACCTCCTGGCCGGTGCGCGACACTGCGGCGGCCGTCTGGCCCGCCATCTGGCCGAAAGAGCCTGCCACCTTTGTTGCGCGCTGGCCGTCCAGCGACACCAGCGATCCACCCACCAGCGCGTGCAGACCCGCGGCGGCACCGTCTGCCGCACCAGGATCGGTTGCCGCGACGCCGGAAGTGTTCCAGCCGTCGGCGAATCGATCGTCCAGCGCTGCGCCGTCGGCGTTGATCACGTAGGGCCCGTTGATGCCTGCCCGCGCCAACGTCCAAATGATTTGTGCCGCAAGGAGTTGCCGGCTGTGCGGGTCGGTCGTCGACAGGTTCTCCAGGTCGACGCGGGCACCACCGTAGCCGCGGCCGACGCCCATCTTCCCGCCGTCGGCGCGCGTCACCGGGCCCCGCAGCTTGAGCGGCGGACCGAGCAGATTGCGCACGGTGTTGGCCATCTCCGGACGCGGACCGGCGATGAGCTTGCTGACCAACTCGGTGGCCAACAGGTCTGGATCCGACACCGCGACGTAGCGCGGATCGGGGACGACGGTTTTGCCGGTGGGATCGGCGAAGTACAGCGTATTGCGCTTGTACGTAGACTGAAACTGTTGCCAGTCAAGGAAAACGCCGTTGGGCAGCCGGTCGATCCGCCAGCCGCCTGCCGTCTTCACCAGCTCGATGGAGCCGGGGTCGGGCAGTGCGCCCTCGCCGGTCTCGAACACCCCCATATCCGAAAGCGAGCCGAGGATGTCGGCCCGCATGTTGACCGAGACCCGATCGGGACCGCGTGTTTCGACGAACACCACGTTGTCGATCAGCAGGGCGCTACCGGCGTCATCCCAGGCGCGCGAGGCGGATTCGGTGAGGAACTGCCGCGCGGCCAGATGCCGGTTGGCGGGATCGGCTGTCGCCTTGAGAAACTCGCGCAACAGCACATCGGGGTCCATGCCTGGCACCGGCTTCGGCAGGCTCGGCGGCGCCGGCCGCTCGACGGTGCCGATGGCCTGTGGCGCCGAGGAGCTGGGCACCCCCGCACAACCTGCGAGAGCGAACACCAACAGCCACAGCGCCGCCAGTACCCGCTTCACGCGTTCTCCGTCGCTGGTTCGCGTTCACGGGTCGTGCGCCGCGGGGGCCGTTCGGGCCCAACGGGTTTCATCGGCAGCGGGCTCGTCGTCACCTTATGGCCGCGCACCAGCGGCAGGGTCAGTCGGAAGCAGGCACCCTTGCCCGGCTCGCCCCACGCCTCCAGCCGGCCCTGGTGCAGCCGAGCGTCCTCGATGCTGATCGCCAGGCCGAGCCCGGTGCCGCCGGAGCGCCGCACCCGCGAGGGATCCGAACGCCAGAACCGGCTGAACACCAGCTTCTCCTCGCCGGGCCGCAGCCCGACGCCGTAGTCGCGGACAGTCACTGCGACGGTGTCCTCGTCGGCGGCCATCCGGATCCGCACCGGCTTGCGCTCGGCATGATCGATGGCGTTGGCGATCAGGTTGCGCAGAATCCGTTCCACCCGGCGCGCATCGACCTCGGCGATGACGTCATCGGCGGGCATGTCGACAATCAGCTCGACGTCCGCGTCGGCCGTGAGATGGCCGACGTTGTCCAGCGCGCTTTGCACCGTCGAGCGCAGATCCACCGCCTCGACCGACAGCTCGGCAACGCCTGCGTCGTGGCGCGAGATCTCCAGCAGGTCATTGAGCAGCGTCTCGAAGCGATCAAGCTCGCTGACCATCAGCTCGGTCGAGCGCCGCAGCGCCGGGTCGAGGTCCTCGCTGTGGTCGTAGATCAGGTCGGCGGCCATCCGCACCGTCGTCAGCGGGGTGCGCAGCTCATGGCTGACGTCGGAGGTGAACCGGCGCTGCAGGTTGCCGAACTCCTCGAGCTGGGTGATCTGGCGATGCAGGCTTTCGGCCATGTCGTTGAACGACACCGCCAGCCGCGCCATATCGTCCTCGCCGCGCACCGGCATGCGCTCGGTCAGATGCCCTTCGGCGAACCGTTCGGCGATCCGCGAGGCCGATCGGACGGGCAGCACGATCTGGCGTGCGACGAGCAGCGCGATCGCGGCCAGCAGTCCGAGTAGCACCACGCCTCCGGTCAGCATCGTGCCTCGCACCAGCGCGATGGTGGACTCCTCGTTGTTCAGCGGAAAGATCAGATACAGCTCGAGATTCGTCACCGGCGACGACGTCGGGCTGCCAATGAGCAGCGCCGGGCCAGAGAAACCGTCGGTGTGCACGGTCGCGTACTGATAGCTGACCTGGCCCGCCTTCACGAAGTCGCGCAACGCATTGGGCACCTGCTGCACGGGGCCTGCAGCGGTCGCGGCGCGCGGCCCGTCGCCGGGGACCACCAGCACCGCGTCGAATGCACCCGCAAGTCCCGCCCCGGTGTCGGCCTTGCGGTCGATCAGCGTGTTGCGCGCGAGCTGCAGGCTGGAGTCGAGTGATCGGGTTTCTTCGCCGCCGACGATGCCGCTGACCGTGTTGCGGGCCCGCTCGATCTCCTCGGTGGCGGCGCGGACCTTGACCTCGAGGATGCGGTCGGTGATCTGGCTGGTCAGAACGAAGCCGAGCACCATAATGACGGCGAGCGACAGCCCAAGCGTCAGCACCACCACGCGCAGCTGCAGAGAGCGGCGCCACGCCAGCCCCATCGCCCGACCCAGCGCCCCGAATCCGCGTAGTAGTGGTGCCGAACGCCGATGGATGCGCCGCCTCGAGCTAAAGATCACGGGGGTCCGGCCTTGTATCCCACTCCTCGAACGGTCAACACCACCTGCGGGTTCTCCGGGTCTTTCTCAACCTTGGCCCGCAAACGCTGGACATGCACGTTCACCAAACGGGTGTCCGCGGGGTGCCGGTATCCCCACACCTGTTCGAGCAGCACATCACGAGTAAACACCTGCCGTGGTTTGCGCGCCAACGCCACCAACAGGTCGAACTCCAGCGGTGTCAGGGAAATCTGCTCCCCCAGCCGGGTGACCTTGTGGGCGGGCACGTCGATCTCGACGTCGGCGATCGACAGCATCTCGGCCGGTTCGTCCTCGTTGCGGCGCAGCCGGGCGCGCACGCGGGCGATGAGTTCCTTGGGCTTGAACGGCTTCATGACGTAGTCGTCGGCGCCCGATTCCAGGCCCAGCACCACGTCGACGGTGTCCGTCTTGGCCGTCAGCATGACGATCGGCACGCCGGAGTCGGCGCGCAGCACACGGCACACGTCGATGCCGTTCATGCCGGGCAGCATCAGGTCGAGCAACACCAAATCGGGCCGCAACTCGCGGACCGCCGTGAGCGCCTGCGTGCCATCGCCGATGACCGCGGTGTCGAAACCTTCCCCGCGCAGCACGATGGTGAGCATCTCGGCCAGCGAAGGGTCGTCATCGACGACCAGAATCCTTTGCCTCATGGAGTCCATGGTGTCACCAGATCGCGATAAAACGCCGGTAGCACACCCGCGAGTCGGCTATTGACCCAGCTCTGTGGCCAGCGCCGCCGCGTTCACGCCGGGGCCGGCGACCAGCCACCGCCCGCACCAGTCGGCGGCAGCCAGCCCGGAATAGACCTCGCCCGTGCGGCGCTGCAGGCCGTCGTCGCGCTCGTAGGCGTCCTTGGCGCGGTCCGCTTCCTGCTGTGCACGGCTTTCGGCGCGCTCGGCCGCGAGCTCGGCGGGCACGTCGAGCAGTACCTGCCAGTCCGGCGACGGCAGGTGAAGCCGCCCGTATTCGAGTTCACGCACCCATTCGACGACGTCGCCGCCGGCGCCCTGACGCAGTCGCGCCGCACTGTAGGCGGCGTTGGATGCAACATAACGGTCGAGGATCACCACGTCGTAGGCGCTGTTGAGGTGGCCGATCTCGTCGCGGGCCCCTGCCCGGTCGAGGGCGAACAGCACTGCCATTGCGTAAACCGACTCCGACAGGTCACCGTGCCCGCCATGCAAGGCCTCGGCGGCCAGGTCAGCTTCCACGGAATGGCCGTAGCGCGGAAACGCCAGAGTCGCGACGGACTTGTGTGCGGCCTCGAACGCCGCGCGCAGTCCGGTGGTCAGGGTGCGCTTGCCTGCGCCGTCGACACCCTCGATGACGATGAGCACGCGGCGAGCCTAACTCGGTGCACTCAGCCTGCCGCGAACGTTCCTTACCACTCAGATTTCGGAGATTTTTCGAGCGGTACGGAACGTTCGTCGCCGTGGCACCAACGCCGGCTGCCTGTGAGCGCTGACTGAATCTCCTGTGGAACACCTTGCGACGAAGGCGGATGAGCGTGGGTTGTGCGCAGACTGTGAGCCATGATGTTCTCTCGGCTAACAACCGCCGTATGCACGGGCGTAGGGATCGGCGCGGCGCTGCTAGGCGCCAGCCCGCTCGCCTACGCCAACCAGGACCCCGCCGCCAACCCGCCCAACTGCAGCGCCGCCGACCTCGAAGGCGTCCGCGCCGGTGTATCGGCGTCGACGTCTGCGTACTTGTTCACCCATCCCGACCTGAACGACTTCATGACGAGCCTGAAGGCCATGTCGCGAGAGCAGGTCGCGGCAAAAGTGAAGGGCTACATGGCCTCTCACCCTGACGAGCAAGCCGACATGGAAGGCATCCGGCAGCCTCTTGTCGACATCAGGGACCGGTGCGGCGCGCCGCCGAGCCCCTAGGTCGGACTAGGCCGCATAGCCGCGCGCCGCGGCGACATCGAACAGCAGTGCGCGCAGATTCTTTCGGCCTCGGTGCAGCCGCGACATCACCGTGCCGAGCGGCACGCCGAGGATCTCGGCAATCTCCTTGTACCGGAAGCCTTCAACGTCGGCGTAGTAGACAACCAAGCGCTGGGCTTCCGGCAAGGCTTGCAATGCTTCGCGCACATCGTCATCGCCCATCGATTCCAACACAGCGAGTTCGGCCGACGGGTTCTTGGCCGCAGTGGGCCACACTTCGGTGACGTCGCCCGCGAGCACTTCGTCCGGGCGTCGCTGCGCGGTGCGGTAGGAGCTGATCCACGTGTTCGTCAGGATGCGGAAAAGCCATGCCCGGACGTTGGTCCCAGCGGCGAACCTGTGAAACCCCGCGTACGCCTTGATGATCGTCTCCTGGACCAAGTCCTCGGCGTCGGCGTTCGACCGGGTGTACCGCCGCGCGGCGCGGTAGAGCTGGTCGACCAAGGGCAGCACGTCGTCGATGAATCGCGCCTCCGGGTCATCGATGGCAGTCATGCCAGCAGCTTGGCACCTCAAGCGCACTTGAGGTCAAGTGGTTTTGTCGACCCTCAGAACTGCCCGCAGTTGGGTGTCGTCGGCAAGCCGTTGAAACGGTCGGCGATCCATTGCATCGCCCGCTCACCGTCCACCAGCATCGGTAGCGCGTGGTTCACGACAAGCTTGTTCATGAACGGCGGCTCTTCGTTGGTCCAGAACTGCACGTCGGCGCCTTGAGCGCACCAATCGCGGCCGAGCTGGTTGGCGGCCGTCCACGGCACCAGCGGGTCGTACCGATTGCTGAGAACCATCACCGGCGCATTGGGTTTGTAGCGGCCGATGCGCTGCATGTCGAACAGCGTGTTGAACGGCTCCCGATTTACCAGCTGGAAGATGTCCCGATTGAAGTACGGCTGCAGGTGCCGAAACATGAACTTCGTGATGGTCTCGGCGATGCACTGATCTTGAACCTTGTAGAGCAAGTCCGCGCCGCGCGGTGTCAGCGTCGAGCGGATCGCCTCCTCGAACTCCGGGTAGCTCGTGATGACGGAGTTGAGCGCGTAGCCGACCACCCCCACGAGCGCGCTGCCGTCGGCGTACGGGAACAGCTCCTTGAGGTCGGCCGTTGGCGCGCCGGCGTACGTCCCGACGATGTGGAGATCCGGGGCGTAGGACGACGCCAACTCGGCCGCCGACGCCGAAGCACCGCCGCCCTGCGAGTAGCCCCAGAACGCCACTGGCCCATGGGGATCCAGCGAGGTCTCGGGTAGGTGCATCGCAGCCCGACCGGCGTCCAGCATCGCGTTGCCCTGGGCGACCCGATTCACGTACGTATGCAAGCCCGGGGTGCCGAGTCCCTGATAGTCGGTCATCACGATCGCGAATCCGCGCGCGACCATCGTCGAGACGAACAACTCTTCGTAGTTGAACGCCAAGTCCAGCCAGGGCGCCCAGTGGATGCCCTGGTTGAACTGACGCGACGGCGCACACTGGTCACCCTGCCCCTGCGTGCCGGGCCCGTAGACGATCAGCGGTCGCGGCCCCCGCCCCGGCCAGTCGTTGTACGGCTCGAAGTAGGTGCCCGTCACCGCCATTGGATTTCCCCGAGCATCGGTGCTGCGGTACATGATTCGCGTGCCAGTCGCCATGATCGCGCCCAGCTGACCCGACGGCTCGAGCACCAGCCGCGACGGCTCCTCGCGGATCACATCGCCGGGCGCACCCGGCGGCAGCGGATCCGGCGGCGTGTAGAACTCGGTGTACTCGTCCTCGTTGTAGTACGGGTCGTGCCCGTCAATCGTGGGGTCCGCGGATGCCTGCGGCGCGAAACCCGTTGCTACAACGACAACTACAAGAACGACGAACCGCAAGAGTCCCCGACGCACCCGGGGACCGTAACAGATCCGGTAAGGCCGACGGCCGGCTTACCCTAATTGCGTGAGCTGGGCCCACACCGCACGTCGGGGAACGCAAAAGCCCCGTGTCGGGGGCATCTTGCGTCTGTTCGCCAGAGATCAGTAGCGGTAGTGCTCGGGCTTGTACGGGCCGTCGACGTCGACGTTGATGTACTCGGCCTGCTCCTTGGTGAGCCGCGTCAGCGAACCGCCGAGCGCCTCGACGTGGATCTTGGCGACCTTCTCGTCGAGATGCTTGGCCAGCCGGTACACCTCGTTGTCGTACTGGTCGTTCTTGGTCCACAGCTCGATCTGGGCGATCACCTGGTTGGAGAAGCTGTTGCTCATCACGAACGACGGGTGACCGGTGGCATTGCCGAGGTTCAGTAGGCGGCCCTCGGACAGCACGATGATGGAGTGGCCGTCCTCGAAGATGAACTCGTCGACCTGCGGCTTGATGTTGATCCGGCGAACCTTCGGATCCTTCTCCAGCCGGGCCATCTCGATCTCGTCGTCGAAGTGCCCGATGTTGCCCAGGATCGCCTGGTGCTTCATCGACTTCATGTGCTCAAGGGTGATGATGCCCTGGTTGCCGGTGGCCGTGATGACGATGTCGGCCCAGCCGATGGCCTCCTCGACGGTCTTGACCTCGAAACCGTCCATCAGCGCCTGCAGCGCGTTGATCGGGTCGATCTCGGTGACCGCGACGCGAGCACCCTGCGCCTTCAGCGCCTCGGCGCAGCCCTTGCCGACGTCGCCGTAGCCGCATACCAGCGCGGCCTTGCCGCCGATCAACACGTCGGTGCCGCGGTTGATGCCGTCGATCAGCGAGTGGCGGGTGCCGTACTTGTTGTCGAACTTGCTCTTGGTGACCGAGTCGTTGACGTTGATGGCCGGGAACGCCAGCTCACCCGCGGCGGCGAACTGGTACAGCCGCAACACGCCGGTGGTGGTCTCCTCGGTGACTCCCTGGACGGATTCGGCGATCTTGGTCCACTTGGTCTTGTCGGTCTCGAAGCGGGCCCGGACCAGCGCCAGGAACACCTTCCACTCGTCGGAGTCGTCGTCCTCGGTCGGGGGCACGACGCCGGCCTTCTCATACTGCGCTCCGCGCAGCACCAGCATGGTCGCGTCGCCGCCGTCATCGAGGATCATGTTGGCGGGCTCGTTAGGCCAGGTCAGCATCTGCTCGGCCGCCCACCAGTACTCTTCGAGCGTCTCGCCCTTCCACGCGAACACGGGGACGCCCTTGGGCTCCTCGACGGTTCCGTGGGGACCGACGACGGTCGCGGCCGCGGCGTGGTCCTGCGTGGAGAAGATGTTGCACGACGCCCACCGCACCTCGGCGCCGAGAGCCACCAGGGTCTCGATGAGCACCGCGGTCTGCACGGTCATGTGCAGCGAGCCGGAGACGCGCGCGCCCTTGAGCGGCAGCACGTCGGCATACTCGCGGCGGAGCGTCATCAGCCCGGGCATCTCGTGCTCGGCCAGCCGGATCTCCTTGCGGCCGAACTCGGCAAGGGACAGGTCGGCGACCTTGAAGTCGATGCCATTGCGAACATCGGCGGTCAGCCGCTGCTCCGTCGTCGTCATAAAGATTCCTTCTCCTGGGCGCGTAGCACTTACTTAGCTTTGTTACATATTAGGCGCAGTAAGGCCATGTTGGTTCTGGGCACCGTCGCCCGCTAACTCTGCTCGATCACACCGTAGCGTTCGGCAAACGGCGTCATGAGTCTAGCCAGGTCCCGGGCGACGTCGTGGTCGGCCTCCGGCGGCATGGAGACATAGCTCATGGCGAGCCTGACGATGGCCCGAGCCAATACGCCTGCGTCCTCCTCGCTGGTGCGCACCCAGCTATGCATGAATGTCTCGGTCAACCGCGCCGAGCACCGCGTGATGATCGGCGCGGAATCGGTCGTGATCAACTGCAAAAGGTCGGGCTTGGTGCTGCCGGTTAGCAGCGAGATCACCAACGGGTCGGCGGCCGACTCAGCGAAGAAGTCGCGGAACCCCTGCAGGAACGCGGCATAGATATCGCCGACGTTTCCGCCGATCGCGTCCGCGATCTGGTCCACCAGCCGGTCGGCGAGCCGCAACGCGTAGCCCTGCGCCAGGCCCTGCCGCGAGCCGAATTCGTTGTAGATGGTCTGACGGCTGATGCCGGCAGCCCGTGCGACGTCGGACAACGTGATCGAGGACCAGTCGCGGCTGAGCAACATTTCCCGCATGCCATCCAAAATCGAATCGCGCAGCAGCACTCTCGACGCCTCGGCGTAGGGAATGCGCTGCGCGCTTCGGGGGTCACGCGGGCCTGTCACACGCGCAACCGTAGCGGTCACGAGCGTGCGACCTCCACCATCTCGAAATCCGATTTCGCCGCGCCGCAGTCCGGGCAGCTCCAATCGTCGGGGATCTCATCCCATCGGGTGCCGGGGGCGATGCCATCCTCCGGCCAGCCCTTCGCCTCGTCGTACTCGAATCCACACTGCACGCAGATGAACAGTTTGTAATCCATTTCGGTTTCCTTTCCTGTGTTGACTCTGCGCTGAGGGCGAGGGCCACTCGCACTTTCCCGCCCTGAGCGCAGACTCAACGGATTTAGACGGTTTCGAAGTCGACCTTCTCGCGTACTGCACAGTCGGGGCAGCACCAGTCGGCGGGGATCTCGCTCCACGTCGTGCCCGCCGGAAATCCCTCTCGCGGCGCACCTTTCGCCTCGTCGTAGGTGTAGTTGCAGCCGGGGCACTTGAATGTGCTCACTGGGAAACTCCAGCCGCTCCGTACTTCGCGTAGACCTTGTTACGCATCCGCGGATGGATGTTCACCCGGCTGAGGTCGCCGTCGTAGTGATCGAGCACCCGGTGATCCATCACGCGGCGCCACAGCGGCGGGAAGTAGGTCAGCCCGATCATCGACGCGTAGCCGCTCGGCAGGTTCGGTGCACCTTCCATGCTGCGCAGCGTCTGGTAGCGCCGGGTCGGGTTGGCGTGGTGATCGCTGTGCCGCTGCAGGTGGTAGAGGAACAGGTTGGTGACGATGTGGTCGGAGTTC
Source organism: uncultured Actinomycetota bacterium (assembly GCA_963766465.1). GTDB lineage: Bacteria > Actinomycetota > Actinomycetes > Mycobacteriales > Mycobacteriaceae > Mycobacterium. The sequence goes on from CAVXZT010000003.1 coordinate 100,094, forward strand.
CAGCTGTGCGCGGGCGCGCAGCGCTCGTAGCGACCGCTTTCCAGCTTCTGCCGTAGCAGGCCGTAGTGCTCGAGGTAGTTGACCGTCTCGAGAAGCGTGAACCCGAACACCGCGGAGATGAGGATGTAAGGAATCAGCGCCAGGCCGAAGACCGCGATCAGCGCGCCGTAGAGCACGACGGACATCGCCCAGGCGTTGAGGACGTCGTTGGACCAGTGCCACGGACTCTTCCCTGCCCGGTGCAGCCGCTGGGCCTCCAGCTCCCACGACGACTTCGCGCTGCCCCACACGCTGCGCGGCAGGAACTCCCAGAACGTCTCGCCGAAGCGCGCGGACGCGGGATCCTCCGGGGTGGCGACGCGGACGTGGTGGCCGCGGTTGTGCTCGATGTAGAAGTGGCCGTACAGGGTCTGCGCCAACGTGATCTTGGCCAGCCAGCGCTCCAGCTCGTCCTTCTTGTGGCCCATCTCGTGGGCGGTGTTGATGCCGACCCCTCCGAGCATGCCGACCGAAAGCGCCAGACCGATCTTGGCGGCCCAACTCAGCGATCCGCCGAAGCCGAGCCAGCTCAGATCGGAGGCGGTGAACAGATACGCGCCAAGGATCACGCTCGCGTACTGGAACGGGATGTAGATGTAGGTGCAGTACCGGTAGTACTTGTCGTTCTCCAGCCGCTCCATCACCTCATCGGGCGGGTTCTGCCCGTCGGGACCGAATCGCAGGTCCAGCGCCGGCAGCAGGATGTAGAGCAGGATCGGGCCAATCCAGAACGGCACCTGCGCCGCCACATGCCAGCCCCATTGGTTGAACGCCCACACCAGCGGCAGCATGACGAACAAAGCCGTCGGCGCGATCAGTCCCATTAGCCACAGGTAGCGCTTCTTGTCGCGCCATTGAGCGATCTCGACTTCGGAAAGTTGCGTGGTCACTGCCTGCCTCCTCGTGTGAGTGCCATCACGTCGTTGATTTGACTATATAGGCGCTTTTGTCGGATGTCTAGACACAAAGGCATGTTTTGTAAAACGGCTCGAGCGGCGAGTGGCCACCTATGACACGCGCTGCGGGAGAAAACGTGCGATAACTGGCCGCTCGAGGTCAGACGGCGGCAGCCTCGCGCTGCGCCAGCACCGAGTGACGACGGCCATAGGCGAAATAGATCAGCACGCCGATCGCCATCCAGATCAGGAACCGGATCCAGGTCAGCCCGGTGAGGTTGAGCATCAGCCACACGCAGGCGACGATCGACGCGATCGGCAGCAGCGGCACCCCTGGCGCCCGGAAGCCGCGTTCCAGATCCGGTCGAGTGCGGCGCAACACGATCACTCCGGCCGAGACAAGCACGAACGCGAACAGCGTGCCGATGTTCACCATTTCCTCGAGCTTGCCTATCGGGAACACCGACGCGGTGATGGCGACCAGCACACCGACGAGCACAGTGATGCGCACCGGTGTGCCGTGGGGGCCGGTCCTGGCCAGCGGCCGAGGAAGCAACCCGTCGCGGCACATCGCGAACAACACCCGGGTCTGCCCTAGGACCAGGACGATGACGACGGTGGTCAGCCCGGCCAGCGCGCCGATCGAGATGACCTTCGCTGCCCAGTCAACGCCGTTGGCGGAGAACGCCGTCGCGAGATTGACCTTCTCCCCGGCGTCGTGAAGCTCCTTGTAGCTCACCATGCCCGACAGCACGACGGCCACCGCCACATAGAGGACAGTGACGATCGCCAGCGAGGCAAGGATGCCGCGGGACACGTCGCGCTGCGGGTTCTTGGTCTCCTCGGCCGTGGTGGCGACGATGTCGAAGCCGATGAAGGCGAAGAACACGATCGAGGCGCCCGCCAGCACGCCGTACCAGCCGTAGTTGCTGCCCTCGGCGCCCGTCAGCAGCGAGAACACTGACTGTTCGGCGCCGCCGCCACCCCCGCCGGCCTCCGCAGGCGGGATGAACGGCGAGAAGTTCGACGCCTTGATATAGAACGCCCCGACGATGACAACCAGCAGCACCACCGCCACCTTGATCACCGTGATGACCAGGCTGACCTCCGCGGACAGCTTGGTGCCCCAGGCAAGGATGGCGGTGACGAACACGATGATCAGCAGTGCGCCCCAATCGAGTTGTAACCCGCCGAAATCGGCTGTGCCGCCACCGAATCCGAACACCGTGCCCAGATAGCTCGACCAGCCTTTGGCCACCACTGCGGCTGCGACCGCGAATTCCAGGATCAGATCCCAGCCGATGATCCAGGCCATGAACTCACCGAAGGTCGCATACGAGAACGTGTAGGCGCTGCCAGCCACCGGCACCGTCGAGGCGAACTCCGCGTAACACAGCGCGGCAAGGCCACACGCAACGGCGGCGAAGATGAACGAGATCGAGATCGCCGGGCCGGTGATGTTGCCCGCCGTGGACGCGGTGATCGTGAAGATGCCGGCGCCGATCACCACCGAAACACCGAAGACGGTGAGGTCCCACCACGTCAGGTCCTTGCGTAGCCGGGTCTCAGGCTCGTCGGTGTCGGCGATCGACTGCTCCACCGACTTCGTCCGCCACCGTCCGGCCATGTGTCCTCCCGGTCCGCTACACGTACCTAGTACTGTCCCCCCATGGGGCGGACTGGAAACCATGCTGTCGTGATCGGGGCCAGCCTGGGCGGGTTATGCGCAGCGCGGGTGCTGTCGGATTTCTACGACCGGGTGACGATCTACGAGCGCGACGAACTCCCCGATGGCCCGGCCAACCGATCCGCGGTACCACAGGGCAGGCACGTCCACCTGTTGATGGCACGCGGCGCAGCCGAGTTCGACACACACTTCCCCGGTCTGCTCGACGACATGGTCGCCGACGGCGTGCCGATACTGGAGAACCGACCCGACTGCATTCACTTCGGAGCCGCAGGACACGTCCTCGGCACTGCCACGACGTTGCGTGACGAATTCACCGCCTACGTTCCGAGCCGGCCGCATCTGGAATGGCAGATCCGGCGGCGGGTCGACAAGATCCCCAACATCGAGCTGGTGCACGAAGCGGTCAGCGAACCGCGCTACGACGTCGCCAAGCAACGGGTGACCGGCGTACTGCTGGACTCCGGCGAAGCGGTCGACGCCGACCTCGTCGTCGACGCGGCGGGCCGGGGCACACGGCTGCCGGTGTGGTTGGAGCAGTGGGGCTTTGGCCGCCCGCGGGAAGACACCGTCGAGGTCGGGATTGCCTACGCGACCCATCAGGTCCACATCCCCGAGGGCCTGCTCAAGGAGAAGGTGGTCGTCGCCGGTGCCTCGCGCGCAGAGCCGATCGGGCTCGGCATGCTCTTCTACGAGGACGGCAACTGGGGCCTGACGACGTTCGGGATCAACAAGGTCGAGCCGCCGCAGAACTTCGCGGAGATGTGCGACGCAGCCGACCGGATCCTGCCGGAACGCTTCGCCAGCGCGATTCGCCAGGGCATGCCCATCGGCGAGGTGGCTTTCCACAAGTACCCCACCAGCCGGTGGCGCCGGTACGACGAGATGAAGCGCTTCCCGAACGGCATCGTCCCATTCGGTGACGCGGTGGTGAGCTTCAACCCGACCTTCGGCCAGGGCATGACCATGACAGCGATCCAGGCGGGCAACCTTCGGGGTGCCCTCGAATCGCGGGACCGCAACCTCGCGGGCGTACTCGCGAAAGCGACGGCGAAGACCACGTGGCCGGTATGGGTCATGACCGCCATCGGTGACATGGCGCTGCACAATGCCACCGGCGAGGCCAAATGGTGGTACAAGCCGGTGGGCAACCTGTTCGATCAGTTCCTCGGTGCCGCGGAGACGGATACCGTGCTCGCAGAATGGTTCTTGCGCCGGTTCAGCCTGCTCGACAGCCTCTACATGGTCCCTTCGGCACGGCTCGTCGGCCGCACGATCCGGCACAACATGCGACTCTTGCTTGCCGAGAAGCGGGCCGCCCGGTCAGCGCGAGCTCGAGATCTGGTTCCGGGTCGTCAGCCCCGGTAGCGTGGTCAGTGGAGGCCACCATGAGTTCGCTGATCCGGCCGCTTGAAGATGTCGCCTCGCGCGACATCGCATACTGGTTGCCGCCCGGCGGCAGGGACAACGGTGTGTGGGCCGACATCTGGGTAGCGATTGCCGACCTCGAAACCGATGACGCCAGTGAGGTTCTCGACCTGTTGGCGCAGGCCGACGTCGGCGGCTACACCGCTGTTCCCGGTGGGAGAAGGGCGAGGGCGCGGGGTCCGGTCTGCAGTCGGGTATGGGTCGACGCGATGCAGTACGGCCGCGCCGAGGACGTGATGATCCGGTTCATGCGTGGTCGCCGTTGCCGGTAGGTTCGTTGCCATGACGGAGATGCGATGAGCGCAGGTCTGTTCGGACTTCTCGACGACGTCGCCGCCCTGGCGCGGTTGGCGGCCGCGTCGGTCGACGACATCGGGGCCGCGGCTGGACGTGCGACCGCCAAGGCGGCGGGCGTCGTCATCGACGACACCGCGGTGACACCGCAGTACGTCCACGGCATCACCGCCGATCGCGAACTGCCGATGATCAAGCGGATCGCGATCGGATCCCTGCGCAACAAGCTGGCATTCATCCTGCCCGCGGCGTTGCTGCTCAGTCAGTTTGCGCCGTGGCTCGTCACGCCGATCCTGATGCTCGGCGCCACCTACCTCTGCTACGAAGGCGCCGAGAAGGTCTGGGGCTGGATCAGCGGACACGACGCTCATGCCGCACCCACTGCGGTCGTCGGCGAGGACGCCGAGAAGCAGATGACAGCAGGAGCGATCCGCACCGACTTCATTCTGTCGGCCGAGATCATGGTTATCGCGCTCAACGAGGTCGCCGATCAGTCGTTCTGGCCGCGCTTCATCATTCTCGTCGTGGTGGCCTTCATTATCACCGCAGCCGTCTACGGCGTGGTCGCCCTGATCGTGAAGATGGATGACATTGGGCTGAACCTCGCACAGCGCACATCGAAGTTCTCGCAGAAGGTCGGCCGCGGCCTCGTCGCGGCGATGCCCAAACTGCTATCGGCGCTGTCGACCATCGGCACCGTCGCGATGCTCTGGGTCGGCGGCCACATTCTGCTGCTCGGCACGGACACGCTCGGCTGGCATGCGCCGTACGGCTTGATCCACCACGCCGAGGAGTGGATGCATCACGCGGTCGCGGGTGTCGGCGGGTTACTGGCCTGGCTCGTCAACACCGCGGCGTCGGCGCTCATCGGTCTCGTCGTCGGCGCGGTTGTCGTGGCGATCGTGCATGTGCTGCCGTTCGGGAAGAAAGACGCGCACTAGATCCCGACGGTGGCCCTGAACAGCTTCGTCGGCGTCTGCGCAACCAACCGGATCGGCCCGTCATCGGCGGCCACCCACGCTGCCGCCCCACGTTCCAGCGTCACTGCTGTGGATTTGGCGTGCACCACCGTCGAACCCTCGGTGCACAGCAGAATCTGCGGCCCGTCGTGGTGGCTGGGCGCATCGATCTCGTGGCCCAGTTGCTCGCCGTCGATGCACAGCACCGAGACCGCGAATTCCGGCGCCGGCGTGTTGTACACGAGTTCTGTTCCGTCCCTGATGATTCGGGGATGGATGACATCGTCGGTGGCGGGCGTGAAGTCGAGAACCCGCAGCAATTCGGGCACGTCGACGTGTTTCGGCGTGAGCCCGCCGCGAAGCACGTTATCGGAATTCGCCATCACCTCGACGCCGACGCCGTGCAGATAAGCGTGCAGGTTGCCTGCAGGCATATAGATGGCTTCCCCGGGTTTCAGGCTGAGCCGGTTCAGCAGCAGCGAGGCCAGGACTCCGGCGTCGCCTGGGTATCGCTCCCCTAATTCGAGCACGGTCTTGGCCTCGGCCGCGAACTTCTTCTTGCCCGACTTGAGGTAGTGGATCGCCCCCTCCATCACTGCGGGCACCAACACGTCGAGGTCGGGCTGCGGGGCGGTGATCCACGTGGTGAACAACGCCCGCAGGCCGTCCGCGTCCGATTGACCAGACAGCAGGTTCACGAACGGGTCGAGATCAGTGACCGCAAGCGCGCGCATCAACTCGACGCTGCTCGCCGCGGACCGGAATCCAGCGAGCGCCTCGAATTCCCCTAGCGCTACCAGTAATTCGGGTTTGTGGCTGCGGTCGCGATAGTTGCGAGTGGCCGCTGCGACCGGGATCCCCAGCTTCTCCTCGCGGGCGAACCCCTCCACGGCCTGCTCGGCGCTCGGATGCGCCTGCAGCGATAACGGTTCGTCGGCCGCGAGCACCTTGACCAAGAACGGCAGGCAGTCGCCAAAACGGCTACGAACGGCGGCGCCCAGCTGGCCTTCCGGATCGTCTCTCAGCGCGTCAAGCAGCGACCGCTCACCCTCGTCGGTCTCCAGCCAAGCCGGATCACCGGGGTGCGCCCCGAACCACAACTCCGCCTCGGGATGTGCTGTGGGACTTGGCCGTCCGGTGAACTCGGCAATGGCGGTTCGCGAACCCCATGCGTAGGTCCGCACCGCTCCCCGTAGCAGGTGCACTCGCTTAACCTCGAACCAGTCGCAGGTAGGTGGCCGCCATTTCCAACCGAACGGCCAACGTTGCCAGTTGTTGTTCCGGGCGCCCCGGCGGCGTGGCGGGCTCAGGCGACTCCACCATTCCCAATGCCTCCGGCACATCCTCGGCGTTGATCACGTCGACGCCGTCCAGCCCGCTTACCCGCGCGAGCACGACTGGTCGCTCAGCGTCGGTGGCCAGCACGAAGATACGGACCCGCCGCGGCAGCGGGCCATCGAGTTGCTCGTCATGGAATATCGACTGCTCACGTTCGCCGGACAGTCCACTCGGCTCACCAATACCGCCGCTCAGTGCCACAAGGGCATCGGCCAATCCGACCGCCGCTACCGCCTCGTATGCGATCCGCAACAAGACTGCCGCGCCGTGGCGGGCCAGCGCGAGCGTGGCGGCGTTATCGCCCGCCAGCACCACATCGCGTCCCGACATGCGTTCGGCCAACGTCTTGGCGGGATTGGTGAACAGCTCCCGTCCGGCGCTGTTGCGAAATGCCTCGGCGTCCAACTCGTCGGCCAGTGCGGCGAGGTCGACTCGCAGGCTGGGATCCACCACCTGCAACACGGCAAGGCCTGCCGCCAGGTAGCGGGCCAGGTTGAAGTCGTCTCGGACCGAAACGCGGGGCGCAAGCGACACCGATCGGCCGGCGGTCGCGTCTCGCAACGGCCCCTCGTAGGGCGCGACAACAATGACGCGCGCACCACGACGCACACCGATCGCTGCCGCTGAAATCAGGCCGGGGTCACCGGGATCGTCACCGGCGAGGATCAGCACATCGAGTGCGCCGATCCACGGCGGCGCCTCGGAGGCGACGACGATCGGTGTAGCCAACGAAGCGCCAAGTGTCGCCGACAGCATCGTTCCAGCCGTCTCGGCATTACCGCGGCCAGCAACCCAGATGACCGTGCGCGGCGGCGAGTCGGACTTCAGCGCATCCAGGTCGCCCTCGTCGAGCGCCGCGGCCGTGGCGCGCACCTGCGCACCCGCCATCGACGCCGCCAGAAGCAAACCTTCTCGGTCGGCGGCGAGCAGGCCCTCCACATCATCGAGGTCGATGACGGCCTGCGTGGCATTCACGTGGATGCCCCAGCGTCTGAGGCGACTTGGGCTTTGACCTGTTGTGACACATGTCCGACGATTTCGTCGACCTCTTCGGTGGTCCTGGCCTCGACGTTGAGCCGCAGCAACGGCTCCGTATTGGACATCCGCATGTTGAACCAGCTGCCGTCGCCGAGGTCGACGGTCACCCCGTCGAGGTGGTCGATGGAATGGATCCGGGGGCTGAACGACTTCAGCACGGCATCGACGCACGCCTCGGCGTCGGTGACGGTGAAGTTGATCTCGCCGGAGGCTTCGTAGCGTTGGTAATCCGCCATGATGTCCGACAGCGGCCGCTCCTGTTCGCCGAGGGCGGCGAGCACGTGCAGGGCGGCCAGCATCCCGGAGTCGGCGCCCCAGAAGTCGCGGAAGTAATAGTGCGCGGAATGTTCGCCGCCGAAAATCGCTCCGGTGTCAGCCATCAACGCCTTGATGTAGGAATGGCCGACCCGTGAGCGCACCGGGGTGCCGCCCCGTTCAACGACCAGCTCAGGTACGGCGCGTGAGGTGATCAAGTTGTGAATCACCGTTGCACCGATCTCCCTGGTCAGTTCCCGCGCCGCAACCAGCGCGGTCACGGCCGATGGGGAAACGGGATGCCCCTTTTCATCGACGACGAAACAACGGTCGGCGTCGCCGTCGAAGGCCAATCCGATATCGGCCCCCGTCTCGAGGACGTAGGCCTGCAGATCGAGGAGGTTGGCAGCATCCAACGGGTTGGCCTCGTGGTTGGGGAACGTGCCGTCGAGTTCGAAGTACAACGGCCGCAGCGTGATTGACGGTATCCCGCCAAGCACGGCCGGTGTGGTGTGGCCGCCCATGCCGTTTCCGGCATCCACAGCCACCCGCAGCGGCCGCAGCTCGGCCAAGTTGACGAGCGACCGCAAGAAATCGCCGTAGTCCGCCAGCACGTCATGGTCGGAAACCGTGCCGCGCGGCCCGTCGCCCGCAGGCACTCCGGCGATGATGTCCTCGCTGATCGCGGTGAGGCCGGTATCCTTGCCGACGGGCTTAGCTCCGGCGCGGCACAGCTTGATGCCGTTGTAGGCGGCCGGATTATGGCTAGCGGTGAACATGGCGCCAGGACAGTCGAGCAGTCCCGAGGCGAAGTAGAGCTGATCGGTCGACGCCAGTCCGATCCGCACCACATCAAGTCCCTGCGACATCACACCGTCGGCGAAAGCTTGCGCCAGCGCCGGTGAGCTCGCCCGCATATCGTGGCCGATCACCACTTGGGAGGCTCCGCCGCCGATCAGCCGTGCGAACGCCGCGCCGACATCGGCGACGAACGGTTCGTCGAGTTCCTCACCGACGAGGCCGCGAACGTCATACGCCTTGATGACGCGATGGACAGCCGCGGCGGGCCGAGACATAGAACTCCTTGCTAAGGGGACCGATGGCGCCAGCCTAACCGTCAGGCGGCGGACACACCCTGACTAGGCCCCGGACTACTCGCTGGGGTCTGGCAACACCCGCAGGTGGCCGCGCCTGCGCCCGTTAGACTCGGGGCGCCGAGCAGCCGGCGCCATCAACGCACCACCGTGCACACCTGTGACCGGATCGGAAAACCCTGCCGCCACCCCGTTGATCGGCGGCGTGCCATCGCGCCCCTCACGCACCGCATCGGCAAGTGCGACCAGATCGTCTTCGTCCGGGTGGGCCGGCAGCGGCCCGGCGTGGCGAACCAACTCCCACCCGCGCGGCGCCGTGATCCGGCCGGCATGGGCCACGCACAAATCCCAGGAATGCGGCTCGGAGACCGTGGCCAAGGGCCCGACGACGGCCGTCGAGTCGGAGTAGACGAAGGTCAGCGTCGCGACCGCATAGTGGGGGCACCCGGGCCGGCAGCAGCGACGGGGAACGTTCACGAACGAGAGGCTATCGTGCGGAAACCGCCCAAGCCGCCGGACACGCTCAGCCGCGGGGGCGCCGATCTCCAACCGTTACGATCTTTTCCGCGTGGACGAGAGGAGCACTGAATGTCTCCAGCCGAGTGGAATCAGCGCGGATCACGCCGCGGCCGGGATATGCGAGGCCCGCTGCTTCCCGCGACCGTGCCCGGCTGGCGCAGCAGGGCCGAGCGGTTCGACATGGCAGTGCTCGAGGCCTACGAACCGATCGAACGACGTTGGCAGGACCGGGTGTCGGGACTGGATGTCGCGGTCGACGAGATACCAAGGATCTCGCCAAAGGACCCCGAGGCCGTGCAGTGGCCGCCGGAGGTGGTGGCGGATGGCCCGATCGCACTGGCCCGGCTGATACCGGCGGGAGTCGATGTCCGAGGCAACGCGACGCGGGCGCGAATTGTGTTGTTCCGCAAGCCGATCGAGCGACGGGCTAAAGACACCATCGAACTCGCCGAGCTACTGCATGAGGTCTTGGTGGCTCAGGTGGCCACCTATCTGGGCGTCGAACCTTCTGTCATCGACCCGACGATCGACGACGAATAAGCTGCCTGCTTAGATGATCCCGCGCTTGAGGCGGCGGCGCTCCCGCTCGGAGAGTCCACCCCAGATACCGAAGCGCTCGTCGTGAGCAAGCGCGTAGTCGAGGCAAGCGTCCTTGACCTCGCAGCCCAGGCAGATCCGCTTGGCTTCGCGGGTCGAGCCGCCCTTCTCGGGAAAAAACGCCTCAGGGTCGGTTTGGGCGCACAACGCCTTCTCTTGCCAGAGGTCGTCCTCCGGCGTAAGCATTGCCGGGATTGCCGGCGCCACATCAATCGGGTCGGGCACCAGACTTAGCTGGGGACGCCTAGGCGTCTCGATAGGTGCCCGTCCGTTATTGGTGTGTGGCGCGTTGCCTACTGAGCCGAATAGTCCGCTGTCAAACCGGGCCAAATGATCGAAATCACTGTGCTCAAAGGACATTTTTTCGCCTCCTCACCTGGTGTCGTAGATCGTTAAATGCAGCCCCGATATTGATATATCCGGCCATCTCAATTCGAACATATGATCGAATCTCGGTCTGCGACACCGAAACCGGCCGGCCAACCGCGAAATGACACTGGTGTGATTACACACGCGTTAGCTGCCGGGGTCAAGCGCTGGAACAGAAATACATACCATTCCGTGACACGAATTCGGCGCGTCGGAACGTCGGCGTGTCTCTCACACCTACCGCGCCCGGAACGCTCCTGCCCTAACGACGTCGGGCATAACGGCCTAAGGTCGGTCGATGTGAAGGTCACGGTTCTGGTCGGCGGTGTCGGCGGCGCCCGCTTCCTGCTTGGCGTGCAACGCCTGCTGGGTCTCGGCCGTTTCGCCGAAGGGTCGCAATCGGATAACGAACTGACCGCGGTCGTGAACGTCGGCGACGACGCCTGGATGTTCGGCGTGCGAATCTGCCCGGATCTCGACACATGTATGTACACCCTTGGCGGCGGCATCGACCCCGAACGTGGCTGGGGCCGTCGAGACGAAACCTGGCACGCCAAGGACGAACTCGCCGCCTACGGTGTGCAGCCGGATTGGTTCGGCCTTGGGGATCGCGATCTGGCGACCCATCTCGTCCGCAGCCAGATGCTGCGCGCGGGCTATCCGCTGTCCCAGGTGACCGAGGCATTGTGCAAGCGATGGAACCCCGGCGCGCGGCTGCTGCCTGCCAGCGACGACCGCAGCGAAACCCACGTCGTCATCACCGATCCCGACGATGGCGAGAAGCGGGCCATCCATTTCGAAGAGTGGTGGGTGCGCTACCGCGCGCAGGTACCGACCCATAGCTTCGCCTTCGTCGGCGCCGAGGCCGCCACCGCGGGCCCTAACGTCACAGAAGCCATCGAGACCGCAGACATAGTGCTGCTGGCACCGTCCAACCCGGTGGTGAGCATCGGCGCGATTCTGGCCGTTCCAGGGATCCGGGGTGCGTTGCGCTCCACGACGGCACGCGTCGTCGGCTACTCCCCCATCATCGGTGGAAAGCCGGTGCGCGGCATGGCCGACGAATGCCTTTCGGTGATCGGGGTGGCCAGCACCTCCGAAGCGGTCGGCGGCTACTACGGGGCCCGCTCTGGTGTCGGCATCCTCGACGGCTGGTTGGTGCACGAGGGCGACCACTCCGAAATCGACGGCGTTGAAGTGCGGTCGGTGCCGCTGCTGATGACCGACCCCGAGGCCGCGGCCGAAATGGTGCGCGCCGGGCTGGATCTGGCGGGAGTCAAGCCGTGACCGAGCATGGCTCGGCCGCAGCGGTCGAACTGCTTCCGGTTCCCGGCCTTCCCGAGTTCCGGCCGGGCGATGACCTTGCCGAGGCCCTAGCAGGAGCAGCACCGTGGTTGCGCGACAACGACATTGTGGTGGTCACCAGCAAGGTGATGTCTAAATGCGAGGGCCGCATCGTCGACGCTCCCGTCGACCCCGAGGAGCGAGACACACTGCGGCGCAAGCTGATCGACGCCGAGGCCGTACGGGTGCTCGCGCGCAAGGGCCGCACACTGATCACCGAGAACGCGATCGGCTTGGTGCAGGCGGCGGCGGGAGTCGATGGCTCCAACGTCGACGCCGGCGAGCTCGCGCTGCTCCCGGTGGACCCCGACGCCAGCGCAGCGGCGCTGCGGACTGGGTTGCGGGAGCGACTGGGAGTCAGCGTCGGCGTTGTCGTCACCGACACCATGGGCCGGGCCTGGCGTAATGGCCAGACGGACTTCGCGATCGGGGCAGCGGGCCTGACTGTGTTGCACGGCTACGCAGGCTCGGTGGACCGACACGGCAACGAGCTGATCGTCACCGAGATCGCCATCGCCGACGAGATCGCCGGGGCGGCAGATTTGGTCAAGGGCAAGCTGACCGACATACCGGTGGCGGTGGTGCGCGGACTGACGTTGCCGGACAACGGATCCAATGCCCGCACACTGCTGCGCCCCGGCGAAGAGGACCTCTTCTGGCTGGGCACAGAGGAGGCGATCGCGCTTGGCCGCGGCCAAGCACAGCTGCTCCGTCGATCGGTACGCCGATTCAGTGACGAGCCCGTCGCGCCCGAACTCGTCCAGGCGGCCGTCGCTGAGGCGCTGACAGCACCGACGCCGCACCACACCCGGCCCGTCCGATTCGTCTGGATGCAGGACAGTGCCAAGCGTCTGGCACTGCTCGACCGGATGAAGGCCAAGTGGCGTGAAGACCTGACCCGCGACGGCAGGCCAGACGATTCCGTCGAGCGCCGCGTCGGCCGCGGGCAGATCCTTTACGACGCACCAGAACTCGTCATCCCGTTCATGGTGCCCGACGGTGCGCACAGCTATCCTGACGAGGCGCGGACGGCCGCCGAGCACACCATGTTCACCGTCGCAGTCGGCGCCGCCGTCCAGGCGCTGCTCGTGGCACTGGCCGTGCGCGGCGTCGGCAGCTGCTGGATCGGCTCCACCATCTTCGCCGCCGACCTGGTGCGCGACGAGCTGGCGCTGCCCCCCGACTGGGAACCGTTGGGCGCGATCGCTATCGGCTACCCTGAAGAGTCGCCCGGCCCGCGCGATCCGGCATCTACCGACGGCCTGCTGGTGCGCAAGTGAGCTTGCACGAATCGGCCGTCGCGACGCTGAGAAGTTGGCGCGCACCCGATCCCGGGCAGGACACACTGCGCCACGCCGTGCTGGCGTTCCTCGCCGCCCGGCCCGACGGCTGCCTGCGCAAATGCGAGGCGGGACATGTCACCGGCTCCGCGCTCGTCCTCGACCACACCGGCACCCAGGCGTTGCTGACGCTGCACCCGCGATTCGGGCGATGGCTGCAACTCGGCGGGCACTGTGAGGAGTCCGACGCCGATATCTGCGCCGCCGCACTGCGCGAAGCCACCGAGGAATCCGGAATCGACGACCTCACCATCGACAAGGAGCTGGCCGCGCTGCACGTCCACCCCGTCACCTGCTCACTGGGAGTGCCCACCCGCCACCTCGACATGCAGTTCATTGTCCGTGCGCCACGTGACGCCGAAATCGCTTGCAGCGAGGAGTCTTTGGACCTGCGCTGGTGGCCGCTGGACGCGCTACCGGATGACTGCGACTTCGGACTGACGCAGCTTGCTACGGCGGCGAGCCGCCGAGTGGTCTGAAGCGGCGAGGAGCGCTCAGACGTCGGTCGAGTAGCGGATGCCGCCGTCGGGGATGGTGACTCCGGGCCACACCCGTGCGCCGCGGAGCAGCTCGCAGCGCGCGCCGATATCGGCGCCGTCACCGATCACGCCGTCTCGAATCAGCGCACGGGGGCCGATGCGGGCCCCGAAGCCGATGATCGAGCGCTCAACGACCGCGCCAGCCCCGATGCATGCACCGTCGAAGATCACCGCGCCGTCGAGGCGCGCGCCCGCGCCGATCTCCGCGCCGCGGCCAACCACCGTGCCACCGATCAGTAGGGCGCCAGGCGCGACGCTCGCACCGTCGTGCACAAGCTTCTCGCCGCGCTGACCGCCAAGCGCGGGCGACGGCGCGATGCCGCGCACCAGGTCGGCCGAGCCGCGCACGAAGTCGTCGGGAGTGCCCATATCGCGCCAGTAGGTCGAGTCGACGTAGCCGCACACCCGGAGGCCGTCGGACAGCAGACCTGGGAACACCTCACGCTCCACCGATAGGGCCCGACCCTTCGGGATCTGGTCGATGACCTCGCGCTTGAACACGTAGCAGCCGGCGTTGATCTGGTCGGTTGGCGGATCCTGCGTCTTCTCGAGAAAAGCAGTGACGACGCCGTCCGAGTCCGTCGGCACACAGCCGAATGCGCGGGGGTCGCCGACGCGCACCAGGTGCAGCGTCACATCGGCGCCGTTGGTCTCATGGGTGTCCAGCAGCGCCGTCAGGTCGGCACCCGAAAGCACGTCGCCGTTGAACACAAGCGCGATGTCGTGGCGCAGCTTCTCCGACACATTGGCGATACCGCCACCGGTGCCCAGCGGCTCGTCCTCGACGACGTAGTCGATCTGCAGGCCCAGCTTGGACCCGTCGCCGAACTCCGCCTCGAATACGCCCGCCTTGAACGAGGTGCCCAACACCACATGCTCGATGCCCGCATCCGCGATCCGCGACAGCAGATGGGTCAGAAACGGCAGACCGGCGGTCGGCAACATCGGCTTGGGCGCGGACAAGGTCAGCGGCCGCAGCCGCGTACCCATACCGCCGACTAGAACGACCGCGTCGACCTCAGCGGGGTTCACCATCTAGCGCCGTCCTTTCGCCTGCCTTCGCCGAGAACTCCGGACCACAAGGCCCGCGCGCGCAGCGAGCGCGCCCCTGATCGTCCACCGTAATGGCGCCTGCCACCGCTTCGGATGTCGATCTGCGAGGAAAGTGTAGGTGCTCGTATGGTGGGCCGCCAAGTTGCGGGCCGGGTCACGGCCAGTCGCGTGACCCTTGTCGTGCAAAATCTCCGCCGATGGCACGTACACGTTCTGCCATCCCGCCTTGCCGAGGCGATCTCCCAGGTCGACGTCCTCCATGTACATGAAATAGCGCTCGTCGAAGCCCGACACCTCATCGAATGCGGAGCGCCGCAGCAACAGGCACGATCCGGACAGCCAGTCCACCGGGCGTTCGCTGGGCTCCGTCCGCTCCTGGCGATATTCTGCCGTCCACGGGTTGGCTTTCCAGAACGGGCCGACGACCGCGTGCATGCCGCCGCGGATCAGGCTTGGCAGGTGGCGCGCCGACGGGTACACCGAGCCGTCGGGGTCCCGGATCAACGGTCCGAGCGACCCCGCCCGCGGCCAGCGTTCGGCCGCCTCCAGCAACACGTCGATGCTGCGAGGCCCCCACTGCACGTCGGGGTTGGCGACAATAACAAACTCGGAGCACTCGGACTCCTTTGAAACTTCGGCGACCGCGCGGTTCACCGCGCTGCCATATCCGAGATTGCCGCCGGTGTGCAGGAGCCGGGCATTGGGATAGCGCTCCACTGCTTCTTGCGGCGCACCGTCCGTCGAACCGTTGTCGGCCATGATCACCGTCACAGGCCGCTCGGTGGCGTGTGAGAGTGTCGCAAGGAACCGATCGAGGTGCGGCCCCGGCGAATACGTCACCGTGACTACCGTCAGACCGTCGCTCACGGGCTAGAGGGTAGCCGCACCGGCAATCGGCGGCCTCAGCAACGCCGTCCAAAATGAGAGTCCAACCTTCAGCCCGGTAGTCTGTCTAACGGCCGCAATCCACCCGCCGACGAGGCGAAGGACCGTGGCCGGGAAAGGACATTAGGGTATGGGCTCGTTCGACTATGTGATCCTCGGCGCAGGCGCCGCCGGCTGCGTACTGGCAAACCGGCTTTCGGAGGATCCTCGAAACGAGGTGCTGGTGGTCGAAGCCGGCCCACCCGCCCGCGGCCCGTATTTCGCCATCCCGATGATGGGCGCGGGACTGTTCGAACAACGCACTGACGCGAAAGACCCCCTCAGTTACGACGGATACAAACACAGCTTCGTGTACCAACTCGAGCCGTACGGAGCTGCCGACAAACTCAACGAGCGCTGGGTCCGCGGGAAGGCGGTCGGCGGTTCCACTGCGCTGAACGGTTTGGTGTACAACCGCGGGGATCGCGACGACTACGACGACCTCGAGCGACTGGGCAACCGAGGCTGGGGTTGGGACAACATCCTGCCGATCTACAAGGCCTTCGAGGACAACCAGTTCGGCCCCTCACCGACGCGTGGCGTTGGCGGACCTCTGCACATCTCCCAGCCGCGGTTCCCAGATGCGTTGAGCCAGTACATTATTGACGCCGCTGCCGATACCGGCCTGCGCAGCGTCCAGGACTACAACGAATCCGCGGAAGAGCGTGTCGGGGCCGCGATGGCCATGATCCACCGAGGATTGCGTGTCAGCGCAGCCAAGGCGTTCCTTGATCCCGTTCTCAAACGGCCCAATCTGCACCTGGCCACCGACACGTATGCGCAGCGGCTCATTTTCGAGAACGGGCGCGCCGTCGGTGCGGAGATCAAGACAGGCGGCAACACGTCGGAGGTGCGCGCCCGCCGCGAGGTGATCGTCGCGATGGGGGCGCTGCACTCACCGAAGATCTTGCAGCTGTCGGGCATCGGGCCGCGCGAGGTGCTCGAGAAGGCCGGAGTGCCGGTATATCTCGAGCGGGATAACGTCGGCCGCCGCATGCTCGAGCACTTCTGCGCCTTCGTCACATATCGGTTGAAGGACGACCTTGGCTACAACCGGCAGCTGCGCACGAAGTTCGGCAAAATCTCTGCGGCAGTGAGGTTTGCGGCCACGCGCAGGGGGCCCCTTGCGACACCGACGGGCGACGTGATGGCGGTCTTCAAGACGCGGCCGGAACTCGATCGGGTCGACGGTCAGTTCCTGGCGCGGTTGTTGTCGGTCGCCGATGTCAGCGGCGGAGAGCGCGGCGCGATCGATTCCCACGGCGGGGTCTCCTGCGCTGCCGAGATCCTGCGGCCGACGTCGGAGGGCAGCGTGTGGATCACGTCGGCCGACCCGCACGCCCCGCTGTCGATCGACCCCAACTACCTCGCCACCGACTACGACCGCACGACGATGGCGGGTGTGGTCCGCAAGATCCGGGACATCTTCGAGCATTCGCCGCTTGCCGAGCACGTCGACCACGAGACGCTGCCGGGAGTCGGCGTTGCGTCCGACGACGAAATCGTCGACGCCGCCATCAAAACCGGTGCCACGGGAAGCCACGCGGTCGCCACGTGCGCGATGGGCGCAGGCGACGAGGACATCGTCGACGACCAGTTGCGCGTGCGCGGTGTCGAGGGGCTGCGCATCGTCGACTGCTCGATCATGCCGACGATGGTCTCCGGCAACCTCACTGGGCCGATACTGGCGATGGCCGGTCGCGCCGCGGAACTGATCCTCGACAATCAACCCGCCGAGCGGGTTCGCAACGCCTAAGGCACAACCGCTAATGCGCCGCGAGCGCGGCTGTTAGCGCGTCGCGCCAAGGCCGAAGCGGCGTCAGCCCCGCCTCGGCGGACTGCCGTGACGACAACGCCGAGTACGGCGGCCTTGGCGCGGGCCGCGGGTGCGCGTCGGTACCGACGGGACGGACCCGTTCCGGATCGGCGCCGACGGCGTCGAATACCGCACGGGCTTGGTCGAATCGGCTTGCTTCGCCCCCGTTGGCCGCGTGCAACACCGGTTCGCGGATGGCACCGTCAGCGATCTCGAGCAGCGCACCGACCAAGTCGCCGACGTATGTCGGCGAGCCGACCTGGTCGGCAACCACATCCACCGGTCCGTCGCCTGCGGCCAGTCTCCGCATGACGGCGGCGAAGTCGCCGCCGTCGCCGCCTTCGTAGACCCACGCCGTCCTGACGATGTGGGCGTCGGGCATCGCGGCCAGCACCAACAACTCGCCCGCGAGCTTGGTACGCGCATACACGCTCAACGGCCCGGTTTCGTCGTCGATCTCATACGGACGGCGTTGAGCCCCGTCGAAGGAACCACTGAATACATAGTCGGTCGAGATGTGGATGAGATCCGCACCTGCGCGGGCGCAGGCGTGTGCGACGTTCTCGGGGCCCAACGCGTTCACGGCGTGGGCCCGTTCCTGGTCGTGTTCGGCGGCGTCGACCTTGGTGTAGGCGGCGCAGTTCACCACGACATCACCGGACTGGATGAAACGTTCCGCCGCCCCCGGATCGGTGATATCCCACTCCGCCGACGTCAGCGCCAGCACGTCGCGGCCCTGACCGCGGGCCTGAGCTGCCAAGAAGCGCCCCACCATGCCGCCGGCTCCGGAGATAACGATTCGGTCAGGCATGCGCTTCAGTCTGGCACGCCGACCGCAGCTACCGGGTCTGCGCCCTCGGCGCAAGTAACCTGGGCAGATGCCCGCTCGCCTCACCCGTGTCATCGCCGTGGCCGCGGCCTTGGCGGTCGTGGTCGGCACCGGCGTTGCGTGGGGCAAGATCCGCTCGTTCGAATCCGGCATCAACCACATCTCCTCGATGGCGCTCGGCGAGGGCGGCGAGGACGGGGCCATCGACATCCTGTTGGTCGGCTTGGACAGCCGCACCGACGCGCACGGCAATCCGCTGTCCGAAGACGAACTGGCAACGCTGCGGGCCGGCGACGACGAGTCCACCAACACCGACACGATCATCTTGATCCGCATCCCCAACAACGGAAAGTCGGCCACCGCCATCTCCATCCCCCGCGACTCCTACGTCCAGACGCCGGGCGGAAACAAGATGAAGATCAACGGCGTGTACGGCTCGGCCTATTTCGATAAGAAGACGGAGCTCGTCGAACAAAAGGGCATGGACCCGGCACAGGCCGAACCAGAAGCGACCGAAGCCGGCCGCGAAGCGTTGATCAAGACCGTCGCCAACCTCACCGGCGTCACCGTCGACCATTACGCCGAAATCGGGCTGCTCGGCTTCGCACTGATCACCGACGCCCTCGGCGGCGTCAACGTCTGCCTGAAAGATGCTGTGTACGAACCTCTTTCGGGAGCTGATTTCGCTGCCGGCTGGCAAAAGCTGAACGGCCCGCAGGCGCTCAGCTTCGTCCGGCAGCGCCACGACCTTCCCCGCGGAGACCTCGACCGCGTGACCCGACAACAGGCGGTGATGGCATCGCTCGCACACGAGGTGATCTCCAGCAAGACGCTGTCCAGCCCGTCGACATTGAACCGGCTCGAGGACGCCGTCCAGCGATCCGTGGTGCTCTCCGACGGTTGGGACATCATGGAATTCGCCGAGCAGCTGCAGAAGCTGGCCGCAGGCAGCGTCGCGTTCGCCACCATCCCGATCCTCGAGGAGGCCGGCTGGAGCGACGACGGCATGCAGAGCGTGGTCAGGATCGACCCCGCCCAGGTCAAGGAATGGGTTGCCGGCCTGCTACAAGAGCAGGATGAAGGTAAGACTGAGGAATTGGCTTACGCGCCAAGCAAAACCACCGTCGATGTGATCAACGACAGCGACGTCAACGGGTTGGCCGCCGCCGTCTCGCAGGTGCTGACCAACAAGGGATTCGCGTCGGGCAACACCGGCAACAACGAGGGCGGGCACGTCACCGGCAGCCAGGTGCAAGCCGTCAAGGCCGACGACCTTGGCGCGCAGGCGGTTTCCAAGGAGCTCGGCGGGCTGCCGGTCGTCGAGAGCGCATCGGTGACACCCGGCTCGGCGCGTGTGGTGCTGACCGCTGACTACACCGGCCCAGGTTCCGGCCTCGACGGCACCGATCCGACACTGGCTACCGCCGATCAGGTGGCGGCGGAATCGACCGACACCGCGCCCGCGCCATCGCCGATACTCACGGCAGGCTCCAACGACCCGGAGTGCGTCAACTGACGACGCTCACGTCGGCGCTGCTGGATCCGCTGATGGCCGCCGATCCGGTCGGGCCGCGGATCACCTACTACGACGACGCCACCGGCGAACGCATCGAGTTGTCGACGGTCACGCTGGCCAACTGGGCCGCCAAGACCGGCAATCTGCTGCGCGACGAACTGGGTGCTGGCCCGGCGGCCCGCGTCGCGGTTCTGCTGCCCGCGCATTGGCAGACCGCCGCCGTGCTCTTCGGAACCTGGTGGATCGGTGCGGAAGTCGTCCTCGACGGTGAGGCCGCGGACATCGGGCTGTGCACCGCTGATCGGCTCGCCGAGGCCGACGACGCGGTCGGCGCCGGCGAGATCGCGGTGCTGTCGCTCGACCCATTCGGCAAGCCCGCAGCGGAGCTGCCCGTCGGCGTCACCGACTACGCGACATCGGTGCGCGTTCACGGCGACCAGATCTCGGCCGAGCGCCATCCCGGGCCTGCGCTGGATGGCCGGTCGGTCGCCGACGTTCTCGTCGACGCTCAAGCCTCGGCCGCCGCGCAGGGATTCACGGCGGGCGATCGCGTGATGTCGACGGCGGGCTGGCCAACCGCCGACGAGCTGACCGCTAATCTGTT
Source organism: uncultured Actinomycetota bacterium (assembly GCA_963766465.1). Classification (GTDB taxonomy): domain Bacteria; phylum Actinomycetota; class Actinomycetes; order Mycobacteriales; family Mycobacteriaceae; genus Mycobacterium. Next base: position 120,572 of record CAVXZT010000003.1, read on the forward strand.
GGCCGTTTTCGCCGCCAGTGGGTCCCTTGTGCAGGTGGCGAACCCTGATGCTGCCGCGCTCGACCGCCGCAGAGAGATGGAAAAAGTCACAAAGGGGTAGTCATGTCACGTCCACTCGCTGGATCTCTAGACGATCTGGCTCGCAGCGGCAGCATCACCGCCGTCTTCCACGCCGGTGCCACCGCGTTGGGCCACCACTGGCAGCTCTTCGACCGGGCCGGGTCGACGCTTGCCCGCACCGCCCGAGTGCACAACGGCGGCAAGGCCGCTCAGGCTTTCTGGAAATTCCTCACCACCACCGGTTTGGATGCCAACAACGATATTCACGTCGAACTGCTCGGCGCCGAAGACCGACTGCTGGCACGGGCAAGCTCGAGTTACTTCAGCGAGACCGTGGGAATTAGTGACGCGGGAGGCCGACAAGTGGCGCGCAGCAAGCGCAACAAGCAGACCTTCATGGTGTACGGATCCAATGACACTGCGCTCTTTGAGCTGACGTGTGACGGGGACGGCCCGTGGCCAGTGCGTGATAGCGCCGGAACCGTCGTTGGCGAACTGCTCGCCGGGGAGCCGAGACCGTCTCTCTCACCGGCGATGTGGCAATGGATCGACCCCCAGTTCGCGCTCAGCACCGCCACCTATGCGCGCACGATGCATTTGAGTCTACGCCGCGTGACGCGGTATTCGCTCGCCCACACCGAAGCCGCTGCCCCCGATGCTGTCGCGCTGGCGGTCCTGCCGATACTCGCTGGGCTCACATACTGACCGAAACGCCGGCGGCTCGCGCAGGGCTACTTCAGCAGCGCGCGCGACATGACGACGCGCTGAATCTGGTTGGTGCCCTCGTAGATCTGGGTGATCTTCGCGTCGCGCATGAACCGCTCGACGGGGAAGTCGGTGGTGTACCCGTAGCCGCCGAACAGCTGAACGGCGTCGGTGGTGACCTCCATCGCGACGTCGGACGCGAAGCACTTCGACGCCGAGGAGATGAAGCCGAGGTTGGGCTCACCGCGTTCGGCGCGCGCGGCCGCGGTGTACACCATCAGCCGTGCGGCCTCCAGCTTCATCGCCATCTCCGCCACCGTGAACTGCACGGCCTGGAACTCAGCGATGGCCTTACCGAACTGCTTGCGCTCCTTGACATATGCGATCGCCGCATCCAGTGCGCCCTGCGCAATGCCCACCGCCTGCGCACCGATTGTCGGCCGGGTGTGGTCAAGGGTTGCCAGTGCGGTCTTGAAGCCGGTGCCAGGGTCACCGATGATCCTGTCCCCCGGTATGCGGCAGTCCTCGAAGTACAGCTCAGTGGTGGGCGACCCCTTGATGCCCATCTTGTGTTCCTTGGCGCCCACCGAGAAGCCGGGGTCGTCCTTGTGCACGACGAACGCCGAAATACCGTTGGCGCCCTTGTCCGGATCGGTCACGGCCATCACCGTGTACCAGGTCGAGTGGCCACCGTTGGAGATCCAGCACTTGGAGCCGTTGAGCACCCACTCGTCGCCCTCGGCCTTGGCTCGCGTCCGCATCGACGCCGCGTCGCTGCCGGCCTCACGCTCGGACAACGCATACGACGCCACTGCTTCACCGGCGGCAATCGAAGGCAGCACCTGCTTCTTGAGTTCCTCGGAGCCCCGCAACAGCATGCCCATGGTGCCCAGCTTGTTGCAGATGGGGATCAGCGACGATGACGCGCACACCCGCGCCACCTCTTCGATGACGATGCAGGCGGCCACCGAGTCGCCGCCCTGCCCGCCGTACTCCTCGGGAATGTGGATGGCGGCGAACCCGGACGAGGTCAGGGCCGCTAGGGCTTCATCGGTGTAGCGGGCCTTCTCATCGACGTCGGCCGCATACGGGGCGATCTCCTTCTCGCAGAGATCACGCAGCACCGACCGCAGCTCGATGTGCTCATCGGGGAGCTTGAAAGCGTCGAAAGACGTGTTACCGAAGGCCATGGCGACTCCTTGCTACTCGCCGGTAACCTTACCTTTTCCGCCGGACACCGCCTGCAGCCCACGGACCATCCCGCGGTAAGTGCCGTGATACAGCGTCCGCGCCAGCTGGCTCTTGCGCAGGATGTCTTTCGCGCCCTGCGGCGCCACCAACGCGACCTCATGGCCGGCGAATTCGGACGACGCCGTCGCCAGCCGCAGCTTGCCACCCAGCGCCGACCCCACCTCGTCGCGATAGAACTCGCTGTACTCGGCGTGGGTGAAGAAGACCTTGTTGAAGCCGATCAAGAACGGTGCCAGCTTGGCCCCGTCGGACAGGTACCGAAGTGTGCCCGTCGCGACGCCGGGCCAATACTCGTTGAACACGTCGTCGGCGATCACGATGCCGCCGTCGGCCAGCGTCGCTTCTGCCAGCTTCATGTCGCTGTACACGATCTCGTCGGTGTGACCGCCGTCGACCGAGAAGAAGCGGATGTCGCCGCCCGCGAGTTCGCGCAGCTTCGCAGGTTCGAGCTTCGTCGAATCGCCCTGGTTCACGACCACGTCGTCCATCGATGACCACAGCTTGACGTTGTTCTCGAACTTCTCGAAGTCGCCATGCCCGGAGCCGTCGATGTTCAGCTCTTGGTCGCCGAAGATGTCGATCGCCACCGACTTGTCACCGGGGCGCTGGAGCAGGCTCAAGCCGATGAACAACTTGCCGTGATGGACGCCGATCTCGGCGACCGCACCCGAAACCTGCTTCTTGCGCTGTGCGGCGTTGAGCACGTCGAGTACCAACAGAATCTCGGGTTCCAGAAAGCCGGTGACGAACCGTTGACCGATTGCCCGGTATCGATTGAAGTTTGGCTGCATCGGTTGGGAGCCTACTGCCCGAGCAGCCGGTTTCGCAGAGCAGCATCCTTTTGCAGCACCATGTCTGCCAGGTTGCTCTGAAAATTCTCCATCCGCGTCCGCAGTGCCGCATCGGACGCACCGAGAATGCGCACCGCCAGCAGCCCGGCGTTGCGTGCGCCGCCGATCGAAACGGCAGCGACCGGGACGCCCGCAGGCATCTGCACGATCGACAGCAGCGAGTCCATGCCGTCGAGCTTGGCCAACGGCACTGGCACGCCGATCACGGGCAGCGGCGTCGCCGAGGCGACCATGCCTGGAAGGTGTGCCGCGCCGCCGGCGCCGGCGATGATCACCTCGATGCCGCGCCCTGCGGCCGTCCGCGCGTAATCCAGCATGCGCTCCGGCGTGCGATGCGCCGACACCACGCCGACCTCGAACGGCACCTCGAATTCGGCCAGCGCGTTGGCGGCGTCCTCCATCACGAACCAGTCGCTGTCGCTGCCCATGATCACGCCGACCCTCGGCTGCGGGCTAGTCATGTCCACTCCATCCGTCTGTCCACTCGGCATGCGACAACCAGTGTGCGGCCCGCACCGCCCGTTCCCGCACATCTGCGACGTACGCGTCGTCGTCGAGGGAGCCGCCAGCGGCGCCAAGAACGTTGACGTGGCCGATCTTGCGGCCGGCCCGCTCGCCCTTGCCGTACAGGTGAACCCTGGCCTCCGGCATCCTGCCGAACAGGTGATGCAACCGCTCGTCCATGCCCATCGCCGGAGTCTCTTGCGCGCCAAGCACGTTGGCCATCACGGTCACCGGGGCGATCGGCGCGGTATCGCCAAGCGGATAGTCGAGCACCGCGCGCAGGTGCTGCTCGAACTGGCCGGTGCGGGCGCCATCCATGCTCCAGTGCCCGGAGTTGTGCGGACGCATCGCGAGTTCGTTGACCACCAGGTGGGCGTCGACGGTCTCGAACAGCTCGACCGCCAGCACCCCAACCACGCCGAGCTCGTCGGCCAGCCGCAACGCGAGCTGCCCTGCGGCGCTGCCCAATTCGGCATCCAGTCGAGGCGCTGGAGCGAGCACCTCGACGCAGATTCCGTCGCGCTGCACCGTTTGCACCACCGGCCATGCCGCGCCCTGCCCGTACGGTGACCGTGCCACCAGCGCGGCAAGCTCGCGCCGCATCGCCACCTTCTCCTCGACCAGCACCGCTACGCCGTCGGCCAGGTACCGGCCTGCGACATCACGCGCCTCGGCAAGGTCACGCGCCAGCGTGACACCGCGGCCGTCGTAGCCGCCCCGCACCGTCTTGACCACGATGTCGGTGGCGACGTCCGCGGCGAACGCGTCGACGTCGGCGAGGTCGGTCACCTCGGCGAAACGCGGTACCGGCGCGCCGAGCGCCTCAAGGCGCCGCCGCATCACGAGCTTGTCCTGGGCATGGATCAACGCGGACGGGGGCGGAGCCACATTCACTCCGTCGGCGACGAGTTTCTCGAGCAGTTCGGTCGGCACGTGTTCGTGGTCGAACGTCAGCGCGTCTGCACCGGCCGCCGCCTTACGCAACGCGTCCAGGTCGTCATGTGCACCGATCACGACATCCGGTGTGACCTGCGCCGCAGGATCGTCCGGAGCAGCGGCCAGCACGCGCAGCGTCTGACCCAGCGCGATCGCTGCCTGGTGGGTCATTCTGGCCAGCTGCCCACCGCCGACCATGATCACCACTGCAGGCGCGTTGGGGTTACGGGGCACAGCATTATGTTGTCATGGCGGTGATCAGTGCCTGATGTCGCCGCCGGGGCGGCTCCGCTGGGTTTATCCCAGCCGTGACCTGCACAGGTACGCGTGACTCTACTGATTTCCGTAGACTGCCCTGTTGTGTCCTTCACCGATGCCACGATCGCGCGGCTGCCTCGGCCGATCCGGCCGTACTTCGAACAGCATCACGAGCTCATAAAGTTCGCGATCGTCGGTGCGACGACATTCGTCATCGATTCGGCGGTGTTCTACACGCTCAAGTTGACGGTGCTCGAGCCCAAGCCGGTCACCGCGAAGATCATCGCAGGCATCGTCGCGGTGATCGCGTCCTACATTCTCAACCGCGAATGGAGCTTCCAGAACCGCGGTGGTCGCGAGCGCCACCACGAGGCACTTCTGTTCTTCGGCTTCAGCGGTATCGGCGTGCTGATCTGTATGGCGCCGCTCTGGTTCTCCAGCTACGTGCTTCAGCTTCGCGTGCCCGACGTCTCATTGACCACCGAGAACATCGCCGACTTCATCTCGGCGTACATCATCGGCAACCTGCTGCAGATGGCGTTCCGGTTCTGGGCGTTCCGCCGTTGGGTGTTCCCCGACGAGTTCGGCCGCCACCCGGACCAGGCGATCGAATCCCTCACCGCGGGCGGTATCGCCGAGGCGATGGAAGACGCTCGGGATCCGGCTCAGCACGACGGCAACGTCACGCCGCTGCGCCGTGCCCGACGGCTGGCTCAGCTCGGGGATTCCTCCGAACCCAGGGTGTCGAAGACTTCGTGATACAGCAGTGTGTGCACCCGCTCCACGAGCGGAATGTCGTGGAACTCAAGGGGATCCTGCGACGCGGATTCGATGATCAACGTGCCGGTGCGCAGCATCCGGTCGAGTAGGCCATGGCGAAATTCGACGCTGTTGATCCGCGCCAGCGGGATGTCGATACCCGATCTGGTGAGTAGGCCGTGGCGGAACATCACCCGGCGGTCGGTGATGACGAAATGCGTTGTCCACCAATTGAGGAATGGCCACACCGTCAGCCATCCGATGATCACCAACCAGATCACCCCGATGACGATCAACACGACGTTTTTTGCGGTTGCATCCCAGTCGGTCTGGTTGACGTACCCGGCGCCGAACGCCGCTATCGCGGTGACGATCAAGAGGATCAGGACAGGGCCGATCAGCCGCTTCCAATGAGGATGGCGGTGCAGCACGACCCGCTCGTCGCCGGCCAGTACGTTCTCCGGGTAGCCCACGGCTGCGACTCTACCGAGCCGCGTCCCCGTCGACCGGGACTTACCCCGACTTGCAGTCGTTGGTGGCGGGTTTGCCTGCGAAGCGGTCGGCCATCCAGGACAGCACCGTGTCCCCGGTGGCGGGGTTGTGGCCGCCATTGGGATCGAAGTCGACGGTGATCGTGCCACCTGTCTCGCACGCTTGCTTTATCCCGGATTCCGTCCACGCTGCGTCGATGAACGGATCCTGGCCGCCGTACCAGACGTACAGCGGCGCGGACAGCGGCTTCTGCGGGATGGCCCACTGCTTCAGCAGATCGCGCAAGTGGATGGCCGCGTCGGCGTTGTCAGGCGTGAAGTCGTTGGGGCCGAGCCTCTTGATCGCCTCTCCGCGCTGATACGCGGTCTCGTCACTGCACGCCGACATGGCGTTCCAGAATTCCTTGGCCGTGCCATGGCGGTACAGGTTGCGATCGAGGTCCGGATGTAGCCGTGCGAGCGACTCGATGATCGCCTGCATCACCGCGCCTTGCTCGGTGGTCAGCTTGCCCTCCTGCGCCTTGTCGACCAAGTCAGAGAGATCGGTCGGCGGTGACGTCGCCGCCGCGCCGACAAGGGTCAATTCAGGCGCATAACTGGCGGCTTGTTCGTCAGCCGCCCATGCTGCCCCGCCGCCTTGCGAACCGCCCATCGCCGCCCACTTGTTGGAGATGTCGGGAAACGTCCGGTGCAGCGCGCGCACTGCGTCGATCATGTTGAGACCCGCGGTCTTCGAATCCGCATACGGATGAACGCCTTTGGCCCCGAGCCCCTGATAGTCAGGAAACGCGACCGCATAGCCGAGCTTGGTCAAGACCTTCACGACCCCGATGTAACTCGAGAGGTCCGGCGACAACGATGGCGCGCATTCGTTGTCGATGCCGATCGTGCCGTGCCCGAAAGCGACCACCGGCCAACCGCCCTCCGGCACCTTGCCCTTCGGCACGAACACCGACCCCGACACGACGGTCTCGGCTCCGGTGTCGCCCGACGTGGACCGGTAGAGCACCCTGGCCGCCTGGAAGTCTCTGCCGATGAGCGTGCGGGTGACGCCGGGCATCGTGGTGGCCGACACCAGGCTGCCCGGTCCCGATGCCGTCAGGTCCGCCGAAGCCACAGGGGTTGGAGGGCCGCCCGACGACGGGAAGATATCGATGACTTTCATGGCCGCCGGTTGGAGCATCGGCAGCAGCATCACCACCGCCACGATCTGGGCGACCAAGACCAGACCTACCCCAATCCACGGCACTGCCCGGCGCATGCGCCTCCCTCGGAATACATCGACGGACATCAGCAATGTGCCGAAGACACGCGGCACAACCTACCCGACCAACCTCGGCGTCGTCGGCTCCAGAACCCCGCCTGCCAATTTCAGCGCAGATGCACCACGTCACCGGCCGAAACGGCGACGGTTCCGGTGTCCGATTCAATGTGCAGTCGCCCCTGCTCGTCTATCGAGCGCGCCTGCCCGAGCACTTCGCGGCCGCCGGGGAGGATCGCACGCACGGCCGAACCGATCGTCACGCTGCGCGCGCGGTAGTCAGCGAGGAGCGTGGCGTCGGCCCCATTCGCGGTGCGCCAGCTGTCGAAGCGGCGTGAAAGCTCGTGCAGTATTGCTCGCACCAGCCGATCCCTTTCGAGCCTCTCGACACCCAGCGCGCGCAGCGATGTGGCGTCCGCATCCGGGACCTCATCGATCTCCAGCGTCACGTTGAGGCCGATGCCGACAACGATGGACCGCTGGGCGGGGGCGACTTCGGTGAGGATGCCTGCCAGCTTGCGACCGTCCGCCAACACGTCATTGGGCCACTTCAGGCCCGATCTCACACCGGCCACCGCGGCCACCGCATCCACGACGGCCACTCCTGTCGCTAGTGGCAACCAACCCCAAGCGTCGGCAGGAACGTCGCCTACGTCGACGGCAACGGACATCGTGAGCTGCGCTCCCGGGGACGACCACACCCGGCCGTTACGGCCCCGTCCTGCGGTCTGTTGTTCGGCTACCAGCACCGCGCCTGCGACATCCTCGCCTTCTGCGGCGCGCGCGAGCAGATCTGCGTTGGTCGAACCGGTGCGTTCGACGACGTCCAGTCGACGCCACGGCAGACCAGGGCCCGCGAGCCCATCACGCAGCGTGGTCACGTCCAGCGGAGGGGGCACATCGTTGGTCGGCATCACCGGCGATTATGTCAACACAGTGCCCGACGCATTTCTTGCATTAGCCAGAACGTACGATTTGCGGCCCCGCGTTGGCGATGCCGCGTCTACTCGTATGCGGACTGTGACGTTGCTGTCCGTTGCGCGGCGCGCTCTGCGCGCTTCTCCGCCCGTTAATACGCGCCAGTACCCGCGAAGACCGTACGGACGGTCTTGGCAGCAATCAGGAGATCGTTGGCGATCGACCAGTTCTCCACATAGGACAGGTCCAGCCGGACCGAGTCCTCCCATGAGAGATCGGAACGGCCACTGACCTGCCACAGTCCGGTGATTCCCGGCAGCACAAGCAGGCGGCGGCGCACCTGGTAGTCGTACGTGTCGACCTCACGGCGGAGCGGCGGGCGCGGCCCGACCACGCTCATGTGGCGGCGCAGCACATTGAAGAACTGTGGAAGCTCGTCGATGCTGTAGCGGCGCAGCACGCCGCCGACGCGCGTGACCCGCGGGTCCCTGCGGATCTTGAACAGCACGCCGCCCGTGCTCTCGTTGAGCGCTTCCAGCGCCTCAACCTGCTTGTCGGCGTCCTCGACCATGGTGCGGAACTTGATCATCTGGAACGGCTTTCCGTCCAGGCCGATGCGCTCCGAGCGGTAGAACACCGGACCCCTGCTGGTCAGCTTGATCGCGAACGCCGCGAAAAGCATCACCGGAAGCGCGCCGGCCAGCACGGTCAGCGAAACACAGATGTCGAACGCACGCTTCTGCAACCGCTTCGTACCGCTGTATTGCGGCTTCTCGACGTGGATGAGGGGGAGCCCCGACACCGGTTGCATCGTCAAGCGCGGCCCCGCCACATCGACGACACCTGGAGATACCACGAGGTCAACGCCAAGTTTGTCCAGTTGCCAGGACAGTTCGCGGATGCCCTCTGGGCCGAGGTGCTCGGTGGCTGTCAAAGCGACGGTATCGGCGTTGGTCTCGAGGATCGCCCGCTCGACGTCGTTTTCGTCGCCAAGCACCGGCAGCGTGCCCGCACCCGGGATCTCGATCGTCCCTCCGGTACCGCGGCCGGTCAGGCACACGCCGATCACGGAGTACCCGTAGCAGACTTCGCGCGATAGGCACTGCACCAGGCTGCGCACCGCGCGCGGGTCGCCGACCGCGAGGACCGAGGTCACGCACTTGCCCTTGCGGCGCTGCCTGGCCAGGACACGACGGCACATGCTGCGGCCCAATAACAGGGCGAACAGGCCGAACGGGAGTGCGACGGCCAGATAACCGCGCGCGTACTCGGGGCGGAAGATCATCAGCCCCACCGCGATGACGCCGACCGTGGCCAGCGTGGCGGAAAAGACTCGCCTGTACTCCTCAACACCAGCGCCGATGATCCGCGGGGAGCGCGTGCGATAGGCCGCGAGAAGCGTCAGCCAGATTGCGGCGACGATCAACGACGCCAGGCTGTAGTACGCCATCGCGAGGTCAAAGGTGGTGAACGGCTTGCCGAGGCGGACCATCTGTCCACAGATCAGGGCGATCGTGACCACGACGACGTCCGTGACGATCAGGGTGGTTCTATACCGCCGCTGCCACGTGGTGCGGGAAG
>CAVXZT010000004.1:0-519025 GCA_963766465.1 uncultured Actinomycetota bacterium
CCTGGAAGGATCGGCCAGTGGCGCGCGGTAGTGGGCCGGAGCGGTGGTCTGGCGGCCTTCCGCAGATTCGTAACTTGTCGGGGCCGATGCAGGCGGTGGGCGGCCTGTTCGCGATGTCGGCGGATGCGGTGAAATTTGTGTTTCGGCGGCCGTTTCAGTGGCGAGAGTTCCTGGAGCAGTGCTGGTTCATCGCTCGGGTCGCGCTGGCGCCTACATTGCTGGTGGCGATTCCGTTCACGGTGTTGGTGAGCTTTACCCTCAACATCTTGCTGCGCGAGCTCGGTGCGGCCGATCTGTCCGGTGCGGGTGCGGCGTTCGGTGCGGTGACCCAGATCGGTCCGGTGGTGACCGTGTTGATCGTTGCGGGAGCCGGCGCGACAGCGATGTGTGCGGACTTGGGCTCGCGCACCATCCGCGAAGAGATCGACGCGATGGAAGTGTTGGGCATCGATCCGGTGCAACGGCTGGTGACTCCGCGGATGTTGGCATCGGGTTTGGTGGCGCTGCTGCTCAACAGCCTGGTGGTGATCATCGGAATCCTTGGCGGTTACCTGTTTTCGGTGTTCATCCAGGATGTGAACCCCGGCGCGTTCGCCGCGGGCATCACCCTGCTGACGGGCGTGCCCGAAGTGATCATCTCCTGTGTGAAGGCCGCGCTGTTCGGGTTGATCGCCGGACTGGTGGCTTGCTATCGCGGGCTCTCGATCACCGGGGGCGGCGCCAAGGCGGTCGGTAACGCGGTCAACGAGACGGTGGTGTACGCGTTCATGGCGCTGTTCGTGATCAACGTGGTCGTCACGGCCATCGGCATCCGGATGACGACGGGATAGGGCGATGAGCGCGACAACCATCCTCAAGTCGACCTATCCGCGTCTCACGCGGGGGGCGCGCCGCCCGGTGGACCTTCTTGGTCGCATCGGCGATCACATGCTGTTCTACGTCAAGGCGCTGGCCGGTGTGCCGCACGCGACGGTGCACTTCCGCAAGGAGATCATCCGGCTGATCGCCGAAATCTCCATGGGCGCGGGCACCTTGGCGATGATCGGCGGCACCGTGGTGATCGTCGGCTTCCTGACTCTGGCCGCCGGTGGCACGCTGGCGGTGCAGGGCTATTCGTCGCTTGGCAATATCGGCATCGAGGCGCTGACCGGGTTCTTGGCGGCGTTCATCAACGTGCGCATCTCGGCTCCGGTGATCGCGGGCATCGGGCTGGCGGCCACATTCGGCGCCGGGGTGACTGCGCAGCTGGGCGCCATGCGCATCAACGAGGAGATCGACGCACTGGAGTCGATGGCGATCCGTCCGGTCGAATACCTGGTGTCCACCCGGATCGTGGCGGGCATGATCGCGATCACCCCGCTGTACTCCATCGCGGTGATCTTGAGCTTCGTGGCCAGCCAGTTCACCACCGTCGTGTTATTCGGGCAGTCCGGCGGGCTGTACGACCACTACTTCAACACCTTCCTGAACCCGATCGACCTGTTGTGGTCGTTCCTGCAGGCGATACTGATGGCGATCACGATCCTGTTGATCCACACCTACTTCGGCTACTTCGCCAGCGGCGGCCCCTCCGGAGTGGGCGTCGCGGTCGGCAACGCGGTGCGCACGTCCCTGGTCGTGGTGGTGTCGGTGACGCTTCTGGTGTCGCTGGCCATCTACGGCTCCAACGGCAACTTCAACCTGTCAGGGTAGGGGGAAAAGTTGACCAGAAATCTTGGCAATCGCGGCTACGTGCGGCCGCTCGCTGGTCTGGGAACCATTGTCGCGATCGCCGCGATATTCGCCCTTGCCGTCTCGCTGTTCCGGGGAAGCTTTACCCCAACCACGTCGGTGACGGTGATTTCGGACCGGGCCGGCTTGGTGATGAATAACGACGCCAAGGTGAAGATGCGCGGCGTCGAGGTCGGCAAGGTGAGCTCGATCGAGGCCCGGCCGGACGGCACCGCTGCGATCCACCTGGCAATCGATCCGAACCAATTGCACCTGATCCCGTCCAACGTCGCAGTCGACATCGCGTCCTCGACCGTGTTCGGCGCCAAGGCCGTGCAGCTCGAGGCGCCGCCGGACCCGTCCCCGCAGAGATTGCATGAGGGACAAGTGATTCAGAGTCAGCATGTCGTGGTCGAGATCAACACCGTCTTCCAGCAGCTGACGCAGGTGCTCGACAAAATCGACCCCGTCAAGCTGAACCAGACCCTCGGTGCGATATCCAAGGCGTTCAACGGCCGCGGCGAAAAGCTCGGCAAGACAATTACGGACTTCAACGCGTTCCTCGCCAAGATCGAACCGAGCCTGCCAAATCTGAGCCGCGACATCGAGACCGCTGTCCCGGTGTTCAGCGCCTACGCCGATGCGGCGCCCGACCTGATCACGACCGTGGAAAGCTCGACCACGATCAGTCGCAGCATCGTCGATGAGCAGCAGAACCTCGATGCCTTCCTGGTCAGCTCGATCGGTCTGGCCGATGTCGGCAACGAAGTGATCGGCGGCAACCGCCAAGCGCTTTCTGAAACGCTGCGCCTGGCTAGTGCCGACCACCGATCTGTTGAGCAGATATCACGAGGCATTGGGGTGCGGCCTCGGGGGACTCGTTCCTTTCGCGAGGTCAATCCCCCAGTTCTCGAGCGTGTTGGTGTCCGCAGCCATCACCCTGGGCGTGGAACGCTATCGCTATCCGCAGGATCTGCCGAAGGTCGCCGCGAAGGGCGGCCCTTACTGCAAGGAACTGGGCCTGCCCGAACTGCCGCCGGAGTTCCGCCCGCCGCTACTCATCACTGACAGCGGCACCAACCCGGTGAAGTACGGGAACCAGGGCATCTTGCTCAACTCCGACGCCCTCAAGCAGTGGCTGTTCGGGCCGATCGACGGACCGCCCCGCAACACCGGCCAGATCGGGCAACCGGGATGAAAACGCGCGCAACAGGGACGCTGATCAAGTTCACGATATTCGCGGTCGTGATGACGCTGCTGACCGTCTTCTTGTTCGTCATCTTCGGACAGGTCAGAACCGGCCCGTCGAGCGGGTATTCGGCAATATTCTCCGACGCATCGCGGCTGGAGCCCGGAGACACCGTGCGGATCGCCGGTCTCCGGGTGGGCACTGTGCAGGATGTGTCATTGCAAGCCGACCGCAAGGTGCTCGTGAAATTCGACGCCGACCGCGACATCCAGTTGACGACGGGCACCAAGGCCGCGATCCGCTATCTCAACCTGGTCGGCGACCGCTATATGGAACTCGTCGATAGCCCGGGATCGACGAAGTTACTTCCCGCGGGCTCGCAGCTACCCGAGGACCGCACAACTCCCGCTCTTGACCTCGACCTGCTGCTCGGCGGCCTGAAACCTGTTATCCAGGGCCTGAATCCGCAGGATGTGAACGCGTTGACCGCGTCGCTCGTTCAGGTGTTCCAGGGCCAGGGCGGGACGCTGGAATCGCTGTTGTCGAATACGTCGTCGTTCTCGAACTCGCTCGCCGACAACAACCAGGTGATCGAGCAGTTGATCGACGACCTGCGGACCGTGCTGGACACCCTGTCGAAGGACGGCGACGAATTCTCGGGCGCGATCGACCGACTCGAGCAACTGATCAAGGGCCTGTCCAGTGAACGGGATCCGATCGGTACCGCGATCGAGCAGTTGGACGCCGGGACCGCCTCGGTCGCCGATCTCCTCGGTCAGGCGCGGACCCCGCTCGCCGGCACCGTCGACAGGCTGAACGCTCTCGCCACCAACATCGACAACGACAAGGATCGCCTCGACGACAGCATCGGGCGCTTGCCCGAGATTTATCGCAAGCTTGCGCGGGTGGGCTCTTACGGCAGCTTCTTCCCGTACTACATTTGCGGAATCGCCTTCCGCGCCAGCGACCTTCAGGGCCGGACCGTTCAATTTCCCTGGATCAAGCAAGAAACGGGAAGGTGCGCGGAGGAGAGCTGATGCTGAGATACCGCGGAACCCAACTCGCCAGGGCAGGCTTCATCGGCGTTGTCCTGATCATCCTTGTCATCGCGGTCGGGTTGCAGCCTGAGCGGCTGCTGCAGTGGGCGACGGCGATCAGATATCAGGCGTTGTTCTCCGAGGCCGGCGGCCTGATCGTCGGAAATGACGTGACGGTATCGGGCATCAAGGTCGGATCGGTCTCAAGCGTTGAACTCGATAACGGCGACGCGCTTGTCGGCTTCACCATCGAAGGCAAGTACGCCCTCGGATCGGACACGACGGCCCACATCCGCACGGGAACATTGCTGGGCGAGCGCGTGCTGGCGCTGGATTCGGCCGGCAGCGGCACCCTCGATCCGCAGCATGTGATTCCGACGACGCGAACATCGTCGCCGTATTCGCTGACCGACGCGGTCAGCGAGCTCACCTCCAATACCGCCGCCACCGACACCGAGAGCCTGAACCAGTCTCTCGACACGCTATCGGCGACGCTCGACCAGATCGCGCCGCAGCTTGGGCCGACCTTCGATGGCCTGTCCCGGCTTTCGCAGTCGTTGAACAACCGCAACGAAAGCCTGGCAGAGCTGCTCAAGTCCGCGAGCGACGTCACCGGGATCTTGTCCGAACGCAGCCAGCAGATCAACAGCCTGCTCCTCAACTCCAGCGATCTGCTCGCGGTGCTCAACGAGCGCCGGCAGGCGATCGTGAGCCTGCTCGCCAATACCTTCGCGGTGTCGCGTGAACTCAAGGGTCTGGTGCAGGACAACGAGAAACAACTGGCACCCGCGCTCGAGAGATTGAACCGCATCACCGAAATGCTGGAACGCAACCGCGACAACATCGCCAGGGCATTGCCAGGCCTGGCGAAATACGAACTGACCCAGAGCGAGATCGTGGCGAACGGTGCCTACTACAACGCACTCGTGCCCAACATCCAACCCGCGCAGCTTCTCCAGCCGTTCCTCGACTATGCGTTCGGGTTCAGGCGGGGGGTCAACGCGGGCCAGCCACCGGACAACGCCGGACCACGGGCCGAGTTGCCGTTCCCGGTCAACGGCATTCCGCAACCAGGAGACCTTCCGCCGCGATGAACAGAAGAAGACTCGTCACCGTCGCGGCCATCGCCCTGGCCGTAGCCCTCGTCGCGGGCGCGGCCTTCCTGGTGCGCCAGGTGTTCTTCGGCCCCAACACAATCACCGCGTACTTCCCGACCGCCACGTCCACCTATCCAGGCGACGAGGTGCGCGTCTCTGGCGTGAAGGTCGGCACGATCGATTCGATCACGCCTGAGGGCACGCAGACGAAGATGGTCCTCAAGGTCGACAGGGATGTGTCGATTCCGGCCGACGCCAAGGCCGTGATCGTTGCCCAGAACCTCGTTGCGGCGCGCTACGTCCAGCTCACCCCGGCCTACCGGAACGGTGCCGGACCGACCATGCGTGACGGTGCAGTCATTCCCAGCGACCGCACCGCGGTCCCGATCGAGTGGGACGAGGTCAAGTCCCAATTGATGCGCCTGGCAACGGAACTGGGCCCAAAGAGTGACGTGTCGGGCACATCTGTCTCCCGGTTCATCGACAGCGCCGCGAACGCTTTGGACGGTAATGGTGAAAAGCTTCGGGAGACGATTTCGCAATTGTCCGGTGCTGCGCGAATTTTCGCGGAGGGCAGCGGCAGCCTCGTCGACATCATCAAGAACCTGCAGACGTTCGTCACGGCGCTGCGTGACAGCAACGAACAGATAGTGCTGTTCCAGGATCGGTTGGCCAGCCTGAGCAGCGTCGTGAACGACAGCAGGTCCGATCTGGACGCGGCACTGGGCGATCTGCCCAGCGCGATCGCGGACGTGCAGCGGTTCGTCGCGGGCAGCCGGAATCAGACCGCCGAGCAGATCAGAAGCCTTGGCGCCGTTACGCAGAACCTGGTCGACCATCGCATGTCTCTTGAAAACATTCTTCACGTCGCGCCGACCGCGATCGCCAACTACGAAAACATCTACTATCCCGCGTCCGGCGGTGTGACCGGAGCGTTCTCACTTGCCAACTTCGCCAATCCCGTTTGGTTCGTCTGCGGTCTGATCGGCGGAATCGAGAACACCACCGCGCCGGAGACGGCGAAACTCTGCGAGCAATACCTGGGCCCCGCATTGCGGTTGGTGAACTTCAACGGCCTGCCGCTGCCGATCAACCCGTACCTGCGTCCGGTACCGAGCCCTGGCAAGCTCCTCTACACCGACCCGAAGCTTGCGCCGGGGGGAGCAGGGCCCGGCGACGCGCCCGAGCCGCCGCCGACGGTGTCGGCCTACACCGGCATGGGCGATATTCCGGGACCGCTCGGTTGGGGAGCACCGCAGCCTCCGGGGCAGGGGATGTATGGACACGACGAGGTGACCGCGATCCAGTCACCGGCGTTGTTCCCCGGCGCGCCGATTCCGGGGCCGCCCCCCGTGAACACGGGAACCGCGCCCACCGTCGACAGCATGCTGCTTCCGCCGACCCCGGCGCTGGACGCCCCACCGCCACCACCTGGTCCACCACTACCTGCGGAAGCGGGGGCACCCTAATGATTCGCCGAACTCGTGCGAAGCAGTTGACGGTCCTCGCGTCGTGCGTTGTGTTGACGCTGACGGGCTGCTCCTTCCAGGGGTTGAACTCACTGCCACTCCCCGGGGCGGTCGGACGGGGCCCCGACGCGGTCACCTACCACGTCGAGGTCCCGAATGTTGCAACGCTGGAATCCAATTCGCCGGTGATGATCGACGACGTCGTCGTCGGAAGCATCGGGAAGATGACGGTGCAGAACTGGCACGCCGAGGTGGAGATCTCGGTCAAGCCCGACGTGGCCGTGCCCGCCAACGCCGTTGCCACGGTCGGGCAGACCAGCCTGCTGGGATCAATGCATTTGGCGCTCGATCCGCCCATCGACCAAAAGCCAAGCGGCCGACTGCAACCCGGGGCAACGCTGCGCTTGAACCAGTCGTCGACCTTCCCGACCACCGAACAGACGCTGTCGTCGCTCTCGGCGGTCGTCAACGGGGGTGGGCTCGGTCAACTCGGCGATGTCATCCACAACTTCAGCGTCGCGTTGGACGGTCGTGGCCCCGAGCTTCGTGAGCTGCTGACCCGGCTCGACAAAACCGTCGGCGTGCTTGATGCGCAGCGGGACAACATCATCGCGTCCATCCAGCAACTCAATCGAGTCGCCAGCAAGTTCGCAGGCCAACGTGACGTGATCGACCGTGCGCTCAAGGACATCCCACCCGCATTGGATGTGCTGAACAAGCAGCGGCCCCAATTCACGACCGCGCTCGAGAAGCTCGGTCGGTTCAGCGATACCACCGCGGGGCTGGTCAATGACGCAGGCCAGGATCTGGTGAAGAACCTGAGCGATCTAAAACCGGCGCTAGAGGCACTCGCCGCCATCGGACCCGAGATCAACCTGGCGCTCAACTTTGCCCTTGCGTTCCCCTACGGCCCGGCCTTCGCCGACCGAATCACCAAGGGCGACTACATCAACCTGTACGCCATCTTCGATATCACCTATCCGCGACTGAAGCGGACGACATTGCTCGGCACCCGGTGGGGCGACGAAGACGCCAAGCTCATCCCGGCGCCGGGTGATCCCTGGTATCTCAACTACTCGTACAACCCGCTATCGCTCGGCGTCTCGCCTCCGCCTGCCGAGGCTCTGCCTCCGCCACAGGCAGCGCCTGGCGAGCCGATGCCGCCGGTGACGGTGCCGCTGCTCCCTGTGGCACCGCCGCCCGCAATGCCCGGTGCTGCGCCAGTGAGCACGTCATCGCAGATCTTCGCGGGACCGTATGGTGCTGACGCGCCGCCGGCTCCGGCTCCGGCTGCACCCGCACCAGGAGGTGGTGGCTGATGCTCACCCGCTTCGTACGCAACCAATTGATCCTCTTCACCATCGCGTCGGTGATTGGTGTCGCGGTCATGCTGTTCACCTACATGCAGATCCCAACGATGATCGGCGTTGGCCGCCTGACCGTGAAGCTCGAATTGCCTGCTGCCGGAGGTCTATACCGCTTCAGCAACGTCACCTACCGTGGCGTGCAGATCGGCAGAGTGACTGAGGTCGTACTGACCGCGAAAGGCGCCGAGGCAACGATGAGCCTCGACACGTCGCCGAAAATTCCAGCGGATCTGGCGGCCGAAGTACGCAGCGTGTCGGCCGTTGGTGAACAGTACGTGGATCTTCGCCCACGCACCGACTCCGGCCCCTATCTGCGGAACGGCTCGGTGATCAGTGTCGAGAACACCTCGATTCCGCAGCAAGTCGGGCCCATGCTGGATCAGGTCAGCTCACTGTTGAAGAGCGTTCCAAAGGAGAGGCTGTCGGATCTGCTCGACGAATCGTTCAAGGCTTTCAACGGCGCCGGCGACGATTTCCAATCACTGCTCGACTCGTCGGCCAGCATCAGTCAGTACCTCAACGAGGTATCCGACCAATCGAAGGCGCTCATCGATGACAGTGGGCCACTTCTGGATTCGCAGGCGAAGACCACCGACTCGATCCGGACGTGGGCGCGAAGCGTGGCCGGGATCTCCAATGAAGTCGCGAACCACGACGCGGACATCCGGACGATCCTGCAGCGGGGGCCCGGCTTCGCTGACGAGCTCTCAGCACTTCTGAATCAAATCAAGCCGACTCTTCCCGTATTGCTGTCGAACCTCACCACCCTCGGTCAGATCTTCGTCACGTACAACCCATCGATCGAACAACTCCTTGTCCTCCTGCCGGGAACCGTCGCGCTACAGCAGTCTTTCGGCATCATGAAGAACAACCCGTACGGTCTTCCGTTGAGCGACTTCTCGTTGACCATCAGCGATCCGCCACCGTGCACCGTCGGTTTCCTGCCGCCGTCGCAATGGCGATCGCCTGCCGACGAGACCACCATCGACACGCCAGATGGGTTGTACTGCAAGCTGCCCCAGGATTCACCGATCGGCGTACGCGGCGCCCGCAACCTGCCGTGCATGGGGCACCCGGGCAAGCGCGCGCCCACAGTTGAACTCTGCAACGACCCCAAGGGGTATCAGCCACTCGCGATCCGCCAGCACTATCTCGGGCCGTATCCGATTGATCCGAATCTGATCGCGCAGGGGATCCCGCCCGACGACCGCGTCGACTTCAATGACCGCATCTTCGCGCCCACTGAGGGCACACCGTTGCCTCCTGGAGCCGTTCCTGGAGGGACACCGCCGGATCCACTGATGGCTCCGATAACGCCCGCACCGGCGGCGCCTCCAATGGCACCGCCACCGCCGGGGAATTCCATCAACGGGACGCCGATTCCGCCCGTCGAGGCTCCGCTTGCGCCCGCGGCGGCGGATGTTCCGCCCGCGCCGCAGGGACCTCCTCCGGGGCCCGTCGAGGTGCCACCGGGTGACGGCGCCGTTCCTGCGGCTCCAAGTGCCTTTAGCGGCAACGGTTCTGGCAGCCCATCCATCGCGTTCGCGCCGTACGACACGCGGACGGGGGAATACATCGCCCCCGACGGTCAGAAGCAGCGGCTGACGAATGCGGTTGCCGGAGCGTCACCCAAGTCGTGGAAGGACCTGTTGCCGATCTGATCCGGTACGGGCGGTTAGTTAGGAGAGCTGCTCCAGCCGTATCGGCACCTCGATGACAAGCGGCTTGTTGATGCCGCATGCGCCGCTCTCGGCCTGTGTCCTGGTGCGGCCTGCGAGAAGGTCGCGGATCTTCGTGCTGCGTTGGCTGGCGATTGGGTCCCACCCCCAGAACCAGAACCTCTGGATAGCCGGGGCTGTGGTGCCCCCGGCGCCGGTGAAGATCTCCGCGCCAGGGTAGGAGTACGACGCGGGACACGGCTCCCAGTTTGGGACATCGCGCACAGCGAGCCAGTAGTCGCCAGTGTTGGTCATGGGGGCGGTCCAGCCCTGGTCGCTTGTGACCGTGCCACTGCACCGAATCGGACTCTCGCAACTCGAGCTGAACGTCCAGGTTTGAACCTGCGTCTGTTCGTTCATGAAAACCTCGTTGGTCTTCGCCCAGTCGCCGTTCATGATCATCCGATAGGTGCCGTTGAGTTCGACACCGTAATTCGAGGCGGATGCCGGCGCCGCTGGGCCTAGACTTCCGAGCACAGCAACTGTGGCTGACAGTGCGCACGCCACGCGAATTCCACGCATAGCCGCAGCCTATCGCGGCCGGTAGCAATCCTCTCCGAAAGGGAGAATTTCGTTCCCGCTTGTGTGAAAATATGGCCGTGCGATCCGCCGTTGCAATGCTTGTTGCCGTGATGACTTCCGCCGCGGTCACCGCCGCCCCGCCTGCGGCCGCCGACCCGACCGACTGCAACTACCCGTCGTGCACGCCAGGCATCATGCCCAACGTCGTGCTGGGGTCGTACTGCGATAACGCCACCTTCTACTCGTTCGGCGTGACCTCGTGGGGGCGGTTGGTGTTCTGCGGTTCCCCGAGGCGCTACGAACCTCGGTGGTTCCGCTCGCCCGAGATGCACGGCGTCAAGAACGAGAACGACTTGTGCCCCGCGTTCGAGGGCGAGGTTGCGCAAGCACCGGACGGCCTCTTCCTGACCTGCGTGGCCAAGGACGGCCGGGCGTTCTGGGAGCGCGGCGACCTTTAGGTCGACGAAACTGCGCGCTATCCGACGGGCTTGAACTCGATATTGATCTCGGTGAGGCCGCGCAGGATGAACGTCGGCTCATAGACATACCGTCGGGCATCGAGCGGTCCGTGCTTCTCCTCGCTGACGGTGATGTCAGCCATCCGGTCGAGGATGCGCTCGATCGAGACTCGCCCTTCGACCCGTGCGAGCGGGGCGCCGGGGCAGGAGTGGATCCCGCGGCTGAATGCGATGTGCTCGCGGACGTTCTTGCGGTCGAGCGAGAACTCGTGCGGATTGTCGAAACGATTGGGGTCGCGGTTGGCCGCGCCAGGGCTGACCATCACCGTGGTGCCCGCCGGCACCGACGTCTCGCCGAGTTTCGTTGTCTTACGGGCCATCCGGAACACGCTCTTCACCGGGCTGTCCATCCGCAGGCACTCCTCGATGAAGATCGGGATCAGGCTACGGTCATCGCGCAACTGTTGCTGGATGTCGGGCCGGTCGCTGAGCACGCGCATCGCCGCGCCGAGCAGCTTCGCAGTCGTTTCCTGGCCGGCGGCGAACAGGAACGTCGCGGTGCGGACGACGTCTACGACTTCGGGAGTCGAACCGTCGGGGTACTTCGCGGTGGCGATCGAGGTGAGCACATCGTCGCGGGGCGACTCGCGGCGTTCCTCGATGTAGCGAGAGAATTTCTCGTCCGCCCACGCCAGCGGGTTGACAGCGATCACCTCGTGGTCGAGGCCGCCGACGTTCGTTCCTTCGCCCAACGCCCCGAACGCCTGGCGGAAATCCTCGTGGTCGGATTCGGGCACGCCGAGGAGGTCGGCAACGACCAAGAGCGAGAACGGTTTCGCATACGCGGCGAGGAACTCGCACTTGCCGTCGGCGACGAACTCGTCGATGTGGCGGTCGGCCAGCCGCCACATGAAGTCCTCGTTCTCCTTGAGGCGCTTCGGGGTCAGCAGCCGGGAGAGGATGGACCGCGCGTCGGTGTGCTGCGGCGGGTCCATCGTGACCATGTGCTCGAACATGGGGATCTCGGTGCGGTGCGCCTCGAGATCCGCACAGATGTCATCACCTTCCGGCACGAACGGTATCGGCGTGAACGGACCCATGACCGCCACGCAGGACGAGTAGTTCTCGGTGTCCTTGTATACGGCGTTGGCCGCCTCCCAGCCGGTGACCGCCAGCACGCCGTTGTTGATCGGACAGCACACCGGGTCCTTCGCGCGGACATGGTCGTAATACGGATGTGGGTCGGGAACCAGCGACGGGTCAGTGAAGTAGTCGACGGAGTCGAAATCGGTGCTCATTGAAGCGCTTCCTCCCGGAACCCACGAATATGCTGAGCACCTGCTTAGCATGTTGGTAGAGTCACGGTCAAGGTGTTGCCGCGGTGTGGCGTCTAACATCTGCGTGTCGACCGTGTGGGTACAGGGTTCTGGGGAGGTGGCATGGCATCGGCGCGAAGAATCGGGGCGCCGGACGCGAAGAATCGCGTCGTGCTGCTCGATGCCGCCGAGGAACTGCTCCTGGAGGAGGGCTACGCCGCCGTCACATCGCGCAGGGTCGCCGAACGAGGCGGACTCAAGCCTCAGCTGGTGCACTACTACTTCCGCACCATGGAAGACCTCTTCTTGGCGGTGTTCCGGCGCAGGGCCGAGGAGGGTCTCGGGGTACTGACGACAGCGCTGGCGTCGCCGCAGCCGCTGTGGGCGCTGTGGAGGTTCAGCACCAAGCCCGAGGCCACCCGATTGACGATGGAGTTCATGGGTCTTGCCAACCATCGCAAGGCGCTGCGGGCCGAAATCCTTTACTTCGCCGAACGTTTCCGCGAGGAGCAGAACAAGGCGATTGCGACGGCGCTCGAGCGCTACGGCATCGGCACTTCGGATGTCCCGCCAGTTGTCTGGACGGTGTTCGCGACGAGCGTGTCACAGTCCTTGGTGATGGAACGAGCGCTCGGCATGTCCACCGGTCACGCCGAGACATTCAAGTACTGCGAGGAGTGGCTTCGCCGATTAGAGGGCGAACCGCTTCCCGACGACGATCACCAGTTGCGAAGCGAGCAGAGCGCGCCCTTCGGACCCTGATGCGTCGCGACGACGACCCCGTCCACCGCCAGGGCACAGTGGATGTTCGGCGCCTTCGTCGACTCTCCTCCGGTGCTGGCGACCACCATCGCCCACTCGTTCGGATTGACCAATCCCACGTCCAGGTTCCACTGCTGGTTCGGGCCGACGTCGGCCTCCACGTTGGGGCTGAACTGATACGGATTGTGGCTGTAGTCCGCCCAGTTCGGCGGGTCGACGTCGCGATAGTAGATCTCCACGTGGAACGGCTCCTGAGCCCACACCGTGTAATGGACGTTGTGCAGCGGCGCAGGCGGCGGAGGCGGATCGTCGGCCGCCGCGGTGGCGGTGGCGAACGTCATGCCGGCAGCCGCCAACACCGTTGCTGACAGAACACTGAGCAACGGCCTGGTAGGTCTGGGCGCAGGCGGAAACATCATTTCCGAGATCTTAGAACGTTGTTTCCGCACCCGGGTTCCGAATCGGCGATCTGACGACTACAGGCTCAGGATCGTCGCCGACGCGGTGCCAGGTGCGCCGTAGACCTGAGCGAGCCCGACCTGCGGGCCGCCGGGCACCTGCCGATCGCCCGCCTCGCCGCGCAGCTGGCGCACCAGCTCATGCACCTGGCGCAGGCCCGACGCGCCGATCGGTTCACCGTTGGCGATAAGCCCGCCGTCGGTGTTGATCGGCATTGATCCATGGATCTCGGTGGCGCCGTCGGCGAGTAGCTTCTCCTGCTCACCGTCGGCACACAGTCCGGTCTCGGCCATGTGAATGACCTCGGCGCCGGCGTCGGTGTCCTGAAGCTGGGCCACGTCGATGTCCTCGGGACCGATACCCGCCGCTTCGTAAGCGGCCTTGGCCGCGTACACCGTCGGCGACGGATCCTCGTCCAGCGGCGCGGACGTCGCGTGCACCTCGTAGGCGCCGAACGTCCGTGTCCGGATCTCGGTGGCCCGCACATAGACCGGCTTGTCGGTGAACTTGTGCGCGATGTCGCCGCGGCACATGATCACCGCTGCGGCGCCCTCGTCGGGCGCACAGAACATGTACTGCGTCAGCGGGTAGTTCAGCACGGCCGAGTTGAGGATCTCTTCCTCGGAAATCGGCTTGCGCCGGAACGCATTCGGGTTCTTCTCGCCGTTGCGGAAGTTCTTCGCCGCCACCTTGGCCAGCGTCTCCTGGCTGATGTTGTGGTCGTGGATGTACTTGTTGGCCTTCATCCCGAAGAACTTGGTGGTGATGAACTGCCCGTTCTCGCCATACCAGCGGGGCAGCCCCAGACAGGACGGTTCATCGGTGAACGCGCCGCGCGGGTGCTTGTCCATCCCGATTGCGATGCCGATGTCGTACTTGCCGAGCCGGATGGTGTCCGCGGTCTGCTGAATCGCCGACGCCGCGGTCGCGCACGCGTTGAAGACGTTGGTGAACGTGATGCCGGTCAGGCCGACCAGCCGGGTGACGGCGTCCGGGTTGGAGATCTCGTGGCTGCCCCCGAAGCCGAACTGGATGTCTTTCCATTCGACACCCGCGTCCTCTAGGGCGGTCTGTATCGCTTCGGCACCCATCTGCATGCAGGTCTTGTCGAACCGGCCGAACGGGTGAAGCCCGACGCCGATGATCGCAACGTCTTTCATTTCTCGTTCCTCTCAGGCGTCGATTGGCTGGAAGGCGAACGTGACGATCTCGTTGCCATCATCGTCGGTCGCGAAGGGCACCATGGTCAGTTCGACCTTCTGGCCGAACTGCAGCTTCGCAGGGTCGTTCTCGCTGAGCCGGCCCTCGACACGGATGACGTCGTCGAGCTGCACCAGGCCTACGCCGAACGGGACGAAGTCCTTGCCGACCGGGCCCTTGTACGGCGGGCCTGGCGGGAAGCCCTGGGTTGTCCACGCGACGAGGGTGCCCGTTCGGGGCAGCAGGGCGTCAGACATGTCTCCGGCGCTGCATTTCGGGCAGCGCTCCTGGACGGGGAAGGTGGTGGCTCCGCACTTACCGCAGGTGCTTCCGATGAGCTGGGGATTCTCGTCGGGCCAGGTAGAGATCTCTGGCGCGAGCGCTATCTGCTGTGTCGACACGTCGTTGACCATAATCGGAAATGACGTTCTCGTCTAGAGAGAACAGACGGCCGCTAAGTGCTGCTGTATCCCGCGACCAGCGCGGTGATGTCGCGGCCTGCGACCGCCGCGAACGATCGATCGGCGTAGTCGCCCATCGCCCAATGCCGCGCGCCCTCACTCACCAACGACTGCGCGACGTTCGCCACGTGCTCAACGTCGAACGCTTTCGGCAGCTTGCCGTCGTCCTGAGCCCGTCTGAACACCTCGGCGAAGATCACCGAAGTCCGCTCCAAGTGGTCGTGTCCGGCCGCGGACTGCCGGTATCCCTCGAGAATCGCCTCGAGGAGGAGTTCGGGTGGACTGGTGCGCATCGTTTCCTCGAGGCTGACCAGTACCGCGGTGATCACCGAAGACACCTCGTAGGGCCTGCCCATCACCTCGCGCGCCTTGTCGTGCGCGGCATCGGTCGACAGCACGCCAACCTCGAACAGCACGTCCTCCTTGCGTGGGAAATAGAAGTAGAACAACGCCTTCGAGACCCCGGCCGCCCTGCAGATGTCGGCAACGGTGGTGCGTGCGTATCCGTTCGCGCGCCACAGCGCCATCGCGGCCTGTACCAGGGACTGCTTGGTCGCGTGCGAGCGAGCCTGTTGGAACGAGGCTCGACGCTGACCGTGGTCAGCAATTCGTTTGCTCGTTATCTCCGTCATTAGCAACACTTTCCCGGCAATTTCATAGTTGACCGGAGTCTAACTTATCGAATAACCTCGCCGTGTGGATGCTGACAAAGAGCAGATCGCCGAGGTGCTGACCCGCTACGCCACCGGGATCGACTCCAAGGATTGGGCGTTGCTGCGCACTTGCTGGACCGAGGACGTCGACGTCGACTACGGGGAAGTCGGGTGTTACTCGGGCGCGGATGCGATCACCGGCTTGATGGAGCAGCTACACAATGCGATGGGCCCGACGTATCACCGACTGACGAACTTCGCCATTGCCGTCGATGGTGACCGCGCGAAGGCTCGGTCGTACGTCCATGCGGTGCTCCAGGCGATTCCCGATGATGCAGCCAGTTGGGTTGAGGCACTTGGGCATTACGATGACGAGCTCGTACGCACGCCTGATGGCTGGCGGATTTCCCGCCGCACGACGGGTATCGCGCGGGTGCACGCAGGCGCGGCATCGGGCGCTCAATCGTGACCGACTTCGTCGAAAAGTATGGCCAGTGGGCCGTCATCGCAGGGGCGTCGGAGGGCATCGGCGCCAGCCTGGCCGACCAATTGGCCGCGCGTGGCCTGGATCTCGTGCTGATCGCCCGAAACGGGGCGCTGCTCGAAGAGGTCGCGACTTGCGCGCGGGAGGAGCACGGAGTGCAGACGCGGGTCCTTGTCCAAGATCTCACCGATCCCGACGTGGGCGCCAAAGTCGCCGAGGCTACGGCGGGGATCGACGTCGGCCTGGTCATTTACAACGCCGGTGCCTCGGACCGTACGTCGGCGTTCCTCGACAACGAACTCGACTACTCACTCAAACAGATCGAGCTCGACTGCGTCGGCCCCATCGCGTTGGCCCATCACTTCGGGACCGCGATGCGCGAGCGTGGCCGAGGCGGCATCGTGCTTGTCGCGTCGCTGGCCTGCGTGGCGGGCTCGGCGACCCTCGCCGTGTATTCCGCAGTGAAGGCGTTCCAACACAACTTCGCCGAGGGCTTGTGGGCCGAGTTGCGCCCGTACGGCGTCGACGTGTGCTGCACACCGCTCGGCATGACCTACACACCGGCGTTTCAGCGCATGGGATTTGAGTACGACCCCCAGATGCACATGCTGTCCGAGGATGTGGCACGCGAGATCATCGAGAACATCGGCAACGGTCCCGTCCACGTGGTCGGTGAAAACAACAGGGCGGTGGCGTCGCAGGTCTGGCCGATCGACCGGCGGTCCCTCGTCGAGATGATGAGCGCGGCGTCCATGGATTTCGCAAGCCGGCGGGCGGACTGATGCGGGCAGTCGTCTGGCGCGACGGCCGGCTGCAGGTTCAGGAGACCGCGGATCCGGTGCCGGGCCCGGGTCAGCTGCTTTTGCGACCGCTGAGCGCCGCGATCTGCGCATCCGACGTGCACTACATGGATCACCCGAACTCGGCGCCGCGGTTCGTATGGGATTCCGGCCGAGACACCGTCATGGGTCACGAGTTCATCGGCGAGGTCGTCGGCCACGGCCCGGATTGTTCCGATGACTTCCCGATCGGCTCGCGGGTCACCAGCCTGCCCCTGTTGATTCGGCATGGCGCGGAACCGCATGTCATCGGGCACGATCCCGATGCGCCAGGGGCGTTCGGCGAACTCATGCTGGTTTCGGAGGTGTTGTCCCGCGCAGTGCCCGACGGCGTCCCAAACGATGCCGTGGCGGTCGTCGACGCATTCGCGGTGGGGGAGTTCTACGTTCGCAGCTCGGCCATTGGGCCAGGCGAACTGGCGCTCGTCATCGGCGCGGGCGCCATCGGCCTTTCGGCGGTGGCGGCACTCGTCGCACGTGGCGTCGGCCCGATCGTCGTCTCCGACTACAGCGCGGAACGCCTCGAGTACGCGAAAACATTCGGTGCCGACGTTTTGGTCGACCCTGCGGACCGGTCACCGTATGAGATGTGGCTAGAAGTCGCGAGGCGCAACAACATTCAAAAGCCTCAGGTCATCTTTGAATGCGTCGGCGCACCCGGGCTGCTCACCAGCATCATCGAGTCGTGTGAGTTCCTCGCCAGAGTCTTCGCCGCGGGCGGCTGGCACGGCAGCGACTCGGTATCGGTCACCGCCGCCACGCACAAGGGTGTCACGATCCAGTTCGGCGGCGGCCCCCATCCCGTCGACTGGTACGGCACGCTCGACGCCGTGACCGAGGGGCGACTCGACCCGCTGCCAAGCATCGGCAAGGTGATCGGTCTCGACGAGGTACCCGACGCAATCGATCAGGCGCGCAAGTCCGAGGGCCCGCCGCGGGTCGTCGTCCACCCCACCGCATCATGAGCGTGCTGCCAGGACCGATCCGCCAGATCGGTTACATCGTCACCGATCTCGACGAGGCTCTCGCGAACTGGGTCGAGCTGGGCGTTGGCCCATGGCTGGTCATCCGCGGGCTGCCGATGCGGGCGCTCTATCGCGGTGCGCCCTGCGAAACAACGCTGTCGATTGCGTTATCCAATAGCGGCGAGCTGCAGGTTGAGCTGATTCAACAACAGGACGACACGCCGAGCATCTACACCGAGTTTCTCGAGTCCAATGGCCCCGGCTATCACCAGTTGGCTTACTGGGCAGAGGATTTCGACGCCACAATGAAGGCCGTCGTCGATGCCGGCTGGCCAGTCGTGTGGTCCGGTGGGGAGGGTTACGGTGTGCGGTTCGCCTACGTCGAGCCGCCGAACAGCCCCGCCACAATTATCGAGATCTCGGAACTCGCCGATGCTCAAGCAGCCAGCGCGAAGTTCATCCGCGACGCCGCGGCGAACTGGGACGGCACCGACCCGATCCGTGAAATGGGTGGTTAAAACTAGGCGCTGAGTTGCCAGTTATGTCACGTGTCAAGTGGTTTCGCGTTACGTAAGTGGCCACTCGGCCCAGGAGTCAGATCACTTGCCGCGCTTCATCACCTTGTCGGCGGCGGCCCAATGTTCGTCCGCCACCCACAACCGCGCAAAGGCGGCGACGGCCTCCGTCGTGGAGAGGCCCTTCATCACGCGCTTGATCTCACCCGCTGGGCGGGTTGCCAGCGACTCGGCGATGGCACGCCAGTCGCCGTCAAAGGATGCCCGCGGTAACACCTTGTCCACCAGGCCGATTCGCTGCGCTTCGGCGGCGTCGAGCACACTGCCCGTGCCTGCCAACAACAGCGCCTTGCTGTAACCCACCAGCGTGACCAGCCGCTCGGCGCCGCCCCACGCCGGCATGATTTCCAGTGTCACCTGATTGAAGCCGATCTTGATGTCGTCGGCGGCAAGCCGGATGTCGGCAGCCACCGCGAACTCTGCACCGCCGCCGAGCGCATGGCCGTTCAGTGCGGCGATCGTAGGAGTGGGGAAACTGGCGATCCGGTCGCAGATCGACCGCATCCGGAAGGCCATCGACGACGCTTCGAGTTCGGTGCGCAACGCGCTGAGTTCCTTGAGGTCGCCGCCGGAAACAAAAGCGCGGTCACCAGCGCCGGTGAGGACGAGCGCGGCGGCACCCTCGGCTCCGTCGAGCGCCTTCTCCAACTGGTCCATCGTCTCCAGTGAGATGGCGTTGCGGGCGTGCGGCCGGTCGATGGTGACGATGGCCAGGCCGTCGTCCAACTCGAGGTCGACCATCAAGCGTTCTCCATCTGCGGTATTGGCATTCTCTCTATCGGAGAATAGCATCGCAGTTCGAATCGGAGGTGCGGCGAGACCCATGCGAACCATCCCTGTGGAGCTGGTCAAGCGCTATGTCAACGAGGGGTGGTGGACGCAGGACACGCTGGGCGATCTCGTCGCCGCCGGGCTGCGGGCCAACCCCGATACCGGCTTCGTGGTGCACTCTGCGGTCCGTCCGTTCGCCGGCACCTTCGGTGACGTCGAGCTCGAGGCGCGCAGGCTGGCCGCCGGGCTTCATGCCCGCGGAGTCGGCCCCGGTGACGTCGTGGCGCTGCAGCTGCCGAACTGGAAGGAAGCCGCGGCGACGTTCTGGGCGTCGACGTTTCTCGGCGCAGTCACCGTGCCGATCGTTCACTTCTATGGGCGCAAGGAACTGACCCACATACTCGGCACCGCCAAACCGCGCGTCTTCATCACGGCAGAAGAGTTCGGGCGCATGCAGTTTCAGCCCGACCTCTGCGCGGATATCCCAATCGTGGGACTCGTCGGGGAGAACTACCACGACCTGCTCGCCGCCGAACCGCTTGACGGCACCCTCGCCGCCGACCCGGCCGGCCCGGCGTTGATCGCCTTCACCTCCGGCACCACAAGCAACCCCAAGGGTGTCGTCCACAGCCATCAGACCCTTGGCTTCGAGACACGCCAACTATTGGAGAACTACCCCGCCGACCGCGGCCGCCAGCTCACCGGCACGCCGGTCGGCCATTTCATCGGCATGCTTGGCGCCTTCCTCATCCCGGTACTGGAAGGCGCATCCATCGACCTCTGCGACGTCTGGGACCCGGGCCAGGTGCTCAAGCTCATCGAGCGCGAAGGGCTTGCGATCGGTGGCGGGCCACCCTATTTCGTGACCAGCGTGTTGGACCATCCCGACTGCACCGCTGAACATCTGCGCCACTTCACGACCGTGGGCCTCGGCGGCTCGACGGTCCCCGCAGCGGTCACGCGACGGCTCGCCGACCTGGGCATGTTCGTCTTCCGCTCCTACGGCAGCAGCGAACACCCGTCGATCACCGGTTCATCGCCCACCGCGCCGGAGGACAAGCGGCTCTACACCGACGGCAACCCGCGGCCCGGTGTGGAGATCCGGCTAGGTCCCGACGGCGAGATCTACAGCCGCGGCCCCGACCTGTGTCTTGGCTACACCGACACGGAGCTGACGGCCAAGGCCTTCGACGAGGACGGCTGGTATCGCACCGGCGATGTCGGTGTGCTCGACGAGGACGGGTATCTCACGATCACCGACCGCAAGGCCGACGTCATCATCCGAGGCGGCGAGAACATCAGCGCGCTCGAGGTGGAGGAGGTGCTGCTTGCCATGCCCGCCGTCGCGGAGGCGGTCGTGGTGGCCACTCCTGACGCCCGGCTGGGTGAGCGCGCCGCTGCTGTCCTTCGCGTCAAGCCCGGTCAGGTGCTGCCGACCATCGAGGAGGTCAGGGACCACTTCAAGCGGTCAGGCATGGCCACCCAGAAGTGGCCCGAACAACTGCACCAAGTCGACGACTTTCCGCGCACCGCGAGCGGCAAGGTGCAGAAGTTCCTGGTCCGGCAGAATATTGCGTTGAGCAGTCAGTGAGAATAGGATTCTCGCAAGAGGATAAGGAGTGTTCCATGGGCCAACTTTCGCACCGGGTCGACATCCCGTTTCCGCTGTTCGATGCGGACAACCATCTGTACGAGCCGCCTGAGGCAATGACGAAGTACCTGCCGAAGGAGTACAAGGACGTCGTCCAGTACGTCGAGATCAACGGCCGCACGAAGATCGCGCTGAAGGGTCAGATCAGCAACTACATCCCGAACCCCACCTTCTCGGTGGTCGCCAAGCCTGGCGCCTGGGAGGAGTACTTCAAGTTCGGCAACCCCGACGGCAAGAGCAAGAAAGAGCTGTTCGGTGAGCCGATGCGCGCGATCCCTGCGTTCTTCGAGCCCGGTCCACGCCTCGAGAAGATGAATGAACTGGGGCTCGACCGCACTTTGATGTTCCCGACGCTGGCGAGCTTGATCGAGGAGCGGCTCGCCGACGATCCGCTCGCCATCCACGTCATCGTCCACTCGCTCAACCAGTGGCTCGACGAGGTGTGGGGCTTCAACTACCAGAACCGAATCTTCACCACCCCGGTGATCACGCTGCCCATCGTCGAGAAGGCGATCGAAGAGTTGGAGTGGTGCGTCAAGCGCGGCGCCCGCGCGATCCTGATCCGCCCGGCGCCGGTGCCCGGTTTCCGCGGCCCGCGGTCGTTCGCGCTGCCCGAGTTCGACCCGTTCTGGGAGCGCTGCGTCGAGTACGACGTGTTCGTCGGTATGCACTCTTCCGACAGCGGTTACTCCCGCTACACCTCGGAGTGGGACGGTGCGGCGCAGGAGATGCTGCCGTTCCAGACCAACGCGATGTCGATCCTGAATGAGTGGCGCCCGATCCAGGATGCGGTTGGCTCCTGGGTGATCCACGGCGCGCTGTTCCGGTTCCCGAAGCTCAAGGTGGGGATCGTCGAGGCGGGCTCGAAGTGGATGTTCCCGCTGCTGGACAACATGGCCGAGGTCTGGAAGAAGGCGCCGGAGGCCTTCCCCGGCAACCCGATCGAGGAGATTAAAAACCGAATCCACGTCAGCCCGTTCTACGAAGAGGGCATCGACGACCTGATCAACCTGATCGGAGTGGAGCGGGTGCTGTACGGCTCTGACTGGCCGCACCCGGAGGGCCTTGGAGAGCCGACGCATTACATCACTGCGCTCGAGCACCTTGCCCTCGAGGATCAGGCGAAGATCATGGGCGGCAACCTGGGTCGCCTCGTCACGGTGTGACGACCACTCAACGTTGGCAGACCATCCCAGAGATGGTCTTGAGCGCGGCGGACCGTTTCGGCGACGCAGAAGCGGTCGTTGACGGTCCGCTGCGCCTTTCCTTCACCGACGTTGTCGAGCGCATTCGTTGTGCTGCAGGGGCATTCGCCGACCTCGGAATCGAGAAGGGTGATCGCGCCGCCATCTGGGCGCCCAATTCCGCCGACTGGATCATCGCCGCGTTCGGGCTGATGACCGCGGGGGGCGTGCTGGTGCCCGTCAACACCCGGTTCAAGGCGGAGGAAGCGGCCGACATCATCGATCGCAGCGGGGCCAAGGCCGTGCTCGTCCAGAAGGGGTTCCTGGAACAGGACTACGTAGCGCCGGCGGGCGTGCCGGTGATCGACGTGAAGTCCGACTTCCTTTCCAGCGGTTCGCCGTTGCATCGCGAGGTCGGCGGGAACGATATCTCCGACATCATCTTCACCTCGGGGACGACCGGCAGGCCCAAGGGCGCCAGGATGAACCACCTCCAGACACTGCGGGCGTACGAGGAGTGGGCGACCCTCGCGGATCTTCGCGAAGGTGATCGCTACCTGATGATCAACCCGTACTTCCACACCTTCGGGTTGAAGGCCGGGTTGGTCGCGTCCTTCCTGCGTGGTGCGACGATGGTGCCGGTGGCGGTATTCGACGTCGACCGGGTCGTGGAACTTATTGAGGCCGAACGCATCACAATGCTGCCAGGCCCGCCAACGTTGTACCACTCGCTGCTCACCGTCGCAGACAAGCGCAAGCTGGCCACGTTGCGGGCCGCGGTGACGGGCGCGGCTGACATCCCCGTGGAACTGATTCGGCGGATCCGTGACGACCTGCCGTTCCAGTCGCTCATGACGGGCTACGGGCTGACCGAGGCGGGCAACGTCACGTTGTCGCGGCCGGGTGATTCACCCGAAGACGTCGCCACCACCGCAGGACTGCCGTGCCACGACGTCGAGGTGCGCATCGCCGACGACGCCGAGGTGCTGGTGCGCGGCTACAACGTGATGCAGGGCTATCTTGATGACCCCGCGGCCACCGCGGAGGCCATCGACGCGGAGGGCTGGCTGCACACCGGCGACCTTGGCACGTTCACAGACAGCGGCCGGTTGCGAATTATCGGCCGCAAGAAGGACATGTTCATCGTCGGCGGGTTCAACGCGTACCCCGCCGAGATCGAAGGCTTTTTGCTGGAGCACCCTGCCGTCGCACAGGCCGCGGTGATCGGCGTTCCCGATGACCGGTTGGGTCAGGTGGGCAAGGCGTTCATCGTCGTCAAGGATGGCAAGGCCGATGTCAGCGGCGATGAGCTGATCGCGTGGAGCCGCGAGCGGATGGCCGGATTTAAGGTTCCTCGGTTCGTCGAGTTCCTCGACGGGCTACCGTTGAACGCCACAGGCAAGGTGATGAAGGACAGATTGCGCTGAGCGTTCGCACAGCGCGTAAATAGCATTTCCGCAGGAAACGCGCCGTCAGTCCCCATTGAGAGATGCGGTATCGTCAGGGCAATGCTCAAAAATGAATAATGCCATTCTCATTGTGAATAGACAGCTATTGCAGACAAGGAGGTCGCTGTGCCGTCTTTCAGGCGCCGCGCGTCAGTGATCGACGCTGAAGGCGTCGACCAGCCGACGCAAGACCCTGATCGGTCGGCCGACCCGGCAGACACACTTGCCCTCGCGGAGGAAGCCGAAGCAGAGGCAGACGAGGCAGAGGCGCTTGCTGCCGCTGCGCGCGCCAGAGCCCGCGCGATCCGGCTGCGCAAGCAGGCCGCTTCCGAATTTGAAGCGCAGGCCGCCGATGTCGAAACCGAAGCCACCGAGGCGGCGGACATCGCGACCGACGCCGACGAGGCGAATGCGGATACCGAAGACAGCAAGCCGGTCCGTGGCCGGCGCCGCTTGCGGCTTGGCCCGATACTGAAGTTCCTCGCGGCGGGCATCGCCATCGCGAGCACATGCGCATTGATCACGCTGAGCGTGCTCATGGTGATCAACCACCGCCACCAGGCCGCCGAACAGCAGCGTCGGGCAGAGTTCACCGCGGCCGCGAGGCAGAGCGTCGTGACACTGATGTCGCTGGACTTCAATAAGGCGAAGGACGACGTACAGCGGATCATCGACAATTCGACGGGCCAGTTCAGCGAAGACTTCAAGCTCCAGGCCGAGGACTTCGTCAAGGTCGCGCAGGATTCGAAGGTGATCACCGAGGTCACGGTCAACGCAACGGCTGTTCGATCAATGACCAACGACACGGCTCTCGCGCTCGTGTCGGCTACTTCGCGCGTCACCAACTCCGCGGGCGCCAAGCAGGAGCCGCGTTCTTGGCGGCTGTCCGTCCAACTCCAGCGCGACGGTGACCAGATCAAGATGTCGAAAGTGGAGTTCGTCCCGTGACCACCAATGACACCGGCGATGTCGCCGACGCCGACGACACCGAAACCGTCACCGACGAAACCACCGACGAGGCCACAGACAAGGCCACGGATAACGACGACGCGGCCACCGAAACGGACTCGCAGCCCGAGCGGGGCGGCGGCGCCGTGCGCCGGACGGGAAGGGTTGTCGGCGCCATCCTGTTGGCCGCAGCCCTCGTCGCCTCGGCAGGCGTCACAGCGTGGCTGTACTTCAAGCAGTACCGTCCGGACCAGGAAACCAACGCTGCCGCGGCCACTGTCGCGCTCGACGCGGCGAAAACCGGAACGATCGCACTGCTGTCGTACTCACCCGAGAGCCTGGACAAGGATTTCGCCGCGGCGAAATCGCATCTGACTGGCGACTTCCTTTCGTACTACACGCAGTTCACCGAGCAGATCGTGACACCGGCGGCCAAGCAGAAGTCGGTGAAGACCTCAGCCACCGTCGTGCAGGCCGCGGTGTCCCAAATCGAACCTGAGTCCGCGGAGGTTTTGGTGTTCATCAACCAGACCACCGTCAGCAAGGAGAACCCCGACGGCTCGTTCGCCGCGAGCGCCGTGAAGGTGGGCTTGAAGAAGATCAACGATGCCTGGCTGATCGAGTCGTTCGACCCGGTGTAGCGTCGGCGCCGTGGCGGAGCCGAAGCCTGCGGACCTGGTGCTGTCGGGCGGGGGCGTCAAAGGCATCGGCCTGGTCGGTGCCGTCGTCGCGTTGATGGGCGCCGGATACCGCGCACAGCGAGTGTCAGGCACGTCCGCCGGATCGATCGTCGGCGCCATCGTCGCGGCCGCGTCGATGGGCAATAGGCTCGGCCCCGAGGAAGTCAAAGAGCTTGCGCTGCAACTGGACTACCACAAGTTCACCGATCCCGGCACGGTCGAACGTCTTCCGGTTCTCGGTCCTTCGTTGGCAGTGCTGCGGGGCACGGGCATCTACAAGGGCGATTACGCACACGACTGGGTCCGCAGCCAGCTGAAGAATCTCGGCGTGCAGACATTCGGCGATCTGGCCATCGACGACGACAACCTGCCTGCCGAGCAGCGATACAAATTGGTCGTCACCGTCGCCGATGTGACGACGGGGCAGTTGGTGCGGCTGCCATGGGACTACGGCAGGGTGTACGGCCTGGACCCCGATGAACAGTCCGTTGCCGATGCGGTCCGTGCATCGATGTCGATCCCGTTCTTCTTTCGCCCCGTCACGCTGACCAGCTCCGCAGGATTGACCTCCACCTTGGTGGACGGCGGAATTCTCTCGAACTTCCCGATCGACTCGCTCGATCGCACCGACCGCCGACCTCCCCGCTGGCCCAGTTTCGGCGTCACGGTGTTGCCGAATCTGCCGGAGGGCAACGACAGAGTGATACCCGCGTTGGCCCCCATTCGCCTGCTCGGGCCGCCGCATCTGCTGGAGAGCGTCATCACCACCGTGCTCGTCGGCCGTGATCAGGCTTATCTGAGTCAGCCGTGGGTGAGCGCCCGCACGATCCGGGTCGACTCGACCGACGTCGGCTTCCTCGACTTCGACATCTCGGACAACGAGATCGAAGCGCTGTACGCGAAAGGCTATGCCGCCGCCGAGAAGTTCCTGTCCACTTGGGATTGGGACGCCTACCTCGAGCGCTTCCGCTGATGGCGGGGGATCTTGCGGCGATCGTGCCACTGCCTGCGACCTACGTGGACAACGCCGCTGCGGCCTTCGGCCCGTTGGCGGGGGAGGCGTCATTGGTGCGAGTGGTGCGGACGATGCGCGGCGAAGCAGTGGTGGCCGCCGCCGAGGATCTGATCGGTGCTGTCCGTGAAAGCCTTGCGGCCCATGGATTATCGGCTGTCGGCATCGCCGTCGCAGAAGGTCCGGGTTCGCGCGCCCAATGCCTGGCCGCCGGGCTGCGTTGCCTCAAAGACCAGCCGCGCCATGTCGTGATTCACGACATCCGTCGACCATTGGCGTCAGAAGGCGTTCGGGACAGGGTGATTGCAGGGCTGCAAGCCGGAAGCTCCGTCGTGATGCCGATGCTGGCGGTGACCGACAGCGTGAAAGCCGTCGACGCAGCCGGTTCGGTGACCGGCACCCTCGATCGCTCGGAACTGCAGGCTGTGCAGTACCCGCGGGGATTTCACGCCGATCAACTGTCCCAGCTGCTGGCCGGGCCCGCCTCGGGTGAATTCGACGAACTCGAAGAGGTGCTTCGCACGGGCACGCCGATCACCTTCGTCGACGGCGATCCCGATGGTTTCAGTATCGAATTGCCGAGGGATGCCGCCTTTGTCGAGGCGATCATC
Source organism: uncultured Actinomycetota bacterium (assembly GCA_963766465.1). Lineage (GTDB taxonomy): Bacteria > Actinomycetota > Actinomycetes > Mycobacteriales > Mycobacteriaceae > Mycobacterium. The sequence continues at coordinate 26,587 of CAVXZT010000004.1, forward strand.
GCGTGCAGGCCTACCGCAGGCTGAGCAGGCGTCCGGCGACAGCCACGTCGTGCGCGTAGGTCACCTTGAGGTTGGCCTCGTCGCCGGAAAAGGTGCGGACCTGCTCATCGGTGTACTTCTCGATGCACGACGACGTGTCGGTCCCTTCGAATCCTTCCGCGGCCGCGGCTCGATACGCGCGCAGCAGTGGCTTCGCCCGAAACGCCTGCGGGGTTTGCACGCGCACCAATCTGCCTCTCCCGCTGGTCGACTCGACACCTCCTGGTGTCTGTTGCACCACGTCGGGGATGGTCAATGCCGGTATCGCACCGCCGAACTCGCGGGCGACCGAAAGCGCGGTGACGAACATGTCGCGGCCGGCAAGTGGACGGGCCGCATCGTGGATCAACACCACATCGACCGCAGCCGATTCGATGTCGTTGGCGAGGTACCGCAGCACGTTGAACTCGGAGGCGTGCCTGGTGTCACCGCCCTCGACCAGTTCCACCGTCGCGTCCGGTAGTTCGGTCGTCACGGTGTCGTGTGCGAGGTCGCGCTCGCCGCGGCGGTACACAAGCACGGTGCGCGCGATCTCGTGGACCCGCGTCACTGCGTCCAATGACCAAGCCACCATGCTGCGGCCTGCCAGCGGCAGATAGGCCTTGTTGCCGTCGGCGCCGACGCGCGTGCCAAGGCCCGCAGCGAGCACCACGCCCACGGCGTAGGCCCCCGGCGGTCCGCTCATGACAGTTATTTTGGCACTGTGCGTCAATGCGCCTCGCGGGCAGTCACTCTGCCACGCTGAACGCCTTCAGCACCTTGGTCGGCTTGATGCGGACGACGAGCTCGCCGGGTACACCGTTGCGCTGGCCGAACTCTTCGGCCCGGTCGGCACCCATGTAGCGGCCGCCGGTCCTTGTCGCGATGTCGAGAACGTCGCGAGGATCTTCGCCGACCGAGGCGATGCCCTGGATCTGAACGAACGAATAGGGCGGCCGATCGTCGTCGACGCACATCACCACGCGCGGATCACGGGCCAGCGCGCGGCCTTTCGCGGTGTTCTTGCCTGTGTTGAACGCCAGTTCGCCGCCGTCGACGACAAACCAAACGGGCGCGACAAGTGGCCTACCGTCGGAAGCCAGATAGCCGAGCAGCCCCGTGCGCGTGCCTTCGGACAAGAAACCGACAACATCTTCGGAAAGTTGTTCCACACCATCACGGTAGGACGTCGTGAGGGTCAGCGTCGACGATTCGGTTCAGTCCTCGGCGTGGCGGTTGTAATCCCACCGCTCCAGGCGCATCTGGAGGTCGTACAGGCCCAGTGCGGCAAGCGGTGTGCCGATGGACATGCAGATCATCAGTAACGCGTTCATGGCTCTCTCGAGTCGTTCGTGGTCTTTCTGACGGAATGAAGCGTATGTACCGAGCGCATGGAGCCACACGCGTAATTGGCTACCTGCTTTTCGGGGCCTCGGCTCAACTCGTCACGTGCGGCCTTGCGCATCGCGCGATACCGCTGGCGCTCGCTGGCCGCCCACGGCTCGGCCCAGCCGTCGAGCAATTCGCCTGCGCGGAGCAATGGAAGCAAATCGGCAACGAATTGAGGGTCGACGACTCGTGCGGTGTCGTCATCGCCGAGCAGATGCCCGATCTGGTCCACCGCGTCGTGCCAGTCCACCGAGACGCCCGTTGCCAGTTCGATGTATTGAGGATCAACGTTCAGAAGCGGGTCGGCGCCCACGGGCCGCAGCCGCCACATCGTAGAGCGCAGGCTGGCGACCGCGCGCCGCGTCTGGGCATGCGGGTACAACATCGCGCACACCCACAGCCGGTGTACGGGCCTGCGCTTCAGCGCGACCAACGCGATCAGTCGTTGGCATGCCGGGGGCAGCTCGACGGGCCGATCACCTCGGTGAACGGCGAATTGACCGAGCAGGCTGACCGAGAACTCTTCCGACACACTTAGATCGTCAAGCCGCGGGGCGCCGGGGTCATGCGTAGTCGACTACCTGTTTTCCGCCTCCCGCGGTCCTACGCTGCCCGTCGCCGGTTCTCCCGAAAGAAACCGCTGCTCGGCGCACTGCTTCGTGGATCGGCTCAGGTTGCCAGCCCAGTTCGCGTTCGGCCTTGCTGTGGTCGAGCGTCGGCCAGATGTGCATGAGCCGAACACTGGAGCTCGTCAGCTGGAAGTCACGGCGAAACGAGCGCTCGCCGCTCCGGCCCTTCTCCGCCGCCAGTAGCAGTGCCGCGGCGGCGTCCTCGATGCCTACCACCTCGCCGGTCCATCCCTTGACGTAGAACGGCAATTTTCCGCCGGCGGCCAGCGTGAGCTGCTGCCCGTGCGGCGTCGGCTGCAAGTCGCGCGGCCCGTAGGTGTTCGAGACGCACATCGCCACCGCAGGCAGGCCGCGCTCCTTGGCATAGCGCAACACCAGGTTCTCCGCGTCGACGCGTGACCGCACGTAGCCGCCACCCTTCTCCGGCCAGTTGAACTCGTCGTCCTCTGTGGCGGGTCGCCGCTCGGTAGGGATGCCGATGGTTCCGATGGTGCTGGTGAAGACGAAGCGCCTCAGGTCGGCGTCCACCGCCGCGTCCAGCACGTGACGCAGGCCCTCGACATTGGTGCGGAACAACGACGCGGGGTCGCGCAGCCACGCGCGGGTATCGACGACGCAGTAGAAGACGTCGTCGCAGCCGGCCATCGCAGCGCGTACCGCCTCGTCGTCGAAGATGTCGCCGTAGTGGTACTCGACGTCGAGGTCCTCGATCGCTTTGGTCGAGCTGGTCCTGCGCAGGATGACTCGTACGTCGTCGCCGCGTTCCACCAGCTGCCGGACGACATGGGACCCGAGGAACCCGCTCGCGCCCATCACCAACTTCTTCGCGCCTGCCATGGGGTGAAATGTAGCGGGGAAAGGACAGGATCAATGACTGAGGCGCAACCGCAGGGGCCCGCACCGGTGCAGGCGCATCGCATTCGACGGATGTCGGGTCGCGATCCGCACGAAGAGCATCGGGTCGCCACACCGCTGGAACTGCTCTTCGACCTGACATTCGTCGTCGCCTTCGGCATCGCCGCGAACGAGTTCGCGCACCTCCTTTCCGACAACCACGTCGGCGCCGGGCTGCTCGCCTTCTCGTTCGCGGCATTTGCGATCTGCTGGGCCTGGATCAACTTCGCCTGGTTCGCGTCGGCCTACGACACCGACGACTGGATCTACCGCGTGATGACCATGCTGCAGATGGTTGGCGTCGTCATCCTGGCGCTCGGCTTGCCGCAGATGTTCGCCTCGGTCGAGCACGGCGGCCATGTCGACAACAGGGTGATGGTGGCCGGGTACGTCACAATGCGGATTTCGTTGGTGGGGCAGTGGTTACGTGCAGCCAAACAAGACCCGGACCGGCGTTCGGCGTGCCTCACCTACGCCACCGCAGTCATAATCGGGCAGATCGGCTGGATCGCCACCATCTTCCTGCACACGTCGCTGCCCGTGACCTTCGCGATCGTGGTGCTGCTGATCGGGATCGAACTGCTCGGTCCGGTTCTCGCGGAGACCCGCATGGGAGGCACGCCATGGCACGCGCATCACATCACGGAACGCTATAGCCTGCTGACCATCATCGCCCTCGGAGAAGGTGTGGTCGGAACGGTTGCGTCGGTCTCGGCTGCAGTAGGCGCGCAGGGATGGTCGTACGACGCGGTGTTCGTCGCGGTTGCAGGCATCGGGCTCACGTTCGGCATGTGGTGGACGTATTTCTTGATGCCGAACGCTGACATGTTGCACGCTCATCGCGAGCGTTCATTCTTCTTCGGCTACTTCCACATCGTGCCGTTCGGGGCCATCGTCGCGACCGGCGCCGGTCTGCACGCGGCCGCGTACTACATCGAGCACCACTCGAAGCTTGGCTCGGTGGAAACGGTGTTGGCCGTCGCCCTCCCTGTGGCGGCGTACATCATCTCCGTTTACGTCCTTTACGCATGGTTGGTGCGGGTCGTGGACACCTTCCACCTGCTGCTCCTCGTGGTGACCGCGGCCGTGGTCGGTGCCGCGGTCTGGCTGGCCGCCGCCGGGATCTCGATGGCCAACTGCTTGTTGGTCGTCACCCTGGCGCCGATGGTGACGGTCGTCGGCTACGAATTGCTCGGGCATCGGCATGCGGCTCAGGCGATCGCGAAGAACCTAGCGGAGCGCGGCGAAGGCACGCTCGCCTAGCGCGTTTAGCAGCATCGTGTTCGGGTAGCCACCCTATGGAGCCGTTCGGGGCTGGGCACCACGTGCTACAGCGGGTCAAAAAAGCGGCACGCGCGCATGACGATGCCCGCTTCGGCGGTTACCGAGGACTTGCTGGATGGAGGAGCACCACGATGCCCAAGACCACGAGGGGCGGCCAGGCCAAGAAGAGCGAGCTGCCGAGCACGCTGCGCAAGTCGCCACCCAAGGCTCAGCGGACCTTCGCCAAGGTGCACGATGCGGCCGTCAAGCAGTACGGCGAAGGTGAACGTGCGCACCGGGCCGCCTTCGACGCGCTCAAGCACAGCTTCGAAAAGATCGGTGATCATTGGGAGCCCAAATCCCAAAAGGGACCGTCCGATTCCCGGGCCCGCAGCGGCGGGCCCAACCCGAAGGGCAAGTCCGCGGAAGGCGTCGATGCCAACGCCTCAAAGAAGCACCTCGCGGAAGTCGCCCGGCGCCTGGACATTTCGGGGCGTTCGACCATGAGCAAGGGCGAACTGATTTCGGCCATCAAGAAGGCCAATCGGCGGGCATCGGCGCGCAGCCGGTAGGGCTAGCGCGCCACCGGGTGGGCGTCGAAACCCTCCAACAACATCCGTTCCTGTTCCAGCTTCATCACTTTCCGCGCCTTGCGACGAGTGATCAGGATTCCGACAACGGCCAGGACCCAGATCGCGTACTGCACCGTCCAGGCCAGCCGGAACGACTCGAACGAGAAGTCGCCTGCGGCATCGAGAATCAGGCCCATCGCCTGCATCACCAATAGCGAGGCGACGAAGCCACCCATGTTGACCATGCCCTGGGCGGTGCCGAGGGTGGCACTCGGATTGAATGTTCGCGCGAAATCGAAGCCGACCATCGATCCTGGGCCGCCAACCGAGATGACGACGATCAGCACGACAAGCAGCCACAGCGGGGCCTGACCGGGCATTGCCAGCACCACCGTCCAGACCACGGCGTTGCTGCCGATGATGGCCAGCACCATGCGTGACCGCCGGTGCGGATGCCTGCCCGTCAAGATGCCGACCACGATGCCCGACGAGATGGCGGCGACGACCGAGATCGTCAGCAGACCGCCCGCCACGCCCGGCGAAAGACCCTGGGCCACCGTCAGATACGGAACGCCCCACATCAACGCGAACACCGTGATCGAGAACTGCGTGCCCATGTGGGTGAAGAAGCCCAGCCGTGTCCCAGGGCGCAGCCACACTGTCTTGACGCTCACTAGCGTTTCGCGGATCGACGTGGACTGCGTCGGCACCGCTCGACCGTTCGGCGTGTTCTTGACCAACACGAGCGTCAGCACCAGCGACATCACCCCGATGGCCGCGACCGAAACGTAGGCGACGGTCCAGCCCGCGCCTGTGAGCAGGCCGAAAAACGGAACAGCCGAGAGCACCTGGCCCAGCTGCCCGCAGATGCCGGTCAGCTGTGTCACCAGGGGAACTTGCCGAGGGGAGAACCAGTGCGGCACAAGCCGGAGCACGGAGATGAATGTCAACGCATCCCCGAGGCCGAGCACCGCGCGTGCCGCAATCGCCGCGGGCAGGGACTCGGTGAATGCAAGCACCAGCTGGCCGGACGCCATCAGGGCGGCGCCGACGACGATCAGCGCCTTGGAGCCGAATCGGTCGAGCAGCAGACCCGCCGGCACCTGCGCGCCGGCATAGACGATGACCTGAAGGACCACGAACGTCGACAGCACACTAGGGCTTGCGCCGAAGCGGTCGGCGGCATCCAACCCGGAAACGCCGAGGGTGGTGCGGTCGAGAACCGCGACGATGTAAGCGAGTAGTCCGGTGGCCCAGACGATCCAGGGACGCACACCGAACCTTTCACTACGACAAAACTTCGTCCTGACGACTTACAAAACTCGATGTGCTTACATCATCGCGCATCGGGTCGCGCCGCTGCCAATTCCGCGGCGGTGAAATCGCTCACCGGAGCCGCTCGGCACCGATGGCATTCGAGTTGGCTGTATCTGCATTCACGTGTCGGAATGATAAACAGATTCATATCATCTTCCCAGTTAGCCACGTGTAGCCCGGATAGCTAGCAAACAACAGCACAGCGCCAGATACTTCGCTCGCAAACGACTTCCTGCGGCTAAAGTGGTCGCATGAATCGTCGCGATGCAAAGCCGACGCGCACCCCGAACCGGGTCGGGGTGCGTCGCGTTGGCTGAGTACCGGTTGGATGATTTGGCGCGAATCTCGGGCGTGAGCGCACGCAATATTCGCGCCTACCGGGAGCGTGGCCTACTCGACCCGCCCCGCCGGGTCGGCCGGTCGGCGTACTACGACGACTACCACCTCTCCCAACTGAAGACCATCAATCAACTGCTCCGCAGGGGGTTCAACTCCGCCCACATCGCGGAGTTCTTCGCGAGCATGCGCCAGGGCGCCGATCTGGCCGACATCTTGGGCATTCAGCAAGCCATCCTCGGCCCGCGCACCGAGGAGGCCGACGACGTGCCCCCGGTGTCGACAGCAAGCCCCGCCGCGGCCATCGACCCGGATTCCGACGAGGCGCGCAAGCTGATCGACTACGGCCTCGCCGAATTCGTCGACGGCGAGGTGGAGCTCATCGACAGGGCAATGGGTGCCATCGTCGCGCGCAGTACAGAACCCGCGCTCTACCTACGCGTGATTTTGCGGATGTTCGACGCGACGCGGGAGTCGATCGACAACTTGGCTAGCGATCTCGTCCAGGCGTTGGAGGAGCTGTACACGGCGCGGTTCGGGCCGAAGCATGTCCCACGGCCCGAGGACATGGCCGAACTGAGTCGAATCGTGCTTGATTACCGCGATTTGGGTAACAGGGTGGTCGCCAACCGTCTTGACGAGGCCATCCGGGAGCAGATGGTGACGGCGGTATCCGAGTTCACCGCGGGAATCTTGCTGAGCGGGAACTGGCGGCCCGAGGCGGAGTGACCACTACACCCTTGTCGTGGCCGGATCGCCACCGAAGCGCTGAGCGAGCCATACCGGGATGATCGCGGCCAGTGTGAGTGCGGCGGCAACCACGTTGATCACCGGAGCCTGGTTGGGGCGGAACAGGTTTCCGAAGATCCAGATCGGCAGTGTCTGCACGGTCGGGCCCGCGGTGAATGTCGTCACGACGATCTCGTCGAAGGACAGGGCGAACGCCAAGATGGCGCCCGCCACCAGCGCTCCGCGCATCATCGGAAAGGTCACGTACCGAAATGTCTGCCACGGTGACGCGCCGAGGTCGGCCGATACGTCGTCGAGGCTGGTGCCCAGCCGTCGCAACCTGGCCTGAGTGTTGTTGAACACGATGACAATACAGAACGTCGCGTGTCCGACGATTACGGTCGCCAGCCCGAGCGTGATGCCAAGAGCAGAGGTGAACGTAGCGTTCAACGCGATTCCTGTGACGATACCCGGCAATGTAATCGGCAGCACCACAAGGAAGCTCACCGTGTGCTTGCCGAAAAAGTCATACCGCTGAACGGCGAACGCCGCCATTGTGCCAAGCACCAGTGCGATCGCGGTCGCGCCAAGGCCCACCACCGCAGAGTTGGCCAGCGAATGCCACATCCCCGGGCTGTTGACGGCGTCCCGCCACCATTCCAAGGTGAAGCCCTTCGGCGGGAACGCAAACGTGCGCGACGAGTTGAAGGCGTTGATCACCACCAACAGCAGTGGGGCGTAGAGGAATACCATGACCAGCACCGTCCATGCCCGTACCGCTCGCCTGGCTCCTGTCGAGAGCATCAGACGTTCTCCAGCGCGCCCGTGCGGCGCATCGCGAGCAGGTAGGCGACGATCGCGACCAGCGGAATGATCGACAGTGCCGCCGCTAATGGCTGATTGTTGGCGGTGACGAGTTGGCCATAGATGATGTTTCCGAGCATCTGGGTCTTGCCGCCAACGATCGTCACCGCGATGTAGTCGCCGAGCGACAGCGAGAAGGTGAAGATCGAACCGGCCGCGATGCCAGGGAACACCAGCGGCGCGATGACCATGCGCAGTGTCGCGAAATCGGAGGCGCCGAGATCCGAGCTCGCGTCGACAAGCGAATCGGGGACGCGTTCGAATGCCGCGAACACCGGAATCACCATGTAGGGCAACCACAGATACGTCAGCGTGATGACAGTGGCGGTCAGTCCGTAGCCCGGGCTGTACCCCGTCGCCCACGACATCGGCCCGTCCGGCGAAAGCAACATCCGCCAGGCGTAGGCCTTGACCAGATAGCTCGCCCACAACGGTGTGGTCACCGCGACCACCAATGCCAGTCGTACCCGTGGCGAGGCGACCTTGGCCATGTAGAACGCCAACGGCACCGCCAGCGCCATGCACAAAACGGTCACGACCAACGCCACCGAGACGGTGCGCACGGTCGCCGTCCGGAACACTTCCTCGGTGAGGACTCGGACGATGTTGTCGCTGGTGAAGGTGTGCACCACCGCACCGGTGAACTCGTTGGTGGTCCAGAACGCCGAAACCAGCAGCACGGCAAGCGAACCCAGATATGCGACCACCAGCCACACCAGCGGCGGGATGAGCAGGAAGGCCAGGCCGAGGCGACGCCCCAATGATGCTGAGGCTATCGGCCCCCTCGGGCCAAGCCGTGTCAGCCCTTGATCTGCTGCCATTTGTCGACCCACTCGTTGTAGGCCGTGCAGCCATCACCGCTTCCGTCGACGCACTGTTTCTGCGGCGTGGTCCAGTAGTGGATTTCGGCGGCGTATTTCTCGTCGGTCGCGTGGTAGAGGTCGCAGAAGTCCTTCTGGCTGGTGTGTTCGCACGCCTTGGTCTGTGCGGGCGCCTCACCGAAGTATTCGGCGACTTGGGCATTGACCTCCGGTGAGGTGATCCAGTCCATCCACTTGTACATGCAGTTCGGATGCGCCGCCTTGGCCGAGACCATCCAGGTGTCCGACCATCCGGTGGAGCCTTCCTTCGGCAACACCGTGTTGACCTGAACCTTGTTATCCGTGCCGATGGTGTTGGCGATCACCTGCCAGGTGGTGCCGATGACCGATGTGCCGGATTCGAACGCCTGTACCTCCTTGGTGTAGTCCGACCAGTACTCGCTGATGTTCTCGCGTTGCTTCTTGAGCAATTCGACTGCGGCGTCGAGTTGTTCGGGCGTGAGCGAGTACGGGTCCTTGATGCCGAGTTCCGGCTTGGTCTTGGACAGATACAGCGCGGCGTCGGCGATGTAGATGGGGGAGTCGTAGGCGGTGACCTTGCCCTTGTACTTGCCCGCGTCGTCGAACACCGCACTCCACGAGTCCGGCGCGTCCCGCACCACGTCGAGGTTGTACATCAGCAGATTGGCGCCCCAGCCGTGCGGAATCCCGTAGGACTGCCCGTTCACCGAATTCCACGACTTGTCCTTGAGGAACGAGGAAATCGTCGCGTAGTTGGGCACCAGCGAGGTGTTCACCGGCGCAACGTCACCCGCGTAGATCAACCGCAGCGTGGCATCCCCTGACGCCGAGACGCCGTCGTATTGGCCGGTGCGCATCAACTGCACCATCTCGTCGGAGGTGTTGCCGAGCTTGACGTTGACCTGGCATCCCGTCTTCTGTTCGAACGGCGTCACCCAGTCGATGGTCTTGTCGTTGGAGCCGTCTTCGGCATAGCCCGCCCACGCGATGAGGTTCAGTTGGCCCTCGCCGCTTCCGATCGCCGAGAGCGGCTCGAGCTTCGGCGGTGTCTCGCCGCTTCCGGTGGACTGCTCGGAACTCGAACATGCGACGACAAGGGTGGCGCAGGCGGTGAGTGCAAGACCGATTCGCACGGCGGTGGATGTCATGCCTTCTCCTCGAATTTCAATTGGTGGACGGCCTTTTCGGGCCAGGCCAGAGTGATCGGCGTTCCGTGATGCAGGTCTGGCGGTAGCCACGTGCTTGCGGTGAGGACGGTGGCGGTCAGCGTGACGTCGGGTGCTGCGACCGCGGCGATGCGCGTGGTGGGCCCGGCGTAGATGATTTCGGAGATCGTTGCTTCGACGGTGCGCACCCCTGGCACAGGATCGGTACCCGGCCGGAACACGCCGATGCGTTCTGGCCGGATGACGAACATCCCCGGCCTGCCCATCAACGCTTCGGCTGCGGCACCGTCGAGAACGTTGGAGGTGCCTACGAAGTCGGCGACGAACCGGTTGGCAGGGTTCTCGTAGACGTCGCGGGCCTTGCCGACCTGCTCGATGCGTCCGTCGTTGAACACCGCGAGCCTGTCGCACAGGGTCAACGCCTCGTCCTGGTCGTGGGTGACGATGATGAACGTGATGCCGACCTCGCGCTGGATGGCTTTCAGTTCTATCTGCATCTGCTCGCGCAGTTTGAGGTCCAGCGCGCCAAGCGGCTCGTCGAGCAGCAGTACCCGCGGCCGGCCGACCAACGCCCGCGCCAGCGCGACGCGTTGACGCTGTCCCCCGGATAGTTGCGCCGGGCGCCGCGGTGCGAGGTCGGTCAGCCGCACCATGTCGAGCGCCTCGCCCGTCCGGCGCCGGCGTTCGGTCTTCGGCACACCCTTGACCTTCAGTCCGTACTCGACGTTCTGCGCCACCGTCATATGCGGGAACAGCGCGTACTCCTGGAAGACGGTGTTGACGTCGCGGTGGCGCGCCGGCAAGGCGGTCACGTCGACGCCGCTGAGTCTGATGACTCCGGCGGTGGGCTGCTCGAACCCCGCGATCATCCGCAGCACCGTCGTCTTACCCGAACCCGACGGGCCGAGGATCGCGAACAGTTCTCCGTCGCCCACGGCCAGGTCGGCACCCTCGACGGCAATCACATCGCCGAACATCTTGCGGATGCCGACCAGCTCGATCTGTGGATCATCAACCCGCGCAGCGACATTCGTGTCCGACTGTGGGCTGACCGTCCCAGAGGGCATGGCTCATCGTAGGAATTCCGCAGTGATGGCGCAGCTTCATCGCGGATATCGTGACCGTGGGCGGATTCGACCACTGGTTTCGTACATGTCCTTACGCCGGCCGAACGTTCCTTACCGCTCGAGAATCTCTAGAAAAATCGAGCGGTAAGGAACGTTCGGCGCGCGAATGGTGAAATCTTGATACAGATGTGACCAGTGGCGTTGGCGTGAAAGTTGATGCGTTTGTCGTACCCTGTGGCACGTGGGAGTTTCCCGGCGCGACGTGCTCAAATACGCCGCTGCCGCACCCGCGGTGCTCGGTCTCGGTGCCGGTCTTCAGGCGGTGTCGTCGGCTCTGGCTACACCGCGCGCGGCAGCGGCGCCACTGGGGGTCCTGCTCGACTATGCGGCAGGGGTCATCGCGGCGGGGGATCTGCGCGCGTCGGGCGCGCTGGGGGCGATTCGGTACGTCTCCGACCGGCGGCCGGGCGGCGCCTGGATGCTGGGCAAGCCGATCCAGCTGCCTGAGGCGCGCGACCTGTACCACAACGGACTGAAGATCGTGTCCTGCTACCAGTACGGCAAGCAGGACAGTGCGGACTGGTTAGGCGGGCAGAACGCGGGTGTCGCGCATGCCAAGCGGGGCTGGCAGCTACACGTCGCGGCCGGCGGATCGTACGGTGCGCCGATCTACGCGTCCATCGACGACAACCCCAGCTACGAGCAGTACAAGGGCCAGGTGGCGCCGTATCTGCGAGGGTGGGAAGCGGTGCTCGGTCATCAGCGCGTTGGTGTGTACGCCAACGCCAGGACCATCGACTGGGCGCTGCAGGACGGGCTGGGCACGTACTTCTGGCAGCACAACTGGGGCTCGCCGCAGGGGTTCACGCATCCGGCCGCACATCTGCACCAGGTCGAGATCGACAAGCGCAATGTCGGGGGGATCGGGGTCGACATCAACAACATTCTCAAGCCCCGGTTTGGGCAATGGGACTAAACCTTACCGATCAGTAATAAGCGCCAGCAAACTTCTGCTCGCGGCCGGTGGTCGCGACAAGACAAATCGGGTCAAGTTGTCGACTCTGAGCGCCTTGTCGAGCCTGGCGAGAGAGACCAAAATATTTACATAACGATTCGATAACAATACTGCCTTGATCTGCACTATTATGGCTACTCGACCGTAACCACCTGCATGCAGGACGTTTGTACCGGATGCGTTCTACCCGCTAACAAGCGGGTGTTATCGAACATGCGGTTACCCATGCGTAGAACTCGCCAGTAACCATTTAGGGCGGGAAAATGGTGCTGTCTCTTATGACACTCTTAGTACGGCTGGAGAGGCTGGAGTGTCCGCTGGGCTGTCTACAAAGACTGTCGCATAGCCCCGAGCGCCGGACGCGCCTGAACCAGCCGGGATTCGACGCCGAATCGCATGGTCTCCGCAGGGGAGCGCAGGCCATCACAGCTTCAGACGAACAGCCACAGACGACGAGCGAGACGCGCGAAACGCACACCGAGGGAGATAACAAGACGTGACGATCAACGAACAGAGCAGGGCGACCGCCGACCGCAAGAGCCAGCCCTCGGAAGCATTGGCCGGTACGCACGCCTTGGTCGATCGTTTGAATGCCGGTGAGCCGTATGCCGTCGCGTTCGGCGGCCAGGGTGGCGCCTGGCTGGAGAACCTGGAAGAACTCGTCAGCTCGGCGGGTATCGAATCCGAACTGAGCGAGATCGTCGGTGAGGCGGCACTGCTGCTCGAGCCGGTGGCCCGTGAGCTGGTCGTGGTCCGGCCGATCGGCTTCGAGCCGCTGCAGTGGGTCCGCGCGCTCGCCGCCGAAGAGAAGCTGCCCACCGCCAAGCAGCTGACGAGCATCGCGATCTCGGGTCCCGGCATCCTGCTCACCCAGATGGCTGCCACCCGTGCGGTGATCCGCCAGGGCCTCGACCTCTACGACACCCCGCCGGTGGCGATGGCCGGACACTCCCAGGGCATCTTGGGTTGCGAGTCGCTGAAGGCGCGGGGCACCAGGGACGCCGAGCTGCTGGCGATCCTGCAGCTGATGGGCGCCGCGGGGTCGCTCATGTCACGCCGCAGGGGCATGGTCGGCCGCGGCGACAAGTCGCCGATGGTGTCGGTTACCAACGTCGACCCGGACCGCATCGCCGAACTGCTCGAGGATTTCTCCACCGACGTACGCACCGTGCTGCCGCCGGTGCTGTCGATCCGCAACGGCAGGCGCTCGGTCGTCATCACCGGCACGCCGGAGCAGCTCGGTCGTTTCGAGCTGTACTGCAGCAAGATCACCGAGAAGGAAGAAGCCGAGCGCAAGAACAAAATCCGCGGTGGCGCGGTCTTCCGTCCGGAGTTCCATGGCATCCAGGTCGAGGTCGGCTTCCACACTCCTCGCCTCGCCGACGCCGTCGACCTCATCGACAGCTGGGCGGCGCGGACAAGCATCGACCGCGAGCTCACACGTCACTTCGCCAAGGCCGTGTTCGTCGAGCCCGTCGACTGGGTGGCCGAGATCGAGCGGCTGCATGATTCGGGCGCGAAGTGGATCGTGGACCTCGGGCCAAGCGATACGGCCACGCGTGTGACGGCGCCCGTCGTCCGTGGCCTCGGCATCGGCCTGGTCCCCGCGGCCACCCGCGTCGGTCAGCGCAACCTGTTCACGGTCGGCGGCGAGCCCGACGTCCCGCCCGCGTGGTCGAGCTACGCGCCCACCACCGTGAAGCTGCCCGACGGCTCGGTGAAGCTGTCGACGAAGTTCACCCGGTTGACGGGACGTTCGCCGATCCTGTTGGCGGGCATGACCCCGACAACCGTCGACGCGAAGATCGTCGCGGCCGCCGCCAACGCAGGCCACTGGGCCGAGCTGGCCGGTGGTGGTCAGGTCACAGAGGAGATCTTCGAGGACCGCATCGCCGAACTCACCGGGCTGCTCGAGCCGGGCCGCGCCGTTCAGTTCAACTCGCTGTTCCTCGACCCATACCTGTGGAAGTTGCAGGTGGGCGGAAAGCGGTTGGTGCAGAGGGCCCGTCAGTCGGGCGCACCGATCGACGGTGTCGTCGTGTCAGCGGGAATTCCCGACCTCGAGGAAGCCGTCGAGCTGATCGACGAGCTCAACAGCGTCGGCATCAGCCACGTGGTGTTCAAGCCCGGCACCATCGACCAGATCAAGTCGGTCATCAACATCGCCGCCGAGGTGCCGGGTAAGGACGTCATCGTGCACATCGAGGGCGGCCGCGCCGGCGGTCACCACTCGTGGGAGGACCTCGACGACCTGTTGCTCGGCACGTATGCCGAGCTACGCAAGCTGCCCAACATCACGCTCTGCGTCGGCGGCGGCATCGGCACGCCCGAGCGGGCCGCCGAGTACCTGTCCGGACGTTGGGCCGAGGCATACGGCTTCCCGGCCATGCCGGTCGACGGCATCCTGGTCGGCACCGCGGCGATGGCCACGCTGGAGTCCACCACCTCGCCTGCGGTCAAGCAGATGCTGGTTGATACCACCGGCACCGACCACTGGATCAGTGCCGGAAAAGCCAAGGGCGGCATGGCCTCCAGTCGCAGCCAGCTCGGCGCCGACATCCATGAGATCGATAACGCCGCCTCGCGTTGCGGCCAGCTGCTCGACGAGGTCGCGGGCGACGCGGAGGCTGTTGCCGACCGGCGCGACGAGATCATCGCCGCGATGGCCGCCACCTGCAAGCCGTATTTCGGCGACGTCTCCGACATGACGTACCTGCAGTGGCTGCAGCGCTACGTCGAGCTGACGATCGGAGACGGCGACAGCACCGCCGACACCGCGGCGCCTGGCAGCCCGTGGCTGGCCGACACCTGGCGCGACCGGTTCGCCGAGATGCTCAAGCGAGCCGAGGCCCGCCTGCATCCGCATGACTCCGGCGCGATCGACACGCTCTTCGCCGATTCACCCGAAGGCGCTGCGCTGCTGGAGAATCCGGCAGAAGCGATCGCCGCTCTGCTGGCGCGCTACCCTGATGCCGAGACCCTGAAGCTGCACCCGGCCGACGTGCCGTGGTTCGTCACGCTGTGCAAGACGCTCGGCAAGCCGGTCAACTTCGTGCCGGTCATCAACAAGGACGTCCGGCGCTGGTGGCGCAGCGACTCGCTGTGGCAGGCCCACGACGCCCGCTACACCGCTGATCAGGTGTGCATCATTCCCGGCACGCAGGCCGTCGAAGGCATCACCCGCGTCGACGAACCGGTCGGTGAACTGCTGGACCGCTTCGAGCAGGCCGCCATCGAGGACGTGCTTGCCACCGATGGGCAGCCCGTCCGGGTGGTGTCTCGCCGCCAGGCCCGCGCCGATGTCACCGGGCCGCTTGCCGTGGTGCTCGACTCGCCCGACGTGTTGTGGGCAGGCCGTACCTCCATCAACCCGGTGCACCGCATTGGTGCGCCCGACGAGTGGCAGGCCAACGAAAACCGCAGCGCCACACACCCATCCACGGGTGCGCGCCTCGAGCTGAACCCCGATGGCATTGTCACGCTGAGCGTGCCGCTTTCGGACATTTGGATCGACATCCGGTTCACACTGCCTTCATGCACCGTCGACGGCGGCATGCCGGTGGTCACGGTCGAGGACGCGTCAAAGGCGATGCGGTCCGTGCTAGCCATCGCGGCAGGCGTTGACGGTCCGGACTCGCTGCCGACCGTTCGCGATAACACCGCAACGGTCACCGTCGGCTGGGATCCCGAGGAGGTCGCCGACCACACCGGTGTGACCGCGACGTTCGGCGCCCCGTTGGCGCCGGGTCTCGCCCTGGTGCCCGACGCACTGGTCGGCCACTGCTGGCCCGCGGTGTTCTCGGTCATCGGTTCGGCGGTCACCGCCGACGGCTTCCCGGTGGTCGAGGGCCTGCTGAGCCTGGTGCACCTGGATCACGCTGCGCATCTGCTCAACTCAATGCCGAAGGCTCATGCCGAATTGTCGGTCACCGCAACGGCTTCGGCGGCAACCGACACCGAGTACGGGCGGGTCATCCCTGTCGAGGTGACGATCAGCGATGCCGACGGCACCGAGCTGGCCAAGCTGGAAGAGCGGTTCGCGATCCGCGGCCGCACCGGCGCCGCCGAGTTCGTCGACCCGCCGCGCGCAGGCGGGGCGATCACCGATAACGCGACCGATACACCGCGTCGCCGTCGTCGCGACGTCAAGGTCGTTGCGCCGACGGACATGAGCGCGTTCGCGGTGGTTTCCGGTGATCACAACCCGATCCACACCGACCGGGCCGCCGCGCTGCTGGCCGGGCTGAAATCGCCCATCGTGCACGGCATGTGGTTGTCTGCGGCCGCGCAGCACGTCGTCGCCGCCACCGATGGCAAGCCGGCTCCGCCCGCCCGGGTGGTCGGCTGGACGTCACGCTTCCTCGGCATGGTGCTGCCCGGTGACGAGATCGACTTCCGGGTCGACCGCGTCGGAATCGACCGCGGCGCAGAGATTGTGGAGGTGGCCGCTCGCGTCGGCTCCGAGCTGGTGATGTCGGCGACCGCGCAATTGGAAGCGCCGAAGACGGTCTACGCGTTCCCGGGGCAGGGCATCCAGCACAAGGGCATGGGCATGGAGGTGCGCAGCCGGTCCAAGGCCGCCCGCAAGGTCTGGGATACCGCCGACAAGTTCACCCGTGACACGTTGGGCTTCTCGGTGCTGCACGTGGTGCGCGACAACCCGACAAGCCTGATCGCCAGCGGCGTGCACTACCACCATCCCGATGGTGTGCTGTTCCTGACGCAGTTCACCCAGGTCGCGATGGCGACTGTGGCCGCCGCGCAGGTGGCCGAGATGCGCGAGCAGGGCGCGTTTGTCGAGGGCGCGATCGCGTGCGGCCACTCCGTCGGTGAGTACACCGCGCTGGCTTGCGTGTCCGGTGTCTACGAACTGGAAGCGCTGCTGGAGGTCGTGTTCCATCGCGGAAGCAAGATGCACGACATCGTGCCGCGCGACCACCTTGGCCGGTCCAACTACCGGTTGGCCGCGATCCGGCCGTCGCAGATCGACCTCGACGACGACGACGTGCCCGCCTTCATCGACCAGATCGCGGCGAATACTGGTGAGTTTCTACAGATCGTGAACTTCAACCTTCGCGGCTCGCAGTACGCCATCGCGGGTACGGTGCGCGGCCTGGAGGTGCTGGAGGAAGAGGTCGAGAAGCGCCGCGAAATCAGCGGCGGCAAGCGGTCGTTCATCCTGGTTCCCGGTATCGACGTGCCGTTCCACTCGTCTGTGCTGCGCGTCGGCGTCGCTGACTTCCGTCGCTCACTCGAGCGCGTCATGCCGCGCGACAAGGATCCAGACCTGATCATCGGCAAGTACATCCCGAACCTGGTGCCGCGCCCGTTCACATTGGACCGCGACTTCATCCAGGAGATCCGCGATCTGGTGCCTGCCGAGCCACTCGACGAGATTCTCGCCGACTACGACACATGGCGGAACGAGCGGCCTGCCGAGCTGTGCCGCAAGGTAGTCATCGAACTTCTTGCGTGGCAGTTCGCCAGCCCGGTGCGCTGGATCGAGACCCAGGACCTGCTCTTCATCGAGGAAGCCGCTGGCGGTCTCGGGATCGAGCGGTTCGTCGAGATCGGCGTTAAATCAGCTCCTACAGTCGCTGGCCTCGCTACGAACACGCTGAAGCTGCCCGAGTATTCGCACAGCACAACCGAAGTGCTGAACTCGGAGCGCGACGCCGCGGTGCTGTTCGCCACCGACACCGATCCCGAGCCGGAGGATGACGTCGAGGAAACGCCGGTACCTGCCGCTGAGGCCGCGCCTGTCGAAGCCGCTGCACCCGCGGCGCCTGCGCCTGCGCCCGCCGCTCCTTCTGGTGGTCCGCGTCCAGACGACCTCGGATACGACGCCTCCGACGCCACCATGGCGCTGATCGCGTTGTCGGCGAAGATGCGCATCGACCAGATCGAGCCGCTGGATTCGATCGAGTCGATCACCGACGGTGCGTCATCGCGACGCAACCAGCTGCTGGTGGACCTTGGCTCCGAGCTCAACCTCGGTGCCATCGACGGCGCGGCGGAGGCCGACCTGGCCGGGCTGAAGGGACAGGTCAGCAAGCTGGCCCGCACCTACAAGCCTTTCGGCCCAGTGCTTTCCGACGCGATCAACGATCAGCTGCGCACTGTGCTCGGCCCGTCAGGCAAGCGGCCTGCGTACATCGCCGAACGCGTCAAGAAGACGTGGGAACTCGGCGACGGCTGGGTCAAGCACGCCACAGTCGAGGTCGCCCTTGGCACTCGTGAGGGCTCCAGCGTCCGCGGTGGCGGCTTGGGCGGTCTGCACGACGGTGCGCTCGCCGACGCGGCGACTGTCGACAAGGTCATCGACGCGGCTGTCTCGGCGGTGGGCGCTCGCCAGGGAGTCCCGGTCTCGCTTCCTTCGGCCGCCGGCGGCGGGGGCGGCGTGGTGGATTCCGCCGCGCTCGGTGAATTCGCTGAAAAGGTGACCGGTCGCAATGGCGTGCTGGCCTCCGCGGCCCGCCTGATCCTTGGCGAGCTCGGGCTTGACACCCCGGTCAGTGCGCCCGAGGGGACCGACGCTGAGCTCATCGATCTCGTCACCGCCGAACTCGGTTCGGACTGGCCGCGTTTGGTCGCTCCAGTGTTCGACGGCCGCAAAGCAGTGGTGTTCGATGACCGCTGGGCAAGTGCCCGCGAGGACCTGGCCAAGCTGTGGCTGCTGGACGAGAGTGAGATCGACGCCGACTGGCCGCGCCTTTCTGAGCGGTTCGAGGGCGTCGGTCACGTTGTCGGCACGCAGGCCACCTGGTGGCAGGGTAAAGCGCTTGCCGCGGGCCGCAACATCCACGCATCGCTCTACGGGCGCGCCGCAGCGGGTGCAGAGAATCCCGGCAAGGGCCGCTACACCGACGAGGTCGCGGTCGTCACGGGTGCCTCCAAGGGCTCGATCGCCGCTTCGGTGGTCGCCAAGTTGCTCGACGGCGGTGCGACCGTCATAGCGACGACGTCGAAGCTCGACGACGACCGGCTGGCGTTCTACCGCGCGCTGTACCGGGACAACGCCCGCTTTGACGGGAAGCTGTGGGTGGTGCCCGCCAACATGGCGTCCTACACCGACATCGACGCGTTGGTTGAGTGGGTCGGCACCGAACAAACGGAAAGCCTTGGGCCGCAGTCGATTCACCTCAAGGATGCTCAGACGCCGACACTGCTGTTCCCGTTCGCGGCACCGCGGGTAGCCGGTGATCTGTCCGACGCCGGCTCGCGCGCCGAGATGGAGATGAAGGTACTGCTGTGGGCCGTGCAGCGGCTCATCGGCGGGCTGTCCCACATCGGAGCGGAACGCGATATCGCAGCCAGGCTGCACGTCGTGCTGCCCGGCTCGCCGAACCGCGGCATGTTCGGTGGCGACGGCGCATACGGCGAGTCGAAGTCCGCGCTGGACGCGGTGGTGTCGCGGTGGAAAGCCGAGTCGTCGTGGGCGCAGCGGGTTTCGTTGGCGCACGCGCTGATCGGCTGGACCAAGGGCACCGGGCTGATGGGCCATAACGACGCGATCGTCGGTGCCGTCGAGCAAGCGGGCGTCACGACGTACACGACCGAAGAGATGGCGACCATGCTTCTCGACCTGTGTGGCATCGAGTCCAAGGTCGCGTCGGCGCGTGAGCCGCTGGAGGTCGACCTGACGGGCGGGTTGGCCGACGTCGAACTCGACCTGTCGGAGTTGGCGACCAAGGCACGTGAGGAGATGACGGCCGAGGCTGCCGAGGACGACGAG
Organism: uncultured Actinomycetota bacterium; assembly: GCA_963766465.1. Classification (GTDB taxonomy): domain Bacteria; phylum Actinomycetota; class Actinomycetes; order Mycobacteriales; family Mycobacteriaceae; genus Mycobacterium. The sequence goes on from CAVXZT010000004.1 coordinate 46,423, forward strand.
GATGATCACGGCACCATCCGTGCGCTGCCGTCGCCGCCGCGCGGCTACAAGCCCGCACCGCCGCCGGCATGGGACGACCTCGACGTCGATCCTGCCGATCTGATCGTGATCGTCGGCGGCGCCGAGCTCGGCCCGTACGGCTCATCGCGCACCCGCTTCGAGATGGAGGTCGACAACGAGTTGTCGGCGGCAGGTGTTCTCGAGCTTGCGTGGACCACCGGCCTGGTGAAGTGGGAAGACGACCCGACGCCGGGCTGGTACGACAGCGAGACCGGCGAGCTGGTCGACGAGGGCGAGCTGGTGGAGCGTTACCACGACGCGGTCGTCGACCGGGTCGGCATCCGCGAGTTCGTCGACGACGGCGCGATCGATCCGGATCACGGTGCACCGCTGCTGGTTTCGGTGTTCCTCGACAAGGACTTCACGTTCGTGGTGTCCACCGAGGAAGAGGCGCGCCAATTCGTTCAGTTCGATCCGGAGCACACCGTCATCGCGTCGGTGCCGGACAGCAACGACTGGCAGGTCACCCGCAGGGCGGGCACTGAGATTCGGGTTCCGCGCAAGACGAAGCTGTCGCGAACGGTCGGCGCGCAGATCCCCACCGGGTTCGACCCGATGGTGTATGGCGTCAGCCAGGACATGACGAACTCGATCGACCGGTTGGCGATCTGGAACCTCGTCACCACCGTCGACGCGTTCCTGTCCGCGGGCTTCACACCCGCCGAACTGATGCGCTGGGTGCACCCCAGCCTGGTGGCGAACACGCAGGGCACCGGCATGGGTGGCCTGACGTCGATGCAGACGATGTACCACGGCAACCTGCTCGGCAGGAACAAGCCGAACGACATCCTGCAGGAAGTACTGCCAAACGTGTACGCGGGCCACGTCGTGCAGTCGTACATCGGCAGCTACGGCGCGATGATCCATCCGGTCGGCGCGTGCGCGACCGCGGCGGTGTCGGTCGAGGAGGGCGTCGACAAGATTCGGTTGGGCAAGGCGGATTTCGTCGTCGCAGGCGGTTACGACGATCTGACGCTGGAGGCCATCATCGGCTTCGGTGACATGGCCGCGACCGCGGACACCGAGATGATGCGGGCGAAGGGCATCAGCGACTCGAAGTTCTCGCGCGCGAACGACCGTCGTCGCCTCGGATTCGTGGAGGGCCAGGGTGGCGGCACCATCCTGCTGGCCCGTGGTGACCTCGCGCTCGAGATGGGTCTGCCGGTGCTGTCGGTGGTGGCGTATGTGTCGTCGTTCGGCGACGGTGTGCACACCTCGATCCCGGCTCCAGGGCTCGGCGCGTTGGGCGCCGGTCGCGGTGGCAGGGAATCGAATCTGGCACGTTCGCTCGCGAAGCTCGGCGTCGGCCCCGACGACATCGCGGTGGTGTCCAAGCACGACACCTCCACGCTGGCCAACGATCCGAACGAGACGGAGCTGCACGAACGGCTCGCCGACTCGTTGGGCCGCTCCGCGGGAGCACCGCTGTTCGTGGTCTCGCAGAAGAGCCTGACCGGTCACTCGAAGGGTGGCGCGGCGGCGTTCCAGATGATGGGGCTGTGCCAGATCCTGCGCGACGGCGTGATTCCGCCCAACCGCAGCCTGGATTGCGTCGACGACGAACTCGCAGGCGCCGCCCACTTGGTCTGGTTGCGCGACACCCTTCGGCTGGGGGAGCAGTTCCCGCTGAAGGCCGGGCTGATCACCAGCCTCGGGTTCGGTCACGTCTCCGGCCTGATCGCGTTGGTCCACCCGCAGGCGTTCATCGCCGCGCTCGATTCCGAGCAGCGGAAGGACTACACCGAGCGGTTCGAGGCGCGGGTGTTGGCGGGTCAGCACCGGCTCGCGTCGGCGATCGCCGGTGGGCGGCCGCTGTACGAGAAGCCTGCCGACCGCCGGTTCAGCAGCGATGCGCCGGAGAAGCGGCAGGAGGCCGAGATGCTTCTCGACCCGGCATCGCGACTCGGTGAGGATGACGTGTATCTGCGGCCAAAGGCGTGAGATAGCGTTTCGGCCATGGCGATAGTCGGGGTGGGGATCGATCTGGTCTCCATTCCCGATTTCGCCGCGCAGGTCGACCAGCCGGGCACCGTCTTCTCGGAGACATTCACCCCAGGCGAGCGGCGCGACGCCGCTGACAAGAGTTCGTCCGCGGCACGGCATCTGGCCGCGCGGTGGGCCGCCAAGGAGGCGGTGATCAAGGCGTGGTCGGGCTCGCGGTTCTCCAAACGGCCGATGCTTCCCGAGGGCATCCACCGCGACATCGAGGTCATCACCGATATGTGGGGCCGGCCCAAGGTGCGGCTCACCGGTGCCATCGCCGAGCACCTCAAAGACGTGACGATTCACCTGTCGTTGACGCACGAGGCTGATACCGCAGCGGCGGTCGCCATTCTCGAGGAGCGCTAACGCCGCTCGCTCAGGAACTATTAGCGGACGGGGCAGCCCGCGATCGCATCCTCCAGTTGCGCAGGACCACTTCCCTTGGTCGGGTCTGTCTTCCAAGGCCAGTCATTGGAGCGGAACGGTGCGAGGCTCGGCAGCAGCGCTTCCTTGCCGCGTTTCGCCATCTCGCGCTCGATCGCCGCCCGGCCGCCGCCGCCGAGTAGCTCGACGTCCATTGCGAAGAAGTCGCGGAAGAAGACCATCCCCAAGGAGCGGTCGGCAACGATGCGGCCCAGCACGTCGAGCAGCTTCTCGGGTGTCGTCTCGAACTCCGCCGTCTCGACGAGCAACAACCGGTCACCCATCGTCTCCGTGCCCATGAACTGAACCAGGACGCTATACAGGATGTTGTTCTGCCGGGTGACGTACATCGAATTGTTGACCGCATAGGCGCGTTCCCAGTCATCGCCGAGCTCGTTGCGCCAACCCTCGACGACTGCCATCCAGTGGCCCACCTGGGCGTCTGAGGCGATGCCAATTGTCTTGACCGACAAAGGCGTTGTGCCGCGAATGAAGTCCTCGACGTCGTTGTAGCTGTACGTACCCTTGGCGAGGCACTGTTCCATGAAGGCGACGTTGCGTTGCAGAATGCTGCGCATGATGTCGCGGTCCTCGTCGGCGATGTCCAGTGCGTCCAGCACGTCGAGGGCAGACTGGTTCTGGGTCCGGTACATCTCTAGCGGGGCGCGCCACATCTGATTCGCGCGCGGATCGGACAGATACGGTGAGACGACCTCATAGATCGCCATCGTGCTGTGGCCCACCGATTTTGCGAGCTGGTAAACGATCGGCACCGGCGGCGCCACTTCGGGCGCCTTGCCCGGCCGATACAGGATCATCTGCCCGCCCTGGCCGCTGAACAGTGCGACGATGATGGGCACCTGGTCGCGCATGTTCTGCTTGAACGTCTCAAGGGATTTGTCGTACAGCCCCATCATCGACGTGTTCAGCGCGAGGACAGCGTGCTCTGCTATCACACGCGCGCTGGTCGGGCTCTCATCGACGACTGGGCGCATGAAGTCAGGTAGTGCACCGTTGGTTTCGGCCATATTGATCACTTATCCCTTTCAATCTCGGTTGGTATCGCCTGTTGCGGTCAGGGCAGGTTCCAGAACTTGGCGACGAAATAGAAGACGACTGCCCAGAACAGCAGGGAGGCAACGACGATCACGGCGCCCCGAAGATTGGTGCGTGATGCGGGTTCGTCGGCTCGCGGCCACAGAAATCGGCTCAGTAACCGGTTGGCGTAGAACGGCATTGACACGAAGGTAAGGATGAAGCTGGAGCACAGGTTTCCCATCAAGATGCCGAGCCAGACGGGCAGGTGCAACGGTGACAGGGCGATCATGATCATCATCGCGGTCGGGTAGATGCCGACCCAGACCGCGAAGGACGTCTTGATGTCGGATGGCGGCGGCACCTGGTTGCCCTTGTCGTCGAACGCGAACCAGCTGCCGAACGAGTTGTCCACGGTTCGCATCCGGAAATCCTGGAACTTCTCGCCTTCCTCGAGCAACTGCTTGCGTTCGTCGGAGGTCAGCCATGCCTCGAGGTCAGCGACATTCTCATAGCGGTACATCGCCGTCCATTCGTCCTGCTTGCCCTCGACCGGTCGGAACAGCTCTGCGCCCCGGTAGCCGGTTAACTTGCTTTCGGCCAATCGAAGTCGTTCCTGCCATGCGAGAAATTCGTCAACGTCATCGGCTTCGACGCGGTGAGTGACGACAACCGTCACCAGTTGATCCGTCGCGCTGGACGCGCCACCGACAATCTGCTGGGTGGGCGGTCCGTCGAAGTACTGCCTGCCGATTGCCAGCTGCTCTTGTCGCGTCGAGCTGTCCAGCCAGGCATGCAGGTTGGCGATCGAGTCGAAGCGGTAAATCACTACCCAGTCTGCGTGAGCCTTGTTGGGCGCGGCGATCTCGGCCCCGACGAACCCCGGATAGCCGGAGGCGGCCTTGTTCACCTCGTGTTGCCACGCCAAGAATTCGTCTTCGACGCCATGATGCACAGGCTGACCGAAGATGGCCGCGACGGCGCTGTCGGTGACGTTCTGGGTCTGCATGCCGTTTCTAGCGTCCATCACATCACCGCAACCGCGCGGAGGGAGCCAAGCTGCTCGTAGATCCGTTCGGGAGTCAGCGGCAACGAGCGATAGCGGACGCCGGTTGCGTCGGCGACCGCGTTGGCCAGCGCGGGGGCGACCGGATTGATGCAGGATTCACCGATGCCCTTGGAAGCCATCGGCCCGACCGAATCGTGGGATTCGACGACCAGCACGTCCGTGCGGGGAATGTCGGCGTAGGTGGGAATTCGGTAATTGCGCAGGTTGGGATTGGTCATCACGCCGTGGTCGTTGACGTGGAAGTTCTCGCTGAGGACGAAGCCGATGCCCTGAGCCACCCCACCTTCGATCTGGCCGCGCACCTGAGCCGGGTTGATGACGACCCCGGCGTCGGTGGACTGGACGCTATAGAGGATGCGAATCTCGCCGGTGAACCGATGCACCGCGACGCGGAACCCGTGTGCGTTGGACGAAACGCTCCGCGGCGACCCATATGCCTTGCGCGCCTCCGTGAACCGGATTCTGCGCTTGCGAGCCGCATCGAGCAGCTCGGACAGCGAGATTCGGCCGGATCCGCACACCACTCCGTGGTCGTCGAGCTCGCACGAGGAGGGGGCGACCCCGAGATGCGTGGCCGCAAAGGCCAGGATGCGGTCACGTAGGGCTGTCGCCGCGTAGTTCACTGCGTTGCCTGCGACGAAGAGGCCCGCGCTGGCGAAGGCTCCGGTGTCGAAGCCGGTGCGGTCGGTATCGGACTGCACCAGGTTTATCCGCGACGGAGTGGTCCCGAGCCGGCTAGCGGCGATCTGGATGTGCGCCGTCGAAGTGCCTTCGCCGAATTCCACTGTGCCGACGGCGATCTCGTATATGCCGTCCTCGCGCAGGGTGGCCCACGCTTCGGAAATGTGGTCGGTCGGCGGCGCCGTCTCATGTATCGAGCTGGCGGTGCCGGTGCCGATGCTCCAGTCCGGCCCCAGGTCGGGCGCGTCGTCGGACGTCCGTTGCAATGCCGCGCCTACCAGGTTGATGCACTCCGCCAGCCCGTCCTCGGTGAACGACACGTCATCGGGATGTTCACCAAGCGCCTCGAGGGAGTCGCCCGGTCGCACGATGTTGCGTCGACGCAACTCCAGCGGGTCCATGTCGAGTGCGACGGCCAGTTCGGTCATGGCCGACTCGACGGCGAAAGTGGGCTGAGTCATGCCGTAGCCCCGCAAGGCTCCGCTGGGAACGGTGTTCGTGTATACCGAGTACCCATCGAATTTCTTGTTCGGACAGCGGTATTGCATGACGGCGGCGCTGCCCGCGAACAACGTCTCACCGCCGTGGTTGCCATAGGCACCGGTGTTCGAGACATTACGGTAACGGAACGCGGTCAAAGTCCCGTCCGCCTTCGCGCCGAGTCTCACCGTGATCGTCATCGGGTGGCGAGGTGACGCCGTGGTGAACTCCTCTTCACGGGTGTACTCCCAGCAGACCGGGCGTCCGGTGTCCAGTGTCGCCAACGCGACGAGGTCTTCGGAGATCACCTCCTGCTTGCCGCCGAAGCCACCGCCGACTCGCTTGCAGAACACGCGGACCTGATCGGGGCGCAGGTCGAACAGGTAGCACAACTTCACCTTGGCGATCGACGGCGACTGGGAGCTGGTGCGCACGATCAGCCGGCCGTCCTCCATCGAGGCGATCGACCCGTGCGTCTCGAGGTGGGCGTGCTGGACCCGGGGCGAGAAGTAAGTGCCCTCGTGGATCACGTCCGCCTCGGCGAAACCGGCTTCGACGCTGCCGATCTCGGTGTGCAGCTCGACCAGGATGTTGCGCACCGGATCGCGGACGAAGGGATCCTCGGAGCCGTGCAGCTGCGGCGCCCCGTCAGACATCGCCTCTTCGGGATCGAAAACCGCTGGCAGTGTTTGGTATTCGACGATGACCTTGCGGCACCCCTCCTCGGCGGCGCCAACCGAGTCGGCGAGCACGGCAACTACCCGCTGGCCGACGAACCGCACGACGCTGTCGAGGACATAGGTGTCGTCGGGATCGACGAGATGGTCGGTGTGGATCGCGGTGGTGAAGCGCTTGCGCGGGACGTCCTCCCAGGTGTAGACGCGATGAACACCGGGCACGGCCAGCGCTGCGGATTTGTCGATGGACACAATGCGTGCGTGCGGATGAGGCGAATGCAGCACCTTCAGGTGCAGCATGCCTTCCATCTCGGTGTCCATGGTGAATTCGGCGCGGCCCGTCACCACGTCGGTGGCGGCAGGTGCGCCCACACTGGTGCCGACCGCCTCGCCGGGCAGTGCATCCTCAATCTCGGCGACGCCGATGATTGCGTCCTCGATGGCGCGGTATCCCGTGCAACGGCAAAGGTTTCCCTTCAGCGCCCGCGGTAGATCCTGCTTCTGCTCGTCGGTGAATGTTGCGGCGGTCATGATCATGCCTGCCGTGCAGAAGCCGCACTGGAACCCGGGCGCATCGCGGAATTGCCGCTGCAATGGGTGAAGGTTCTCCGGGGTGCCGAGGCCCTCGATGGTGGTGACCTCGCGGCCCTCCGCGCGAAATGCGGGTGTGATGCAACTGTGTACGGGCACGCCGTCGAGCCACACCGTGCAGGCGCCGCAATCGCCTGCGTCGCAGCCTTTCTTGACACCGTGACATCCGAGGGACCGCACGAAGGTCCGCAGGCACTGCCCGGGATGCGGTTCCTCATCGAATGTGTTGCCGTTGACGGTGTAGGTCATCAGAAGCCCCCCGCTGCCAGCTCCATTTGGATTTCTTCCGCGTAGTGCTTGGCCAGGTGGCGGCGATGGTCGGGCGCTCCGTTCGCATCGTCGAACCACACCTCGTCGGGCAGCTGGTCGATGCGGTCCTGCAATACGTCGGCGTCGGGTACCGAGTCGAACGCGAGAAGGACGGGATGCGTCGTCGCCGCGGTGATCGTCAGTAGCAAGTCGGCCGCGCCGGCAGCCTGGGTGCCGATCATGAAGATCGTCGACCGGCCGAGTTTGGTCAGCGTGAAGCGGCGGTGGGCGTGGCGCTTGCGCAGGGCGCTGATCGGGATATCGATATTCCGCAGCACCTCGCCTGGCGCCAGGACGTTCTGGTGGTTGCCGGTCACGAAGTCGGCCGCTTTCACCCTGCGTTCGGAGCCGTCGGGCGCCCACAGCGTGTAGTCAGCTTCCAGCGCCACCGCCATCGTGATCATCGGTCCGGCGGGCAACGACATGCAGATGTTGCCGCCCACAGTGGCCGAGTTCCACACCTTGAACGACGCCAGGAAGGCCTCACAACTCGTCTTGAGCAGCGACCCCGCGAGCCAGTCGCTTGGGGCGTCGAATGCGTGGAGGTCGCTGATCGTGCAGGTCGCCCCGATACTCAGGCCGGTGTCGGAGCCCTCGATCTCGTGCCAGCCAAGTGGCACGATGTCGACCAATCGGGTTGTGAGAGGTTGCTGTTCGGAGAACAACCAGGTTCCTCCTGCGAGCCACGCATCGCCGTCGCGCCACAGTGTCCCTGGCCGCTCCGGCGGACGACGGACGACGTCTTTTATTGTGTTGATATCGATTTCAGTGCCCCCTTGGTGGGCGGGTTTGCGCACGGCGCTGCCGACGCGCAGGCCCCACAGTAGTGATGGCCGGACCACTGGGGAGCGTTTCGGCGTTAACTGTTGACGGACGCGTCGAAATTGTTTAGCAAACCGGAATCGGTCGGGTTCGTTGGCCGGTTTTCGGCAGACCCTTGGCGCTCTGATGCCGCTAACCTCGGCTCCATGAGCGATCTGGTGGAGCGGGTGCGTGAGGTGCTGCCGTCGGTGCGGCGTGATCTTGAAGACCTGGTGCGCATCGAGTCGGTGTGGGCCGACCCGGGCCGCAGGCCCGAGGTGCAGCGCAGCGCCGAAGCGGTAGCGAAACTGCTGTCCGCAGCGGGGTTCGGCGACGTGCAGATCGTCAGCGAGGGCGGCGCGCCCGCCGTGATCGCCAGACACCCCGCTCCGCCGGGAGCGCCGACGGTGCTGCTGTACGCCCATCACGACGTGCAACCGGAGGGCGACCCCGGCCAGTGGCGGTCGCCGCCGTTTGAACCGACCGAGCGCGACGGCCGTTTGTACGGTCGCGGCAGTGCCGACGACAAGGCAGGGATTGCAACGCATTTGGCAGCCTTCCGCGCTCATGACGGTGCACCGCCAGTCGGCGTGACGGTGTTCGTGGAGGGCGAGGAGGAGTCGGGCTCACCGTCGCTGGCGCGGCTGCTGGCCGCCCATCGCGATGTGCTGGCGTCCGATGTGATCGTCATCGCCGACTCCGACAACTGGAGTACCGAGGTGCCATCGCTGACGGTGTCGCTGCGCGGACTGGCCGACTGCGTAGTCGAGGTCGCCACGCTCGATCACGGCCTGCACTCGGGTATGTGGGGCGGCGTGGTTCCCGACGCCCTGAGCGTCCTGGTCCGGCTGCTTGCCAGCCTGCATGACGACGACGGCAACGTCGCGGTGGCGGGCTTGCACGAAGGCAAGGCCGCCGATTTGGAGTTTTCGCCGCAGCGGGTTCGCAGTGAGGCAGGACTGCTCGACGGCGTATCGGAGATCGGCTCGGGCTCAGTGCCGCAACGGCTTTGGGCCAAGCCGGCGATCACGGTCATCGGGATCGACACCACATCGATCGACAAGTCGTCGAACACGTTGATCCCACGGGCGCGCGCGAAGGTCAGCATGCGGGTGGCACCCGGCGGCGACGCGCGCGAGCACCTGGCCGCGTTGACCCGCCACCTCGAGCAGCGCGCGCCGTGGGGAGCGCAGGTGACGGTCACCCCCGGCGACATCGGTCAGCCGTATGCAATCGACGCCAGCGGGCCCGTCTACGACGCCGCCCGCGCCGCGTTTCGCATGGCGTGGGGAAACGAGCCCGTCGAACCAGGTGTCGGTGGTTCGATCCCGTTCATCGCCGAGATCGCGGCCGCTTTTCCTTCGGCGACGGTTTTGGTCATCGGCGTGGAAGACCCGCAAACCCAGGCGCACAGTGTCGACGAAAGCCTGCACCTCGGTGTCCTGGAACACGCGGCTACCGCGGAGGCGCTGCTGTTGGCCAACCTTGGTTCAAACGGAAAGGTCGCGCCGTAGTTTGGCGACGTGGTCAATGGCGCGCGCGATGTAGCGCGCGTTGCTCGACCATTTGATGAGTGAGTTCTTCATCTTTATGGGTCGGCTCATTACCGCCGTCGACAATGTCGCGGTTCAACGCGCGTGCAATTGATCCAGAGGGCGTTTTCGCCCCGTTGGTCTTTATCTCCGTAGGAGCTGTTGCGGCTTTCCGTTACTTCTTGCCGAAGAGTCCCTTGAGAATGCCGTTGATTGTCGCGCCGGTCGCTTTCAACGCTGTCCCGGCGGTGACGGCCGCGGCCTTATTGGCCTGCTGCGCTGCGAGTAGGGCAGCCTTTGTCGCCTTACCCGCGCTGGTCGCGAGCGCGTCGACAGCAGTGCTGACCGGGTTCGGTTGGGCGCTAGCAACTGGGGTTGGTGCGCCCAGCACTAACCCACTCGCGATCAAAACGGCTCCAGCCGTCTTCGCTACACGCCGATTCGAGGGCTTCCTGTGCATACTCATTGCAAACCTCCCTAAACCCGCTACAGCCCGAATGAGCGGGGCTGACTTAGAGAATATGCTTATGGGCAGCTAAATCAATGCATTTCACTACGCGAATTTTCTAGCTTCTTTATCGTTTGCCCGGCGATGTTGCAAAATTGCCGTCGGGACGAGTTGCTGGCTAATCCTTAACCATGCAAAGCACAAGTTCTACTTAGCGAATTGCGATGAATTCGCCGAAAGTCGCAAAGTGACGGCCCTAGACGGACAGGTCGCGCATTAGTTTGGCGACGTGGCCGGTGGCGCGCACGTTGTACTGAGCCTCGGCGATCTTGCCCTTCTCGTCGACGACGAACGTCGAACGAATGACCCCCTGAACGGTCTTGCCGTACATCATCTTCTCGCCGTAGGCGCCCCACGCGGTAAGCACTTCGCGGTCCGGATCGGAAAGCAGAGGAAACGTCAGCTTCTGGTCGTCGCGGAACTTCGCGAGTTTGGCCGGCTTGTCGGGGGAGATGCCGATGACGTCCAGCCCGGCGCCGTTGAGTTCGCTCAGGCTGCCCCTAAAGTCGCACGCCTGCTTGGTGCATCCCGGCGTCGAGGCGGCGGGGTAGAAGTACACGATCACCCTGCGGCCCTTGTAGTCCGACAGCTTGACTTTGTTGCCGTCGGCGTCGGCCAGGCTGAAGGCCGGGGCTTTGTCGCCCACCTCGAGTCGCGGGGTCTGCGGCATGCGGAAGGTCCCTTCTTCGACCGGTGCACTCCGATGAGCGCGGGCTGCTCTAGGGTAGTTCGGCAGGGCAGCGCTCATGAATTGGCTTGGAGGGAAGAAGTGGCGGACCGCGATCCCGACACCATCAAGCGGGACATCGATCAGGCTCGTGACAAGTTGGCGTCGACCGTGGATTCCCTCGCCGTGCGTGCCAACCCAAGCAGGATCGCCGACGACATCAAGGCCGGGGTTGTGAACTTCGTCAAGAAGCCTGCGGTGGCTATGTCCCTGGCCGGTATCGGCGCCCTCATGCTTGCGCTCGTCGTCCGCCGCATCCGGCGGCGCTGACCGTTCGGATCAGCGGCGACGCGCGGCGCGGAACCAGTCGGCGAACGAGAAGCTGGGCGGATTGGCGACTCGGCCGAGGCGATTGCAGTTGTACACAATGATGGGCCGTTGCGCAGTTACGTCGTCAGCTGAGCTCGCGCCGGACGCACCCGCGGTGAGTGATGCGTCTATGGTCGACACAGCTAAGACCTCGTTTCGTACGTCGCACGGCCGTCGCTAGCCGTGTGATTTGCTCTAGCTAATCGGAGGCTAGCACCTTCCCCTGCTCTACACCGCATAATTCGCTGTGAAGTGATATTTCCGTTACCGTCAAAGACGGTGTGAAGTCCGTACCACAGGGGCCTCTGTGTGAGCCGTAGCACATTGTGAAGCATCGCAACAGCCGATCCACCTGTATTTTTCGCTAACGTTAATAGGCTACTGCGCAGTTTTTGCCACAGCAAGGGTTTCAGGGAACTCTAACGGCGGTTACTGATCGGTCCTGGCGCGCAATTTGGCGGGGTTGGTGCGATGATGCGGGCGTGATCGACGACGCCGACACGGCGCAGGCGAGGGAGTTGTTGCAGTCACTGCACGCCCACGTCGACGAAATCTCCAAAAAGGTGGAATCGGCCGAGGGTCGTACACGGCGAGTTCAGGGCCACGCCGCGGTGGTCGCCCGCCGCCGGGTGGCCCGGCTTCGTTATGAGCTGTACGAAGCGCACCGCCTCATCGACGGACTCCATCGACGCTTCCCGGATGCACGACCCCGGCGAGTCGCCGGGGTGCGTACTGAATGTTCACGCTGAGTGCGCCGTCAGGGTTTCGAACCCCGGACCCGCTGATTAAGAGTCAGCTGCTCTACCAACTGAGCTAACGGCGCTGCGTGAGCGACAATAACAGGCCCCGCGGCGGAGGGTGAAATCGTTAAGCTTGCTGTTGCTGGGACCGACGGTGCGGTTGTGCCCCCAGCTAAATTTGCCCTTAGACTACTGCCAACAATCGTCGATGTGTTGGGTCCCTGGTTGCGAGGTGGAGCAAAGTATGTGGCAGGTCAAGGAGGTGGCCCGTCCGCGTCGTATGCGTGCCTGGTTGACAGTGATCGCGTTGGTTCCCGCCGTCGTGCTCGGGCTATCCGCGTGCAATAGCACCCCGGCCCCGGCGCCGCCCCAGGTCATCACCGATAAGGGCACGCCCTTCGGGGACCTGCTGGTGCCCAAGCTCACCGCGTCGGTCAAGGACGGAGCCGTCGGCGTGAGCGTCGAGTCACCGGTGACAGTCACTGCCGGAGACGGTGTGCTTGGCCCGGTGACGATGGTCAACGACGACGACGACACCCCCGTCGTCGGCCAGCTCAGCCCCGACGGGCTGACGTGGTCCACGACCGAGCCGCTGGGCTACAACCAGCGGTACACGCTGAGTGCACAGTCGCTTGGCCTCGGGGGTGTCGCGAGCCAGCAGATGACCTTCGAGACGCATTCGCCGGAAAACCTGACGATGCCGTACCTGCTGCCCAACGACGGCGAGGTCGTCGGCGTGGGTCAGCCCGTTGCGGTCCGGTTCGACGAGAACATCACCAACCGGTTGGCGGCGCAGAAGGCCATCAAGATCAAGACCAATCCGCCGGTGGAGGGCGCCTTCTACTGGCTCAACAATCGCGAAGTGCGTTGGCGCCCAGCGCAATACTGGAAGCCGGGCACGACCGTCGATGTCGCGGTCAACACCTACGGCGTCGACCTCGGCGATGGCCTGTTCGGCCAGGAAAATGTCACCACGCACTTCACCATCGGCGACGAGATAATCGCGCAAGTCGATGACAACACCAAGATCGTCACGGTTCGACGCAACGGCGAAGTGATCAAGACGATGCCGACTTCGATGGGCAAGAACAGCACGCCGACCAACAACGGCGTGTATATCGTCGGCGACCGTCTCAGCCACATGATCATGGATTCGTCGACCTACGGCGTGCCGTCGAACTCGCCCAACGGCTATCGCACCGAAGTGGACTGGGCCACCCAGATCTCCTACAGCGGCATCTATGTGCATGCCGCGCCGTGGTCGGTCGGCAGTCAGGGGTACAGCAACGTGAGCCACGGCTGCCTCAATGTCAGTACGAGCAACGGCGAGTGGTTCTACGACAACACCAAGCGCGGTGACGTCGTGGAGATTGTCAATACGGTGGGGTCGACGCTCCCGGGAGACGATGGACTGGGCGACTGGAACATCCCGTGGGAGCAATGGAAAATGGGCAACGCCAACATCTGATGTTGTGGCGCGGTCAGGCGCTTTTGGTTCGCAGCCGACGGGCTCCCTGTACCAGGTCTAGCGCCTGGCGTCGTGCAGTCACGTACAGCATTGCGCCATAGGTCGTTGTCGCGACCACGAGCGAGAGAAGCAGCAGCCCAAGGTCGCTCGCCTTGTCCTCGAGTGCAGCCTTCGTGCCGAGCACGCAAACGACCATTACCAGTCCACTCACGGCCGGGCCGGCGAACACGCGTATGTAACTGACTGCGCTCAGCGACAACACGCGTATTGCGAACCAAGTGGAAAGCGGCGCAACCAGATAGCTGCAAACCACGTAGCTCGTCGCGACGGCGAGAATGCCCCAGTGGACTGTTGCTGCGAATCCGGCGACGCACAGCACACCGTTGACGATTCCGATGAACAGCGTCAGATCGGGGCGGCCAGCGGAGTTGAGCACGGCCTTGTTGCACGAAAGAGCGGAGTGTGAAATGCCGACGAACGCGAGCATCTGCATGACGGGAATCGCTTCGGCCCAACGCGATCCAAGCACGAGGCGAGTCATCTCGGGCGCCGATACCGCGAGGAAGAGGAAGGTCGGTAGCGCCACGGCGGCGCACAAACCCGTGAGGCCGAAGAACGCCCGCTCTCTGCGCTGGGGATCGTCCGCGAGGCGGGACAGAAGCGCGAAGGTGACGTCCTCGAGCGTCCAGACGATCGCTTCCTTGATGATCTCCACGATCCGGTATGCGACGGCATAAATACCAAGTGCGACGGGACCCAACACGACACCGATGAGGAAGTTGTCGGAGTATCGACTCGCGAAACCGGCGAGCTGTCCTCCGAAAATGTGGCGGCTGAAATGGAACAGCTCCCTGATACTGGCGGCTGAAACGGGGCCGCCCGGCCGCCATGTGGACATTGCCCACGCAACCGCGGTGGTCACGCCGCCGGCGACGACCATCTGCGCCACAAGGCTCCAAACGCCCGCACCGGCCATGGCCATGGCGACCGCCACTGCGCCCCCGACAACCGTTCCACCGAGCTGACACATCGCGACGCGGCCGAACGCGAGGTTCCTTCGGAGAACTGCCTGCGGAACGCTACCGACCGCCGAGAACACGAAGACGAGTGAGAGCACGCGGAGCACAGACGCCAATTGCGGCTGTGCAACCGCCATAACCAGTACGTCGGCCAATCCGATGAGTAGCAGCGCTAACGCGACACTCAGGAGGATGTTCATCCAGAACGCGCTGTTGAGGTCCGTCTGCGTCACTCGGTTGCGCTGGATGATCGCTAAGCCAAAACCTGACTCGACCATCAGCGAGATCAACGCGATGAACACCATCGCGAAGGCGACGGTGCCGAAATCGGCCGGGGTCAGCTTCCACGCCAGGATCACGATCACGCCGGCACGGATGAGGGGAGATGAAACGGCTTTCAAGGCCGACCAGGCGACACCCCGGGCTGCGGTGTCCTTGAGATTGGTGAGGTCGTGTTCGACCGGTTGGCCAGACGGCACAGTGCCAGGACGATCCCGTTTGCTTTCCGGTCTCGAACCGCGCTGCACACTTTGCCGCCGTAGGTTCAACGCATCTCACTTGTCCGCGCCGCTCACAGTCAGCAGCCCTGCCGCGTGATGAGCAAACGCCCCTTCTGCCTTATCGGCGCCTCTATCGTTTGCTGGTTGACGTGGTTTTCCAGACAGTACCCTTTGCTGTCGCTAATCTCGGGCTGATGGGTCAACCTATTGGTTTCAGCTTGGGGGAGCAATTTGTGTTACCGAGTGAGATATCCGCGGTTAGCCGACAGGATGATTGAAGGCGACCGAATCATCCGCGGTGGCGACGTTTGATGGTGCCCAGAGCAACCACGACGGCGGATTTGATTGTCAGCGTGCCCGGTGGCGGATAGCGCTTCTCCCGTTGAGCAGGCCGCAGACGTGAGCGGGTTGCGGCTCAGTGTCGTCATGCCCGTGCACAACGCCATGCCATATCTCGACGCGGCGGTCGAGAGCATCCTCAATCAGACCCACTCTGCTTTCGAGTTCGTTATCGGTGACAACGGTTCTGACGACGGCTCCACCTCAATCTTGCGGCGCTGGGCCGAACGCGATCCACGCATCCGTCTGCACGAGCACCAAGACAGGCTCGGTCCGGTTCGCAGCTCCAATTGGGTGGTCGCGCAGGCCGAAGGCGATTTCATCGCCAGGATGGACGCCGACGACATCAGCCATCCGGACCGGCTGAGGCTCCAGCTCGCGGCCTTCGCGATGCGGCCCGATGCGGTACTGGTCGGCTCACCCTCCATCGGTATTGACGACGACGGCCGCATCGTTCGGCGACAGCCGCGGCACACCATCGGCAATGCCGAGCTCTACTTCCCCTGCGCGCACGGCTCGGTCATGTTCCGCCGCAAGGCCTTTGACAAGGTCGGCGGCTACCGCGCGGGTTGCGACTATTGGGAGGACAACGACCTGTACCGGCGCATCGCCCGCGAGGGCGCGGTGCTCATCATGCCCGATCCGATTTATTACTACCGCCACGCGAAAACGTCGTCGCGGCTCACCTCTGATCGGGTACAGGTGGAGCAAGCGTTGGCGCTGATGTTCCGATGCCGCGAGCTTCACCTCAAAGGCGAGGACTACTCGACGTTGCTGGAGGCGGCGCCGGAGGACACTCGTAAACGCATCGACCCGGCGGTGTTGTGGTTGATCAGTGAAAACCGTATGTGGGCGGGGCGCTCAGCCCGCATGACCGGGCGACTGCTGCGACGCGCCACTGTGCCGCGGAATCGGCAACAAGCCAAGGACTGGTTGTATCTGGTGTGGGCCAGCGTCAGCCCGAAGAGCCTGCGATTCTTGCTGAGGCTTCGCCGCAACCGCCGCGATCGGCAGACGGAGGGCCAGTACAAAGACGGCGAACTCTATGAATGGCGCTCAGAACCCGCTGCGATCTCGGACCCCTGAGCCCTCTCCGGCGTGTCCAGCCAGGGCGCCGCTTCACCCTCCACATCCGCGAGCGCCACGCCCAGGCGGGCCGCCAAAGTGACTGGGATGTCCTGCATTCGGATCTGCGGGAAGGTGTGGCCGCTGGGCAGCCCTGGCCCCTTTGCGAGCAGCAATCCGGCGGGACGGTGATCGCCTGTGCGCCAGCCGAAATAGGGGACGTGCACCTGGCCGATAAGGGGCGACGAAACGGTCTCGATCGGTGCGTCGCGGGCCCAGTCGATGAAAAGGTCCGGCATCGTATCGTCGGGTTGGCGGTCGTAGACATCGGATGCGCGGCGCAGGCCCTGCACAATCGGCTTGCCCGTCGCCTTGTTGACTATCGCCTTCAGGTCCGACTCCAGCCGCGCGGCGAGCTCATCCGCGGCGTCTGGAGTCACCCAGCCTTGCGCTTCGCGACCCTTGAGGTTGAATCGGATGCCGCCGCAAACGCTGTTGTTGGGACCGATGTAGAACGCCTGGCGAGCCCGCTCGGTGGTCGAGCCGTAGGCCGGTTCGCCGATCCGGCGCGCCATCGGCTTGGTGAGACGCTCGGGCACTCGCAATGCCGCGGCGGTGCGCTTGGCTGCGGGCCGCGCGGCCTGCAAGGCGCGGCGGAGCAGGGTAGAGAGCCCACGATCGGCGCCGCCATACCGGTAGGCGTCGTCAAGCCGCTTCAGCAACTCGCCCAACAGGTGAGTGCCGTCGTGGTGACGGCCCATGCCATGACTCAGCAGCACGCACAGGGTCGCCTCCTGGCCCAGGTGTTCCGCGAGCCGGCCAACGCCGTCGTCCAGCGCACGATAGATACGGGCGATCGGATCACCACCGATCGCGGCTTGCTGTGCGGGATCGAAATCGGGGTGGGTGGGATCGTGCATCCCCCAGAATTGGTGTCCTCCCGCATGGCTCTCGCCATATATGCCGACGAAGAGGTCGTACTTGTTCTCCGTCAACAGGGCCTCGAGCATCCGGGTCTTGGTTTCCAACCCTGCAAGCAGACCCTCGATTAGAGCTTTGTTCTCGGCGTCGGTCCGCAGCTGGCCAGCGCGACAGGCATAGTCGTCAGGCGCGAAGTTCCGGACGGCGTAGGGGTCGATACCAAGTATCGGATGCAAGCCGAAGCGTGAGTCGATCTCAGCGCACCGCGCCGGCGGCTGGGTGTGGAAGCCAAAATGTCGGTCGTGGCATCCCCATTCGGCCACGGCGAGGCCGTTCACCGGATCGGGGAAGCGTGAATGCGGTATATCGACCAGAGCAACCCGTCGGCCGACCGCCCCAAGTTGTGTCCAGAACGGCGGATGGTTGATATCCGGCGGAGTCAGGCGATAGCTGTAATCCTGCGAATCGATATGTTCCCAGCAATGGAAGCCGTGCCGCGCCGGGCCGACCCCGGTCATGAAATCGACCCATACCGCGCCGACGAACAGGCCGAAAGGATTGCGCACTGCCGCGCGTGACCCGTCGGCCAGCAACTTCGCGAGATTGGGCAGGTCGCCCGCGGCAGCCATCCGTTGAACGGTTGCTGGATCGCACGCGTCTAGGCCGATCAGAACGACCGGGCCGGATTTGCTGTCTGCATCCCCCAATTGCTCGAGCACAGCTTGAGCGTAGCTGTACGCCTACCGTCGGGTTGCTGAACGGGCTGAACTCGCTGTCCGGACCGCCGAGAAAGTTCTTGCGCTCGTTCGTACACCTGGGTGTCAGCACAAACCGGCCGTGCCCTCACCGAACGGCTAAAATCGGATTATTTGCGACAATGATAATTTGTAACCCCGCTCGGCAAATGGCGAGTAGTCAGAGAATCGTTATAAATAGTCTGGTTCCAATGTTGCTGCAATAAGCGTAATATTTGAGTCATTGCCGCTCAACCGTTGCAGCGGCGTGAGGGAGGGTTTGCAATGGCTAAGCACAGGAAGCAGTCGAGCCGACTTGTGGCGAAGGCAGCAGTAGCCGGTTTGTTCTCGGCAGGTTTGTTGCTGGGGGCATCAGCCGGTATCGCATCTGCCGACCCGCTCAGCGACGCGGGCGCGCAGGCGTCAGAAGCAGCACAGAAAGCGGTTGTTGCTGGCTCACAGACCGCCCAGCAGGGGACTGTGGCCGGCTCACAGACATACCAGCAGGCGGTTGTGGCTGGCTCACAGACAGTCCAGAAGGCCGGTACGGCAACCTCGAATACCGTGAGCAACCTGCTGAAGGGGCTCTTCGGCAGGTAAGAATCGCCGCAACAACTTCCGTAGAAGTAAAGGCCAGAGGGCGTAATGCCCTCTGGCCTTTACTGCGGGGTGGCTGACGGGACTCGAACCCGCGACAGCCAGGATCACAACCTGGTGCTCTACCAACTGAACTACAGCCACCATCGCCGCCGAGCCGTTAGGCACGTGCGGCCCGTCGATATTAGCCGCTTGGGCGCTCCGCGGCCGAATCGATTTGCTCCGAGTCGCCGTTCGGCGGCCCCAGTTCGGCGGCGATCACCGCGATCTCGCTGGTCGACGGGCCCGGCGGCGGAACGAACGCGGTGCGGCGGTAGTACTTGAGTTCACGGATCGATTCGTGGATGTCGGCGAGCGCGCGATGTGCCAGCCCCTTCTCGGGCTGACCGAAATAGATGCGCGGATACCAGCGCCTGCACAACTCCTTGATAGAGCTGACGTCGATCATCCGGTAGTGCAAGTAGTCGTCGAGCTTGGCCATGTCGCGGGCGATGAAGCCGCGGTCCGTGGCGATCGAGTTGCCCGCCAGCGGTGCGGTCTTGGCCTGCTTGACGTGCGCGCGGATGTAGTCGAGCACGAGCTCCTCGGCCGCGGCCAGGTCGACGGTCGACGCGCGCACCTCCTCGATCAGTCCCGAGCGAGTGTGCATCTCGGTGACGACAGGGATCATCGACGACAACACGTCGTCCTCGGCGTGGATCACCACGTCGATGCCGTCGCCGAGGATGTTGAGGTCGGCGTCGGTGACGAGCACCGCGATCTCGATGAGCCGGTCGGTCTTCAGATCCAGACCGGTCATCTCACAGTCGATCCACACCAATTCGTCGCGCACAGGTCCTCACATTAAGCCCACGCCCGACAAGGGGCCGCCCACACCCACCCGCTGGGGATAGTCCCCAAGTAATGTTTCGAGCCATGACGACTGAGTCGACAGCCACCCCCGCCCAGCAGATCGCCGCAGGTTATGCCACTCAAGGCCCCGCGTTGGAACTGGGCACCGTCGTCGTCGACGGGACCTGCGATCCGGCCGCGCAGGTGCGCATCCCGCTGGCCACCGTCAACCGGCACGGCCTGGTCGCAGGCGCCACCGGTACCGGTAAGACCAAGTCATTGCAGGTGATCGCCGAACAGCTGTCCGCGGCCGGCGTGCCGGTGATGATGGCCGACGTCAAGGGCGACCTGTCGGGCCTGTCGCAGCCCGGTGTCGCCAACGACAAAACCGAGCAGCGGGCCAAGGACACCGGCGACGCCTGGACCCCGACGGCGTTCCCTGTCGAGTTCATGTCGCTTGGCACCACGGGCATCGGTGTACCGGTGCGCGCGACGATCTCCAGCTTCGGACCGATCCTGCTGTCAAAGGTGTTGGGACTCAACCCAACTCAGGAATCCACGCTCGGGCTGATCTTTCACTGGGCCGATCAGAAGGGTTTGTCGCTGCTCGACCTCAAGGACCTGCGGGCGGTCATCCAGTATTTGACCAGCGACGAGGGCAAGCCGGAACTGAAGAACCTCGGCGCGGTGTCGCCGACCACGGCGGGCGTCATCCTGCGGGCGCTGGTCAACCTCGAGGCCGAGGGCGCGGACACGTTCTTCGGCGAGCCCGAGCTGGAGCCCAAGGACCTGATGCAGGTGGATGCTCAGGGCCGCGGCGTCATCACGTTGCTCGAGGTCGGCGCGCAGGCCGCCCGGCCGGTGATGTTCTCGACGTTCCTGATGTGGGTACTTGCCGACCTGTTCACCACGCTGCCCGAGGTCGGCGACATCGATAAGCCGAAGCTGGTGTTCTTCTTCGACGAGGCCCATCTGCTTTTCGCCGATGCGTCGAAGGCGTTCCTCGAGCAGGTCGAGCAGACGGTGAAACTCATCCGGTCGAAGGGCGTCGGTGTGTTCTTCTGTACGCAGCTGCCGACCGACGTACCCAACGATGTGCTTTCACAGCTCGGTGCGCGCATTCAGCATGCGTTGCGCGCGTTCACCCCCGACGATCAGAAGGCGCTCGCCAAGACCGTCCGCACGTATCCGAAAACCGATGTCTACGACCTCGAGTCGGCGTTGACGTCGTTGGGCATCGGCGAGGCGATCGTCACCGTGCTCTCCGAGAACGGTGCGCCGACGCCGGTGGCATGGACAAGGATGCGGGCACCGCGATCCCTGATGGACACCATCGGCCCCGACGCGATCTCCGCCGCCGCCAAGGCCAGCCCGCTGCAGGCCGAGTATGGGCAGACGATCGACCGCGAGTCGGCCTACGAGCGGCTCAACGCCAAGTTGCAGCCCACACCTGCCGCTGCGTCGCCCGACGCTGCATTGCCGCCTCCGGTGGGCGAACCGCCCGCGCCGGCCAGCGCCGAGGGCGAGGTGAAGTCGAGGGGGGCTGCCGAACCCGGGATGCTCGACAAGATGATGAGCAGCCCGGCGTTCAAGAGCGCGATGCGGTCGGCGGGTACCGTCATCGGCCGCGAGATCACCCGCAGCATCTTCGGCACCGGCCGCAGGCGCCGCTAGCTCCCGCCGAGTTTCTTGTAGACCGCGCCGACGATCGGCGTGACGATGGCCCGTGGGGCGTAGCCCGCCGCCACCGACATCGCCTTCGAGGTGACACCCGGCACGACGCGCATCTTGTTGCGCTCCAAGGCATCCAGCGACAGCTTGGCGGTGTACTCGGTGGAGATCCACAGGAAGTCAGGAATGAGCTTCTCGACCAGCGACTGCTCATGCTCGACGGGCAACGTCTCGCGCACAGGGCCCGGCGCCAGCAGCGTCACGTGCACGCCCGCACGCTTGAGTTCGCCGCGAAGCGACTCGCTGAAGGTGTTGACGAACGCCTTGGTGGCCGCATAGGTGGCGTTGTTGGGGATCGGCGAATTGCCCGCCGCCGAACCGGAAATCAGAATGCCGCCTGCACCGCGCTTGACCATGCCTGGCAGCACTGCGAGCGCAAGGTCATGTACGCCAAGGACATTCAGTTGCACCTGAGCCTTCTCCGCGCCCGGGTCCAGCGAGGCGACCGGTCCGAACGTCGCGGTGCCTGCGTTGGCGCACAGGATCGAGATGTTGCGTACGGCAAGCTCGTCGCACAGTTTGGCACGATCGGCCGGGTCGGCGAGATCGACGGGACGCACGTCGACTGTCACCCCGTACTGCTGGGTGAGCCGGTCCGCCAGCGTGGTCAGCACGTCCTCGCGACGGGCCGTGATGATCAGATGGTGCCCGCGCGCGGCTAGCTCGACGGCCAGCGCTTCGCCGATGTTCTGCGACGCGCCGGTGACTACGGCACGGGCGTCCGCGCTGGGAGCGGGTACTGGCATGGGCCGTACCTTATCGTGGGCGACCATGAGCGAACCGCGGCCGTCCGCGCATATCGCGGCGCGGTCGCGGGTGCTGGCGTGGGCGCTGTGGGACTGCGGCTCGACCGGCGTTGGCGCGATAGTCGTGACCTTCGTGTTCTCGGTCTATCTGACCCGTTCCGTGGGTGACGATCTGCCCGGCGGTACCAGCCCGGCGAGCTTGCTGGGCTGGGCGCTTTTCTTCTCAGGGCTCACGGTCGCCTTGCTCGCGCCTGTCACCGGAGTCTGGGTTGACGCGCCGCACCGACGGCGAGGCACGCTGGCCGTGCTCACCGCGATGGTGGTGCTGCTGACGGCGGCGATGAGTCTGATCCGCGACGATGCGAGCTACCTGTTGGCGGGCCTTCTGCTGCTCGGGTTCACCGCGGCGTGCAACGACCTGGCCAGTGTCCCGTACAACGCGATGCTGCGACAGCTGACGACACCGGAGAATTCCGGCCGGGTGTCCGGATTTGGCTGGGCCGCAGGCTATGTCGGCAGCATGGTGTTGCTCGTCATCGTCTACGCCGGATTCATGTCGGGCGACAATCAAAACGTTCCCGCCGCCATGCTCGTCACCGCTGTCTGGATGGCGGTCTTCGCAATGCCGGTGCTGATCGCGCCACCACCATCGGTCGACATCGAACCGCCCGCCCGATCTCCGACCGGTCTGCTCGGCGCCTACCGAAAACTGTGGTCGGACCTGAGCGCGGAGTGGAGACGGGACCGAAATGTCGTCTACTACCTGCTGGCCAGCGCGGTGTTCCGCGACGGATTGGCAGGCGTATTCACATTCGGCGCGGTGCTGGGCGTGGCTGTCTACGGCATCTCCGTGGCCGACGTGCTGCTGTTCGGGATCAGCGCCAACGTGGTGGCCGCGGCAGGGGCGGTGCTTGGCGGGCTGCTCGACGACCGCGTCGGCTCGAAAACCGTCATCTTGAGCTCGTTGGCAGCGATGATCGTCGTTGGCCTGGTCCTGATGGCGTCGTCGGGGGCCGCGGCGTTTTGGGTGTGCGGGCTGCTGCTGTGCCTGTTCATCGGGCCGACACAGTCGTCGGCGCGCACCCTACTGCTGCGGATGACCGCGCAAGGCAAAGAAGGGGTGGCGTTCGGCCTCTACACGATGACGGGCCGGGCCGTGGCGCCCCTCGCCCCCTTCATGTTCTCCACCTTCGTCGCCGTTTTCGGGGCGGATCGCGCGGGCATCGGGGGTCTAATGCTGGTATTGGCGGCGGGATTCGTCGCGATGCTTGCGGTGCGGGTACCGCGTCGGGCCGCCGCGATCTAACCAGCAGCTGTGCAGATGGTCAGGCCCGCGCCGGTGCGCTGCTGCACCTGCACGCCGTTGACGGTGATGGAGCAGTTCACCTCACGGCCGACATTGATGATGCTGACGCTTGCGGAGTCTTCCGCCGGCTGCGCCAGCTCGACCTCCTTGCTCCACGGAAGCATCACGTTGAACTCGGTCTGCAACACACCGCCGGTGTCGACGTAGGTGATATTGATGGCCCGACCGTCGCCCGAGACGTCGTACACCACCGTTTCAGTCGCACCCGGAGTCGACGGGCTGGTCGGGCCCGTGGTGGACGGCGTACTCGGCAGCGTCGGCAACGGGAAGACGGGGATGGTGGGACGCGGCGTCGTCGTCGGAGTGGTGAAACTCGGCTCGGTCATCGACGGCAGTGGCGCGACGACGGTCTGCTGGCGCGAACTGTTGACGATCACCAGCGCGATCACCAGACCGATCACCATCAGGACCGCGATGCCCGCGACAAACCACAGCCAACGCGGCGCCTTGGGGCCATCCGGCGGCGGCTGCGGCGGTTCCCCCGGCGGATACGGGGCGCCATATTGGCCGGTCGCGTACGGGTCATTGCCGTACGGCGAGTAGGCGGGCAGCCGCTCGGTGGGTGGCGGCACGTACGGCGCCTGGTAGGGGGGCCCGTAGGACGCCTGGCTCGCATACGCCGGATCGGTGTATCCGGGATAGCTATCGCCGAGCGGTTGGATCGGCTCAGACCCGTCGCGCCGTGGTGAATCGGTCATGCCCACCTCATGGCTGCAGGGTACCTGTGCAGCCGCTCAGGCGACCGTGAACCGGCTGGACCTGGGTCTACGCGGGTGTGGTCCCATCGGGGGACCACCGACCGTGCAGAATCGATGTGGTGGGAGTGCAGGTCCGCAGGGTCTACGGCGCGTCGATGTCTCCGGACGCGACGGCGTTCGCGCACCTTGTCGACGACGGCGGCTTCCCGCGCGCCGTGCAGCGTTTCCTGCGCGGCTGGCGTGCAACTTCGTCGCGCGACGTCGAACTGCCCGTCGAGGGAGCCGTCACTCGCGTCCTGCACTCGGCCGACGGTCACTGGCTGGCGTGTGAGGTCGCACCCGACGGCGCCACCCGCAGCCAGATCTGGGTCGTCACAACCGATCCCGACGACCGCGACGCCCGTCGCATCGACCTTTGGCCGCCAGGCGCGCAGGAAGGCACCGCGGAACTGATTGCCTGGGACGGGACCCACGTCGCGGCGATCCTCACCGGTGAGGACGGGGTCGGCAGCTCGTGTCTGATCGATCCGTCCGACGGCACCACCGTCGTGCTGGACCGCCGCTCGGGCGGCAGACTCGTCGACGCGTGGGCCGGTGCATCGCTGGTGCGGGTGGGACCGCGTGGTTACCGCGACCTGATCATGCTGCGCGGCCTGACCGAAATCGCTTTGCTGCCATACGATCCCGGCTCCACCACCGACGCGGGAACGATCCTCGACGACCAGAGTCCGCGACGCCTGCGGGCAGGGCTCGAAGGAGAACTGACCGAGCTGTATCAGCCGGCGAAGACCTACGGGGTCAACAGCCCCGACGGCTACGTCCGCGCCCTGATCCGCAGCGAGAACGGCGCCGACCACGCCAGGCTGTTGGAGGTCACCACAACCCCCGATGGAGTGTCGTATCAGGTTGTTGCCGAGCGGACGGGCTATGAACTCGACGAGTTCGCTGTGAGCGACGACCTGTCGACGGTCGCGATGTTATGGAACATCAACGGCGCCAGCGAGTTACAGATCCTCGAGTATGCCGACTACACGCTCCACGAACCAATTCCGCTGCCCGGCATGGTGGCAAGCGAGCTGAGCATCAGCGCGGGCGGCTCGATGCTGGCGATGACGGTGGAGGGTCCGTCGACGCCACCGATGGTGGAACTGGTCAATCCCCGCACCCGAGAATGGGAGCCCGTCGACAGGGAGCCCAGCAGTGGGCCCGTCGCCGCCGACCCCACCCTGGAGACCATCACCGCGCGTGACGGGCTGGAGTTCAGCGGCTGGTTGTTCCGCCCGCCTGAGGGTGTGCAACCCGTCGGCGCCATGATCTTCCTGCACGGTGGGCCGGAGGGTCAGGGCCGGCCCGGCTACAACGAGTTCTTCCCGCCCCTGCTCGAGGCGGGCATCACCGTGTTCCTTCCGAACGTCCGCGGCTCGGGAGGGTTTGGCCGAACGTTCATGCACGCCGACGACAAGGAGCGGCGATTCGCCGCGATCGACGACGTCGCCGACGCGGTGCGATATCTGGTCGACCGCGACCTCGCGCCACGGAACCGCGTCGCCTGCTGCGGGTGGTCTTACGGCGGGTATCTGACGCAGGCGGCGCTGACTTTTCATCCGCAACTATTCGCCGCGGGAATCAGCATCTGCGGGATGAGTGACTTGAACACGTGGTACCGCAACACCGAGCCGTGGATCGCAGCGGCCGCCCACCCCAAGTACGGCCACCCGGTCAGCGACCGAGACCTCCTCGACCGGTTGTCGCCGTTGTTGAGCGCGCACGCGTTGACCGCGCCGCTGCTATTGGTCCACGGCCTCAACGACACCAATGTCCCGCCGACCGAGTCACAGCAGATGTATGAGGCTTTGCGTGCGCTCGGCCGCCGCGTCGAGATGCTGGTGTTTGACGACGATGGCCATGAGATCGACAAGCGGGAGAACCGGGCCGTACTGGTCAAAGCCATGAGCGAGTGGCTGACTGCGGCGTTCGCGGCCGCGTCCATTTCGTAACCAAATCGCCGCCGTCGGCAGGTTTACCGAAATTATCTGCAGGGTAAACACGCTGCGTGCGCCGTTGGGGCGCTAACACGAATGGAGGCGCAGCGTGAGAGGTGGCGGAATCCTTGGCGTCATCGTGCTCGTGTGGCTAGTAATCGGCGTGGTAGCCGCCTATCAGCGTGACTACTTCAGGGGCGGCGAAACCAATTGCGCCACAGCGGGCAGCATCGCTTTGACCGTGGTCGCGGGGCCCCTCAACTATGCGGGGGTCAACCCGAAGGTGACCAACTGCAACATTCCTGAGCCCAGCCAGTAGTCAACTGGTAGTTGATAATTGAGGAAGAAAGTAGAGTAATCATGATCGTCTTGGGAGCCATCCTGCTCATTCTCGGCATGCTCTTCGGCATCTCGATCCTCACCTACATCGGCGTGGTGTTGGTCGTCGTCGGTGCGGTGTTCTGGATCCTCGGGTCCGTCGGACGGCCCGTCGGCGGCAGGAGAGCCTGGTACTAACTAACGCCCGGCACGTCCGGCCGAGGTCAGTGCAGCGACCGTCATTGTTCGCAAGACGGCACGCGAACTGGCCTCGGCCGCTTTCGCGGTACCCGGTTTCACGCTGTGTGGCGTCGAGTTCAACAACCCGAATGTTGCGTGCGCCATCAGCCGCGCGTCGGCCTCGCTTAGAGTGTCGTCCAACTGACGCAACACATCGACCCAGATCTCGACGTATTGCCGTTGCGCCTTTCGCACCTGCCGCTTTGCCGCCGGCGGCAGATGGCCAAGATCGCGATCCTGAATGCGGATCAAGTCTGACTCGCCGAGCGCGAAGTCCAAGTGGAATTCAATGAGTCCTTCGAGCGCGTCCGCAGAGTGGTCGGCCCGCGCGACCACGTCCGTGGCGCCCGCCAGCAGCCGGGTACTGATCCCGACCAGTAACTCGACCAGAAGTGCTTCCTTGTTGGGGAAGTGCCGGTAAATCGCGGGTCCGCTGACGCCCGCGGCGGCACCGATGTCCTCCAGTCGCACCGCGAGATAGCCGCGTTCGGCGACGAGGCGCTCCGCCGCGGCGATCAGCTGGCTGCGACGATCGGATTTGGCCCGGCTGCGCCGGGTAGCGGTAGGCGTCGACGTCCCCATGAGCGCCTCCAACCTGCTGGTAGACATTTCGGTTAATCGTGACTAACATACCATGAGTTAGTCACGATTAACTCAAACGAACGGGTTTGGCCGAATGAGCGCTTCGCCGGGTTCTCACCGCGCCGAGCATTTGGCGCTTGTCGACCAGCTGCGTACCAAGCTGGCTACTGCAGCGCTCGGCGGCAACGAGCGCGCCCGCGAGCGCCACGTGAGCCGCGGAAAGCTGCTGCCACGAGACCGCGTCGACGGACTGCTCGACCCGGGCAGTCCCTTTCTGGAATTAGCGCCGCTGGCGGCCGACGGCATGTACGACGATGAATGTCCCGGCGCGGGGATGATCGCAGGCGTCGGCCGCGTCTCCGGCCGCGAGTGCATGATCGTGGCCAACGACGCAACGGTGAAGGGCGGCACGTACTACCCGGTCACCGTCAAGAAGCACTTGCGCGCACAGGAGATCGCCGGGCAGAACCGCCTACCGTGCATCTACCTGGTCGACTCCGGAGGAGCATTCCTGCCCCGCCAGGACGAGGTGTTTCCCGACCGGGAACACTTCGGCCGCATCTTCTACAACCAGGCCAACCTGTCCGCCGACGGAATCCCCCAGATCGCGGCCGTGCTCGGATCGTGCACCGCCGGCGGTGCGTATGTGCCTGCGATGAGCGACGAGGCGGTAATCGTGCGCAACCAGGGCACCATCTTCCTCGGCGGCCCACCGCTGGTGAAGGCCGCGACCGGTGAGGTGGTGACAGCCGAAGAGCTCGGCGGCGGCGACCTGCACTCCAAAACTTCCGGTGTCACAGACCATTTGGCCCACGACGACCGCGACGCGCTGCGGATCGTGCGTCGCATCATCGCCACGCTCGGACCGCGGACAGCGCTGCCGTGGGAGGTCGCGCCGACGGTCGATGCTGTGGCCGACCAGACCGAGCTCTACGACGTGGTCCCCGTCGACTCCCGGACTCCCTATGACGTGCACGAGGTGATCTCCCGCATCGTCGACGGCGGCGAGTTCTCCGAGTTCAAGGCCGAGTACGGCAACACGCTGGTCACCGGCTTCGCCCGCATACATGGCCACCCTGTCGGCATCGTCGCCAACAACGGCATCCTGTTCAGCGAATCCGCGCTCAAGGGAGCGCATTTCATCGAACTGTGCGACAAGCGGAACACGCCACTGCTGTTCCTGCAGAACATCTCGGGCTTCATGGTGGGCCGGGACTACGAGGCGGGCGGCATCGCCAAGCACGGCGCCAAGATGGTGACGGCCGTCGCCTGCGCCAGGGTGCCGAAGCTGACCGTCGTCATCGGCGGCTCCTACGGCGCGGGCAACTATTCGATGTGCGGGCGGGCGTATTCGCCGCGGTTCCTATGGATGTGGCCCAATGCGCGGATCTCGGTGATGGGCGGCGAGCAGGCGGCCTCGGTGCTGGCCACCGTGCGGGGCGAGATGACCGCGCGGGAGGAAGAGGACTTCAAGGCGCCGATCCGCGAACAGTACGAAAGCCAGGGCAACCCCTACTACTCCACGGCCCGGCTGTGGGATGACGGGGTCATCGATCCCGCCGACACCAGAACCGTGCTGGGGCTGGCGCTGTCGATCGTCGGACAGGCGCCGCTCGAGTCGGTCTCCTACGGCGTATTCCGGATGTAGATACGATGACTTCAGAGAAATTCCGCACCGTTCTGGTGGCCAACCGCGGCGAGATCGCCGTGCGCGTCATCCGCACATTGCGTGAGATGGGCATCCGCTCGGTCGCGGTGTTCAGCGACGCCGACGCCGGTGCCCGCCACGTGGCCGAGGCCGACGTCGCGGTGGGTATTGGCCCCGCACCCGCGCGGCAGAGCTACCTCAACATCGAGACAGTCGTCGAGGCCGCCCGTCGCACCGGCGCACAGGCGGTCCATCCCGGATACGGATTCCTTTCGGAGAATGCGCAATTCGCCGCGGCGCTGCAGGAGGCCGGCATCGCGTTCATCGGTCCGCCGGTCGGGGCGATCGAGACGATGGGCGACAAGATCGCCGCCAAGGCCGCGGTGTCGGCGTTCGGCGTGCCGGTCGTGCCGGGGGTCTCCCGGCCGGGTTTGACCGATGCGGACCTGATCGCCGGGGCGGATGAGGTCGGATACCCCGTGTTGGTCAAGCCGTCGGCAGGCGGCGGCGGCAAGGGCATGCGAGTGGTGAACCAGCCCGCTGAATTGGCTGCCGCGCTGGCCAGCGCGCGCAGGGAAGCTGCGTCGGCGTTCGGCGACGACACGCTGTTCATCGAGCGGTTTGTGTTGAACCCCAGGCACATCGAGGTGCAGGTGCTCGCCGACGCGTACGGCAACGTGGTCCACCTCGGCGAGCGCGAATGCAGTCTGCAGCGGCGTCACCAGAAGGTCATCGAAGAAGCGCCCTCGCCTCTGCTCGACCCGGAGACCAGGGCGCGCATCGGCGCGGCGGCCTGTGACACCGCTCGCAGCGTGGACTACACCGGAGCAGGCACCGTCGAGTTTATCGTCTCCGCGGACCAGCCCGACGAGTTCTTCTTCATGGAGATGAACACCCGCCTGCAGGTCGAACACCCGGTCACCGAGATGGTCACCGGCATCGACCTCGTCGACCTGCAAGTCCGGATCGCCGCGGGGGAGAAACTGCCTATCGGGCAGGACGACATCACGATGACCGGCCACGCCATCGAGGCCCGCGTGTATGCGGAGGATCCCGCGCGCGGATTTCTGCCGACCGGTGGCGAGGTGTTGGACCTATCCGAACCCGAGGGGCCAGGTGTCCGGATGGATTCCGGCCTCGCTCCCGGCATGGTCATCGGCAGCGAATACGACCCGATGCTGGCGAAAGTGATCGCCCACGCAGGCGACCGGCCCGCTGCACTGCGTGCGCTCGACCGTGCGTTGGCCGATACCGCGGTGCTCGGCATCACCACCAACATCGAGTTCCTGCGGTTCCTGCTGGCCGATCCCGACGTCGCGGCGGGCCGTCTCGACACCGGACTGCTGGATCGCCGGACACCCGACTACATTCCGGCGCAGCACGGCGACGACGAGCTGATCGCCGCGGCGGCATACAAGTGGCTGCGCGCCTGGCCATCGCCGGTCGATGACCTGTGGGCGGTGCCGTCGGGCTGGCGGATGGGGGAGCGGGCGCCGACGACGTTCCGGCTGCATGCGGGTGACCGCACCGACCACGTGTACCTCACGGGCACGCCCGGCGCGGCGACCGCGCGGGTCGAAAACGGCGAATCGCATACGCTCACAGCATCTCTCGAAGGTGATCGGGTGACCGTCACGATGGACGGTTTGCGCACCGAGTACCTCGTGGCCGCGGATGACGGCCAGATATGGCTGTCCGGTGGCGGACATATCGCGATGGTCGAGGAGCTGCGGGAGGCGCCCGTGCGGCCCGACGACGAACACGTCGGCGACGCGGAGCTGACCAGCCCGATGCCCGGATCGGTGGTTGCCGTTGGTGTGCAGGACGGCCAGCACGTGGAGGCCGGCGCCGTAGTCGTCACCGTCGAGGCCATGAAGATGGAACACGCACTGTCGGCGCCGGTCGACGGCGTTGTCGAACTACTCGTCGCCGCGGGCGACCAGGTCAAGGTGGGCCAGCCGCTGGCCCGCATAATCGCGAAAGAAGAAGAGCAATGACCGACTTTCTGGCCACCGGAATGCTGCCCGATCACTACGAACAGCTCGCGAAGACGGTGCGCGACTTCGCCCGAACCGTGGTCGCGCCGGTCGCAGCCAAACATGACGAAGAGCATTCGTTCCCCTACGAGGTCGTTGCGGGGATGGCCGATATGGGATTGTTCGGCCTGCCGTTCCCCGAGGAGTACGGCGGCATGGGCGGCGACTACTTCGCGTTCTGCCTGGCACTCGAGGAACTTGGCAAGGTCGACCAGAGCGTGGCGATCACGCTGGAGGCCGGCGTCGGGTTGGGCGCGATGCCCGTGTACCGCTTCGGCAACGAGGATCAGAAGCAAGAGTGGTTGCCGCTCTTGGCAAGTGGTAAAGCGCTCGGGGCATTCGGCCTGACCGAGGCCGGCGGTGGAACCGATGCGGGTGCTACCCGGACCACAGCGAAGTTGGATGGATCAACGTGGGTGATCAATGGCACCAAGCAATTCATTACGAACTCCGGCACCGACATCACGAAGCTGGTTACCGTCACCGCTGTCACCGGAGAAGCCGGTGGCAACAAGGAGATCTCGTCGATCCTGGTGCCGGTCCCCACCGAGGGATTCACCGCCGAGCCCGCGTACAGCAAGGTGGGCTGGAATGCGTCGGACACCCACCCGCTGAGCTTCGACGACGTCCGCGTACCCGCCGAGAACTTGCTCGGCGAGCGCGGCCGCGGGTACGCGAACTTCCTGCGCATCCTCGATGAGGGCCGGATCGCCATCGCGGCGTTGTCGGTCGGTGCGGCACAGGGATGCGTAGACGAATGCGTGAAGTACGCCAAGGAGCGTCAGGCGTTCGGTGCGGCGATCGGCACCTACCAGGCGGTCGCATTCAAGATCGCCAGGATGGAGGCTCGCGCCCACGCGGCACGCACCGCATACTATGACGCCGCTGCAATGATGTTGGCGGGCAAGCCGTTCAAGAAGGCAGCCTCGATCGCCAAGCTGGTGGCCAGCGAGGCGGCCATGGATAACGCCCGCGATGCCACCCAGGTGTTCGGCGGCTACGGCTTCATGAACGAGTACCCCGTGGCGCGTCACTACCGTGACAGCAAGATCCTCGAGATCGGTGAAGGGACGACGGAAGTGCAGCTGATGCTGATCGCTCGGGAGGCTGGTCTGTGACGGGGCCGGGTGGCGCGCCGAAAAGGACTGTCGTCCAGCGCGGGCTGTGGTTCGAGGAGTTCGAGACCGGGGTCCTGTACCAGCACCGTCCCGGCCGCACCATCACCGAGGCCGACAACGTGCTGTTCACGACGCTGACGATGAACACCCAGGCGCTGCATCTCGACGCCGCGTTCTCCGACGCATTGCCGCCGTTCAACCAGCGGCTGGTGAACTCGATGTTCACGTTGTCGACGATGGTCGGATTGTCGGTGGCGCAGCTGACGCAGGGGACGATCGTCGGCAACCTCGGCTTCGGTGAGGTCGCGTTCCCGAAGCCACTTTTTCACGGTGACACGCTGTACGCCGAGACAGAAGTGACCGATAAGCGTGAGTCGAAGAGCCGTCCCGGCGAGGGAATCGTGACGTTCGCTCACACCGGCCGCAATCAGCACGGTGACATCGTCGCGACCGCATCGCGAAAGACCATGGTGCGCAAGCGACCCGAGGGGGATAAGTAGTGACGCTGAGGCAGACCGGCCCGGCATGGTTGTTCTGTCCGGCCGATCGACCGGAGCGATTCGAAAAGGCGGCCGCGGCAGCCGATGTGGTGATTCTGGACCTGGAAGACGGCGTTGCGGCCAAGGATCGGGAAGCCGCCCGCACGGCACTGATTGAAACGCAGCTGGATCCTGACCGCACCGTCGTGCGCATCAACCCGAGCGCGACGGCGGACCATCAGCTCGACCTCGAAGCGCTCAAGCGGACTCCGTATACGACCGTGATGCTGGCGAAAACCGAAGACTCGCAGCAGATCCGTGATCTTGCACCACTGGACGTGGTGGTGCTGATCGAAACGCCGTTGGGCGCGTTGGTTGTCAACGATCTGGCGCGGATGGACAACACGCTCGCGTTGATGTGGGGCGCCGAGGATCTGTTCGCGGTGCTCGGCGGTACGGCGAATCGCTACCCGGACGGCAGCTACCGCGAAGTGGCCCGGCACGTGCGGTCGCAGACACTACTGGCCGCAAAGGCATACGGCCGGATGGCGCTGGACTCGGTGTACCTCGACATCAAGAACCTCGTCGGCCTCGGCGACGAAGTCGACGACGCTGTTGCCGTCGGGTTCGACGCGAAGGTGGCGATCCACCCGTCGCAGGTGGCGGTCATCCGTGCTGGCTACGCCCCAACCGCCGAGCAGTTGAGCTGGGCACGGGCAGTTCTGGCGGCTGCCCGCCATGAGCGGGGCGTGTTCCAGTACGAGGGTTTGATGGTCGATGCCCCGGTGCTTCGGCGCGCTGAACGGATCGTCGCGTCCGCCGAAACATGAAGACAGACTTCAAGAAGACACTCGACCCCTACAAGGCGAAACGCGGCGAGTTCCGGATCCTCGACGTTTCACCGCTCCAGTATCTGATGGTCGACGGACACGGTGATCCGAACACGGCACGGGAGTACACCGACGCGATCGGTGCGCTGTACCCGATCGCCTACAAGCTCAAGTTCGCCAGCAAGCAAAACCTCGGCAAGGACTACGTCGTCATGCCCTTGGAGGCGCTATGGTGGGCATCCGATATGGACTCCTTCACGACGAATCGGGATAAGTCGCAATGGAACTGGACCGCCATGATCATGGTGCCGGCCTGGATCAACCGGGACATGTTCGACGGGGCGATCGCAGCAGTGGCCGCTAAGGATCGCCCCGCCAGTCTGGACAAAGTTCGCATGGACACGCTCAGCGAGGGGAAATGTGTTCAGACTCTGCACGTCGGCTCATATGACGACGAGGCGGGGATTCTCGCGAAGCTGCACCACGAGTACATCCCCAACGCAGGCCTTCGCATGACCGGAAAGCACCACGAAATCTATTTGAGTGATTCGCGCCGAGTTGAGCCGTCCAAGCTGCGGACCATCCTGCGGCAACCGGTCATCCCCGGCTGAGTTCAGCGACGCACGCTTCCAGCATCCGGTCGTCGCCCTCGTCACCGAGCGGAGGCAGCACGACCCCGTCGGCGACGTCGCCGAATCTTGAGACGAGCATTCCCGGCAGCTCGTCGTACCGTCCGCAGATGACCAACTCGTCGAGTACCGCATCGCTGAGCACCGTTGGCAACTCGTCCCACTGCTGTGCCCTGACCAACGCGCGAAGCTGATCCGGCAGGTCGGTCCAGCCTCGTCGCTTCAGGGACGTCGAGTAGGCCGGCGTCGAGTACAGGAAGGCAAGCATGCGGCGTTGCCGTTCCCGTTCGCGCGCTACCGCCGCGTCACTGTCCCCCGTGGCGATCGCCGCCGAGGCCATCAGCAGAGGTTCGGCGGTGCGTCCCGCGCTGACGGCGCCTCGGTGTAGCGCGGGTCGCACGACGTCGCGCAGGTAGGCGGGGTCGGAGTTCGTCGTGTGGGTGACGACGCCGTGCGCCACCTCGCCTGCCAGTTCGCACATGGCGGCGTTCACCGCGCCTAACCAGATCGGCGGAGTCACGGCATCGCTTGGTCCTGGGTTGAAGTATGGCTGCAAGCGGGTCAACCGGTAGTGGTCACCCTCGTGGCGGAGCGCGCCGCCGGTGCGGAATGCGCCGAAGAGCGCATCCAAAGCTGCGACGTAATCCCTTAGGCGCGAGCGCGGTTCGGTCCACGGCATGCCGAAGCGATCCTGGATGTTCTGCTTGATCTGGGTGCCCAGTCCCAATTCGAACCGTCCGCCGGACAGGATCGACAGGTCCCACGCCGCATAGGCCACCAGGGTCGGGCTCCGCACGAACGCCAGCGTCACCGCTGTGCGAACGGTCGTCCGCTTGGTGTGTTCGAGCGCGAGCAGAGCCACGGCAAGGGAGTCGTGGATCGTCTCGGCGATGTGGAGGCCATCGAACCCCAGATCCTCAACGCGTCGCGCGTAGGCAGGCACGGCGGCCAGGGACAACTCGGGGTCCATCGCCGCATAGGCCTTCATACGGCGACGCTATCTCGACAGCTCTGGCCTGCGACACGTCCACGCGGCGTGCCGCTATCAGGCGGTGTCGACGAATCCGTAGGCATAATGGAGATTGCCCCAGTGCTGCGGCGAGCAGAGCGCATCGTCCAGCTAGCTCCACACCCAGGTAGCTAGCGGACAGGCCTCCCACCAGGGGTTTTGCTCTGACCGCCACCGCGCTGAGCACCTCGCGGACTGACGGCGGAACATGCCGTCACCGAATAGGAGGCGGTATGGCTGAGGTATATGCGGTGTCTGACGTGTCACTGTCCGTTGGCATCGAGCCGGTCCAACTTGTAGCCCCCGATGGGGGCCCAACGGCTGAGGATCGCTACACGCGCGATCTGCCACCCGAAACACTGAGCTGGCTCTACGAGCTGATGGTTGTCACGCGCGACCTCGACGGCGAATTCGTCAACCTGCAACGCCAGGGAGAGTTGGCACTGTTCGCGTCGTGCCGCGGCCAGGAGGCCGCCCAGATCGGCGCGGCGGCGAGCCTTCGCAAGACGGACTGGCTGTTCCCTCAATACCGCGAGATCGGCGCGTTCCTGTTGCGCGGCATCACGCCTGCCCAGATGGGTGCCGTGTGGCGAGGTAAGTGGCACGGCGGGCTGGGGTTCACCGAGAAGTGCTGCGCCCCGATATCGATCCAGATCGGGACGCACGGATTGCATGCCGTGGGCGCGGCGATGGGGGCCCAACGACTTGGCGAGGATTCGGTGACACTCGCATTCCTCGGAGACGGCGCGACCAGCGAGGGTGATGCGCATGAGGCGCTGAACTTCGCCGCGGTGTTCAAGGCGCCATGCGTGTTCTTCGTGCAGAACAACCAGTGGGCCATCTCGACTCCGGTCAGCCACCAGATGGCGGCGCCGTCGATCGCACACAGGGCGATCGGCTACGGGATGCCGGGCATCCGGGTCGACGGCAACGACGTGCTTGCCTGTCACGCGGTGACCGCGGAGGCCGCCAAGCGGGCCCGTGAAGGTGGCGGGCCGACGTTGATCGAAGCCATCACGTATCGGATGGGGCCGCACACGACATCCGACGACCCGACGCGGTATCGATCCGAGGAGGAGGTCGACTACTGGCTGGCGCGCGATCCCATTGCGCGGTACCGCACCTACCTTCAATCGGTAGGCGTGTGGACCGAGCGGCTGGAGGAGCGCGTCGCGGCCAAGTCCAAGAGACTGCGAACCGAATTGCGCGAATCCGTGGTCGGTTCCGATGATTTCGACGTCGCCGAGATGTTCGACGCCGTCTATCACGACATCACCCCCGAGTTGGTGCGACAACGCGAGGAACTGTTGACCGAGTTGGCGAAGGAGGTGTGACGATGACGCAGATCATCGAACGACCAGCGATGAACGGCGATGACGCGCCGGAGCCGCAGAGTCCGCTGCTGACCGTGCCGTCGATGGCGCCGACGCTGACGATGGCGCAAGCGATCAACCGCGCCCTGCACGACGCGATGACCGCCGACGACCGGGTGCTGGTGTTCGGCGAAGACGTCGCCAAGCTCGGTGGCGTGTTCCGGGTGACCGAGGGGCTGGCCGAAACCTTCGGCGAGCAAAGGTGTTTCGACACCCCGCTGGCCGAGTCGGCCATCGTCGGCATCTCGATCGGCATGGCGATCCGCGGTTTCGTCCCCGTTCCAGAGATCCAGTTCGACGGGTTCGCCGCGCCTGCGTTCGATCAGATGGTCAGCCACTTGGCGAAGTACCGGATGCGCACCCGTGGAGACGTCGACATGCCAGTGACCATCCGCATTCCGTCCTTCGGTGGAATCGGCGCGGTGGAACATCATTCGGAGTCCACCGAAAGCTATTGGCTGCACACCGCGGGCCTGAAAGTGGTGGTGCCGTCGACACCGTCGGACGCGTATTGGCTACTGCGGCAGGCGATTGTCA
This sequence comes from uncultured Actinomycetota bacterium, assembly GCA_963766465.1. GTDB lineage: Bacteria > Actinomycetota > Actinomycetes > Mycobacteriales > Mycobacteriaceae > Mycobacterium. Next base: position 83,144 of record CAVXZT010000004.1, read on the forward strand.
GCCGCGACCCGGTGATCTACCTGGAACCCAAACGGCGGTACTGGACCCGTGAGGCCGTCGACACCAACGCGCCCGGCCTGCCGATCGGACGGGCGGCCGTGCGTCGCGTCGGCGCGGACGTCACGGTGGTGACCTACGGCTCGCTGGTGGCCACCGCGCTCAGCGCGGCGGAACTTGCCGAGCAGCGCGGCTGGAGCCTCGAGGTCATCGACCTGCGGTCGCTGAACCCGCTCGACTTCGACACCGTCGCGGAGTCCGTCCGCAAGACCGGCCGCGCGGTGGTCATGCACGAGGGACCGCGAACGTTGGGCTTCGGCGCGGAACTGGCGGCCCGCATACAGGAGGAACTCTTCTACGAGCTGGAGGCACCGGTATTGCGCGCCACCGGGTTTGACACCCCGTATCCGCCCGCCCGCCTCGAGAAGCTGTGGCTGCCGGGTCCGGACCGGCTGTTGGACTGCGTCGAGCGGGCGATGGAGCAGCCGTGAGCGCCGTGAAGGAGTTCCTGGTCCCCGATTTGGGGGAAGGCCTCGAGGACGCGACGATCACCAGCTGGCAGGTTGGCGTTGGTGACGACGTCGAACTCAACCAGACGTTGTGCACGGTGGAGACCAACAAGGCAGAGGTCGAGATTCCAAGTCCACACGCGGGCCGGATCGTCGAGTTGGGAGGGGCCGAAGGCGAGACGCTGACCGTTGGCTCGGTCCTCATTCGCATTGCCACGGAGGTATCCCAGGCCGAACCCGTCGCCCCGCCGCAGAGCGCCAATGGCTCAGTGCGCAAACCGGTTTTGGTCGGCTACGGCGCTGACGATGAAATGGACACCAGCAGGCGAGGCTCGGTCGGAGACCGCCCGCGAGCCAAGCCGCCGGTGCGCAAGCTGGCCGCCGAGTTGAACGTCGACCTCTCCGGTGTGGCGGGCTCGGGCCCCGACGGGGTAATCACCCGCGAGGATGTCCTCGCCGCCGCGGGCAGGTCGGCGCCCACCCCCGAGATGGTGGCGGTGCGCGGGGTGCAGGCAGAGATGGCTCACCGGATGACGTTGTCGCGCAGGCAGATACCGGACGCACACGCCGGTGTCCAGGTCGACTGCTCGGCCCTGCTGCAGTTGCGGGACCGCATGCGCGACGTCACCGACGACGAGTCGCCGATCACGCCGTTCGTGCTAACCCTGCGGCTGTTGACGATCGCGCTGCGGCACCATCCGAACCTGAACTCGACGTGGCTCGACACCACCGACGGCCCGCAGATCCATTTGCACAAGGCCGTGCATCTCGGGTTCGGTGTCGCGGCGCCGCGAGGACTGCTTGTGCCCGTTGTCGACGATGCGCACGACAAGACCACGCGGGAGCTGGCAGCGGTGGTCGCGCGGCTGATCCGCGAAGCTCGCGAAGGCACGCTGAAGCCGTCGGAACTGCAGGGCTCCACGTTCACGGTGTCCAACTTCGGCGCGCTGGGGTTGGACGAGGGCGTGCCGGTGATCAATTATCCCGAGGCTGCCATCCTCGGGATGGGCTCACTGAAGCCCCGCGCGATCGTCGTCTATGACGAAGTGGTTGTGCGACCGACAATGTCGCTGACGTGTGCCTTCGACCATCGCATCGTCGACGGGGCACAGGTGGCGGCATTCCTTCGCGAATTGCGCGAACTCATCGAATCGCCGGAACTCGCGCTGCTCGATCTCTAGTCAGCAGGGGTCGCCAGGAGGGGTGTAGTACGGCACACCCTCGACCGTGTAGCACGGTATTTCGCCTGCAATGTACGGCACATGCTGCGACGCAATTGCAACGGCCGCTACATCGCCGGCGACGTTGGTGCAGCCGCCCACCCCGACATGGCGTCCGCGCGCGCCTGCACATATGTCTGCCTCCGCAGCCGGTGCGATAACCACCGGCACCACCGCGACCGATGCGGCAGTAAATAGCACTGCTGCCAGCTTCTTCATCTCATGCTCCTTTGCTGTCCCGGCCCGCCTCAGCCTATGCCGCTTTGTTGACGACCGGGTCATTTTCGCCGGGCGGCCGCCAGCCTCTTGGCAAACTCCGGTGAGGTGATCGAGGAGGCCTGAGGGCCCAGCTCGGTGTCCACCGCGATCCGGTGCTGGTCGACGTCGACGACTCCTGGGTTGGCGGTCGCGCGCATGGATGCCTTGGTGGCGATCACCACGTCACGGGGTGCGGCCGCCGGTCCCGCGGCGAGTGTCCGTGCCGCGGCAACGGGATCTTCGGCGACCTCGAGCGCGAGCCCGTAGCGCACCGCGGCGTCGGCGTCGAAGCGCATCCCGAAGAGCAGTGAGGCGCGGGCCGCTTGTGGGCCGACGGCGCGCTGCAGCATCCAGGTCGCACCGCCGCCGGGATGGATGCCCAGCTTCTGGAACCGTGGGTCGAAAAGCGCTGCCGGGCCTGCGATCCGGACGTCGGCGGCCAGCGCAAGGTTCAACCCGGCGCCGACGGCGGCGCCGTTGACCGCGGCGATCGTGGGCAAGGCGCAGTTGGCGACCGCGAGGAAGCCGTCATAGATGCGACGCAAACCGTCCTCGGTGGCATCGCCAAGCGCGGTCAGGTCGGCGCCTGCGCAGAATGCCTTGCCTGCGCCGGTCACGATGAGCGCGTGCACATCGGGATCGGCTTCCGCGGCGTCGACGGCCGCGCGAAGGGCCGCCGAGATTTCCGCGGTGACGGCGTTGCGCCGCTCTGGGTCGTTGACCGTGATGAGGGCGACGCGATCGTCGACCTGGGTCAGTACTGGATCAGACACGGCCTCAGCCTAGTGACCGGGCATTTACGCGAACTGTGACGGTGATGATCATGGCCAGCGCAATGGCGCAGGCGGCAATCGCGGTGGTTGTGGGCCACCCGAACCAACCCACGGCGGCCGCACCGAACGCGGTGCCCGCGCTGCCGCCGATGAAGTAGATCAGCATGTAGGCGCTGTTGAACTGGGCGGGCGCCGCAGGGTCGATCGCCAGGACGGTGCTCTGGTTGGCGACTTGAGCGGCGAACAGTCCGGCATCGAAGAGGCCAAGGCAGGCCAATGTCACGGCGGTGTTCGATAAGCAAGCGGCCAGTACCACTGCCGCTGTCAGCGCTAGAGCAAGTCCAACCAGCACCACCTTGCGTGCGCCGACCCTGTCCGTCCAGGCGCCGGCCATGCGAGTGGCGACGATGCCGAGCAGTCCGGCGAATGCGTACATGCCGATGCGCTCAGACGAATAGGAGAATGGCGGCTGCGACAGCGCGACGGAAAGGCCCGCCCATACCGCGCAGAAAGCGAAGAACCAGAGGGTCCCACGACCGGCGGCGAGTCGAAGCGGCGCGTATCGGAGATAGAGGACGGGTAGGCGGCGAAGCGACGCGAGGTACCCCGACGTGACGGTCCCTGTTGCGTTGGGCAGCAGGAGGAACGCTGAAACGGAAACGAGGGCGCACGCCGCCGCGAACACGAGAAACATTCCACGCCAGCCGATCTCGTCATTCAGCCAGCCGCCGACGATTCGTCCCGCGATGATGCCCGCCGAGATCCCCGCGGTGACGATGCCAAGTACTGTGGCACGCCGCCGGGGGTTCGCGAATCGCCCTGCGACGGAACTCAACTGCGCGCCGACCGACGATCCGGCGCCGACCACACCGACGACAAGGCCGAGAAGCCATGGGGTGCCGACGACAGCGTTGACGGCCAACGCGGTGGCCAGTGCGCCGAACTGCGTTGCGAGCACATGCCTTGGCGCGAACCGGTCAACGAGCGGAACGAGTAGGGCGAGTCCCATCAGGTACCCGAGCGGTCCGCACGCCAGGGCCGTGCCGATCGTCGCGAGCGATGTGTGCAGAGAACTTGCGACGTCAGCGATCGCTGGTTGAAGCGGATAGATGCTCGCAGTGCCGAGCGCGGCCGCAAGGGCCATGAACCAAACGACGGGTGTCGGCAGAACTTCGACGCGAGCGTGCGAGATGACGTCTTTTTGCATACCGACGACGGTAGGAACGCAGACGTCGGCAGCGCTGGCGGAAAACGGACACGACGGTGGAGCTAGACGTAGTGGGGCCGAAGGGCTAGTTGCAGCATGCGGTCGAGGAATCGGTCGGGGGCCACGCGGGTCAACCAGAGGAGCGCAGCTTCGGATCCGATGGTGTAGCGGGTGCGCGGTTTCGATGCGGATGCCGCCTTGGCGATCACCTTCGCGGCCCGCTCGACAGGCATGCCCTTCTTGGTGAACGACAGTTGTTGTGCCGAGATGGCCGCAGTCAGATCGGCGTATCGGTCGAGTTGGTCGCTGGTCATGTTGGCACCATGTCGATCGGCGCTGGCCACTGCGTGCTCGGCCATTCTTGTTGTGACGGCGCCGGGTTCGACGACCACGACCTTGACACCGAAGGGGCCAACTTCTCGCCGCAGGGAATCGCTTGCGGCCTCGAGGGCGAACTTCGAACTCGCATACGGGCCGTAGGTCGCCATGGCGAATTTCCCACCGACAGAGCTGATGTTCACGATGGTGCCCGAACTGTGTAACAGAGCCGGCAGCAGCGCTTGGATCATCGCGATGTGACCGAACAGATTGACCTCGAACAGGTTTCGCCACTCGGGGATCGGCAGGGTCTCGACGGGTGCATTGACCGCGATGCCGGCGTTGTTGATCAGCGCGCGCAGGGGCCGCCGGTCCTCTGCGACGCGGCCTGCGATCGCGGCCACAGCGGATTCATCGGTGATGTCGAGGATGTGGGGTTCGATCCCATCGGCTCGCAGCGCATCGGCGTCGACATCGCGCCGAACGCCGGCCAGCACGTGATAGCCCCGGCCCGCGAGCTCTTGTGCGGTGGCTGCGCCCATTCCGGTTGAGGCCCCGGTCACGACGACCAACTGGCGGCGGTCGGGCCGATTCGAGGCAGTCATGACGGTCTCCGCACTTTGAGTTGACAGTGTCATCTCAAACTACTCGTTGAGTTGACGTTGTCAACTCAATCGCCAGCGCTTAGGCTCCTGCCGGTGGCGACGCGATCAGAATCCGCTGCGGCGACACGACAGTCGCTGCTCGAAGCCGCGGGTGCCTTGCTCGACGCTGGCGGTCCAGAAGCGGTGACACTGCGCGAAGTTGGCGCGCGCACAGGTGTTTCGCGCTCTGCGCCGTATCGCCACTTCGCAGACAAGGACACTCTGCTGACCGTCCTCGCGACAAATGCGGTGACCCGGTTAGGTGACACGCTCGAGGGCTTGGTGAACACCGACGACCCGCCCGAGCGCACTTTGCGCGACGCGCTGATGTCGCTGATCACGATCGGCCGCACCCGGCCGCACCTGTATCGCCTGATGTTCACCACGCCGACCGGCGACCCGACGGCGGCGGTCCTGGCGGCGGATCGCACGTGGGATCGGTTCATCGACATCGTCGGAGGCGTCGTCGGCCCCAAGAAGGCGCGGCGCTACGGAGCGTTGCTGCTGACGAACGCCCACGGCATCGCGAGCTTGGAATCCAGCGGCCACCTGGTGGAGGACAAGTGGCAGCTCACCGCCGAGGAACTCGTCGACACGATCGTCAGCCTGCTGCCGACCGCGACGTAGTCAGCCCGCAGGCGGAGGTGGTACCAGCGGCGGCGCACCGGGAAGCGGGGGTGGCGCGCCGTCCGGCGGTGCCGCCGGATCGGGCAGGAACTGAACCAGCCCCGGGGGAACGTTCGTCCCTGGAGGTGGCGCGGTTCCTGGCAGTGGTTCACCGAGCTGATCCTGCGGCATCTGACCAAGCAGTCCGCCCTTGAGCATCCCTGCGCGGTACATGTCGACGTACCGGCCGAGCCACTCGCGACGGCTGACGTCGGCATTCTCGTCACCAGGTGCGACGTCGAACTGCTCGCACTTGCCGGGCGCCGAGGGCACCATGCACTGCTGCGGTCCGTAGGCGTTGTTGAACGGGTTGAGGTTCGGGATGACGCCAGGGCCTGCACCCGGCGCCGAGGGAATCGCGTTCTGGCCCAAGGCGGTGGTTTCGTCGAGGCCAATAATCGGAGGCGCACCGAGCGCGCCGGGTGCAGGCTCCTGCCCGTTCTGCGCGAGAACGTTGAGTCCTGCAGGCCCCAAAGGCTGCCCGATCACCGGCACCGTGGGACCGGGGGGTGGTGGCGGTTCGGGGGCTCCCGGGACGGGCAGCGGCTCCGGCGGCGGAGGGTCCGCAGCGGCGGTCGCCGCAAAGGCGACCGCCGCTCCGAAGGTGACCAAACCGACTGCCGCGATGTTCGCGACGGCTACTGACTTTCGGTTCGACTGCATGCCTGACGTCAGACGGCTTTGGTCACGCCGTAGTAGGCGACCACGTCGTCGGTGTCTTCGGTCGAACTCGTCAGCGTCGCGTACGACCGCAGGAAGGACTGTCCGACGCAACCGTCAACCTTGATGTGGGTGTCCTTCAGCGTGACGCGCACAGGCGCGGCCTTGAACTCCTTCTTGTCGACGGTGACCGTGGAGACGGTGCCCGGCTTGGCGTGGATCTCGATCGTGCCCGAGATCGGGAAGGAGACGCCGGTCGGAAGGAGGCTGGCTCCGGGGATCGACGAACCCGAGGTGCTGACGCCGACCTGGCCGATGAGCCTGACCTGGCCGAGTTCGATACCGCAACCGATCTGGTAGCCCGCCTCCAGGATTCCGCCCTTCAGGCTGTACTTGCCGCTACCGGTGACCGTCCCGGTGAACGTGCCGCCCACCAGGTACTCACGCGATGAGACGGCTGTCGTCAGCGGTGCCACCGGCAGCTGAGTCTCATCCTTGGCGACCACGGTCAGTGTCCAACCGTCGGGCGAAGTAACGATGCCCGGTTCGGCCGACGCCACCACCCCGTTGTCTGGCGGCGGCCCTTCGTCGCCAGGGTCGGCCGACGCGAGGGGTGCAGTTCCGAGCGGGATGATCGAGCAAGCGGCCAGTGCGGCAACACGATTCAACATTGTTTTCTTTCGTTCGAAGTCGAAGGGAGTTAAACGGCCTTGGTGACGCCGAGGTAGGTGATGACGTCGTCGGTATTGTCGGTCGAGCTCGTCAGAGTTGCGTACGAGCGAATGAACGACTGGCCCGCGCACTGGTCGGTCTTGATCCGGACGCCCGTGATCGTGATCCGGGTCGTCGTGCCCTTGAACTTCTTCTTGTCGATCGCGACGGTCGTCACCGTGCCTGGCTTCAGGTAGACCTTGCCCTGCAAGCTGACGCCGAAGCCGCCCGACGCCTTGGTGAACGGCAAGTTGATGCTCGGCGTAAAGCTGGCGCCGGGGTTGATCTCCGTCTCGTCGGAGATGATGCCGCAGCCGATCTGCTCGCCCGCCTCCAGCGATCCTCCGGTCAGCTTGGTCTTGCCGCCACCGGTGATCTTGCCGATGAACGTTCCGGCAATGAGGTATTCGCGCGACGAGATCGCGGTGGTCAGCGGGGCGACCGGCAACTGCGTCTCATTGCTGCCGACCACCTCGAGGTGCCATCCGTCCGGGGTGTCGAGGACTCCGGGGGCCGCCGAAGGCACAGCACCCTCGGGTGGTAGCGGGTTGGTGGCATTCACGGGCACCGCGGGGTCCGGTGGCGGAGGCGGGTCGGCGACCGCGAGGGGCGCGGCCCCGACCGGAATCGCAATGCAGACGGCTCCCAGCATGGCAAAGCGGTTCAACATGGTTGATTTAGCGCCTCTCGTGGGTCGGAATCCAGGGGATCCAACGGATCTGTCGCGACGGAGCATCTAATGGTCGGGTTGCCAAACGGTGAACGGACGCGAAACAGCTCACCCCGCATTCCCATCCAGTCGGCGTCCACGCGGCGTGGCGTGTAACACACTCTGCCCCAAGCATGTTCACAGATTGGAGACGGCCAATGGACCGCCAGTGGAAATCGACCGTTGGGGTGCTGTTCACTGTTTGGCTACCTGACCCGTCGACCGTAGTTCGGGTTATTGCCCTCGAGACTGGACGGGGCTCGTCAACGTGGGTTTGGCTGGCCGGTTCGACCGCCTGCCACCGGGTGAACGGACACCGAGCTAACCCTGCGAGACCGACTACCTTGGAGGAACGTTGAGGTCATCTCACGTGTACGAGCGAGCGTTGGCCGTGTCGTTGTTCGCGTTCGGCATCGGACTGACTGTCGTTCCGACCGCCGCGGCCGACGACGTAACTGTTGACGGCTCCGCCCCCGTTCAAGTTGCCGCCGGGCCCACCGCCGATAACGCCGATCCCGCCGCGCTGCAGGCGTGCGCGCAGTTCGCCGAGGTGCTGGACGGGTCCGCGACCTACTACGGGGACTTCGCCGACTCCTTCGAAGGGTCGAGCTACGACGATCCGGCTGTCGACAGCAGCAACGTGGTGGGCCGAACCGCCTTGCGGCAGGCCGCAGCGACATCGATGACCGCAGCGCAAGAGCCGGGGCTGAGTCCGGACATCGCCAATCCGATGCGGATCTGGTCGCTCGGCGCAACCAAGCTGCTCGTCAAGATGGGGCTGCGAATTCCCGGCGATAGCCTGAACAGCACCGCGAACGAAATGAACGACCAGGCCACTTTGGTCCAACAGGCTTGCGCCAACGCCGGGACGCACGCGTAATTCGGTGAAGGCAAGTCTATTTGGGGCGCTCGCGCTCAGTTTCACCGTTGCCGGCTGCGCCGCGTCTGGAGCAAGCGAAGCGCCGAGGCTGGTGCCGGATACAGTGCTCACCGCATCGCTGCTGAACCCCGACGAACTCAACACGATCATGGGGACCAGCGGGATGACGCCGCATACCCCCGTTTCCCAGATGGGTGACCACCGCAACCTTCTTCCCAACCTCAACTGCTTGGGGGTGTGGCAAGTCAACGAGGCACCAATCTACGAGTCGAGCCACTGGAAGTCGGTGCGTCAACAATTGGTTCGGGTACCGGACACCGACCAATGGAATTACCTCGTCGTGCAGTCCGTCGTCTCCTACCGCACCGCCGATGCGGCCAAGAAATTCTTCACAGAGTCAACGGATCGATGGGCGAAGTGCACCAACCACAACGTCAACATTCAGCTCAACGGCCAGACGTTGCCCGGATGGAAGAGCGGCGACCTCACAAAGACCGACAACCAGCTTGCGATGCCCTACACCCGGACTAGCGGTGACCAGACAAGGTCGTGTCATCGTGCACTCGCGCTCACGGCCAACTTGATTCTCGACATCCAGGCATGCAAGCCGCAGCAGCAGGCCGCTGTCACTCAGGCCGTCGACGTCGCCGACAAGATCGAATCCAAGCTGCCCAGATAGCGCGCTATTTCGGTTCCGCGTCCGCGCCGGGATTCTTCGGCTCGTCTTGCGCCGTCACCTTCGGCTCGTCTTTCGGCTTGTCAACGGCGGTAACGGGTTCCGGTGAGGACAGCTTGGCGTCTTGACTGACGCCGGACTGCGGCACGGCCTTCTCGCTCTCGCGTACCACGTTCGTCAACGGCTTCGGCTTTTCCTCTGGCGTGGCAGGAGCCTTCTTGCTCGACGATGTCGACTCGTCGGCGGTGAGCGCGGTCTTCGACGTCGTTTTCGGTGCGGAGCCGCTGGCCGCCGTCAGCCCCTGCTGGATTGCGCCGGGCAGCTTCACGGCCGTTGCCGCGAGTCGGAGCAGAGACGAGAACGGCTGTGCCGTTTGGTACTTGCTCGGGTCCGCGGGGATCGGATTGCCGTGCGGGTAGGCCGAGTTGACGAGCTCGGTCAGCACCGGCTCGGTGAGATCCGCGATGACATTGCCGAGCGGAAGGACGCGGATCAAGTTGGCCAGCGGCAGGCCGTTGCTTGTGTAGGTGACGTAGGTGGTGTTCCCGCGCAGTGTGACGTAGGCGGCCACGCGGTCACCGGCCGGCAGCGTCCCGCATTGCGCGTCGGGGCATTCCAGAACGTCGCCGGCGTCGGTGATGCCGCACGTGTTGGCGGTGCCGCACGTGACCGCGGGTGAGCCGTCGGGATTGACAGGCAGGTCCAGCTCGTTCTGGTTCAGGTGTCGAAAGAGGTACGCGGCCAACGAGTTGACGGCCGCCACCGGGTTGACCACATCCGACGGTGCGTTCGAGTTGTAGTCGTACTCGTAGCCCACATCGACGACCCCAAGGGCGTCGGTATCGGTGGGCGACGGCAATGGGTTGACCCCGATCAGCGCAAACCATGGATACATCGTCCCGAAGCCGCCTGAGGGCCGGGCGACGTTGTTGTCCAGAATGAAGAGGGTCTGCGGCAGGGCGGGGTCCTTCTGTGCCTGCAGTTGCGTCAGCAGCAAACTCGCATTGGCGGCGCCCCAGCCGGAGGCCAGCACGGCGTTCTTCTCGCCGTCGTGGCCCTGCAGCGCCTGGTTGATGCCGAATGGGCCGGTGAAGAAGTTGACGTGCTCGAGGTCGCCGCCGGGGTTGTACGGCAGCGCATTGAACATCCCATGGAAGAAGTTCTCGTTCCCGCTGCCGTCGGGGTGCGTCGAACTGCCAACAACGATCAGGGCAGTCAGATCGACAAGGGGTGCGGAGATCGAGGCGGGCTGGGTGGCAGCAACGCCCGCGACGGTCGTCGCGACCCCGACCGCCGCGACGCTCATCGCCACCCTGCTCACTCGCTTCGTCGCGGCGTTGCCCATTCCCGGCGCCCCCTCCAAGATCTCTCTAGCAACCTACCGTGTGGAGTCTGTGTCCGGCGAATTACCGAGGTCGCGTTGCTTGGTGCCGATTATGGCAGCGAGCGTTCACCAGTAAACCGAATCCACAGATCCGCGACATGTTGCCGCCGTCTATCGTCGCTCTGTGCTGACACGGATGGCCGAACGCATACTGACGCAGCGCTTCGGCCTCGGGCCTGCCACCACCCGCTACCGGGTCACGCGCGCCATCCCGGTGCCGATGCGCGACGGCGTCACTCTTGTGGCCGACCACTACGAGCCGATAACGAGCTCACCCGCCGGGACGTTGTTGCTGCGCGGACCGTACTCGCGCGACGCTTTGCCGATCAGGGCCACCATCGGTCTGTACGCAAGCCGTGGCTATCACGTCGTATTGCAGAGCACGCGAGGCAGTTTCGGATCCGGAGGCATCTTCGAACCGGGTCACGGCGAGACGGAGGACGGCGCAGACACGGTCAGCTGGCTGCGTCGGCAGCCATGGTTCACCGGCACCTTCTCGACGGTGGGCGGTTCCTACCTGGGGTTCACGCAACTGGCGCTGCTGGCGGATCCGCCGCCCGAACTGACCACCGCGGTGGTGACGACGGGGCCGCATGCCATCGGTCACGCCGCGTGGGGGACGGGTGCGTTCGCCCTCTCTGATTTCTTGACGTGGGGCCACCAGATCACCTGGCACGAACACGGGGGGTGGGTGCGAGAGGCCATCCGATCGGCGCTCACTCCGCGCCGGTTGCGGCCGGTCTTCGACAAACTGCCCCTCGGCCACGCGGCGGACGAGGTCCTTGGCGGGAGCTCACCGTTCTATGAAGCATGGTTGAACAACTCCGATCCGTCCGGCGAGTACTGGCGTGGCCGCGAGGTCGCGTTCGAGGCGGCGCGGCAGCCGGTGCTGCTGATCGGCGGCTGGCAGGACCTGTTTTTCGACCAGACCATGGCCCAGTACGAGCGGCTGCGGAAACACGGTGCGGACGTTGCGCTCATCGTCGGGCCATGGACCCACGGCGAGGGCGGCGGGATCGCGACCCGCGAGTCACTGGACTGGCTCGCCGGATCGCGACGGGAACACCCAGTGCGGATCTTCGTGACCGGTGACGGAGGCTGGCGTGATCTACCTGACTGGCCTCCGGCGTCGACTGAGGCGATGCTCTATCCGCAGCCTGAGACCGCGCTCGCCGACGCACCGTCCGCCGACAGCGCGCCGTTGCGTTTCGTCTACGACGCAGCCGATCCGACGCCGACGATCGGAGGCCGCTTGCTCATGGGGTCGGCGGCCGGCTACCGCGACGACAGCGCTCTCGCCGAACGCGCCGACGTACTCGCGTTCACCGGTCCACAACTCGATTCGGCGCTGGAGGTCATCGGGACTCCCTACGTCGAACTCGCCCATACGACCGACACCCCGTCGGCAGACGTCGCCGTCAGGATCAGCGATGTGGACCCGGAGGGCCGCTCGCGCAACGTCTCCGACGGTTACTTGCGTGTCGGCCCGGACCGTTCGTCGCCCGTGCGGATCCACCTCGACCCGATAGCCCACCGTTTTCGGCAGGGCCACAGGATTCGGCTCACCGTCGCGGGCGGTTCCTTCCCACGGTTCGCGCGCAACCTCGGAACCGGTGAGCCCCTGGTGTCGGGAACCGCATTCGTCCGCTCCACACACTCACTCGACTGCTCGGCTTCGCGGCTGGTGCTACCGCGTCCGACCTAGCCGCTGGGCCCGAAAATCGTAGGCCCTCAGCCGCATTGCCCAACAAAGCCAACGGGCGAACCAGCGCCATTAATGTCTTCGCTGTGTCCGACACCAACACCCCGCCGCAGCCCCGTGAGGTTCCCGCCCGCACGCTGCCGGTGCCCGAGACGGTCAGCCCCGAAATGCAGGGGGTAATTGGCGCGCCGTTAAACAGCCAGTGGAATACCCGGCCGAATACGAACGAGGGATGGAAGACGTTGTCCGCGCCGTCGCCAGGGCGCGGGCTGCCCGGGCTCCGCGAACGCTTCAAGGTCGAATCGGAGTCGATGACCGTCAACGGCGTGCAGGCCTATCTCGTCACGCCGCAGGATCTGCCCGCAGAAAATCGCAACCGGCTACTCGTGCACTTGCACGGCGGGTGCTACGTCCTGAACGGCGGGGAGTCCTGCACCACGGAGGCCATCTACATGGCCGCGTTCGGCCGCTTCAGGGTGCTGTCCGTCGATTACCGCAGGCCGCCGGAGTTCACGTATCCCGCCGCGCTCGATGATGCGGTAGCGGTGTGGAAGGCCATGCTCGAGATGGCCGATCCCAAGAACATGGCCATTTTCGGCACGTCCGCCGGCGGCGCGCTGACGCTCTCGACGGTGTTGCGGGCCAAGCAGGAAAATCTCTTGCTCCCCGCGGCGATAGCGCCGGGGACGCCGATGTCCGACCTCACGCGGACCGGGGATTCGTTCCAGTCCAACCACATGGTCGACAACGTGCTCGTCGCGGCGGATGGCTCTTGCGACGCGATGGCGCGCCTGTACGCGGGTGACCACGATCTGAGGGATCCGATGCTTTCGCCCGTCTACGGCGATATGTCCGGCTTCCCGCCCACGCTCCTCACGACGGGGACGCGCGATCTGCTGCTGAGCAACACGGTCCGCGTCCACCGCAAGCTGCGCCAGGCGGGAGTCGTCGCGGACCTGCACGTCTACGAGGGGCAGTCGCACGCGCACTACATGCGCGACGTCAACGCCCCGGAAACGCAGGAGGCGTTCGAGGAGATCGCGACGTTCTTCGACAAGCATCTGGCGACATAGGCCCACCAGGAACACGCTGAGCTGCAAATTTGTGTGGTGCCCCCGGCAGTGCCCCCGGCAGGATTCGAACCTGCAACCTACGGAGTAGAAATCCGCTGCGCTATCCGTTGCGCCACGGGGGCAAGTGATCACGACACGCGACCCAGAAACTATCCACGTATCGCAACGTGACCAACAGCTAGTCGCCGTCTCCTTCCACAAATTGAGTCGCCCGACCAAAGCGAGTCTGGATAATCGGCCGCGCCGCCCGCTGAGCTACGACGGCAGCGCACCCACCCTACCCAATTCCCGCGAACCGATGGACGGGTCATCCATTACTCTGAAATCGATGGTGAAACACCATACGAAGGACAAAGGCGATCTAGGCATCGCCAAAGCCCACGCCGACCTGGCAAGCAAAGGGTTCACGGTCCTGTTTCCGGCAACGGAGCACGCGCCGTTCGATCTCGTCGCCTATGCGGCTGGAGAGTTCCACCGCCTTCAGGTCAAGTACCGGTCGGCACGCCGGGGTGCCGTCACCGTCATGTTTCGGTCAGCGTGGGCGGACCGCAACGGGACACACATGACACGGATGGATAAGGGCGCAATCGATACGGTGTGCATCTACTGCCCGGAGACTGACGAGTGCTACTACGTCCAGCCCGACGCACACGGCGCCTCGGTCACGCTCCGGATTACGCCCAGCAGGAACGGCCAGCAGGCAGGAGTGTTGGATGCTGCTGCATTCCGCGAGCTGCCGTCTGCAGTTCCCCGCTGAAGGCGGCTGTCCGCAGTGCGCCCGCCGTCCCCGTGACAGCTACTAAAGGCCCCTCGCGCCGACAGGCAGCGGACTAGCGTGGTGACAGTAACTTCGCGTAGGGAGGGAGCGACGGGCATGAGTGACGTGCCGGAACTCGACGCGGCTGGACTTCCGGAGGAACTCAGCGCGTTCGACCAGATTCTGCATCGCGGCGAAGCCCACCCCCGCACCCGTTCCGGAATCATGACCGTCGAGTTGCTCGACGCCACCCCGGACTGGGAGCGCTTCCGGGCGAGGTTCGAACACGCGTCGCGCAAAGTCCTTCGGCTGCGGCAGAAGGTCGTCATGCCGACGCTGCCCACCGTGGCGCCGCGGTGGGTCGTCGACCCCGATTTCAATCTTGACTTTCACGTGCGACGGATGCGGGTCCCCGAGCCTGGCACGCTGCGCCAGGTGTTCGATCTGGCCGAGGTCGCCGCGCAGTCGCCGCTGGACATCTCCCGGCCGTTGTGGACCGCGACCCTCGTCGAGGGCCTTGACGGTGGCCGCGCCGCGCTGCTGGTGCATTTGAGCCACGCGGTGACCGACGGCGTCGGCGGGGTCGAGATGTTCGCCAATCTCTATGACCTCGAGCGTGATCCGCCACCGCAGGACCCTCCGCCGCTGCCTGTCCCACAGGACCTGTCACCCAACGACCTGATGCGCCAAGGCTTTAATCGGCTTCCCGGCACCATCGCCGGGCGGGTGCGTGGCGTGCTGTTCGGCGCCGCGCACATGGTCGACAGGGTGGTCCGCGACCCGATATCGAACATGGGTGGGGTCGTCGAGTACGCGATGTCGGGCGCCCGCGTCGTCGGGCCAGTCGCCCCACCCTCTCCGGTGTTGCGGCGCCGTAGCCTGTCGTCGCGCAGCGAGGCCATCGACATCGAATTCGGCGTCTTGCACAAGGCCGCCAAAGCGGCGGGCGGGTCGATCAACGACGCGTATCTGGCCGGCCTGTGCGGGGCCTTGCGGCTCTATCACGAGGCCAAGGGGATACCGATCGAGGCGCTGCCGATGGCGGTGCCGGTCAACCTGCGATCGGATGCGGATCCCGCGGGCGGCAACCGATTTGCCGGTGTCAACCTCGCCGCGCCGATCAGCCTGCACGACCCGGAAGTGCGCATCAAGAACATCCGGTCGCAGATGACGCGCAAGCGCGAGGAACGAGCGATCGACATGATGGGCGCCATTGCCCCGGTCCTGACCCTGCTTCCCGATTCCGTGCTCGAATCGATGGCAGGGTCGATCGTCAACTCCGATGTCCAGGCCAGCAACGTTCCCGTCTACGCCGGTGACACATTCATCGCGGGCGCAAAGATATTGCGGCAGTACGGCCTTGGCCCGCTACCCGGTGTGGCCATGATGGTCGTGCTAATCTCGCGCGCCGGCTACTGCACCATCAGCACGCGTTGCGACCGCGCATCCGTCGACGACTCCGACCTCTGGGCGCGGTGCCTGCTCGCCGGATTCGACGAGGTGCTCGCGCTCGGCGGCGACGGTCGCGCCTCGCCGGCGTCGTTCACGATCGACGTCCCCGAACCCACCCCTGTCTCACCCAACGGAAGTGCGGCGCAATGACTTCGGCCAACGGTCAGCCCAATCGACGGACCCTTCGGTTGCCTGGCTCGGTCGCCGAGATCGACGCCAGCCCGCAGGGCCCTGAGGTCGGTGCCTTCTTCGATCTCGACGGCACATTGGTCGCCGGGTTTACGGGCGTCGTCATGACGCAGGATCGGTTGCGGCGACGCCAGATGTCTGTCGGCGAATTCATCGGCATGGTGCAGGCCGGCCTCAACCATCAGCTGGGCCGCTCCGAGTTCGAGGATCTCATCGGCAAGGGCGCCCGCATGCTGCGCGGCAACTCCCTCGACGACATCGACGAATTGGCCGAGCGCCTGTTCGAGCAGAAGATCGTCGGTCGCATCTATCCCGAGATGCGCGAGCTCGTCCGCGCCCACATGGCACGCGGGCACACCGTTGTGCTCAGTTCGTCGGCACTGACCGTGCAAGTGGAGCCCGTCGCGCGATTCCTGGGTATTCAGAACGTGTTGAGCAACAAGTTCGAAACCGACGACCACGGCCGGCTCACGGGTGAGGTACTCACCCCGATCATCTGGGGGCCGGGCAAGGCCAGGGCTGTGCAGGCCTTCTCGGCCAAGAACAACGTCGACCTATCGAGGAGCTACTTCTACGCCGACGGCGACGAAGACGTCGCGCTGATGTATCTCGTCGGCAATCCGCGGCCGACCAATCCCGCGGGCAAGCTCGCCGCGGTGGCCGCCAAGCGTGGCTGGCCGGTGCTGAGATTCAGCAGCCGCAGCGGAAGCAACCCCGTGTCACAGCTGCGGACAGCCGCGGGTATCGCGTCGATGGTCCCGATCGCAGCCGGCGCGATCGGCCTCGGGTTGCTGACCCGCAACAGGCGCACTGGGGTCAACTTCTTCACGTCCACCTTCGGTCGGACACTGCTGACGACCGTAGGGATCGACCTGAATGTGTTGGGGGAGGAGAACCTGATCGCGCAGCGGCCCGCGGTGTTTATCTTCAATCACCGCAACCAGGCCGATCCGCTGATCGCCGGGCGGTTGGTCAGCGACAACTTCACCTCGGTCGGCAAGAAGGAACTCGAGAACGATCCCATCGTCGGCACCATGGGCAAGATCATGGATGCGGCCTTCATCGACCGCGACGACCCCAAGAAGGCCGTCGAAGGGCTCAAGAAGGTCGAAGAGCTTGCGCGCAAGGGGCTCTCGATTCTGATTGCGCCGGAGGGCACCCGACTCGACACCACGGAAGTCGGTCCATTCAAGAAGGGGCCATTCCGCATCGCGATGTCGGCCGGAATCCCGATCGTCCCCATCGTGATTCGTAACGCGGAAGTCATCGCCGCGCGCGATTCGAGCACGTTCAACCCGGGCACCGTCGATGTCGTCGTCTATCCGCCGATCCCCGTCGACGACTGGACGCACGACAACCTGTCCGGCCGCATTGCCGAGGTGCGTCAGCTGTACCTGGACACGCTCGAGAACTGGCCGCACGACGAACTGCCCACCCCGGAGCTGTACAACCGGAAGAAGGCCCCGGCGAAGAAGGCGGCCAAGAAGACACCTGCCAAGAAGGCGCCAGCCAAGAAGGCCGCCGCGAAGAAGCCGGTGAAGAAAGCGGCCGCCAAGAAGACAATGGCGGCCAAGAAGACAGTGGCCGTCAAGAAGACGACGGCCGCGAAGAAGTCGGCGAAAAAGGCTGCCGCGAAAGGCCGGCCGTGAAAGTACCCGCCGACCACTTCGCGCCGTTCACGGCTACCGATGACGCTCTCGTCCTGGCGTCGGTGTCGTCACCGGCCGAACGGGAAATGCTCGACGATTGGCTGGCGCGCCAGCGGCGCGAGCACCCCGACACGAAGGTCGAAGTGCTTCAGCTGCCAGGAGACGACGATCCGCCTGCTGGGGTGCTGGCGAGACTCGTCGAACTGCTGGAGGCCGACGAAGACCGATCGGTCGTACCGGTCCGGGTGTTCTGGGTGCCTGGCGGATTGCCCACGCGCTCAAAGGTAGTGGCGCTGCTGTCCGGCCGGGACACCTACCGCCCTCCCAAGATGCTGCAGCACCGCATCTTGACAAGGGATCCCTCGCGCGCCCGGGTAGTGGCGGGCGAGCCTGCGAAGGTGTCGGAGCTGCGCCAGCAATGGAGCGACACCACCGTTGCCGAAAACCCGAGGGAATTCGCGCGTTTCGTGATCCGCAGGGCGATCCTGGCGATCGAGCGTGTCGAGCTGCGTCTACTCGGGCCCGAGTACAAGTCGCCGCGACTGATCAAGCCCGAGATGCTGGCATCGGCGCGGTTCCGTGAAGGCCTCGAGCAGACTCCCGGCGCGACCATCGATAAGGCCGGCGCCATGCTCGACGAACTCTCGACAGGATGGAGCCGCTTCTCAGTGGACCTCATCCCGTCTTTGGGCCGGGCGATCTTCAGCCGCGGGTTCGACCCCAACGTCGACTACGAACGCACTGAGGTCGAGTCGATGCGGCGCGCGCTGGAAAACCACCCCGCCGTGCTGCTGTTCTCACACCGGTCCTACCTCGACGGCGTGATTGTGCCGGTGGCGATGCAGGAGAACCGCCTTCCGCCTGTGCACACCTTCGCGGGCATCAACCTGTCCTTCGGGTTCATGGGGCCGTTGATGCGCCACTCCGGCGTCATCTTCCTGCGCCGCAAGCTCGACGACCCGCTGTACAAATATGTGCTCAGGCAGTTCGTCGGCTACATCGTGGAGAAGCGGTTCAACCTCAGTTGGTCGATCGAAGGCACCCGCTCGCGCACAGGAAAGATGTTGCCGCCCAAGCTCGGCCTGCTCGCCTACGTCGCCGATGCCTACCTCGACGGACGCAGCGACGACATTCTGCTGCAACCGGTGTCGATCAGCTTCGATCAGTTGCACGAGACGGCCGAGTACGCCGCATACGCGCGTGGCGGCGAGAAGACGCCGGAAGGCCTGTCCTGGCTGTACAACTTCATCAAGGCGCAGGGCGAGCGCAACTACGGCAAGATCTATGTCCGCTTCCCAGAAGCGGTGTCGATGCGCGAGCACCTCGGCGAGCCACACGGTCCACTGACCACCGACGAGGCCGCCAAACGCCTTGCGCTGCAGAAGATGGCGTTCGAAGTGGCCTGGCGGATCCTGCGGGCCACGCCTGTCAACGCGTCGGCACTCGTGTCTGCTCTGCTGCTGACCACCCGCGGGGTCGCGCTCACCCTTGACCAGCTGCACCACACGCTGCAGGACTCGCTGGATTACCTTGAACGCAAGCAGACTCCGATGACCAACAGTGCGCTACGGCTCCGCACCGCCGACGGCGTTCGGGCGGCACTGGACGCGCTGTCGAACGGCCATCCCATCACGTGTATCGACGGCGGCAAGGAGCCAGTCTGGAGGATCGCTCCGGAGGACGAACACGAGGCCGCGTTCTACCGCAATACGCTCATCGACGCGTTCCTCGAGACGTCGATCGTCGAGCTTGCGCTCGCGTTCGCCGCCCGAACCGAAACCGAACGGCTGGAAGCATTTTGGTCGCAGGTGATGCGGCTGCGGGATCTGCTGAAGTTCGACTTCTACTTCGCCGACTCAGCGGCATTCCGTGAGCATGTGGCGGAAGAGATGTCGTGGCACGAGGATTGGGAGACCCACGTCGCGGCTGGCGAGGTCGACGTGCTGCTTCGTGCGAAGAAGCCGCTGATCGCCGCAGCCATGCTGCGACCGTATTTCGAGGCCTACGAGATCGTCGCCGACGTGCTGCGTGACTCCCCGGTGGAGATCGGGGAGAAGGACCTGACGAGCAAGGCACTGGGGTTTGGCAGGCAGTACGCCGCACAGAACCGGGTGCGCAGCAACGAGGCGGTGTCGGCGCTGCTGTTCGCGACCGCCCGACAGGTTGCCGCGGATCAGCATCTGCTGGAATCGGCCGCTGACCTTGACGAGCGGCGCACCGCGTTCCGGGACGAGCTTCGCGGCATCCTCGGTGACATGGACAGGGTCGAGCAGATCGCGCGGGAACAGTTCTATGTCCGTGAGGTGGCTCGCCGGAGCATCCGCAGCGAGCCGGCCTAGCCAGGCGGGCGTTCGGAGTATCGCCCGGCGACCTCATACGCTGGGCGCATGACGACGGTGGCGCCCCGCCTGCGCAGCAGCCCGGTGTGGCCTGTGCTTGTCGGCGTCGGAGTGCTGGCCGGAGCCATCGCCGCCGGGATCGGCGCGCTGTCGCTGGCCGACGCTTTGACCGCCACCGGGTTGCCCAATCCCGGCCCGGTGACCACCTACGGTCTGCCGTTCGTGCGGGCCGCGGGCGAGATCGCGGCCGTGCTTGCCGCGGGATCCTTCCTGTTCGCGGCTTTTCTGGTGCCGCCGCAGACCAACGGTGTGCTCGACGCCGGCGGCTATCGCGCCCTGCGACTCGGTACGGCCGCGTCGGCGGTCTGGACGGTGTGTGCGGCGCTGCTGGTTCCATTGACGGTGTCGGACGTCTCGGGGCAGCCCCTGCTCGATCACCTCGATCCGGCCGGCATTTGGTCGGCGGCCTCGCTGATCGACACCGCCAGCGCCTGGCGCTGGACCGCGTTCATCGCCGCCGCCGTCACGCTGGCCAGCCTTCCGGTGCTGCGCTGGTCGTGGACGCCGCTGCTGCTCGCTGGCGGGCTGATCACCCTCGTGCCGCTCGCTCTGACCGGTCATTCGTCGGCTGGCGGCGCGCACGATCTGGCCACCAACAGTCTGCTGATCCACCTCATCGCGGGGGCGCTGTGGGCGGGCGGCCTGCTGGCGCTGCTGGCGCATGCGATGCGATCGGGGGAGCACGCGGAACTCGCGGCGCGGCGGTTCTCGGCGCTCGCACTGTGGTGCTTCGTGGCGATGGCCGCCAGCGGGGTGGTCAACGCGCTGGTGCGGATCCAGCTGCCGGAGCTCGTCCGCTCCGAATACGGGTGGTTGGTGATCGCCAAGTTCGTCGCGCTGTGTGTGCTCGGCGTCATCGGATGGCGTCAGCGTCGCAGCGGGCTCTCGGCGCTGAAGGCCGATCCGAACGCCCGCGGGCCGCTGGTCCGTCTGGCGCTTGTCGAAGCGGCCGTCTTCGGCGCGACATTCGGCATCGCGGTCGGGCTGGGCCGCACACCGCCTCCGCCGTTGCACACCGAACCGAGCCCCGTCGAGGTCGCGATCGGCTATGGCTTCGACGGGCCGCCGACCGTCGCGCGAGTGTTTTTCGACTGGCGGTTCGACCTCATCTTCGGCACTGCCGCAATTGTGATGGCGGTGCTGTATCTGCTCGGAGTGCGCCGGTTGCGCCGTCGCGGTGACGCGTGGCCGATGGGCCGGACTTTTGCGTGGCTGTGCGGATGCGCTGTGCTGCTGTTCACAACGTCGTCGGGGCTGGGCCGCTACATGCCTGCGATGTTCTCGATGCACATGGTGGCGCACATGCTGCTGTCGATGCTGGTGCCGATCATGCTCGTGCTGGGCGCACCCGTGACGCTTGCCCTTCGAGCGCTGCCTGCGGCGGGACGGGGTGACCCGCCAGGGCTTCGGGAATGGCTTCTGGCGGCACTGCATTCGCGGGTGTCGCGGTTCCTGACCAACCCGATCGTCGCGACGATGGTGTTCGTCGCGGGCTTCTACGGCCTATACCTGGGCGGCATTTTCGACACCGCGGTGAGCAATCACGCCGCGCACGTTCTGATGAACGTCCACTTCCTGCTCAGCGGATACCTCTTCTACTGGGTAGTGATCGGCATCGACCCGACGCCACGGCAGATCCCGCAGCTCGGGAAGGTCGCGATGGTGTTCGCGTCGCTACCGCTGCACGCTTTCTTCGGCGTCGTGCTGATGGGCATGGACACCGTTCTCGGCGAGACGTTCTATCGGTCGCTTCAGCTGAGCTGGCATACCGATTTCCTTGACGACCAGCGGCTGGGCGGTGGAATCGCCTGGGCGGCAGGCGAAGTCCCACTTGTGGTCGTGATGATCGCGTTGCTCATCCAGTGGCGACGCAGTGATCAGCGCACGGCGAAACGACTCGACCGGGCTGCCGACCGCGACGATGACGCGGAGCTGACGGCCTACAACGCCATGTTGGCCAAGCTGGCCAAGGGGGATGACCGCTAGCTCTCGAGTGGGAAGTTATCGCACGCCTTTTCGCCCGAGGTGTGCCATAAGTGGCCACTCGACGGCTAGGGCAACCGCGTGACTTTGCCTGCGAAGCCCAGCGCGTGCTCATAGGTGTCGAGGTTGTCGCGAGAGATTTTCGCGTGCACGGGCTTTTCCAGTAGGAAACGCAGCACGGGGTTGTAGGCGTGATATGTCTCGTGGAATGTGAGCACTGTTGTGCCGTCGGCCTGTTCATCGAGTTCGTGATAGCCCTCGGCGCGGGACCACAGCGGCGCGCCGACCGCGACGTACCTCGAGATCTTGTTGAGCTTGCCTTCCGTCACCGTTTCAAACGACCGGCCCTTGCCGCCCGTCAGCAGATACTTGGGCACTTCGAAGATGCAGGTGCGGACCAGGCCCTCGCCGCCCTCGTCGCCTTCATGGAGGATCTCCATGCTGCCCGTCGGCCATTTGAGGACCCGCGGTTTCGGCGAGTTCGGCGGCACCGGTGGATGCAGCACCCGCCACACCCTTCTCGGCGGGGCATCGATGTGGAATCGCACGGTGTAGGACTGCATCAGTCGTCTCCTCCCCAACTGTTCCAGAAGGTGATGCTCTCCGCGGGCGGCCGAGAGGCCGGCCGGAAGTCGGTGCCGATTGTGTAAGCAACCGGGAACAGCGCCGCCTGCGTCACGGTGTCGGGGATTCCCAGTAGCTCTCCGACCTCCCGTTCCTTGGCCAGATGCATTGTCGTCCAGACCGATCCCAGGCCGCGTGATCGCAGTGCCAGCAGGAAACTCCAGCCCGCAGGGATGATCGACGCCCACGCCGAGGCGGCGATCAGTTGGTTTGTTCCGTCGAACCGGGTTTCCAGACAAGGGATTACGTGAATCGGGACCTTGGCAAGCGTCTCGGTGAGTCCGAGTGCACCTTGATACACGCGCTGTGTCTGCGGGTCCGTCGCATCCGCCGCGGCATAGGCGAGGTACTCCGCACCGACGCTGCGGTAGATCTCGGCGATCGCGGCTCGCTTTTCGGCATCGGTGACTATCAGCCAGCGCCAGTCCTGGGCGTTGCTAGCGGTCGGTGCCTGCATTGCGAGTCGCACGCACTCGAGAATCACCTCACGGGAGACCGGCCTCGTCAGATCGAGGCGTTTGCGCACCGCACGCGTGGTGGTGAGGAGCTCGTCGACGGTCGAGATATCCACAAGACTCCTAGACGTCCATCGCGCAGGACTGGTCGACGCCGAGCACGGCCAATGACCGCCCCAGCCCGAGGAAGACCGCGACACACAGCGTGAGATCGAGGATCTCCTCGTCGGTGAACACTTCCCGAAGGCTGGCAAAGAAGTCGTCGTCGATCGAGGCATGGTCGGTGGCGAACCGCTCGGCGTACTCGATCGCCAGGCGCTGCCGCGGGGTGTAGCCGGGGTACGTGGCGTAATCGGAAACGTTCTTGTAGAGCTCTGGTGCGATGCCCGCATCGAGTACCGAGGGCGCACGGAAGTCCGAGCACGCGACGCAATCGTTGATCTCGGCGATGCGCATCCGTGCCAGTTCGCGCTCTTCCGCCGGCAGGACGCTCTGCTGGTATGCGCCGCGGATCATCCGCTCGACCATGCCACCCAGCTCGGGCCGCAATGTCCAGATCATCGCGGCCTCGCCGCCGGGGCCGTCCGGTACATCGAGCCTTGCCATCTATGAACTCCCTGCACGCGAAGGCCGTTACCATTCTGAGGAAACCAGATTCTCGGTATCGCTGTCCAGGACGCGTATCCGCGCGTGGGAGGTCGCCGCATGCTGTTCATGCATGAGGTGCACAAGGTGCGCGGACGCGCCGAGGACGAGTTCGAGGCCATGTTCCGAGAAGGCTGGATGCCCATGCTCGGCACCGGGGACGACGCCCGGTTGCTGTGGTACACCAACCACGCGCACGGCAGCGGCCCCGCCTACACGGTCGTCACGGTGACCGCATTTCGCGACGGAACAGCGTGGGAGCGCCTGGCCCTTCGAATACAGAAGGGTGACCTCCAGACGTGGATGCGTGATCTCGATGAGCTCCGCCACGACGTCGACGCCAAATTGCTTGTGCCGCTTCCGTGGTCGCCGCTGGGGGACGTCGACTTCAACGACGTTCCAACCGATGGCCGCGAACACGAGCTGACCCTCTACATGGAAGACACGATGTGGCCCTACGAGGACAAGTTCCTCGAATACATCGACCGATCCGGCGAGGTGTACGCCAAGAGCCTGGACCGACCCAACCCGCTGCTGACCATCGAGGCCGCCTTCCAGCCGGCGCTCGGCAGCCACCTGCGCCGCGAAGTTGTGCTGATGCAGCGCGTCCACGACCCGAAGGCGCTGCTCAAGCTGCTCCAGACCGAAATTCCGTCCGAGTACCGCTCTCCGGGCACATGGATGCACGACGCGCTCGAACTGCGCGACCAGTGGACCAGCCGGCTGCTGCGGACCTCCTCGTGGTCACCACTGTTCTGAGGCGCGCATGAACATCGGAACACTCATCGACGCCGCCGCGGCCGACGACCCCGGCCGCACCGCGCTCGTCATCGACGGGCGCGAAATCAGCTACGGCGAGCTGGCGGCGACCGTCGAACGCTGCGCCGCTCGCCTGACGGACAGCGGAGTGGCTGGCGCGCGCGTAGCCGTCGTCGACGTCGGCAGCTTGGCGTCGATCGCGACGATGCTCGGCGCCGCACGCATCGGCTCTGCCGCGGCGCTGATGAATCCCGCCCTGACACCACGAGAATTGGAGGGGCTGCTTGCGAACGGTGTGTGGGCCCCGGTCGGGGTCGCAGGCGCCGACTACGTCGACCGTCTCGCCGGCGCGGGGATGCCCACGGTACTTCTGACCACCGACCTCATCGCCGAAGGCGCGCCGAAGGCGCCACCACCAGCCGAGGACGGCGACGAGCGGGACGCGGTGGTCCTGTTCACCAGCGGAACGACGGGACTGCCGAAGGCCATCGGCATCACCCAGGGTCAGCTCAGCGCCCGAATCAAAGGCGTCACAACGCGTTTCAGGGCCGACGTGCCACCGACCGTGAGCATGATGAGCGTCCCGTTCTTCCACGTCGGCGGTGTCATCGGCGTGCTCGGTAACCTGTTCGCAGGCAATACCTACGTGGTGCAGGCTCGGTTCGACGCAGGAGAGTGGCTGCGCCTTGTGCAAGAGCACCGAGTGACGTCGACCTTCATGGTGCCGACGATGCTGCAACGGATCCTCGACCATCCCGACTTCGGCAGCACCGACCTGACGTCGCTGGCGGCCATCGCGTACGGGGCGGCGGCCGCGCCGATCGCGCTGGTGAACAGGGCGATGGCCGCGATGCCACATGTGGGCTTTGCCAACGTATTTGGTCAAACCGAAACCCTTGGCGCGTACACGACTCTGTTGCCAGACGATCATCGCGACCCCAACCGGGTGGGGTCTGTCGGTCGAGCGCTGCCCGGTGTGGAGGTCCGCGTCGTGGACCCCGACACCGGGATCGATGTCGAGGCCAGGAACGGCCGGCGAGCTGTGGGTGAGCTCCGCGCCAGAACATCATCGAAGGCTGGCTGCACACAGGGGATCTCGCGCGCCAGGACGTCGACGGCTACATCTATCCCATCGGCAGGCTGAAGGACACCATCAATCGCGGCGGAGAGAAGTTCGGCCCTATCGAGGTCGAGGAAGCCATTCGGACGCATCCGGCCGTGCGCGACGTGGCGGTCGCCGGAATCGCCGACGAGGAGATGGGCCAGCGGGTGGGCGCTGCCGTCGTGACCCGCTCTGCTCTGACGCTCGAGGAGCTGCGGTCACACTGCCGCGAAGCGATCGCCTATTTCAAACTGCCGGAGCGATTGAGGATCGTCGACGACATCCCGTACAGCGCGACCGGCAAGGTCAATCGCCGTCAGCTTGCCGAGCTGATCGCGGACGGGGCCTGAACCAGCGAGAGGAGGCGCCGTGCTGTTTCTTCACGAGACCCACCAGGTCGTCGGTGCGCGCGAGGACGAGTTCGAGGCCGCCTACCGCGAAGGCTGGATGCCGACGCTGGCCGAAGGGGACGACGCGCGACTTCTCTGGTACACCAACCACGCTCACGGTTCCGGGCTCGCCTACAACGTCGTCACGATTACAGGGATCACCGACGGCGCGGCGTGGGAGCGCCTGGCCCGCCGGGCGCAAACGGGGGACCTGCAGCCGTGGATGCGCGAGCTGGACGACCTTCGTCACGACGTGACGGGCAAGATCTTGCTGCCGGCCGAGTGGTCGCCCCTGCAGGAGGTGGACCTCGCCAGCGTGCCGACGGACGGGACGACGCATCCGTCGAGCCTCTTCATGGAGGACACCGGCTGGCCCTCCGCCCAGCTGGACGACTACATCCGCATGTGGGATGAGATCTACTACCGGCCGCTGTCGAAGACGTCGCAAATACTCGACATCCAGGCGTGCTTCCAGGTGGCACATGGAAGCTACAAGCGGAGGGAAGCCATGCTGTGGCAGAAGATTTCACCGGCCAACGACTACGCGACGCTCGTCCGCCTGCTCACCTCCGACATCGCACCTGAGCACCGCGGGCCGGGCACGTACATGTTCGAGGCGCTGAAGTACCGCGACCAGTGGGAGAGCCGGCTGTTGCGGACCTCGGCCTGGTCGCCGCTGTACTAGAGGCCCTGGGATCGAAGGTTTTCCAAGGCCTCGGCTTGACCGGCTGCCGGCCTCGGGGAAGTAGATCACCAGGTGCTGGCCACCCGAGTGGGGCACGCTGAGCCTGCGCCGATAGAGATCGAGGTCGCCGGCTTTCGCGTGACGCATGTGGACCAGGCCTGTGCTGTAACCAACGTCTGCGCGCGACCACAGTTCACGAAAGCGCTCGCTGTCGGCGAGGAGTCCGTCGATCAATTCGCGCAGCCGAGGATCGTCGAGATCGCTTCCCGCGACATCGCGGAACTCGCTCACCACTACGTCGGTGGATTGGTCCCAATTGAGATAGAGCTGCCGGGCGGCGGTGTCCTGACTGTGATCGCAGGCATGGTGGTGCTCGGGTGGCCGATCAGCTCCATCGTCGCACTCGCAATCATCGCGGGAGCGTGGCTCGTCGTCATCGGGGCCATCCAGGTTGTGGGGGCGTTGAGTGCGCGTTCGAAAGCCAAGAAGGTCGAGCGAGGCATCGAGTCGTTGACGCCCGGCGCTGTGGGCTGACTCACAGTTCGGGAAGCTGTCCCTGCCGGTACCACCATCAACAAGGTCCGGCTCCAGAGCCGTTCGCAGGAATTGAGAACGTGAGCACTGCGCTCATGAGGTCGTAACTATCACACCACCCAAGCAGGGGGACGCAATGTCAACCATCCACTTCCACCAGACGACCACCTCGACCCCAGAGCAGTTCATCGCCGGGCTCACCGATTTCGGACCGGGCCGCTCGAAGGTCTTCACCAACAGCGCCGATGCGTCCCTCAAGGTGCATCGCAAGGGCACTCATGACGCCGACGTCACCGAGGGTGGCGGTGGAACCTGGGAGCGTCTGTCCTACAACTGGTCCGAGCCGAACATCGTCAGGATCAAGACGACCGACTCGAATGTGTTTGGCGGCGCTTCCGGCTACACGTACACCTTGACACCGCAGCCCAACGGAACGACCGACGTAGACGTCGTCATCGTTCGCGAGGCAAAAACCTCAAGGGGCGGGTGCTCTCGGGAGTACTCGGGACCGTCGGCAAGAGCGTGTTGCGAAAGGCGTTCGCCCACAGCGTCAAGGCCATCGAAGCCCGCAACGACGCGAGCGTGGTGTAACTAGCCGACTGCGCCTGCTGCGACTGCGGCCGGCCAGCTGCGGTACTCGCTAATGTCGGTGCCGGTGGCGGCCGACGCGTCGCATCCGAACGCGGTTCGCCATGTGCCGTCATCGAATTCGACCTTGCCGAGCTGCATCGGCGCCGGCAACGCCGCCAGGAACCGGCCGAGCGCAGCAGGGGACAACAGCCACCGGTGTCCACTCAGTTCGGTGCCCGGCTCCCCGTCGGGCACCCGGGTGATGGCCGGCTTGGCTGGGACAGTCGGCAACACCGACATCCGGTAGCGCGGTGCGGTCGTCACCTCGCCGGCCCAGCGAGCGCCCTGATCGGTCAGCTGATGAACCAGCGGTCCGCCGCGCAGGTGCGCGCCGAACACCACCAGCTCGACGGTCTCCGCCGCTGCCAGCGGCCAAACATCCACTGGCGCTTCGTCTCCCGATGCCATTGCGGCGATGTCGAGGGCGACCGCATCCTCAAAGGCGCGCGCCAGCACGGTGACCCCGAACTGCGCCTCACCTGCTGTGCCAGCAGGCACGGCCACCGCGGACATATCGAACAGATTGCAGAAGTTCGTGTACGTGCCCATGCGGGAATTGACGCCTACAGGGTCGGCGGCCACCTCGTCGATGCGCGGATGCGTTGGTGCGGTTGGCACCACCATCGCATCGACGCCGTCGAGAGAGGTCATCGCGACGGTACGCAGCCGGTCGACCTCATGGCGGTCGCGCACCAGCCGATGCGCGGGAATATCGCGCGCCGCGGTGATGATTTTGCGCACCGTCGGATCGATCGCTGCATCGGGGTGCGCATCGATGAATTCGCCTACGGCGGCGTAGCGTTCGCTGACCAACGCGCCGTCATAGAGCAGCTTGGCGGCGGCCAGGAACGGTGTGAAGTCGACGGTCACGATGTGTACGCCCGCATCGGCCAGCCGGTCGACAGCAGCGTCGAACGCCGCGCGCCACTCGCGATCCAGTTCGGGCAGCTCGTCGGGAATCGCGACGACGGGGTTGGGCGGTGCCGCGAGCCGAACGTCGCAGGGCCATGGACGATTACTTGCGAATGCAGCCATCACTCCCATGGCGCGGTTCGCGAGGTCCAGCTTCTGCGCGAAAATCGTTACACAGTCATAGGATTCGCATGCTGGCACGACGCCGTCGGTGCTAATCACCCCAAGTGTGGGTTTGATCCCGACGATGCCCTGCAGGCCCGCGGGTATGCGGCCGGAGCCGGCGGTGTCGGTGCCGATCGCGATGTCGGCTTCGCCGGTGGCCACCGCGACCGCCGATCCCGAGCTGGAGCCGCCGCTGATGAAACCGGGCCTGCGGCTGTCGGGCACGGCGCCATAGGGCGAGCGGGTGCCGACGAGGCCGGTCGCGAACTGGTCGAGGTTGGTCTTGCCGACGACGACGGCGCCTGCGGCTCGCAATGCGACCACCGCCGCGGCATCACCGCCGGGTGTATGTGTGAACTCCGGGCACCCGGCGGTGGTGGGCAGTGCGGCCACGTCGACGTTGTCCTTCACCGCGAGCCGCACACCAGCCAGCGGGCCGCGACTCGTTTCCAGCTCTGCCGCCACCTCTGAGTCGGGCCGGCGACTGATCCAAACGGTCATGCCGAACAACCTAGGGGCAGACGATCCACAGTGCTCACTTCATCCACAGGCTTGTCGGCGAGCAGGGATTCGTCGGGTGGCGCTGTCGGAACCGCGGCGGTCAATGGCTGTGCGACGCGCGTCGCAGTCAGGTGAAATGAGAGGAATTAGCAATGTTTGAGACGCCCATCACCGTCGTCGGCAATATCGTCAACGACCCACACGGTCGCAGAGTCGGCGACCAGGAGGTCATCAAGTTCCGCGTGGCCAGCAACTCGCGCCGCCGCACGGCGGGCGGCAACTGGGAGGCCGGCAACTCGCTGTTCGTCACCGTCAATTGCTGGGGCAGGCTGGTCACCGGCGTCGGTGCGGCGTTGCGCAAGGGCGACCCGGTGATCGTCGTGGGTCACGTCTACACCAGCGAATACGAGGATCGCGACGGAAACCGGCGCTCGTCGCTGGAGATGCGCGCGACGTCAGTCGGGCCGGATCTGTCGCGGTCGATCGTGCGCATCATCGAGAAGACGGGTGCCCCCAGGGACGCCGCCCCATCGGCCGACGAGCCCGAGGTGGAGACCGAAGTCGACGGCGCAACCGACGACAACGAGGCCGTCGGCGAGGGGGCGCTACCCCTGTCCGCATAGGCAGCTGAGGCTGCTCTGGTCGGCTTCGCCGACGTGGCCACGCCTACGATGGTCGGCGGGAATCACCAAAGACTCGCGAAAGGCAACACCACGGCAATGGCCGAATTCATCTATTCGATGCGGAAGGTCCGCAAGGCGCACGGCGACAAGGTGATCCTTGACGACGTCAGCCTGAACTTCCTTCCAGGCGCGAAAATCGGCGTCGTCGGCCCCAACGGGGCCGGTAAGTCGAGCGTCTTGCGGATCATGGCCGGACTCGACACCCCCAACAACGGCGACGCCCTGCTACAGCCAGGCGCTTCGGTCGGCATCCTGCAGCAGGAGCCCCAGCTCGACGAGACAAAGACGGTGCGCGAGAACGTCGAGGACGGCGTGGCCATCAAGGCCAAACTCAACCGCTACAACGAGGTCGCCGAGTTGATGGCCACCGACTACACCGACGAGCTGATGGAGGAGATGGGCCATCTGCAGGAGGAACTGGACGCCGCCGATGCATGGGACATCGACTCCCAGCTGGAGCAGGCGATGGACGCACTGCGCTGCCCACCGCCCGACGAGCCCGTCACCCACCTGTCGGGCGGTGAGCGGCGCCGCGTGGCGCTCTGCAAGCTGCTGCTGTCCAAGCCCGACCTGCTGCTGCTCGACGAGCCCACCAACCACCTCGACGCCGAGAGCGTGCTGTGGCTCGAACAGCACCTCGCGGAATACAAGGGCGCGATCCTGGCCGTCACCCACGACCGGTACTTCCTCGACAACGTGGCGGAGTGGATTCTGGAGCTCGACCGCGGCCGCGCCTACCCATATGAGGGCAACTACTCGACCTACCTGGAGAAGAAGGCCGAGCGTGTCGCCGTCCAGGGCCGCAAGGACGCCAAGCTGCAGAAGCGGCTGCAGGACGAACTCGCCTGGGTCCGGTCGGGCGCCAAGGCCCGGCAGGCCAAGAGCAAGGCCCGGTTGGGCCGCTACGAGGAGATGGCCGCCGAAGCCGAGAAGACCCGCAAGCTCGACTTCGAGGAGATCCAGATCCCGACGGGGCCGCGCCTCGGCAGCGTCGTTGTCGAGGTTGAGCATCTCGACAAGGGCTTCGAGGGGCGCACCCTCATCAAGGACCTGTCGTTCACGCTGCCTCGCAACGGCATCGTCGGCGTCATCGGCCCCAACGGTGTCGGTAAGACCACGTTGTTCAAAACGATCGTCGGTCTCGAGCAGCCCGACAGCGGCATCGTGAAGGTCGGAGAGACCGTCAAGCTCAGCTACGTCGACCAGAGCCGCGCAGGCATCGACCCCAAGAAGACGGTCTGGGAGGTTGTCTCCGACAAGCTGGACTACATCGAGGTCGGCCAGAACGAGATCCCGTCGCGGGCCTATGTCTCCGCATTCGGTTTCAAGGGTCCTGACCAGCAGAAACCGGCCGGCGTGCTGTCCGGCGGTGAACGCAACCGGCTCAACCTGGCGCTCACACTCAAGGAGGGCGGCAACCTGATCCTGCTCGACGAGCCGACCAACGACCTTGACGTCGAAACCCTGAGCTCGCTGGAGAATGCGCTTGAGAACTTCCCGGGCTGCGCCGTGGTCATCTCCCACGATCGCTGGTTCCTGGATCGCACTTGCACGCACATCCTCGCGTGGGAGGGCGACGACGACAACGAGGCCAAATGGTTCTGGTTCGAGGGCAACTTCGCCGGCTATGAGGAAAACAAAGTGGAACGACTTGGTATCGATGCGGCCCGTCCGCACAGGGTGACCCACCGCCGGCTCACGCGCGACTAATGTCGGTTTGCGTGCCAGCGCCGGCACGCAGGCGTGGGTAGGAGCGGTGTGATGGAGGTCAACCCGGGGACGGGCACAGGCGTCGACGGATTTACCTCGCCGCCGCTGAGTCAGGACACGATCGTCCGGCTTGCACGGGCCTACATGGCGACCTATCGCGGGCCTCACGGTGATGCGCCAGGGGCCGACTCGGCGGTGACCGCGCCGGTGGACCGGAGGGCGCTGGGCAGGCTGACGTCGCCGGCCCTGGTGGAGGCCCAGCTCCGACTCGGTCTGCACCGATCCTTCGGCGACACCCGGGTTGCCGTCTACGGCGAGGACGACCCAGGAGGATTCGGCCCAGCGCTGCAGATCGTCACCGACAACGCGTCGATGCTGATGGACTCCGTCACCGTGCTGCTGCACCGGCTCGGAGTGGCCTACAAGGCCATCATGAACCCGGTGTTCCGAGTGCGGCGCGGGCCCAGCGGGGACCTGCTGGCGATCGAGCCGGCGTCCGACGCCCCTTTCGGTGACGGAATCGACGAGACCTGGATCCACGTGCAGCTCGCCGACTCGTGTGACCCCAAGGCGCTGGAGGAGGTCAAGCGCCTGCTGCCCAGCGTCCTGGCCGACGCCCGCCAGGTGGCCTTGGACTCCACCTCGATGGCGGCCATGCTGCGCAGCCTCGCCGCAGAACTCGACTCCGATCATGAGGGCAGATTCCCGGGCTCCGACCGCAAGGACGTCGCGGGCCTGCTGCGCTGGCTGGCCGACGGACACTTCGTGCTGCTGGGCTACCAGCGCTGCCAGGTCGGCGACGGTCAATCCTCGGTCGATCCGTCCAGTCGTCTCGGCGTGCTGCGACTGCGCACCGACGTGCTCCCGCAACTCACGAACAACGACGATCTGCTGGTGCTGGCGCAGGCCACCATACCCAGCTTCCTGCGTTACGGCGCCTATCCATACATCGTGGTGGTCCGCGAACGGGTCGGTGGGACGGCGATCGAGCACCGCTTCGTCGGGTTGTTCACGGTCGCCGCGATGAACGCCAATGTGCTTGAGATCCCGCTGATTTCACGCCGCGTCAATGACGCGCTCGCGATGGCGCATCGCGATCCGAGCCATCCGGGCCAGCTACTGCTGGACATCATCCAGACCATTCCGCGGTCGGAGCTCTTCGCGCTTTCCGCCAAGGAGCTGCTGGACATGGCGATGGCGGTGGTCGATCTCGGTTCGCGGCGCCGCACGCTGCTTTTCATGCGCGCCGACCAACTCGCACACTTCGTATCGTGCCTGGTGTATCTCCCTCGCGACCGCTACACCACCGCGGTGCGGCTGGAGATGCAGGACATCCTGGTCCGGGAGCTGGGCGGCGTGAGCATCGACTACGCCGCGCGAGTCAGCGAATCACCTTGGGCCGTAGTGCATTTCACGGTTCGGCTACCCGAAGGGTCCCGTCAGCAGGACATCGACGTCTCACTCGAGAACGAGGCCCGGATCCAGGACCTGCTCACCGAGGCCGCCAGGACGTGGGGCGACCGACTGATGGGCGCGGTGAAGACCGGCTCCATTACCCAGGCCACGGCCGAACAGTATGCGGCGGCATTCCCGGAGGTCTATAAGCAGGCTTTCGCGCCAATGGACGCGATCAAAGACATCGCGATCATCGAAGGGCTGCAGGACAATACGGTCAAACTGGTGCTCGGCGACCGCGGCCAGGACGGGGTCGCGCAGCTAACCTGGTATCTGGGTGGACGGTCGGCGTCACTGAGTCAACTGCTGCCGATGCTGCAGTCGATGGGTGTGGTTGTGCTCGAGGAGCGACCGTTCACCGTGACCCGCACCGACGGATTGCCGGTCTGGATTTACCAGTTCAAGATTTCGCCGCACCCCGATATCCCGACGCCGCCGGCGGGGCCGGAGCGGGTGGCGATGGCCGAACGGTTCGCTGACGCAGTCACTGCGATCTGGCACGGTCGCGCCGAGATCGATCGCTTCAACGAACTGGTGCTGCGTGCAGGCCTGACCTGGCAGCAGGTCGCGGTGCTGCGCACGTACGCGAAATACCTGCGGCAGGCGGGTTTTCCGTACAGCCAGTCCCACATCGAAGCCGTGATCAACGGCAACGCAGGCACCGCGCGGTCGTTGATCGAGTTGTTCCAGGCGTTGTTCGACCCGAAGCCCTCCGACGAGGAACGGCGCAGTGCCGCGCAGGCGGCCGCCGCCGCTGTGGCGGCAGACATCGATGCACTGGTCAGCCTCGACACCGATCGCGTGCTACGCGCATTTGCGTCGATGATCCAGGCCACATTGCGGACCAATTACTTTGTCAGCAGCCCGGATTCGGCCCGTGAGCAGAACGTGCTGTCGGTCAAGCTCAACCCTGGGCTCATCGACGAACTGCCACTGCCGCGGCCCCGGTTCGAGATCTTCGTGTACTCGCCGCGCGTCGAGGGTGTGCATCTGCGGTTTGGGTTTGTGGCGCGCGGCGGCCTGCGGTGGTCGGACCGCAAGGAGGACTTCCGCACCGAAATTCTCGGCCTGGTCAAGGCGCAGGCCGTGAAGAACGCGGTGATCGTCCCGGTGGGAGCCAAGGGCGGCTTCGTCGTCAAATCACCACCGATTTCCACCGGTGACATCGCCGCGGATCGCGACGCCCAACGCAACGAGGGGGTGGCCTGCTACAAGCTGTTCATCGCGGGACTGCTGGACCTCACCGACAACGTGGACAAGGCCACCGGCAACGTGGTGACTCCACCCAATGTGGTGCGCCGCGACGGTGACGACGCCTACCTCGTGGTAGCCGCCGACAAAGGCACCGCGACGTTCTCCGACATCGCCAACGAGGTCGCCGCGTCGTACGGCTTCTGGCTCGGCGACGCGTTCGCGTCCGGCGGCTCTGTCGGGTACGACCACAAGGCGATGGGCATCACCGCCAAGGGTGCGTGGGAGGCCGTCAAGCGTCACTTCCGCGAGATGGGCGTCGATACCCAAACGGAGGACTTCACCGTGGTGGGCGTCGGCGACATGAGCGGCGACGTCTTCGGCAACGGCATGCTGCTGTCCAACCACATCCGACTGTTGGCCGCGTTCGATCACCGACACATCTTCATCGACCCCATTCCCGACGCCGCGACATCGTGGGATGAGCGCAAGCGACTCTTCGATCTGCCGCGGTCCAGCTGGGAGGACTACGACAAGTCGCTCATCAGCGAGGGCGGCGGGGTGTACAGCCGCGAGCAGAAGTCCATCCCGATCAGCCAGCAGATCCGCGCCGCGCTGGGCATCGCTGAGAGCATCGAGGAGTTGACGCCGCCGGCGCTGATGAAGGCGATCCTGAAGGCGCCGGCCGACCTCTTGTTCAACGGCGGAATCGGCACCTACGTCAAAGCGGAGACGGAGTCGGACGCCGACGTCGGTGACCGCGCCAACGATCCTGTCCGGGTAAACGGAAACCAGGTGCGCGCGAAGGTGATCGGCGAAGGCGGGAACCTGGGTTTGACCTCGTTGGGTCGCATCGAGTTCTGCCTGGCTGGCGGCCGTTGCAACACCGACGCACTGGACAACTCGGCCGGTGTTGATTGCTCCGACCATGAGGTCAACATCAAGATCCTCATCGACTCGCTGGTGACCGCGGGCAAGGTCAGAGCCGAGGACCGGACCGCGCTGCTGGTGTCGATGACCGACGAGGTCGGCCAGTTGGTGTTGTCTGACAATGAGGATCAAAACGATCTGATGGGCACCAGCCGCGCCAACGCCGCCAGCCTGCTGCCCGTGCATGCGCGGATGATCAAGGACCTGGTCAAGGACCACGGGCTCAACCGTGAGCTCGAGGCGTTGCCGTCGGAGAAGGAGATCGGGCGCCGGACCGAAGCCGGAATCGGTTTGACATCACCGGAACTCGCGACACTGATGGCTCACGTGAAGCTGGCGCTGAAGGATGAGTTGCTCGCCAGCGACCTGCCCGACCAGGACGCGTTCGCCTCCCGGCTGCCGTGGTACTTCCCGTCCACCCTGCGTGACCAGTTCGCCAACGACATCCGCCAACATCAGCTGCGCCGGGAGATCGTCACCACCATGCTGGTCAACGACCTCGTCGACACCAGCGGGATCTCCTACGCCTACCGGATCTCCGAAGACGTCGGTGTTGGGCCGGTCGACGCTGTGCGCAGCTACGTAGCGACGGACGCGATCTTCCGAATCGGCGAAGTATGGCGTCAGATTCGCGCCGCGGACGTATCGGTCGCGGTCTCGGATCGCATGACCCTCGATATGCGTCGGCTCATCGACCGCGCGGGACGTTGGCTGCTGAACTACCGACCCCAGCCGCTTGCGGTAGGCGCCGAGATCAACCGGTTCGCGGAGAAAGTCCGCGTGCTGACGCCGCGGATGTCGGAGTGGCTGCGCGGTGATGACAAGGCCATCGTCGAGAAGGAAGCCCGTGAGTACAGCTCGCACGGCGTCTCGTCCGAGCTTGCCTACACCGTCACGACCGGGCTTTACCAATACAGCCTGCTCGACGTGATCGACATCGCCGACATCATCGACCGCGATCCCGCCGAAGTCGCCGACACCTACTTCGCGCTGATGGATCGCCTCGGCACGGACGGCCTGCTCACCGCGGTCTCCAGGCTGGTTCGCGACGACCGCTGGCATTCGTTGGCCCGCTTGGCGATTCGCGACGATATCTACGGTTCGCTGCGGGCGCTCTGTTTCGACGTGCTCGCGGTAGGTGAGCCCGACGAGAGCGGCGAGGAGAAGATCGCCGAGTGGGAGACGACCAACAGCTCCCGCGTCAGCCGGGCGCAGCGCACGCTGACTGAGATCTACGAAAGCGGCGAACTCGACCTGGCGACGCTGTCGGTGGCGGCGCGGCAGATCCGAAGCATGACGCGAACGAGTGGGACAGGACAAACGGGGTGACCACAGGGTTTGTTGCGCCAGTGCATGTGCGGTGGTCGGACATCGACATGTATCAGCACGTCAACCACGCCACGATGGTCACCATCCTTGAAGAGGCCAGAATCCCTTTTCTGCGTGAGCCTTTCGGTGCGAACATCACAACGATCGGTCTGCTGATCGCAGACGTCCACATCTCCTATAAGGGGCAGCTGCGGCTGGTGGACTCGCCGCTGCAGGTGACGATGTGGTCCAAACGGGTGCGCGCGGTCGACTTCACGATCGGCTATGAGGTGCGCCCGGCACACGCAACACCGGACACCAAGCCGTCGGTGATCGCCGAGACGCAACTAGCTGCCGTCCACATCAAGGAGCAACGGCTGGAACGGCTTTCGCCCGAGCAGCGTGAGTATCTCCAGCACTGGATGCGATGACCGAACCCGAACGCGGTATCTGGCTCGACGACGCCACACACCGCGAGGACTTGGAGACGTTCACCGAACGAGCATTGCGCCTCGACGACGCCGCCGTCGTGCGGCTGCGTGAGCGGGGCGGCGGTCTTGTGGTCGCCTGGGTGGCAACCGGTTTCGACGTGCTGGCCAGCCGGGTAGTCGGCGGACGGATTCGGCCCGCCGACCTATGCGCGGGTGCGGACGCGCTCATAGCAGGGCTGACGGCGATGGACCGCAGCGGCTACGTGGATCCGGGATTTCAGATGGACTCGGCGTGGCGCGGGGCACTGCCGCCCGAGAACGGCTTCGTCCACCTCGACGACGTACCGGCTCGTGTCGTGCTCGACCTGGCTCAGCGCGGGGTTGCCCTTGCCAAGGAACACTCCAGCTCGCACGGGCCGCCCGCGTCGTTGCTGGATCAGGAGGTCGTCGCGGTCAGCGCAGGGGACACCAGTATCGGCATCCCGATGCGCTGCGTATTCGCCTTGACCGCAATGGGTTTCCTGCCGCAGTCGGAGGCCGCGGGTCTGGATCCGCAGACCGTCACCGCCGACGAGATTGTGCGGGTGCGCGCGCTTCCAACCTGGCTACGTATCGACGCGCGCTTCGGCTCGGTGTACCGCCGCCGCGGCGACCCCGCGCTGGTCTTGCGGTAACAGTGATTTGTGTACGTTCGGGAGCGCTCAGGGCTCCTTTCTGCACACAAATCGGCTTAGACCAGCCAGGCGGCGGTGTTCGGCGGCAGCCTGCCGTCCACCAGCGGGCCGCTCGCCAACAGCAGCTCTCCGTCAGGCAGGGCCATCGCACGGGGGCCGGCGTTGAGCGCGCACACCAATCCACTGCTGAGCCGGAACACCAGCGCGCCGGCAGGAGAGTCGAGCCATTCGACCGCCGAACCGCCGAATTCTCGTCGGTCGCGGCGCAATTCGATCACGCGACGGAAGAACGACAGCGTCGAGTCGGAGTCGGCCAGCTGCTCGTCCACCGTCAACTCCGCCCACTCCGGTGGAAGGGGCAGCCAGGTGTCGCGATTCGTGGAGAAGCCGAATGGGGGAGCGTCACCCTCCCACGGCATCGGCACACGGCTGGCGTCGCGTCCGCGCCTGGTGTGCCCCGATCGTTCCCACACCGGGTCACGCAGCGCCTCGTCTGGCAGCTCGACGTTCGGAAGTCCGAGTTCCTCGCCGTTGTAGATGAACACGGCGCCCGGCAGCGCGAGCATCGTCAGCGCCATCGCGCGAGCGCGGGCAAGCCCGATCTGCCCACCGCCGTAGCGGGTCGGTTCGCGGTCGACGTCGTGATTGGCCAGCGTCCAGGTGGGTGTCGCATCCGCGAGCGCCGCTGCGGCCAAGGAGTTGTCGATGGCCCCGCGGATGTCGGCCGCATCGAAGTCCGCCCGCAGCAGCCGAAAGTTGAAACCGAGGTGCAGCTCATCGGGCCGGACATACCGGGAGAACTGTTCGTTGTCGTACACCCACACCTCGCCGATGGCGACGGCGTCTGGGTAGTCGTTGAACACCCTGCGGATCTGCCGGTGGATCTCGTGAACGCCGTCGTTGTTGAAGCGTGGGTCGTCATCCATGTCGGCGAGGAGCACCTCGGCCTTGATGACCTCCATGTCGGGTAGCCCCGGCGGCTTGGCCATGCCGTGCGCGACGTCGATCCGGAACCCGTCGATGCCGCGCTCCAGCCAAAATCGCAACGTTTTCTCGAGGTCCTCGAAGACCTCGGGGTTGTCCCAGTTCAGGTCCGGCTGCTCGGCGTCGAACAAATGGAGATACCACTGGCCGGGGTTGCCGTCGGCCTCGATGACACGGGTCCATGCGGGGCCGCCGAATATCGACACCCAGTTGTTCGGGGGATGAATGCCGCCGGTGCCGGTGCCGTCGCGGAAGATGTAACGCTCACGCTGATCGCTGCCGGGGCTGGCGGCCAGTGCGGCCTGGAACCACGGGTGCGCGGAGCTGGTGTGGTTGGGCACCAGGTCCATCGTCACCTTCATGCCCAACCGATGAGCGGCGTCCGTCAGCCGGTCCAGCGCGTCGATCCCGCCGAACAGCGGGTCGACGTCGCGCGGGTCGGCCACGTCGTAGCCGTTGTCCGCCATCGGCGAGACCATCACAGGATTGAGCCAGATCGCGTCGACGCCGAGCGCCTTGAGGTAGTCCAGCTTGGCGGTGACCCCGTCGAGATCGCCGACGCCGTCACCATCGCTGTCACGGAAAGACCGCGGGTACACCTGATAGAACAGCGCGCGCGACCACCAGGTTGCTGTCATCAGAAGGGCGAGTTCACCATCGAGTGTGCGGCCATCTCCAGGTAGGCCAACAATTCCGTGCGGTGCTCGTCGTCGAGCGTCTGCGAGTCTATCTCCGCGATCGCGGTGTGCATGCAGCGCAGCCATGCGTCGCGCTCGATGTAGCCGATCCGGAACGGGGCGTGGCGCATCCGCAATCTGGGGTGGCCGCGCTGATCGGAATAGGTCCGCGGGCCGCCCCAGTACTGCTCGAGGAACATCCGCAACCGTTGCTCCGCGCCGTCGAAATCGTCCTCGGGGTAGATCGGGCGCAGGATCTCGTCCTCGCGGACCAGCTGATAGAACCGCGACACGATTGAGTTGAAGGTGTCGTGGCCGCCCACCACGTCATAGAACGACTGCTCCGGCTGTGTCACGGGCACCATTGTGCCTGTGCACCGCGAAGGCCCCGGTCAGCTGGTCGCGTCACCGTATGTTCACGGGACTGACCTGCGGACACGAACGAATTTGTTATGCGATCGACAGCAATCCATGGTGGACTATCGGTCGGAGGACGTATGGCGCATCGCAAGAAGAGCCACGGCCACCGGCATCACGGGGCCGCGGCGGGCTTATCTGGGGTCGCCATGCCCCATGCCCAGACGCGGGTGCTGCACAGCGTCGACACTCATCCACCGAGTACGACCCACGACGGCTCCATCTGGGGGCGCCGTCGTGTGCTGCTCCTCAATTCCACGTACGAACCGTTGACCGCTCTGCCGATGAGGCGGGCGGTCATCATGCTTATGTGCGGCAAGGCGACCGTCGTGCACGACGATCCGAACGGCCCCGTGATCCACTCGGCCAGCAGGTCGATCACGGTGCCGTCGGTGATCCGGCTGCATTCGTACGTCCGGGTGCCGTATCGGGCACGGATCCCGATGACCAGGGCCGCACTGATGCATCGGGACCGGTTTCGCTGCGCCTACTGCGGAGCCAAGGCCGATACTGTCGACCACGTGGTGCCGCGCAGCCGCGGCGGTGACCACACGTGGGAGAACTGCGTGGCGGCCTGCTCGACATGCAATCACCGCAAGGCCGACCGGTTGCTCGCCGAGCTGGGCTGGACGTTGCGCTCAGTGCCGGTGCCGCCGAAGGGGCAGCACTGGCGGTTGCTGTCGTCCGTCAAAGAACTCGACCCGGCCTGGGTGAGATACCTGGGTGAGGGCGCGGCCTGAGTGCGGCTTAGGTTACGGTTTCCGACGTGAGCACCGCACTTACTCATTCCCTTCTCGGAGGGGTTCCGCTGGCCATCACGCTGGCGTTGATCGCATTGATCTGGGTCATCGGCAAGAACCGTAAGGGCCCGCATCCGGCGACCTACAAGCTGTCCGAGTCCTGGACGCACGATCCGATCCTGTGGGCGTCAGACGAACCCGCTGACCATGGCCACGGTGGCCACGGATCACACTTCACGGTAGGAGGCGGAGCCAGTGGCAAGTGGTGAAGTTGCGACCGTCGCGTCGACCGAACTAGCTGAGCTGCCGCGCGGATTCGTCGTCACCTCCAGCGGACGGGTCTCGGGGGTCACCGAGCCCGGCGACGTGTCGGTCACCTATCCGTTCCCTGTAAAGGATCTCGTCTTCCTCGACGACGCGTTGAAGTACGGCTCGCGCGCGGCCAAGGCCCGCTTCGCGGTGTACCTCGGCGACCTCGGTGAGGACACCGCTGCCACGGCGCGCGACATCCTCGCCAAGGTGCCGACGCCGGATAACGCAGTGCTGCTTGCGGTGTCGCCGAACCAGCGCGCGATCGAGGTGGTTTACGGCAGCGAGGTCAAGGGCCGTGGCATCGAGGAGTCCGCACCACTGGGAGTCTCG
The DNA here is from genome assembly GCA_963766465.1 of uncultured Actinomycetota bacterium. GTDB lineage: Bacteria > Actinomycetota > Actinomycetes > Mycobacteriales > Mycobacteriaceae > Mycobacterium. Next base: position 124,203 of record CAVXZT010000004.1, read on the forward strand.
GCGGCCGCTGCGTCGTTCAAAGAGGGCAACCTGATGGACGGCCTGATCAGCGCCGTCCGGGTGCTCAGCGCCGGCGTCTCCGCACCCTGACGCTAGGCCCCCACCTGCGCGGCGAGCGCCGCACGGATCTCGACGTAGCGCGTCAGGAACATGCGCTCATCGAGCCGCTTGCGGCGCATCCAACTGGTGACTTCGTCATTGCACTTGCTCGTATTGCAGGAAGCGCAGGCGGGCACCACGTTGTCGACGGTGTATCGCCCGCCTCGAGAGATCGCCATCACGCAGTCGCGTTGCAAGGGTCCGTCCGTCGCGCCGCAGTAGGCGCAGCCTTGCCAGGCTTCCTTCAAGGCCGCCCACTGCTCGCTTGTGAGGTCGTTGACGACTGCGTTCACACGGCGCTTTCGCTTACGGGCGGCCCGTGCCCTACGACTGCGGCTGACCACCATCGCAATAGCGTATGGGCGACATGTCAACTGACGTCGAAGGCGCGCGCCCTTATTGCCCGCTCGACACCCGCGCGGCCCTCGAGCACCAGTCTGCGCAGCGACGGCGGCACGTCCGGGTCGGCCAGGAAACGATCGGCCGCGTCCAGGCCGGCCTGGCTGACATCCCACGACGGATACAGCCCGATGACGACGGTCTGCGCGACCTCGCTCGAACGTCGCTCCCAGACACCTGAGATCGCGGCGAAGTACTTGGCGCTGAACGGCTCCAGCAGCTCGTGCTGGCCGGGCCGCGCGAATGCGCCGACCATCGATCGTGCGGTGGTGTTGGGCAGCGTGTCGTCCTCGATCACCTCTTCCCAGGCCGATTCCTTGACCGCAGGCTGGGGTCGCGCCGTGGACGCCTCCAAGGCGTGCCGTTGGCCCGCCGCGGTCGGGTCCCGCTGCGCCTCGGCGTCGATGAACGGTGAATCCGTGCCGTCGGCGTCGATCGCGCCCGCCGCGGCCAGCGCCGTGACGATGCGCCAGCGCAGGTCCGTGTCGACTTCGAGACCCGCAAGACCGAGGTCGGCGGGCTCGCGGTCGAGCAGGTCGGTCAGAACCTTCACGTGATCGGTTGACAGCACCGAACCGCACAACGCGTTGACGTAGGCCAGCTGGTGGTCTGACCCGGCCTCGGCGGCTGCGGGCCAACTCGAGAAGCCGGTCGGCAAACGCCGGCCAGCCTTGGGTGGAGGCCCACTCAGGATCTGCGTAGGAGTTGAGGGCGGACTGAGCCTGCATGAGCAGGCGTTGCGCCACTCCGACTTCGGTTTCGGCGTGCACGCCAGCGGCGACCAGTGAGACGAAGTCGCGAGCCTTCAGTTCGGCCTCGCGCGTCATTTCCCACGCCGCCGACCACGCCAGCGTGCGCGGGTAGTGGATCGGCGATGTCGGCGATGCGGGTGAGCGCGGTCTGCAACGATTCGGGGTCAAGGCGCAGCGAGCAGTACGTCAGATCGTCGTCGTTGACGAGGATCAGCTTGCCTCGGGAAACTCCTTGCAGTGCAGGGACATCCGTGGTCTCACCTTCGACGTCAAGCTCCTCGCGGTGGCTGCGGACCAGCTTGCCGCTGCCGTCGTCGTCGTAGATTCCGACCGCAAGGCGGTGCACGCGGGTCTCACCCGCGCCTGGCTGCGCGCCACTCTGAGCGATCGCGAAGCGGGTGAACCGCCCGTCGGCGTCGACATCGAAGTCGGGACGCAGCGTGTTGAGCCCCGTGGTCTTGAGCCACTGCTGTCCCCAGCCGGAAAGGTCGCGGCCGGAAGCCTTCTCCAGCGCTCCGAGCAGGTCGCCGAACGTCGCGTTGCCAAATGCGTGATCGCGGAAGTAGTCCCGCAGACCGGACAGGAACTCCTCGAGCCCGACGTAGGCGACGAGCTGCTTGAGCACGCTCGCGCCCTTGGCGTAGGTGATGCCGTCGAAGTTCACCTCGACGGCATGCAGGTCGGGGATGTCGGCGGCGACCGGATGCGTCGACGGAAGCTGGTCCTGACGGTAGGCCCACGACTTCTCGACGTTGGCGAAGGTCGTCCACGCCTCGGTGTACTCGGTCGCCTCGGCCTGGCACAGCACGGACGCGAAGGTCGCGAATGACTCGTTGAGCCACAGGTCGTCCCACCACTGCATGGTGACCAAGTCGCCGAACCACATGTGCGCCATCTCATGCAGCACCGTTTCGGCGCGCCGCTCGTAGGACGCCCGCGTGACCTTGCTGCGGAAGACGTAGTCCTCAAGGAACGTCACCGCGCCTGCGTTCTCCATCGCGCCGGCGTTGAATTCCGGAACGAACAACTGGTCGTACTTGCCGAACGCGTAGGGGACGCCAAAGTTGTTGTGGTAGAACCCGAATCCCTGCTTGGCCTGAGTGAAGAGCCGTTCGTGGTCCATGAACTCGGCCAGCGATTCGCGGCAGTACAAGCCCAGCGGGATCTCGCCGTGTTCGTCGGAATAGGTGTCACTCCAGTGCGCGTACGGGCCGGCGATCAGCGCGACGAGATAGGTGCTCATGCGCGGCGTGGTGACGAAGGTATGCACGTGTGCATCGCCCTCGCCGTGCACGTGCCCGCTCGCGCCGTTGGAGATGACTCGCCAGTTCAGCGGCGCGGCCACCATGATGTCGAATGTGGCCTTCAGGTCAGGCTGGTCGAAGCAGGCGAACATGCGCTTGGCATCGGCGGTTTCGAATTGCGAGTACAGGTACACCTCGTCGTCGACCGGATCGACGAACCGGTGCAGACCCTCTCCGGTGTTGGAGTATCGGCAGTCGGCTTCGACGACGAGGACGTTGCGCTCGGACAGACCGCGCAGCGCGATGCCAGTCGACTCGTCGTATCCGGACACATCGATGTCGCGGCCGTTGAGGGTGGCGCTGCGGATCGAGGCGGCGGCGATGTCGATATAGGTGTCGGCGCCGGCCAACGCCTCGAATTGAACCGTGGTAACCGAACGGAAGGTGTCTTCGCCAGGCTTACCCTCACCGTCGGTGAGGTCCAGGGCGATGCGGTAGTTGTCGACGGTGACGAGGGCGGCGCGTTCGGCGGCCTGCTCGCGGGTCAGGTTGGGGAGTGCCACGCGTCCAACTTATCGGCCGCGCCCCGAAGCGGCCCGCTACAGCCCCGGTATCCCCATCCCGGTGAGCCCACCGAGGCCGTTCAGTCCGCTCAGTTGGTTCAAGAATGTGCCGTTTCCGATCGAGGACATCATGGACGGGCAGTACATCGATATCGCGATGCCGGTGAAGAACGACGCCATCGCTGGGTTGATGCCGTTGTTGGAGACGGTCGAGTAGATCGACGCCATGTTCTTGCCCGGTTCGACCAGCATCGGGCAGATCGACTGTCCGAGTTGTTGGGTGCTTGCCGGATCGTTGTAGCCGATGCCGGCGTTGGTCAGGGCACCGAGGAAGTTGTTGTCGGTAGTCGGGTCGGCGGACGCCGGCGCCGCGAGCGTTACCGCTGTCGCGACCCCGACCAAGGCCATGGGGACAATGCGTTTCGCTTTAATCACGGAAGTAACACTGATTCACAACAGTCACATCGACAACACGCTTGTATAACCGTTTGCACACTATGCGTGTCCTATGTGGCGACCACCAGGAAGTCGTGGCAGCGGGGAACAGCTGGGCCCCCGGGCATAGTTGTGCTGAACGGATCGCTGACCTTCATACGAGAGGACCACGCAGGAATGCCCGAAAAGTCTGTTGCGGATTTCTGGTTCGACCCGCTGTGCCCGTGGTGCTGGATCACCTCGCGCTGGATCCTCGAGGTCGAGAAGGTGCGCGATATCGAGGTCAACTTCCACGTCATGAGCCTGGCGGTGCTCAATGAGAACAAGGAAGACCTGCCCGAGCAGTACCGCGAAGGTCTCAAGCAGGCGTGGAAGCCGGTGCGCGTGGCCATCGCCGCCGAGCAGGCCAAGGGCCCCGAGATTCTGGCGCCGCTGTACACCGCGATGGGCACCCGGATCCACAACAACAGCTACCGAGACTTCGACTCCGATTTTTCCAAAGTCATTAAGGAGTCCCTCGAGGAGGTCGGTCTGCCGGCCGAGCTGGCCGAGGCGGCCGACACCGATAAGTACGACGAGGCGCTTCGCAGGAGCCACCACGAGGGCATGGACCCGGTCGGCGACGACGTCGGCACCCCGACCATCCACGTCAACGGCGTCGCATTCTTCGGCCCGGTGCTTTCGAAAGTCCCGCGCGGCGAGGAAGCCGGCAAGCTGTGGGACGCGTCGGTGACGTTCGCGTCCTATCCCCACTTCTGGGAGCTCAAGCGCAGCCGGACCGAGCCGCCGACGTTCGACTGACTTCAGGCTCGCGATTTCTGCACCAGGGTCGTGATTGGGGGCTGATCACAGCCATGGTGCAGAAATCGGGTACTTAAGCCGGTTGCTCCCACACCCGGTTGGACCGCTCGGTATCCAGTCGGTAGTCGGTGATACGGATGTCGAAGAGCCTTGCGCCGAGGTCCCGTGCGCACGACAACGGGTCGCTGGGATCCCGGACGATCTCGCCGCGGCTATTCGCATTGCCGACGACCACGCCGACCAATTCCTGGCGCAGATAACGAGTGAGTTCTTGAAACTGGGCGATGACGCCTTGTGTCGCGCCGACGTAACTCTCCTCGCAGGAGATCAGCACGCCGACTCGCTTGTCCATGATCTCGCTGACCACTTTGTCCTGTATGGGTGCGCTGTTCGCGGTGTAGCAGAACAGCCGGTCGAACACCGTCTTCAGCCGGGCCGGCATCCCGTAGAAGTACAGCGGCATCGCGAAGATCAGCCCATCGGCGGGCAGTATGTGGTCGATCAGCAGCTCTTCGTACCGGTCGTCGAGCGAGCAGCTGCCGTCCTCGACTCGGCGGCACCGCCGGCAGTTACCCAGCATGCGGTCGACGTAGTCGTCGAGGAACACGTGCTCGACGTCGTGGCCTGCCCAGCGGGCTCCGTCGGTGGCCGACCGCGCGAGAGTGTGGGAGTTGCCGTCGTCGCGTGGACTGGCGCTGATGACCAACATCTTCATGTCGGACTGCAGCCGATAGGAGCTACGTCGTATTCCCGTAAGGCCGCTCTGCCAGAATGTCGGCCATGCGCGTCTACCTGGGCTCTGACCACGCGGGCTTCGAACTCAAGCAGGCCATCATCGACCATCTGCAGAAGGCCGGTCACGAGCCGATCGACTGCGGCGCGTACGTCTACGACGCGGAGGACGACTACCCGGCGTTCTGCATCGCCGCCGCGGAGAAGACCGTCGCCGATCCCGGCAGCCTCGGCATCGTGATCGGCGGCTCGGGCAACGGCGAGCAGATCGCGGCGAACAAGGTTCCCGGGGTGCGCTGCGCACTGGCCTGGAGCGTCGAGACCGCCACGCTGGCCCGCCAACACAACAATGCTCAGGTGATGGGCATCGGCGGCCGCATGCACACCGTCGAGCAAGCGCTGGAGATCATCGACGCATTCCTCAGCGCCGAATGGTCGGAAGCCGAACGGCACCAACGCCGTATCGACATCCTCGCCGAGTACGAGAAGACCCACATCGCGCCGCCGGTGCCCGGCGCGCCTGCCTGATCGGATGCCCGAAGGGCACACGCTGCACCGGCTGGCCCGGCTGCATCAGCGCCGGTTCGGCCGCGCCCCGGTGATGGTGTCGAGTCCGCAAGGCAGGTTCGTCGACGGCGCCTCGGCCGTCAACGGACGAGTCCTCAAGAAGGCCACCGCTTGGGGCAAGCACCTGTTTCACCACTACGACGGCGGCCGCGTGGTGCATGTGCACCTCGGCCTTTACGGCACTTTCACCGAGGTGCCGATGCCGATGCCACTGCCGGTCGGTCAGGTTCGTATGCGGATGATCGGCACCGAATACGGCACCGACTTACGCGGCCCGACAGTGTGCGAGGTCATCGAGGAACCTGAGGTCGCCGACGTGGTCGCCAAACTCGGGCCCGACCCGTTGCGGCGCGACGCAGACGGCTCGTTGGCCTGGGCGCGAATCAATAAGTCCCGCAGGACTATTGGTGCTCTGTTGATGGACCAGACGGTGATCGCCGGGGTCGGCAATGTCTACCGCAACGAACTCTTGTATCGGCACCGCATCGACCCGTATCGCACGGGCATCCACATCGACGAAGCCGAATTCGACGCAATGTGGACCGATCTCGTTGAGTTGATGAAGATCGGCTTCCGGCGCGGGAAGATCGTCGTCGTCCGGCCCGAGGACGACCATGGGCTGCCGGCATACGGGCCCGGCCGGCCACGCACCTACGTGTATCGCAGGGCCGGCGAGCCGTGCCGGGTGTGTGGCACGGCGGTCCGCACCGCGGAACTGGAGGGCCGCAACTTGTTCTGGTGCCCCACGTGTCAGCGGTAGTGTCAGGTTTGCCCTACGATGTCGTCAATAAGTTCGCGTGGTTCCATACGAGGCGCTTCGTCCTCAACTGAAGGTTCATCGGGGACGGGCAAGGGGAATGCCTCAGCAGGCTGCGGAATGGCGCCTGACCTGCAGTGCAGCGCCTCATCCTGGAAGGCTAACCCGCAAATGCGTCGTCCGACCATATGAATGTGGATTGTTCGACGAAATGCCGACAGCACATTTTGTGACGAAAGTTTGGTGTCCTACGGTATGTTTGCTGACGCCTGGTGACACACCATTCGAAGGGGTTAGCAATTGTCCAAGCGCAGCAGCTATCGCGGTACCGGTGCACATCGGGCGCAGAAGAAGACACGCCCGCTGGCGGCATCGGTGGCAACGATCGGCGGAGCAGGAATGATCTTGGCCGCTCCCGCCGCGGCGCTGTTGGTCAATCCCGCTCAAGCGCAGGCCGCCCCGACTGACGGCCTTAGTGATCTGTTCGGGTGCGCAATGAGTTCCGCTATGGGCGGTGCTTGCCTGACAAATCTCGACGAGGCCAAGAACCGCAACATCACTGATGTGCTCTTCTACTCGGATCCGTTCCTCGACGTCGCCGGTGCCATCCCGGTCTTGAATACGTTCATCGGCAATGGCGCTGACGGCACCGCGGACCACCCCGACGGCCACAACGCCGGACTGTTCATCGGCAACGGCGGCGACGGCTATAGCCCCACAGACGCGGGGGCCGACGGCGGTAACGGCGGCGAGGGCGCGATGTTCGGCAATGGTGGCGCAGGCGGCAACGGAGCCAACGGCGACGCCACGCACGCAGGCGGCAACGGCGGCGCGGGCGGCGCCTCTGGTTCCATCGGCAACGGCGGCGCAGGCGGCAGCGGCGGTAACGGTGGCCCGGGTGTCAACGGCGCCAACGCGGCGACATCGAAAGCGGCCGGACCGGGCCAAGACGGCGTGGGCCTTCAGAACGGCGGCGCAGGAATCCCGGGCGTACCCGGAGTTGAGCCCGGGAGCCTCGGTGGCGACGGTGGCGACGGTGGACCCGACGGCGGTAACGGCGGTCGCGGCGGCGACGGCGGCGCGGGGACGGATATCACCCACGCCGGTTATGGCGGCGACGGCGGCGACGCACTCGCCAACGGCGGCAACGGCGGTGACGGCGGCAACGGCGGCGATGACCTGAGCGGCGTTGACCCGGCCAACGGCGGTTGGGGCGGCGATGCAGGCAACGGCGCAGATTCCACGGCGAACGGTGGCAACGGAACGGCGGCCGGCAACGGCGGCGCAGGCGGCGCAGGCGGCTCAACGTTCGGCACCGGTGGCAACGGCGGCGCCGGCGGCACTGGCGGCGCTGGTGGTACCGGCGCATCGGGTGGCTCCGGTGGAGACGGCGGAAACGGCGGCAAGAGCAGCGGCGACCCTGCCAAGAGTGTCGACGGCACAGGCGGCGACGGCGGCAACGGCGGCAAGGCCGCAAATGGCGGCAGTGGCGGTGCGGGCGGCAACGGCGGCGCGGCCGGGACGGGCAAGTCCGGCAACGGGACCGTCGGCGCAGGCGGCTCGGGCGGCTCGGGCGGCTCCGGTGGCACGGGTGGCACCGGCGGCACCGGCGGCACCGGCAAGGCTTCTGGGCCCGACGGCAAGGGCGGCACCGGCGGCACGGGTGGCGCGGGCGGCACTGGCGGCAAGAGCGGCGCCGGCGACACCGGCAAGGACGGCGACGGCGGAAAGACTGGTTCAGGGAGCACGACCAAGTCCGGCGGTTCGGCGGGCGGCGGCGGTGCAGGCGGTAGCGGCGGCGGCGCCGAGTAAGTACCTGTTTGATCCCGGGGGCGTCGGCATCACTGACGTCCCCGGGGCTACCGCCCCTGCAAGGTCAACGCGGAACGGCTAAGTCGGCGACAATCGGCGGGTGGAACTGATCCTTGTCGTCGTCGGCGCGATCATGGTTACGGCCATCGCGCATCGGCGTGGCCTCGAACCGGCACTCATCCTCGTCGTCGTCGGATTCGCCGTGTCGTTCACGCCCGAATTCCACGGCGTCGAACTCGAATCCGAGGTGCTGCTGTCGGTGGTGCTGCCGCCGCTGCTCTACTCGGCGGCGCTGGACTTCTCGTTCCCGACGTTCCTGCGTAACATCCGGCCGATACTCGGCCTCGGTGTCGGGCTCGTCGTCGTCACTGCGTTCGCCGTCGCAGGCATCGCCTCCTGGCTTGTGCCGTCGCTGACATTCGCCACCGCCCTGATTCTGGGCGCGGTGGTGGCGCCGCCCGACGCCGTCACCGCCGTCGCGGTCGGCCGCAAACTTGGCCTTCCGAAGAAGGTGATGGCGATCCTGACGGGGGAGAGTCTGGTCAACGACGCGGCGGCGCTGTCGTTGTTCTCCATTGCGGTGGCACAGGTCGCGGGCAGCTCGGCGTTCATCGCCAACCCGCTGCTGCTGTTCGGCTACAGCGCCGTGCTCGGCACTGCTGTCGGGGCGGCGCTGGGCTACATCACGTTGTGGATCCGCCGCCGCCTCGCGCATCCCGGGCTGGAGACCATCCAGGGTCTGGTGGTGCCGTTCGCGGCGTTCATCTCCGCCGAGAACCTGCACGCCTCGGGCGTGCTGGCGGTTGTGGTCGCCGGATTCGTGGTGGGCCATGGAGCGGTGGACGCGGGTTATCAGACGCGTCTGCAGGAGCGCTACGTGTGGAATTCCGTCGACGTGATGCTCGAAGCGTTCGTGTTCGCCTACATCGGACTGCAGCTGCGGTTTGTCCTCGAGGATCTGCGCGCGGCGCACGAGTCGCTGACCGAGGTCGCGCTGGCGTCCGGTGTCGTGCTGGTGGTGGTGCTGCTGATCCGGCCTGCGTGGGTGTTCTTGATGTTCGGCCGCGGCCTGCTGTCCCGGCACGTCGAGACCCGACTCAGCGTGCCAGTTCCGACGGTCGGTGCGCGCGGCGCGCTCGGCACTCGAAAACCCAACGGAGGCAAGCAGTCTACCCTGATCGACCGCCGCCTGTTGACCTGGCAGGAAAACGTCGTGGTGTCCTGGACGGGCATGCGCGGGGTGGTGACGTTGGCGGCGGCGTCGGGCATACCGCTGATGACCGTCTCCGGACAGCCGTTCCCGGAACGGGCGACGATTCAGGCCATCGCGTTCGCGGTCAGCGTGGGCACACTGCTGCTGCAGGGCTGGACGCTGCCGCTGCTGATCCGGTGGCTTGGGCCGTCATTCGAGGCTGACCGCATCTCCGACGACGCCGAGACCCGCAAGGCCGAGCAGATCGTGCACACCGCTGCCGACGACGTGCTGGCCCGGTTCGCCGCCGACCCGCCTGCTGGGTTGGACACCGCGACCCTGGCCAACATCAGGCTGACGATCGCCCGGCATTCCCAAGACGCCGACGAGATGCCCGACCCTGAATCGCGCACGCTGCGCGCCGAAGTCTTCGCGGCGCTGTACCGCGACGTGCTTTCGGCGCAACGGACCGCGCTGATCGTCGAACGCGACGCCGGCGGCATCGAGGACGAAGCCGCGCGGGCCATGCTCGAGAGGCTCGACCTGCAGGAGGCAGGGATTTCGGCGCGCCTGGAAAGCCGCTTCTAAGTCCCGTCAACGAACAGCAGACGCCGGTTCAGCGCCCGATCTCGGAAGGCGAGCGCCTGCGCGTAGGCCTCGGACGAATACCACTGCTGCAGCGTGTCCATGTCGGGGAATTCGACGATCACCAGGCGTCGCTGCGGGGACCAATTTCCTTCCGCGGCCTCGGGCAGCACCGCCCGCACGAGGTAGCGCCCGCCGTGCTGTTCGATGGAGGTCTTAGCGCGGCCGCGGTACTGCTCGAAGCTGTCCTCGTCGAGCACCTCGACTTCGGAGATGACGTACGCGGCCATCGTCCAGGCTAGAAATCGCCGAAGCCGCCGAAGTCACCGCCGCCGAAGTCGCCGCCGCCATCCCAGCCGCCACCGTCCCAGCCACCACCGCCACCGTCACCGCTGTACCCGTCGACACCGCTGGCGTCGGCGCCGCCGCCGTCCCCGCCGAAGTCGCCGCCGCCGTCCTGTCCGGCCGCCAGGCCGTCTTGGTAGCCGTCGCCGTAGCCGCTCTCGAAACCCTGTGCGCCGTAATCAACTCCGTGCATACCCGAGAACATCGCGTCGAACAGCAGGACAGATCCAAGGCCCCACGCGCCGGCCACAAGGGCTGGCTTCCACCACGGCTCCGAGTACCAGCCGCCCGGCACGGGGCGTCCCGCAACCCGGCCGCCGGGGTAGTAGTTCGGCGTGCGCTCCGACGGTGTCGGCGACGCCTCGATTTCGCGGCCCTCGAAGTTGATCCGACGGTCTTCGGTGACGGTGCCCGCCGACCGCTGTCCGGTCAGCGACTCCAACTCCGGCCCCGGGTCCATGCCCATCGCGGTGCGCGCGGCGCGCACGTAGTACAGCCCTTCGATGGCGCTTTCCTTGGCCAGAGCGGCCTGCCGCGCGGTAGTGGCCTGGTCGATCTGCGACGAGGCGGCGGTGTACCGCTCGGAGGCGTCGGCCATCGCCTGCTTGGACGCGTCGTCGGTGCCGGTGATGTTGAGCACCTGCCCACCGAGGCGTTCGATGAGCCGACGGGCATCGGCCTTCGCGTCGGCCAACGAGGCAGCGGTGCGCTTGCCCGAGGCCTTAGAGGAGCTGTACACGGCCAACCCGATGGCGGCGATGACAACGATGATGAGGACCAGCAAGACGCCATTCATAGCGTCCAGCGTACCGACAGGAAAAAGCCCATCCGAGGCGGTGAATCAGCCGCGATTACGCCCTAAGCGGAGTCACGTGCTCACTGGCGCTCCACCTCCGAGTCGCCACCCCCGGCCAAGGACCGTCCGATTGCTTTGACAGACTATGCGCATGGCACAGATAACGCTGCGTGGCAATTCCATCAACACGGTTGGCGAACTGCCCGCCGTCGGATCGCGGGCCCCCGGTTTCGCCCTGATAGGTACAGATCTCGGTGAGGTCAGCAGTGAGCAGTTCGGCGATAAGCCCGTGCTGCTCAATATCTTTCCGTCGGTAGATACACCTGTGTGTGCGACGAGCGTGCGAACCTTCAACGAACGTGCCGCCGGAAGTGGCGTATCGGTGCTTTGTGTTTCGAAGGATCTGCCGTTCGCGCAGAAACGATTCTGTGGCGCGGAGGGCATCGAGAACGTCACGACTGTCTCGGCGTTCCGCGACAGCTTCGGGGAGGACTACGGCGTCACGATCACCGACGGTCCGATGGCCGGGCTCCTTGCACGAGCGGTCGTCGTGATCGGTGCAGACGGAAACGTCGCATACGCAGAGCTGGTACCCGAGATCGCCCAAGAACCCGATTACGACGCGGCGCTCGCGGCATTAGCTAGCTGACTCGCAACAGCTTCATCTCCGCGAGGTGCTGCGGCAGTGCCTCGAGGTACTCGGCGAGGCCGTCGTCCTCGAATGCGTTCGGCTCTTCGCGGGCGATGGCAAGCAGGGCTGCCACCAGAGCGTCGTGATCGCGGGTGCCGTCCAGTAGTGGCAGCACGTGGCGGTCAAGCGGCGACAGTAGGTGCGTCTCGTGCCAGAGGTTGAAGGTCGACGCGTCGATTTTGTTGCGCGTCAGCTCCACCATGCGCCTGGCCGTCTCGTCGAGACGCAGCGGTGCGGATGTTGGGACCCCCAAGACGGGATCGAGCCGGCACCGCGCCTGACCCTGCAGGACGAGAACTCCCATCAGGCTGTCGATGTGATCCGGGAGGGTCGCGCTGGGATTGAAACCCGCGGCAACGAGCCGTTCGTGCACCGCGTCCACCAACTCCTGTCGTGACAGCGTCCACGGCCACCGGTCGCTGAGCGCATCCAGCGCCGCCTTGATCCCCGGATCGTTGGTGAACAGCGTCGAACCGTCGGCCTGCCGATACTCCTGGCGTGAGTTGTCGAGCCTGGTCTGCTCGTCGGTAGGCGGCACCCAGGCGGCGATATGCAGACGTCGGAACCGGCTGCCGTCTGGGTTGTACCGGATCTGCGCTGCGCGGTCGGCATGAACCAGTAGCGTTTCGCGGAACATCCGGTTGGCGACGAAATCGATGTACTGCTCCACCAAAACCTGTACGCCGCCACACTTCTCGGCCAGATGCTCGGCAACCTTGGGGCCGAAGTTGGCAGGGAACATCGCCTCGGGGTGGGCTTCGGCTAGGTAGGCCAGACCATGCGTGCCGGCATGCTCGACCATTTCGTAGAAGTAGCAGGGCCTGTTGAAGGTCGCGAGCTCTTCGTGAATCAGGTAGGACTCGCCGAAACCCTCGGAGTGTGCCTGGAATTCGGCCAGGACTCTGGCAAGTACTCCGTCGGCGGGAACCACCTCTTGCAGGAAGTCGACCATCCCGCGTGCGTCGCGGGCCTTCGCCTCCGGTGTCGCGCTGGAGCCGCTGGCCAGCAGCATCGCATCGCGAGCGGCCTCCTTGGACTTCCATCCCGGATAGACGTTGTAGCTCATATAGGCCAGGCCCTCGGGTGCGAGCAACGTGCGGACCGCGGCCAAGAGCGCGTCCTGTACCTCCGCTGGGACCCAGCTGTACACGCCGTGGGCGATGACGAAGTCAAACTGTCCCAGCGCAGCGAGGTCCATGCTCGCGATATCGCCCGCAAGCAGCTCGACATTCTCGAGGCCCAGGGCCTGCATCGTCAGGCGCCCTTGGTCGATCTGCGCCGGCGACAAGTCGATGCCCACCACACGGGCAGCAGGATGCGCCGCGGCGTACGGGCTCACGTTGCCCCCAGCGGCACAGCCGATTTCGAGCACGCGAGCACTCGAAACCTCGGGTGCTTCCAGCCCGAACAGGTAGGCCACCGCAGCCAGGTGTCCCGGAGCCGACTGCGGATACGAGATCGAGTTGTAGGGCGTCGTGTCGTAACCGGCGCGCAGCCGGTCGACCGCTTCATCGATGTCGTAGGTGGCGCGCGACTGGTCAGCCGGTTGAATCAATTCCTGCTCCTGATAGATGCGGCTCCACGATCGGCCTGCGCCAACATTCGACCACACCCTTGGCGGCTACGCGGAAGACGGCCCGCTCAGAGGTCGGATAGCTTGGCGCCCAATCGATTTCGGTCATTTTCGGTATTGATGCGTGAAGCGCACCCGGGAGCCCTGGGCTACGTCAAGGTAGATAACTGTTGACTATCCAGCAAACGAAATGCAAAATTCGCAAGATGGCGAGTATGAGTCAGGTCGGGGCCAGCGAGTGGTCGGCGATTGAACAGCTGGTGGACCGGTTGAGGAGCAGCTATCCACACCTGCCGGCCGACACCATCGCAACGGTCGTCCACCACACCCATGCGAAGTTCGACGGGCACCCCGTCCGGGATTTCGTGCCGTTGTTTGTGGAGCGCGGTGCCAAAGAAGAATTGACGCGCCTGCGCGTCTAGCCTCTTTGCGGCCACAGGGCCGAGAAGCGCCGGTCGAGTCCGGCGATCAGCCGATCCAAATCTCGCTTCTTGGCTTCCAACTCACGGACGTCCGATCGCATGCGCGCCATCGTCCTCGTGTTCAGGACCGCGGCGCCAGCGTCTTGCGGAGGTGCCAGGCAATGTCGCCTTCGTCGTCCTTTTCCGGATGTCGGAAGTACTCGTAATGTGCCGACCCGCGCTTGAACCGCTCGGGCTTATTGCCGTGCACCTCGATGTCGCGTACGCCGGGGCCGAACAGTGGACCGAGCGCGCCGCCGAACCAGTCGCCGCGCAGGCTGCCTCGGGTCACTGGGAACCAGAAGTTCGTCCAACGGGTGACGGTGAAGGGGGAGTGGGAGCCGAGGATCAGCGCGCCGCGACGCACCAGCCCGTCGAGCATTTCGCGTCTCAGCTCGGCGTCGGCCTTGCCGAATCCGCTGAAGAGCCCGGGCCGGGTGACCAAGAAGTCGGCAAGAGCCATTGGCGCGCCGATGGTAACGAAATCGGTTATGCACCAAGGGGTTTTCTGTTCCCGGAGATCCTCCCAGAGCACGGTGAGCGCGTCGTAGGAGATGTAGGTGCCGACGCCGTGGCCCACCACGACGATGCGCGAGTAGCGACCGTCGTGAAGCGCACGCAACAGGTCGACCAAACCGCCGCGAATGGCTCGCCGCGCCGCATACGACGACGTGTCGAGGTAGCGGGCGACGTCGACCAAGGAGGTCGTGGTCTTGTTGACCAACGCCTTCGCCGCCATGCGGTACAGGCCGAACCAGAAAACCAGCACGACCGCACTGGTGATCAATCCGATTATCCAAATAGGAACGTCTGTGTTGAGCGCATATCCCGCGACGAACAGTGCGGGGATCGCCAGAAGGATCGCCAGCGGCACCAGCCACACGCGGCGCCAGATCCCGAGTAATGCGTCCGGGACGTTGCCGGGCCGCCGCAGGAATAGCCGCAGAGCCATCGGCATCGCGCCGGCGTACTTGCCGGCGGTCATCAGGAATGACCAGTCGTATTCGTAAATCTCGGCTTCGGCGGAGGCGAAGCGGCGAGCTTCGTAGGTATCGGTGATCTCAGTGGGTAGTGCGGAGTAGTCCCATGTCGTCTCGCCGTGGGGCCGAAGCACTGTCTTCGCGAAGTCGTCGAGCGTCTCCATCGGGCGCTTCTCGCCAATGCCGTGCACGATCACCACGGCCGTCGGGCCCGTCGTCTCCGCCGCCATGTCCCCCAGCCCGTCAGGTCCATCTGGAGCCTATCGGGTGACGTGGGTTAGACGGCGGCGTCGCGCTGATACTCACTCGGGGCGGTTGCAGTACGCGGCCGGAGTGTCGTTCGATCTGAGCCGGGGATCGCTGTGGTCTGGCCGCCGCTCTATGGACTGCGTCTATGTCTGTTGCCGCGAGCAAAGCCGATCGAACGATGCCCGCGCCGGGGATTCGGTCGCTAGCATTCTGAGCGTGTTGGGGGAGTTCATCGGTGGATGAAGAACTTTTCGGGCGGTATCGGCTGATCGGTTTGATCGGCCAGGGCGGTATGGGTCAGGTCTACCGCGCCCACGACACGGAAATCGGGCGCGACGTCGCCATCAAGGTGTTGCCCGCCGGACTGGCGGGTGAGCGTGGGTATGTGCAGCGTTTCCGCCGCGAGGCCTACGCGGTGGCGCGGCTGAACGAACCGCACATCATCCCGATCTATGACACGGGCGAGATAAATGGCCGGCTGTTTCTGGCGATGCCGATCATCGACGGAATCGATCTGCAGACCTCACTGGCCCAACGCGGGCCGATGACCCCGGGGCTGGCGGTCAAGGTCATCGAACAGGTTGCCGCCGCACTGGATACGGCCCACTCCCACGGGCTGGTGCACCGCGACGTCAAACCATCCAACGTGCTGATGACGCACACCGACTTCGTCTACCTGATCGACTTTGGGATCGCCCACGACGAATCCGAAACCAGGCTCACTCAGACAGGATCGGTGCTGGGCACGATCGCCTACATGGCCCCGGAGCGGTTCACCACCGGGCACGCCGACGCGCGCGCCGACGTCTACGCGCTCGCCTGTGTGCTCCATGAATGCCTGACGGGGCAGACCCCCTATCCCGGCGGCAGCATCGAGCATGTGATGGCCGGGCACATGACCAAGGATCCGCCGCGCCCGACGTCGGTGAACCCGGCCATACCCGCCCCCTTTGACTCAGTCATCGCCGCAGGCATGGCCAAAGATCCGCAACAGCGCTACCAGAGCGCGTCCGAACTTGCCGCCGCCGCTCGTGAAGCGCTGGACAACTCGGCGCCCCCGCCACGTCCGAGTTCGGGGGTTTCCACGATTGTGCAGGCGCCGCAGGACGGCGCGGCGACGGTGGCGCACCCAGCTCGGCAACCCATCGAAGCCGTGCCAACTATGGCGGCGCCGGTGGCGCACCCGGCTCGGCAACCCATTGAAGCCATGCCAACTATGGCGGCGCCGGTGGCCGCGCCGGTGGCTGTTCCCAAGCCCACCAAGCGCGCCGCCGCCCGTGAGCGCACCGCAGGACGATCACCGATGATTGCCTTCGCCATCGCGACCGCGCTGGTGCTGGCGGCCGTCGCGGTCGCCCTCATCGGCCTTGGCCCTGCGCCGCTCGGCGGCGACCTGATGCCCGGCGCCGTGACTATCAATGGCACCGATCCGACGGCAAGCCGCGACGCCCCGGTCGACCTGTCGAAGCCGTTATCAGTCGGGGTCGCGGTTGCCGGTGCCGACGCGGTCAAGCTGTCCCTGAACATCCTCGGCTTGCCGGTGGGAGGTCGCGAATCGCAGCTGACCCCGGGGGGAGCCGGAGGCGCCGCGACCGTACCGTCGCCCGTCAACCGTTATCTGGTGGCCGGCAATATTCCTGCGGAAATCACCGTGCTGCGCGATCACGTCCCGCTGGGCACCCAACGATTCATGTTGCGCAGCACTCAACCGGCGACTGTCACCGTGTTAGCCGCCGCGACGGTGGTACTTGTGCTGATTGCCGGCGCGTACCTCGAATCCCACCTGCGGGTGTTGCGCCGGGGGCGCGAGCGTCCGTCATCGGTGGTCGCCGTGCCGTTGTTCGCAGCGGCGCTGGGCGTCGCCCTCGTCGCCGCCGCGTGGATTTTGCTCGGCAAACCTCCCACCGTCGCCACGCTCGTCGTTTCGGCTGCCCTGGGCGCCGGCGCGGGCTTGGCCGCCGCGATCGGGGCGGGCCAGAACGGCCGTCGTGCCCGCGATGAGCGCGCACGGGGCAGCCGCGGTTAGGCCTCTGATCGGGTTTCAGCGGTGTTGTCGACGATCGTCTCGTCGAGCGACGGGCATCGCTATGACGGCCGTCGCGTCGGCGTCGGGCATCGCTACGACGGCCGTCGCGTCGGCGTCGGGCATCGCTATGACGGCCGTTTTTTCATCGGGCCCGGCGTCAACGTCGTCTTCGTCCTCGTCGTCGGGCGTGGGCGAGAAGTAGCCGAGCACGAAGAACGTCACGGCGGTGACGCCGGACACCAGCAGCCAAAGCTGGGTGCTCGGAACCCACCAACGGACAACGGACGCGGTGAACGCAAGCACAAGACCGATCCCGATGCCGGGGGTCAGCAGCCGAAGCCCTCGGCGCCAACGGTTTTGGGAGTCCTTGTGCCGCGCGATTGCGATGGCAGCGTCGACCGTGGCCAGCGCGGTGAGCACGAGCAGCGCCAGGCCGAGCAAGCCGTACACCGACCACAGCGAGCCGCGCACATCGGCGACCATGTGCGCCATCGCGACCTGTTCGCGGTCGTGGTTGCGGACGATCAATTCCGTGTCGATCAGGCCGGTCGCCTGATGTTTCAGGTCAGTGAGGTCGAGCTGGTAACGCACGGTGCCGCTAGCGCCGGGTGCGACGGTCAGCTCGACACTGGTCGCGAAGCCGAAAAACGTCAGTCCGAGCACGCGCCCGACCAGCTGCACCGAGGCGATCTCGATCGGGTCCTTCCCGTTGTTGGTCACATCGACTGCGACCTCGACGATCCTGTCGGGATAGAGCGGGATCGGCTCGACGCTCGCGTCGACGGCCACATCGCGCCCATCGAGCGTTGCGTGGATGGTCACCGGCTCGTCCTGGGCATGCGCGTTCGGCGCGCCAATGAGGATTGTCGCGGCCGCAAGGACCACGAGGGCGAGGGCGCTACGCGCCCGCCGCCGCACGTTCCCTCTTTCGCACAGTGATCTGCGATCCGATCCGATTGCCGTATACCCAGCATCCACATGCCATGAACAGCACGATGATCGTCACCGCCTGCGTGCCGGGCTCCGCGCTGCTGGTGAACAGCACGAGGGAAACCGGTGTCGATACCGGCGCGGGTGGGGCTGACGGCGGCGCGAGAAGCGGTGGGATCTCAACGGGGACTGGCGCGATGGCGACAGGCGCGACGGGGACAGGCACCGGTTCGACGTTCACGGGAACGACGTCGGGGAGTGGCGGCTCGACCGGAACGCGGGGACTGATGGGCTGCGGGACCTCGATCTCCGGCGGCGGTGGGATCCTTACTGGAGGCGGTGGAGGAGCAATCTGTATCACGGGCCGGTTACTGATTTTCATTTCCGGAGGCTCCGGCAACTTCACTTTGGGGAGGGTGGGCTGGACACCGCGCGAGCCCTTGTTCGACGGTCCAACGTTCGGCGGTTGACCGTTCGGCAGTCCACCCTCTATGCCCCCGGGCGCGATGTTGCAACCACCGTCACAACCGGGTCCGGGTGCGCCGTAGGCGGGCGGTGCCCCGCCCACCAGGGCCACAGCAACGGTCATGGCCCCGATCGCAACGGAATGACGCATGATGTCGACGGCTGAGCGCATCGGTCCCCCTCTAACGCGATAACTCCGGCTAACGGCCGAAGCTGCCCTGCGCGCCCCCCATAGGCGTAAATGGGATAGTACTCCGACCTGGCAAACTAGATAGTGAAGGTGACGAGCAGCTTTGGAGGCAGAGACGCTGCTGATCTGTGCGTTGCTCATTCAGGCTGCTCCCTTCGCTATCCGCTCCCGTCCGGGGCGTATCGAAACAATGAAGCGACCGCCTTGGAGGATTCTTGGACGCCCTCACCTATGGGCCGACACCGGACGCAGAATGGCTCGCGAACCGTGCGGACAACGCTGCAGGTGAGGGCAGTGTGGAGGGATTGGCGGGGTACGTCGTGGAGCGGGCGACGGGAATCGAACCCGCGTAGCTAGTTTGGAAGACTAGGGCTCTACCATTGAGCTACGCCCGCATGTGCAGCACCAGCAGACTGTACCGGCGCCGCCCGAATCAAATCCAATTAAAGGCATCGCGTGGTCAGGCCGTAGTATCGCCGTGGTCACGGTGCAGCGCTGAGCTGCCAGACCGGGGTGTAGCGCAGCTTGGTAGCGCATCCGCTTTGGGAGCGGAAGGCCGCAGGTTCAAATCCTGTCACCCCGACTCCGGACGCATATCACTACAGACACAAGGAGCACGAGCGTGAAGAGCACCGTCGAGAAGCTGAGCCCGACGCGGGTGCGGATCAACGTGGAGGTGCCCTTCACCGAATGGGAGGGCGAATTCGACCGCGCCCTCAAGGAGATGGCCAAGTCGATCCGGATGCCCGGCTTCCGGCCCGGCAAGGTGCCCGTCAAGCTTCTCGAGGCGCGCATCGACAAGGAGGCGATGCTCGACCAGGTCGTCGGCGACGCGGTGCCGAGTAAGTACTCCGAGGCCGTGACGACTGCGGACGTGAAGCCGCTCGGGCAGCCCGAGATCGAGATCACCAAGAAGGTGTACGGCGAGGACCTCGAGTTCACCGCCGAGGTCGACATCCGGCCCGAGATCGAGCTCCCTGATCTGGCTGGACTGAAGATCACCGTCGACCCCATCGAGGTGAGCGACGAAGAGGTCGACACGGAGCTTCAGAATCTGCGCGCCCGGTTCGGCACGCTCACAGGCGTCGAACGCGCCGCCGAGAACGGCGACTTCGTCTCCATCGACCTTTCGGCCACCGTCGACGGCGAGGAGATCGCCGAAGCCGCGACGGAAGGGCTGTCGCACGAGGTCGGCTCAGGTCAGCTGATCGGCGGTCTCGATGAGGCGATCGTCGGCCTCAAGGACGGCGAGAGCCGCGTCTTCACCACCACGCTGGCCGCAGGCGACCACGCCGGCGAGGAGGCGCAAGTGACCGTCACCGTCAAGTCGGTGAAGGAACGTGAGCTGCCCGAGCCCGACGACGAATTCGCCCAACTGGCAAGCGAATTCGACACGATCGACGAGCTCAAGAACAGCCTGACCGAGCAGGTGCAGCGGGTGAAGCGCGTCCAACAGGCCGAGCAGATCCGCGACAAGGCGCTGGAGGTGCTGCTCGACCAGGTCGACGTCCCGCTGCCGGAGAAGATCGTCCAGGCTCAGGTAGACGACACCCTGCACAACGCCATCCACGGCCTCGATCACGACGAAACCAAGTTCGAGGAGGCGCTGAAGGAGCAGGGCAGCAGCCGCGAGGAATTCGACGCCGACAACAAGACCAACGCCGAGAAGGCCGTCAAGACCCAGCTGCTGATGGACGCGATCGCCGACAAGCTCGACGTGCAGGTCGGACAGAACGACCTCACCGAGCGGCTGGTGCTGATGTCTCGTCAGTACGGGCTGGAACCGCAGCAGCTGCTGCAGTATCTGCAGGAGCAGAACCAGCTGCCCGCGATGTTCGCCGACGTGCGTCGTGGCTTGACCGTCGCGGCGGTGGTGCACGACGCCTCCGTCACCGACACCGACGGCAATGTGATCGACACCACGGAGTTCTTCGGGCCGACGGGCGAGCAGGCCGAGCCGGTTGCCGCGGAGGGCTCCGACGAGGCAGCCAGCGAATCCGACGAGGCCGCTACCGAAGCAGACGAGGTGCCCGCCGACGCCAAGTGACGCTCTGAGCGAACGGTCGCTGTCTAGGGAGTGCGCGGCCGCACAGGTTGGTTAGTGTCAGTTGAAGACGGGCACCGCGTCCCGAGACTTAAGAAGAAAGCAGGTATCCAGTCGTGACTGACATGCGATCTAGCGTGCCGGGCCTCAACCTCACCGACTCGGTGTACGAACGGCTGCTGTCCGAGCGGATCATCTTCCTGGGTTCCCAGGTCGACGACGACATCGCCAATCGGCTGTGCGCGCAGATTCTGCTGCTGGCCGCCGAGGACCCGACCAAGGACATCAACCTCTACATCAACTCGCCGGGTGGCTCGATCAGCGCCGGCATGGCGATCTACGACACGATGGTGCTCGCACCCTGCGACGTGGCCACCTATGCCATGGGCATGGCGGCGTCGATGGGCGAGTTCCTGCTCGCCGCAGGCACCAAGGGCAAGCGCTATGCGCTCCCGCATGCACGCGTACTGATGCACCAGCCGCTGGGTGGTGTCACCGGTAGCGCCGCCGATATCGCTATCCAGGCCGAGCAATTCGCGGTCATCAAGAAGGAGATGTTCCGGCTCAACGCGGAATTCACCGGCCAGCCGATCGAGCGCATCGAGGCCGACTCGGACCGGGACCGCTGGTTCACCGCCCCGGAGGCACTCGAGTACGGGTTCGTCGACCACATCATCACCAGCGCCAACCTCAACGGCTCTGGACCAACAGCAGGACTGGACAAATGACCGACCACACTCACCCGTCCTTGGACGCCCGCCTTACGCCGCAGGCCCGCTACATCCTGCCGTCGTTCATCGAGCACTCGAGCTTCGGCGTCAAGGAGTCCAACCCGTACAACAAGCTGTTCGAGGAACGGATTATCTTCCTCGGCGTGCAGGTCGACGACGCGTCGGCCAACGACATCATGGCGCAGCTGCTGGTGCTGGAGTCGCTGGATCCCGACCGCGACATCACCATGTACATCAACTCGCCGGGTGGCTCGTTCACCTCGCTGATGGCGATCTACGACACCATGCAGTACGTGCGGGCCGACATCCAGACGGTGTGCCTCGGCCAGGCCGCGTCGGCCGCCGCGGTGCTGCTGGCCGCCGGTACTCCGGGAAAGCGCCTCGCGCTGCCCAACGCCAGGGTGCTGATCCACCAGCCCGCGCTTTCGGGCGTCATCCAGGGCCAGTTCTCCGATCTGGAGATCCAGGCTGCGGAGATCGAGCGAATGCGCACCCTGATGGAGACCACGCTGGCCCACCACACCGGCAAGGACCCGTCGGTCATCCGCAAGGACACCGACCGCGACAAGATCCTCACCGCCGCGGATGCCAAGGACTACGGGATCATCGACACGGTGCTGGAGTACCGCAAGCTGTCGGCTCAGACGGCGTAGCCGACACCGCCCGCGGAGTAACCGGGACGGTTTGCCTTAACTCTTCGTTCCGAGATTTGCCGATCAGGTTCTTCGCCACCGCAGACTGCAGCACGCAGCGGCCCGCTAGTAGCAAACCCAAGCGGTATCGATGCTGAACCTGTAGCAGACCTGTGTTCGTGCGCCGAAGGTGTTGTACGTGTCCCGCCAGTAGGTGCGGCCGTCGCTGGCGGCCGTACTAAACGTGCATTGGTGATATCCAGGACCCCCGCCCCGCCCCCACTTCCCTTCGTCGCGGAGTTGGCAGTCGACCTTTGCCTGGGCGAGCTGGTCCTCGGTGGTCCGGGGCGGCCTGGCGTCGGCGCTCGGGGCGGCGAGCAGCATTGCGCCGGGCTGAACACCCGCGCGAGCGCGGCGATGTCAGCGGGCCGCACCCGGCAGCACCCGCCGACGATGCGCGCGCCCGCGGCCACCCACTGCGGCGCCAGCTCGGCCGACCAGCCTGACGAGCCGACCCATGTCCGGCGATCGCCGTCCCACTCCTCGCCACTGTTGGGGTAGACGATGACGGGCTTTCCCGTCGCCTCCCGTGCCACCCGGATAGCGTGCTCGACGTCTTCGGGTGCGCAGCAATTCACGCCCACCGCAACGACTTCCGGCACATCGGCCGCCACCGCAAAGGCGTCTGCGAGCGGTTGCCCGGCACGCGTCGTCGTCCCGGCGATCGTGTAGGACAGCCAGGCCGGAACGGCGAGGTCGTGAACGAGGCCGACGAGCGCCTCGGCTTCGTCGACGTCGGGCACCGTCTCCAACGCCAGCACGTCGGCGCCGGCATCGGCAAGAATCTCCATCCGCGGTCGGTGCCAGCGCGGCCAGCTGCGAGACCGACAACCCGTAGCGGCCGACGTATTCCTCGCCGTTGGCCAGCGCCGCGCCGTATGGCCCGATCGATGCGGCCACCCATCGTTGTCCCCCGACCTCGTCGCGGGCGGCCGTCGCCAGCTCGACGCTGCGACGCATCAGCCGGGCGGCGTCGTCCCGCCCGATTCCGCGCTCAGCGAAGCCGTCGAAGGACGCCTGATAGCTCGCCGTCGTAGCGAAAACCGCCCCGGCGCGGAAGAACGCCGCATGTACAGCCGTGATTTCCTGGGGTGCGTCGACGAGCAGCCGGGCCGACCACAGATCGTCTGAAAGGTCGTGGCCGCGGGCCTCCAACTCGGTCGCCAGGCCGCCGTCTGTGATCAGCACGGTATCGTGGGGCGGAGCGAACACCACGTCGCAAACTCTAGGCCAGCTGCGGGGGACGGCCTCTCGGTCCGATAACGACGGCGACACGCCAGAGACACAGTGGCGGGTCCGCGGGGTTGTAGGGCTTGTCAGGCGATATGTTCTGCGAACACATATAAATACCACCGACGCGATTCGGCTTTATCGGTCGCACCGCGCCGGAACATGCGGGTAGCGTCGGGACCAACGCCCATGAAGGGCCCGGCCGAGCCGTACGACACGTTTCACCACCGACTGTTAGGAAAGTAGGACTCCACTACCATGGCGCGCATTGGAGACGGCGGTGACCTGCTGAAGTGCTCGTTCTGTGGCAAGAGCCAAAAGCAGGTCAAAAAGCTCATCGCCGGCCCCGGCGTCTATATCTGTGATGAATGCATAGATCTGTGCAACGAGATCATCGAAGAGGAACTGGCAGACGCCGACGACGTCAAGCTTGACGAGCTACCCAAGCCAGTAGAAATCCGCGATTTCCTCGAGGGCTATGTCATCGGTCAGGACACCGCGAAGCGCACGTTGGCAGTGGCCGTCTACAACCATTACAAGCGCATTCAGGCACAGGAGAAGACGCGCGATTCACGCGCCGAGCCAGTCGAGCTCGCTAAGTCCAACATCCTGATGCTCGGCCCCACCGGTTGCGGCAAGACCTACCTCGCGCAGACCCTGGCCAAGATGCTCAACGTGCCGTTCGCGATCGCGGACGCCACCGCACTGACGGAGGCAGGCTACGTCGGCGAGGATGTCGAGAACATTCTCCTCAAGCTGATTCAGGCCGCCGACTACGACGTGAAGCGCGCCGAGACCGGCATCATCTACATCGACGAGGTCGACAAGATCGCCCGCAAGAGCGAGAACCCGTCGATCACCCGTGACGTCTCCGGTGAGGGTGTGCAGCAAGCGCTACTGAAGATCCTGGAAGGCACCCAGGCGTCGGTGCCCCCGCAGGGCGGCCGCAAGCACCCGCATCAGGAATTCATTCAGATCGACACCACCAACGTGTTGTTCATCGTCGCGGGCGCGTTCGCCGGCCTGGAGAAGATCGTCTCCGACCGCATCGGCAAGCGTGGCCTTGGGTTCGGCGCGGAGGTGCATTCCAAGGCCGAGATCGATACACAGGACCACTTCTCAGAGGTGATGCCCGAGGATCTGATCAAGTTCGGGCTCATTCCGGAGTTCATCGGCCGGCTTCCTGTCGTTGCCTCCGTGACGAATCTGGACAAGGAGTCGTTGGTCAAGATCCTGTCGGAGCCGAAGAACGCGTTGGTCAAGCAGTACACCCGGCTGTTCGAGATGGACGGCGTGGAGCTGGAATTCACCGAAGAGGCGCTCGACGCCATCGCGGATCAGGCGATCCACCGCGGCACCGGCGCCCGCGGCCTGCGCGCCATCATGGAGGAAGTCCTGCTGCCGGTGATGTACGACATCCCCAGCCGCGACGATGTCGCAAAGGTGGTTGTCACCAAGGAGACCGTCCAGGACAACGTCCTGCCGACGATCGTGCCGCGCAAGCCGTCTCGTACCGAGCGGCGCGACAAGAGCGCCTAATTCTCAGCGGCGCTGCGTTCTCACACGCCTGAGGTCAGCAGGGGTCGCCGCCGGCGCTCTGCAACGCAGTGCGCAATCCGGACGCTGGAAACCGCGGCCGGCCCGGGTGTCGCCGATGCGCTGAACTTACGTTCCGACGCGGTTTCGGGCGCGTCGTCGGACGTGGCGGTCAGGAACCGGTCGGGCAGCGCGAGCTTGTGGATCGTGCGCAGCGTCAACAGATACTGGCGGGGCAGCGGACCGGTGGTATACGGCAGGTCGTACTTGTCGCAAAGCGCCCGCACCTCATGCGCGATTTGGGCCAGGCGATTGCTTGGCAGGTCGGGGAACAGGTGATGTTCGATCTGATAGCACAGGTTGCCGCTCAGAAACGCCAGCACGCGTCCGGCGTCGAAGTTCGCGCTGCCGAGCATCTGCCGTAGATACCATTCCGGCTTGCTCTCGTTGTCGACCACGTCTGGTTCGAATTTCTCTGCGCCGTCGGGGAAATGGCCGCAGAAGATCACCACATAGGCCCACAGGTTTCTGATGAGATTGGCGCTTACGTTCGCCGTCAGCGTCCGCCGCCATCGCCGTCCACTCAGCGCGGGAAACAGCAGGTAGTCCTTCGCGATTGGTGTGCGATCTTGGCCTTCATCGCCTTCGACGCGGCGGATCTTGTGGTGTCGTCCGTGGCGCGCTCGTGCGCCGAGTGCAGGCCGTGCAGGGCGATGCCCCATTCGAATATCGCTGCCAGCAAGATGTTTCGCAGCGGCTGAACCAGGTGGTGCGGGCTTCCACTGCTCGTCACGGGTGACCCGCATGATTCCGAAGCCCATATCGTCGTCCATGCCGAGCACGTTGTGTACACGTGATGCGTGTAGTTGTGCGAATAGCGCCATTGGGACGAGAGACCCGCCATGTCCCATTCCCATGTGCTGGAGTGGATTTCCGGGTCGTTCATCCAATCCCATTGCCCGTGGCCGACATTGTGGCCGATCTCCATGTTCTCGATGCTCTTCGCGAGGGCGAGGGCGGTCGTGCCAACAGCCAGCCTTTGCGGGTCCGGCTGCAGCCGATCACCAGTCGCGCCGCGACGTCGAGCATCCGCTGGAACCTGATCGTGCGACGGATGTACGCAGCGTCCTTCGAGCCGAGGCTGTCCTCGATGTTGACGCGGATCGCGTCGAGTTCGCGTCCGAGCGCCTCGAGGTCCACTTCGGACAGATGCGCATAGGCAGCGACCTGGCTGATAGCCACTCAAAATCCTTGGATTGATGGGATGGAGCGCGCGTCATCGACTTGCGCGTGTGATTTTCCGTCCCATCCGTGGACACGCACGTTGTGCCGGGCATCCACGTTTCGGCACCTGTAAGTCCACCCGCTTGCGACCGGTGGAGCACCCGGACTCGCGGTCCAGGCAGGAAGGTCGCTTCCTGTGTTCGAGTCTACGGGTCGATCGACGGGCTCGTCGCGTGGACGGTATCCGTCGTCGGCGCCGGGACTTCTGGTTTGGGGCCGCGGTCGCGCCTGACCAGCTCCACCGCGTCTGGAGCGGCAGTCAGCACGCCGCAAAGCGAGGCGACGAGACCCCATAACAGGAAGGCCGCTACCGCGACGAACTGCAGTTCGGTAACCATGACTCGAGGTTTCTCCGGATGCTGGCGGTACACACGCGTAGGCGACTACTCGAATTTGCGCGTCCTCTGTGGCAGGCGTTTCACGGGTGGGCGGCCGAACGGATCGGCACACCCGCTCATCGGTGCGCCGCCTTGCTGTGTTCGCCGATCACCTCGTCGACGAGTGCCGCGATCTCGGCAACGCCGTCACGCCGGGCAAACGCGGCCTCGAGCTTCGAGCGGCGGCCAGGTAGCGGCCGTCGCTGAGCACGTCGCGCACTGCGGCGCGCACCGCGCCTGCGGTCGGCGCGCCGGTGCGCAGGTTGATGCCCGCGCCGGTCCACGCCACGCGCGCGGCCACCTCGGGCTTGTCTTCGGTGTTGCCCGCGACCACCAGCGGCACGACCGATCGACAGTGCGCGTTGCACCGCGCCGTAGCCGCCGTTGGTGACCATCACATCGACCTTCGGCAGCAGCAGATCGTGTGGGATGTAGTCAGCGACATAGGTATTGAGTCGGCAACGGCTATCTTGAGTGTGGACACGTCGCGGCCGCCGGTGGTGGCCACGACGATGACGTCCTCGCCGCCAAGCGCCTCGATCGTCGGCTCCAGCAGCCGACCCAGATCGGCGTTGTCGATGGTGCCCTGGGTGACGTGGACGACGGGTCGATCGCCGTCGAGTTCGCGACCACCACGGCGGCAGCCGGAAGCCCCCGACGGCGCCTGATGGACCGCACCGACGTAGCGGACATTGGAAGGCAGATCGCTGCGCGGATAGTCGAATTCGGGAACGGTGGGGCGAGATGTACCGGTCGGCGAGCAGCCCGGAATCCAGAATGAACATCGGCAGCGGACGGCTGTTCAGCCTGTCCAGCAGGTAGTTGGCGGCGTTCTGCGACTCGCGCAGCAGCACCTTCTGCGACAAGACGTTCAGCGCGCGGTTGCGAACGCGCCCAAGCATGGTCGACGACGGCGCGCAGCCCCATGCCGCTCGGTGCGGTGTCGCGGCTGCTGACCATCAGCGGCGTCGTGGTGTAGGACAGCACCGGCGGCCGTGCCCGGCGATCTCCCAGCAGGAACGGCAGGATCCCGAAGAAGCCCGCGTCGACGATGATCGCATCGAACTGCGTCTGCGCCATCAACTCCGACAGGACCCCTGCCTGATGCGGCATCGGCTGCACGAAGAGCCGGACGATGTCGAAGTTCACCCGCTTGATGCCCGAGGTGTCGGTTCGGCCGGGCAGGTCGATGTCGAGCCGGGTCACGTCGAAGTCGGCCTCGGCGGGTATCGCGTGCGGGGTGGCGCCGACGGCGCGGATCTTGCCGGCGTGGTCGGCCGACCTCAGGACGGTGACGCGGTCACCGCGGTCGACCAGACCTTGCGCGACATTCAGCAGGGGTCCGATGTGGCCGACCGGCGACAGCGCGGCAATGAGGATTTCTGGCATGGCCTCGATGCTTGGCGAATGGCCGCGCGCAAGCTTGGAGGTTTCGTGGAGATCGGGTGGAGATTGCAGGCAGTGTGCGCACACCGAGGCTTACCTAGGGGATAGGAAACCGTTTCCTTTACGGAGTGGAATCTGGCTTCCCGACGATTACGGAGCCCCTGCCTGTTCAGCGACTATTTCTGTCATGACCACAGGAAGCACGGCCGGCGCCGAACGGACAGTGACCGTTCGTGACGGCGTGCGACTGGCGGTCCGAGACCAAGGGGCCATCGATGCCGAGGCTACTATCGTGCTTCTGCACGGCCTCTGCCTTGACCAAGGATCGTGGGCCGGCCAGATCCGTCATCTGACCCGTCGCTGGGGCGCTCGAATCCGGATCATCAGCTATGACCACCGCGGCCACGGCAGGTCGGACTCGGCCCCGACAAGCAGCTACGTCGTAGAGCAGCTCGCCGCCGACCTTGCCGACATCCTGTCGGCGCTCGACGTGACCGGCCCGCTCACCCTCGTGGGCCACTCGATGGGCGGGATGGTCGCCCTCTCCTACCTAGGTCGGCCTCCGGCTGATCGGCCCGTGGAGCCGCACGGAGTCGTCCTCGTCGCCACTGCGGCAGGTCGGCTCGCCGAGCGCGGCGTTGCCCGACTGCTGGCCAGTCCCGCCACGGACGTCCTGTGCAAGTTCGCGACTCGCGCCCCTCAACGGGCCGTTCGCGTGCTCACCAAGCCCGTGCGCGCCGCCATGGCACTTCAGGTCGGCGACCACGCGCGCGCCACATTGTCGTCGCTGTTCGAAACGGCCATGGCCGCGGCATCCCTCACCACCGCCGTCGGGTTCCTGCCCGGCCTGCGGTCCTACGACCAGTTCTCCACGCTCGCATCCATTCGCGCCAGGACGACCATCATCAGCGGCGGAGCCGACCTCCTGACCCCGCCGTCCCACTCCCGCGACATGGCCGACGCCATCCCCGGCGCCACACACGTGCACATCCCGACCGCCGGGCACATGCTTCCTCACGAAGCTTCCGAAGAAGT
The DNA here is from genome assembly GCA_963766465.1 of uncultured Actinomycetota bacterium. GTDB lineage: Bacteria > Actinomycetota > Actinomycetes > Mycobacteriales > Mycobacteriaceae > Mycobacterium. Next base: position 153,162 of record CAVXZT010000004.1, read on the forward strand.
CGCTGATGCCATCAGCCGCATGATTGCCGCGGGCATCGGCGCCGACCCGGTACCTACAGCGCAGTTCGCGATGGCTGCATGACCGCAACGTCACACTTACAGATCTGGTGGAACGGGGGCCAGACCGTAGTCAGTCATGGTTGACGAGCTTGGCGAGGTCGTGAGGACCTGCACGGGGATACCCGCCGGCCTCCCGGATTGCGGCGCTCCAGCCGGAGAGTATGCGGACGAGCTCGTTGCGGTGGGGCCCGAGGTTGTCGACGATCGGTTGGCAGGCCCGGGTCCGTCAGGATCTCGATCTGCTCGCGGGCAGCGCGCCCTTGATCGGTGAATGCTCCGTCTGCAATGAGCCCACGCTCGACGAGCCGCGCCTCGGCCGCGTCGAGGTCCTCGTCTGACCATGCCCGGGACCGCACGTAGGTTCGCATCGGCAACCCCCAGTACAGTTCCGAAATCAGTCCGATCTCGGTTGCATCGAATACTGAGCTGACCCACGCAGCGATGTGCGGAGTCGCCCCGGTACTCGCGAAGCTGGTCGGCCAGCCGCCACGAGTCGCCCAAGGCCGAGCCGGGTAGCTCTTGCGACAGGAGCCCCGCGAAGAGTGCGTGACCTTCAGGCCGCAGCCCGGTGTTGGCCTCGCGCAGTAGATCGAGGGCGCGATCTATGCCGTCGGGCTCGTCGCCAAGAATCCTTCGCAGCTGCCCGACCGCGCCATCTGTGCGAGCGTGCTCGATCGTCGCGGCGTCGGTGAGCGTCCACCCGTGGGTAACCGCGGGCACGACCACGGCCGGGTTGAACACGCCGAACGCGGCGCTGACCACCTCGCCGGGCACTTGACCCAGAACTGATCCACGCGAGCAGAAGTAGGCAGGCCCGTCGGGAAGAGCGACGTCGCCCATCTTCGCCGGGGGATGCTCTTCTTAACCCGAGGGACGAGTAGTTCTCGTGGCACTCGGGTGAGAAATAGGCCTGCCCGGCGAAGGGTAAAAAAAAAAAAAAAAAAAAAAAAAAAAAAAAAAAAAATGCGGCCTGAGCGCTTGATGCGGTCCGGCCGGGTGTAGACGTTCATCGAATCGCCACGGAGGAACGCCACCAGGGTCAGCCCGGACTGGCTGGCCAGGTCGACGGCGAGCGAGGACGGCGCCGATACCGCCGCCAGCACCGGAATACCTGCCATCACGGCCTTTTGGGTGAGTTCGAACGAGGCCCTGCCGCTGACCAGCAGCACCGTGGCGGTCAGCGGTATCCGATCCTGCTCGAGCGCCCACCCGATGACCTTGTCGACGGCGTTGTGCCTTCCAATGTCCTCACGGACGACCAGGGTGGTGCCGTCGATGTCGAAGAGCGCGGCGCCGTGCAGTCCGCCGGTGCTGGCGAACACCTTCTGTGCCTCGCGGAGCCGATCGGGCATGGCCGACAGCGTTTCCGCGGCGACCACCGACGGGTCGTCGCCGGGCCCGTGGCGGCTGATCAACCGCACCGCCTCCAGCGAGGCCTTGCCGCAGACCCCGCACGACGAGGTGGTGTAGAAGTTGCGGGTGACATCGATGTCCGGCATCACTTCACGTCCGGGGGCGAGCGTCACGTCGAGCACGTTGTAGGTGTTCATATTGTCCGGCCCTCCGCCCTTGCAGTACCGCACGGTGAGCACATCGTCGCGGCACCCGATGACACCCTCGGTGAGCAAAAAGCCTTGCGCCAGTTCGACATCTGAGCCAGGTGTGCGCATGGTGACGGTGATCGCGGTGCCGTTGACCCTGATCTCCAGCGGCTCTTCGACGACGAGGGTCTCCGGCCGCGCGACCGTGTCCTCTGCGGTCACATGCTGCACCCTGCGCCGTGCGAACTTTACCCGCCCCATACCGCGGGCTCCAATCGAATGACGATCGCCTTCGATACCGGCGTATTCGACCTGGCCGCAGTGTGATCGAGCGGTACCAACGAGTTGGTCTCGGGATAGTAGGCGGCGGCGTTGCCTTGCGGTGTGGAGTAGGCGACGACCATGAAGTCCTTGGCGCGGCGCTCCTGCAGCTGCCCGTCGCCTCCCGCGAACTCGGAAACAAGGTCCACCCGGGCACCGTCTTGTAGCCCGAACCTCTCCATGTCGGCGGGGTTGACGAACACGACGCGACGCCCGCCCTTGACGCCGCGATAGCGTTTGTCGAGTCCGGGAACACGGTGGTGTTGTACCGACGCCGGGCCTTCGCTGATGGTTTGCAATATCAGCCGGCTGTGGGGCGGTACGGCAGGCCATTCCAACGTGTTGACCGCGAAGTTGGCTTTGCCTGTGCTGGTGGGGAATTCGCGCGAATCCCGCGGCGGATGTGGCAGCTGGAAGCCGTCGGGCTGCGCGGACTTTGCGGTTGTAGTCGTCGCAACCGGGCACGACGGCCGCGATAGCGTCGCGGATGGTGTCGTAGTCGTCGTTGAACTGTTCCCACGGCACGGGGTGGTCCGGCCCAAGCAGGGTGCGCGCCAATTCGCAGACGATCGCGACCTCGCTGCGCACCTGGTTGCTTGGCGGATGGAGGCTGCCGCGCGGCAGGTGCACCATCGACATCGAATCCTCAACGGATACCTGCCTCTTCGGTGCCTTCTGGATGTCGCGGTCGGTGCGGCCGAGCGAGGGCAGGATCAAGGCCGTCGACCCATGGACGAGGTGGCTACGGTTCAGTTTCGTCGAAACCTGAACCGTCAGCGAGCAGGTGCGCAGGGCGGCCTCGGTTACCGCGGTGTCCGGGGTGGCCGAGGCGAAGTTGCCGCCCATGCCCATGAACACCTTGGCGCGGCCGTCGCGCATCGCCCGGATCGCGTCGACGGTGTCCACGCCGTGCTCGCGCGGGCTGACGATGCCGAACCGGGTGTCGAGCGCGGCCAGGAAGTCCTCGGGCATCTTCTCCCAGATGCCCATCGTGCGGTCGCCCTGGACGTTGGAATGGCCGCGCACCGGGCACAACCCGGCGCCCGGCTTGCCGATCATGCCGCGCATCAGCAGCAGGTTGGTGACTCGGAGATCGTCGGCACGGCGTGGCGGTGCTGCTCAGGCCCATAGCCCAGCACACGATCGTGCGCTCGGAGTCGATCATCATCTCGGCCAGCCGGTCGAGCTGGGCGCGGTCGATGCCGGTGGCTTCGAGCACGGTGTCGAGATCGACGGCCCGCGTCTGCGCCTCGTAGTCGGCGAAGTTGGCGCAGTGCGCGTCGACGAAGCGCGGTCGATCACGGTGCCAGGGGCCCGGTCGTCGGCCTCCAACAGCAGCCGGCCCAGCCCGGCGAACAGCGCCATGTCGCCGCCGAGCCGGATCTGCACGAACTCGTCGGCGATCGGGATGCCGTGCCCGATGACGCCGTGCACCTTCTGGGGATCCTTGAACCGGATCAGCCCCGTCTCGGGCAGCGGGTTGACCGCGACGATCTTGGCGCCGTTGGCCTTCGCCTTCTCCAGCACCGACAGCATCCGCGGATGGTTGGTGCCCGGGTTCTGGCCGGCGATGACGATCAGGTCGGCGACGTGAAGTCCTCGACGGTGACCGAACCCTTGCCGATGCCGATCGACTCGATCAGCGCCGTGCCCGACGATTCGTGGCACATGTTGGAGCAGTCCGGCAGGTTGTTGGTGCCGAAGCTGCGGACCAGCAACTGATACAGGAACGCCGCCTCGTTGCTGGTGCGTCCCGAGGTGTAGAACATGGCCTCGTTCGGGCTGTCCAGCGCACGCAATTCGTCGGCGATCAACCGATAGGCGTCGTCCCAGTCGATCGGCCGGTAGTGGTCGTCGCCGGCGCGCAGCACCATCGGGTGGGTGAGCCGGCCCTGCTGCGACAGCCAGTACTCGGGCCTGCCGTCCAGGTCGGCGATGGAATGCCGGGCGAAGAAATCCGGGCGTGACGACGCGCTTGGTGGCTTCCTCGGCGACGGCCTTGGCGCCGTTCTCGCAGAACTCGGCGAACTTGCGGCCGCCGTGCTCTTCGGGCCACGCGCAGCCCGGGCAGTCGAATCCATGCCGCTGGTTGAGTCGCGCCAGCGATGCGGCGGTACGCACGCTCCCATCTGCTTCAGGCCCCGCTGCAGCGACACCATCACGGCCTTGACGCCTGCGGCCTCGTGCTCGGCGCCGGTTGCGACGGCCGCGTGCTCGTCGTGGTCGCGTCGAAGTCGCGGGTGGCGTCGCGTACCCATGCTGTCCAGCCTGGCACCGGATGCCAGGCCGCCTCGCACTACCAACTTGAGCCGCGACCAGCGGCCATGCCATGGCCCCGGCTTGAAGTACTACGCAGTATAGTCAATGACCGATCGGCGGTGTCATGTCAACCAAGCCCACGAGATCGACCAGCGGTTCGGCCACGCGCGAAGCCCTCATCCATGCCTCGACTCACATCTCTATGGTCCGCGCTCTCTATTGCCGGTCGGCTCGTCTGGTGGGCGCAATAGTAGTTCGGGGCGGTGGTAGTAGTTGACGCGGGCCTGGCCGGTGTCGAGTTTCGGTGGGGGTATCCATTCGACTTCCCTTCGGGCGTTGATGGTGGTGGTCCAGCCGCCTTCTTTGTCGACGAGACGGTTGTCCGCTCCGCAGGCCAGGGCCATTTCGTTGACATTGGTGTTGCCGCCGTCGAGCCAATCTCGCACGGCGTGATGGACCTGGCTGCCGTAAGCGCCGACGGTGCAGCAGGGTTTGGTGCAGCCGCCGTCGCGGGCGATGAGCATGATCCGCTGCGCCGGCGACGCCATGCGTCTGGTGCGGAAGAGGTCCAGCGCCTATCCGGTGGCTTTGTCGAACACCGCCAGATAATGGTTCGCGTGGCCGGCCAGCCGGATCGACGTCGTTGATCGGCATCATCGTGCCGCCGCCCGTCGTGCCGATCCCGGCGCGGGATTCCAGGTCCTGCAGCGTGGTGCGGATGATGATCGAGGTCGGCAGCCCGTTGAGCTGACCGAGTTCGCCGGATTCCAACGCCATCCGTCCCACCGCGACCAGCGCGTCGTGCCGACGTTGGCCAGGCTGCGGCGGTCGTTGTCGATCTGTTCCTGGATGGGCGTGCCGCTGATGCAGGGTTCGTGGTCGTCGGGATTGCACATGCCCGGTGCCGCCTATTTGGCGAAGATGGCTTCCTAGGTCGCCCAGGCTTCCGGGGTCATGTTGCCCTTTCACCGGCACCGTGCCGTCGCGGCCCTGGGGGCCAGCGTGCAGACCACGCTTTCTGGCGCGTTCGGTGTCGTCGGGCGCGGGGCCGTCCTGGTCGAGCAGGAACAGCATCTGGTCGGCGGCTTTCTTCAGTTCTTTGGGCCCGGCGCCGACGGCCTGGCGGACGAGGTCGACTCGATCTGCTCGCGGGTGATGTGTCGACGAACCCCGGCAGGCTGTCCATCGCGTCGCGCATCTTGTCACGTGCTCGGCATTGATCACCCCGGCGGCCTGCGCGACCGCGGTCGCTGCAAGCACCGGCGCCAACGGTTCGCCGGTCAAGGTTCGGCGCGGTCGCAAGCCGGCGGCCTCGGCAAGCCGCTGGTGGGCTTCGGTCGGAGATCCGCCATCGGATCGCCAACACGTCTTTCCACGATTTGGCGCCCATCGCCTTAGGGGTGGTCTCGGCCTGCAATCGCGCCAGCATCCGATGCCGCTGCGCGGGCAGCTGGGACGACAGAATCTCGAGGTCGTCCAGGCCGAAAGCAGTTCGGACAGGTCAGGGTCTCGATGTCGCAGGCGGCCAGCGCGTCGTGCGCGGCACGCAGCGCCGCCATCGCTTCTTGTACGGCGTCCCGAACATGCTTCGAACATACATTCGATCACCGACAAATTCAGCAGCCATGTGACAGTTGAAATCAAAGTGGCGCAAGGGATTAGAGTGAAAGATTCGTGTCCGTGTCGACGAATGCTGCTGCGCCATGCCGAGCGCAAATTCTGTCGGTGACGCGCGCGTAACAAGTTTGCCATCAAAGGTTCCTACTGTTGGCCGGTCACTGTCCGCAAAGGGTGCGGGCGATCGCAGCGATAGGAAACCATTGAGCGGAAATGCGGTACGTCTGCAGGCGATCAACAACGTCGAGGCGTACGTGCCTCCTGCCATCAGCTTCGATCCCGCCGAGGCGCCGGGCGAGATCTTCGGTTCCAACGTCTTCACCAAGGCCGAGATGCGGCTGCGGCTGCCCAAGTCGGTGTACAAGTCCGTCGTGGCCACCATCGAGAAGGGCGCCAAGCTGGATCCGGCGGTCGCCGACTCGGTGGCCTCGGCGATGAAGGACTGGGCGCTGTCGAAGGGCGCCACGCACTACGCCCACGTCTTCTACCCGATGACCGGGCTGACCGCCGAGAAGCACGACAGCTTCCTCGAGCCGGTCGGCGACGGGCAGACGCTGGCCGAGTTCGCGGGCAAGACCCTGATCCAGGGTGAGCCCGACGCCTCCAGCTTCCCGTCCGGCGGTCTGCGCAGCACCTTCGAGGCCCGCGGCTACACCGGCTGGGACGTCACCAGCCCGGCGTACATCCTGGAGAACCCGAACGGCAACACCCTGTGCATCCCGACGGTGTTCGTGTCGATGACCGGTGAGGCGCTGGACTACAAGACGCCGCTGCTGCGCAGCCAGCAGGCGATGGGCGCCCACGCCGAGCGGATCCTGAAGCTGTTCGGCCACAAGGACTTCGAGCAGATCGTGTCGTTCTGCGGGCCCGAGCAGGAGTACTTCCTGGTCGACCGGCACTTCTTCCTGGCCCGTCCCGACCTGATCAACGCGGGCCGCACCCTGTTCGGCGCCAAGCCGCCCAAGGGCCAGGAGTTCGACGACCACTACTTCGGCGCCATCCCCGAGCGGGTGCTCGGCTTCATGATGGACACCGAGCGTGAGCTGTTCAAGCTCGGCATCCCGGCCAAGACCCGGCACAACGAGGTCGCGCCGGGCCAGTTCGAGATCGCGCCGATGTTCGAGCGGGCCAACATCGCCGCCGACCACCAGCAGCTGCTGATGACCGACGTTCAAGACGATCGCCAAGAAGCACGGCATGGAGTGCCTGTTCCACGAGAAGCCGTTCGCCGGCGTCAACGGGTCGGGCAAGCACGTCAACTTCTCGCTGGGCAACGCCGAGCTCGGCAGCCTGCTGGTGCCGGGCGACACCCCGCACGAGAACGCCCAGTTCCTGGTGTTCTGTGCCGCGGTGATCCGCGCGGTGCACAAGTTCTCGGGTCTGCTGCGGGTGTCGGTGGCCTCGGCCACCAACGACCACCGCCTCGGCGCGAACGAGGCACCGCCCGCGATCATCTCGATCTTCCTCGGCGATCAGCTGGCCGACGTGTTCGAGCAGATCGCCAAGGGCGCGGCGACGTCGTCAAAGGGCAAGGGCACCATGATCATCGGCGTCGACACCCTGCCGGTGCTGCCGACCGATCCGGGCGACCGCAACCGCACCAGCCCGTTCGCGTTCACCGGCAACCGGTTCGAGTTCCGCGCGCCGGGCTCGGGGCAGACCATCAACGTGCCGATGATCATCCTCAACACGATCATGGCCGACTCGCTCGACTACATGGCGACCGTGCTGGAGAAGGCCGTCGGGGACGGCGAGGACTTCGACATGGCCGTCCAGAAGCTGCTCACCGAGATCATCACCGAGCACGGCGCCGTGGTGTTCAACGGCGACGGCTACTCGGAGAACTGGCAGATCGAGGCGGCCGAGCGCGGCCTGCCGAACCTCAAGACCACGCTGGACGCGATGCCCGAGCTGGTCAAGCCCGAGGCGATCGAGCTGTTCGAGAAGTACGGCGTGTTCAACGAGCGCGAGCTGCACAGCCGCTACGAGGTCCGCTTCGAGATGTACGCGCTGACCGTCGGTGTCGAGGCCAAGCTGGCGCTGGAGCTGGGGTCGACGGTGATCCTGCCTGCGGCCATCCGCTACCAGACCGAGCTGGCGCAGAACGTCGCGACGCTGAAGAAGGCGGGTCTGACGCCGGACATGACGCTGCTGGAGGCCGTCAGCACGCCGATCTCGGAGCTGACCGCTGCGCTGGCGGCGTTGAAGGCGGGCCTGGCCGAACACGGCGGCGACTCCGCCGCCGAGGAAGCCGCCCACGCGCAGAGCCTGCTGCCGAAGATGGACGCGGTGCGTGCCGCCGCCGACACGCTGGAAAGCGTTGTGGCAGACGATCTCTGGCCGCTGCCGACCTACCAGGAGATGCTCTACATCCTGTAGACGTCGTCGAGTGTGGGGGTCGTGCCCGAGCCACTCGGGCCTGGTAAACCGCAGCCCCCACACTCGACGGCTTCCGACACATCCACTTATGGGAGGGCTACCCAGGCCGCGTCCTCGGCATGGGAGGCGATAGCGGCCTCGACGAACCGGACGCCGATGAGCCCGTCGGCGCCGGTGGGGATGGACAGGTCGCGGCTCTTGCGTTGCCGTCGCCGCCCCGCAACATGTCGGCGAGGTCGGTGTAGAAGTTGGCGAACGCCTCCAGGAATCCCTCGGGATGCCCGAGCCCGACACGCGTGAGCCGGGTGGCGTCGTCGGACAACGTGGCCATGCCCTGCGCCAGAATCGTCGTGCCGCCGTCCGGGTCGCGAACGATCAGGTGTTGCGGGTCTTCGTGGCGCCACTCCAGGCTCGCGTCGTCGCCGAACACCCGGATGCGCAGGCCGTGCTCGTGGCCGGTGGCCGCCATCGTCGCCCACACGGTTGCGGGCGCGCCGTTGGACAGCGTGAGCCGGATGGTGGCGTTGTCGAACACCCGTCGTCCCGGAACGAGGGTGTCAGCTCGGCCGAAACGCGGGTGGCCTCCAGTCCGGTGATGTAGCGCAGCAGGTGAAAGGCGTGGGTGCCGACGTCGGCGACGGCGGTGGCGCGCCGCCGATGTCGGGATCCATCCGCCACTGGTCGATCTCCGCCGATGCCCAGCCCGATGCGTGTTCGGCGGCGACAAAGCGGATCCGGCCGATGTCGCCGTTGCGGACCATGCGGGCGGCGTGGCGAACCATCGCGTAGGCCGAATAGATGTGGGGGACGGCGAGGATCGCGCCGCTCGACGCGGCGATCGCAACCAGTTCGGCCGCCGTGCTCGAGTCGTTGGTCAGCGGCTTCTCGCAGACCACCGAGATGCCCGCTTCGAGAAACGCCTTCGCGATCTCGAAGTGGGTGTCGTTGGGGGTGACCACGGCGACGACGTCGACCCGTCGGCCGGCTTCCGATTGGCCATCTCCCGGTAGTCGCCGTAAACGCGCTCGACGCCGATGCTCTGGGCGAATCGCGCGACGACTTGTGCGTTCCGGCCGAAAACGCCTGCCGCAAGGACGTATTGATTGTCCAGCCACATGGCGTGGCGGTGTGCGGCGCCGATCATCGCGCCGGGCCCGCCGCCGACCATCCCAGCGACCAGCCGCCGATCACTCATCCGCTTCATCTTCCGCGAGCGTGCGTGTTTGCACGCCGACCCGCCGCTACTTGCGGGCATTTCACCGCAAGCCGTCGGACGAGCGTGGGCAGCGCGTGTCGCTGCGTAGGCTGCGTCGTCGCATGACGACACCGGTCGGATTTCTCGGTTCCATTTCGATCGACTGCCCGGGCCCGGACGCCATGGCGCCGTTCTACCGAGGGCTGCTCGGCCTCGAGGAGGCTTTCGCGACCGCAGACCGCGGGGTCGTGTCGATGGCCGGCTCGGGGCCGATGCTGACCCTGATGCGAGTCGACAAGTACTCGCGCCGTCGGGGCCCGACGGACCGCGACACCAGCTGATGCATCTCGACGTGGGTGTCGAGGACGTGTCAAGCGGCGGTGTCCGCGGCCATCGAGCTGGGCGCCACCGACGCGGCGCACCACCAGCGCCGGAGCAGTGGCGGGTGGTGATCCCCGTCGGCCATCCGTTCTGCGTGAGCCCGGTGAGGCCCGATTGAGTGTGGTCGCTGCCAGGTCGTCGCCCGCGAGCGACGAACGGTTTGACGGCAATGGCGCGGCGTTCTGCGATCAGACACGCACGCTCGCGGTGTCATGGCTACTTGTTCTGCGGGAAGCCGAGTTCGAGTCCGCCGTGGCTGGGGTCGAGCCAGCGGCTGGTGATGGCCTTGCCGCGGGTGAAGAACTGCACACCCTCCATGCCGTGGGCGTGGGTATCGCCGAACAGCGAGGACTTCCAGCCGCCGAAGCTGTAGTAGGCCATCGGCACCGGGATGGGCACGTTGATGCCGACCATGCCGACCTCGACCTCGTTCTGGAAGCGGCGGGCGGCGCCGCCGTCGTTGGTGAAGATCGCGGTGCCGTTGCCGTAGGGGTTGTCATTGATCAGCTGCAAAGCCTCGTCGTAGGACTCGACGCGCACCACCGATAGCACCGGGCCGAAGATCTCGTCGGTGTAGACGCTCATCTCCGGGGTGACGTGATCGATCAGGGTGGGGCCGAGCCAGAAGCCCGTCCGCGCCACCTCGGTGGTGCACGCGCGGCCGTCGACGACGATCTTGGCGCCGTCGGCTTGGCCGGCGTCGATGTAGGAGGCGACCTTGTCGCGGTGCGCCCTGGTGACCAGTGGGCCCATGTCGGCGTCACCGGTGCCGTCGCCGGTTTTGATGGTGGCGGCGCGTTCGGTGATCTTGGCGACCAGGTCGTCGGCGATCGGGCCGACCGCCACACACGCGGAGATGGCCATGCAGCGCTCGCCTGCCGAGCCGAAGCCGGCGTTGACCATGGCGTCGGCGGCCAGATCCAGGTCGGCATCGGGCAGGATCACGGCGTGGTTCTTGGCGCCGCCGAGGGCTTGGACGCGCTTACCGTGCCGCGGTGCCGGTCGAGTAGACGTACTGCGCGATGGGCGTGGAGCCGACGAAGCGACACCGACTTGATCGCCTTGTTGGTCAGCAGTTCGTCGACGGCGGTCTTGTCGCCCTGCAGCACGTTGAACACGCCGGGCGGTAGGCCGGCTTCGGCCCACAGCTCGGCCATCCACAGCGCCGCCGAGGGGTCCTTCTCGCTGGGCTTGAGCACGACGGTGTTGCCCGCCGCGATCGCGATCGGGAAGAACCACATCGGCACCATGGCCGGGAAGTTGAACGGGCTGATGATGCCGACCGGCCCAGCGGCTGGCGGATCGAGTAGACGTCGACCTTGGTCGAGGCGTTCTCGGTGAAGCCACCCTTGAGCAGATGCGGGATACCGCAGGCGAATTCGACGACTTCCTGCCCGCGCCTGACCTCACCCAGGGCGTCGGAGACCACCTTGCCGTGCTCGCTGGTGATGATCTCGGCCAGCTCGCTGCTTGCGCGCGTTCAGCAATTCCCGGAACGCGAACAGGATCGCCGAGCGCTTGGCCAGCGAGGTGTCACGCCACGCAGGAAATGCCGCGGCCGCGGCGTCGATCACCGCACGGGCGTCCTCGACACTGGCCAACGCCACCTCGCCGGTGACCTCACCCGTTGCCGGGTTGGTGACAGGCGACGTCTTGTCGCCGATGCCTGCATACGCCTTGTTGTTGATCCAATGAGTGATTGTGTTGGCATCCATTTTCTATTTCTGCGTTAGTCGTTGTGCGCCGGTCTGGGCCAGCTCGACCGCGACGCGCTCGCCGGACTCCAGTGACCGCACGCCCGCGGCGCACACGGCCGCGGCGGCATATCCGTCCCATGCCGTCGGCCCGTCGACGTTGCCCGTGCGTCGCCAGCCTGAACCGCATCGACCCACCGCTGCAGCTCGTTGTCGTAGGCCGTCCCGAAGTACTCACGGAAGCCGGCGTCTTTCGTCCGAAGCCGATCGTCGCGCTGCCGTGCTCGCCGACGACCTCGGTGCGCACCTCGTAGGCAACGCCCGTCGTGACGAATAGCTCGACGTCGACGTGGCGGCCGCTCGCCGTCCGGAAGATCGCGATCTGAGGGTCCTGAAGCCCGTCGCGGGCACCGGGATTCGGTGTCGGCTTGATGATCTGCACCGAGGCGATCTCCTCGCCGAATAGGAAGCGCGTCACGTCCACCTCGTGAACCAGCGAATCCTTGACGATCATCGCGGAGTTGAAGCTCGGCGGAACAGCCGGATTGCGGTGCGCACAGTGCATGACCAGCGGTCGGCCCAGCTCGCCGCCGTCTATAAGTGCCTTCAGGCGCTGGTAGTCCGGGTCGAAGCGGCGCATGAATCCCACCTGGATGAGCGGCTTTTCGAGCTCCGCTTCACGCCGCGCCACTTCCAGGGACGTCTCCACCTCGGTGGTCAGCGGCTTCTCACACAGCACGGGCTTGCGGTGCTCCATGCAGGCAAGCAGTTGCTTTTCGTGCGTCGGGCCGGGAGTGGCCAGCAGCACCGCGTCGACGTCATCGGCGGCGATCGCGTCGAACGGGTCGTTGGCCACCCTGGCACCGGGAACCGCCGCAGCGATCTCGGCCGCTTTCTCCGGCAGGTAGTCGTTGACGACGGTGACTGCCGCGCCGCCTATTCGGCTGGTGATGCGGGCAACGTGGTCGGCTCCCATCACGCCAACGCCCAATACGGCAATGCGCAAATCTGACATGGTCTTTCGGCTCCTAAAATTTCACCGAGCGAACACCGCACGACCCGAGATAGGTGCGGGTGCGCTGCGCGATCGGCAGGGGCTGATCGGGTTCACACGGGTACATGTCCTGCTCGACGATCGCGAACACGTCGATGCCGAGCTTTTCAACCGCGTCCAGCAGTGGCGGCATCTCGGGGATTCCGCGGGGCGGTTCGGTCATCGCGCCGAGCTTGACCGCCTCACCGAACGGCAGGTCCTCGGCCTCGACCTTGGCCCGCACCTCGGGATCGACCTGCTTGAGATGCAGGTACCCGATGCGGTCGGGGGCGCGGTTGATGATCGCGAGGTTGTCGCCACCGCAATAGCTGATGTGGCCGGTGTCCAGGCACAGGTTCACGAATTCGGAGTCCGTGCCGTCGAGGAAACGGTAGACGTTCTCTTCAGTGTCTACGTGGCTGTCGGCGTGTGGGTGGTATTGCGCACGCACACCGTATTTTTCGAACATCGCCCTACCGAGATCGTTCATCCCGCCGGTCTTCTTCTTCCACTGCTCGGGCGTGAGATTGCGGTCCTCGAGCACCGCGCCGGTCGCCGGATCGCGCCACATCTCGGGAATGACGACGACGTGCTTGCCACCTACGGCGGCGGTCAGCTTCGCCACGTCCTCGATCTGCTTCCACACTGAGTTCCATGCCGAATCTCCACGAGATTCGGACTGGTGCAGGTGTTCGAACACCGTCCCCGCGGACAGTTTCAGGTTGCGTGACGTGAGTTCATCGGACAGCTTCTGCGGGTCGGTGGGCAGGTAGCCGTACGGGCCCAACTCGATCCACTGATAACCGGACGCGGCCACCTCGTCGAGGAATCGGTTGTACGGCGTCTGGTTTGGGTCGTCGGGGAACCACACGCCCCACGAGTCGGGTGCTGAGCCGACGAGAATTGTGCTCATTCGGAGGGCCTTACGAACGGGCGCTGAACCTTCTTCCACTCCGCGTACGTCTCATATGCGGCCTTCGTGGAGTCCAGCGCGGAGGTCTGGCTTACAGGGACATCCCACCAGGATTCGCTGTCCGGTGCGAACACCAGTGGGTCGGTCTCGACATGGATGACGGTGGTGTGCTCGTTGGCCTTGGCCACCTTGACCGCGTCGGTGAACTCCGCGGCGGTCGTCGCACGGATCACCTCCGCGCCAAGGCTGGCGGCGTTGGCTGCCAGGTCGATAGGCAGCTTGGCGCCGTCAAGCCGGCCGTCCTCGCCGCGATAGCGGTAAGACGTGCCAAATCGCTGTGACCCCAACGACTCCGACAGGGAGCCGATCGAAGCGAAGCCGTGGTTCTGCACCAGCACCACGATGACCTTCACGCCCTCCTGCACCGCGGTCACCAGTTCGGTCGCCATCATCAGATAGGAGCCGTCGCCGACCATCACGAACACGTCGCGGTCGGGGCTGGCCATCCTGATGCCGATACCGCCTGCCACCTCGTATCCCATGCAGGAGTATCCGTATTCGACGTGATAGCCCTTGCGGTCGCGGGTACGCCACAGCTTGTGCAGATCGCCCGGCATCGAGCCGGCCGCGCACACGACCACGTCGCGCGGATCGGACAATGTGTTCGCCAGTCCGATCACCTGGCTTTGGTTCAGCGCCTGGCCATCATCGCCCACGCTGTATGCCTCAGAGACCTTCGCGTCCCATTCCTTGGCGAGTTCAGCTGTGCGTGAGCGGTATTCGTCGCTCACCGCGTAATCAGCCAGTGCACCCGAAAGTGCTTCCAGCGATTCGTGGGCATCGGCGACCACCGACAACCCGCCCTGCTTGACGGCGTCGAAGGACGCCACATTGATGTTCACGAACCGCACCCCGGGCTCGTTGAAGGCCGTACGTGAGGCGCTCGTGAAATCGCTGTAGCGGGTGCCGATCCCGATCACCACGTCGGCCTCGGCGGCCAGCGCGTTGGCGGCGGTCGTTCCGGTCGAACCGATCGCGCCGACCTCCTGCGGGTGGTCGTACGGCAATGAGCCCTTCCCCGCTTGCGTCTCCGACACCGGAATGCCGGTCTTCTCGACGAAGGCCGCCAGCACGTCGTTGGCGCCGGAGTAGATGACGCCGCCGCCCGCCACGATCAACGGACGCCTTGCGGACCGAATCACCTCGGCCGCCCTTGCGATCACCGATCGTTCCGGCAACGGTCGGGCGATGTGCCAAGTCCTCTCGGCGAACAGCGATTCCGGCCAGTTGTAGGCCTCGGCCTGGACGTCCTGAGGCAGTGCGATCGTCGCAGCGCCGGTCTCGACGGGGTCGGTGAGCACACGCATCGCACCCAGCAGTGCGGATGGCAATTGTTCGGGGCGCCACACCCTGTCGAAGAACCGCGACAGCGGTTTGAACGCGTCGTTGACGGTCAGTTCGTTGTCGTGAGGCTGCTCGAGGTCCTGCAACACCGGTGCGCTCACACGGGTGGCAAACGTGTCTGACGGCAGCAGCAGCACCGGAAGCCGGTTGATGGTGGCCAGCGCCGCGCCGGTCAACATATTCGTCGAGCCTGGCCCGATACTGGCCGTCACCGCCCACGCCTGCAGCCGGTCTTTCTGGCGCGCATAGGCCGCCGCGCTGTGAACCATAGCTTGTTCGTTGCGGCCCAACACATATCGCAGCTTGGGCTCGCTCTCGTCGAGCTCGGCCTGCAGCAGCGCCTGGCCGATACCCGCCACGTTCCCGTGGCCGAAGATTCCGAAGCAGCCGGCGAAGAACTTGGTGCGTTCACCGTCGCGCTCGACGTACTGGTTGGCGAGGAACCGAATGGTCGCCTGCGCAACCGTGAGCCGCACGGTCGGTTCGGCGTCGGGAGCCTTGAATACGGATGCTTTGGAGACCACGTCACGCTCCTCGCGATCGCAGGGGCAGCCGGGGGTCGACGTCCTGGTCTTCCCAGGTGCCGCGCAGCCAGGCGTGCTCGGGATCGTCGACGATCTTCCAGGCTCTTTCCTCGCCAGGACCGGCCATCACATTGAGGTAGTACATGTGGTAGCCCGGCGCTGCGACGGATGGGCCGTGGAAGCCGTGCGGGACGAGGACGACATCGCCGCTGCGGACCTCTTCGAGCACCTCGATCGGCCGGTCTGGCGTGCCGTACACGCGGTGATAGCCGAAGCCACGGGAATCCCCTGGGCCTGAGTCGATCTCGAAGTAGTAGATCTCTTCCAGCGCCGATTCGACGGGAGTGTTCTCGTCATGCTTGTGCGCCGGGTAGCTCGACCAGTTGCCGCCGGGCGTGATCACTTCGCACGCGATCAGCGAGTCGGCTTCGAAAACCCCTGCGGTGCCGAAGTTGTGCACCTCGCGACTGCAGTTCCCGGTACCGCGAAGCTCGACGCGCACATCGGCGGCGGCCACGCGCCGGTTCGGTAATTGACGCTTGGCACGGGCGCCGCAGATCGCGAAGCGGCCCTCACCTGCCACCGTGAAGCTCTGACCGATCCCGATATAGACCATATCGGCGGGACCATCGAAAACCGATGCCCGTCGCGACAATTCGAATGTTTTGTCGTTCGCCTCGACAGATCCGCGGCCGGACAACGGCAGGATCATCACCTCGGTATCGCCGGTGTCGAGCGTCAGATCCGACCCCAGTTCGACCACTTTCAGGCTTGACTCGGTCCAGCCCGCCGACTCGGGGGTGACGTCGACGGTGTACGGGGGAGTGGCGCTGCGCGCGGGGATGTAGTACTTGCTGTGCATCGTCACCTCACCATCGATACGGCTGTTGCGACCGCCGAGCTGACGTCGTCGTCGGCGGGGTACAGCAGGGTGCGGCCCACGATGAGACCCCGCACGGATGGCAGCCCAAGTGCCTTCTCCCAACTGGCGAATGCCTCGTCGGGATCGGCGGGATCACCGCCGAGCAACAGTGTCGGCAGCGTCGTCGCCTCCATCACCCGGTCCATCTCGTCGACCACCGGCAGTTTCATCCAGGTGTACGCCGAGGTCGAGCCGAGGCCCTGACCGATGTGGATCGACTTGATGACGGCGTCGGGGGAGAGGTCGTTGCGGACCTTGCCGTCGACGCGTGTCGACATGAACGGTTCGATCATCGCGATCAGCCCATGTGACGCCAGCTCGTCGACGGCTCGCGCGCACGCCTCCAACGTGGCGACGGTGCCGGGATCGCCGAGATCGATGCGGCACAACATCTTTCCACCGTTCATGCGCATAGCGGCGGTGGCGGTGGCGGTGGTTGCGGTCATCCTGTCGTCGAGTTCGAACTGCGCGCCTGCCAGGCCGCCGCGGTTCATCGACGAGAACACCACCTTGTCGTCGAGCGCCCCAAGCAGCACCAGGTCGTCGAGGATGTCGGCGGTGGCAAGCACACCGTCCACACCGGGGTCTGCGAGTGCGGCCCGCAGCCGGTCGAGCAGGTCGGTGCGGCTGCTCATGGCGGTCGGCCGCGAGCCGACGGCGAGTGCACCGCGGGCGGGGTGGTCGGCGGCGACGATCATCAGCCTGCCGTTGCCGCGCACGGTCGGCCGTGTCGTGCGGTTTTGCCATGCGCGCTCGATCGCGCCGGGATCGGTTGCACGCAGATCGGTGATCTCGGTGTAGTCCTTGCAAACGGGGTTAGACATTGACGGCCTCCACCGCGGCCTGCTCGGCGAGTTCGGCCACCTCTGCGGCCGTCGGCATCGCCGTCGAGCACTCGAGTCGCGAGGCGACGATCGCGCCAGCGGCGTTGGCGTAGCGCAGCGTCTTCTCCAGCGGCCACCGGTGCAGCAGTCCGTGGCAGAGGCTGCCGCCGAACGCATCACCGGCGCCGAGGCCATTGACGACATCGACGTCGTTGGGTGCGACCATCACGTGTGAATGCCGCGTCTTGCCGAGCACACCGCGCGGGCCCTGCTTGACGATCGCTAGTTCGACACCGAGATCGAGCAGCGCGTCGGCGGCCTTGTGCGGGTTGTGCTCGCCGACTGCGATCTCGCACTCCTCGCGGTTTCCGACCGCGACCGTGACGTGCTGCAGGGCCCTCTGTACCTGCTCGGTGGCAGCGGCGGGCGACTCCCAGAACATCGGCCGGTAGTCGAGGTCCAGCACCGTGAACTGTCGACGTTCGCGTGCCTCCCATGCCGCGAAATGCGCGCTGCGGCTTGGCTCCTCGGACAGACCCGTGACCGTCGACCAGTACAGCCGCGCATCACGCACCGCGTCGGCGTCTATTTCGTCGGCGCACACCTGTAGGTCGGGCGCACTGGGACGACGGTAGAAGTACAGCGGGAAGTTGTCCGGCGGGAAGATCTCGCAGAACGTGACGGGGGTCGGGTACTCATCATGGGTCGCCACGTAGCTGTTGTCGACGCCGAGGTCGGCCAGCTCGCGGCGAACGAACCTTCCGAACGGGTCGTCACCGACGCCCGAGATCAGTGCGGCGCGGTTGCCGAGCCGGGCCGCCGCCACCGTGACGTTGGCGGCGCTGCCGCCTAGAAACTTGCCGAACGTCGCGACGTCCTCCAGCCCAACGCCGACCTGCAGGGGATAGATGTCGACGCCGCAGCGCCCGATGGCGAGGACGTCAAATGGCTGCGTGGTGCTCAAAGTCAGCCTTCCGAAAGTGTTGGGTGATGGACTCGTTAACGAGAGTGCCCCGTATCACGCGGCGCTGTCAACACTTTGTCCTGACATTCTATCTTTCGATCATGCGATGTTAGGATGCAGCTACTGCTCATCTGGTCCAAGTGAGATCGGAGACGACGTGCCCCTGACAGTGGAGCTCGACAGGTCCAGCCCTGTCCCTCTCTACTATCAGCTCGCCCAGGCCATCGAGGCCTCGATCCGTGACGGCGAGCTGGCGCCCGGCGATCGCTTCGAAAACGAACTGGCGCTGGCAAAACGGCTGACGTTGTCACGGCCGACGACCAGGCGCGCCATCCAGGAGCTCGTCGACAAGGGCCTGCTGGTGCGCAAGCGTGGGGTGGGCACGCAGGTGGTGCAGAATCCCGTGCACCGTCGCGTCGAGTTGACCAGCCTGTTCGACGATCTCGCCCGCGCCGGCCAGGAGCCGACGACGCAGCTGCTCGACTACCGAACCGGCCCGCCGGATGAAGAGGTCGCCCGCGAACTCAACCTGGCCGAGGACCGCGAGGTGGTGTCGATTCACCGGCTGCGGTGCGCCAACGGCGAGCCGCTCGCGGTGATGATCAACCATCTGCCCGCCGAGCTCGCGCCGGAGGCCGACGAGCTGGAGAGCAATGGGCTGTACCAGTCGCTGCGGGCGCGTGGTGTGCACATTCGACTTGCGCGCCAGCGCATCGGCGCACGCGGTGCCACCCGCACGGAGGCCCGGCTGCTCGGCGAGAAAGCAGGCGCGCCGTTGCTGACGATGGCGCGAACCGCGTTCGACGACTCGGGTACCGCGGTCGAGTTCGGTAGCCATTGCTACCGTGCGTCGCGCTACTACTTCGACACCACGTTGGTCGACCGCTAACTTTCCTTCGCGAGCAGACGCAGAAGGTTCCGTTCTGGCCGGAATTTGTGACCTTCTGCGTCTGCTCGGCCTAGGAACTGAACGCGCTCCGGAACGCTTCCAGGGCTGCCTCGCTGTCGCCAGACGCCCAGGCCTCCATCCCGACTGTTCCAGCAAAGCCGATGTCACGCAAGGCCTTCGCGATCGCGGGGTAGTTGATCTCGCCGGTTCCCGGCTCGCACCGGCCGGGCACGTCGGCGACCTGGATCTCGCCGATCGCGTCGCCGCAGCGCCGGATGAGTTCGATGAGGTTCCCCTCGCCGATCTGGGCGTGGTAGAGGTCCAGCATCATCTTCACGTTGGGATGGCCGACGGCTTCGACCAAAGCCAGAGTGTCCTTCGCACGGGCAAGCGGGATGCCTGGGTGGTCGACGATGGTGTTGAGATTCTCCACGCAAAACGTCACGCCGGCGGCCGCGCCCAGATCGCCGATGCGCTCCAGGGTGCGCAGCGCCGTCGTCCACATCTCGCCGGTGGCCCGGTAGCGGGGCCGCGCTGCTTTGCCATCCACAAGTTCAGCGGTGTGCAGATTCAGCCGCGGAACACCAAGCGTCTCAGCGGCTTTGATGGACAGCTCCGCCGTCCGCACGACCTCGTCGGCGGTTTGCGGATCGATCAGATCGCCGTGCAGGTAGCCGGTCGCCGACGAGAACCGGGCGCCGGTGTCGGCCAGCGACTGCAAGTCCTTGTCATGCCAACTCCAGATCTCGACGGCAAAGCCCCTATCGTGGATGCGTCGCACCCGATCGATGATCGGCAGGTCCGTGAAGACCATCTCGGAACAGACCGCAAGCTCTAAGTCGCTCATCGCTTTGTCACCTCTCTGACGCTGACCAGCATGGACGATCCTAACATTTGATATGCAGTCCTAATGTCAGGACAAACTATTGACTTTCAGGTGTGAGCCGTATTACATCGAACTTGAGGGGCGTGTCACGCCGCACTCGAGAGGAGAAACAATGAGGTTCAGCCGGCTCGCGGCGATCGCCGGAACGAGCGTGCTCGTCGTTGGAATTGCGTCATGTTCTGGTACCGGGGGCAAGCCCCAGGAAAGCGGCGGGGGCATGGGCGGCGGCACCGCCGACACCCCGCGCGTGACCATCGCGATGATCACGCACGAAGTGCCGGGCGACTCCTTCTGGGATCTGATCCGCAAGGGTGCCGAGACCGCGGCCAAGAAGGACAACATCGAGCTGCGTTACTCCAACGATCCTGAGGCACCGGCCCAGGCGAACCTGGTCCAGACGGCCGTGGACAGCGGCGTCAAAGGCATCGCCGTGACGCTGGCCAAGCCCGACGCCATGCAGGCCGCTGTGAAGGCCGCCGAGGCAAAGGGCATTCCCGTCGTGGCGTTCAACGCGGGGCTGAAGGACTGGCAGGCGATGGGCGTCAAGGAGTACTTCGGCCAGGACGGTTTCATCGCTGGCCAGAGCGCAGGCGACCGCCTCACCAAGGAGGCCTCCAAGAAGGCGATCTGTGTGATCCAGGAGCAGGGCCACGTCGACCTCGAGGCCCGCTGCGCCGGCTTGAAGAGCACATTCGCCGCCACGGAGAACCTCAACGTGAACGGTAAGGACATGCCTTCGGTCGAGTCGACGATCACCGCAAAACTGCAACAGGATCCGAGTATCGACTACATCGTGACGCTCGGGGCACCGTTCGCGCTGACCGCTGTGCAGTCGGCCAAGAACGCGGGCAGCAAGGCCAAGATCGGCACCTTCGATACCAATGCCGCGTTGGTCGATGCGATCAAGAGCGGTGACGTGCAGTGGGCCGTCGACCAACAGCCATTCCTGCAGGGCTACTTGGCCGTCGATTCACTCTGGCTGTACATCAACAACGGCAACGTCATCGGTGGCGGTCAGCCGACGCTGACCGGGCCCGCATTCATCGAGAAGTCGAACATCGACGCGGTCGCAGAGTACGCAAAGAACGGAACACGCTGATGACTACACAGGTGGACCTATCCGATCGCAAGGTCGTCCACGACGAACGGGTCAAGGAGCGAAACCGAATACAGCGCTTGCTGATTCGTCCCGAGATGGGAGCGCTCATCGGCGCGGTCATCATCTTCATCTTTTTCTTCATCGTCGCGCCGCCATTCCGCAGTCCAGAGGCGCTGGCCACCGTGCTGTACGGCAGCTCGACGATCGGGATCATGGCATGTGCGGTCGCGCTGCTGATGATCGGCGGAGAGTTCGACCTCTCCGCGGGCGTGGCAGTCACTACGAGTTCGCTCGCCGCGTCGATGCTGGCCTACAACCTGCACCTCAACTTGTGGTTAGGCACGGCCTTGGCGCTCGTGCTGTCCCTGGCGATCGGCTTCTTCAACGGGTATTTGGTGATGAGAACCAAGATCCCGAGCTTCTTGATCACGCTGGGTACGTTGTTGATGCTGACCGGCGCCAATATCGCTGTGACCAAACTGATCTCGGGGACGGTCGCAACGCCGAGCGTTAATGACATGCAGGGGTGGGATTCGGCGCGTGCAGTGTTCGCGTCTTCGGTGACGCTGTTCGGCGTTTCGGTGCGCATCACCGTGTTGTGGTGGGTGCTATTCACCATCGTGGCGACGTACGTGTTGTTCAAGACGCGGGTCGGCAACTGGATCTTCGCTGTCGGCGGCGACGAGGAAAGTGCTCGCGCGGTTGGTGTTCCGGTGACCAAGGTGAAGATCGGCTTGTTCATGTTGGTCGGGTTCGCGGCATGGTTCTCCGGGATGCATCTGCTGTTCTCGTTCAACACGGTGCAGTCCGGTCAGGGTGTCAGTCAGGAGTTCATCTACATCATCGCCGCGGTCATCGGCGGCTGCCTCCTCACCGGCGGCTACGGCACCGCGATCGGCGCCGCGATCGGCGCGTTCATCTTCGGCATGGTGCAAGCCGGCATTGTGTATGCCGGTTGGGAACCCGACTGGTTCAAGTTCTTCATGGGCGTGATGCTGCTGTTCGCGGTCATCGCCAACAACGCCTTCCGTAACTACGCCGCGAAGAGGTGACGCCGTGACCGCAACTGTCGATCGCCCTGTGGAAGAGGCTCCGTCCGGGGGCAAGGTGCCACTGGTCGAATTACGCAATATCGGCAAGTCCTACGGCAATATCACTGCGCTGAAAGATATTTCGCTGCGAGTACATGCCGGCGAGGTGACCGGCATCCTCGGTGACAATGGCGCAGGGAAATCCACGCTGATCAAGATCATCGCCGGATATCACCCGCAGACCGATGGTGAGCTTGTTGTCGACGGCGAATCGATCAAGTTCACCTCGCCGAAGGATGCGCTGGGCAAGGGAATTGCGACGGTGTATCAAAACCTCGCCGTCGTGCCGCTGATGCCGGTGTGGCGCAACTTCTTCCTCGGCCAGGAGATCCGGAAGAACGGCTTCCCCTGGTCGCTCGACTCCAACGCAATGCGGGCCACCACTCTGTCTGAGCTAGCGAAGATGGGCATCGAACTGCCCGATGTCGACGTGCCGATTGGCTCACTTTCGGGCGGTCAGCGGCAATGCGTCGCGATCGCGCGTGCGGTGTTCTTCGGGGCGCGCGTGCTCATTCTCGACGAGCCCACCGCCGCACTGGGTGTCAAGCAGTCCGGGGTGGTGCTGAAGTACATCACCGCGGCCAAGGAAGCCGGTTTCGGTGTGGTGTTCATCACGCACAACCCGCACCACGCGCACATGGTCGGCGACCACTTCGTGCTGCTCAATCGCGGTCGACAGAAGCTCGACTGCACATATGACGACATCACTCTCGAGCACCTGACGCAGGAGATGGCAGGGGGCGACGAGCTGCAGGCGCTGTCGCACGAATTGCGAGGTAAAGGCGCATAACTGAGGCCAGCCGCGGGGCATTGCTCGACACAAACGTTATGCGATCGTTCACCTGGGCAGCAGTGTCCCCGCCCAGCCCGCATCCCTGCGAGACGGCACAATGGGGACGTGCACACAGAACCTGAAGCGAAGGGTCACACGCCGGCGTGGCGTGACCCGCTGTCGGTGGGGTTCCTGGCGCACCGCCACCTGTTGCTGCTGCGGCTGCGGTGGCACGAACGCCGCGCTGCCCCCGATGACGACCGGCGACGCCCGCAGAACGATGCGCGCCCGGCGCGACGGCGACCGCTACAGCGGAATCACCACTAGTCCTGCGTCGCCCGTGGTCCCGACGTAGACGGCGTTGCGCGCGGGATTGACGACGACCACGCGCGGCTGGTCCGTCGGATGCCCGAGCGTCGCGGTGTTGACGACCGACTTGGTTGCAGTGTCGATGATCGATGCGATCCCGTACTCGTTCGCCACTACCAAGCGGTCGCCCGCCGGGCTGATCGCGATGAATTGTGGGTTGGCACCCTTACATTCGTCGACGCCTGCCTGCGGAAGCGGAATATCGTGGACGACCTCGTTGAGTTGCGTGTCGACTACCGAAACCCAGCCGACCTCGGTTGCCTCGTCCGACGACAGCCGTACGCCCTGAATGGCCACGTAGAGATATCGGCCGTCGGGGCTCAGCACCGCGGCCGTGGGGATGCTGCGCAGCTGTCGTTCCGGTGACGCGTCAATCCTGATCTGCGCCACCACGTTCAGGGTCGATGTGTCCACCACTTCCAGGCGGCCGTCGAGGTCGTCGATGTCGAGGTATAACTGACCACTGCTGCCCGCCAATATCGGCTGACGAATGAACGCGGGCGCGTCGTTCAACCCAAAGGAACCCAGTTCCTGGCCCGTGTCGGCCTCGAGGATGACCACCCCCGCGGTGACGTTGGTGTGTCCCAGGCGATCATCGGCGCACACATAGATGCGCTCGGCCGCCGAGAACATTGCTATCGAATCCCCACCGGCAACGGTTCCCGCCAATATGCGCGCGTCGGGATCGAGGATGAGCACCGCGGGGTTGGCGGCGCCCGTCATCAGTGCGTACAGCCGTGATCCATTGGGGCTGAGGGCAATCGCGGTGGGTGCGCCGTGGCCGACGGGGGATGAACCCTCCAGGCGAAGCGAGTCCACGACCCTGTTTCGGGTGGGGCTGTCCTCGCGAATGTCGACGACGCGAATGGTGGCGGCACGGCGATCTGCGACGTAGAGCCGCGATGAATCGGGACTGGCCGCAAGGCTTGTCGGGACGACGTCCACCAGATCTGTGAGGGTTTTGACGACCGCGTTGGCTTCGGTATCGACCACCTTGACCGTCGACGTGTCGGTTCCGTCGGAGGTCGCGACGTAGGCGTACCTGCCATCGGGCGATAGTGCGATATCGCTCACCGGGCCAACCCCGGCAACCGTGTGCATCGGCGCGACGTTTGCGTCCCGCTCGGCGGACGTGCTCGCCGGCCGCACCTCAGTCGCCGAAGACCCGGCGCCGCATCGCTGGAACATCGACCGAAACGCCATGAGGATGGCGGCGACAACACCGGTCCAGCCTCCCGACGCCGACATCTGGTCAGGCGCGGGCTTCTCGGTCGCGATCGGGGCAACGGGCGACATCGCGACCGCCACTCCCAACGCGAGCGCCAAGGCACCCGTCCTTTCGATGTATCTTGCTGCACCCAACGCGTCCATCTCCTGCCGGTTCTCGAAGTTCACGGAGTTTGCTCCGCCACTGCAGGGTAGGTACGCAGGGCACTGGAAAACACGCGTAGTCCACTACCTGTCTTAAGACGCTGCAGGTCAGCCGCCGGGAGCGATGTCGGCAACAGTTTGCTCGTATGCTGTGAGAAAACTATGCGGGCGCTTTAAGATCCGCGAATGGCCATTGAATGGCGCACAGTCCCGCGCGGGCAGTCGCTGGGCCTCCTGGAGTCGACGCTGAAGAGCAAGAACCGGCTGGGCGCAGTGCTTGCCGGCTCGGCCGGAGTCGGCAAAACAGTGCTCGCTCGGCACGCCGTTGATCGGTTTGCTCAACGACACGGCAGTGTATCCGTCCAATGGCTGGCAGGCACCGCATCGGCCCGCCAGATCCCCTTCGGCGCATTCAGCCACCTGGTCGATGTCGCAGGGGTCGGCGACTCCCCGACGCTGTTGCGTTCGGCCCGCGCTTCGCTGCTGCAGCATGGCGGGCAGGGACTGCTGCTCGCCATCGACGATGCCCACCACCTGGACAACCTCTCCGCGACACTCGTGCACCAACTGGCGTTGACCGGGTCGGCGCGGTTCGTCATCACGGTCAGGGCCGGCGAGGAGGCCCCCGACGCGATCACGTCGCTGTGGAAGGACCGGCTGCTCGACAGGCTCGACATCAAGCCTTTCGACGCCGATCAGACGAAAAGTTTGCTGGAGGCAGTTCTCGGCGGGCCGATGGAGACTGCGAGTGCCGACCAGGTATTTGCCGCCAGTCAGGGTAATCCGCTGTATTTGCGGCATTTGGCGGAAAGCGCGATTGGTTCGGGGGCATTGCGCCAAGTCGACGGTGTCTGGCAATTGCGCGGGCATATCGGGCTGTCGGCCGAGCTTTCCGCGCTGATTGGCCGACACCTCGAGGCTCTCCCCCCGGCGGTGACGTCGGTCCTGGAGTACCTCGCGGTGGAGGAGCCGCTGAGCTTGCGGGATCTGACCGAGCTGGCGGGCCGAGAGGCCCTGGAAGAAGCCGAGGACCAGCGCGTCATCGAGGTTGTCAAGCGCGGTGACGATCTGGTTGTGCACTCCGCTCACCCTCTCTACGCCGAGCAGGTGCGGGCATCGCTCGGCCAGATCGCGACCCGGCGGTTGCGCACACAGCTCGTCGCGCAGCTGCAGTCGAAGCCCATTGAGCACGTCAGTGCGAGGTTGCGGCTCGCGGCGCTGGCTATCGAGAGCGACACCCCACCACCGGTGGACGATGTCGTCACATCGTCGTGGGAGGCGATGCGCCTTGGCGACCTGTTGCTGGGGGAGCGCCTGGCGCAGAGCGCCCTTGATCGCTCGGGTGGCTTGACGGCCAGATTGCCTCTGGCGCACGCGCTGTCATGGCTCGGTCGTGGCCCCGACGCCGACCAGGTGCTGGACCCGGTCGACCCGGAAACGCTTACGGAGTGGGACCTCACTTCGTGGACACTGCCGAAGGCTGCCAACCAGTTCTGGATGCTCGATCAGCCCGAGGCCGCCGTCGATTTCCTCTACGCGATGCGCGACCGCGTTTCGGAGCCTGCGGCCGTCGCCACCATCGACGCGCTGGTGGCCACGTTCGCGATGAACTCCGGCGACCCGCGGCGGGCGGTCGAGATCGCTGCCGAGGTGCTGGGATCGTCTGCCAGCCAGGACCTCGCCGTCGCCTGGGCGGCCGCGACCGCCACCCTGTCGAGCGCGCGGATCGGCAGGTTCGACGATGTCGGTCCGCTGGCCGAACGCGGTTTGGCGGCGGCGCATCCAGGACTCCTGCGGTTCACCATCGGGCTCGGTGAAATCACCACGCAGATGATGACCAAGAGCGTGCTGCACGCGCAGCGTCTGGCGCGCCATTTCATGGAGTTCTCTGAGCTGCAGCAGCCAGGCCGGGCGATCGGCGAAATTCTGTTGGCGCGCACCTTGATCGCGACGGGGGAGTTCGACCTCGCAACATCTCTTCTGCGTCAGTCCTCGGCCGCGCTGTCCGAGACCGGCTACTCGTGGGGACCGCTCGCGCTGATGTACCTCGCGCAGGCGCTGGGTCAGCAGGGTGATGCGGCGGGTTCGGCAGAAATACTTGCGCGGGCCGAATCCCGGCACAGCCTGAGGTCCGAACTGTATGCACCCGAGCTGGCCCTCGGTCGCGCGTGGACGCTGGCCGCCGCCCGCAACATAAGTGGAGCGATCAGCGCCGCGCGCGACGCCGCAAGGATCGCCGAACGGTCAGGTCAGCTGGCCATCGCGTTGCAGGCGTTGCACGACGCGGTTCGCCTCGGCGACGAGACGGCCGTCGATGCCATCGCCCGCGTCGCCGGCGCGCTGGACTGTGTGGCAGGCAGGGCCGCGTTGGCACACGGCCGCGCGTTGGCGGACGCCGACGCCAAGGGTTTGACTGTCGTCGCAGCCGAACTCGCCGACCTCGGCATGAAGTGCGCCGCGGCCGACGCCGCCGCGCAGGCGGCCAAGGTGTTCGCCGCCCGACACGAGCGCAAGGGTGAGGTTGAAGCCATGGCCCGAGCCGCCGAGCTCGCGGGCGGCGCGTCGACGCCAGCGCTCGACCAGGTGCTCAACCCGTTGCCGTTGACCGGCAGGGAACTCGAGATCGCGATCATGGTGTCCGAGGGGATGACCAACAAAGCCATCGCCGAGAAACTGTGCGTCTCGGTGCGCACGGTCGAGGGCCATATCTACCGGGCGTGCATGAAACTCGACGTCGCCGACCGCACCCTGTTGGCCGAAGTCGTCGCCGCGGCAAAAACGAGTAGCGGACTACGCAAGACGGACCCGCGATCGCCGAGCACGCTGTAGCTCGGTAACCCCGCGACGCGCAGGAGGTCAGATGGCTATTGCAGCGCCCCCGTCGACGAATGGGCAGGCCAAGGCGACCAGCGCGGCCGATCCGATCGAGCCGATTCCGCAGGACCGCTTCGAGACCATCGAGTTCCCTGCCAGGGACGGCTTCACCTTGAACTTCAAACGCCTGCGCGGCGACGGTGAGCCACTGCTGATGGTCGCGGGCACCGGCACGCGTGCCAACCTCTGGAACGCGCCGACCGACAACCTGCTGAAGCAGTTGACCAAGAAGGGTTACGACCTGTGGATGCTGAACTGGCGGTCCAGCATCGACCTGCCCGCGATCAGGTACACGCTCGACGACGCGGCAGTGCTGGACATGCCGAGGGCTGTCGACGAGGTGCGCAAGCGAACCGGTGCCGACAAGATCAAGGCCCTCATCCACTGCCAGGGGTCGTGCGCGTTCATGATGGCGATCACCGCCGGACTCCTGCCCGACGTGTCGCTGGTGATCTCGAATTCGTCGGCGCTGCACCCCGTCATGCCGTGGCAGGCGCGACTGAAACTTCCACTCGCCGTTGCTTTTTTGAACGCCGAGAAGGTTAGCGGTATCAACCCGCAGTGGGGTCTGCACGCGCCGCGGCTGCTGCCCAAGATCCTCAATTGGTACGTCAAGGCCACCCACGACGAATGTGACAACGCGGTGTGCAACCACACCAGCTTCATGTACGGGTACGGCCACCCGACGTTGTGGCGCCACGAGAATCTCAACGACGCCACACACGAATGGATCAAGGGTGAGTTCGGCCAGGTGCCGATGTCGTATTACGGCCACATCTCCGACTCATCGGCGGCGGGGGAAATGGTGTCCACGGGCGTCTACCCCGAACTGCCGCCGCTGTTCACCGCCGACGCGCCGCAGACCGATGCCCGCTTCGTGTTCATGACCGGTGACCGCAACCAGACCTTCCTGCCGATCGGCATGGGCCGCACCTTCGAGTACTTCGAGCGGCACCAGCCCGGCAGGCACACGCTCCAGAAGTTCGCCGACTACGGACATCTCGACGTGTTCCTGGGGCAGTACTCGAATCGCGACGTCTTCCCGTTCATCCTCGACGAATTGAGCAAGTAATGGTGCTTGAAGCGAATCCCGTAGAGAGCGCGCAACGGTTCGCCACGCCGACCGTCGAGGAGATTCGTCACAAGCTGCGGGTGGCCCGCCCGGGTCTGCGGTTCCGCGAAGTGATGACCGGGATGATCACCATGGGCATCACCGATCCCGTTAAGGGGTACCAAGACGACGCGGCTATCGCAATGCAACTGCACGCCACCGTCACGCTGCCGAATCTGCCCGGATTCATCAAAGATCCCAACCACAAAGGGGAGTGGCGGGCGTCGGGCTTGATACCGGTGTTGGGCGGTGACTTAATCGGCACGCGTGATGGCGATTTCGGCCTCTTCCGCCGCGCGATCCGAAACGGAAAAGGCGTGCGCGAGATGGTGTACGACATCAGTTTCTCGGTCGACGGTCGGCGGTACAGAATGCGCGGCCGAAAGTACGTCGAACCATCACCGCCGTGGCGGCTGTGGCCCGCTACGACAACCCTTTACGTTCAACTCTTCCAGCCGAGCGGCGGGTTGGGCGAACCCGTTGCTGCGGGGGTTCTGCGGATAACGCTGTGGGGGTTCATCCGCCAGCTGCTCTCGATGAAGGTCCTCGGCGACTTCGGGTTATTCGACAGGTGCATTCAGAAGCTGTCGTTCTACCGGTTCTTCGTCAAGTCACTGGTGAACACCTACATCAAGGGCAGGCGCTGGTGAGCGGGGAAGAGCGCGCCGACATCGTCATCATCGGCAGCGGATTTGGTGGCGCCGTCGCGGCCTGCCGGCTGGCAAGCCCGGAGCGGAAAGTCGTTGTGCTCGAACGGGGGCGCGACTGGTCGCTGCCGCAAAACGGGGGAACGCCGCAAGGTCCCCTCGACTACCTCTACTCGAGCAGGATGCCGGGCCTGCTCAACGGCTGGCTGGATATCCGCTTTCTTGACCAGATGATCGTGGCCACCGGTGCCGGGGTTGGCGGCGGCTCACTGATCTACGCCAACGTGTGCGTCGAAGCTCCGGAAAATGTCTTCGACAGTGGGTGGCCGTCACAAATCACCTGGCCGGCGATGCAGGAGTGGTACCGCAAAGTGAACGACATGCTCCTGCCTCAGCACATTCCGCCGGGCCAGCTGAACCCCAGGGTGAATCTCCTAGCGGAGGCAGCGGCCGGCCTCGGACTGGCGCCGAAATACAAAACCCTTCCGCTCGCTGTGAAGTTCGATGAGAACCCCGGGCCTGCTGGCGAGCACCCATGGAGCGATCCGAACCGTTATGCAAGGGGCACGTGCGTGCACTGCGGCGACTGTGTGATCGGCTGTACCCACGGCGCCAAGAAGACGCTCGACCAGAACTATCTCAAGGAAGCGCAGGCACAGGGCGCCTTGATCCAGCCGCTCTCGATGGTCACCCACATCGAGAAGGGATCAGACGGGTCCTGGCGGGTCAAATACCTCAAGCTCGATGAGGCGGTGGGAAGCCGCAAACGCGAGATCACTGGAAAGATCGTGATTCTCGCGGCCGGGTCGATCGGCTCCCCCGAGATCCTGTTGCGCTCGCGCCGCGGGCTGAAGAAGCTTCCACGTGCCCTCGGACGCGGCTGGAGCCCCAACGGCGATTTCCTGACCTTGGCGAAATATGGCAAGCGCGACAAGCGTCGCCTGCTGAAGCCCACCAAAGGCCCCACCATCGGCGGCAGGATCGATCTTCTCGACGGAGTCGATCTGCCCGACGACAACATGATCGGGAAAGACGGGCGGATCTACGTCGAAGACGGCGGTCTGCCGAACATTGGCGCACATCTCCTGAAGAAGTGGAAGGACAAGCGCGGGCCGAAGAAGTGGGCATACCGAAAGGCCAGTAACCTCACCGACTTCAGCGACATGATCCCGTGGTTCGGCCAGTCGATCGATGCCGCTGACGGCGAGTTCTCGCTCCAGAATCCGATGAGGTTCTGGCGTGCCAGGACACGCCTGAACTGGAACCCGCAACGGTCAGCCAGCGCATTGGACGCCTTCAACGATGTTCACATCGCGATGACGCTTGCGACCGACGGTGAACCGAGACCGCTGTTCACGTGGAAACGCCTGCGCACATTGGTCACCCCGCACCCGCTCGGCGGCTGCAACATGGCGGCCGCTGAGGGGGCCGGAGTGACGGACCACAATGGCGAGGTGTTCGGCTACAAGAATCTATTCGTGATGGACGGCTCCGTGATCCCACGGGCCATTGGGCGGAACCCGTCCAAAACGATTGCTGCGATAGCGGAACGCAACTGCGAGACATTGCGCAAGGAACTGTCGGATCGCCTCGGCAGCGCGACAGTTTCGGTTTAGCGCGGGGACATGCCGGCCGCACGGTACGCGGCGTCGACGTAAGTCATGTTCTCCACCGCGTCGTTGGTGTCGAGCGGTAGTGGGGCGCCGTGCAGCACGTGGTTGGCGAAGGCCTCGAGCTGATAGGTGTACGACGGCCGGGTTCCCAGGTGCTCAACCGTCGTGCCCTCCGCAGTGTTGATGGTCAGCCGGTCGTCCTCGTGGGGCTTGATGAAGTTGTGCGCCAACATGTCTCCGCGGGTGCCTAGGATGCGGATCGAGAACGAGTAGTCGTCGGCGACCATCGAGTTTGCGCTGAGCCCCGTCGCCCCGCCCGGAAACGCGAGGTCGACGTCGCACCACGCGTCGACGCCGGGAACCCTCTGCTCGGCGTGGGCGCGGACGATGGACGGATGCCCCAGCCGGCGCATGACGTGCAGGCCGTAGCAACCCAGATCCATCAGCGCGCCGCCCGCCAGTTCCAGTGACCACCGCGGGTCGTCGTCCTCGGGTGCGGGCATCGCCATCCTCACCTCGACATGAACCAACTCACCGAGCGTGCCGTCGCCCGCCAGTTCCAGTGCGCGGCGGGTGACCGGATGGAAAAGGTAGTGAAAACCCTCCATCACGGTGATGCCCGCTGAATTCGCTGCGGCGGCCACCCGCTGGGCCTCCGTGCGGTCGCGCGCGAACGGCTTCTCCGTCAGTACCGGCTTACTCGCCGCGACGGCGGCCAGATTCCATGGCCCGTGCAGCGAATTCGCCAGCGGGTTATACACTACGTCGACCTCGGGATCATTGACCACGTCTTCGTAGGACACCAAAACACGTTCCACACCGTACTTTTCGGCGAACAACTGCGCCCGCTGCGGATCACGCGCAGCGACGGCAACCAGCCGATGGCCCAGCTCTTGCGCTGGCCCGACGATGGCCAGTTCGGCGATCCGCGAGGCGCCGAGCACCCCGATTCGCAGGCTCATACCGGGATGGACCGGCAGACGTCTTTCATGTACGCCACGCTGGTCCGCACATCGCTCACCGGTCCGTCATCGGTCGGCTCACTATTGAGGATGGTGTCCTGTTCAATGACAAACCAGCCGTCAAAGCCGTTGCTGCGTAACGCCGTGACGATACTGGCGATGTCGACGTCGCCGCCGCCGAGAGGTGTGTACATGCCGTCCCGTACGGCTTCGGTGTAGGTCAGTTCACCGGCTTGAACGCGGGCCGCGAGCGCGGCGTCGACGTCCTTGAGGTGTGCGTGGGCGATACGGCCGGGCACCTCGCGGGCCAACTGCAGGGGATCGGTTCCCCCGATCAGCAGGTGGCCGGTGTCCAGGCACAGCTTGATCTGCGAGCCTGCCAGGACGCGGTCGACGTCGTCACGGGTCTCGACCATCGTGCCGACATGCGGGTGCAGCACTGCGAGCACACCCTTTTCCGCTGCCGCGGCGCTGAGTAGATCGAGATTGCCAAGCAGGGTTGCCCATTGGCCGTCGTCGAGCGTCGGACGGGAGTCGTATCCATCGGTACCTGTCGCGGCGGCCAGCACCAGAACGTTCGCCCCGCTTGCCACAAGCGCGTCGAGCGGGCCTGCGATGTCAGGTAGTGGATCGTGCCCGGCATCGTGCAGCACCGCCGGTGCGAAGGTCCCAACGCAGCTGAGCCCATACGAATGCAACAGCGCCTTCAACTCGTCGGGATCGGACGGCAAGAAGCCCTCTGGTCCAAGTTCGGTTGCGGCCAGCCCGACGTCACGCATCTCGGTGAGCACGCGTTGCGGGCTGAGCTGATAGCCCCAGCCGGGCACCTCGCACACACCCCAGGAGATTGGCGCGCCAGCGATTTTCACAATGACCTCACTTCGTCGATCCGTACCGGAATTCCTCGCCGCAATGACTCTGTCGCCGCTTCCGCCAGCCAGGCGACCTCCACAGCGTCGGCAACCGTGCACGCGGGGGCGGCGGTGCCCTTGACCACATCGACGAATGCGGTCATCTCAGCGCGAAATGCGTCGGTGAAGCGGTCCATGAAGAAGTGGTGAGCGGGGCCGGGCGGAAACTCGTTGTCCGGGTCGACATTCCGCATCGGTGCACCCTCATCCCAGCCGGCGACCACAGTGTCGTGGAAGCCGTGCACCTCCAGTCGGCAGTCGTACCCGCGCCCGTTGTAGCGGGCCGCCGACACCACACCGAGGGTGCCCTGATCGAACGTCACCACCACCGCGGCGGTGTCGACGTCGCCGAACTCGGTAAACCGCGGGTCGCCCTGCACGCTGCCGGTCGCGTAGACCTCGACCGCCTGCTGGCCCGTGATCCAGCGCAGCACGTCGAAATCGTGGACGGCACAGTCGCGGAAGATACCGCCGGAGCCCGCGATGTACTCCATCGGCGGGGGAGCGGGATCCATGGTGGTGCTGCGAACGGTGTGCAGCAGGCCGAGTGAGCCGTCGTCGACCGCGCGCTTGGCTGCGGCGAATGCGGCGTCGAACCGCCTCTGGTAGCCGATTTGTACCGGCACGCCGGACCGAGCGATCGCCTCTGCGACCCTGGCGCTCTCCGCGGCGGTCGCGGCGATCGGCTTCTCGCAGAAGGTCGGCAGACCGCGATGTACGGCCGCCAGTGTGAGCTCGGCGTGCGCTGGCGTTGCCGCCGAGACCACGACACCGTCGATGCCCGACGCCAGCAGTTCCTCCACCGAGTCTGCGGGTTTTGCACCATGTTTGGCTGCGACGGCCGCAACGACGTCGGCGCGTTCGTCGGCGACGACGAGCCCGTCGACTCCCTCGATGCCGGACAGCGTTTCGGTGTGGAAGGCGCCGATGCGGCCCAATCCGATTACGCCGAGGGTGGTCATGGCTTTCTCCGATCTTCTTGGTCGCGCAGTGCGGCGTTGTGTTGTTCTGCGGTCATGTCGTCGGCCAATGCGGCGAGCACTGTGTCGACCTGGCTGGGCGGGGCCAGGCTGCCGATCGGCTGGTCGCTGTCGAGGTTGGTGGGAAACGCGTAACCCTCGGCGGTCGCCACCACCGCGTTGAGTAGTTCGCGCCGCGGGCGGCCCGCGGCCTTCATCGCTCGCAGTGCCGGATAGACCGCCCGCACCATCGCCGTGCGGTCCAGCGCCTCCATCGCGCGGCCGAACGGCGAAGAGATCTGCAACAGATTGGCGATCCTGAGGATATCGGCCGAAACATTCGACCCCGCACCGTGATACAGCGCAGGGTTGAAGAACAGTGCATCACCCTTGGCAAGCGGCACCTGCACATGATTCTCGGCGAAGAAATCGACGAACTCCTGGCGGTTGAATGCGATGTAGCCGCCCTCGAACAACTGTGAGAACGGCAGCAGCATGGTCGGGCCGCTCGCCACCGGCATATCGCAGTGCGCCACCGCGCCCTGAAGCGTCAGCACGGGCGATGTGCGGTGCAGGTGCGCCGGATATTCGGCCAGTTGGTCGGCGGATACAAAGCCCAGGTGATAGTCGCGGTGGGGAACCTGCTGTGTCCCACCGGGATTGACGACATTCACCTGCGAGGTGACCTGGTAACGCGGGCCCAGCCAGGCCTGAGAGATGACGGCTAGTGCGTCGTTGGCGTAGTACTCGGCGAACACCTGCGGGGCATGCAGTGCGAGCTTCTGCGCGGCATTCCAGATCCGGTCGTTGGCGCCGGGCTTACCGAAGTGATCGCCGTGCGCATCGCCACCCGCACGTTGCGTTTCGATGATCGCGAAGAACGCCTCGCTGGCCGCGTCCACCACGTCGGGGGAGAACGCGCCCTCGAAGATCACGACCCCGGGTCCGTCGGCAAGCGCCCGGATCAGTTCGGACTGCAGTACCCGACGGTCGGCGGTACCGACGGTGGCGGCGGTGTACACCAGCACGTTGCTTCGTACGTCAGTCGCCAGCGGGTAGTCGGCGGGATCGGTGTTGCGCAGGACTTGCGCGCGGAAGTCGTCGAGGCTGAGGTCGGCCTCGTCGATCCACGCTGCGTGTGTTGCGCGGACGGCTGCGGTCATGCCAGTAAGTCTTGCTGTGACAGCGGCCGCATTCAACGCCAGAAAACCATCAAAAAAACCTCAAGAAATGCCGATGCCGCTGTTGTGCGGCTTGGCGCTCACTTACACAGTTCGGTGATCCGCTTCCGCAGTCCCTCAGCGTCCGCCAGCCGGGCCGACTGCTCAGGAACGTCGTTCGCGACTCCGGCCAGAGCATTCATTCCGATGTCCTGGAGATCATTGGCGAATTGTCGAACCGCATCGGCGAGCTCCGCCGGCGTTGCCGAGTCGAGGCGATTCAGCAGGTACTGCCCGCCGCCGAACAATGCCAACCGGGCATTTCCCGCGATCGCCGCCTGCGGGACCGGGTCCTGGCCCAAATCGATATGGGTTTGCAGCGACACCGCCTTGGTCACAGTGTCGAAGGCGCCGCAGGCGCGCACTTTCGCGTCGGCCGGCTGCATGGCTGCCTCGGGGGCATCCGATGACCCACTCACCAGAGCCCAGATGGCAACACCGACCGCGATCAATGCGACCAGCAGGGCGGCCGGTGCCAGCCAGCGTGAACTCGGCTTGGAATCTGCTGGCATTACACGCGTTTCGTCGGGCATTCGGCGATGATAGCGGCCGCTCGTGCTTCCGCCGGGCGCGGCGTGAGCAGGCACAGACTCGTATTCCCCTTGGTCGGTTTGTGCGAGTTTGCGTCTGCTCGCGATCTACTCGGCGCCGCCGCCTTCGCCGCCTTCGGCACCGGGAGCGCCGGCGCCGCCTGCCGCGCCCGTGTTCCCCGAGCCAGCGACGCCGCCGGGCGCGCCCAACTTGCCGAGCGTGCCCGAGAAGCTGTTACCTCCGGTGCCGCCGGCCCCGTTGGAGCCGCCCGTGCCGCCAGTGCCCGCCGTGCCGGGTGATCCGCCCGGTTTTCCAGGGCCGGCTGCTCCGGCGCCGCCGCCGCTACCGCCCGACCCGCCTGCGCCGCCCGT
The DNA here is from genome assembly GCA_963766465.1 of uncultured Actinomycetota bacterium. Taxonomy (GTDB): domain Bacteria; phylum Actinomycetota; class Actinomycetes; order Mycobacteriales; family Mycobacteriaceae; genus Mycobacterium. The sequence goes on from CAVXZT010000004.1 coordinate 188,869, forward strand.
GCCGCCTTCGCCGCCTTCGCCTTCTGCGCCGCTACCACTCGCGCCGGTCCCGGGTGCGCCGCCGTTGCCGCCGGTCGCGCCGTTGCCGCCGTTGGCGCCGTTGGCGCCGTCGCCGCCGTCCCCGCCGTCGCCGCCGGGCTGGTGGGTTATGGTCTGCCCGCCGTCGCCGCCCGCGCCGCCACCGCCGCCGGGCCCGCCGGCACCGCCGGCACCGCCAACGCCGCCCGTGCCGCCGTCGCCGCCGACTCCGAACCAGCCGGCGCCTTTGCCGCCAGTGCCGCCGTTGCCGCCCGGCGTGCCGTTGCCGCCGTTCGCGGTCGAATCCGCGCCGTCGCCGCCGTCGCCGCCGTCGCCGCCAGGGCCGGGAACGTTCGTAAGGTCGCTGCCGCCCTTGCCGCCGTCGCCGCCGTTGCCGCCACCTGCAAGGGCGTCGCCGCCGTTGCCGCCGGCGCCGGCGGAATCGGAAACTGTCCCTGGGGCGCCAAGCCCGCCGTTGCCGGCGTTGCCGCCGAGGTTGCCGCCGTCGCCGCCGTCGCCGCCGTCGCGACCCGGCGGGTCGCCGGATATGCCATTGGTGCCGTTGCCGCCGTTTTGCAGGCCCACGCCATCCACGCCGGGCCCGGCAGTGGTCAATGCGATGGGGTTGCCGCTAGTCCCAGTACCGCCAGTACCGCCGCGGCCGCCCGCGCCGCCGTTGCCGATCATCGATCCGGCGTTACCGCCGTTACCGCCCGTACCGCCGGCATGTGTGGCGTCGCCGGGAGCGCCAGTGCCGCCTGCGCCGCCGTTACCAATGAACGCCCGGCTGTTGCCACCGTTGCCCGCGATTCCCCCCGGAGTGGTGGGGCTGTAGCCGTTGCCGCCGCTACCGATCAACATTCCGCCGCTGAAACCGTCGGGGTGCGCCGCGGTGCCGTCGGCGCCGTTGCCGATGAACACATTCAAGCCAGGGATGGCCCCGGCAAGGTCGAGGAACGGATCCGAGTACGTGAGCACATCAGCGGCGGTGCGGGTCCTGGCGTCGCTCATATCGGTGAGGCATGCACCACCCTGCATCGAACTGATTGCGCACCCGAACAGATCATTGATCCCGTCGGTCGGGTCAGCGTGCGCTTGAGCGGGATTGGCCAACAACGCTGCGGCCGGAGCAGCCAAAACGATCCCCGCGCCACCAATTGCCGCCGCCGCAGCCGTCAAAGAACGCCGCGGCCTGCTCGACCGATGAGATCCTCGCTTGCTGCGATTCGACATGGAGTCCCCCTTCAACCGCCTGTGAGAAAAGCCGCAGCAAACATATCAGCGAGCACGATCTGCGCACTGCACTTCAGATAGTTGACTTTTGAAATAGTCCCCTTCGCAACTTTCTGATCCTTGTGAATTCAAGTGAATATCGGGGAATCGATCAGGCGCAACCGTGGCCAGGACCACACGTTGCCTTCGCATGGCGCCGGTGTCCGGTTCCTCGAGGAAACTGAATTCGGTGGGCATTCACATCGCGCAAACGGCGAAGTCAGCCGTTCGGAGGACGATGTCACGCAAAGTTTCGATGGCGTAGTAATGCGGCACCCGAGTGTCCGTGATGGCGCCCGGAGTCGCGACAGCGGCCGCTAATCTTGGTGTGTTACCACGCCTGAACTCCATCAAAAAACCCTCAAGGACGGGCCGATGCCGCACCGCTACAAGGTCCGCGAGATCGCTCAGCAGTCCGGACTGAGCGAGGCGACGGTCGACCGTGTCCTCAATGAGCGGCCGGGGGTGCGGGAGAACACCAGGACAGAGGTCGTGCAGGCCATCGCGGACCTGGACAAGCAACGTGCCCAACTGCGGCTTGTCGGCCGCCGCTACCTCATCGACGTCGTCATGCAGACGCCGCAGCGGTTCTCCGATGCCTTCAGGGCCGCGGTCGAGGCCGAGCTGCCCGCGTTCGCACCGGCCATGGTGCGGGCACGATTTCATCTGTGGGAGTCGGGCTCGACCGCTCAAATGGTCGACGCACTCGGCGGTCTGCGTGGCAGCCATGGTGTGGTGCTCAAGGCGCAGGACGAACCCGAGGTGGCCGAGGCCATCGACCGGCTCGTCGAAGGCGGCGTGCCCGTCGTGACGTACGCGACCGACGTGCAGGCCAGTTCGCGCTGCGGCTACGTCGGCATCGATAACCACGGGGCGGGGGTGACGGCCGCATATCTGATGAACCAGTGGCTTGGGCAGGCGTCTACAAGGCCTTCGGATGTGCTGATCACGCTGTCCCGCACGGTGTTCCGCGGTGAGGGCGAGCGTGAGGTCGGCTTCCGGTCCGCGCTGCGTGGTTCGGGGCGCGCAATCGTCGAAGTCAGCGATAGTGACGGCATTGACGCGACGAACGAGCGGCTGGTGCTCGAGGCACTGCAACAACATCCGAACGTGGAAGCTGTCTACTCCGTCGGCGGAGGCAACACCGCCACGGTCGCGGCGTTCGAACGATTGGGTCGCGTTTGCCGCGTCTTTATCGCCCACGATCTCGACGCCGACAACCGGCGGCTGTTGCGCGAAGGCCGCATCTCGGTGGTACTGCACAACGATCTGCGCGCCGACGCACGACTGGCGATGAGGCTGATCCTGCAGGAGCGCGGCGCTTTGCCGGTCGAGCCGCCGCGGTCCGTCCCGATCCAGGTCATCACGCCGTACAACTTGCCGGGCTAGTGCTAGCCGGTGGCTACTGATCGGTAACCGTTTCCTTATTAATGGCACCGAGTGCCAACGTGACGGAAAACACAATTCTGTCTCACGTCGCCCTTTGGCACGTGCGCTGAGCAGTGGGTTCGATCCGAGCTCACCAGCGCGTCACCTGCGCGTCGGGTAAAGGGCTGCCTAAGAGAAGTGCAATAATCGGTACTGGCAGTGACATCAAAACTCATGCGGACGTCCATCGACGGCGCGTCGGTTTGACCGCGACGCGGAGGACATTCGCCGGCAGCGCTAATTAAGACGGAAGGCAGGCGAGTGGGGGCGAACGGAAACGGCGCCACGCGGCAGAAGCTCGAGAAGGTCGTCATTCGTTTTGCCGGTGACTCCGGCGACGGTATGCAGCTCACCGGTGACCGGTTCACCTCTGAGGCCGCTCTGTTCGGCAACGACCTTGCGACGCAACCGAATTACCCCGCCGAGATCCGTGCGCCACAGGGCACTCTGCCCGGCGTCTCCTCGTTCCAGATCCAGATCGCCGACTACGACATCCTTACCGCGGGCGACCGTCCGGACGTGCTCGTCGTGATGAACCCCGCCGCGCTGAAGGCCAACGTTTCCGATCTGCCCCGCGGCGGCCTGATCATCGCCAACGCCGACGAGTTCACCAAGCGCAACCTCGCGAAGGTCGGCTACGAGGCCAATCCGCTGGAGAGCGAGGAGCTTTCCGAATACGTTGTGCAGTCCGTCCCTATGACCACTCTGACGCTCGGCGCGGTGGAATCGATCGGCGCCTCCAAGAAGGATGGCCAGCGCGCCAAGAACATGTTCGCGCTCGGGCTGCTGTCGTGGATGTACGGCCGCGAGCTGGAGCACAGCGAGGCGTTCATCCGCGAGAAGTTCGCCCGCAAGCCCGATGTCGCCGAGGCCAACGTGCTGGCGCTGAAGGCCGGCTGGAATTACGGCGAAACCACGGAGGCGTTCGCCAGCACCTACGAGGTGTCGCCCGCCAAGCTGAAGTCCGGTGAGTACCGGCAGATCTCGGGCAACACCGCGCTGGCCTACGGCCTCATCACCGCGGGTCAGCTCGCCGACATTCAGGTCGTGCTCGGCAGCTACCCGATCACCCCGGCCTCGGACATCCTGCACGAGCTGTCCAAGCACAAGAACTTCAACGTGCTGACGTTCCAGGCCGAAGACGAGATCGCAGGCATCGGTGCGGCGATCGGCGCCTCTTACGGCGGTGCGCTGGGAATCACCACCACCTCCGGGCCCGGCATCTCGCTGAAGTCCGAGGCGATCGGTCTGGCCGTGATGACGGAGCTTCCGCTGATCGTCATCGACGTGCAGCGCGGCGGACCGTCCACAGGGCTGCCCACCAAGACCGAACAGGCAGACCTGTTACAGGCGCTGTACGGACGCAACGGCGAGTCGCCGGTCGCGGTGCTTGCACCGCGGACCCCATCCGACTGCTTCGACGTCGCCGTCGAGGCCGCGCGCATCGCGGTGACCTACCACACCCCGGTGATCATCCTGTCCGACGGCGCGATCGCGAATGGCTCCGAGCCGTGGCGCATCCCCGACGTGACCACCTACCCGGCGATCGACCACACGTTCGCGAAAACCGGTGAGCCATTCCAGCCGTACGCTCGCGACCCGGAGACCCTGGCGCGCCAGTTCGCCGTTCCCGGCACACCCGGTCTCGAGCACCGCATCGGCGGACTCGAGGCGGCCAACGGCTCGGGCAACATCTCCTACGAGCCGAAGAACCACGATCTGATGGTGCGATTGCGGCAAGCCAAGATCGACGGCATCGCCGTACCGGATCTCGAGGTCGACGACCCGACCGGCGACGCCGAGCTGCTGATGATCGGCTGGGGCAGCAGCTACGGTCCGATCGGCGAGGCCTGCCGGCGCGCCCGCCGCAAGGGCATCAAGGTCGCCCACGCACAGCTGCGCAATCTCAACCCGTTCCCCGCCAACCTCGGTGAGGTGCTGCGTCGCTACCCCAAGGTCGTGCTGCCTGAGATGAACCTCGGCCAGCTCGCTCTGCTGCTGCGCGGCAAGTTCCTTGTCGATGTTCAATCGGTGACGAAGGTGGAAGGCATGGCCTTCCTTGCCGAAGAGGTCGAAGGCATCATCGATTCCGCGCTGGATGGAACGTTGGGCGACAAGGAAATTGACAAGGCCAAGTTCGCACGGTTGGCGGCGGCCACGGTGGAAACTGGTATGGGAGTTGACGCATGACGGACAAGCGAGAAGCGAAGGCGGATCGCGCATGACAGACGTGATCGGAGTGGATCTCGGCCTGACCGCCGGGACCAGTGGCGTGCCCACGACCGACGAGCCGCAGAAGTCCAAGGACTTCACCAGCGACCAGGAGGTTCGCTGGTGCCCCGGCTGTGGCGACTACGTCATCCTCAACACGATCCGCAACTTCCTGCCGGAGCTGGGTCTGCGCCGCGAGAACATCGCGTTCGTCAGCGGCATCGGATGCTCGAGCCGGTTCCCGTACTACTTGGAGACCTACGGGTTCCACTCGATCCACGGCCGTGCGCCGACCATCGCCACCGGGCTGGCGCTTGCGCGTGAGGACCTGTCGGTCTGGGTGGTCACCGGTGACGGCGACGCGTTGTCGATCGGTGGCAACCACTTGATTCACGCGCTTCGCCGGAATGTGAACCTCACGATCCTGCTGTTCAACAACCGGATCTACGGGCTCACCAAGGGCCAGTACTCGCCGACGTCCGAGGTCGGCAAGATCACGAAGTCGACGCCGATGGGGTCACTGGACTACCCGTTCAACCCTGTGTCGCTGGCGCTTGGCGCCGAGGCGACCTTCGTCGGTCGCGCATTGGACTCCGACCGCAAGGGCCTCTCGGAGGTTCTCCGGGGGGCTGCCCAGCACCGTGGCGCCGCGCTCGTCGAGATCATGCAGGACTGCCCCATCTTCAACGACGGCTCGTTCGACGCGCTGCGCAAGGAAGGCGCCGAGGAGCGACTGATCAACGTCGTCCACGGTGAGCCGATCACCTTCGGGGCCGACCGCGAGTATTGCGTCGTGAAGTCCGGCTACGGACTCGAGGTCGCCAAGACCGCCGACGTGTCGGCCGACGAGATCGTCGTACACAACGCGCAGATCGACGACCCCGCTTACGCGTTCGCGCTGTCCCGGCTGTCCGAGCAGAACCTCGAGCACATGGTGATGGGCATCTTCCGCCAGATCAGCAAACCGACCTACGACGATGCCGCGCGCAATCAGGTCGCATCGGCGCGTGACTCGAAGGCGCATGACACGGCCGCACTACAGTCGCTGCTTCGCGGCAAGGACACCTGGAACGTCGACTAATCTCTCTGACGTGACGTCCCCCGTGCCGCTTGCTGCAGTCGTTCTGGCCGGCGGGGCATCCCGCCGAATGGGCAGAGACAAGGCGAATATTCCCTACGAAGGCTCAACGCTCATCGAGCACACGGTCTCGATCGTGCGCCCGCGGTGTTCGCCTGTGTTCGTGATCGCTGCGCCGGGCCAACCGCTTCCCGCCCTCGACGCCGAGGTGCTGCGCGATGAGATTCGCGGCGTCGGTCCGCTGCTGGCGACGGGGCGGGGGCTGCGGGCAGCCGCCGACGCTGGACTGGAGCTGACGTTCGTGTGTGCAGTGGATATGCCGCTGCTCGACACCGATCTGATCGACTCGCTCGCAGGTCCGGCGGTGCGTCTCGGCGCCGACGTCGTGCTGGCCTGGGACGGCCGCGACCACTACCTGGCCGGGATCTACCGAACGTCACTGGCTGACCACGTGGACGCGTTGGTCGCGGCGGGGGAGCGCAGCATGCGTGCACTGGTGGACACCGTGGACACCCAACGGATCGTGATGGACGAGCAGCTGTCGTTGACCAACGTCAACACGGCCGCCGATCTCAGCACCGCGCTCCCGCCACAAATTTCTTAGCAAATTCGGTTATTAGAACCATTTAATTCGACGCTCTACCGCGCCTATTTCTGCACAGACAATTGGCCGAGAAATTGCTCTAATTAATGGTGACCCGTCTGTGATCGCATTTACGCTTCATGATCGGCCTGAATCAGCCCACCGGTCATGAAATCCCTTGTACACCAACATGTCTGACCAGAGTCGGTGGCCGATGAGCGCCAATTTCGTCACGTTACGAATATCCAATCGTCCACTTGCTCCGTGGTTCTTGCGGCTCGCGAACATGCTGCGTCCGAAGGGGCCGCTCGCTGCGGCGGGCTGCCGTTGACGCACCAGCACCCAGCACGTCACGATGCACGCAGACCGATGAAAAGCGCTGTAAATCAGCCACTTTCGTCGATGCCGCACCTGATGGGTGACGGTGTTGTCGGTCCTGCTTGCCAAGCCTTCGACGTGCAGTGATGGCGAAAAGCGTATGAGGACAGCATTTTTCGACGCTAGTTGCGGTGTCATCTATCGAGTCCCCGACTAGCAACCGCTTGTCATGTTTCGCCAGTTCAATGCGCTGACCGGCGACTTTGCCGGTCGCATGGGCGATTTCAACGTCAGCGGGGCCCAGGATCCGGTGTGCCAGCTCACAAAATGACCGTGATTTGAATCACGGCGACACGCCGGGGCTTCGGATTCCGCGGTCGCGTCAAACTCGCCGCTGACCTGCTTAGACGATTCTCAGGTTCGGTCGTGATCTCCTCGTGATCTGTCCGCGACACACCCTTCGCACGATATGACTTTGTGCCGATGGGTTTGTACGGTCCAGACAGCTTCAAGTGGAGCAAATAATTTCATAACCAAGAACCTGCGTGTGAGTCGGGGCTAGAAGGCGGGTTCGCTTTCGACGGCCGCCGGGCCTGTTGCCCGGCGAGGCGCTTCATGCCTCCCGCTGCCGCACCTAACAGAGACGGTGCGGCCCAACTCCCTTGCCTGTGTATCAGGCAGCTTCGCCCGCGCGTCCGCGCGGGTGTTGATGGCGCGCGCTTGGCGAGAGGAACGAAGTGAAGAACATCCGCAAAACGATTGGTCTGGCCACCTTCGCCGGCGCGCTTGCTGTCGCACCGATGGCGCTGGCGACCGGAACCGCCAATGCGGAAAGTGGTGTCAACTGGGATGCCGTCGCGGCGTGCGAGTCGGGCGGCAACTGGTCGATTGCCACGGGTAACGGTTATTACGGCGGTCTGCAGTTCACCATGGGCACCTGGCGCGCCAACGGTGGCTCCGGCTCACCGCACAAGGCCAGCCGTGAGGAGCAGATCCGCGTCGCCGAGAACGTTCTGCGCACGCAGGGCATCGGCGCGTGGCCGTCCTGCGGCCGGCGCGGCTAGTCAATTCAAGAGCGCAAAGAGGCGGTGCTGGGCTTATGCCCGGCACCGCCTCTTCTTTCTCAGAGGCCTCTTACATCAGATAAGTAACGAATAAAACTTTTGACACTTGGGTAACACGTGATGTTGATCACCCGAAACAGCTGATAGCCGCATCGTGAGAACGCCGTAGCACCTCACCTGTGGGCCTTGTTTCAAACGGTCGGGGAAGGACCGCAGTGATGAACATTCGTAAGGCAGTTACCAAAGGCCTGATGGCCGCCGCTATCTCGGGAGCGCTTGCCGTCGTTCCGATGGCCCTCTCGACGGGCACCGCCAACGCTGACAGCGTCAACTGGGACGCGATCGCGCAGTGCGAGTCCGGCGGCAACTGGTCCACCAACACCGGCAACGGCCACTACGGCGGCCTGCAGTTCAAGCAGACCACCTGGTCCTCCAACGGCGGCGTGGGCAATCCGGCAACGGCGCCGCGCTCGGAGCAGATCCGGGTTGCCGAGAACGTCCTGCGCACGCAGGGGATAAGGGCGTGGCCAAAGTGCGGCGCCCAGTCCGGCAGCCCGGCCGTGTGGACCACGCCCAGCATGCCGACGGCGCCGACCATGACGACCGGCTGCGCCGCGATGCCCTCAAGTGGATTGCTCGGTTTCATCAACCCTCGCCAGATGTGCACCGCACTGCTCAGCCCGCTGGGCATCTAACGCGGTACTCGTTGCCTTGCGGGTCAACGCGGGTGGCGTCGTCGGGGGCATTCACCGTCCATTGCCACCTGTTCGGGACCACCCGTTCGTCGGCTACGCGGATGAACTTCCAGATGAGGTCGTCCCAGCCCGCTGAGCCGTAGAGCCAGCGCGGCGTGCCGTCGGGCCCGTTGCGGACCTCAGCGCCGACCTGGGCGGCCCACCAGGCGGCCAGCTCCTCAGGCCGATCACTGTCGGTGCAGACGGCGAACGCTCTGGCCCGTGGCCCCTCGCCGAGGGTCGGGTCGAGGAACGCGCAGAACTCGTTGCCCTCGAGGTCTGCGAGCGTGACACGCTGCGGAAGGTATTCGTCGAGCACTTGTGCGCCGAGATCCAGCAGCGGCTCGACGCCGTGGACGTACACATCCAGGTGCACCCGGTTCTTCACGGTCTTGGCGCGGCTCTGCGGGCGAAACGATAGAAGTTCGCGCTGCGCCGGTTCGCCGAGGGCGGCCGCCCAGAACCTCTGCACGGCCGGCGGGTCGACGGCGTCGACCAGCAGGGGCCCTAGGCTGACGGTCACACCGAAACCGTGTCAAGGTCGCTCGGCAGCACGAACGCCGACCGAGCCGCCACCGCGGCCAAGTGGCGGGTCATCAGCGCTTCTGGCGCCAGAACCGACGCCCGGCTGGCAAGGCCACTCAGCAGAGCGGGCCGCATGTTGACGACCTGTCCGATCAACTTGGATTCGCGCACAAGGGCACGCACTCGCGGGCGGCGGAACGCCGCGAAACGCGCGAAGGCCGCGGCAAGGTTGTCGTCCCCGTCGACGAACCGCGCCAGCACGGCCGCGTCCTCGAGACCCTGACACCCGCCCTGGCCGAGATGCGGCCGCATCGGGTGCGCGGCATCGCCAAGAACGACGACCGGTCCGCGCGACCACTGCCGGGCTTGGTCGCGGTCGTAGAGATCGTTGCGCAGGACATCGTCGGGATCGGTCGCGGCCAGCACCGCGGGGATGGGGTCGGCCCACGATGCGAACCGGTTCTGCAAGTAGGCATGCTCGCCCTGTGGCGACGTGTGGCCTTCCGGTGCGCGCTCGGTGGCGAACCAGTAGGTGCGATCCGATCCGAGTGGAACGTGACCGAACTCGATACCGGGACCCAGGACCTCGCCCGCGACGTCGGGGTCGATGGTGCAGTCGGCCACTCCGCGCCACGCCGTGTAGCCGACGTAGTGATCGTCCAGTCGGCCGTTGAGGTGGCGTGCAACCACTGAACGGGTGCCGTCCGCACCGATGACCGCGGCGACTTCGCGCATGGTCGAATCCGAAAGCGCGACCCGCACGCCGTCTGCAGTCGTCACGAGTTCCCGTGCGGAGAGACCGGTGTGCACCGTGCCGCCGGCGAGCGCGTCGGCCAGCACCTCGGTCAATGCAGAGCGGCGGATCACCACCAATGGCTCACCCAGCGCCTCGACTAACCGCTGGGGGGCGGGATGGCGCAGCCACGTGCCGTCCCGCCAGCGCAGTGCGCCTGCCGTCACCCTGCCGCCCGCGTCGCGCACGGCGTCCCCGACGCCGATCTCGTCGAGGGCGGCCAGCGCGTTGGGCCAGATGCTGATGCCTGCACCCGATGAGGCGTCGGCGCGCTCCTCGATGACGGTGACGTCCTTGCCCCGGCGCTGCAACGCCACGGCGGTCGCCAACCCGGAGATGCCTGCCCCGATCACCAGGATCTGTTTCCCCATGCAACGAACTTAGCCCCAAGGAGATTTACACGTCGAAGATCAGCAGCGTGCTGGTGGCCGTCGCGACCACGGCACCGCTGCCATCGGTCACGGCACCCTCGGCGAAGCCGACCCGCGAGCCGGCCTTGACCACCGTGCCGGTCGCGGTGAGCAGCCCGCTGGTCAGCCGGACCGCCTTGAGGTAGTTCACCTTGATCTCGATCGAGGTATAGCCCTTGCCCTGGGGCAGCGTGCTGTGGACCGCGCATGCCGTCACCGAATCGAGCAGCGTGCAGATCAGGCCGCCGTGGATGGCGCCGATCGGGTTGAACGCCGATTCGTCAGGCGCACAAGTGAATACGACGCGTCCCGCCTCGACCTCGGTGATGGCGAACTCCATCAGCCCGCCGATCGGCGCCTGCGGGAGGTCGCCGTCGACCATGGCACGCAGGTAGTCGAGGCCTGACATGGTGAGGCCCTTGGCGGTGCTCGGTCCCGGCGAGTGCCAGGTCACCGTCTTCGATCGCTGCGGCCCCCAGTCCGCATCGCTCTCCGGCTTCGTCATTTCCAGGGTCATCGTGATTCCTTTAGTTCGCTGAAGGGGCGGTACTTGTGCTGTCGATCGGGATCGTCGGGTGAAACGACGTGAACCTTGCCCCACATCAGGAGGGCATCGAGGACCGGAATGAGCGCTTCGCCCGATGCGGTGAGCCGATACTCGTAGCGCGTCGGCGCATTTTGGTACGGGGAGCGGGCGACGACGCCGGCGCTCTCGAGGGCCTTCAACCTGGCTGCGATCCGGTCACGCGGTGCGCCCGTGCCAGCCACGATGTCGCCGAAGTGGGTCGCGCCGAGCGCAATCTCCCTGACAACTAGCAGCGCCCAGCGCTCCCCGACAAGCTCAAGGGCCGCAGCGATCGGGCAGGGTCGTCCCGCTAGCTCGGCCAGCACCACTGTGCTCATGCAGCCAGCGTGACAACAGTGAGTTTGAAAGTCAAACTCACTTGACTGTGCTACCAAGTGGGCATGGCCTCGACGCCCTTCTCCGACCTCGACGACTACATCGCGCTGCCACGAGTCGCCGGCCTTGCCGTCTCGCCGGATGGGTCGCGGGTCGTGACGACCGTGAGTGAACTGAACGACAAGCGGACCCAATACGTCAGCGCTGTGTGGGAACTCGACCCGGCCGGCGTGCGACCGGCGCGCCGTCTCACCCGAGGCGCCAAGGGGGAGTCGGCCCCGGTGTTCACCGCAGACGGGGACCTGCTGTTCGTCGCGGCCCGCCCGTCAGAAGAGGACGACAAGGCGCCGGCGTCGCTGTGGCGGTTGCCCGCCGCTGGCGGCGAGGCTCTCGAGGAGCTTGCCTTGCCGGGCGGGGTCGACGGGGTCCGCACGGCACGTGCGGCCGCGGTCACCGTTGTCGCCGCGAAACTGCTGCGGTCGGCGTCCGGCGTCGACGACGACAAGCGGCTGCGGACGCTTCGCAAGGACAACAAGGTGTCTGCGGTGCTGCACAGCGGCTATCCAGTGAGGTACTGGGATCACGACCTCGGGCCCGACCATCCGCATCTGCTCGATGTCGACGGACCCCGCGACCTGACCCCGGAACCCGGGGATGCGTTGCGTGAGGCGAATTTCGATGTCAGCTCCGATGGCAGCTTCATCGTGACGTCCTGGCACGACCCGGCGCCCGGTGCATCCGTCCGAGGCACACTCGTGCGAATCGATATGGTCACCGCGCAGCGCACCACGATTGCCGATGATCCGAACGCCGACCTGGAACTTCCGGTGATCTCGCCAGACGGCACAGCGGTGGCCTTCACCCGAGAAACATTCTCAACGCCGGACAAGGCGCCACGAATCACGCTGTGGCACTTGCACTTCGGTGAGTCGCCAGTCGAGTTGACCGCCGACTGGGACCTCTGGCCGAGCTCGGTGACCTGGCACGCCGACGGCTCGACGCTGATCGTGACGGCCGATGAGAACGGCCGCGGTCCGTTGTTCACCGTCGACCCGGCGAGCGGTACCGTCACCCGGCTTACTGACGATGACTACACCTACTCCGATGTGCGCGCGGCGCCCGGCGGCGTGGTTTTCGCGATGCGCAGTTCCTATGCGGCACCGCCGCATCCAGTCCGGATCGACCCGGACGGCACCGTGACGGAACTGCCGTGCGTTGGCGCGCCCGAACTGCCGGGCACTCTGACCTCGGTGACCGGGACCGCCGATGACGGTCAGCCCATTCGGTCGTGGCTGGCGCTGCCTGCGGGCGAGGAGCCCGCGCCGCTGGTGCTGTGGGTGCATGGCGGACCGCTTGCCAGCTGGAATGCCTGGCACTGGCGGTGGAATCCGTGGGTGCTCGTCGCGAAGGGATACGCCGTCCTGCTGCCGGATCCGGCCCTGTCCACCGGCTACGGTCAGGACTTCATCCAGCGCGGCTGGGGCGCATGGGGTTTCGCGCCGTACACCGACCTCATCGCGGCGACCGATGCGGCATGCGCACATCCCCGCATCGATGAGACGCGCACCGCGGCGATGGGTGGCTCGTTCGGCGGCTACATGGCCAACTGGATCGCCGGGCACACCGACCGGTTCGATGCGATCGTCACCCACGCCAGCCTGTGGGCACTCGACCAGTTCGCCCCGACCACCGACGGCGGGTACTGGTGGGCGCGGGAGATGACGCCGGAGATGACCGAACGAAACTCCCCGCACCGCTTTGTCGGCCAGATCAGCACCCCGATGCTTGTCATCCACGGCGACAAGGACTATCGCGTCCCGATCGGTGAGGCACTGCGGCTGTGGTTCGAGTTGCAGACCGAGTCCGGCCTTCCCGCGGCCGACGATGGGACTAGCCCTCATCGATTCCTGTACTTCCCATCCGAGAACCATTGGGTGCTCACCCCGCAACACGCCAAGATCTGGTACCAGGTGGTGACCGCTTTTCTGGCTCGTCACGTGCTGGGTGAGGACGTCGAGCTGCCGGAGGCACTCGGGTAGCGTCGCGGCTATGACCGAACAGCGTGAGTTCGACATCGTCCTGTACGGCGCGACCGGGTTCGCGGGCAAGCTGACCGCCGGATACCTGGCAAGGGCGGGAGGTGACGCTCGTATCGCCCTGGCCGGCCGGTCACAGGACAAGCTGCGGGCTGTCCGCGACACGCTGGGGGACAAGGCGCAGTCGTGGCCGCTGATCGCTGCCGACGCGTCGCAGCCGTCGACCTTGAATGCGATGGCCGAGCAGACACGTGTTGTGGTGACGACCGTCGGCCCATATCTGAAGTACGGGTTGCCTTTGGTGGCTGCCTGCGCCGCGGCAGGGACCGATTACGCCGACCTGACGGGTGAGTCGATCTTCATCCGCGAGAGCATCGACGTGTATCACAAACAGGCCATCGATACCGGCGCTCGCATCGTGCATTCGTGCGGATTCGATTCCATCCCTTCAGATCTCACCGTTTACGCGCTCCACCGGCTCGCCGAGCAGGACCAGACCGGCCAGCTCGGCGATACGAACCTCGTCGTGCGCTCGTTCGCGGGCGGGGTCTCGGGCGGCACCGTCGCCTCGATGCTGGAGCTGATGCGGACGGCATCAACCGATCCGGAGGCGAGGCGGCTGATGAACGACCCGTACACGCTGACGCCCGACCGCGATGCCGAGCCCGAACTGGGTGCGCAACCGGACATTCGATGGCGCCGCGGCAGCGAGATCGCGCCCGAACTCAAGGGCTACTGGGTCGGGGCCTTTGTGATGGCGGCGGCAAACACTCGAATTGTCCGGCGCTCCAACGCCTTACTGGATTATGTGTACGGCAGGCGATTCGAGTACGCCGAACAGATGAGTATGGGTCGCTCGTTCGCCGCGCCGGTAGCGGCGGCCATGGCGACGGGTGGTAACGCCGCGACGATGGCCCTCGGCAGCCGCTACTTCAACCGTCTGCCAAGCAAGCTCGTCGAGCGCATTGTCCCGAAGCCGGGCACCGGCCCGAGCGAACGCGCGCGCGAACAGGGTCACTACACCGTCGAGACCTACACCACGACGACCAGCGGAGCGCGCTACAAGGCAACCATGTCGCAGAAGGGTGACCCTGGCTATAAGGCAACCTCGGTGCTGCTGGGTGAGAGTGGGTTGGCGCTCGCGTTGGACCGTGATCGGCTGTCCGAACTGCGCGGTGTGCTCACCCCGGCGGCGGCGATGGGAGACGCGTTGATCGCTCGATTCCACGCTGCCGGAGTGTCATTGGAGACGTCACGATTGAATTGATCGGCCCGCGCGGAACACCTGTGGGCCAAGATCAACTCGACTACTGTCACTTGTGGTTGTTCGACATCCCAGCAACGAAGGTGGACAGGTAATGGCTGGTCTTGATGATCTTTTTGCACAGATCCCCGTACAGGACATTGCGAGCAAGATCGGCGCCGATGAAGGTGAAGTGAACACTGCGATTCGCACGCTGGTGCCCGCATTGGTCGGTGGATTGGCGGAAAATGTCCAAGCAGATTCTATCGATTCAAGCAAGCTCGAGTCCGATGTCGCCCAGCAAGGCGCCAGCAATCTTCTAGACGGCGGAGTCAACGTCGACCAGGTCGATGCAAACCAGGGTGATCAGTTCGTCGCGCGCATCTTCGGCGGCAACGACAGCAACGCGGTCGCCTCGGCGCTGGCCGGAGGCGGCGGCGGAAACAGCGATCTGCTCAAGAAGCTGCTGCCGATCCTCGCGCCGATCGTGCTGGCATACATCGGCAAGCAGCTGACGAAGGGCAACGCGCCGGCCGAAACCCAGGCACAGTCCGGTGGTGGGGGTCTCGGCGACATCCTCGGAGGGATCCTCGGCGGCGCCGGCGGCGGTGGCGGCGGCGGGAACAACCCGCTCGGCAGCATCCTCGGCAGTGTCCTCGGCGGCAACCAGGGCGGCGGGCTCGGCGACATCCTCGGCGGCCTGCTTGGAGGTAAAAAGTAAGCACGCCGGCGAGCCGGCAGGACCAGCCCTGACGAGCCGGCGCACCGCGCTCCATAGAATGGCGCGGTGACCGCCAGCTCCCACCCTGCCGCTGACGCCCTGCCCAAGTCCTGGGATCCGGGCGAGGTGGAGCCGCAGCTGTATGAGGGCTGGGTCAAGGCCGGGTACTTCAAGGCCGACGCGTCCAGCGGCAAGCCCGCGTATTCGATCGTGCTGCCGCCGCCGAACGTGACCGGCAGCCTGCATATGGGCCATGCGCTCGACCACACGCTGATGGACGCACTGACCCGGCGCAAACGCATGCAGGGCTACGAGGTGCTGTGGCTGCCTGGCATGGACCACGCGGGCATCGCCACCCAAAGCGTGGTGGAGAAGCAGCTCGCCGTCGACGGCAAGACCAAGGAGGACTTCGGCCGCGAGCTGTTCGTCGACAAGGTCTGGGACTGGAAGCACGAGTCGGGCGGCACCATCGGGTGGCAGATGCGCGCGATCGGGGACGGCGTCGATTGGAGCCGCGACCGGTTCACCATGGACGACGGGCTCTCCCGCGCGGTGCGCACGATCTTCAAGCGGCTCTTCGACGCGGGGCTGATCTACCAGGCTGAGCGGCTGGTGAACTGGTCGCCGGTGCTGGAGACGGCGATATCGGACCTCGAAGTGAAATATGAGGACGTCGAGGGCGAGCTGGTGTCGTTCCGGTACGGCTCAACCGACGACAGCGAACCGCACATCGTGGTCGCCACCACCCGGGTTGAGACGATGCTCGGCGACACCGCGATCGCGGTGCATCCCGATGACGAGCGCTACGGCGACCTGGTAGGCAAGTCGTTGCCCCACCCGTTCATCGACCGGCAGATCGTCGTTGTCGCCGACGAGCATGTCGATCCCGAATTCGGAACGGGTGCAGTCAAGGTCACTCCGGCACATGATCCGAACGACTTCGAGATCGGGCTGCGCCATCAGCTGCCGATGCCGTCGATCTTGGACACCAAGGGCCGGATCACCGACACCGGAACCGAATTCGACGGGCTGGACCGCTTCGAGGCCCGTGTCAAGGTGCGCGAGGCGCTGGCCGAGCAGGGCCGTGTCGTGGCGGAGAAGCGACCGTACCTGCACAGCGTCGGTCATTCGGAGCGCAGCGGTGAGCCGATCGAGCCACGGCTGTCGCTGCAGTGGTGGGTCAAGGTCGAATCCCTGGCCAAGGCCGCGGGGGACGCGGTTCGCAACGGCAACACCGTGATTCACCCGCCAAGCCTGGAGCCACGCTGGTTCGCGTGGGTCGACCACATGCACGACTGGTGCATCTCGCGCCAGCTGTGGTGGGGCCACCGCATTCCGATCTGGCACGGGCCCAACGGCGAAACGGTCTGCGTAGGGCCCGACGAGACGCCGCCGGAGGGCTGGGAGCAGGACTCCGACGTGCTCGACACCTGGTTCTCCTCGGCGTTGTGGCCGTTCTCCACTCTGGGCTGGCCCGACCACACCGACGACCTTGCGAAGTTCTATCCGACCGCCGTGTTGGTGACCGGATACGACATCCTGTTCTTCTGGGTTGCGCGGATGATGATGTTCGGCACCTTCGTCGGCGGCGACCCTGCCATCACACTCGAGGGCAAGCGTGGTCCGCAGGTGCCGTTCGAGAATGTGTTCCTGCACGGCCTTATTCGCGACGAGTTCGGGCGCAAAATGAGCAAGTCGCGCGGGAACGGTATCGACCCGCTGGATTGGGTGCAGCAGTTCGGCGCCGACGCGCTGCGCTTCACCCTGGCCAGGGGCGCCAGTCCCGGTGGGGACCTGACCATCGGTGAGGACCATGCTCGCGCGTCACGCAACTTCGCCACCAAGCTGTTCAACGCCACCCGGTTCGCGCTCATCAATGGGGCGAGCCCGGCGCCGCTGCCAGAGGCCGCCGATCTGACCGACGCCGACCGGTGGATTCTGGGTCGGCTGGAAGAGGTTCGCGCCGAGGTGGATTCGGCGTTCGACAGCTACGAGTTCAACCGCGCGTGTGAGTCGTTGTACCACTTCGCGTGGGACGAGTTCTGCGACTGGTATGTCGAGCTCGCCAAGGTTCAGTTGGCAGAAGGCGTACAGCACACGACTGGGGTGTTGGCCTTCGTGCTGGACACCCTGCTCAAGCTGCTGCATCCGGTGATGCCGTTCGTCACCGAGGTGTTGTGGAAGACGTTGACGGGTGGAGAGTCCATAGTTATCGCCGACTGGCCGCAGCCGTCCGGCTTCGCAGTGGATCCCGTTGCGGGGCAACGCGTCGCGGATATGCAGAAGCTCATCACCGAGGTTCGCCGGTTCCGCAGCGACCAGGGCCTCAACGACCGGCAGAGGGTGCCGGCGCGGCTGTCCGACATGGCGAGGGCCGACATCGACGGGCAGATCCCCGCCGTGCGGTCGCTGGCGTGGCTCACCGAGAGCGACGAGTCGTTCAGCCCGTCGGCCGCGGTCGAGGTGCGGCTTTTGCGGGCCACGGTCGTCGTCGAACTCGATACGTCGGGCACCGTCGACGTGGCCGCCGAGCGCCGACGCCTCGAGAAGGATTTGGCCGCAGCGGAGAAGGAATTGGCAGGCACAACAGGCAAGCTCGGCAACGACGCCTTCCTGGGCAAGGCGCCCGCGGATGTCGTCGAGAAGATCCGGGATCGCCAGCAGCTGGCCCGCGAAGAGGTGGACCGGATCACCACGAGGCTGGCCAGCCTCAAATGACAGACCCCGAGGCGCTCGACGGTCCACTTCCGGACGAGGTCCCGACCCCGGACGAGATCGCCTCCCTGCTGCAGGTCGAGCACCTGCTCGACCAGCGTTGGCCTGAAACGAAACTGGAGCCGAGCACGGCCCGCATCTCGGCCCTGATGGAGATGCTCGGCTCGCCTCAGCTCGGCTACCCGTCGATCCACATCGCGGGTACCAACGGCAAGACGTCGGTCGCAAGGATGGTCGATGCGCTGTTGACCGCCTTGAATCGCCGCACCGGCCGTACCACCAGCCCCCACCTGCAGTCCGCCGTTGAGCGCATTTCCATCGACGGCAGGCCGATCAGCCCAGCGGTGTACGTGGAGACCTATCGCGAGATCGAACCGTTCGTGCAACTCGTCGATCAGCAGTCGGAAGCCGCGGGCGGCCCGGCCATGAGCAAGTTCGAGGTGGTCACGGGCATGGCGTTCGCCGCGTTCGCCGACGCACCCGTCGATGTGGCCGTCGTCGAAGTCGGCCTCGGCGGGCGGTGGGACGCCACCAACGTCGTCAATGCGCCCGTCGCCGTCATCACGCCCATCGGTGTGGACCACACCGACTACCTCGGCGACACCATCGCCGAGATCGCAGGCGAGAAGGCAGGCATCATCACCAAGCAGGAGGATGACCTCGTGCCGACCGAAACCGTGGCGATTATCGGTCGACAGGTGCCGGAGGCGATGGAAGTGCTTCTGGCGCAGGCGGTTCGGGCCGATGCTGCCGTGGCGCGCGAAGATTCCGAGTTCGCGGTGCTTCTACGGCAGATCGCTGTCGGCGGCCAGCTGCTCGAACTGCAGGGTCTCGGGGGCGTGTACTCCGACATTTTCCTGCCGCTGCACGGTGAACATCAGGCACACAATGCGGTGGTGGCGTTGGCCGCGGTCGAAGCGTTCTTCGGCGCGGGCGCGGACCGGCAGCTCGACCTCGACGCCGTCAGGGCCGGCTTCGCTGCGGTCACCAGCCCGGGTCGGCTGGAACGGATGCGCACAGCGCCGACGGTGTTCATCGACGCGGCTCACAACCCGGCAGGCGCCGCTGCGCTTGCGGAGGCGCTGCAAGAGGAGTTCGACTTCCGGTTCCTCGTCGGCGTGGTCTCGGTGATGGCCGACAAGGACGTCGACGGCATCCTGGCTGCACTCGAGCCGGTGTTCGACCAAATTGTGGTGACGCACAACAGATCACCGCGCGCGCTCGATGTCGAGTCATTGGCACTTCGCGCCGAGGAACGGTTCGGGCCGGAGCGGGTGATTACCGCCGCCACAATGCAAGACGCGATCGAGACCGCCACCGCTCTCGTCGAAGAATCCGGCGACGAGCTCGAAAGGTTCGGCGGCGCGGGCGTGGTGATCACCGGCTCGGTCGTCACGGCAGGGTTGGCGCGGACTCTGTTCGGAAGGGACCCCGAATGACGGAGCAGCAGGCTCCTGAGCCCAATGTCGCCGGCCAGGCGGCTCCGGACCCATGGAAGAGCTTCCGCGGCATCACATCGGGCACGCTGATCCTCGAGGCCATCGTGGTGCTGCTGGCGCTGCCGGTCGTCGCGTCCGCCGACCACGGATTGACTCCGCTGACCGCCGGCTACCTGATCGGCTTCGCGGTGGTGCTGCTGCTGCTGTGTGGCGTGCAGGGCCGGCAGTGGGCGATCTGGGCAAATCTCGGGGTCCAGGTGGTGCTGATCGCGGGTTGGCTAGTGCACGGCGCGGTCGGCTTCATCGGCCTCGTCTTCGCCGCGGTTTGGCTTTTCATCGCCTATCTGCGCGCCGAGGTGCTACGCAGGCAGAAGCGTGGGCTGCTGCCCGGGCAGCAGCCCCCTAACTCGACGAGCTAGCGCCCAAAACCCGTTGCAGGTCTGGCTTCATCGCCTGAAGCTGGGCGCCCCAGTAGGCCCAGTCGTGGGTTCCATTGTCCGGGAAGTTGAACGTTCCATTTGTGCCTCCGGCGGCCTGGTAGGCGTTCTGGAAGTCGACGTTGCTTCCATGCAGCATGTTCTCGAGGAACTCCGCAGGCACGTCGGCACCGCCCAGTTCTGACGGGGTCCCGTTTCCGGCGTACACCCAGATGCGGGTCTTGTTGGCCACCAGCTTGCCCACCTGGACGGTGGGATCGTTGCGCGCCCACGCCGGATCTCCCGACGGGCCCCACATCGCGCCGGCGTCGAAGCCGCCCGCATCGTGCATCGCGAAGCCGACCAGGGTCGGCCAGATTCCGTTCGACAAGTTGAGAAAGCCGGAAAGCGAACCGGCATAACTGAAGTCGTCGGGGTGGTAGGCGGCCAGCACAAGCGCCGCCGAGCCCGCCATCGACACACCGACCGCGGCGTTGCCCGTCGCCTGGACGCCTTTGTTCGCCGCGAGCCATGCGGGCAGTTCCTGTGTGAGGAACGTCTCCCACTTGTAGGTCGCAACGCCGCCATTGCCTGCGGCGGGTTGGTACCAATCGGAATAGAAGCTCGACTCACCACCGACGGGCATCACCACCGACAGCCCGGAATTGTCGAACCATTCGAACGCCGGGGTATTGATGTCCCAGCCGTTGTAATCGTCCTGCGCCCGCAAGCCGTCGAGCAGGTACACGGCATGCTTGCCGCGTGTATTGGATGTCGGCGCCGCCGCGCCTCCGTCCTGGAACTGCACCTTGATGTCGCGCCCCATCGACGGTGACGGAACCATGAGGTACTCGACTGGAAGTCCTGGCCGCGAAAAGGCACTGGCCGTCCCTGCGCCGTAGCCCAGCGCAACGGACGGGGCGATCACTGCCAACAACGCGGCGGCCGCCAGCCACCGCCGATGCCAAATCTGTCGTCGCATGATTTCACTGAACAGAAGCAACCTGTGCAGTCGCTGACAGGCGAGGCACGACTAGGCTGTCGGCCGTGACTGAGCAGACCCTCGTTTTGATCAAGCCCGACGGCGTCAAGCGGCACCTGATTGGGGAGATCCTCGGCCGTATCGAAGGCAAGGGCCTGACTATCGCGGCCCTCGAACTCAAGGAAGTCAGCGACGACCTTGCCCGAAAGCATTACGCCGAACACGAGGGCAAGCCGTTCTTCGGCTCGCTGCTGGAGTTCATCACGTCGGGCCCAGTAGTCGCTGCCATCGTGGACGGCCCGCGGGCGGTTGCCGCGTTTCGCCAGATTGCCGGCGCCACCGATCCCGTTGAGAAGGCCGCGCCCGGCACAATCCGCGGTGACCTGGCACTTATCACCCAGGACAACCTCGTGCACGGATCGGATTCGCCCGAGTCGGCCGCCCGCGAAATCGAGCTCTGGTTTCCTGGCCGATAGCCAGGTTGTCCAGCCTGGTCGGTCCCGGGCTTGTGATGTGGGATACTGGCCTCGGGTAGCCGGCCTGTAACGCGGGTCGGATGCCCGAATGAAGACTTAGACGAGCGCGACCATCGCAACCGCGGTGCGGCGCCGACCGTCCAGCCATCATTCAGACCGGCACCGAGACGGTTCCGAACTGGGACCCCTCGGGGCGAGACCCTGACAAGCCCGGGGAGATGTAGCCCGGGTCCATAGCGAAAGCCCTCGCGTGGCCGCGTCAACCATGACGCGCCCGGGGGCTTGAGGAGAATACGTGGCCGACGATGCCCCTACCCAAGACCATCCAGAAGAGACTCAGCCCAGCGAGGATCAGCAAGAGGCGCTGACCCCGGCGGAGGCAGACGTCGTCGCCGACCCGTTCCCCGCCGGCTCACCGTTCTCCCACGTCGCCGCGGAGGAGCCGGAGTCGCGGCTGATCCTCGAGACCGCCCGCGAACCCGAGCCTGCGGAGTACCTGCCGCTGTTTGTGGCACCGCAGCCGGTCCAGGTCGAGTTCGACGCCGCCGACGCGGACGACGCGGACGACGACGACGACGATGACGACGACGGACCGGATTCCGACGACGACCAGGGCGACCGCCCCGCAGCCCGGCGGCGGCGCCGCGGGCGCCGCGGACGCGGCCGCGGTCGCGGCGAGCAGGGTGGCGACGACTCCGACGACGGCGATTCCGACGATTCACAGTCAGACGCCAAGGGCAGCGACGACGATTCCGGCGACGACTCCGATGACGACAGCGGTGACGAGGACGGCGGTGCTGAGGGTGCCACCCGTCGCCGTCGTCGCCGTCGGCGCCGCAAGTCTGGCTCGGGCGACGACAACGACAACGGCGGCTCCCCGGACGATCCGCCCAATACCGTCGTGCACGAGCGGCAGCCACGGGCCCAAAAGGGTAAGGCCGATCGAGACCAAGGCAACGGCGAGATCCAGGGCATCAGCGGATCGACCCGGCTGGAGGCCAAGCGGCAGCGACGCAGGGACGGCCGTGACGCCGGCAGGCGCCGTCCGCCCATCCTGAGCGAGGCCGAATTCCTGGCCCGGCGCGAAGCCGTCGAACGGATGATGATCGTCCGCGACAAGGTTCGCACGGAACCGCCGCACGAGGGGGCCCGCTACACGCAGATCGCTGTGATGGAGGACGGCGTCGTCGTCGAGCACTTCGTGACGTCGGCGGCATCGGCCTCGCTGGTCGGCAACATCTACCTCGGCATAGTGCAGAACGTGTTGCCGTCGATGGAGGCCGCGTTCGTCGACATCGGCCGCGGACGCAACGGCGTGCTGTACGCGGGCGAGGTCAACTGGGAGGCCGCCGGTCTCGGCGGCGCACAGCGCAAGATCGAGCAGGCCCTCAAGCCAGGCGACTACGTCGTCGTCCAGGTCAGCAAGGACCCGGTCGGACATAAGGGCGCACGGCTGACCACCCAAGTGTCATTGGCGGGCCGCTACCTGGTCTACGTGCCGGGTGCGTCGTCCACCGGTATCAGCCGCAAGCTGCCCGACACCGAACGTCAGCGGCTCAAAGAGATTCTGCGCGAGGTGGTTCCGCCCGAGGCCGGCGTGATCATCCGCACCGCCTCGGAGGGTGTCAAGGAAGAAGACATCCGCGTCGACGTGAACCGGCTGCAGGAGCGGTGGACCGAGATCGAGGCCAAGGCCGACGAGACCAAGCAGAAGACCGCCGGTGCAGCGATAGCGCTCTACGAAGAGCCCGACGTGCTGGTCAAGGTCATCCGCGACCTGTTCAACGAGGACTTCACCGGGCTCATCGTTTCGGGCGACGAGGCGTGGAGCACCATCAACGAGTACGTGAATGCCGTTGCGCCGGAGCTTATTCCGCGATTGACGAAGTACGAGCCCGCACCGGACGGCCCTGATGTGTTCGCCGTGCACCGCATCGACGAGCAGCTGACCAAGGCGTTGGACCGCAAGGTGTGGCTGCCTTCGGGTGGCACGCTGGTCATCGACCGCACCGAAGCGATGACCGTGGTCGACGTGAACACAGGCAAGTTCACCGGATCTGGCGGCAACCTGGAACAGACTGTCACCCGCAACAACATGGAGGCGGCCGAGGAGGTCGTGCGCCAGCTGCGGCTGCGCGACATCGGCGGCATCATCGTCATCGACTTCATCGACATGGTGCTGGAATCCAACCGGGATCTGGTGCTGCGCAGGCTGACCGAGGCGCTGGCCCGGGATCGCACCCGCCACCAGGTGTCGGAGGTGACGTCGCTGGGGTTGGTGCAGCTGACCCGAAAGAAGTTGGGAACCGGCCTGATCGAGGCATTTTCCACACAGTGCCCGCATTGCGCGGGGCGCGGGATCCTGTTGCACGGCGATCCGGTCGACTCCACGTCGGCATCGGGCCGCAAGTCCGAAACAGGTGGCCGTCGCGGAAAGCGCGGCAAGAAGGGTGGTAAGGCAGACGACGTCGCCGTCGCGACGGTGCCCGCCCATCCCGCCGGCGAGCACCCGATGTTCAAGGCGATGGCCGCGGCCAACGGCAAGCACGAGGACGACGAGGAAGGCGAGGGCGCGCCCGCTCAGGGAGTCGCCGAACTCGAACCGGATGCCATCCGCGAGGCGTTTGTCGAGGCCGAGGACGAAGAACTCGAAGATGAAGACTTCGACGACGAGGACGAGTCCGCAGAGGACGACGACGAGTCCGAGGAAGACGAGATCGACCTCGACGCCGACGACGAGGACGACGACGAAATCGACGACGACATCGAAGTCATCAACGGCGACTCCGAAGATTCCGACGATGACTCCGACGAGTACGACGAAGACGACGACTCCGACGACGAGGACGATGAGTCCGACGACGACGACGACGAGGACGACTCCGACTCGGGAGATGACGACTCCGGCGACGACGATCCGCGACCTGCCGTGGTGACGGCGCCTGCAGGCAGGCATCGGCGCCGCGCGGCGGCGCGTCCCGCGGGGCCGCCGGCCCACGACGGCTGAGCCGTGTCGTTCAACGACGAGGAGATCGCCTACCTGCAGTCGCAGCCGATCGCGAGGTTGGCAACGGTCAACGCCGACGGCCAGCCCGACGTCGTGCCCGTTGCGTTCGAGCTCGACGGCGCCTACATCTGGGTCGGCGGCGTCGGTCCGGACGTCGCTCGCACCCGCAAGCTACGCAACATCGGCGCAGGTCGGAGCAAGGTCTCGTTGGTGATCGACGACCTGGTCTCCTTCGAGCCGTTCATCGCGCGGGCGCTGAGGGTGTACGGGGAGGCCGAGCCTGCGGTCGAGCGGGTCGGCATGATGGGCCCGGGCCTGTACAGCCGCATCACCCCGACCGTGTCGTGGAGCTGGAATCTGGCAGGCGAGCCCGCAGGTGAGCGGTGGTACGGCGCCACGCGCACGGTGCACAAGCCGTGACCTGCGATGATTTGACCCTCGCGGCGGGCCTCAAGTACTCTTGAGCGGTTGTCGCCAGGCCCTGCCGGCGGCAGTCAGACATCCAGACATGCGCAGCCGCGAGTAGCGCGCGCGCAAAGACGAGACGAAGAGGAACGACGTGACGTACGCAATCGTCAAGACCGGCGGCAAGCAGTACAAGGTCGCCGTCGGAGACGTGGTCAAGGTCGAGAAGCTCGACTCCGAGCCCGGCTCCAAGGTCTCGCTGCCCGTCGCCCTCGTCGTCGACGGAGCGAAGGTCACCAGCGCGGCGAAGGACCTGGAGAAGGTCGCCGTCACCGGCGAGGTGCTCGAGCACACCAAGGGCCCCAAGATCCGCATCCACAAGTTCAAGAACAAGACCGGCTATCACAAGCGGCAGGGTCACCGTCAGCAGCTGACGGTCCTCAAAGTCACCGGCATCAAGTAAGTAGGGAGCGAACACATGGCACACAAAAAGGGCGCTTCCAGCTCACGCAACGGTCGCGACTCGAACTCTCAGCGGCTCGGCGTCAAGCGCTTCGGCGGCCAGGTCGTCAAGGCCGGCGAGATCATCGTCCGCCAGCGCGGCACCCACTTCCACCCCGGCGTCAACGTCGGCCGTGGCGGTGACGACACGCTGTTCGCGACCGCTCCCGGTGCCGTCGAGTTCGGCCAGAAGCGTGGGCGCAAGACAGTCAGCATCGTCCGCGTCACCCGACCGGAGGCCTAAAGCTTCGCGACTGTAGCGCTACGGCGGCTTCGCGAATGCTTTTCCGCCCCGGCGTTACTTTCGAAGGAGTTCGCCCATGCCCCGGTTCGTCGATCGCGTCGTGATTCACGCGCGGGCAGGCAACGGCGGCAACGGGTGCGCCTCGGTCCATCGCGAGAAGTTCAAACCGCTCGGTGGCCCCGACGGCGGTAACGGCGGCAGCGGCGGCAGCATTGTTTTGGTCGTCGATCCGCAGGTGCACACGCTGCTCGACTTCCACTTCCACCCGCATGTCGTCGCCCCATCTGGCAAGCAGGGCGCGGGCAATAACCGAGACGGCGCCGCCGGCACTGACCTCGAGGTCAAGGTCCCCGACGGAACCGTCGTGCTCGACGAGAACGGCCGGTTGCTCGCTGACCTCGTCGGTGCTGGTACGCGTTTCGAGGCCGCTGCGGGCGGACGCGGCGGACTCGGCAACGCCGCGCTGGCGTCACGGGCCCGCAAGGCGCCCGGTTTCGCGCTGCTCGGCGAGAAGGGTCAGGTTCGCGACCTCACGCTGGAACTCAAGACCGTCGCCGACGTCGGCCTTGTCGGGTTTCCGTCGGCGGGGAAGTCGTCTTTGGTGTCGGTCATCTCCGCGGCCAAGCCGAAGATCGCCGACTATCCGTTCACCACGCTTGCGCCCAACCTGGGCGTCGTCTCGGCGGGGGACCACACGTTCACCGTCGCCGATGTGCCGGGCCTGATCCCAGGCGCGTCCGAAGGCCGCGGCCTTGGCCTCGATTTCCTGCGGCACATCGAGCGGTGCGCGGTGCTGGTGCACGTCGTCGACTGTGCGACGCTGGAACCCGCCCGCGACCCGATCTCCGACATCGAGGCACTTGAAACCGAGCTCGCCGCGTACACCCCTACGCTGCAGGGTGATTCGACCCTCGGCGACCTGGCCGAGCGCCCCCGCGCCGTGGTGCTCAACAAGATCGACGTGCCGGAGGCGCGCGAGCTGGCCGACTTCGTCCGCGAGGAGATCGCCCGTCGATTCGGCTGGGCGGTGTACGAGGTGTCTACGGTCAGCCGGGAAGGCTTGCGGCCGTTGACGTTCGCGCTGTGGGACATGGTCTCGGCGTATCGCGAATCGCAACCGGCCCTCGTGCCCCGTCGGCCCGTCATCCGGCCTATCGCGGTCAACGAAAGTGGTTTCACCGTCGTGCCCGATGGCCGTGGTGGATTCGTGGTGCGCGGTACGCGGCCAGAACGCTGGATCGGCCAGACGAATTTCGAGAACGACGAAGCCGTCGGCTACCTCGCGGACCGGTTGGCGCGCCTCGGAGTCGAGGACGAGCTGCTGAAGTTGGGCGCGAAGCCCGGCTGCGCGGTGACCATCGGCGATGTGACATTCGACTGGGAACCGCAGACCCCGGCCGGCGTTGACGTCACTATGACAGGCCGCGGGACCGATATACGCCTCGAGCAGACGGATCGGGTCGGCGCGGACGAACGGAAGGCTGCCCGCCGCGAACGGCGCCGTCCGGGTGACGAGTCGTGACGAGCGCGCATCGAGAAGCGGTCCGCACCGCGCGCAGCATCGTCGTCAAGGTCGGCACCACCGCTTTGACCACGGCGTCCGGGGTGTTCGACGCGAGCAGGCTTGCCGTCCTTGCCGACGCCATCGAAGCCAGGATGAAGGCAGGCTCCGACGTGGTGATCGTGTCGTCGGGTGCGATCGCCGCGGGCATCGAACCGCTGCGGCTGACCAAACGTCCCTCCGATCTGGCCACCAAGCAGGCGGCGGCCAGCGTCGGGCAGGTGGCGTTGGTGAACTCGTGGAGCGCCGCGTTCGCCCGATACAGCCGCGCGGTCGGCCAGGTGCTGCTCACCGCGCACGACATCTCGATGCGGGTACAGCACACCAATGCCCAGCGCACGCTGGACCGGCTGCGGGCGCTGCACGCGGTGGCGATCGTCAACGAGAATGACACCGTTGCCACCAACGAGATCCGGTTTGGTGACAACGACCGGCTCTCCGCGCTGGTCGCACATCTGGTGGGTGCCGACGCGCTGGTGCTGTTGTCAGACATTGATGGCCTCTATGACTCCGATCCGCGAAAAGGCAACGCGCGGTTCATCTCCGAAGTCGACGGCCCGACGGATCTCGACGGTGTCGTCGCGGGCAGGGGTAGCCATCTCGGCACCGGCGGGATGGCGTCGAAGCTCTCTTCGGCGCTTTTGGCCTCCGACGCCGGCGTACCTGTGCTGGTGGCCGCCGCGGCGGATGCGGCCACCGCGCTGGCCGACGCGTCGGTCGGCACGGTGTTCGCCCCGCGACCCGAACGCATGTCGGCGCGCAAGTTCTGGGTCCGCTACGCCGCCGAGTCGGCCGGCGCGCTGACGCTCGACGACGGAGCGGTGCGCGCCGTTGTGCGGCAACGACGTTCGCTGCTGCCCGCGGGCATCACGGCGCTGTCGGGGCGGTTCTACGGCGGCGACGTCGTCGAGCTGCGTTCACAGGACGCAACCATGGTGGCGCGCGGGGTAGTGGCCTACGACCACGCCGAATTGGCGACCATGCTGGGCCGCTCGACATCGGACCTGCCCGCCGAGATGCGCCGCCCGGCGGTGCACGCCGACGACCTGGTCGCCGTCTAAGCGATTTGTGCACGATTTCCGGCGCTGAGCGCCGATTTTCGTGCACAAATCACTGTGTGAGGCGGTCGATCATCGACTTGATCTGCTCGGCCCTCTCGTCGGCGTCTTCCATCACGTCATCCTCGGCCGGGATGATGGTGATGCCGTGCACTTGAGCGGTCGCCTCGAAACACTCCCGAACCGCAGGGTCGGCCAGGATCACCGCGGAGAGCATGCCCGGTGACAGCTCGCGGGTCCGCACCATGCCGTGATAATGCACTTCGGCGGGTATCCGGATCTCGAGCGCCCCGCCTTCGAGCTGTTGTTTGGCGGCGGCGAGCAACAGCGTCAACGCCGCCCGTGAGATCGCACCAATGACCTTCCGGCGAAACGGAAACCACGGCAGCGGCAGCTTGTCCGCCTGCTTGTCGATGCCGCCCGTGAACAGATACTCGATGAGGCTGCGCGTGCGAATCTGGGTGATATCCGACCACTTGACGTCGTCTCCGTCGAATTCGACGCCTTCCTCGCCGATCGCCACTCCGCCGAAGTGGTTCAGCATGCGGGCCAGCCAGTGCAGCTTGTCCGGTGTCAGCGGATGGTCGGCCACCATGTCACCGATCCCCAATGCCCACCGCCCGACAACTGGACCCGGCTCGGGCCGTCTACTTTCCAGCAGCGACTGCAACCAGGAGACGTCGTCGTCGGTCATCTAAGCCGAGTTCGCAACGGCCGGTAGCTCATCGGCGAGCAGCGCCAGCATCGGGGAGCACCCGTTGTCGATCTTCACCGTCGCAAGATCGTCGCCGCGCGTGCGGCCGCGGTTGATGATCGCGATCGGCACGCCAAGCGCAGCGGCATGGCGGACGAATCGGTATCCCGAGTACACGGTCAACGAAGATCCGGCCACCAGTAGCGCGTCGGCTCCGTCGACGAGCGAATAGGCCTCGTCCACACGGTCTTTCGGCACATTCTCGCCGAAGTAGACGATGTCGGGCTTGAGCATGCCGCCACAGTTCGAACAGTCGATGATCCGAAACGACGTGGTGTTGCCGACGACCGCGTCGGCGTCGGGAGCCACTGCGATGCCGCCGACCGCCTCCGCGCGCTCGACGAACCCGGGGTTGGCCGCTTCGAGCAGGTCGGCGAGCGCGGCGCGTGACATGGTGCGGCCGCAGTCGAGGCAGATCACCTGCGCGTAGGTGCCGTGCAGGTTGATCACGGTGCGGCTGCCCGCCTTGGTGTGCAGGAGGTCGACGTTCTGGGTGATCACGCCGCACACCACGCCTGCGTGCTCGAGTTCGGCAAGCGCCCGGTGACCGGCGTTGGGCAGCGTGTCATCCATGTGCCGCCAGCCGACGTGGTTGCGCGCCCAGTAGCGCTGCCGAAATTCCTGGTCGGAGGTGAACTGGCGGATTGTCATCGGATTGCTTGGCGGCGAGTCCGGTCCGCGGTAGTCGGGAATGCCCGAGTCTGTGGACATCCCCGCGCCAGTGAGCACCGCAACACGCCTCCCGTGCAACAGGGCGACGAGTTCCGGTGCTTCCACGCTTCCAGGCTAGGCGATCGGGTTCAGCTGGCCGGCTGATGCTCTTCTTCGTCCGCCGCGTGCTCTTCCTGCACGTCGGCGTCCTCAGCCTGATAGTCGTCTTCGTCGTCCCGGTCGTCGTCGTCATCGTCGTAGTCGTCGTCCTCGTCGACCAGGATGGTCTCGATGACCTCGACGCGCTTCTCGGTCGGGTGGTCCTCGGAGAGCGGCACCGTAACGGTGAGGATGCCCCTGTCGTAGGTGGCGTTGATGTCGTCCTCGTCGGCGCCCGCGGGCAGCGGCACCGTCCGCACGAACGAGCCGTACGAGAACTCAGAGTGCCCATTGGACTCGCCCGTCTGGGCGCGCTCGGCCTTGATCGTCAGCTGACCGTCATGGACTGTGACCTCGATGTCGTCGGTCGGGTCGACTCCGGGAAGCTCGGCGCGAACTTCGTAGACGCCGTCCTTCATCTCGTCTTCCAGCCTCAACAGGTTGCCGTCGAAGAACGACCGCAGACCAGCGAGTCCGGCGATGGTAGGAAAGCCAGAAAAGCCACTGAACAGTTCGGAGAGCTCTGGGAGCAAGGGGCGCGATTGACGTTGAACAGCAAGCTGATTCACGAATTCCTCCTGGGTCGGGTCCTCGGTTCACGATGCGCGATGCAATCAAAATCGCCGAATCAGGTGTGGTGCCTGCGGGCAAACTGCAGACCAACACGAGACCGCAGCGGGCGTCAGCCCAGGCACTTCTCCGAGGGCATGATTTCGGCGCGCATATTGCGCTCCATCATTTGCAACGCCGCGTGCCCGAGCTCCGGCACGATGTGAGCGACGGCATCCGGTGGCACCTTCACGGTGAAATGGCGAAGGTAGGCGTCCAGCGCCGTGTAGAGGATGCATTGCTCGGTGACCTGCCCGGTCAGGATCAGCCGCTTGGTTTCCAGCCGGCCAAGTAGATAGGCCAGCGCCGTGGCGTAGAAGGCGCTGTGTCGGACCTTCTCGAGGAACAGCTCACCCTCTTCGGGTGCGATGGGCTCGACCAGATCCGGGTGCTCGCCCTCCAGTGCCGACCGCACGATGTCGTTGTGGTCGGCGCTGAAATCACCGTAGTTGTCGTTGACGTAGATAAGGTCGACGTCGTCGCGTTCCCGGGCCACCGAGATGAGCCCGACCATCGGATCGATGATCTCGGCGACGTTCGGCGCCAGCAATTCGGCGTCCTCATGCCGATACGCGTTCAGCATGTCGACGACCAGTAAAGCGGTATCGCTCATGACCTGTTGGTACCCCGTAACCGAATCTTGACACTCGACGGGCGACAATAGAGGAGATGGACTTCTACAGCGCATATCGGCAGGGGTTCGTGAGGGTGGCTGCATGCACCCATCACACGACCCTCGCCGACCCCGCCGCCAACGCCGAATCGGTGCTGCGGCTGGCCAGGGACTGCCACGACGACAGCGTCGCGTTGGCTGTTTTCCCGGAACTGACGCTGTCCGGCTACTCGATCGAGGACATCCTGCTTCAGGACGCCCTGCTGGACGCCGTCGAGGTTGCGCTGCTCGAGGTCGTGGTTGCTTCCGCCGAGTTGATGCCCGTGCTGGTGGTCGGCGCGCCGCTGCGCGATCAGCACCGGATCTACAACACCGCCGTGGTGATCCACCGGGGCAAGGTGCTTGGCGTCGTCCCGAAGTCGTACCTCCCGACCTACCGGGAATTCTACGAACGACGCCAGATGGCCGCAGGCGACGACGTGCGCGGCACCATCCGCATCGGTGAGGCAGACGTGCCGTTCGGTCCCGATCTGTTGTTCACCGCGAACGATCTTCCTGGCTTCACCCTGCACGTCGAAATCTGCGAGGACATGTTCGTGCCGATCCCGCCGAGCGCGCACGCGGCACTGGCGGGTGCGACGGTGCTGGCCAATCTGTCCGGCAGCCCGATCACGATCGGGCGCGCCGAGGATCGCTGCCTACTTGCCCGGTCCGCGTCGTCGCGGTGCCTGGCGGCCTACGTCTACGCCGCGGCGGGGGAGGGCGAATCCACCACCGATCTGGCATGGGACGGCCAGACGATGGTGTGGGAGAACGGGGTACTGCTCGCCGAGTCCGAGCGCTTCCCAAAGGGTGAGCGCAGATCGATCGCCGACGTCGATCTCGAACTGTTGCGTTCGGAGCGGCTGCGCATGGGCACCTTCGACGACAACCGCATCCACCATCGGATCACCGGAGAGTCGTTCCGGCGGGTGGAATTCCGGGTCGACCCGCCGGCGGGCGACATCGGTCTGCGCCGCGAGGTCGAGCGGTTCCCGTTCGTGCCGTCGGATCCCTCACGGCTGGAACAGGATTGCTACGAGGCCTATAACATCCAGGTGTCGGGGCTCGAGCAGCGGTTGCGCGCGCTTAACTACCCGAAGGTGGTCATCGGGGTGTCCGGTGGTCTTGATTCCACGCACGCCCTGATCGTCGCCGCCCGCGCGATGGACCGGGAAAGCCGGCCGCGCAGCGACATTCTCGCGTTCACGCTTCCGGGTTTCGCGACCGGTGAGCGCACCAAGGGCAATGCGATCCGGCTCGCCGAGGCACTTGGTGTGACGTTCAAGACCATCGACATCAAGACCACCGCCGAGCTGATGCTCAAGGAAATGGAACACCCGTTTGCCCGCGGCGAGAAGGTGTACGACGTCACGTTCGAAAACGTGCAGGCCGGGTTGCGCACCGACTATCTGTTCCGGCTTGCCAATCAGCGGGGTGGCATCGTGCTCGGCACCGGCGACCTTTCCGAGTTGGCGCTGGGCTGGTCGACATACGGTGTGGGCGACCAGATGTCGCACTACAACGTCAACGGCGGCGTGCCCAAGACTCTGATCCAACACCTGATCCGATGGGTGGTCTCCTCCCATCAGTTCGACGATGCGGTCAACGAGGTGCTGCTGTCCGTCCTCGACACGGAGATCACTCCGGAGCTGGTTCCGACGGGTGAGGACGAGGAGATCCAGAGCAGTGAGGCCAAGGTCGGGCCGTATGTGCTGCAGGATTTTTCGCTGTTTCAGGTGCTGCGGTACGGCTTCCGGCCTTCCAAGGTCGCATTCCTCGCCTGGCATGCGTGGAGCGACCCGGAGCGCGGTGACTGGCCCACCGGATTCCCGGAGAACAAGCGACCTGCGTACTCGCTGAAGGAGATTCGGCAGTGGCTGCAGGCGTTCGCGCAGCGGTTCTACTCGTTCAGCCAGTTCAAGCGATCAGCGATGCCGAACGGACCGAAGGTATCGCACGGCGGGTCGCTGTCGCCGCGGGGTGACTGGCGAGCGCCATCAGACATGTCGGCCCGAACCTGGCTCGACGAGATCGAACGCGAAGTTCCCGAGGACTAACGCTGCCTGGCGTATCCCACCCAGCCGAACGCCGCCCCACCAAGCACTCCGACGGTCGACCACCACCATTGATCGGTCGTCACTGCCACGGTGACGCCGATGATCAGACCGATGATCAGCGGCGTCCAGAGCCAGCCAGCTTCCTGCTTGCTGCTTATCTGCTTGCGTGTCACCAATCCCACGGTAGCGCGCGGCTGGGTCAGCGCTCGTAGGTACCCGTCAGCCCACCGCGAGCGACCACGTGGCCGGCCATCGCCCCGAGAAGAGCCTTGTGGTCGGCGACCGCGTCGGGGATTTCTTGGTCGAGTGCGAACACCAGGAATCGATATTGATGCGGGCCGTGGCCCGGGATGGGGCGCGGGCCGACGTAGGTGTCACCGAACGCCTTCACGATTCGGACTCCGGTGGTCCCGGGTTTGAGTTCCCCTTCACCGAGTCCGCCGACATCCGGCTCGATGACGGCGATGGTGTGCATGAGCGGCTTCGGCATCGGCACGTCGAGATCGTCCATGATCAGCACCAACTGCTTGGCGTCCGAGGGGACGCCGGCCCACTCCAACGGCGGGGAGACGTTGTCCCCGACGCCTTTTCCTGCGTGCTTCTGCGGGATCGCGCCGCCGTTGGTGAACGCCGTGCTTGTCAGGTCGATCGTGGCGGCACCCGCGTATTCAGGGGCGGCCAGCGGACTCTTGTGTTCGCCCGCCCGGAACCGGCGGAGAAGCTTTCCTAGCAAAGGCATGGCAGGCAGTCTAGATACCCCAGGGGTCTATTGCGTCAAGCGGCTGTTGCTGCGCGGTGTGCCCAGGCTTTGTGTTCGTTGTAGTGGGTGCGATGGCGCAGGCAGCCATGGAGGATGCCGACTAGGTGTAGGGAAATATCACCGCCGTGCGCTACGAACGAGCCCGGCCCGGCGAACTGGTCCATATGGATGTCAAGAAGCTTGGCCGCATCCCCGACGGTGGCGGTTGGCGCGCACACGGTCGCGCAAACACTGGCTTAGACGTGCGGCGGCGCAACGGATTCGACTATGTCCACTCTCTCGTCGACGACCACAGCCGGTTGGCCTACAGCGAGATCTTGCCTGATGAGAAAGGTGTCACCTGCGTGGGATTTTTGCGCCGTGCCGCCGAGTACTTCCGTGGCCACGGCATCACCGTGATCGAGGAGATCATGACCGACAACGCCTGGGCCTACCGATACTCATTACCCGCTGTCTGTGCGGAGTTGGGCGCTCGCCAAGTGTTCATCAAGCCGCACTGCCCATGGCAGAACGGCAAGGTAGAGCGCCTCAACCGCACCCTGCAAACCGAATGGGCCTACAAGCGCGTCTTCACCACCAACGCCCAACGCGCCGCAGCTCTTGCACCGTGGCTGGAGTACTACAACACTCAACGTCGTCACAGCGCACTCGGTGGACTACCGCCCATCAGCCGACTGCGACCAACCTGATGTCTCGGTACAACTAGGCGTTGACCGCGGTGTAGATCGGTTTGATGTCGCGTTTGATCTCGTCCCAGTACTTGCGGGAGGTGAGCCGAAATGTGTTGCGGATCAAGTGAATGATGCAGGTTTGCACGATGGCTTGCGGCCAGACGTTGCCGACCACCTCGGGCAACCCTTTGAGGCCGTCGCAGACCACGAAGAAGACGTCCTTGACGCCGCGGTTGCGCAGGTCGGTGAGCACGCTCATCCAGAACTTGGCGCCCTCCCCGCCGGTGCCGGCCCACAGTCCCAGGATGTCGCGTTCGCCGGCCAGAGTGACCCCGATGGCCGCGTAGAACGGGCGGTTGCCGACCTGGCCGTCGCGGACCTTGACGACGATCGCATCGATGAAGATGGCCGCGTAGGTTTCATCCAAAGGCCTTACCGCCCAGTCGTTCATCTCCTCGATCACCTTGTCGGTGATCCGGCTGATCGTCTCCTTGGATACCGACGCCCCGTAGATCTCGGCGAAGTGGGCCGAGATCTCCCCGGTGGTTAGACCTTTGGCATACAACGACAGCACCACCTCATCGACGCCAGACAAACGGCGTTGACGCTTCTTGACGATCTGGGGTTCAAACGTCGCCGCCCGGTCCCGCGGCACGTCGAGTTCGACGGGACCGGTGGTGTCGGTCAGCACCGTCTTGGCTCGGGTGCCGTTGCGGATGTTGCCCGTTCCCGCGACCGGCGGGTCATGCTTCTCATAGCCGAGGTGCTCGGTCATCTCCTCGTTGAGAGCGGTCTCGAGCACCGTCTTGGTCAGCTGCTTGAGCAGCCCATCGGGCCCGGTCAGCGACAGGCCCTGTTCCTGGGCCAACCGCACCAGCTCGGCCGCAGCCTGCTGCTCGGCCGACTGCTCAGCCGGCTTCTTCTTTGTCACGCCATCCAGTGTCGTCATCACGGCACCTTCCTCGCCGAGCATCGCTCAGCGTGTCAGGCCGGAAACACCGTTAAATCCACAGTCCCGTTGCCGAGGGCGCGCAGGGCCTGGTGGTGGGTGTCGCCGGCGGCGCGGTGCGAGTCGTAGAAGGCGCGGGCGCCAGGGCTGTTCGTTAGGGCGCAAAAGGCCCATTGGTCGATCGCGTCGTAGAGGCGTCGATTGCGCACGTGGCGGGCCAGCACGGCACGTTTCTTGCCCGACGCGACGGTCAACGGTGATGTTCCGGCATAGTTTTTGCGAGACTTAGCGGTGGTGTAGCGGTTCGGGTCGTCGCCGAACTCACCGAGCACCCGGGCGCCGAGAATGACACCAAGTCCTGGCAGGGAGCGGTAGATGTCGGCGTCCGGGTGTGTCTCAAAATGGTCAGCCAGGGCGGTCTCGAGATCGGCGATTTGGTCGTTGAGTTCGGCGATGATGTTGACCGCCGCACTGGTGGTGGCCCCGAACGCCGCCGCGACCGCCTCGGACGCGGCCAGGTGCTCGGTGCGTAGCACCGTTTGGATCTCGCGGGCCCGGGCGTCGATATTGCGTTGGCGCCCAGCGGTTTTGAGTGCGGAGCCGATCTTCGACAGGCTCAGCTGTGCCCCCTGGTCGGGGGTCGGTGCACGGCCCAGAATCGTCAACGCGTCACGATCGGTGAGCGCGTCGAACGCCTCCAAGGCGGCCGGGTAGTACTCACGCAGTGCGCTGCGCAGCATGTTGGCGTGTCGGGTGCGTGCCCAGATCAGGCTCTGATGAGCGCGGGCCAACACCTTGACCGCCTCCGCGTCGGGGCTGTCCCCGGCGATCGGGCGGTGGTTCTGCCGGTCGGTGCGCACTAGATCGGCCAGCAGCTTGGCATCGGAAGCATCAGACTTCGCCCCCGACACGTGGTGGCGATCGCGATACCGAGCCGCGGCCATCGGGTTGATCGCCCACACCTGATAACCAGTCGCGACCATCGCTGTGACCCACAATCCGCGGTCGGTTTCGATCCCGACCATCACCTGCGCGGGATTCTCGGCGTGTGCAGCGATCAGCTCGTGCAAGCCCCGGATTCCGGCCAACCCCTCGGGTAATCGCCGTGACGCCAGGCGCCCGCCTGCCTCGTCCATCAGATACACGTCGTGATGGTCTTCAGCCCAGTCGTCGCCAACGAAGATCATCAATGCCCACCTCCTCGGTCGCGGTCCTGCATCGACATCCTGTCGAGCCCGAGGACACCCGGCGGCAACCTAATGGATCAGTGCTCAACCAGGCACGACACCCCATCAGCGCTACAAGCGACCTCACCAAACCGACCGGGGCACGATCTAGACTTAGAAGTCGCAATCACTTCGGGCGAACACAGTGCTCACCGGCCAGCGGCTCAGTGATCAGCGTCTCGCGACTGACAGCCGAAATCTGTCAACGCCACACCGATCGGATCCCATTAGGCGCGCCCTACGCCGGGAACGAACCGGCCCACAGACGCCAGGTAGTCGCGGTATGCGTCAGCATGCTTCATCAGCAAGTAGGGTTCCTCCACGACGCGGACCTGAAGTTCAATCGTGACGACCAGCAGAACGAACCCCGCCAACGCCACCAGATTCGGTGTCACCAATGCGATTCCGAAGCCGAACGTGATCATCGCGGTAAAGATTGGGTTGCGCACGCGGCCGAACACACCGGTGCGTACCAGCGTCGTCGTCTCGCTGGGATCAACGCCGATGCGCCACGAGTCGCCCATATCGAGCTGCGCGTAAACGGTCGCTGCGATTCCGATCACCGCGATCGCGATTCCGGCGGCCTGGATCCACGGGTTGTGCAGAATGGCGACCGGCGACACGACCCCGAGCAGTTGCAGCACAGGTGCAATGACAGCAGCCGCCAGCGCGACGACGAAGCCGACGCCGGCGAACCATTCCGCCGAACCCAGCCGTCCGCTGACGCCGCGGAACCCCGTTGATCCGGTGCGGCGCCGCTGTTCCCAACTGCGCCAACCGAATCCGAGCGC
Organism: uncultured Actinomycetota bacterium; assembly: GCA_963766465.1. GTDB lineage: Bacteria > Actinomycetota > Actinomycetes > Mycobacteriales > Mycobacteriaceae > Mycobacterium. The sequence goes on from CAVXZT010000004.1 coordinate 226,290, forward strand.
CGCGAAGACGACAAATAATGCAAGCGCGATAGCCGGCACGATGACACCCTCCTGGAGATTCATCAGCAGCACGGATCTCCGCGCCAGGCGTTGATGCCCTCTCGCACCGCGATCGCAGCGATGCCGAGCGCGGCAATAGGGTCGGCCCACGACCAGCCCCACAGGCTATTCAGCACGAGGCCGACCAAGAGGATCGCGGAGAGGTACGTGCACAACAGGGTCTGCTTGGAATCGGCCACCGCCGACAACGATCCCAGTTCGCGCCCGGCGCGCCGCTGTGTCAGTGACAGCACCGGCATGATGACGAGGCTTGCCGCGGCGAGCACGATCCCGATGAGCGACGGCCGCGCCTCGCCGCGGCCAAGTAGGGACAGCGCTGCGTCAACGGCGACATATGCCGCAAGCGCGAAGAACGAGAGGGCGATGAAGCGCAGCGCGGCCTTCTCCTGCGTCTCGGGGTCCTTGGCGGAGAACTGCCACGCAACCGCGGCAGCCGATGAGATCTCGACGACCGAATCGAGTCCGAAGCCGATCAACGCCGACGACGAGACACGCGTGCCTTCGGCCAGCGCGATCACCGCCTCGATCACGTTGTAGGTGATCGTGGCGCCGACCAGGAGCCGGATTCGGCGTTCGAGCGTCGCGCGCCGCGTCCCGAGCGGGGTCGACATCAGCAGCAGGTTTCGGTCTCGGAGTCGGGGCAGCAGGTCGGGTCGACCGCTAGCACCAGGCCGATGAGGTCGTCGAGAGCGTGGGCGATGCGTTTGTCGGCCAGCTCATAGCGGCTGCGCCGACCCTCGGGCTGCGCGATGACCAGGCCACAGCCGCGCAGGCACGCCAGGTGGTTGGACAGGGTCTGCCGCGACACCCCGATCTTTTCCGCGAGGTCGGACGGATAGCCAGGGCCGTCGCGCAGTGTCAGCAGGATCTCGGTTCGAGTGGCGTCCGAGAGCGCGTAGCCGAACCGCGCAAGGGCATCGCTGTGGGTCGCTGTCCGCATGCGGCAAACAGTACATCAGATTCTGTATCCAGAAAAGACTGAACTGTCTAGCGCGAACGTTCCTTACCACTCGAAATTTCGCCGGATTTTCGAGCGGTAAGGAACGTTCGGCCGCGGCCGGGCCGCTATATCCGCCCGGCGATCCTCAGATCTGGATGCACCCAGTCGGGAGACCGTCGTTCCTTGAACGACCGGAAGCCTTCGAGCGCCTCGGGCGAGGAGTAGCTGGCCTGCATGCCGATGCGGTCGAACAGGCCCATGTAGTTGTCGAGACTGGACTTCACCACGCTGCGGGCCGCCGGTGCTGTCCTGCAGCACTGGCCGAGCACCTCGCGCGCGGCGTTGAGCAGCTCATCGTGCGGCACCACCCGCGAAATCATGCCCCACAGCTCAGCCTCGGCGGCGGTCAACGTCCGCCCGGTGAGCATCAGGTCCCGCGTGCGTACCGGTCCGATCATCCGGGCCAGCATCTGGCTGTAGTACGTATCCGCGATGCCGCGGAACAATTCCGGCACCCGGAACGTCGCGCGGTCACTGACCACCGCCATATCGCTGCACAGCGCGATCTGCAGCCCACCGCCCTGACACAACCCGTTGACCGCCGACACCACCGGCTTCACCGACTGGCGCAGCGTCTCGAACGGCGTGACATCCATACCAAGCGCCGACCCGAATGTCAGCCAGTTGTCCGAGCCGTCGCCGCCGCCCATGTCGCCGCCGGGTGCGAACACGTCCCCGGTGCCGGTGATGAGCAGGCCGGCCAGGTCTGGGTCGGCGTCGACGTGCCGCACGGCGTACCGGATGCCGAAGTACATCGCAGGCGTCATCGCGTTGCGCGCCTCAGGCCGGTCCAGCGTGCACACGCCGAACGGTCCCTCGCGGGTGAAGCGCAGATATGGCGTGCCCAGCCAGTCGCCTTCGGGTGGACGTGGCGTGGTTGTCGTCATGTCTGCCTTTCGCCGGCCCTGGGTTTTGTCACAGCATCGTCGATGGCCTCGGCGTACGGCGCGCAGTCACCCGCCCCCGGCACCAGCGTCGACAACGCACCGGCGGCACAGGCGCGGCGCAGCGCAAGCTCGTGCCCGCCTACCCATCCTGCGGCCAGCACCCCGGCGAACACATCGCCCGCGCCGGTGGTGTCGACGGCCTCGACCGGCGGCGCTGGCACGTCGAACCGTTCGTCCTCGCCCAGGTAGCTGGCGCCGCGCGCACCGCGGGTGATGACCAGATGCGGCACAGGCCAATGCCATTCGCGTGCCTCGGCCTCGTTCACCACAACCACGTCGGCCAGCTCGGACAGGGCAAGCAGGTGGTGGGGTTCGGCCCCTGTCGGCGACGCGTTGAGCATCACGACGGCGTCGGCAGCCCGCGCCACCCCCGCAGCGGCGACGGCCGTTGCGATCGGGATCTCGAGTTGCAGCAACACCACGTCGCTGTCGGCGATGACGGCGCGGATGTCGGCGGAGGTCACGCTCAGGTGCGCGTTTGCGCCTGGCGCGACGACGATGGTGTTCTCGGCCGCGGCGTCGACGACGATCACCGCCGAACCGCTGGATCCCGGCAGGCTGACGACGCCGTCGAGTCCGACCTCGTTATCCCGCAGGTGTGCGCGTAGCTGATCGGCCGCCGGGTCGGTGCCAAGCGCCGCGACGAGTTGCACGGTCGCGCCCGCGCGGGCGGCGGCCACCGCCTGATTACCGCCCTTGCCGCCCGGTGATGACGAGAGCGATGACGCGAGAACGGTTTGGCCCGGCCGTGGCAGGGCATCGACCGTGAAAGTGAGATCGGCGTTGACACTGCCGACTACGCAGACCCGCGCCACCATATCCGTCACGCTAGTCCACTGTGACCGACCTGACACCTGTCGATCGCCGCGGACAGGTCCGATACGCTGGGTCAATGAGTGTGCAGGCACCGGCCGACTCCGGGTTGCGGGAGCAGGTGCACGACGCTGCTCGACGTGCTCGCGTCGCCGCCCGAGAATTGGCGACCCTGAGCACCGAGACGAAGAACTCAGCACTGCACGCCGCGGCGGACAATGTACTGCGTGACGCGGGGGCCATCCTGCGCGCCAACGCCGAGGACCTGAAGACCGCCAAGGCGGCAGGCACGCCTGAGGCGATGCTCGACCGGCTCGCACTGAACCCGAACCGCATCGACGGCATCGCCGCTGGGCTGCGTCAGGTCGCCGGCCTACCGGACCCGATTGGCGAGGTGCTGCGCGGGAGCACCCTGCCCAATGGACTTCAGCTGCGTCAGCAGCGAGTGCCGCTCGGAGTCGTCGGCATCGTCTACGAGGGCAGGCCGAACGTGACCGTCGACGCGTTCGGGCTGACGCTCAAGTCCGGCAACGCGGTGCTGTTGCGCGGTAGTTCATCGGCGGCGCAGTCCAATGCTGCTCTGGTGAAGGCACTTCGCGACGCGCTTGAGATCGAGAATCGCAATCCCGATGCAGTACAGCTGCTGCCCAGCGAGGACCGCGCCAGCGTCACGCATCTGATCCAGGCCCGTGGCCTGGTGGATGTGGTGATCCCGCGCGGGGGAGCGGGCTTGATCGACGCGGTGGTCCGTGACGCGATGGTCCCGACAATCGAGACCGGAGTCGGCAATTGTCATGTCTACGTTCATGAATCGGCAGACCTCGACATGGCCGAACGGATTCTGCTCAATGCCAAGACGCGCAGGACCAGTGTGTGCAACGCGGCCGAATCGCTGTTGATCGACAGGTCGATCGCTGACACCGCGGTGCCGCGGCTGACCAAGGCGCTGCAGGATGCCGGTGTCACCGTGCACGCCGACCCGTCGGAGGAGGAACTGCGCGCCGAGTTCCTGTCGATGGACATCGCCCTCGCCGTCATCGACGACCTCGACGCCGCGATCGCACACATCAACGAGTACGGCACCGGGCACACCGAAGCCATCATCGCGACGACTCTTGCTGCCGCCCAACGGTTCAGCGAGCGAGTCGACGCAGCAGCAGTGATGGTCAACGCCTCGACGGCGTTCACCGACGGCGAGCAGTTCGGATTCGGTGCCGAGATCGGCATCTCCACCCAGAAGTTGCATGCCCGAGGCCCGATGGGCCTGCCCGAATTGACGTCAACCAAGTGGATTGTGTGGGGAGACGGCCACACCCGCCCGGCTTAACCAGGAGAGATAGTGAGCGTCCCCGCACGTTCGGCACCGCTGTTCGCCGACATCGATGATGTCGCACGACGTTTGGCAGAGACCGGATACTTGCCCGACACCGCAACCGCCACAGCCGTATTCCTTGCCGACCGGCTGGGCAAACCGTTGTTGGTCGAAGGCCCCGCAGGCGTCGGCAAGACCGAGCTGGCCCGTGCCGTCGCACAGGCCACCGGCTCCGGCCTTGTGCGGCTGCAGTGCTACGAGGGCGTCGACGAGGCCCGCGCACTCTACGAGTGGAACCACGCCAAGCAGATCCTGCGCATCCAGTCCGGTTCCGGAGACTGGGACCAGACCAAGATGGACGTTTTCAGCGAGGAATTCCTGCTGTCGCGTCCACTGCTGACCGCGATCCGCCGCACCGAGCCCACCGTGTTGCTGATCGACGAGACCGACAAGGCCGACATCGAGATCGAGGGCCTGCTGCTGGAGGTGCTTTCCGACTTCGCGGTGACCGTGCCCGAGCTCGGCACCATCACCGCCGAGCGCACCCCGTTCGTCCTGCTGACCTCCAACGCAACGCGCGAACTGTCCGAGGCGCTCAAGCGCCGATGCCTGTTCCTGCACATCGACTTTCCCGACCCCGATCTGGAGCGCCGCATCCTGCTGTCCCGGGTGCCCGAGCTACCGGAGCATCTGGCCGCGGAACTCGTCAAGATCATCGGCGTGCTGCGCGGTATGCAGCTCAAGAAGCTGCCATCGGTGGCCGAGACCATCGACTGGGGGCGCACCATCCTGGCGCTCGGACTGGACACCATCGACGACGAGCTGATCGCCGCGACGCTGGGTGTGGTGCTCAAGCATCAGTCCGACCAAGTCAAAGCGTCTGGCGAACTCAGGCTGAACTGATGGCCATCCGCCGCACCCGTCCGCCGCAGCCGCTTGCGCCTCACGGAATCCCCGGCCACCTGGTGGAGTTCGTGGAAGCGCTTCGCGGGCAGGGAATTTCCGTCGGCCCGTCAGAGACCGTCGACGCCGGTCGGGTGATGTCGGTACTCGGGCTCGGCGACCGTGAATCGCTGCGCGAGGGCATCGCGTGCGCGGTGCTGAGGCGGCCCGACCATCGCGACACCTACGACGCGATGTTCGACCTGTTCTTCCCTGCGGCGCTCGGCGCACGAACCCAGCTGTCCGACGATGATGACGACGATGCGCCAGAAGGCCTGCCGCCTGAGGACATCGAGGCGCTGCGCGCCCAGTTGGTCGACATGCTCGGCGAGAACGCTGACCTGGCCAACCTCGACGAGCGACTGGCGGCGATGATCGCCCAGATCGTCGAGGCCTACGGCCGCTACAACTCCAGCCGCGGCCCGTCGTACTCGTCGTATCAGGCGCTCAAGGCGATGAGCCTCGACGACCTCGAGGGCCGACTGCTGGCCGGGCTGCTCGCGCCCTACGGCGACGAGCCAACGCCGACGCAGGAGCAGATCGCCAAAGCCCTTGCGGCCCAACGCATTGCGCAGTTGCGCAAGATGGTGGAGGCGGAGACCAAGCGCCGCACCGCCGAGCAGCTGGGTCGTGAGCACGTGCAGATGTACGGCGTCCCGCAGCTCGCGGAGAACGTCGAGTTCCTTCGCGCGTCCGGTGAACAGCTGCGCCAGATGCGGCGCGTGGTGGTGCCGCTGGCCCGCACACTGGCGACCCGGTTGGCCGCGCGGCGGCGGCGGTCGCGGGCCGGCGAGATCGATCTGCGCAAGACCCTGCGTAAGTCGATGTCCACCGGTGGCGTGCCGATCGACGTTGTGCTGAAGAAGCCGCATCCCGCCCGGCCGGAGCTGGTCGTGCTGTGCGACGTGTCCGGTTCGGTCGCGGGCTTCAGCCACTTCACTTTGCTTCTGGTGCACGCGCTGCGTCAGCAGTTCTCCCGCGTGCGTGTCTTCGCCTTCATCGACACCACCGACGAAGTCACCGAACTGTTCGGGCCCGACTCCGACCTGGCGGTGGCCGTGCAGCGCATCACCCGCGAAGCGGGTGTGTACACCCGCGATGGCCACTCCGACTACGGCAACGCGTTCGTCTCGTTCATGGAGAACTGGCCGACCGTCCTATCGCCGCGCAGCTCGCTGCTGGTCCTCGGCGACGGACGCAACAACTACCGCAACCCGGAAACCGACCTGCTCGCCCACATGGTCAACGCCAGCAGGCACGCACACTGGCTCAATCCCGAACCCAAGCACCTGTGGGGCAGTGGCGACTCGGCGGTGCCGCGCTACCAAGACGTCATCACCATGCATGAATGCCGGTCGGCCAAGCAGCTGGCTGCGGTGATCGACCAGCTGCTGCCGGTCTAGGCGCCCGCAAGCACTCCCGTAAGCTGGCTGTTTGTGACTTCTCGGCGGCTGGGGGTGATGGGTGGGACGTTCGACCCCATCCATAACGGGCACCTGGTCGCGGCCAGCGAGGTTGCCGATCTGTTCGCGCTCGACGAAGTGGTGTTCGTGCCGACCGGCCAGCCCTGGCAGAAGCATCACCGCTACGTCAGCGCCGCCGAGGACCGCTACCTGATGACCGTCATCGCGACCGCGTCCAACCCTCGGTTCTCGGTGAGCCGGGTGGACATCGACCGCCGCGGCCCGACGTATACCAAGGACACGCTGCGCGATCTTCGCGCCCAGAATCCCGACTCGGAGCTCTACTTCATCACCGGCGCAGATGCACTGGCGTCGATCCTTTCGTGGCAGAACTGGGAGGAAATGTTCTCGATCGCCAGATTCGTCGGCGTCAGCCGCCCCGGCTACGAGCTCGACGGCAAGCACATCAAGGCGGCGCTCGAGGAGCTGCCGCCCGACGCGCTCACCCTCGTCGAGGTGCCCGCATTGGCGATCTCGTCGACCGATTGCCGTAAGCGCGCCGAGGCGGACCGGCCGATCTGGTACCTGGTGCCCGACGGCGTCGTGCAGTACGTGACCAAGCGCCAGCTGTACGGCGCTCAGCCGATCGCGACGAAAGACGGCAGACGATGACCGCCTCCGACGAAGCCGTCAAGATGGCCACCACAGCAGCGCACGCGTCCGCGGCCAAGCTCGCCGAAGACGTCGTCGTGATCGACGTGTCCGGGCAGCTGGTGATCACCGACTGTTTCGTCATCGCGTCGGCGTCCAACGAGCGCCAGGTCAACGCGATCGTCGACGAGGTCGAAGAGAAGATGCGCCTCGCCGGCTACAAACCGGCCCGCCGCGAGGGCGCCCGCGAGGGCCGCTGGACGCTGCTGGACTACGTCGACATCGTTGTGCACATCCAGCACCAAGACGAGCGCGACTTCTACGCCCTTGACCGGTTGTGGCGCGACTGCCCCGCCGTACCGGTGGACCTGGACGCCGCGCCATGAGGATCCGTCGACTGGTCATGCTGCGTCACGGGCAGACCGAGTACAACGCGGGCAGCCGGATGCAGGGCCAGCTCGACACCGACCTGACCGACCTTGGTCGCGAGCAGGCCGCCGCTGCGGCCGAGGTGTTGGCGAAGCGGCAGCCTCTCATCATCATGTCGTCGGACCTGCGGCGGGCGCTGGATACCGCTGTCGCGCTTGGTGAGCGGTCGGGGCAGCCGGTGCTCATCGACACCCGACTGCGCGAGACGCACCTCGGTGACTGGCAGGGGATGACGCATCTCGAGGTGGACGCCGCGGCCCCTGGCGCACGGCTGGCGTGGCGCGACGACGCCAGGTGGGCGCCGCATGGTGGCGAAAGCCGGGTCGACGTCGCAGCGCGAAGCATGCCGCTGCTCGCTGAGCTCGTTGCCGACCAGACCGAGTGGGGCGTCGACGAACCCGACCGGCCTGTTGTTCTTGTGGCGCATGGCGGGCTGATCGCCGCGCTGACCGCGGCGCTACTCGCGCTGCCGGTCGACAACTGGCCTGTGCTCGGCGGCATGGGCAACGCCAGCTGGGTGCAGCTGTCCGGGCACTCCGAGGATCACGCGGCGCCCGAGGATATTCGCTGGCGACTCGATGTGTGGAACGCCTCGGCACAGGTCGCCAACGATGTCCTCTGATTCGACGGCCAGGCCAACTCTTCTCGTTTTCTGCGACTCGCTGTCCTACTACGGACCGGCCGGCGGGCTGCCCGCCGACGACCCTCGTATCTGGCCGAATATCGTTGCCAATCATCTGGGTTGGGACGTCGAGCTGATCGGCCGAATCGGCTGGACCTGCCGAGACATCTGGTGGGCCGCTACCCAGGACCCAAGGGCGTGGGCGGCCTTGCCGCGGGCCGGCGCAGTGATCTTCGCGACCGGAGGCATGGATTCGCTGCCATCGCCGCTGCCAACTGCGCTACGCGAATTGATCCGGTACGTCCGGCCCGCGTGGCTACGGCGCTGGGTGCGCGACGGCTACGGCTGGGTGCAGCCGCGGCTGTCGCCGGTTTCGCGCGCAGCCCTGCCGCCGCACCTCTCGGCGGAGTACCTCGAAATGACGCGTGGCGCAATCGACTTCAACCGGCCGGGGTTACCGATGGTCGCGTCGCTGCCGTCGGTCCACATCGCCGCGACGTATGGCAAGGCCCACCACGGTCGCGAAGGCACCGTGAAGGCGATCAGCGGCTGGGCCGAGCAGCACGATGTCCCGCTCGTCGACCTCAAAGCGGCGGTCGGTGAGCAAGTCATGAGTGGTCGGGGCAATCCCGACGGCATCCACTGGAACTTCGAGGCACACCAGGCGGTTGCCGACCTCATGCTCAAGGCGCTCGCAGAAGCGGGTGTGCAGCAAGAGGATTCGCGGTAACGATGGCCGTGATCGTGGTGACAGATTCGTCGTCTGGCCTGGAGCCGGATGAACTCAAGCAGCTCGATATCCGGCAGGTGCCGCTGCATGTGCTCATCGACGGAACCGATCTGCGTGACGGGGTTGACGATGTGCCCTACGACATTCACGATCGTGCGCGGGTGACCACCGCGGGTGCCACACCAGCGGAACTCGCCGAGACCTACCAGCAGGCGCTCAGCGACAGCGGCGGTGACGGCGTGGTGGCGGTGCACCTGTCCGCGGCATTGTCCAGCACATACAGCTCCGCTGCGCAGACAGCGCGCGAGTTCGGTTCAGCTGTACGGGTGGTGAATTCGCGTTCGGCGGCGATGGGCGTCGGGTTCACGACGCTGGCAGCCGCGCGCTCGGCGGCCTCAGGCGCCGACCTGGATGCTGTTGAAGCCGCAGCGCGTTCGGCCGTCCCGCGCAACCACGCGTTCATCGTCGTGCATCGGCTCGACAACCTGCGGCGCAGCGGCCGAATCCGCAAGGGGGCGTCGTGGCTGGGCACCGCGCTGTCGCTCAAGCCCCTGCTCTGCCTCGACGTCGACGGTCGTCTGGTGCTCGATCAACGGATCCGCACTGTCGCCAAGGCGCACGCCGCGTTGGTCGACCGGGTCGCCGAGGTCGTCGGGGAGCGTCGGGCGGCGATCGCGGTACATCATGTAGACAACCACGACGCCGCTGCAGAGATCGGCGCGGCATTGACCGCTCGGTTGCCTCAGATCGAATCACTCATGGTCGCCGACATGGGGGCGGTGCTGTCGATTCACGTCGGCGGCGGCGCGGTCGGCGTCGCCCTTCAGCTCGCCGAGCCGTGACATGACGTCGACGCAGCAGATGGCGCGTGACGAGCGCGAAGAGTTCGCCGCGTTTCTGGAGGGTTTGACGCCACAGCAGTGGGAGAGTCCAACGCTCTGCGATGCGTGGAGCGTTCGAGAGGTCGCCGTCCACACGGTGAGCTATGACGAGCTCACGACGGGCGGCTTGGTCGGCCGCTTCCTGAAGGGTCGACTCAACACCGACCGCATCAATGCGATCGGCGTCGCCGACTACGCCGAAACGGCGCCGGAGCAGATCATCGCGATGATCCGAGCCAATACCGAACCGCACGGGCTGACCGGAGGTTTCGGCGGCAGGATCGCACTGACCGACGGCATGATTCACCAGCAGGACATCCGCCGGTCGATCGGCCAGCCTCGCACCATCGACCCCGAACGGCTGCGCACGGCGCTGGATTTCGCCCGCTTTGCGCCGACTATTCGCGGCGCCTGGCGGGCGCGGGGCGTACGCCTTGTCGCCACCGACCTGGATTGGGCCGATGGGAAGGGGCCCGAGGTTCGGGGAAGCGGCGAGGCCCTGTTGATGGCGATGGCGGGGCGCGCGGCTGCGTTGGACGATCTAGACGGCCCTGGTAAAGCCAAACTGGCTCAACGCTTCTAGGCGTCGCCGTGCAGATCGGGCTAACGAGTCGTTCGAATATGCCGTGAACTCGCAGCTAAAGAGATATTATCTTTGTCGTCAATAATGACATTCCTGATGGGGGGACTGATTTCATGAGCGACATCGATACGGCCGCGGAACTGACCGAGCCTGAGGAGATCGAGCCTGAGGAGTACGCCGACTCCGATGACGAGATGATCGAGAGCACGGTCGAGGTTTCTGCGGACACCATGCGAATCCTGGGAGAACCGCTCGCGGACACGCATGGTCCGGTGGCAGCCGAATCGCGCACCATTCACTTGCGTGACCGCGACCTGGTGAGGCATTCCGGCGTCGCCGTGTGCCGGCTGACAAAGCCGGTGCTGACGGTGACTCGGATGACGACCCCTGCAACGGGATTGCCGTACCTATTCTTCTCGTTCCGGTACGAGGTGACCACGCTGGGATACAGCGCCCCGCGGGGCATCACGCAAAAGATGGAGTTCTGGAACCGCGACGGCGGCACGATCTTCCAGTGGGGATTCGACGGTCAACAGCAGAGCCTGCGCTGCGGCGACGACCGTCGTGAGGAGTCCTTTATCTGGCGGTGGTCTCAGGACGTCGACTGGTTCGACCTGTGGCGCAGATGCCGTTGGACACATCATCGCTGGACGGTGGCACCCTGCTGAAGGCGGCGTAACACCACTGGGCACACTGCTCAGACCGCGGCGCGGCCGGTGACCGGCGGCAGATCCATTAGCGTGACGATGCCTGGCGGGGCGGCGACGACCGCCGGCACCGCGTTGGTCACCGGAAGGGCCGTGTAGATCATGCCGAGGCCCATGAACCCGGGTTCTGTCCAGTCCTTGGGCGGCAGGCAGTGCAGCACGGTGCGCATGTTGGGCAGCCCGAACACCTGGATGACGTGGCCGTGCTCCAGCGGCTTGGGCGGGGTGACGTGGTCACCCATCGTCCAGTTGAACCCGACGCTGACCACGTTGCGGTCGCCGACCCAGCCGCGGTGATAGCCGTAGACACTGCCGACGGTGCCCTTCGGGATCTGCATGAAACCGAGATCGGTGTCACCGGTCGCCGCCGTGAACTGCACGTCGAAGGTCATTCGGTCGAGCTTGGCGCCGATCGCGTCGGCCATCATCGCCGCGGACTCGGCGAAGACCTCACTCTCCCGCCGAACGTTCTCGGCAAGGCCGGGGGTGGCGGGGTCCTGCGAGAAGCCCATCGCGGTCTGGGTACCCGCCGACTCATACGTCGAGCAGTCCACCGACTCGGTGATGCGAATCTCGTCGACGCGCTCGCAGGATCCGCTGAGCACCATGCCGACCATATTGGTCATGCCCGGGTGGGCGCCGCTGCCGAAGATGGTGGAATTGCCCTTCTCGCAAGCCTTCCGGATGCGTTCCAGATCCTCAGGAGATTGCTTGCCGCCAGTGATCCACGCCGCGCTCGAACACACGTTGACGCCCGACTCGAGCAGCCTGGCCAGTTCGTCGATGTTCGGCCAGAGCGGGTTGTAGCAACAGGCATCGGGTTTGAGCGCCAGTAGCGCATCGATGTCGTTGGTGGCCATCACCCCGGTGGGCTCCGGCCAGCCGGACAGCTCGGCTGCGTCGACGCCGACCTTGTCGGCCCCGTGCGCGTAGACACCGACCAACTCCATGTCGTCGCGCCCGATGATCGCGTGCAGCGATCGCCGTCCGATATTGCCTGTCGTCCACTGGATGACGCGTAGGGGTCCGCTCATTCGCCGCACATTACATGTGCGTTCCGCCGTCGATGCGCACCTCTGTTCCGGTGACGAAATAGGCGTCCGTCGAGCCGAGCATCGCGACAACCGCGGCGACCGCGTCGGGCTTGGCGAAGATCCCTCCGCCTTCGACCGGCAGCACCGAAGTGATCTTGCCGAACAGCGAGTAGTCCGCGTCGTCCGGCAGGCCCGGTCCGATGCTCTGCTTGGATTCACCTGTGCCGTCGGTCATTCCGGACGAGATGGATCCGGGCTGGACCGAGTTGAATCGGATTCTCTCCTTGGCGAACTCCAGTGCAAGCGCGTGCGTCATCGCTTGAACCCCACCCTTGGACGCGGCGTATGCGGTCATGTACGGATGCGCGAAGGTGGCCGAGGTAGAGCTGAAGTTAACGACGGCGGGGTCGTTGCCGTTGCGCAGCGCGGGGATGGCCTCCCTGGTGACTAGGAAGGTGCCGACGAGGTTGATCCGCAGCACCTGCTCGAAGTCGGCAAGCGTCATGTCGACGAAATGAGCCGACCGCAGGATCCCGGCCACGTTGACCAGCGTGTCCAGGCCGCCGAGGGCCTTGACGGCATCCGCCACGCCGTTGCGTACCGACTGCTCGGAGCCGATGTCCATGACGACAGTGGTGAGCTGGTCACCGTGCCGTTCGGCCTTCGCGACGGTGTCCTTCAACCCGGGCTCGCTGATATCGGCGGCGACCACGTGACCGCCCTCATCCAAGATGCGCAGCACGGTCGCCTGCCCGATGCCAGAACCACCGCCGGTGATTAGGACGCGACGGTTGCTGTATCGCTGAAGAGAAGTCATAGGGCAGATACTCCTTTGTCTTTTGCGGCCATGTCCAGGGCAGCGAGGTGACTGAACAGCATCGATGCCCCGATCGGGCTCCCGCCGCCGGGGTATGAGGTCCCGGTGACTGCGGCCATCGTGTTGCCCGCCGCGTACAGCCCGTCGATCGGGTTGCCGTCGGTGTCGAGCACCCGCGCGTGGGTATCGGTGACGAGTCCGCCCTTGGTGCCCAGATCGGAAAGGCCGAACGCGGCGGCATGAAACGGCGCCGTCTCGATCGGCACCATCGGTGACTGGCCGCCCGAGAACGCGCGATCGTAGGCCTCGTCACCCCTGCCGAAGTCCTCATCGACACCCGCGGCGACGAACTTGTTGAACCGTTCCACCGTCGACACAAGGTTGTCGGCGTTGACACCGATCTTCGCCGCCAAAGCGGGCAGGGTGTCGGCGGTGTGCCACAGGCCGGCGTCGACGTACCGTTCGGACTCGACCATCGACACGTTGGTGGCCTTGACTGGCGGCACCGGGCCGTCGCGGTCGTCATAAATCATCCAGTACGGCAACGTCATTGCACCCCGGGCCATCTGCTCGATGATCGACTTGCCGATCCGGTCGTACGGTGCGGACTCGTTGACGAACCGCTTACCGTCTTGATCGACGAAAATCCCGCCGGTGAACCACAGCGAGAAAGCTGAGCGCCCATCGGGATGGGTGAACCCCGGCGACCACCACGCCTGATCCATCAGGTCGGTCGCGGCACCGACGGCCATTCCTGCCTCAAGCGCCAGACCCGTGTTGCCCGGCGCACCCATGGTGTCCTTCGCATCACCCGGCACGCCGAAGCGCTGGCGCAGGGCGGGATTGTTCTCGAAACCGCCCGCGGCGAGCAGTACACCGGCGCGGGCACGGATTGCGCGGCGACGGCCGTCCTCCTCGACGACGGCACCGACGACGCCATCGCTGGAGGTGACCAACTCGACCAGCGGACTGTTGGTGTGTAGCGAGGTGTGGGGATATGCGGTGATCGCCGACAACAGCCTGCCGATCAGGGCCCGCCCGCCGATGAGGTACTTCGGCACTTCGGCGCCGAGCCGCTCTCTGTCCAGCGGCCCGCGCACCCGGCCGGCGAGCTCGCCGAGGCGTTGCGCGGGAAGCGGTTTCATCACGGTGTGGCGAAGACCGTCGAGGCGCGCGTGTGGCAGCGCGCCGAAGTAGTCGGGCCACGGCAGCACGTCGAAATCGAAGTGATCGTCTTCTTCCAGGTACGCGACCAGGTTGCTGCCCCCGTACACGTAGGCGCGCTGCAGCTCGACGGGGGTGCGATCGCCGACCACGGCATGGAAGTAGGCGAACGCGGCGTCGAGGGTGTCGTCACTGCCTGCGCGCCGCAGCACCGGGTTGCAGGGGAACCACATGCCCCCGCCTCCGGAGTATGCGGTGGTGCCGCCGAACTGGTCGCTGGCCTCGACAACCTTGACTGACAGACCCTCGCGGGCGGCGGTGTACGCGCCGACCAGGCCACCGCCCGATCCGGCCACGATGACGTCGGTTTCCTCGTCCCAGTTCGTCAACGCTGAGCTGTCCTCGGATGGATGAACACACCCTCAGCCTCTACGGTGACGCCCTCGGCGTCAGCGATATGCCCGACTGCGAATGTCTTCGATCCGTCAATCCGGTCGACCTGCGCCTGCACGCGCAGCGGCTGTCCGAGGGGTGTGCCGCGCAGGTACCGGATGGTCAGGGTGCCGGTGTAAGCCGGCTTGCCCGGCAAGTGCGCGGTCGCGCCGAGAACGTGGTCGAGGATCAATGCGCAGACGCCGCCGTGAACGTGAGCCGGCGGGCCCTCGTAGGCAGCGCCGAGAACGAAGTCCGCGTGCACCGCGCCGTCGGTGTCGTTGTGAATGACCAGGGGAGGCGCGACCGGATTGCGGGCGCCGATGACCACGTTTCCCAATGCCCTGCTCTGGCCGTCGGAGGTCTGCCGCACGCCGAACGATACTGGCATCAGTGATGCGCTCAATTGTTCTGTCGCACAGTCGATCTTGCTCTTCACCGAAGCCAAGGTCGCAACATCGACCTCGGTGCGGATGGTCGCATCGATGAGCCGGCGCACCGACTGCGCGAGTTGTTCGTTCACGCGAATCCGCCGTAGCCGCCTCGGTAGAAGAGCAGGGGGCGGCGACCTTCGGAAGCGCGCAGGCCAGTGACATGGGCGACGACGATGGTGTGATCGCCAGCGCCCTGCTCGAATTCGAGATCGGCTTCGATCGTTGCCAGAGCACCGCGCAATACGGGTGCGCCGTTCCTGCCCGGGCTCCAGTCGACACCGGCGAACTTATCGTCACCGCTGACGGCGAACTGCGCGCATACCCCGTGCTGGTCGTCGGACAGGATGTTGATGCACAGCCGCCCGGCCGCGCGAATCACCGGCCAGCTCCCCGATGTGTGCGCGGGGCAGAAACTGACATACGGCGGATCCAGGGACACCGACGTCACCGACTGGCAGGCGAAACCCACCGGGCGGTCGCCGTCACGACCGGTGATCACCGCGACGCCCGTACAGAAATGCCCGAGCACGTTCCGCATGGTCGCCGGACTTGGTGCGTCGAGTCTCAGGGTGGTCATCCTTGCAGCGTGCGCGCCACGCGCCGATGGTCGCAACACGGTGTCCCGGCCAGTGGTGAGTGACGTTCATGCCCGTGACCTGTGTTGTTACCCTGACCAAGTGGGAGATGGCGATCAGCAGGGCAAGCCGAATCTGGCGGCCACCAGCTGGGCGCTGCTGGGCATGCTGTCGTACGAGCATGAACTTTCGGGTTATGACGTCCGAAAGTGGAGCGACTGGAGCATGCAGTTCTACTACGGAAGTCCGGCCTATAGCCAGATCTATTCCGAGCTGAAGAAGCTCGAGCGACTCGGCTTGGTGACCTCGCGAGTGGAGAACAGCAGCGGTACCCGCAATCGGCGGCTGTACAAGATCACTCAAGCGGGCTTGGACGCGGTCACCCGATGGGCGAACGAGGCGCCAGTCGACTCGCCGACGTTGAAGCATGGCCCACTCCTTCGGGTGACGCTCGGGCATCTGACAAACCCGGCCAGGCTGAAAGAGATCCTCCAGGAACATGTGGCTTATGCCGACGAGATGCAGCGCAAGGCAGCGAAGGACGCCAAGTGGGCCGGTGCGGATCCATCGTGGGCCTATGCGCGCGTCGGGTTGCAATGGGCCGAGCGGTATTACGCCAACGAGCGTGAGCTCGCCTTGACGATGATCAAAGAACTCGACGAGGCAGAGGCCGCCTTCCCGCGGGCTGAGGACGGCGGCGCGAAGACTCCTTGGCC
Source organism: uncultured Actinomycetota bacterium (assembly GCA_963766465.1). Lineage (GTDB taxonomy): Bacteria > Actinomycetota > Actinomycetes > Mycobacteriales > Mycobacteriaceae > Mycobacterium. The sequence goes on from CAVXZT010000004.1 coordinate 242,542, forward strand.
GCCACCGGAATTCTGGTACGAGATCGAAAAGAAGGCCGACGCCGACGAGCCCGACTGATTACTTTTCAGCCGCATCGTGTGCGGCGATGTAGCCGTACACCAAACCCTGCGCGATCGTCGCGCCCGCCCCTGGATAGGTCGCGCCGAACGCGTTAGCGGCGGTGTTGCCGATCGCGTAAAGGCCATCGATGGCACTGCCGTCTTCGCGCAGTACCCGGGCACGGTCATCGGCTTGCAGGCCGCCGCAGGTGCCGAGATCGCTGAGCACCATCTTCACCGCATAGAACGGCCCCTTGTCGAGCGCCCGCAGGTTCGGGTTTGGGGTGAGGGTGGGGTCGCCGTAGTAGCGGTCGTATGCGCTGTGTCCGCGATGAAAATCGGAATCGTCTCCGGCGCGCGACATCTCATTGAATCGTGACACGGTTGCGATGAACTGCTCCCGGGGCAAGCCGATCAGCCTCCCAAGTTCAGCGAGGTCGTCCGACAGGTGGGCGATTCCGGCGTCGTACCACGTCTGCGGAATCCGCATCCGCGGAAAGAGTTCGGCACCAAAGACATAGCTATTGCGATATTTCTGGTCGAATATGATCCACATGGTGTCCACGGGATTCCCTGAGCGTTCGCGCTCCAGTAGACGCTGCCCAAACGACATATAGTCGGTCGCCTCATTGACGAACCGGTTGCCGCTCTGGTCGACGATCAGCGAACCGGGCAGTGACCGTTCGGCCAGCATCACCACCGGCGCACCGCCGGGCAGGGGTGCGATGGCCGGGAACCACCATGCCTGGTCCATGAGATCGATTGCGGCGCCGACCTCTTGGGCGGTGCGAATCGCGTCGCCGGTGTTGGTTTCAGCGCCGAGACTCATGTGTTCGCCCAGCGACTCGGATTGAAACTTCCACCGCATGTCCATGCTGTGATCGAAACCGCCTGCGGCCAGCACGACCCCGCGGCGCGCTGTCACAGTGACTTCTCGTCCGTCGTGTTCGACGACCGCGCCGGTGACCTTGGTGCCGTCAGACGTCAAGCGCGCCAGCGCGGTGTCCGTCCAGACGGGGATGCCCGCGCGCAGCACGCCGGCGAACAAGCCGGCGGCCAGTGCCTGCCCGCCCGCGGCGTAACGTCGGCCGAGCAGCAGGCCGCCCAGCCCCTGGCTTAGACGCTTCGCGATCAACGGCAAACCCTTGCGGGGCACCCGCGCCATCAAGTTCATCCAGCGGTAGTCCGCGCCGGTGGTCGGCATGGGTATTGAGGCCGTCATGATGCTGGGACGAAGCCGCGATCGGTATCGACCGAGCACCGACGTGTTGAGCGGCTTGCATTCGCAGGTGCGCCCTGCGGCCATTCCGCCGGGCTGCTCGGGGTGGTAGTCGGAGTAGTCCCGTGCCCACATGAGTCGCATCGGTGTCGTGCGCCGCAGCATCTCGACGGTCTCGCCGAGGTGTGACAGGAACGCTGCGGGCCGCTGCTGTGGCGCCGTGCCGTCGACGACCGACGCGAGGTAGGTCTGGGCACGCGACATGGTGTCGCCGGCGTGGTTCTCCTCGAGAATCGGGCTCGCGGGCAGCCACAACGCGCCGCCGGACCGGGCAGTCGACCCGCCGACGTACGACGACTTCTCAACGATCAGCACCGTCAGACCCCGCTCGGCGGCCGCCAGCGCCGCGGCCATGCCAGTGCCCGAGCCGACGACAACCAAATCCACCGTGGTGTCGTGGACAGGCATCCCGGCAGGAATGGTGCCTGGTTGAGCAGTAGTCACGTTTCACGACACTAGGTCGCAGAATTGGGCGTGCGGCGGCTTTTCCCTGCCAGCGGGACGATCGGCTCCATAACCGGCGCCACAGTTGTAGAAAAAGATCATGACGTTGCAGTCAGATATCGATGAGATTCGCCAGATCGAGGCCGACGCGGCGCCCACCAGATTCGCCCGTGGGTGGCACTGTCTCGGACTGATTAGGGACTTCGGCGATGGCACGCCACATGCCGTGCACGCGTTCGGGCAGAAGCTGGTGGTGTTCCGCGGCGGAGACGGCAAGATCAACGTGCTCGACGGCTACTGCCGTCACATGGGCGGCGACCTCACCCAGGGCACGGTTAAGGGCGACGAAATCGCGTGTCCGTTCCACGACTGGCGGTGGGGCGGGGACGGCCGCTGCAAGAAGGTGCCTTACAGCAAGCGGGTGCCCAGGCTGGCCCGTACCGCGACGTGGACGACCCTCGAGCAGGACGGCATGTTGTTCGTGTGGAACGACCCCGAGCGCAAGCCGCCCCCGCCTGAGGTGACGATTCCGCGCATCGAGGGGGCGACCAGTGACGAGTGGACGGACTGGCACTGGTACACCACCGTCGTCAACATCAACTGCCGCGAAATCATCGACAACGTCGTCGATATGGCGCATTTCTTCTATATCCACGGATCGCTGCCCACACACTTCAAGAACATCTTCGAAGGCCACGTCGCAACGCAGTACATGAACGGCGCGGGGCGCCCGGATATCGGCGACCCAGGGGAGAATCAGATGCTCGGAACCACTTCGGTGGCATCGTATTTCGGGCCATCGTTCATGATCGACGATCTGACCTATCACTACCCAGAGGCCGATCACAAGACAGTGCTGATCAACTGCCACTACCCGATCGACACGAATTCCTTTGTGCTGCAGTACGGCATCATCGTGAAGAAGTCGGAGGCGCTGCCAGGTGATCAGGCATTGGAGACCGCAATCGGTCTGGGGGACTTCGTCAAGATGGGCTTCGAGCAGGACGTCGAGATCTGGAAGAACAAGGCGCGCATCGACAATCCACTGTTGTGTGAGGAGGACGGTCCCGTCTACCAGCTTCGCAGGTGGTACGAGCAGTTCTACGTCGATGTCGCCGACGTGGCGCCCGACATGGTGGACCGTTTCGAATACGAACTCGACACCACCAATCCGCACGAGGAATGGATGAAGGTGGTCAACGCCAACCTTGCCGCGAGGACCTCCGCGGGAACCACCTGATGACCGTCCGGCCCGACAACCGCTACGCCGACTCACCGATGGTGCCGGTGGCTTGCCGGCGCTGCGGTGCGCATGTGCTGGCGCGTAAGAGCAGCTGGAACCAGACGAGCGTGCAATGGGACGCCGACGCGTCCGCCCATTGCCTCGAGCGCCGCGACGCCGAGAACCTGGCCCCGTACTCGGCACGCGGGCTGTTCCTGGCATGTTCGGCGCTGAGCTACTCGATCATCGATGCGGTCCGCCACGGCGATCTTCCGGTGGTTGATGAAACGGTGCCAGTAAGGACGTAACTTCGTAGTCGTGACGAAGCCAGTGGCGGTTGTGACAGGGGCGAGTCGTGGCGCGGGACGCGGAATCGCCTCAGCACTTGTTGCCGACGGCTGGCGGGTCTATCTGACCGGCAGATCGGTAACCGACCCGGGAGACGGCGGAATTGCGGTACATGTCGACCACACCGATGACGCCGCGGTAAGCGCACTGTTCGCGCGGGTCGAGCAGGAGTGCGGCCGGCTCGATTTGTTGGTGAACAATGCTGCAGCCATTCACGATGACCTGACGAGTCCAAAACCGTTCTGGGAGAAGCCCCTCGATCTGGCTGACGTGCTCGATGTCGGGTTGCGATCGGCCTATGCGGCGTCATGGCACGCTGCGCCGCTCATGGTGCGTCAGAACAGTGGTCTGATCGCGTTCACGTCGTCTCCAGGGTCGGTGTGCTACATGCACGGACCGGCGTATGGCGCGCAGAAGGCGGGTGTCGACAAACTGGCGGCCGACATGGCGGTTGACTTCCGCGGCACCGGAGTCGCCACCGTTTCGATCTGGATGGGAATCCTACTCACCGAGCGATTCCGCAAGGCCTTCGACGGTCACCCCGACGCCCTCGCTGAAACCGCCAAACACGCCGAAACCCCCGAATTCACTGGGCATTTGATGGATGCGCTCTACCGCGACCCTGGCCTCGCCGAACTCTCGGGGCACACCGTGATCGCCGCGGAACTCGCGCAGCGGTACGGCATCACCGACGAAGATGGTCGCCAGCCGCCGTCGCACCGGGAAATGCTTGGCTCACCGCGCGAGCCGAGCACCGTGATAGTGCGCTGAGATTCACGCGACCTGAAACGCGCTGAGCGGTGCCTCGTCGGGGTAGATCGCAGGCCCGCCAAGGTCGTAGGCGCCGTTGAGGGCGCGGATGAATTCAGGATCGTGGAGCGGATCGTCGGGCATCTCCAACGTGATGCCTTGCGCGTTGACGTCCTTGACGAGAGTGTCGATGGCCCGCTCGATGGTGAGGTCATCGGAGCCGTCCATGTTCTTCTTCAGCTCCTCGTAGTCGGAGAAGACCTCGGCCGACCAGTGCACCAAGAAGCGGAGCTGGTTGGTGTGATGCTGGGCGATCACATCGTCGCCGTTCTTGAGCAGCCACTGATCCCGGTCGGCGGGGTCGCCTGCGAAGACGGTGTCGAACGCGAGCCCGGCGGGCGTCTGCCGATCGAGCGGGCCGTTGGCCTCGCCGCGGTGCATCATCATCTCGTTCTGCACCACCACGCCCCGGTTGAACACCGGCGGCATCAGGCGCTGGGGAGCCTTGAGCGGGCCGTCGGGCCAGTACGTGAAACCGCTGCCGTCATCGAGCGAGAACCACGTGATCACTTGTGCCATCTTGATCAGGTAGTCCTGGAACAGCCCGGACTTGCCCATCACACTGCACAACCACGTGGGGGCGTTCTCGTGGCGCACGCCGCGGAAGCTCGGCGAGTCCAAATGTCCCGGGTCGCGGTTGGCACACGGCCCGTTGATGTTGAACAGCATCAGCTCGGGTTTGGCGTATTCAGCCTTCCAGTAACTCTTGGCATGCTCGAGAAACTGCGCGTTGTAGAAGCAGTCATTAATCTCCGGGTACAGGACAGCACCGTAGTTGGCGAGATAGCCGCGAAACGTCGGAGTCAGAAAGAGATCCAGCGACGGCTCGAAGCCCTCCGGGAATGCGCCGCTCATCGTCGCCATCAACTCGTCGGCCGACGCGAAGTGCTGGGCGATGATCAGTTTCCACGGGCCTTCGGTTCGGGCCACGTCGAGCAGGCGTTCGCGTTGGTCGTCGGTGTAGACACGATCGACCTCGATCGGTGGTGACGCGGGCCGCAACACCTCGGACAGCTCCATGCGCCGCTCATCAGTCAGCATCGGGGTCTCCTCTTTCTCGGCTTCGTTGATTCTGTGGTCGAACCGGGTGCGGCGGCGTTCACGTTTCCGGTGATCGGGACGTTAAAACGGCAGGTTATGAGCGAATTTCGCACGCAGGAGCCCGCCGACCTCGGCGGCTGCGAGACGTCCGCGGGCCGTCGCGTCCGACCGCATGAGAAACCCGTGATAGGTACCTGGGTAGCGAGTGATCGTTGTTTGCACACCTGCGTCGCGGAGTCTGGTTGCGTACCGCTCACCCCAATCGCGGATCGGATCGCATTCCGTGGTGACGACTATGGCCGGGGGCAGCCCCGTCAGATCGGTGGCGTATGCGGGCACGCGGAAGTGGTCGTGTGGGGTGCCGGCACCTGCGTCGGCGAGGTCCTGCATGTAGACGATGTCGTCGCGACTGAGCATCGGCGCATCTGTGAGGGCTGTGACCGACGGCGCCGCCATGTCCCGGTCCAGGCCGGGGTAGAGCAGCACCTGGCAGAAGATGGCCGGACCCTCGCGATCGCGAGCGGCCAGCGCAACACCCGCGGCAAGCGAACCGCCTGCGCTGTCGCCGATGGCCACTAACCGCGTCGCATCGACGCCGAGTGGGTCGGCGTGGTCGGCCACCCATGTTGTCGCGGTGTAGGCGTCGTCGAATTGCGCCGGCGGCGGCGATTCAGGTGCGAGACGATAGTCGACGGATACCACGGTGGCGTTGGCCTCGGCGGCAAGCGTTCTCGCCAGCGGCTCGAACGAGTTGTTGGAGCCCATCACCAGTCCGCCGCCGTGGAAGTACACCAGCACGGGCCGGCGCGACTGGGTTGATGGGCGGTAGATCCGGATGGGAATCTGGCCGTCCGGGCCGGGAATCGCGCAGTCCTCGATGTGCGCCATCGCCGGCATGTTGTCTGGGTGCGGAGCGGACTCGATCGCGTCGCGCACGCCGGCCAAACCGCGCACACGCATTGGCGGGATCTCTCCGAACGAGGCGATCCGCGCGGCGGCGTCCGGGTCGAGCCTCATTGGGGCGCGGGGTCGAAGCGACGGCCCCTCAATGTCGGCGGCCGTTGGGAAACAAGGGCTTCGGCACGCTCGGCCATCGCCGAACCGACGTAGTCGGGCTGGGTCAATAGGTAGAACCGTCCTTCGGCGGCCTGGTCGAACACGGCTTCGGCCGCCGCGACAGGGTCCATTGCCTCGGCCTTGATGTCGAGCATGGCGGAGCGCTGTGATTCGGCGGCCGCGACATCGCCGCCGTCCACGCCGCCGGCGGACTCGAAGATGTTCGACACCACCGCGCCCGGTAGCACGGCCTGCACCTGGATGTGATGCTGATGCCCGGCCAGCTGCACTTCCAGCCGCAGGCATTCGGTGAGCGCGAGAACGGCGTGCTTGCTCATGATGTACGGGGCCTGCAAGGGCACGACGGCGACGCCGCCGATCGAGGATAGGTTCCATACCCACGCTGGTTCCTGCGACGACAGCATCCTCGGCAGAAATGCACGCACACCGTGGAATACGCCGCTGATGTTGACATCGACGAGCCGGTTCCAGTTCTCGACCGGGATATCCCACAGGTATCCGAATTGTTCGACGCCGGCGTTGTTGACCAGTAGCCGAACCGGCCCTACATCGCGGTACGTCCGCTCGGCCAAAGCGAGCACGGCGTCGGGATCACGGACATCGCATGCGACGTCCACGGCGATGGTGCCTTCGGCGGTGAGTTCGTCACGAAGGGCCGCAACCGCTTTGGCATCGATGTCGGCGAGCACCACCGTCATACCGAGCCGGGCAGCGTGGCGGGCCAGGCCCGCGCCGATGCCCGCACCGGCACCGGTTATGACGGCAACGCCGCCGCCGAACGTGTCGCGCGCGGTCATCGGCGGCTACGCGCCCGTCGTCGCCGCTGCCGTACCGCTGTACTCGGCGAAAGGCACCGAATCGTCGGCGTCGAGGATGACCTTCATGGAGGTGAACACCAGACCGTCGGCGCCCCGCTGAACACCGACGTCGACCACACCGCTGGACACCGCGAATGGCACGGCGTTGGTGATCTGGTTGACGAACAGGTAGAAGCGGACAAAGGTCACCGGCCCGTCGATTCCGGTGCGGAAGACGTTCGTGGCGTGGTGGCGCAGCGGGTACGGGTTCTCGTTACGGTGCTGGATCAACCACGCCAGAGTTTCGGCACCGCCGTGCAACTCGGCCGTGAGCAGGTCTTCGAACGGGCATGCGCCGGATTCGGAGCGGCTCAGGTACTCCATCTCGTCACCGATGCGTACTGCCAGCTCGTCGAAATGGCCCTGGTCGTAGTGGTACCAGAAGCCGGAGATGAACTCCTCAACTTCGGACAGCGTGATGTCGTTGCTCATGGAGCGAGTCAAGCGCCGCGTTGTGCTCGAGAGCGCAGTTGCGTCCGGTCAGTGGAACACGTTCTGTATGGCGTCCCGCTCAGTAGAAAGGACCGGCCTCGTTGGTGCCAAAAGCTTCGATACTCGGTGGTCGTGACGACTCATGGTGAACTGCGGGCGCATTTGCGCCAGGCCGACCCTGGCGTGCTCGTGGCGGTGCTGGCTCAGCTCACCGGCGATGCGTCGATCATCGCCCGGTTCGGACCTGCGATCTCGCACGTCTCCAACCCACCGGAGCGCGCGGGCGTCACTGACCCGGACACCGCCTCGTCCATCGTCGAAGCCGTGATCGACGCACTGCACACGCCGCGGGCCGCGGGGGCGCTCGCCGCCGACGACCCCGAGCTGTTCACGCGACTGCTGCCACTGGCATTGGGCTCCGACGTCGACGAGGAGTTCGTTCCAATGCTGCTCGAGCAGGGCGGGTTCCAGCTCTCGCAGCCGACGCTGCCGCGCATCGTGCCAATCCCGGAAACGATGAACGTGGCGATCGTCGGTGCCGGGCTGGCCGGCATCATCACCGCGCTCGCCGCCGCCGATGCTGGGGTGCGATATGAGATCTTCGACCGCAACGACGAAGTCGGCGGCACTTGGCTCACCACCACCTATCCGGGCATCGGCGTGGACACCCCGTCGGCGTACTACTCGCTGTCGCGCGAGGTGAACCCGGATTGGTCGAGCTATTACCCGCAAGGCGCGGAGTATCAGGATTATCTGGTGTCGTTGGCCGATAGATACGGCCTGCGTGACCACACCCGGTTCGGCACCGAGGTCGAGGCGTTGTGGTGGGACGAAGACCACGAGCAGTGGCAGATCCATTCGGTCGACCGCAACGGCAACCGTGACGTCGGCTACGCCCGCGTCGTGATCACCGCCGCGGGCTATCTCAACCGTCCGCGGTGGCCCCAGCCGCCAGGCCGGGAGACGTTCGCGGGCATCAGCATTCACTCCGCACATTGGGACGCGTTGTTGGACCTGACGGGCAAGCGGGTGGCGATCATCGGCGCGGGCTGCACGGCGGTGCAGATCGTCGACGCCTGCGTCGATCAGGTGGAGCACCTGACGGTGTTTCAGCGGCAGCCGCATTGGGTTGCGCCTCGCAAGCGGCTTTCCGATGACGTTCCCGAGCACCGCCGCTATCTCGGCCGCCACCTGCCGTACTACGCGAACTGGAACCGGCTGAAATCGTTCTGGGCCACGGCAGACAACAATTATCCGGTGATACTGCAGGACCCGGAATGGGCGAAGAGTCACCTGTCGATCTCACCGGCCAACGACGTATTGCTGCAGATGTGCTTGGAGTACGTCGACCGGACCTTCGGTGAGGGAACCGAATTGGCGAAGAAGGTCACTCCGGACTTCGCTCCTTACGGCAAGCGGATCATTCGGGACCCGGGCGGCTACTACGCGGCGCTGACCCGTGACCACGTCGCCGTGGAAGCGAGCGAGCCCGCCGAAGTCAACGCAAAGGGAATCGTGACGGTGGACGGCCGTCAGATTGATCTCGACGTGATCATCTACGCCACCGGGTACCATCTGGACTTCCTGTCCACCATCGACATTCGAGGCCGTGGCGGCCGCAAGCTGGCCGACGACTGGGGAGACAGCCCACGTGCCTACCGCGGTGGCACCGTGCCCGGATTTCCCAATCTGTTCATCAACTCGGCACCGAACTACAGTCCTGGGCACGGCGCAGGCGCCAACTTCTCGATGGAGGTGATGGCGCACTACGTCATCGAGTGCCTGCAACTGATGGCACTTCGCGGCGCGACAACGATGGAAGTGACGCAGCCGGCCTATGGCGGCTACGTCGCAGGGATCGACGAGGCGATGGCGGGCACCGTCTGGTGTCACACACCCAATGCGCACACGTATTACCGCTCTGGTTCGGGCCGGGTGGTGGTGGCTACCCCGTACCGACTGGTCGACCTCTGGCATCAACACCGCGCGCCCATCGAAGAACACTTCGTGTTGCGATGACGGAATTGCTGAGCGGCAAAACGGCGTTGGTCACCGGCAGCAGCCGGGGGATTGGTCGTGGGATCGCGCAGCGGCTGGCGGCCGAGGGTGCGACGGTCGTGGTGACGGCGCGCTCCCATCAGCCGTCCCGTTCGGTCCGGTCCGGGTCGGCTCTGGCGATTCCCGGCACCATCGCCGAGACGATCGAACTCATCGAACAATCCGGCGGTACCGCGTTCGGTATCGCCGCCGATCTCGAGGACGCCCAACAGCGCGAGAGCCTCGTCGAAGAGGTGCTCGACCGCACGGGCCACATCGACATCCTCGTCAACAATGCGGGATTCGCCGACTACGGGCTCGTCGAACAAATGGAGATGGACACCTTCGATCGCACGGTGGAGCACTATCTGCGGACGCCGTTCGTGCTCACCAAAGCGGCAGTACCGCACATGCGTAAGCAAGGGGCGGGCTGGATCGTCAATATCGGATCCGTCACCGGAGTTGCACCAGTGCGACCGTACCGTGAGTACAACAAGACGTCTGGCGACGTGGTTTATGCGTCGATGAAGGCGGCACTGCACCGGTTCACCCAAGGGATGGCCGCCGAGGTGCTCGACGACAACATCGCGGTGAACTGTGTCGGCCCGTCAACCGCAGTCCGTACACCCGGTGCGGCGCAACTGATCCCGGAGAGCTTTCCGACCGAGCCCGTGGAGTATCTAGCCGAAACGGTGCTTGCGATGTGCCACCTGCCGGCGGCCGAGTGCACAGGCCTTGTGGCGTTCAGCTTGCATTACCCATGGTGTCAGCGGCTGTTGGTGCACAGCCTCGATGGCAAGACGGTGCTGCCCGCACTGGAGCCGCCTTCGACCGCGAATCCCAACATTATGCCCACCGGTATGTAGTTCTCGGTCACGCGGGCTGCAACGCGTTGATGTCCCCAATGGAGATGTGAACGTCGAACTTGCGGTGAGTGATTCGCCAACCATCTGACGTCTGCACCAGCTGGTCGCGGTAGACGCCGATCGCCTCATACGGCGCCAACCCTGCACGATCTCCCGCACCCGTATGGATGACGCGCGCATACGTCGATGCCTCCGCCCGATCCTCGTAAATTTCGATTTCGAAATTTCCGAGGAGATGTTGCGATGGTCCACAACCACCCAAGAAGCCACGGATCGATTCGACGATTGCAGGACGACCGTTGAGGTGTGCACCGTACTGAGCCGTCGCATTCGGCTGGAAAACCTCTCCGAGACCAGACCAGTCCCGGGTGTCGAGACAGGTGGCGTACCGGTTGAGCACCGCGATGATCGCTTGCCGCTCTGAACAATTGCACGTCATGGCGTCGTCACGCTCACGTCCTGTGTATGGCGGTCGGGCATTTGCAGAAACTGTGGCACACACGGTCCCGGACGATCACGTCGGGACATTCCGGGTCGAACCATCGATCGACGTACGCCCAGTGGATCGGGTGCATCAGATAAGGCCCCATTAGCCCGTCGAGACTTCCGAACTCTTGCTCGAAAACGTGCGTCCACGGAGATGCCCCGACCGCCGACTCGACGCGGCTGAGCTGCCAGCCCGTAATCGATGGAACATAACGCGGCAACAGACGCAGGTCGTCTTCGAAGCGCTTGACGGCTGCCGCGTCGCTGCCCGGTGTCACCCGCAGCAGCAGCGTGCGATACACCGCGTCAGGCGTTTGCTGACCGGGTGCTTTAAGAACGCCTCGGTACTCGGCGCCGTCGACGTGGGAGACACTGGGCCGGGAGAGGACTGCGGTGAGATCGTCTGCGACCGCCATCCATTGGGTGTCGTCAGCGAAGCGAAGGTGCATCAGGATGTCGCCGCCGTTGCGTACCCCAGGCAGTGTGGGCTGCACGACGGCTAGGTCGGCGGCGTCGGAGAACGCACGAAGTTCGGGTAGCAGGCGGTCGGGCTCAGATGTGTGGATCAATCTGGTGACGCTATACATCGCATAGCCCGTCCACGTCGTCGGCCGCGGCGGCAACGCTGCGTGTCCGCTCCGTCACGAGCCCCGAGATTTCCGTCCACCACTTGCCCAAGGCGGGGTCTGGCCTGCCCTGCCATGTCATCTCCCACCACGCGCGTGCACTGGGCAGTCGCCATGTGATGGTGATGGTGTTCGATTTGTCGGTGAACCAGAGCGGCGGGCTGACGAGGATGTCCCGCAATGTCATTCCGCGCTGGCGGGCACCCGGCGCGTATTCGGATAGATAGCGGTCGACGAACTCCCTGCCACGTCCCGGCTTCGTCACCACGTGGTCGAAGACATAGACCTGACCTTCAGACACGCGCGCCTGCCAGAAGGGTGGACAAGTTCCCGCACACTTGCACGCGAGCGTGTTTCGCAAGGTCCAGCATTGGCATGCTCATGAACCCGTGGATACCGCCCTCGTAATCGAGCCGCGTCGTCGCCACCCCGGCCGCATCCAGCGCGTTTGCGAAGGCAATTCCCTCGTCCCGCAACGGATCGTGGCCGGCGATGACGACGACGGTCGGCGGCAGGCCACGCAAGTCTCCATGAAGCGGTGAGGCGTAGGGATGTTCGCGATCGGCAGGGGAGGGCACGTATTGATCCCAGTACCACTGCAGCGCGGGGCGCGGGTTGTAGAAGCCCCTGCCGAATACGCGGTACGACTCCGTGTCAAAGGCCGGAGTGATCATCGGGTACACCAGCAACTGCGCTGCGAGAGCTGGTGCTCCCCGATCGCGCGCCATCAGCGCGGTGGCGGCAGCAAGGTTGCCACCCGCGCTGTCACCGCCGACGACGATACCGCTGGCATCGCCACCTAGCGCATCGGAATTGCGGGCCGCCCACTGCGCCACCGCGAAGACATCCTCGGCGGCGGCCGGCCACCGATGTTCCGGCGCCAGCCGGTACGCAACTGAAACGACAACGGCAGGAATGAGATTCGCGAAACTACGACACAACCCGTCGTGGCTGTCGAGATCGCAGAACACAAACCCGCCACCGTGGGCATACACAAGAGTGGGGACGGGACCCGACATTGATGCCGGGCGGTAGATCCGCACGGCGATGTCGCCCGCAGGACCGTGAACAGACGCGTCTCGGACCTGGCCGACCTCTTCGGGAGTCGATGGTGCGACAAGGCGTGACCGAATCACCGCTCGGGCTTGTGCGCCGGTCATCGTGTGGACGGGTGGAAATCCGGCGTCGAGCGCATCAATGAATCCCGCGATCTGCGGGTCCAGATTCATGCCGGGACTGCGCGCAGCGCGCTACGCAGCGGACGTACCGCCTGCAGCGTCGGCGCCACCCGAGGGCCGTCTTCGACGTTGCGCCATATGCCCATCGCTGTCATGCGCACGGGTGCGGCCAGACGCTGATCGAACATCATCCGGCTCATCGGACCGCACACCGACACCGCGGCGACGGCTTCGCCAAGGGCGCCGATCGGCGCTGCCACACAACCGAATCCGGGCAGTGACTCCTCACGATCGAAGGCCACACCGTGCGCCCGAACCTTGTTCAATTCTGCCGTCAGTTGCGCAGGCGTGCTGATGGAGTACCTCGTCTTGCGTGTGGCCAGATCGACGATGTGAGCGTCTTCCCTGTAGGCCAGCATCGCCTTGCCAACGGCTGCGCAGTGCGCCGGCTGGCGTCCGCCGACGCGCGTGGGGATCGCCGCGACCATCCGATCGCCGATCTTCTCGAGGTACACCACGTCGGAGCCGTCGAGTACCGCCAGGTGCACGACCAATCCGGTAGCGCGGTGCAGATCGTGCAACAGGGGAGTCGCGGCACGGTGCAGCCGGTCCTGGTGCACGGCGAGCGACCCGAGTTCAACGAGCCGCATGCCCAGCTCGTAGTCGCGGCCGCTCCGGCGCAGCCACCGCAGCTGAACCAGCCGCTCGAGCATGCGATGCGCCGAGGACCGGGGCAGGCCCGTGCGGCGCACAATCTGGGCCAGCGTCAGCCGTCCCGGTCCGTCGAAGGCGTCCAACACCAGTGACACCCGGTCGATCACGGCACTCGGAGTGGTGGTTTCGACGGTGACGGTCATGACGCCTCCTTGCGATCACATATGACTAATAGGAATATAACTGTTTGTACCATACGAATGTGGCCCGTGTCACGTCGTTCGGCGCGGCGATTTCTGCGTCAGGGTGGTGAAATCGCCACGACAACAGCCGTGGTGCAGAAATCGACGTACAAGGGGAGGTTGTCAGCCCTTGGCTGCGGCGCGGCCGGCGCGGCGGCCGTAGAAGCTGCCGTCGCCAAGCGAGATGCCGCTGGCGTAGCCCCACGCCGCCACGCCCGCCGTGCAGCGACCCGCGGCATAGAGCCCGGGGATCGGCTCGCCGCTGACGTGCAGCACCTCGGAGTCCAGCGTGGTCTGCAGCCCGCCGAGCGTGAAACCAGCACAACTGCCGCGCAGATCGATCGCGCCGACGGGCGTGCCGATCGGCTTCAACCATTCAGGTTTCTTGTGCAGCAACGGATCCTCGCCGCGTGCGGCGGAGTCGTTGTAGGCGCTGACGGTGGCCTGAAGGGTCCCGGTTGGCAGCCCGATCTCGGATTCGAGCTCGGCGACCGAATCGCAGACCCACGTCGCCGGGCGCTTGAGGAACGGCGTCGCGGACGTCGCGGCGTTGGCCTCTTCGTGCGCTTCGCCGTCGATGATCAGGTACGCGGTGTCGTCCTGGTGGTAGAGCGTGAGCTGCCCGATCCTCCCCGAGTACATGTCCTCGGGCACATAGCGTTGTCCGCGTCCGTTGACGAGGATGCCGCGGACCGTCTGCTGGGGGTCGACCAGGAACGCCACCTCGGTGGCGTCCATGTGGGCCAGGTCCGCGCCGAGCGCCTGGGCCATCCGGATCGCCTGCCCGTCATGCTGTTCGATCGACGCGGCCGGGCGTCCCACCAGCCGCGGTGCGTACTGCGCGAGCATTGCGTCGTTGTAGGCGAAGCTGCCCGTGGCAAGGACGACTCCCCGTCGCGCGCGAATGGCCAGCGGCTTGCCGTACTGGCGGGCGATGAGCCCGGCGACGCGGCCGTCGGACTGCACCACCAACGACGACGCATGCACGTCGTACACCGCCCGCACACCCACCGACGTGGCGGTGTCGACCAGCGGCTTCATCAGCATGTAGCCGGCACTCGCCTCGCCAGCCTTCTTGTTGGCCATCTGCGGAATGTGCCCGCGCGGAGCTGGTTTCGCGATGGTGTTGAACGGGAACGCGTTCTCCCCGCCGGTGAACATCAGGCCTTCGTCCCCAGGTGGCTCCCAGCCGGGCTCACCCCAGAACACCGGTTTGAACGGCACACCACACCGCACCAGCCAGTCGAAATGGTCGACGCTGCCTGCGCAGTAGTCGCCGACACGGTTCGCATCGGCGCCCGGTCCCATCGCCACATTGAGGAACGCGGCCATGTTGTCGACGGAATCGTCGAACCCGCAGGCCTTTTGCAGTGGTGTGCCGCCACCCATGTAGATGAAGCCGCCCGCCATCGCGGCGGCCCCACCCCAGCCGCCGGTACGCTCGACCACCAGCACGTCGGCGCCGGCCGATGCGGCCTCAACGGCTGCGGCGGCACCGGCGATGCCGTACCCCGCGACCACAACATCGGCTTCGAAATCCCAGCTCTCGATCTGGTCCGCTGAGTTGGGGTAGACGTCGGTGTCCATCGGCTAGATCCGCATCGCCGCAGGCGGCTCGCCAAGCCACTGGTGACCCCAGTAGCTGTCGGCGGTGATTTCCTCTGCGGTGTAATACCTTTCGTCGACGCGCATACCCTCGGTGCCGAACTCGATGTCCCAGTCGCCGGGTGTGCGGACGTAAAAGGACACCATCTTGTCGTTGGTGTGGCGACCCAGCGTCGAGGACAGCTGGAATCCCTCCGCATTGACCCGGTCCAGCGCCTGCCCGACCGCGTCGAGGCTGTCGACTTCGACCATGACGTGCACGAGGCCGGGCTTGTCCTGGTTCATTGAGGGGCAGATGGCCAGGCTGTGGTGGCGCTCGTTGATGCCGAGGAAGCGGACGCGGATCGGACCGAACTCCGGCGGCGCAGGAACTCGGAACGCGCCACGGGACCGGAAACCCAGGACGCCGGTGTAGAAGTCGAACAGGCCGTTGGCGTCGAGCGCGGGCACCACGACATGGCCGAGACCCTGCGCTCCGGTGACGAACCGCGCCCCGAACGGCGTGATGACCGGGCTGTGATCGAGCACGGCACCGTGGAAGACCTCCAGCGTGGTGCCCGCGGGGTCGTCGAACGTGATCACTTCCTCGACCCGGCGCTCGTCGGCTTCGGTTGCGGACAGTTCCTTGACCGCGACACCGGCGGCGTCCAAGGTGACTTTGACTTCTTCCAGTGCGGCGTGGTCGCGCACCTCCCAGCCGACAGTCAACACCCTGTCGACCTCGCCGGGGACGACGATGATGCGGGCCGCGCGTTCGTCCATCCGGAGGTACAGCGCCGACGGGTCGGGACCCGTGCCCTCGGCGAATCCCAGCACGCCGAAAGCGAACTGGCGCCACCGATCGATGTCGGCGGCCGCAACGGTGATGTAGCCGAGACTCTTGAGAACACTCATCAGATCAGTGCCCGCAGCGCGCCCTCGGGATCGACCCCGAACGAGCTCAGTGCCGACGCGTGGTACGGAGTGCCGGGTATGTGGATCGCGTGGGCGAGGCCCGCGTGCGCGTCGCGCCAGAAGCGTTGCAGCGGCTTGTCCATTCGCAATGCGTTGCCGCCCGAGCGCGCGAAGATCTGGTCGACCGCCGTGACGGCGCGCCACGCCGCACGCACCTGCGTCCGCCGACCCGCGGCGCGGTCTTCGAACGACACGTCCTTGCCGGAGTCGACGATGTCATAGATGCGGTCCACGTTGGCCAGCAGTTCCTGACGGGCAGCGTTGATGTCGGCGGCGGCCTCACCGATCGCATACATGACGTACGGGTCGTCCTTGACCGCGCCATAGGCGCCGACCCGGTCTCGCTGGTAATCCAGATGGGCGCCGAGGGCGCCTTCGGCGATGCCGATCACCGCAGACGTGATGCCAAGCGGGAACATCGTGGACCATGGCATCAGGTACAGCGTCGAGGTCATGCCTGCCTTGCGCTGCGCGGTGCCGTCCATCACCTCGGTGGCGTCCATCGTCCGGTAGGTGGGCACGAACGCGTCCTTGACGATGACGTCCTTGGATCCGGTTCCGCGCAGGCCGACAACGTTCCACGAGTCCTCGACGATCTCGTAGTCCTTGCGCGGCAGAATCATGTGCAGCATCTGTGGCGGCATCAGCGGTTTTCCGTCGGCGTCGCCGAGCATCGCGCCAAGGATTATCCACTCGCATTGGTCGGTTCCCGAGCTGAACTGCCATCGCCCGTTGAAGATGTAGCCGCCGTCGACCGGCTTGGCCACGCCCTGCGGTGCGTACGGCGACGCGACCCAGGTGTCGACGTCGT
The DNA here is from genome assembly GCA_963766465.1 of uncultured Actinomycetota bacterium. Taxonomy (GTDB): domain Bacteria; phylum Actinomycetota; class Actinomycetes; order Mycobacteriales; family Mycobacteriaceae; genus Mycobacterium. The sequence continues at coordinate 259,550 of CAVXZT010000004.1, forward strand.
TGCCCCAGATCTCCTCGGCCACGCGGGGATCCGCGTACGCCAACTGGTACGGGTGCACCCCGACGACACCGTTGACCCATCCCGCAGCGGGGTCGAGCGACGCCGTGGTCATCACGGTTTCGGCGAACTCGCGAGGGTGGACTTCGTAACCGTTGTACTTGGCGGGCTGCAGCAGCCTGATGTTGCCCGCCGCCTTCATCGCCTTGGTCGTCTGGTCGGTCAACCGGCCGATGGTCTCCGCCTCCGCGGCCTGCTCGCGCAGTTGGCCGGCCATCTCCATCACCCGGTCGATTACCCGCTCGGTCATGCTGTCGTCCTTACTGTGTGGGCTGCTTCATGGTCTACCTCAGGGAACCGTGGCGCCGCAGCCAATCCCGGTCAGCGGAACCAAGGGAGGCGTCAAAACTCGATGTGCACGGTCTCGGAGACTGGTCTGGCCTGGCAGGCCAGGATGAGGCCGGCCTGACGATCCGCGGGTTCGAGCACGTCGTTCGGCGCCATGTCGACCTCTCCCGAAACGACGCTGCACACGCACGAAGCGCACCGCCCCTCACGGCATGAGTGGGGCACGTCGATACCCGCCGCCAGCAGAACGTCGACAAGCGTGGACTCCCGCGGCCAATCGATGTGATGCCGTTGTCCGTCGATGTCCACATCAGCTCTGGCCATGCGGGTCATTGTTGGGCCGCAACGACTAGTAGCGGTCGCCGGCGCCCGATGTCCGGGATGGTCGACGTCGAACGTCCAGTGACCGGGAAACGGCGAACGCGGGCAAGCCGGCACCGCCTACCGTCCCGTTCGTGACCCTTGATGCCGTTGTCGTCGGTGCCGGTTTCGCGGGCTTGTATGCGTTGCACAAGCTGCGCTCGCAAGGGCTCTCGGTGCGGGTGTTCGAGGCTGCGCCCGACATCGGTGGCACGTGGTATTTCAACCGCTATCCCGGCGCCCGCTGCGACGTCGAGAGCGTCGACTACTGCTACTCGTTCTCCGACGAACTGCATCAGCAGTGGAACTGGACCGAAAAGTACGCGACGCAGCCCGAGATCCTGCGCTACCTCAACTGGGTCGCCGACAAACTCGATCTTCGCAGCGGTATCACATTCGACACGAAGGTGACGTCGGCCGTCCTCGACGAACAGACGTTGCACTGGATAGTGACCACCGACACCGGCGAGAGCGTGACGGCGCGGTTCTGTCTGATGGCCACCGGCCCGCTGTCCGCCGCGATCACCCCGAACTTCAACGGACTGGAGACGTTTGAGGGCGAGGTGCTCCACACCGCCCACTGGCCGCAGGAAGATGTCGACTTCGCAGGCCAGCGAGTCGCCGTCATCGGCACCGGATCCTCGGGCATCCAGTCGATCCCGATCATCGCCGAGCAGGCGCGTCAGCTCTACGTGTTTCAGCGCACCCCCAACTACAGCGTGCCCGCGGGCAACAAGCCGCTAAGTGCCGAGGACATGGCGCAGATCAAAGCCACCTATGACGAGCGACGCCGGTTGTCATGGCGCAGCGGCGGAGGCTCACCACACATCGCGCATTCGAAGCGGACGATGGAGGTCGCGCCTGAGGAACGCCGTCAAGCCTTCGAAACGCGTTGGCAGTTGGGTGGTGTGCTGTTCTCGAAGACCTTCCCTGACCAGATGGTCGATCCTGCCGCCAACGAGGAAGCCAGGAAGTTCTACGAAGACAAGGTTCGCGCACTGATCGACGACCCGGACGTCGCCGACCTGTTGGTCCCGGACGACCATCCGATCGGGACCAAGCGCATCTGCACCGACAGCCACTACTTCGAGACCTTCAACAGGCCCAACGTCGAACTGATCAGCGTCCGCAAGACACCGATCGAATCGATTGACGCGACCGGCATCAGTACCAGCGACGCGCACTACGACCTCGACATGATCGTGCTGGCAACCGGATTCGACGCGTTGACGGGGGCCCTTTCCAAAATCGACATCGTCGGCCGCGGCGGGGAAACACTGCGCGACGACTGGAAGCACGGTCCGCGGACGTACTTGGGTCTTGGCGTCGACGGTTTTCCGAATCTGTTCGTCGTTTCGGGTCCCGGCGCGCCCGCGGTACTTGCCAATATGGTCCTGCACGCCGAGGCGCACGTGAACTGGATCGCCGACTGCATCAGCCATCTCGACGGGCACGGCTACGCCGGCATTGAAGCCGGCGTGGATGCGGTGGACCTCTGGATCGCGGAATGCGCGGCACGGGCCGAAGCCACGCTGTTTCCGAAGGCCGACTCGTGGTACATGGGTGCGAATGTTCCTGGTAAGCCTCGGGTTTTCATGCTGTTCGTCAGTGGGTTCGCGGTCTACAACGACATCTGTGCCGAGGTCGCCGCGGCCGGGTACTCGGGGTTCGATCTGATCAAGGCACCGTGATGTCTGGACTGAACGAGAAGGTGGTGGCCATCACGGGCGCGGCTCGAGGCACTGGCCGCGCCCTTTGCGAGCGATTTGCAGACGAGGGCGCCGACGTGATCGCACTAGACATCCAGGCGGCCGCCGATGAGTTGCGCGATACCGCGACACATGTGGAGAAGCGCGGTAGGCGATGCGTCACGGGAATTGCTGATGTCACAAGTCTCGAAGCGATGACTGCGTCCGTCGACGCGGGTGTCGCCGAATTCGGTCGGCTCGATGTCGTAGTGGCCAACGCCGGAATTCATTCCGCAGGCGCGTCCGCGTGGGAACTGACGGAGGCAGCCTGGCGTCGGACACTCGACGTCAACCTGACGGGCGTGTGGCATACCGTGAAGGCGGCGCTTGGCCATTTGAGTGACGACGGCGGCTCGGTCGCGATCATCAGTTCCGCTAACGGATTACGTGGCACCGCGAACACAGCGCATTACACCGCGAGCAAGCACGCCGTCGTGGGCTTGGCGCGGACACTGGCCAACGAGCTCGGTAAGCGACGGATCCGGGTCAACACCGTGCACCCCGGCGCTGTCGGCACCGCAATGACGCTCAATGAGGCGACGTTCAAGCGATTGCGGCCCGACCTCGACAAGCCAACCGCGGAGGACGTCGCGGACGTGCTGACCGCGCGCCATCTGCTGCCGGTTCCCTGGGTCGAGCCCGTCGATGTCGCCAACGCCGTTCTGTTTCTGGCTTCCGACGAAGCCCGTTACATCACCGGCACCCAACTCGTGGTCGACGCCGGCTTGCTGGCGAGGGCGTGATGAACGGCCGGCTGCAGGGAAAGGTCGCCTTGATCACCGGGGCGGCCAGGGGGATCGGGCGCGCGCAGGCGGTGCGCTTTGCTCAAGAGGGCGCGGACATCATCGCGCTCGACGTCTGCGGTCCGGTGGACACCGTCGTCGTTCCACCCGCAACAGCGGCCGATCTCGATGAGACGGCGCGGTTGGTCGTAGAAGTCGGTGGCCGGATCGTCGCGGACGTGGTCGACGTCCGAGATACGGACGCGGTAGAGACCGCGACCGATCGGGGTGTCGAGCAGCTCGGCGGGCTGGACGTTGTATGCGCGACCGCTGGCATCACGTCGCGCGCGTTGACTGTCGATCTCAGCGAGAACGCCTGGCAGACAATGCTCGACGTCAACCTGACCGGTGTGTGGGCCACCTGCCGTGCAACGGCTCCGCACCTGATCGACCGCGGTGGCGGGTCGATGATCCTGACGAGTTCCATCGCGGGGCTGCGCGGACTGGTCGGGGTGGCACACTACACCGCCGCAAAGCACGGCGTCGTCGGGCTGATGCGCAGCCTGGCCAAAGAGCTTGCACCGCACAATATCCGGGTCAACACTGTGCATCCGACCAACGTGGATACGCCGATGATTCAGAACGATCACGTGCGCGGTGCGTTCCGGCCTGACCTCAAGCACGTGACCCGTGAGCAGTTCGCTGAGGCTGCGTGTTCGATGAACATGCTCGCGATCCCATGGGTCGAACCGGTCGACGTCGCGAACGCTTGCCTGTTCCTCGCCTCCGAAGAGGCCCGCTACATCACGTCCGTCACGCTGCCGGTCGACGCGGGCAGCACCCAGCGCTGACGCTAGGTGCGCAACAGGAACGACAGGACGGTCGCCTCGAACGCCGCCTTGGCCTCGATCATCGCCCAATGACCGCAATTGGGGAATACATGCAACTCGGCGTTGGGAATCGTGCGCATCGGGATCAGCGCCATATCGAGCGGGCTGACACGATCGTCGCGCCCCCACGTCAACAAAGTCGGCGCGGACACCTTGTGCATCGTCGCCCACGGCAGCGGCGCGTCCGATGCGCGCATTGCCGCCATCATCTGATCGAACGCCGCCTTGCCGTACATGCGTCGGGCGCTCTCCAGGGTGGGCGGGTCGGTGGCCAACGCCCAGCGCTCCTCGATCAGCTCTTCGGTGACCAGCGCCGGGTCGTACACCATCGACCGCAGCCAGTCGACCAGCCGCTGACGGGTCGGGTTCTCGGTGAAATCCTGCAGGAGTCTGATGCCCTCGCTCGGGCCCGGCGAGAAGATGTTCGTGCCGATTCCGCCGATGGTGACCAGGCGGCGAACCTTCGCGGGCTGGCGGATCGCGTAGTTGATGCCGACGCCCCCGCCCATCGAATTGCCGATGATGTCAACGGAATCGAGGCCCAATTCGTCGACAAATGTGCCGACCGCCCCGAATGCGGAGACCATCGGGTGTCCACCGAAGTCGTCGCTTACGCCGAACCCGGGGAACTCCAGAATCAAGCAACGGAAATGTTCGGCGAACGTGCCCAGGATGCCGCGGAAGTTCCTCCAGCCGGTGACACCGGGACCGGAGCCGTGCAGGAACAGCAGGGGAGGACCCTCGCCTGCCTGGTGGTAGCGCAGGACGCCGGAGTCGGTAGCGACCTCGCGAAGCGTGCCGTCGTAGTCCAATTCCACTGCCATAGCTTGGCATCGTGGCATAGGCATTCCTACGTGCAGTTCCGTTCAGCGGGCTTCCAAACGAAAGGGGCACCCCTTGTGGGGTGCCCCTCGCGTACTGGTTCGTCTACTTCACGTCGACGTAGACCGTCTTACCGGTGACTGTGGTCGCAAAGCTGTCACCGGGGGTACCGGAATCGGTCCGGCTGTAGGTCTGGCCGGGCCGCACTGAGACAACGGTGGCCTGATCCAACGGCGTCCCGCCGACGCGGTTCACAATTACGTTGTAGCCGTCGGCATGCAGCTGGTTGATGGTGTCCTGGGCGTTGCCTGGACCGGTCGGGGCGGCGCCCGCCGGTGCGGCCAAGCCGAGGATTGCGGCGGTCGCTCCGCCGGCAAGTACAGTGGCGAATCCGAACTTCTTCATCTGGGTGCCTTCTCGTTTCGTCTTTCTTCTTCAGTTGTTTCGAGCCGCTGCAGCTGATTAGTAGAACGGTCAAGATCACCGCTTTTAGTTCCCTTGGCAGAATTTGAATGATGGTTGGCAGTAATAAATCTGCTGACTTATGTGCTCACTCGGGGCGACGCGGTCGTGACCGACTGGCATGATCGTCCGATGGTGCTCAGCCGTCCCGAGTCGCTGACCGTGCATCGACTGCCGGCGACCCCGTCGACCGTGCACTGGGGCTACTTCGACCCGCGCCTGGAGCCGATACTTACGGTCGCGTCAGGGGATTTGGTGGCGATCGATACCTTGACCCATCACGCCGGCGATGCACCCGATCTGCTGATGGACGCGGGCATCGCCGATGTCTTCGACCGCGTCACCGACCGCGGCCCAGGCCCCCATCTACTGACCGGCCCGATCGCCGTCGAAGGCGCCCGTCCGGGAGACGTGCTGCAGGTTGACATCCTCGAGGCCACACCGCGGCTGCCGTACGGCTCCAACCTGGCCGCGCATTGGGGCTTTCTGTACGGCGAGATTCCGGTCGAACGCGTGACCGTCTACGAATTCGACACTGAAGCCAGGCTCGGCCGAGCCCTGTTCGGCTACGACTGGACCGCGACCCCGCTGGCCAACGAGCCCGGCACGATCGTCAGGCCCGACGAGAACGCCCGCCAGCCCGCCCTGCCCGGCGTCGTCGTGCCGCTGCGGCCGCACTTCGGCACCATGGGAGTCGCACCCGCGGCCCCGCAGCGGGTGTCGTCGGTGCCGCCCGGCGATCATGGCGGCAACGTCGACAACTGGCGCATCGGGGCAGGCGCAACGATGTACTACCCCATCCAAGTGCCCGGAGCTCTGCTGTCCGTCGGCGACCCCCACGTCTCACAAGGCGACGGCGAAGTGAGCGGCACCGCCCTGGAGGCTTCATTGAATGGTCTGCTGCGCTTGACCATTCGCCGCGACCTGCCGTTCATCGTGCCGGTCCTGGAGACCGCCACCGAACTACTCGTGCACGGGTTCGGAGACACCCTCGACGAGGCGATGAAGGCCGCAGCATTGCGCACACACGGCATTCTTCAGAGCTACCTTGGGCTTTCGCGTGCGGACGCCTATTCGTTCATGTCCGTTGCCGCCGACTTCACCGTCACCCAGGTCGTCGACCAGCGTCAGGGCGTGCACGGCCGCATCGACAAGCGTTGCTTCCCGCGCTGGACCGGGATACCGGCATGAGCGACAACGCAATTCGCTCCTTCACGTTCGCGCCCGCCGACGGTGTGCCGCCTGCCGTCGCGCCGTTCGCCCACGCAACAGCCGCCGGGCCGACGTTGTACGTGACCGGCCAGATGCCGACAGACGTCACCGGAGCCCTCGTCGGCGACTACGTCGCGATCCAGACCGATCAGGTGCTGCGCAACCTCCTGCGAGTGACCGAGTTGTGCGGCGGGGGACTGGCCGACGTCGTGTCGGTGCGCGCCTACCTTCTCGACTGGAATGACTACGGCGCCTTCAACGCCGCCTATTCGGCGTGGTTCACCGACCCCCGGCCGTCGCGCACCTGTGTCGGCGTGAACGGTCTCGCGGTAGGTGCCCTCGTCGAGATCGATTGGGTGTGCTGGCGAAGCGACGGCTGGGGGACGACAATCGGGTGATGAGGCCCGCGTGGCCAAAGGGCCGCCGCGGGTTGGTCCGTCGAGGAGGACACCATGAGCATCCTCTACACACTCGCACTGGCAGGCGCGGCCGGTCTGGGAGCGATCTGGCTGGCACTGCAGAACATCCGGGTGATCAAGCAGTTCGAACGGGGTGTTGTGTACCGGTTCGGGCGCGTCCAGAGCCGTGTTCGCCAGCCAGGCCTGACGGCGCTAGTGCCGTTCGCCGATCGCCTGCAGAAGGTGAACATGCAGATCATCACGTTGCCGGTGCCCGCCCAGGACGGCATCACCTGCGACAACGTGACGGTCCGCGTCGACGCGGTCATCTATTTCAAGGTGGAGGATCCGGTTCGGGCGGCCGTCGACGTGCAGGACTACATGTCGGCGATCGGACAGGTGGCGCAGACTTCGCTTCGCTCGATCATCGGCAAGAGCAACCTGGACGATCTGCTTTCCAACAGGGAACGGCTCAACCAGGGTCTCGAGCTGCTGATCGACAGCCCCGCACTGGGTTGGGGCATCCACATCGACCGCGTCGAGATCAAGGACGTCGTGCTGCCCGACTCGATGAAGCGCTCGATCGCCCGGCAGGCCGAGGCCGAACGTGAGCGACGGGCGCGCGTCATCACTGCCGACGGCGAACTGCAGGCGTCGGAGAAGCTCGCCCAGGCCGCAGGGATCATGGCGGAACAGCCGACGGCGCTCCAGTTGCGCCTGCTGCAGACCGTGGTCGAGGTGGCCGCCGAGAAGAACTCCACGCTCATCCTGCCCTTCCCAGTCGAGCTGCTTCGGTTCCTGGAACGCTCGACACCGGAACGCGACGAGACGGCCACCAACGGCGATACGCCGGAACTCGCGGCGCTGATGCGGAATCGTTCCGGCCAGAACGCCTAGCACCGGCAAACATGTGGTGCATGATCGGGTCATGCCCGTAGACACCGATGCGGTCGACCGCTGGTTCGCCGAATACTTCGCGTCTTTCGAGGCGTGCGCCCGAGGCGAGGGGGACATGTCTGAGCTCCTGCCCCATTACGGCGTCCCTCTGATCTTCACCAGTGACGCCGGTGTCACGACGCTGATGACCGATGATGAGGCGGCGGCGATGATGCAGGGCCTCATCGACGGCTTGCGCGCCAACGGCTATCACCACACCGATGTGATGAATCCGGAAGTGTCAGTAATCAACGCTGCCTCGGCGATGTACCGAGCCACCCTGTCGCGACGCAATGCTGATGGCGACGAATTCGACTGTCCCACAGTCACATTTCTTGTTACCGACGACGTCGCGGGGTTACGGATCGTCCTGATAGCCGTTCAGTCGAAGTAGCGTCGAGTGCCGCTGGCGTGGTCAGATCCAGGTCGACGACCATGGATTCCAGTGCCGCGCTCCAGCTTTCGTAATACGGTCGTTGCGGGTCCTTAGCGATTTCGGCTATCAGCCGGTGGCGGAACGCGTCCCACGGCAGCCCGAGCCTTTCGACGAGCGCCACCGCAATCGCCAATGCCCGTGCCTGCCAAGGTGCCTCGAAGACCAGCTCACCGTTGTCACGGGGCAGCGACGCGTCGTCGAGTCCGCTCGTCACAGCCGCTGGACACCGATCATCGAATCACGGGTGACGACTCCGGCGAGCTGCTCCTCAGACATGTCCTCGGTGCCGTCCGGACGCATCGGCAACACCAGGTAGCGCGCCTCGGCGCTGGAGTCCCACACCCGGATCTCGACATCGGCGGGGATGTCCGTTCCCATCTCGGCGAGCAGCTTGCGTGGTTCGCGGATGGCGCGCGACCGGTAGGCCGGCGCCTTGTACCACTTCGGCGGTAGCCCCAGCGTGGGCCACGGATAGCAGGAGCACAGCGTGCACACCACTAGGTTGTGCACCTGCGGGGTGTTCTCGAGGACGACCATGAATTCGCCCTCGGGGCCCTGGAATCCGAACTCTGCGATGGCTGCGGTGCCGTCGGAGAGGAGGCGCTCCCGATAGCCGGGGTCGGACCACGCCCTGGCCACCACCTTCGCGCCGTTCATGGGGCCGAGGTTGTCCTCGAAGTTCTGGACGATCGCATCGAGGACATCGGTGTCGATGACGCCCTTCTCGACGAGCACCGATTCGATCGCGGCCACCCGGGCTTCGACTGGCGCCAGTTCTGAGGGGTGATGGTGGTCGGTCGTCATTGCGGGTCCTCGAGATAGCGCTCGAACAGGTCGACGTGCATGACGTCGCCCTCGGCTCCGGCCTCGCCCCACAGTTCGCGTGACGTGAAGCGCACCGAATAGAGCGGGTCGGCAACCGATCCGCCGCCGTGGGCAGCAATGTCGTCGAAGTCGTGCGCGCCGTCGAATCTCACGACGGTGCCGTGCTTGCCCTGCACATAGCGCGGTGCGCGGGTATGTCCGGGCGGGTGCCATGCGCGAACGCGGACTTCGTCGCCGACGGCATAGCGCGGCTCAGTGCGCGGAGTCTGGTCCTTGGGCAGCACACCCCGGTCGGGGCCGGACAGCGGGAAGTGCCCTCCGGCGCGGCGGTCGAGCTCGTCTGGCGTCGTGACCCCGGCGTCGACGGCCATCGTCGCGGCGCCGGTGAGCCAGTGCTCGTAGTACGGCGAGGACAGGTAGTGGGCGGGATCCATGCGCTCGATCGAGTGCCGGAACCTTCCGCCGGGCGGGTTCTGCGCCGCGATCCAGCCGATCATCACCCGGAAGGCACTCCGCTCCCATTCCTGCTCGAATTGGGGTTCGACGGCCGTATGCGCGACGGCGCCGAAACCGTCGAGGCCACCGAGGTCGTGCACGCCGTCCACCCGTCGAATCCTACGGCGATTGCTGCGAGCGGATTCGAACTTTTCGACGACGCCGCCCGTGTCTACGAGGTGCCTGCGCATATCCGTTCCTCCGTCATCGCCGGTATCGCCTTCGCGGGGATCGGCGCACTTGCCATTGCGCCGACAGCGCCGCCGCCGGAGCCCCACGCGCCGCCGACCGTCGTCCGCGACGTACAGCTCACGGCCACGCCTTCGCTTGGTGCGATCCCACTGGCCTTCATCCGCAACCAGTTCCAGTACTGCAGCCTGATCTGCACGCACGCCGTACAGGGCGCGATCACGGTGCCCACCGGCGCGGTGGCGGCTCCGGCGACGTTCCTCGGCTCGCTCGCGTCGACGGGCAACGTGTTCAAGGCGATCGGCTCCGCCGCGGTGTCGGTGACCGGCCCAGCGGATGCTGCGGTGACACCGCTGATCAACAACGACGTGTTCCTGGTGGTGCCGAAGGCTTTTCATGCGCTCGACGTCGCCGTCGTCGAGGCATTCAACGTCGGCGGGACGGTATTGACACCGGGTGGATTGCTACAGGCAGTCCAGAACGGACGCACGAATATTCTCGGCGCCCTCAATCAGCCGGTGGGCCCGCCGACGACCCCGACGGGCGCGACGAACGTCCTGCAGGTCGTCTCTGTCGAGGCGATCAACGTCACTACGGCAGTGGCGTTCCAAGCGGGCGAACTGCTGCTGGCCGGTGTCGTGCAGGTCGCCGACGCGTCAGCACAGGAACTCGCGCAATCGGGTAACCCCGGCGCTGCCCTTGCGGCTGGGGCGAATCGGGCTGGCCAGGTCGTCAATGCGGCCAGCGCTCCCGTGGTCTCTGCCGTCAACACCGCGGTGACGAACATCCGCAACTCGCTGGCCGATCCGTTCCCGTCGACGGCGAAGACGGCCAAAGTCGACGAACCGAAGCAGCGCAAGACGACTGATGCGTCAGAGTCGCCGAATGGTGGATTCGAGCACGGCTCTGCCGAAAAACCGGCGCAGAAACACACACTCGGCGTTGGGTCTCCTCAGTCGTCCACGGCTTCGTCGACCGACGCGAGCTCAACGACTGACGGCTCGTCCAAAGACAACGCAACGCCAAGCCCTAAAAAGAACACAACAAAGAGTGGCCCGCCGAGGTAGAAGTTCATCGCACCACCGGGGGAGATAAAACTGGCCGGTGGGCCGATGATCGTGATTGTCTCGATCAGCTGCTCGACGGCGAAGACCGCGGCGAGTATCCCGACCCACCGCGGAAATCGACCAGCATTGGCCGCCAGCAGGATCGGCACCGCAACCATGATGTCGGCGACGGTAAGGATTGGTCCGAACATCGTGACGATGTCGGTGATGGTGCGCGCCGTTGCCGATCCGAGTTGGTCGGGATGCAGTGCCAGCCCGGCGTTGAACCACGTCGCGATGAACATCTCGACGAGTACGGCGGCAGAGCCGATGGTGAACACGTAGCCCGACGGGCCGGTCAGGCGATCACGCGCATATCCGAGGACAACGACCAACGCCAACAACGCGAACGTCAGCAACAACGCCTGCATTCGCATCGCACCGGAATGCTCGTTGACATGGGAGACGATGTCGTAGCCCGGCTTGTCGATGCCGGGAAGTATCGGAACCATAAGCAGCGCAGCGGCGGATAACACCGCAAACGCGATTCCGGCGATCATCGGGATACGACGATCCATAGCAAACCATGCTAGACCGCTATCCACAGCCGCGAATTGATCCACAGGCCCATCGGCGCGTCGTCGCACAGGTCTGAATAGGTCCGTTCTTGCGCCTACCTTCCAGGCATGCGAACCGAATTGCCCGCCGAGCGACTGCAGCGCCGTCTCGGTGCCGACGGTGAGTCCGATGCCGACGGCGACGGCGAGCCCGACACCTCGCTGTCGCGGTGGCTGCCCGACGCCGCCAAGACTGATGGCGCGGCCGGTTGGGTGGCGGCTGTCCGGGCGGACCCCGGTCGGGCCGGTGTCATCGCATTGGCGGTCGTCGGTGTCGGCGCGGTTCTGGTGACCGTGTTCACCCTCGTGCGCGACAAGACGCCGTCGATAGCATCGGCGAAACTGCCACCGGTGGAGATGGTTTCGTCGGCCAGACCGAGGCCAGGGCCTGCACCACCGGACGGCGACGGACCGGTGGTCGTCAGCGTGGTGGGTCTCGTCAACAAGCCGGGACTCGTCACCTTGGCATCCGGTGCGCGGATCGCCGATGCGCTCACCGCGGCGGGTGGTGCATTGGACGGTGCCGATCTGATCGGGCTGAACATGGCCCGGCGAGTCACCGACGGTGAACAGATCATCGTGGGGATCGTCGCGGCGCCGGGGCAGCCGGCGGCGATGGGCAGTTCGGTCGGTTCCGGGCCGGCAACCGCCGAGCCGCCGACTGCGCCTCAGACTGACGGAAAGGATTCGGGGCCAGTCGGTTTGGTGGATCTGAACGCCGCAACAGTCGAAGAGCTTGACACGTTGCCTGGCATCGGTCCGGTCACCGCAGCCGCGATCATCGCGTGGCGTGACGCCAATGGGGGGTTCAATAGCGTCGATCAGCTCGGCGATGTCGACGGCATCGGACCTGCGCGGCTGGAGAAGCTGCGCGACCACGTCCATGCGTGAGACCGGTGGATACCGGCGCGGCCCGTCTCGACTTGCGGCTGGTTCCAGCAGCGCTCACGAGTTGGACGGTGACGGCGTCCGGAATCCTCTGGCAGGTGGGCGGCTCGGTCGCGGCTGTTGCCTTGGCGGTTATTGCAACGGCGTCTGTTGGGCGGTGGGGTAGTGGTCGGCGAGAATCCGGTGTCGACGTCGGAGCGATCGTTGCGGGAGTCGCCGCTGTCGCGGTGGTCGGCGCGGGTTTCGCCGTTGCGATTGGGCTCCGTGTTGACGAGCTGCGCCATCACCCGGTCGTCGAGCGCTACGGCACGGTCGCCGCCGTGGTCGTCATGCCGACCGAGACACCACGCTCGCTGGGCGGCGGCAGGATGATGTTCCGCGGGTCGCTGCAGCGGATCGGCGACAGTGAAATATCTGGCCGGGTAGTCGTTTTCACGCGCGCCGTGGAGTTCGCCGAGCTGACGTCGAGTCGGCCTGCAAGTTTTCGCGCCCGCATCGGCCGGCCAACCCGACGGGACCTCACCGTCGCGGTGTTGTCGGCAACCGGCGAGCCGAAACTGGGCGACGCCGCGCCGATCGACCGGGTCGCGCACGACGTGCGCACATCCTTCGCCGATGCCGCGCGCGCGGCGCTGCCCGCAGACGAGGCCGCGATGCTGCCTGCGCTGGTGCTGGGCGACACGTCGACGCTGACCGCGCAGACCACCGACGAATTCCGTGCGTCCGGGTTGACCCATCTGACCGCGGTGTCGGGGGCCAACGTCACCATCATCTGCGGGGCGGTGCTGATGACCGCCGCACTGTTCGGCCCAAGGCTGGCTGTCACACTGGCCGGTCTCGCGCTGGTGGCGTTCGTCATCGTCGTGCAGCCCTCGGCCAGCGTCCTGCGGGCAGCCGTGATGGGAGGCATCACGCTACTTGCGGTGGTGTCGCACCGGCGTCGGCAGGCCGTTCCGGTGTTGTCGGCCAGCGTGATCGCGCTGATGATCGCCACGCCAGAGCTGGCGGTCGACGTCGGATTCGCGCTGTCGGTCTCGGCCACCGCGGCGCTTGTCGTGGTCGCGCCGGTGTGGTCGCGGCGCCTGGTCGAGCGCGGGTGGCCCAAGCCGCTGGCCGATGCGGTCAGCGTGGCCGTGGCGGCGCAGCTCGTCACCGCCCCACTGGTGGCCGGGATAGCCGGCACCTTCAGTGTGGTGTCCGTCGTCGCCAACCTCGCCGTGGCCGCCGTGATCCCCCCGATCACGGTCGTCGGCACGGCCGCGGCCGCACTGTGCCCGCTGTGGCCGTCGGGCGCGCACCTACTGATTCGGTTCACCGGTCCCGAGTTGTGGTGGCTGTTGCGGGTGGCCCGGTGGGCCGCGGGTGTTCCCGGTGCGTCCGTTGGCGTTCCCTCGGGTCTGCTTGGCGTCGCGTGTGTGGCTGCCGCTGGTATCGCCGCGGTGCTGTCGTGGCGGTGGCGGTGGGTGCGCATCGCGACCGGTGCGGCGGCGTTGTGCCTGCTCGCGTGGACGGTGTCGGGGCTGTCAGGCGGCCATGACACGATCGTGGGGTGAGTCAAGAGGTCGCAGGCCTACACCTGGTGCTCGGTGATGAAGAGCTGCTCGCCGACCGTGCGATTACCGCCGTCCTTCGGCAGGCGCGCAAGCAGGCGGGCACCGACGACGTGCCGGTGAACCGGCTGCGTGCCGGGGATGTCAGCACCGCCGAGCTGGCAGAGCTGCTGAGCCCGTCGCTCTTCGCCGACGAACGGGTGGTGGTGCTGGAGGCCGCGGCAGAAGCGGGCAAGGATGCGGTCACCCTCATCGGCGCTGCCGCTGCCGACCTGCCCCCTGGCACCATGCTGATCGTCGTCCACTCCGGCGGCGGACGCGCCAAGGCGCTGGCCGACCAACTGAAAAACCTTGGTGCACAGGTTCATCCGTGCGCACGCATCACCAAACCCAGTGAGCGGGCCGATTTTGTTCGGCGCGAATTCCGCGCGTTGAAGGTCAAGGTCAGCGATGACACGGTCACGGCCGTGCTCGATGCCGTCGGCTCCGACATCCGCGAACTGGCCTCTGCCTGTTCGCAGTTGGTCGCCGACACCGACGGCCAGGTCGACGCGATCGCGGTGCGGCGCTACCACTCAGGCAAGGCCGAGGTGAAGGGCTTCGACATCGCCGACAAGGCCGTCACGGGCGACGTCGCGGGAGCCGCCGAAGCCCTGCGCTGGGCGATGATGAGCGGCGAGCCGCAGGTGGTGTTGGCCGACGCACTCGCCGAGGCCGTGCACACCATCGCCAGGGTCGCGCCGCTGTCCGGGGATCCGTATCGGCTCGCCGCCGAGCTGGGCATGCCGCCGTGGCGAGTACAGAAGGCGCAGAAGCAGGCGCGGCGGTGGTCGCGCGGGTCAGTGGCCGAGGCGATGCGGCTCGTGGCGACGCTCAACGCCGACGTCAAGGGCGCAGCAGCAGACGCCGACTACGCGCTGGAGGCAGCGGTCAGGAAAGTGGCCGAACTGGCCGCAGACTGATCAGAGGTTGTTCAGGGCGGCAGCGAGGCCCGACTTGCGGTTGGCTGCCTGATTCTTGTGGATGACACCCTTGCTGGCCGCCTGGTCCAGCTGGCGGCTGGTCGACTCGAGCAATTCGGCGGCCTTGGCCTTGTCGCCTGCCTCGACGGCCTCCCGGAATCCGCGGACCGCCGTGTGAAGCGACGACTTCACCGACTTGTTGCGCAGCCTGCGGCGCTCGTTGGTGAGGATGCGCTTCTGCTGCGACTTGATGTTGGCCACGCGTGTGTTTCCTTCGCAAATCTCGACTGGGTTGGGCAAGTCTTAAAGGCGCCCGGCGACGGGCAGCGACTGCTCAGGGTACCAGCGCGGCCCTCAATCTCCCAAAGCGATGCCCACTGGCCTGCCGAAACGGCTCAAGTGGTGCAGCATGTGATGGGTGAGCCTTCGAACGTTGCCGACCGAGACCGCGCGAACGTCACGAACCAATGCGCGAGCGTCCAAACGCTACGACGGCATCTTCGACGGCTACAACAGCCTCGGTAGCTACTCCAAGGCCTTCGACGAGATGTTCGACGCCCAGGGCAACGTGCGTGGCCCGTACAAGGGCATCTTCGCCGAGCTGGCCCCTTCCGACGCCTCTGAGCTGGAAGGTCGCGCCGACGCGCTGGGCCGCGCGTTCATCGACCAGGGCATCACGTTCTCGCTTTCCGGCCAGGAGCGTCCCTTCCCGCTTGACCTCGTCCCGAGGGTGATCTCGGCGGCCGAGTGGTCTCGGCTCGAGCGCGGCATCACGCAGCGGGTCAAGGCGCTGGAGCATTACCTGGACGACATCTACGGCGAGCAGGAGATCCTGCGCGACGGGGTCATCCCACGTCGCCTGATCACGTCGTGTGAGCACTTCCACCGCGAGGCAGCAGGCATCGTCCCGCCCAACGGCGTGCGCATCCATGTCGCAGGCATCGACCTGGTCCGCGACGCCAAGGGTGACTTCAGGGTGCTCGAGGACAATCTGCGCTCGCCGTCCGGCGTCTCCTATGTAATGGAGAACCGTCGCTCGATGGCGCGAGTCTTCCCGAACCTGTTCGCCACGCACCGGGTCCGCGCGGTCGGCGACTACGCCGCACATCTGCTGCGGGCGCTGCGCAACGCGGCCGCCAACAACGTCGCCGACCCGACGGTGGTGGTGCTGACACCCGGCGTGTACAACTCCGCGTACTTCGAGCACTCGCTGCTCGCCAGGCAGATGGGCGTCGAACTCGTCGAGGGCCGCGACCTGTTCTGCCGCGACAACGCCGTCTACATGCGCACCACCGACGGCGAACGCCAAGTCGACGTCATCTACCGGCGCATCGACGACGCCTATCTCGACCCGATGCAGTTCCGGCCCGACTCGGTTCTCGGCGTGGCCGGCCTGCTCAACGCCGCCCGCGCAGGCAACGTCGTCATCTCCAGCGCGGTCGGCAACGGTGTCGGCGACGACAAACTCGTCTACACCTACGTGCCGACCATCATCGAGTACTACCTCGGCGAGAAGCCGCTGCTCGCCAACGTCGACACCTTCCGCTGCTGGCTCGACGACGAGCGGGAGGAGGTGCTCGACCGGGTCGACGAACTCGTCATCAAACCGGTCGAAGGTTCGGGCGGCTACGGCATCGTGTTCGGCCCCGACGCCTCCGAGAAGGAGCTCGCGACGATCACCAAAAAGGTACGCAGCGACCCGCGCGGATGGATCGCGCAGCCCGTCGTGCAGCTGTCCACAGTGCCGACGCAGATCGACAGCAAGCTGGCGCCGCGCCACGTCGACCTGCGGCCGTTCGCAGTCAACGACGGTGACGACGTGTGGGTGTTGCCCGGCGGGCTGACCCGCGTCGCGCTGCCCGAGGGCTCGCTGGTGGTCAACTCCAGCCAGGGTGGTGGCTCGAAGGACACCTGGGTGCTGGCATCGCGCGCGTCGGTGGCCGACCGCGAACTCGCCGCTGCCGAAGTTGTGCGGGCGCTGCCCAAGGCGCCGAAGGGCTCGAAAGCCGAAAACGGTTCCGACGGGTCGTCGCAACAGCAGCAGCAACAATCGCAGCCGGTGCGGCCAGGAAATGGCTCGCAGCAGAGTCAACAGCAGCAGCAGTAGGTGGTGATGAACTGATGTTGGCGCGCAACGCCGAATCGCTGTACTGGATAGGCCGCTATGTGGAGCGGGCCGACGACACAGCCCGCATTCTCGATGTGACGGTGCACCAACTGCTCGAGGATTCCAGCGTCGACCCCGACCAGGCGTCGCGGACGCTGCTGAAGGTGCTGGGCATCGAAGCACCCAAGCAGCAGTTGGACGTCTGGTCGTTGACCGATCTCGTCGCGTTCAGCCGCGACACCGAAGGTGGCTGCTCGATCGTGGAAGCTATCTCGGCCGCCCGCGAAAATGCCCGCGGCGCACGGGAAGTCACCTCAACCGAGATCTGGGAGTGCCTGAACACCACCTACAACGCGCTGGCCGAGCGTGAACGCGCCGCCAAACGCCTCGGCCCACACGAGTTCCTGTCTTTTGTCGAGGGCCGCGCCGCGATGTTCGCAGGGCTGGCAGACTCGACGCTCAGTCGCGACGACGGCTACCGGTTCATGGTGCTGGGCCGCGCGATCGAACGCGTCGACATGATGGTCCGGCTGCTGCTATCCCGCGTCGGCGACAGTGCAACCTCACCTGCATGGGTCACACTGCTGCGTTCGGCAGGCGCTCACGATACGTACCTGCGCACCTACCGAGGCACGCTGGACGCGGGTCGGGTAGTCGAATTCATGTTGCTGGACCGGCTTTTCCCGCGGTCGATCTTCTATTCGCTGCGATTGGCCGAACACAGTCTCGATGAGTTGATGAAGCGGCCGCACAACCGGCTCGGCGCCACCGCGGAGGCGCAGCGCCTACTGGGCCGGGCACGCAGCGAACTGGAATTCCTGCGGCATGGCGTGCTGCTGGAATCCCTGGAGACGCGGCTGGCCGGGCTGCAGGAGACATGTAGTGATGTCGGAGAAGCATTGGCGCTGCAGTACTTCCATTCCGCCCCATGGGTGGCATGGCATGACGCCGGGCACAACGGTTCGCTCGTGATCGAGGAAGGCGAGGTCTGATGTGGCGGCTTAGGGTCGTGCACTCGACGGGGTATGCCTATAAGTCGCCAGTGACCGCGTCCTTCAACGAGGCACGGCTGACGCCGCGATCTGATTCCCGCCAGAACGTCATCCTCAACCGCGTCGAAACCGTCCCCGCCACAAGGTCTTACCGCTATGTCGATTACTGGGGTACCGCGGTGACCGCGTTCGACCTGCATGCCCCGCACACCGAGCTCGAAGTCACGTCGAGTTCCGTCGTGGAGACCGACCGCGGCGAAATGCCGACGGAAACGGCCAGTTGGGACGACCTGCGCTCGGAGGCGGTCATCGACCGGTTCGATGAGGTGCTCAGCGGGACCCACTACACGCCGGCTAGCAAGCGGTTTCGCCGGGTGGGGGAACGCATCGCGAAATACCACGATCCGCAGGAAGCGGTCACCGCCGCGGCCAACTGGGTGCACAGCGAACTCGAGTACGTGCCGGGCACTACGGGTGTGCACTCGTCGGGACTCGACGCGCATCGCGAAGGCAAGGGCGTCTGCCAGGACTTCGCCCACCTGACGCTGATCCTGTTGCGCAGCATGGGTATTCCTGCGCGCTATGTGTCGGGCTATCTGCACCCGAAGGGCAAGGCCAAGGTCGGTGACACGATCGACGGGCAGAGCCACGCGTGGGTGCAGGCCTGGACCGGGGGGTGGTGGAACTACGACCCCACGAACGACGCCGAAATCAACGAGCAATACATCAGCGTCGGCGTCGGCCGTGACTACTCGGACGTGTCGCCGCTCAAGGGCATCTACTCCGGGGAGGGCTCGACCGACCTGGATGTCGTTGTCGAGATCACCAGGCTGGCTTAGCGCGATAAGCCGAGGTGCCAGCGGAGTACATCGGATTTGGTGGTGCCGATTTCCGGCTCGGCGGCGTCGATGAGCCCGCGCAGGCGGTCGCGCGTCGACGGCGACGGCATGTGGTAGGTCGTTGCGGCATCGCGGTCCAGCCATCCGTTCAGATCGGATCTGGCGAACGTGCGGAGCAGGTCGTCGGGGTCGGCGACAAGCGCAAGGTCCGCCTCGATCCGTGTCCATGTGTCCCTGGCGATCAGCAGCTTGTACGCGGCGTGCCGGATGTGCCGCGGTTGGTCGGCGTCCAGCAGCTCCCACAACCATTCGGCCGACAACAGATCGGGCTGCTTGCGCAACGCCGTCCCCACCGCCCGCACGACCACCGGCGCGGGATCCGTGAGCATTTCCGCGATCTGACCAAGCGTGCCGCCGAGGCGCCGCACCGCTCGAACCGCCTCCGCCCGGATCCGCGGACTGTCGTGCTGGAGAAACCCGACGAGCGACTCGGCGTCGTCGACCGTGCCGCACTCACCGAGCCCGGCCACCACGCCGCGCAGACGAGAGTCGTCCCCCGATGCGAGCATCACCCGGTATCGCTCGGCCGCGTCCCGGTCTGCGCGTCGCATCGCCCACTGCGCAGTGGCCCGCAGCATCGCCGACCGGTCCGCCAGGTAGTCCTCCGCAGCCTGTGGATCCCCGATCTGGACAAGCCCGGCGAGTGCCTCGACGCGTATGCGCGCGAAACGGGCGGTCAGCAGGCGGTCCAGCGTCTCTCGCTGCCGGTCGCGCACGGCGGCGCGAACCGCGGCCTCGGCGCAAAGGGTTTGGCAGATTACGTCGCGCTCGGCCAATGCCGCCTGCATCACCGCGTCCGGGTTGGCGTGACCCGACTCCAGCCACAGCCGAAGGGCGAATCGACGTAGCTGAAGGTCGTCGCTGGCGCGAGCAGTGTCGAGCGCGCCGTCTGATGCCGTGCGCAGCGCCTCGCTCGCCGCTGCCACGGCGAAATCGCCGCGGTCCCAATCCCGCATCGCCACCGCCACGCTGGCCGCGCGGATCAGGCCGTCGCCGTCGGCAGCGTAGAGCGCCTCGAAGAGCGCGCGTCTGGCGTCGACCCGCACCTGTTCCACCCAGTCGGCGCTACGGATCACCAGCAGTGGGAGCAGATGCTGATCGCTGTGCATCAACGGCGTCAGCACGGCACGCTGCCGCATATGCCCGTCGCCGGAGCACGCGATGAGCAGCAGGGCGAGCGGATTGGATCCCGTCCATGCGGCTTCGGTGAGGTGCTGCCACTGATCGCCAGGGCGGTACCAATGGCGAAGGCCCCGCAACTCGGTATCCAGTCGCAGCCACGTGCGTGGGCGCATGGCCGACAGCACCCGCATTGCCTCGTCCGGCGCAACCTGAGCCAGCGCCGGCTCCACGAGGCCAGACGCCAGGTCGTAGAGGCTGCCACCGGCGTCTGCATCCTCGGCGGCGGTGGCCAAGTCGTTCGACGCCATCGCGTGATCGATCAGCTGGCGGGCTTGGCGCACACACCGGGGTGAATCTCGACCCGGTGCAAGTCATCGCCCAGTTCGATCTGCCGCTCGAACACCGCCGCTGCCAGCGCGCGCCAGTCGTCCTCCTGGCCGGGTTGGATGCCCGGCACGTAGTGGGTGAGGATCAGGATGCCGACACCTGCGCGCGCCGCGGTCTCCGCGGCCTGCTCGACCGACGAGTGGTAGTCGAGGATATCGCGGATTCGCTGCATCGGCATCGTGTCGATCAGGTCCCTGCGAATCACGGTGTGCACCAACCCACCTGCACCTGCCGCCAGCGCGTCGAGGCTCTCACACGGGACGGTGTCACCGGCCAGCACCACCGAGGCGCCACCGTGTTCGATCCGGAACGCGATGGTCGGCTCGACGGGCCGGTGATCCGTCGGCGCCACCCGTATCGCCACGCCGTCGCGGTCCCACACCGAGCCGTCGGTGTACTCACGCACCTCGACCGGCGGTGGCGCGGTCAGGTCGGCGTGATGCGCGATCCGGTAGCCGATGTCGAACCTGAACGCCTTGAGCGTGGCTTCGACCACCTCGGCCGTGCCGGGCGGCCCGATGATCGATAGGGGCACCGGGCTCGGGTCGAACGTGGTCACCCACCGGGTGATGATCAGGTCGCCAAGATCGGCGATGTGGTCGCTGTGCAGGTGCGTCAACAGCAGCGCGGCCAATCCATTCGCGCCGACGCCGATTGCAGTCATGCGTTGCTGCACGCCTCGGCCGCAGTCGACGAGAAAGGTCTGCCCGCCCGCTCTCACAAGCGTCGACGGTCCCGCCCTACGGGCGTCGGGAATGGGACTGCCGGTGCCGAGCAGAGTGACCTCGATCATGACCTCATTCCTACCGGTTTCGCACATATCGCAAGGTGAAACGTTCGTTTCAATACCGTATTGAGGCGGTGGCAGAAAGACGCATGTAACTGGCGCAATGATGTAGACCAACTACCGCTGAAGTTTCAATAGGTCATTTACGGCGGGGAAACCGATCCGCAACATAGCGCCCTTAGCGTCTGCGTTAACCTTCGCCCGAGACACGAGGAGCAACAGTGTCTTTCGACTATTCCCGCCTCATCGCCACGTGCGCTGTCGATTCACCCGACAAGGCGACGACTCTGCCGCCAGAGGCCTATGGCAGCGACGAGCTGTACGCCGCCGAGGTCGATCGGATCTTCAAGCATGGCTGGGTGCCGTTGTGTCGCGTCGAACAGGTGTCGACGCCCGGCAGCTACTACAGCATCGACATCCTTGGCACACCGCTTGTGGTGACTCGGGACCGGCAGTCAGAGATTCGCGTCCTTTCGCGCAACTGCTCGCACCGCTGGATGGAGGTGTGCAGCGGTGCGGGGGAGGCCAACGTGCTGCAGTGCCCGTATCACCTGTGGTCGTTCGGCCTTGACGGGCACCTCGCCGGGGCGCCGGAGATGAAGAAGTCGTCCGGCTTCGACCGGAACGACTATCCGCTCAAGAAGTTTCGGCACGACGTGTGGAAGGGCTTCGTGTTCGTCAACTTCGACGGCGAGGCCGAACCGCTGGCGAGTCAATACGCCGCACTCGATCCCATCGTCGACCCGTACGACCTGGAGAACTATCGGACCGTCGAGCAGACCGACTGGGGTGTGTGCGACTGGGACTGGAAGATCATGGTGGACAACTTCATGGAGTGCTACCACCACATGGGCCCACATCGCGGGTCGCTGGAGGATCGGTTCCCGGCGTCGATGAGCTACACCGGTGAGGTCGGCGACTACTTCACCACGATGTGGTCGCAGCAGAGGCCCGAATACCCCGCCGATCCGCCGTTCCTGTCGCCCGGCGCGGACACCCTTACCGACCAGCACCGCGACAAGTCGCTGATCTTCATCGCGTACCCACTGCTGCAGATCGCGATGGGCCCCGCATATATGTACTGGCTCAAGGTACTTCCGCTCGGCGCGGGCAAGATCGAACTACAGCTCGACATCTGCATGTCCCCGGCCTCACTGGCAGCGCCTGGCCTCGACGAGCGCCGCAGCGAGTTGGTCAAGCTGATCTGCGACGTTCATCGCGAGGATCTCGACGTGTGTGCCGCTGTGCAGCGTGCGATCCGCTCCGGAGTGAGCAGCACCGGCCGGCTGTCGCATCTTGAACGGCCGCTTTGGGAGTTCTACCGCTACCTCGGGCGCGAGCTCGGAATCCTCAACCCCACTTCCACCCTCGCATCGGCAGGATGACACCAGATGACGACAACCTTAAACGGGCAGACCACCAACATCTCGTCGGCAGCTCGCGATGTCGCCGATCAACTGGCGGCCAAGGGCGTCAAGTACGCCGCGATCAGCTTCGTCGATATGCATGGCAAGCCCAAATGCAAGATGGTGCCACTCGGCCATCTGACCCAGGCCGCCCTCGGCTCGGAGATGTTCACAGGGGCCGCGCTCGACGGCGTACCTCAGGACGTGAACGACGACGAGGTCGCGCCGCATCCCGACCTGAACCATCCGATCGTCATGCCGTTCAACCGCGAAGTCGCCTGGTTCCCAGGCGATCTGTGGATCGGTGACACCCCGTTCAACGCCTGCAGTCGGCAGATCCTCAAGCGGGTGACCGCCGAGGCAGCCGCCCTGGGGTACACCTTCAATCTGGGCATCGAGACCGAGTTCTTCCTCCTCACCGACACCGACAAGCCGGCACCCGCCAGCCCCGACGACAACCTCGACAAGCCGTGCTACGACTTGCGGACGATGCTGCACAACTACCCGGTCGTCGACGAAATCGTGTCCGCCATGAACGAACTCGGCTGGGACGTCTACTCGTTCGACCACGAGGACGGCAACGGACAGTTCGAGACGGACTTCACGTACACGAACGTGGTGTCCATGGCGGACCGGTTGGTGTTCTTCCGGATGATGGTCGGTGAGATCGCCCACAAGCACGGACTGTTCGCATCGTGGATGCCCAAACCGTTCGCCGATCGCACCGGAAGCGGCGCCCATTACAACATGTCGCTGGCCGACGACTCCGGAACGAACCTCTTTGCCGCCATTGATGATCCGCGTGATTGCGGGCTCTCGACGCTTGGATACCAGTTCATCGCAGGGGTGCTGCGGCACGCGGACGCCATCTGCGCGGTGATCGCGCCGACGGTCAACAGCTACAAGCGGCTGGTCAAGCAGGGCAGCATGTCCGGCTTGACGTGGGCCCCGGTGTTCGCGTGCTACGGCGACAACAACCGGACGAATATGCTGCGCATTCCGAGAGGCGGCGGACGGGTGGAATGCCGCGCGGCTGATGCCGCCAACAACCCGTACCTCGGCGGGGCCCTGATGCTGGCAGCAGGGTTGGAAGGGATCCGTGAGCACCTCGATCCTGGCGATCCGAACCGGGACAACCTATACAGGCTGACGGAGGCGGACCTCGCCGAGCGTGGGATCGGTTGGCTGCCCAGGTCGCTGGGTGAGGCGATCGAGGCACTCGAGGCCGACCCGTTGGTGCGGTCGGTATTCGGCGACGAGATGTTCGAGTCGTTCGTGACCGAAAAGCGCGCCGAGTGGGACGGCTACAACGCGCATGTGTCGGCGTGGGAGACCGAGCGCTACCTGAGGTTCTGGTGACGGTGAGCAACAAATGGGAGGAGCTGACGTCGGCTCAGCTGGCAGACCGCCTCGCCGCCGACCCGGAGTGCGTGGCGCTGATACCCGTCGGCGCGACCGAACAACACGGCCCGCATCTACCTGTGGGCACCGACACGATCATCGCGACGGCGCTCGCCGACGCTTCGGCGGGGGGCGCGGCGGTCGTGCTGCCGCCACTCGCGTTCGGCGCCAGCTTCTTTCACGGCACGCGGCTGGCGGGCACCGTCGGATTCTCGGGTGAGGAGACGGCCGTGACGGCCGGGCTGGTCGCCGAAGCCTGCGTCGACTCGGGTTTCCGGCGGCTGCTTTTCGTCAACGGTCACGTCGGCAACGCGGCCGCACTGTGGATAGCGTGCGACCGGTTCCGGCGGGAGTTTCCTGACCTGCGGATCGGCGTCATGCAGTGGTGGGATCTGACGCCCGACATCGCACGGCGGGCCACCGAGGATGCGGCCGACTGGCATGCCAACGCCGCGGAGACCTCGATCATGCTTGCGTTGCGCCCCGAACTCGTCGACATCGACAAGATGCGCGACGCCGACGATCCCGACCGCACCGTGGGCTCGGTCTTCCGCTACGCGGTTCAGCACGTCTCCACCAACGGGGTCACCGGATATCCCTCACGAGCGTCGAAGTCGATGGGGCTCGAGCTGTGGCACGACGTGGTCGCGGCGGCGCGAGAAGTGGTCGAGCGAGCCCACATTGAGAGGCCGCCGCTTGGCTAAGATCCACTCCATCGGACGACCCCGCAACACCGCCACCGCGCCGACGACGTCTCCGAGGGCCGACATCGTCAGCGCGGCGACGAGGCTGTTCTCCGAAAAGGGCTATGCCCAAACGACGATGAGCGATATCGCGCGCGCTTCGGGTCTTCAGCAGTCGTCGCTGTATTACTGGTTCCGCAACAAGGAACAGCTTCTGCAGGACGCGCTTCTGGTGAACCGGGCGCCGCTGAAGTTCATCGCCGAGGTCGGCGCCGGCTCCGGCTCGCCTGCGGTCAAGCTGTACCGGCTACTGCGGTTCGACACAATGCAGCTTGCACTCTCCCCGATCGACTTCAACGAGATCCAGCGTATCGCCCATGATCAGCGCGCCGAATTCCATCAGTTCTGGACGGATTACGAACGACTCAAGGACTGGGTGGTCGACTTGATCGGCGCCGCAATCAGCGAAGGCAAATTCATCGACTGCAACCGTGAGGAAACCGCGGGCCTTCTGCTGAACTTCGACGAGGGCGCACAGAAGCGCACCCGCCTGCATACCGACGAGGGTGACCGTGCCGAGGAGGCGATCCGAGTTGGCGAACAAGTCGCGATCATCGCCGTCCGCGGACTACTCAAGCGCCCGAGCGAGATCGCCAGGACCAGCTCGCAGGCCGCCCAATTCGACGATGCGGCGATCGCCCTCCGTGTCTCCCGGCCGCAGCCGGACTAACTATTCGCGGCCAGCCGACACCCAGCTCAGATCTCCGAATCGGTGGCCCGACACCGACCCCGCGGCGGCGTTGAGGGTATCGAGCTGGTCTGGAGTCAGGACCACGTCGATCGAGCCGAGATTCTCCTCGACGCGGGCGGCCCTGCGGGTGCCGGGGATCGGCGACGAGCCCACGCCGAGGGCGGCTGCGCGATAGCGCAGCCATGCCAGCGCCACCTGCGCCGGTGTCGCATCCTGCTGTGCGGCCACGGCCTTGATGACCTCCACGACCGCGAGATTGGCGTCGAGTGCGCCCTCCGCGTACCGCGGCATGTTGCGACGAAAGTCCGTCGACGACAGATCTGCGGCTGACTGGATCGTGCCCGTCAGGAAGCCTCGCCCAAGCGGCGAATACGGTACGAAGCCGACACCGAGTTCGGCCGCCGTAGGCACCACGTTTTGCTCGACGTCGCGGCTCCAAATTGACCACTCGCTTTGCACTGCGGCGATCGGGTGGACCGCGACAGCGGCGCGCAGTTCGTCGGCGGTCACCTCGGACAGCCCGAGGTGGCGGACCTTGCCTGCGGATACCAATTCGGCCATCGCGCCAACGGTCTCCTCGATCGGGACGTCGTGGTCGCGGCGGTGCATGTAGTAGAGGTCGACCACGTCGGTCTGCAGGCGTTGCAGGCTCTCATCAATGCTCTGACGTACGTAGGCGGCATCGCCGCGCGCGTTCAGCGGGTTGAGCTTGCCCGTGGCACGGTCGGCGGGGTTGCCGACGATGCCGAATTTCGTTGCCAGCGTGACCTCGTCGCGGCGGTCGGCGAGCAATTTGGCGATCAATTTCTCGTTGTTACCGCCGCCGTAGACATTCGCGGTGTCGATGAAGGTGACGCCGAGGTCGATGGCCCGGTGCAGCGTGGCCAGCGATTCGGTGTCATCGACCTCGCCGTACACCGGCGTCAACGCCATGGCACCGAAGCCGATTGGACTCACGGACAGTTGATCGCCCAGCTTGACCGTGGGCACAGAGTTGGCATTGGTCATGGCCTGTCCTAACGAGTCTCGGTGAGACTGTATTCCGTCACGGTTTGGCGGGACTTGAGAATCAGTGGCATGGCGTGAACGGCGACGTTGCGGACCCCGATACCCAGCCGCGTCGCAGGGATGAACAAGTTGGTCGCCAGCGTGACCGCGTTTTCCTTGGCAGCCCGCTGTGGCCGGTGCCGAGCCTCGTAGTCCTGTAACCCGGACGGGA
The DNA here is from genome assembly GCA_963766465.1 of uncultured Actinomycetota bacterium. Classification (GTDB taxonomy): domain Bacteria; phylum Actinomycetota; class Actinomycetes; order Mycobacteriales; family Mycobacteriaceae; genus Mycobacterium. The sequence continues at coordinate 286,207 of CAVXZT010000004.1, forward strand.
TGTCACCGGTCAGGGCGTCGGCAAGAGTAGTGGCGCCCGTCATCGCAAGGCTGGAGCCGTCACCGAACAGCGACACACACGATGCGGCATCTCCGACCAGCGCCACCCGTCCGTTCGACCAGGTCGACACCCGTACTCGGCTGACGGAGTCGAAATAGATGTCATCGGCGGCCCGGACTCGGTCCAGCAGTTCGGGCACGCGCCACCCCGCGCCCGCGTACGCGTCGCACAGCAACCACTTGTGCTGGTCGAGGTCCCGGTGGTCGAACTGCGGAATCTTTGGGGCACGGAACATGAACGCCGCGATCGGCCTGTGCCGCGCTGGGTGGATGGCGACGGCCCGCCCCGGCGTGTTGTACATAACGAGGTCCGTGCCCGTCTCGCCATCCAATGGCAGCGTCGCAACGTACACGCCAAGGTGTTTGAGGTAGTCGGTCTCGGGCCCGAACGCCAATGCACGTACCCCGGAGTGCGCGCCATCGGCGCCGATCACGACGTCGAACCGGCGAGGGGGACCTGAGGCGAACTCTGCCGTCACGCCGTCGGTGTCCTGATCGAGCGCGGACACCGAATTGCCGAACTCGAATTCCACCTCGTCCGGGACCGCCCCGCGCAGGATCGCGGCGAGATCGCCGCGTGGCAGCTCGACATCGCCGGGCTCGGCCAACGCTCGCATCGCGACGCGGCTTACAACGCGCCCGCGGGCGTTGACGAAGACCATGTCGCGCACCTGCGTGCTCGCGTCGCGGATCTGCGTCATGACGCCCATCCGCTCGGCGACGTCCTTCGCCGGTCCACGCACGTCGACGGGGCTGCCGCTGGACCGCGTGCCGCGCGCCTGCTCGATGACCGTGACCTGAAAACCATTCTTGGCAAGCCAGTATGCGGCTGTCGAGCCGGCAATTCCCGCGCCGGAGATCAGTGCTTTGCGCATGCCCTGAAGATTAGTTGCAATCACTGCAAAATTGCAATGAATGCAGAAAACACACGGTTTCGCGATAGAGTCGCGGACATGTCGTCACTGCGTGAGCGCAAGCGCACCCGCACCAGGGAGGCGATCATCGAGGCCGCCGCTGGACTCTTCGAGCGCCGTGGGTACGACGGCACGACGATCGCCGACATCGCTGCCGCGGCAGACATCAGCACCCGAACGTTCTTCGCCTACTTCGCCAGCAAGGAAGACGTGCTGTTCCCCGACGCCGACGCCAGGGTTGCGGCGGCGGTCACGGCCATCGACGAGCGGCGAGCCGACGAGCGGCCGACGGAGATCCTGTTGCGCGCCTTGACCGAACTCGGCGACGCGGGCGGCGATCTCGTCGGCCCAATGGCGGCACTTCGGATGCAGTTCATCCGATCGGTGCCATCGGTGCGCGGACGGGGCCTCCAGCGTCAGCACGATGCACAGGCCGAGATCGCCGATCGGCTGCAGGCGGCGTTTCCCGATGAGCTTGACGAGGTCGAGGCGGCCGCATTGGTTGGCGCGTTCGTTGGGGCGATCGGCGGCGCGCTGGAGGTGTTGCTGCGTGACGGCCCTTCCGACCAGGACGTGCTGCGCCAGCGACTGCAGCGGGCGACCGCCGTCGCATTGCGGCCGTGGACGTGACGTTGTTGCAACCGTCGTTTCCTTTCGCGCCGGGCATGTCGGCCCTAACCTGTGAATAGGCACGGACTGGAGGGCATCGATGCGGATCGCGGATGTATTGCGGAACAAGGGTGCGTCGGTGGCGACCATCACCCCGGAGACCTCGGTCGCCGGGCTGCTCACCGAGCTCAACCTGCACAACATCGGCGCGATGGTGGTCGTGTCGCCCGACGGGCTCGTCGGCATCGTTTCGGAGCGCGACGTCGTGCGCAAACTGCATGAACTGGGCGCCGAGCTGCTGAGGCGGCCGGTGTCGGAGATCATGACCACGTTCGTGGCGACCTGTACGCCGGACGACTCGGTCGACCATCTCAGCGCGTTGATGACGGAGAAGCGCGTTCGACATGTCCCCGTGGTCGTGGACGGCCGGCTGATTGGCATCGTCAGCATCGGCGACGTGGTGAAGAACAGGATGGAAGAGCTCGAGACCCAGCAGGAACAGCTGCAGGCCTACATCACCCAGGGCCGCTGAGTGCCGAACGGTATCGACGTCGGCCCCGCGCAGCGAACCGACGTCGGACAGATGTCTGCTGTGCTGGCGCGGGCGTTTTACGACGATCCCGTGATGACATGGATGCTGCCCGACGACCGATCCCGGTTAAAGGCCCTGACACGGGCATTCGCAGGCCTAGCGCGTCATCACTTCCTGCCGCGCGCTGCGTCCGAGGTCGGCCGGCGCGACGGTGTCGTCGGCGCCGCGACGCTGTGGGACCCGCCGGGCCAGCGCAAGGGCACGCGGCTGGAGGAGTTCCTCATGATGCCCATGATGTTGTGGGCATTCCGATCCCGGGTCCCCGCCAGTGTGCGGGTGATGGAGCTGATGGAGAAGCACCATCCCGAGGAACCGCACTGGTATCTGATGGTCATCGGAAGTGACACCAACGTCCGCGGTGCGGGTTTCGGCCAGGCATTGATGCGCTCGCGCCTCGACCGCTGTGATGCCGAACACGCACCGGCCTATCTCGAGAACAGCAATCCGAAGAACGAGACGTATTACCTGCGCTTCGGCTTCGAAGTCATGGGTGAGATCAAACTGCCCGACGGCGGACCGTCGATGTGGCCGATGTGGCGGGCGCCCCGCTAGCTCCAGGAGAATTCGGCGCGCAGCCGCGTGGCGACCACCTCGAACGTCTCCCGTTCCAGGATCGCGCCCTCGCGACGGATGCCTTCTTCTGGCACGTCGAGCACCCGGTCCAGCCGCACCCAGCTGACCCTGCTTTCGTAATCCCAGCTTCCGCTGCCGATGGCCACCCAGTTGTGATCGTTGCGATGGTGGTCCTGGCTGGACAGCATCAAACCGAGCAATGTGGAGCGGTCACGACCCACGACCAGCACCGGGCGGTCCTTGCCCCTAGTTGGGTCATCTTCGTAAACCACCCAGGTCCAAACGATTTCGCCGGGATCGGCGCGGCCGTCGAGGTCCGGCGCGTAGACCAGCTTGCGGGCCCGGTGGGCGGTGGGAACGCTGTTGGTGGTGATCGGACGGCCCGCGGGGATGGCGCGGGTCTCGTCGTTGGGGGCGCCGACGATGGCATCCAGGCCGAACTTGATGCCCTGCTGGATACCGCGCGTCACGGTGTCGGATTGCAGCTGCTGGCGGATGAATTTCGGCGCCTCGTTGAACACAAGATTCTCCGCGAAACGCTGAAACGTCTTCCACGGCGGAGCCATGTCCCCACAATAAGTGACGCCTGCGTCGCGCGATTGTGTCGAGAGGGCATCGCCTCGATACCCTGGTAGTGCACAAGCCCCGTCCGACCAGGAGATTCCCATCAGCAGTTTCGCCGACAAGACCTTCACCGCGCCGGCGCAGATTCGGAACTTCTGCATCATCGCCCATATCGATCACGGCAAGTCGACGCTGGCCGACCGGATGCTGCAACTCACCGGCGTCGTCGCCGAACGGGATATGCGCGCCCAGTACCTGGACCGGATGGACATCGAACGCGAGCGTGGCATCACCATCAAGGCCCAAAACGTCCGTCTGCCTTGGAAAGTCGGGGACGAGGAGTACGTCCTGCACCTGATTGACACGCCCGGTCACGTCGACTTCACCTACGAGGTGTCCCGGGCGCTGGAGGCGTGCGAGGGCGCGGTGCTGTTGGTCGACGCCGCCCAGGGCATCGAGGCGCAGACGCTGGCCAACCTCTACCTGGCGCTGGACCGCGACCTGCACATCATCCCGGTGCTCAACAAGATCGACCTGCCCGCGGCCGACCCAGAGCGCTACGCAGGCGAGATCGCGCACATCATCGGCTGCGAACCGGGTGACGTGCTGCGGGTATCGGGGAAGACAGGCGACGGCGTCGCAGACCTCCTCGACCATGTCGTGCGCGAGGTGCCTGCGCCGACCGGCGACGCCGACGCCCCGACGCGGGCAATGATCTTCGACTCCGTCTATGACACCTACCGCGGCGTGGTGACCTACGTGCGTGTGGTCGACGGCAAGATCACGCCGCGCGAGAAGATCAAGATGATGTCGACGGGCACCACCCACGAGCTGCTGGAAGTCGGCATCGTGTCCCCCGACCCCAAGCCGTCCGTCGGCCTCGGAGTGGGGGAGGTCGGCTACCTGATCACCGGCGTGAAGGACGTCCGCCAGTCGAAGGTCGGCGACACCGTGACAAGCGCACGCCACGGCGCCACGGACGCGCTGACGGGCTACCGCGAGCCGAGGCCGATGGTGTACTCCGGGCTGTATCCGGTCGACGGGTCCGACTATCCGGATCTGCGCGATGCGCTGGACAAACTGCAGCTCAACGACGCGGCCCTGGTCTGGGAACCGGAGACGTCGGTGGCGCTGGGGTTCGGTTTCCGGTGTGGGTTCCTCGGGCTCCTGCACATGGAGATCACCCGCGAGCGATTGGAACGCGAGTCCGATCTTGACCTGATTTCCACTTCGCCGAACGTCGTGTACCGGGTGGTCAAGGAGGATGACTCGGAACTCGTCGTCACCAACCCGTCGGACTGGCCCGAGGGCAAGGTCCGCGCCGTCTACGAACCAATCGTCAAGACGACCATCATCGCGCCAAGCGAATTCATCGGCACGATCATGGAGCTCTGCCAGTCCCGCCGAGGGGAGCTGGGTGGGATGGACTACCTCTCCCCGGAACGCGTCGAGCTGCGCTACACGATGCCGCTTGGCGAGATCATCTTCGACTTCTTCGACTCACTGAAATCCCGCACTCGCGGCTACGCCAGCCTCGACTACGAAGAAGCGGGCGAGCAGGAGGGCGATCTGGTCAAGGTCGACATTCTGTTGCAGGGTGAGCCGGTCGACGCATTCAGCGCGATTGTGCACAAGGACTCGGCTGCGGCGTATGGCAACAAGATGACCACGAAGCTCAAGGAGCTCATCCCTCGGCAGCAGTTCGAGGTGCCGATCCAGGCTGCAATCGGTTCGAGAATCATTGCGCGCGAGAACATCCGGGCGATCCGCAAGGACGTGCTTTCCAAGTGCTACGGCGGCGACATCACGCGTAAGCGCAAACTGCTGGAGAAGCAGAAGGAAGGCAAGAAGCGGATGAAGACAATCGGCCGGGTCGAGGTGCCGCAGGAGGCCTTCGTCGCGGCTCTGTCGGCAGACGCCGCCGCCGACAAGGCCAAGAAATAGCCAAGTAATGCTCGACGAGGTCGGGTGAAACGGCATCGCGCTCGCAGGCGACATGCTATTCAGGGTTGTTACGCCCGGGGCGGATGGGAAACGCATGAGACGACCACAGTGCGGCATCGCGATCGCGGCCGCGTGCGCGGTGCTGGCGGGATGCTCGTCGACGCCCGTTGACAGCGCCGCCCCCGTCGTCCGCATCAAAGAGGCCGCCAAGCCTTCCGTGTCGCGCCCGCTGAACCAGGTCCTGCCCGCCGGCGACGAGCTCACCGCCACCATGGGCGTCGGCCCCGGCATGTCGGGGCAACTCGTCGACGGCGGTGCCGAGATGCTGCTGGCCGGAATCGGCGAATCCGATGCGACGCCGATCGAATGCGTCAGCGCCGGTTACCGGCTGCAGAAGGTGGTCTATGCGGCCAGTCCGGTGCGCGAGGTGGCCAGTCAATCGTGGGCGGGAGGCGACTTCAGCGGCCCGCCGTTGTCCGCTTTTTTCGGAGCGGTGAAATTCGCGACGGCCGACGACGCACAGGGGTTCTTTGCGGCATCGGCCGACAAGTGGAGCAGGTGCAACGGCCAGACGCTGGTGTTGCACCAACCCGAACACGGGGCCGAGGGGGTCAGCCGGATCACTGACGTCGTCGTCGACAAAACGGTGATCTCGGCCGTGGTGCTGCACGACGACGGCTCGACGATTCAGCGGGCCCTCGGCGTGGCCTCGGATTGCGTTGTGGACGTGGAGATTACGGATGCCAACCGCGCTGGCGGAGCTCCCGGCGCCGTCGCCGTCGCCAACCTGATGCTTCAGAAGATCGGCGTTTCGTAGGAAAATCCCAGCAAAATTGACGCCTACCCGACACTTCCCGCGGCGGTCGGTCACAATAGCGCGGTGATCAACATCGGCACGGCTACCCGCGCATACGCGATCGCGGCTGTCATCGCGGCGTCCGTCCTGCTCACCGCCTGCGAGAGCACCGTGTCCGGCACGGCGGTGCGCGCGCATAACGCCGCCCCGATCGACGTGCCCCCGCTGACCGAAACCAAGCTCGACGACGTGCTGCTCTCGATTGGCGAACTCAACGGCATCATGGGGTCCTCGCAGATGAAGGTCACCAGCGAGCTGGATGAGATGACCGACCATTCCGGGGAGGTGTCGGATCCCGATTGTCTCGGCGCGATCTACGGCGCGGAGGAGCCGGTGTACGCGGGTAGCGGATGGACGGCGTTGCGTGACCAGATAGCGCGAGAACCCGGTGAGGACAACGAACACTGGGTGGAGCAGACCGTGGTGCTCTATCCGTCGGCAGACAAGGCGAAAAAGTTCTTCGACGAATCGAGGTCGGCATGGGGAAAATGTGCCGGCTACTCGGTTTCCGTCGACGATGACGACGCCACTTACCTCTGGCTGATCGACAGCCTGACTACCGAAGACGCGTTGATCACCCAGATGACCGCTCAGGAGGACGCCGAGGGGTGGGGATGCCAGCACGCCATGTCGGTGGTGTCGAACGTGATCGTCGAGGCTTGGGCGTGCGGCTACACCATCAAGGACGAGGGGGCGACCATCGCCAACGATATGGTCGCCAACGCGGCCAAGAAGTAGCGCGCCGTCTAGTTGGCCATCGAAACCAGGCGGGCGCGGTCGATCAGGTCACCCCATACGGTGAACGCCTCAACATGCTCTGCAGATGATGATCCGCTGGCGACCGCAACCAACCCGCCGGCCAATCGTCCGATGCCGATTCCCGTCTGGTGCACCACGCGGACCAGCTCCTCAAACGCGGCCTGATCCGAGCAGCCGCGCAACCCGACCAGGATCCCGATGGCGACGTCGATCACTCGGCGCGATGTGTCGTCCACGACGCGATAACTCATGGATGCGATGGTGCTCAATCCGGACAGCCGAAACAAGACATCAAGCCAGGATGATCCTGAACCGCTATCGCCCCTTCATCTGCGCGCAATCGGACATTTGCCGGTGTTCCGAGCATGCAGATTGAAAATCGGCGCCTACATCGGGGCGTTGGCGGGCTGGAATACCCCTGAGCTGTCGGACTCTTCCTCCGCGCGGATGACGTGCACCACCGCGTTGATCAGTGCCAGGTGGGTGAACGCCTGCGGGAAGTTGCCCAGATGCCTGCCGGTGCGCGGCTCGATCTCCTCGGCGTAGAGGTGCAGCGGGCTTGCGAACGACAGCAGCCGCTCGCAGAGGTGTTTGGCCCGATGGATCTCGCCGATCTCGACCAGCGCCGACACCAGCCAGAACGAGCAGATGGTGAACGTGCCTTCCTCGCCGGACAGGCCGTCGTCGGTTTCCTCGACGCGGTAGCGCAGCACCAGCCCGTCTTCAGTGAGTTCGTCGGCGATGGCCAACACCGTGGCCCGCACCCGCGGGTCGTCGGCGGGCAGAAAACGCGTCAGTATCGCCAGCAGCAGCGAGGCGTCCAGCGCGTCGTCGCCGTAGCGCTGGGTCAACACTCCACGCGAGTCGACGCCCTTCGCGAAAACGTCGGCCTTGATCTCCTCGGCGATCGCGCGCCACTGCTGGGCATAGCTCTTCTCGCCCTGCAGTTCGGCCAGCTTGGAACCGCGGTCCAGCGCCACCCAGCACATGATCTTGCTCGACGTGAAGTGCTGCGGCTCGCCGCGCACCTCCCAGATCCCGCGGTCGGGTTCCTTCCAGTGCTTGATCGCTTCCTCGACTTGTTGCTTGAGTACCGGCCACAACGTGTCCGAGATCTGCTCGCGCGACTTCGCGTGCAGGTAAACCGAATCCAGCATCGTGCCCCAGATGTCGTGCTGCATCTGGTTGTACGCGCCGTTGCCGATTCGCACCGGGCGGGCGTTGTCGTAGCCGGACAGGTGATGCAGTTCCTCTTCGACGAGGCTGCGTTCACCGCCGACGGCGTACATCACCTGAAGCGGATGTCTTTCGCCATTGTTGGCTCCAGACACGTCGGCGATGAACGCGAAGAAGTCGTCAGCCTCGCGATCGAGCCCCAGTGTGTAGAGGCCCCACAATGCGAACGTCGAATCGCGCACCCAGGCGTAGCGGTAGTCCCAATTTCGTTCGCCCTGAGGCGTTTCCGGCAACGAGGTGGTGGGGGCCGCCAAGCAGCGCGCCGGTCGGCGAATACGTCAAGCCCTTCAGCGTCAACGCGCTGCGCTGTAGATACGATCGCCACGGGTGATCGGGGAAGTCGCCGATGTTGATCCACTGCCGCCACGCTTCGCTGGTCGCCCACATCTTGTCGGCGGCTTCTTCATAGGTCTGCGGTGCCGGATGCTTGGACCAGCTCAGCGCGACGAACGCGTTGTCGCCCTCCTTCATTCGGGTGCGGGCGCGGGCCTCGCGGCCCTCCAGCCCGATGCGCAAGTTGGTGGTGATTCGCATAGTTGGGTGCGAATCGGGATCGTTGTGGGCCCGCGCGATCGCCTCGCCATACGCCTGCGCCGAGTACTCCCAGGTGGCGTTGTTGCGGTGGTAGTCGAACGCAGGCTCGCAGCTCATCACCAGCTCGACGGTGCCGCTGACGCAGCGCACTGTGCGCAGCAGGATGTGCTCGGCATCCCAATCCATCGGGGTGCGGCGATGCGTGCGGGACCGGGTCTCGATGTCGTGCCACGGCCCCATCACCAACGCGTCGCGCACGATCACCCAGCCGGTGTGGGTCTGCCAGGTGGTCTCCAGGATCAGGCTGCCCGGAAGGTAGCGACGGGCAGCGGGCACGGTGACGCCGTACGGGCCCATCCGGAAGTGCCCGGCGGACCGGTCCAGGATGGCGCCGAAGACACTGGGGGAGTCGGGGCGCGGCACGCACAGCCATTCCACCGCGCCTGCCGACGAAATCAGGCAGGTGTTCTCGCAGTCGGACAGGAATGCGTAGTCGGCGATGGGCGGAAACGGGTTCCGCAACGACCCGCTCGAGACATATGGCACCGGTGCCGTCACGGTGAACGGGGCTTCCGTCTCACCGAGGGGCCTCGACCCGTTGTCGGTCTCGGCGGTCGTCGGCGCCCCGTCAGAAGGCTCGGTGTCTTGCAGGACCATTCGGACATCATCGACTGCCGAGAGGCCCGGCGTCTACTCGTGTCGGGTGCGTGTCCTGCGGTGTTTCACTCAGCGCCGGGCAAACTCGGGCACATGTTCGGGAAATGGGCCGATCGCGACGGCATATCCGGCGGCGGTGCGCAGCGCAGGCACCTTGTTGGCGATCCGCACCAAAACGGGCGGCTTAACGGGCTGACCAGCTGAAACAGCGACGGCGATGACCCGGCTGTGGATGACGCGCTGGACCGTCTGGACCAGCACGGCTGGCACCCACCGCCGCGCCTGGACGCGGGCTAACTGCCTGGTGGAGACGGTGCCGCGGCGCAAAGGGCCCGCCAGTGCCCGACCGGCTGCCACTGCATCGGCGACGGCCAGATTGATCCCGACCCCGCCGACCGGTGACATGGCGTGCGCCGCGTCGCCGATCAGCAACAACCCGTCGGTGTACCAGCGCCGCAGCCGATTGAGCTGGACATCCAACAGCTTGACGTCGTCGAACGATGTGAGCGCCTCGACCCGACCGGCCAGCCAGGGCACCAGTGTTACCACCCCGCGGTGCAGGGATTCGATGCCGTGCGCCCGCAACTCCGCATCGCGGCCCTTGGGGATGATGTAGGCGATCTGGAAGTAGTCGCCGCGGTCGATCGCGACACATGCGTGGCCTGCACCGAGCACACCGGCAAGGCCGTGCGGATCGTCGGCGTTTCGCGGCAGCCGAAACCACCACACATCCATCGGCGCCCCGAAGCTCTTCGGCTGCAACCCCATTGTGTCGCGCAGCGCCGACGAGCGCCCGTCGCAGGCGACCGTCAAGTCGGCGTACAGCTCGCGCACCTGCCCCTGGCTGTCGCGGTAACTGACACCAATCACTCGGTCTTTGCGCGTCCCCGCGCGGACAATCGGCGCCAGCACCTCGGTGCTTCGCAGCAGTCGAAACGTCGGCTCCTTTTCGGCCGCGGCGGCAAGCAGCTCGAGGAAATCCCACTGAGGAACCAGCGCAATGTGCTTGTGCGGACCTGGAATTCGGCGCAGATCGATCTCGACGGGTGTGTCCTGGATCTTCATGTTCAACGTATCGATCTCGCGATGCGGCATCCGAGCGAACTCCGCGGCCAAACCGAGTTCGTCAAGGAGGCGCAGCGTGCTTGCATGCACGGTGTCGCCGCGGAAGTCGCGAAGGAAGTCGGCGTGCTTTTCCATCACGGTGACGTCGACGCCGCCACGGGCGAGCAGCAGGCCCAGCATGATTCCCGCGGGGCCGCCGCCGGCCACTATGCACGAAGTCTTCGCAGTGCTGTCTTCGTCGGCAGGCACTCGGCCATCCTCGCATCGAATAGTCTGGCCGGGTGGGCGGGTTCCTCAATTGGTGGGACGGCGTCGAACTGTGGCTGACCGGCTTGCCGTTCGTCGTCCAGACCGCCGTGGTGATGCCTGTCGTGCTGGCGCTCGCATACTGCATCGCGCTGGCTCTCGACGGGGCATTGGGCAACGGGATCCGGCTACTGCGGCGCGCGCGTCACAAGAGCGAGGACCCCGAATGAGCGGGCTGCCCCGGTCGCGGGTGACCTTGGTGCTCGTCATCCTGGTGGTGCTGGTGCTCGCCACCTGGCTGCTAACTCGTTAACCGGGCTAAGGCCGCACTGAGGGTGTTGCCAGACTCTGTTATTCTTCGCGCCATGCAGACAGCGTCCGGTAACAAGAGCGGCCACGTCGTGGCCCTCATTGCCGTGGGATTGAGTGCTGTCGCAGATGTTTGTTGTTGTCGCTGACTCCACGCCCGTCTGCGGTTTGGTGTCGGTAGCGGCTGTTTATGCCTAGGTACTGACCCCTCGCCTTGCCGACATGACGGGCCTTCCCGTTAGTCCACTGCAAGGAAAGGTCACCAATGCTCAACGTCCGTAAGACCTGGCGCGCCGCGGCCGCCTTAACCGCCACAGCGACCGTGCTCGCGGCCTGCGGCGGTGGATCCAGCGACGTGGCAGGGGGCAGCGAGCAGCCCGCAGCCGAAACCACGCTGACGCTCGTTGCGTACGCCGTGCCGGAGCCGGGCTGGAGCAAGATCATCCCCGCGTTCTCCGCCACGCCTGAGGGCAAGGGTGTCGCCGTGACCACGTCGTACGGCGCCTCTGGCGACCAGTCGCGTTCGGTTGTCGACGGCAAGCCCGCCGATATCGTCAACTTCTCGGTCGAGCCCGACGTCACGCGCCTGGTCAAGGCCGACAAGGTGGCCAAGGACTGGAACGCCGACGCCACCAAGGGCATCCCGTTCGGATCGGTGGTCACGTTCTTGGTCCGCAAGGGGAACCCGAAGGGGATCCGCGACTGGGACGATCTGCTGAAGCCGGGAGTCGAAGTCATCACCCCGAGCCCGCTGAGCTCCGGCTCGGCGAAGTGGAACCTGTTGGCGCCGTACGCCGCAAAGAGCAATGGCGGTCAGGATCAGCAGGCCGGGCTGGATTTCGTCAATAAGCTGGTCACCGAGCACGTCAAGTCGCGGCCAGGGTCCGGACGCGAGGCCACCGACGTGTTCATCCAGGGCAGCGGCGACGTGCTGCTGGCCTACGAGAACGAGGCCATCAATGTCGAGCGCCAGGGCAAGCCAGTCGAGCACATCACCCCGCCGCAGACCTTCAAGATCGAGAATCCGGTCGCGGTCGTGACATCCAGCGCCCATCTGGATAAGGCCACCGCGTTGAAGAACTTCCTCTACACCAAGGAGGGGCAGAAGATCTGGGCACAGGCCGGATTCCGGCCTGTCGACCCGTCGGTCGCGACCGACTTCGCCACTGACTTCCCGACACCGGAGAAGTTGTGGACCATCGCCGACCTGGGAGGATGGAGCGCGGTCGATCCTGCGTTGTTCGACAAAGACAACGGCAGCATTACGAAGATCTACAAGCAGGCCACTGGATGACAGCCGCTCTTGACCCAAACCCGGAACGCACCGGCGACGGTGAGGCCGGGCCGGATCGGGGTTTTTTCAAGAGCCGATACGGCAGCACGTCACTGCGGGTCGGTGTGGCGACCACATGGCTGTCCATCATCGTGCTGCTGCCACTGGCCGCGATCGTTTGGCAGTCAGCGGGAGGCGGTTGGCAGGCGTTCTGGTCCGCGGTGACGTCGAACTCTGCGATCGAGTCGTTTCGTGTCACGCTGACGATTTCGTTCTCGGTTGCGGTGATCAACTCGTTCTTCGGGCTGCTGATCGCCTGGGTGCTAACCCGAGACCAGTTCCCCGGCAAGCGCCTTGTCGACGCGATGATCGATCTCCCGTTCGCGCTGCCGACGATCGTGGCCAGCCTGGTGATGCTGGCGCTCTACGGGCCCAGCAGTCCCATCGGGGTGCATATCCAGCACACCAAGTGGGGTGTAGGGATCGCGCTGCTGTTCGTCACGCTGCCGTTCGTGGTGCGTTCAGTGCAGCCGGTGCTGCTCGAACTTGACCGTGAGGTCGAAGAGGCCGCGGCGTCGCTGGGCGCCAACAACCGCACCATCTTCACGCTTGTCATCCTCCCCGCGCTGCTGCCGTCGTTGCTTTCCGGTGCGGGACTGGCGTTTTCCCGCGCGATCGGCGAGTACGGCTCGGTGGTGCTCATCGGCGGCGCCATCCCCGGCGACACCGAGGTTTCGTCGCAGTGGATTCGGACGCTTATCGAGAACGACGACCGCACCGGTGCCGCAGCCATTTCGATTGTGCTGCTCCTAGTTTCGTTCATCGTGCTGTTCATCCTGCGCACCGTCGGTTCGCGGGCGGCAAAGCGTGAGGAGCTGGCGCAGTGACCCTGTCGCCGGCGATTCGCTACCTGCTGCGCTACGTCGCACTGGGATACCTGTTGCTGCTTCTGATCGTGCCGGTTGGTCTGATCCTGTGGCGCACCTTCACGCCGGGAATCGGCGCGTTCTTCGAGTCGATAACGACTCCTGCCGCAATTTCGGCGCTGCAGCTCTCGTTGCTTGTCGTCGCCATCGTGGTTCCGCTCAACGTGCTGTTCGGCGTGCCCACTGCGCTGGTCTTGGCGCGCAACAGGTTCCGTGGCAAGAGCCTGCTGCAGGCTGCCATCGATCTTCCGTTCGCGGTATCACCAGTCGTCGTCGGTGTCGCCTTGATCCTGTTGTGGGGTTCCACCGGGGTTTTCGGGTTCGTGCAGAACGACCTCGGTTTCAAGATCATCTTCGGTTTCCCCGCCATCGTGCTCGCGAGCATCTTCGTCACGGTGCCGTTCGTCATCCGCGAGGTCGAACCGGTGCTGCACGAATTGGGCACCGATCAAGAGGAAGCCGCCGCGACGCTGGGCTCGAGCTGGTGGCAGACATTCTGGCGGATTACCCTGCCGTCCATCCGGTGGGGCCTGATGTACGGCATCGTGCTGACGGTCGCGCGCACGCTCGGAGAGTTCGGCGCTGTGACGATCGTCGCTGCGAACCTTCCTGGTTCTTCGCAGACGCTGACACTACTGGTGGCGGACAGGTACAACCGTGGCGCCGAGTACGGCGCGTACGCCGTTTCCACGCTTGCTGATGACCGTTGCGGTGATCGTTTTGATCGTTCAAGTGATCCTCGACTCCCGCCGTGCGAAATCGGACAATTAGGCCTCAGGAGACGCTGATATGACGAATGCGATCACGGTGCGGGGTGCGAACAAGCGCTACGGCGACTTCGCCGCGCTGGACAACGTCGACTTCGACGTGCCGTCGGGATCGCTGACCGCGCTGCTGGGGCCGAGTGGGTCGGGCAAGTCGACGCTGCTGCGGGCCATCGCCGGCCTGGACCAGCCCGACACCGGCACCATCACGATCAATGGCCGCGACGTGACCGGCATACCGCCGCAACGGCGCGGAATCGGCTTCGTGTTCCAGCACTACGCGGCGTTCAAGCATCTGACCGTCCGCGACAACGTCGGCTTCGGGCTGAGGATCCGCAAGCGGCCGAAGGCCGAGATCAAGGAGAAGGTCGACAACCTTCTCGAGGTGGTCGGCCTCAGCCGGGTTCCAGACCCGCTATCCCAACCAGCTGTCCGGCGGCCAGCGCCAGCGCATGGCGCTGGCGCGCGCACTCGCTGTCGACCCACAGGTGCTGCTGCTCGACGAACCGTTCGGTGCGCTGGACGCCAAGGTGCGCGAGGACCTTCGGGCCTGGCTGCGCCGACTGCACGACGAGGTGCATGTCACCACCGTGCTGGTCACCCACGACCAGTCCGAGGCACTCGACGTTGCCGACCGCATCGCGGTGCTCAACAAGGGCCGCATCGAGCAAGTCGGTTCTCCGACGGACGTTTACGACACGCCGGCGAACGCGTTCGTGATGTCCTTCCTCGGCGCGGTGTCGTCGCTGAACGGCAGTCTGGTCCGGCCGCACGACATTCGTGTCGGCCGCAACCCTGATATGGCGATCGCAACCACCGACGACTCGGTCCAGGCCACAGGCGTGCTGCAAGCCACCATCGACCGAATTGTCATGCTGGGCTTCGAGGTTCGGGTCGAGCTGACCAGCGCGACCGACCACACGCCTTCACAGCGCAGATCACTCGCGGTGACGCCGAGGCGCTGGGGCTCAAAGAAGGCGACACCGTCTACGTCCGGGCCACGCGGGTCCCTGCACTGCCGGGCGGGACAGAGATACCGAAGGCCGATACGGCCGACGAGGGCGAGGCGCTGACGAAGGCCTGAGGTTAGGCCGCTACCCGCTCGGCGACCGCCTCGTCGAAGCGATCGAGCACCGTCTCCGCGACCAGCCGGTGCGGTCCGAGCGGTTCGGCCATCGCAATCCCGTTGGCGCGCGCGAAGCTTGCGACACGATCGGTGATCCGACCGTGAGCGAGGAACCATGGCGCGATGACCAGCCGGGTGGCGCCGCGGCCGCGCAGGGTTTCAGCGGCCTCCGCGAGCGACGGGCTGCGGACCAGTGGCGAACGCGATGGTCGCCGTCCAGCGGGTGTTCTGCGCGAGGTAGTTGGCGACCGACGCCGTTCGCGCATTGGCTTGGGGGCGCGAGGAGCCCACTGCGGTAACGAGAACGCCCACATCGGGGTCGAGTTGCGATACTCCAGCGTGTGCGAGGCGCTGACGCAGAACGTGCACGAGCCGGTCGTCCTCACCGAGGACATCGGCTTGGCGCGCAGCGGAACCCGATTCGCCGATCATCGTGGGGATGTCGACGCGGGCGTGATACGCGTCGGCGAGAAGCAGCGGCACGACGACTGCAGTGCGGGAAGAGGTTGCGAGCACATCCCGGAGATTGGGGCTGTTCTGCTCACAGAACGCTACCCGCACGTCGACATCGCGCCGCACCCTGCGGATGGTGTGGGCCACCTCGTGTGCCGATGCCGCTGATCGCGGGTCGGCGCTGCCGTGCGCCGTCAAAACAAGTGTCACGAGGCGTGCAAACCGCATTCCGTCTTCGACAGACCCGCCCAGCGGCCGCTGCGCGGGTCGGCGCCCTCGACGGGCTTCGCGGTGCACGGCGCGCAGCCGATCGACGGATAGCCTTCGAACACAAGGGGATTGACCAGCACATCGTTGTCGTCGATGTATGCCTGCATCTCTTCGTCGGTCCACGTGGCGATCGGATTGATCTTCACCAACCCAAATGCCTTGTCCCAGCTGATCAGCGGCGCGTTGGCTCGCGTCGGCGCCTCAACGCGGCGGATACCCGTCACCCACGCCGAGTAGCCCTGCAGCGCCTTGCCCAGCGGCTCGACCTTGCGCATCCGGCAGCATTCGTTGGGTTCGCGGGCGAACAGATCCTTGCCGAACAGCTCGTCCTGCTTGGCGACCGAGTTCTCCGGGGTGACGTTGACCACGTTGATGTCGTAGACGGCCTCGACAGCGTCGCGGGTGCCGATGGTCTCGACGAAGTGGTAGCCGGTGTCCAGGAACAGCACGTCGACGCCGGGGCGCAACTTCGACGCGAGATCGACAAGCACCGCGTCCTGCATATTGGACGCCACGATGTAATTGCCGCCGAAGTGCTCGTCGGTCCAGCGCAGCAGCTCGTCGGCGTTGGCGCCGTCGAGTTCGGCCGCTCCGCGCTCCGCCAGCTGCTGCAGGTCTGTCTCGGTCATCACTTCTGTCATCGCAAATCCGCCTCGTCTGCTCGTACCGCCCACGTAGCGAAACGCTCGCCCTGCTCGCGTTGTTTCACGAAATTCCGAACCACCCGGTCGATGTAGTCGCCCAGCTCGGTGGACAGCACCTTGTGCTGGCGCAACTTGCGACCGAATCCGCTGTCCAGGCCGAGGCTGCCGCCAAGGTGCACCTGGAAACCCTCGACCGGCCCGTCGCCGTCGTCGATCATCTGGCCCTTGAAGCCGATGTCGGCGACCTGGATGCGGGCGCACGAGTTGGGGCAGCCGTTGATGTTGACGGTGATCGGCACGTCGAGCTGAGCGTTGATGTCCTCGAGCCGCTTCTCCAGCTCGGGCACCAGCACCTGAGCCCGGTTGCGGGTCTCGGCGAACGACAGCTTGCAGTACTCGATGCCGGTGCAGGCCATCAGGTTCTTCCGCCAGGCCGACGGCCGCGACGGCAGCCCCAACGCGTCAAGGCCGGCGACCAGCTCGTCGAGCTTGTCGTCCGCAATGTCGAGGATGACCAGCTTCTGGTACGGGGTGAAGCGCACCCGATCCGAGCCCGCGGCCTCGGCGAGGTCGGCGACCTTCGACAAGATCGTGCCGGTCACTCGTCCCGCGATCGGAGCGACGCCGACGGCGTTCTTCCCGTTCTTGAGCTTCTGGATGCCGACGTGGTCGATCGGATGCTTGACAGGCTCCGGTGCGGGGCCGTCGATGAGCTTCCTGCCGAGGTACTCGTCCTCGAGGACTTGACGGAACTTTTCTATGCCCCAGTCCTTGATCAGGAACTTCAGCCGCGCCTTGGACCGCAGCCTGCGGTAGCCGTAGTCGCGGAACACCGAGGTGACGCCCTCCCAGACGTCGGGCACCTCGTCGAGCGGAATCCAGGCGCCGACCCGCTGTGCCAGCATCGGGTTCGTCGACAGGCCGCCGCCCACCCACAGGTCAAGGCCTGGGCCGTGTTCGGGGTGGTTGACGCCGATGAACGCGACGTCGTTGACCTCGTGCGCGACGTCCTGCAGGCCAGAGATCGCGGTCTTGAACTTGCGCGGCAGGTTGGACAGCTCCGGATTGCCGATGTAGCGGCGGACGATCTCGTCGACCGCCCAGGTCGGGTCGAGCACCTCGTCGAGCGATTCACCGGCAAGCGGCGAACCAAGCACGACGCGGGGGCAGTCGCCGCACGCCTCGGTGGTCTGCAACCCGACCGCCGCGAGCCGGTCCCAGATCGCGGGGACGTCCTCGATGCGGATCCAGTGATACTGCACGTTCTCGCGGTCGCTGATGTCGGCGGTGTCGCGGCCGAACTCGGTCGAGATCTCGCCAAGGGTGCGCAGCGCGGCCGTGGTCAGTGCGCCGCCGTCGCAGCGCACCCGCATCATGAAGTACTTGGCCTCGAGGATGTCGGCGTTCTCGTCGCCCGTCCAGGTGCCGTCGTAGCCCTGCTCGCGCTGCGTGTACAGGCCCATCCAGCGCATCCGGCCGCGCAGATCCTGCTTGTCGATGCTGTCGAAGCCCTGCTTGGAGTAGATGTCGACGATGCGGCTACGCACGTTCAGCGCGTCGTCGTCCTTCTTGAATTGTTCGTTCGGGTTGAGCGGCTCGCGGTAGCCGAGTGCCCACTGGCCCTCCCCGCGCGGGCGCTTGACGGGCTTCGCAGTGGTCATTGGGTGTTGGCTCCTTCGTGGAGCCGGATCGCAGCGCTATCACCGGGGGCTGTCCGGCGGCGCAGATCCGGCGGCCAGCTGAAAGTACAGGTGGGCAGGTCAGCGCGTTAAGGCAGACAACAACAGGTACAAACGCGCTTGAAGTCGACATGCCGCCGAGCCACCAGCGAGATGCGGTGGGGGAAACGGGCGGCAATCACGTCCTCAATTGTGCCACGGACCCCCGTCACTGCCCTAACCGGTCGAGATTTGCGCTCACAGTGAGCAAAAGTCCCCTCTGGGAGACTGGGTCTATGACAGTCCGAACGGCTCCGGTGGAGCTTCCCGACCTGGTCGCCAGGCCGGGCGGACCGTTCGGCCTCTATATCCACGTGCCGTTCTGCGCCACCCGCTGCGGTTACTGCGACTTCAATACCTACACACCTGCCGAGCTGGGCGGCGCGAACCCTGACGGATGGCTCGAGGCCGTGCGGGCAGAGCTGGCCCTCGCCGCGTCGCGGCTCGGCTCGCCGCCTTCCGTCGACACGGTCTTCGTCGGCGGCGGGACGCCCTCGCTGCTGGGCGGGGCCGGGCTGGAGGCGGTGCTCGACGCGGTCCGCGCGCACTTCACGCTGGCCGAAGACGCTGAGGTCACCACCGAGGCGAATCCGGAGTCCACGTCGCCGCAGCTGTTCGAGCACTTGCGGTCGGCAGGGTTCACGCGGGTGTCGCTCGGCATGCAGTCCGTGGCTCAGCACGTGCTTGCGGTGCTGGACCGGGTGCATTCGCCTGGCCGGGCGCTCGACGCGGCGCGCGAAGCCCGCAGCGCCGGGTTTGACCACGTCAACCTCGACCTCATCTATGGCACGCCGGGGGAGACCGACGACGATCTGCGCCGTTCCGTCGACGCGGTGATCGCCGCCCCTGTCGACCACATATCGGCATACGCCCTGGTAGTGGAGGACGGCACGGCACTGGCTCGAAGGGTGCGCCGCGGCGAGATCGCGGCCCCAGACGACGACGTGCTCGCACGGCGCTACGAGTTGCTCGACGCGCACCTGTCGGCGGCGGGCTTCGATTGGTATGAGGTGTCCAACTGGAGCAGGCCCGGCGGCGAGTGTCGACACAATCTCGGGTACTGGAACGGCGGCGAATGGTGGGGCGCCGGACCGGGGGCGCACGGCTTTGTCGGCGCCACTCGTTGGTGGAATATCAAGCACCCCAACGCTTATGCGCAATCGTTGGCCGACGGGCAGCTTCCTGCGGCCGGTTTCGAGGTCCTCGACGACGGCGACCGCCACACCGAGGACGTGATGCTTGGCGTGCGACTGCGCGAGGGGCTGCCGGTGTCGGCGCTCAACGACGCTGAATATGAGCGCGCCGAAGGCATCATCACCGACGGGCTGCTGATGTCCCGCAGCGACCGGTTGGTGCTCACCGACCGGGGACGGCTGCTGGCCGACGCGGTTGTTCGAACGCTGCTCGACTAGGGGCTGGCGTCGGTGGAGGCTATGTCCGCTATGAACCGTCGAGGGCGAAAAGCAGTTCGTACATCGTGGCGCCGTCAATAGATTCGCGAATGATGTCGGCCTGCCCGGCGTGGCGTGAGAACTCCTCGATGATGTGCAACAACACCCACCGCACCGTCCACTCGCAGGTGTCCGGGTACACCGCGCCGAGGTCGGCCTCGGTGAAAACCCGGATGGTCTCGGCGTTCTGGGCGCTATATGTCGTCAACAGGCCGGTCAGGCTTTCGTAGTCGCGCACGGCTTCCTTGTTTTCGAAATCCGTCATCTTCCCCACCAGCGATCTGGGGTCGTCCGCGGGGAACGGTTGTGACGGCGCCGCCACCGTCAGCGTCCAGGAGTACTCCATAAGAGTCACATGCTTGATGAGCCCGCTGATGCTCAATGCACTGACCGTCGGTGTACTGCGGGCCTGTTCGTCTGTCAGACCATGAGAGGCGGCAACGAACGCCGTGTGTTGGAACTTGAGATACTCAAGCAGCGCCTGCCGCTCTCCGGCTACCGGCAGAGGCATTGGAATCATGCTGCAAGTTTGCGACTTCGACGCGGATCCGTCTTTGGATCGGCGAGTGTGAGGTCAATACACGGCCACTTCGCGGTACGCGTGACATAAGCCCACACTCGAGGCGAAGATCCGCGAAAATCGCTTTTGAACGATTCGCCCACGTTGCATCGTTGTGCTCAACGAAGGCCGACCGGAGGCAAGGATGCGCGGTGCATGACCGATGACTGACGATTCCGAGCAGGCGGCGCTGCTGCGGGCCGTGCACGACGAGCACGGCCAGAGTCTGCTGCGTTACGTATTGAGATTGACCAGGGGTGACATGCCATTCGCCGAAGATGTCGTGCAGGAGTCGCTGCTGCGGCTCTGGCGTAAGCCGGAGGTGCTGCAACAGCCGACGGACAATGTCCGCGCGTGGCTGTTCACCGTGGCGCGCAACCTGGTGATCGACGACCGGCGCAGCGCCCGCTACACCCGCGAACTGCAGACCGAATACCTTCCCGAACGACCTTCGCCGGACTTGATCGGCCCGGCATTCGACAAATGGATACTGTCCGACGCCTTGCAGTCGCTGTCGCCGGACCACCGAACCGCGATCGTCCGCGCCTACTATCTCGGCCAAACCGTCGCCGACATAGCGCAGCAGGAGGGTGTCCCTGAGGGCACCGTCAAATCCAGGCTTCACTACGCGCTTCGCGCATTGCGAATTGCGTTGCAAGAAAGGGGGGTTGTCCGGTGACGAACTTCAAGCCAGAAGACGACCTTGCCGAGTGGGACGCCGCCTACGTGCTCGGGGCGTTGAGCCTTGAGGACCGGCGGACCTACGAGAACTATCTCGCGGCCAACCCGGCACGCGCCGCGGAGCTCACCGACCTTGCGGGGATGCCAGGCATTCTCAACGCGCTAAGCCGTGACGAAGCGGTTGCGCTGACCGATCTTGCCGGCGCACCACCGGCGCAGGATCGGCCCGACAATGTCTCGTCGCTGGCCCAGGCGGCGGCCAAGCGGCAGCAGCGATCACGACGCACCTGGCTGACGACGGCGGTTGCCGCGGCCGCTGCACTGGCGATCACGGGCGGCGTCGTGGGTGCCACGGTCTTTCCGCGGTCGCCGGCTCCCGTGCAAACGGTCGCGATGCAGGCGATGCAGCCGACCCCGCGCGGTGGCCTGACCGCCGAGCTCGCCGTCACCCAGAAGAAGTGGGGCACGGAGCTGAACTGGGCGTGCCAGTACACCAAGGACTGGTCGAGGAACGTCGACAGCTACGACATCGTGGTGACCACGCACGACGGCATTCAGAGTGCGGTGGGCTCGTGGAAACCCGCAGGGGACGAGGCGTCGGGCCTTTCGGCGGCGACGAGCATCCCGACTTCGCAGATTCGCACGGTCGATATCCGAGTGACCGGGAGCAAGGAGCCGTTGGCGATCACCACGATGCGGTAGGTCCCCATTCTCGGTGTTCGCCCAGTACGGTTAGGTAATCCTTACCTACACCGCTGGAGGGTGGATGACGGCTGTGCAATCGACGCTCGAGGTCGTACCCGACCGACCGGAGAAGTCGTCTGGAAGTGAGGCAAAGCGCGGCGCCAAGTTCGACGCGCTGGCGCTTCAACAGCTCCTCGCCCCTGCTCGGCGCGCGATGGCCAAGGCGCAACGGATCCAGTGGATCGCATCGGCCGCCACGGTGGTGCCGTTCGTCGGCATCGTCGAAATCGGCCGCGCATTACTCGCGGACGGGCCGGTCAACACCACCCGAGTGTGGACGATCGTCGCCGTAGTGGTCGCCGCGGTGTTCGTGCGCACCCTGGCCGGCGGGGCCGCGTTGACCGTCACGCATTTCGCCGACGTCGACCTGCAGCGGTCACTGCGCCGGCGCATCGTCGACACGCTGGGCCGGCTGCCCCTCGGCTGGTTCAACACCACGTCGTCGGGGGAGGTGCGCAAGGCGGTCCAGAACGATGTCGGCGAATTGCATTACCTGGTAGCGCATTCGGCGGTCGAGAACACCGGCGCGCTGGCCACTCCGGTGTTCGGGTTGGCCTACTGCTTCTATCTCGACTGGCGGCTCGGGCTGCTGGCGCTGGCCATCATCCCGGTGTATATCGCTGTGTACGCGTGGCTCGGCCGCGACGCCAGGACACAGATGGAGCGATTGGACCGCGGCGTCGAACGGATCAGCACTACCATCGTCGAGTTCATCGCGGGCGTATCGGTGGTCAAGACGTTCGGCGAAGCGGGCAAGGCGTACAAGCGATTCGCGGATGCCGCGGACGAATTCAACGACAGCTTCGCGAATTGGATGGGGCCGCTGGTCCGCGTCAAGGCCGTGACGTCGATCATCATCGAAACGCCGTTGCTGCTGTTGGCCAACTTGGCAGGCGGTTACTGGTTCGTCCGCAGCGGCTGGGTGTCTCCCATCGACGTCGTCGGCTCGACGTTGGTCGCTGTGACCATCCCCGCTGCGGTGCTGACCGTCGGGTACTCCACCCACATCCGCAAGCAAGCCCAGGCCGCGGCGGGGCGACTTCAGCGCCTGCTGCAAACACCGACGTTGGCGATCGTCAAGAATCCGCAAGTCCCAGAAGGTAACTCGATCGAGTTCGACGCGGTCAGCTTCTCCTACGACGGGCAGCGAACGGTGCTCCACGACGTGTCGCTCACCCTCGAGCCGGGAACCATCACCGCGCTGGTGGGCCCGTCCGGCAGCGGCAAGTCGACACTCGCCACGCTGGTGCCGCGATTCCACGACGCGACCGACGGCGTGGTGCGGGTCGGTGGTGTCGACGTCCGCGAGATCGACCCCGCGGTGCTGTACCGGCACGTCGGTTTCGTGCTGCAGGACGTCCAGCTGCTCGGCATCAGCGTCGCCGATAACATCCGGCTCGGCCGACCCGACGCCAGCGACGAGGACATCATCAGCGTGGCCAAGGCGGCGTACATTCACGACCGAATCACGGCCCTGCCCAAGGGGTATGAGTCGGTCGTCGGCGACGACGCGCATTTCTCCGGCGGCGAAGCGCAGCGCGTCAGCATCGCCCGCGCCCTGCTGGCGGACACGCCGATCCTGGTGCTCGACGAGGCGACGGCGTTCGCCGACCCTGACTCCGAGGCGCAGATCCAGGCCGCGTTGTCGCACCTGATCGTGGGCCGCACGGTGTTGGTCATCGCCCATCGCCTCGGCTCGATCGTCGGCGCCGACAACATCGTCGTGCTCAGCGAGGGGTGCATCGCCGAGCAAGGCAGGCACGACGAGCTGCTGCAGCGAGGCGATCATTACGCCCGGATGTGGGCGAGCTACACCGCCGTGGCAGCCAAGGAGTGGGAGGTGGCACAGTGATTCGGGGTTTTCTGCAGATACTCGGCCCGCAGCGCGGCCGCATGTACGCCTACCTTGCGTGGGTCACGGTCTACGGTGTGCTGCACGGCATCGCCATGGTGCTCCTGGTCCCGATCTCGGTGGCGCTGTTCGACGAGAGGTACGCCGACGCGGGCCGCTGGCTTGGCGTGCTTGCCGCCGTCGTGCTCGTCGCCGCGGTGGCCCAGTACATCCAGGCGACCCTCGCGATCCGGATGGCGCTGACCACGATGCGGCTGCTGCACCATCGGCTCGGCGACCACATGGTCACGTTGCCTCTGGGCTGGTTCAACCGTGAGACCGTCGGGCGGGTGTCCCAGATCGCGGTCAAGGGAACGGTTTTCGTCGGCACCAGCGGCGCGAACCTGATCACCCCGGTGGTTCTCAACACCACCAGTGCGGCGACGGTAGTTGTCGGACTGTTTTTCTACGACTGGCGTGTCGGGCTGGTCGCGCTGATCGGCGGGCGTACTGCTGGCGGCGTGCGGGAAGTTCGCGTCGGGTCTGATCGCCAGCGCGGAGACCCGTACCCATGATGCCACCGTCGACGTCAACACCCGGGTGATCGAATTCGCCAGGTGCCAGCCGGTATTGCGTGCGTTCGGCCGTTCGGGCAACAACTACGAGCCGCTTGCCGATGCGCTCGAGGCTCAGCACCGCGTGGGCCGTAGCGCTCTGTGGCAGTCCGTTGCCGGCTTGATGCTCAACGGCGTTGCCGTGCAAGCGGTTTTCTCGGCACTGATTGCGACGGGGGCATGGATCGCAGTCGGCGGAGACATCAATCCGATCACCCTGGTGGCCATCCTCGGGCTTGCCGCACGGTTTGCCTCGCCGTTGGCCGCACTCGCCGAAATCGGTTCCGCGATGCGGATGGCGGCAACCGAACTGCGCCGCATCACCTCGGTCCTCGACACGCCGGCATTGCCGGAACCGGCGACTGCGCAACCCGTCGTGGCGCCCCGCAGGGTCGAGCTCGATCACGTGGCGTTCAGCTATCCGGGTCGTGCGGTGTTGTCGGACGTCAGCTTCACCGCCGAACCCGGGACGATGACGGCGCTTGTCGGCCCGTCGGGTTCGGGCAAGACGACGATCACCCGATTGATCGCCCGGTTCTACGACGTCGACGGCGGTGTGGTGCGAGTCGGCGGCGTCGACGTGCGGGACCAATCAACTGCCGACCTGATGGCCCAGCTCTCCTTGGTGTTCCAGGACGTCTATCTGTTCGACGACACGCTATGGGAGAACATCCGCATCGGGCGACCAGGTGCAGGCGATGCGGATATCAAAGAGGCGGCCCGCACCGCCGGGCTGCTGTCGGTGGTCGAGCGATTGCCCGACGGCTGGCAGACACGGGTCGGGGAGGGCGGCTCCGCGTTGTCCGGCGGTGAACGTCAACGCGTTTCGATCGCGAGGGCGTTGGTCAAGGATGCGCCGATCGTGTTGTTCGACGAGGCCACCAGTGCGCTCGACCCGGAAAACGAGGACCACGTCGCCGAGTCGATCCGGCGATTGGCCGACGGCAGCACCGTGATCGTCATCGCGCACAAGCTGTCGACGGTGACGGCCGCCGACAACATCGTCGTGCTGACCGCGGACGGCGCGGTGCAGGACAGCGGCACGCACTCGGACTTGATCACCCGCGGCGGCCAGTACGCCGAGTTCTGGTCACAGCGCTCGACCGCGACTGGCTGGTCCATGGCCGGCAGCGCCACTTAAGTAAGGAACCCAATTGACAGACGTCAGTGTCGAGACAACCCCCGAAGCCGCCGCGACGTTGGTTCTCCCGTTGCCCGCAGGCATTACGCCTGCCGATCTGGTATCCGAGCTGGCCGCCGCCCTTCCGGAGCGTGACGGCGACGAGTACCTCGTCTACGAACATGACGGCGAGTGGATTCTGGCCTGCGGCGTGCGCGCCGTTATCGAACTCGACACGGACGAGCTGCGCCTCTACTCCGAGGGCGTGGAGCAGCGACAGGTCTGGTCGGGGCGCCCGGGCCAGGTGCTCAGCGAGGCTGTCGACCGGCTACTACTGGTGACCGACCGGCTGTTCGGCTGGGTGTCGTTCGAATTCGGCACCTATCGGTTCGGGCTACAAGAGCGGCTGGCTCCCGGTACGCCATTGGCCCGGATCTTCTGGCCCCGAACGCAATTTGTCATCACGGCCACAGAAGTCACCGTCGTGGGGCCCGACGACCGCCAGACCGAAGTTCTTCGGCGAATCGTGTCCGAGGGCGTTGCGGATCTTGCCTCGGCTACCGCCGTGGACATCCATGAGGACACCGCGGACTACCGACGTCGGGTAGCCACCGCGATCGACGAAATCGTCAGCGGGCACTACCAGAAGGTGATCCTGTCGCGACGCGTCGACCTGCCTTTCGCGCTGGACTTCCCTTCGACGTACCGCGTCGGTCGGCGGCACAACACCCCCGCGCGATCATTCCTGTTGCGGCTGGGAGGTCTTCGGGCCTTGGGCTACAGCCCCGAGCTCGTCGCAGCGGTTCGCAACGATGGGGTGGTGGTGACGGAACCGCTGGCCGGTACCCGTGCATTCGGCCGCGGCGCCGTTCACGACCGGGCCGCGCGCGACGACCTGGAGTCGAATTCGAAAGAGATTGTCGAGCACGCGATCTCGGTGCGCACGTCGTTGCAGGAGATCGCCGAAGTCGCCGAGCCGGGAAGCGCGGTCGTCCAGGATTTCATGACGGTGCGCGAGCGGGGCAGCGTGCAGCACCTCGGTTCGACTGTCGAAGCACGGCTGCACCCGTCGAAGGACCGGATGGATGCGCTCGAGGCGCTGTTCCCGGCTGTCACCGCCTCCGGCATCCCTAAGGCGGAAAGTGTCGACGCCATCCTTCGCCTCGACGAGGGCCCGCGGGGGCTGTATTCCGGTGCGGTGGTGGTGTTCTCGGCCGACGGAGGGATGGACGCGGCGCTCGCATTGCGGTCGGCCTACGAGTCCGATGGCAAGACGTGGCTGCGAGCAGGGGCCGGCATCATCGCCGCATCCACCCCGGATCGAGAGTTCGAGGAAACCTGCGAGAAGCTGACGACACTGGCGCCGTACCTGGTTCCACGACGTATCTAGGCTTCCGAACCACCGTTCGCGTCAGCTGCCGACGTGTCGGCGGTTTGGGGGCCGAACTCGTTGGCGACGACGGCGACGTTGTTGACGGGGAAGCCGCCGCGGCGCGAATGTTCGCGGACGACGTCTTCGCTTTCGGCCTCGTGGACGCAGTAGATCTTGTCGCCGGCGACGTAGCTTTTGACCCACCGGTACGGAACGCCCAGTGAGGCCATCGCGGTCTTGGACTTCTTCGAGATCTCTGCCAGCTCGGTCTCCGAGAGCTCGCTCGCACCGGGGATGTCGCGTTCGATGATGAATCGCTTCATTGCATCTTCTCCTTCATGTGTTGTGGCCCGCCGGTTCGGCGTGCGACATTCACGCTCGGCCATTCGGGCGCCGTCGACATCGGGAGAAGTTCCCTATATTGCTGGGCGTCCCGGTCCTCCCTACGGTTGCCGGGTAGACGTTTTCCCTGCTAGAGCACCTGAGCGCCGGTAACATTCGCTGCGTGATACTCACCGAGCGCGATGGCGAACTCGACGAACTCGCCGCCCGGGCCGACGACGCACGCGCGGGCCGCGGCGGTGTGGTTGTGGTCTGCGGCGAGTCAGGTGCCGGCAAGACGACGTTCGTTGAAGCCTTTCTCGAGCGGTGGCCGCAGGACGAGCGGGTGCTGTGGGGCGCCTGTGATCCGCTGGATACGCCGCGGCCGCTGGGGCCGATTCACGATCTCGCCGAGCGATTCGAGCCGGAAACCCGCAAGGTCGTGCGCGAAAGCAATCAACCGCACGAGATTCACGGCGCCGTCTTCGAGGAGCTCGCAACACAACCGTCGGTTCTGGTCATCGACGACCTGCATTGGGCGGATCAGGCGACCGTCGATCTTCTCCGGTTCGTCCTGCGCCGTATTCGGCGCACCCATTCGATTGCGGTGCTGACGGTGCGCGATGACGAGGTCGCGCCGACGCACCCCATGCGCTCGCTGCTCGGCGACGTCGCTCGCTCTACGTCAGCGACATCGCTTGCCTTGTCGCCGTTGAGCCTTGACGCCATTGCGCGGCTTGCAGGGGACCGCCCGGTCGATCCCGTTCGGTTGCACCGCATCACGGGCGGAAATGCCTTTTTTGTGGTGGAGATGCTCGACCACAGCGGCCATGAACTGCCGACGACTGTCCGCGACGCGATCCTGGCCAGGACCGTCGGCCTCGACGTGGCCTCATGGGATCTGCTGTATCTGATGGCATGTGCGCCCGAGTCGATTCCGGACTACTTGCTCACTCACCTCGGTATCACCGTGCCCGCGCTGCGCACACTCGACGAAGTCAAACTGATCCGGCGCACCGAACGCGGCGTCACCTTCCGCCATGACCTGTGTCGGCTCGCGGTCGCCAGCGTCATCCGGCCTGGCGCCGAAGCCGAGTTGCACCGCCGCATGATCGCCGCGTACGAGTCGGCGGCACGAACCGACCCCGCCGTCCTGACGCACCACGCGATCGGCGCGGGGGATTGCGAACGCATCCAGCGCGCCGCGACCGATGCCGGGACAGCGGCAGTGCGGTCAGGCGCGCACACCCAGGCGGCGGAGTTCTACCGGATCGCGCTGGACCAGGGCGGTGAGCTACCGGCTGAGAGCGAGGCAAAGCTGCTGGAGCTGATGGCCGCAGAGTATTACCTGACCGATCGACTCGACGATGCGATCAAGGCTTGCCAGCGCGCGATGGATCTCCGTCAGAAGATGGGTGCCTCCGCGTCCGTCAGTGCCGATCATCACGCGCTGTCGGTGTACGAGTGGTACAACGCGAACCGCCGGGCCGCCGACCAGCACGCAACCGAGGCCGTCGCGGTCCTCGACGGTCGGGTAGCGGACGAAACTCCCACGGAATTAGCCCAATTGGGCCATGCCTTCGCGATGCAGGCCTATCTCGCCGTACAGACAGCGAACCTTGGACATGCGACCGCTCTGAAGGAGCGTGCAGAACGAGATTGCCGAGAAGGCGGACGATCTGTCGCTAGTGGTCCGCGTCAAGCTGATCGACGGTTACCTGGCGCTGCTCGGCGGGAAAGACCACGGCCGCGAGTCAATTCTGTCGGATAGGTGCGGTCCAATCCCGAGAACTTCGACGAAATCTATTCGAGCGGATACAGCAACCTGACCTACCTGGATGTCGAGCAGCGAAGATTCGATCTGGCGGCCGATCTGCTCGACGAGAGCCTCGCTATGACGATCGAGCGCGATCTACCGGTCTGCTACGCGTGGCAGATGGGCGCGCGCGGAAGGCTCGGGATGCTCGAAGGCAACTGGGACGAGGCGGTCGCCGACGCCAACATCGTGTTGGACGCTCCGAGTGCGCCGCTTGCCAGGACCTGGCCACTGCTCATTCGCGCCCTCGTCGCGCTCCGACGCGATGGGACGCGCAGCGACGATCTCGACGAGGCATGGCAGCTCGCGTCCGGATACGGCGAACCGTTGCGGGTGCTACCCGCGGCCGCAGCGATCGCCGAATCGGCCTGGCTGTTCGGCACATCCGACAAACAGCTCGACGAGTTCCGCACACTTCTCGACACCACACCGGTCACTGGGCTGGAATGGGCGCGCGGTGAACTCGCGGTATGGCTGCGCCGGCTTGATCCCTCGGTCCGAGCTGACGGCCTCGCCGCCCCGTGCCAGCTGCTTATCGATGGCATGTTCGAAGCGGCGGCGGATGAATTTACCCGGCTCTCAATGCCTTACGACGCGGCGCTGGCGCTCGTCGACTCCGGTGATGCCGACCTGGCCCGCCGCGGGCTGGATGCACTGGACCGGCTCGGCGCGGCCGCCGTTGCCGCGAAGCTCCGCCGTGATCTGCGTTCGAGCGGAGTCGCAGTCGTGCCCGCGCGTCGGCGCGCCACCACCCTCGCCAATCCCGCGGGCCTGACGTCGCGACAGATCGAGGTGCTGCGCCTCATCGGTGAGGGGCTCACCAACGCCGAACTGGCCGACCGTCTTTACCTGTCCGCCAAGACAGTCGACCACCACGTCTCGGCGATACTCACCAAGCTCGACGTGCCGGGCCGACGCGATGCCATCCGGCGGGGCCGCGAACTGGGCATCCTCGGTTAGGTCAAAGCGGCGGCTAACCGGCGCCACTGCTCACGCGGGAATTCCCGTCGGTCTGCGGTGAGGGCTTGAACGCAGAATGGTCGGCGCCCGCATCGCGATGCTCGCGCACGCGGCGCACGATTTGTCTTCGTCGCCCCAGGCGATGATCGCGTCGAACAACCGGTCACTGACCGACGACAGGTCGTCTTCGGTGAAGCCAGACCGCAACAGGTTGTTGGCGTAGTTCGGCAGCGCGAGATAGGCGCGCAGCCAATCGGTTCCGATGGCACGGGCTTCTTCGCGGTCCCCGGTGAGGAAAACGGTTTGTTCTGGCAGCAGAAGCGGCCCGCGGCCAAAGCCCTCCGGCCTGTGGGTGCGGTCCGGTGTGAAGAGGTACGGGTGGGCGCCGCGGGTACGAGTTGCGGACAACTCCAGCATTTTGGGCCGAGGGCCGCAAGCACGCGGTTCCCGACTGGCACCGGATGCTCGGCGGCGTCGAGGGCGTCGAGGAAAGACCGCGTTGCGGCAAGTGGCTTGCGAAATCGGCCGGGGTCCTTGGCGTCGATGAGCGGGGCGTGGCTGCAACCGATGCCGAGCAGAAGGCGGTCACCGTGCGTCTGCTGGACGTGTACCAGGCGGCAATGTCGGACGGCTCGTGCATCCACAGATTCAGGATTCCTGTTGCGATGACCGCGTGTTTGGTCGACGCGAGCAGGCGGTCGACCGAATCGAGGACCGGACCGCCGACATCGGGAATCCACAGCGCGGTGAATCCGAGCTCCTCCAACTCGGCGGCGGCCTCTGCTGATTCCGCAGGGTCGCCGTACTCCAGCTGCGTGCTCCATACCCCGACGCCCGACAGATCCATGTGGCCATCCTTTCCGCTCACCGACAGCCTCACGCTACCGTCGGCTCATGGCATTCGATCCCGCCGCTGTTGGCCGCGCGTTCTCCGAGCATCGGTTCGACGATGCGCTCGGCCATCTGGCGAAGGATGTGCGCTGGACGATCATCGGATACATGGTGCTCGAAGGCGCCGACGCGGTCAGGCAGACGTGCCGCGACACCCTGGAAAGCCTCGAGGGAACCACGACCACCTACGACCGATGCGTGGTCGCGGCTGGCCCGGACACAGTCGCGGTCGACACCTTCGCCCGCTACACCCGCCCGATGGAATGACCGCCGTGGCGAGTTGCGACATCTACGAATTCGCCGGCGAAGAGATCTCGGCCATCACCTCCTATGCCGTCGAGGTTGACCCTGAGGACGCCGGTTCACAGCCGCCGCCGCGCGCGTAAGCAGTTTCGAAAGTTGTCAGATCAAGTACCGGTCATTGCTCCTACCCATGACCCGGCCCGACGGGGGCTGCGACGACGGAAAAGGAGTACACCATGTCCACCACCCACGACCACGCCAAAATGCCGGCACCAATGCCTGAGGAGAACGCGCGCGTGTGGCTCGCACACGACGCCGAATCCGCCAGATACCCGTCGAGAACTCCCGACGTCGTCGCGCA
The DNA here is from genome assembly GCA_963766465.1 of uncultured Actinomycetota bacterium. GTDB lineage: Bacteria > Actinomycetota > Actinomycetes > Mycobacteriales > Mycobacteriaceae > Mycobacterium. The sequence continues at coordinate 317,262 of CAVXZT010000004.1, forward strand.
GTTGGTCGCACCCACTGGCGTGAAGGCTCAGCTAGTGAACCTGTCGCGCAGCAGCGAGAACCCAGACATTGCGGTGATATACGACAACCCGCGGGTTTCGCGGGGTCGTAGCCCCGCGGCTTCGATGCTGTCGCCGTTGGAGCTGTTCCTCGCATTCGAGACGGGGGAGCGGGCGCCCGATGTGTTGGTGCGCCACCACCGCGCCTTTGCTGGGCGCGGCATCTTCGCCTCCGCGCCGCGCGCACTTCCGTTGCCGTTGTGGGCCGGGCCGAACCTGGACCTGCCAACCGATTACGGAGATGACGAACTGTGCGACGGTGACTTCGCTACGAACTGGCTTTAGTTCTCGTTGGGCCACGGCGTCGTCCACCCATACGGCCTCTTCGAACTGTGGACGGGGTGGAGTGTGATCACCGGTGAATCGCCGGCCCGTTCATGCGCGATGTGCGCACCCGAACTCGATTCTCCGACGCCTGACGGGTTGTACGAGATCCTCAATAAACAGGAAGGCGGCGTGTGGGAATCCATCTACACCACCGTGATCAATCTCGTACCCGGCCACGGCGTGGGATTCCAAACCTACGGGCCAGGTGACGGGAGGACGAGGATCCGCCTCATCACTGAGAACGATGCGCACGGGCTGTTCCATGCAGGCGCCAGTTGGGGCGAGCCCGAGGATTGGATCACGTCCTAGCGAGCTCCTTGACGATCGCCTTCTTGTCCACCTTGCCGACCGCCGTGGTTGGCAGGGTCGACATCGGCGCCAGCACGTCCGGACGAGAATGGGCGGCGACGCCACGTTCGTCCAGGTATCCGTTCAGTCTCGGGCAACGTGACCGGAGCGCCGCTGAAAACGACAGCCGCGCAGATCTTTTCGCCGAGATATTCGTCCGGAAGTGGCACTGCCGCGGCTGCCCAGATCGACGGGTGCGCCAGTAGGTGTTCTTCCAGGTCGAGCGCTGATACGGTCTCACCGCCGCGGTGGATCACGTCTTTCACCCGGCCCGTCACCTCGAGGTACCCGTCGGCGAACCGGCGCACCTTGTCACCCGTGCGGTAGAAGCCGTCCGGGCTGAACGAACGCTCATTGTCGCGCTCGGCGTTGAAATACCCGTTGAGCGTGTACGGCCCGCGCACCAGCAGCTCACCCTCCTCGCCGGGCGCCACCTCGGAGCCGTTCTCGTCGACGACCCGCAGCTCGTCGTGCTCCGAGAGCGGTCGGCCCTGCGTGTTGTCCACGATGTCGGCAGGGTCGCCGAGGCGCGTGTAGTTCAGCAGCCCCTCGGCCATCCCGAACACCTGCTGCAGCCCTGGCGTCAACTCGGTGCGGATGTTGCGTGCGTCGTCGGCTCCGAGCTTGGCGCCCCGACCTGCAGCAGGCGCAACGTCGTCGGCCGCTCCGGTTCCCATTCACAGGCCTGCGCCCACAGCTTGGCCAGCGCGGGCACCAACGCGGTGACGGTGACGCCGTGCCGAGCGATGGTCGAGAACGCCGCGTCCGGGGTGGGAGCGGTGGTGAAAACCGTTGTGGCGCCGACCGACATCGCACCGAGCAGGCCGGGGCACGCCAACGGAAAGTTGTGCGCCGCGGGCAGCGCGACGAGATACACATCGTCACCCGTCAGCCCGCATACCCGCGCTGGCGGTGAAGTTGTAGACATAGTCGTCATGCGTGCGGGGGATGGTTTGGGTGCGCCGGTCGTGCCGCCCGAAACCAGCAGCAGCGCCGGCGACGTGGTGTCGGCGGAAGACGGACGGGCGCCGCGGTGTCCGCGGCAGGCACAGCTCGGGTAACTCGATGATGACATCCGCAGTCGGGTGCGCCCGGGCCAACTCTTCGGCCATCGCCCGGTAGTCGAAACCGCCTGCGGTGTCGGTGATGACGACCCGACCGCCTGGCTGACCTCCGCGAAGTGACGCAACTCCGCCAACCGGTGCGCCGGCAGGCACATGACCGGGATAGCGCCGACGCGCAACAACCCGAACAGGGCGACGGCGAATCGGCACGAGTTGGGCAGCTGCAGCAGGACGCGATCGCCCGGCGCGATCCCCAGGCGGCGAACCCGGCGGCCGTGCGGTGGGCCAAATCGTCGAGCTCGGCGAGCTGTACGGACTTCCGGGCGTCGATGACCGCGACCCGGTCGGGCCATCGACCGCGGCGTCGCGCAGCACAGAGTCCAGCGGCCGGCCCGCCCAATAGCCCTCTGCCCGATAGGCGGTGACGCGCTCGGATGGGAACGGCACGAACCCGGCCAACGACGCGGGTTGTGCTGCGGGTTTGGGTGGTTCCGGAGTGGTCAGGGTCACGCGGAGCTCCCTCGACGTAGGCGTGTTCTGTGCCTCGAATATAGGGTAGCCTCCACAAAATTAGGCGAGGCTAACCAATGGAGGGGTTGTGGGTGTTTTGGCTGCGAATTCGCAGACCATCCGTGAAGAGGTCGCCGAATTGCTCGGCGTCGGCGCCGACGACTGTCGATCCCGCTGGCAACCTGATCGGCCAGGGTCTCGACTCGATTCGGATGATGTCGCTGGCCGGCGTGGCGACGACGCGGCATCGACGTCGACTTCGCCGCGCTGTCCGCCGACCCACCATCGAGGCGTGGTCGGACTGGTGCCGCAGGCACGCTGCTCGCCGACGATCCCCGGCGCGCCGGCCCCCGATGCCGACAGCGCCGAGTACGTGCGCCTTTCCGCTTGCCCCTATGCAGCACGCCATGTGGGTGGGGCGTCACGACAGTCAGCCGCTGGGCGGCGTGGCCGGCCACCTGTACGTCGAATTCGACGGCGGCGCAATCGATCCCGAACGGCTGGCGCGGCGGCCACCTCGCTGGCGCTGCGGCATCCGATGCTGCGGGTGCGGTTTCTGTCCGACGGCACCCAGCAGATCGATCGGCCGACGGCGCGGTGACTTTCCGGTCGCCGTCCACGACTTTCGCGACCTCGCTGAAGACGCCGCCGGTGAACGACTCATCGGCCTCCGGGATGCCAAGTCGCACCAGCAGCTCGACGGACAGGTATTCGAGCTGACGCTGTCGTTGCTGCCCGGGGAAAAGTCGCGCCTGCACGTCGATCTGGACATGCAGGCAGCCGACGCGATGAGCTACCGCACCCTGATGTCCGACCTGGCGAAGTTGTACCAAGGTCGGCAATTGCCGGAATTGGCTACAGCTACCAGGAGTACCGCAACGAGATCTGCGCGAGGGAAGCGGCCGCGGCCGGCTCGCGACGCCGACCGGGACTGGTGGTCGCAGCGCATCCCGCGAACTGCCCGGACCCGCCCGCGCTGCCGTCGGCAAACCGGAAGACATTGATCGCATAACAGCACTCGACGCTGGCAGTGGTTGGACCCGGAAACCCGGGACGCGCTGTTCGCCCACGCCCGCTCTTCGGGGTGACACCCGCGATGATGTTCGCCGCGGCCTTCTCGCACACCCTGGCGTGCTGGTCGAGCACCTCGCGGTTCCTGCTGAACGTGCCGCTGTTCGGTCGTGAGCCGCTCCACCCCGATGTGGACAGCCTGGTCGGTGATTTCACCTCGTCGCTGCTGCTCGACATCGACCTGGCCGGCGCGACCGACGCGGCATCGCGGGCGCACGCCGTGCAAGACGCCATGCGGACCGCCGCCGCGCACTCCGACTTACTCCCGGCCTTTCGGTACTGCGAGATCTGGCCCGCCACCGCGGTGCGCAGGTGCTGGCCCCGGTCGTGTTCACCAGTGCTCTCGGACTCGGCGAGTTGTTCGGCGGCGATGTCACCGAGGCTTTCGGCACGCCCAGTTGGATCATCTCGCAAGGCCCCAGGTCTCGCTCGACGCCCAGGTCACCGAATTCGACGGCGGCGTCATGGTGAATTGGGATGTTCGCGAAGACGTTTTCCCGTCCGGAGTGATCGATGCGATGTTCGCTCATCATGTCGACGAACTGCGACGGCTGGCCTCCGGCAAGCGACGCGTGGACTCAGCCTGACCCGCCGGCGTCTACCGCCGGGCAGCGCGCGGTGCGCGACGCCGTCAACGGCCGGATCGCCGACGCCCAGCGGAGAAGCGCTGCACGACGGTTTCTTTCGGAGTGCTCAAAGCCGGCCGGACGCGCCGGCCGTGTGTCGAGCTCCGGTGATTTGACCTACGGTCAACTGCGGCGCCAGGCGCTGGCGTTGGCTGCAGCGTTGCGCGACAACGGGATCAGTGCCGGCGACACGGTCGCGGTGATAGGGCCCAAAGACCGCCGAGCAGGTGCCCGCCCTGCTGGGAATCCTCGCGGCAGGTGGGGTCTACCTGCCGATCAGTGCCGACCAGCCGCGCGAGCGCGCCGAGCGCATTCTGCATGCCGGTCAGGTCAGGCTGGCCCTGGTGTGTGGCGGTCAGCCGCTCCGTTGCCGGTGCCCGCGCTGACCATCGCCGACCTGCTGGACAACGCGCCCGCCGATCGGGTTCCAGCCCGCGACAACCGATCCCACCGCGCTTGCCTACGTGTTGTTCACCTCGGGCTCGACCGGTGAGCCCAAGGGCGTCGAAGTCACCCACGCGGCATCGATGAACACCGTGGAATTCATCGCGGAGCATTTCGACATCGGGCCCTCGGACCGCTGCCTCGCCCTGTCCACGCTCGAGGGCGACATCTCGGTGATGGACATCTTCGTCACCTTCGGACCGGTGGCTCGGTCGTCGTGGTCGACGAAGCGCAGCGGCGCGATCCCGACGCGTGGGCCCGGCTCATCGACGCCCACGACGTCACGGTGCTGCACTTCATGCCCGGTTGGCTGGAGATGCTGACCGAGGTCGGTGCGGGACGGTTGTCGTCGGTCCGGGTGGTGCCGACCGGGGGCGACTGGGTGCGACCCGAGGTGGTCCGCCGCCTGCGCGCCGATGCGCCCGGGTGCGCTTCGCCGGACTGGGTGGTGCGACCGAAACCGCAACACACGCCACGCATTTTCGAGGTCGGCGATCTTGACGAACTCTCGCCCGATTGACCGCATTGCCGTTCGGCGTCCGCTGCCGAACAACGCGTGCCGGGTCGTGAACGACCGGCGGTGACTGCCCCGACTGGGTCGCCGGCGAACTGTGGATCTCCGGGCGCGGCGTCGCGCGGGGTTACCGCGGGCGTCCCGGACCTGACCGCCGAGCGTTTCGTCGCCAGACGGCCGAACCTGGTACCGCACCGGCGACCTGGCCAGGTACTGGCCGGACGGCGCCTGGAGTTCGTCGGTCGTGCCGACCACCGGGTGAAGATCAGCGGCTACCGCGTCGAACTCGGCGAAGTCGAGGCCGCGCTGCGACGGATCCGGCGTGTCGATCGCAGTCGCGGCCATGGTCCCCGCGAGGGTGGCAGCGAGGTGTTCGCTGCAGCCATTCACGCCGACGATCCACAGCTGACCGCCGATACGGTGCACTCAGGCGATGGCTGAACTCCTTCCCGCACACATGATTCCGCAGCACGTGTCCTCGTGGATCACATGCCGTTCACGCTCGCAGGCAAAATCGACCGACGCGTCGTCGTCGGGCAATTGATGGCGACGGTGGCCGATTCGAACTGCACACGAACACCGCGTGCCGTCGACACCGGTGGAATCCGCGATCGCGGCGATCGTCGGCGATGTGCTTGGTGTCGAGCCGGTCGGGGTCGGCGACGACTTCTTCGCGCTGGGCGGCGACTCGGTGCTGGCGACACAAGCCGTCGCACGCATCCGCGCCTGGCTGGACACCCCGGACGCCATTGTCGCCGACATCTTCGCCACTCGAACCGTCGCCGCGTTGGCCGAGTGCTCATCCGCCGCGAAACCGACCCCGCCCGGCTCGAGCAGGTCGCCGAGCTGTACCTCGAAGTCATCGGCATGGAGCCCGGACATGTCGTGGCGGCGATCGCCGAAATGAAGCAGTGCAATGATTTTCGATAACCTGACCTCGGTGCAGAAGAAAGAATTCCCACCCTGGATCAAGCGGGTACCCGGCCGGGGCGAGGGAGCGCAAGGCGTCACCGTCGTGTTCCCACATGCGGGCGGCGCGGCAACCGGCTACCGCAAGTTGGCGACCGCGATGGCCGCCGGCGGTGGTGACGTCTACATCGTGCAGTATCCGCAGCGTGCCGACCGACTCAGCGAGCCCGCCGCCCGCAACGTCCAAGACCTCGCGCGCAGTTTGTTCGTAGCCGGTCCCTGGCGTCAGGTGGCGCCGTTGCGGCTCTTCGGTCACAGTATGGGCGCTGTCGTCGCATTCGAGTTCGCCAGGATCGCGGAATCCCGCGGCGCCACCGTAGAGCGGCTGTGGGCCTCGGCGGCCCCCGCCCCGTGTGCCGTCGAGGCCAAACCCGACCTGCCCACCAGCCACGACGAACTGCTCGTGGACATGACCGACTTCGGCGGGACCGATGCCGATCTGCTCGCCGACCCCGAGTTCGCCGAGTTGCTGGTGACCGCAATCCGATCCGACTACCAGGCGGTCAACCGGTACACCTGCGACACGAACGTCCGCATCGGGGCCGACATCTCCGCGCTCGGCGCCCGCGATGATCATCGTGTCAGCCACGCCAATCTGGAGCTGTGGGGAAGCCCACTGCGGGTGCGTTCGACCTGTCCCTGGTACGACGGCGGTCACTTCTACCTCGACGACCACATCGACGCCGTCGCTGCGCAGGTGAATGCCAATGGCTGACAACAGAGTCGACGCCGCCGTTGACCCGATAGTGATTGTCGGTATGGCAATCAAGGCGCCCGGCGGCATCGATACCGCCGAGGGATATTGGGAGTTGCTGTCCCACGGACGCGAAGCGTGAGCCCGTTTCCCGCCGATCGTGGCTGGGCGGTCGGCGAGTTGTTCGCCGGTTCACGGCGCAGCGGCTTCAAAGAGATTCACGACTGCGGCGGTTTCCTGACCCGCGCTACGACGTTCGATCCGGAGTTCTTCGGGATCTCACCGCGCGAGGCCGTTGTGATGGATCCTCAACAGCGCGTGGCACTTCGGGTGTGCTGGCGAGCTCTGGAGAACAGCGGCATCAATCCGGACGATATGGCCGGCCATGATCTGGGTTGTTATCTCGGCGCGTCGGCGACCGGGTACGGACCGCGTGGCGGAATTTTCCAGTACAGCGGACACCTGCTCGCCGGAACGGCCCTAAGCGTGATCTCCGGGCGGGTCGCTTACACGTTGGGATCGACGGGTCCGGCAGTGACCATCGACTCGTCGTGTGCGTCGGCCCTGGTCGCCTTTCACGCCGCGGTGCGCGCTGTGCAGGACGGCGACTGCGACCTGGCATTGGCCGGCGGAGTCAACGTGCTGGGATCACCCGGATTCTTTGTGGAGTTCTCCAAGCAACATGCCCTCTCCGACGACGGGCACTGCCGTGCCTACAGCGCCCAGGCTAGCGGCACCGTCTGGTCGGAGGGCGCGGCAGTCTTTGTGCTGCAACGGAAGTCGGCGGCACAACGCGACGGACGGCAGATTCTCGCCGAAGTTCTCGGCACCGCCGTCAACCACGATGGCCGCAGTGCGGGTCTGAGCGCACCCAGCGGCACCGCCCAGGTCAAACTCTTCCGCCGTGCGATGAGCGAGGCCCAATCCGGGCCGAAGACGTCGGCATGTCAGGGGCGCGGCACCGGGACAAGGCTCGGTGATCGCACCGAACTGCAGTCGCTGGCACAGACCTACAGCGGCGCCGAACCCGGCGGCGGCGCACTATTGGGATCGGTGAAATCCAACCTCGGGCACGCGCTAGCCGCCAGCGGCGCATTGGGGCTCGCCAAGGTTCTGGTCGCGGCCGAACACGCTGCGATACCGGCGACGCTGCACGCTGCGGACGCCAGCCCCGAAATCGAATGGGACAAACAGGGTGTGCGCCTCGCTGCGACCTTGACGCCGTGGCCCGCGATTGACGGGCGTCGGGTGGCGGCCACGTCGGCATTCGGCATCGCCGGTACCAATGCGCACGTCATCGTCTCGCTTCCCGAGGTCGCGTGATGCTGGCGCAAGCATTGCCCGACGGCCGGGTGCCGGTATTGCTCTCGGCGCACGACAAAAACCTGATCAGTCAAGACGCACAGGCGATCCTGCATTTCCTGGACCGGTTCGACGGCGATCACGATCCAACCATCGACGTCGCGTCCACCCTGCTGCGGTTGCGCCGGATACGGCGGCACCGCGCAGTGCTGCGGGCCGCAGACCGGGCCGAACTGACGGCGGGCTTGTCCGCGCTGGTGCGCGGGAAGACCATCCGCTGGTGACCGGGTCATCGACGAGTGCTGCTCCGACGGTCGCTTTCGTGTTTCCCGGCCAGGGAAATCAGTGGCAGTCGATGGGAACAGCGGCCTACCAACGGCTTGCCGCGTATCGCGCTGAGGCCGACCGCTGCGCAGCGGCGTTCGCGGCGGCCGGGTTTCCGTCGCCGCTGCCGTACCTGTGCGGTGAAGACGACCAGAACTGGTCGAGAACCCAGATCCAGGGCGCCCAGTTCGTGCACGCGGTCGCCCTGGCTCAGCAGTGGCGATCATGCGGCGTGCGCCCGCCGTCACCATCGGGCACAGCCTCGGTGAAATCGCCGCGGCCTATGTTGCCGAGAAGATCTCGTTGCCCGACGCGGTCACTCTGGTGGGGGCCCGCGTCGCGGCCGTCGACCGATTGACGGGTCGATACGCGATGGCTGTCCTCGGCGTCGGACTCGACGAAGCCCGGGATACTGATCGACGAAGCACCTGGCTGGCTGGAGATTTCCGCGGTCAACGGGCCGTCCTCGACGGTGGTGTCGGGTGACCACGACGCCGTGGTGTCATTGTTGACTAGCTGGCACAGCAACGCGGCCTGTTCACCCATCACCTCACCGTCGATTATCCGGGCCACACCAGCGCACTGCGGCCGCTGGCAGCCGAAATGGCCGAGCTGCTGCCCGACTCTGCATTTCAGGACGGGCCGGTGGCGTTTGTCGGCTCCGCAACTGGCGCCGAAGTAACCGGCGACGCAGATTTCAGACAGTATTGGTATGAAAGCCTCTGCAGCACAGTACGGTTCGATCGCGCGGTGCTGGGGTTGCCCAAAAGTGCGGCGCTGACACATTCGTCGAGATGTCCGCGCACCCCGCACTGCTGTACCCGGTGGTCGAATCGGTTGATGACGAGTCGGCGCTTAGTCGTGGGTTCAGGTCATCGCGACAACGCGATCACCGAGATGTTCTCCGCGAACGTCGCAGCTGTGGCCGCCGCCGACCCGGGTTATCGCTGGGCCGACACACTTCCAGCCGATGTCCGCCCTCCGTTGCGCGGCTTCCCCAACGCGCCCATGCGTGCCGTGCATCTCTGGGTCGCTGCGGAACCGTCGACCAAGTCGGCTCCACAGCGCGCGACCCTTTGACCATCGCCGTCGAGGACTGGCAGCCCGCGACGTCGCCGACCGCACACGGTGGGATGCCGTGCGGTATTGCGATTGTCGGCGACCGGCGCGGCGCTGGCTCAGCTGTTGACCGACACGATCGCACGCACACCGGCTGTGAACTGTTATCGCCCAGCGACGCAGAGGTCGTCGCGGTGATCGCTCCTGCGCTTGATCAGCTCGACGTGGCCGACGCGTCGATAAGAGCTGGCCGGCCGACCCGACGCGGGACTGCCCGACTACGCGCGGTCATCGGTCCGCGATGCCGAACGGTGTGGCTGCTGACCGCTGATGGCGAGCGAATCCATGTTGACGACACGGACGTCCGACCGGCACAGGCAGCCCTGGCCGCGATGCACCGCAGCGTCGGCTTCGAGTTCGGTGAGCAGGCGTTCGGAAGTCTGACATTCGCTCAGGCGATGTCGACACGCAGCGCGCGCCCGCCATCCTCGACGTGCTGCTCGGTGAGCCCGGCGTGATGGCGCTGCGCGGCAACGGTGTTGGCGCGTCTGATCATGGATCGCCGCGGCGTTACGTCCGTACCCTGCGGGAGTCTTCTGGGTCGTTGGCCATCCGCACGTTGGGCGCCGCCACGCTGGACAATGTGGTGATCACCGGTGGCAGCGGTGCTATCGGCCTGCGCTACGCGCAGTATTGCATCGAGCGTGGCGCTCGCAGAATCATCCTGTTGAGCCGCAACGGTATCGAAGCCGAGACGCTGAAGGAACTTGCCGGGCAGCATCATGTCGAAGTGTCGCACCGGAGTGCGACATCACCGACCGGGCTGCGGTGGCCGCCGTCGCCGAGGACTGCGCCGGCGACGGCGCATCGCTACTGATCCACACCGCGGGAACCGCCTCCGCACCCCTGCGCGCGAGCTCACCGGTGCCGACGTAGCGGCGGTGTGCGGTGCGAAAGTGGCGGGTCTGGCGGCGATGACCGACGTCTGGCCGCTGCTGCCGGAATGCCGAATCCTGGCCTGTTCGTCGGTGTTCGGGGTCTGGGGCGGTCACGGTCACGCCGCATACGCGGCTTCCAATCGGCTACTCGATGTGCTGGCTGCCCAACTGCGCTCGAAGGGGCTGGACTGCACGGCGATCCGCTGGGGCCTCTGGCAGGACGCCGGAGTCGTCGCGGGGAGATCGCCCGCACCGAGCGATCCGGACTGATCGCGATGCGACCGGAATTCGGCGATGACGCCGCCTCGGCCGGTTCGTCGCGACCCGCTGATCTTCGAGGCGGACTTCGACCGGCTCCGGGTTTCTTCGAAAGCCAGGGGATCCCGATGCCGTTATCTGCCCGCGGACAGCGAGGACGCCGAGGCACCCAGAAGTCGAGACGGCGTCCGCTCGTCGAAGTCGTACCCGAATTCGCGGCAACGCTGCACTTGGACGATCGGTGTCGATGGACCGACCGCGTCGCTGATCGACCTCGGGTTGGACTCGCTGTTGGCGCTCGACCTGCGAGGCGACTGCGCCGAGCCGTGGGGCACTCGGCTCCGGTGGCGCGGATGCTCGGCGGAATCACCGTCAACGAATTGATCGAAGTCCTGGGCGCGGCCTCGGCCAACGGCCAGGACATGGGGAAGGTTGGAATCCACGCGTGACTGACACCACCGGCTTGGACACGCTGGACGCGCAGCGCCTGGAATTGTTGCGCCGCAAGATCGCCGAGCGTGGTCTGGCCCGACCGCCGGCGGCGAACGCCGCCGAGGGCGACGAGCAGTGACCGGAGATGTCCGATGGTCAGCGCCGGATGTGGTTCGTGCAGTCGGTCGACCCCGACGGTGCGCTGCTCAACATCTGTGTCTCCTACCGCGTCACCGGCGACGTCGACGTCGCACGGCTGCACCGGGCGGTCGACGCCGTCGCGCTGCGCCACCCGGTGCTGCGCACGACGTATGAGACCGACAATGCCGGCGATCCGTATCCGGTGATCCATGACGATCTGCGGCCGGGTTGGGCCGAGCATGACCTGTCCGGCCTTGCCGAGCAGGCCCGCCGGCTGCAGACTGGAAGTGTTGGCGCAGCGTCAGTTCCGGCAGCCGTTCGACCTGACCGAGGACTCGCCATTGCGGGTCGAGGCCGCGAGGGTCGGCGCTGACGAGCTGACGTCTGCTGTTCACCGCTCACCACATCGCCTGGGACGACGGTTCCTGGGCGCCGTTCTTCACCGACCTCGTGCGCGCCTACACCGACGGGCGGCCGCCGCGGCCGGGCCGGTCACCGCCGTCGCGGGGGACCCGGTGCGCAGCAGCGACGAAGATCTGGCCTATTGGCGCTCGCTGATGACGGATCTGCCCGAGCCGCTTGAAGTTCCCGGTCCGAACGGCTCGGTGGTCCCCAGCACCTGGCGCGCCCAGCGTGCCACGGCGCGGCTGTCGGCGGAGACCATCGACCGCGCCGCCGCGCTCGCCCGGGAAACCGGAGCCACCCCGTACATGGTGTTGATGGCGGCGTTCGGCGCGCTGGTTCATCGCTACACCCACGCGTCCGACTTCCTCGTCGCCACCCCGGTGCTCAATCGCGGCGCCGGGACCGAGGACGTGATCGGCTACTTCGGCAACACCCTGGTGATGCGGATGCGCCCCGAGCCGCAGCTGACATTCCGCGAACTGCTCGCGCAGACCAGGGACAGCGCAGTCGGCGCGCTGGCGCACTCGCGCGTCGACCTGGAATGGCTGGTCCGCGCCTCCAACCCCGACCGCAGACACGGGGCCGAGCGAATGACGCGGGTCAGCTTCGGATTACGTGAGGCCGACGGCGGCGGCTTCAGCCCGCCCGGCGTGCGGTGCGAGCGCGCCGAATTGCGCGGCCATTTCAGCCAGTTGCCGCTCGGCCTGATGATCGAGCTGGACGGCTCGGGCCGCGGTGCGGAAGTCGAAGCCGAATACCTGGTCGAAGTTCTGGACCGTCCACTGGTGGACCAACTGCTGCGGCACTACGGCGTCCTGTTGGATCACGCGCTCGCGAACCCGGACACCACGCTGTCCGCGTGCGGACTGATGAGCGACGCGGACGCCGATGGCTGCGTCGCGTGTCGGCCGGTGAGGACTTCAGCAACCCCGGCCAGCACGCTTCCGGCCCTGGTTGCACGGCGCGCCGCCATGACACCGGATGCCGTCGCGGTCGTCTACGAAGGTCGGCAGTACAGCTACCGCGAGATCGAACGAGAGGCAAACCGGTTGGCGCACTGGCTGATCGAGCAAGGCGTCGGCACCGAAGACCGGGTGGCGGTGCTGCTCGACAAATCGCCGGAACTGGTCATCACCGCGTTGGGTATCCTCAAAGCCGGAGCTGTCTACCTGCCCGTCGACCCGACTTATCCGGAAGACCGGCTGACGTTCATCCTCGGCGACGCCCAAGCGAAACTCATTCTGCGCGAACCGGTCACCGATCTGCAGGCTACCCGGCCGACCGAGCCGAGCCGAACTGGTCCGTCCGTTGAGTCCGGGCAACACCGCTTACCTGATCTACACCTCGGGCTCCACCGGCTCCCAAAGGTGTGCCGGTGCCGCACGCGCCGATCGCCGAATACTTCGTCTGGTTCGGCGACGAATATCGCGTCGACGAGACCGACCGCCTACTTCAAGTGGCCTCACCGAGCTTCGACGTGTCGATCGGCGAGATCTTCGGAACGCTGATCTGTGGTGCCCGACTGGTCATCCCGCGCCCGGACGGTCTGCGCGACATCGGATACCTGACCGAGCTGTACGCCGCGAAGGCATCACCTCGATGCACTTCGTCCCGTCCCTGCTCGGACTGTTCCTGTCATTGCCGGGCGTCAACCAGTGGCGCACACTGCGCCGGGTACCGATCGGCGGCGAGCCGTTGCCCGGCGAGATCGCGGACAAGTTTCACGCCACCTTCGACGCGCTGCTCTACAACTTCTACGGGCCCACCGAGACCATCGTCAACGCCACCAGCTACCCGGTCGAGGGCGCCCAAGGCACCCGCGTAGTGCCGATCGGCCGGCCCAAGATCAACACCCAGATACACCTGCTCGACGACGCTTTGCAGCCGGTCCCGGTCGGGGTGATCGGCGAAATCTACATCGGCGGGACACATGTGGCGCGCGGCTACCACCGGCGGCCCGGTCTGACCGCCGAACGCTTCGTCGCCGACCCGTTCACGCCGGGCGGCCGGCTGTACCGATCCGGGGACTTGGCCCGCCGCAACGCCGATGGTGACATCGAGTTCGTCGGCCGCGCCGACGAACAGGTGAAGATCCGCGGTTTCCGGATCGAACTGGGCGAGGTCGGGCCGCGATCTCGGTCGACCCCAGCGTCGGGCAGATCGTCGTGGTGGCCAGCGACCTCCCGGGGCTGGGTAAGAGCCTGGTGGGCTACGTGACTCCGGTCGACGGTGCCGGCCACGACACCGTCGACCTCGAGCGGATCCGCGCCCGGGTTGCCGCCGCGCTGCCGGAATACATGACCCCGGCGGCCTATGTGGTGATCGACGAAATCCCGATCACGGCGCACGGCAAGATCGACCGCGCGGCGCTGCCGGAGCCGGAGATCATGGCCAAGGCGCAATACCGCGACCCGTCCACCGGCACCGAACGCCGAATCGCCGCACTGTTTTCCGAGCTGCTGGGTCATGACCGAGTCGGAGTCGACGATTCGTTCTTCGACCTCGGCGGTCACTCGTTGGTGGCCACCAAGCTGGTCACCGCCATTCGCTCGGAATGCGGCGTCGAGTTGGGCATCCGCGATGTCTTCGAGCTCGGCACGGTGGGATCGTTGGCCGAGCGGGTCGACGACCTGCGTGCCGGTACCCGCGGCCAGGCGCGGCCCAAGCTCGTCGCGACCACCCACGACGAGCCGCTGCCACTGTCGGCTTCGCAACTTCGGAGCTGGTTCGCCTTCCGCGTGGACGGTCCGAGCCCGGTGAACAACATCCCGTTCGCCGCCAGGCTGACCGGGCCGTGGGACATCGACGCGTTGATCGCGGCGGTCGGCGATGTCGTCGCGCGCCACGAAATCCTGCGCACCACATACGTTGACGACGACGGAATTCCGTACCAGGTTGTCGGCCCGGTCGCCGAGTTGACGGTGCGGCGCGCTACCGGCGATGGTGAACGGTGGTTGCAGGAACAACTCGGGGCCGAGCGCCGGCACTGTTTCGAACTGGATCGCGAATGGCCGATACGGGTCGCGGTGCTCGACACCGGGGACACGGGCGAGCACGTGCTGTCGCTGGTCGTCCACCACATCGCCTCCGACCACTGGTCGGCCGGAGTGCTGTTCGCCGATGTGATGACCGCCTACCGGGCCCGCCGCGACGACGAAGCTCCGTCGTGGGCGCCGCTGCGCATTCAGTACGCCGATTACGCTGCCTGGCAACGTGAGTTCCTGGGTGAGCCGGGCGGCCAGGAATCCGCGGTCGCCGCCGACCAACGCGCCTACTGGACCGGCCAGCTGGCCGGACTTCCGGAGGACAGCGGGTTGCGACCCGACTTCCCGCGCCCGCCACTGCCCAGCGGCGACGGTGAATCGGTGACCTTCAGCATCGGCGCGGCAACCCGGGTCAAGCTTGCCGAGCGTTGCCGTGAGTTGGGCGTCACCGAGTTCATGGCGTTGCAAGCTGCCGTCGCTGTGGTGCTGCATAAGGCGGGAAGTGGCGTCGACATCCCGCTCGGCACACCGGTTGCCGGTCGCAGCGAGGCCGAGCTGGATCAGCTGATCGGCTTCTTCGTCAACATTCTGGTGCTGCGCAACGACTTAACGGGCAACCCTACGCTGCGCGACGTGCTGACCCGGGCGCGTGAGACCGCGTTGGCCGCCTACGCGCATCAGGACCTGCCGTTCGATCGGGTGGTCGACAGTGTGAGCCCGGTGCGATCACTGTCGCGTAACCCGCTGTTTCAGGTCATCGTCCATGTCCGCGACCACCTGCCCGCCACGCGAATCATCGAGTCGTCGACGGCGACCAGGGGGGGACACGGTATGCACGTCGCTGGACCCGGTGTTCGACATGGCGCACGCCGATCTGAGCGTCAACTTCTTCGGCACCGACGGGTCCGACGGGACCGGCTTCAACGGGCACCTCATCTTCCGCACCGAATTGTACGAGCGGAACACCATCGAACGGGTGGCCGGCTGGCTGACCCGGGTCGTCACCGAGTTCGCCGACGACATCAGATCAGAGTCTGCGCAATGTCGGTATCACCGATGCCGACGAGAGGCAACAACGAATCCTGGACGGCTGGAGCCGAGGCGCAACGCAGGTCCACGTCCTCGACGATCTGCTGCAACCCGTCCCGGTCGGCGTCATCGGCGACGTCCACGTACGCGGGGTGCCGTGCGGGTTCGATATCGCTAGTTTGCGCCGCAGCCGGCGAACGCGCACGCTGGACCGAGGACGGCCGGCTGGAGGTGTCGCGGACTCGGCACCGATGGACGCACAACCTCGAACGCCGGCCGCGCCGGTGCGATCGGAACCGCCGAGCACCGCGACACCGAGCACGCGTCTGGCAGAGATGCTCGGCAGACGTCGCTCGGCGTCGACGAGGTCGGCCGCTATGACGACTTCTTCGCGCTCGGCGGAGACAGCATCCTATCGGTCCAATTGTCTTCGCGGGCAAGGGCCGTCGAGGCCTATCTCCACTGTACTCGCGGATGGTGTTCGAGCACCCAACGGTCGAGCAGCGGCCTCGGCGATCGACGCGCTTTCG
Organism: uncultured Actinomycetota bacterium; assembly: GCA_963766465.1. Taxonomy (GTDB): domain Bacteria; phylum Actinomycetota; class Actinomycetes; order Mycobacteriales; family Mycobacteriaceae; genus Mycobacterium. The sequence goes on from CAVXZT010000004.1 coordinate 333,289, forward strand.
GCGGACAGGGGTGACCGCGCCGGCCCCGTGGAAGACACGGCCCGGTTCGAGACCGATGAGCGGCGTCCGGTCTTGTCGGTCGACAGACCTGGCCACGGTGACGCAGCTGTGGTCCACACCATCGCGGGACGGAACCCCCTCATGACGGCGACGGAGGCCCAAGCCCCCGACATCGAGGACGTGATGGCGCTCAGTCCTCTTCAGGAGGGCCTGTATTCGCTGACCGCATTGGCCGAATTCACCGAGGGTCAGCCCGCCGACGATCCGTACGTGATCGGCATGGCCGCTGACATCTACGGCTCGCTGGATGTCGCGTTGCTCCGCGACTGGCGGCCAAGATGTTGATCCGGCACCCAAATCTGCGGGCGAGCTTCTTCAGCCGGGGGATCGCCCGCCCGGTGCAGATCGTCCGTCGCGAGTCGATTTGCCGTGGCGCGATGTCACCGCGACCAAGCGGACATCGACGCGATCGAACTCGATGAGCGGCGACGGCCTTCGATCTCGAGCGGCTGCCGGCGCTCCGGTTTCTGCTGATCGAATTACCTGATGCGCGATGGCGTTTGGTGATCACCGCCCACCACATCGTGATCGACGGCTGGTCGCTGCCGGTGTTCGTCACCGAAATGATGATCCTGTACCGCGCCGGCGGCGACCTCGGCGCTCTGCCGGTCGCGCCCCGGCCGTACCGCGATTACATCGGCTGGCTCGCCGGCCGCGATCAGCAGGCCAGCCAACGGGTTTGGCGTGAGCACCTCGCCGGCCTGACCGGCCCGACGCTGTTGGCTGCCGCGTTCGGCGGAGAGGACGCCGCCCGCACGTCGACGCGTCTGCCGCAGAGCACCGAGCTGCAGCTCGATACCGAGACCACCGAGCGACTGGTCAAGGGCGCTCGCGCGCGCGGCGTCACGCTGAACACGCTGCTCCAGATGGCGTGGGCGACCATCGTGTCACGCCTGACCGACCGCGACGAGTGGTCTTCGGTGTCACCGTGTCCGGCCGGCCCGCCGAGCTGGCCGGGGTCGAGACCATGGTCGGGCTGTTCATCAACACTGTCCCGCTGCGGGTGCGCCTGGACGCCTCGGCGCCGGTTGGCGGCCAGTGCCTTGCCGTACAACGTGATTCAGCGATCTTGCGCGAACACAGCTACCTGGGTCATGCGGAGCTGCGCGCGATGGGCGGTGTCGGCGAGATGTACGACACCCTGCTGGTTTACGAAAACTTCCCGACCGGTGGCATGTCCGGCGGTGACCAATTGGCCGGCACCGGCGTCACCTTCCGCCCCGCGGCGGTGGAGAGCCTCACCCATTTTCCGATCGTGCTCGCCGCGCATATGGCCGACGAAAAACTGGTCCTGATGGTCGAAGTCATCGACGGCGCGATCGGAAACACCACCGCGGCCACGCTCGGCCAGCGGCTGCTGGCCACCGCCGGGCAACTGCTGCAACAGTGGGAGCGACCGCTGCGTGAGGTCAGCGTGCTGCTGGCTGACGAAGCCGCGCCGCTTGGCGCCGGCTCGGCGAAACCCGCGACAGCGCAGAGCATTCACACCCGGTTCGCCGCGGTTGCCGCGCGCATACCCGACAGCCCGGCAGTGACATGGGCGGACGGCACGCTGAGCTACCGCGAGCTCGACGACGCCGCCAACCGACTCGCCGGCGCGCTGGTGGCACGCGGCGCGGCAGCGGGAAACGCCGGTGGCCATCCGGCTTTCCCGCGGACCACGGTACGTCGTGGCGATCCTGGCAGCATTGAAGGCCGGGGCGACCTACGTGCCGCTGGAGCCGGGAATGCCCGCGGAACGGGTGAATTCGATTCTGCGGCAAAGCGGTGCCACCATCGTCATCGACGACGACTTCGCCGGCGACGGAGTCGGCGAATTCCAGCCTGTCGAGGTCGATCCCCGGCACGCCGCCTACGTGGTGTTCACCTCGGGGACAACCGGAGAACCCACGGGGGTCATCGGGACTCACGCGGCGGTCGGTGCCTACGCCGACGATCATCTGGACCATGTGCTTCGACCGGCGGCGGCCCGGTTGGGCCGTCCGCTGACCATCGCGCACGCCTGGTCGTTCGCCTTCGACGCGGCCTGGCAGCCGCTGGTGGCCCTGCTCGACGGCCACGTCGTGCACGTCGTCGACGAACACACCCAAACCGACGCCGAGGCGCTGGTCGCTGCCATCGCCGGGCACGGTGTCGACATGATCGACACCACCCCGTCGATGTTTGCTCAATTGAGGTCAGCGGGTTTGCTGACCCGGGTACCCCTGGCCGTGCTCGCGTTGGGCGGTGAAGCACTCGGCGGCAGCTCCTGGACCTTCATCCGCGCCCAGTGCGCCAGCACCGGAATGACGGCCTTCAACTGCTACGGCCCCACCGAAACCACGGTCGAGGCGGTGGTGGCTGCCATCGACCGACCACGACGAGCCGTCGATCGGGCAGCCGACCAGTCACAGCCGCGGCTACGTGTTGGACTCCGCGCTGCGCCCGCTACCCGACGGCGTCGCGGGGGAGCTGTACCTCGGCGGCGCCCAACTGGCCCGCGGCTACCTGAACCGCGCACCCGAAACCGTGCAGCGATTCATCGCCGACCCGTTTGTCCGCGGGGAACGGATGTACCGCACCGGTGATCTGGTGCGTCGCCAGGCCAATGGCTCGCTGCAATACCTCGGACGATCCGACGCGCAGGTGAAGATTCGCGGCATCCGGGTGGAACCCGGTGAGATCGCGGCGGTGCTCGCACAGAATCCCGGGGTGCGGCATGCGCAGCGTCGCGGTGCACGAACGGCACAGCGGTCCGCGGCGGGTGCCTATTGACGGTGAGCGACTCGGCGCGCCGGCGCCGACGGTAAACGAGTTGCGCCGCATGGTGGCAGGCCGGTTGCCGCGCTACATGGTTCCGCACCGCATCGTCGTCCTCGACGAGATGCCGCTGACGTCGCACGGCAAGGTCGACGAGGCCGCCTTGGCGGCGCTCGATGCGGAGGCGATGGCAGAATCTGGCTGCACCGAGCCGGAAACGCGCGACCGAGATCGCGCTGGCCGAATTGATGGCCGAGATCCTGCAATCCGACAATATCGACGTCACCGCCGACTTCGTCGGCGCCAAGGCCTTGACAGCATCGTGGCGCTGTCTGTCGTGCAGGCGGCGCGTCAGCGTGGCATCGCGCTGCGGGCCCGGCTGATGCTCGAATGCGGCACTGTCCGCGAGCTCGCCGCGGCGATCGAACCGAAGGCGAAGATCGGTAAGTCTCGCACCCCCGGTCGAGACGGAGAGTGGCGACGGTCCGATCACGCTGCTGTCCAACGCACGCTGGCTCTACGAATACGGCGACCCGCGGCGGCTGGCGCAGACGGAAGCCATCCGGCTGCCCGACGGCATCACCCGTGAGCAGTTGGAAACCCTGCTGCAGACCGTCGTCAACGGCCACGAGGTGCTGCGAAGCCGGCTCGACCGCGACACGATGACATTGGGTCGAACACGACGGTGCGGTTGCGCTCACCGAGATCGCGGTGAGCGGCGAGGGGGCGAAGCCGTCGCCGAGCACGGCGCGCTTGGCGGTGGACCGGCTCGACCCGGAGAACGGTGTGCTGCTGGACGCGGTCTGGCTGCGTGACGCCGGCGTGCTGGTGCTCACGGCGCACGTGCTGGCCATGGACCCGGCATCGTGGCGCATCGTCCTCGGTGAGCTCGACGCCGCCTGGCACGCGCTCGCGGCGGGCCGCCGTCCGGCGCCCGTGCGCGAGCACACCAGCCATCGACGGTGGTCGCGGCTGCTCACCGAGCGTGCCGAACACCTGGACAGCTGCGACTACTGGCTGGCCCAACTCGACGGCGACGACCCAGATCTGGGTGCGCGCCGGATCCGTCCGGACATCGACCGCGCCGGTGATTTGGCCGTCACGTGTGTGCGACGGATCCGGACCTGACCGCCCGGCTGCTTGGCGCTGCGCAGCCGATCACTCATCTGCTGGCGGCAGCGGCCTCGCGCATGGTCACTCAGTGGCGCCGAAACCGCGGTCAGCATCCCTGCGCTCCGCTGCTCGCCATCGAGACGCACGGCAGGGCCGACACCGTCACTGCCGACGCCGACACATCCGACACCGTCGGACTGCTCAGCGCCGTGTACCCGCTCCGCGTGCAGTCGGCCGACCTGTGCGACGTCGAAGCGGCGATCGACGCGATCCCCGGCGACGGTATCGACTACGGCCTGCTGCGCTATCTGCGGCCCGACACCGCTGAACGACTGACGGCTCACCCCGAACCTCAACTGCTGCTGAACTACCTGGGCCGCATGCACTTTGGGAACGGCGGCGAGGGGCTGCGGCTGGATCGGGACCTGCTCGCCGACGTGTCGGCGCTGCCAGAACCCGGCGTGGCGGTTCGCTACGAGTTGACGATCATCGCCGGGGTGCTCGGCGATGCCGACGCGCCGGTCCTTGCGACACAGTGGCGGACGCTGCCCGGCATCCTGTCCGACGACGACGTCGCGACGTTGCAGTCGATATGGCAGGACGCCCTGCTGGATTTGATGACATGAACGCCGATCCTCATGTCGCCGCCGGAGCGGCTCCGAAACTTGCGATTCTCGGGGCCGGTGCCAAGGCCATCGCCGTCGCCGCGAAGGCCGCCGTACTGCGCGACATGGGCGTCGACGTGCCCGACGTCGTCGCCGTCGAACGCAGCGGGGTCGCCGCCAACTGGCAGGCCGACGGCGGCTGGACCGACGGGCAACACCGGTTGGGCACCGGGCCTGAAAAGGACGTCGGATTCCCGTACCGCTCATCGCTCGTGCCGCGCCGCAACGCCGAACTCGACGAGCGGATGACTCGGCACAGCTGGCAGTCGTATCTGATCGGCACGGGGCAGTTCGCCGAATGGGTGGACCGCGGACGCCCCGCGCCTACGCATCGCCGGTGGAGTCAGTACCTGCGCTGGGTGGCCGACAACGTCGGAATGACCGTGATCGACGGTGAGGTCAGCCGCATCTCGGTCGCTGACAGAGTCGACAGGCGACAGTGGGCGCTGCACACAGCAGAACAGACGGTGCACGCCGATGCCGTGATGATCACCGGACCCGGTCAGGCCGAGCGCTCGATCCTGCCCGGCAATCCGCGAGTACTCTCCATCGCGCAGTTCTGGCAGCGCGCCGCCCAACACGAGATGCTCACCGCCGAACGTGTCGCGGTGATCGGCGGCGGCGAAACCGCCGCGTCGATGCTCAACGAGCTGTTCCGCCATCGGGTCTCGACCATCACCGTCATCTCGCCGCAAGTCACCTTGTTCACCCGAGGTGAGGGCTTCTTCGAGAACACGCTGTTCTCCGATCCGACTGGCTGGACGAGCCTTTCGCTGGTGGAGCGGCGAGACGCGTTGGCGCGCACCGACCGCGGCGTGTTCTCGGCGCGGGTTCAGGACGCGCTGTTGGCCGACGACCGAATCCGGCATTTGCGGGGGAGGGTCGCACACGCGGTAACCCGCGATGGCCGAATCCGCTTGACGCTGAGCACGAATCGCGGCAGCGAGGCCCTGGAGACCGTGCACGGGTTCGACATGGTGATCGACGGGTCCGGTGCCGACGGCCTCTGGTTCGTGCCGTTGCTCGGTCAGGACGCACTGGATCTGCTGGAACTCGGCCTCGGCGGCCCGTTGACCGGCGACTCCTTGCAGGAGGCCATCGGGTATGACCTCGCGCTCACCGATGTCACGCCGAAACTGTTCCTGCCGGGGCTGTCAGGGCTGACCCAGGGTCCCGGCTTCCCCAACCTGTCCTGCCTCGGGCTGCTGTCGGACCGCGTACTCGGCGCCGAATTCAGAGCTGCCGCCGACCCACCAACCAGGAGAAGTGATGAGCACCAACCCATTCGATGACGAGAACGGCACCTTCTTCGTGGTGGTCAACGACGACGACCAATACAGCCTGTGGCCGGCATTCGTCGACGTCCCCGGGGGCTGGCGCGTCGTGTTTGGTGAGAGCACCCGCGCCGACTGCCTCGCCTACGTCGAAGAACACTGGACCGACATGCGGCCGCGCAGCCTTCGTGAGGCAATGGCGCTCGACTGAGCCGACGTGCCCTACCGTTACTGATGTGACGGCGATACAGACCACCAATCGCGTGCAGCTCACGCGCGTGGCCGCCGTCCTGTGGATCGCCGCCGCGGTCGGATATCTGGTCGCCGAAAAGGTGGCCGCGTCCAACATCAAGGGCCACTACAGCTATGTCCACCACTACATCAGCGTGCTCGGTGTCCCCGAATGGGGCCGATACGCGTATCTGATGAACGGGGCCTTCTATCTACAAGGCGTGCTGATGTTCATCGGTGCCGTCTTAGTGGTGCGCGCCGCCGGTCGGCGCGGCCTCGTTTTCCTCATTTTCACGGCGGTGACCGCGGTCGGTTTCTTCCTCGTCGCGACGGTGCACGGTGGCTCGCCGCTTGCGGCGGGCGATGGCATGCAATGGCACCAGGCAGGGGCGTTGCTGGCATTCATCGGGGGCAACGCGGCGATTATTGCCGGGTCGAAGAACGTCTCCCGCATCGTCGACGCCAGGTGGTGGTACCGCGGCGTGTCGCTGCTGCTCGCCGTGGCGGGATTCGCCGCTTTCCTGGCGCTCGCGAACTACAACATCTGGGGATACAAGTACGGGCCGATCGGGATCGTCGAGCGGGTGCCGGTCTACACGATCTTGGCGTGGCAGGTTTTCAGCGCGGTCGTCCTGCTGACCCGGCCTGCACAGCGGGTCGAAACGCCTTAGGCGTGCTGCGCGACCGGCATATCCATATCGAACACCCGCGCGTGCAGCACCGTCCGGTTCCGCAGCGCCGCCCGCACGGCGCGGTGCAACCCGTCCTCGAGGTAGACGATGCCTTTCCACTTCACCGCGTGAGGGAAGAGGTCGCCGTAGAACGTCGAATCCTCCGAGAGCAACCGGTCAAGCGCGAGCACCGTCGTCGTTGTCACCAACTCGTCAAGGCGGATCTGGCGGGGCGGGATCTGCGCCCACTGCCGATGTGACAGACCGTGCTCCGGATACGGTCTGCCGTCGCGGACTCCTTTGAAAATCATCGCCCAGCTATCCCTTGGTTCTTTCCCCCAGGCGGCGGCGTCACACTCCAAAGGCTAGCCGCAACCAGCCCGTTCGCCACGCGAACAGCCTCTCGCGCGGTATCGCCGCTGTTGATAACCGTAAAATGAATGCCAACTGATTGCGAGGGGGAGGTGAACACGTGGGTAGTGCCGATGACCGTCGCTTCGAGGTGTTGCGCGCCATCGTCGCCGACTTCGTATCCACCAAGGAACCGATCGGCTCCAAGACCCTCGTTGAGCGGCACAATCTCGGCGTCTCCAGCGCGACCGTGCGAAACGATATGGCGGTTCTGGAGGCCGAGGGCTACATCACGCAGCCGCACACCAGCTCGGGCCGGGTGCCCACAGAGAAGGGCTACCGCGAGTTCGTCGACCGGCTGGACGACATCAAGCCGCTGTCGGCCGCAGAACGCAGCGCCATCCTGTCGTTCCTCGAATCCGGGGTCGACCTCGACGACGTGCTGCGCCGCGCGGTGCGCCTGTTGGCCCAGCTGACCCGTCAGGTCGCGGTTGTTCAGTACCCGACGCTTTCCACGTCGAGCGTGCGGCATCTCGAGGTGGTGGCGCTGACGCCGGCCAGGCTGCTGCTGGTGGTGATCACTGACTCGGGCCGCGTCGACCAGCGCATCGTCGAACTGGGCGACGCCATCGACGAGCATGAGCTGTCCAAGCTGCGTGACACCCTCGGCCAGGCGCTTGAGGGAAAGGCACTGACCGCGGCATCCATCGCGGTCTCAGATCTCGCGACCAACCTGAACGGTCACGGCGGCCTCGCCGACGCGATCGGCCGGTCGGCGACGGTATTGGTCGAGTCGCTGGTCGAGCACAGCGAGGAGCGCCTGCTGCTGGGCGGCACTGCCAACCTGACCCGCAACACCGCTGACTTCGGCGGTTCGCTGCGGCCGGTGCTGGAGGCCCTTGAGGAGCAGGTGGTGGTGCTGCGGCTGCTGGCGGCGCAGCAGCAGGCAGGGAAGGTCACTGTGCGCATCGGCCACGAGACGGAGGCCGAGGAGATGGTGGGCACCTCGGTGGTGAGCACCACGTACGGAAGTTCGGGCAAGGTATACGGCGGCATGGGCGTATTGGGACCCACCCGGATGGACTATCCGGGAACTATCGCTAATGTCGCTGCGGTTGCTCTCTATATAGGTGAAGTCTTAGGTAGCCGGTAACTCGGCTTCGAAAGGTCTGGCGTGGCACGCGACTACTACGGGATGCTCGGCGTGAGCCGGGGCGCGAGTGATACCGAGATCAAACGCGCCTATCGGAAGCTCGCCCGGGAACTGCATCCCGACGTCAACCCCGACGAAGCGGCGCAGGCCCGGTTCAAGGAGATCAGCGCCGCCTACGAGGTGCTCAGCGACCCGGAGAAGCGACGCATCGTCGACCTCGGCGGCGACCCTCTCGAAAATGCCGCCGCAGCGGGCAACGGATTCGGCGGATTCGGCGGGCTTGGCGACGTGTTCGAGGCCTTCTTCGGCGGTGGGACAACCTCGCGCGGCCCGATCGGCCGGGTCCGGCCCGGCTCGGACTCGCTGCTGCGCATGCGACTCGACCTGGCTGAATGCGCCACCGGCGTGACCAAGCAAGTGACCGTCGACACCGCGGTGCTGTGTGACCTCTGCCAGGGCAAGGGCACGAACGGTAACTCGACGCCGGTCGCGTGTGACACCTGCGGCGGGCGCGGCGAAATCCAGACCGTCCAGCGCTCGCTGCTGGGCCAGGTGATGACGTCTCGGCCGTGCCCGGTGTGCGGCGGGGTCGGCGAGGTCATCCCCGACCCGTGTCACCGTTGCGGCGGCGACGGCCGAATCCGCGCGCGGCGCGACATCAGCGTGAAGATCCCGGCAGGCGTCGGCGACGGGATGCGGGTGCGGTTGGCCGCCCAGGGCGAGGTCGGCCCGGGTGGCGGGCCCGCAGGCGACCTATACGTCGAGGTGCACGAAAAGCCACACGACGTGTTCGTCCGCGACGGCGACGACCTGCACTGCACCATCTCTGTGCCGATGGTCGACGCCGCGCTTGGCACCACGGTCACCGTCGACGCGATCATCGACGGTCCGACAGAAGTCACCATCCCCGCAGGCACCCAGCCCGGCTCGGTGGCCACGCTGCGCGGCCACGGCATGCCTCATCTGCGCTCAGGAGTGCGCGGCGACCTGCACGCCCACATCGACGTCGTGGTGCCGTCGCGGCTCGACCACGAGGACATCGAGCTGCTGCACAAGCTGAAGGAAAAGCGCGCCGCTCGTGACGTGGCCGAGGTTCGCTCAACCCAGAATTCGTCGGCGGGTAGCGGGTTCTTCAGCCGGTTGCGCGAAACCTTCACTGGCCGCTAGACATCCGTGATCCGCGCGCTCTTCTACATCGACGCGCTGCCCCAAGTCGGTGAGCTCGCGGTCGTCGACGGCGACGAGGGGTTTCACGCCGCCAACGTCCGGCGCATCCGCATCGGCGAAGAACTCGACCTTGGCGACGGCGACGGGGCCGTGGCGCACTGCGTCGTCGAAGACGTCGCCAAGGGCCGACTCACGGCGCGGGTGCAGGACCGCCGCATCGTGACTGCGACCGCGCCCGCCGCCACCGTCGTGCAGGCAATACCTAAATCCGACCGCTCCGAGCTCGCCATCGAGCTGGCCACCGAGGCGGGTGCCGACGCGTTTCTCGCCTGGCGGGCCTCACGCTGTGTGGCGCGGTGGGACGGGCGGGAAAAGGTCGATAAGGGCCTGCGCCGCTGGAGCGCGGTGGCTCGCTCGGCCGCGCGCCAATCGCGACGGCCGTACATTCCGCACATCTTCGGCGTGGTGTCGACGGCCGAGTTGGTGCAGAGGGTGCGTGACGACGGCGCGACCGCGCTGGTATTGCATGAATCAGCCACCGTCAAGCTGACGGAACTGCCAGTAGCTCAAGCGGATTCGCTCTTGCTCATCGTCGGGCCGGAAGGCGGCATCGCCGACGACGAGATCGCTGCGCTGTCGGCGGCCGGGGCGACACCCGTGCAGCTTGGGCCGACGGTGCTAAGAACTTCGACGGCAGCGGCGGTCGCATTGGGCGCGCTGGGTGCGCTGACCGGGAGGTGGGGGTCGTGATCAACCACATCGACGCGAACGGGCTGAACTTCGCCTACCTCGAAGAGGGCAGTGGACCACTTGTGCTGATGCTGCATGGGTTTCCGGACACCGCCCACACCTGGGACGACCTGCGCCCGCGCATCGCCGCAAAGGGATATCGGGCGGTCAGTCCGTTCATGCGCGGATATCACCCCAGCGGAGTCCCGGATCGCGACGTGGATCAAGAGACGCTCGCGCGCGATCCGCTGGCGTTGATCGACGCGCTCGGCGCCAGCGACGCCGTCATCATCGGTCACGATTGGGGAGCATCGGCGGCATACGGCGCGGCGGGCCTCGATCCGGATCGGGTCAGAAGGCTGTTCGTCATCGGCATCCCGCACCCGGCGACGCTCAAACCCTCGTTGAAAAAGCTCTGGGCCGTCCGCCATTTCGCGCTTTATAAGATGCCAGGGGCGCCAAAGCGATTTGCGCGCAATGACTTCGCTGCGCTTCCCGATATCTATCGGCGTTGGTCGCCGGAGTGGCGCCCAGAGTCAACTGAATTCGACGACGTCCGCGAGAGCTTCTCACATCCTGCGAGCCTGAACGCGGCGTTCGGCTACTACCGAAAGCTCTCGCCTGTCCCCACCGAATCATTGAAGGCGCGAATCACCGTGCCAACGGTCGTCTTTGCGGGTCTCGACGATCCGATCGTTGCACCTGCGGATTATCGGGCCGCCGCGCGAATGTTCGACAACGACTACATCGTCGAGGAAGTTCGCGGCGGGCATTTCATGCACCGGGAGCATCCCGACGCATTCGCCGAGCGGCTGCTCGCGCACCTGTGAGGGGAGAGTCTGCCGAGGTCGGCGCCGGTTAAGCATTGGGATGAGTCGGTGCCCGGCGGTAAAATGGGTATCCCAGAGCAAACCACCAGGCCAGGACCCCAGAAAGCAGGCAGAAAGTCCCACGTGACGCCCAGCGAGAACGCTGACTCGGACGAATCGGTTCGCAGCAGCATTGATGTTCCGCCCGACCTCGTCGTGGGCCTGCTCGGTTCCGCCGACGAGAATCTGCGCGCACTCGAGCGCATCCTGGCGGCCGATATTCACGTGCGCGGTAATGCGCTCACCATGACCGGTGAGCCCGCCGATGTCGCGCTTGCCGAGCGGGTGGTTTCCGAACTGATCGCGATCGTTGCCAGCGGCCAGCCGCTGACACCCCAGGCGGTGCGGCATAGCGTAGCGATGCTCACCGGCACGGGTGACGAGTCGCCCGCCGAGGTGCTGACGCTCGACATCCTGTCGCGGCGCGGCAAGACGATTCGGCCGAAGACGCTGAACCAGAAGCGCTATGTCGACGCGATCGACGCCCACACCATCGTGTTCGGCATCGGGCCTGCAGGTACCGGCAAGACGTATCTAGCAATGGCCAAGGCGGTCAACGCATTACAGAGGAAACAGGTCAACAGGATCATCTTGACTCGTCCGGCAGTTGAAGCCGGCGAGCGCCTCGGCTTCCTGCCGGGCACTCTCTACGAGAAGATCGACCCGTATCTGCGCCCGCTGTACGACGCGCTGCACGACATGATGGATCCCGAGCTGATCCCAAAGCTGATGAGCGCAGGGGTTATTGAGGTCGCACCGCTGGCCTTTATGCGGGGCCGGGCGCAACCGGTATTTACGAAGGTGTTGACCCCCGGAGGTTTCCAGGCGATTGGGGACCTTCAGGTTGGCGACGTCGTCATCGGTTCCGACGGACGTCCAACGGAGGTCTTGGGCGTATATCCTCAGGGCTTCAAGGAGATTTACCGGGTCTACACCCAGGACGGATCATCGACACTCGCGTCAGGTGACCACCTTTGGTCGGTCTATACCCGCTCGGATCGCCGTCGAGGAAAGCCAGCCCGGGTACTCCAGACGAAGGAGATGGTCGGCAATCTCCGCACGACGGCGAACCAGCACCGTTATGAGTTGCCACTGTTGAGTTCACCAGTTGAATTCGACGCCAGACCGGTTCCGTTGGACTCATACGCCCTTGGTCTCCTCCTCGGCGATGGGTGCTTCTCATGCCGAGCCACCCCGACATTCGCAACGACCGATCCTGAGCTTGCCGAAGCCCTCGGACGACTGATACCCGGGATCGAGCCCCGCCGAAAAACCGACGTCGATTATGTCCTGAACCGGATCAGACGTCCTGGCGAAGTCATCACGATCGAGAATCCAGTGACCGGCGCTATGCGCCAACTGGGACTTATCGGTGCCAAGTCGGCCACCAAGTTCATTCCCCGCGACTACCTATTCAATTCGTTCGATGTGCGGCTCGCAGTTCTTCAGGGACTGTTCGATTCCGACGGCGGACCGGTCACGCAGGAAGGTCGGACGTGTCGTGTTCAGTACACGACGGTTTCAGATCGCCTGCGCGATGACGTCACGTTCCTGGTCCAGTCGCTCGGCGGTGTTGTGTATCAGCGCACGCGGAAAGCCGAGGGACGGAAGCCCGGACTGGCACGCGGTCGAGAGGTGCACCATCGCTCCGACGCGCACAACCTCGACATTCGTCTGCCCGCGGGCATGGCCTCATTCCGGCTCGCCCGCAAGGTAGCTAAGTACGACGCCACTGGCGGTGGCCGGCCAATGCGGTTCATCGATCGCATTGAGCCAGCAGGCACCGAAGAAGCGGTATGCATTCAGGTCGCCGCCGAGGACTCGCTTTATGTGACAGAGGATTTCCTGCTCACCCACAACACCCTCAATGATGCGTTTATCATCCTCGACGAGGCGCAGAACACCACCGGCGAGCAGATGAAGATGTTCTTGACCCGCTTGGGCTTTGGCTCGAAAGTTGTTGTCACAGGCGACATCACACAGGTCGATCTGCCTGGCGGTGCCAACTCCGGCCTGCGCGCGGCGACGCGGATCCTAGACGGCATCGACGACATTCACATCGCCGAACTCACCAGCGCCGACGTCGTGCGCCACCGCCTCGTCGCCGAGATCGTCGACGCCTACGCCAAATCCGAAGAGCCCTCGCTGATGAACCGGGCGCAGCGGCGGGCGTCGGGCAGCCGGCCGCAAAGGTGAGCGCGTGAGTATTGAGGTGTCCAACGAGTCGGGCATCGACGTCTCCGAAGAGGAACTGGTCAGCGTTGCGCGGTTCGTCATCGGCAAGATGAAGGTGAATCCCGCCGCTGAGCTTTCGATGGTGCTGCTCGACACCGCGGCGATGGCCGATCTGCACATGCGGTGGATGGACCTTCCCGGCCCGACCGATGTGATGAGCTTTCCGATGGACGAGCTCGAGCCCGGCGGCAGGCCCGACGCGCCGGAGCCCGGGCCGTCGATGCTCGGCGACATCGTGTTGTGCCCGGAATTCGCGGCCAAACAGGCCACCGCCGCCGGCCACACCCTCGGCCAGGAACTCGCGCTGCTGACCGTGCACGGTGTGCTGCATCTGCTGGGGTATGACCACGCCGAGCCGGACGAGGAGAAAGAGATGTTCGCCCTGCAGCGCCAACTGCTCGAGGAGTGGGTGGCCGACCAGGTCGAGGCTTACCACCAGGACCGCCAGTCCGAGAAGGACCGGCGGCTGCTGGACAAATCCCGATTCTTCGACGAGCCGTGACCGGTATAGGCCCGCTGCTCGGCGCGATCGCGCTCATCGGCCTCGGCGGTCTGTTCGCAGCCATTGACGCCGCCATCAGCACGGTGTCGGTGGCGCGCGTCGAGGAACTGGTCCGTGACGAACGCCCCGGCGCCGTCCGGCTGGCGCGGGTGATGGGTGAACGCCCGCGCTATATCAATCTCGTTGTGCTGCTGCGCATCATCTGCGAGGTCACCGCGACGGTGCTTCTCGTTGCCTATCTCGACGGCCGTCTCGGCGTCGGCTGGGGGCTCACCGCCGCGGCCGCAATCATGGTGGTGGTCAGCTTCGTGGCCATTGGCGTCGGCCCAAGGACCGTCGGCAGGCAGAACGCGTACACCATCTCACTGCTTGCCGCGCTTCCGCTGCAGGCGATCTCGGTGTTGCTCACCCCGATCAGCCGGCTGCTCGTGTTGATCGGTAACGCGCTGACACCAGGTCGCGGATTTCGCAACGGCCCGTTCGCCTCCGAGATCGAGCTGCGCGAGGTGGTCGACCTGGCCCAGCAGCGCGGTGTGGTGGCCGACGACGAGCGCAGGATGATCCAGTCGGTGTTCGAGTTGGGTGACACCCCGGCCCGTGAGGTGATGGTGCCGCGCACCGAGATGGTGTGGATCGAAAGCGATAAGACCGCGGGTCAAGCGACGTCCCTGGCCGTGCGCAGTGGGCATTCGCGGATCCCGGTGATCGGGGAGAACGTCGACGATGTCGTCGGCGTGGTCTACCTGAAAGACCTTGTGCAGAAAACGTATTACTCGACCAACGGCGGTCGCGACACCAAGGTGACCGCGGTGATGCGCCCGGCGGTGTTCGTTCCCGATTCGAAACCGCTCGACGCGTTGCTGCGCGAGATGCAACGCGACCGCGTCCACATGGTGCTGCTCGTCGACGAGTACGGCGCCATCGCGGGCCTGGTCACCATCGAGGACGTGCTTGAGGAGATCGTCGGTGAAATCGCCGACGAATACGACACCGACGAGGTCGCGCCGGTGGAAGACCTGGGCGACAAGCATTTCCGGGTGTCGGCGCGGCTGCCGATCGAGGATCTCGGCGAGCTGTACGACATCGAATTCGACGAGGACCTCGACGTCGACACGGTCGGCGGTCTGCTGGCCCTCGAGCTGGGCCGTGTCCCGTTGCCCGGCGCGGAAGTGACGTGGGACGGGCTTCGGCTGCGCGCCGAAGGCGGACCGGACCATCGCGGCCGGGTCCGTGTTGGCACCGTGCTGGTCAGCCCCACCGAAGCCGTAGAAGAGGAGCCCGAATGACCGAGCTCGACGCCGAGGACGCCAAGCTGGTGGTGCTCGCCCGCGGCGCGATGGGCAGGGTCGAGGCGCCAAGCGGAGCGGCGGTGCGCGACATGGACGGCCGAACATACGCCGGCGCGCCCGTCGCGCTGGATGCCCTGCAGCTGACCGCGCTGCAGGCGGCCGTCGCCGCAGCGGTCTCCAGCGGCGCAACCGGTTTGGAGGCCGCGGTGTTAGTGGGCGGCTCGGCTGACGACGCGGGCGTGACCGCGGTGCGCGAGCTGTCGGCCGACGCGACGGTCATCGTCACCGACCGGGCGGGCACCGTGCAATGACTGAATTTGCTCCTCGCGTGCGCGAAACCGAGTTCCGTTCCGGCTTCGTCTGCTTCGTCGGCAGGCCGAACACTGGAAAGTCGACACTGACCAACGCGCTGGTCGGCACGAAGGTCGCGATCACGTCGAACCGCCCGCAGACCACCCGGCACACCATTCGCGGCATCGTGCACCGCAAAGACTTCCAGATCATCCTCGTCGACACTCCTGGCCTGCACCGACCTCGCACGCTGCTGGGCCAGCGGCTCAACGACCTCGTGAAGGACACCTATTCGGAGGTCGACGTCATCGGGCTGTGTATTCCCGCCGATGAGAAGATCGGCCCCGGCGACAGGTGGATCGTCGAGCAAATCCGCGTGATCGCGCCGAGGACCACGCTGGTGGGCCTCGTGACCAAGACCGACAAGGTGTCGAGGGACCGGGTCGCCGCGCAGCTGCTCGCGGTCAGCGAGCTCGTCGGGCCGGACAACGAGATTGTTCCGGTGTCGGCGACCACCGGCGAGAATCTCGACGTCTTGACCGAGGTGCTTGCCGCGCAGATGCCGCCCGGCCCGGCGTTCTACCCCGACGGGGAGCTCACCGACGAGCCAGAGGAAACGTTGATGGCCGAGCTGATCCGTGAGGCCGCACTGGAAGGCGTGCGCGACGAACTGCCGCACTCACTGGCCGTTGTCATCGACGAGGTCAGCCCGCGCGAGGGTCGCGACGATCTC
Organism: uncultured Actinomycetota bacterium; assembly: GCA_963766465.1. GTDB lineage: Bacteria > Actinomycetota > Actinomycetes > Mycobacteriales > Mycobacteriaceae > Mycobacterium. Next base: position 349,361 of record CAVXZT010000004.1, read on the forward strand.
ATAGATGTGCACGCCATCCTGTACGTCGAACGCGACAGTCAGAAAGGCATCGTGATCGGCAAGGGCGGTGCCAGGCTGCGCGAGGTGGGCACCGCTGCGCGCACCCAGATCGAGAAGCTGCTCGGCACCAAGGTGTACCTCGACCTACGTGTGAAGATCGCCAAGAACTGGCAGCGTGACCCGAAACAGCTTGGGCGGCTAGGCTTCTGAGCGCTTGCGCGAAGAAGAATCCAGCAGCGTTAGCCCGGCTGGCCGTAGACCGCGACGACGACCGAGCGGTCCAGGCTGTTCAGCGACCACACGCCCATCTTCGAATTGGCGCAGTTCGACATGATCGCCATGTAATCGGGGCGGTAGTACCACTGGTTGATGATCTCGACGCCGTTGATCGCCAGCGCCGGGTTGATCGCGACGGTCTCGGCCACGACGCCTTTGAACCCGGCGGCGTTGGCGCGGTCCTGCACCGTCGTCCCGTCCGAGCCGATGTCGCCGTCGAGCGCGCGGTTGTTGAGCACGTCGTTGGCGTGCCATTCCGCAGCCAACTGCAATTGCGGACTGATGGTCACATTGTTGGTACAGCCGGCCTGGTGCTGAACGGTGTAGACGTTGGCGACCACCCCATCGTTGAGCCGCTTGTTGTCGGCGTTGGCCGTGGGCATGCCCACGATCGTCGCGCCGACGACGGCGAGTACGGGTAGCGCGCGTGTTCTCACGTTCGGGAGATTACGCGACCTCGCCGGTGAGCGGCTGCTCAGCTGCAAGATTGTCCATTGCCGCCTCCGAGACCAGCTCAGGGGTTCGCGCGCGGTCGGCACCGTTCCACCAGACGTCGGGCTGCCGCAGCACCCAGCCGTTGAGCGCTTCCAGTTCGGCGGCCAACGAGATCAGCAGCGGCTCGCTGTTGGCCGGGCCCATCAGCTGAACGCCGATCGGCAGCCCGCCGTAGGTGAACCCGGCGGGCACATTGATCGACGGCCAGCCGAGCAGGTTCCACGGCCAGGTGACCGGGCATGCGCGGATCATCGCCCGGTCGGTCGACAGCCCGCCGCGGTGGTCGAAGCTGTTCACCCGCGGAGGCGGTAGCGCGGTCGTCGGCGCGAGCACAACGTCGACGAGATTGAAAATCCATCCGATCCTTCGCTGCGATTCGGCCTCGCGGGCGCGGGCCTTGCGCAGCGTGTTCTGCGACAGCATCCAGCCCGTGCGGGTGTTGGCCACCGTGCGCTTGTCAAGCGTTACGTTCGGGCCGAGCCGATCGACCCAGTCGAGCAGCCCCGACGTCGACCGGGACAGGAAGTTCCACGACATCCGCAGGTTGTAATCCGGGTCGTCTGCCACGATCGTGTGTCCGAGCTCCTCGAGCTGACCCGCGACGGTCCCCATGGCGGCTCGGATCTCCGGATGCAGCTTGGCCCGGAAAAACGTGAACGGGAACTTCGTCGACAGCGCGATTTTCAGGGCGCCGGGAGCCTGTGCGACGAAATCTGATACCCGGACCGGGGGCGGTTGATGCAGGTCGCCGGGGACATTGCCCGACGCCGCGTCGAGCACAAGAGCCGCGTCCGTCACCGTTCGGGCCAGGACGCCGTTGACCGTGATTCCGTTGAATGCCTCGGGTAGCGGCCAGGTGGAGATCCGTCCCCGCTGCGGCTTGATGCCGACCAGGTGCGTCCACGCCGCGGGAATCCGCACACTGCCGGCGCCGTCCGAGCCGATGGCCGCCGCCACCAATCCGGCCGCCACGGCCGCTGCGCTGCCGCCCGAGGACCCGCCCGGGGTGTGTTCGCGCGACCATGGGTTGCGGGTGTGGCCGAACGCTGGCCCGCTGGTGAACGGCCACTGCCCCAACTCGCACGTGTTGGTCTTGCCGACTATCACCGCGCCTGCGGCCCGCAGCCGGCGCACCACTTCGGAGTCCTGGTGGGCCTCGCGGATGCGTCCGTCTGCGCCGAACCGGGTGGGCACGCCGGCGACGTCGACGTCATCCTTCACGGCGATCGGAATGCCGAGCAACGGAAGTTGTTCGCCCGCCGCACGTTTGCGGTCGGCCTTGGCCGCGTCGGCAAGCGCCTCTTTCCTCAGCACCACCCGGAATGCGTTGAGTGACGGCTGGCTGGCCTCGATGGCGTCAAGAGATCGCCGTACCAGTTGCTCCGACGTTACGGTGCCGGCGGCGAGCTGATAAAGCTGGTTGGTGATAGTGGGAAAATTGGCGGAGTACCGGGTTCCGCCAGGCTTTTTTTCGACCATCAATTACGAGAGTATCGGCGCTGCGAACCGTTAGCTGTCGGATTGCAATGCGAGACTGTCACGATGCGGCTATACCGGGACCGGGCGGTGGTGCTGCGTCAGCACAAGCTCGGCGAGGCCGACCGGATCGTCACCCTGCTCACCCGTGACCACGGGTTGGTGCGTGCGGTGGCCAAGGGGGTTCGGCGCACCCGCAGCAAGTTCGGGGCGCGGCTGGAGCCGTTCGCGCACATCGACGTTCAGCTGCATCCAGGCCGAAACCTCGACATCGTCACCCAGGTACAGGCCATCGACGCGTTCGCCACCGATATCGTCAGCGACTACGGCCGGTACACCAGCGCGTGCGCGGTGCTGGAAACCGCGGAGCGGCTTGCGGGGGAGGAGCGGGCCCCGGTGCCCGCGTTACACCGGCTCACCGTGGCCGCGCTGCGGGCGGTGGCCGACGGCGGCCGCCCCCGCGAACTCGTGCTCGATGCTTACTTGTTGCGCGCCATGGGAATCGCGGGCTGGGCGCCTGCGCTGACCGAATGCGCCCGCTGCGCCGCGCCGGGTCCGCACCGGGCGTTCCACGTCGCGGCAGGAGGCAGCGTGTGCGTGCACTGCCGCCCGTCAGGGTCGATGACCCCGCCGCAGGGCGTGGTGGATCTGATGGCCGCGCTCAACGACGGCGACTGGGAGCACGCACTGGCGTCGCCGCCGCAGTACCGCAGCCAGGCCAGCGGGCTGGTCGCCGCGCACCTGCAGTGGCATCTGGAACGTCAGCTGCGAACATTGCCGCTGGTCGAACGGGCGTATCGAGTCGATCGCACGGTCGCTGACCAGCGGGTGGCGCTGTTCGGGCAGGATATGGCCCATGGCAATCAGACGGGCGAGCAAGACCCAATACCCCCAATTGCCTCAGGCACCTGACGACTATCCGACGTTCCCCGACAAGTCGTCGTGGCCGGTGGTCTTCCCGCAGCTGCCGGCGCGCACCAACGGCAGGTTCGCCCGCCCGCCGCAGCACACGTCCAAGGCCGCCGCGCCGCAGATTCCCGCCGACCAGGTACCCAATCACGTCGCGATCGTGATGGACGGCAACGGCCGCTGGGCCACCCAGCGGGGCCTGCATCGCACCGAGGGTCACAAGATGGGCGAGGCGGTGCTTATCGACGTCACCTGCGGCGCCATCGAATTGGGCATCAAACATCTCAGCGTGTACGCGTTCTCCACCGAGAACTGGAAACGCAGTACCGAGGAGGTGCGCTTCCTGATGGGATTCAACAGGGAAGTGGTGCGCCGCCGACGGGAAAACCTCGACGCGATGGGCGTGAACATGCGCTGGGTGGGTTCGCGGCCAAGGATGTGGCGCAGCGTCATCAAGGAATTCGACATAGCCGAGCAGATGACCGTCGGAAATGACGTCATCACGGTCAACTACTGCGTGAACTACGGCGGCCGCACCGAGATCATCGAGGCCGCACGCGAACTCGCGGAGCAAGCCGTTGACGGAAGGATCAGTCCGGGCCGGATCAGTGAGGCGGCGTTCGCCAAGCACCTGCATCGTTCCGACATTCCGGACGTCGACCTGTTCATCCGGACGTCGGGGGAGCAGCGGGCAAGCAACTTCCTCATCTGGCAGGCCGCGTACGCCGAATACGTTTTCCAGGACAAGCTGTGGCCGGACTACGACCGCCGCGACCTGTGGGACGCGTGCGAGGAGTACGTGAATCGCAACCGTCGGTTCGGCAGGGCATGATGACGCTGTCCGAGCGGGTCGCCGCCGTACTCGACGAGATCCTCCCGATCCAGCGAGAAGACGACGGCGCGGTCACCGTGCACCACGACGAGACGTTCGCGTCGTTGCGGGTGGTGACGATCGGCGAGGGCCTCGACATGGTGTCGCTGACGCAGGTCCTGGCGTGGGACCTGCCGTTGGACGCCAAGCTTCGTGCGAAGGTCGCCAAGAATGCTCATGACACATTGCTTGGCACGGTGTCGCTGGTGGAGAAAAGCGAACGAGCCAAAAGCAACTCCAAGAAAGTCGCAGATGTGTTGCTGCGCTACAACTTTCCCGCCGCTGGCCTGACCGACGACGCACTGCGCACCCTGATCATGATGGTGCTGGCGACGGGCGGTGATGTCCGCCGGGCGCTCGTTGCCTGACGGTTTATTTGGCCGCGCAGTCGCCGCAGATGCCGAAGATCTCGATGGTGTGGCTGACATCGGAGAAGCCATGCTCGCGGGCGACCTCGGCGGCCCAGTCCTCGACGTCACCGCCCTGAATCTCGACTGCTGAGCCGCAGGCCCGGCAGACCAGGTGGTGATGGTGGTGTTCCGAGCAGCGCCGGTACACCGACTCGCCGGTGTCGGTGCGCAGCGTGTCGACGAGCCCATTGGTGGCCATCTGTTGCAGCGTCCGATACACGGTCGTCAATCCGATGCCTTCGCCGCGCGCGCGTAGTTCGTCGTGCAGCTCTTGCGCGGACCGGAACTCGTCGAGGTTCTCAAGTAGCGCCGAGATCGCGGCGCGCTGCCGAGTGGCCCGCACCCCGGAGCCGCCCGGCCGGCGACCTTCCACTCCCGTCGTGCTCACTCGCCGCCCTCGGCGGCGTGGGTCACCGCCGCGACCACGATGTCGGCCAGGTGATGGTCGACCAAGCGATACATCACTTCCCGCCCCGAGCGCTCACCCGCCACCACGCCTGCCGCCTTGAGGATCCGCAGATGCTGGCTGACCAGGGGTTGCGGCACCTCGAGCGCGTCGACGAGTTCGTGCACGCAGCGGGCGGACTCACGCAGCTGGAGCACGATCGCGATTCGCACCGGCGCGGCCAGTGCACGCAGCAGGTCGCCGGCTGTGTCGAGGACGTCGCGCGACGGCAGGTCCGACGGGGGAGCGCCGCCATGGTCGTGCACCGCATCGTCAGGCAAAGTGGAAACGGTTTTCATTATGGCCCCAACCATACATGCGCAACCGTGCATGTCAACCGAGCCGGGTTGGTCGCTACGCTGTTCACCCGTGGCGTCCATCATCGACACAGTCGCAAACCTGGCCAAGCGGCGTGGTCTGGTCTTTCAGGCCGGCGAAATCTACGGCGGCACCAAGTCTGCTTGGGACTACGGCCCTTTGGGCGTCGAGCTCAAGGAGAACATCAAGCGGCAGTGGTGGCGGGCGATGGTCACCGGCCGCGACGACGTCGTCGGTCTTGACTCGTCGGTCATCCTGCCCCGCGAGGTGTGGGTGGCATCCGAACACGTCAAGACGTTCAACGACCCACTGGTGGAATGCCTGAACTGCCACAAGCGGCATCGCCAAGATCATCTGCAGGAGGCATACGCCGCGAAGAAGGGCGGCGAACCCGACGAGGTGCCCATGACCGAGATCGTGTGTCCGGACTGCGGCACCAAGGGTCAGTGGACCGAGGCGCGCGATTTCAACATGATGCTCAAGACCTACCTCGGCCCGATCGAGACCGAGGAGGGTATGCACTACCTTCGTCCCGAAACTGCGCAGGGCATTTTCGTCAACTTCGCCAACGTGGTGACGACGTCGCGCAAGAAGCCGCCGTTCGGAATCGCCCAGACGGGCAAGAGTTTCCGCAACGAGATCACCCCCGGCAACTTCATCTTCCGCACCCGTGAGTTCGAGCAGATGGAGATGGAGTTCTTCGTCGAGCCGGACACCGCACCGGAGTGGCACCAGTATTGGATCGACACCCGGCTGCAGTGGTACGTCGACCTCGGCATCGACGCCGACAACCTGCGCCTGTTCGAGCATCCCAAGGAGAAGCTGTCGCACTACTCCGCTCGCACAGTCGACATCGAGTACAAGTTCGGCTTCCAGGGCAACCCGTGGGGTGAGCTCGAAGGTGTGGCCAACCGCACGGACTTCGACTTGTCGCAGCACACAAAGCATTCCGGCGTCGACCTGTCGTTCTACGATCAGGCCATCGACACCCGTTATGTGCCCTACGTGATCGAACCCGCTGCGGGCCTTACCCGTTCGCTGATGGCGTTTCTCGTTGATGCGTACACCGAAGATGAGGCGCCCAACGCCAAGGGTGGCGTGGACAAGCGCACGGTGCTACGGCTCGACCCTCGGTTGGCGCCGGTCAAGGCTGCCGTGCTGCCGCTGTCGCGGCACGCCGATCTGTCGCCGAAGGCACGCGACCTCGCCGCCGAGTTGCGTAAGGGCTGGAACGTCGAATTCGACGACGCGGGCGCCATCGGCAGGCGCTACCGCCGCCAGGACGAGATCGGCACGCCGTTCTGTGTGACGGTCGACTTCGACACGCTCGAGGACCAAGCGGTGACCATCCGCGAACGCGACGCGATGACTCAGGATCGCGTCGCGCTCGACGGTGTGACCGACTATCTGGCGGCCCGGCTGAAGGGCTGCTAGCTAAGCTAGCGTCGCCTAGCAGGGATTCAGTATCGGATCGCACTGCAAGTTTCCGCCTGGGCTGCCCCCGCCGCTCCCCGCACCGGGCAGGCTGCCGTAGTCCGGCGGCGTGTAACCCCCGGAGGTGGAGCCGGAGCCACTGCCCGAACCCGAGCCGCTTCCTGACCCGCTGCTCGGATCTGGGAACGTGCCACTGTTGATCGAACCGGAGCCGCCCGGCGACAAGCCCGGGATCAAGCCGGTGCCGCTGTCGGCGCCCGAGCCGGAGCCAGTTCCCGGGGACAAGCCGGGGACGGAGCCGCTGCCCGAACCCGAGCCACTGCCGGAACTGGACGGAATTTCCGGTACTGCCTGGGTGCCGCCGGGGTCTCCGCCGGAATCAGTTATGTCGGTTCCCGAGCCACTGGAACCTGAGCTGCTGCCACTGCCCGATCCGGAACTGGAGCCCGGAGGTTGCGGAAGGTCGGGGTATCCGTCGTTGGTGTTCGACCCGTCGATCTTCGGCACGTAGACGGGCGGGTCCTCAGGAATCATTTCGGTTCCACCGGTAGAGCCTGACGGAGCCTGCTTCGCCGACGGGCCCATCACGCCGGGTTGCGGATGCGACGGCCCCATGATCGGCGGCGGGCTTACGTGCTTCGGTGCCTGCGGCGCCGCAATTATCGGTGGGAGCAGGGGGATTCCCACGTTCGGAATCGCGATGGGCGGAGGCATCGCAGGAATTGCAGGCGGCTGCACGACAGGCGGTTGCGCTGCCACCAGTGGCGGCGCTTGCACCGGCGGCTGCCCACCACCCGGTACCGCTTGCACCGGCGGCTGCGCCTGCACCGGTGGCTGCACCGGCGGAGCTTGCCTCGGCGGCGCCTGTCCGGGCGGCGCGGCCTGGATAGGAAGCGGCGGTGGTGCCTGCGGTGGCGCCCCCGGTGGCGGGGCCACAAATGGTCGCGTCGGCCGGGCCACGATGAGGTCGACGTCGAACACACGGAGGTCGATCCCCGCGACGCCCAGCCGGATTCCCAACTGTCGACCGAACAAGATGACGATCGGCAACCGGCGCAGGTCCAGCAGGATGATGAAGTCGATGATCCGGTTTCGCAGCGGCCGGAGAATGACGACGATGATCCGCGGGTCGAACCCACGCCACGGCGTACCGATGAACACCGGCCGACGTGCGACGGCTCGACGCTGCACCGGCTGCGCCGGCTGCCCTTGTTGGGCTTGCTGCTGTTGAATCTGTTGCACCTCAGGGATATCCAGCAGCGGGCCGCCGCTCATGCAGCGCACGCGCGGCATTCCGTACTTGTCCACCATGACTGCGGTGAGCGCCTGCAGCACGGCCTGGCGGCTGTAGGCCTGTCCGTTCACGAAGCCGTGATCGAGGACACGGGTGTCGCTGCGCAGCCTGACGGGCGTGAGTTGTTGGATATAGCCGGGGATTTGGTCGACGCTGATCTTGTGAACACTCGCCCACGCGGTGGCCTTGGCGGGTTGTTGTTGTAGATAGTTGATCAGACCTTGTCCGTCACACGTCGACTCGTTGCGGGTGCCCCCGAACAGGCCGTCGGTATCGCCGTACACGGAGCGCGTCGCGTTCGCGTTGGCCGGCGGCACTCCCGCCGGGTCGGGGCCGGGGTTCGTCATCGTCGGATCGAGGGGTGTCGCCATCGACGCCTCGGTGAATGGATCAGCTCCGGGATCGTCCAGTGGGGTGAGGAAGACCTGTTCCTCGGCTTGTTGGGAACCGTCGGGGAGCACGACGAGCACCACCACCAGTGCGATGGCGGTGATCAACGCAACTCCGCCGGCGACGAGTCCGACCACGCCCGGCCTCCGCCACCACGGCCTGCCCGGCGGGATCACCTCAGTCAGGGCTTCCTCCGCCTGACCGGCTATCGGTGCGGACTGCGTCGCCTCGAATTCTGGCGGCTGAGATTCAGTCGGCGATTCTTCGTCGGTCATTGGGACACCGCCCTCATGTGGTGGGAAATTTCTATGCCTGCGGTCAGCCGCTCGACCGGGATGCCTGCGCGTTCGCATGCCTCCCTGACCGTTTCGGGCGACGAGGCGGCGAACACGCTGTAGAGCACTTGGTCGGTGCGTGCGGTCAACGCCACGAGCAGTCGCACCGAGGACCCCTCGGCGCACATCGCCTCGGTGCTGGCTTCGAGCTCGGCGACGGTTTCATCGAGTGGGCCTGCGGTGACCTCCCGCCGGTACCACTCGACGAGGTAGCACGGGTCACCCAACGCCATATTGGACACGAATCGGACGCTAGGCGCCGCAGGTGGCGGCCGTAATAGGGGTTTCCCTTGCGGGTGCCCTACCCGTGCGACAGGTGCGAACTCAGCTGGGCGCGCGAGCGGATGGCGAGCTTGCGGTAGACGCGAGTCAGGTTGGCCTCGACCGTCTTGGCGCTGATGAACAGCGCCGCGGCGATGTCTTGGTTGCTCATGCCGGCGGCCGCGAGTTCGGCGATGCGCTGTTCGGACGGAATGAGTACGGCGCCAGGGCTCGGTGCTGTTCGTGCGAGCGCGCCGCGGGCCCGCTCCGCCCACAGCGGGGTTCCCATCTCCTCGAACGCTGCCAGCGCAGTGCGTAGTGTCGCGGCGGCGGCTTCGCGGTGCCGTTGCCGACGCTCGAGTTGGCCAAGCAGTAACTGAGTTCGGGCGAGCTCGAACGGCATCGGCAGCCGCTGATGATGCGTGATCGCCTGGCGCGCCGCCCGATCCGCGGCCTCGAGGTCGCCGTTGGCCGCCAGCCACATGCTGCGACACCGCGCTCCGACCGCCAACATCCAGGGGCGATCCAGGCGCCTACCGTTGCTTTCCAGCGCATCGATCAACGGCTCGGCGTCGTCCAATCGGCCCAACCAGACCATCGCCTCGACCGCGTCGGGGATGTACGCCGACGTCATGATCTCGGTGCCGGGAGTGGTGTGGAACCGGTCGAGCAGCGGCTGCAGGGTCGTCAGCGCCTCGGAGTAGTTCTCCAGCGATACTTCCAGGAACCCGAGGCTCATGATCGGCCACTCGGTCAGGTAGAAGGCGCCACATCCCTGCGCGTCCTCGATCGCCTGGCGCGCTTCGGCGCGGGCCTCGCGCTCCCGACCGCGGTAGGCGGCGACGGCGGTCCGGACGAGCCCGGCGATGACGAGCATGTTGGGTCCGTCGAGCTGTTGCGCTCGCTCCATGGTGTCCTCGCCGACCAGTGCGGCGTCGGCGAAGCGTCCCAGCCAGATGTCGATGAGCGTGGTGTAGCTCGCGATCCACATCATGTCGCTTTCCGCGCCGCGCTCGACGCAGTTGCGCCGCACGTCGAGCATTTGGGCGCGGGCCTCGTCCAGCCGTCCGGACCAGGCCAAGACGAGGGCCTTGGCGGCGCTGGCGCGGAAGCTGATCGGGACGTCCTTGTCGGGATTTTCGAGATCGAGTGCGCGCTGCAGGCTGGCCTCGTCGACCCCGTGCCCGTACATGCATTTCAGCGACACCCAGAAAGCGAGCGCCTGGCTGATCAAGATCGGGCGGCCGAAGTCTTCGGCGCGCGCCACCGCTTGTTCGGCGTTGTGGAGCGATTCATCGAACTCACCCGCCATCGCCTGAGCCATCGACAACGTCAGATGCGTCTGAGCCAGCACCGCCGCATTCCCTTCGGTGTCGGGGAGTGCGCGCTTGAGTAATTCGGCCGCCTCGTTGAAGCTGTCGTCGTAGATCCGCGTTCCGGCAAGGAGATTCAACGCGATGGCCCGCATGATGCCTGCCGGCATAGCCGCGATGGTCGGCTCGAGCTCGCCACGGGCGCGGCCGATGTCACCCGCCCGGAAGTGCAGTCCGGCCGCCAGCATCCGGCGCTGAGGGTTGTCTCCGCCGAGCCCGATAGCCAAGTCGACCAATTCGGCCGCGGCAGCGGGCGCGCCTCGGGCACGCGTCACCGCCGCTGCGGCGTCAAGCGCATCCAGCGTCGCCGGGTCGCCGGTGGTCGCCGCCAACGCAAGATGACGGGCGCGCAGTTCGGGCTGCTCCACAATCTCGGCCAGCCGGCGATGGGTCGCGCGGCGCCGGGCGTGCGTCGCGTCGGTGTACACACCGGTGGCAAGCAGCGGATGGGTGAATCGCACCCGGTTGCCGTCGAACCCGATGATGCCCTGGGCTTCGGCGTCGTCGAGGAGTTCGACGACACGCTCGGCGGTCGTGTCGGTGGCCTGGGCCAGCAGCTCAATCGTCGGGGTGGTTGCGGTGGCTGCGGCAAGCAGTATGGCGCCGACGTCACCGCCAAGGCCCGCGACTCGACTGCGCACCAGCGCGGTCAGACTCTCCGGCAGAGTCGGCTCCGCGTTCACTGATGGGTCGTCCATCGATCGCGCCAGCTCGAGAGCGTAAAACGGGTTGCCACAGGAGATTTCGGCGATCCGCACCATTGTTGGACGCGGTAGCGAGCGTCCCAGCCGGGCGGCGAACATCGCGTGCAAGCCACCCAGCGGCAACGGACTCACTCGAATCCGATCCACCCCATCGGGTCTGCTCAACTGCAACCATGACGCTGGGGGAGAGCCCGTGGCATCGGAGCGCGCGGTCGCCAGCACCCCGACCCGTCCCTTCAACCGCCGAACCGCGAACTGCAGCGCGGCCTGACTGGACGCATCCAGCCACTGAACATCGTCAATCGCGACGAGTACCGGCGCGTCGGCCGACAGGTGCTCGGCCACCGACAGGAACGCCGCACCCAAGACACGTTCGTCGGTGGCGGGACTATCGCCGGCCTGCTCGAGCAGCCTGTTGACCGCAACCCGCTGCACGTCAGGCAACTCGTCCAGAACGGCGGGCTCGACATTGCCGAACAGGTCGGCCAGCACCGCAAAGGTCAGCACCACTTCGGCCGACCCAGCCCGAGCCGACACCACCCGGAACCCGCGGGCGGCGGCCTGCTCGACGGCGGTCAACCACAACGTGGTCTTGCCGATGCCCGGCTCACCCTCGATCACCAGACCCGAAACCCGCTCGGTCGCCGACGCCAAGAAGTCGGCGATGCCGTCGGACTCGGGCTGACCGGGCATCACGGCTAACTCGGCGGGCTGTACCAGCAAAGGGCTCATCGCCCCGCGTACGGCCCGCGTTGTGCTCATTCGATGGTCCTCTCCAGCAAACACGAATGTCACAGCTGACATCAGAAAAGAACTCAGCGTAAAGAATAGCCCCGATGCGCTTCTTTCGCCTCGTAGATCAATTTGTTGCAGATTTAGCGAAGATTCCGGGTGCCTCGGCGACAATGCGCATCAGCTGAGGGGGCAGCTTGCGAAAGCAAATATTATCGGAATCGTCAGAAACGTCCGCCGCCGCCACCGCTCCAACCGCCTGATGATCCGCCGAAGGACGTCGAACTCCACCCGCCACCCATGCTGCCGCCCAGCCCGCCGCGAAGCGCCCCGGACAGGATGTTGCCGATGACGATGCCGCCGATGACGGCACCCATATTGGATCCGCTGGTGCTGCCGTACTGGCCGGCGTAGGAGCGTTGAGCCGCCCGGACGTCTGCGTTGGCCATCTCCTGCGCCTGTGCTGCAAGCATGGACGCGCCGTTGGCGTGGGCGATGGCCTCATTCAGATTGGCGGCCTTCTTGTCCTGGGCGGCCTGAAGTTGGCGTACCGCCTCGGCGAGCCGGGTGCGAGCCTCAGGACCGATCGTGCCGCGCCGCGTGTCGATGTAGTCGGACACACCCCTGACCCGTGATTGCGCGGTGAACAGGGCCTGGTCGTATGTGCGGCTCAGCCGTTCGGTGGCCTCGCGTTCCTCGGCGATGCTTGCGAGCAGCCGGTCCAACTCCGCATCGGCCTTGGTCAGCTTGGTGAAGGCGCCCAACGGATCTGTGGTGCCGGCGCTTTGAGCATCGCCCACCGCCTTGACCGCGGCATCGCGAGCAGCCCCAAGCTCGGTTCCCTGCGGCGTATTGCCCTGTGCCAGCAGCGTTCCCGCCTGGTTGATGCCATTCTGAATGTCGGCGATCGCGGCGGGTAGGGTGGCGATCGCCCGGTTGATGTCGGTGCCGGCGCTGTCGATGGCGTCCAGCAGCGAGCGGGCCTGGCCGAGTGCCGATTCCGCCGCGCGGATCGAGTCGACCAGTCCAGACTGGCGTCCGACCGGCCGGGACACAAGGGTGCGTCCGTTGGTGATGTTCTGGTCGGCGAAAGCCAAGCGTTGCTTGGCCGTTTCGATATTGCCTGCGACCGACGCCAGCGCGGAATCGGAGAATTGCTTGTGCAGCTCCGCGAGTGCCTGTTCCGATGGCGTCATCCGCGCGGTGACGTCGACCATCTGCTGGGTGAGTGCGTCCAGCCGGGTTGGCGCGTTGATCACCAAGTCCCGCAACTGTTCGAACGCTTCCTTTTGGGCGTCGAGCTCACGGTCGGCCTTCGCTGCGGCGACCACAACGCGGGTCAGCAGATCGCGTCGCTGCTGAGCGGACTCGGGCACGGCGTCGTCGAGGATCTGCCGCACGTTGAACGCCTGTGCCAGCGTGGTCTTGGCATTGGCGACCGCACGCGTGAAAGGCTCGGTCTGTTCAGGGCCGAATTCGTCTACTGCCAAACCCAATTCGTTGTCACTGGTCCGGACGGCGTTGTCGACGTCGACGACCATCGTCTTGGACAGGTCGTCGAGGGCGTCGATGGGTACGGTGGCCAGCGCGTTCGGGTCCGCAGGGTCAACGCGGCGCGCCGCAGCGAACTCCGCCTCGCGCCGTTTGCGGCGACGGCGCCGAGTCCACAGCAATAGCAACAGGATCGCGAGACCCAGCACTGCGAACGCCACGAGGAGGCCGAACCATGACATCTCCGAGCCCGTCCCGGTCGACGACGCGGCCGGGTCGAGTCCCTCGGCGGCTGCGATCGCGGCCCCTGCCCAGTCGCTCTGGCGCAGTTTGGGTTCGATGCCGTTGGTGCGCAACGCAGTGACATCGAAGCCGCCTGGCGCGGAAGTGGGTGGAAGGAACGCGTAGGCGCGGTCCTGTACCGCGACCGCGAGGACCGCATCCTGCCCGCCGATATCGGACAGCCGCCGCACTTGTTGGGTCCAGCCGACCGCGTCCTGACCGGAGAAGGTGTCGACGTAGACCACCCACAGCCGGATGTGCCGCTCGCTGTACAGCTTGTCGACGGCCTGCTGCACGTCGCTGAACTCCGAACCGCTGAGCGCGTTCGCGCCGTCGTTGACGTAACTGGGCAGCCGGAACGGCGGCTGACCCGCCGCCGTCGGCGCCAGCAGAACGCCGAATGTCAGTACCGCCATCAACAGGCTGAGCAAACGGGCGATGCGCATGGCCCACAATGTAGTACTGGCAGACTGTGCGTCGGTGACAGTGATTGGAGATCCCTACGACGAGTTCGACCGGCAGCGTCTTGTGGTCGAACCGCCGAAGGGTGCCTCGCTCCCCGGCACCGACAATGAACACCGCACCGATTTCGCCCGTGACCGGGCGCGAGTCTTGCACAGCGCCGCCCTACGCCGGCTGGCCGACAAGACGCAGGTCGTCGGGCCACGCCAGAGCGAGACGCCGCGCACCCGGTTGACCCACTCGCTTGAGGTGGCGCAGATCGGCCGCGGCATGGCCATCGGGCTGGGATGCGATCCCGACCTCGTGGACATGGCCGGCCTGGCCCACGACATCGGGCATCCGCCCTACGGCCACAACGGCGAACGGGCCCTTGACGAGGTGGCCGCCGACCATGGCGGCTTCGAGGGCAACGCACAGAACTTTCGCATCCTGACCCGGCTCGAGCCCAAAGTCCTTGACCCCCAAGGCCGCAGCGCGGGACTGAATCTGACCCGGGCCGCGCTGGACGCAGTGACCAAGTACCCGTGGCGGCGCGGGCCCGCGAAGGGCAAGTTCGGCTTCTACGCCGACGACGCCGCCGCGGCCGACTGGATGCGGTCGGGTGCCCCTGACCGCGAGCCGTGTCTCGAGGCCCAGGTGATGGACTGGGCCGACGACGTCGCCTACTCCGTGCACGACGTCGAGGACGGCGTCGTCTCCGGTCGCGTCGACATCCGGGTGCTGGCCGACGATGACGCGGCCGCAGTGCTCGGACGCCTCGGCGAGTCCAGTGGCATCGGCGCGGGTCTGCGCGCCGACGACCTGGTGGCCGCCGCCGAGCGACTGTCCGCGCTGCCCGTGATCGCCGACGTCGGCAAGTACGACGCCACACTGGCCGCGTCCGTCGCATTGAAGCGGTTGACCAGTGAGTTGGTCGGACGGTTCGCATCCGCCGCCATCGCCGCCACCAGGGAGGCGGCGGGCACGGGCCCGCTGGTTCGCTACCAGACGTCGCTACGGGTGCCCGAGTTGGTGCGCGCCGAGGTCGCGGTGCTGAAGATCCTGGCGCTGCAATTCATCATGTCCGACCCCCGGCACCTGGACCTGCAGGCCCGTCAGCGCGAACGCATCCACCGCATCGCGCGGTGGGTGTTGGCAGGTGCGCCTGCCACGCTCGACCCGATCTTCGTCCCCGCCTTCAACGACGCCGACGACGACGGCGGCCGGCTGCGTGTCGTCATCGACCAGATCGCGTCGTTCACAGAAGGGCGATTGGAGCGTCTGGAGCCCGGCCTAGACTGAGCCGGTGGCCGGCCGGATTCCTGATCGCGATATCGCGGCCATTCGCGAACGGGTCCGAATCGAGGATGTCGTCGGCGACTACGTCCAGTTACGCCGGGCCGGGGCGGATTCGCTGAAGGGGCTGTGCCCGTTCCACGACGAGAAGTCGCCGTCGTTTCACGTCCGGCCCAACCACGGGCATTTCCACTGCTTCGGCTGCGGCGAGGGCGGCGACGTCTACGCGTTCGTTCAGAAGATCGAGCACGTCAGCTTCGTTGAGGCCGTCGAGCTGCTCGCCGACCGGGTCGGTTACACCGTCACCTACACGGGTGCGTCCGCGACGAACGTGCAACGCGACCGCGGCAGCCGCAGCCGGTTGCTGGCCGCCAACGCGGCGGCGCAGGAGTTCTACGCAGCGGCCCTGCAGTCCGAGGAGGCCGCGCCCGCGCGGCAGTATCTACTCGACCGCAATTTCGATCCAGCCGCAGCAGCGCAGTTCGGTTGCGGGTTCGCGCCGTCTGGCTGGGATTCGCTGACAAAGCATTTGCAGCGCAAGGGATTTGAATTCAAAGAACTCGAGGCCGCCGGGCTGTCGCGGGAGGGTCGGCGCGGCCCGATGGACCGATTCCACCGCCGTCTGCTGTGGCCGATCCGGGCCAGCGGTAGCGAAGTCATCGGCTTCGGCGCGCGTCGCATCTTCGACGACGACACGATGGAAGCGAAATACATCAATACCCCCGAGACCGTGCTCTACAAGAAGTCGTCAGTCTTGTTCGGCCTCGATCTGGCCAAGCGCGACATCGCCAAGGGCCATCAGGCAGTGGTGGTCGAGGGCTACACCGACGTGATGGCCATGCACCTTGCGGGCGTGACCACCGCCGTCGCCTCCTGCGGCACCGCGTTCGGCGATGAGCATCTGTCGATGTTGCGGCGACTCATGATGGACGACAACTTCTTTCGCGGTGAGCTGATCTATGTGTTCGACGGCGACGCCGCGGGGCGTGCGGCCGCGGTCAAGGCCTTCGAAGGCGAGCAGAACCTTGCCGGGCAGTCGTTCGTCGCCGTGGCTGACGACGGGATGGACCCGTGCGATCTGCGGTTGAAGTCAGGTGAAGGAGCGCTACGGGATCTGGTGGCGCGACGGACACCGTTGTTCGAGTTCGTGATTCGCACCGCGCTTGCCGAAGTTGACCTCGACAGTGCGGAAGGCCGGGTTTCGGCGCTGAGGCAATGCGTGCCGATGGTGGCCAGGATCAAAGACAGCATGTTGCGCGACGAGTACGCCCGCCGGTTGGCGGGATGGGTTGGCTGGGCCAACGAAGCTCAGGTGATCGCGCGGGTGCGCGAGGAGGCGCAGAAGCGCGGGATGCCTGACCGCAGCAAGCGTCGCGGCACGGATCAGGCCCAGTCGCGACAGCCACGCCCCGAGACCGCGACCGCAGCGCGGCCCGATCCGGCGGATCCCACGCTGTGGCCGCAGCGCGAGGCCCTCAAGTCGGCGCTGCAATACCCCGCGCTGGCCGGGCCGGTATTCGACTCGCTGGCGGTGGAGAGCTTCACCCATCCCGGCTATGCGGCGGCCAGGGCGGCCATCGGTGCGGCAGGCGGGACGGCCGCAGGGCTTGCGGGCGCCCAGTGGATCGAGGCGGTGCGCGAGCAGACGGCGTCGCCCGCGGCCGCCAACCTGGTCAACGAGCTGGGCGTCGAGGCTATCAATGTGGACGACGACGAGAGATTGTCGCGCTACATCGCGGGGGTGCTGGCCAGGCTGCAGGAAGTGTGGGTCGGCCGCCAGATCGCCGAGGTCAAGTCCAAGCTCCAGCGCATGTCGCCGGTGGAACAGGGCGACGAGTACCACGCACTATTCGGTGACCTGGTGGCGATGGAGGCTTATCGTCGCAGCCTGCTGGAACAGGCAAGCGGCGACGACCTTACTGCATAAACGGACTAAGCACGTTAAGGTGTTAGGCGCTGTCGGGGACAGTGTGGAAAGGGAGCTGATGACGAACGCAACTCGGCTGATCGCGGGCGCATTCGTGGCCGCAGCTGTGGCTGTTCCGGTCTACGCCGTGGCAGCGTCGACGGACAGTACTCAGGTCACGGCTTCACCGGCCTGCCTGGCATGGTTCGGAAACAGGGAGGACGGCAAGTGCCTGTCCTACTCGAACGGACAGCCCGTTAACGTCGGCACCCCGGACTTGGGCATTTATGGACCCGACGCGGGCAGCATGCCCGGGGGTGGCATCGGGGTCAGCACCGGCCCGCTGCTGCCGTCGCAGACCTGGAACGTACCGATCGGCTAGCCGTCTTTCTTGGCCATCGATTCCGGCTGCAACACGTCGGTTTGGGAGTCGATGGGCGTCAGCGTGACCAACTGCGGATCGGGTGAGACCCGGTCGGCGATCTTGCGGCGTCCTGCGTCGATCACGGCCTTGGCGGCCGGGCTCTCGGTGACCGCTTTATAGGTCCCGGCGATCTGCTCATATCGGCGCCGGCCGGCCTTCGTACCCAGCACATAACCGACTGCCAAAACGACGAGATACCGGATCACAGTTCCCCTCCCGGACGACGATGTGTTGCAGTCCATCCTGCCTCACAATGCTGGGAGCGCGAGGGGTGGCGGCACATTGGCGACCCGGGCGGGAGGTGCGCTAGAGTCATCCCTCGGCCCGCGGGAAACAACGTCGCGGGTGAGCCGTCCCCTGTAGCTCAACTGGCAGAGCATTCGGCTGTTAACCGAAGGGTTGCTGGTTCGAGTCCAGCCGGGGGAGCACCTATTCGCGGCGCCGACCGCATCCGTGTGCGTCCGTAGGCTTGAAACGTGACGTCGATGCTTCCGGCTGAAACCCGCGTTTTGTCGATCGGCATTCATCCGCGTTCGGTGGATTACAGCGCTCTGCCCGATGGCGTGGACGAAGCAGCGCTTTCCGAACGCATCGAGCGGGGCAACACCGCGCTGAGGGAGGCAGGGTTTGACGTCGCGCTCTGCCAGGTCGATACGTCACTGGACGCCGCTGAAAAGCTGGTTCGCGACGCTCTTGACGGCGCATCGTTCGGGTTGGCGATGATTGGCGGCGGCATCCGGATGGTTCCCGAGCACACCGAGCTCTTCGAGCGCATCCTCAACGTCCTACTCGAGGTGTCGCCGGGGATCCGGTTGTGCTTCAACACGGCCCCGGACAACACAGTCGATGCGCTTCGCCGCTGGATCACGCCGCCGCCGTAGGCTCAGCTCTTCATTCGGGGCACAAACATTCGCTGCTGGGCTTCCGGCTGGCGGGCCACCCCGGCCACCAGCTGCGCGCCGGCCAAACCGTCGCCGATGCTGGCTCCTATTGCACCGTCAGCCATGACTTTCCTCCTAGGCGGATTGGTGGAGCACGCGCGCGCTCAACAATTGCCAGCACTGGGAAACACGAGTACCGACTTCTGTGGGCGACGGGCGTCGCGTCGAGTCGAATCGAGTCGACAAACATCCTCCAGACGTTTCGTTTTGTCGTCGCGCGGTGAGTTGTGACTTGCTAGCAAACAAAACGTAGGAAACGGCGGATTCCTCGGCGCCGGTAGCGCCTTAGCGTCATGTAGATGCGGCGGGGCCGGCGACTGCAACTGCCAGATCTCGGTCGGCGTGCACGCCGATGCCGATATTGCGTCCCTGCTTAACGATAGTGTCGGCGACATGAAGTACGACAAGAACAGGAATGCGAAGCTGATCATTCCGCTGGCTCTTGTGGCCTGGATTGGCGGCATTCTATTGACTCGAGAAAGTGTGCCAGCCGCCATCGCGGCAATCTTTGTGGCGGCCTTCGCGATCGCCGTGCCCGGGATCGTGTTCTACCTGATCGGCGAGGCGGGCTGGCGGCTGCTGGCGAAGCGTTATCGCGCGACGGCAGCGCAGAGCGGTGAGTGGCATCGCTGCCCCACCGGGCAGATGGCCCGAGTCGGCGTCGACCATCCGGATTTTCGGAAGGTGAAGATGCGCTTCGTCGGGAGCCTGCGTGTCGCGACCAACGCTGACGCCTTACACCTGAGCACGTTGGTTTCAGGAGTGCCGGTACTGAGGTGGTTTTTCCCGAGCCTCGAGATTCCCTGGGTCGCCGTCTCGAAGGCGCATGAGTTCGAGGCGCCTGGCTGGTTCACCCCCGGGTCTGAGCCTGGGGCAATGCTGCAGGTCGCCTACGATCCGAACTACACCGGAAAATTCATCGAGATGGAGGTCGGCGACCCGCCCGTCTTCATTCAACTGCCCGCTTGGATTCTCGGCGAGAACCTCGGGCGAATCCCCGGGCTGAGCAAGTGATGCCGTACGTCGAAATCGCTTGGCCACCACGCCTTCTCCGCCCAGACGGTCGTCGGACACGGCGTCACAATCAGGTCGCGACCGGCGCCCGGGCACGACCCAGCAGCGTCTCGAGTCGGGCCGCGTCGCCATCTGTTACATACGGATCTTCGCCGGTGACCTTCGAGCGCCAGCCAGCGAAGTAGACGGAGCGGCGCAGACGCCGGTAGCGGCCCGCCGCCAGCAGCCGGGCTGCGCCCGCCTTCGAGGTGGCATGCACGATCAGGCCGAAGATGTGACCGATCGTCAGCGGCGGGAACATCCGGTCGCGCTTCCCCACCCAGCGCAAGATTCTCAACTCGACGACCACGACGACGATGGCGCCGGCAATGAGGGCCACCATCTGCAGCCTGCCGCCGGCCGTCAGGTCCCGGATCGTGTCGTAGATCCAGGGCAGGTCGCTGCCCCGCCTAAGGATCGCTTCGACGCCGAATTCGGTTGTCGTGTAATGGTTCGACATGAGGTGGTTGGTGAAGGAGAGCAGCGGGCCAACGAGGGCGATCGGCCACGTCCAGCGCCAATGGCGCAACAAGACGGCGACACCTATGGTCAGGCCGCTGAGAGCGGCCCAGAGGGCGTTGTTGAGGGCAATGAATTCTCCGGCAGTGTCGATCGGTGAGATCGTCGGGAGGATCAGGCTCCAGGGTTTCGCGGCGCCCCAGCCGTCGCCGGACAACCAGATTTCTCCAATATGGGCGTCCTCCATGAAGGAGACGCCGGCGCCGACCGCGAAGCCGAGCAGCATCCCATCGCTCATCGAAGGATGGCGATAGCCGCTTCCACCGGCGAGCAGCAAGAAGATGACGACGGGCGCCAGTCTGGTCGTCTCCTCGATTATCGGCCCCGACCAGGCCACCTGAAACAGGCTGTCGCTGTCGACGCCGAAGAGGCTGGTGAGCTCGCTCTCGAGCAGATAGCCGACGACGGCGACGGTCCAGACTCCGATCAGCCAGAAGATGCCGAGGGTCGCGAGCGAGACGGTGCGCGAGCCCGACGTAAGGACGAGCATCAAGCCGAGCACGAAGGCGTGATGCGCCAGCCCACCCAGGACCTCGGGCGTACCGGGTCGGAAGAAGAAGCCGAGGTCGAGCACCAGGACGACGACGGAAACGGCGACGCCGGCCAGGGTGACCACGCGCAGCAGCCGGGAGCGGTTCGTCCGCCACATGGTGCCGGCGGCGATCATCTCGTGGTGACCTCTGAGCGGTGGCTAGTCACGATCTCCAGTGATGCCCTCGCGAATGCCACGGTTGAAGAAGTCTGCGGCCCGCTCTTCCCACGTAGGTGGCGGAGGAGGTGCTGTCGTCTCGCCGGGATGGGTCTGTTGGTATCTGTCATGCGCGCGTTGCCGGTCCGCATCGGCACGCGCAATTCGATCCGCGGCGTAGGGGTCTGGGCCATCACGTGGGGCGGGAGGGATGTACTCCCCGGGTTGAGTGAAGGGGTTGACAGGCTCACCCAGCCTGGAGTCGGTTGTTCTTGTTGAGCGGCCGGAATAGTCGGGGGCGGTGTTACCGGTAGCAGTGCCCCCAACCTCCGGCCCGAAGAGGTTGGACAGACCTAGACCGGTCCCGGCGGCTGCCGCTCCGACGGTGGCGCCCCACTGCGGAAGCCCAAAGAAGGGAGCAACCCAGTTGTTCCAGAGGTTGGCTAGATCTATCTCGTGAAGCCAGCTGAAAAGGATCCTGGCTAGATCGACTTCCACGTCGCCGCGCCTCCCAGCAAGCGCTCGCTCCTAGTGTCGCGGAGTTTACACCCGATGTAGCGCCACGACGCGTGATCCAAGCACGGCCACGATCCGCGGATCGATCTCGACCGCTATCTCGTCCATCGGGCGATCCTCACGCCGGCAGCTCGGGGAAGTCGTCGCTCTCCGGCTCGACACCGAGGGAGTTCAGCGTCATGGCCACCAAGTGGTACTGGCCCACGACCATGCACAACTCGATGAGCTGTTGCTCATCCCACCGCGCCGCGAGGGCGGCCCACGTGTCGTCGCCGATGCGGCTGTCGGCGTGCAGCTCGTCGGTGGCCCGGAGCACGGTGGCGTCGCCGGCGGACCAACCGGCGGCGTCGGGCCCGTCCGCTACTCGAGCCACCTCTTCGTCGGTGAGGCCGGCGGCGAGCCCGATCGTGACGTGCTGGCCCCACTCGTATGGCGATCGGCAGAGGTAGCCGGCGCGGAGGATGAGCAGCTCGCGCTCCCGAGCCGGCAGCGCGCCGCCGTAGAGGAGGACGCCGCCGAAGGCCGACCACCGCTTCAACAGCCGCGGGTGACGGGCGAGGGTGGCGAAGATGTTGAGCTCGGTGCCGCTGAAACCCTTGAGCCCCTCGAGCAGTTCGGCGGTCTTCGGGTCGCGGCCCTGGGATGGGAGCGGCGGGATGCGGGGTGCCATCGGTCCATCATTGACCAGTGTGCGTGCGATCCGGCAGAGAACGCGAGTTCACGGTATGGGTGATTACTCGAATGTCCCTGTCCGCCATCGTCTTACCGCCACATCGGGAGGATCGGACCACGAGTATCCGCTTCGAGTCGGCGCTGATGGAGCGCATCTACGGCAAGAAGCAGCTCGGGGCCGATAACAGATCTCCGCCCTATATCAGTCGGCCCGTCACCCTTATGCCGGTGGCAGGCCGACTCCTTGCATCACCTCGTCCGTAGGCTCGGGTCATGCGACTAACCCAGGTGATCCCAGTTGTGCTGTCCATGGGCCTGATCGCAGCGGGGTGCGGCTACGACCCGGCCAGCGCACCGCCGACCACCTCGGCTGGTTGCACCCAGGCCGAGGGGCCGTCCGAAGACTCGATCGCACATGAGATCAAGCAGTTGCCCGCCGGCGACTGGCAAGAGGTCGTCCGTGGCCACAGCGCCGACTGCGCACTGCATTGGGTCGTCGTCAATTCGGGCATCGCATCCGACAGCCCCGCGCAGGTGATCTTCTTCGACCACAACTCGCCGATCGGCACGGCGACGCCGGAGCCACGGCCGTATATCACCGTCGTCGCCCAGGGCGATGACACCGCGGCGGTGCAGTACCAATGGCGCCAGGGGCAAGACCCGGCGTGCTGCCCGACGGGCATCGCCACGGTCCGGTTCAAGATCGAGGACGGCAAGCTAAAGGCGCTCGACCCGCTTCCGAATCCGTAGTCAGACGCCGCGCATGCTGCCGCCGTCGATCACGTACTCGACGCCGGCGATGTACGCGGCCCGGTCAGACACGAGAAACGCGACCAGTTCGCCGACGTCGGCGGGGCTACCCGGTGCGCCCAGCGGGATCCCGCCGATCGAATCCATGATCTGTGTGCGGGCGTCGTCGATGCTGACGTTGTTGATCTGCCCGATTTCCTCGGCCATCCGATACGCCGCCTCTGTTTCGATGTAGCCGGGACAGACTGCGTTGACGCGAATGCCCTTGGGCGCAAGCTCATTCGCTAGCGCCTTGCTGTAAATGGTCAATGCGGCCTTCGCCGCCGCATAGGGGATGGTGGTGGGCAGCGGCGTGCGTCGCTGGATCGAGGTGATGTGCACGATGGCCCCCGAACCGCGCGCGACCATTCCCGGGATGATCGCCCGGTCGAGCCTCACGGCCGCCAGCAGATTCGCGTCCAGGGCCGACTGCCAATCCTCGTCGGTGAGCGCGGCGGAGCCTCCGTCGTACTGACCGGACCCGCCGACGTTGTGCACGACGATGTCGACGCTTCCGAGTCGGTTAAGCGCCTCGGCACCGAGGGCGGCGACGCCTTCAGCTGTGCTCACGTCTGCGGCGATGACGTCAGACGCTCCGTCCGGCGCGGACCGCGCGGCAACGAGCACCCGTGCACCGCCGGCGCGTAGCCGATCCGCGATGCCTTTGCCGATGCCACGCGTACCGCCGGTGATCAGCGCGGTCCGTCCGGAAAACTCGGTGTCAGCCATGCGGCGAGTCTGGCACCTGCCACCGACAAATCCCGGCGCCTACGTGTCGATGATGTTCTCCGGGTGCAACATCTCGGCGTAACGCAGCTGCTCGGGGATCCCGAATCCGTCGACCAGAAGTTCCGCGTGCGGGCGTAACCGGCGGCAGAGGTCGTTGATGCCGCGGGTGACGGCCTTGGACCGTTCGGTCGACAAGAAGCGATGCTCGACGAACCACGCTCTGTCTTCCTCTATCACCGACAGCGCGTACAGGTCGCACACCAGCTCGAGGATGTCGCGCGCCTCATCGTCCTCGCAGGAGTCGATGCCCGCCACGAACGCCTCGAGGATGATGCGTTCGATATGGGAACGGGCGGCGTGCAGCACGTGGTCCTGCACCGAGTTGAACGCCTCGAAGGCGCTCATCTCTTTGGACTTGCCCTGGAGCCGGCGCGCGACCGTGGCGATCATGTATTCCTCACGGTCCTCGAACATCTTGACCTGGGTGCCGCGGTTGAACAGGCTGCCCTCTTCCTCGTTGTCCTGCCGGGTGTCGAGGATTCGCTGCATGATCGTCTCGGCCGCAGTGCGTTTCAGTACGCGCTCACCTGCGAAGTTGGCGGCGAACCGCACCCACTCCACGGGGCTCATGCCCTTGATGTCGTCGGCGTAGGCAGTCAGTAGTTCCTTCGCGACCAGTTGAGTCAGCACATGGTTGTCACCCTCGAACGTGGTGAACACGTCGGAGTCCGCCTTGAGAGCGATCAGCCTATTCTCGGCGAGATAGCCTGCGCCGCCGCATGCCTCGCGCGCCTCTTGGATTGCCCGTGTGGCGTGCCAGGTGTTCGCGGCCTTGAGTCCGGCGGCGCGCGACTCCAGCTCCCGCTGCTCCTCGGGATCGGGGTCGTCGGCCGTCTGCAGGTCGTGGGTCTTCGCGACCAACTCGTTCTGTGCGAACTGCAGCGCATACGCCCGCGCGATGAGGGGGAACAACCGGCGCTGATGCACCAGGTAATCCATCAGCAGTACTTCGTGGTCATCATCGGGAGCCTGGAACTGTCTGCGCTCCAACGCATATCGGGTCGCGATGTCCAGCGCCACGCGCGCTGCGGCGCCCGCACTGCCGCCGACGGTAACGCGGCCGCGAATCAGTGTGCCCAGCATGGTGAAGAAGCGGCGGTTCGGGTTTTCGATCGGCGAGCTGTACGTGCCGTCCTCGGCCACGTCGGCATACTTGTTGAGCAGGTTCTCCCGAGGAATGCGCACATGGTCGAACTGGATGCGGCCGTTGTCAACGCCGGGCAGCCCGCCCTTGTAGTGGCAATCCGCCGTCGTCACGCCGGGCAGGTCGTTCCCATCCTCGTCGCGGATCGGCACCACGAAGCAGTGAACGCCGTGGCCCTCGCCGTCGGGCGTGATCAATTGCGCGAACACCGCTGCGACGGTGGCAGTTTGGGCAGCGCCGCCGATGTAGTCCTTGCGTGAGGTACGGGTGGGGGAGTCGATGACGAACTCTTCGGTCGACGGATCGTACGTCGCTGTGGTCTCGAGCTGTTGCACGTCGCTACCGTGACCGGTCTCCGTCATCGCGAAGCAGCCGAGCAGGTCCAGGCTGATGATCCGCGGCACGTACGCTTCGTGGTGACGCTCGGTGCCAAGGTTTTCGATGGCCCCGCCGAACAAGCCCCACTGCACGCCGGCCTTGACCATCAGCGACAGGTCGGACATCGCCAGCATCTCGATCTGGGCGATCGCCGCGCCGACGTCGCCGTTGCCGCCGTGTTCCTTCTTGAACCCGTCCTCGGCGGCACCGTGGGCTGCCATGATCTTCAGCTGCTCCGCCACCTTGGTGCGGGCGATGACGGTGTTCGGGGTGTAGTGCGGGCGGAAGACCTCGCTGGTGAGCTGCTCCCGCAATCTGTTCTTCACATCGCGCCAACGGCCGTCCAGCGTGTTGCGTAGATGCTCCGCAGTGGTGGTCATACCCAGACGGTAGCCCGTTGGCGGTCTGCGGAAACTGTGATGTGGGAAACGTAGGCAAACCTAGCTAGACCAGCAGATATCCGTGACGTTGAATCGAGGCATGACCGAGTCAGAGTCGAGCCCGTCGACACCGCAGTCCTGGCGGCCCCATGAGTTCGACCATCGAGCACGGAGACGTCAGTGGCGGCTGGTTACGCGCCGCGACGTTCGGCGCGATGGACGGCCTCGTCAGCAACACCGCGCTTATCGCGGGCGTGGGCGCGACGGCCGGTGCGCATACCGTGGTGATCAGCGGATTCGCCGGCCTGGTCGCCGGTGCGTTCTCGATGGCATTGGGTGAGTTTGCATCGGTGACGACGGCCAACGAGCAGATCGAATCCGAGGTGCGAGTCGAGAAGCGGGCCTTTCGCTTGCATCCGCAGGCCGAGCAGGCGGAGCTCACCGACATGTTCGTCAACATCGGCTTATCGCCGGAGACCGCGGCCAAGGCAGCCGACGAGATGCACCGCGACGAAAACCGCGCGGTGAACTTTCATCTGACTCAAGAGCTTGGCGTCGATCCCGAGGACAAGCCGTCGCCCTACGTCGCGGCCGGGTCCAGCTTCGTCATGTTCGCCATTGGTGCGATCGTCCCGCTGATCCCGTATCTGCTCGGCTTCCAGTCGCTATGGCTGGGCCTGCTGTGCGGCGGGGTCGGCCTGTTGATCGCCGGGGGCGTGGCCGCGCGGTTCACCAGGAAGCCGCTGTGGTTTGCGTCGTTGCGTCAGTTGGCGTTCGGGACGGTCGCGATCGCCGCCACATATCTCGTCGGCCACCTCGTCGGAGCCGTCGTCTGATTGCGATTTCGGCGCGCTAACGCCCGCTCAGCGTCCGCAAGCGCGCCGAAATCGCAGCCGAGTCAGGTGTCGCTGCCCACGGTGATCGCGGTCGCCTGATCGGTGCTCTCGTCGAGCTCGGACTCTTCGACATCCAAGCCGACCAGATGCGACCGGGTGGCGAAAAGTACGCCCGCGCCAAGCAATACCGCGGCGGCGCCGACCCAGAACGGCATGTGCACGCTGACCCGTTCGCCGAGCAAGCCTGCCAGCCACGGGGCCAGTGCCGCGCCGGAGAACCGCACGAAGCTGTAGGCCGCCGAGGCCACGCCGCGCTCGACGGGCGCAGCCTTCATCACGGTCTCGGTGATCAGCGTGTTGTTGATGCCGATGAACAGGCCCGCGACAACCACACACGTCGCCAGCACCGCTTTGTGATCGGTGCCAACGGCCATCACAGCCAACGTCGCCGTCATCGCCAACAGGTTCACCAGGAGTGTCGGCACGGTGCCGAAGCGGTGCTGCAGTCGCGGCGCCACGACCACCGATGTGAAGGCCAGCGCCAAACCCCAGCCGAAGAAGATCAGACCGATCTGGTGGGCGCTCATGTCGAGCGGAAACGGAGTGAACGCCAACAGGGTGAAGAAGCCAAAGTTGTACAGCAGCGCGGTGATTGCGACGCCGAGCAGACCACGGTGGCGCAGCGCGCGGAACGGGTCGGCCAGTGTGGTGGCGTGCTCGGCGCGCGGTGTGGACGGCAGCAGGAACGTGGTGACGATCAGTGCGACGGCCATCAGGACCGACACCCCGAAGAACGGTCCCCGCCATGAGATCGATCCGAGAACGCCACCGACGAGCGGGCCGACGGCGATGCCGAGGCCCAGCGCCGCCTCGTAGAGGATGATCGCCTGCGCCACCGATCCGCGCGCAGAGCCGACGATGGTGGCGAGCGCGGTGGCGATGAACAATGCGTTGCCCAGGCCCCAGAGTGCCCGCCAGCCAACGATTTCGGCGATGGTGTCGGACATACCGGCCAGGCCCGCGCCGGCGATGATGATCAGCAGGCCGAGTAGCAGGGTGCGTTTGGGGCCGATTCGACTCGCGACCACACCCGTGATGAGCATGGCCACCCCCATCACCGCCATGTAACTGGTGAACAGCAGCGACACCTGCGATGGGGACGCGTTGAGGTTGTCGGCGATCGGCTTGAGAATGGGGTCGACGAGACCGATGCCCATGAACGCGACGACACATGCGAAAGCAACGGCCCAAACGGCCTTGGGTTGGCGCCACATTATGGTGCGACTACTCCTGTTCTGTTTTCTTGCTCTGGGTGGGGGCGGCCGCATCCTCGAGAAGCCGGCGCATCACACGCACGGCGTCGGTCAGCGTTTCGCGGTCGGCGGCGTCAAGCCGCGCCAGATACGGGTCGATGGCCGCGCCGCGGTCGACACGCACTTGCCTCAACGTTTCGACGCCTTTCGGCGTGATGCGGATCAGCACCGCCCGCGCATCATCGGGGTCGACGGTGCGCGATGCCAGGCCCGCGTCCTCGAGCCGGCGGACCTGGGTGGTCATCGTCGGCTGCGAACTGTGGTCGAGCGCTGCGAGGTCGGATATTCGCGTCGCGCCTTGGTCCTCGATCGTGGACAGCAGCCGCGCTTGGGCGAAACCCAGCGGCATGCGGGCCCGTTGCGTGGCCAGTCGATTGATCCGGGCCACTACGGCAAGCAGATCGGCTCCGAGCGTCGCGGTCATAGCTCCAATGATTACATAGGTTTACTATGCATTCAAACGTACGACGGTGCCGCTGGTCACAGCGTGGTGGTGAGGGCTCTCAGCAGGCGACTGGCAGAATCGAAAAATGACCGCGACCGAGCCGACCAGCCCGCACCGGGCCGGCTCGCTTCAACCGGTCGAGCTTGCGCAAGCCGCGGTGATGGCGGCGCTGTGCGCGGCCACCGCGATCATCGCTGTCGTCGTTCCCTTCGCTGCGGGCGTGTCATTGCTTGGCACGGTGCCGATGGGCCTGCTCGCCTACCGGTATCGGCTTCGGGTGCTGATCGCGGCGACCGTCGCCGGAGCGGTTATCGCATTTCTGATCGCGGGCATGGGCGGATTCATGACGGTCGTGAACTGCGCCTACATCGGCGGGCTCACCGGCATCGTCAAGCGAAGGGGCCGCGGCATCTTCACGGTGTTCGCCGCCTCGCTCGTCGCGGGCGCCTTGTTCGGCCTCGCGACGGTGGCGGCGCTGGCCATTCTGTCCCGGCTGCGCAACCTCATCTTCGAGTCGGTGACCGCCAACATCAACGGCCTCGCCGCCGTGATCGCCCGCATTCCCGATATGCAGCCCTTCGCCGAGCGGCTCAAGCACGATTTCGCGACCATGCTGGACTACTGGCCTTATCTGTTCTTCTGCTCGTCGGTGCTGTCCATCGTCATGGTCACCTTCATCGGCTGGTGGGCGCTGTCGCGGGTGATGCGACGGCTGCTCGGCGTTCCCGACGTGCACAAACTGCAGTCGTCGACCGACACAGGCGAGATCGCGCCGGTGCCGGCCCGGCTGCACGACGTGCGATTCCGCTACCCCAAGGCCGACCACGACGCACTCGGTCCGGTGTCGATGAACGTGGAACTCGGTGAGCACCTCGCAGTGACCGGCGCCAACGGGTCCGGCAAGACGACGCTGATGCTGATGCTCGCCGGCCGCGAACCCACGTCGGGAACTGTCGACCGTCCAGGTGCCGTGGGCCTCGGCAAGCTCGGTGGCACCGCGGTGATCATGCAGCACCCGGAAAGCCAGGTGCTGGGCACCCGGGTTGCCGACGACGTCGTGTGGGGGCTGCCGCCCGGTAAGACCACCGATGTGCACCAGCTGCTCACCGAGGTCGGCCTCGACGGGCTGGCGGAGCGCGACACCGGCGGCCTGTCCGGCGGCGAATTGCAGCGCCTCGCGGTTGCGGGTGCGCTGGCGCGTGAGCCGTCGCTGATGATCGCCGACGAGGTCACCAGCATGGTCGATCAGGACGGGCGTGACTCGCTGATGTCGGTGTTGTCGGGGCTGACCCAGCACCACCGCATGTCGCTGGTCCACATCACGCACTACAACGACGAAGCCGACGCCGCGGACCGCGCGATCAATCTGACCGGAAACGGTGGCGCCGCCGACAACACCGAGATGGTGGAGACGGCCGCGGCACCGGCCGCCACTGTGGCGACGGGTCACCACTCCGACGAGCCCGTACTCGAACTCAAGGGCGTATGGCATGAATACGCCAGCGGAACGCCGTGGGCGACAACCGCTTTGCGCGATATCAACTTCGCCGTCCACGAAGGTGACGGCGTGCTGATCCACGGCTTGAACGGGTCGGGCAAGTCGACGCTGGCGTGGATCATGGCCGGTCTGACGGTGCCGACTGTTGGCAGCTGCATGCTCGACGGTAGGCCGGTATCCGATCAGGTTGGTGGGGTGGCGATTTCGTTTCAGGCGGCCAGGCTGCAGCTGATGCGCAGCCGCGTCGACCTGGAAGTGGCCTCGGCGGCCGGGTTCTCGCACCGTGACCACGGTCGAGTGGTGGAGGCGTTGGCCACCGTGGGACTGGATCATGCGCTTGCGAAGCGACGCATCGATCAGCTCAGCGGCGGCCAGATGCGCCGCGTGGTGCTCGCGGGACTGCTGGCTCGCTCCCCGCGCGTGCTGATCCTCGACGAGCCGTTGGCCGGACTGGACGCGGCGAGCCAGCGCGGCCTGCTTCGGCTGCTGGTCGACCTGCGGCGGCGCGCTGACCTGACCGTTGTCGTGATTTCCCATGACTTTTCGGGCCTTGAGGAGCTGTGCCCGCGCACACTGCACTTGCACGACGGCGCATTGACCGCGCCGACGGTGGCTGGAGGCATGTCGTGACCGCGCCGACCGCCAAAAAGCAGCGAAAGCCGGTGGTGCTGCTGCGGCCGGTGCCGGGCGACAGTGTCATCCATCGGCTATGGGCCGGAACGAAACTCATTGTGGTGGCGGGCATCGGAGCGATGTTGACGTTCTACCCGGGCTGGGTGCCCATCGGCTTGGTGGCTGCCCTGATAATGACGACTGCGTGGCTGGCTCACATTCCGCGCTCCGCGTTGCCGTCGATTCCACGCTGGCTATGGATCTTGCTGTTCATCGGCGGTGCCACCGCGACGTTCGCAGGCGGCAGCCCGGTCATCGATCTTGGTTCGATCGAAGTCGGCCTCGGCGGGCTGGTCACATTCCTGCGTATCACCGCGGTGTCGATCGTGTTGCTCGGGCTCGGTGCGCTGGTGTCGTGGACGACCAACGTCGCCGAAATCGCGCCCGCCGTAGCCACATTGGGCCGGCCGCTGCGGCCGTTGCGGGTACCGGTCGACGACTGGGCGGTGACGCTGGCGCTGGCGATGCGGGCATTCCCGATGTTGATCGACGAGTTTCGCGTGCTGTATGCGGCCCGCAGGCTGCGGCCCAAAGAGGTGCCCACCAGTCGGCGGGCGCGTCGTCGGCAGTGGGCGCGCGAGGTCGTCGACATCATCGCCGCGGGGATCACCGTGGCGTTGCGCCGGGCAGACGAGATGGGCGATGCGATCACCGCCCGCGGCGGCGCCGGTCAGATCTCCGCTGCACCATCAAGGCCGAAACGGGCTGACTGGGTTGCACTGGCGATTTCAATCGTGCTGTGTGCCGTCGCTATAACCCTTGAATTGACGGTGCTCGGTACGCTTTAGCTCGCCGTTGACTCTGCACCCACGGCGTCGTCTACTCGCACTTTCGCGTCGCCACCGCAGAGTCAACGCTCCGCGGCGGAGTTCGCGGCCCTCTGGGCGTCGGCCAGGCCGGTCGGCACGTCGCTGCGGCCAAGGAACATCTCGTCGAAGTAAGGCTTGAGGGCATCGAACCCTGCGGCGAATCCGGCACCGCCGGGCGCTGGGATGCGAGGGCCCTTGAGCACCTTGAAGAACGGACTCACATCGACCCCGCGAGACGCCCAGTACTTCCCGTAGACCGGCTGCGCCGCGAGCACCGCGGGGATGGCGGCGCCCTTGGCGCCGAGATACTCGTTGCCGCGGCGGCTGCCCATCCATGCGAGCACCCGCCGCACCGCGTCGGGGTGTTTAGTCGCCGAATTACCGGCGGCGGCAATGCCGTTCGTGACGCTGACACGGCCCTTCGGCCCGGCGGGCAGCATCGCCACACCCCACCGGAACGGGGCCTGGTCGGCGACGGCGGCCAGGTTATAGGTGCCGGACTGGAACAACGCCATCCGGCCCTGCAGGAACTGATTGCGCGAGAAGTCGCCGTTGTCGTTGGTGTCCGACGCGGGCGGCGCGACGTGATCGGTGTTGATGAGCCGCACCAGGTATTCGAATGCCTCAGTCGCCTGCGGGTTGTCGAACGCGAAACGGTCACCGTCGGAGAACACTCCGCCCGCAGACCCGATGAAGTTGAGGTAGATGCCCTGCAGGTCGTTGGCCGCGTTGTAGCCCCACTGGCGGATTCGCGCGGCATCGAATCCCGGCGTGCCCGCCGCCTTACCGTTGACGTCGTGAGTCAACCGCGCGAGCAATAGCCGCAGCGTGTCATCGCCGTCCAGTGACCAACGCAGGGAAAGCAGTTCGCGCAGTTCGACACCCGCGGCATCCAGCAGGTCGGCGTTGAAGTACAGCGCGATGCCTGCGTCGGTCAGCTGCGGCACCGCCCACAGCACGCCGTTGCGGGTGAATTGGTCGACGACCGAGCGCTCCCACGCCTGAGAGGCGTTGGCGCCCAGTGCTTCGGCTATATTCATCAGCCTGCCGCTGTCGGCGTATCCGGAGAAGTAGGCGTTGGACAACCAGAAGATGTCGTCGGCACTGCCGCCCGCCACATCGGTGCGCAGGCTGTCGAAATAGCTCGAGTACGCGACGACGTTGACCCGCACCTCGATGTCGGGGTGTTCGCGGGTGAACTCCGCGAACGAGTCTCGATACGCCGCCGCGACCTGCTCGTCCCACAGTCGCACCGTCACCACGGTCCGGCCGGAGTCGTCGGTTCGGCCCAGCAGCATCGCGGCGACGAGCAGGACGGCCAAGGTCAGCGCCAACCCGGCGAAGACAAGCGTGGAAACGCGCGGCCGAATACTCATTTCAGCCCCGTCACGACGATCGAGCGGACGATGTGGCGGCCCAGCGCCACGAACAACACGATCAACGGCACGATCGCCACCGTCGTCGCCGCCATCACCAACGTCCACTGCGCGTTGTAGCGCGACTGCAGTCCCGCCGTCGCGACGGTCAGTACCTGCCACTTGCTTCCGCTGGTGATGACCAGCGGCCACATGAAGTTATTCCACTGCGACACCACGGTGATCAACGCCAGTGTCACCAAGATCGGTCTGCTGGCCGGCACCACCACATGCACGATGACGTCCAGCGTGTTGGCGCCGTCGACACGCGCGGCGTTGATCAGGTCCGCAGGGATAGCGCGAAAGTGCTCCCGCAGCAGGAAGATCGCGTACGGAGAGCCGAACATGAACGGCAACACCAACGCCCAGAACGTGTTCCGCAGCCCGGCCTCGGCCATCATCAGATACAGCGGCACAATCGTCACCGTCGCCGGCACCATCAGGGTGGCGATGTAGACCCAGAACAGGAGGTCCCGGCCTGGAAACCGAAGCCGGGCAAAGGCATACGCCGCCAGCACCGAGAACGTCAGCTGTCCGAGCAGAATGACCGCCGTCATCAATGCCGTCACGATCAGCGCTCGACCGAATCCGGCGTCGGCCAGTCCGGTGTAGTTCTCCAGGGTCGGCGGGCTCGGCAACGACAGTGGCGACTCGGTGTTGAACTGACGCGCCGAAGTGAACGATGTCATCAGGCCCAATGTGAACGGCGCCAACGTGATCAGGGCCCCGAGCGCCAGGCCGGAATAGATGACGGCGCCGGTGACGGCTCGGTTAGGTGATGTCATAGGTGATCCGCCGCCGGAAGTACAGGTGCTGAACGATCGTTACACCGACGAGCAGGACGAAGAGCACCATCGCCATCACCGCCGCCCGCCCCACTGCCGCAGCGCCGAACGCTTCGGCGTAGATCCGGTGGGCCACCAGGTCGGTGCGACCCTGCGGGCCACCGCCCGTCAGTGCATACACGGTGTCGAACACCTGCGCCGCACTGATGATCCCGGTGACCGTGACGAAGAACAGTGTCGGCCGCAGCATCGGCAGGGTGATGCGCCGGAACCGCTGCCATGCCGTCGCGCCGTCGATGCGCGCCGCGTTGTGGATGTCCTCCGGGATGGCGAGGATTCCGGCGAGGAAGAACAGCGTCACGTAGCCGACGTTGGTCCAGACGACGACGGCGGACACCGCGGGTAGCGCCAACCCCGGATCGGTGAGCCATTCGATGTGGTGTCCGAGCAGCGTGCTCACCGCTCCGTCGGTAGGCGCGAGGATCCACCGCCACAACACGGCGATCGCCAGTGGCGCGCAGATCCACGGCAGCACATACAGCGTGCGGAAGAACCCGGTGCCGGGCAGCCCGCGCGCCAGCATCGCGGCGGCGATCAGGCCGAGCACGGTTTGGACCGGCACCACCAGGGCGACGAACACCAGTGTCACAACCAGTGAGGTCGCAAATGACCGATCGGTGAGCACCGAGTGCCAATTATTCAGTCCGACATACCGAATCGGGCCAAGCAGATCCCAGCGGTGCAGGCTCAGCCAGAACACCAGAAGCATCGGCAACAGTAGGAACGTCACCACGCCGAACAGGCTGGGAGCCAGCAGCGCGTAGCCCACTGCCGTCGACCGGACGCGGTTGGCTGCCACCGAGCCATTAAAGCCCCAGGGCTGGGCTGCCACTACGGTGGTGGCGTGACAGCACCCCACCGAGTCGATGCCGACTTCCTCGGGTTGCCGCGACATCAGCTGGCCGACGCCGCGTTGTCTGCGGCCGTGGCGGCCGGTGCCAGCTACGCCGACCTGCGTATTCACGGGATCACGACGGAGATCGTGCAGCTGCGCGACGGCGAGTTGGAGACCGCGGTCGTCAACCGCGAGATCGGCCTCGCGGTGCGTGTCATCGTCGACGGAACCTGGGGCTTCGCCTCGCACGCCGAGCTGGATCCGGATGTGGCCGCCGAGACCGCACGGCGGGCGGTCAAGGTGGCGACGACGCTCGCGCCGCTGAATGGTGAGCGCATCGAGTTGGCCGCCGAGCCGGTCTACTCCGATCTCAGCTGGGTGTCGAATTACCGCGTCGATCCGTTCGTCGTCGGAGCCGCCGACAAGATCGCGGTGCTGGGGGAGTACTCCGGGCGGCTGCTGGCCGCCGACGGCGTCGATCACGTATCGGCTGGCCTGCACGCGGCGAAGGAGCAGACGTTCTACGCCGATACGTTCGGCTCGTCGCTCACCCAGCAGCGGGTGCGGGTATTGCCGACGTTGGAGGCCGTCACCGTCGACGCCGCCGCGGGCACCTTCGACACCATGCGCACGCTGGCGCCGCCGACGGCGCGGGGCTGGGAGTACGTCGCGGGCGACGACACGTGGAACTGGACCGACGAGCTGGCGCAGCTGCCGTCGCTGCTCGCAGAGAAGGCCAAGGCGTCGAGCGTGACGGCGGGACCGACCGACCTGGTGATCGACCCGTCCAACCTCTGGCTGACCATTCACGAATCGATCGGCCACGCCACCGAATACGACCGGGCGATCGGCTACGAGGCCGCCTACGCGGGGACGTCGTTCGCCACACCCGACAAGCTCGGCACCATGCGCTACGGGTCGCCGGTGATGAACGTGACCGCCGACCGCATCGTCGAATACGGTTTGGCCACGGTGGGTTTCGACGATGAGGGAGTGCGGGCACAAAGCTGGGACCTGGTGCGCGACGGCATCTTCGTCGGCTATCAGCTGGACCGGGTGTTTGCGCCGCGCCTTGGTGTGGCACGGTCCAACGGCTGCTCGTACGCCGACTCGCCGCACCACGTGCCGATCCAGCGAATGGCCAACGTGTCGCTGCAGCCGGGCGCCGAAGACCTCAGTACCGACGATCTGATATCCCGCGTCGAGGACGGTATCTACATCGTCGGCGACAAATCGTGGTCAATCGACATGCAGCGGTATAACTTTCAGTTCACCGGACAGCGGTTTTTCCGGATTCGCGACGGCCGCCTTGACGGTCAGCTGCGCGACGTCGCCTATCAGGCGACCACCACCGACTTCTGGGGCGCACTGGAAGCCGTTGGCGGGCCGTCGACCTGGCGGCTCGGCGGCGCGTTCAACTGCGGCAAGGCGCAGCCCGGCCAGGTGGCCGCGGTGAGCCACGGCTGCCCGTCGGCGCTGTTCCGCGGCATCAATGTACTCAACACCCGCACCGAGGCGGGACGCTAACCGATGATCGGCGCACAGCAGGTTGTCGACACCGCGCTGGCTGAGGCCGCCCGGTTGGGTAAGGCCGACGAGACGATCGTGCTTGTCACCGATCGTGCCGACGCCGCGCTGCGTTGGGCGGGAAATTCGATGACCACCAACGGCGAATCGGTGGGCCGCCACACCACGGTGATATCGATTGTGCGCCACGGCAACACGGCGCATGTCGGCTCGGTGAGATCCAGTAATGTTGACC
This sequence comes from uncultured Actinomycetota bacterium, assembly GCA_963766465.1. GTDB lineage: Bacteria > Actinomycetota > Actinomycetes > Mycobacteriales > Mycobacteriaceae > Mycobacterium. The sequence continues at coordinate 385,223 of CAVXZT010000004.1, forward strand.
CGTCCGTCATTGCCGACCTCGTCTCAGCGTCGCAGCTGACGGCGCTGTCCGCACCCGAAGCACGCGACAGTGCGTCGCCGCTGCCGGGCAGTGGAGCTCCTGCCGACTGGGATGCGCCCGTGCCGGTAACCGGTGCAGAGGTATTCACAGGAGTGGCGGGCAGCCTGGCGGCGCGCGGGTTTCGAGGTGCAGATCAGCTCTACGGCTACGCGCGGCATGTGGTGGAAACGACGTTCGTGGCCACGTCGAACGGGCTGCGGCGACGTTACACGCAGCCGACCGGATCGGTGGAGATCAACGCCAAACGCGACGGCGCCAGCGCATGGGCGGGTGTCAGCACGCCCGATTTCGTTGATGTGCCTACTGATTCGCTTCTCGAGCAGCTGTCGACGCGGCTGGGCTGGGCGCGACGCACTGTCGATCTGCCCGCAGGACGGTACGAGACGATCATGCCGCCGTCGACGGTGGCCGACATGATGATCTACCTGGCGTGGACGATGGACGGCCGCGGCGCACAGGAGGGCCGCACGGCGCTGTCGGCCCCCGGCGGGGGCACGCGCGTGGGGGAGAAGCTCACTGATCTGCCGCTCACGCTGTACTCCGATCCCGCGGCGAAGGGGTTGGTGTGCACACCGTTCGTCGCGGCGCCGAGCTCGTCGGAGCGGGTGTCGGTCTTCGACAACGGCATGGACATCGGGCGGGTGGATTGGGTCCGCGACGGCACGATCAATACGCTGGCATACACGCGGGCCGCGGCGCTGGAGTTCGAGACACCCGTGGCGGTGCCGGCCGACAACCTGTTGATGACGGGCGGTTCGGCCAGCCTGGCGGAGATGATCGCGGGCACCGACCGAGGTCTGCTGCTGACCACGCTGTGGTACATCCGCGAGGTCGACCCGACCGTGCTGCTCCTGACCGGCCTGACCCGCGACGGCGTGTACCTGGTCGAGGACGGCGAGGTAACCGCGGCCGTCAATAACTTTCGGTTCAACGAAAGCCCGCTGGACCTGCTGCGTCGCGCTACGGAAGCGGGCGCGAGCGAGGTGACACTGCCGCGCGAGTGGGGTGACTGGGCGACGCGCGCGGCGATGCCGTCGCTGCGAATCCCGGACTTTCACATGTCATCGGTGAGCCAGGCGCAATAATCCTCGAGTGGCTGACGAGCAAGGAATACCCGAACGCCTGGCTGGATTGGTGGCGATGTCGTCGGGCGACACGCGGCTCGACACGCTGGTCCGGTTGACGTGTGGCAGGGCGCTGACGCTGCCGGCGTTGCCGACGGAGGTCGACATGGCCGACGGACGATCCGAGGCCGAGTCCGTTGTCGCGGCGTTCACCGAACAGTTCGCGATCGACGTGTCGGGGATCGGTGATCACCAACGCAAGCAGTTGTTATCCGCATTGGGAGACAAGGCCTTTCGCACCGTGGTCGCGATCTTCGTCGCCGACTTCGTGCCGAGAGTGTGGGCTGGTCTGGAAGCGATCGGACTGGGCAGGCCGGGGAACGGCGGAACGCCGGACTGGAACCACTCTGCGGACCCGATTGACGCGCTGTTGAACGGCTTTGTGCCCGCAGTGGCGCGTTTGCAGGCGCTCGACCCGGTGACGACGGAGGTGGTCCGCCTGCGGGGGGCCGCGCAGCACAACTGCCGGCTGTGCAAGTCTCGCCGCGAGGGCCACGCGCTCGACGCCGGCGGCTCGGAGTCGTTGTACGCCGAGATCGAGAACTACGAGCCGGCGGGGCAGCTGTCGGACCGGCATAAGGCGGCGCTTCGATATGTGGACGCACTGATCTGGTCGCCGTCCCGCATCGCCGACGATGTCGTCGCGGGCGTGCGCACGCACTTCTCGGAGGCGGCGGCACTGGAGCTCACATTCGACGTGATGCGCAACGCGTGCAACAAGATCATGGTGTCGCTGGGCGCCGACACGGCGCACGTGTCCGAAGGCACCGAGCTGTTCATGGTCGAGGCAGACGGGCAGACGGTCGTCGCCAGTTAGGCGTCGTGGAAAACCACGTTGTCCACAATCGGATTGCGTTCTGTCCGTAGATTATTGGCGGGAAAGGTCGGGTCGGGATAGCCGATCGCCAGCCCGCACAGGATGGCGTACTCGTCGGAGATGTTGAGCTGTTCGCGGACGATCTCGGGGTAGCCGGCCCTCGATATCGTCGCGGGTGATCTCCATGTATCCGTAGACCTTGGCGCCGAGTTCGCGCCGAAGGTGTGCGAACAGCTCGGGCAACTCGGGAACCACGGGCGGCTTGGTGGTGGCCTCGGCGAGTAGGGCGGCGACCAGACGATCGCGGGCGGGGCCGGAGACGAGCCGCAGGTGCCAGGGTTGGACGTTGGAATTCGACGGGGCACGGATGGCGAGTTCGAGGGCTTCGTCGACCAACTCGCGGGGCACCTGATTGTCCGGAAGGAACATGCGGGCCGACCGTCGATCGTTGATGGCCTGCTCGAGGTCGTACATGGCGCTCCTCCTGCCCGTGCTTCGGCATGTGGAGGATATGCGACCATTGGTGCCGCGAAACCGCGCGCAGGGGCGGTAGCTCAGTTGGTTAGAGCCGTGGACTCATAATCCATTGGTCGCGGGTTCGAGCCCCGCCCGCCCCACCCTCTTCTGCCCACATCGGAGGCCACCAGCAGGTGGCCAGCGCGTGGAGGCAGTCGCCTAGCCCCGGCGAGCGTTGGGATGTCCACGTCGACCTAAACAACAACTTCGAGTGTCAAGGATCAGCGGAAACAGATCCGTCAAGCATCAACCGACACCTCATCGTTCATTTATCGTCTATGCGATAGTCGACGGATTGCTCCGCCGGGGACGAGACTTCCGGGGGGAAGGCATGTACCAAGAATCATCGGTGTCACGCCAGTTCGTGGCCTCGCCCGGTTTTGCGGGCATGGGCCCAAAATGGAGCGCCAAACGCAGTTACATCCAGATGTACGGGTTGGTGGCGGTGCTAGCACTGCCCATGGTGGCCCTCTTCGTGGTGGGTAATCTCAACAGGCAGCTTGCTGAGAGCCTGAGCATAATTGTGACGATTGTGGTCGCGATCGTCCTCGTGCTCGCGCTAGTGGGCTGGTTCGCCTGGTACCGGCGGAACAACACGCGAAGGTTCGTTATCTCCGTAGCCGGCCGCGCCCTCACAATCGACAAGCGCCCCGGCGACGTCTATCAGTTCAGTGACGCTCGGCTGGGCCTGTGGGGAATGAACGACGCCACGATGGGCACCGTGCTTCACCTGCACAGCGGCCCGCACCGCTTCGTTCTCGGCGGCCGGGATCACCGCATCGGTCACGGCACACGGCTCGACGAGCCACCGATCGTCGGAGTCGACGCCTTGTTGACCGCCCAAGAATTCGATGAGCTTTTGGGGATGATGGGCGCCAACAGCGGTCTGGACGTACGCCCGGTGACCCCGGGGGGCCCAGTGCGCTGCCTGCTGTTTCCCAATGCGATGCAGGCCCAGCACATGGGGGCCTTCGCGACCGGAAAGCAGCGTCGGCTGCAGAAGGCGGCTTCGCAAGCAAGCCTGGCCATCGACGTGGACGCGCAAGGGATCCGGGTGATAGACCCACGCACCAACGCGCAAATCACCTCGGCCAGGAACGGGCAGTGGACCGCGACACCGCAGACCTACCAGTACCGCGGACCGTGGTATCGGTGGGGGTCGGCGGAGCGGCTCCTCACGTGGGCCGCAGTAGCACACCTCTCGATGAGACCCGAAATGGTGATCAACCTTGCCGGCATGCCGCCGCTCATCATCGCGGGCCACGACTCGATCGGGGTCTCGTATTTCAAGGGGAACCGGTTTTCGTGGCGGGGCGACGTGCCGGAGGTCAAGGATCCGGCTCAGTACTCGGTGTCGGGAGCGAACTGGCAGATCCTCGTCGAAAAGTTTGGCCTGGCACCGTATCTGGAGACACATGGATAGGGAGTTGAGCGTGGCCGCCGCAGTGAGCCGCTCAGCCGTGCGGCGCCTCTGAGATCTTCGTGTCTTCCTTGCCGAGCGCCTGGCAATAGAGCGCGACCGAGGTCTTCGTCGCCGTGATCTCGAGATTCGTCGGATCCTGGCCGCTCTTGTCCTTCAGCATCTTGCTGACTTCGTCGTTCTGCTTCTTCTCATCCTGGGTGAGGAAGTCCTTGCACTTCGTGTCGCCGCCGGTGTTGACGATCTCGGAGGCCGAGCACCCGCTCATGACGGCTGCTGCCGCCGATGCTGCAAGGACGGAGTAGACGATTCGCTTCACTGAGGACCTCTCTGGCGTGGGGAATGGCACTGAGGTGATTCACAGAATTCGTCGAATTGAAACACGGGTGAGCTGTTGTGCCTGCACACGGGAGAATGAAGCCCCGGCGCACAACGCGGCGGGAGGACTACCTGACCGGAGCGAGGCCCAGGTCGACGGTGCGCGACTTCGCGTCCTTTCGGGAGTCGATACTCGGTAGTCATTGGTCGCGGGGTCGAGCCCCGGCCCGCCCTACGTCAAAGCACGAGTCGTGCGACCGATCCGTTCGCCGGGGTAGCCCGCATTTCTCATCGCTTGTGTCGTTTCTGCCGCTTGTCGCAGTCGAAGCGCGACACTATTTGGGATGCGAACGCTGGCAGAACGCGCGAAATGGGGGAAGGTGACATGACGGCCAGCGAGGCACGCGTCATCGAGGTCCTGTCGGAGGTCTTCCGCGGAAAAAGCCTCACGCCGCCGCCGCTGGCCCCGCAGACGATCGTCGACGACGGGTCGCTGGGCCTCGAATCGCTTGACTTCGCCGAGATGGTGATCCGGTTGGACGAGATGACGGGAAGCGATCCCTTTGCCTCGGGGGAGGACTTCCAGATCCACACCATCTCCGACATCGCTGTCCTGTACGAGTAGAGATGGGGCCCTGGTGCTGAGCTCGCTTGTCCTTCACGGGACCTCGTCCCCTGACCGGCCGGCCGTGGTGACTCCCGAGGAGTCCGTCAGCTGGGGCGAGCTGGCAGAGCAGGCCCGCTGGCTCGAGGGCAGATATCCCCAATTGGGTAGGCGGCGTGTGGGATTCGCGTTCGGCCCGACTCCCGTGACGTATGCGGCGCTCTCCGCGCTCGAAGCGCTGCGGTGCGACATCGTGTTGTTGGACGGCCGGCTTCCGTCGGAGGACATAGAACGGCTGGCCCGGCACTTGCATTTGGGGGCCGTCGTGCGCGCCGCGGGTCCGGACCTACAGGTGCAGGACCTTTCGGACGAAGGGCCGTGGAGTGGTGAGGGCACCGTGACCGTGCTGACTTCCGGGAGCACGGACGAGGCCAAGTTGGCCGGCCACACCTGGGGCAGCCTCGGCCGCCCCGTCCGGGAGCACACCGGAGAAGTCGCCCCCAGGTGGCTGCTGACCTACCGCCCGCAGCTGTATGCGGGGCTCCAGGTGATGTTGCAAAGCTTCGCCGACGGCGGAACGTTGGTTGTTGCCGAGGACCTGGATCCCCAATCCATTGCCGCGCTGATGCTCTCCGTCGGCGTCGATCACGTGTCGGCCACGCCGTCGTATTGGCGGCGTCTGATGATGCTTGCGGATCCGAGCGTGCTGAAGAGAGTGCCGCTGACACAGATCACTGTGGGCGGCGAGGTGGTCGACCAGCCGCTGCTGGACAGGCTCCAGCGGACCTTCCCGAACGCCCGCCTTGTGCACATCTATGCCACCACCGAACTGGGACGCTGCTTTTCGGTCACCGACGGGCGTGCCGGATTCCCCGCCCGCTACCTGGAGGGCGCCCGGCCCGACGGCGTTGAGCTGAAGACCCACGACGGAGAACTGCTGGTCCGCTCTCCGAACGCGATGCGCCCCCGGGCCGACGAATGGTGTGCCACAGGCGATTTGGTCGAGGTGAGGGATGGACGCGCACTGTTTGTGGGACGCAGGTCGGAGATGATCAACGTGGGCGGCGCCAAGGTCCACCCGATCGAGGTGGAGCGCGTGATCCGGGCCATACCCGGCGTATCCGAGGTCCGCGTGTTCGCGAAGGCATCGTCGATCGCCGGTGAGGTGGTCGCGTGCGACATCGTCCCGGAGGTTGGTGAGGATGCGGAGAGGCTGACACGCACCGTTTCACAGGTCTGCCTCTCGCGACTCACCAGCGCCCAGCGCCCTCGTCTGGTCCGGCTCGTCGATCATGTCGACCTCTCGGATGCGGGCAAGACGATCCGGAGCGCCGCCCGATGACCGAAACGGCGCCGCGCCATGTCGTGGTCAGCGGCGGCAGCCGCGGCCTCGGCGGGTCGCTGGTGGCTGGCCTTCTGAAGGCGGGCTACCGCGTCAGCACGTTCAGCCGAAGCGCGACGGACTTCACCGATGGGCTCGCCGCAAACGAAAGTTTTCTGTTCGCGACCGCCGACCTCGCCGACGCCGAGTCCGTCTCGGCGTTTCTGAAGCGTGCAGAGTCGGACTTCGGCGCACCCTACGGACTCGTCAACTGCGCGGCGGTCGCCGTCGAAGGGCTGCTGGCCACGACGCCCGACCAGGCCATCGAGAAAGCGCTCGCCGTGAACGTCGGCGGCACACTGCGCCTGACCAAGCTCGTGGTCCGCCGGATGATGCTGGCGAAGGCGGGCGGAGTCATCCTGAACATCTCGTCGATCAGTGGGGTGCGCGGGTACAAGGGATTGTCGGCCTACGCGTTCGGCAAGGGCGGCCTTGACGCGATGACCCGTTCGCTGGCCAGGGAGCTGGGCGAGCTGGGCATCCGGGTGAACTCGGTCGCCCCCGGCTTCCTTGAGACGGACATGAGCCACGGCCTCGGAAAGGAGCAGAGGGAGCAGATCCTGCGCCGCACGCCGCTGCAGAGGCTCGGCAAGGCGGAGGACGTCCTTGGTCCGGTCCTGTTCCTCTTGTCCGACCAGGCCAGCTTCATCACGGGCCAGATCCTCGTTGTGGATGGCGGAAATACCGTATAAACGGCATAACCGTATTGAGGGGTGCGGTCTCGTGGGGAGGGGAGGCCACCACCCATGGCGGGAGTGAGGCCATTCGCTGAGGATGATGTTCCGCGCGTCGCGGATCTCCTCTGGAAGGTCTTGCACGAGCGCCGCGGGTCTGCCCCGGAAACGCTGGTGTCGTACGTCCAGGACCTCTTTCTGCGAAACCCGTGGCTCGAGGATGGTCCGGGCTCACATGTCTACGAAGATGCGCAGGGGAAGCTGGTCGGCTTCTTCGGTGGCGTCCCCCGCCGCATGTCCCTGCTGGGGCAGCCGATCCGCTTGCGCTTCGGCAGCAACTTCGTCGTCGATCCGGAGAGCCGCGCCTCGTGGGTCGCGATGCCTCTGCTGAAGAGTCTCGTGGCCGGCCCGCAGGACATCTCGATCACGGATTCGGCGAACGAACTGAGCCGAAAACTGCTTCGCAGCATGGGGTTTCAGGTGGTGCCGGTCTACAGCGTCAAATGGGCGCGCCCGCTGAGACCCTCGTACGCCCTCTTTGCGATGTCGCGCTTGAAGAAGTCGCCACGGGTCGAGCTTGGTCGCTCCTTGTCGACGTCGCTCAGCCGCGCAGCGGATGCGCTGACCGCCCGAATCCCGTTTAGCCCGTTCCGAGTGCAGCCGCCGCCGGCGGTCGACGCGCAAGAGCTGGACGTGGACACGCTCCTCGGCTGCCTCGAGCGGTTGCCCAGGAACAAGATCGTTCCGGACTACGACCGGGGGTCCCTGGACTGGCTGCTGAAGTTCGTCGCCGAGAAGAACACCTACGGCGATCTTCGGAAGGTCGTCCTCCGCGACCGGGATCAGAGCCCGTTGGGCTGGTACGTCTTCGGCGTCAACCCTGGTGGGGTCGGCCAGGTGCTGCAGCTCGGCGTCGAGAAAGGCTCGATGGAGACGGTGCTCGACCATCTCTTCCACGACGCGTGGACGCGCGGGCTCATCGCTCTGCACGGCCGCCTGGAACCGCAGTACATGCAGGAGCTGACCGACCGGTCCTGCTTCTTCTTCCGCGGGGGGACGTGGACGCTGGCGCGCTCCGCCAAGCCGGAGCTGCTGGCGCAGATCCAGGCCGGGAACGCCTTCTTCTCGCGGCTCGAAGGGGAGGACTGCCTCGGGTATGAACCGGACGGTGGGCCATCGTGACGCTGAAGACCACGGCCTGGGCAGTGGCGCGACGAAGTGGCCTCCTCGCCCTCAGCCGCCGGGCGTACGGCCCACGGATGCGGATCCTCTGTTATCACGGCATCGAGGATGACCCCGATCCCTGTCGCAACTACGACGGCCTGCGGGTCGCGCCGCGCATGCTTCGCGACCAGCTCGAGGTGATCGCGCGCTCATACACCCCGATGCACGTCGCGGACATGGTCGAGGCGGTCGCGGAAGGCCGGCCGCTCGCCGAGGATGCCGTGGCGGTGACGTTCGACGACGGCTACAAGGACAACATCGACTTGGCCGTGCCGTTGCTGAACCAATTCGGCGTGCCTGCCACGTTCTACGTCGCGACCGGATTCATCGACGGCACCTACGAGCCGTGGTGGCAGCGGTTTCGCGCGGCCGTGGGGTCCTGTCGCAGGGCGTCGCTCGACATCGGCGGTCGTGTTTGGGACACGTCCACCACACAGGCGAAGCTGCACCTGCTCCGGGAGGTGGAATGCACGCTCAAGCGACTTCCTGACGACGAGCGAATCCGTGTGATCCGCGACGTCGAGGAGCGGGGCGCGGGCGCGTCGTGGGCCGGACCGTCGCCGGCGATCTCGTGGGACGAACTGCGGTCGCTTGTGCGCAGTGGATTTCACGTTGCGGCGCACACTGTGCACCACGTGTCTCTGCCGGATATGGAGCCGGCGCGGGCGGAGGAGGAGATCGAGCGTTCGGTCCTGCGCGTCCGCAGTGAGACGCAGGCGCAGTGCACCACGTTCGCGTATCCCTATGGCGACGCCACGTCCTCGGCGGTCGATGTGCTGCGCCGCCTCGGCGTCAAGGGGGCGGTGACCGCCGAGGCGGGAGCGAGCCGGTATGGCGACGATCCGTTCCTACTTCGTCGCTGGACCGTCATGCGGATGCACGGTCGCGATTCGTTCGAAGCGATGATCTCGGGCGCGACGGCGTACGCCCGCGCGGCCCTGGGTCGGTCATGAGAGGCGATCAATGCCGCGATCGGCCCAGCCGCCGTTTGGTCTTCTTCGGCGGGTGGTACAGATCTTGAGTCCAGGCGTCCATCATGTCGCTGGCGTCGCCGTGTACGGGACTGTTGGTGATCTGCCATCCGAGATCTTCAATCTCTCTTAGGCACCACCGTGTGAAGGAGCCGTCGGCGCCGATCTCTTGTGCAAGGAGCAGCCTCTCGTCGGATTCCAGCTTGTCGCTAAACGCGTCAACACACTTCTTCACACGCCAATAGGGAACAGCTGCATCAAATGGCCGACATAGCTCCAAGAGTTCCTTTCGAGCCTGGTCGACAAGGGACATCGGCGTGGTTTCGTCTTGTTCGGTGGTCGCGACAGCCTGCGGATCTCCTATGACTGGTGCGGAATCCTCCGACACGGCGCCTTGGCGACGCTGGTTATCGGCATACTCGGCTAGCTCGCGGTATTTCACGCGCAAGGCATCAAGCTCTGCCGCAGCCGCCTCGGCCGTCTCACGCCACCATTTGAGGTGATATTGCGTCAGCTTCGCCTCACAGTCGGGACACACCGCGACTGGACGGCTTGCTGGGTCTAACGGCTCCGGCGTCTCGAACACTGCCCCGCAGAGCGCTTGGTCACTCCCGCCGTCGAGGTAGTCCTGGTGGTGCACCACCGAAGAGGATGCCTCGTGCACGTAAGTGTGCGGTGGTTCCACATTCCGAAAATAGTCGACCAATGCTGATGCTTTCGCAGTTCTGTCGAACCACCGACGGCTCAACGCACCGGGCCTCATTGGGGGGAACCTAGGCGGCGAATGCTGACGGCCCAAGGTGCGCCAACCCGAAGGTCGGCCCGTCAACCTGCTTATGTGGCGGCGCCAAAGTTTGCCCGCCGCCGAGGGCGGATTGAGAAGTTACGAAACAACGAACGGGCACCTGCGGGTTCTGCGGCGCCGGCGATTTTGCTGGCATGACGCGTCGATGCACAACCGTTATATCTGCTCTACCATTCGCGGTTGGCCGGGTTTCTACTCGAACGTCAATTGACCCGGCGAAGGGTGGTACGGCATGGAGGCCAATGCTCCGAACGTCGTCGAACATGCGCATCCGACCATGTCGCGTGCGTCATTCGTGGGCTGGCCGCTGCGGTGGAAAGTCGCGGCGATCATGGTCCTCCCCGTCCTACTAGCTGCGACGTTCGGCGCGCTGCGGATCCAGAACGAACTCTCAGCGGCATCGAAGCTCAGCGTCGCGTCCGACGACGCCGTGATCGTGGTGCCCGCGGTCGAGCTCGTCGATCGACTTGACGGCCTCGCATACACAGCCGCCGCGGGTGCGCCCATCCAGGAACCGCTGACACAGTTCGATGCGAGTGCAACGACCCTGACGTCGCTGACCACGTCCGCGGAGTTCGCCCCGACCGTCGCTGCGGCGCTGACGACCGCATCTTCGACAGCGAAGACGTTGCGCGACGAGATCGCATCCGGCCCAGTGCCACCTATGCGCCTCGCTGAGCAAACCGAGAGCGTGGCGACCGGTGTCGCCTCGGCGATCGCGACGACCATGGCAACCGTCGGCGACAGTGCCGTGCAGCCGCTCGCGGACCGGCTCGTAAATGTCCTTGCGGCGCAACGGGCACTCACAACTCAGCGGGTGCTGGCCGCCGCTCCGGATTACGCCGATTCGGCCGCGCTGCGGACCAAGGTGGCGGAAGCAGCGGGTGCAGAAGCGGCGGCCATCAATCGTCTCGCCCAGCTGTCGCCAACTGGTGAAGCCGTGGAGCTTCGGCGGGCATTCGACGCTCGGCGCGCCGCCGACACCCCACCGCTTGGCGAATCCGTGTCCACCACGCAGTACACCAGCGCGATGCGCGCGAGCGTTGACCAATATCACGCTACGGTGCAACAACTTTCGTCTGACCTCGAGCGCACGGTTCATGCTCGGGCCAATACGTTGCAGTCCGCGGCGCTCCGCGATACCGCGATCATCCTCGGAGCGGTGTTGACCGCACTCGTCGTTGCGCTCGGGATCGGCAGGTCGCTCATCCGATCGATCAGCGGACTGCGCCGCGGCGCGCTCGAGGTCGCGCAGGTCCAGCTGCCCGATGAGATCGAGCGGCTCAGCAAGGGCGATGGCGTTCCGGAGATCACAGCGCTGCCGGTACACACGAACGAAGAGGTCGGGCAGTTGGCACGCGCGATCGACGACATCCACTACCAAGCGGTCCGCCTGGCAGGCGAGCACGGCGTCCGCCTGCAGATCGGCGAGATGTTCGAAACCCTCTCCCGCCGAAGCAGATCCCTTGTGGAAGAGCAGCTGGTGCTGATCGAGACGCTCGAGCTCGACGAAGACGATCCGGTCCGGCTCGATCACCTGTTCCGGCTAGACCACCTCGTGACACGCATGCGCCGCAACGGCGACAATCTGCTCGTGCTCGCCGACACTGTGGAACGGCACCGCCGGTCGGCGCCCGAGCCGCTGCTGGAAGTGCTGCGCGCCGCGATGTCCGAGGTCGAGGATTACCGACGGGTCACAGTCGGCCCTACCGGCGACGTGTGGATCGCCGGCGCGGCGGCGGGTGACGTCGGCCACCTGGTCGCGGAACTGCTCGACAACGCATTGCGATACTCGCCGCCCGAATCGTCGGTATTGGTGACGGTCTCGCGCGCGGTCGACGCAGGCATCCTGGTCGAGGTCGCCGATCAGGGACTCGGCATGTCCGCGGAAGACTTGCGGGCGGCAAACGACCGGCTCGCTCTCGGCGGCGAGGTGACCTCCGAAACCGCCAAGCGGATGGGCCTTTTCGTCGTTGGCCGACTTGCTGACCGCCACGAGGCGACGGTCCGGCTCCGCACCACCGACGCGCTGAACGGTCAGCCCGGTGTGACGGCGAGTGTGTACCTACCCGGCGCACTGATTGCCGCGCCGACCGAAATCGTCAACACAGTCGACGATCCGCTCGCCGGTTCGTTCGCCGATGCGCCACTTCCGGCCGTTGAACCCGCGCGTATACCGGCGCGTGAGCTCGAGGTCGAACCGACGACACCCGCGTCGGGATCGGATGCCTCCTCGAAGAACGGGAACGGGCTCCCGAAGCGGTCGCCCGGCGCAAGCGGTGTCAACGGCCACGCTGCGACCGAGAACGGGCGGCCAGCCGCGGAGCCTGCCACCGAGCAGGAGACGGTGCGCCAGCCGACATCGAACACGTTCTCCTACTTCACCCCTCGGCCCACAACTGAGGCGCCGCCTTCGGAGAGTGTCCAGAAAGCCGAGAGTGCGCCGATCTTCGACCGGATGGTGTCCGAATGGCTGATGGATCCGACCGCGCTCGAATCACGCAACCGAACCTGGGCCACCGCCGCCGACGCCGGATGGGCCGCAGCCGCGAACGCGGTCGAGCAGAAGCCGCAGCGGCACACCGAATCCGGGCTGCCGATCCGCGAACGCGGTGCACGGCTGGTGCCGGGCCATGCCAATACCGAATCCGATGCCGGCGCCGACGAGAGGCGTGATCCCGCGGCAATTGGCGACATGTTGAGCCGCGCGCTGGCCGGCGTCCGCAGCGGACGAGCCGAAAGCAACGGCGCACACCGCCGAATCGAAGGAGACGAATGAACGACGGCATCCAACGGCACGGTCGGTCTGCTGGCTCGGCGCCTGCGACTACCCGGACTCTCGACTGGTTCGTGTCCAACTTTGTCCGTGACGTGCCAGGTGTGTCACACGCGATTCTCGTTTCGGCCGATGGTCTGCTGATGGCGTCGAGTTCGCATCTGCCGACTGATCGCGCGGACCAACTGGCGGCCGTGACATCGGGTTTGGCAAGCCTGGCGACCGGCGCCGCCAGGTTGTTCGAAGCTGGCGACGTCCGTCAGTCGATCGTCGAGATGGACGGTGGCTACCTGCTGTTGATGGGTGTCGGGAACGGATCGTATCTCGCTGCGCTGGCATCGATCTCGTGTGAAGTCGGCCAGGTCGGTTACGAGATGGCGGTGCTCGTCGACCGAGTCGGCAAGGCTGTACAGGCGACGCCGCGTGCGAGGCAGGGAGTTCGATGACTCTCAGCATGGACACGCCAGAGACGAAACGATCATCACCCAATCGCGCACGGCCGTATACGCTCACGGGCGGGCGAACCCGCGCCCAGATCGAGCTGCCGATCGAGATTGCGGTGGAGACTCTGGTGTCCAGCAGCGAGCTCGATTGGGCACCAGGCGATGTCCGCACCGTGATCGTCCAGTTGTGCCAAGACCGGCCGTCGATCGCCGAGATCTCGTCCTACGCCGCGCTACCGATCGGCGTGACCCGGGTGCTGGTGGGGGATCTGGTGGAGAGCGGTCATCTTCGTGTGCACGCCACGCTGACCGACCGTTCATCCGATTCGGAACGGCGCCGACTTATCGAAAGGACCCTGGATGGGTTACGTGCACTCTGACTCCGGTGGCACGACGTCTTCGACGAAGATCGTGATTGCCGGTGGCTTCGGCGTCGGCAAGACAACCTTCGTCGGCTCAGTGTCGGAGATCGTGCCGTTGCGCACCGAGGCCCTCGTCACGACAGCATCGGATGGCCACGACGACCTGGAGGTGATCCCTGGTAAGGAGAGCACCACGGTCGCAATGGACTTCGGCCGGATCACGATCGCGGACGACCTCGTGCTGTACCTCTTCGGCACGCCCGGACAACGCCGGTTCTGGTTCATGTGGGACGACCTGGTGCGTGGCGCGATCGGTGCCGTGGTGCTGGTCGACACCCGCAGGCTCGAGGAGAGCTTCGCGGCAGTCGACTTCTTCGAGGCACGCAACCTGCCGTTTCTCATCGCCGTCAACGAGTTCGAGGACGCCCCGACCTATGGCGCCGAGGACCTGCGCGAGGCCTTGTCCGTGCCGCCGGGTGTCCCGATCATCAGTGTCGATGCACGGCAACGCCATTCGGCGAAGAACGCGTTGATCACGATCACCTCGTATGCACTCGATCGTCTGCCGACGACGGTGCCCTAATCCACTGCCCCCACAATCTTGAGGAACCGAACATGAACCATCAAATGCACCACTTCGACATGGGCCTGTGGCTGCTCTTTCTGGCGTACATCGTCTCCGTGACCGGTTCGGTCGTCGGGCTGGCGTGCACCCGGCAGAGCGCCGCGGCGTCCGACCGACGCGATCGGCTGCGGTGGCTCGCCATGGCGTCGATCGCCATCGGCGGGGTGGCGATCTGGCTGATGCATTTCATCGCGATGCTCGGCTTCGCGATCCCCAACAGCGTGGTCCGATACAACCTTGGCTGGACGGTCGCGTCGGCGGTGCTCTCGATCTCGGCAGTGTTCGTCGGGCTGATCACCATCGGCCGGACCGTTCATTTGCCGCGGCTCATCGCCGGTGGCGTGATCACGGGCCTTGCCGTCGCTCTGATGCATTACACCGGCATGTGGGCGGTGCAGACCCAGGGCACGATCGCCTACGACAAAGGCCTTGTCGCCCTGTCGATCCTGATCGCCGTTGTCGCGGCCACGGCCGCGCTGTGGTTCACGCTTGTCCTCGAATCCCCGGTGCTGCGATTCGTCGCGGGACTCGTCATGGGCGTCGCTGTCGTCGGAATGCACTACACGGGCATGGCCGCTGTCCGAGTGACCGTCGATCACGCCGCGCCGGTACCCGGCGGGCTCGAGGTCTTCTCCTTCTTGTTCCCGGTGTTCGTGATCGGCCTACTGGCGCTGGCCGTCCCAATCACCGCTGTGATGCTGGCGTCCGATCGCGGTGCTACCGAGAGTCAATCCGCACCACGCCCCCTCGCCGCGTCGGCCGGGCGACATCGGTAATCAGAACCGCTCGTGACCTCGACGGATGTATCGTCGATGGATGACGCAGGACACGGGCGGCGTAACCCCCACTTCCGACGAAGATAGGGCGATCGCCACCCTCACCATCGCGTTCAGCAGCGATCCCGTTGCCCGTTGGTTCCTGCCTGATGCAGGTCGCTACCTCACGTATTGGCCACCGTTTGTCAGGGCCCTCGGCGGCAGTGCGTTCGCCGCTGGTACGGCCGATTCGATCGACGACTGCGGAGGCGTAGCCCTATGGCTGCCACCCGACGTCGGGTCGGACGACGAAGCCATGGCGACAATCGCGGCCGAGGCCGTACCCGAGTCCGACCAGGAAGGAGTCTTCGGCGTCATGGAGCAGATGGGCGAGTTCCATCCCACCGAACGCCATTGGTACCTCCCCTTGATCGGTGTCGACGTGCCCAAGGAGGGCGGTGGGCTCGGCTCGGCGCTGCTCCGGCACGCTGTCGAGCGCTGCGACCGGGACGGCCTGCCCGCCTACCTGGAGGCAACCAACCCCCACAACGCTCGGCTCTACGCAGCCCACGGGTTCGAGGAACTCGGCGTCATCCAAGCCGGTAGTTCGCCGCCCATCTGGCCGATGCTGCGCAAGCCCCGTTGAACTGTCTACTGCGGGTGGTCGGCTAAGTAGTCGTCGACGGGTATCGGCGACATTGACACGTACCCGATAGGCAGCAGCACATCGCCAGAAGTGGTGCGGTAGTAGACGTCCCATCGGTAGTAGCCGGTGAACGCGCCGGGATCTGCCGCCAGCACACCGGCATAGTCATGGACAGCGCGCACGTATCGGTCCGAGTTGTTGTACCGGAAGATCGCATTATCACGGTCATTCGCAAAGCCATTGGCGGCGAGCATCCGTCCGGCGGCCAAGATGCTGTCGCGGGGTGAGTGGATGTCGCCTCCGCCGCCATAGGCGTCGAATGTGGACGGAAGGAACTGCATTGGGCCTTGCGCGCCAGCCGTGCTGGTGCCTTGGATGCTGCCGAACCGGGTCTCGATCAGGTTGACCGCGGCCAGGTAGTTCCAGCCGACTCCAGTCGCCGCCTCCGCTTCGCGGTAGTACGCCAACAGCTCGTCGGCCGGAGCCGGCGGAACGATCCGCCACGCGGGGACCGTGTTCTTCACTTCCGTCATCGGATACAGCTGGCGTCGCGCGTCGACATTGAGGTCGTACGTCTCTAGAAGCGACGGCGGGATTCGGGGGCTGACGATCGCATCCCACTCGGTGTTGCGCCCGATGGCTCGGTACGCAGCCTGCTGCCGCCGTGCGGCGCCGGTCAACGCCGGCTCTGGCGTCGATGGGTCGTGCAGCGCCAGCTCGTCGGCGACGAGGTCGTCGGCGACCTGCGCCGGGTCCGACGAGATCTTGGGCTGCGCTCCGGTGGCCGTGATCGTCGGGCTCGGTGGCGTCGGATCGTCAAGCAATTGAGGTCGGACGCTCGTGGGGGCAGCGACTGTCGTTGCCGACGACGGTGCCGGCGGCGCGTTGTGAGTGCAGCCGACGAGTGCACACATGCTGGCGGCCAGGACCACCAACGCGTATCGGCGCCGAGTTGTTGTGCTTACGCATTGTCCGTTCACCGGTGTCGAGTCTGGCCTATCGGCTCGGCGCGCAACTGAAGATGACAAACTGCGAGCATGGCGTGGGATTTCAGCACCGAACCTGAGTTCCAGGAAAAGCTCGACTGGGTCAAGCAGTTCTGTGAAGAGAAGGTCGAGCCGCTCGACCACGTGTTCCCGCACGCGGTGCGGGTACCTGATCCCGCGGTGAAGGCCTACGTCCGCGAACTGCAGCAGGAGGTCAAGGATCAGGGCCTGTGGGCGATCTTCCTCGACGAGGAGCTCGGCGGCCCCGGCTTCGGGCAACTCAAGCTGGGCCTGCTCAACGAGATCATCGGCCGTTACGCCGGGGCTCCGCACATGTTCGGTGCCTCTGCGCCCGACACCGGCAACATGGAGATGCTCGCCGCCTACGGGACCGAGGAGCAGAAGGAGCGCTGGCTCAAACCGCTGCTGAATCAGGACATGTTCTCTGCGTACTCGATGACCGAGCCGCAGGGCGGCAGCGACCCGAGCCTGTTCAAGACCCATGCCGTCCAATACGGCGACGAATGGGTGATCAACGGCGAGAAGTGGTTCACCTCAGCGGGCCGGGTCGCCGACATCCTGTTCGTGATGTGCACCAACGGAATGTTCGTGGTGCCGCGGAAGACACCGGGCGTGGAGATCATGCCAGAGCCGCGCAACCACAATCACATCGTCTACAAGGATGTGCGGGTACCTCTCGACCATCTCCTTGGCCCGCCGAACGGCGCAAAGGTGTTGGCGCAGCGCCGACTTGGCGGTGGTCGCATCCACCACGCCATGCGCACGATCGCGCAATGCAACCTGGCCTTCGACATGATGTGCGAGCGGGCGCTGTCCCGTGAATCGCACGGCAAGATCATCTCCGAACACCAGATGGTGCAGGAAAAGATCGCCGAGTCCTACGCGATGATCAAGATGCTGCGGCTCTTCGTGCTCGAGACCGCATGGAAGATCGACAACACGTCGACCATGGAGGCCCGCACCGAGATCGCCGCCGTGAAGTTCACGATGGCCAAAGTGTTGCGGGAGGTGTCGTTCAACGCCCTGCACGTCCTCGGGTCGCTCGGCACCACCGACCTGACGCCGATCCAGGCGATGTACGCCGGTGCCCCGACCATGGGCATCGCCGACGGTGTCGATGAGGTGCACATCGCCACCGTCGCGCGCCGCGTGCTGCGGGACTACCGCCCGCACGAAGGCAACTTCCCAACCGAATTCCTGCCGTACAAGCGCGAGGAAGCGAAGAAGAAGATGCAACCCGTGCTCGACGCCCGTCCGGAGTTGGCCGCCTCCGCCGAGGCTTACCAGAAGTACCTCGAGCGACGTCGCTGACCGGCTCTCAATCGCCCAGGGCCGCAACTGCCATGTCGTAGATCGGTTTTGGTGCCTTCGACGGAGAGCCGGCGTCGAACGGGGGGTGCGGATCGTATTCGATAACGAGCTGAATGGTCTGGGCCACTTCGGGTCCCGCGATCTTCCCGGCGAGCGTGAGGGCAAGGTCGATGCCGGCCGACACGCCTGCGCCCGTCACGATTCGCCCAGCGGTGACCACGCGCTGTTCGGTTGGTTGGGCGCCGTAGGACGCAAGCGCGTCGTAGGCGCTCCAGTGGGTGGTGGCGGGCAGCCCGTCAAGCAGGCCGGCGGCGCCGAGCAGCAGCGCGCCGGTGCATACCGACGTTGTCCACGAAGTGTGCGGGTGGGCTTGGCGGATCCAGTCGACGATCGCGTGCCCGTCTGCGGCGTACTGTTCCGCGATTGGACCGCCGGGCACAAGCAGCACGTCAGGACGCGACACATCGGCGAAGGTCGCGTCGACGCGCAGGTGCACCAGGTCGTTGTGGTCGTCGACCACTCCCGTGTTCTCGGCGCAGATGACCATCTCTGCGCCGGGCAGATAAGTGAGTACCGATGACCAAGTCCCTCTTGTATGCGTGTTGCTGATCGGCCGCACAATGATCGTTGCTGTTCAGCACGCGGAAGGTGGCAGGTTCGGCATCGGGAATCGGTTGCGACAGCCAGTAGACGCGCCGGTCGTCACTTGCGTAGCCGCCGTAGTTGTCCAGCCTGCGAAACGTTGCGGGATCGGCTCCGTCGATCGGATCGCAACCGTAGTAGACGGCGTGACTGTCTTTACTGAACGACAGGATCGAGCCCCTGATCTCGAACTGCAGGATCTCAAAGGGCGCGGGATCGCTCGAGAGCAACGAGCCGTTGTTGCAATAGACGGCCGTGCTGTCCTTCGCCCCGCCACCGTCGAACACCTCGAAGTTGGCCGGATCGGTGCTGATGACGACGTCCCCTTGCCACACATGAGATCGGTCTTTCGTAAAACCGTCCAGCTTTTGGAAACTCGCGGGGTCAGCGCCGGCAAGGACGGTGCCGCCCTGGAACACATGGGACTTGTCCGTTGCGTTGTAGTTGTCGATCGATTTGAACGAGTCGGCATCGGCGTCGACGACCTCTTGGCGGCGGGTCGACGAATCGATGCCTCCGTACCAGAACACGTTGTCGCCTTCCACGTAGTAGCCGCCCAGTACCTCCTTGGCCTGTTGAGTGCACGCCGGCACGATGATCAACGCGACGATGCACAGCGTCATCAATCGGCGCATCCGCGCATCGCCTCCTATGCCATCCGGACCACGCCATTATCCGGCTCGCCCTGGGGCTACGGTTGTTTTCGCAGAAGGCGTGGGCGCAACGTCGGTAGGATCCCCGCATGTCGTTAGCGGCCGGCCAGACGTTCGCCGGATATGCGATTCTGGAGCGGCTGGGTTCCGGTGCGATGGGAGAGGTCTATCTCGTTGAGCACCCGCGGTTGCCTCGCCACGACGCGTTGAAGGTGCTGGCGCAGGAGGTTTCGACCGACCCTACGTACCGCGAACGCTTCAACCGCGAAGCCCAGAATGCCGCCACGCTGTCGCACCCGCACATCGTCGCCGTCTACGACCGCGGCGAATACGACGGCCAGTTGTGGCTGTCGATGGCCTACATCGAGGGCACCGACGCTTCCCGATTGTTGGAGGAGCGGTATCGCAATGGCATGCCGCCCGACGAAGTCGTGCGGATCATCACCGCGGTCGCCGATGCGCTCGACTACGCCCATCAACGCCAATTACTTCACCGCGACGTCAAGCCGGCCAACATCCTGCTGGCGGAGTTGGATTCCGGTGGCTGGCGGGCCATGCTGGCCGATTTCGGCATCGCGCGGCGCGTCGACGATTCCAGCTCGTTGACGCAGACCAACATGGCGGTCGGCACGGTCGCCTATGCCGCGCCCGAGCAGCTGATGGGTCTGGAACTCGACGGCCGCGCCGACCAATACTCGCTTGCTGCAACTGCTTTCGAGTTGTTGACCGGGACGCATCTTTACCTGGATCGAAATCCGGCCGTGGTGATCAGTCAGCATGTTTCTGCGCCGCCACCCGAGATCGCGGACCGCAAGCCCGAGCTCTCCAACCTTGGCCCTGTGCTGTCCAAAGCGCTCGCCAAGTCACCCGACGACCGCTACGCCACGTGTCTGGACTTCGCCAATGCGCTTGCCGGGCATTTCGACGACGACGCGACGTTGGATGCCGTGGCGCTTGCGCGTCGTCCCCGACGAAAGGAACAGACGAGCCGGAAGCGGTTGCTGGTGATGGCGTCCGCGATTCTGGCCGCGCTGCTGATCGCCGGGGCCGCGGCGGCCGTCATCCTCAACGGGCGTCATCAAAAAGAGGCCGCCCCCCAATCCGGCCCGGCGGTGCCGGCCGTGCCAGTGGTGCTCGTGGGTGCGGACTGCGGAGTGCTCGGGGCGGCCGGCGTCACCGAGACCGGCCAGAAGGCGTACTGCGCACGACTGCCGTCCACCGGCGACATCATGTGGTCCTTGGTGTCCGGCGTAGTTCCGACGCCGACTGTTACCAAGGGCCCCGACGATCAGACCTACCCTGCTGGCATTGAACAGCAGGTCGACGTCTGTATCCAGCAGACCGGTCAGACACGCGCAGAGTGCCGCGAGGACGTCCGGCGGGGAAACCTGTCCGGGCCGGCGTAAGCGGGTCGGGCTAGGCGAGCATCGGGTCGATCGCCGAACGCGGGACCAATACCTCGGTGGCACCGGCTGCCTCGGGCAGCATCACACCTTGGCTGAAGAAGAAGATCACCCCGTCATTCGTCACAGCGAATTCCTGGTAATTCTGGGGGTTGTAGAGGCTTGCCGGCGCGATCGGCACCGGCTGTCCCGTCTGCTTCTCCAGGTCAGCCTGCACGATGGGGGCGACGACCTTCAGCGGATCGTCGACCCGCCACAACGGGGTCAGCTTGTCGTTCCCCGCCGGGTCCCAGACGATCGCCTTGCGATAGGTCTGGTCCCAGTTGAATGCCTTGTACATCGTCTGAGGGTGCGCGCCGCCGACGTTCTCATACGTCTTGAGCACCACGGCTTCCGTGCCACGCGGCGGTATCGCTGACCCGTAGTTCGTCGAGGTGATGTCCAGGGCGTAGGGCACGTCACGTGGGGCGGGCGACTTGGCTACGTTGAGGAAGCCGTCGCGCGTCTGCGTGATGTAGTCGGCCACAGACGGCTGGTCGGCGTAGCCGGTTGGAAAGCTGATATCGACGTTGTAGGCGGGGTCGGACATCTGGATCACGCAGGCCGAGCCCGTTCTCCCGCCCTTGAGGTCGGCGCAGTAGTCCTTGGGCGCAGCCGATGCAACACCGGCAGGGCCGAACAGAACGACTGCCGCGACTGGCACGGCCACCTTGAGAATGCGCATGTCTGGTTTCCTCCTGGGCAAACTGCGGCACCTGCGCCGCGGACGAGAGAATACATGCACCGCGTGCGAACGTCTCCCAGCTAGTTACGGCCGAGCTTCTCCCGGACCCGCTCGGTGAAGTAGTCAAGGGTGGACACCGGCCGGAATGCGCGGGCGGCATCGGTGAGTGCGTCGCGCGATTGAGTGCTCAGCTCGATGTCGGCGGCGGCGACGTTGAACTCGAGTTGTTCAACGCTGGACGCGCCGGGAATCGCGACCACGTTCGGCAGGCTGATCAGCCATGCCAACGCCACTTGGGCGGGCTTGGCGTCGACCTCCGTCGCGACGTCGCGCAGCGTCTGCAGCAGCGGCTCGACTCGGCGCAGGTTCTCGGTGCCGAACAGTTGGTTCGCCGCCCGGACGCCACCGGGTCGGTTGTCGACTCCGTACTTGCCACCCAGCAGTCCCTGCGCAAGCGGGCTGTAGGCGATCACGATGCGGTTCTCGCGCTCGGCGAATGGCACGAGGTCCTCGAGTGCCGCGGGTCGGGCCAGGGAGAACTGCACCTGGTTGCTTATCACCGGCCGTCCGAGTGCGGCGTCGGCCTTCTTCCATCGCGCGAGCGGATAGTTCGAGACGCCGGCCGCCCCGATGGCGCCGCTGTCGAGCAGGCTGCGCATTCCCGGCATGATCACCGAATCCGGCACCACGGGGTTGGGCTGGTGGATCTGGTAGAGCGGAATGCGGTCCACCTGCAACCGCCGCGCGCTGGCGCGCTCGCGCTGTTTGATCACCGGCGGGAAGGGCGCGATCGGAAAGATCTTGCTGGCCAACGCAACTGAGGAGCGCTTGTCGCCGAGCGCCTCGCCGAGGATGCGCTCACTCTTACCCAGCGCGTATACCTCGGCCGTATCGAACAGTGTCACCCCCAGATCCAGCGCACGCTGCACGATGTCACCGGCGGCACCCGAGGCGTAACTATCCCCGTAGCCCCACTCGGTGGAGCCGAACTGCCACGTCCCCAAACCGATCCGGCTGACTTTTCCGACCCCGTCGACGTCGACATATTTCATGCGCCCACCGTACTGACTTCGAGCGGAATCCAGATTCGAGTAGTCGACTACTCGTGCCCATCCGACTCGTCGCGGAGATGCTTTCGTTGTGAAGGTGCAGAGCATAACCGCATGAACCTGGGCCGCGAGCGGCGAACGCGGGGGACGCCGCTCGCGGCCCATTCTCTACTTCGAGACGGTGAACGGCAGCTCTGCCCTGCCGAGTTGCATGAGCGGCTCGGGCGCTGACCGCTGTCGCTGACACACCGCCATCGCCGTCGTTCATAGACCGTCGGCGCGATCCGGTACCGCAGCGTCACGGACCTGCCCTTCGGTAGCTCTCCACGTTCGCGTACCCGCTGGATCGTCGATACCCCACGCCCTCGACCGGGTACTCCCTCCGGATCCGGGTGCGGACGGTGGTCAGCCGATGCGCTCCTCGGCCGGGCCAGCCCGTCGAAACTGCCGCAACACCCGTCAACCAAGCCATCCGCACGCTTCCGTCACCACCTCAACGACCCAACCGTTAGCTCGGCTCAATACTATTGCGCGGCCGGGCGAAGCGCTCGGTGGGCGGGCGTCGTACAAACGCTCACCAGAATTGAGGCCACTGATCGGTGTTGCTGGCAAATAATGGATTTCGGGCGCGGACGCCAACCGTTCGGGCTACGTTCCGACGGGGATCGCCGCCAGCAATCAGGAGGCAGCATGAAGGTCACCGCAGGCATTGCAGCAGCCGTCATCGTCGCCGGCGCCGCAGTCGGCTTCGCAGCCCCCGGCCAGCCGCCGACGATTTCAGCGGCACGTTCATCCCGAACGGACCCGGTCTGCGCTCCACGTGGGTCGTCACACCATGCGGACCGGACTGCGCCCACATCGCGGACAGCAGCGGCTGGAGCGCGGACGCCCACCCGTTCGGCGACGTCTGGAGATTCGAGGCGAACCTCGCGGACGGGACCAAATGCAACAACGACGGCGTCGCACCGGGAACCGTCACCTTCAAGGTCGATGCGCTGCGGCAACGGGCACCATGCTCACCACTGATCCCGCAACGGGCTGTCAATGGGGACTCGCGCCCGGCTACTCGCATGAGGTCTTGTTCACGCTGACCAAAATCTGAGTCCAGCTCAGAAGCCGATTCCGATACCGCCCCAGCCCCAGTCGTCATCGCGGTTTGGGCACGACACGTCGACGTAGACCGTCTCGAAGGTGTTCTCAGTGGGTGGAGAGTGGTTTGGGTTGTGGATCCCGGTGACCTTGCACGACGACAGCGGCCTCGAGCTGACACCGCTCACCCAATTGATCTGAACGTCATATCCCTGGGCCTCGAGATCGTCGATGGTCGCACTGGCCGACTCGGCGCCCGCCACCGGCCAGACCGGCTCGGCGGTCGCGACGGGCGCGATCGCAAGCGATACCGCGGCACCAAGAACCCTGCACCGAGCATCTCGATCCTGAGTGACATCGCAGTCTCCTCCGTCAATAATGCTCCGTTAATTTGCCGCTGTAACGGATTTGCCGAACCAGCGATGAACCATCAGAACCGCGGCATCTGCTGGAACAGGCCCAGCGTTGGGGGAGATGACTGCGGACGGCAGCACCGGCGGCTGGAACCGCCATGCTCCTTGAGGTAGAGGAGTCGATGCACATGAGTGCACCGTTTGAAATCTGCTCTAAGCGAAGCGTTGTCGCCGTTCTGGCGTCGGGAGTCGTGATCTCCCTGACAGCGCTCACCGGAGGATCGCCCCGGCGTTTGCCAAGCCGGACACCGATCAGGTCGTCACCACGACCGCTCCCGCTCCGGAGCCGAAGGTTGAGGTGGAGGCTCCGGAAGAGGTTGAAGCCCCGCAGCACGAGGCACCAGCGCCGAAGGCGCCGGCCCCGCTGCCTGCGGCGCCCAGCGTCGCGTCGCCACCGCAGACGCAGCAGGCGGTCGAAGCGCCGGCGCCGCCGGTCGCACCGCCGGCCCCACCAGTCACGCAGGTCACTACTTCGCCGGTCGTCACGGCCGTCGCACCCGCGTCGCCGACTACGGCAGTGGACACGCCCGTGACGAAGGTCGAGTCACCGGCACCGCGCCTCGTCGCCCCGCCGTCGTCGAGCCTTCCTCTGAGCCGTCATCGGTAACCTCGACGGCGGCGCCTCAGAGCCCGGCGAAGCAATCGCCGTCCGCGCCTGCCAGCAGCGCTTCGGCAACAGCGTCGGCCGGGTCGTTGCCCCCGTCGGCGGCCCTGTTGCCGCCGAGCGCGGCATACGACGTGTCGCCGCCGAGCAGTGCACCGGCGACTCCGTCGAGCGGTGAGGCGACACCTGGCAGTGAGTCAAAGGCGAGTGAGCCAAAGGTCAGCGCGGCAGAGGGTTCCTCCGCTGTGACGACGACCGGCGAACCGACCGTTTCAATCTCGCAGGCCGCGAAGGTCATCGAGACGTCTGAACCGCAGACCCTGCAGGCGCCCAAGGAGGATATCGAGCTCGCGAGCCGGCGGGGCCCGTTGATGTGAAGGCGATCCGGCCCCCAAGCCGGACGTCGACGCAGTCGCGAGCTCGATCGGACTCGACCTGGGTGTCAAAGGCCCGCTCGGCATAGATGCCAGCGCAAAAGCCGACGCCCGGCTGTCCAGCGACGGGCTTCGACCGCGATATCCGGCAGTGGAGCCCGGACTGGGTGCAGTACGACGAGTACTACCGGCCGATCATCCTCAACCCGTATCACGAGCGGGTGCGGATCGTCTACATCTACGACAACCGGCCTCGGATCGTGTGGATCCCGCCGCTTGGCGCGGACGTCCTGGACGTGGCCCAGTTCGCGGCGTACAGCTTCACCGCTGTCGTCGAACTGCGGCCAACATCGTCAACGCCGTGGTAAGCACGGCGGTGAACGTGGCGGTCGGCAGCTTCTTCGGCGGCGGCTATATCCCGGGGTTCGGGCTGCCGCTACCGCCGCCTCCGCCGCCGGTGTTGCGTTACGACAACGTCCCCGTTCTGGTGAACTACTCGAACGCCAGGTATGAGCCCTTCCGGGTTCGGCGCATCGTCGATGTCGGCGACGACCCCCGTTTCGGCGAGCGCAAGGTGTTGCTCGACGGTGCGACTCCCGCCTGGGGCGTGTGGACGCAGACCTCAAGCGGCGAACGGCAATTCGAGGTGCACAAGACCCAGCAGTACCCGGGTCTTGACATCCGCAGGGGCCCCGCTGCCCGGTGACTACAGCTGAGGCTGGCCTCGGACGAGACACCGTCGGGCATGAGCGGCCGGGACATATTCCTGTACGTCGCCGCAGGGGTGACAGTGGCACTGGGCTTCGGTGCCATCGCACTCGCCCTGTTGCTGGGACGCCGCGGGCCACAGCACTAAAGAAGCGCAGCGAAAGGGGGCACCCCCCAATGGGTGCCCCTCTTGGTATGGCTTTGGGTCAGCGGCTCTGGTGCACGCTGGTATCCACGTGCGGCACCGTCACCTGAGACTGGATCTCGTAGATCCATTCGTGGTGACCTGATGTCAGCCTGGGTCGGTCCGTCTAGGCCGAGTACCGTGGCGGTCAGTGCGCTGGCGATGATGGTGGCAAATCCAAACTTCTTGATTGCTCTGTCCTTCTCTTGTCTGTTCTGAAGCCGGGGGAGCGAAAGTCGCGGTTCGGACGCTCTTGGTGCCGGTGAGGATTTCTTCTTCGCCGGTCTGATGGTTCAAACAGAGAGGTCAGAGGTTTAATTCCAATGGCAGTAATTGATCGGTGGTTGGCAGCAATCGCCTACCCGTGCGTCGCGAAACGGCGCGAAATCGTTCGGCCGGTGACCCGGGTCACTTAATCGGCGCGGCCGAGTCCCGGCAAACATTAGTCGGCACCCTTGCCGTTGTCGACCCGGTACACCGCCCCGTGCACGGCCGCGGCGTCATCGCTGGCCAGGAACGCGATGGTCTTGGCGACATCGACGGTCTCCATGAATCCGCGGGGCGAGGCGATGCGCATGATCAGGTCCCAGTCCGCCGGCTCGGGTGCGCTGGAACTCGGTGGTCTGCGCCGTCGGCATGCCACCGGGGCAGATGACGTTGACGCGCAATCTCTCCTTGGTGAACTCTACTGCCTAGCGCCTTGGTCAGCCCCACCAGTCCGTGCTTGGCCGCGCAATACCCCGCCGAGTACACCTCGCCCTCGACACCGGCGATGGATGCCCACGTTGATGATGTTCGCCTCCGGGCCGCCAACAGGTGGGGCAGCGCGGCGCGGCTCAGATAGAAGGGGCCGTTGAGGTTGACGGCGAGGTCGCGGTCCCACTGCGGCGTCGGTCATGGGCTCGGGGTGTGGCGCATCTGATGGAAACCGGCGACATTGACCAGGACATCGAGGCGGCCGAACGCGGCGACACACTCCGCCACGGCCTGCCGGCACGCCGCGGGATCGCGAGATGTCCACCGACGCGTACTTGCCGCCGGGGACGTCGGCGAACACCTCGGCCATCCGGTCCGCGTCGCGCGCTATCCCGAACACCGTCGCGCCACGTTCGGCGAACAGCTTCGCCGTCGCGGCGCCGAGTCCGGCCGAGGCGCCGGTGACCAGCGCGACCTTGCCATCCAGTTGTGTCATGGCTATGACCCTCTCACGGGCCTTTCGGGGGATCAGACCGCGGCGCGCGGGCGCTCCGGCGGGAAACCGCGGCCAGCAGCGCGCGGGTGTATTCGTGTTCGGGCGCGGCGAAAGGTCTGTCGGCGGGCCGGTACTCGACGTCGCGCCGGCCCGCATCACCAAGACGTCGTGGCTCATCTGCCGGATGACTGCAAGGTCGTGGCCGATGAACAGGTAGGTCAGCCCAAGGTCGCGCTGCAGGTCGGCAGCAGGTCGAGCACCGCGCCTGCACCGAGACGTCCAGTGACGCGGTGGCCTCGTCGAGGATGAGCAGTTCGGGTTCGACGGCCAGTGCGCGCGCGATGCTGACCCGCTGGCGCTGCCCTCCCGAGAGTTCGTGCGGATATCGGGAGGCGAAAGCCGCTGGAGGCCGACGAGATCGAGCAGCTCGCGCGACCCGCGCCTCGCGCCCGTGCGCCCTTGGCGAGCCGGTGCACGTGCAGCGGTTCGGCGATGCGGCACCCGACGCGGCGCGCGGGTCCAGCGACGAGAACGGATCCTGCATGACCAGGCTGATGCGCCGTCGCAGCGACTTCTCGGCCGCGCCGGGACGTCGAAGCACATCGGTTCCGTCGAGCGACGCGCGTGCCCGCGTCCGGCTTCACGAGGCCGGTAAGCGCCGCCGCGACCGTGGACTTGCCCGAACCGGACTCACCCACCAGGCCCAGCGTTGCGCCCCGGCGAATCGTCGAACGAGAGGTCTTTGACCGCATGCACTGTCGAGCTGCCCACCGGCGTGGTCACCGGGAACCGGACGTCGAGGCCTTCGACGCTCAGCAGCATCGGCGGCGTCGTCGGCGACAGGCGGGGCGGACCGCTCGCCGAGCAGCGGCCGCGCCTGCAGCAGTTCACGCGTGTACGGATGTCTGCGGTGCGTCGAAGACCTCGACGATCGGCGCCTGCTCGACCGCCTCGCCGTCGTGCAGCACGGTGACGTCGTCGGCGACCTGCCCGATGACTCCGAGATCGTGGCTGATCCACACCACCGCGGTGCCGAAGTCGCGCTGCAGATCGCGGACCAGCTCGATGATCTGCGCCTGTGTGGTGACGTCCAGCGAGGTCGTCGGCTCGTCGGCGATCAGCAGTTCGGGGTCGCACGCCAACCCGATCGCGATCATCACCCGCTGACGCTGTCCGCCCGACAGCTGGTGTGGATAGGCGTGCAGCCGGGTCTGCGGATCGGGCAGCCCGACCGCTTCCAGCAGTTCAGCGCCCGGGCGCTTGCCTGCCGCCTCGTCATGTTTCGATGTGTCTCAAGCGATTCCGTGATCTGGCGCTCGAGGGTGAGCAGCGGGTTCAGCGATGTGCCGGGATCTTGGAACACGAAGCCGATCCGGCTGCCGTGCACGCTGCGCAGCAGCTTGGCGGAGGCGCCGACGAGTTCGATGTCCGCCGCGCAGCGTGCTGGCTACCGGTGACCACGGCACCCGGCGCGTCGAGCAGGCCCGTCGCCGCAAGCACGGTCATCGACTTGCCCGAACCGGACTCGCCGACGATGCCGAGCGTCTGGTCGCGCTGGACGTCAACGACACGCCGTGTACGATTTCTCGTCGGCCGATACGTACGCCGAGGTCACGACGGACAGTACTGGGTCGGTCACCGTTGCCTCCGCGCCTCGATCATGGTGCGCTGCTTGGGATCCAGCACATCGCGCAGTCCGTCACCAAGCAGATTGAATGCGAGCACGATGACGAAGATCGCCGCCCCAGGGAACACCGCCATCCACCATGCCAGCGTCACAAACCCTTGCGAGTCGAAGATCATCCGCCCCAGGGACGGTTCGGGCGGTTGGATACCCAGCCCGAGGAACGACAGCGCCGCCTCCGACAGGATCGCGAACGCCAGCGACAGCGATGTCTGCACAATCAGCGGACCCGCGATGTTCGGAAGAATGTGGCGGCCAAGGATATAGAGGTGCCGGTGCCCATCGCGCGCGACACCTCGACGAAGGGTTCAACGCGCACGCTCAACGTGCTGGCTCGGGCCACCCGCGCAAAAATCGGTGTGTAGACGATGCCGATCGCCAGGATCGTCGTCGTCACGCCAGGCCCGAGGATGGCGACGATGGCCAACGCGAGCAGCAGCACGGGAAACGCGAACATGACGTCGACGATGCGCATGAAGATCGTGTCGAGCCAGCCGCCGCGGTAGCCGGCGAGGACGCCGATGGTCACGCCGACGACGACCGCAAACGTCACACTGACGACTGCGACCCGCATGGACGCTCCGATGGCGACCAGCACGCGGGAGAACACGTCGCGTCCCAACTCGTCGGTGCCGAACCAGTGTCCGCCGCCCGGCGGTCGCAGCGCATCGGGACGTTGACGTCGTTGACTTCAAACGGCGCAATCCAATTGGCGGTCACCGCGATGAAGACGACGATCGCGAGGACCACCGCGCTCACCACGGTGACCGGATTGCGAAGCAACAGCCGCCACGAGGCAACCCGTGTCGATTCGGCGGCGTCGTTCGTCATGACAGCCGGATCCGTGGATCGACCACCGCGTACAGCATGTCCACAATGAGGTTGATCAGCAGGAACAGTGCGGCGATCAGCAGCACGGCGCCCTGGATCACCGGATAGTCACGGGCGGCGACGGCGTTGTACACCAGCCGGCCAAGACCCGGCCAAGCGAACACGACTTCGACGACGATGACGCCACCGAGGATGGTCGCGAGCTGGATGCCGGTGATCGTCAGCACGGGAACCAGCGCGTTGCGAACGGTGTGCCGGAAGGTAACGACGCGGGGCGGAAGGCCTTTGGATCTGCGGTGCGTACGTAGCCCATCGACGGCGACGTCGAGCACCGCGGACCGCACGTATCGGGTCATGATCGCCGCAGCCACCAGACCAACCGTCAGACCCGGCAACACGATGTGGCGCAACCAGCCGCCCGGGTCGTCGAGCAGCGGGCGGTATCCCGATGTCGGCAACCAGCCGAGCGTCGGTGAGAACAACGCGATGAGCAGGATCGCCATCCAGAAGTCGGGAACGGACACTCCAAACTGGCTCGTGATGCGCACGATCGCGTCGGAGAGGCGGCCTTCGTGAAGCGCCGACCAGATTCCGGCGGGCAGCGCGATCAGCAGCGCAATCACGATGCCCACCAAGCCAAGTGACGCGGTCGCGGGCAGCCGCTCGAGCAGCGTGACGGTGACGGGGTCGCCGTTGCGGAAGCTGACACCGAGGTCGCCGGTCAGCGCAGAGCCGAGGTAGCCGAAGAACTGCTGGAACAGGGGCCGGTCGAGCCCGCTGGCGGATCGCAGCGCATCGTAGGCCTCGGGCGTATAGCGGGTGCCCAGTGCGATGCGCACCGGGTCGCCGGGCACCAAGTGCACCAGCGCGAACACCACGACGAGCACGCCGAACAGGACCGCGACCGAATACAGCAGC
Organism: uncultured Actinomycetota bacterium; assembly: GCA_963766465.1. GTDB lineage: Bacteria > Actinomycetota > Actinomycetes > Mycobacteriales > Mycobacteriaceae > Mycobacterium. The sequence continues at coordinate 415,530 of CAVXZT010000004.1, forward strand.
CGGCGCGCCACAAATCGAGCGATCGGGTGGGTGAAGACGTTCATCGTCACGCCGCCTCGCTCGGCGCCAGACTCGCGGTGCGGAACCGGATCGCCCCGTCTCGGCGCGCCTGATAACCCGAAAGTCCGGTCGTCCACGCCTGGATGACCGACGGGTTGTACAGATAGATGTAGCTCACCTCGTCGGCGATGATCGTCGCCGCCTTCGCGTAGTCGTCTGCGCGCGCGTTCCGGTTGGTCTCCACCCGGCCCGCGTCGAGCAATCGGTCGACCTCGGGGTTTGAGAATTTCTGCGCGTTGCTGGTGCCGTCGGTGTGATGCTGCGCGTAGTAGAAGTCGTCGGGGTCGATGTTGCCCAGCCAGCCCATCATCAGCATGTCGAAGTTTCCGTTGTTCTGCTCGTCGAGCCACGTGGCGAAGTCGACGGTGCGGATGTTCACCGTGATACCCAGCGGCGCAAGGTTATCCGCGATGATCTGGGCCGCGGTCACTGTTTCCGGGTATTCGGTGGTGACAAGCATGTCCAGGCTCTGCGGGGCCGCCCCGGCCTCGCTCAGCAGGCTCTTCGCCTTGTCGATGTCGTGGCGGTAGGTGTCGTACGGCGTGTACCACGGGTTGCCGTTCGGTATCGCGAGCTGGTTGGCGACGGCGGTGCCGTAGCTGGTGGCCTGCACGATGGCGTCGCGGTCGATGGCGTAGGCGATGGCCTGCCGCACCCGTACGTCGTTCCACGGCGGACGCGCCTCGTTGAGCGCGAAGTACCAGTAGTCGTTGCTTGGCGTCACCGCGAGGGTGAGCGAGTCGTCGTCCTTGAGCTGTGCCACTCGCTGAGGCGGAATCGAGTCGGTCCAGTCGATCTCGCCGGCCTGCAACGCCGACAGGGCGGTCGACGGTTCGGAGATGAACCGGAACGTCACACCCGAAACCTTCGGGTGCCCCAGCCCAATAGGCCGGATTGGCTTTCAGCGTGATCGAGTCGCCGCTCTTCTGTCTTGGAATGCGAACGGACCCGTGCCGACGGGTGCGTGGCGATCTGGCCGCTTTCCACGTTCTTGCGCTGCACGATCGCCATTCCCTTGAAACCGCCGAGGTTCGTCAGCAGATTCGGGGTCGGCTGTTTGACGGTGATCCTGACGGTGGCGGGGTCGGCCGCGGTCACGCCGGTAAACGGCACTGAACTTGTCGACGTTGGCGAGCTGTTGATCGATGATGCGCCGATAGGAGTACACGACGTCGTCGGCGGTGAACGGGCTGCCGTCATGAAATGTGACGCCCTTGCGCAGATGGAACGTCCATGTGAGCTGGTCGGGGCTGACGTCCCACGACTGTGCGAGCGCCGGCCGCATCTCCAGGTTTTCGTCGGGCTCGACGAGCGTGTCGAAGACGTTCTCCAGCACCTCGAACGAAAAGTACGCGCTGGTCTTCTGGGGATCGAGCTGATCGGGCTCACCCGCGATTGCGGCGATGAGATTTCCCGACGATTCGTCGCCGAGATCCACCGGCTCGCCGGTGGAACAGCCGGTGAGGGCGATAACGAGCCAGGTGACGATGCTGACAGCGGTCAAAACCCGCACGCGGCTCTTTACCCGTTATGCGCCGTCATCGAAACGCGTCGCCGCCCAATCCGTGACTTTGCCGAACGAACACTGCGATAATCCGCGGCGTGAGGATTCTCCGCGGGGTCACCGCAGCCGTCGTCGTCGCCTGTGCTGCGCTGGGGCTTGCCGGTCCGGCCCACGCGGACCAGGTCATGCAGGGCGTTTACAACTACACGCCAGAGGAGGGCGACAGCGGGACCTGGACGATCTACCCGTCGTGTGTTCCGGTGGTCGGCGATCTGCGGGTAGCGCTGGAACTGCCGGTGGCGTGTCGGCTGCATGTTCCCCGTCACCGGTGTCACCGGCGGCGACGCGAGGCTGGCCGGCGGCGTGTGGCAGATCACCACGAAAAACGAAGGCATACAGTGCCCTGACGGTAGCTGGGCGCCGACGACCGAGACGATAAAGTTCGACGACATCACGATGACCGGCACCCGCACGATCTTCCACAACGCGGTCTGCGGTCTGCCGCCGGGCAAGGTCGACCAGCCGTTCACGTTGTCCTTCAAAGAGCCGCTGCCGATTCCCGTCGACCAGTATCCGTTGATCTGCGAGCCAGAGGGCCTGCGGCGCTGCTTCTGAGGCCGGGCCGTGCCGCGACGGTTTACATCAGTGGGTGGGCGCGCCGGTCAACGCCTGCGGACCCGCGACCGCGCGACGGCCGCTGTCCCACTGCTCAACGGCAAGGTCGTCGACCTGACCGGTCCGCGGCTCACGGAACGCTGGGGTGTTACGTGTACCGATCTCGGGGCATCGGTCATCGCACCCAACGGAAAACTGGTGTCGGTCTTCGGCGACACCTTCTCGGGTCGCAAAGTCGGACAAGGCGACTGGCGTTCACCCGTCGTGCTGATCGGCACCGGTGACGCCAACCACGAGATCGTCTATGAGCGCGCCGGGGGAGACGATCCGAACTATGCGCGCCAGCTTTGGCACTACATTCACGACGATGCGGCCACCGGTTGGACCCGCGGCGGCATCAGCACCGTCATCCCATCCGACCTGCTGCGCGTCGACGACTCGATTTACTTGCACGCCATCGTCAATCGTGGTTTCGGCAACGTCATCTGGACCGAGATCTGGAGATCGGACGACAGCGGTGTCTCGTGGTCACATATGGGCGAGGACGCCAAGTTTCCCGCCGAACCTGCATGGCGGTTACGCCCAATGCTGGTCTTGGGACCACGACCCTGACGATGGCTGGGTGTATGTGGTGGCAACGGGATTTCAACGCGACAAGGGCATCATCTTGATGCGTGTCCGGCCCGAGCACATCGGCCAGCGGTCGCGATATGCCAGCTGGGGCTTTGCGAACGGGCGCTGGGCGTGGGGCGAGCGAGCGACTCCGATCACCCCCGACGGCGAGGAGTGGGGCGAGCTGACGTTCCGCCGGATGGCACAAGGCAAGTGGATACTCGGCGGGTTCCTGGCGTCGAAGTACGCGTTGGGTTACCGGGTGGTGGACTCACCCCGTCGCCAACATGCACACCACCGAACTGCAAACACCGGTGCTGGGCTCGGCGTGGAACGCCGAAAACCATGCAGGCAACAAGGTCGCGCAACTCTACGGTGGCTACGTGCTGCCGCGCTCGCGGTTCGACATCCAGGGCGGCATCGGCTTGATGGTCTCGCAGTGGAACACCGACGTTGGATGGCCTTACCGGGCAATGCAATTCAAGGCGGCGCTGAGGGACACCACCAAGACGGTGGAGCCTCCCGACCCGATCAACCTGTGAGCGTCAGACCGTGAAACCGCCGTCGACGTTCCAGTTGGCGCCGGTCACAAATGATGCTTCCGGGCCCGCCAGATAGCCACCGCGCTGGCGATGTCGCTGGTCTGACCGTAGCGGCCGAGCGACGTCATCGGCCGTGCCCAATCGGCGAATTCGCCCTCTTCCGGGTTCATATCGGTGGCGATCGGGCCGGGCTGAACATTGTTGACGGTGATGCCGCGTGGTCCGAGCTCGCGGGCCAGCCCTCGGGTGAGGCTTGCGACGGCGCCCTTGGTCATCGCGTACACCGACAGGCCTGGCACAGGCACGCGGTCAGCGTTGATGCTGCCGATGTTGATGATCCGGCCGCCGTCGCCGAGGTGAGGAAGCGCCCGCTGGATGGCGACGAATACCGCGCGAACATTGACGGCCACCAACCGGTCGAACTGCTCGAGCGGGAAGGTCTCGGCGTCGTCGACGTAGGCAATGCCCGCGTTGTTGACCAGGATGTCCAACCCGCCGAGCTGCGTGGTGGCGTCGTCGACGGACCGGGCGACCTGCTCGGGGTCGGCGCTGTCGGCCTGAATCGCGACGGCCGTTCCACCTGCCTCTGCGACCTGGGCGACCAGCTTCTCGGCGTCGGTGCCCGACGCCCCGAAGGTGAACGCGACCGCGGCGCCGTCGGCGGCCAGTCGACGGACGATCTCCGCCCCGATGCCCCGTGATCCGCCGGTTACCAGGGCTCGTCGTCCCGTCAACGCTGTTGTCATGTCGTGGTCAATGCCGGAATGCGGCAGATCATTCCCGACGATCGCGAGCCCACCTATGGTGAAGGCCGTGAAGGAATCTGACACTAAGCGCGTAGTCGTCTGGGGCACGGGGTTCGTCGGCAGGATGGTGATCGCCGAGATCGTCAAACACCCCCTGTTCGAACTGGTCGGTGTCGGGGTGAGCAACCCCGAGAAGGTTGGTCGCGACGTCGGCGAAATCTGTGCTCTCGGGCACGAACTCGGGCTGACTGCCACCGACGACGTCGACGCCCTGATCGCGCTGAAACCCGATGCGCTGGTGCATTACGGACCCACCGCGGCGCACGCCGACGACAACATCGCGCTCATCACCCGGTTCCTCCGGGCCGGCATCGACGTCTGCTCCACGGCCATGACGCCGTGGGTGTGGCCCACCATGCACCTCAACCCGCCGAACTGGATCGAGCCGATCACCGAGGCCTGCGAGCTTGGCGAGGCATCCTGCTTCACCACCGGCATCGACCCTGGCTTCGCGAACGACCTCTTCCCGATGACGCTGATGGGTCTGTGCTCGGAGGTCCGCAAGGTGCGAGCGTCGGAGCTACTGGACTACACCAACTACACCGGCGACTACGAGCGTGAGATGGGCATCGGCAGGCCGCCCGAAAAGAAGGCCATGTTCGAAACCCCCGACATCCTCGTATTCGCCTGGGGTGGAACGATTCCGATGATCGCCCATGCGGCAGGAATCATGCTCGACGAGATCACCACGACATACGACAAATGGGTAACATCCACCGAGCGCAAATCGGCCAAGGGCATCATCGCGCCGGGCAGCGTTGCGGCGGTGCGGTTCACGATCAACGGCAAGTATCAGGGCGAGACCCGCATCCAGCTCGAACATGTCAACCGGATCGGCGACGACGCCGCACCCGACTGGCCGACGGGCAACGAAAACGACGTCTATCGCGTCGACATCGAGGGCACGCCGAGCATTTTCCAGGAAACGGCGTTTCGGTTCACCGACGGTTCGGGACGTGACGCGGCCGCTGCCGGCTGTCTGGCGACCGGCTTGCGCGCGCTCAACGCCGTTCCCGCCGTCAACGATCTTTCGCCAGGCTGGGTGACGGCCCTGGATCTACCACTGATTCCCGGGGTGGGGACCATTCGCTAGTAACAAGATGGCCGTCAGACAAGATTGAGTACGGATAGAGTTCTTGATCGAGCGGAGTGACATGTCTGACGGGGTAGGGCTGTCGGTTGGGGCCACCAACCTGACGGCCGTCGTAGTGGGCCGGGCCGCGGTGACGCGGTCCCCTGTGGTGACGCTATATCCGCACCGCCCTCCTGAAGTGGGCGTTCCCAGCGAAAACCCCAACCTGACCGAACGCGGCCTGATCATCACCGACTTCGTCGACCGCGTCGGTGACCCTGTCGGCATCGTCGCCGCTGACGGATCGACCCATATGGCCGACAAGGTGCTCGCCGACGCATTGCGGGCCATGCTCTACACCGTCGGCAGTCCCCCCGCAGGTCCCGTCGCAATCACGTATCCCGCGCACTGGCGGCCCGCCGCCGTCGACGCGTTGCGCACTGCGCTCGCCACGGTGCCCGAATTTCAGGTACCGAACCCGCCGCAGTTGGTCTCCGACGCCACAGCGGCGCTCACGGCGCTGCAGAACGATCCCGGCGTGCCGACCCGCGGCGTCATCGCGCTGTGCGACTTCGGCGGCAGCGGAACCAACATCACGCTCGTCGACGCCGCCAAGGGCTATGCGCCGGTCGGCCCGACCATCCGTCATACCGATCTATCCGGCGACCTCGTCGACCAGGCGCTGTTGACCCACGTCATCAACGACCTGTCAGCGGCGGGCACCATCGACTTGTCGGGTACCTCGGCGATCGGCTCGCTGACCCGGCTGCGGGCGCAATGCCGCGGAGCCAAGGAGCGGCTGTCCACCGCAGCCGTCACCTCTCTTGCGGCTGAGCTGCCCGGGCACAGCAGTGAGGTGCGGTTGACGCGCAACGAGCTCGACGAGGCGATTCGTGCGCCGCTCGCCGATTTCACCGGTGTCGTCCAGGAAGCTTTGGAGCGCAACGGAATTCAAGCCGCCGGCCTCGTCGCCGTTGCCTCGGTGGGCGGCAGCGCCCGCATTCCGATCATCACCACCACGCTGTCCGAACACTTCCGGGTGCCCGTCGTCACCACCGGACAACCCGAGTTGGCCGCCGCGATCGGTGGTGGTCTGCGGGCGACACGAGGGACGGGCGACGACGGCGCGACGTCAATGGCCGTCGCCCCAGGAGTAGCCGCCGCAGCCGCTGCGGCGACCGCGATGGCACCAGGGCTGGACCCGCAGGATGCGCCTGCGTCGAGCACCTTCTCCGCGCTGGCGTGGTCGGACGCCGACGACGTTCCCGACGTCGCGCCAACCGACCCCTACGACTATGCAAGCCCGGCCGGCGATGCCGGCTACACCGGGGATGCGCGTCCGCAGATGCAGTTCGAACACGAACCGTATGAGGAGGAAGCGGCGCCGCTGCCGTGGTACCGCAGGCCTGCCATCATCGTTAGCGCCGGCGTCGTCGCGGTGCTGGTGGCGCTCACGGCGGCGGTGCTGTTCGTCATGCGCGACGACAGCACCCCATCACCGGCGTCGACGACCGGGCCCGTCACCACCACCACGGCGACTCCGACCACGACCGCGGCGGCGCCACCCCCAGTCACACAAGCGCCGCCGCCGCAGACCCAGGCGCCGCAGACCCGCACCATTACCCGCCAGGCGCCACCACCCCCGGTGAACATCACGGAGGCCCCGCCGCCCCCGCCGCCAACGTCCGAGGCTCCTCCGCCACCACCCCCCACGACGGAGGCCCCGCCGCCGACCACCGAGGCGCCGCCGACCACGCAGCCGCCTCTCATACCGACGCTGCCCTACGAGACCATCCCGGGTCTGCCATTCGTCCCGAACCCGATACAGCCGCCGCCGCCTGGCCCCTAGGCTGTCGGCCATGACCGACGGCTTGCTCTTCGACCCGAACACGTACGACCCGCAGCAGTTCGACGTCGAGACCCGGCGACTGCTGCGCGCGACCATCGATTTCTTCGAGGGTCAGGGCAAGAAGCGCCTGCTCGACGCCGACCTGTCCGCTGCCTGGCCGGCCGACTTCGTCGAGTTCGTCAAGCGGGAAAAGCTGTTCGCGACGTTCCTGACTCCGTCGGAGTTCGCGGACGGCAACCCGGACAAGCGCTGGGACGCTGCGCGCAACGCCGCGCTCTCCGAGATCCTCGGCTTCTACGGGCTGACCTACTGGTACACCGAGCAGGTCACCATCCTCGGCCTCGGGCCGATCTGGCAGAGCGAGAACAAGGACGCCAAGCTCAAGGCCGCCGATGACCTCGAGGCCGGCGAGGTGATGGCGTTCGGGCTGTCGGAGCGCGAACACGGCGCTGACGTCTACAACACCGACATGGTGCTCACGCCGGCCAGCGAGGAGGACCGCGCGAACGGCATCCTGTACCGGGCGACGGGAGAGAAGTACTACATCGGCAATGGCAACGTCGCCAGCATGGTGTCGGTCTTCGGGCGGCGCGGTGACGTCGAGGGTGGCGATGCGGGGGACGGGTACGTCTTTTTCGCCGCCGACAGCAGGCACGAGAACTACCACCTGATCGACAATGTCGTGCACATGCAGATCTATGTCAGCACCTTCCGGCTGGAGAATTATCCGGTGCGCGAGGAAGACATGCTGCACACCGGCGTGGAAGCCTTTGCGGCAGCACTGAATACGGTCAACATCGGCAAGTTCAACCTGTGCACATGCACCATCGGGATGACGGAGCATGCGTTCTACGAGGCGATCACGCATGCGCAGAACCGCATCCTGTACGGCAATCCGGTCACTGACTTCGCCCATGTGCGAGCGACTTTCGTCGACTCGTATGCGCGCCTGGTCGCGATGAAGATATTCAGCCAGCGTTCCGTCGACTACCTCCGCAGCGCCAGCCTCGACGATCGTCGCTACCTTCTGTTCAACCCGGTGACCAAGGCGAAGGTCACGATGGAGGGTGAGGCGATCGTCCGGTCGTTGCACGACGTGGTGGCCGCCAAGGGGTATGAGAAGAACACGATGTTCCGCGAGGTGGCGCAGCTGATCGGCGCGCTGCCACGGCTCGAGGGCACCGTCCACGTCAACGTCGGCCTGGTACTCAAGTTCATGCCGAACTACATGCTCAATCCTGCGGAGTATCCAGAGATTCCGACCCGCAACGACGCCGCGGATGACACCTTCTTCTGGAAGCAGGGACCCACTCGCGGGGCGGGCAAGGTCCAGTTCGCCGACTGGACGCCGGCGTACGAGGCGCACGTCAGTATTCCGAACGTCGCACGGTTCTACGAGCAGGCGCAGGCCTTCAGGCAGCTGCTCGTCACGGCAGCCCCTGACGCGGAGCAGCAGAAGGATTTGGACTTCCTGCTCAACGTCGGGCACCTGTTCTCCCTGATCGTCTACGGACAGCTGATCCTGGAGCAGGCGGCGCTGACGGGTGTGGACGACGACATCATCGACCAGATTTTCGACTTCCAGATCCGTGACTTCTGCACCTATGCCGTTGCGCTGCATGGAAAGCCGACTTCGACGCAGGCCCAGCAGGACTGGGCGGTCGGTGCGATCCGCAAGCCGGTGGCCGACGCCGAGCGCTTCGATCGGGTCTGGCAGCGGGTCAGGGCCTACGACGGGGCGTACGAGATGCGTCCATGACGGGGGAGGACTGCCATGCGGACGTACAACCACTTCATCGATGGTGGCGAAGTCGAGCCGGACGGCCGTGAATGGCTTGACAGCTTCGATCCGTACCTTGGCGAGCCGTGGGCGCGAATAGCCCGTGGCACAGCGGCCGACGTCGATCGCGCGGTGACCGCCGCGGCCCGCGCTATGCGCGAAGGTCCATGGGCGTCGATGACCGCTACCGCGCGCGGCAAGCTGATGTTTCGCCTTGCCGATCTCGTCGCGGAGAACGCCGAGCGGCTGGCGGAGGTCGAGGTTCGGGACAACGGCAAGCTGTTGGCGGAGATGCGCGGCCAGCTCAACTACCACCCCGAATGGTGGCGCTACTTCGGTGGTTTGGCCGACAAGATCCAGGGCGCGGTGATGCCGATCGACAAACCGGACATGATGGCCTTCACCCGGCACGAACCGGTCGGCGTGGTCGCGGCGCTGACGGCGTGGAATTCGCCGCTGCTGTTTGTCGCGTGGAAGTGCTCGGCTGCCATCGCCGCCGGATGCAGCATCGTGGTGAAGCCGTCCGAGTTCGCGTCCGTGTCCACGCTGGAGTTCGCTGCGTTGACGCGCGAAGCCGGTTTTCCTGACGGGGTGTTCAACGTGGTGACGGGCCTCGGCGAGGAAGCGGGAGCCGCGCTCGTCGATCACCCCGACGTCGCGAAGGTCACATTCACCGGGTCCGACGCAACCGGCGCGAAAATCTATGCGCAGGCGGCTCGTAGCGTCAAACGGGTCTCGCTCGAACTCGGCGGCAAGTCGCCGAACATCGTGTTCGACGACTGCGATCTGGACGCCGCAGCGTCCGGTGCCATTTCGGGCATCTTCGCCGCTACCGGCCAAACATGTATCGCGGGTTCCCGCCTACTGGTTCAGAATTCGATTCGCGAGGACTTCACCGATCGCGTGATCACGCTCGGCGCATCGGCGCGCAAAGGCAATCCGATGTCGCCCGACACCAACATCGGTCCTGTGACGACGCCGCCGCAGTACGCCAAGATCCTGGACTACATCGGCGTCGCGAAGGCCGAAGGTGCGCGTTGCGTGCTCGGCGGTGGGCCGGCGACAGGCCTTCCCGGTGGCCAGTTCGTCGATCCGACCATCTTCGTCGACGTCACACCGGAGATGCGGATCGCGCGGGAGGAAGTGTTCGGACCGGTGCTGTCGATCATCGGGTTCGACGATGAAGCCGACGCCCTGCGCATCGCTAACGACACGATTTATGGCCTGGCTGCGGGTGTTTGGACCAGTGATATCGGCCGCGCCATCCGGATGTCGTCGGCGCTGAAGGCCGGCACCGTCTGGGTCAACACGTATCGCGCGATCAGCTACATGATGCCGTTCGGTGGCATGAAGCATTCCGGCTTCGGTCGCGAGAGCGGCATCGAAGCGATCAAGGAATACCTGGAGACCAAGAGCGTCTGGCTGTCCTACGCCACCGGCGCACCGGGCAATCCGTTCATCATGCGCTAGCGTCGCTCACGGCGCACTCCCGTTACCGCCGAGCGAGGTAATCGTCCGGCTTTCGAATGTCCGGTGATCCGGTCGCCATCGACGACGACGTCGAACTCAAGATTGAGCCGCATCGGCTTGGTCACCGACTGCCGCCATGTAACCCGTTGCGCTGCAACGCTGATATCGCGCAACTCAACCGTCACCGCTTTGCTGGCTGCCGTGCCTGTGAGGGCCCCCGCGTCCTCGGCGAATGTGTAGAGGACCTGCAGGGATCCGATTGGCGTCTTGATCGCGACATCCCATTCGCCTGCGATCACTTCCACACCGTTCCCCTTCGCTCGTATTCGAACAGTTCCTCGACGGCCAGCGCCACCCGCGGCCCGTAGCTCCGGTCCAGCAGGTGCAGAGCGAGGTCGAGACCCGACGTGACGCCGCCCGCGGACACGAGGTCACCGTCATCGACCACCCGCGCCTTGACGACGTTGACGCCGGTGGCGTCGAGCACGTCGAGGCCCAGCACATGGGTCACCGCGTTGCGGCCCTCGAGCAGCCCCGCCATCGCCAGCGCGAGCGAACCACCGCACACGGCGGCCACCGTGATGTCGGGGTTGGCCATCGCCTGGCGCATCAACGGCACCGCGTCGGTCTCGCCGAATCGGGCGAGCAGCACCGGGATGGTGGCGACTTCGTCAGGATCGCCGTCGACGGGTCCGGACGCGCCGGGAACGATGACGTAGCCGGGCTTCGACGGATCCAGCTTGGCGGTGGCGTTCAGCACCAATCCGCGGCTGCCGCTGACGACAGGACGCGGGCCCTCGGCGGACACCAGCTCCACCACCAACTCGGCTCCGGTCGCATCGCTGCCCGCCACCAGCACGTCGAAAGGCGCGATGACATCGAGCGGGTCGAACCCGTCGAACAACACAATCTGCGCATGCACGCTGCCATGTTCGGGGCATTCCTCGACAGCGAACAGTGGCCAGATAGCCATGAACCGACGAAATATTGCCAGCACTTGCTATCGTCACCACCATGCACACCGTCGTCGTCGTGGCCTTGCCGGACACCATTGCATTCGACCTCGCCACCCCCGTCGAGGTGTTCGGCCGCGTCCAATTGCCCACGGGCGCACCGGGTTACCGGGTGCTGGTGTGTGGTACAGAGCCCGTCGTGGCCGCAGGACCGCTGCGCATCGCCACCGACCACGGCATCGACACCCTCGCGGAGGCCGACACCATCGTCGTGCCCGGCTGCAATGACGTCACGGTCGCGCCGCCCGACGGCCTGGTCCGCGCTTTACGGTCCGCTTTCGACGCGGGCACCCGGATCGCGTCGATCTGCTCCGGCGCGTTCACCCTCGCCGCCGCCGGACTGCTCGACGGAAAGCACGCGACCACTCACTGGCTTGCCGCCGACCTCTTCCGCACGAGCTTTCCCGCCGTGAATCTCGATCCCAACGTTCTCTACGTCGACGAGGGTCAGGTGCTGACATCGGCGGGCGCATCGGCCGGCTTGGACCTTTGCCTGCACATGGTCGGAAAGGACTACGGCGCCACCATCGCCGCCGACGCGGCACGGCTGGCCGTCGCGCCCCTGCACCGCAGCGGGGGACAGGCGCAGTTCATTTTGCGAAACACCGCCCCCGTCAAGCACATTGCCGAACGCACCGAACTCGACGATGTGCTGGCATGGATCGAGCGGGAGGCGCATTGTGAGCTGACGTTGAGCGACATCGCGCGCAGGGCCGCGATGAGCGTCCGCACGCTGAACCGCCGATTCCAGGCCGAGACCGGTCAGACGCCGATGCAATGGGTGACCGGCGTGCGCGTTCGACATGCACAGCAGCTGTTGGAGAGCACGGCCCACGGCGTGGAAAGGATCGGCCGCGACGTCGGATTCAGCTCGCCCGCCAACTTCCGCGAGCAGTTCCGCAGGCTCACCGGCGTTGCGCCACAGAGCTACCGCAACACTTTTCGCGACCGGCTTGCCGGGTGACTACTTCGCCTTGGGCCGCTTCCACAGCACCAGCTGCGCAAGCGGAATCTGCATCTCCTCCGGCTGGGCCGCCATCCGCGCGGCCACACCGGCCTCCATCCGGTGCATGAACTCGGCGGACCGAGGGTCGGCACGGCCACCCTCGAGTGCGGCCGCCATCGTCGGGAACACCGACGCCCTGGCGAATGCCGCCCACTGCGCGCCGAAAGCCTCTGCGTCGTGGTCGACTTGGTACTGCGTCCAGAACCGGTCCTCGGCGTCGAAGACTTCGAGGTGGTCGATCTCCAGCTGTTCGAATCGTCCTTTCGGGGCGAACGGAGGGAGAAAATCTGCTGCGCGACGGGACACGATCGGGATGCACATGCGGTGCGCCTCGTCCTCGGTCACCAACCCCTGCGCCACCAGGTCGCCGAGCTCGGCGTGCATGCCGGTGAACAGGGGGCGGTGGCCGAACTCGCCGTTCTCAGCGGTGGCCGTCGTCAACACGACGAGTCGTCCTCCGGGGCACAGCTCGCGGCCGCGGAATGCGACGAACTCATGCCAGTCGAACGCGGCCTGCTTCGCGTAGGCCGCCTTGACGTCCTCGTCACCGCTGTAGGCGACCAACAGGTGATCGGGCACCGGCGCAGGAACCCGGCCGAGCCACTGGATCGCCCACGACGTCCAGCCCAGGTTCACGCTGTTGGACGGCAGGATCTGGGTGTAGAACGACCGACCGATCGCGGAGGCGAAGCTCGCCGCGTCCTTCTTCAGGTAGGAATCGGGGTCGTCTTCAACCGTCTGGAACAACACACTGAAGTCGTTCTCCGCGACGTCGGTGTGTGCCACCAGGACTGAATGCTCGGGTCGGGTGCGCTTGCGTACCACCGCGATCGCGGCGCCGATCGGCAGCAGGGAGTTGTGACCTGTGGACGCTCCGTAGTCGGCTATGACGATCGGTTGCGGTGGTTTCGGGAGTGGAACCGCGTGCGCCGCCTCTTCGAAAAGCTTTATCGCTCCCAACAATCCGGCCGCCTGCAGCCGCGAGCTAGCGCTATACGAGCCGCTGTCCATCGGCTCGGGCCGCACGACGATGCTGGATTCGGGCACACTACGACGGTAGCTCCTAGAAGGTCACTCCGGTCAGTTGCTCGGAAACCTCCCACAGTCGCCGGGCGTCGGCCACATTCTTGGCGCGCTCCGGGATCTTGGCCAGGGCCACCCCACCGCCTGCCGCCTCGTAGAACCCGCGGGGCCCGTAGTACCCCCCGCACTCTGCGTCGGGCGACACCGCCGCGTAGAGCGCGGGCTTGATGCCTTCGTCGATCTCCTGCCACATAAACGGCATGAACCGCCAACTGAAGCTGTAGAACCGGGCCGTCAGGGTGGGTTTCTCGCGCCCCTGTGACGGCCCACTGATCTGCAGATTGGTCTTCGTGAGGCCCGGATGCGCGGCGTTGGACATCACGCCCCATCCGCCGTCTCGGCTGCGCCTGTCCAACTCGATGGCGAACAGCAGAGTCGCCAGCTTCGATTGGTAATACGCCTGGGTGGCGCCGTACTTCTTCTCGAATTGGAGGTCGTCGAAATGGATGCGCCCCTGGCGGGCGGCCAGGCTGCTCAGCGAGACGACTCGCGCCGCATCTGCGGCCCGCAGCAGTGGCAGTAGGTGGCCGGTCAACGCGAAGTGGCCAAGATGGTTGCTGCCGATCTGGAGTTCAAAGCCGTCAGCGGTGGTCTCCCGCTCGGGCGGCTGCATCACCCCGGCGTTATTGATCAGGAGGTCGATGGGTCGTCCTTCGGCGCTGAGTTCTTCGCCCAGAGCCTTGACGCTGACCAGCGACGACAGGTCGAGCTGTTTGATGGTCAGCTTTGCGTTGGGCACCGTCGCCCGGACCTGCTCGACTGCGGCTTCGCCCTTCGCGCGGTTGCGGATGGCCATGATGACGTCGGCGCCTGCGGCGGCCAACCGGGTGGTGAGACCAAGACCGAGGCCGGAGTTCGAGCCGGTGACGACGGCCAGCCTTCCGGATAGATCGGGGACGGTGACCGTGAGGTCGTTGCGCGCCATCGGTATCTCCTTGTATCGGCGGGATAACCGAACAGTAACGAACCAGCGGTCTGATAACAAGAGCCCGATGGTCTGATAACTTCTTTCTGTGACATTTCAGCGCGCACGCAGGCCAGAGCAGATGGCGGCCCGCCGTTCGGCGATCATGACCAGCGCGCGCGAAATGCTGGCCGAGAAGAACCTCGCCGACATCAGCCTGCGAGAACTGTCCGATCGGGTGGGGCTCGCGAAGTCCAACGTCCTGCGGTATTTCGACAGCCGCGAGGCGATCTTCCTCGAGGTGCTCAACGAGGAATTTCAGGCCTGGCTGGCCGGCCTTGACACCCGGCTCGGCAAGCCGCGGCCGAGGAAGGCCGGCTACGCCGCCGAAGTTCGGGTCGCGACGATGGTGGCTACGTCGCTGGTGGAAGCCGAGTTGCTGTGCGAACTGCTCGCCTCGATGGCTGTCGTGCTCGAGCGCAACATCTCCGGCGAGTTCGCGCACGACTTCAAGGCACGTGCGATGGCCAACGTCATCGCGGTCGCGCAACTTGTCGCTCGGCACCTACCGTGGCTGCCCCGCGAGTTCACCGAGTTCTTCGGCGAGGCCACGCTGACGTTGACCGCTGGCATGTACCCGTTTTCCGTGCCGATCGAGCCCGTCCGCGCAGCGATGGCCGAAATGGGATTCCCAGACCCGCGCGAGCGATTCCGCGACGGCCTGCGCACCGGGCTGGTGACCTGGCTGATAGGCGCCGCGGCGCAAACCGAGGCGTGACAGACTTCGCCCATGAGCCGAAGGTCGGGCCCGCGCTTCGCCATCTTCTCCGCAATCCTGACGTTGGTGATCGGCGGCGTCGGGCTCGTCGCCATGCTGGTCCTCAACGCGTTCGTCCTCGACAAGTACGACGCCTACGGGGAGGTGTCGATCCCGGGATCGACCAGTCTGCACCTGCCCGCCGGAGAGGTGACCGTCGCCTTCCACACCATGACCACCGGGAGACCGTCGAGTGGCTTTCCGATTCCGGATCTGAAGTTCAACATCACTCCGCCTGCGGGTGTCGCAAAACCTATCGTGACCGAAAGCATCGGTGGCACAACCTCAGTGAACAGCGACGTCCGTGTGCAGGTGTGGGTGGTGCAGGTCGCCCAAGAGGGCACCTACGACATCGAAACCGACGGAAATGTCGGTGGCTACATCAGTCCGCGTCTCGCATTCGGCCATGGCAGTTCGTATGGCTGGCTGACATGGGTGTTCGGCGGCCTGCTCGCCCTGGGCGCGCTGGAGCTCACTGTCGCGTTGTTCTGGTCCGCCCGCTCGGCCAAGGCGGCTCGGCCACTCGCACCGGAGGAGCTGCTGACCCCAACCGAACCCGCGTGGGACGGCAGACTCCGGGCGGTTCCGACTACGCCAAGCGATCAGGGTGTGCGACTCGAGCAGCTCAAGCAGCTTGCCGCGCTGCGTGATTCGGGCGCACTGACGGAAGACGAGTTCGAGACGGAGAAGCGCAGAATCCTCGACAGCTAGTGGCCGCAGCTCGCGAGGGGACTAGCTACCGCGGGCGACCCATTCGTCGTAGTGCACGATCTCATCGCCGACGGTGGTGGAGTCGCCGTGGCCGGTGTAGACGACGGTGTCGCCGGGCAGCTTGCCCAGTCGTCCCGAGATCGACTCGAGGATGGTGGGGAAGTCGGAATACGACCGACCCGTCGCGCCGGGACCACCCTGGAACAGGGTGTCGCCGCTGAACACCGCACCCAGTTCGGGGGCGTGCCAGCACACCGAGCCGGGTGAATGGCCCGGCGTGTGCATCGCGCGAAGTTCGTGACCGGCGACGCGCAGCGTGTCGCCATCGTCGACCGTACGGAAGTCCTTGTCGGGATGGGTCATTCGCCAGAGCATTTCGTCGCCCGCGTGCAGGAGCACTGGTGCGTCCAACGCCTCACCGAGCTCCGGCGCGACGGTCACGTGGTCGTTATGACCGTGGGTGCACACCACCGCCACCACGTGGCGCCCGCCGACCGCCATCACGATGGGTCCCGCGTCATGCGCTGCGTCGAACACCACGACCTCGGAGTCGTCGCCGACGACCCAGATGTTGTTGTCGACTTCCCAGCTGCCGCCGTCGAGTTCGAAGGTCCCGTGGGTGACAACGCGCTGAATGGGTCCGCCGTTCACTGTCGTCCTCTCTTCGCGCAAGCGCTCATCGTCAGAGCACCACTACCGAGCGCAGCACCTCACCGGCATGCATCTTATGGAAGGCGTCTTCGATGCCGTCCAGCCCGATGCGTTCGGAGACGAACTTCTCCAGCGGCAGCCTGCCCTGCAGGTAGAGGCTGATCAGGGTGGGGAAGTCGCGCTCGGGCAGACAGTCGCCGTACCACGACGACTTCAGCGAGCCGCCGCGGGAGAAGAAGTCGATCAACGGCATCTCCAGCTTCATATCCGGCGTCGGAACACCCACCAGCACAACGGTTCCCGCGAGATCGCGCGCGTAGAACGCCTGCTTCCAGGTTTCAGGCCTGCCGACGGCGTCGATCACCACATCCGCGCCGTTGCCGTCGGTGAGGTCCTGGATGGTCTCGACCGGATCCAGCTCACGGGCGTTTATCGTGTGCGTGGCACCGAAATCGCGGGCCCAGTCCAGCTTCTTGTTGTCGGTGTCGACCGCGATGATCCGCTTGGCCCCGACCAGCGCCGCGCCCGCGATCGCCGCGTCTCCCACACCGCCGCAGCCGATCACCGCGACGGTGTCGTCTCGGCCGATGGCCCCGGTGTTGACGGCCGCACCAAGCCCGGCCATCACGCCGCAGCCAAGCAGCCCGGCCACCGCGGGATCGGCGGCCGGATCGACCTTGGTGCACTGCAGTTCGTGCACAAGCGTCTTATCGGCGAACGCGCCGATACCCAGCGCCGGGGTCAGCTCGGTGCCGTCGGTCAGCGTCATCGGCTGCCCGGCGTTGAACGTGTCGAAGCAGTACCACGGCCTGCCTCGCTTACATGCCCGGCATTCACCACATACGGCGCGCCAGTTCAGGATCACGAAATCACCGGGTTCGACGTGTGTCACGCCCGGCCCGACCGACTCGACGGTGCCCGCCGCCTCGTGCCCGAGCAGGAACGGGAACTCGTCGTTGATGCCGCCCTCGCGATACGTCAGGTCGGTATGGCAGACCCCGCACGCGATGATGTCGACGACGACTTCGCGGGGCCCGGGATCGGGGATGACGACATCCACCACCTCAACCGGGTCGCCCTTCTTCCGTGAAATCACACCGCGCACCGTCTGAGTCATGGGCTACAACCTAGCGTCCGCGATGGCAGGCTTGAAGCGTGATCCCGGCTCTGTATCTGTCCCATGGGGCACCGCCGCTCGTCGACGATGCGCTGTGGGTCTCGCAGCTTGCGGCGTGGGCCCGCGAGCTTCCGACGCCGTCCGCGATCCTCGTGGTCTCGGCCCATTGGGAGGCCGCGCCACTGACCATCGGGTCCACCACCGCCGAGACCCCGTTGACGTACGACTTCTGGGGCTTTCCGCAGCGCTACTACGAAGTCACCTACGACGCACCTGGCGCACCCGATCTCGCCGCGCGCGTTGCGGCCATGATGCCCGACAACGAACCCGTCGCTCACGACCCGAACCGCAGGCTCGATCACGGTGCTTACGTTCCGCTGACGGTGATGTATCCCGGCGCCACTATCCCTGCGATGCAGATCTCGATGCCCACCCTGGACCCGCAGCGCCTGCTGCACCTCGGTGAGCGGCTCCGCCCGCTGCGCGACGACGGCGTGCTGATCATCGGGTCCGGCTTCACCACGCACGGTCTGCCGTTCCTCGACGATCCTTCGCCCGATGCCAGCCCGCCGGACTGGTCGACCGAGTTCGACACATGGGCGATGGAACGCTTCGCCGCAGGCGATCTCGATTCGCTCATCGACTTTCGCGAGAAGGCACCCGGCATGCCGTATGCCCACCCGACCATCGAACACTTCTCGCCGCTGTTCGTCGCGCTCGGTGCATCCAGCGACCACGAGCAATTACCCAAACAGGTCATCGGCGGCTACTGGATGGGCCTTGCGAAACGGTCCATTGAACTCACGTGACCCGATATACCGTTGACCCGGATGACATGAACACCCCCGTAGAACCACACACCGAACTCCTGCTGGCCGCCCGAACGGCGCATGGCCGCCGGGACTGGCTCGGCGCCTACGACAATTTCGTCAGGGCAGGCGAGGACACGGCACTCGGCACCGAAGACCTCGATGCGATGGCCGTCGCGGCCTGGCGCCTCGGCCGCGGCAAGGAGTCGGTCCGGGTCGCCGAGCGGGTATTCGGACAGCTGTCCCGCACCGATCCGCCGTCGGCGGCGATGAAGGCGATCGACCTCGCGCTTGCGTGGCTCTTCCGCGGCGACATCAACGTCGGGCGGGGCTGGATGAGTCGCGCTCGCCGGTTGCTCGACGGCGCGCCGGAGTGCGCTACGCATGGATATCTGGCCTACCTCGACTTCGTTGTAGCGGTGATGACACGCGATTCGGCGGCGATCCCTGCGCAGGTGGCCGCCCTGCGCGAAATGTGCGACAGGCTCGATGACACGCCCGCACTGACGGCGCTATGTCATGTGGCGCAGGGACTAGAGGCTGTTTTCGACGGCAGGTTGGCCGAGGGTTATGGCCTGATCGACGAGGCCATGCTGCCGGTACTCGCCGACCAGGTGCCGCTGGACTGGGCCGGCGACATCTACTGCACGGTCTTGCACCACTGCCACCGCCTCGCCGACATGCCGCGCATGCGAGCGTGGACACAATCCATGGAGCGCTGGTGTAACGAGTTCGCCGTGTCGGCCAATTACGGCGGTGTCTGCGACGTGCACCGCCTGCAACTGCAGGCCGCCACCGATGACTACCGCACGCTAGAGCACCGGCTGGCCGTCGCGAGCCGCGCACTGGAAGAGGTCAACAGTTGGGCCGGCGGCGAGGGCTACTACCAACTGGGCGAGGTGCGCCGGTTGCGCGGCGACACCGACGGTGCATTCGAGGCGTTCTCTAGGGCTCGGTCGCTGGGCATCGAGCCGCAACCCGGTGAGGCGCTGCTGCGCTGCCGCATGGGTGACAGCGATACCGCGTGGACCGATCTGCGTGTCGCGTTGGCGGGGGAGGACCGGCTGGGCCGCATGCGTCTGCTGCACGGTGCTGTCGAAGTGGCATTGTCGCGTGGCAGCCTCGACGAGGCCGAACGGCATTGGCACGAGCTGGAATCGGGTGCCGAAGTGTTCGGCACACCCGGATTCCGAGGGTGGGCCGCGCATGCCCGCGGCGCCATTCTGGTGCAGCAGGCGCAGCACGCCGACGCACTCCAAGCGTTGCAGGCGGCGCTGCGCGAATACCGCACGCAGCGATCCCGATACGAGACCGCTCAGGTCTACGAATGGATGGCGATCGCGCACAAGGCGCTAGGCGAACACGAGCTGGCCGCAGCGGACACGGCCACCGCGGAGAACATCTATGCCCAGCTCGGCGTCGAACCCGCTCAAGTCTGCGGTTCCAGCTCGCCGGGTGGCATGACGAAACGGGAGATCGAGATCCTGCGCCGGGTCGCCGACGGCGCCACCAACAAGCAGGTCGCCCATCAGATCTATATCAGCGAGAAGACCGTCGGACGGCACCTGGCCAACATCTACGCCAAGCTCGGCGTCTCGTCGCGCACGGCGGCGGTGGCATGGGCCCACGACAACAACGTGCTGCAGTAACCGCTCTGCATCATTCGCACCACGTCGCGCCCCCAGAAATGCATGGTTTGCCCGATTTCCCCGAAGGCCCTATCGGCCTAGCGTCTCACTCATGACGACATTAAACGAAAAGTCGGTGGCCGCGACGGACACCACAGAAGAGTTCGCCGAACGAGTTGCCGGCGCGATCGACAGCGCGAGCCTCGCGATCCTGCTGTCGATCGGGCATCAGACCAAGCTGTTTGATACGTTGGCCCAGCTGCCGCCGGCTACCAGTGGGCAGATCGCCGACGCCGTCGGCCTCAACGAACGCTATGTGCGGGAGTGGCTTGGCGGTGTGGCGTCCGGGCGCATCGTGGATTACCACGCTGGGACGCAGACGTATTCGCTTCCGCCTCATCGCGCAGCGGTGCTGACTCGTGCGGCTGGTCCGGACAACCTGGCGCGCGTCGCGCAGTTCATCCCGCTGCTCGGCGAGGTCGAGCAGAAGATCATCGGCTGCTTCTCCACTGGCGGCGGACTGCCGTACAGCGAGTACCCGCGCTTCCACAAACTGATGGCCGAGATGAGTGGCGAAGTGTTCGACGCGGCGCTGGTAGACGTTGTCCTGCCGATGGCGGAGGGGCTACCGGAACGGCTTCACGCCGGTGCCCATGTAGCGGACATCGGATGCGGCAGCGGGCACGCCATCAACGTGATGGCGCAGGCGTTTCCGGCAAGCCGGTTCACGGGCATCGACTTCTCCGACGAGGGTCTCGCCGTCGGCAGGGCCGAGGCCAGCCGGTTGGGGCTGGCGAACGCACAGTTCATCGCCCACGACGTGGCCGAACTCGACATGACCGAAACCTACGATGTGATAACGGTTTTCGACGCGATTCACGATCAGGCGCGGCCAACACGTGTGCTGGAGAACATCTACCGCGCATTGGGGCCCGGCGGGGTCCTGTTGATGGTCGACATCAAGGCGTCGACACACCTCGAGGACAACGTCGGTGTTCCGTTGGCGACCTACCTGTACACGGTTTCCACGATGCACTGCATGAGTGTTTCCTTGGGGCTCGACGGCGCCGGTCTCGGGACCTGCTGGGGCACGCAGCTGGCGACGTCGATGCTGGCCGACGCCGGGTTCGGTGATGTGAGCGTCCGAGCGATCGATTCTGACCCGTTCAACAACTACTACGTCGCACGAAAATTAGGTGCCTAGTGACAACTCTCGACGAGCCCGTATCGGCAGCGCCCAAGCACCACCGCCTACCTCAGACAAACGGCGACCAACTGTTCGTGACAGATGGAGGCCTGGAGACCGAGTTGGTCTTCCATGACGGCATCGACCTTCCGTGCTTTGCCGCGTTTCCCTTGCTTGACAACCCGAACACCCGTGCGCGGCTGCGTCGCTACTACGACGGGTACCTTGCCATCGCTCGTGAGCATGCGACGGGCTTCGTCATGGAGACACCTACCTGGCGCGCCAACCCCGACTGGGCGGGCCAGCTCGGTTACTCGCCCGAGCAGCTCGACGCGGTCAACCGCTCGGCGGTCGCGCTCGCAGAGGAGGTCAGGACTGCTGCGGCGGCGGACGGCATCACCGTGGTGGTCAGCGGCTGCGTCGGCCCGCGCGGAGACGGTTACGACCCCGGCTGTGTGATGACGCCCGAAGACGCCGAGCGCTATCACGCCGTCCAGATCGGCACGTTCGCCTCCACGACGGCGGACCAGGTCACCGCGATCACGATGACGAGCGTCGAGGAGGCGATCGGTATTGTGCGCGCCGCTGCGGCGGCAGATATCCCGGCGGCGATCTCATTCACCGTGGAGACCGATGGGCGGCTGCCGACGGGCCAGTCGCTGCATGAGGCGATTGCGGAGGTGGACGCGGCGACCGACGCCGGCGCTGCTTACTTCATGGTCAACTGCGCGCATCCCGCGCACTTCGCGGAGGCACTGGAATACGAGGGGCCGTGGCGGCAGCGGCTGCTCGGTTTGCGTGCTAACGCGTCGGCGAAGAGCCATGCGGAACTCGACGCTGCTACGGAGCTCGATGAGGGCGATCCGAAGGATCTCGGGGCTCGCCACGCCACCCTGCGCGACCGGTTGCCGGCCGTGACGGTGCTCGGCGGCTGCTGCGGCACGGACGCACGCCACGTGGCCGCGATCTGCTCGGCCTGGGGAGGCAATTAGGCTGCTCCGCGATGGCTGCCCTCAACATGATCGCCGACTGGCCGGTCCCGACCGTCGCCGCCGCGGTGGTCGGGCCGTCCGGGGTTCTGGCTAAGCACGGCAATCCCCGGCACGGTTTCGCGCTGGCGTCGGTGACCAAACCGCTCGTGGCCCGTGCGGCGCAGATCGCGATCGAAGAGGGCGTGGTCGAGTTGGACACCGACGCCGGCCCGCCGGGGTCCACGGTCCGGCACCTGCTCGCCCACGCGTCGGGGTACTCGATGCACTCGCCGGAGCTGATGGCCAAGCCCGGCCAGCGCCGTGTCTACTCCAACTACGGCTTTCAGGTGCTCGCCGAGACGATCGAGCGCGCGTCCGGCATCGAATTCGGGCAGTACCTGGCCGAGGCGGTGTTCGAGCCGCTCGGCATGACCGATTCCCTGCTCGAGGGCGGTGCGGAAGCGGCGGGCTTCGGGGCGACGTCGACGGTGGCGGATCTGACGGCCTTCGCCCGTGACCTGCTGCGGCCGTCGACGGTGTCGCCACAGATGCATGCGGAGGCGGTTGACGTGCAGTTTCCAGGTCTGGCCGGGGTACTACCGGGATTTGGGGTACAGCGGCCCAACGACTGGGGCCTCGGCTTCGAAATCAGGGACGCCAAGTCGCCCCACTGGACCGGATCGTCCAATTCGGGCCATACTTACGGTCATTTCGGCCAGTCAGGGACGTTTTTGTGGGTCGATCCGGACGCTGACCGCGCGCTCGTGGTGTTGACCGACTGCAATTTTGGGGACTGGACGTACCCACGCTGGCCAGCACTATCTGACGAAGTCCTGAGAGAATTCGAAGCAGACTAGCGCAACAGCGGCCTCACAAGGCACAATAGACACGCACGACACAGCTGTAATTCGGAGACACAAGGTCGTTGGGGAAGACGTCCCTCGTGTAGCCGAAGGAGCAGCAGATGCGTGCAGCGAACCAATTCGCCGACGCGGCGACAGGTGTGGTCTATATCCATGCCTCACCCGCGGCGGTATGCCCGCATGTCGAGTGGGCGTTGTCGTCGACCCTTCAAGCAAGGGCGAATCTCAAGTGGACCGCGCAGCCGGCCATGCCGGGACAGCTGCGCGCGGTCACCAACTGGGTCGGACCGGTCGGCACCGGGGCGCAGCTGGCTAATGCGCTGCGCTCGTGGTCGGTGCTGCGGTTCGAGGTGACCGAGGACCCAAGCGACGGAGTCGACGGGCACCGCTGGTGCCACACTCCGCAATTGGGATTGTGGAGCGGCGCGATGAGCGCCAACGGCGATGTGATGGTCGGCGAGATGCGGCTGCGGACGTTGATGGAATCCGGGGCCGACATGCTTGCCGCCGAACTTGATTCGGTGCTCGGCACGGCATGGGACGAGGCGCTGGAGCCCTACCGCGACGGCGGCGACACCGCAGAGGTGAGCTGGCTCAATCGCGGAGTCGGGTAGCCGACGACATTCAGCTTGGGCGTGGGCTAAGGATCTTCAGCGCTCCTGCAACCGCTGACACGTCGACGGGCAACGGGCACGCGTACTCGCCGTCGGCGTAGGCATTGATTCCTGCGGAGTCCACGCTGACCGATCTGGCTCGCGCCGTATCGACTCCGTCGAGATCGGTGTGGGTGCCCTTGAACACGGTGGGGAACAAGCGAATCAGCCGGATCCGCGACGTCGCACGCACCATCGTGATGTCGAGCTGGCCGTCGGCGTGGTCGGCGTCGGGACAGATCAGCATGCCGCCGCCGTAGCTCTTGGTGTTGCCGAACGCGGCCAATGTGAGGTCGGCGACGATCTCCTCACCGTCGTCGAACGCCAGCCGAAACGGCAGCGGCCGAAGCTGCGACATCTCGGCGACCATCGCAAGGTTGTAACGCATCCGGCCGTGTGGCCAGGTCATGCGATTGGTGCGGTCACTGACCAGTGAGTCGAAACCGGTTGCCATCACGGTGCCGAACCACTTCTGCACGCCGGCATGGTTGTCGATGCGCCCGAGATCGACGGTCTCCGTCCAGCCGTCGGCGACCACATCGGCGGCCGCCTCGGGATCCTCTTTGGGAAGGCGGTATTCGCGTGCGTGGTCGTTGCCGGTGCCCGCGGGAATGATGCCCAGCGGGATATCGCCGAGCGCCAGCGACTGCAGCGCGAGCGAGATGACACCGTCACCGCCGCACACCACGAGTGCGTCGGTGCCGCGTGAGAGCTCCTCGTCGAGCAGCCGCCGCGCGTGATCCGCGTCGGTGCCCACGATTTCGCACACGTCGACACCGCGCCCCTGAAACCGTGCGATCGCCCGCTCGGCCGCATGCGGCGCGTTGCCGTGGCCCGACATCGGATTCGTCAACAACGTGACGCGGCCGATCTCGCGTTTGGTCACGGAATCAGCTTGCCGGGGTTGAGGATTCCCGCCGGATCGAGCGTGGCCTTGACGGCCCGCAACACCGCGACGCCGAGGTCGCCGACCTCGTCGCGCATCCATGGCCGGTGATCGGCGCCGACGGCGTGGTGATGGGTAATCGTCGCGCCGGTCCGCATCATGGCGTCCGACGCGGCCGTCTTCGCCTTGGTCCATTGCTCGATCGGATTGCCACGCTGCCCGGCGACGACGGTGAAGTACAGCGACGCCCCGGTGGGATACACATGCGAAATGTGGCACAGCACAAGCGCTGGCGTGCCCGACTCCGCGAGCGCGGTCGTCAGCGCCTCCGTGACGGCAGCCTTGAGCGCAGGGACGTTCGACCAATTGGTCGCCGTCTCCAGGGTTTCGCACAGCGCTCCTGCGCTCAGCAGCGAATCGCGCAGATACGGTGCGTTGAACCGGCCGTGCTCCCATGCGCGTGCCGGCGCCTCACCAAGGGACGTGCCGCCACTGGCCTCCAGCAGAGCCCGGGTTTCGGCGTGCCTGCTCTCTACATGCGCCTCGGTTCCCTCGAACACTGTGATCGCGAGGCAGCCGCCGGTGATCTTCTGCTCGCCGATGCTCTCGGTGGTGGCCAGATTGACGCCGGTCTCCGCCTCGTCGGACAGCCGGATCACGGTCGGCCCTGTGTCGTTCTGGACGACCGCGCGCAGGGCGTCGGCACCGGTCGCGAAGTCGGGGAACGACCACGCCTCGTAGCGGGTGGCCTCCGGGACCGGGTGGACGCGCACGCGGACGCGCGTGATGACCCCGAACACACCCTCCGAGCCGATCATCAGTTGCCGCAAATCCGGTCCTGCGGCGGACTCGGGCGCCCTGCCGAGGTCGAGCACACCGGCAGGTGTCACCGTGCGCAGCCCGCGGACCATGTCGTTGAACCGGCCGTAGCCTGCGGAATCCTGACCCGATGACCGCGTAGCGGCGAACCCGCCGATGGTGGCGAACTGAAAGCTCTGAGGGAAGTGGCCGAGTGAGTAGCCGCGCTCGCCGAGCAGGCGTTCGGCGTCCGGCCCGGTCAGCCCGGCGCCGAGGTCGGCCTCCCCGGATACCTCGTCGAGCGAGTGAAGTTGGTCCAGCCGCCGCAGGTCCAGCGATATGACGGCCTTGAAGTCGCCACGGATCGGATCCACGCCGCCGACCACAGTGGTGCCGCCGCCGAACGGGACGATCGCAATGCTGCGGTCCGCGCAGAACCGCAGGATCGCGGCGACCTCCTCGTCATTGCCTGGCAGGAGCACCGCATCTGGGGCGTCCTGCACACCGGAATCCTTGCGGCGCAACAGGTCCAGCGTCGACTTCCCACCTGCGCGCAACAGCCTGGCATGGTCGTCGGTACCGCAATAATCGGCCCCGACTATCGCCGCCAGTCCGTCGCGATCGGCCGGTGACAGCGCGGACGGCCGCAACCGGACCTGATCGGCTTCGAGTTCCGCGGAGGCCGATTCCTCGAGCCCGACCGCCTGCTTGAGCAGTGATCGAACGCCTTCAGACAGCGGTTTCGCCTCGGCCGGGTCGCCCCATGCGTTCCACTTCATCGGGGGCAAGAGAGCGGTCTGTTGGTCATTCGGACGCGTCATGCGTTACAGTATTACATATGATGTCAATCCGTAACCCTGGGTCTAGCGTCGAGACCCGCATCCTCGATGCCGCCGCGGCGTGCGTCCTGGCGTACGGGGTCGAGCGGATGACGCTGACCGAGATCGCGCGGCGCGCTCGGGTGAGCCGGCCGACCATCTACCGCCGCTGGCCCGATATCCGCTTTGTCCTTGCCGAGCTGCTGACCATGCGCATCGCCGGTGTCCTTGACGACGTGCCTGCCGGCGGTGAAGGGCGCAAAGCCATGGTTGAGCGCATCGTCGCGGTGGCCGAACACCTGCGCAGCGACGAAGTGGTGATGTCGGTGCTGCACAACGCGCCGAACGTGGCGATGGTCTACATCACCGAGCGGCTGGGCACCAGCCAGCAGATCCTCATCGAGGCGCTCGCCGCCGCGATCAAGCTCGCCCAGGACGAGGGCAGCGTGCGATCTGGCGAACCACGCCAGCTCGCTGCGATGTGCCTGCTGATCACACAGTCGGTGATTCAATCCGCCCAGATGGTCGAGAACATCCTCGACGACGACGCCCTCGCCGTCGAACTTGCACACTCACTGAACGGATACCTGAAACCTTGACCGGCTCAACAGCACTCAACGAGACCCGCCGCGCAGCCGAGCTTGCGGCACTGGCTGACGGCGAGCCGCTCGACGTGATCGTGATCGGCGGCGGCATCACCGGCACCGGCATCGCATTGGATGCAGCGACCCGTGGTCTACGCGTCGCGCTCGTGGAGAAACGCGACCTGGCGTTCGGCACCAGCCGGTGGAGTTCCAAGCTGGTTCATGGCGGCCTGCGTTACCTCGCGACCGGCAACGTCGGCATCGCGCGGCGCAGCGCCGTCGAACGCGGAATCCTGATGACCCGCAATGCCCCACACCTCGTCAAGGCCATGCCACAGCTGGTTCCGCTTCTGCCCGAGATGAATACGGCGTCGCGCGCGTTGGTCCGCTTCGGTTTCGCGGCAGGCGACGGGCTGCGCAAGCTGGCGGGCACGCCGTCATCGACGCTGCCGCGGTCCCGGCGAATCGACGCGGCGCGCGCGATCGAGATGGCTCCCACCGTGCGCCGCGACGGCCTCGCCGGCGGCCTGCTCGCCTACGACGGACAATTGATCGACGACGCGCGACTGGTCAGCGCGGTGGCGCGCACGGCCGCCCAACACGGCGCGCGCATCCTGACCCGCGTCGGCGCCTCGAACGCGACGGGCACCTCGGTGACGCTGACCGATCAGCGCTCCGGCGAGTCGTTCGACGTCTCGGCGCGCGCGGTCATCAACGCATCCGGCGTGTGGGCGGGGGAGGTCGATCCGTCGATTCGGTTGCGGCCAAGTCGCGGAACACATCTGGTGTTCGACGCGAAGGCATTCGGCAATCCCGTTGCCGCGCTGACCGTTCCGATCCCCGGCGAGATCAACCGATTCGTGTTCGCAATGCCGGAACAGCTTGGCCGCGTGTACCTGGGCCTTACCGACGAGGACGCGCCTGGCCCGATTCCGGATGTACCGGAGCCGACGCAGCAGGAGATCACGTTCCTGCTCGACACGGTCAACACCGCGCTGGACGTCGCGCTTGGACCGGCCGACGTGATCGGTGCGTATGCCGGGCTTCGACCGTTGATCGACACAGGCGAAGGCCGCACGGCCGACGTATCGCGTGAGCACGCCGTCGTCGAGTCGACCGCGGGAGTGATCAGTGTGATCGGCGGCAAGCTGACCGAGTACCGATACATGGCCGAGGACGTCCTCGATCGCACCGTCGCGTTGCGAGGACTCAGCGCGACGGCCTGTCGCACCCGCAACCTGCCGCTGGTCGGGGCGCCGTCGAACCCGGTGGCGACTCTACGGTCGGAAACCGATCTGCCGGGGTCACTGGTCGCCCGCTACGGGGCCGAGGCGCCGAACGTGATCGCCGCCGCCAGCTGTGAGCGGCCGACCGAGGTGGTGGCCGAAGGCATCGACGTCACCAGGGCCGAATTCGAATACGCGGTCACCCACGAAGGCGCGATGACCGCCGACGACATTCTGGACCGCCGGACCCGGATCGGACTGGTGGCGTCGGATCGTGCCCGTGCGGTGGACGTGGCCGAAGAGTTGCTGGCTTCCTGAGCGACCAGTGGCCATTTATGGCACGGCATCTCGAAAAATGCGTGCCATAACTGGCCACTCGACGAGCGTTACGCCTACAGCGGGATGTTCTTGTGCCTGCCGCGGCGCGCGGGCGCCTCGGCCAGTGCCTGCGTCAGCTTGCTGCGGGTGTGCGCGGGATCGATCTTCTCGTCGACCACACCGATCTCGATGGCGGAATCCACTCCACCGGCGATCCGCTCGTGCTCGGCGGCCAATTCCTCGTGCAGCGCGTCTCGCTCGTCGTCGGGTGTGGCGGCAAGCTTCTTCTTGTGCAGGATGCCGACCGCGGCTTTGGCGCCCATCACGGCGACCTCGGCGTCCGGCCACGCGAACACCTTCGTCGCATTGAGCGACCGCGAGTTCATTGCGATGTAGGCGCCACCGTAGATCTTCCGAGTGACCAGCGTGACCCGCGGAACCGTGGCCTCACCGAACGCGTGCAGCAGCTTCGCGCCGCGGCGCACCACGCCACCCCATTCCTGGTCCACACCCGGCAGGTACCCGGGAACGTCGACCACGACGACCAGCGGGATGCCGAATGCGTCGCACAGCCGCACGAAACGCGCCGCCTTCTCGGCGCTCTCGGAGTTCAGGCAGCCACCCAGTCGCAGCGGGTTGTTGGCCAGCACGCCGACGGAGCGGCCCGACAACCGGCCGAGGCCGACCACCATCGAGGGCGCCCACTTGGCCTGGAACTCCTCGAACGGGGTGTCCGCGTCGAGCAGCGCATCGAGCAGCGGGTGCACGTCATAGGCGCGACGCGGGGAATCCGGCAGCAAGGCGTGCAGGTCGGTGTCGCCGGCCTCGGCCTTGCTGCGGTCGAAATGGCCCTGCTGCCAGAACAATCCGACCAGGCGACGGCCGCGCTCGTAGGCGTCGAGCTCGTTGTCGGCGACTATGTGGCACACACCGGACTTCTTGTGATGGGTGTCAGGACCGCCGAGCGACGCCATGTCGACGTCCTCGCCGGTGACACTGCGCACGATGTCCGGCCCTGTGACAAAGACCCGGCCTTCAGGCGCCATCACGACGACGTCGGTCAGCGCGGGCCCGTATGCGGCGCCGCCGGCTGCGAAGCCGACGACCACCGAGATCTGCGGGACATAGCCCGACGCCCGGATCATGGCCTCGAACACGAGACCGACCGCGTGCAGCGCCTTGACGCCCTCGGCCAGCCGCGCACCGCCCGAGTGCCAGAGACCTACGATCGGGCTCTGCTCCTCGATTGCGGTGTCATAGGCATTCACGATGTGCGCGCAGCCCTCCACACCCATCGCGCCGCCCATGACGGTGCCATCGGTGCAGAACGCAATGGTGCGCACGCCGTTGACGGTGCCGGCCGCGGCCAGCACGCCCGAGCGGTCACGCTCGTGCAGCAGCGCGACGCTGCCGTCGTCGAAGAATGTACTCAGGCGTAGCAGCGGATCGCGTGGGTCGAGCGATTCGCCGACGGCCTCGGGAGCCATGGTGGTCATATACCCTCCTGTAGCCGGTCGGATGTCGGCTTGCGCCGTTCGAAAAACGTTATGCCTTAGTACTTTCCGAAGGCGAGCGCGACGTTGTGCCCACCGAATCCAAACGAATTGTTGATTGCGAATTGATAATTGCCGGGCCGAGGACCGCCGTGGACGACGTCCAGGTCGATCTCGGGGTCGAGATTCTTCAGGTTGAGCGTCGGCGGAATCACACCATTCTTCAACGCCAACACGGTCAAGATCGATTCGACAGCGCCGACCGCGCCTACCGAATGGCCGAGCGCTGACTTGGGTGCGTACACCGCAGGCCGGTGTGAGCCGAGCGCGTTGTTGATCGCGACACCCTCCGCCACGTCGCCAACCGATGTACCGGTCGCGTGTGCGTTGACGTGGTCGATGTCGCTGGGTGACAGACCCGCCAGTTCGATCGCCCGGGACATTGCATGTCCTGCCTGCTCACCGTTCGGGTCCGGGGCCACCATGTGGTAACCGTCGGAAGTGACGCTGGCGCCCATGATCCTTGCGAGGATCGCGGCACCACGGGCCTTGGCGTGCGCCTCGGTCTCGATCACCAGGAGGGCGCCGCCCTCGCCGAACACGAACCCGTTGCGGTCCTTGTCGAATGGGCGGCATGCACCGGCCGGATCATCGTTGGTGGTGGACAACACGATTCGCATCTGTGCGAATCCGGCGATGGGCACTGCCTCGATCTTGGACTCCACCCCGCCGCAGATCGCGATGTCGGCCTCGCCGAGCACGATGTTGCGCCACGCGTGTGCAATGCCCTCGGACCCGGATGCGCATGCCGAAACCGGTGTGATGACACCGGCTTTGGCGTGGCGTTCCAGCCCGACCGCAGCGGCGGGCGAGTTGGGCATGTACTTCTGCACGGCCAACGGTGACACGGCGCGCATGCCCTTGGCGCGCATGGCGTCGTAGGCGAAGACGAGTTCCTCCGCCGAGCCAAAACCCGTGCCGATCGACACCATCAACCGCCTGGTGTCGACTTCGGGTGAACCGGCGTGCTCCCACACCCGCCGGCTCAGCACCGTCGACATCTTCTGCAGGTACGACAGCCGCCGCAGTTCGACCCGCGTCAGTTCGCCGTCGAAGTCCTCAAGCAGGTGGCCGCCGATGCGAACCGGCAGGTCGTACTGCTCGACGAACGGATCCTCCAGTTTGCGGATTCCGCTCCGTCCGTCAAGCAGCGCCTTCCAGGTGCCGTCCGCGTCGGTCGCCACGGACGTCGTCATCGCTATACCGGTGACGACAACATTGGGGAAACCGTTCCCCGTAGCCAGCCCTGCCATTACTGCCCGAACATTCCTCTCGTAACTCAGTAGCGCCCAAACGCCAGGGCGACATTGTGTCCACCGAAGCCGAACGAGTTGTTGATGGCGTACTGGTAGTCGCCGTATCGAGGCTCGCCCGCAACGACATCGAGATCGATCTCGGGATCCGGTGTCTCATAGTTCAGTGTCGGCGGGATGACGCCATCCCGCAGGCTGAGCACCGTCAGGATTGACTCCAGCGCACCGACCGCACCGATCGAGTGGCCGAGCGCCGACTTCGGCGCGTACACCGCGGCGTGCTCCACACCGGCAGCGCGGATGGCGTTGGCCTCCGCGGTGTCGCCGATCGGAGTGGCTGTGGCGTGAGCGTTGACGTGGCTGATGTCCTTGGCGTCCAGCCCCGCAGACTCCATGGCGCGCTTCATCGCATGGCCGGCCCGCAGACCGTCCGGTGCAGGCGCCACCATGTGGAATGCGTCAGAGGTGATGCCGGCACCCATCAGCCTGGCCAGCGGCTTGGCGCCGCGGGCCTTGGCGTGCTCCTCGGTTTCGATGACCATCAGCGCACCGGCCTCGCCGAATACGAATCCGTCACGGTTCTTGTCGAACGGCCGCGAGGCGCCCTCGGGGTTCTCGTTGTTGGTCGACATGGCACGCATCATCGAGAACGCCGCGATCGGCAACGCTTCGATGCCGCCCTCGACGCCACCGCACACGGCGATGTCGGCGTCACCCATGACGAGCTGACGCCACGCGTGGGCGATGCCCTCTGACCCGGACGAACAGGCCGAAACAGGGGTGATGACCCCGGCGCGTGCCCCGAGTTCGAGGCCGACGACCGCGGCGGCTCCGTTGGGCATGACCATCTGAACGGCGAGCGGAGACACCTTGCGGGGGCCGCCCTCGTTCATCGCGTCATACATCTCGACGATCTTCTCGCCGCCGCCGAGCCCGGTGCCGATCACGACCGAGAAACGGTCGGGATCGACCTCCGGACGTCCGATGCTGTCCCACAGTTGATTGCCGAGGTACTTCGACATGCGCTGGACGTACGACATGCGTCGCATCTCCAACCGGGTCATCAGGGGATCGAGGGGCTCCTTGAGGTGCCCGCCGATCTTGACCTGAAGATCCCACTTCTCGACGAAGTCGTCCTCGAGTATGTGGATGCCGCTCTCTCCGGCCAGCAAGCCCTTCCACGTGCTCTCGATGTCCGGTGCAATGGAAGTAGTCGCCGTAACGGCAGTCACCACAACACTGGGGAAACCGCCGTTAGCAGTGGAAGGCTTGGTCACTTGTCGCCCGACCCCATCTGTGCCCGGATGGCCGCGGCGGCCTCGGGGTTCTCTTCCTCGAGCTTCTGGATGTAGGCGACGACGTCACCGACGGTGCGCAGGCCCGCGAGGTCCTCGTCGGGGATCTTCACGCCGTACTTGTCCTCGGTCTGCACGGCGATCTCAACCATCGACAGCGAGTCGATGTCCAGGTCGTCGACGAACGACTTCTCCGGGGTGACCTCGGATGGCTCGATGCCGGTGACCTCTTCGATGATCTCGGCGATGCCGGCGATGATTTCGTCTTGCGTGGTGGCCACAATGGCTCCTTCTTATTTGTGTTGATACTGCGGGAAATTCACGATCTTTATTGGGTTGTACTGGTCAGAGCTCAGCGAGCCCGTCCAGGTCAGCGGGAGACTTGACGGCGTGCGTCGGCACCCCCCGAAGTTCACGTTTGGCGATGCCAGCCAAGGTGCCCGCGGGCGGGAACTCGACGATCGCCGTCACATTGTTTTGACGCATGGTCTCGGTGCATAAGTCCCACCGGACCGGACGAGTCAGCTGTGAAACCAACTTGGTCATGGCATCCGCGGCCGAGGCGACGGGTTGGCCGTCGGAGTTCGACAGCAGCGTTGCGGTCGGCTCAGCCGTGGCGACGCTCTCGGCCGCAGCCGCGTAGCCGTCGGTGGCTGACGCCATGAAGTGAGTGTGGAACGCGCCCGCGGTGGCCAGCTGGCGCACCCGGGCCTTGGCGGGCGGATCCTCGGCCAGCTTGTCGAGAGCCGATAGTGCGCCTGCGGCCACGATCTGGCCTGCGGCATTGCGGTTCGCGGGAACCAGGTCGAGCGCCTCGAGGCGGGCGAGCACCTCGGCCTCTTCGCCGCCGAGCACCGCGGACATGCCGGTCGGCTCGAGCGCGCACGCCTTGGCCATCTCAGAGCCGCGGGTGGCGGCGAGCTTGACGGCGTCGTCGGCGGAGATGACGCCTGCGATCGCGTATGCGGCGATCTCACCGACGGAGTGGCCGGCCACGGTGACGTCCTTACCGGCCAGCAGCCCGCGCTTGGCCAGCTCCTCGTGGGCCAGCAGCGTCGCGGCGACGACAAGCGGCTGGGTCACCGCGGTGTCAGTGATTTCCTCGGCGGTTGCGGTGGTGCCCAGCCGGGCCAGATCCAGGCCGCTGATCGCCGACCAGGCGGCGATGCGGTCGGCAGCACCGGCCAGCTCGAGCCACGAGGCGAGCATGCCGGGAGTCTGGGAGCCCTGTCCGGGCGCGAGGAGTACGAGCACGTATTTAAGAGAACACTGTGAAAGCGGTTTTGCGCGGTGTAAGAGATTATGAACCTGGTCTTATGTTTTTGTAGGTTATCCACAAAATAGCATGTGATGCGACTCCGCCGATACCTTCCCGCAACCTATTAACCCGCGCGATCCACTCCCTGCGCCGTGGAAGTGACCGCCGTCACCCCTTCGGCGGCGCTGTTTGACGAGTTGAAATGGTGTGGTTGACGGCTGAGTCTGCCGAGCGTGGCGGCCACGCGCAGGACGTACGCGTCGCGCGGAAGCGTGGGATCGCGGCCCGTGAAATCCGCGATCCGTTTGAGCCGGTAGCGGACGGTATTTGGATGAACGAACAATTTGCGAGCGCACGCCTCGATGGCGCCGCCAGAATCCAGATACGCGTCCAGCGTCTCGCCCAAGGCCGGCCCCGCATCGGCCAGCGGCCGCATCACCTCCGTCTCCAGCGCCGCGATCGCCGTCGCATCTCCGAGTAGCGCGCGTTCGGGGAGCAATTCGCGCGACGACACCGGTCGCGGCGCCCCGGTCCAGCCGGCCACGGCGTTCATCCCGGAGATCGCCTCCGTCGCGCTGCGGTGTGCGGCGCTCAATGTCGGAGCCATCGGGCCGACCACGACGGGCCCGTCCGCGAATACCTCGAGCAGCTCATTCAGGAACCGGTCGGTCGGAGAGAGGACGCCGGACACGATGGCCACCAGCCAGGTGCCGTGCACGTCCGAGAGTGCCGTCCGCCCGTTGCGGTTCACGACGTCGTGGACGTCCTCGCTCGCCAGGTCAGTGCGGCCCGGCCGGGGAAGGCCGACGATCACGGTCGCGGGCGCAGTGGCGTCCCAGTTCAGCGCGGCGGCCTGGGACTGCAACTCGGGTCCGGTGTCACCGCGGACGACGGCATCGACGACATTGGCCTCCATCCGGGTATCCCATGCGCCGCGCGCCTCCGCCTGGTCGGCATAGGCCTCGGCCGCGGCGAACGCCAAATCCCGGCTGTAGCGCAGGATTCCGGCGGTCATCGCGGTGAGCTGCTCCTCGGACCGGGCCAGCAGCGGCACGACTTCCTCGAAGAACTCCATCGTGGTCCGCACCATCTCCACGGACTGCCGCAGGGCAATGCGCCGCCGCAGGTCCTGCGGTACCACCTCGAACGCCTGCGCCGTGTAGCTGACGTTGCTCTGCGGATCGCGCATCCACTCGACGAAGTTGACCACCGCGGTCTGCACGACCAGTTGCACGCTGGCCCGCTGCGATGCCTCGAGGGCGGCGAAGAACGGCAGCCGTTCCTCCATGGCGTGCACCGCCTGGGTGGCCAGCCGTCCCGAGTACTGCTTCAACCGCCGCAGCGTTGCGTCCGGAACCGTCTCGAGCACCTCGAGCGTGGAGGCCGGCGGAACGAACCGATTGTCGGTCATGCCTAAAAGCTACGCTGCCGCGCTGTTGGTTTCCTCCAACGAGGCCGTGCTGGTCAGGCGCTGCCGGTGTCCTTATACGAGACGCCGGCGGCCATCACGTCGTCGATCTTGTACTTGCGGGCCGCCTCGACCGCGACCGACTGGTCGATGTTTCCGTCGCGGGCCAGGCCCTCGAGCACGGCGACGACGACCGACTCGGCGTCGGTGTTGAAGTACCGCCGCGCGGAGGGGCGGGTGTCGGAGAAGCCGAAGCCGTCGGTGCCAAGCGTGATGTAGGTGCCCGGCACCCACGGCCTGATCTGTTCGGGCACGCCGCGCATCCAGTCAGACACCGCCACCACGGGACCGGCGGCATCGGCCAGCGCCGTGGTGATGAACGGCGTACCTGCGGGCCGCTCGGGATGGCGTAGCCGTTCCTTCTCTACCTGCACGCCGTCGCGGTTGAGCTCGCCCCAGCTCGTCACCGACCAGATGTCGGCCGCGACGTCCCACTCCTCGGCCAGCAGGTCGGCCGCGCGGACCGCTTCCGGCATGGCAACCCCGGAGGCGAGGATCTGCGCGACGTGGGTGCGTTTTTCCGGCGCGGGCCGGTAGCGGTAGATGCCGCGCAGCAGTGCCTCGACGTCGAGACCCTCGGGCTCCGCAGGCTGCACGTACGGCTCGTTGTAGATCGTTATATAGAAGTAGACGTTCTCCGGGTTCTCGCCGTACATCCGGTGCAGACCGCTTTCGACGATGTAGGCGATCTCGTAGGCGAACGCGGGGTCGTAGGACACCACGGCCGGGTTGGTGGCGGCCAGCAGCAGTGAGTGGCCGTCGGCGTGCTGCAAGCCTTCGCCGGTCAGCGTGGTGCGCCCCGCGGTGGCACCGAGCACGAAGCCGCGGGCCATCTGATCGGCCGCGGCCCAGAACCCGTCGCCGGTGCGCTGGAACCCGAACATCGAATAGAAGATGTAGACCGGGATCATCGGCTCGTTGTGGGTGGCGTACGACGTGCCAACGGCCGTGAACGAAGCCGTCGAGCCCGCCTCGTTGATGCCCTCGTGAAGAATCTGGCCGATTTCACTTTCCTTGTACGCCAACATCAATTCGGCGTCGACGGCCGTGTAGAGCTGACCGTTGCGGTTGTAGATCTTCAGGCTCGGGAACCACGAGTCCATCCCGAACGTGCGAGCCTCGTCGGGGATGATAGGAACAATGCGGTGGCCGATTCCGTCCTTCCCGGTGTCGCGCAACAGTTCCTTGAAGGTTCGCACCGTCGCCATGGTGGTGGCGACCTCCTGGGTGCCAGAACCCTTCTTGAGCGCCTTGTAGGTGTCGCGGCCTGGCAGGGTCAGCACCTTGGACTTGGTGCGCCGTTCGGGCAGGAAGCCACCGAGGCCGCGCCGCCGGTCGAGCAGATAGCGGATCTCGGCCGCCTCCGGGCCGGGGTGGTAGTACGGCGGCAGATAGGGGTTCTCTTCGAGCTGCTCGTCGCTGATCGGGATGCGTTGGCTGTCGCGGAAGTCCTTGAGGTCTTGCAGCGCAAGCTTTTTCATCTGGTGGGTGGCGTTGCGGCCCTCGAAGTGCTTGCCCAACGTGTAGCCCTTGATGGTCTTGGCGAGGATGACCGTCGGCTGACCCTTGTGCTCAGTCGCCGCGCGATAGGCGGCGTATACCTTGCGGTAGTCGTGCCCACCGCGCTTGAGGTTCCAGATTTGCTGATCGGACAGATCTTTCACCAGCGCCTTG
Source organism: uncultured Actinomycetota bacterium (assembly GCA_963766465.1). Classification (GTDB taxonomy): domain Bacteria; phylum Actinomycetota; class Actinomycetes; order Mycobacteriales; family Mycobacteriaceae; genus Mycobacterium. Next base: position 452,383 of record CAVXZT010000004.1, read on the forward strand.
GTACGCGGGTCGCGGCCGAAGAAGTGATCGCGCACGTAGCCGCCGTCGTTGGCCTTGTAGGTCTGGTAGTCGCCGTCGGGCGTGGTGTTCATCAGGTTGACGAGTGCGCCGTCGCGGTCGGCGTGCAGCAGCACATCCCATTCGCGACCCCACACCACCTTGATGACGTTCCAGCCCGCTCCTCGGAAGAATGACTCCAGTTCCTGGATGATCTTGCCGTTGCCGCGGACGGGGCCGTCGAGGCGCTGCAGGTTGCAGTTGATCACGAAGGTCAGGTTGTCCAGACCCTCGTTGGCGCCCACCTGAATCAGGCCGCGACTTTCCGGCTCGTCCATCTCGCCGTCACCGAGGAATGCCCACACGTGCTGGTCTGAGGTGTCCTTGATGCCCCGGTCGTGTAGGTAGTGGTTGAACCGGGCCTGGTAGATCGCGTTCATTGGGCCCAAACCCATCGACACCGTCGGGAACTCCCAGAAGTCCGGCATCAGCCGTGGGTGCGGGTAGGACGGCAGCCCGCCGCCGGGGTGGCTGTGCTCCTGGCGGAAGCCATCAAGTTGCTCTGCGCTGAGTCGTCCCTCTAAGAAAGCGCGCGCGTAGACGCCGGGCGATGCGTGGCCCTGGATGAAGATCTGATCGCCGCCGCCGGGATGCGCCTTGCCGCGGAAGAAGTGGTTGAAACCGACCTCGTACAAGGCCGCTGACGATGCGTAGGTCGAAATATGGCCCCCCACACCGACTCCCGGGCGCTGAGCCCGATGGACCATGATCGCGGCGTTCCATCGGATCCACGCCCGGTACCGCCGCTCGACGTCCTCGTCGCCGGGAAACCACGGCTCGAGCTCGGTCGGGATGGTGTTCACATAGTCGGTCGACGTCAGCGCGGGAATGGCCACCCGCTGTTCGCCAGAGCGTTCCAGCAACCGCAACATCAGATAGCGCGCCCGCGCAGGCCCCGACCGCTCCAGCAACTCGTCAAACGACTCAAGCCACTCGGCGGTCTCCTCGGAATCGATATCGGGCAGATAAGAGGCGACGCCTTCACGAATCACCCGAACCCGGTCGGGTTCGGCTGCGGTGGAGGAGTTTTGGGCCAGGTCTTGGCGCACGAACTCGGTGGTCAACTTCCGCTCCTTGTTAGGCGGTGTAGGCGCTTCACGATCGGCGAAGCGCCTATATCGTCCCCCCATCGTGCCCCACTCGCACCGCTGGGGGTGGGGACTGGAATGAACCGGCGATCGACGGTCCAAACCGGTAACGTCTGCAGACCGTGCTGATCGGTGGGCTGTCTCACAAACGGCTGCGGATCGCGGCCCTCGGGATGGGCAGCCTGGCTGCGCTGGCGATGATCATGGTCGGCTGCAACAGCGTCACCTCGGGTAGTCCTACGGTCGATCGGGCCGACGCTCCCGTGTACCGGGCTTCGGTGTCGGCGTCGATCGAGGAATCGGCCGAGAGCTCGAGTTCCCGCGAGTCCGAACGCCAGGCCTCGCTCACCACGCAGGCGATCCACACGTCGTGCGAGGCGTTGAGTTCATCCAGCGTCGACGCCATCACCGCGGTGAACAACTACGTCGACGCCTTCAACAAGACTGCAGCCGATGCGACGGCCAAGGCGACACCGGCCGTCGATGCGCTCAACCACAGCGCCGACCTGGTCGCGGGCAGTGTTTCCGACGCGCTGGCCCCGAATCTGCGCGACGCGCTGAACGCCTGGGTCGACGCGGCGCGGGGGCTCGCGACGGCGATTGCAGGCAACTACGGGATGGACGAATTCAACGCGGCGATCTCCAAATTGAACGACACCAAGACCACCGCGCTGAACCTGTGCGACGCGGCATATCGATGAACTGGCCGCCAGGCGTCCGTCATCGAGGCCCGGCGTGCGACGATAGGGCCCAGACATCGCCGGGCGCATGGTGCGCCCGAGCCGGCTGAAGGAGGAATGACCGTGGTCGCGGCGGATGACGCCCCGAACTACGCCCTGAGACTGGGCATCCAAAAAGAACAGGTTGTGCAGGAGTTGGGCTGGGACGAGGACAGCGACGACGACATCCGGGCCGACATCGAAGAGGCGTGCGGCGGCGAGCTGCTCGACGAAGACGCCGACGAGGTCATCGACGTCGTGTTGTTGTGGTGGCGCGACGGCGACGGCGATCTCGTCGACCGGCTGATGGATGCCATCACCCCGCTGGCTGACGACGGTGTGATCTGGGTGGCCACCCCCAAGACCGGCCAGCCGGGACACGTGCTGCCTGCCGAGATCGCCGAGTCGGCCCCGACGGCAGGCCTGATGCAGACCTCGTCGGCCAACCTGGGCGACTGGAGCGCCAGTCGGCTGGTGCAGCCGAAATCGAAGGCGAAAAGCAGATAACGCAGGCGCTGATGCGGTCTGAAGGCGAGGAGGCGCCGGACTTCACGCTCAAGGACCAGAACGGCCAGTCCGTCACCCTGAGCAGCTTCCGGGACGTCAAGACCGTCCTGCGTGGTGTTCTTCCCGCTCGCATTCACCGGCATCTGCCAGGGGGAGCTGGACGAGATCCGCGACAACCTGCCTACCTACGAGAACGACGACACAGCCACGCTGGCGATCTCGGTTGGGCCGCCGCCCACCCATAAGGTCTGGGCGACGCAGAGCGGCTTCACCTTCCCGGTGCTTTCCGACTTCTGGCCGCACGGCGCGATCGCGCAGGCCTACGGCGTGTTCAACGACGATGCCGGCTTCGCCAATCGCGGGACGTTCGTCGTGGACCGCTCGGGCATCATCCGGTTCGCCGAGATGAAGCAGCCGGGGGAGCCGCGCGATCAGACCGTGTGGATGGATGCCCTGAAAGCGCTGCAATCGGCTGATGGATTTCCACCTGCAGGTCATCGACCTGTAGCCTGCCCGGCAAGGGGCGCGTAGCTCAGTGGTAGAGCTCTGGTTTTACACACCAGCGGTCGGCGGTTCGATACCGTCCGCGCCCACCAGGTTTTAGCAGATCAACGAAATTGCCCGGATAGTGGCCGACCCCCCGCTGTGCCAAGAATGAGTCAACGGTCCGTCGAACAATTGTTTCGCGACGAGATTGGGTCTTCGGATTGCCAGCCCGGCTGGGGGAGTGCCAAGCGCAGGCGGTCGCTGCAGGACGTCGAGAATCGCGCTCTCGAGCGCCCAATTCGGCCTCGGGATGTCCTGCCAGCGTCACGGTTGGTCAGTCGTCAGCAGAGTCAAACCACGAAAAGTCGATCTCGGGACCCTTGTTGTCGTCACATCTGCCCGCACACATAGAGATCGTCTTTTTGACACTTCCCTGCGGAACGGTGGCGCGTATGAGTACGTTGCGGTTGTCCGACAGCGTGTGAGGCGGTCAGCGCCGAGGGAGAGAAGCAGGCGATGAACTCCTGGATTGAAAACATTCTTGACGTTGAAGATCTGCGGCGGCGGTGTGAGGCGCATGACCTGTGGATGCGATCGCACCCGGATGCCACCGCATTCAGCGAGGCATGGGCGGATCGTAACCTCGACGAGTCGGCGAAGCGTTGAGCGAATACCCCACGCTGCGGGGGATACTTGGACAACGGACACTGACGTCAATGCGCGATCTGCTCGGCTTGCAGCGTGGTGTGCAGGCGTTCCATTGCGGTCAGGGCGGCCTGGTCTTTGAGCCCCAACTTGTTTTCAGGACCTGCGTGTTTGGCCAGAAGTACGATTCCCATTGCGGCACTGGCACTCTCGGGCGTGAGGTCGTCAGTCAGGACGGGCCGGCATCGGCACGATTGCGCTGCAGCCGATCCAGTCCGCGCCAGAGCACTTCATCGTCACTGAGATGTCCAGCGGTGGCTTCACACAGATCACGAATGTCGTCCTCGTCGGGCTCCCAGCCCTCCAGAACATTGTTGGCGATGGCGAACTCGAGGGCCTGCGCTCGCGCTTCACTGAGAGTCCCGAAATGCTGCGGGTACATATCCCTCAATTCACCCATGAATCCGATTCTACCTGCGGCGAAGACATCCGCCGGCGCCGATCTTGGAACCGACCCTGCTCTGATGTCGGCGCCGATGGCAGACACGGCTTCTAGTGGTCATGACGCGCGTCTGACTTTGTCGCGCCGGCAGGACCCTTTCGGCGGCGGTCCCGGCGGTGATGTGCGTGCCGGCGGAGTGCTGGCGGACGTATTGTTGCCCGGTCGGTAGCCGCCTCCGCGCGGCGGCATCCACTTGTCACCGTTGAACGCAGCCATGAGCGCCGAAAACCAGGCCAGGCAAGGCGATTCAGGAGCGTCAAGGCGACGGGGTGTGGAGTCCATGGGGCGATCGTCGCACGGTTTTGATGGATAACAGCAGTTATCCACGATTGTACTAGGGTCGTGTCGTAGCGCGCCGGAGTCTCGATCGGCTAGCGCTTCGGGCTTCTCCATCATGGAAGAGGCGTGATGGGTTGGCGAGGGGCGTTTCCCGTGCGAGTGGATGACGGCCCTGGTAGTGCGTCGCGGGGCGGATCCGTGAAGGTTTGGAGGTGGGAGTGCGGTCGATGCGATTTCAGCTTGTTGACGATGCGGAGATTCACGGACGTGAAGTTGCTTGCGGTTATGGTCAATTCACGTGATAGGCCCGTATCGTCCGGTCATGCCGAGGCAGGCGTCGACACAGCGCTGGGCAAAGCGGGGCGAGTGATTGTCCGCGCGACAAGATGAATGAGCGCGCGCAGGAGCCTACGGGCGGATAAAGTGTGTCACTCGACTCGACATGCTTGGGCGGTGCCAGCGTGATCGGATCATTCATTGTGGTTCACTCCCATACGTTTGGTCCTGTCCGGTCAAATGAGATTCGGCGATCAAGGCGTCGAGGCTGCGCAAGCGTTGCGCGCGAAGCATTTTCCAATCAACCAGTTCGCGCTCGCGCAACAGCAGCGCAAGCAGCGCGCCAACTCACCAAACAGCGCCATCGCGGTTCTGCTTCTCGTTTCTCTTACTCGCTGCTGAACGTGAGCACCGGTTTGACGACGTCCCCGCTGCGGGCAGCATCGAGGGCGTCGTTGATCGCTGTGAATGGAAAGGTCTTCACCAGCCGCTCGAAGGGGAATTTGCCCTCCCGCCAGAGGCGCGTTAATTGCGGGATGAACACGTGTGGGTCGGTATCGCCTTCGATCACGCCGGTCAGTGTCCGACCGAGCAGCAGGTGCCCTTGGTCGACGGTGATGTTGTTCTCGAGCGCGTGGAGGCCCACGGTTGCGCAGGTGCCAGGCGAACGCAGTACACCGAGCGCCTGCTGGATGACACTGCCCTTCCCGACGGCGTCGATGGTGTAGTGCAGACCGCCGCTCCGTTCGAGGACCTCCCACACGACGTCGTTGGTCTCGGCAGGGTCGATGACATCGGTCGCGCCGAGTTGGAGTGCAAGATCCAAGCGCGCTGCGTTGATGTCGACACCGACGATGGGGTCGCACCCGGCAACCTTGGCGGCCATCACCGCGGACAGTCCGACGGCGCCGAGGCCCCATATGCCGAGACCTTGCCCACGCTCGGGGCGCAGGGCGCTGAGAACAGTGCCTGCGCCTGTGAGGAAGCCGCAGCCGAGCGGCCCGAACAGTTCGATGGGCAGGTCGCTGTCCACCTTGACCGCGTTGCGGGCGCTGGCGACTGCGTGTGTGCCGAATGACGACTGGCCGAACCAACTGCCGTGCACATCCTCCGGGCCTTGGCGCAGCGTCGTCGTGCCATCTAAGCGGGTACCGAAGTAATTCAGGGCGCCGAACAGCTCGCAGTAGGCGGGATGGCCCGAACGGCACGACGCGCAGTCGCGGCATGAGTCGAAACTGAGCACGACGTGGTCGCCGACGGCGAGTCCGGTGACGGCCTCGCCGACCTGCTCGACCACGCCCGAGCCCTCGTGTCCGAGGACGGCGGGCAGCGGAAGGGGCACCGTACCGTCCGCCCCGGTCAGATCGGTGTGGCACACGCCGACCCCCGCGATTCTGACGAGAATCTCGTCCGGTTGCAGCGTGGCAGCCTCGACGTCCTCGACGCTCAGCACTTGCCCTGGCTCGCGCAGCAGCGCCGATCTCATCCGAGGTCCTCCGGGCGGGGCACGACCATGTCGTAGACCCGGCGATCACGGCTCCGGGATAGATCGATGTGCACGAACTTTTCTTCCGTGTACTCGTCGAGCGAATGGGGGCCTAGCTCCCTGCCGATTCCGCTCTGCTTGTAGCCCCCGAAGGGGTACTGCGCATTGACCATGTGCCAGTCGTTGACCCACACCGTGCCCGCTTCGATGCGGCCGGCGACTTCAAGGGCAGCGTCGATGTCCTCGCTCCACACCCCGGCAGACAGGCCGTATTCGGTGTCGTTCGCGATCTCGACCGCCTCGTCCACCGTGGAATAGCGCAGGACGCACAGAACGGGCCCGAAAATTTCCTCCCGGGAGATCCGCATTGTGCTGGTGACACCGGTGAAGATCGTCGGCGCCACCCAGTGCCCCGGCCCTTCGGGCACGGTGCCTTGGAACACGAGCGTCGCGCCTTCCTCGATACCTAGCTTCACGTACTCGTCGATGCGGCACTTTTGCTCAGCGGAGATGATCGGCCCCATATCGGAGTCGAACTCGGTTGGGTCGCTGACGCGAATCGCGGCCGCACGCGCGACAAGCTTGGCCACGAACTCGTCGTGTAGCGAATCCGGCAAGAGCAGGCGAGTCCCGGACTCGCAGGCCTGCCCCTGGTAGAGGCAGAAAGCGAACAAGGCGGCGTCGACTGCGGTATCGACGTCAGCGTCCGGAAGCACGATATTGGGGCCTTTGCCGCCGAGTTCGAGGGTCACTCGCTTGACGTTGCCGGCAGCCAGGCGAGCGACCTCGCGACCGACTTCGGTGGACCCGGTGAACGCGATCTTGCGAACGTCTGGGTGCGCCGCAAGGCGTGCGCCGACTTCTTCGCCGTGGCCAGTGACCACGTTCAGCACCCCGCGCGGCAGGCCGGCCACGTGGGCGGCGTCGGCCAATTCGAGCAGAGTGGCCGGAGTCTTCTCGTCGGGTTTCATCACGACGCAGTTGCCCGCTGCCAGCGCCGGGCCGAGCTTCCACACCGCGAGCAGAAGGGGAAAATTCCAAGGCACGATGCCCGCCACAACGCCGATGGGCTCGCGGCGCACCACACCCGCAGCCGCCGTCGGGTATCCGAGCAGCGGGCCCGGGGTTTCGAACTTGTACGAACGGGCCAGGTCGGCGAAATACTGCAGATGCGAGATCGAGTACCCGACGTGAAAGGCCATCGCTTGCCGTACGGTGACACCGTTCTCCGCCACGTGCAGCTCGACGAGGTCGTCCATCCGCTCGTTGAGCAGCTCCACCATCCGGGTCATCGCGGCTGCGCGTTCTTCGGGCGGGGCCTGGCGCCATTCACCTTCGCGGTGCGCGCGCAGGGCGGCGGCCACGGCTTGGTCGGCGTGGTCGGCGGTACCGCGCGCGGCGGTGGCCACAACTTGGCCAGTCGCTGGGTTGATGATCTCGAACCGGCCGTCGGTATCGACCCATTCCCCGTCGATGTACATCCGGTAGTGCCTCACCGAGCGGCGTCCTTCTCCGCGACAAGGTCCTTGTACAGGGGGAAAACCGGCTTCGCGATGGGAATCAGCTTGAGGATCTTGGACACGGGTCCCTTTGCCTTGACTTGTCCTTTGGCCAGGCCGACAGCGACGTTGTACTCGCCACGCCAGAATTTGTTGCCATTGTCGGCGGACATGGACATCCGCACGTCAGGCGTTAGTTCACAGTCGCCCTCAATGACCTGGAGAGCAGGCTCCTTGAGCACGACCGTGATGCTAGATGTCGGACCGGAGTAGTCCAGCCGCAGGATGAGATCTGCGCTGCGCAGGTTATCGCCGACGCCGTCGGTGCGGTCGGCAACCCTGAAGACTCCACCGAGATACTTGTAGACCTCTTCAGCATCGCTGAAATAGCTCACCGTTGAACTCCTTATGCCAGGATTTTTGATTAACGCTACGCTGTGACCGTACGTGCGGTCAATTACAGGAGATGCCATGCAGATGCACGCCGCGGTGCTACGCGAGCGGTCTGCTCCATTTGTCATCGAGAGGGTTGAGATCGCCGAACCCGGCCCGGGTGAAGTCCTGGTGGAGGTGGCGGGAACCGGCTTCTGCCACACCGACGTCCTGCCTCGTGTTCCCGGTTTCATGGCCCGCCCTCCGCTCGTCGCCGGGCACGAGGGAGCGGGCGTTGTCACCGCGGTTGGGGCCGGGGTATCCGAGGTCGCAGTCGGTGCGCACGTCGTGATGAGCTTCGACTCGTGTGGCCGGTGTGCGAACTGCGGGAGTGCACACCCGGCCTACTGCGAAACCTTCTTCCAGCGCAACCTCACGGGCATGGCGGCGAACGGTTCGGGCCCTGTTGTGGACGCCGAAGGGGCACCCATCCGGTCCCGCTGGTTCGGTCAGTCCTCCTTCGCCACCCACGCCATCGCCGGACCCCGGAACCTGGTCGTCGTCGACGACGATCTGCCACTGCACTTACTCGGTCCACTCGGCTGTGGCATCCAGACCGGCGCCGGCGCCGTGCTGCTCGCCCTTGGCGTTCAGGTGGGCTCGAGCGTTGCCGTGTTCGGGGCGGGTGGCGTCGGGCTGGCCGCGGTGATGGCGGCCACGGTGGCTGGGGCGGGCACCATTGTCGCGGTGGATCGGCACGAATCGCGGCTCGAGCTGGCCGAGGAATTGGGCGCCACCCATATCGTTCGTGGCGAATCGGCCGATGTGGCCGCTCAGGTGCGGAAGCTGACACGCGGCGGCGCGCAGTACGCGCTCGACACAACGGGCGTGCCCGAGGTGATCGCGGCCGCGATCGACGCGCTTCGACCTACCGGCACCATTGGGCTGGTCGGGGCGGGTACCCGCGAGCTGGTGCTGGGACCGTCGGCACTGTCGGCGGGCAAGAACATTATGGGCATTCTCGAAGGCGATGCCGTTCCCCAAACGTTCCTTCCGCGGCTGATCGCGCTGTGGCAGCAGGGCCGGTTCCCGTTCAACAAGCTGATCCGCACCTATCCCCTCGCCGCGATCAACGAGGCGGAGCGCGATGCCGCCAGCGGCGCCACAATCAAGCCCGTCCTGATCCCGGCGGGGGAGTGAGCACCGTGGAGCACACCCGCGACAGATTGTTCATCGGTGGCCGCTGGATCACACCTGCCTCGGGCGAAACGATCACGGTCATCTCACCAGCCACCGAAGATCCGTTCGGTGTGGCGCCCGACGGCAGCCCGGCAGACGTCGACGCGGCCGTTGCCGCCGCCCGTGCCGTCCTACCGTCCTGGTCGGCGTTGCCTGCCGACGAGCGGGCCGCCGCGATGCTGGCCTTGGCGCAGGCACTCGAAACCCGCGCCGATCAGACCGCGGCCATCGTCACCGGTGAGAACGGCATGCCGATCTCCCTCGCGCGAGCGGCGGAGGGCCGGGGTCCGTCCGCGACCCTGCGCTACTACGCGCAGTTGGCGCGACAGACGCTGGTCGAAGAGCGGCGCCAGGTGATCGGCGGGCCGGGGGTGACGGTGGTCCGGCGAGATCCGGTTGGTGTCGTGGCCGCGATCGTTCCGTGGAACTTTCCTCAGTCGCTAACGATGTTCAAGGTCGCACCCGCTCTCGCCGCTGGCTGCGCGCTGGTCATCAAGCCCGCCCCGGAGACCGTGCTCGACGCATTCCAGCTGGCCGACGCCGCTGGCGAGGCAGGTCTGCCGCCGGGCGTGGTCAACATCGTGCCCGGCGGGCGGGCGGTGGGTGCCTACCTGGTCGCGCATTCCGGGGTGGACAAGGTCGCCTTCACTGGATCGACCGCGGCGGGCCGGGCCATCGCCGAAACGTGCGGCCGCCTGTTGCGCCCGGTCACCCTCGAACTGGGCGGCAAGAGCGCGGCGATCGTGCTCGACGACGCTGACCTGACGCAGGTCGTTCGGGGGCTGTCGTGGGCGAGCTTGCTCAACAACGGGCAGACCTGCTACCTGAGCACCCGAATTCTCGCCCCACACGCGCGTTACCGGGAGGTCGTCGACGCCGTCGCGGACTTGGCCTCCTCAATGCCAGTGGGTATCCCGGACGACCCCGCGACCCGCGTGGGGCCGCTGGTGTCGGCGCGGCAGCGGCAGCGTGTCGAGGACTACATCGCCGTCGGCCGTGCGGAGGGCGGCCGGGTCGTGACCGGCGGTGGCCGGCCGAAGCACCTCAATCGCGGCTGGTTCGTCGAGCCGACGGTCTTCGCCGATCTGGATCCGGGGGCGACGGTTGCCCGCGAAGAGGTGTTCGGCCCGGTGCTGGCGGTGTTGCCTTATGACAGCGTGGATGAGGCCGTGGGGATCGCGAACGACTCCGAGTACGGCCTGGGCGGCACGATCTGGACGCGCGACGAAGAACGCGGGCTCGACATTGCGAGACGGATGGAGTCTGGATCAGTCGGGGTGAACTTCTACAACCTGGATCTCGGTTCGCCATTCGGCGGTGTCAAGGCCAGCGGTCTTGGCCGCGAGCTCGGTCCGGAGGGCCTGTCCGCCTACGTGTCGCACAAGTCGATCTATACCCGGGGCTGAGGTGGTCGCTGTGTTCGAACCAGAACTCGCCCATCTGCGCTGGGGTCAGCTGCGGGAGGCCGCGTCGATCCGCATCACCGTGAGCTTGTCTGCGTCGTAGTCTGCGCGGACGCGTTTCTTGTCGAGCTTGCCCACGCTGGTCTTCGGGATGTCGGTGACAAACGCCCAGCGTTCCGGCAACCACCACTTGGCCAACCGGCCGACGAGGTGTGCTCGCAGCTCCTCAGGCGTGACGGTCACCCCCTCGCGTACCTTCACACACACCAGCGGGCGCTCTTCCCAGTGCGAATCGGGCACACCCACGGCCACGGCCTCTGCCACGGCCGGGTGGGTCGAGACGGCGTTTTCCAGCTCGATGCTGGAGATCCATTCGCCGCCGCTCTTGATGCCGTCCTTGAGACGATCCTTCAGTTCGATCCAGCCGGACGGATGGATGACGCCGAGGTCGCCCGTGCGCAACCAGCCGTCGCGGAACTTGTCGCCCGTCGCGGCAGGATCCGCGCGGAAGTAGCCGCCGGTAATGGTGGCGCCGCGGAGTTCGACCTCGCCTACGGAGGCGCCGTCCCAGGACAGCTGGGCGCCCTGCCCGTCCACCACGCGTGCTCGCACGCCCGGGACGATCCGGCCCGCGCGGGTGCGGTAGGCGGTGTCGTGCTCTGCTGGGATATCTGTTGGCGGTCTGGAGAAGGTGAGCAGAGGCGAGGTCTCGGTCATGCCCCAACCCTGTGTGAGCCGGACCCCGTGGTGGGCCGCGAAACTCTCGGCGAGTGCTGGTGACAGGGCCGACCCGCCGGATACAGCGAGCCGAAGGCTCGAGTAGTCCACTCCGTGTTTGCAGCCGTAGGAGTCCAGCGCACTCCACAGCGTCGGGACCGCGGCGGCCGCGGTGGGTCGCTGTTCGCCGATGATCGCGGCGAGGTGCTCTGCTTGCAGGAACCTGTCGGTCATGATCAGGTCGGCGCCGTTGGCCCACGCCGCGTATGGCCAACCCCAGGCGTTCGCGTGGAACATCGGGACGATGGGCAGTACTCGGTCGGCGTCGTTGAAGCCGAACGCGCTGCCGCTTGAGATGGCGAGGGTATGCAGGTAGATGGACCGGTGGCTGTAGGCCACGCCCTTGGGGTCGCCTGTGGTCCCGGTGGTGTAGCAGAGCACCGCGGCGCTGCGCTCGGGCAACCGCGGCCATTCGGTCATCGGGTCCGCCGAGGTGAGCAGCGCGTCGTAGTCGTGCGTCCGCACAGCCCCCTTCCCGAGCGAGCCGTCCGCTTCGCCGACCACGATGACATCGCGCACGCTGGGGCAGCGGGGAAGGATCCGCGCGAGCTGTGGGACCAGATCGCCGTTGACGATGACTACGCGATCGGCGGCATGGTTGACGATGTACACCAGCTGCTCGTCCGACAGGCGCAGGTTCAGCGTGTGCAAGATCGCGCCGATCGACGGGACCGCGAAGTAGGCCGCCAGGTGTGCGGGCACGTTCCAGCACAGCGTGGCCACCACATCGTCGCGGGTGACGCCGAGGTCTCCCAACGCTCCGGCCAACCGCGCGGTTTGGTCGCTGAGTCCGCTGAAGGTCAGGTTTGACGACTTACCGCCGCGATAGTGGGTCACTACCGCGTTCGGGTGTACCAGACGGCCGTGTTCGAAGAGGTCCGAGACCAATAGGTCCGCGTCCTGCATGGTGCTGTCCATGCCTGCTGTCCTCCATTCGGGCCCACAATGCCAGGCTCTGGCTGACCGCCTGTACGGTCTGCGGGCAAATAGGCGTGAATCGTTGGGGTTGGCAATAACGGAATCCCTGCGTTCCGGGCGCGAACTCGGAATTGGCGACCCGCATCGCTGTAATGTACCGTACGTACGGTCAGTCAGTGGACGTGGAGGCAGTGTTATGCCGGACCAGCGGGCGTGGGAGATCCCCACGATGGACATCGACCTGGGCCACCCGGACACGTATGCAGGTGGCGTGCCGTACGAGGTCTTCGCGACGTTGCGCCGCCAGACCCCGGTCGTGTGGGTGCCTGAACCGGCCTACGAGGGCTTCGAAGGAGGTCCTGGTTTTTGGGCGGTCACCCGGCACGCCGACATCGTCGAGGTGTCCCGCCGGCCGGAGATCTACTCCTCGCATGTGGGAGCGACGTTCCTGCGAGACCAGCGTCCGCGTGACCTTGAGGCGCTTCGGCAGATGATGCTCAACCTCGACCCGCCGGACCACTCGAAGCTGCGCAGGATCGTCAGCCGGGTCTTCACGCCGAAGATGGTGGGCGGCATGTTCGACTCGGTCGCGCGGTACGCGCACGACATCGTGTCGGCGCTGGAGCCCGACACCGAGGTCGACCTCGTCGCGAAGGTTTCTGCGGAGATGCCGCTGCTGGTTTTGGCCGACTTGCTTGGGATGCCTGCGGCCGATCGCCGTCTGCTCTACAGCTGGACCAATCGGATGGTCGGATTGGACGATCCGGCCTACGGCGGGCGCCCGGCGTTTCTCGCGGCGTTCCAGGAAATGTTCGCCTACGCGCAGGACCAGACCGAGATCCGGCGGCGTGAGCCTGGTGATGACGTGTGGAGTCTGATCGTCAACGCCGAGGTCGACGGCCAGCACCTCTCCATGGACGAGCTGCAGCGGTTCTTCCAGCTGCTGATGATCGCCGGCAACGAGACCACACGCAACCTGCTCACGGGCGCGGTGTTGACCCTGGATGCGCACCCGGACCAGTGGGCGCACCTGCGGGCCAATCCCGACCTGCTCACCGTGGCGATCGAGGAGATCTTGCGCTTTCACCCGCCGGTGATGCAATTCCGCCGGACGGCCGTGGCCGACACCGAGCTCGGCGCGCAGCGTATCGAGGCCGGTGACAAGGTGGTCGTGTTCTACGTGTCGGGCAACCGGGACGAGACGGTGTTCGAGGACCCGGACCGATTCGACATCCACCGCAACCCCACCAACCACCTCGCCTTCGGCATCGGCACGCACTTCTGCCTGGGCAACAGCCTGGCCCGGCTGGAGGCCCGGGTACTGCTGCGCGACCTGTTCGCGCGTTTCCCCCATATGCGCGTGGCCGGTCCGCCGCAGCGCTTCCGTTCCAACTTCATCAACGGCTACCGCGAGATGCCCGTGGCCCTCGGCCCGGCAGCGGGGTGAGCGATTTATCAAAGGTCGATCAAAGAGGGGACAGCATGAGGATCACCGTGGACCGCCGCAGGTGCACCGGGCTGGGCATCTGCGAAGCCATGGCACCCGATGTGTTCGAGGTGGACGAGAACGGCGACTTGTTGCTCCTCACCGAGACTGTCAGTACAGGCCAGCTCGACGAGGTCCGCGCCGCCGTCGAGGGTTGCCCGACTGAGGCGCTGCGGCTGGCTGACGGATGACGCGGCGGCTGGTCGTCGTCGGTGCCTCGCTGGCGGGGTTGCGGGCCGTGGAAGGAGCGCGGAAGACGGGTTTCACCGGCGGTATCACGCTGATCGGCGCGGAAGGGCACTTGCCCTACGACCGACCACCGCTGTCGAAGGCATACCTCGACGCCGACGATGCTCCCGACGTGACGTTCAGGCAGGAGCGGTACCTGCGTGAGGAGCTCGGGGTCGATCTGCTCCTCGGCGCTGCAGCCGAGGCACTCGACCTCACGCGACGCACCGTTGTGGCGCGCGGGCAGGAGATCGGCTACGACGGTCTAGTCATCGCCACCGGCGCCACAGCCAGACGCTTTCCCGAGGCCGACGGTCTCCAGGGTGTGCACACGCTGCGCACCCTCGACGACGCCGTCGCCGTCCGCGCCGCGCTTGAGAAGGGCGCGCGCACGGTCGTCGTCGGGGCCGGGTTCATCGGCTCTGAGGTGGCGTCCGGCGCGCGCAAACGGGGCCTACCGGTGACTGTCGTCGAGGCGGCTCCGACACCGCTGGCCCGAGCGATCGGTGACGAGATGGGTGAGGCGATCGCCGGGCTGCATCGTCGGGCTGGCACCGATCTCCGGTGCGGTGTGACCGTGAAGCGGTTCGAAGCCGACGGTGGCCGAGTCCGGCGACTTCACCTCAGCGACGGGTCGACACTGGACGCCGATCTCGTCGTGACAGGTATAGGAGCCGTCCCGGCGACCGGATGGCTGCGCGGCTCCGGCCTCGACGTCCGTGACGGGATCCGGTGTGGCGCAACGCTAGGCGTCGGCGTCGACGGAGTCTGTGCCGCCGGCGACGTCGCGCGCTGGGAGAACCCGTTGTTCGATCAGGTTATGCGCGTCGAGCATTGGACGAGTGCCGCCGAGCAGGGCGCGCTCGCCGCCAGCAATGCCCTGCATCCCGAGACTGCCAAGCCGTATGCAGCTGTTCCGTACTTCTGGTCGGACTGGTACCAACATCGCATCCAATTCGTCGGCGTGTCGGGCGCCGACGAGGTCCGGGTGGTCTCGGGCAGTCCCGAAGAAGACCACTTCGTGGCGCTGTACCGCCGCGGCGACCGGCTGACCGGCGCGCTGACGCTCAACGGGCAGCCCACAGTGATGAAGTACCGCGCGCTGATCGCACGCCGAGCGGTCTGGCACGATGCGCTCGACTTTGCCGACCAACGTGCCAAGGCCGGGATGGGCCGGAGCTGAGGAGATGTACGCGATGGAGCGCACCGCCGCGATTGTGGGCGCCGGTTTGACGGACGTGGGCAAGGTCTACGGGCGTACCGCGCGGTCCTTCGCCGGCGAAGCCGTGCGGCTTGCCGTCGACGATGCGGGCCTGCGGCTCGGCGACGTCGACGGGCTGCTGATCAATGCGGGCAAGACTCCCGGCGTGGACCTTTCACTAGCCCGCGACCTCGGGCTGCGTGACCTGCGGCTGCTTGCCGAGATCAACGCGTTTGGCGCATCGGCGGGAATCATGGTTGCCCAGGCGGCCGCGGCCGTTCTGGCGGGTGCCGCCAAGATCGTCGCGTGCGTCTTTGCGGACGCGCCAACCCAGCCGGCCGCCTCTGCGGGCGCCGTATACCGGCAGTCTTCCTTGCAAGCCACGGGTTTCCGGAGCGCCGAGACCGCCGCCGGGTTCACCAGCGTCAGCCACCGGTACGCCGTGGCCGCTAGCCGCTACCTCAACCACTTCGGTGTCCCCCAGGATCACCTCGGGGCCGTCGCGGTGTCCCAGCGGGCATGGGCGAGGGACAATCCGGTCGCCCAGCTGCGCACCCCCCTCACCCTCGAGGACTACCACCGCTCCCGGTGGATCGTGGAACCGCTGCACCTTCTCGACTGTTGCCTGGTCTCCAACGGTGGCGCGGCGGTCGTGGTGACGACGCCCGAACGGGCCGCCGACCTCGCCCAGCCCCCCGTCCGCGTACTGGGCTGGGGCCAAGCGCATCTCGGTTATGTCCTCGCTCGAGGCAGCGAGTTCGGACTGGTGACGGGCGCGGCGGAGGCAGGACCGGCGGCACTGAAGATGGCCGGGCTGACGCCCGCGGACATCGACATCCGTGAGATTTATGACTGCTACACCTACACGGTGCTGGTCACGTTGGAGGACTACGGGTTCTGCGCCAAGGGGGAAGGGGGCGACCTCGCCGCCAGTGGCGCGCTCGCGCCCGGTGGGGCCTTGCCGACCAATACCGGTGGGGGACAGCTCTCGTCGTTCTATTTGTGGGGCATGACCCCGTTGTTGGAGGCGATCACGCAGGTGCGCGGTCAGGCCGGAGCCAGGCAGGTACCGAATCACGAGACGGCGATCGTCAGCGGCAATGGTGGCGTGCTCGACCACCACGCCACTGTCGTGTTGGGAGCCGCCGCATGAGCGCGCGCGCCCGCCGCGATGAAGCGTCGGAATCGTGGTTCGACGGCCTCGCCGAGGGTCGCCTGATGATTCGCCGGTGCGGCTTGTGCGGCCGCCACAGCCGACCCGACGCCCGCACTTGCCCGGAGTGCTTCTCGTCGGATTTGGATTGGACCGAAGCCTCCGGCGGGGCGACCGTCATTAGCGTCATCGTCGACCACACCCGAGCCGGGCCTGTGGTGCTCGGCCTAGTCGAACTCGACGAGGGCCCGTGGCTGCACGTCGGGCTCACCAGCGGGACGCAGGCCGGACGCCGGGTGCGGTTGGCCGTCGTGACCCCGGAAGGCAGCGAACCGATCCCGGGGTTTGTGCCCAGATGCTGACTGCGGTTCCCGGGACGCACGCCTTGTCACTCGCCCCGTCGGTGCCTATGCTGACCGTACGTACGGTTTAGACGCGACGAGGAGGCTTTCGTGACCGCCACGCTCTCTCGCATCCATGACATCGTCGCGCGATGGGCTACCGCGGCGCCGGACCGCGAAGCGCTCAGATTCGGCCAGCAGAGCTGGACCTGGGTCCAGCTCGACGACCGGATCCGCCGTGCCGCGGCCGCTTTGCGCGCGGCCGGCGTCGGACCGGGCGACCGGTTCGCCGTCTTGGACAAGAACCATCCGGCCTGCCTGGAGCTGACCCTGGCGGCGTCGCTGATCGGCGCGACCAACGCTGTGGTCAACTTCCGCCTGGCCGCCGACGAGCTCGCCCATGTGCTCAACGATTCGACCGCGCAAGTCGTCATCGTGGGAGCGGAGTTCGCCGAAGCCCTGGGGGAGGTTCGGCGTGGGCTGCCTGACGTGCGTGAGGTGATCGTGCTCGGGGGTGAACTCAACGAATACGAGCAGCGGCTCGTCGAAGCGGAACCGCTGACAACGCGATACCAGTCCACACCGGACGACTGCTTCCTGCAGCTGTACACCTCCGGCACCACGGGATGGCCCAAGGGGGCGATGCTCACACAACGCAGCATGTCGGCCCACACGCAGGCCGTCGCGCCCGCCTACGCGATGGACGAGAACTCCATCAATATCGTCGCCATGCCACTGTTCCACGTCGGCGGCACGAGCTGGGCACTGGCCAGCATGAGCGTGGGTGCGCGCACCACCGTCGTTCGCGAGGTGATCCCGGCCGCACTACTGGACCTCGTTGAGACCGAGAAGGCAACACACGCATTCTTCGTGCCCGCCGTGATCCAGATGCTGCTCGCCGACCCGGTGCGAGCGCGCGCCTCTCTAAGTTCGCTTCGCGTGCTCGGGTATGGCGGTTCGCCGATGCCTGGCCCCCTCATGGAACGCATGCTGAACGTGCTTTCGACGCCGCTGTACTCGGTGTACGGAATGACCGAAATGTCCGGGGGGTTCTGCGTCCTCGGGCCGGAGGAGCACCGGGATGAGCAGCGCAGGCATCTCCGCGCGTCGGCCGGTCGCCCCCTACCCGGCAACGAGGTGCGGGTTGCGGATCCGTCCACCGGTAACGATGTCGGACCCGGTGAGGTGGGTGAGTTCTGGGTGCGGTCCGAGCAGCAGATGGCCGGCTACTGGAACAGGCCCGACGCGGACAGGGAGACCATCACGCCGGACGGCTGGCTGCGCACCGGTGATGCGGGCCGTATCGACGAAGACGGCTACCTTTACATCGAGGACCGAGTCAAAGACATGATCATCTCCGGTGGGGAGAACGTGTATCCCGCGGAGGTCGAGCGGGTGGTTCTGGAGTATCCCGGTGTCGGTGAGGTGGCCGTGATCGGGGTGCCCCACGAGAAGTGGGGCGAGACCGTGAAGGCGGTGGTGGTGTCCGAGGCGGGCACCGCCATCGACGAGCAGGCCCTGATCGACTTCACTAGAGATCGATTGGCCCACTACAAGTGCCCGACCTCGGTGTCGATCGTCGCCGCGCTGCCGCGTAACCCGACCGGGAAGGTCCTGAAGCGCCAGCTGCGCGCTGCGTTCCTGTCTTGACGGCTTCGACTGGCCGCGCCGCCGGTCGAAGCCGACCGACCGTACGGCCAGCAGGCTATAGTGGCCGCACCAGCAGCGTCCGGATGACTACTGGAGGGCTATCCAGGTGAGTGTTCCGCGTAAAGGCCGGCCGCCGGGTAAGGCGTCGGAGATCCTGTCCACATTCACGCGGTACGTCGCGGAGCGGGGCTATGACACCACCAATTTCTCGGATATCGCCGGCGAGCTTGGGCTGTCCAAGGGGACGATCGTGCACCATTTCGGCACCAAGGATAGGTTGCTGGCAGCCCTGCACGAGTCCTACATGCGACGCCGCCTGGCCGAGGCCAAACTGATGCTGGAGCGACTTTCGTCGCCGTCCGAGCAGCTGGCGGCGTTGCTGTACGCCTTCGTGTTGTATCAGGTCGTCGACCGCGACGCGACGGTGGCGTTCCAACGTGAGATCGTCCGCCTCGCTGACCACGACGTGATGGCTGAGGGCCGCAAAATGCGCGCGGAATACTTGGCGCTGGTGCGCGCCACCCTGGCCGGGGGAGTGGAGTCGGGCGAGTTTCGCGAGTGCAATGTCAATGTGCAGAGCATGCTGATTTTCGGTGCGGCGCAGTGGGCTTGGACCTGGTTTGAGCCCGACGGTGCTGTCACTGCCGAGCAGGTGGGAGCACAGCTGGTGGATTTGGTGCTCGGCGGGCTCGTTGCTCGACGCGCCGACATGAGTGGACTCGTCGACGCGGAGGGCAAGATCGTCCAGACCGTCCGTGCGTGTATCGCCGAGGCTGCCGAGTCCCGGTCGGAAGCGTCCTAACCCGCATTCATTCCGGGTATTGCGCTCGCTCACGAAATCAGACCGGGTGTGCATCGGCGGATCGAGGCTTAGCTGCAGGGAACCACACGAGCGGGGTTCTGAAAAAGCGACCTGTTGCTAGTTCAGCCAGGTGTGGGTAGGAGTTATGAAGAAGCGGAAATGTCCCCGCTCGCAGTACATGCCACCGTCATTCGGGCCACCATCCTGCGTTGTCGAACACGATGTACCGTTGTACTTCACGGTGCTGTGCAACGGTAGCGTGCGTTGGGCTTGGCCGGCGGGCCACCGGATAGCCACCGTCCAGTCGTAATGCACCCTCGAGTCACCGCGAAACCAGCCGATGCGGGTAACTCCTGGGGGAGCTCCGGGGATGTACCCAAGACAGCCGAAACTTCCGCCCTCGTCCCAAATCCCGCAGTTCAGACCCGATGTCGAGAGAAACCAAACGCCTGGACTGCCGGGCAGCCTGAAGTCGTCCGTGTTCAGGATCCGGTAGCGAGTTACATCGGGATATGGACTCTGTTCTTCTTCTACCGGCTCAGTGAACGCTGGTGCGGCGCAAACCAGCGCCAATCCGATAAGTGTCGCGGGAACGATGCCCAGCCGCCCTGCCCTAGCTCTTCCAGTCATGAGATGTGAGGCGTACTTCCGTAGCAGGTGGCATTGCCCACGTCGAGCGTATTTTGGCAAACGAGTTCACCGTCGAGATAAATCCTGACAGTGACCCAATTTCCCGGCCTGGCGGCGGGTCGCCAGTCAGCACGAACCTGGGCCCCGTCCTTCCAGGTACTCCGAGGATTCGCGATCGCAATATCGATTTGCCAAGGTAAAGTAACGCCTTCTAGCAGTCTGCGCTGCAGTCCGTCGAAGTATTCGACATTGAGCTTAAAGACGTTCGCTGAAACGACTTCATATCGCACGCTCTCTCCGGCGTGAGCGGTCGGAGAAAGAACGATGCTAGCGACACCGATCGTAAGCGCAGCCGAAACGGGCACGATCGGCTTAACCAACTTTTCGGAATACCGAGACAGCTTGTTTTGCATCTGCGAAGTGCGCTGCGAACGTATCACAATTAGATTCCTACCCGGCGAACACTGCCGCTGCCAGCATGTAGCCAGTTGATTCGTTCGGCCGCATCGCTACACCGAAATCTGTGTAACAGTCAGGTTTGGTAGCTACGCCTTGCAATAGAATGTACTTTATTGCCTCTGCATCACTCTGGCCGTGCCCTTGGAGAATGTGCCCTTTGGTGCCGCCGTAGCCTAGTCGGCGCAGTTCCGGAATCGGGTCTTCGTTAATCGGAGCAGCCCTGGCAGCGTGGTTGAGGTAGTCGTCGGTTGAATGAACGACCGATTCGGCGACTTGCGCGACAACCGGGTTATACCGAAGTGGCCCGCATGTTGTGACATTTGGCAGCGACGCCACCCCGTCTCTCAAGCTGGTTGCCGGATCCGACAACGCCCGAGGTGCCTGTGAAATCGTCACGACCCAAACCGCTCCGATCGCCGCTACCAGCGCTACCCACGACTGCAGTCGCAGTCGGAGTGAACAGTGTTTGCAGAAACGTGCGAGTTCTCGGCTCATCAACCCTGGTCCTAACATTCTACTGGCATACATGCGAACGATTGATCCTGCTTCCCCAGCGCAATACTCTCTGAACGGACGGGCCGGTAAACCATGCAGGCTGGCGCCCCTTAATTCCGGCGCTTACGTTCGAGAGGTGTTGCCACAGCAAATAGAAACTCTCGCCCTGATAGAGAGGGAAATACCCGTCGCCAAAATAGTTCTCGGTTTGGGTCAGAGCCTGCGCGCGGGGCGCAAGGAAGGCCACCGACTGGTCGATATTGGCTGCGACAGCATCTGCGTGTTGTTGAACTCCGGCGACACCATAGTTCCCATTGTTACTGATCACGCTTATGTTGAATCGATCGATCTGGTGGATCAACTCTTCGTACTGCGCGTTGTACCACTGGCACATCTCCCGTTCGGCGGTGATGTCTGCCGCGGTGACTTTTTCCTTCGTTTGGTCGTACGGGAACGGAAACTTCGGCTCCCAATTGGTAGGTGATGGCGTAATAATCGGTAATGGCGGGGGCGGCTCGTTGCTGTCGGACGGATCAGCTCCGGCTGGCCAAACCGCGATCGCTGCCGCCGAAAGGGCAACCACTACGCACGTCAGCGCAACGCCTGCATAGTGCAGCGTTTTTCGCCGCGGTGAAATCTCTGGGCTGCGAGCAGACACTTGCCACCTATTTCGGAGGTACCACATCGCCGATACCGCCCACATCGCTTATTTGCCAATTGTTATTGCTGTCGATCGTGACGGTGTAGGTCGCCGTTGACTGAAGTCCTTCAGGTGCCTGGACCGTCTTCGTGAGCACCCCGACGAACGAGTCGACGGTATAGACTCCCGCTGTCTCCGACCGCACCTTCGCAGCAAGTGGCTGAGCGGTGGAATCCCACTGCAGCGGGACGAGAATCTGTTCCATCGACGTCGCTGCCTCCGACAGCTTGTCCTTCAATTCCGGCGTAGTCCCCGCAACAAGTTTTTCTTTCCAACCGCTGAGGTCTTTGTAATTCATCGCCGCTGCGTTCACAGCGTAGTCAATGGCGGTCTTTTCGGCACGGGCACGTTCTTCAGACCGACGGGCTTGGTTGTCGAGCTCGTTTTGCGCGCCTATATAGAGCCAGGTCATCACACCGACCGCGGCGAGCAAGCCGGCGATCACGATGCCTATCACCGCACTTCGGACGGAGATCGAAAGCTGCCTCGGCGCTGATGTCTTCGCCGTCGAACCGTCGTCATCTCCAGCCTTGGTCGACGTTGTTCCGGTTGACTCTGCTTCGCCGGCGTTAGTCTCATCATCGCTCATGGTCGCCTCCCGTAATTCATCTCTTGGCATATGCATGGCCCACCTCGTCATTTCTCAGGAATGGTGACGTGCAGGTTGATTGCTCCATCCTCAGGAACTCCTGCCAACATGTTTGACAGAATCTGACCAGTATCGAAATTCATGAGAGAGCCCGCTATGCCCTGGACATGGGGTAACAACTCTTGGCCGAAGATCTTGATATCGGGACTCGCGGTGTCCAAGAAGCCCTGAAGTCGGCCGAAGAATGAAAAGAGGATGTTCAGCCCAATATTTGCGTCACCATAGCCACCTGGCGAATTCTCTGGGTGTGGATCGTATCTTAGGTCCGTATGGACCAGTCTGACTACTGCGGCGACCATCGGCTGAAAAATTTGCGCCAATTGTGCGAGAGATGTCGCTCCAGTTAACAGCACTGGGTTTACCCATTCGGCGTTGCGCAAGAGGGTCTGGAAATTGTCTAGCATTTCCTGACCGCGGCCCTGCATGCTCGCTGCCATGTTTCGCAGGAGCACACTCGTGCGAGAAAGGTTTGGCAGCACTGAGTCTGGATCCGGCAGGCCAGTGTCAACTTCATCAATGATGCGCTGAAATTGGCCGGGGTCCAGCTGCTCGAGAATTCGTACAACGCTCGCAATCAACTGTGAGACGGATGGCGGCTGCGTGACAGACTCCGTCGCGAGATGTTGCCCATCGTGCATTATCGCGCCGCCGGCACTTCGTGGAAACAGTCCGATGTAGGACTCTCCAAGCGCAGATAAATTGTCAAGTCGTACATCGCTGTCCACCGGGATGTCAAAGCGGTCGTCAACGTAGAAGTGGACCGTCGCCTCGCCGGTTGACACGTCGATTCTGCTGACTTTTCCGACGGGTACGCCCCGCAGGAGAACATTTGACCCGGGTACCAGACTGTTAGCGTCGGATACGCTCATCGATATATTGGTGCGCTCGACGGGCGGTCCAGTTCTGACGCCCAGCGCACCGAGGTATCCAATTGCAACAGCGATGATCGCTGCGAATACGATAAGTGACGAGAGTGCCCGTATGTTCATGGCGTCGCCCCGAGAACACGGAGCACATCGTGCACATTTTCGGAGAGTTCACGCCCGTCGGGACCGATAATTGAAGTGATATTTATCGCCGGATACTTATCCTGGGGAAGAAATGTTTCGGTGAATAGCCGTCGCCACGCAGGCCACTCCTCTTCGTACGCCCACTTCGAACCCTGAATTGCGCCCGCGGCCTCGCCGACCGAATTCAGCAGGGGGACGAGCCAGTATCCGCTATTATAGATACTGCCCGTTCTATTGAATCCGGCATTAAGAGTCTTGAGGAGAGCGGTTATGCGATCCCACATTCTGGCACCGAGCGGGGAAAACCACTCCAAGTAATCAGCGGTGCGGTCATTTACTACATTTACCGTGTCAGACACGCTATGGAGCCATGTGTCAACGAGGTCGATGTTATTCGAGAGGTCCCCCAGGTCGGCACTGATTCGGGAAGAGATCTCGCGTATTTGATCACGGTCCGGCATAATGCCGTTAACGTTGATGATTGATCGTTGTACCCGTTGAATAGAGCCGCTGGTCACGAAAGTGGCCAGGTTCGATATCGTCTCTTCCAACTGCGGGGGCGCCGTCGTATGCGCGATCGAAACTCGGCCCCCCGGCCCCAGCGCGGGTGCTGATGTCTCGCCGGAAGGACGTTCCAGGGAGACATAAGTATCGCCGAGAACCGTAGCTTGTTGCAGCCTGGCGTGGGTGTTCGACGGCACCTCGACCGATGGGTCGATCCGCGCCGTCACCTCGACGAAATCACGCTGGTTGACCACGTTGGTGACAGCCCCGACTGTGCTGCCGTCAAGCATCACATCTGCGTGCTCCGGCAGGTTTAGGACATTTGCGAACTCGATTGCGATGTCGTATCCGCTAGGGCTGCCCATTCCCGGCAAGGGTAGTTTGTCGACCGTCAACGATGCACACGACGAGACGACCAGAGTGGTCAGGGCTAGTGCCACTAGCGTGCGTGCGCGGCTCATCGGCTGGCCTCCGTCAGGACGTACTGCAGCAATGCGACGTCGACGGCATAGGGCTGGCCCGCGACATCGGCGCAGCTTCCGGGCGTCGTCGCATTCATGATCCCGCAGAGTGCCAGGCCGTCCGGCGTACGGATGCGGAACATCGGCGGGCGGTACGAAATGCTCCATGTGCGGTTGTTGTAATGGTTGGCCAGAGTGTTAATCCACCAAGGCACCGGATTCAAGAGGTTTCCAAACCACGTCGCACGTGGACTCAATTTCCGGAGGAAAATGGCGACTGTGTCGAGCGTGATCTGAAGCTCGCCACCGAGATTCAGTTCGGTATCCAAAACTATCGGGACGACCTTATCTAGCGGTTCGAGCAACCGGCGGCCGCCGTCAACCGTTCTTACAACGTCGGGTGCGACCTGTTGAAAATCAAGCATCGCTTGCTTCCACAGTGCGCTGTCGTTCTTAATCGACGTTGTTAACTGAGCCAAGTTGGTAATGATCGATCCGATATCGCTGATTGACTGGTCGGGATTGTCGAGGAGCGCCGATGAATTGCTCAACAGCTGATTGATGCCCGGGCCGGAATTGTGCAGCAACTCATCTATCCCGCGTACGGCATCGCTGACGTTTGTCGACCCTTCCGGTGCAATGGCATTGATGAGATTGGTAGCAGACCCGATCACCTGCGAGAGACTCTTCGGCGTAGAAGACCGACTTAAAGGAATACACTCACCAACTGGTAGTTCCGGTCCGGAGTCGTAGTTCCCGACGAGTTCGAGCGACCGATCGGCGAGGATGGACGCCGATCTGATCACCGCTTTCACATCTAGCGGTATTTTGCGGTTGTCGGTGACGGTGAAGTCAACCCGAACGTCGCCCGGATGAGGCGTGATGCGCTTGACAGTGCCAATCGGATACCCCATCTGCGTGACCGGGTTACCCGGATACAACCCGATACTGTCGGGCATCGTGGCGCAGTAGTTAGCGGCTTGGCTGTCGCTTGCCGGTGCACATGATGCCCCCGCCGCTGTCGCAATGGCTACTGCCATGGCAGTGACGAGAGCACGACGGCAGGCGTGGTACATCCTCCATGCGGTCATCAGCACGGCCCGCCCGGTACCGGCAGGCACAAATCAGTGGCCAGTAACTCCGGCCGCGCATTTTGCGCGTCGAGCACCCGCTCAATCTTGTCCCGCACTCGCCGCAACAGCCGTACCACCAGACCATTGCGTTCAGCCCAGGTCCGCACGATTTCCTGCCAATTTCGGACCTTTTCGAGGAACTTATCGCCATGCTGGTCGTAAAATTCTCCGATCGGCGCCAGCCGATCGCCGATGTCTCCCAGGCCAGATAAAGCGCCCGCAAGGCCGTCGCCGTACATAGTCAGCGCCTGCTCGAAGATAGCAAATTTTCGCACAGTATCTTGGAGCTGCCCGCGATATCTGGTGAGGCTCTCCACATACTCGTCCGACATATCAAGAATAGCGGTCAGCTGGCCACGCTGCTGGTCGATCGCTGACACCAAGCTATTACCAGCACCGATAATTTCCGATAACGCCTCCACATTTTCACCGCGCAGGCCCTCCTGCAACTGATCCACGGATGCCTTGATCGGCGTTGGATCGACATTCTCGGTGATCTTCGTGGAATCGGCTAGGGTTCTCGCCAAGCTGTAGGGCATTCTTACCCGCTGGACTGGAATGGTGCCGGCTCCGAGGGGATCGGTACCCAGCGGAACAATATTGACGTAATAGCCGCCGACTGCGGTGAGCATCCGCACCTGCACCTGTGATTGATCTCCGACAAATGCTTGGCGGTCCACCGTCGCCCGGACCCGTACGCGGCTCGGTTCAATCGACATATCCTTCACCTTGCCGACGGTGACGCCAGCGATTCGTACACTGATCCCGGGGCGAATCGACACCGCATCATCGGTATAGAAGATGACGATCTTTTGCCCCGGTGGGCTGATATAGAGAAATGCCGCGACAAGCGCGATTACCGTTACGGCGGCGATGCCGCCGACCCCCCATAAAGTTGGATTGCGCAGCGCTCTCAACGGTTGCATATCATCACCCTTTGCCCATTCAGTAGCACGTCGAGATCGGCCGGCAATTGCGCGCGTCCACGGGTGCAAGGTACAGGAGTACCAGCCGGGGAAGGTGGCGGAATATTCTCCCACATGACGGGGACGAGCTTGATCGCCTCCATCGTATCGTCCACATTGGTGAACGCGCGATCCAGAGCCGCGTCGATATCAATTCCGGGAGTGATACCGACGTTATCGAGCAATTGCACCACCGTGCTAGTAAACTTCGGACCATAAAGATCGGCCTTTCTCAACTCCTCAAGCAATGTCAGCGCAGCATCGCCAATCGAATCTGCCAACGTCAATAATCGAATTGCATCTTGAGAACGCCCTCCCATAGCATGTGCGATGTCAGAGAGGTTGCGTACCAGAGTCTTTATCAATTGCTGTCGGTCCGACACTAATCTCGTTAGTGTTCGGATGCTGTCCAATAGCGGGGCCAAACCGTTACCATCGCCTTGCAGAAACGCCTCGGCATTCGCTGTAAAGGTATTGAGGTCATCGGGACTCAGCGTTGCGAGCACGGGTTCCAGGCCGTTGAATAAAGTCGTAATGTCAAACGACGGTTGGGTCATTGCAGTCGACACATGTGTCAAAGAGTTGTCGGTCGGGTCGTCCTGTGACGGATTCATGACGTCGATAAACCGAAGCCCAGTGAGCGCCTGGTACTTGATGGCCAGCCGAGTCGTTTGCACGACGCCATACCGCTTGTCAAGGGTAAACGCGACCGAGGCGATGCTCTGATCGTCGACCCGCGCAAGGTCGACGGAAACAACCTTCCCGACGCGAAGGCCGCGGACCCGCACATCGGCGCCTGCATGCAATCCGGCAGCATCGGTGAAGTCTGCCGTATAGCTGCGCGTTTCCGCTTCCACCGGGGCCGTTATTGTATTTACGACCAACACAAGCAAAACGCCCGCGATAGCGGCACTTATCAAAAGCCGCCATAAAGACGCAGCCGGCCTCACTGTGGTCCTCCCGAAAGTCCCAGCGGAGCCGCCACGCCGGGGAGCCTGTCCAGAATAATCCGAACCTGAAGCGCGCGCTGTTCTGGCGTTCCACCCCACATCTTCTCGAACCGTCTACGCAATTCGACAAGCGTCTC
The DNA here is from genome assembly GCA_963766465.1 of uncultured Actinomycetota bacterium. GTDB lineage: Bacteria > Actinomycetota > Actinomycetes > Mycobacteriales > Mycobacteriaceae > Mycobacterium. The sequence continues at coordinate 479,590 of CAVXZT010000004.1, forward strand.
CGCGATGCCGTCGGGGCTGATCAGGGCGGGCACCACATCGGTCATCGACTTCACAGCGGTTACCGCAGGGAGCAACTCGTCGATGTGGCTCCCCTCAAGCCTGCCAATAGTGCCGAATAGGGCATCAAGTATCGTATCCACCAAGGGAAGAAACTGTGCTTCGACCAGCTCCACGGGCATGGTCTTTATGTCATTATCGGTCAAAGCGTTACCGAGATCCGTCGCCGCGGTTACCAACGAGGGCATTGCGACACCAATGCTCGTGGCGTTGGCTAACAGTTGTGCCGTCGTCACCGTTTGAACCGTGGTGATGGCGTTCGCGGTGATCACCATGGTCTCGATTAACGGATTCAGCGCATCCGTATAACGAGTTGCCTTCTCGATTACCTCGATTAGTCGCGGTGTGAGTACCCCGCCGGACAACTCGTTCACGTGCGACATCAACGCCTGCATACTGAAGTTGCCTTTTGGCGCACTCGTGATCGTAATTCCATCCTGGAGCGGACGGCCGCCGGTGCCCTCTGTGAGATTAACGGTGCTGACGCCGAAATAGTTCGCCGGCCGGAAATCGATATTGACAGTGTCGGTTAGCCCTGTGACCGGTGTTTTCTGCAGCTTGGTTTCGAGCAGTAAACCTCCCCCCGGCAGACTCGTCACGGCTGCGACCTCACCTACCTGAACGCCGTGCATGGAAACCGCAGTCCCTTTACCAACACCAGGAGCGGCATATGGCGTGTTTATGCTCACCGAAAGGTGATTATCGGTCCAGCCACTGAAAGGGTTGAATCTGATAAATACGCCGGCCAGGATGATACACAGCACGAACACTGCTCCGACGATGGTCAGGGTTCTCGTTTCAGATTCGGCCGAAGTCCGTAACAGCGCCATTGTTCATCTACCCCGTAAAAACAAACGTCGGTTTAAGGCCCCACATAGCTATGGTGAGCACGAAGTCCAAACTTATGATCGCCACGAGGCTTGCGCGCACGGCGCGGCCCGATGCGATACCTACTCCAACGGGGCCTCCCGACGCAAAGTATCCGTAATAGCAATGGATTAGGATCACGGCCGCACAGAAGACTGTTGCCTTGGTGACGGAGTACGCGAGGTCGCTGGGCGATACAAACTGAACAAAGTAGTGTTGATATGTGCCGCCGGGTTCGCTATGAAATCTCCTAATCATCAGATCCGATATGAAGAAGCTCGTCACCAACGTCAATGAGTAACCAGGGACGACGCACAAGAGTCCGGCAATCAGCCGAGTACCAACGACGAAAGGTATCGGTCTAAGGCCCATGGCGTCGGTGGCGTCGATCTCCTCGGCAATACGCATAGATCCAACCTCGGCTGTGATGCGGCAGCCGACCTGCGCTGCGAATGCGATACCCGCCACTAAAGGCACCATCTCGCGGACGTTTGCCAGACCTCCGACAACGCCAGAGAGCGCACCGAAACCGATCAGATTGAGGATTGCGTATGCTTCAATGGCCACCGACGCGCCGATCGCCACACCCAGGATGAGTAAGACACTGATCACTCCGCCGTCGACGATTATCGAGCCTCGCCCCCAAGCGAGGTTGTTCATTTCCTTGAGTATTTGCCGGCGATGCTTCTGTACGACTACAGGTAATAAATAGAACGTCTGGGCAAGGAAAACCAGCCATTGGCCAATTGTGCGCAACGCTTCTCGAATAGGCCGAGCCCTCAATAATCGGGTGCTGAAATGCTCGGCGGGAGCCGCGGCGCGGCTTGACGTAATCATGATATTTCCATTGGGAAGAACATCGTCTGCAATTGCGTGATAGCCACGTTCGCGATCGCAATGGATACGACACTTAGCACCACCGAAGCGTTCACGGCGTCGGCGACACCGCGAGGGCCGCCCTTAGCTTCGATTCCGCGAAGCGAGGATATTACTGCCACTATCGCGGCGAAGACCACGGTCTTTCCCACGGCGAACCAAACATCGACAGGCCGCGCGAAGGTGCCGAATGACATCCAGAAGCCTCCTGGCGTCACACCGACCACGATCACAGCCAGTATGTACGAGGCGAGCACGGATGCGGCGATGATAAATGTGCACAGAACCGGGGCGATGAGCACCAGTGCGAGAAATCGCGGCACGATTAGATGCCGAACCACGTTGACGCCGAGCACCCGTAGTGCATCGAGTTCTTCCCGAATCGCGCGCGCCCCGAAATCTGAAGCGATGGCCGCTGCCGCGGCTCCACCCATCAACAGTCCCGCGCTGATTGGCGCACCCTGCCGAATGACACCCACTCCACTTGCGGCACCAACCAGCGAGCTTGCTCCCACTTGATTGATGAGACCGGATGCTTGCGTCGAAATCAGCGCGCCGAACGGGATGGCCATGAGCAATGCCGGTAGCACTGTCACCTTCTGCAAGATCCATGCCTGCGTGACGATTTCGCCGAATCTAAGGCGCAACAAGAAGCTGTCGGTGACGGACCAACGCAGAACGGATCCCGCGAGCAGTATTCCGCGACCAGTCGTGGCCGCGCTGCGGGATGGAATGCTGCCTAACCGTGACGCCGTGCGACTGACGCTCGAAGCAAGCGCACCGAGCCGTCGTTGATCGGCGAAGCGTAACGTCATTATTCGGCGGTCAGCATGTCGTTTCGGATACCTCTACTAGTCAGGTCACCGCGGGGCGTTCCCGTCGATGACGTTTCTTTCGACCCTTCAGATGAAAAGGTGCTGCCCCCGTGGCGGTGATGATTTCACGCACCGTGGCGACGATAGAGCTGTCGGCATCAGCGATCCGCGCCAGCCGACGCCGCGACACTAGAAGCGATCCGAGTGTCAGATCCACCAGCTCAGCGCCGATCTCCTCGGCGCTCTTTCTTCCGTTCGGTTCGAACCAGACCCATGCCCAGTGTGCGGCGCCAAAGATCAACTGAGTTCGAATGTTCGTGTCGCCGGCGCGGAATTCGCCTGATGCGATACCCGCGTCGAGCACCTCGTGCACAATCCGCACGTACTCATCGCGCAACTTGCGTCCGGGGGAGTCCTCGCCCTCAGTGGCGAATCTCGCCACCTCGCGCTGGAAGGCGACGGTCCCATCTCGGTCGTACACCTGATAGAGGATGAAGGCGTACAGCAGCCCGGCCAGCTGTTCTGTTGGCGCGGCAAGTTGAGAGGTTATCCGTTTCGCCTCGTCGAGTCGTCGTTCCATATACGAGACATGCAGGGCCGAAAGCAGCCTCTCCTTGGTGCCGTAATGATGTGTGATCAAACCTTGTGAGATCCCAAGTTCAGTTGCCACAGCGCTGAAACTCGTCTGGTCGTAACCATTCTGGGCAATACGGCGCGTGAACTCCGAAAGAATCACGCCAGCTTTGCCTGGGCCTTCGCCGTGCGCCTTCACCGATGTCAAGCTTCCTCCTGACGATGCCTGCGCACTGTAACAGTGTGACTGACTGCTTGTACAGTCATTGACTGGAAATTCTTAGAGCCCGTGGATGCATGCCCCATTCTCGTAGTCGTGCTGCGTGTTTGGGACGAATAGTCAAACGCGTACGTCAATTTGTCGCGCACTTCCAGCTCGGCTTCTGACCGTGCAGCGCCGCCGGTTGACAGGTCAGCGGAGCGCCCGGCTCCCGATGTAGCCGATGCTGGGGATAACCACATGGGTGCTTGATGCTGACGGACGAACGCGCGGAGCTAAACCGACTGGGCAGGGCGAAACGCCGAATTACGTTTGGACCGTGGGCTTTTGAAAAGCCCCGACCCTCTTCGTCGCCGGGCTGAACCGGTGGCCTACCGTGTGGTGCCTGCGCCGACGGTGATGTCTTCCTAGCGGTTCGCGGCCAACACCATACGGACGGTGATGGTGGTGGTTGGTTGGCGCCGCCCCGTCACCGCGGTTGGTCATTTCCGCGAACAAACCTCTGCAGGAAGAGATTTCATCATCGCCCGGAGGACCTCGAACAGGTGTATGCAATGTCGCGTGGCGTCCAGCAGAGCTCGTCCTCACGATCCGAAGCCACGCCACTGTGATGGAACATGAATGTCAACCGCATCATCACGAGAATGCGCGTCGGTGACCGATTTGATGAAGCGCGCCGCGTCCCGTAGCGCTGCGGCACCTTCGGGCAGCCACCGCGCGAAGAGAACGAAGTCGTGGATCTGTCCCGGAACGATATGCAGCTCACTTTCAATGCCGAGATCGACGAGTCGGTTATGCAGGAGGCGGCCCTGCTCGCGCATGTACTCGGTGCCACCGAACACCGTCGACACTGGGGGCGATCGGCGCAAAAGGTCCGCCGGCGCCAGCAGGGGAGCCACTCTCGGGTCGTCGGGGGGAACCTCACCGAGGTAGGCGTTGACACAGCGCTGGGCATAGCGGGGTGAGAGGAAGGGGTCGCGGCGCGCATCTGGTGCATCCGCGTCGACCACGTCCAGGGACAGCCAGGGCGAGAAGAGAACCGCACCAGCGGGCATAGGTCCACCGGTTGCCGCGATGTCGAGCAGCATCGTGGCGATCATGTGTCCGCCCACCGAGTCCCCGGCGAGAACAACTCGGTCCGCGGTCAGCCCGGCCGCGAGCAACCAGTCGTAAGCGGCACGCAGGTCGTCGATGGCAGCCGGAAACTGGTTCTCCGGCGCACGTCGATAGCCAACGCAGAACACTGCCGTCGCGCTAGCGGACGAGAGCGGCACGGTGACCGTGCGGTGCGTAGTCGGTGACGACAGCACGAATCCACCGCCGTGCACATACAGCACGACGGCATCGCGGGTGCCCGCTTTCGGTCGTATCCACTCGCCCCGAACAGCTCCGTCCGTAACCGGCTCGATCACGACCGACGAGGTCGACGGCGTGCTTGCCCGCGCGACAAGATGAACGAGCGCACGCATCGCCGACAGCGACCTCCCGTGCACGGCCGTGCGTTCGGCGAGGGGGCGCAGAATCCTGCGGGCGGTTAAAAGTGTCACTCGACTTGACATGCTCGGGCGGTGTCGCGTCACCGGATAGTTCATTGTGGTTCACTCCAATGTGTTGGTCTCAGTTACCGGTTGAATGGGATTCGGCGATCAAGGCGTCGAGGCTGCGCAAGAGTTGCGCGCGAAGCGATTTCCAATCAACCAGTTCGGCCTCGATGCCGCTGACGTCGACGAATAAGACTCCGCGGATCGCTGCTAGAACCATGTTCAGCCACGGCTGGAAGCCGGCGATGCGCGCGGTCTCGGGCAGTAGCTCGGCAGTGATCGTGTGCACTAGATGCGTCAGGCCGTTGAAGCTCGCAGCGATGCTGCCCACAACGTCGGGGTTGTTGCGCTCCGCGCCCAGGAAATCGAGCGTGGGCGCAACGACGGGCAGATGGATTTCCCAGAAGAGATCGAGCAGCTGCTCGACGCGTTCGTGCTCGCTTCCACCGACCGGCATGTCGATCAGGCGGCCCGCCGCATTCTCGAACCACGCGGAGATTGCGGCGAGCACCAACGAGGCTTTCGTCGGGAAGTAATGTTGCTGGGCGCCCTGGCTCACACCGGCACGTTCGGCGACGTCACGCGTGGTCGTCGCGCTGTAACCGCGCTCCAGGAGGCTTTCGATGGTCGCGTCGAGCAGTGCTGCCCGGGTAGCGGCGCGTTGCTCGGCGCGGGTGATTCGCCCAGAGCGCAGCCCTTTCGCGGAAGTCACGGGGTAACGGTAGTGCGGGCAACTTGCAACTGGCAAGTCAATGACTTGACAAGTCGCTGACTTGTACTAGTGTCTGCGCTGTGAGCGCGCCAAAGTTGGGTGCCGTCGTCGACGACCAAGGTCGGAGCCACTCTGCACGCTCCGTTCGAATCCCCGGGGCAGGGGACAAATAAATGAACGCCCACCGACGGACGGTTATACCGACTCCGGGTCGCGTGGCGGTTTTCGGGGGTGGACCAGCGGGTTTGACTGCAGCCCAAGAACTGAGTGAGCGCGGTTTTCAAGTAGACCTGTACGAGCGCCACGAAGCGCTGGGCGGAAAGTGTCGTAGCTTCTCGTATCCGAATACCGGCACTGAGGGCCGACCGAACTTGCCCGGGAGCATGGGCGGGCATTTCTTCTTCGGGAGCTACCAGAACATCGGCGAGACGCTGGCTCGCATTCCCACAGAAGACTGCGGCACGGTCGCCGATCGATTGACGGTCGGGCCTAAAGGCCTATTCGCCACGACTGTCTGGCGAAATGCCGCGCTGAATGTGCCGGTCCCGTCCGTTCGCGCTGCAGTCACGATCCTGAGGTCTCCGAAGCTTGTGCTACGCATGGTCGCCGAGGTCTTGAAGTTCGTCGCGCTGTTTTCCCCGACGGACTTTGTGATTCTTGCGTCGAAGTTTCTAGCGCTCTTGACGAGCGGCGAACGGCGCTGTCTCGGGCAGTTGGAGTACATGGCGTTCGAGGACTACATGCACAGCCAGCGATTGTCGCAAGAGGCGCGCCGTGTTCGCCATTTTTGGGCAATCGCGGGCATCGCGAATGGAGACGGTCTCAGCGCTCGGGCCGCCGCTCGACTCCTCGAACAGTTCGCCCGCCTTGCCATAGCTGGTCCGGGCACCGGGTTGCGACACGCCCTTTCACTTATCGACGGCCCGGAAACCGAGCGGTGGTTCGACCCGTGGGCTCGGTACCTCGAGGCCCGGGGCGTTCGCTTCCATCTCGGCCACACACTGACCCGCTTGGACTGTCCCAACGAACGAATCACCGGTGCACTGATCCGCAACGGAGCGGGAAAAGAGATCAGAGTCGATGCGGACTGGTTTGTTCTCGCCATTCCGCACGACAAGGCAGCGACGTTGATGTCCGACGATCTAGTGGCGGTCGACCCGAGTCTGGGACGACTCAAGGACCTACCGCTCGTCGAAGGGTTGTACTTCCAGGTCTTCCTCAAGCAAACGGCGACGGGTCTGGGCACGCTGCTTATCAACACGACCGCGGAGTGGGAGACCGGAAGCGAGGTACTGACCACGGCGTGGCGACTCGACCTCGCCGACTACGGCGACGGGACAGCGCTTGACTGCGTGTCCTTTCAGATCGCCGACACCGGTTACAACAAGGACCCCGGGCTCCTGTACGGCAAGCCCGCTAAGGACTGCACGCGCCAGGAAGTCATCGAGGAGGTGCTGGCTCACCTGCGCACCCATGTTCCGCGCGGACCGGAGATTTTCGCTCCGGAATTGATCCACTCAGTGTGTGTCAACCCGTGCCAGTTCGGTGACGACGACAGTCCGCTGATCCAAGATGAGCCGATGTTCGCAAGCAGTCCAGGATGCCTTGCTGCTCAGCCAAACCCGGTGACCGCGGTTCCGAACTTGTTCCTGGCCGGTTCTCATGTGGGTAGCAGCATCGGCGTCGATTCGATGGAGGCGGCGAACGAGACCGGGAAGCTCGCCGCGAACGGGGTGATCGCCGCCTCTGGCGCCGCGGTCGAGCCGGCGAAGGTTAACGCCTATGCGCCGTCGCGTTGGTTGAAGCCGCTGCGCGCGCTCGACGATCGCCGTTACGCACGCGGATTGCCAAACCTGTTCGACGTTTTCGCCCCGGCACCGCGAACCAGAAGTCAGCAGCCGTACTAACCGCGGGCTATCGATCAAAACGAGCCCACCGATCACAACGAGGAAACCAGACATGACCGACACTCTGACCGGTCCCGACCGCACCGACCGCAACCAGCGACCCGTCCGCCGCGCGCAGGACGCGCTGATCGGGCGCACCCTCCGTGAGCACGGCGTGACAGATCTCTTCTTCATGATGGGCATGGGGGGCCCGAATTCGCCAACCGTCACCGCGTGCCTCGCCGATGGCATCAATGGTTACTACGTGCGACACGAGTCACCGGCGGCGATGATGGCCCATGCGTACGCTCGGCTGACCGGCAAGATCGGCGTCTGCGTCACACCGCTCGGCCCCGGAACCACCAACGCGCTCACCGGCATCGCGAACGCGTACCTCGACGCCGCGCCGGTGCTGCTGCTGTGCAACGCGGCCTCTCGCACGTTCGTCGGCCGCGAGGGTTACCAGGAACAGGACCAGCTGAGCGTCTTCCGTCCGGTCGTGAAGGCGGCCTACCGCGTCGAGCTTCCCGAGCGGATCCCGGAGATCATCTCGCTCGCGATACACGAAGCGACGACAGGCCGCAAAGGGCCGGTTTACGTCGAAATCGCACAGGATGTGCTTGATTCGATGGTGGACCCGGACACGGTTTTTTTCCCAAAACCGGCGACCGAGGAGCCGCGCCCGGCATTATCCGCGAGCGATGTGAATCGCATCGTCGAGGCCATCCAGGCTGCGGAGCGGCCACTCGTGTACACCGGCAGTGGCATCATCTGGTCCGGCGCCGAGCAGGCGCTGCACGAGTTCATTGAAGCCGCCGGAATCCCACTCGTGACCACGCCCCAGTCGCGGGGGGTCGTGACCGAAGACGACGAGTTGGTTTTGACGGCCTCAAAGAATCGGGCCACTCGCGAAGCCGACCTCGTGCTCGCGATTGGAACCCGTCCCAATTGGCTCAGCGACCACTTCGCGCCACCGCGCTTCTGTGAGTCGGCGAAGTTCGTCACGATCAACATCGCACCGGGCGACGTCGGTCGGCTGCGCCCGGCACATATCGGTGCCGTCGCCGACGCACGGACCGCACTCGAACAGCTTGTCGAGCGCTTCGAAAGCACCCGCAGTCGCGTTCAAACGGATTGGGCTATGGGGCTGGTCGCGAAGGATACGGCGGCCGTGGCTGCGCCCAACCCGTACGCCACCGATGACACCGTTCCGATTCATCCGCTGCGGATGTGCCATGAGATTCGCCAACTCCTCCCGGCCGATGCGGTCTTCATCCTCGACGGCCACGAGACCCTCGAATTCGCCAGGCGCGCAATACCTTCTCGCTCGGTTGGCAACTACCTCACCAGCGGTCCCAACGGCTGTATGGGTGTCGGTGTCCCGATGGCGATCGGCGCAAAGGTTGCCTGCCCGGAGCGGCCGGTCGTGGTGCTGATGGGCGATGGCGGCTTCGGCTGGCACGGCATGGAAATGGAAACGGCGATCCGCCACGGGCTCAACATCATCGGCATCGTCATGAACAATGCCGGTTTCACGGCCGGCCCGACAGGCGGTGAAACCGGCCGTCATCTCGGCTACTTGCGGTACGACGAGGTGGTCCGGGCACTCGGTGGCCACGGCGAGTTCGTGGAAAAGCCCGAGGATATCCGCCCCGCGGTGGAGCGTGCGTTTGCGGCCGGTGTGCCCGCACTGGTGAACATCTGTGTCGACCAGAACGCTAGCGCTGCCGGTGGTTTGGGTGCTTCCATTGCCAAGACTCGGGAACAGAAGTGACTGCGACCGCTGCCGGCCGAAAGCTCGACATCGCGCCCGATGGCGCGACCGAGCACATTCCGATCGTCATCGTGGGCGCCGGGTTTGCGGGTGTCGCCCTCGGCGCCCAACTACGCAGGGCCGGCATCGCGGAATTCGCCGTCCTGGAACGTGGCGAGTCGGTTGGCGGTGTGTGGCGCGACAATACCTACCCGGGCTGCGCCTGCGACGTGCCGTCGGCACTGTATTCCCTTTCGTTCGCCCCGAATCCGGACTGGACGAGGCTCTATGCCTCCCAATCGGAAATCCTGAGCTATATCGAGTGGGTGTCTGAAGAGTATGGCGTTGCGCGCCATATCCGGATGCGAACAGAGCTGCTTGACGCGCGATGGGACGAAGGTCAGCGGCTGTGGCAGCTTCAGACCAGTGCCGGGCTGCTGACAGCAGGAGTTCTGGTTTCCTCCATGGGACCGTTCGGCAAACCGGTGATTCCGCAGATAGCGGGCCGTGAATCTTTCGCCGGTGCCACATTTCACTCGGCGCGGTGGAATCACGACTGTGACCTGAAGAACAAGCGGGTCGCTGTGATCGGCACCGGAGCGTCGGCGGTGCAATTCGTTCCGGCGATCGCGCCCGACGTCGCCGAACTAGTGCTGTTCCAACGGACGCCGCCATGGGTCATGCCCCGATTGGATGGCCCGATCGGGATAGGGCGTCGCACCGTGTTCCGTGCGCTGCCCCTTACTCAGCGCGTAATGCGCGCCGGGTTCTTCGCATACCTCGAATCACTAGCACTGGTGAACTTCGTCAGTCCGATCTTCCGGCACCTGCCCGAGACCATTGCGCGAGCGAAGCTGCGCCGCCAGGTGCGAGACTCGAGGCTGCGAGCACAGCTGACGCCGGGCTACATGTTCGGCTGCAAGCGAGCCGTCACCAGTGACGACTATCTTCCCGCGTTGGCACGGGACAACGTGCATGTCGTGACTACTCAGATTAGCCAGATAACGCCGGAAGGCGTCGTGACCCGTGACGGCGTCCACCACGACGTCGACGTGATCATCTGGGGAACAGGATTCGAGGCACCGTCGCGCCATCCCGTCATCATCCATGGCCGCGACGGAAACAGCCTGATCGACCGGTACGACGAACGGCCACAGAGTTACCTCGGCGTCGCTCTCACCGGGTTTCCGAACCTATTCTGGACGCTTGGGCCGTACGGCACCTCGGGCAACCAGTCAGCGCTGTACATGATCGAGTGCCAAGTCCAATACATCGTCGAAGCCATCCGGACGATGCGGCGAGAAAACATTGCGACGATCGAGGTCCGTGAAGACAAGCAGGAAGAGTTCGTCTCCGAAGCCGAGCGTCGCTCAGCGGAAACTGTGTGGGTCAACGGCGGATGCCGCAGCTACTACCAAACCGCGGACGGCCGCAACGCCGGACTCTGGCCGAACTGGACACGGAACTTCGCCAAGCGCACACGCACATTCGAACCCGACGACTACATCCTCACCCGCTCGGCAGTCGGAGCCAAGTCATGAGCACGCCGTCCTCGGCGATTGCGCGATATGTGTCGGGTGGGCCGGCACCGGAGTTTCGCGCCGCGAGCTTTTTCGCGGCGTTTCTCGCGACTGTCGATCGACTCGACGCCGACGTGGCGCTGCGCGACCCGAAGCGTGACACGGAGTTGACGTGGTCGCAGCTGCGTTCCCGCGCAGCGGCGATCGCCGGCGGGCTTGCGCGGCTCGGGATCGCAAAGGGCGATACCGTCGCCATGCAGCTCTCCAACCGGCACGAATTCTTCCTCTGCGACCTTGCCTCCACAGCATTGGGAGCGGTGCCGTTCTCGATGTACGCGACCAACCCGCCCAATGAGATTGCGCATCTGTTGAACGATGCCGGTGCAAAGGTCGTGATCACCGAAACCGCGTTCCTCGACACCGTGCGACAGGCGCTACCTTTATCCCCTACCGTGACAACTGTTGTCGTCGTAGACGAGGGCCACCTACACAAAGATGAGGGCGACGAGATGTCGCTGGCGACCCTCGAAGCCGGTGGTGCCGGGTTCGACGTAACTGCGGCAGCGGCTGTACTCGAGCCGCATGACTTGTTGACGCTGATCTACACGTCCGGAACAACCGGCGCGCCAAAGGGTGTCGAGCTTACGAACTCCAACCTGCTGGGGTTGATCAGCGGCGTTGAAGCAAGCCTGTCGTTGCCGGACGCCGGTGGTGAGATCATTTCTTGGCTGCCGTCAGCTCATATCGCTGAGCGGGCCGCGCACTACTACCTGCCGTTCATGCGAGGCCTCCGAGTGACGATCTGCGCTGAGCCGACCGCGATCATAGAGACGCTCGCAACGGTCCGTCCGTCGTGGTTCTTTGCGGTACCCCGAATCTGGGAGAAGCTGAAAGCCGGCATTGACATGAGGGTCGAGGCGCTTTCGGACCTTCAGCGTGAGGCAGCACAGCGTGCGCTCGAAGCCGCCTTGGCGAAGGTTCGCCTGGAGCGGGTCGGCGTGCCAGTGCCCGACGCGCTTGTCGAGAAGGTGCAACAGGCCGACGCGCGATTGTTCGCAGACATTCGCGCATCGATCGGATTGGACCGGGCGATCGCGGTCAACGTCGGCGCGGCCCCGACGGCAGTCGAGGTGCTGGAGTTCTGTACCGCTATTGGGCTGCCTATCGGCGAGATGTGGGGGTTGTCGGAAACCTGTGGCGTGGTAACGGCCTGCGTTCCGGGCAAGACCCGCCTGGGCACTGTGGGACTGCCGCTACCGGGATATGAGGTGAAACTCGCCGGCGACGGCGAAGTGCTGGTGCGCGGCCCCGGCGTTACCCGCGGATACCGCAACCGCCCCGATGCGACCACCGCGGCAATCGACACCGATGGCTGGCTGGCGACCGGTGACATCGGTGACCTCGATGAGTCGGGTTACCTGCGAATCATCGACCGCAAGAAGGACCTGATCGTCAGTTCTTCCGGCAAGAACATGTCACCTTCGCAGATCGAAAGCACGATCAAAGCCGCGAGCCCACTGATCGGACATGCAGTGGTTATCGGCGATCAGCGTCCGTACAACGTCGCGTTGATTGTGCTTGACCCCGAGCAACGCCAAGCGTGGGCCGTCGCCCAGGGTGTCGCCGCCGATTCGCCGGCAGAATTGGCCGCCGACGAACGACTCATCGCTGCCGTACAGAAGGCTGTCGACGCTGCCAATATGAAGCTGTCGCGGCCCGCCCAGATCAAGAGATTCGCGGTCTTGCCCACGGAATGGGTTCCAGGCCGCGACGAGTTGACGCCGACGATGAAGATCAAGCGCAAGCCGGTCTCAGCGAAATATGCCGCCCAGATCGATGCCCTGTACCTGGCTGCAACAGCCAGCGGCACCATCGAGCCATAAGCCTCTGGAAGGTCAGAACGCCGCTTCCGGCACGTCCATCAGGTTGTTGTCGATGTTCTGCACAACGGTCCGCGCGGCGGCGACCTGCGGAATGACGGTCATGGCGAAGAAGTGGGCGGCGGCCAGCTTGCCCTCGTAGAAGACCCGGTCCGCGACCGCCACGTCGCCTTCGTCCAGCCGTTTCAGGGCGACCGCGGCTTGACGAAGCAGCAGGTAGCCGACCATGACGTCACCGGCCGCCAACAGCAGCCGGGTGGTGTTCTGCCCCACCTTGTAGAGGTTGTGGACATCCTCTGAAGCCCGGGCGGCCTCGTCGCACATCGCCTGGATCATCAGGTCAAGGTCGGCGACGGCCCCGGATAGGGCCTCGCTCTCCACTTTCAGGCGTCCCTCGTCGGCAATGGATTCGACGAACTGACCGATCTCGGCTAGCAGTACCGCGAATGATTTGCCCCGGTCCTTTAGGATCTTGCGGAAGAACAAGTCCTGGCCCTGGATGCCCGTGGTTCCCTCGTAGATGGTATCGATCTTGGCGTCGCGGATGTATTGCTCGAGTGGGTAGTCCTGCATGTACCCCGAGCCGCCGAATATCTGGAGGGCTTGGGAGAGCTGGTCGCAGCAACGTTCCGACGTCGCGCCCTTCACGATGGGCAGCAGGATGTTCTTGACCGCCTTGTCTTCCACACGTGCGGTGTAGCAGACCAGGGCCCGGAACCCCTCGGCATACGCCTTGGTGAGCATGAGCGATCGACGCACGTCCGGATGGTGGATGATCGTGACACGTTGGGCGCTCTTGTCGGCGGAGCGGGTCAGGTCGGTCGACTGGACCCGAACCTTGGCGTACTCCAGTGCGTTCAGGTAGGCCGTCGACAGCGTCGCCATCGCCTTCGCGCCCACGAGCATCCGGGCGTGCTCCACGACCTGGAACATCTGCGCGATGCCGTCGTGGGCGTCGCCGACCAGCCAACCCTTGGCCGCAATGCCGTCGACCTCACCGAAGCGGAGTTCACAAGTCGTGGAGGCCTTGAGACCCATCTTGTGCTCGATGTTGGTGACGAACACGCCGTTGCGCGCGCCCAGCTCTCCGGTGTTCGAATCGAAGAGCCATTCCGGAACGACGAAGAGCGCCAGGCCTTTTGTGCCCGGACCGTGGCCCTCCGGACGCGCCAGGACCAAGTGGATGACGTTGTCGACCATGTCGTTCACTGCCGAAGTGATGAACCGCTTAACGCCCTCGATATGCCAGCTGCCGTCGGCCTGTTGCACAGCCTTCGTGCGACCGGCGCCCACGTCGGAGCCCGCCTCGGGTTCGGTCAGCACCATTGTCGATCCCCAGCCCTGCTCGACCATGAGCCGAGCCCAGTGCTTCTGCTCGACATTGCCGTTCTGCCACAGCACCGTGGCGAAGGGCCCACAGGTGGTGTAGAGGAAGACCGACGGATTGGCCCCCAGCACCAGTTCGGCGATGGCCCAGTGCAGTGCCTCCGGTGCGTCCTGACCACCTAACTCGGCCGGCAGGCCGACCCTCCAGAACTCGGCGTCCATCCACGCCTGGTACGAGCGCTTCACCGACTCAGGGATCGTCACGGTATGCGTGGTCGCACTGAAGACCGGCGGATTGCGATCGCCGTCAGCGAAGGAATCGGCGACGGGTCCCTCGGCTAGGTTTGCGACTTCGCTCAGGATGTCGCGGGCAGTCTCCTCGTCCAGGTCGGCGAATCGGCCGTTGCCGAGCAGCTCACCAATACCGAAGACCTCGAACAGGTTGAAGGTCATGTCACGCAGATTGCTGCGGAAGTGTCCCACGTCGTCTCACTTTCCAGTCGTGCGTAGCCGGACGCGCGGTCTGATAGCCGTGATAGACCGCGAAAGCCATGGTCCGACGATATTTCTTGCGAGGTACATTACGCAAGTCAGTGACTTTAAAAAGTCACTGACTTGACACGTCAGTGGGTTGCGGTACCGTCTGAGAAGTGTTTCCGGCTGTGCCGCATCACCGCCTGTAGGAAGGCAATGCATGAAGCTCTGCACCACCTCGGCCCGTCCCCTGAGCATCGAAGCCCGCAAGCAGGAGTCCGCATGATGCCCGCTCCGGGCCGCGTTGTTGAGGGCGCTTGGACATGACCGGGGCGTCTGTCGCGATTGACCAGGACCTGTGCGTGGCCTCGGGCCACTGCATCCGTCGAGTGCCCGCACTCTTCGTGGAGGCGCCGGACGGGATCGCCGCGTTGCGGTCGGGCGACCAGCAAACCGCCGGGCCAATCGCCGTGCCCTCCGAACATCATGATGCCGTCGACAGGGCCGCATTCGAGTGCCCCGCCAGTGCCATCATCGTCACGAACGACCGATGACGGCGGCGAATCAGACCGAGGCCCCAACGAACCGCAGCGCAATCGCTGTCGCTGATGTGTCTTCAAACCCGGCGAACGTCCCGGCCGAAGAATCGATACTCGCCCACTGCCGCGAGCATCTCGCTGCCTACAAGCGGCGCCGCGCCGTCGCATTCGACGACCACTTAACCACAACTTCGTCGGGAAAGCTCATACGGCGCAAGCTATCCGAGCTTGACTCTCGCTGACCGACGGGCTCGCGATTCATCATCGACGAGTGATTGTGCAAGGGACGCCGCCTTTGACGGTGACGGACATGGTGTTTTTGTGCTTAGGTGCCCAGCCGGGTTGTAGGTGGATGCGGTAGCGCTGCAGAATCAGTGCCGTAAGTAGTTGCCCGTTCTGGTAGGCCATGGCCATGCCAACGCACTGGTGCGGCCCGGTGCCGAATGGGATGAACGCAGTGTTTGGCCGCGCCGCGACTTGGTCCTTGTCGAAGTGATGCGGATCGTAGACATCCGGTCGGGCCCACCATCGGGGGTCGCGATGCAGCGAGGTCAAGCAGGCACCGACCATCGTGCCCTTGGGAATGTGGAAGCCCGCCAGTTGGTTGTCGTCTCTTTTCGAGAAGCGCCCGTTGAGTGGGGCGCCCTGCAGGCGTTGGGCCTCATCGAAGCACTGCTTGGCCCAGACCAACTTATCTAGGTGGGCGGCTGTCGGTGCTTCGCCGTTTAGGCTGTCGACTTCGTCGTAAAGTCGTTGTTGTGCTTGAGGGTTAGTGGGCAGTAGCGAGAACATCCAAGCCAACACGGCAACCACGGTGTCATAGCCCGCGACCATGAGTCCCACCGTATCGAATGCTATATCCTTGCGGCTGATGGGAGTACCGTCCCGCAGGCGGCCATCGGCAAGGATCTGCAAAAGATCATTGCGCTTTTCACCGCTGTCGGCGCGTTGATCCAATATGTTGTTGACTGCCCCCCACATCCGACGAACTGAGGTAATCAGGTTCGGCACTCCGGGGATCGGCAAGATGTTTGGTGGCCGCCGAGTCCACAGAACTGACGCATTCGCGGCGAGAACCTCACGCAAATCGTGGTCGTACGTCTGGATCTGCTCGTCAGTCAGAGGCATCGAAAACATGTTGCGAACGAATGCCGGCAGCAGGATCATGCCGATCTCATGCTCCAGGTCGATAACTCGGCGGGTATCGGCGAACGACTCCCACCTGGCAAGGTGCTTGTCCATTTCGGCGACGAAATCGTCGGCCAGCCTGGCCAGAGTGCGCTTGCCGAACATCGGAGTGATGATGTTGCGCCGCTCGGTGTACGCGTCCCCATTCAGAAACGGGAAACCTATTCCGGTGCGGGACCTCAAGAATTCGGGATACGTCGGTATTCCGTAACGCTCATCGCGGTCGTGGAAAATGTCCCGGACCAGATCGGGGTGGTTGGTGATGACGAGGTCGTGGATGGGTACGGGGACGCGGAATACGTCGCCGTATTTCTTGGAGGCTTCGTGCAGGTAGGTGAACGGGTCGCGCACGAGTTGGGGTGCTACGCCGATGACGGGTAACCCTTTTGGGCCGGGGATCCGTCGGTCGGAGCCGCGGCGGAGCGTCATCAAGGGCGCGCGTGTCAAGCGGAAGATATCGCCGAATCGGTCACCGGTGCTGGTTCGGATCGCGGGGTCGGGCGCGGCGGACTGTCCGGGCCAGGGGCATGCGGGTGCAGCTGTCATGAAGGCTCCCTTGTGTTTTAGGCAGTCAGTTCGTGTGCGAACGGCCGTATATTGGGGCCGCGCAGTCCACGGAACAGCTTCTGAGCTAGACCGAACAGGATCTGCACGGTGCGCTGTCGGGGTGCGCGGATCGGTATCGGCAGTAGTTGGCCTATTAAGCCAAGAATGTCGCCGTCGGTGTCGATGCGGGAGATCAGCCAGCCGCGCTGGGGATCACGCACCATGTTGTAGCGATCTACGCCAACAACGTCGATGGGGCGCAGCGTGAACCGGCCCCGCCCGATCAACCGCCAAGGCACCGTGATGCGCACGTCATCGTCGAGGAAGTCGTAATACGGCAACGCGCGCGAGGTGTCGTCCTGGGGGTAGAACGCCATGTCGGGCATGAATCTGAATGCTAGATTGTAAAGGTCGCATTCGAGACGGCCGGCTTTCCAGTCTCGGCCGCTGGTCGTGGGGTCCGCATACACCATGTCGTCGGTGAAACACTCACGCAGCGCGACGACGTCCTGTGTCCAAGCCTCGAACCACTTATCGAGGAAGTCCGTTAGCCCCTCGGCGGGGAAGCCGGCTTTGACGTACAACTCTTCCTGAGCACGGATTTTGCGAAAGTAGTCGTCCATCAGGGCGATGTGGGGGCGATGGGCCTTCGAGTAGTTGTCGAGATCGGGCGCCAGCCGCGATGGGGTCGGGACGGAATCTTGCGGGTGGGTGCGATTGTCGCTGGTGGGTGCCGCCATCGTGTCTCCTCATCATCGAGTGCGCGGGTCTGGGCATTGAGTGCGCGCCGCTAGCCGCTTGCGCTACAGAGTAGGCACAACGTGTAGCACTTGGCAAGGATCATTCGCTACATGCTAGTCAGAAAGTGTAGCGATTGTCGGCTAATCAGGTAGGATCCTGCACATCGAAGTCCTACACGAGGTTGTGTCGCCGACAGGCTGCGTCGCGCCGGAATTCGCCGATTCGTCCACGGGCAGTCCGGGGTGGTTGGCTCTCTCAGCATCCGTACCGAGGGCCGTAGGCTCTGCTCGCTACATAATTTGTACTATGTGTATCGGGCTTCTGGTCTGGGAGGTTGTCTCGCTGGAAGGGTATCGGCCATGGCGCATGCCGCGATGAGCTCGACCACCGGTACCGATCGCGTGGCGGCTTTCGTTGATGCGCTTGTGGGAATCGGCGGGATTGCTCGTCCGCCGGCGTCGATGGATCCGCTGCTGGATGCGACTGAACGCTGTGTGAGTCGGTACGGTTTGCGTCGCGCGTCGATGACAGACCTTGCACGTGAGATGAATGTCGCGCGCACCACGCTGTATCGCCAAGTCGGATCGGTCGAGGAAGCGTTGGTCTTGGCCGGAGCGCGGATCGCCAACCGGTTCCTGGACGATGTGGAGGCGGCGATGCTGGGCGGAAAGGCCTTGTCGGACGCTTGCGTCGACGTGATCGTGCGTGGAGGGGCGACGCGAATCGAAAATCCCCTGCTTCGTAGGTTTTTCGAACATGAGCCCGAAGCGGTGGGGGAATGGATTTCCAGGGGTGGGATTCAGTTGATGGTCCACCGGTTGTCGGAGCTTGCGCTACCTATGGTGAAGATGGCGATCGACACGCAGCAA
Organism: uncultured Actinomycetota bacterium; assembly: GCA_963766465.1. Lineage (GTDB taxonomy): Bacteria > Actinomycetota > Actinomycetes > Mycobacteriales > Mycobacteriaceae > Mycobacterium. The sequence continues at coordinate 497,974 of CAVXZT010000004.1, forward strand.
CTGCGACAAACTGATCCAGAACTGGCCGCTGATCTACTAGCTCGTACGGCGATCATGACGGTTATGTCGCCTCCCGAGCAATGCTTGCGCGCGACAGTTGAATTCGCGCTGTCACCACTTGTTCCTAATGCGGAAACAGCTGACGCGGACCGGGCAGATCGGTTGTCGGCCCATGAAGATGGCAATGGCGATTAAGGACGACCGGACGTCTAACCGCAGCAATGTGAGCGCCTAACACCCGACGTTTGTGCCGGGTCACGCCGGTGCGACACCCGGCCCCAACCGATCGGCGGTCGCGAGATAAGCCGCCAAAAAGCTCTGGGCGGGCGCGAACCTGAGGTGCGCGCCCGCCCGATACGGCGTCGAGCAATCACCGAGGATGATGTTCGCGGGCGGCTGGGCCCCGAGCGCGCGACCACAACTGTTTCGCGTTCCCGACGCAACTTGCGCGGATCATCGCGGCGCTCCAACTCTGTGCTGGGCCGTGAGCGCACTTCCCGCCACCCTGTTGAGCGTGTCGTCGCTCGTGGTTAGCCAGGTCCAGAAGTTCAGCGACTCCGCGGGTGGATCCGACAGCTGCTTTACCTGCTCGAGGTTCAAGCCCGCCCACGCCCAGGCCCAGCACAGCAACGTCGTGAGCCCTGCGAGGCCCCAATTGACCACCCCGGGGTAGTCCGAGTGGATCGCGATGTATGCGGGAACTCCAGTGACCATCACCTGGGCTACCACATACATCGGGATGATGAGCGTCAGCCACGCCCACCGCACGCCCTTCATGTGCGGTACGACGAGGACCATAACCACGGCCGCGCCGATGGCCATGCTTGCATACTGGATCGGCACATAGAACGGTTGCCCGAAGAACGTAAACGGGTTGTCGTAGTAGAAGAGGGCCTTGCCCGCAACCAGCAAGAGGTCGGTGGCTAGTAGTTCGACGACCGCGAATGCGCCGCCCAGATACCAAATGTATCGTTTCGGCCAGCCGCGAATCAGCATGTCGTACATGAGGTAGACGAACGCTACGGCCCAGACATACATGAGCATATCGAGGAATGGCACCGGCCGGCCGAGGACAGTGAACATCCTCAGCGGCAATTCCTTCGGTACGTAGATGCCGCTAATGACGAACAGGATCGGCTCGGCGAGGAACGGCGGCACAAGGCATGCCACCAAGAGCCACGGCAAGAATGGGGTTCTCTCCGATCGCCATTTGATTAGGCACGGGATCAGGAATGCGATCGCAACAGTACCCATGAGAATCGTCGCAATCCATCCCATGGTCGTGTCGCCGACGAACGGCGGGACCGATCGAAAGCCCGGAGGAACAGGCGCGTCCGACATAGGTGACCTTCCTTAGTGATTCGGCGTAGTGTGCGGCGCTCGCGTATAGCAGTTAGGCCGAGGGGTAATCCCTTCAGCCTCTAATAGACAGCGCGTCTATTAGAGACGAATGGTAACAGCGCGCTTGCGCGCGCCACAACCCTTCTTCGTGTCAATGTGCGCGGCAACCCCGCGGTCATGGTCGTTGCGAGAGCGATCATCGAACGGTTGCTCAGCGTGGAGTGCTGCAAACTTGGTGGCGCATTTGTCGACGGATCACCCGGTCAACGCCGATTTGTGCACGTGGGCTCATCGAGTAGCCACGCTTCAGCCCCGGTAAGGCCCCCGGCCGTCGCGGCGACGCGGTCATGCAGTACGACTGTGTCGGAACTTCGGGGGCTCGAGCGCGGAGCGCTACTTGGCCCGGCAGGCAGACGACCTAATCGACTCCACTTATCGCATTCGACAACCCGTCGATTATCTGGATCACGTCCGCCGAGGCGTCAGGCGCCCTGGCGCTGTGCGCGTGTTTTGCGAGGTTGTGTGCGATTGCGATGCACAAGCCCCATGCCGCCAAGACCGTGCCAAAGCATGTCAGTCATCGCGTCGAGTACGGCTTCGCGCGAGGCGGATGGATGGGTCGCCCACCACTTAGGGACTGTCGAGATCGCGCCCGCGAAGATCTCTGCCGCGATCCTTCCGGGCACCGTGTTGGGATCGACGCCGACCGCCTCGAGTTCGGAGCGCACCAATCCCGCCACTGCGCTAATCACGTTGTCGTGCACACGATCACGTACCGGGGCGAGGTCGGGTTCGTCCGTATTGAGCCGCACGAAAAGTATTTGCCACGCCAGCGGCTCCTCATCGGCAAACCGCAACGCTGCATCAAGGGTTGCCCGCAGCCGCTCGTACACTGTTCCGTCACTCGCCATGGCAGGTGCAACGTACTTCAGCAGCACCGTGAGCTGAGCTTCGGCGACCGCCTGGAAAAGGTCGAGCTTAGACGGTGCGTAGTAGTACAGCACAGTGCGGGTAACACCCGATGCCTCGGCTAACTCGTCCATACCCACTCGGTAGCCGTGCTGCGCGAACATCTTGAGCGCTACGTCGAGGATCAGTTCGCGGCGAACGGCGGCGCGAAGTCTGCGCTGGCGCTTGGGCCCGTCAGCCCGCTCCGCCTTTTTCATGTCGCCAGCGTAGCCACCATCGCGTGTCGCGCGCGACCCGCCTGAATGTGATGAGGTGGTCATGTAGATGTTTGCGTCCCGGCCGGTTTAGAGGTCGAACTCACTTTGTCTACTCGAAGACCACCGACGGCTTGATGACCGTGCCAGCCCCGAGCCGACGTCGGCGCATCGGCGACTTGTGCGAAGGGGAGCGCATCACCAGGGGATCGAACGAAAACGGATCCGCAACGGTTTATCCCCGAAACGCATGCGGACAGGCTACCGCCGCTATGCGTCGACGTCTGCCGCTGCTCTTCCGCTCGCACGGACTGCGACGACCAAGAGCTCGGAGGAATTTTCGCCGGCAAGCTGAGCGGCTGATTCACTGAAGAGGCAGCGGGGGCGAGAAGTAATGCACGCCAAGTTCTTCGGGGGAATCACGTGCGTGCACGCCAAGTTTGCCGATATTAAGCGAGGTCCCGGACAGTGCCGGCGGCGACCTGGGTGTGGGCGTATCGCTGATTGGCGGTCGCGGCCAGGTCGGGAAGGAATTGGGTTGGCCAGTCGCCTTGCGCGGGGGAGTAGGTGCTGAGCACCCGGCGCGCGATGACGTCTTGGTGCACCTCGGTCGGCCCATCCATCAGCCCGAGCGTCGGTAGTGCTTGCCACAGCCGGGCCAGGGGGGTCTCGTTCGACGCGCCGAGCGCGCCGTGCAAATGAATCGCACGTTCGACGATGTCGTGGGCGACGCGGGCCATGGCGACCTTACACGCGGAGACGTGCGGCATGGCCGCAACGGGACCATGGGTGTCCATCTGCCAAGCGGCATGCAGCACCAGTAGGCGAAATTGCTCAAGCTGAATGTACGAGTCGGCGATGCCGGCCTTGACGACGGGGTTGTCGGCGAGCGTCCCGTTGAATGTGTTTCGGGACAACGCTCGTTCGCAGTGCATGTCGAATGCGCGCTTGGCCAGGCCGATCGTGCGCATGGCGTGGTGTAGGCGTCCTCCGGCGAGGCGGGCCTGTGCGATGTGGAAGGCCTTGCCGCGCTCACCGAGCAGTGCGTCGGATCCGACGCGGACGTCGGTGTAGCGGACGTGCGGGTGGTTGCCGACGCCCAGCGGATCGCCGATGATGCCGGTTTCGCGGATCCGTTCGATGCCGGGCGCTTCGGCGGGCACCAGGAACATCGACATCCGTTCGCGGTGTCCGGCCTCCGGTTCCGTCACTGCCATGACGATGAAAAATGACGCGTTGCGCGCGTTGGAGGTGAAGTACTTCTCCCCGTTGATGATCCAGTCGTCGCCGTCCTGCAGCGCGCGGGTGCGGAACAGCCGCGGGTCGGCGCCGCCGTGGGGTTCGGTCATCGAGAACGCCGAGAAGATCTGTCCATTCAGCAGTGGTTGCAGATAGCGTTGCTTCTGCTCGTCGGTGCCGAACATCGCCAGGATCTCGGCGTTGCCGGTGTCGGGTGCCTGACATCCGAACACGATCGGACCCCATGCCGTGCGGCCCAAGATCTCGTTGATCAGCGTCAGCTTTACCTGGCCATAGCCCTGACCGCCGAGCTCCGGCCCGAGATGGCATGCCCACAAGCCTTGTTCGCGTACCTTGTCCTGCAGCGGCCGCACGATCTTGGCCAGGTTTGGAGAAAGTGGCGCATAGACCGTGTGCTCATCTTGATGAGTAAAGTGGTCGAGTGGCTCAACCTCTTCGCGGACGAATGTGTCCATCCAGTCGAGCTTCGCTCGGAACTCGGCGTCGGTGCTGAAGTCCCACATGCTATCTCATTCCTCCGTCTACTCGAAGTATGGAACCAGTGGTGTAACTGCTCACGTCTGATACGAAATACAATGCAGCTCCGATGATTTCGCAGGGAGCCCCGACGCGACCCAACGCGGTCTGCGCTCCGATCGCATCGATGAACTCGACAGACCACGCCTTGGAGATGTCGGTGCTGAATGTGCCACACATGATCGCATTGACGCGGACCTTCGGCGCGAATGTCTGTGCCAGGCCTTTGGTCAGAGAGTTGAGGCCGGCCTTGGCAGCCGCATAGGGAAGGATGGTCGCGTTCGGTCGGATGGATGCGACCGAGGAGATATTGAGTATCGAGCCGCCATGGTCGGAGGCCATTCGGGTGCCGATCGTCGCCGACAGCCGAAACGGGCCTTTGAGGTTGGTGCTGAAGACCTTGTCGTACAACGCTTCAGTGACCTGGTCCACGCTCGGATACAGCGGTGACATGCCTGCGTTGTTGACCAAAGCATCCACCCTGCCGAACTCTGCGTAGGCGGCCTCGGTCAAAGCATCGCATTGATTCCAGTCGCCGACATCGACCGCGACGGGCAATGCCCTGCGGTCGAAACGCTCCCGAATTTGGTTGGCCAGCTTCTCGCAGTTGTCGAGCTTGCGGCTGGCGATAATCACGTGGGCGCCGTGCTCGGCGAACGCCAGCACCATTTCGCGGCCGAGTCCACGGCTGCCGCCGGTGACGATCGCAACCTTGCCGGACAGATCAAGATCAGTCACGTCATAGCCCACTTTCGATGAAAATCGTTGCATTGTTGAGCAACCCGATCGCCGTGGCGTGTAAGAGGTCGCCAGTGGCCTTGGGGGCCTTGCCGGCGTGGGCCCGCGCGTGGGTGCCTTCGAGCACGACGGCCAGCTTGAACGACGCCAGGACTGCATACCAGCGTGCGTGGTCGACCGATCGTTGCGCGGTCTCCGAATAGTGTGCGATCAGTTCGGCTCGGGTAGGCAGATCGCTTATACCGGTGCCGGGCAGGGAGATTGCACCGTCCTGCGGCCAGGTCGCCAGGAGCCATCCCAAGTCGAGCAGTGGGTCTCCGATAGTGCACATCTCCCAGTCGACGATTGCCGCGACCCGGGGACCGTCGTTGCGGTACATGAGATTTGCGAGGTGGAAGTCACCGTGCATGATGCCCGGCCGGAACGACGAAGGGTTGTGCTGGGTTAGCCAGCTCGCGATTTCGGCGATGTGTGGCAGTTGATGGCCCGGGTAGCCGTCGAGTTCCGTGTACTTGTCGAGTGTTTCGAGCCACTGTGGCACTTGGCGCTCCAGGAACCCTTCGGGCTTGCCGAGGTCGGCGAGGCCGATCTGCTCGGCGTCGACCGCACCGAGCGCGACCAGGGCCTTTACCGCCTCGAATCCCATCGCCCGTCGTATCTCTGGGTTCGATTCATGCAACATCGGCAGGGCGACGGTGGGGTTGAAACCGTCGACGGACTCCATCACATAGAAAGCGGATCCGAGGAGCGATTCGTCGGCCTCGGCGGCCAGCAAGTGCGGTATCGGCACGGCGCTTTTCGGGAGTGCGCTGAGCACCCTGGCCTCGCGCCGCAGTGCATTGTTCGTGTGCGAGCGCAGGTGTCGAGGGCCGCGTCGCAACACCAGCCCGGCGTCGCCGCACCGGAACCTGAACATCAGGTTCTGTGTGCCGCCGCCGATTTGTTCGATGTCGGTGATCCGGCCGTCGGCCACGCTTTTGGTCGCCAGCCAGCGCTCGACCACCGTCCAGTCGACGGACGCGCCCATGAGCTCAACCACGATCGAAACGGTACAAGATGTATGCATTGGATTACAATGCGGATGCATTAATCCGTAGTATGGGCAGGTCATGGGAACACGCGAACGTTTGCTCGCAACCGCCGAGGAGCTTTACGGCGGGCAGGGAATCGATGCCGTGAGCCTGCGCGAGATTCAGCGGGCGTCCGGGGTGAAGAACGTCAACGCGCTGCAGTACCACTTTGGCGACCGCAACGGCTTGCTGACGGCGCTGCTTGAGAAGCACAGCTATGACGTCGAGTTGCGCCGCCATGCACTGCTCGACCGTTATGAAGCCACCGGTGAGCAGGATCTACGCGCTCTCGCCGAAGCACTCGTCCTACCGCTGGCCGCGAAGCTGGCTGAAGCCAACGGAGGTGGCGCATATCTGAGCATCTATGCCGACTTGATGAATCGGCGTCAGCCCATCTTTCCGCCTGAGGAACTCGCAGATTGCAGCGACAGCATCACCCGCTGGCGCCAGCTCGTCGACCCGTTTCTCGACCCGACTGCTGCGCGGCTGCACCGACGGCTTGTCGTCATCCGCTTTGTGATCGGCGAATTGGCGCGTCGAGCCGCGACCGCGCCGCACACCGACGACCGAGTCTTCATCAGTCAGCTCGTCGACCTCGTTGTCGCCATGCTCGCCGCCGGGGCGTCACCCGAAACCCGTCGACTTGTCGAGTCCCGCCCCCGCGACAAGGTGGACTGAGCATTTGACGGGCAGCGGTCCGGCTACAGAGCGGGGCTCTGCGCCCGATCGGACGACTCGTCAATCTCGTGTGGTGGTCTGGGGACTGATGCACGCCGAGACCGTCGCCGAAAACGCGCTGCGTTCGGGACGGTGGCATTGCGTGGGTAACCGCCCGATCCGTCGGTGTGGACGCCGTGGAAGTATGCCGGGACCGACGTTCATGGATAATAACGATTATCCATGAAAGATGCTGGTGGACAGCTTAATTGGGGCCGACTACACTGCGGCTAGTACGTTGAGCCATCCACGGGCAATGCAGAGAGACTGTAGTGCCCTTCAAGGGTAGATCGACGTCAGCTGGTATATCCCCGAGCGCGGCGATTGCCCGCCTGAGCACTGGTATATCAGCCACGCGCGCTTCGCCAGCAGACAAGGGGGCCTATGTCGCGAACAGCGGCAATCTTTCCGGAGCAGCCAAAACTGCCGCCGAAGCGAAATCCGTCAGCCTCGCGTGATGGGCTTGCGGCCGCGCGAAAGCTGTTGAAGGACATCATTGATGCCGGCGGCGTCGTGGAACGCGACGTCCGCGACGACAAGGCCAACTATCGAGCCCTGGTAGGCCATATCAATGGACGGCGGATGGCGCCGAACGGCCAGCAAGTGATCATGATTGAACGAGTCAAGCCGTTCCATATCAAGCTGCGGTTGTCGTCGGTGTCGGAATGGAAGACCGAGGCGCCAGCTGTCATCGCGTCCGCTGAGCGCAACCCACGGTGGCACCCTGTGGTATCGGCGCTGCGGGCCGCGCGGTGGTGAGTGGAACTGGCTGTGGCAAAGAGGGCCGACTCAGTTCGATCGATGCGTCATTGCGGCAGCGGGCGTTTCGGCTCTTGCATGCGCTCGCTCGTGAGGCGGAAGCTCGTGGGCATAAGGTGGTGCGGCCCCCGAAACGCGATCACCGCGAGGCCGGAGATCTGGCGGGATGCATCATGATCAACGTTGGACAGATCAGCTGCTCGCTGGCGATCAGGCAGGTTCAGGACCGGGTGCCTCACAGTGCGGCGCCGCACACAGATTCCGTGGAGTCAGAACACGGCTCTTCCCGCTCCGGGATCGGTTCTCGCGGCCCCGTTCCCTCGGAACGCCTCGCTATCACCTTGGACACCTCCAGCTGCTATTCCTCGAAGATTTCGTGGTCGGATACCAAGTCACGCCGGCTGGAGTCACGGCTCCCGGATGTCCTAACCACTTTCGAAAACTGGGCAGTCATCGACGCGGATCGTACTGAGGCGGATCGGCTCGCGGAGATCGAAGCGCAGAAGCGACGAGAGCGCGAAGACGAACTCGCTCGTGAGGCATACGCGCACCAGGTGCTCGCAGATCAGCTGAACACCGATCTCCAGGCGTGGGAGTTTGTCGGCAGACTGCGAGGCTACTTGCGTTCGATGGCTGCGCGGATTGAGCACATCACCAACGATGACGAGCGGTCTACGGCCGTCGAGTGGCTCGAATGGTGCGAGAACTACGCGACCGAGCGGGATCCATTGGTCAAGCCGATTAAGACCCCGAGCGTTACGCCACCTGGCTACAGCGACATCGCGCAATTCAGAAAGCGCCTCGGGTTCGGTGCAGGCTATTGGTGAAATTGGTCTGCCCAACCGGCGCTTCCGCGGCGAGGTCACCGATTTTCGTCGGCCCTCGACCTGTCGAGTAGCGCGTCGCCGGCCGCCGCCAGTGCGTCGTCGTAGACGTGGCCGTACACCCGTAGCGTGACGGCCGGGTCGTGACCCAACCACTTGGCTGTCGCCGACGGTGTGGTGCCGCTGTCGAGGAGCATGGTGGCGGCGGTGTGCCGGACATCGTGTAGCCGAATCGCGGGCACGCCAGCGGCTTTCGCCAGCCGGGCGAATTCGTCCGAGTAGGTCTCCGGCCGGATGGGGGAGCCGTCCTCGTTGACGGCGACGAAGCCGGTTTCGGGGTATCGCTCGCCGAGGGCCAGGCGCTCGCTCGCTTGCTGGACCTTGAAGGCCCGAAGCGCGGCGAGAACGTCGGCGGGCATCGGCAACGCCCGCCGGGACCGCTTCGACTTCGGATCGCCGGTCACGGTGCCCTGCCCCTCGACCACGACGCGGCCCTGGGCGACCGAGACGGTGCCGGCATCGAAGTCGACATCGGACCACCGCAGTCCGAGAACTTCCGACCGGCGCAGCCCTGCCAATGTCAGTAGCCAGCAGGCGATCAGCCGCTCGTCGCGCAGATGCTCGCGGAACTGGCGGGCCTGTTCCGGTGTCCAGCTGGCCATCTCGTGATGCTCGACTCCGGGGCGCTTGACCAAACGGGCGACGTTACGGGCTACCAGTCCCTCCCTCATCGCGTCATCGAGGGCTGACGACAACAAGACGAGCATGGTCCGACCGTGCGGGATTTGACACCGCCGGGAACCTTGGGGCGGTCGGGGTCGCTGGCGCAGGCGGCGACGTAGCGGCCACGTTCGGGCCGTAAGACCTCGCCAGAGGCCACCAGTCGGTCGAGGGCCTTGATGCCAGGATTGCCGAGAGCAGCGAAGATCTCGGCGTACCGCGCCCCGTTGGAGTGCTGTCGCAACAACGCCAACACCTCAGCTGCGCGGCGGCCTCGTTTGTCGCGCTGGGCCACCGGCGTGCCGTTGAGCCGCAACGTCACTAGGTCGTCGATGTCGGCCGTCCGTAGTTGTTGCAGTGGCACGGCGCCGAGGTGGCCGATAATCGGCTTCAGCGAATGCCGGTATCCCGCAAGTGTGTTGGGCCGCACATCGCGTCTGCTGTCGAGCCATCTAGTGAGGTATTCAGCCACGGTCGTGCGGTCCCGCTTGACGAATGTTCCTGCCGCGACCTCAGTCGTGATTCGCCGGTACTCACGTCGAGCTTCGGCAAGCGTCGAGAAGGTAAAGCGCTGCCTCTCGCGCGAGCCGTCAGGTCGAGCGCCGAGGTCCACTTGAAACGTGTATGTGATCGCACCGTTTTTGGCATTACGTCGGGTGATCGGCTCGGTGCGTCGGGTGCGCTTGGACTTCGATTCGTCGTCCGTGGTCATTTGCTGTCCTGCTGGGTTCTCGTTGTGTCCCAGACCCGCGACGGCAACTTCTGCCACGCGGCCCCGACAACATTCAGATGATGATGGGCTGCTGCTCCGAGGCGCTTCACGACGGATCCGCGATGGTCGGACATTGCGATCAGAAGTCCGACCAACCGCCGATGGTGGGTCCCCGGGGAGGCAGATCCGTTCATGATGCGACCAGCTCTCGAAGCTCAGCGGTGACGACGTAGACACGACCTCCCAGCCTGCGCACTGGAAGTTCGCCCGCAGCGGCGAGTCGATACGCCGCCGCGCGGCTGATGCCCAGGATTTCCGCGGCCCGGGGGACCGCAAGCAGTAGCGGCAGTTGGTCAAAGACGTTGTTCTGCAATTGTTTCACCCCCTATTGAGTTGAAATCGGACACGCCTCGAACGGCCGAGCGTGGCCGCATTTGAGGACTGCAGCGGGGACAGAATGCTGCCGCCTCGGTTCCGTTCGGCAGTGTGATGGTGATGGTCCGCGACTGATCGTCTTCGCACTCGCCGCACCAAGGCATGCCACGTCGGAGCGACGAGCTCGGTGGCGTTGGGAGCTCAGCAAGGCGGCGTGCAAGGACTGCGGCCGGGTACCGGACTCCCTGTGGACTTCGTGACAGATGTGCCTTGAGAGTCTGCGCGGTCCATCCCGACGCCAGAGCGCACTCGATTGCCGGCGAGAGCTTCGTTGCTTCCCTGTCGGTGAGCCGCCAAGGCACTGGCATGGATCGCAGCAAGGACGACGGTTCGGTTGGGGATTCTTCTGGAGGGTTCAAGGCGTCTGGATGTCGGACCCCCGGGGGGTCCAGATCTTGGACCCTCCCGGTCATGGGGCGAGACCCCGCCCGTCCACCCTGCGGACCGGGGGGTCCTGAATCTGGACCGGCCTTGAGGTGGGGCGCATCTGGATGATTGAGGAAGTAGCGACTGCATCGCTGGGCCCCTGATTCGTGATACTGAGCGACTCGCTTGATAAGCCCTTCGTGCTCAAGCCTGTTTAGGGCGTTGAGGACTGTGCTTCGCGCGGCGCAGGACTCTGCCATGAGCGTTCGGACTGACGGGAAGCAAGAAAACTGCTCATCTGCTTTGTTCGCAAGGAGAATGAGGATGAGCCTCATCGTCGGCGAACCGACGTTGATATCAGTCGCCCAGTCGAGGGCCTTCCAGCTCATCGCTACGAAGGGATGGAATCGAGTCGCGGATAGGGATTAGCTGCCACCTCAAGTCTGAAACGAACAAGTGGCGCTGTCCTGACCGACGTCACATTCTGGCGACGAATCGCTATGGTTTGTAAGTGATCTCGCATGAGGCAGAACGTATGCTGATGCTTGGGACGCAGTCCACCACCTGAGCCACATTGGTTCGGGAGGATGCGGGAATTCGTCGTTTGTCTTCGGCTGTCGTCGATGCGCAGCGAATTCAAGGCAGGGACGACATCCCATTTTGGCGCCGCAGTGTTTCCGAGATGGCGATGGCGGGCATCGCTCCGGCACAATAGGAAACGTGAGCGGTGAGGGCGAGACGGAATACTGGTTGTCGGTGCTCGGGATTCGGGAGTCATTGGCGCAGTCCGAGGAAGACATTGCGGCTGGCCGCACGTACGGGGAAGCCGAAGTGCGTGCGCTTCTAGTCGATATGCGCGCCGACTTGGCTGCGGCCGATGCCGACTATGCATCCGGAAACACGGTCAGCGGAAGGGAATTGCGGCGCCGTCACGGATTGTCGTGATCGTCGCCAGCTGAGAGCGGATCCTTGAGCGTCTCCAGGTTGGCTTCATGGACCTGCTGGGCGTAGGCGTCGATGCCGAGCGTCGGCGCGGTCCGAGTTCTGTACACGTGTAGGGCGCTACGCAAGTGCTCGGCTGCAGCCATGGCGTCCACGATAGGACGACGAGCGATGCAGGACCGACGAATGTCGACTTCGGCGAGCGTGCGCTACAGAGAAACCTGCGTCCAGAGGGGCGGGTGGTGTGGTACGAGGCATGCAACAGGGCCGCAGCACTCCAGGGGCGTCCGCTCGTCAAGCTGTCGAAACGCCGCGGTACGTGGAGCGCCGATTCTGCCGGCTGGCGTCGTCTACCTCGCGACATCTACCCGCCTGGACTCTGGGCCAAGAAGCGCACGGTCGTCGAACTAGACGAGGCGGCGCTCGCCGCGGCTCAGGGTGCGGCCGCACCAAGGCCGTGAAGCTGGCAGGCTAGGTCGCTAACGGGGTGCAGCGTCACGACCCTAGGTGCGTTGATTGCGGTCCTTGTACTTCACAAATCCGTCGACCGCCTGCGGGGTCACACCCAGTTGCGCTGCAATCCACGGGAATCCCCGACCAAGCTCAAGCAGTCGCCTTGCGGCGGCACGTCGACGCTCTCGCGCATCGGCAAGGGCGATCGTCAAACTCTCCATCTCGGCATGCGCCGCCAGCAACTCCTCGACTGCGCTGCTCTCATCCACCCCAGGGCTCGCTTCAATCATCAGACGTGTAGCCGTAATCCGGTAGTCCGGATTCTTCCAGAGTGACTTGATGGCCTCCAACTGCCCTGCCGGATCGTCTTATGCAGAGACCAGCTGTCGATCGGGCTGCGCTGCAAGGTCCACCGCCGTGCACAGCGTGTCATTGATCAAACGTTCCAGAGCTTCGCAGGTGAAGCGAACTGTCGAGCCCGACGCCAGCTGCAGGGACACTAGCCGACCATGGCGATCGACTGACACCACTACTTCGCCGCCCGCGCTCGATACTCGAACTTCCGTACTCGGCGATCGTCCTCGAAGTTCGTCAACCGCGGCCCGAATGCGTCCGATGCGATCCGCGACCTGCGTGGCTATTCCTGCCGCATCGTCCATGGCTCCAGCCCTCTCAGAAATCGATGGTCCGCGCGTAGGCCGCGACTTGTGCCGCTGACCGAAGGGCGCACCGGTCGCCGCCGTCGCTCCGCACCCTCTGGTCGATAGCCAGCTGACAGCGCAGACGCGCCATCGTATTCAGCCGCACAATCCGCGTTGCCAACTCCTCTGCGGGCAGATCCATCACTGCCGGACTCAGCCGCACCCCAAGTGCAACGCCATCGCTTCCAACTGAGACCACCAAGTCACGGTGACCACTCGCTGCTTCGTAACCATCCATGCCAGGACCTCCGAAGCCTTCCATCAAGACTGTCTTGATACTAAGGCTCCGCCCGACTTATCATCAAGACTGTCTTGATGCCGATATCATTGGTGAAGTAGAGAATTCGAAGCGTGCACACTGAACGATTCGGACGAACGCCGCCGAGCACTCCTCTAACAAGCTGATGGCGAAACGCCACGCAGTGGCGCCGTGTCTCCAAAACCGTAGTTCTGACACTTATTGGTCCTTTGTTGAACCATAGTTGTGCATGTAACTACTTGGCTTGTTCAAAGCCAATGACGTGCAGGATATTTCCCGCGCGAATGTGGCTCTGGTGGTGGGCAGATGTCGGTCGCCGAAGATACGGTGATCCGATGAGTGTGGGCACGACACCGGCCGCACGTACGTCATGGAGATGGGTTTCATGGGTTGCGCTGCTTTTGGGAGTAGTCGCCGCGGTTCTTAGTGCGGTCGCTCTGGTTCGGTCGCCTTCCTCCCCAACTCCACTACCTGCACCATCAACAGCGGAGGCAACGCCCACGACACTGCCCGCCGGACGAAGTCGCCGACTTACGACGTCGTACGTGCAGTGTCGCCGTGGGGGCCGCAGAAGCGATCGCCCGTGAGCGACGTCCGTTTTTGGCGGCGCCGCCCTCATGGGACGATCCGGCCACGATTGCCGCTCTTACACGTGTGCAAGCCTCGACACTGGTTGAACTGGCGGCAATGCAGGCCGCGATTCGTCCCTCAACTCCGCCGGAACTGACTGACGCGATCGAGGAATATCGCCGCAGTGTCCTGGACATGGTCGACGCCGATACTCGGCGCTTACCCGCCGCAGTATCCAACGCAGCATCTGACGCGGGCGGCAACCGCAGCATCAACGATCACCACCCTCTGCAAGGGAGAATGAGAATTGCGGCAACTAGACCTAGACCCGGACAGGGCGCAATCCGCCAATGTCGCAGCGCCCTGTAGTAGGAACCCCCATCGAGGCGGCCCCGATAACAGCCCCAGCCGTGGCGACGGTGATGGCAGACCTCGAGGCCGCCGCGGCGAAGGGCGCTGCTCTTGTGGCCGCTTTGGATCAGAGGTCGGCCGCCGGCTACACCGCACATCGGCAAGCAACAGCGACGCTCGTCGACATCGATGCTGGCAACGCTCAAGCGTTGGCAGGCATTAAGCCCTAACAGGAAATAGCTGATGGCAGCGGTGGCCCAGCGGCAGCGGGATAGCGGGATTGATCGTTACTCCTGACATCGAGATGCCCGATCCAAGCTCTTTTTCTCAGCTTGCAGCAGCGCACGCGGCGACAGCAGCACGACTGGAAGCCTCAGCGGAGCGGCTCCGTATTGACAACCGAACACGTGAAACCGCCGCCCGTTCACCGGGATTTGAGGTGGGACACCTCAAAATGAGACAAGCCGAGGTCGCCGCCGCTGGCGGGGCCGACTACTACAGGCGTCTGTCCACCGCGGCGACCTCCGCAGCCACCAGAACCTCCGAGGTCGCACTGGAGCACGCAGCCCTGGTTCGCCTCGCAGAGGCCGAGTTGCAACAGCCTGATGCTGACCGAACAGAGATTGTCGCTCGCTACCATGCTGCCGCGCGGGACAGTACCGAGTCCGGTGTCGCGGCCATGAGTACCGCTGTCCGATTTGCAGTGACTGGCCTTGGCGCGCCTGACATCTCCGCGCTCACTGGGATGATCGGCGTCGGCGGTGCTCCCGCTGCGCCTCCGCGACCCCTCGACGCCCTCGACAATCCCACGACGACCGACCCCGGCCAACGAGGGGAAAATGCCGGTTCAGCGTCCGCTCACGATGCGGACGTGGACCCAGGTACTCGCATGAGACACGATGGCCGCGGGACCGACCGGCGAGGACAGTGACGCTGCCGGGGTGGGGGCTGGAAGTACGCACCCCGGCATGCGCGGGGAGTTCCCGCTTTCTACGCCTCCGCCGGCTGCGGCTACCCCCCGCCAAGCATCGCCACTTGGTGGTGTGCTGTCGATGCCCGGTACGGGTAGTGGTGGCGGGATGGGCGGCGGGGTGCCGAGATGCCGGCGGCTGGAGGGCGGCCCGGTTTGTCGTCCAATCCGACCACAGGTGGTTTAGGTGGAATGCCTGGTGCGGCAGGAGGATTGCCAGCCGCTGGTGGAGTGCCGGCGTCTGCTGGCGCGGGTTCTCCTGCGGCGGCGTTCTCTCGGGGCTTGTCGACGGGTGCCGGGATCGGCGGAGGGATGCCGGCGATGCCGCCGCCCGCTGCTGCGAGTCCATCTCCGGCTCTGTCGCCGGGGGGTGCTGCTGCGCCTGCGGCCGCGGCTGGCGGCGGCGTTGCGCCGGCGGCCGCGCAGCCGGGCATGGTTGCCCCGGTGGCTCCAGCGGCCCCTGCCGGGGCTGGAATGGGTAGCGGCGCACCGATGATGCTGCCGCCTGGTTCGATGGGGCCGCCGGCGGGCGCTGTGCCTCCACCGCCGGCGCCGACAATGCCGGCGGGAACGATTGGTGGTGGCAGCAACGCGCCATCCTCAGCGGCACCTCCGTCGAGCGCGGGAGCGGGCGCGACTCTGATCCCGGCGAGCGTGGTGGCTGCGGGGCAGACGGCGGCGGCGCGGGAGCGCCGAGAGTCGGCGGATGCGGCGGCCGCCAAGGAGTTGGCGTGGAAGCTCCAGTACGCCGCAGAGTGGGTGAACTACATTGGCATGGACTGGGCGGTCGGCGTCTTCCGCTCGCCGAGCGGGACCGAAACGGTCATCACGTCCAATGACGCCGCGAGCTTTATCCCGGCCGGTGTTTATGTTCCCCGCTCGGTTCGAGTCCTGGCCACAGATCCGTTGGTGGACGACCATTTTCGCCAACTGTGGTTCGGGTGGCACGATCCGGCGCGGGTTCTCGTCGAATATGCGCGTATCCGCTCCGAGACTGGCTGGCGGCTGGTGGCCGCGGCGACCACCGGCGCGGTAACCGTGCTGCGCGATGCGGGCGTGGAGCATCCACCGTCATGCTCACGTGCGACGAATCCGCTTCTGCGGCCGGGGGAGCGGCCCATCGCTCCGCCGACCCTTGATGGTCTACATGTTCACCGTTTGAGCTTGTTGTGGCCTGACTTGTATCCCCGGCTGCTGCGTGTGATGGAAGCTCATCCGGTGTATCAGGACCGCATTGTCAATGCGGTCAGTGCCCTCATGCTCAATGCTGCGACCACGCAGGCGGTGGCCGTGGAGGGTGGGATTCCAGATGCGTTTCGGCGGATCTGGTCGATGTGCGGTTCTCCTCTTGAGCCGAGCGCGCAGGAGTGGGCGGCCTACGATGCCCAGGCCCCGAACTTCAACGTGTATGTGGCGATGGCGCGTCCTGGTTTCATGAGCGGCGGCAGAGAGCCCAGTGAGACTGTCGACGATCTGCGCAAGTACCGAGCGCACTGGCTGGTTGCGCGGACAGCAGAGGTCATCGGCGGCTGGTCGACGCGACCACTTCCGTTGCCCGACATGGTGTACGCCGCCATCGCAGTCGAGACAGGAGGCACCCGAGAACTTATCGAAAACGCAGTGCTGAGCGTCGAAGAGGATCTGGACCAAGAGCGGCCATGAGTAGTTCGTACATTTGGGAGCTCCGGCAGCAAAGTGCGCGTCACCAATACGGGTTTGCGCGGTACATGCTGCTCAAGCCAATCCTCATGGATGCACGCACGGGAACCCTGGATCCGAATTGGCGTCAAGGTCTCTCGACGGACATGATAGGTGGCGCGTCGGAGACGGGCCTTGAAGACAGCAATCAGCTTGCGGTACACGATATTTCGACGATGGATAGTCAGCCGTGGGAACCGCATACCGGTTCGGGCTGGCGCACGGCGCTGGATGCTTGGTACGCAGCCCTTCTGGAGTTGAACGACTCCCGCGATCGGACGGAGCGCCCGATGCCCGGGTCCGATGCCGATGCACCTGAGGCGGTGGTGAGGTTCTCTGAGACGATCGCCCGCAATCCCGTGCTCACGAATTTGGCTGACCGGGCGGCTGAGGGCCGGCGCCGGTGGCGTGACTGGGAAGGGGCCTGGTACTACGCCGGTTTGGCCGCCGGGGGGCTGGAGGTCGATTGGCGTGGCTGGTACCGCAGCCGAATAGCGGCCTGGACGAACGGATTGTCGAGTCTTGAAGGCCCTCCGGCTATCGAAGAACTGACTGCATTAGAGCACGGCGACAAGGACCACATGCAATCACTACCCGCCTACTGGACTTAGCTGATACGCACGCGGCGATGATCTCGCTCGCCAACGCACTGGGATTTGAAGGGGTCCCGGCGTGTTTTTGCCCGGCGACTAACCGTGTGGACGGTGATTGCGACCGTGAGAGCTACGCGCGGTCGCAATCTAGTTAGGACGCGGCCTGCTGGCGGTCCTCAAAGATGTCCAGAAGGCTACGCAGGGTGCGTGTTTCGATCTTGGATGCCCCGGATGGCAAGCAGTGTTTGTTGACTCGTTCCCGCAGCTGCAGCCGTTCAGCCAGCCGTTCGGTTTCGAGCGTCGCGCGCCATGGCTTCGGGCGAGCCAGCAGGCTGGCCATCTCGGCGGCACGCGAATGCACATAATGCATGCGCGCGGACTCAACGGGCTCGAGGATGCTGTTGCGACAGGTGCCCGTGCGGCACGCCAGTCGGCTTCGGATCTCGCGGTTTTCGAGAAGCGCGGTAGCCAGCTTGCGGGGGACCGTGGCCGCGATTCCGGGCAGGTAGACGCCGGCGGTGGGGCCGCGGCGCTCAGCGTCTGCCGCTGGTGGGCGCGCCTGCCGGTTGATCGCAGCGGAGTGATCGACCTTTTCCAGGTAGCCGACACCAAGGGAGTGAGCGTCGGCGTGTCCCATTGCAACGGCAACCAAGCCAATCGTTCCGCAGTGTCCGACCGTGACGCGCATGCCTTGGGACCGGAACTTCTCCAGTACTGCGTAGGCGTTTCGGATTCGTGACAGGCTCACATCTTCGCCCCCAAAGGGGGAGAGGCGGATCTCGATTGCTTCCACGCCTGCGCGTGCATACTCCGCGGCGAGGTCCAAATCGACGATGAGATGGACGGCGTTTCGGGCTGAGATGGTCAGGATTGCGCGGGTCGGCTGCGCGCGGTGAAGCTCGTGGGTGCGCTCTGCAAGTGCCACGTTGAGCCGGGCTGTCGCGGCGTCGTTGGCATAGAAGTGTGGGGCTGTCACATGGGTGACAGTTTCGGGGTGAGCGGCGATGGTGGCCTCGACCAGGCGGTCAGTTTCGTCGGATGACGTGGCGAGGGCCGCGGGGTCGAACGGCTGACCTCCCCACAAGGGATGCTGGTCGTGGTTGTAGCCGATGCTTGCAAGGCGCTCGGTGCCGGGCTCCCAGTACACGGCAATGTTTGCTTCGCGCGCTGCGCGGGCGGCGTTGAACTGTGTGGGACCCGCCTTGGTGTCGAGGCTGACCGCGGTGACGCCGTCCGACCGGCGGGCTAGGAAGTCTTCGATCGGCTCTCTGGTCGTTTCTGGAGATTCGGAACTCGACGCCCATCGCCATCCCTCCTGTCTGTCGTCTGTGCCATAATACATGACAGAGATGCGACAGAAAGAAGACACACAATGCGCGAGGGTGCGGGAGCGCTTGCCAGTAAGGTTTCGGCAGCAATCAACGGGCTCGGCCTGACAAACGAAGAGGTCGGCGACATCGTCGACGCCTCACCCCGGTCAGTGGCACGGTGGGTCGCCGGCGACGTCGTGCCGCAACGACTTAATAAGGAGCGCCTACTCGAGCTGGCCTACGTCGCCGAAGCGGTCACCGAAGTCCTACCCGCCGACCACGCCAACGTCTGGATGTTCTCGCCCAATCGACTGCTCGGGCATCGCAAGCCTGCGGATCTGATCCGCGAAGGGAAATTCAAGGACGTTCTCGACCTCATCGACGCGATGGCCGAGGGAGTGTTCGTGTGAGCGACGCGCTCGACGACGAACTCGTCGAACGCGTCGACTCACTCGGAACTCAGCAATGGTCCGGCTCCTGCTTTCGCTACACATCGGCAATGCGGGACCCTCTCTCAGGTGAGGGAGCGCGACGCTTCGGTGGCCGCTGGAACAAGCGGGGACTGTTCTCAGCGATCTACCTGTCAGACTCAGAGAAAGCGTGCATGGTCGAACTCGAACGCGCGGCCGCAGTCGCCTCAACGACCCCGCAGAACAAGCTGCGAGCACCACACAAACTGCATAACATCACCGCCAACGATTTGAGCGTGCTCGACCTACGGACGTCCGCAGCGCAACTCACAGTTGGCCTCGAACCAGCCGACCTCACCAGCGACGACTGGACGGCATGTCAAGAAGTCGGCCACGCCGCTTGGTTTCTCCACGCCCAGGCGATCCTCGTGCCGTCAGCCGGCGGCGTAGGCCTAGTCATCACTGCATACGAACAGCGGATCAGGCCAGGCCAACTCACCGTCTTGCACACTGACGACCTCACGCCCGCCACGTACGCAAAGCTCCGCGCGGCCAGCTGAGGCATGCCGGGAGCTAGTCCTTCACACGCCCGTGGAAGATGCTGGTTGCGTCAACATTTCCGCCTGGCCAGCGCGTTACCTGAAGGCGTTTTCCACCGCAGACCGGCCAGTTTCCTGGATACCATTTCGCCATGGCCGACGGTTATCGCCACACGCGCCGAGCATGACACCGCTTGTGCGACAACGCAATAACGAGTTTTACGTCCCCAACTAAGGCGCGTCACGCCGACACCTTGCCATTGCGCGTCAGGAAACCTATTTCGCGCTGGCCCATTCCTCGAGGCGCTCGGGGCGGATGCGCTTGTCGAACTTCAGGTTCTTGCCTTTGGCGAGCTGAACTGCGATGTCGTGGAGCTGCTCGGGTCCTTGTCCGCCCCACTCGTTCCGCAGCGCCTCCACCATGAGGCCGTCGGGTTCAAGCTTGACCCCGTGGTCGAGGAGGTAGGTCAGTGCTTGCACGACTTCCGAGCGCTCGCGTTTGTCGATGAGGCCTTGGTTGTGGATTGGCTGTTACCGTCCAACCCTTTTACCGCCGCCTTCAACGGAGCTGAGGCCTCGGGTGTCGGCGGCACCTGCTGTTCTGTGAGCGCCTCCACCTCGAAGGCCGTTATCCACGGTGCGTGGGACTCGGCACCGATGTCACGTATCAGATTCGCCCATGGGCCTGCATGACCGCGATGCCGTCAACGTCGTCTCGACGCTCAACCGCCAGGACCTCCCCGACATTGAGGAACGCACCGATGACCGTTCCGTGCGGGCGCCCGTAAAAGCGCGACTTCGGGGAGACACAGGTGATCGGGAGTCCAAGGTCCTCCAGGTCGTTCTCTTCGACGCTGCGCGTGTCCGGGACGTGCCAGGTGGCGGTCTGCTCCGGCCCACGCCAGCGCGACCTCCAGCGCTTCCTCGAAGGGCACGTGACTGTCTACATAGGCTCTCCGCCGCATGGGTTCACGGTAGCCAGCGGCCCGGCCCACCCACCCCGCAAGCTCAACCTGGCCGCCGCCTGGCGGCGAGCAGACACAAACCAAACTCGGGCAAACGTACCTGGCCGCCCGACGCTAAACGGAGACCTCAGTAATGGTGAACACGGCGAGTGTCCGATTGCTTGGTGACGCTCACATTCGCGAACACCGCGTCGCATTTCACACGCGAAGCCACTCAACGGCGTTCAAATCCAAATCCGGCAGACGGACCCATGTCACCGCCCCGTTCGGGTGCCGGTACGGCATCGGATGCTTGAACCGTTGCGGACTGGTGAAAACTATGGTTTAGGGTCTTTCGGTATGGAAGCCGTTGCGCTGCAGTTCATCACGCTCCTCGGACGGCACCTCTGGCGACGCGACGAGGTCATCGAGGTCGAGAGGTCCAAGCACGCGAACCAGGTTCGCAATCCCGTAGGCCTTGCCGGTACCTTGCTAGAGGATGACGACTGGCCCCCGGATCTGGGTTGGTCTGCCGCGGATCTCCCAGATCTTTTCGCCGTTCAACAGCTGCGAGGCATAGGGGTCTCGCACAATCAGGCCCCGCAGGCCGAACTCTCCCGGCTGGCCGGCCGGCTCTGCTCCCTGGTCTGGCGTACGACCCCCATGCGCGTCTGGCTGAAACGGGCTCCGT
>CAVXZT010000005.1:0-108257 GCA_963766465.1 uncultured Actinomycetota bacterium
TCCGCTTGGGCACGGCCATGATGGAGCTTCTCCTCTATAGGGGTACTGAAGTGCACGCCGCGCGAGCAGTCCGGCGTCGGCAATTGCTCTTCAGGATAGCCGGTGACCAGCGTGGGCTCCAAAACCGCGGGCATATACGACGGTGAAGGAACCCGTACGGTGGCACTGCCATCGCCGCGCCACCCCAAGAAGAGCGCGAGCACAAGGCCAAGTGCCGCGGTGACGAAGGCGCAACACACCATCTGTCAGCCCAGCCTGACGGCCAGTTCGAACCGTTTCTCCAGGTCGACGGCGAGCGTGGCCCTTCCGGCAGCATCCGCCGTCACGCTGGCCGAAACGGCGCCGTCGGCCCGATACCGGGCTCCCGGCTGTAGGCGGTCGAGGTGCAGATAGCGCCTGCCCGGTCCGTCACCCGGATAGAGCGCCAGGTCAAGGCGGTCGTGGTCGGCGACAGCCTTGGCGACGAGCACGTCGGGGTAGGCGACGTCGGCGAGGCGGGGCCCGTGGTCGGAGGCGTGCGGGCGCGGCGATCGCAACATCTGTAGCCAGCCGTCGCACCGATTGAGTTGGGCGAGCGCGAGTTGGGCGTTGGCGACCCGCGATGCCCGCTCGTAGCAGCCGACGCCGCGTTCAACCCGCCAGCCGAGCGCCTCCCGCGCCGTGTCGATGACCTCACGGTGAACGTCGTCGTCGCCGAATTCGCGGGATTGCGACGCCAGCGATGCGTACAAGGTCGCTGATGACGCTTTCCTGCTGCCCCAGTCGCCGAGAAAGTTGGACCGCCAGCGGGCTCGATCTGGTGCAAAGGCTCGGGTGTCTACGAGCTCTCGCCGACACACTGTCCAGATCCGCTCGCTGACGCCGGGCAGCAACGGACGCAGATAGAACCCGTGCTGACCCGTCACGTCGGTTCCCCGGACGGGGACTGCTCGCAATCCATAGCGATCGCAGAGCGCGACGTGCAGGTCCCCGTCGGCTGCGGTGAACTCTTCGTTGAGGGAGCGGGCAAAGCGTGGCAGCAGCCGTGCCGCCCGCTGGCCGTTGTCGAGCACATCGCGATAGGCCAGGCCGAGCAGTCCGATGGTGTTGCAAATCGGGAACACGAACGTCGGCTCACATGCGAACAGTCCCAATCGCGAAGTGCGGAAGTTGTTTTCGACGGCGTCGGACAGCGTCGCGTGGTCGTAGCCGAATCGGTGTTCGTCGTCCAACGCGAACGTCAGTGCGCCGGGCGCGTCATAGCGGCGATCGGAGTTGAGCACGGCATAGGTGCCGACCATCAACTCCAGATAGCCGGAGAACATGATGTTGTCCCTGCGGACCGGGTCGGCGCTGAAGTCGAGGTTGCCGACGATGTTCTCGCTGCGCCAATACCCCCAGATGCGCCGGTCACGCATGCGTTCGATGAGTCGGCGTTGACCCTCGGCGACGTAGCCGGAAAATGCTGGCGTACGGGTGAACTGGCCAATCGCCAGCGCCCACTGCAGCCAATTGAGTTGATACCGGACGCTGCGGGGATCTCGTTGCGCCTTCTCAGACCAGTCGTAGACATCCCAGTCATCCAACGGCTGGAGGGCGTGGTCGAGAACCCATCTTTGCAGTCGCAGTTCATCTTCGGTCGATTCCACGACGTGCGGCCTGCTCGACGAATGGCGCATGGCAGGACGTCGCGCGAGGTACGCATTGCGTCGCCGTCCTACCCGCCGCGCCCGTAGATACGAAATCCATTGGAGCGCTTCGCTAATCGCGAGGCCCGCTACGGCGGCGCACGGCACGACCCACGTGACCCACGGCCAAGAGGCATCGCCCGGCAACAGCGCGGCTGCTACCGCGGCGCCCAGGTATATCGCCGGCAGCGCGAGGTGATCTGCCATGACCCACATTCGGTACAGCGCGACCGCGGTGAGCGCGAGCACCGCCACGAAGAGCCACACGTGGCCGCGGTAGAGCTCCCCGGCACCAGGGAAGATCAGTCCGGCGCCGAGCGCCTTCCATTGCAGCGGCAGGTTCTGCGCCGTCAGAGCGATTGCGATGCACCACAACACGGCTACGACGGCAAGCCGCTTGCGACGCTGCGCGCCGACGAGCCGGCCGCGCGGCCCGCGCCCGATGGGTATCGGCGGCAGCGCCGCCACCACCGTTCGCGTCATTGCCGCTCGGCAGGCGCGAGTCGAGAGAGCCGCTGCTGGGCTTGCTGAAATCGCTCGCCGTCAATTGCAAGCGCGGGGTCGAGCATCGTCTGAAGCAACAACCCATAGAACTGTGCGAGCGCCAGACCCCCGGCGTCGAGCCCTGTTTGGTCGTCTCCGAGCTCAAGGAGGGCGGCAACGGCGGGGCGAGTCTTGCGGAAACCGGCGGCGAGCTGCTCGCGGATAAGGGCGTCGTGCGGCGCCTTGGCCACCGCTGCGAAGAAGGTCTGCGCCAGTCCGGTGTGCCGTTGCCGGGTTTCCTCGATGACAAAGCTGGCCCGGCGAAAACGCTCGGCGGCGCTGGTTGACCGAAGATCGCCGAGCATCGCTTCGATCTCGTCGAGCCACCGGTCGAGTCCTTCGATGACGGCGGCGGTCACGAGGTCGTCCTTGGACCCGAAGTGGTAGCCGATCGAGGCGAGGTTTGCGTCGGCCTCGTCGGCGATGGCGCGGGCGGTGATCCGCTCGGCAGGCAGCCTCTCCAGGCAGCGAAGCGCACCTTCGATGAGCTGATCGTGGTTGCTGCGTTGCGGGCTCATGCGATCGCTCCTTCGACGGGTCTTGTCTTTCAATCTACACAAATGTATAGATTGAAACCATGGTTGTCGCATACATAGTCATTTCGAGCCTGCTCGCCGCGTTGATCGGCTATTCGGCCGTCCTCAAGCTGACGCACCGACCGAAGGTCGTCGAGGACTACCGGCGCATAGGACTGTCCGAGAAGTGGCTCAACCCCCTGGCGGCGCTGTTGATCGCAACGGCGGCCGCTTTGGTCATCGGAAACTGGTGGGCGCTTCCCGGAATCGCTGCGGCGGCCGGCCTTGTGCCGTACTTTGCGCTTGCCATCGGATTTCATGTCCGCGCCAAGGACACCAAGAACGCAGGGACGCCCGCCGTGCTGATGGTCCTCGCCGCCGCAGCACTCGGACTGCAACTGGCGGCGCACTGATCTGCGTAGTGTCCAAAACAGGGAGCGCCTTGACGCGATACCGCCGGTAGCCGCTAACCTACCAACTGGTTGGCTGCTCGACTTCTGATGGGAGGCCTGCGTGACGGACTCTGTCCGCATCGGCAACTGCTCGGGCTTCTACGGCGACCGGCTCGCGGCGATGCGCGAGATGCTCACCGGCGGCGACCTGGACTACCTGACCGGCGACTACCTCGCCGAGCTGACGATGCTGATCCTGGCCCGCGACCGCGCCAAGTCGCCGGACCGCGGCTACGCCAAGACATTCTTGATCCAGCTCGAGGACTGCCTGGGCACAGCGCTCGATCGCGGGGTGCGGATCGTCGCCAACGCCGGCGGGTTGAACCCCGCTGGACTGGCCACCGCGGTCCGTGCGCTGGCCGAGCGGCTCGGTCTTTCGGTCAACGTCGCCCACGTCGAGGGCGATGACCTGGTCGGGCGGGCCGAGGAGCTTGGGTTCGGAACACCGTTGGCCGCCAACGCGTACCTCGGAGCGTGGGGCATCGCCGACTGCCTGCGCGACGGCGCCGACGTGGTGGTGACGGGTCGCGTCACCGACGCATCGGTGATCGTCGGGCCCGCCGCGGCCCACTTCGGCTGGGAACCAACGAATTACGACGCGCTCGCGGGCGCGGTGGCTGCCGGTCACGTCATCGAGTGCGGTGCACAGGCCACCGGCGGGAACTATGCCTTCTTCACCGAGGTCGCCGATCTGACACATCCCGGCTTCCCGCTCGCCGAGATCAACGCCGACGGGTCCTCGGTGATCACCAAGCATCCGGGCACGGGCGGCGCGGTCACCGTCGACACCGTCACAGCCCAGCTGCTCTACGAGATCAGCGGTGCGCGTTACGCGAATCCCGATGTGACGCTGCGCGTCGACACCATCGAGTTGTCCGACGACGGGCCCGACCGGGTGACGATCAGCGGCGTCAAGGGCGAGCCGCCACCGCCGACGTTGAAGGTGTCGCTGAACAACATCGGCGGCTTCCGCAACGAGATGACGTTGGTGCTGACTGGCCTCGACATCGACGCGAAGGCCGAGCTGGTGCGCAGGCAACTGGAAACCAGCCTGACGGTCAAGCCCGTCGAGATGGAGTGGACGCTGGCGCGCACCGACCATGTCGACGCCGACACCGAGGAAGCCGCAAGCGCCCTGCTCCGGTGTGTCGTTCGCGATCCCGACCCCGCCAACGTTGGCCGCAAATTCTCCTCCGCCGCTGTCGAACTCGCGCTCGCAAGCTATCCCGGCTTCACGAGCACCTCGCCACCGGGCGACGGCCAGGTGTACGGCGTGTTCACGCCGGGATACGTCGACGCCACCGAGGTACCGCATGTTGCCGTGCACGCCGATGGCGGAAGGACCGAGATTGCGCCAGCGGCGCAAACCCTGGAATTGGTCCCCGTTCCACCCTTCGCGCTGCCAGAGCCGTTGCCGTTCGGTGACACCCGGCGAGTTCCACTCGGCGTGATCGCAGGCGCGCGCAGCGGCGACAAGGGCGGCGCCGCCAACGTGGGGGTCTGGGTGCGCAACGAGGAGCACTGGCGCTGGCTGGCGCACACGCTCACGGTGGACAAGCTACGCGAATTGCTGCCCGAGACAGCCGATTTGCAAGTCACCCGCCATGTGCTGGCCAACCTGCGGTCGGTGAACTTCGTCATCGACGGCATCCTGGGGCAGGGCGTCGCGTATCAGGCGCGGTTCGACCCACAGGCCAAGGGGCTGGGCGAATGGCTGCGCAGCCGGCATATCGATATCCCTGAGGAGTTCCTGTCGTGAACATCTGGAACACACCGGAGCGCGAGCAACTGCGAAAGACCGTGCGCGCGTTCGCCGAACGCGAAGTGCTGCCGAACGTCGACGAGTGGGAGCGCATCTGCGACCTGCCGCGCGAGCTTCACCGCAAGGCCGGTCAGGCCGGTCTGCTCGGCGCTGGCCTGCCCGAGGCGGTCGGCGGTGGCGGTGGCGACGGCGCCGATGCCGTGGTCATCTGCGAGGAGATGCATTACGCCGGCACACCAGGCGGGGTTTGGGCGTCGCTGTTCACCTGTGGGATCTCGGTGCCGCACATGATCGCATCCGGCGATCAGCGGCTGATCGACACGTATGTGCGGCCCACCCTGCGGGGCGAGCTGATCGGCAGCCTAGCCATCACCGAACCCGGCGGCGGCTCCGACGTCGGGCACCTCACCACGCGCGCGGTTCGCGACGGCTCAGGAAACGGGGACTACATCATCAACGGCGCCAAGACCTACATCACCTCAGGGGTGCGCGCCGACTACGTCGTCACCGCGTCACGCACCGGTGGCCCTGGCGCCGCGGGTGTTTCGCTGATCGTGGTCGACAAGGGCACACCCGGGTTCGAGGTCACCCGGAAGCTCGACAAGATGGGCTGGCGATCATCGGATACTGCCGAGCTGTCGTATACCGACGTGCGGGTGCCAGCGGCCAACCTGATCGGCAGCGAAAACTCGGGCTTCGCCCAAATCGCCTCGGCCTTCGTCTCTGAACGCGTCGGCATGGCGGCCCAGGCGTATGCGAGCGCGCAACGCTGCCTCGACCTGACCTTGGAATGGTGTCGCAACCGCGAAACCTTCGGCAAGCCTTTGATTTCAAGACAATCCGTGCAGAACACGTTGGCAGAGATGGCGCGACGCATCGACATCGCCCGCGTGTACACGCGCAATGTCGTCGAACGTCAGCTGGAGGGCGAGACAAACCTGATCGCCGAGGTGTGCTTCGCCAAGAACACCGCTGTCGAGGCCGGCGAATGGGTGGCGAACCAGGCCGTGCAGCTATTCGGCGGCATGGGCTACATGGCCGAGTCCGAAGTCGAACGGCAGTACCGCGATATGCGGATCATCGGTATCGGCGGCGGCACCACCGAGATCCTCACCTCGCTCGCCGCGAAGGTGTTGGGGTACCAGTCATGACGGCGCTGAAGTCCACGCTCGATCCGAAGTCGCCTGCGTACGCCGAGGCCGCCGAGGTGATGGAGGCCAAGCTCGCCGAGCTGGACACCGAACACGCGAAGGCACTGGCTGGCGGTGGCGAGAAGTACGTCGAGCGTCATCACGCCCGCGGAAAGCTCACCCCGCGCGAACGCGTCGAGCTGCTGCTCGATGCGGATGCACCGTTCCTCGAGCTCAGTCCGCTCGCCGCGTGGGGAACCGACTTCACGGTCGGCGCCAGCCTTGTCGTCGGGATCGGTGCGGTCAGCGGGGTCGAATGCATGCTCGTCGCCAACGACCCGACAGTCAAGGGCGGCACCAGTAACCCGTGGACACTGCGAAAGATTCTGCGGGCCAACCAGATCGCGATGGAGAACCGGCTACCGGTAATCTCGCTGGTGGAATCCGGCGGCGCCGACCTGCCCACGCAGAAGGAGATCTTCATCCCTGGCGGCCAGATGTTCCGGGACCTGACCCGGCTGTCGGCCGCGGGTATCCCGACCATCGCGCTGGTGTTCGGGAACTCCACGGCCGGTGGCGCCTACATTCCTGGCATGTCCGACCATGTGGTGATGATCAGGGAGCGCTCCAAGGTGTTCCTCGCGGGGCCGCCGTTGGTGAAGATGGCCACCGGTGAGGAGTCCGACGACGAATCCCTTGGCGGCGCTGAAATGCACGCCCGCACTTCGGGTTTAGCGGACTACTTCGCCGTCGACGAACTCGACGCGATCCGCATCGGCCGCCGCATCGTCGCCCGGCTGAACTGGCGCAAGCAGGGACCTCCGCCAGGTCCGGTCGTCGACCCGTTGTTCGACGCGGACGAACTGCTCGGCATCGTGCCATCCGATCTGCGGGTGCCGTTCGACCCGCGGGACGTGATCGCCCGGATCGTCGACGGCTCGGAGTTCGACGAGTTCAAGTCGCTTTACGGCTCGTCGCTGGTGACCGGATGGGCGACGCTGTACGGCTATCCGATCGGCATCCTTGCCAACCACCGCGGCGTTTTGTTCTCAGAGGAGTCGCAGAAGGCCACCCAGTTCATCCAGCTGGCCAACCGCTCCGATACGCCACTGTTGTTCTTGCACAACACGACCGGCTACATGGTCGGCAAGCAATACGAGGAAGGCGGGATGATCAAGCACGGCTCGATGATGATCAACGCCGTCTCGAATTCCACTGTGCCGCACCTGTCGCTGCTGATCGGCGCTTCCTACGGTGCGGGCCACTACGGCATGTGCGGGCGGGCTTATGACCCGCGGTTTCTGTTCGCCTGGCCAAGCGCCAAGTCCGCGGTGATGGGCGGCGCGCAGCTGGCCGGCGTGCTATCGATCGTGAGCCGCGCTGCCGCCGAAGCCCGCGGCCAAACGGTCGACGAGGACGCCGACGCCGCGATGCGGGCCGCGGTCGAGGGCCAGATCGAGGCGGAGTCGCTACCAATGGCGCTGTCCGGGATGCTCTACGACGACGGGGTCATCGACCCCCGCGACACCCGCACTGTGCTGGGAATGTGCTTGTCCGCCATCGCCAATGGCCCTATCGAGGGGACGTCGAACTTCGGCGTCTTCCGGATGTGACACCCATGATGCCCGCGATTTGTGTGCAATTGAGAGCGCTCACCGCTCCAAAACGCACACAAATCGCAGAGGGAGGACCCGAGTGATCACCAGAGTCCTAGTCGCCAACCGCGGCGAGATCGCCCGGCGAGTGTTCGCCACCTGCAGGCGCCTCGGCATCGGCACGGTCGCCGTCTATACCGATCCCGACGGGGCATCCCCGCATGTCGCGGAGGCCGATGCGCGGGTGCGCCTCGACGGCCGCAACGGGTACATGGATGCCCAGCAGCTCATCGCCGCTGCCCGCGCGGCGGGCGCCGACGCGATCCACCCCGGCTACGGGTTCCTCTCGGAGAACGCCGAATTCGCTGCCGCCGTGCTGGATGCGGGCCTGACGTGGATCGGTCCGCCCGCCGCCGCTGTCGCGGCGATGGGCTCAAAGATCGAGGCCAAGAAGATGATGGCGGCCGCGGGCGTGCCGGTTCTCGACCAGCTCGATCCCGACACCGTCACCGCGGATCAGTTGCCCGTGCTGATCAAGGCCTCTGCAGGCGGTGGCGGTCGCGGCATGCGCGTGGTCCGCGAATTGTCCGAGCTAACTGCGCAGGTCGAGGCGGCCAGCCGGGAGGCACAGTCGGCGTTCGGCGACCCGACGGTGTTCTGCGAGCGCTACCTGGCCACCGGCCACCACGTCGAGGTCCAAGTGCTCGCCGATGAGCACGGCACGGTGTGGGCCGTCGGGGAGCGCGAATGCTCCATCCAGCGGCGCCACCAGAAGATCATCGAAGAGGCGCCGTCACCGCTCGTGGAGCGTACGCCGGGGATGCGGGCGAAGCTGTTCGACGCCGCCAAGCTGGCCGCGACTGCGATCGGCTACACCGGCGCAGGCACCGTCGAGTTCATGGCTTCACCAGACGGGCCGGACGGCGGCTCCTTCTTCTTCCTCGAGATGAACACCCGGCTGCAGGTGGAGCATCCCGTCACTGAGGAGACCACGGGGCTGGACCTCGTCGAGTTGCAGCTGACGGTTGCCGACGGCGGCCACCTCGACCCGGATCCCCCGCCGTCGCGGGGCTATTCGATCGAGGCACGGCTCTACGCGGAGGACCCGGCCAAGGGCTGGCAACCGCAGGCCGGAACAGTCCATCACTTCGAAGTGCCCGACAATGTCCGCGTGGACTCTGGCATCGTCGACGGCTCGGTCGTGTCGGTGTTCTACGACCCGATGATCGCCAAGGTCATCTCGTACGCGGCTTCCCGTCGTCAGGCAGCGGGGGTGTTGGGCGACGCGCTGGCGCGAACCCGCATCCACGGCGTGCGCACGAATCGCGACCTGCTGGTGAATGTGCTGCGGCATCCGGCCTTCCTCGACGGCGCCACCGACACGGCGTTCTTCGACACCCATGGGCTGGCCGAGTTGGCCGCACCGCTGGCGGACCAACGCACAGCCGAGGTTTCGGCGCTCGCCGCCGCGCTCGCCGACGCAGCGCAGAACCGCCGAACCGCAACGGTGTTCGCTGCGGCACCGAGCGGCTGGCGCAATCTCGCCTCCGGTTGCCAAACCAAGCGGTACGCCGACGCCGCCGGTGAACCACACGAGGTGCGGTACCGATACACCCGCAGCGGAGTCGAGCTGCCGGGCCACGACGACGTTACGGTGGCAGCGGCCACACCCCAACGGGTGGTACTGGCCGTGGCCGGGGTAGAGCGCCCGTTCGATGTGGCTCGCTACGGCGATCAGATTTTCGTCGACTCGCCGCTTGGCCCCGTGCAACTCGTTGCGCTGCCGCGCTTTCCGGATCCTGATGCAGCAGTCGCCCTCGGCTCGCTGCTGGCGCCCATGCCGGGCTCAGTGCTGCGTGTCGGCGCGACGGTGGGCGACACCGTCACCGCCGGGCAGCCACTGATCTGGCTTGAGGCGATGAAGATGGAGCACACCGTGACCGCACCCAGCGACGGTGTACTCGCCGAACTCAACGTCGGGGCCGGCCAGCAGGTCGACGTCGGCGCCGTACTCGCTCGAGTGGACACCGAAGGAGAAGCCCGCCAATGACCAGCTTCATCGAAACCGAGGAGCAGCAGGCGCTGCGCGAGGCCGTCGCCGGGATGGCCGCCAATTACGGGCAGGACTACTACCTGGAGAAGGCCCGCGCCGGCGGACACACCGACGAATTGTGGAATGAGGCAGGCAAACTCGGCTTTATCGGGGTCAACCTGCCGGAGGAGTACGGCGGCGGCGGCGCAGGAATGTACGAGCTGTCGCTGGTGATGGAAGAGATGTCCGCCGCGGGCTCGCCCCTGCTGATGATGGTGGTGTCCCCCGCCATCAACGGCACGATCATCTCCAAGTTCGGCACCGAGGACCAGAAGAAGCGCTGGCTGCCCGGTATCGCCGACGGCTCGACCACGATGGCGTTCGCGATCACCGAACCCGACGCCGGGTCGAACAGCCACCGCATCACCACAACGGCCCGCCGCGACGGAGGCGACTGGATCCTGTCGGGCCAGAAGGTGTTCATCTCCGGTATCGACCAGGCGCAGGCGGTGCTGATCGTCGGTCGCACCGAAGACCACAAGACGGGCAACCTCAAACCCGCACTGTTCATCGTGCCCACCGACACCAAGGGGCTGAGCTGGACGAAGATCGACATGGAGCTGTGCATGCCCGAAAGCCAGTTCCAGGTGTTCCTCGACGAGGTGCGACTGCCTGCCGACGCGCTGGTGGGTTCCGAGGACGCCGCGATCGCGCAGCTATTCGCCGGGCTGAACCCGGAGCGCATCATGGGGTCGGCCAGCGCGGTGGGCATGGGCCGATTCGCCATCAACAAGGCCGTCGACTACGTCAAGACCCGTCAGGTGTGGAAGACACCGATCGGTGCGCACCAGGGTCTGTCGCACCCATTGGCGCAGAACCACATTGAGATCGAGCTCGCCAAGCTGATGATGCAGAAGGCGGCTTCGCTGTACGACATCGGCGACGACGCCGGCGCGGCAGAGGCTGCGAACATGGCCAAGTACGCGGCGGGCGAGGCGTCGGTGCGCGCCGTCGACCAGGCCGTGCAGTCGCTTGGCGGCAACGGCCTGACCAAGGAGTACGGGATCGCCGCGGCGATCACCGCCTCCAAGCTGGCTCGCATCGCCCCGGTCAGCCGTGAGATGGTTCTCAATTTCGTAGCGCAGACCTCGCTCGGTCTGCCACGCTCGTATTGATGCCCACTCTCGTTCACTACGCTGTCGAAGGGCCGGTGGCCCGGCTCACGCTGGACTCACCGGACAACCGCAACGCGTTGTCCACCAGGCTGGTCAACCAGCTGCACCAGGGCCTCACCGACGCCACCGAGGAATCCGGCGTGCGGGCCGTCGTGCTCGACCACACCGGCGGAACGTTCTGCGCCGGAGCCGATCTCGCGGAGGCCGCTGGGCGTGACCCCGGCGACCTCGCCGTCGACCGGGCCCGCGAACTGACGCACCTGCTGCGCCGCATTCTCAAGTTGCCGATGCCGGTGATCGCGGCCGTCGACGGGCACGTCCGCGCAGGCGGTCTCGGCCTTGTCGGTGCTTGCGACATCGCGGTCGCGGGGCAGACCAGCACGTTCGCCTTAACTGAGGCGCGTATCGGCGTTGCCCCGTCGATCATTTCGCTGACCCTGCTGCCGAAGATGACCGCCCGCTCTGCGAGTCGCTACTTCCTCACGGGCGAGAAGTTCGGCGCCGCCGAGGCCGCTGAGATCGGTCTGATCACCATCGCCGCCGACGACGTCAGTGCGACCGTGACGGAGCTGACGGCGGCAATCGGCAAGGGCTCACCGCAGGGCCTTGCCGCGTCCAAAGCCTTGACCACCGCTGGCATTCTTGAAGCGTTCGACCAGAAGGCCGACGAGTTGTCCGAGCAGTCCGCGCGGCTGTTCGTTTCCGAGGAGGCCCGCGAGGGCATGATGGCGTTTCTGCAGAAGCGTCCGCCGAGCTGGGCGGACTGATGACCCACTCGGTGCTCGTCACAGGGGCGACCGGCACACTCGGCCGGAAGGTCGTCGGTGCGGCGACGGCCGCCGGTCATCAAGTGCGCGCCATGAGTCGGCGTAGTCACGTCGGCTACACGGGCGTGCACTGGGCCGAGGGTGACCTGCTCGCGAACACTGGCGTCGACGCAGCCGTGGAAGGCGTGAACGTGGTCGTGCACTGCGCCACTCAAGGCACGGGCGACAAGGACGTCACGTCGACCGAGAACCTCATCGCGGCGGCGCGCAGGGCAGGCGTCGCTCACATCGTCTATGTCTCGATCGTCGGCATCGACAAGATCCCGCTGCCCTACTACAAGACCAAGCTGCGCGTCGAGCAGGCGCTGGAAGCATCTGGTGTCGCGCATACGGTGTTGCGCGCCACCCAGTTCCACGACCTGATCAAGATGACCTTTTCGATCCAGCGTTTCTCTCCGCTGCTATCGACGTTCCGCGGTGTGCGGTTCCAGCCCATCGACACTCGAGACGTGACGACGCGACTCGTCGAACTCATCGACTGCGAACCGGCGGGGCGCGTCGCCGATATCGGCGGTCCTGCCGTGCATGATCACGCCGACCTCGCGCGCATGTACCTTGCCGCCCACGACAGCCGTCGGCCCGTCGTCCAGATACCGGTGCCGGGGGGCATCGTTGCCGGCTTCCGCGCAGGCGCGAACCTGGCGCCGGGCAATCCAGTCGGTGCGGTCGGCTTCGCCGAATACCTCACCGAAATCAAATAAAGTTTGCTCATCTATCTGCTTCGCCGGATTCGGTGAGAGCACAGTTTGGCCAACGGCCTTGCATGTGCCAGCGTTCGTCGTAGGCTCGACATTGATGAGCACTCCAGCGTCGCGGAACAGTTCGATGCGTGCTGCTGACACCGATCGAATGCAGGTGGCGCAGTTGCTGACCGACGCCGCTGCCACGGGCCGGCTGCAGATGACCGAGTACGAGGATCGCCTGACCAGGGCGTATGCCGCACAAACGTACGACGAACTGGACCGCATCAGCGCCGACCTGCCGGGCGCTGTCACCAGGGGACGCAGCGGTGGTCCGTGCAGGCCAGCGCCGTCAACACTGCTGTTGGCCATCATGAGCGGCTTCGAGCGCCGCGGCCGCTGGAACGTGCCGAAGCGGATGACGACCTTCGCTCTGTTCGGCGGCGGTGTGGTGGATTTGCGGTACGCCGACTTCACGTCACCCGAGGTCGAGATTCACTCGTACTCGATCATGGGCGGCCAGACCATCCTGGTGCCGCCCGAGGTGAATGTGGACCTGCGCGGAATCGGTGTGATGGGCACCTTCGACCAGACCGTGAACGGCGAAGGTTCCCCCGGAGCGCCGTGCGTGCGAATCCGCGGTTTTTCGCTGTGGGGCAGCGTCGGCGTCAAGCGCAAGAAGCGCAAGGCCGCCTAGCGGCTACTCCGTTATTCGGCCAGCTGTTGCGCTTCAACAGATTCAGGTGGCGACGCCGGTTCAGCGTCCGTGTTCTTGGCGGTCGTCGGCTTCGTGCTCTTGCCTCCCACCAACTTTTGCAAGAAGCGGTTCCACGTTTGAATGGCCGCTGCCAAGCCTCCGCCGCCGCCGGTGTTCTCGAGCAGGATCGGATCGACTTCGGCCTTGTTGCCTGACTTCATCTCGTCGGTCACGTCCTCGGCTGTGCCCGCGTTGTCGTCGGGCGCGGAAGCCACGGGATCGACGGCGACCGCAGGATCCGACACTTCGAAGGCTGCCGCGGCCGACTTCTTATCCGGCGCAGCAGTGCTCAATGTCACTGTCGCGGCGTCCGTGTCGATCGGCTCATTCGCCTCCGGCAGATCGGCCGTCGCACCCGATTTCGCAGTTCGTGCCGCGGCAAGGGTGGTGGCTTTCGGGGCAACCGTCACAAGAGGCGCCGGAGTGACGTTGCCCATCAGGGTGTCGATGATGAAGTGGGTCAGCCCCGGAATGCCTGAAGGGCTCGGCTCCTCGTCGGGAGCAACCGGCGGATAGCCGGTGAAGAACGCGGTGATGGCCCCGGATATAGGCGAGTCGTCGCCAAAGACCCCGTTGCTCGCGCCCAGCAGCAGGGACCCCGCCACCACCGGTGCACCGCCGTCCAAGAAGAAGCCGTTGATCAACTGTGCTCTCGGCGAGTCTTCGGGTGCGCCACCGATCAGGAGTTGCCGCACCACGTCCGGGATCCCCGGGTATTCGAACTCGCCGCCGTTTGGGTCACCGTTGAAGAACCCGTTGATCAACGCCGCTTGCTGCGGTGCTGCGTTGGCGACCAGGATCTGCCGCAACACGTCGGGAGCCCCGCCGTCCAAGAAGAAGCCGTCGATCAACGCCTGCTGCTCGGGCCCGGCGTTGGCCCTTAGCAGCAGCCTCACCACCTCCGGAATCCCCGGGTACTCGAACTCGCTGTCTGCGTTACCGTTGAAGAATCCGTTGATCAACGCCGCTTGCTCCGGTGCTGCGTTGGCGACCAGGATCTGCCGCAGCACGTCCGGCGCACCGCCGTTGAGGAAGAAGCCGTCGATCAACGCCTGCTGCTCGGGCCCGGCGTTGGCCCTTAGCAGCAGCCTCACCACCTCCGGAATCCCCGGGTACTCGAACTCGCTGTCTGCGTTACCTTCGAAGAACCCGTTGATCAACGCCGCTGTGGGCGACCCGTCGCCGACGAGCGCCAGCAGGAGCTCTTGAGTCACACCTGGAGCCCCAGTGGCGAAGAAGGCGTCGATCAGGTCCGCGACACTTTGGCGCAGCGCGACGTCCGCGAACACCTCCCTCGGGACTTGCGCGGAGATCCTCACGTCGGGAGGTGTCGGCTGCACGACCGCCGGTAGTGCAGCGACCAGAACGCCGGTGCTTGCGATTGCTATGCCTGCGGTGAGATGCGGACGAACGTCCATCTGAGCCCCCCCTTTTGCGGCGGTTGGGTGGAGGTGAGCAGAAGCTACGCCTTGCCTGAAAGCAAGCTGAGAATACCCTGAAATTGGATCTTGAAACATGTTTGCCGTAAGGCATGGCACTTGTCGCATCAGCGATAGCTGACATCACTCGCCGCGCTCGTCACAACCCATTGATCTGTCGTTCCGCAGCTCGATGTTGCCAGGATAACTGACCAGCAAACAACGACAGTTTCCCAAAATCAGACTCGTTCATGATTTACGCCGGTGTAAAATACATGTTTGGTGCCTGATGCTTTGCACAGGCTAGGCCGCAAGTATGCGTCGCTATTTGCTGTGGACGACTTAGCGACGGCGGCGGGATCGCAGATAGTCGCCGACGACGGCGGCGCCCAACCCGTCCAGATCGGGCACCACCACTCTGCCCTCGACGCGCCGGGCGACCTGATCGATGAACCGCGCCAGACCCGGATCGCTGCCGAGCCGGAAGATCGTTACCTGTGCGCCCAGCCGGGCAACGTCATCGAATCCCTTGACGGTGTGCGCGATGGTGCGCGGGTGCGGCGGGTAATCGAAAAACACAGAAGTGCCTTCCCCGTCGACGTCCTCCAGGTGCGCCGTGGGCTCACCGTCGGTGACGACGAGCACCACCGGCTGTGCGTTGGGGTGACGGCGCAGATGGCGTCCCGCCAGTGCCAGGGCGTGGTGCAGGTTGGTGCCCTGCTCATAGACGCCCTCCAGGCCGGTCAGCTCAGCGGCGGTCACTGTGCGGGCATAGCGGCCAAAGGCGATGATCTGCAACGCATCCGAGCGGAACCGGGTGCTGACCAGATGGTTGAGGGCCAACGCCGTACGCTTCATCGGCAGCCACCGGTTCTCCATCACCATCGAGAACGACGTGTCCACCAGCAGCGCCACCACGGCCTGTGTGCGGGTCTCGGTCTCGGAGATCTCGACGTCGTCGACTGTGATTTTCATGGGTAGCTCCGCCAAACCAGTGCCGGCCTGCCGCAGCACCGCGTTGGTCAGCGTCCTGGTCACGTTCCACGGCTCGGTGTCGCCGAACTCCCACGACCGTGTGGCGCCAGTCAGCTCACCGGCCGCCCCTGCCCGACGGGTATCACGTTCACCGTGCCGACCCGAAAGCTGTTGCGCCACATCACGCAACGCCGTCTGGCCCAGTTGGCGCATGGCCTTTGGGGAGAGCCGCCACTGCCCGTCGGAGCCGCGGTCAAGGAAGCCCTGGTCCATCAACGCCCGCTCGAGCTCGGCCAGCGTTTTGGCATCGACGGCCGCATCGTCGCCCAGCTGGCGGGCCAGCATCTCGAGGTCGACGTCCTCCATCGTGGCACCGGCGTAGCTCTGGGACAGCGACTCGGCGAGCTGCTCGAGCTCGGCGATGTCGGCCATCGCCTGGGTGCCCTCGCCCATGCCCATCGGATTGTCGCCGGAGAACCGCGACGAACCCGACCAGTCCTCCCCCGGCCGAGCCGCCTGGAGGTGACCATCGAGCCGGCTGAGCGCATTCATCAGTGACGGTGAGCCGAAAGCCTGCTGCGCCAACGCATCCAGCTCGGCACGCTGATCGGCCGAGAGGCTGTTGCGGAACCGCTGCGCGGCAGCAGACCGCTGGGCCAGCGAGTCCAATAGCTCGTCGACGTTGCGCGGGTTCTCCGGGAAGAACTCACCGTGCTTGTCCATGAAGTCATCGAATTCTTGCTGGGAATCTTGTCCTTTAGAATGCTTGTCCAGTAGGTCATTCAGATCGTCGAGCATGTCGTTGACCCGCTGGCGGTCCTCGTCGGTGGCGTTCTCCAGCGCATCCTTCATCCCGGCGAAGCGCTGATCCAGCATCTCGCGGCCGAGCAGATCCTTGATCTGGTCGTACTTTTCGCGGGCTTCACCGCTGCGCCAGTCGTAATCCGACAGCTCCTGAACGGCCTTCGCGGGCGACGACGGCAGCGATTCGATCCGCAGCTCGTTGAACCTGGCATCGTCGTCGAGCGCGCGGGCCAATTCCTTGCGTTCGGCAAGCACAGCCTCGTCGAGCAGCTTCTTGATCTCCTGCAACGTGCCGTCGAGGTTGTTGCGCTGCAACAGTTCCCGGCGCCGGCGGTTCGCCTCGGCGGCCAGCTTGTCTGCACCGCGCATGTTCTGGGTGCCGCGCCGCATCAGCTCGGACAATGCCCGCCGCGGCGAGCTGCCCTCCATGACGTCCTGGCCGATCTGCTCCAGCGCCTCGCGCAGGTCGACAGGCGGCGCCAGCGGGTCGGGCCCACCGGTGTATGCCGAGTATCGCGACGAGTGCCCGTGTCTAGCCATAGACCGTTTCGCCCTCGCCTGTTACCTTGTCGATCCGCTTGGCCAGATACAGCGCCTCCAATGCCAATTCGACCGCGGCCGCGCGCTCGCCGTCTGACTTCGCGCCAAGGCGCTGCTGAACCTGGGCGATCGCGGGCACTTCCGGCACCGCGTCCAGCACGGCCCTCGCCGACACCCGCTCACCCGTGGTCACCGCCGTGCCGTTCTCGATCGCGGTCACCAGCGGTCCGACGTCGATGCCGCCCAGCAGCCGCTGTGCGGTGTCCGCGGTCGCCCGCCGCAGCAGGTGCTCGAGCACGGCCTGCTCGCGACCCTCCTCGCCGGATTCGAACTCCAGCTTGCCTCGCAGCACGTCGATCACCGTGCCGAGGTCACACACCCTGGCCACTGGATCCTGCTCACCGAGCACGGCGGAACGGTGCGTGGCGGCGGCGGCGACGGTCTCGGCGGCGGCGATCGCGAACCGCGCTGACACACCCGACCGCTGGTCGATCGAATGCGACTCACGGAGGTGGCGGGCGAACCTGGCAAGCACCTGCAGCAGATACTCGGGCACTTCGGCGGCCAGATGCGACTCCTGCTTGATGACACCCACCTCCGCCTCGAGTTCCAGCGGGTAGTGGGTGCGGATCTCGGCGCCGAACCGGTCCTTGAGCGGGGTGATGATGCGGCCGCGGTTGGTGTAGTCCTCCGGGTTGGCGCTGGCGACGACGACCACGTCGAGCGGGAGCCGCAGCGTGTAGCCGCGGACCTGAATGTCGCGCTCCTCCATCACGTTCAGCATCGACACCTGGATGCGCTCGGCCAGATCCGGCAGCTCGTTGATGGCGACGATGCCCCGGTGCGCCCGCGGGATCAGGCCGTAGGCGATGGTCTCCGGATCGCCGAGGCTGCGGCCCTCGGCCACCTTGATCGGGTCGATATCTCCGACCAGGTCGGCCACGCTGGTGTCGGGCGTGGCCAGCTTCTCGGTGTACCGCTCACTGCGGTGGCGCCACGCGATGGGCAGGTCGTCGCCGGAGTCGGCGGCCCGGCGGATCGACTCCGGGGTGATCGGCGTGAACGGGTGCTCGTTGAGCTCGGAGCCGTCGATCACCGGCGTCCACTCGTCGAGTAGCCCGGTCAGCGCACGTAGCAGCCGCGTCTTGCCCTGCCCGCGCTCACCGAGCAGCACCACGTCGTGCCCGGCGATCAGGGCGCGCTCCAGCTGCGGGATCACGGTGTCCTCGAAGCCCAGGATGCCGGGCCACGCATCGCGGCCCTCGGCCAGCGCAGCCAGCAGGTTTTCCCGGATTTCGACTTTGACGCCCCGCTCGCGATGACCGGAGGCCTTCAGCTCGCCGACGGTCCGGGGCAGATCATGGGGTTGGGTCACCACTCCACGCTACGACTGCTGTCGAGTAGCGGCCCGCCGAACGTGGGTTACCCGCACGCTTGCGCGCCCGAGAACGTGCGGGTAACCCACGTTCGGCGCACAAACGTCAGTGGGCGAAGTGGCGGGCACCCGTCAGATAGAGCGTGATGCCGGCCTTGGCCGCGGCCTCGGTCACGACGTCGTCGCGCATCGACCCGCCCGGGTGCACGATCGCCTTCACCCCCGCGTCGGTCAGCGTCTCGAGCCCGTCGGGGAACGGGAAGAACGCATCGGACGCCGCCACGGCACCGCGCACGCGGTCGCCGCCACGCTCGACCGCGAGGCGGGCCGCATCGACGCGATTGACCTGACCCATACCCACCCCGACGGTCGCACCGTCGGCGGCGACGACGATCGCGTTGGACTTGACCGCGCGGCAGGCCCGCCAGGCGAATTTCAAGTCGGCGAGCGTCTGCGGATCGGCGGCCGAACCCGTGGCCAGGGTCCAGTTGAGCGGGTCGTCGCCCTGCGCGTCGATCGCATCGCGCTGCTGCAGCAGAAGGCCGCCGCTGATCTGCCGGAGCTCGGCGCCGCCCTGCTGCGGCTCGGAAGCGACGAGCACGCGGATATTCTTCTTGCGCGCAAGCACTTCCACCGCACCGGCTTCATATGCGGGAGCGATGATGACCTCGGTGAAGATGTCGGCGACGGTTTCGGCCATCTCAACGGACACCGTTGTGTTGGCGGCGATCACACCGCCGAACGCGGACAACGGGTCGCATTCGTGGGCCTTGCGGTGCGCGTCGGCCACGGAGACCGACGAGACAGCGATGCCGCACGGGTTGGCGTGCTTGATGATCGCCGCGCAGATTTCTTCGTGGTCGAACGCGGCGCGCCATGCGGCGTCGGCGTCCGTGTAGTTGTTGTAGGACATCTCTTTTCCGTGCAGCTGCTCGGCCTGAGCCAGTCCGGGCCACACGGCGTCATTGCGGTAGAGCGCGGCCTGCTGGTGTGGGTTCTCCCCGTACCGCAGCACCGCGGCGCGCTTCCACGTCGCACCGACCCACTGGGGTAGCGGCCGAACAGGATCCTCGGGCGCGAGCACCGATACCATCCAGGACGCCACCGCCACGTCGTACTCGGCGGTATGCCGAAACGCCAACGAGGCCAGCCGCTTCCGCTCATCGAGGGTGAATCCGCCCGCACGCACCGCGGCGAGCACGCCGTCGTATCCGAACGGGTCGACCACCACCGCCACGCTTGGATGGTTCTTGGCGGCTGCCCGCACCATCGACGGGCCGCCGATGTCGATTTGTTCGACGCACTCGTCGACGCTGGCGCCTGAGTCGACGGTCTCGGTGAACGGGTAGAGGTTGACGACCACGAGTTCGAAGGCCGCGATCCCGAGCTCGGCCAGCGCCGAAACATGTTCTGGTTTGCGTTGATCGGCGAGCAGGCCGGCATGCACATGGGGGTGCAGGGTCTTGACCCGGCCATCGAGCACCTCGGGAAAACCGGTGACCTCCTCGACCGGTGTGACCGGAACACCGGCGCCTGCAATGGTTTTAGCTGTCGAACCGGTAGAAACGATGTCGACTCCGGCGTCATGCAGGCCGCGGGCGAGCTCGGCGAGACCGGTCTTGTCGTACACGCTGATCAATGCACGGCGGATCGGCCTGCGCCCGTCGTCTGAGGTCATCCTATCGTCGCCTTTCGTCCGGTCCAGGTCACGCCGCGAGTGGCCAACGCTTCCAAAACGTCCACCAGCAGCCGTCGTTCGACCACCTTGATGCGTTCATGCAACGTTGCCTCATCGTCGTCGTCGAGGACGGGGACGGGCTGTTGCGCAAGAATCGGCCCCGTGTCTGTCCCAGCGTCGACGAGGTGCACGCTGCAGCCAGTCACCTTGACCCCGTAGGCAAGCGCCTCGGGGACCGCGTGCGCTCCGGGAAACGCAGGCAGAAGTGCTGGGTGGGTATTGACGATTCGGCCCATGAATCGGGAAAGAAATTGAGGGCCAAGGATTTTCATGAATCCTGCCGAGACGATCAGGTCGGGTTCATGTGCGGCGGTCACGTCGGTAATGGCCGCGTCCCACGACTCGCGGTCGGCGTAGTCGCCCAA
Organism: uncultured Actinomycetota bacterium; assembly: GCA_963766465.1. Taxonomy (GTDB): domain Bacteria; phylum Actinomycetota; class Actinomycetes; order Mycobacteriales; family Mycobacteriaceae; genus Mycobacterium. Next base: position 20,351 of record CAVXZT010000005.1, read on the forward strand.
CCGAATCCGGTACGACGGCAACGACGCCGCCGCCGCCACGTCTTGTGCCCGGCAGTCCCGGTCAACTCCGACCGCGACGATCCGGCCCGGATAGTCGCCGACTGCAGCGTCGAGCAGGGACTCGAGCAGCGAACCGGTTCCGGAGGCCAGAACGACGAGCCGCGCCGGTGCACTTGGGGGCACACGGAGGGGTTGCTGCACGCGATGAGCCTAGTCGTCGGTGCCGCGCGTCTGGTCGGGGGTCGCGTCGTCGTCAGCAACGAAATGTTCCTCGGGGTCGGCGAAGTCGGCAGGTTCCGCGGCCACCTCCTTCTCGACGGGCATCTCGACGTCGGCTTCGGTCTCGTCGCCGTCGGCCCCTGGCTCGACCTCGACCATTACGGCCTCGACTTCGGGTTCGACCACCGGTTTGGCCCGCTTAGGCCGTCGAGCGATACCGCCCGACATCGCCAGCGTCAGCGCACCGATGCCGACGAACCAGAGGAAGACAGCTGGCGCGAAGGTGACCTGTTCGACGCCGACGTCACCGAAGTTGCCCAGCCGGCCGCCACTGGCGAAACCGAGCAGCGCCATGGCCAAGGCGGCACTGACTGCGGCGACGATCAGCTTGCCCAAGGCGGGCATCAATGGCAGCGGCCGTCGCGCACACTGCTGCCCGACCGCGACCGCGGACGCCGCCGCGACGATAAGGAGCGCAACCCACACCGCGCCGAGCGGCGGAGACGGCACCGCCGCCAGCACCGGCAGCGCCGGGATGTCGCCGCCGAACACCGTGAACGAGCTGAACGTGGCCAGCCCGACATGCGCACTCGAACCCACGGCAACGGCCGCCGTGCCGATCATCACGTTCGGCGCGTAGAGCACCGACAGCACCGTCAGGCTGAACTGCCCGAACACCGAGTCGGTGATCGCGTACAGATCGTGCATCGTCGACCAGTGCACAATCAGCGAGCCAACCATCAAGACGCCGGAAAGACCGACAAGTGCCAGCACGCCTGCGGCTGCCGCACGGAACGCGTCGGGCAACCACTGCGGTAGCGGGGACGCCGCCAACGTCCTGCGGCCGATGCGCGTCCCGACTCCGATCGCCGCGCCGATCGCGTGCACGGCCAGCACACCGCCGAAGGCCCGCAGCGCGTTCGGTGTCTGCAATTCGGTCAGCACCGATGCCGCGTCGTGGATGACGGCCAGTGAGATCGCGGCGAGCAGCAGAGGCCCGCCAATCGCCGACGCGACGACCCAGCGTGTGACGAACCACGACGATTGGGGCGAGGTGGCCGCCGCGGTCGTGCGAGCGGTGCCCCACACCATCAACAGCACCGGCAATAACGGCATCACGCCGAGTTCGCGACCGCCGATCGACACCGGTACTTGGTGCACACCCAGCCACATGCTGGCGATGGCGCCCGATGCACCGGTCATATCGCTGTTCGCGATGAGCAGTTGCAGAAGCGTCACCGCCGCGATGACGACCAGCGCCACGACGGATGGCCCGAACGCGACCCGAAGGAGCTCACGCGCCTGGCGTGTGCCGACTGGCCGGTTGTCCACTAGTTGGGCCGCTCCCCCCGCAAGGTCACGCGTACGAAGTTGACGCACGCGCGGCCCAGATTACGACGGTGGAGGGGCCGACTGCGAGGAAGACGGCTGTTGCACCGGCACCTGTGTCGTCGGCGCGCTGCTCGACTGCGGCTGGCCGTAGGCGGGGAATCCGCTTGGCGGCGTCGGAGGGCCCCCCTGTTGGCCGCCCTGGAATCCGCCGGCCGGCGGGCCACCCGGGTAGCCGCCGGGGTACGGCGACGGGTAACCGGGGCGCTGCTGTTGCTGGTGCGGTGGGCCGGGCTGATGCGGCTGTCCGTAATACGGCCCTGGAGCCCCGTACTGGCTGTACTGCTGCTCGTAGCGGGGCCGCGGCACCGGCGGGGTGATGACACCCGCGTCGAACAGCAGCACCGCGACGGCGACGATGGCCTGGATCACGCTGAACGCGATGATCAAGTAGAGGCCCCACTTGATGTCGATGCCCTTGGGTGCGGTGAGCACGATGGAGATCGCCAGCAGGAATCCCAGGACTGAGAACACCGCGACCAGTGCGGGACGCGCCTTCTGCTTGGGCACCAGGCCGACGCCGGCAATCAACGCTCCGAGGAGCGATGCCACCACGCCGAGGTCGAGCAGTGTCGGTGTGAAGAAGTCGGTCCCGCTCGCTTCGAACAGCGGGCCGTAGTTCGACAGGTACACCGCGAGGCCAAGCGCGGCGACGGCCGCGGTCAGGTAGGTCGGCAGCTTGCTCGGGCCTTCGACGGCCGGGGTTGCGTCGGGCAACTTGCCGAATTGCTGAGTGGGCGCTGAGAACTGAGCGGTCGGTTGTTGTGCTGGTGGATATCCGGGGCTACCGGATGGGCCTTGAGGGTACGACATGACCTCTCCTGTGCTGGACGCCTGAGCGATTCGTTCACCCACGCTAGCGCACACTCGCGGGTAGGCGGCGGCCGTCTGGAGCTCAGGCGGACACCAGCACCGGCGAACCGACCGAATCCGCTTCGGAATCTTCGATTTCGCGCACCAGCGGCAGTACCCGCGACCCGAAGTACTCGATCTCCTCCTGGAAGTGCAGGAAGCCGCCGAGGATCAGGTCGACCAGGTCGACACCGCGTTTGCGGTACGCCGCAACGCGTTCCGCTATCTGCTCGGGTGTTCCGATCAATTGTGTGCGGAACCCGTCGTTGTACTGCACCAAATCCTCAAGGGTGGAGTCGGCCCACATACCGCGCTTGTCGGACGTCGAGTTGCCGGCCTGTTGCGCAGCGGAGCGGAAACCCTCGACCGCGGGACGGTCGGCCTTGTCGACGATCTCTCTGAGGACGTCCTTCGCTTCTTTCTCTGTGTCGCGCGCGATGATGAATCCGTTGAGCCCGAAAGCGGACCTCACGACCAAGCTCGCGCGCGTGGTCGCGCACCTCGACGACCTGTTCGGTGACGCCGTCGAAATCCTTGCCGTTGGAGAAGTACCAGCCGGAGTAGCGCCCGCCGTTGCGCCGCGCGGCGGTTGAGTTGCCACCCTGGAAGATCTCGGGATTGGGTCGCTCGGGTGTGTTGAGCGGTTTCGGCTTGAGGGTGAAGTCGTGGATGCGATAGAAGTCGCCCAGGAATTCAACAGGGCCGTCGTTCGTCCAAAGTTCGCGCAGCACCTGCAGGAACTCCGCGCTGCGGCGATAGCGCTCGTCGTGTTCGAGCCAGGGCTCGCCCAGATGAGTGAATTCGTCCTTGAACCAGCCGGACACCACGTCGACCGCGAATCGCCCGCCCGACAGGTGGTCGGCCGTCGGGCCGAGCTTGGCGAGCACGCCGGGCTGCGAGTTTGGCGTTGTAGTCGTAGTTCCAGTCGGTGCGCTGTTCGATGTCGCTCGTAACGAGGCCACCGCTGACATTGGGCACCCAATAAGCGAACTTGACGTGGTCGGCGATGCGTTCAGTCGTCATGGTGTGCCATCCACCAACCGAGCCAGGCCGCCGTCGCGGGTAACGCTCGCGCTGAAGGAAAGTCAGCCGCCGCCGGTGATGTGGTCGAGTACCGGCTTCAGCTTCTTGGTCGGCGAGAAGTCGATGTACTCGCAGTCGGTGATCGCCTCAGGAGCGTGACCTGCGGCCCAGTAGAACGCCTCGCCCGCCGAGTAGGTCTGCTCTCCGTCAGGAGTGTGCATGCGCAGGTGCCCCCGCAGCATGTACCCCCAGTGCGGGCACTGGCACAGATCACCTTCCAGTCCAACGAGTGCAGGCCGCAGATCTGTGCCTGCCGCCAGCTGTGCCCAGGCGATGGACATGCCCCCGATCTCTTGGCTCCGGAAGTCCACGCCGTCCCCCTGGATCACCGCCGGAATGTCGTCGTGCGTCAAACTTTGCATCAGTCCCCCAATCAGTTTGCCGACAATTACGTTTGCCGACGGTCTGCTCAGGTTAGGCCTCAGATTCGCACTGGGACGGAAGATAGCCAACTCAGCTCGTCACAATCGGGGTGGCGGGGATGCCGTTGAATCGCGATGAGGTGACGGCGGTGTAGGCGCCCATCACAGGGCTGATCACGATGTCGCGGATGCTGAGTGCCGGCATTGGGTAGTCGCGGGCGATCACGTCGGCGCTGTCACACGTCGGGCCTGCGAGCGTGACGGGCTCGTAGGTCGTGCCGTCCTCGAGGAGCTCACGCAGCGCGAGGATCGGCGGGTGCACGTCCTCGGTCATGATGTTGGAGTAGCTGCCGTATACGCCGTCGTCGAGGTAGTGCCACACCTGGCCGTCGCGCTCCGCGGTACCGACGACGCTGGTGAGCAACGTCATGCAGTCGGCGACCAGAAAGCGTCCCGGCTCCGCGAGCAGCGTGTAGTCCCCACGCGCCCGGCCCAGCACGCCGTCGATGACGTCGGCGATCGCGTCGAGGGTGGGCATGGGCTCGCGGTAGGCGACTGGGAACCCACCACCGATGTCGATCACGCGACTGCGGACGCCGAGGCTGCTTTCGATGTGCATGATGAGGTCCAGGGTGGAGCGCAGTGCCGTGCCGTAGGGCTGGGCCGACGCGCTCTGGCTGCCGACGTGGAAGCTGAACCCGGCGAACTGAACGCCCGCGGCCATGACGTGCTTGACGAGCAGCTCGGCGTCTGTCGGCTCGACGCCGAACTTCGACGAAAGGTCGGACTTCGCGGCGGGATTGCGGAACGCCAGGCGCACCAACAGCTCGATGTCGGCCGGTCGGCCCACGAATTTCTGTGCCTCACAGATGTTTTCGACGACGAACGTCCGAATGCCCGCGGCGTACGCGGCGTCGATGTCCACAGGCTTCTTGATGGGGTTGGTGTGTATGCACCGGTCCATGGGCAGGCCGAGCTGCTGCAGAAGGTCGACCTCGGCACTGGTTGCCACGTCGAACCCGCCGCCGCAGATCGCGATCGTCGACAACACGATGGGATGCGGCGCCGCCTTCACGGCGTAGTGCAGACGGAACCCGGGCAAGCTGTCCGTCAGCTGTCGGTAACGGCGAGCGACCAAGTGGGGATGCAGCACCAGTAGCGGTGTGCCGTGGCGTTCGGCGAGCGCGGCAAGCCGCCCCGCGTCGGCACGCATCTCGTCACGCAGCAGCGCTCGTCGCGATGGCTTCATCGGGCACCTCCTCGGCCGTCGGTTGAGCCCGCACCATCAGGCCCTTGAATCGCTCGTAGCTGGAGATCGCCAACAGGTAGAACGCGACGTCGGAGACGAGTTTGCCGAAGATCCAGCCCGCGACCGTGTTGTGGAAGATGAGCGGCCCGACGTAGAACGCGATGGGTCTGACGGCGACGCTGTCGATCAGCTCGGCAGGACCGAACTCAACGGCCACGCTGCGCAGCGCGAACAGGCTGGACACCAGCACCCTTGACGGCCACCGGCGGTCGTCGTGGCCGCGGTAGCTCCACCGCACTGCGCTGACGTATGCCGCGGCGTAGTAACCGGCCGACGCACCGATGGTCGCGCTGATCGCCGCCGCGGCCAGTGAGTCCGTCGCCAGGTACGCGATTGCGGCGCCGCCCAACTCTCCAACTGTTCCGACGATTTCGCACGGCAGGTAGCGGCGCACCCATTCGCGCAGCTTGTTTCCTGTTTTCCCCCCAGTTTTCACATCCCGAACACTTCCGGGCCGGGCGTCCAGGGGCATGCGTAGTCAGCTACCTGTTCTGCACCCGCCGCACTACGTAGCGTTCTGGAAGTCCCCGTTCGGCTGACGAGGGGACCCGCCTTGCGGTCACAGACTGGAACACGTTCTAATTCTTGGCATGGACTACGGCCTCGTGCTTTTCACCAGTGACCGCGGCATCACCCCCGCGGCAGCCGCCAAGCTTGCCGATGACCACGGCTTTTCCACGTTCTACGTGCCCGAACACACCCATATCCCGGTCAAGCGCCAGGCGGCCCACCCGACCACTGGCGATGAGACGCTGCCCGACGACCGCTACATGCGCACCCTCGATCCGTGGGTCAGCCTCGGCACCGCAGCGGTGGTCACCTCACGCGTGCGGTTGTCGACGGCGGTGGCGCTGCCGGTCGAGCACGATCCGATCACGCTGGCGAAGTCGATCGCCACGCTAGATCATCTTTCCGGTGGCCGCGTCAGCGTGGGCGTCGGATTCGGTTGGAACACAGACGAACTGGCCGACCACAATGTGCCACCGGGGAAGCGGCGCACCATGCTGCGCGAGTACCTGGAAGCGATGCGCGCGTTGTGGACCGAGGAGGAAGCGTCCTACGACGGCGAGTTCGTCAACTTCGGCCCGAGTTGGGCGTGGCCGAAGCCGATCCAGTCGCACATCCCGGTGCTCGTCGGCGCGGCCGGAACCGAGAAGAACTTCAAGTGGATCGCCCGCAGCGCCGACGGCTGGATCACCACGCCGCGCGACTTCGACATCGACGAGCCGGTCAAGCTGCTGCAGGACACGTGGGCGGCTACAGGTCGTGACGGGGCTCCGCAGATCGTCGCGCTGGACTTCAAGCCGGATCCCGAGAAGCTGGCCCGGTGGGCCGAGCTCGGTGTGACGGAGGTGTTGTTCGGCCTACCCGACAAGTCAGACGACGAGGTCGCTTCGTACGTGGAACGGCTGGCAGGAAAGCTCGCCGCGGCCGTCTAAGCGAGCGCGGCGCGGTTGCCGTGCTCGGTCGCCCACACGGTGATGTTCTCGCCTAGCGGATCGCCGTCGGACATCAGCGCCACCAGGTCCTCGTCGTCGGTGGTCGCCATGAAACGCGAATCGTCGGAATCGAGCCTCCCCACAATGATTCCAGTGCGGATCGGCCAGTCATAGCGCACCGAGTAGGTCTCGATCGTCGCGGCCCCGTCCGGTTCCTTCGTCACTTCGATCTTCGGCAGCTTGGCGATCTGTTCCTTCAGTTCGGCACTGCGATCGGTGCGCCATTCGACCGGGTCGGTGGAGTAGATGCCGACGGAGTACTTGCTCAGGATCCCGCCGTTTGCCCCGACGAAACCGAATTGCCCTGGCCTGTCGCGCATCTGGACGACGGTCTCTGCGATGCCGTGCAGCGAGTAGCTGTTGCCGGGACCACCGAAGTACGGCAGCCCACCGGTGAGCGTCAGCCCGCGCGGATCGTTGCCGTCGATACCCAGCGCCTCGCAGATGACGAACACCGGGAAGGGAAAGCAGCTATACAGGTCGAACGTTGCAATGTCGTCGACTCCGAGCCCGGCCACGCGCAACGCTTCTTGCGCGGCCATCACAGATGCGGGACCGGCGCCGAGGTCGACGCGGTCGAGCATCGCCTGCTCGATCAAGTCGGAGTGCCCGTGAAGGTAGACCCACTTCTCCTCGGGCACACCAAGTTTGCGGGCGCCCTCGACTGACATCAGCACTGCTGCCGCGCCCTGGTTCACGGTGTCGCGCGCCACCAGAAGACGCGGGTATGGGTCGCAGATCATCCGGTTGTCGTCGGTGACGGTGACGATCTCCTCGATTGACCGCTCGATCGGAGACGACGAGAATGGGTTCTTCGCAGCCACTTTCGAGAACGGTGCGAATAGTTGGGCCATCTTCAGCCGGTACTCGGCGACGCTGAGCCCCAACCGGGACCGTCGCGCGTTCTCCAGCAGCCCGTACTGGACCGGAGCGCCGGTGAGCCCATGCTGAATCGTGTAATCGTCGATGTAGGTGAAGATCTGGTGGCCGCGGTCCTCGAGCTGCCCCTCGACATGCTCCCTGAAGTCGGGCTTGGCGTCCCGATTGGCGAAGTAGCGCGCCGTCGACCCCGGCTCGGAGCCCATGATCATCACGACGTCGGCGTCGCCGGCGGCAATTGCGTTGCCCGCCTCCGTTACCAGCTTCTGGGGACTCTGGCCGCCGACCGGCTCAAGCACCACACGGGCAGGATCGCCGCCCAGTCGATTCATCACTGAGCGCGGGTAGTTGTTGGACTTGCCGAGGGCGGCGGGCATTGGTCCCGAGATCTCGAACTGGCGCAACCCGAACACCGTGTCAACGGCCTTGGCGACTTTCGCTGTACCGACTCCGGTATCGGCCATCGCGGCGCGTGCGGCTTCCGTCGCCAATTCCACTGCCGACATGCCCCGGTAATCCGCGTCGTCGATGCGCTCGGTGAACTGGCCGACGCCGACGAGCACGGGGGTCCGCGGATCGACCATTACAGACCTCCTGACAGGTGTTAATTCGTCAGGCTAATCGATAACTAGAACGCGTTCCTAATCTTGCGGTCTAGTTCACACCGGCGCGCGCGAGCGCTACAGGCTCTGCAGGATCTCCCTGGCCAAGCGGGCGGTCTCCGACGGCGTCTTACCGACCTTCACCCCGGCGGCCTCGAGGGCCTCCTTCTTGGCTTGCGCGGTTCCCGACGAGCCGGACACGATGGCGCCTGCGTGGCCCATCGTCTTGCCCTCGGGGGCAGTGAAGCCCGCGACGTAGCCGACGACCGGCTTGGACACGTTGGCCTTGATGTAGTCGGCGGCACGTTCCTCGGCGTCGCCGCCGATCTCGCCGATCATCACGATGACCTTGGTCTCGGGATCCTTCTCGAATGCCTCGATGGCGTCGATGTGCGTGGTGCCGATAACGGGGTCACCGCCGATGCCGATGGACGTCGTGAAGCCGAAATCGCGCAGCTCGAACATCATCTGGTAGGTCAGCGTGCCCGACTTGGACACCAGCCCGATCGGACCGGGCCCACTGATGTTGGCAGGCGTGATGCCGACCAGCGACTGACCCGGCGTGATGATGCCTGGGCAGTTCGGCCCGATGATGCGGGTTTTGTTGCCGTTGTCGACGTTGTAGGCCCACGCATATGCGCTGTCCTGCACCGGAATTCCCTCGGTGATGACCACCAGCAGCGGGATCTCCGCGTCGATGGCTTCGACGATCGCATCCTTGGCGAACTTCGGCGGAACGAAGATGATCGACACGTCGGCGCCGGTCTTCTCGATCGCCTCGACGACCGAGCCGAACACCGGTAACTCGATGTCGTTGTCGTTGACGTCCTTGTGCGACACCGTCGTTCCCGCCTTGCGGGCGTTGACGCCGCCGAGAATCTGGGTACCCGCCTTGAGCATCCGCGCGGTGTGCGTGGTGGCCTCGCCGCCGGTGATGCCCTGGACGATGACCTTGCTGTCCTTGTTCAGGAAGATAGACATGAGTTGTTGGCTCCCTTACTTGTTGGCCAGCTCGGCGGCCTTGTCGGCGCCGGCGTCCATGGTCTCGGCCTGGACAACCAGGGGGTGGTTGGCTTCGGCGAGGATTCGACGGCCCTCTTCGACGTTGTTGCCGTCGAGGCGGACGACCAACGGCTTGTTGGCCTCGTCGCCAAGGATTTTCAGCGCCTGGACGATTCCGTTGGCCACCGCGTCGCATGCGGTGATACCGCCGAACACATTGACGAACACACTCTTGACCTGGCTGTCGCCAAGGATGACGTCGAGGCCTGCGGCCATCACCTCTGCCGAGGCGCCGCCGCCGATGTCGAGGAAGTTGGCCGGCTTGACCCCGCCGTGCTTCTCGCCGGCGTATGCGACGACGTCGAGCGTCGACATCACCAGGCCCGCGCCGTTGCCGATGATGCCGACCGCACCGTCGAGCTTGACGTAGTTGAGGTCGTTCTCCTTGGCCTTGAGTTCCAGCGGGTCGGTGGCGTCGCGGTCCTCGAACTCGACATGCCCCGGCTGGCGGAAGTCGGCGTTGGCGTCCAGCGTGACCTTGCCGTCCAGCGCAAGGATCTGGTCATCGGGCGTGCGCACCAACGGGTTCACCTCGACCAGGGTGGCGTCCTCGCCGACGAAGACCTCCCACAGCTTCTGGATCGTCACGGCCGCAGCGTCGAGCACCTCGGCGGGCAGATGACCCTGCTCGGCGATCGAGCGGGCGAACGCCAGGTCCACACCCTTGACGGCGTCGACGGGCACTTTGGCCAGCCGCTCGGGCTTGGTCGCCGCGACTTCTTCGATCTCCATGCCGCCTTCGACCGAGCACATCGCCAGGTAGGTGCGGTTGGAACGGTCGAGGAGGAAGGAGATGTAGTACTCCTCGGCGATGTCGCTGGCCTCCGCGACCAGCAGCTTCTTCACGATGTGGCCCTTGATGTCCAGGCCGAGGATGTTCTGCGCGTGGGTGAACGCGTCGTCGGGGGTGGCCGCGTACTTCACGCCGCCTGCCTTGCCGCGGCCGCCGGCCTTGACCTGAGCCTTGACCATGACGGGTTTGCCGATTTCCTCGGCGATCGCCTTGGCGTCCTCTGCGGTGGTCGTCACCCGACCGGGTGTCGTGGGCACGTTGTGCTTGGCGAACAGCTCTTTCGCTTGGTATTCGAAGAGATCCATGAACTCACTGTCTTTGTGCGTTGACTTCGAAGGTTTACGCCCGATGGGCCAGGGGGAACTTTATCCACACGCGCCGCAAGCGTCGGCACCGCCTACCGCTCATGTGGCAGATCTCACCGCCGGGTGACAGTGATACAGCTCACAATCTCCGACGGAATTTCCTCTCGGGTTGCCACCAACATTGGAATTTGGTTAACGTGCCTCTGGTCTAGATCACGTTTAGGTCACGGCTAAAGGATATTTCAGGTTGGCTCAGCACCGTTCGTCGCGTTCTCCGTCTGGAGTTGCGACGACCGCTCGGCACAGCCGGGACGAACCCGAAGCCGCCGAAATCACCGACATCATTCCGTTCAATGAGTTCGGCGGCCTCGCTGACCTGGACTTTCGTGAAAACAGCGCGTTCGACCGCGAGTCGCAGGTCATCCATGCGCCCGAGCTCGACGACCTCCACGACACCGACGATCTGATCCCGCTGAGGCTGGCGGTGCCCTCGGAGTTCCGCCCCGACCTGCGCGAAGAGCGTCGCGCCTCGCACGCATACCGCGAGAGTTACACCGACACCAGCGACGGCGCCGCCGCCACCGACATCATCGACATCTCCGGCCGCAGGGGCCTGCATCGCAAGCAGGACGTGCCCGTCAAGGGCCGGCTGATGGTCGCTGCGATGGCCGTCGGCGCGACCGCCGCAGGCGCGTACTCCATGGCCAACGCCTCCGCCAAGGCGCCCGCAGAGACCGTCCTTGCCGCCGACCAGACCACGATCGGTGGCGGGCTCGTCACCGGCTCGGTGGACGGCATGCAGATCGTCTCCGTCACTCCTGCGGCCAATGCCACGGTGCACGCCGAGGAGATCACCAAGGCCGCCGCGTTCGCGCAGGAGCGTGCCGAGCGCGAAGCGCGGATGAACCGGCCGCTGTTCGTGATGTACACAAAGGGCGTCTTCACCTCCGGCTTCGGATACCGCTGGGGCGTGCTGCACGGCGGCATCGACATCGCCAACTCGATCGGCACGCCGATCCTCGCGGTTGCGGACGGCGTGGTGATCGACGCCGGCCCCACCGCGGGCTACGGCGCATGGGTCAAGCTGCGGCACGCCGACGGCACCGTGACGCTGTACGGCCATGTCAACTCGTGGTTGGTCAACAAGGGTGACCGCGTGATGGCAGGCGATCAGATCGCGACGATGGGCAACCGCGGCAACTCGACAGGGCCGCATTGCCACTTCGAGGTTCTTCTCAACGGCACCAACCGGATCGACCCAGTGCCGTGGCTTGCGCAGCGGGGAATTGGTCCCGGCAACTACGTTGGCTAAATGTGAGCGACGGTTCATCCGACCAACCTTCTGATCCCCCACCTGATCGACCACGCATCCGGCGACAATCCGACGGCACGACACCGTCCACGCCGCTTCCGGCCCAGTCCGAGCCGCAGACTGGCATCATCAGGCGACATCCGACCGGCGAATTTGTCGCGGCGCCCGAACCGCAGACCACTTACATCCCGCGGGCCAGGCCTACCGTGGTGGGCGCTTCGCGCCCGGCGCGGGCCAACCCGGCGGCGGCCATCGCTACGGCCATTGCCGCCATCCTGACCGGCTGGGCCACCGCGGTCATCGCCACGGATCTGATCACCGGGTGGTGGCGATCCGATCAACTGTTCTGCGTGGCCATCGGCTTTCTCACCGCGGTGTCCGCGGCGGCGCTCATCGGCGGGCTGATCGCGCTGCTGCTGCGCAGGCGGATGGGCAGGCTGCTGATCGTCGTGGGTGCGGTCGTGGCGCTGCTGATCTTCGCGGGCCTGTTCGTGGCGGGCGCCAAGCTGTCGCCGGTGGTCTACGGGATCCCCGTGCTGCCGGTGGCCAGCGTCCTGCTGGCGCTGCTGCCTGCCACCCGCCGGTGGTCGCGCAGCGGCTAGAGCTTCGTGACCGGCGCGTGGTTGTGCATCAGCTTGACCCGCCCGGAGCTGCCGAAGTCAATGAGCGACATCGCCGATTCACCGACGCCGGACACCTCTTCGACGCGGCCGAGGCCGTATTTGTCGTGGCTGACCCGATCGCCGGGCTCCAGCACAATCAGCGGGCGCTTTCCCGCCGCTGAGCGCGACGGCGACGGACGCGGAGTGCCGAATCGGCCCGCGCCGCTGACAGGAGCCGAAAGCGACGGAGGCGGCTCCGTGCGCCGCCAATCGATGAGCTCCTGCGGAATCTCACGCAGGAACCGCGACTCCGGGTTGAGCATCGGCTGGCCCCACGACGAGCGGACCCTGGCCCTGCTGACGTACAGCCGCTGCCGCGCCCTGGTGATGCCGACGTAGGCCAGCCGCCGTTCCTCGGACAGCTCCGTCGGATCGCCAAGCGCCCGCATGTGCGGGAACATGCCGTCCTCCCAGCCCGTCACGAACACCACAGGGAACTCCAGCCCCTTGGCGGTGTGCAGAGTCATCATCGTCACCACACCGGCGCCGTGCTCAGGCAACTCGTCGGCGTCGGCGACCAGCGACACGCGCTCGAGAAACTTCGCGAGCACACCGGTGTCGGGAATGTCCTCGTCCTCCGGCTCTCCCAGCGCCTCCGCGTTGGCCAGGTCGGTGCTGAATTCGTGTGCGACGCTAACCAATTCGTTGAGGTTGTCCAGCCGCGCCAGATCCTGTGGGTCGCTGGAGGATTCCAGCGAGCTGCGGTAGCCGGTGCGGTCCAGGACGGCATCAACGAGCTCACCGAGTTCACCGTCGAGCCGGCCGCGCAGATCGTCGAGCAGCTCGACGAAACTCGCTATTGCCTTCTCCGAGCGGGTGTTCAGCATCGGCACTTTGCCCTCGGCGGCGGCTTGCAGCGCGTCGTTGAACGACCCGCCGGAGTTCTCTGCGTACACCGCCACACAGGCTTCGGCGCGGTCACCGATGCCGCGGCGCGGGGTGTTCAGGATTCGCCGCATGCTCACGGAGTCGCCGGGGTTGTCCAGCACGCGCAGATACGCGACGATGTCGCGGATCTCCCTGCGCTCGTAAAACCGAACGCCGCCAACGACTTTGTACGGGATACCGGCCCGGATGAAGACTTCCTCAAGCGCCCGCGACGAGTTGTTGGTGCGATAGAACACGGCGACGTCGTTGTAGGTGATGTCGCCCTTGTCGGCGAGCGCGTCGATCTCCTCGGCGACGAACCGCGCCTCGTCGTGCTCGTTGTCGGCGACGTAGCCGACGATCAGCTCGCCCTCCCCGGCGTCGGTCCACAGCCGCTTGTCGCGGCGCCCGGCGTTGCGCGAGATCACCGAGTTCGCCGCACTCAAGATGTTCTGCGTCGACCGGTAGTTCTGCTCCAGCAGAATCGTTGTGGCGTTGGGGAAGTCGCGTTCGAAGTCCTCGATGTTGCGGATTGTGGCACCGCGGAAAGCGTAGATCGACTGGTCGGCGTCGCCCACCACACACAGCTCGGCAGGCGCCACACCGTCCTCGGTCTGGCGTCCGACGAGTTCGCGGACCAACACGTACTGCGCGTGGTTGGTGTCCTGGTACTCGTCGACCAGGATGTGCCGGAACCGCCGCCGGTAGTACTGGGCGATCTGCGGAAAGGCTTGCAGCACAGCCACTGTCTCGCCGATGAGGTCGTCGAAGTCCAACGCATTGGCCGCCCGCAGCCGCCGTTGGTACTCGGAGTAGGCCTCGGCGATGATCCTCGGCAGTTCCTCGCCAGCCTCAGAGGCCTCCGCGGCTGCCTGCTCAGGGCTGATCAACTCGTTCTTGTGGTTGGAGATGCCGTTGGCCAGCAACCGTGGCGAATACCGCTTGGTGTCCAGCCCCATGTCCTTGCCGATCATCAACAGCAACCGACGCGAGTCGTCGGCGTCGTAGATGGAGAAGTTGGAGTTCAGCCCCGGCAGCAGCGAGGCCTGATTGCGCAGAATCCGCACGCAGGTGGAGTGGAACGTCGACACCCACATCGACCGCGCCCGCGGGCCGATCAGCTGAACCACGCGCTCGCGCATCTCGGCGGCGGCTTTGTTGGTGAAGGTGATGGCCAGCACCTGGCCGACGCCGACCTCGCGGGCGGCCAGCAGGTAGGCGATCCGCCGCGTCAGCACCGCCGTCTTGCCTGACCCGGCGCCCGCGACGATCAGCAGCGGCGTTCCCTCATGCAGGACCGCCTCGCGCTGTTGCGGGTTCAGGCCGTCGAGGAGGGCTTCTGCGTCGGAATTCAGGTCGGTCACGTGCAAACTCATGTCTGACCCAACTTACCGCCGAGCAGGGACAGTCTTTGCGCTCCCACGGCCTCAAATGGCACACTCATAGACGTGCTCATTAAGCAGCGTCGATTTTTCTACGGGTACCGGCCAGCGGTGCCCGTGGTCTAGCTGCTTCCCAGAGCCCCGCGGTCCGCTTCCGGATCCGGGGCTCGTCTCTTGTGTGAGGCCCGAAGCCGGATGGGACCACTACTACCCCCACACAACGAGGAGCCCGAAATGACTATCGAAACGGAACCCGTGGCCGACATCGACGACCTGCGCAAGGAAATCGACACGCTCGACGCGACGATCCTGGAAGCCGTCAAGCGGCGCACCGAGGTGTCCAAGCTCATCGGCAAGGCCCGGATGGCCTCCGGCGGCACCCGTTTGGTGCACAGCCGCGAGATGAAGGTCATCGAGCGCTACAGCGAGCTCGGCCCTGACGGCAAGGACCTGGCGATGCTGCTGCTACGCCTTGGCCGCGGCCGCCTCGGGCACTGAGTGATTTCGGCGCGCTGAGTATCGCTCAGCGGGACAAACCGCGCCCAAATCACTTGCGCAGCGCGTCGGTCAGCCACGGCGTCAACCACTTGACCGCCTCAGGGGTGGGATGCACCCCGTCGATGCGCATCTTGATGCCGTCGACTTTGTTGGTGTAGTAGCCGTTCGGGCCCAGCTTCTTGTTGAGGTCGAGCACCGTGACGTTGGGCCGTTTCCCGATCACGCTGCGCAACAACGTGTTCCAGCTGTCGGCGCGGTTCGGCTGATCCTCTGGATACAGGCTGCCGTCGGCCCGCTCGCCGCGGCGGTTGTACGGCTCAGTCGTCACCACCACCCGAGCCCCAGTCGAGGTGAGAATGTCGAGCGCCCGCTGCAGCTCACCGCGCAGATACGCGTCGTACCCGTCGTCGCCGATGTGCGTCCAGTCCCCCTCGCTGACGCGGTCCACGATCTCCCAGCGGCCGACGATCAGCAGCACGACGTCGGGCCGGTCGTGGTTGATCCGCTGCGACCATCGGGCAGGCCAGTCGTCACATTCGGGTTTCTGGTTTAGCGTTTCGCCCGCATACCGGTATGGCCCACCGCGGGCCACCCCGCATCCGATGGTCGTGTAGTTGGTGAAGCTCAGGCCAGGCGTCGGCGGCAGATACCGCATCATCGTCCACGCGACCGAATCACCGAACACCGCAACGCGCTTGGTCCCAGGGGCCAGGTGCCCCGACGACGATCTCACCTCGACAGGCACCTCGGGTGAGATCAGCGCCGCGGAGTCGACGTCGGGACCAATCGGCATGTCGGCCGGCCGGACGCCGATCGGCAGCACAGTCATCGTCACGACGGCTGCGGTGGCAGCGGTGGCAGCGGCCAGCGGCAGTATCGGCACGATCACCGGCCGCCATCGCCGGATGGGCTGCTCGAGCAGCCACCACGACGCCGCTGCCATCGCGACCGTCGCCACACACCGGATCGCAAACAGTGGCCAGCCCGACCAGCCGGTGCGTTCCCCGTTGAGCGCCAAGAAGATCGGCCAGTGCCACAGGTAGACGCCGTAGGAGATCGCACCCAGCCACACGAGCGGCCGCCACGCCAGGACGCGCGCAACGGGCCCCTCTTGTTCCATCGCCACCGGCGCGATGACGAGGACCGCAGCCAGCGCCACAATGATCAGCAGCCCGCTGCGGAAGTCGCGCACGCTGCCCGTCGCGTAGTGCGCCGCGGCCCCCAGCACCGCGAGCCCGACGAACGGCAGGATGCGCGCGACCACGTGGCCCCAGCGCGTGCGGATCAGCGAACCTTCGTCGTTCAGAACGGACCAGTCCCGCACCAGCAGCGCGGCCGCTGCGGAACCCACGAGCAGGGCCTGGACCCTGGTGTCGCTGCCGAAGTAAATCCGGTTCAACGAGTCGTCGGTAGTCAGGACGATCGTCGCCGCGGCCGACGCGAGCGCGCCGACGGCGGCAAGGATGAAAACTGCCAATCGCAGCTGAGCCCAGAAGAATGCCGCGACCGCCATCAACAACAGCGGCCACAGCAGGTAGTACTGCTCCTCGACACCGAGCGACCACGTGTGCTGAAGCGGCGACGCAGGTGCCCCTTCGGAGAAGTAGTCGGTGCCCTGAGCGACGAAAGCCCAATTGGACACCCAGAAGAATGCGCTGACGGCGTCATCGCGCAGGGCGACCACGGACTCCGGCGAGAAGAATTCACGGGCAGCCACCACCGCGAGCACCAACACCAGCAGCGCGGGCAATAGGCGACGGGCACGTCGGATCCAGAAGTTGCGCAAGCCGATTCGACCGGTGTTGCGGTGCTCGTCGAGCAACAGCGAGGTGATCAGGAAGCCGCTGAGCACGAAGAACACGTCGACACCGAGGAACCCACCGGACAGCCCGGGAATGCCACCGTGATCGGCGAGGACGAGTGCGACCGCGACGGCGCGAATGCCGTCCAATGCGGGAATCCCGCGGTGGCGATCCGCAGTCACTGCCGAGATTCTTCCCGCGCGAACAGACGCAAAAGTGCCCGACACGCCGAGAAAAACGGCACTTTTGCGTCTGCTCGCGAAATGAACCGCTAGTTCGTCAGCGCGATGTATTTCGTGTCGAGGTACTCCTCGATGCCCTCGGTGCCGCCTTCGCGGCCGAAACCGGACTGCTTGACGCCACCGAATGGGGCGGCGGGATCCGAGATCACGCCGCGGTTGACCCCGACCATGCCCGCCTCGATTCCCTCGGCGACGCGCAGCGCACGGTCCAGCGACTGGGTGTAGATGTAGGCCGCCAGCCCGTACTCGGTGTCGTTGGCCGCGGCGATGCCCTGGTCCTCGGTGTCGAAGCCGGTGATCGGGGCCACGGGGCCAAACACCTCCTCCTTGAGGATGCGGGCGTCGGCGGGCACGTCGGCCAGCACGGTCGCCGGGTAGAAGTTGCCGGGACCGCCAGGTGCGACGCCGCCGACGGCGACGGTCGCTCCGCGTGACACCGCATCGGACACGAGGTCCTCGACGGTGGCGACCTGCTTGGAGTTGATCAGCGGGCCCAGCGTCGACGACGAGTCGAGGCCATTGCCCAGGGTGAACTCGCTCATCCGCTTCACCAGTTTCTCGGTGAACTCCTCGCGCACCGAGTTGGCGACGTGGAAGCGGTTGGCGGCGGTACAGGCCTCGCCGCCGTTGCGCATCTTGGCCAGGATCGCGCCGTCGACCGCCGCGTCCACGTCGGCGTCGTCGAACACCACGAACGGCGCGTTTCCGCCCAGCTCCATCGACAGCCGCAGCAGCTTGTCGGAGCCCTGCTTGGCCAGCGCCTTGCCGACGCCGGTGGAGCCGGTGAACGTCATCTTGCGCAGCCGCCCGTCGTCGATCAACGCCTCGGTGACCGGACCTGGGCTGCTGGTCGGCAGCACGGACAGGACGCCCTTGGGCAGGCCGGCCTCGTCCATCAGCTTGGCCAGCAGCAGCATCGTCAGCGGTGTCTCCTGCGCAGGCTTGACGATCATCGTGCAGCCCGCCGCCACCGCAGGCCCGATCTTGCGGGTACCCATGGCCAGCGGGAAGTTCCATGGCGTGATCGCATAGCACGGGCCGACCGGCCCCTTGGTGACGATGATGCGGCCGTCACCCGCCGGTTTCGGGGTGTAGCGGCCGCCGATGCGCACCGCCTCCTCGGCGAACCAGCGGAAGAACTCGGCGCCGTACTTGACCTCGCCCATGCTTTCGGCGACGACCTTGCCCATTTCCAGGGTCATCAGGGTGGCGATGTCTTCGGCGTGTTCGGTGATCGTCTCGAAGACAGAGCGCAGGACCTCGCCTCGCTCTCGCGGGGCGGTGGCCGCCCAGTCCGCCTGCACTGCGCATGCGGCGTCGAGCGCGGCGATCGCGTCGTCGGCGGTCGCGTCGGCGACGGCGATCAAGACCTGGTCATCGGAGGGGTCGAGCACGTTGAACGTCGACTTGGCTTCGCGTTCCTCACCGCCGATCCACAGACCGGTGGGTACTGACTTCAGCAGAGCGGTGGTGTCCATGACTCCATCATTTACACCTTTGTTCAACGCCCCGCATTAGGGTCGAAAACATGACCGCCGATACGCAGCAGATCACTGATATCGCCGCCACTCCCGCATGGAGCGCCCTGCAACGGCATCACGACGACATCGGCGAAAAACACCTCCGCGAGTTCTTCGCCGAAGACCCAGAGCGCGGCACCCAACTGGCGCTGACGGTCGGCGACCTCTACATCGACTACAGCAAACACAGGGTCACGCGCAAGACGCTGCAGCTGCTCATCGACCTGGCCCGCACCGCCGGACTGGAGCAGCGTCGCGACGCGATGTTGTCCGGCGTCCACATCAACACCTCGGAGGACCGCGCAGTGCTGCATACAGCGCTGCGGCTACCGCGCAGCGCGGAGCTGGCCGTCGACGGCCAGAACGTCGTCCAGGACGTCCATGCGGTGCTGGACAAGATGGGCGACTTCACCGACCGGTTGCGCAGCGGCGAGTGGACCGGCGCGACAGGCGAACGCATCAAGTCCGTCGTCAACATCGGCATCGGTGGTTCTGACCTCGGCCCGGTGATGGTCTATGCCGCGCTGCGCCACTACGCCGATGCGGGCATCTCAGCGCGCTTCGTTTCCAATGTCGACCCAGCCGATTTGGTCGCGACCCTAGACGGACTCGAGCCCGCCACAACGCTTTTTATCGTCGCCTCGAAGACGTTCTCGACGTTGGAGACGCTGACCAACGCGACCGCGGCGCGCCGCTGGCTGACCGACACGCTCGGCGACGCCGCGGTGTCCAAGCACTTCGTTGCGGTGTCGACGAACAAGAAGCTGGTCGACGACTTCGGCATCAACACCGACAACATGTTCGGCTTCTGGGACTGGGTCGGCGGCCGCTACTCGGTGGACTCGGCGATCGGCCTTTCGGTGATGGCGGCCATCGGCCGTGAACGGTTTGCCGACTTTCTTGCCGGGTTCCATATCGTCGACGAGCACTTCAGGTCCACGCCGCTGGAGGCCAACGCTCCGGCACTGCTCGGGTTGATTGGCTTGTGGTACAACAACTTCTTCGGCGCCCAGACGCGCGCGGTGTTGCCGTATTCCAACGACTTGTCACGTTTCGCCGCCTATCTGCAACAGCTGACGATGGAGTCCAACGGCAAGTCGGTCCGCGCCGACGGCACACCCGTGACGACCAGCACCGGCGAAATCTTTTGGGGCGAACCGGGAACCAACGGCCAGCACGCGTTCTACCAACTGATCCACCAGGGCACCCGGCTGATTCCTGCCGACTTCATCGGATTCTCCCAGCCCACCGACGACCTGGCCACGGCCGACGGCACCGGCAGCATGCACGACCTTCTGATGAGCAACTTCTTCGCCCAGACGCAGGTGCTGGCGTTCGGCAAGACCGCCGAGGAGATCGCCGTCGAGGGTACGCCGCCAGAAGTGGTGCCGCACAAGGTGATGCCGGGCAACCGGCCGACGACGTCGATCCTCGGCACTAAGCTGACGCCGTCCGCAGTCGGCCAGCTGATCGCCCTTTACGAGCATCAAGTGTTCACCGAGGGCGTCATCTGGGGCATTGACTCGTTCGACCAGTGGGGCGTCGAGCTGGGCAAGACCCAGGCCAAGGCGCTGCTGCCGGTGATCACGGCTGACGCGTCGCCGGCCGAGCAGTCCGACTCCTCGACCGACGCGCTGGTGCGTCACTATCGAACCGAAAGAGGCCGCAGCGCCTAGTCTTCCGGATCCGGCCGGGTCCAGCCGAGGACCATCGCGGGCATGCATCCGCCGATCGAAAGCACGGTCAGCAGCATCAGTCCGCCTGCGTATGCCATGTCGGTGTCGGTGCCATTTGTGATAACCGCTCCGAAGATGAGGTAGAAGGCCGGAATCAACGTGAGGGTCTGCGTCACGGTAAGCCCAATCGACCGCGCAGTGTTTCGCTGCTGCACTTCGTACTCGTCAAGTGCGGCCTCTGGTGCATCGCCCTGTCGTCCGGACACCAGCTGCAGTGCGATCCACAGCGGAAAGTAGAGCAGGCACGCCGGCAACCACAGCAGTGGTGCCCAACGAATTCCGAACGCACACAACAGGCTTACCGCGAACATGAACGCAAAGCAGAAGTACAACCCCAATACCAGAATTCGGCGTCGGCGCTGAGTGCGCCAGCCGGGTAGGGCGTTTGCATACTTGCGTTCATGCTTGAGGAACCGTCGGATTCGGTAGTTCTGGTAACGGTCGATGAGCGTTGGCTCAGTCCGCGTGGTCGAGGGGTTCATTTGCGTCGCCTCCTTGCATCGGTATCGGCTTTCGGTAGAGCTCGGCGGACAAGGGAGCGAATGGCGCGCGGGAGAACACCGCCTCCACTGGCAGGTCGAAGACATCGCAGATTCGGAACGCCAGATCGAGGCTCGGATAGTGGTCGCCCCGTTCCAGCGCACCTACGGTTTGCGGATTGACGTCAATCAACTCCGCGAGCTGCGCCCGAGACATCCGTCGCTCGGCGCGCAAAACACCGATGCGGTTGTGGATGGGGAAGGTTTCCCCTCGTCTCACCGGACTCATACAACATATCGTTGTGAAAACCCAACGCCTTGTCAAGTTTTAACCACGAAAGCGCGGCGCACGCTCGGGGGTGAACGTGCACCGCGCTGCGGTTGGGGTCAGGCGGCGTTTACGGTCTGGTGAGGTCGACCGTATTTACGGCAGCGGGATAGACGTGCACGGACCGCCCGGGACGCAGGCGATATTGCTGCCGTCGGGTCCGGCCTTGGCCCACGGACCACCAGGAACCCCGGCCCAGACTTCGCCGTTGGAGCCAGCCACCGCACCTGGCCCACCCGGAACCTCGGCACCAGCGCCCTGGGGACCGGCTGAAGGCGTGCACGGCGTCCCGTCAGGATTGAAGCATGGCGGCGGGGGCGGCGGCGGAGCCGGCTCGTCGGCGATTGCGATCGGCGCAGCGGCGATCGTGGCTGCCGCAGCGCCCGCGAACAATATGGACGTCATTTTCGTCAGTTTTACGATCATGTAAGTCGACTACCACGATCGCCGGACGCCTAAACACGTAGCGCCGCTAATCACCTAAGCGAATTTGGCCGCGATTTCCGGTGGCAGCAGCCGCAGCATTTGCACCAACGGCGCCCACGGCCACGTCGGCACGGCGGCCCTGCCCCGTTCGCGTTCGATCGCATCCACCATCGCCTTTGTCCCGGTCTCGTTGTCGACCATCAACTTGGTGGTCTCCGCCTTCCCGGTCATCTCGGATTCGATGTAGCCCGGCTCGATCACCGTCACCTTGATCGGCCCCTTGGCATATTCGGCGCGCAGCGATTCACCCAACGACGACACCCCGGCCTTGCTTGCCGCGTAGGCGGCCCGCACCCCGGGCACACCCTTATTGGCGAGCACCGACGAGATGAGCACAAGATGCCCGCCGCCTGCCGCCTTGAACATCTCGATCGCCGTCTCGATTTGGACAAGTGCCGCAACGAGATTCGTCTCGATGGTGGCCTTGTTGGCCCACAGCTTGCCCGACCCGAGCTTCGCGCCCTTGCCGATCCCGGCGTTGACGATGATGCGGTCGATGCCACCGAGCTCGTCGGAGAGCTCCGCGAACACCTTCGGCACCTGCTCGTGGTCGTTGACGTCCAACTCGGCGACCGCGACGGTAATGCCGGGATGACGCTCGAGCAGTTCGGCCTTCAGCTCGTCGAGCCGGTCGGTGCGGCGGGCGCACAGCGCCAGGTCACGGCCCTTCGCGGCGAACAGGCGGGCCATCCCCGCGCCAAGGCCCGACGACGCGCCCGTGATCAAGATCCTTTGCCGAGTCATCGCCGTAGCGTAACCAGTCCGGTTTCTTGGATCGCGAGCTACGTCGTCGTGCTGTGCGCGATCATGAACGGAACTGACGCTGTGGGGAAGAGCGCCGATGGGGGATCAGATCGCCGAGTCGACTGCGTTGTGTCCAACGTGTGGCACTGAGCTGCGCGCCACGGCTCGGTACTGCGACGGCTGCGGTTCGCCCGTCGCGGCAAATCGATCGGTCGGCGAGCGCAAGCAAGTCACCGTCTTGTTCACGGATGTGGTGGGTTCGATGACGCTGGCGGCTGCGCTGGATCCCGAACGGCTGCAGGAGATCATGCACGAGCTGTTCAACCGTGCCGCCGCGGTCGTGCAGCGCTACGGCGGCACCGTAGACAAGTTCACCGGCGACGGGCTGATGGCACTCTTCGGCGCGCCTGCCGCACTCGAAGACCACGCGCTGCGCGCCTGCATCGCCGCTGTGGAAATACAGGCAGCGGCCAAAGTACTTGCCGCTGAGCTACTTCGACGCGACAACATCGAGCTGCAGATCCGCGTTGGATTGAACTCTGGCGAGGTCATCGCCGGTGAGATCGGCGCCGCCTACACCGCCGTGGGCCATCCGGTCGGGATGGCGCAGCGGATGGAGTCAGCGGCGCCGCCCGGCGGCGTGCTCTGCTCGCAGTCGACAGCCGCCCTTGTCGAAAACTCCACCCGGCTTGCGCCCGTCGAAGGCGTCGCCATCAAAGGCGCCGACGAACCGGTGCCTGCCCGACGTCTGGAATCGGTCCTGTCCGAGCAGCTGGTGGTGGGCCGCGACGAGGGCGCCATGCTGGGCCGCGACGCCGACCTGCGGACGTTGTGGGACGCGTTCGACCACGCGGGTGGGTCACTGATCGGTGTCGTCGGAGCCCCTGGCATCGGCAAGAGTCGCCTCATCCGGGAATTCGGCGCCTGGGCAAGTGGGACCGGGGCCGACGTCGTGGTGGCCCGCTGTGAGGCCCACACCACGGACGTGCCGTTCCGCGCGTTCTCGCGCATGGTCCGCACCATGTTCGGCATCGGTGCGCTGACCGGCGCGGCAGCCCGCGCGCACATCGCCGCCCAGCTTGCCTCGTTTCTGACGCCCGACTCCGATGACGCCCATATCTTGTTCGACCTGCTCGGAATCAGCGACCCGAATTCCAGGCCACCCGAGGTCAGCGTCGACGGACGGCGGAATCGGCTGGTGGCCGTGATCGCCCAGGCGACCAGGGCACGGCCTGTGCGGACGGTGTTTGTCGTGGAGGACGCACACTGGATCGATGCGAGCAGCGACGGCGTCCTTGCTGACTTCGCCACCGCGCTGCGGGCCACCGAGTCGGCGATCGTGACCAGTTACCGACCCGAGTACCGGGGCGCGTTACGCGAGCAGTTCGACGCCGTCGTCACGTTGCGGCCGTTGACGACAGAGACGACCGCGGGTCTGGTGGCCCAGATCATCGGCTCGAGTCCGACGCTTACCGGCCTGGCCGAGCGCATCGCGGAGCCGGCCGCGGGCAACCCGTTTTTCGTCGAGGAAATCGTGCGCGACCTGGCGGGCCGCGGTGTGCTGGCAGGCAGCCGCGGCGACTACCGGCTCGACGGTGACGTCGAGCAGATCACCGTTCCCGCGACGGTGCAGACGGTGCTCGCTGCCCGCGTCGATCGCCTGGCGGTGCGGGCGAAGTCGATTCTGAACGCAGCGTCGGTGATCGGTTCGGTGTTCGACGTGGACACGTTGCACGCCCTGCTGCCCGAGATGGACGCTGCCGACCTGATCGAGTTGGTGTCCGCCGAGCTGATCGACCAGACCCAGTTCGTTCCGCAGCAGCGCTACTGCTTTCGGCACCCGTTGGTCCGCAAGGTGGCCTACGAATCGCAGCTGACCGCGACACGTGCCGTCGCGCACACCCGGCTCGCCGGGGCCATCGCGAACCGCGACCCCGATGCCGTCGAGGAAAACGCCGCGCTGATCGCCGCCCATCTGGAGGCCGCCGGAGACGGCGAAGCGGCATATGGCTGGCACATGCGCGCAGCGAACTGGTTGCGAGACCGCGACCTGGCTGCCGCCCGCGCCAGCTGGAAGCGTGCTCGCCGGATTGCCGACAACCTGCCCGACGACGTCGAGGACATCGGCCCTAAACGGCGCGCACCGCACACCATGCTCTCGGTGACGGCCTACTTCTTCGGCGACGAATACGACACCGACGAGGCGTACCTCGAATTCCGGAAACTGGCAACGCAATCCGGCGATTCGCTGGCGCTGGCGCTCGCCACCTCCGGGCAGGTCATCTCACTGTTCTCAAGCGGTGTCCGAATTCCGGACTCGGCCGTACTGGCAGCCGAACTCGTCGAAATGGTCGACCGCCTCGACTGCGACCAGGCAACCGAACTGCAGCTCCTCCGCTCCGTGTTGCTGGCGCAGTATGTGAACGGCGACTTCGACGGGACCCTGCGCACGATCGAGCACGTCCACCGACTCTCGGACGACCCGACATCCGTTCCCGTCGTCCACGCCACGTTCATCCGCGGCGCGATCAATGTCTGGCGGGGAGACCACGAGCGAGGTCGGCGCCACATGCGGATCGCCACCGAGCAGGCGCGCAGCCTCAGCCCCGTGGCCCAAGGGCAGATGCTGCTCTCGACAGAGTGCTTGGTGGAAGCGGGCCTGGAGAATGCCGACGAGCTCGCGAGCGTAACGGCCGATGTACTTCGGCGAAGCGAGTCCTTCGGCGACACCTGGGGTATCACGTTCGCGCAATATGTGCACGGGATGATGCTGTTGCGTTGTTCGGAACCGCCACGTGCGGAGGCCATCGACCTGCTGGAGCACGCCGGCGCGGCAATCGACAGGCACAAGGTGTTGGCCTCGGTTCGTGGCCTGATCGAAGTCGACCTCGCGCTCGCGACCGTCGATCAAGGCCGACTCGACGACGCGATCATGCGCGTGCGAGCACAGTTCGAGCGGTATGTCACCACCGGCAGCCCGCTGTACGTGGGAATTCCAGCCGAGGCCCTCGTCGAACTCTTGATCAAACGCGGCGGTCCCGACGACCTGGTCGAGATACGGGCCGTGCTCACCGAGTGGGAAGCCCAAACGCGCGCGAAGCCGATCCCGGGGCTCGATCTCTGGCGGCTGAAATGCCGGGCGATGGCGACGAAGGCCGAGGGCGACGCCGCCGCCTACGCCGAAGTCGTCGGGCAGTACAGAGAACTGGCAGAAAGACTCGGCGCGCGCGTCGAAATCACTTGAGCAGCTTCGACATCCGACGGTCGGCCAGCACCTTGCCGCCGGTCTGGCAGGTCGCGCAGTACTGGAACGACTTGTCGGCGAACGACACCTCACGCACGGTGTCCCCGCAGACCGGGCACGGAAGACCGGTGCGGGCGTGAACCCTTAATCCTGAACGTTTTTCGCCCTTGAGCGTCGCGGCCCCCTGGCCGACGGAGCGTTGTACGGCATCGGTCAGCACCGAGATCATCGCGTCGTGCAACGCGGAAAGCTGCGCGTCGGTCAGCTTGGCCGCCGTTGCGAACGGCGACAGCTTCGCGACATGCAGGATCTCGTCGCTGTAGGCGTTGCCGATGCCCGCGATCACCTTCTGGTCGGTGATGACCGTCTTGATCCGCCCGCTGTTGCCCTTCAGCGCAGCGGCCAGGCCGTCGGGATCCAGTGACAGCGCGTCGGGTCCGAGTGCGGCAATCTGCGGCACCCTCATCGGATCGTCGACCAACCACACCGCGAGCCGCTTCTGCGTGCCTGCCTCGGTGAGATCGAAACCCGGTGCCTCCCCTGGCTTTCCGAGGTGCACCCGCAACGCGATCGGGCCCTTGCCCGGCTTCAGCGGCGCGGCGGACAGCTTGTCGGACCATCGCAGCCAGCCCGCCCGCGACAGGTGCGTGATGAGGTGCAGCTCGCCCACCTCGAGTCCGAGGTACTTGGCCCACCGGTTCGCGCCAGTGACCGTTTGACCGTGCAACACGTTGACCGGCGGATCGAACGTCTTCAGTACCGACAACGCCGACACGTCGATGCGCCCGATGGTCAGCCCGCCGGCGTGACGGCGCAAATGGTCAGCCAGCGCCTCGATCTCGGGTAATTCCGGCATGTGTCCAGTGTGCCGTCAATCGCGCACGCTGCGGCCGGCGATCAGCGACAGCAGCCAGCTCACGATCGACAGGACGATCGCGGCCCAGATCGCGGTCCACCAGAAGTCGTCGATATAGAGACCCCAGTGGGTGGTGTGCTCAGTGATCCACGAGGTGATCCACAACATCGACGCGTTGATGACGACGTGGAACAAGCCGAGCGTGAGGATGTACAGCGGGATCGACAGGATCTGCACGATCGGCTTGATGACCGCGTTGACCAGACCGAAGATCACCGCAACGACGAAGATGATGCCGATCCTCGCCAGGGTGGTATCCCCGCCGACGAAGCTGATCCCTGAGACGACGAGGGTGACCACCCACAGCGCGACCCCGGTCAGCGCCGCGCGCAGCAGAAAGGATCCCATGCGTTGAGATCCTGCCACGGGTGTGTCGGTTAGTCGTGTGACGTCTCAAACTCCGTGGGACTCGATGACGCCGCGGATGACTGCGACGCAGAGGTCGGCGCAGATGGTCGCCAGTTCGGCGGTGGTTTCTTTGGGATCGGCGAGCCAGCGTTCGATGATCTGGTTGGCGCCGCCGACCATGAACAGTGCAGTCCGGCGCAGCTCGACGGGATCGGGTGTGTTGGGACCGAGGATATCCGGGGCGTATTGGATGACCAGGTCGGTGATGATGTCGAGTACTTGTGTGCGGTGTTTGGTCAGGCCCGGAACGGTGGTCAGGTCGCTGGTGGCGATGCGGTGGAGGTGTGGGTCGGCGGCAATGATGTCGAGGAACGCTTTTATCCCTGAGCGCACTTTGTCGGCGAGGCTGCCGGGTTCGCCGAGGCCCGCGGCAACCAGCGCCTGCAGCGTTTCGTCGCGGGCGTCGTCGGCGACCGCGAACACCAGCGCTTCCCGGTTCGGGAACTGCTCGTAAAAGTAGCGCGGGATCAACCCCGCCGCGCTGCACACGCCCCGCACGGTCACCTCGGTGATTCCCGCTTCGCCCCAAATCTGGCGCCCTGCGGCCAGCAGTTTTCGACGCCGTTCGGCGCGGCGGTCCACTGCACTGATGCCGCCGTAGTCACGCACCACTTCCGCGCGCTTCATTGACAGCACGATACCTGCAGCTTTACATTTGGAACACATGCGTTATCCAAATCACCTGGCTCAAAGGAGAGCGCGAGTGAACCTGCCAATTCCGACGCGGCATCCCGAGCAGCCACGCGGCGTTCCGACGATCGTCCGGTCCTTCGCACGGCTGTTGGGTATCGGAAAGCCCACGCCCGAACAGTGGCAGATGCTTGGCGAGCGGCTGACCGTCGGCGACGAGCCGATGGACCGCCTGGTCGAGTGGATGTCCGCGTGCGGGATGGAGCAGACGCGGCCGCTGTTCGACCGGGCGCTCGCCGAGGGCATCGACAATGTGCCCGATGCACCGGAACCGTTGCGCGAGTTCTTCATTCAGATCGAGACGTTCCCGGACTGGGTCGACCCCGACAAGCTGCGCAGTGGAGCGCGCGCCCTGCGCCGAGGAGGCGCCGACGGGATGTACATCGCGCGCGACGTCTCACTTCTCGGCGGGTATCAATTCTCCGGTTTCAACAAGACCCTCGTACGAACCGGTGCGCTGGAGAAAGGCTCGAACAAACGTTTCGCCGAGACAATGCAGTGGGCGATGGACGTGATCTCTGAAGGTGGTCTGGAGCCGATCGGGATCGGTTATCGGTCAACCATCCGCGTGCGGCTGATCCACGCATTCGTGCGCCGGCATGTGGCGGCAATGCCGGACTGGCGCGCCGACGAGTGGGGCGTGCCGGTCAACCAGACCGACATGGCCGCCACGCTGGTCGGCGCGCTCATCGCGCCGCCCGCGGGCGCGATCGGAATGGGAATCCTGCCTACGCCCGCGGACCTCGACGCCATCGCGCACCTCACCCGATACGTCGGCTGGCTGATCGGCGTGCAGGACGAGTGGCTGCCCTGCACCTTCCGCGACGCCGTGCGCATCCTCTACCACACACTCACGGCGCTCGGGGTGCCCGATGAGTCCACCAAGCAGCTGGCCGTCCCGATGGCCGACGACCCGATGGCCTGGCACTACCGCCGCATGCCGGGCCTACGCCGTCGCTTCGCTCGGGCCCAGCATCTGTCGCTGACCAGTGGCTTCCTCGGGCCGCGCACTATGCGCGCACTAGGCCTGCCGTATGTGCCGCCGTGGTATCCGCTGTTGCGGATTCCGGTGAACGTGACCCGCAGCTTCGCCGCTCTGACTCTTCCCGGCGAGATGGACCGCGCGGTTGCCCGTGGCCATCGCGAGCAAGAAACCTTGCTGCACACCATGATCGGTGACATCGAGGCAACCGTCGGTGACTCCGCCGCGCACGTAACCAGGGTCGCGTGACACCGGCTACGAGTCGGCCGAACGCAACAGGTACGTGTCCATGATCCAGCCGTGACGGCTGCGCGCCTCGGCTCGCATCTCGGCGATCTGTACACCGATCTCCCCGACCGTTCCCGAAGCCAACAGTTCGTCCGGCGTGCCAAGGTAAGCGCCCCACCAGATCCGGGTCTGCGGCGGGCATGCCCGAAACGAACAGTCGGCGTCGAGCATCACCACAGCGCTGCCGGACAATCCGTTGTCGCGCAGTTGTCGGCCCGTGGTAATCAAAACCGGCTCACCAACGTCGTTGAGCGGGATGCGATGTCTCGCGGTGAGCGCCTGGATCGCGGTGATGCCGGGGATGACGTCGTAGTCGATGTCGACACTGCCCGCGACGGTGTCCAAGATGCGTAGCGTGCTGTCGTAGAGCGACGGGTCACCCCACGCAAGAAATGCTCCGGTGGCGCCGTCCTCCAGTTCCGATTCGAAGGCATCGGCCCAGATGCGGGCACGGGCGGCGTGCCAGTCGGCGACGGCTTTCTGATAGTCGCCATCCTTGGCCCTTGGCGGGTCCGGCAGTTCGACGAATCGGTAACCCGGTTCGCGGATGAATCGCTCGCAGACCTGGCGCCTCAGTGCCACCAGGTCGCCTTTCGGCTCGCCCTTGTCCATCGCGAAGAACACCTGGGTGTCGTTCAGCGCCTCGACGGCCTGGGCCGTCACGTAGTCGGGATCGCCGGCACCGATGCCGATGACGTGGATCCGCCTGGTCACGCGGCCGAGTATGCCATGACCTGCGGTTACTCAAAGTATGCGGTACCGGGGGTATTGACATCTTGGCGATGCGCTCCTTACCTTTGGGCACAACGCCTACGAAGGACGACGGAAGAGGCTGCTGATGACTGCACCCACTCGTGAGGAGTTCTCGGAGCGGCTGCTCAAGGGCTCGGTCAAAAAGTCGTATGCCCCGATCGTCGACATCGACTGGGCCGCGCCGCTCGACCCTGACAAGTTCTTCCTGCCGCCGAAGACGGTCTCGCTGTACGGCACCCCGATGTGGGACAGCATGACGCGTGCGGAACAGATCGAGTTGTCGCGGCAGGAGCTCGTCAACACCCTCTCGGCGGGCATCTGGTTCGAGAACATCCTCAACCAGGCGCTGCTGCGCAAGATGATGCACCAGGATCCAACGGCTCGCGCAACACACTATGAACTGACCGAACTCGGCGACGAGACCCGGCACATGATCATGTTCGGCATGGCGATCGAGCGCGCAGGCGCAAAGCCGGTGCGGCCCAGGCTGTATCAGCGGATCGTCATCAACGCGTTGCCGTTCGGTTTCAGAGGATCGATACTGTGGGTCGCCGCGCTCATCGGCGAGGAGATCTTCGACTCGCTGCAGCGGCAGATGATGGACGATCCCGAACTCCAGCCAATGGTGCAGCGCCTCATGCGCATTCACGTCACAGAAGAAGCTCGCCACATCCAGTTCGCCCGCGATGGTCTGCGTAAGCGGTCCCCGAGTATGCGCCGGATCCCCAGATTGTTCGTCGCCAACGTCAACGGCGTCGGCGGATACTTCTTCCGCTACCTGTTCAGCAATCCAATCCCGTATCGCCGCGTCGGACTCGACGGCCGCAAGGCACGCCGAGTGGCCCGCGCCAGCGAGCACCGCCGCGACGTTCAGATCGCCGGTTTCGCTCCCCTGGCGGCGTTCCTCAATGAGGTCGGGCTGATGGGCCCGATCGCGCGCCGTATGTGGAGGCGCAGCGGATTCCTCCCACGATGAACGCAAAGGTCTTCGACGCCATCGTGATCGGTGGCCGCTCCGTCGGCGTCACGCTGAGCAAGGTGATGCTTCTTCGCCTCGACGACATCGTCAGTGAGGAGTTCGACGAGACCTCCCACATCTGGACCGTTACGACGCGCGCCGGCGACACTTACGACGCGAGCGTCGTGATCTCCTACGTCGAAGCGCCGTCACCTGCGGGCATGGTGCCCTACCTCGGGGTCGCGGTGCACGGGCTGCCGAACATGTTCTTCGTATCCGGGCCCGACGTCCACGGACAGCAGCAATACATTGCGCAGTGCCTGAATGCCATGGCCCGCACGGAAAGTACGCGGATCGAGGTGCGACACAGCACCCAACGGACCTACACCGTGCGGTACCGGCCCGGCAGCGACGTCAACTGGCGGCGCGTGCGTAGGAAGATCCGTTCGGCCTTCGATCTCAGCTCCCGCGTCGGCATCCATGACGAGGTATACGACGGCCCCGCGGCTGTGCAGATCGGCGACGACATTCACGATGTCCGGGTCCGCTTGACGGGCCACCTCGATCCCATCGACGGCCGCTACCACTGGCAGGGAACGGTTTTCGATACATTGCCCGACGACAACCCGCCGCAGCGGGTGAGGCTCGCGGTGGGCGCACGCACCGCAGAGGCCCGCATCTCCGAGCGCACACCACAGGGCGGCTACTCGGTGGTCGGCGTCGGTGAGCCGCCGTTCGCGCTCGGCGACGTCGAGGTCACCCTCCCGCTCCTGTCGTAAACCGCCACGGCCAGCAGAGCGACGGCAAACACGCCACCGGCGATCCCGGATATCAGCAGCGGCAGATGGCCGTCGGCGCCCCAGAGGAACCCGGCCCATAGCCCGGCCGCCAGCACAGCGAAGCCGCTGGCGCCCTGGAACACTCCCTGCGCGCTGGCCTGGTGATCCGCGCCGACCAGCGACGAAATCCACGCCTTACCAACACCGTCCGTGCATCCGGTGAACAGGCCATACACGCCGATCAGCAGCCACGCCGCCACGGCATCGGTCGTCATTCCCAGGCCCACGTAACCGACCGCGAAGAACACCAGGCCAATCCCGAACACGGCGGGGCGCGGGATTCGGTCGGCGAGCAGTCCGGCGGGATAGCTCGACAGCGCGTACACCATGTTGTACGTGACGTAGGCCAGTATCACCTCGACGACCGAGAAGCCGATCTCGTTGAGCCGCAACAACAGAAGGGCGTCGGGAAAGTTCACCACACCGAACGCCACCAAAGCCGCCGTCACCCGCCAATAGCGCCGCGGGAGCTCGCCGACAGCAGCGAAGATCTTCTTGCGAACCGGCTGTATCCGGCGGGTCTCGCGAACCAGGAATACCAGCCCGACACTCAACACGGCGGGCACGACGGCCACCCACAGCAGTGGTGCGATCTGGTGGTCGAGCAGTTCGTATCCCACCAGGCCCAGCAGCGGGCCAACGACGGCGCCGAGTGTGTCCATCGTTCGGTGGAATCCGAACACGCGTCCCCGCGCGGCGTCGTCGATGTCGACGACCAGCAGCGCATCACGCGGTGCGCCGCGTAGTCCCTTGCCGAGGCGGTCCACCACACGGCCCGCCAGCACCCCCGGCCAGGCCCCGGCCGCCGCGACGATCACCTTGCCAAGCGCCGCCATGCCGTAGCCGGTCGCGATCAACGGTCGTCGTGCGAAGCGATCACCCAGCGGCCCAGACGCCAGCTTGGTCAACGAGGCCGCCCCCTCTGCCGCGCCCTCGATGGCGCCGACGACCGCCGCGGGGGCGCCCAACACCGAGGTCAGGTAAATGGGTAGCAGCGGGTAGAGCAGCTCACTGGCGGTGTCCTGCAGAAAGGAGACGGCTGAGAGCACCCTGACGTTGCGGGTCAGCCAGTTGCGCACCTACGCCATGATGCCCGGGCGTCGTCATCGCTTTCTGCACGAGGGTCGTGATTGGCCCGGATCCACAGCCCTCACGCAGAAATCGGAGTACCGAAACGCAATACTAGAACACGTTCTAGTATTGCTGGGTGCGCTTCACCTATGCGGAATCACTGACCAACCCGAAGTTCTACATTCCCCTAGCTCAGGCCGCGGAGGCTGCGGGTTTCCACGCAATGACCATCGCCGACAGCGTCGCCTACCCCTACGAGTCGGACTCGAAGTACCCGTACACCGAGGACGGCGGCCGGGAGTTCCTCGACGGTAAAGAGATCGTCGAGGCGTTCATTTTGGCCAGCGCACTGAGCGCGGCGACGACGACGCTTCGGTTCAACATGTTCGTGTTGAAGCTGCCGATTCGGCCGCCCGCGCTGGTCGCCAAGCAGGCAGGATCGCTGGCCGCGCTGTTCGACAACCGGCTCGGGCTCGGCGTCGGCACCAGCCCGTGGCCCGAGGACTACGAGCTGATGGACGTCCCCTTCGCCCGGCGCGGCAAGCGAATGGACGAGTGCATCGAGATCGTGAAGGGGCTGACCACCGGCGAGTACTTCGAGTTCCACGGCGAGTTCTACGACATCCCGAAGACGAAGATGTCCCCAGCGCCCACCCAGCCGGTCCCGATCCTCATCGGAGGCCACGCCGAGGTGGCGCTGAGGCGCGCGGCCCGCAACGACGGCTGGATGCACGGCGGCGGCGACCTCGGCGAGTCGGAGGCGCTCGACCGATACATCAAGCGCCTGAACGAGCTTCGCGAGGAAGAGGGCCGCACCGGCCCGTTCGAGATTCACGCCATGTCGCTCGACGCGTACCGGCCCGACGGCATCAAGCGTCTCGAGGACCGCGGGGTCACCGACATCATGGTGGGCTTCCGCATGCCCTACAGCGTCGGCCCCGATCCCGAGCCGCTTGAGGACAAACTCCGCGCCATCGAGAAGTACGGGGAGAAGGTCATCGCCAAGCTGTAATCGCCGGTCGTTAGTCTGACCGGATGCCAGTACTCGACAAGTTCCGACTCGACGACAAGGTCGTCATCGTCACCGGTGCTTCTTCCGGTTTGGGTGTGTCGTTCGCGCAGGCGTGCGCGGAGGCCGGTGCCGATGTGGTGCTGGCCGCAAGGCGCGTCGACAAGCTCTACGCCACATCCCGTCTCGTCGAGGCGGCCGGGCGACGCGCGTTGGCGGTCGCGACGGACGTCACCGATCCGGCGCAGTGTCAGGCGATGGTCGACGCCGCGATGGCCGCGTTCGGCCACGTCGATGTGCTGGTCAACAACGCCGGGGTGGGCACTGCGGTGCCGTCCACCCGCGAGACCCCTGAGGAGTTCCGCGGGGTCGTCGACATCAACCTGCACGGCTCGTACTGGACTGCGCAGGCGTGCGCAAAGGTGATGCAGCCGGGTAGCTCCATCGTCAACATTTCCAGTGTGCTCGGATTGACGACGGCCGGACTGCCGCAGGCTGCATACAGTGCGAGCAAGGCCGCCATCATCGGGCTGACCCGGGATCTGGCGCAGCAGTGGAGTTCTCGCAAAGGCATTCGCGTCAACGCGATCGCGCCGGGATTCTTCGAGTCCGAGATGACCGACGCCTACAAGCCCGGGTATATCGAGAGCCTCAAACCGCGAGTGTTGTTGGGCCGCATGGGGGATCCGGTCGAACTCGCCGCGACGCTGGTGTGGCTGGTGTCCGACGCAGGCGGCTTCGTCACTGGACAGACCATCGTCGTCGACGGCGGGGTGACGATCACCTAGCTCGCTACAGCGATCGGCCGATGATCTCCTTCATGATTTCGCTGGTGCCGCCGTAGATCTTATTGACCCGTGCCGCCGCGTATGCGCGGGCGATCGGGTACTCGATCATGTACCCGTACCCCCCGAAGAACTGCACGCACCGGTCGACGACATCGCAGCCTTTGTCCGCGGCGATCAGCTTGCCCATCGACGCGGTGGCCGGGTCGTTGTTGCCGTCGATGTACTGCTGAATGCAGTAGTCCACGGTGGTCTTGATCGACAGCACCTCAGCCTTCAGTTCTGCGAGCTCAAACCTGTTGTGCTGGAACTTGATCAGCGGCTTGCCGAATGCCTCACGTTCCTTCGTGTACTTGATTGCTTCCAGCAGTGCCGCTTCAGCCATACCCGCGCATAGCGAGGCAATGATGAGTCGCTCGCGGGCAAGTTGCTCCATCAGTTGGTAGAAACCAAGTCCCTCTTGTTCGCCGAGCAGGTTTCCCGACGGCACACGCATGTCCGAGAAGAACAGCTCGCGGGTGTCCTGACCGTGCTGACCGACCTTCTCCAGCACCCTGCCCCGTTCGAAGCCCTTCAGGTCGTCGTTGGTCTCGGCGACGATCAACGAGATGCCTGCGGCGCCCTCGGATGCGTCGGTCTTGGCCACGATCACCAGCAGGTCGCAGTGAGTTCCGTTGGAGATGAAAGTCTTCGACCCGTTGATGATGTACTCATCGCCCTCGCGGACGGCCGTGGTGCGTACCGCCTGAAGATCTGAACCGGTGCCGGGTTCGGTCATCGCGATCGCCAGCACCGCCTCGCCGCTGATGATCTTTGGCATCCACCGGCGCTTCTGCTCGTCGTTGCCGTAGGTGTTGACGTAGTGCGCGACGATCGGCGAGTGCACCGGCCAGCCCGATGCGGAATCGTGCGCCAGCGCCAGCTCCTCGCCGACGATCGCCGAATAGCCGAAGTCACCACCCGTGCCGCCGAATTCTTCGGGTAGGTCGAGGCCGAGCAGGCCGGCATCGCCCATCTTGTTCCAATACTCGCGGTCGACCTGATGGTTCTTCGCCCAACGTTCCTGGTTGGGAGTCGATTCCTTTCGCAGAAACTCCGCGGCGTGCTTTCGAAGTTCGCGGTGCTGGTCGGTCTCCCAAGTAGCGCGGTATGTGGGAAAGAGCTCAGACATGGCCGTCACGATACACTTGTATCGTTTATTAGTCATCTAGCATGTCGTCATGGTGAACCCGCGGGCAACGGACGACGATCTGACCGCCAAGGCGCGGATCCGGAACACCGCACTCGACCTGTTCTCGCGGTACGGCGAGGACCGGGTCTCCCTGCGCGCGATCGCCGCCGAGGCCGGTGTCACGTTGGGCCTGGTCCAGCATCACTTCAAGACCAAGGCGGGCCTGCGTGACGCGGTCGACCAGTTGGTGGTGGACTACTTCTCGTCGACCCTGGCCGAAGTCACGACTGCGGGCAGCCCTGCCGAGGTCGTGGCCGCGCGCGACGAAGCCGTTCGCCAGATGTTGCGCGACAACCCGCCGGTCGTGAACTACGTGCGGCGCACCATCCTGGAGCCGTCGCAAGACCGCTTCCACTTTCTGGACATATTGGTGGATCTGACCCGTCGCGAAGTTGGGGCACTACGCAAGACAGGCCGCGCCTCCACCAGGCGGCACGAATCAACCCAGATCGTCACAGTTCTCGTGCGGCAGATGGGCGAACTGCTACTGCAACCCATGGTTGATGCGATCTGGGACCGGGTAGCGAAACCGGGTGAAGGAACCAAGCCACGCCTACAGGTGCACGTCGAATAAGTCTCGGAGTTCATACCGTTTGCATATGTTTGGGTTCGATATGAGCATCTAGCGTCAGCGAAATACGCTCATACATTGGAATGTATGAAAACCTATGTCGTCGTTAGTCTTACCGCAACCACCATCGCGGCCTCCGCCGTCGCACTCGCCGCAACTGCCAATGCAGCACCATCGGGACCTTCGACGGTCGACCAGACCGTCCGAACGCTCGAGGCAAGCGGCTACAACGTCATCGTCAATCGCAGTGGCGCCGCACCGCTTTCGCAGTGCACCGTCAACGCGGTGAGGCCCGGGCAAACGCACTCCACCACCGACTCCCGCGGCGGCAGCTCGCTGAACACGACGGTCACGTCGAAGACCGTCTACCTAGACGTGACCTGCTGAGCCAGTACTTCGACCGTCGGCAATCGCACGGTGAAAGTTGTTCTACCGCTGTCGGATGCGGCCTCGATGGTGCCGTTGTGCGCCTCAATGATCGAGGCCGCAATCGACAGTCCAAGTCCGAAACTCCCAGCCGCCCGCGACCGCGACTTATCGGCGCGGAAGAACCGCTCGAACAGATGTGACACCAGCTCCGCGGGGATACCCGGTCCGTCATCGGTCACGGTCAATTCGGCGTATGCCGTTCCGTCGTCGGCTCTTCCGGTAGCGATAGCCGTCGTCACCGTGGTCCCCGCGGGGGTGTGCACCCTGGCGTTGGACAGCAGGTTGGCGAGCAGTTGGTGCAGTCTGGCCCGGTCGCCACGTACCCACACCGTACCCTCGGGCACATCGGTCAGCCAGCGGTGCGTGCTCGCCGACACCGCAGCGTCGTTGACCGCGTCCACGGCAAGGTCGGTGAGGTCAACCTCGGTGGTCTCGAGATCCTGTCCCTCGTCGAGACGTGCCAGCAGAAGCAGGTCGGAGACAAGCGAATTCATCCGATGCGCCTCCGCCTCGATACGGGCCAGGGAGTACTCAGTGGTTTCCGGAAGCACAGAACTGTCCTGGCGCGTCAGCTCCGCATAGCCGTGAATCGCCGCAAGTGGTGTGCGCAGTTCATGACTCGCATCGGTGATGAACTGGCGCATCCGTCGGTCCGACGCCGCGACGTCAGCGAGCGCCCGTTCCACATGGTCGAGCAGCCGGTTCAGCGTGTCACCGACCAGCCCGACCTCGGTGCGCGGATCGGTATCACTGGCGGGCACCCGTGGCGTAATCGCATGGTGGTCCCGGCTCAGCGGCAGCGAGGCGACTTCTGCAGCGGTCGCTGCGACCCGATCAAGCGGCCGGAGGGCGAACCGGACGATCGCAATCGTGCACACGGCTATGACCAGCAATGCGAATGCCGTCATACCCGCGACGATCGCAGTCTGCCGCATGAGCGCATCCCATGCCGGCTTCCGCGACACGCCGGTCACCAGGATTTCGCCTCCGTCACCCGGGCGGGCCACCAGTCGGTAGTAGTCAAGGTCCGGAAGTTCGACCGTGCGCGGTTCTGCGCTCGTCCAAGACAATTCGGCGATCCGCGCAACGGCCGCCGGCGGCGCCGGTCGCGCGTCACCGTTCACGAAGTACGCGGAATCCACCACCTTGCCGTTCTGAATCAAGGCGATGACATTCTCGGGTGCCTGCCCGATGAGGTACTTCAACGGCTTCATCGATCCGGGTGGCGGCAGCTCGCCCGACGACGTCGGGGTAATGCGGTACTTCGTCACCGCATGGCTGAAACCATCGGCCGACCCAGCCAGTTGCGCGTCGAGGATGCCCTGGACTGACGACCGTAGGGTCAGCACCGACATCGTGCCGACCGTCACCAAGACGATCATGACCACGGCTGAAACACCGACCGCCAACTGCCGCAACAAGGTCCAGCTGCGCCAGATGCGAACCAAGCGCATCATTCCGCAGGCCGCAGCATGTAGCCGACCCCGCGCACCGTGTGAATCATCGGTTCCCGTCCGGCGTCGATTTTCTTGCGCAGGTAGGAAACATAAAGGTCGACGATGCTCGACCGGCCGCCGAAGTCGTAATCCCACACCCGCTGAAGAACCTCCTTGCGGCTCAGGGCTTTCCGCGGGTTGCGCATCAGGAATCGCAGCAGCTCAAATTCGGTCGACGTCAGCGCGATCGGTTCGCCCTCGCGGGTGACCTCACGGCTGGCGCCGTCGAGTTCGAGGTCCCCGACTGTCAAAGTCTCGTCGTCGGCAGGCGTCAGGTACGCCGATCGGCGTAGCAGGCCGCGCAGCCTTGCGACGAGTTCCTCGAGGGAGAACGGTTTGGTCATGTAGTCGTCACCGCCCGCGGTCAGCCCAGTAACGCGGTCGACGACGGAATCGCGGGCGGTCAAGAACAACGTTGGCGTGTACGTATCGGAGTCGCGGATCTGCTGCAGCACGCCAAACCCATCCATGTCCGGCAGCATGATGTCGAGCACCAGAATGTCCGGGTTGTTCTCCCGGTACTTATCGACGGCCTCGGCGGCATCGTGGGCGACGTCGATCTCCCAGCCCTCGTACTGCAGCGCCATCCGGACGAGATTGGTCAGCGCGCGTTCGTCGTCGACAAGCAGCACCCGGATCGGCGAACCATCCGGCCTGTACATCCTGGGCAGTTGGCCGAGGATGGCGCGACGCGGGCCCTGGTCGTTAGCCGGCGCAGACCTCATTCGACCATTCTCGCGGTCATCCAGCGTCTCGTCAGCAGGCTCATAGACATTTCATATGTGGCATCTGACCTCGACCTTCTTACCTGGCGGATAGGAAACCCTTCCCATCCGGCGCCGAAATCTCGCTTTCTAGCGATTACGCAGGGACGACGCGACCACGACTATGAATGTCGTCCCCTCTTGGAAATCGAACCAAATCAGAAAGCATCATGTTCGCGACAGCACCGACTGGTAACACTCGGCCAGCTCAGGAAGAAACAGTCCGACTGCGCCCCGGCGATCTGCCCGTAAGGCTCCTGCCGAACGCGCCCACCGTCATCGACGAAAAGACGACGCGCATCGAGGCCAAGACGACGCGGCTGCCTTTGAAGGCGCTGCCGAAGGCCATCAGCGGCTTTGACGGCGTGACAGAGCGGCTGCGCTCCATCGACGTGCCGATCGTCGCCAAGGTCACCAACACGGTCCGGCAGCGGTACATCGACCTCAGCAAGCGCGAGGTCAAGCCGCCGACCAAGTGGGAGTTCGCTCGGATCGGGTTGGTGCTGTTGCTGGCGGCGATGCCGATCCTGGCGATCCCGGCTGACGTGTCCGGCCTGGTCCCGCAGAGCACCTCGTCGGTGGCCGTCATCGTGCTGCTGGCTGTGCTTGGCACGCTGGTCGTGTTCGCGCCGCACCGCATCGACATGATCGTCGGACGCGGTCTGATCGCCGGCATGGTGGCGACCATCGTCTACGACGGCGCGCGACTGTTCGCCGTCCACGTGCTGGGCCTGATGGGCGACTTCATCCCCGTGATGGGGTCGTTCGTCACCGGCGAACCGGACACCACAGGCTCTGCGGCGGTCGGTTACGTGTGGCGCTACATCGGCGACGGTGGCGGCCTGGGCGTCGCGTTCTTCGTCGTCGCGTTCGCGCTGGGCATCGACCGGTGGAAGAACGTCTACGCGGTGCTGGCGTCAGTCGCCTTCGCGGTCTTCCCCACCTGGGCGGGCCTCATGGCCACCGTCGCAGTGCTGCCGCGTGGCGAGGAGATGATGTTCGACCTGAATCCGGCGACGTTCATCATCACGCTGGTCGGGCACCTCGTCTTCGGCCTGTTCCTGGGGCTGGCCTTCCTGAAGGCACCCCGCGGCAAGGACCTCAGCCCATGGCCTTGGCTACCTCTGTCCGAATCAGCGCTGGTCAAGCGTGCCATTCGGTTCTCGAAGAAAGTCACCAGTTCGCCTTAAAGGAGGGCGAGCCGCGGGTCGTCGAACTACCTCCGACGGCCCGCGGCGGCACGCCTGTCGCCCTGACGACCTCCGCTGGGTCAAAATTGTCGGGACAGGAGGTCTACATGTCTTCCCACCTGGAAGTCTCGAAGCCATCAGGACGGGAGCTCGTCCCACTGAGCGGCCAACGAGTGACCCTCGGCAAGGCCTCAACCAATGGGGTGTCGCTCGAGCACGACCCAACCGTCTCGCGCTTGCACGCCATCATGGAAAACCACGGGTCTG
This sequence comes from uncultured Actinomycetota bacterium, assembly GCA_963766465.1. Taxonomy (GTDB): domain Bacteria; phylum Actinomycetota; class Actinomycetes; order Mycobacteriales; family Mycobacteriaceae; genus Mycobacterium. Next base: position 60,654 of record CAVXZT010000005.1, read on the forward strand.
CCTGGTCGATACGCGATGTGGGTAGCCGCAACGGCACGTACATCAACGGAGAAAAGATCGATGCGGAACGGGTCCTACGTTCTGGAGATGAGCTGCGACTCGGCAAGTCAAAGTTGGTCTACGTCCAGGTAAGGGAAGTCGACGAACCGGCTGATGAAGCAACGATTGTTCCCGACGCCGCCCAGCTCCCGCCGCGCCTGACTCGTCGCGAATTCGACGTGCTCGTCGTGTTGTGCCGGCCCTTGGTGTCCGACGACCCGTTTCCCGAGCCCGCCTCGGTTCGGCGGATGGCGACCGAGCTGTTCGTCACCGAGGCGGCCGTCAAACAGCATCTGCAGAACATGTACGACAAGTTCGCCATCCCCACCGAAGGAGACCGCCGAGTCCGTCTGGCCAATGAGGCGCTTCGGCGCGGAGCGGTCACAATCGCGCAGCTGCGCGACAGCGACGCTACGTGAAGTCCAGCGCCTCAAAGCTGGCGATAGGCCCCTCATGTGACGGCCGGTCGGCACCCCCAATGCAGTAGACCGTCTGGCCGACGGCGGCTACCGCCTCGCCGTGACGCGGAGTGTTGATCGGCGCTTGGGTGCTCCACTTGCCGCTGGCGATGTCGTACATTTCGACGGTGGCCAGCACCCGCGTCGGTTCCTCGCCACCGACGGCCACGATCCGGCCATCGATGAACGCCGCGCCGTAGCTCCCTCGCGGAGTCGGCATGTCCGTCAGCCTGTCCCAGTTTCCTGATACCGGGTCGAACCGTTGAAAGGCCGACGAGTTCTCGTCGGCACTCAGATTCCTGCCGCCCAAGGTGTACACATAGACGCCGTCAGATACCGCAGCCAGGTGTTCACGCGGGGTCGGCAGGTCGGCGGCCTGCGTCCAGGACTTGCCGTCGAACACCTCGGTCGGCGCGACGAGTTTCTTATCGTCCTGCCCGCCGACGACCACGAGCTTGTCACCGGCGACCGCTGCGGCCGCCGCGGCACGGGCATGTTGTAGCGGCGGTAGCTCCGCCCACTTGCCGTCGCGGAAGGCAAAGACCCTGTTCGACGCGTCGGCGAGGTTGTCGCTTGCGCCGCCGATGACCACCATCTCGCCGCGGTAGGTTGCCGCCGTCGCGTGATGCAGGGGAATCGGCAGCGGGGGCTTGGTTTCCCACGCTTCCGTTTTCGTGTTGTAGCTCTCGACTGTTGCCAGGTAGTCGCCGTGGCTCATACCCCCGGCGATCCAGATTTCGTCGCCGAGCACCGTCCACGCCATCATCAGCCGCTCGGTCGGCGCACTCGGTAGCACCCGCCATTCAGCTGCCGGCTGCGGTTTGCGCGGTGCCAGCTTCAACGCTTCGGCCGACGACGTGATCTGCGCATCTCCGGCACCGGTGGCCCCGCCGATCGCATAGACGGTTTTCCCTACTCCTGCCACCGCCATGCCATGGCGCCCAGTGCCCAAGTCCGGCAAGCCATTCCACGACTGAGTCATGAGATCCAGTGCGACCACACTGTCGAGGACTTCGCCCGCAGACACACCTCCAACGACGACCAACCGGCCATCGGTGTATGCCACGCCGAAGTCGCTACGCCGCCCAGGAAGTTCAGGCTGGCTCGTCCACGTGTCCGCCGCCGGGTCATATGTCTCGACCGTCGCCAGGTCGGAAGTCCCGTTCGTTCCGCCGAGCGCATAAACGAGCTTGCCGTCTGACGCCGCGCCCAACAACTGTCGTGGAGTCGGGATGGGGGCGCCAGGTTTCCATGCCGTGCCGTCGAACACCTCGGTGGTGTTCAGCAGTTCGCCGCTTGCGTTCACCCCGCCGGTGACGATGATGCGGTCGCCGACCACGGCGGCCGCCCCCGCTGCCCGGGGCTGCGAAAGAGGCGGCAACTCCGTCCAGCGACCGTTGACCACCCGCCACACTTTGTCCGTTGCAACCTTCTGATTGGCGCCTTCGGTGCGCCAACCGCCGATCACAACCGGGTTCTCCCGCCATGTCACCGCCATTGCGTGCTGCACGGGAACGGGTAGGTCTTCGCCGCTCTTCCAGCTGTCGATCCCGGGGTCGTAGCCCTCGTGCTGTCCGCTGACGCGGTTGTCCGCCCCCAAGCCGCCGAAAACCCAGATCGTTCCGTCGGCCTCGGTGACCGCCACCGCGTCGCGGGCGACCCGCGCGTCCGCGATCGGCCGCCAATCGGCCTGTGCCTCGGCGGTCGGTCGACTCGGCGGCGCGGGGGCTTCGTTACCGGGCTTGTCGCGCGAGCGGGTGACTATGAAGACACTGCTGATCACCAACAGCAGTACCGCCGCCGCGGCAGCGGATGCGATCAGGATTCGCTTGCTATTCCCCTTGGGCGGCGGCGGGACGGCGGGCACGGGACCGGACGGCGGGCCTTGCATGCCCGGCGGGACTTGCCAGGGCAGGCTTGATTGGCTGATCGACGCGGTGTGGGCGAACATGCGCGGGTCCGGCGGTGGCGTTGCCGCGGTGTCGCCGCCCGGTGGGCCGGCCCCTCCTCCTGGTGGACCGGACGGACCTGAATGACCCGACAACGGCAACGCTTCTGTGCCGCCCGTCTGCTCGGGGTGGCCGCCGGGCTCACTGAGCGCCATGGGATCCGCGGTCAATCCGTTGTGCCGCTGCGCCAACTGCAATTCGCGGCCGAATTCCGCCGCCGACACCTGTCGCGCCGCCGGCTCCTGCGACATCGCCTTCTCGATCGCAGCGCAGACATCGTTGGGGATTCCCGCGGGCCGCAGATCCGGAATCGGCGTCGAAGTGATCCGCAGATAATGCGCGATCAGATCCTCGTCGGTCTTGCGCTCGTGCGGCGGATTCCCGGCGATCAGCGCGAAGATCGACGCGCCAAGGGAGTACACGTCGGCGGCGACCGTCGGTGGATTGCCGGAAAGCACCTCGGGCGCGGTGTAGGAGAGGGTGCCGGTGAAGAATCCAGTCACCGTTTTGTATCCACCGGCGATGCGCGCGGTCCCGAAGTCACTGAGCTGCGGGTCGCCGTAATCGTTGAAAAGGACATTGGCGGGTTTGATATCGCGGTGCAATGTCCCTGTCCGATGCGCGGTTTCCAACGCCCCGCACAATTTCACGCCGATGCGCAATGCCTCGGGCCACGCGATCCGGCCCTCCCGTTGCACGCGCTGCGCGAGGGAACCAGCTGAGTGGTAGGGCATCACGATGAATGGCCGGTGACCTTCGGTGACGCCGACCTGCAGAATGTTGACGATGTTCGGGTGGCCGGAAAGCGCTCCCATCGCGTAGCCCTCACGCAGAAAGCGTTCCCGGTCCTCTTCCTCGAGATCAGACGCAAGCACCTTGATGGCGACGCTTCGCGCAAGCGATTTCTGTTGGCAGCGATAGACGACTCCACCGCCGCCTCGGCCCACCTCGACGGCGTCCTCGAACCCGGCGGCTGCCAGCTCAGACGCTATCCCGCTCGTCATAGTGCTAATCGTCCTCCGTGAATGCGATTACTTCGCTTCAAAGGTACCTAGCAAAGACATCACAAACGTCGGATTTGCGTTTCGGCGCCACGTCCGGACGATTCCCCAAACGGTCCGGCTACTTCCCGCCAAGCGACGGGGCGCGCCGCAGTTAGGCTGCCTTGGCTTCGACGATGCTGAACAGTGACGCCGTCGGCACCACGCGCGTCATCTGAAATCCTACGTGGTGCAATAGGTCTCGGTATTCATCCGCAGTGCGCTCGCGACCCGTGTTGCCGACCAGCATTCCCAGGTCCGACCACTTGGCGACGAAATCCCGGTCATGCGGCGGTATCACGCACTCGACCAGCAACAGGGTCGCGCCGTCGCGGGCCGCTCCGCGAACAGTTTTGAGAATCTGCTGAGCCCTGTCGTCCGGCCAGTCGTGGATGATGTTCTTCATCACGTACAGGTCACACCCCTCGGGGGCCGAATCGAAGAACGACCCTTCGGCGACCCGGACGCGATCGGCGACATTGTGTTTCCGCAACAACGGCCCCGAGCCCGCCACGACGTGCGGCAGGTCGAAAAGGATTCCCCTCGCCGTCGGGGCCTTCGCGAGGATGCCGGCCAGCAGGCGGCCGTGCCCGCCGCCGACATCGACGATGTTGCGGTAACGGCTGAAGTCGTACGCGGCTGTCACCGGGTCCACTGCCAGCTCCGAGAAGTTGGTCATGGCCTGGTTGAAGACCTCGCTGAGTTCGGGCTCGCTCGCGAACCAGTCGAAACCCTCCATGCCACGCAGCTTCGGAATCACCGACTGTCCGGTTCGGATCGCATCGACGCAGTGACTCCAATGCTCGCGGTCCTGCGGTGAGCCGATGAAGGAGGCGAGGGCCGCCATCGAATCGGGCGTGTCCCAGCGCAGCGTCCGTGCCAGTGGCGTCAGGTCGTAGCGGCCGTCACGGAGTCGCTTGAAAATGCCCCGGCCGATCAGTGCACGCAGCAGTCGGTGCAGCGCATCCGGGTCGCACTCGACCCTGTTTGCCAGTTCGTCGATCCCGAGCGGCTTTTCCGCTAGCGCATCGGCGATGCGCAGGTCGGCGGCGGCCGTGATGCTCTGGGCCATCCACGCCGCGGTAATGAACTCCCCCATCACCGCGGGCGCGGGTGCCAGCGACTGGTGAAGCCGTAGGAGACGATCACGGGTCCGTTGCACTCCGAGTGCGAGCCGGACCGGTGGAACCTTGGTGGAGAGCTTCATCGCGTTTCCTCTCGTGCTTCGTCGGACGAGTCGACTATCCGGCGCGGCAACGCTGGCGAGAATCGGCCAGAACGCGGAGAAAACACAGCCAAGGCAACGCAATCTGCGCGGTTTCGCGGATGTTATGCCTCTGACGAGCGCCGATGCTGACTAGCATGAGCGGGATTGACCCACGCGCGGACATACGGCCGCGCAGCGAGAGCGATGTAGGCGTGAGCGAGCTACCGATCGGCACGGTGACCCTGCTGCTTGCCGACGTCGAAGGCTCGACACGGCTGTGGGAAACGCAACCCGAGGAGATGGCGGCAGCCGTCGCAAAATTCGACCGCGCACTCGCGGAGATCATCGCCGCGCACGGTGGCGTGCGACCGGTCGAACAGGGTGAAGGCGACAGCCTCGTCGTCGCCTTCGATCGCGGGAGCGACGCGGTGGCATGCGCGCTCGACATGCAGTTGGCGCCGTTGGCGCCGATCAGGCTGCGGATTGGCCTGCACACCGGCGAGGTCCAATTGCGTGACGAAGGCAACTACATCGGACCGACGATCAACCGGGCAGCGCGCCTGCGTGACCTGGCCCACGGCGGCCAAACTGTGCTCTCCGGTGCGGCCGAGGAGATCGTCGCCGACCACCTCCCACCCGACGCTTGGCTCCTTCCGCTGGGCAGCCACCAGCTGCGCGACCTTCGCAGACCCGAGAGCGTCATCCAGCTGTGCCATCCCGACCTCCCAAATCAGTTTCCACCCCTGCGTCTGCCCGAACGTGTTGCCCCACAGGGACTTCCGCTTCAGCTGACAAGCTTTGTCGGCCGCGCGACGCAAATCACGGATCTCACGCGAATCCTCTCGGAGAACCGGCTCGCCACCCTGACCGGCTCCGGCGGTTCGGGCAAGACGCGACTTGCCGTCGAAGTCGCGAGCCAGATCGGTGCCGAGTTCCCCGACGGCACAAAGTATGTCGACCTGGCGCCTATCACCGACCCCGAGCTCGTATCCGTCACGACCGCTCGGTTGCTCGGACTGCCGGACCAGCCCGGCCGATCGGCGACCGAGGCGGTGCTGCGGTTCATCGCCGATCGGCAGATGCTGTTGGTGCTGGACAACTGCGAGCATCTCCTGGATGCGACGGCCGCCTTCGTGGTCGAGGTGCTTGGCTCCTGCCCGGGCGTCACCGTGTTCGCGACGAGTCGCGAACCGATCGGCATGACGGGCGAGGCGATCTGGCGGGTGTCGTCGCTGTCGATCGCCGACGAAGCGGTCGAGCTGTTCACCGACCGGGCTCGCCTGGTCAGCCCCGACTTCGCCGTCACCGACGACAACGCGGCTACCGTGGCGGAGATCTGCCAACGTCTCGACGGCATGCCACTCGCGATAGAACTCGCGGCCGCGCGGGTGCGCGCGCTGTCCCTTAGCGACATCCTCACCGGCCTTCAGGACCGGTTCCGGATGTTGACGGGCGGCGTGCGAACCTCGGTGCGGCGCCAGCAGACCTTGCGTGCCTCGGTCGATTGGTCGCATGCCTTGCTGACCGAGGTCGACCGCGTTCTCTTCCGCCGACTGGCGGTATTCCAGGGCGGGTTCGACCTCGACGCCGCGCAGGCCGTGGTCACCGACCAGCACCTGCAACGCCATCAGGTCTTCGACGAGGTCGCGTTGCTCGTCGACAAGTCGCTCGTTGTGTGCGAAAACACCAGCGGGCCAACGCGTTACCGGCTGCTGGAGACGGTGCGGCAGTACGCATTGGAGAAGCTCGGCGAGTCGGGCGAAGCCGATGCGGTCCGCGCCCGCCACCGTGACCACTACACGGACCTGGCCACCCTTCTCGACCAGCCGAGCTCCGCAGGCCGACGTCAGCACGTCGAGCAGGCAGAATCCGACATCGACAATCTGCGAGCGGCTTTCACGTGGAGCCGAGACAGCGCCGATAACGAACGGGCATTGCAGCTCGCGTCGGCACTTCAGCCATTCTGGCTTTTCCGTGGCCGCGTCCTCGAGGGGCTGTCGTGGTTGGGTGGGGTCCTCTCGGACCCAAGCTCGTGCCCAGCCGATGTGACGCCGACGACCTATGCCCGGGCCGTCGCCGACTTGGCGCTGATCGCGGCCGTGCTGGGTGCACCGGGTGACTTGGAGGTCCCTGAACGGGCACTCGCGATCGCGCGCGAGGGGGACGACTCCGCCCTGCTGCTCAGGACCCTCATCGCGTGCGGGTACACCGCGGCCTTCGCCGCCGAGGTCGCGCGGCCGTACCTCGACGAGGCGGCAGGCCTGGCCCGTGAAGCCGGCGACAAGTGGCGATTGAGCCAGATCCTGTGGGGCCAGGCCTACACCGCGATACACGCCGGCGATCCTCGCGCGGCGATCGCTGCCGGGGAGGAAGGCCGCGATCTCGCCGACGCGATCGGGGATCGGTTTATCTCCCGGCTATGTCGTTACTGGGGGCTCGGCACGGCACACCTGATTCGAGGCGATCTCGCCGACGCGGCTGCGCAGCTCCGCGCGATCGTCACCGAGGCCGAGGCCGACCATGACGCGATGATGTGCTGGGGCGCTTCCTGCCACTTGGGACACACATTGGCATGGCTGGGCGATACGGCAGGCGCTCGAGCCGCCGCGACAGCCGCACTCGAAGCGGCGGCCCAATTCGGGGGTGTCGCTGAAGGGCTTACGTACGCGCCGTTGGCGGTCGCTTCACTTGCGGCAGGCGATGTCGCGGCCGCGGCGGCGGCCAGCGCGGTGGCGGCAGATCGGCTGGGCGTGCAGCGCGCGCTGAGCTTGGTCAGCAACCTCATCCCGTTCTCCGCTGCCGCATTGGCCCTGGGCGAGGTCGCCGAGGCTAGGAGAATGGCCGATGAGGGCGTGGCAGTGGCCGTCGGCTGCGGACTGGCAATGGCGCTCACCAACCGCGCGCGCGTCGCCATCGCCCAGGGCGAGTCCGAGCAAGCCGAACGCGACGCCCGCGAAGCGCTCGCCGTCGCCGCCGCCACCGACGCGCACCTGTCCACCCCCGACGCCCTGGAATGCCTCGCCGAATACGCCGGTGCAGCGGGCAGCCACCGCGAAGCTGCGCGGCTCTACGGCGCGGCCGATGCCGTCCGGCAGGACACCGGCATTGTCAGGTTCAAGGTCTATGACGACGGCTACGCGGCCTCGGTCGGCGCCGTGCGTGATGCGCTCGGCGACAACGACTTTGACGTTGCGCGGACGGAGGGCGCGGCCCTGTCGACCCTCGAGGCGATCGCCTACGCGCGCCGCGGCCATAGCGACCGCAAGAGGCCGACCACTGGGTGGAGCGCGCTGACACCAACTGAGCACGATGTCGTGCGACTGGTCACCGAGGGGCTGGCGAACAAGGACATCGCCACGAGGCTTTTCGTCTCGCCGCGCACGGTGCAGAGCCATCTCACCCATGTGTACAACAAGCTCGGCGTCAGCTCGCGAGTACAACTCGTGCAAGAGGCCGCCCGACACAGTTAACACGTAGTCTTCTCCACGGACAACAGGCGCCGATGCCCCACCGAAACGAGGAGACAGCATGCCAGTCACCGTGTTGCTCGAGCTCAAGTTCAAGCCGGAATCCGTAACCGCTGCACGCAAGGTACTTGGCAGTGCACTCAAGGCCACCCGTGCCTTCGGCGGCAATCTGGTCACCGACGTCATCGTCGACGAAGACGATGACGCCCACTGGATCATCTACGAGCGTTGGGAATCCGTCGAACAAGACGAGGCGTACCGAGCCTTCCGCGCCGGCGAGGGAAAGATCGTCGAGCTACCTTCGCTGCTCGCCGCACCTCCGGTGAAGACGCGTTATCTCGATACCGACGTCTAAGGATTGGGAGCCCTACTCCCACACCACCTCGTCTGGCGTCTTGTCCGGCCGAAGGCCCCGCCAGCTCGGCTGGCGCAATCGGTCGTCGGACGTCCGCTCGCTGTAGCGGACCTCGCCGACCAATTCGGGTCTGACGAACGTCACACCCTTGGCATCTGGAGTGGAAAGCCTGGCGTTGAACGGTGATTCGTTGGTCTCCAGCGGCTTCAGCTTCGCCTTGAGCTTAGTCAGTTCCTTCTCGGTGAAGCCCGTGCCGACGCGGCCGACGAACTGCAGCCCACCGTCCGTGGGGATGCCCAGCATCAACGCCCCGATGCCGCTGCTGCGCCCACCTTCACCCTGCCGCCAGCCGCCGATCACGACTTCCTGCGTGTTCCAGATCTTGTCCTTGATCCACGACGACGACCGGCGCCCTGCCTGGTAGGTGGAATCCCGCTTCTTCGCAACCACACCCTCCCACCGGTGCTTGTGGGCGTACTCCAGCGCCTCGGGACCGTCGCCCGGCAGTGCGTCCGGCACGATCAACCCGCCACCGTCTGCCAGTGCCTCGAGCAGACGTCGGCGGTCGGAGTACTTGGCGCGCAACAACGATCGGCCGTCGAGATGCAGAATGTCGAAGGCCCAGTACTCAACGCGGGTGGAGCGCGCCCGGTTCTGCATCTCGCCGAAACTGGGCACGCCTGATTCGTCCAGTGCGACCGCTTCGCCGTCGAGGATCACGTGATGGTCGGCAAGATCGGCTGCCAGCGACTCGAATTGGGGGTACTCACCGGTGACATCGCGGCCCCGTCGCGACCGCAGCTTGAGCTCGCCGTGATTCGCGTCGACCAGCACCCGGTAGCCGTCCCATTTGCCCTCGAACGCCCACTGCGTCGATTTCAGCTTCTCGATCGAGCCCTCGGTCGCCAGCATTGGCGCGAGATCGCCCGCCTGCGGCCGCTGTTGCTCCTTTATCCGGTGCGCGAGCCAGTTCTTGCCGTCGGTCTGTATCAGCGCGTATCGGCCGTCGATCTTCTTGCCGTGCAACGTGACAATGACCTCGCCGCCTCTTTCGGGGCCGTCGGGGGAATTGTCCCTGAACTTCTCCGTCTCGTACGTGCCGGTGTCCCAGACGATCATCTTTCCGGCGCCGTACTCCCCCTTCGGGATGGTGGCCTCGAAGGTCAGATATTCCAGGGGATGATCCTCGGTGTGCACGGCCAGATGGTTGACGGACGGGGTGTCGGGCAGGTTCTTCGGCACCGCCCAGCTCACCAGCACACCGTCGCGCTCCAGTCGCAGGTCGTAGTGCAGCCGACGGGCGTGATGCTCCTGGATGACGAACAAGTTGTTATTGCCCGCCTTTGGGGCTTTTTTTGGCACGGGCTCCGGTGTTTTCGACGCATCGCGCATGCCGCGGTACTTCGTAAGGCGGTCCTCGGTTGGCACCTTTTCGTCCAGCGCTGCCAGGAGATCGCCGTCTTTCTTCACACGCTTCAACACCTCGTCGAAGCGCAAATGTCTTAGCTTGGGATCGGCGATCTCGTCCCATGTGCGCGGCGCGGCGACAGTCGGATGCTCGCGGCCGCGCAGCGAATACGGCGCGATGGTCGTCTTGGACCCGTTGTTCTGGCTCCAATCCAGAAACACCTTGCCCGCGCGCACGCTCTTCGTCATCGTCGACGTGACGAGCTTGGGCATGGCCTGTTCCAGTTGCTGCGCAACGCGTTTGGCTAGGACCACCGCTCCTCGCGAGCTGACCGGATCCTCGAGCGGGGCATACAGATGCAAGCCCTTGCTACCGCTGGTGAGCGGATAGGTCGTCAGCCCGATGTCGTCCATCAACTCCCTGACAGCCTGCGCTACCTCGCACAGCTGCTTCATCTTGACGCCCTCGCCGGGGTCAAGATCGAATACCAAGCGGGTCGCGGGCCCGGGATCGTCGCCGACGAAGCGCCACTGCGGGACGTGCACCTCCAATGCGGCCTGCTGCGCGATCCACGCCAGCGCCTCGACGGTGTCGATGATCGGATACGTAGTGGTGCCCGACCGGTGCGTGATGCTCGCGCGGTTGAGCCAGTCGGGTGCGGAGCTGGCGAGCTGCTTCTCGAAGAAGGACGATTCGTCGACGCCGTTGGGCCACCGTTTGCGGGTGGCGGGGCGGCCCGCGATATGAGGCAACATGACCTCGGCGATGCCGATGTAGTAGTCGAACACCTCGGCCTTGGTGGTGCCCGTGGCCGGGTACAGCACCTTGTCAGGGTTGGTCAGTTTCACCCGACCGAAGTGATCCACCACCTCACCGTATTACCCGTTGTAGCGTTGGACTATGACGAGACTGTTCGCGGCGTGCCTGGTCGCGGCGGCTGCGCTGATCGCGGCGCCACACGCGGCGGCGGACCCGCAGGATCTCGTCCCCTACTGTTCCGGCGACCAGACGCCGATGGACAACAACTGCCGACCCATGGCGCACCAGGAGTACACCCACGGATCAGGCGTCGACCCCGACGTGCCCAGCGGCTTCGACCCTGGCGCGGTGGCCGTCGTCGGCCCATAGCTCCGCCCAGTGGCCAGTTGATGCACGCATTTTTCGCGAAAGCGTGGCGTAACTGGCCACTCGGCGCGTTAGGAGTCGTCACGCAAGACCGCGAAGGGCTCGGTCGGCACCTCGGCGACGGCCATCTTCGCGGCGGAGTCCGTGGGTATCACGTCACCACGCAGTGCTGCGAGCGCAGCGTTTGTGCCGACGTCGCGACCGGCCTTCTCGCTGAGCAGCCACCGCACTTCGAGTAGATCGCAGTACGCCTGAATCGCGGTGCCGGAATGGTTCAGCGCGGCATGCGCCAGATGCTCGGTGGGTGTCACCACCTCGATCACCCACAGCCGGGCGGCAGTGGACTCGTCGACGTCATGGCCCGCTTCCCTGCACAGCTGCGCCTGATACGCACGCAGGTCGCCGAGCAGGATGCGGGCTTGCCCCTCCCCGACGTCCAATCCGGTGAGTTCCCGAAGGCGCTGCGCGTGGTAGCGCCGATCACCAACGGCGACATGAATTTTGAGTTGACTCGGATCATCGCTGACCGGCTGCAGGGATACCTCGTCGACGGCGAAACCGAGGTCGTTGAGTTGGCGCACGGTCCCCTCGACGCGGTAGCGGTCGGTGAAGCCGAAGACCGGCTCTGCGTGGAGCAGTTCCCACAGCGAGTCGTAGCGAACCTGGACCTGCTGCGCTTCGGCAATCAACGTGTCTTGCAACTCTTCTGGCCTGCCGAGCCGCTCGGCCAGATCGACCATGCCCATGGCGACGTTCTCCACAAGGATGTCGAGGTCGAGCTGACGTTGCCCACGGCTCAGAGTCGGGTGCACTTCAGAGGTCTCGGCATCGACGAGCCAGGCCTGCAGTACCTGCCCGTCGCGAGAGAACAGCGTGTTCGCCAGCGAGCAGTCACCCCAGAACACGCCGTGGCGATGCAGCTCCACCATCAAGCCGGCCATCGCATCCAACAACCGCTCACGGTGCTTCGGCTGGTCCGGCGGCAGCCGCATGAACAGTCGGCGGTACTGCCAGGACCCCTCGAGGTAGCGGGTGACCAGGATCGCGGTGTCGAATTCGGGCTGCAGCACGAGACCTGCCGGTCGCACGGCGGGCAACCCCATGTCTTCGAGCGTCCGCAGCACGTCGTATTCCTTCACGGCGATCCGCGCAGGCATGTCCTTGACCGCCCACAGCAGATCGTCGGCCTCGACGAACTTCACCAGGTGGCGGCTTGGCCCAACCGCAATATCGCGCAGCGGCACGTCGGGGACGGTCCACTCCGCCAGCGGCCGGTCCCACGGCAGCGCGACCAGGCCAGCCGAGGGTGTCCGGAGCCGGAACTCCGGTGCGCTCACGTCGAATTGCTCCTCGCGTGCGCGTCGGTCAGTTGATGCGCTCGCCGGTCTTCGGATTGAACAGGTGCACCGCGCCTTCGGGGTTCTTGCGCAGGCGCACCGTGTCGGCCAGCTTGGGCGCGGTGCGCGGGTTGCACCGCGCCACCAACTCGACTCCCGACCCGGCATGCGTGTAGACATACGCCTCGCTGCCGAGATCCTCGACCAGGTCGACGACGACCTCGACGCCGTCGGAGTCGGACAGCTCGAGCTGCTCAGGCCGAATTCCGAACGTGACCTCCGACAGGCCCGCGTCGCTCAGCTTGGTCAGATCATCGCGGTCGAGTTTCAGCGACGAGTCACCGACCTTGACACCGTCGGGGGTGACGGGCAGATCTACGAGGTTCATCGCTGGCGAGCCGATGAAACCCGCGACGAACGCGTTGGCCGGCCGGTCATAGAGCTCGTTGGGCGAGGCGAACTGCTGCAGTTTCCCGAAGCGCAGCACAGCCACCCGATCCCCCATCGTCATCGCCTCTACCTGGTCGTGGGTGACGTAGACGGTGGTGGTTCCGAGACGGCGCTGTAGCGCGGCGATCTGAGTACGGGTCTGCACGCGCAGTTTGGCGTCGAGGTTCGAGAGTGGCTCGTCCATGCAGAACACCTGCGGCTCGCGCACGATGGCGCGGCCCATCGCGACGCGCTGACGCTGACCGCCGGACAGCTTCGCGGGCTTGCGGTCCAGGAACTCGGTCAGGTCCAAGACCTTGGCCGCATCCTCGACCTTCTTGCGCCGCTCGTCGGCCGACACGCCGCGCAACTTCAGCGCGAAGCCCATGTTTTCCGCGACCGTCTTATTGGGGTACAGCGCGTAGTTCTGGAACACCATCGCGATGTCGCGGTCCTTGGACGGGACGCCGGTCATGTCCTTGCCGCCGATCTCGATGGCACCTTCGTCGATGTCCTCGAGTCCGGCCAGCATGCGCAGTGCGGTGCTCTTGCCCGAACCGGACGGGCCGACGAGGACGACGAACTCGCCGTCCTGGATATCGAGGTTGAGCGAGTCAACCGCGAGCTTGTCCGAACCCTCGTAGATGCACGAGGCGCTCTTGTAAGTGATTGCAGCCATTGGCCTTTACCTTTCTGGAGAAGACTTACTTGATCGCGCCGAACGAAAGTCCGCGCACCAGCTTGTTTTGGGCGAACCACCCGCAGAGGATCACGGGAAGTGCGGCCATGGTTGCGGCCGCCGACAACACGGCCCAGTACTGACCCTCACCGGCGATGAAGCCGACGAGGTACACCGGCATGGTCTGAGCGTTCACCGCGGTCAGGTTCACCGCGAAGAAGAACTCGTTCCATGCGAAGATCACGCAGATCAACGCGGTAGCCGCAATGCCCGGTGACACCAGCGGAAGGATCACCTCGCGCACGGACCGCCACAGGCTGGCGCCGTCGAGGCTGGCCGCCTCGAGCAGTTCGCCAGGCACCTCGAGGAAGAACGACCGCATCATCCACACCGCGATCGGCAGGTTCATCGACGTGTAGAGAATGACCAGCGCCCAGATGTTGTCCAGCAGACCGACGTTGGACACGATCACGTACAGCGGCAGGATCGCCGCCACGATGGGCAGCATCTTGGTGCTCATGAAGAAGAACAAGGCGTCCTGCGTCTTGCGAACCGGCCGCAGCGATAACGCGAATGCGGCGGGTGTGCCGAGTAGCAGGACCAGCAGCGTCGAAACACCGGTGGCCCAGACCGAGTTCAGCATCGCAGGACCGATTTCCTGATCAAAGACCTTCCCGTACTGATCCAGCGTCGGGGTGAAGAACAGCGTCGGCGGGCTGGTCGCTGCGTCACCCTCTTGCTTGAAGGACGTCAGCACCATCCAGAACACCGGGAAGAAGAACCCGAGCCCGACGAGCCAGGCCACCAGTCCCCACGGGCTGAACTTGCGACTCTTCTTCTTCGATGCCCCGGCCGGAGCCGTTGTGGCCGAAGTCTTCTCGACTATTGTAGTCATCAGGCCGCCTCTTCCTTGCCGGAGAACGATTTGAAGATCAATCGAAGCGCGAAGCTGGCGATGAACATCGTGAAGATCACGACGACCACGCCCATCGCCGCGGCCTGGCCCATGTCGAAGCCGAGGAACGCGCGCTGATAGATGTAGAACGGCAGGTTCGCACTGGCGATACCCGGCCCGCCCTGGGTCAGCATGTAGATGGTGTCGAACGTGTTGACCAGGTAGATCGCGCCGAGCACGACACCTAGTTCGATAAAGCGCCGAAGGTGGGGCAGCGTCAACTCACGGAAGAGTTGAACCGCGCCCGCACCGTCGACTCGACCGGCCTCCAGGATGTCGCGAGGCATCGACTGGAGGCCGGCGAGGATCAGCAGCATCATGAACGGCGTCCACTGCCAGATCAGGACGACCATCACCATGGCCAGCCCATGGTCACCGATCCAATCCACCTTGCCGATGCCCACCAGCGATAGCGCCCAGTTCAGGATGCCGTTTGTGGCGTCGAGGATCGTGGTCTTCCAGATCAGCGCTGCCGCAACGGGTGTGACGAGAAACGGGGTGATCAGTAGTGTCCGCACGACGCCGCGTCCGAGGAACGCCCTATCCAACAGCAGCGCGAGCAACAAGCCGAGCAATGCCGACACCAGAACGACGACCACGATCAGGACGACCGTGTTCAGGGCCACCGTCCAGAACTGGCTGTCCTTGACGACCGCGATGTAGTTGTTCAGCCCCACGAACTGGCGTGACCCGGGACGAACCAGGTTCCACGACAGCGTCGAGTAATACAGCGTGAACAGGAACGGGATCTGCGTGACGACGATCATGAAAATCAGCGCAGGAAGCAGCGGTCCGCGCCTGCGCCAGCCTTCGGCGCGGCTTACGCCGGCGTCCTGGGCTTCCCGGATCTTGCGGACCCGTTCGGCCACTGCTTGCTGGGTGGCGTCAGCTTCGGTATCAGCGGTAACAGTCATCACTTCTCCTGGTATGTCCGGCCGACGACCGCGGCGTATTCCTGCGCTTGGGCGAGCGCGTCGTCCACCGACTTGTCTCCGGCGATCGCCGCGCTGATCTGCTGGCTCACCCGAGTTCCGAGGTCCTGGAACTCCGGGATGCCGACGAATTGCACGCCGGTGTAGGGAACCGGTTGCACAGTGGGCTTGTTCGGCGTCGCATTCTCGATCGACTTGAGTGTCAGCGGCCCGTAGGTCTTCGAGATTGCCTCGTACTCCGGCAGATCCGTGTACGTCGACGTGCGGCTGCCCGGTGGGACGCGGGCCCAGCCCAGCTTCTCGCCGACCAGCTTCATGTAGTCCTTGCTGGTCATCCACGAGATGAACTTCCATGCGCCGTCGGGATTCTTGGCGCTCTTCGGGATTCCCAACGCCCAGGTGTAGAGCCACCCTGAGTTGGGCTTCTCGACGATCGGAGCGGGCAGATACCCGATCTTGCCGACGAGATCCGGGTAAGTCTTCGGATCCTCCAGCACCGACACCGCCGACGTCGCGTCGTACCACATGGCGGTCTGCCCCTGGCCGAATAGGTTGGCGCACTCCTGGAATCCCGTCGACGAGGCGCCGATCTCACCAGCCTCGTTGATGAGATCGACGTAGAAGTTGACGGCCTTGCTCACCTCGGGACTGTTGAGTTGGGCGTTCCACTGATCGTCGAACCAGCGCCCGCCGAAGGTGTTGATGACGGTGTCCAGCGGTGCCAGCACCTCACCCCAACCCGGCTTGCCGCGCAGGCAGATGCCCGCGTCGGCGGCCTTCTGCTCCTTGATGGTCTTCGCCCACTGCGCGACCTCTTGCCATGTGGGCTGGTAATTCGGATCCTGATTGACCTTGATGCCCGCTTGTTCGAAGAAATCCTTGCGGTACATCAGGAACGACGACTCGCCGTAGAACGGAACCGCGTACATGTTGCCGTCGCGGGACAGCGACTCGCGAAGGGACGGGATGAAGTCGTTCTCGTCGTAGCCCGGTGTGTTCTTCGCGTATTCCGAAAGGTTGAGCAGCCAACCGTCTTTCGCCCATTGCGGGGTTTCGAAGTTGCTGATCATCACGACGTCGAACTCGCTGCCGCCCATCGCGGTCGACATCGTGATCTTGGCGCGCGCCTGATTCTCCGACAGCGTGATGAACTTGAGCTTGGTGCCGGGGTTGTCCTTCTCGAACTCCGCGGACAGCGCCTTGGCGTCCGTCATCTGCGAGTTGGAGACCAAGGCGATCGTCACCTCGTTGTCCGAGCCTCCCAGGCTGCCCGCGCCCGCGCAGCCCGACGTGGCCACCAGCCCGACCGCTGCTATACACGATGCCAATCTTCGTAGCGCTTTCACCTTGACTTCACCTTTCACTGCGCCAATAGCCAACGGGCACAATCGATGTCACAAACCAGGAGCCGGGCAAGCTTGCCGCGCAACGCCCCGAGGGTGGCGTGGTGCTTCGTCGCGCCGCTCGATATCAGGATGGTCTTCGCGCACGTCCGGATGTCTTCCAGGGGAACCGAGACCGCGCGCTGCTGAAGTTCGGTATCGACCGGAACGCCCTCGGTGTCGAAGAACCGGCCACCGATCTCGCCAACCGCGCCGAGCGAAACGAGCTCGTCGAGCATTCGGGTGTCCAGGAAGCTGCCTTCGAACAGCGTGGTCGAGGTCGACACAGCGCCGACACCGAAGAGCATGACGTCGGCACGCCTGCCTGCCTCGAGCGTCCGGGAGATCAGCGAGTCGCTGCGCATCGAGACGACCGTCGATGGATCTGCATACAACGGCGCGGGCAGCCGGATGGTGTTGGCACGAAGCATATCCGCGCAGCGGCCGAGGATGAACTCGGTGCCGGTCTGATACGCGGCAGTTGACATCGCGCCGTCGAGTTGAACCACTGTGCGGCAACTTGCGACTCCGGGCGACAGCCCTTCGGCGACCGCCACTTGCTCCGGGCCCCACGTGAATCCGAGGACATCGTTGGCCGAAAGCCTGCGCATCAACAGCGCGGCGGCAGCGCGACCAACGCTCGCGTACGCGGCGGGCCGGCCAGGTGCGCCCACATCGACACCGTGGCCTGCGACCACGGCTTCGGTCAGACCGAAGCGGTGTTCCAGTTCGCGTTCCTCGTCGGCGTGCAGGGCGTCACTCATGTCGGTTGGGACGACGACCTCGATGCGCACCAGACCCTTGGCCTTGGCCCGCGCGACCAACCGCCCCGCCGTTGGGCGGGAGACGCCGAGCCGGGCCGCGATCTCGGCCTGGGTGAGACCGTCGAGGTAGTAGAGCGTCGCGGCGCGCAATGCGAGCCGCAGGTCTTCTGGCGTGGATGCGCGGTCTTGCGGCGTCGACACGGCCTGGCCTCCGATCGTCCCGGCGACCTCGCCGTTCGACGTCGAAACGGTCACCGATTCCACCACAATTCCTGTCAGACCCGTGAACATATGCTCATGGGTGCGAGTAGATGCTCATCACGCTAGCATGGGGAATGTGACGCACACAACACTTTCTCCGGATACCCGGATGCGGGCCGCCGTACTCGCCCAGCCAGGTCGGATCGAGATGGAGGAGCGGCCCATACCCACGCCGGGGCCCGGTGACGTGTTGATACGGGTGTCGTCGGTGGGGGTGTGCGGGTCGGATACGCACTACTACCGGCACGGCAAGGTCGGCAGTTTCGTCGTGCGACAGCCACTGGTGCTCGGCCACGAGGCGGCGGGCACGATCGTCGGCGTCGGTGAATCCGTTGACCCGCGGCGCGTGGGAGAGCGGGTGTCGATCGAGCCACAGCGGCCCGACCCCGACAGCGAGGAAACGCGCAGCGGTCACTACAACCTGTGCCCACACATGCGGTTCTTCGCGACCCCGCCCGTGGACGGCGCCTTGTGCGATTACGTCACCATCGGCGCGGGGTACGCCCATCGGGTGCCCGACTCGGTGTCCGATGATGCCGCCGCCCTGTGTGAGCCGCTGTCCGTCGGCATCGCCGCGATCCGCAAGGCAGGCGTCGACGGCGGCGCGCGTGTGCTGATCACCGGCGCAGGACCGATCGGCATCATGGTGGCCCAGGTCGCCAGGGCGTATGGCGCCACGGACATCGTGGTCAGCGACCCGGACGAATCCCGCCGCGAGCAGGCGACCGTGTTCGGCGCGACGGCGGTGCTCGACCCGACCGTCGAGCCGATCGGAAATTTGGGTGTCGACGCGTTCATCGATGCTTCGGGGGCGCCGGCGGCTGTCGCCGACGGCATCCGTGCGGTGCGGCCTGCAGGCACCGTGGTGCTCGTCGGCTCGGGCGCCGAGTCGATGGAGCTGCCGACGCAGCTGATCCAGAACCGCGAGCTGGTGCTCACCGGGGTGTTCCGCTACGCGAACACGTGGCCGACGGCGATCGCACTTGTCGAGTCGGGCCGTGTGGATCTCGACGCGATGGTGACCGCGCGCTTCCCGTTGGAGAAGGCCGCAGAGGCCCTCGACTCTGACCGCACGCCGGGTAGCGTCAAGTCCGTGGTGGCTGTGTCATGAAGCTGAACAAGTCGACGCTTGCCGAGATCCCGATCGACAAGCCGAGTTACAACCGCGACGAGATCAGCATTGGCATAGTGCATTTCGGGGTCGGCGGCTTTCATCGTGCGCATCAGGCGATGTACGTCGACCGGCTGCTTGACGCGGGGCTCGCCAAAGACTGGGGCATTTGCGGTGTCGGCGTACTGACTGCCGACCGCAAGATGGCCGACGTGATGGCCACCCAGGACGGTCTGTACACACTGCTGCAGGAGAACCCGGACGGCAGCCGCGAGCCGCGGGTAATCGGGTCGATCGTCGACTACCGCTATGCGCCCGACGACCCGGAGGCCGTCGTTGAACTGCTCGCGGCGCCGGGCACGCGGATGGTCTCGCTGACCATCACCGAAGGCGGCTACAACATCGAGAGCCTCGGTAACGGCGTCACCGTGTTCGGTCTGGTCGCCGATGCGTTGGCGCGACGGCGTGACCGCGGCATCGCCTCGCCGACGATCGTGTCGTGCGACAACATCGAAGGCAACGGCGACGTCGCGCGCCAGGCGTTCACGACCTACGCCGAACGTGCACACCCGGGCCTTGGTGAGTGGATGAGCACGCACACTCGTTTCCCGAACTCGATGGTGGACCGCATCACCCCGGTCACCACGCCCGACGTCATCGCCGTGCTGGACAACGAATTCGGCGTGGAGGACCAATGGCCGGTGGCGGCCGAGCCATTCACGTCGTGGGTGCTCGAAGACGACTTCTCCGATGGCCGGCCACCTTTCGAGGAAGCAGGCGTCCTTATGGTCGACGACGTCACGCCGTACGAGTTGATGAAACTGCGGCTACTCAACGCCAGCCACCAGTGCCTGTGCTATTTCGCCTACCTGGCCGGCTACCGATTGGTGCACGACGCGGCTGGCGATCCGCTGTTCGCCGAATTCCTGCGCGAGTACATGGATTCGGAGGGCACGCCGACGTTGAAGCCGGTACCGGGAATCGACCTACCCGACTACAAGCGCACGCTGATCGAGCGATTCGCCAACCCTGGTGTCAAGGACACCATCGTGCGGCTGTGCTTCGGCTCGTCGGACCGCATCCCGAAATGGCTGCTGCCCGTGGTGCGGGCGAACCTCGCCGCGGATGGTCCGGTCCGGCTGGCGGCGGCCACCGTTGCGAGCTGGGCGCGCTACGCCGAAGGCGTCGACGAACAAGGCGAACCCATCGACGTTCAGGATCAGCTCGTCGACACGCTGGTGCCGCTGGCCCGCTCACAGCTCGAGAACCCGACCGCATTCATCGAAAACACCGAAGTGTTCGGCGATCTCGCTTCGCAGCCGCGGTTCGTCGAGGCGTACCTGTGGGCGTTGGACTCGCTGCATCGCGAGGGAGCGCGGGCCACGCTGGAAACCCTTCTCAAGGAGCCGACATGAGGGCGCTGGTCATCGGCGAGGCGCTGATCGACATCGTCGAGCGGGACGGCACGGTGACCGGCGAGCACGTCGGCGGCAGCCCGTTGAATGTCGCGGTCGGACTCGCACGACTGGGTCGTGGCGTCGACTTCCTCACCCACATCGGCAACGACGCCCGCGGTCGCCGCATCGTCGAGTACGTCGAACACTCTGGTGTGCAATTGGTTTCGGGCAGCCTGACTGCCCAGCGCACGCCCACCGCGTTGGCCACCCTGGACGCAAACGGGTCAGCGCAATATGTGTTCGACATCGACTGGCAGCTGGCGGGGACGCCGGAGGTGAAGCCGCCGCTCGTCGCGCACACGGGGTCGATCGCCACGGTGCTGGAACCGGGTTGCAGGGCCACCGCTGCACTAGTCGATGCGTACCACCCGTCGGCGACCGTCACGTTCGACCCGAACGTGCGCCCCGCACTGATCGAGGACGCCGACATCGCACGCGGTCGCATCGACCGCTGGATCGAACGCGCCGACGTGGTCAAGGCCAGCGACGAGGACATGCGCTGGATCGACCCGAACCGCTCACCCGAGCAGATCGCCAGGACGTGGCTGGAGCTTGGCCCGTCGATCGTCGCGGTCACGATGGGCGACCAAGGCGCGTTCGCCATGTGCGCTACCGGGACGGTTCGGGTTCCCGCGTTCCGGGTGAACGTCATCGACACCGTGGGGGCAGGCGACGCTTTCATGACGGGCCTGATCGATGCGCTGTGGTCGCTGGGTCTGCTCGGCGCCGAACGTCGACCGCAACTGGCAAGGATCGGTGTCGACGCGCTGACCACAGTGGTGCAGACGGCGGCGCTGTCGTCGGCGTTGACGGTGGCGCGTGCGGGCGCCGACCTGCCCGATCGGGCGACGCGGGACGCCGCAGCCGCCGGGTCTGGCCCGCTGCTGCCCCAACCCGGCTAGCCTGGCGATATGCGTTCCATATGGAAAGGTTCGATCGCCTTCGGACTGGTGAACGTCCCGGTCAAGGTCTACAGCGCAACCGAAGACCACGACATCAAGTTCCACCAGGTGCACGCCAAGGACAACGGACGTATCCGCTACAAGCGCGTCTGCGAAGTGTGCGGCGAGGTCGTCGAGTACCGCGATATCGCGAAGGCCTTCGAATCCGACGACGGCCAGACGGTGGTGATCACCGACGACGACATCGCCACCCTGCCGGAGGAGCGCAGCCGCGAGATCGAGGTGCTGGAGTTCGTGCCGGCGAGCGACATCGACCCAATGATGTACGACCGCAGCTACTTCCTCGAACCGGAAGGCAAGTCGTCGAAGTCATACGTGCTGCTGGCCAAGACGTTGATGGAGACCGACCGCGTCGCGATCGTGCACTTCGCCCTTCGCAATAAGACGCGGCTCGCGGCGTTGCGGGTGCAGGATTTCAGCAAGCGCGACGTGATGGTCATTCAGACGCTGTTGTGGCCCGACGAGATTCGCGATCCCGACTTCCCGGAACTGGACAAGAAGGTCGAGATCAAGCCCGCAGAGTTGAAGATGGCGAGCCAGGTGGTCGAGTCGATGACCGACGACTTCAACCCGGACCGCTATCACGACGATTACCAGGAACAGCTGCACGAGCTGGTTCAGGCGAAACTCGAAGGCGGCGAGGCGTTTACCACCGAAGAGCAGCCGAAGGAACTCGACGAGACCGAGGACGTGGCTGACCTGCTGGCCAAGCTGGAAGCCAGCGTGAAGGCGCGACGCGGCGGTGGCGGTTCCGACGGCGACAAGCCTGCGAAGAAGGCTCCCGCCAAGAAGGCCGCGGCAAAGAAGGCAGCCAAGAAGACCGCGGCGAAGAAGGCACCGGCAAAGAAGGCCGCCAGCAAGAAATAGCCGCCCCGCTTCAATGCCGGTCTGAACGTCTCTCTTCACTCGATGACGGGTCCGGTCGACCACCCTGCAACCCCGACTCGACGGTGAGCGAGCCATCCAGCGGGTCGTAGAGCTCGACAGCGCCGGGAATCTGGGGGACCCACGGGTGGCGGAACTTCGTGAAGAACTCCGTTGTGGGCGGAGGGAATACCGCGTCGACGAAGCCGCCGAGGGCGATGGTGAAGACGCGCTCGCCGGTGTGCGGGAAGATCGCGTCAAAATAAATGCTGGAGCCACACACCGCGCAGAAGCGGTAGTTGATTCCTCCCGGCATGCCCACCGCACCGACGCCCTCTACTTCGAGGCCGTTGTAGCAGCGCGTCTCGCCCGTGATCGACACGACTTGCTCCTCGCGGAACTGCGCCGAGGCGATGAACACGTTGCCCGATCGCCTTTGGCAGAAATCGCAGTGACACACATAGACCAGCAGCGGCTCGCCCTCCACCGTGACTTCGACCCGACCGCAGGCGCACAGAGCGGTTCGCGTTGTCATGCGCCAAGCTCGATAATCGCCGGTGCCACGAAGGGTTCCCGGCCTTATTCGCCGTCGATGTGCGTTGGCGGGTCGGCGAACGCGAGATCGAACACCGGCTGGTTGGGACCCATCAAATTGCAGTTCTTGACGGGCACCAAATAGGAGCTGGCGCCGCGAGGAATCACTTGGGGAGTTGCCACGCAACGTTGCCAGGTGCCGTCAGGCTGGACGGGTCCGTCGCACTTGCTGATGACGGGTCCCCCGTACAGACAACCGGCGCTGGCCGGCGGCGCCGAGGTGATCAGCCCTGCGGCCATCAGCAAGGCAGCCAATCCTCCGATGATGCAACGCTTCATCGTTGTCTCCCGTCACCGTCGACAGCCCAGCCAGCAACCAATGACGCTACCGCTCGTCCTAACGGGGTGTGCGCGATTCGCTCCTGCCATTGTTTCCAAGAATTTCCCAAGCGGCCAGGTGCACAGTCTTGTTACCAATTCATGATCATCGACCACAGAGAGGCGCCCGGCAGCGCATCTGAAAGGAAATCCAGCAATGAACATCGTCCCCGCCCCCATCGAGAACTACACCAAACGCATCCCCCGCAACATCGCTCTCTATCAGGGGATCGTAGGCATCGTCATCGCGTTGTGGTGCTTGGTCATGCTGAGTGTGCTGCTCTACGCGGCGTCGCCGTTCTCCATCGTCGCGGTGCCCACGGGGTCGCTCATTCTTGGTTTTGTGAAATGGTTTGCGGGCCTTGCCTTCGGGGCATTCCTTGCCGTCGCCTTCCTGCAGCGCTACGCCAAGCACCCCTGAATCCGAACGGTGCCGTTGTTCGCAAATCACAAAAGGGCCGCATCGCTGCGGCCCTTTTGTTGTGGAGCTAACTGTCATATTCAGAGTGTTTTCCCTGTCAGCCGGAAGCGACACAAGCACTTCAAGTCCGTGGCAAAGCGCCGGCGACAATGTAGCCCTCTCGGCGCCGTCAACAACATTTGATGACACTCTCGGGATGAGTCACTCCCTTCCTGTGAAAACTAGAACGTGTTTCAAAAACACGTTCCGCGCGACGCTAAGCCCTGCTAAGGTTCGCCCGGCGAGGGAAGGAAGACACAAGTGATTCTTGACAGATTTCGGCTGGACGACCAGGTCGCGGTAGTAACCGGAGCCGGCCGCGGGCTGGGCGCAGCGATGGCGCTGGCATTCGCGGAAGCCGGTGCGGACGTGGTCATTGCGTCCCGCACGCAGTCCCAACTCGAGGAAGTGGCCGAACAGATCAAGGCCGTCGGTCGCAAAGCCGAGATCGTCGTCGCCGACCTCGCTCATCCCGAGGACACAGCCAAACTCGCCGCCAAGGCCGTCGAGGCGTTCGGGAAACTAGACATCGTCGTCAACAACGTCGGCGGCACCATGCCGAACACCCTGTTGACCACCTCGACGAAGGATCTCAAGGACGCGTTCACCTTCAACGTCGCGACCGCGCACGCGCTCACCACGGCCGCGGTTCCGCTGATGCTCGAGCACTCGGGCGGAGGCAGCATCATCAACATCACGTCCACGATGGGACGGCTCGCAGGCCGGGGTTTCGCCGCCTACGGCACCGCCAAGGCCGCGCTCGCGCACTACACCCGGTTGTCCGCGCTGGACCTGTGCCCGCGTATCCGCGTCAACGCGATCGCGCCCGGCTCGATCCTCACGTCCGCGCTCGACATCGTCGCCTCCAACGACGAACTGCGCACCCCCATGGAGAAGGTGACGCCGATGCGCCGGCTCGGTGACCCGGAGGACATCGCCGCTGCCGCCGTCTATCTCGCGTCCCCCGCAGGCAGCTTCCTGACCGGCAAGACGCTCGAGGTCGACGGTGGCCTCACATTCCCCAACCTCGACCTGCCCGTCCCCGATCTGTGAGGAGCTGACCATCGCCATCAAAGTCGCCGCCATCGGAACCGGCAACGTCGGCATACACGCACTCACCCAGCTCATCAAGGACCCTGCCTACGAGCTCACCAACGTCTGGGTGTCCTCAGACGCCAAGGCGGGCAAGGACGCTGGAGAGCTTGCAGGACTTGATATTTCGACGGGCATCACCGCCACCACCGACCTCGACGCCGTGCTGGCAACGAAGCCCCAATGCGCGGTATACACCGCGTTGGCCGACAACCGCCTGCCCGATGCTCTTGAGGACTACCGCCGCATCCTGGCGGCCGGAGTCAATGTGGTCGGCAGTAGCGCCGTGTTCTTCCAGTACCCGTGGCACGTGCTGCCCGACGAACTGCTTAAGCCGATCGAGGACGCCGCGAAGGCGGGCAACGCGAGTCTGTTCGTCAACGGCATCGACCCGGGCTTCGCCAACGACCTGCTTCCGCTCGCGTTGGCCGGAACCTGCCAGAGCGTCGAGCAGATCCGGTGCATGGAGATCGTCAACTACGACACCTACGACAGCGCCGCGGTGATGTTCGACGTCATGGGCTTCGGCAGGCAGCTCGACGACATCCCGCTGCTGCTGCATCCCGGCGTGCTGAGCTTCGCTTGGGGTTCGGTGGTGCGGCAGTTGGCCGCCGGGTTGGGTATCGAACTCGACGAGGTGACCGAGACTTACGTGCGCGAGCCCGCGCCCGAGGATTTCGACATCGCGTCCGGCCGCATCGCGAAGGGCACCGCCGCCGCGCTGCGGTTCGAGGTGCGCGGCATGAAGGACGGCAAGGCCGCCGTCGTGCTCGAACACGTCACCCGGACCCGCAACGACCTTCATCCGGACTGGCCGCAACCCGCGCAGGACGGCGGCTCGTATCGCATCGAGATCACAGGGGAGCCGTCGTACGCCGTCGATGTGTGCCTGAGCAGCCGCAATGGCGATCACAATCACGCCGGATTGGTTGCCACGGCGGCGCGCGTCGTCAACGCTATCCCCGCCGTCGTCGACGCTTCACCGGGCATCATCACCACCCTCGACTTGCCCCTGATCACTGGGAAAGGCCTGTACGCTGGCTGATAGCTCGGGGGCTTGAAAAAAGAAGGACTCGCCTATGCGGCACCTGCTCTACTTCACCCCGATGATCGCTGCGGCAGGCGCAGCAGCGGCAATCCTCACATCGCCCGCGGCTGTCGCCGATCCCGGCGACACGTCCACATTGCCGAATTGCACCAGCGTCGGCGGCGTGACCGATATGGGCGCTGGGACGACCGAATGCGCCACGCCCGGCAACGTCCAGATAAATGCCACACCGCCAGAACCGGACTATGCGTATCCGTGGGATGACGAGTTCTACGGTTCGGCGTTGATCATGGGTGGCGGCTACGGCCCCCACGGCGGCGGCGGCCACGGCGGCCGCTAATCAGCTTTTCCATGGCCCATTAAGGAGGCCAACAATGCGAACCAGGCTTCGCTCTCTCACAACGCTTTTCGCGGCGGCAGGCGCATGCACGGCAATCGTGCTGGCACCGGTCGCCTCCGCCCAACCCCGATGCACGACCACCGCTCCCAACACCACTCAATGCGAGACCAACGGCAGCGCTGCGATCGTCACCTCACCCCAGCTGCAGAACAACTGGGGCTGGCCGTGGTGGGGCGGCGGTGGCATCGTCATCGGCCTCGGCGGCTGGGGCTGGTAGGCCACCCTCGCTAGCCTCCGCCGGAGGTTTCGTCTAACCTAACTTTTCTATTCGCACTACCGGATAGAGAGTGGGTTAGTTGATCCAGGACACCGAACCGCGGCTGCGACCGAGCTGGTATCTGCTCGGGCCGGCGTTCGTCGCCGCGATCGCGTATGTCGATCCAGGCAACGTCGCGGCCAACGTCAGCGCGGGCGCGCAGTACGGCTTCCTGCTGGTCTGGGTGATCGTCGTGGCCAACGTGATGGCAGGGTTGGTGCAGTTCCTTTCGGCCAAACTGGGTCTTGTCACCGGCCGTTCGCTACCGGAGGCCGTCGCCGACCACACCCGCACCCCGACCCGCATCGCGTACTGGCTGCAGGCCGAATTGGTCGCCATGGCAACCGATCTCGCCGAGGTCGTCGGTGGCGCGATTGCACTGCATCTGCTGTTCCACTTGCCGCTTCTTGTCGGCGGTGTAATCACGGGAGCGGTGTCGCTTCTGCTCCTGGCGATCCAGAACCGGCGCGGCCAGCGCACGTTCGAGCGGGTGATCAGCGGGCTGCTGCTGGTCATTGCGATCGGGTTCCTTACAAGCCTGTTCGTCGAACCGCCTTCCGCGGGCGATGTGGCAGCGGGTCTGCTTCCGAGGTTCGAGGGCGCCGAGAGCGTGCTGCTGGCCACCGCGATGCTCGGGGCGACGGTCATGCCGCACGCGGTGTACCTGCACTCCGGCCTGGCCCGCGACCGGCACGGCCACCCCGAAGCAGGTAAGCAACGCCGCTGGCTGCTCAAGGTGACGCGACTGGACGTCGGGCTGGCGATGCTCGTCGCAGGCGCGGTGAACCTGGCGATGCTCCTGATCGCCGCGACCAACCTGCAGGGCCGCGACAACACCGACTCCATCGAAGGCGCGCATGCCGCGGTCAGCGACACCCTCGGCCCGACGGTCGCGCTGCTGTTCGCGATCGGGCTGCTGGCCTCTGGGCTCGCCTCGACGTCGGTGGGTGCCTACGCGGGCGCGATGATCATGCAGGGCCTGCTGCGGCGCTCGTATCCCTTGCTGCTTCGCAGGCTCGTCACCCTGGTACCCGCGCTGGCCATCCTGGCGATCGGTATCGACCCCAGCCGCGCGCTGGTGTTGTCCCAGGTCGTGTTGTCCTTCGGTATCCCGTTCGCGCTCATTCCCTTGGTGCGGCTGACCAGCAACCGCGGCCTGATGGGCGAAGATACGAACCACCGGGTGACCACTGCCCTCGGCTGGTCGGTTGCCGCGCTGATCAGCGTGCTGAACGTGGTGTTGATCTACCTAACCGTGGCCAGATAGCCGAAGATGGGACTGCTGGCCTCGAAGTCATGAGGAGGGTCACTATGACGGAAAATGCGAACGCCGATGTGGTGCAGGGGTTCTACGACAACTTTCTTGCCGGCGATCTCGACGCGGTAGTCGCGCTGCTCTCGCCCGACTTCATGCTTGTGTATTCCGGGCCGCCGCTGATCCCCTCGGCAGGAACTTGGAACGGGCACGAAGGGTTTCGAGATTGGGCGAACACTGCTTTACAAGGTCATCTGCCGCCCGAGTCATTGAACATCGAGGGATTCATCGTTCAAGGTGACAAAGTCGCGGTGCCCGGGCACGTCACGCTGCGCGTCAAGACGACGGGCAAGACCTGCGAGACGGACTTTCTCCACCTCTTTACCCTGCGTGCCGGAAAGATCGCCAGCTGGCTGGACTTCTTCGACACGTTCGCTGTGGCGGAGGCATACAAGAGTTGAGCTTGAGCTGCAACCGGCTGGCGTGCTTGCTTCTGCGATGATATCTGCAGAGGGGGTCACACGAAGCGGGGCTGAATGCACGCGAGCCATAGCTACTTCGCGTACGGGTCCAACCTGTGCGTGCGGCAGATGGCGCGGCGATGCCCCGGCGCGGTCGATCCACGACCCGCGAAGCTGACCGATCACGACTGGCTGATCAACGAGCGCGGGGTGGCCACCATCGAGCCGTTCGACGGCTCCGAGGTGCACGGCGTGGTGTGGCAGTTGACCGACCACGACCTGGCGACGCTGGACAGCGCCGAGGGCGTTCCGGTGCGGTATCGCCGCGACCGGCTGACCGTGCACACCGACGACGGCCCGTCCGAGGCGTGGGTCTACATCGACCATCGAGTGGATCCCGGCCCCCCACGCCCCGGCTATTTGGAGCGCATCGTCGACGGCGCAGTTCATCACGGCCTACCCCACCGCTGGATCGAGTTTCTGCGGCGGTGGGATCCCTCACACTGGCCCCTGCACGTCAACCGGTCAAGTTCGGCTGCACCGCAGTCACTTTCGGAGTTGCTAGCGGATCCCAACACGAGCGAGGACAGCATGCTGCGCTCGCGGTTCGGGTTCCTCGCCATCCACGGCGGCGGGCTGGAGCAGATGACCGACGTCATCGCCGAACGAGCCGCAGAGGCCGCAGGCGCATCGGTGTACGTGCTGCGCCATCCCGACAACTATCCGCACCATCTTTCGTCTGCGCTGTACCGCGCGCAGGAATCCGAACGACTCGACGAGTTCCTCGACCACGTCGAGGTCGCGGTGTCGCTGCACGGATACGGCCGCATCGGGCGTAGCACCCAGCTGCTCGCCGGCGGTCGTAATCGTGTTCTGGCCGAACACCTCAAGCACCACGTCAACGTGCCGGGTTATCAGGTCGTCACCGACCTCGACGCGATCCCGCGCGAACTGCGCGGTCTGCACCCCGACAACCCGGTCAACCGTGTCCGCGGCGGAGGCACCCAGCTCGAGCTGACACCGCGGGTGCGCGGCATCAGCCCGCGTAGCGGACTGCCCGGCGACGACGGCCTGACCCCTGCGACGTCCGCGTTGGTACGGGGCCTCGTCGCGACCGCCCGCTCGTGGCAACTAGCCTCCACTTAGTGCGTATCACAGCGATCGGTGCCGTTCTCCTTCTTCTCACACTGACCGGCGCCTGCGCCAGTGCACCGCGCGTCGCCGTCGACGACGCGTTGACCCGAATCGTGAGCCGGGACAACCTGGCAGGCGGCGTGGCCGTGGTTCGCGACGGCGCAGGCGTGACCCGCTCCACCGCCGGCTACTCCGATGTCGCCACGAAGGCCGGGTTCGCTCCGCGGACCCA
Organism: uncultured Actinomycetota bacterium; assembly: GCA_963766465.1. GTDB lineage: Bacteria > Actinomycetota > Actinomycetes > Mycobacteriales > Mycobacteriaceae > Mycobacterium. Next base: position 90,085 of record CAVXZT010000005.1, read on the forward strand.
TGTCCGGGCCGCGAGCATCACCAAAACCTTTGTGGCCGCGACGATTTTGCAGCTCGTCGCCGAGGGCAAGCTCGACCTCGACGCACCCATAGAGACGTATCTGCCCGGCCGGGTCCACGGCAAGGGCATCGACGCCGATGCCATTACGCTGCGGCAGCTTCTCCGGCATCAGAGCGGCCTGCCCGAGTACTTCGACGCCGACACCCCAGTGCCCACGGACCCCGCTACCGCCGATCAGCTTCTGGACGCTGCACTGGCCAGACCCATTCAGTTCGCGCCAGGCAGCGCGCTGAAGTACACGAACACCAACTACGTCATCGCCGGCCTGATCATCGAAAAGGCGACCGGACATTCCGCGGCCGAAGAGATCACCAAGCGAACAATCGTGCCCCTCGGGTTGCCCGACACGTACTTCCCTGCCCCGGAGGACACCGGACTGCGCGCGCCCTTCGCGCACGGCTACGAGATGGTCGACGGAAATCGCAAGGAAGTCACGTCATTCAACGCGTCGGCGGCTGGCATGTCCGGCTCGCTGGTGTCGACCAACGAGGACACGGCGACGTTCATCAGCGCCCTGCTCGACGGCCGGGTCATCCCGTCCGCGCAACTGCGCGAAATGATGGATACCGTCGACTGGACCGAACCCGGCGCAGGCTTTCACTATGGATTGGGCCTCACCAGCATCGACTTGGAATGCGGCGTCAAGGTGTGGGGACACGGCGGCGACATCGAGGGCTACCACAGCTTGATGGCGAAAGCCTTTGGAAGCCCAGCGGTTTCGATGACCTTCACGCAGTCGCCGCCAGAGACGGAGTCGCTCGCAGACGATCCGCGCGCCGAGGTCCTGAACGCGGTCTACTGCCCGAAGTAGACGCGGTCACCACAAAGATAGGTTCCGACGACGGCCACGGCGCGCAAGTCGGGTGCGGACCGCGGGTCGCGGTCCAGCCACACCAGATCGGCGTCGGCATCGGGTGAGATTGTGCCCCAACGTCCTTCGGCGAAGGCCTGCCGCGCAACGCCGGCTGTGTAGGCGCTCAGTGCCCGTTCGACGGGCATGATCTCGTGCGGCGTCCATCCGCCCCGCGATACCGCGACCGCGATCCCCTTGAGCGGAGCGCCCGATGACACCGGCCAGTCCGAGCCGAACGCCAGTTGCGCACCGGAGTCGTCGAGGCTACGCATCCGATACTGCTTACCGCTGCGTTCTGCTCCCAGCCGCGGGATCGTCAGCTCGACCATCAACGGATCCAGTTGCGCCCACAGCGGTTGCATGTTGGGTATCACGCCCAGTGCGGCGAAGCGGTCGATGTCGGCGTCGTCGACGAGTTGCGCATGCGCGATGACGGGGCGCCGGTCCCGCGGCCCGTTGGTGGCGACGACATGTTCGATCGCATCCAGCGCCTGACGTGCCGCCGCGTCACCGATTGCGTGGATGTGGATCTGGAAGCCGAGCGCATCGACCGCTTGCGCCGCGTCGGCGAGGTTGTCCCACACCTGCATGCCTCTGTTGTTTCCCGGGTCGCTTCGCTCTCCCCTGGCCTGCGGCCGTGGCCCCAGCCCTCCGTGGTCGTGCAGCGATCCGCAGTACGGCGCAAGCAGGGCGCCGGTCTCGTTCTCGATGACCCCGTCGGCGAAGAACTTCACGGTGTTCGCGGTCAGCAGCGGCGACGCGACTTCCTGGACACGGCGACGCGCGTCGGCGAAGTGCTCGAGTTGAGCGTCGAAATAGCGGGGATCGGCGTACAGGCCGAGGTTGAACCGCGCTGCCAGCTTGTCCTGCCGGGCGGCGTCGAGGTAGGTGTCGACGTCGGCAGGCTCCACCCACGCGTCCTGCACCCAGGTCACGCCGCGCGCCAGGTAGTAGTCGGCGGCAGTGCGAAGTGCGTCGACGCGCACCTTCGGATCGCGTTCCGGCACGATCTTGTACACCAGGTCGACGGCGCCCCACTCCCGCAGCGTGCCGAGCACCGAGCCGTCATCGCGGCGCGGAATGGCGCCCAACACCGGCTCAGGGGTGTCCGCGGTGATGCCTGCGCGGTCGAGCGCAACGCTGTTGCACCACACGGTGTGGTAATCCCAGGCACGCAGCACAACGGGCCGGTCGGGAACCGCGGCATCAAGCCAGCGGGCATCGAATAGGCCGTCAGGAGCCAGGCTGCTGTCGTAGGAAGCGCCGACGATCCACTCGTCGTCGGGATGCTCGGCGGCGAATCTCCCTACCTCATCGACGATCTCGTCGACCGACTTGCACCGCCGCACCTGTGGCCCGACGGCCTCGAGGCCGCCCGGCAGCGGATGGGCGTGTCCGTCGCCGAATGACGGCATCAGGAAGCCACCACCGAGGTCGACCTGTTCGGCACCCGCGGCCAGTGACCGCGCCTGCTCACCTACCGCCTGCACGACCCCGTCGGCCACCAACAACGCATCGGCCGTCTGGCTGTTGACACCGGTCCAGATGGTCCCACCAGCGAAAAACGTCGAGGGCACCCCGAGACGGTACGACACCAATCCATCGGCCGCACGGCTCCGAATACCTCGATGTGGACCGCATACACCCTTTTGAACGCTCGGTCGCCGTCATCGGCAGCGGCGTATCCGGCCTGGTCGCCGCGCACGCGCTGTCAGCGGGCGACCGGGTCACTCTTTTCGAGGCCGACACCCGCATCGGCGGGCATGCCCACACCCACTACGTCGATCGGGGCGACGGCTACATCGTGGGCGTGGACTCGGCGTTCCTGGTGCACAACGACCGCACCTACCCGACGCTATGCCGGTTGTTCGACGAGCTGGGCATCGCCACCCAGGAGACCGACATGTCGATGTCGGTGCGCGACGACGCGAGCGGGCTTGAGTACGCGGGGGCGCGCGGCGTAGGCGGGCTGTTCCCTTCGTGGTCCAGCCTCGCCCGGCCGCGGTACCTGCTGATGCTGGCCGAGATCAAGCGGTTCCATGCAGCGGCGACTCGACTGTTGAAGGCCGACGCCGACGGCGAGACGCTCGGCGCGTTCGTGGACCGGCACGGCTTCTCCCGCTACTTCGTCGACCATTTCATGACGCCGCTCGTCGCGGCGGTGTGGTCGTGCCCACCGGGAGACGCGCTGCGCTACCCTGCGCGCTACCTGTTCGTATTCCTCGAACACCACGGCATGCTGTCGGTGTCCGGCTCGCCGGCCTGGCGCACGGTCGTCGGCGGATCCGCCAGCTACGTCGAGGCGATCCTGAACCGCATCGACGAGGTGCATGCCGGCACCCCGGTGACTTCGGTGCGACGAGTCGCCGACGGCGTCGCGGTAACCGCCGGTGCCACACAGATTTTCGATGCGGCAGTGATCGCCACTCATCCGGATCAGGCGCTGCTGATGCTCGCCGAGCCCACCGCGGCAGAGCGGGTGGTGCTCGGCGCGATCCCCTACTCCACCAACCACGCCCAGCTTCACAGCGACGAATCCGTGCTGCCCCGCCGAACGCGGGCCAGGGCCTCGTGGAACTATCTCGTCACCCCGAACGACGACAGTGTTTTGGTCACCTACGACGTCACCCGGCTGATGCGGCTCGACGGCCCACGTCGTTTCCTCGTCACACTCGGCGGCCGCGAGCGTGTCGACCCCTCGACGGTGCTGGCCGAGATGACGTACAGCCACCCGATGTACACCCCGGAGTCGGTTGCCGCCCAACAACTTCTGCCGACGCTGGACGACGATCAAATAGCATTCGCAGGCGCTTACCACGGCTGGGGCTTTCACGAGGACGGCGCCGCGTCGGGTCTGCGGGCAGCCCGCCGCCTCGGCGCAAAATGGCCGACTTCGCGCATGGCAGAGGCCGTGGCATGACCTCCGCGCTGTACCGGACCCGGATAACGCACCTGCGCCGCGCGCCTGTGCACCACTACTTCGAACACAGCGGGTACAGCTGGTACGTCGACATCGACCAACTGCCGCAGCTGCCGCGCTGGCTGCGTCCATTCGCCAGGTTTGACGCCGCCGACCACCTTGACGGCGGGCCGAACGACTCACTGCGGCAACGCATCGACGCATTGCTCGCCGAGCGTGACATCGATCTGCACGGCGGCCGAGTCACCGCGCTGATGCAGGCGAGAGTGCTGGGCTACGTGTTCAACCCGTTGACGCTCTATTGGTGCCACGACACCAACGGCGTCGTGCGCCACATCGTCGCCGAAGTACACAACACCTACGGCGGCAGGCATGCATACCTGCTGCCGCCCCACAGTGACCACCCGGCGATGGTGCGCAAGAAGCTTTACGTGTCACCGTTCAACGACGTCGACGGCCACTACCTGGTGCGCGCTCCGCTGCCCGACGCCGAACTAGACGTACGGATCTCGCTGCACCGCGACAATCAGCCGGCGTTCGTCGCAACGATGCGCGGCACCAGGCGAAGGGCAAGCATCGGCGAGCTGCTCAAGCTGCAATTCGCCGCACCGTTGGCCCCACTGATGAACGCCATCGGAATTCGAGTTCAGGGGATAACGCTCTGGCTGCGACGCGTCCCCGTTGTGGCGCGCCCCGAATCCACCGAAAAGGAAAGGGTCCACCAGCTGTGACCATAGAGATGACGGAAACCGTTGCGGCGGTCGTTGATTCCGATCGGTGGCCGGATGTGGCTCGCGTGCCTCGCGGCGGGCTGAGTCCGGCGATCGCCGACCGGCTCTTCCGCCGCGCGGCGGCGCGGCTACCGGTCCGGGTGGTATATCCCGACGGCACCGTAGTCGGCGCGGCCGATCCGACGCTCCCGACCATGGTGGTCCACCGGCCCGAGGCGATGGTTCGCCGGGTCGGCCGCTACGGGCTCATCGGCTTCGGCGAATCCTACATGGCCGGCGACTGGAGCTCCTCGGATCTTGCTGGTGTGCTCACCGAGTTCGCGAAGCGACTGGCCGAGCTGATCCCTCCTGCGCTGCAACGTTTCCGGCCGCTTGCGGCGGTCCGTCATCCGCGTACGCACCACCAAAGCCGAGCGCAGGCACGCCAGAACATCGCCGAGCACTACGACCTGTCCAACGATCTATTCGCCGAGTTCCTCGACGAGACGATGACGTATTCGAGCGCGCTGTTCGACACGCGGCCTGCGTCTGCGGCCGACCTGCCCGACGCGCAGCGACGCAAGATCGACCGCCTGCTGGACACAGCTCGCGTCGGCCCCGGCAGCCGGGTCTTGGAGATCGGCACCGGCTGGGGCGAACTGTGCATACGCGCCGCGGCGCGGGGCGCCCAAGTTCACTCGATTACGCTCTCAGCCGAGCAGCAGCGGCTGGCCAGGGATCGGGTCGCGGCGGCAGGCCTGTCCGATCGGGTCGACATCGACCTGTGCGACTACCGCGACGTGTACGGGCGCTACGACGCGGTGCTGTCGGTGGAGATGATCGAGGCGGTCGGCTACCGGTTCTGGCCAACGTACTTCCAGACCCTGGACCGGTTGGTGATGCCGGGTGGCCGGGTGGCGATCCAGGCCATCACCATGCCGCACGACCGAATGCTGGCCACCCGCAACACTTACACCTGGATCCAGAAGTACATCTTCCCCGGCGGCATGCTGCCGTCGACGGAGGCGATCCTTGGGGTCACCGAACGGCATACCCGGTTGCGCACTGTGGACATGTTCTCGCTTCGGCGGCACTACGCCGAGACGCTACGGCTGTGGCGGGAGCGATTCGTCGAGCGCCGGGATGCGGTGGGGGCGTTGGGTTTCGACGACGTATTCCAGCGGATGTGGCAGCTGTACCTGGCATACTCCGAGGCGGGTTTCTCCTCCGGTTATCTCGATGTGTACCAATGGACCTTCGCACCGACGGGAAGTGGCCGATGAGTTTCGTCGTCGTCTCCGTAGCGTCGCTGGCGATCTTGGTCGTGGTGCACGGCGCCACGTTCCTCATCGGGCGAAGGATCGGCCGATACAACGTTGTCGATGCCGCCTGGGGCATCGGGTTTGTCGCGGTCGCAACCGTCGCGGCGGTCTTGGGCACCGGCGACCCATTCCGACGCGTCCTGCTGCTCGGCCTCGTCGCGGTGTGGGGCCTGCGGCTTGCCTGGCACATGATCGTGAAGTCCGCGGGCAAGGGCGAGGATCCCCGCTACCGCGACCTGCTGCGTGGCGACTTCTCGGCAGGGCATGTGTTGCGCAAGGTGTTCGTCATCCAAGCGGCGGCGACGTGGTTTGTCTCGCTGCCACTGCAGGTTTCGGCGGTGCTGGGTCCGACGCCTCCGCTGTTGCGGCCGGTGCTCATCGCGGGCGTCGTGGTGTGGATCGTCGGCGTGCTGTTCGAAGCCGTCGGCGACCATCAGCTGCGCCGCTTCAAGGCCGACCCCGCCAACAAGGGCGTCATCATGGACCGCGGCCTGTGGGGGTGGACCAGGCATCCGAACTACTTTGGCGACGCATGTGTGTGGTGGGGGCTGTGGCTGGCCAGCATCGCTTCATGGGTTTCGCTGCTGACGGTGCTCTCACCGGTGCTGATGAGCTACTTCCTCGTCTACGCCACCGGTGCGAAGCTGACCGAGAAATACATGCGAAAGAGGCCTGGCTTTGCTGAATATCGTTCGCGCACATCTTTTTTCATACCGATGCCGCCTAGATCGCGAATACCGTGACGATATTGACGGCGGTGGCTAGGCTACCGCTCGTGACCACCGAACTCGACGGGTTGCTGCGCCAGGTGGCGAGGCGGGACGTCGACGCGTTCGCCAGCTTCTACGACCAGACCCGCGCCAGGGTGTTCGGCCTGGTCACCCGGGTGTTGCGCGATCCCGGCTACAGCGAGGAAACGACCCAGGACATCTACCTGCAGGTATGGCGTACCGCGGATAGCTATAACCCCGCAGCGGGGTCCCCGCTGGCGTGGCTGCTGACGTTGGCGCACCGGCGTGCGGTCGACCGGGTGCGCTCCGAGCAGGCAGCAAGCCAGCGTGAGTCGCGATACGGCGCCGCGAACGTCGACCCGCCCTCGGATCTGGTGGCCGATTCGGTGATCCTGCACGACGAGCGCCAACAGGTCGCCGACTGCCTTGGCTCGCTGACCGATGCGCAGCGTGAGGCCATCCAGCTCGCCTACTACGACGGGCTGACGTATGTCCAAGTGTCGGAACGGTTGTCGGCAAACCTCGCGACGATCAAGTCACGGATGCGCGATGCCATCCGCGGCCTGCGCAGGTGTCTGGGGATCGCATGACCGAGCCGCTGGATCCCGATCTGATCGCCCTCGCGACGCCGTACGCGCTGCACGCGGTGCTCGAGTCCGAGCTGGCTGACATCGAGCGACGCGTCGCCGCGGCGCCGCCCGACGTCGCGCAGGCCTTCGATGACGAGGTCCGCGCGGTCCGGGAGACGATGGCCGTGGTGTCGGCGTCCACCGCCGTCGAGCCGCCGGACCAGCTGCGGGACCGACTGCTGACCGAAGTGAGCGGTGCGGCTCCGGTGATTCCCCTACGACCGCGGATCAAGCGTTGGCAGACCGCGGTGTTGGCGGCGGCCGCCGCGCTGGTGATCGGTCTCGGCGCCCTGGGTGTCGGGATGGCGTTGCGGCCTGCGCAGAGCCCGTCGACCGCCGAGCAGGTGTTCGCCGCCCCGGACGTGCGGACGGTGTCCGGCCAGATTCCGACCGGCGGCACGGCGACCGTGGTGTTCTCCCGCGACAAGAACGCCGGTGTGCTGGTGATGAACAACGTCGCCCCACCCGCGCCGGGCACGGTGTATCAGATGTGGCTGATCGGGGACAAGGGTCCGGAGTCGGCAGGGACGATGGACGCCAAGGCGATCGCGCCGTCGACCACCGCGGTGCTGCCCGATCTCGGCGACTCGCAGACACTGGCGTTCACGGTGGAGCCACCAGGCGGTTCAGCGCAGCCCACCAGCGCGCCGTTCGCCAAGCTGTCGTTGGCCTAGGTGCACTAAGCCTTCGACAGCGTTGCCGCGCCGAGTTCGGCGATGACGTCAGCGACGTCGTGTCGGCGTGCCCAGGCCCGCCGTTGCCGCATCGCGCCATTGCCCATCTCGGCGATGCGGGCCAATTCGCGTTTGGCCATTTCATAGTCGCCGACCGCTTCGAGTGCCGGGCGAGTCCGTTCGATGAGTCGCTCCAATAGGTCGCGCGCGGGCACCACGGCGTGGCTCTCGACGATGTCGATCGCCTTGCCGTCGAGACCATCGCGGGCCGACTTCCAATACGCCGCCTTCAACGCGTGCGGCGTCAGCGGCGGACTCGGTTGGTCGCGTCGTTCGTCATCGAGCACCGTCATCACCGTGGCCCGGAGCAACGTGGCAAGCAGGACGGTCTCGGCGACCGTCGCCGGCACGTCGGCAACTCGCACCTCGACCGTCGGGAACTTGGCCGACGGGCGGACATCCCAATAGACCATGCCATCGTCGAGGAGGACACCGGCGTCATGCAGCATCTGAACCGCTGCGTCGTACTCATCGATGGAGTCGAACTGCGGAGGAGGGCCCGCGTTGGGCAAGCGCGCCCACAAGACGCTGCGAAAGCTGGCGTAGCCGGTATCGGTGTTCCGGTAAATCGCCGAGTTGGCGCTCAGCGCCAAGAACAGCGGGAGCCACGGGCGCAGCCGGTTGCTCGCCCGGATCGCGACCTCGCGACTGGGTACCGCGATGTGCACGTGACACCCGCTGACGCCCTGCTCGTGGGCGAGCATGCCGAACTTGTCGGCGATCTGGCGGTAGCGCGGGGTGTCAGTGATCGGAAACTTGTGCGGCACTGTAGGCGGTAGTGCGACCGCAAGCAGGAGCCCGCCGCTGGCCTCCGCGGCTTCGGCCGCGACCCCGCGCAGCCGTTGAAGTTGGTCACGGAGTTCGCCACTGCCACCCAACACGTCACTGGTGGTTTCTATCTGGCAGCTGGTCAGCTCGAGTTGTAGCTTCACCCCGTGCTGCGCTGCATGGTCGGCCACGGCCCTGTTCACGGCGACCGGTTCACCGGTCGTCGGGTCGGCGAGAAGAAACTCTTCTTCGACGCCAAAGGTGGGATGGCTGGCCATGGCGAAAGCTTGACCGGCCCGTCGGAGATCTCACGACGGGCCGGATCCGGCGGTAAGTCTTTCTGTTGGGGGTGACGCAGTTGGCGGATGACGGTTGCCCACTGGCGGCCGCCGCCAAACATTTCGGTCGGCTGCCTACGATCGGGGAATGGTCAACGACTTCCGGTTCGGTGTGGGCTTGTACGACGTCAGGTCCCGGGCAAAGGTCCAGGACACCGCGCGCCGGGCCGAGGAATTGGGCTACGACGTGGTGCACGTCCCCGACCACCTCGGAGCGGCCGCGCCGTTTCCGGTGCTGATGTCGGCGGCCGCGGTCACCAACACCCTGCGCTTCGGCACGTTCGTCCTCAACTCGGGCTTCTACAAGCCGGCGCTTCTGGCTCGCGACGTCGGCGCGATGCGCGATCTCACCGAGGGGCGCTTCGAGCTCGGGCTGGGCACGGGATATGTGCGTGAGGAGTTCGAGGCGGCCGAACTGCCGTATCCCACTGCGCGCCAGCGGATCGACCACATGGAACACGTCATCGAATACATGCGCGAGCACCTGCCCGATGTGCCGATCCAGGTCGCGGGCAACGGTGACCGCGTGCTGACGGTCGCGGCCAAGCAGGCCAACATCATCGGATTCACCGGCGGCGACCAAGCACCAGGCGACGTCGATCCACTCGCCGAACGAATCGACTTCGTCCGCAACGCCGCCCCCGACCGGTTCGACGACCTCGAGCTGAACATCGCGATCACAGCGATGCCGATCGATGAATCAGGAATGCCAGACCTGAAGATCCCCCGCCAATTCCTTCCCCATCTAACCGACGAAGACCTCCTGCGCCATCCTGGTGTGCTGTCCGGGTCGACGCGCGACATGGCAGACCGCATCCGCGGCTTCCGGGACACCTACGGGGTCAGCTACATCATCGTGCAGGCGCCACACGCGGAATCATTCTCGAAGGTGATCGCGGAGCTGCGCTGAGACGGGTCGCCAGCCCTGGGTCTACTGTGGCAATTGGGTGAATGTGGGTTAAGCCGTAGCCTGACTGATTTCCCGGCCACTGTTATCGCAGTGCGTCGCGGCTACGGACCATTTCTCCACCGCGGAGCAGGCAATGGCAGATTATGTTGCTTGATCGTGGGGGAGCCGTCGTCGTGACTACTACAAAAGCTGACCTCGGTGCATTCGTGCACCCGGCGCTGTTCTACCGCACGCAGCAGGAGTACCTGGGTTGTCTGGTGCCGTTCATCACGGAAGGGTTGGCGGCAGGGGATCCGATGCTGGTTGCGGTGCCCGGCCCGAATCTGGCGGCGCTGCAGGATGCCTTGGGCGATGCGGCGGCCGGCGTGACGCTCGCGGACATGACGAAGGCAGGGCGTAACCCCGGCCGGATCCTCGGCGGAGTGCTCAACACCTTCGCGGACAAGCACAAAGGTCAGCACGTCCGAATGATCGGCGAACCGATCTGGCCGACCAGATCCGCGATCGAATACCCGGCTTGCGTCCAGCACGAAGCGCTGATCAACAACGCGTTCACCGGTCGAAACGTGACCGTGCTCTGTCCGTACGACGAAACACACCTGGAACCCAACGTCATCGCCGATGCGCGCATCACCCACCCTGAGCTCTGGCGAGTTGGATCGCCGGAGCAGGACAGCCCCGCCTTTGGGCCAGAGGGCGTGTGGGACCGCTACAACCTGCCGCTGCGCAGCAGCCCCACCGCCGTCCCCTACACCGTGCGCCAACTCGCCGACGTCAGAGGTGCGCGCGACTTCGCCGCATCGTTCGGCCAATGGTTCGGGTTGTCTGCGGACGGAACCGCGAATTTGAAGCTGATCACCAACGAGTTGGCCACCGGAAGCTTGGCCAACTCAGGTGGGAAGTGCAGGCTCGCTTTCTGGCATGACAATGGCCATCTTGTCGTCGAGGCGCGTGACGGCGGACATCTCGATGATCCGCTTGACGGGCGGCGCCCGTATGAACACGACACGCCCCGCGGCCGCGGGCTCTTCGTCGTAAACGCGGTCTCGGACTTGGTACGCATCCACACGGCGCCGGGAGAAACGACAATCCACGCCTACCTGCGACTGGAAGAGGTCGCTTGATGCGCGAGCACGGTTACCTCGGATCGGCCGCAGGGTTGGTTCCCTTCGGACATCTCGGCTGGGGTTATCGCGATCGCGCCGAGTTCCTGCGGCACGCCGCCGCGTACATCGCCGATGGTTTGCGGCACGACCAGCGCATCTCTTATGTCGCCGAGGGCAATGGCGAGGCGCTTCGCGCCGAACTGACCGCGATGTCCCGGGTCGACGAGCGGCTCGAGTGGGGTGGTGTCGAGGTATCGCCCGCGACGGAGTACTACCACTTCCGCCCCGGCGACGTCGTTGATGCAGAACCGGTGGTCCAGAGGTGTGTCGCAGCAGCAGAGCAGGCGATCGCCGACGGGTACAGGGGCTTGCGGACAGTCGTCGACGTCACGCCGATGGCACGCACACCGGAACAGCGAGACGCACTGGCCCGCCTCGAGTATCTCGTCGACCAAGAGATGGCTGCGCGTCCTTACGCCTCGCTATGCGGGTATGACACCGGCCAACTATCCACTGCTGCAGCAGAGTTGGTGTGTCTGCACCCGTTCGTCGCACCGGGGTCGGTGCCCTTTCGGATCTACGCTGATCCGGACGCCGACGTGCATTTCGCGCTGGCCGGTGAGATCGACGCCGCGAGCGACGAACTGTTTACGACGACGCTGCAACGCATCTGGCCGCTGATGACGGATCACACCCTTCGCATCGATGCGAGCAATCTGGAGTTCGTCGGCCATCAGCAGCTGTGCATGCTGGAGGAGTCTGCCCGCGAGCAGAACCGAAAAGTGGTGCTCTGCACCAATCAACGGATCGCTGTGCGCCTCGTCGATTTACTGAATCTCAGCAATGTGCGGGTAGAGGCGCCGCCCACTTATCCCACCGGAGCCGCAGAGGTTGTGCGATTGCGGCAAGAACTGCGGCAGCGAGAAGAACAACTGGAGAGCCAACCCGCGATCGAACAGGTCAAGGGCATGCTGATGCAGAATTTCGGCCTCGACGCCCAAGACGCCTTCGCACTGCTGTCGTGCTTATCGCAGGACACCAACACCAAAGTCAAGGATGTCGCCGCACGGATTCGCGACGAGCTGACCGAGCACGCGCCGGTGGCGTCCCAGCAGGCCACCCTGGACGCACTGACCGCACTTAGGGACCGTCTGCGCGCTCCTCGACCGGCTGAGTAAGTCCCTCCGATAAGCTGCGAGCGGTCCGCCCTCGTAGCTCAGGGGATAGAGCACGGCTCTCCTAAAGCCGGTGTCGCATGTTCGAATCATGCCGGGGGCACGCACTGTTGATGCAGGTCAGCGGTGGTTTTTTGGTGTCTACCGACTGGTCTTGGCTTGTTCTGGTCGGTGCCTTGGTCGGTGATGGTTTGGTATCAGATGGCACACCGCGGCTGGCGATAGTCAATCGAAGCGCGGAAAGGCAGATTCTCGCCGCCCGAACGTTTGGCTCACCGCGCACTGCACCACCAGTCAACCGGTCGAATTGGGCCAGGGCTCATGTCGAACAGGTCCCGCTACCTGCCCGACCGCCGAGTCGGTCACTGGTGATCGCAATCTCGGCCGCCCCGGCTGCCTAGCTACGCCGGTTCGATGCCAGTCGCCCACGCCGAGATGAACCGCATTAATTCGGGCTCGCTGAGTTCTTGAGGCGCGCCATTGCCCCCGCCGGTGCCAACCGGTAGCATAAGCGGTAGTAAAACCGGACGTATTGTAGTTACCGTTATGGCGGATACATTGGACCGAGCCGTCGAGGCCAGCGAAATTGTGGACGCATTGAAATCCTTCGGCGTCACTCAAGTCGACGTCGCCGCAGTAACGCAGGTCTCGGATCGCGCGGTACGCGGGTGGCGCACCGGCGACATCCGTCCAGATCGGTACGACCGGCTGGCCCAGCTTCGTGACCTAGTCCTTCTCCTCTCCGACTCGCTAACCCCGCGAGGCGTGGGTCAGTGGCTGCACGCCAAAAACCGCGTCCTTGACGGCGCGCGCCCGGTCGACCTGCTCGCCGAGGATCACTATGAGGACGTCCGCAGCGCGGCCGAATCCTTCATCGACGGCTCATACGTTTGAACCCGGGCGATGCGGTCGCCACCGCGCCACGACAAAGTTGACCGGCAGCTATTGGCACCAAGGCCCCACCCGCCACCCACTTACCTCCTGCGCAGATCCCGCCCGCTACCACCGGGCCGGCGAGCCGGGCGTCTGGTATGCATCCAACCGCGAGCAAGGCGCGTGGGCGGAGTTCTTTCGCCACTTCGTTGAGGAGGGAGTCGACCCATTCGAAGTGCGCCGCCGCGTGGGTCGCGTATCGGTCGACCTTCACGTCCTCGACCTCACCAACGCCACCACACGAGCGCATCTAGGCGTCGACGAAGACGACCTCACCTCCGAGGACTGTGCCATCACCCAGGCCATCGCCTGCGCCGCCCGCGACGCGGGATTCGACGCTGTACTCGCTCCAGCAGCGGGACTGCCCGGTTGTACGACGCTGGCTGTGTCCGCTGAGGCGCTGCGCAACGTCACCGCCGGGCGATCGCAGATCCGTCAACCCCCTCCACGACTGGCTGACCTTCTGCCCTTGGTTCGACCCCACGAAGACGTCCCAGATGCGGTGCGCCGACTGCTTAAAACACTGGAACGCTTTGGAGCCGACGAAATTCGGCGCAGACGCGGCTAAGCACCGACATAGCCTCACCGAAATCGAGGCGGGCATCGCCGCGATATGCCCCCACTACCGGGTCGCCGTCATCGCCCCCACCACCACCCTGACGATGTTCGACCTTGCGGCAAAATGCGCAGCCCTGGCGATCGACGCGCTGCCCGCCCTCGGCGACGGCACGACGGCACGAAGCCCGTTCGCTACCACAGCAGTGGGCCCGCGCCATCTACAAAGACCAACCCGCCGGACCCGGAATCACCGGCATTCACTACCGCTCGGGCTACAACAGCGGCCAGGCACTAGCACTGTGGGACGGCGATGCCGACGTCGAAGTCGTGCGCGACGGTGACGGCCATCCACAAGACATCGCACTCGACGACCCACGAATTCTTCCGCGCCTGCAGGTTCAGTTGCGCCGACGCCGAATCAACGTCACCACAGTGCCTTCCAGCGCATGCAGCGAGTGCAAGAAAGAAGTACTCGCCCCCCTGACACCGCCGCCGCGCCAACGACGTACTCGCCGAACAGCACCAGCACCCACCGACGCCGAACGCAAATACATCCGGTCAACGCGGATCACCTGCTGTTAGGGCGAATCACCAGCAGTGGCGAGCATCTCGGCGATATCGACGAACTTCACACTGTCGGCGTCGCCTGAAAACTGACCCCGTGTCGACGCCCGAATTTTGACCCCCTCGGGACTGTGGATTTAACGGTGTTTCCGGCCTGACACGCTGAGCGATGCTCGGCGAGGAAGGTGCCGTGATGACGACACTGGATGGCGTGACAAAGAAGAAGCCGGCTGAGCAGTCGGCCGAGCAGCAGGCTGCGGCCGAGCTGGTGCGGTTGGCCCAGGAACAGGGCCTGTCGCTGACCGGGCCCGATGGGCTGCTCAAGCAGCTGACCAAGACGGTGCTCGAGACCGCTCTCAACGAGGAGATGACCGAGCACCTGGGCTATGAGAAGCATGACCCGCCGGTCGCGGGAACGGGCAACATCCGCAACGGCACCCGAGCCAAGACGGTGCTGACCGACACCACCGGTCCCGTCGAACTCGACGTGCCGCGGGACCGGGCGGCGACGTTTGAACCCCAGATCGTCAAGAAGCGTCAACGCCGTTTGTCTGGCGTCGATGAGGTGGTGCTGTCGTTGTATGCCAAAGGTCTAACCACCGGGGAGATCTCGGCCCACTTCGCCGAGATCTACGGGGCGTCGGTATCCAAGGAGACGATCAGCCGGATCACCGACAAGGTGATCGAGGAGATGAACGACTGGGCGGTAAGGCCTTTGGATGAAACCTACGCGGCCATCTTCATCGATGCGATCGTCGTCAAGGTCCGCGACGGCCAGGTCGGCAACCGCCCGTTCTACGCGGCCATCGGGGTCACTCTGGCCGGCGAACGCGACATCCTGGGACTGTGGGCCGGCACCGGCGGGGAGGGCGCCAAGTTCTGGATGAGCGTGCTCACCGACCTGCGCAACCGCGGCGTCAAGGACGTCTTCTTCGTGGTCTGCGACGGCCTCAAAGGGTTGCCCGAGGTGGTCGGCAACGTCTGGCCGCAAGCCATCGTGCAAACCTGCATCATTCACTTGATCCGCAACACATTTCGGCTCACCTCCCGCAAGTACTGGGACGAGATCAAACGCGACATCAAACCGATCTACACCGCGGTCAACGCCACCGCGGCCCGCTCGGCGTTCGACGAGCTGTCCGAAAAGTGGGGACAGCGCTACCCCGCGGTGATCCGGCTGTGGGACAACGCCTGGAACGAGTTCATCCCATTCCTGGACTACGACGTGGAGATCCGCCGGGTCATCTGCTCCACGAATGCCATCGAATCGCTCAATGCCCGCTACCGGCGGGCGATCAAGGCACGGGGGCACTTCCCCTCCGAGCAAGCCGCGCTGAAATGTCTGTACCTGGTAACCCGATCTCTAGACCCGACCGGCGTTGGCAAGGCACGATGGACGATGCGGTGGAAACCAGCGCTCAACGCGTTCGCGATCACCTTCGGCGACCGATTCCCGGCAGCCGAGACCTACTGATGGAAACCGCCGGAACCACCGTTAATGAGATAGTCCCACCCCCTCCGTCTGAGTCTCGGCTTATGAGCCGAGAGGAGAAGGGAGTTGTTGTCAGTGGAGGACTGGGCTGAGATCCGCAGGCTGCATCGAGCGGAGGGGTTGCCGATCAAGTTGATCGCCAGGGCGTTGAAGATCTCACGGAACACGGTGCGCACGGCGTTGGCCAGTGAGGGGCCGCCGAAGTATGAGCGCAAGCCGGCCGGTTCGGCGGTGGATGCGTTCGAGGACGCGATCCGCGCCCAGCTGAGGGCGGTGCCGACGATGCCGGCGACGGTGATCGCTGAGCGGGTCGGCTGGCCGCGTGGGATGACAGTGTTCAACGAGCGGGTCCGGGAGTTGCGCCCGGCGTATCTGCCGCCGGATCCGGCGGGGCGCACGACCTATGACGCCGGCGATATCGCGCAGTGCGACTTGTGGTTCCCACCGACGACGATCCCGGTCGGCTATGGCCAAACCCGTACGCCGACGCAGTTGCCGGTGCTGACGATGGTGTGTGGTTATTCACGGTGGCTGGCGGCGATCCTGGTGCCCTCGCGCCGTGCTGAGGATCTGTTCGCCGGGTGGTGGCAGTTGATCAGCGCCCTGGGTGCGGTGCCGCGCACCTTGGTCTGGGACGGTGAGGGCGCGATCGGGCGGTGGCGCTCCGGGCGGACCGAATTGACCAGGGATTGTCAGGCGTTTCGTGGTGTGCTGGGCACCAAGGTGGTGGTGCTCAAACCCGGTGAACCCGAGCACAAGGGCATCATCGAACGGGCACACGACTACTTCGAGCGGTCATTTCTGCCCGGCCGCACGTTCACCGGTCCCGGGGATTTCAACCATCAGTTCGGTAAGTGGCTGGCGATCGTCAACGCTCGGCGACGCCGCGTGTTGGGGTGTGCACCGACGGATCGGATCGCCGCGGACCGCCACGCGATGCTGGCGCTGCCGCCGGTGGCTCCGCAGGTGGGGTGGCGCAACGGCACGCGGCTTGCGCGCGATCACTACATCCGGTTGGACTCCAACGACTACTCGGTGCACCCCGCGGTGATCGGGCGGCGCATCGAGGTCACCGCGGATCTGGACCGGGTGCAGGTGTTCTGTGACGGCAAGACGGTCGCCGATCACGAAAGGGTGTGGGCCTGGCATCAGAGCATCACCGACCCCGAACACCGCGCAGCGGCCAACATGCTGCGCCACAACCGAATCGGCGCACTGCGGCCAGTGCGTGAACACGAGGACCATCTCAGCGTCGAGCAGCGCTGCCTTGCCGACTACGACACAGCCCTGGGCATCGATCTCGGCGAAGGCGGACTGGTGTCATGACCACTAAAACCACCGCCAAGCCCACCGCAGTGGCCTCGAGCCACCGAGATCTCAGCGCCGAGATCGGCTTCCTCACCCGCGCCCTGAAAGCCCCCACGATGCGCGAGGCCGTCGCCCGGCTGGCCGAGCGGGCCCGTGCGGAATCCTGGACCCATGAAGAGTTCCTGGTGGCGTGTCTGCAACGCGAGGTCTCCGCACGCGAATCCCATGGCGGCGAGGGCCGCATCCGCGCGGCCCGATTTCCATCACGAAAGTCGTTGGAAGAGTTCGACTTCGACCACGCCCGCGGACTCAAACGCGACACCATCGCCCACCTCGGGACACTGGACTTCGTCGTCGCCAAAGACAACGTCGTCTTCCTCGGCCCGCCGGGCACCGGCAAGACCCACCTGGCGATCGGTATCGCGATCCGGGCGTGTCAGGCCGGCCACCGGGTGCTGTTCGCCACCGCGTCGGAATGGGTCGCCCGACTCGCCGAAGCCCACCACACCGGCCGGCTGCAACAAGAACTCGTCCGACTCGGCCGCTACCCGCTGATCGTCGTCGATGAAGTTGGCTACATCCCGTTCGAACCCGAGGCCGCCAACCTGTTCTTCCAACTGGTGTCCTCCCGCTACGAGCGAGCCAGCCTCATCGTCACCTCCAACAAACCGTTCGGACGCTGGGGCGAAGTGTTCGGCGACGACGTCGTAGCCGCCGCCATGATCGACCGCCTGGTCCACCACGCCGAAGTCATCGCCCTCAAGGGCGACTCCTACCGCATCAAAGACCGCGACCTCGGGCGAGTCCCAGGGTCAACCACAGAAGAATGAACACCGAGGGGGTCAATTTTCAACCGTCGCAAAGGGGTCAAATTTCGACCGACGTTGACACACACAGGGTCGGCCAATTTCGGCGCCTCACCTGAATGCCTCGGCATCAGTGGCCTGCCACTGTTTCCACATCAACGGCGCGGCGCGGCGCGGCGCACGCATGATGTCAAACACCGACGCACCGGTCAGGCTCGCAACACGCTGTCCCGCATCGCTTTTCCCATGATGATAG
>CAVXZT010000006.1:0-648649 GCA_963766465.1 uncultured Actinomycetota bacterium
GATACGTTGGGTAGCTGAGAACGTTTAGCAATTTCATTTGCGCCGGATGGGTCAATCTCAATCCCTAAAAGCTGAGAGGAGCGATGAACAATTCTCTCCAGCTCATCCACGGGATAAAAATCCAATCTCAGCTGGACCCCAAATCGGTTCCGAAAGAGCTGGACAAAAGCCCTGTTCGGGTTGTGGCACCTACTAAGAGTAAACTTAGGCAAATCAATTGGAAGAGTTCTAGCGGCAGGCCCCTGACCAATAATCAAATCTAACTTGAAGTCTTCCATTGCCCCGTACAGGACTTCTTCGATTGTTTTTGAAGACGATGAACCTCATCGATAAATAAAACGTCTTTGGGTTGCAGGTTAGTCAATATTGCGGCCAAGTCGCCCTTTTTTTCTACGTTAGGGCCTGTCACCGAATGAAGCTGAGCTCCCATTTCATGAGCAATGATCCAGCCAAGGTTGTTTTTCCTAAACCAGGAGGACCTGCGAGCAACACATGATCAATAATCGCCCCGTCCCCGAGCGGCCTCCATAAAAAGAGAGAGATTCTCCTTTACCTTTTTGCCCAACATATTCTCCTAAAGCAGATGGCCTTAGACTCTTTTCAATATTTTGATCCTGCTCAGTGCCTAACCGGTCATCGGCATTCAATGCTCGACTCGTTTCAATTCCGACATCATTTCCGCCTTTTTATCGTTTTCTGACTTATGCCCAGCTAAAGCAGCTGAATCAAATCCTCGGCACGCTCGTATCGGTTCCGTATTTCTTAGAGTTCGTTTCAAGAGCGAATGAATATATCTATGATAACCTAATCCCACCAAAGCAGCTTTTGCATCATGTAAAATACTCGCCTCCGGTATTCCATCTGTATTTTTTGTTACAGCGGCTCCCTGTGTCCCTCGAGCAAGAACCTGCCCCTTCATCGTCTCTGCAAAAACTCCTAAATCTACTTTCTTTTTGACTGAATCTTTGAGTTCTACGACCACTCGTTCAGCCGTTTTTTTCCCAATTCCCAGGAATACTCGTCAAAAACGAAGAATTCTCCATGGATAATGGCCTCAAATAAATTCAGAGGGATGAACAGCAGATAAAATCCCCAAAGCGCTCTTGGGGCCAATAATTCTGCACGCTCAATAGTTGTAAAAAAGATTTTTCTCCGATTTTGAACTAAATCCAAAAAGCTCAAACTGATCTTCCCTGACATGAGTGTATACAAAAAGTTCCACCTTCTGCCCTGCAATCAATGCCCCATATTCGGCACTGTGAGGAACCGACACAGCATACCCGACCATCCCAACAGTAGCCTGACTTTGGCCAATTCCAAGGAGCATTTTCCCCTCAGAATGCTCAAGAACTTCACCCTGTAAATATCCGATCATAATTAAACCTTTTTTGGTATTCGGGAGGACAACCCTCCACCTAAGCCAACAGACTCTGCCAGAGAAAGTCTTTTCTTACTACGCCCACTTGGCAAAGACTGCAAGGCACGCGATGCGATCTTTTCCCCTGGCTGGGCGGCGTGTGAACTTTGAGCATGACTAATGGCGAGAGCCAGTGCCCGTCCGAAGCATCATCGGTACTCAAAAGCTCTTCCCGGTGAGAAGTTGAATGATTTCGAGCAACCTGCTCTTTATCGGCATGGCCATGTCCAACAATCGCACGCTTCACCTCAGTGGGACTATATTCAAAGATCTTGAGCAAATGAATCATTCCCGTAAGAATGACAGCTCCTCGTGCTTGACCCAACTTCAAAGCAGAAACCGCATTTTTGGCAAAAAATACTTTTCAACGACTAGAATATGCGGTTTAAATTCCTGAATAACATCACTCAGCCCCTGATAAATGGAGAGCAATCGATCTTCTAAAGGGACCGTAGCTTTCCCATTTGTACTGCATAGCTTTAGGGTTCCATGAGTGACGTGTTTGACAGTCGCAGACGGCCCGACGGATCGATGCAGATCGAGGATTGCGAGGCGATCTCAAAGGCGCTGTCGCCGGTGCTCGATATCGCCGATCCGATCGAGCGCGCCTATCGGCTGGAGATCTCCTCGCCCGGGATCGACCGGCCGCTGGTGCGCCGCTCCGATTTCGAGCGCTATGCCGGCCATCTGGTGAAGATCGAGATGGCGGTCGCCCATCGAGGGCCGCAAGCGGTTCCGCGGCACGCTCGGCGGCGTCGAAGGCGACGCCGTCCAGCTGCATCGCGACGACGTCCGCGCCGGCGAAGATGCCGACGTGCTGCTGGCGATGGAAGATATCTCGGACGCGCGGCTGGTGCTGACCGACGAGCTGATCGCGGAATCGATGCGGCGCGGCAAGGCCGCCGAGCGCGAGATGCGGCAGAATCTCGGCCTCGAGCCGCCGCCGCCGCCGCATGCGAGGAAAAGCGATCCGGCGAAAAGCAACAAACCGAAGCCGAAATTGAAGCCGAAAGCGAAGCAAAGCCGCCGCCGAACAACACCAAGGAACATCGCCTCGCCGCCGAAAGAGCGCGGCGCGGCGAAATCGATCCCACCGAAGGAGACTGAGCCATGGCAGCTGTCAGCGCCAATAAACTTGAATTGCTGCAGATCGCCGACGCCGTCGCCCGCGAAAAATCGATCGACCGCTGCATCGTGATCGCGGCGATGGAGGATGCCATCGCCAAGGCGGCGCGCGCCCGCTACGGCAGCGAGACCGACGTTCACGCCGAGATCGACGCCAAGAAGGGCGAACTGCGGCTGTCGCGCCACATGCTGGTGGTCGAGCAGGTCGAGAATTCGTCGAACCAGATTTCGCTGATGGACGCGCAGCGCGCCAATCCGGGCGCGCAGGTCGGCGACACCATCGCCGACACCCTGCCGCCGCTGGAATATGGCCGCATCGCCGCGCAATCCGCCAAGCAGGTGATCGTGCAGAAGGTGCGCGAGGCCGAGCGCGACCGGCAATATCAGGAATTCAAGGACCGCATCGGCGACATCGTCAACGGCATCGTCAAGCGCGTCGAATATGGCAGCGTGATCGTCGATCTCGGCCGCGGCGAAGCCATCGTGCGCCGCGACGAGATGCTGCCGCGCGAGGTGTTCCGCAACGGCGACCGCGTCCGCGCCTATATCTTCGACGTCCGCCGCGAAACCCGCGGCCCGCAGATTTTCCTGTCCCGCACCCATCCGCAATTCATGGCGAAGCTGTTCGCGCAGGAAGTGCCGGAAATCTATGACGGCATCGTCGAGATCAAGGCGGTCGCCCGCGATCCCGGCTCGCGCGCGAAAATCGGCGTGATTTCCCGGGATTCCTCGGTCGATCCGGTCGGCGCCTGCGTCGGCATGCGCGGCTCGCGCGTGCAGGCCGTGGTGAACGAATTGCAGGGCGAGAAGATCGACATCATCCCGTGGTCGCCCGACATCGCGACCTTCGTGGTCAACGCGCTGGCGCCGGCCGAAGTCGCCAAGGTCGTGATCGACGAAGACCGCGAGCGCATCGAGGTCGTGGTGCCCGACACCAACAACCAGCTGTCGCTGGCGATCGGCCGCCGCGGCCAGAACGTGCGTCTCGCCTCGCAACTGACCGGCTGGGACATCGACATCCTGACCGAGCAGGAAGAATCCGAGCGCCGTCAGGCCGACTTCGAGAACTCCACGCGGGTGTTCATGGAAGCGCTGAATGTCGACGAAGTGGTCGGCCAGTTGCTGGCGTCGGAAGGCTTCACCTCGGTGGAGGAACTGGCGCTGGTCGATGTCAGGGAACTGGCCGGCATCGAAGGTTTCGACGAGGAAACCGCCAACGAACTGCAGAGCCGCGCCCGCGAATATCTCGAACAGCTCGAGACCGAGCTCGAAAACAAACGTAAGGAACTCGGCGTGGATGATGCTTTGAAGACGGTGCCCGGCGTGACCTCGAAGATGCTGGTGAAATTCGGCGAGAACGACATCAAGACCGTCGAGGATCTGGCCGGTTGCGCCACCGACGATCTGGTGGGCTGGACCGAGCGCAAGGAAGGCGGCGAGCCGACCAAGCACCCGGGCATTCTCGATGCCAACGAAATCTCGCGCGACGACGCCGAGAGCCATGATCATGCAGGCGCGCGTCATCGCCGGCTGGATCACCGAGGCCGACCTCGCCAAGAAGTCCGAGGCGGCCGAAGCGCCCGAAGACCAGCCGGTTTAAGGGCCGTGCTGTACGCGAACGAACCAACGTTCTGCGCCCAGATGCGCAGATGAAAAGGCAGATGTCACACGCATGCTTGCCATCGCTGACCCCGATCTCGACAACGGACCGCGGACCGACAGGTCCGCGACGATGCGGATGTGCGCGGTCACGCGGCAGGTGCGCCCGATCGACGAACTGATCCGGTTCGTCGTCTCGCCGCAGGGCGAGGTGGTGCCGGACCTGAAGCGCAAGCTTCCCGGCCGCGGCCTGTGGGTTTCGGCCTCGCGGCGAGCGGTTGCGGAAGCCGTCCGCCGTAACCATTTTAGTAAAGGTTTCAAACGCGATCTCCGGGTCACGGCGGCGCTGGCGGCGGACACCGAAGCCCTGCTGGTGCGCGGCGCGATCGAGGCGCTGGCGATGGCCGCCAAGGCGGGCCAGGTGGTCTCCGGCTTCGGCAAGGTCGAGGACGCGCTCGCCGCGCAGGGCCGAAACCAGGCCAGACCGGTCCAGGCCCTGATCCATGCCTCCGACGGCGCCGCCGACGGAATCCGCAAATTGGACGCGCTGGCCAGGCCAAATGCCGGGAATAGCGACGAATCGCACCGCAAATTCCGGTCGTCACTGCGCTGACATCGGAACAATTGGATTTGGCACTGGGCCGGTCAAATGTGATACATGCTGCCCTGCTCGCGGGCCCGGCGAGCAAGACGTTCCTGTCGCGCAGCCAGATCCTGGTCCGATACCGGATGGCGGATGACGACAAGACTGCCGGCCATGCGGCCAAGAATTACGGCGAAGATACATCAGACTGCTGAGAATTCGCCGATACCGACCGTGCGGACACGCACGACGCAACAAGATTAGGACTGCTGAATGGTTGATACCAAAACGCCTGGCGACAAGACACTGAGTGTCCCGACCAAGACCTTGACGCTGAAGCCGCGCGTCGAGACGGGCACCGTGCGCCAGAGCTTCAGCCATGGCCGCACCAAGCAGGTCGTGGTCGAGAAGCGCGGCAAGCGCCGCATCGGCGGCGATGCGCCGGCTGCCGAAGCCGCCCCCACGCGCCGGAACCGGTTGTCGCGAAGCCGGCGCCCGCGCCAAGGCGCCGCTCGCCCGTCCCGCCGCGCCGGCCGCCGCCGCGCAGCAATTCGGGCGTGGTGCTGCGCACGCTGACCGAGGACGAACGTTCCGCCCGCGCCAGCGCGCTGGCCGACGCCAAGGTGCGCGACGTCGAAGAGCGCCGGCTGGCGGAAGAGGAAGCCAAGCGCCGCAACAGCAAGGAAGGCATCGAGCAGGCCGAACGCGAGGCCGCCGAAGCCCGCCGCAAGGCCGAGGAAGAGCGCCACCGCGCAGGACGAGGAAGCCAAGCGCAAGGCCGAACTCGAAGCCAAGAAGCGTTTTGGCGAAGCCGAGGCCAAGGCCGCGGCCACCGCGACCGCGGCCGCCGCGGCCGCCGCGCCGCCGGCGCGCGCGCCCGGCGTCGCCGCCGACGCCAGCGACGAGGACGAAGGTCCGCGCCAGATCCGCCGTGGCCCCGGCGGCGCTGCCCGTCCCGTCGACGCCTCCGAAGACCACCGCCAAGCCCGGCGCCGCAAAAGCAGCGCGGCCGCCTGACGCTGGTCACCGCGCTCAACGCCGACGACGTGCGCGAGCGCTCGATCGCCTCGTTCCGCCGCCGCACCCAGCGCCTGAAGGGCCATGCGTCGAACGAGCCGAAGGAAAAGCTGATCCGCGAAGTCGTCATCCCGGAAGCCATCAACATCCAGGAACTCGCCAACCGCATGTCCGAGCGCGCGGTCGACGTCATCCGGCTGCTGATGAAGCAGGGCGCGATGCACAAGATCACCGACGTGATCGATGCCGATACCGCGCAACTGATCGCCGAGGAACTCGGCCACACCGTCAAGCGCGTCGCCGCATCCGACGTCGAGGAAGGCCTGTTCGACGCCGTCGACGATTCCACCGACACCGAGCCGCGTTCGCCGGTCGTGACCGTGATGGGCCACGTCGACCACGGCAAGACCTCGCTGCTCGACGCGCTGCGCCACGCCAACGTGGTGTCCGGCGAAGCCGGCGGCATCACCCAGCATATCGGCGCCTATCAGGTGACCTCGCCGGAAAGCGGCAAGAAGATCACCTTCATCGATACGCCCGGGCCACGCCGCGTTCACCGCGATGCGCGCCCGCGGCGCCAAGGTGACCGACATCGTGATCCTGGTGGTCGCGGCGGACGACGGCGTGATGCCGCAGACCATCGAGGCGATCAATCACGCCAAGGCCGCCAAGGTTCCGATGATCGTGGCGATCAACAAGATCGACAAGCCCGACGCCAAGCCGGAGCGCGTGCGCACCGAACTGCTGCAGTACGAAGTGCAGGTCGAATCGCTCGGCGGCGACGTCGTCGACGTCGAGGTGTCCGCCAAGAACAAGACCAATCTCGACCGGCTGCTCGAAATGATCGCGCTGCAGGCCGAACTGCTCGACCTCAAGACCAATGCCGAACGTCCGGCCGAAGGCACCGTGATCGAAGCCAAGCTCGATCGCGGCCGCGGCCCGGTTGCGACCGTGCTGGTGCAGCGCGGCACGCTGCGGGTCGGCGACATCATCGTCGCCGGCGCCGAGATGGGCCGCGTCCGCGCGCTGATCAACGACCAGGGCGAGACCATCGACGAAGCCGGTCCGTCGGTGCCGGTCGAGGTGCTCGGCTTCAACGGACCGCCGGAAGCCGGCGACCGTCTGGCCGTGGTCGAGAACGAAGCCCGCGCCCGCCAGGTCACGAGCTACCGCGCCCATCAGAAGCGCGAGAACGCCGCCGCCAGCATTTCCGGCATGCGCGGTTCGCTCGAACAGATGATGTCGCAGCTCAAGACCTCGGGCCGCAAGGAATTCCCGCTGATCGTCAAGGCCGACGTGCAGGGTTCGCTGGAAGCCATTCTCGGCTCGCTGGAAAAACTCGGCACCGACGAAGTCGCCGCCCGCATCCTGCATGCCGGCGTCGGCGGCATCTCGGAATCCGACGTGACGCTGGCGGAAGGTTTCAACGCCGCGATCCTCGGCTTCATCGTTCGCGCCAACAAGGAAGCCGCCGCGGCCGCCAAGCGCAACGGCATCGAGATCCGCTACTACAACATCATCTACGATCTCGTCGACGACATCAAAACCGCGATGTCCGGCCTGCTGGCGCCGACCTTGCGCGAAACCATGCTCGGCAATGCCCAGATCCTGGAGGTGTTCAACATCTCCAAGGTCGGCAAGGTCGCCGGTTGCCGCGTCACCGACGGCACCGTGGAACGCGGCGCCAATGTCCGCCTGATCCGCGACAACGTCGTGGTGCACGAAGGCAAGCTGTCGACGCTGAAGCGCTTCAAGGACGAAGTGAAGGAAGTGGCCTCCGGCCAGGAATGCGGCATGGCGTTCGAGAATTACGGCGACATGCGTGTCGGCGACGTCATCGAGTGTTATCGCGTGGAGACGATCCAGCGCAGCTCTGTAAGTTCGAGCCTTACAGCTTCGCGAGACTGAATTATCGTCATGCCGGCCAAGCGCGATGCCCGGGCTGATGTCCCGGGCATCCACGATCTCGAAAATCATTTCAGCTCGAAAGACGTGGATGGCCGGGACAAGCCCGGCCATGACGATTGTTTTCGAAGGACGACAATGCCCCGCCACCACAAAAAGAGCTCCGCCCCCGGCGGCTCGCAGCGCCAGTTGCGCGTCGGCGAAACCGTGCGCCACGCGGTCGCGGATATTCTGTCGCAGGGCAGCGTGCATGATCCCGACCTCGAGGGCCACATCGTCACCGTGCCCGGAAGTGCGGATGTCGCCCGATCTGAAGCTTGCGACCATCTATGTGATGCCGCTCGGCGGACGCGACACCGAACGTCGTGATCGCCGCACTGGAGCGCAACAAGAAGTTCCTGCGCGGCGAAGTCGCGCGTCGCGTTAACTTGAAATTTGCTCCTGATCTTCGCTTCCGCGTCGACGAGCGATTCGACGAAGCGGAACGGATCGAGAAATTACTGCGAACACCTGCGGTGCAAAGAGACCTCGCACCCGATTCGGACGAAGATTGATGATCGTGACCACCGCCAACAGCGTGATCGAGGCGCCGATCGGCGATTCGAACGGCGTTGAAAAAAATATTTCTGCCGAAGCAGATGCTGCCATCGCGCATGCCGGCGGCAACGCAGCCGCGTCGACGACGAGCCGCATGCGCGCTCCGGCAAGCAGCCGCGCCAGAACAACCAGCCGCGCCGCGACAAGCGCGACGTCCATGGCTGGGTCGTGCTCGACAAGCCGATCGGCATGACCTCGACCCACGCGGTCGCGGTGGTGAAGCGGCTGTTCCAGGCCAAGCGCGCCGGCCATGCCGGCACGCTCGATCCGCTGGCCTCCGGCGGGCTGCCGATCGCGCTCGGCGAGGCCACCAAGACGGTTCCGTTCGTGATGGACGGCCGCAAGCGCTATCGCTTCACGGTGGCCTGGGGCGAGGAACGCGACACCGACGACACCGAGGGCCGCGCCGTCAAGACCAGCGAACTCGGCCCTCCGCCGAGGCGATCCTGGCGCTGCTGCCGCGCTTTACCGGCGTGATCGAGCAGACCCCGCCGCAATATTCCGCCATCAAGGTCCAGGGCGAGCGCGCCTACGATCTGGCGCGCGACGGCGAGACCGTGGAACTGAAGCCCCGGCCGGTCGAAATTCACCATTTAACCCTTGTGGAACAACCGGATAGCAGCCATTCGGTGTTCGAGGCCGAGTGCGGCAAGGGAACCTATGTGCGGGCGCTGGCCCGCGATATCGGCCGGCTTTTGGGCTGTTACGGCCATATCTGCGCGCTGCGGCGGACCCTGGTCGGCCCGTTCGGCGAAGCGGACATGATTCCGCTGGAACAGTTGGAGGCTTTGTGCGATAGAGCCGCGTCTGGCGAGGGCAGCCTCGCCGACGCGCTTTTGCCCGTTGAGACCGCGCTGGACGACATCCCGGCACTGGCCGTCACACGGGCTGATGCGGCAAGGCTCCATCGGGGCCAGGCCGTTTTGTTGCGCGGACGGGATGCGCCCAATAGTAGCGGCACAGTCTATGTCACGGTGGCAGGCCGGCTTTTGGCCCTCGCCGAAATTGGCAATGGCGAACTCATCCCCAAGCGCGTGTTCAACCTGACCGGACTGACTGCCAGTCCGGTCGCAACAATGAAAGTGTTTGACGATGTCGATTACCGCCGAACGTAAAGCGGAAGTCATCAAGACGAATGCCAACAAGGCCGGCGACACCGGCTCGCCCGAGGTTCAGGTCGCGATCCTGTCGGAACGCATCAACAACCTCACCGGGCATTTCAAGATCCCACGTCAAGGACAACCATTCGCGCCGCGGCCTTTTGAAGATGGTCGCCACGCGCCGTTCGCTTCTCGATTACATCAAGAGGAAGGACGAGGCGCGTTACAAGGCGCTGCTCGAAAAGCACAACATTCGTCGTTGAGTTATTAGAGACTTACGCGCGCGATTTGCGCGCGTTTTCGCATGATCGCCGGAAGACGCGGATTCCGGATTTTCGGAGACGATCATGCGCAAGAGCATCGGACGCAAGTCTGGCATGACGTCCAGCAGCAATCCGGCCGCTGGGCGCAACGGGCAAGATGCCCGTACCATCGGAAGGATGGACGCCATTCGAAATATAAAAACCATGGCAGGATCGCCGGACGCTGACCGCGCAGCTGCGATCAGCGTCTCGCAATCTTGCGCATGGTTTTTGTGTTTGGGGCGTCCGTGCTTTCGTGAACCCATGAAAGAAGATCGCAATGTTCAATATTCATTCCGTCGAAATCGATTGGGGTGGCCGTCCGCTCAGGCTTGAAACCGGCAAGATTGCCCGCCAGGCCGACGGCGCCGTGCTCGCCACCTACGGCGAGACCGTCGTTCTCGCCACCGTCGTCGCCGCGAAGTCGCCGCGCGAAGGCGTCGACTTCCTGCCGCTGACCGTCGATTACCTCGAAAAGACCTACGCCGCGGGCCGTATTCCCGGCGGCTATTTCAAGCGCGAAGGCCGGCCGACCGAAAAGGAAACGCTGGTTTCCCGTCTGATCGACCGCCCGATCCGCCCGCTGTTCGTCGACGGCTGGCGCAACGAGACCCAGGTCATCGTCACCGTGCTGTCGCATGACATGGAGAACGATCCCGACATTCTGGCGATGGTCGCCGCCTCCGCGGCGCTGACGATTTCCGGCGCGCCGTTCAAGGGCCCGATCGGCGCCGCCCGCGTCGGCTTCGTCAACGACGAATACGTGCTCAACCCGACGCTCGACGAAATGGTCGAAACCCAGCTCGAACTCGTCGTCGCCGGCACCGCCGACGCCGTGCTGATGGTCGAATCGGAAGCCAAGGAGCTGAACGAAGACATCATGCTTGGCGCCGTGATGTTCGGGCACCGGCATTTCCAGCCGGTGATCAAGGCGATCATCGAACTCGCCGAGAAGGCCGCCAAGGAGCCGCGCGACGTCAAGGTCGTCGACGAGAGCGCGCTGGAAAAGGAAATGCTCGGGCTGGTCGAGAACCGATCTGCGCGCCGCCTACGCCATTCCGGTCAAGCAGGAGCGCTACGCCGCGGTCGGCAAGGCCAAGGAAAAGGTGATGGCGCACTATTTCCCGGAAGGGCAGGAGCCGAAATACGACAAGCTGCGCATCGCCGGCGTGTTCAAGGAACTGGAAGCCAAGATCGTTCGCTGGAACATCCTCGACACCGGCAAGCGCATCGACGGCCGCGACGCCAAGACCGTCCGCAACATCATCGCCGAAGTCGGCGTGCTGCCGCGCGCCCAGGCTCGGCGCTGTTCACCCGCGGTGAAACCCAGGGACAACATCGACGGCGCGCTCTACGTGATCGCGAACTACTGCTCCCATGAAGGGGCTCCACTGTGTGCGGGATATGTCGGAGGCACCAACGAATTCGCTCCTGACATGCCCGGTCAGCTGCGGCACGTGCGCGAAGGCCAGATTGCGCGGTGCCCGTGGCACAACTGGGAGTTCGACATCGCCACCGGGGTCAACCTCGCCGATCCGCAGAAGCGGGTACGCACTTACGAAGTCGATGCGACGACGGGCAGGTGTATCTGACCGCATGATCTGTCGATACGAACGTTCAACCGCATTTCCGGTACAACTCGGAGATCCGGCGCTATCTATCGCCCGCGCACAAGCTTCGTGACGATCCCCGACGTCGAGCAGCAGTGGTACCAGGCTCCCGGCGGCGACTACCGCCAAGATCTGTACGGCGACGGCTATCCGGCCTCCGATCCGGACACCGTTGCGCGGCACCTCTTCACCGACGGCGGCGTCGACTACGCCATCCTCAATCCGTTGACGCGGGGGAACATCGCCGATTATCTGCTCAACAGCCGGATCTGCGCGGCGGTCAACGACTGGCTGATCGACCGCTGGCTCGAACCCGACGACACCGGACGCTTCCGGGGAACCATCCGGGTCAACCTGAAGACGTCAAGGGTGCGGTCGCCGAGATCGAACGGCTGGCCGACCATCCGAAGATGGTTCAGGTCGGTATTCCGCTGCAGTCGCGGGAGCCCTACGGCAAGCCGGTGTTCGAACCGATCTGGGAGGCGGCCGCCGCGCGCGGGCTGCCTGTCGCCGTGCATGTCAACGGCGGCAACGGCGTCGACTACGCGCCCACGTTCGCCGGACACGCCTTCACCTATCCCGGTTATGCGGCGTTCATGCCGCTGAACTCGTTCGTCCATCTCGCGACGCTCATCATCGAGGGCGTATTCGGCAGGCATCCGGATCTGAGGTTTGTCTTCGCCGACGGCGGCTACGACCTGCTCACGCCGCTGATGTGGCGGCTCGACACATTCTGGATGTCGATGCGCGACCAGACGCCCTGGGTGGACCGGTATCGAGCGAATACCTGCCCGACCACGTGCGCTACTGCACGTCGGCGTTGGACGGACCGACGGACGACAGCCGGGCTGAGCGGTGGCTGGATTTCATGGATAAGGCAGATCTGCTGATGTACACGGTCGAGCTACCCGCACTGGTCCACGTCCAAGCCCGGCGATGTGGTCGCGGGGCTCAACAACGTACAGCGGGAAAAAGTGTTGTGGCGTAACGCAAGTGATCTCTACGGGGTCGCAGCGACAGAAGGAAGTCTGACATGACGACTGTGCAGGAACGCACCGACGACTTCGTCGGGCAGGACATCGCGGTGACGATCGTCGACACCGATGTGCATCCGCTGCCGGTGTCAGGCGAGGTGCTCAAGTCGTACGCGCCTGCGGAGTGGAAGGACAGGCTCTGGCCGACGGGCAACGCCGTCTCTCCCATGTCGTACTTCTATGACACGCCGGATGCCTACAAGACGAGTTCACTGCGCGTCGACGCGTCCCCGCCACGCGGGGGAGCCGCGGGCAGCGATCCGGATTTCGCGGCCAAGCAGCTGTTGATCGACGCCGGTGTGAGCATCGCGGTGCTCGAGCCGATGTGCGACGCGCAGCTGCCGCAGGCCGAACACGTTCTCAAGGCCACCTACAACGACTGGTTGGCCGACGTATGGCTCGGCGACAACAATTGGCACGGCCGTTGGCGCGGTGCGATCAGCGTCACCGCTCAGGATCCCGGCCAGGCCGCCAAGGAGATCGAGCGGTGGGCCGGTCACCCGTACATGGCCGAGGTGCTGATGACGCCGCAGACCCGCGGAATACCCTTCGGCAGCCCGCATTTCGATCAGATGTATGAGGCTGCGGCGCGCAACGGTCTTCCGGTCGCGACCCACCTGATGGGGCAGACTCCCTACGAGCTGATTCCGATCTACCCCGTCGGCAATCCCGCGCACTGGCACGACTTCTTCGCGTCATGGCCGCTGCTCTACGTGTCGCACCTGATGAGCCTTGTGTTCGACGGCGCATTCGACCGCCATCCCGATCTGAAAGTGGTCTTCGTCGAGGGCGGTTTCACGTGGGCCATGCCGGTGATGTCGCGCATGGACCGGATCTGGGAGCACCGCAAGGCTGATCTGCCGCATGTGCGGCGCAAGCCCTCCGACTATGTCCGCGAGCATGTGCGGTTCACCACGCAGCCGCTCGAGGAGGTCAACGTCGCGGAGTACCGGGAGTACATCGAGATGATGGACCTCGGCGACTGCATCATGTTCTCGACGGATTACCCGCACTGGAGCTACGACGCTCCCGACTGGGCGATCCGGCGGTTCCCGGCCAATCAGCGTGAGCGGATCATGCGCGGGAACGCAACCGCGTTGTATGGGCTGCCGTCGACGGTCAAGGCGCTGTCTGGTGAACAGCCGGCCGCCGGCTGAGCTGTCGGATCTGATCCGGGAATACGACAAGCTGTGGTCGAGCCTGGATTTTGTTGGGCTGGGCGAACTTTGGGAGCGCGATGGTCGGCAGCCCATCTATGTGGGCGATGAGTACGCGACACCGTTGGTTGGCAGCGACGACCTCGACCGGCATTGGGCCCGCGTTGCGAGCCGGGTAAAGGCGGCCTCCATGTCGACGGCGCTGCACGCGTTCGATGTTGGCGACGACGACGTTGTACGTGCGGTGCTGCTCAGCCGGTGGCGGCTCACCGATAGAGACTCGGACTACGAGCACACAGGCGCGAGCTGGATCACGTGGCTTCTGATTCGTCGGGCCGAGCGATACCGGATCTTCCACCACATGGAGTCACAGGTCTACCTGGCCGATTAGGGCTTTGCCGCGCGGCGCTCCACTTCGAGGGGCACCACGGGTTCCCGCGCTGCGGGGCCACGTGTGACGGCGTTGAGCCGGATCTCGGGCAGATCCACAGACGGGTCGACGGTGTCCAGCCACGCAACGGCTTCGGCCACATCGGCGGCACGGATTGCGTACATCTCGAACGGGACGTCCTGCAGCATCTCGGTTTCGACTGGGCCGGGTGTCACGATATGGACGTTGATGCCGTCGCGGTCGACCTCCTGCGCCAGCGCAAGCGCGAACGCGTTCATGCCTGCTTTCGACGCCGAGTACGCGGTTCGCGCGCGCATGGGTTCGTGTGCGGCCGATGAGGAGATGAACACAAACCGCGAGCCCGCTTTCATCCTCGGCAGAGCGGCCGATGTGATGACGAAACACGAATCCAGGTTCGCCGACATCGTCGCGCGCCACTGCTCGAAAGTCTGCTTGCGCGCGTAGGTTCCGCCGAGGATGCCTGCCGCGTGCACTACCAGATCGATCTCACCGGCCGCCTGCACGGCGGGCTCGAACGTCGCCGGGTCGGCCGCGTCGGCCACGACATAGCGCGCGCCCATCGCTTCGGCCGCGGCACGCAGCGGTTCTTCGCGCCGCGCGGTGAGGATGACGTC
Organism: uncultured Actinomycetota bacterium; assembly: GCA_963766465.1. GTDB lineage: Bacteria > Actinomycetota > Actinomycetes > Mycobacteriales > Mycobacteriaceae > Mycobacterium. Next base: position 14,473 of record CAVXZT010000006.1, read on the forward strand.
GTAGCCGAGTTCGGCAAGCTTGGCCCCGCAGGCCTTTCCGATACCGCCGCTACCGCCGGTGACTAATGCAGTTCGCACGCGGCACCTTTCAGCGCTGGCGCCGGGCCAACGCTTGCGGCGAGAGAGCCACGATCCGCTGCTCGGGATCGGCGGCAAGGAAGAACGTTTGGGTGTCGGCGAGGTGACGCGCAGAAAGCTTGCGAGCGCGGTCGGCATCGCCTGCCTCGATCGCGTCGGTGATCTTGTTGTGGATGCTCAGCGCGATGCGGCGGCTGCTCAGCGCCGGGTACTCACCTTTAGCGGCGGTCTCGTTGGCCCACCACTGCAAGTGGCTGCCCCACAGCGTCTCGAGGCTGCCGACCACCGCGATCATCGTGTGGTTGCCGCAACCGCGCACGATCTCATCGTGGAACTGGCCGCCGATCTCGGTGAAGCGGGCGCCGTCCTCGATGTGTTCGGCCATCGACTCGTTGAGTTCCCTGAGCTTGGGAACCAACGAGTCGCCGCGGTCGGAACGCTTCGCCGCCAGCGCCGCGCACATCGGGTCAAGTTCCTGCAAGGCGGCGCCGAGATCGGCCAGCGGCACGTAGTCGCTCTGCAGCAACAGCCCGAGCATGTAGGCTGCGCCGCCCTTCGCGGGCGCGTGTACAACGGCGCCCCCGCGGTTGCCGCGGCGTACGGACACCAGCCCCTCGGTCTCGAGGATTCGCAACGCTTCCCGCAACGACACGAGGCTGACGTTGAACTGCTCGACAAGCACCTCTTGGCGCGGCAGCAGGTCGCCATCGGACAGCTCGCCGTCGATGATCTGCCGCCGAAGCTCGTCGGCCACGATCTCGGCAGTGCGGCGGGCCGACAGCCTGCGGCGGGCCTCGGGACCGATTCCCAGTGTTGTCATGTCTTGGCAATATTAACAGTGAAAAGGCCGCTACCAGGGGTCTACGGGGTCGCTATCCGACAAAAGTTACTAAGATGGCAAGAAACCACTGGGAGGATGCGGTTGAGCGGCGTTTCGCCTACCCCGCTGGATGATCTGCGCGTCGTCGAGATCAGCGACCGGATCGCAGGCGCTTATTGCGGGAAACTCTTCGTCGACGCCGGCGCCGACGTGGTGAAGGTGGAGCCGGTCACGGGGGATCCGTTGCGCCGCTTCACCGCAACCGGTGCCGTACCGCCAGAGGGTACAGATGCGCCGCTGTTCAGCTACCTCAATTCCGGGAAGCGCAGTGTGACAGCCGCTTCCGGGTCTTTGGGGAATCTGCTTTCCCGCGCCGACATCGTGATCGTCACCCAGCGGGGGCTCGACCCGCAGGCACTGCTCGACGGGTCGCCGCGGTCAGTCGTGGTGACGGTGTCCGACTTCGGCTGGACCGGTCCGTGGACGGACCGTCCGGCCACCGAGTTCACGCTGCAGGCGTGGTCGGGTTTGACGGGTTTCCGCGGTGATCCAGCGGGTCCGCCGATCTCGATCGGCGGTGAGCTGGGGGAGTACATGGGCGGGGCGTGCGCCGCCTATGGGGCGCTGGCACTGCGGCGACGGGTGCGCCGCGGCGGCCAAGGCGGACACCTGGACATGTCGATGCTCGAAGCGATCACGTTGATGCAGAGCAGCGAGTGGCTTCACTCGCAACTGCTGAACGTGCCCCCGGTCCGGCGGTCGGTGGAGGTGCCCTCGATCGAGGAAGCCTCCGACGGCTATGTCGGGATCAGCATGGTCACCGGACAGCAGTGGCTCGACTTCGCCGCAATGGTGGATTGCGCGGAACTGACCGAGATCCCGGGCCTTCGCTTCCAGATCGGGCGATGGGATTACCGCGACTGGATCCGCGAACGCATCGGACCATGGATGCGCGAGCGCACCGTCGCCGAGATCGTCGAGCTCGGCCAGTTGTTCCGGCTGCCAATCGCCCCGCTCGGCAACGGTTCGACGATCCCCGAGATGGATCACCTGCGCGAGCGTGGGGTCTACTCCGACAACCCCGCGGGCTTTCGTCAGCCTCGCCCACCCTGGCTGATGTCGGCAGCGCAGCCGGCACCTATCCGAAAAGCTCCTGCGGTCGGCAATGCCGATGACGACGACTCCCTTTGGCAGCCAAGGGAACCAGTGGCGTCATCGCCATCGGGCGGCCTGCCGCTTGCCGGGGTGCGGATCGTCGACCTGACCGCGTTCTGGGCGGGACCGGCCGCCACGCATTCGTTGGCCGCGTTCGGGGCGGAGGTCATCAAGATCGAGTCGATCCAGCGGCCCGACGGTATCCGCTATTCGGGCGGCATGCGCACCGATGTCGACGACTGGTGGGAGTACGGATGGGTGTTCCACGCCATGAACACCAACAAGCGGTCGGTGACATTGGATCTGGAATCGAAGGACGGCGTCGGGTTGCTGAAGAAGTTGGCCAGCCAAGCCGACGTTGTGATCGAGAACTTCTCGCCACGGGTGATGGACCGATTCGGGCTGGGTGCCGACGCCCTGCTCGATATCAAGCCCGACCTGGTGGTGGTGCGGATGCCCGCCTTCGGACTGACGGGCCCGTGGCGTGATCGCGTCGGCTTCGCACCGACGATGGAGCAGATCGCCGGACTGGCGTGGGTGACCGGCCTGCCTGAGGGTCCGCCGGTCCCACCGCGTGGCGCGTGCGACCCACTTGCAGGGGCGCACGCGGCATTCGCGTTGCTGGCCGCACTGGAGTTCGCCGACCGCACGGGCCGCGGCCAACTCGTGGAAGTGCCGATGATCGAGACCGTGCTCAATGTGACCGCCACGCAGACAATCGAATTCGAAGTCTTCGGCGAAGTTCTCTCAAGGCGCGGCAACCGCGGCCACACCGCCGCAACACAGAACCTCTACCAGTGCGCAGGTGACGACAACTGGATCGCGGTCAGCGCGTGCACCGATGCGCAGCGGAACGCGTTATCGGAGCTAACGGGCGGAACCGAGCTCGGCGAGTGGCTGGCCCCCCAGGACTTGCAGGCTGCGATCGATGCGCTTACAGGCGGGGGGATTCCAGCAGCCGCCGTCGTCTCCCCATCCCTAGTGACCGAAAACCCGCAACTGCGCCATCGCGGCTTCTTCGAACGCCTCCAACATCCAAGCACCGGGGAGGGCCTTTACCCGACTCCACCGTTCGCTCCACTCGATGGCGAGAACCGCTGGCTGCATCGCCCGCCGCCGACGCTGGGGGAGCACAACGCCGAGGTGCTCACTGAGCTCTGCGGCCTGACCGACGACGACCTCGAGCGGTTGGCCGCGCAGGGCGTGATCGGCACGCGTCCCAAGGGTCTGTGACTATGCCGGAGCCGCAGCGGCGGCGACATTTCATCGAGCCCGCAGCGTGATCGCCATCTCGTCGAAGATCGACATGTTGTTCGTCAGGTTCGGATAGGCGACCTTGGGCAGGCCAAGTGTGATGTCGTCTGCGCGGCAAAGTAACTCGTCGAGTACGGCGCGAATCTCGGCGCGGGCGAGCATCGCGCCAAGGCAATGGTGCGGCCCACCGCCGCCGAAGGTGACGTGGGGGTTATCGGTGCGGCCGATGTCGAATGCGAACGGGTCGGTGAAGACCTCTTCGTCGCGGTTCGCCGAACGCAACATCGATACCACACGATCGCCCTTCGGGATGGTGACGCCGTCCATCTCGACGTCGACCTTCGTGCTGCGCGTCCAGAACGCCACCGGCGTCGCCCAGCGCAGCACCTCCTCGACCGCGCTAGCCCTGATTCCCTCATCGGCGCGATAACGCTCGATCTCCCTGGGATTCGCGACGAACGCCTGTAAGCCGGCGGCGAGCGCGTTCTTAGTCGTGTCGCTGCCCGCGAAGGTGAGCACGTAGAAGAAGATCTCGAGCTCGTTGGCGGGTATCGACAACTGCTCACCACTGTCGTCGGTCACCACAGCGGTCGCCAGCGTGCTCCAAATGTCGTCGACGGGGTTGCGTCGCTTCTCCGCAGTGAGTGCGTAGGCGTAGGTGAAGATCTTGCCGAACATCTCGAGCTGGTCCCGCTCGGTCAACTGAGAGTCCGGCTCGTTCGCGGAAAGGATCCGGTCGAGTGTGTCGAAGACCTCGGGTCGATCCTCGTCGGGGATGCCGATGATGTCGCCGATGACCGACATCGGCAGCACATCGGCGACATCGCCGATCCAGTCGCCGCCGCCCGCCGCGAGCAGTCCGTCGATCAGCGTCGCGGCGCGCGCCCGAATACCCTCCTCGAGCTTGCCGATCGCGCGCGGGGTGAAGGCGTGGGACATCACTCTGCGGCGCTTGGTGAGGACGGGCGGATCCATGTGGATGATGGTGGGAAATTCCGTCATCACGTCGATCGACTGGATGAGCGGGCCGTCGACGGCGGTGAACGAATCGGTGTCCCGATGGATGCGCTGGGCATGCCGGTGCTTGGTGGTCATCCAGAAGTCACGTTTTACCGTCTTGGCCACGCCGTCGGTGAGTTCGTGATGGAAGATCGGCTGCTCGCGGCGCAACTCGGCAAATAGATCATCGGGAAATCCGTTCCGCCACAAGGCGGAATCCGACAAATCGACTGGCGTCCTCGTGGGCATGCGGGCTCCTGGTTCGACCGTCCTTGACCTAGAATGCTTAAAATAGTAACAATAGACCATGGACAGGGTCTGACCTGCCCCGATAGTTTGCGCGGACGGAGAAGTAATGACGGAGACGATTCCCGACTCGACGGTCGACCCGTCCGAGCGCGAATTCGGGCCCAGCGGGATCAGCCTGTCGACGTATCGCTTCCCGACAGGCTGGTTCATCGTCGGGTTCGCTTCGGAGTTGGCGGCGGGTCAGGTCAAGCGGGCTCATTACTTCGGCGAAGAGCTGGTGATCTTCCGCACGGCCTCAGGAGCGGTCAACGTGCTCGACGCCTATTGCCAGCATTTGGGCGCGAATATGGGCGTCGGCGGCACCGTCGAGGGTGAGCACATCGTCTGCCCCTGGCACGGCTGGCAGTGGCGGGGCAACGGCACGAATGCGCTGATTCCGTACAGCAAGATCGGCTGCAAGCAGAACGTGAAGATCAAGTCCTACCCTGCGCAGGAGTGGTACGGGTTCATCGTGGTGTGGCACGAGCGCCACGGTCGCGCGCCGTACTGGCAGCCGCCGGTGCTTCCCGAGCTCGAAACCGACGATTACTACCCGCTGCACCCACACTCGCGAATGCTCAACCGGGTGAAGGTGCACGCTCAGATGATCATCGAGAATGCGGCCGATCCCTACCACGTGCAGTTCGTCCACAAGGCCGACAGTGCCGCGAACACCACGTCTTTCGACGTTGACGGCTACCACCTGCATGCGACGGTGACCGCCAACTTCGGTGGTGGGCGACCCAAAACGTGGCTCACGCCGGAAGGGCCCGTCGACGCCAACATCGTGTACGACAACTATTCGTTGGGGCTCGGTATCGTGCGCTTCCCGAAAGAACTGGTCGAAACCATCGAGGTGACGGGCCAGACCCCGGTGGACGAGGATTACACCGATTACTTCTACACCCAGGCTTCGGTGCGCGAACCCGGTGACGCAGGTGACAAGCCGACAGGCCGCGCTGAGAAATTCCTTCAACTGCAGCAAGAGGTCATCAAGCAGGACTTCTTCACCTGGGAGAACATGAAGTACCTCGAGAAGCCGAACCTCGCCCCCGAGGAAGCGCGCGACTACGCCGCATTGCGGCGGTGGGCGCACCGGTTCTATCCGGGCGAGGAGCCTTCGCCTATCGATTTCGGGTACACCGCCGACGGTGAACCGGATCCCGCGGCAGCGAGAGTGTGATGCCCGCCGGCGGTCTTACCGTTCCGGCCGTCCTGGATCAACGCGCCGAACAGTTCGGCGACCGCGTCATGATGTCGATCGCCGGAACCCCGGTGACGTTCGCCCAGATGCGGGACCGCTCGTGCGCCGCCGCCAATGTGCTTGTGGAACTGGGGATCACGCGCGGCGAGACGGTCGCATTGTTCACCGGTACATGCCCCGAGTGGGTGTACTTCTGGCTGGGCGCCGCGCGGATCGGCGCGGTGAGCGCCGCGGTCAATGGCGCCAGCAAGGGTGACTTCCTTTCGCATGCGCTGCGGCTGTCGCAGGCGGCCGCCGTCATCACCGATGCCGAGCGTCATTCCCGGCTGCTTGAGGTATGCGACGGCGTCGAGACGTTGAGATCGGTTCTAGTTCAGGGTGATTCGCTGACTGACATGCTCGCGGGCGCCTCGACTTCGGCGCCTGACGTCGCACCCACCGGACCCGACGACATCGGTGCGTTGTTCTTCACGTCGGGCACCACCGGGCCATCAAAGGCCGTCGCGACCACCTGGCCCTACCTGTTTCGCGCAGCGGATACCGCCGCGTCGGCGTGGGAATTTGGCGCGGGTGACGTGCTGTGGACCGCGATGCCGCTATTTCATCTCAGTGCGGCACCCACAGTGCTGGCGCCGATGCTGGTCGGTGGGACCAGCGTGCTCGCCGATGGATTTCACCCTGCCAGCGTGTGGGACGAGATTCGGGAATGCGGCGCCGCGGGCTTCGCGGGTGCCGGCGCCATGGTGTCGATGCTGTGGAACCTGCCGCCGGATCCGCGCGATGCCGATCTGCCGCTGCGCTTCCTGTCGGCGGCTCCGATCTCGGCGGACCTCTACCGCGACATTGAGCGGCGTTACGGCTGCCGCATCGTGACGATGTACGGGATGACGGAGGCCTTCCCGATCGCCTACAAGGCGGTGTCCGAAGAGGGCGTGCCGGGAACCTCGGGGCGAGTCAATCCGGCATTCGACGTGCGAATCGTCGATTCCTTCGCAAACTCCGTACCACCGGGTATGGTTGGGGAAATCGTCTGCCGGGCGCGGGCAACACATGCGATGAGCGAGGGGTATGTGTCGTCGGCGCCCGGCAGGGGGGGCCTGCAGGTGGAACCACACGATGAGTGGTTCCACACCGGTGATGTCGGCAAATTGGACGCCGACCAAAACCTGACCTATGTCGATCGGCTGAAGGATTCACTGCGCAGACGCGGCGAAAATGTGTCGTCCGTCGAGGTCGAGACGACCGTCATGCGCCATCCCGCCGTTCTGGAAGCCGCGGCCGTTGGCATCCCGAGTGAGCTCGGCGAGGACGACATCCTCGTGGTGTTCACCCTGCGGCCGGATGCAGGAGTGGACTTTCCTGGCTTGCTGGACTTCTGCTCGGAGCACATGCCCTACTTCTGCGTGCCGCGGTATCTGGAAGTGCTCGACGAGATCCCGAAGAACGTCATCGGGCGCGTCCGCAAGGACGTGCTGCGCAGCCGGGGTCTCGGCGCCAGCGCGTGGGACCGCGAAGCCCACGGCTACGTGCTGAGCCGCTAGAGAGGAACCCACATGTCCCTGACCTATCAACAGCAGTTCGTACTGGACGGATTGGCCGGTCGCGCAGCGATTCTCGATCTGGACGCGCGGTACAACCGGCTGTACTCCGTCGGTGACCTGGCCGGCTGGATTGCCACGTTCCGCCACGCGGGTGCGTCGCTGACGCGTGCGGGGAAGACGTTCACCGATCTGCCCGCCGCGTTCGACGGCGGCAACGGTCAGCGACTGGTCACCGTTGACCACGAGATAAGCGTTGACGGTGTCGAGGCGACGCAACAATGTGTCGTGGTGCTGTTCCGCGAGGGCGAGTTACAGGCCACCGGCACCTATCGGGACAGCCTCATCTACGAGCGCGGCGGCTGGTACTTCACGTCGCGCGAACTCGAGTGGGATCTCGTCCCACGCGAGAGGGTTGTGCTCGTGTGAGCACGGGCATCCGGTATGAGTTCGCTTTCGGCTCATATGAAGACGCGCTGCGAATGGTTGGCGTGCGCAGCGAACCCCGATTCGCAGGCACGGCCGTCAGCGCTGCCCGCATCCAACACTTCGCCGCGATGGTGCGCGATCCCAACCCGGCGTACTGGGACGAGGAGTTCGCCAAGCGGGTCTGGGGTGGGTTCGTAGCCCCGCCTGCGCTGCTGATGGGCTGGTTGATCCCACCGCCTTGGCTTCCGACGAATCGGCCGCCGGTGCCGTCGATCGCGATCCGTGTCCCGTTGCCCGGCACGACGTTCGTCAACGCGTCCAACGACGTTGAGTTCTACACGCCGATATTGGAGGGCGATCGGCTCCATGTGATCGAGGAAGTCGTTTCGGTCTCGCCCGAGAAGAAGACGCGTCTGGGCGTCGGGCACTTCATAGAGACGTGCGACGAGTTTCTCCGCACCGATAACACCCTGGTTGCGACCAACCGGAACACGTTGTTCCGCTTCACCCCCGCGGCGAAGGCATGACGTCGGATCGGCTGGAGTGGGACGACGTCAACGTTCCTACTGATCTGCCAGAGGTCGTAGACGAGATCGACTACCAACGTGTGGTGATGAATCCCGGCGCAACATGGGATTACTTCCCCGGGCACTTCGATCCGCTCTACGCCGAAAGTGACGGGCATCCAACAATTTTCGTTAACACCATGCACCTTGCGGGCTTTGTCGACCGGATCGCAACCGAGTGGGCCGGTCCGTATAGCCGCGTGGTGCGTCGCAAGGTCACGCTGGCGGGCTCCATCTATGCGGGCGACTCGATGGTGGGCCGCGGCCGCGTGGTTGGGAAGCGCTGCGACCACTCGCGGTATCTCGTCGACCTCGAGATCGCGATCTACAACCAGCGCGACGAATTGTGCTGTCCCGCCGAAGTCACGCTGGACCTGTCGACGTCTGGTTAGCCTTCGTTGGCGCCGCCCTTAGCCTCGAATGTCCACTTGTGACACGCTCTTGACCGTGGAGCGTGACATAACTGGCCGCTCGGCGAAGGTTTTAGCTGCCGCCGAAGTTCGGCGGCCTGCGCTCGCGGAACGCGGCGATGCCTTCGCGTGCATCGTCGGTGTCGAAGGCGGCGACCTGGTATGACCATTCCAGCTCGAGCTGCGCGAGCAAGTCGCTGTCCAACGAACGCGTCAGTATTCGCTTCGCGAACTGCACTGCGATCGGCGGCTGTGCCGCGATCTGCTCGGCATAGGCAATGGCCTCGTCCATGAGCCGGTCGTGAGGGACGATGCGGCGAACAAGGCCCATCTCTCGTGCTTCGTCCGCGGTCACCGAACGACCCGTGTACATCATGTCCATCGCGGCCTCGAGTCCAATCGCCCGCGGCAGCGTATAGGACAGGCCCATCTCGGCGACGAGTCCGATGCGCACGAACGCGCTTGTGAACGTGGCGCGTTCGGACGCCAGCCGGATGTCATGGAGCATGGCCAGCGCGAAACCGCCACCGGCCGCGGCACCGTTCACCGCCGCGATGAGCGGTTTGTCGTAGTTCTTGATCGCCAGCGTTTCCCTGCCGATTCCCAGTCGGTCGAACGCCTTGTCGGCGGCGCTGAGCGTGCCTGTCAGCCCGAGGCGTTCGTGAAGCAGCGCATTCAAACCCTGCCTGGCGGTCTCGCTACCGAGGTCGCTCACGTCGGCGCCCGCGCTGAATGCCTCGCCTTCGCCCGTCGTGACGACCACCCGGACCGCGTCGTCTGCCCGGGCGTTCGCCAGCAGTCCGAGGTACTCGCCGAGCAGTGTTCCCGTTAGTCCGTTCAGCGCTGTGGGCCGGTTGAGTCGGCAGACGAGCACCGCACCGTGCCGTTCGGCAACGACGTCGCTCATGGCGGCTCAGAGGTCCGGCAGCTTGCCGGCGCTGATCGTCGACTGCAGTTCGACGTATTCGGACAACCCCTCTGACCCGAACTCGCGCCCGATGCCGGACTGCTTGAATCCACCGAACGGCGCGGTCGTGTCGAGGGTGTACATGTTGATGCCAAAGGTGCCGGTGCGAACCTGCTCGGCGATGTTCAACCCGTGGCCGACATCAGCCGTCCACACCGATCCGCCCAGGCCGTAATCGCTGTCGTTGGCGATCTGTACGGCGTCGCGTTCGTCCGAATACTTGAGGACGGTCAGCACAGGCCCGAAGATCTCCTCGCGGGCGATCCGCATCTCGTTGGTCGCATCGGTGAACAGCGTGGGTTGGACGTACCAGCCCCGGTCGTGCGGTTTATCCGTGCCGCCCAGCACGATTCGCGCACCCTCGTCGACGCCGGTCTCGATGTAGCCCCGCACGCGATCCTGCTGCCGTTGGGCGACGAGCGGCCCGACGTCGGTGGCTTCGTCGCTGGGATCGCCGACCTGTAGACCCGACATCATCGCTGCGAGGGCGTCGACGACCTCGTCGTGGCGATTCTCGCTGACCAGAATCCGGGTCTGCGCCACACACGCCTGCCCGTTGTTCATCAGACTGGCCATCTTCAAATGCTCGACGGTGTGGTCGATGTCGGCGTCGTCGAGGATGATGGCCGCGGACTTGCCCCCGAGTTCCAGACTCACCCGCTTGAGCTGTTCACCGCACACCGAGGCGATGTGCCTGCCGGTCGCCGAGGAACCGGTGAAGGAGATCTTGTCCACGCCGGGATGCCGGACCAGCGCGTCGCCGGTCTCGCGGCCGCCGGGAATGATCGAGACCACACCCTCGGGCAGGTCGATCTCGTCCAGCATTTCGGCCAACCACATAGCGTCCAATGGTGTTTCGGGTGCGGGCTTTACCACGACGGTGCAGCCGGCGATCAGTGCGGGAATCATCTTCGGCATGATCAGGAATTGCGGCACGTTCCACGGCACGATCGCGCCGACGACGCCGACCGGGGCGCGGCGCACGTGCACCTCGCCGAACAAGCCGGGACGTCTTTCAACCCACGGGAAGTCCTTCGCCGTTGCAAGATTCAGGTGCATCTGGGCGACAGCCCCGGTGCCCTGACCGAGCCTGCTGAAGCTTTTCGGCGAGCCCATCTCGGCGGTGATCAGGTCGGCCATCGCGTCCGTCTCGGCGGTGTAGATCGCGGTGAGCTTCTCGATCTTCTCCATCCGCTCGCCGACGCCCATCCGCGGCCACGGGCCGTCGTCGAACGCCTTCCTGGCGGCCGTGACCGCCTTGTCGACGTCCTCGGCGGACGCCTCCGGGGTCTCGCCGATCGGCTCCTCGGTGTGGGGAGAGATGACCGAGAGCCGTTGCTTCGTCGCCGGAGCCTGCCAGCGGCCGCCGATGAACAGCTCGTCGTAGTTGAGGGATCTCACGCAGTTGCCTCCTCGTAGGACAGCCGCGCCCATGCGCGGAAATCGTTGATCGCACCTTCGCCTCGGGCGTCGAGCACAAAGGCGGCGCCGGAGTCGCCGCGGGGAATCGCTTCTCGATGTCACTGATCACGGCGTCACCGCCCGTCTGGAACGCTAAAGTTGCTATTACTGTAAACATAGCAAAAAAGGCAGGTGCCGTGGACGAGCCGCAATCAGCTGACTGGCGTGTGTATCCCTTCCAACTGGTGCACGGCGACCCGCAGCTCAGCTTTCCGCCTGCCGAGGGCGATCATCTCGATTGCGAGTCCGACACGTGGTTCATCGCGGGTGAGCTCACCGCTGACAGCAGCCGCCGGTTTGCATTCCTGACGATCTTCAACAAGAACCGGCCGGGCCTCGGGGCGATAGTGGCCGACTTCTATACGTTCGCGCTCTTCGACCTGGACAACGGCACGTACGGGACGTACACGGACTACGACATGCCGCCTGCCAACATGCAGCCGGGCGCGCGACCCAAGATGTTCACCGAGACTGGCTACCTGGACATGACCTACGACAGTGATGCGGGGCATGTGGTGTGGCGAACGTGCCGCGACGAGCAGGGGCGATTAATCCCGTACACCTATGACGTCGGTCTCGTGGGCACTGACCCCGCCGGCGAAGCCATGCGGCTGGACCTGAACGTGACGCCGTCGCGGGCACCTGTCCCGCTGGGCGGCGCCGCGTACAACGGGAAGATCGAATGCTTCGGACAAGCCGACACCTATTCCTATTTCCAGACCGGCATGACGATGAGCGGCACCCTGCGCTGGGGATCGATCGAGGAATCGGTCACCGGCAGCGCCGGTCACGTCGACAGGCAATGGTTCCCGCTGATCGCGAACAGTGGCGGTCCTGATGGCAACGTCCGCGCACGGAGCCACGAGTGGCGCACGATCAACCTCGACAACGGCGTCGACCTGAGCATCTGGCGGCAGTTCGACAGGACGAACCACAATGAGCTGCAGCCATTCTCGGGTGCGACGACGAGTTCCGGTGATGCCGACCCCGAGTTCGCGGACGATGTCGAGGTCACAGTGATGAGCTACGTGCGCTGGCCGGAGTCGGTCAGCCCGCTGGTTCGGCCGCCTACCGCGGCCCGATACATGCCTGACCGTCACCGGCTCACCTCACAACACCTCGGCTTGGACCTGGTGGGGGAGCCGCTGGTGCCCGCCCCTGCGCATGCGCTGCCGATCGAGTACATGGAGGGTCCCTACCGATACGAGGGAACACTGCGCGGAAAACCGGTCAGCGGCTTTGCGTTCTACGAGCGGTCGCTTGCGCTGTATCGGGACTGGGAGTTGGACGACGTCCTGGCGGCGGCCGGGCCGGACGAGCGCGAGCTTGTGCTCGAAGATATTGCTAGATCCCGCGCATAGCCTCAGGTTCGACGGGCGAGGCACTGGATGGCTCGCAGTCTTCCGTCGGCGAGACCAGCGCTGAGGTTCTTGGCTTTCTGCGCAAAGCCAGGGACGAAGGCGTGCAGCCCGAGCGGATCGGGAGGCTGTGACAGCACCATGTCCATGATTGAGGCCGCCTGGTCGGTGAGGTCATTCCACGACTCGATGGCGAAACCTGAGGACTCGACAGCAGCACGCAACTCGCCCGGCGTAGCGAGGTGGCTGAGTCCGGGTTGGTCGGCCCATGGAAGTGGATACTCCAGCTCCCCCTGCCCAGAGGTGATGTCCCACATCGCAAGTCGGCCGCCCTGCCTCAGTACCCGGCGCGCTTCGCGGTAGATACCGCCCTTGTCGGGCACGTTCATCTGCACATGCTGGCTGAAGACGACGTCGAAAGTCGCCTCGGCGAACGGCAGGTCGGTGACGTCCGCACGGCGAACGGTGATCCGGTCATCCAATCCCACAAGCCGATTGAGCCAATCCGCCGTTTCGCAGTACTCCTCGGTGAGGTCGACGGCGGTAACACGGCAATGACACCGGTCTGCGACGAAACGCGCGGTGCCGCCGATCCCCGTGCCCGCGTCGAGCACCTGACTCTCGCTCGTGATGCCGCTCAGGTCGACCAGTTGGGTGGTGGCGATGCGGCCCATCGTGTGAAAGTCCTCGAGCAGCCAGAGATCCGCGGGCGCGAGACGGCCGAGGTCCTTTCCTGCGGCAATCAGGGCCTGCTCGATACTGCGTCGAGAATGGCCGGTCGCGTACTGGCCATCGAGTATGTTTCGGGACATCATGTTCGATTGAAGTGATGGTGTGAGCCCACCGCAACAACCAACGGAGACGAGATGCCCAGTACCGAACAACACGGGCAATCTGTCCCGGATCGGCGGGTCAGGCGGACTCGCAAGCTGCTGCATGACGCGTTCATCTCGCTCGTCATCGAGAAGGGTTACGAGAAAACCACGGTCCAGGACATTCTTGACCGGGCCGACGTCGGGCGGTCGACCTTCTACGTCCACTACCGGGACAAGGAAGCGCTGCTGACGGCGAACTTCGACGCGATGCACGAGCAGCTCGAGCGCGAACTCGACCAGATTGCGGCCACCGGTCCTGTCGACGTCGCGCTACCCGCGTCGTTGCTATTCGAGCATGCGTACCGAAATCAGCGGATGTACCGCGCGATGTGCGGGAGGCAGGGCGGGGAGTTGGTCCATCGGCATCTTCGTCGGGTGATCGGGGACGTCCTGCGCAAGCGTCTGGGGCCACAGCTGCAGCAGGATGGTGCCGCGGTGCCTGCCGATGTTGCCGCCGAGTTCTATACGTCGGCCGCACTGGGTCTGCTGGTGTGGTGGATCGACAAGGACTTCTGCGGTGACGACGTCTGGATGAGCGGGCTGTACCGGAAACTCGCCGCCTAGATCGCCTCCGACCACGTTTGGTGGCGGTGTTGCAGACCTGGCTCGTTGCGGCCGAACACCAGATTCTTCCGTGCACCCGACTCCAAGTTGGCCTGCAGGCCTGCCACGAGCGCGTAGTCCTCGTCGCGGACTGTGGCGTGTGCGTAGTCGAACACCGCCGCCGCGCCCGCCGCCACCGACTCGTCGGACAGATCCAGCGGTGTTGAGTTCTGGTGCACGGTGATCGAGCGGCCAGGCACGTCGGTGGGATAGACGCGGAACAGCTCTCCGTTGGCGATCGTGCACGACAACACGATGTTCGGGAACAGCGCGTAGATGACGACCATGTTCTGCAGTGGCTCCCACTGCTCCTCGGGGATGTTCTCGAGGTCGAGAATTCCGTTGAGGGGGAAGACAAGTCGGTGATGCGGGCCGAACGAATCGAACACCGTGCAGTTGCTGCGCGCGATGGTCGCGAAGGTGTTCTTGTGCACGGTCGCGAAGTGGTAGTTCTCGGCGAATGTGTCGATGGCGAGTTTCCAGTTGATCGGGCAGTCCAGCACCTTCTCGCCCAACGGAGCCCATCGCCCGATACCCCAGGAGTCCAACTCGTCGGCGAGCGGCCCGAGGAACGCAGGGATGTCGAGAGTTGCGTTGCGGTCCAGCGAAATCCACAGGAAACCGGCACATTCGGCAGCGGGTAGCTCGGTCAGTTTCGCCGGGCCGGAACGAGTCTCGGGAAAGCCTTCCTTGCCGGGCACCCCGACCAGGTTGCCGTCCAGGTCGTAGGTCCACGAGTGGTAGGGACAAGCGAGCCTGCGGGCCACTCCGCAGCCTTCGGCGATCTGTGACTGGCGATGTAGGCAGATGTTGTCGAACGCGCGAACGGTGTCGTCGGCGCTGCGGGTCAGCAGGATCGAGCGACCCATCACGGTCTTGGTGCAGTACGTGCCTGGCCGGGGAAGTTCGGAGGCATAGCCGACGAGCTGTGGGCTGGCCATCAACATCGCCTTCTCCGGCACGAGGCGTTCGGCCGATGTGTAGGTATCCGCCGCGACCGTGCACTCAGCCGGGGTGAGGTCGGTTGTCTTGTCGCGCGCCAGTTTCACCGCGCGGCGAGTTAGATCGATGAGTTGGTCGCGGTCCATGCCTGATTCCCGGTCGTCGAAGCGTCGATGCCATTTGGTTGTTTTTATAATGATAGACGCCGGTCGACCGGCCGCAAGGTCAGCACCTCCTGATTGTCCAAAAAGCGCTGGTGTGGACGTTCTTCTTGTATCGTCCGCTAAAGCCGGGTCGGGGCCTAGGTGGGAGGGCAGCGATGGCGATCGTTGGAAACGAGTCACGAGCCTGGTTTCGGCGCCTTGCCGCTGCGGCTGCAGCGGCGGCCGTGTTGCCGGGACTGGTCGGTATCGCGGGCGGATCAGCCACTGCCGCAGCGTTTTCCAGCCCCGGGCTACCCATCGAGTATCTCGATGTGCCGTCGCAGGGCATGGATCGCAACATCAAGGTCGAATTCATGAGCGGCGGTCCCAACGCGCACGCGTTGTACCTACTGGACAGCATGGAAGCCGGCGACGACTTCAACGGCTGGGACATCAATACCCAGGCGTTCGACTGGTACAACGGTTCGGGCCTGTCGCTGGTGATGCCCGTCGGCGGCAAGTCGAGTTTCTACAGCGACTGGTACGCGCCCGCGGCAGGCAACGGCGGTACACACACCTATAAGTGGGAGACGTTCCTGACGCAGGAGCTGCCCGCCTGGCTCGCGGCCAACAAGGGAACGCCGCAGACCGGCAACGCCGTCGTCGGGTTCTCGATGGGCGGTTCGTCGGCGCTGATACTGGCCGCCTTCCACCCGCAGCAGTTCGTCTACGCCGGATCCATGTCGGGGTTCCTGAACCTGTCGGCGAATCCTGGCCAGGTTGGCATCGCGATGACGTGGAACGGCGGCTTCAGCCGTGAGGCGATGTGGGGTCCGCCGGGCGACCCGGCCTGGGCCCGAAACGATCCCACCGTGCAGGCAGGCAGGCTGGCGGCCAACGGCACCCGGCTATGGGTCTACTGCGGGAGCGGCACACCCGGCGATCCGGCTTTGGCCAGCCCGGACGCGCCCATCGGCGGGCTCGGCTTCCTGGAGGGAATGGCGATCGACTCCAACCATGCTTTCGCCGATTCCTACATCGCCGCGGGCGGCAACAACGCCGTGTTCAACTTCCCGGATGGCATCCACGCCTGGGGGTACTCGGGTCAGCAGCTGCAGCAGATGAAGCCCGATCTCCAGCGGGTGCTCGGCGCAACGCCCGCCGCCCTGGCGTGAGCTGGTGGGTGGCGCGCGCGGAGCGCACGGTCACTGAAGACATCCCTGCGCCGCCCAGCGAGGTCCGTGACTTCTACGTCGACCTGGACAACATCAAACAGGTGCACCCGCTGGTCATTGCGGTGCGAACGACGGACCGGCGCCAGACCGAAGACGGGTATGTGCAGACTTATCGCGTCCAGGACCGGATTCCGATGGGGCCGTTGCGGTTACGGATCAGCTACGTGGCAAGCCTGCACGTGCCGAACACGGGGGACGTGACGGCCGAGTCGCGTCAGTTCCCGAGGGTTCGACTGCACACGACGGTGGCTTTCGAGCCGACCAGCTCGGGTACGCGCGTCACCGAGCACATGCGGATCGAAGCTCCACGGCCACTGGCCGCGATGACGGTCCGCGAGGCGGTCAAGGCACACATCGCCATGCTGGCGGGCATCCGCCGCACGTTCGAATAACTACTCTCCTGCGTCGAGCACGCTCACCGCGATGCCATACGGCAAGAACCGCACCTTGCGCGTCGGATCGGTGTTGCTCTTGTTCGCTCGAAGCGCATCCAGTTCGGACGGATACACCTCTTCGATGTGGGCGCCACCCTCGTCGTCGACGGAGTAGATCGCCCACACGCCATCGCCGGTCTCGCCCGTGGTTTCCGGCTCGCTCTTCGGCTTGGTGTACCGCGAGAACTCGTCGAAGATCGTCGCCCATGGTGCCCGTTCACCCGACGTGGTGAAGAACCTGCTGATGCCGTCGAGCGCGTCGCGAAGGCCCTCGCCCGCCTCGCGGGCGACGCGGTCGAACTCTTCGGGATCGAACCCGAAAGGCCCGTTGCTGCTCATGTGTGGTGCCTCCTCACGGCCCTGCACCGCTTTACTGCGGTAAACCCAGTGTGCCTGCGGGTGGCCAAGTAGTCGACTATGACGAAGCGAGGGTGGTAGGGAACCTTATGGCGTTCTCACGCGCGGACATGCTGGCGGCGGTCGAACGATCGCCGGCGGCGGCAGGCGCACATGACCGCGACGGCTGGGTCGGCCTGTTCACGGCGAACGGCCGGATCGAGGACCCGGTCGGCTCCCGGCCACACGTGGGGACCGCGGCCATCGCGCGCTTCTACGACACCTTCATCGGCCCCCGCGACATCACCTTCCACCGTGACGTCGACATCGCGACCGGTGCGACGGTGATCCGGGACCTCGAACTCGAGGTGACGATGGCGTCGACGCTGACGATGCGGATCCCGGCCTATCTGCGCTATGACCTCGAAGACCGCGACGGTGAACTGAAAATCGCTGCACTACAAGCATTTTGGGAGCTTCCGGCAATGGTCGGCCAATTTCTGCGCAGCGGGGTCCGCGCGGTGCCGGCCGGCGCAGAACTTTCGAGGGCGCTACTGACCAACCAGGGTCTGGCAGGCACGCTCGGATTCCTCCGTGGGTTCAACGGCATGGGCAGCGGAAGCAAGGCGCTCTTGACGCGCTTTCTGGACGACGCATGTGGCGGCGATGAAGTCGGTATGCGGAGACGCCTTTCAGGCCAGGTGGACATCTCGAGCGGTGACGACCTCCAACTGAGCGCCGCTGACCTGCTCAGACACCTCTCGGGAGCGCGGTGGCACAAGCTCGTCGGATCCGGGCATGCCGTCGCGGCGGCCACCGAGCGTTCCGGGCAGCGCAGCGTGATTTTCGCCGAAGTGGGTACTGAACCCACAGCGCTGAAGAGGATCCGTGTGTTCAGCGAGGCGGGCGACGACTAGCCCCTGGACGTGAGACGGTAATAGGACAATGGACAGCGACAACTACATGACCTACGAGGAATTCGGGCGGAAGTTCTTCGAGGTCGCCGTGACCGAAGACCGCGTCGGTGGCGCGATTGGCTCTATCGCCGGCGACGAATTCGAGATGGGCCCCATCAGTCAGGGGCCGGGCAAGATCGCCAAGGTCACCGCCAAGGTCAGGATCCTCGACCCTCGGGTGACGCGAGAGGTCGGCGAGACGATCACCTTCGCCATCCGGATTCCCCTCGAGATCGACATGATCGTCGACCTGCGGATCGACAAGCCGCAATTCATGGTGTTCGGCGAGATTGCCTTGCGGGCCACGGCGCTGGCGGCCCAGCCTCTGCTGCTGATCCTGGACTTCGAGAAACCGCGGTCGCGCGACATCTCCATCCACGTCACGTCCAAGTCGTTGCGCGCGGAGGTGGTGCGGGTCCTTGGCGGCATCGACGCCGAGATCAAGCGGTTCATCGCGGCGCACGTCGCGCGTGAGATCGACAGCCCGGCTTCGAACAAGGCCAAGGTGATCGACGTGGCCAAAAGTATCGATGCGGCCTGGACCGGCATCTGACGCTAGGCTGCCCGCGTGCGTTTTCGAATCGCTTTTGCCCTTTCCGCGGGTGTGGTGGCGTCCGGCCTGGTGTGGGCCGCGCCGGCACAGGCCGATGCGGCCGACGACGCCTTCATTTCGGCGCTGACGAACGCCGGGGTGGGGACGATCGATCCCGCCAACGCCGCCGCGCTGGGACAGCAGGTCTGCCCGATGCTGGCCGAACCCGGTCAGACCGCGGCCGACGTCGCTGCGAAGGTGGCGGACGCGGGAGGCATGTCGCTGGGCCCGGCGACCATGTTCACCGGTGTCGCGATCTCCTTGTTCTGCCCGGCAGCGATGTCATCGATCAGCAACGGGCAGTCGCCGATCCCGCTGGGGCTCCTGGGCTTCTAGGCCGACAGGCCTTCCAACCGGGGGCGCTGCGGCTCCCGGCCATCGCCTTCGGATCGTCCCCGGGCATGTCGCCACACCCATGGCATCAGCATGTTCTGCGTCCATAGCACCTGCGAGTACAGCTGCGAGCTGAGTGACGACCGTCCCGAGCGTTGGCTTGATTCTGCCCAATCATGGTTACTTCCAGGCAAATTCAGCGCCTCGGCGGCCGCCGCCGCGAACAGCATGTGACCCTTGGGGGAGCCGTGCACGCGGTCGGCGCTCCAGGTGTCCGGCTCGGCCATCGACGGCACGTCGTAGAGGTCTACGAGGCGGAACCCATAGCGGTCGACGGCGGTCCTGATGGCGTCGTTGACCTCGATCACCCGCGATGCGAGCAGTCGACCGATGGGAAGAATCCGCGCGATATCGGGAAAGGTCGTCGTCACCACGGTCGCGCCGGACTTCGAGAGCCGGGCGTGCAAGTCCTCGAGTTCGGCGAGCGTGCGATCAAATCCGGGCGCCGGTCGGGTCACGTCGTTCATGCCGACGCACACCGTGATGAGGTCCGGCCGCATCGCCAGTGCCTTGGGGAGCTGGTGGTCGACGACATCGCGGATGCGTCTGCCGCGCACCGCGAGGTTGGCGTACGTCAGCCCCGGATAGTGCTCGTTGACCGTCACGGCCAACCGGTGTGCGAAGCCCATCAGGCCGACGGTGTCATCGCCGTCCCAGAGTCCCTCGGTCTGGCTGTCACCAATTGCGACATATCGGGAGTACCCGGACACAACGCGACTCTAGCGGCGAAGCGCGGCTTCTACCTGCGACGCTCCGGCGCTCGCCGCCAATTCGCGGTGGCGATCGGTCACTACGGCCCCGCCGGCGCGCAGGATGTCGATGATGTCGGCTATGTCGCCTGCGCGACACGCCGCGGAGTGCACTCCGACCGCCCACCAGGACAGCAGCGCGTCGAGGCCGCGGCCGGGATCGGCGCCGAGTTCGACCATCGCTGACACCGTCGCGGGCAGAATCCTGCGGACCGCCTGTTCGATGGGTTGGGTGCCGCTCGGCATCGCGGCATCGACAGCGGCGCCTGCGCGGACGAGTGTGCGGACCATCTCAGGGTTGACGTTGTCGCCGTTGCCGTCGACGACATGCAACGGCGTCGCGCCGTCGGAGTCTCGCAGCTCAGGATCCACGCCCTTGGCAAGGGCATGAGCGAGCGCCACGGTGCGTCCGAGGCGGACGATCTCGTGGAGGATCGTCGTGAACCGCTCGCCTCCGGCCGACAGTTCGATGCGGCGGCCCGCGTCGGCGCCTTCGTCGATCAGGGCTACCACGATGCCTGCTGATTGCGAGCGCACCCCGTACCAAAGTGGTGACGCGCCACACGGATCGACGGGATCGGGCTCGGCGCCCCACGCCAGCAGCTCGATGACTTCTGTGCTTCCGCTGCGGGCCTGGTCGAATAGATCGAGCACGTTTTCTGGCAATGGAGTCGTCCAGGCCGGAGGGTCGACACCGAGTGCGTCGAGCACCATCAGGGTGCCGTCGCGCTTGTCGCCGAGGTCGTACCACGGCCACGGTCCCTCGCCCTTGGCGACGAAGTCGGCGACGGCGATTCGGGATTCTTCGGTGATCGTCTTGCCGTAGTCGTCGTAGGCGGACCAGTACACGAGATTGTCGCCGTCGCGCGACACGACGACGCTGGCCGGGCCCTCCTGGTAGCGCGCCAGTTCGATCACGGCTACAGCATCGCCCAAATACAAAGGAGGGCACCCGATGGGGTGCCCTCCTCGTGGGTCCGGGTTACTTGACGTCTAGATAGACCGACTTGTTGGTGACAATCATGGAGATGTCATTGCCAGCACCAGGAAGACTGCTGTCGGTACGCGAGTAAGTCTGCCCGGGCCTGACTGCCACCACGTCTGACTGCTCGAGCGGCGCGGTCCCGAGTCGGTTGACGATCACTGTGTAGCCCTGCGCCCTTAACACGTCGATGGTCTGCTGTGCGTCGCCGGGGCCTGTCGGGGCGGCGGCGGCCGGAGCGGCCAGTCCGATAACGGCAGCGGCCAGCCCGCCGACGATAGTGGCGGCGAATCCATACTTCTTCATCTTTTCGTTCCTCTTCTCTTTTTATGTCTAGACTTTTAAACGCACCTGGTCAGCTGTTTAATTCCAGCGGTGACGACGGTCACGGCCGACCGCTTCGGTGTGCGTTTCACACCTTGCAGACGGTGTCGGTGCGCGCTCTGTGAGATTTGTCGGACCCGCGTGGCCGCACGGCCGCCGCCGCCGCGAGACTGGACTTATCGCGCAAAAGTGCCCCTCATAGGACGCGCAATAACCCCAGTCTCGCGGGCGACGAAGAACGAAGGGCTCGAGCGTCAGAGGCCGAGATGTGCGTCCAGGCCGGTGTCGGTGTGCGTCGCCTCGTGGATCGAATTGTCGTGCAGCGACGTGTCGTGCACGGAACTGTCGTGCACCGAGCTGTCGTGGACAGACGTGTCGACGATCGACGACGAGTGCACCGACGAATCGTGCTCGGAGTTGTCCACGGCGCTCGTGTTGCCGGTGCCGTGGATGTCGGTGATGGTCTGATTTCCGTGCACGCTGGTGGTGTTGCCGTCCGACACCGAGGTGGTCCCGTGGCCCGACGTCTGGATGACATTGCCGTCGTGCGAGCTCAGCACGTCGCCGCCGGCCGACGTGTTGCCTTCGCTGATCGTGCTGCCCTGTCCGACGGCCACCGTCGACCCGGGCCCGGTATGGATGTCGCCGTTGTTGACAGTGTTGCCGTTGCCAAGGACCGCGCCGTCGCCACTGACGATGTCGCCGTGGGTGTCTCCTCCGACAGCAACGGCACCGTTGCCCTGCGCAGTTGTCTTGTCGCCCAGGGTGATATCACCCATGCCAAAGCTGACGCTGTGGTCGTCGGTGATGTTGGTGGTCGGGCTCATGAAGCTGTTGTTGCTCGCCAGGTCGGCACTGGGGGAGTAGTCGGTCTGCGGTGCGACGGCGGGTTCGAACCCGTAGTAGCTCGACACGGCCTGCTGCAGATCGGTGACCGGGTCGCCGCTGCCGCCGAGCGCCATGCTCGGGATCGCTGTCGCGGCCACAGACTGCAGCTGGGCTGAGCTGACGCTCGACAACCCGGCATCTGCAAGGGCCTGGTCGGGATCGGCGACGAACGCTTGCGCGTGGTTCTCGTCGCGAAAAAGGTCGAGGATGTAGTCGATCAGGTTGACCATGGCGCGCCTCTCAAGGGTTTCAGAAAACTCGGCCCCGACACGCGCTCGTACGGTAGCGATGCTTCCTGGTAACTCGGTGTCACGCCGCCACGGACTTGCTGCGAGTGCGAGTCCGTGACTAGAAGAGACGCCCCAGCCGGGTGAGATTCAACGGCACACCGACCACGCTGAGCTGATTGAGGATGTCCTCCAAGCGTTTTCGGGGGACATCCATCCGCCACTCCGGCAGTGTGCCCGACAGGCACACCACGTCGGGAGCAAAGCTGATACCGGTCAACGTCAGCCCGTGCGGCAGCTCGGGCAGGTGCACCGGGTAGGCGGGCGTGCGGGCAGGCAACCTCCAGCGCGACTGGCGGATGACCAGGCCTTGGGGCCGCAGCCATAGCGTCGAGCCGTCGAGGCGGGCTTCGACCTCCACGTGGCCAAGCAGCGGTCGTTTGGCGAGTCGCAGGCGGGCGATACCGTCGGCGCCTACTTCACCTGTCAGCCGCGGCGCCGCCCACAGGAACAAGTCGTCGAGCACTGGCGCAGGGACCTCGAGTGTCAGCTCGACGGGAGCCGCAACCAGCATCGGCGGCGACGTCGGCTTCATGTGCACGTTGTGCATCACCGCGGTCGCCCGGTCGAATCGGCTTCCATGCCAACAGATGTCACGTGCAGCGAGCCGAACGTCATTGAGCTGGCCCACCGAAAGGCCCCGCACGTCGAGCCGGGAATCGAACTCGGTGACCGTCAGGGTGAGTTCGCCGTCTTCCAGACGGACCGCCAGCCGACGGCCCACCACAAGCCGGCGCACCGTCATGAACAGCGTCCGGTAGGCCGCCGCGGCTCCGCTGGTGACCGGGGCTACCGCCGCCGACGACCACAGCGACGTCAGCATGTCGATCGGCCGGAAGGGGTCGAATCGGCGCAGCGGTCGCGGATGCGTCATGCCTCCAGCATCCGCCATCAGCGCGACGGAGTGAAGCTGGTTAGCAGCGCCCGCATCGACTTGGCGACGGCATGCCGCGTCTCGACCGGGTCGGGTGAGTTAGCAATAAGCATCGCGCCGCGGGTCAGCGCCCCTAGCAGCAGCCGGGTGGCGGTTTCGGGATCCTCGACGCTGATCGTTCCCGCCTCCGCGGCCGCCGTCAGTGCATGCACGATCACCGCGTGCGCGTATTGCTCGTCGAGCTCCGTGTAGCGGGCCAGGCCCAGCACGGCGGGCCCGTCGACGATGAGGATCCGCTGCATATCCGGCTGCAGTATGCCGTCCAGAAACGCCTCGAAGCCACGCGCCAGCTCCTCGAGACCGTCGGACGCACCCTTCGCCGCCTCCGCCGATGCCGTCATCAGGTCGGTGTGCGCCTGAACGAACACCGCCTCGAAAACCGCTGTCTTGGTGGGGAAGTGGTGATACAAGGCTCCCGTGGTGACGCGGGCTTCGCGCGCCAGGTCCTCAACCGAGGTCGCGCGGAAGCCGTCCGCGCCGAACAGTCGGCGGCCCGCCGCAACCAGGGCTGCCCGCGTCTGCGCGACCTGTTCGGCGCGCAGCGAGGCGGGCTCGGCCGCCGGTTCCGACATGTATCGCTCCTCTTCGGTCAGACGCAGCATACCCTATTGACATAGTCACAATATGTGAAATAGTTGCCCTATGACTTCAGCACCCGCGCACCTCACCGGCCCGGCCGAGGACACCCGTCAGGCCTACGGCCGGACGCTCAGCGCGCTGCGCGATGCCGTGGCACGAAGCGCCGACCTCTGGCGCAGCATCGACAAACCCGACGCGCCCGCGCCCGGCCTCGCCTGGACCGCTGCGGAGACAGCCGCACACGTCGTCGGTGACCTCCGTGACTACACCCAGGCACTGACACGTCACGCGAACGGCTATATGACGCATGCCAATCGGCCGACCGAATCACCCTCGCGGCTCAGCGCGAAGGTCAACGCCCGCCACCTCGAAGAGGTGCCGGAGCGCAACCTGCACCGACTTGCCGACATGCTCGAGTCCTCTGCCGACACGTACCTGAACGTGGCCGCGGCCGCTGATCCGAGCGTCGAAATCGAGACCCCCAACGGGCTGGTGATCGATCCGTCGACGATGGCCGCGCTGCTTCTCGGTGAGCAGTTGATCCACGGCCTCGACATCTCGCGGACGGCCAACCTGCCGTGGACTGTCTCCGCCGCAGATGCGTTCCTGGTGATCCCTGGCGTGCTGTCCATTGCGCCGCAGTACCTGCGGCCCCGGCGCGCAGCAGGCGTACACATCAGCTTCGAGTTGCGGATGCGCGGCGGCCCGAGCTACCGGATGGCCGTCGATGACGGCACGGCGGTCGTCACCGCGGCCGGTAAGAAGGCCGACTGCGTCATCACCGCGGATCCGGTCGCCTTCCTGCTGCTCGGCTACGGGCGGATCTCGCAGTTCTCGCCGGTACTTCGCGGGCAGCTGCGGCCGGGTGGCCGCAAGCCGTGGCTGGCGATGAAGTTCGGCACACTGCTGTCCAGCCCGTAGGACGTTAAAGTGGGGGTCGATGACCTCTGTGGTAATCGTCGGCAGCGGGTTCACCGGTTTCGAGTGCGCCCGTCATCTGGCCAGAAAGCTCCGGAAACACGACACGTCGGTCGACATCGCAATCATTTCGCCGGTCGACTACATGCTCTACACACCGCTGTTGCCCGACGTTGCAGGCGGTTTGGTCGACGCCAGGTTCGTCGCGATTCCGCTTGCCAACACGCTGCGGGACGTCCAGCTCATCAGGGGCAGGGTCGACAGCGTCGATTTCGACGAGCACACGCTCACGTTCACCGATCCCGAAGAGCGCTCGCGCAGCCTGCCGTGGGATCGTCTGGTGCTGACGCCGGGATCGGTGACCCGGCTGTTCGACATTCCCGGTCTCGCTGAGCACGCGCGCGGGCTGAAGTCGACCGCCGAGGCGCTGTACCTGCGCGACCATGTGCTCGAGCAACTCGAACTCGCCGATGTCGACGACGATCCCGGCCGTGCGACCGCGCGTCGGACGATCGTGGTCGTCGGTGCTTCGTATTCAGGGACCGAGTTGGTGGTTCAGCTGCGGGCGCTCGCTGATTCGGCCGCCAAACAGATGAACTTCGACCCGGCCGACGTGAAGTTCGTGCTGCTCGACCTCGCCGAACAGGTGATGCCCGAGGTCGGGGAGAAGCTCGGAGCAGCAGCCCAGCGAGTGCTGAAGTCGCGTGGCGTCGACATCCGGCTGGGAACGACGTTGAAGGAAGTCCATGCTGAACACGTTGTGCTCAGTGATGATTCGCTTATCCGCACCCATACGGTCGCCTGGGTAACGGGGGTGACCGGTGCTCCGCTGATCGAGAAGCTCGGCCTGCCGACAGAGAAGCGCCGGCTCAAGGTGCAGACAGACCTACAAGTGCCCGGTCATCCGGACGTGTTCGCCGCGGGAGATGCCGCCGCGGTGCCAGACGTCACCCAGCCGGGAAAGATCACGCCACCGACCGCGCAGCACGCGACGCGGCAGGGAAAGGTGTTGGGGCACAACGTCGCCGCGAGCCTTGGCTATGGCAGGGCTAAGCGCTATAAGCACCGCAACATGGGGCTGGTTGTTGACCTTGGTCCCCGATACGCCGTCGCCAACCCGCTCAACATCCAACTGTCCGGGTTCGCGGCCAAATTCGTCACCCGCGCGTACCACCTGCAAGCCATCCCACGGTTCGTCAATCGCTGGGCGGTATCGCTGGCCTATCTGACCGATGTGTTCTTCGATCGTTCGGTGGTTTCGATGGGCCTCTCGACGCAGGATGATGCCAAGTTCTCCACCAGCGAGGGCATTCCAATGCCGAAAGCGGACTAGTTGGCGGCGGCGTAGCGAGTCAATTCGAGATGACTGCGGGCGCGCAGGCCCGGCGTCGCGCCTTCCGGCAATCCGAGCACCCGGATACACGCGTCCGCAACGTGTTCCGGCAGTTGCCTTCGGTCAGGGCCCGGCCGCTTGTTCCACATGTTGACAAGTGACTCCACCAATCGGAACGGCAGATCGGCAGCCGCCTCGTCGACGCCGGTTTCTGCGACGATGGCCCTGCTCAGCGTCAGATAGTGCAGCCGCAGCCGCTCCCGGTCCGACCAGAACGGCTCGAGGTGCGCTCCGCGGAGTTCGGGTTGCATGTACAGCGCGCCGAGATTCCACCGGCCGTCCAGCAGCTGGCGGCCGTCGAAAAGCGCAAGGGCATGCAGGCGCTCGGCGGCGCTCATCGGCGGGTCGGTGTCCGCAAGGTTGTCGACGATCATCAGCGTCGGCGTCACCGTTTGGCTGAGCAGCGCGCACAGGATGTCGTCTTTTGTCTTGAAGTAGTGATACAGCGAGGCCTGACGGATACCGACGGCCTCGGCGATGGTGCGGGTCGACGTGCCGGTGTAGCCGAGGGTCGTGAATAGTTCGCCTGCCGCGTCGAGGATCTCGTCACGTGCGGTCGTCCCGGGCCGCCGCTGCGTCCGCAACCGTGGACGGCCAGCACGAGTCATCGACATCGTCCCATCGTGGCCCACTGAGCACTGCAAATGGTTTTCTGTCACATGATAGAAACGCGGGACACGAATCGGTTACGCAGCGCCTGTGTTTGGTTACGCCAGCGACACCCATCGCTCCTACGCGCCATGAAAACTGTCAAGTGACAGGCCGGGGGCACTAGGGAGCGGTGGATGAGTAGCGCAGTTTCCGAGGTCGACGCACAGTCGTCGAACCCGGCGCGTGACGCTGCGCCGGTGGCTGCGATCACCGACCTGCACGTCGCATTCCGCCGCA
This sequence comes from uncultured Actinomycetota bacterium, assembly GCA_963766465.1. Taxonomy (GTDB): domain Bacteria; phylum Actinomycetota; class Actinomycetes; order Mycobacteriales; family Mycobacteriaceae; genus Mycobacterium. The sequence continues at coordinate 41,451 of CAVXZT010000006.1, forward strand.
ACGGTCGTGACGTGCAGGCGCTACGCGGCGTGTCCCTCGACATCGCGCCCGGGGAGATCCTCGGCCTTGTCGGCGAATCGGGGTCCGGCAAGAGTGTCCTCGGGTTCACCATGCTCGGTCTGCTGTCCCAGGCCAGGGTGCAGGGGTCGGTGAAAGTGGCGGGCACCGACATGGTGACCGGCGACGTGAAGACGCTGCGCAAGGTGCGACGCCTCGACCTCGGTGCCATCTTCCAGGACCCGATGACTTCGCTGAACCCGACCATGCGGATCGGCAAGCAGGTGGCCGAGGCCGCAGGCAGTGAAGAAGAAGCGCTCAAGCTGCTCACCGCAGTCGGCATCCCTGAACCCAAGCGTCGGTTCCGGGCTTATCCGCACGAGCTGTCCGGTGGGCTGCGGCAGCGGGTGATGATCGCCATCGCGATCGCAGGCAACCCCGAGTTGATCATCGCCGACGAACCGACCACGGCTCTCGACGTCACGGTGCAGGCCCAGGTGCTGCGGCTGCTCCAGCGGCTGCGAACCGAAATCGGCTGCAGCATCATGCTCATCACCCACGACCTCGGGGTGGCCGCGCAGATTTCGGATCGCATCGCCGTGCTCTACGCCGGCCGCATCGCCGAGATCGGTCCGACCGCTGAGGTTCTCGGCCATCCCGCCCATCCCTACACCCATGGACTGTTGCGGTCCCGGCTGACCTTGGACACCGCCAGGCACCGCAGGCTTGCCGCACTTGCCGGAGCGGTCCCCAGTCCGGCGGACCCGCTGCCGGGCTGTGCGTTCGCGCCACGCTGCGTGCTGGCCACTACGGCCTGTGAGGCGACGCCTCCCGACCCGCTGACGATCGCCCCCGGACGCGTCAGCGCCTGCATCGTGCCCTTCGAAGCCGTATCCGCTGAACTCGGCTCGCGCCTGACCACCGGAGGCGACGACATCGAGCCGGAGACGGAGCCAGGCGAGACGTCCGAACCGCCCGCGGTGGTTCTGCACGAGGCGATCAAGTCCTTCGGGAAACTTCAAGCACTGCGGGGCATTTCGTTGACCGTCGCCCACGGCGAATCGGTTGCGTTGGTTGGCGAGAGCGGATCGGGTAAATCCACGCTGCTTCGGGTCGTCGCGGGCCTGGAGAAACCGAGCTCGGGAACCGTCGAATTGGCTGGCGGCCGGCGGCCACAGATGGTGTTCCAGGACGCGGGCGCATCGCTGACGCCGTGGCTGTCGGTTGGCGAACTGATCTCTGAGCGGTTGCGAGGAAACGGCATGTCCCGCAGCCAAAGACAGGATGCGGTGGCCGAGGTGCTCCAGCGGGTCGGCCTGCCGATCGATATCGCCAAATCCCGCGCAGGTCAACTCTCCGGTGGTCAGCGGCAACGGGTCTCGCTGGCCCGCGCGACCGTGGTGCCGCCCTCGGTGCTGCTGTGCGACGAGCCCACGAGCGCGCTTGACGTCTCGTTGGCGGCATCGGTGCTCAACCTCATCGGCGATCTGCGCCGCACGCTCGACATGTCGGTGGTGTTCGTGACGCACGACCTCTCGGTTGCGCGCGTGGTGGCCGACCGCATCGCCGTCATGTATCTGGGACGCATCGTCGAGATCGGGCCCGCCGACGATGTCATCAACGATCCGGTGCACCCCTACACCAGGGCACTGGTCGACTCGATCCCTGACCTCGGGCGCGAATCACGTGTGCTGCCAGGCGAGCCCGCCAGCCCGCTGTCCCCGCCGAGCGGATGCGCATTCCACCCCCGCTGCCCGATCGCGATCGATACCTGCTCGGAGAGTCAGCTCGATGTCCGGCTCGAGGGAGCGCCAGGCCATCTGCACCAAATCGCGTGTATCGAGCGGAAGGCGAGCTGATATGGCGATCGCACTACCGGCGGGCACATGGTCGCGGGGGCGGATACGACTTCTTTCGCTGCCGAAGTCTCCGCCGATGCTGATGAATTGGATAGCCGTCTCGTTGGTTCTCGTGGTCACTGTCGTCGCCCTGGCCGTGCCGCTCATCTCTCCGGATGATCCATTGGTGCCGGCAGGCATGCCGTTGCAGGCGCCCGGCAAGGGCGGCTTCCTTCTTGGCACGGACGCGATCGGCAGGGACATCCTGAGCCGGGTGCTCTACGGCATCAGGGCTAGCTGGTTCGCGGCGCTCGTAGTTGTCGCGGTCGGATTGCTGCTCGGGGGGCTCATCGGCCTGATCGCGGGCGCCGCGGGCGGGTGGATCGACAGCTTGCTGATGCGGATCACCGACGGGTTCCTGTCCCTGCCGGCGCCCGTGCTCGCGATCGCCGTTGTCGCCGCACTCGGCCCCGGCTTCGTCCACACACTGATCGCGGTGTCGATCGTGTGGTGGCCCTTCTACGCAAGACTCGTGCGCGGGGAAGTGGCCCGGCTCGCGGCCCGTCCGCACGTCGAGGCCGCACGGCTCGCCGGAGTCGGCCCAATTCGATTGGCCACCCGTCACCTGTTGCCGGGGGCGGTGCCCAACTCCCTGGTGGCCGCCAGCCTCGACATCGGCACGCTGATCCTCACACTGGCGGCGCTTTCGTTCCTCGGCCTCGGCCAAGCCGCACCGGCACCCGAACTCGGTGCGGATACCGCCAGAAACTTGACGTACTTCCTTCAGCAGTGGTGGGTCCCCGTCATGCCGGGTCTTGCGGTCCTTGTCCTGGCCCTCGCCGCCAACCTCGCAGGCGATGGCCTGCGCAATCTGATGAAGACGAGCTAGGCCCGGCATGCGGAATTTCATCCTGTCCCGACTGGGTGCCATGGTGCTTATCCTCATCGCCCTGACCGCGGTGTTGTTTGTGCTGCAGCACATTTCGCCAATGGACCCGGTAAAGGCCCAAATGGGTGCAAATGCATCGGCCGAAGCCGTCGCGGCGCGACGGCACACGCTCGGGCTGGACCAGCCGATGATCAACCAGTTCTGGAATTACTTGACCGGAGCCGTCCGCGGCGACCTTGGCACCTCCTATCGCACGAGACACGCGGTCAGCAGCGATCTCGGCGACTTCGTACCGGCGACGCTCGAATTGGCGCTGTACGGCATGGGCCTTGCGCTGATCCTGGCCGGGCTCTTGGCATTTGGTACGACGCTGAAATGGCCTGGCGCGAGTGTGCTGCGGGCCGTGCTGTTCACCGGTGCGTCCGCTCCGATGTTCCTACTCGGAATCCTCGGGCTGATCGTGTTCTACCAGAAGCTGGGCTGGGTACCCGCGAACGGCCGCATCAGCGTGCCGAATCCGCCGACAGGGCCCACCGGGCTACTGACGATCGACGGACTGCTCGCCGGGAGGCTCAATGTTGTCGCCGACGCGCTGCACCACCTCATCCTGCCTGCCGTAGTGATCGCCCTCGGCCCAGCGGTCGCGATCGGGCGTGTGCTGCGATCGAGCCTGCTGACCGACGCCGACAGTGACTACGCGAGAACAGCACGGGCCAAGGGACTTTCGGAAGGCCGGATCATGGTCGGCCACGTGCTGCGCAATTCCGTTGGCGCCGCATTGTCGATGACGGGCCTTCAGGTGGGCCTGATGTTCTCCGGCGTGCTGGTCGTCGAGCAGGTATTCGGCTGGCCAGGCATCGGCCAATACATCGCGCAAAGCATTCCAGTGGCCGACTTTCCCGCGATCGCGGGCGTCACGCTGATGCTCGGCGTGCTCTACGTCGCCATCAACACAGCGGTCGACCTGCTGCAGGCAGCGGCCGATCCACGAATAGCGGTAGGAGGAGGTTAGGTGCCAACACAGCCACTGATCGTGGGCAACCCCGTGCTGGTCGTCGTCGACATCCAGCAGGGCGGCTCAATGCCGGTAGAGGACGTCGGAATTCCCCACATGTCCGGCCACGCCGAACGCCTTGAGCGGGCCGAGAAGCTTGTCGCCGCCGCCCGCTCGGCCGGTGTACCCGTCGTGTTCTTTCAAGAGGTACATCGGCCGAGTGGCGTCGACTTCGGGCGCGAACTGGACGGCACGGAGGGCGTGCACTGTGTCGAGGGCCAACCAGGCACCGACCTCGAGCCGTCGCTGACACCACTTCCGGACGAATTTCACATCGTCAAGCGGCGCTACTCGGGTTTCATCGGAACGGATTTCGAGATCGTGCTGCGAGGGCTGCGGGCGTCGACGCTGATCCTCATCGGCGGCCTCACCGACGTCTGCGTGCACTACACATTCGCCGATGCGCACCAGCGCGATTTCTACGTCCGCGTCGTCACCGACTGTGTCGGCGGGTCATCGCAGTACCTCCACGACGCGGCGCTGGCCGCCATGGAGTACCTCCAGACAGGCGCGACGCGCACCACCGACGAGATCCTCGCCGCATTCAAAAAGCTCGAACAACCCGTCCTCGAAGGAGCAGCACGATGAAGAAGCGACTACTGGCAATCGCCGCGGTCGGCGCCGCCGCGGTACTGACCCTATCGGCCTGTGGTGGTTCGGATTCCGGTTCGAGCACACCCAATGCGGCACCGACCGACAAGGTGCTGCACCTGTCGTTCCTGCAGGATCCCGGCCAGCCGCCGGACCCCGACATCTATTACGCGGGCCAGGGGTTGTTGCTCACAACCAACCTCTACGAGGGTCTGCTGCAGTTCAAGGGCGGTCAGGCCAAGGCGGAGCTGGAGCCCTTGCTGGCCACCGAGTACACCGCGTCGCCCGACAACAAGGTCTTCACGCTCAAGCTTCGAGAGGGCGTGAAGTTCCACGACGGCACGCCGTTCAAGTCGGACGCGGTCAAGGCATCGTTCGACCGCAGGCTGTCCGTCAATGGCGGGCCGGCGTACATGGTCAAGGACATCGACTCCATTACGACGCAAGGCGATTACGGCGTCACGATCACCTTGAAATCACCGAACTCGGAATTCCTCGACTACCTCGCCTCTCCATACGGCCCGCGGATGATGAGCCCGACCGGCTTGCAGAAGGACGGTGGGTCGGACTTCGCGCAGAACTACCTGACCACTCATGACCTGGGCACCGGCCCGTATACGCTGACCGACGCACAGGTCGGTTCGCACTACGCGATGGCGACGTTCGGTGACTACTGGGGCGCGAAACCGTATTTCGAGAAGGTCGAGATGCCGGTCATCACCGACACGTCCGCGCAGCAGTTGCAGTTCAACAACGGCCAGTTGTCCGCGATCCTGCATGACCTTCCGTCGTCGGCGGTTGAGCAGTATCTGAATAACCCGAAGTACTCGCATTACTCGTTGCCCACGATGATGTCGAACTTCCTGTACCTCAACCCGAACAAGGGCATCTTCAAGGACCAGGCCACCCGCACCGCTGCGATCGATGCCATCGACGTCGACCAGGTCGTCAAGCAGACGTTCTTCGGCCGCGGCAAGGTCGGCGCTCAGATGTACCCGCCATACGTGCTGGCTGCCGAATACGGAAAGCAGAACCTGAAGCATGACCCGGCAGCGATTGACGAAGATCGCTGCGGGGCTTCCCGCCGATCAGAAGACGATCACCATCGGGTACGACACCAGCAACCCCGATATGCAGCTGGTCAGCAACATTGTTCAGACTCAGCTCGCGGCCGCGGGACTCACTGCGAAGGTGCAGGGCTACCCGACTTCGGAGATCTATGGCTGGATCGGGACCGACATGCAGGCGGCACCGGACATCCTCGCCAACACGGTGTGGCCGGATGCTCCTTCGCCGTACACCTGGGGCCACATCTCGTGGGACAAGGACGGCGGCATCAACTACCTGGGCTGCTCGTCGCCGCGGGTGAGTGCCGCACTCGCGCAGGGGCTTCCGACCGGTGCGCTGCCACCCTATTCGGATGCGGGCGCCGCAGCCGAAGAGACGGGATGCTGGCTGAACGTCGCCGACATCGACGACTTCGTGGTCGCCCAGCCGTGGCTGAAGGGAGTCGAGCAGGCGCACGCGGTGTCGAATCCAAACTCGCTCCGAATCGCCGCGCTGTCCGTAGGTTAAGCCGATGGGCAAAGTACATCGGATCGTGCTTTTGACACTCGGCTGGGAGGAGCTGCCGAAGTCCGTTTCGGTCTACGGCGCTCCGCCCGAAGAGAGGATGCGCGAGCCGGTGCCCGGCGTGCTGCTGCAGACCGACGGTGGCTGGGTGCTGCTGGACACCGGGTTCAACACCGCGCTGATCCGAGATCCGGCGCTGTACCGCCGGTTCTTCCCGACGGTGGAGTACATTCCTGTGCTGCCGGGGCCCGGCGAACCGATCGAACAGTCGCTGCTCGACATCGGTGTTGACATCGACGACATCCACACCGTCGCGGTGAGCCACCTGCACCACGATCACGCAGGCGGCCTGAAACTGTTCGCCGGAAAGGTGCCGGTGCACGCGCAAAGGCGTGAGCTCGAATACGGGCTGTCGAATCACCCCGAACCCGAGCACAACGCGATCGTGCGCGTCGATTTCGACGACCCGCGCATCGAGTGGCAGCTGGCCGACGGCGAAGCCGAGATCGCGCCCGGCATAACGGCGGTCCCGACCTACGGCCACACCCCCGGGCACCAGAGTTTCGTCGTCGAACTCGACGAGTCGGTGGGTGGTGACGGGTTCGTATTCGCCTTCGACGCCGCCGATCTCACCGAGAACATTGAGCACGAGTTGGCTATCGGCGGCTATATCGGCGTGACGCCCGAGGAGACCGTAGAACCGATCCGCAAGCTCAAGCGGCTGGCCAAAGAGAACGGCTATCAACTGATCCCGGGCCACGATCCGCACGTGTGGCCGGAGCTGACCCGTCACTTCCACGACAGATTCGCGTAGTGGATCTGGTTATCCGGGCCAATAGGGCGGTGATCGACGGCGAGATCCGGTCGGCGGCTATCGCAGTGGCAGACGGCGTGATCAGTGCGGTCGGTCCGATCGATGCGGATTATCCTGCCGCTGAACAGATTCGACTCCCACGGACGACGGCGCTGCTGCCGGGCTTCGTCGACACACATGTGCACATCAACGAGCCGGGCACCGACTGGGAAGGCTTCACCTCCGCGACGGCGGCCGCCGCGGCGGGCGGCATCACCACTCTCGTCGATATGCCGCTCGACAGTGATCCGGTGACCACCACTGTCGACGCCCTTGGCGAGAAACAGCAGGCGGCCCACGGCAACTGCGCGGTCGACGTCGCCTTCTGGGCGGGCGTCGTACCCGACAATCTGGGCGACCTCGCAGATCTGGCCGCGGCAGGCGTACGGGGGTTCAAATGCTTCCTCACCGACTCGGGTAATCCGAACTTCCCGCGGCTGAAGGCGGACGACTTCCGGAGTGCGGTCGCGCTCATCGCCGACCTCGACACGGTGCTCCTCGTGCACGCGGAAAGCCATCACGTCATCGAAGTCAGTCCGCGCCCGCGTGGCCGCGGCTATGCGTCCTTTCTGTCGTCACGACCCGACGCTTCCGAGGAAGACGCCGTGGCGCTGGTCATCGACGCTGCACGGGAAGCGGGCGCCCGCGTGCACGTCGTGCATGTGTCCAGTCGCCGTGTGTTGCCGATGCTGGCGGAGGCCAAGCGGACAGGGGTGCGTATCACCGCCGAGACCTGTCCGCACTATCTGACGTTCGCGGCCGAGGACATCCCCGACGGCGCAACACAGTTCGCCGCGTGCCCGCCCATCCGCGACGGGGACAATCGCGGCATGCTGTGGCAAGCACTGGCCGACGGCGCACTCGACATGGTCGTATCCGACCACTCGCCGTGCGCGCCGGCGATGAAGGCCGACGGCGACTTCGGGCATGTTTTCGGCGGCATCAGCTCGCTCGAGGTCGGGCCAAGGGCGGTGTGGACACACGCCGCTCAACGGGGTTTCGGACTCAGGGAGTTGTGCCGGTGGATGTCCGAAGGGCCTGCGGCCCTCGCGGGCCTTGACGACAGGGGACAGATCGCCGTCGGGCGGCGGGCCGATCTGTGTGTGTTCGATCCCGATGGTGAACAGACCGTGCGCGCCGGCGCGCTGCGACACCGGCACGCGGTCACACCCTATGACGGTGCCGTGCTGCGCGGCTCGGTGATGCAGACCTGGCTGGCGGGGCGTCGGATCTACGAGCGGGAGGCCCAGCCCGCATGAAACTCCTGGTGTTGAACCCGAACACGTCTGAGTCGATGACCGCCGAGATCGCCGCGGCCGCAAGCGCCGTCGCCGCCGCCAACACCGAAATCGTCGCGCAGAATCCACGATTCGGCGCGACGGCTATCGACTCGGCCGCTGAAAGCTACCTGTCCGCAGTGGGTGTGATGGACCTGGTGGCCACGATGCTCACCGCCGGTGAATTCGACTATGACGCAGTGATTCTGGCCGGATTCGGCGAACACGGCAAGGACGCGCTGCAGGAGATGCTGACGGTGCCGGTGCTGGACATCGCCGAGGCGGCCGCCCATGTTGCGCATCTGATCGGGCGACGCTTCTCAGTGGTTACCACATTGGCTCGCTCCATCGCGCCCATCGAAGACAGGTTGATGCTCGCAGGCCTCGATGCGCACTGCGCGTCGGTGCGGGCCTGCGGACTCGGCACCGCAGAGGTCGACGCCGACCCCGCAGGTGCCGTGCAGGCGATCGTCGACGAGGCGGCACGGGCGGTCACGGAGGACGGGGCGGACGTGATCTGCCTCGGCTGTGCCGGGATGGCCGGTGTCAGCGCCGCGATCACCGCCAAGCTCGGGGTTCCCGCCGTCGACGGGGTGGCCGCCGCCGTGGCCCTGGCCCAGGCTTTGGTTGCGCTAGGCCTGAGCACCAGCAAGGCCGGAGTGCTCGCGAAGGGGCCCGACAATCCGCGCAGCCACTGGCCGCTGTCGACGTCGTTGGGGCTGGACATATGAATGTGGATCTCGCGTCGCGAGCCCTTGGCGGGAGCGTCGTGGCCGCCAGCGATGAATCGTTCGGCGTCAAAGAACGGCTGATCGAGCCTGCCGAACCGTCATTCGTACCAGGGACATACGACGATCGCGGCGAGGTCGTCGACGGGTGGGAGACCCGCAGACACGCCGCCACCGACTGGGCGGTCGTACGGCTCGGGGCGGGTGGCCGGCTGCACGCGGTCGACGTCGACACCCGTTTCTTTTCCGGTAACCACCCGACCGGCTGCCGCATCGACGCCTGCGTTCTCGACCCGGTAACCGACCCGACAGCCGATACGGTGCAGTGGACGACGATCGTCGACACTGTCACGCTGAAACCCGACTCCCACAATGTCTTTGCCGTCGACGATCCTCGCCGCTACACGCACATCCGGTTGCAACTGGGATCCGACGGGGGAGTCGCGCGACTGCGCGCTTATGGCGAGGTCATCCCGGACCCCGCGCTGTGGGATGGCGTTACCGTCGAGGTGTCGGGCGTCGAGCAGGGTGGCCGCGTCGAATGGTCCAGCGACAGCTTCTATTCCGACGCGAGCATGCTCATCGCGCCGGACCGGCCAAGGGACATGGGCGACGGGTGGGAGACCAGGCGGCGTCGCGATATCGGTCCCGACACCCACGACGCGGTGATGATCTCGTTCGCCGTGCCCGCCAATCTGCGGCGAGTCGAGATCGACACCAGCCGCTTCGTGTTCAACGCCTCGCCCGAGGTCGCGGTGCTGGGCAGCCGCGCGCGGCCAAACGGCGAGCACGGCTGGGCGCTGGTGCCCTTCGACGTAGAGGTGTTGCCCCGCAGTCGCATCGCATCAGACGCCCGGCAGGTCTTCGTCGTGGATGCCACGGACATCACCGCGCTCAGAATTCAGGCCTATCCCGACGGCGGCATCGCACGTGTGCGGGCGTTCGGCAGGCCCACCGAAAACGGTGTCGCCCTCTTGCAGTCCAAGTGGGAGGCGTCGACATGACGGGCACCGTGTTGATGACCGAATGCAGTGGACTGTGGCGGCGCATCGTGCTCATCGACGCCGACAAGTCACACGACACCAGCACCGGCGTGGCATGGCTGCAGGGCATCACCGCGTACGTAGATACGCGGGGCTTCGCGGGTCGACTCAGCCAGCACGACGATGTCTTCGAGTGGCAGCGGCTCATCGACATTCAGCCGCCAGGTCCGTTTCCAGACGCGGGGCGGATGCGATGGGAGGCCGACGTGCTTGTCGAAGTCGGCGTGCACGAGGACTACGTCGAACATTGGGTGCGTAATGACGGCGCCGCCGCACCGTGCTGGGGGCTGTTCCTTGAGGGTGCGATCCTGCTGCGCGCCGGTACGCAATTCGGGTGGGCCGACCTGCGCGGTGTTGCGCTTGGCACGGTCGGCGATTCGCAGTGGACCGCGCTCAATCCGCATATGAACGGCAATGACCTGGTGGCCAACGGCGGCCGATGGAGCATCGAGGATAGCGAAGGAGAGGTGGATCTATGAGTGGCGCAACGTCATTCACATCGGTGCCGATCGTCGAAATCGGCGGGTTGCGTTCGCCGGATCGCGCACAACGCGAAGAAGTGGCCGCCGAGATTGGTAAGGCAGCCCGCGAGGTTGGGTTCTTCTACATCAGCGGCGCGGGCATCGACGACGGGCTGTTCGAGCGCATGCTGGCCGCGACGAAGGAATTCTTCGCCCTCCCGGTCGAGGAGAAGATGCGCTCGTACATCGGGCTGTCCAAGTGTCATCGGGGCTATGTGCCTTCCGGTGAGGAGGGCCTCGCGACCGGAATGCCCGAAATGAAGGAGGCGTTCGATACCGCGCTGGACCTGCCCGCCGACGACCCCGACTATCTGGCGGGCAACCCAATGCTGGGTCCGAACGTATGGCCGGACCTGCCGGGGTTCGCCGACGCGGTGACCGCGTACTACGACGCCGTGCTCGATGTTGGCAACAGGCTGCTGTGGGCGTTCGCGGTGGCACTCGGCGAGGATCCCGACACCTTCTCGCAGCATGCCACCAAGACGCCAAGCCAGTTGCGGCTCATCCACTACCCGTTCGACCCCGACGTCGTAGACGGTGAGGGTATCGGCGCACACACCGACTACGAGTGCTTCACGCTGCTCAAGCCGACGGCGCCGGGCCTTGAGGTGATGAACGGTGCAGGCGAGTGGATCGACGTGCCGCCGGTGCCCGGTACCTTCGTCGTCAACATCGGCGACTTGCTGGAACTGTGGACCAACGGGGAATTCGTGGCCACCAGCCATCGGGTGCGCAAGGTCGCCGAGGAGCGGTACTCGTTCCCGTTGTTCTTCAACGTGGACTACGACACCCAGGTGAAGCCGTTGCCGCAGTTCGTATCTCGCGGCAGCAAGGTTCGGCCGACGTTGCGGGCCGGCGAGCACCTCTTCGCGCAGACCGCGCAGACCTTCGCCTATCTGCGCAACCGCGTGGACTCCGGTGACCTGGTCCTGCCGGACGGCTCGCTGGGAGTCGGGCAGTTCGGACAGGAAGCGCTGCAGAAGCGGGCTTAGTCTTCGGTAGGTTCACCCATGTGACTGAGCTGAGGAACCGACAGATCGTGCTGCGCCGCCGCCCGACCAGCCTGGTCCAGCCCGACGACACCGAACTGGTCACGAACCCTGCCCCAGAGCCCGCCGAAGGTGAGGCGCTGCTGCGTACCACCTACATCGGGTTGGACGCCGCCGTCCGCACCTGGCTCGACGGCCAGCCGGGCTATCTTCCGCCGGTGGAACTCGGCGATGTCATCCGGGCGGCGGGTATCGGCGAGGTGGTGGCGTCCCGCTGCGACGCGTACGCCGTCGGCGACGTGGTCACCACGCTGACGAACTTTCAGGAGTACGTGATCATCCGCGATGACGTCTTCAGCACGCCCATTCCAGGCGAGACCGATCAATTGGCGATCATGTCGGTCTATGGGCCGACCGGCGCCACCGCTTACTTCGGGATGACCGACATCGGCAGGCCCAAGCCCGGTGAGACCGTGGTGGTGTCGGCCGCGGCGGGTGCCACCGGGTCGGTGGCCGGGCAGATCGCGAAGATCGCAGGCGCTCGGGTGGTGGGCATCGCGGGCGGGCCGCACAAGTGCAAGGCCGTGGTCGAGGACTTCGGGTTCGACGCGTGCATCGACTACAAGGAGGCCGACCTCCGGGCCGCGCTCAAGGAACACTGCCCGAAGGGGGTGAACGTCTACTTCGACAACGTTGGTGGGCCGATCCTCGATGCGGTGCTTGGCCGGCTGGCCCACAAGGGCCGGGTGGTGCTCTGTGGCGTCATCTCCAGCTACCTGACCGGCGAGCACCCTGGCCCAGCTAACTACGTCAACCTGCTCGCCAGGACCGGCCTCATGCAGGGTTTCAACGCGCTTGACGAGTGGGGTCGCTTCGACGAGGCGTTCGCCTCGCTTCGTCAGTGGGAGGCCGACGGCCGACTTGTGCACCGGCAGACCATCTTCGACGGCATCGAATCGTGCGTCGACGCCCTCAACGGGCTGTTCACAGGCGCCAACATCGGCAAGACACTGGTCAAGGTGTCGGAACCGACGCCCCTCTGATGCCGAAGTTGAGCGCAGGCCTTCTGCTGTACCGCGTCGCCGACGGCGTCGTCGAAGTGCTGATCGGTCATCCCGGCGGGCCGTTCTGGGCACGCAAAGACGAAGGGGCATGGTCGATTCCGAAGGGGGAGTATCTCGAGGACGAAGACCCGTGGGCCGCTGCGCAACGGGAATTTCTCGAGGAACTCGGGAAGCCGCCGCCGGGAGGTCCCCGTTTCGACTTCGCGCCATTGAAGCAGCCGAGCGGGAAAATCATCACGGCCTTCGCGGTTCGCGGCGATCTGGACCTCGACGGCACCTTCAGCAACACCTTCGAGCTGGAGTGGCCGAAGGGTTCGGGAGACGTCCGCGAATACCCCGAAATCGACCGCGTCGGTTGGTTTTCCGTGGCCGAGGCCAACGAGAAGCTGGTGAAGGGTCAGCGGCCGCTGCTGGAGCGCCTCACGGCTGCCCTCGAAGGCGGCGAACCGGACGGGTCTCGATAGCGTTGATCGTCAGCGCGCGGCCGTGGATGCGCCAACCCGCCCGCGTGCGCATGTATTCGTCGTCGTAGCGCAGATGCCAGACCAAATCGGTGATCGTCCCGTCGGCGACGGTCCAGTGGTGAGCGATGCAGGTGATGCGGCCGAGCGCATAGTTGGGGTCGGTATCCCTCGCGGCGTACACCTCACCGACGATCGCGTGCTCCGTTCGGGTCACGGCGGCTACCGCTGCCATTGCGGCCCGCACTCCGTCGTGCCCGTGTTGGCGCCGCACCGGCTCCAACGATCGGGGTGGGTCGGGCAGCCGCAATTCCGCGGTGTCGGTGAACAACTCGACCACATCGTCGAAGCGCCGGTCATCGACGGCCGACGCGTACAGGTGAACGAGATCAGTCAGCGCGAGCCGATCGAAGGCGTCGAGTGTCACGGCGTCAGCGCCAACCGCTGAGCGCACGCCGAAAGCAGGTCACACGCCTCGCCGATATCGGCGGTTGGCGGCATCGCCAGCACCACCCTGTCGGCGCCGAGCGCCGCGAGCTTGTCGGCACGTTCGCCGTCGATCTTGGTCACGAGATGGCCCAGCGACAGCTCGAGCGCATCCGAGTCACGACCGGTCTTATCCGCCTCGTCACGCATGATCCCGATCAGCTCGGTCAACTCCGCGCCGCCGACGCCGAGGGGCTGAAAGCCGTTACCGACCCGGCCCGCCCGGCGGGCCGCAGCGCGGCTGTGTCCACCGATGTGAATGGGCACCCGTCCGGCGGGCTTCGGATAGCAAGCGGCGTGGTCGAATTCGAAGAACTCGCCGGAGTAGCTCGCGCCGTCGGGCCGGTCCTCCCACAGCAGCCGCATCACCTCGAGTTGTTCGTCCGCGCGGCGGCCTCGGCTGGCGAACTCGGCGCCGCACGCCTCGATCTCCTCCTTGAGCCAACCCATTCCCACGCAAAGCCGAACCCGGCCGCCCGACAACGCGTCCACGGTGGCCACTCGCTTGGCCAATCCCACCGGATGATGGTTGGGCAGCACCAGTACGCCGGTTGCCAGGCCGAGCCGATCCGTCTGTGCTGCGATAAACGCCAGCAGGTCAAGGGGATCGGGTACCGGGCAGTCGGCGGGCAGCTCCACCCGTCCGGATGCGTCGTAGGGGTAGATGCTGCTGTACTCGGTCATCAGGACCGTGTGTTCGACGGCGACGACCGACTCGAATCCACAAGCCTCCACGTGCCGGGCGAACTCCGACATCCACCGGGGATCGGCAGTAACCCCGGCCGCGACGGGCGCGATGACGGCGAACTTCACGGCCAACGGCATGGGCGAATAGTACAGACGCGGCTATAGATCGAGCTTCAGCTGCGAGCCGTCGGCCGCGCGCGAGATGCAGATCAGCATCAAACCGTTGTCGCGTTCCGGATCGGTGAGCAAGGTGTCGCGGTGGTCGACAACGCCGTCGAGCACCCTGGTGCGACACGTGCCGCAGAAACCCTGCTGACAGGAGTACGACGCGTGCACCCCCGATCGGTTCAGCGCCGATAGCAGCGTCTCGTCAGCGCCGACCCGCACCGTCTCACCGGTCGAGTCAACGGAAACGGTGAACTCGTTACCGTCGACGACCGGCGGCGCGGCGAACCGCTCGAAATGCAACTCGACGTTGTCCCGGCCCGCGAGCCCTGACCGAATGGCCGTCAGCATCGGCGCGGGACCGCATGCATAGACGGCGGTGCCGTCGGGGCAATCGCCGAGCAGTTCTTCTGGCGTGGGGAGTCCACTGACATCGTCGGTGCGGATCTGGATGCGATCCCCGAACCGGCTGACTTCGTCTGCGAACGGCAGGCTGTCGCGGCTCCGGCCGGCATAGACCATCGACCAGTCGACGCCGCGGCTCTGCGCCAGGGCAAGCATCGGCAGGATCGGCGTGATTCCGATGCCCGCCGCGATGAAGCGGAATCTTCGCGCAGGTGACCCGTATCCGGGCACGGTGAGCGGGAACGCGTTGCGGGGCCCGTGCGTCGTCACGCTCATACCGACGGTCAAGTCATGCATCTCGATGGAGCCGCCGCCGCCGTCAGGGATCCGCCGCACGGCGATGCGGTAGGTGTCCGACGTGCCGGGGTCCCCGCACAGCGAGTACTGCCGCACCAATCCGCTCGGCAGGTGAATGTCGATATGTGCGCCGGGATGCCAGCCCGGCAGGTCCTTGCCAACCAGAGTTAGCGCGACGACGTCCTGGTCGTGGGCGACGACCCGACGGTCGGCGACGGTCAGCTCGATGGTGCGGTCGAGTTCGTCGGGGAGAGTCACCCGCCTGGTGGCACCCGCCACCGCGTCCATCCCCGAGATGAACGCGTCCGCGAAACCGAGGAGCATGTCGCGGCGGTTTCGCCTGAATGGATTCGGCGGCAGCTGCCGGTACCGCTCTCGCAGCCCCATCAAAGGTGCGCGGCGCGGGCGGCCGGGGACGCAGCCAGATAGGCAACGGCCTGCGCGGTCGAGCCCATGTCCTCTGGCGAGTAGCTGGGCCGGAAGTAGGTCAGCGTGTTGGCGCCGAATAGCTTGCGGAACTCAGGCAGCAGCCCGAGTTTGGAGTCGCGCATCCGCAGCCGCTGCATCCGCCACCAGCCGATTTCGTTGGCGGGGTCCGCCTTGAGCAGGTACCTGGTGCCGCGTTGGAAGAAGACGAAGATCGCCGTCGCCGCCAACATCACGGCCCTGATTCGGTCGGGGTAGCTGTTGTGGAAGTAGACAGCGACGTCGTGGGCAACGTTTCGGTGCTCGACCTCCTCGCTGCCATGCCAGCGGAACAAGTCCACCATCGTCGGGTCGGCGCCGTGCTCGTCCCAGCTGGAATTGAGTGCGAAGTCACCAAGCACCGCCGTGTAGTGCTCGATCGCTGCGATCAGCCACAGGCGCTCACAAAGGTTGTTCAGCTGACGCTTCGGATCGGTGGAAGTTGTTGGTGCCAAGACCTTTTCGAACATGTACTCGACCATTTCGAGCATCGGCGCTGGGTCGACCCCGTTGCCGACGAGGAATTCGCGGATTACCTCGTCGTGAGCGGCCGCGTGCATCGCTTCCTGGCCGATGAAACCGCGCATCTCGTCGGCGAGCTTGGGATCCTTCACCAGCGGCAGAGCCTCGTTGAACGTCTTGACGAACCAGTGCTCGGCCGCGGGCAGCACGATGTTGAAGAGATTGATCATCGTCGATGCCACGGGGTGGCTCGGTATCCACTCCACTGGGATGTCTGACAGGTCGAAATGCACCTTGCGGGCCTGGATCTGTACGGGGCCCGGATCGATTTCCTCGTCGAAACGATGGGGTCGCAGCATGGGGGGATTCTAGCGAAGTATGTGGGAACGCGGGTATCGGCTTGCTCATGGGGACGGTTGGGTATACATCTGCGTCATGGCGGTGATTGCTGACGTACTCGAGTGGGCAAAGCATCAGGTGGGGTCGCGAGTCCCGAAGGCCGACCTTGACCAGCGTGACCCCGACTACATCCGCGAGCAGTTGCCGGGGTTGTGGCTGCTGGCCTCGCTGTACTTCCGCGCCGACGTGCGCGGCCTTGAGCGCATCCCGAAAGACGGGCCCGTGCTGTTGGTCGGAAACCACAGCGGCGGCAATCTGCCGCCCGATACCTTTGTGTTCACGCTCGCTTTCTGCTCGTACTTCGGCGTCGAGCGGCCGTTTTATCAACTCGCGCATAACCTCGTCGTCTCAATGCCCGGACTCGGATCGTTGCGCAAGTTCGGCACTGTCGCCGCCAACCACGAGAACGCGCGTCTGGCACTCGAATCCGGGGCTGCGTTGCTCGTGTATCCCGGCGGCGACTACGAAGTGTTCCGACCGTCTTGGGAGCGGCACAAGGTCGACTTCGGCGGCCGCAAGGGTTACGTGAAGCTGGCCCGCGAGGCCGGCGTGCCGATCGTGCCGATCGCCAGCGTCGGCGGCCAGGAGGCGGCCCTGTTCCTCGACCGCGGGCAGTGGCTGGCCAAGCTGTTGATGGTCGACAAGTTGGCGCGGCTGAAGAGCGTGCCGATCCTGTTGGCGCCGCCGTGGGGACTCGTCGTCAGCGATATGGTGCCGCGGCTGCCCCTGCCGACAAAGATCGCGATCGAGGTGCAGGAGCCGATTGATGTCGACGCCGATGACGACGTCGTGCACAAGCAGGTGATTGAGAGCCTGCAGGCCGGTGTGGACAGGCTGGCCGCCGAACGTCGGTTCCCGGTGATTGGCTGATGAGCGCCTGCGCGAAGAAGCGAGGGCACTGATGCGCGTCCAACGGCACTGCGTCATCGACGCCGACCGCGACACCGTGTGGAAGGTCGTCAGCGATCCGGACTGCTATCCGGAGTTCATGGCCAGCCTCGAACGCTGGGAGCCGGCGGCCGAAGGCCCGGTAAGCAAGGGCGCCCGCTACACCGTGCACTGGAAGATCGGCTCGGTGCCGATCGGCGGCGTGGTCGAGGTCTCCGAATTGGACCCGGCACATGACCTGGCGTGGATCGGCATATCGGGCGTCTCGCTGCGGGGGCGGTTCCGGATCCGCGACACCGGCGACGGCCACACCAAGGTCGTCTTCCGGCTGGCCTACGAATCGGGAGGAAACCTGCTCGGCGTGATCGCCGACAGGGTGGCGTCACGCCAGGTCGGCCGCAACATGACCGAGACGCTGAAGAACCTGAAAAGAATGGTTGAGCCCTAGGCAGGCGGCGGGGAGACAGGGCCCGGTGCGCCCTGAATCGGCACCACCGGGGTGGGTGTCACCGTGGTGACGCCGTTGGAGCCGACGGTCGGGCCGCCTGAGGGGCCCATTGCTTGGAGCATGTCGGCGGCATTCTGGCTGCAGTCGAGCATCAGCAACATCCGGCCACCCGCGGTGACCTTCTGCTGATCGACCAGGCACTGCGCCTGCGGCAGCACGCTACCGAACGAACCACCGAAGTATGCCTTCACGCCCTGGCTCTTCAGGACCTGCAACGCCCTCTGGTACGGCGAGCCGACCACATTGAGTGAGCTCGCGTCCGGCTGAGGCTGCGAAATGGCCACACCAGCGCCGATCAGAGCGGCCGCGCCTGCGGTGACAAGGCCACCGCTGAGCACAACGATCTTCTTCACGTGATCTCCCTAGGTCGGTGCGGTGCGAACATATCGCAGCGGTGCCAATTGTGAAACCGCTGGGAGGTGGCCCAGCGTTACACAGGCGGATTCACGATCCGATTCATCGTCTCGGCGAGCGCGGCCGCCTGCGCATCGGTGAACACGTCTTCTAGCTGCAGTTTCGCGCCGTCGGGGCCGCTCAGCGGGACCCGCCAGTTCGGGTATTCGTCGGTGGTGCCCGGCTGATTCTGGGTGCGCAGATCGCCGACCGCATCGGCGAGCGACAGCGCCAACAGCTTGGACGGCGTGCGACCGAGATATCTGTGCAGCGCCAGCACGACCTCGTCGACGCTTTCGTCGTCGCCGAGCAGCCCCACCCGGCGCAACTCGGCCAGCCAGGCTGCCTGTTGGGCCTGGTCACTAGCCAGTTCCTCGTCGGCGGGACGGGTCAGCAGGCCGAGCTTTTCGCGCAGCCGCACGTGCTCACCCGCCAGGTAGCCCGCCGTGGGCGGCAGGTCGTGAGTGGTCACGGACGACAGGCAGTACTCCCGCCACTTCTCGCCGGGCAGCGGTCCGCCGGCACCGTCGCGGTCGGCCTCGAACCACAGGATCGAGGTGCCGAATAGACCCCGTTCGCGCAGGTAGTCGCGCACCCATGGCTCGACGGTGCCGAGATCCTCGCCGACGACGACGGAACCAGCCCGGTGCGCCTCCAGCGCGACGATGCCGACCATCGCCTCGTGGTCGTACCGCACGTAGGTGCCTTCGGTCGGTGGGCAGCCCTTCGGGATCCACCACAGCCGGAACAAGCCGATGATGTGGTCGATGCGGACCCCGCCCGCGTGCCGCAGCACCGAGTTGACGAGGGCGCGAAACGGCTCGTATGCCTGGTCGACCAGTCGATCGGGCCGCCACGGCGGCTGGGACCAGTCCTGGCCGAGCTGATTGAACTCGTCGGGCGGCGCGCCCGCCGCGACGCCGAGCGCAAGCGCGTCCTGCAGCGCCCACGCGTCTGCGCCGTTGGGATCCACGCCGACCGCGAGATCGTGCATGATGCCCAGCGCCATTCCCGCCTGGACGGCTGTCGCCTGCGCGGAGGTGAGCTGATCATCGAGCTGCCACTGCATCCAGCGATGAAAGTCGACGGCGTCGGCGTGCTCGGCCGCGAAGTCGGCGACCGCCGGGCTGGACGGGATGCCGCAGATCCTCGGGCCACTGGTGCCAGTCGCCGCCGTACTTCTCGGCGAGCGCGCACCATGTCGCAAAGTCGTCGAGGCGGTGGCCTTCACGTTCGCGGTACGCGGTGTAGGCGAGGTCTCGCCCTGCGGACCGCTCGGCGAGGTAGACGCTTTCAAGCCCTGAGCGTTTGGCCCTCCACACGGCGTCCCTGTCGATTCGCTTGCTGCGGTCGGCTCGGGCCTGTATCTCCTTGTGCAACTTGCGGAGGGTGCCTCGCGGTCGGGCGTAGGCGAATTCGGGTATCGCCTCGGGTCGCAGGTACAGCGGGTTTACGAACCGGCGCGATGTCGGCAGATATGGCGACGGCTCCATTGGCGCTATCGGCGCCGCCGCGTGCAGCGGGTTGACGAGAACGAAGCCCGCACCATGCTGGGCTGCCGACCACACGGCGAGGTCGGTCAGATCCGTCAAATCGCCTATGCCCCAAGATCGCTGTGAGCGCACGCTGTAGAGCTGGGTGGCCAGCCCCCATGCCCGGCTGGTGCCAAGCCTGGCGGGCAGCTCAAGTGACGCGGGGGAGACGATGACGAGCGTGCTGGTGTCCGATGAGCCGACCTGAAGGTGTAGTTCGTGGTAGCCGAGCGGAAGGTCGCCCGGCAACTCGAAGGTGGCCTCGCCGATCAGTCGACCGTCGAAATCAAAAGGGGGCCTGTTGTTTTCGAGTTGGCGCAGGCCGGTACGGACGCTGCCGTCCTCCAGCCGGATCCACAGGCCGACGGGATCGCCGTGTGTGACATGGACCCAGAACGCCGACGCCACACCGGACCGGCCGACGATCGTCGGCGGCAGCGAGCGTGCCCAGTAGTCGCGGTCGTATGCGGCGAGCGCGGCGATGCGGTCGTCCTCGGTGGCAGCGGGGACGCCGAGGGCGTCGAGCACGGCAATCAGCGTGGAGTCGGTGACGCCTGCTTGCCTGCCGGTCCAGTCGACGTATTCGGTTGCGACGCCGTAGAGGCGTGCCAACTCGACCAGCGAGCCAGGCAGGTCAGTCATGCCGCCCATCTTGCCCGCAATCAGTCGACATCGCGGATCAACAAGTCGTCCCACGTGTCCCGTCGGACCACCAGTCGCGCATTCCCGTTGCGGGCGAACACAACCGGGACCCGGCGCGCTCCGTTGTACTGATTCGACATGGTGTAGCAGTAGGCGCCGGTGACCGGCACGGCGAGCAGGTCTCCGATCGCGGGTTCCTGCAAAGGGACACCGTCGACGAGCTGATCGCCGGATTCGCAATGCCTGCCGACGACGCTCACCACCTCGCCGCCGCCGACCCGGTCGACGATCGTCGCCTCGAACCGTTGCCCCGTCAGCGACACCTCGAGGTTGTCGGCCATCCCGCCGTCCACCGCCACGTGGGTGACGACACCGCGCTTGATCGTCGTCACGCGATAAACCGTGCATGCACTGTTGGCGACCATGCTGCGGCCCGGCTCGACGATGATGCGCGCACCGTCGGGCAGCAGCGTGCGGGCCTGGGTCACCATCGCTTCGGCGTACTCGTCGAGGCTCGGCGGGTGCTCGTCGTAGGTGTATCGCACGCCTAGGCCGCCGCCGAGGTCGTAGACGTCGAACGTACCGAGCTTTGCGATCGGTTCGACCGCCTGCGCGAGTTGTTCGACGTTGAGCAATTGCGATCCGACGTGGGTGTGCACCCCGTCGAGCCGCAACTTCGCGCTGCGCTCGATCCGCGCGATCGCTTCGCGGGCGTCGTCGGGCAGCAGCCCGAATTTCGAGCCGGCATGGCCCGTCGCCTGCGAGGCGTGCGTGGCGGCCTCGACGCCAGGGATGACCCGCACCAGGCATGGTTGCTGACGCCCCGCTGGCACGATGCGCTCGAGTCGGTCGATGTCGTCGAAGTTGTCTACTACGACGAGACCGACGCCGTGCTTGACGGCCAGCTCGAGTTCCTCGTCACTCTTGGCGTTGCCGTGCAGGACGAGCTTGCCAGGATCGGCGCCCGCCTTGAGCGCGGTCAGGATCTCGCCGCCGCCTGCGACGTCGAGGTGCAGGCCTTCCTCGACCATGACACGCTGAGTTGCCGTGCACGGGAAGGACTTTGACGCGAACGCCACATCGCAGCGCGGCCAGCGGCCACGAAAGGCGGCGAGGTAGTCGCGGGCACGCTGACGCAGGGCGTCTTCGGAGACGACGATGGCAGGGGTGCCGAACTTCTCAGCGACGTCGTCGAGCCGGCAGCCGCCGATCTTCAGGGTTCCATTGTCAGCGAGCTCGGTTCCCGGCGGGAAGAGGCCGAGCAACTCGTCGGTGGTCACGTCGGAGTGGATCGTCACACGCTCAGCGTGCCACTGGGACGTCGCAGTGGCTTCACATTCGGCGCGCTGCTACTCTGTCTGTAATGATCCCTACAGATGCACGTCCAACCAAGAAGCAGCAGCAGGGCGAGCAGTCCCGCGAGGTGATCCTCGACGCCACCGAACGGCTGATGGCCACCCGCGGATACGCCGCGACGTCGATCAGCGACATCCGCAAGGCGTGCGGGCTACCGCCCAGCTCCATCTACTGGCATTTCGGTTCC
Organism: uncultured Actinomycetota bacterium; assembly: GCA_963766465.1. Taxonomy (GTDB): domain Bacteria; phylum Actinomycetota; class Actinomycetes; order Mycobacteriales; family Mycobacteriaceae; genus Mycobacterium. The sequence continues at coordinate 63,200 of CAVXZT010000006.1, forward strand.
AAGGAAGGCGTACTCGCGGCGGTGATGCAGCGCGGCGCCGACCGGTTCTTCGCGGCGATCCCGACATCTGAAGACGCCGCGACGCAGCTGGCCGTGCTGTCGACTCTGCAATCGCAGCACCCGGATTTTCTCCGGCTGTTCTACATGCTGTCGCTCGAGCGCGGGAACGATCCAGCCGTCGCCGCGGTGATCCGCCTGGTCCGCGACACCGCGATCCGCAGGTTCCGCGAAGCGATCACCCCGCTGATGCCTTCCGGCGCGCCGCGGTCCAAGACCGAGCGCGTCATCAGCGAGCTGACCGCCGTAGCCGTTGCACTGTCGGACGGGGTGTTCTTCGCCGAGCACCTCGAACCCAATGGCACGGACGTCGAGCGGATGTACCGGCGGCTGTTCCAGGCCATCACCGCACTCATTCCGATTCTGTTGCAGGAGAAGTCAACATGAGAACAGCGATCATCACGGGCGCCAGCTCGGGGCTCGGGCTCGAATGCGCACGAGCGCTGCTGAACAGCGACCCGTCGTTGCACATCGTCCTCGCCGTTCGCGATACCGGCCGCGGCGCGGAAGCCGTCACGCAATTGGGGCAGCCGCAGCGCTGCACCGTGATGGAGATGGACCTCGCGTCGTTGGCCTCGGTGGCTGCCTTCGTGGAAAAGGTCCGCGACGCCAGCCTCCCGCCGCTGCACGCGATCGTGTGCAACGCCGGTGTGCAGGTGGTGTCGGGCACCGAATGGACCGAGGACGGCGTCGAGATGACGTTCGGCGTCAACCATCTCGGCCATTTCACGCTGGTGCAGGGCCTGCTAGACAAGCTGGCCCACCCGGCGCGGGTCGTCGTCGTCAGCAGTGGCACGCACGACCCGACCAAGCACACGGGCATGCCCGATCCGAGTTACACCACGGCCGAAGGCCTCGCGCATCCGAGCGCCGAACAGTCCCCGGACGGCCGCCGTCGTTACACCACCTCCAAGCTGTGCAACGTGCTCTACACCTACGAACTCGACCGGCGGCTCGGCCATGGCGGGCAGGGTGTGACGGTCACTGCGTTCGATCCCGGCCTGATGCCGGGCTCCGGGCTGGCCCGCGACTACCCGCCGCTGCAGCGACTCGCGTGGCGCTATCTGCTGCCCGCACTGCGGGTGTTGCCGGGTGTGCGCAGCACCCGCACCTCCGGCCGCTATCTGGCTGCGCTGACGAACGACGCGCGGTTCGACGGCGTCAGCGGTGAGTACTTCGACGGGCTGCGGCCAATCCGATCGTCGGTGGATTCCTACGACCGCGGCAAGGCGCTCGACCTCTGGGAGACCAGCGAGCGGTTGCTCACGCAGTGCGCTAAAGGGCGTTGAACACCACGAGCAAGGTCGCGAAGCCCGCGGTGGCCCATCCGATTAGAAGGACTTCGGCCCTCGGTGAGGCCATCATGCGGCTCGCCCTCCGGTAACCGAGCCAAACGGCGAGTAACGCCAGCAGTGCCCCCACAACCACCAGCACCGAACGCTGCGCCGTCAATGGACCGTGCCCAAGCAGCGGGATGGTGCCGACTGCGAGAAAGCCGAATGCATTGCGCTCCCAAGACAATTGGGTTCGCTCTACTTGCAGACCTGGTTTTTCCTGAGGATTCATGGCTGGACGGAGATCACGACGATCAACGCGATGGTCACTGCGACGACCACACAGCCGAGCAGCACCGGCATCCACGACTTGGGCAATTCGACACCCCGGCGCATCGCATTCTGCACGCTCTGCCATCGCCGAACCGCCAGCACCGCCAGTACCCCACCCGCCGCCGTCAGCACAGTTCCGAGACCGTGTCGGATGCCTGGAATGGAAAGGGCGGGGACCAGTTGCACGACTGCGACGCCGCCGGCGAGCAGCGCGAGCGCGGTGCGGATCCAGGCCAAGAACGTCCGCTCGTTGGCAAGCGTGAAGCGATAGTCGGGCTCTCGGGTATCCGCGCTCGGCTCCATGTGCCCCCACACTAGAACTGCCCGGCGGCCGCCGTCGGTAATGTCCAGTACGTGGCGCAGGACCAGCGGGCGCGGGTCGCGACCGCGGCGCTGTTCTTGACCAACGGGGCGATTTTTGCGAACCTGCTGCCGCGCTATCCCGAGATCAAGGCCGATCTGCATCTGTCCAACGCGGTATACGGCGCGGCGATCGCCGCGTTCTCCGGTGGGGCGCTCGTCGCCGGGCTCGCCGCCGCGACGCTGATCCGGCGATACCGCTCGTCGCGCGTCGCGGTGGTCGGCACCATCGGCATCGCGGTGTTCGTCGTTGTCGCAAGCCTCGCGACCACGCCGCTGATGCTGGCCGCCGCGCTGTTCGTCGCAGGCGCCTCGGATGCGATCACGGACGTCGCACAGAACGCGCACGGCCTTCGGGTGCAGCGCAACTACGGCCGGTCGATCATTAACTCGTTGCACGCGGTGTGGGCGGTCGGCGCGATACTCGGCGGCTTGATGGGCGCGGCGGCGATCGCATTGCACATCTCCCGCACAACGCACTTGACCATCGCCGCAGTGATCTTCAGCGCCGTCGTCGTGGTCGCCTATCCGTACCTGTTGCGCGGCCCCGACCATGACGACCACCCGTCCGCGCAGACGTCTGGCAGGGGAGGCGCTGGCATTGCCGTGTACGCGACCCTGCTGGCGCTGGTGGCCATCGCGATCGCAGGCGCGACGGTCGAGGACGCCGGAAGCTCCTGGGCAACCCTCTATTTGCGTGACTCCCTCTTGGCACCCGGACCGGTCGCGGCGTTCGGCTACGTCGCCCTCGTCGGTTTCATGTTCGTTGGCCGAATGGTCGGCGACCGGCTCGTCGACCGGTTCGGCGAACGAGCGGTGGTGCGGACCGGCGGGCTCATCACTGCCGGTGGAATGGGTTGTGCGCTGGTGTTTCCCAGTGTCGGAGGCACGATCGCCGGGTTTGCGGCCGCCGGCCTCGGCGTCGCAACCCTGATACCGGCGGCGATGCACGCGGCCGACCAGCTTCCTGGCATGCGGCCGGGGACCGGGCTGACGGCGGTCACCTGGCTCATGCGTGTCGGCTTCTTCGGTGCGCCGCTGATCGTCGGGATCGTCGCCGATGCGACGAGTCTGCGGATCGGCCTGCTGTCCGTACCGGTTGCCGGATTAACGGCAGTGGCGCTCGCCGGTGCTCTCAGTGCACGGCGCCGGCCACCTCGATCGTGAGCACGCCTGCCACGATCAGCGCAATGCCGAGCGCCATCACCCAAGTCAGCGGCTCTGCGAAGAGGAATCGGGCGACGACGGCGACCAGTGCGACACCGCAGGCGGTCCAAATGCCGTAGGCGATGCCGACCGGCATGCCCAACGACAGCGACAACCACAGCAGATAGAACGACACGAGGTAGCCCGCGATCACCGGCGCGATCCACGCCTTTCTGCGGAAGCCGTCAGAGGCGCGCAGCGACAACGTCGCGACGACCTCGATCAGAATCGCGCCGGCAAGCGCCCACCACATCACGGCTCAGCCGCAACCGTCGGCCGCGATCCGAACTCGACAAGCAGCACCCCGGCGATGATCAGCACAATTCCCGCAGCGACGGGCCAGGTGAACGCATCCCCGAATATCACTGCGGCCAAGACAGCGGTGGCCGCCGTACCTGACGCGCCCCAGATGCCGTACGCGACGCCGACCGGCATACCCGCCCGTAGCACCATCGTCAGCAACACGAACGAGCCGACGTAGCCTGCCACCACGAGCAAAAGCCACGCCGAATGGTCTTGGGACGCGCGCAAAGACAGCGTCGCCGCTACTTCGACAGCGATGGCCGCGAACAGCAGCGCCCAGGTCCGCACGCGACCAACCTAGCCTGACGACGCGCTCCACCATCGGCGTCAGCACCTCGTGTGCGAACCGTCGCAGCTCGGCGTCGTCGGAGAAGTTCGGATCGGTTGGCGGTATCGAGATGTAGGTGGAGAACAGCCGAGCGAACACATCGGCCACCCAACGAACCTGCTGCGACGGTGAACCGGCCGCATCGCCGTGCATGTAGTTGGCGATGAACGCCGATCCCATCGTCAGCAGTTCGACGGAGTCGGCGATCGGCGCGGGCTCGAGGGCTCCCGCGCGGCGCAGCATCGGATGTTCCCTTGCGAATCTGACGGCGGCGATGAACGCCTCCGCCACGCCCTCATGCGGATCCTCGGCGGCGTCGATGGCGTCGGCAACTGCGGCGAGGAAGCGTTGAGTTTCGCGTCGAACCAGCGCCTCGACCAGGTCGTCGCGGCGCGGATAGCGGCGGTACGCCGTCATCCGGGATATGCCCGCGCGACGGACGACGTCTTCGACCGTAATCCGTTGCAGCCCAACGGCCGCTGCTTCGTTCAGGGCGGCGTCCAGTATGCGCTGGCTGGTGCGGTCGGCGGCCTCGTCGACGTTGCCGCCCGCGGTCGCGCCGCCGACCACCTCGATCAGCTGGGCGTCGATCACAGCGCTGCGGCCTTCGGCACCGCGGCGCCCTCGGCTCGCGCGTTCGCGAGTTGGGCGTAGCAGGGGAGCCCGAATGCCCACCGCAGCCTGTCTGCATCAAACTGCAGAGCGGGCCCGATGAGGGTGCGTGTCAGCGCGGACGGGTGGTCGTAGCCGATCAGCTCCCGGGCCCACTTCGGCGCGCGACTCATACCGGCATAGATGGCGAACCGGTGCAGCTGGCGATCGACGGGCCCCGGGAGATTCGGGAAGAACGGCGAGGTCATCAGGAAGTCGACGAACTCGCGTGTCTGCGCATTGACGCTCAGCTTCGATCGCATGCTCTCGACGTAGTCGTCGAGCTCCGCGACGCTCGTCGGCACCCACTCCGCGCCGCCCATCCGGCCGATCACCGCCTGCTCGGCCAGGTAGCGGTCCCGTTCATGTTGTGACAGAGGTCTTTTGGTTTGCTCGAAGGTTTGCATGATCATCCACGGAATGCAGGTGTGCACCCACGCGAGCAGCTCGGGATCGAGCGCGCTGTACGGCACTCCGTCGGGGCGCGTGCCGTTGACGAACGAATGCACCCGCTTGACGCGTTCGATGATGCCGGTGGCCGCCTCGGTATTGCCGAAGGTCGTGGTCAGGACGTAGCCGAGCGTGGCACGAGCCCGCTGGAACGGGTCCTGTCGGTAGTTCGACAAGTCCTGGACACCGGCGATGACGGAGGGGTGGAGGATCTCCAGCACGATTGCGGGAAGGCCGGCCTGTGAGACCGATGCCAGATCTGCGTTGACCTCCCAGGAGACGCTGCCCGGCCCGATCAGTCCCGGATCCCCTGGTGGACCGCCGTAGACCTGCGGGTCGTCGTGACGGCCCGCGCCCTTCTCGAACTCGGCGACGATGCGGCGGCGCAGTGTGTCCATCTGAAGTCCTTGGGAGGAGTGTTACAAGGTACCTATCAGATATACCACGACACGTGATCCAAATCTCCCGGATGTGGTCGCTATCCATCGCTAGCCTCGGGGAATGAGCATCGTTGTCGAAACTGCCTACGGCCCAGTCCGTGGCGTCGACGACGGTCGGGTCACCTCGTGGAAAGGGGTGCGCTACGGCGCCCCGCCGACCGGCGACCTACGGTGGCGGGCGCCGGAGCCGCCCGAGCCATGGAGCGAGATCGCCGATGCCAGTGCCTTCGGGCCGGTTTGTCCGCAGCCAGTCGAGCCCCGGATCCCCATCGACTTGGGCGCGCCGCAGGGCGACGACTGCCTGACGCTGAACATCTGGGCGTCGTCGGATATCGCAGCCGGTGACGACAGGCCGGTGATGGTGTGGATTCACGGCGGCGCCTACATCCTTGGTTCGGCGAACCAGCCGCTCTACGACGGGCGGGTCTTCGCTGCCGGCGGCGACGTGGTTGTGGTCACGGTGAACTACCGTCTCGGTGCATTCGGATTCATGGACCTGTCGTCGTTCAGCACGCCAGGGCGCCGGTTCGACACCAACGTCGGGATGCGTGACGTACTGCACGCCCTGCATTGGATCCGCGACAACATCGCAGCCTTCGGAGGCGACGCCGACCGCGTCACGGTGTTCGGCGAGTCGGCGGGCGCAGGCATCATCACCACCTTGTTGACCAGCCCGGCCGCCGAGGGACTGTTCGCGGGCGCGATTGCGCAGAGCTCACCGGCCACGTCGGTTTACGACGCGACTCGGGCCCGCAGGGTGGCCGAGCAGTACATCGCCGCGCTTGGCCTGGCGCACAAGGACATCGACCGGTTGAACGCATGCTCCTCTCGACGCACTCGTCGCGGCGTCTCGAGCGTTGTTCAACGACGTGCCGGTGCAGAGCCCCGGCATGTTGGCGTTCGCCCCGATCATCGACGGCGATCTCGTACCCGACAACCCGGTCAAGCTGGCGCGAGCGGGCCGATCGCACCCCGTACCGCTGATCATCGGGACGAACAAACACGAGGCGGCACTGTTCAAGTGGATGAAGTCGCCGCTGATGCCCATCACACCCGAGGCGATCAGCGCGATGTTCGCCCAGATCGCCGCCGAACAGCCGAATCTGGTGTTACCGACAGACGACCTGCTCGGCACCGCCTATCCCGGACTGCGGGGCAAGGCCCGCGGCATGGGAGTGGCGCGCGATATCGGATTCCGGATGCCATCGGTCTGGCTGGCAGAAGGGCACAGCGCCGTCGCACCGGTATATCTCTACCGATTCGATTGGGCCACACCGATGTTGCGGGTCCTGCGGCTCAGCGGCGCACACGCCACCGAATTGCCCTTCGTGTGGGGCAACCTCGTCGCCGGTCCCAAGGACCCGACATTCCGGCTGGGCGGAATGAAGACCGGCAAGGTGGTGTCGGCCCGAATCCAGACTCGCTGGCGCAACTTCGCCACTCAGGGCAAGCCGCTCGGGCTGGACGGCGAACCCGAATGGTTGCCATATCGAAGCCGATCGGGCCTGCCTGATGATCGACCGCGAGGACAGCGTCGCAAACGACGTCGACCTACATATCCGGTCGGCCTGGGGTAGTGACGTGCTCAGCTTCCGGTAAAGGAGCGGCCAGCTAAAATCGCCGCGGGAGGTGTCGTCGTGGACCTGGCAAAAGCGTTCTCGGACGTGCTGCCTCCGCTTATGCACGATCCGGTGACCTTCGCCGTCCCGTTCTTTCTCGTGCTGCTGATCATCGAGTGGGCGGCCGCCCGCAAGCTGGCGCACATCGAGGCCGAGCAGGCGCCTGCCGGGGGCTACCTGCGGCCAGACGCGTGGGCCAGCATCTGGATGGGCCTCGTCTCGGTCGGGACGAGCGCAGTGATGAACGGCATCGCCCTGCTTGGTTACGCCGGGCTGTATGTCTACGTCGCTCCCTGGCACCTGCCGGCCAACCAGTGGTACACGTGGGTGATCGCCATCCTCGGTGTGGACTTTCTCTATTACTGGTATCACCGGATGGCCCATCGGGTGCGGATCTTCTGGGCCACTCACCAGGCCCATCACTCCAGCCAGTACTTCAACTTCGCCACCGCGCTGCGGCAGAAATGGAACATCAGCGGAGACGTCTTCCTGCGCGCGCTGCTGCCGCTCTTTGGCGTGCCGCCGTGGATGGTGTTCGCCAGCTTCTCGATCAACCTCATCTACCAGTTTTGGATCCATACCGAGCGCATCGGAAAGCTTTGGCGGCCAATCGAATTCATCTTCAACACGGCGTCGCACCATCGGGTTCACCACGGGATGGACCAGCAGTACCTCGACAAGAACTACGGCGGCATTCTGATCGTATGGGATCGGCTCTTCGGCAGCTTCCAGGCAGAGACCACCCGGCCGCACTACGGCCTCACCAAACAGGTCGACACCTACAACATCTGGAAGCTGCAGACTCACGAATATGTGGCAATCGCCCGCGACGTGCGTCACGCAACGCGGTGGCGCGATGGACTCGGCTACATCTTCGGGCCGCCGGGGTGGGCGCCAACGGACCGTCGACTGGTCGTTGACGAATCGGCGGGAGTTCGCCCCTAGGTCGACGCTCGACCCGTAGTGTCCGCGATGTGGAGACGGTGTTTGATGCCCACGTCGACCCCGGCCTGGTCGAACGTTCCCTTGCCGCAAGCACCTTCGGCTCGATGTGGCTCGACATCCCCAGGCCGGAGTACCCGCAGGCAACCGGGTCGATCACCTGCGACCTGCTGGTGGTCGGTGGCGGATACACCGGGTTATGGGCCGCACTGCATGCCGCCCAGCGAGATCCGGATCGCCGCATCGTGCTCATCGAGGCCAACCGGATCGGCTGGGCCGCGTCGGGGCGCAACGGCGGCTTCGTCGACGCCAGCCTGACGCACGGCCTGGAGAATGGAAAGACACGTTGGCCCAACGAGATTGACACCCTCGAGGCGATGGGCAGGGAGAACCTCGATGGTATGCAGGCCGACATCGAGTCGCTCGACCTCGACACCGAATGGCAGCGCACCGGCATGCTGTCGGTGGCGACGGAGCCGCATCAAGTCGACTGGCTGGCCGACGCAGCCGCCAATGACGAAGGGCAGTGGTTCGGCGAGAGTGAAGTCCGCGACGAGGTTCATTCCCCGACGTACCTCGCGGGCCTGTACAACCCCCAAACGACTGCGATCGTGCATCCGGCCAAGCTGGCGATCGAACTGGCCCGCGCGTGCCAGGAGGCCGGTGTGCAGATCTATGAGCACACCAATGCGCAGCGCCTCGAATCCGGGATCGCCGCGCTGCGCGTCGAGTGCGGACGCGCGATCGTCACCTGCCGCAACGTCATGCTGGCGACGAACGTCTTTCCGAGCCTGCTGAAGCGCAACCGGCTGCATACCGTGCCGGTGTACGACTATGTGCTGGCCACCGAGCCACTCACCGACGCGCAGCTCGACCGAATCGGATGGCGGCGCAGACAGGGAATCGGCGACTGCGCCAACCAATTTCACTACTACCGCCTGACCGTCGACAACCGCATCGTTTTCGGCGGCTACGACGCCGTCTACCACTTCGGCCGCAAGGTCGAGGAGCGTTATGAAGACCGGGCCGCCACCTATCGGCGGCTGGCCGCGCACTTCTTCATCACCTTTCCCGCACTCGACGATGTCCGGTTCAGCCACCGCTGGGCGGGCGCCATCGACACCAACACCCGATTCTGTGCGCACTGGGGGCTGGCACGTGAGGGCCGGGTCGCCTATGCCAACGGGTTCACCGGGCTCGGTGTGGGTGCGGCGCGGTTCGCCGCCGATGTGTGCCTCGACCTGCTTGCCGGCGAGCCCACGGCACGCACCGAATTGGAGATGGTGCGGCGTCGGCCGTTGCCGTTTCCGCCGGAGCCGCTGGCCAGCATCGGTATCCAGGCGACACGGTGGTCGCTGGACCGCGCCGACCACTCTGCCGGGCGGCGCAACATTCTGCTTCGCACGCTGGATGCGTTGGGGCTCGGGTTCGATTCCTGACTCGTAATGCCCACGGGCGCAGCCACGATCAGTAAGCTCAGCCCACATGAGCGACAGACTGATGAACGGCGACAAACTCCAACGCGGGCAATCGCTGACCTCCAAAAATGGGGCGTACACGTTGACGTTGCAGGACGACGGCAACCTTGTGCTGGCCGGTGGCGGCAAGGCGGTCTGGGCGACGGGCACCAACGGGCAGGACGCCGAGCGCCTAGAGGTGCAAGAAGACGGCAACTGCGTGCTGTACACGTCGGACAAGCCGATCTGGCACACCGACACCAAGGGCGCCAAGGACGTTCGGCTGCTGCTGCAGGATGACCGCAACCTGGTGCTGTACGGGTTCGACGGACCGGCGTGGTCGTCGGGCACGCAGACTGACGAAGCTCCACCGGCCCCTCCGGCCGCAGAGGCTCCGGCGCCTGAAGTGGTCCCCGCTGCGGCCGAGGAACCTCTTCCCGCGGCTGAGCCCGAACCGGCTCCTCCGCCGCCACCGCCACCTCCGCCTGCGCCTCGGATGTACACGGTGGTCTCCGGTGACACTCTCTGGGCGATCGCGGAACGCTTCTACGGCGATGGCAGCAAATACCAAGTGATCGCCGACGCCAGCGGCATCTCCAACCCTGACCTGATCCATCCCGGCCAGGAGCTGACGATCCCGTAACTCAGCGACGGAGTTGCTTGGGCCTGAACGTATTTGGGTCACCCATCGTTCGCCAAACGTTTGAATTGCTGCGAGCAGAACGGCATACATACGCGCGCTTGATCACTAGGGTCGGCGACATGGGAGACACACTTACCGAAGGACAGAAGCTCGAAAAGGGTGGATCGCTGACATCCAGCAACGGCGCGTACACGTTGACGCTGCAGGACGACGGCAATCTGGTGTTGGCCGCCCGCGGCCAGGCGGTGTGGGCGACGGGCACCAATGGCGAAAACGTCGAACGCCTCGAGGTGCAAGAGGACGGCAATGTCGTGCTGTACACACCGGAGAAGCCGGTTTGGCACACCGACACCAAGGGTGCCAAGGACGCGAAGCTCGTTCTGCAGGACGACCGCAACGTTGTGCTGTACGCCAAGGATGAGGCCGCCTGGTCGTCGAAGACGGAGACCGCCGATGCGCCTCCGCCTGCGCCCGAGGCGGATGCTCCGGAAGTCGCTCCTGTGGCGGAAGAGGCGCCCGCTCCTGCACCGGAGGCCGAGCCCGCCGCACCGCCGCCACCCCCGCCGCCGCCCGCTGCGCGGACATACACCGTGGTTTCCGGCGACACCCTGTGGGCGATCTCGGAACGCTTCTACGGTGACGGCAGCAAGTATCAGGTGATCGCCGATGCCAGTGGCGTCTCCAATCCCGACCTCATTCATCCGGGTCAGGAGTTGACCATCCCGTAGCGCGCAAATGAACGTGGCCCGGCCCGAAAGGTCCGGGCCACCTTCATTTGTGTAACGTCACCCCTTCGTTGTCCGATGAGCAATTGCGTGCGCTGCTCAGCGGTACGCTTGACAGCCTTGACACATGAAGATCGGAGGCCATTGTGCGCCGACGATGGCTGCGCGTGCTCTCAATTGCGGCCGCCCCGATCATCGCCCTCGCGCTGCCGTCTGCGCCTGCACACGCCACTCCCGGGGTGTTGGTGTTCCCCGGCATGGAGGTTCGCCAAGGCACCAATGTCTGCACGCTGGGTTTCGTCGACCCGCAGATGCGAATCGCGTTCACGGCTGGCCACTGCAGGGGCAATGGACAGGTCAGCGACAGGGACGGCAACCTGGTCGGCACGCAAGCGTTGTTCCGGGACAACACGCCGAACGGCGCCACCGTCGACACCAATCATCAGATTGCCGACTGGGAAGCGATCAGCCTTTCCCCCGACGTCGCGATCAACAACGTCCTTCCTGGCGGACGGCAACTGGTCGCCGATCCCGCGATCGTGCCCGCGGTCGGCCTGCCGGTGTGTCACTTCGGTGTGATCACGGGGGAGAGCTGCGGAATCATCCAGGCCGTGAACAACGGCTGGTTCACGATGGCCAACGGAGTGGTGAGCCAGAAGGGTGACTCCGGCGGCCCCGTATACAACCTCACCCCCGACGGCAGGGCGGCGATCGTCGGAATGTTCAACAGCACCTGGGGGACCTTCCCGGCGGCGGTGTCGTGGCAGGCCGCCAGCCAGCAGGCTCGCGAGGACGTCATCTCTGCCGCATCTGGCAGTGTGGCCGAGCCGACTCCTGAGCCCTGGTCGCTACCCGCGCCCTAGCGGAGAAGCTCGAAGACGGGGATCGACGGTGCGGCGGAACGCATTTCGTCGTCGGTCGACTGCGGGGTCAAGCCGCCAACGTGACCTTTGACCTCCCAGTACCACCGATCGAGATAGCGCTTCAGCAGCTTCGGCTTGGTGTCGTCGGCAACCTCAGCGATGCGCACGTCGCGGCTGCACCACCGCGGCCCCATCTCGACGATGCCCGCGCTGCGCGCGTTTCGCGCCCACTGAGTGTTACCGCGCGGCGACACGACGTAATCCCGGCCGTCGACACTGAGCACATTGATCACCACACCCCGTCGCTTGCCGGTCTTGCGGCCCCGGACCCGAAGGGCGCGCGTTCCGGCGACGCTGATTCCGGCCTCGGCCAGCCAGCGGATCAGTTCGTTGCCTGCGCGGGCGGCGACATTGGGTGCGTCGTAGCGCACGGTCATCGGTTCCTTTCATCGGACCAAATAGAGAGCGGTGCTCTCCGATCAGAGTGCCACGCCAGCCGTGAAGATTCAAGAGCAGTGATCTCGTTTTGTGTCACACTGGCCGGATGGGCAAGCGGCAGGAAACGCGCGAGAAGATCGAAGCGCAGATCATCGAGCTCGGCAGGCGCCATTTGGTCACCGAGGGTGCGGCCGGGCTGTCGCTGCGGGCCATCGCACGCGACCTTGGCATGGTGTCGTCCGCGGTGTATCGCTACGTGGCCAGCCGCGACGATCTGCTGACACTGCTCCTTATCGACGCGTACTCGGAGCTTGCCGACGCGGTCGATGGCGCTGCGGCCGGGTCCTGGCGCGACCGACTGCTCGCAATGGCGCGCGCGGCCCGCGCGTGGGCGATCGACCAGCCTGCCCGCTGGGCGTTGTTGTACGGCAGCCCGGTGCCCGGTTACCACGCACCGCGGGAGCGCACGGTCGGACCGGGCACCAGGGTGGTCGGTGCGCTGTTCGAGGCGATCGGGGCAGGCGTCGCAGCGGGCGACATACCCCGGTCCGATATTGCTGCGGCACAACCGCTGTCGTCGGACTTCGACCGACTGCGTGCGGAGTTCGAGTTCACCGGGGACGACTCCGCCGTCGCCAAGTGCTTTCTGCTGTGGGCAGGACTGGTCGGCGCGATAAGCCTCGAGGTGTTCGGGCAGTACGGCGCGGACACGCTGACCGAACCCGGAGCCGTATTCGACGTCCAGGTCGGCCTGCTGGTCGACATGCTCTGCGCGTGACCCGGGTTTCGGCGGACGAACTATCCTGGATTGGCGAGGCACCGATGAACCGCCAACAATTGTTCGCCTCGATCGTGGCTGCGCGCCTCGATCGTGAAGACACGGTGTACCTCGAACGCCGAGGGGATACCTACAGCTGGCGAATTGTGCCCTTCGATGCCATCGTCACCGAGACGCCGTCGGACGACCCGGACGTATGGATGTGCTTCTCCGCCACCTGGCCGGCGGATCCGGCACGGGTGCAGGCGTTCTTTGACGATCTGCTGGCCGAACTCGAATCGATGGCCAGCCGTGCCGATCGCTGTCGATGGCCTCTCGACGAGCCCTGGCCCCACTCGCACTGAGGGCCGCCATCATGTATTTCCGCATCGACCCAGAGCAACGCGCGAGCTTCAAACGCTGTCGCCGCCAGTGGGACTTCGCGTCACGCCGTGAACTCGAACCCGTCGACACTGCGCAACCCGCTCTGCCTGCCGCGGTCAAGGATGCCCTCGCGGTCTACTACTACCCGGGCACCTGGGATTGGCAGCACGACCTCAAACAGTCCTTGGTGCACAAGGCGGCCGAACGGTCGCTCAACGACGCGGACGCGGCCGACCTCATCGCCGCCACCGCGGCTCTGCTGGACTGTTACGACGCGTGGGCAAGCATGATCGACGATTTCGCTCCGGTCAAGATCGATCACGACGTCGTCGGCCTGCTCGCGGATCCTGCGCAGACCGGACGGGGGCTGTTGACCCCCAACGGATCCGGGGTCGTTTACGCATGCAGGGTCGACCTGCTCGCGGTGGATGCCGCCGACGAGTACTGGGTGGTGCGCCACCAGATCGCCGATAGCTGGCACGACCAGGACGCATTGGTTCGCGACGAGGAGGCGATCGCGGCGTGCTGGGCCTGGGAGCAGGACTACGTGGGCATGGAGATCGCCGGAACGATCCACAACGAGGTGCGCGTCGGCGGCCCGCTCGGCTTTCCTGCGGCTGCCGACGAGCGCACCCGCCGGCCCGTTGCCCAGCACGAAGGCAGCGGCGGCGGCCGGTCGATACCGCAACACCGGCGTGTGTCGGCGCAGGCGTCCAGGATCGACGGTGCGAGCCGGGTCGACCTGCACACCGCGGGACCGATTCGTCGCACCCGCATCCGTCGCACCCGGCAGGAGATCGACGGGATCGGCTCGCAACTGGCTGCCGAGGCTCTCGACATGGTCTCCGACCCCGCGATATACCCGAGCCCCGCGGCGCACTGTTCGGTGTGCGAGTTCAGCCCGCCGTGCCTTGCGCTGTTCGCAGGTGCCGATCCGGAGCCGATCTTGGCGGACCAGTTTCGCCGGCGGCCGGCGAGCGCCCAGCCCAAGCCGCGGTTGGGGCAGGCCACCTGGGGCTTCGGCAGAGGAGCCGCGCCACCGGGGTGGGACCAACAATAATTACACCTTGACTTATATAAGTTGTAGCTTTAATTTGGGGTCGTGCACGCGTTCGACGTCCTCGGTGATCCGGTGCGTCGGCGCATTCTCGAACTGCTCGCAGGCGGCGAGATGTCTGCGGGCGCCATCGGCGCCACCATCCAGGGCGAGTTCGCAATCACCCAGCCCGCGGTGTCCCAGCACTTGAAGGTGCTGCGGGACAACGGGTTCGCCTCGGTCCGGCCGGATGGTCAGCGACGGTTGTACGCGGTGAACGGCTCGGCGCTGCGCGACGTCGACGAGTGGCTGGACACGTTCCGCCGCTTCTGGACGCCGCATCTCGCCGCGCTCGGCACCGAAATCGCACGGGGGAAACGGCAACGACGAAGGAAGGCAACATGATTGAGATCGATGTCGACCATCAGATCAAGGCGGTTCAGCGCAGCGTCGGGGCCCGCACGATCGACACAGGGGAGGCACACGTCGTCACGATCAGCCAGGCCTACGACACCGACCCGGCGGACCTCTGGGATGCCGTCACCAATATCGAGCGCATTCCGCGGTGGTTCCTGCCGATTTCGGGCAATTTGAAGGTCGGCGGCTCCTATCAATTGCAAGGTCAGGCCAGCGGAACCATCCTCACGTGTGACCCGCCGAAGAACTTCACCGCCACTTGGGAGTACGCCGGCAACGTCAGCTGGATCGATGTCAGCATCAGCAGCGAGGGAACCGACCGGGCGCGGTTGCTCATCGAGCACATCGCGCACGTGGACGACGAGATCTCGCATCAGTTCGGGCCAGGCGCGGTCGGGATCGGCTGGGATTCGATGGTGCTCGGGCTGGCCATCCACCTGGGTACCGGCGAATCCATCGACCCTTCGTTCGGCCAGCAGTGGACGGGCACTGAGGAGGGCCGTCGCTTCCTGACCCTGTCCGGCGAAGAGTGGTACTCCGCGAACGTGGCCAGTGGCGAGGATCCGGCGGTGGCGCGTGCGGCGGCGGATCGATGCCTCAAGGCGTACCTCGGCGAGGAATAAACTAGAACACGTTCTAGCCAGCCGGGCATGCCGACGATATTCTCGTGGAGATGCTTGACCAGACACCTGTCCAGATTGCCTGGGTGACGCGTGACCTTGACGCCACCGAAACGGCGCTGACCACGCTGTTGGGCGCCAAGAAGTGGGTCCGCATACCCAACGTCCATTTCGCTCCGGATACGTGCACCTTGCACGGCGAGCCTGCCGACTTTGTCGCCCACATCTCGATGAGCTACGCGGGCGACACACAGCTGGAACTGATCGCGCCGGTCTCGGGGAGGAGCATCTACACCGAGTTTCTCGACCGCGCGGGACCGGGCCTTCACCACATCTGTGTCGAGGCACCCGACCTCGACGCGTTCGACGCCGCGCTGGCAGACGCCGAACGCAACGGCGCGCCCGTCATTCAGCAGGGTGTAATGCCCGGCGGGATGCGGTTCGCCTATGTCACGGCCGACGCTGCCGGCGTGCCCTACATCGAGATTGCCCACATCTCGCCCGAGACGCGGGCGTTCTACGACTACATCAAACAGGAGCAAGGGTGACTACGGAGATCCCGCAGACCGTCAACGCCGGCGATATCGCGGAGTTCAGCGACGAGGTCGACGTCCTGGTGATCGGCTTCGGCATCGCAGGCGGCTGCGCGGCCGTCAGCGCAGCGGCCGCAGGCGCGACGGTGCTTGTGCTCGAGCGCGCAGCGGCGGCGGGCGGTACCAGCGCGATGGCGGGTGGCCATTTCTATCTCGGTGGCGGCACCGCGGTGCAACAGGCCACCGGTCACGACGACAGCGCCGAGGAGATGTACAAGTACCTGGTCGCGGTGTCGCGCGCACCGGAGCACGACAAGATCCGCGCATACAGCGAAGGCAGCGCCGAGCACTTCAACTGGTTGGAGGACTTGGGTTTTCAGTTCGAGCGGAGCTTTTACCCCGGCAAGGTGGTCGTCCCACCGGGAACCGAGGGCCTGTCGTATACCGGCAACGAGAAGGTCTGGCCGTTCTGTGAGCAGGCCAAGCCCGCACCTCGTGGGCACTCGGTACCGGTGCCCGGTGAACTCGGTGGCGCGTCGATGGTCATCGACCTCCTCCTGAAGCGGGCCGACGAAGTCGGTGTGCAGATCCGATACGAGACCGGCGTGACCAACCTGGTCGTCGACGACGGTGCGGTGGTCGGGGTCCGCTGGAAGCACTTCAACGAAGCCGGCGCCATCAGAGCCAAGTCGGTCGTCATCGCCGCCGGCGGTTTCGCGATGAACCCAGAGATGGTCGCAAAGCACACCCCCGCGCTGGGTCAGAAGCGGCGCACCAAACACCACGGCGAGGTCGAGCCCTACATTCTTGGCAACCCCAACGATGACGGGCTGGGCATCCGGATGGGCATCTCGGCGGGGGGAGTCGCGCAGAACCTGGACCAGTTGTTCATCACCGCCGCTGCCTACCCACCGGAGATCCTGCTCACCGGCGTCGTCGTGAACAAGGACGGCAAGCGGTTCGTCGCGGAAGACTCGTACCACTCGCGCACGTCTGCTTTCGTACTGGAACAGCCTGATCAAAGGGCATACCTGATCGTCGACGAGGCGCACATGCAGATGCCCGAGATGCCGTTGATCAAGTTCATCGACGGCTGGGAGACCGTCGCGGAAATGGAAGCGGCGCTGGGGATTCCCGAGGGCAACCTGGCCGCCACCCTCGATCGGTATAACGAGCACGCGGCACGCGGCGAGGATCCCGATTTCCACAAGCAGCCGGATTACGTTGCCGTACAAGACAAAGGACCATGGGCGGCGTTCGACCTTTCGCTCGGCGTAGCGATGTACTCCGGCTTCACCATGGGCGGGCTGGCGGTGTCGATCGACGGCGAGGTGCTGCGGGACGACGGCAGCGTCATCCCTGGGCTATACGCCGCGGGGGCATGTGCGTCGAACATCGCCGAGGACGGCAAGAGCTACGCCAGCGGCACGCAACTCGGCGAGGGTTCCTTCTTCGGCCGCCGCGCAGGGACACACGCAGCGCAGGGCTAGCCGGCCTTGTCGAGGAACGTGGTGTCGTAGCGCCCGTAGAGGTCGGCCCATTCCTGCCGATCAGGTGGGGCGCCGGTGCGCTCGATGATCTCTGCGAGTTCACGGAAATACTCTGCGAACGCAGCGGGCGCGAACGTGCCGACGATCCGGCCGGGCGTGTGGCCGCAGTTTCGGAACGTGTGCGGCCTGCCCCTCGGAACGTAAAGGAAGGCACCGGGTTCGGCAGTCACCTGTTCGGCGCCAAAGGTGAACGCGTAGATGCCGTCGACGACGTAGAACGTCTCATCGTGACCGTGGTGGATGTGCTGCGGAGGGCCTGTCACTCCCGGTTGTGAGACGTACTCGTAGAACGACAGCGCGTCGCCGGTGTCGCCGCCGTCGATCTTCAGCCGCATGTGGCTCTCGCCGAGAAACTTCAGGCGCTCACCACCGTCAGGCTCGAGCAGTAGATATGCCCCGACGGGCAGGTTTTCTTCGATAGTCATGGTGCGAGTATTCGAGCCGCGCGGGGTTGGGCACATCCCCGAACTCGGCCAACATCAGCGAGTCGCGCCACCGGAGACGATGCCTGCGAGCTGGACACGGCTGACACCGAGCTTTGTGTAGATCCGCTTGAGGTGAGACTCCACGGTGTGGCGTGACAAATGAAGCGCATCGGCGATCGCCGGGTTGGCCATGCCCCGCGCAACGCATTCGGCGACGCGAAGCTCCGCGGCGGTGAGCAGCGTCAGTGGGTCGGAGGCAGCGGTGGTGCGGCGAAGAAACCCGTCGGCGTGATCCGTCGTACCGACTAGGAAGCGCTCCACTTCCATGACGATCGACGCAACGTCACCGACATAGGGCAGATGGTCGTCGCCGTCGACAACAACCAGACGGGCATCGGGTATGGCCGATGCGAGGTGCTCGCCGTTGCACAGTGGCACGAACCGATCGCCTGCGCGATGCAGCACGAGCGTCGGAGCCTGCACAACCGCAAGCACCGATCTGGCGTCGTTGCCGAGGTTGAATCGCAGATGCGCCAGCGCGGCACCGGGCGTCGCGGCCATTCGCTCGAACCTGGCCTGTCCGGACCGGGCCCGATCGGCCTGTCTGTGGCGCCATAACGACGGCGCTAGGTGTTCCAGTGAATCACCGGCACCCCAACGTGTTTCGACAACGTCGATGATCCAGTCGATCATCGGTTCCACTTCGTAGCCGCATGGGAAGTCGGGGCTGCCAGAGACCTTCCCGGCGTGACTTGCGCACAGGACTAGCTTCTCGACACGCTGGGGATACCGGGCCGCGAAGACGGCGGCCATCGTCCCGCCTTCGGAGAACCCGAACAACGAGGCAGTCTCAACCTCGGCAGCATCAAGAACGGCGCGAATGTCGTCGATCCGCTCCTCGAGTGTCATTGTGCCGATCACCCGATCCGACATCCCGGTGCCGCGCTTGTCGAATCGGATCAGCCTCGTGAATGACGCCAGTGCTTCGTAGAACCGTCGGGTCAGACCGTTCTCCATCTCGACCTCGAGATGCGATACCCACCCGGGGATGTACACGAGGTTCCGGGGGCCGTCACCCATAACTTGGTACGCGACGTGGAATTCGCCACTGCGCGCATAGCGTGTCTCTGGCACCGCACCCCCGACCGATCGGTATGCCGAAGTCAGGCTAACGCTGCACGCTAGACCGGCACGGGCTCTTCGCCGACTCGACCGAGGCGCCACTGACCGCCGCCGAGCAGTTCCAGCCGCCTGTCGTGATGCTGTTCGACGGTGCCGCGGTGACTGACGCTGACCACGATGCAGTCCGGCAGCGCCGTGCGCAGCGACCGGTACAACGAGAACTCCTGCCCCTCGTCGAGCGCCGAGGTCGACTCGTCGAGGAACAGCGCCTTCGGTTTGGCCAGCAGCACCCGCGCAAACGCGATCCGCTGCTGCTCGCCAGGGGATAACACCTTGGCCCAATCCTGTACCTCGTCGAGCCGGGCGCCCAGATGCGCCAACGCAACGCTGTCGAGCGCGGCCCCGATCGCCGTGTCGTCGAATTCACCCGGCGACGCCGGATACGACACGACCGAACGCAGGTCGCCAAGCGGCATGTACGGCATCTGCGATAGGAACATGGTGCCGTCCTCGGGGCGATGCAATGTGCCCGACGTGAAAGGCCACAGCTGCGCGAGGCTGCGAAGCAAGGTCGTCTTGCCAGCGCCTGAGCCGCCGGTGATGACCATCGAGTCGCCTGGCGCCAGCCGAACATCGAGCGGGTCGAGCAGCCGCGCCCCGTCGGGGGCCCTGACTTCGACCTTGTCGAGCTCGACGGAGCCGTCACTGCTCGGCAGAGTCGTCAAAATTGGTAATTCCCTTGCCGTTTCGTTCGCCGTGATCAACCCGTCGAGACGGATGATCGCAGCGCGATAGCTGGCGAACGAGTCGTAGACGGCGCGGAAGAACGCCAGTGAGTCGTGCACCTGAAGGAATGCGCTCGAGGATTGAGTGACGTCGCCGAACTGAATCTCGCCTGCGAACAACCGGGGAGCCTGAACGACGGTCGGCAGCGGGCTGACGATTTGGTTCATCGCCTTGTTCCAGCCGAGGAACGCCAGATTCCGTCGCACGAACGCGCGGTAGTTGGTGATGATGGCCGCGAATCTCGTCGTCAACTGGTTGCGTTCGGCGCGTTCCCCGCGATAGAAGCCGACCGCCTCACCCGCATCGCGAAGCCGCACCAGCGCATAGCGGAAGGCGGCGTTGGTCAGCTCGTTGCGGAACGACAGGCGGATCAGCGGGTGACCGATCCAGAACGCGACGACCGTCGTGAAGAACACGAACACCAGCGCCATCCAGAACAGCGCCTTCTCGACGGTGAAACCGAAGATCGTCAGCGGGCCTGCCAGGTTCCACAGAATCGGCGTGAACGACACAACAGAGACGATCGACGTGACCGCGCCGAACACCAGCGTCTGGGAGGTTCCGACGGTCGGCGTATTGGTTTCCGGGCCGGTGCCGGTGGTGAAGATGTCGATGTCCTGCTGGATGCGCTGGTCGGGATTGTCTATCGGACTGTCGATGAACCGCCCTCGGTAGTAGGCATCGCCGTCAAGCCAGTCGCCGGTGAGACGATGGGTCAGCCACACCCGCCACCGGATGATGAACCGCTGCATCAGGTACACGTCGAGCAGGCTGCGGGCGATGTGAGCCGTTGCCAGGCCGACGTAGATCAGCATTGCCACCCAAAAGCCGTCAATAGCAGCGTCTTTCGCTGCACCGTTATCCTCGAATGCCGCCTGAAGTGCGGAGAACTGGTCGTTCGACTGATAGCTGAAGAGCACGGCGAGGCGCACGTCGATCATCACCGACGCCAGCAGCACGCCCAGCCACAACCACACCGAAATGCTTTCGCGGCCCATGAAGTAGCCGCTGGTGATGCGCCAGAACTGCCTGCCCCAGCTCGTGAACCTGGCGAGCAGCGCCAGCGCAACGACCATGAACACCGCGCCGATCACCCATGCCTTCGCCACCCACAACAGGGAGGAGATGAGCTCGTCGCCCCAGTCGAGGGACGGCGTGAAGGTTTCCATGCCGGGAAGTTACCCGGCCAAGCGCTAAACGGGGACGGGCTCGTCGCCATCCACTCGGCCGAGTCGCCATTCGCCGTCGCCGAGCAGCTCGAGTTCGTGGGTGTGATGCTGCTCGACCGTGGAGCGGTGGCTGACGCTGACCAGGATGGTGTCGGGAAGCTCGGTGCGCACCAGTTGGTAGAGCAGGAACTCCAGGCCCTCGTCGAGCGCCGACGTCGCCTCGTCGAGGAAGACCACCTTCGGCCTGGTTAACAGGATCCGGGCGAACGCGATCCGCTGCTGCTCGCCGGGGGACAGCACCTTGGCCCAGTCCAGCACCTCGTCGAGCCGGTCGACGAGATGCGGTAGCGCCACCTTGAGCAGCGTGCGCTTCAAGGTGTTGTCGTCGATCGTGCCTTCCTTCGCGGGGTAGGTCACCACGGCGCGCAGGTCGCCGAGCGGCACATAGGGCAGCTGCGAAAGGAACAACGTCTCGTTGGGCCCGCACGGACGGGTCAGCGTGCCCGAACAGAACGGCCACAGTTCGGCGAGGCTGCGCAGCAGCGTGGTCTTGCCGCTGCCGGACGGACCGGTGATCACCATCGTGTCGCCGATCTCCAGACGCATATCGAGCGGCTTGATGAGCTGCCGTCCGTCGGGGGTGCGGACCTCGACATCGTCGAGTTCCACCGCGCCATCGACGCATGCAGCCGTCGTCACTTCCGGCAGCGCCCTGCCCGCTTCGTTGGCTTCGACCAATCCGTGCAGACGGATGATCGCGGCCCGGTATCCGGCGAACTGGTCGTAGGCGTTGCGGAAGAACGATAGCCCGTCCTGGATGCTGCCGAACGCCGACGCGGACTGACTCATCGCGCCGAGCTTGATCTCGCCGCTGAGGAAGCGCGGAAACTGCAACAGGTAGGGCAGCGGCACGATGATCTGGCTGATCGAGAGGTTCCAGCCGTAGAAGCCAAGCATCCGATTGACGTACCGCTTGTAGTTGGAGACGACCGGCGCGAACAGGCGCCGCAGCCCCGTGCGCTCGGCGACTTCCCCTCGGTAGAAGGCGACCGCCTCCGACGCGTCGCGCAGCCGCACCAGCGCGTAGCGGAACGCGGCGTTGAACTTCTCATTGTTGAAGGAGAGCCAGATGATCGGCCTGCCGATCCAGAACGCGATGATCGACGCGACGATGACGTAGCCCAGCCCGATCCAGAACATCGCCCTCGGAATCTCGAACCCGAAGATCGGCAGGGTGCCCGACAGATTCCAGAGGATCGCGGTGAACGAAATCATCGATGTGATCGAGGAGACCGCGCCGAAGAGCAGCGTGGCGGCCGAGGTGTTGTTCGGGGTGTTGGGCAGAGGCCCCACACCTGCGGTGAAGATATCGATGTCGGTTTGGATGCGCTGGTCGGGGTTGTCGATGGTGTCGTCGATGAACCGAGCCCGGTAGTACGCCTTCCCGTCGAGCCAATCGCCGGTGAGCCGGTCGGTCAGCCAGGCACGCCACGCCAGCATGAACCGCTGCATCATGAACAGGTCCAACATGATTCGCGCGACATGAATGACGGCCATGATGGAGAACACGAGGATGGAGAAGAAGAAGCCGTCCTTGCCGGAGGTTTTCACGGCCTCGTCGCCACTGCCGATGCCCGAGGCCACCGATTGGAAGCTGGTCAGCATGTCGTTGCTCTGGTAACTGAAGAGCACGTCGAGGCGTACGCCGATGATCACCGAGAGCAGCAGCACCCCAAGCCAGAGCCAGACCTTGACGCTGGCAGGACCCGTGAAGTACGGCCCCGTGACGCGCCAGAACTGCTTGCCCCAGGTGGTGAACAGCCCGATCAGCACGAGTATCACCAGGGTGGCCACCGCGGCGATCGCCCACGCCTTGGCGATCCACACCAGCGATGCCCACAGCTCGTTGCCCCAATCCAGCGTTGGGACGAACATGTCCGGATTCATTCCGGCAAGGTACCTCGGCAGCCTGCTGGCAGCGCCCCGGAGGTCTCAGGTCCTGCTCGGAAGTGGGTCAAGTCGCCATTCTCCGCCGCCGATCAGTTCGAGGTGGCGGTCGTGGAATTGCTCCACCGTGCTGCGGTGACTCACGCTGACCAAAATGGTGTCAGGGAGCTCGGCACGAATCAGTTTGTAGAGCATGAGCTCGAGACCCTCGTCCATCGCCGAGGTCGACTCGTCGAGAAAGACAGCACGAGGCTTGCTGAGAAGGATGCGGGCGAAAGCCAGTCGCTGCTGCTCGCCCACCGAGAGCATTTTCGTCCACTCCTTCACGTCGTTGAGCCGGATGACGATGTGCGAAAGGGCCACGTTGACCAAGGCCTGTTGGATCTCTCGATCGCTGACAGCGCGTTCCTCGAGGGGATATGACGCTGCGGCGCGGAGGTCACCAAGAGGTATGTAGGGCACCTGGGGGACGAACATCACGTCCTGCCGGCTGGTCGGCAGGACGACACTTCCGGATACGAAGGGCCAGAGTCCTGCGAGGCTTTGTAGCAGAACGGTCTTGCCCACACCGGATCGACCGCTGATCAACAGCGTGTCACCCGGCTCGAGGAGGAAGTCGAGCGAATGCACGAGGTACTCGCCGTCGGGAGTGCGTACTTCGACATCGTTGGCCTCCAGCCTGCCCCCTTCAGAGACGGCGGTCTGGACTCCGACGAAGGCGCGGGCTCGCGAATTCTCGTCGATCAGCCCGTCGAGGCGAATGATGGCGGCGCGATAGCTCGCGAACGAGTCGTACACGTTCCGGAAGAACGACAGCGAATTATGAATGTTGTGGAATGCGGTTGACGACTGGAAGATATCGCCGAGCGAAATCTGCTGTGCGAAAAGCCTTGGCGCTTGGACGATGAACGGCAGCGGGTCGATCGCCTGACTCACCGAGAGGTTCCAGCCCGTGAAGAGGACCATCCTGTTCCGCCAGTAGCCGTAGTTCTCCATGACGGCGGACAGTCGGCGGTTGAGCACCCTGCGTTCGGCGTTCTCACCCTTGTACAAGCCGATCGCGGCGCTGGCGTCGCGCAACCGCACCAATGAATACCGCAAGCCCGCGTTGAGGAGTTCGTTCATGTAGCTCAACCGGATCAGGGGCCTGCCGATGACGAACGCGAAGACGGTAGCCACGAGCACGTAGGCGATGACAATCCAAAACAAGGCCCTGTCGAGCGTGATGCCGCCCAATGTCAGCGGCCCCGAGAGCCGCCAAAGGATCGCGCCGAACGTGAACACCGACAACACCGCCTCGACCGCGCCGAACAGCAACAGGTGCTCCGAGGTGTTCGCGGGATTGTTCGGCTCGCTTCCGACGCCCGCGGTGAAGATGTCGATGTCCTGTTGGATGCGTTGGTCGGGGTTGTCGATCGGCTGACGCGAGAACTGGTTGCGGAAGTATGCGAAGTCGCCGAGCCAATCGTCGATGAAACGCCGGCTCAACCAGATTCGCCAACCCATGATGAACCGCTGCGTGATGTACAAGTCGAGCAGCGTCCGCACCACATAGCAGACCGCCAGGACGGCGAATACCAGCATCGTAGTCCAGAACCCATGTATGCCAGTCGCTTTCGTTGCATCGCCGCCCTGGAAGGTGAGTTGAAGCGAGGAGAGCAAATCGTTGGAGTAGTAGCTGAGGAGGACGTTGATGCGAACGAACAGGATCGCCGACAACAGCAGCAGGCCCACCATGGCCCACACCGGAACGCTCTGCTTGCCCTTGAAGTAGTCGCCGGTGATCCGCCAGAACTGGCGGCCCCATTCAGTCATCCGCCCGAGCAGGACGAGGACCACCAGCAGGCATGAAGCGGTGATGACGAACATCTCCAACACCCACAGGGTGGAGGTGAGGAATTCGGTGCTCCAGTCGATGGAGGGCCTGAACGTCTCTGTGTTCATCCGGTGACATCTCCCTCTTGCCGGGCGAAAGTCGCGCCGAGGTGGGCCACGAGTTGTGCTGGGTCGACGCCTGCGGCAACAAGCCCCAGGTAACCGTCAGGGCGCACGACGTAGGCCGACGGCCCGGCAGGCGCATAGGCCCTCGCGAAGTCGCCTGCCATATCGCGGATCAGAGGAAGCTCGGTGGCGGCGACCTGCGCGCCGGGTGCGGCGATCAGATACACGTCCATCCGGCCGTTGGCGGCGATGACCGCGGCCTCGGCGGCCCGCTCGAACGTCGCGACGTCGACGGGACCGTCCGGCGCGTACAGCAGCGTGGCGTGCTCGCGCCTGCCTAGCAGCTCGAAGAGCCGCAGCGGTCCCGTCACCGCATCGCGGGTCAACCCCGTCGCATCAGGAGCACGGGCACCGGCGCGCGGTCCTGATGTCGTCGGCCGACCGGCTCCGTCGGCCACGATCGGGCTACCCGCATAGTCGATGAGCAGCTGGGCTTCACGGCGCATCACGTAGTCGGCATCGGTCGAGTCCGCGCCGATGCCTTCCCTCGCGCTGCGCACAGTGCGCCCGACGACCTCCTCGCCGACCGGTCGCCGCTCGGCGTCATAGCTGGCCAGCAGCCCGGGCGCGGCCTGCCCGGCAAGCGCGAGCGCCAGCTTCCAGGCCAGGTTGTGGGCGTCCTGGATGCCGGTGTTCATCCCCTGCGCCCCAGTCGGAGGGTGGATGTGCGCGGCGTCGCCCGCGACGAACACCCGGCCTCTGCCATAGGCGTCGACAATGCGGTGGCTGATCCGGAACACCGACGACCATCGCAGGTTGCGCGCGGTCGTCGGCTCGGGGGAGAGCCGGTCCAGCACGGCCTGGATGTGGTGCAGCTGCGGCGTGTCGTCGTCGCCAAGCTCGTCGGGAACCAGCATCGACATCCTGTACCGCCCCCGGCCAGGCAGAGGGATGCACACCAGCACGTCGTCGGTCTTGCCGTCGGTCTGATGCATCGACCGGACGCCGTAGCCGCGGGGCGCCGACCAGTCGACCTCCACGTCGCCGAGCATGTACCGTTCCTCGAACGCCGCGCCCTCGAACGTCAACCCGAGCCCCTTGCGCACCGTGCTGTGTGCGCCGTCGGCGCCGACGAGGTAGTCCGCCCGCACCGTCTGCTCGCCGGTGCCGCCGGCGAGGGTGGCGGTCACGCCGTCGGCATCTTGCTCGAAGCCGGTGACACGGACGCCACGCTGTACCTGGACGCCGTGCAACGCGAGCTCGTCACGCAGGATCGCCTCGGTCGCGTACTGCGGAATTGCGATGAAGCCGAACGGCACATCGTCGGGCAACGTCATGTCGAGCTGCGAAACCCGCTCACCGTTGACGTAGACGATCTGCCCCCGCATCAGCAAGGCCGCGTCGAGGATGCGGCGCAGCACACCCATGCCTTCGAACACCTCGAGCGTACGGGGTTGCACCCCAACGGCTTTCGCATACAGCCGTGGTTCTCGGAGCGGGTCGACGATGAGGCAGGCGATGCCGCGCCTCGCGAGTTCGATACCGGCCGTCAAGCCGATCGGGCCGCCGCCCGCGATCAGCACCTGCGTATCCGAGGTGTCGCTCATGGTCGCGATTATGCTGCGGCCATGAGCATCGAGGCTCCAGTTACGGTCAACGCCGGACATTTGATCGCACGACGGCTGCGCGCCAGCGGCATCGACACCATCTTCACCCTGTCGGGTGGGCACCTGTTCTCCATTTACGACGGCTGCCAGGCCGAGAACATCCGGTTGGTCGACACCCGCCATGAGCAGACCGCCGCGTTCGCCGCCGAAGGGTGGTCGAAGGTGACCAGACAGCCCGGCGTCGCCGCCCTGACCGCCGGCCCCGGCGTCACCAACGGGATGAGCGCGATGGCGGCCGCACAGCAGAACCAGTCGCCGCTGGTGGTGCTCGGCGGGCGGGCGCCCGCATTGCGCTGGGGGCAGGGGTCGCTGCAGGAAATCGACCACGTGCCGTTCGTGGCGCCGCTGACGCGGTTCGCCGCCACCGCGCAGTCGGCCGATGCGGTCGGACCGCTGATAGACGACGCGCTGAGGGCCGCAGTCGGTGCGCCCTCCGGCGTCGCGTTCGTGGATTTCCCGATGGATCACGTCTTCGGCGAGGCGCACGACCCCGGCGGCCCAGGCGCGCTCGCCGACGCGCCCGCACCGGTGCAGCCGGACGGCAATGCCGTGGACGCGGCCGTGCGACTACTGGCCGAGGCACAGCGACCGGTGATCATGGCGGGCACCAACGTGTGGTGGGGGCACGCAGAAGGGGTCTTGCGGGCGCTGGCCGAGGCGCTGCGTGTGCCGGTGCTGATGAACGGGATGGCTCGCGGAACGGTACCGGCCGACCACGAACTGGCCTTCTCACGGGCGCGGTCAAAAGCCTTGGGGGAGGCTGATGTTGCGCTCGTGATCGGCGTGCCGATGGACTTCCGGCTCGGCTTCGGCGGTGTGTTCGGCGCACAGACCGAACTGATCGTCGCCGATCGCGTCGAACCGGACCGGCCGCATCCCCGAGACGTTGCGGCCGGGCTATACGGCGACCTGACCACCATTCTGTCGGCGCTGGCGTCCGCCGGGTCGACCGATCACGAAGGCTGGATCGGCGAACTGGGCGCGGTCGAGAGCGCTGCGCGGGCAGCCGAACAGGCCGAGCTCGACGACGACCGCACCCCGCTGCATCCGATGCGGCTGTACGCGGAACTCAAGCCGCTGCTGGACCGCGACGCGATCATCGTCATCGATGCCGGCGACTTCGGCTCCTACGCCGGACGGGTCATCGACAGCTACGTTCCTGGTGCGTGGTTGGACAGCGGGCCATTCGGCTGCCTTGGCTCCGGCCCCGGGTACGCACTTGCCGCCAAGCTGGCCCGGCCCGACCGCCAGGTGGTGCTGTTGCAGGGCGACGGCGCGTTCGGGTTCTCCGGCATGGAGTGGGACACGTTGGTGCGCCACGGCGTTCACGTCGTATCGGTGATCGGCAACAACGGCATCTGGGCGCTGGAAAAGCACCCGATGGAGATGTTGTACGGCTACTCAGTGGTGGCCGAGCTGCGCCCCGGCACCCGCTACGACGAGGTGGTGGGGGCGCTCGGCGGGCACGGCCAGTTGGTGTCGACGCCCGCAGAGGTGCGGCCTGCCCTCGAGCGGGCCTTCTCATCGGGGCTGCCAGCGGTGGTGAACGCGCTGACCGACCCGACTGTCGCCTACCCGCGTCGCTCCAATCTCGCCTGAGCGTTACGAAAATCACTGGACGCCTTCGACATTGGTGGCCATCCTGGAAGCATGGAGGTGGCACTGCACGACTCGGTGGATGAGTTTCGCGCGATCGCGGAACCGCTGTATCGACGTGACCCGGTTGCGCACACGATCGAGCTCACCCTGCTGGCGGCAGGCGACTTTCCAGCCGACTCGTTGCTAGCAACCATGTGGAACGATGGCGTGGCCGTCGGCGCCGTCTTGCAAACACCGCCATACCCTTTGGCGTGCAATGGAATTCCTGTCAAAGCGATGGAGTCCGCCGTCGGCGGACTGGCCGGCGTGCACCCCGACCTGACCGGCGTTCGCGGCACACGATCCAGCGCCGTTGCCTTCGCGGATGCATGGCATACGAACACGGGACGTGGCGGGACGATAAGCACCGAAGAACGGCTGTATCGGCTTGGCACGTTGCGCCCACCGAGTGGCGTTGCGGGCACGCCCAGAGAAGCCGCCGAAAACGATCGCGCCCAACTCGTGGAATGGGTGGAACTCTTCTTCGTCGAGACCTTCAACCACAACCGCGACGGCGTAGCGGGCGAGCGGTTCGTCGACAACGCGAACCAGGCCGGCCACCGCTTCGTGCTGTGGGACGTCGACGACACACTGGTCAGCATGGCGATGCTCCGTGTGCCGGCATTCGGGGTGTCGCGCATCGGACCGGTATTCACGCCGCTGACCATGCGTGGCCACGGCTACGGCTCGGCCGTCACCGCCGCGGCCGCGGATCTGGCGCACCGCAGTGGCACACCGGACGTCGTCCTCTTCGCGGACCTCGCCAACCCCGTATCGAATGCGATCTATCAGCGGGTCGGCTTCCAAGCCGTCGCGGACAGTGTTCGGATCGACTTCGTCACCGTCGACTGAAACGGGCCGCGTACCGTAAATGTGTGGCGAAGACGAATACCCGCACCTCAGGTCGTGTCAGCAGCCGGTTCTGGAAGCTACTCGGCGCCAGCACCGACAAGGATCAGACCAAGACGATGGCGCACGTGCGCGCCTCGGCTGACTTCGATGAGAAGGCCGCCGACCTCGATGACGAGCAACTGCGCAAGGCCGCAAAGCTGCTCAACCTCGACGATCTGGCCGATTCGGCGGACATCCCGCAGTTCCTCGCGATCGCCCGCGAGGCGTCGGAGCGGAAGACCACGCTGAAGCCGTTCGACGTCCAGTTGCAGGGCGCGCTGCGGATGCTGGCGGGCGACGTCGTCGAGATGGCCACCGGTGAGGGCAAGACGCTCGCGGGTGCGATCGCCGCGGCGGGCTACGCGCTGGGCGGGCGCAACGTGCACGTCATCACGATCAACGACTACCTGGCCCGCCGCGACGCCGAGTGGATGGGCCCGCTAATCGAGGCGATGGGGCTCACAATCGGCTGGATCACCAGCGACTCGACGGCCGAACAGCGGCGCGAGGCGTACAAGTGCGACATCACCTACGCATCGGTCAACGAGATCGGCTTCGACGTGCTGCGCGACCAGCTGGTCACCGACGTCGACGACTTGGTTTCGCCGAACCCCGACGTGGCGTTGATCGACGAGGCCGATTCGGTACTCGTCGACGAGGCACTGGTGCCTCTCGTGCTCGCGGGCACCAGCCACCGCGAGATGCCGAAGGTGGAGATCATCCGGCTCGTCGGTGAACTCGTCGCAGGCAAGGACTACGACACCGATGCCGACAGCCGCAACGTCCACCTCACGGAGTCCGGCGCGCAGAAGCTCGAGGCCAAACTCGGCGGCATCGATATCTACTCCGAAGAACACGTCGGCACCACCCTGACCGAGGTCAACGTGGCGTTGCACGCACACGTGCTGCTGCAGCGCGACGTGCACTACATCGTTCGCGACGACGCGGTGCATCTGATCAACGCGTCCCGCGGCCGCATCGCGCAGCTGCAGCGCTGGCCTGACGGACTTCAGGCCGCCGTCGAAGCCAAGGAAGGCATCGAGACCACCGAGACCGGCGAGGTGCTCGACACCATCACAGTGCAGGCCTTGATCAGCCGGTACCCGACGGTGTGCGGCATGACAGGCACCGCACTTGCCGCAGGCGAGCAGCTGCGCCAGTTCTACAAGCTTGGGGTCTCACCAATTCCGCCGAATACTCCCAACATTCGTGAAGACGAGGTCGACCGCGTCTACATCACGGCGGCGGCCAAGAACGACGCGGTCGTCGAGCACATCAAGGAGGTGCACGCGACCCGGCAGCCCGTGCTCGTCGGCACCCGCGACGTCGCCGAATCCGAGGAGCTGCACGAAAGGCTCGTCAAGGCCGGCGTTCCCGCGGTCGTGCTCAATGCGAAGAACGATGCCGAGGAGGCAGCCGTCATCGCCGAAGCAGGCACGCTGGGATCGGTCACCGTGTCCACCCAGATGGCCGGCCGCGGCACGGATATCCGGCTCGGCGGGTCTGACGAGACCGATCATGACGACGTCGCGGAACTCGGCGGGCTGCACGTCATCGGCACCGGCAGGCATCACACCGAACGGCTGGACAACCAGCTGCGCGGGCGCGCAGGCCGCCAGGGCGATCCTGGCTCTTCGGTGTTCTTCTCGAGCTGGGAAGACGACGTGGTGGTGGCCCACCTCGAGCAGGAGAAGCAGAACAAGCTGCCGTCACAGACCGACGATGACGGCCGCATCGCCGGAGCCAAGGCCGCCACGCTGCTGGACCACGCACAACGCATCGCCGAGGGACGGATGCTCGACATCCATGCCAACAACTGGCGCTACAACCAGCTGATCGCCCAGCAGCGGGCAATCATCGTCGAGCGGCGCGACACCTTGCTGCGGACGCCGACCGCCCGAGAGGAGTTGGCCCAGCGCGCATCGGCGCGCTACGAGGAAATCGTCGACGACCTCGGCGAGGAGAAGCTGGAGAAGATCTGCCGGCTGATCATGCTGTACCACCTGGACCGTGGCTGGGCCGACCATCTGGCGTACCTGGCCGACATCCGGGAGAGCATTCATCTGCGGGCACTGGGCAATCAGACTCCGATCGACGAGTTTCACCGGATGGCCGTCGACGCATTCGCCTCGCTGGCCGCCGACGCGATCGAGGCGGCCCAGCAGACATTCGAGACCGCTGCCTCCGTCGAGGACGAGCCGGGCGTGGATTTGTCCAAACTCGCCCGGCCCACCTCGACGTGGACGTACATGGTCCACGACAACCCGCTGGCAGACGAGTCCATGTCGGCGCTGAGCCTGCCGGGCGTATTCCGATAGGTTTAGCCCGTGACTTCTCTGTCGGCTGAAACCGAAGTCATCGACTTCCGCCGCAGAATTTTCTCGGCTGTGGGTCCGATGTCTCCGGAGGCGCCCGAAGGCCCAGCCCAGGCCCAAAACACAGCCTACGAGAGGCCACCGACACGTACGCGCCCTCAGACGCCCGGCTCGCCGCTCCGCCGAGTGAAATACGCCGGAAACCTCGGGGCGAAATGATGGAATCCGCGCCGGACGAGGTGCGCGACCGGGTACTGACGGTGCCCAACGTGCTATCGGTACTTCGCCTTGTGCTGGTTCCGGTATTCCTCTATCTGTTGCTCGGAATCCACGCCACCGGCTGGGCGGTGGGCGTGCTGATGTTCAGCGGGTTCTCCGACTGGGCCGACGGCAAGATCGCGAGGTTGGTCGCCAACCAGTCGTCGCGGCTGGGAGAGTTGCTCGATCCTGCCGTCGACCGGATCTACATGGTGACCGTGCCTGTGGCACTTGCGATTTACGGCGCGGTGCCCTGGTGGATCGTGATCACGCTGCTCGGCCGCGACGTCGTGCTGGCCGCGACGCTGCCGGTGTTGCGCGGGCGGGGACTGACCGCGCTTCCCGTCACCTACATCGGTAAGGCCGCCACCTTCGCCCTGATGTCGGGCTTCCCGCTAATCCTGCTCGGCCAGTGGGATGCGCTGTGGAGCCGCGTCGTCCTGGCTTGCGGTTGGGCGTTCTTGATCTGGGGCATGGCCATGTATCTGTGGTCGGGGGTGCTGTATCTGATTCAGGTGGCGATGGTGGTGCGCCAACTACCCAAGGTCGCGAAGCGATGAGCAGCTCGGGCGAAGAGCACAGAGCACCGAACATGCTTGGCGGCTACGACCCGGAGGCCGGCCGCAACACCCACGAGGCAGATCGGCCAACGCTGATCCCCGTGCCGTCGCTGTTGCGCTCCCTGCTGTCGGACCATCTCGATCCTGGCTATGCGGCAGCGGCGGAAGCGAAAGCGGGTGGCGGGAAGCGCCGAACGTGGTGGCAGGCGTGGACGTGGCAGATCGCGGGGGCGCTGGTGATCGCGGCGGTGTTCGCCGCGGCGGTCGCACAGGCGCGCTCGACGGCACCCGGTGTTCGCGAAACGCAACAGGTGCTCTCGGGCAGCGTCAAGTCCGCGGAGACCACCACCAACGAGATCATCGCGCGTCGCAATGCGCTTACCGCGCAGGTGGACGCCGAGCGGCGCAGCAGGCTCGAAGGCGACGAACGCGGCCAGCAGTTGCTCGGCGGCCTCGATGTGGCGAACTTCGCGGCGGCCGCGACGCCGGTGATCGGCCCCGGCTTGACGGTCACCATCACCGATCCGGGGATGTCGAAGGATCTGTCCGACGTCTCCAAGGAGCGCGTCGCCGGTAGCCAGCAGGTGATTCTCGACCGTGATCTGCAGCTGGTCGTCAACTCGCTGTGGGTCAGCGGCGCCGAGGCCATTTCGGTGGGCGGGGTGCGAATCGGTCCGAACGTGACGATCCGGCAGGCGGGCGGCGGCATCCTGGTCGACAATCAACCGATCAGCAGCCCATACGTCATTCTCGCGGTCGGACCGCCGCACGCCATGCAGGAGGTGCTCGACCGCAGCGCAGGCTTGCAGCGACTTCGGTTGCTGGAGACCAGCTACGGCGTCGGGCTCAGTGTCAGCGCAGGCGACGGCTTGACCCTGCCAGCCGGTTCGGTACGAGATATCAACTTCGCCAAGAAGATTGGGCCTTAATGATCGGACGCAAATGATCGGAATCGCGGCGCTCGTCATCGGGATCGTGCTGGGTCTGGTGTTCCACCCCAGCGTTCCCGAGGTCATCCAGCCGTACCTGCCGATCGCGGTGGTGGCCGCGCTCGACGCGGTGTTCGGTGGCTTGCGGGCCTATCTGGAGCGCATCTTCGACTCGAAGGTGTTCGTGGTGTCGTTCGTGTTCAACGTGCTGGTTGCCGCGCTGATCGTCTTCGTCGGCGACCAGCTCGGGGTCGGCACCCAGCTGTCCACCGCGATCATCGTGGTGCTCGGCATCCGGATCTTCGGCAACGCTGCCGCCCTGCGGCGCAGATTGTTCGGCGCATGAGCGCGAGTCGAGGCATGGGCGGATGACCGACCATCCGCCCCAGCACGCAACCGAGCCGGAACATCACGGCCGCCACGAGTTGCCTCCGGACGAGCCCGCCCCGGAGATCGGCGACCTGCATGCCGGCGGGGTGAAGGGGGTGGCCCGCAGGGGCCGATCGCAGATCGCGTTCGGCGCGCTGGCGGTGCTGCTGTGTGTGCTGCTTGGCGTCGCGATCGTCACGCAGGTGCGGCAGAACGAATCCGGTGACTCGCTGGAGACTGCCCGGCCCGCCGATCTTCTGGTGCTGCTGGATTCGCTGCAGCAACGGGAGGCAGCGCTTAATACCGAAGTAGCCGACCTGCAGCGCACACTGGCGCAGCTGCAGGCGTCCGGCAGCAGCGACTCTGCCGCGATCGAGAACGCCCAGGCCCGCCTGGCCGCGCTGTCGATACTCATCGGCACCGTCGCCGCGACGGGCCCAGGAGTGACGTTGACGATTGAGGACAAGGCACCGGGGCTACCCGCCGAGACCATGCTTGACGTGATCAACGAGCTCCGAAACGCAGGCGCCGAGGCGATGGAGATCCGCGGTGGGTCGGCGGCGGTCCGGGTCGGTGTCGACACGTGGGTCGTTGGCACCCCTGGCGCGCTCGTCGCCGACAATGCAACGCTGAACCCGCCGTATTCGGTTCTGGCGATTGGTGATCCGCCGACGCTGGCCGCCGCGATGAACATCCCCGGCGGCGCGATGGACAGCGTCGAGCGCGTCGGCGGCTCGATGGTGGTACAACAATCCGACCGCGTAGATATAACCGCCTTGCGGCAACCGAAACCCCGCCAATACGCTCAGCCAGTCAAATGAGATCCTGCGCAGTCAGCCAGAAAGAATGAGAGCGTCGTGAGCGAAATCCCAGCCGACCTGTACTACACCGAGGAACACGAGTGGGTGCAGCGCACCGGTGACGACACCGTACGTGTCGGGATCACCGACTACGCCCAGTCGGCGCTCGGCGACGTGGTCTTCGTCCAGTTGCCCGACGTCGGTGCCGACGTGACGGCAGGCGAGTCGTTCGGCGAGGTGGAATCCACCAAGTCGGTGTCCGACCTTTACGCGCCCGTCAGCGCGAAAGTTGTTGCGGTCAACGGTGATCTGGAAGCAAACCCGCAGTTGGTCAACTCGGATCCATACGGCGAGGGATGGCTGGTGGACCTGCAGCTCGATGCCGCTTCGGCCGATGGGGCATTCGGCGGACTGCTTGACGCCGACGCCTACCGCGGCACGGTGACCGAGTGACGAGTTGTTAGGGTTGCGCGGACCAGTTCGTAGACCAAGGTCGAACACAGGCGGATCCGGCGGTGGTGGACACAATCATGTCCACTGCGCGGTACGGTCAACACCATGCGCATGACGGCTGGGGGGCCCGGCCAGATATCGCCACAGCAGCCAGTGAGGAGCAGCGGGTGACGGAAAAGGACCATAACTCTGGGGCTGACCAGACGTCTGATGAACTCACCGTGGAGACGACATCGGTTTTCCGCGCGGACTTCCTCAACGAGCTGGACGCTCCGGCCGCGGCCGGCACCGAGGGTGCGGTCTCGGGCGTTGAGGGGCTGCCCGTCGGGTCGGCGCTGCTGGTCGTCAAGCGCGGTCCCAACGCAGGCTCACGATTCCTGCTCGATCAGCCCACCACGTCGGCCGGTCGGCATCCCGACAGCGACATCTTCCTCGACGACGTCACAGTCAGCCGCCGTCACGCCGAGTTCCGGCTAGAGGGCGGGGAGTTCCAGGTCGTCGACGTCGGCAGCCTCAACGGCACATATGTGAACCGGGAGCCGGTGGATTCGGCGGTGCTGGCCAACGGCGACGAGGTGCAAATCGGCAAGTTCCGCCTGGTGTTTCTGACCGGGCCCAAGGGCGACGACGACAGCGGCCCGGCCAGCTAAGTGGGCGATGACCGCTTGCGCGAAGAGCAACGATGACCGCCCCCGACACGCCCGCGTTGGCCGGGATGTCGATCGGAGCGGTCCTCGATCTGCTGCGAGGCGACTTCCCGGATGTGACCATCTCCAAGATCCGGTTTCTGGAGGCCGAAGGCCTGGTCACGCCCGAGCGCACCGCGTCGGGATACAGGCGGTTCACCGCCTACGACTGCGCGCGTCTGCGGTTCGTCCTCACCGCGCAGCGCGACCAATATCTGCCGTTGAAGGTCATCAAGGCACAGCTGGACGCTCAGGCCGACGGCGAGCTGCCTGCGACCGGATCCGCTTATGGCGTACCGCGTTTGGTCCCGGTGGACGGGACGTTCGACGACGGCGCGGACGGGTTGTCCGGCGTCGCACCCACTCAGATACGGCTGCGGCGTGAAGATCTGCTGACCCGGTCCGGAATCGACGAAGTCCTGCTGAACGAGCTGATCAAGGCGGGCGTGATCAAGCCGGGAACGGCGGGCTTCTTCGACGAGCATTCGGTGGTGATCGCGCAATGCGCCAGGGCGCTCGCGGAGTACGGCGTGGAACCGCGCCATCTGCGGGCGTTCCGCTCGGCCGCCGACCGCCAGTCCGACCTGATCGCCCAGATCGCGGGTCCGGTGGTCAAGGCGGGAAAGGCCGGGGCCCGCGACCGAGCCGACGATCTGGCCCGCGAGGTGGCCGCGCTTGCGATCACGTTGCACACGTCGCTGATCAAGTCGGCGGTGCGCGACGTTCTCGACCGCTGAGGATTAGACTCGATTTTGACGGCTTCTTGGTGCGGAGGGCAGACACAGATGGGTGAGGTGCGTGTGGTCGGCATTCGCGTGGAGCAGCCCCAGAACCAGCCGGTGCTGTTGCTTCGAGAAGCCAACGGTGACCGTTACCTGCCGATCTGGATCGGCCAGCCGGAGGCCGCTGCGATCGCACTCGAACAGCAGGGCCACGAGCCGGCCCGGCCGCTGACGCATGACCTGATCCGAGATCTCATTGCCGCGCTTGGTCATTCGCTCAAGGAGGTGCGCATCGTCGACCTCCAGGAGGGCACCTTCTATGCGGACCTGATCTTCGACCGCGACATCAAGGTGTCGGCGCGGCCGTCGGACTCGGTGGCGATCGCGCTGCGCGTCGGCGTGCCGATCTACGTCGAGGAAGCCGTGCTCGCGGAGGCAGGCCTTCTGATTCCGGACGAGAACGACGAAGAAGCCACCGGCGCGGTCCGCGAGGACGAGGTGGAGAAGTTCAAGGAATTCCTCGACAGCGTGTCGCCCGACGACTTCAAGGCGACATAGTCCCCTAACTGACGTGTGGGCCCCCACAGCCCAGGGCTTTTGTCACGGATACGTCTCGTCGCGCTCGACACGCGGCGCGGGTTTCTGCCAACCGTCAAAAGGGCAGCCATACTTTGAAGGCGACGAGCAGTCACGGCTCGGCGAAAAGCGTATGCTCGACACATTCGAGCTTTGGCAAACGTGCTGCACTGCAGGTCACAGACGCGAGTTCGATCGGCGAGAGGATTCGACAGTGGGAGACACGCCACGTCAGGAGCAGCTGGACCTGTCCACCGGCAGTGGGTCCGCTGAACCGCCCGCCAGTACACCCAGCGAACCCGTGCAGGGCGGTCTGTTCCCCGACGATTCTGTGCCCGACGAACTCGTCGGCTACCGCGGCCCCAGCGCCTGCCAGATCGCCGGTATCACCTACCGCCAGCTGGACTACTGGGCACGGACGTCTCTCGTGGTGCCCTCGATCCGCAGCGCGGCCGGTTCGGGTAGCCAGCGGCTCTACTCGTTCAAAGACATCCTGGTTCTCAAGATCGTCAAGCGGTTGCTGGACACCGGCATCTCGCTGCACAACATCCGCGTCGCCGTCGACCATCTGCGTCAGCGCGGCGTGCGGGATCTGGCCAACATCACACTGTTCTCCGACGGCACCACGGTTTACGAGTGCACATCCGCCGAGGAAGTCGTCGACCTATTGCAGGGCGGCCAGGGCGTGTTCGGCATCGCGGTATCCGGCGCAATGCGGGAATTGACCGGTGCGATCGCCGACTTCCCCGGTGAGCGTGCCGACGGTGGCGAGTCGATTGCCGCGCCCGAGGACGAGCTGGCCTCGCGCCGCAAGCACCGCGACCGCAAGATCGGCTAACTGCCGGGTAGAATCGACCCCGCATCGCCCTTGTGCGGGAGAGTTCCGTGACCGCCAGCCACGGACGCCGAAGGAGCAACACCTCTCCGTCAACCTCTCAGGCACCCAGGACCGCGCAAGGCCCCGATGCCTCTGGAGACGCCCTGGCCCGGGTTGACGACTGAGGGAGAGGAACCCAGCGGTTCCGCCCTGACGCCTCGGGAGTACACGTAAGTGTTCGATCACAACCAGCCCAACTTCGCCGATCGCCACATCGGACCCGATGCCGATGCCGTAGCGACCATGCTCAAGACAATCGGCGTGGGTTCCCTCGACGAACTGGCCGATAAGGCGCTGCCCGCAGGCATCCTCGACGCGCTGTCCGACGACGGCGTCGCACCCGGTCTCGATCAACTGCTGCCCGCGGCCAGCGAGCAGGAAGCGCTCGCAGAACTGCGCGCCATGGCCGACTCCAACACCGTCGCTGTGTCGATGATCGGGCAGGGCTACTTCGACACGCTGACACCACCGGTGTTGCGCCGCAACATACTTGAGAACCCCGCGTGGTACACCGCCTACACCCCGTACCAGCCGGAGATCAGCCAGGGTCGCCTCGAGGCGCTGTTGAACTTCCAGACGATGGTCGCCGACCTGACTGGGCTCGAGGTGGCCAACGCCTCGATGCTCGACGAGGGCACCGCCGCCGCAGAAGCGATGACGCTGATGCACCGTGCGGTCAAGGGAAATCGGTCTGGCCGACTGGTAGTTGATGCCGACGTGTACCGCCAGACCGCCGCGATCCTTGCCACCCGGGCCGAACCGCTCGGCATCGAGATCGTCACCGCCGACCTTCGCGCCGGCCTGCCCGAGGGCGACTTCTTCGGGGTCATTGTGCAGCTGCCGGGGGCCAGCGGCGCTGCGGTTGACTGGTCTGAGTTGGTGGCGGCCGCGCACGAGCGCGGCGCATTGGTCGCG
Source organism: uncultured Actinomycetota bacterium (assembly GCA_963766465.1). Lineage (GTDB taxonomy): Bacteria > Actinomycetota > Actinomycetes > Mycobacteriales > Mycobacteriaceae > Mycobacterium. Next base: position 101,632 of record CAVXZT010000006.1, read on the forward strand.
GTTGGCGCCGATCTGCTGGCGCTGACGCTGATCACCCCTCCCGGCGAGATCGGTGCCGACGTCGCGTTCGGCACCACCCAACGTTTCGGTGTGCCAATGGGATTCGGCGGACCACACGCCGGCTACCTCGCGGTGCACGCCAAGCATGCCCGGCAGCTGCCCGGCCGATTGGTAGGGGTTTCGGTAGATGCGGATGGGTCGCCTGCCTTCAGATTAGCCCTGCAGACGCGCGAGCAACACATCCGCCGCGACAAGGCGACCAGCAACATCTGCACGGCGCAGGTACTGCTGGCGGTGATCGCCGCGATGTACGCCAGTTATCACGGTGCCGACGGGCTCGCCGGGATCGCGCACAGGGTGCACAAGCGCGCCGAGGCGATCGCAGGCGCGCTTGGCGACGCCCTGGTCCATGACAAGTTCTTCGACACCGTGCTCGCCAGAGTTCCTGGCCGCGCCGACGACGTGATCTCGTTGGCCAAGGCCAAGGGCATCAATCTCTGGCGCGTCGACGACGACCACGTCTCCATCTCATGCGATGAAGCCACCACAGACGATCACGTCGCGGCGGTGATCGAGGCTTTAGGAGCCGGAGGGCCGGCGACATCGAACGGAAGCGCCGCGCCTGCCGAACCATTGCGATCTCACATCGCGACCCGCACCTCCGAATTCCTCACGCATCCGGCGTTCACGCAATATCGCACCGAAACCGAGATGATGCGATACCTGCGGTCGTTGGCCGATAAGGATATTGCGTTGGACCGCAGCATGATTCCACTCGGTTCCTGCACGATGAAACTCAACGCCGCCGCCGAGATGGAGCCCATCACCTGGCCGGAGTTCGCCCGCCAGCATCCGTTCGGACCTGCGTCGGACACGCCGGGGCTGCGCAAGCTGATCGCCGACCTGGAGACCTGGCTGACCGCGATCACCGGTTATGACGCGGTATCGCTGCAGCCCAACGCGGGTTCGCAGGGGGAGTACGCCGGTCTGCTGGCGATCCAGGCGTATCACGCAGAGCGCGGCCAGCCCGACCGCGATGTCTGCCTGATCCCGTCAAGCGCGCACGGAACCAACGCTGCGTCGGCGGCGCTTGTCGGCATGCGTGTCGTGGTGGTGGCCTGCCGCGCCAACGGTGACGTCGACCTCGACGATCTGCGCGCGAAGGTCGCTGAGCACGCGGATCGGTTGTCGGCGTTGATGATCACCTACCCGTCGACGCACGGCGTCTTCGAGCACGACATCGCCGAGATCTGCGCGGCGGTGCACGATGTCGGTGGCCAGGTGTACGTTGACGGCGCCAACCTCAACGCCTTGGTCGGGCTGGCCCGACCCGGTCGCTTCGGCGGTGACGTCAGCCACCTCAATCTGCACAAGACGTTCTGCATTCCACACGGGGGCGGCGGTCCAGGCGTTGGCCCGGTCGCGGTGCGCGAGCATCTGGCCAAGTACCTGCCGGGTCACCCGCTGGCCGAGGAGTTGCCGGAGAAGTACACGGTGTCGTCGGCGCCGTATGGTTCCGCATCGATCCTTCCGATCACCTGGGCCTACATCCGGATGATGGGCGCAGGTGGGCTGCGCGCGGCGTCGCTGACCGCGATCGCGTCGGCCAACTACATCGCGCGGCGCCTCGACGAGTACTACCCGGTGCTGTACACGGGCGAGAGCGGCATGGTGGCCCACGAGTGCATCCTGGATCTTCGTGGCATCACCAAGGACACCGGTGTCACCGTCGACGATGTGGCAAAACGACTGGCGGACTATGGTTTCCACGCGCCAACCATGAGCTTTCCTGTGGCAGGCACGCTGATGGTCGAGCCGACGGAAAGCGAGAGCCTGACCGAGGTCGACGCGTTTTGCGAGGCGATGATCGCGATCCGCGGCGAGATCGACAAGATCGGTTCCGGCGCGTGGGCGGTTGACGACAACCCGCTGCGCGGCGCGCCGCACACCGCGGAGTGCCTGCTCGTGGACGACTGGGATCACCCGTACACCCGTGAGCAGGCGGCCTATCCGCTCGGCAAGGGCTTCCGGCCCAAGGTGTGGCCGCCGGTGCGCCGCATCGACGGAGCCTACGGCGACCGCAACCTGGTGTGCTCGTGCCCGCCGGTGGAGGCGTTCGCGTAGTCACATGACTATCAGGCGAAGCGGTTGACGATCGCCTCGGTGATCCGCTCGGGCGCATCCTCCTGGATGTAATGCTTGGCGTCGGGTAGCTCGACGAGAACATGATCGGAGAAAGCCGTTCGCATGCGGGGAATGTTAGGGCCGGGCTTGAACGCGAAGTCCTTCATGCCCCACACCAGCAGGGCAGGTTTAGACCCCAATTTGGCAGGCACGTCGTTCGCAAGCCGCTCCAGCAGCGGCCGAGCCGCCAGAATCTCCTTGGGCATCCGCGCGACCCCGGCGCGGGCCTGCGGCGTGGGTTGCACGCGGCGGTAGTGCTCCATCACGGCCGGGCTCAGCGATGTCGCCGTCCCGGCGGGAATCAGCCTCTCAACGAAGAAATTTCGGTGAAGGATCGCCCATTGCATCGGCGGGCTGCCCATCACCGTGCTGAAGATCTTGGTCGATAGATCCGCCGTCGGCCAGAACCAGGTGTTGCCAAGGACGACGCCACGCACGCGGTCTGCCCTCGCGGTGGCGACGGCCATACTGATCGGGCCGCCCCAGTCCTGGCCCATCGTGAGGTAGCCATCGAGGCCAAGGTGATCGACGAACTCGCCCATCACCTGCGCGTGCTCCTCGATCTGGTAGCTGAACCCGGACGGGCGTTCCGATAACCCGAATCCGAGGTAGTCGGCTGCGATGCACCGGAACCGATCTCGCAGGGCGGTGATGATGTCGCGGTAGAGGAAACTCCACGTCGGATTGCCGTGGAAGAACATGATGACGGGACCCGTGCCCTCGTCGATGTAGTGCACGCGGCCGCGCGAGCTGTCGAACCAGCGAGAGGTAAACGGGTACAGCGCCGGATTCGGCGTGAAATCAACGCGCATTTTGTGTTCCTTCGCTGACCGTGTTGATACCGTCCGTCGAGTGTTACCCCCCAGCGTGGCAGAGTGGCGCGACGGCGGCAGGTGGTTGACGACGCCCGCAGGCAATGTGTTCGTCCGCTCCGCTCCCGGCGATGGCCCGACCATCCTGCTGTTGCATGGCTACCCGTCGAGCTCGTATGACTACCAACAGGTGGTCCCGCACCTTGCCGGGCGCGCGTGGCTGACGCTGGACTTCCTCGGATTCGGCCTGTCGGACAAACCCCGGCCGCACCGCTACAGCCTGCTCGAGCAGGCGGACATCGTGGCGGCGGTCGTCGCCGACTCGGCGCCGGGTCCAGTGGTGCTCATCGCACACGACATGGGGACCTCGGTCTCGACCGAGCTGCTCGCCCGAGACCTTCACGGCGACTTGCCATTCGAGCTGCAGCGAGTGGTGCTGACGAACGGCAGCGTGATCCTGCGGCGCGCCAGTCTGCGGCCCATCCAGAAGGTGCTGCGCAGTCCTCTCGGCCCGCTCGCGGCACGGCTTTCCAGCAAGGCGATGTTCGGCAGGGAGTTCGGGCGCTTGTTCAGTTCGAAGCACCCGCTGTCGGAGGACGAAGCCGACGCGCAGTGGGCGCTGATGTCGTACAACGACGGCCATCGCATCGCTCATCTGCTGATCTCGTATCTCGACGAGCGCGAGCGGTACGCCGAGCGGTGGCACGGCGCGGTGCGGGACTGGCCGAAGCCGCTGAGCTTCCTCTGGGCGCTCGACGACCCGGTGGCCACCCCGAACGTTCTGGACGGGCTGCGTGAATTGCGGCCCGCCGCAGACGTTGTCGAGCTGCCGGGAGTCGGGCATTACCCTCAGGTTGAGGTGCCTGACGTGTTCACCCGCGCCGCACTGAGCCTGCTGTCAACAGCGTCGCACTAGCCGAGCATCGTCGCGATCGCGTTGGTCAGATCGGGCGAGGCCGAGCTCGCCAGGTTCTGGTAGCTGCCGCCGCTGGCCTGCGTGACGGCCTCCCAGGTGGCGCGGTCGGAGTCGGAGCCGAAGTCGATGACGTTGACGGCGATCGGGCGGGCGGGGTCGAAGGCGCCTCGGATGTACTGTTGCAACCCGCTGCCGTCGAGCGACTGGTCCGTATGCGGGCCCGTCGTGATGAGCAGGATCGAATTGCTCTGGCCCTGCCGATAATTGGCCTTTGTCTGGTCATAGATCATCCGCAGTGTGGTGAATGACACCGCACCGCCGCCAGACGCGGTTTGTGAGTTCAGTGTGCTGGACAACGCCGCCGAACGGGGCTGCCCGTTGATTGGGTCGGACAGTGGGCCGGTAGCCACCTCGGATCTGCCTTCGGTGCCGTCGAACGTCCACAGCCCGACAGCAGAGTTCGGCGGCAGCGCCTGCAGCCGCGCGTTGAGCGCCGCTACCACATTGGCGAGCCGCGACTTGCCGCCCTCATCGGTTGGCATCGACTGGTCGAGCATGATCGTCACGGCGGGACTTTCGACCGGCGCGGTCAAGGTGTTGGCCAGTGTCGCCCGCATCGAACTGTCGCCGACCGACAGCGGCCCGGACACGGGCGCAAAGCTCGTCACATCGCTCTTGGGCGGCGTGCCACCCTCGGTGCGGAAGCCGGCCTTGGCCAGCTCCGCGAGCTGTTCGGGTTTACGCATGAAACGGGCGAATTCGCTGGCCGCGCTGACCTGTTCCTGCGACAGCCAGTTGCCGCTGAGCAGCACCGTCGGATAGTCCGCGATGGCCGTCGGGCCCGGCGGCAGCCACGAAGCGAGCTTGGTCTTGGCATCGGGCATCGACGCGGCGCGTTGGAACAGCTGCTGCTCCGTGGTGACAACGGCGTGCACAGGAGCGGTGGCCGGGTCAGCGGAGCCGAGAAGTGCATCCAACGCGGTGGACGCCTTGTTGTTGGCCAGCTTGGGCTGATTGCCAACCAGCGTGTTGACGGCGCCCGCCCCGGCACTGGCCGGTGCACCTGCGGGTGCCGACGCCGCCGCTACCGCTTCGGCCGCCAGATAGGACGCATCGCTGTCGCCGCTGAGCGGCAACGAAAGCCGCAGCGGCCCCCAGCCGGGCAGGTTCAGGCCATCGAGTGCCGTCGGATTGGTCTGCAGACCTGGCAGCGTTTCCCAGTTCTGTTGGCTAAGCGCATCTTTGAGTTGCGGCCGGATGGCAAGCAAGACCGGTGAGGTGACCAAGGATCGGCTGTCGCTCACGGTCTGCGGGCCCGCCGCCGCCTCGAGGCGGGCCTCGGACACCGAGCTGGCAGGAATCCACAGCGCCGGACGCTCACCAAGTTCGGCGGGCCACTTGCCGATGAAGCCGTTGACCACCTGGTCGGGATCGGCGGGCTTGACACCCACCTTCACGCACCTGTCGGCGACGGGTGCCGCGCTCTTGTTGTACGTATCGGCCAGCGTCTGGACCTGACCGACGACCGAAGGATCGACCACGACGGCCACCGAGAGTTCGCCGTCTACGCAACGGGCGGCGCCCGCGTCGGTGCGGCTCGACAACGCGTCGCCGAAGAATCGCCACAGAATGACCGCACCGACCACCACGACGACGGCGACCAGCGCCGCGATCACACCGAGGCTGACTCCGCGTCTACCCGCAGCAACGGCGCGGTGGCTGCCCGTCCACTCGCCGCCTTCCCAGTCACCGGTGTGCTTCTGTCCCGACGACCGCGGCGGCACGGCGCCGGCCCCGAGCCGAGGTCGCGATTGCGCATCGTCGCGTTCGTGCTCCGAGTAGTCGGCTCGGAAGTAATCCGGCTCGTCGTAGTCTGCTTCGCCGTAATCGGCGTCGCTGTAATCGGTTTCGTCGTAGCCGGGCTCGTCGTAGTCGCCGTCGGGATAGCCGGTGGCGGGGTAGGCGGGTTCGCGGTGGCCGGCCCGGTCGTACTCGGGTTCGCGATACCCGCGGCCGTAATCGGGCTCTTCGGGTTCGGGGCGACCGAAACGCTGGGTAGGCGGATCCTCCGGCACGTCCTTGCCTGCCGAGTCCTCGGGATCGGGAATGCTATGCCTGCCCACGTAAGCCCTTGCGCTCGATTCGACGGCCGGTGATCGACGGGTCAGGCACCGTTGCCGGCTACCTTCTCTTTGAACTCACGGCGCTTACGGTGCAGGATCGGCTCGGTGTAGCCGTTGGGCTGTGCGCCGCCGGACAGGATCAGCTCCTGCGCGGCCTGGAACGCGACGTTGCCGTCGGGATCCGGTGCCATCGCCTGGTATTCGGGATCCGATTCGTTCTGCTGGTCGACGACGGCGGCCATCCGCCTCAGGCTCGCCTTCACGTCTTCCTCGGTGATCACCCCGTGGCGCAACCAGTTAGCCAGCAGCTGGCTCGAAATTCGTAGCGTCGCACGGTCTTCCATCAGTGCCACGTCATGGATGTCGGGCACCTTCGAGCAGCCGACCCCTGCGTCGATCCAGCGCACCACGTAGCCAAGGATCGATTGGCAGTTGTTGTCGACCTCTTCGCGGATCTCCTCGGACTCCCACGCCAGCTCCTTGGCCAGCGGGACGGCCAGCAGCTGGCCAATGTCGGTGCGCCGCTTGCCTTCCAGCTCCTTGTGCACCGCGTACACGTCTACCTGGTGGTAGTGCATGGCGTGCAGGGTCGCTGCCGTCGGCGACGGCACCCACGCCGTGGTAGCACCTGCCCTCGGCTGACCGATCTTCTGCTCGACCATGTCGGCCATCAGTTCGGTCATCGCCCACATACCCTTGCCGATCTGCGCGCGACCGGAGAACCCGGTGGCCAGTCCGACATCGACGTTCTGGTCTTCATACGCGGCAATCCACTGGGTGCCCTTCATCGCACCCTTGCGGATCATGGGCCCGGCTTCCATCGAGGTGTGGATCTCGTCGCCGGTGCGGTCCAGGAACCCGGTGTTGATGAACACCACCCGGTCGGCGGCCGCCTTGATGCACGCCTTCAGGTTGAGGGTGGTGCGCCGTTCCTCGTCCATGATGCCGACCTTGAGCGTGTTCTGCGGCAGCCCGAGCACGTCCTCGACCCGGCTGAACAGTTCGCAGGTGAATGCCACCTCGTCGGGGCCGTGCATCTTGGGCTTGACGATGTAGATCGAGCCGGCGCGGCTGTTCACGAGCGGGCCGTTACCGTCGCCGGCCTTCAGGCCGTGCATCGCGATCAAGCTGGTGAACAACGCATCCTGAATGCCTTCGGGCACCTCTGTGCCTTCTTCGCCCTCCGCGCCCATGATGATTGCATCGTTGGTCATCAGGTGCCCGACGTTGCGCACGAACAGCAGGCTGCGCCCGGGCAGCGTCAGCTCACCGCCGTCCGGTGTGGTGTAGGTGCGGTCCTCATTGAGCACGCGGGTGAACGACTTGCCGCCCTTGCTGACCTCCTCGCTCAGGTCGCCGCGGTTCAGGCCCAGCCAGTTGCGATAGCCGAGAACCTTGTCGTCGGCGTCGACGGCGGCCACCGAGTCCTCGAAATCCTGGATCGTGGTGATCGCGGACTCCAGCACGACGTCCTTGATGCCTGCGGCGTCGGTCGAGCCGACAGGGGAGTCCGGGTCGATCAGGACCTCGATGTGCAGGCCGTGGTTTTTCAACAACACGGACCAGGTGGGCGAGCCGAGCTCGCCGGTATAGCCGACGAATTGCTCAGGCGCAGCCAGTCCGGTCGACAGGCCATCGCCGAGGTCGATCAGAAGTTGACCGTCGTCGATCTTGATGCCGGTTGCGTCACTCCACGAACCCGACGCCAGCGGTGTGGCGTCATCGAGGAAGCGACGCGCGTAGGCGATGACCTTGTCGCCGCGGACCTTGTTGTAGCCGCTGCCCTTCTCGGCGCCGTCGTCCTCGGGGATCACGTCGGTGCCATAGAGCGCGTCGTAGAGCGAGCCCCATCGGGCATTGGCCGCGTTCAGCGCGAACCGCGCGTTGAGGATCGGCACCACGAGCTGCGGGCCGGCCGTCGTGGTGATCTCGTCGTCGACACCCGCGGTGGTGATGGTGAAGTCGTCGGGCTCGGGCAGCAGGTAACCGATGTCGGTGAGGAACTGCTTGTAACCGTCGGGGTCGAACGGCTCGATGACGTGCTGGCGGTGGTACTTGTCGATCTGCGCCTGCAGGTCATCACGGCGAGCGAGGAGGTCCTGGTTCTGGGGGCCGAGATCGGTGACGACCTTGTCGACGCCCGCCCAGAAGCTGTCGGGGTCGATATCGGTGCCCGGAAGCGCCTCGTTGTTGATGAAGTCGTACAGCACCTGCGCGACGCGCAAGTTCCCCACCGTCACGCGGTTAGTCATGCGCGATCCGCCTTCGCTCCTCGCTCGATGGTCATTTTTCCTCCCTAAAGCCGTCGATCCAGCTTACCCACCGGTAACTGGGGCTATTCGCCAGCAGGCGCGGTCAGCAGCAGGTCACACCGGTCTGCCAGCGTGGCACGCAGCGGCTCGGCCCGCTCAGCAATGCTCTGCTGGGCCCGGACGTACTCGGCGCGGCCCGCCGGCGTCTCGACGGCGATCGGCTCGAATCCGTAGCCGCGGAGATCATAGGGGCTTGCGCGCATGTCCAGTGCACGGGCATCTGCCGCCAGCTCGAGGCAGTCCATCACCAGGTCCGACTCCACCAGCGGGCCGAGCTTGAAGGCCCACTTGTAGCAATCCATCGCGGCGTGCACGCAGCCCGGCTGTTCGGTTGCGACCTGGCTGTCTCTGGTGAGCGTGTCGGTGTTGCGGCGGATGGCTGGCTCGGTGAAGAAGCGGTATGCGTCAAAGTGGCTGCAGCGCAACGGCATTGACTCAACAACGGCATCAGTTCCCGCTGGCCCCAGCCGCAACGGCACCTGGCCGTGTCGCACTGTCGGAGCCTGGTAGACCATCGCCCATTCGTGAAGGCCGAAGCAGTTCAGCCGGGCCGGCCGGGAAGCCGTCGCGCGCAGCAGTCGGGCGATGAATCGCACCGTGTGGGCACGGGCCATTAGATGCTCCCGCGTCACGGTGACACCGTCGCGTTCGCGGGCGTAGCCGCTGCGGCCGAGGTAGCGCTGCGCCGCCGCGCCGCCGAGCACCACGCCGAAGCCGGGGTGCCAGATCCGCAATTGCCGCGGCCGGAGGCTGTAATAGGTGAAGAGGAAGTCCCACACCGGGTGGGCCTCGCCCGCCGCCGCCCGCCTGCGATGCGGCTCACAGAAGTCGTCCACCCGTTTTCGGTGCATCCGCCGGCGGTCGAGCCAGTCGGTCTCGTCGAGCACCAACTCAGCCACGGTGCGTCTCGTCGCGAACGGCTCCGACCACGTCTTCGACCAGGTCTTCCAGCGCCACCATCGCCGAGACCACGCCGTCGGCACCGGTGACCAGCGCCAGGTGGCTGTTGTCGCGCCGAAGCCGCGACAGCGCGTCGGGCAGCGGCAACGACGCGGGCAGTTGCGGCAGCGGCCGTACCATCGACGAATCCAGCACCGCTTCGGGGTCGTTGACCAGCGGCAGCACGTCCTTGATGTGTAGATACCCGATGAAATCGCCGAAAAGGTCTACGACGGGGAAACGGGAGTAGCCAGTCTCGGCAAGTGCCCGCTGGATCGCCGCCACCGTCGGTCCGGAACCGGCGGCGGCCACCGGCACCGCATGCACCCCATCAACGGGCATCGCGACATCGCCAACCACGCGGTTGCGGATTCGCAAGGCCCTCGACAACCGGTTGTGCTCCTCGGGGTCCAGCAGGCCCTCCGAAAGCGACTCGGCGATCATCGCCGACAGCTCGACGCTCGAAACCGCGTTCTCCAGCTCGGTTTTCGCCTCCACACCGAACGTGCGCAAAATCACGTGCGCACACCAGTCGTATACCGCGATGACCGGCCGGGCCGCGCGCACCCACATCAGGTATGGCGGCACCAGCAACATGGCCGCCGACTCCGGGCCCGCGAGCGCGATGTTCTTCGGCACCATCTCGCCGAGCAGCACGTGCAGCACCACCACGATCGTCAGAGCGATGACGAACGACACGGTGTGCAGAACGGTGTCGGGGATACCGATCAATCCGAACGGCTTCTCCAAAAGGTGCGCCACCGCGGGTTCGCCCACCCGACCCAAGAGAATCGAACAAATCGTGATTCCCAGCTGGGCCCCTGCCAGCATCACCGGCAGATTCTCGCCGGCCCGGATGACCGTCACCGCGCTGTGCTTGCCCTGCTCGGCGAGGGCCTCGAGCCGGTCGCGGCGCGCCGAGATCAGCGCGAATTCCGCGCCGACGAAGAACGCGTTGGCGGCGAGCAGCAGCATGGTCAGGACGACGCCGAAAATGTCACCCATCGGCTTCCGCCCCCTCGCGCCTGCCCAGCTTCGTCACTTCAAGTTGGTCGATCCTGCGACCGTCCATCTGCAACACCGTGGCCAGCCAGCGGACCGGATCCTGCAACGGTGCATCCGGATCGAACGCCGTCAGCTCCACCGACTCGCCCTCTTCGGGGATGTGGCCAAGCTTGTGCAGCACAAGCCCACCGATGGTCTCGTATTCGCCCTCGGGGGCCCTGAATCCTGTTGCGCCGGCGACCTCGTCGATACGCAGCAGGCCCGAAACGTGCCAGCCCTGACCCGCCTGTACGACGTCGGCGGTGGGTTCGTCGTGTTCGTCGCGGATGTCACCGACGATCTCCTCGATGACGTCTTCAACCGTCACCATTCCCGCGGTGCCGCCGTACTCGTCGACCACCAGCGCAGTCTGCAAGCCGTCGGCCCGTAGCTGTGCCATCACGTCGTCGCCGTCCAACGTCGACGGCACCTTGGCGACGGGGCGCGCCAGGCTGGCCAGCCGGGTCTTCTGGTGTTGCGCCGGCGGCACTTCGAAGACCTGCTTGACGTGGACGATGCCGATGGTCTCGTCGAGGTCGCCCTCCACGATCGGGAATCGCGAGTAACCCGTCCGGATCGCCGCATCCACCAGGTCGGCGACTGTGTCGTCGACCTCGAGGGTCACGATCTCTGTTCGTGGCGTCATCAGTTCCTCGGCCGTCCGCGAGCCGAACTGCAGCGATCGGTCCACCAGTGTCGCGGTGACCGGGTCCAGCGATCCCCGTCGAGCAGAGTTGCGGACCAGCGAACCGAGCTCCTGCGGTGACCGGGCCGAGCGCAACTCCTCGGCAGGTTCGATGCCGAGCCTGCGCAAGATCCAGTTCGCCGTGCCGTTCGTCAAGTGAATCAGCGGCGTGAACAGCATCGAGAAAAGCACTTGCGGACCAGCCACCACGCGAGCGACCGGCAACGGTTTTGCCACCGCGAGATACTGGGCGACGAGCTCGCCGAACACCATCGATACCGACGTGGCGATCAAGAGCGCCAGCGCCAACGCCAGCCCGCCGGAAACACCAGGGCTCAACGACGTCGCCATGAAGACCGGCTCGAGCAGACGCGCAACCAGCGGCTCGGCGAGATATCCGGTGATCAGCGTGGTGATCGAAATACCAACCTGGGCGCCGGAGAGCTGGAACGACAACGTGCGATGCGCCCGCTGCACGAGCTTGTCGCGGCGACCGCCGGTTTGCGCGTTCGCATCGACAGTGCTGCGTTCCAGGGCTGTCAGCGAGAACTCGGCGGCGACGAATACGGCGGTGCCCGCTGTCAGCACCACGAATGCCAGGAGCGCGAGTGCGATGAACATGCCGCTCATCGCGTGTGCACCGAAAATGCGCCGGGCCTCTTGCCCGGCCGACTAGGGGAGGGTTCCGCGTCGGAGGGCTCGTCGGATGGCCGCTGGGCCGCGAAGCCCGGCTCAGAACCGTGAGCCTCCACGGGTGCCTGCGGCACGTGTTCCCTTTCGCTTGGTCGGCAACGAATGCCCTATGTTAGCCGTCCCTGCCGGTCGACGACCTCACCATCCGGTGGGCAGCGGGTGGCCTTCGGCGAACCCCGCAGCGGATTGCACCCCTAGGACCACCTTCTCGTGGAGTTCGGCGATGGTCGCGGCGCCGACGTAGGTGCATGTGCTGCGCACGCCGGAGGTGATGTGGTCGAGCAGGTCCTCGACCCCGCCACGGGAGGGATCCAGCCCCATCCGCGAGGTCGAGATGCCCTCCTCGAACAACGCCTTTCGGGCGCGGTCGAACTGGTTGTCGGCCGATGTGCGGGCGGCGACGGCGCGTTTGGACGCCATGCCGTAGCTCTCCTTGTACGGCTGGTCCTCGCGGTCGCGCATCAGATCGCCCGGCGATTCGTAGGTGCCTGCGAACCATGAGCCGATCATCACGTTCGCGGCACCGCCCGCCAGCGCCAGCGCAACGTCGCGGGGGTGCCGGACGCCTCCGTCGGCCCATACGTGCCCACCGAGTTGCCTTGCCGCCGAAGCACATTCGACGACGGCGGAGAACTGTGGCCTGCCGACGCCGGTCATCATCCTCGTGGTGCACATCGCGCCGGGTCCGACGCCGACCTTGACGATCGACGCGCCGGCGGTGATCAGGTCGCGGGTGGCCTCCGCGGACACCACATTGCCCGCGGCCAGCGGTAGCCCGAGGTCGAGCGACGACACCGACTTGATCGCGTCGAGCATTTTGAGCTGATGGCCGTGCGCGGTGTCGATCACGAGCAGGTCGACACCTGCCTCGGCGAGCGAGCGGGCCTTCGCTCCGACATCACCATTGATGCCGACCGCGGCGGCGATCCGCAACCGGCCCTTGTCGTCGACGGCGGGTGTGTAGATACCGGCCCGAATCGCCCCCGTGCGGGTCAGTACGCCGGCCAGGCTGCCGTCTGGCTCGGTCATCACCGCGACGTCCACCGCCGCGTGTTCGAGCAGATCGAACACCTTGCGCGGGTCGGTGCCCGCCGGGGCGGTGACGAAATCGGATATCGCGATGTCGCGGACCCTGGTGAACCGGTCGACTCCGACGCAGCCGGCCTCGGTGACCAGCCCGATCGGGCGACCCTCGAACACCACGACAGCCGCGCCGTGCGCGCGCTTGTGGATCAGCGCCGTCGCATCCGACACCGAATCGTCGGGCGAAAGCACGACCGGGGTGTCGACGACCAGATCGCGGCTCTTGACGAAGTCGACCATCTCCTTCACCGCAGTGTTGGGAAGGTCCTGGGGCAGAACCACAATGCCGCCGCGACGGGCCACCGTTTCGGCCATCCGGCGGCCTGCCACCGCCGTCATGTTCGCCACCACCACCGGGATGGTGGTGCCCGACCCGTCGTGCGTCGAGAGGTCGACGTCGAACCGCGACTGCACATCCGATCGTCCAGGGACGATGAAGACGTCGTTGTAGGTCAGGTCGTAGGGCGGGGGATGCCCTTCAAGAAACCTCACGGCATCCAGGTTAGGCCGGAATCTCGCTGCGGTCCCCGCTCCAGAGCGTGTGGAACTTCTGATCGCGGTCAGCGTCGATGCGCCCGTAGGTGTGGGCACCGAAGAAGTCCCGCAGGCCCTGGGTGAGCGCCGCCGGCAGCCGCTCGGTGCGCAGCGCGTCGTAATAGGACAGGGCCGAGCTGAAACCGGGGATCGGGATGCCGAGCTCTGTGGCCGTGACGACGACGCGGCGCCAGCTGTCGATAGCCGACTCGATCGCGCTGCGGAAGTACGGCGCGACGATCAGAGTCGGCAGGTCCGGGTCCTCGTCGAATGCTTCCTTGATCCGGTTGAGGAACTTCGCCCGGATGATGCAGCCACCGCGCCAGATGGTGGCGAGGTCGCCAGGGGTGATGCCCCAGTCGTACTCGGCGCTGCCCGCCTGGATGTGGTTGAAGCCCTGCGCATAGGCGACGATCTTCGACGCGTAGAGCGCCTGGCGGACATCCTCGGTGAACTTCTCGGCGTCACTTGCCTTTTCGCCGAGGTCGCCCGATGCCAGACCGGTGGTTGCCTTGCGCTGAGTGACGGAACCCGACAGCGCACGGGCGAACACCGCCTCGGCGATGCCGGTGACGGGGACGCCTAGGTCGAGCGCGGACTTGACGGTCCAGCGGCCGGTACCCTTCTGCTCGGCCTCGTCGAGGATGACGTCGACCAGCGGCTTGCCGGTCTTGGCGTCGGTCTGACGCAGCACCTCGGCGGTGATCTCGATGAGGTAGCTGTCCAGGTCGCCCTTGTTCCACTCGGCGAAGACATCGGCGATCTCACCTGCGGACTTGCCGAGCCCGTCGCGCAGCAGCTGGTAGGCCTCGCCGATGAGCTGCATATCGGAGTATTCGATGCCGTTGTGCACCATCTTGACGAAGTGGCCGGATCCGTCGGGGCCGATATGCGTGCAGCAGGGCACGCCGTCGACGTGTGCGGAGATCTCCTCAAGCAGCGGACCGAGCGACTTGTACGACTCGGCGGGACCACCGGGCATGATCGACGGCCCGTTGAGCGCGCCCTCTTCACCGCCGGAGATGCCCGCGCCGACGAAGTGCAGTCCGCGCTCGCGGATCGCCTTCTCCCGACGGATGGTGTCGGTATAAAGCGCGTTGCCGCCGTCGATGATGATGTCGCCCTCTTCCATCGCGTCGGCCAACTCGTTGATCACAGCGTCGGTCGGGTCGCCGGCCTTGACCATGATGATCACCCGGCGTGGCTTTTCCAGGGCGGCAAGGAATTCCGGAATGGTCTCGCTGCGCACGAAGTTGCCCTCCGACCCGTGCTCCTCCAGTAGCGCATCGGTCTTGGCGATCGACCGGTTGTGCAGCGCCACGGTGTATCCGTGGTGGGCGAAGTTGCGGGCGAGGTTGGACCCCATCACGGCCAGGCCGGTGACCCCGATCTGAGCGGTCCCGGTCGTGTCAGAGTTTGCAGACGAGCTCATTCGGGCAGCCTTTCGTTTTTTGTTGTGGCACAGCAGCTTTTACGGCGGAAATGATTATGCGATGAACAATCGATGAAGCTCCGTCAGCCATGGCACTGCCAGCGCGACAGTGGGCACCACGAGCACGGCGGCAGCGGCGAGGTAGGCGGTTGCCGCGAGGACGCGGCTGTTGGGTCGCCCGCCGAGGCGACGCACCCGCAGCACGGTGGTCGGACCGCCCGCGGCCAGAGCTCCGGAAGGGGTGTGTCCGGACGCGCAGGCGACAAGGGCGCGCGCCAGGGGAGTTGGGCCCGCAGCGCGCACGGCCGCGTCGTCGGCGAGCAGTTCGATGAGCAGCCGGACGGCGTGTAGCGCGTGGGCGCTACGGACGAATCGGGGGAAGGCGGCGTGCACCGCAGTGAACATCTCCAGAACCAGGTCGTGGCGGGCCCGCAGGTGCGCGCGCTCGTGGGTGAGGATCGCCGCCATCTCGTTGTCGGCCAACGCATTCACCGCACCCTCGCTGACCACGACACGGCTGCGCACACCCGGCAGGCAGTAGGCCAGCGGTTGTTTCACGTCGAGGATCCGCAGGTGGTTGCCCTGCGACTTACCGACCAGGTCGACGACCATTCGGTGGTGCGCCCTGCGGCGGCGGGTGGCGATGGCGACCTGCACAAACGCGAAGGTCAGCCGCGCCCCGATCACCAGGGTGATCGCGAAGACAATGACGTAGGTCGTCCACAGCGGCCAGCCCAGCGCCGCGATCTCGCTGGTGATGGTGGCGGTGGGGCGGCCGTCAGGTCCTGGCATGAACAGCCTGCTGGCGATCGCAATGCCTGCCGAAAACGCCGACAATACGGCGGCGATGGCGATGGACTGCCACAACACGATCGCGGCCCTCGGTGCACGCGTCGGCCAGGTTGCCCGCGCCAGCATTGCCGGGACTGGTCCCGACAGGACCAGCGCGACGATGGTGAAGGCCAGCGCGGACACGCTGTAAGTCTCCCTCAGCCGGTGCCCGGATTACCAGTGGGCGGTGATTCGCTGTGCTTGCTCTCCAACTCGGCCAGTGCGCGGCGCAGCGCGGCGGCTTCGTCGGCACCGACTCGTTCGACGAAGTGCACCAAGGCGGCCTCCCGGCTGCCCGAGTCCGAGACCTGGTCGAGCGCGTCGACCATCAGGCCGGCGACCAGCTCATCTCGGCCGTGCGTAGGTGCATACCGGTGCGCCCGATCGTCGCGGTGCTGCACCACGAGGTTCTTTTTCGCCAGCCGCTGCAGCACGGTCATGATCGTCGTGTACGCCAGATCGCGCTGGGCCGCCAGTGCCTCGTGGACTTGGCGCACGGTTTGGGGCTCGGCGGAGGACCAGAGGTGGTCCATCACAGCGCGTTCGAGTTCCCCCAGACGCGTCAACTTTGCCATGTTCCGTTCATCTCCTAGGGGCAGTAAATCCAGGGTACTACGGGGTTACTACGTTGCGTCGTATCCGTCGCGCTGGAACTACTTCCGTGCCGGGCCCGAATGTTCCGACAATGGTCATCGCCGCTTGTCACGACCCTGTGAGTCCAGTCACAGGGGGTAGCTCCCTCGACGCTCATGACTATAGTAAGGCTAACCTAACTCAACTTCGGGAGGTGCCATGACGGTCGTGATCGAAGATCCGCTCATCGCGGGCATGGCGATCAGGCGGACCCTGCCGCTGCACGAATCGAGTCGGCGGCTGCGCGAGCTCTATCCCGACTGTCCGCGCGTGTACGGCGTCGCCGTGATGGGCGATCTGTCGCGCAGGCGGTGGTGGCCGCTGGCCGATGCCGTGACGACCGATCGGCTGCGTGCGATGTTCGACATCGCCGCCGAGGAAACCGACAATCGCGCCGCGGTGGCTCAGCAGTTGGCGGCCACGCTGGCCCACGTCGTCGTCGGGCGCGTGGTGCCGCTGCTCGTGCTCGAAGGACGCGCGTGGGACACCGGCCTTGAGAACCTCTGGGTGCACGTGGACTCAGAAGGTGCGATCGACTGGGTCGGCGTCGTTGACCCGAAGCTGCGGGCGCTGCCGGACGATCCGGCACTGCAGTATGGAGTCTCCTCGGCCGGCATCGTCGGCCTGCCCAACGAGGCGGCATTGGCCACTTGGGTCGCCCACCGCAGCCATCGCGCGCTGGAGCCGCTGTTCACCCGGTTGCATGAGGTCTGCGGTGGCGCCATGTCCGTCGCGTCGATGTGGCACATCGTCGGAGGGGCAGTGGTCAGCGCCGCGACGCAGGTGCCGATGCTCGCCGGTTCGAGCGAGGTGACCAGCATGCGGCGTGCCCAGGCGGTCCTCGACGCGCTGGTCGGATTCGGTCTGCCGGTCCGCGGCGCCACCAGGGCTACTGCGAGGAAGGCCTTGCTTAATTAGGGCAGCCTTGCCTATGCTTTGCCTACCAAGACCGAACTACCGGACCGCACCGGAGTCCTGAGGGCTGCAGAGACTCCCGGTCCACTCGAAGGACGGGCCCCGCGCAATCTGCGCGGGGCCCGTCCGCTTTCTCGAGTCTTAGTGCTGTAGACACAATCTCGTGACGACGGAAGTGACCGCCGAACTCGGCAAGGGATTCGACAACGAGATCGGCCTCGAATACATCAAGCTCACGCCCGACGGCGGACAGGCGCGGCTGGAGATCAAAGACAAGCTGTTGCAAATCGCGGGCATCGTGCACGGCGGGGTGTACTGCTCGATCGTCGAGAGTGTTGCCAGCATGTCCGGTGGTGTCTGGCTGGCCGAACACGGCGGCGGCACGGTCGTCGGGGTCAACAACAACACCGACTTCCTGCGCGCAATCTCGACGGGCACGGTCACCGCGGTGTCGACGCCGATTCACCGCGGCCGTCGCCAGCAGCTGTGGCTGGTCACCATCATCGACGACAACGACCGGGTGGTTGCCCGCGGCCAGGTTCGGCTGCAGAACATCCCCGCCGAATAAGAGCCGGAATCGCCCGCGCTGCCGACTGCGGCGCACCGTGGCAATATCCCGCACTATGCTCCTGACCCCGCATGAACAGGACCGGCTGCTGCTGTCGTATGCCGCCGAACTCGCGCGCCGACGTCAGGCCCGCGGCCTCAAGCTCAATCACCCCGAGGCGATTGCGGTGATCACCGACCATCTCCTCGAGGGTGCCCGCGACGGACGCACGGTCGCCGAGTTGATGATCAGCGGCCGCGAGGTGCTGTCCCGCGACGATGTGATGGACGGGGTGCCCGAGATGCTCTACGACGTCCAGGTGGAGGCGACATTCCCTGACGGCACCAAGCTCGTCACCGTCCACCACCCGATCGCATGATCCCCGGCGAGATTGTGCACGGCGAAGGGGATATAGAGATCAACCCCGGCGCGCAGCGACTGGCAATGGAGGTCGTCAACACCGCTGACCGGCCCGTGCAGGTCGGCAGCCACGTGCACCTGCCTCAGGCCAACGCCGCGCTGGACTTCGACCGCGACGCCGCCCACGGTCACCGCCTGGACATTCCAGCAGGGACCGCTGTGCGCTTCGAACCCGGTGTCGTCCAACATGTCTCGCTGGTTCCGCTGAGCGGCACCCGCGAGGTCCATGGGCTGTCGCTCACCCCGCCAGGACGGCTGGACGCCTCGTGACCCAGCTGTCCCGTGCCCGATACGCCGCATTGTTCGGGCCGACGACCGGCGACCGGATCAGACTGGCCGACACCGACCTGTTCGTCGAGATCACCGAGGACCGCAGCGGAGGACCGGGACTGGCAGGCGACGAAGCCGTTTTCGGTGGCGGCAAGGTGCTGCGTGAATCGATGGGGCAGGGCCGGGCCACCCGTGCCGACGGTGCGCCCGACACCGTGATCACCGGCGTGGTGATCATCGACTATTGGGGAATCATCAAGGCCGACATAGGCATACGTGATGGCCGCATCGCCGCGATCGGCAAGGCGGGGAACCCCGACATCATGAGCGGCGTGCACCCCGACTTGGTGGTAGGGCCGTCGACTGAGATCATCGCCGGCAACGGTCGCATCGTCACGGCGGGCGGAATCGACTGCCACGTCCACTTGATCTGCCCGCAGATCATGGAGGAGGCCATCGGCGGCGGCATCACCACGATCATCGCGGGCGGCACGGGCCCGGCCGAGGGCAGTAAGGCCACCACCGTGACGCCGGGGGACTGGCACCTGGCCCGGATGCTGGAATCGCTGGACTCGTGGCCGCTCAATGTCGCACTGCTCGGCAAGGGAAACACCGTCAGCGCGGACGCCATGTGGGAGCAACTGCGGGCAGGCGCAGCGGGATTCAAGTTGCACGAGGACTGGGGAACCACACCCGCGGCCATCGACGCGTGCCTTACCGTTGCGGACGCGGCGGGTGTGCAGGTGAATCTGCACTCAGACACCCTCAACGAGGCCGGCTTCGTCGAGGACACCCTCGCCGCGATCAAGGGCCGGGCGATCCACGCGTATCACACCGAGGGAGCAGGCGGTGGGCACGCACCCGACATCATCACGGTCGTCTCGCACGCGAACGTGCTGCCGAGTTCCACCAACCCGACGCGGCCGCACACCGTCAACACTCTCGACGAGCATCTCGACATGCTCATGGTGTGTCATCACCTGAATCCCAGTGTCCCGGAGGATCTCGCGTTTGCCGAGAGCCGCATCCGGCCGTCGACCATCGCCGCCGAGGATCTGCTGCACGACATCGGCGCTGTCTCGATGATCGGCAGCGATGCGCAGGCAATGGGCCGCATCGGCGAG
This sequence comes from uncultured Actinomycetota bacterium, assembly GCA_963766465.1. Lineage (GTDB taxonomy): Bacteria > Actinomycetota > Actinomycetes > Mycobacteriales > Mycobacteriaceae > Mycobacterium. The sequence goes on from CAVXZT010000006.1 coordinate 121,129, forward strand.
GTGGTGATCCGCACGTGGCAGACCGCGCATGTGATGAAGCGGCGTCGAGGCGCACTGCCCGGTGACGGCAAGGCCGACAACAACCGTGCCCGCCGCTATGTCGCCAAGTACACGATCTGCCCGGCCATCGCACACGGGCTTGAGCACGAGATCGGCTCGATCGAGGTCGGCAAGCTCGCCGATCTGGTGTTGTGGGAGCCGGCATTCTTCGGTGTACGACCGCACGCGGTGATCAAGGGCGGCATGATCGCGTGGGCCGCAATGGGAGACGCCAATGCGTCGATCCCGACGCCGCAACCTGTGCTGCCGCGGCCGATGTTCGGCGCCGCACCCGCAGCGGCGGCGGCCACCTCGGTGCACTTCGTGTCTCAGCAAGCCGTTGACGACGGACTGGCCGATCGCCTCGCCGTCAACCGCAGGCTGGTCGCGGTCAAGGACGTCCGCAAAGTCCGCAAGTCCGACATGCCGCTCAACGATGCACTGCCCCACATCGAGGTCGATCCCGATACGTTCACCGTCCGCATCGACGGCGAGGTATGGCAAGAGCAGCCTGCTGCTGAATTGCCCATGGCGCAAAGGTATTTCCTGTTCTGATGACCAGCTTGGCGACCCTCTTAGCATTGGCCGACTCGCGGCTGCCAACGGGCGGGCATGTGCACTCCGGCGGCGTCGAGGAAGCGGTCACCAGCGGTCAGGTCGTCGACCTCGCAACGCTGCGGGCCTTCCTTCGAAGGCGGATCCGCACCACCGGGCTTGTGACGGCGTCGCTGGCCGCCGCGGTGCATGCCGGCACACTGTCGATCCAGGACGCCGATCACGAAACCGATGCCCGCACACCGGCTCCCGCCGCGAGGAAGGCGTCGCGGGCCCAGGGCCGCGGCCTCGCACGGCTTGCGCGCCGCGTCTGGCCCGACGGAGGGTGGGAAGCGCTCGGGACGACCCCGCATCTTGCGGTCGCGGCGGGTGCGGTCGGAGATGTCAGCGGGCTGAACCCCGATCACACCGCCTTGTCCGTCGTCTACACCACGATGACCGGTTCCGCGACGGCCGCGCAGCGACTGCTTGCCCTTGACCCCGGTGACGTCGCCGCTGTCACCTTCGAACTGTCGGCACTGTGCGAGCAGACCGCAGCCGAGGCGGCCAAGGACCTCGCCGACCTTTCCGACCCACTCCTCGACCTGCTGGCGCAACGGCACAGCCAACGCGAACGACCGCTGTTCGTCTCCTGAAAGGCCAGAACCCTCTATGCCACCGCATTTTCTCGACGGCGAACCCCACAAACACATCGAACGACCCAAGCGGCACCGGGAACCGGGTGAGGCGCTGCGCATCGGCGTCGGCGGTCCGGTGGGCTCCGGCAAGACCGCGCTCGTGGCGGCGCTGTGCAGACAGCTGCGTGATGAACTGTCGCTGGCCGTGCTGACCAACGACATCTACACCACAGAAGATGCCGACTTCCTGCGCCGCCATGCCGTGCTGCCAGATGCGCGGATTGCCGCCGTGCAGACGGGCGGATGCCCGCACACCGCGATCCGCGACGACATCACCGCCAACCTCGACGCCATCGACGATCTGGTCGCTCGCAATGACCGCCTCGATCTGATCCTGGTCGAATCGGGAGGTGACAACCTGACGGCGACCTTCTCCTCAGGGCTGGTCGACGTGCAGATCTTCGTCGTCGACGTGGCAGGCGGCGACAAGGTGCCACGCAAGGGCGGCCCCGGCGTCACCTACTCGGATCTGTTGGTGGTCAACAAGACCGACCTCGCCCCGATGGTCGGTGCAGACCTCGAGGTGATGCGCCGCGACGCGGCCAAGGTCCGCGCGGACAGGCCAACCGTGCTGATCTCGCTGACTCAGGACCCCGCCGCGACAGCGGTGCTGGCCTGGGTGCGCGAACAGCTTCGGGTTCCGGTGCAATGAGGTCCGACGTCCTCCTCGTCGCATCCCGCGACCGTCAGCCACGCATCGAGTGCGGGGGAGCAGTCGCGGCGCGGCGCACTGAACCGGACACGGTGCACCTGGTGTCGATGGCGGCCACCCCGCTCGGCGGCGACGCGATCAACATCCGTGTGGTGGTGGAGGCGGGCGCCCGGTTGCGCGTCCGCACCGCCGCGGCGACGGTGACTCTGCCGGGTCCGAGCACTACCGAGTCGCATGCGTTGTGGACACTCGAGGTGGCGGGCGATCTCGACATCGACCCGCAGCCGACCGTCGTCGCCGCCACATCGCGCCATTTCACATCGACCCGGGTGGACCTGGCGGGCGATGGCCGAGTTCGGCTGCGCGAGCGCATCCAGATCGGCAGATCCGATGAGCGGCAAGGATTCTGGTCGGGCCTGCTTCACGCCGACGTGGACGGCTTGCCGCTGCTGCGACACCGCATCGAGCTCGGCAACGGATCGGTGGCCGACGACGAGCTGGGGACGCCGATGGCGTGCATCAGCGAATTGCACTATCCCGACCGTGATGTCGAGACAGCCGGCGTCACGCTTGCATTGGCGGGCGGGGGCTGCCTTTCAACGTGGCAGGGACAGCGGCTCTAGCTGGCAGCTTTCTCGGTTTCCTGCACCCCGGCGGCGATCTCCTCGAGCTCTTCGATTCGCGTTCGTGCGTAGGCCTGCTGCTCGGTAATGGTCAGGTTCCCGCGCGCGGTTGACAGGAAGGTCACCGTCCAGGACAGCAGCGTGGTGATCTTCGTCTTGAAGCCGACGAGGTACACCAGGTGCAGCACCAGCCAGGCGAGCCAGGCAATGAAGCCGCCGAACTCGAGAGGGCCGATCTTGGCGACCGCGGAGAAGCGCGAAACCGTCGCCATCGAGCCCTTGTCGAAGTATTGGAACGGCTCACGATCTTCAGGGTTGGCGCCCTTCAGTTCGGCCTTGATGGCCTTCGCCGCATACTTAGCACCCTGAATCGCTCCCTGCGCCATGCCAGGGACACCCTCGACCGCGGCCATGTCGCCGACGACGAACACGTTGGGGTGACCAGGGATCGACAGATCGGGAAGCACCTTGACCCGCCCCGCCCGGTCGATCTCGACATCGGACTGCGCGGCAAGGTCGCGACCAAGGGGGCTGGCGGATACACCTGCCGACCACACTTTGGTGGCGCATTCGATGCGGCGGTCGGTGCCGTCGGAGTCCTTGACCGTGAGGCCGTTGCGGTCCACGTCGGTGACCATCGCGCCGAGCTGGATCTCAACACCCATCTTCTCAAGGCGCGCCTGTGCCTTCTTGCCCAGCTTTTCGCCCATCGGCGGCAGCACGGCGGGTGCCGCGTCGAGCAGAATCACCCGTGCCTGCGTCGAATCAATGTGGCGGAACGCACCTTTGAGCGTATGGTCTGCGAGTTCGGCGATCTGCCCGGCCATCTCGACACCAGTGGGGCCCGCGCCGACGACGGTGAACGTCAACAGCTTTTCGCGGCGCGCCGGATCGCTGGACCGCTCGGCCTGCTCGAATGCGCCGAGGATGCGGCCGCGAAGCTCCAGCGCGTCGTCGACGGACTTCATGCCGGGCGCCCACTCGGCGAAATGATCATTGCCGAAGTAGGACTGGCCCGCGCCTGCCGCGACGATCAGGCTGTCGAATGGTGTGACGTAGGTGTGGCCGAGCAGCTCGGACTTGACCGTCTTGTGCGCCAGGTCGATATGCGTCACGTCGCCCAACAGGACCTGCGCGTTCTTCTGATTGCGCAGAATAATCCGCGTGGGCGGGGCGATTTCGCCAGACGAGATGATGCCGGTGGCGACCTGATAGAGCAACGGCTGGAACAGGTGGTGCGTTGTCTTGGCGATCATCTTGATCTCGACATCGGCGCGCCTGAGCGCCTTGGCGGCGTTCAGACCCCCGAATCCTGAACCGATGATGACGACTTTGTGTCGATCAGTTGCAGTAGCTCCGGGATGGCTCATTTTGGGCTCCTCGACGGACTACACGTGCACTTATACAGACACTAGGGTAGTCGCCGCGCATCCCCGCAGAGTGGTGAGATTTGCCACGTCTCGATGGGTTTAGCCCGAGAGGAGCGGCTTCAGCTTCTCGGCCACCGCGGTGACGCCGCCGGGCTGATACCCGGTGAGGTTCGTCACGGGGCTGAGGATGACGCCGCCCACACCCACGTCGAGCACCTTCGTCTTGATCTGGTCGGCCACCGATTCGGGGCTACCGACGACGGCCTGCTGCTTGAAGTCGTCGGGGACCAAGTCGGCGGTGACGTTCTCGTCGATCACCGCGATCACCAGCATGCTGGTCTCCAAAGTCGCGGGGTCGCGGCCGATCTCCTCGCAGCGATCCTTGACCACCTGGACCTTGCGCGGCAGCTCGTCGAACCCGGCGATGATGTTCAGATGGTCAAAGTATTTGGCGGCCAACGGAATTGTCTTCTTCTCGCCGCTGCCGCCGATCATCAGCGGGATGTGGTCGCGGAAGCGTGGATTGGCCATGGCTTCCTCTGTTCGGTAGTACTTCCCTGAGAACGTCGGGCGTTCGCCCTTGATCATCGGCAGGATGATCTGCAGCGCCTCGTCGAGCTTGTTGAAACGGTCGGTGAAGGTGCCGAACTCGTAGCCCAGTTGCTGGTGCTCGAGTTCGAACCAGCCGGTGCCGATGCCGAGGATGGCGCGGCCCTGGCTGATGACGTCGAGCGTCGTGATGGCCTTGGCCAGCAGCGTGGGGTTGCGATAGGTGTTACCGGTGACCAGCGTCCCCAACTGCACGCGCTCGGTCGCCGTGGCCAGTCCGCCAAGCGCGGTGTAGGCCTCCAGCATCGGCTGGTCCGGGGTGCCGAGGCCGGGCAGTTGATAGAAGTGGTCCATCACGAAGACGGAGTCGTAGCCTGCCGCCTCCGCCTCCTGCGCCTGGGCGATCACGGTGGGGAAGAGTTCCGCGACGCCAGTGCCGTACGAGAAGTTCGGGATCTGAAGTCCAAGTTTGATGGCCACGGGACTTCACGTAACCACAATTAAGCGGGGCGGTCACCCCGTTTAGCTATCGGCGAACCTGGGAATATTCAGCCGAAGTTTGCGAGTGCACCCTGGCTGACGTGCAACGTCTGGCCGGTGATGTGCCGCGCCGCGGGCGTGGTGAGGAACAACGCCAGCCGGGCGATCTCGGCGGCGACCGGCGCCGGAGTGTGGGACAGGCCGTCGTAACCCGGCTCGGCGCTGCGTCCGGATGCCACCGCGTTGACGGTGATGCCCCGAGTACCGAAGTGCGTTGCCTGCCCAGCGGTCCAGTCCGAAACCGCGGCCTTCACGGCGGCTTCGGCGCTGCCCTCGCGGGGATGCTCGGGGATGACGGTGACGATCGAGCCGCCAGAGCGCAGGTGATCGCCGAGGATCTGCACGGTCAGCACCGCCGAAACGGCGTTCGCGTCCAAGGCGTTGCGCCATGCCGCGGCGAGGTCGGCCAGCGAGTAGGTGCGCGGGTCGCCAGCATCCCAGCGCGGAGCAGGGACGTTGACGATGGTGTCCAGGTGGTGCGGGAACTGCCCGCGCGCCTCTTCGAGGGCCGCCGGGTCGGTGTTGTCGAGCACGATCGCGTCGACGTCAAGCTCCTTGGCGGCGACCTCAAGGTCGTCGCGGCGTGCGCCGGCGATCACAACTCGGTGGCCCGCATCGCGGAAGCTCTCCGCAACCGTGCGTCCCAGATCGGTATCGCCGCCGGTGACGAGCACCTCCATCACCATGACCTCCTGCTCGTGTTCAACGCTGAACCCAGCGAGTGAGCGTCATGTTACTGGACAGTAGCTAGGGATGAAACTCGGCACGCGTTCGACACGGCAACAGTTCGGTCAAACTGCCATAGGGTCTTGATCTGTGCAGCAGAGCACCTCATCCGGGCTGCCCCGCTGGATCTACCTTCCCGCCGCGATCGGGGCACTGTTCGTGGTCGTGCCGCTGATCGCGGTCGCCGCCAGGGTGGACTGGCCGCACTTCTGGTCACTCATCGCCAGCAACTCCTCGACGGCAGCGCTGCGGCTGAGTCTCGAGACCGCGGCGGCCAGCACTGCACTGTGTGTGCTGCTTGGCGTGCCGATGGCACTGGTGCTGGCACGCAGCGACTCCCGGCTGGTGCGGCTCGCCAGGCCGCTCATCCTGCTGCCCCTGGTGTTGCCGCCGGTGGTCGGCGGAATCGCACTGCTGTATGCGTTCGGCCGGCTCGGGCTGATCGGGGAGTACCTCAGCGCCGCCGGCATCCAGATCGCTTTCACGACAACGGCCGTGGTGCTGGCGCAAACCTTCGTGTCGTTACCGTTCTTGGTCATCGCGCTGGAAGGCGCCGCCCGCACGGCGGGAGCCGACTACGAGATCGTCGCTGCCACGCTCGGAGCGCGGCCCACAACGGTGTGGTGGCGGGTTTCGTTACCGCTACTGGCGCCGGGCCTGATCTCCGGTGCGGTGCTGGCATTCGCGCGGTCACTGGGTGAATTCGGCGCGACACTGACCTTCGCCGGCTCCCGAGAGGGCGTCACTCGAACCCTGCCGTTGGAGATCTACCTGCAGCGCGAAAGTGACCCCGACGCCGCCGTCGCGCTGTCCCTTCTGCTTGTCGTGGTGGCCGCCGTTGTGGTCATCGCGCTGGGCAGCCGCCAGATCCGGGGCACCAATGCCTGGTAACGCGTCATGACCGAGCTTGCGGTGCGGGCCGTGGTCGAAAATCGCGGTGTCGACATCGAATTCGACGTCGCGGGCGGTCAAGTGCTGGCCCTGCTCGGCGCCAACGGCGCCGGCAAGTCGACGGCGCTGCACGTGATCGCGGGGCTGGTGCAGCCTGACCGGGGCGTCGTGCGTGTCGGACAACGCGTGCTGACGGACACCGCGGCCGGAGTTCACGTCGCTACCCACGATCGCCGCGTCGGCCTGCTTCTTCAGGACCCTCTGCTGTTTCCGCACCTGAGCGTCACCCGCAACGTCGCATTCGCCCCGCGCAGTTCCCGTGCGGCGGCGGCACGTTGGCTCGCCGAGGTCGATGCAGCCGAACTAGGCGACCGGATGCCGCGGCAGCTGTCGGGAGGGCAGGCGCAGCGGGTGGCGTTGGCCCGAGCGTTGGCCGCCGAGCCCGACGTGTTGCTGCTCGACGAGCCGCTGGCCGGACTGGACGTCGCCGCGGCCACCGCGATGCGCAAGGTGTTGCGCCGCGTGCTGGCCCGCGACGGCCGCTCCGCGGTGCTGATCACCCACGACCTCCTCGATGTTCTGACCCTCGCTGACAGGGTGCTCGTGTTAGAAGAAGGGCGGATGGCCGAATCCGGTCCGGCTGCAACGGTTTTGGCGACACCGCGCAGCCGCTTCGGCGCACGGTTCGCCGGAGTGAACCTGGTAGGCGGCACCTCGGACGCCGACGGCGTGCTGACGACGCAATGGGGGGCGACGTGGCACGGCAGCCCCGGGCCCGACCTGGTGGCGGGCGAGTCGGCAGTGGCGCTGTTCAACCCGGCGGCGGTCGCCGTGTACCGCGACAAGCCGCGCGGCAGCCCCCGCAACACCGTCGAGGTGACGGTCGCAGAACTCGACAGCCGCGGATCCGTGATCAGGGTGCGTGCCGACGAACAGCCCGACGGTGCGCCAGGGCTCGCCGCCGATATCACCGCCGAAGCCGTGGCCGACTTGCGACTGGCACCCGGTGATCGCGTTTACTTCTCGGTGAAGGCCCAAGAGGTCACCGTCCATCCGAGCCCGTAACGCTGCGGCTCGGCGGTGCGATCAACGGCTTGAGTCGACCATTAGCCACGGGGGTAAGTGGGTTCGATCACCCCGCGCCACGCGCGGGGGCCTCGTCATGCCAGCAACAGCCCGCAAAGGGTGCTTTCAGCTATGTTTCGGTTACAGCAATCTCTCAGTCAAGCACTTTTTGAGCAACTCGCACTTGCGTCACGGGCGTTACACGGTAGTTTCTTCCCCATGGATCAGCCGGACGCGATTTCTGAACACCGCAGGGGCCTCTCGAAGACGCTGGCGATCGCTGCGCTGACCGGTGCCACCGCGGTGGTACTGACACTGCCGTCGGTCGCCAATGCGGACCCCGAGCCCACGCCCCCTCCGCCTCCGCCGCCGGCGGGCAACACATTCCTTCAGGGACCGCCCCCCGAAGCTCCGGCACCGCCTCCGCCCGCCGATCCCAATGCGCCGCCGCCACCTCCGGCCGATCCCAATGCGCCGCCGCCACCTCCGGCTGACCCGAACGCGCCGCCGCCTCCGCCCGCGCCGCCTGCGCCGGAGCCGGGCCGCGTCGACAATGCCGCCGGCGGCTTCAGCTATGTGGTGCCTGCGGGCTGGGAAGTGGCCGACGCAACCCAGCTGTCCTACGGGCAGGCGTTGTTGAACAAGATTCCGCCGCCTGCGCCAGCGGGCGCGCCGGAGCCCCCGCAGCCGCCCAACGACACCAGCGTGCTGCTCGGACGACTCGACCTGAAGCTGTTCGCCGGCGCCGAGAGCGACAACACCAAGGCGGCCCAGCGGCTCGCTTCGGATATGGGTGAGTTCTTCATGCCGTTCCCCGGCACGCGCGTCAACCAGGAGACCATCCCGCTGAATGCGGGGGGCATGGACGGCGTCGCGTCGTACTACGAGGTGAAGTTCACCGACCCGGCCAAGCCCGTCGGCCAGATCTGGGCGGGCGTGGTCGGAGCGCCAACACCCGCCGGCACGCCACGCGGCCAGCGGACGCCCGAGCGGTGGTTCGTGGTCTGGCTCGGCACCGCGAACAACCCGGTGCCGAAGGGCGAGGCAGTCACGCTGGCGCAGTCGATCCGGCCGTGGACGCCGCCGCCTCCGCCGGAGCCGGATCCCAACGCGCCGCCACCACCTCCGGCCCCCGGCACGAATGTGCCAGGCCAGAACCCCAACGTCGGTGTGCCGGTTCCGGTTGACCCGAACAGCGCACCGGGAATGCTGCCGCCGGCTTAACGGCTAACTATGGGTTGGCCCTCAGGGGCCAACCCACGGCGGCTGGCCGTTCAGGTTGTTGACGTTCACTATGAAGCAGGGCATGGAGCCGCCGAACCCGAGGACGCCGACGGACTGGCAGCGCTGAAAGTTCCCGTCAGGTGCGATGGGTCCGTCGCAGATCTCTCCGCCGCCCCATGGCGTCCAACCAGATTGGCATCCGGCGTTGGCGGGAGCCGCCAGTGCGATGCCGCTCGCGGCGAGCGCGCCGATCGCTAGCGCGACAAGTGTTTTCATCCTTGACCCCTTCCTCGCCGTACCTCCACCGGCGTGGCCTGTTATGTACAGGTTATGCCGTTGTGATCAATCAGGAATCCGGATTTTCCCTACGAATTCCGCGCCCAGATCCACTGCCCACCAGCGCTATCGGGCGCTCGGAGGCCGGTGACCTGCGGAAACAATTGACGATCGTGCCCATTTCACAACCCGAATCGTTACCCTCGTCGGGTATACCTACGAGCATGGTCCAGCGGCCGCTGGGCTCGGTCGGCGACAGGCAGGGAGATCTGCGATGGACGTGACTGCGGCAACTGAATTTCTCGCCCGCTCCACCACGCTTACGAGCGTTGGCTGGATTGGCTACATAATCATCGGGGCGATCGCCGGATGGCTGGCCGGCAAGATCGTCAAGGGCGGCGGCTCGGGCATTCTGATGAACATCGTCATCGGCATCGTCGGTGCGCTGGTCGGCGGATTCCTGCTCAGCTTCTTCCTGGATACGGCTGCGGGCGGATGGTGGTTCACACTGTTCACCGCGGTCCTCGGTTCGGTGATCCTGCTGTGGATCGTCGGGATGGTGCAGCGAAAGACGTAGCGGGCGCATAACTCTCGGCGGGCGAGCACCATAGGAGGATGGCCGCCCCAACGATGAGCGCATGGCGGGTTCGACGACCGGGCCCGATGACCACCCATCCGCTGGACCGCGTCACCGTCGAGGTGCCGCGGCCGGGACCGGGTGAGCTCCTTGTCGCGGTGCACGCCTGCGGTGTCTGCCGTACCGATCTGCACGTCGCAGAAGGTGACCTGCCTGTGCACTTGCCGGGGGTCATCCCCGGCCACGAGGTGGTCGGGGAGGTCGCCGCGCTCGGGGAGGACGCAGACGACTTCGCTGTCGGTGATCGAGTCGGTGTCGCATGGCTGCGGCACACCTGTGGACATTGCAAATTCTGCGTCCGTGGGGACGAGAACCTCTGTCCCGAGTCCCGCTACACCGGCTGGGATGCCGACGGCGGATACGCCGAATTCACCACCGTCCCAGCGGCATTCGCACACCACCTGCCCGCCGGCTACTCCGACACCGAACTGGCCCCGCTGCTGTGTGCCGGCATCATCGGCTACCGGTCACTGTTGCGCACCAACCTGCCTTCGGGCGGCAGGCTCGGCATCTACGGGTTCGGCGGCAGCGCGCATCTCACCGCTCAGGTGGCCATCGCGCAGGGTGCGGAGGTGCACGTCATGACGCGCGGCGAGCGAGCCCGCGAGCTGGCGCTGTCGCTCGGCGCGTCGTCAGCGCAGGGTGCGAGCGATCGTCCGCCGGTGGCACTGGACGCCGCGATTCTCTTCGCGCCCGTCGGTGATCTGGCGCTGCCCGCCCTCGAGGCGCTCGACCGCGGCGGCACGCTCGCCATCGCAGGCATCCATCTCAGCGACATCCCAACGCTGAACTACGAACGCCACCTCTTCCAAGAGCGCCAAGTGCGATCGGTGACGTCCAACACCCGCAACGACGCCCGCGAGTTCCTGGCGTTCGCCGGACAACACCACCTCGACGTGACCACGCCGCAGTATCCGCTCAGTCGCGCCGATGCCGCGCTTTCGGATCTGAGCGAAGGCCGCGTCGCTGGGGCGGCGGTGTTGTCGGTCTAGAGCGCCGCAAGCGCAGCGCCCAGCCGCCCGCTGAGATCACCCCGACCGGACTCATACATCGGTCCGCATCCGTCGGACAGCACGACGCGCAGCCGCGCCATTCCACGCGCACTCACCGCCCGCGGTGAGTGCAGCCGCAGAGTGATGGCGTCGATCAGATCCTCGGCCGCCGCAATGTTGTTGACGTGCACCGGAATCCGTATAGACACGCGGTGTGCCGCCCGTACGGGCGTCGTGCACGGCCTGCCGCAGCGCCCATGCAATCGACTCCCGTTCGGCCACCGACGTCAGCCGCGCCTGATGAGCCGCGAGTGCGCTGCCTGCCGGTGCAGGCGCGCCGACGGCGAGCAGTCTGTCGAACTGATACGCCCTCAGCCGCGCCGTCACGCGCGCAAGCAGCGACGGCCGCGGCTCAGCACTCCGCCGGCGAACGTCACTCGCGGCGGAAAACAGGTCCGGCGAAATCTTGTTGTTGGGCATGGTCATCTACCTCTAACGGCTAAATCTCTCGACATATTCTCGTGACTATCAAACACGTTACAGCGGTCATGAGTGACCAGTCAAGTTGTTATACCGGTCATGCATTGGTAGCCTGACCTCATGACCGCGCGGCCTGAGCTGTGGCCCGGTGACGATGAGTCGAAACCTGCGCCCGAGCCACTGGTGCTCGTTCAGATGCTGGTCAATACCGTCGAGCTGCCGGATGGTTCAGACCGGCTCGCGGACCCGACAGACGCGCGTCCGTGGCTCGTCGACAACAAACTGCTGGCGCCGCACGTTGAGCTGATCCGATGCGGACCTCGATCTCGTCCGCGCTGTGCGCGAGGCGTTACGTGCGATGTTGGTACACAACGCAGGCGGTCCGCCACCGAATAAATCGGCATTGGCGTGCTGCGCACGGTTGCGGAGGGCGGCACCGCACGCGCGCACGTCGGCGACGACGGCGAGGTGCTGCTTGGCGCACACGGCGACTCCGCGCCCGAACGACTCGTCGAGCTGCTGCTGATCATTCGCGACGCGCAGCGCGACGGCACCTGGGAACGACTCAAGGCGTGCGCGAACGACGAATGCCAGTGGGCGTTCTACGACCGGTCGCGCAACCACGGCGGCGCGTGGTGCGAGATGGCGGTGTGTGGCAACAAGCTGAAGAACCGCGCGTTCCGCGCCAGGAGCAAGGCGGCGCCGCGCTGACGGTCAGGTCGAAAGATGCCAGACCACGGCCGCCGCCAGCGCGCCCATTCCGTTCAGTGACCAGTGCAACGCGATCGGAGCGATCAGGCTGCCGCTGCGCCGACGCAGCCACGTGAAAACGAAGCCTGCAAATGCCGTCGCCGCCACCGCCAGCACCACGCCAGCGACGGTGCCGAGCAGGCCGCCGCCGAACAGCCGGGTGAAGCCCACATTGCTGCTGGTCAGGCCCAGCGACGTGGCGATGTGCCACAGCCCGAAGAGCAGCGAGCCCGCGGCCGCGACACCCCGGAAGCCCCACGCGCGGTTCAGCGTGCCGTGCAGTACACCGCGGAACGCCAGCTCCTCGGGGATCACCGTTTGCAGCGGGATGATGATCATCGACGCGATCAGCGCGCCGGACACCGTTGCGTAGTTGTTGTTCATGAACATGTCGCGCGTCCAGGGCAACAGCGCGCCGACCGCGATCACTGACGCCACGATCGCGGCCGCGGCCACTGCGTAACCCGCACCCGCTTTCCAGTGCTCGCGGCCCAGCCCGAGCTCGGCCCAACCGAGGCCCCGCGAACGAACGAGAACCAGCAGCCCGATCGCGGCTGCGGGCACGATCGCGATGCTGGCCCACGGCGTCGTGAAATGCGCGATCAAATTCGTCAGCGCCAGCACCACGACAACCACGCCGATATCGACGTAGGTACGGAAATGGTGCAATGCAGAGAGCTGCCCGACCAGCGGGTGAGGATGCGGGACTACCGCCTGGTCAGACATCGCTCCCGAGTATACGGGTGAGCGCCATCACCAACCGTTTGCTGATTTGCGGTCTTCAGTCCCATGTCCAACCCGAGATTTCGGGGTCGTCCTCGCCGTGCTCGCGGGTGTAGCGGCGGGCGGCCAGCCGAGCATCAAGCATCCGCTGGCGCAGCACCGCGGCCCGGTTGGCCAGCCCGTCCACCCGGTCGATCACGTCCAGCACCAGGTGGAACCGATCGAGGTCGTTGAGCATCACCATGTCGAACGGGGTCGTCGTGGTGCCGCGCTCCTTGAACCCCCGCACATGGATCTGCGCGTGGTTGGCCCGGCGGTAAGTCAGCCGGTGAATCAGCCAGGGGTAGCCGTGGTAGGCGAAGATCACGGGTTTGTCGGTAGTGAACAACGCGTCGAACTCGTGGTCCGACAAGCCGTGCGGATGTTCGCTTTCGGGTTGCAACCGCATCATGTCGACGACGTTTATGACTCGGACGGCGAGGTCAGGCAGTTCCCGCCGCAGAATGTCCGCGGCGGCCAACGTCTCCAACGTCGGGATGTCGCCCGCGCAGGCCAGCACCACATCGGGCTCGCCAACGGCGTTGCCTGCCCAGTCCCAGATGCCCAACCCGCGGGTGCAGTGTGCGATCGCGGCATCCATGTCCAGGTAGGTCAACGCCGGCTGCTTGCCTGCCACGATGACGTTCACGTAGTCGCGGCTGCGGAGGCAATGGTCGGCCACCGAAAGAAGCGTGTTGGCGTCGGGCGGCAGATAGACCCGCACCACCTCCGGCCGCTTGTTGGCGACATGATCGATGAAGCCAGGGTCCTGATGCGAGGCCCCGTTGTGGTCCTGACGCCAAACATGTGATGTCAGAAGATAATTCAGTGATGCTACCGGGCGCCGCCACGGCAGCTCCCTGTTGCGGGTCAGCCATTTGGCGTGCTGGTTGAGCATCGAGTCGACGATGTGTACGAATGCCTCGTAGCAATTGAACAGCCCGTGCCTGCCGGTGAGCAGATAGCCCTCCAGCCAGCCCTGACACAGATGCTCGGAGAGCACCTCCATCACGCGGCCCTCCGGCCCGAGGTTCTCGTCGTCGGGCACGGTCTCGGCCACCCACGCTTTATCGGTTGACTCGAACACCGCCGAGAGCCGGTTCGACGCGGTCTCGTCGGGACCCATCAGGCGGAAGCGATCGGGATTGCGGACGATCACGTCGCGAAGGAATGTGCCAAGCACGCGGGTGGCTTCAGCGGTGTCCGACGCCGGCTTTTTCACGACGACGGCGTAGTCGGTGAAGTCGGGTAGGTCCAGATCCCGCAACAGCAGCCCGCCGTTGGCGTGCGGATTCGCACTCATCCTGCGCTGCCCGGATGGGGCGAGGGCTTGCAGGTCGGGCCGCAGTTCGCCCTGTCCATCGAACAGCTCCTCCGGCCGGTAGCTTCGTAGCCACTGCTCGAGCTGCGCCAGATGCTCGGGATGGGTGTGCGTCTCGGACAGAGGGACCTGATGTGACCGCCAGGTGCCCTCGACCTTCTTGCCGTCCACCACTTTTGGGCCCGTCCATCCCTTTGGGGTGCGCAGCACGATCATCGGCCACAGCGGTCGGCCCGTCTCGCCGTCCAGCCGGGCGGCCTGCTGAATAGCGCCGATCTGATCGAATGCCTCGTCCAACGCGGTGGCCAGCTGCTGGTGCACGTTGGCGGGGTCATCACCGGCCACCGTGATCGGCCGGTAGCCATAACCGAAGAGCAGTGACTCGAGCTCCTCCTGCGGGACGCGGGCCAGCAGCGTCGGGTTGGCGATCTTGTAGCCGTTGAGGTGCAGGATCGGCAGCACCGCGCCGTCGGTCACAGGATTGAGGAACTTGTTGGAATGCCAGCTCGCGGCGAGCGGACCGGTTTCGGCCTCGCCGTCGCCGATCACGCATGCGACCACCAGGTCCGGGTTGTCGAACGCGGCGCCGTATGCGTGCACCAGCGCGTAACCGAGCTCGCCGCCTTCGTGGATCGAACCAGGTGTCTCCGCTGCGACGTGGCTGGGCACTCCGCCGGGAAATGAGAACTGGCGGAACAACTTTCGCATTCCGTCGAGGTCTCCGGAGATGCCCGAATATATCTCGCTGTAGGTGCCCTCCAGGTAGGCGTTTGCCACCAGTCCTGGACCGCCGTGGCCTGGGCCCGCGATGTAGATGACGTCGAGGTCACGATGGCGGATGACACGATTGAGGTGCGCGTAGATGAGGTTGAGCCCTGGCGTGGTGCCCCAGTGTCCGAGTAGTCGGGGCTTGATGTGCTCCGGCGCCAGCGGCTCGCGCAGCAACGGGTTGTCCAACATGTAGATCTGGCCGACCGACAGGTAGTTGGCCGCCCGCCAATAGGCGTTGACGAGGTCGAGTTCGGCGTCGGAAAGTGTGGGGGACAAGGCTTGAGCGGTCACTTGGCTCATCGTCGATTCGTTGGGTGGACAGCAGGTAGGGCCCTAGTACCCGAATCGTGGAGCCTCAACCACTAGCCTGACGGTCGTGCTGGGATTCGCGGTGCCGCAGTTCGGCGAGTCCGCCCATCTGGATGTCGGAGAGCTTGCCCGCTTCGCGTCGACGGCCGAACAACTCGGTGTCGACAGCCTCTGGGTAGGGGATCGCCTGCTGGCCGCCGTCAATCCGACGGTTGGCTACGTCGGGGCGGACACCATTCCCGAGGAATTCCGCACCAATCTGGATCCGTTCATCGCGTTGACGGTGGCCGCGACGGCGACCATTACTGCGCAGCTGGGCTGCAGTGTCTTCGTCGCACCCTGGTATCCGCCGGTTCAGCTGGCCCGGCAATTGACCAGCATCGACGTGATCAGCGGTGGTCGGCTGCTGCCGGGGTTCGGGATCGGCTGGTCACCCGAGGAGTACCAGGCCGCGGGTGCGCCGTTTCGGCGCCGCGGCGCGCAACTCGACGAACTCCTGGACGCGCTTGTTGCGTCGTGGACCGCCAACCCCGTTCGCCA
Organism: uncultured Actinomycetota bacterium; assembly: GCA_963766465.1. GTDB lineage: Bacteria > Actinomycetota > Actinomycetes > Mycobacteriales > Mycobacteriaceae > Mycobacterium. The sequence continues at coordinate 136,878 of CAVXZT010000006.1, forward strand.
TGCCGGTGAGCGTTGGTCGGTGCCCGAATCGTGGATCAATCTCAAGCCTGTGCAGCGGCCGCATCCGCCCATCTATCTCGGCGCGTTCACACCGGCCGGGCTCAAGCGCATCGGCGAGCGCGCCGACGGCTGGATGGCCGGGGTAAAGGTTCCCGGCGGCGTCAGCCTGGACATGCTCAATTGGCAGCGGCAGACCATCGACGACGCGGCCCGTGCGGCGGGTCGTGATCCGTCTGCGATTCACGCCTATGTACGGGTCAACGTCGCCGAAGGCACTTCGGTGGATCAGGTCGCAGATGCCGTGCGGGTGCTGGCCGACAACGGCTACCCCGACGCGTTCGTCGACCTGATGTATGTAGCTACCGGAACCGACGCCCACCTCGAGTGGGTGGAAGGGCTGCTGAAACAGTGAGCCACTTGCTCGAGGCGCTACGGGTGCTCGATCTCGGCGGTGCGGAATCCGACCCCGTCAGCCGATTGTTCGCCGACCTCGGCGCCGACGTGTTGAAGATCGAACCCCCTGGCGGTAGCGCGGCCCGCCACGCGCTACCCAGTGTGGCGGGCACCAGCATTCCCTTCGCGTTGCACAACGCGAACAAGCGCAGCGCGGTGCTGAACCCGGACAACGCGGTCGACCGTGACCGGTTGATCTCGCTGGCAGGCGCCGCCGACATCGTGGTCGACGGCGGCAATCCATCGGGCGCGGCCGCGTTTGGCACCTCATGTGTGGCACTGGCCGGGCAGTTCGAGCATTTGATTGCGTTGTCGGTCACCGATTTCGGCGCCACCGGCCCGTATGCGTCGTGGCGGGCGACCGATCCCGTGTTGTATGCCATGTCCACCGCGCTGTCGCGGACCGGGCCGACCGCGGGAACACCGGTGTTGCCACCGTCGGGGGTCGCGTCGGCGACCGCGGCTGTGCAGGCAGCGTGGGCTGCACTGGTCGCGTACTATCACCGGTTGCAGTGCGGCGCAGGGGAATACGTCGACTTTTCGCGGTTCGAGGGGGTTGTCCAGGCTCTCGATCCGCCGTTCGGGACGGAAGGCCAGGCAGCCGTCGGCCTGAAGCCTTCCAGCGAGTTGTGGCGGGGTAGGCCGCGCAATCAACAGCTCTACCCGATCTTTCCGTGCAAGGACGGTTACGTACGGATCTGCCTGCTGTCGCCACGGCAGTGGCGAGGCATGCACGGGTGGCTGGGCGAACCGGAGCAGTTCGCCGATCCGAAATTCGACACCATCGCGGCGCGATACGCGGCGTCGCGCGAATTGAACGACGCGATCGCGGATCTCGTCGCCGCCAAGACGATGGCCGACCTGGTGACCGACGGTCAGCGCCGTGGGATTCCGATTGCGGCTGTGCTCACACCTGCGGAGGCGTTGTCCTCGGCGCATTTTCGCGAAGTCGGGGCGCTCGCCGACGTCGAACTCGGCCCTGACGCCGGCGTGTCCATTCCCGTCGGGCCTTTCGTGGTCGACGGTGAGCATGCCGGTTACGCCCGGCCCGCGCGATCGATAGGAGCGGACGAGCCCGCATGGGCGACAAAGCCGTCCGTTGCCTCGTCGGCAGGCGGCGCCGCGGGCAGACCGTTCGCCGGCATGCGAATCCTGGACCTCGGCGTGATCGTGGCAGGCGGGGAGTTGGGCCGGCTGTTCGCCGACCTCGGTGCGGAGGTCATCAAGATCGAAAGCGCCGCATATCCCGACGGGCTGCGGCAGACGGTACCTGGCCAGGCGACCAGCAGATCGTGGGCGTTGGCCCACCGCAACGAGTACGGCCTCGGACTCGACCTGCGCCATCCGTCGGGCGCCAAGCTGTTCGAGAGACTGGTCGCGGGCGCCGATGCCGTGTTCGCCAACTTCAAACCGGGAACGCTTGCCTCGCTGGGATTTTCCTACGACCGGCTGCGAACGCTCAATCCGCGCATCGTGCTCGCCGAGAGTAGCGCGTTCGGCGCGACCGGCCCCTGGAGCGAACGGATGGGTTACGGCCCATTGGTCCGCGCCACCACTGGCGTCACGTGGCAGTGGACCTCCGAGGATGCCCCGCGAGGAAGCTTCTATGACGCCACCACGATCTTTCCCGATCATATTTCAGCAAGAATCACTGCGATAGCCGCGCTGGCCGCGATCATCGGCCGTGATCCCACCGGAACCGGTGCGCACGTTCATATTTCGCAGGCAGAGACGGCGGTGAATCAGCTCGCGACCGCCTACGTCGCAGAGGCCGCCCGCGCGGCCCGAGTTTCGGTGGCCGACGACCCAGCGGTGCATGCGGTCTATCCGTGCGAAGGAGACGACGAGTGGTCGGTGATTTCGCTGCGGTCGGATGCCGACCGCGATGCGCTGGCCGCAGCGATGGGCCTTGACACTCTTCCGAGTGACCGTGCCGAGCTCATTGCCGCGATGTCGGAGTGGACGGGCACCCGCGACAAGACCGCTGTCGCCGAACAGCTGCAGGGCGCGGGAGTGCCCGCCGCGCCGATGTACCGCGCCGTCGACGTTCTGGCCGATCCGCAAATCACCTTCCGAAACGTGTTCAGCGAAATGACCCATCCGCTCCTCGACGCGCCGATGCCCACCGAGACCGGCCCGGCGCCCTATCTCCACATCGCACCCGCCGAGCTTCGGCCCGCGCCGATGCCCGGTGAGCACACCCGCGAGATTTGTCAGAAGCTCCTCGCGCTCGACGCCGACGAGACCGATCGGCTGATCGCCGAAGGGGTCTTGTTCACTTACCAAGGGAGTTCGTGATGGCGGGGCAATCCATCGACCCCAGGACGCCGGTGCTCATCGGCTACGGACAGGTCAACCAGCACGACGACCACCCAGGCGTGGAGCCGGTGGATCTGATGGTGGCTGCCGCCCGCGCCGCCGCGGATCCACGGGTGCTGGAGGCCGTCGACTCGATCCGCGTCGTCAACGTGCTGTCCTGGCGCTACCGCGATCCCGGGTTGCTACTGGCGCAGCGCCTGCGCGCGAAGGACGCCGCAACCCGCTACACCGGGGTCGGCGGTAACGTCCCGCAGACGCTGGTCAACCAGGCGTGCCTGGACATTCAGGCAGGCCGCACCGACACGGTGCTGATCGCGGGCGCCGAAACCTGGCGTACCCGAACGCGTTTGCGTGCCAGCGGCGCCAAGCCCGACTGGACGAGCCAGGACGAAATGGTTCCGATGGCCGAGCGTGTCGACGAAGACATGCAGATGGCCGGGCCCGCAGAGCTTCGAATCAAATTGGACCGGCCTGCCTTTGTCTATCCGATGTTCGAGCAGGCTCTCCGGATCGCGGCGGGGGAGTCAGTCGACGACCACCTTCGCCGCATCGGTGAGCTGTGGTCGCAGTTCAGCGGGGTGGCCGCGAAGAATCCGCATGCGTGGAGCCGTGAGCCGCTGGCGCCCCACCAGATTTGGCAAGCGAGTCCGCGCAACCGGATGATCAGCTCGCCCTACACCAAGCTGATGAACTCCAACAACATGGTCGATCAGGGCGCGGCCCTGGTGCTCACATCGGTCGAAAAGGCGATCTACCTTCAAATTTCCTCGGAGCGTTGGGTTTTTCCGTACGCGGGGACCGATGCGCACGACACGTATTCGATCAGCGAGCGCGCGGAATTCCACGGTTCACCTGCGATCAGGATTGCGGGGCAGCGCGCGCTGCAACTGGCCGAGTCGGGTGTAGACGACCTCGACTTGATCGACGTCTACTCGTGTTTCCCGTCGGCGGTGCAGGTGGCCGCCAACGAACTGGGGCTGCCGCTGGGCGACCCGAACCGGCCGCTGACGGTTACCGGCGGCCTGACCTTCGCCGGCGGCCCGTGGAACAACTACGTCACCCATTCGATCGCCACAATGGCCGAGCGCCTGGTCGCCAACCCCGGCCAACGCGGCCTCATCACCGCCAACGGCGGGTATCTGACGAAGCACAGCTTCGGCGTATACGGCACCGAACCACCTGGCCACGAGTTCCGTTGGGAAGACGTGCAATCCGACGTCGATAAGGAGCCGACTCGGGCCGCCGTCGTCGAGTGGTCGGGTGTTGGCACGGTTGAGTGCTGGACTACACCGTTCAACCGGACCGGTTCGGCGGAAAAGGCCTTCCTCGCCGTGCGCACTCCCGAGGACGCGCGGGTGCTCGCGGTGATCCCCGACCCCGCGGAGGCCGAAGCCACGATTCGCGACGACATCGCCGGTGCCAAGGTGCAGGTCAACGCTGGCGGCACCGCGACACTGGTCTAGACAAGATCGGCTAGCAGACCATCCACCCGCTGGCGCACCACCAGATCGGCACCTGGGCCGACGATGGCGTGCACCCGGTCGGCCTCGACGGCTTCGATGGCGGCCTGCGCGACTGCCGCGGGGCTGATTGCACCAGCAGGCATGCCACCCGAGCTGTCAGGCGTCGCCGCCGCGCCCGGCGGTACGAGCCGCGCGGAATTGGCTCCAAGCGGTGTATCCACCAGCCCTGGGCACAGCACCGTCGCACCCAAAAGCGTTGATACCGAACGTAGTTCTGCGTTCAGCGTCTCGGTCAGCCCGACGACGGCATGCATCGTGGCGTTGTAGGGCGCCAACGTGGGCAGAGCCATCAACCCGCCGGCGGACGCGGTGTTGAGGAAATGGCCGGAGCCCTGCGCGATGAACAGCGGGGCAAATGTGCGCACACCGTTAACCACGCCCATCAGCTTGACGTCGATCAGCCAACGCCACGTTTCCGGTCGCTGGTCCCACGTCGGCGCCTGTTCACACACCACGCCTGCGTTGTTGCAGACAAAGTCGACGCGGCCGAACCGCTCGACGGTTGCGTCGGCGAGCGCGTCGAGGTCGGCGTCGACGGTGACGTCGGCGCGCACCCCTGCCGCATGCCCGGGCTGGCCGGCCAACCCGTCGACAGCGACGGGAATCGCGTCCTCGCGGATGTCGGCGATCATCACGTGCACGCCGCGCCGCACGAGGGTGTCGGCGATCGCGAAGCCGATGCCGCTGGTGCCGCCTGTCACCACGGCGACCTGTCCTGTCTCGATCCTCATAGGTCTCCTTGGCGCTCAGTGCGCGTCAGCTGGCACGTCCGTGTAGTGCGGCGCGTATACGTCCGCGGAGAACGTGAAGCCCTTGCCACTCGTCTCGCTCTGACAGGACACACCGGACTCCTCCTGCACGTTGCAGCGGAATCCGGCGGCCGCCAGGATTCTGTTGAACTGCAACGCGTCGGTTGGGCCGGGCTCCAGCCAGAACTCGGGCTGCTCGAGCTCGACGAACTGCGGATCACCGTCGCGGTCGACAACGATGGCGTTCGTTGAGTCGGGTTCATCCGAGATGCCGAGGCCTGATTGCCAGCTGCTCGACGCCAGACAGCCCGCCTTGGTGTGCGCCAGAATCGCGCACCGCCACTTGCCGCTGGGGGTGGTGAAGTAATAGCCCGTGATCTCGCCGATGTGCCCGACGTAGTCGAACGCGTTGACAAGGTGTGCGTTACTCGGCGGTGCCGACGGCGTCGCGGTCGGGGCGGCGGTGGCGGTCGTGGCCGGGCGTTCGTTGGTGTTGACGACAGTGACGTCGGAGCAGCCGGCAGCGAGCATGGCGACGGCGATAAGCGCGCCGAAATGGTGGCGGATCAAGCGTCGCCCAACGGTTCGCGGGACCGGATCAACGACTTGATGTCGTCGAGTCCCTCCCAGATGTTCACGTTCATCCCTGCGAGCACCCGATCGTCGCCGTCGAGCCAGAAGGCGGTGAACTCGCGCTTCGCGACGTCACCGCGGAACACCACTTTCTCGTAGTGCGGCGCGTGACCCACATACTCCATGCCGAGGTCGTACTGGTCGGTGAAGAAATAGGGGAGTTCGTCGTATTCGGCTGGCTTGCCGAGCATTCCGGTCGCGGCGACTGCGGGCTGCTTGAGTGCGTTGGCCCAATGCTCGGTGCGGATGCGGGTGCCGAACAGCGGGTGCTCGGCGGCGGCGATGTCACCGACGGCGTAGATATCGGGGTCGCTGGTGCGCAGCGACGAATCGACGAGCACGCCACCGTCACCGAGGGCCAGACCCGCCTGTTCGGCGAGCCCGATGTTGGCGGCCGCGCCAACGGCGACGAGGACGGCGTCGGCGTCGACGGTGGCCCCGTCGCCGAGCTTCAGTCCGGTCGCCTTGCCGCCGGATGTGGTGATTTGCTGCACTGTTGCACCGAGCCGAAGATCAACGCCGTGGTCGCGATGCAGTGCGGCGAACACCTCGCCGACCTCGCGGCCGAGCGCACCCATCAACGGCAGCTCAGCCGTTTCGACGACCGTGACGTTGACGCCGCGATCGCGTGCACCGGCGGCGACTTCGAGTCCGATCCAACCGCCGCCGACGACGGCCAGCGAAGAACCTTCGGTGAGTACGGCAATCAACGCGTCGGCGTCGTCGACGGTGCGCAGGTAGTGCACGGCGTCGGCGTCCGCGCCGGGAATCGGCGGCCTGCGCGGATGCGAGCCGGTGGCCAGCAACAGCTTGTCGTAGTGCACGGTGCTGCCGTCGGGAAGGGAGACGGTATGGGCTCTCGGGTCGATCGCCGATACCTCGGTGCCAAGTTGCAGGTCGATGTGGTGATCGCGGTACCACGCCGATGAGGAGGCGGTGAAGTCGGCGAGGTGCTTCTTTCCCGCCAGGTACTCCTTCGACAGCGGCGGACGCTCGTAGGGGAGATGCTCCTCGGCGGCGAACAGTACGACGTGACCGTCGAAATCCTTGTCGCGCAATGCTTCTGCAGCCTTAGCGCCAGCGAGGCCACCGCCGACGATGGCAAAGGTGGACGACGTTGTCATGCTTCCTGAGCCTACTCGCCCGACTTGTCCCGGGGTGCTGCATCGCCGCTTCAGCCAACCCGCGCCGACAACAGCTCCTTGAGCATCCGTGCGTTGCGGATGGCGTGTCCACCGAGGTCGTTGTTGAAGTAGACGAGCACCCGCAGGCCATCTGCATGCCATCCGGAGATGCGGTCGGCCCACTGCCGCAGCTCGTCGTCCGGGTATGAACCGACATACATCGAGTCCTGGGCCGGTCCATGCAACCGGATGTACACGAGGTCGCTCGTTGCTCTCGGGATGCACCGCAGGCCTGCGCCGCTCATGACCACGTACGTGGCGTGATGCCGTTCAAGCATGGCGAAGACTGCGGGGTCGTCCCACGACGGATGGCGCAGCTCCATCGCCACCGGAATCCAGTCGGGCATCACACTCAAGAAGTGCTCGAGCCGCTCGTCGTTACGCTCCATCGCCGGATGCAGCTGCACGAGCAGCGCTTCGCGGCGATCGCCGAGCGCGGTCCAGCACCGCTCGAACCGCTCGACCCACGGTTCGGGCGACCCCAACCGTCGGTAGTGCGTCAGCCCGCGATGCGCCTTGACTGACATGGTGAAGCCCTCGGGCAGCCGGTCTCGCCATCCGGAGAACGTGGAGTCCTTGGGCCACCGGTAGAAGCTGGCGTTGAGCTCGACGGTGTCGAACTCCTCGGCATAACGAGCCAACCTCTTGGCGGCCGGCAGGCCCGGCGGATACAGCACCTCGGCCCAGTGGTCGTAGGACCACCCGGAGGTCCCGATGCGGATCTCATTTCGGGGGCAGACTCTTCGCGTAGTCGACACCGCGGCTCACCCATGCCTGCAACTGGCGTTTCGTCTTGACACCCTCTACGGATACCCGCAACCAGCCGCGGGTCTCGCGGCCGGCCATGATCATCGGTTCGACGTGGTCGCGCGCAAGCAGCTTGTCGGTGTCATCGCGCGGCACCCGCACCATCAGCCCGCCCGTACTGCTGACAGCCACCGACATGTTGCCGTTGATGAGAAACGCCAGCCCGCCGAACATCCGCTTCTCGTCAACGCCGCGATGGGCGGCGATGAGCTCGCGAATGCGGTCGGCCAAGTCTTCGTCGTAGGCCATGCCAGGACGTTAGCGCTCGCCTCCGACATTCGGTGTCCAGCCAAGCTTCGGCCCAAGTTTTTCGGCCATGTCGGTGACGATCTGCAAATAGTCGTCTTCGTCGAAAGTGAAAGGCAGCGCGAACGCGACCTCGTCGGCTCGCTGGAACCCGGCGTGCGCGTAGAGCGCCTCAGCGAGTTCGTCGGAGGTGCCGACGTAGTCGGGGGAGAACAGCATTCCCCTCGGGCCTTGCGGTGACTCGGTCCGCTCGAAGCGCGCCGCGGCGTACGCGCGGTACCTGTCGATCTGCGCCGTCGACGCCGAGTCGGTCGGGATCACGACGAGGCCGTGGCAGACCCTGGCGGTGTCGGGGCGTGGATGATGCGCGCGGAACGCGTCGATTTGCTCGGCCTGAATGGTCGCGAAGTCGCGCGACTGGGTGCCCTCGATGCTGACCACCGAGCTGGTCAGGTAATTGATGCCCTGCTGCCCGGCCCAGATCGCCGACGACAAGCCCCCGCCGTACCAGACCCGCGAGGCCAGTCCTGGCGAATGCGGCTGCACTCGGCGAGAGAACTGTTCGATGCCGACCGTGCCTTCGAAATCGCTGACCGGATCCCCACGCAGGCATTCCAGCAGCCGCAGCACCCTGTCTTTGGAAAAGTCTTCCAGCTCATGGGTTTCCGGGTAGAGCTTGGTCTTGAAGTGGTCGTACAGCATGGGCACGCCGACCGACACTCCTGGGTTGATCCGGCCGCGCGACAGAATGTCGACCGTCGCCAGATCCTCCGCCAGCCGCAGCGGATTCTCAAGGCCCAGCGGGATCACCGCCGTGCCCAATTCGATGCGGCTGGTGCGCTGGGTGGCCGCGGCGAGCATCGCAATCGGCGACGAGATACCCGGCTGCAGGTGCCGGTGGCGCAGCCAGACGCTGTCGAAGCCGAGCGCTTCGGCACACTCGATCATCGACAGCGTCTGCCCGTGCCCAGGTCCCGGATCGGCCGCATCGAATCGGCCGATGGTCAGGAACCCGAGCTTGCGCAACGGCTTTCCGCGTGCCGGCACGGATCAGGCTGCGACGGTGGCTGCGGCGGCGGGCTCCAGCGCCTGCGCGACGATGTCGGCCACGTCGGTCATCGGCTTGACCTCGAGCGTTTCCAGCACCTCGGCAGGCACGTCGTCCAGATCGGGCTCGTTGCGCTGCGGGATGAACACCGTTGTGAGCCCGGCCCTTTGCGCGGCCAGCAGCTTCTGCTTGACGCCGCCGATCGGCAACACGCGGCCGTTCAGGGTCACCTCGCCGGTCATCCCGACGTCGGAGCGCACCTGACGCCCGGTGGCCATCGACACCAGCGCGGTCACCATCGTCACACCTGCAGACGGACCGTCCTTGGGCACCGCGCCCGCGGGCACGTGCACGTGGATCCTGCGGTCCAGGGCCTTGGGATCGACGCCCAACTCCTCTGCGTGACTGCGGACGTAGGACAGCGCGATCTGCGCCGACTCCTTCATCACGTCGCCAAGCTGACCGGTCAACTGCAGGCCCGACTCGCCGTCGGTTGACCCGGCCTCGATGTAGAGCACGTCGCCGCCAAGGCCCGTCACCGCCAAACCGGTGGCAACACCGGGCACCGCCGTACGCTCCGCCGATTCGGGCATGAACCGCGGACGGCCAAGGTAGTCAACGAGATCCGGCTCATCGATGATGAGGCTGGTCAACCCTTCTGAAGCCAGCTTGGTGGTCGCCTTGCGCAGCGCCTTGGCCAGCAGCCGTTCGAACTGCCGCACGCCCGGTTCGCGGGTGTAGTCGGCGGCGATCTTGCGCAGCGCGTCCTCGGTCACCGTGACCTCGTCCTCGGTCAAAGCCGCCCGCTCCCGTTGCCGTGGCAGCAAGAAGTCACGGGCGATCGCGACCTTGTCGTCCTCGGTGTAGCCGTCGATCTGCACCAGCTCCATGCGGTCGAGCAGCGCCGAAGGGATGTTCTCGATCACGTTGGCCGTCGCCAGGAACACCACGTCGGACAGGTCCAGGTCCAGATCCAGATAGTGGTCGCGGAACGTGTGGTTCTGCGCAGGGTCAAGGACCTCCAGCAGGGCCGCAGACGGGTCGCCGCGATAGTCCGAGCCGACCTTGTCGATCTCGTCTAGCAGCACGACGGGGTTCATCGAGCCCGCCTCGCCGATGGCCCGCACGATGCGGCCCGGCAGCGCGCCGACGTAGGTACGCCGGTGGCCACGGATCTCGGCCTCGTCGCGCACGCCGCCAAGTGCGACGCGAACGAACTTGCGGCCCAACGCCCGTGCGACGCTTTCGCCGAGCGAGGTCTTTCCGACCCCGGGCGGACCGGCCAGCACCATGACTGCGCCGGAGCCGCGTCCGCCGACGACGGCCATCCCGCGCTGGGTGCGACGCGCCCGCACGGCGAGGTATTCGACGATGCGGTCCTTGACGTCGTCCAGCCCGTGGTGGTCGGCGTCGAGAATCTCGCGCGCGGCTTTCAGGTCGGTCGAGTCTTCGGTGCGGCCGTTCCACGGCAGGTCCAGCACGGTGTCCAGCCAGGTGCGGATCCAGCCGCCCTCCGGACTTTGCTCGCTTGACCGCTCGAGCTTTCCGACCTCGCGCAGCGCGGCCTCGCGGACCTTCTCGGGAAGGTCGGCGGCCTCGACGCGGGCCCGGTAATCGTCAGACCCGTCCGGCTCGCCCTCGCCCAGTTCCTTGCGGATCGCCGCCAGCTGCTGGCGCAGCAGGAACTCCTTCTGCGTCTTCTCCATGCCCTCACGGACGTCGTCGGCGATCTTGTCGTTGACCTCCACCTCGGCGAGGTGGTCACCGGTCCAGTCGATCAGCGAGCGCAGCCGCTCGGCCACGTCGGGCGTCTCCAGCAGCTGCCGCTTCTGCACCTGCGTCAGGTAGGACGCGTATCCGGCCGTGTCGGCGAGCGCCGACGGGTCGGTCAGCTGGTTGACGAAGTCGACGATCTGCCATGCCTCGCGCCGCTGCAGGTAGGCCAGCAACAGCTTCTTGTACTCGGCGGCCATGGCACGGGTCTCGTCGGTCGCTACATCTTCTATGACCTCGGTCACCTCGACCCACAGCGCGGGTCCTGGACCGTTGGTGCCCGCACCGATCTGGGCGCGGCCGTTGCCGCGCACCACCGCAGCGGCGCCACTCCCACCGGCGACCCGGCCGACCTGCACGATCGAGGCCAGCACACCGTAGGACGGGTACCGGTCGTCCAGACGCGGGGCGATCAGCAGCTCACCGGACTCACTGGCCCTAGCGGCGTCAACAGCGGCGCGTGCCGCGTCGTCCAACTCGATCGGGACGACCATTCCTGGCAGGACGATCGACTCGCTCAGGAACAAGACCGGCACAGATTTGGCTTCAGCCATTACTCCTCCAAAGTTCAGTCAGACCGACTCAACCCTGCGGTGGGCGGTTTTGTTCCCCGTCCGCATCACCCATCCGGGCGATGCCGGGCGCCGCCGTCAGCCGGTATGCCTGACATACATGCCCCCATGGCGCTTGCGCGATTTTCACGAGGACGACCTCGACCAGGCGATCTCTGTCTGGGACCAGAGTCGTCGACCCGACGAGGCCCACCCGGTGTTTCCGGTGTCGGAGGTGGTGTCGGCGGCCAAGTCCGGGCAGCCCGCAGTCGTCGCAGTCGTCGGTGACCAGCTGGTGGGCATGGCCGTGGCGCAACAGCACGGCGAACGCGCCTGGATCTCGATGGTCGCCCTGAGCAACCGGTGGCGCGATCGAGGCATCGGCAGCGCGCTGCTCAGTGATTTGGAGGTGCGGCTTCGCACACTCGGGGCGCGACGCATCAGCGCACTGGTCGCGAAGGACGCCACCGGGACCGCTGCGTTGCGCAACTCTGGCTACGCCGAACGCGGCGACCTTCTGTACTTCGAGAAGCTCGACCACTTCGGGCCGTCCGACGCCGGGTTGCTCGCCGCGCTCGGCGGGCAGGTCATGCCACGCGGGCTGTGGCACGCGCTGGCCGGTATGGAGGCAGAAAAGCGTGTCATCGAACGGCGGATCGTGCTGCCGCTCGCCGAGCCGAATCTGGCTGCGCAGTATGGAGTCTCGCCGCCAAAGGCGGTAATCCTGTTCGGACCACCGGGCACCGGCAAGACGAGCTTCGCCAAGGCTGTCGCCGGCCGGCTCGGCTGGCCTTTCGTGGAGGTGTTCCCATCGCGGCTCGCCGCACCCGACGTTGCGATGACCACCGCCCTCCGGGAGACGTTCGTGAACCTCATGGAGCTCGAGGCGGCGGTCGTCTTCATCGACGAGGTGGAAGAGATCGCCGGCTCCCGGTCCGGTATTCCGTCGGATCCCGCGCACGGCGTGACCAACGAGCTGCTCAAGCTCATCCCGGCGTTCCGCCAGCACGACGAGCGGCTAGTGATATGCGCAACGAACTCGGTGCGGTCGCTGGATTCTGCCTTTCTTCGCCCCGGCCGGTTCGACTACATCATTCCGGTCGGGCCGCCAGACGATGTGGCCCGCGCCGCGATCTGGAAAAGATATCTGGGTGCCACCGCTGAATCGGTCGAGGTGGCCAAGCTCGTCGAAGCGAGCGCGATGTTCACCCCTGCGGATATCGAGTTCGCGGCCCGCAAGGGCGCTCAATCGGCGTTCGAGCGCGAGATCGAGTTCCGGCGCGGCGAACCCGCCTGCACCGACGACTACCTCGCCGCCATCGCCGACACCCGCCCCACCTTGACCGACGAGATGGTGGCCGAGTTCGAGCAGGACATCGCCGAGCGCACCCGACTGTAGAGCGACACAAAGCAGGGAGCCTGCCGCTCGGGGGTTGGCGGCAGGCTCCCTGGTTGTGGGTGGTCGCTAGGCGGAGGCCTGTGCCCCCAGCGCCCGTTGCACGTCCGGCAACATCTGCTGAACCTGCTGGCCCCAGTACGCCCACGTGTGCGTACCCTGCGCCGGGAAGTTGAAAACCCCGTTGGAGCCGCCGGCCGCGACGTAGTTGTCGCGGAACGTGACGTTGGTCCGCAGCGTGAACCCTTCGAGGAACTGCGCCGCCATCAGGTTTTCGCCCGACGTACCCGAGTCGAGATCCGACGGGGTACCCGTGCCGCAGTAGACCCAGATCCTGGTGTTGTTGGCCACCAGCTGAGCCATGTTGACCATCGGGTCGTTGCGCTTCCACGCCGGGTCAGAAGACGGACCCCACATGCTCTCGGCGTTGTAGCCACCGGCATCGTTCATCGCCAGCCCGATCAGCATCGGCCACCAACCCTCGGACGGGTTCAGGAAGCCAGACAGGGACGCGGCGTAGATGAACTTCTGCGGGTAGTAGATCGCGTAGTTCATCGCCGTGCTGCCGGCCATCGAGATGCCGACCACCGCGTTGCCGTTCTGCGAAACACCCTTGTTGGCTTCCAGCCACGCCGGAAGCTCCTGCGTCAGGAACGTTTCCCACTTATAGGTGTAGTCCTGGCCGTTACCCCGCGACGGCTGGTACCAGTCGGTGTAGAAGCTCGACTGGCCACCCACCGGCATCACGAGCGATAGCCCGGAACCGTTGTACCACTCGAAAGCTGGGGTGTTGATGTCCCAGCCGCTGTAGTCGTCCTGCGCGCGCAGCCCGTCGAGCAGATAGACCGCGTGCGGTCCGCCGCCCTGGAACTGAATCCGGATGTTGCGGTTCATCGCCGCCGAGAACACATCCAGATACTCAACCGGCAGACCCGGCCGCGAGAACGCACCAGCAGTCGCCGAACCCCCGACGAAGCCGATCAGCCCGGGCAGTGTCGCCGCCGCAACGGCGCTCACCGCCAAGCGGCGCAACCACTTACCTCGAAACTTCTCCATGAACTTCATAACGGCAACCAACCCACCTTTCATTAAGTGCCACCAAAAGCATTGCCGTCGCTTTCGATGCGTAATGAAACACGTAAGACGGGCGCAGGCGGCCGCTCAACACCCACTTACTAAGTCGCGGTTGGCTAACGATTCCGACTCGGCGCGGACTCAGGAACGGGCGATTTCCCTTGTGACCTGTGGGAATGCTGTTACAGATGTGACTATGCGTCGAGCCCAGGGACACCGCGCCCGAAGCGGTGCAGCTGTGTCACGTGTTGCGGCGTCAACTCGTCGAGCGACGTCACTCCCAGCAGCCGCATCGTGCGGATGACCTGGGCGGACAGGACCTCGATGGCCCTGTCGACGCCGGCTTCGCCACCCGCCATCAGGCCGTACAGATAGGCCCGGCCGACCAAGGTGAACCGCGCGCCGAGCGCAACGGCCGCGACGATGTCGGCACCCGACATGATGCCAGTGTCCAGCAAAACCTCCGTGGCGCCGCCGAGCTCGCGGGCAACGGTGGGCAACAGGTGAAACGGCACGGGTGCGCGATCCAGCTGCCTGCCGCCGTGGTTGGACAGCAGGACACCGTCGGCGCCGAGGTCGACGACCGCCCTGGCATCCTCGATTGTCTGAATTCCCTTGACCACCAACTTGTTCGGCCACTGGGTCTTGATCCATGCCAGATCCTCGAACGTCACACTCGGGTCGAAAGTGCTGTCCAGGTACTCGGCAACGGTTCCTGGCCACCGGTCGAGCTCTGCAAACGACAGCGGCTCGGTCGTCAGCAGGTCGAACCACCACCGCGGATGGGGTACGGCGTCGAGCACCGTACGCAGGGTGAGCGCCGGGGGAATGGACATGCCGTTGCGGGTGTCACGCAGCCGCGCACCCGCCACGGGAACGTCGACAGTGACCAGCAGAGTGTCGAAACCCGCCTCGACAGCGCGCTGCACCAGCGCCATCGAGCGGTCACGGTCTTTCCACATGTACAGCTGAAACCAGTTGCGTCCATGGGGGTTAGCCGCCTTGACGCCTTCGATGGTCGTGGTCCCCAGCGTGGACAGCGAGAACGGGATGCCCGCGCGCGCCGCGGCGTGGGCTCCGGCCCTCTCGCCCTCGGCGTGCATCAGCCGGGTGAAGCCCGTCGGCGCAATCCCGAACGGCAGCGCGACATTGTCGCCGAGCACAGTTCGGCTGGTGTCGATCTTCTCGACGTCCCGCAGGATCGTGGGATGAAACTCAATGTCGCGGAACGCTTGTCGGGCGCGGGCTAGCGACAGCTCCTCCTCGGCGGCACCGTCGGTGTAATCGAAAGCGGCTTTCGGGGTGCGGCGCTTGGCGATTCGGCGTAGGTCATCGATGGTCAGCGCCGCATCGAGCCGCCGTTTCGTCGGGCTTAGTTGCGGACTGCGGAACTGAAGCAGGGCCGCCAGTTCGCTTGGCCGGGGCACGCGTCGCTTCATATGCCCACCGACTAATCCTCTGCTGCGGCCAACGCCCGCCTGAGACTCTGTCGCCGCTCTTCGATTGCGCGGCCGATATCCTGCAGCAGCAGCGGCTTTCGCTCGACCAGCTCGTCCATGTATTCACGGTCGATCTGCAATACCGTCACCTCTTCGAGTGCGTACGCCGACGCGGTGACGGCTTCGCGGGTGAGCGCGGTCTGGCCGAGAAAGTCCCCCTCTTCGAGTGTCCGCACTGGGACGATCGCCCCGTCATCTCCGCTCGCGATCAGGCGGACCCGTCCATTGACCAAGAACATCATCCGCTTCGGCACCTGACCCGCGAACTGGAGGTACTCCTCGGCGCCGTAGCGGGTGAGCTGGGCGCGGGGGATCAGTTCCTGTTGATCGGCTGCGGTCAACCGCAGCGTCGGCGCGATGATCCGCAGCGATGCCTCCAGCCGCTCGGGCGTGGCGAACTCGTCCTCCGCCTCGTCGAGATGCAGCCCGGCGCGGCGCGATGCGTACCAGACCCACCTTAGGAACAACGATCTGGCGGCGAAGTCATCGGCCGGAGTTCGCACGGGTATCCCAGTGCTGTACTGCAGCGCAGCCGCAGTGCGGACGCTGGACGGCGCGGCGTCAGGTCGCAGTTGCGGCAGCATCGCGGCGACCCGGTTCAACATCGCAATGACATCGTCTGGCGGGTCGTCGACCGAGAACACGGTGCTCACAGACAGGGAGTGCGTGCCGGATGGCCTGCTGAAGTTGGTGAACGACGTTAAGGCCAGCACCGAGTTCGGCATGATCAACAGACCGCTGCCGGTGTCGATATGCGTTGCGCGCCAGTTGACCTCGACGACACGCCCGCGCGCGGTCGGAGTTTCGATCCAGTCGCCGAGCTGGAACGGCTGCTCGAACAGAACGAGCAGGCCGGAGATGATCTGGCCGACGGAGTTCTGCAGCGCAAGGCCCAGCACGATCGACGTGACGCCGAGCGCGGTGAACAGCCGACCGACGTCGGCCCCCCAGATGAAGGAGAACATCATCCCGACGCCGATCGCGATGATCGCGAACCTGGCCACGTCAAGGAAGATCGAAGGAATCCGCTTGCGCCAGCTGCCTTCCGGCGCACCCTGGAACAGGGTTGCGTTGAGGCTGGACAGCAGCAACACCAACACCACGAAGCCGAATACGGTCGAGACGATGCGTACCGGGGTGGCCTCGGCCGACACCTGGGTCGCCTTCACCAGCAGCAGAAGCAGCACGCCGAGCGGCAGGATGTAGTTGCGCAGTAGGTGTACAGGCCGGGCGAGCGCGCTGTGCCTGCGCAGCAACCCGTTGTGTAGTTCGGTGAGAACGACGAGCGCGAGCGGGAAGCCGACCGCGATGGCGACCGCCCAAAAGAACCACGGCGCGTCGAGCACGCTGGTCATGGCTGGTTGTCCAACCGGAAGATGGGCTCCGTGTCGTCTCCTGCGCCCACTTCGCCTGCGGGAACGAACTGGCGGGAATCCCGCATCGCGTCGTAAACCCGTGCCGTGACATAGATTCCCGGTTGCGGCGATCCGCTCTGAATTTGGTTGGCGATGTCGACCGCCGAGCCCCACATGTCGTAGGCCATGCTGGACCGGCCGACAAGGCCGCTTGTCACGGTGCCCGTGTCGATTCCGGCCCGCAACTCTAGGTCGTTGCTGGACTCGCTGTTGAAGCGGTCGATAATGCGCTGCATTTCGATGGCGAAATCGACTGTGCGGCGGACGTTGTCGATGCGCGGCACGCTCAGTCCACAGCTGGCGAGGTACCCGTTGTGCAGAGTACGGATCCGCTCAACGCCAAGGTTTTCCGCGGCCGCGTCGAACTGACGGACCAACTTGTTGACGATGGCCAGCTGCTCGTCAGAGGTCAACCTGGAGGCCAGCTCGTCCATACCGACGATGTCGGCGAAGATCACCGTCACGTTCTGGTGATCCTGGGCGATCGTCTCCTCGCCCTCCCGGTAGCGCTGCACCACGGGCTCCGGCATCAACGACAGCATCAAGCGATCATTCTCCCGCCGCTGCTCGGTGAGCAGTTCCTCCTTGATTGCCAGGTTTCTGCTCATCTCGTTGAAAGCGACTGTGAGGTCGCCGAATTCGTCACGAGACTGCACGGGCAGCGACACGCCGTACTCGCCGGAGCTGATGCGCTGGGCACCCGACTCGAGCCGCCGGATCGGCCGCACGAACAGACGCGCCAGCAGCATCGCCGCGATGCACACCACGAAGATGATGACCGTCGTCGAGAGCACCAGTGTGCGCGTGAACGTCGACACCGGCGCAAAGGCCTCAGAGGTGTCGATCTTGGCGATGACGGCCCAGTGCAGGCCCTGCACGTCGGCCGGCGCGTAGGCCTGCAGTGTTTCGTGACCCAGATAGTCGTCGGCGACCAGGGTGCCGCGCTGCCCGCGTTGCGCCAGCCGCGTGGCGTCCGTCGCGACCGGTTGCACAAGGGTGGTCCCGTTCTGCCGGATCGATTCCTGAGCCACGTCGGGCGGAGTACCCGCATCGATGACGTCCCGCTTGAATGCTTCCGGGTTCTCGAGGAACAGGCGGGAATCCGAGCGCATCAGATCGTCGGGGCCGACGATGAACGTCTCGCCGGTCTTGCCCATCCCCGACTCTTCCCACCGCTTGTCCATCGTCATCAGCCGGTTGATCTTGGAGATCGGGAACTGAAGTGCGATCACACCCTCGACGCGGCCCTGCGATCCGACCGGAGACACCAACCACGCGGTGGGTTCGTCCGCGGGCTGGTAGTCGCCGAAGTCGGTGATGGCGACGTAGTCGACGGCGTTGGACGCGATGGCCCTGTTGTACGCGTCGGTCAGCGCGCCGCCGCGGTACGGACCGTTGAGGATGTTGGTGCCGAGGTCGACGCCCTTGTACGCGCTGTAGACGACATTGCCCCTGGTGTCCAACAGCAGCGCGTCCTCGAACTCGAAGCGCGTCACGATCTGACGGAAGAAGTCGTTGAACCGAGCGTTGGCCGCCGACCAGACACTGCCGTCGTGGGCATCGTCGAATTTGACCGCGAGGTCCCAGTCCGTGAACGGCGCTGTGTAATAGGCCTGCAGATATTTCTGGGCGTTTGAGGTCGGCATCAAGTTGGCGACGTCGACGTCGTCGCCGGTCTGGGAGTCTTCCTGCTTGCCGAAGACATCGTCGTAGTACTTCTTGATCGCCTGCTGCTGCGCGGGGGTGATGGTGGCGCTACTCAGTTGGTCGAAGCCGGCTGTGTAGGCCTGGATGGCCTCGAAGGCCGTCGAGCCGTGCGAATAGATGACGAGTGAATTCTGCAAGTCAGCAATCTGCGACTGCAGTTGTCGGGTCTGCGACTGGCGAATCTCGGTCAACCGGTCGAACGCCGACGTCCGCAAGGAACTCTGCCCCGATTGATAGCCGATAAGGCCGACGACCGCGGCCGACAGGATGCTGGTCATCAGCAGCATCACCAGCAGCTTGGACTGGATGCTGATCCGCGACATCAACCGGCGCCGCAGACTTCGGGGTTTGGGCGCCGGCTCCGGCTCGCTCGACGTTTCCGGCTCAGTCGTTGTCGTCATTGAATTTCGAACATTAGCTCGCAACACTTGTTCACGGCATGGCTGTGGACAAATCGTTGTCATCCAACGGCGCAGATCCGTTCGACCTGCGGCGGTTTGCCGACGCTCAGGACCGCGTCTATGACACCGTCCTCGCCGAACTTCGCGCAGGCGCGAAGCGTAGCCATTGGATTTGGTTCGTGTTCCCCCAGCTACGCGGGCTCGGCCACAGCGCCACCGCCGCGCGGTACGGCATTTCGTCACTCGAGGAGACGCGGGCCTACCTGGCCCACCCGGTGCTCGGGCCGCGGCTGCGGGAATGCGCCCGGTTGGTCGCGGGCATCGACGGCAGGTCGGCCGACGACATCTTCGGTTGGCCCGACAACCTCAAGGTGCGCTCGTCGATGACGTTGTTCGCGCGGGCGACCGATGAAAACGCCGATTTTCGCGGGGTGCTCGACAAGCTGTACGGCGGTGAGGACGACCCGGCCACCGTTGAGCTGCTCAACGCGGCGCGATGATCAGCCAGCCGTGCGGATCGACCTCGGCCTCGCCGACGGTCGACTCGGGTGGCGCGCCCGAACCCGCGACGATCTGGCCCGCCCCGAAGCCGAGTTCGGCAAGTGACAGCGACAACGGCGCATCGTCGATGTTGAGCGCCACCAACAGCGCGTCGGCACCGTTGCGGGTCGCGTAGACGTACTGGGTGTTGGTCAGCAGCAGCGGCGATGTCCTTGCGGTGTGCAGCCACGGATGTCTGCGGCGCAGCCCGATCAGGTACTGGTGGAGCCGGAAGATGTCATGGCCGTGTTCGTCGACACCCATTAGGGGAGCGGTGAATTCGGGCCGCACGGCGTCGTCGCCGCCGAACCGCTCCTCCTTGACCCCGCGATAGGCAGACTCGTCGCCCGCATAAACGCTCGGTGTGCCGCCCGTCGTCAGCAGGAGCAACAGCGCGTGTTCAAGGTGTCGGGTGTTGTCGAGCTGGCTCGCGATCCGGGTGACGTCGTGGTTGCCGACGAAGGTCATCGGCACGAAGTCGTCGAGAAACTCGTTGTGCCGCACCAGCGCCCAGTCCAGCTCATGGAAGTTGCTGTCGTTGAGGCTGCTCCAGATCGCCTTCCACAGCTCGTATTGCGTGATGGAATCGAAGCCCGACGCGCGGACACGTGCCGAGTAGTCGCCGTGGATGACTTCTCCGACGAACCAGGCGTCGGGATGCTCCTGCCTCACGCGGGGCAGGACCTGTGCCCAGAACCGGTCGGGGACGGCGTAGGCGGCGTCAAGGCGCCAGCCATCGGCGCCGCGCTTCAGCCAGTGCGACATCACGTCGACGGTGTAGTCGATGACCTCCGGTTTGTCGTGATCAAGGGCGATCAGCTCGCCATGCCCTTCGAAAGTGTCAAAGCTGTTGCCGCGCCGGCGAAACCAGGACGCCTGCGCAAAGTCAGTGCCGACGTGGTTGAACACGCCGTCGAGCAGAACCCGCAAACCGCGCCGGCGAGCCTCTGCGATCAACTGGTCGAAGTCGGCGTCGTCACCGAGTCGCGGGTCGACGCGGTAGTGATCGGTGGTGTCATAGCCGTGTGTCCGCGACGCGAACACCGGCCCCAACGCGACTCCCGACGCGCCGAGTTCGATGGCGTGGTCGAACCAGTCGACGATCCGGCGCAGCCGGTGCTCGTCGGCGGTTGGCGGTGGGTCGGAGGGAAACGCGCCGACGAACCCCAACGGGTAGACCTGCCACCAGATCGCGTGTTCGACCCAGTCCGGCTCTGTCATGAGCGGAACTTAGCCTCGTGTAGGGCTTTCATTGTGGCGGCGAGTTCGGGCGCGGGACCGTCAACGACAAGTGCTGGCGCAACTGTGGTGATCGGAAGCGCCGCTACAGGTGACAGCGGAGCGCCCCACTCGGCGCGCCACCGCGTCAGCTGTTCCGACGAGGTGGCGTACACGATGCGGCCCAGACCCACCCACGCGTGGCCTGCGGAGCACATCGGGCAGTGCTCACCCGAGGTGTACACCGTCGCGCGCGCCCGGTCGTCGGGAGTCAGGTTGTCGACCGCCCAGCGGGCGATCGCGAACTCGGGGTGGCGGGTGTGGTCGCCGTCTTTGACGCGGTTGCGGTCCTCGTAGAGCGGGGTGCCGTCGCCGTCGACCAGGATGGAGCCGAAAGGTTCATCGCCGTCGTCGAGCGCCTCGCGCGCAAGTTCGACGCACCGGCGGAGGCGTTCGAGGTCGTCGTCGCTGATCGCCACAGGCGGTGAGTTTACGCAGCAGCGGGCTCTCGCTGACGAGACCGCGCCAGCGGATAGCACGCCAACCCGATCAGCAGCGCGCTGAAGTGGCCGAGTTGGGTGAAGTCGCGTTTGACGGCCAGCGAGACGCCGAAAACGACCAACGCCCCGACGAGGTAGAACCATCGCCGCGTCGCGGAATGCCGTAGGTGAGCACGCCGACGATGCCAACGACGAAGTAGCTCACGCCGATGTCGTGCGCATCGATCAACCGCGGGGAGGTCACGGCTTCCTGGATTCGCCAGTACAGGTATACCTCGCTCAGATAGGTGGCTCCGACATGACAGAGAAGCCCCACGAGCAGCCAACGCGACTGCCCAAGCCACCGCTCGGCGGGTGCCAGGAACAGCGTGAACACGATGAGGTAGGGCCACCAGTACCTGCCATCGATCCACAGCAGGCTCTGAATCAGCACCCCGACGGGATCGGAGGCTAGGTAGTGCAGGTTGGTCGACTCCTTCTGCAGCAGCGCCTGCAGGTGCCTGGCGGGAATGGAGAGCTGAATGATCGTGGTGATGAGCAGCACGACGAGCCACGAGTAGGTCAGCGGCGCGCTCTTCACGTAGCGCCAAACGCTCGTCACGCCTCGGCGACCTCGAGCCTGCATGCGCAGGACGCCACGATCGGCACATCCGCGCGCGCCCTGAGTAGATCCAGCTGTTGACCGATGATCGCCGCCTCCTCGGCGCGGTCCAGCCGCTTCAGGCATTCGTGGTAGCCGTGCAGGCTCCAGACATTGCCAGGGTGCTGACATGGTCGCGCCAGCGTTGGATCGAGTCCGAGGTCGGCGGCGTACACCTCGGCGGCGTCGGCGACACGGCCCTGCTCGAGCAGCAGCGCGCCGTAGGCGTGCCGAGTGGGTTGCATCCAGCCCCACGGCTCGTCGTACGGGAGTGAATCGTCCAGTTCGATCGCGCGACGCAGGTGAGAGAAGGCTTGGTCGAAACGCCCTTCGCGGTAGTCGATTTCGCCGTCGAGCATCTTGCCTGCGATGGCAAGGATGTCGCGTGCGGTGTTGTTGAACAGGTACCGCGTATCGGGGATACGGGCGTATGCCTCGGCGAACGCGTCGCGTTCGGCTCGCGCCTGGGGGAGTTGCCCCTTGGCGGCGTGTGCGACACCGCGGCCGTAGTGGATGGTCGCGGCGGTGCTGCAATACAGGTCGACATCGTCGGGCAGCGGCTGCGCGATCAACTCGTCCCACCGACCGAATCGCACCAACACGTGAATTCTCAACGGCACGAATGCTTCCAGCCAGTCCGCCATGGGTGGGGACTCGATGGCGAGCAATTCTGGCGTGAGTTGTGCCGATAGCTCGTCGGCTGCCTGCAGCGCGATGGCCGATGAACCTTCGAACATCGCGGAGTACACCACGAAGTGCAGGTTGTGTGCGCGGTACATCGAGTAGAAGTTCAGCGGCCCCTCGCGGTCGACGAAACGCCGATCGACTTGTACGGCAGACAGATTCGCGACTACCGAGTCGCGGTAGTTGCCGCACAATACGTCGATGTGGCTGGGCATGTGCACCAGATGTCCCGCGTCGGGCACCAGGTTGCGCAGCAGATCAGCGGCCGGGAGCGCATCCTGCGGTGTTGCCGACATCTCCATGGTGTGCAGATACAGATGCAGAATCATGGGGTTTTCGCGTCCGGCGGGGGTGGCCAGCGCGTCGTCGAGGATCCGTTTGGCCTCGACCACCCTCGACCCGGGCGCCGGCTCGCCCGTGCTGATGTCCCACAACGCCCATGCCGTGATGTTGACCAGCGCGTCGGCGGCCAGTGCCTGCACGTCGATGTCGTCGGGATACGCCTCGGCGAGGGCGACCATGGCATCGGCGTAGTTGGCGTGCCCGGCTTCCAATGCGTCGGTGTCGCCGGGGTCGTCGGTGGGGAAGCGAGCAAGCAGCGCCTCGATGAGCCCGTGTTCGGTGGCCGACGCACGACCCTGCGCGGCCAGGCCCAGTTCCATCCGTGCCCGTGCCAGCGACGCCGCCATGTCGACGGGATCGAACGCTTCCCACGCCTTGTTGTAGTTCGGCCCTATCGAGTAGGCGACCCCCCAGCGCGCGATCGCCAGGTCAGGGTCGAGCTCAAGGGCGCGGTCGAAACAACGGATCGCTTCGTCATGGTTGAACGCGTAGGCCCAGACCATGCCGCGGTCGAACCACACCTGCGCTTGCGGCGACGGTGTCTCAATCGACCTGTGATAGGACCCGAGGTTGTAGTACGGCTCCGTCTCTCCCGGCAAAACTGCGGCAACGCTCATAGAGGGCACGATAATTGACTCGCGAAGCGGTGGCGGCGATAGCAAGCAAACACCCCGCCGCGCCCCAGATCGCCAGCGTCACAAGCGGCGTCTGCATGCCGTGACCACCGAAGTAGGAGACGCTGCGCAGCAGCGACACGCCCGAACCCTGCGGCACGATCGCGGTGAACGTCGAATAGAAGCCCGACAGCAGCGGCCTGCCCACCGGACCAGCGGCCGCGGCGTTGCCGATCACGACAAGGAACGCCGTCAGCGCCATCGACGCCACCGAGCCGAACGCCGCTGCCGCACCGGTGACGGCGCCGCCGACGGCCATCGCGTAGAGCCACAGCGCGCCGAACAGCTGCCCGGTGTGACCGGTCAGCGCGCCAAGAATCACGTCGACGTAAACCGTCACACGCTCCAGCCAACAGCGTCGAGTAGCCGACCAGCGTCGCGCTACGCAGCGCCAGCGTCAGGGGCCTGCGAACGGTGCCCATCACACGTCCCAACACCGTTGCGCCGACGGACGCGCCGATCGAGATGAAGATGATCGCGTAGAACTCGACGGTGCCCGACGGATCGCCTGCCGACGCGGGTGCGATGTCCTCGACGCTCGCATTCAGGCCCGCCTTGGCCGCGATGGCGCGGCCGACGGTCTCTGCGGCGGTCGAGACACTGTGTCCGCCACCGCCTGCGACATAGATCTTCAGCTCGCCGGTCGGGGCGACGACGAACGCGGCGTCGGTCTTGCGCTCGTAGACCTGCGCGCGGGCGGCGGTGTCGTCGCCAACTTCGGTGACCGCCAACGCATCTTGGCCGCGGATGCCGTCGACGAGCTGTGGGGGCCCGGAAACGGCGACAGCCATGTGATGCAGCGTCGGCTTCGCGAACGCGCCGGAGTAGCTGGCGATCATGGCGATGACGAAGACCGTCAGTCCGATCATCGCCAGCGCTGTGGTGCGGATGGCGGCGCGATCGTGCACGGGGTGACGATCGGGGGCTTGGTGTTTAGCCACGTTGGGAACCTTTCGAAGATGTGGTGAGTCCGAGTAGTGCGTTGACGGTGTCGAGCGCCGCGGCTACGCGGCCACTCAGGTCGGTGGGGTCCGGGTTTTCCATCCAGGACCGCAGCACCTCGATGAAGCCCCCGACGAGAAACCGGGAAACCGCCGCCGGGGTCAGACCGGCGACCGGAGAGACCAGCGGCATGCCTTGCTCCGCGATCTGGAGGCAGGCGGGCTGCAGTTCTTCGCGAAATGCCGTCACGACACGCTGCGTGACTGCGCTCGGCACGATGTTGCGGTACATGGACCGGTGCTCGGCGGCGAAGTCGAACAGTCGCACGATGCGCGCCTGTGCGTCGCCGCCGATGTCGGCCGTCGCGGCCGCGAAGGCGACGACGAACGCAGTCGCAACGGCGTCGTCGCGGTCGGTGAAGTGTTGGTAGAAGACCTGCCGGCTTACACCAGCGCGGGCGACGATATCGCCGACCGTGATCTCATCGACCGGACGCTCGTGGGCCAGCGCGAACGCCGCCTCGCGCAGCAGGGTGCGGACCCGTTCGGCGCGGGGATCGACGCTGTGCGTTCGTGCTGCCATATCTGCAGCCTAGGGCACTTCGTAGACAACTGACCACGAACAAATTAGGTAATCTAAGGCACCTGTTTGCGCAGGTGTGATGGCCGTTACCTCAGAGCGTGTGCAGCACGGCGGTGGCGATCGCGAGGGCGAGCCCGATCACAGCCGCGGCGGTGTCTTTGGCGCCGTCCGACGCACGCAAATGAAATGCGATGGCTCCGATCGACAGCAGGGCCAGACCGATCGCCGCGGCGATTCCGATCGGCGCCCACATCAGACCGACGAGCACTCCCGCCACGCCCGCAAGTTCGCATGCGCCGATGAGCCGCCATTGCGGCGGCTTGACTCCGAGGTGATCGCGGATCGCCAGCGATTGGGGGACACCGAGCAGTTTGATACTTGCCGCGAACGTGAAGAGTGCAGCAACGAGGATTGTCACAACTACGGTGGCGGTGTCCATCTTCGAGCAGGCTAGCGCCTACCGTGCAGTCGTGCTGCAGATAATCCTCAACTACGTCGGCATTGCGGTGTTCGCCGCGTCGGGTGCGACTGTCGGTGTTCGTAAAGGGTTCGACCTGTTCGGAATCGCGACGCTGGGCGTGCTCACCGGTGTTGGCGGAGGCGTGCTGCGCGATCTGCTGCTCGACAGGCCTCCGTATTCGATCCAGCACTGGCCCAACATCACGGTCGCACTGCTCGCCGTTGCGATCGCCACCCCGTTCGCCCATCTCGTGATGCGGATGAACACGGCGGTGTTGGTCCTCGATGCGATCGGAATGGGCTTCTTCGCCACCTCCGGCGCGGCCATCGCGGTCGACGAAGGGGCCAGCTGGTTCGCGGCGGCCATCATCGGCATGCTCACGGCCATCGCAGGCGGGATGCTGCGTGATGTCATCGCCCGCGAAGTGCCGTATGTCATGGGCCCTGATGATCTTTACGCGATTCCGGCGTTACTTGGCGCCGTCACCTACGTCGCGATCGACTACTTCGGCCCGCAGTGGGTCGGCGTCGCGGTCGGTAGCGCACTGGCGACGCTACTGCGGCTGGCTGCGCTGGCGTTCCATTGGCGGCTGCCGACGGGTCCACGGGAACTGATAGCGCCCGATTAGTGTCGCGCCACTGAAGCCCGATTAGTGGCCCGCCACTATGTCCGCTTCGTCGACCTCGACCGGGTCCTTGGCGCCCGGCAGGAATGAGTAAGCGACACAGACGATTCCGAAGAAGAGGTAACCGAGTGCGACCTGCGGGTTGGCCGCCCACGCCACTTCTGGTGCATGGATCAACCCGATGAACGAGAGGACCGCGCCCACTGCGGAGGCGATGGCGGCGTAGAGGAACTTCTTCTCGAGGATGAACGTGACCATCGTGCCGAGGATCAGGCCGACGAGCACGGCGCCCTCGCCGAGAGTCTGCAGTCCGTCGTAGACGACGCCTGCCCCGTTGAGCGCCTCGGGGCCGACCTTGTCAGCGGACGTGCCCGCCGCGTTCAAGGCGTTGTCGATCAGCCCACTGGCCCATTGCGCGAGGTTCGGCAGCAGCGCCGCGACCACCGCGACAGCGTGCAACCGCGGCACCGCCTGGAATGCCTGGGCACCGATCAGCAGGCCGATGTACAGCAGAATCGGCACGATCGCGGGCACCGGCAGCAGTGCGTCCAGGATCCCGAACAGCCCAAGGAAGCAGAAGATTCCGATGACGACACCGCTGGCCAACGAGTAGCCGGCGCGCCCGCCCGCGTCCTTCCACCCGGGATGGCCGATGTAGACCGCGGGCGGGAACGGCGATCCGAATGCTGAGCCGATGACCGCTCCAGCGCCGTCGGCGAGCAGCACGCTGCGAAGGTTGTAGTTGTCACCTGCGGCCGCGGCGCTCTCCACGTTGCTCATCGCCTCGGTGAAGTTGTAGACACCCAACGGTATTGCGGTGCCAAGCAGTGGCGCGAGATCCGATAACCCGCGCAGGAGCAAATCGATGCGGAGGTCGGGAATGCCGATGGCGATATCGGAGATGGCTTGTCCCACATCGGGTGCGGACATGAAGCCGCCGATCCATCCGATCGCGGTGCCGACGAGCAGCGCCGCGAGTCCGACCGGGATACCGAACGGCAGCTTCACGTTGGTGAAGAAGCCGATCAGGATGATGGCCATCACCGGAAGACCGATCCAGGCCGCCTCCCACATCTGCGCGGCGGGACGCATGGAGATGAACGTGATCGAGATTCCAGCCAGCGTGCCGAGCATGGCCGCACGTGGCGTCAGCTTGCGGATGTACGGTCCGACGAACGCGCCGATCATAACGATCACGCCGATCATGAACGCCCATGCAAGCCCGGCCGACCAGGCCTGGATCGGGTCCTTGGTGTTGAGGTACACCGGCAGCATCACGACGAACACCACGATGAACATGTGCGGCACGCTGGGGCCGTATGGCAGCGCCGTCACGTCGGTCCGGTTCTCGCGCCTGGCTAGTCGCCGAGCGAGGACTGTGTAGTACAGGTTGCCAAGAATCAGCGCCACCCCGAGCGCGGGCAGCACGGTGCCGAGCACATCACCCGCGGGCACCGCGACGACGCCGATCATTAGGCCCGTCAAGGTGAGGACGTTGACCAGGATGTTGAACCCGAGGCCGAAAAATGCGTTGGTGTCGCCGCGGGTCCACAACGGCAACGGCGTTGGCACGGGGGCCGGATCTATCGGGGGATCGGCGGGCTTCGTGATGTCGGTGGTCATGGCGAGGTCCTCTCAGGCGGCGGTCGTGGTGAGTGCGTGCAACGCGGGGATGACGGCGGCGGTGTCTGCGACCCACCCGAAGATGCCGCCCTGTGCCTTGATCATTTCCAGGCCGATGCTCTGGAACTCCGGGAAATACGAGCCGACGCAATCGGATACGACGAGGCACTCATAGCCGCGATCGTTGGCTTCACGGGTAGTGGTGTGTACACACACCTCGGTCGTCACGCCGGTGATCAGCAGTTGGGTGATCCCGCCCGCGGTGAGGATGTCCTGCAGTTCCGTGGCGTAGAACGCGCCTTTGCCGGGTTTGTCGATGACGACCTCGCCGTTGATCGGCGCGAGCTCGTCCACGATGTCGTGGCCGTACTCGCCGCGGATCAGGATGCGGCCGTACTTGCCTTCATCCCCAATGCGTTTCGACGGGGCGCCACGGCTGAGTTTGGCAGGCGGGCAGTCGGACAGGTCGGGCTGATGGCCTTCGCGGGTGTGGATCACCATGATCCCCGCCGATCTGGCCGCGCCGATCAAGCCTGCCAGTGGAGGCACGACCTTGCGCAGCTGACCGACGTCGTTGCCAAGGCTCTCGCCAAACCCGCCGGGCAACAGGAAATCTCGCTGCATGTCGATGACGACCAGCGCGGTCTTACCGGCCACGAGTCGAAACGGCGACGGCTCCGCAGGCACTTCGATGGGATTGCTCACACATGCTCCTTGGTCACGGTCGATACAGCGGACGACATTTCGCGTGGTTCGTCGAGAATCTGCGAGGCGAGGTGCAGCACAGTGTCATCGGTCAGCGCCGCGCCAAGAAGCATGCCGCTGTACGGCCGGCTGTCGGCCGTGACGCCGAGCGGGACGGCCACCCCCGAGAGGTCCAGCAGATTGCCGAAATGCGTGTAGTGGCCGAGCATCGTGTTGCAGTCGATCGGCGCCGATAGCACCTCGTCGACGGTGAACGTGGTGCCGATCGTCGGCACCACCAGAACATCCATCTGCCGCCACAACGGCGCGACCAGTGCCTTGAGCTCGGCGAGGCACTGCAATGCCGCGAACGCGTCCACGGCGGTGTATTTCTGTCCACTGAGCAGGATCTCCCTGACCACGGGGTGGATCGAGTCCGGCTGGGCGGCAAGGAAATCACCGAACTCCACCAGCCGCTCGGCGACCCACGGACCCTGGTAGAGCAGCGACCCGGCGGCCAGGAACGGCGCCAGTGAGACATCGACGACTGTCGCGATTCGACAGAGGTGCTCGCGAAAACCCAAGTGAGCGCTGCGCATCGGCGCGTCGCCGAAGAATTCCAGCTCGTCAACGGGCGGCAGCCCGACCCGGATCGGTGAACCGTCGTAGCGCGGTCCGCGATCACGCGACCAGGCGTCGTTGTCGTCGCGGGCGGCTACCACATCGAAGACACGATCGACATCGTCGATCGAACCCGCCATCACGCTGATGCAGTCCAGCGACTTGCAAGCAGGGACCAGTCCGACGGTGCTGAGCAGGCCGCGCGACGGTTTGAAGCCGACGACTCCGTTCAGCGCGGCAGGCACCCGTCCCGATCCTGCGGTATCGGTGGCCACCGCGAACGGCACCTGGCCGAGCGCAACCGCCAGGGCAGAACCAGAACTCGAGCCGCCGGAGATCATCTCGCCGCCGTACACACTGCGCGGGACCGTGTACGGCGTGCGGGTGCCGTTGAGTCCGGTGGCGAACTGATCCAGATTTGTCTTGCCGACGTACAACGCGCCCGCCTCGAGCAGTCGGCGCACCACCGGTGCGGTCATCGACGCGACGTATGCGTAGTCGGGACATGACAGCGTGGTCGGTACACCTTCGACGTCGATGCTGTCCTTCACCCCGAACGGAACCCCGTAGAGCGGCAAAGTCCGTGCGCCGGGCCGATTTTCGATCTCTTCTGCGGCGGCCAGCAACCGATCACGAGGCACCGTCGACAACCAGGTGCCGTCGTCGCCGCGGGCCGCGATGGCGTCCGCGACACGGGCCGCCGTCTTGGAGGGGGACCCGCTGCCGCCGGCGTGTGACGCCAGGATCTCGGCCACGGACGGCCCCAGCGAAGGTCCACGCGCGTCATGAGTCATGCCTGTCGATTGTCGGCATGATCATGGCGTTCGCGCGTCAGGCGTGTGTCGTTTGTGTTAGCTGTGCAGGTCGCTGGAACTATCAACCGGCCGCGCTTCGTTGAGCCCCCATGCCGAGCGTCACCACCACGATGCCGAGCCTCGCCGAACAGGCGGAGCGACTGATTCAACTCGACGTGCACCGCATCGCGGGACTACCCGCCGACCTGCTGCGAAGCGTGCCTGACATTGGGGGTTCACTGCTGGTCGTGCACCCCGAACTCGTTCCCGCCTCGGCGCTGGCGCCGCTGCTGCGCGTCAATGGCAAGCCGGGCTTCGTGGTGACGGATATGTCGGATGTCGACGAGTTCACGCCTATCCCGTCGGTCAATCTTCCGGATGCGTCGCTCTATCTGGTCAGCGATCTCGATCGCGGGGACGCGATGGCCAACTGGAGTCCCGATGAGGCGTTGCCCGCGATCGCCGATGCCGACCGGACGCCGCTGACCCTCACGGAGGGTCTGCATTGGTTGTTGCAGCTACCGAACGTGCTTGCCCGCGGGCGCTGCTTCATGACGATCGGGTCGCGCCGACCGAAACCGGGCGGGTCGGTCGACGCCAGGACCCCCGCGGTGTGGATCAGCAACGGCAGCGGCCGCGACGGGCCCGCCAACCGGAACGCGCCGAAGGTGGGTTGGTGCTGGGCGGGGAACCGGCACACCTGGCTCGGATTCGCCTCGGCCAGTGGCCGATTCACCGTCGGCTGATCAGCGCGGAGTTGACGAACGGTAGGACCGTCGCCAGCCACGCCTCCGGATCCGACGAGAACACAACGTGACCGGTCGGCAGGGCTTCGAGCGTCGAGCCTGGGATGGCGGCCTGAACGGCTTTGCCCCAGCGCAACGGTGCAGTGAAATCCTTGCTGCCCCAGGTGATGAGGACCGGTGCGGAGATCTGCGCGGCTCGTGTCCGCAGATCGTGGCCTGGTTCGGTGAAGCTCTTCCACAACGCGGCCGCGGTTCGCGCACCGTCTGAGGTCTTGGCCCGCGCCACCACGCGCTGGACGACGGCCTTGTCCGTCGGGCTTTTCGCCCGCATGTACGCGCGGACCGACAGCGGGAACACCGCCTTCACCACGGCGGGCTTGCCCATGACCGCGCAGAACAGCCGGGTGAACACGCTGTGCGGCGCGAAGCCGCCGGTGTTGACGAGCACGACGCCGGCGACACGGTCGGGGCGCTCCAGCGCCAACCGGCATGCCGCGTAACCGCCCACCGAGTTGCCGACGATGACCGCGCTGCTCAGGTCCAATTGGTCCGCGAACTCGACGAGGAGGTCGCCGAACTCGACGGCGCCCAGCGGGGCGGCGGGCAGGGGAGACTCGCCGTGACCTGGCCAGTCGAGAGCCAGCACCCTGTGCCCCTTCGCAAGCGTCTCGGTCACCGGCGCGAAATCGGTCCGGTCGTGGAGCGCCGCATGCAGCAGCACGATCGGCGGGCCGGAGCCCTCGTCGGTGTAGGAAACAGTGCCGAGTGAGGTTTGCATCGTCGCCATCAGTGCACCTTTCGTTGACCGGGCGGTCGGTCAGTTACACTAGCAGCCGTGCAAGTAGCGAACAAGCGAGTGGCGGCCGCGCAGCAGACGCGCGCGAACCTGATCGAGACCGGGCTGGTGCTCGCAGAGGAACTCGGGCTCGAGGGACTCTCGGTCAACGCCGTCGTCGCGGGTGCGGGTGTATCGAAAGGCACGTTCTTTCATCATTT
Source organism: uncultured Actinomycetota bacterium (assembly GCA_963766465.1). Classification (GTDB taxonomy): domain Bacteria; phylum Actinomycetota; class Actinomycetes; order Mycobacteriales; family Mycobacteriaceae; genus Mycobacterium. The sequence goes on from CAVXZT010000006.1 coordinate 168,327, forward strand.
CCCCGACCGGGTGTCCTACCTCGTGGCGCTGCACCGCCGATTTCACGATGTGCTGTTCGACGAGATGATGTCGGCCATCGCCGACATAGCACCCGGCAGAGACCGGCTAGCCGCGGCCGCCGCGACGTATCTGGATGGCTGCCTGCGCGACCGCGGAGTCAAGGCGTTGCTGTTGGAGGCGCGCGGTCATCTGCCGATCGCCGAGGAAGTCACTCGACGTAACCGGATGAGCGTCGATGTGGTGGCCGCCGACTTCGAGGCACTTGGCTCGCAATATCCGCGCGAAGCCGCGCGAATGTGGATCGCGGCCACCGCGGAATGCGCGTTGATGGAGCTCGAACGCGGCAGCCGCGATCCGGCGGCCCGCGCGGCACTCAAGGAGTCGGTGCCGGATCGGTAAGGTAATGCGTGAGAACAGGTTTGAGCCATCGCGCCAGTGTCTGGTCATCCATGGCGACAAGCGGTGGGATACCGAGGATGTAGCGCCCCACGGCGATGCCCAGCAGGTGTGAGCCGATCAGAGCGGCACGCTCGGCCGGCCTGTCGATCGCCACGTCCGCCAGTGCGGGCGCAACTTGACGGGCGAACACGTCGAGGAGGGCATCGGCCGCCGTTTGGCTTGACGATGCGGCGCGCAGCAGCGGGAGGAACGGGCCGTCGGGTCCCCAAACCTCGACGAACAACGGAAGCATGACCTCGGCCACGTGTTCTGGTGCGACTCCGGAGAGATCTGGTGGCGAAATGTCGAGACGCGACACCTCGCCGAACAGAGTGTCCTTGTTGCCGAAGTAGTGCATCACCAGTGCCGGATCAACTCCGGCGGCCGACGCAACCGACCGAATGGTTGTCCGCTCGAAACCTTTCTGTCCGAACTGCATCCGTGCGGCAGCCAAGATGGCCGCCTTCGTCGCCGTCGCGTCCCCTCTCCTCGAAGCCATGGGGTCAGTGTATTCAACAACTGTTGACAATGATGGAGAACGGTTCTACCGTCAGTTCAACAAGCGTTGAACGACAGGAGAGCGTCATGACCGTCACCGCAGTCCAGATCGGACTCCACCCGTATGCTATCGATGTCGAATCGCCGGACTTCGCCCAGTTCGCGGGGCTGACCCGGGAGAGACTGGCCAAGGCGAACAGCGACAATGTGGCCGGCTTGCAGGCGGCCGGGTACGACGTCGACAACTGCCTCATCGACTCCGGTGAAGCGGGCGCCGAGAAAGTCCGAAGCTGGCTGGCCAACAAGCGCTACGACGCCGTGCTGATTGGTGCCGGCGTGCGGCTCGTCGCGAACAACACGCTTTTGTTCGAGGCGATCGTCAACGCGGCGCACAGCATCAACCCCGAGTGCCGCTTCGTGTTCAACTACTCGCCGACTTCGACTCCTGACGACATCCGCCGGTGGTATCCGGATCCGGCCGACCCCACCCCGGCGCGCTGATCATGTCGGTTTTGCAGAAGGTCGACGTGCTTGTCATCGGTGCCGGGCCCACCGGATTGACCGCCGCCGGCGACCTCGCCCGCCGCGGCCGCTCGGTCGTTGTCCTCGAACGCTGGCCGGACGTGAACCCGTCCAGCCGCGCATTCGCCACAATGGCGCGGACCTTGGAAGTCCTCGACGCCCGCGGTCTGGCCGACGATGTCCTCGCCCAGTCGCATCGGGCACCCGGTGTCTCCATCTTCGCCGGTGCCCGAATCGCCCTGACCCACCTGGATTCGGAATTCCAGTTCGTCGCGGTAACTCCGCAGACCAACATCGACCGGGCCCTCGCCGGCTATGCCATCTCTCACGGGGCCGACGTCCGGCGCGGTTTCGAAATCGTGGCCCTCGAACAAGATTCCGATGGTGTCACCGTCACTGCGCGACCCAAGGATGACGAGGAAGCAGGTCATCACACCACATTCCGGGCCGACTACTTGGTCGGCGCCGACGGCGCGCACAGCACCGTGCGAGACCTGGTCGGCGCGGACTTCCCGGGAAGGACCATCTTGTCGTCGATTGTGCTCGCCGATGTCAAGCTGGCCGACGGACCGAGGAGCGGCGAGCTCACCCTCGGCAGTACCCGGGAGGTGTTCGGATTCCTTGCCCCGTATGACCGCAGCGACGAGGAAGGCGCGTGGTACCGCACGATGGTGTGGGATCGAAACCACCAGGTGCCCGACAACGAACCCGTCGCGCCCGCCGAAGTCGTCGATGTGCTAGCCCGGGCAATGGGACGTGATCTCGGAGTGCGCGAGGTCGGCTGGTTGTCGCGGTTTCACTGTGAGGAGCGCCAGGTCGCCCAATATCGTTACGGCCGTGTGTTACTCGCCGGCGACGCGGCACACGTCCACTCGCCGATGGGCGGGCAGGGCATGAACACCGGTATCCAGGACGCGGCTAACGTGGCATGGAAGATCGATGCAGTCCTTGCCGGCGGCGCCGACGAGGTACTCGATACCTACCACTCTGAACGCCATCCCATCGGCAAGCGGGTGCTGCTCCGATCCGGTCTGATGGCGCGCGGCGTCACCCTGCGCCCCCGAATCGCCCGCGGTATGCGGAATGTGCTCGCGCCGAGGCTACTTCGCCTGCCCGCTGTTCGTGACGCCGTAGCGGGCAGTTTCGCAGGCACCACTTTGCGGTACTCCCGTGCGCGTGGGCAGAACCGGCTCGTCGGGACCCGCGCCGACGAAATCCCGCTGCTACATGGAACGTTGACGCATCTTCAGCGCTCAGGGGCGTTCGTGCTCATCCGTGAGCAAGGGGCGGCATCGGTGGACGTCTGCGGTCTCGTCGAGGCCGAGCGGTCCGAGGCAGGCCGGGCCGTTCTGGTTCGGCCCGATGGCTACATCGCGTGGGTGGGGAAATCGTCCGACCGCGACGGCTGGATGAGCGCGCTTCGCCGCTGGCTCGGCGCCGCAGTCACCGTAGGCCTGACCGGGTGATTCGACACCGCCGCTAGAACATGTTCTAGTGCATATGTGCTGGACTGGACCCTGGAGAACCTGAGCGCCGATGACGTCGCCCGGCTGCGCTCCATTTATGAACCACTCACCGAGTCGGTCCGGGCACTGATCGACGCCACGATCCGCACCGAGGTCGCCGCCGAGACGGTGGCGGCGGCTAAGGCCGAGATCGATGCAGCGACCGCCCGTCTGCGCAGCGAGCAAGTCGACGGCGCGTACGGCATCCGGTTCACCGCCGACGGCGACGAGATGCCATGGGGCAATGTCGTGATCGGGGTGCGTAATCCAGTAGCGCCGCCGCTGGTGGTCCAGCAGAACGATAGCGGCGTGTTCGCCGACTTCCATTTGGGCGCGGCCTACGAGGGTCCGCCAGGACACGTGCACGGGGGAGTGGCGGCACTTGTGCTCGACCATATCCTTGGCGCCGCGGCTACCAGCCAAGAGAAGCCGCGGCTCACAGGCACGATCACGCTGCGCTACCTCCGGACCACCCGGCTGGGAAACCTTCGCGCGCAGGCCCGGATAGTGCGGACAGACGGCGTAAAGGCCTTCACTGCAGGGCATCTCGCCGACGATGAAGGCATCACTGTCGAAGCTGAAGGCGTGTTCATCCAGCCGCGGTGGGCTCGCGACTAGCGGCAATGCCCGCCAGGCTCCTGGTGATTGTCGCGACTTCGGCGACGAGCACCCGTGCCGCCGCATTGTCCCCGGAAAGCCGCGCACCTTGCTCGCGCACTTGCCGGTTGGCTGCGGTCAACTCGTCGATGTCGACGGTCCACGGTTTCGCCGCGCTAGGTGGCCCACCCCTCAGCGCATCGACGTAATCGTCGACGGCGGCAACGAATTCAGGCGTCAACGCCGCCGTTGGCGCACTGGACAGACTGCCCTCAAGAGAGGTGCACGCGCTCGTAACAGCGTTCAGCGCGGTTCGATACGACCGCAGCCATCGACGTTGCTCGCGCGAATCCGCCGGTGTCGCACCGGATGCTGCTTCAAACGCCGCGCGGGCTCGGAACGCTCGTTGCCAGGCGGCCGATAACGCTTCGGCGGGGTGATCGAGCTCGTGCACGAACGCCTTGACTACCGCTGCGGCATAATCGATTTCAGACTTCAGTAGTTCGCCGGCACGCTGGTGCAACCTGATCAGCGCGTGGTCTGGCAGCAGGACATGAGCAACCACCGCCAGGCCGCCGCCGATGACCACGGCGAACAACACATCTTCGATGGCTGAACCGGTCGCCGCGGCGTCAATGTCGAGCAGGAACGCGATGGTTGCCGCCACCGCCGCACTCACTGCGAGGTATCCGAACCGGTTCACGCCGTACGCCACCGCGAGAAACACCACCGCCACCACGGCGGCCGACGAGCCCGTCGGCTGCCACACCAAGGTCAGTGCCGATGCGACCACGAGCCCTCCTGCGATACCAGCAACCCGCCCGACGCAACGGGTGTAGGTGTGTGCAGTCTCGGGGCGCAGCACCATCAGCACAGTCAACGCAATCCAATTGCCATGCCCGACGGCTCCGAATCGGCCCGCGGCCACAGCCAGCGCGGTGGCAGCTGACAGCCGGACGGCGTGCCGCAGTACCGGCGATGTCCACGTAAGGTGGCCACGCATCAGACCGAAGGCCGCAAGCATCGAACCGGTCAAGTCCGGCCGGCGGAGTTCGCCGAATCGCGATGCGAAGGCCTCGTGTAGTTGCTGTGAAAACCGTTGTGCGATAGGCGCTTGCGGTCCGGTTACCGCTGCAACCGCAGCATCAACCCGGGCGAGCGCGTGTTCCGCGTCCCGCCGCGCGGAGTAGTTGTGGTTCGCGATAACGTCGAGGAAGTCAGCGGCGGGGGAGAGCAGTTGCGAAACCCCGTCGTCGCTGCCGCGCAGCGCATCCAGCGTCGCGGTGATTCGTTCGGGCAACCGGTAGCCACCGTGATACGCCAGTGGGCGTTGGGTCGCGTCGCTGTCGACGAACGCTTCCCGCAGCCACGTGAACGGGGCGGCGCCCACTGAGGCCTCACCGTCAGCGGCGACGCGGCGGGCGTCGGCAGCCAGTTCATGGTGGGCGCGTGTCAGAGCGCCGCGCTGCCCCCGCCACCGCTGGGGCGGCCATACGGCTATCAGCGCCGCCTGCACACAGCCGGCGACCACCGTCAGCACCGTCGACAACACCACCCCGGTCATCGATGGCGCCACCGGCGGAGAGATCACGAGCAGGGCGACTGTGGCCGTAGCGACCAGGCCGGGATTGCTGCCCAGCGCCCATTGCATGCCTGCCCCGAAGCAGCACACCGCGACGACGGCGACGAACACCGCGTTGTAGGGCGCCGTCAGCGCGCCAAGCAGCACGACGGCACCCATCTGCAGCGATACGAAGATGACCAGCGGTACCCGTCCTGCTGGGCTGTCTTGTAGGGCGATCGCGCCCGCGATCGCCGCTGCGCCTGCCGCCCAAATCGCGGCCGACGGGGACCCCGAAGCCACTGCCACGGCCACGACCGCGAGCACCCCGAGCATGCTGCGCGACACTGAGCCGACGTCGGGTGTCGTCAGCTGCAGGGCATTCATCACTCGGCCGCCCGTGGTCACCTGCCCATTCTGACTCGACAACGGCGGTCGAACGGCGGATCACACGCTGGGCGACGAATCGAATTCTGCGTTGGACGCGAGTGTCCAGTGCCGCTGGCAGTGGTTACTCGGCTTCGAGGCGAGCTCGGATGGCGGCCAGCCTCTCCTGAAGTTCCGCTTCCGAGATAACGCCGCGTGCCACCAGTGAATGCGCCAGGGCGACAAGCTGGTTCTCCGGGTAAGGCAGACCCGCGTAGCGGGTCGCCGCCAGCGCATCCTCTTCGTCCCGGCGTTCCTTGAAGGTGAAATGCAGGTTCTCGTCGATGCCGCAGGAGCGGTCGAGGGCGTCGCACAAACCGTCCAGACTGGTCCTCCAAGGCGGTAACGGGTTCTCGACACCGTACTTGGCCGCCATCACCGGCCAGGTCTGGTTGCGCTCAGCGATCTCCTCGAGAACCTCGACGGTAATGGACTCCACGTTCGCCGGCCTCCCGGTACCCACGGCGTCCGCGCTCACTTCACGATCGGTCGGATGGCCGGGATCGATGCGGTGATCACGTTGGTGGTCACCCCTGGCTTGGGTAGCGCGACACCGATCAGGGAATCGCGGGTGACGATTTCGGTCAGCTGATCCTCGGTCCAGCCCTCGGTGCCGTCCGGGCGCATCGGCATCACCATGTAACGGTGCTTCTGGTTGGAGTCCGCCACCCGCACTTCGACGTCTTCGGGCAGTTGGAGACCGAACTCGGCGAGCACCGGCCGCGGCCAGCGGACGATCCGGCGACGGTAGTTCGGGGTGCGGTACCACTCCGGTGAGTTGCCCAGGATCGGACGCGGGTAGCAGGAGCACAGCGCGCAGACGATCACGTTGTGCACCTTGGGGGTGTTCTCGAGGACCTTGAACGCATAGAAGTCGCTCGGGGTGCCGAAGCCGGTGGGGTCGAGCCAATCCACCCCGACCTCCTTGCTGGCCGCGAGCGCATCGGTCAACACCAGCTTGTTGAACTCCGGGTCCACCCAGGCCTTGGCCACCAGCCGGGCGGCCGGTGCCGGGCCGATCTGCTCGCCGTACTCAGTCATGAGGCGGTGCTGCTCAGCGGTGAACAGACCCTTCTCGATGCACAACTCACGCAATGCGATCTCGAGGACCTCGAAATCGGTGATCTCATCGACCATCGGCTTAACGGTATTCGCGTGGTCGTGGTCGTGATCGTGACCGTGATCAGACATGGTGTACCTCTCGGGGTCAGCCGGCGGCTTGCAGCCAGCGCTCGGGGATCTCGGTCTGCAGAGTGTCACCCTCGGGCCCGTAGTAGGAATCCCATAGGGCGGACTGCTTGAACCGAACGACGTAGAACCACTCTGGTTTGACGCCCTCACGCCCCCACGCCTCGTCTTCCGGTGCCGGGCTCTCGTAGGCGACCTCGGCGATCACCCCTTCGGCGCCGCGCACGTACTCCGGTGTCCGGGTGTAGAACATCGCTGGAAGTTCCAGCACCTTGACCCGGTCGCCAATCTCGAACGCGGCTTTACCGGCCTGCCCGGCGTACATCGCCGGGTCGCCCTTACCGAGCGCCTCGATGTGGACGCCGTTGCGCTCGACTTTCGAGCCGTCACCCTCGAACTTGGGTTGCGCCTGCGGCAGGCGCCCCTTTAGGCCGCCCGCGTAGCGGGCTTGCACCTCGGCTAGCCGATCGGTCAGCTCAGCCCAAGTGATGTATTGCTTCTCGAGGAGGATCTTGCCCACCGACCATAGCCATCGCGCATAGTAGGGCAGGCCGAGATATATCGACAGGCCCACATCGACGTCGGCGGTCTTGCGCCGTTCCTCGGAGACCCAGATGCCCGTCCATCCGAGGACCTCGCAGAGCACGTAGGTCATCATCTCCCACTGCTCTTCCTCCTTGTTGAAGAAGGGCTCGGACACATTGAACTGACCACCCTGGTCCTGGTTGCACTTCTGGTAGGCCCAGTAATGATCGGAGGTCATCATGTTCGGAGTGGGCCACTCCGGAATCTCCGGGAATGTCGCCGTCAGGCGCGACACCAACGCCAGCTGCTTCTCCCGCTTCGCGGCAGTACTCATATGCTCCACCTCAACATTTGAATAACATTCAACAACATTGAATCCCGAAGAGCGGATATCCGCCACGTTATTCGACGCCTTCAAAGCGGCGGCGAACGACACATCGAAAGATGGGCCGTTGGTCGCTGGTTTCGCTGGCCCATTCCCTGGTGGCGCGTGGCGTCATCGACGAAGCGGAACTGAAACAACGGCTCGCGAGCATCCGTGAAAGGCTCGAGGCCTAGATTCAGAGCGTGGAAAAGGTCATCATCACGCTGCGGGGCGCCGATGCGGACGACACGTGGTGTCGCCGACTGCGCGACGACGTTGCCCCCGAGCTTCTCGAGATCGGCGCGCCGGGGGTCGCGGTCAACGTGCGCGACGAACCGGTGCGCGACTCACTGATGACGCTCACGACGCTTGACCCACCGGTGGTCGGATTCGTGACGTTGTGGACACAGCAGTCCTACGGCGACCAGGTGCGCGCCGCACTGGCCCGCTTGGAGAAGGAGTGCGACCATGTCGCGGCTTACCTGGTGACCGAATCGGTGCCACTGCCGCCGCCCGCAACCGCCTCCGGCGAACGCACCCCGGGATTGGCGAACGTCGCGCTGCTTCGCCGCCCTGGCGATCTCGATGATGCGACATGGCGGCAGCGCTGGCACATCGACCACACCCCGGTGGCCATCGAGACGCAGTCGACGTTCGGGTACACGCAGAACCGCGTCGTGCACCCGCTGACTCACGGGGCTGCGGTCATCGACGCGATCGTCGAGGAACTCTTTCCGCTCGACGCGACTTCGGATCTGCACGCATTCTTCGGCGCAGCCGACGACGACGATCTGCGCGACCGGATGGAGCGCATGGTGGCCAGCACCGCCGCATTCGGAGCGAATCGCGATGTCGACACCGTGCCGACGAGTCGCTACGTATTCCGTACGCCGTTCCAGGAGGGCGCTTCATGACCACACTTGACGATGCGGTTGCGCTGGCGACCGACGAGAGCGGACTCGCGTTGGTGTCGACGCTACGCGGCGACGGCACCATCCAGGCCTCGCTCGTCAATGCCGGGAAGGTGCCGCACCCGGTAACCGGCGACGAGGTTCTTGGATTCGTTACCTACGGCAGAGTGAAACTCGCGAATCTACGGGCCCGCCCACAGCTGGCCGTGGCCTTCCGCAAGGGCTGGATGTGGGCGACGGTCGAGGGCAATGCCGAGCTGGCAGGCCCCGACGATCCGCAGCCATGGCTCACCGACGCCGAGCAGCTAAGGCTGCTGCTGCGTGAGGTGTTCACCGCCGCAGGCGGAACGCACGACGACTGGGACGAATACGACCGGGTGATGGCCGAACAACGTCGCACCGTTGTGCTGGTGGCACCCACCCGGGTGTACAGCAACGGGTGACGCATACGCTGCTGTCGTGACCCTGCAGATCAGCGACGACAACCGGGTGCGGACGCTCACTCTGGACCGGCCCGATGTTCTCAACGCTTTCAACGAAGATCTGTACCACGCGACCGGGCTTGCGCTTCGCGATGCGGACTCGGACCCGGAAGTGGCCGTCGTGCTGCTTACCGGGGCGGGGCGGGCGTTTTCGGCGGGCAACGACCTCAACGAGATGCAGCAGCGCATCACCGACCCCACGTTCAACGACCGGGGCAGCCACTTCTCGACGATGATCGATGCGCTGACCGATCTATCCAAACCTTTGATCTGCGCCGTCAACGGGGTCGGGGTGGGTATCGGCGCAACGATTCTCGGCTATGCGGACCTCGTCTTCATGTCGTCGACGGCGCGACTGAAGACGCCATTCACCAGCCTGGGCGTCGCGCCAGAGGCGGCGTCGTCGTACCTGCTGCCACGCTTGATGGGTAGGCAAAATGCGGCGTGGCTATTGATGTCGTCGGAATGGGTAGACGCCGCAGAGGCTCAGCGGATGGGACTGGCATGGAAGGTGTGTGAGCCGGACGATCTTCTGCCCGAGGCCCGTCGCCACGCCGAAATCCTTGCTTCCCGGCCGATTTCGAGCCTGATGGCAGTGAAACAGACGATCGTCGAACCGACCCGCGCAGAGATCGCCGCGGCGACGGCAAGAGAAATCGCGTACTTCGCGGAGCTGCTCGGCGCGGCGGCCAACGCCGATGCGCTGGCCGCATTCGCGGAGAAACGCGACGGCACTTAACGAGCTGAACCGATGGCGTCACGTCCCGATTCCACCGAGATCGCCGCGCTACTCGAGCCAATCGTGAGGCGCAGGATTCCCGGCGCCACCGACGCTCGAATCGCCAACTGGAGTTCTGCGGAACGGGGCTTGTCGACCGAGACGTACCTGTTCGACCTTCTCATCGACGACCAGGAAGGACCGACAACGCTGCAACGGTTGGTGTTTCGTCGCCCGCCAGCCGTCAGCTTGTATTCGGACTACGACCTGCTGCGCCAGGTTCTTGTGATGAACCGGCTACGGGACACTGCGATCAAGGTGCCGACTGTGTGCTGGCTCGACCGCGACGACAATGACCTTGGCACACCGTATTACGTGATGGAACAGCTGCCGACAATCGGCACCGCGAGCGACTTCCCTTCGTACCATTCACAAGGCCTGTACTTCGACGCCACACCCGACCAGCGGGCCACCATGTGGTGGGGCTGCGTGCAGACCATCGCCGACGTTCATGCCCTTGACTGGCGCAGCCTGCGGTTGGACAAGTTGCTGACGCCGGCCCGCGGTGCGCGCCCACTGGAACAGTTGGTCGGCTACTGCGACGAGCTGCTGATGTGGCTGTCACCAGGCAGCCAGCGGCAGGAATTCGTCGACGCCGTGGAATGGTTGCGCGACAACATTTATGAGCCCGAACATCTCGCGCTCTGCTGGGGTGACAGCCGGCTGTCCAACATTCTGTACGGGGAGGAGTTCGAAGTCACCGCGGTGCTGGACTGGGAGATCGCCTACATCGGCGATCATGAGGCCGATTTGGCGTGGCTGCTGTTCGTCGACTGGGCCTGCTCTGAGTACGAGGGCGTGCCCCGACTGGAGGGAACGCCGAGCCGAGAGGAAACCGTCGATCGATACGAGCAACTGTCGGGCCGCACCGTGCGAAACCTGCGCTACAACGAAGTGCTCGCCGCGGTCGAGATCGGTCTCCCCGTCTCGCGATTGGAGTCCAGGCTGCGCAACGAGGGACTACTCACCGACGATTTCGACCTGACCGCCTTCTGCGCAGAACGAATCCGTCAGTTGCTCGACTAGCGGCTCAGCGTTTCCGACGCGCAGCCATTGACGTTGAAGTGCGCCTCGATGATCGCCCGCAGGGTGCGCTTGCACCGCCCGCAGTCGCCGCCCGCGCCACAGGCTTCGGTGATCTGCTTCGACGTCTTGGCGCCATTGGCCACCACGTCGTTGACGACGTGGCTGGTGACTCCCGTGCACAGGCATACGAACATGGTCAGACCTGCTCGCCGATGCTCATGAGATGGGCGAACCTGCCGACGAATTGACTGGGGTATGCGCCAAGTCCCGCGTTGGACATCCACTCGGCGGCGGCGTCCGGGTGATCGATCCAATCCCTTGCGCTTACTTCGTCCGCAATCTCCTGCAGGATCATCACTTCCCGCCCATCGTCGAGTGCCTGATAGACCCAGATCTTCCGAACGCCACCGCGCTTGAATCGCTCGATCCCGTCGTGCACCTTGTCCATCAGCACGGACACGTCTTCGACCGAGGACATCACGCCGACCACCACCCGGCCGACCTCGTCGTCGGGCGACGGCCCGTAGAGGTCGATCTTCTCGACGACTTCGCCGCAGAATATTGGCGGTATATCGTCAGTACCGGAAATGTCGAACAATTCGAATAGCGCGGGCGACCGCAATAAGTCGCGAATTGACCCGGCCTGGCGAATGCCGATAGTCACCAATACCCGCCCGGGCTCCCAAATCGACGTGTATAGGACGACATGGTGGGCGGCGATCGAGTCCAGAGGATCGCGGCGCTTCTTGAGCCATTTCCACATCCGGTCGACATCGTCGACTCGAAAGTCGCACGCAAGGATGAGTGAGTGTAGGTCGTACTCACTCATGCCTTTTCCTGCCTGCCGGACGGGGTCGCAATCTGTTAGCGCAGTCTAACCTTACTTAGCGTAGCCAGTCCAGACTAGGTGCCTGATCTGCGGACCTGCCCCCGTCGATCGTTGCCCAAATCACTGAAAACGGGCGTGGCGCAACCGCATAAGCTGCGCCGCCGTCCGACTCCTGCACTAGATTGAGAGCCGTACGAAACAAGCCAAACTTGACCAGCCCTCAAGGTGCCTAGGAGCGACCATGCAAGGCGACGCCGACGTTCTGAAGCTGCTCAACGAGCAGTTGACAAGCGAACTCACGGCCATCAACCAGTATTTTCTGCATTCCAAGATGCAGGCAAATTGGGGATTCACCGAGATTGCCGAGCACACCCGCAAAGAGTCATTCGAGGAAATGCAGCATGCGGAGGCAGTCACCGACCGCATCCTCATTCTGGACGGGCTGCCGAATTATCAACGCTTATTCTCGCTGCGGGTCGGTCAGACTCTTCGCGAACAGTTCGAAGCCGACCTGGCCATCGAATACGAAGTCATGGCACGGCTGAAGCCGGGGATCATCATGTGCCGCGAGAAGGAAGACGCCACCTCCGCGAACCTCTTCGAGAAGATCCTGGCCGACGAAGAAGAGCACATCGACTACCTCGAGACCCAGCTGCAGCTGATGGACAAGCTCGGCGAGCAGCTCTACCTCGCGCAATGTGTTTCGCGGCCTCCCTCGTCGCTCTAGCGCTACCCGCACCGTAACTTTTCTAGCCTATCTAACGATATGGCTGGTGTGACGAGTACGGAAACTACAACGGCCACTGCCGTGGATCGCGAATCCAGCAGTGCGGCGATCAGCCCGCAGCGCCGCAACTTCATTTTCGTTGCGGTGCTGCTCGGCATGCTGCTGGCCGCGCTCGACCAGACGATCGTCGCCACCGCCCTGCCAACGGTTGTCGCCGACCTCGGCGGTGCCGGGCACCAATCGTGGGTGGTGACGAGCTACCTGCTGGCCTCGACGATCGTCGCCGCGGTCGCGGGCAAGCTCGGCGACTTGTTCGGCCGCAAGCTGGTCTTTCAGGCAGCGGTGCTGTTCTTCCTCGCCGGTTCGGTGTTGTGCGGACTGGCCGGATCGATGACGATGCTCGTGGCCTCGCGCACGCTCCAGGGAATCGGTGGCGGCGCAATCATGGTGACGGCGATGGCCGTTATCGGCGAAGTCATTCCGCTACGCGAACGAGGCCGCTATCAAGGCGCGCTCGGCGCGGTGTTCGGCGTCACGACCGTGATAGGCCCACTGCTGGGCGGCTTTTTCACCGATCACCTGACCTGGCGCTGGGCCTTCTGGATCAACATCCCCGTCGCGTTGGTCGTGCTGGCCGTCGGAGCGGTGGCCATCCCGCCCCTGGCGAAGGCCGCCAAGCGGGTCGTCATCGACTACGCGGGCATCCTGTTCGTCGGCCTTGGCGCCTCCGGGCTCACGCTCGCGACCAGCTGGGGCGGCGGAGAGTACGCGTGGTCCTCCCCGGTGATCATCGGACTGTTCGCAGCATCCGCCGCGGCGCTGGCGATCTTCGTGTGGGTGGAAACCCGTGCAGCGGAACCAATTCTGCCGATTCGGCTGTTCGCGAGCCCGGTGTTCACCGTGTGCTGCGTCCTTGGCTTCATCGTCGGCTTCGCGATGCTTGGTGCGCTGACGTTCCTGCCCACGTTCATGCAATTCGTCGACGGTGTCTCGGCGACGACGTCCGGTCTGCGGACGCTGCCCATGGTCGCGGGCATGCTCATCACCTCGATCGGCAGCGGAAACCTCGTCGGCCGCACCGGCCGATACAAGGTGTTCCCCGTCGCGGGTACCGCGATCATGGCGGTCGCGTTCGTATTGCTGTCCACGATGAACTCCGCAACGCCCGCGTGGCAGCAGTCGGTGTATCTGTTCATCCTCGGCACCGGGATCGGCCTGTGCATGCAGGTTCTGATACTTGTCGTTCAGAACACCTCCAGCTTCGCCGACCTCGGAGTGGCGACGTCGGGTGTGACGTTCTTCCGGACCATCGGAAGTTCTTTCGGCGCAGCGATCTTCGGCTCGTTGTTCGCCAACTTCCTGGCCGGCCGCATCGGACCGGCACTGGTGGCAGGCGGAGCTCCGCCGCGCGCGGCGGAGTCACCCCAGGCCCTACACGCCTTGTCACCGCAGATGGCCGCGCCAATCATCGACGCCTATGCCGACTCGCTCGGCAGAGTGTTCCTGTGCGCGGTTCCCGTCGCCGTCGTCGGATTCATCGTCTCGCTCTTCTTGAAGGAGGTGAGACTGCGCGAGGTGGAAACGGTGTCGGCCACCGACATGGGCGAAGCCTTCGGAATGCCCAATACGGAATTGCCTGAGAAGATCCTCGAAGTGGCGGTCGGGCGGCTGTTCCGGGACTCGCCGGAGATCCGACTACGCAGTCTCGCGCAACAGCCCGGATGCGAGCTCGACGTCAGCCAGATGTGGGCGCTGCTGCAGATCTACCGGCAAAACCAGGCGCTCGGTTCGGCGACGCTCACCGCGATCGCCGAACGCTTGCGCGTGCCCCACGAGGTCATCGAGCCCACCTTCGACGGCCTCGTACGGTGCGGCCTGGCGCTGCGTACCGGCGGCCAATTGTGGCTCACACAGGCCGGGATGAAGCAGGTCGACGACATATCGGCCGCGATCGTCGGCCGCATCGTCGACAAGCTGGCCGAGTCGCCGTCCTTCGAGGGCCGCCCCGACCGCCTGCAGGTGGACGCCGCACTGGAACGGATCGCGCACCGAATGATCCTGCAGCGGGACTGGACCGACGACCGCGCGGAGCTGGTCAACTCCCGCTGAGCAAGAAAACTAGAACGTGTTCCAATTCTGGCCGCTCCGGCGTATTATTCGCCCATGAGCCGAATTGGATCTTTCGCCGACGATGACGCCGCTGCCTGGGTGGTCAAGTCCCCGGACATCGGGGTCGGCATGGCCGGTTTCGTCGACGCGGTCTACAACAAGAACCGACTCCCGATGCGCGTCCGCGAGTTGGCCAGGATGGTCATCGCGCTCGACAACGAATGCGTGGTGTGCCAGAACACCCGCGACTCGGAGGGTATTGCGGCAGGCGTCGACGAGGATCTCTACGACCACGCAGCCGAGTGGCGGACGTGGCAGGGCTACAGCCCGCAGGAGCGCGTCGCCGCTGAGTTCGCGGAACGGTTCGCCAGTGACCACACCGCCCTTCGGGACGACGAAGAGTTCTGGGACAGCTGCAACGAGCAGTTCAGCGACGAACTGTTGACGGATCTGGCGCTGTCCTGCGCGATGTGGTTGGGCATGGGCCGGATGCTGCGGACGCTCGACATCGGTCAAAGCTGCAAGATCACCCTTTGACGTGCCCCGGCTTGATGCCGGGATCCCAGCGCGGCTATGCCGCATCTGTGGTGCTTCCTGCTTCACCGTCTCGAACCTCCGTATATCGAGGGCTTACCGAGACTCCACAGGCGTTTAGCCTCTCCGCCCGTCCGGCGGCGAGAATGTTCTTCGCGGCATTTTGGTCGCGGTCGTGGACGGACTGGCACACCGGGCACGCCCATTGCCGCACACGCAGTGGAAGGTCATCGAGTACATGACCACACGCGCTGCACGCCTTGCTTGAGGGCAGCCACCGAGAAACCGGTTGGACGGCACGGCCGTACTTCTCTGCTTTCTCTCCGATCACACGCACGAGTTGGGCCCAGCCCGCGTCGCAGATCGCCCGCGCTAGCCGTTTATTGCGGACCATGCCCTTGCGCCGCGATTTTTCTCTGTTGTTAGATCCCTTCTCGCGTCGTGACTTCTGCCGCTCAAGGCGCCGAAGCTTCTGTATCTTGCGCTGCAAGTGTCTGGGGTTTGGCACAGAGGTGCATACGCCGTCAGTGTCGATGATCGTCGCCAACCGTGCGATCCCGACGTCGACGCCAGCTTCGCGTTCTGCCTCGGGCAGCGGTGTCGGGGGCACATCCACCACAAAGCTGGCGTAGTACTTACCATCCGGCTCGCGGATGATTGTGACGCTTGAAGGCTCGCTCGGCAGATCCCGCGACCAACGGACCCGCACATCACCGATCTTTGCCAAGTACAGCCGACCGTTCGAGCGCAAGCGAAAACCAGTACGGGCGAGTCGGAAAGACTGTCGGCTATCCCTCTTGGACTTCATCCGCGGTCGGCCTGCCTTGCGGCCCCGCCGTTGCCCCGTGCACGAAGCGAAGAAGTTTCGGAATGCTAGGCGCGAATCGTTGACCGACTGTACTAGTGCCACGCTGGACACGTCAGCCAGCCACGCACGTTGTTCGGTTTTTTTGGCAACGGTGATGACCTGCCGCTGGATCTCACTGTCCGACAACGTTACCCCGGCGTTGTACGCTTCCTGGCGAACTCGTAGAGCGTCGTTGAACACCACCCGGCAACACCCGAACACTCGGGCCAAACCCGCAATCTGGTCCGGCGTCGGATTGATTCGATATCGGTACCGCCTCTGCACACCACCACCGTAGAAGTAATCACCGACAAGCTGTCCGAGGTGGTTGCACCAACAACGGACGACCAGTTCTGCCACTGTCGAAGCACAAGTAGCGAGGTCGGAGACCTCCATCCAAGAAAGCGCTGTAATCCACCTCGCCACATTGGACAATGGCTGCTGTGTCTTCCCCGGCAGCCAAACCCCTCGCAGCAGCGGCAATCGCACAGCTCGAGGCCGACGGCGTCGCCACGCTGATCGGCACCGTCGTCAATCCGGCGGGGCTCACTCACGCCAAGACGGTTCCGCTGCGCCGAATGAGCACGTTCGCCGATCCCGGGCTCGGTGCGAGTCCGGTGTGGCACGTCTTTGCCATCGATAAGGCAGGCATCGTCTTCGGCGATGACATCGGTGTGGTGGGGGACCAGCGAATCCGCATCGACCTGAGCGCGCTGCGGATCCTCGGCGACGGATTGGCTTGGGCCCCCGGCGCTTTCTTCAATCAAGACGGTTCCGCGGACCCATACTGCAGTCGTGGCGTCCTGAACCGGGTCGAGGAGCGGCTGTCTGAAGCCGGCATCGAAACGGTCGTCGGACATGAGATGGAGTTCGTCCTGGTCGGTCCCGACGGCAGCGCATTACCGTCGCACATGTGGGCGCAGTACGGCCTGGCGGGTGTGCTCGAGTTCGAGGGGTTCGTGCGTGATGTCATGGACGCCGCGGCCGGTTCCGCCGTCGCGATCGAACAGTTCCACCCGGAGTACGGCGTCAACCAGTTCGAGATCTCGCTGTCTCCACAGTCACCGATTGCGGCGGCCGACCAACTGGTCCTGATGCGCATCATCATCGGACGGGTGGCCCGGCGGTACGGGCTGCGGGTGAGCCTGTCTCCGGTGCCGTTCGCGGGCAGCGTCGGATCCGGCTCTCACCAACACTTTTCGATGAAACGCGGTGACACTCCACTGTTCTCGGATGGAACGGGGACGGCAGGCATGACGCCGGAAGGGGAGTCTGCCATCGCGGGGCTGCTCGCCGGCCTGCCCGACGCGCAGGGCATATTGTGCGGCTCTGTCCTTTCCGGGCTGCGGATGCAGCCCGGTCATTGGTCGGGTGCGTATGTCTGCTGGGGAACGGAGAACCGGGAAGCCGCCGTGCGGTTCCTCATCGGCGGCCCGAGCAATCCACTCGGCGCGAACGTCGAGGTGAAGGTCGTCGACCCATCGGCTAATCCGTACTACGCGACCGCTGCGATACTCGGGCTTGCGCTCGACGGCATCGAGCGCAAGTTGCCGCTGCCACCCGAGACGACCGTCGACCCGGCCAAACTCACCGATGATCAACGCAGTCAGCTCGGCATCACGCTCCTCGCCGCGAAGCAGTCCGACACCCTCGACGCGCTTGCCCAATCCGCCTTGCTGCGCGGCATTCTGGGCGACGAGCCTGTCGACGCGGTGATCGCGGTGCGACGCTACGAGCAGCAGACCTTTGGCGGCCTCAGCCCCGACAACCTCGCCGAGAAGTTCCGTCTGGCCTGGAGTGTATGAGGTTGCCGCGCACGTGAGGAGCGAGTCGGCGCCAGCCCTGGCCGAGCATGTCGGGAACGTGCCGTTGGTGGACCATCACGTACACGGCTGCTGGTTGGCGGCTCCGGACCGCAGCCGGTTCGAGAACGGCCTGAACGAAGCCAATATCGAACCGCTGGCGAGTTTCGACTCCGCGTTCGACACCCAGCTTGGATTCGCGGTTCGCGCGCACTGCTCGCCGCTGCTGGGATTGCCGAGTCACGCCGACGCCGACGCGTACTGGAATCGTCGCAGCGAGCACGCCGAAGCCGACCTCGCACGGCTGTTCCTCGCCGGAGCCAACGTGTCCGACTGGCTGGTGGACACCGGATTCGCCAGCGGGGTAGCCGATCTCGCCGCGCTGGCTGATCTGTCGGTCGGAAGCGTGCACGAGATCGTCCGGCTGGAGTCGGTCGCCGAAGAGGCCATCAAGGCATCCGGTGACTATGCGACGGCGTTCACCCAGCTACTTGCCGACCAGGCGAGGACCGCGATTGCCACCAAGTCGATACTGGCCTACCGCGGCGGCTTCGACGGTGAGCTGACCCAGCCGGCATCAGCCGAGGTGGTCGAAGCGGCGCAGCGATGGCGGGACAGTCCCGGCACCCGACTGACCGATCGGGTGCTGCTGCGATACGGCCTTTATCAGGCTCTGCGCCTAGGGAAGCCACTGCAGTTTCATATCGGGTTCGGCGACCGCGACTGCGATCTGCAGAGGACTAACCCGTTGTACCTGTTGGACTTTCTTCGCAACAGCGGCGACACCCCGATCATGCTGTTGCACTGCTATCCCTACGAACGCGAGGCCGGATATCTCGCGCAGGCGTTCAACAACGTCTACCTCGACGGCGGGTTGGCCATCAACTACCTCGGCGCGCGATCGGCGTCGTTCATCGCTCGCCTGCTGGAACTGGCGCCCTTCCGCAAGATCCTGTATTCGTCGGACGGGTTCGGCCCCGCCGAGCTGCACTATCTCGGAGCGCGGCTGTGGCGCAACGGGATCCGCGACACGCTGCAGGGATTCGTCGACGCCGACGAGTGGAGCGAGCGCGATGCGATCCGGGTCGTCGACCTGATCGCACACGAAAACGCGCGCCGGGTATACGGACTGGGCTGAGCCTCTGATGATTTCGAACGCAAGCACTCTCATTCTCCTCCGCACTCCGGCGATGCAAAGTCACTTTGCGGCGTTCTCACGAGGTCTACCATGTCGCCATGCGGTGGGGGGCACCGATCACGATCGCGTTGGCACTCGCGATGGCCGGGTGCGACGGTGGCGGCGAGGAGCCAAAGCCCGACTGTCCGACTGGGACGGCACCGAGCGCAACGACTACAACGGTCGATCCGAGCTGTGTCATCAGGGGCACCAGTAAGGAATCGTCAGCCGCCGAGCAGCAGGACGAACTCTGGGAGGGCACCTTTACGTATGACTACGCAGGTCCTACGCTGACGTGCCATACGGGGTACTCGGTGAGGTTCACCGTCCGCGACACCCAGGTTTCGGGTGAAACGACCGTGGTCACCGGCTCGTGCCCAGGAGCCAAGCCAAGCGATCCGATCACCGGGACCAAGCACGGCTCCACCATGAAGCTCTCCTTCTTCGGGGGATCTGAAGACATGGCGATCACGGACGACAACCGGATCTACGCCACCTTCTCGTCAACCCCGGAGGAACATCGTGTTCTCGACGTGCGCTGCACGACCTGCGACCAGTAGGGCCGACTAGCGCACGCCCCGAATCAGCCGCCCCGGCCTGGCGCCGGTATCGACACCGTGGCGCCGGGTGACCGCTCCGCTGACGACGGTCGCGTCATAGCCTGACGCACCCTGAATCAGCCTGCGGCCATCCGCGGGCAGATCGTAGACCATCCGCGGCAGCCCGAGGGCGAGCGCATCCATATCGATGACGTTGAGGTCGGCCCTCTTACCCACCGAGACGACGCCACGGTCGGACAGCCCGAAAAGCGTTGCGGTGTCCAGGGTCTGCTTGCGCACCACGTATTCGAGCGAGTACTTCGGTCCGCGGTGGCGGTCGCGCGCCCAATGCGAGAGCAGGTAGGTCGGGTAGGACGCATCGCAGATCATGCCGCAGTGCGCACCGCCGTCAGAAAGGCCGGACACCGCCGCCGGATGCGACAGCATCTCGTAGATGGCGTCATGGTTGCCTTCGGCATAGTTGTAGAACGGCAACATGAGCATCGCGCCTGCGTCGTGGTCCAACATCAGGTCGTACATCACGGCCAGCGGGTCCTCGCCGCGGCGGCGCGCAATCGCAGCCACCGTCTGATCCGGCGTCGGCTCATAGTCGAGCGGGTAGCCCAGCGGGTAGATGCGGTCTGCGCTGTGCTGAACCAATGCATACATCGCGTCGAAAAGCAGAGTCGGATCCGCAGGCAGATCCGGTTCGCTCAGGATGGCCTCACGGACCGCGGGGTCCGCCAACCGAGCCGGGAGCTCGTCGCGGCCCACCTCGGCCTTGAGCCTGCGGAACGTCGGACGGTGGGTGAAAGCATGATGGCCAGGAAATCCGAACAGCATGCCGAACGGCCTGGCGGCGATCTGGGCGTACATCTCCACGCCGTTCTCAAGCGCCTTACCGGCCATGTCCAACATGTCACGCCACAGGTCAGGGAGCCCGGCCGACTGAATCATCCCGAACGACACCGGCCGCTCGATCTCGGCCCCCAGCCTGGCTATCCAGTCGAGTTCGCGCATGCAGACATCGGCGGGACTCTCGCCGGCAATCCCCGCCGGCGCTACCTCGAAGACGGCCCGGCCAGCCGCGGCCATCGCTCTTCCGAGGCCGAACAGTTCCGCCTCGGCGGCATAGGTGCCGGGTACCGGCTCGCCATCGATCGCCCTGTGGCCCTCTGTCCGCGAAGTCGAGAACCCAAGCGCCCCAGCTTCGATCGCCTCCTGAACGATTCGGGCCATCGCAGCGATGTCGTCGGCGGTGGCGTCCTCGTTGCGGGCACCACGCTCACCCATCGCGTAGCCGCGCACCGCGCCATGTGCAATCTGGGTGCCGTAGTCCACTGCGAGTTCGCGCTTCTCGATGGCGTCGAGATACTCGGGGAAGCTCTCCCATTGCCAGGTCATTCCCTCGGTCAAGGCAGTGCCCGGGATGTCCTCCACGCCTTCCATCAATTCAATGAGCCACTGCTCACGGCCCGGTCGGACCGGTGCGAAACCCACGCCGCAGTTGCCGCTGACGACCGTCGTGACGCCGTGTAGGCTCGACGGCTCGAGCTTCTCGTCCCACGTCACCTGTCCGTCGTAGTGGGTGTGGATATCAACGAATCCCGGTGCCACGATTCGGCCGGTGGCGTCCAGCGTCTCGGCGGCGACACCTTCTAGTCCTGCGTCGTCACCACTTCGCCTGCGAACCTCAACGATTCGCCCGTCCTTGATGCCGATATCGGCGGGGAACCGATCGGCGCCCGTTCCGTCGACGACGGTCCCGCCGGTGATCTTCAGATCGAACATGATTCCTCCTCAGACCAGGCCGGTCGCGTCGAATATCCACGACATATCGGCGTTGGCGAAGTCCTCCAGCCAGGACGGCGGGGCGAAGTCGGCGAGTCCGGCCATATCCCAGTAGTCCTTCCACAGCGTGATCTTGCCGTTCTCGACGCGGTGCACGCTGACGAATTTGAGCACGGCGGATTCGCCTGTGGTCCAGTGCCACTCCTCGTGGTGCTCGTACATGACGTCGGCGCCGTTGTCGAGCATCAGGCCGTCGAAGTTCTCATACGACTCGAGCGGCTCGATGCCGATCTTCAGCCGCTTGACGATGTCCTCGGGTCCCCGGGCGGCGGCCGTGGGTCCAACCGGCACGTCGAGGTAGATGCAGTCGTCGGACAAGAACGTCTTCAACGAGTCCCAGTCCCGCGCCGACAGCGCCTTCCACATGCCGAGAACCGTATCCTCAACTGACACTGGCCAACTCACCTTCTTGCGCTGTAACTGCGGGGG
This sequence comes from uncultured Actinomycetota bacterium, assembly GCA_963766465.1. Taxonomy (GTDB): domain Bacteria; phylum Actinomycetota; class Actinomycetes; order Mycobacteriales; family Mycobacteriaceae; genus Mycobacterium. The sequence continues at coordinate 189,993 of CAVXZT010000006.1, forward strand.
CTTTGTGGACGGCGCGAAGGAACCGCCCGGTGCGATGCTTGCCGACGATGTCGGTGGCCTTGCCGTCGAGGAACACCGCACGGCCGCCGACGAATACCGCGTTCACGGTGTCATCGTTGCGGTTGACCATGCGAGACAGACCCCCGTACTGCTCGACGCGGTCCTCGGCGTAGTCATCGAGTGACGCGTCGAGTCGCGCGGGGTCGATGATCACGACGTCGGCGCGATCGCCGATGCGCAGATGGCCCGCGTCGAGGCGGTACCAGTCGGCCAGTTCGCCGGTCAGCCGGTGCACCGCCTGTTCGACGGTGATGAACGGCTTGCCTGACTTCTCGGCGTCGTGCACGTGCCGCAGCAGTCGCAGGCCCATGTTGTAGAAGGCCATGTTTCGAAGATGTGCTCCCGCATCAGAGAAGCCCATCTGGATAGCTGAATCGCGGGCGAGGTTCTTGAGCACGTCGGGCCGATGGTTGGAAATCGTCGTGCGCCAGCGCACTGCGCGGCCGTGCTCGAGAACCAGATCCAGGAAAGCGTCGACGGGGTGCAGCCCGCCGCGGTCCCGACTGACCTCGCCGAACGACTTGCCGACCACCGACGCGTCTGGGCACTCGACGATCTCGGCGTCGAAGAAGTCGCGCTGCCACACCCGCACGCCGAAGTTGCTCTCGTAGTCCTTGCGGAACTGGCGGCGATACGCCTCGTCGCGCAGCAGCTCGTTGCGCTCGACCTCGTCACGCAGATGCAGTGCGGCAGCGCCAGCGCCAAACTCCTCGAACACCACCAGGTCGATGCCGTCCGCGTAGACCTCGAACGGAACAGGCAGATGCTGCCAGCGGAAGTTGCCGCCGAGACGGTTGACGAACCGTGCCATCGGCCCAAGGGCCCAGATCGCGTATGGATTCGACTTGGGGTCGGCGGCCGAAAGTAGGCTGGTTTTCAGCGGATTACGGACGATGCCCAGCGACTGGGCGAGCTGTGAGACGAGGTTGAACGGGTTACCGATGTCGGGGCCTGATTGCAGCACCCGGCCGGTGCGCCGCAGCAGAGATTTGAGCCGACGCAGTTCACGCGGCTTGGCATAGGTCGACGGCAGAGTCCGCGACCGGCACACCTCACCGTCAAGCTTGTCGAAAAGCAGTTGCTGAGAAGACATTCCGACGAAGCCGGCCTTCAGCGCCGCCTTCAGCCACCGCTCCATCTGAGCCTGTTCGCTGCTGGTGGGGCGCTCGCTGTGCCGCGTGGCCCGGTCCAGGCCCATGGTGGCGGCCCTCATATCGGAGTGCCCGATAAACGCTGCCAGGTTGGGCCCGAGCGGCCGCGCTTCCAGCGCCTGGATGTACTCCTCGGCGTTCGTCCAGGTCTTGTGGTCGTCGATCGCACCGATGACATGTTCGCGGGGGATCGCCTCGACCCTGCCGAAGATGTCGCCTGCGTCGACTCCGCCGACGTGGATCGTCGACAATGAACACGAGCCGAGCATCACGGTCGTCACGCCGTGGCGTAACGATTCCGACAGCGAGGGCCCGTTGAGGACTTCTACGTCGTAGTGGGTGTGGATGTCGAGCATGCCGGGCAGCACCCATTTGCCGGTCGCATCGATGACGTGCCGGCATCCAGCGTCGTCGAGATCCTCCTGCGTGATCGCCACGACATGACCGTCACGGATGCCGATGTTGCGCACCGCCGAAGGAGCACCGGTGCCGTCGAACCAGCGGCCGTTGCGAATGATGGTGTCGTAGGTCACCAAGTCATAGAACAGCCCGAGCCAGGCGGGTGTCAACGAAATCTGTGAACAGATTTCTAGAAATGTCTACTATACGTGTTGAACAGGCGATATGACTACGTCCAGCCGTCGGGTTGGCGGCCGTCGGTGTCGGTGAAGCCGTATTCATGGGCCAGTTCCGCGGAGGTCACCGAACGCTGGTTCCATCGCGACCGGTTCTGGTCCGCGGCGATGGCGGCGACGCCCCGCCCGACGTATCGCGGCGTCTCCGATTCGGCGAACCCCGGGGGAGCGGTGGGGTGCCCATCGGCGCGGCCGGGGTCCAGGGCAGCGTGCCAGTTGTCCTCCGTGACGCCCCAGTTGTCGAGCATCATCTCCGAGCGCAGCCAGCCGGGTGTGACGACAACAGCGGTGGCGTCGCACTGCCCGAGTTCGTGGCCGATGCTGTAGCCGAGCCTGTTCACCGCGACCTTTGACAAGTCGTAGAACACAGAGATCCGGTAGTTGTCGTCGTTGTATTCCTTTGTCCCGTCCGTCACTTCGACGTGCAATCCGCCGGGACGTACGACGAGCAGCGGCAGCAGCGTGTGGGCGGTGATCAGGTGGGTATCGACGCCGAGCCGCAGTATTCGCAGACCATCGTCGAGGTCGTGTTCCCAGATCGGCCGGTTCCAGGTCGGAGGATGACCCTTGAGGATCTCGGCGCCCCAGATGTCGTTGACCAGGATGTCGATGGCGCCGTGGTCGTCGCGGATGCGGTCGGCGAGCGCCCGCACTTGCGCGATGTCGAGGTGGTCGACCTGAATCGGGATGCCGACGCCACCGAGTGACGTGACAAGTTCCGCCGTCTCCTCGATGGTTTCCGGACGGTCGTAATCGGAGTCGGCGTTACCCGAGACGCTGCTGCGGCCGGTACAGATCACCGTGGCACCGGCCTCGCCGAGCGCCGCGGCGATACCGCGACCGGCCCCGCGGGTTGCGCCTGCGACGAGCGCGACCCGATCGCGTAGCGCATCCCCATTCGGCGTCCAGTTCATAGGTGCATACTCGCGAATGTGACACCGTTACAGCGCTATATCGCAGAAGAAATTGCCACCGATCATGTCGACGGGTTGCTGTCCAGACGCGAAGCCCTGCGCCGGCTGGCACTGCTGGGGGTGAGCACCGCGGCGGCCACCGCGCTATTCGCCGCGTGCAGCGAGGACCAGAAGCCGGCTTCGAACGCCCCCGTGACGTCAAGCGGGCCTGCGACCTCCAGCGCGGCGCCACCGGGAACGGACAAGGCACTGCCCACGGCACCGACCACCTGGGCAGGGCCACAGGGTGAGCTGCAGGGGGCGTGGGCGGAGGCGGCCAACGCGCGCGGTGGCGTGCTAGTCATCCACGAGAACAAGGGACTCACCGACTGGGTCCGGTCGGTGGCCGGGCGGTTCGCCGGCATCGGCTACTCGAGCCTTGCGATTGATCTGCTGTCCGGGCAGGGCGGGACGGCCAAGTTCGCCGACCCGGCCGAGGCCACCGCGGCGCTGAGCAAGGTTCCGCCCGAGGAGGCCATTGCCAACCTCAAATCGGGCATCGCAGAGTTGCAGCGCCGTGTGCCAGGGAAGAAGGTCGCGGCAGTCGGATTCTGCATGGGTGGCGGCTTCGTCTGGCGACTGCTTGCGGCGGGTACCCCTGAGCTAGCGGCCGCAGTCCCGTTCTATGGACCGACACCGGACAACCCGGACTTCGCTGGCTCTAAAAATGTTGCGGTGCTTGGGTTCTACGGCGCCGCGGACCAACGCGTCAACGCCACAGAGCCCGTCGCGAAGGCAGCACTGGAAAAGGCAGGGTTGGTGCATGAGCTCGTTACCGAACCCGATGCCAACCACGCGTTCTTCAACGACACCGGCGACCGCTACGACGCCACCGCCGCCGACGACGCCTGGCGCCGCGTGCAGGACTGGCTCACCAAGTACGTGGGCTAGAACCCACGCTGGCGGCAATTCATAGTCTGTTCTCCTACGCGTTGGTGTCGCGTTGTTGACCGAACACGCGTGCCGGTTCTGATTCATCCCATGCGGGTTGTGCAGGTTGCGAACTTTTACGGCCCGCGATCTGGTGGCCTTCGGACGGCGGTGGATCGCCTCGGTGCGGAATACTGCGCCGCTGGCCACGAGGTTTTCCTGGTGGTGCCGGGGCGGGACTCCGAAACACACGAGCTTCCCTCCGGCGTCGTCCGTATTTCCCTGCCAGCCAGGCTCATCCCGCTCACCGGCGGCTACCGTGCGGTTCTGCCGCGACCGGTCACATCGCTGCTCGAACTACTCTCGCCTGACGCGCTGGAGGTGTCGGATCGGCTGACCCTGCGGTCTCTTGGCGGATGGGGCCGGCGACACGACGTGGCCACGGTGATGATCTCCCACGAACGCCTCGATCGCCTTGTCGGACAGATACTTCCGGCCCGCTTGGCGCGTTCGATCGCCGATGCCGCCAATCGTCGCACGGCCGCAAGCTATGACGCGGTGGTGTGCACGACGGCGTTCGCGCGCGAAGAGTTCGAACGCATCCACGCATCCAACGTCCTCACGGTGCCGCTGGGCGTCGACCTCGACCAGTTTCATCCACGCCGCCGGTCCGCTGCGGTGCGGCAGCGGTGGGTAAACCATGGGCAGACGCTGCTGGTGCACTGTGGCCGCCTGTCGGTGGAGAAGCACGCCCACCGCAGCATTGACAGCGTTGCCGCACTGCGCGATTCAGGTGTGGACGCGAAGCTTGTGGTCGTGGGGGAGGGCCCGATGCGCGCACGCCTCGAACGACAGGCCGCAGGCCTGCCCGTCGACTTCACCGGCTTCATCGGCTGCCGCGACACGGTCGCGACCATCCTCGCGACCGCGGACGTCGCGCTCGCACCTGGGCCGCACGAGACGTTCGGGCTGGCGGCGCTGGAGGCATTGGCCTGTGGCACGCCCGCTGTGGTGTCGCGAACCTCTGCGCTGGCCGAGATCCTCACCACCGACAGCGGCGCCACCGCCGACAACGATCCGGACGCCATCGCGCGCGCGGTCGCGTCGATCATCAGCCGGCCGGAACGCCTGCGCCGCAACAGCGCACGCCGCCGCGCCGAACAGTTCACATGGCCGCGGTCTGCCGCCGGAATGTTGAATGCGCTGGGCGCCGGTTAGGCAGCCACGCTAGTTTGACCGGATGGCCGCGGACACCGAGCGAGCGAGAAGTTTGTGGTTCGCGCTTCTTCTCACCTTGGCCAACGGATTTCTGGACGCCCACACCTACTTGTCGCGCGGCGGGGTGTTCGCCAACGTCCAGACCGCGAACGTGATTTTCGGCGCTATCGACACCTCCGAGCGGAAGTTTGCGCTGGCGCTGGCGCACGTGTGGCCGATACTCGCCTTCATCGCAGGGGTCGCGCTGGCGTCACGCATCAAGTCCGGTCGTGTCGAGCGCCTCGTGTCGCACCCGCTGCGCTGGACCATGGCCGTCCAGGCGCTCGCTCTTGCCATCATCGGGTTCGTCCCGGCGTCCGTGCCACACAGCTATGTGACCGTGCCGATCAGCTTCCTGGCCGCGGTGCAAATGGGTCTGTTTCGCAACATCGGCGAGCTCGTCTACCTTCCGGTCGCCACGACCGGCAACCTCATGCGATGTGTCGAAGCCGGATACGCCGGGTTCGTCGAGAAACAGCCGGAGTCCCGGCGGGCATTCGGGGTGTACGGCACACTGATCGTCTCGTTCGCCATCGGTGCGCTGATCGGCGCCTTCGCCAGCCGGGCATGGGGAGTACACGCGATCTGGCTACCCGCCGGATTTCTCGCCTTCACCCTTTGCCTGTTCATCATCGACGAACGGCACGTGCGGTGAATTACCATCCAGGAATGATCCGGTCGCTGATGACCCTCTCCGCCGCTGCGGTGCTGGCGCTCGCCGGAATCACTCCCGTTGCGGGCGCATCGCCAAACCCACCGTCGTGCGCCTATACGTTGTCGCCGCCAGAGGTGGTGCAGCTGTCCGGGACGAACGTGGTCAAGGCGACGCTGGCGCCCGCAGCTTGCGACCGGTCCAACTCGTACCTGCTGGTGGCCTGCGTCCAGTTGCAGGGCAGCGACGGCCCTGGGCAGTGTGCACAAGGCGAGGGGTTTCTGCCTGCGCAGGTGTACTACCAGCCGTACCGGCCAGGTGCGACGTACATCTCGACCGGCAGGGGATGCGCGACGACGGGGAATCCGCCCCAGCCGATCTGTCAGCCGACGGGCCCTCTCACCGCGACGCTATAGGCACCGCTCACATCGCCGAAACCGGCCAAATGTGAACCAATTTGGATCGATAATCGTGTCTCTCGCGAGTGTCCAATCGAGAGGGGTCACGATGAAGAAGTTCGGTTTCTTCTATGCCGCCATGTGTCTCGTCGCAGCCGTTGCGACAGCCTGTAGCGGATCCGATACTTCCACACAGAAGCCGGAGACAGGGACGGCAACCGCGACCGCAAGCCCGAGCACGACCGCAGCACCGGCAAGTGGGCCCGCGACGGCAGGCGCAGCGACGATCACGATCACGAACATGAGCTTCGGGGAATCCATCACGGTGTCGCCGGGGGCTCAGATCACGATCAAGAACGACGACTCGGCCGAACATTCGGTGACGTCGGACACCGCGGGCAAGTTCGACGTCCACGTGGACGGCAAGGAGCAGGGCACGCTCACCGCGCCAACCGAACCGGGCGAATACGCGTTCCACTGCACGTATCACCCATCGATGCACGGGACGCTGATCGTCAAGTAATCCCCGGGGAGTACCGCTGCCACGCCGCAATTCGGTTTAGATGCCGCCGCATGAGGGCATCCGCCGAATTAGCGGGTTCGTCAAAACTCTGACCGGACCCGACCGACCGAAGGAGCGGACGTGGCTACCACCACCATGATCTGGATCATCGTCGCCATCGTCGTCGCGATCGGCATCGTCGCCGTGCTGGCGTTCATGGCCCGCAACAGGCGGCGGCATGCGCAGGCCGAGCGCATTCGCGAGGAGGTCGGACAGGAATCTCAGCGCGTCGAGAAGCGCGAGGCCTTCGCTGACGAGACGCAGGCCAAGGCAAGGGCCGCGAAAGCTGAGGCCGAGGTGAAGGCTGCAGAAGCGGCGAGGCTCGAAGAAACGGCCGCATCCCATCGCGAGGCGGCCAGCACCTCCCGCGAGGAACTCGACGCCAGGCGCGAACGCGCCGACGCCCTCGACCCCAAGCGCCGCGACGTCGACGGACCCAAGGACGACGGCGGCAGCGACGCAGGAACCGAAACCCAGCGGACGCCGGCCGAAACACCGACCACACGGCAGCAGCGGTTGTGACACACGGCGGCCGCCGGCCCGCCGTGCTGTTCGACGTCGACGGCACCCTGGTCGACTCGAACTATCTCCACATCCACGCGTGGTACCGGGCCTTCACTGAAGCCAAGGTCGAGGTGGAGGCACGTCGGATTCACCGGTCGATCGGGATGGACGGCTCAACGCTGCTTGCATCGCTGGCCGAGGATGCCGACGAGGACACCAGGGCGCGGCTGAAGGATCGGCATTCGCGGTACTACAAGGAGACGGCACCGCTATTGCGCCCGTTGCCCGGCGCACGGGAACTGCTGGAGGCCGTCGACAAGCTTGGACTGCAGATCATCCTTGCGACATCGGCTCCCGACGACGAACTGTCCCTTCTTCGCGAGGTGCTGGCAAGCGATGACCTGGTATCGGCGGTGACGTCATCGAATGACGTCGACACCGCCAAGCCCGAGCCCGACATCGTGCAAGTCGCGCTCGAGCGTGCGGGTGTCGAGGCCGCCCAAGCAGTCTTCGTGGGTGACACGGTGTGGGACATCGAGGCCTGCAAGCGGGCCGGCGTGCCGACGATCGCGCTGCTCAGTGGCGGGGTGTCGCGCGATGAGCTCGAAACAGCCGGTGCGCAAGCGGTTTTCGACAATCCACGCGATTTGTGCAAGCACATTCACAGCACTGCGATCGGGAAGCTGGCGATCGCGGCGCAAAGCGTCTGATCAGCGCAGCAGTTGCCGGCACAGGCCATCGGCCAGCCACTGCTCGAAGCGCTTGGTCTTCCACCGCCTTGTGAGGACCAGCCGGTCGTAGAGCGCGGGATCCATGGCGAGCCAGGCCAAATCGACGGCCTCTTGATACGTGATCTCGGTGGTGAGGGCACCGATGTCACGCAGTCGCCGAACCACCTTGCGCGCATCGTCGAGTCGAAATCGCTGCGACTCCTCGATGAGGTCACGCGCGATGGGCTCCGTGCCCGCAGCAACCTCCAGGGCGGCGAGTAGCGGTCCAATCCGCTTGCTGATGTCAACAAACACGGCGGCGAATCCGGCGAGTACCACGCGTGGGTCACGTTCGTCGAGCAGCCGCCGGATGGCGGCGCGATCCGACAGTGCGATCGGCTGATCGTGGCCGACGACCGCCCAATCCAGGGCAAGCTTGAGCAGATCCAGCTTTCCGCCGACCGCGGTGAACACGGTCTTGCGGCTGACGCCCGCCGCATCGGCGACCGCATCGATCGTCGTAGCGCCGTATCCGTTCTGGACGAACAACTCCGTGGCGGCGACCACGATGGACCGCCGTGTCTCCTGCGCCTGGGCCGTCCGTAGGTCCGAGCGGTAGTCACGCTTGACAGCGCCAGACATCTAGGTGACTCTGAGTGTATTCATTACACTCAATGTTACCTTAATTGGAGTCCGCATGCGAACCGTCGTCGTCGGGGCCGGCCCGACCGGCCTGTTCACCGCCATCGCACTCGCCCGCCGCGGCCGCGAAGTGGTCGTGGTCGACCGTGACCCCGGACCGCCCGGCAGCCACGACACGGTGTGGCAACGCAAGGGCGTCATGCAGTTCCATCACGCGCACACCTTTCGGGGTCAGGTCGTCGAGGCGCTGCGGGCAGAAATGCCGGATGCGCTTGATGCGCTCGTGAATGCCGGTGCCACGATCGCGACCACCGCCGAGAACCGACCGCTGGCGCTGTTGTGCAGGCGGACGACGTTCGAGACCGCGCTGTGGAACCACGCAGCGGCGCAGCACGGCCTCACGCTCATGTGTGGTCATGTCGACCGACTCGAGCACGACTTCGGCCGGGTCGATGGGATTAGCGTCGACGGCAGAACGCTGCCCGCAGGCCTGGTGATCGACGCATCGGGCCGGACGAGTCGGTTCACCGACCGGATCCGCCCACCTGCCGAGGGTGAGGACTGCGGGGCGGTCTACGTCACTCGGCAGTACCAACTGAACAACGGCGCCAACCCCGGTCCGATGAACACACCGATCGCGTTGTCGTTGGGACTATCTGGCTACTGGGCCATCGCGTTCCTCCACGACAACGGCGCGTGTTCGATCACGTTCACCCATGACGGGACCGACAAGCGACTGCGCCTGCTGCGCCACGACGCAGTGTTCGACGACGCCGTACGCGCTATTCCGCTGCTGGCTGACTGGATCGATTCGTCACGCGCACAACCCACTTCACCAGCGCTGCCCGGCGGCAGGCTGTACAACACCTACCGCGGACAGCTCGACGCCGCAGGCCAGCCGGTGGCGCCCGGACTCATCTCGGTCGGCGACGCGGTATGCACGACGACCCCGCTGGCTGGACGGGGGGTGGCATTGGCGCTGATGCAGGCACGGGAACTGGTCCGCATCCTCGACATGGATGATGGTGATATCACAATGGCGACAAAGCAATTCGATCGCTGGACGCTGCGGAATATTCGTCCCCTGGTTCGACGACCACCGCTGCATCGACACCGATCGGATGCGGCGATGGTCCGGCGGGGACGTCGACGTCAGCCGCCGGTTGCCGTCCGACCTGATCGTTGCGGCTGCCGAGGCGGACCCACGGATGAAGGACATCGTCGGCCCCTACGCCGCCATGGACGCAATGCCCGCCAGCCTGGCAACGGCCCAAACCCGCGCCAGGGAGATCTACGCCAGCGGTTGGCGGCCACCTGTTCCTGACGGTCCGACCCTCGAACAGCTCAGCTCGGTGGTGTCCAGGACACCGGCAGCCGCTTGATGCCGTGTATGAACGGCGACAGCAGCCGGGCCGGCTCTTCCGTGGCCTGGATATCGGGCATCTGGCGGTGAAGTTCCTTGAACAGCACGCTGATCTCGCGGCGGGCCAGGTTGGCACCGAGGCAGAAGTGGGCCCCGCCACCGCCGAAGCCGGCATGCGGATTGGGTGTGCGGGCGAGGTCGAAGCTCCACGGGTCGGCGAACTTGTCCTCGTCACGGTTGGCCGAGCAATACCACAGTGTGGCCTTGTCGCCGGCGGCCATCTTCACGCCGCTCAGCTCGCAGTCCTCGGTCAGGGTGCGGCGCATGTAGATCACCGGCGACGCCCACCGCACGATCTCCTCGACCGCCGTCGGTGCAATGGCGTCATGATCGGCCCACCATTTCGTGCGTTCGTCGGGATAGCGAGTCAGCGCGAGGACGCCATGGCTGATCGCATTGCGGGTGGTTTCGTTGCCCGCCACCACCAGCAGGATGAAGAACGACGCGACCTCGGCCGACGTCAGGCTCTCGCCATCGACTTCGGCCTGCACTAGCGACGTCGTCAGGTCGTCGCGCGGATTGACTCGGCGGTCCTCGGCGAGTGCTGTCGCGTAGGCGCCGATGTCCATCGAGACCTTGACGAACTCCTCGTAATCGGTGGCGATGTCCTTGTCCCCGAACCCGAGAATCACGTTGGTCCAGTGGAACATCATTTGGTGGTCGTCTTCGGGGATGCCCATCATGTCGCAGATCACCTGCAAGGGCAGCGGGCCCGCCAGTTCCGCCACCGCCTCGCCCGCGCCTTCGGGATGCTCGGCGATCATCTTCTCGACGAGGCGGCGCGCGCGGTCCCGGACGGAGACCTCGGTGTTGGCCACGACTCGTGGGGTGAACGCCCTGCTGACGATGTTGCGCAGGCGCAGGTGCCGCGGGTCGTCCATGACGATCATCGACCCGAAATACTCCGAAACGTTGGGGTTCCCGTCGTTGATGACGATGCTTGGGCTCGAGCTGAAGATGTGCGGATGACGGCTTGCGAACCAGACGTCCTCGAACCTGGTCACCGCCCAGTGGCCGGCACCTCCATTCGACGCGGGTGTGTCGAGCGGTTCGTGGAACGAGACCGGCGCCTCGCGGCGCAGCGTGGCGAACGACCCGTCGCGCAGGTCGTCGTCCTGGACCCAGAATCTCCAGGAGCCGAGGTCGATATCGGCCAGTGGCACATCTGGGGGAGCCGTTCCGTTCACCCGCGTCGCGATACCCACATCCCCGAGCGTAGGTTCCGACCCACCCGCCGTCACGGATTTCTGAAACATGTTCCAATTGGCGACTTGGCGTGATAGCACCAAACGGTGCGCAACCCACATGCAGGGCAACCGTTTACGACCTCCGACGAGGAGATTGCGTACGCGTTGCTGGATGTCAGCATCCCGACGTTGATGCTGTCGCTGGTCCATATGTCCGGCAACCCCGACCTGATTCGCGGCGACCTTAAGCCCGCTGGGCTGTTCCTCAACGAGGTACAGGGCTATATGTCCGAGGAGGACAAGGCCGCGGTGCGCAAGACCGCGCTCGAGGTGATCGCCGACTACCGCGACCGCGGCTGCCCGGAACCCGAGCCGATCGGACCCGAGCTGTTGCAGGAGATGATGCAGTGGCTGGTGTGCGAGCCGGTTCCACCCGAGTACGTGCCGATGCTCCTCGAGGAGATGGAGCTCGACGGCACAGATAGTCGAGCCCCTCGATCAGCCAGACAACCTGCCGACGACTTCCCTGTGGTGGTGATCGGGTGCGGGGAATCCGGCCTGCTTGCGGGCATCCGGCTTAAAGAGGCGGGCATTCCGTTCACGATCGTCGAGAAGAACGCAGGCGTCGGTGGAACGTGGTACCAGAACACGTACCCCGGCGCGAGGGTCGACGTCGGCAATCACTTCTACTGCTACAGCTTCGAGCCGACCGATCAGTGGACGCACTTCTTCGCCGAGCAGCCCGAGCTGCAGGCCTATTTCCAGACCGTGATGGACCGCCACGACATCGGCAGGCACGTGCTGTGGGAGACCGAGGTCACCGAGGCATCCTGGGATGACGACACAGCGACTTGGCAAGTGCTTGCGCGCGACCGCAACGGAGCGACGACGACCCTGTCGGCGCGGGCGGTGATCAGTGCCGTCGGGCAACTCGACCGGCCGCACGTCCCCGATATCGACGGCCAGCAGGATTTCGCCGGGCCCGCGTTCCACTCATCGGACTGGGATCACGCTGTCGATCTGCGCGGCAAGCGGGTCGCCATGATCGGCGCGGGCGCCAGCGGATTCCAGATAGCCCCCACCATCGCGGGCGATGTCGGCCGCCTCACCGTGTTCCAACGGACCGCGCAGTGGATGTTCCCGAACCCGAACTATCACGCCGAGGTGGGAACCGGCGTCCAATGGGCGCTTCGCCATCTGCCGTTCTACGGCCGGTGGTACCGGTTCCTGCTGTTCTGGCCCGGGTGCGACAAGGGCCTGGCGGCCGCGTACGTCGACCCGGATTACCCAGACCAGCAGACGGCGGTCAGCGAAATCAACGAGATCACCCGGATCATGTTCACCGAGTGGATCAGCAGCCAGGTCGGCGACGATCCGGAGCTGCTGGCCAAGGTGGTGCCCGACTATCCGGCCACCGGTAAGCGCACACTGCAGGACAACGGCAGCTGGCTGAAAACTTTGACCCGCGAGAACGTGGAGTTGGTGCGGACCGGGATCGGCCGCATCGAACCCGACGCGGTGGTGACCGAGGACGGTGAACGCTATCCGGCCGACGTGATCGTATACGCCACCGGCTTTCAGGCGACCAAAGTGTTGTGGCCGATGACGATTCGCGGCCGTGACGGGGAAGTGCTCAGCGAGCGCTGGGGCGAGCGACCGACGGCCTACCTCGGCATCACCATCCCCGGGTACCCCAACTTCTTCTGCATGTACGGCCCCGGCACCAACCTCGCAAGCGGAGGCAGCCTGATCTTTCACTCGGAATGCCAAATGCGCTACATCACAGAGTGTTTGGAACTCCTCATCGACGGCGGACACAAGTCGATGGAGCCCACAGCGGAGAAGACCGCGGACTGGCACGGCCGCACCCAGGCCGAGATGCGCAAGATGGTGTGGTCACAACCCTCGATCAAGCACTCGTTCTACAAGAACAAGTTCGGCGAGGTGTACGGCCTGAGCCCGTGGCGGCTGGTCGACTACTGGACCTGGACCCGCGAACCCGAACTAAGCGACTTCGTCGTCCGTTAATAATTGAATTCGCAAAAGACTCTGCGCGATCGCGGCCGACGTATACGTTGGCGATCGTGGACCGCGGTAGCACGAGGCGCGCATCGCAACTGTTCGCCATTGCGATGACGATCGGGTGGTGCGCTGGGTGCGGGGCCACAGAAACGGCCCCGCACAACACGTCTAGCGCTAACGCATCGCCGTCGTCGAGCGCGGTGACCACCGGGCCGACGCCGGCCGCGGAGCCCGTCTGCAACATGGGCACCCAGGGAACGCCCGACATCGCGGACGTGTTCTCAGGCCAATTGCCCGGGTACTTCCTTATCAAGGAAATCTGCGCGTCCGACGTCGGTCCCGGTCTCGCCGGCGCGGATGGCGTCGCTGGGCTGTCTGACCTGGCAGCCGCCGAAGTGTCGGACACATATCAGTCACCCGATGCGGTCGTCCTGAAAGCCCTTGTGGGCAAGGCTCAATCCGGCAATGCCGGCGCCTTCGCCGACGCGTTCTTGTCTCGAGTCGGCGAAACCCGCAATGACACCGTGACGCTTGACGGGCACGCCGTGCGGTACTTCAACACTCCCGGCGCTGAGGGCTACGCCTACGCCGAGGGGCCAACCGTCGTCATCGGCTACATCTCGCCCACCCCACCCGGGTTCGATCGGGCGGGGAATCAAGAGGTGGCGAAGGAACTCTTCACCAGAGTGATGGCCGCGGCGACGGGCCGGCCGATCCCCGCGGACTCCAACGATCGAGCGCGCAGCGGCATCGAGGGTTATTCGCCAGGGCGCGGCCGGTACACCACACCGGACGACCCGGGCTGGGTCTTCTTCAAGACCGACAGCATCAAGGGAATCCCGTCGACTTACTGCGGAATCGGCCCGAACGGCACCCTGGCCGGCTGCGACCTTGTTCCTGGAAAGGACGTACCTGAAGGCATGAACCAGACGGTCGTCGAAGCCGCCGCACCGGCCCACTACGCCCGCTCCGACACGCCGACATTCACCCGCGACGTCGACGTCCTGCTCGATGGGCACCGCCTCGACAACGGCCAGGCGTCGTGCGGGAGGGGCTACCAAGGCACTGTTCATTGCGTTATCGGTGACCACAGCTTCGTGGTGTCGAGCAACTACGGAATTCTCAAGTAATCCGTTACGCCAGTTCCCAATTCATATTCTTGGCAAAGGTTCTCGCATCGTCGGAGATCGTGCCGAGTTCGTGGCAGCGCTGAATGTAGGCCTGAATCATCATCAGGAAATTCATCGGGTTGTACGCATCCTCTTCGTAGCTCCACATGCCGTCACCGGCGTAGTGCAGCACCGTGATGACCTCCGCCCCGTGGACGCTGCCGTCGCCGGGATCCTTCATGGTGTTCACGTTTTTGAAGATGACCCAGCCCTTCTCGACGTCGATCGAGTACCACGGCACCGGATAGACGGGCATCTCGCTGCCGGGAAAGATGTTCATTTGCGAAACGATCCAGTCGCGGATCGCGGCGCGTCCGGTCATGTCGCCCAACGCGTGCTCGTGGTAGGTCGCATCCGCGGTGAACACGTTGGCGTAGCCAGCCCAGTCCCACGTCTTGCCGACCTCGACCACCTTCTCCTGATAGCGAGCCCAGGCCTCTTCGAGTTCCTCGCGTGACCATCTATTCGTGGAAGACGCCACCGCAACTGCTCCTTCTGCTCGACTTCGTATTCCGTTAAGCCAGTTCCCAATTCATGTTCTTGGCGAACGTCTTGGCGTCGTCAGAGATCGAGCCGAGCTTGTGGCAGCGCTGGATGTACTCCTGGACCATCGGCATGAAGTTCGTCGGGTTGTAGGCGTCCTCTTCGTTGCTCCACTGTCCGCCGCCGCCGTACCGCAGGATCGTGATACACGGCGCCTCGTGGATGCTGCCGTCCCCGGGATCCTTCATGCGGTTCATGATCTCGCTGAACACCCAGCCCTTCTCGACGTCGATCGAGTACCACGACACGGGGTAGAACGGCATCTCGCTGCCGGGGAAGGTGTTCATCGTCGAAGCGATCCACTCACTGATCTGCTGGCGGCCCGCCATCTTGCCGTACAGGTGCTCGGTGTAGGTCGCGTCCTCCGTAAACAGCTCGCCATAACGGGCCCAGTCCCACGACTTTCCGATCTCGACCACCAAGTCCTGATGCCGCTGGAACGTCTCCTCGATCTCCTCGCGTGAGTACTGGCCCATCGAAGACTCCTTCGTTCGCCGGTGAAAACTAGAACCTGTTCTACCAAACCAAGGGGTGTGCCGGAGCCGATTCAGGACACCGTCAAGGTGCGCAGCCGCGGCCACATCTGATCCCATGACTGCCGTGCCCGGTGAGCAAATACGCGTGCATGCCGTCGCCAACGTCGCCGATCGCGCGCACATCCGCGAAGTACACCCGCAGGGCGCCCGGATCGCGTCCCACGTAGAGCACGGTGTCGCGGTTGGCGGGCGGCGGCGGGAAGTACCCGTAGCTCCGGTTGGCGCTGTACACCTCGGGCAACTGGTAGCGCCTGGAGTAACCGTCGAGGTAAGCGGCGACGATGTAGGACTCGCCGAACACGACCGTGCGGTCGCGCTGTGGCCGCGGTAGCGCGCGGTAGAGGTCCGCGGTGCGTTGCGCGATCCGCTGGCCTGCGTCGGAGCGCACGATCGACACCGAAAGGATCAGCATACCGACAGCCAGTGCCGCACTCAGCACGTAAGCCGGCCACATCAGCCACCGCCGCCGGTTCTGACCGGTTTCTCGGCGCCGCTGCAGCCCAAGCGCACCGGCCGCGGCCAACGGCGCGTACAGCCCGGCGAGGTAGTAGGGACGGCCCGCCGTGGCCACGAACAGCACATACAGCACCAGGAAGGCGACGCCGATGAATCGGTAGTCCCGCAGTCCGTCGTCGCGCAGCAGTCGCCACAGGCCGTACAGCACCAGCGCCGCTCCCGCGACGCCCGCGAACACGATCATCTGCACCGCGATTCCTGGACACCCGCCGTAGAGGGCCTCGGCTTCGCCGGCAACCACCGGCGCCATCCGCAGCTGCGGCCACCCGTGCATGTACTGCCAGGCCAGCGTCGGGGCGGCGAGCAATGCCGCGATAACCGCCCCAACCCACAGCAGCCGCCGTCGCAGTAACTCACGAGGGCCGACCACCGCGACGGCCGCCACCAGAACAACGCACAGCAGGAGGACCTGAAACTTCGTCATGGCTGCGACGCCGTCGACGACACCCAATGCGAGTCGTCCACACACCTGTTGCCTGCGCGGCGGCGGTGAAACCCTGTGCACGCCGGTCACATCCGAGTTCGCGCGCAATGAGGCCGGCAACCACCACGGCACATCCGCTCGCCAGCACAGCAGACACGCGCAGCGCGATCAGCGAACCCGGCGCGATTGCGTCCGACAACGCGGCCAACGCGGGCGCCAAGGGCGGCTGATCGGCAGATCCCCAGTCGAGGTGACGGCGGCCGATGGCCAGCATGTAAACCTCGTCGAACCAATAGCCGCCGAATATGCTTGCAACGGAATGCAATACGACGGTCACTGCCGCGATGGGGAGCACGATGCCTGTGGCGAACGGCGCGATGTGCCGGCCGGGAATGGTGTCGGTTTCCGTCGCGGTCACGTACGGCCACGTTACTGTCGGGGCCATGGCACTCGGTATCGACGCGCAGGTGCTGTCGGAGCTCGGCCCGCTGTTGGAGGCCATCGGGGAAATTGAGCCGCCAGCGATCGGTGATGTCGAGAGCCGGCGGGTCAACGGCCACCGGATGTTCGACTCCATCGCAGGCACTTGGGAACCGGTCGCCGGTGTGGAGGTCGAACGGCACACGCTGACGACCGAGGACGGCGGCGCGCTGGATCTCGCCTGGTATCACCCGGCGGCGGCGCAGTCGGGCAGTGCGGTGCTGTATCTGCACGGTGGCGGCATGATCTTCGGTCTCGAGCACCTCGGCCGCGTTTACGACCTTGCTGTCCGCGAGTACGTCGCCGCGTCCGGGGTGCCCATGCTGATGGTCGACTACCGGATCGCCCCTGAACACCCGGATCCCACGCCAGTGGAGGACTGTTATGCGGCACTTGGGTGGCTCGCCGACCACGCCGAGACGCTGGGCGTTGATCCCGCCCGCATCGGTGTGATGGGCGACAGCGCGGGGGGCGGTTTGGCGGCGGGAGTGAGCCTGCTGGCCCGCGACCGCGAAGGCCCGGCTATCTCTCAGCAGTTGTTGATCTACCCGATGCTGGACGACCGCCCCCAGACACCCGACCCGCAGCTTGTGCCGTTCCTGACATGGACCTACGACGACAACGTCACCGGCTGGGCGGCACTTCTCGGCGTAGGCCCCGACGAGGTGTCGCAGTATGCCGCGCCCGCCCGCGCCACCGATCTGGCCGGTCTACCCGACACGTACATCGACGTCGGCGACCTCGACATCTTCCGGAACGAGGACCTCACTTACGCGCGGCGCCTGTCCGACGCGGGGGTGCCGACCGAGCTACACCTGCATCCCGGATGCCCGCACGCGTTCGAGGCACTGGCCAGGAAGGCGGACGTTTCACAGCGAGCAATCGGCGATCGTGTCCGCCGCCTGCGCACCCTCTAAACACCGCAAAACCCTGACGCGCCAACGGTATCCGTTTGGTAACGTCACCGACTTCAGCGCCGATACCCACGTAGGAGCGACCGTTTGCGTTGCTCCGGTTAAGGGAATGAATAGTGACGGCCCAGCGTCGGATTTGACGGTCGGGGCCGCAAGGTAGGAGTTAATTAACGATGAGGCTGTCGAAGTTTGTGTCCGCAGCCATGATCGTCGGTGCGCTTGGTTTCGGGGCTATCGGGCCCGGTGGAGCGGTTGCGTCCGCCGACCCGGTTGTGCCCGCACCGCTGAAGCCACACGACGATTTCTGCCCACCCTGGTGCGGTGACGGCAATGGCAACGGCAACGGACGGGGCCACGGACACGACGACTACTGTCCGCCGTGGTGCGGTGACGGCGGCGGTCACGGCGTCAACTGGGACAAGGGTCCATGGTGGGCCAACAACCGCCACGAGTGGTGGAACGACAACAACGGCCCGCCGCCTTGGGGCTGGGGCCCACCGCCTGCATATCAGTGGGATGGCGGCCCGCCACGACCGTTCAACTACTGGGGATACAACGTCAATCCCGTTTGGGATAACGGTTTCGGCCAGTGGGGGATCTGGTTGTTCGGCCTGTGGATCCCGGTCTTCGGCATCGGCGTCAACTAATCGACCCGTTCACGCACCCTCGGGCGCCTCGACTACGGCCTTGATGCGCTCGAGGGTGGTGCGCATGTCACGGATGTTGCGCCGCGTCCGCAGCTGGCCGCCCAGCACCCCGAACAGCTTGCTGAACAAGCTTTCGGGCATCCGGAATGACTCGGTCACTTCGGTGCCGCCGTCGACAGGGGTCAGCTTGTAGTGCCAGGTGTTGGCGGCGGTACTGCCAACCAGCACGTCGAAACCGAATTCGCTGCCCGGCTCGTAGGCAGTGACGCGGCAGGTGGTCCAGTACACCGGGCCGATCTCGTTTCGCTTCACGTGGCCGCGGAAACGAGCGCCGAGCGCAGGGGCGGTGGCACCGTCGAGCCATTCGGATTCGAACACCTCTGGCGAGAACCGGCCGGTGTTGCGGACGTCGGCGATGAGATTCCAGATCTTGTCGGCAGGCGCCGACATGGTGACCGTCGCTGAACCCTGCATGGCTACCCCTCTTTCTGCAGTTGGCGTGAAGCTCCAAAGAGGTTAGCGCCAGGCCTTTGGCGCCGTTTACGTAGCATCGGCGGAGGGGTCTGGAGGCGGACGTGAAGATTCGGTTCGGCATCGGGCTGGGTGCGGACACCGGCCCCGAACAACTCGCCGGCATCGTCGACCATCTGGAGGCGGCCGGTGTCGATTCGCTGTGGTTCTCGGAGTTGGTTTACTCGAAGGCCGTCGATCCGTTCGTCGGGATGGCCTTCGCACTGGCAAGGACGACAAGCCTGAAGGTCGGCACGTCGGTCGCGGTGCTTCCTGGCCGCCACCCGGTGCTGGTGGCAAAACAGCTGGCTTCGCTGGCAGGTCTTGCACCCAAGCGGGTCCTTCCGGTGTTCGGCCTGCGGTCGGCGATACCAGCGGAACGCGAGATCTTCGTGGTGCCCGACGGGGAGCGCGCGGCGGTCTTCGATGAATCGCTGCAACTGCTGAGATCGGTTCTGGAGCAACAGGATGTCGCGTTCTCGGGCGACTATTTCGCGGTCAGTTCCGCCGGTGTCGAACCTCGACCGGTCAAACCGCTCGACATCTGGCTCGGCGGATCCGCGCCCGCGGCGTTTCGCCGCATCGGCCAGCTTGGCGACGGGTGGCTCGGCAGCTTCCTCACCGCCGACGAGGCCCGCGGTGGTCGCGAGCACATCCAGCGGGTGGCCGCCGAAGCGCGCCGTGAAATCGAACCCGATCACTTCGGGATCAACCTCGCGGTCAGCGACGGCGAAATGCCGGATGCCTTGGTTGCCGCGGTCAAGCGGCGCAGGCCCGACGTCAATCCCGCCGACCTCATCGCGGGTGACTGGCCGCATCTGCACCGTCAACTCGACGCGTATGTGGCGGCTGGTTTGACCAAATTCGTGATCCGGCCCGCCCACCAGGCGAACATCGCCGACTTCATCGATCGATTCGTGGCGGAACTGGTACCGCGGCAGAACTGACATCGTCGTACAACAACGCCGACCGGTCGCGTGAACCGCAACGGTCCTACCGCCGTGTTTAGAAGTGTGTGGCCACGGCCACTCACCCGGTGCGGCTTGAACGAAGGAGATGGCAGATGAATACTCGATTCTGGCGCGCGATCAGGTCACTGACCCTTGGCACGATGGCCGCCGTTCTTGCGTTTGCCCTGGTGAGTCCGCCTTCGGCGGTCGCAGACGATCGGCTGCAGTTCACCGGCACGACGCTGGCCGGCGCACCCTTCAGCGGTTCGAGCCTCGTCGGCAAGCCCGCGGTCTTGTGGTTCTGGACACCGTGGTGCCCGTTCTGCAACGCCGAGGCGCCCAGCGTCAGCCAGGTGGCAGGGGCCAACCCGAAGGTGACCTTCGTCGGTGTCGCAGCGCGCTCCGACGTCGCCGCCATGGACGGCTTTGTGTCGAAATACAACCTGAACTTCACCAACCTCAACGATGCCGACGGCTCGATCTGGGCGCGTTACAACGTGCCATGGCAACCGGCCTACGTGTTCTACCGCGCCGACGGATCGTCGACGTTCGTGAACAACCCGACGTCGGCGATGCCCATGCAGGAGCTGTCCGACCGGGTAGCTGCGCTGTCGTAGGTCGCCGCACACCGTGGACCAAGACCTGGTGGGCTTGGCGTTCGCCGCTGGGTTGGTGGCGGCGCTGAATCCATGCGGCTTCGCGATGCTGCCCGCCTATCTGGCCTTGGTGGTGCGGGGCGAGAACGTGAGCCGACGTACCGCTGTGGGCCGCGCGATGACGGCAACGGCTGCGATGGCAGTCGGATTCCTGACGGTGTTCGCGGGATTCGGGGTCCTCACGGTGGCCGCAGCCTCGACGGTGCAGCGCTACCTGCCGTACGTCACCCTGGTCATCGGCATCACCCTTGTCGCCCTTGGTATTTGGCTGCTTGCAGGGCGCGAGATCACTGTGCCTGGGTTGGCGCGCGGCCCGCGGTGGGCGCCGACAGCCCGGCTGGGCTCCATGTTCACGTACGGGATCGGCTATGCGGTCGCGTCGTTGTCATGCACGGTCGGACCATTTCTCGCGGTCACCGCCGCGGCGCTTCGCGGCGGCTCGGTCTTCAGTAGCGTGGCCGTCTACGTCGCCTATGCCGGCGGTTTTGCGCTCGTGGTCGGCGTGCTCGCGATGGCGGCCGCACTGGCCAATTCGGCAGCCGTCGACCGAATGCGCCGAATTGTGCCGTACGTCAACAGGATTAGCGGCGCACTGCTCATCGTCGTCGGCCTCTATGTCGGCTACTACGGCCTATACGAGATCCGGCTGTTCGCAGGCGACGGCAATCCCGTAGACCCGGTGATCGGGGCTGCAGGCCGCGTCCAAGGCGCGATCGCAGGCTGGGTCCATCAGCACGGTGCGTGGCCATGGCTGGTGGCGCTGGCGGTGCTCGCCATCGCGGCGCTCGGCGCGGCGTGGCGCGCTAGTGCGACCGCGAGATATCGCCGTGCAGATCGGGCCACGGCGGGCGACGAACCATAGCCACGCCTGCGAGCGTCGCCGACGCCAGCCCGACCAGAATTCCCATCATCGCGATGCGGCCGGCGTCGACGGCAGGCACGAAACGCGCCGAGCCGTCCTTGACCACGAAGATCCCGAGCGGTTTGACGCCAGGTTTGGCGACCGGGATGACCGTGGAGCCGTCGGGGGTTTCGTACGCCTGACCGAACAGGCGTGACGCGTCGGGGTCCGCCGGTAGCGCATCGATGGCTTCTCGAGCCTCGCGAAGATTCATGTGTCCTGCTTACCCCGCCGGGCGGTTTGCGGTGAATTCTGCCCCGAGATGCAGTCATATCAGTTGAGAGTGCGTTCGAACAGACGAAGGAGGCCTGCCGTGGTGATTGTCGCCGGACACCTCGTGGTCGACCCGCAAGACCGCGACGATTACCTGTCGGGATGCGTCGAGGTGGTGCGCCAAGCCCGCCAGGCCCCTGGCTGTCTCGATTTCTCGCTGTCGGCGGACCTGCTCGAGCCGGGCCGCGTCAACATCTTCGAGCGGTGGGAATCTCAGGCCGCGGTCGAGGCGTTCCGCGGTAACGGTCCCAGCGACGAGCAGGGAGATGCGATTCGCGCCGCTTCGGTCGCCGAATACGACGTCGGCGGCGAGAGAAGCCTGACGTGAGCGCCGGTCACTGGCAATACGAATGTGTGGAGAACGAAAGCGCCTGCTGATACAGCGGATCCAGCCCGCGGGCACTGGCCACCGCCGTCTTGGCGTCATCGAGCGTGGCGACGCAGTCGGGGGAGTGCAGAACGGGCCAGTGCATCGCGACCTGCTCGACCATGTCGGCGTTCAAGCGGTCGATGATCGCGCGTGACGCCGCCAGGTTGGGTGCGATACCAGGCGCGGATCCCGGATCGAGTTTCCACTGCGCAAACCGGGTGATTCGATCGCCTCGGTGGCATGGACCTGATCGGTGAAGATCCGCCTGACGTACTCGGCATCAACACCCTTACCCGTCGCGTCGGCGCCCACCGCTGCCAACACCTGCTCGACGCGCTGCGGATCCTCGATCGACCCGCCGTTGCGCCACTTGCTCGCCGACACCGGCTCCGCGGTCTGCAGCCGTTGTGTCGCCGCGTCGACCAATTCGAAGAGCGGGCTGACGTCGTCGGCGCGAGCGGGCGCTTGCACCAACGCGAGAGCAATCACGACCCCGGACACCGCGGCCGCGCCGCGGATGCCCCTCAGCGGTCGAACTCCGACTCGTCGTCGGGAACGACGATCGCCTGCTCGATCAGGTCGGCCTCACTGGCTTCCCGTTCCCGTTCGCCCGAGATGCTTGCCGCGTCCCGCCACGTGTCGTCGTCGCTGACGTCGATCGGGATGTGTTGTTCGACCACGTCGGCTTCGGGGGCATCGTCGCCGAATTCAGCGCCCTCAGGGTTGGTCATCAGTTGCCTTCGGAAGCCGCGACGACAACGGCATCGCATCCCGGATAGACCGTCGCGATGTGATCGGAACTCAGCCACCGGACCACGTACGGCGGTGAGCCGTCAGCCGAGCGGACCTCGGTGATCACGCCTCGCTGATCAGACATCTCGACGGTGGTTCCCTTGACCACAAGGAAGTCACCCACCTTGGCCTTCATCGTCCGCTCCCTCCGTGTTGGCCGTCCAAAAGGTTGTGACCGCAATTGTCCTCTCATCGCGCCCAACGTCGAGGTGTAACCGACCGTTCGTCGCCTGCGATTAACCCGTTGTCGGGACGACCGAAGTAGGACTATGAATATTTCTCACCAGGCACCAGGCAAGTGGATCCGCCGATTGTCGGCGGCATTCTTCGTGGCGGCGTCGCTGCCAGCGCTGATCGGCATTGCCGGCGGCACCCCAACGGCCGCCGCGGCGGTCGAAGTCCTCAGCGTTCCATCGCCGTCGATGGGCCGTGACATCACCGTGCAGTTCCAGGGCGGTGGCCCCAAGGCGGTCTATCTACTCGACGGTCTGCGCGCCCGCGACGACCGTAGTGGCTGGGACATCGAGACCGGCGCGTTCAGTTGGTTCGACGGCTCGGGCCTTTCTGTCGTCGCGCCGGTCGGCGGCATGTCCAGCTTCTACACCGACTGGTACCGGCCCGCGGTCGGCAACGGTCAAACCCAGACGTACAAGTGGGAAACCTTCCTCACGTCGGAGCTTCCGGCGTGGCTTGCCGCGAACAAGGGCATCAGCCCGACGGGCAATGCCGTTGTCGGCCTGTCGATGTCGGGCAGTGCCGCCCTGATCCTCGCTGCGTATCACCCGGGACAGTTCGTCTACGCCGGGGCGCTTTCCGGCTTTCTGAATCTGTCCGCCGGACTGTGGCCCGTGCTCGTCGGCATCGCGATGGGTGATGCCGGTGGCTTCAACGCGCTGGACATGTGGGGCCCGTACGGCGGGCCCAGCTGGCAGCGCAACGACCCCATGCGGCAGATCGGCCGCCTGGTGTCCAACGGCACCCGCATTTGGGTATACAGCGGCAACGGCAACCCGACGGATCTGGATGGCGGGCTTGGCAATGCGCAGATTCCCGCGCAGTTCCTCGAGGGCCTGACGATCCGCACCAACAAGGATTTCCAGTCGGCCTACACGCGGGCCGGGGGCAGCAACGGGGTGTTCAACTTCCCGCCAAATGGCACACACAGTTGGGGCTACTGGGGTGGCCAGCTGCAGGCCATGAAGCCCGACATCCAGCGGGTGCTCGGCGCTGTACCCGCCGCATGACGCTAAAGGTCGCGTGACCAGTACTCGCCGACGAGATCGCAACCGAAGCTATGGTGCGGTTCGGTACGGTCGCAGCCGAACCCGGCCCGTTCGTAGATTCGGCGCGCGGTGACCAATACGTCGTTGGTCCACAAGGTGATTCGCCGATAGCCGGATCGCCTGGCGAACCGCACGCACTCGTCCACCAGGCGGCTGCCGACACCCGCTCCGCGCGCCGACGGCTCGACGAGCAGCAGTCGCAGCTGTGCGGTGTGCTCGGCATCGGGGTCGTTGGAGGCGGTGCAGAAGACGCAGCCGACCCGTTCGCCGTCCAGCTCGGCGATCCACGCCGCCTCGCGCCGGGTGTCACGGCGTTCGGCAAACTCGGCGACGATCCGCGCGACGAGTGCCTCGAATGTGGCATCCCAGCCGTATTCGGCCGCATATCGGGCGCCGTGTCGCTCGACGACCCACCCGAGATCACCCGGCTGGGGCGTGCGTAGAACGAGACCGGCGGGGCGCGCGTCGCTGCTCAGCATGCGGCGGATCTGGCCCATCGCGCCGACCAGCCGAGTTCGCTGGACATCGTCCAGCGGTGCCAACAGGCTGTCGATTGCGCCCGCCTGCAGTCGGTCGAGTTCGTCGAAGGCCCGCCTGCCCTCATCGGTCAGCCGGACGACCTGCCGGCGGCCATCTGCTGCCGATTTCTCCCTCGCCGCAAACCCCGACGCGGTGAAACCGGACAGGATGCGGCTGAGGTAGCCGGCGTCAAGGTCGAGGTCGCGTCGGAGGTCGGACACGGCGACGTCTTCGCGATGCGCCAGCTCGAACAGCACCCTGGCCTCGGTGAGACCGAAGGCTGACCCAGCGAGATCGGGCCGCAGCAGACCCAGTACTCGGGTGTAGAACCGGTTGAATCCTCGGACGTCGTCAACAACGGTGACCATAGTTGACATCGTCAATTATTTGGCTGACGGTGTCAATTATTACGTAACACAGGTCGCTGAGAACTGTTCACATCAAGTGTGCGTAAACTGCCCTGACGACGGGGGAAGGCTCTCAAAACGCGCGGAGCCTTTAGGATCAGACCAAACTCAACCGCCAGAGGCCGCAACCTTGCCAGAAGCCAAACACGACACACAGCACTTGAAACCGCACTTTGAGAAAGTGCAGTCGCATTACGACCTGTCAGACGACTTCTACAGGCTGTTCCTCGATTCGACCCAGACCTACAGCTGCGCGTACTTCGAGCCCGACGACATCACGCTGGAAGAGGCGCAGATCGCCAAGATCGATCTGTCGCTGGGCAAACTGGACCTCAAGCCGGGTATGACGTTGCTCGACGTCGGTTGCGGCTGGGGCGCGACAATGATGCGGGCTATCGAGAAATACGACGTGAACGTCGTCGGTCTGACGCTGAGCAAGAACCAGCACGATTTCGTCGAGCAGCGGTTTGCCGAATCTGACAGTCCGCGCACAAAGCGGGTGCTGCTCGAGGGCTGGGAGCAGTTCAACGAGCCGGTCGACCGGATCGTGTCGATTGGGGCGTTCGAGCACTTCGGCGCCGACCGCTACGACGACTTCTTCAAGAAGACGTATCAGGCGCTTCCCGCCGACGGCGGCAAAATGTTGTTGCACACGATTTGCAAGCCGAGTGACGAGGAATTCGTCGGGCGCGGGTTGAAGCTGACGATGCGGCTTGTCCGCTACATCAAATTCATCATGGACGAGATCTTCCCCGGCGGCATGCTGCCGAAGGTCGCGTTGGTCGAGGAGCATGCGACCAAGGTCGGGTTCGAAGTGAGCCGGGTTCAGTCCCTTCGGCTGCACTACGCGAAGACATTGGACATCTGGGCCACGGCGCTCGAGGCCCGCAAGGACGACGCGATCGCGATCCAGTCCGAAGAGGTCTACGACCGCTACATGAAGTACCTCACCGGTTGCGCCGACCTGTTCCGCGATGGCTACACCGACGTCTGCCAGTTCACGCTGACGAAGAACTAGGCCGTCGCACCCACTTTGGTGATCGCATCGATCACTGCAGCTGGATTGTCAAGCGACACAAACGTTCTGGCATCGGGCACCTCAATCAGAGACCCATTGGGAAACAGCGCTGCAAGGCGCCTACCCAGCGCGGGGGTGAAGGCGCGATCGCGCTGACCCCAGACGATCGTCACGGGCTTGGTGAACCTGCCCAGCCGTGTCGACACCTCGGTCAGATCGGTCTTGGCGATGTTGCGAAGCAGCGCGGCGAGATCTTTTCGGATGCGGGCGTCTGTCCGCGCCGGCTCCAGCCAGGATGCAGTGAGTTGAGCATCCGGATGGACAAGCAGCCCGAACCCGAGCGGCGAGTGCCGCAGGGCCTTGATCCGCATCTGCTCGAAGAGCAGCTTGATGGAGATCGGCCCGCGAAGCAGCGCGAAGACGAGGGTGAACGGAAACGGCGGAAACTTGTCGAACGCATCGCAGTTGGTCAACACAAGGCGTCCGACGTGCTCCGGGTATGCGTCAATGACCAGCTGGCTCAAGCCGCCACCGGTATCACTGCCGACGAGCGTCACATCCGACAGCCCGAGCGCGACGATGAAGTCGCGGATGATCGTGGCCACGCCAGCCGGTGACAGGGCGCCTGGATCGTCGACGGGGATCTTGTGCGAGCCGAGGGGCCAGTTCGGCAGGTAACAGCGGAAACCCTGCCGTGCCAAGCTTTCCGCCACACGATCCCACAGCCGGCTGTCGACAAGGACCCCGTGCACGAACAGCACTGGCGGATGAGGGGAGTCCTCGGGGCCCAACACGCGGTAGTCGATCGTTGCCTGGTCCAACGCCACCTGCGGCATATTCGCTATCCTTCCGATTACACTTACAAACACCTGGTATGAAAGTTACGTGCAGCCTGTATGAAAGTCAATGACGGAGTGGTCGCCGAGTCCTCGACACGGCGCACACAGGCCGAGCGCACCGCCGCGACGCGTGCGCTGCTGATGAGTGCTGCGCGGAAGTTGTTCGCCGACAAGGGGTTCGCCGAAGTTTCCACCCAGGCGATCGTCGCCGCCGCCGGGGTGACGCGGGGAGCGCTATATCACCAGTTCGAGGACAAGGCGGCGTTGTTCGCGGCGGTATATGAGGAGGTCGAGCGTGATTTGGTCGCCGATATAGCGACGCAGATCATGGTCGACCAACCGGCGGACCCGCTGGAAGCGATGCGGATGGGGGCTCGCCTCTTCCTCGATCGCTGTTCCGCGCCGAACGTCCAGCGGATCGTCCTGATCGACGCGCCCGCGGTGCTGGGCTGGGACCTGTGGCGCGCCGTCGGGGTGAAGTACGGGCTCGGGGTGATCGAGGGCATGCTCGCGCACGCGATCGCCGAGGGCGCCGTACCCGAACAGCCGCTGCGGCCGACCGCGCACGTGCTGCTCGGGGCGCTCGACGAGGCGGCGCTGTACGTCTCCCGTGCGACTAATCGCGACCAGGCACGCAAAGAGATGAACGCGGTGTGCGACAGGTTGCTCAGCGGGATCGCAGGGGGATAGCGAGCTCAGAAGCCATCGAGCCCGCCGGTGCGCAGGATGATCCGATCGAACTGCCGATCGGGCAGCACGCGGCGCATGAACAGCATGGGTTTGGCCCCCGCGCCGGAGGGATAGCGGGTGCGCGGTCGCTTGCTGGTCAAGGCGTGCAGCACGTCCTTGGCGATGACCGCGGGCGGCGAACCGGTGGCCGCGTGGTGGCCGATCCTTTCAGCGAGCTTGCCAAGCGCGGGACCGTATCGGCGCCTGCCCTCGTCAGGCAGTGCCCCGACCGCACCCTCGGTGTCGCGCTGCAGCTTGCCGCCCATCTCGGTGCCAACGAAGCCGGGCTCGATGATCGCGACGTGAATCCCCAACTGGCGGAACTCGAGTCGCATCACGTCGCTGATGCCTTCCAGTGCGTGCTTGGCGGATACGTACGGGGCCATCAGCGGCACGCCCGCCCGTCCGGCCGCCGACGTGACGTTGACGACGCGACCGTGCCCCTGGCGCAGCATCGGCAACAGAGCCTGGGTGACCGCCAGCGGACCGACGAGGTTCACCTCGAGCTGGCGACGGAACCCGTCCAGCGGGAGGAACTCGATCGGGCACGGCAGGGTGGTGCCCGCGTTGTTGACCAGCCCGTGCAGCCCGGCATCGCCGACCGCGCTCCCTACTTCCTCGGCCATCGCCTGGATCGACCCGGCGTCGGTCACGTCGATGTACACGGGGGTCAGCGACTCCGACGACACCGAGCGCAGCGCCTCGCCGTCGGCCTCCTTTCGGACGCCGGCAAATACCCGGAATCCGTTGCGGTCCAACATCAATGCACACGCCCGGCCGATGCCAGTGGACGATCCGGTGATGACGACAGATTTCATGATGTGCTCGCTGTTCGATGGGATGTGGTGGCAGCCGCGCCGCAGAACGCGGACGTCATGGCGTCGATCACAGTCTGGCGTTCCGGCACGGCCTGACCCGCCGCGATCAGCCGATCACGGGCCAGCAGATGGACGCTGATCGGTGCGATCAGCAGTGGAATCAACAGCGTCAGTGGGAGGTCGGCGCAGCGGCCCGCCTGTATCTGCTCGCTAAGCCAGCCACCGACCGTCGACGTGATCCGCGGCAGAATCCGCTCGCGAAAGAACTGCATGCCAATGCCATTGGGCTTGGCGAGAATTTCGGCGAACAGCGCCTGCAGCACCGCCGTGTCGTCGGCGACGCTATCGAACACCGCGGTGTAGATCGCGCGCACACCAGACTCGAAGTCCTCGAACGGTCGTGGCGCAGCGGTAAGCAGGTCCTCGACGACGGGCAGGGGCGCGTGGCGGTCGAACACCGCCGCGAGCAGGCCTTCGCGATCACCGAACGCGGCATAGACCGACGTCGCAGCACATCCGACGCGGCGGGTGACCGCCTCCACCGTCATCGCGGCGACACCGTCGGCCACGATGAGATCGGTCGCCGCGGCGATCGCCCGTTCGCGGACCGCGACCCGGCTGCCCGGGTCCCCACCGGCCTGGCGCACCGCTTCGTCGAGCGCGCGGCGGGTGCGCACCCGCCGGTACACGGTCGAGCGGGAGATACCCGCCCTGCGAGCGATGCGATCCAACGACAACTCTGCGACCGGGGTTCCCGTCGCCTCTGCCTCGGCCATCGCGGCCTGGACGATTGCAATGTCCATGCCCAGTGATACTAGACACTAGATGCTATAGTCTCAAGTGTCATATCGAGCGTAGAGTGCTGCCGAGGCGTCGATGAACAGCAGAGACGGTTGGCTCCGTTCGCCGCGATCTGTGGTGCTGCTCCTGGCAGCACTCGTGACGGTGCTTGTGGTCGGGGCGGGATTCGCAAAGCTTCGCGATCTGGGTGCCGACGCTGCGATCTTGCAGGGCGCGCCGATGACGGACGCCCAGGCGGCGGGGCAGGTGCTGGCCTCCGCCAGGCAGATCGTCGCCACGGCCCAGCTACAGGACACGACCGGCGGCTACGCCTTCGTGTCATGCAAGAACGAGAACGAGCCGCCGTATCAGGCCGCCATTTACATGAGTTTTCGTCTACCACAAGGTAATTCGGTCAAGTATCTGCGCGACGTCGCGGCTTCGATGGCGGCGCACGGTTGGGCACCCGCGGCGTCGACGGGCGAGCACTTCGGCCAGAAGCTGACCAAAGGCGGCGTCACGGCGGTCTTCTATCGCAGCGTCAACGACACGAACTTCGCCACCATGCGGCTCTACGGTGAGTGCCGCAACACGGCTGACCATCGCAACGACAATCCGGTCTGGACGGAAGTCACCGACCAGCTCGGGTGAAGCGGCTCATCGCGGCAGACTGCGTTGCAAGAGCAGGGTGTCCAGCCATCTGCCGTGCTTGAAGCCGACCGCGGTGAGCCGGCCAGCGTCGATGAATCCGCGATTGCGATGCAGTGCAAGCGAAGCCGCGCCGTCGACCTCGACGATGACGGCGATGACTTCGCGCACACCAGCTCCGGCACACTCGGTGAGTAGTCCGTCAAGAAGTCGCGCGCCGATGCCTCGCCCGACCGCGTCCGGCGCGACGTAGATCGAGTCCTCGACCGTGTGACGATAAGCGGGTCGGGTTTTCCACGGTGTGCAGTACGCGTATCCGGCGATCTCGCCGTCGAGCGCAGCGGTCAGGAACGGCAAGCCTGCGTCGGTGACGATCTGCAACCGGCGCGCCAACTCCGCGTGATCGGGCGGCGTCAGCTCGAAGGTCGCAACGCCGGTCTGCACATGATGGGCATAGATAGTCCCGATCGCTTCGAGGTCGTCCGGAATGGTCCGCCGGATCACGATATCGGTCTGGCGCACAACGGAATCCTTGGATCAGCAGGCGACGGGATGCGATTCGCAGTACGGCGTCTTGCCGGGGAAGCGGTAGCGATGGTCGGCAACCCAGCGGTAGACGACGTTCTGCACGAACCGGATGCCGGGGATGCGGTAGAACAGCAACGGCAGTCGGGTACCCAGGGCGACAGACCACGCTGCGGCCCACGCCTCGGCGCCGGTGTAGACGGCCCCCGACGAGTCCAGCCACCGCATGGCTTCCAGCAATCGGTCGTCGGGGACGCCAAGGCGTTCGGCCACACCCCCGCCCTGCAACGGCTCAGTCTCCAGGTTGCCCGTCCGGTCATGCCTGACCAGGAAATCGCGCGAGCGGGTGCACATCCCGCAGGCCCCGTCGAAGAACAGAACTCCGGTCATACCTTCATTGTTCACCTCGGCGCCAGATCAGTCACTGCCTGGCGCGCGGATATGACGGAAGTCATGCGCAGCACTGTTTCGCCCGCGTACAGCGCCGTACGGTCCACAACCGATTCCGGCATGCCGATCGTCGGCGCAATGGGGGAGAACATCGGCAGGCTCGGCGTCTGCATTTTCACGACGGGCAGGTTCGCCCGGTCGGGCAGCCTGGCCAGCACACCACTGCAGGCGTTGATCATTCGCGGCACCAGCTTGGCGCGTCCGTCGTCGTGGCACCACCGCCGAGTCGCGGCGTTGCCCACCACGCGATGCTGCAGGGGCCAC
Source organism: uncultured Actinomycetota bacterium (assembly GCA_963766465.1). Taxonomy (GTDB): domain Bacteria; phylum Actinomycetota; class Actinomycetes; order Mycobacteriales; family Mycobacteriaceae; genus Mycobacterium. The sequence goes on from CAVXZT010000006.1 coordinate 220,980, forward strand.
CCGAGCCCGAACAGCTTCGTCCGAAACGTTTTGTCGGCCGCCAGGATTCGGCGCTGGTATTCGGGATGCGCACGCGCTTCATCGGTCAGAAGAAACCGCGTCCCCGCCACGACGCCTGAAGCCCCTGCCACCAACGCCGCACCGGTGTCGTCGGCGGTCGCGATTCCGCCGGCAAGAAGCACCGGTCTGCCTCGGGCTATCTTGAGAGCCGACGGAAGGAACGTCAGCGCGGGAGTGTCACCGGCGACGTGTCCGCCCGCCTCGCAGCCCTGGGCGATGAGGCCGTCGGTCCCGCAGAAGATGGCCCGCTGTGCCTGCTCCTCGGTGCCCACCATGACGAGTACGAAAACGCCATGCTCGGACAGCCACTGGAGCATGGTCCGATCCATCCCAAACGCGATGACCGCCACATCGACTCCCGACTCGACGCATGCGTGTACGTGGCTGCGGCGGACGAACGGCATCAGCAGGTTTACCGCCACCGAGCGATCGGGGGCGGCATCACGGACCTGGCGGACCGCGGCGCGCAAGTCCGACGGAGGGAGCAACCCCAGCGTGCCGAGACCACCCGAGGCCGCGACGGCACCCGCCAGCTCCGGACCGGCAAGGCCACCGCCCATCCCGGCCTGGGCGACCGGAACATCAAGGCGTAGTCGATCCAGCAGGTCCACTAGCGCGCGGGCGGACCGGGTTTTGCCTGGGCGGCGTCGCGACGACGCGCAGCCATCCCGGCCAGCGCCTCGAACGCCACCCGGTGGGCGGCATTGACGGTCAATTCGGCGTGGTCGTATGCCGGTGCCACCTCGACTATGTCGACGCCCGCGACATCGTGCTCGTAGCAGAGTTGGCGCACCAGCCGCAGCAGGTCGGCGCTGGTGAGGCCGCCCGGTTCCGGTGTGCCGGTGCCCGGCGCATGCGCGGGATCCAGCACGTCGATGTCGACGGAGACGTACAACTTGTCGGCCTTGGCGAGCGCTTCGGCGACCGCGTCGCGCATGACCTCCTTGAAACCGCGGTCCCAGATCTCCTGCATGGTGTGCCAGGTCATCTTCTGTTCGAGCATCCACTCGAAGGTGTCCTGCGGCGGCCAGTACCCTCGCAAGCCGACCTGGACGAAGTGGCTACCGGGCACCGCACCCGACTCGATTAGCCGACGCATTGGCGTGCCGTGGCTTGCCAGGTTGCCCTCGATCTCGTCGGCGGTGTCGGCGTGGGCGTCGAAGTGAACGATGCCGACATTGCCATACCCGTGCACGTCGGCCACCGCCGTCGCGGCAGGCCAGGTGATCGAGTGGTCTCCGCCGAGGATGACGGGAACGATGCCGCGCGAGGCCACCGCATGTACACGCTCGCGAATGTTGGCGTGCGACACCTCGGTCTGGCCGTGTGGGCAGTACGCGTCGCCGAAGTCGACGACCTCGAGCCAGTCGAAGATCTCCAATCCGAGATCGAGGTGATAGGTGCCCGGCTCGTAGGCGGTGGCGCGGATCGCGCGTGGACCGAACCGGGCGCCCGGCCGGTTTGTGGTGGCGATGTCGAACGGGGCACCGACGATCGCGACGTCGGGCCGCCAAGACTCGAGTTGTTCGACTTCGGTCAGGAACGGGCGGTGTCCGAAGGACACCATTCCGGCGTAGGCCAAGTCGAGTTGCTCGGCCATGCCGGGCGGAAGGTCTCGCTGGTGATCATGGTCGTGGCCCATGCGACGACCGTACCGCTTAGCGCCGCAACGGATTGTCTAACGCTTCTCGCAACGGGTCGGGAATCGGTCGTTTCGCCCAGTCGTCTGTCGACACGACCACATAGACGTTCTGACCGCGAACGGCGGTCTGCTCTTCAGTGTCTGCGTTGTGTCGGAGCACGGTGAAACCAAGTGTGAAACTGGTCGTCCCGATCCGGTCGCACCGCACCGCGACCCGCACCGAATCGCGCCAGCGAACGCCTGCGAGATAGTCGATCCCACTGTGCACAACTTGAATGTCGTGTCCGGTGGCGATCAGAGCCGGGTATGTCACGCCGAGGTGGTCGAGGAATCCGGTGCACGCCTCGTCGAACCACGTGAGGTAGTGGGCGTTGAACACCACGCCCTGCTGATCGACCTCCGCGAAGCGCGGCACTACCGCCAACGAAAACCCGCTCACCCCCTCACAGTAATGTCCGGCCGTTGGTTTGCTGTAGGCCACGTCCGCAGCTGTGAGCGACGCTGCGATCTTCGCGTGACAGGCAGCGAGCAATGGCAGGCGCCGAGCCCGACCGGCGACGGGCGCGAGGCCCGACAGGAGCCCGAACACACCGTCGAGCGGCGCATCACCTGGTGGCAGCGGGCGCTGCGATGGACTGCGTGGCTGACCTTCCTGGGTCTGGCGGTGTACAACTCGCAGAGCGTCTCCTTCTCGGGAACGGAGTGGCTCGCGCTCATCGCGTCGATCGGCATCAGCATCTGGTGCATGGCCAAACCGCTGGGCGGACCGAAGTACGAGCTGAAAGAGCCGACCCATCTGCTCGGCACGTTCAACTCCCGAATCAGTTGGGGGCTAGTGCTTTTCGGCGCGATCTTGACGATCGGCGGGGTGGCGGCGTCGATGGCCATCATTTATGACCTCTCCACCGGCCGGGCGACGGTCGGCGACATTTTCACCGACATCGGAATCTTCGTCGAGGGCTGGATCGTCAGCCTTATCGTCCCGACCTACGATGCCGAACTCGAAAAGACGCACGCCTACGCGCTATTCGTGCTCGTGATCCCGGGCCTGCTGTTGGTCTGGTACAACCTCATCCCGTTCTTCAACCGCGGCAGCGAATTCGAGGTGCACCCCGACGGATCGCTCTCCGTCCGCAGCGGCGACAGCTGGGAACCGCTGTTGGAATACCAGTACTCCGACGTGGCCGCCGACGGCACGACCATCAAGTTCACGCCGCCGCCCGACGGCCCGCCGGCGATCGTCTTGCCACAGGACCGGGTGTTTTCCCGCGAGTATGGCGCACGCCTGCCCCCGAAGGTCAGCGCCGAGTCTTCAGGCGCCTTCTGGCCTGCCGCGGCTTCGAGGTCGAGTCAGCGTCGTCGAGCAGCAACAGCTTCACCGCACGTCGAAAGTGACTGGGAGCGTGTCGGGTCCGCGCAGCGTGGTGACGCCCTGACTGGTGATCCGAGCCTGCGCCCCCGGTGCTAGTCGAAGGTTCGGCAGCCGAGCAAGCAACACACGAAGGGCCGTTGTCAGTTCGGCAAAGGCGAGCCAGTTGCCGATACAGCTGTGCGGGCCCTGGCCGAACGCGACCAACGGCGTTGCTCTACGGGTGATGTCGAACGTGTCGGGATCGGGGTAGACCGCGGGGTCACGGTTAGCGGCGTTGATGGCGAAGACCATCGGCGTCTGAGCAGGTATGTCGAGGCCATGCCACGTGACTGCTTCGGGACAGACCCGCGGCAGCATTCCGACCGGAGCCTCCCAGCGCAGCCCCTCCCAGATCGCCCATTCGAGATGCTCGTCCGGGTCGGATCGCAACAACTCCAGCTGGTCGCTGTGCGTGAGCAGGGCCGCCAGAATGTTGCCCATCGCCAGCATGGTCGTGTCGGCGCCGACGGGATACAGCAGCCGCACGAACGACAAGACCTGCTCGTCGTCGAGTCGCTCGCCGTCGTCGGTAGTCGCGGTGACGATGCGGGAGATCATGTCTTCGCCAGGGTCGCTGCGCCGTGCGGCGATTGTGGGAAGTACGTACTCGGTGAGTTCACGCGCACATGCCATCGCTTCGTCGGGGTTGAGCGCATTGCCGTGCAGCAGCCCCTGTGCCCAGCGGTACACGGTTTCCTCGTCTTCGACGGGGATGCCGAGCATCCGGTTGTTGATGAGCAGGGAGAAGCGGTGGGTGAACTCAGTGACGAGGTCGGCCCCGCCCCGGTGCGCGAAGCGGTCGACCAACTCGTCGATCACCGGCTCAATGATCGGCCCGATGTACTGTCCGACGGTGTTGCGCCGCAGCGGCGTCGAGACGATGGCTCGGTTCACCCGATGTTCGCGGCCGGACATGCACTGGATCGTGTGCCCCCAAACCGGCTTCGTTGTAATCGAGTAGGCGGCCGACGACGGGAACGTCTCCTCGTCGCGAAACCCCGCAGCCACCAACTCCTGGGTGAGCAGCAGGACGGCCCGAGTGCCTGCAAACGGGACGATCGCGTAGTCGCGACTGGCTCGAAGCCTGGCGAGCACCTGATGGAGGTCGGGTTGATCGTCGAGGACGAAATCGATGCCGTCGAGGTCGACGGGCGGCAATGTCGCGGCGGGCACAGCTAGACGATAGGAGAGTGGTAGCCGCTGTCGGCTGGACTCGGCGAGACTGTAGCCGTGGAGATGGTGACGATCGATGACATCCGTTCGGCGGCCGAACTGATCCGGCCCTACGTCGTGCGCACGCCGCTGGTCCCCGCAGGCTGGGCCGACGACGAGCGCCCGCTGTGGATCAAGCCCGAGAGTCTGCAGCAGGTCGGCGCCTTCAAGGTTCGCGGCGCGTTCAACGCCATCGCCAACCTCGACGAATCCGTCCGTACCCGCGGCGTCGTCGCGTATTCGAGCGGCAACCACGCCCAGGCTGTGGCGTACGCCGCCGCCATATACGGGGTTCCGGCATCGATCGTCATGCCGGAGGAAACGCCGACCATCAAGGTGGCCGCCACCCGCGGCCACGGCGCCGAGGTGGTGCTGTGCGGTGCCGGCCAACGCGAGACGGTCGCCGCAGAACTGGTGGATCGGACCGGCGGCGTTCTCGTGCCGCCGTTCGACCACCCCGACATCATCGCGGGGCAGGGCACCGTCGGCCTCGAGATCGCCGAGGATCTGCCCGCCGTCGAAACGGTGCTGATTCCGGTCAGCGGCGGCGGACTGGCATCCGGGATCGGCACCGCGATCAAGGCGCTATGCCCCGGCGCCCGCGTTTTCGGTGTGGAACCGGAGCTGGCGGCCGACACCGAGGAGGGCCTGCGCCTCGGGCATCGGGTGGACTGGACGATTGAGGACAGGAATCGGACGATCGCCGACGGTCTGCGGTCACAACCGTCGGAATTGACGTTCGCACACCTGCAGCAGGTGTTGGACGGTGTGATCACAGTGTCGGAGAACGAGATTCGCGCCGCTGTGCGAGAACTCGCCTATCGGGCTCATCTCGTGGCCGAACCGAGCGGCGCGGTGGCGTTGGCCGCTTACCGAAAGGGTGCAACACCCGCGGGGCGCACGGTGATGATCCTGTCGGGCGGCAACATCGAACCGCCGATGCTGCAAGAGATTCTGGCCGGCTGACTCAGGCCGCGGCGACCGGAATCACCAAGGGGACTGAGATGGCGCACTTCTCGTGCATCGAATGCACCCATGCGTCTTGCTCGGCTGCGGCCTTGAGGTAGCGGCGCCGACCCGTCCACCCGCATGTGCACGCGGCTTCCGAATGCCCAAATCCGTAGTTGTGCACGGCGACAAGGCCAAGCTCAAGGGCATCAGGCCCGGGCAGATCGCCGACGTCCATTACGTCGATTGGTGCCGCTACCGACATCGTCAGCCTCCTACGTCGACCCGACCTCGTTGTCTGTCAGACGCGCATACCTGCGATCCGGTTCCCATGCTCACCCTGCAAGTACGCAATTTCGGTTTCGGCCAGGTCACGACTTGGCCACGCCGACACGCGTTAGTGCACGCCTTCCATGAGTCGGCTGATCCACGGCGACATCGCGAACACGATCACACCGGCGACAATCGCGACTGCGCCGATGATCCCGAAGTATGCAAATTCGCGAGCGGGATCGTAGTAGCGGGCCAACACGCCAGACATCGACGTGCCAAGGCCAACGGAAAAGAAGTACAACGCCATCATCTGGGCCCGAAATGCCTCGGGTGCAAGCTTTGTCGTGACCGACAGCCCGATCGGCGACAACAGCAACTCCGAGACGGCGAACACCGCCATGATGCCGACCACAAGTAGTGCGGGCACCGCCTTGCCCGTCGTGCCAGACATCGGCAGAAACAGTAGAAACGCCAGTCCCATCCCTATTACTCCGTAGGCGAATTTGCGTGGCGTGGTCGGTGCGCGATTGCCCAGCCGCGTCCACATGATCGCGAAAAGCGGTGAGAGCGCGATGATCCAGACCGGTTCGATCGATCCGATCCAACTCGACGGCGCCGTCCAGCCGAAGATGGACCAATTCATCCGCTCATCGGAGTAGACCGCGAGCACCGTGAAGATCTGCTGGAACAGCGACCAGAACACCGCGTTCGCGATGAACAACGGAATGAACGCGCGTACGCGGGTTCGCTCGAGCGCCTCGACTTTCGAGCTGGTCAGCATCACCGCGAAATAGGTCACCGATGCCGCGATGATGACGCCCGTGGTCACCTGCGAAAGGTTCGCCAGCCTGACCAAGCCGGTGGTGAACGCCACCACGATCAATGCCACCGCAACGACGAGGATTCCGACGACCCAACCAATCGAACTGCACGGCAATGGATTCGGAACCGTACGGCCATGCGTGCCCAGGTTGCGCCGAAACACCACGTACTGCGCCAGCCCAAGTGCCATGCCAACCGCCGCAGCTCCGAAGCCGTAGTGGAAGCCGACGCGAGTCTGCAGCAGGCCGGTGATCAGCGGGCCGATGAAGGCGCCGAGGTTGATGCCGAGATAGAAGAGAGTGAAGCCACCGTCGCAGCGCGCGTCGCCCTTGTCGTACAGGGTGCCAAGCAACGACGACGCATTGGCCTTCAATGCGCCAGAACCGAGAGCGACAAGCACCAGACCGACGGCAACACCCGCCAAACCCGGCAAGATAGCGAGCGCGATGTGCCCGCACATCACCACCACGCCGCCGTAGAACACCGTGCGTTCCATGCCCAAGAGCCGGTCGGCGATCCACCCGCCGAGCACGGTCGAGAGGTACACCAGGCCGCCGTAGGCGCCGACGAGCCCGGTCGCGGTGGCCTTGGGCAGCTCGAGGCCGCCGTCGGTGACCGCGTAATAGAGGTAGTAGCCGAGGATCGTGAGCATCCCGTAGAAGGAGAAGCGCTCCCACAGCTCGACTCCGAAAAGGTTGGTCAGGCCGACCGGATGGCCGAACAGGGTGCGCTCGGCGGGCAGGCCCTCCGTCTGTCCTACTGCTGCCATGGCGGTCACCATGCCACCCGGCCAGTTGGTGCGTGGCCGATCGCGGCGACGCCCTACTGGGCAAAGGCGCCCCGGACGCGCCTGCAGGAGTTTCATGCGGCACAGCACATTTCGCTTCGTGGACTGTCACGACGAGCCCACCGCCCGGTGCGCCCGGACCGCGGTGTGCAGGTAGTGTCACCCGGATAGGTGGACGTCCGAAGGGATGTATGTGGACGCCGTACTCGGCTTATCGGTAACGCCGTCCGCCGTCGGTCTCGTACTTGTCCAGGGGCAGGACGCCGACGGCGCCACCATGGACCGCGACGCATTCGAGATCCGGTGCAGGGGCCGGTCGAGCCCACTGCAGACTTCCGAACAGGCAGCCGCTGCGGTGCTGCGCACTGAAGCGATCGCCGCCACCCACGGCCACCGCCTGCATTCGATCGGCGTGACCTGGAGCGACGACGCCAACGCAGAGGCGTCGCTGCTGTTGAAGTCCCTATCCGATTCCGGATTCGACAACGTCGTGCCCGTGCGGATGCCGGAGGCCACCGAGGCATTGGCACGGGGGATCGCCGAGGTCATCGGGTACGGCACCACCGCGGTGTGCGTACTCGAGCCCGAGACGGTGATCGCGCTGATCGTGCATCTCCGCGACGGAGCGGTACAGACCTCGGTCAACCACAGGATCGTCACCGAGGAACACCTGATTCGGTGGCTGAGCACCGTGTTCACCCGCGCCGACTGGAAACCTGAGGCGCTGGTCATGGTCGGCTCCGGCGGAGACGACGAGCTCATGCCGATCCTCGAAGAAGCCCTGTCCGTGCCGGTGTTCGCCCCCGCGGAGGCGCAGCTCGCCCTTGCGCGCGGTGCGGCCCTCGCTTCCGCGCAGAGCGTCGACTTCGCGTTCGCCGACGAAGCCGAGGACTTCGACGAACCCCGCGCCCCCAGCCGCCGCAGGCAGCTCGGGCAGACCGGCCCGCTCGCCCTGCTGGTCGCGGGGGTGCTCACGTTCACGGTGTCGGCGTCCGTCGCGGTCAGCCTGCAGCTGGCGCCCAAGAAGGACAATGCGACACCGGAACCGAAGCCCATCACCAAGACATCCGCGGAGACGCCCGCCGCGGCCACTCACTCTTTGCCGCCGGTCGCGATCCCTTCGGCACCTGTCGTCGAGGTGCTGCCACCGGCTCCGCCCGAAGCGCCGCCTGTCGAGGTTGCACCGCCGCCGGTTTACACCGAAACACCGGCCAGCATCCCGGAGCCGCAGGAGGCCCTCACCGATGCGCCACCGGTCGAAGGACTCCCACCCGAGGCGCCCGTGGCGCCCCCGCCGCCTGAGGCTGCGCCGTTGCCCCCTGAACAGCTGCCCCCGCCCGTCGCGACCGAACCGGTCGAGCGACCGGGAATCATGAGCCGGATCAGAGACCGGCTGCGCAGGGACGACGAAGTGCAGCCGGCGCCTGAGCCCGCGCCACCGCCACCTGACGCCCCACCGCTGCTGCTGCCGCCTGCCTGACATGCCGAGCCGGCATACGCTCGCTGAGATGCGGGTGCTTCGAGTGACGCTTCGGGTCGCGATCGTGCTGGCCGTGGTGCTCGCGCTGGTCGCGGTGGCGACGTCGACCCGGTCGGGCCTGCTGTGGCGGCTGAGCACCTTCACGTATCAGGCGAACGTGCTGGCCGCGGCGTACTACCTGTGGACGCTCGCCTGGCCGCGTGCGGACGCCAGGATCGCATTGCGAGGCGCGGTCGTGCTCTATGTCCTGATTGCGGGCGTCATCTGGAGTCTGTTTCTGACCGAGCGCAGCATGGGGTACACGCCCGCCAACGTCCTGCTTCACCTCGTCGTACCGGTGCTGGCGCTGACCGATTGGCTGCTCGTCGGGCGGGATCAGGCCCAGGTCCGCTGGTGGCAGCCATTGGTCTGGCTGGCGTATCCGGCGGCCTACCTCGCGCTGGCACTGGCTGTGCTCAACCACGCGGGGCGGCGTGCGCCGTACTACTTCCTCGATCCCGACACCGTCGGGACGGCCGCCGTCGTCGGAAACGTCTGTGTGCTCGCCGGCGGGGCGCTCGTGCTGGGCTACGCGTTGCTGGTTACCAATCGGGCGCTGGCGGCCATCAGGTAGCTCTACGCGCCCGCGGTGGCGCGCTGACTTGCGGTTACCCGGGTTTTCGGTGGCGACCAATTACGATGAGAGTGTGCTGACCGCCCATCTGAAGAGGAATTCAAACAGTGCGTAGAGCCATTCGTAATGTGCTTGTCGTGGTGGGCATTGCAGCGTTCGCGGCCGCGGGACCCGTCACCACCAGTTCGGCCGGTGTCACCACACCGACCGACGTGGCGAGCATCCAGCCCGCAACCGGTCAGAAGGTTGGAGTGGCGTACCCGGTGACGGTGACCTTCAACCAGTCGATCAACGACCGCGCCGCCGCAGAGGGAACCATCACCATCGCCTCGCCCGCCACCCCCGCCGGCTCGTTCACGTGGCTCAATGACCGTGTTGTGCAATGGAATCCGACGGGATTCTGGCCTGCGCATTCGAACATCATGGTGACCGCGGGCGGCGCGAAGACCTCGTTCGAGACGGGTGCGGCGGTGGTGGGCGTTGCCGATATCGATGCCCATACCTTCACCGTCAGCATCGACGGGCAGGTCATGCGCGCGATGCCCGCGTCGATGGGCAAGTCGAGGTTTCCAACACCGGTCGGAACGTTCACAGCGCTGGAGAAGCAGTCCGTCGTCATCATGGATTCCCGGACCATCGGCATTCCGCTGTCCGACCCGGAGGGCTACAAGCTCACTGTGAACGATGCCGTGCGCGTCACGTGGGGTGGCATCTACGTACACGGTGCTCCGTGGTCGGTGGGCTCGCAGGGGTATTCGAATGTCAGCCATGGCTGCATCAATCTCAGCCCAGACAACGCGGCCTGGTACTACGACACCGTGAGCATCGGCGACCCGATCATCGTTCAGGCGTAGCGCTACGCCACGTCGGCGTGCAGGTTCTTCGCCGTCGGCGAGGTGGCGACGGTCGCCAGATCAGGGTAGGTGCGGAGCAGACGGTCGGCGGTACCCGAGCTCGTCACCGTGAACCAGTAGTGCTCGTTCTTGAAGTGATGGTTCCGATGGTTACGCCAAACGGCCCGGTACACACGGGTTTTCGGTTTGTAGTCAGTATGGATGAGGTAGTGCGTCCATTCGTATGCCACACCCAGCATGGAGATGAACACCAGATAGGTCAGGCCCATCGAAAGACGCGGGAACGCGAACACCGCGATGGCAACGGTCAGCGGAACCACCCACAGCAGCGATTTGGTCGGTATGAAGATCAGCGGAATGCTGCGAGGCTCCACGTGGTGTGCCCGGTGTTCCTTGGCGAGAAGCGAGTCGATGGTCAAGCGACCCAAATGCTTCGGGCGCCAGTGCAGGATGAACACGTGGATGATCCACTCGAAGAACGGGAAAAGGGCCAGCATCACCAGCGGCATCACCGCGTCGCTGATCTGCCAATCGCCGACGATGACGCGAGCGGTCAGCGCGGCGACGAGCATCACGCCAAGTATCCACGGGGACGGGTGTTTCCAGAATTCACGGCCCGCATCCAACAGCGTGAAGCCTTTTCGGGTGGGGCGCTCGGTCGAGGTGGTCATCGTTGATCCTCCAGGTTGTCGATCACCGTCAGCAGAGCAGTCGTGGCGGGTTCGAGTAGGTCTTGCGCGGCCTTGCCGGCCCTCGCGGGATCGCCTGCGTTGATCGCGTCGGCGAGCTTGCGATAGGCCGAGGGGTTGCCGACCTCGTCGGCCATCACCGTCGCCAGCGCCTCGAGCGCGGGTTCATAAGTGGCGCGCAGCGTGTTGTACATCAACCGCAGCGCGATGGAGTCCGCGCCGTCGACGATGTGGTCCCAGAACGTCAGTGCGTGTCGCTGCCGCTCGACGGGGTCGATCTCGGCCGTCAGCTTCTCAATGGCGTCGTCGAGCAGTGCAGCAAGGTCCTGGCGTCGCCGCCGGGCCGCCAACTCGGCGACCTTTGGCCCGTTGTGCAGCCTAGTTTCGAGGATGCTGCGCACGACGGAGAGGTCTAGTTCGCCGGCCTGCATGAGCAGGCGGGGGAGCAGGTCGAGTCCAGCGTGGCGGCGGAAGTCGCGCACAGTGGTGGCGTCGCCCTGACGCACCTCAACCAGACCCGCCTCCGAAAGACGCTTGAGCGCCTCTCGCACCGCTGGCCGGGAGACGCCGAGCACCTCGGCGAGCCTGCGCTCGCTCGGCAGCGACTCTCCTGGCTGCATCTCGCCACTGAGAACCTCTGCGACGATCTGCTCGAAGACGTCTTCGGGCACGGATCGGCGGTTCACCGGTTGCAGGGCCATGCGGCCAAGCGTGCCAGCCCAGTGGCCAGAGGTCAAGTGGTCTGACCAATTACCGCCTGGTGGAAGGGAGCTGCGCCTTCATGGCCTCGGCGAGCGCTACCGCGCCTGACATGGGGCGCACCATGACCGTGAACGTGCTGATCGCGCCGTCTTCATCGAGCTGGATGAAGTCGCATCCCTCGATCTGCTTGTCGCCGACCCTGGCTTGGAACACCAGCGCGTGAACGCGCGCCCCAGATTCGATGTCGGCGCCGATCTCGCGCACGTAGTGGAAGTCTTCGAAGACCGCCATGACGGCCTCCAGAATCACGCGCATCGCCTCGCGGCCGTGATACGGCTTGAAGACGACGGGGCTGTGAAAGACCACGTCCTCGCGCAGAAGGGCGACGGCGGCGTCGAGGTCTTGCGCTTCGATCGCGCTTCGAAATGGGTGCACCACTAGCTCAGCAGGAGGCTTCGATCCTGAACGTCGCGGTGACGGCGTTGCTCGGATTGTCGGTGAAGTTTCCGTCGGCGGACCCGGTGATCGTGTACTCGCCGCCTGCGCCGGTCACCTCGGCCTTGCCGATCTCGCCCCAATAGGTGCCTGTGAACCCGCCGAAGTCATGGAAGTCGACCGACTTGGCGCTCAGCTGATCGCCGGTGTCGATGACCGCGGTGAAACCCTTCGTCTTGTCAGGGGTTTCGATGGTCCACGCCCACCCCGTTTGAGAGCACCTCACGTTGTGCGGATTGCCGGTGTCCTTGCCGTCGATGCTCACCTTCGCCGTCGTACCGCCGAGCGCTGCGGGCGGCGATGAGCAGCCGGCTAGTCCGGCGGCGAGCACGGCCGCGGTCACCGCAATGTGTCGGATCTCCATGCCGCCAGACTCTATTGATATTTCCGCGCTCCCATGGCTGTTTTACCCGCGCAACGCCGCAGCGGTTGTCTCGTCGGCGGGAAGAAACGCCTCGATACTCAGCTCCGCGGCGGTCAGGTCCAGGGCGGTGCCGAACGTGGTGACGGTGCTCAGAAAGGTCAGCAGCCGACCGTCCGAGGCGTACAGCTCGAGCGGCACCGCGACGCCGCCCAGATCGCGTGTCTCGTCGAAACCGCCGGGGTAGGACTCGATCTCGGCGAGCAGCGCGGATAGCTCCGCCGACCCGCTGACTGCGGCCTCACGGCGGAGCCGCTCGATGAGGTGATGGCGCCATTGCCCGAGATTGCGGATGCGCGGCGCCAGTCCTTCGGGGTGCACCGCGATGCGCAGCGCGTTCGGCGCCTGGAGCAGGTGCGGCGCGACGCCCTCGAGCAGCACGCCGGCCCCGACGTTGGCATGCACGATCTGCCAGCCACGGTCGACAACGACGCACGGAAACGGGTTGTAGGCGTCCAGAACTCGTTCAACGCCCTCCCGGACGGCTGCCATATCGGGGTCGCCAAGGGAGCGCTCCCGGTAGACCGGCGCGAGACCGGCCGCCATCAGCAGCTGGTTCTGTTCGCGAAGCGGCACGTCGAGCACCCCGGCCAGACGCAGCACCATCGCGCGGCTCGGGGCCGATCTGCCCGTCTCGATGAAGCTGACGTGGCGGGCGGACACGTCGGCCTCGATCGCGAGGTCGAGCTGGGACAGCCGGCGGCGCTGCCGCCACTCCCGCATCAGCGATCCGAACGGGGGACTCTGGACTTGGGCGGTGGTCACGGGCCCAGTGTTGCCGACGTGGGGGAGTACAGCCACTACCTCTGAGGTAATTGCATCGCCTACCTGGACAGCGGCACGCTGATGGCATGAGCGAGCAGAAGGTTCCCGAAATTCCCGGGTGGCTGCGTTACGTGCTGATTTGCGACCGCGCGGGTTCCGCGTGGTACATCGGCGTTGGCTTCTTCTTCGCACCCGTGCTCGCCGTGCTTTCACCATGGCCGACGGTCACCGCGGTGTGCTGGGTGATGATCGGCCTTGCCGGGCTGTGGCTCGGGCTCCTTGGCATCGCGATGGCCACCGGCCTGGCGATGGTGCTGCGGACAGGCGCCGAGATACCTGAGGACTATTGGCGGTCGATCATCGACTATCCGACTAGTTCGCGACCGGGCTCTTCGACACGCCTTGATAGTCGACCTGCCAGTGCTTGATGCCGTTGAGCCAGCCGGACCGTAATCGCTCGGGCTTGGCCAGCGGAGTGAGGTCCGGCATGTGGTCGGCGATCGCGTTGAACATGAGGTCGATCGTCATCCTCGCCAGATTGGCACCGATGCAGAAATGCGCGCCGGTGCCGCCAAACCCCACGTGCGGGTTCGGATCCCGGAGGATGTTGAACGAATACGGGTCGTCGAAGACGTCCTCATCGAAATTGGCCGAGCGGTAGAACATCACCACTCGTTGCCCCTTCTTGATCGGCACGCCCGACAGCTCGGTGTCCTCGAGCGCCGTGCGCTGGAACGAGGTGACCGGGGTGGCCCAGCGGACGATCTCGTCGGCGGCGGTCGCAGGACGGTCCTTCTTGAACAGCTCCCACTGGTCCGGGAAGTCGGTGAACGCCATCATGCCCTGGGTGATCGAGTTGCGGGTCGTCTCGTTGCCCGCCACCGCAAGCAGGATGACGAAGAAGCCGAACTCGTCGTCGGACAGCTTGTGTCCCTCGACGTCGGCCTGCACCAGCTTGGTGACGAGATCATCACCGGGGTTGGCGTTCCGGTCCGCGGCCATCTGCATGCCGTACATGATGAGTTCGACCGACGCGGTGATCGCGTCATTGCTTTCGAACTCCGGGTCCATGTCGCCGACCATCTGGTTCGACCAGTCGAATAGCTTCTTCCGATCGTCCAGCGGGACACCCATCAGGCCGGCGATGGCCTGCAGCGGCAGTTCGCACGACACCTGCTCGACGAAGTCGCCCGAGCCCTCCGCGGCGGCGAGCTTGGCGATGTTCTGCGCCCGCTGGTCCAGTTCCTCTCGCAGCCGCTCGACCGCCCGCGGCGTGAACGCCCGCGAGATGATCTTGCGCAGGTGAGTGTGATGCGGGGCGTCCTGATTGAGCAGGACGAACTTGCCCCGTTCGATCTGCTCGCCGACGGTGCCGTCCTTGTAGCGCGGCAGTGCGGTCTTCTTCAGGCTGGAGAAGACGTCGCTGCGCACCGACACCTCTTTGACGTCCTTGTGCTTTGTCACCACCCAGTAGCCGCCGTCGTCGAATCCGCCGATGCCGTTCGGCTGCTCGTTCCACCAGATCGGCGCGACCTTGCGCATGTGCGCGAGTTCCTCGATCGGCAGCCGTTCGGCGTAGATATCGGGGTCGGTGAAGTCGAAGCCGGGTGGGAGGTCCGGTGACGGCATAGATGCGCTCCTCAAATGACGTTGTCTAGTGCCCCTATCGCATTGCTACACCACAGATGGGGGGTGGTGAGGCGGGTTAGGCCAAACTCCAAGTGAAACGTGTTCCGGCGTGTCGAAAACTTATTAACTGCTTCGTCACAGCAACCACAGATGTAACAATTTCGGCAGCCAGGCTGAACCATCCAGTAGGCCGCACCATCGCGGCAACGGGAAGGGGGCATCGGTGACGATCGATGTCAAAGCGACGGGACTGTCCGTCGTCACTGCTGCAGTTGGGATGATCGGGGCGTTGATATTGGCGCCGATGGCGTTGGCCGATCCGCCACCGGTGGTGCCCTTGCCTCCCGTACCGGCTCCCGCCGACCCCGCGATCGTCGCCCCACCTGGACCAGCGCCGGAAGGGACGGTGCAGGCCGCCGCCGCCGATCCGGCGGCACCGCCCGCCGAAGTTCCGCACTTGTCGAGTCTCGAGAACCTGCCGCCCGGCACCACGGACACACCACCGGACCCGGACCAGGGCCGCGGCCTCGGGTATCTGAAAGATCTGTGGCACGCAGTGCAGACCCAGGAAGTGAGCGGCAAGGATGCATTGCTGCTGCTGACCCAGCGCCCGATGGACGCAGACGCAGTGCCGCCGCCGGGTATGCCTGCCAACCCGACGCCACCGGGGGCACCGCTGCCGCCCGAGGCGCCGCTGCCGCCTGAGCCTGCGCCGGTTCCCTAGGTTCTGAGCCGCTGGCTCGCCTGCGTCAAGATGTCGCGGACGACCCGCACGTGCACCGGTTCGGTGACGGCCCATACCGCCCGCGCGAGCAGATTCCGTTGCGCCACGAATGTCGCGAAAAGCAGTGCGCCGTCGTGCTTCTTGAGCAACAACTCGCCGGGCATGCCAATCCGCGACTCGGCCCCGAGGAGCACATGGTCCGGCACGCTTTGGCGGACGTGCCAGCCGAGCACTCCATCGGACGCGCTGCCCAGCTTGAGCCCGATCGCCGACCAGCCGGACAGGAGCTGGGTTCGGACGGCCAGCGGCGCGCCTTCCAGGACCTCGCGAATCAGGTCCTCGGCGCTCTCGTCGCGAGCCGAACCGACGTCGAAGATAAACGCGTCGCAGTAGTCGACGCGGACCAGTGTGCTCAGCGCGCGGACATATGACGGAGGGTCCACCTGGCGCACCTCGGCGGTCACCGGTGTGCTCCCGCAGCGGATTTCCGCCACGCGCGTTCGATGCCCCGCATCATCAGCGGATAGACCGCGAGGTGGCGGAACGGCGCAATCGCCGCCATGTAGGCCGCCCCGAGCAGTCCGTTCGGCTTCACCAGGACGGCCATCTGACCGCGATAACTTCCAGCTCCGTCTGACACCCAGCCGACGTGCATCACGCCGTGCACGGTCTGATTGGCGATCTCCAGCGCGAACTCGTCGTCGGTGACGTACAGCGGCACGAACGGATCGGTATCGAAATCGCTTGGGGTGGCAGCTAAATCGACGGGCAGCCGATCACGGAGGCTCCGAACCCGCGTGCCGAGGCCGGTCTCATGGCGATCGAGGCCCAAGGCACGTCCCATCGTCCATCTGATCGCGAACAGGGCGCGAACGATGGGCGAGGTCTCACCGGGGTCGAACGTGGCCATCAACCGGACGAGCTGAGGGAAGTCACCCGGGCCACCGGGAGTCGGAAGCGCCCACACGTCGAGCAGCTCAAAATCCTTGGCGATCTCGTGGATTCGCCACGGCCGCGACGTGTGTTGGGTCTTGTCGAGCGATCCTGAACCAAACATACAGTACTGTATGCTTGACGGCGCACTGGCGTCAAGACCCGCTACCGAACGAGGGAGATGTGATGGTCGCCCAGACACGAACACCCCGAAGCACCTGGATCGATGCCGGGTTGAAATCCCTCGCCGCTGGAGGGCCCGACGCGGTGCGGGTCGAGTTGCTCGCAAAGGATCTCGATGTCACCCGTGGCGGGTTCTACTGGCACTTTCCCAGCAGACAGGCGTTTCTCGACGAGATGCTCGACACCTGGGAACACAGGAGCACCGAAGAGGTGCTCGACCGGGTCGAGCAGGAAGGCGGCGACGCAAGGGCCAAGGTCCGCAGGGCGGGCATGCTCACCTTCTCCAAAGAGCTGCTTCCGATCGATCTCGCCGTCAGGGATTGGGCCAGGCGCGACACGTCGGTTGCCAAGCGACTCCGACGCGTCGACAACAGCCGCATGGACTATCTGCGCTTGTTGATCGGCGAGTTCATCGACGACAAGGACGACGTCGAAGCCCGCGCCATGCTCGCGTTTGCTCTGGCCATCGGCAACCATTTCGTCGCCGCCGATCACAACGGGCGCAGCCGCAAGCAAGTCCTCGAGCGCGCTACGGACCGCCTACTCGGTATCTAGGCTCGAGACGCCTATGTCGTCCAATCGAAGGGTCATCGATGAACATTCACGAAGCGGTGGATACGGCGGGGAAGCAACCGACCGCGCAGGAAACACTCAACGTCGTCGGCGAGATCGAACAGGACCCTGGAGGAAAGGTGCGGATCAGTCCCGATCCCTTCGACTTGAGTCACTACGTGCTGGTCGATCCGGAGAGTGTGGACGGCGAAGTCCTCGACGTCACCGAACATGCCCGCCGCACAAACCCGTCCCGTCGTGGCCCCGTGTTCTCTGTCCCGGTGCGTAAGGGCGCAGTGATCCAGATCGTTTCTGTGAAGACCATCGAGATCACAGATGTCGCGAAGATGCGCTTCCTATCGCTCAACCAGTCCGGCGGCTGCGGGTGCGCCGGCGAAGGCGCGGGCCACGAGCGCGGAGGCGGGTGCAATATCGGACATTGCACCACGGTCGAAGGTGTGTCCTACGACTGCTGGGAGCCGTGGAAGGAATTCACCCTCTGCAGTGGGTGCTGCCTGATCGCCAGCACGTAACTGCGCGAGTAGCAGCGCGCGATCAGGTAACGCTCATCGCGACGGGCACCGGCTCGATGCGGGCAGGAACGTGCTTATGCCATGGCGTGCCCGCGTAGGCATCGCGCCAGTCGGTGGAAGTCAGCGAATTGGGTGCCACGCCAGGGACTGTCGCACGGCCGTCGCTTTCGACGTAGTCGAGGCCGAAACCGTTCGGCAACGACGCGTGCCCTGCCAACATCACCTCGCTGACTCTCCACGCTGGCCTCCGCGCTGCCTGCCGCGGTGGTGATCCGCGCGCGGCCGCCGTTCGTGCAGGCCCAGCGCCTCTGCATCCTCGATGCTGATGCGCAGCGCTCCGTCAGCATCGCGTTTGCGCCACGACGGATCGCGGAAGATGTCGTTCGCGGTGTATGCCCGCCGTTCACCGGCCGACAACACGATCGGGAACTCGGGAGTGGTCAAACCCACTGGCGCATCAGCCAACCCGCGGATGTCGTCGAGCATCTCCTGCATGTGCAGGGCGATCTTGTGGTCGTCGTGGGTGATCAGCTGCCAGTCGTCCTCGTACTCGTGTGACGGTGAAGGTCAGGCCCGATCGGCTGGCGAGGATCGCCTCGAACAACGCGTTGCCGTCGGCGTAGCCCGCCCGGCGCACCGCGTCGGGATACGTCATCGCGGCCTTCTGCGCCAGGCCCCATAGCGCGGCAGCACCGGCAAGCCCATCGGGAAGTGTCGGCCCAAGGGTTTCGTACAACACGAACGGCAGCGCCTTGGTGAACATGGGATTGGCGCCAACCGCAGCGAGGAACGCTTGCGCGTACGCCGCGAGCCCCTGTTCTGCGGCGTCACGAAGCGGCTTGAGCTCGGCGTCGTCGATCACGCCTAGCGCACGCGTCAGCCGCGCCCAGATCTCGGGTTCGGGCAGCGTCCCTTCGAGCGGCTCAAGAAGCGGATGCCGCAGGTGGAATGTGTTGTGCGGGAACTCGAGATTGAAGAACGTAGACTCCGCCTTCTCGTACTGACTCGCCGCGGGCAACACGTACGTGGCCAGCCGGGCCGTCTCTGTCATCGCGACGTCGATGACCACCATCAGCTCGAGTGACTCGAAAGCCGCACGGCACGCGGCGGAATCGGCAAGGGAATGGGCGGGATTGCTGCTCTCGACGATCATCGCGCGGAAACGGTCGGGGTGGTCGGTGAGGATCTCTTCGGGCACCGCGTTGCTCGGGATCAGCCCACCGACGATTGGTGCACCGGTCACTGGCGTGCGTCCGACCGCGGTCACATGGCGGAACAGCGGCCCCAACGATGAATGCAGGTGCTGCCCACCACGTTTCGCGAAGTTTCCGGTCAGGATCCACAGCAGCTTGTTCAGATAGGAGCAGAGCGTGCTGTTGGGCGCCTGCTGAACACCGAGGTCCTCGAACACCGCTACGCTGCTGGCGGCGGCGATGCGCCGGGCTGCGGTGCGGATCAGTTCCTCGTCGACCCCGCACCGTAGCGCGTACTCGCCGACGGGGACCTCGCGCAATGCGTCGCGCACCGGCTCGACGCCGGTGACGTGCTCGGCGAGAAACGCCTCATTGCAAAGGTTTTCCTGCACCAGCACGGCGGCGAGCGCCGCCAGGCACCAGGCGTCGGTCCCCGGCCGCACCCGAAGATGGATGTCGGCCATCTTCGCGGTGTCGGTGATCACCGGATCGATGACGATCATCGACCGGCCGGGATCCTTGGCAATCTCATTGAGAACGGTCCGGGCGCGAGGGAAGCTCTGCGACATCCACGGGTTCTTTCCGACGAACACCGATACCTCGGCGTATTCGAACTCGCCACGGGTGTGACCGCCGTAGAGGTGGGCGTCGACCCACGCCTCACCGGTCTTCTCCTGTGCGAGCGCGTTCGAGCGGTAGTGAGAACCAAGCACCTTCAGAAACGCGCCGCTGTATGCGCCCCCGAGATGGTTGCCCTGTCCGCCGCCGCCGTAGTAGAAGATCTTGTCGCCGCCATGCGTGTCGGCGATGCGACTGAAGCCCGCGGCAATCTCGGAAATCGCGGTGTCCCAGCCGATTTCCTCGTAGCCACCGTCGGGTCCTCTGCGCATGGGGGAGGTCAGCCGGTTGCCGTTGTTCTGGTAGTGATCCAGGCGCAGCGCCTTGTTGCAGGTGTAGCCCTGCGAGGCCGGATGCTCCTTGTCGCCGCGGATCTTCGCCAGATTCCGGCCGTCGAGTTGGACCACGATGCCGCAGTTGCACTCGCACAGGATGCAAGCGGTGGACTGCCAATCATCGACCATGGCGGGGCTTCCTTTCAGACAGCTCGGCCTGCACCAGATCGCGCAACTGGCCGTGGACAACGTCGAGGGGCTTGAGATCCTGTGAGGCGCGGGCGACGATGATCGCCCCTTCGATCGCCGTCGTGGCGAGCATCGCAAGCTCGTCGGCACGCGCCGCGGAAACACCGTCTGCCACCAGGCGCGCAGCGATCAGGTCCGTCCAGCGCGCGAACACCGCCGCCGCCCGGTCGATGATCGGCGTTGCCTGCTCTTGCTTCTCGGGGTCGCCGGCTTCCACCGCAACGGCGACCACAGGACAGCCCGCTCGGTACACCGAGCGGACCAGTTGCTTGCGGTAGTGCGCGATGAGGCCGTCGAGAATGTCGAGACCGCTTTCGGCGTCGGCGATGCGCGCGGCGATGTATTCGCCCGCATAGTCGACGGCTTCGCAGAGCAATTGTGTGCGGCCACCGGGGAAGTAGTGATAGGCCGACCCCCGCGGCGCGCCGCTGTGCTCGAGAACGTCGGCGATCGCGGTCGGGTGAGCGCCACGTTCCCGGATGAGAAGCGCCGCAGAGATCACCATCCGCTCACGGGGGCTGGCCATCAGTCTGGGATCCCTTCGTCCGACCCGTCTATGTATGTCACCTTACATAATCGATCGTCGCAGAACCAGACCCGCCGAACGTGCCTTAACGCTCGAGATTCAAGGAGGAAATGTCGAGCGGTAAGGAACGTTCGGCGTCGTAATCCGGCGCAGCTAGGTCAGAGGGATCCACACGGCGAGAAACGCCGACATGCTGACCATGCAAAACAAGTGATCACGAAAGATCGACCGCGCGAGGCTCGTTTGGTCGGCGGATGTCCCGATACGGTTGCCCAAACGCACGGCGTTCCGGACGGTTCGCAGCATTGCCAACAGAATCGGGGGACCGGCGAGCATCGCCGCGACGCCCACGACCCAATCGGGATCGTCGCCGCGGAATGCGTGAAAGCCCAACGCCGCCAACAAAATAACCATCACAAGCGCAATGAGCAGGCTCATCGGGCGTGACGTCGTCGTCGCGCGGTGGTAGTAACCCGCAATCGACGCGAGCACGGGCTCGGGGAGTTCATCCGCGCCGCGATGGCGACGGACCTGAGCATCGAAGATCAGGTCCATCCACAGCACGGCGAGCAGAAAGCCGGCGCACGCGGCCGCGATCAGACGCTGGCCGCCTCGTTCAGTTCATTGAGGGTGCTGGTCGCCTCGAGGTACTCCTGCACCCAGCGCTCGATGACCGCCGACGACTTCTCCACCTTGGTGAACTGACCGACGACCTGGCCGATCGGGTTGAACGCGACGTCGACACTCTCGTTGGGGTACTTGTGGGTGGCGGCGACGGCCATGCCGGACACCATGTACTGCAGCGGCATGCCGAGCGGCTTCGGGTTGTCCGGGTTCTCCCACGCCTCGGTCCAGTCGTTGCGCAGCATGCGCGCCGGCTTACCGGTGAACGACCGGCTGCGGACGGTGTCGCGGCTGCTGGCCTTGACGTATGCGGCGTGCTGGACCTCGGTGTGCTCGGACTCCTCGACCATCACCCACTGCGAACCGGTCCATGCACCCTGTGCGCCGAGGGCTAGCGCGGCGGCGATCTGCTGGCCGCTGCCGATCCCTCCTGCGGCCAGCACCGGGACCGGTGCCACCTCCTTGACGACCTGCGGCCACAGCACGATCGAACCGACCTCGCCGCAGTGGCCGCCCGCCTCGCCGCCCTGGGCGATGATGATGTCGACTCCTGCGTCGGCGTGCTTGCGCGCCTGCGAAGGCGATCCGCACAGCGCGGCGACCTTGCGACCTTCGTCGTGGATGTGCTTGATCATCTCAATCGGCGGCGTGCCTAGCGCGTTGGCGATCAGCGTGCACTTCGGGTGCTGCAGCGCCACCTCGACCTGTGGCGTCGCGGTCGCCTCTGTCCAGCCGAGGAGCTGCAACGCATCGTCGTCGCTGTGGTCGACGGGAACGCCGTGGGCGGCGAGGAGTTGCTTGGCGAAGTCGATGTGCTCCTGCGGCACGAGCGCGTTGAGTTGTTTCTTGAGCACCTCTGGCTCCAGGTCAGTGGCGTCCATGCCCTCGTACTTATTCGGGATGACGATGTCGACGCCGTACGGGTGGTCACCGATGTTCTCGTCGATCCACTTGAGCTCGATCTCGAGCTGCTCCGGGGTGTAGCCGACTGCACCGAGCACGCCGAAGCCGCCGGCCTTGCTCACGGCCACAACCACGTCTCGGCAGTGGGTGAAGGCGAAGATCGGGAACTCGATGTTGAGTTCGTCGCAGATGGGGGTGTGCATGCCTGCTCCTCGGGTGGGGGCGCTCGCCGAACTGAAACGTGTTCTAGTTTAGCTTAGGCGCCCCGGCGCGATCCCGGAAGGGCCATGCGTGCTGCAGCTTCGCAGGTTGCAAGGTATGCCACGATGAGGATGCGAGACCGGTTGCGAGGAAGGGCCGAAGTTGCCTGAGAACGCGTTCAGTGGTCGACGCCCGACCAGTCACGAACGGATGACTGGACTGCCGTGGGATGCGGCACCGGCGAGAACGGCCTTCTTATCGCGTCGCTCGGCTTGTCGGTTCTGGGTGTCGACGTAGCGGAGATGGCACTGGCGATGGCCCGGGAGAAAGCCGCCGACCGTGGGATCGCGATCGAGTTCGCGGCGACCGACGCGTTCGAGCTGGACCGGCTGGGACGCAGGTTTCAAACGGTGCTGGACTGCGGACTGTTTCACACCCTCGACGGCGACGAGCGCGCGGGATACGTGGCGAGCGTGGCGTCGGTAACCGAGCGCGACGGCACCCTGTATGTGTTGTGCTTCAGTGACATTGGCCCCGACACCGGCCCACACCCCGTCACTCACGACGAGCTGCGAGGGGCGTTTCACACAGGCACCGGGTGGGATGTCACCACGATCGAACCGGACCGGATACACACGATCTACCACGACGACGGCGCACCAGCCTGGCTCGCGACCGTCAACCGCATCTAATCGCGCCGCTGCCCGCTGGGCACAATCGTCCGAAGCACCGCCGACCCGTAACCCATCAACCGTCGTGACCGGCTCTTGCGTCCACCGACCCCGACAACCCTCAGCACCGGCCAGCCCTCCGTCGCGGCCGTCGCAGCGAGACCTGGACGGGGGTTCACCGGCCGCGGGTTGCCGACCAGTTGCATCAACGCCACATCTTCGTTGCCATCGGCGTAGAAGTAGCTGCGCTGCAGGTCGACGTCGTTGTCGTCGCAGAACTGTCGGACCGCTTTGGCCTTGTTTTTTCCCCAGATGACCGGCCTGGCGATCCGCCCGGTGAGCTGACCCCGATCGTCGAGCTCGAAATGGTTGCACAGCACCTCGGTGATCTCCAGGTAGCGGGCGACGGGTTCGGCGTGAATGGTCAGCGCCGACGAACTCAGCACCACGGTGTGGCCCCGCTGCTGATGAGCCCGCACCACCTCATGCATGTAGGGAAAGACGCGAGAGGAGACGCGCTCGACGAACAACCGCTCGCCGAGTTCGTCGAGTTCGGCAAGCGATTCGCCCCGCAGATATCCCGCGGCTCGCGTCATCAGCCTTTCGAATTTCATCCGACCGAAGCGGTATCGCATCGACGCCTCGATCACCCCAAGCACCTCGCCGATCCGCGCTTGCCTGCGCCGTATCCGGTCGCCGGCGTGGGCGGTCGCGGTGAACCCGTCGACCAGTGTGCCGTCCAGATCGAAAAACGCTCCGACCTGCGGGCCGGGTTCGCTCGCGGCGATCTCCGCCACCGTATTCGGCGGCGATGGCGGCGAACTCATACGACCAGCCTAACTAGCTGGCGTATAAGCCTTTTCCGGTAACCAGCGGCATGTCCAGCGTGGTCCGGATGCCGGGCGCTGCTGCGACGACGTCGGGGATCGCGTTCACGATCCGGCCAGCCGCCGCGAGGATGGCCGCGTAGTTGTGGTCGCCGTTGCGACTCGTTGGGCAAATGTCCATCGTGTAGGACGGCTCGCCGGTGATCTCGACGCGGTACGAGCCACCCGGTTGCGCGGGCTGGGCCCAGTCGGGGCGCAGATCGGGCCGCAGCCGGGTGACGTGCTCGACAACGATCGCCGGTTTGCCCTTGACCATGCCCTCGATCTGGAAACGCACCGCTGCGACGGTGCCCTTTTTGATGGTGCCGACGGCGACGTCGAAGTCTTCGGGTGCGGGTTCCTGCTCGACGGCATCTTTGATCTCGTCCACCTCGATGCCAAGGCCCGCAGCCATCTGCCGGATCGCGGTGCCCCACGCGATGCTCAGCACGCCCGGCTGATAGAGCATCGGCAGGTCGCCGATCTCGTTGCCGAAGCCCATCACGTCGAACATCACCGTCGCGCCGTCGTACGTCGCATAGTCGGCGATCTCCATGGTGCGCACCTGCTCGATGCTCTGGCATGTACCTGCCAATGCGAAGGGCAGCAGATCCGTCGCGAACCCCGGGTCGACCCCCGTGAAGAACACTGCCGAATTGCCTTCTTGCGCAGCATCTTCGATGCGCTGGATGTACTTGTCCGGGATCACCTGCCACGGGTACTGCAGCACGCCGAGGCCCGACCCGACTACGTCGATGCCCGCGGCGAGAATCTTGCGGACGTCGGCCATCGCATCAGGCAGTCGGGTGTCACCCATCGCGGTGTACACCACGCAGTCGGGTTTGGCCGCGATGATCGCGTCCAGGTCACTCGTCGCGGCGACACCGGTCGTCACGTCCAGCCCGGCAAGCTCGCCGGCATCGCGGCCGACCTTGGCGTCCGACGACACCCACACGCCGGTCAGGTCGAAGCGGGCGTCTTGGACGAGCTGTTTGAGCGCCAGACTTCCGCAATTGCCGGTGCCGATGAGCGCGACGCGGATCGCCATAGTCTTCCCTTCAAGGAACTGGAACAGGTTCTACTTGTAGCACGAGCGCACGGTAGCGTGTCCCGTCATGGGACGTGTGGACGGAAAAGTTGCACTCATCAGCGGCGGGGCGCAAGGCATGGGCGCAGAGGATGCGCGGGCGCTTGTCGCTGAGGGCGCGAAGGTTGTCATCGGCGACATCCTCGACGACAAGGGCAAGGCGTTGGCCGACGAGATCGGTGACGCCGCGCGCTACGTGCACCTCGACGTCACGCAGGCCGACGACTGGGAGGCCGCCGTCGCCACCGCGGTCAACGAGTTCGGCAAGCTCAACGTGCTGGTCAACAACGCCGGAACGGTGGCGCTTGGCGAGATCGGCAAGTTCGATATGGCCAAGTGGCAGAAGGTCATCGACGTCAACCTCACCGGCACCTTCCTCGGCATGCAGGCATCGGTGGAAGCGATGAAGGCCGATGGCGTCGGCTCGATCATCAACATTTCGTCCATCGAGGGTCTGCGTGGCGCCGTGATGGTGCACCCGTACGTGGCGTCGAAGTGGGCGGTGCGCGGGCTGAGCAAGTCGGCGGCGCTGGAACTCGGGCAATACAACATCCGGGTGAACTCGGTGCACCCCGGGTTCATTCGCACGCCGATGACCAAGCACTTCCCGGACAACATGCTGCGGATCCCCTTGGGCCGACCCGGTCAACCCGAGGAGGTGGCGACGTTCATCGTCTTCCTCGCCAGCGACGAATCGCGTTACGCGACAGGTGCCGAGTTCGTGATGGATGGCGGACTTGTCAACGATGTACCCCACAAGTGAGCTGCGCGTAACGCACTGATCCAGATCGCGCCGGTGCAAGACTTCAGCCATGCACGAGGTCGACCAGACAACCGAAAACATGGTACGCAGCGTGCTCGCATACGCCGAGAACCGACTGCGGATGAATCCCGTGCCCCTCGACAAGGGCACGCTGGCCGCCGACGAACTCTACGAGCGACTCGACGGGGTGATCCGCGATACGCCGCGGCCGCCCGACGAGGTGCTCGGCGTCTACACCTCGGTGATCGCGCCGAGCGTGATCTCGGCGGACAGCCCGCGGTTCCTCGGCTTCATCCCGGCCGCCCCTACCAAGGCCAGCCTGCTGTTCGACATGCTGGTGTCCTGCGCCTCGATCCAGGGCATCTCGTGGCTCGAGGCCTCGGGTGCGATCGCCGCGGAGAACAGTGTGCTGCGGGTGATCGCGCACGAGGCGGGCCTGCCGACGACCACCGGCGGATGTTTCGTCTCCGGAGGATCGGCGGGCAACCTGTCGGCCCTGGCCGTGGCGCGGGAGACGGCCAAGAAGCTCGGCGCCACCGGCAGGTTGCGAGTGGTCGTCGGCTCGGATGCGCATTCGTCGATCGTCAACACGCTGCGGCTGTTGGAGATGGACGCTCTGGTGGTCGACACACCCGATCATCGGCTCACCGCCGACACCGTCCGCGACGTCGTGCCGCCCGATGCGACCAACATCGCCGCAGTGGTCTGCACGTCGGGCACGACCAACGCAGGCATCGTCGACGATCTGGCCGGTGTCGGCGCGCTCGCGAAGGAACGGGGCTGGTGGTTCCATGTCGACGGCGCCTACGGCGGCTCAGGCATCTTCGCCCGCTCGCTGAAGCCGAAGTACACGGGCCTCGAGCAGGCCGACTCGTTCATCCTCGACCCGCACAAGTGGTTGTTCACGCCGTTCGACTGCTGCGCGTTGCTGTACCGGGAGCCCGAGCTGGCCCGCGCGACCCACACCCAAGACGCGTCGTATCTGGATGTCATCCATACGTCCGACGGCGAGTGGAACCCGTCCGACTACGCCTATCACCTGACGAGGCGCGCCCGCGGGTTACCGCTGTGGTTCTCGCTGGCCGTCTACGGACTGGACGCGTACCGCCAGGCAATCGAGGTCGCCGCGTCGCTCGCCATCCAGACCGCCGAGCTGATCAAGGCCGCCCCGCAGTTGGAGCTGATCCGCGAGCCCGACCTCGGCGTGGTGCTGTTCCGTCGGCTCGGCTGGAAACCCGAGGACTACGACTCGTGGGCCCAGCGGCTACACCAGGACCAGGTAGCGTTCATCCCTCCCACGAAATGGGAGGGCGAAACGGTGGGCCGATTCGCGTTCCTGCACCCCGACACCAGCCTGGAGCTGGTGCGGGAGGTGTTGGCGCGCACGGAGTGACCAGCGCGAATTCCGTTGCGCTGCTAGCTGAGCCCCGGCCTCACGGTGCAGGTACGGTGATCCGGTGAACGGGGTGCAGATGTCGGTTGAACGGCGTCGGCACATGGTTTTAAGGGTCCTGCTCTCGGTGGCCCTCTTGCTGCTCCTCTGCGCGGCGGACATCCCGGACTTCGCCAAACCAGGGCCTCCGCCGGGACAGATCGAACTGGCGCAGGGCTGGAGCCTTGTCTCTGCTCGCGACGTTCGGGCAGACGGTGCGGCCCTGTCGAAGCCGGACTTCAAGGCAACCGGCTGGCATGCGATTCCTCGAATGCCCGCGACGGTTCTGCAGACCCTCCAAGAGGATGGCACCTACCCGGACCTCTACTACGGAACGAATCTGGTCGATGAAGTCCCGCAGGACCTCTACAAGCAGGACTGGTGGTATCGCACCACGTTCACCGCACCTGCCGGCCACACGACATACACGTTGGACTTTCCCGGCATCAACTATCGCGCCGAAATCTGGTTGAACGGCCACCTGATCGCGGGCAACAACCAGATCGTCGGCATGCACACCGCCCACGAACTCGATGTCTCTCGCTGGGTGAACCAGGGAGCGTCCAACACACTGGCCGTCAAGGTAACGCCGGAGCGCGCGCTGCAGGATATCGACGGCGTCGAACTGGCGGACAGTTGGTATGACTGGATCAACTGGAACTACTTGGGATACCAAGGGCCTGGCAAGAATTCGGCCAACGGGAATTCGTTTGTCCCCGACCGCAATGCGGGCATCTGGAAGCCGGTGTACCTCAAGGTGTCCGGCGCCGTACTCATCGGCCCGTCGACGGTCAACTCCGAACTTCCACTCCCGCGAACGAACTCCGCGCGGCTGACGATCTACAGCAGCCTCCGCAACTCGTCTGCCGCACAGATGCGCGGCGTTCTGCAGGCGACGATAACCCGGCCGGGCAAGCCCGACATCCAGATGGAGGAACCTGTCACGCTGGCCGCGGGGGAGCAGCGCGAAGTCAGCTTCACTCCCGAAAAGTTCGATCAGCTGACCGTGCAGAATCCGGACCTGTGGTGGCCCTACACCCTCGGCCAGCCCAATCTCTATGACCTGCAATTGGAGTTCAGGCAGCACAACAAGCAGATTGACACCAGCAATCTGCGGTTCGGTATCCGCTCCGTCGAGCAATTTCGCGATCAGGACGAGCAGTTCCCCGAACTCGGCAAGGGCGGAAATTTCTATCTGAAGGTCAACGGCAAGGACTTTCTCGTCCGCGGCGCCGCGTACACACCTGACCTGCTGTACGCGAACGACTCCAACCGCGACGCCGCGATCCTGGGTTACGTGAAAGACCTCGGGCTCAACATGATTCGGCTCGAAGGAAAGTTCCCTGGTGATCACATCGCGGAGATGGCCGACGAAATGGGCATCCCACTGATGTACGGCTGGATGTGCTGCAACCAGTGGGAGAAATGGAACCAGTGGGACGACGAGGACAACCGGGTCGCGCAGGACAGCCTTCGTTCGCAGATCGAGGGGCTTCGGAGCCACCCGTCGGTGTTTGTGTGGGCCAACGGCAGCGACGGGAAGGCCCCAGCCGCCGTGCTCGCCAAGTACCACGGCATCCTGTCGGATCTGCACTGGCAGAACGCGACCGTCGACACGGTGTCCTCCTTGGCAACCGACGACACAGGGGAGCGCGACTGGGACGGCATTCAGATGGCCGGTCCGTACAGCTGGCGACCGCCGAGCTACTGGTTCTCCGGCCGGTACGCCGCAACCCGAGGGTCGACCGCCGAACAGGGCGACAACGAACAGATCCCGCCGTTCGCCAGTCTGAAGAAGTTCATTCCGCCCGACAAGCTGTGGCCCATCAACGATGCCTGGTCCTTCCACGCCGGCTCGAATACGAGTAACAGTGATCTGACCAGCATTCGGCGTGCCGTCGACCGCCGGTACGGGGTGTCCGACAGTGCGGAGGAGTTCACGCGCAAGGCGCAACTCGCGCACTACGAGGCGACGCGTGCGCAATTCGAAGCGTTCGCCGCGGGCGGCTGGGACAACCACAAGATGACGATCTACTGGATGCTCAACAACCACTGGCCGTCGTTCTTCGGGCACCTCTTCGACTACTACCTGCGGCCTGGCGGAGCCTATTTCGGCGCCAAAACGGGGCTACGGCCGCTGTCAGTCGTGTTCGACTCGTACGCAACGGGCAACCACAACAACGCCAACATCACCGTGGTCAACCAAACACCCAGGGACCAAACGGGTTTGACGGTGCGGGTTCGGGTGTATGACCTTCAGGGCCGGGTGCGCGACGATCGCAGCGCAGGCAATATCAACGTGACACGAGGGGCAGCGCTACAGGCGATGACACTGCCGCGCCTTGCCCGTGACTCGAGCGTCTTCTTCGTGCGCGCTGAATTGCTCGACTGGTCAGGGAAAGTCGTCTCCGAAAACGTGTACTGGCAGTCGCAGCAACTCGACGATGTCGGCGATCCGAGCAACGATGCTGCGTTCGAGCTCAAACAGGCGAGTTGGGCCGATATGACGGGTCTGAACAACATGACTCGGGTGCCGCTCGACGTGACCGCGTCCAAGTCTCCGAACCCAAGCGACAACCGTGTGAACATCCGCCTGCACAACCCTTCGCAGCGGATCGCCTTCTTCGAGCGCGCCGAGCTCACGTCCACGGCCGACGGAGACGAGATCCTGCCGGTCGAATACAGCGACAATTACGTGACCGTGTTTCCCGGCGAGACGGTCGAGCTCCAGGGGCAGCCGTGGTCCGGTGCGTCGGCCAACTGGGTGAGAGTGACGGGCTACAACACGCCACCCGTCGTGGTTTCGGTCAGTCCACCGCTGCGAAGTTGACTGTCGCAGTGGCGCCGACTTCGTCGTCGTTGGCGCGATAGATGTCCACCTGCACCACCACGGACCGCTTGCCTGTGCGCAGGATCCGCGCGACCGCACGCGCCGGTCCGACCTTGATGGGCCGCAGATAGCGGATGAACAAGTCGGTGGTGGCGATGCCCATGCCGAATGAGGTGCTGCGCGAGGCGAGTTGGCCGGCCGTCACGTCCGCTATGGTGGCGATCAGGCCGCCCTGAAGCCCGCCGGCGGTGTTGACCGTCCGCTCGTCGACGGGCATCTCCATGGTGACGGTGCCGTCCTCCGACGGGACCTCCTGGAGGCCGAGCTGATCGAACAGCTCGCGGAGGGACTTCGGCGCCGTCATGAGAATGACATTACCGGCCTGCCGTAATGTCACCAGACGTGAGCGCACGCGCCGGCATTGTTGTCACGGGGACCGAGGTGCTGACGGGACGGGTCCAGGACCGCAACGGCCCGTGGATCGCCGACCAACTGCTTGAGCTCGGGGTCGAGCTGGCCCACATCACCATCTGCGGTGACCGCCCCGGCGATATCGAAGCGCAGCTGCGGTTCCTCGCCTCTGAGGGCGTGGACCTGATCGTGACGAGCGGCGGCCTCGGGCCGACCGCCGACGACTTGACCGTGGCGACGGTGGCCCGATTCGCGGGCCTCGAGCTGAAGTTGGACGACGCCCTCGAGAATCGGATCGCCGACATCATCAAGCGATTGATGGCGCGCTTCGACAATGTCGACCTCGACGCGGTCAGGGCCGCCAACCGCAAGCAGGCGATGATTCCGGTCGGCGCCCACGTGATCAATCCGGTGGGCACCGCTCCCGGTGTCGTTGTGCCGGGCAAGCCGACGATCGTCGTGTTGCCCGGTCCGCCGCGCGAGCTGCAGCCGATGTGGCCGCTCGCGGTGGAAACCGAGGCTGTGCAGCGGGCGATCGCGGGCAGGACCACGTACCGCCAGGACATGGTGCGGTTGTTCGGGCTGCCCGAATCGGGTCTCGCCGACACCCTGCGCGACGCCGAGCAGAGTATCGACGGCTTCGACCGGCTCGAGATCACCACCTGTCTGCGCCGCGGTGAGGTCGAGATGGTCACCCGGTACGAACCGGACGCCGCAGGCATCTACGCCAATCTGATGGAACTGATGCGCGAGCACCACGGCGGGGAGATTTTCTCCGAAGACGGCTCGCTCGTCGACGACCAAGTCGCGCGAATGCTTTCCGGCCGCCGGATTGCAACCGCCGAATCCTGCACCGGCGGCCTGGTGGCCGCCCGGCTGACCGACCGTCCTGGTTCGTCGGTTTACGTCGCAGGCGGTGTCGTCGCCTACGCGAACGAGGCGAAGACCGAACTGCTCGGGGTCGAGCCCGACCTGATCGCCGCACACGGGGCGGTATCCGAGCCCGTCGCCGAGGCGATGGCCGCAGGCGCGCTGAACCGCTTCGGGGCAGACACCGCGATCGCAATCACCGGAATCGCCGGGCCTACAGGCGGCACGGACGACAAGCCCGTCGGCACGGTGTGCTTCACCGTCAAACTCACCGACGGCGAGACGGTCACCCGCACCATCCGGTTGCCCGGCGATCGGTCCGATATTCGCGACCGGTCAACGACCGTCGCGATGCACATGTTGCGACGCGCGCTCGGCGGTTGAGGTCGCCCGCTGTATCGTCTCCGTCCATGACTGCTACCGACGAGCGGCAGACGATTGCCGACTTCGCCCAACAGGGTGGGTGGCACCGCAGGAACGTCGATCGCACCGACTACTACTCAAAGGGTGGTGCCCGGGTGCAGCTGATCTGGAAGGGCACGGCCGCCATCAGCGGAGGCTCGCTGTACCACGACGACAACCTCACCCAATACACGCGGGAACTGAGCACGGTTCAGGGCTGGCTCAAACGCTGATCAGCTGAGCGCCGCCTTCGCCTCGGCCAGGTTGTCCGCCGCCAACACCAGCCGGGTGTTGGTCGCCAGGTAGGCCGTGGTCAGGTTCACCCTGGCCTGGCCGAGTCTGTGGGCCACCTCGCCGAGGGCGCCCGGCCGATCCTCCACATCGAGCACAATCACTTCCTGCTCGGCCGCGATCTTGATTCCGGCATCCTGCAGGGCCTCGAACGCCGACGTCGCATCCTGTACCAGGATGTGCACCTCGGCCTGACCTCCGCCGGTGGTGATCGCACAGAGGCCGGCGATGTTGGCGCCGGCCTGGCCAAGCACGTCACCGACCCGGGCCAGCTCACCGGGTTGGTCATCGAGATAGAGCGTCAGATCGGTCGCCATGACACGCGCTCCTTCCTGGCCACTCAACCGTATCGGCTGCGGACGAAATTCGGATGCGCTCCGACATCGCTTTGTGGCACCGTCAAGTTCCGTGCTCGCCTCGGACACCTCGACAGCTCTGGACATCCGCTCCGCCACGGACGCGGACTGGCCGGCGATATCGCTGTTGGACGCCACCAGCTTCGGAAGGTTCGGGCACCCGGAATCGTTGACGGCATGGCGGTCGATGATGCCGACCGACAGCACGGTCCTCGCATGCGACGGCAATGACATCGTCGGCATGGCCCACTACCTCGATCTGCTGCTGACCGTGCCGGGCGGCGCGGTCCTGCCGATGGCGGGCGTGACGATCGTCGGGGTCGCGCCGACCCACCGCCGCCGGGGCATCCTGCGCACGATGTACACCGAGCTGCACAACCGCATCGCCGACGCGCGATATCCGATCGCGGGCCTGACGGCCAGCGAAGGCGGGATTTACGGGCGCTTCGGGTACGGCCCGGCCACGATCGAGCAGGTGTTCAGCGTTGACCGCCGCTTCGCACGGTTCCGCGAAGACGCGCCCGATACGGGTGGCGTCCGGATCGTCAAGCCTGCCGATCACCGTGACGAGCTTGCCGAGATCTACGAGCGCTGGCGGCTGGGCACCCCCGGCGGCCTCCTAGCCCCCCAGGCGCTGTGGGACGAGCTACTGGTCGATCGCGAGTCGGCTCGTCGCGGCGGAACGGAGTGGTTCGCGTTCCTGCATCCCGACGGCTATGCCCTGTATCGGGTGTTCGGCGACGACCCGATGTTCGTGCGGGTCGGTGTGACGGCGGTGACCGCCGACGCGCACATTGCATTGTGCCGCGCGCTTCTCGGGCTCGACCTGATGGAGAAGGTCCTGTTCGCGACGCATCCCGCGGACCCGCTGCCCTACCTGTTGACGGATCATCGGTTGGCCCGTGTCACGCACATCGAGGACGACCTCTGGCTGCGCATCATGGACATCCCGACCGCGCTCGAGGCGCGCCGCTACCAGTCGGACCTGTCGGCGGTGGTCGAGATTTCGGACGGATTCCGCAGTGACGGCGGCAGGTTCACCCTGGAGATTCGCGATGGGCGGGCCCGCTGCACGCCTACCGATGCACCAGCCGACGTGCAGATGGATCTCGACGTGCTCGGCAGCCTGTACCTGGGCGCACACCGAGCATCGTCCTTTGCCGTCGCAAACCGCTTGCACTGCAAGGACTCGGGCCTGACGCGCCGGATCGACGCGGCCTTCGTCAGCGATGTGCCCGCCGAACTCGGCTTCGGTTTCTAAATAGATCATCTCTGGGATTGCGTGCGTTAAGGCGGGTGAGGGACCCTTGGCCGGGCCCCGGAGAGGAGCGCGCATGCGCATGAATCGACGATCGTTCGCGGCCGCGGTGACCGTCGGCGGCGCGGCCGCCCTGTTCGGAGCCAAACCGGCCACGGCGGCACCTCCTGACGGCCCATTGCTCGAGGCCCGCAATGTGGTGTTGGTACACGGCGCATACGCCGACGGCTCGTGCTGGTCGGATGTGATCCCGTACCTGCAGGCACGTGGGCTGAACGTGGCCTCGGTGCAGAATCCGCTGCGCACGCTGGACGAGGACTGTGAGTTCGCCCGCCGCACACTGGCTTTGATGGACGGACCGACAGTTTTCGTCGCCCACTCGTATTCCGGCATGATCGCCACCGAAGTCGGAGTCGACCCCAAGGTGACCGCCTTGGTGTACATCGCCGCCCGCGCACCTGACATCGGCGAGGACTACACCGCGCTCGCTGCGCAGTACCCGACGCCCCCGGCCAGCGCAGGCCTTGTGAAGGGCGGCGACGGATACGCGCAGCTCTCGGAGGCGGCGTTCCTCACCGACTTCGCCCAGGATGTCGCGCCCGCCAGGGCGAGGGCGTTGTACGCGGTGCAGGGCAGGATCTCGGATGAACTGTTCACCGGCCGCACCACCCAAGCTGCCTGGCGGGACAAGCCGACGTTCTATGCGGTGTCGAAGAACGACCGCACGATCAATCCCGACCTCGAGCGGTTCATGGCCAAGCGGATGAACGCGAAAACCATCGAGCTGGACGCCAGTCACCTGTCAATCGTGTCGATGCCCAGACAGGTTGCCGACCTGATCATCGAGGCCGCCGGCGTCTGATCACTTCTGGTCGGCGCGGTCCCACAGCCCGACCATGGTGTCCAGGATTTCCTCGGCCCGACCGAGGCCGGCCAGGTGGCTCTCGCCGGGCAGGTGTGTCAGCTGGACGTCGGGCAGCCTGGACACGACGTGCTGACCGTGTTCGAACGGGACGATGTGGTCGCGGTCGCCGTGCCACCAGCGAACCGGCACCTTCACTTCTTCCAGCCGGAAGCCCCAGTCGCGGGCGAACACCACGACATCGGCGAAAGGTGCGGCGAGCTGTTTACGGCTGCCGTTGAGCAGGTCGTCGAGGAACATCGCCTTGAATTCGGGGCGGACCAACAACTGGCGGTCGGCCTCCGGCGAGATGCGCGCGTACGCGTACAGCGCCGGCTCTGCGACAGGGCGGATCAGCCGGATCAGGGTGCTGGCCGCCAACCGTAGTGGTGCGCCCGCGATCTCGACGATCGGCGCCGCCGCGGTGATCAACGTCGAAATGCCGCCGCCGATGGCATCCGCACCGCGCACCGGCGCCACCCCGCCCAGCACACCGGCGGCGATCACCCTGTCGGGCATCGCCGCCGCGCACGCCAGCGTGTACGGGCCGCCGCCCGAAAGCCCGATCACCTCGAACTTGTCGATGCCCAAGGTGTCGGCGATCGTGCGCAGGTCCTCGGCGAACGCGAAAACCGTGTCGTATTGATAGGGGGTCGACGACCCGATGCCTGGCCGGTCGACACCGATCAGCCGGATCTGCCGCTGCTCGGCGTAGACCCGGGCTTCCATCGGGATCTGCCTGCGGGCACCTGGCGTGCCGTGTAGCCAGAACACCGCACGCCCCTGCGGGTCGCCGAACTCGGCGAACCCGATCTGGCGGTCGTCACCGACGGCGATGTTGCCTTCAAGCTTGGGACGGGCGATTGCGACAGGCATGCCCAGAGTGTCTCATTCGGTCGATCGGAACAGATAGGACCCCACGGTCGTGATGCGGTCGTCGACGCCTTCGTCGTGCATGACGGTGCGGACGGCGAGCGTGCCGTCGGATCCTCGCATCGGTTCGGTTTCGACGCGGAACGGTCCGACCTTGCCGCGGGATACGAACATCACGTGTGACGAGACGCCCTGGACCCGGTCGGTTCCCGCGAGGTCGGCTGCCGCATCGGCGGCGGCGGTCTCTCCGATGATGAACTGCGGTCCGATGTGCAGCGCGGCGTCGGGGGACGCGACCTCGATCGCGAGTTCCGGCAGTGCCCAGTGGCCATCGGGACGGCGGTGGCCACCGAACACCTGCCACAGCGGAGGCAGATCGGGCGAATCGACGACCTCGAGCGGATTGGCCTCCATTCGTTCGAGGCCTTCTGGTGGAGTGCCGATGCTGATGCCCTGGCCCTGCGTCAGCGCCAATACCCGGCTGGGTTGGTCGGCGTCGACGATCTTGGCGCGGCTGTAGCCCATTTGACGCCCGCGTTTGAGGTCCTCGGACACAATCTCGATGCGACGCACGTCCCTGCCCGGGTCGAGGATCTGGCACGAGTGGATGACGGGGTTGGGCACTGCCTCCAGGTCTGACATGTGGCCGCCCTCGGGCGCGGCGATACAAATCACCGCCAGCATCAGCCCGCCCGCGGGGTTGCGCATGTCCCGCCGGATGGTGACGGTGTTGTCTTCCACGCCGAGGTCCATTGACGAGTACTTGCGGCCGATGTAGCGATAGCTCAGCAGGCCACCCCAGCGCCTGCGCAGCTCCTCGGCGTAGGCCTCGGGGGAATCGGTCAGCTCACGAATGTCGCGCACCATGTGCCGACATTACATACTGGGCCGCCGGTGTAACCATGGCATCGCCGTTTCGAGTTGTGCGGCCAGTTGAAGCAGGATCGTCTCATCGGGCGCCATCAGCTGGACGCCGATCGGCAGGCCGTCCGATGTGACGCCGAGGGGCAGCGAAACCGCGGCCCAGCCAGTCACATTCGCCAGCGAGGTCCAACCCGTCGTGGCGAACTCGACGTCGAAGAATGCCCGCGTCGTGCCGCGCGGCTGATCCAGCAGCGCGTAGGGCGGCGGGGGAGCCAGCAGAGTGGGCACAAGCAGCACGTCGTGGCCGCTCATGCCTGCGACGAAGCGGCGTGTCTGCGTATGCACCGCGCCGATGGCGTCCGCGTAGGCGACCCCGCTGGTGGTGAAGCCCTCGCGGACCATGATCCAGGTGCTCGGCTCGAACTCGTCCTCATGGGGCTCGCGCCCGAGGTGTGCGGTCGCCATGGCGTGAAGCTGGGCGTTGCTGACGTTGTGCAGCACGGCGATGGCGTCGGCGACGACGTCGGCGTCGACGGTCGGGGTGCCGGGCTCGACGATGTGGCCGAGTCCGGCGAGCGCCGCGCCGGTCCGCTCGACCGCGGCGACGACCTCGGGGTGGGTGTCCGGTGCCGGAAACGGCGATGCCGTCGCGATCAGGATCCGCTGCGCGTCGGGCTCGCTCGTGATCGCTTGCAGGAAAGGCACTTTCGGTGCAGGAGCGGTGTAGGGGTCGCCGGGAGCCGAGCCGGCGACGGCGTCGAGCAGCGCGGCGCTGTCGCGGACGGTGCGGGTGAGGGCGTGCTCGTTGACCAAGCCTTCCAGCCCATGGCCCCCGCCGGGCGCGAAGGAGGTACGGCCCCGGCGTGGTTTGAGACCCACGAGCCCGCAACACGATGCGGGAACCCGGATGGATCCGGTGCCGTCACCGCCCGACGCGGCGGGTACGACACCTGCGGCCACCGCCGCTGCCGACCCGCCACTGGACCCGCCGGGCGTGATCGTCGGCGACCATGGGTTCACGGTGGGCCCGAACAGCGACGGTTCGGTCGTGCAGTGGTTGCCCCATTCGGGGGTGTTGGTCTTGCCGAAAACCACCAGCCCCGCTGTGAGGTACCTATCGACGATCCAGGCCGACTCGGTCGCGACGTGTGTGCGCAGCGCGGGGGAACCCATCGCCTCCGGTGCGTCGGCAAGCGACGCCCCAAGGTCCTTGAGCAAGAACGGAATTCCCGCGAGCGGACCCGAACCTCCGTTGCGTAGCTCGCCGGACGCGTCGAGCGCTGTGGCCTGGTTGCGGCCGCGCTCGAACAGGTCGGTAATGACGGCGTTCAGCCCGCGGCTGGCCTCCAACCGCGCGATCGCGGCCTCGAGAAGTTCGGTCGCCGACAACTCGCCAGAGGCGACCAACCCCGCCTGCGCGACGGCGTCGAGATCGGCGAGTGCGAAGGCATCGGTTGCGTCCATTGGCACGGATCATTCAGCGCCGTCATGTGCTCGGCAACTCGGGGCGGTGCAGGTCGTTGTAATAGCCCAGCCAGTGCTGCGAGATCGACTGTTCGGTCGCGCCGTCGCCGTAGGCGGGGGAGACGAGGTCCGCGGCGTCGGTCACGTCGATCACCACGATGGACCGCACTCGCTCGCGATCCATCGTCGACCCCTGCTCCCGCAGAATCTGCAGCCCGCGGTCATACATCTCGCCGCCCGTGTACACGGCCGCCGTTCCCTTGAACCGGAAGCCCTTTCGCCGGATCGGATCGACGACGTTGACCTCAACGTGTGGGTTGGCGCGCAGGTTGGCGACCGTGCCCGGTGACGCGATGTCAGCGAAGAACAGCCGCTCGTCGTCCCACAACCTGGTGGTGCCCTTCGGCGACAGATTCGGCAGGCCGTCCGGCGTGACGGTGGCGACAAAGCCGAGCCGTTGTTCGCGCACAACCCGCTGCATCTGCTCGGACAGTTTCATGGCGAAACGATATTCCGCGATGTCTTTTCGGGCTTCGCCGAGTCGTTATAGGTGTGCAGACACATCGAAACGACCGACCATGACCGAACCCTTGAACCGCCAGTTCACCGCGAAACTGCAGAAAAGTCAGAACAAGGGCGGATGGACCTATGTGGTCATGCCCGATTCCGCGGCCTTCTTCGGCACCCGCGGGCTGGTCAAGGTCCGCGGCACCGTCGACGGCCAGCCGTTCGCGAGCTCGTTCATGGCACGCGGCGACGGCACCCACAAACTGCCCGTTAAGACCGACCTGCGTCTGCGCATCGGGAAAGAGGCGGGCGATGAGGTGACGGTGCGTCTCGAGGAACGCGTCGGCTAAATGTTGCTTCGCTTCTGCGACCGGCCGTCGGACTCGCCGTACATCGAACGGGTGTGGCGGGGACGCAGCGACGGCGGGGGGACCTTCATTTCCGTCGCCGCGGGCCACCTGGAGCTGGTGGTGACGCGGCTCGCCGACTTCACGATGGTAACGGTGCGCGGACCCGAGACGCGGGCGACGACCATCGACTGCCCGCCCGGTGGCGAGTGGGCCGCAATCCGGTTCCGGCTCGGCGTGCACATGCCCGCGTTATCCACCCGCCTACTTGTCGACCACAACGACGTGGACCTGCCCGTGGCGGCCGACGGATCGTTCGCGCTCCTGGGATCCCGCTGGCCGCTGCCGGACCTGGAGAACGCCGAACGCTACGTCGATCTGCTCGCCCGACGCGGCGTCATCGCACGCGACGAAGTGGTCGAGGCCGTAACGCGCGGTGACGGACAACCGCTCACGATTCGATCCGTCCAGCGTCACTTCCGGCGCACCACCGGTTTGACGCACGGACAGTTCCGCCAGATCGAGCGGGCCCGCTACGCCACCACCCTGCTGCGCGACGGCGCATCCATCCTGGACACCGTGCACGAGGCCGGTTACTTCGACCAGGCCCATCTCACTCGGTCACTCAAGGTCCTCATCGGCGAGACACCGGCGAGCGTCATCCGCCGCGATGAGCAGCTGTCGTTTCTGTACAAAACAGGCTGACCTGCGCGGGGCTAATCTGCCGACATGCGGGTCGAGACATACGTCTACTTCCAAGGCCGCTGTGAAGAGGCCCTCGAGTTCTATCGCGGCGCCATCGGTGCCGATGCGACGGTGTTCGCCCACTTCGAGGACAAGGTCGCGCACGCGGTGCTTCGCATCGGCGACACCACGGTGCTCGCCTCCGACGGCCAAGGCACGGGCCCGGCCGAGTTCAGCGGCTTTTCGCTGTCACTGACTGTTTCTGATGATGCCGAGGCCGAGCGGCTGTTCTCAGCCCTGTCCGATGGAGGCAATGTGCAGGTGCCCATGGCACCGACGCCGTTCGCGTCGCGCCTCGGCCTGGTCGCCGACAAATTCGGCGTGCCATGGATGGTCGTTTCACAAAATGCGGCGGGGTGACCTACCCATCTCGTAGCCGGCGGGAAACGACATCTCGATGACCCGGAGCTGGTCATTGGCTTTGGATTCAAGTTCCAGGACGACGCAACCGCCGCCGAGATCCTTGGACTCCAGAACGATGTAATGCTGGCCGCCACCGTTGACGTCGGTGACATGTTCCCCCGAGCGGAGCGCCTCGACGGGCACAAGCTCGGGGGCCTTTAGATGGTCTGGTTCCACCCTGGAAACCGTAAGCGAAAAGACCCTGCCGGGGGAGGGCTTTTGCCTGACACGGGCTCAGCTGACGGCCATGGCGTATCCGACGCCACCCAGCACAACCGCGACTGCGCACAACACGAAAGTTGCAACGGCAAACGGCCATCCGGGCTTGCGCCGCACGAGCTGGACCACCGTCACGATCAATCCGACGACCCCGATCGCGAACGCGGCCAGCAGCGCTATTCCAACCGCTGTGGCGGCGCCGTCGGCGCTGCAGGTCTCCGGCGGGCAGTAGTCCAGGAACGCCGCCGCGGCCCCGCCGAAAATGACGGTGACGACGAGGGCTCCGATCGAAACCCAAAGATCCGCCGTGGAGATCGGCGGCTTCTGGGGTAGTGGCGGCGGGTGCTGGGATACGCCATGCCACGCGATGCTATCGGGTACGCCCCGTTTGACGGTTTCCCGCCGATTTCGACGCCGAATCGGCAATCATGGCGGCCAACAACTCTGGGGGTGTCTCATGCTCAGCACGATGCAGGACTTTCCGTTGACCGTGACGGGCATTCTGCGACACGGTACCGGGTGGAACTCGGGTCGAAGGGTCATCACGGCGACCTCCGACGGGTATCGCGATATCAGCTTCGGCGAACTGGGGACGCGGGTGGCGCAGCTCGCTCATGGCCTGCGCCAACTGGGCGTTTCGGACGGGGATCGCGTCGCGACGTTCATGTGGAACAACCAGGAGCACCTCGAGGCCTACTTCGCCGCACCGTGCATGGGGGCGGTGCTGCACACGCTGAACATCCGGCTGCCAGGTGAGCAGATCGCGTTCATCGCCAACCAGGCCGAGGATCGCGTTGTGCTGGTGGACATCTCACTCGCGCCACTGCTGGCCGCGATGCTGCCGGAAATGACGACGGTGCAGACGGTGGTGGCCGTCGGCGAGGGCGACGTGGCGCCGCTTTCAGCCTCGGGTAAGACCGTGATCCGCTACGACGACCTGATCGACGGCCAGCCGATCGAGTTCGACTGGCCCGATCTTGACGAACGAAGCGCCGCCGGAATGTGTTACACCAGCGGCACGACGGGAAACCCGAAGGGTGTGGTTTACAGCCACCGCTCGAGTTACCTGCATTCGATGTTGGTCGGCTCGGCCAATGCGGTGGGAATGGCCGACGGCGACCGCGTGTTGCCGGTCGTGCCGATGTTCCACGCGAATGCGTGGGGCATGCCGTACGCGGCCATGATGGCGGGTGCCGACCTGCTGCTGCCCGACCGATTCCTCCAGGCGGCTCCGCTGGTCGACATGATCGAGCAGCGCAGACCCACCATCGCCGCGGCCGTTCCGACGATCTGGAACGACTTATTGCACTACCTGCACGCCCATCCCGATCGCGATATCTCGTCGCTGCGGTCGGTGGCATGCGGAGGTTCGGCCGTCCCGCTGGGCATGATGAAGACGTATGAGCAGTCCTACGGCGTGCGCATTGTCCAGGCCTGGGGCATGACCGAGACCTCACCGCTCGCCGCGATGGCCACTCCGCCACCGGAGGCGACGGGGGCAGACCACTGGACACTGCGCAGCACCGCAGGCCGGGTGCTGTGCGGGGTCGAGGTTCGTCTCGTCGACGATGCGGGCTGTGTGCTGCCCAACGACGGTAAAGCGGTTGGCGAGATAGAAATTCGCGGGCCGTGGATCACCGGTTCCTACTATCAGAACGCGGATTCGTCGAAGTTCGACGACGGTTGGCTGCGCACCGGGGACGTCGGCCGCATCGACCCGCAGGGCTTCATCACGCTGACGGACCGCGCAAAGGACGTCATCAAGTCCGGCGGTGAATGGATTTCATCGGTCGAGTTGGAAATTCTCATCATGGATCACCCGGCGGTGCTCGAAGCGGCCGTGGTGGCGGTTCCCGACGACCGGTGGCAGGAGCGGCCATTGGCCGCTGTCGTCGTGAATGAGGAAGCGGTGGTGACCGCGCCCGAGCTTCGAAAACATCTGTGCGATAAGGTCGCCCGATTCTGGCTACCCGAGCGGTGGACGTTCATCGACGAAGTGCCGAAGACCAGCGTCGGCAAGTTCGACAAGAAGGTGATCCGGTCGCGGTACGCCGAGGGCGCCTACGACGTCGTCGACTGCCGGGACTGACGCTTCGGCTTACCCTCAGCCTTCGTGAGCGAGCTCGTCAGACCGAGGGCGATCAACACATCGGCCGCGGTGATGAACAAGCCCCACCAGTACATCCACTTCAGTGTCGGGTCGGGCTGTACCGCAAAGTAACCGATGAGAAAGATGGGCCCGACGATGCCGAAGACGAACGTCATCGCCTGAATGACGAGGTACCGCTTGAAGGTCGACATCAGGCGGCAGCGGTCAGCGCCCAACGGATCCCGCCGACGGCTACCCGACCTGCCATGCGAATGACGGTGGTCTCCACCGGAGGGAAATACGGCAGCAGCAACGGCATTCGCGCCCATCCGGGCAGCATCGACACCGACGTCGCGGCCAGCAGGCCGTAGGGTGCCCGCGCGGCAATCGGCAGTGGGGGAGTCAGCAGCAGGTAGCGGGCGGCATCACGCGCCGCGGCCGTGCTTGACAGCTCCGGGCGGAATGCCTCGATCCGCTCGCGCAAGTCCTTCTCGGTCAACGGTGGGTCGGGTACGCCGAGTGCCGTTGCGACGCGGGCGGTATCGGCGACGTAGCCGTCCCGGCCGCTCTGGTCGAGGGGCGCCGCGCCGTAAAGCTGGTGGGCGAGAAGGAAACTGTCGGCTTCGGCGATGTGGACCCATTCCAGAAGGTGGGGGTCCGAGGCATGGTAGGGCCTGCCGTCGGCGGCGGTCCCGCGGACACGTTGGTGAATTCCGCGCACCTTGTCGACGGCGCGCT
Source organism: uncultured Actinomycetota bacterium (assembly GCA_963766465.1). Taxonomy (GTDB): domain Bacteria; phylum Actinomycetota; class Actinomycetes; order Mycobacteriales; family Mycobacteriaceae; genus Mycobacterium. Next base: position 263,682 of record CAVXZT010000006.1, read on the forward strand.
GTGCGTCGGCGGCCGGGCCGAAGGTCGTCACCGCCAGGAACGTACTGGTGCGCTGCAGCCGGCCCCACGGATCGCCGCGGTAGTCGGAGTGCTGCGCGACGCCTGCCATCGCCAGCGGATGAAGCGACTGCAGGAGCAGCGCCCGCAGACCGCCGACGAACATGGACGCATCCGCGTGTACCCGACGGATAGGACGGTCCTCGCCGAACCAGCGCGGCCCCGGTGTCTCGTGGATGCGGGCCCGGTTCGCGGGCCCATCCGGGCCGGCGACCATGCCGAACAGGCTGCGGCCGAGATTCTGACGCACCACGCCGAGATCGGGCAACACCGTCATATTCTCGACCCTACGCGCAATGATCCGCCGTTCTGCCGTCTGACGAGCCGTTAATTATTACTCTCGGTGATACGCGGGCAGGTATGAGGGCGGGGTAGCAACTATGCGTCAGCGGATTCTCAAGACTGTGGCAGCAACTGTTGTGGCGATGTCGGCGGCATCGACCGTCGGCGCACAAACGGCGGCGGCCGGCCCGCCGGGTAGCGGCGGGGCAACATTCGTCCCATTCGCCCAGACGTTCAGGCGCTGCGACTTCAGCTCCAACATGCACATCGGGCCGACCGGCAATGCGGGACCAAGCGCCTTGGTGCGCAGCACAGGTGCCGAGGTGGTCGCCGACGTTCAGGTCGTCAGAGCCATCCCGGGCACGGTTTATATGGTGGGGTTGGTTCAGATGCCTCACTCGTCGGCCGTGGGTTGCAACCCCGGCGATCCCGGCGTGATCTCCGGTGTACTCACGGCCGATGGCGTGGGCAGCGGCAGCGTGACTCTTCGCGGACCGATTGCGTCTGGCGCCACAGGCGCGTGGATGTACGTCAGTCGACCGGGCTATCTGTCGCAGACCCCGGAGGAGTTCTACACGTCCGACTTCGTGGTGCCGATCTAGGACACAGGTTCGCGGTAGTCGATCATCGGCTCCTGTTTGATCACCGCACCGCCGACGGTGACGCGGAGTTCGGCGGATGAGATCGAATAGGTGACGCTCGCGTTCTGCGCGATGAACCCGTGCGTCGGCGTGCCGCGGGCCGTCGTCGTGAGTACTGCGTCATCGCTGAGCCGAAGGCCCCGATAGCCGTACCGACCGTTGCGGTCGCCGCAGATCACCACGAGTGATCCCGATGTCCTGCCGATGGCGACCGCGGTCTGGGTTCCTTCGCACCGCGCGCCGGAGTTGACGAAGCCCCTGTCGTCGACCGGGAAAGGGTCGGGTGCGGCGACCGGTGCGCTCGGGGCTGCACTCGCATGCGGTGGAAGGCTCGGCGACGGACTTGGTGCGACCGGCGTCGCCGTCCGGGCGTACGGCTGCGAAGCGGGCTGGTGGATAGCCCACTTCACCAATGCGCCGACGGAGACGACCAGCACCGCAAGGAGCACCGCCGACCCGCCGAAGGCCAGGCGCCTGCGAAGGAGGAGTAGGCGTGGAGGAGGCTGCTTGCGATGTCGGCCGCGGGATCGGGAAGGTTGTGCTAGATACCCCGAGCTGATGACCAATGTCGCTCTCCTCATGCAGCTTCGTGCACTGGTTGTGCGAACATTGTGCACGAGGCGATCCGCATGAAACCCCGCGGCTGGCTGCACGCGATTTCGCGCGAATCTTGTTGATTCACTGAGGGATTTGCTAGCTAAGCAGGTATGACTACCGTCAGTTCATCGCCCCGACGTTCCACCCGCATGCCTGCGCGGCGCGCGACCGTTGCCACCTTTGCCGCGTTGTCGGGTTCGGACTTCGTGGCGGCGAGGGCGCGAGCCAGACGACCCTTATGTGCCTTGTTGAAATGACTCACGACGGTGCGCCTGCCATCCGAATGCTCGGCCAGAACGTCGACCTTCACCGCACCGGGCAGCCTTCCGAGTGCCGCGTAGGAACCGGATCGCAGATCAACAACTAGTTCGTCCGACGCGATCCGCGCCAGCACCGGTTCGAGCACCGGCCGCCATCGCGCAGCCAACGTGGGTTGTCGTGGCAGCTTCGACGTTGCGGAAAGCCGGTAGGCGGGCACAGGATCGTCCGCGCGCAGAAGGCCGAACAAGGCAGAGCCGACAGCAAGCCGGGCTCGGGCACGAGCGGCGGTCGCGCCGCGCAGCGATCCGACATCGAGGGCGTCGTACAGCACACCGGTGTAGCGGCTGATCGCCGGCATGGTCGCCGCGCTGCGCAGGGTAGCGTTGCGCTCGATTTCGGCGTGCTGTGACCCGGAGATGCCCAGCGCGCTGCGGCAGGCAGCGTGGTCTCCCGCCAGCTCGACAAGTTCGTCGACCAGCGCATCACGCAATGGCCCCAGCTCGGGGGAGCTCAGGGACTCGACGCGCAGAGGCGGCCCATCGCCGCCGACGTGTTTGGTCTCTGACGGCGGCAGCAGCACGATCACGGTCGAGACGCTAGCCGAGGGGACGAGCCCCTACCGATCCGTGCCGGGTCAGGCAGGCGCGGGGAGCCCCGCCGGTGGCGGCGGCGCGAACGGATCCGCCGGCGGGGGCGGAGGAGGAGCCATAAGCGGCTCCGGTGCCGGCGGCGGCGCCATCGGCGGTTCGGGTGCGGGCGGCGGCCCCATCAATGGATCCGGAGCCGGCGGGGGACCGAGCGGCACCTCGCCCGCCATCATGACGACAGGCGCCTCAGGTGCATCGGGTCCCACGGCCTCGTCCACCGGCATCGGCAGGAACATGTGGTGGCCGAATTGCTTCTGGAAGGCGCCTCCGCCACCGACGCGCACCCCGCCGCCTTCACCGGAAGAGACGGGGGTGCCATCAGGCAGCGTCGCGGCGGTGTGGCCGCCATTCCAGCCGACGTTGAGGGCACCGGGCTGCGTGCCGTACTTGAAGCCGCGGGCGAGCAGGGCCCTTTCGATATTGCCGGTGTTGAACCGATCGCCATAGATAGGACGGCCGGTTGCCGCGTTGGTCACCCACGACACCAGGCCCGAGCAGTCCGTGCCTCGGGGGGAGTCCCCGCCTGAGATGTACGGCGTGCCCGAAACCGAGTTAACAAGCGTCAACAGCGTTACGGTAGCAAACATGCGGCGGGACGCTACTAGAGGAATTTGTAACGCGCCAAAATCTGTGACGCCGTTCACAAGTCGCAGGTTGTATCGCCTACTTCACGAAATGTTGCGCACTGCCGAATGACGCAATCCGACACCGCTGCTTAAGATTTCATGAATTGACGCAGGTAGCTACATGTTATTTCGTGCGCAATCATCTTGACACAGCGGCTATTTAGATATGCAAGCGTTGCGAGTTCGTTCTCAATACCGCGCACATACCGCACACCGGAGTCGAAAACGAGTGGTAGCGATCACATTATAAGATGCTCTTATGTGACACACGCCACTGCCGGGGCCCATGCCAAAAGCCCAGGTCGCGTGCGGCTTTGATCGACGCCATCGGACTGACGACGCCGCCCGTTAACTTGCCTGTACCCGATTGCGTTCACTGCGAAACGCATCAACGTCAATAGCTATCAACTGATTTCGACGGATTGCGGTGGAAATGCCTTGAGCCAAAGCATAACTCAGCCATAAGCCAACAGCAGCGGCACTCTCTGCTCGGCATCTGTCAGCGAACCATGTTGGCCGATAAGCGAAGACATCAGCGGTTCCACTGTGCGCCGCATAACCCCAGCTGATCCGCGTGCAGCGGCAACGACGTCGCCGATGCGAAACCGCGCGTCGTCGCCGATGCGGTCGCCGAACCATCCCGCCGAGATCGCCTCGTCACGGGACACCACCCACGCCCGATGCGCCAGCGTCTCCCGCCACGCTGCGAGCACCGCATCTGCCGCGCCGTCCGCAACGTAGACGTGCCGGGCCCGTGGCTCGCCACCGATCGCATCAACACCGTCCAGCAGGAGCTCGCAGGCGTCGATATCCACGACCTCCGAGGGATCAACGGCGATCATGCCGTGGTCGGCCACGACGGCGAGCAGCCCGCCGCGCGGCAGACCCTCGACGATGGACTCCACGAGCCGGTCGACCTGTCGTAGCTGCATCCGCCAGGCGGTGGAGCCCGGCCCATAGACGTGCCCGAGCAAGTCGAGCTCGGAGTGATAGCCGTAGCAGAAGCCGCCGTCGGCCACCGCTGACCGCACGCACGCGGCCAGATCCCCGAGGGCGTGCACGCCCACATAGGAGCCACCGCGCAGCACGGCGCGGGTCAGGCCGGAACCGGTGAACTGCGCGCCGGAGATGACGCTGACCGCGATCCCGGCGTCCGATGCCCGTTCGAACGTCGTCGGCATGGGCTGGACCTGCTCCGGCGGCACCTTGTCACGCAGGTCGCGGCCCCACGGATGCGGTCGCCAACCGAGCGCGTTGACGACGTCCGCGCCTGGCAGCCGGAAGGAGAGCCCGACCATGCCGTGCTCACCGGACCGGCAACCGGTGCCGACCGCCGCAAGGCCGGCCACCGTGGTGGAGGGGAATCCGACCTGCAGCGTTGGGCCCCGCAGCGCGGCAAGCACGGGAGCGTCTTCGGCGTATGTGTCGAGCAGGTCCACGCCAAGCCCGTCGATCAGCAGTACGCACGCGCCTGCGATCTCGCCGGGCAGGGGAATGGGGCCGTCGAAACCTGTGACGCCCATTGCGGAAAGCACCGACGGCACCACATCGGCCAGGTGGGGAAGATTCGGATCTGGCTGCGGTAGCTCCACGATTCGAGCCTGTCACACGGCAGGGGAGTCAGGCCCCTTCGATTGTCCTCTTAATCGCGGCAATCCCCGCCGTCATCATCGCGTCCACGTGCGGGGCCAGTTCGTCGGGCAGCAGGTCGGTGGTCCACACGAATCGAGTGCCGTCGACGTGGTCGAAGACCTGTGCCGCGCCGTTGTAGTGATAGAACTGCTGCCCGACGATCGCCCAGACGACCCGCCGTGCTGTGTCGTCGACTGTCACGATGTCCTCACGCACGACACTGCCGTCGACGAAAGTCACCACGCGCGCGTTGGCGTCCATCTGGGTCTCCGCGACGAATCCCGTGGCGAGGCGGGTGTGCAACGCGCCAACATCGCTCAGCGCTTCCCAAACCTGTTGGGGCGAGGAATGGATCTCTACTTCTTTTCGAATCGTGGCCATAGCCACATCGTGCAGACCCCCACCGACAAGAATTGGTCAAGACCGGACTGAACCAAAGTAGTTGACTGCGCAAAGATCCTGTTGCGCACCTTTACTCGTTCTTGACCGCGTGTTGAATCGCCCTACCGACGATGACAACGTGACTACGCTTCAAACGGTGGAGCTGGGGGTATTGGGGCCTCTGCAGGTCCGGCAGTATGGCCTGCCGGTCGCCATCCCTGGTGCCAAGCCTCGAGCCATTCTGACGATTCTCGGGCTGCACGGCGGCTCCGTCGTTTCCGCCGACACCCTCGTGGAGCTGCTCTGGGGCGATGACCCGCCGCGCACCGCCGCGAAGGCGCTGCAGACCCACATCTCCTCTCTGCGTCGCACCCTTGGCGACGGCTTCGTGTTGACGGAGGGCACCGGTTGGACCCTGAGTACGACCGAGATCGATGCCACCCGTTACAAGTTGTCCGCCAGAATGGGCCGCGACGCCGTCGCCGCGGGAGACACCAGCCAGGCGGTGGCACGCTTCGACGAGGCCTTGAGTCTCTGGCGCGGAACCCCGGAACTGCCCGATGGCTCGCGCGGCGTATCCGAAAAGACTCGCTGGATCGAGGGCCATGCCGCCCTTGTCGAGGACCGGGCCGACGCGCTACTCGCGACGGGTCGCGCCGCAGAGATCGTCGGCGATCTCGAGTCTGCAATCACCGACGCGCCGCTGCGCGAAAGGCGTTGGGGCCAACTGATGCTCGCCCTCTACCGAGCGGGCAGGCAGGGTGAAGCCCTTGGCGCGTATCAGCGTGCGCGGTCGCTGCTCGCCGACGAACTGGGCGTCGACCCCGGACCGGACCTTCGCCGACTCGAAGCGGCAATCGTCGCGCAGGATGCCGCCCTGGAAATGCCTGTATCAGAGCAACTTTCGGCGGTCACCCGCGCGGTGACCTTCCTGCTCACCGACATCGAGGGGTCGACTGCCGCGTGGGAGGCCGACGCCGACGCGATGGCGGTGGCGCTAGCCCGCCACGACGAGGTCGTCGAGCAGGTCGTCACGGCCCGCGGGGGACGGCTCATCAAGACGCGCGGCGAGGGCGACGCGACGTTCTCGGTCTTCGATCGGCCGTCGGCAGCTGCTGCCGCCGCGATCGAGCTGCAGGAAGCGATCCGCAACGAGCCATGGACACTGTCGGAGCCGATGCGCATCCGCATCTCACTGCACACCGGTGAGGTCGAGCTCCGCGACGGCGATTACTTCGGTCGGGCGGTCAACCGTGCCGCCCGCCTGCGATCTCTCGCGGTCGGCGGCCAGATCCTGTGCTCGGGTGCCACCGCCGAACTCGTCATCGACACACTCTCCGACGATGTCTTGCTGGTCGATCTGGGGATGCGCCAGCTCAAGAACCTGGCCCGCCCGGAGCATGTTTTCGAGCTCCGATTGGAGACCGTCGACGATTCCCGCGCCGTAACAGCCGACACCCCCATCGAGCGGCCCGCTCTGCCCGCGGTGCTGGCCGGTCCAGGACCGTTCGTCGGGCGTGGCCGCGAACTCGAGCGCCTTCTCTCCACCTGGCAGACCGCGCTCGACGGCGGCGCGCACGCAGTGCTGATCGCGGGGGAACCCGGCGTGGGCAAGACGCGTCTGGCCGGCGAATGGTCCAGACACGCCTACGAACAAGGAGCGATCGTCCTCTACGGCCGCTGCGACGAGGACCTCGGTGCGCCGTACCAGCCGTTCGCGGAAGCCCTGCGATCGCTCACTCCCTGCCTCGGTAGCCGAAGGCTGCGGGACATGCGCGGCGTTGAGGCACTGCTTTCGCTGGTTCCCGGGTTGACCGACGTCCTACCCGATCTCGCCGCGCCAACGCGCGCGGACCCCGACACCGAGCGCTACGCACTTTTCGACGCCGTCGTCGCTCTGCTCAGCGCTGCCTCCGCCAGCACACCCGTCGTGCTGATCCTCGACGACCTGCATTGGGCGACCAAGCCCACACTACTTCTCCTGCGACATCTCCTGCGCTTCGGTGAGCACGCGCGCGTGCAAATCGTCGGCACCTACCGCAGCACCGACCTCGACCGCTCTCATCCTTTGGCGGCGATGCTCACCGACCTCAACCGCGACGGCTCCGCCACCCGCCTGCAACTGAGCGGCCTCGACGAGGTCGACGTGAGTGCATACGTCGCCGAGGCCGGCTACGACGACGAGGATCTCGCCCGGGCACTGGCGTCAGTCACGGGTGGAAATCCATTCTTCCTCATCGAGGCTTTGCGTCACGTCGACGAAAGTGGCGGCCGGTGGGACCCGAGCACCCTGCCGCAGGGGGTTCGGGAAGCTGTGAGCCGCAGGCTTTCTCGGCTTCCTGTGGAGACGAACAAGGCCCTTGCGGCGGCCGCGGTGGTCGGCAGCCGGTTTGCGATTGACCTCGTCGAGCGCGTCGTCGGTGAAGATCTCATCGACGCGTTCGACGAGGCGGGTAAGGCCGGCATCGTCATCGAAGAGCCCGGTGGTCGCTACAGGTTCAACCACGCAATCGTCCGGCAGTCGCTGCTTGCCGAACTGGCGTCCGTGCGGCGCATGCGGCTGCACCAGAAGATCGCCGCAACGCTGGAGACTGAGCCCGGCGCAGACGACGAGCTGCTGGCCGAGCTGGCACATCACTACTTCGAATGCGCGTGGGCGGGAAACGCGGCCAAGGCCGTCGACTACTGCCGGCGTGCCGCGGATCAGGCGATGGCACGCCTGGCCTACGAAGGCGCGGCCGACCTGTACGGCCGTGCCGTACATGCGCTCGAGGAGGTTGACGAGGAGCTGCCCGACCGCGAAGACCAGCAAGCCGAACTCCTGATCGCCCGTTGTGAGGCGCTACTGGCTGCGGGGGATGTGGCATCGGCAGCCGGTGCGGTCTCCCAACTGCAAGCGGCGACACGCGATTCAGCCCGTCTCGCCGCCTGGGGGACGTGCTTCGACGGCCAGCTCTCGATGCTCACCGATCCCGAGCGCTTGGACGAGATCGAATCCGCGTTGAGTGCAGCCGCGGAGAAGCTGGCCGGACTCGACGACGCCGCGGGGGAGGCGAAGGCCCACACCGTCCGGGCCGGGTGCTTGGCTCGGCTCGGACGAATTGGCGACTGCGAAACCGCCCTCGACCACGCCCTCACCGCGGCGCGAAGCGCAGGGGAACACCGCCGAGTGAACGCCGTCCTCGCGGGTGCGCCGTTGGCGGCGCTGTGGGGTCCCAACCCGGTGCCTCGCGCGGGCGGGCGGTGTCTCGATGTAGTTCGGCTGCTTCGCATTACGACGGGATCGCCGGTCGTGGAGGCAACGTCGACTCGGTGCCAGGCCGTGCTTGATGCCTTACGGGGCCGCGCCGCCGCCGGACGAAGCCTGCTCGACTCCGCCAAGCGCACGCTCACCGAGCTCGGCATGCGGCACGCATTGCTCGAGGTTGACCAGTTTGCGGGCATCCTCGAGTTGGTCGCCGGCGACCCTGAAGCCGCCGAGCCGTATCTTCGACGGGCGTACAACGGCTTCCGTCGCATGGGCCTGGACGCCGACACAGCCGAGGTCGCCGCACTGTTGGCTCGAGCTTGTCTCGCGCTCGACAAGGACGCTGAGGCCGACGAATTATGTACGGAGAGTGAGCGTCTCGCCGGACATGCGCTGAAGGCGTCGATCGCCTGGCGCACGGTTCGGGCGCAGTTGCTGGCGCGCAGCGGTGCTCACGCCGAGGCCCGGCGAGTAGCCGAGGAGGCCGTCGTCCTTGCCGGACGGACGGACCTCTTGGTCGATCATGGCGACGCGTGTCTGGCACTGGCGACGGTGTTGGGCATCGCCGGCGACAACACGGGAGCGCGGACCGCCGCCGAGAAGGCGGTTGGCTTGTACGAGCTGAAAGGCGCTGCGGCACTTGCCGAGACGGCGCGCGGCATTCTCGGCGAGCGAGATTTGCCTGCTGGCCCGGCTCAAACAGAAGCGCCAAACGACGAACCCGACAATGCGTGCGTGCGAGCAATCGTTCGCTTATTCTCCGCCTTCAATCGCGGGAAGTGGGATGAAGTCGAGCAGATCGTCTCGACCAACATTTCCGTCCAGAGCCGCCGCAAGATAGTCGGCTTCACGTCGGACGACCTTCCGTCCAGCGATTGGCCGCGCGAAGCAAGGCGCCTCTACGGCATCGGCGGCGAGGTGGTACACCAACTGCTGACTGTCGCCGTGCGAGGCGAGCGCCTGGCTCTAACCCGATTGGAGATTGGCTCCGCCGACCCGAGCCCTGGGGCGCCGCGCGACGAGTCTTACCAGCTGTGCGGCATCGACAATGATGGCCGGATCGCGCTGCTGATCTATTTCGATCTTGAAGACATCGACGCCGCGATGGCCGAGCTAGACGCTGCCCACGCCCGGTTCGGGGAGACACGTCCGCGAGCACCGCTCAAGAACGCGGCGAGCCGAGTGCTTGATCGCTATTTTGCGGACTTCGCCGCGCACGAATGGGACGCGATGGCCGAGACACTGGCCGTCGACTTTATGACCGACGATCGTCGACGGGTGGTGAACGCCGGCGTCCGGCACGGACGGGCTGCCGAGATTGCAAACATGCAGGCCTTTGCCGAAGTTGGCACCTTGAACATAACGTTGACCGTCATCGCGACCCGCGGACAGCGCCTCGTCCTCGTTCGAGATTATCTATCCGTCCGCGACTGGTCCGAGCCCTCTCATAACGGGATCAGCGTTATCGAGACCAACGCCGACAACCAGATCTCGGCCCACGTCCTTTTCGACGCCGACGAGATCGAGGCCGCCATCGCAGAACTCGACGCCCGATACCTCGCAGGCGAAGCAGCCGCATACGCGCCCACCTGGTCGGTCATTGCGGGCACCTATGCCGAGTTCAACCGGCATGACCACGACCCCTCGAGCGTAGTGAACATCGACAACCGTCGGGTCGCCCGATTTGCGCCCGGCGACCTGACCGCAGCCAACACAAAGGGCCTAACGCCGAACCTCCGCGCTTACGTGGAGAGCGTGCATCGGCTCGGCACTCTTGGAGCAGTCGTCACTTGTCAGTCCTCTGCTACCTCACAAGAAGGCTTTGAAGCCGAGTGGAGAACAGTCCTACTTCAAACGGTCGACGGCGACGTGATGATCCGGAACGAAATGTTCGACGAGGCAGACCTCGATGCCGCGCTCACCCGCTTCGACGAGCTAAGTCGGCCGGCGCCACGGTTGAACAACGCAGCCAACGAAGTACTCCTGGGCTATCTTTCGCAATTTCCGACCCGTGACTGGGATGTCATGGCGCAATCACTGGCCGACGACGTTCTGGCCGACGATCGTCGCCACGTAGTGAATGGCGGAGTCCGACACGGTCGGGACGCCGAAATCACCAACGTGAAGGCCATCGCGGAGGTCGGCTGCACAGAAATGACGTCGACCCCCATTGCGATCCGCGGGGAGCGCCTCGTCCTCTCTAGCCACTCGTTCACCGCGCCCGATTTGCCCGGGCTGGATATCGAAACGATCGATGTCGTCGAAATCAACGCCGACAACCAGATCGTGGCGGCGATCGCGTTCGATGGCGGCGACCTGGACGCCGCCTTCGCCGAACTCGACGCCCGATACGTCGCAGGCGAAGCGGCCGCCCACGCGCACACTTGGTCAGCGATCGCGGGAGCCTACGCTGCGCTCAACCGTCGCGAACTCACCGCGACGACGCCCGATTGGGTGAACATCGACCACCGGCGCGGGATATCGTTCGCGCCCGGCGACATGATCCCTTACATCCGTGCCTCGTGGGACCTCACGACGGACGACCACATCTATATCGAGACTGCGCATCGGCTGAACACCCTCGGCGCGGTCGTCACCCACGCGATAAGTGAAACCTCGCGGCAGGATTTCGACGCCGAGTGGCGGGAGATCGCGTTGCTGACGTTCGAAGGCGACCTGATCAACCGCTGCGAGTTATTCGACGAAGCAGACCTCAACGCCGCGCTCGCCAGGTTCGACGAACTGAGCCGTCCGGCGCCGAAACTGGAGAACGCGGCAAGCCAGTTCTGGGCACGTTTGAACGCGTACTTCTCGTCCGGTGACTGGGCGGCGATGTCACAGGCAGTGGCGCAGAACATGGTCGACGACGATCGTCGACGCACGGTGAACGGCGGCATTCGACGCGGCAGGGATAGCCACATCGCCAACGGTCAAGCCGTCGCGGAGACCGGCACCGACACGATGACGTCGACCGCCATCGCGATCCGCGGCGGGCGCCTCGCCCTGTGTCGTTCGTCATTCTTCGGACGAGATCAGCAGCCCGGGGCATTCCGCATCGAGTTTCTCAGCGTCGTCGAAATCGACGTCGACGAGCAACTGGTGGCCCACGTCGCATTCGATCTCGACGATATCGACGCCGCCATCGCCGAACTCGACGCGCGCTACCTTGCCGGCGAAGCCGCTCCGCACGCTCACATCTGGTCGGTGGTCACCCAGGGTTATGTCGCAGCCAATCGCGGCGAACTTGCGGCGACTGCGCCGGACGTGGTGAATATCGACCACCGCCAACTCCCAATAATCGGGACAGGCGAGTTAGTTCCGTATCTCCGCGACACGTTCAACGAGCTCGCGAACATCACCACGTACCCGGAGGCTGTGCATCGGCTGACCGACCTCGGTGCGGTCTTCACCCATGTGGGTGCCGGAACCTCAAAGGAGGGCTTCGACGCCGAGTGGCGGATGATCAACGTCATCATCGTCGACGGCGGCATGGTCGGTCGCAGCGAGCTTTTCGACGAGGCCGACCTCGACGCCGCGCTCGCCAGGTTCGATGAACTCTCTCGTCGGGCGCCCCGACTAGAGAACGCCGCAAGCCGAGTTTTCGAGCGCTACGCGGCAGACTTCGCGACCCGCGACTGGGACGCCATGGCGGAGATACTGGACCGAGACTTTTCCTTCGATGACCGCAGGCGGGTCCTGAATGCGGGAGTTCGACACGGCCGGGAAGCTGAAATCGAGAACGTCCGGGCCCTCGCCGACGTCGGACTTGAAAACATGACGTTGACCGTCATCGCGACGCGCGGGGAGCGCCTCATCCTCAATTACACCTCGTTCTCGATCCGCGACTGGCCCGGGGATTCACAGAGCGAGATCGAGGTTCACGAGATCAATGCCGACAACCGGATCGTGGCGCGGGTCGGGTTCGACCTTGACGACATCGACGCCGCCTTCGAGGAGCTCGACGCCCGGTACCTCGCCGGCGAAGGGGCCGCGCACGCGCAGACATGGTCGGTCATCGCGCGGGCCTACGCCGCGCTGAACAAGCGTGAGCTGCCCGCGACGACGCCCGACTGGGTGAACATCGACCACCGACGACTCGCAATGATCGAAGCGGGTGATCTGACCGGTGACATCCGCGCCGCTTGGCGTCAGACACCGGACATCAGGCGCTCCGTCGCGGCCGTGCATCGTCTGAGCAACCTCGGAGCGGTTGTCACCCAAGCGGCACATGGGACATCACAAGAGGGGTTCGACGCCGAGTGGCGACAGATCGACATCCTGACGGTAGAAGGCGACCGGATCAACCGCATCGAGATCTTCGACGAAGCAGATCTCGATGCCGCGCTTGCGCGGTTCGAACAGCTCAATTGTCCTGCACTGCAGTTGGAAAACGCGGCAAGCCGAATGTACGTCCGCTTCAACGCATATCTCGCGGCGCGCGACTGGGACGCCATGGCGGAAATGATCGCCGACGACGTGTGCGACGACGACCGTCGTCGCGTGGTTAGTGGCGGCGTCCAACGCGGGCGGGATGCCCAGATCGCGAACTTGCGGGCCATCGTCGACGTCGGAGTCAAGAACCTTGAGCTAGTCGTCATCGCCACCCGCGGCGAACGCCTCGCGCTCTCTCGTGTTCGCGTATCGGGCGGCGATCAGCAAGCCGAGGCGTTCGGCCTCGAGATGCTCAGCATCGTCGAAATCGACGTCGACAACCGGCTTGCGGCCGCCGTCACGTTCGACCTCGAGGACGTCGACGCCGCCTTCGCCGAACTCGACGCCCGATATCTCAACGGCGAAGCGTCCGCCCACGCGCAAACATGGTCCGCCATCGTGGGGGTATACGCCGCGTTCGACCGGCGCGAGCCCGCCGCGACGACCCGAGACTGGGTCAACGTCGACCATCGGCGCGCCGTAGCGTTCGCACCCGGTGAGATGGGCATATACCTCCGTGCCACATGGGATCTCACGCCGCACCTGAGTTCCGGCATCGAGACGGTGCACCGGCTCAGCGAACTCGGAGCGGTGGTCACCCATGCCGCTAGGGGCACGTCGGAAGAGGGCTTCGGCGCCGAGTGGCGGGTCGTTCATCTTGTGACGGTCGATGGCGCCTTGGTCAGCCGCTTCGAGCTGTTCGACGAGGTAGATCTCGACATCGCGCTCGCGAGGTTCGACGAACTCGCCCGTCCGGCGCCGCGACTGGAAAACGCGGCAATCCAAGTGTTCCAACGCTTCCTGGTGTGCTTCGCGGCCCGCGATTGGACTGCGATGGCCGAGGTACTGGCCGAAGACATGTGCAATGACGATCGCCGCCGGGTGGTGGGCGCAGGTGTCCTGCGCGGTCGAACTACCGACATCGCGCATATGCGGGCCATCGCCGATGTCGGGGCCACGACGATGACGTCGACCGTCATCGCGACCCGCGGAGAACGTCTTATCCTGAGCCGTGTTCGCATCTCCGGCGAAGACCAGGGGCCCCAGGCGTTCCAGGTGGAATTTGTCGCCATTGTTGAGACCGACGCCGACAACCGGATCGCGGCACGCATCACATTCGACGTTGATGAAATCGACGCCGCCTTCGCCGAACTCGACGCCCGATACCTCGCCGGCGAAGCCGCCGTCAACGCGGAAATGTGGTCTGTGGTCGCAAAGGCTTACTCCGACATAGACCGGCGCGAACTCCCCGCGACGACGCCCGACTGGGTGAACATCGACCACCGGCGCGGGATATCGTTCGCCACCGGCGACCTGACCGCGTTTCTCCGCGCCTCGTGGGACCTCACGACGCAGGACCACTATATATCGAGACTGCGCATCGGCTGAGCGACCTTGGCGCGGTCGTCACCCACGCGGTAATTGAAACCTCGCAGCAAGGCTTCGATGCCGAGTGGCGGGAGATCGCGTTAGTGACGGTCGAAGGTGATCAGATCAGCCGCTGCGAGGTCTTCGACGAGGCAGATCTCGACGCCGCGCTCGCGAGATTCGCACAGCTCAGCACACCTGCGCCGCGGCTGGAAAACGCGGCAAGCCACGTGACCGAGCACTTTTGGGCGGACTTTGCGGCCCGCGACTGGGCCGCGTTGGCGGAAGCGACTGCCGACGACATCTTTACTGAAGATCGCCGTCGGGTCGTCAACGTAGGAACACGACAAGGTCGAGACGCCGACATGGCGAACCTACGGGCAATGGCCGAGTTGAACGGTAACGCGACGGCGACCACGATTGCGATCCGCGGGAAGCGCCTCGTCCTCAGCCGCTTGCTTATGTTGGCCGCGAACGCCGAGGGGGGTGAAGCGTTCCGCGCCGAAGGGCTTGGGCTCACCGAGATCGACGCCGAAAACCGAATCGCGGCACGCATCACGTTCGACGTAGATGATATCGACGCCGCCTTCGCCGAACTCGACGCCCGATACCTCACCGGCGAAGCGTCCGCCCACGCGGACGTGTGGTCACTCATCGCGCGAAACTACGCTGCATTCAACGGACACGAATTCCCTTCGGCGGCGCCCGACTGGGTGACCATCGACCATCGCCGAGGGACATCAGCCGAGCCCGGTGACCTAACGGCATACATCCGTTCCACGTGGGATGTCACTCCCGAATTTGCGGTCTACATCGAGACCGTGCATCGGGTCTGCGATCTGGGAGCGGTCATCACCCAAGTCTCAAAGGGAACGTCGCAGCAAGGCTTCGAGGCCGAGTGGCGAGAGATCTGCGTCCTGATGGTCGACGGCGAATTGTTCAGCGGCTGCGAGCTTTTCGACGAGGCAGATCTCGACACCGCGCTCACGAAATTCGACGAACTCAGTCGACCGCCGCGGCTCACGAATGCCTCGACTCGAACCTCGGGGCGTCTCGCCGATGCATTCAATCGCCGTGATTTGGACGGTTTTCTTGCTCATGTCGGTGCGGTTGGTCGATATGAGGATCGGCGAAAGGGGTTGCGCCACTCGCTCGATGGCCCAGCACGTCTGCAGGTCGTGCACTCAGTGTTCGAGACGTCGCCCAGCAGCTGGCGGCTGAAAGTGGAGCCGATCGCCGTCAGAGGCTCGCGCCTGTCGCTAATCCGCGAGTGTTACCGCGACACCGATGATGCCCAGCAACCGGTCGCCGTCGAACTCTTGCGCGTCACGCAAGTCGGTGACGGCGACCTGATTCACGACACCGTGGCCTTCGATCCCGACCAAATGGACGCCGCCTTCACCGAGCTCGATGCCCGATACCTCGCCGGCGAGGCGGCCGCGTACGCGCACACCTGGTCGGTCGTCGCACATGCCTACGCGGCGCTCAACCGGCATGAGGTACCCACGGCGACCTCGGACTGCGTCAATGTCGACCACCGACGAGGGATACCGTTCGCGTCGGATCAGATGACCGAAATCATGAGCTCTGCGTGGGAATTCGCGCCGGATATCTGCTATCGGATTGAGGCCGTGCATCGGTTGAGCAACCGCGGCGCGGTCCTCACCCATGCGGCGAATGGGGCCTCACCAGAAGGTTTCGACGCGGAGTGGCGCGGGATCATCTTGCTGACGGTCGAAGGCGACTTGTGCAACCGCTGCGAGCTGTTCGAGGAGGCAGACATCGACGCCGCGCTTGCGAAGTTCGACGAGCTCAATCGGCCAACGCTGCGGTTAGAAAACACGGCAACCCAAATCGACGAGCGCTTCGGGGCGTGCTTCGCGGCCCGCGACTGGGACGCCATGGCCGAGATGCTGACCGACGACACTTCCACAGACGATCGACGGCGGATCGTGAATTCCGGTATCAGACGCGGGCGGGATCCCGTGATCGCGAGCATGCAGGCGATTTCAGACGTTGGGGTCACGTTTGGGACATCAGCAGCCATTGCGACCCGCGGGAGGCGCCTAGCGCTCAGCCATATCCACATGTCGAGTCGCGACCAGGGGCCCGAGGCATTCCACATCGAGATGCTCGGCGTCGTCGAGATCAATCCCGACGACCGGATCGTTGCCCGCGTCACGTTCGACCTCGACGACATCGACGCCGCCTTCGCCGAACTCGACGCTCGCTACCTCGCCGGCGAAGCGGCCGCACACGCGCACGCGTGGTCGGCCGTCGCGGGCGCACACGTCGCGTTCAACCGGCGCGAACTCCCCACAAAGGCGCCAGAGTTGGTCGACCATCGACCTCTCGTAACGCTCGAGGCGGGTGATCCGACCTCGAACGTCCGTGACATGTGGGACTTCACGCCGGACCTGAGGCTCTACATCGAGGCCGTGCATCGGCTGAGCGATCTCGGCGCCGTCTTCACGCAGGTCTCGCACGGCACATCCCAAGCGGGCTTTGACGCCGAGTGGCGAATCGTCGAACTCGTGACGGTCGAAGGCGACTTGTGCAACCGCTGCGAGCTCTTCGACGAGGCAGATATCGGCGCCGCACTCGCGCGGTTCGACGAGCTCAGTCGCCCCGCGCCGCAGCTGGAAAACGCGACAACCCAGGTGTATGAGCGCTTTGGGGCGTGCTTCGCAGCCCGCGACTGGGATGCCATATCGCAGCTGTTTGCCGACGACTATTTCAAGGACGATCGCCGTGGGGTCGTGAACGCGGGAGTCCGACACGGTCGGGATATGGCAATTGTCGACCTCCAAGCGATCGCCGACATCGGAGCGGCGAGCATCACGTCGGTCGCCGTGGCAACCCGGGGAAGACGCGTCGCGCTCTGTCGTACTCGGGCCACGGCAAGCGGCCCCGAGGCGTTTTACGTGGAGGCGCTCCAGATCGTCGAGATCGGCATTGACCAAAGGATTGTCGCAATCATCGATTTCGACCTCGACGACGTCGACGCCGGCTACGCCGAGCTCGACGCCCGATACCTCGCCGGGGAAGCCGCCGCCCACGCGCGCACGTGGTCGGTCATTTCAGGCGCCATTGCCGCGACCAACCGTCACGAAGGTTTTTCGACGACGCCAGACTGGGTGAATATCAATCACCACCGAGCGACGTCATTCGAACCCGGTGAGCTAAACGCATACATCCGATCCTCGTGGGACGACATGCCCGATGGTCGCACTTACATCGAAGCCGTGCACCGGTTGAGCGATGTTGGAGCGGTCCTCACACATACGGCCGAGGGGACCACACAGGGGGGCTTCGAGGCTCAGTGGCGGGGGATTGACATCATCATGGTCGAAGGCGACATGGTAAGTCACAGCGAAATGTTCGAGGAGGCCGATCTCGATGCCGCACTCGCGAGGTTCGACGAGCTCGACCGGCCGGCGCCGCGGCTAGAGAACGCGGCAAGCCAAGCGTACGAACACTTTTGGACGTGCGTGTCAACGCGCGACTGGGCCGCCCTCGCGGAGTTGTTGTCCGCAGACATTTTCACCGACGATCGCCGCCGGGTCGTGAACGGCGGGGCCCGGCATGGCCGAGATGCCGAAATCGCGGACAAGCGAGTCCTCGTCGACCTCGGGATGACGAACGTGACAGTGTCCGTCGTGGCGACCCGCGGCGAGCGCCTCGCCCTCAATCGAGTCCGCAGCTCGGAGTTCCAAACCGAAGTATTCAACGTCGCCGAGAGCGACGCCGACGACCGAATCGTGGCCATCGTCGGATTCGACATCGACGACATCGACGCCGCCTTCTTCGAACTCGACGCGCGGTACCTCCAGGATGAAGGGGCCGCTCACGCACACACATGGTCGTTGACCATGCAGGTCTTCGCCGAGTTCAACCGGCACGACTTGGCCGCGACGACGCCAGACTGGGTGAACATCGACCACCGCCGCGGGATCCCGTTCGCGCCCGGCGACATGATCGGCTACATCAGTGCCTTGTGGGACGTCGCTCCGGACGTCAAATACATCATCAGGTCGGTGCATCGGTTGAACAACCGCGGAGCGGTCGTCACAGCCGCTGGGCACGGCACCTCGCAGCAAGGTTTCAATGCCGAGTGGTGTGAGATCTACCTGCTGACGTTCGAAGGCAATCAAGTCAGCCGCTGCGAAGTGTTTCACGAGCAAGACATCGACGCAGCTGTCGCGCGCTTCGACGAACTCAGCGCTCCGGCGCCGCAACTCGAGAACGCCGCGAACCGCACCTGGGCCAGCCTGGTTGATGCGTTTAACCGGCGCGACTTGGGCGATTTTGTCGCTCTCACCTGGCCGGACGGCCACTATGACGACAGGCGGAAGGGCTTGCGCGACTCCCACGACGGGTCAATGCGCCTGAGGGTCGCGCAGACGCTGTTCGACTTGCCACCGAGCTGGCGGCTGGAGACAGAGCATGTCGCCATAAGGGGATCGCGGCTCTGTCTGATCCGCCAGATGATCCGCGACTCCAATGACCCCGACCGACCGATCACCATCGAACTCTTGACGGTCCTGGAAGTCGGCGAAGACGGCCTAGCGCACACCATCGTCAACTTCGATCCCGACGACATCAACGGCGCGATGGCCGAGCTCACCTCGCGCTGGATCGCATCGGGAGAGGTCGCGCATCCCGAAGTCATCGAATCGGATCTCAGGCTTGTCGAGGCCTCGAACCGTCATGACTGGGATGCGTTCGCCGAACTCAGCACTGGCGCGACGTACATCAATCACCGACAACTCGCCGCTGCCGGGATCCACACTATTGCTGCTCACATGTCGTCGATCCAAGCAATGGCGTCGCTTGTCCCCGACATGCGAATGGAACTAGCCGAGGTGCTCGTGCACTCGGCGTCGGCTGCGTTGACGCACTTGATTGTGAAAGGCACGTCGGCCGACGGCGTCGCCATAGAGCTACCGCTGTTCGTGCTCAACGTTCACGACGGGGGGCACATCACGCATATGGAGAACTTCGACGTAGACCAGCGCGACCTGGCCCTGGCCAGGTTCGAGGAACTCAACCGCCAGATCTGACCAAACACGTCCCGTTGACATGCAGCCCCACGGCTGCATATAGTCGGACATGCAGCCAACCAGCTGCATGTTATGGAGATGGCAGAGATGGACGAGGTGTTCAGGGCGCTGGCCGACCCAAGCCGACGTCTGCTGCTCGACAGCCTCAACACGCGCTCCGGACAGAACCTGCAGGAGTTGTGCGCGGGACTGTCGATGGCGCGGCAGTCGGTCAGCAAGCATCTGGCCGTGCTCGAAGCGGCCAACCTGGTCACGACCGTGCGGCGGGGGAGGGAAAAGCTGCACTACCTCAACGCCGAGCGGATCAATGCCATCGCCGACCGCTGGATCACTCAATACGACCGTGCGCGAGTACAGACACTTGCGGACCTCAAAACAGCATTGGAGACCGAACCGATGAGCAGTAGTGCCGATTTCGTCTACACGACCTACATCAAGACGACGCCGGAGCGACTCTGGCAAGCGATCACCGACCCGGCGTTCTCACACCGGTTCATGGGGCACGCGATGGTCTCCGACTGGAAAAAGGGCTCGACGTACGCGTGGCAAGATCATGGGCTGAAAATCGAGCACCCCGAGCAAGTCATTCTCGAATCCGACCCGTACCGCAGGCTCGCCTTCACCTTCCACACGTTCATTCCCGAACTGGCAACGGCCGTCGAACAACTCGACGAGGAGACCGTGGCCACCTGCGCTGCCGAAAAGCGGTCGAAGGTGTCGTTCGACATCGAGCCGGAAGGCGACCAGGTCAAGCTGACCGTCATCCACGGCGACTTCGCACCCGACAGCACCGTGCGCGGACTGGTCTCCGGCGGCTGGCCGTGGAAGCTGTCAAACCTCAAGAGCGCGCTCGAACAGTCATGAGCGCGACGCCCAAGCTGGTCGACCGAGCCGTCTATCAAACCGAACTCGACGCACTGCGGGTCCGCGAGAAGGCACACACCCGCGAAGGAGATGCGATCGCCGCGGCGCGGCGCCGGTTGCCAATGGTCGAAGTGGACGCGACAACACCGCTCATTGGCGCCGACGGTCCCGTCGCGTTACTCGACGCGTTCGAGGGCCGCAGCCAGCTGATCGCCTACTACTTCATGTGGCACACCGGTCATCCGGCAGCCGAGCAGTGCGAAGGGTGCACGTGGTGCACCACTCACGTCGCGGAGCTGTCCTATCTGCATTCCCGCGACATCACCTATGCGGTCTTCTGTCAGGGCCCGTACGACGAAAGCAGCCACTACCGAGACTTCATGGGCTGGGACATGCCGTGGTATTCGGCACACGGCTCGCTCGACACGCTGCTGGAAGGGCGCCAGATCGGCCTGATGCATCTGGTGAGCTACCTGCGGGACGGCGACCGCGTCTACGAAACCTATTGGACGAACTACCGCGGCGTCGAGGAAATGGACTACAGCCTCGCGCTCATGGATCTCACCGTGTACGGACGGCAGGAGGCGTGGGAGGACTCGCCAGCGGGCTGGCCAATATTCCCGCTCGCCGACGACGGCCAACCAATGCGCACAAACGGACGTCCAATTGCTCAATGGTCACGACTGGACGCCGGACGCTCCGATGATTTGACGCCGAAATGAGAAGGGAGACAGGAAAGATGAAGACCCCGCCAGTCGTGTCGGCGCAGGAGTGGGATACCGCCCTGAAGGACATGCTCGTCAAGGAGAAGGAGGTGCAGCGCGCCCGCGACGCGCTGAACGCCCAGCGGCGCCGGATGCCATGGACGCCGGTGGAGAAGGAGTACATCTTCGACGGGCCCGACGGCAAGGCGAGTCTGCTCGATCTGTTCGACGGTCGCCGTCAGCTGATCGTGTACCGCGCATTCATCGAACCCGGCACGGGCGACGACGATGTTCCTGGGCTCCCAGGCTGGCCCGAACACGGTTGCGTCGGTTGCTCACTGATGGCCGACCACGTTCCCAACCTCGCCCATCTCAACTCCCGCGACACCACATTCGTCTACGTGTCACGCGCAACACAGCCCGAACTCGAGCGGATGAAGGCGAAGATGGGCTGGCGGCACCCGTGGTTCACGATCACTGACGATTTCGACAAGGACTTCGACTGCGATCAGTGGCACGCCACCAACGCCTTCATCCGTGACGGCGACGATCACATCTTCCGCACCTACTCCATCACCGGCCGCGGCGATGAGGTGTTTGTGACTACCTGGAACCTGCTCGACATGACCGCGCTTGGGCGACAAGAGGATTGGGAAGACTCACCCGACGGCTATCCGCAGAGTCCACCGTATGCTTGGTGGCGCTGGCATGACACCTACACGCGCAACGACACTTAGGCCGGCACGCTCGCCAGTGCCTGTTCGATGAGTTGCGACCAACGCCGGGCATCGACGGCCTCGAACGCCGTCTCTCCACCGAAGGCACTGGAGATCACGACGTCCGGCTGCACCGAGCTCAGCAGCTCCAGGCTGGACCTCAACTCTGCGGCGCCACCTCGACCTGGCACCAGAAACGTCGACCAGGTTCCGTCGCCTGTTGGAAACATCGTGTCCCCGGTGAACAGATAGCTCTCGCCGTCGATTCCGCGTACGAGATAGCAGGTGCTGCCGTCCGAGTGCCCGGGCGTGGGAATTACCTCGACGCCGTTCGCGTCGAGGTGCCGAGCGTCCACAGGCACATCGACGTGCGCGTGCTGGCCGATCGCGTCCAGCTCCGCAACGGGTGCATGCAATCGGGAGCCGAATCGTTCGGCGACCCGGGCCAACATCGGGCCCGCTTCGTCGAGATGCGACAGGTACTGGTCGCTGACGCCGCCCAGCGCTTCAATGGCGTCGAAGTCGGCGTCGGAGGCCGGGCTGTAGAACAAGACGTTGGCGCTTGGCCCGCGCCGCAGATAGGCATGCGTGGTCAACCCGGGAAGCGGTGAGTCAGTGCGGGTCTGAAAGAGATCGGCTCGGATCTGGGTCACGGTGGTGGTAGTCATCACTTCACCGTGCGTCCTGAACCGAAGTTGAGGTCAAGCCCCAGTCGCTAGGCCGCCGGACGGGGCTCCCGCGTATAGGCAGCCCATGTCTGGGCTTCGCTGGGCAGTGGCAGATAGGTGTGCCCGCACTCGAGGAGCCAAGCACCGCGACCGGCCAGCCTCGTCAACCGGAATCGGTTGCAGTATCGACAGTGCGCCATGATTTCACCTCCTTCGTGTGGTCCTGTGTAAACACGCTATGGATTGGCGGTGGCGGCCAAAACGGGCAGTGCACCCCTGCGTGGCCAGCGGGTTTGGGGGATTTCCCGCGGCCGGCGTTGGGGGATTGGGGGATGGCCAGCAACCTCGAAATCGGCAACGAGTTCGGCCACAACGCAGCGTCGCGGCAAACGACGCTTGTACGATCGCGACATGCTCGGGGAGGATCTCTCCGGCCGGTTCGACTACTTGTTCGAGCCGCTGGATGACGATGAGTCGGCCGCTAACGGCGACGACGTGGGGCTCCCCGCGCCCGAACAGGACAACGACGGCAGCCGATGGTCGAGTCGTATCGTCCTCACCGGCGTCGTTCTAGCAACGATGGCCGGCGCCGCCGCGACAGTGATCGTGCTGCTGCAGCCGGCCCAACGGACACATCTGATCGTCACTCCGAGTGATGCGACGCAATCGTCTACAGCGGTGTCGACGGCAATCTCCCCGGTGATGTCGACCGCAAGGCCGGCCCCGAGCGCCCCACCCGTTCCCGTCTTGCCGGCCACGGTGAGTACGTCGGCCGTTCAGACGTCGACGTCGAGACAGACCGTCGAGCCCCAACGCCCACCAGTGCAGGAGCCGACCACGGTTGCCAGCGAGCCGGCACCCGCACCGATGCCGCCTCCGCCCACCACCCGTGCCCCGATCAGCGTTTCACCCGAATCACGTCCGCCTTTTCCTGACCAGACCCCGCCCCGGAACAAGGACGGGGGCGGCGGATTACTCGGCGGCCTTCTTTAGCTGACGGATCGTGACTCGCCGGTTCCCAGGAATCGCACAGCATTCCGGTCACGGCAACCGGACGTTCACGCTGATATTCTGCCAACGCGGCCTGGCCCGAACGAAACAGCAGAGTCCCTCACGAAAAGAGAAGTGTGCGCAGCGGAGAGATCAAGGCCCTATCCGGCCTGCGCATCGTCGCCGCTTTGTGGGTAGTCCTGTTCCACTTCCGCCCGTTGCTGGAGCAAGCCGCGCCCGGTTTCCGGTCCGCCCTCGCGCCGCTGCTCAACTGCGGCGCACAAGGCGTCGACCTGTTCTTCATCCTCAGTGGGTTCGTACTGACGTGGACCTACCTCGAC
The DNA here is from genome assembly GCA_963766465.1 of uncultured Actinomycetota bacterium. Lineage (GTDB taxonomy): Bacteria > Actinomycetota > Actinomycetes > Mycobacteriales > Mycobacteriaceae > Mycobacterium. The sequence continues at coordinate 287,198 of CAVXZT010000006.1, forward strand.
CGCATGGGTGAGTCGTGGTCGACGCGCGAAACGTTGCACTTCCTGTGGCTGCGCCTGGCAAGGGTGTGGCCTGTGTACCTGGTCACGCTGCATCTGGCGGCGCTGTGGATCATCTTCACGCTCCACGTCGGCCACGAACCGTCCAAGGTCACCGACCAGCTCAACGCCGTCAGCTACGTGCGCCAACTCTTCCTGGTGCAGCTGTGGTTCCAGCCGTACTTCGACGGGTCGAGCTGGGACGGACCCGCATGGTCGATCAGCGCGGAATGGCTCGCGTATCTGCTGTTCGGCGTGTTGGTGCTGGTGATCTTCCGGATAGCCCGCGCGACGAGAGCCAGGGGCTTGGTGTGGCTGGCAATCGCCGCCTCGCTGCCGCCGGTAGTGCTCCTGCTCGCGAGCGGCCACTTCTACACGCCGTGGAGCTGGCTGCCGCGAATCGTCATGCAGTTCACCGCGGGCGCGCTGGCCTGTGCCGCGGTTCGCAAATTGCAGATGTCCGACGGGGCGCGCCGCCGCACCGGCTACCTGTCTCTGGTGCTGGGCGTCGCGATCGTCGGCATTCTGTACCTCTTGGATGCACATCCCGTGCCCAACATGGTCGACTCGAGCGGGCTGGTCGACGTCTTGTTCGTACCGCTTGTCGTGACGTTGGCTATCGGCCTCGGCAGCTTGCCCCGGCTGCTGTCCACCCGGGTCATGGTGTACTGCGGGCACATCTCCTTCAGCCTGTACATGGTGCACGAATTAGTGCACACCGCATGGAACTGGACAGCCTTGCAGTTCGAGATCGTCCTCACGCCCAGTTGGTCGGCAAAGTTGATAGTGGTTGGCGTGCTGGCGATCGCCTTCATCGGCGCAGTGTTGCTGTATCACTGCGTCGAAGAGCCGACCCGGATCTGGATGCGCAGAATGGTCAAGACCAGGCCCATTCAACCCGCCACCGCAGACGGACAACCAGACGCCCATGCCGGGGCTGCCGACGCGGCGCACGGGAAGCTCCAACCGCTGCACGGCCCCCGGCAACTGCCACCGGATGCCGTCGCTGCACGTGCGGGCTGATCATTGTGAGATCGCGCCGAATCCTGCTGCGCCCTATGGCAAAGCAGCAATTTCGTAACGCAATACGAACAATCCGGTTGACACCGGCGTATTCCCGATTTGGGCCGTACGCTGTTCCGGTGAGTCGTCTGATCACGGCCATCGTCACGATCGCCGCACTTCTCGCCGCGGTCGCAGAGCACCCAACACCGGTGAGACATAACGCAACACTGAACCTCGCCGTCTCGGTGAACCACATCGCTGTAGTCGGCGACTCCTACACGACCGGAGGCGATCTGGGCGGACTCGGCGCCAAAGGGTGGACGGCCAGAACCTGGCAGTGGCTCGCTTCGCAAGGAGTAGCCATCTCGGCCGACGTGGCGGCCGAGGGCGGCGCCGGCTACGGCATGCGCGGAAACCATGGCAGTGTGTTCGAAGACTTGACGGCCGACGCGGTCAGGCCGGACGACGTGTTGGTGGTGTTCTTCGGGTCCCGCAACGACCAAACCGTCGACCCGACACAGCTGTCGATTCTGGCGTGGGGCACATTTCAACTCGCGCGACGCACCGCGCCGAAGGCGCAATTCCTCGTAATCGGGCCGCCATGGCCGACTTCCGATCCGCCCGGCGCGGTCCTGCGGATCCGGGATGCCCTGAAATATCAGGCGGGGGTCGCAGGCGCAACGTTCATCGATCCGATCGCTGCCGGGTGGTTCGTCGGCAAGCCGGAATTGATCGGCAAGGACGGCGTCCATCCGACGGACGCCGGGCACGCATACATGGCCGATATGATCGCGCCGCTGATCCGCGCCCAACTGGCGTGACACACCCGTGAAAGACGGCGCCCCGCAAGCCATGTCAGCTTGCGGGGCGCCATTCTCAGTTGATCAGGCCAGATCGAACCTGTCGTTGTTCATCACCTTGACCCACGCCTTGACGAAGTCCGCAACGAACTTCTCCTTCGCGTCGTCCTGCGCGTACACCTCGGCAAGCGCGCGCAGCACCGAGTTGGAGCCGAAGACCAGGTCATTCGCCGTCGCCGTCCACTTGGGCTTGCCGGATGCGCGATCAACGCCCTCGTAGACGTTCTCCGCCGACCCCGACTTCCACTCGGTGCCGATGTCGAGCAGGTTGACGAAGAAATCGTTCGTCAACACACCCGGCTTGTCGGTGAACACACCGTGCTTAGTGCCACCGTGGTTGGCACCGAGCGCACGCAGCCCTCCGATGAGGACTGTCAGCTCGGGAGCGGTGACGTCCAAGAAGTACGCCTTCTCCAGCAGCAACTTCTCGAGCGGCAACTTCTCACCCGCCCGGACATAGTTTCGGAACCCGTCGAACTTCGTTTCCAGTACGCCGAACGATTCCACATCGGTGTTCTCCTGCGACGCGTCCGTTCGGCCCGGCGCGAACGGCACCGTGATCGCGACGCCCGCATCCTTGGCTGCCTTCTCGACCGCGGCCGAACCGGCGAGCACGATCAGGTCCGCCAGCGAGACCTTCTTGCCTCCGGCGCCGTTGAAGTCCTGCTGGATCTTCTCGAGCGCGGGCAGCACCTTGGCCAGCTCGGCAGGCTCGTTCGCCTCCCAGCTCTTCTGCGGCTCAAGGCGCAGCCGACCGCCGTTGGCGCCGCCGCGCTTGTCGGTGCTGCGGAAGCTCGCTGCCGCCGACCACGCGGTGTTGACCAGCTGCGGAACCGACAAGCCGGAGTCGAGCACCTTGCTCTTCAGCGCCGTGATGTCCGCTTCGTCGATCAACTCGCCCTCGACGGCGGGCACCGGGTCCTGCCACAACTGCGGTTCGGCGATCCACGGCCCGAGGAAGCGGCTGACCGGTCCCATGTCGCGGTGCAGCAGCTTGTACCAGGCCTTGGCGAACGCCTCGTTGAGTTCCTCGGGATGGTCCAGCCAACGGCGGGTGATGTCGGCGTAGATGGGAGAGACCCGCATGGAGACATCGGTGACCAGCATCGTGGGCTTGCGAGGCGGCCCGCCGAACGGATCGGGAATGGTTGCCTCGGCGTCCTTGGCCTCGAACTGCCAGGCACCGGCGGGACTCTTCACCAGCTCCCACTCGTTGCCGTAAAGGATCTCCAAGTAGCTGTTGCTCCACTGCGTCGGGGTGGGTGTCCACACGACCTCGAGGCCGCTGGTGATCGAGTCGCCGGCCTTGCCGGAACCGAACGGGCACTTCCAGCCCAGGCCCTGCTGTTCGATGGGGGCACCCTCGGGCTCGGGGCCCATGCCGTCGTCCGGACCCGCGCCGTGGGTCTTGCCGAGGGTGTGGCCACCGACGATCAGTGCCGCGGTCTCCTCGTCGTTCATCGCCATGCGGCCGAACGTCTCTTTGATGTCGATAGCGGCCTTCAACGGATCCGGTTCCCCTTCGGGGCCTTCGGGATTCACGTAGATCAGACCCATCGTGGTGGCGCCGTAGCGCTCCTCAAGCTGTCGCGCTGAAGCGTCGGCACCGGCATAGCGCTTGTCGGTGCCGAGCCACTCGCCTTCCTCGCCGAAGAGGATCTCTTCTGGCTGCCAGAAGTCGGGACGGCCGAAGGCGAACCCGAACGTCTCAAAGTTCGCCGACTCCAGCGCGGCATTGCCTGCGAACACCAGCAGGTCGGCCCATGAGATCTTGTTGCCGTACTTCTGCTTGACCGGCCACAGCAGGCGACGGGCCTTGTCGAGGTTGGCGTTGTCGGGCCAGCTGTTGAGTGGGGCGAAGCGCTGCATACCCTGGCCTGCACCACCGCGACCGTCGAAGATGCGGTACGTGCCTGCGGCATGCCAGCTCAGGCGGATCATCAGGCCGGCGTAGCTGCCGTAGTCCGCGGGCCACCAGTCCTGCGAGGTGGTGATCGCCGAGATCACGTCGGCCTTGAGGGCCTCGACGTCGAGCTTCGCAAATTCCTTGGCGTAGTCGAAGTCGTCGCCGAGGGGGTTGCCCTTCGGCGAGTGCGCGTGCAGCACCGACACGTCGATCTGCTCGGGCCACCAATCCTGGTTCGTCAGCGGAGCATTCGCCTTGGGCTTGGGCGAATCGATTGCCGGATTCTCGCTATCGGACACAACATTCCTTCCGGGAGTGGGTGATGCGGGCTGTGATCACGGGTGTGATCGCGAAACTTGTGATGCCGAGCAGTCGGGGCACAGCCCCCAGTAGATGACCTCTGCCTCGTCGAGCACGAAGCCGTCGAGAGTGCCGTCGTCATCCGACGGCGTCAGGCAGGGCGCCTCGCCGACCGCACAGTCGACGTCGGCGATGACTCCGCAGGATCGGCAGACCACGTGGTGGTGGTTGTCTCCGACCCGCGACTCGTAGCGGGCGACGGAGCCGGACGGCTGAATGCGCCGGACAAGACCGACCGTGGTCAGCGCGGCGAGGACGTCGTAGACCGCCTGCCGCGACACCTCGGGCAGCGCGGCCCGCACCGATCCGAAGATCGTCTCGGTGTCCGCGTGCGGATGCGCGTGCACCACCTCCAGCACCGCCAGCCGAGGGCGCGTCACGCGAAGGTCAGCCGCACGCAGCTGATCCGCGTAATCGGGAGCGGGGGTCACGGCACCAATATTGCCCCTTTTCTGGAATCAGTCAAGTCTTTCCGAGGTGAATTCTTGCCGGAGTAAGAATCGCGCCGATTTGATGGGTCCCGCAGCCCGGCTCGGTGCGGCAATCTGTCGACAACATCGGTAATACGCCAATCATCCGGGCGCGCAACGCAACAGCGCGTCCGGCCAAATCTACGTCGGCCCGGAAGGCACGCAATGACCCTACTTGCGCCCCCAATCGAGGCCGCGAGTGCACCCTCGCGGCCTCGTGACGTATTTCTGCCCGACGATTCCCGTCAGCCCTCAGTGTTGGGAACTCTGCGCCGCCGACTGCGCTGGCCGCTCGGTGTCTACACGACCCCGGTCGTGGTCCTCCTCGTGTGGGAGTTCCTCGCCAAGGCGGGAGTCCTCAAGCCGACGTACGCACCTGCGCCCACCGACATCCTCAGCACGACAGTGGAGCTGGCCAGCGATGGGATCCTCGGTCCCGACATCGCGATCTCGTTGCAGCGGGCAGGAATTGGTCTCGCGATCGGCTTGGCAATCGGCATCGTGACCGGCGTGCTCGGTGGCTTTCTGCGGGTGGGCGAGTACCTGTTCAACGGTCTCGCGCAGATCCTCAACACGATCCCGCTGCTCGCGGTGCTGCCACTGTTCGTCGTGTGGTTCGGCATCGATGAGCTGACGAAGGTCCTGCTCATCGCGTTCGGTGCCGGCGTCCCGATGTACCTGAACCTGTTCGCGGCCATCCGTGGCGTCGACCAACGCCTGATCGAGATGGCCCGTACGACCGGCGCAGGCCCATGGCGACTGGTCACCCGAGTGCTCCTGCCCGGTGCACTTCCCGGATTCCTGGTCGGCCTTCGCTTTTCACTGGCCTACAGCATTCTGGGGCTCGTCGCCGCGGAGACGGTCAACGCCGACGAGGGTCTCGGATTCCTGATCACTCAGGCCCAGACCTACCTGCAGACCAACAAAGTCTTCGTCGGCTTGGTCATCTACTCGATCCTCGGCCTCCTGGCCGACCAGTTCGTCAGGGTTCTCGAGCGGGTGCTGCTGCGGTGGCGACCGAGTTACGAGGCGGTATGACCGCCCCAGCCGCCGTCACGCCGCGCACGCAGACGGGCGTGCTCGTTTCACAGGTCATCCGCAGGTTCGGTGACCGCATCGTCCTGGACAACCTCGACCTCACGATCGACGACGACGAACTCGTCGTCCTCCTCGGTCCGTCCGGCTGCGGCAAGAGCACCCTGCTGCGTCTACTGGCAGGGCTGGACAAGCCGGATGGCGGTCGCATCGAAGTGCCCGCCAATCGGGCGATCGTGTTTCAGGGCGACCGGTTGTTGCCGTGGCAACGCGTGCTCCGCAACGTCACGTTGGGCCTGCGAGGACCAGACGTCGACCAACGAGCGCGCAAGGCGCTGGCCGAGGTGAATCTGGCAGGTCGCGAAAAGGCTTGGTCTAAACAGCTTTCCGGCGGAGAGGCGCAACGCGTGGCGTTGGCCCGCGCACTGGTCACGGAGCCGGAGCTGGTGCTGCTCGACGAACCGTTCGCAGCGCTGGACGCGATCACCAGGCTGCGCATGCACGACTTGGTTCGCGAGCTCCGTCACAAGCATCACGCATCCATGCTTCTCGTCACCCACGACGTCGACGAGGCCATCGCACTCGCCGACCGGATCGTGGTCATGAGCAACGGCCGAATCGGCGATGCGCATACGGTACGGCTCTCGCCGGCTGACCGGGAGGCGAGCATCGCTCGCGAGCAACTCCGGGCGGCCTTGCTGGCCGACCTCGGGCTCGCCAGCCAGCACTGAACTCTTTACTCCGTCCAACCCAACAGCCAGGAGAAGTTATGTCCCGCCGACCTTTTCGACTCACATTCGCAGCGGTACTGGTCACAGTGACCAGCGTCCTCGGCGCTTGCTCCTCATCGAAGGCCCCTGACGCAACGTTGAGCGGCACGGGTGGGTCGACAGCGGCCAGTCACCCGGATTGGAGTCAGTTCACCTTCACCATCGGCGACAACGGGGGCGATGGCAGCGAGGAACTGTCGAAGATGACGGGCGCATTCGATGATGCGCCGTACAAGGTGAAATTCGCCAGGTTCGACTACGGTCCGCCACTTGTGCAGGCCACCGCGTCTGGCGACATCGACCTCGGCTACGTGGGTACCGTCCCACCGATCACCGGGGCGGCAAAGCAGTTCGGCTTCAAGATCGTCGCCACTCAGCACGGTACCGATCTGACCAAGGCCGCCGAGAACATCATCGTGCCGAAGGACTCACCGATCCAGACGCTGGCCGACCTCAAGGGCAAGAAGATCGCCATCCCACAGGGCAGCTCGGCTCATGGACTGGCGCTTCTCGCTCTCAAAAGCGTTGGCCTGACACCCAAAGACGTCGAACTCGTTTACCTCAGCCCCGCCGCCGGAGCCACGGCCTTCAACACCGGCAAGGTCGATGCGTGGTCGATCTGGAATCCACCGTCGGCGATCGCGGTCAAGGACGGCGCTCGGATCCTTGCCAAGGGCCTGCCGCCCATCGATCAGGTCAACAACTACTACGTGGCCACCGATAAGTCGCTCAATGACCCGGTGCGGCGGGCGGCCCTCGCCGACGTGCTCACGCGGATCGCCAAGATCTTCAACTGGGCCCAGCAGAACCCCAATGAGTACGCCAAGGCCATCGCCAAGGAAACCGGAATCTCCCTCGAAGACGCCAGAACCACCGTCGACGCCTACCAGTTCAGGGTCACCCAGGTGCTTCCCGAAGACATCAAGGCCGAACAGGACCTCAGTGACGCCTTCTTCGAGGCGGGCGAGATCACCAAAAAGGTCGACGTCACCGCACTCACCGACAACCTGCTGCCTGACGGTTTCGACAGCTCGAAGGTGACGTAATGAGCGCACCACAACGAGAACTGCACCTCAACGCCTTCCTCATGGAGGCTGGCCACCATGAGGCGGCCTGGCGGCTACCACAAAGCAATCCACATGCCGACTTCGATCTCCGGCACTGGATCGAACTGGCCCAGCTGGCGGAGAACGCGAAGTTCGACTCGTTGTTCCTCGCGGATGGACCGGCGCTCACCGGCAGCGGTGAATTCCGTCCCCCGGGTCAGCTCGAACCGCTCACTCTGTTGACCGCGTTGTCACAGCACACCAGCCGGATCGGACTGATCGCGACGGTCTCGTCGACCTACAACGAGCCGTACAACCTGGCTCGCCGGCTGGCGTCGGTCGATCACGTCAGTGGCGGGCGGGCAGGCTGGAACATCGTCACCTCGGCGACTCCGGAAGAGGCCGCGAACTTCGGGCTCGACAATCGTCTCGACCATGCCTCGCGCTATGAGCGCGCGGACGAGTTCCTCAATGTGGCAAAGGCTTTATGGGACAGCTGGGAGACCGAAGCTGTTCTCGCAGACAAGTCGTCGGGCCGCTACGGGGACTTGTCCCGTCTGCACGCCATCAACCACAACGGGGATCACTTCAAGGTTGCCGGTCCGCTGAACGTGCAGCGGCCGCCGCAGGGCCACCCGCTGCTGGTACAGGCGGGGTCATCCGACGACGGCAAGAAGTTCGCAGCCCATCACGCGGAGGCGATCTTCACCGCGCACCAAACCTACGAACGTGCCTCCGATTTCTACGGTGACATCAAGGCGCGTACGAAGGCCGCGGGTCGTGACCCCGACGGTGTGCTCGTGCTGCCGGGCATCGTGCCGATCATCGGCTCTACAGAAAGCGAAGCTCAGGAGCTGGCGCGTCAACTCGACGAGCTTCGGGTGCCGGAATACGGGCTGTGGCAGTTGGCCAACATCTTGGAGACCGATACGTCGGCGTTCGACCTCGACAAGCCGCTTCCCGACTTTGTCGTGGCGCATCCGAAACTGGAAGGCGCCCAGAGTCGTTCGGATCTCATTCTCGAGTTGGCACAGCGTGAGAGTCTCACTGTTCGCGAGATCCTGTCGCGACTGGGCGGCGGTCGCGGCCACTTCACCTTCATCGGTACCCCCGATCAGGTGGTCGACACGATCGTCGCTTGGTTCGAGGGAGGCGCCGCAGACGGGTTCAACATCATGGCCGCGGCGCTGCCATCCGGGCTGGAGACCTTCATCGAACACGTGCTGCCGATCCTTCGGCGCAAGGGCTTGTTCCGCGAGGACTACACCGGTACCACGCTGCGCGAGCACTACGGTCTTTCGGTGCCGCCGAACCAGTTTGATCGCGATGGGTAATGCGGGTCCAGCCGCACTGTCCATACACCTCGAAACTGCTGACAGATCGCAAAATGTGCGCGTAGCGCGATCTGTGAGCAGTTTCGGGCCGGGCGACGTCGCTCTGATCCCAAAATCAGACGGTTACGCCAGCCCAGGACATGGCGTTCGACCCGCACTAGTTTGCCAGCGTCGCCGTATCGAATTCCGTTGGCAGCACAGATAGTTCGCAGCCTCGCTGACCTCTCATGCAGCGTTGATGCACAGTATTGTTCTCGAGGATGCAGGGACCAACGTGCTGACACGCGCCAAGGCCGACGACCTGCCGAGTTCGCTGGGCAGCTTCGGCTGGCTCGGCCGCGTCGTGGTGCGACGACCGCTGTTGGTCATCGGATTGTGGCTCGCGCTTGCCGTCGCCTTGTTCATCCTGCTGCCTCCGCTGGCGAAGATCGCGGGGGAAAAGCAGCCCGAGTTCCTGCCATCGGATGCACCTGTCCTGGTCGCCAACAACGCGATGATCAAGGCCTTCGACGAATCGGACTCGCAGAACAGCCTGTTGGTGGTGCTGACCAACGACAACGGGTTGGGCCCTGACCAGGAGGCGGTCTACCGCAAGCTTGTCGACAACCTCCGTGCCGACCATCAGTCGGTCGTCATGCTGCAGGACTTCATCAGCACCCCGGCCTTGCGCGACGTGGTCACCAGCAAGGACCACAAGGCGTGGTATCTACCGGTCGGGCTTGCGGGCGAACTCGCCACGCCCCCTGCGGCTGAGTCTTACAAGAAGGCCGTCGAGATCGTCAAGGCGTCGACGACAGGTACGTCGCTGACCGCACATCTCACCGGCCCCGCGGCCACGGTCGGAGACATGACGGCGGTCGGCGAGAGCGACGTGCACGTGATCGAGATCGCGACCGCACTCATGGTGTTGACGATCCTGCTTCTCGTCTATCGAAACCCGCTCACCATGGCGCTGCCGTTGGTGACGATCGGAATCTCGCTCGCCGTAGCCCAGCAGCTGATCGCGGGCCTCCTCGAGCTGGGCATGAGCATCTCGCCACAGGCAATGGTTCTGGTGAGCGGGATGATGCTGGGCGCGGGAACGGATTACGCGGTCTTTCTCATCTCGCGATACCACGAATACCTCCGGATGGGCTACGAATCAGACGTCGCTCTGGTGTCAGCCCTCGGGTCGATCGGCAAGGTGATCGCGGCGTCAGCGGGCACCGTCGCCATCACGTTCCTCGGCATGATGTTCGCGAAGCTGGGCGTGTTCTCCACCATCGGCCCCGCGCTGGCCGTCACGATCATGGTCGGCTTCCTCGCGTCGATCACGCTGCTGCCCGCGATGCTCGCCCTTGCCGGGCGACGCGGTCTGTGTAAACCCAGACGCGACCTCACCAAACGCCTTTGGCGGCGATCAGGCGTGCGCATCGTGAAACATCCGGTCCGGCATCTGGTTGCCAGCCTCGTTGTCCTTGCGATCCTGGCAGGCTGCGTCGGGGCGATCAAATTCAACTACGACGACCGCAAGAACCTGCCCGCCGACGTCGACAGCAACGTCGGATATGCGGTGATGGCGCAACACTTTCCGGTGAACTCGAGTATCCAGCAGTTCATCCTCGTGCAGTCGCCCCGCGATCTGCGAAGCCCAAAGGCACTGGCCGACCTCGAGCAGATGGCCCGTCGCGTCAGCCAGGTCCCAGGGATCGCCGCCGTGCGCGGCATCACGCGCCCCACCGGGGACACCCTCGAACAGGCCAAGGCCACCTTCCAGGCCGGCGCGGTTGGCGACAAACTTTCCGAGGCGTCCACCCAGATCTCCAATCGCGACGCTGATCTCGACCGGCTGACGGGCGGTGCACACCAACTCGCCGACGCTCTCGGCGGTGTACGCAACGGTGTGCTGGATGCAATGACGTCCGTCAGCGGCCTGACGAACGCGTTGGTCGAGATGCAGGCCAAGTACGGGCCCAACACGACGATCGCGGACATTGACCAGTCGGCGCGGCTGGTCAAAAGCATGCGCGCGATGGGTGATGCGTTGGGGATCAACCTCACTCAGGTCGACGACGTGTACCGGTGGGCGGTCCCGATGATGGCCGCGCTGAACTTCAACCCGATATGCTCGATCGACCCGGCGTGCCAGAACTCGCGGGCGATCTTGCAGCGCCTCATCACGGCGCACGACGACGGCTCACTTCAAGCGTTGTCTGATCTGGCTCGACAATTGCAGACGACCGACGCCAATCAGCCGGTGAGCAACAGCGTCGATGAGCTTCGCCAGAAGCTCGAGGACGCCACGGAAGCGGCACAGAAGCTCGGGCTGGACAAGCCGGACGGCATCAAGCGCAAGCTGGACGAACTCCAGAACGGCGCCAACACGCTCGCCGACGCAAGCCGGCAACTCGCCGACGGTGTGCAATTGCTCGTCGACCAGGTCCGCCAGATGGGACCCGGTCTCGGCGACGCCTCGTCATTCTTGATGGCCATGCGCAACAACGCTCGCGAGCCATCGATGGCCGGTTTCTACATTCCGCCCCAGATCCTGACCAACGGTGAATTCAAGACCGCCGCAACAATGTTCGTCTCGGCCGACGGCCACGCGGTGCGTTACCTCGTCCAGACCGACCTTGATCCGTTCGGCACACAGGCGATGGACCAGGTCGCGCAGATCATGGATGCCGCGCGGAGCGCGCAGCCCAACACCGAGCTGACCGACGCGACGATTTCCATCGCCGGGTTGCCCGCAGTGAACGCAGACGTGCGCGACTTCTACAACCACGACATGAGGTTCATCCTCACCATGACGATCCTGGTCGTGCTGTTGATTCTCATGGTGTTGCTGCGTGCCGTCGTCGCACCGCTCTATCTCATTGCTTCAGTGGCAATTTCGTTTCTGTCGGCGCTGGGCATCGGCGTCGTGGTCTTTCAGTTCATCCTCGGCCAACACCTCGCCTGGAACGTGCCGGGAACGGCGTTCATCGTTCTGGTCGCGGTGGGGGCGGACTACAACCTGCTGTTGATATCGCGAATCCGCGATGAGGCGTCCCGAGGGATCCGCACGGCGGTGATCCGGACAGTGGGCGCGACCGGCGGCGTGATCACCTCCGCCGGAATCATCTTCGCCGCGTCCATGTTCGGCCTGACCTTCGGCAGCATCGCGGGAATGGTGCAGGTCGGGTTCATCATCGGTGTCGGTCTATTGCTCGACACGTTCTTGGTTCGCACGGTGACGGTTCCCGCGATGGCGGTTCTGGTAGGCAAGGCGAACTGGTGGCCGTCGAAGAACCTCAAACCCCTACACGGGGGACTAGATCATTCTCGGGCCGCCGAAGCCGGGGACGGTGCCCATGGGGATGAGCGCCAGGACCACGACAAGACAAACGAACAACCGCAACACTCGTGGCGGCGCCGGCTCCTCGATCTCCGGTCTGCGCGCCGCAAAGACGAGGAAAACGATGGCGACATCGAACGATACGATGACCAGCCAACGGGTCCAGTCGAAGCCGGTCAGGAATACTGGGACGACCAAGAGCAGCCCTGCGAGCACCCATGCGAATCTGCCGCGGAGCTCGTCAGTGAAGGCGCGCAACGGAACTCCTGAAAGGGTGCTGAGGCCGTACATCGTCCCGAAGAACGCGGCCGCACCGAACACGAGCGACATGCCAAGCCCGACCACCCCGATGTGGCCGACGATGCGAATGGCATCAAGGATTCCGTAGTCGTAGATCGGCATCACATTCCGGCACACCCAGTCGTGAAAGTCGGTCTGACTCGGTTGCCCGCCAAACACATACTGCGCGAGCGTCGGAAAGGACGTGATCGACGCCAACGGGTTAGGCATCGTTTGGTGCGGCACCGCCGAACACAGTTGGGACGCGATGTCGTGGCGGCCGAACAACGCGACCGCCACCGCTGTGAAGACGCCGGGCATGACGGCCACCAGCACGCCGCTGCGCGTGGCCGTTGCCAGTGCTCTACCGAGGACCACGATGGCCAGCACTGCGCCAAGGGCGAACTGCAGCCCGATCGCCTCGTGCACCAGCGTCAGAGCGGCGATGATGAGCCCGTAGGCCACACACCACGCCAGCGCGACCGCGCGGGAGCGCGCGAAAGCCAGCGCCACGGTGAATACCACCAGTGCCGCCGCTCCGAACAGGTCCGGCCGGGCCGAATACGCCGCGAACGGAATTCCGAAGGGCAGTAGCGGAATCAACATCGCGACCATCAGCCTGCGTTCGGATCGGCGCCGCGCGAACAACACCACGCCCATGACGAGCGCGAGCCCGCCCGTGTACAGGGCAGTCGACAGCCAGCGCAGCCCGAGCGTGACCGCGAAGTAATGGCCAGGGGCCAGGCCGACCAGTTCGCCGGCCAGTCCGCGACGGACGAAGCCGAACGTATAGTTGACGGCGTAATACGACATCCAATACACATCGAGCGGCACGATGCTGATCGCGAAGCACAGCACCGCCGCCGACCAGATCGCTATTGCGACGGCGATGCCGACGTACAGCATCGGGCGCGAACGCTGGTTCGCTTTCAGGCTCAAGTTCACCATGAATTAGGCCCTAACGGACGCTGGTAGCGGACAGCTGCAGGTCGCCAAGGGCGCGACACGCCAGTTCACGCGTCGACGCCACGGTGTTCTCCGCGCCACAATGGTAGGCGACGACAGTGAGGAAGCGACTATTGTTGAGAACTCCTGTGCCGCAGAATAACTGGCCGCGGTCGTGTTCAACCCGGCCGCGGGTAATGCCTTGCTCCGCCGGTCGCATCGACACCTCGATCGCGTCGCGACCGTCGATGCGGCCGATGACTGAGTCGAAGCTCCCGAGATTCGAGACCCCAACCGGCAGTTGGCCCGTGGCCATGGCAATGCCCTCGGTGCGGCGGACCAACCACCGGGGCGTGAACGGGATGAGCGGAAGTCCGGCAAGCATTTCATTGGGCTGCTCCGCCAGCGATGTCAGCCGGCCTTTGACGTCCGCACGTACCGTACTCAAGTCGTCGCGCACCGCTTCACTGTCGACGGCGACGGTGACGGAGCTCAGTGCATTGGCGCGGTCATCGTCGGCGGTGCGCTCGCTGACCGGGAGTACGACCGTCACGGTGTTGTCGGGTTGGACCCTTCCCATCCGGTGCGCAAGGCGGACCGCGAATGCGATGCAGAGCGCGTTGCTGCTTCCGGTCAATTCGCGAGCACGGGCATCCCACGCCGCGGCGTCGGTCTGCATCGTTACCGAAGGAAGCTCGGCGTGGTCGTCGTCATTGGCTGAGGGGCGACGCGGCGACACTGACGGAGCCTTGCCATCGGATGAGAGCCGCAACAAGATCAGCAGAGTCGCGATCAGTGCGCGGATCACGGCCGGCAATGAGCGGACGGCATCGATCAGGTCCTCCGATACGCCGCGCCACCTGTCACGTGAATGTGCTTGCGGATAGCCGAATTCGCGGCTTTCGCCTTTGACCGCCTCCGCGATCGCCGTCGCCAACCCGAGCCCGTCGGCGACACAGTGGGACGCCACCAAGCTGACGGCGGTCCCGCCGTCGTCGAGCGGCAGCACACCGAGGTGGAACGTCGGGCCCCACTGGGGATCCACCGTGATCCGCGCGCGCTGTTCGATCCAGCCGCCGATGCCCTCACGCGCGAGACGGGTAGTCGTGAAGTCGATGTCGGGTGAGCCGCCACCGACCACCCAGCGATGACGCCCGAAGGGCAGCGGCGATCGTTCTATCCGGCGCCCGAGCAGACCTGTGGTGAGATTTCGGTTGAAAGCGCGCAATTCGTCGATATCCACGTCGCGGTCGTAGACCCATGTGCACTGAACGACGCTGCCCTGACCCGTGGCCCGCAGCCGCAGAAAAGCGGCCTGGTCGAGCAGCGCCAGCCTCGTCATCGGGATCCCGCTTCGGCGGCCGCGCGATACCCGCGTACCGCCATCGGCGCGAAGACGGCGACCAGCCCGCAGGCCCAGACCGCCGCCTGCAGCAGAGGCCACAGCACGGGCCCACCCTCTGCAAGCCCGCGCATCGCCTCGATCGTCGGCGACATCGGCTGAAGCCGCACCGCCGGTTGCAGCCAGGACGGAAACATCTCAGCAGGGGCGACTCCGGTGTTGAAGAAGAGCAGTACGACACATCCTGCGCCCAACCAGGTCACCATGGCGCGTCCGTCAGCTCGGACGGCAATCGCTATGACAGCGGTCGCGACTCCCACCGAGATCATCACCGGCACAAGCACAAACGCCACCGCTGCGGCCCAGCCCTCCGCGAACCGCAAACCCAGTGCGACACCGAATGCGGTGAGCACCACGGCCGACCCGGCGGTTCGGACGGATTCAGCCAGCAGACGGCCGCTCAGTGCGCTCGCCCGATGGACCGGCTGCACCCATAACCTGGTCAGCAGGCCAGACTCGCGTTCCGCGGGCAAGGCCAGGCCGGCGCCGAGAGTGCCGAAGATTGCGCCGACGACAGCGCACATCGGGACCAGTCCGTAGAGGCTGTCACTTCCCGTCACTGCCAGCACCGCCTTGCCGATGAGCAGCTTGTAGATGATGAGGAGGAAGGTCGGGAACAACAGCGCCTGGACGGTGACGATCGGGTCGCGTCGCCAACGGCGAAGTAGCCGCCCCGCCTCAAGCGCGCTCTCTCTGATCGCGGTACTCATTGTGTGCGCCTTTGCATTTGCAACGCCAAGCCGCCGAACAGCACCAGCAACCCGACACACCACGCGCCCGTGGCGGCCAGCCCGGCGACAGCGACGTGACCGCCGGCGAGCTCGCGCAATGTCGCGGTGACCTGCGACACCGGCTGGTAGCGGACAAACGGACCGAGCCATCCTGGAAACGATTCGGCGGGCGCCATCCCCGTGGACAGCAGGACCAGCACCAGCTGGGGCAGAAGCAGCAGCTGGCTGGACGATTCGACGGAGCCCATCCGGGAGCCGAGCGCGTCCGCGCCGAGGCAAACCGCCATCGCGAACGCCAACACGATGACGACGAACAGCACGCCGTAACCGACGCCTCCCGTCATCCGGAAGCCGAAGACCGACGCGACAGCGACCCCGGCCACCAGCGCTATCACCGCACGGATGAAGCAGTAGAGCATCCGCGCCGCCAGAGGCACCACCGCAGGAATGGGAAGAGTGCGAAGCCGAACACCGAATCCGGACAAGCGGTCCCGCGCGGCGCGGTCGGCGGTCGTCATCGCACCGAACAGCATCGCCTGCACGATCACGAGGGGCAAAACGTACTGCGGGTAGGTCATCTTGCCGGTGTCGATGAGGCTGCCCAACGCCAGCGTGAAACCGAGGAAGCAGCCGACCGGGGCGAGCACTGCGAAGAGCAGGTCGGCATCGCGCAGCGTGCCTGAAAACGTGCGCAGGGTGAGTGCCGACAGGGCACTCATACGGTGACGGGGTGACGTCAGGCTCAGGAATGCCTCGTCCAGCGACGGCTTCCGCAATGAGATGTCGGCGAGTTCGATGCCGAGCCCGTCAAGCCGGCGGAACACCTCGCCGAACGTCACCACGCCGTCGGGTGCAGGCACCGACACCGCGGCCGCCTGGTGGTCGATCAGCGTGTCGCATCCTGCACCGAATCCCGCGAAATCCGCTAATGCCGTGGCGATCTCGGGCAGATTCACCGGATCCGCGGGCGTCACCTGACAGTAGCTGACGCCGACGCGGCACTTCAGCGCATCGGCCGTCCCACTGGCCACTACCCGCCCGGAGTTCAGCACGACTATCGAATCGCTCAGCACGTCGGCCTCTTCGAGGTACTGCGTGGTCAGCAGCACGGTGACGTCCTGATGCCGAAGCGCTGACACCAGGTCCCAAACGTCGCGGCGGCTGCGCGGATCGAGGCCGGCCGTCGGTTCATCAAGGAAAAGCACCCGCGGGGGGACCACCAGTGCGACGGCGATGTCGATACGCCTGCGCATTCCGCCGGAATAGGTGGACACCCGCCGGTCGGCGGCGTGGCCCATGTCGAACCGCTCGATCAATTCGTCGGCCCGCCGTCGCGCGGGCCTGTGCCGCAGCCCTCGCAGCTGGCCGAAGAGCATCAGATTCTCACGGCCGGTGAGGAATTCGTCGAGGGCGGCGTCCTGCCCCGTCACACCGATACTCGAGCGGACCTCGGCCGACTGACGCTCGACGTCGAATCCCGCGACGCTTGCCGACCCCGCGGTCGGGCACACCAGGGTGGACAGGATGTTGATCGTCGTGGTCTTCCCGGCCCCGTTGTGGCCGAGGAGCGCACACACCGACGCTCGCGCGACGGTGAAGCTCACGCCCTGCAAGGCGGGCATCGTTTTATCGGACTTACCGAACGACTTCGCGAGATCGCGGCATTCGATCGCAACGTCAGGCATGCGTGTACTGCTCGACGCCGTCGGCCACCCGGGCGAACTCGGCCCGCATGGCTTCGACGTAGCGCAGAACCGACTCGCGAGCGACGTCGGTGCCCGGGTAGGCGACCACCAACTGCGTTCTGTCATGCATGCGGTTGACCCACATGCATACCGCCTCCGACAGCCGGTTATCACCCCAGATGCCGATCCGCAGTCCATCCCAGTAGTCGCTGAACGGCAGCTTGCGGATGTCGATGTAGGACAGCATCGGAACGGGCCGGTCCGGCGCCTCAAGAGGTCGCGACGACACCGCCGGCATCTCGAGCAGGTGGTAGTAGGGGACCGCACCGAGCGCGGTGTTCGCGTCGAACGATGTCTGCGCGGAGCTCACCACCTCATCGAACGGCGCGCCACCGGTCGGTATCGCCAGCGGGACGAAGCTCGCCAACCATCCGACGGCGGTCGCAAATGCGGGGTCTCGCCGGTTCTCGAACGGCGTGAGGCCGAAGTATGTGGCGGCACCGGTCAATCGGTGCTCGGCCATCGCGGCGCACGCGAACACCCCGCCACTGAACCGTGCTCCCGCCGCGCGGCAGGCCGACTCGAACCGCAGCCCCTGTTCGTCGTCGATCAGGTCGAAGACGTCGATGACCCCGGGGGTGTCGGCCGCCGCGTCACCCAATTCCAGCGGGAACGCGGGCAGCCCTCCTCCGTTCGCGTCGACAAAGATTCGCCACGACTGGATCTGGGGCGACTCCTCATCCAGGCCCGCGGCGTACGCGCGCTGGTTGTCGCAGTAGTCGCGATAGCTCGCCGCGGGAATCAGCGCGGCAGGGGTGTTTTCCAACGCCGCGAAGTACGTGGTCTGGATGTCGAGGAAGATCACGCCGGCCGACATTCCATCGGCCCGCAGGTGGTCGATGGCGATATAGACCATGAAGCGATCCTCGCTCTGGATGATCCCGAAGGTGAAGCAATCCCACTGCAGCGGGTCCGGGGTGTCGAGTATCAGCTTGCGGATCTGCGGCGGAGTCATCCGGCCATGGTCGGTCGGCGCAAGCGTGATGGCCTCAGGATCCGCGATGGCATAACGGTGGATCTCGTCCTTCTCACCGAAGCCGAACCGGTCATGGTACGTATCGTGGCGGCGCACATGGGCGTTGACGGCCTCGGTCATTGCGTCGATGTCGCAGACGCCCATGATCTCCCAAACGCCGATGCACAACCGCGGGATATCGCGGCCCAAACTCGTCTGCCTACGGTAGTACTGAAGGTGTTGTGACTGCTGATAGCTAAGGGGCGCCGGGTGAGGGGCCGCGTCGGCGGCGCTCGCATAGCTGGCCTCGGTGGGATACCAGGACACGACGGTGCCCTCTGCTGTCCAGTCTTCAAGCGTGCCTAAGAACATGCGTTTTCCTTTCGTGTTCGTCAGCTCGTGACCCCACTCCCGACGACGTCGACGTCATCGAGGAGGGGCCGCCGAATGGCTTTGAGTGCCAGGGACAGTCGTCGTCCGCGAGGCGCGGGAGCGGTTCGCCGGCCGCTGCGCGACTGGCCCGCCCGGCGATGCCACACGGAGCCCGCCGGTTAGGGGAGGTCCCGCAATTGGCATGCGCGAGAAAATAGCAGGAATCAAACACAATTGTGCAACTACGGATTTCGCGATTTGGGGTCAAAGATGAAGGGCTAATACCGCGGCGTTTGCTGGAATTGCGCCATTGCTGGCTGGCCGTGTTCGGGACAATACTCGGCAAAACTCCAGGGCTAATAACACGGACCGCTCACGCCCGCAACGGCTAGCACACCGATGTGTCTCGGCCCGTCAAATCCTTGCTGTACTAGGGGTTTTCAGCCCTTCAGCCACGCTAAAGCCGCCAAATGTGGTTGGCGGGATATTGCCGGGTAACCTTCGTAATACGGACAGAGTCTTGACACCACCAGTTGTCAAATTCAGTAATGTTTGTAACGCTGCTAATTGACGCCGATTACAATTTCTAGAAGACTATGAATTTGCCATGAATTTCAGCCCCTCGGCGGGGGCCGGCGCTCGGACCCAAAGATGCCAGCCGGGTATAGCAGCAAACCCTAGGAGATTTGTCACGTGCCTGAGTCAATGCACCGTTTCGCGGGACTGGCGCACGAGCGCGGGCGGCCGTCACACCGGTCGCGCGTACCGCTCGGAGAACCTACGGAGGATCGTCGGCGGATACTCGATGCTGCGTTGCCGTGCAGCTGATTTCAGCGCGTCAGCCGCATCGGGGGCGAAGTAGCCATAGTCCTTGTAGACGTCGATCCGCGTGCAGATCCCGGCTTCGTCGAGTTCGGGGTGAAACTGCGTGGCATAGACGTTGTCGCCAACACGGAAAGCCTGGACCGGGCAGTCGGCCGAGTGTGCGAGGGGCTCGATGCCCGGTGGCAGCGCGCTCGCACCTTCCTTGTGCCCGCCGTATGCATCGAAGACGTCGGGCAGATCAGCGAACAACGGATCGCGGCGGCCCTGCTCGGTGAGCGTGACAGTCATGGCACCGACCGGCTCAGGATAGGTGCGGTCGACGGTAGCGCCGATGACGGTTCCAAGCGTGCCGACGCCGTAGCAGCAGCCGAGAAACGGAAAGTCTTGCTCGACGATGCGAGCGATCAGTGCCAACAGCTCGGACTCCGCGCGTCGCTGCGTCTCCGATTTGGATTCCGCCGCGTCGCTGACGTTGTACGGTCCGCCGCCAAGGATGACGCCGGACCAGTCGGCGAGGGCGATGTCTCCCAACGGCTCGTGGGTCAGCCGGATGCGGTGCATCCCGTTCGTGTCCAGCCCGGCGAAGCGCATCATCGCCGCATACTCGTCGTCGGCCGCCGCGTCCTCGGCGCGGATCGACAACAGCAGGAACGGGGCGTGTCCGGCGTCGGTTGGCATGGTGGGCTAAATGTATCGGCTGACACTCCGCCTCCCTTCGATTGCGGCCCGATGGCAAAGACCGGTCGATGGACTTCGACGTGACTTGCCGCCACACAACTTCGTGAAGATTGCGGACGCAAACGAACCGTTCGAAATCGACCGCTAAGACCGTCTCCCAAATCATCGCCTCACCAGCGGAATCTGCGCCCCACTTAAGTTTCTGTGTGAATTTTCTGTTGATCATGAGGACAACTGGGTACTCGGGCCCGCACGAACTGTTCAGCGGATGACTCGACGTCGGCAAACGCCGGTGCGGGAGGGAAACAGGAGAGCCAGCGATGAGTAAGCAGGGACTGACACCCGAGGAGTTGCAGGCCGAGATCGGCATCGCGCTTCCTGACAAGGAGGTCGTATCAATCCTCGACCTCAACGCCGACATCGATGTCGCGATCGATGCCGCGTCGCCGATCGACCTGGCGGCCGCGGCCAACCTTAACGTCGCAGCGCCGATCGATGCGGCTGCGAGCGCCAACGTTTTGTCTTCCGGCTCCGGTGCGCAGGCATCGGTCGACCAGGGCGCGATGATCACCCAGACACTGGGCACCGATGCGAACCCGATCGATGCCAACGCGACCTCGAACCAGATCAGCAGCATCGACCAGGGCGAGGAGCCCGTCGACGACGGCACAACACCACCACCCACCGGCGAGCCCACCGACGACGGCACCACAGTAGATACGAGTACGGGCGGATTGCTCGACGGCAACCTGCTCAACGTCAACGTCGATGTCGATCTCGACACCGACCTCGCCGCCCCGATCGCCGGTGCCGTCGCCGCCAACGCCAACGTCGCCGCGCCGATCAGCGCCAGCGTCGCCGCCAACATCGGTTCGGTCGACTCCGACGCCATCGCGGTTTCGGAACAGGACGCGATCATCGAGCAGAGCATCGTTGGTTCGGCCAACGCAACGGCCAACCAGGATTCCGACATTTCTCAGGGTGAAGTTGCCGGCGCCACCACCGGTGCCGCGACCACTGGTGCAGCGACAGGTGGTGCTGGCGGCGGTGATTCCGGTGGGACGAGCGGTGGCACTAGTGGCGGTAGCTCCGCCGGCTGACGCTGAGGAACCCTCGACGTGACCACCATGGATGCACGGCCGACACAAGTCGGCCTGCAGCGAGCTGACGGTGTCGAGCTCATCGGGGAGATGGCGGGCTCCGGTTACCGCAGCCCGCCGTCTCTTGCCCGCCGGGTCGACGGCCAGGCCATCCAGCTCACCCCGCTGCTGTACGCAATACTGCAGGAGGTCGACGGCCGCCGTACCCCGGCAGAGGTGGCCGAGGCCGTATCGGAGTCGACGGGCCGCGACGTCAGCGAAGACAACATCTCGCTGTTTGTAGACCAGAAGCTACGGCCACTCGGACTTCTGGTCGGCTCGGACGGCAGCCAGCCTTCGGTGAAGAAGCGAGAGCCCTTGCTGGGATTACGCTTTCGCTACGCGGTCACCGATCCCGACCGCACACGTCGGCTGACTGACCCGTTCCGGTTTCTGTTCCGGCCGTGGATGGCGATTCCCGTCCTCGCGGCATTCGCCGTCATCTGCTGGTGGGTGTTCTTTCACAAAGGGCTGGCCTCGGCGGCCTATGACGCCTTCGAGCGGCCGGGACTGCTGATCCTGGTCTTCGCGGTCACCATCTTGTCAGCGGGTTTCCACGAGTTCGGGCACGCAGCAGCGGCGCGATATGGCGGCGCGACACCAGGCGTGATGGGCTTCGGCGTCTACCTGGTCTGGCCCGCTTTCTACACCGACGTCACCGACTCGTACCGACTGGGACGCGGCGGTCGGGTGCGAACCGATCTCGGCGGCCTCTACTTCAACGCGATCGTCGCGGTTGCGATCACCGGCTTGTGGTGGTGGCTGCGCTACGACGCGCTGCTCCTTGTCGTCGCGACCCAGATCTTGCAGATGCTCCGTCAGCTCGCCCCGATGGTGAGATTCGACGGCTACCACGTGCTCGCCGACATCACCGGCGTGCCGGACCTCTACTCCCGCATCAAGCCAACGCTTCTCGGCACATTGCCGTGGCGGTGGGGCGACCCGCAGGCTCGCCTGCTCAAACCGTGGGCGCGCATCGTGGTGACCCTGTGGGTAATGGTCGTAATTCCACTGCTTTTGAGCGCTCTCGCCACGGCGATCATCGCGCTGCCCCGCGTGCTGGGCACCGCGTGGGCAAGTCTCGGTAAGCAACGCGACGTGCTGATCGACGCGTGGGCCGACGGCGACATGATCCAATCCATCGCCAGGGTGCTGGCGATGATCGCGATCGTCATACCCGTGGCCGGCGTCATCTATCTGCTCGTCCGGCTCGCGCGACGTAGCGCCAGCGGCGCGTGGCGAAGCACGACGGGCAAGCCGCTGATGCGAGCGCTGGCCGTCCTGTTCGGCACCGCAATTCTCGGTGCGATCGCGTACGCGTGGTTCCCGCACGACAGCAACTACCGCCCGATCCAGCCCGGGGAGCGCGGCGCGATTGGCGACATCGTCTACGCCCTTGGCGTTGAGCCGATGAGGAGTCCGCCGCAGAAGTCGGCCTCGCCGCAACTGGCCTCGACCTCACTTGCCAAGGGGCAGCGCGGTGTCATGCAGACCGTGTGGGACACCCGGACACCGTTGCCGACACAACGTTCGCCCCAGCTGGCGGTCATCCTCATCCCCAAGCCGGTATCGGGGCCTGCGGTCGGCGGCGGAGGCGGCGGATTCATCTCCGCGCCAACGACTTCGGCCGATGAAGGTTGGGTTTTCCCGGTTAACAAGCCGCTGGCCCCCGAGCCCGGCGACAGCCAGGCGCTCGCGGTGAACACGACCGATGACACCGTCGTCTACGAGGCGGCCTTCGCCATGGTGTGGGTGGAGGACAACTCGGACGCGATGAATGTCAACGAGGCTCAGGCCTTCGCGTCATGCGATTCGTGTGCCGCGGTCGCCGTCGCCTTCCAGGTCGTTTTCGTCGTCGACTCCGACGAGACGGACGACAACGTGGTGGCGCCGCAGAACCTCGCCGGTGCACTGAACTACGACTGCGCCAATTGCATGACGTACGCCCTCGCCCGGCAGCTCTTCATCACCCTCGACGAGCCCCTGTCGGACGACGCCAAGGCACGCCTCGACGAGCTGTGGGCCGAGATCGCCGCGTATGGAGAAGCTATTGAAGCGGGGGAGGTGCCGCCGGACGAGATCGACGCCAAGCTAGATGCGTACGAGGAGCAGATCAAGGCCATCGTCGAAGCGGACCAACCCGGTACGATTCCAGATACGACGGCGCCGCCGACCAATTCACAAAGTAGTTCGGTTGCGGTCACCCAAGTTTCGGGGGCAGCACCAACGGCGCCCCCGCCACCGCCGATCAGCGCGACGCCTTCGAGCGAGCCAACCCCAACCCCGTCGAGTCAGCCTGCTGCGTCGGCCGAGCCGACCGCGTCGGCCGAGCCCACCTCAGATGCCCCAGCCACCCAACCCTCCAGCACGAATGACCCGACGGCGCCGACAGATTCCACGACGTCGGACGACACCGGCTCCGACGGCACCGCATCGGATGCATCGGCCTCGGACGGCTCGTCATCAAGCTCGGGAACGTCTCCCTAGCGCGCACCAAAAGGCGAAACACGCAGTCGGATGGTGCGCGCCGAACTAAAATTATTGCTCGTGACGAGCCCGTCGCACCCCATGTTGATGGGGGATCGGGCGTTGACCCGGAGCCAGGCGCGACGATTGAGTCGGCGCTTCGGTGACGTCGGCGTCGCTATCCCCGCGCTGCGCCTTCAGCAGATCGCGGCGGGCGCGAGGGCGGGGGACGACGAGTGTACGGATGTCAATTTCGCGCTCACCGCCACGGAGCTACTGCGCGAGGAGCGCCTCGCAAAGCATAAGCGCGGCCGCCGTCGGGCCGTGCGCTGGCTGATCGTCGCGGGCCTGATACTGCTGGTGCTGAACTCGCTGTTGACAATGGCGTATCTCGTTCTCAGCCTTGCCCTGCAAGCGTCTCCGTACTGAGGGTTCCTAGTCTTCCTTGCGGATCAACCGCTGCAGCGCTTCGCGGTCGGGCGCAAGCAACTCGTCGATGCGCGGCTGGTTAACGTCGCCGACGATGATCTCGCCGACCTCCTGGTACACGTCGCGGAAGATTCCGTGGGACTTCATCTTCTCGGTCTGATAGATGTTGTCCTCGGTCGGCGTCACGTAGTACACGATCTCGGCCTTGAAGCGATGAATCAGCCAGACGTGGATCAAGTCCATCAGGCGCTTCTGGCGCATCTTCTCGGAGAACGTGTTCTGGTCGCGCACCGTGAGAATGCTGCGGCCGTGCCGATCCTTGATCGGATCGACGACGACGTTGGCCAACGGTTCGTCGCCGTCGCCGTAAATACCGAGATCCAGCACGTCGGACCCCGCGCGCCGCGGCCGAAGCTGCACCCGAAGCTTCTCTCCGATCTGATAGTGGTCGCTCCACAGCGCAAGCCATTCCTCCAGCAGCTTCTTCGGCACCTCGGTCTGAACGAGGTGCTGATGCTGCGTTGAGCCTTCACCCATCGCCTTGGTGGTCGCCGTGCGACCGGACGAGGCGGCCAGCGCGGCGTCGCTGCGCGGCCCGCCGACCAGGGTTTGCGGTGTGCGGTAAGGAGATTCGACGAGTCGCATCTTGCGTTGCAGGCGGGCCAGCGCGAGCATGCCCTCTTGCCGCAGCGAGGTGGCGAACTCCTCGCAGGCGACGCCGTCGACCTGGTGCCCGCCATAGGTGATGAAGTTGAAGACGAAGCCCATCTTGCCGAGTTCCTCAGGGAACGCCCGCATCTCGTCGTCGGTCATGCCGGTGGTGTCCCAGTTGAACGAGGGGGACAGGTTGTAGGCCATCATCTGGTCGGGGAACTCGGCGTGGATCGCGTCGGCGAACTGCTTCGCATCGGCCAGATCGGCCGTCTTCGTCTCCATCCAGAGGATATCGGCGAAGGGAGCCGCGGCCAGCGACTTGGCGATCGCGTACGGGATGCCGCCGCGGATCTGGTAGTAGCCCTCCGGGGTCTTCGCCCGCTCGCAGTCCCATGCGACGTCGGCGCCGAGCTCCTTCGCCTTCTCCCGCGCGGTGTACAGCGATGCCTTGGCGGCGAACTTCCGCCATTCCGCGGCGCTCATCTCCGCGGGCTCGCCCTCCTTCTCGCGGAAGTCGAGCAGGTCCCCGACGGCCTCGCCATAGGTCTGCAGGCCTGCGTCGACCTGCCAGACGTCGACGAATTGTGACTCGACCTTGTCGAACAGGGCGTCGACTGATTCGTCGGCGCCGTCCTGCCACGTCTTGGCGGCGGCGGCGATCGCGTCCTGGATGCCGTGGCGCTGCAGCCATGCATCGGCTGCGGCGTACTCGCCGTCGGGAAGCGCGTAGAGAAGATGTCCCCTCAGGTCCGTGACTCCCGAGTCATAGAACCGTCGCATCATCGCCAGGAAGCAGGCCTTGTACGACGGGATTTTGAGGTTGGTGGCGCCAAGGAGGAACGGCTGGTCGCGCTCGTCGGCGCGACTCTCGAGCAGGTTGGCGGCCTCGGCATCCGTGCGCGCCACGATGATGCCGGGCACCCGCATGATGTCGAGTTGGAAGCGGGCAGTGTTGAGGCGCTTGATCTGTTCGTCCGACGGGACAAGAACCTTGCCGCCCTGATGACCGCACTTCTTCGTGCCCGGGCGTTGGTCCTCGATGTGGTATCCCGGCACGCCGGATTCGACGAAACGCCGAATCAGGTTGCGCACGTGGGGATCACCGCCGTGGCCGGTGTCGGCGTCGGCGATGATGAATGGCCGATAATCGTAGGCCGGGGTGGCGGCGCGTTGCTCGTCAGTCATCTTCAGACGCAGGTATTGCTGATTGCGGTCGGCGGTGAGCAGCGCCCGCACCAGGCTGGCGGCCTCGTCGGGCACCTGGCTCAACGGATAGCTGGCCAGATCGGGGCCCGGGTCCTCGCTGATGGAGCCCTTGGCCGATGTCGCCCAACCACCGAGGTAGATCCCCTCGATGCCCATCCGCTTCATGACCACGGCCTGCCCCGGCGAATAGGGGCCGAATGTGGTGATGCTCTTCTTCTGGGCGAACAGCTCGCGCAGGCGCGGATAGAAGGCCTCCGCGGCCTCGCGCGCGACCGTGTAGTCCGCGGGGATGGTCCCGCGCTGCTCTGCAACCTGGCGGGGCGAGTAGAGACGGATGATGCCCTCGAAGCGTGGACTATCCATGTATCGCTGCGTCGCGACGACGTCCTTGTCGAATGGTGTCTGGGGCTGTGCATCCGCTTCGACGATGGCCATGTGGTAAACCCCCTTGTTCAGCGAGACTCCCGTTGAGCTGGACCGCTACGTCACCGACCTTACGGCGCGGGTTTCGCCGACGATGGCGTAATCAGCAAGCTGTCGCGCTCGGGCGTCGGGCAAGATGACAGGCATGTACTCTCCCGCGCTGCGAGCGTCCTAGTGCTTCGCGGCCAGCGGCTAAATGTGCTGCTGACGCGCGTACTCTCGCTGCGCATCATCGTGATCGTCGCAGCGCTGTCGGTCGTCGCCCTGGTCATCACTCTCGGTGCGTGGGTGTGGTTCGGGGTCAACAACGACCAGTACAGCCAGGTGGACCGGCGGCTCGATTCGGTGAGCAGTCTGGGTGACATCAGCACACTTCTGCGCAACGCCCAGCAGGACGCGGCCGTCGACCAGCCCGCCCTGAATGGGGGCCTGGTCCGCACCGCGCGGGTCAGGAACGCCATCGCGTCCGTACCCAGCGACGTCGTGTTGCCGCAGTTCGAGAACGGCTACGCCAACACCACGATCAACGGCGTCGAGTACCGCGTCCGAACCTTCTCGGCTGGAGTGGCGTCGATCGCCGTCGGCGCGCCGCTGGCCGAGACGCAGCATCGCATCGACGAACTTCACCGGCGGGTGTTGCTGATCTGCGGCGGCGTGATCGTTGGCACTGTCCTGGTGGGCTGGGTGATGTGGTTGATCATGATCAACCCCTTCCGCCTGCTGGCCCAGCAGGCCCGCGCGATCAACGCCCAGTCCAAACCCGACGAAGTTCAAGTGCGCGGCGTCCAGGAGGCCGTCGAGATCGCCGAGGCCGTCGAGGGGATGCTCGCCCGCATCGGCGACGAGCAGCAGCGCACCAGGGCCGCGCTGGAATCGGCTCGCGACTTCGCGGCGGTTGCGTCCCATGAACTGCGAACGCCGTTGACGGCGATGCGCACCAACCTCGAGGTGCTGTCCACTCTCGACCTTCGCGACGAGCAGCGAAAGGAAGTTGTCGGCGACGTCATTCGGACGCAGAGCCGTATTGAGGCGATGCTCACCGCGCTCGAACGCCTCGCCCAGGGCGAGTTGACCACCGTCGACGACTTCGTCCCTGTCGACATCACAGAGCTGCTCGACCGCGCTGCGCACGACGCGATGCGGAATTACCCCAATCTGCATGTGTCGCTGGCCTCTTCGACCACGGTGCTCATGGTGGGAATGCCCGCGGGCCTGCGGTTGGTGATCGACAACGCGATCACCAACGCGGTCAAGCACGGCAGCGCCACCGAAATCCGGCTCAGCGCAGAGAGTTCCGGCGACGGTGTCGAGATCGCCGTCGATGACAACGGCGCCGGCGTGCCCGAAGACGAACGGGCGGCGGTGTTCGAGCGGTTCTCCCGCGGTTCAACGGCGGCCCGGTCGGGCTCGGGTCTCGGGCTGGCCCTGGTAGCCCAACAGGCCGAGATTCACGGCGGTACAGCCGCCCTGGAGGCCAGCCCGTTGGGCGGAGCGCGACTGGTTCTCCGACTGCCGGGGCCGAAGTAGCTTCGTCAGCCAACCGTCTCGAGCGTGTCCAGATCACGTTCGGCGTAGAGCCGGTGCTGCCACTCCTCGTTGAGCACGATCCGGAGACATTCCTTCACGGGAAAGTTCTCCATCCGCGGCCAGCCGGGCTCGGTGCGGGTCACGTCGGCGGCGAGCTGCGCGTCGCTCAGTGATTCAAGGACGTGACGGACCATCGCCTGGCGTTCGCGTCGGACCGTGAGCACCTCGTCGAGTGAGGGTCGCGCCTCGCGATCCCACGGGATGCCATCCCAACCGGGCGCCTCGTCCCACGGCAGATCCAACGGGTGCCATGGCGACGCCGTGCCCCGCACCATCCGGGCCACCCAGGCTGCGCTGGCGAAGTTGAGGTGCCGCAGGGTCTGAATGAAGGACCATTCGTCGTCGACGCTGCGGTGTAGCGACGCTTCGGGCAACGTCATCGCGCGCGCGACGGTGCCCTTCCAGAGCTGCTCCAGAATGGTCCAGGCCTCGCGGAAACCGTCGCTGTCGTCGGGTCGCATCTTCGCGCGTTCTGGCATGCGGCGGTTCAGTTCGGCCTCGACGAGCGGTCCGATGTCGACACCGTTGACCACGACGTTCTGCAGTTCGCCGTTGATCTCGACATCGACGAGCTCGACGCCGCGCATCCGGGCACCGGTGAGATCGACTCCCTTCATCTGGGCGTCCCGAAGACTGACGCGTTCGAATCGCGCGCCGGTGAGGTCCTGGTCATGGAACCGGGTCATGGACACAACGCTAGGGGAGTCGACTTGTGAGCGAAACCACAACCAGCCCTGCGAAATTCGGGGCTCGGTTACGAACAGTCGGCGGCGTGGTCACGGTACGACAAAGAATCCGTCGCCGACCAGGGAAAGTTGGCCTGGCTGGCGTTTGCTGTTGCAGAAGTGAATATAG
This sequence comes from uncultured Actinomycetota bacterium, assembly GCA_963766465.1. GTDB lineage: Bacteria > Actinomycetota > Actinomycetes > Mycobacteriales > Mycobacteriaceae > Mycobacterium. The sequence goes on from CAVXZT010000006.1 coordinate 316,027, forward strand.
TGACAGGAGTTAATTTAGTGGCGACGATGGCGCCCAAGCAAAGGAAGTTCCTATGAGACGCATCTACGCCGTGATGATCGCTCTGGCGTTGTTGGTCGCGACGCCAGGTATTGCGATGGCCGACTCGACCCGCCAACAAGCGATCAATGCCGTAATCGCGCGGGCGCTTTCACAGCGCGGCGTGCCGTTCGCATATGGCGGCGGCAACATGGCAGGCCCCAGCCTCGGCACCGTGGCGGTGGAGACGCCCACGCCCGGCGCGGACGCGGGCGTCGGCGCCGATCCATTGTCGAACAACATGGTTGTCCCTGGCCTCACCACTGTCCCTGTCGCTGCCCCTGTCGTCGAACCACCCCGTGTCAGCAGAGTCGGATTCGACGCCTCTGGTCTGGTGGTCTACGCGTTCGGCGGCGTCGGGATCAAGATGCCGCGCTCCTCGGGCGAGCAGTACAAGGTTGGCCGCAAGATCCTGCCATCGCAGGCGCTCCCCGGTGACTTGATCTTCTACGGTCCCGAAGGCAGCCAAAGCGTCGCGATGTTTGTTGGCAACGGCCAGATGGTCGAGGCCACCGACCCCGCCGTCACGGTCTCGGCGGTGCGCACCAACGGAATGGCGCCCTACCTGTCGCGGATCATCGAGTACTGAACTTCGGCCGTACCGTCCCGAACGGGATAGCGTGTCGCTGTGGCCAAGGAGAAGACGGGTCAGGAGAAGCTGTTCGACGCACTGACCACTAAGGGCACGGCGTACACGGACGCCGAACGCCACGAGCACGGTCTGCTGGGTCTGCTCCCGACCGCGGTGAAGACCCTCGAGCAGCAGGTCGAGCACTGCTGGAATGAATTCTCCACCCGCCGTGAGGGTCTCGACCAACACATTTACCTGCGCGCGCTGCAGGAGCGCAACGAGACGTTGTTCTACCGGGTGTTGCTCGACCACATCCCCGAGACGATGCCGATCGTGTACACCCCGACCGTCGGTGAGGCGTGTCAGCGCTTCAGCGAAATCTACCGGCGGCCAAGGGGACTCTTCGTGTCCTACCCGGAACGCGCCCACCTTCGTGAAGTGCTGCGTAACCGTCCCCATCGCGACGTCGACGTGATCGTGGTGACAGACGGGCAGCGCATCCTCGGACTCGGCGACCAGGGCATCGGCGGGATGGGTATCCCGATCGGCAAGCTTTCGCTGTACACCCTCATCGGGGGGATTGACCCGGCCCGCACGCTTCCGATCGTCCTCGATGTAGGGACCGACAACGTCGAACTTCTGGAAGACCCGCAATACCTCGGCTGGCGGCACCGGCGGATCAGCGACGAGGACTACTACGCGTTCATCGACGAATTCGTCGACACCGTGAAGGAAGAGCTGCCCGACGTCCTGCTGCAGTGGGAAGACTTCGCCACCGCGCACGCGCTGCCGATCCTCGAGCGCTACCGCGACAAGCTGCTCACCTTCAACGACGACATACAAGGCACCGCCGCCGTCGCCCTCGGCGCGCTGTACGGCGCCGCGAAGGTCGCGGGCCGCCCGCTGTCGCAGCAGCAGGTCGTGATGCTCGGCGCAGGTTCGGCGGGAATCGGCGTCCTGGACATGGTCAAGCGCGAGATGGTCGCGCAGGGACTGTCCGAGCAGGAGGCGTCGGCGCGGATCTGGGTCGTCGACATCCAGGGTCTGCTGACTGACGACCGCACGGATCTGTCCGAGGAGCAACGGAAGTTCGCACAGCCGTCGAACCGCGTGGGGGACTGGGGCCTCGCGGGTCCGGCTCAGCTTGCCGACGTCGTGCACCACGTCGACGTCGGCGTCCTGCTTGGGCTGTCGACCGCGGCGGGCGCGTTCACGGAGCCAATCGTGCGCGAGCTCGCGGGTAAGACCGATCGGCCGATCATCTTCCCGCTGTCCAACCCGACGAGCCGAGCCGAAGCGCATCCCGCCGAATTGGACGAATGGACCGATGGCCGTGCGCTGATCGCCACCGGCTCACCGTTTGCACCGCTGCAGCGCAATGGTGTGGAACGGCCGATCGCGCAGTGCAACAACGTCTACATCTTTCCCGCGATGGGCCTTGCCGTCACCGCGGCGCAGGCCACTCGAGTCACCGACGAGATGATGCGGGTAGCAGCGGCGACGCTCGGCGACGCCTCGCCCGCCCTCACCGACCCGAACCAGCCGCTGCTGCCGGCGTGGTCGGACGTACCCGACGTCGCGATCCGCATCGCGCACGCCGTCGGTGTTCAAGCCGTCGCCGACGGTGTCGCCCCGAAACGCAGCGACAAGGAATTGAGCGACCGGATCGCACAGGTTCGCTGGACACCCGAATATCCCTCAGCGCCAGCCTAAGTGCGGGGGAGTAGCGAGATCTTCTGCCAGATCTTGTTCGAGAGATCGGTGGTCAGCGTCTCGATGTCGGCGATGGTTTCGAGCACGACGGAATCGGTGCTGTGCTCGGCGCAGAGTGCGGCAGTCTTGGCCGTCAGGCTCAGCATCTCCGAGCAGTAGTCGAGGTAGTGGTGCAGCTGTTCGACGTCGAGACCGTGCCGAACGCTCTCAGCGGTCGGCGTGTAGTTCGGGCTCGTCTGCTCGGGATCCTTCGAGAGCTGGTGCATGTCGATCACGTGGGCCAGCGAGCGCAGCCGGTGCAACAGCCGCAGCAAGGCGCGCCGCTCGAGGCGCTCGGGAAAGAACCAGAGGAACACCACCGCAAGCGCGGCGAAAACGAGGTCGTTGACGACGCTCTCAACCAACGGAACCCAGTCTGCGGTGTGTGCGAGGCCGTCCACCGCGGCAGAGCGAAGGCTGAGGGCCAGCGCGATCAGTGTCGCCCCGACGATGACGATGCCCACTGCCCTGGCCGCGAATTTCGTGCGCCGAAGACGATCGCGCGATTGGCCGGCTTCGCTTTGGACGAGGTCGACCAGGCTCCCCAGATCGCGTGCCGCTTTGGTCAGTCCCCGCTCGCCGAAGCGCGCGTGGATGCGACGTTCGAGTTGCTCCACGGTGGATCCGACGTGGCCAGCCGCCAGCTGAACCGGGTCTCCCGCGGGGCTCGTATTCGCCACGGCCCTATCGTTTGTCGGTCTGGCCCGAGGCGATCGCGTCTGCCGCCTTCGCAGCGGTCGAGCCCGCCAGTCGACCGGAGATCTCGGGGGCCATCATCGCGAAGCGGGCGAGCGCCCTCTGACGAAGTGGCGCCACACTGATTTCCGACTTGTCGTGCTCGATCGCGCGCACCACGGCATTGCCGACCTGCTGGGGTGTTCCCGTGCCAAGCCCGGGCGGCGGCGCGGCGCCGCTATCGGCGAACATCCCGGCGTCACGAATCGCGCCGGGTGTGATGACCGAAACGCCAACGCCGGTGCCGCGCAGGTCCTCTCGTAGATTCAGCGCGAAGCCGCGCAGGCCGAACTTCGTCGCGGCGTACAGGGACGCCCTCGGGGTGGAGGCGAAACCCGAGATTGAGGAGATGAAGACGAAGTGCCCGCTGCCCCTTTCCTGCCATTGGGGCAGCAGTTCGACGAGTCATCCGCACAGGTGATTCGAGGTTGACGCGCAGCGCCCGGCCGATCTCGTCTTGACTGAAGCCGTCCAGCAGGCCGGATGCGGGGAGCGCAGCATTGGCGACCAGCACATCGATGTCGCCGGCCTGCTCCAGGAGCGCGAGCGCCGCGCCTTCGTCGGCGAGGTCGGACGTTAGCGTCGTGTGCCCTCCGCCCGGCAGCGATCTGGCGAGCTTCACCAACTCCTCCGTCTTGCGTGAACTCAGGATGAGCCTCGCTCCGCGTGCGGCAAGCGCCGTGGCGATCGCCTGCCCAAGGCCGCCGGTCGCGCCGGTCAGAAGTGCCGTCCTACCCCCAAGGTCCATATAGGGAAAGTACTCGGGCAACTCAGTACGCGCGGGCAACATAGGCCAGCGCACCGGCGTCATCATCGGTCTCGGGCAGCGATCCGTCGCTGAGCTGCAGGCACCGCACAGTGATTCCGTTGGTGGCGAGGTCCTGCTCGCCGGAGGTGCCGACCAGTTCCCATGGCAAGCGGGCGACGCCGGTCTGCGCCACGTCGCGCGCCTCGTCGAGGGTGGTGCAGTCGACGACGAAGTCGTCGCGGCGTGTCGTCGCGGCTTCGAACATGTCCGTCTGGATCCGGCCGGTCAGCCGCTGTGCCTCGTCGACGACGTTGTCGAGACCCACCTTGATCTTGTCGCGGGTGTCCCGCCGGTAGAGCAGGGCGGCATTCTCCGCGAGGTCCCGTGGGCCGAGTTCCACCCGGATCGGCACCCCCTGCAAGTCCCATTCGGTGGCCCGCCAGCCAAACGCCTGGCCGACGTTGTCGTCGAGGCTCACCCGCACACCGCGCGCCCTCAGCTCGTCAACGAGGACAGAGGCGGCGCGGGTGACGACGCTATCGGTGTCCTTGACCACCACGACGACGACTTGCACCGGTGCCAGCGCCGGCGGCAGGACGAGCCCGGCGTCGTCCCCGTGGCACATGATCAGTCCGCCAAGCATCCGCGTCGACGCGCCCCACGACGTGGTCCAGCAGAACTCGGTCCCGCCCTCGGCGCTGGAGTAGCTGATGTTGAAGGCGCGGCTGAACCTCTGGCCGAGCTCATGCGACGTGGCCATCTGCAGTGCCTTGCCGTCGCGCATGACGCCCTCACAGGTCATCGTGTTTTCCGCGCCTGCGAACCGTTCCTTGGCGGTCTTTCTGCCAACGATCACCGGCATTGCCAGGACGCTGTGCATGAATTCGAGGTAGACGTCGTGCAGGATGTGGCGGGCGTATTGCCGCGCGTCTGCTTCTCCTGCGTGCGCAGTATGGCCTTCCTGCCACAGGAACTCGGTGGTGCGCAAGAAGATTCGCGGGCGTAGCTCCCACCTGACGACATTGGCCCACTGGTTGAGAAGCAGCGGGAGATCGCGGTAGCTGTCGACCCATTTGCCCATGTATTCACCGATGACGGCTTCGCTCGTCGGACGGATCGCCAGCGGTTCGGTCAGCTCCTTGCCGCCGCCATGGGTGACGACGGCGAGTTCAGGACTGAATCCCTCGACGTGCTCGGCCTCACGCTCGAAGAAATTCATCGGGATCAGCAACGGGAAGTAGGCGTTCTGTGCGCCTGCCGCCTTGATCCGACCGTCGACCTCCGCCTGCATCCGCTCCCAGATCGCATAGCCGTTCGGCCGGATGACCATGGTCCCGCGGGCTGGGCCGTTCTCGGCCAGCTTCGCCTTGGTCAAGACGTCTTGATACCACCGCGGGAAGTCCTCGAGCTGAGGGGTCAGCACCGCCATCTGGTTGTCCTCTCACTGCTCCTATCGAGTCTCTTCTAGCAGCCTTTCACGTATCGATCTACCATTGCGGCGCTGGGATCCGGTGACCGTTTGGCTTCAACCTCCGCCCGAGGACGGCAGCGGCGTGCGTGAGCCGCTGCGACCGCTACCGCCGGTGCGGACGAATCAAGCATATTACGACGAGGATTGACGCCGGCTTCTGCCAATCTCGTTAAGACACAGGGGCATAACGTGGATGCCTAGACGCACAGGTTGAACAGGCATATGCCGCCGTTGGGTTCCCAGCCGCCGTTCCACCCTCCTGGAATGGGCACGGGTGGCGGCGGGGGACCCCACGCCACCGGACCGGGACCACCCCACCCAGGTCCGCCCCCTTGCCACGGGGGAGGTGGCCCGGGCCGCCAGTCGGTGGGGACCGGGCCAAGGCCGGGTCCAGGGTCGGCATTGGCCATTCCGGCGCCGACTCCCACCGCGCCGGCGGCAAGCCCGCCGACAATCGCGAGACCGGCAACGATCTTGACTGGTTTCATCGTCGATACTTCCTTCCTCAGTACGGACGGCACGGCATCTGTCGACCTGAATGGCTATATCTACGATGTTCGTTCGCCAAGTAGGTACGCACTGTGCACAGCATCAGCATCTGCTATCGACCGATCAGCCGAGAACAAGCGGGAGTTTCGCTGTCAGCTCGCCGAGGTCCGCCTTCTCTGTGTTGGTCGAGGTACGACGACCCGTTCCGACCAGCAATGCGTCCTCGTCGGAGAACGACGTGGGAAACGTTGCGCCGGCGATCGTCTCGAACAACTGACGTGAGCGGGCGAGGCCCTCGGAGGGCGGTTTCGCCACGCCCGCTAGGTGAGTGATCAGATCGAGGTGGTGCAGCGTCCACTCCAGGACATAGGCGGAAAGGTAGTCACCCGCGGTGAAGACCTCGCCGCGGGTACTGACCCAGAGATCGGGATCCGCGAGTTTCGCGGCGCGACCTGCGGCGGAACCGACGTCATCGAAATGGAACTTGAGCAGCCGCGGGTCCTCGTATGCGGCGGCCAGTCGGACGATCAGCGCATCGAGCGGGTCGTCTCCGGTCGGCGGCGTTTCGGCGACCTCCCAGTAGGCCGCCGCGTCGCGGGTCGGTTCTTGGTCGGCGGGTGTCACGAGCGTGATAAGGACGTCCTGCGCGTCGATGATCAAGTGGCACACCAGATCCCGAACGAGCCAGCCGCTGCAGCCGGACGGCAGCTCGAAGTCCTCGTCCCTGAGTTCCGCGACCGCCGCGCGCAGCGCTGTCCATGAGTGTGAGAAGAGATCCAAGTCTACGAACCGATCCGCGGGATTGCCGTTTGTGCGAATTGGGTGAGCGTCTCACACGACTCGCCGGGCCTGTCCACCGGACTGTTATCTCGGTCGCCGGAATCGCTGACGATATAGATGCGTTCACCGGGCAGTACGACCCACAGTTGATGCTTCGCTCCGGACGGATGGTTCCGCAATACGCAGGCCGCTTGGACGCCAAGGCCGTCGACGGTGTTGACGGCCTCGTTGCCGTGTGCCATCTGAAAATCGAACTCTGTTGCGGCGTCGATGATCCGGGCGTCCATGAGCGCCAGCCAGGAACTAATTCCCCGGGTGGAGTCATTGGTCGTGAAACCGCACGAGATATCGGTGGACCCCTTCAGGTCTCCGAGAGTGTCTGTGGTGACCGGTGAACCGCCGAGGAGCTCCGAGGCTTCGGATTCGCTGACCGAATCACACGGTCGCAGCCCTGACGGCGGCACGGCGTCCTCTTCGACAACGTTGACCGTCACCGGATCGTGGCGACCGATGGGTGTACCTGGCGGCGGCGACACAGAGACGATCCGGTTGTGCCCGAGACCGCTACTGCTGCCGTGCTCGTAGACGACCCTGCCGTCGGGACGGACCGCCCGCGCGTTGTCCAAGCATGCCAGCTGACCGAACTCGTATTTGCCGTCGAAGAGCAAACCGACCAACGCTGGCATGCGCGGCGGCCACGTCAGGCTGTCGCACAGCTCTTCATAGCCGGGATCGGAATTCGGTGGGGGACCAGGCGTTGGTGGCGGCGGGGGCGTGGTCGCGCCGGCGGCCATCGTTGTCGTTGTGACGGGGGTCGCGGGGCCCGGGGGCATAGGCGATGTTGACGACTGCGTGCTTTCCGTTGTCCCGCATGCGCCAACGCAAACCGCCAAGGAAGAAGACCGCGGCGAGGCGCAGACTGGCTCGTGTCATCAGCCGACCTCGTAGTGATCGCTGAAGATGCGGAAGTAGTGATCGGTAGCCCTGTCAGTGCACTCCACCTGACTCCCGGGAAGTACCACGCAGTCAATGAGGCCGACGTTTCGCGACTGTTCATAGCTCAAGGTGGGCAGAGTCGGGTCGACCATCGTGCCGGTGTGACACTCCACCTGAGCGGGGCCGCCTTGGTTCAGCACGAACCGGTTGCCGGTCAGGTCAGAGGGGCACGGCACCGGATTGAAAATGTAGTCACGGATGTCGCAGGCAACGTTGCCCGCACCGTCGGTTGCCCTTGTCATCGAGCAGGCGATGTTCCCGTCCGGGGAAAAGAACTCGTAGACAGTCGAGGCACGTGCGGGTGTCGCCGTTCCGATGGCGGCCGCGGTCAACGCCGTCCCGACCGCCAGTATCGTGGTCGTCTTCATATCTCCTGACCCAGTGTTCGCCGTCGTTGCACAAGTGAAGCTCAGCGTTCGGTGCAATCCTTGACGAATTCTCAATAGATCCTTGGCGGGCAGGCACACCGCGCAATCAGTCAATTCGAAAGACCGGATACTGGTCGACGACGCGCTCGAAGTCACTGAGCGATGCGCGACGGTCGATCGGGAAGAACGGACGCGCACCCGGCGCAAGTTCGAGGTACCGACGCAAGATCGCCGGGCGCCTATCAGAGAGGTCCTCCACGAGCGACACCTCTTCGCGAGCCCTGCGTTGCAACACCGCACGGCTGTCGCCGGCGCGCAGGTTTCGCACCCAGTTCGTGTTCTGACCGAGCATGGCGACCAGAAATCGCCCGCCCTGGTAGTCGGTGACAACGACCGGGAACGAAATCATCCGCCCAGACTTGTGGCCGCGGACTTCAATGGTTGCTGCCTGGCGGGGTCCGATCCCTGAGCTAAAGATTGTGGCGCCCAGCCGGTTTGTGATGCGTGCCGACCACCGTGGACGGCCCCCGCGGTACTGCCATCGTTGGAACTTGCTAACAACGCGACCCAGCATGCCTACACGGTACTGGCGGACGTCAGCCGATCGTCCAGGTCCGGAGCTTCTCGGGGTTGCGCATTGCCCAGATGTGCTTGATCCGGTTGCCCGACACGTCGAATGCGAACACCGTCACAGTGACACCGTCGAGCTGAGCCACGAGGCCGGGCTGACCGTTGACGGTGCGCTCCAGGATCGTGAGCTCGGCGGCCCTGCCGGCGAAAGCGACGTACGCACGCGCGATCTGCTCGCCGCCGTCGATCGGGCGTAGGCGGGCCGCGGCGAGGCCGCCGCTGTCGGCGACCGACACCGCCTCGGGATCGAGGAGGCCGATAAGAGCGTGGACGTCTTTGTCTTCCCATGCCTGCTTGAAAGCTTTGACGATCTCGGCCTGCTGGGTTGTTGGCGCCGCGGGGGTTTGCGATTCACGAATGCGGCGGCGTGCCGACGTGGCCAGCTGACGGCATGCCCCCGGCGTACGGCCGACGATCTCCGCCACTTCTGCGAAGGGATAGCGGAAGACGTCGTGAAGGATGAAAGCGACGCGCTCGGCCGGCGTCATCGATTCGAGGACGACGAGAAACGCCATGTTGATCGACTCGTCGAGGGTGATCCGATCGGCCGGGTCGGCGACCTGCCCGCTGATCCACTCGGTAGGTGCGGGCACCGGCTCAGGGATCCATTCGCCGACGTAGCGCTCCCGTCTTGCCCGTGCCGAACCGAGCAGGTCAAGGCAGATTCGGCTGGCGACTTTCATCAGCCAGCCGCCGGGAGATTCGATCTCTTCTTGCTGTTGGCGGGACATCGCATACCAGCGGGCATAGGTCTCCTGCACCGCATCTTCTGCGTCGGACAACGAGCCAAGTAGCCGGTAGGTGAGATTGATCAGCTGTCGCCGCTCGCTCACCAACGCACTCAGGTCCGGGTCGAGCGCATCGTCCCCGGTCCCGGAATGGATGCTCATGTGCCGCCAGCCTTCCCTTGGTCGGAGTTCCCTTACCTGTTCGACGAAACACCACCCCGAACTGTGAGATTGGCACGTCGCCTGACATTCCGCGGCGCTGTGTCGTCGTACTCGTAAGAGCCGAAAACAATCAAGGAGGCCACCATGGAAGCTCGGCTGGACATGTTCAACAACGACATGGCGATGAAACTCGTCAAGTATTTCGTTTCGGCGAACACGGTCGTCGCCAACTCGAACCTGCCCGCGGCAACTCAGGAGCTGGTGAAGATTCGGGCCAGCCAGATCAACAGCTGCGGTGTCTGCCTCGACATGCACACCAAGGACGCCGCACAAGCGGGCGAGAGCTCGGTGCGGCTCAATTTGGTGGCCGCATGGCGGGAGGCGAAGGTGTTCACCGAGGCCGAGCGCGCGGCACTCGAGCTCGCAGAGCAGGGAACCCGTATCGCCGACGGCGGCGGCGTCACAGACGAGGCCTGGCTGAACGCGTCCAAGCACTACGACGATGACCAGCTCATCGCCCTCGTCTCCCAAATCGCTCTCATCAACGCCTTCAACAGACTGAACGTGATCCTCCAGCAGCCCGCGGGCGACTACCAGCCCGGACAATGGGCGACCTAATCGAATTAGCCTGGGGTGCAGCGCTTTACGCGCTAGTCAGCGGCGGAAATCGACGTCAAGCTGGTAATAGAGCGTAGCCAGCCGAGTGCGGCCAGGGCTGCGTGCCGGGAAACGCCGCACGACTTCGCGCACTGTCGACGAGGCGCGCTCGATCGCCCAGCGGATCTCTTGATCACCGACACTTGGATCATTACCCGCCGCCAACTCGCGCGCCTGTGCCTGATAGACCGCAGGCCCGAGAACATGTTTCGACTGATGAGGCGTCGCCAAGGCGTGGGTGTATGGCGTCGCCGCTGCGACGCCCGCGGCTCGAGCGGCGGCCGTGGCAACCGGATCGGCGGCCTCACGCGCGGCTGCATGAGCCGCCAAGGCGAGACGCCGGAGATGCGCTGTCCGCTTGCCATCGAGCGCGAATGCCCGAGCTCCCGCGATGGCTTCGCGTGGACGGGTGTCAGAGCGAGCTTTCGTCTCGAACAGTGGCAGGACCCGCTCGGCGCAATCGGCTGCCCAATGTGCGATGGCGCGACGGTCGTCGTCGCTAAGCGATATCGCATCGTGTTCGGGACCGTCGTGGGTGCCACTTCGACACCGTAGTCGGGTTGACGGCCAAGTCCCCACGGGTGAACCCTGCCGAGCTGCCTCTCGTATCTGATTTTGAAACTTCAAATACCGGCTACTCGATGGGAGTCCACGTTGGGCCACCACCACCGATCTACACTTCGGTGCCGCGCTGGTCATCGGCTATCTCCAGGTCGCTGTGACGGTTGGGGCATCGCGGTAGCCGCCTTTCTGGTTGCGGTCGGCGCTCAATAGGTGCTCGTGGTGAGGTGACGCCGCACGGCGTGACGGGCTAGCCTTGCTCGGAAGTCGGGTCCGGTGCTCCTGCGGCGCTCCTTCAAGGAGTAACGCGGGCGCCACCAGAGAGGACAAACAGGTCATGACCGAACGACGGCGCGCCACATCACCCCCCAAAGCCGTGAGGATCGCGGTCGCGGGCGTGATCATCGCCGGCGGTGCCCTCGCCATGGCCGGCCAGGCCGGAGCTGATCCAGAGGTGCCCTACCCGACGCCGGTGCCAGCGGATCCGGGCGCGCCACCGCCTCCGGGCCAACCCGTGCTGACCACGGATGTACCCATGGCGGCGCCGGCGCCCCCACCAGCAGGTCCGCCAGTGGTCCCTGAGATCGCAAACCCCGTATACGGCTCGGGCAAGTATGGGTCGGGTCCGCTTGGCACCCTCAGGGATCTTTGGCACCAGGCCCAGGACCCGTCTCAATTTGTCGACGGGGGAGCCACGATGCCCGAAGGGTCCGCGCCGCCGCCAGGAGCGGGCCCCGCGCCGCAGTTGCCGCCCGGATACGTATCACTGAACGCCCCGGAGTCGAACGGCCCACCGCCGGCACCCAAGGCAGGGGGACCACCTCTGCCGCCGGGGTATTACCCGTTGAACGGGCCACCTCCGCCCGGGTACGACGCTCCGCCGCCGCCTGATCCGGCCGCGCCACCGACTGTCTTGCCGGGTCCACCGACGCCCTGACCACTCGGGCTGGTTTAGACCGAAACTTTGTGGGCAACTGCTCTGTAGTGCTGCATGTCAGGACGGGAGGCCCTCAATGAAGACGATCGTTGGCCGACTGGTGTCAATCGTTGTGATGGCGTTCGCGCCGATGGCGGCCATGACTATCGCGACGCCTGCAGTCAGTTCGGCGGAATGTGCGAACGGCGAGTGGTGGGATCCGAAGGCGAACATTTGCCGAGCACCTGATGCTCCGATGGCTCTGCCGTGCGATGGCGGCCAGTGGTGGGACCCGACGGCGAACGTCTGCCGTCCGCTAGGCGTTGGGCCGCAACCCTTGAATTGTGAGGGTGGCCAGTGGTGGGACCCGACGGCCAATGTCTGCCGCCCGCTTGGCGTCGGGGTTCAACCGCTCGGATGCGACAACGGCTATTGGTGGGATCCGACCTCCAACACGTGTCGTCCACCGCTGTTCCCCTAACCGCGCGCGAACTCCCCACGTATGACTGCGACGAAATGGTCGACATCGACCTCCGTCGTATCCCACGCGGTCATCCAGCGCACCTCGCCGCGCGCGCGATCCCAGTCGTAAAAGCGCACCCGCTCACGGATGCGGTCCGCCACGTCGGTTGGCAGCGTCGCGAAGATCGCGTTCGCTGGACTGTCCTGTGTGAAGGCCAGTTGAGGCAGCGATCCGTCGACGATGCCTGCCTCCAGCGCGGATCGCAGCCGCGCGGCCATCGCGTTCGCGTGTGCCGCACTGCGAAGACCGAGCCCATTCTCGAAGAGGGCGAGCAGCTGCGCGGAGGCGAAGCGCATCTTGCTCGCCAGCTGCATTGTCAACTTACGCAAGTAGATTAGGCCGACGGCACGGTCCGGAGCGAGCACGACCACCGCCTCGGCACCTAGCAGTCCGTTCTTGGTGCCGCCAAGGCTGAGAATGTCGACGCCAGCGTCGACGGTGAAGTCGCGGAACGGTACGCCTAGTGCTGCCGCCGCGTTCCATAGCCGGGAGCCGTCCATATGCACCGCCATGTCGCGCTGATGGGCGAAGTCGGAGATCTCGCGCACCTCCTCGGGCGTGTAGAGCGTGCCCATCTCCGTTGCCTGCGTGATGCTCACGGCCAGTGGCTGAGCTCGGTGCTCGTCGCCCCAGCCCCACGCCTCGCGCGCAATGAGCTCCGGCGTGAGCTTGCCGCCTGGAGCGGGCACGGTGAGTAATTTGATGCCGGTCATCCGTTCGGGGGCACCGGCTTCGTCGGTGTTGATGTGCGCGGTCGACGCCGCGACGACGGCGCCCCAACGCGGCAGCACGCTGGTGAGCGAGACGACGTTCGCGCCGGTTCCATTGAAGACGGGGAAGGTCTCGGCGTGCTCGCCGAAGTGCTCGCGGATCACCTCCTGCAGTCGAGCGGTGTATTGGTCCTCGCCGTACGCGACTTGGTGGCCGCCGTTGGCCGTGGCGATGGCGGCGAGCACCTCGGGGTGCGCTCCCGCGTAGTTGTCACTGGCGAAGGCACGCAAGTCGGGATCGTGGAGACAGGTCGTCACTCCTCCATCCTGTCACCGGGGGGAGTGGTGGCCTCAACGGTTATACGGCTGCTCCTGGACCCAGTTGAAGCCGCGTTCGACGAGCGGGAACGAGCCCGGGTCCATTCGGGTGAACCATGCATGGATCCGGTGTCCTGCGAAGTCCTCGCCGTCGATCACGATTCGGTCGGTGCCGGGATCCGGCCACCAGTACGTCAGCCTGATCGTCGTCGGCGTCTCCTCGAAACTGCCGAGTTCTATCCGGTTGCCGAGATCGATGAAGTGCTTGGCCGGATCGATGGTGCCGCCGAACACTTCGAACGAGTCGTCCATGTGTTGCACGGTCACCATCACAGGATCCGACATCAGGAAAGGGCGGTCGAATATCACTCGGCGCCAACGGAGTTCGTCGGTGAGCAGCGGATCGCGTCGGTACCCCTCGGCGGAGAAGCCGTCCACTTGCCAGATGCCGTAGAGGTTGGGCGTCGGTCGGGTGAACTGTTGCCATCCCTGTCCGCCGAACGCGGCCAGCAGGACAACGCCTACGCACACCTGCGCGATCAGCGCCACGCGGTTGGCGCGACGACCGTCGAACAGCGGAACGAAGTCGATTGCCGGGATGGCGCGGTCGGTGAACAACACCGCGAACAGTCGGCGTGCGTAGGGCGCAAGCAGGAACAGGCTGAGCAAAAGCAGCTGGGACGACACCGATTTGAGGCGGATGTCATAGGTCATGTTGAGGATGAAAACCTGCGCCAGGTCGAACGCGCACACCAGTGCTCCTGCCGCGGCCGTGCGGGGGAGCAGGAGTAGCAGGCCGCCAAGCACTTCCGCGCCGCCGAGCATCATTTGATAGACGGGGGAGATGCCGACCTGTGCCCACAGCGCGCCTGTCGGGCTGAAGTTGCCGTACGGCTCGACGAGCCGGTTGAGCACGAACGGCATCTGCGTCGGGATTACCTTCGCCATCCGAAGTAGAACATCGACGGGCCCGAAATAGAACATCGACGCGGCGAGCATGAGCCGCAGGACCGTCCACACCCACGTCTGCAGCCGGTCGTAGCGTCGCCGCCGTAGGTCGAGCAATGTCCAGATCATCGTTGCCCATGCCGACAAGATCGCGATGCAAAAGAGCGCTGTCCACTGAAATGCGCTGTCGCTGCCCACTTGTGTGCTCTCCACGTGCAGCCCAAGCAGGTGTCTGCCGATCCACTCGATCGGCGGGCGAATCCCGTGGATGAGTCCGCGCATCACGGACCATGGCCCATCGATTCCTACGCCCGCTAAAAGGACCGGGATCAGGCCGATCAGAAGCGCGAGCCGAATAGACCGAAATAGCAAGTGCCGAATCGGAAGGCGATTAGCGTCGCCAGCTCCATGGTGGCCGCTGCTCCGTGGCTTCGGACAGTGTCCTTGGCCTCGGTGCCGGTCATCACCCCATAGGTCAGCGCTGCGCGGTAAACACTCAAGCCACTACGACGATCGTCATGCAGAAGACACTTTTCTACCTGCGGTCTCGCGGTGCTTGCATCCCGGCCAGCAGCAGGGCCGACGCATGCCTTCCTCCAGCTCCTCCTGAGTGCGGCGGATGCGGCGTTCTCGGGTCATCTGTTGCTTGGCATCCTCGACCCAACAAATGAACTCGTTGCGCGCCAGGGGCGTGATGTCTTTCCAAGCGGCGAGCGCCGTGCCGTTGGCGATCAGCGCATTGCGCAGGTCCGCGGGCAGCTTGTGCACCACACCGCCGGGCACTCGTTGGCTGCTCATGCCGCCAGGGTAACGCCTAGAGGTTTACGTGAACGGAAGGAAGCCGTCGTTGATCCAGACGCCCCAGTGTCCGCCCGAACCCCAGTCCCACCACACCATCGGCTGGCCGTGCCATGACTCTGCCGGTTTTTTCGGTGCCCACGCCGGCGCCTCGAGACTCGGAGGCGGGGGAGCCGGGTCGGCACTGGCCGTGGCCACATTCACGCCGATTGCCGCCCCGAAGATCGCACCCGCGGCCGTAACGGCCACTAAGGCAGCCCTGGTCAGGATCATGAATGCCCACCTCGCCGTTTGAAACTGAACTCGTACACCTAAAGCTTAGCCAAGCGAACAGATCGGTAACAGCCGGTGGGGCTCAACCCGATGCGCTGAGGATCTTGATCGCGAAGATGAGCGTGTCGCCCTGCTGGATTCCGGCGGCGGGCTGACCGTCGGGATAGCCATCGGCCGAGGTTACTGCGACGCCGACGGTGGACCCGACCTTCTGTCCCGAGATGGCCTTCTGGAAGCCCGGAACGACTCCGTTGAGCGGGAATTCAATCGGGGCACCCCGTTCGTAGCTGCTGTCGAACACAGTCCCGTCACGTCCGTTCACGCCCATGTAGCAGACGTTGACCGTCGCCGTTCCTGCTACCACCGGTCCGTCACCAGCCTTCAGCGTGTGGACCTGGGTCTCAGTCACGCTGAACGGTGCGGTCACCTTTACGTGCGGCGCAGCCGTATCGGTGGATCCGGTGACCGCGATGCTGCCCGTGGTGCCGGGCAGGGTCCACTCGGGCGTTACTCCGTCCGCCGGTGCGGCCGTCGGGCACCCGGCGGCGGCGACTGCGGTTTCGGGGACCGAAGGCGCCGTCAACACATCGGACGCCGGCGGCGTGCTGGCACTTGCCGATGAGGTATCGGTATCGGAGCCGCACGCGGCGAGGGACAAGACGAACGTCGCGGCACAGGCCACGAGCGCGACAGAAGAAGCCACCCGAGAGGAATTCACCGCCGTCACGCTACAGCCGCATCGTGCAGTCCTTGCCATGGACCTGCGATTGTCGATCTGGTTCCAACGGTTCTGGGCGGGACTCGACGAATCCGAATGCGACGGATACGCTAACCGCGACGTCGGCACGTTCGCCGTCGCCGACGAGTCGCTGGCCGACGTCATCGCCGAGTTCGAACGTGCAAGCCAGCGATCACGAGAGGTCGCGTCCCGCTTCGACCTTGACGCCACCAAGGACAATCCCCGCGAGGGCAGGGTCAGCATGCGATGGACGCTGCTCCTCATGATCCAAGAATTCGCCAGGCACGCGGGTCACGGAGACATCCTCCGTGAACAGATCGACCAGGGTGGTGCACCAAGTTTGGGATAAGCACCGGCGGGTTGCAGGCGTCGAGTCGAATCGTGGCCATCCATAAATGCGGGTAGCGTCAAGAACTACTTGACAGCTTAATACACGTCAACCAATCATTGACATATGTCTGGTTCGTTCACTGTGACTGGTCAGCAGCTTCACCGCAAGCTCGCACAGATTCTCGCTGCCCCGGTTCTGCGTGGCGAAGACGATCCGCTCGAGTTGGTGCATGCAGCGCACGAGATTCAAGACCAGGCTGAGGCGTTGATGGCCGCGGCTGTGCAGCAGGCACGAGAGGCGGGCCGAACATGGCAGGAGATCGGCGAGGTGCTCGGCGTATCCCGGCAGGCCGTTTTCCAGCGCTACGGCAAGCCAATCGATCCGCGAACCGGAGAAGTCATGAATACCAGTGCACTTCCTGAGGCCGACGAGCTGGCCAGGACGGTCATCGATGATCTTGCTCATGCCCGGTGGGCTGATGTCAGCGCTCGCTTCGACGCCACCATGCGCGACCGGCTCACCGAGGAAGGGCTCGCCGAGGCGTGGGCTCACATTGTGGGATTGGCTGGGGCCTACGAGAGCCACGGAGACACCGACGCCGCGCGCGCCGGCGACTTCACCACCACCAACACGCCATTGGCCTTTGAGGCTGGTGATTTCGTCGCTCGCATCACCTTCCGTGACGATCGATCGCTAGCCGGGCTGTACATCCTTAATCCCGATGCGGCCGGCGGCGTGGGCGGAAAGGCCTGAGCAACAATGGAACACACGGGTGGGTGATCGGCGGCCAGGGGAGCGCCGGTGGTGCTCATCTGTCGCGTTACTGACACCGCTTACTTGACATAGTGTGGCTTATCGGCGTTTACGTGACCTGGGGCCGTACGCGACCCGTGCCATTGTCATCTTCGCCTCGCGCGGAGTCATCTGGAGCATTGATGCCCAACCATCACTCTCTCGTTCATGGCGCGGCTGCGCGATGTGTAAACCACACAAGCGACGCGGCAACGGCCGCGCCGCAAAGGACCCAATTGCGACGAAGCGCCGTATCGGCTTCACCTGTCGATACTCGCGAGGCACTGTCGAACGCGACTGACCCCCCGCGCTCCCCGTCGGAAACGCCCAATACGTCACAGTGACGTTTTGGGGTCGTGTCGCCGTATCACGGAAATCGCTGTGACACAGCCTTTTTCGTTCATCTGACGGCATTTCCGTACCGATCCATCGCAGTCGACGAGGAGAGCGGCCGCGTCGATCCGCCCCGCCGAAGCGACGACGCCCCGAGTGCGACTCGAAGCTCCCGCCGGGCTCCACCCTCTCGCATAGGCCCCGGACGACTCTATTCGTCACGTGACGTTTAACCCTCCCCTCGGTGTCATCCGAAATCGATGCGGACTATGGCACTGTCCGGCCACACGTTGCGATTGCGTGCGCGCCGCAGCTTCTCGCGCAGTGGCAGGCCCGAATGCACGTTGGTGACGCCGGGGATCTTGAGCAGCGGGACGATGTTCCACTGCCAGCCATAGCGCCGATGCAACGCCCGATTAGCCTCCTCCGCCTCGATGCCCGACAGAATCGTCGGTCGGCCGGTGAAGGTCTGTGCACCGTTCTCGAGTTGGCCTCGGTAGTCGCATGCGGTCAGTTCGACGTCCGGTCGTGCCGCCAGGCGCTTGGTCTTCGGCCCGATCTTGGTCCGGAACACCACGGCGTTCGACTGGACGTCGAACCAGATCGGAGTGTCGACCGCCGTGCCATCCCGCCTATAGGTCCGGAGCATGGCGTAGCGGGTGGTGCTCAGCTCGCCGAGGAGGTTTAGACGCTGGGTGCGTTTCTGCATGGTTCAATTCAACGACT
Source organism: uncultured Actinomycetota bacterium (assembly GCA_963766465.1). Taxonomy (GTDB): domain Bacteria; phylum Actinomycetota; class Actinomycetes; order Mycobacteriales; family Mycobacteriaceae; genus Mycobacterium. The sequence continues at coordinate 334,139 of CAVXZT010000006.1, forward strand.
TAGAGTTGACTCTAAGTCAAGCTCGGAGCAAAAGGAGACGCGTGACCACCACTTTGACGATTGGCGAACTCGCGCTTCAGGCGGATGTTGCAGCGACAACTCTGCGCTACTACGAGCGGATCGGGCTGTTACATTCCCCCGCCCGAGTCGGCGGGCAACGCCGCTACGACGAGTCGATCGTCGCCCGCCTCGAAGTGATCAGGCTATGCAAGGCTGCCGGCTTCGCTCTCGATGAGATCCAGCTCTTGTTCGCGGACGACGCCCCCGGGGCGACCCGCTAGCCGCGCCCTGGCCGAAACCAAACTGACCGAGATTGACGCTCGAATAGCCGAACTGCAACGCGCCAGGGAGATCATCGAGTGGGGCACGCGCTGCACCTGCCCGTCGATCGACGACTGCACGTGCGGCATCTACACGGCTAAGCCCTTCAATTCGTCACAGTGATGTCTTGCCGGAAGGTGACTGGCTGTCGGAAACTGGTGCACGACAGGCACTTTCGGCGATTTCTACCTGGTTTCATTCCTCGGCTTCTGCGGCGCGAGGACGGCCGACCCTCGGCTAGCCGATTTCCTCGACCGCCTCTTGGAAAAATGTTTGGTAACTCGTCGGCGGCTTGCGGTAAAAATCGACCGGATCCCCCAGTACCATCAGCCTGCCCCCGGCGAGCGCGAAGTGATGGTTGTAGAAGGTCGGATAGTTCCGGTTCCAGTTATAGGAGTTGTACTCGTCCTGAAAGACTTTCCGGAAGAACTTTTTTCCAGTGACCGGCGGCGTGCGATTTTGATGGTCGGTGACGACAGCCTGTTCTGTTGGAAGCAGCATCGGGTCCTTCGTCGGGTCTTCGATGCGACTAACACGGTACTTCACGAAATCGTTCGAATCCGGATTGGGCGGGTACGCCAGCATCTTCGGATCGTCGGGGAAGAAGCGTATCTGGCTAAGTAGCGCCTGCGAGATCTCCGGCCGATACCAGCCGGTGAATGTGTTGCCGAACAGGAACACCTTTACCTTCTTGCGCAGTAGTTTCGGTATCGTCGCTTGCCCGTTCGGCCCCTTCGATCCGCGCGCGTTGACCTGGTTGGGCTCGATCCCGATGATTGCCTTCAGATTTTGCAGGTTGGCTTCGCTTGACATCCAAAGGTCGATGCCCGATTCGCTATACGCAGACAAAACTAGTTTGTCCTTGCCCGTCAGCTTGTCCGCAGGAAGCGCGAACAGGGACGTGTTGGTGCTGACGACGTCGATGATCGTGTCCGTAATCGTCTTGAGCGCCGAGGTGTTCTCCGCTCGCGTGTCTTTATCGTTTCCGAACGGCTGCGGGATGAGCAGGAGCTGCTGAGGCTGCGTCTTTCCGAGCGCGTAGAACGCCCGCTCGAACCCCGCATTAATGTTCCAGTGCAGCGGGGCGACTCGAGTAGTCGACCACGTCGCGAAGTTGACGACGTTGCGGTGTTGATTGGTTGCCAACTCGGCCAGACCGCTCACACCCAAGGTGGAGAGGTCGCTCGCGGTGAGTGCCTTCTCCTTCAAGGTTGCGATGCGCGCATCGTCGACGGGGGGAAGGAGATAGTTCAAGAGAATTATCGTATTGTGGTCGACTTTGGCGAACTCAGCCGCGCTGTTTAATAGATAGTCTTTTTCGTTGCGCGTGAATTGAAAGTTTCCCCAGTCGATGGGTTGCAGGAAGACATGGGGTGATAACGCTGCACTCGTACTCGCGTACGTCGGCACGATGGCATACCAGATGAACGAGTTGCCGCCCAGGTGGCCGAACACCTTCAAGGTGACCTTGGCGGTATCGGTCAGGTCCTTGTATGTCCGGTAGCTGATGTTCGTGGTATGAAGGTGGTCCCACAGCTGCGTCAGGTCGACGATGAGCGCGTTCAGTTCGATGCGACGCGAGTTCAATGCCGACAGATCGAAGAGTGGATGCACCATTGCGTTCGAAGTGCGCAACGGGCCACCGGTGGGGTGTATCCATCCAGACGGCTGCATGTCGTAGTCGACAACGGAATCACTGTTCGCGGCCGTGGCCGCGGTCAGAAACACCTGCTGCGCGCTCAACAGTCGAAAGGTCCTCGCGTCGTAGGCCAAATCGACGACGAGCTCCGCGACCAATCTGATGATCGTCTTCTTCTTCGTGGTGCCGGCGACATTGGGGACGAGAGCCGCGTCGATGTTGACCAGAAACTGACCATTGGCGTCCTTGCGAACAGCGGGTAGCGCAAGATTCGTGCTGTCGCTAAAGATCAGTGTGACGCGCAGCTCTGCGGCGTCGAGTAGGAAGTGCGATATGACGTGGGACGGACCGCGTGGCCGCTTGCGAAACGCCTTTAACGCAAACGTGACGATCATTCACGCTAACCCGTCGCTCAGAGGAGGGCCGTCGTGGTTGGTGCCTTGGGCATGCCCGTCATATCTGTCGCCCGGTCTTCGGGTCGTAGCTGACCTCGACGGGCACGACTTGGTCGGTCGGCAACACCTCGACCCACTGGTCGAAGATCTCGTAGTTCCGGCCGACGTTGGCGCGAAATCCGCCTTCCAAAGGGAAGAAGCCGTGCTCATAAACACGATCGATCGGCGTTGACGTCACGACGTTGTCCGGGTCTACGAGTGCCGGGTCGGCCACCTCGTTCGCCTTCGGGAACTCATCGGTCTGAATTCCATCGATGTGCTTGGCCTTGATCTTCTTCGCGAGGTCGAGCAACACATCGATCATCTTCTGACCTTCCAACGGATTTCCATCGCTGTCGACCTCGCTCGGGTCCGTCGCGTGATAGATCACGTCGTCTGTGATTCCGTTCATACCCTCAATGCCCTTGAGCCAATTGAGCGCGGCTTCCTCCTTGCCGGGCCGTATCGGCACGACCGCCTTGACCCACGGTGCGTTCAAGAAGGCGTTGCGCATGTTGTCGCCGTCGAGTTGCATCAGCCACCCGAGGGAACTGCCGAACCTTGCAGGTTCGGATTCGTCGGTGATGAAGTAGTTGTCGCGATCGCGGTCGTCGATGCCGCCCCAGCCCACCGTGCTCGAGCTCGCAAAGGGCGCTGGCCAGTTGCCGAGCACGCCCTGTACAGCCGTGTGCACACCACACCGTATGGCGCCAGAGGTCTGCGCTGTCGCCAACGTCGCCGAGTTATCCGCTCGCGTCACGGCCAGTTGTTGTTGCCCGCGATGCCGACGCGGGCGCCACCACTCGGGCGAGACGAAGTAGAGCATCTTGTCGACATCGAATATCGCGTTGATGAGCTCGGCGACGACGTGCCGCGATTGATCGTCCGGAAACTCGATGCGGCTTTGCAACATGTCCTGGATCAACCGCCGGTAGATGACGATTCGCTCTTCGTCCCGGAGCTCTTCTGCTTCCCGCCGGCGTATCGTGCTGATCTCGTTGACGCGCTCCTTCAGCGTCTCGATGGCGGCTTTTTCGAATGCCGCCTTCTCCGCCGCATTGCACTTGTCCTGGAGCAGTTTGTTCTTGGCTTCGATCTCCTCATTGGCCGAGGCCAGCGGCGACCAGTGCAACACCAGCTTGACCTGGAGGCTGTTCTCGCCCTGAAAATCCACCGAGTCCAGTTTCAGATCGAACGAAGCGTTCGGCGACGCGTTCGCTATGGCGGATTGTCGTGACAACGTGACCGGCTTTCCTAGAGAGTCGAATTCCACATTCGCAAGTTCGTAGCCGAGCTTCGGGCACACGAAATCCTGCCGAAAGACGTAGCGAATCCGCTCTTCCGAGCCTAGGAACTCCGAATCGTCGCTTTCGACCCCGTTGACGTATACCTCGCCTTCGTTGTCGGCATCTGTTCCATCGACAGACACGAACGGTATGGTCACCATCCGTTCTTCCTGAAAAACCTGGAGCGGGGGCAACTCTTCTGGGTGCGGGATGCCGTCGAGCTCGGCAGGTTTCGCGATGTGGACGAGCTTCGCCAGGCCCAACGACCGCCCAGGATCGTCGACGTAGGTCTGCCAACACAGGTAGGTCCCGATGTCCTGCACTTGGACGCCAACCTGACGCATCTTCCGGCGCAGCTCGTAGTTGATCAGCGCCGCGGTGTTGTTCGCCAGCAGGTGTCTCGTGCTGGATACGTCGATGTCCTCGACGGTAGTGCGGAAGGTGGTCTTGAAATTGCGCCGGATCTCCGATGACAGCTTGTCAGTCTGCTGTCGCATGTGCTTGTGCGTCGTCTCACGCGCCGACTTCTGCGAGCTCTCGTAATCGAAGCTCGACGTTGCCTGCACCGACGCATAGTTGGCGGTAACGCTTGCGCCGAACTTGACGTCTTTGCTGTTGTCGTCCTTCACGGCGTCCGCGATCTCATCCCCCGTAGTGACTGCCGATTCGGACGTTGTCGTGCTGCCCAACGAAGCCTCGACGGTCCTCTCGACCATGGTGCGCCGGGTGTGGACTTCGTATAGCTCGACACTGGAACCTGGGCTCAGCCAAACGTGCCGTTCCGACGGTCCCAGGAAGGTGTCCAGTTCGAAGAAGTATTGCCGAAACAGATGGACCACGCTCACCGGAGACAGAGCAACATTGCGTAGCTGCTCGGCATCGGTCGGATCCAGGTGCTCCAGATCGAGATACGCCGCGACGTCGTCCTCGTTGTTGAGGATCTTGCTGAGGGTGTGGACGTTGTCGAGGGCTGATCGAGAGACGTAAAACATGTCCTTGAGTGCAGCGTAACGCTTTTCAGTGGTGAGCAGCAGTAGCGCACCTGCCACTCGGGATTCGTGCCGCAGATAATTCTCGAAGGTCTTCAACCCTACTTGCTTGGCCCGATCGGCTGGTTGCGCTGCCATCGCCATGGTTGCCCGCGATACGTTCGCGCTTCCGTCCAGCAGTTGTCCGTAATACCGGGAGTAGCCGTCGACGACTTCCTTCTTGAGGATCTTGTTCATCCGGTCGGCATTGATGATCGTCGGCCAGCTGGAGGGGTCGTAGTCCTTCAGCGGAGGCAACAACTTGCCGACTTCTTCGAGGACGACGCTGTCGAACTGCCTGAGCCGGCCCTCGGCTAATTCTCCCGCCTGTATTTGGATTTTCGGCAGAGCTTCCCGCGAATAGTCGATCTGGACCGTCGCGGCGAATTCCCGTTCCAGCCGCGCGACGATTTGACGCCTGTCGGAACTTAGGCCCTTGGCGATCCGATCGGCGATCTGTTTCGATCGCCAGCCGAGGAGCGGTTGATAAATCCCAAACATCTCGCTCGCATACGGAAGTACACCCGCGTATTCGGTCAGATCGACGAGGCGCTTAACTGTGGCCATTTCAACTCCAGGCTCGGGGCTGTAGATGCAAGGGCGGCGTAGGCGATGACTGCGATGCTGCGGCCATCGTCAGACTGTTTCGCATTTCAATTTGCGCAACGCAACGTACGGCCATTTCAAGCCAGCGAAAACACGGCCCCACCTCCCCGGCGGCATGCTTCGGCCCAAGACTGGGACAGCGCTACCGCGGCAAAATATAGCACCCAGACACGAAGTTCAGGACACATTTGCGGTGATCACGATGCACATTCGGCGTTACGTCACAGGCCAGGGTCCACGGCAACCAGAATTCGAGCGACATTGCCACTACCCCGGCAAACTCGAACCGATTCGTCGCTTGGGATTCGCTAAATCGAACTCGCACCTCTTGACAGTTGGCCGATCCGAAGTAACTCGCATCTCTTGAATACGCACCATCACCAATCACCTGCTGCGAGTTACGGTGTGCCACCGCCTCTCACTCTTTCCCTGCCAGCTGACAATTTCTCTCGCTGGCTCTGCGTCGAACTTGTCATCTCGTGCGCACCGCGACCTGTTCGCGGACATGCCTACGGCGTGTCGGACGTTGCCTCGACGGCCCGCCGCGGAACCGGCAATCGGCTACCGTGTGCTTCCTTGGCGGGTGTCACTAGCTACGCCACTGTGCCGGATCAGCTTGTGGCGCGGGTCTATTGATGAGGGCCAGCGCTACGGAGAGGCCACGGCGGAGTGTCGTCTCTGTTTGGGCACGTCTAAGAGACGCGGCGACGAGCGACCTCTTTCAGCTCGTCCGGTAGTGCGTCGGCCGCGAGCAGGCGGGGCAAGAGCTCCGACTCCAGCGTCAGTGCTCGAAAAGCGAGGCCAACCGTCACGTCATGGTCCGGCCTTTCGACGACGACGATGGAGTCGCCGCCGCGCGCCGTTCCTGGAGCTATCACCCGCAAGTACGCGCCAGGCATAGCGGCCTTGGTGAACGTCTTGACCCAACCTTGGATCGCCAGCCAAGCCGCGAACGTTCGACAAGGAATACGGGGCCGCGACACCTCGAGCACCAGACCGTCGGAGCCGACCTGCCACCGCTCGCCGATGCGGGCGCCGGTGACGTCGAGGCTTTCGGTGGTGAGGTTCTCACCGAACATGCCGTTGGTGAGGTCGCGATCCAGGTCCCGCTGCCAGACGTCGAGATCCTCGCGCGCGTATGCGTATACCGCCTGATCGTCGCCTCCGTGCACCTGCGGGTCGCCGATGTAGTCGCCAACGAGGCCACTACCTGCGCCGCCGTGCATCGGGCCGGGAGCCCGCACTCCGATCGGGTCGTCCGTTGGCCGCTTATCAATGCCGGTCAGCAGCTGCCCCTTGTCCGAATTCGGTCGCGGCTGGGCTACGTTCACCGTCAACACATTCGCCATGCCTGGAGCCTACTTATCGGCCACGCGGGCCGCGCACCGGCAAAGCGCAGACAGGTCCGCCTACGTGCGGCATCGTTGGCATATGAGCCCCAAGGTTCCCAGCCCGAAAGACATCACGGCCGCCGCACAGGCAGCCGCGGAGACAGCCCAATCGGTTGCCAGCGGAGCGATGCGCATCCCACCCGCGTCGATACAGCTCGTCAGTCAACTGCCAGATCTTCTGGAGAATCTGGCGACGGCGACTGAGCGCCTCAACGAGGCCATCGATCGGGCTGAGCGTTACCTTGCGCTGGCCGACCCGATGATCAGGACCATGGATGCGATCCTGCCTCAACTCGAAGCGCTTGTCGCGACTGGCAACGACGTATACAACGCCGTAGCGTCGGTCCCCGGCGTCTCCACGCTGAGTCGTCTCGCCAATCGGGGTGCGGAGGCGGTACCAAGAAGGCAGCCATCGAAACGACGGGCCGCGCCGAAGAAGACCTGACACCCTCTCCCGCAATCACATTATCCCCCAATGTAATACGTCACGGTGACGATACCGGCTGGACCGACCTGTGGTGCCAGTCGCGTGGCCGTAGCCGCCACGTCGCCCTGGCATAGTCGAGTTCCGAGTGGGGCCATTGGGTGACGATCCGGCCGGACGGTGATCGGTAATAGCTGTCGCATCGTGTCCAGATGGTCCGCTCGAGATCGGCGGAAACCTGGTCGTTGAAACGACTCTCGACGTCCGGACGCACGTCGAGATATCCCCCGCGTCGCGCGAGCCGTGCCGTCGCGCTCGCCACCATCCGTGCACCGGCTTCCAGGATGTAGATGATCGAGTTGGCGCCCTGATTGGTATTCGGGCCGTACAGCATGAAGAAGTTCGGAAAGCCGCTGACGGCCACGCCGAGATAGGCACGCGGGTCCAGACCCCAACGGTTATGCAGGCTTTCGCCGCCGACGCCGATGACGTCGAGACCGGAGAGGTAACTGCTGGTCTCGAATCCTGTCGCCAGCACGATGGTGTCCACGTCGACGACATTTCCGCCCGCCGTGACAACCGATGTGCTGGTAACGCGTTCGATCGGATCAGTCACGAGCTCGACGTGTGCGCACTGCAGCGCCAAATAGTACTTCTCGCCGAGTAGTACTCGCTTGCATCGAAACGGATAGCGCGGCGTCAATGCGTCGCGCAACCATTCGTCCGCGACATGACGCCGCAAGAAGTTCTCCGACACTTCTTGAACCGCGGCCAGCTGCGGATGATCGGGAGTCAGCGCGGTGTTGTCGTGCTGCAATTTCCATAGGCGCCAGCGCTCCCGAAGCGAGGCCCACGGGTACCGATGGAACCGTGCAAGCTCTTCGGCGCTGAACGGGCGATCCGGCTTAGGCACCATCCAGGGCGGCGTGCGCTGGAAGACCGTCAGTTGCGCTGCCGTACTTGCAAGTTCGGGCACGACCTGCACACCACTTGCTCCCGTGCCGATGACTGCGACTCGCTTGCCGGCCAGTTCGACACTCGGGTCCCAGTGCGCCGTGTGCATCACATCGCCTGAGAAGTCCGTGAGGCCGTTGATATCGGGGTATTTCACGGAATGGAACAGTCCGACGGCGCTGACAACGACATCCGCGACAATCGTTCGCTCGGCACCGTCGCTGTCCACCGTCACGTCCCAGTGCAGCGCTTCTTCGTTCCACACCATTCTGCGCACCGACGTGCCGAGCATCAGATGCCTGCGGAGGTCGAAGTCGTCAGCCACCGTTTCGAGGTAGGCGAGGATCTCCGGTTGATTCGCGTACGTGCGACTCCACGCGCGATTGGGTGCGAACGAGAACGAATACAGGTGGCTCTGTATGTCGCACGCCGCACCCGGATAAATGTTCTGCCGCCAGGTTCCTCCGACGCCGTCGGCACGCTCGACGATGGACAGGTCATCGATGCCTTTGCGCCGCAACGCCACCGCTGCGGCAAGTCCGCCGAAGCCGGCCCCGATGATCACCACTCGCGGTTTCCCTCGGCGCGTCAGCGCGCGCAACCGACCGGGAAGGTATCGGCGGCCTGAGTTCACCTGGGGACACCCATGTGGACCTCAAGGCCATCCAGCGACCCCTGCGCCCGCCATGCCTCGAGGATGTCGGCGTATTCGGTCGGACTGCCGAAGAAGAAGCTGCCCTGGCGCGTCTTCGCGTTCGCCTGGCCCTCCCGGTTGTAGTAACCCGGGGTGCACGCCTTCGCCCGCTCGGCGCTCGCTGCTGACCGCCCGACGACCGTGTCGACCCATGCTGTTTCGGCCTCGGCGGTGGCCTCGAGCTCGAGTGCATCGTTTTTCAATGCCCAGGCAATCACCCAGGCGGTATGACGAGCCTGAACGTCCAGCAGATAGGGGAAGTTCACGGTGAAACCTGACTGGGCGATGCTGAGCACGAAGCAGTTTGGAAAACCGTGGACACTCAGCCCGTGCATGGTGCGAATGCCGTCCCGCCATTTGTCGGTGAGCGTCTCGCCGCCACGGCCCACAAGCTCGAACCCGGTACGCCGTGAGTAGTCTGTTCCCACCTCAAAGCCCGTGGCGAAGATCAGGCAATCGACATCGTGCTGCGTGCCGTCGACCACGATGCCGTCGGCCGTGATCCGCTCGACGCCAAGACCACGGGTATCGACGAGAGTCACGTTCTCGCGGTTGAATGTCTGCAGATACTCGTCGTGAAAGCACGGCCGCTTGCAGAAGTAGCCGTACCAGGGCTTCAGTGCCTCCGCTGTGGCCGGATCGGCCACGATCGAATCGACACGGCCTCGGATGTCCTCCATCTTGGCGAAGTCGGCCATATCGACTGCGCGCAAACGGTCTTCGTCGGACATGCCCTCGATGCTTCTCTGCCGCATCACGAACAGCTTCTTCACGATGCTGGTCCAGGCGTCGTCAACCAAGTCCTCGTCGGCTTCACCGCCGGCGGTCAGCAGTTGAAAGTTTTCGATGCGGCGGCCTTGCCAACCATCGTCCAAATCCGCCGACCAAGCCGGATCGGTCGCGCGATTGCCGCGCACATCAACAGTCGACGGAGTGCGCTGGAAGACAAGCAAGTGCTCGACTGACCTGGCCAGGTGCGGCACACATTGAATCGCGGTGGCACCGGTCCCGATGATGCCCACCCGCTTATCTGACAGCTTGGACAGGTCGGAGCCGGTGTAGTCGTAGTCCCACCGACTCGTATGAAATGCATGCCCGCGGAACTCCGTAATTCCGTCGATTCCAGGCAATTTGGGCTTCTGCAGGTACCCATTCGCCATCGCGACGAAGCGCGCCCGAATCGCGTCACCGCGGTTGGTCGAGACGATCCAGCGCGAAAGTGCCGAATCCCAACGGATCTCGTCGACCTCGGTCTGAAGACAGATGTCGCGATACAGGTCGTAGTGCTCGGCGATGCGTCGGCAGTGCGCGAAGATCTCGTCGCCCTTGGCATATTTCTCGGTTGGGATGTAGCCCAACTCCTCCAGCAGCGGCATGTAGACATACGATTCGACGTCGCACGCGATGCCCGGATAGCGGTTCCAGTACCAAGTGCCACCCACGTCGGCGGCCTTATCGATCAGCCGGATGCTCTGGACCCCCAGTTCCCGCAGCCGGGCCCCGATGAGCAGCCCTCCAAACCCGGCGCCGACGATCGCGACATCGACGTCGTCGGACAACGGGTCACGTGTGAAATGGGGATCGCACCACGGATCGTCGGCAAAACGAGCAAAGGGGCCCGCGATCTCCACGTACTGCGCGATGCCGTCTGGCCGCAATCGCCGGTCCCGTTCAAGGGCATACTTCTGCCGCAGAGCATCTACGTCGAATGCCACGCGGCGTCCTCCACCCCGGCTCCAGCTAAGGTTCGTCCCGGGAATCTTGAACCAGTTCCGAAAATCTAGCAAGGATGCGGCCGCTCTTAGGTGGGAAAATCACCCGCGGCCTCGTGCATCCTGCGGTAGGTCACTGAACGGAGTGCCCGATGATCAAAGTTTTCGGATACCTGAAGCGCAAGCCCGGCCTGTCGCCGCAGGAGTTCGCCGAACACTACGAGAACAACCACGTACCACTTGTGCTGAGCAAGGCATTCGTGCCAACGGTTTACAAGCGCAACTACATCCAGCGTGGAGACTCGTTCAACATCGAGGGCGACGAGCTCGGCTTTGACTGCATGACCGAACTCGTCTTCGCCGACCGGGACGAACTGTCCGCCTGGATGGCCAGCCTTGGCGGCGATGAGATTGCACAACACGAAGCGAATTTCATCGATCGAGCCGCAACGCGCGCGTACGTGGTAGACGAGCGCACCACGTCTGGTTGAGCGATGTTTCAGCTGCCGACGTAGTCCGCCAGGTGCTCGCCGGTCAGGGTGGATCGGTCGGCGACGAGGCCTTCGGGCGTGCCCTCGAAGACCACCCGTCCGCCCTCGTGGCCGGCGCCGGGGCCGAGGTCGATGATCCAGTCGGCGTGCGCCATCACCGCCTGATGATGCTCGATCACGATCACCGACTTGCCGGAGTCGACCAGCCGGTCGAGCACGCCGAGCAATTGCTCCACGTCGGCGAGGTGCAGACCCGAGGTGGGTTCGTCGAGCACGTAAACGTCTCCGCCGCCACCCATATTGCTGGCCAGCTTGAGCCGCTGCCGTTCGCCGCCCGACAGCGTGGTGAGTGGTTGGCCGAGGGTGAGGTAGCCGAGCCCAACATCGGCGAGCCGATTGAGGATCGCATGCGCTGCAGGAACTTTCGCGTCGCCGTCTCCGAAGAACTCCTCAGCTTCGGTCACCGACATCGCGAGCACCTCGGCGATATTCCGCCCACCGAACTCGTACTCGAGCACCGAAGCCTCGAACCGCTTGCCCTCGCATACCTCGCAGATGGATTCGACGGTGGCCATGATGCCCAGTTCCGTGAAGATCACGCCGGCACCGTTGCAGTTGGGGCATGCGCCCTCGGAGTTGGCGCTGAACAATGCGGGCTTGACACCGTTGGCCTTCGCGAACGCCTTGCGGATCGGCTCGAGCAGTCCGGTGTATGTCGCCGGGTTGCTCCGCCGGGAGCCGCGGATCGGAGTCTGGTCGATGGCCATCACGCCGTCACGCCCAGCGACGGACCCGTGGATCAGCGAGCTCTTGCCGGAGCCCGCGACGCCGGTGACGACGACCAGCACGCCCAGCGGGATGTCGACATCGACGTCGCGCAGGTTGTGGTCGGCCGCGCCGCGGATCTCCAGCGTGCCGGTGGGCTTGCGCAGCGCGTCCTTGAGGGCGGTCCGGTCGTCGAAATGGCGACCCGTGATGGTGCCGCTGGACCGCAACCCTTCGATGGTGCCCTCGAAGACCACCTCACCGCCGCCGGATCCTGCGCCAGGGCCGAGGTCGACGACGTGGTCTGCGATGGCAATCGTCTTGGGCTCATGCTCCACGACAAGCACCGTGTTGCCTTTGTCGCGCAGCCGCAGCAGGAGGTTGTTCATCCGTTGGATGTCATGCGGATGTAGGCCCGTGGTCGGCTCGTCGAAGACATAGGTGACGTCGGTGAGCGACGAGCCGAGGTGGCGAATCATCTTGGTGCGCTGCGCTTCGCCGCCCGACAGGGTGCTCGACGATCGGTCGAGCGAAAGGTAACCGAGCCCCATCTCGACAAACGAATCGAGTGTGTGCTGCAGCGCGGCCAGCAGGGGCCGGGCGGACGGTTCGTCCAGACCCTTCACCCACTCGGCAAGATCGCTGATCTGCATCGCGCAGGCATCGGCGATGTTGCGGCCCTTGATCTTTGACGACCGTGCCAGCTCGGACAGCCTGGTGCCGTCACACTCGGCACACGTGCCGAACGTCACCGCCCGCTCCACGAACGCGCGGATGTGCGGCTGCATCGCTTCAACGTCCTTGGTCAGGAACGACTTCTGGATCTGAGGGATGAGTCCCGCGTACGTCAGGTTGACTCCGTCGACCTTGATCTTGGTCGACTCCTTGTACAGAAGGTCGCTGCGTTCCTTCTTGGTGAACTTGCGGATCGGCTTGTCCGGATCGAAATAGCCGCAGCCCCTGTAGATGCGGCCGTACCAGCCCTCCATGCTGTAGCCGGGAATCGTGATCGCGCTCTCGTTGAGCGACTTGCTGTCGTCGTACAGCGCGGTCAGGTCGAAATCGGAAACCGATCCCCGACCCTCGCATTTCGGGCACATGCCGCCGGTGATGCTGAAGCTGCGGCGCTCTTTGACGGTCTTCCCGCCCTTCTCGAGCGTGACCGCGCCTGCTCCGCTGATCGAGGCGACGTTGAACGAAAACGCCTGGGGCGAGCCGATGTGCGGCTTTCCGAGACGACTGAACAGAATGCGCAGCATCGCGTTGGCGTCGGTCGCGGTGCCGACGGTCGAGCGGGGGTCGGCACCCATCCGTTGCTGGTCGACGATGATCGCGGTCGTCAGGCCGTCGAGCACGTCGACCTCCGGCCGCGCCAGCGTCGGCATGAATCCCTGCACGAACGCGCTGTAGGTCTCGTTGATCAGCCGCTGGGACTCCGCGGCGATCGTGTCGAAGACCAGCGAGCTTTTGCCGGAGCCGGAGACGCCCGTGAACACTGTCAGCCTGCGTTTCGGGAGCTCGACGCTGACGTCCTTGAGGTTGTTCTCGCGCGCGCCGTGCACGCGGATCAGGTCGTGGCTGTCGGCAGCGTGCAGCGCCGGCGGCTTGTCACCGGGCTTCTTGGCCTTGGTCATCGTGTTAGTGCAGCTCCTGAATGCGGACCATGTTGCCGGCGGGATCGCGCAGGGCGCAGTCGCGAACCCCGTACGGCTGCTCGGTGGGCTCCTGGACGACCTCGACGTCGCCCGCCTGCACCTTCTCGAAGGTTTCGTCGAGATCCTTGGTGGCCAGGTTGATTTGGGCGTAGGTGCCCTTGGCCATCATCTCGGCGATGAGGCGGCGCTCGTCATCGGTGAGGCCGGGGGTGGCGGACGGCGGGTACAGGACGATGTTCGTGTCGGGCTGGTTGGGAGGGCCGACCGTGATCCAGCGCATCTTGCCCCCTCCCACGTCGAGACGGACCTCGAAGCCGAGGGTGTCGCGGTAGAAGGCCAGCGATTCTTCGGGGTCGTCGTGCGGGAGCATGCTCGAATTAATGGTGATGTTCATGGCGTTCACGCTAGGTGGAGCTTGACGGCCGGCGCTTCTCGATTCCTGATCGGTCTCGTCACCTGTTTCTCCACGCACGACGGTATCCCCGGCGCCACGCCAGCTGTCTTTTCCTGATAGGTGCTGGGCGGCATCCCGACCAGCTCCGTGAAACGCGTGCTGAAGGTGCCCAGCGACTGGCAGCCGACCGCAAAGCAGACCTCGGTGACGGACAGGTCGCCACGACGCAGCAGCGCCATGGCGCGCTCGATGCGCCGCGTCATCAGATAGGAGTACGGCGACTCGCCGTAGGCGAGCTTGAACTGACGGGACAAGTGCCCGGCCGACATATTCACACCGCGCGCGAGCGCTTCGACGTCCAGCGGTTGTGTGTACTCCCTGTCCATCCTGTCCCGGACGCGGCGCAGCAGCTTGAGATCGCGCAGGCGCTGCTCGTCGGCGGGTGTGCTGGTCACGTACCAGATCGTAGTGGCCGTAGGACACGCATACCTCGAACGTCTGGAAACGACACGAAACCATCTATGACATAAGAGAATTCACCCCCCCCCCCCCCCCGCGGCTGCACGGCGGCCAAAGTCCGCTACGCATACGTCACGGTGATGGATCGCTATCCCAGCTTGACCGCCGACGCCCCTGCTCAAGAGGGTCCGCTTCAGCCGATCAGCTATCTTCCTATTCCTTGCCCTCTCATTGCGTAGCGGTGGTATAGTCGCTGCTCCAGGGTTTCCAGAGGTCAGTAGCCTGAATTGCACGATGGTAAACACGCAAAAAATGCGTTCATAGAATTCGCACAGTGTCCAAACAGCATGAATGTGCGTTGGGTCACACGATCTACCGTGCCGTACGCCGGTCGTTCAAGAACACTTATACTTCGGCCCACAATGACGAAGCCGACGATTAGTTTGGGCGACCCACAGAGAATCGCCGACCAGTTGGATGAAACTGGAGTTGTATGTCTCGAAAATGCGGTTGACGCAAACTGGCTAGCTGAGGCACGCGCCAACGTCGAGGATCGGCTTTCGACTCACGGCGAACACGACCACTTCATCCGCTCACCCCAGGGTGAAGAGCACAGCGCCGTAGAAGCGTTCATCAGCAGCCCTTCGGTGCTGTCGCTGCTTGGTGACATCGTCCGTGCCCGTTTTCCAGAAGGGCCGGCCAAACTGGAGCTCACCGGCTCTGCTCTACGAGTGATCGCGGGGCCGCGGGGTGATGGCGACGCGTTTTGGTTTCACTACGACGCCAGCGTCGTGACGATGGTCGTGCCGATATTTATGCCGGATGCCGCACGCGGTAATTCGGGCGAATTGGTCGGCCTTTTCAACAAGCGACCCTTTCGCCGTTTCGTTCTTGCCAACATCATTGACAAGGCTGTGGGACAAAGCCAGTTCTATCGCCGTCGCATTCTGCGCAGGATCGACCGCACTGACTATTTGCAACGCGTGGACATGGAAGTCGGAAACCTTTACCTGTTCTGGGGCTACCGCAGCCTGCATGGAAATATGCCATGCGAATCGGGCGCCTTGCGAGCCACCCTCCTCCTGCATTTCGGCAGGCCGCACGGCTCAAGCGAAGCGCTGACGACCGCCGTACGGCTTGGGCAGTCGATACGCAGTCTCGGCCAGAAACGTACCGCCGAAGACGCCGTCGGCGCGTACTGATAACTGCGAAACCGTTTGCTACATCGGCACTTCGATGCGCTGATCTGCAGCGATGATGGCCGCAATCGCCACTGCCGAGCACGACAGCGTTAACATCAGTATGTGACTGAGCGCGAGGCCCCGCCGAATTGGGGCTTCGACACCTGGCAGCACGACCCGTACGACGAGGACGGGTGGTTCGGTCGTGAGCAAGTCGCCCAGCCAACAGTCGACCAGGTCCCCGAGCGTCCACATAGTCAGCCAGACAGTCCGCCGGCCAACTACGTGCCGGACAGGGCCTACGTCGCCCCGCCCGAAGTTGTCCGGCCGCCCTTGCCGCCTACCCGCCGGGTTCCAACGCCGACCGTCAAGACCTGGACCGTCAACGGCCAACTTCGCGCCTCGAATAGCAGCGAGTTGACATTCAGGTCCCCGCCACAGCCGTGGTATCGGACCAAGCAGGCAATCATCGCGCTGGTCGCCGCCGCATTCGCCGCCGTGGCCGTGCCGGTTGTCTTGCTGGTGTTGCCCAGCGGTCCCGCGACCGACCCCTCGACGTCGACATCTGTGGCGCCGCAGCCATCAATCACTGCGCAGCCGACGATCACCAGCGCGCAGCCCACCCCGACCAACGCTCCCCCGCCCCCGCCACCGCCGCCCCCTCCTCCGCCACCTCCGACCGAGGACACTGACTCCGCACCGGCGTATACCCAGCCATGGACACCGTCACCAACGCAGAAGCCAGACGTCGGGGTGACGCGCACGCCGGTCACACGAGCGCCGATCAGTGTGGCGCCAGTACCGCGGCAGCCCGCGGATAACAACTCGTCCACTCCAGGGGAAGGCCGCAAGGGCTTTCGTTGCGGTGGTTGGTGCTGACGTGCGGCCTGCGGTCGCGGCTACTCGTAGTTGAGACCCTTCAGCGGAGTTACACCGCTCGAAAAGTCGATCTGCGCAGCAGGGTTGGCGACAGCGGTGACCAATCCTGTTCCGAACGCACCAAGATGGTCGAACAGGGTGGCGGTGCCAACGGAGACGCCGTTCGATACCCAATGCGCGTCCGCCTGAACACCAATCCAGTCGTCAACGGGTAGCCGGGAAAATGCCGCCGTCAGATCGCCATTGATGTAGCCGATGCCGCGGGTGCCCAGGTTGGTCACGAGACTCGTCCCCTCGGCGATGACGACGGCCCGCACGAATGGCGAATTCTTCTCCTCTGCAAGCACTTTGATGCCATCGTTGTAGAGGCACTTACGCGAGGCGTTCTGATGCGCTGCAGGCGATCGCGTCCAACCCGCGTCATCGCTTCCTATGTGCGGCAAGATCTGGTCATCCGGTGGCGGTGGCTGTACACCTGGGTTCGGCGCAGTCCACTCGCGGCCGGGAGGCGCAGACGACCGCCGGTACTGCACCAAAGTCGCCCTAGCCACTGTGCGGCCGGCCTGCACTACATCGCATTCCGCGCTTCGCACCCGCCGTCCGTCGCGGACCACCTTTACGTCGACCGTCGTCGGGGCATTGCGTGCCGCCCTGAACAGGTCCGCTGTGAACCGACTCGGCATGAAGTCTTCGGATCCACAATGGTTTTCGAGAGACCGCGCAGCTAGCCCCACGACAGAAGGTCCATTGAGTTGATCGTCACCCCAGTGACTGTGCGCGAACTTTGTCGGCATGAACACGCCGCCATCGATCACCCTGAAGTGCGCCGGCTCCGTCGACATTCGACCATCGTTACACAGCGCCAAATCGCCTAGGTGTTGCGCCCGCCATTGACGCCGAGGAGCTGCCCTGTGATGTACCCGGCCTCCTCGGAGACCAGAAAAGCGCAGGCGGCGGCGATGTCTTCCGGCTTCCCCATGCGGCGGACCGGCGTCGCATCGATGGTCGCCTGAACGTCGCCAAGCCTGCCGCGGGCCTCGGCGTTGCGAAGCATCGGCGTATCGATGAAGCCGGGCGGCACCGCGTTGACCGTGATGCCTGCGGGTCCGTACTCCAACGCCAGCGATTTGGTCAATCCGTTCACCGCCGACTTCGCGGCCACATAGTGCGACATATACGGCGTGCCGGAATGGGTGCTAGAGGAGGAAATGTTCACGATGCGTCCCCAGCCGCCGTCGACCATGTCGGGCAACACCGCCTGAATGCAGTGGAACACGCCGTTCAGATTCACGTCGACGACCTTCTGCCATTCCTCGAAGGTGATGTCGCTGAACCGCTTGAAGCCATCCAGCCCAGCCGCGTTGACCAAGATGGCCACCGGTCCCAACTGTGCCCGGATCGCCGACAGTGCAGCCTCCACCTGCGCGCGATCGGTCACATCCGCCGTCTGCGCGAACTCGTCATCGGCCGGGTTCAGGTCGATCGTGGCCACGTGATAGCCGTCCGCCCGCAGCCGATCCGCGATTGCCCGACCGATGCCCGAGCCACCTCCTGTGACGACAGCCGTCTTCATAGCAGTTCCTTCGCAACTCAGATCCGTTGAATACCTTGGCTATTGGGCCGATTACGACACGCGCCGTGGGTCGCGCAGCCCTAACGTGCGACGGCCTGCCTCCACGAGATGTTCCCGCAGCGACTCGTCATCGAAGTTGCCCCATGCCGGACCTGCCGCACCCGCCATCCCGGCGAACACCATGGCCGCCTTGACCGCACCGGCCGGTCCGTGGTCGACATCAGCCAGCAGTGCCAGCTGCCGCCCGATCAGGTCGCCCCATTCGGCGCGCTCAGTGAGCACCGTCGCGACACTGGGGTCGGCGGCAAGCACCGCCACGAGTCCCCGATTCCGCACCGCCAACGCGGCGTATCCGCTCAGCATGTGCTCGGCCCGGGCGTGCGGGGTGCGCTTTGTCTCCGCCGCTTCAATGACTGATCGTAGCTCGTCGAGTATCGGCTCGATGACCGCCGCGAGAAGCTGCTCTCGCGTCCGGAAATGGTGGTAGATAGCCGCTTTGGTGAAGCCCAGCTCATCGGCGATCATCTGAAGCGATGTCCCCGCGAAGCTGTGACGGGTGAACAGGTCGATCGCCGCCTCGACCAGTCGCGTCCTGGTGTCGGCGGTCTCCAAAGCTGCGGTCGCCATCACCGGCTCCTCAATTCGTCCCGTTTCAGCTTTACGATCGTATAGTGGCTTACTAGCCATTCGTAAAGCTAGCCACTTTACGATCGACTAGGCCCACACAAGGAGCATTCCGTCGGTTGACATGTCGATGCGCGTTTCGAATCGTCGGCTCATCTCCATCACCGTCGCCCGCAACCACTCGGCGTCCTCGGAAGGCGCGAGCGCGAGCCGCATTTTGCGCATCCGCATCGGCACCATGCGTAGTTCAGCGAGACCGCCGGACTGTCCATCGACTGCCGCGAAGTACAGCAGCCGCAGCTCGTGCCTGAACGCCTCATAAATGGAGATGCCTTCGTAGTCGTCAATGGTGTCACCGCACCCGTACATGATCAGCTTTCCGCGGTACACCTCGATCGGCCGCGGATGGTGCGACGAGTGACCGTGAACCACATCAACGCCGTCGTCAATCAACCTGTGCGCGAAGCGAACCTGCGCGGAGTCGACGTCGTAGCCCCAATTCGAGCCCCAGTGCACGGACACGACGGCAACGTCGCCGGGGCGTTTAAGCGCCAGCACCCGTTCGGAGATCGTGGCGGCGCTGCTGTCCGACATGTCGGCCACATACGCGACGCCGGGGCGACTTCCGGTCGCCGCCCAGCCGTGCGGTATGCCGCTCGTTCCCATACCGCAGGACGCGATCACAGCGCGTGTCCCATCCGGCAGCTCGATCACGGCCGGGCGCTCTGCACGCGCGGCATCCAAACCCGCACCGACACCGCGTATTCCGGCACCGTCGAGTGCGCGGAGGGTGTCGGCGAGCCCTTGATGCCCGAAGTCCAGGACGTGGTTATTGGCCAGCGCACAGATATCTGGGCGGATCGCGGTGAGGCATCCGACGTTGTCCGGATGCATCCGGTAGTGCACCGCCTTGCCCGGCGCAAACTCACCGCAGGCGGTGATGCTGGTCTCGAGATTGAGCAGCCGGACATCGGGCGCGAATTCGTCCACGATGGCCAGCGATTCACCCCATGGCCACGCATAGTCGATCGGTGCCGGAATTGATCCGTTCGTCTGCTCGGCAAGCCGTATGTAGGCGCGGGCGTCTGACACGACGGCTTCCCGCAACGTCGGATCGCCCGGATTCGGCAGCAGCTGATCTATCGCACGGCCGGTCATCACGTCACCGGTGAGAAAGATGACCGTCACGGCGGATCAGCGGGTGCCGGCCTCGGCGAGGTCGGCCACCGAATTGATGTTCGTTTCGTCGACGAACGACGGTCCGGTCAGCGTCGGCTGGCCACCACCGATCACGTTCTTGTTGGTGAAGTACAGCCACAGCGAGTCGACGGCCAGATAGCCCTGGAGGAACGGTTGCTGATCGATGGCCCACTCGATCATTCCGTTCTTGATCGCGTCGACGACACCCTCGTTGGTGTCGAATGTCGCCACCCTGGCATAGCTGTTCGCTTCACCGACCGCCTCCAACGCGGCCAATGCCATTGGCGCACCAAGGGTAAGGATGCGGTCGATGCTGAAGTCCTCGCGCAGCTTCTCGAGCACCGCGCTCTTGACCATGGCCCGGTCCACACCGTCCACATCGAGCTTCTGCGTCCGACCTTTGAATCCCCTTGTCAGTCCGTCACATCGCGCCTCCAGCCCGACGTGGCCCGGCTCGTGGATCACGCACAGCGCGTTCTGCGCGCCTTCGTGGGTGAAGCGCTCCCCCGCGGCTTGACCCGCGATCGTCTCGTCTTGTCCGAAGTACTCCTTCACGCCCAGCGCTTTCCAGTCGGCGATGCCCGAATTCACTGCCACAACGGGAATTCCGGCGGCAACCGCACTCTGCACGGCCGGCGCCATGACCGCCGGTTCGGCGAGCGTGACAGCGATCCCGGCGACCTTTCCGCTGGCTGCAGAGCGCACAAGCTCTGCTTGGGCCGCCGCGTCAGGGTCATGTGAGTACTGCAGGTCGAAGTCGTCCTTTGCGGCCGCGGCTTCGGCGCCGCGGCGGACCAGATCCCAGAACGTGTCACCGGGCACCTGATGGGTGATGAGTGCGACCGTCGCGCGCGGCTCGCCGGTGTCGGGTGCCGTCGACGTAGTCGACGTCGCACCACGCTCGCCTGAACATGCCGCGACCGCAATCATCAAAACCGAGAGGATGTACGCAAAGGACACTCGGGCCATCGATCCGCCCCTCCCACGCAAGCCGCTGCGACCACACCGCGCAGCGAGGGGCCGCACCCCCCATAATCGCAGGTAATCGACTTGAAATGTCGGGTTTACTCCGAACCCGGGCCCTGTTCTTGAGCCGCCGCCTCGCCCGCGTCGTCGGTGTCTCGACGCCGTTCGCGCAGCACGAACGCGGCGAGCGCCAGAACCAGCACCACCCCGCCCAGCACGCCGATCTCCACGACCGCGCGCGAAAAATCGGGCCCCTTGTCCAACAGCGTGGCCGCCTCGACCGACAGCACCACGATCTCCTTGATGCCCGCCAGGATTCCGACGATGAGGAACGGCTCCGCAACGATCTCGTGCGAACGCAGACACGACCGAACGGCATAGAGCAGCTCGACGAATATGAAGATCAGCAGCAGCCCGTCGAGTATCTCGATCATCACAGTGGAGGCAGGAGTGTTCCGCAGCCGCAGCATCGTGTTGAACTGCGCGATCACCAGTGCGACCGAACCAACGACGAGCAACAGCGCGATCGCCCAATAGACCGCGTCCTCAAGCATTCCCAGAGCGCGGTCGGCGAAACGCTGACGGTCCTCCTCGTCCTCGTCCTGTTTTTTCTTCGTTGCCATCGCGGCCTCCTCAGCCGCCGCGATTGAGCTGCCAAATGCGCGTCGACAGCACCGTCGCGAATGCACACCACGCCGGATATAGACCGAGGGCGGCACCGGCGGGACCACGAGTGGCGATCGCCCGCCTAGTCAAATCAGCGCTGCTCGCCGTCAACACCCCGGCCGCAATCGCGGACGCTCCTAACTGACGACGTGTGAAGAACAACCACGTCCAGCCTGCGTTCAGCGCAAGGTTGGCGGCGAGCAGTGCGGTGTAGGCACGAGCCTGGTCACGGTCGTATTCGTTGAGGCGGTCGAGAGTGGTTGCCGATACGGCGGCGATGTCCGCGTACAGGATCGGCCACACGATCGGAAACGCCTGGCGCGGCGGCTGAAACGACGGCTTCTTCAGTCGCGCATACCAGGCCGATTCCGCGGGACGGCTCGCCAGACCACCCAGTGTTGCGGTGGCGAGGACTCCGCCGATGGTGGTGACCAGTGTCTTTACACGCATGACGTTATTTACCCACAAGCCGATGTCACGAATCGCGCCGCTGCATGCGTCTGGTGGGTATCAACTCGAACGAAAGGTGCAACGATGACCGAGATCCTAATTCTGGGCGCCGGATACACCGGGATGGCCGCCACAGTGGGACTGGTCGGCCGCCTCAAAGGCCGCGACGACGTCCACATCACACTGGTCAACCCGCAGACCCGGTTCACCGAGCGCTTGCGCTTGCACCAAACCGCATCCGGTCAGACCCTGGCCGACCTGCAGATCCCCGATCAGCTCGACGGCACAGGGGTGGAATTCATCCAGGGCTGGGTGACCGGCATCGACGCCGACGCGCAGACCGTCCGCATCGACGATGCCTACACGCTGCGCTACGACACCCTGGTCTACGCGCTGGGCAGCGTCGCCGACACAGAGGTGGTCCCAGGCGTCGACGAATTCGCCTACACCCTCAACAGCGCGCAGGACGCGACGCTTCTGGCCGAACAGCTGGCCTGGATGGCCGACGGCACCGTGGTGGTCGCAGGCGGCGGGCTCACCGGAGTCGAGTCGGCGGCGGAGATCGCCGAACAGCACCCCGAGCTGGACGTCGTCCTGCTGAGCCGACAGGTGCCAGGACCGATGATGGGTGAGAAGGCACGCGCCCGGCTGCATGCGGGCCTGGATCGGCTCGGTGTCCGGGTGCATACCGGCGTCGACATCGTCAAAGTTATGTCCGACGGCGTAGCCCTCGATGACGGCGAGGTCGTCGAGGCAGAGGCCGTGCTGTGGACGACGGGCGTGCGGGTGTCGCCGATCGCCGCGGCGGCCGGACTCGACGTCGACGACCGCGGAAGGATCGTCACCGACGAGTCGCTGCGTTCCGTATCGCATCCCAACGTCTACGCCATCGGTGATGCGGCCGCGATCCGGCAGGGTTACGGCGTCATGCACGGCACCTGCCAGAGCGGTATCCCGACCGCACTACACGCTGCGGCATCCATCGTGCGTGAGCTGAAAGGCAAGCAGCCCAAGGCGTTCCGCTTCGGCTACGTGCACCAGCCGGTCAGCCTGGGACGCAACGACGCCGTCATCCAATTCACCCATGCCGACGACACTCCAGGACGGTTTCACTTGGCCGGCCGGTGGGCCGTCGCGTACAAAGAGACGGTGAGCTCCAGCCCGTGGGCCACGTACCGACTGCTCAAGGCGCTGCCCGCGCTGGGGGCGGCAACCTGGCGGCGCGGCGGCCGGTCGACGCGATGAACGCCGACCAGGAGACGTTCGCCGACCACAGGAACCTGTTGTTCTCGATCGCCTACCGGATCCTCGGCTCGGCCGCGGACGCCGAAGACGTTGTCCAGGACGCATGGTTCAAGTGGTCGGCGGACGACCGCTCACAGGTCTCCGACCCGAAGGCCTACCTGGCCCGCATTGTGTCGAACCTGTCGATGGAGCGGTTTCGCTCCACGCGGCGTCAACGCGAAACCTATGTGGGGCCATGGCTTCCGGAGCCGATCCTCACCCAGGCCGACACCGCTGACGACGTCACCGCCGCCGAATCGGTATCCATGGCGATGCTGGTTGTGCTGGAGACGTTGAGTCCGCTCGAGCGGGCGGTGTTCGTGCTCAAGGAGGTGTTCGACTTCAGCTACGCCGAAATCGGTGACGCCGTCGAACGGTCGGAGTCCGCGGTGCGGCAGGCCGCCCACCGCGCCCGCGAACACATCCGCGCCCGGCGGCCACGGTTCGAGACCGACCGCGTCAAGAAGCGCGAAGCCACGGAACGGTTTTTCGCCGCTGTCACCGGTGGTGACATCAATGAGCTGATGGAACTGCTCGCCCCTGACGTCACGCTGTGGACCGATGGTGGCGGCAAAGTCCGCCAGGCGATGCGCCCGATCATCGGAGTGGACAACGTCGCGAAGTGGGTAGCGGGCACGATCAAGCGTCCGTATGAGGGCGTCGAAATCAGCGATATGACAGCCGAACTCGTCGACATCAACGGCGGCCCTGGCATAGTGATGAGCGGCGCGGGCCGCGTCATCGCCACCATCACCGTCGACCTGGACGCCGACGGCCGCATCGTCACCGTCCACAACGTGGCCAACCCGGACAAGCTGCGTGCGGTGGCAGACGGGGTCAAGCACATCTAGCGTGGCGTGGTGACCGATTGGGATGTGCGTGTCGGCGCCGCGGCGGACTTGGATCTTGTCGGACCCCTTTGGGTGGCGGTGCATCACCAACACACGGAGACGATGCCGCACCTGGCCCCATACGTCAGCGACGATGAGACGTGGCGGGTGCGGCGAGTGCTGTACGAGGAGTTGCTCGCCAAGCCCGACACCCTGCTGCTGCTGGCGTTCGTCGGCGAGGACGCCGTCGGCTATGGGCTTGCCCACGTCATGCCCGTCGATGAGACATGGATCCCAGATACCTGGGAGACGGGATCGCGGATCGGCGAGATCGAATCGCTAAGTGTGCTACAGAAATACCGTGGCAGCGGATTGGGCTCCGACCTGCTCAATCGGCTCGAGGAGCACTTGGAAGCGATCGGCGTGAAAGACCTGATCCTGGGTGCGATACCCGGCAACACGGACGCCATTCGCCTGTACGAGCGGCGAGGCTACCAACCGACCTGGCTTTACCTGTCGCGGCTACAGGGTAGATAGTGGCTGACATCAGGAGGGGGCACTCACATGAGTGACGTGAAATTTCTGGAGCTACACGGAGACCGTGTCGCGTACCGAGACGTCGGCGACGGACCAGAGACGCTGCTGCTGATCCATGGAATGGCCGGAAGCTCCGAGACCTGGCGGGCGGTGATCCCCCAGCTTTCGCGGAATTATCGCGTCGTCGCGCCCGACCTGCTGGGACACGGTCAATCGGCCAAGCCCAGAGGCGACTACTCGCTCGGCGCGTTTGCGGTATTGCTGCGCGACCTGCTCGACGAACTGGGGATCTCGGCTGCAACAATCGTCGGTCAATCGCTCGGCGGCGGCGTGGCCATGCAGTTCGTCTACCAACACCCTGACTACTGCCAGCGGCTCATCCTGATCAGCAGCGGCGGGCTGGGTCCTGACGTCGGGTGGACGCTGCGACTCTTGTCGGCGCCTGGTGCCGAGCTGATCCTGCCGGCCATCGCGCCGCGACCGGTGCTGACCGCGGGCAACAAGCTGCGCTCGTGGTTCTCAGCGGCGGGCATCCGATCGCCCCGCGGTGCAGAGATGTGGAGCGCCTACTCATCTCTTTCCGATGCCGAGACCCGTCAGGCGTTCCTCCGCACCCTGCGCTCGGTTGTCGATCACCGAGGGCAGGCGGTCAGCGCCCTGAACCGGCTGCATATGGCGGGCGAACTGCCGACCATGGTCATCTGGGGTGACGAGGACCGAATCATCCCTGTCGAACACGGTTACGCAGTGCACGAAGCCCGGCCAGGAAGCCGGCTCGAGGTGCTCGAGGGCGTCGGCCATTTCCCGCATGTTGAGCGGCCCACCGAGGTGGTTGACCTGATCGACGATTTCGTCAGCACCACGGGTCAGCCAACGGAAGCCGATGCGCGGGATCGCAGTAGCCGGTAGCCGCCGTAAAGAATCGCCGCCACAAGCAGATTCACAAAGTACGCGATGTCGGCGCCATGCCACGCCTTGGCGATCGGACCCTCGAACAACGATGTGTACATGAATGGGATCGATGCGGCGTATGCGACCAAGAACACGATCACCGCGGCAACCGCGTCAAGGCGGTCGGTCGGCTCGTCCGCCGGGTTGATGCTCGCCCTGCCGCGGATGCGCAGCAGCCAGTCGATGACGACGATCGCGACGAACGCCGGGATCCAGTAGCTCACCAGCAGCAGCAACCCCTGGAAGCGGGCCGCGGTGTCGTCAGGGGCGTGCAGCCACAAGATCAACGCGAACGCGGGCACCGCCACGATCACCGCCGACACCGGCCTTCGCACCCGCACCCCGATCGTCTGTAATGCCAACGAACCGCTGTAGTCGTTCATCACACCGGAACCGATCGAAGCCAGCGCCACGACCAGCAGTGCCAGCCCGCCGAGGAACCCTCCACCCATCACGTCCCGAACGCCCTGTGCAGTGTGCTCCGAGACGAGGTCGGCAGCCGCGATGCCGATGCCCTGAACGAAGATGTAGGCCGACGCCATTCCGGCGAACGTGTAGCCGAACACCCGGGTCCGCGACGAGTCCGCGGGCAGGTAGCGGCTGAAGTCAGAGGCGTAGCTGGCCCACGACACCGCGATGCTGAATGCGATCGTCACCTCAAGGACGAACGCACCGGCAAGGTCGGCGCCCTGCACCGCGGGGGCGGTGATGATGTCGTGTCCCCCAACGAGTTTGACCGCGAACACCACGAATGTCGTGAACAGCACGACGGTCAGCACCGCCTGCATCCGATGGATCACCTCATAGCCGAAGAATCCCGCCGCGGCCTGCACACCCATCACGATCAGCACTGCGACCCAGAACGGGATCCCGAGCAACACCGCCAGCGCTTCCCCGCCGAACAGTCCGACCAGCGCGTCCCACGCGATCGACCCCAGCCACTGGAGCGCGGCAGGCAGGACGACACCGCCCCCGAACGCCATCCGTGAGTTCGGCACCTGACCGGTGCCCGTCCGCGGGCCCCATGTCGACAGGTAGCCCACCACCAGGGAGCCGAGGACCGTGCCGATCACCATCGCGAGCAGTCCAAGCCAGAAGCCGAGGCCAAGCACGATCGCGAGCGCCCCGGTGAAAACACCTGTCATGTTGACCTGAGGGGCGAACCACACCGTGAAGAGTCGCGCGGGCGACCCGTACCGCCGATCTTCGGCGATCGGCGCGATGCCGTGCGTCTCGATCGAGAGGTCGCCGACGCGAGTCGGACTGTGACCGGCGAAGGTCGGTTGGGTCAGGGCGCTCATCGCTCCATTCGATCATGACTGTTGGCGGCGCGTTGACGCACTACTGTCGCCTGCATGTCTGAGCATCGGTCGGTGTGGGGTGGCGGGGTGGCTGGCTGGGGCGGCGGCGCCTACGACTTCGCCGTCGAACACGAATGGATTGCCAGACCGGCAGGATTCGCGCTGTGGGGCACGGACACCAGAAAGCTTTACGACAGCTTCCGCACGATCGGCGAGCTACCTGACGGATCCGCGGTACTCGATGTCCCGTGCGGCGGCGGGGTCGCGCTGCGCGGGCTGCGACCCGGCCAGCGCCTTCGCTACGTCGCCGCCGACCTTTCCGCCGAAATGCTCGCGCGCGCCCGCAACCGCGCCGCCACCTTAGGGCACCGAGACATCGAATTCGTCGAGGCCGATATCACGCGGATGCCGTTCGACGACAACGAATTTGACTTGTGCGTAACATTTAACGGATTGCACTGCCTCCCCGACCCGGCAGCCGCGGTCCTTGAAATCGCCCGCTGTATCAAACCTGGCGGTCGACTGGTCGGCGACTCGCTGGTAAACAGTGTCGGACTGCGTCAGGATCTGGTGCTCGGCGTCGGGCGCCGTGCCGGAGTCTTCGGCGGCGGCGGCACGATTGACGAACTGCGCGACTGGCTGGCTCACGCCGGCCTGAAGGTCGACCGTCTCGACCTGTCCGGCGCCATCGCCCATTTCACCGCGACGGCCGCATGACCACACCCCAAACCCACACCGGGGATGGCCGGCCACGGGCGCGTGGCCTCGGCCTCGTCCTGCCCGGTGAACCCGGCCCGCTCAACGCGATCACCGACGTCGACGGCATCGAGGTCGGCGTAACGACATTGATCGAGGGGGCTTCGATCCGCACCGGCGTCACCGCGATCCTTCCGCGCGGCCGCGACGGGGTCGGACAGCCATGTGCGGCAGGCTGGTACTCGCTCAACGGCAACGGGGAGATGACAGGCACCACGTGGATCGACGAGGCGGGGTCGTTCAATCTGCCTGTCGTGCTGTCGAATACGCACGCAATAGGCGTCTGCCATACAGGCGTCGTCAGCTGGGTCAACCGGGTCAACCCGAGGCTGGCACGGCAGTGGCTGCTGCCCGTCTGCGCCGAGACATGGGACGGCTACCTGAACGACATCAACGGCGGCCACGTCCGACCCGAGCATGTCGAGGCGGCCTTGGACGCAGCCTCCGCGGGTCCGGTGGCCGAAGGATCGGTCGGCGGTGGGACCGGGATGAACTGCTACGAGCTCAAGGGCGGCAACGGCACCGCGTCGCGACGAGTCAGCTACGGGCGACGGACCTTCACGGTGGGCGCGTTCGTGCAGGCGAACTTCGGCTCCCGCACCGAATTGACCGTTACCGGAAGGCATATCGGCCCGGAGTTGCTCGACGACAACCCGTTGGCCGGCGATTGGTTCGAAGCCGAACTCGGCCCAAAGGCCCCTCCCGGCACCGGATCCGTCATCGCGATCGTGGCCACGGACGCGCCACTGCTGCCGGGTCAGTGCAAGGCTCTCGCGCGGCGCGTTCCGCTGGGCCTCGCCCGCACCGGCACGACGGGCAGCCATTTCTCCGGCGACATCTTCCTGGCCTTCTCCACCGCCGACGTGCCCGGTTTGGCGAGCGAGTTCCCCGTCGGGCCCGTCGACGACGACGAGTTCGGCACCCTCACGTTCGTGCCGTGGGGCCGGATGGACGACCTCTACACCGCGGTCGTGCAGACCGTCGAGGAAGCGGTGCTCAATGCGCTGGTGGTCAACGAGGACATGGTTGGCCGCGACGGGCATCGCTCACCGGCCCTTCCGCATGAGCGGTTGTCGGCGCTTCTGGCCCTAGGGACATAATCGAGAGAACCGAAGATGGGCTAACGATCGGAGCGGGCCGTGGTCGACACCGAAGCGCCGCGGTCGCGCCTCGGCGGTGACACGCGACCCGGGGTGCTCATCGGTGGCCTATCCGTGGTGGTGCTGACCGTCGCCGTGCTGCAGACCGCCGTCGTCCCGGTGCTCGGCATCATCGCCCACCAACTCAATGCATCGATGGTGGCGGCCACCTGGGCGGTCACCGCCAACCTGCTCGCGGCGGCCGCCGCCACCCCGCTGATCGGCCGGCTAGCCGACTTGCACAGCAAGAAGCGGGTGCTGTTGATCGTGCTCGCGGTCGTGCTCGTCGGCTCGGTGCTCGCGGCCACTACCTCGTCGTTGGCGCTGCTGATCATCGCCCGGGTTCTGCAGGCGGCATCGTTCGGGCTCTACCCGATCGGCATCGCGATCCTGCGCGAGGAGCTTCCCGAGGATCGGATGGGCTCCGCGATGTCGGTGCTGTCGGGAACCTTGGGCTTCGGCGGCGGTACGGGACTTGTGGTGGTCGGCCTGCTGATGAACGGCAACGCCGGCTATCACCGCGTCTTCTGGTTGACGACGGGCTTCACGGTCCTCGTCATCGCGATCGTCGTGTTCATCGTGCCCGCACGGCCCCGCAGCTCGACGGGGACCATCGACTGGCTCGGGGCCCTCGGCTTGGCCGCGGGGCTTTCGACCGTGCTGCTGGCGATCACGCAGGGTAACGCGTGGGGCTGGACGTCACCGGCGACGCTGGGCTGCGTGGCCTTTGGCTTCGTCGTGCTCGGCGCATGGTGGTTCTGGGAGCGACGCGCGAAGCAGCCGCTGGTGTCCACCGAGATGATGACCCGGCGACCCATCATGCTCACCAACCTCGCAACAATTTTCGTCGGCATGGGACTTTATTTCGCGTTTCTCGGGTTGACGCAATTCGTCCAAATCCCCCACGCTGCAGCGGGATACGGCTTCGGGGCGACCGTGCTGCAAGCCAGCGTCGTCTACCTTCTGCCGGGTGCGCTCACCGGCTTCCTTGTCGCCTTGGTCAGCGGCCGCTTCATCGACCGGTTCGGCGCACGACCTGTCCTCATAGTTGCTGCGCTGGCGGGCATCGCAGGCTTCCTGTTCATCGCGCTGGCCCACGACGCGCCGTGGCAGATCATCGCGGCCAGCATCCTGGCCAACGCGTACATCGCCCTTGGTTACGGCGCGCTGCCCGCGCTTGTCGTAGCGGAGGTCGACGCCGGCGAAACGGGCGTCGCGACGAGCATGAACGCGATCGCGCGGACGATCGGAAGCTCGACGGCCGCGGCTCTGGTCGCGGTCCTACTGGCCCGCACCACCGCCGGTGTACCCAAGGAGAGCAGCTTCGTCGCGATCTTCATTGGCGGCGCCGTCACCGCGGCCCTTGCGATGGTGCTGATCGCCTTCTCCCGCCCGCAGAAGCGGCCTATCGAATCCGTCGAGGCGCGCTACGAATCCCGTGCCATGAACCACGAATGGGGTTAACGGAGCGCGGCCAGATTGGCGACCGACTTGCGAACGTCGGACTCGAGCACCTTCGCCACCAGATTTCCGATCCGGGTGTTCAAGAGTCCGCCCGTCAGTTCGGCGATCACCTGAAAGACGGAGCAGGAGGCGACATCGGACCGGGGCCGGGTTTCTTCTACGCATAGGCGCAGCGCGATACAGATTCCCGGGCGGCCACGCCCGACCAGTTCGATCGCTTTCGGCTCGTCGTATCGCGTGACCCGCCAGTGAATCGTGTTGCGAAACCCCTTGACCTTGATCAGCGACGACACGCAGATCCCGACCTCAACATGGTCGGGGACCTCGCTGCGCCAGCCCCCGAAGATCGTCAGCCATTCCTCGAAGCGACGCAGATCCGACGCGAGCTCCCACGCGCGATCCGGACTGAGGTCTGAGGACACCGCCACATCCACCGTTGCCATCGATGAGCACTACCCCGCGACGGGGGCGAGGTAAACGATGTCGCCGGTTTCCGCCGACCAAACCGATACTGCTGAGAACAACCTGCTGACAAACTGAGGACGTGCGCGCTCGCATCACACCCGGTCACTGCTATGGCCAGGCGGTGGTCGATGACGCCCGATTCAGCGGATTCTCTAGGTCTTCGCCGCGACAGACGAAGGATTCCATTGTAGAAATGTAAATTCGTTGCGGAATCGCTTGCGTAGGGCCGTCCGATCCGCAATGGTTTATCCACAGCTTCGAGCAGCTTCGAGGCTGTTCCCTGAGGAGGATCCGCCCTGACCGGCACACACACCACTCCCGCCCAACAAGCGACGGGATCCGACGGGGCCACCCGCGCCAAGGGCGGCCCGGTCATCGAGATCGACCATGTCACCAAGCGCTTCGCCGACTATGTCGCCGTATCCGAAGCCGACTTCTCCATCGCATCGGGCGAGTTCTTCTCGATGCTCGGCCCATCTGGCTGCGGGAAGACCACGACGCTGCGGATGATCGCGGGGTTCGAGACCCCGACCGAGGGCGCGATCCGGCTCGAAGGCGCCGACGTGTCCCGGGTGCCGCCACACAAGCGCAACGTCAACACCGTCTTCCAGCACTACGCCCTTTTCCCCCACATGACGGTGTGGGACAACGTCGCGTATGGGCCCCGCAGCCAGAAGAAGGACAAGGCCGAGGTCCGCAAGCGGGTCGACGAGCTGCTGGAGATCGTGCGGCTGACCGACTTCGCCGAGCGCAAGCCCGCTCAGCTCTCCGGTGGCCAACAGCAGCGCGTCGCGCTGGCCCGGGCGCTGGTGAACTATCCGAGCGCACTGCTACTCGACGAACCGCTCGGCGCGCTTGACCTCAAGCTGCGCCAGGTCATGCAGTTCGAGCTCAAGCGCATCCAGCGCGAGGTCGGGATCACGTTCATCTACGTGACCCACGACCAGGAGGAAGCGCTGACGATGAGCGATCGGATTGCCGTGATGAACGCGGGCAACGTCGATCAGATCGGCTCCCCCACCGAGATCTACGACCGCCCCTCGACGGTGTTCGTGGCCAGCTTCATCGGCCAGGCCAACCTGTGGGCCGGCCGCCAGACGGGTCGCGCCAACCGCGACTTCGTCGAAGTCGAGGTGCTCGGAACGAAGTTGAAGTCCCGTGCCGGCGACACCACGATCGAGCCGGGTGGTCACGCAACGCTGATGGTGCGTCCGGAACGCGTGCGGGTCTCGATGGACGCGCCGACGGGTGACGTCGCGACGGTGCGCGCCACCGTGCGCGACCTGACATTCCAGGGCCCGATCGTGCGGCTGTCGCTTGCCGCTCCCGACGACTCGACGATCGTCGCCAACATCGGTCCGGAGCAGGACCTGCCGATGCTGCGCCCCGGCGACGAGGTCCACGTCTGCTGGGCCCCCGATGCGTCGCTGGTGCTCCCCGCCGCCGACATTCCCACCACCGAGGATCTCGAGGAGATGCTCGACGACTCCTAACCGTTGGCCGTAATCCGTTTTCTCCCTTCGGAAATCCACGAAAGGCACAGTCGCCATGTCCAACGAGATTGATCCCCGCCTCCTCGCCCGCCTTGCGACCAACCGCACCTCGCGGAGGCGCTTCATCGGCGGCGGCGCCGCGGCCGCCGCGGCGGTGGCCATGGGCGGGTCCTTCCTTGCCGCGTGCGGCTCAGACGACAAGTCCGCCACCGGCACCACATCGGCGCAAGAGGGACCCGCGAGCGGCACCTTGCGGATCTCGAACTGGCCGCTGTACATGGCCGACGGCTTCGTCGCCGACTTCCAGAAGTCGTCCGGCCTCACCGTGGACTACAAGGAAGACTTCAACGACAACGAGCAGTGGTTCGCGAAGGTCAAGGAACCGCTGTCACGCAAACAAGACATCGGCGCGGACCTCGCGGTGCCGACCACGTTCATGATGGTTCGCCTGCACAACCTCGGCTGGCTCAACGAGATCAGCGATGCCGGCGTGCCGAACAAGAAGAACGTCCGCCCGGACCTGCTCGAGGCCAGCGTGGACCCTGGCCGCAAGTACAGCGCGCCGTACATGTCCGGCCTGGTCGGCCTGGCGTACAACAAGGCGGCGACCGGCCGCGACATCACCAAGATCGACGACATGTGGGATCCGGCCTTTAAGGGCAAGGTGAGCATGTTCTCGGATGCGCAGGACGGTCTCGGCATGCTCATGCTGTCGCAGGGCAACTCGGTTGAGAAACCCACGAGCGAGACCGTCAACAAGGCCATCGACGTGGTCCGCGAACAGAAGGACAAGGGGCAGATCCGCCGCTTCACCGGCAACGACTACGCCGACGACCTTGCCGCGGGCAATATCGCGGTGGCGCAAGCATATTCGGGTGACGTCGTGCAGCTGCAGGCCGACAATCCGGATCTGAAGTTCATCGTCCCCGAGTCCGGCGCGACCACTTTCGTCGACACCATGGTGATTCCGTACACCACCCAGAATCAGAAGGCCGCCGAGGCGTGGATCAACTACGTCTACGACCGTGTCAACTACGCCAAGCTCGTCGCGTTCGTGCAGTACGTCCCTGTGCTCTCGGATATGACCGATGAGCTGAACAAGGTCGACCCGGCGGCTGCGAAGAACCCGCTGATCAACCCGTCGCCGGAGGTCCTGGCCAAATCGAAGGGTTGGGCGCCACTCACCGACGAGCAGACGCAGGAATACAACACCGCGTACGCCGCCGTCACCGGCGGCTGATCAAATGGCCGGTGCAGCCGCCAGCAATCGGCAGCGGAGCAAGATCGCCCCGTACTTGATGATCCTGCCTGCGCTCGCGTACCTCGGGATCTTCTTCGTGGTGCCCTTCTACACGCTGGCCCGCACATCGCTGTCGTCATCGGGCGGTTCGATATACCTGCCGACGCTGGAATTCGACTGGGACTTCGGGAACTATCTCGACGCGTTCAGCCACTATCAGGATCAGATCATCCGAACGTTTACGTACGCGCTGGTGGCCACCGTGCTCTGCCTGCTGCTGGCATTTCCACTGGCGTACGTCATCGCGTTCAAGGCGGGCCGGTACAAGAATTTGATCCTCGGCTTGGTGATCCTGCCGTTCTTCGTGACCTTCCTGATCCGCACCATCGCGTGGAAAACCATTCTGGCCGACGAGGGTTGGGTGGTCAGTGCACTTGGCGCGGTCGGATTGCTACCCGACGAAGGCCGGCTGCTGTCGACGAGCTGGGCAGTCATCGGTGGCCTGACCTACAACTGGATCATCTTCATGATCCTGCCGCTGTACGTCAGTTTGGAGAAAATCGACCCTCGGCTCATCGAGGCGTCGAAAGACCTCTACTCGTCGAACAGGCGCAGCTTCACCAAGGTGATTCTGCCCTTGTCGATGCCTGGTGTTCTGGCCGGCAGTCTTTTGGTGTTCATCCCCGCATCGGGCGACTTCATCAACGCCGACTATCTGGGTAGCACCCAAACGACCATGATTGGCAACGTCATTCAGAAACAGTTCCTCGTGGTCAAGGACTACCCTGCCGCTGCGGCACTCAGCATGGTCCTGATGGCGATCATCCTCGTCGGCGTGCTGCTCTACACCCGGGCGCTCGGCACGGAGGACCTGGTATGACGAAGGCCATCACCGAGATCGCCACCACGGAGCCCAAGACAATCAAGGGCAGCCCGAAATGGGGCGACCTAATCCTGCGCATCGCTGCGGGACTGGTACTGCTCTAT
Source organism: uncultured Actinomycetota bacterium (assembly GCA_963766465.1). Taxonomy (GTDB): domain Bacteria; phylum Actinomycetota; class Actinomycetes; order Mycobacteriales; family Mycobacteriaceae; genus Mycobacterium. The sequence continues at coordinate 368,378 of CAVXZT010000006.1, forward strand.
CTGTTCCTGCCGATCTTCGTGATCATCTTGTTCTCGTTCAACGACCCGAAAGGGAAGTTCAACTACTCGTGGCAGGGCTTCACCCTGAACAACTGGGCCCACCCCTTCAAGTACCCGGCATTGACCGATGCATTGAAGTTGAGCCTCAACGTGGCCGCAGTCTCCACTGCAGTCGCGCTTGTGCTGGGCTCGCTGGTGGCCGTAGCCCTTGTGCGCCAACGATTCCGTGGGCGCACCGCGGTGGACACATTCCTCATCCTGCCGCTCACCGCACCCGAGGTAGTGATGGGCGCGGCGCTGCTGACCCTGTTTCTCGACTTCGGCTGGGCGGCCGGCTACACCACGATCCTCATCGCGCACATCGCGTTCGAGATCAGCTTCATCGCTATGACGGTGCGCGCCAGGATGCGCGGGTTCGACTGGACGCTGGAGGACGCCTCCATGGACCTGGGCGCCAGCCCCATCCGAACCTTCTTCAAAGTGACGCTGCCGCTGATCATTCCGGGAATTATCGCGGCAGGCATGTTGTCGTTCGCGTTGTCGCTCGACGACTTCATCATCACGTATTTCGTCAGCGGGTCGACGGTGACCTATCCCCTATACGTGAACGCGGCGGTGAAGGCCGCAGTGCCCCCACAGATCAATGTGCTGGCGACCGCCATCCTGTTGATAAGCCTGATCCTGCTGGCTGCGGGAACCCTGTACCGGCGCAAGCGAATCGACATCTAGTCCAGCTCGACCGTGACCTTGACGCGGCCCTCCTCGTCGCGGTCGGCGACCGCGTGCCCCGTGCGATCGGCGCCGTCAAGCTTCAGCAGCGTGATCGGACCACCCTCGCCGAGGAAATTGCGCCACCACGTCTTGGCGTCGGGTGACATGACGTTGATGGTGATGGTGTCGCCAGAGCGACGATAGCCGACCGGGGTCTGGATCGTCTTGCCGGAACGCCGGCCGACGTAGCGAATGTTGATCATGCCGCGCCGCACGAACGGCCCGAGGATGGGCGCGTCGATGAGGCTCACGAACAGTTTGTTCATGATTCCGACGATGGGTGTATCGAAGATTCCAGAAGCCATGTGGCGCAGGGTATCAGCCGACCTCGGCGGGCACCGGCGACGAGCGGGCGCCGGCGCGCGCTGCACCGATGCCTGCGGCTACCACGAAGCAGATGCCGACGGTGCCCGCCGGGCCGGGGACTTGGTGCAGCACGATCAGGCCGACGATCATCGCGAACCCAGGTTCGAGGGCCATCAGCGTGCCGAACGCGGCCGTGGTCAGCCGGCGCAGTGCGAGAAGTTCAAGGGCGAAGGGCACGACTGGCAGCAGGATGGCCAATCCGATGCCGATGAGCAGGATGTCGGGCGTCATCCGCGGCAGGACCATCGGACCGACGGCGATGGTCGCGACCAGGCCGGCGACTGGCATCGAGACTGCCAGCGCGTTGATACCCGAGACCTCGTCGCCGGCGCGCTGCGTGAGCAGGATGTAACAGGCCCAGCAGGCGGCCGCGCCGAGCGCAAACAAGACCCCGACCGGGTCGACGGAGCCGGTCCAGGGCTCGGTCAACAGGAGGACACCGAAGGCAGCCAACCCAGGCCAGACCACGCGGCGGCTGCCCTTGCCGTGTGCGACGGCGACGCCGAGCGGACCGAGGAATTCGATTGCGCTGGCCGTGCCAAGCGGAATGCGAGCGACGGCCGCCATGAACAGCAGTGTGACGGCGGCGGTGACAACACCAAGCACCACGCAGACGCGGAAGGTGGCCCAGGTGAACGCCGTGAAGCGGGGCCGGACGATCACGAGCATCAGCACGCCGGCCCACGCCAGCCGCAGCCAGGCCGCGCCCTCGACGCCGATGCGATCGATGAGCGTGACGGCGATTGCCAGACCGACCTGCACGCACAGCATCGAGCCCATTGCCATCATGGCGCCGGTGCGGGCGTTAGTCGTGGTCACCTCTGCATTGAACGGCAGAGCAACCGTTCATGTCCACGTGATTTATCTGGACATACCGTTCATGAATCATGAACAATCATTCGGGTGGACACTCGCCGCTTACAGTTGTTGCTCGCACTCTCGCGCCTCGGCTCCATGCGTGCCGTCGCCGATGCACACCACCTGACGACGTCCACGGTGTCACAGCAGATCGCCGCGCTCGCAAAGGAAACCGGCGCACAACTGATCGAACCCGAGGGACGACGGGTGCGACTCACCCCCGCGGGCCAACGATTGGCCGACCACGCGGTCACGATCTTGGCGGCCGTCGATGCCGCCCGGTTGGATCTTGATCCCGAAGCGGAGCCCTCCGGCACCGTGCGTGTGGGCGGCTTCGCCACTGGCCTGCGACTGTCGCTGTTCCCGATCGTTGCCGACCTCGCCGAGCGCTATCCCAAGGTCGAATTCGTGATCAGCGAGTACGAACCGATCGAAGCCTTCGCCCTGCTGACCGACGACGACCTCGATCTGGCGCTGACGTACGACTACAACCTGGCGCCGGCCTCGGTCGGCCCAACGCTCGAAACAGCGCCGCTGTGGAGTGTGGCCTGGGGACTCGGCGTTCCGGTCGGCGACCCCGATGGCGCTGCAAACATCGCCGACTATGCGGACCACACGTGGATCGTCAACTCCCGCAACACCGCTGACGAAGACGCCGTGCGAACACTCGCCTCCATGGCCGGTTTCTCACCGAAGATTGCACACCAAATCGACAGCCTCGACCTGGTCGAGGATCTGATCGTCGCAGGCTATGGAGTCGGACTCCTCCCGATTGGGCGACCGACTGCCGACGGCGTCAAGGTACTCCCGCTGGCTAACGCGAATCCCATCCTGACCGCCTACGCGGTGACCCGCCGCGGCCGGTCGACATGGCCGCCACTCAGGGTGGTGTTGGACAGGTTGCGACCACCGCCCAAAGCCGACCTCCCACACCCGGAGTGGCCGCGCCCGATTCCGTAGCGAGCCGGACAGAACGCTACGAGCTGGACTGGCCGACTCGTTGGACGTCACCCCGGTGGACCTCCACCGTGAACCGCTTCTCCCCCCAGCCGGTTGTGAGGGCGAAGAAAACTCTCTTTGGTTTGCCAAAGAGAGTTGTGGCCTCGACCCTTCCGACCGTGCCAGCCGGGACTTCCGGAACGTTCATACCGTCGATTTGGCGTCGTGCGATGATGGATTCGCCTTTGCGATAACGCATTTCAGCTACTCCGCAGTTCGACCTCACGTGCTTCTGACTGGACGATGTCTGTCCATGCCCATATTGACAGCTTCCGGGATAGTCCCGCAATCAGTTTTCTCGGCCCGGCTTGACCTCGGCCACAGGGGTTTTCGCAGAAAGTCAGGCGGCGTCAGACTGCCGACGTCCGCGCTCGCGGGTGTCGGTCGACCACAAGTTGCCGCAGGCCGGGCACTGCAGATGGACCAGCGTGCCCTTGTTGCTCAATAGGTACTGCCAATGGATGGCGCAGTTCGTGGCGCTCCGGCACTCGCCGCAGCCCGCGTGGTGGCTGCACTGGGGGCACGGAAGCCAGGCGCGGCGGCCCGGATCGGCGGTCGGGTCAATCGGCAACACGATTCACCGTCCGATCCGGCAGTACACCCGCGCCAACCAGCTCGTCGTAGATCCGCTGCTGCTCGTCGTCGAGGTTGGAGTACAGCATGTCGTACGCCTTTTCCTCTTCGGCCAGCACTGCGATCGGGTCCCAGTCGTCGCCGATCGCCTCGAGCACGGCGGTACGACGGCGCGCCTCATCAAGAGTGAGGTCGTAGGCGAAGTCGAGATCAGCCATCGAGCCAGGCTTCCAAGCGATGGTTAGCCTAGGCAATGACCTGCGTCACATTCGCAATTTGACCTTCGTCACATTCATTGCCCCAGCGTCAGTGGCTGCGCCGCACGGTACTGCTCGAGCACTCGCGGCGTCGGGTCCGCGTTGTAGGAAGCCGTCGCCCCGTACGACCAGGAGGGCGGCAAATCTTGTTGCGACAGCGTCCACGCCGCCTGCCTTGCCGCGCCAAGCGCGACATACTCCGCTGGCGTCGGCACATCCACGGGCGCAGCCAAGACCGCGGGTGCGATGCGCCGGACCGCCTCCGAGCGCGCTCCCCCGCCGATCAGAATGATGCGCTGCACCTCGACACCCTGCGCTGAGATCTTGTCGACGCAGTACGCCATCGAAGCCAGCAGACCCTCCACCGCCGCACGGGCAATGTTGGCGGGCACGAGATTTCGTGTTGTCGCGCCGTGTAACGCACCGGCGGCATCCGGAAGATTCGGCGAACGTTCGCCTTCGAAAAACGGCACAAGGGTGAGACCCTCGGCACCTGGCGGCGCCGACAACGCCAGCCGGTCCATCTCGTCGAAACCGATACCGAGCATCGTCGTCACGGCCGCCAGCACCGGAGCGCCGTTGAGTGTGCACACCAGAGGCAGCTGTCGTCCGGTCGCGTCGGCGAAACCGGCCACGATCCCCTCCGGATCATGCGGTGCGGAGTTCCCCACTGCGCTCACCACACCGGACGTGCCGAGCGAAACGATGCAATCCCCGGGACCCGCGCCAAGGCCCAAAGCCGCCGCGGCGTTGTCGCCTGCGCCGGGACCGAGCACCGCTCCAGCCGAAGTCTGGCCCGCCGGATCCCTCGGGCCGAGCACGGTGGGCAGCGCAGGCCGTCGCCCCCGCAGGGCCAGCTCAAGCAGGTCTGGCTGGTAGCTGTCGGTCTCCGACGAGAAGTATCCGGTACCGCTCGCATCGCTGCGGTCGGTACGCAACGTGGTGATGTCTGTCGAGCCGCTCAGTCGCCAGGTCAGCCAGTCGTGCGGCAGGCAGACCGCCGCCGTCGCATCGGCGCGCGCAGGCTCGTGATCGGCCAACCACCTCAGCTTGGTTGCGGTAATGGCCGCGACGGGCACCACGCCGATTCGCTTCGCCCACCCGCCTGGACCGCCGAGCTCGTCGACGAGCGCCGCCGCCGCGTCGCTTGAACGAGTATCGTTCCACAGCAACGCATCTCGAACGACAGCGCCCGCACCGTCCAGGCACACCATGCCGTGCTGCTGAGCGCCGACCGACACCGCCGCCACATCGTCGAGTCCCCCGGCCCCATCGATGCTGACCTGCAGCGCGGACCACCACAGCTGCGGATCGACCTCAGTGCCTTCGGGATGCGGCGACGACGCAGACCGCACGATCTCACCGGTATCCGCGTCGCAGACGACCACCTTGCAGGACTGGGTGGACGAGTCGATTCCCGCAACGAGTGCCACGCTGCGAAGTTACCCCGGCGATGAGTTCACCGGCAGCGTGCGGTCAGTACCCGTATGCGAAAGCTCGTGATCACCCAAAACATCACGCTGGACGGGTCCGTCGAGATGCTCGACAACTGGTTCGACCCCCGGCTCCAGGACGAGGATCTGCTCGAGGAGTCGCATCGCCAAGACGCGCAGGCCGATGCGCTGCTGGTCGGGCGGCAGACATTCGAGGACTTCCGCAGCTACTGGCCCAAACAGACCGACGATCCGACCGGGGTGACCGCCTACCTCAACCGGGTCGCCAAGTACGTAGTGTCCTCGACGATGTCCGACCCCGAGTGGCAGAACTCGACCGTGCTCACCGGCGACCCGATCGAGCGGATTACCGAGCTGAAGACGCAACCCGGCAAGGACATCGTCCTGACCGGCAGCATCAGCCTCGCTCATGCGCTGATCGCGGGCGGCGTCGTCGACGAATACCGGCTGTTCGTCTATCCGGCGGTGCAGGGCCGCGGCCGTCGCCTCTTTCCCGACGGCACCGCGATCCCAAAGGTGACATTGGTGGAACCGCCGAAATCCTTCCGCTCGGGCATCACACTCTTGCGCTACGCCGTTTGATGTAAGAATCGCAATGTGGATGACATCGAGCATCCCGAAGCCCAGAAGAAGTGGGACACGGATCGCGACGAGACGGAAGCGCAACGGCTGGACCGCAATTGGTCGAGCCTGCTGCAGGAGTTGCGCGTTGCACAAACCGGCGTCCAGTTGCTCACGGGGTTCCTTCTAATTCTGCCGTTTCAGCAGCGGTTTACCCAGCTCGACGGCACAATGCGCACCGTCTATCTGATCACGGTCGGGTGCTCGATCGGTGCGACCGTGTTGCTGGTCGCACCGGTCAGCATGCATCGACTTCTGTTTCGCAGGCACCGCCTGAGGACTCTGGTGGCCGCCTCCCACAACTATGCGATCGCCGGGACGCTGTTGCTCGGTACGGCGCTCGGCGGCGTCGCCATCCTCATCTTCGACTCGGTCATCGGCAGGACCGGCGCGTGGATCGCCGGTGGTTGCACCTTGGTCGCACTGGCCGCGTTCTGGTACGTGATGCCCGTGCTTGGACGCAGCGACAAAAACAACGTCTACTAGGGTTTGCGTCCCGCCGGCCCGGGGAACACAGGGCCCATGTTGATCCGACGAATCGCGCGTCCGATGTTGTCAGCGGCCTTCATCAGCCGCGGCATCGATGCTCTGCGCAGCCCCAAACCCGCGGCCGACGCGGCCCGCCCCACGCTCGAAGGTCTGAGCAAACTGCCGGACCCCGTCGGCACGAACGTTCCGGCCAATGCCGAGACGGTCGCCCGCGTCAACGCCGCGGTGCAGATCGGCGGCGGGTTGCTGCTCGCCACCGGCAAGCTGCCGCGCCTGGCGTCTGCGGCATTGGCACTGACTGTGGTGCCGGGAAGCCTTGGTGGACATACGTTCTGGAATGAATCCGACCCACAGCGTAAGGCCGACGAACGCCGCGCGTTCTTGACCGACGTCAGCCTGATCGGCGGTCTGATCATCGCGGCCATCGACACCGAGGGCAAGCCCTCACTCGGCTGGCGCGGACGTCGCGCCGCCCACAAGGTGACCGACGCCGTCGGCGCGGCTCTGCCCGCCGGTGCCGCGACCGGCGGTGCGCTCACGGACAGCGCGCTGGCCGAGAAGGTGGGACACGGCCTGCAGGTCGGGGCCGAGCGCGGGCGCGAGTTGGCCCACGTCGCCCGCGAACGCGGCGCGGAACTGGCCGAAGTGGCGCGTGAACGCGCGCCCGTGTTGGCCGAGGCCGCCCTCGAGCGCGGGGCCGAGTGGGCCGAAGTCGCGCGCGAGCGCGCCCCTGAACTGGCCGACACCGCCCGCACCCAGGGACGGCGCTGGCGCTGACCTCGCTGGCCCGAATCACGTTGTGTGTCAACCCGTTGGTTGGGATCCGGGTGCGCCAAACCGCCCGCTGGTGACTATTTGGGCGGTACATTTGCCGCATGACAAGCGGTGACTATCAACCCCAACCCGGCCAATACGGCGAACCGGGCGGATATCCGCCCCCGGGAGGCCAGCAGCCAGGTGGGCTGGGCCTGCGATTCGCCGCCCGGCTGATCGACGGCATCATCGTCAACGTCGTCGCGTTCGGTATCGCGCTAGCGATCGGGTCGCTGACGAACTACTGGGTGACCGGCCTGTTCTCCGGCCTGCTGATGTTCCTCTATTTCTTGGCATTCGAGAGCACCCAGGGTTGGACGCCGGGCAAGAAACTGTTGGGCCTGAGCGTGCATGGGCCGGGAGGGGCGCCAAAGCCCGACGTTCAGCAGGCGGCAATCCGCAATGTGTGGACGTTGCTCAACATCATCCCGTTCATCGGTGGCCTGCTGTCGCTCGTCGCCGTGATCATCATCGCGGTGACGATCAACAGCAGCCCGACCAAGCAGGGCAAGCACGACGAACTCGCAGGCGGGACTCAGGTCGTCAAGGGCTAGTCCCCGGCTGGCGCGTAGGCCCACGTCAGATCACGATCCCGAGCAGGAGCACCAGCACCAGGCCGGTGACCGAAAGCACGGTCTCCATGATCGACCAGGATTTGATGGTCTGACCCACGGACATCCCGAAGTACTCCTTGACGAGCCAGAATCCGGCGTCGTTGACGTGGGAGAAGAAGAGCGAGCCGGCGCCGACTGCGAGCACGACCAACGAAACCTCGCCGGTGCTCATGCCTTCCACCAAACCCAGCATCAGCGATGATGCGGTGATGGTGGCCACCGTCGCGGAACCCGTTGCGAGCCGGATCAATACGGCCAGCACCCAGGCGAGCAGGATCACCGATACACCTGTGCCCTTAGCCCATTCCGCCAACATGGTGCCGATCCCGGTATCCACCAGGACCTGCTTGAATCCGCCGCCTGCGGCGACGATCAAGATGATGCCGGCGACGGGGGGCAGCGACGTCTCAATGCATTTGACGATCTGATCGCGCGTCATCGCCGCACCGCGGCCAAGAGTGAAGATACCGACCACAACCGCGATCAACAGCGCCACGAGCGGGCGGCCGAGAATGTCGAGGGTTTGGCGCAGCAAGTTTCCCTTGTCGTCGATGAAGATGTCGGCCAGCGCCTTGCCCATCATCAACCCGACGGGCAGCAGAACGGAAAACAAAGTGATGCCAAAACTCGGCCGACGGCGCTCAGTGCGGGTCGCCGTCTGTATGCCCGTGGGTGAGGCCGTGGTTCCATCATCTCCGCCACCGGCCGCGGCGGTCGTCGCGCTGCCACCGCCGTTGCTGGTGAAATCGTCGGCCTCGAACCGGTCCGGTACGTCCAGAACCACCCACCGGCCTGCGAGCCTGCCGAAGAGTGGACCCGCCACGATGACGGTCGGAATCGCCACGGCCACACCAAGCGCGAGCGTGATTCCCAGGTCGGCACCGAGCAGATCGATTGCGGTCAATGGCCCTGGGTGCGGCGGCACCAGCCCGTGCATCGCGGAAAGCCCTGCCAACGCGGGGATTCCGACGGTGATCAACGAGAGCTGCGACCGCTTGGCGACCAGATAGATGACCGGCATCAGTAGTACCAGGCCGATCTCGAAGAACATCGGCAAGCCAATAATGGCCCCCACCAACGCCATTGCCCACGGCAATGCCCGGGGTGAGGCATGCCCCACGATGCTGTCGACAATCTCGTCGGCGCCGCCGGAATCAGCGAGCAGCTTGGCGAACATCGCACCAAGCGCGATGAGGATGCCCACTCCCGCAGCGGTGGTGCCGAACCCGTCTCCGAAGGAGTCGAGCACGTCTCCGACATTCTCCCCCGCGACGATGCCGACGGTGATGGCGCCGAAGATCAGTGCAAGAAACGGGTGCAGCTTGGCGATCGAGATCAGCACGACGATCAGCGCGATGCCCGCCAGTGCGGCCAGTATCAACTGCCAGCCGCTTGCTACGGGTTCGACCAGCTCTGTAGCCGCCAGAATGTTGGTTGCCGGGGTCATCGGTGCTCCTGTTCGGTTGTGCGCGTTGCGGATAACTTGACGTAGTTGTCGATGATGGAGTCGATGTTCTGATCGACATCGATGACGATGCCGCTTTCATCGGGCTCGAGCGGCTCGAGCGTGGCGAACTGAGATGCCAGCAGGGTCGCGGGCATGAAGTGTCCCGGCCTGCTGGCCTGCCGCTTGCCGATCACCTCGGGCGTGCCGGACAGATGCATGAACTCGACGTCCGGGCAGTGACGGCGCAACTGGTCGCGGTACTTCCGCCGCAGCGCCGAGCAGCTCATCACCCCGCCGCCGCCGCAATGCTGGGCGAGCCACTCCCCGATCGCTTCGAGCCACGGATAGCGGTCTTCGTCGTCGAGTGGTTGGCCGGCCGTCATCTTGGCGATGTTGGCCGGTGGATGAAAGTCGTCGGCGTCGGCGAACGGCACCCTCAGGCGCTGCGCCAACGCCGCACCGACGGTCGACTTACCGGAGCCAGAAACCCCCATGACGACGATTGGTGACGCCATACCCTCCACCTACCCAGTTGTGCTTGACGTCACACAGCATGCATTAATCATCATACTATTGCAACCCTGTGACGGAATAGTCTGGTTTTAATAACGACAGCAAAGCTATGACAAGATGTATGAGTGACCTCGGAAGCAATCGTCGGCGCTCTGCACGACAATTTGCTCACCGCGCTGGGCACGTCAATCGCCTCCGGGGCTTGCCAGCCAGGAGAGGTGCTCACGCTCGAGGGGGTCAGCGCGCAGCACGGCGTGTCGCGCAGCGTCGCCCGTGAGGCGATCAGAGTGCTGGAGTCGATGGGCATGGTCGCATCGCGCCGCCGGGTGGGCATCACGATTCAGCCGGCCGAGAAGTGGAACGTTTTCGATCCCCAGCTGATTCGATGGCGGCTCGACGCCGGCGACCGGGCTGCACAGCTCGTGTCGTTCTCGGAACTGCGGCGCGGATTCGAGCCTGCCGCTGCGGCGCTGGCCGCGCGGCGCGCTAATCCCCACCAGTGCCGGATCATGGCGGCCGCGGTTTCGGACATGGTGGTGCATGGCCGCTCAGGTGACCTGGAGGCATACCTGTTGGCGGACAAGGTCTTCCATCAGACGCTGCTCGAAGCGAGCGGCAACGAAATGTTCCGGGCGCTCAACGGCGTCGTCGCCGAAGTGCTCACCGGCCGCACGCACCACGGCATGATGCCCGACACGCCCAACCCCGCGGCGATCGAACTGCACGACCAAGTCGCGCGCGCCATCCGGCTGCGGGACGAGGCAGCCGCGGAGCGCGCCATGCGCGCAATCATCGACGAAGCGGTATCGGCTGTCGCCGAGGAGTTTTCGGAACCTTCCTAGGGTCGCGGCGCGTAGCTGAAGTTGATACTGTCGCCGCTCACTGTGGTGACGGTCAGGATGAATGAGCTGGTGTCCTGACCGGAGACGACCGTGCACTCAACGGTGTTTCCCGCCATGCCCTCGAGATTGCCCGCACACTGCGCCGAGTCGGGCCGTTGCCCCGTCTGCCTTTGGAGTTCGTCGAGCAGCGAGCTCGCGACTTCCTCCTTGGTCAACACGGGCACGACGTCGAAGTTCATCATCAGACCCTCGACGGTGTTCACTTCGACGGTGCGGCGCAGTTTGACCCCGCCTGCGTCGACGTCGCAGTGCGCGGTCGCGCCGACCTTGCCGTCCAGACCCGATTCGCACGACACCGAAGTGACCTGCGCCCGTGACGCGTTTGCGACAAGCCTCGAGACCGCCTTCTCGAGTTGCTCTTTGGATATCGCAGGGCTCATCTCGTAGTTGATGGCGCTCCCGTCGACACCAGTGACGGTGATGACAGGCTCGAAGCTATTGGTCGCGCTCATCACCACCTCGCAGCGCGTCGTCTTGCCGACCTCGCCGACCAAGTCCTCTTTGCATGTGACCGACTGCGATTGTTCGCCGGCCTCGGCAAGCCGAGCGGCAATGTCTGTTTGCAGAGCATCCCTGCCAACGGCGGGCGTGCCACCGAGTCCCACGCTCGCATCACAGCCCGCGGCCAGTGCCCCCGCCGTCGCCAGAGCGCCCACGGCTGTAGTCACCGTATGCAAGGGCCGCCTCCTGAACCGTTGCTGGCTCGACGCCAGCCGGGCGTTTGCAGGGACCATAGCAAGTTGGCTGGGGGCGTAATGGTTAACTGACAAAGTGGGCCGAACCCCTTCGCTTGCGCGCCGCTTCTTTGACCGCTTCGAACCCGTGCACGCCGTCACCTACTTCGCCCCTGAAGCTCGAACTGCCTTGGACGGATTGGGGTTTCGCGGATTCTGGATGGGCTACTTCGCCGCTCGATCCGCCCCGTTTGGGATGGTGCCGACTGAGGTCGTCACTGCCGCGTTCTACAACTTCACCCCCGAGCGCGTCGCCAAGGCATTACCCGCGGCATGGGAGATCGCATCGCCGTCGGACGCTCTGCGCGTCCGCGAGGATTCGGCGGTGGCAGCGCTACGGCGCTACGGCGTGACCGACGACGAGGCAGGCGCCGCGGCCGAACTGGCCGAGAAGGCCGCGCGCAGCGCGACGCTGGAGGGTCGCCCGTTGTTCGCGGCGAACGTGGCGCTCGACTGGCCAGACGAACCGGTGGCGAGGCTGTGGCACGCGGCCACCCTGCTTCGCGAGCAGCGCGGCGACGGGCATGTGGCCGTGTTGTCCACACTCGGCGTATCGGGCCGCGAGTCCAATGTGCTGCACGCCGCCGCGGGTCGGGTCCCGCGGGAAATGATCATGCGCAGCCGCGACTACGACGAGGAGCAGTGGGACCACTACCGCGAGCAGCTGGCCCGTCGCGGGCTGCTCGACGGCGACGGCGCACTCACCGACGCGGGCCGGGACCTCAAGCGGCACATCGAGGAGACCACCGACCAGCTGGCGCTTTCGGCGCTCGACGTCTTGGACGACGACGAAGTCGAGAGGCTGTTCCGCACACTCACGCCGATCACCCGCAAGGTGGTCGGCGCCGGTGATGTGCCCGCCGCGACTCCGATGGGCCTCGGCCGCGACGACCTCCACGACGACAGCGCCCACCTGTCCTAACCGCGACAGTGCGTGTCTACACACCGACACGCCGTGTTCTGCGGACATTTTGCGCACACTCGCGGCACGCTGAGAGACGTGATCGTGAAATCAGTCGTCTTGTTTATCGTCGCCGCGGTGCTGGAGATCGGCGGCGCGTGGCTCGTCTGGCAAGGCGTGCGTGACCATCGCGGGTGGCTATGGGCCGGCGCCGGCGTTATCGCGCTCGGCGCCTACGGGTTTGTCGCTGCCTTCCAACCGGACGCTCATTTCGGCCGCGTGCTTGCCGCATACGGTGGGGTTTTCATCGTCGGCTCACTGGCCTGGGGAATGATCGCCGACGGTTTCCGGCCCGACCGTTGGGACATCGCAGGAGCCGTTGTGAGCCTCGTCGGGGTTGGTCTGATCATGTACGGTCCGCGCTGATGCGCGTCATCGTCACCGGCGGCAACAGCGGAGTTGGCAAGGCTACCGCCGGCGCGCTTTCGGAGACTGGCCACAGTGTGGTGATTGCGTGCCGAAGCATCGACAAGGCCAAACGCGCGGCCGCGGAAATGTCGGGCGACGTTGAGGTCGCGTACCTTGATCTCGCCGACCTCGCCAGTGTGCGCGCCTTCGCTGATTCAGTGAAAGCCGTTGATGTGCTGGTGAACAACGCTGGCGTGATGAACCTTCCACTGACCCGCACCGCGGATGGCTTCGAGGCGCATATGGGCACCAACCATCTCGGCCACTTCGCCCTGACGTGCCTGCTCGCCGACAAGATCAACGATCGGGTGATCGCGGTGGCAAGCGCGATGTATCACTTCGGCCGCATCCATTTCGACGACCTCAACTGGCACAAGCGCAGATATTCGACGACGTCGGCCTACTCAGAATCGAAGCTGGCGAACCTTCTGTTCGTCCAGGAGCTCGCCAGCCGTGGCGTCCGGGCCTACGCCTCCGACCCGGGGATGACCGATACCGGCATCACGAGAGCCGCCGCCGACGGGATGCCCATGGCCGACCGCCTTCCGGTCTGGCGCATGTTGCACACACCGGCCCAAGGCGCCCGGGCGAGCCTTCAGGCGGTAACGACCGATCTACCCAGCGGAACGTATCTGGCGCCACGCTTCAACCAGTGGGGTAAACCGCGAGTGACCGGATTGCGCAAGAAGGCCCACGATCCGGCGGCGGCCCGTCGGCTGTGGGAGTTGTCCGCCGAGCTGACGGGTTGCGACTGGCCGCGGTAATTCGCTAAGCCTGGTTGCGATTCCACTCGACCCAGCCGACACCGGTTCGGCCGTCGTCGGTGGTGACTGTCGCCCAGGCCCGCGGGAAGTGACTGATCCGCCCGTCGGGCGCCGTCAGCTGCACCGGTGCGTGCCCGCGAATGTCGATGGTCGCGGTCAGGTCGCCATAATCGATGGTCGTCGTTCGCGGTAAGTCATTGTCACCGAACGTTTCCCGCGCAGCAACGGTCTGCACCTCGGTTAGCTTGCCGGCTTGCTGCACGTATCCAATCCCGATCGGCGGTGCGCCGGGGATCCGGATGTCCACTCCGTGGATATGCGTGCCGTCGTCGAGATGCAGTGCGCTCCATACCCAGTCCATCGCCCACCAGTCGCGCACACCCCACGAGTGGTCACGCTGACCGGCGACGTCATGCGCGACGAGCTCCCGGCCGTCGACGGTGACCGTGCCCGACACCGTGCACGGAATCTCATAGCGCGGGGTGACCCGATATTGATACGACGTGCCCGCCGTCGTCCACACCAGATCCATTGTCAGCTCGACGGGTCTTCCGGCTTCGCCGCGCAACAATGCGGCCGGATCGTCGTAGGCGTGCCCCCGCCCGCGCACCTTCACCCGGTAGGTCCGCAGCGGTTCGGTCGCCTCGAGCGCGAGGTCGATGGCATCGGTGCGAACGGCTCCGGGGTTGTCGGGCAGCACGGCCTCGAAGTCGTTGAGGGCGACCGTCGGCATGTCGGGCCCGCACAGCAACGCATTGATCCATGCGATGCGCTGGTTCGGATAGAGCCCCAGCCGGATCCAGCCGCCGAAACCCTGCTGCGCGTCGGCGAAGTCGAAGTACCAGCTCTCGTTCCACAGCGGCTCGTCGGTCGCCATGTGTGGACCCTCGTCCTCGGCCCCGGCCGTGAGTGGCTCGGCGGCAACGGGCTCGGGCAGGACAGCGAGCGCACCGGTATCGAGCACATGCTGGCTGTGCCGCCGCAGCATCACCATGAACATCGCGTCGCCGCGTTCGGTCTGCGCGACGAGCATCGACGAGACGATCGCCATCATCACCCCGAAGAAGCTCTGCCGACGCACGCCCTCACGCACGTCGTCGAGACTGATCGGCGCGTCGGGACCGAGGGCGCTGTGGTAGGCCCGCAGCAGCACCTCGTAGTGATCGCGGCGCGGCTCGTCGGGCAACGCGCAGCCGAGGAAATACGCGACATCTGTCATCGGCGGACCCCATGTGACGGTCTGCCAGTCCACCACCGTCAGCGGCCGATCTGCGCCCGGCTCGCCGAACAGCATGTTGTCGAGTCGGTAGTCACCGTGCACAAGACCGTGTGCCCGTTGCGGCGCGATTTCGCTTGCCACGTAGGCGTCGAAGCTTGCGACCAGACGCTCGCACACCTCGCGATGCTCCGGCGCGATCTGGTCGCGGTATCGCTGGAAGAACCCCGCGTACAACTGGCCGATCAGCGCCTGGTTCATCGGGGACTCGCGGTTGAGCCAGTCGGCGCTTGCCATCGCGGCGTCGCCGAGCAGCGGCGCGTGCACGCGACCCAGTTCCGTCAGGGCCAGCGTGGCCTGTTCGACTGTCGCGCCGCGGATTTCGTCGCCGACGACGGCCGGGCCTGCGTCGCCGAGCAGTAGGTGAAAGGCGCCCGTCTCCGCGTCGAGGCCGGCGTGGTGGCATGGCGCGACGGGGCCGTCGATACGGGAAGCGATGTCGGTGTAGAACCGCACCTCGCGTTCGTAAAGGCCGAGCGCCAGCCCGGTCTGCCTGCTCACGGGGTCCGTGGCAGCGACCTTGAGGACCACCGAACTCGGTCCGCTGTCACCGTCCGCGTAGGTCAACTCGACGCGGTAGCACTCGCTCATCTGGCCGGTGCCGATGCGGTCGAAGGCGAAGCCGCTGACGGGGGCGCCCAGTGCTGCGGTGAGCCATTCGACGGTGAGGTCGGCCGGGCGTTCGATGACGGCGTTCCTGGTCGGCTGCACGCACCAAACCTAGGTTTCTACTTGACACGTGTCAACTAGTGGTGCGCGCTAGTGGTCTCCGTGTGACACATGTCCGGCGGCGTCCCGACCACATCCAGCGACGGGTTGCGGTCGAAGAACCCGAACGGTTTGAGCCAGAAGGACACCACGTCGACGGGCATCACCGGCCAGTCCTCCGGGCGAGTGATGTGGTGAATGCCGAACACGTACCACATCACGACATCGGTGTTCTCGATCGACCTGTTGGCCAGCGTCCACTTGGCAAGGCCGGTGTCACGTGCCGACTGGTTCACGAATTCGCCTGCGGGCCAACGCTCGTCGGGGCGATTTGGTGTCACCCACAGGGTGTGCGCGATGACATTGGCGCGCTCGATCACCGGCGAATCGGGATCGAACATCGGTGGAATAGCCCCGCTCGGAACGAGTTTATATGACGGATGGGTACCGATCCCGTTGACGACGTTGGTGTTGACGACCTTCCAGGCGCGCTGTGTCGCAAAGTTGACGTCCTGCTTGGCCTGGCTCTCGGTGTGCAGCGGATGGTTCCGTGTAACTAGCGACAGCCCGTAGGGGTTGTCGGGCCCCATCGGCTCGGCGTACGACTCCGTCATGAAGACGGTGTTGTCTGTGCCGTCGATGTCCATGTCGAGCCTCGCAACCAGGAAGTGCTGATGGAATGGCGCGTAGGTGCGTTCATCGACGAGGGTGCCGTTCGGGTGCGGCTGTCCCGGGGCCACCGGCGTGGTCACCATGATGCCGGTGGCCCGAATCTCGCACTCGATGTTGCCATCCTGATACAGCCGCCAGTACATGAGGTACTCGTAGTTGGCGACGGTCACGTGCGAGGACACGGTGAGCCTGCGCATCCGGCGCACCTCGGCACCGATGTCGTGATCGACGTGCTTCCACAACACGGCGTTGTCCTCCTCATGGATACAGACCGCGTTGGTGATGGTGTACGGCTCGCCCTTGCTGTTGTGCAGCACCGCATCGAGGTAACGGATCTCGCCTAGACAGTCGCAGCCGAACTCCAACGATGTGGTCATGAAGCCGAGGCCCCACTCGCCGATGTCGAATGCGGTGCGCCGGTAGTGATCCACGGAGGAGTCGCGGTAGGGAACGATCATCTCGGCAAGCGATATCCGGTGTGCCACAGAGCGTTCGCGCTCGCCATCTTGGTAGCGGACGGTGTGGAGAGTCATCCCTTCGCGGTGGTTGAAGCCGATGCGCAACGACCAGTTCTGCCATCGCAGCAGGTTGCCGTCAAGGGTGAAGGACGGCCCCTCCGGCTGGTCGATGTGCAGCGGTTTGAGTGGCTCCCGCCGTGACGAGGCGCGGATGTTTTCTGGGATGTGCTTGGGGACGTACTCCCCCATGACCGTCGGGGGGTCGACGCCCTCCCCAGAAAATGGGCCACTGTCTTCGACCCGTAGCAGTTCCATCAAGTTCAGGTCGACGACGCAGTGCAGACCGCTGACCGGCTGCGCATACGGGTTCATGCCGGGGCCACCCTTGAGCCAGGTGTCCGACCAGCCGATCCGGCGGTCGCGGTATTCCGGAGGCGCCACCGCGTTTCCGTAGGTCCAGGTGTCCATGAACACCAGGTCCATATCGGTGATTCCGCGTTTGGCCAGGGCGGCAATAATATCCGGATGTGAACGCAGAAGTTGGTCGCACTCGACGAACTCGTCGACAGTGAAGTTGGCCTGCACGCCGGGAACGTGTTCGAACGACTCGACCCGGTCGTCAGTCAGTGACACAGCGCTCTTGTAGGTGGCGTTGTTCGCCCGGTGCAGACAGATCACCTCGGCGCGCCGAGGCGGCGGGTCTCCCCCTCGTCGAACGCGCGCAGCGCGGCCTTACTCGGTTCGATCAGTTCGATGGAGGCGTACCGCCAGCCCAGGTCTGATGTCGCCGGCCCTCCGGCTCCGGCGCCCACCCCATGCTCGCGTTGCAGGATCGACGCGACCGCCGTGAACTCATCGCCGCTGAGCGGATCCAGAGGGTAAGCCACACCAATCACGCAATCACATCCGCGCCGCGCTGCGCAGCGATTTCCGGCAGGGCGACGGATTCAGCGGGAGGCGAGAGAGAAGCCCTCCCAGGCCTGGCGGCGTTCGGCGTGTGGGTCGTATTCGACACGGGGGCGACGGTCGAAGATCTTCACCGCCCGATCGACGCTGGTGTACGCCGGCCAGTCGTCGCCGGGCACGCCGGTGCGGGCGAATGCCCGCCAGCTTGACTGCACGTCGTCACTGACCCGCAGCGCCGATCGGCGGTCCGCGGCGGCGGTGATCAGCCTGCCGAATTTCGTGCGGTAGACGTCGAACACCGCCAACAGCTCGGTCGCATGCGTAGCGCCCAGACCCGACCAACGCAGGGTGCGCGTCGCGTAGTCATAGCGGTAGAGATAGGTGGGGGCGTGCTTGCTGTGCGCCTCGGCGATCTGCCACGCCGCCGCGCCGAACGCGAAGTCGCCGCCGAACTGGATGCATGCCGACGGATCCGGATAGCCAGGGTATGCGGCGGTAATGCGTTCGCGCTCAGCGGGTTCCGTCCCGGACAGCAACCGTTCGATCGTCGGCTCGGTCATCGGCAGCAGCTTGATGAAGCGGCCGAAGAGCCTGGCTTCCTCGGCGTTGGTGCCCACGATCAGCGGCACTTTGTGCGCCTGGCCGCTCCGCATTGCCTCGACGGGGTCCAGTGGCAGGTAGTCGCTGCCGCTCGTCGGACCGGCCGCAAACGCACCGAGCATCTCGCGCTGACCGGCGACGATCAGCCGTTCGAACGCGTCGACCAGCTCGGCAGGACGAGCCGCCATCACCGCTCGTGCTCCGTCCTCCTGTCGAGCACCGAGCAATTCGGCAAACTTCGTGGCGTATTCGATCGCCACATCAGCAGTGCGAACCATTCCGGCGGCAGGGCTTTCCGAAATTGCCTGGGCAAAAAGACCTTTGGCTGCGGGAACCGCTAACAGCGTCGCGACGGCGTGCGCACCTGCGCTCTCCCCGAATATCGTCACGTTGTCGGGATCGCCACCGAATACCGTGATGTTGTCGCGCACCCATTGCAGCGCCATCACAAGGTCTCGTAGATACAGGTTGTCGTCGATAGTGACGTCCTTGTTGGACAACGACGAGAGGTCCAGGCATCCCAGCGCGTTCAGCCGGTAGTTCACCGACACGTACACACACCCCTTCCGCGCCAGCGCCGCGCCATCGTATATCGGTGTGGCCGAGCTACCCATGAAATAGCCGCCGCCGTGGATGAACACCATGACCGGCAGCGGCTGATCCGCAGGACGCTTGGGAGTGACGACATTCAGCGTCAGACAGTCCTCGCTCATCGGCTGGTACTTGCCAGGCGCAAGGATGGTGTACATCCGCTGCTGCGGTGCGCAAGAACCAAAGCTGTGGCAGTACCGCACCCCCGGCCACGGCTCCACCGGCTGCGGAGCGCGCAGCCGCAGCGCGCCTACCGGCGGCCGGGCATACGGAATGGATCGCCACCGGTTCACACCGTCGCGGGTGAAGCCTTCGACGGTGCCGGACTTGATAGTTGCGCGGACGACATGTTCGTGCATGATTCGACGGTATCGAATCGGGGTCCCCGCCGCGCCTGGCGAGCGATCTCGTGTCGGCCCGCTAGCCTTGGCCGTTATGCGGATTGCTGGGCTGATTGCGGCGTCTGTGCTGGTGGCGGGGTGTTCACAGTCAGTGGGCGGGGATGCCGAGCGGTCGACCCCCCCGTTGACGGTTCCGCCGAGCACGACGCGCGCCGCACCGTCGACCACGTCACCCACCTCGACGACGCCCGCGCAGCCGCCGGGCCAAGGGGCGCCGATCGGCGACGTGGTGGCCTGGGTCGAAGCGGGCAAGCCCGCCGATCCTGGCTCGTTTCACTCTGCGACACGTGACGGCGAAGCCACTGAACTCGGCGACGACGTCGCATTCGTCACGCCGTCGGGCAAGGCCAACTGCATGACCGATTCGAAGTACAGCGATGGCGCTCTGGCATGCCTGGTCGATCTGAAGAACCCGCCGCCGCGACCCGCCGACGCATACGGAGAGTGGAAGGGTGGCTGGATCGACTACGACGGCAAGCTGATCATGGTCGGCCGGGTCAAGGGTGACCCGGAACGGTTCGCCGCAGGCACCGGGCCGGAGCTGCCTTACGGTCAGTCGCTGGCGTTCGGTGACTATCGCTGCCGCAGCGACCAGGCCGGCCTGGTCTGCGTCAACTACGCCTTCCAGTCGGCGGCGCGGTTCAGCGACGCCGGGGTGGAGCCGTTCGGCTGCCTGAAACCGTCGGCGCCGATGCCTCAGGTCGGTGAGGTGTTCAGCTGCTGAGCACGGCGTCGTGCGCCGGATAGGCGTGCACGATCACCGAGCCGAGTTTCGGAATCGCGTGGGCCAGTTCATGTTCGGCTCCGTGGGCAACCGTATGCGCGTCGGCCAGGCTCAGTGACGGATCGACGTCGAGTTCGGCATCCGCCTCGAGTTGATGACCGACCCAGCGCATCCTGACCCGTCGAACCGCGCGGACTCCCGGTCGGCTGGCCAGGACCGTGACAGCGCTGTCGACCAGTTCCGGGTCGACGCGATCCAACAGCCTGCCGAATACGTCGCGAGCGGCGACGATCAGCACGACACCGATGACGCCCGCGATCACAAGGCCGACGATCGGATCGGCCACCGGAAATCCCAGCGCGGCACCGACGGCACCGGCGACCACCGCCAGCGACGTCAAACCGTCTGCGCGCGCATGCATTCCGTCTGCCCGCAATGCCGCCGACCCGATGCGCTTTCCGACCCGAATGCGGTAGAGCGCCACCACTTCGTTGCCGAGGAACCCGACGACGCCTGCGGCCGCGACCAAGCCAAGATGCGCCAGCGGAACGGGATCGAACAGCCGGCGAATGGCCTCGACGGCGGCCACCACCGCAGATATCGCGATCATCGCCACCACGAACAAACCGGCCAGATCCTCCACTCGCCCAAAGCCATACGTGTACCGGCGGGTCGCGGCCCGCCGGCTCACCGAGAAGGCGATCCACAGCGGCACCGCGGTCAACGCATCCGAGAAGTTGTGCACGGTGTCGGCGAACAATGCCACCGACCCCGACACCGCGACGATGGCAAGTTGCGCCGCGGCGGTGACGCCCAGCACCACCAGGCTGATCTTGACGGCGCGGATACCGGCGGCGCTGTCACGCAGTGCGTCGTCGACGCTGCCGGCATGGTCGTGCGAATGCCCCAGCCCCATCAGCCCGTCCCCTCTTCGTGCAGCAGCCGCAGTTCACCGTCGTCGAGGTGATGCGCCGGTACGCCGCCCGCGGCGTGTTCGGCGTTGTGCACCGCATCGGTGACGAGCTGACGGACGTGGTCATTCTCGAGGCGGTAGAACACCTGGGTGCCCTCGCGCCGGGTATGCACCAGCCGCGCCATCCGCAGCTTGGCCAGATGCTGGGACACCGACGGCGCCGGCTTACCGACCCTCCCGGCGAGATCGTTGACGGCCAGTTCGCGGTCGGCCAGCGCCCAAAGCAGCTGAACGCGGGTTGAATCGGACAGCATCCGGAACACCTCAACGACGAGGTCAGCTTGTTCATCGGCCAACCGGCGCCCGCAGACCTGCTTATCTGCATTCATACGCAGATAATAGCGTTCGTTAGGCCGGCCTGGCGTTTTCCCGTGCTCGCGTCGGATAGATCTGCGTCATGCCCATCGCCCCGACGATCACGACGACGGGGATCACGGCCTTGGTCCAGTCGGTGGTGGCCGGAGACTGGACGGCGACATAGCCAAGGACCGCGATGAGCGCGAACACCAGCGCCCACATCAATGTCAGCACCTGATTGGTGCGGCGGAACGCCGCCTGCTCCCAATCCTGTTGCGGCGCAGACTCAGGCGCATACTGCGCGGTGAACGGAACGAATGCCAACGACCCAAGAGCCATGATCGCCAGCACGCCACTGGACAGTGTGGTCGCGTAGCCGTCCATCCAGTCGCGGTCGTGGGCGCCCACCACCATGCCGACGACGGTCACCCCGACGAAGAACACGATCGTCACGATCTCGAGCAGCCTGGGTCCGCCCCTGCCTGCCGACACCCCGAGAATCAACGCCGAGATCACCGCGCAGATCGCGCCGAACATCCATGTGCTGGGGCCGTCGGCGACGACCCAGTAGATGATCCACGGCACGAACCCGATAAACGGGCTGCGCTCAAACCATTCGTCCACACCTCAGCTTGACTGGTTCACTGCGCGGGCAGACGCAAAAGTCACCAACACGCCAACGCGTGAACCCGCCCAAGGAATTGGGGACTTTTGCGTCTGTTGGCCAGTTAGCCGAGCCGGAAGTTGCCGTTGACGAGAGTCGGCGTCACGTCGTGGCCGTTGATCGTGGACTTTGCGTTCTTGTTCTGCAGGATTTGGATCTGTGCCGCCTGCTGAAGCTGCCGCTTGTTGCGCACACCGTTGCGGAACTGCTGCTCGTTGAGCTGCTGCAGTTCGGCCTGCTCGAAGTCGCGGCCGCTGATACTGCCGGTGTTGAACTGGACGCCGATCGCCGTCCCGTCCTCACGCATCACCCAGGACGCGCGCACACCCTCGAAATCGGCGGTGTACATGCCGGCTGCGCCGGATACCGGCGCCGCACTGAACTTGTACGCAACACCGTTCATCATGAGATCACCCGCGACGTCGGTGCCGTTGAACTCGGCCGTGAGGGTGTCTTTGAAGCGGGACTTGACGTCGATCTTGCCGTCGGCTTGGTTGCCGAAGAACCACGCTTCGTCGTCGGTGCCGTTACAGGCGTAGGCGGCGATCGATGTGCCGTCGACGGAGATGCCGATCGTCATGGTCTTGCCGTCCGCCGCCTTCATATCGGCGACATATCTCGCCGACTGCGGGAACGGGGTTGCGGTCGCAGACGGGGTGGATACCGCCTCCGACGTTGGCGTCGCCTCGGTGGTTTTGCCACCGGAGCAAGCAGACAGGGTGCCGAGAGCTATCAACGTACTGATACTCACCAGCAGGGTGCGGAGGTGATTTTTCATGTGACCAGCATGTATCCCCTCGGGCTGCCGCACATGAAGAATGCATGGAGATTGCATGGAGATCTCTGGGCAAATGCTGGACAAACGCTGAGAACCGGGCTCAACCCGCCAGGAAGGTGCCGAGTTCGTCGCGGAACACCTGCCATGCCGGCTCCGCCCCCGTCAGCAGATGGTTGTTGCTTGACAGCGCGACCAGACGCGAATCGGGAATCAGGGCAGCCAGTTCCTCACCGAAGCGCATGGGCACACGGTGGTCGTCGCGGGCATGCATGATCAGCGTCGGGCACGCCACCCGTTCGGCTTCGTCGCGGACGTCGATGCGGCCGAACTCCTCGAGGAAACGCACCGCGTTCTCCGGTGACGTGGTGCGCCGCTGCAATTGATCGAATGCGGCCCAGTCGGCGCGGGAGCCGTCGGGTTGAAACTGTGCGGCGAACACCTGGCGGAACGCGGGATCGTCGCGCCCCCAGCCGACCCTGGCAAGATCAAGATCCAGTGCGGCAGCCCGCTTTTCCTCGTCGCCGACGGCCCGCACCGCGCGGCCGCGCGCATACGCGCCACACAGCACCAGATGGCTGACGCGCTCGGGGTGACGTGCTGCGTATGCCACGGCAACGGCACCACCCTGCGAGACCCCGAGCAGCGGAAAGCGTTCCAGCCCAAGCGCTTCGACCACCGACTCCAGATCGGCGACCCAGTCCTCGAACGTGAAGTCCGGTGTATCCCAATCGGATAGGCCGCAGCCCCGCTCGTCGTAGCGGATGAATCGGTTCTTCAGCGACAGGTCGCGAACCCAGTGCTTCCATACTGGGCTTTCGATGTCGTAGCCGAGATGGGTCATCCAGTTGGCCGCCCTGACAAGCGGCGGCCCCTCCCCCGCCACCGCGTACGCGAGGCGAACCCCGTCTGCCGCGCGGCAGAACGCGATGTGTTGACGGGGCGCAGGCGGGTCCTGCGGCGGCTCGGCAGGGGCCTCTGCCGGTGTGTCCTCGACGATCGTGCCGACGAATTGGTAGCCCCGGCCGCGCACGGTTCGGATGTAGCGCTGCGACTCGCCGTCGTCACCGAGTGCACGCCGCGCGGCCTTGATGCGGCTCGTCAACGCCGCCTCGCCGACGAAGCGTCCGCCCCAGACGGAGTCGAAAAGCTCCTCTTTCGTGACGAACCGGTGGGAATTGCGGATCAGTTGCGTGAGCACGTCAAACACCTGCGGCTCGACGCGGATCACCTCACCCGCGGAGCGGAGCTCGTAGCGCTGCGTGTCGAGGACAAAGGCGTCGAAGCGCCACACGCCGGTTTCTGCTGGTGATATGGACACCGCGATCCCATCTCGGGTTTGTCGTTGGCAATCGTAGAACGGGTGTCCTGCCCGTGGTGTTCACCGCAAAAGCGAATTCCGGCTATCGCCAGCCGTCGGCCGCCTTGGCAGCCTTCATCAGCGCGTCGCACAACGCCCGCAATTCGGACCCGTCGGCTCCCTCTTCGACGGCCGTCGCGACGTCCTCGGCGGCGCATCTGACCTGGTAGACCCGGTCAGAGAGCTCGGACGCCTCGTCGGCGGTCAGGACGACGGCGTCAGGCGCCAACGAGGTGCCCCTGACCATCGCGCGCTGTTCGTAGGCGCGCTGGCGACAGGACTGTCTGCAGTACTGCCTGCGCCGCCCGAGTCCGACGTCAGCGACTTCACGACCGCACCAGCGGCAGGGTTGAGCGCGGAGGTCGACGTACCACGGGACCTGACTGTAGACCGCCGAGTGCGCGGATCCCGGTATCATCAACGGTCGAGTCGGGAACTTCGCGCCGCGTTGCTGCGTTGATTCCCCGGACAAATAGTTACTTGAGGAGTGTTGACGATGGCTGATCGTGTTTTGAGAGGCAGTCGCCTCGGAGCCGTGAGCTACGAGACTGACCGCAACCACGACCTGGCGCCGCGTCAGGTCGCCCGCTACCGCACAGAGAACGGCGAAGAGTTCGAGGTCCCGTTCGCCGACGACGCCGAGATTCCCGGCACCTGGGCATGCCGCAACGGCATGGAGGGCACCCTGATCGAGGGTGACGTGCCGGAGCCGAAGAAGGTTAAGCCTCCGCGCACCCACTGGGACATGCTGCTCGAGCGCCGCTCGGTCGAGGAACTCGAGGAATTGCTCAAGGAGCGCCTCGACATCATCAAGACCCGCCGCCGGGGCTAGATAGGCGGCTCGCCGCCGAGGTCAGCGCGTAACGCCGACTCCGCGGGCCCGGTCCATGCGCCCGCGGATACCCCACTCGGCGACCTTGAACAGGGCTTCGCGGATGTTGGATCCGCTCATCTTGGAGACCCCGAACTCACGCTCGGTGAAGGTGATCGGTACCTCGACGACGATGAAACCGTTGTTGATGGTGCGCCAGGTCAGGTCGATCTGGAAGCAGTAACCCTTCGAATCGACCGCTGCCAGGTCGATCTTCTCCAGCACCTCGCGCCGGTAGGCGCGGTAGCCGGCGGTGATGTCGTGGATGTCGACGCCGAGCAGGATCCGCGAATATCCGTTGGCGGTGCGGGACAGCACCATCCGGCGCCGAGGCCAGTTGCGCACTTCTCCGCCAGGCACATAGCGCGAGCCGATCACAAGGTCGGCGCCACCATCGACGGCGTCCAGCAGCCGGTGCAGTTGTTCGGGCGGGTGGCTGCCGTCGGCGTCCATCTCGACGAGCACCGAGTACTCGCGATTGAGGCCCCAGGCGAACCCCGCAAGGTATGCCGCGCCGAGGCCACCCTTCGACGTGCGGTGCATGACGTGGACTCGGTCGGTATCGGCGAGCGCCAGCTCGTCGGCCAGTTCACCGGTGCCGTCGGGGCTGCCGTCGTCGACGATCAAGATGTGGACGTCCGGTCGCGCCTTGTGCACGCGTCCGACAATCAACGGCAGGTTCTCCCGCTCGTTGTAGGTGGGGATGATGACCAGAGTGCGCTGACTCGGGCGCTCGATCGCCCTGGCCGGTACTCATGTAGCTCCTTCGTCATTGCTGCGCCGGCCTAGCCGACGCACGAAACTCCCATTGTGCAGCATTGCGGCGATCACAGCCGAAACACCAAGCGCCACGAGCAGGCCCTGGACCGCCGGGCCCCACCGCGTTGCGAGCGTGAGCTGCGTCTTTAGCCGCACCTGCATATCGAGGTAAGCCGGCTCGAAGAAGTTGGTGTGAGCCAGCTCGCGACCGTCGGGCGCGATGATCGCGCTGATCCCCGTGGTGCTTGCGACCACAACGTATCGGTCGTGCTCGACGGCGCGCAGCCTGCCGAACGCAAGCTGCTGCTCACTCATCGCCTGGGTAAAGGTGGCGTTGTTGGACGGCACAGCCAGCAATTGGGCGCCGTTTTCCACCGACTCGCGCGCGGCGCGGTCGAAGATCACTTCCCAGCACGTCGTCACCCCGATGGGCACACCGGCGGCGTTGACCACCCCGTTGCCGGTGCCTGGCACGAAGTAGCCGGCCCGGTCGGCGTAGGACGACAGATGACGGAAGAAGCTGCGCCACGGCAGGTACTCGCCGAACGGCTGCACGATCTTCTTGTCGTGCCGATCAGCAGGGCCGGTTGCGGGATTCCAGACGATCACGGAGTTGGACGCCACCGGGTTGTCGGGGCTGTAACCGGGGGCGGCAACGACGCCGCCGACGAGGATCGGTGCCTTGATCTCCGTCGCGGCCATCGAGATCTCGTCACGGGCGTCTGGATTGGCCAGCGGATCGATGTCGGAGGCGTTCTCCGGCCAGAACACAATCATCGGCTGCGGTGCCCGACCTGCGCGCACGTCTTCGGCCAGCTCAGTCGTTTCGCGGACGTGGTTGTCCAGCACGGCGCGGCGCTGCGCGTTGAATTCGAGCCCGAGCCGCGGGACGTTGCCCTGAACGGCGGCGACGGTGATCGCCGGGTCGTCGCCTGCGCCAAGACCCGACTGCCGGACATGCGGCCACAACAAAGCTGTGGTCAGCAGCACGGCGCTGATGCACACGCCGGGCAGCACCACCGCGGGAGGTGCCGCCTTCTTGCTCTTGTCGTGGTGCCGCCACCACGTCACAACTTCGAAAGTGATTGCGGCCAAACTAAATCCGGTCAGCGCCACCGCGAACGACAGCAGCGGCGCACCGCCGAGTTGCGCGATCGCCAGCAACGGGCCGTTGGTCTGACTGAAGCTGACTACACCCCAGGGGAACCCACCGAACGGCACCGTCGACTTGAGCCATTCCTGTGTCGCCCAGAGTGCGGCGAACCAGAACGGCCACCCCGACAGATTGCGGGTGAGGACGGCCGCCCACCCGAACAGTGCGGGAAACATCGCCTGCAGGATGCACAGCGCGATCCACGGAATCGCACCGACGAAACTTCCGATCCAGGGCAACAGAGGAAGATAGAACGCCATTCCGAACAGGAATCCGTAGCCGAAACCGCCTGCGCGTGTAGTTGATTCGTGTGTCAGCACCCAGGTCAGCAGGGCGAGCGCCGCGATGGCCAGGTACCACCAGCCGAACGGCGGGAAGCTCAGGCAGAGCGCGAGCCCGGCAACGATCACGACGCTCAGCTGGGCCAGCCGATCCACCACCGCCTGTCCGAATCGCTGTGCTCGAGCGCGGATTTCGGCTTTTTTGTCAGTCGGGGCAAGCTCTGAGTAGTCTCTCCCCTTCCGCGGGCTCTTCGTTGTCGTCAACGACGGGCGGAAAGATATCCGTGTCGTCGGCGACGCGCCTGCGGCGCGACTTAGCCATGGATGACGGCACCCCGATGCACCGTCTGCCTGCAACGCGGCAGAGGCGCCGTCGAGTCGCGGCAGGGCGGGCACCCGTGAGTTCGGGTCGGTCGACCACCGCTGTACGGCGTCGGCCGGGGCGCTGACCTCGAACTCGTCGGCCTCCCAAACCGCGTAGGAAGCTTGTGCGCCGGGGACCAGGGTGCCGGTGATGCCGTCGCGCAGCCCGCCGGCGCGCCACGCGCCGCGGGTTGCCGCCGCGAACGCCGCCCGCACCGAGATCGCGCTGCCTGGGGTGTGATGCCGGGTCGCCGCACGAACCGTCGCCCACGGATTCATGTCAGTCACGGGGCTGTCGGAACCAAAGGCGATTGGCACGCCTTGGGATGCTAACAGCGCCAAAGGGTTCAGCCTCGTGCTTCGGTCAACGCCGAGACGCTGCGCATACATCCCGTGCTCGCCGCCCCACAGCGCGTCGAAATTGGGTTGCATGCTGGCGAAGACGCCCCAAGCTCCGAGCTTTTCCGCTTGCTCCTCGGTGACCATCTCGAGGTGCTCGAGCCGATGCCCGCAGCGCGCCACCGCCGGTGCGCCGAAGTGGTCGACGACTCGCCCGAGCGCGGTCACGACGGCGGAGACTGCGGCGTCACCGATGACGTGGAATCCCGCGGTGATGCCCGCTTCGGTGCAGGCGTGAGATGCGTCGTGATCGCGTCGGCGTCGAGGTAGGAGTTGCCGCAGCAGTCGGGCGCGTCGGCATACGGTCGGTGCAGCCACGCGGTGTGTGAGCCGAGGGCGCCGTCGACGAAAAGGTCGCCTGCCAGTCCGCGGGCGCCGGTGTCGCCGATCAGCTCGCGGGCCTGTTCGGCGGTGGTGACGTGTTCACCCCAGTAACCGACCACTTCGACACCGTGGTCGGTATCCCGAACCTCGTGCCAGTCGTCAAGGCCGCCGATGTCGGGTCCCGCACACTCGTGGACGGCGACGATTCCGAGTGCCGCAGCGGCGTCGAGGGCGGCCAGGCGAGCGTGATGGCGCTGCTGCGGAAGTCAGCTTGTCGCGGGCCGCGGCGCGCACGAGGTGATGGGCGTCGCTGGTCAACGGTCGCTGCGGGTCGAATCCAGCGGCCTCGGCGAGGCGCGGCGCGATACAGCGCAGAGCGGTCGAGGCCGCGGCCGAGTGGACGTCGACGCGGGCCAGGTAGGCGGGCCGGTCACCGACGACGCCGTCCAGGTCGTCGGTGCTGGGCGCGGCGGGCTCCGGCCAGCCCGATTCGTCCCAGCCGTGTGCCCAGATCGGGCCGTCGGGGTGCTTCCGCGCGTAATCGCCGATGAGTCGAGGCAGTGCCGCAGCGACGTGGCGTGTCGTAGGTCGAGACCGGCGAGCGTCAGACCGGTGGCGGTGAGGTGGACGTGGCTGTCGACGAATGCGGGCGCGACGAAACCGCCGTCGAGATCGACGACCTGGCATCCGGAAACTGTTGGCGCCCGACGTCATCGCTGCCGAGCCACGCGACGACGCCGTCGCGCACCGCCATCGCGGTGGCGTCGGGCATGGCGGGGCTGTGCACCCGCCCGTTGAGGAGAAGGGTCGTCACTTATCGGGTCTGCGCTCCACTGACGGTGGTTCGACGTCAACGACGTCGATGACTTCGCCGTCAATGTAGTCGCCGCTGCCGGCTGCGGTGTATCCCCAGCCCGGTGCGGTCGCAGCAGCGACGGTGACCAGCGGCATCCGGCGGGCGGCCATCGCAGTGACCAGCGGACGCGCGGCGGCGCGGGTCGGAGGCAGCAGCAGCAGCGCCCCGAGGACCGAGCTGGCCAGGCCGGGAATGACGACGAGCACGGTGCCCAGCGCGACCAGCACGCTATCGGTCGCCGCGCCCTGCACAGTGGCGGCGTTGCCCGGACTGCAGCCGGCGGATATGGCGCTTGACCTGCGAACCGGCCAGCGCGAGACCGACGACGAACGTCCCGAGCAGCAGCAACACGGTCCAGCCGAAACCGATCGTCGACGCCAGCGCCACGATGACCGCCAGTTCGACGAGCGACGTAGATCAAGAACAGCCGCATAGCCAGCGTAACGTCGGCGGGACCGTCGGGGTTCCTAGCCGCGCCTAGGCGTCGGCGCTCGACCTCGATCGCGCTGTGCACCTTGTCGATGCCACCGCGCAGGATCGCCTGCGGCACCCACCACCACGCGTGCCACCAGTAGCGCTTGGTCACCATGTCGAAGACCCGCCGGGTCTCGGACTTCGGCAGATTGCGCGCGACCGCCTCGACGGGCTCACCCTTGGGCTTGCCGAGCGCGCCTGCACTTCTGGATGGTGACGCGCGGAGTGTTGTTGATTCGCTTGGTCTTCCACGAACCGTCGTCGGTGCTGATCAACAGCTTGTCGCCGTCGGGCACGCCCCACACCGGCGTCGGCTTGGGCCTGCCGTCCTTGGTGAACGTGGTCAGCAGCAGGTACTTCCTTCGACGACGTCGGCGAACGTCGTCGCGCCATGGTTCAGTTGCCCGCTTTCAGTTCGATCGTCACGTTCTTCGTCATGCCGCCGCGCAGCTTGGAGAAAACGTTGAACGTCTTGCCGATCAGCCCGTAGCGCTTGCCGATCGCGTCGTAGGTCGCGCCGTTGGCCGACTTGTCCAGGATCGTGGCGGTGGCCTCGACCGCCTCGCCCTTGGGGTTGCCGCTGCGGTCGCACTCGGCGATGGTCACCCGCGGGGTGTTGCGAATGCGCTTGACCTTCCAGGACTGCTCCTGGGTGATCGCGACCAGTCGGTCGCCCGTCGGCGCGGCCCAGATGGCGGTCGGCTTGGGCCTGCCGTCCTTGGTGAACGTGGTCAGCAGGATGTACTCGGACTTGGCGACGTCGGCGAATGTCACGGGCATGTAAGCCCAACCTAGCGTGCTCAGCCCTCGAGGTCGCCTTCGGTCTCCAGCAGCACCTGACGCAGACCGTCGAGCGTGGCCTGTTCCGGCTGCGGCCCACATGCCGCGGCCCGCGGCCTCGAGCAGCCGCTCGGCCATGCCGTGCAGCGCCCACGGGTTCGACTCCGCCATGAACTTGCGGTTCTCGTCGTCGAGCACGTACTCGGCCGTGAGCTGCTCGTACATCCAGTCGGCCATCACCCCGGCGGTGGCGTCGTAGCCGAACAGGTAGTCGACGGTGGCGGCCATCTCGAATGCGCCCTTGTAGCCGTGCCGGCGCATCGCGGCGATCCAGCGCGGGTTGACGACGCGGGCCCGGAACACCCGGGTGGTCTCCTCGGACAGGGTGCGGGTGCGCACCGCATCGGGGCGGGTGTTGTCGCCGATGTAGGCGGCCGGGTGACTTGCCGGTCAGCGCGCGCACGGTGGCGACCATGCCGCCGTGGTACTGGAAGTAGTCGTCGGAGTCGGCGATGTCGTGCTCGCGGGTGTCGGTGTTCTTGGCGGCCACCGCGATTCGGCGGTACTGCCGGTTCATGTCGTCGGCTGCGGGCGCGCCGTCGAGCTCGCGGCCGTAGGCGAAGCCGCCCCACGCGGTGTAGACCTGCGCGAGGTCGGCGTCGTCGCGCCAGTTGCGGCTGTCGATCAGCTGCAGCAGGCCCGCGCCGTAGGTGCCCGGCTTGGAACCGAAAATCCTTGTGGTGGAGCGGCGTTGGTCGCCGTGCTCGGCGAGGTCGGCCTGCGCGTGTGCGCGGACGTAGTTGTCCTCGTCGGGCTCGTCGAGGTCGGCGACCAGCCGCACCGCGTCGTCGAGCATCGTGACGACGTGCGGGAACGCGTCGCGGAAGAAGCCGGAGATGCGCACGGTCACGTCGATGCGCGGCCGGCCGAGCTCGGCCAGCGGGATCGGCTCCAGGTTCACGACCCGCCGCGACGCGTCGTCCCACACCGGCCGAACACCTAGCAGCGCAAGCACTTCGGCGATGTCGTCGCCGGAGGTGCGCATCGCCGAGGTGCCCCACACCGACAGCCCGACCGACTGCGGCCACTCGCCGTGGTCGTCGCGGTAGCGGGCGAGCAGCGAATCCGCCAGCGCCACACCGGTTTCCCACGCCAGCCGCGACGGCACCGCCTTGGGGTCGACGGAGTAGAAGTTGCGGCCGGTGGGCAGCACGTTGACCAGGCCGCGCAGCGGCGAGCCCGGACGGGCCGGCCGCGATGAACCGGCCGTCGAGCGCCCGCAGGATCTGGTCGATCTCGCCGGCGGTGCCGGCCAGCCGCGGCACCACCTCGGTGGCGGCGAAGCGCAGGACCGCCGCGACCTCGGCGTTGTCGGTGAGCGCGTCGACGGCCGCGGGGTCCCAGCCGGTCTCCTGCAGCGCCGCGACCAGTTCGCGGGCGCGTGGCCTCGGCGGCGTCGACCGCGGCGCGGTCGTCGTTGCCGTCCTCGGCGAGGCCGAGCGCCTGCCGCAGGCCCGGCACCGTCTGCTCGCCGCCGAACAGCTGGCGGGCCCGCAGGATGGCCAGCACCAGGTCGAGTTCGGCACTCGCCCGTGGGCTTCTGGCCGAGGATGTGCAGCCCGTCGCGGATCTGGACGTCCTTGATCTCGCACAGCCAGCCGTCGACGTGCAGCAGCATGTCGTCGAACGAGTCCTCGTCGGGCCGGTCGTCCAGGCCCGAGGTCGTGGTCCATCTTGGCGGCCCGCATCAGCGTCCAGATCTGCTGGCGGATCGCGGGCAGCTTGCCGGGGTCGAGCGCGGCGATGTTGGCGTGCTCGTCGAGCAGCTGCTCCAATCGCGCGATGTCGCCGTAGGTTTCGGCGCGCGCCATCGGCGGGATGAGGTGGTCGACCAGCATGGCGTGCGCGCGGCGTTTGGCCTGGGTGCCCTCGCCGGGATCGTTGACCAGGAACGGGTAGATCAGCGGCAGGTTGCCCAGCGCCGCGTCGGAGCCGCAGGCCGCCGACATGCCGAGCGTCTTGCCCGGCAGCCACTCCAGGTTGCCGTGCTTGCCGAGGTGCACGACCGCGTCGGCGCCGAAGCCGGCGTCGAGCCAGTGGTAGGCGGCCAGGTAGTGGTGGCTGGGCGGCAGGTCGGGGTCGTGGTAGATCGCGACCGGGTTCTCGCC
The DNA here is from genome assembly GCA_963766465.1 of uncultured Actinomycetota bacterium. Lineage (GTDB taxonomy): Bacteria > Actinomycetota > Actinomycetes > Mycobacteriales > Mycobacteriaceae > Mycobacterium. The sequence goes on from CAVXZT010000006.1 coordinate 400,755, forward strand.
GAACCCCCGCGGCGGCTGGACCATCAGCACGACGTTGCCGGATTGCATTGCGGCGATGACGATCTCGCCGTCGGGGTCGTGGCTGCGGTCGACGAACAACTCGCCGGGCGGCGGGCCCCAGTGCTTGACGACCGCGTCGGTGAGTTCTGCTGGCAGCGTGGCGAACCAGTCGCGGTAGTCCTTGGCCGACACCCGGATCGGGTTGCCTGCCAGCTGCCCCTCGGTGAGCCAGTCGGGATCTTGGCCGCCGCGCTCGATCAGCGCGTGCATCAGCGCGTCGCCGTCGCCGGCGTCGACGCCGGGGATCGTCGCCGATCTCGATAGCCGGCGTCGCGCATGGCCCGCAACAGCGCGACCGCGCTGGCAGGGGTGTCCAGTCCGACGGCGTTGCCGATGCGGGCGTGCTTGGTCGGGTAGGCCGAGAACACCAGCGCTACGCGCTTGTCGGCGGGCGCGACGGCCGCAGCCGCGCGTGCCGCACGGCGAGCCCCGCCACCCGGGCGCACCGCTCGGGGTCGGCGACATAGGAGATCAGTCCGTCGTCGTCGATCTCCTTGAACGAGAACGGAACCGTGATGATGCGGCCGTCGAACTCGGGCACCGCGACCTGAGTGGCGACGTCGAGCGGGGACATCCCGTCGTCGTTGCCATGCCACTGCGCGCGGGAACTGGTCAGGCACAGGCCCTGCAGGATCGGAATGTCCAGCGCGGCAAGATGCGCGACGTTCCAGCTGTCGTCGTTGCCGCCGGCGCTCACCGCCGCCGGCGTGGCGCCGCCGGCGGCCAGCACGGTGGTCACCATGGCGTCGGCGGTGCCGAGCAGGTCGAGCAGTTCGGGTTCGGCGGTGCGCAGCGACGCGCAGTACACCGGCAGCGGCCGACCGCCCGCGTCCTCGATGGCGTCGCACAGCGCCTCGACGTAGGCGGTGTTGCCGGCCAGGTGCTGCGCGCGGTAGTACAGCACCGCGACCGTCGGGCCGTCGGCCTTCGCGCGAAGCGCGGTCCAGGACGCCCCAGGTCGGCGTGGTCACCGGCGGCGCGAAGCCGAAGCCGGTCATCAGCAGCGTGTCGCAGAGGAACGCGTGCAGCTGGCGCAGGTTGTCCACGCCGCCCTGCGCGAGATAGACGTGCGCCTGCAGCGCGACGCCCGCGGGCACCGTGGAATGGCCCATCAACTCGGCGTCGGGCGACTGCTCGCCGCTGACGACGACGGTCGGCACCCCGCTGGCGACCACGGTGTCGATGCCGTCCTGCCAGGCGCGATAGCCGCCGAGGATGCGCACGACGGCGATGTCGGCGCCGGCCAGCAGCTCGTCGAGCTCGCCGTCAACGAGTCGCGACGGATTCGCCCACCGGTAGCCCGCCCCGCTGGCGCGGGCGGTGATCAGGTCGGTGTCGGACGTCGACAGCAGTAGGACGGTCGGGCTCTGGCACCCACCATTCCTACCGCACGCCGCATCGGCACTCGGTGAGGTCTCTACATCAGTGGCGGGTCCAGCGCCCGTACCACGTCTGGGGGGTAGGGCAGACCGAGCGCGACGAAGAGCACGACCAGTAGAGCGGCGAAAACGATGAGTTCGAACATCGTTGTTCCTTCCCTGATTTCCGCTTACTGCACACGCGTGCAGTTAGTCAGAAACGTACGACGTAACGAGCCCAAAATGAGCATCATGTGTGGGACGGATCACTGACCGCCGCGATGTGGCGGCCGTCACATTCAGGCGGTGCGAACGTCGAAGTCGTCGAGCTCAGGTGTGCCCAACAGTTCGCGGTGTCGCAGCGGTGTCCACGGGAAGAGCTCCGGCAGACCGTCCTTGCCCAGGTACCAACTCTTGCAGCCGGTAACCCAGACCGTCTGGGGCATAGCCGCTTTCATCTCTTCGTTGTAGTCCTTGGTCGCCGTTTCCGTCGGCGCCGCGGAAGCCACCCGGCCCTCGCGGATCTGGTTGATCCACCACATCGCGTAGTCGGCCTGGTTCTCGGCGATGATCACCAGCGACTGGTTGCCGATCGGCGAGTGCGGGCCCATCAACATGAACAGGTTCGGAAAGCCGGGGACCGCAACCGAGCGGTACGCGCGCGGGCCCGTCGGCCCAGGCCTCGTCGAGCGTGAGGCCGTTCTCGCCGACGATCGTCCATCGGGCGGACATAGGCGCGGGCGTCGAAGCCGGTGGCCAGCACCAGCAGGTCCAGCTCGTGAAGCGTGCCGTCGGCGGTGACGACGCCGTTGGGCTCGACGTGGTCGATCGCGTCGGTCGACCAGGTCGACGCCGGGCTTCTGAATAGCCTGGTAGTAGTGCCCGGCGAGACACCTGGCGCTTGCACATAGCCTGGTAGTCGGGGGTGAGCCTGCGGCGCAGCTCGGGGTCGCGCACCGACAACCGCAGATTCACCGGCACAGCCGCTGATACGAGACGGCGCTGCCAGCACGGTTCGACCGCGGCGCGGCCGAAGCACGTTCTCGATGTACGCACTGCCAGAACCGGTAGCCGAGCCTGTTCAGGGCCGGGCCAGCGCCGCAGCGCCGCCTTGGTGAACCGCGAGTACCGCGGGTTTGGCATCGGCAACACCCACTGCGCCGTGCGTTGAAAGATCTTGAGGCCGCGCACTTTGCCGCCGAGCTCCGCGGTGATCTGCACGCCGGTGGAACCCGTGCCGATCAATCCGATCCGCTTGTCCGGCAACGAAATCGAATGGTCCCAGCGCGCGGAGTGAAACGACGGGCCTGCGAAGCTGTCGAGCCCAGGGATGTCGGGATAACGCGGGATCCGCAGCACGCCGGTCGCCGTGATGAGGACGTCGAACGGCTTCCTCGCCCGTCGTCAGTGCGCGACCCACCACTGCCCGTCCCGGTATCGGGCGGAGGTGACCTCGGTGCCGAACCGGATGTGCGGGCGGATGCCGCGCTCGGTCGCGACCTGCCGGAAGTAGGCTGGATCTCGGCCCCGGCGGCATGAAGTGCGACCAGCCGGGTTGGGCCGGAACGAGTACGAGTAGAAGCGCGACGGGACGTCGCAGCGACAGGCCGGGATAGGTGTTGTCCCGCCAGGTGCCGCCGACCTCGTCGGCCGTCTCGAAGATGGTGTACGTGTCGATGCCGGCGTCCTGCAGTTTCGCCGCCATGCACAGGCCGGACATCCCGGCACCGATGATCGCGACATTCAAGCTGCGCTTCTGTGCCACAGTGGCCCCCTTACCGCGCCTCGAACGCTACGCCCGAGTTCGGATTCGTGAAATCATCGCCAAACCGGTTTACCTCGCGCCACGACACCTGCGGAAATAGAACGCGTGACTGAATCCATTGATGTGGTGAAACTGGGCGCGGACATCGGCGCCCGCATCGACGGCGTCCAAGTGGCCGGGAATCTCGAATCTGCGACGGTCGCGGCGATCAACGACGCGCTGCTGGAACACAAGGTCATCTTCTTCCGCGACCAGCACGACCTGGACGACGACGGCCAGCTCGCGTTCGCTCGCAGACTCGGCACACCGACAACCGCGCACCCGACGCTGTCGGAGGAGCGAAAAGGTGCTGCCGATCGACTCGCGTTACGACAAGGCCAACAGCTGGCACACCGATGTGACGTTCGTCGACCGAATTCCGAAAGCGTCTCTGTTGCGCGCTGTTTCGCTGCCTGCCTACGGCGGCACCACCACGTGGGCGATCGACCGAGACAGCCTATGAGCAGCTGCCTGCGCCGCTGCGCGCGCTCACCGAGAATCTGTGGGCGGTGCACACCAACACCTACGACTACGCGGCTGACTACGACGGCAGGCACGACGACCTTTCCGAGACCACGCGCGAATACCGCAAGGAGTTCGTGCGCGAGTACTACGAAACCGAGCACCCGGTGGTGCGGGTGCACCCCGAGACCGGCAAGCGTGTGCTGCTGCTCGGCCATTTCATCAAACAGTTCGTCGGATTGAGCCAGGCGGAGTCGGCGACGCTGTTCGGTCTGCTGCAGGCCCGAGTCACCAAGCTGGAGAACACTATTCGCTGGAACTGGCTGCCAGGCGATCTGGCGATCTGGGATAACCGTGCCACCCAGCACTATGCTGTCGCGGATTACGACGACCAGTACCGGCGGCTCAGCCGCGTCACGCTGGCCGGAGACATTCCGGTCGACGTGCACGGCCAACATAGCCGCGCCGTCGTCGGGAATGCCTCCGTGTATTCGGATGTCGTCAGTCCCATAGCGCTGGCGAGCTGACTACAGCCGGTCCATTTCACGCGACATGAGCGCGTTGTCCAGCCAGACGTGACGCTTCGGATAATGCCGTCGCGCAACCGTCTTCTCAGACTCGGCGAGGAATATCGCCCGCAACGCAGCCCCGACGGTGTCGCTCCACCGGCGGGTTTTCGCCGGAGGCAGTGCCACCGCAGCTGCGGTGCTGAAGAGCACCTGCTGCTCGGTGATCAGCGTCTGCGTGTCGGTCGAGGACGGCGCCGAGGTAACGAGCACCTCGCGGCTCTCGTCGAGTTCGGGGCTAAATGTCGTTGCCATGTTGCTCATTTGAGTTGCTCCCACCGTGTGTTTCGTGGTCTCCGGGTGACCCGGATCTCCCATGGATGAAAAATTAACGCTGCTGCGAGTGAGTCTCACGCGTAGATGAGTACTCGTTTATCTGGCTAACTCCCGCAGCCATACGCAGGTAGCCAGCCGGATGTATCGGCGATGCCTGTTGACGTGGTAATTGTGCGAAGCTCCGCCTTGATGACTTGCCACCGCATCGGAGTTACGCACAACCCAGCAATGTTGGGCCGACTGCCGGCAACGCTCAGAGCCTCGACATCTCCCGTGACATGCGGGAGTCCTCGAGGAAATCGTTGCGCGCCGGGTAGTGCTGTCGCTTCGGCCGAGCTTCGTCGCCGGACGTCACTGCCGCCTTCACGCTTGCTCCGACAGAGCGCAGCGCCTCGACCCAGCGTCGGCTGTCTTCGCCGGCTGCAACGGCAGTGCCGCTGCGGTGGCGAACAGCACCTGCTGTTCGGTGATCAAGACGGGCGTGCGAGGCGACGCCTCGGTAATGTCGGCAGGCTGTTCGACGACATCCGGCGAAGCGCCGAATGGCGTTAGTAATTCAGTCATTTCAATTTCTCCCCTTGCTGGCGCCGGTGGCCCGGCTGTTGGATAAGAGGAATTTACGGCTGGTCGTTAGCGATCCTCACGAGTAGCGAACTACCTGTGTTATCTAGGCCACTACGCGGGGCTGCGGCGTTGGCAAAGCGATTTTGTACAGTTCGTCTGGTATTTGGCCGTTTCCAGCTACGAGCTAAGTAGTACGTCTGGCCGGGCTTATCAGCGCGCCGTACGGTGATTTGGTGGTCAGAACGCGCGATCGCGACGCCTGCCCTGGTGCGCTGCAGTTGCACCAGGCGGCAGATGGCGCGCTGGCGCGGGTGCGGTTGCCTGGCGGGATGATCTCGGCCGGACAGCTGGAGGCACTTGCGCACGCCGCGACGCGATTCGGGTCGCCCGCCATGGAACTCACGTCGCGTGGGAACGTCCAATTGCGCGCGATCACCGACACGGCGGCGGTCGCCGAAATGGTCGCGGCGGCCGGCCTGTTGCCGTCGCAAACCCATGAGCGGGTGCGCAACATCGTCGCGTCGCCGCTGTCCGGCCGCATCGGCGGCACGACCGATATCCGCGGACTGGTCACCGAATTGGACGACGCGATTCAGTCCGAACCCACGTTGGCCGAGTTGCCTGGCAGGTTCATGTTCGGCATCGACGACGGCCGCGCCGACATCTCGGGGCTCGCCGCCGATGTGGGCGTGCACTTTCTCGACGAGTCGACGGCTGCCCTCCTGCTGGCGGGCAGCGATACCGGCGTGCGGCTGACGAACCCCGACGTCGTACCCGCACTCATCGCCATCGCAACCCAGTTCGCCGCCACCCGCGGAAAGTCTTGGCGGGTATCCGAACTGTCTGACTGCGAACCCCTGCTGGAGCACTTCACTCCCCATGCTGCGTCAGGAGGGACGTGGCCACCGGTCGTCCGGCCTCCCGTCGGCTGGCTGCCGCAAGACGATGGACGCGTGGTGCTTGGCGCTGCGGCGCCTCTGGGCGTGCTGCAGGCCCGAGTCGCCGAGTACCTCGCGGCGATCGGCGCACCGCTGGTGATCACGCCGTGGCGCTCGGTTCTGGTCTGCGACCTGGAAGCGGGCGTCGCCGATGTGGCGTTGCGTGTGCTGGCACCGATGGGGTTGGTGTTCGACGAGCACTCGCCGTGGCTGGCGGTCAGCGCCTGTACGGGTAGCCCCGGCTGCGACCATTCCGCCGCCGACGTTCGCGCGGATGCCACAGCCGCGCTCGACGAGCCCGCCGTTGGGCACAGGCACTTCGTCGGCTGCGAACGGGCGTGTGGCAGCCCACCCGCTGGTGACGTGCTGGTGGCAACCGGAGACGGATATCAGCTGCGTGTGCCTCACCCGTAGGGTGAGCGGGTGCTCGACTACACCCGCGACGCGGCCGAGATCTATCGGCAGTCGTTCGCGACGATCCGCGCCGAGGCGGACCTCTCGCGGTTCCCGGACGACATTGCGCGCGTCGTGGTGCGGCTGATCCACACCTGCGGCCAAGTCGACGTTGCCGAACATGTCGCATTCAGCGACGACGTCGTCGCCAAGACCCATGCTGCGCTTGTCGCCGGCGCGCCGGTGTTGTGCGATTCGTCGATGGTGGCCGCGGGCATCACCAGGTCCCGGCTGCCTGCCGATAACGAGGTGGTGTCGCTGGTCGCCGACAGCAGAGCGCCGAGTTGGCCGGCCGCACCGGCATGACGCGATCGGCGGCCGCGGTGGATCTGTGGGCGGACCGGCTCGGTGGCGCCGTGGTGGCCATCGGCAACGCTCCCACCGCGTTGTTCCGGCTGCTGGAACTCGTCGACGACGGCGCCCCGACCCCGGCCGCGGTGCTGGGCGGCCCCGTCGGGTTCGTCGGATCGGCGCAGTCAAAGCAAGAACTGATCGAACGGCCCCGCGGTATGGCGTATCTCGTGGTCAAGGGCCGCCGCGGTGGCAGCGCGATGGCCGCCGCCGCCGTCAACGCGATCGCGAGTGAGCGGGAATGAGCCGAGGGACGCTCTGGGGTGTCGGTCTCGGACCCGGCGACCCCGAGTTGGTTACGGTCAAGGCGGCCAGGGTGATCGGGGAGGCAGACGTCGTCGCCTACCACAGCGCCCGTCATGGCCGCAGCATCGCGCGCGGGATCGCCGAGCCGTACTTTCGGACCGGCCAGATCGAGGAGCATCTGGTCTACCCGGTCACCACAGAAACGACCGACCATCCCGGCGGCTACGCGGGCGCGATGGAGGACTTCTACCGCGAGTCCGCCGACCGCATCGCCGTGCACCTCGAGGCAGGCCGCAACGTGGCCCTGCTGGCGGAGGGCGATCCGCTGTTCTACAGCTCCTACATGCACATGCACACACGGCTGACCCAGCGGTTCGACGCTGTCATCGTGCCGGGTGTGACGTCGGTGAGCGCAGCCTCGGCGGCGACGGGCACCCCACTGGTCCAGGGTGACGAGGTGCTGACGATCCTGCCAGGCACGCTGCCCGTCGACGAGCTGAAACGTCGGCTCGCCGACACCGACGCCGCCGTGATCCTCAAATTGGGTCGCTCGTATCCGGCTGTGCGAGAGGCTCTTTCGTCGGCGGGCCGGCTGGACGAAACATTCTATGTGGAGCGGGCCAGCACCTCGCGTGAGCGCGTGATGTCTGCAGGCGACGTCGACGACGAGACCGTGCCGTACTTCTCGCTGGCGATGCTCCCTGGCACTGCACGGCAGGCGGCGACCACCGGCAGCGTCGCGGTGGTGGGTCTTGGCCCCGGCGACACCGATTGGATGACCTCACAGAGCCGCCGCGAGCTCGCCGCCGCCACCGACCTCATCGGCTACGGCCCCTACCTCGACCGAGTCGGAACTCGCGACGGTCAGCACCGCCACCCCAGTGACAACACGGACGAACCTGCTCGTGCTCGGCTCGCGTGCACGCTGGCCGAACAAGGCCGTGCGGTCGCGGTGGTGTCCTCCGGCGATCCAGGCGTGTTCGCGATGGCGACGGCCGTGTTGGAGGAGGCCAAGCAATGGCCGGGCGTGCAGGTGCGGGTGATCCCGGCGATGACTGCCGCGCAGGCCGTCGCCAGCCGGGTCGGCGCCCCGCTGGGCCACGACTACGCGGTCATCTCGCTATCCGATCGGCTGAAGCCGTGGGACGTCATCGAACAGCGGCTCACCGCCGCTGCGCAGGCCGATCTGGTGCTTGCGATCTACAACCCCGCTTCCAAGAGCCGCACCTGGCAGGTCGGCGCGATGCGGGATCTGCTGCTGGCCCATCGCGATCCCGGCACCCCCGTGGTGATCGGCCGCGACGTGTCGGGGCCGCGGGAAGAGGTGAAGGTGGTCAGGCTCGCCGACCTCGACCCCGCCGATGTCGACATGCGATGCCTGCTGATCGTCGGGTCGTCGCAAACACAGTGGTATGACGATCGGGTCTTCACGCCGCGCCGATACCCCACCTAGGATCTGACCCTCATGCAGACCATTCCACGTGGGCCGTCAGACGTAACGCCGTCATGGCTCGGTTCGGTACTGGGTGCCGACGTCCGCGCGGTCGACGTCTCCCCGATCGGCACGGGTCAGACCGGTGCGACTTACCGGATCTCGGCGACCTACGCAGCCGAGCGATCCGACCTGCCAGGCTCATTCGCGATCAAGTTGTCCGCACAGGACGACGCGGTCCGCGAGCGTGTGGCCCTTGGCTACCGATCCGAGGTCGAGTTCTACTCACGGATCGCCGACAAGATGCGTATCCCCGTTCCTCAAAGCTTCCACACCGACATCTCCGAGGACGGCGCGGATGTCGTACTGCTTCTCGCGGATATGGCGCCCGCGGTCCAGGGCGATCAGATCGCGGGCTGCACGGCAGCCGAAGCTCGCTTGGCTGTGGAGGCACTGGCAGGGCTGCACGGCCCCAGCTGGTGCGATCCGGACTGGATGAACCTGGCAGCCATCTCGATGCCGAAGCCGGGCGACGACGATGCGGCCAAAGGACTTGGTGACATCTCAAAGATGGCTGCCAACATCGTGATCGACAGGCTCGGCGCGAAGATCAGCGCGGAGGACCAGGAAACTCTGGTCGCCGCCATGTCTGCGGTGACTCCTTGGTTGATGGCCGAACCGAAGCGATATGCACTGATGCACGGCGACTACCGGCTCGACAACATGCTCTTCGATCCCGACCGGACTCGCATCACCGTGGTGGATTGGCAAACGGTCGGAATCGGCCTTCCTGGAAGGGATCTCGCCTACTTCACCGCAACCAGCCTCGACCCGGCGATGCGGTCGCAGGTCGAGCAGGACTTGGTCAACGACTACCACCGGTCGCTGCTCCGCTACGGCATCACCGACTACGACATCGACACCTGTTGGCGGGATTACCGCCTCGGCGTAGTGCAGGCGCCGTTGCTCGTCGCCTTGGGGACAGCGTTCGCATCGTCGACAGAGCGGGGCGACGAGATGATGCTGGCCATGCTGAGCCGGGGCTGCCAGGCGATCCGGGAGCTCGGAACGCTCGACCTGATCAGCAGCTACCAGTCGATCTGACCCAGGCTGCCGCGTCGTCGACGGTGCTCACAGTGGCAACGTTAGGGGGCAGCGGCGGCCGGTCCACCATCACGACCGCGATGCCAAGCGCCGCAGCCGCATCCAGTTTGGGCCGGGTCATCTGCCCGCCGCTGTTCTTGGTCACCAACGCGTCGATGCGGTGGTCGCGCAGCAAGGCAAGTTCGTCGTCGTAGTGGTAGGGCCCGCGCGACAACACCAGCTGGTGGTGGCGCGGCAACGTGTCAGGATCGGGCACGGTGACGGCACGGATCAGAAACCAGGCGTCGACGTCACCGAAGGCCGCAGCCCCTGATCGCCCGGTGGTAAGGAACACGCGCGAATACCGCTCGGCGGCAGCTGTTTTAGCTGCCTCATCGTCAGAGTCCACGACGAGCGCATCGCCGGGAGGCCACGGCGGTCTGGCCAGCACCAGATGCGGCAGATCCAGGTCGTCGCATACGGCCGCGGCGGTGGCGGTGATGGTGGCAGCGTAGGGATGGGTGGCGTCGACGACGGCGTCGACCTTCGAATCGACCAGCCAGCGCCGCATCCCCTCGACACCGCCGAACCCACCTATGCGCACTTCGCCCACCGGAAGCGCGGGATCGGGCACGCGACCCGCCAGCGAGCTGATCATGTCGACCTCTGGGTGTAAACGAGCAGCAAGCGCCCGTCCTTCCGACGTGCCGCCGAGCAGCAATACCCGCATCAATGCCGTCTCCGTCCCGACGAGTACAGGTAGCTGTCGGAAAAGCCTTCCGCGGCAAGCACATCCCCTACCACGATGACCGCGGTGCGGGTGACGCCTGCAGCCTTCGTCTCCTCGACGAGGTCGGACAGCGGGCAGCGCACCACAGTCTCCTGTGGCCAGCTCGCGAATGCCACCACGGCGCATGGGGTTTCCGGCTTGTAGCCACCCGCAAGTAGTTGAGGCACGATCGCGTCGATCTGCGCGGCGGCCAGGTGCAGGACGAGCGTCGAACCGGACGCCGACAGCGCCTGGAGGTCCTCGCCGGGTGGCATAGCACTCGACAGCGTTGCCACCCGCGTCAACGTCACCGTCTGCGCGACGCCCGGCACGGTGAGTTCGCGGCCCAGCACGGCTGCTGCGGCGGCGAACGCCGGTACGCCGGGCACGATCTCGTAGGCGATGCGGAGTGTGTCGAGCCGTCGGCACTGTTCTGCAAGCGCACTGTAGATCGACGGATCACCCGAGTGCAGCCTCGCCACGTCGAGGCCCGCCGCGTGGGCATCGGCCAACTCGGTGATGATCTGGTCGAGGTCCAGCGGGCCGGTGTCGATCACCCGCGCGTCTGGCGGGCACAACGCCAGCAGATCGTCGGGCATGATCGAGCCCGCATACAGGCAGACGGGGCAACTGCCGAGCAACCGTTGCCCGCGCACGGTGATGAGGTCGGCGGCGCCGGGCCCCGCCCCGATGAAGTAGACGGTCATCGCGTGATCACTGACCACTGCGTGACGGGCATCGAGGGTCGCCACCCGGTGAACGCGCCGACCGGCTCGCCGTTGTAGTGCTGGAACCGTCGAAGCTCGCCGCCGACACGGGAATACCACTGCGCAAGAACAGCTTCGGACTCGGCGGTGACGGCGTTTGCCGCCAGCCGGCCGCCCACCGGTAGCCGTTCATAGCAGGCCTCCAACAGCCCCGGTTGCGTCAGGCCGCCGCCGATGAAAATCGCCGAAGGCCTCGGCAACCCATCGACGCCCCCGCTGCTCAACACGGCTTCATCGAACGCGAGGGGCGCCTCTCCGCGTACGTCAACCATGGCTCCGTGCGCCAGTGCGTTCTCGGCGATCCGTTTCCGACGCTGCTCGTCGCGTTCAAATGCCACTGCCCGACACCGCGGTCCGCTGCGGCACCACTCGATCGCGATGCTGCCCGATCCGGAGCCGACGTCCCACAGCAGCTCACCCGCCCTGGGTGCCAGCGTTGCGAGGGTGACCGCCCGCATCGACTGTTTGGTGATCTGACCGTCGTGGGCGAACGCATCGTCGGGCAGCACCGACAGCCGGGAGTCGTCGGGCAGGTACCGCACCGCCACCACGTTGAGGTCGTCGACGTCGTCGGGTGGATTGGCCGCCCACTCGCGGGCGGTGGTGTCGCGACGGCGCTCGGCGGGCCCTCCGAGCTGTTCGAGCACTGTCAGTTCGGAGTCACCGCGACCGCCGCCTGCGAGCAGACGGGCCAGCGCCGCGGGGCTGGAGCCGTCGCGGCACAGGACGACGGCCTGTCCCCCACGGCGCACCGCCGATTCCGGTCCGGCGGTCATCAGGCTGATCACCTCGGTGTCCTGCACGGCCCAGCCGACCCGCGCGCATGCCAGGGCGACCGACGACACGTGTGGCAACACCGTGACCTGGTCCGCGCCAAGCAACTTGATGAGCAAGCGGCCGACGCCGTGCAGCATCGGGTCGCCACTGGCGAGCACGTGCACGTCGCCATCGATGTCGCGCAGGGTTTCCAGCGTGCCGAGCATCGGTGACGGCCACTGCCTGCGCTCCGCGTTGACGGTGTCGTCCAGCAGACCGAGCTGGCGCTGTGCTCCGTAAATGACGGTCGCCCTGTGCAATTCGGCCAGCGACGCCGCAGTCAAGCCGGCCAGGCCGTCGGCCCCGATGCCGACCACGACGATCATCGTGGCATCCTCCGCCACACGAACTGCGGCAGCATCCGCATCGCGACCGCCAGCGCACCGACCTGCCAGGGAAACCACACACTGCCGCGCCTTCCGTTCAATGCCCGCACGGTCGCGTCGGCCACCTGCGGCGCCGTCCTGGAGAACGGCGCAGGTGCCATACCCTCGGTCATCCTCCCGATCACGAATCCTGGCCGCATGACGAGCAACCGCACCCCTGAACCGTGAAGAGCGTCGGCAAGACCGCTGCAGAAGCCGTTCAACCCCGCCTTCGCCGATCCGTATACGTAGTTCGCACGGCGCACCCTCGTCCCGGCGATCGACGAGAACGTGACGATCGTTCCCCGCCCCGCCGTGCGCATCGTCGCGGCCAGCACAGTCAGCACACTGACCTGGGCGACGAAGTCGGTATGCACGATGGCCGCCGCGTGCGCAGGGTCCTCCTCCGCGCGCGATTGATCGCCCAGAATGCCGAACGCCAGCACCGCGGTGCGGATCGGGCCGTGCTCGGCGACGATCGATTCGACCAGTGGAGCGTGGGACGCGAGGTCGTCGGCATCGAATTCACGCACGTGCACAGCGGTGGCCCCAGCAGCCCGAACGGCCTCAGCTTCGTCGTCGAGCTTGTCGGCGCGACGTGCGACCAGCAACACCGTCGCGCCCGGCGCCAGCCGGGTGGCCAGCTCCAGCCCGATTTCGCTGCGGCCACCGAAAATCACGATCGGCCCAGCGTTCGTGTCCTTCACGGTTGCGATTATGTCCTGCGCTACCGTGAGGCTTGATGGCGAAGGCAACCACCAGGCTGACCAATGACGCGATGGCGTTCCTCACCGAACGGCATTTGGCCATGTTGACGACGTTGCGCGCCGACAATTCCCCGCATGTGGTGGCGGTCGGTTTCACCTTCGATCCGAAGACGCACATCGCCAGGGTGATCACCACAGGCGGTTCGCAAAAGGCTGTGAACGCCGACGAACGCGGTGTCGCGGTGCTCAGCCAGGTGGACGGGGCCCGGTGGCTGTCGCTGGAGGGCAAGGCATGCGTCAATACCGAGACCGAGGCGGTGCGCGACGCAGAACTGCGGTACGCCCAGCGCTACCGCACGCCACGGGTCAACCCCAAGCGCGTGGTGATCGAGGTCCGTGTCGAGCGGGTGCTCGGCTCGTCCGACCTACTCGACCGCGCCGAGGATTAGCCCGCCGCGCTTGGCCCTGCGGGCACCACGACCAACTCGTGTGGCCGGTTGTTGACCGGCAACGCGCCCTCAGCGGTGACGACGACGATGTCCTCGATGCGGGCACCCCACTGGCCGGGGAAGTAGATGCCGGGCTCGACCGAGAACGCCATGCCCGCCTCGAGCGGAAGGGCGTTGCCCGCGACGATGTAGGGCTCCTCGTGCACCGACAACCCGATGCCGTGACCGGTGCGGTGCACGAACGCCTCGGCCAGGCCTTCGGCCGCGAGCACGTCGCGTGCGACGGCGTCGACCTGTTCCGCCGTCACCCCGGGGCGCACCGCCTCGACGGCGGCCCGCTGAGCGCGTTGCAGCACCGCATACCGCCGGGCGACTTCGGGATCCGGCTCACCGATGCTGTAGGTGCGTGTGGAGTCGGAGTTGTAGCCCGGTTCGTAGGGGCCACCGATGTCGACCACGACGATGTCGCCGGCCCGCAGTTCACGATCCGAGCACTCGTGGTGCGGGTCGGCGCCGTGTGGCCCCGAGCCGACGATGATGAACGCAACCTCCGAATGTCCTTCTGCGACAATCGCTTCCGCGATATCAGCAGCGACGTCGGCTTCGGTTCTGCCCGCCACCAGAAACTCCGGCACGCTTGCGTGCACGCGGTCGATTGCGGCGCCGGCCTTGCGGAGGGCGTCGATCTCGGCGGCGTCCTTGATCATTCGCAGCTTGCGCAATACATCGGTGGCCAGCACGGGGACCAAGCCAAGAACATCGGCCAGCGGTAGCAGGTGCAGCGCGGGCATCGCATCCGTGACCGCTGTCGCGGCGGGTGCACCGCCCAGCGCATCGGTCACCAGTCGGTACGGGTCGTCGCCGTCCACCCAGTCCCGCACGGCCAGACCGAGTTCGGTGACCGCGGATTCCTTCAGCGATGCCAATTCCATCCGCGGCAATACGACCGTCGGCTCGCCGGCAGCAGGCAGCACCAGCGCGGTCAGCCGTTCGAACGTCTGCGCCCGCGAGCCGACGAGGTAGCGCAGGTCATATCCCGGTGTGATGACAAGGCCGGCCAGCCCCGCGTCGGCTGCGGCGGCCGCGGCCGCGTGAAGTCGTTGCGCATACACATCGGTGCTGAATCGACTGGCGGTCATGGTTGAAAGGCTAATCGGGGGCCGAATAGCTGGCGACCTCGATTAGATTGCCGTCGGGGTCGCGGCAGTAGTGCGACGTCATCGGGCCCAGCGCGCCGGTTTTGGCCACCGGCCCGGCGGTGATCTGCACGCCGCACGCCCGTAGGTGGGCGCCGATGTCGTCGGCGCTGAGCTCAGCGATGAAGCACAAGTCCAGCGAGCCGGGGGCATCGACGGCGCCGGTCTCCCACTTCGGTGCGCCGCTGGGACGCACGTTGATCTTCTGGTTGCCGAAGACCAGCGCTATGCGGCCCTCGCCGAAGACTTCGCGCCTCATGCCGAGCACACGGACGTACCAGTCGGCGGTTTCGTCGACATCGCGACAGTTGAGCACCACGTGGTCGATTCGGTTCACAGCGAAGGCCATGCCTCACGCTACTGTCAGAAACTGTGTCCGCTCCCCTCGTGTTGCTCGACGGCGCCAGTATGTGGTTCCGGTCGTATTTCGGTGTGCCGTCATCGATCAAGGCTCCCGACGGGCGACAGGTCAACGCGCTGCGGGGCTTCCTGGATGCGGTCGCGACTGTGATCACACGCGAGCGGCCGTCCCGGTTGGTGGTGTGCCGCGACGACGACTGGCGCCCGCAATGGCGCGTCGACTTGATCCCGTCGTACAAGGCGCATCGCGTCGAGGAGGTCCAGGCCGAAGGGCCCGACATCGAAGAGGTACCTGACGAACTCACGCCGCAGGTCGACATGATCATGGAGATCCTGGACGCCTTCGGCATTGCGACGGCCGGTGCGCCGGCCTGTGAGGCCGACGACGTTCTCGGCACGCTGGTTGCCCGCGAGGAGCGGGACCCCGTAGTGGTGGTCAGCGGTGACCGGGACCTGTTGCAGCTGGTCAGAGACGAACCCGTATCGGTTCGAGTGCTCTACCTCGGTAGCGGGCTGGCGAAGGCGATCAAATGGGGTCCGGACGAAGTCGCCGAGAAATACGGCGTCCCGATCGACCGCGCCGGACCCGCCTACGCCGAACTGGCGTTGCTTCGGGGCGATCCGTCCGACGGGCTGCCGGGTGTCCCTGGCGTCGGCGAAAAGACTGCCGCGACGCTGCTGGCACAGCACGGCTCACTGGAGGGCATCCTGGCCGCCGCGCACAACCCGAAATCGAAGATGTCCAAGGCGTATCGGACGAAGCTGCTGGGGGCCACCGACTACATCGATGCGGCCGGACCGGTGGTCAGAGTGGCCACCGACGCCGAGGTCGACTTTTCCACGCCGTCGGACACCCTGCCGCTGGCAGCCGAACATCCGCGCAAGGTCGTCAAACTTGCCGAACAGTACGGAGTTACGTCCTCGATCGGCCGGCTGCAGAAGGCGCTGGACGGCCTACCCGACTAGCCCGGCCATGCCGGCTACTTTGGCCTGCCCACCTCGTAGGTGCCGCTGTCGTCCTGGAACGTCACGGTCACCTGGCGCTTGGTCCCGTCGATGCTGACCTCACAGTTGAAGGTGTCACCCTTCTTCACCGTGGGGCTCGAGCCGTCGTTGCACTTGACGTCCTTGACGTTCTTGGCGCCGTAGCCGTTGGCCTCATCGGTAAGGATCTGCTGCACCCCGGATTGCGCGGCGCTGACGTCCAGCTTGGTGGTCACGAAGAAGCCCGGCTTCCAGAAGCCCAACACGAGCACCGCGGCCACGATGATCGCGGCCAACAGGCCGATCACGCCGCCGATGACGGCCAGCGACTTCTTGGACCCCTCTTCGGCACCCGGCGCGGCGGCGTACTGCCCGTACTGCCCGTACTGGCCGGGCTGCTGGCCGTATTGACCGGGTGGCTGCCCGTATTGCGCGCCGGCCTGCTGGCCGTAGTCGGTGGGCTGCTGCCCGTACTGCTGGCCATACTGGCCCTGCTGCCCGGGTTGCGGGTACTGGCTCGGGTAGGCCTGGGGGTTGTACTCACTGGGCTGCTGGCCGCCGAATTGCTCGGTCGACGGGTACTGGGGCGGCTGGTACGCCGGCGCGGCAGGCTGCTGTGGGTACTGCGGATACTGCTGCTGTTGCGGGTCGTAAGCCGGCGGCTGCCACGCGGGCGCCGCGGTGGTTGGTTGGTCGGCCCCGGGGGTCGGCGGCTGCCATCCCTGGTCGCCGGACGGCTCGCTCGACGGCTGGTCCTTGCCAGGCTCGGGCTGCTGACCCGGCCACGGCTGCGTCGGATCAGATCCTTGCGGTCCGCTCATGTCTCTCCTTGCTCATGGGTCACGCGCCTTGCGAACACACTACCCGGCATCAACAGCGACGACGCCGCGTCGAATGTCGTTGATAGCGCGTTTCGCGGACGCGCGCAGCGCGGGAGTGGGTGCGGCGTTGCGGACCTGGTCGAGCAGGTCGAGCACCTGACGGCACCACCGCACGAAATCACCCGCCGACAACGGCGTCCCCGCGCCCGATGCATCGGACGCCGCGAGCGCTTTCGTCAGGTCACCGGTGGTGGCCCAGCGGTAGATGGCCGCCACGAAACCGTCGTCGGGCTCCCGGCTTCCGGTGATGCGGTGTCGCTGCTCGTCGGCGCGCAGCTCGGTCCACAACCGCTGCGTCTGATTCAGGGCGCGACGGACCTTGCCGGTGGGTATGTGGGTTCCGTCGGATGCGCTGTACGCGTCGCCGCGGGACTCGTAGAGCACCGACGACAGCACTGCCGCGAGTTCGGCGGCGTCCAGTTCCTCCCAGATGCCGCTGCGCAGGCACTCGGCGACCAGCAAGTCGCTCTCGCTGTAGATCCTCGCCAGCAGCCGACCGTCGTCGGTCACCTTGGGGTCGCCGTCGTTACCGTCGATGAACCCTCTGTCGGTGAGCAGCACGACGATGCGATCGAATGTGCGCGCCAGCGAATTGGTCTCCGCAGCGACCTTTCCCCGGATCTGTTCGTTGTCCCGCTCGATTCGCAGGTAGCGCTCGGCCAGCCGGGCCTTCGCTTCGCGGTCCGGTATGTCGTGGGCGGAATGTCGGCGCAGTTGTTCACGCAGCCCGGCCAGCTCGGGATCGACATCGCGTTCTTTCGGCGGGCCGCTGCGCTTGGCCTTCACCGAGGGGACGTCCAGCGCGGCGGCCGCGGAGCGCAGCGCCAACGCGAGATCGCGGCGCGCCCGCGGGTTGCGGTGTTCGACCCGCTTGGGCAGCTGCATCGAGCCCACCGGTTCCGACGCGCCCGAGTAGTCGGCCGACGAAATGCGGCCCGCCCAACGGTGTTCGGTCAGCACGAGCGGTCGCGGGTCGTCGCTGTCACGATCGGCGTCCAGCACGACGGCCAGGCCGCCGCGGCGGCCGTGCGTGATGGTGATGATGTCGCCGCGGCGCAACGCGGCCAACGAATCGTTGGCGGCCTTGCGCCGTTGCAGCCGCGACGCCCGGGATTGGGCCCGTTCGCGCTCGGAGATGTGCAGGCGCAGCCGCACATATTCGAGGATCGGCGCGTCGTGCCCGCCGAGTTCGCCTGCGATCTCGTCGAGGACGCGCTCGCCGCGCTCGACGCCGCGCACCAGCCCGACCACCGACCGGTCGGCCTGGTATTGCGCGAACGAGCTTTCCAGCAGCTTGTGCGCCTGCGTCGGGCCCATCTGGTTCACCAGATTGATGGTCATGTTGTAGGTCGGCGCGAACGAGCTGCGCAGCGGGAAGGTGCGCGTTGAGGCCAGGCCTGCGACCTCGGCGGGGTCGACGTCTGGATTCCACAGCACCACCGCGTGGCCCTCGACGTCGATGCCTCGCCGGCCCGCTCGTCCGGTGAGCTGCGTGTACTCCCCCGGCGTCAACGGCATGTGCTGCTCGCCGTTGTACTTGACCAGTCGCTCGAGCAGCACGGTTCGCGCGGGCATGTTGATACCCAACGCCAGTGTCTCCGTGGCGAATACGGCCTTGACGAGGCCGGCGGTGAACAATTCCTCGACCGTGTGGCGGAAGATCGGCAGCATCCCGGCATGATGGGCGGCCAAACCGCGCAGCAGCCCTTCCCGCCACTCGTGGTAGTCGAGCACCACCAGATCGGCCTCGTTCAGGTCAACGGTGCGGCGGTCGATGATCTCGGCGATGCGGACCCGCTCCTCGTCGGAGGTGAGCCGCAGCGACGATCGCAGACATTGCTTGACGGCGGCGTCGCATCCGACGCGCGAGAACACGAATGTGATTGCGGGCAAAAGCCCTTCGCGGTCCAGTGTGCTGATCACATCGGGCCGCGCTGGCGGCCGGTAGATGCTCGGGCGCCCACGGCCCCGGCGCGGCTGCCAGTCGGCCAGCCGATCCGCCTCGCGGCGGTTTGCGATGTGGCGCAGCAGTTCCGGGTCGACGAGAAGGTCACGGCCGACCTTGGCCGCCTCTGCGGCGCGGTAGTCGAACAGGTCGAAGAGCCGCTTGCCGACCATCACGTGCTGCCACAATGGAACTGGGCGATGTTCGTCGACGACGACGGTGGTGTCGCCGCGCACGGTCTGGATCCAGCCGCCGAATTCCTCGGCATTGCTCACCGTCGCCGACAGGCTGACAAGGCGCACCTCGTCGGATAGATGCAGGATCACTTCTTCCCATACCGCGCCACGCATCCGGTCGGCCAGAAAGTGCACCTCGTCCATGACGACATGCGAAAGGCCGTGCAGTGCTGGTGAATTCGCGTAGAGCATATTGCGTAGCACTTCGGTGGTCATCACGACGATGTCGGCGTCGCCGTTGATCGACTGGTCGCCGGTGAGCAAGCCGATGCGTTCGGGTCCGTACCTGGCCACCAGATCGTTGTGCTTCTGGTTGCTCAGCGCCTTGATCGGCGTGGTGTAGAAACATTTTCGGCCGGCGGCCAACGCGAGGTGGACCGCGAACTCGCCGACGACGGTCTTGCCTGCGCCGGTCGGTGCGCACACCAGCACGCCGTGCCCGTTCTCCAATGCCTGGCAGGCGCGTTGTTGAAAGTCGTCCAGCGTGAAGGGCAGCCGCTCTGCGAAGCTGGCCAGCTCGCCGCTAAGTGGCGTCGTCATCGACTACGACCCGGGCCGGTGCGGGCACGGACGTCGGAGCTTCTATCGGTGCGGCTTGGTCGTCGGGCACGTCCTCAAGGGCGGCGCGGCGGGCCTTGCGCCTGTCGTTGAACCGGGCGATCTGGATCGAAACCTCGAGCAGCACGGACAACGCCAGCGACAACGCCAACATCGAGAACGGGTCAGATCCGGGGGTCGCGAACGCGGCGAAGACGAAAAGTCCGAAGATCAGTCCTCGTCGCCAGGCCTTCAGCCGCTCATAGGTGAGCATGCCGACGAGGTTGAGCATGATGATCAACAGGGGGAACTCGAAGCTGATGCCGAACACCAGCAGCAGGTTGATCAGGAACCCGAAGTACTGATCACCGGACAGCGCGGTGACCTGCACATCGCTGCCCACTGTCAACAGGAAGTGCAGGGCCTTGGCCAGCACGATGTAGGCCAATACGGCTCCGGTGATGAACAGCGTCGCCCCGACGCCGACGAACGCCATGGCGAACCGGCGTTCCTTCTTGTACAGGCCGGGCGTGATGAAGGCCCACAGCTGATAGAGCCACACCGGGCAGGCCAGGACGATCCCGGCAGCCAGAGCCACCTTGAGCCGAAGCATGAACTGGTCGAACGGGGCCGTGGCCAACAGCCGACACTCACCGTCGGGGGCGATGGTGGCCCGCGCGGATTCCGGAAGCGCGCAGTACGGCCCTCGCAACCACTCGCCGAGGCTGTGGAAGCCCAGAAACCCGTGGGTGTACCAAATGAACCCGATGGTTGTGGTCAGCACGACCGCGGCGACCGCGATCAGCAGCCGACTACGCAGCTCGGTCAGATGCTCGACCAGCGACATGGTGCCGTCGGGATTGGCGCGCGACCGACGTCGACGCGGATCGAGTTTCTTGAAAATTCCGGGGGTCTGCACGGGCGTGTGAGGGGCGCGGGCCTAGAGACGCGACTTCATGCCGCGCTCTCGGTTTCGGCCTTGGTCAGGCCGTGTGTTTGTCCGACGGCTCGGCCTCGGGAGCCGGGGTCGGGGCATCGGCGCGTTCCGAGGCGATCGGCGTGGCAGGCGGGGCCGGCGCGTCCTTGGAGTCAGACTGCATCTCTTTGATCTCAGACTTGAAGATCCGCATCGACTTGCCGAGTGAACGCGCCGCGTCCGGGAGCTTCTTGGCACCGAAGAGCAGCACGAATACGGCGATAACGATTAACCAGTGCCAGGGTTGTAGACCACCCAATTTGGTCACCTCCAGACGTCTGGGCCGAGTCTACCCGCCGACGTTGTCCGCACCGACCTCATAGGCGCGAAGCGCCGCGCTGGCCGACTCCCGGACCCGCTGCACCAGTGACTCGGGTTCGAGCACGCGCACGGCCGATCCGAAGCCGAGCACAAAGCGGGCCATCCACTCGTCGGACGCGTAGGTCATCGCGGCCTCCCACGCACCGTCAGGCAGCTCACGGATTTCGCGCAGAGGGTAGTAGTCGAACATCCACGACGCGGACCGGTCGATGAGCAGCGTGGCCGACGGCAGCGACGGATCCGCGTCGAACAGCGAGGTGTCGAGGCCGGCCTGCACGGCGGGAGGCGGCGGAGCCGAATGCTCCTCGAGCACCTTGGCGTCGACGATGCGGTCGAACCGGAACAGTCGCACCCCCTCGGCCGACCGGCACCACGCCTCCAAGTAGCTGTGGTCAGCCACCAGCGCCACCCGGATGGGGTCGACGACCCGGCTCGACAGCATGTCGTGGGACGCCGAGTAGTACTCGATCGCCAGCGCGCGGGCGTTGCGGACGGCGGCGCGGACGGCGGCGGCCGCCTCGCTCTCCGCCAGGGAGGGTTCGTCGAAGGCGGCTTCGGCTCCGTGGCTGAGTGTTCCCGCGGCGGACTCGATCTTGGCGATCGCGCTGCGCGCGGCCTCGGGGTCGACCATGCCTGGGACATCGAGGAGGGTGCGCAGCGCGACGAGGATGCCAGTGGCTTCCGGCGATGTGAGCCGCAGCGGATGGTCGATGCCCGCGGTGAACGTGACTTCGATTGTGTCGCCGGAGAATTCGAAGTCGATGAGGTCACCGGGGCCGTAGCCCGGCAGGCCGCACATCCATAGCTGGTTGAGGTCGTCGCGCAGTTGCTTGACGCTGACGCCGAGATCCGATGCGGCTTCGGCGTAGGTGATCTTCGGGTTGGCCTGGAAGTACGGGACCATGTTGAGCAGGCGGACCAGCCGGGCGGAGACGGCGGTCATGCGGTGACCTCGTCGGTTTGGCCGGCCTGTGCGCGAAGGCGAGCGATAACGTCGTCGCGCAGGGATTGGGGCTCGAGGGCGACGGCGTCCGGCCCGTAGCCGGCGATCTCGCGGGCGAGCCTGTCGAGCATGCCGATGTCGACGGTGATCTCCTCGCCGGCGCGGTCGCCCAGCGCCAGCGGGCCGACGACAGTGGCCCGGCGTCGCAGAGCGGTGGCGCGGCCGTCGGCGACCCAGACCCGGGCCTGACCGATGTTGGGCCACTCGCCCACGACCCGGTCGACGATCTCGCGCAGGTTGATCCCGTCGGGCCGCTTCACGGCGCCCGGTGGGCCGATGGGGGTGACCTCGGCGTCGATGCGGGAGAGCCGGAAGGTGCGGGTGGCGTCGCGGTCGCGGTCGTGGCCGACGAGGTACCAGCGGCCCCGGTCGGTGACCACTCCCCATGGCTCGACGGTTCGGGTGACGAAGGGGTCGTTGCGGGATGGCCGGTGCGGGAACTGTACGGCTTGTCCAGAATCGATGGCGGACAACAGGATTCCAAGGACATCCTCGGAGCCGCGCAGGCCGGGCAGCACGGCGGTCGAGGTGATCGCGATGCCGGAGTCGGGCGCGTCGACGTCGACGCCTGCCGCGCGCAGTTTGAGCAGTGCGCCCTGGGTGGCGGTGATGAGCTCGGGTGATTCCCACAACTGTGTCGCGACGGCGACGGCGGCGGCCTCGTCGGCGGTCAGGCCGACTGCGGGCAGGGCGTAGGCGTCGCGGTTGATGCGGTAGCCCTCGGTGGGGTCGAACTGCGACACACGGCCGGTTTCCAGGGGGATGCCCAGGTCGCGCAGCTCGTTCTTGTCGCGCTCGAACATCCGGGAGAACGCTTCGTCGGTGGCGCTGTCGGAGTAGCCGTAGACGGTTTCGCGGATCCGGTCGGCGGTGATGAAGCTGCGGGTGGACAGCAGCGCGATGACGAGATTCATCAACCGCTCGACTTTGGAAATGCCCACTTGCAACACCTTAAGGCGTCGGGGTGCGCGTCACTTCGCGGCCGAGCCCGCCAGCGCGTCGGAAATCAGAACACCCAGATGCTGCCAGTAGACCCAGTCGGCGATCGCCGCACGTTGCGCGGGAGCGTCCGAGGCGGTGTGCGCGCGATACAACGCCTGCTCCTGGGCCTCCTCGGCGTAGTTGACGAACGCCTCCAAATGCGCGACCCCGCGCTCGGGGTTGGTGCTCATCATCGGCTTCATCACCTCGAACCAGAGCCTGCTCGTCTCATCGGCGGGCGGGTTTGTGTCGGACGGGGCCGGCGGCAGCAGTTCCGACAAGGCGTTGTCTTTGACACCGGCCAGATGCGACGCCACACCGGGAGCGATTACCTCTAAGCGGTTGCGGCCCTGCATTTTTCCGCTGTCGGGGATGTCGTCGGATTGAAGGGTGATCTTGGCGGTGCCGGGATCGAAGTTCTTGAATTGATCTTCGGTTGCCACGACAGCGCGCAAGCGCAGGTTGTGGTGTTGCGCCCAGCCTTGGACGGCCAGGATCGGGAACGTCGACCACTTGGCGCGGTCGCCGACAGGGATGGCTTCGTCGGCGCTGGCCATGCGGACCTGGTCGGGAAGGTTGACGCCCTCGGGGATGTAGGCGAGCCCGTAGCTGTTGGCGACGACGATCCGGCCGTCCATGGTCACCGCGGTCACCCAGAAGAAGCCGAAGTCGATGTTGGGCTCGGCGTTGAGGGCGGCTCCGATGCGACGGGCCCACTGCAGTGGATCGCCGCTGGCGGCGGATTGGCGGCGCAACGCCCCGGCGGTGGCGGCGACGACGGCTGCGTCGCGCTCGGCACGGCTGGCCGAAACCGGTACCGGCGCAGGCGCTCCCACGGCGCTGGTCGCACCTGCGGTGGACGCGGGCGCGACGCCGGGTCCCAGCGATGTTGGTGCGGGGGCCGCACCGGGAGGCGCGACGGGGCCAGCCGGTGGAGGTGTCGGGGCGGGTCCGAGCGGTATCGAGGGCGGGGCGCCGGCGCCCGGTGCTGCGCCGACGGGAGTTGGTGCGGGCGCGGCGTGGCCACCGGGAGCGGCTGAGGGAGGCGGCGCGCTCGGCGTTGGTGCAGGTGCGTCAGGAACAGGCGCTGGGGCGGGTGGCGGCGTGGGAACGGATGGCTGCGCAGCCAACGGCGTGCTGGCGACCTGTTGGGTCAGAGGTGTTGTCTGGGGTGGCACGCCGGTGGGCTGTCCGCCTGCGGCCGCCTTGGCGGCGTCGGCGCCTGGTGCGCCACTGCCAGCGGAGGCTGGGTGCACAGACGGACTGCCTGCAGCGCCCGAGGTCGGGCTCGAAGTCGAAGACAGCGGCGAGCTGGGGCTGCTAATGCCGGGCGAGCCTGCAGGCGACGACCCACGCCGGTACCCGGCGCGGATGGCGCGGGACCCGCAGGAGCGGGAGCCGGACCTGCGGCCGGCGGTTGAGCAACCGGCGAGCGCGGCCGGGCGGAGACGCCGGCGCGTCGACTATCGACTCAGGCATGACCCTGGTTGACTCGAATGGCCTCACCGGCGGCATGCGGAGGCAATTGACGGGGTGGACCCGTGTCCCGTGCAACACCGCCAGACATGCCGTGGTCAACGGCTGGCCGTGAGGCACCTGGGGCGCGAATCAGGAGACGGCGCAGTTGTACCCACGTGTTCAAAACCACCCGCTTGGCAGGCCGTTACCACGAAATCAGGCGCGATAGTTCTGCGGATCCCGTCGTCACCCGTATCGGATCAGGCTCTCCCGGCTCGTCAGCGGGCGACAGCGGCAGGTCCCCTGGCTTTGCGCCCCACGCCATCGCAAACGTGTTAACGACGCCGGCATTCTCCTTGTACTCCCGTTGAACGAGTGTCCGGATCGCGCCTTCAGGATTCTGATTGTTCTTGCCGGCCGTTTTCTCGATCGACTGAATTTCCTGTTGAGCCGCAGTGACATTGGAGGTAATAGTGTCCTTGGCGACCCCAATCGGTGGTGGCTGCGTTGTTGCACCACGCGATCGCTTCAGTCAGTTGCTTCGCATGATTCTGCATCGCCTTGGTGGCTCCCTCGACAGCAGCTCCCGCGGCTTTCGAAGCGTCCCCTGACCAAACATGCACCCCGTTGAAGATCGTCGCTTGATGGCCCTGCCAAGTTGTAAGCGCCGCATTGACTTTGGTAAGAACGCCGCCTCAATTCGTTCGCGCGTTGAGTGAAGACATCCTCATCCGTTTCTGGCCACGCACCCGGGCCGGTCATCTCGGCCGCGTGTGGACCTGACGGCTTGCTCTTACCCATGGCCACCTATCCCTGAACCGCACTGCACGCTGCCTTCACAACGTACATCGCCAAGTAGGTCGCGGCATTGACAAGGTAGATCGTCGGCACGAGTGTAGGTCGGCAATGCCAGCACGAATGCGCGCCAATACTGTGCAGACAACACAGCGAAATCTTCCAACGTCGGGTTGTCACTGTCGCTGGCCCAAGCCTTCGAACTCATCAGCGAAGCGCCGTCATCTACGGGCTGACGGCGTCGTTGACCGCCTTCTGGTCAGGAGTCCAATTGAATAGCTGGGATATTCGGCATCGATTGCCCGCCAGGCGCCGGTATCTGTCCGAAGATCTGGCCTATGCCGATGCCCACTCTGCACAAACGGGTTTGGCAGTGTGAGAAATCGTCTGTGGATTAGATGGATCTGCCGATGCGGAGAGCTCTTGGCGCGGAGCGACGGCTGCGGGAATAAGCGGTGCTATGCGGTCCAGCAGAACCAGTAACGATCGCCGACGCAAATATCCCCGTGAGAGTCGAGCCCAGGTTGTCCGGCGCTACAGCCAAGTTCCTGTCTTTTCGCTGGCTGTGTACGATGGAATACGCGTCCGTGAACGCACGCGCGTACGCAATGAATTGTTCATACAGTTCACGCATGACTCGATGCGGCGTTAACTTCACCAAACCGACGGTTTGATCGGCTGCATCCGTCATCGCCTTGCCAACTGATTCGTACATCGTCCGCTGCTGCGGATCCCAGTCAGCTCGCAGGCAACTGACTGATCCCGGCTCCGGCCATGCAAACTTGTCCTTCTACGCGCGCTGCAGAGCCGATCATTGATGCGACGCCACGCAGTCACACGTCGGGTCCTCGGTGATGATGCCAACGGGCCCTTTGTCGTTCGCGCTTGCGAAGTCCGAGCCGTTGCCGTTCGTCGGCGTCGGCGACTCACCACCGCCTGAGTCCTTACCGACAACTAACACCGTGATGACAACCGTCACCGCGATCACCGCAAGTAAGGCAATCCCACCGAAGATCCACTTGCCCTTGCCGCCGCGCGGCGGCGGCCCCGGCGGCGGTCCCCACTGCGGACCGCCCGCGGGCTGACCACCCGTCGGCGGCTGCGAGCCCCACTGATTGGGAGGCGGGGGCACACTCATCGGCACGCCTTCGCGTCACGAACGCTCATGTCACAGAACGCTTTCCGGTCCGGACGTCGCCGGGCGCGTCGGCGCGGGCTTGTGCGGCTGCTCCGGCAAGTCTGGAGACGGCGTCGGCTGCGGCCCGGCCGCTGGCGCCCGTTCCGCATTGCTCGGTCCTGCGGCACCTTCCGAAGCCGCACCCGGTTTCTGTTCGGCTGACTCCGCGCGCTTCGCCTCGTCCTGCGGCTGGTCGCCTTGTTGATCGGATTCCGGATCGCCCTCTTCCCCTGTGCCGCCTGCTATTTGGCCGACCTGCTGCATCGCGCTCTGCACGCCCTGCATGATTCCCTGCGGAATCGACGCAGCCATGCCCGCCAATTGCATTGGTATCTGGGCAGCCTGCTGCGCCATCTGCATCGGCATGCCCATCATTTGGCCCATTTGACCCGCCTGCTGCGCAGCGCCCGCCGCCGGCGTCGCACCGGCTGTGGCGGCACCTGCCGCGCCCGCTCCCCCGGCGCCCGATCCACCAGCACCGGTCGCTTCGGCGCCCTCAAGTTCTGATAGCACCTTGAGAACTTGGTCTGCGAGGTTTTGATCGACGCCTTCATACTTGGCAGCCGCCTGGATGATGCTCTGCGCCGTGCGCAACGCGTCGGCTTTCGTCACCGGCATTCCAGCGATTAATGGAGCCTCGATCGCCTGCGTCCGCCCATTAAGAATGGTCGACAACGCGTCGGCGCCCGTCGCCGTGAACGGCGCCGGCGGCAGCGGAATGTCGCCCGCCGCCCTCAAAAGACCTTCCCCACCGCTGGCCAGCGGGGCCGTATCGACCCTCAGCTCTCCCGGCATCAGCGCAATCCCCCTGCCAAGTCGCGCTCGATAGCTGGCTCCACGCCACAAAGCCGGGTCCCAAGCCGGTCTGCACCGCGAACGCATCCAAGCGACACACGACGAGGAGTCGCTACAACAGCACCCAGCAACGGCTCTCCAGGATCAATCAGGCGGTCGGCATCAGCGTCGCGCCGGCTCTGTAAAGTCACACGGCCACCTTCAGGAACACCCGAACAGCGCCAATTCGCGAAGGTGCGATTCCGACGCGCACTATCGGCATTCCCTCCAGCAGTCGTGCAGCAAATGCTACCCGAGCCGCGAGTACGCCGACCGCGCCAATTTGTCGGACGCCGCGATGACTACATCGACGCGATAAGCCGCTTCACGCGCTCATCCACCGACCGGAATGGGTCCTTGCACAACACGGTGCGCTGGGCCTGATCGTTGAGCTTGAGGTGCACCCAGTCGACGGTGAAGTCGCGACCGGCCTCCTGTGCCGCGCTGATGAACTCGCCACGCAGCTTGGCCCGGGTGGTCTGCGGCGGCGTGTTCACAGCCGCCTCGATTTCCTCGTCGGTGGTGATCCGCGACGCCAGGCCCTTGCGTTGCAGCAGGTCAAACACGCCGCGGCCGCGCTTGATGTCGTGGTAGGCAAGGTCGAGCTGGCTGATCTTCGGATCGGACAGCTCCATGCTGTAGCGGTCCTGGTAGCGCTGGAACAGCTTGCGCTTGATGACCCAGTCGATCTCGGTGTCCACTTTCGCGAAGTCCTGGCTCTCCACCGCATCGAGCTGGCGCCCCCACAGGTCGACCACCTGCTCGATCTGCGAGTTCGGCTCCCGGGTCTGCAGGTACTCGACCGCCCGGGCGTAGTACTCCCGCTGGATATCGAGCGCGCTGGCCTGCCGTCCGCCGGCCAGCCGCACCGGCCGCCTGCCGGTCAGGTCGTGGCTGACCTCGCGGATGGCGCGGATCGGGTTGTCCAGCGAGAAGTCGCGGAACGCCACACCGGACTCGATCATCTCCAGCACCAGCGACGCCGTGCCGACCTTGAGCATCGTCGTGGACTCGCACATATTCGAGTCACCGACGATGACGTGCAGCCGGCGGTACTTCTCGGCGTCGGCGTGCGGCTCGTCGCGGGTGTTGATGATCGGCCGCGACCGCGTCGTCGCCGACGAGACGCCTTCCCAAATGTGCTCGGCGCGCTGACTCAGGCAGAACGTCGCGGCCTTCGGCGTCTGAAGCACCTTGCCCGCGCCGCAGATCAGCTGGCGGGTGACCAGGAACGGCAGCAGCACATCGGAGATCCGGGAGAATTCGCCGGCCCGCACAATCAGATAGTTCTCGTGGCAGCCGTACGAGTTGCCCGCCGAGTCGGTGTTGTTCTTGAACAGATAGATGTCGCCGCCGATACCCTCGTCGGCCAGCCGCTGCTCGGCATCGATCAGCAGGTCCTCGAGCACCCGCTCCCCGGCGCGGTCGTGGGTGACCAGCTGGGTGAGGTTGTCGCACTCGGCGGTGGCGTATTCAGGGTGGCTGCCCACGTCGAGATATAGCCGCGCACCGTTGCGCAAGAACACGTTCGAACTGCGGCCCCACGAGACCACCCGCCGGAATAGATAGCGGGCAACCTCGTCGGGACTCAGCCGGCGATGGCCGTGGAACGTGCAGGTGACACCGAATTCGGTCTCGATGCCCATGATTCGTCGCTGCACGTCATCGAGACTACTGGTTGCTGCCCGACCGTGGCGGGCAAGCCGCGCCGAAAGGCCCGGTTGACAGCGTTTGGGGTGTCCGTAAGGCTCAGCCCCGGGCCGCCCCGTGGCTCGCTTTCGGGCTATTTCTATTGCTTTCTATTGCTGACGTTCTGCCTCAGCGCCAGCCTCGGGCCCTGAACGATGCGATCCAGGCGTCGCTACGGCCACCGGAGAGGAGATCGGCTGGCGCGGGTTCCTGTTCCGGAGCTCGCCGAGTGCTGCCCTTCCCGGGTGCACCGCTAGCGAGCAGACGCATAATCACGCGACACGCCGACAAAATAGAACACTCTGCGTCTGCTCGCGACGAACACGCCCCGCCTGTGGATAACTTCAGCGGGTTACCGGACGGATCTGTCAGCATGAGGCATGGGGGGACGAACCGAAGTCGATCTGACACAACTGCGAACTGTTGCCGACCACGTCATGCAGGCGGCAGACGCCATCGCTGAGATGCGGTGGCCAACACCGGATCCCGATGATCTACAAGGGTCAGTCGTCGGGCGCATCGCGGCACCGGATCTTGTCGCCGCACGGCTCACCGACGTCGTCGCGAACATGCGCGGTTGGGCCGTGGCCGCCCACATGTCGGCTGACGCCCTTGAGCGCGCCGACCGTCGCAACGGCGACCTGTTTCACCCACGGTGACGCGGCCGACTGTCTCGCAAGCCGAAGCGTGGCAGCCGGATTCCCTGCGGCGGCTGGCCGATGCATGGGATGAAGCGGCCCGCGACCTGACGGCGCGCGTCGACTCCGTCATGCGGGAAGTCCACCGCAGCAACGAATTCTGGTCCGGCGCGACGGCCGATACGGCCCGGGACAACGCGAAAGGCATTGCGGCCGCCTGCGAAGGCGCGGCGCGGAGCCTTGTCATGGCGTCGGTCGCCGCGCGCGACGGAGCCGATCAGATCGCCGCCGCTCTCAGATCGTTCCGCGCGTGGCTCGCTGAAGCCCGCGACGGCGGGTTCGATGTCGCCGATGACGCGACGGTGTTCATTCGCGCCGGTCCCCCGGCGCTTCTGGTCGCGCTCTCTGGCGGCGACCCAGCCGTAGCGCGCGACATGCTGACAATGCGGGCCGACCAACTGTCCAACCAGATCACGAGCGCGCTGGACCGACTCGCCGCGGCCGATACCGATGCAGCCGCCGACATCTCCGAGGCCTTCGCGACGACAGAACCCATCCCCAGGCCCGCCGCGACGGTCCCCGCCGGTGCCTGGCCAGTTCAGGCGTCCGACGTGGTGGCGGGCTGGCCGGCGATGGGCCAGGGCCGGATCGTCGAACAGATCGACGCGATGACCCCGGCACAGCGCCAACGACTAATCACCGAATTCCCCCAGCAGGTCGGCAATACCGACGGCGTGCCGTGGGACATGCGTGTCGTCGCGAACCGCGTCAATATCGCCCAAGCGATCGTCGATACGACGGATCCGGGACGCATCGCGCTCTATCGCAGTCTGCTCGGCGAGGTGGACGACCCGACTGGCAGCGGTTATCGGGTCGACCGCCAGATCCTCGCCTTCGACCCTGCACGCGCGTCGCTGGTGGAACTCAACGGCAACCTGTCGACCGCGAAGAGCGTCGCTGTGCTGGTCCCGGGGCTGAACACCACGATCGAGGGCTCACCAGCCAATACAGCCACCGCGCGTCGATTCGTCTCGGCCACCCGCGGCGACGTCGCGGCCATCACGTATCTGGGTGGCCAATTCCCCCACGGGCGCAACGTCGCGGCGGGCCTCGTCGACGCCGCCAACCCCCGATATGCACTGGATATGGCGCCGCGCCTTGTCGCCTTCAGCCAGGACGTCGATCGCATCGTCGACGCGACAGGACGGCCCATCCCGGTCACCTACATCGGCCATTCGTACGGCGGGTCGATCGTCGGCACCGCCGAGGCGCTTGGCCTGACCGCCGATAGAGTTCTCTACGTCGCCGCGGCGGGCGCAGGTGTCGGTGTGGACGACCCCAGCGACTGGCACAACCGCAACCCTGATGTGCTGCGGTTTTCGATGACAGCGCCGGGAGACTTCATCGAAGCAGTCCAGGGCATTCCCAATGGACCGCACGGTGCCGACCCCGACGAGATGGACGGTGTAATCCGTTTAGCCACAGGGCATTACGACGACGGCAGGTTGCTGGCGGGCCCGCAGGCCCACAGCGACGTTCTCAACTGGCCGTCGGATGCGTGGCGCAGCATCCTGGCAGTCATCATTGGTGATTCGGAAACCTTGCACCAAGCCGGCTGATATGTGGCGAGAATGGGCCTGTGTGGTCACGCAGCTCGCCCGTAGACGGGTTTCGGTTGGCCTTCGACCGCTTCGGGACGCGGGGCGCGCCCGCCGTCGTGCTGCTGCACGGTTGGCCGGGCAACCGGCATGACTTTCGCCGGGTCGTCTCGATACTCGGCGGGGTCGCAGATATCGTCGTTCCCGATTTGCGCGGTTTCGGCGGCTCGGACAAACACGAGGTGGCTGTGCGCCACTTTTACAGCGCCACCGCACAAGCCAGCAGCATCGTCGGGCTGATCAAGGAACTGGGCCTGTCCTACGTCGTGATCGCCGGATACGACGTCGGCAGCCGAGTCGCGCAGAGCGTCGCGCGGATGCATCCCGATCTGGTGCAGGCCCTTGTGCTCTCTCCCCCGCTGCCAGGGGCAGGCGATCGGGTACTCACCGCCCAGGCGCAGAACGAGTTCTGGTATCAGGCCTTCCACCAGCTTCCGCTGTCCGCACAGCTGATCGACGGCAACCCCGACGCCGTCCGGGAATACCTGCGGCACTTCTGGAATCACTGGTCCGGCCCGAATTTCACCCTCCCCGACGACGAGCTGGACCGCCTGGTATCCGACTACGCACTTCCGGGTGCGTTCACCGCATCGATCGCGTGGTACCGCGCAGGCGCCGGAATGATCGCCCAGTCGCTGACCGAATTACCGCCGGAGCGGGCCATCAAGATCCGGGCCCCGACGGATGTGCTGTGGCCACAGCATGATCCGCTGTTCCCACTGCAGTGGGCCGACCGCCTCGAGCACTACTTCGTCGACGTGCGCTTGCACCGCGCCGACGGCGTCGGGCACTTCACACCGCTGGAATGTCCGGATCAGTTCGCGGAGCTCGTCCTCATCCGCGCTCGACCCAGCCAAGGCGCCGGCTGACGGCGTCGGCCGCGGAGATGGTTTGCTTCGCGGCTTCCTCGAACTGCGCTGGACCCAGTCGGTACGACGGTCCCGAAACACTGAGCGCCGCAATCACTTGCGCGTTGCCGTCATGCACCGGTGCAGCGACCGCGTTCAGTCCGAGTTCCAATTCCTCGGCGACACAGGCCCATCCGCGCTCGCGCGCGGTCACCAATTCCCGCTGCAGGTCGGCCACCTTCACAATGGTGTTCTCAGTGAACGATTCGAGCGCCGAAGCCAGCCGGGCCCGGACATCAGCGGCATCCAGCCCCGCAAGCAAGACCTTGCCACTCGATGTCGCATGCGCCGGACAGCTCTGACCGACCCACGTCCGCAGCGTGATCTCGGCTGGGCCGATCGCCTCGACGATATTGATGATCCGGTCGCCGTCCAGGATCGCCAGGTTGGTGGTCTCGCCGACCTCGGCCGCGAGACTGTCGCACACATCCTGACTGAGCTTCACCAGGTCGAGCTGCCCGCTGATGGCACGCGCGAGACGGGCGATGGAAAAGCCGAGCCGGTACTTGCCACGGTCGGATACCTGTTCGACGTAGCCGCGTGCCTCGAGCACCGCGATCAGCCGCGACACCGTCGACTTGTGCACCCCGAGTTCGGCGGCGATCTCGGTGACGCCTGCCTGCCCGAGCTTCGCCAGGATCTCGAGTACCAACAGGGCGCGGTCGACGGATTGCACCGCTGCGGCGGGCTTGTCGTCCTCAACCTTGGCCATCGTTTGCCAAGCCTATACGCGCGGGATTCCGAAATTGCCGACTCGTCGCCGCACCGCGGCGATCTCACGCAGCCCGTCACCGAGGAGGCTGCGGTTCAACGGCGACAACTCCGACATCGTGATGACGTCACCCGGCGTGTGGCCGGCCGACAGTTGCTCGACTTGGTGGGCCATCCTCAGCCGCTGCAGCATCACGAAGACGTCGCATAGGGTTTCGGCGTCGCGTGGTCTGATCGCACCGGCCTCCGAGGCGGCGGCCAGTCGGGTAGGTGTGGTCGCCGATGCGACATCGGCCGTCAACCCGCCCCATCGCGCAAGGTTGACGATCGGTGTAACGGCATGATGCTTCAGGTCGAACGTTCCGCCCCGCCGCGACAACACATCTCGCAGAGCGCGTGTACGGACCTTGCCGGACAAGGCGTCGAGCAGTTGCAGCCGCAGCGCGTTCGGGTGCGCGTCGCGCATCCGGCGATACGCCGAAGGGACCGTGTGCAGCGCCCGATCTCCCCAGACCACACGGCCGTCGATGAGCAGCGACGAAAAGATCAAACCGCGATCGCGCAGCGGATCGTCGAGCCAGCTCTCTGCCGCGGTGAACCACTCCGATTGCGAGCGCGAAAACAGCGGGCTGGATGCGACGGCGTTGTTGCGGTCCGCGGGCAATCCGCAGCCGTCGAGGACCTCATGGACCCGATGGGCGACAGCTCGCAGCTGCGCACTCGCCGGCGCCAGATCGTCCTTCCACGACAGCGCGCTGTCCACATCTGATGACGGCATCGCCTCGCGCCGCGCCACACTGCCAAGCGTCAGCCAGGCGAAACCGTCGGCCGGCGCCCGATCATCCTCTGCCAGAGTCAGTTCCAGCGCCTTGCGCACCAGGCTGTCGATGACCACCGACAGGATCGCGCTCGTCGCCGATGCCTTCGTTCCGTTGCGGAACAGATCTCCTGCGAGCCCGGTCACCCGTTGGCCGACCTTCTGTAACTCGCCGGCATTGGCGGCGAGGCCGATCGAGCGGCGCAACATGAAGCTCTGACGGGCCGACGCCGCCAGCAGGTCGGCGTCCTCGAGCACGCCGACGACCTCACCGCGCGACGTGAGGACCGGCATGTGCCGCAACCCGCACTCGAGCATCTCCATCAGAACGGTGTCGGCGGTCAGGTCTGCGGTCACGGTGCGCGCGGGCGCGCTCATCACGCGGTCGATCGGCACATCGACGGCGAGCCCCGCTGCCACCACGCGGGTCCGCAGGTCGCGGTCGGTGAAGATGCCAAGGCCGCCGTCGGGCAGCCGGATCAGTGCGTACGACACGTGATTTTCGGTCATCCGCACGACGGCGTCACGAACCGACGTGTCTGGTGAGACAAGCAACACGTCCCCGTGCACCAACTCGGCGACCGGCCTGCTGTCGGTGGTGGGTGCGATCGTCGGCCGGTCCGCGGTGCCGACGTTCCACGCCGACGACGCGAGGAACGCCAGTCCCGCGGGCTTCGCAAACTGGGCCTGCACCAAGGCGCCTGGCAACCGGATCAGCGTGCTCGGCGTCGTCGTGTGTGCTTCGAAGTCCATGCCGCCGCCGGTCAGCAGCGGCATGTAGCCGAAGATCCCGCCGGGCCCGACGGTGTCGAACGTGGTCGCCTCGCCGCTGTTGCGCAGTGTGACCTGTCCTGCCTGAACCATCCACACGTCGTCGGGCACCCGAGTCGCGTAGTCAGCGACGAGGGACCCCGCGGGAAATTCCACTACGACCGAACCGGCCACCAGTTCGGTGAGTTCCTCATCGGACATCGCCTGGAACGGCGTGTGCTCGCCAAGGAAGGCCTTGAGGTCAGGTCTTTCGAATGAGGTCGGCACACTTCTCCGCCATCGTCATCACCGTGATGTTGGGGTTGACCGACGGTAGCTTGGGCATCGCCGACGCGTCCACCACACGCAGCCGCGACACCCCCTTGACCCGCAGCTCCGGATCCAGCACCGACATCGGGTCGTTGACGGCTCCCATCCGCGCCGTCGCCGCGGGGTGGTACACAGTGTTGTGGCACTTGTGGATGTAGTCGAGCAGCTCGTCGTCGGTGGTCGCGTCCGGTCCCGGTGCAAGTTCCCTGCCAACCCAGGCGGCCAGTGGCGCCTGCTCGGCGATCTTGCGGGCGAGCCGGACACCGGTCAGCATGATGCGCTCGTCGTAGCCCTCGGGGTCGGTGAAGTACCGCGGATCGACGCGCGGCCGGTCCCGGAAATCGCGTGACCGCAGGCGGACGGTGCCGCGGGAGCGACCCTGAGTCACGTTGGGAGTCAAGCAGAATCCGTTGTCGGTCGTCGGGTAGCCGCGGCGCAGCGTATTCATGTCGAACGGCACGCTGCCGTAGTGCATCATCAGGTCCGGCTGGATTGCCCCCTCGTCGACCGTGGTGAACAGCCCGATCTCCCACCACTGCGTCGACGTCGTGACCATCGGCCGCGAAGCCTCCCAGAACACCAATCCTTCGACGTGGTCGTCGAGGTTCGATCCGACGCCTGGCGAATCGACACGGACGTCGATGCCGAACTCCCGCAGATGCTCCGCAGGCCCAATTCCGGACAACATCAACAACTTCGGGGTGTCGATGGCACCTGCCGTGACGATGACCTCACGCCGGGCCGACACCGTGTCATAGCCGGTGAGGTCGGGCTTCTGGTAGCGCACCGCAGTCGCGTTGAGCGACCCATCGAACAGAATCTCGGCGACCCACGAATCGGTCCGCACCTCGAGGTTCTTGCGCGTGGCGAAAATCGGATGCAGATAAGCGGCCGACGACGACATCCTTGTGCCGTCCTCGGCCGCGTTGATCTGGAACCATCCGGCCCCGGTTCGGACCGTCTCCCCTCGGTTGAACGCCACAGTCGGCATGCCGACCATCGCCGCCGCCTCGAGAACGGCGGCACCACAGGGATCATCGGGCGGAACGTCGCGCAGCAGAACCGTTTCCGTGAGCCGCTTGGT
This sequence comes from uncultured Actinomycetota bacterium, assembly GCA_963766465.1. GTDB lineage: Bacteria > Actinomycetota > Actinomycetes > Mycobacteriales > Mycobacteriaceae > Mycobacterium. Next base: position 436,490 of record CAVXZT010000006.1, read on the forward strand.
CAGCGGTAGCACTTCGGCGGCGCTCCATCCGGTGGCGCCCATCGTCACCCACTCGTCCAGGCATTCGGCGGGCGGCCAGAACGCGATGCACGAGTTGTGCGATGAGCACCCGCCCAACACTTTGGCGCGGGCATGCCGCATGAACGAGTTGCCCCGCTCCTGCGGTTCGACGGGATAGTCCCAGTCGTAACCGGAGTCGAGCAGATGCATCCATTCCGACAACACCAGGATGTTGTCGTCGCCGACGTCGGACGGCCCGGCCTCGACCAGACACACCGTGACGTCCGGATCCTCTGACAGCCGTGCAGCCAGCGCACAGCCTGCGGTGCCCCCGCCGGCGATCACATAATCGAATGTCCCGGCGTCAGACATCAGGCCTGCTCGACCGCATCGGTCTTGGTGGTGGCCGCGTGGGACTCAAGGGTGCCAATGTGGTTGCGGCCCTTGATGAAGTACCACAACAGACCCGAGCCGAGAATCACCCCGATGTAGACGAACGCGCCCCAGGTGTTGTACCAGGGCTCGCCGTAAACAGAGGCGCGCGGCCACGCGAGGTTCAGGGCCATCAGCGAACCCCACAGCACCGCGAAGATGTTGACCGGCAGGCCCCACTTGCCCATCGTGAAGTACCCGCCCTCCTTGAGATCCTTTGGCGGCCAGTGGCCTTGCAGACGCTTCTTCAGCATCGGTCCGGTCACCATCAGGTAGGCCAGGTAGATCATGATGATCGCGATCGACGTCAGCACCGTGAAGATCTTGGGCTGGCCGATGTTGATCACCAGGATGATCGCCGCGATCAACCCGATCACGACGGCGGGGACGATCGGGGTCTGGGTCTTGGGATGCACCCGGGCGAGCTTCTCCCCGAACGGAAGTGCGTTGTCGCGTGCCATCGCGAACGTCAACCGGATGGCCGCGGTGTGCACGGCAAGCGTGCAGACGGTGACCGCAACGACGATGCAGATTAGGAAGACCGTGCCGAGCGGTCCCCACATCACCTGCTCGACGATGTACTGCAAGCCGCCGCTGCTCTCACCGATCTTGGGATCGTCGAGGTTGGGTGCCGACATCACCGCGAACACCAGAATGCCGCCGCCGATCACGAAGGATGCCAGGATCGCCCGCGCTATGGCCTTGGGCGCTGTGCGGCGCGGTTCAACCGTCTCCTCGCCGAGCGAACTCGCGGTGTCGAAGCCGTACATCACGTAGAGAGACGCCAGCGACGCGACGAGGAACGCGCTCAGGTAGCCCGCGCTCTCGCCGGCGCCGTAGCCGTTGGTGGAGAAGAAGATCTGCGGACCGCGTTTGATGTTGAACGCGAGGATGATGACGATCAGGACGGCTGCGATGAGCTCGATGAACACACCCGCACTATTGATTCGCGACATCAACTTCACGCCGAGCGCATTGATCAACGTGGTAAAAGCGATCAGCACCGTGCCGAGAATGACGGCGTTGGTTGCGAAGTCGTATTCACCGGTGCCGTCGCCGATGATCTGGAAGCCGGGCCATATCCGCGGCAAGTTGAGCTGATAGGCCAGCACCACCGCCGAGATCGTCACGATCGACGCGGTCAGCATTAGCCACCCCGACGACCATCCGACGAGGCGACTGCCCAATTTCTTCGACCAGTTGTAGACGGAACCGGCGACGGGATACTTCGCAGCCAATTCCATGAAGCACAGCGCGACCGCCATCTGCCCGACGAACACCATCGGCCACGACCACAGGTAGGCCGGGCCGCCGGTGCCGAAGCCGAAATAGAAGAGCTGGAACGTGCCGGTGAGGATCGAGATATAGCTGACCCCGGCCGCGAAACTCGCGAACTTGCCGATGCTGCGGTCAAGCGATTCCTTGTAGCCGAAATCCTCCATGCCACTGTCGGCATGCGGCTCCTTGATCACCATATAAGCGTCCTCTCTAGCCTTTGAACCAGCCGGCGGGTTGGGGTGCGGTGTTCTGCCAGATGTGTTTGAGCTCTTGGTATTCCGCGAGCCCTGTGGGTCCGAGTTCGCGACCGTTACCAGACTTTCCGAATCCGCCCCACTCCGCCGCCGCGGTGTAGTAGCCGAAGTCGTTGAGCCACACCGTGCCGTGCCGCAGCGCCCGCACCACACGTTCGCCCCGCGCCGGATCAGATGTCCGAACACCTGCCGCGAGACCGTATTCCGTGTCGTTGCCGAGGGTTATCGCCTCGGCCTCGGTGGTGAATCGCTCCACCGTGAGGATCGGCCCGAAGGTCTCCTCCTGGACGATTCGCATTGACCGGTCACACCGATCGAAGATCGTTGGCAGATAGAAGCTGCCCTTGGCCAGCGCCGGATCGCCGGGTCGCGCGCCCCCGGTGACCAGCTTTGCTCCGTCGGAAATCCCTTGCTGGACATGGGCTTCCACCTTGGCGCGGTGCTGCTCGGAGACCAGCGGTCCCGTCTCGCTGGCGGGGTCCATGCCGTCTCCGACCCGGATCTTCTCGGCACGGGCCGCCAGTTGGGCGACGAAGTCGTCGGCGATCTGCTCTTCGACGATCAGCCGGGTTCCCGACGAGCACACCTGCCCCGAGTGCAGGAACACGCCGGTCAACACGTGGTCGACCGCGCTGTCCCAATCCGCGTCTGCGAACACGATATGCGGGTTCTTGCCGCCCAGTTCGACGGCGACCTTGGTGACATGCTCGGCGGCGACCTTGGCGATCGTGCGGCCGGTGGCCAGCCCGCCGGTGAAGGAGATGAAGTCGACTTCAGGGTTATCGGTCAGCGCCGCCCCGAGCACCGCACCACTGCCCTGCACCAGGTTCACCACCGACGGTGGCACACCCGCCTCGTCGAGCAGATGCATGAACGCGATGGTTGTGAGCGGGGTGACCTCACTGGGTTTGGCCACCATCGTGCAGCCGGCGGCCAGCGCGGGTGCGATCTTCCACGACATCTGCAGCAGCGGGTAGTTCCACGGCGCGATGAGCACGCAGACACCGATGGGTTCGCGGACCACGCGACTGATGACTGCCGGGTCGCCGACGTCGATGAGCCGGTCGGATTCGCTGCCTACCAGCCGGGAGTAGTACCGGAAAACCGATGTGACGTCGTCGATATCGATCCGGCTCTCGACCAATGTCTTGCCGGTGTCCCGTGTTTCCAGCAACGCGAGAGCTTCTTTGTCCCGCTGCAGCAGCTCGGCTATCCGGTCAAGTAGCTCGGCCCGTTCCGTCACCGGAGTGGCGCGCCAGGCACCGTCGTCGAAGGCCTTGCGCGCTGCGGCGACGGCGGCACGCGCATCGTCGGGGGTGGCCTCGTCGACGACGGCGGCGACGCTGCCGTCGGCCGGGTTGATGATGTCGCGTGTTCCACCGTCGGATGCATGCCGCCATTGCCCGCCGATACAGAGATCCGGTTCACCGTTCATCACCCTCACCTCGCCTCGCCGACACGGGACACTACCCACTGATGGAACTCCGCGATGTGGTGTTCGGCAGGAACGAGAACACCGCCGTGCCGGTAGGCCCTTGACGACATTGCGGGCTGAGTTCGCTCGCACGCATCGAAGTCCTGCTCGTTGACCCGGTGGAACAGCTCGGCCGAGCGGGACACGTCGCGGCCCGTCGAGACCACGTCGGGGAGGTAGAGCCAGTCACATTCGACGACGGTGCGATCGGCTGCCATCGGGTACATCCGGTGGAAGATGATGTGGTCGGGCACCAGGTTGATGAACACGGTCGGTTTGACGGTGATCGCGTAATAGCGCCGGTCCTGTTCGGTTGTGATGCCCGGCAACGTGCCGAAGCCTGCCGAGCCGTCGACGGTGAACCCGGCTACCTCCGAACCGAATTCGGCGCCGTGGCCCACGTAGTACTGCGCGGCGAGCCCTTTGGAGAACTCCGGCAGCACCTCGACGAGTTCAGGGTGAATCGACGCGCAGTGGTAGCACTCCATGAAGTTCTCGACGATGAGCTTCCAGTTCGCGGCAACGTCGTAGACCACCCGGTGGCCCACCTGAAGGTCTTCGATGCCGTACCTGTCGATGGCGGTCGGGTCGCCGAGCCGGTTCGTGACGTCGCCGATGACTGTGTCGGCGAACGACGGTGGCTCGTCGGCCAGGCAAACCCATGCGTAGCCGAGCCACTCCGTCAACGCCACCGGTACCAGGCCGTAGCGGTAGCGGTCTATGCCCGTTCCGTTTTCGTCGGCAAGGCTGGCGATGTTGGGTGCGGCGACGAGCTTGCCGTCCAGCGCATAGGTCCACGCGTGGTACGGGCAGCGGATATTGCGGCGGACCTGGCCTTCCGGCTCGGTGCACAACTGCGCGCCGCGGTGCCTGCACACGTTGAGGAACGCCCGCAACATCCCGTCGCGGCCCCTGACGACGAGCACACTCTCAGAGCCCACCTGAATCTTCTTGAACTGCCCCGGGTTCGCCAGGTCGGCGCAGCGCGCCGCGCAGAACCACATCGACTCCAAGATCTGGCTTTGCTCGACGGCGAAGACAGACTCGCTGGTGTAGTAAGCGCCGCCGAGCGTGGCCAACAACGTCGAGGGCTGATCAGTGGCGGTCATGTCGTCACCAACCGTCGGGGGTTGAACAACGAAATCGGGTGGGTGGTCGAACCGGTGGTCGCCAAATCGGCGAGGATCTCGCCGACCACCGGGACGAACTTGAACCCGTGCCCCGAGAATCCACACGCAACCGTCACATTCGCGCTGTCCGGGTGGCGTGCGATGACGAAATGCTGATCGGGGGTGTTGGAGTACATGCACGTCGCCGAGTCCAGGCACGCGCCATCGAGCGCTGGCAGCAGTTCGGCGACCCGGTCGCGCATTTCGCGGATCTCGTCCTCATGCACGGTGCGGTCGATGGTCTCCGGCGTGCAGACGATGCCCTTTCGGAAGAACGCGACCTTGACACCGCCGTGCGGCCCGTCGATGGCGGGGAAGCCGTAGATCTGCATGCCCTGGGCGTTCTCGTCGATGAAGATCGGATGGTCCACGAACGGCGCGGTGCCGCCGATCGGATCGAGCCAGTACAGCACCTGGCGCTCGATCGTGATCGGGATCCCGAACTCGGCCAGCAGTTGCGGCGCCCACGCTCCGGGGCAGATGACGAGTTGCCCTGCCGTGTAGGACCCGCGCGCGGTGCGGACGGTGACACCGCCCGCCGTCTCGCCCCAGTCGAGCACCTCTTCTCCGAACAACAGGGTGGCGCCGGCACGCTCGGCGAGGTCGATATGCGCCTGCACCGTCATCTCCGGGCGGGCGAAACCAGCCTTCGGTTCATACACCGCGAAGTCGCCGGGCTGCGGCGTGAAATTGGGGAAACGAGAACGGATTTCGTCGGCGGTCAGCACCTCGTGGTCTAGTTTCCATTCCTGGCTGGCCCGTAGGCTGCCCGCAACGGTGAGGCAGTCTGGCGGACCGACGAACAGCCCACCCGTGATCCGATAGACCTCACGCTCCGCGTCGGAGGCGAGCTTGTCCCACAGCTCGTAGGCGCGTAGCAGCAGGGGCACATAGGCCGGGTCTTCGAAGTAGGACTGGCGGATGATCCGCGAACCGCCGTGGCTGGATCCTTTGTCGTGGGCCGGCGTGAACTTCTCCAGCCCGAGCACCCGTTGGCCGCGGGCGGCCAGGTGATAGGCGGCCGCGCTGCCCATGCCGCCGAGGCCGATCACGATGACGTCGTAACACGCTGTTTGTTCAGTCATGGTGGGCTACCTCTTGATCCGCGTCATCTCGGGATCCACTACCGGCTCGGCGTGCACGACGGCAGTGAATCGGGTGCCGCGGTAGTCGACGGTGACGGCATCGCCGACCTGCGTCTCAGCGGGCAGCCAGGCGTAGGCGATGGTGCGCCCGACGGTGGCCGAATAGCCTGCGCTGGTGACATACCCGACGCAGCCCCCGTCGACGTAGACGGGCTCCTTGCCCAGCGCGACGGCGGCGGGATCTTCGAACACGATGCTGCGCAACATGTTCTGCGGCGGATCCCCCAGCGCCGCCTTCCCGACGAAGTCCTCCCCATTGTTCTTATCCATTTTCACCGCGAAGTCGACGCCGGCCGCCGCAGGCTGGTGTTCGGCGGTCATGTCGGTCCCCCACAGCCGGTATCCCTTTTCGATGCGCAAGCTGTTGAAGGCGATGCGTCCGGCGGCGATTACGCCATGAGGCTGGCCCGCTTCGGCCAGCAGATCCCACAGCGCCGCACCGTATTCGGCGCTGGTATAGATCTCCCAGCCGAGCTCTCCCACGTACGACACCCGCAGCATGGTGACCGGGATGGCATCGAGGTAGGTCTGGATGGCCCTGAAGTACTTAAAGCCCTCGTGCGACAAGTCGTCCTTGCACAACGGCTGGACCATATCGCGGGCGAGCGGCCCCCAGACGCCGACACAACAGGTGCCGCCGGTGATGTCCCGCAGCGTGACGTCGTCGGGCAGATGACGACTGAACCAGTCGAAGTCCATCGGCCCGTTTACCGCGACCTGGAATGCGTTCGGGCCAAGCCGGGCGACGGTGATATCGCTTCGTACACCGCCGGTTTCGTCGAGCAGCAACGTATAGGTCACTGAGCCGACACTCTTGTCCACGTTGTTGGTGCTCATGTGTTGCAGGAAGGCCGCGGCGCCGGGACCCGACACCTCGTAACGGGTCAGCGGCGTCATGTCGAACATCGCGACCCGGTCCCGGGTCCAGTGCGCCTCCGCGATGGAAATGGGTGACCAGAACTTCGACGACCACTCGTCGCGCTCTTGGAATGCCAACCCATCGGCGCGGAGCCGTTGCGCCAGCTCGGCGTTGGCCTCGAACCAGGCCGGCCGCTCCCAGCCGGCACCCTCGAAGAAGTACGCCCCGAGTTCCTTCTGCCGTTCGTAGAACGGGCTCGTCCGCAGCCCGCGCAGCGCGGTACGGAACTGGTTGGGATGGATGATGTCGTAGACCTCGATGAAGGCCTGCGAACTGGTCTGCATGATGAACTTCGGACTTCGGGCGACGTCCTCGAAGCGGTACAGATCGCATTCGTGGACGTCGATCGACGGGGTGCCGTCGATGATCCACTCGGCGGTGGCCTTGGCGACGCCTGCCGAATGCGTCACCCAGACCGCCTCGGCGACCCAGAAGCCGGCAAGGTCGCGGTGCTCCCCCATGATGGAGAACCCGTCCGGCGTGAACGAGAAGATGCCGTTGAACGCCTCTTCGACCTTCGAATCACCCAGCGCGGGAAGCAGTTCCCTGGCTTCATGCCAGGCCGGTGCGAAGTCCTCCTCGGTGAACGGCAGCATCGACGGCATGGCCTCATCGGCGGTGTCGGACATCAGCGTCGACATGTCGACGGGCATCGGCTTATGGCTGTAGGACCCGATGCCCATCCGGTCGACATGTTCGCGGAAGTACAGGTCCTGGTCCTGATGGCGCAGGATCGGCAGACCGGCCTCGGACAGTTCGGTGTTGCGCCCGACGAGCGCACCGATCTGACCGGTCCGCGCGTACTGGTGTGCCATCGGCACCAGCGGGACGACGAGGCCGACCTGCTTGGCCAGCTGCGCACCCCAGAAGCCTGCCGCGCAGACCACGATGTCGGCCTCTATGACGCCGTCGTTCGTGTGTACGCCGGTGACGCGGCCGCTGCTCTCGACGATGCCGAGAACCTCGGTGTGTGGACGGAAGGTCGCGCCGCGGGCGGTGGCCTGTCGCGCCTGCGCCTCGGCGGCGCGCACCGCCTTCGCCAGCCCGTCGGCGGGCGTGTGGAATCCGCCAAGGATGCGGTCGTGGTCCAGCAGCGGGTGCAACTCGGCGCATTCGGCCGTCGTAAGCAGTCGGCCGCCGATTCCCCACGCCTCGGCCCAACCGGCCTTGCGGTGCAGATCGGCCCAGCGTTCGGACGTGGTGGCGACCTCGAGTCCGCCGACGGCGTTGAACGCCCAGCCGTCGGGATGCTCGAGTGCGCCGAACTTCTCGACGGTGTAGCGCGCGAAGGCGGTCATGGTCTTCGACGGGTTGGTCTGGAACACCAGACCGGGAGCGTGCGAAGTCGAGCCACCGGTGGTGAACAGCGGTCCGCGGTCGACGACGGTGACGTCGGTGTAGCCGCGCGCGGTCAGTTCATCCGCCAGTGAGGTGCCGACAATGCCTGCACCGATCACGACAACTTTGGGCATGGGCTGGCCCCCGTTAGATGTTGCGCATTACGCAACGTGTATTGCTGGACGCAACACATGATTCTCCGGTGGGCAGCGTCACGTCAACAGGGACACGCAGAATTAACGGAGAATCAGCGGGCGCGACTAGGCGGTTTCATACGCGACGCGCTAGGCAAGCGGATGAAACCGCACAGTCGACCTCGCTGTGATCAAGGCGCTGACGGCCTGATCGCCCGCGGCGTCGTCGACCGCACCGGAAGCCCGAAACGCGCGGATACCCCTTCGCTGAACGCCACGTGATCCGGCGCCCGCTCGCCAAGGTCGCCGAGCCCGACGGACGCGAACAGACCGTCGTCGCGGAAGCTGACCAGTTCGGCCTGACGCAGCGCCCAGACGGGATGTTCGTTGGGCAGGTACCAAGTGCGGCCCAGGCGAGCCACGTGCGCACCCCACCGCGCGGTCAGAAAGTGCTCCAGCGGTCCGGACGAAAGCGGCTCTCCCACCGCGACCTCGATGGAGCTCGACGCGCTGACTCCACGCCAGCGCAGCGTCGAGGTATAGGTGCGGCGCTCACCCTGCTCCCGGTAGGTCATCCGGGCCCACCGATACGGCACGCCGACGATCCGTCTGCTCGCCGCGACCATGCCGAGCCGGTCGGTGTCCAGGGACAGGAATAGCACTCCGCGACGGCCCGTCTGGTCCACCGAGTACAGCCGGATGTTGGTCTCCAAAAATGTGCCGAACAGCGACATTTGAAACGGCACTACACCGACGAAACTGTTGCCTTCGAAGGTATCGGGCTCGGTGCCTGGCGGATACAGGCGAGCGATGCTCGCCGGCTCGACGGCCCAATGCAGGAACAACACATTGAGCCACTTCTGCCGGAACATCCGCGGCCAGGGCAGGATCGGCGCCTCCGGGGTCACCAACTCCGCCATGGCGACGGTCTAGTCGCCGTCCGGCTTCTCGGCGCCCGAATCCTCTACAGGCAGAAGCGCTTCCAGCGCTGAGCCGGTGATCCGTCGAAACGCCCGGCGCGGGCGGTTCGCGTCGAGGATGGCGACTTCCAGCGTCGACGGTCCCAGCGTGCGCGGCTCGGAACCACCGTTTTCTGCACCCGTCTTCAGGGCATCGATCGCGATCCTCGCCGCTTCGGAGAGGCCTGCGTTCTCGGTGTAGGAGTCGTTCAGCGCCGTGATGATCGGCTCGGTGGTGCCGCCCATCACCACGAAATGAGGTTCGTCTGCGATGGATCCGTCGTATGTGATCCGGTACAGCTCAGGCGATTTGGTTTCCCCGAAATGGGCGACCTCGGCAACGCACAGCTCAACCTCGTAGGGCTTGGCCTGCTCGGTGAAGATCGTGCCGAGCGTCTGCGCGTACACGTTGGCCAGCTGGCGGCCCGTCACATCGCGACGGTCGTAGGCGTAGCCGCGGGTGTCGGCGAACTGGATTCCGCCGCGGCGAAGGTTGTCGAACTCGTTGAACCGGCCGACGGCCGCGAACCCGACACGGTCGTAAAGCTCGCTGACCTTCTGCAGCGAGCGCGACGGGTTCTCCGCGACGAACAGCACGCCACCGGAGTAGGCCAGCGCCACCACACTGCGACCACGGGCAATTCCCTTGCGCGCAAGCTCCGAACGCTCGCGCATCGCCTGTTCGGGCGAGATGAAATATGGAAAGCTCACGAATCTCCCCGCGCGTCATGCGACTGAGCCGCACTGTCGGGACCGAAAGTATCTTGACGAGACCGGCTTTCGATCACTTCGCGCGCCAGCCCGGCGATCCGGCTCTCCGCCACATCCTCGGCCCCCTCTGCGCCGAGAACCACCGCGGTCGGATAGATGCCGCGCACCAGGTCGGGCCCACCCGTCGCTGAGTCGTCGTCGGCAGCGTCGTACAACGCTTCGACCGCCACCCTCAGCGCCGAATCCGCGTCAGTCACTTGCGAATAGAGTTTCTTGATCGAGGACTTGGCGAAGATGGAGCCCGATCCCACCGACTGATATCCCTCTTCTTCGAGGTTCCAGCCGCCGGCCGCGTCGTACGACACGATCCGCCCCGCCGCCTCAGGGTTCGGGTCGTCCAGGTCGTAGGCGGCCAGCAGCGGAAGCGCGACGAAGCCCTGCAGTGCCGCACCGAGGTTGCCGCGCACCATGGTGGCCAGCCGGTTCACCTTGCCTCGGAACGTCAGGGGCACGCCTTCGGTCTTCTCGTAGTGCTCGAGCTCGACCGCGTACAGCCGGGCGAACTCCACTGCGATGGCCGCAGTGCCCGCGATGCCGGTCGCCGTGTAGTCGTCGGTGATGTACACCTTCTGCACGTCGCGCCCGGCGATCATGTTGCCCTGGGTCGAGCGGCGGTCGCCGGCCATCACCACGCCGCCTGGGAACTTCAGCGCGACGATCGTGGTGCCGTGCGGCAGCGCATCACCCGGGCCTGCGACCCCAACACCGGACCGGTTCATGGGCAGAAGTTCAGGCGCCTGACGGCGCAGCAAGTCAGAAAAGGACGACAAGTCCACGGGGACGCACGGTACTCCGGGTAGGGGTGACGGGAAGGCCAACTGATCGCGGTGCGGCCAGGTCACTGGCCACCCTTCTGGACGTACGCGCGGACGAAGTCTTCGGCGTTCTCTTCGAGAACATCGTCGATCTCGTCGAGCAGGTCGTCGGTCTCCTCGGCCAGTTTCTCGCGACGCTCTTGCCCGGCGGCCGTGCTGCCGGTGGGGTCATCGTCCTCTCCGCCACCACCGCCACGCTTGGTCTGCTCCTGAGCCATCGCTGCCTCCTGCGTATGTCTTCGGCGGGCTCACAGCCGCCCGCCGGTTACTCCACACTACCGGTCAACGTCCGGATTGCCTGGGATAGCGCGCTCAGGTCGTTAGCTGTTCCACCAGTTCGACGGCGCTATTCACCGAGTCCAGCAGGGCCCCGACGTGCGCCTTACTGCCTCGCAGCGGCTCGAGCGTTGGAATCCTGACGAGCGAATCACCGCCAAGATCGAAGATCACCGAGTCCCAGCTGGCGGCGGCGATATCGGCGCCGAACCGACGCAGGCACTCGCCGCGGAAGTACGCGCGGGTGTCCGTCGGCGGATTGTCGACCGCGTCGATCACCTGCTGCTCGGTGACCAACCGCTTCATCGAACCCCTCGCGACCAGCCGGTTGTATAGGCCCTTGTCCAGCCGCACGTCGGAGTACTGCAGGTCCACCAGGTGCAGCCGCGGCGCCGACCAGCCGAGGTTCTCCCGATGGCGGAAACCCTCAAGCAGCCGCAGCTTCGCGGGCCAGTCCAACAGCTCGGCACACTCCATCGGGTCGCGCTCGAGAAGGTCGAGGATGTTGGCCCAGGTTTCGACGACATGGGCGGCGCGAGGGTCCGGATCGCGACTGTCCACCAGCTTGGCCACTCGGTCCAGGTAAATCCGTTGCAGCGCAAGGGCCGTCAGTTCGCGGCCGTCGGCCAATGCGACGGTGGCGCGCAGCGACGGGTCGCGGCTGATCACATGCACGGCATGTACTGGCCGGGCCAGCGCAAGGTCGGTGAGGTCCATGCCCTCTTCGATGAGATCCAGCACCAGCGCGGTGGCGCCCAGCTTGAGATACGTGGACGTCTCGGCGAGGTTCGCATCCCCGATGATCACGTGCAGCCGCCGGTACTTGTCGGCGTCGGCGTGCGGCTCGTCGCGGGTGTTGATGATGCCGCGCTTCAGCGTCGTCTCCAGGCCGACCTCAACCTCGATGTAGTCGGACCGCTGCGACAGCTGGAATCCTGGCTCGTCACCGGAAGGTCCGACGCCGACCCGGCCGGAGCCGGTGATGACCTGGCGCGATACAAGATGAGGCGTCAGGCCCGCGATAACCGCGGAGAACGGCGTCTGGCGCGACATCAGATAGTTCTCGTGCGAGCCGTAGGAGGCGCCCTTGCCGTCCACGTTGTTCTTGTAGAGCTGCAGCTTTGCCGCGCCAGGCACGCTGGCTACGTGGCGCGCGGCGGCCTCCATGACGCGTTCGCCGGCTTTATCCCAGATCACCGCGTCCATCGGGTCCGTGCATTCGGGTGCGGAGTACTCAGGGTGAGCGTGGTCGACGTACAACCGGGCGCCGTTGGTCAGGATCATGTTGGCGGCACCGACCTCGTCGGCGTCCACCACCGGCGGCGGACCGGCCGACCGGCTCAGGTCGAACCCGCGGGCGTCGCGCAGCGGCGATTCGACCTCGTAATCCCAGCGGGTGCGCTTCGCGCGCTGAATCCCGGCGGCGGCCGCATATGCCAGCACCGCCTGCGTCGACGTCAGGATTGGATTCGCGGTCGGGTCGGACGGCGACGAGATGCCGTACTCGACCTCGGTCCCGATAATCCGCTGCATAACCTCAGCCTAGGGGACGCCGCGCAGTAGCCTGCGACCGTGCCATCCGAGCAACGCGATGTGGCCGCGCCCCAGTTCGTGGCGGCGCTCGGCGCTGCGATGGCCGGGGCGAACTATCCCGTCACGATGGTCCGTGGGGTGATGGAACAAACCGCTCGTGCGTACGGCCTCGACCATGAGTTTCTGGCACTCCCCAACTACGTCCAGGTCGGCAGTTCCTCCGGCGAAGGCATCTATATCGCCAACCCCAATTTCAATGTGCGCTACGACCAGTCCTTCCCGCTGTCCAAGTTGGTGGCGCGAGCACCGTCAGGAACGGTCAGCCCTGAGGAGGGCATGGCCGAGCTCGAGCGAATTCGTAACCTGGACAAGCGATTTCCGGTGTGGATCACGATTATCGGCTATGCGGTGCAGAGCGTCGGGCTGGCACTGATCCTGCAGCCGACGCCGTGGAGCCTCTACGGCGCCGCGATCCTAGGTCTGCTCGTGGGCGGCCTGAGCGTGATCGGTCGTCGCATCGAGGCCATCGGCTACATGCTCCCCACCGTCTGCGCGTTCCTGGTCGCACTCATCGTGTTCACGTTCGAAAACAGATGGCACGTCGGGACCGACAGCCTGCGCGCGCTCGCGGCGCCGCTGGCCACCTTCCTTCCCGGCGCGGCGATCACGCTCGCGGTCATCGAGCTGGCCACCCATCACGTTGTATCCGGGGCCAGCAGATTAGTGGCAGGCTTCATGCAGATCGCGCAGTTGGCTTTCGGCATCCTCATCGCGGCGCAGATCGCGGGCATCGCCGACACCGACCTCGTCACGACCCAGTTGAACCGGCTGGGCCCGTGGGCGCCGTTCCTCGGAGTGGTGGTGTACGGACTCGGGATATGGCTGAACTTCGCTCCCCCGACGAAGTTCCTGCCGTGGATGGTGCTGATGCTGTACATCGCGTACGCCGGCCAATGGATCGGCAATGCAGTGCTCGGCAGCTATGCGAGCGGCTTCGGCGGCGGCCTTACGCTGATCCTGTTCGCGCTGGCGATATCCCACCGCCCCAACACGCCGCCGACAATGTCGCTGGTGGTGCCGGGATTCTGGCTGCTGGTCCCCGGATCCCTGGGATTCATGGGGATCACGCAACTACTCGGCACGCACAGCACCGGCGTGTTCACCGCGACGCTCATCTCGATGATGTCGATCGCCGTCGGCGTGCAGACCGGCATGCTGCTGTGGCGGGCAGCCATCCAGCTGACGGACTCACCGAACCGGCGGGCCTTTCATGATTGACGTCGCGCAGCGACGGGCCGCCGACGCGTGGTTCCTTGACCGCGGTCTGCCAGCGGTGTTGAGACCCGGCGCCCTGGTTCGCCGGCTGTGGCCACGGTCGGCGCCTGCGTTGGCCGCGTTTGCGGTCTGCATGGCCAACTCCGCCCTCGTCGTCGCCGTCACCGGCAAGCACACCATCGATATCGACGGCCATCCGACCCGAACCGAATGGTTCGTTCTCGCACTGGTCATCTTCGTGCTGCCAATTGCGGCCCTGGTCGGCTGGTTGGTCTCACGCATCTCCACGGTGCACGCCCGGAGCCTCGCGTCGACAGTCGCGGTGATCATCGCGATCGTCGGCGGCGTACTCGGCGGTCCCAGCCCTCGGGTACTTGTTGACCTCATCTTCGAAGGCGTCGTGTTCGCCGCGATCCTGGCGTTGACCGCGTGCGGCGCAGGCTCGATCCTCGGCTGGGCGGGACAGATGACGATGTCGAACCTCGCCGCAGTCGGATCCTTGATGACCCGCGCCCTGCCGCTACTGCTGCTGACGTTTCTGGTCTTCTTCAACTCCCCGGTGTGGCTGATGGCGGCCACGGTGTCGCGTCCGCGCTTGTGGCTGGCCCTGCTGTTCCTCATCGTGATCGCGGCGGCGTTCGTCGTATCCGTCACCGCGGACCGGGTCAAGCCGATCATGGAATCCGGTGACCCGGCCGACGACAACTCGGTCCGACTCGTTGGCACGCCCTTCGAGACGATGCCGGATCCGGCGACAGTTCGTCCGTTGGGCCGCGGCGAGCGGCTCAACGTCGCATTCGTCGTCGCCGCATCGCAACTCAGCCAGATCCTGATCATCGCGGCGATGACCGCGCTGCTCTTCTTGATCCTCGGCCTCATCCTGCTGTCCCCCGAACTGCTGGCCGTGTGGACACGCAACGGGCGCAGCGACGGCTCCGTGCTCGGCATGACGATCCCGGTACCGGACTCGCTGATTCAGATCACCTTCTTCCTCGGTGCGCTGACGTTCATGTACATCAGCGCGAGGACCGTCAGCGATACCGAATACCGGACACGGTTCTTCGACCCGCTCATCGACGACCTGCGGCTCACATTGAGGGCCCGCAACCGCTACCGCGCCGCGGTAGCTGCGGCCTGAGCCGTAACCGTTTCCTCAGCGTTCTCTCAGCGGCGGACTGCCACACTCCGGGCCTGCTGATCAACGAAGAACCAGCTGCACTGCGCCATGCCCACATACCTAGGGAGAACATGAAGGCAATCAGTCGGGTGCTGTTCGCGATGGTCGCGGCGATCGCCGCTATGTTCGTGAGCACCGGCACCGCTCACGCAGGTCTGGACAACGAGAACAGTCTGCTCGACGGCCAGGATCGGACGCTGACGATCCAGCAGTGGGACACCTTCCTCAATGGTGTGTTCCCCCTAGACCGCAACCGGCTGACCCGTGAGTGGTTCCACTCGGGCAGCGCCGCGTACAACGTCGCTGGCGAGGGTGCCGATGAGTTCGAGGGCACCCTCGAACTGGGTTACCAGATCGGCTTCCCCTGGTCGCTGGGTGTGGGCATCAACTTCAGCTACACCACACCGAACATCCTGCTCGACGCGGCCGACATCAGAGGTGGCCCGTTCACGGCATTCGGATCCGTCATCACCCCAAACCTGTTCCCGGGTGTATCGATCAGTGCCGACCTGGGCAACGGCCCGGGTATCCAGGAAGTCGCGACGTTCTCGGTGGACGTGTCGGGCCCGCACGGCAAGGTGGCGGTCGCCAACGCACACGGCACCGTGACCGGTGCGGCCGGTGGTGTGCTGCTGCGCCCGTTCGCTCGCCTGATCTCCGCGGCCGGTGACAGCGTCACCACCTACAGCGAGCCCTGGAACATGAACTAGCGCCTATCCGCGGCTGGCAGTATGACGTCGAGATGAGAGTCCTTCTGGTTGAGGATGAGCAGCGCCTCGCGTCGACACTTGCAAAGGGACTGCGGGCCGAGGGCTGCGTGGTCGTCACCGCCTTCAACGGCGAGGACGGCCTGTGGCATGGAGTCGAGGACGAGTTCGACGTCATCGTCCTCGACATCATGCTGCCCGGTCTTAGCGGCTACGAGGTGCTTCGCCGGCTCCGCGAGAAGGACGTCTGGACACCGGTGATGATGCTCACCGCCAAGGACGGCGTTTTCGACCAGACCGACGCATTCGACCTCGGCGCCGACGACTATCTCACCAAGCCGTTCTCGTTCATCGTGTTGGTGGCGCGACTGCGCGCACTCGTTCGTCGCGGCGCTCCACAACGCCCGACGGTGTTGACCGCCGGAAGTCTTTCGCTGGACCCGTCGCGGCGGGTGGTCGAGCGCGCCGAGACGCCAATTCCGTTGACACCGAGGGAATACGGTCTGCTCGAGTACCTGATGCGCAACAAGGACACCGTCGTCACCAAGACGGACATCCTGCACAACGTGTGGGACGCGCATTACAACGGGCCAGACAACGTTGTCGAGGTGTACGTCGGCTACGTGCGCCGCAAAATCGATATCCCGTTCGGCACCAACACCATTGAAACCATTCGGGGCGTCGGCTATCGGCTGGAGTCGGGCACCTTCACCAGCGGCAACTGAACGGTTATCCGCGTGCCACCGCCGGGCCGCTCGTCGATCGCAACGGTCCCGTGATGCGCGGCAACGATTTCACGCACGATCGCCAGCCCGAGCCCTGCACCGCCTCCGGTGCGTGAACGATCCGGATCCAGCCGGACGAAGCGATCGAATACACGATCTCGGTCAGGCACGGGAACGCCTGGACCGTCGTCCGCCGCCGTGACAACGGCGTGGTCGTCTCGGGGCTGCACCGAGACCTCGACGCGCGACAGCGCATGCCGCTCGGCATTGTCCAAGACGTTGCGCAATACTCGCGTCAACGCCGCAGCGTCGCCGACGACACGGGTCGGGATGAGATCGGTGTCCACCTCCAGAGACGTTTCACGCCTTAGCCTTTGGGCCTCAGCCGAGACGAGGTCATCGAGGTCGACGTCTTCGCTTCGTATCGGCAAACCACGCTCGTCAGCGCGGGCCAACAGCAGAAGATCGTCGACGAGGGCTTGCATGCGATGCGCCTCGGGGATCAGCGTGCCCGCCGCGAGTTCTTTGTCGAGCAGTTCGGGGTGGGCGACGGCGACTTCCAACGCAGAGATGATGGTCGTGAGCGGGCTGCGCAGCTCGTGCGAAGCGTCGCCGACGAAGCGTTGCTGCGCGGTGTGGCCGGCCTCGATGCGGGCAAGCATCTCGTTCATGGTTCTAGCCAATGCGGCGATTTGGTCTCGGCTTTCGGGCACGGGCACGCGTTCGGTCAGGTCGGAGGTGCTGATGTCGGCGACCCGCGAGCGGATCGCGTCGACGGACCGCATCGAGCGGGCCACCAGCAAGTAGGTGGCGGCGGCCGAGACCACGATGACGATCGGCGCCGCCACCGCCAGCGCGACTATCACGGTTCTCACCGTCGACGAGATGCCTTGGCTGCCCTCACCAACCAACACGGTGTAACGGCCAGCGGGACTGTCGACCGTTTGAGCGCTGAACCGAATGCGACCGAACGGCGATGCGTGCTCCGGTATCCCGATGTGCAGGCCGTCGCCGATCTCGTCGATCGGGACCATCGGTGTCTCGGGCGCCGACGCCGAACGCTGAACGACCCGGCCGTCGGCCGCGATGACCTGGACGGCGAGGATGCGTTCATCGGTGCGCAGCAGTTGCGGATCCAACTGCCCGGTGCCGTCGCTCTCGACCTCGGCGGCCACTTCGCCGACTCGTTCAGCCGCGGTGCTGTCGATGCCGGACAGCATCGACCGGTACAGCACGGCGGCGAGGCCTGCACCGGCCAAGGTCAGCGCGATGAATACGACGGTCGCCGCGACGAACGCCGAACGCGCCGAGATCCCCCAGTTCCACCGGCGCCACCATGCGCGGCTTGCTCCAGCCATCGGGTTCAGTCCACCACCGCGGCTCGATTTTCGCCATATCGGCGCGCTGAGCAGTGCCCACGGCCGCAATCGCGCACAATGTTGCCCGTGTCCGACATTCGAAAGGTGCACGAGTGGTTCTTGCATCGCGGGCTGCCCTTGGTGCTAACCCGGCGCGTCCGGTCCCGTGCGCTGATCGAACGCTCGGCACCGTTGGTCAGTGGCGTCGGCGCGGTGATATCGCTGACGATGATGCTGGCCGAACTCACCGACGGCGATCCCGATTTCGGCTATGTCATTCGGCTCGGGGTCCTGACCCTGCTGCTGATCGCCGCGCCGTTCGCGCTGTATCTCCTGCACCGGGCAGGCACCACGCTCGGTGAAGCGGGCAGACGGTCGGCGGCGCTGCTCGTGATGGCGCTGTTCGTGTTCGGGCTGCCGTTCGCCGACAGCGGGTTCTCGGGCATCGCGGCGGCAGAGGCGTTCGCTCTGGCCATCGTCGCGCTACTCGCGATTTGGCTGACCTATGTCGGCTTCGGCTCGATCGCGTTGTGGGCGTTCCGCTTTGCCTGGGTGCAACTGGGTGCGCTCGGCACGCTGATGAGCCGCGCACTGCCTCTGCTGATGATCACTGTGTTGGTGTACTTCACGGGCGAGCTTTGGCAGCTGGCGGCCCGCCTGTCGCGTCAAAGACTTTGGCAGATAATCGGTTTCCTCAGTGTCGTGGCGTTGGTCTTCGTGATCGCGACAATTCGTGACGAGGTGCGCGCACTGCGGGATGACCGCGCCGAGCAGACGGATCCTGCCAAGCTGCTCGAGGGCACACCGCTGGCGACGCAGCCCAGTCACCAACCGACCCGCACCCCGCTGTCACTGGCCGAGCAGGTCAACGTCGTTGCAGTGATGGTGGTATCGCAAGCAATTCAGGTGGTGTTCTTCACCGCGGGGCTGTTCGCGTTCTTCCTCGCGCTCGGCATCGTCGCTGTGCCGTACGACGTGGCCGTGTTGTGGTCCGCGGAGGAGACCTGTCCGGTCGGTGAACCACCTTGCCCGGGAACGTGGTTCGGCATCCACGTGCCGGTACCCCAAACCATCGTGCACGTTTCGCTGTTCGTGGCCGTGCTGTCCGGCTTGTACTTCACCGTGAGCACCAGCGTTGACCCGATTTATCGGGAGCGGTTCTTCGACCCGCTGATCTCCGACGTGGCCGTGAGCCTGGCAGGCCGCGACGCCTACCTCGAGATGGAGAAGGCCTAGAGGTACTGGCCGAGGTTCGACTCGGTATCGATAGCCCGCGACGCGCTCGACGACTTGCCGGTGACCAGGGTGCGGATGTAGACGATCCGCTCGCCCTTCTTACCCGAAATCCGCGCCCAGTCATCGGGATTGGTGGTGTTGGGCAGGTCCTCATTCTCGGCGAACTCATCGACGATCGAGTCGAGCAGGTGCTGGATGCGCAGACCGGCCTGACCGGTTTCCAGCACCGACTTGATCGCGTTCTTCTTCGCTCGGTCGACGACGTTCTGGATCATCGCGCCGGAGTTGAAGTCCTTGAAGTACATGACTTCCTTGTCACCGTTGGCATAGGTGACCTCAAGGAACCGGTTGTCGTCGATCTCGGCGTACATCCGGTCGACGACCTTCTCGATCATCGCCTTGATGCAAGCGGTGCGGTCGCTGCCGAACTCGGCCAAGTCGTCGGCGTGGATGGGCAGGTCCTCGACGAGGTACTTGCTGTAGATGTCCTGCGCCGCTTCGGCATCCGGCCGCTCGATCTTGATCTTCACGTCCAACCGGCCTGGCCGCAGGATCGCAGGATCGATCATGTCCTCGCGGTTGGAGGCGCCGATCACGATCACGTTCTCCAGACCCTCGACACCGTCGATCTCCGAAAGCAGCTGCGGGACAACGGTGGTCTCCACGTCGGACGACACGCCCGTGCCACGGGTGCGGAAGATCGAGTCCATCTCATCGAAGAACACGATCACCGGTGTGCCTTCGGACGCCTTTTCCCTGGCGCGCTGGAAGATCAACCTGATGTGGCGCTCCGTCTCGCCGACGAACTTGTTCAGCAGTTCCGGGCCCTTGATGTTGAGAAAGTACGACTTCGCCTCGCGCGCGTCGTCGCCACGGACCTCGGCCATCTTCTTGGCCAGCGAGTTGGCCACCGCCTTGGCGATCAGCGTCTTACCGCATCCAGGCGGGCCGTACAGCAGCACACCCTTGGGTGGGCGCAGCGAGTACTCCCGGTACAGCTCCTTGTGCAGGAACGGCAGTTCGACGGCGTCGCGGATCTGCTCGATCTGGCGACTCAGGCCACCGATGTCCAGGTAGCTGACATCGGGCACCTCTTCGAGCACCAGATCCTCGACCTCGGCCTTGGGGATGCGCTCGAACGCGTAACCGGCCTTGGTGTCCACCAAAAGCGAGTCGCCGGGGCGCAGCTTTCGCGGCCGCAGATCATCGTCGACTTCGTCGTCGTAGCCGTCGGGCAGGTGATCGCCGGCTACCAACGGCTCGGCCAGCCACACGATGCGCTCTTCATCGGCGTGACCGACCACCAGCGCGCGATGGCCGTCGGCAAGAATCTCGCGCAGCGTCGATATCTCACCGACGGCCTCGAAATTGCCGGCCTCCACGACAGTGAGCGCCTCGTTGAGGCGCACGGTCTGGCCCTGCTTCAGCGTTTTGGTGTCGATGTTGGGCGAGCACGTCAGGCGCATCTTGCGCCCGGAGGTGAACACGTCGACAGTGTCATCGTCTTGCACGGAAAGGAGCACGCCGTAGCCGCTCGGCGGCTGACCCAGCCGGTCGACCTCCTCACGCAGCGCCAGCAACTGCTGACGGGCTTCCTTGAGGGTTTCCATCAGCTTGGCGTTACGGGCGGCAAGGGAGTCGATTCGGGCCTCTAGCTGGTGCACATCGCGGGCGCTGCGCAGTCCACTCTGCGGGCCTACCGCGTTCTCCAGCTGCTCGCGCAGGACGGCAGCCTCGCGACGCAGCTCCTCCAATTCGGCGGCTTCATCGCTGGACATCCCCGCTTCATGGGGTGTCCCGTACGCTTCAGAACGCTCTGACTCATTCATGTGGCGCCCCTTCCCGCACCGGAAGTTGGTGCAGTAACAACTTCAACGCTACCGGCGATTCAGCCTTTGTGTGCGGTGTAGGAATTCGACACACCAGCAACACTTGTTAACCTCTCTGGTGAGTTGGGCCGATCGAAAGGACAACCGTGACCCTGAAAACCCTCGTTACCGGCGTGGCAGCAGCCGCTCTGGTGGCCGGTACGGCAGCTGGTGTGACTTCCGTTGCATCTCCCGCCGTGTCGCCCGCCCCGGCCGTGCAACCGGTCGTGTGGGACATTCCGATGCCGCAAACACCGGCACCGGAGCTTGAGGGGCAGCTAATGCAGACCCTCCAGGCGCTCGGCGCGCCTGGCTTGTCTGCCAGCAAGGCGCCCTACATCCAGGGTGGCATCGGTCGGATCGAAGGCCGGGTCGCCGATTCGAAGTTGCGCGACGCGCAGGCCGACGGCAAGTTCCCGCTGTCGTTCACCCTGGCCAACATCGACCAGAACGGTCCCGCAGTCACGGCCGACGTGACCGCCACCGCGGCCACCGGCGGCGTCGCGAGCCAGAGCATCCAGTTCGTGCCGGGACCCAGCCCCACGGGCTGGCAGATGTCCAAGCAGTCCCTGATGGCGTTGATGTCGGCTGTCGGCTAGGCAGTTAGTGCATCGCACCCTCGCTGCAGTCCTGGGCGCCGCCACGATAGTGGCGGCGCTCGGGCTTAGCGGCTGTAGTGACGACACCAGCTCGGCGCCGAGCCCGACTCCCGTCCCCCTCACCAAGCCCCCCACTGTTTCGCCGTCCCCGACCGACACCGGCGCACCCTTGCCGGCGCCGACGGCGCTGACCGACGTGATGGGCCGGCTGGCCGACCCCGCGATTCCCGGCACCGACAAGGTCGGTCTCGTTCAATACGGCACGCCCGCGGACGCCGCGGCGCTGGACAGGTTTGCAAAGGCACTGAACGACAGCGGGTACGCGCCGATGACCTTCGAGGCCAGCGACCTGATGTGGGCGCAGGATCAACAGGGCAACGTCATCGCCAATGTCACGATGAAGCCCGGCGGACCACAGGCGGCCCCCGACAAGAACTTGAAGTTCCCGATGGAGTTCAGCCCGCAAGCAGACACCTGGCAGCTGACCCGCCAGACCGCGGACTTGCTGCTCCAGATCGGCCAGCAGCCAACGGCAACGCCAACCCGCTGAGCACGCACGCGTGTGGATCGGGTGGCTGGAGTTCGACCTGCTGCTCGGTGATGTGCACTCGCTCAAGCAGAAGCGCTCCGCAATCCGTCCGCTGATCGCCGAGTTGCAGCGCAGATTCGCGGTGTCCGCGGCCGAGACGGGAGTCCAGGACTTGCACCGCCGCGCCAACGTCGGGATGGCGGTGGTATCGGCCGATCGAGGACATGTCGTCGACGTTCTCGACGCCGCCGAGCGGTTGGTGGCATCGCGTCCTGAGATCGAATTGCTTTCCGCCCGCCGAGGACTGCGACGCAGCAGCGACGACTAGACACTGCCGCCGAGCTGTCGCTTGCGCCGCAGCGGCATCGGGGTGACAGCACCTGGCGCCAATTTGCGCACGCTGATCAGAAAGGCCGTGTGCCCGCGCATCGTGTGTTGTGGGCGCACCGCGAGCCCGACGACGTGCCAACCGCGTTGCATGCTCTCCCACGCGCGCGGCTCGGTCCAGCACTGCTGCTCGCGCAGCGCTTCCACCGTGCGAGACAGCTGCGTGACGGTCGCAACATAGATCATCATCACCCCGCCGGCGACAAGCGCGTTGGCGACGACGTCGAGCACCTCCCACGGCGCCAGCATGTCGAGCACCACGCGGTCGACTTCAGGACCGGCGTAGTCGGCGACGTCGGAAGTGACAAGTTCCCAGTTGGCAGGACGCTCACCGAAGAACGTTGCGACATTGCGGGCGGCGTGCTCGGCGTGGTCCTCGCGCACGTCGTAGGACGTCACCCGTCCTTCGGGGCCGACGGCGCGCAGCAGCGAGCACGTCAGCGCCCCGGAACCGGCACCTGCCTCCAGCACCCGAGCGCCGGGGAAGATGTCACCCTCATGCACGATCTGGGCCGCGTCCTTGGGGTAGACGACCTGAGCGCCGCGCGGCATCGACATCACATAGTCGACGAGCAGCGGCCGCAACACCAGGAACTGGTCGCCACTGGTCGACTTGACCACGCTGCCCTCGGGCAGCCCGATGACGGTATCGAGAGCGATGATGCCGCGATGTGTGTGGAACTCCCCGCCTGGCGCCAGCAGCATCGTGTAGTGCCTGCCCTTCGCATCGGTGAGCTGTACGCGATCACCGATTTCGAACGGACCAGTCCTTGGCACAGCTGATCAGCCTGCCAGCAGACGCGCCGGGATGGGTGCTCGGGGTTGTCGGGGTGCGGTCATACGCTGGCTTCATGAGCGACGAACCGGCCCCGCAGGTACGGCGCCCGGCGTTGTCTCCGTCGCGGGCCAGCGACTTCAAGCAGTGCCCGCTGCTGTACAGGTTCCGCGCAATCGACCGGCTACCGGAACCAGCGTCGACGGCGCAGGTGCGCGGGTCGGTGGTCCATGCCGCCCTCGAGCAGCTCTATGCGCTGCCAGCCGCCGAACGTGGCCCCGACACCGCGATGACGCTCGTCGACCCCGCGTGGGAGCGGATCGTCGCGGAAAGGCCCGAGCTGGCCGCCGACTTCGAACCGGCGCTGCGGGCCGAGCTGCTCGAAGAGGCCAAGGCGCTGCTGTCGGGGTACTACCGGCTGGAGGACCCCACCCGATTCGATCCGGAGAGCTGCGAGCAGCGCGTCGAAGTCGAGCTCGAGGACGGCACCCTTCTGCGCGGCTTCGTCGACCGCATCGACGTTGCGCCGACCGGCGAGCTGCGGGTGGTCGACTACAAGACCGGCAGAGCGCCGCCTGAGGCGCGGGCGCTTGCCGAGTTCAAGGCCATGTTCCAGATGAAGTTCTATGCGGTCGCCCTGCTGCGGTCTCGGGGCGTGCTGCCCGCCCGGCTGCGGCTGCTGTACCTGTCCGACGGACAAGTGCTCGACTACACACCCGATCTCGACGAGCTGTTGCGGTTCGAAAAGACCTTGATGGCGATCTGGCGGGCCATCCAATCCGCTGGCGCCACAGGTGATTTCAGGCCGCATCCGTCCCGGATGTGCGACTGGTGCGCCCACCACTCCCACTGCCCAGTGTTCGGCGGCACTCCCCCTCCATACCCCGGTTGGCCGCAGGCTCCCGACGAGGGTGATGATGACACCGTGTTGCACACATCGGAGCCCGCTGCGTGATCGACTGCCTCTACCGTCGGCTTCCTGCCGACGGTGAACTTCAGTTGTTCGAGTCCACCGACGGCACTCGCAGCAATTGGGACCCCGAAATCCAGCACGGCTCACCACCGCTCGCGCTGATGACCAAGCTCATCGAGGAGCTGGCCGCTGATTCCGGATTGCGCATCGGACGGCTGACGCTGGACATCCTCGGCGCTATCCCAGTCACGCAAGTGCGGGTTCGGGCATGGGTTGAGCGCCCCGGATCACGTATCTCCCTCATGGTCGCCGAGATGCTGGCTCAACGTCCCGACGGCGGCGAGCGGGCGGTCGCGCGGGTTACCGCATGGCTGCTCGCAACCAGCGACACGGCCGACGCCGTGATCGACCGGTATCCCCCACTCGTCGAAGGTGATTCGCTCGCGGTGCCGCACGCGTGGGTGGGCCGCAATGGCTATCTGGACACAGTGAATTGGCGGCAGGCACCACCCGTCGAGGGTCAGTCAAACGTGGCGTGGCTCAGTCCGATGGTCCCCCTCGTCGATTCGGAGCCGACGACAGAACTGCAGCGGCTGGCGATGGTGGCCGATTCCGTCAACGGCGTCGGTGCGGCGTTGGACCCGGACAAATTCGTGTTTATGAACACCGACACCGTGGTGCACGTGCACCGGTTGCCCTCGGGCAACGATTTCGGGTTTCGTGCCCGCGGATCGATCGGGCCCGACGGCATCGGCGTGACCACCGGGGAACTCTTTGACCGCCATGGGTTTATCGGCACGGTCGCGCAGACGCTGCTGGTACAGCGTCGGACTTAAAGAGTTGGCCAACGTCACTCTCGGGTTGATAGCGTCCCTGAGTCCGTGACATGACGCGAGGAGGTGAGACCCCATGAACTCGGTATCCATGAGGGTGCTCCCCGCCTTCGTCACGGTCGGGCGATTGAGGTAGGTGTCGCCGGGAGTGCCTCGACAACAAGGCAATCCCCGAAAGGCAACACCTATGCAATTCACTGCACAGACATCATCGAGCGACGTCGTCGAGCGCAGCTTCACTCTTGGCGAGATCACTGGCGTGATCTGGTCTCCCGCATCCGGTTCCGAGCACGCGCCTCTTGTGCTGACGGGACATGGTGGAGGGCTGCACAAGAAAGCACCTGGCGTCGTGGCCCGTGCCCACCACTGCGTCACCACATGCGGTTTCAGGGTGGTCGCGATTGACGCACCGGGGCATGGCGACCGGCCGCGGAACCCCAGGGACGAACAGTGGGTCGACGCGCTCCGACAGGCTCGGGCGGCTGGTGAGCCGATGGAGTCGATCATCGTCGGCTACAACGCCTCACTGGCCGAGCGCGCCGTCCCGGAGTGGCAGGCAACCCTTGACGCCCTGCAGGCGCTGCCCGAGGTCGGCACGGAAGCGCCGGTCGGCTATAGCGGCCTGACGTTGGGCACCGCGATCGGAGTGCCGTTGACTGCGATCGAACCCAGAATCAACGCTGCGGTCTTCGGCGGTGCCTTTGAAACCGAGACGCTTACCCAAGCAGCGCAACGAATCGCCATTCCGATCCAGGTCCTGCTGCCATGGGACGACGAGGTGCTCAGCCGTCGACACGGTCTCGCATTGTTCGACGCCTTCGCCTCGAAGAAAAAGACGTTGCACGCCTTCCCTGGCGGCCATCACGAGGTGCCATGGCTCGAGGTCGAGGACTCTGCCCGGTTCTTCCAAAGGCATCTCAGTTAGCTGCATGTATAGGTTTACATCTATATAGATAGCATGCAATACTAGCAGGCATGGATGTGTTCGAAGCGGTCGCCGAACCGAGCCGGCGCGCTCTGCTCGACGTACTCCTCGACGGTGAGCGCACGGCAGGCGAACTCGTCGAGACCCTCCCCGGCCTGACACAGCCGACGGTTTCGCGCCACCTACGGGTACTGCGCGAAGTGGGTCTCGTCGAGGTTCGGCCCGACGCTCAGCGCCGGATCTACGCACTGCGCGCCGACGGGCTGGTCGCGATCGACGGCTGGATCGAGCGCTACCGCCGCTACTGGACCGGTCATCTCGACGCCCTCGAGCGGCACTTGCAACGCAAGCACGAGGAGTCGCAATGAGCGAGCGCAATGGCCGGCTGACGGTCGACGGTGACCGTGCGGTGCTGAACTTCGAACGCCGCCTGCCCTTTCCGATCGACGTCGTCTGGTCGGCAATCACCGATCCTGGCGAACGCGAGCAGTGGTTCGGCGAGACGACGATCGAGGCCCGCGCGGGCGGGACGATCGACATGGTCGCGACCGGCCCGCCACTGCCACCCGAACGCAAGCGGATGACCGGCCGCATTCTCGTGTGGGATCCACCGAATGTTCTCGAACACGAATGGAAACAGCCGATCGTCGAGGACGGGGTTGTGCGCTACGAACTGACCGCCGACGGAGACGGCACCCTGCTTCGCTTCACCCATCGCGGCCTCGGCGTGCGTAACGCAACAGGGTTTCTTGGCGGAACTCACGCCTACTTGGATCGCCTGGAGGCCTATCTCTCCTGCAGCGAATTGCCCGATTGGACGATCCGTCGACAAGAAGTAAATCAAGCTCAATTGGAGACGAATTAGCATGGCACACAACGGTTCTCACATCGCCGCCCCCTCGGTGGCTGATCGCCTACCACTCCGGATTTGGCCACACCGCCGTGCTGGCAGACGCTGTTGCCGCAGGCGCTCGCGAGGCCGGGGCGGACGTGACCGTCATCGCGGTCGACCGGATGACCGAAACGGACTGGGACATCCTCGACGCCGCGGACGGCATCATCTTCGGCAGCGCTACGTACATGGGCAATGTCTCGGCAGGTTTTCAGACGTTCGCTGAACAAACCGGACGCCGGTGCATGAACGGAACGTGGCGCGACAAGATCGCGGGCGGATTCACGAACTCCGGAGCCAAGAGCGGCGACAAACTCAACACCCTGGTGTCGTTGGCTGTGTTCGCCTCCCAGCACCACATGCATTGGGTCAGCCTGGGTCTGGACGCGGGTTGGAAGAGTTCGACCGGCAGCGAGAACGACCTCAACCGGCTCGGTTTCTGGCTGGGCGCTGCCGCGCAGACCGATGTGGACGCCAACGCCGACCAGGTGCACCCGTCCGACGTGCAGACGTGCCGCCATCTCGGCTATCGAGTCGCGATGGTGACGCGGCAGCTCAACATCGGTCGGTCCGCTAGTTCAGCGGCTTCATCTCCTCCAGCATCGTCGGCACCAGCTCGCTGACGGTCGGGTGGATATGCACGGTGTGTGTCAGCGTCGTGTAGGGAGCGCCCGCTGACATCACGTCAAGAATGGAATGGATCACCTCGTCACCGCCGACGCCGAGGATTGCCGCGCCGAGGATCTTTCCGTCTTCGGCGTCGACAACGACCTTCATAAACCCTTGTGTTTCACCCTTTTCCACCGCCCGCCCGACCCGGGTCATCGGGCGAAAGCCAACGAGGGCCTTGCGGCCGGACTTCCTGACCTCGTCGACTGTCATGCCTGCACGGCCGAGCGGCGGGTCGATGTACAACGCATACGTGGGGATGCGGTCGCTGACCTTGCGAGGCTCGTTGTCGAGCAGGTTGGCGGCCACGATCTCGAAGTCGTTGTACGAGGTGTGAGTGAACGCGCCGCGGCCGTTGCAGTCCCCCATCGCCCAGATGTGCTCGACATTGGTGCGCAGCTGGTCGTCGACGACGATGAAGCCTCGCCGGTCGGTCTCGACACCGGCTTCGTCCAGCCCGAGGTCGTCGGTGTTGGGCTGACGACCCACCGCCATCAGCAGATCAGTGCCGACGATCGGCTCGGCGCCCTCGGCCGGCACAACCTGAAACCCGCTGTCGTGCTTGGTGAATTGAATGGCCGTGGCGTCGACCACAATGTCGATGCCTTCGCCTTTAAGGATCTCCTTGATCGTGGCGGAGACGTCCTCGTCCTCGCGCGGGGTCAGCCGCGGGCCCCTTTCGATCACCGTCACTCGGGCACCGAAACGGCGATACATTTGGGCGAACTCCAGGGCAATGTAGCTGCCGCCGATAATCACGAGATGATCTGGGACGGTATCGAGTTCGAGTATGCCCACGTTCGTCATGTAGTCGATGTCCGCCAGGCCGGGCATGTCCGGTGCCACCGCACGCCCGCCGACGTTGAGGAAGATCCTGTCGGCTTCCAGCAGCCGGTCGTCGACGCGAATGGTATGCGGGCTTTCGAAACGGGCGTGGCCGCGGATGAACGTACAGCCCTTCATCCCCTTCAGCCACGACTCGAGCCCGCGGCGGTCGTCGCTGGAGACCTTGTCCTTGCGCGCCTTGACTTTGGCCATGTCGACGGTGATGTCACCCGTGCCGATGCCATAGTCGGCACCGCGACGGGCCAGGTGCGCGGCATGCGCGCTTGCCACAAGGGTTTTGGTGGGAATGCAGCCGTAGTTCACGCACGTGCCGCCCGCGAGCTTGCGTTCGATTACCGCCACAGTCTGGCCGGCTTCGGTCAATCTGCCTGCCAGCGGCGGGCCTGCCTGCCCGGCGCCGACGATGATCGCGTCGAACTTCTCTGCCATGAAACCGGTTCAGACGAGGCTGACGAGGAACGCGACAAGGAACCCACCGCCAACGGCGATGACGTCCTCAAGGAATGCGCCCGGCCTGTCCTTGCCGTCGTTGCGCGCCGTTAGGCGTTGCCTGGCCGCGGCGCCCCCGATCGTGCCTAGCACCGCGCCGATGATTCCGGCGCCAGTGGCGCTGAAGGTGTGGAAGAACGCGCTGCCGATGACCGCCCCCGCGAAGGCGCCCATGATGAGGCGCACGGTGAATTGGGGTGTCGTCTTGCGGCTTGGCGTCTTGGGCAGTTGATCGGTGACCAATTCGATCAGCAGGAAGATGGTCAGCACGGTGACAGTGATCGGATGAGCCACCCACTCCGACCACTTACCGTCGACGTCGATCCAGCCCAGAAACGCACCCCAGGCCACCACCGCCGGAGCCGTCAGTGCGCGCAGGCCGGCGATCACACCGATCAGCAGAGCCAGCAAGATAACGAGAACCTGCGTCATGAAGACCTCCCGACCGGTGAAAACGACATCCGGACGCTAACACGCACCGCGTGGATGGTCCGGCCGAATCAGAAGCGGCAGAACCGGATGTCAGAGGCCAGGATCGCCTTCGCGCCGATCGATGCGAGTTCGTCCATGATGGCGTTGACATCTCGACGCGGAACCAGTGCGCGGACCGCTACCCACGCCGGGTCGGCCAGCGGGGCGATCGTCGGCGATTCCAGACCGGGTGTGACGGCAGTCGCGGCGGCGAGCACGGTGCGCGGGCAGTCGTAGTCCAGCATCAGATACTGCTGGCCGAACACCACACCCTGCACCCGGCCCGCGAGCTGGTCACGCGCTGTGGCGTTCTCGTCGCCGGCGTTGTCACGTTCGATGAGCACGGCCTCCGAGTCGCAGAGCGATTCCCCGAACGGCACCAGGTCGTGCAATCCGAGGGTGCGACCGGACCCGACCACATCGGCGATCGCGTCGGCCACCCCGAGCTGAACCGAAATCTCGACAGCGCCGTCGAGCCGGATCACCGTCGCCTCAATCCCGTGTGCCACCAAGTCTTTTCGCACCAGGTTGGGGAACGCCGTGGCGATCCGCTTGCCGGCGAGGTCCTCGACGTCCCAATGCCGCCCGGCAGGCGCGGCGTAGCGGAAGGTCGACGAGCCGAATCCGAGCGCAAGCCGCTCGCGGACCGGCGCGTCTGACTCGGCCGCCAGATCACGGCCGGTGATGCCGAGGTCGAGTTGTCCCGACCCGACGTAGATGGCGATGTCCTTGGGCCGAAGAAAGAAGAATTCGACGTTGTTGACCGGATCGATGACGGTCAGATCCTTTGCGTCGGTGCGCCGCCGGTATCCGGCCTCCGAAAGGATTTCGGCGGCCGGTTCGGAGAGGGTGCCCTTGTTGGGCACAGCCACCCTGAGATTTCCGTTCATAGCTTCGCGTACACGGTGTCGAGGGTCAGGCCGCGGGAGATCATCAGCACCTGGGTCCAGTACAGCAACTGGCTGATTTCCTCGGCCAGGGCGTCGTCACCTTCGTGTTCGGCGGCCAGCCACACTTCGCCTGCCTCTTCGAGAATCTTCTTGCCCAGCCCGTGCACGCCGCCGTCGAGCGCCGCGACGGTGCCGCTGCCCTCCGGCCGGGCGCGCGCCTTTTCGGTCAGCTCGGCGAACAAGGCATCGAAGGTCTTCACGGGACGCGATTGTTTCACGCCCGACATACCGAGGTCACGCGGGTTTACGGGGACGGCTCGTGATGCTTGGCCTCGCGATGCATGTCCTCGAGGTGCATGCCCTTGGTTTCCTCGACCCACTTCCAGACGAATAGGAACGACAGCCCCGCGCAGATTGCATAGAAGCCATAGGCGGCGCCCAGGTGATCGCGCAATCCTGGGAAGGTCACGGTGATCAACCAGTTGGCGACCCACTGGCCCGCCGCCGCAAGGCCGAGGGCGGCGGCCCGGATGCGGTTCGGGAACATCTCACCGAGCAGCACCCACACCATCGGCCCCCACGACATGCCGAACGCGACCACAAAAAGGTTCGCGGCAATCAGGGCGATCGGACCGGAGGCGCCAGGCAGGATCGGCACCAGTTCGCCTTCGGCGTTGGTCTGGAGCTCTGCCACGAGGCCGAAGATGAATGCCATCGTGCCAAGCGTGACCGCCATGCCGATCGAGCCGATCAGCAGCAGCGGTTTTCGGCCCACCTTGTCGACCAACGCGATTGCGATCAATGTTGTCGCGATGTTGGTCACCGACGTGATGACGGTGATGATGAACGCCGCGCTCTCGCCGAATCCCACTGCCTCCCAGAGGATGTTGGAATAGTAGAAGATCACGTTGATGCCGACGAACTGCTGGAACACCGAAAGTCCCAGTCCCACCCACACGATTCCGTAGATGCCACCGGTCGGCTTCTTCAAATCGCTCCACGACGGCGGCTTTTCGGACTTCAGCGATTCCTGGATCCTGGTGATCGTGACCTCGAGGCTCTTCTCGCCGAGCAGCACCGACAGCACCTTGCGGGCTTCCGGGATGCGGTATTTCGCGACGAGGTAGCGCGGCGATTCCGGAATGGTGTAGGCCAGCAGGCCGTACACCAGCGCCGGCACCGCCATCACGATGAACATCCAGCGCCAGGCCTCCAACCCCAGCCACAACACTTCGCCGGAACCACCGGCCATTTCGGCAAGCAGGTAGTCGATCGCGAGCGACAGGAAGATGCCCGTCACGATTGCCAGCTGTTGCAGCGAGCCGAGCCGACCGCGGATGCGCGGCGGTGAGGTCTCCGCGATGTACATCGGCGCGATGACGGAGGCCACGCCGACGCCGATGCCGCCGATGATCCGGAAGACCACCAACATCCAGACTCCGCTCGGCAGTCCGAGGTAATGGTCGTCGTTGGTGCCAACGAGATTGTAGGAAAGGCCCGCCCCGATCGCGCTGATGAGGAACAGCAGCGCCGCGATCTTCATCACGGCCAACCGGCCGATCTTGTCGGCCAGCCTGCCTGCCGTGACCGCGCCTAGAGCCGCCCCGAGCAGCGCCGAGGCCACCGCGAAGCCGAGTTTGAAACCGCCGACGCCGAACTCGCCCTCGATCGCCGAGACCGCGCCGTTGATCACCGCGCTGTCGTAGCCGAACAGCAAGCCGCCGAGGGCCGCTACGGACGCGATCCGGATGACGCGGCCGGCATTCTCAGTCTCTTCGTAATCCACACCTGATGCGGAATCGCCGACGGGTCCGTGAGTCATGTGACGCCCTTCCGCAGCACTGCGTGATGGAAGTCACATTCAATCACTAACACCCTAGTCAGGCGGTACGTTCCCCAAACTGCGAACTGAGCTCGCCGTATACCCGTCGCAGGTCAGCAACACCGACATCCGCTAGCGACGAAATGCGCCTGCGCCGCGGACCGTGGGGTACCGCTACGTCGTTGGGTACTACCAACACCGGGCATCCCGCGCCTTCCGCGGCGGCCGTACCGGTGACGGAATCCTCGATGGCCAGGCATGCGTCGGGCGCAAGCCCCAGCAACGCCGCCGCCCTTTGATAGGCGTCGGGTGCGGGTTTGCCGGTCGGCACTTCATCTCCGCAGACCGTCGCCGAAAAATAGTGGTGGCCAATGCTGTTCAACGCTCGATCAGTGAGCGCCCGCTGGGTGTTGGTAACCAGTGCCATCGGAGTTCCTTCGGCGGCAAGTGCTTCCAACAATTCCTTCGCCCCGTCACACCAGGGCAATCCACCGTCGAACAGTTCGGCGGTGTAGTCGTGCAGCCAACGATCGGATTCGGCCATCGCCGACGGGTCGGGCTCGAGGCCCAGGTCGGTGTAGACAGTCCGGATCGTGTCCTCGGCCGAGCCGCCCACCATCGACGTCCGCACCTCCGGCGTCAGCGCGCCGCCATGCTTCTTGTAGAGCGCGGCCAGCGAGATATCCCAGAGCTTTTCGGAGTCGACGAGGGTGCCATCCATGTCGAACAGCACCGCTTGCATGACACCGATTCTGTCATGGGTAGCCGCTACCGTGAAAATCATGACCATCCTCGTGACAGGCGCAACAGGAAACATCGGCCGCCGCATCGTCGACCATTTGATCGACCTGGGCGCCAACGACATCCGCGCACTCACCAAGAAGCCGGCGAAGGCCAATCTGCCCGACGGTGTGACCGCCGTCACCGGCTATCTCGGTGAACCCGAGTCGCTGCCCGCCGCATTCGAGGGCGTCGAGCGCGTGTATCTGGCTCCGCTGCCAAAGACGCTCGACACCACGCTCGAACTGGCCAAGCAGGCCAATGTGGAGTACGTGGTTGCACTGTCCGGAGGTGCGCACTGGCAGGCTCACGCCGACGCCGTAGCGGCGTCCGGCCTCGTGCACACGCAGCTGGGGCCCGGTGAGTTCCTGGAGAACTTCGCCATCTGGACTGAACAGATCAAGGCGACCCGAACGGTGCGGGAGCCCTACCCGACGGCGGTGGAGGCGCCGATCTCGATGGATGACATCGCCAGGGTGGCTGCCGCGCTTTTGGTCAAGCCCGAACAGAGGCACTACGGCCAGATGTACGAGCTCACCGGACCCGAAGCGCTGACCCGCGCGCAGATCGCCGAGCAGATCGGCATCGGCATCGGCATCGGCGTCACGTTCGAGCAGTGCGAAAGGGCCGAGGCCGAAGCCGCGCTGCGACCGATCATGGGTGACGAAACGGGCTTCTATCTCGACCTGATGGCCGAAGCCGTCAGTCATCCGCAGCAGGCCAACGACCTGGTCGCCGAACTCACCGGCACCCCAGCACAGTCGGTGTCGCAGTGGGCAGCCGCGAACGCCGGGATCTTCGGGTGATCAAGCCGCTTTACGCTGAGCCACAATACATTTCGGCCGCTCAGTCCTCCGGGTTGTAGCCGAGGTTGGGGCCGAGCCAGCGCTCGGCTTCCTGCAGCGTCCAGCCCTTGCGCTTCGCGTAGTCGGCGACCTGGTCCTGGGCCATCCGGCCGACCACAAAGTACTGCGACTGCGGGTGCGAGAAGTACCAGCCGCTGACTGCAGCACCGGGCCACATCGCCATCGACTCGGTCAGCTCGATGCCGGTCCGCTCCTTGACGTCCATCAACTCCCAGAGCGTCGCCTTCTCGGTGTGCTCGGGGCAGGCCGGGTAGCCGGGGGCAGGGCGGATTCCCACGTACTTCTCATCGATCAGCGCCTCGTTGTCCAGCTGCTCGTCAGGCTGAAATCCCCAGAACTCCTTGCGGACGCGTTGGTGCATCCGTTCGGCGAACGCCTCTGCCAGCCGGTCGGCGAGCGATTCCAGCAGGATCGCGCTGTAGTCGTCGTTGTCCGCCTTGAACTCGGCGATCTTGTCCTGGCTGCCGTGACCCGTTGTGACGGCGAAGGCGCCGACGTAATCAGCCAGACCGGTGTCCTTGGGCGCGATGTAGTCGCCAAGGCTCCGGTTCGGGATGCCGTCCCGGTGCTCGCCCTGCTGACGCAGGTTGTGCAACTTAGTCATCACCTCGGTACGGGACTCGTCGGTGTAGACCTCGATGTCGTCGCCGACCGCGTTCGCCGGGAAGAACCCGATGACCCCGTTGGCCTTCAGCCACTTCTCCTTGATCAGCGTGTCGAGCATCTCCTGGGCGTCGTCGTACAGCTTGCGGGCAGTCTCGCCCGAGACTGGGTTGTTGAGGATGTCGGGGAACCTGCCCTTCATCTCCCAGGCGTTGAAGAACGGCTGCCAGTCGATGTATTCGCGAAGCTCGGCGATGTCGTAGTCCTCGAACTCCCGCACGCCGAGGCCCTGGGCGGGTACCGGCGGGGTGTAGCCGTCCCATTCGATCGGCGTCCGGTTCGCGCGAGCCTTCTCCAGCGTCAGCATCGGGCGCTCGCTCTTCTGGGCGTGCCGGTCGCGCAGGGCTGCATAGTCTTTCTCAGTGGCCTCCAGCAAGGCTGGACGCTGCTTGTCGTCGAGGAGCGCAGCGGCGACCGGCACCGAGCGGGAAGCGTCCTTTACCCAGACCACCGGACCGGTACGGCGCGGCGACACCTTCACTGCCGTGTGCGCGCGTGAGGTGGTCGCGCCACCGATCAGCAGCGGGATCTCCAGCCCCTGACGCTCCATCTCGACGGCGAAGTTGACCATCTCGTCCAGGGACGGGGTGATCAGGCCGGACAGCCCGATGATGTCGGCGTTGTGCTCCTTCGCCGCGTCCAGGATCTTCTGGGCGGGCACCATCACACCGAGATCGATCACCTCGTAGTTGTTGCACTGCAGGACGACGCCGACGATGTTCTTGCCGATGTCGTGGACGTCGCCCTTCACCGTCGCCATGATGATCGTGCCGTTGGTGTCTTTCCCAGCTGCGGCGCCGGACTCCTCCTTCTCCGCCTCGATGTACGGCAGCAGGTAGGCGACGGCCTTCTTCATCACCCTGGCCGACTTCACGACCTGGGGCAGGAACATCTTGCCCGAACCGAAGAGGTCACCGACGACGTTCATACCGTCCATCAGCGGGCCCTCGATCACCTCGATCGGGCGACCACCTGCGGCCGCGATCTCGGCCCGCAATTCCTCGGTGTCGGCATCGACGTTGGCATCGATCCCCTTGACCAGGGCGTGCGTAATTCGCTCGCGGATCGGGAGGCTGCGCCACTCGGCTGCGACGGGGTCGTCGGCCTTCTCCGCGCTGTTGAACCGTTCGGCGATCTCCAGGAGCCGCTCGGCCGCGTCCTCGCGACGGTTCAGAACGACGTCCTCGATCCGATCCCGCAACTCGGGGTCGATCGAGTCGTAGGGCACCAACGCACCGGCGTTGACGATGCCCATGTCCAGGCCGGCTTTGATGGCGTGGAACAGGAACACCGCGTGAATCGCCTCGCGCACAGGGTTGTTGCCCCGGAACGAGAACGAGACGTTCGAGATACCGCCCGAGATGTGCACCCCGGGAAGGTTCTCCTTGATCCAGGCGCAGGCCTCGATGAAGTCGATCCCGTACGTCGCGTGCTCCTCGATGCCGGTCGCCAGCGCGAAGCAGTTCGGGTCGAAGATGATGTCCTCGGCAGGGAAGCCGACCTCTTCGGTCAGGATCCGATAGGCGCGGCCGCAGATCTCCTTGCGGCGCTCCAGGTTGTCGGCCTGACCCTGCTCGTCGAAGGCCATCACGACGACGGCAGCACCGTACTTGCGGCACAGCCGTGCCTCGCGGATGAACTTCTCCTCGCCCTCCTTCATGGAGATCGAGTTGACGATCGGCTTGCCCTGAACATTCTTCAGGCCCGCCTCGATGACCTCCCACTTGGAGGAGTCGATCATCACCGGGACGCGGCTGATGTCCGGCTCGGCCGCGACCAGCTTGGTGAACCGGTCCATCGCGGCGATGCCGTCGATCATGCCTTCGTCCATGTTGATGTCGATGACCTGTGCACCGACCTCGACCTGCTGCAGGGCGACCGAAAGCGCGGTGTCGTAGTCCTCGGCCTTGATCAGGTTGCGGAACCGGGCGGAGCCGGTGATGTTGGTGCGCTCACCGATGTTCACGAACAGGGAGTCTTCCGTGATGTTGAGCGGCTCCAGGCCTGAGAGCCGGGTGGCCACCGGGATCTCCGGCAGCTCGCGCTGCGGCACACCCTCCACGACCTTGGCGATCTCGGCGATGTGCGCCGGCGTCGTTCCGCAGCAACCGCCGACCAGGTTGACCAGTCCGGCCTCGGCGAACTCGGCGATGTAGCCGGCCTGACGCTCAGGGGACTCGTCGTACTCGCCGAAGGCGTTGGGCAGGCCGGCGTTCGGGTAGCAGGAGACGAATGTGTCGGCGATCCGTGCCATCTCGGCGATGTAGGGCCTCATCTCCGGCGCGCCCAGCGCGCAGTTGAGGCCGACCGCGATCGGCTTCGCGTGCCTGATCGCGTTCCAGAATGCTTCGGTGACCTGACCGGACAGCGTCCGCCCGGAGGCATCGGTGATGGTGCCCGAGATGATCAGCGGCCAGCGGCGTCCGCGCTCCTCGAACAGCGTCTCGACGGCGAACACCGCTGCCTTGGCGTTCAGCGAGTCGAAGATCGTCTCGATGATGAGGAGGTCGGCACCACCGTCGACCAGGCCGTTGACGGCTTCGAGGTAGGCGGCAACCAGCTGGTCGTAGGAGACGTTGCGGGCTCCGGGGTCGTTGACGTCCGGCGAGATCGACGCGGTCCGCGTCGTCGGCCCGATGGCGCCGGCCACGTAGCGGGGCTTCTCCGGGGTGCTGAAATCGTCGCAGGCCGCCCGCGCCAGGGCGGCGCCTGCGTAGTTCAGCTCGTAGCCCAGCTCCTCCATGCCGTAGTCGGAGAGCGAGACGGCGTTCGAGTTGAACGTGTTGGTCTCCAGAATGTCGGCGCCCGCCTCGAGGTACTCGCGGTGGATCCCCTCGATGATCTGGGGCTGCGTCAGGGTGAGCAGGTCGTTGTTGCCCTGAAGAGCGGTCGGCCACTCGATGAATCGCTCGCCGCGGTAGCCGGCCTCGTCGGGCCGGTCCCGCTGGATCGCCGTGCCCATCGCCCCGTCGATCACCATGATCCGCTTTCCGAGAGCGGCCGTCAGCTCGTCGGTGCAGTCAGGGCGGATGTTCGGCACAACGGTTTCAACGGCGTTCAACGTGCACTCCTTCCGTAGCGGAAGGCGTCCTTAACTCTGCCGAGCGTGGCGGATACCGGAAGGGGACGGGGCCCCCCCAAATAACCGTTGCAACGCCTCTCGACCAAGCAAGTCTACGTCGTCACCCGATAGACGTCTGGTCGCCCGGCTCAACCCCGACCCGCTTGGCTATCGCGGTGACGTTGGACAGATTGCAGCCGAACGCATTTGATCTCGACCCCGTCGGGAGGTATCAGTCACAGAAACAGGGTGGTAGATCTAACCAAATCAGCCCGTGTGGCGATGGCGCTCCTAGCCGCCACACAGGGCTTACGCTGGCCTGGTGACCCCGTCGGATGCGAGCGGCGCCAGGCCGGCCGACCTGCCCAAACTGAACGACACGATCGTCGTCGCCGCCTTCGAAGGCTGGAACGACGCCGGCGACGCGGCCAGCGACGCCCTTGAGCACCTGGATGCGATCTGGGAAGCCGAGCCGATCGTGGAGATCGACGACGAGGCCTACTACGACTATCAGGTCAACAGGCCCGTGATCCGGCAGGTGGACGGGGTCACCAGGGAGCTCGTCTGGCCGTCGATGCGGATCTCACACTGCCGTCCGCCGGGGTCCGACCGCGACATCGTGCTGATGCACGGCGTGGAGCCCAACATGCGCTGGCGCACGTTCTGCGCCGAGTTGCTGGCGATCGCCGACAAGCTGAACGTGCAGACCGTTGTCATTCTTGGCGCGCTACTGGCCGACACCCCGCACACCCGACCGGTGCCGGTGTCCGGCGCGGCCTACTCCCCCGACTCTGCGAAGGCTTTCGGCCTTGAAGAAACTCGCTACGAAGGCCCGACGGGCATCGCGGGGGTATTTCAGGACGCGTGCGTGCAGGCGGGCATTCCGGCAGTGACGTTCTGGGCGGCCGTTCCGCACTATGTATCGCAGCCACCGAGTCCCAAGGCGACGGTGGCGCTGCTGCGCCGGGTCGAGGATGTGCTCGATATAGAGGTACCGCTCGCCGACCTTCCCAGCCAGGCCGAGGAGTGGGAGCAGGCCGTCAGCGAGATGACGTCTGAGGACGACGAGATCGCCGAATACGTCCAGTCCCTCGAAGAGCGCGGCGACGCCGAGGTCGACATGACCGAGGTGCTCGGCAAGATCGACGGCGATGCGCTGGCCGCCGAGTTCGAGCGCTACCTGCGCCGCCGCGGGCCAGGCTTCCGCGGATAGCGGAAGAACCAACACAGCAGAGGCTAGGTAGTCACCCGGTTGGCTTTTCGGGCTTCACGTTCGAGGTAGCGAGCCTTCGATTCTTCGAACTTCGCCGCTTCCTCGTTCATCTCTTTGATGAACACCGCGAGCTCTTCGCGCCGACGCTCGCCTTCCGGGCCGAAGTCGTCGCGCTCAAAGATCCGCCAATTGCGCAGCACTGGCATGACGACGTCGTCGAGATGCTGGCGCGGGTCGTATATGGCGCCCACGGCGATCTTCACCGCATTCCGTCGAAAGTTTGGTATCGCGAATCCAGGCATCTGGAAGTTCACCAGTATTCGCCAGATGGACGCCATGGCCCGGTCCGGCGAAATGTCCAGCGCCGCAGCGGTAAGGCCACGATAGAAGATCATGTGCAGGTTCTCGTCTGCGGCGACACGCTTCAGGAGTTGGTCGGCGATGGGCTCGGCGCACGCTCGTCCCGTGTTTCGGTGCGAGACGCGCGTGGCCAACTCCTGAAATGTCACGTAGGACAGCGCGTCCAACATCGACTCCGGCCGAATCGCACGCTGGCCCTGCTGGCCAGGACTGAAGCCCGCGGTCACCTGGGCAATTCTGGCTTGCTCCAAGGCAATCGGGTCCACCGCCCTGGTGACGACGAGGTAGTCCCGCAGTGCAATACCGTGCCGGTTCTCCTCGACCGTCCACCGATTCACCCACGCCCCCCACGCATCGTCGATGCTGAAGTACTGGGCGATCGCGCGGTGATAGGACGGCAGGTTGTCCTCGGTGAGCAGGTTGGTGATCATCGCGATCCTGGCCAGTTCGGTGAGCCGTGATTGGTCGGGATCCCACTCCCGACCGCCCAACGTTCCGTAGTCGCTGCCCTCCGACCAAGGCACATAGTCGTGCGGATTCCAGTTCTTCGTCGAAGCGAGATGCTGGTTGAGGCCGGCCTCGGCCATCGGTTCGAGTTCGCGGATCAGCTCGAGGTCGGTTAGAAGTTTCGCCATCGCCTGCCCCTCGTCGGGCGCAAACGCTACTGCGGCAGGCGGCTGAATCCGGGAGGCGCGCTAGACCTTCACCGGTTGTGGCGCCTTCCAGACCCCGTTGAGGGCGTCGGGCTTCGGCCAGTACAGCCGCAGGACCAGCATGAACGGTCCTTTCGGCGCGGGCAGCCAGTTGGACTCCTCGTCGATGCCGGGTGACTCGGCCTGGATGCGGAGCGTGTAGCCCCCGTCGGTGTCGGGAACCAGGCTGGGCAGCATCGGCGAGTTGATCAGATACCGGTTGATCGGGTTGGCGACCAGCAGGCTCTGCGGCAGTTCGTACATGGTCAGCGACCAGAACGCATTGACAGGAGGCAGCTGTCCAGAGGCGAAGTGGAAGGTGTAGTTGTTCGCACCGGTCAGCGGAGCGCCAGCGGAGTCGTTCATGAAGCTCGGGTAGAGCGCTTCCGCCGCGGTATTGCCGTAGATGCCGAGCACCGCACCCGCCATCCGGTACAGGTAGTTGCCCTTCAGATCCGCGGCCGTGCCGAAGAACTGCGCCGCGCCGACTTGCCCCGTGTCGAGCTTGTCCTTCTTGAACGCGTTGAACTCGTTCCAAGCATCGGCCATCCCGCCCTCGATCGCCGACCGCATCTGCGGTGTCAGTTTGTCGGCCTCGAAATTGCCTTCGGGACCGATGCCGATGGTTTCGAAGCGGGCACGCAGGTCCTTTTCGGAGGGCAGCGTCGGGGTGAAACGCATGACGAAGCCGAGGATCTCGAAGAACTGCGGTGAGGTCTTCTGCTGGTCCGGGGTGAGCGGCGGGACGAAGTCGATGGGCGGGGCCGGCGCAGGCGGCGGCTGGTTGAGGTACGCCGACAGCGGCTGAACCTGGTAGCCGGCCTGGATCTTTTTGACCTGGTCGAGATCTGACGGACCGAACAACTGGGTGCGGTAGAGGACCATCGCCAGCTCGGTGTCGGATCGGATGACGTCGTTGACTCCCTCGGGTTTGTCGCCTTTCCAATTCGGGCCTGCGAGAAGATATTTCCCGCCACCGTTGCCGGTGGTGCGGCTGCCGACGTATGCAAAGTTGGACGTGTACGCGTCGACGAACTGCAGCGAGTAGTAGCGGTCCTGCTCGATTGGCGGGACAGTCAGCACCAACGGTTCGGCACGCAGGTCGGCACCCACTGCCGAGTAAGGGGTATCCGAGTTCGGCGTCTGAATCGCCTTGTCCTCGGGCGTGTAAACCCGTGCGGTGTTGTGAATCTCGTTCCAGCCGCCCTTGTACTCGGGGTCCTCCTTGTTGACGAAATACGCGTACTGCACCCGATAGTTGTCGACCATCGGGAAGCCGTAGATATAGGCCTCCTTCGCGATGGCGCGGGCCTGCTCAGGCGTCACGGCTGCCGGACTCGGCGGCGGCGATGACTTCGGTGTCTCCTCCGAACCCTTGGTGTTGCAGGCAGCGAGCAGCGCAATAATCGCCAGAACCACACCGATTCGCCGGATCAATGCTTTTCCAGCGCCTCGGTGCGCTCACTGAAATGGCGGCCGAGCGAGGCTGCTTCGGCGTCCATCCTCGGCAGCAGGTCGGGGGTGAACTTCCGCATATCCCGCTCGGCGAACGGAGTGGCGATCAGCGGACGCAGCCAACGCGTCAGCCCCACCCAACCCGGGCAGTAGATGCGCGACTTGCGCCCTTCGATGCCCTTGAGGAATGTTTCGCCACACTTCTCGACCGACGTGGTTTTCTTCAGCGGCCCAGGCAGTTTCGAGAGCATCTCGTCGAAGGTCGACAATTCCTTGCTCTCACGGACCAGCGGTGTGTCGATCCATGACATGTGCGCCGATCCTACGTCGACTCCGCGGTGTGCGAGCTCGAGCCGCAGCGAGTTGGCGAAGTGCTCGACGCCGGCCTTCGAGGCGTCATAGGAGGCCATACCGGGCGCCGCAGCGAACGCCGCCAGCGACGAAACCACCAGCACGTAACCGCGGCGTTCGATCACCGAGGGCAGTGCGGCACGGACCGTGTAGAACACGCCCATCAGGTTGACGTCGACGACGGTCTTGAACGCTTCGGGATCGATTTCCAGCACCGACCCGAATGCGCCGATGCCCGCATTGGCCATCACGATGTCGATTCCGCCGAATCGCTCGATGCCCTTGTCCGCGGCCGCCTGCATCGCGGGCAGCTCACGCACGTCGGCGACGACCGTCAAC
The DNA here is from genome assembly GCA_963766465.1 of uncultured Actinomycetota bacterium. GTDB lineage: Bacteria > Actinomycetota > Actinomycetes > Mycobacteriales > Mycobacteriaceae > Mycobacterium. Next base: position 478,153 of record CAVXZT010000006.1, read on the forward strand.
ACCCGATCCTCGCCGAGCTGGGTTGCCATGTCCTTGAGCAGGACCTCGTCTAGGTCGGTCAGCACGAGCTTCGCGCCCTTGGCGTGCAGGCGGCGGGCCACCTCCGCACCGATGCCGTTCGCGCCACCGGTGATCAGCGCGACTTTTCCGTTGACAGAACTCATAGCGGTCAACGTACCCCGCACGACGCAGCGTCGGGCCGGTCTTGCAGTTCTACAACTTCACACCGAGCAGGGCGTCGACTGCCGCGGCCACTGTCCGCCCCGCTTCGGCGTCGTGGCCCCCGTACTCGAGTGCGTCGGTTACCCAACCATCCAATGCGGCAAGCGCTTTCGGGGTGTCAAGATCGTCGGCCAGATATTGGCGCACCCTGGCCAGGACGTCGGTCGCGTCGGGTGCCGCAGGCAGCGCCGTCGCGGTCCGCCACCGCTGCAGCCGAGTGTTTGCCTCGTCGAGTACCTGATCGCTCCATGACCGGTCGGCGCGGTAGTGACCGGCGAGCAGGCCGAGCCGGATGGCCGCCGGTTCGACACCGTCGGCGCGCAGCCGCGACACCAGGACGAGGTTGCCGCGGCTTTTGCTCATCTTGTGGCCGTCCCAGCCGATCATGCCGGCGTGCACGTAGTGTCGCGCGAATCGCCGCTCCCCCGTTACAGATTCGGCGTGGGCGGCGGAGAATTCGTGGTGCGGGAAGATCAGATCGCTGCCGCCGCCCTGGATGTCAAGGCCGGAGCCAATGCGGCTGAGCGCGATTGCCGAGCACTCGACGTGCCAGCCCGGCCTGCCTGGGCCGAACGGCGACGGCCAGCTGGGCTCGCCGGGGCGCTCCGCCCGCCACATCAACGCGTCGAGCTCGTCGCCCTTGCCGGCGCGAGCGGGGTCGCCGCCGCGCTCGGCGAACAGCCGCAGCATGGTCTCTCGGTCGTAGCCGGATTCGTACCCGAACTGCGCCGTCGCATCGGCGCGGAAATAGACGTCCGGGTAGTCGGCGTCGTCGACCACGTACGCCGCACCTGAAGCCAGCATCTTCTCCACGAGCTCGACGACCTCGCTGATGGCCTCGGTGGCCGCCACGTAGTCGTGCGGTGGCAGCACACGCAGGGCCGCCATGTCCTGACGGAACAACTCGGTCTCGCGCTCGGCCAGCTCACGCCAGTCCACTCCGTCGCGCTCTGCCCGCTCGAAGAGCGGGTCGTCGACGTCAGTGACGTTCTGCACGTAGTGCACCTGGTGCCCGGAATCCAGCCAGACCCTGTGCACCAGGTCGAATGCCAGGTAAGTGGCGGCGTGCCCCAGGTGGGTGGCGTCATACGGCGTGATGCCGCAGACGTACATGGTCGCCGTCTCGCCTGCCGCGACCGGTCGGATCTGCCGGTCGGCGCTGTCGTACAGCCGCAGCTGCGGGCCGCGCCCCGGCAGTGCCGGGACGGTCGGTGCAGGCCACGAATTCATAGCGTCGACTCTAGGCATCAGGGTGAGCTACAACGCAGGCGGCCGATTCATTCCCCGTCAGCGCTCGCGATACGCCGACCAGATGCCGTCGAGCAGGACATCGGCCAGCTCGGAGCGACACATCAGGAAGTCGGGCAGGTACGGATCGCGCCGGTTGTAAATCATCGGTGAGCCGTCCAGCCGCGATGCGTGCAGCCCGGCGGCCTGCACCACACCGGCAGGCGCCGCCGAGTCCCACTCCCACTGGCCGCCTGCGTGGACGTAGGCGTCGACGTCGCCGCGGACCACGGCCATCGCCTTGGCGCCTGCCGACCCGATCCGCACCATCTGGATGTCCATCCGGTCGCGCAGCCGCCACAGCACCGCGGGAGGCCTGCTGGCGCTGGCGGTGATGCGGATGGGGCCCTCGGTGCGCGGCGGCGGCGCGGTGACGGTGTCGGTGCGGTACACCTCGCCACGAGCGGGAAGTGCGACCGCAGCGTCGGTGATGCCGCCGTCGGGCCCTCGGTTGTGAAATGTCGCCGCCGGTGCGGCTCCGAAGCGCTGCCACAGCGCGATATGCACGGCCCAGTCGTCGCGGCCGGGCCAGGAGAATTCGCGGGTGCCGTCCACCGGGTCGACGATCCACACCCGGTCGGCGTGCACCCGCGACAAATCGTCGACGGCCTCCTCGGACAGCACCGCGTCATCCGGCCGGTCCCGTGCAAGCCGGTCAAGAATCAGAACATTGGCCCGCTTGTCTCCCGCATCGCCGAGGTCGTAGGGATCGTCGAAACCAACTTCCTCACGGACCGCGAGCAGCAGTTCTCCCGCGTCGGCGGCCACCTCGGCGGCCAGCGCCGCATCGGTGAGGCTCATCAGAACGCCGGCCACGGGATCGGCCTGCGCCGATCCGGTGTTGGCATCACCGGATTGTCAAGCAGTGCGACAGTTCTGGCGTGCAGCGCATCAATCTCTCGGCCGGTGATGTGCTCACACAACTGCTCTCCGAGCGTGCCGCGAAGCTGATCGCGCAGCAGGCTCACCGTCTCCAGCGTGTCGTCGTCGACGGGCTTGCCGGCCCAGCCCCACAGGACGGTGCGCAGCTTGTCATCGACATGCAGGCTCACCCCGTGGTCGACGCCGTACACATGCCCGTCGACACCGGAAAGAATGTGGCCGCCCTTGCGGTCGGCGTTGTTGATCAGCACATCGAACACGGCCATCCGGCGCAACCGAATATCGTCAGCGTGCACCAGCGTCACTTCGTCGCCCGCGTAGTCGTATGCCTGCAGCACCGGCAGATATCCGGGCGGTATGTGCCCAGCGGGAAGAAGGTCGATGAGGTCCGGACCGGACTGGAGTTCGTCGCCGACCTCGTCGCCTGGCTGATCCACCCACAGCTGAAGCATTCCGCGGCCCGCGGGACCGTCGCGAATAATGGTGTAGGGCACGATGTTCCAGCCAAGCGCATCAGAAACGAGGTAGGCGCCACGCTCACGGCCGGCCAGCGTGCCTTCCGGGAAGTCCCAGAGTGGCGCCTCGCCCGCGATGGGCTTGTACACGCAATGGGCTTGGCGCTCACCGAGATGCGCCTCGCAGAGAAAGGTGGCGTTGCTCGCTGAGCGGATTCGTCCGATGACCGTCAACTCACCGCGGAGGCACACCTCATCGAGGTCATCGGGGCCCGGCCCGCCGCTAGGAATCGGCGTCATCCTCGGACCCGGCAAGGGCTCCGCGCCGGTAACCGTTGGTGCGCACGCAGATATGACCCTCGGGATCGAGGGGCTCGTCGCACAACGGGCAGGGCGGCCTGCCCGCCGAAATCACCCGGTTGGAGCGCGTTGCGAATTCACGCGCCGATTCGGGCGTCAGGAAGACCCGCACCGCGTCGGGTCCCTCCTCGGCGTCGTCGAGCACCACGGACGCGTCGAACTCGGTCTCCGACACCGCAAGCAGCTCGACGACCACAGTCTGCGCCTCCGAGTCCCATCCCAGGCCCATGGTCCCGACCCGGAACTCGGCATCGACCGGCGTCTCCAGCGGGCTCAGGTCCCCGATGTCGCCGGTCTCCGGCGGGACCGGGGTTCCGAACCGGCGGTTGATCTCCAGCAGCAGCGCCGCGATCCGCTCCGCGAGCACCGCAACCTGCTGCTTCTCCAGGATCACCGATATCACGCGTTTGTCGTGGACGGCCTGGAGGTAGAAGGTTCGGTTCCCGGGCTGCCCGACAGTCCCGGCCACGAAGCGGTCGGGTGTGCGGAAAACATGAATTGCGCGGGCCATGGCACCCTCCAAAATACCGGCATCAGCACGTCGGCCGTAATTCCACGGCTGGCCCTCAATCGGTCGAGCCACCGACCACAGCGTCTTCGGGCGGCACCTCACCGTCCTTGTTGTCGGCCTCCCCGTCGGCCTTTGGCGGCTTGGCCAGCAGTCCAGCGGTGAGTGCGTCACCAGTGTGGTTGACGTGTATGACGAACGGACGCAACGCGGTGTAACGGATCACACTCATCGAGGCCGGGTCGGCGCTGATGCGTTGGAAGCTGTCGAGGTGCGCGCCAAGCGCGTCGGCCACGACGGACTTGATCACATCACCGTGTGTGCAAGCCACCCACAGCACGTCGCCCTCGTGCAGTTCGGCCAGCCGGCGGTCATGCTCACGGACCGCGGCGACCGCGCGCGACTGCACGTGGGCCAGCCCTTCGCCACCGGGGAAGACGGCCGCGCTCGGCTGCTGCTGAACCACCGCCCAGAGCGGTTCTTTGACCAGGTCACCGATCTTGCGGCCGGTCCAGCTGCCGTAGTCGACCTCTGCGATGCGCTCGTCGACCACGGGGTCCAGCCCGAGGGCGGCGGCCAGCGGCTCGACCGTGCGACGGCAGCGCAGCAGCGGCGAGCGGACGATCGCACGGATCGGCAACCCGGCCAGCCGCTCGACGAGCGCCTGCGCCTGCTCGCTGCCCTTGTCGTCGAGGTCGACGCCTTCGGTGCGGCCGGCCAGCGTGTGCGCGGTGTTCGATGTCGACCTGCCGTGCCGCAGCAGAATCACGGTCACGTCGCCGACACCACCCCGGTGCCCAACAGGATCAGGACCACCGCACCGAGCGCAACGCGGTAGCCGACGAACCAGTACATGCTGTGACTGACGAGGAACCGCAGGAACCAGGCGACCGCGGCGAAGCCGATCACGAATGCGATCACCGTGGCCACCAACAGTTGCGGACCGCTCGCGCTCATCCCTTCGCCAACGGGATGAAACGCGTCGGGCAACGAGAACAGCCCCGACGCGAAAACGGCGGGGATGGCGAGCAGGAAGCCAAACCGCGCGGCCAGTTCGCGATCGATCCCGAGAAACAAGCCCGCACTGATGGTGGCGCCCGACCGCGACACGCCCGGCACCAGTGCCAGGCACTGCGCCAGCCCGACGGTGATGCTGTCCTTCCACGTGAGCTGTTCGACGTGCCGGGTCTGCTTACCGTAGTACTCGGCGGCGGCGATGACGGCGGAGAAGATGATCAGCGCGCTCGCGATCAGCCACAGATTGCGTGCGCCAGTACGGATTTCGTCTTTGAACAACAGGCCGAGCACGCCGATCGGAATGGTGCCGATGATGACGTACCAGCCCATCCAATAGTCGACGGTGCGGTGCGCGGCAACGAAAAGACCGTTGAACCAGGCCTTGAGGATGCGGCCGATGTCGCGGGCGAAGTACAGCAGCACCGCCAATTCGGTGCCCAGCTGAGTGACGGCCGTGAACGATGCGCCCGCGTCGTCGTCGAAGAAGATGCGCGAGACAATCGCCAGGTGACCCGACGACGAAACGGGAAGGAACTCGGTCAGTCCCTGCACCACCGACAGAACGACTACCTGCAGCCAAGACATCGCCGGCGCGTCAATCACGACGACGACCGTACCGTGGGGCTGCTGTTAACGCGCTGTGCGTGTCACCGGCTGCGCGTCGGACACCGCGTCGCGCACCGCGGCGGCCACGCTGCGCTCGTCGAACAGATCGACATCGGCGAGCCTGCGGCTGGCGGAAGCCACGACGTCCTCGGCCTGCGGGACCGGCCCCGTGATTCGCGGGCGGTAGATCTCGACGAGGAGCACCTGCTTTTCGACGTGGAACGAAAAGCTACGACCGTCGCCTACCTGGCCAAACCCGCTGGCGTGTAGACCAGTGGTGATGTCCTCGATAGCAAACTCTTGGCGACCCAAATCCCCGTCTGCGGCGAGGGTCATGACCGAACCATACCGCCGTCGATGGCACCGAGCGTGCCGGACGTGGCCATTTGTGGATGGCGGTTTTGCCTACACTTGCTTGTCCCTTGAGATTCCATTCGCACATCTGAGAGCTACCCTTTGCCGCGCCGTCTAAACGCCTCAGTTCAGCTAATTCTCGCCAGTGCTGTTGTGCTGGCAACGGCCGGGTTGGTCGGTTGCTCGGCTAACCAAGCCGATGCCCCGCCACCGACGATCGTGCCAGCTCAGGCCGCCCAATCCCCTCCTGTCACCGGAGAACCCGCCGGCGTGGTGCGGCCACTCGGCGGGCTGCCGCAGGCGGCCGTATTCGACCCGGCTACGGCATCGTTGGCGGTGCTCAGCCCCCTTCTCGGGAGCCAATCGCGACTGACCGTGGTTTCCAAGTCCGGTGCGGAGCGGCCGGTGGCACTGCCTGGCCCGGCGTCCGCAATGACGGGCGACAACGACGGCCGGATTTTTGCGTCGACACGCGGCGGGTATTTCCGCGTCGATATCCGCGCAGGAACGGCCAGCAAGGTGGATATCGAGGGCCAGTCGGGCACCGATTTCACCGCGATCGCCCGGCGGGCCGACGGCAAGCTGGTCCTCGGCAGTGCGGACGGCGCCGTTTACACGTTGAAATCCGAGACCGCCGTTGGCGCTTCACTGAAGATCTTCGCCCGGGTGGATGCCCTTGTCGCACAGGGAAATACGGTCGTTGTGCTTGATCGCGGACAGACGTCGGTGACCACGGTCTCGGAGAGCGGCAACGACGCCGATCACGCGTTGCGCGCCGGTGAGGGTGCGACCACAATAGCGGCCGACTCGGCGGGCCGGATACTGGTCGCCGACACCCGCGGCGACGAGCTGCTCGTGTTCGGCACCGATCCGCTGATCCTGCGCCAGCGGGCACCCGTGCGCGACGCCCCGTACGGGCTTGCCGGCTCGTCGAGGCTGACCTGGGTGTCGCAGACGGCGACCAACACCGTCGTTGGATACGATCTGGCCACCGGTATCCCCGTCGAGAAGGTGCGTTATCGAACCGTGCAGCAGCCCAACTCCCTGGCCTTCGACGAAGCATCTGGCACCCTGTACGTGGTGTCCGGCTCGGGAGCGGGTGTGCAGGTGATCGCAGGCGCGGGGGTCCCATGACGGCGATGCACCGCGGACGGATGCCAGAAGGCTGGGACAACGATCTGTCGGACGAGTACGAGTGGATACCGCTTCGGCTGTCGCCGGATTTGACCCGGATAAGCGCGTCGACCCGACTGTCGATCGAGGCCGAGTACCGCGGATGGGAGCTCACCCGCGTCCGGCTGTACACCGACGGCAGCAGGCGGGTTCTTCTGCGCCGTAAGAAGACCGCCGCTGACAGGCTTGGCATTCCGGATCAGCCCGCCCAGTGATGTACCGCGCGCTGCGGCGGGCGCTGTTTCTCGTTGCCCCTGAACGCATTCACACATGGGTTTTCGCTTTCTTGCGTGGCGTGACATCAGTTCTTCCGCTGCGACGCGGGCTGTCGCGATGGCTTGCGCCTCGGGATCCGGTGCTGGCCAGCACGGTGTTCGGGGTGCGGTTCGCAGGCCCGATGGGCCTGGCGGCTGGGTTCGACAAAGACGGAAGGGGCCTGCGCATGTGGGGGGCGCTGGGCTTTGGCTACGCCGAGATCGGCACCGTCACCGCGCAGGCGCAGCCTGGCAATCCGCCGCCGCGGATGTTCCGGCTGCCCGACGACCGCGCGCTGCTCAACCGGATGGGGTTCAACAACCACGGCGCAGGCGAGCTGGCGCTGCGCCTCGCCCGGCGTGCACCGGAGGTGCCGATCGGGGTCAACATCGGCAAGACCAAGGTTGTGCGGCCAGAGGACGCGGTCGACGACTATGCCGAAAGCGCAAGGCTTGTCGGGCCGCTCGCCGCGTTCCTGGTGGTCAACGTCAGCTCACCGAACACGCCAGGGCTGCGCGACCTGCAGGCCGTCTCCTCGTTGCGACCCATCCTGTCCGCGGTGAAGGAGCAGACGTCGGCGCCCGTGCTTGTCAAGATCGCGCCCGACCTTTCCGACGACGATGTCGACGAGATCGCCGATTTGGCAGTCGAATTGGGCTTGGCGGGCATCGTCGCCACAAACACCACGGTGTCGCGCGAGGGGCTCGCCACGCCCGATGCCGAAGCACTGGGCGCAGGTGGCGTTTCCGGTCCGCCGGTGGCTCAGCGCTCCGCGGAGGTGCTTCGCCGGCTGTACCGCAGGGCCGGCGACCGGCTGGTGCTGATCAGCGTCGGCGGCATCGAGTCCGCCGACGACGCGTGGGACCGCATCACCGCAGGCGCATCCCTACTGCAGGGCTACACCGGGTTCGTCTACGGTGGCGGGTTGTGGGCCAAGCACATTCACGACGGCCTCGCCCGCAAGCTGCACGAGGGCGGCTTTGAGTCGCTGGCCGACGCCGTCGGCTCTGCCGCGCGCTGACTACTTCTGCTCATAGGTGCCGTGGATCACGGCGCGCGCGATCGCGTTCATGAACAAGTTGAAACCGAGGTAGGCCGGGCTGGCGTCTCCGTCGAGTTCGAGCTTCTCGACCTTGACGGCGTGCACCGCAATGAAATACCTGTGCACACCGTGGCCTTCCGGCGGGGCGGCGCCGATGTAGCGCTTCAGGCCGGCGTCATTCGCCAAAGTGATTGCGTCGCCGGGAAATCCGCTGCTGCTGCCGTCGCCGACACCGGCGGGCAGGTCGGTGACGGTCGCGGGCAGGTTGGCAACGGCCCAATGCCAGAAGCCGGACGCGGTCGGCGCGTCCGGGTCATAGACCGTGACGGCGAAGCTGCGGGTCTCCTCGGGAAATCCGGACCAGCTCAGCTGCGGCGAGACGTCGGAACCACCGGCGCCCATGATGCCGCTGACCTGGTCGTTGGCCAGCGGCTGGCCGTCGGTGAGCGACTCCGACGTCAGCGTGAACGGCGGCAGCTTCGGGAGGAACTCGTAGGGGTTGTAGTCAAACGCCATGTGTGTCCTTTCTAGGGTCAGCAGTTCAGCAGGAAATGCTCGAGAACCTGGGTGCCGAACTTCAACGCATCGACGGGTACCCGCTCGTCGACGCCGTGGAACAACGCGGTGAAGTCCAGGTCGGGCGGAAGCTGCAGCGGTGCAAACCCAAAGCAGCGAATCCCCAAGCGGGCGAACGCCTTTGCGTCGGTACCACCGGAGAGCATATAGGGCACGATGCGGGCGTCGGGATCGACGGAGACAATCGCGGCATTCATCGCGTCGACAAGGTCGCCGTCGAAGGTCGTCTCATATGACGGTAGCTCGGTGATCCACTCCCGCGTCACGTCGGGGCCGAGCAGCTCGTCGACCTCTCGCTCGAAGGCGGCCTGGCGGCCTGGCAGGATTCGGCAGTCGACCACCGACTCCGCCGTGGCGGGAATGACATTGGCCTTGTAGCCGGCCTTGAGCATCGTGGGGTTGGCGGTATCGCGCAGGGTCGCGCCGACGACGCGCGCGATCGGCCCGAGCTTGGCGATCGTGCCAGCAAGATCGGGTGAATCCGGATCGAACGAATACCCCGTCTCCTCGGCGATCGCGGTGAGGAACTGCGAGACGGCATCGGTCATCACCAACGGGAACTCGTGGCGGCCGAGTCTCGCGGTCGCCTCGGCAACCGCGGTTACTGCGTTGTGTTCGTGGATCATCGACCCATGGCCGGCAAAGCTGCGCGCCGTCAGCTTCATCCACATCATCGCCTTCTCCGCGGTTTCGACCAGATACAGCCTGCGTTCACCACCGTCTTTGGTGGGCACCGTCAGTGAGAAGCCGCCGACCTCCCCCACCGCCTCGGTCACGCCGTCGAACAGGTCGGGCCGGTTGTCCACCAGCCACTGCGATCCGTACTTCCCGCCGGCCTCCTCGTCGGAGACGAATGCGAAGACCAGATCCCGCGGCGGCACGATCCCCGATCGTTTGAAGTGCCTGGCGATCGCGATGAGCATGCCGCACATGTCCTTCATGTCGACAGCTCCGCGGCCCCATACGTAGCCGTCCTCGACGGCGCCAGAGAACGGGTGCACGCTCCAGTCCGACGCCTCAGCGGGCACCACGTCGAGGTGCCCGTGCAGTAGGAGCGCTCCGCGATCCGGGTTCGCGCCCTTCAGGCGCGTGAACAGATTGCCGCGGCCCGGCGCACCGGCCTCGACATATTCACACTCGTAGCCGACCTCTTCCAGCTGTTCGGCCACCCACCGGGCGCACTCGGCTTCGCCCTTTGTGGTGTCGGGTTCGCCGGTATTGGACGTGTCGAACCGGATCAGCGCGCTGACGAGATCGACCACCTCGGCTTCGGCGTTCGGGGCAGCGGTCACAGTCACCATTCGTACCATTGAGCGGGGCACTTGGTTTGGGTCCGGGCAGCCCAATCCGTTAGCCTTAGGCGCCCAGAACTGGTCCGAGTGGCGGAATGGCAGACGCGCTAGCTTGAGGTGCTAGTGCCCTATTAACGGGCGTGGGGGTTCAAGTCCCCCCTCGGACACATCCGGCGACACGACTCAGGTCGGCCGTCGCCTTGACCCGTCGCAGGTAGGGGTCGTCGTCAAGACGCAAACCTAGGCAGGCACAACGCAACGACCTCACCTCCTGTTCTCGCTGGCCGTGCTCGGCGTGACGTATCTGTAGTCGGTCGATGCGTCGGGAGGGCATCATTCCGTTGCTCACCTGTCGGATAGGAAACCCTATCCCTTTCACGGGTGGAATCTGGACTTCCCAGCTATTACGGCGCCACGGCTTGATCACGACAATTTCCCTGAGACGCTCGAAAAGCCCGGGCAATCACCGAAAGGTCCTCTACCATGGCGCATTCGATTCCCACCTTCGTTCTCGCCGCTGCCACAATTGCGGTCGGGGCGGTGGTGACTCTCGCTGCTGCACCTGCCGCCGTCGCCGACGACGTTTACGGTCCGTGGGAACAAACAGAGAACTCGGATTATGACGAGCAAAAGCCCAGTAGCGGCGACTCACACGAAGACGAGTACGACGACGAGTACGGCGAGCAACGGCCGAAGGGCGATCCGAATCAACCCGACAATTCGCTGGAAGACGCCCATCAGGCTGACATCGAGTACTGGGAGGGTGTGGCCCGTGCCGAAGAGCTCGCCCGATCCATCGATCGTGATGCCAGCATCACAGACGACGCGGCCGCTCGCGCCGTCGGATCAGTCGATCGTGATGCCAGCATCACAGCGGACGCGGCCGCTCGCGCCGTCGGATCTGTCGATCGTGATGCCAGCGTCCTTGGTTCGCTCGACCCCGATGACTTTGACCGAGTGGACAGCGTCGACATAGTGCCGCCCACACCTGTTAGCGCAACAGTTGGGCCAGATGTGGCCAGTGGCCCTTAGTTCGATCCCGCTGTCGCGCTTCGCCGATGAGTTTGGCTGGTCAATGACTCAACTCAACCAACAGCCTCATGCCTCGTTGGGCATATTGGTCCAGCCCTTGCGGTCAGCACGGGCGTACCACCCGGAAGCGGCCAGCGTGCCGCCGTCGACGGGCACCGTCTGCCCGGTGACGAACCGCGCATCGTCGGATGCCAGGAACTCCACGACGGCCGCGTAGTCGTCGGGTCGACCGAATCGCCCGACCGGGATCCACGTCCTGATCAGGTCGGGGTCGCGGCCCCGAAGCATGAGCTCCGCGGGCGTCTGAGAGGTGTCAGCGAGGTCAGGGGCGATCGCATTGACGCGAATCCCGTGTTGCGCCACATCGACGGCCAAGCTTCGGGTGAATGCCACCACGCCGGCGTTGAAGGCCGCATACGGGGCGGCGTAGGGAATGCCGCGGAACGCCTCGACGGTCGCGTTGTTGACGATCGCCCCGCGGCCGCGGCTCACCATCGTGGGCAGCACCGCGTGGCACATGCGCAGCACGTGGAGAAGGTTCAGTTCGTAGAGGCTCTGCCACTGCTCCTCGGTGCTGTGCAGGAAATCCCTTGCAGCTGGGCGGAAATCGCCGACGTTGTTCACCAGAATATCGATCCGCGAATCATCAACTGCCAGAGCGGTTTCGGTCAGTGCAGTGACGGTGTCGCGGTCGCGAATGTCGCCGACGACGATCGTCACGCTTCCGCCTGCTGTGACGATCTGGTCGTGGGTCGTCGAGGCCGCGTCGGCGTTGATGTCGGCGAGCACCACGTGCGCCCCCGCTGCCGCCAGCCGACGGCTGATGCCGCCTCCGATGCCCAACGCGCCACCGGTGACGATCGCGACCTGTCCGGAGAACCGCACTCCGACAGCGTATTGCTAGTACACGTCGCGCACGTAGCGCTTGGCTGCCACCAGCTCACGCTTGTAGTCGTGGGCGCCCTCTTCGGACATCGACCCGTGCCGCCGAATGATGGAGGTGAGCGCCGAGTCCACATCCTTCGCCATCTTGCTGGCGTCCCCGCACACGTAGAAGTGCCCGCCATCGTCGAGCCAGCGCCACACGTCGGCGCCGTAGTCGAGCATCTTGTGCTGCACGTAGACCCGATCGGCCTGGTCGCGAGAGAACGCCAGATCCAGCCGATTGAGGAAGCCGTCGCGGGTCATGTCCTCCAAATCGTCTCGGTAGTAGAAGTTTTCGCTGCGGTGCCGGTCGCCGAAGAACAGCCAATTTCGGCCGCCGTGGCCGAGCGCCCGCCGTTCCTGCAGGAAGCCGCGGAACGGCGCGATCCCGGTGCCGGGGCCCACCATGATCATCGGCGTGTCACCGTCTTCGGGCGGACGGAAATGCGGTGAGCGCTGCAGGAACACCGGCGCCGCTGCGGCTCGGTCGGCCAGGAAGGTCGAGCACACCCCGCCGCGCTGGCCACCGTCGGCGCCGCGGTAGCGCACCACCGACACCGTCAGCTGCACCTCGTGAGGGCTGACCAGCGGGCTGGAGGAGATCGAGTAGTTCCGCGGCGTCAGCCGTACCAGCACCTCCTGCCATCGCTCGGGCTCGGCGCGCACGGCGAACTCCTGCACGACGTCGAGGCCGTTGCGATTAACCAGCCACTTGTCGAGTTTGTCCCTTGGAGCGAGCAGCGCCTTGGCCGCCCCCTTGTCGCCACTGGATTCCCCGACGAAGCGCAGCAGGTTCGGCGTCACGCGGCAGATGTCGTAGGACACGATGAGCGCGTCGCGCAGGCTCTGCTCATTGCCGTCCACCTCGACCGAGGTGTCACCACGCAGTCCGGTAGCCGCCAGCCAGGCGTCGACCGTCTCCGGATTGTTAGTGGCGTACACCCCCAGCGAGTCGCCTGCCGCATAGGTGGCGTTGTACTCGGAGATGTCAAAACCGAACTGACGCACTTCCTTTCGCGACGTCGGCGCCGTCAGCACGACGTTGTGCGACAGGGGCGCCAGGAGCGGCTTGGCGCGGGTGAACGGCTCGGCCTCCTTGGTGGGCCTGGCGACGGTCGAGACACCGCTCCCGACGCCGTTGATCCGCGGTGGCTCGGCCGGCGTGCCGACAAGTGCAGTGACCTGTTCGGCCCAGCGGTCCAGCGGCTCGTCGTCGTACGCCTCGCACAGGGCGCGTTCCAGCATCCGCGTAGCCCCCAGCGCCGCGAGCCTGCCGTCGATCGCCTTCGCGTGGCCACAGAAGTTGTCATATGCCCGGTCGCCGATGCCCAGCACCGCGTACCGGATGCCGTCCAGCGTGGGGGCGTCGGCCGAATGGATGCGATCCCAGAAGCCTGCGCCGTTGTCCGGCGGCCCGCCGTCGCCGAACGTGCTGGTGATCAGCAGCACGTCGCGGGCGCCTGCCAACTCCGCCAGCACCATGTCGTCCATGTTGACCAGCTGGGCACCGCCGAGCCGGCCTGCCACCCGCGCCGCGAACTCTTCGGCATTTCCTGTCTGTGACGCCCACAGCACCAGCGGCCCGTCCTCGGCCGTCTGCGCGACAGGAGCCGCCGTGATGCGCGAGTACCTGCCTGCCAGCAGGCCGTCGATCCACAGCCGGACATCTGCGGCCACTGGCGCCGATGCGGGCAGTACGGGTACACCGCTGACACCCTCAGCGATCCCGCTGAAAAAGGCTGCGAGATAGATCTTTTCGTCGCTCGTTAGTGCAGGCCGCCTACCGAGGTCGAGTTCGTCGACGACGGGGTCCACCGACTTCACCGGGCGAAGGCTCACGGCACACACCTTGAACTCGGGTTGCAGCGAGTCGGGGTCGACGGCATCGTTGGTCACGGCGTTGATCGTGAGGTACTCGCCGTGCTCGTCGTTCCAGTGAAACGGCACAAAGCAGTTGCCCGGCCGCACCCGGTCTGTGACCACGGCGGGCAGCACGGCGCGGCCGCGGCGCGACGTCAGCTCGACGGCCGCTCCGCCGATGATGTCGAGCGCGACGGCGTCGACGGGATGGATCTCGACGAACGGTCCATTGTCGAGCTTGTTGAGCTTGTCGACCTTGCCGGTCTTGGTCATCGTGTGCCATTGGTGCTGCAGCCTGCCGGTGTTGAGCACAAGCGGGAAGTCGTCGTCGGGCAGTTCGCGCGCATCCATGTGCGGGCGGGCGAAGAATGCCGCGCGCCGTGACGGGGTCGCGAACGCGAGCCGAGGGCGGTGACCGTTCTCGTCGACGTGCAAGTGCTGGCTGACGCCGTCGTTGAGGTAGCGGATCGGGTGGCGGTCGTTGTCGTCCTCGGGCGGGCACGGCCACTGCAGCGGCGTCTGCCGAAGCCGCGCGTAGCTGGCGCCGCGCAGGTCGTAGCCGGTTTTCGGGTTGGCGAACCGGCGGATCTCGTCGAAGATCTGCTCGCTGGACTCGTAGTTGAAATGTTCCCCGAAGCCCATATGCGCGGCGACCTGGCAGATCAGCTGCCAGTCCGGGCGAGCCTGGCCTGCAGGCGGGATGGACTGCTGCAGCAGGGTCAGATTCCGCTCGGAATTGACCATGACGGCGTCGGATTCGGCCCACAGCGTCGCAGGCAGCACGATATCGGCGTATGGGTTCGTCGCAGTGGTGCGGTACGCGTCCTGGGTGATGACGAGCTCCGCAGCCTCCAGCCCGGTGATCACGGTCTTCCGATTAGCAACCGTGGCAACGGGGTTCGTACAGATGATCCAGCATGCCTTGATGTCACCGTCGGCGAGCTGTTCGAACATGTCGATGGTGCCCGGTCCGACTTCGGAGCGGATGGTGCCCGGCTCAAGGCCCCACTGCGTCTCGACGAACGCGCGGTCGTCAGCGGAGAGCACCGAACGTTGGCCCGGCAATCCGGGCCCCATGTAACCCATTTCGCGGCCACCCATCGCGTTGGGCTGCCCGGTCAGCGACATCGGCCCACTGCCAGGCCTGCAGATCGCACCGGTGGCCAGGTGCAGGTTGCAGATTGCGTTCGTGTTCCACGTGCCGTGCGTGCTCTGGTTGAGCCCCATCGTCCAGCAGCTCATCCACTCCCCCGCCTCGGCGATCATCTGGGCGGCGGTGCGGATGTCGGATTCACCTAGGCCGGTGATCTCGGCGACCCGGTGCGGCGGGTAGTCGGCCAGGAACGCGGGCATGGCGTCCCAGCCGTCGGTGTACTCGGCGATGAATTCGGCGTCAATGTCCCCGTTTTCGACGAGCAGGTGCAACAAACCGTTGAGCAGCGCCAGGTCGGTGCCGGGTTTGATCTGCAGAAACAGGTCCGCGCGTTCAGCGGTGGTGGTGCGACGCGGGTCCACGACGATCAGCTTGGCGCCCGCCTTGAGCCGGTCGGCCATCCTCAGGTACAGAATGGGATGGCAGTCCGCCATGTTCGAGCCGATGACGAAAAATAAATCGGCGCAATCGAAGTCGGCGTACGATCCGGGCGGGCCGTCGGCGCCGAGGGATTGTTTGTACCCGGTCCCCGCGCTGGCCATGCAGAGCCGCGAGTTGGATTCGATGTGCACCGTCTGCACGAAGCCCTTGGCCAGTTTGGTAGCCAGATACTGCGCCTCGATCGACATCTGGCCGGAGACGTAGAGCGCGACGGCGTCCGGGCCGTGCTCGTCGATGATCGCGCGCAACCGCCTGCCCGCCTCGGCAACGGCGTCGTCGACGGGTGTGGGGACGGGTTCGTCACCGCGCGTAGGGCGCAGCAGCGCCGACTTCAGCCGACCATCGTCGGCGGCCATCATGTCGGCGTGGGTGGCACCCTTTGTGCATAGCCGGCCTACGTTCGCGGGGTGCAGCCTGTCCCCGAAGACCCGGGCGATGACGGGCTTGCCCGAATCGGGATCGGCGGTGGTTTCGATCTGGATGCCACAGCCGACGCCACAATACGAGCACGCCGTACGGGTCACCGCCATGCGCTCATGGTCTGCCGGGCCTGTTACCGGGTGGTTTCCACGGACGTTATCGCGAGGAAAACTCATGCTCACCGCGTAACATCCCCCACGGTGAGCGGTGTTTGCGCAGTTCAAGCGGTGTGGCCTGCGTCACGCAGTACCCGCCATACTGCACGCATGCGCGCTGTCGCTGCCCTTCTGCTCGCAATGCTGGTCGGTTGTTCGGCCAACGGTGGGAAACCTGCCGTCACGACGGTCATCTTCGACGGCAAGACGTACACGATTAATGGTGAGGTTTCCTGCGCCAACCAGATCGACGGCACGCTACTCATCAATGCAGCCGAAGGCGCCAAGAAGCTGATCCGCGTGCAGCTCGGTCAAGAGAATCGACTAATCGTCAGGGCGGCTGGCTTCCGCCATATGGCCGTCAACGGTTTCATCAATGACCCAAACGAGGCTTGGGCGACCGAAGTCGATGGCACGTACACGATTACCGGTCGCATGCCTCCTGATGACGGGCAGACGGCATGGCATCAGTTCAAGATCCAAGTCATCTGCGCACGAGTCGAGGAGTATCGACCAACACCACCACGACCGGCGGACATGCCACGACTTCCGCGAACATGACGACCGTGGGGGTCTGTTAGTTTTCGGCGGGTTTGACCGCGAGCACCGGTTTGGGGCATTCAAGGAGAAGCTGCTGCGAAACGCTTCCCAGCAGCAGCTTTCCGACCGGGGTGCGGTGCCGGATGCCGATCACCAGCAGCTCGGCGTCGTGGCTGTCCATCGCCTTCAACAGCTCCTCGGCGGTGTCGACGCCGACGGGCTGAGTCAACTCGAATTCCACCCCGCAGTCCGCGAGACGCTTTTCGACATCGTGAACCTCACCGGACCTCGCGAAGCGAGGATCCGAGTAGGCCTCCCCGGTCGTCGAGTTGATCACCTTCAGGGTGGTGCCGCGCAGCTTCGCCTCTTCGATGCCGTGCTCGAGCGCGGCCCTGCCGTACGGGTCGGCGCTGTATCCGACGACAATCATGCTTCCGCCTTCTCTCTCTGATCCTTGTCGTCTTCGACGATCAGGAGTGTTTCTTCGGGGCGATGCAGCAGCTTGAGCACCAACGGCATCAGCAGCAGTATCGCCATCAGCACGTACACGGTGATCGCGACGGGTTCCTTGAAAAGGCTTATCCAGTCCCCGCCACCGAGTTGCAGTGATTGTCGTAGCTGTCGCTCGATGCGTGGGCCCAGAATCACCCCAATGATCAACGGCAGTACCGGCAGTCCGAATCGCCGCATCATCAGGCCGACCAACCCGAACACCAGCAGCAGCACCAGGTCCAGCGCCTGCACATTGACGGCGAGCGCACCCAGCGTGGCGAAGAAGAGGATCCCTGCATAGAGGTAGGGCCTTGGTGTCCGCAACAGCTTGGCCCACAGCGGTGCCAGTGGCAGATTGATCACCAACAGCAGGAAGTTGCCGATGAACAGGCTGGCAATCAACGTCCAGATCAGCAGCGGCTCCTTTTCGAAAAGCGTTGGGCCGGGCTGAATCCCGTACGACACGAATGCGGTGAGCATGACGGCCGCCGTAGCGTTGGTCGGTAAACCGAGCGAGAGCATGGGCACCAAAGTGCCTGCGGCCGAGGCGTTATTGGCCGCCTCGGGTCCGGCGACACCTTCGATGGCACCCTTGCCGAATTCGTCCTTGTGCTTCGAAAGCCGCTTCTCGGTGATGTAGGACAGGAACGTCGGCAGCTCCGCCCCGCCTGCGGGCAGGGCCCCGAACGGGAAGCCGAACGCGGTGCCGCGCAGCCAGGGCTTCCAGGAACGCCCCCAATCGTCGCGTCCCATCCACGGCCGGCCCACCGGAATGACGTCGGCTGGCCTGCGTCGCAGGTGGGCGGCCACCCAGAGCGCCTCGCCGAGCGCGAAGATCGCGACCGCGATGACCACGATGTCGATTCCGTCGGACAGCTGAGGCAGACCGAACGTCGCACGCGGCTGACCCGTGAGGAAGTCGATGCCGACGACGCCGATCGCCAAGCCGAGAAACAGCGAGATGGCTCCGCGAAGCTTGGAGGCGCCAAGCACCGCGGTGACAGCGACAAGCGCGAACAGCATGATCGCGAGATAGGACGGCGCACCCAGCGTCACAGCGAATTTGGAGATCGGTGGCGCGAAAGCTGCCAACAGCGCGGTGCCGATGGCGCCTGCGACGAATGAACCAATGGCCGCGGTCGCCAGCGCCTGTGCGGCTCTGCCGGCCTTGGCCATCTTGTTGCCCTCGATCGCGGTGATGACCGACGACGATTCACCCGGTGTGTTCAACAGGATCGACGTGGTCGACCCGCCGTACATGCCGCCGTAGAAGATGCCCGCGAACATGATGAACGCCGCACTTGGGCTGACGTTGTAGGTGATGGGCAGCAACAACGCCACCGTCATGGCGGGGCCGATGCCGGGAAGCACCCCGACGGCGGTTCCGAGCAGCACGCCGATCACGGCGTACAGCAGGTTCATCGGGGTCGCGGCCTCCGCGAAGCCCTGGAGCAGCCAGTTGAAGTTGTCCATGTCAGAGAATTCCGTCCAAAATGCCTGCGGGCAGTGGGATCCCGAGTCCGGAGTAGAAGGCGTAGAAGCTGATCAGCGACAGCACCGCGCCGATGGCGATGTTGCGAACGTAGTGCCGGTTGCCAAGGATCGTTGCCGCACCGGCGAACAACAGCGTGCCGGTGATCACCCAGCCGAGCGGCCCGACAAGCAGGATCACCGCAACGAACAAGCCGACGAGCATCCCGACCGTGCGCCAGTCGCCGGGGCTGTTCGGGTCGACGTCCTCGCCCGCGTCCGCCTCTCCGACCGATCCGCGCGGGATAGCGATCGCAAGGATGACGGCCAGCACGATGAGGATGATGCCGATGGCCAGCGGGAAGAACTTCGGTCCGACCGGGTCCACCTTGGCGAAACCGGCGTCGAGCGTGAGGGCGTCGTAGGTCAGGAACGCACCGACCGCGACGAGCACCGCACAAACGATGTACTGCGCCTTATCGACGGGTTTGGCGACCTCGGGCACTTTCGATTCTTCGGTGGTCGTCATATCAGCCCCAGCTCGGTCAGGGTCGACGAAACCCGGTTGTCCTGATCCTTCAGAAACTGTTCGAACTGCGCACCGGTTATGAACGCGTCGGTCCAGCCGTTCTTCACCAGCGCCTCCTTCCATTGCTGCGTGCCATGCAACTCCTCGAGAACCTTCACCATCGCCTGTTTGGCGTCATCGGAAATCCCCGGTGGCGCAAGAACTCCGCGCCAGTTGGCGAATGTCAGGTCGATTCCCGACTCTTTGAGGGTTGGGGCGTCGATACCCTCGACTCGCTTCTCGCTGGACACCGCGAGCACCCGCAACTGACCCGCCTCGATCTGGTCGATGAGTTCACCGGGACTCGACGTCCCGACGGTGATCTTCTTGCCGAGCAGCGCGGTCAGCAGATCGCCGCCGCCATCGTAGGTGACGAAGTTGACCGATTTCGGTTCGACGCCAACGGCCTTGGCCAGCTCCATCGGGAACAGGTGGTCGGGCCCGCCGGGTGACGAACCGCCGCCGATCGTCACCTTGCTCGGATCCGCTTTCCATGCCGCGACGAAATCCTGGATCGTCTTGAACGGCGAATCGGCGGGGACGAAGACCGCACCCGGGTCCTCGATCAGCTTCGCCAGTGCCGTCGCATCGGACGCCTTGATTTTGGACCCGTTGGTATAGGTGGCGCCGACAACGCCGAGCCCCATCGTCATCATGAGGTCGTTGTTGCCTTTTTCGTTCATCAGCCGGGCCATCGCGACCGTGCCTCCTGCACCGATGACGTTGAAGACCTCGATGCGCCCGGTGATGTCGTCGTCTTGCATGATCTTCACGGCGGTGCGTGCCGTCAGGTCATAGCCCCCGCCGGGGCTGTTGGGCACCATCATGCGCAGCCGGTGAAAGCCGCGCTCCTCTTCACCGCGTGTGACACCGCAGGCCGTCACCAGCAGCGCCGCGATCATGGCGATCACCAAGATCGCCCTTGCCCGCGTCAACTTCACGTCGTCCCCAATCACTTCAGTTGTGATGCTCAGCAATACTGGACCCCGGCAGTGACCCACGTCACTGATGAGAACGCAAAGGAAGTTTTGGTCATTTAGAACAGTGCAGTCACCGATTCGTAGCTTCCGCAGCCTGGCCGGCCAGTTCCTGGTCTTCCAGTTGCTGGTGGTCGCCGTCGTTCTGGTGGCCGTTGCCGCGGTGTCAGTGACGCAGTCGACGCGAGAGTTCCGCGACGTGCGTGGGCAGCGGATGATCGCCGTCGCCGAGAACATGGCGTCGACTCCGGTCGTGCGGGATCGCTACGGCGACCCTTTCGCCTCACGTGTACTCGCGCCGGAGGTGGACCGCGCCGTCGCACTGTCGGGAGCGGGCCTGGCGGAGATCCTCGATCCGGGTGGAACCGTGCGGGTGTCTTCGGACCCGGAGCGCATCGGTCGGCGGATGGACCTCGGGCCGAGCCGCGCCGATGAGGGCAGGGCATGGTTCGGCGACGACGACATCGACGGTGTGCACAACCTGGTCGGCCAGGTGCCGATACTGTCCACCAACGGCGACGTGCTGGCCGTCGCTTCGGTCAGCGAGCGGTACCCGTCGGTGTGGGAACTGCTCAGCGGCGCCGGCGAGCGGCTGCTGATCTATCTCAGCTTGGGTGCGGCGTTGGGACTGTTGGCGTCGTGGCTGTTGTCGCGAAGGATCAAACGGCAGACCCGCGGGCTGGAGATCGCCGAAATCGCCGGCCTTGCCGAGCATCGGGAAGCGTTGCTGCACAGCATCCGCGAGGGCGTGGTCGCGGTGAACAACGAGGGCGACATCACACTGCTCAACGACAGCGCGCAGGAGTTACTCGGGGTGGACGCATCGGCGGTGGGTCGGCGTGTCGACAGTGTCGGTCTCGAACCTGCTGTCGTCGATTTTCTGTTGTCCGGCGAGGACGAGCGCGACGTCGTGATCGCGACCCGGACCCGCGTCTTGGCGTTGAACCGGCAAGCGGCGACGAGCCAGGGCCAGCGGATCGGAACAGTGACGACCATGCGTGACAGCACCGAACTTGCTGCGCTGCAGGGACAGTTGTCGTCGCACAAGAGTGTCACCGACACGCTGCGCGCGCAGACGCACGAGTTCGCCAACCAGCTGCATACGATCTCAGGCCTGGTGCAGCTCGGTGAGTACGACTCGGTGCGCGACCTGGTGGGTACGTTGACGCGGCGGCGAGCAGAGATCAGCGACGCGGTGACGAAACGGATTTCCGATCCTGCCGTAGCGGCGTTGTTGATCGCCAAGACCACCCTGGCCGCTGAAAGCGGCGTGTCGCTGGAGATCGGAAGCGAATCACATCTGGGAGCGTTGGACCCCGCACTCGCTACCGATGTGATCACCCTGCTTGGCAATCTCATCGACAATGCGGTCGAGGTGTCGGTGGGGTCCGACCCGTCGACGGTCGCAGTGACCATCCAGGACGGCGGCGGCCTGACGATTTCGGTGGCCGACTCTGGACCCGGTGTCCCCGAACATCTTCGGGAGGCGATCTTCGCCCGCGGTGTCACATCGAAACCCGATGTCCCTGGCGGCCGAGGCATCGGCTTGGCGTTGGTCAGGCTGGTCACCGCCCAGCACGGGGGGACGGTTGAGGTCAGCGACGGCCCTTCGGGCGGTGCGAAGTTTGTGGTGCGGCTGCCCGTCGACACGGCCACGGTTTCGGCTGAGCGGGCCGCACATGCGTGACGTATTGGTGGTCGACGACGATTTCATGGTCGCCGAGATCCACCGCCGGTTCGTCGAGCAGGTCGCCGGCTTTCGGGCTGTTGGCGTCGCCAGGACCGGAGCCGAGGCTCTATTGGCGGCTAAAGAGCTTCGGCCGCAACTGATCCTGCTCGACGTGTATCTCCCGGACATGACTGGCCTGGACGTGCTGCAGCGACTGCGATCCGACGGCGATCGAGTTGGCGTCATCATGATCACGGCGGCCCGCGAACTCGACACTGTGAAGGGCGCCCTCGACGGCGGCGCCGCCGACTATCTGATCAAGCCGTTCGAGTTTCCCCAACTGAAGGCGAAACTGGAGGCGTTCGCCGTCCGCGCCGATGCACTGGAATCCGCAGGTGGCGTCGACCAGTCGTTGATCGACTCTCTGTTCGGCGGACCCACCGCCACCTCGCCGCACGAGGTGCTGCCGAAGGGGCTTGGCGCCGAGACAGGCAAGTTGGTATTGGACGCGGTGCGGGACGCCGGTGAGGTGTCGGCGGCCGAATGCGCTGATTTGGTGGGAATTTCGCGTGTCAGCGCCCGCCGCTATCTCGAGCACTACCTCGGCACCGGAGCACTGGAGTTACGGCTTCAGTATGGCGCCGGCCGACCAGAGCGGCGCTACCGTTTAGGCGGCGTGTAGGTCGGTCATTGCGATGCCGATTCGGATTTCGACTTCGCTGACGGTGATCAAGGGTGCCCCAGGTAGTGGCGGTGCTGTCGAGCGGTATCGGGCACCGGTGGGTGTGACGAATTCGGCTGTGTGTACACCGTTGTCGTCGCCTGCGGTCACCTGCCAGCCCGGTGCTTCCTTGGTGTAGTTGCACCGTTCACACTCCCCCAACCCATTGGTGGCGCTGGTGGGTCCACCACGGTTGCGCGGTGTGGCGTGGTCACGATGACGAATCGGCGCATCACAGTATGGCGTGCGACATGTTCCGTCCCGAATGCCAATGAATGCCGCCAAACCCTTTGGGAAGAACCGCGACCGCGACTCCATGCCCACCAACGCCCCACTCTTGGGATCGCGATACAGCCGCCGCAGCGTGGCCAACGAGGACTCATCGACCACCGCATCGCGCACCAGGCCCTGGGCCACCGACGCCGGAATCGGCCCATAACCATCCAGCACCGCCGGCGCGTTGTCTTGGCCCCACAACGCGGAATCCGACATCACCAAATTCAGCGCCACCTGTTCAGGCTGCTCGGCCGGGCGCCCGGTCACCCGCTCGACCAGCGTGTCGGCCATCACCTGCCCGCGGGAGCGGTCATCAAACGTCGAATCCGCCGAACGCTTCAGCGCCGCATACACCCCGACCCCTTGGGCCACCGGCAACAGCGCGGTCACATAGGTCATGCAGTCCGGCGCCGGCCGAATCGTCACGGTGCGGTCGGCCTCGGCTTTAGCCGCCCGGTCCACCACCGCTTGGGCATCCAGCCGGGCGGCGATCTCCTTGGCCGCCGCGACGATCCGCGCATCCCCCTTGCCCTCGAGCTTGCTCACATCGGCGCACAACTCGGCATCCAACACGCGGCGGTCCTCAACGGCCAGGCAGGCCGATTCCCGTGCGATCAAGGTGGCGCGCCACTCCGAGAGGGCACCGGATTCCAGCGCGGCCAGGGTGTGGGGCATCTCGTGCACCAACGCCTTGCCCAGCCCCAGATGCCGACCGCCGCGCGCGGGGGAATCCCGTCGCGCCAACGCCACCTCACTGGCCACCCCACGACCCTGCTTGGCCTTCGGTACCCCGGCGGCAGCCTCATCAGCGCGCCGCTTTTCGTCCAACGCCGCCGCAGCACGAGCCTGACCCGCCGATGCAGCCGACTTCACCCGCTCCAACCAGGCGATCTGCTCGATCAACGCCGCCTCATCAGCATGCGGATCCACCGCCGCCAACACGCCCAGATCGAACATACATTCGATACTAAACAAACCCCCCGACAGATTCCTTCACCCGTGGTGGGCGGCCTCTTGTGCCAGTTGGACCCGCGAGGTCAGACCCAACTTGGCGTACACGTGCGTGAGGTGGGTCTGCACAGTCCGCGGCGAGATGAAGAGCCGTTCGCCGATGTCCTTGTTGGCGAGCCCGTCACTCAGCAGCCGAACCACGTCGAGCTCGGTCGGGGTCAGCGCCGCCCAGCCGCTCGACGGCCGCTTGCGTGTGCCGCGCCCACGCTGCGCGTAGGCGACGGCCTCCTCGGTCGACAACGCTGCGCCTTCTGCCCAGGCCGCGTCGAAGTCGTTGTCGCCCATTGCCTCACGCAGCGTCGCCACCGACTCGTCGTGGCGAGCCTGGTGAACCTTGAAGCGGGCACCGCCGATTCGTTGCCAAATGGCGTCGGCCGAGCCGAACATTCGCGCCGCCTCGAGATGATTGGCGGCAAGCACACCTACCCGGGCAAGACATTCCAGTATTTCGGGAATGATTAGTTGCACGTCGGCCTCGGCAGCGATGCCGAGTGCGTCGTAGGCATCGCGCTCGGCTTGCTCTAGCTCGCCCTGCGCAATCGTGACGCGGCTGCGTGTGATCAGGGCCACCGCCAGCTGGTATCCGCTCGTGGTCGCTGCAGCATCGTCGGCCCATTTGCGCGCAGCAGTGAAGTCGCCCGCGGCGAGCGCGGCCTCGCCACGCCATGGCATGAATATCGCGCACGCCACCTGGTGAACGCTGACGAGCGGCCACCCCGCTTGGAAACGATCCTCGGCGGCGGCGGCATCGCCCGCGGCCAAGGCCACCAAGCCCGGAACCATATGGCTGGTCCCTCCGAGAAACCCTGTGAGATCCGCACCCGCCTCGAGGAGAGATTCGGCACATGCTGTTGCGGAATCGATTTCGCCCCGGAACGCGTAGTTAACGCACAAGCTTTGGAGTGCAAGAAACTGCGAGAGCACATCGGACGCGGCGATGGCCTCGGTCAGCAATTCTTTGCACACTTCGGTCGCTCCAACCAGTTCGCCACGCTGGCACAGCGGGGCATTGATCCCCCAGTTGCGGCAGAACCGTGAGCTGAAGCGGTCTCCGATCGAATCGGCAAGATCGCGTCCTTCCACACCAACCGCATAGCCGGCCTTGGGATCCCCCCCGAAAAACGCCGCATAGCTCTGCCATCCGAGGATCTGACTCAACCGCCACTTGTCGTCGAGTTCGCGCGCGAGGGCGCTCGCTTCGGCGAAGTACGGCTGCGCCAGCTCGGTTTCGTAGGCAACGATGCTGCCGCACGCAGTCAGCGCTCGGGCAATCAGTGCGGGATCACCGACCTGCCGTGCAATGGTCAACGCCTGCTCGGCCTGATCCAACCTGTCGGACATGATGCCCCACGCGTCGAGCAGTGCCTTGTCGGCCAAAGCCCGCGCATGCACCGCCGGTGCGATATCCGCGTCACCGGCGCCTTGATCGGCGAGCAGCGTTTCGAACCAGGACATTCCCTCGACGATGCGACCGCGCGCGATCCACAACGGCAGCAGCGACGACGCCAGTTGCGTCGCGGCCCCGTCGTCCCCGTTCTCCCGGCTCCATGCGAACGCGGCCCGGCAGTTGTCGATGTCCAATTCGGCCTGTCCGAGTAGCTTTTCGTGACATCCGGCCGGAGGATTGTCCAACTCAGCCGCCATCGACGTGTAATAACCGCGATGACGAGTGCGGATCTCTGCGGCCTCGCCCGACTCCCCCAGCTTCTCGGATGCGTACTGGCGCACCGTCTCCAACAAGCGGTACCGGGTTTGACCGTTTGCACCTTCGGCCACCACCAGCGACTTGTCGACGAGCAGGGTCAACTGATCGAGCACCTGGTAGCGCTCGACATCGCTCGAGCCGGTAACCGATTGAGCGGCGCTCAGGTCAAACCCGCCGACGAACGCCGCGAGTCTTCGGAACAAGACGCGTTCGGGTTCGGACAGCAGCGCGTGTGACCAATCGACAGACGCCCTAAGCGTCTGCTGACGCCTGACCGCGGTTCTCGAGCCGCCCGTCAGCAGTCGGAACCGGTCGTGCAGGCTGTCGAGTATCTCGTTGAGCGATAACGCGCGCACGCGTGCCGCCGCCAACTCGATCGCAAGCGGCATCCCGTCGAGGCGACGGCATATCTCGGTGACCAACGCGAGATTGTCTGCGGCGATGCGGAAGTCGGGCCGTGCGAGTCTCGCGCGATCGGCGAACAGTTCCACGGCCTCATCCGACAATGTCAGCGACGGCACCCGCCAGGTCGACTCTCCGGCAACCCCGATCGGTTCACGGCTTGTCGTCAGGAGCGTCACGCCGGCGCACGCCCCCGCCAAGGCGGTGACGAGTTCAGCGCTTGCATCCAGCAGGTGCTCGCAGTTGTCCAGCACCACCAACATCCGCTGCTCGCCGATCGATCTGACGATCGTTTCCATTGTCGAGCGACCGGGTTGGTCGGGCAGCCCAAGCGCACGAGCCACTGCGACTGGGACGACATTCGGATCGGTGATCGGCGCCAGATCGACATAGCGTGTGCCGTCATCGAATTCGCCTGTGACTGCAGCCGCGATCTCCAGCGCCATTCGCGTCTTCCCGACACCGCCTGCGCCTGTCAACGTCACGAGCCGGTTGCCGGCCAACAGCTCACGCACGTCTGCGATCTGACCGCTTCGTCCCACGAAACTGGTCAGTTGCACCGGCAGGCGCTGCGCCGCAACGGCCGTCTGAGTTCGAAGCGGAGGGAACTCGTTGCACAGGTCGGGGTGGCACAACTGCACGACCCGCTCGGGGCGAGGTAGGTCACGAAGTGGGAACGCGCCGAGCTCAATCAGCCAGACACCGTCGGGAAGGTGGTCGAGCACGACGTCCTGGGTCGTCGCCGTGAGCACCGTCTGTCCCCCGTGCGCGAGGTCACGCAGGCGAGCTGTTCGGTTGATGGTCGGCCCGATGTAGTTGCCCTCGTCGCGCAGTTGCACCTCACCGGTGTGCAGGCCGATCCGAAGCCGGATCGGGGCCAGAGGCGCGCGCTGCAGATCGACGGCACACGCCACGGCGTCGCTTGCCCGCGCGAACGCGATCACGAAGCTGTCGCCCTCACCCTGCTCAACGGGACGCACACCGTTGTGAGCGGCGGTCAGTTCGGTGAGCGTCCGGTCAAGGGCTGCGACGGCCGACGTCATCTCATCCGCCCGGGTCTGCCACAGCCGCGTCGAACTCTCGACGTCGGCAAGGAGCAACGTCACGGTCCCGGTCGGCAGGTCACTCACACCCAGATCGCTCCATTCGGTTTGCGTCATGCTAGCCAGCATGCGGCCCTGACATGGCGCAATACATCGGCGAAACCGCGTAGATCAGGTGTGCCGAGCAGCCTCTTGTGCCAGCTGGACACGCGAAGTCAGTCCGAGCTTGGTGTAGACGTGCGTGAGGTGGGTCTGCACCGTGCGAGGTGAGACGAAGAGTCGGGTGGCGATGTCCTTGTTGGGCAGGCCCTCGCTGACCAGCCGGACGACATCGAGCTCCGTTGGGGTCAGCGATGCCCAGCCACTCGACGGCCGCTTACGCTCACCGCGGCCTCGCTGCGCATAGGCGATCGCCTCATCCACAGACAATGCAGCGCCTTCGTTCCAGGCGGATTCAAAGTCATTGTCGCCCAACGTCTCACGTAGCGACGCGACAGCGGTGTGGTAGTCGTCGTCATAGATCTTGAACCGCACGAGACCGAATTGTTGTCGCACGGCATCGGCGGCACCCATTAGGCGCACCGCCTCCGCATGACGATCGGAACTCCCGGCCAGCCCTGCGAGGCACTCGAGAATATTGGGGACCGCGAGATAGGACTCGACAGCGGCACACTGCGCCAGGGCCTTATGAGCGCATTCTTCGGCCAGTTCGGGCTGGCTCTCCGCGATCGCGACCCGCGCGCGAACGGTCAGCGCCATGACCGCCTGGCACGGCCTGTGCGGCGTAGCCGCGATCGACTCGTCAGCCGACCGCCGAGCGTCGCTGAGGTCGCCTAGCGCAAGGGCGATCTCGGCGGTGACGTGACTGTTCATTGCCGCGATTTCAGGCTGAGAATTCAGCAGCGGCACAGCCAATTCATTCGCGGCATTGGCCCGCTCGGCGTCACCGGCCGCCAGCGCGGCCAGAGCGGTCGTCATGTAGGCGTGGCCGAGTTGCAGTCCGCGGATCTCGGCAGTCATCTCAATGGCTTTCGCCGCAGCGGCTTCGGCCGCGTCCGTCTGGCCTTGGTATGTGAGCGGCCAGCCCAGGCCGGATCTGTTCATGCTGCTCCACATCAAGTCATGAACGGATTCGGCCTCCTCGGCGACCTCTTCGAATTGTGCGGCCGAGTCGGCCACGTCACCGCGCCAGAACAGGACATAAGCGAGGCACCAGCGACACTGCCTCGATACGAAGCGATCGCCGATCGAATCGGCGAAATCTCGCGCTTCCTCGGCGGCCGGGAGCCCGATGCCGGGGTTGGCCATCATCATCTTGCCGTACGCTTGCCAGCCCAGGATCTGACTGACCAACCACGCATCATCGACTTTCCTCGCAAGGCCGATTGCCTCGGCGAGATAGGGATGGGCCGCCTTCGAGTTGTGCCCGCGCACACAGCCGCTGGCCGTGAGTGCACGCGCGAGAAGCGCCGCCTCGCCGATCTCGCGTGCGATCGTCAGCGCTTCTTCGGCCTGATCCTCGCTTCCGGCAGCCAACCAGGACTCGAGCATCGCCTTATCGGCCAGGGCCCGTGCTCGGTCTGCCGGTGGCGCGCCGTCATCCGCGCCAGTGAGGGCCGCCTGGAGCCACGCGAGTCCCTCCAGGATCTGGCCGCGCGCCAACCACAGCGGCTGTAGCGACGACGCCAACCTCAATGCTTGCTCTAAATCTCCGTTTTCGCCGCTCCATGCGAATGCGGCCCGCAGATTGTCAATCTCGAGTTCGACCCGATCGAGTCGTCGTTCATGGTCGTCGCGGTTCGGCCTGTCGAGTGCGGCCGCCATGGACGTGTAGTGGTCGCGGTGACGGGTGCGGACGACGTCTGCCTCGCTTGACTCCCCCAGCTTCTCCTGGCCGTACTGCCGGACTGTCTCCAGTAGGCGGTATCGCGTTGGCCCTGAGGTGCTTTCGGCGACGACGAGCGACTTGTCGACGAGAAGGGTGAGTTGGTCGAGTACCTGATATCGCTCGACGTCGCCACCGCCCCCGACAGCTTCCGCAGCGTCCAAATCGAAGCCGCCCATGAACGCCGCCAACCGACGGAACAGGACGCGTTCCGGTTCGGTGAGTAGCGCGTGCGACCAATCCACAGACGCGCGTAGTGTCTGCTGACGGCGCACCGCGGTTCGCGCGCCACCGGTCAGGAGCCGGAAGCGATCGTGCAGGCTCGCGACGATGTCATCCACGGAAAGCGCCCGAATCCGCGCCGCGGCAAGCTCGATAGCGAGTGGCATGCCGTCGAGTCGATGACAGATCTCGGTCACCGCACCCAAGTTGTCATCGGTCACGCTGAAGTCGGGCCGAACTTTGCGGGCACGGTCGGCGAACAGGTCGATCGCCTCGCCGTCCAGCGACAGCGACGGCACACGCCAGGTCGCCTCGCTTGCCACCCCGATGGGCTCACGACTCGTCGCCAACAAGGTCATCGCGGGGCATTCGGCCAGCAATGTGTCGATGAGAACGGCCGACGGATCCAGCAGGTGTTCGCAATTGTCCAACACCATCAGCAGCCGGCGGTCGCCGATGAATCGAACGACCGTCTCCGTCGCCGACCGGCCAGGCTGATCCGGCAGGCCGAGGGCACGGGCCGCCGTCACCGGCACGAGGTCGGGGTGTGTGATTGGCGCCAGGTCGACATATGCGATTCCGTCACCGAATTCACTGGCGACCTGCACCGCCAAGCGCGTCTTGCCGGACCCGCCCGCACCCGTCAGAGTGACTAGTCGATTCTCCGCGAGAAGCGTTCGCACTTGCGCCGTCTCCGCATCGCGACCGATGAAGCTCGTGAGCTGAGCCGGAAGATTCCGTTCTGCAGCGCTCTTCGTCGTTCGCAGCGGAGGGAATTCGTTCGGGATATCCGGATGGCACAGCTGCACAACACGTTCCGGCCTCGGCAAGTCCCTGAGAGGATGCCTGCCGAGATCTGTCAGCCAAGCATCATCCGGAAGGTGGTCAACGACCATCGACTCGGTCGCGCCGGACACCAACGTCTGACCGCCGTGCCCCAGGTCGCGCAGGCGGGCCGTGCGGTTGATCGTCGGCCCGATGTAGTTGCCCTCGTCGCGCAATTGGATCTCACCGGTGTTGACGCCGATGCGCAGCCTGATCGGAGCCAGCGGCGCCCGCTGCAACGCCAGCGCACACGCCGCCGCGTCACTCGCCCGCGAGAAGGCCAATACGAAGCTGTCGCCTTCACCCTGCTCAACCGGACGCACACCGTCGTGGACTTCTATCAGCCCGGCCAGGGTGGAGTCCAACCGCGCGATCGCCGCCGTCATTGCTTCGGGCTGGGTCTCCCACAGCCGCGTCGACCCCTCGACGTCGGCCAATAGCAACGTCACCGTGCCGGTCGGCAGTCCGCTCACAGCAAGCTCGCTCCAGTCAGGTGCGCTCATGCTAACCAGCATGCGACCAGCGCGTACGGCAAAACATCAGCGAATGCGCGTATATCTACGACCCCCTGCTGGGCGAAATACGACCTTCGACCGATCTTGTGCTGGTGCAAACGCCAGATAGTCGGATCATGACTATCGACATCGTTCCACAGACCGATTTGCCGACCATCGCCTACGAACACGCTCAAAGTCCCGATGAAGTACACGAGCTGATCGGCCGCGCGCGACAACAAGGCCCCATCGCCATGGGACCGCACGGACCCGAGGTCCTCACCTACGACTTGGTGCGCACCGTGCTACGTGACGACCGGTTTGCCATGCCGAAGGGCTTGACCCTTGCGGCCCAGGGAATCACGTCCGGCGAGCTGTGGGACATATCGCTCAAGGGCCTGCTTGGCCTTGATGGTGCCGAGCACCACCGTCAACGACGACTGGTGTCAAAGGCCTTTACCCCAAGGGCGGCCGAACGTCTACGAACGACCTGCACCGACATCATCGCCCAACTCGTCGAAAACCATGCGAGCACTGGGCATTGCGATGTGGTCGCCGACATCGCCAGGCAGTACCCCATCCCGATCATCTGCGCCATGCTCGGCACGCCATCGGAAGACTGGCACCTGTTCTCCGACTGGGCCGACGACATCTTCAAGATCTTCGACTGGAATGCCGCCAAGGACGAGCCGGACATCCTGCGCGCGTGGCGCGCATTCGAGGACTATCTCGACGATATGGTCGCCCGCAGGCGTGACGCACTGACCGACGACCTGCTGTCCGACATGATCCGCGCGGAGGTCGACGGCGACCGCTTGACGCACGACCAGCTGCTGGCCATGACGGCGACAATGCTCATGGCGGGGACGGACACCACCCGCAACCAGCTTGCCGCGGCGGTACAGGTCTTTTCCGAGCATCCCGACCAATGGGCCCTGCTCGCGCAGCAACCTGAGCTCGGGCCGAAGGCCGTCGAGGAGGCGATGCGGTTCTCCCCCGTCATCTTCACGACGTTCCGTGTCGCCGTCGAGGACGTCGAACTTGCCGGGTTCCGGATCCCGGCCGGCACCTTGGTGATCGCCAATACCGCTGCGGCCAACCGTGACCCTGCGGTGTACCCGGAACCCGATCGCTTCGACATCACCCGCGGTGATGCGCCTGCCATGCTGACCTTCGGCGGCGGCATCCACTACTGCCTTGGGGCAAACCTCGCGAGAATTGAACTCGCCGAAGCCCTGACGACGATGGCGCGTCGCATGCCCAACATCCGGGTCGCCGGCCTCGTCCCGTGGAAATCGATAACCGGCATCAGCGGTCCAGCAAGCCTGCCCGTCGAGTTCACAACTCGCTCTTGACCCGATCGCGCCACGACCTGCCGTCGGGGTCGTAGATGAGCCGGTACGCGGGCTCGGCCCACAGTCGGGTCAACCAGCCCAATTTCTCGGCTTTGTGCGATCGCAGTCGGCCCGGCGGCCTCGGGCCCTCACATCCCGAGGCGTGCCACGTATCCAAAGCCTTCGCCGTGGCCACGATCTCGTCAACCGCCGCACCAGGATCGCCGAGTCCGCCGTCCTCGCTTCCATCGGATGCGCGGTCCAGGTGCTCGCGCAGCATTTTTAGCCTCAGCTCGCGCGCAAAGTCACTATCCGAATCGATTACCGCGCACGACAGTTCGCTGTCATGCGTCCACGACCGCCGATTGAGGTTGTCACTGCCCACGCACGCCCAGACGTCGTCGATGACACACACTTTCGCGTGCACGTACACCGGCGTGCCTTCATGGTTCTCGACATCGAACACATGTACCCGCTCCGGACTGGCATCGAAACACGTCTCCAGCGCTTGGCGACGGCCAATCATGTTGGGGGGCAGCGCGAGACGCCCGTCGACATCGGCGTAGCGAGGAACGACGGCCACCAGATGCAGACCGGGGTTGTCCCGCAAGGCTTGCGCGAACAACTTGGCCACCCGCTTCGACCACAAATACTGGTCTTCCACATAGATCAACCGCCGGGCACGCGGCACCACCTTGTTGTAAGCGCGTGCGATGCTGCGCTCACCGTGCGGCGCGAAGTCGTACTCGAAGTGCGCATCGGGGTAAGTGCGCAGCACCTGCACCGCGTGCGACCCACAGGGAGGCGGGTCGGGCGGCTGGTCGGGCAGCTCGCCCGGCGTCAAATCCGCGCCACGCAGCTTGTCCTCAATCCACGCTATCGGCGACAGCATGTCCAGCGGTGCCGGATCGTTCCAACGCTCGCGGAACGTCGTGTCGAGCGCGCCGACGACGGGACCCTGTAGCCGCAGTTGCACGTCATGCCACGGCGGACGCTCGCCGTAGTGCTTGGCCATCTGCACCGCCTGTGGGTCGCCGCGGTGCGACAGGTCGTCGCGGCGGGAGTGGCACAGATCGATGCCGCCGGCGAATACGACGTCGCGCTCGGGTGCGCCAGGATGCCGGATGACCACCAACTTCTGGTGATGCGACCCGCCGAAGCGCACGCGCTGGTCCAGCAGCACCTCGCCACCCGCCCGTTCGATGTCCTCACCGAGGTGCTGGTTCTCCTCCTCGCTGTACTGCAACTTGTCCAGGTGCGACCGCCACATCAGGCCCTTGACGACGACGCCCCGCTCGGCCGCAGCACAGAACAGTTCGGCGATGGTCGGACCGCCATCGCGCATCTTCTCGTCCGGGTCGCCCCGCCAGTCCGTGAAGAACAGGTAGTCGCCCGCGCGTAGCGCCTCGACCTCGGTGACGAGATGGTCGAAGTAGGTCGAACCGTGGACCAGCGGCTCGGCGCGATTGCCCTCGCACCACGCGGGGATCCGGGAAGCCGAATTACCGCGTTCCGCGTCGGTGAGAAACCAGTCGGATAGTTCTGCCACTTTGTGGGGATACCCGAAATGAGTAATCCTGCCCGGCCGCTCTGCCAGTATCCGGGGCATGCCCGTCGCCCGGCGCCTGCTCGCCGCACTCTGCGTCCTCGTCCTGACCGGCGGCTGCGTGCCCCGTGCCGTTCCACCCGAGTCTCCGACGTCAACCACCGAGAGCCCCAAGGCGGATGCGGTGATGCGGATCGTGCGCGACACGATGGCGCAGGAGCATCTGAAGGCCGTCATCGTGCGGGTGACCGTCGACGGCAAGGAAGTTGTCACCGAGGCCGTCGGTGAATCGATGACCGGTGTTCCCGCGACCACCGGCATGCATTTCCGCAACGGTGCGGTTGCCATCTCATACGTCTCCACACTGCTGCTCAAGCTCGTGGACGAGAAGAAGGTGAGCCTCGACGACAAGCTCTCGAAATGGCTGCCCGAGATACCGCACGCCGACCGCGTCACGCTGGGCCAGCTGGCGCAGATGACGACGGGCTACGTCGACTACGTGATCGGCAACACCGCGATGAACGAAGCGCTCTACGCGAACCCGTTCCGGCGCTGGACCGTCCACGAGATGCTGCGGTACGCCGTCGATAAGCCGCTGCTCTACGAACCCGGCACCAACTGGAACTACGCCCATACCAACTACGTGCTACTGGGTTTGGCACTGGAGAAGGCCACCGGCGAGGAGATGTCTAAGCTGCTGTCCGACAAAGTGCTTCGGCCACTCGGGCTGACAAACACAAAGAACTCGCTGACGCCTGAGATCCCGTCACCTGTTCTGCACGCGTTCAGCTCTGAACGCCGGGCTTTTCTCAAGATTCCTTCTGGCACACCGTTTTACGAGGAGTCGAGTTTTTGGGATCCATCGTGGACGATCACCCACGGCGCCATCCAGACGACCACCATCTATGACATGGAGGCCTCGGCGGTCGGCATCGGATCCGGCAAGCTGCTGACCCCCGACTCGTACAAGAAGCTGGTTTCCGCCGACCTGCGCGGCAAGACTCACAAGCAGCCCGGCTGTACCACATGCGACGAGATGACCGACGCCTACACCTATGGCCTCGGCATCGTCATCTCCGGCAACTGGCTGGTGCAGAATCCCCTGTTCGGTGGTTACGGCGCTATCGAGGCCTATTTACCTTCGCAGAAGATTGCAATCGCCGCCGCTGTCACCTTCAACCCTGAAGCATTCGACGACCAGGGCGACTACAACAACGCGGCCGACCCGCTGTTCCGCAAGATCGCTGCGGAACTCGCCCCCGACGATGCGCCACCCATGCCTCCAAAGAAATAATGTCGGCGTGGCACCCAAGGTCCTGTTCCTAGTCAACGAACATCTCGCGACGGAAGCCCTGCTGGGCGAGGCGTTCGCCGAATCCGGCTTCGACGTGGACACATTCACCGTCGTCCCCGCCGAACGCGTCGACGACCCTGCCGTCGATGTGACTTTCCCCGACCCCGTCGGCTACGACGTGATCGTCCCGCTCGGGGCGCGCTGGCCCGTGTACGACGAAGCGCTGCGCCGCACCTGGGTCGGCGGTGAGACGAAACTGGTGCGCGACGCCGCCGACGCGGGAGTCTCGCTGCTCGGCGTCTGCTTCGGCGGCCAACTCCTGGCCGAGGCGTTCGGCGGGTCTGTGGAGCGATCATCGGTCCCTGAGATCGGTTGGTACGACGTCGACAGCGATCGGCCCGAGCTGGTTCCCGGCGGATCGTGGTTCCAGTGGCATTTCGACCGGTGGACGTTGCCGCCCGGCGCGACCGAGATCGCCAGAACCGCGAACTCGTCGCAGGCGTTCGTGCTCGGCCGCGCGCTGGCGCTGCAGTTTCACCCTGAGATCGACGCGAAGCTACTCGACGTATGGCTGGCCGACGACCGCGACGGTGAGGTCGTCGGCGCCGGACTCAGCCACGCCGAATTACGCGAGCGCACAACTGAACTCGCCGATGACGTGGCAACGAGGATCCGCGCTTTGGTTCGGGGTTTCCTGACCAACGTGGCCCGTCAGCCATGCCCCAGTTCATGAGCCAGCGCATCTTCGAGACCTGACCGCCGGAAGCGGTGCCCGAGCGTCTGCAGCTTCGTCGGAACGACCCGCTGATTCGCCTCGGCGAGCTCACGCGCCCCCTGCTGCCCCAGCAGCAGCCGCGGACCGAGCGACGGCACAGGAACCACCGCCGGACGGTGCAGCACCCCGGCGAGCACCCTGGTGTAGTCGGCGTTGCGCACCGGCGTTGGCGCGACGGCGTTCACCGCTCCGGTCAACCGACTGTCGTAAAGGGCGCGGTGGTAGACGTCGAGCAAGTCGTCGAGCCCGATCCAGGACAACCACTGCTCACCGCCGCCGAGCCTGCCGCCCAGCCCAGCCGCGAACAACGGGCGCATCAGCTTCAGCGTGCCGCCGCGCGCCGACTGCACGATTCCCGTGCGCACGGTGACCACCCGCAGTCCCGCCTCCGCGGCAGGCGCCGTCGCCGCTTCCCAGTCGCTGACCACATCGGCGAGGAAGCCGTCGCCGCGCACACTTTCTTCACACAGCAGCGCATCACCGCGGTCGAAGCCGTAGTAGCCGATCGCCGACGCACTGACGAAGGTGCGCGGACCATCGTCGGCGTCCGCGGCCGCCTCCGCGAGGCGAAAAGTCGGGTCGATGCGACTTTCACGGATCGCCGCCTTGTGGCTGTCGGTGAAGCGACCGGCGATCGGCGCACCTGCCAGGTGCACCACCGCATCGACGCCTGACAGCAGGCCGGGTGCCGGTCGATCCGGATTCCATTGGCGCTCAAGCTCGTTGCGCGCACGACGGCGCACGAGCCGGATCACACGATGTCCGCCAGTGCTCAGGAAGGCCGACAACGCGGCGCCGACCAAACCAGAGGCTCCGGTGACAGCGACGACCATCGGCGCCATGCCGGCGTCGGCAGCGGCGCGGTGTGCGGCCAGATCCTCGGCGAGCTGCCTGTGCCGGTACACGAAGGTCGAGCGCAGGGCCGCGGCGGGCATCGAGGTGTCGACGTGGTCGCGCACGCGGGTTCCACGGGGCGCCTCGCTGAACTCATGCGTGTGCCGCCACCAGCCGATTACCCTCGCCGGCCAGGACATCGGACCCGCCGACGACAGCACGTCGACGAATCGGTGCGGCGGATCGAATCCCGCTGGATCGTGTTTGGCGACCCACCGCAGTCCACCAGGAAGGCCGAGCACCGCCCGTCCGTCGGCCAGCGATTGCGTCTCGGCCACCACTTTCATCGGCTGCCAAGGCGGCACCAGCCGAGGCATCGCGCCGGGCCTGGTGTGCCAGGCGAACACCTCGGCGATCGGATGTTCGACGACGCTTTCGTATTCGATCCCCATGCTCCTCCGTCTTTTAGCCGTTCGTAGAGATTCGTAACCGTCGCCCCGATGGATTGCGCCCTAGCCGGGTATCCACAGTCGTACGCTGAAATGTCCCCGATATCGAAAAGATCGCGATGAGCGGATGGAGCGGGCTCGCCCGCCGAAATGCCAGGCGCACCTTCCGGGACCGCCGAGAAGCCGGCCAAGTCCTGGCTGATGAGCTGGTGTCCTACCGCGGCAAGGACAACCTGTTGGTGCTCGGCCTCGCGCGGGGCGGCGTGCCCGTCGGGTGGGAGGTCGCGTCGGCGCTGCGGGCACCGCTGGACGTGTTCTTGGTGCGCAAGCTCGGTGTACCGCAATGGCAGGAACTTGCGATGGGTGCACTCGCCACCGGCGGTGGCATGGTGGTCAACGACAGCTTGGTGCGCAGTCTCGGCATCAGCGACGAACAGCTGCAGACCGCGATCGACCGCGAAACCGAGGAACTCCACCGCCGCGAGAGCGCCTACCGCGGCGGTCGTGGGCCGGTGGACATCGCAGCCAAAACGGTGATCCTTGTCGACGACGGGATCGCCACCGGCGCCAGCATGCTCGCCGCGGTACGCGCGGTGCGGGCCGCCAATCCGGCCAAGGTCGTTGTCGCGGTGCCGGTGGGACCGGCGTCGGCGTGCAGGCAGCTTGCCGAGGAAGCGGACGACGTGGTGTGCGCGACGATGCCGCCCGGATTCGAGGCTGTCGGTCAGGTCTTCGAGGACTTCCACCAAGTCACCGACGACGAAGTGCGTGAATTGCTGTCCACGCCAACGGTTTAACGCTTGTTGATGTCCTCGTCGTGCTGCTCGACTGCAGTGGTTTCGGCATCGCTCTCGGCTTCGGCCTCCTCGGCCACCGGGGCTTCCTCTGGATAGTCTTCTGCGTATTCGGGCTCTGTTTCGTCCTGCTCGGCAGGCTCTTCGCCGCCGCCGCTCCCGGACCGTTCCCGCAACGCGTCGACGATGAGCAGCACCACGCCGATGACGCTGGCGGCGATACACACCCAAGCGATGAGCTCATTACTAGTGACGACAGCGGTCACCAGGGCCGCGAGGCCGATGACTGCAAGCACAAGCGCAACGATCAGCATTGACCAACCCTAGGTGGTAGAAGCAGCGTTATGAGCTAGTTGTTGCCCCGGTTGAACTGATTGAAGCCGCCGCCGTCGTTATTGGCGCTGGAATCGACCGGTGCGGCCGAACCGCGCTGGCCGAGCTCTTCGAGCTGCGATTCCAGATAGGTCTTGAGCCGGGTGCGGTACTCGCGCTCGAATGTGCGGAGCTGCTCCAGCCGGCCTTCCAGCACGGTGCGCTGCTGGTTGATGGTGCCCATGATCTCGGAATGCTTGCGCTCGGCGTCCGCCTGGAGGGCGTCGGCCTTCTCCTGCGCCTGGCGCAGCTGCGCCTCCGACCGGGTCTGCGCGTCGGCCAGCATGGCGTCGGCGCGCTGACGGGCCTCGGCCACCGTGGTCTCGGCGGTCTGCCTGGCCTCGCTGACCATGGCGTCGGCCTGGGCGCGGGCGTCGGCGAGGAGCTTTTCCGACTCGGCCTTCGCCGTGCCGGTCAGCCGGTCTGCGGTGTCCTGCGCCAGGCTGAGCACCTTCGCGGCCTTGAGGTGCTGCTCCTCGCTGACCGGTGCGGCAGCCTGCGGAGGTGCCTGGAACACGGGCTGCGGTGCAGGCACGGGCTCGGGTTCTGGCTCGGGCTCGTAGACGGGAATGGTCTGTGTCGGCTGTACGACACCGCCGCCCCCGGCTCGGGCGGAGGCCAGCTCCTGGTCCAGTTCGGCGACGCGCTGACGCAGATCGGCGTTCTCTTCGATGAGCCGGGTCAGCTCGTTCTCAACCAGATCGAGAAAGGCGTCGACCTCGTCCTCGTTGTAGCCACGCTTGCCGATGGGCGGCTTGCTGAACGCAACGTTGTGGACGTCGGCTGGAGTGAGCGGCATTGTCTGCCCCCTTGGAGTCTTGGACCGTCAACCGATCTCAAAGTGTAGAGCCTTACTGGAACGTAACTGGCGCCCATCCTGTCACACCAGACCCTGCGGTTGCATGGGAGGCCAATAATTAAGAGCGAATTTCAATCTTCCGACCAGTACGTCAGTCGAATTGCCGACCCCGGCAAACGGTCACGGATAGCCGTCGCGATCGCCAAACCCGCGCCAGGGGGCCAGTTCTCAGGCTGCTGCGCCGAAGGCGAGCTGCATGCCGATGAAGGCGACGAGCAGCAGCACCATGATCGACAGGTCGAACCGCACCGCGCCGATCGTGAGCTGTGGAATGAGCCGCCGAAGCAGCTTCACCGGAGGGTCGGTGACGGTCATGATCACCTCGAGGATCACCACCGTCAGCCCCTTGGGATGCCAATCGCGGGAAAACGACCGGATGAACTCGACCACGACCCTGGCGATCAGCAGCAGCCAGAACACGAACAGCGCGAATCCCAGGATCTCGAAGAAGAGCGCCAACTGAGCTGACCTCACTGTGGGCAGGTGTGTGACTTTGACGACAGCGCGTCCGCTGCTGGTCAGCGCGACGCTAAACGCCAGCCTACCCGTCCGGTTTAGGACCTACTGATAAGCGTAGAAGCCGGCCTCGGCGATGCGGCGGCGCTCGTCGGCACTGACATCGATATCGGCCGGTGAGAGCAGGAAGACCTTGGTGGCGACCTTGTCGAAGGAACCGCGCAGCGCGAACGCGAGCCCGGCGGCGAAGTCGACCAGCCGCTTGGCGTCGGCGTTGTCCATGGTCACCAGGTCCATGATGACCGGGGTTCCTTCGCGGAACCGCTCACCGATGGTGCGGGCCTCGCTGTAATCCTTCGGGCGCAGCGTGGTGATCTTCGAAAGCGGGCTGCCCGCTTCGAACAGCTCCGCCATCCTGCGGGGGTCCATGGCAAGCGCGCCGCGCGTTGCGCCGCGCAGCGAGCCCAGCCGCGGCGTGGGCCTTTCGTACTCCCGTGGGCCTCTCAGCCTCGGCTCTAAACGGTCCTCGTCGCGGTATCCGCCGCGGTAGCCGGACGGTTCGTCGTAGTCGCGGCCGTATCCGTCGTCTTCGAAGCGGTCCTCACGGGACCGCCGTGAATAGCCGCGCGAGGGGCTACGGTCGTCGTCTTCGTAGTACTCGTCCTCATAGTCGTCCATCGGCGCCATACCGAAGTAGGCCTTGACCTTGTGCAGTGTGCTCATCGGCGGGACCCTTCTCGACTTCCTGGAGTTGTGGTGTCTGTGATGAAGATGTGACTGGAGTGACTACTCATGGTGACGTTAGCGGCCGTTGCCCCAATAGCGCGGTACCGACACGCACACACGTCGAACCGTGTTTTACGGCGATCTCGAGGTCGCTGGACATGCCCGCCGACAGCCCGAGCGGCTGGTCGTAGGACTTCTGCACGCGCTGTTTCTCTTCCTCGAGGCGCGCGAAGGCCGCCTCTGGTTCGGCATCCAGAGGCGGGATCGCCATCAGCCCCACGAACTCCAGCCCGTCGCCTGCCGCGATTGCTGCGCACAGCTCGTCGACCGAATCCGGACGGCCGATGTCCACACCGCCCCGCGACTCGTCGCCGTCCAGGCTGAGCTGAAGGTAGACCCGTAGCGGCTCGGCCCGGCCGCCCTGCTCCAGCGCTTCGCTGGCCGCCCGGTCCAGCGCGGCGATCACCTTCGCACTGTCGACCGAGTGGGCGGCATACGCCCAGCCGGCGACCGACCGCGCTTTGTTGCGCTGAATCCGCCCGACCATGTGCCAGCGAATCGGCTCGGCGCCTAACACAGCACCGACTTCTGCGCTTTTTTTCGACGCTTCCTGTTCGCGCGATTCGCCAAATTCCAGACAACCTAAACGGCGCAAAATAAGTACATCATCAGCCGGAAAGAATTTGGTAATAGGAAGTAATTCAATTTCATCGGCATTGCGTCCTGCAGCCCTCGCAGCATCGGCGAGGCGGGCCCGAACCGCAGACAGCGCTTCGGACAGTTCGCGTTCACGAGCGCTTGCCATGGCCGTCATTCCATCCACACCAACGAAGCCAGCCTGCCGGTCGGGGCGTCGCGCCGATGACTGAACAGGTTGCGGTCGTCCACGGTGCACCGGGGGTCGATATCGACGGCCGTGATCCCCAAAGCCGTTAGTTGCCTGGCGATTCCGGCCCGCAGGTCCAATCCTGGCGTGCCCCGTGAGGTCGTCGTTCGGCTGCCGGGCAGTGATGCCTCGACCTCGGCGGCCATCTCCTCGGGTACCTCGTAGTTGCGTCCGCTGACCGCAGGGCCCAACAGTGCGGAGATATCGTCGACGCGCGCGCCGAGTCCCAGCATCGCCTCCACCGTCCGTGTGACGATGCCCTTCTGGGCGCCGACCCGGCCCGCATGGACGGCCGCCACGACGCCGGCACGGGCGTCGCCGATTAAAACGGGAACACAATCTGCGGTAACCACCGCCAAAGCCAATCGTGACGTGGTAGTGACCAATGCGTCGGTTTTGTCGACGACGCCCGCACCAGCCTCCAAAGCCTCGTCGACCACTACCACGTGATCGCCGTGCACTTGGTTCATCCACACCACCGCGTTCTCGCCCAATCCCAATGATGTGGCGAGCCGCTTGCGGTTGGCGTCGACGGCCGAGGGGTCGTCCCCGACATGGTCGCCCAGATTGAAAGTGTCGAACGGCGGCGCGGAGACGCCGCCGGCGCGGGTGGTGGTCACGCGGCGGATACGAACGGTCACTCGCCCAGTATCGAGGCGGATCAGTTGCGCATGAAGGGCGGCACGTCGACATCGTCGTCGTCGTCGCCACCGATGCTGACCGTCGCGCCGTTCGTGTGCACCGGCACGCTGACCGCGTCGGCCGGATCGAACAGGGCCGTGCTGACCTTGCCGGCCCTTGCGGACGCAATGGCCTCAGTGCCGGCACCAACGACCGGCTTTCGGCCAGGCCCGGTGGCGTCGAAGCCGGCGGCGATCACCGTCACGCGAACCTCGTCGCCCAACGAGTCGTCGATGACGGTGCCGAAGATGATGTTGGCCTCGAGGTGCGCTGCTTCCTGAACCAGCGACGCCGCCTCGTTGATCTCGAACAGGCCGAGGTCGCTACCGCCTGCAATCGACATCAGCACACCCTGGGCGCCTTCCATCGACGCCTCCAGCAGCGGTGAGTTGATCGCGATCTCGGCAGCCTTGAGCGCCCGGCCGTCGCCGCGCGCCGAACCGATGCCCATCAACGCGGTGCCCGCGCCGCTCATGATGCCCTTGACGTCGGCGAAGTCGACGTTGATCAGGCCAGGCGTCGTGATCAGGTCGGTAATCCCCTGCACGCCGTTGAGCAACACCTCGTCGGCGCTGCGGAACGCGTCCATCAACGACACGGCCGCGTCACCCATCTGAAGCAGCCGGTCGTTCGGAATGACGATGAGGGTGTCGCAGCTTTCCCGCAACGAGGTGATGCCGGTTTCGGCCTGGTTGCTTCGGCGCTTGCCCTCGAAGGAGAACGGCCGCGTCACCACGCCGACGGTCAGCGCACCGAGCTTGCGCGCGATGGTCGCGACCACCGGCGCACCGCCCGTTCCCGTGCCGCCGCCCTCGCCTGCGGTGACGAACACCATGTCGGCGCCGCGCAGCAGCTCC
This sequence comes from uncultured Actinomycetota bacterium, assembly GCA_963766465.1. Lineage (GTDB taxonomy): Bacteria > Actinomycetota > Actinomycetes > Mycobacteriales > Mycobacteriaceae > Mycobacterium. The sequence goes on from CAVXZT010000006.1 coordinate 520,330, forward strand.
TCGATGTCGTCCTTGGCGTCCTCGGCGGCCTTGCGCCCCACTTCGGGGTCGGCTCCTGCGCCAAGGCCACGGGTGGAGTCGCGGCCGACGTCGAGCTTGACGTCGGCGTCGCTCATCAACAGCGCTTGCGCGTCGGTGTTGATGGCGATGAACTCCACGCCCTTGAGGCCTTGCTCGATCATTCGGTTGACGGCGTTGACGCCGCCGCCGCCGATGCCGACCACCTTGATCACAGCGAGGTAGTTATGTGGGGGGGTCATCGCGATTGCCTTCCTCCCAGGTTGCCAGTCGTCGCGCGAACCCCCTTGGCTAACTCTCAACCTCAACCAGAGGGTTATAGTTATGTCAAGTTGTTCCGCGCAACCAGAACGGTAGGGCGAGGCTGCGGGGTATCCATGCAGGCGCGCCGAAACGCAACTCAAGAATTTTCACGCAAAGTCCCACAGCCACCGCCACCAGTCCCTGTGAAATTACTGCCAGAATCAACGACATGGTCACTCGCAACACCGGCGTCGCAGTCGTCGGGCTCGCACTCGTTCTCCTCAGCGGTGCATGCACCCGCCCCGCCTCCGCGCCGAGGGCGACCGTCTCGGACGAGAATCAGATCCGCAGCGTGATCGCCAGGGTGGCACAGGCGCACGCCGCCTCGGATTACGACCACATCGCCCCGCTGACCTGTACGAAATACCTCGACCAAATCGGCACCCCGTCATCGGACGACGTCCCCCCGATGAACGCGCTTCCGCTCGAGATCTTTGCGACCATGTCTCCCGAGACGCTCGCCGAGCGTCTGGGAACGGAGTACGCGGGCGCCTCCCCCGATACGCTGCGGAGACTGGCCGAAGCGCTGATCCAGAAAGACGAGGCTGCATACACCGAGGCGATGGCCGAAGTCATGGTCGAAACCATGGAAGTACGCATCGATAAGTTCGAGAACCTCGAGATCCATGGCGAGAACGCCACTGTCGACGCGTCGATTGTCATCGGCACGGGCGGCAAGACCAGCTACACCACCGACGTCACCCAGTTCGAGCTGGTCAAAGAGGGTGGAGGCTGGAAGGACTGCAGTCCGCAGTAGTAATGGGCCTACTTGACCGTCGGCAGATCCGGGCTGGATACGTCGTAGGTCTGGCCCGGCTGGGTGAGCAGTGCGCCCAGCTTCAGCGCCTTCTCCTCGGTGCGGTCGGTGGTCCCCCACACCACCACGCGGCCATCGGTCAGGGTCAGGGTGATGGCGGCGACGGACGGTGCCGCGATGCGGCCTACCTGTCCTGCGACCTCCGGCCGCAGCGCCGTCATGACTTGCAGCGCAGCCTTGGTCGGCGCGTCGCTTGGTCCAGGGTTGTCGGCATCGAGGTACGGCACGCCCGCAGGCGGCGGCGCGCTCGCGAAATCCACGCCGTCCTTGTCGAATAGGTGCGGACCGTCAGGGAAGTCCTTGACGACGACGGGCACCCGTTCGATGACCGTCACCCGCAACGTCGAAGGATACTGACGCTGTACCCGCGCGCTGGCCACCCGCCGGATGGCCGCAACGCGTTCGGCGACGGCATCGGTATCGACCTGCAGCAGCGGCATTCCCGGCTGCACCGCGGCAGCGGCGACGACCTCGTCTTGCGTCACCGCGCCAACCCCGACAACCACAATGTTGCGCGCGGACATGATCGGCGTGAAGTACAGCAGCAGGCCGATCCCGACCACCACGACGCTCACCAGTGCCGACCACATCAACACCTTCAGGCCCCGAACTGTCCGGCGGCCAAGCCTTTTCGTCTCTTCCGGCGGCCCGCCCATCACCTTGCGCTTTGCCTCCCGGCGCGACTGCTCGATCGCGGTGGCGCGGGCCTGGGCGGCGCGGCGCTCCTCACGCTCCCGTCGCGCACGCCGTCGCGGCCCCTCGTAGTCCCCGGCGGCCGCGGGCGGCAGCGTCGGTTCTTCCTCGGCCTCGGCGTCGGCGGTGTTCTCGTCGATGGGCTCGGTCATCGAAACGCCGTCCCCGGCCCGCCCGGCGCGCTGCGGTTGGCCTTCACGTGCAGCGCCGCAAGGATCTCCTTACCGAGCATCGTCACGTCACCGGCACCCATTGTCACCACGACGTCGCCAGGTTCGACGGCGGCCGCCACGCGGTCGGCCACGGCAGAAAAGTCGGGAACATAGGTCACCGGCACGCTGACATTGTCGGCGACAATCGCCCCGCTGACGCCTGCCATCGGTTGTTCTCGCGCCGCGTAGACGTCAAGGACGAACACCTCGTCGGCCTCGTTAAGCGCCTGCCCGAAATCACGCGCGAAAGCCTTTGTCCGCGAATACAAGTGCGGCTGGAACACGACGATGGATCGGCCCGCAAAGCCCGGGTCGCCCTGCTGGGCCACGGCCCGAACTGCCGTCAGTGTGGCGCGTACCTCGGTCGGATGGTGGGCGTAATCGTCGAAGACCCGCACACCGTTGCTGGTGCCAACCAACTCGAAGCGGCGCCGGACACCCTCGAAACTGGCGAGCCCGTCGAGCACGGTGTCGGGCTGCGCTCCGATCTCGATCGCCGCCAGCAGCGCGCCGAGCGCATTGAGCGCCATGTGCCTGCCTGGCACCGCGAGCCGCATCACCCGCGGGTGCGCTTCACCCCCGAGTCGGACGTGCGCAACCGCTCCGGTGCCCTGTTGCTCCCAGTCCACAAGCGTGCCCGCCGGCGACAACGTCGGGTCACTTCCGTAGCGCAGCACCCGGATGCCCAGCGCTGCGGTGCGTTCGGCCAGTCCCGCGGCGCCGGCGTCATCGGTGCAAACCACCAGCGCGCCACCGGGTTTCAATCGCTCGACGAAGCCGTCGAACACTGCGCCGTACGCCTCGGCGCTTCCGAAGAAATCCAGGTGATCGGCCTCGATGTTGGTCACCACCGCGACATCGGGTGTGTACTCCAGAAGCGATCCGTCGCTCTCGTCGGCCTCGGCGACGAAACAGTCGCCGCTGCCGTGGTGAGCATTGGTGCCTGCCTCGCCGAGATCGCCGCCCACCGCGAAGGACGGATCAAAACCGCTGTGCTGCAACGCCACGATGAGCATCGACGTCGTGGTGGTCTTGCCGTGCGTGCCGGTGACCATCAGCGTGGTGTGTCCTGCCATCAACTTGGCAAGCACCACCGGCCGGAGGATCACCGGGATGCCGCGCCGACGCGCCTCCACCAGTTCGGGATTGGTCTTGGGAATGGCGGCGTGAGTGGTGACCACCGCGGTCGGCCCGCCGGGCAACAGGTCCAGCGACGACTCGTCGTGCCCGATCCGGATCGAAGCGCCGCGGGCGCGAAGGGCCACCACGCCCCGCGATTCCTTGGCGTCTGAGCCAGATACCAGGCCGCCTCGGTCGAGCAGAATGCGCGCAATGCCCGACATTCCCGCTCCCCCGATGCCGACCATGTGCACTCGCTGGAGCTCATCTGGCAGCGAATTACCGTTCATCGCTTGCTCTTTCGTGCAGTCCGAGCGACGTCCAGCGCGACCTCGGCTACGCGCTGCGCGGCATCCCGGTGCCCAGCCAGCGCTGCGGCCGCTGTCATCGACTGCAACCGGCCCGCGTCGTTGAGCAGGCTCGCGAGCGTATCGGCGATGAAGGATGGCGTCAGGTCGGCATCGTCGACGATCAGACCGCCGCCTGCGTTGACAACCGGCATCGCGTTGAGCCGCTGCTCGCCGTTGCCGATCGGAAGGGGCACATAGACCGCGGGCAGGCCGACGTCGGTCACCTCGGCGACCGTCATTGCACCGGAGCGGCAGACGGCAAGGTCCGCGGCGGCGTACGCAAGGTCCATCCTGTCCAAATACGGCACCGAGACGTACGGCGGGTCACCGTCGGCGGGCTCACGAAGGTCAAGGGTGTTCTTCGGGCCGTGGGCGTGCAGCACCGAGATACCGGCAACGGCAAGGTCTTTGGCGGCCTCAGCGAACGCCCGGTTGAGCGATTGGGCACCTTGTGAACCGCCGAACACCAGCAGCACCTTCGCGTCGTCGGCGAATCCGAAGTGTGCCCGCGCCTCGGATCGGAGCGCCATTCGGTCCAGCGAGGTGATCGCGGCCCGCACCGGTACGCCGACCACCTCGACGCGACGCAGGCCGGGATCGGGGACAGCCGACAGCACGCGCTTCGCCGATCGCGCGCCGACACGGTTCGCCCAGCCGGCGATCGCGTTGGCCTCGTGAACCACGACGGGAATGCGGCGGCGGCGAAACGGCCCGCCCCGCGCCGCCAGGTATGCAGGTAGCGCCACGTACCCGCCGAAGCCGATGACAATGTCGGCATCGACGTCGTCGAGCACCGCACGGGTCTGCCGGACCGCCCGCCGCACCCGCAGCGGCAGCCCCATCAGGTCACCCGACGGCTTGCGGGGCAGCGGCACCGGTGTAATCAGCTCCAGGTGGTAGCCCCGTTCGGGAACGAGCCTGGTCTCTAGTCCCCTCTGCGTGCCGAGCGCGGTGATCCGCACATCAGGGTCGAGCGCGATCAGGGCGTCGGCAACGGCCATGGCGGGTTCGACGTGCCCCGCGGTGCCGCCGCCCGCCAGGACGACGGAAATCCCCCGGTCGTCCGCCTGCCCCCGAGGGACCGAAATGCTCACCCGTGACGCTGACCTTCCATTGCGCGGGCCCGACGGCCCGTCCCAGTTCGGCCTCCATGATGCCCTGAGCGCCGCACCTGCCGGTCGGCCGGATGGGGTTTGCGCTTCTTGGCTGGGACGGGCTTGCGGTCGGGCTTGCGCGCGCCCTTGGCGGGCGGCGCCGCTGGGCGTGTGCGCAACCGGTCACGCAGCGCCTCTGTGCGGGTCGGCACATAGGGCTCCGGCAGTGGCAGGCGCAGCAGCCGGTTCATCCGGTCCTCGCGCCCCGCCCGCAGCGCGGCCACCGCCTCGGGTTCGTGACGCGCCGCGTTCGCCATGATGCCAATTATCAAAAGCGTTGTCGCCGTGGAAGTTCCGCCCGCCGAGATCAACGGCAGCTGTAGCCCCGTCACGGGCAGTAGCCCGACCACATAGCCGACGTTGATGAACACCTGGCCCATCACCCATAGCGTCGCCGTCGCAGTGAGCAGCCGCAGGAACGGGTCTGCCGAGCGGCGCGCGATCCGCATCCCTGTGTACGCGAACAGCCCGAACAGGCACAGCAGCGCGACGGCGCCGACGAAGCCGAGTTCCTCGCCGATGATCGCGAAGATGAAGTCGTTGTGCGCATTCGGCAGGTAGTTCCACTTGGCGGTGCCCTGGCCCAGCCCATCACCGAACACGCCGCCGTTGGCCAGCGCGAAACGCGCCTGGCGGGCCTGGTAACCGGAGCCCTGGGCGTCGGCACCCGGGTTGAGCCACGACTGGACGCGGTCGGATCGATAACCCTCGGAGACCGCAAGGATGGCTGCCGAGATCATCACGGCGACCATCGACGAGATGAAGACCCGCAGCGGCAGGCCGGCGTACCAGAGCAGGCCGAGCAGGATGATGCCGAGCGACACCGTCTGCCCGAGGTCGGGCTGGGCGACGATGAGCGCCAGCGCGATCACGGCGGCGGGCACCAGCGGGATGAGCATTTCTCGCAGCGACGCGTGTTCAAGGCGCCGGGCGGCAAGCAGGTGCGCGCCCCAGATCGCGAACGCGATCTTCGCGAGTTCGGAGGGCTGCATGGACAACCCGAAGAATACGAACCAGCCGCGAGAACCGTTGGCTTCCTTGCCGATTCCCGGGATCAACACAAGCACGAGCATGACGATGGTGATTGCGAACCCACTGAACGCGAGGCTGCGCATCAAATTCACGGGCATTCGCAGCGCGATGTAGAACGCCACAAGCCCGACCACGGTCCACAGCACCTGCCTGGCGAAAATCGCCCAGGGTGAGCCGTCCTCGTCGTAGGAGTGCACCCCTGATGCGGACAGCACCATGGTCAGACCAAGAGTTACGAGCAGCGCGGTGACAGCAATGATGAGATGAAACGACGTCATCGGCCTGCCAAGCCACGCGCCGAACCGGGTGCGCGGCCCGCGTGCGACCGCTTCCGTGGCGGTGTCTTGGGCAGACTTGGTCCTCCGGAGCCGCAAGCGGGTCAGGATATTGCTCACGGCGCTACCTGGTCAGCGCAGCAACGGCCGAGGCGAACGCGTCACCGCGCTGGCCGTAGCTGCTGAACTGGTCGAAGGACGCACCCGCCGGGGCCAGCAATACCGTGTCTCCGGGGCCGGCCAGGCCGCGGGCGGCGTCCACGACGGCCGTCATGAGGCGAGTCACAGAATCCTCAATTTCCCCTTGCACCCCAGAATCCTCCCCCGTCACAACCTCGACGACGGGGACATCCGGGGCGTGTCGCGATAACGCGTCGCGAATCAGGGTCCGGTCACGCCCGATCAACACCGCTCCAACCAGCCGATTCGCCACCGCGACGACCAGCTCGTCGACCGAAGCGCCCTTGAGAAGTCCGCCGGCGACCCACACCACCCGCGGGTACGCGGTGATCGACGCCTGCGCCGCGTGCGGGTTGGTGGCCTTGGAGTCGTCGACGTACGTCACGCCGTCGACGACGTCGACCACCTCGGCGCGGTGCCTGCCGACCCGGAACTCGGCGAGCGCATCGGCGATGGCCTGCGGCGGCACATTCACCGCACGGGCAAGCGCCGCGGCGGCAAGCGCGTCGAGCACCCCGACCGGTCCGGCTACCGGAATCGATGCCACGTCGGCCAGCGCCAGCTGGTCACCGAACGCGTTGTCGACGAGCACGCCGTCGCGCACCCCAAGCTCGCCGGGCGCAGGTTCGCCGAGCCGGAAGCCGGCCCGCACCGGCGCGGCGGCGCCCACCAACAGTCCGGCCGCGACGGGGTCGTCGAGCCCCACGACGGCTACCCGGCCGTCGAGCACGCGGGCCTTGTCGCTGGCATAGGCGTCCATCGTTCCGTGCCAGTCGAGGTGGTCCTCGGCGACATTGAGCACAACACCGGCCTCCGGGCGCAGCGACGGCGCCCAGTGCAGCTGGAAACTCGACAGCTCGACGGCCAGCAGGTCGGCCGGCTGATCCAGGACATCGAGCACCGGGTCGCCGATGTTGCCGCACAGCAGGGCACGCCGACCGGCGGCGACCAGCATGGCGTGCAGCATCGATGTCGTGGTGGTCTTGCCGTTGGTGCCGGTCACAACGAGCCACCGCCGTGGTGGGCCGTATTGACCGGAATTGTCCAGCTGCCAAGCCAATTCGACATCGCCCCAGATCGGCACGCCCGCCGTGGCGGCAGCGACAAGCACCGGTGCGGTGGGCGGCAAGCCAGGGCTGGTGACGACGAGGTCGTAGTCGGTGATCTTCTCGGCGGCGTTGGCCGCGTCGATCACCGCGACGCCGTTCTGCGCGAATTCCGTCAGCATCGAGGGGCTGTCGTCGGTGAGCGTGGCGCGCACACCGAGCGGTGTAAGAGCGGCCAATATCGCGCGGCCGGTGACACGGGCACCAGCGATGAGCACGGCGGCTCCGCGGAGGTCCACGTCAGGCTCCGACGGTGGTCAGCCACTCGCTGTAGAACAGGGCCACCCCGAGTCCGCAGGCGATCGCCGTGAGCAACCAGAACCGGATGATGACCGTCGTCTCCGCCCAGCCGACGAGCTCGAAGTGGTGGTGGAACGGCGCCATCCGGAACACCCGTCGCCCCGTGGTTCGGAAGGCCATGATCTGCACGACCACCGAGGTCACCTCGGCGACGAACAGCGCACCGAGCACGACGGCCAGCATTTCGGTGCGGCTGGCCACCGACAGCCCGGCAATGATGCCGCCGAGAGCCAGCGAGCCCGTGTCGCCCATGAAGATCTTGGCGGGCGCCGCGTTCCACCAGAGAAAGCCGATACAGGCGCCTGCCGTTGCCGCCGCGATGATCGCGAGGTCGAGCGGATCGCGGACGTTGTAGCAGCCAAGCCCCGGGCTCGTCGCGCACGCATTGCGGAACTGCCAGAACGTGATCAGCACATAGGCCGCGCACACCATCGCCATCGCCCCGGCCGCCAGCCCGTCCAGGCCGTCGGTGAAGTTGACCGCGTTCGACCACGCGTAGACGACCGTGACGCAGAACAGCAAGAACAGCGCCGGCGGAAGCGTGACCGTGGCGATCTCGCGGACGTATGACAGTTCGGCGCTGCCCGGTGTCAACCCGTCGGCGTTGCGGAATTGCAGCGCCAGCAGGCCGAAGAGCACCGCGGCGGTCAGAATCCCGACCGTCTTGGCGGTCTTGTTCAAGCCGAGGTTGCGCGCGCGCCGAATCTTGATCATGTCGTCGACGAAACCGACGCCGCCAAGCGCGGTGGCGAGGCCGAGCACCAGCCACCCCGACGCCGACGGCCCTCGCCCGTCCATCACGATGCCGATCAGCTGCGTGCCGAGGTATCCGGCCCAGATGCCCGCGACGATGGCCACGCCGCCCATCGACGGCGTTCCGCGCTTCTTGTGGTGACTCGGCGGTCCGTCCTCGCGGATCTCGTGCCCGAACCCCTGCCGGGTGAACAGCCGGATCAACACCGGAGTGAGAAGGATCGACACCGTCAACGCGATGCCGACGGCGATGAGAATCTGCCTCATCCGAGACGGTCCTGCGCAACCAACGCGTCGGCCAAGGCGCCAAGCCCGGCCGCATTCGAGGCTTTCACCAGCACCACGTCGCCGGCCTGCAGTTCGGCCCGCAACAATGCCAGCGCGGCGTCGGCGTCGGCGACCATGGTGGATTCAGATCCCCACGACCCCTCCATCACCGCCCCGTGATGCATGGCGCTCATAGACCTCCCGGTTCCAACGACGATGAGTCGTGACACATCTAATCGCACGGCCAGCCTGCCGATGCGGTCATGCTCGGATATCGCGTCCTCGCCGAGTTCCGCCATTTCGCCGAGGACCGCCCAGCTGCGGCGTGTTTCCCCAGCTTCGCGGGCCATCCAGGCCAATGCCTTCAGCCCGGCGCGCATGGAATCCGGGTTCGCGTTGTAGGCGTCGTTGATCACCGTGACGCCGTCGTCGCGGGTGGCCACCTCCATCCGGTGCTTGGACGTCGGGCCTGCCGCCGCGAGCGCAGCGGCCACCTGTTCGAGACTGGCGCCGCATTCCACTGCGACGGCGGCCGCGCACAGCGCGTTCGAAACCTGATGGTCGCCGTGGACGGCTAGGGCGACATCGGTCTCCCCGTCGGCGGTGTGCAGTGTGAACCGCGGCCGGGCCAACGCGTCGAGCGTGACGGTGCCTGCCCACACGTCGGCGCCCGCGGAGCGACCCACCCGCACCACACGGGCGGCCGTCTTGTCGGCCATCGCGGCCACCGTGGTGTCGTCGACGTTGAGGATCACCACTCCAGACGACGGAACAGCTTGTGGCAGTTCGGCTTTCGTCTCGGCGATGGCTTCCCTGGAGCCGAACTCGCCGAGGTGCGCGGTGCCGACGTTGAGCACGACCGCGATCGACGGCGGCGCGATCTCGGCGAGCGCAGCGATGTTGCCGGGATGGCGCGCCGACATCTCGAGGACGAGGTAATCGGTAGACTCCGTCGCGCGCAGCACGGTCCAGGGATGGCCGAGCTCGTTGTTGAAGGAACCGGGCGGTGCGACGACCTCCCCCAGCGGGGCGAGCACCGCCGCCAGCAGATCCTTCGTCGACGTTTTCCCGGATGAGCCGGTGATGCCGACGATGGTCAGCCCACCTTCGACGAGTTCGGCGGCAACCGCGGCCGCCAGCCGCGCCAGCGCCGCAAGCACCGCGGCGCCCGAGCCGTCGGTGTCGTGTTCGAGCACGCTGGCGGCGGGGTCGTGAGCGGAGCCGGGTTCGACGACGATCGCAGGCACGCCAACCGGCCGCGCCGCCAGCACTGCGACGGCTCCAGCGCCGACGGCGGCGACTGCGAAGTCGTGGCCGTCGGAGCGCGCACCGGGCAGCGCAAGGAACAGGCCGCCCGGTCTCACTGCGCGCGAATCGAATTCGACGGTTCCGGTGACGCGGGTCGCTGCCGCGTCTTCGGGCGAGATGCCGGAAAGTTGGCCACCGACGATGTCGGCGATCTGGGCGAGGGTCAGATCGATCACACGCGGGGTCCCAGTGCTTGGAGAGACCCGGCGAGTTCCTCACGGTCGTCGAAGGGCCGGGTCTGGCCGTGGCTGGTCTGACCTGCCTCGTGGCCTTTGCCGGCGATCAGCACGACGTCTCCCTGTCGCGCCCACGCCACCGCGTGGTCGATGGCCTCGCGGCGGTCGCCGATCTCGACCACCTTCGCCGCGCCGGTCGCGCCTGCCAAGATCGCGGCCCTGATCGTTGCGGGATCCTCGTCACGGGGATTGTCATCGGTGACTACCACCAGGTCGGCCAGCTCGGCGGCGACGCGACCCATCGGCTCCCGCTTGCCCGCATCACGATTGCCGCCCGCGCCGAACACCACCGCGAGCCGGCCACTGGTTTGTTCACGCAGTGTCTCGAGGACCGCCCGCAATGCGCCGGGTTTGTGCGCGTAGTCGACAAGCGCGAGAAAATCCTGGCCGCGGTCGATCGGCTCGAGCCGGCCGGGCACCGTCGCGCTGCGCAACCCAGGTGCGGCCTGCTCGGGTGAAACCCCGACGGCGTCGAGCAGCGCGGTCGCGAGCAGGCAGTTGGCGACGTTGTATCGACCGGGCAGCCCGATCCGCAGCCCGTGATGGACACCCGCCGGGTCGACCGCAACGAACTCCTGCGCGCCGAGCTCGACCGTATCGATGTTCTCGACCCGCCAGTCGGCATCGCGTCCGGTCGAACTCACCGACACCGGGTGATCCGCTCGGCGGGCCATGGCACGTCCCGCATCGTCGTCAACACAGATCACCGAAATGCTTGCGTGAGTTGGGGACCCAGCATCGAACAGCTGCGCCTTGGCCTCGAAGTAGTCCTCCATGGTCGGGTGGAAGTCGAGGTGGTCTCGGGACAGGTTGGTGAATCCGCCGACCGCGAACTTCACGCCGTCGACGCGGCCGAGTGTCAGCGCGTGGCTGGACACCTCCATCACCACGGTGTCGACGCCCTGCTCGACCATCACCGCCAGCAGCGCCTGCAGATCGGGCGCCTCGGGTGTGGTCAGCGCGCTTGGCTGATCGCGTCCGTCGATGCGGACGCCGACGGTGCCGATCAGCCCGGGCACCCGCTCCGCCGACCGCAGGCCCGCCTCCGCCAGATAGGCGGTCGTGGTCTTGCCGGAGGTGCCAGTGACGCCGATGACGCGCAGATGATCCGACGGATGGCCGTACACGGTCGCCGCCAACTCGCCCAGCACCGAACGGGGGTCGGGATGGACGAGCACGGGCACACCAATTCCTGCGCCCATGTGGGCGACGCCCGCGGCATCGGTGAGCACCGCGACGGCCCCGCGTGACACCGCATCGGCGGCGTAGCGCCCGCCGTGCGATGAGCCCCCGGGAAGCGCCGCGAACAGGTCGCCTGGCTGTGCATTCTGGCCGCGCAGCGTTGCGCCGGTGACCTGCACGTTCGGCACTGTGGCGGCATCCGCGGGAAGCGCCCGCACCTGCTCAGCCAGCCGCCCCAGCTCGTGGCCGACGGGATGGTTGGGACGCAGGTTCATGGGCTCTTTGCGGCTTGGAAACCCCCGGGCTCAGCCGGGGATAACGCCGCCTCTCCTTTCGGTGACTTGTCGGTGGTGGCGGTTAGGTTGCCAGGGTGGCGCGATATCGGCTACTACCTACCGCTGAGCAGGCGGCGTTGCTGACCGAGCATTGTCGCCATGCCCGGTACGTGTGGAATCTGGCCGTCGAGCAGCAACAGCACTGGCAGCCCGGTCGCCGCGCGCCCGGCTACAACGAGCAATGTGCGCCAGTTGACCGCCGCTCGTGCCGAGCACGCTTGGCTGGCGGCCGGGTCGCAGACCGTGCAACAGCAGGCGCTGCGGGACTTCGCCCAGGCGATGCACAACTTTTTCGACGGAAGACATCGCCGCCCGGCGTGGCGCAAAGCCGGGGTGAACGAGGGATTCCGGCAGGTAGCAGTCAAACCACATCACATCGAGCGGCTGAATCGCCGGTTCGGGCAGGTATGGGTGCCCAAAATCGGCTGGGTGCGCTTCCGCATGACGCGGCCGGTCCCAGCAGGGGTGAAGTCCTACCGAGTGACCCGCGATCGGGCCGGCCGCTGGCACATTGCATTCGCCCACATCCCAGATCCCATCACGAGCCCGGGTGAGGGCAGCGTGGTGGGTATCGACCGCGGTATTGCCGCGTCGATGGCATTGTCGACGGGTGAGCTGTGGCACGCCCCGAGCCTGAGTCGCGGTGAGGCCAGGCGGTTGAAGGTGCTGCAGCAGCGCCTTGGCCGCACGAGGCGCGGCTCCAACCGGCGCGCTCGCACGAAACTCGCCGTCGCCAAACTCAAAGCGCGTGAGAGAGATCGACGCAAAGACTGGGTCGAAAAGCCCACCACTGACATCGCGCGGCGATTCGATACGATCCGCATCGAAGCCCTCGAAGTGCGTGCGATGACTCGCAGTGCGCGTGGCACCGTGCAGCAACCCGGCGTGCGAGTCGCACAAAAACGCGGGCTGAACCGCGGTATCGCCCGCAGCGGTTGGGGGCTGGTCGCCAAACGGTTGCGGGAGAAGGCTTACGGTCGGGTCGAGCAGATCCCGTCCGCGTACACGGTTCAACGATGCTCGGTGTGCGGGCACATCGCGCCTGGAAACCGCAAGAGCCAAGCGGTTTTCGAGTGCAAAACCTGCACCGCGGGACCCTGCAACGCTGACGTCAACGCAGCACGCAACATCGCCGCCGGACGGGCGGTGACAGCACGGGGAGACCTCGGCGCCAGCCGGTCTACGAACCGTGAACCTCAACTCCACTCTCCTGCCGCATAGGGAGTAGTAGGTGGGGTTGGAATCCCAGGGCTTCCACGAAGGTTTGGGAGGACGTCAAGGCGATGACACAGTACCGGCCGGCCTGGCTTCGGCCGGCCGGTGGCTCAGGTGGCTTGAAGCGTCAGCGGCGGGCCCGGGTCCGGCGACAGCGGCACGTTCTCCCGCTGCAACAACCACGAGGCGATGTTGTGGAAAAGCGGTGCCATCGTCGTGCCGCGCTGCCCGTCGGCCGTGCGTTGCGGGTTGTCGCCCATGACGCCGATGACGTAGCGGGGATCGTCGGTGGGTGCCACGCCCGCGAACGTGATCCAGTAGACCTCGTCGTAGTAGCAGCCGCAGCCGGGGTTGATCTGCTGCGCGGTGCCGGTCTTGCCGGAGATCTGGTAGCCATCGACGGCGGCCTGCGGGCCGGTGCCCTGCTGGTCGCCCCTCGGATCGCGTTGCACCGTCGCACGGAGCATCTGCCGCACGGTCTGCGCGGTTTCCGGCGACACCACCCGCACGCCCTCCGGCCGTGGCTCGTCGGTGTGAGTGCCGTCGGGGGCGATAGTGGTCTTGATGATGCGGGGTGGGATACGCACACCATCGTTGGCGATCGTCTGGTACATGCTCGTCATCTGCAGCAGCGTCATCGAAAGACCTTGGCCGATAGGCAGGTTGGCGAACGTGCTGCCCGACCACTGGTCGATCGGCGGCACCAGCCCTGCGCTCTCACCGGGCAGCCCGACGCCGGTGCGCTGACCGAGGCCGAACTTGTCGAGCATCTCGGCGTAGCGTTGCGGGCCGAGCCGCTGCGCCAGCATCAGCGTGCCGACGTTCGACGACTTACCGAAGACCCCCGTGGTGGTGTACGGCATCACGCCGTGCTCCCACGCGTCGTGGATGCTGACACCGCCCATATCGATCTCGCCGGGAACCTGCAACACCTCGTCGGGGTTGGACAGGCCGTACTCGATGACGGAGGCGGCGGTGACGATCTTGTTCACCGAGCCAGGCTCGTACGGCGACGACACAGGCAGATTGCCGAGTTCTCGGTCACCCTGACGGCCGATGTCTTGCGAAGGGTCGAACGTGTTGTCGTTCGACATCGCCAGCACCTCACCGGTTTTCGCGTCAAGCACGACGGCCGACACATTCTTGGAGCCGGAGGCGTTCGCGGCCTGCTGCACCTGCTGCTGGACGTAGAACTGGATGTCGTCGTCCAGCGTCAGCTGCACCGTCGAACCGTCGACCGCGTCATGCCGGTTTCGGTAGCTGCCGGGGATCACCACACCGTCGGAACCGCGGTCATAGGTGACCGAACCGTCGGTGCCCGCCAAAACGGCGTCAAGCGAATCCTCGAGTCCGAGCAGGCCGTGACCGTCCCAGTCGATTCCGCCGACGATGTTGGCGGCGAGCGAGCCACCAGGGTACTGGCGCAGATCCTGGCGCTCAGAACCGACTTCGGGGAACTTGGTGGTGATCGCGTCGGCGATGGCAGGGTCGACCGCGCGCGCGAGGTAGACGAATGAGTCGTTGCTGGTGAGTTTCTTCAGCACGGTGGCGGCGTCGGGTTTGTTGTTGAGTCGCAACGCGACCTCGGCGGCAATGTCACGCAGCCGCCGTTGGGGGTCGGGCGCCTCGGGGGTCTTCGCCTTGGCATCGGCCAGTTGCTTGCGGATCTTGACCGGTTGGAAGGTCAGCGCCCTTGCCTCGATGGTGAACGCGAGCTTGTCGTTGTTGCGGTCGACGATGGCGCCGCGCACGGCCTTCTCCACATCGGTGACCTTGAGCTGACCCGCAGCCTCGGCACGCAGGCCCTCGGCGCGGGGCACCTGCAGGCTGAACAGCTGACTGGCGGCGAGCAGCAGTACCAGGAAGATAACGGCGTTGCCGACCCGATGCCGAAATACGAAGGATGCACTGCGCAAACCATTTTCGGCCATGGGCTCGCGGGTCCGGCGCGCCCGCGCCGACCGCTCCTGGGTGGGTTGGACCTTGCGAGCCTTCGGCTTTGGGTTGCCGCGGCCGCGGTTGTCGCCCCGGCTCATGCGGGTGCGCCGGGAAGTGGCGCGGCAGCGGGCAGGAATTCTGGGCCAAGCGCGGGGGTCTGCCCCATGACGGCGTGCGGCACCTCGACACCTGGCGGTGCGGCAAGTGGCGCTGCGGGCGCCACCGGCATCGAGCGCTCGACGCCCGGTACGAGAGCTGGTGCCAACGGAGCCCTTGGCGGCATGCGAACTGTGAGCTCACGCGGCTCAATGACACGGGGCGCGGGCGGGGGCGGCGGAGCAGGCGGCCCTTCCTCGGGCAGCGGGGTGTTCAGTGGCGGCGGTGCCACGCCCTGAGCGGGTTTGGGTGTGCCGACCACGACCCAGTTGCCCGCTGCGTCCTGCACCAGGTGCGCAGTGTCCCTCGACGGGATCATGCCGAGGTTGCGTGCCGCCTCGGCCAGTGCGGGCGCGGCCTGCGCCTCCAGCACCTGACGTTCCAGCGCTTCCTTCTGCTGCAGCAGAGCCTGATTGGTCTCTCGTGCATGCCCCAACTGGTAGGAACGCTCGGCGGCGTCGGTCGACAGCCACAACGTGACGCCGAGGCCGAGGCCAAGTGAACCGATCACGAGCACCACGAACGGCACCCTGGCGACCAGGGCACGCGGGTTCAGTTCGATCGAGGCCAGCTTGACGATGATCCGCTCACGCAGCGGCGGCCGGACAACCTTGGGCGCCTTTGCCTTCCGCGCCTTTGCCCGCGCCTTGGCCTGGCTGGCGTTCTTCGGCCGCGCGGGCCCGTCAGTGGGCCGCGGGATCGGGTTGGTCGCGGGCGCCGAGTGCTGCGGGCGCTGTTCGCGCGCCGGCTTACGCTTGCGTGGTGGCGCGTCGGCCGGGCCGCGGTTGGTGTTGCGGGTTGAGCGGCGTGGTTCGCCGCCACCGCGAACCGGTGCTGAACGCTTGGCCTGCTTGGGCTTCATCGTTATCCCCCAACCTTTTCCAGTGCCCGTAGCCGCACGGATGCGCTACGCGGATTGAGCTCGATCTCCTCGGCGCCTGCACGCTCGGCTCCGCGGGTCAGGGCGGCGAACTCCGGCTCGTGGCCGGGCAATTCGACAGGCAAGCCGGGCGGGGTACGTGATGCGGTGGCCGCGGCGAACTGGTTCTTCACGATCCGGTCCTCCAGGGATTGATACGCCATCACGACGATCCGGCCGCCGGGAGCCAATGCGCCGAGCGCGGCGGGAATCGCGTCGCGCAGCGAGTCCAGCTCGCCGTTGACGACGATGCGCAGCGCTTGGAATGTGCGCTTGGCCGGATGGCCCCCCGTGCGGCGGGCCGGCGCGGGGATCGCCTGATACAGCAGCTCCACCAGCTCATTGGTGGTGGAGAACGGCCGTTGCGCACGTCGGCGGACGATCTGCTTGGCGATGCGGCTCGCGAACCGCTCCTCGCCGAACTCCCGCAGCGCCCGTGACAGCGTCTTCTCGTCGAAAGTGTTGATGACCTCGGCAGCGGTGAGCTCCGCATCGGGATCCATCCGCATGTCCAGCGGCGCGTCTGCGGAGTACGAGAAGCCGCGCTCGGTGCGGTCGAGTTGCATCGACGAAACGCCGAGGTCGAACAGGATCCCTTGAACCAGGCGGTTTTTGTCTGCCCAATAACCGGTTTCGGTCAGCACGCTCTCGATGCCGTCGTAGCGGGTGCGGACGAGCATGACCCGGTCGCCGAAGCGCTGCAGCCGCTCGCCCGCGATCCACAAGGCGTTGGGATCGCGGTCCAGCCCGATCACGCGCAAACCGGGAAAGTCGGTGAGGAAGCGTTCGGAGTGCCCGCCCGCGCCGAGGGTGGCGTCGACGAGGACCGCGCCGCTGCCGTCGGGGTTGTGCCGGGTGAGCGCGGGAGTCAGCAGCTCGACACAACGGTCGAGCAGGACGGGGACGTGTCCGTGGTCGCCGGAGCCGCCGGAATTCTCAGACATCGCAAGTCCTCCGGTGAGGGCTCCTGCACCGAGGTCCCTGTCCGAGAACCCGGACCTGACGTTGGGGAAGTACGCCAGGGCCGGTTCGGGCAGAGGCCACGATGCACGGGCAACGTGCCGGTCGGCCGCCGAGTCAGATGATGTCGTGCAGAGCTTCATCAGTGGCCGCGGAGAAGTTCTCTTCATGGGTCTGCTGGTACGACTGCCACGCCTCCGAGTCCCAGATCTCCAGGTAGTCAACCGATCCGATCACCACGCACTCCTTGGAGAGGTTGGCGTAGCGGCGGTGATCGGCCGACAAGGTGATCCGGCCTTGGGTGTCGGGATGCTGCTCGTCGGTGGCGGCGGCCAGGTTACGCAGGAACGCGCGGGCTTCCGGATTGCTCCGCGACGCCTGCGACGCCCGTCGAGCCAGCTTTTCGAACTCGGCGCGCGGGTAGACGGCCAGGCTGTGATCTTGGCTCTTGGTGACCATCAACCCTCCTGCCAGCGCGTCGCGGAACTTGGCGGGCAGCGTGAGCCGCCCCTTGTCGTCGAGCTTCGGCGTGTAGGTGCCGAGAAACATCCCGCCACCTCCCACCACTCCGGAGCCCCGGTCGCTCCGTTGTCCGCCACTTTACCCCACAATCCCCCACAATGCGCCATTTGGTAGCAAAAGTTGGCAGGTCGTCCCCACCGTGCCCCCTCGAGTGGGTCTTTTCCAAGGTCAACCTGACGGAAGCCACGCCCGCGACCAGGCAAAAACCCAGGTAGACACCCCTTAAGCGGGCGGTGGGGCGGTGTGGGGAGATTTCGCGACACGCGCGCATACAAAAGGGGCAGCCCATTGCGGGCTACCCCTCGACTCGCTACCGGCCTACTCGTCGAAGCGGCGGCGGAATCGATCCTCCATCCGACTGGTGAACGATCCGCCGGACCCCTTACCGCGCTTCTGC
The DNA here is from genome assembly GCA_963766465.1 of uncultured Actinomycetota bacterium. Taxonomy (GTDB): domain Bacteria; phylum Actinomycetota; class Actinomycetes; order Mycobacteriales; family Mycobacteriaceae; genus Mycobacterium. The sequence goes on from CAVXZT010000006.1 coordinate 538,077, forward strand.
CGTGGGGCGCCTGGCTCGGCCGCGCGATCGCGGCCGCCATTGACCCGAGGGCCGGTGATGGCGAAGATCACACCGCCGAACATCACCACGAACCCGATGACGGACAGAATCGGGAAGCTGCCAATCATGGTGGCCTTGAACGCGACACCGGAAACCAGCATGGCCAGACCGATCACGAAAAGTGCGACGCCCTGAAGACGGCGCCGCGCCGAGGGAGCGCGCAGGGTCCCACCGCGAACGCTGGACGCGAACTTGGGGTCCTCGGCATAGAGCGCGCTCTCGATCTGATCGAGCATGCGCTGCTCATGATCGGAGAGTGGCATTCGTCCCTCCCTTGCCGGGCCAGCCGTTGTAGATGTTCAAACTCGTGTTCGCCCGCATTCACGGACACCTAACAGTCATGATACGAGGTCGATCTGAGCCGTACCACCTAGTTCGCCGGACGATTCTATGACGGGGCGCGCTCGCTGTGAGTCGCTGCCTCTCGGATACCTCGCCCAACCAATAATGGTGTGGACGACAGCCGTTTGAGCCGGAGGGCGAGGAAGGACAAGGACAAGTTGGCGACATTTCTCATCGATCTGTCGCCGAGCGATATGCAACGCCGGCTCGGTGACGCGCTCGCAGTGTATGTCGACGCCATGCGTTACCCCCGCGGGACCGAGGACCAGCGCGCGTCGATGTGGCTCGAGCACACCCGCAGGCACGGCTGGAAGGCCGTCGCAGCGGTCGAAGTTGGCGACCAACAAGACATCACCGACTTGCCAGGCGTGGCTCTCGCCTCCGCGCCGATACTCGGGGTCGCCTACGGCTATTGCGGAGCGCCGGACCAGTGGTGGCAACAGCAGGTGGTGCAGGGGCTGTATCGGGTCGGCGCCGACAGAATGCGGATCGCCGAGCTGATGACGAGCTACTTCGAACTGACCGAACTGCACATCGCGCCGCGTGCACAGGGCCGCGGCCTCGGCGAGGCGCTGGCCCGACGGCTGCTCGCCGACCGCGGCGAGACACACGTGCTGCTGTCGACACCGGAGATCAACGGCGAGGCCAACCGTGCGTGGCGGCTGTATCGGCGGCTCGGGTTCACCGACATCATCCGCGGCTACCACTTCGCAGGCGATCCGCGGGCGTTCGCGATCCTCGGCCGTGCATTGCCACTCTGAGACCCCTGTCTGGCACGATGACCAGGTGCCCACCCGTTCCCGCTCCAGGCGCATGCTCACGGTCGCGTTGCTGCTACTGCTCGTCGTGCCGATGGCAGTGGGCTGCGTACGGGTCAGGGCGTCGATCACGGTGTCGCCGGACGACCGGGTATCTGGTCAGATCGTTGCGGCGGCCAAGCCGCGCAATGCCGACGACAAGGGCCCTCAGCTGCTCAACAACCTGCCGTTTGCGCAGAAGGTGGCCGTCTCCGACTACAACCGCGACGACTACGTCGGCTCGCAGGCGGTCTTCTCCGACCTGACCTTCGCCGAGGTGCCCCAGCTGGCCAACATGAACCGGGATGCCGCAGGCGTCGACATTTCGCTCCGCCGCGCCGGCGACCTGGTCATCCTCGAGGGCCGGGCCGACCTCACGTCGCTGAACGACTCAGAGGCCGACGTATCGCTTTCGGTTGCGTTCCCCGGCGAAGTGACGTCGACCAATGGTGACCAGGTGTCTTCCGAGGTCGTCGAGTGGAAGATGCGGCCAGGCGTGGTCACCACCATGAGCGCCCAGGCCCGTTACACCGATCCCAGTGCTCGCTCGTTCACCGGGGCCGCGATCTGGCTCGGGATCGCCTCATTTCTGGTCGCCGCGATCATCGGCGGACTCGCGTACAACAGCCGGGACCGCTCGGCGCGCCCCTGACTTGGTACAAAACCCTTCGCACGCTCTACTCTGAATGCACTCGGGGGCGAGTACACGGACGTAGAAGAAGACTTTCGGAAAGGGGCGCCCGCTGAGCGTGGATGCAGCGGCACCGTCAGCCGTCGAGTTGGCAGGCGCCGTCACCGATCAATTGCGCGAGTATCTCCGCAAGCGTCGCAGTGACGTCGCATACATCGGCACCGACTATGCGGAGCTCACCGCCGCCCTCGAAGAATTCGTGCTGCGCGGCGGTAAGCGGCTGCGCCCGGCCTTCGCCTACTGGGGCTGGCGTGCGGTGGCAGATCCCGTCAAGAATCCCGTCGATCCGTCGATACTGCGGCTGTTCTCGGCGCTGGAGTTGCTGCACGCCTGCGCACTGGTGCACGACGATGTGATCGACGCCTCTGCCACCCGCCGCGGGCTGCCGACCGTGCACCGGCTCTTCGCCGACAAACACCGCCTCAACAATTGGCACGGCTCGTCCGAGCAGTTCGGCATGTCGGCGGCGATTCTGCTCGGCGATCTCGCACTGGTATGGGCCGACGACATCGTCGCGACCACCGACCTGCCGATCGACGCACACCAGCGGGTGCGCAAGGTCTGGTCGGCCATCCGCACCGAAGTGCTCGGCGGCCAGTACCTCGACATCGTCGCGGAATCCAGCGGCGCGGAGTCGGTGGCGTCGGCGATGACGGTCAACATCTACAAGACTGCGTCGTACACGATCTCGCGGCCTTTGCAGTTCGGCGCGGCGGCGGCGGCCGACCGCCCCGACGTGCTCGATGCATTCCACGAGCTCGGGACGAATCTGGGGGTTGCCTTCCAGCTGCGCGACGACGTCCTCGGCGTCTTCGGCGACCCAGCGGTCACGGGTAAGCCGTCGGGCGACGATCTGCGCTCGGGTAAGCGCACGGTGCTGCTTGCCGAGGCTGTCGAGCGCGCCGAGAAGGTGGACCCCGTCGCCGCCAAGCTGCTGCAGACGTCGATCGGAACAGAGCTGTCGGACGCGCAGGTGAAGGAACTGTGTCTGGTCATCGAATCGGTCGGCGCACTGGCGGCGGTCGAGGAGCGCATCGACAAGCTCACCCGCCGAGCCCTGGATACGCTGGGCGCCGCACAGATCGACGTCCAGGCCAAGGTCGGCCTCTCCGAGCTCGCCAGACGGGCCGCGAACCGGTCCGCCTAGGAGCATGACAACCCCGACGCCGACGCAGGCCCCGAAAACCGGGCCGGCGCATCATCTTTCGCGGCTGACGTCGTTCGCGATGTCGCCGCAGGCACGGCCTGCGCTGCTTGGCGCGCTGGGTGCCGTGCTGATCACCGCGGGCGGTCTCGGCGCAGGCAGTACCCGGCTGCATGATCCGCTTCTCGAGTCGCTGCACCTGTCCTGGCTTCGGTTCGGTCACGGATTGGTGCTGTCGTCGGTGCTGCTGTGGGTGGGCGTGGCGTTGATGCTGATCGCCTGGCTCTGGCTGGGCCGCCGGGTGATCGACCGCACGGCGACCGAATACACGATGGTGGCGACGACCGGATTCTGGCTGGCGCCCCTGCTGCTCTCCGTACCGGTGTTCAGTCGCGACACCTATTCTTATCTCGCACAGGGCGCGCTGCTGCGTGACGGCTTCGACCCGTATGTCGTCGGCCCGATCGACAACCCGAACTCATTGCTGGACAACGTGAGTCCGATCTGGACAACGACGACAGCACCGTATGGGCCCGCGTTCATTCTGGTCGCGAAGTTCGTCACGATGCTCGTCGGCAACGACGTGGTGGCGGGCACCATGCTGTTGCGACTGTGCATGCTGCCAGGCCTTGCCCTGCTGATCTGGGCGGCGCCGCGGGTGGCCCGCCATGTCGGGGCCGACGGCGCGGCCTCGCTGTGGATTTGCGTGCTGAACCCGCTGGTGATCATTCACCTGATGGGTGGCGTGCACAACGAGATGCTGATGGTCGGCCTGATGATCGCCGCCCTCGCATTGGCGTTCAGCGGTCACCACATATGGGGCGTCAGTTTGATCGCTGTCGCCGTTGCAGTGAAAGCCACAGCGGGACTCGCACTTCCGTTCATGGTGTGGGTGTGGACACGAGACCTCCGAAACCGGAGGGGCTACTCGCCCGCGAAGGCGTTTGCGGTGTCCACGGCCGCGTCGGCGCTGATATTCGCCGCGGTGTTCGCCGTCATGTCCTGGCTGGCAGGCGTCGGTCTTGGCTGGCTCACCGCGCTGGCCGGGTCTGTCAAGATCATCAACTGGCTGACGGTGCCGACCGCCGCGGCGAATCTGATCAACGCCATTGGCGGCCTGCTGTTCCCGGTGAACTTCTACGCAGTCCTCGACGTCGCCAGGATCATCGGCGTCGCGGTCATCGCGATCTCACTTCCATTGCTGTGGTGGCGGTTTCGTCACACCGATCGCGAGGCGCTGATCGGCATCGCATTGGTGATGGGCGTGGTCGTACTGTTCGTGCCTGCCGCACTGCCGTGGTACTACACCTGGCCGTTGGCGGTGGTCGCCGCACTCGCGCAGTCGCGGCAGGCGATCGCCGTGATCGCGGGACTTTCGACATGGATCACCGTGATCTGGAAACCCGACGGTGCCCACGGCATGTACTCGTGGATACACGTGCTGCTCGCAACGGCATGCGCTGCGGCGGCCTGGTATTCGCTTTACAAGGCGCCGGTCAGTACGCCATCGCCTGGGCCCGACGCACCACCTCACGGGCCTGATGAGAGTGCAGCGCGTCAACCGGCCTAGCATTCGCCTGATTGTCGGTCGACCCGTCGCGGCGGATGGTCAGCGACGGATCGGGCGTGAACAGCCAGCGCAGGATCTCGGTGTCGCGGTAACCGCCGTCATGTAGGACGGAGAGCAGACCGTTCAGGCTCTTCACCACGTGCCCGCTCTCGTCGAAGAAGGCCTTCGGCACCATCACCGCGCCCTCGCGGCGCACGGCCACCAGGTGCCCTTCCCTCAGCTGCTGTTGCACCTTCGTCACTGGAATGCCGAGCAAATCGGCGACGGCGGGTAGGTCGTAGACGGCCTCGCCGGGGTCAAGTACGTCGTCGGCGGCCGGAATGCTGCTCACCGCACTGAGTCTAAGACGAATCGGCCGCCTCGTAACATGTCTTCGGTGGAGGCCACCCAGCAATCTGACCCACTTGTGGGGGCCGTGCTGGACGGGCGGTACCGCGTCGAGGTGATGATCGCGACCGGCGGCATGTCCGCGGTGTACCGCGGGCTCGATCTCCGGCTCGACCGGCCGGTGGCCCTGAAGGTCATGGATTCCCGGTATGCCGGCGACAATCAGTTCCTCACTCGGTTCCAGCGCGAGGCCCGGGTAGTCGCGAGGCTGAAGGATCCCGGCCTTGTCGCGGTCTACGACCAGGGCATCGACGGCCAGCATCCGTTTCTGGTGATGGAGCTGATCGAGGGTGGCACGCTTCGCGAACTGCTGCGGGAGCGCGGCCCGATGCCGCCGCACGCGGTCGCCGCGGTGCTGCGCCCGGTCCTCGGCGGCCTGGCAGCGGCACACAGCGCCGGACTGGTGCATCGCGATATCAAGCCGGAGAACGTGCTGATCTCCGATGACGGCGAGGTGAAGATCGCCGACTTCGGCCTGGTACGGGCCGTCGCCGAAGCCAAGATCACCTCTACCAGTGTGATTTTGGGCACCGCCGCGTACCTCTCGCCGGAGCAGGTCAGCACGGGAGACGCCGGACCCCGCAGCGATGTCTACTCCATCGGGATCCTGGCTTACGAACTGCTGACCGGGGTCACGCCCTTCACGGGCGACTCTGCGCTGACGGTTGCATACCAGCGGATGGACAACGACGTCTCGCCTCCGAGCGCGGTGATCGCCGGTGTGCCAACACAATTCGACGAGCTGGTGGGCCACGCCACCGCCCGCGATCCCGCCGATCGCTACGCCGACGCCCAAGACATGGCCGCCGAGCTCGACGCGATAGTCGACGACCTGGGCCTGCCGCCATTCCGGGTGCCTGCGCCGCGCAACTCCGCGCAGCACACGTCTACCTCGCTGTACCTCAGTCAGTCGAGGGCCCAGCACGCCACCACCGAAACCACCGGCCGGCCACAACAGCCGCCCTTGCTGCCGCCGCGGCAGCACACCAGGGAACTGACTCGCGACGACTGGCAGCCGCAGGAGCCCGAATATGATGCGGTATCAGGACAATTCGCCGGAATCGACCTCGACGAGTTCCACTGGGCGCGACAGCGGGCCAAGCGGGCACTGTTGTTCTGGGTGATCGCTGTGCTGACACTGGCCGGCCTCGTCGCCGCCGCGGCATGGACGCTCGGCGGCAATATCGGGAACCTGGTCTAGGACGACGATTCCGATTGGGGGTTGCTTCCCGCGCCGCGTAGTACTACATTCGTAGTGACATAATTCATCAGACGATGAAATCAAAGCGAGGTGAGTGGCGATGAGCGAATCAGTACTCCCGGTCCTGGTGGTCGGGGCAGGACCAACCGGCTTGATGGTGGCCAACGAGCTGGCGCGGCATGGCGTCCCTCCCCGGATCATCGATCGCGGACCGGCGCCGGCGACGACGTCCCGCGCGCTGGTCGTGCAGCCGCGGACCTTGGAGATCTTGGACGACATCGGTGTCATCGACCAGGCGACCGCCGCCGGCAATCCGGCTGCGGAACTGACCATCACCTTTGCGAAGAAGGTCGTCGAGTTGGACATCGCCGATCAGTTGAGTGGACCGCAGAACCACACCGCCTACCCCGCACTGCGCACCCTCTCGCAGCACGACACCGAGCGCATCCTCACCGAGCTGTTGAGCAGGCAGGGTGTCGAGGTCGACCGCGGACGGGCGCTGACGGATCTGACCCAAGACGGTGAGGCGGTGACGGTGTCGTTGCGCGGCGATGACGGATCGACCGAGACCGTGCGATGCCGGTGGGTGATCGGCTGCGACGGCGCGCACAGTGTGGTCCGCAAGGCGACAGGCATCCCGTTCACCGGGTCGACTTACCGCGACGAGTTCATCATGGCCGACGCTGAACTCGACTGGAAGTTGCCCCACGGCGGACTCTACGGATTCCCCAGTCCTGCAGGTATTTTCGCGGCGTTCTCGATGCCCGGCGAGAACCGCTACCGGATCTTCGGCAACTTCCCGCCAGGACCAGAAGGTCCGGGCGCGGAGTACAGCGAACCCACCCACGAAGAATTCCAGGCGATGGTCGACGAACGAGTCCCCTTCCCCGTCAAGGTCGTCAAGGAGTACTGGGTGACCCGCTACCGGGTGCACAGCCGCAGCGTGCCGCGCTACCGCGAAGGGCGGGCATTCCTTGTCGGCGACGCCGCACACGTACACAGCCCCGCGGGCGCCCAAGGCATGAACACCGGTATTCAGGACGCCTACAACCTGGCGTGGAAGCTCGCGCTCGTCGAACGTGGGCTCGCCGACGAATCGCTGCTCGACAGCTATCAGGCCGAGCGGCACCCGGTCGGTGTCCAGTTGCTCAAGACGACCGACCGGTTGTTCTCGGTCCTCGGCGGGCACAACCCGCTCGCGCGGCTGGCCCGAGGCCGGGTGGCACCGCTGCTGGCCGGCCAGGTGCTTACTCGCCCGTGGGTGCTGCGGCGGGCCGTCGGCCTGTTGGCGCAACTGCGCCTGCACTATCCGGACAGCCCGCTGAACGCCGAGGACGGTTCGGGCTGGCGGGATGCGCCGGCGCCGGGCGACCGGGCCCGCGAAGCCGACGTGATCATCGATGGGCATGCCGGACGCCTGCACGAGGTGTTCCGCGGCACTCAGCACACCGTGCTGCTGTTCACCGGGCTCGACGACGAAGCTCGTCCGGCCGTCGAGCTGTGCCGAATCGCCGAACACCTCGAGCAGACGTATCCCGGGCTGGTGAAAGCTCGTGTCGTCACCGCCGAGCGCTTCGCCGATCATCCTGCTGCACTTGGCGATCCGACGCGGTCGGCACACCGTCAGTACGGCGTCACCTCGGCCTGCGCGTTTGTGGTCCGGCCCGACAAGTACATCGGCTACCGCGGACGCCCCGTCGACGCCGACCGGCTGACGGCCGATTTAGCCAGGCGGCTTCCTGCCGCGTCGCATGCGGAGCGGCGTTAGTTACGCAGCGACCGCGGCTGGCCATCGTCGTCCAATGGCTCCCACTCCGTCGGGATCCGCCGGAAGACCGTCATGACTCGTGGCTCGTCCCACAGCCGCTCGGTGTCAGCGTGGTAGTCCTTGCGCCACGCGGCACCCAGGATGTGAGCGGGATCGTCATCGTCGTGGTGCAGCCAATAGCGCAGCATCCCTTGCTCTTCGACGCAAGCCGGCCCGTAGTGGTCGAGCATCAGCGGCAGCCATTCCTCGACGTGCCCGGGCTTCAACCGAAATTCGGCGGTGACGACGATGGCTTCAGCCATGATTTCCTAGTCGCGCAGCATCTCAGCGACGAGGAACGCCAGCTCCAGTGACTGCTGGGTGTTGAGCCGTGGATCGCATGCCGTCTCGTAGCGGCCCGCAAGGTCGGAGTCCGAGATGTCCTGCGCGCCGCCGAGACACTCGGTGACGTTCTCACCTGTGATCTCGACGTGGATGCCGCCAGGGTGGGTGCCGAGCGCGCGGTGCACCTCGAAGAAGCCCTGCACCTCGTCGACGATGCGGTCGAAGTGGCGGGTCTTGTAGCCGGTCGACGACTCATGGGTGTTGCCGTGCATCGGGTCGCACTGCCAGATCACCTGGTGGCCGGTGGCCTGCACCTTCTCGATGATCGGCGGCAGCAGGTCGCGCACCTTGTTGTTGCCCAGCCTGCTGACCAGCGTCAACCGTCCCGGCTGGTTGTGCGGATCCAGACGCTCTACGTACTCGACAGCGAGCTCGGGCGTCATCGTCGGACCGATCTTCACCCCGATCGGGTTCGAGATCACCTCCGCGAAGGCGACGTGCGCGCCGTCGAGCTGGCGGGTCCGCTCCCCGATCCACACGTAGTGCGCGGACAGGTCGTACAGCCGCGGCTCGGGCTTCTCGACGGGGAACTCGGTCGACAGCCGCAGCATGGCCCGCTCGTAGTCGAGCACCAAAGCCTCATGGCTGGCGTAGATTTCGGCGGTCTGCAGGTTGTGGTCGTCGACTCCGCATGCGGTCATGAACGTCAGGCCGCGGTCGATCTCACTCGCCAGTGCTTCGTAGCGGGCGCCCGCGGGCGAGGTCCTGACGAACTCGCGGTTCCAGTCGTGCACCAGGTGCAGCGAGGCCAGCCCCGACGCCGTCAGAGCCCGCGTGAGGTTCATCGCGGCGCTGGCGTTGGCGTAGGCGCGCACCAGCCGCGACGCGTCATGCTCTCGGGCCGCGGCGTCAGGGGCAAAGCCGTTGATCATGTCGCCGCGGTAGGACCTCAAGCCAAGCGCGTCGAGGTCCGAGGACCGCGGTTTGGCGTACTGGCCCGCAATGCGCGCCACCTTGACCACCGGCATGCTGGCGCCGTAGGTCAGCACGACGGCCATCTGCAGCAGGGTGCGGATGTTGGCCCGAATGTGCGGTTCGGTGTTGTCGACGAATGTCTCCGCGCAGTCACCACCCTGCAAAAGGAACGCCTTACCGAGGGCGACGTCTGCAAGCTGGCTCTTGAGCCGCTCGATCTCCGCGGCCACGGTGACCGGCGGAACGCTTTCCAGGACAGTCCGCATCACCCTGGCTGATTCGGCATCCCAGCTGGGCTGCTGCGCCGCAGGCTTGGCCAGGGCGGCATCCAGCCGATGCCGCAGCTCATCCGGCAGCGGAGGCAGCGGCGGGAGCTGGTCGATGGGTACGTCGACGGTCCAGTTCACCCGTTCATGGTAACGGGCGGGCACACGTGGTTTTTACCGCTGGGCTGGCACTACGTCCTTCTCGAACCCAGTGGTCATCAGCTGAAACCGCAGCAAGTTGTGTCGGGCATCGACAAGGGCGTCATGGGCGTCGCGCGGACGTGGCGGCATCCGTGGGGATCCGCGGTCTTCCCAGAACTGCCGCAGCTCGCGGGTGAACCGAGGGATCGCAGGCGGTAGGTCGGTCATCGGCCCCCACAACTGGCACAGCACCACGTGGTCGTATGCGCCGACCCACGCCCACAGCTCGATCGGCTCGTCACCATCGACGCCGAAGAAGTCCTCCAGCTCCGCGCGGATATGCCTGCGCGAGCGCCAGAGCTGAGACGACGGCGACGGCAACTTGGGCAGCACGTGCTTGCGCACCCAGCTGCCTGCGCGCTCGGGGTTGAATTCGGTTGAGATGGCGTAATACTCGCGGCCGTCCTCGGCCGCCACTCCGATCGAGATCAACTCGATGGTGCGGCCGTTGTCGATGAACTCAGTGTCGTAGAAGTACTTCACACCCCGGCCGCCGTCCGCTCCGGCGGCGCAGGCGCCGCGTGGATTTCTCGATCCAGCTGCTGATCGACTTCGTAGTCGTCCGGAAAGTGCGGCTCCCCGGCGATCACATGCTGAAGCCACAGCTTCGCCTGAACGACGGGCCTGCGCTGTTTGCGTTCCCGTTCCAGCGCCTTGTGCATCTTCTTGGGCCGATCGCTGTACCGCCATCTGGCCCACGGCGCGTGCGGCCGCGACAGCCGAATCGCGCCGATGAACAACAGCGGGGTGATGAACATCCCGACCAGACCGGTCCACACCTTGCCCTTGAGCAGCACAATCACCGCCAGCACCAGCGTCGCGACGGCGACAGCAATGACTGTGGCGCGCGCACCGATGGAGTGGTCGTCGCGCCAGATGTTGACGTCGAAGAAAGACAGGGGGTTCAGGCCGAGAATAAGGAGCCCCGCCACCGCCACTGCGGCGAAAACCGCGTCCACCGAAGTGCGGCCGTCCTCAGACCAGTACACATCCTCGAGATGAAGGATCAGGGCGAACTCATCGAGAACCAGCGCCGCTCCGATGCCGAAAAATATTGCAGCCGTCGTGAATTCGGCTACTCCCCCCTCGACAGCCAACGTCACCATCGTCACCCCGGAGACCATGACCAAGATCACACCGATTACGACATGGTGGATGTGTAGCGAACCATGGCCGATGTTGCGGGGCTGCCACCATTTCTTCGGCGCATCGCCGTTGGCATGCGACCGGATGTACCGCACGATGGTGCGCGTCACGAAGAATGTCAGGAGGAAGGCGATCAGGCACCACAACAGCGGCAAACGCTGCGGCGGGATTGCCAGGTCGAACCTCAGATCGAACTTCAATGCGTCGAACACCCAGAAAACTTACGCCGACCTGCGCGTGTCACGGCACGGATACCCTCCGACTCGCCGGAAGGCCCCGATAGTCTGGTGTGTGACATGAGTACTTGGCGGTCGCCCGGCGGGCCTGGTTGGGGGCCAACGCTCGCCTGGCGGCTGTTTCAGCTGCTCACCGTGGCGGCGTTGGCCTGGGCGGGGTGGCGTCTGCTGGGCCACACGCCGTACCGCATCGATATCGACGTGTACCGGATGGGCGGGCGGGCCTGGCTCGACGGCAGGCCGCTGTACGCCGACGGGGCGATGTTCCACACTCGGGGCGGCCTCGATCTGCCGTTCACATACCCGCCGCTGGCCGCGGTCGCGTTCGCGCCGTTCGCCTGGCTGTCGCTCCATGCGGCAAGCGTCGCGATCACACTGACCACGTTGGTGCTGCTGATCGTCGCCACCGTAATCGTGCTGACCCGCCTGGATGTGTGGCCGCAGACCTCCGTCACCAAGGAGCCTGCTTGGCTGCGGAGATGCTGGCTTGCGGTCGCGGTCGTGGCGCCCGCAATCGTCTACCTCGAGCCGATCCGGGCGAATTTCGACTTCGGCCAGATCAACGTCGTGCTGATGACCCTTGTCATCGCTGACTGCGTGCCCCGCAAGACGCCATGGCCGCGAGGCCTCCTGCTCGGCATTGCGATCGCACTCAAGCTCACGCCTGCGGTGTTCCTGCTGTACTTCCTCCTGCGCCGTGACACCCGCGCGCTGCTGGTGACCGCGGCCTCGGCGGTGATGGCCACCCTTGCCGGTTTCGCGTTCGCGTGGCGCGACTCCCTCGAGTACTGGACCGAGACCGTGCGCAACACCGACCGGATCGGCACCGCGACGCTGAACACCAACCAAAACATCGCAGGCGCGTTGGCCCGGCTGGGCCTCGGTGAGGGCGAGCGGTTCGTGCTGTGGACGCTCCTCTGCTTCGCGGTGCTGGGGCTGACGATTTGGGCGGCACGACGGGTACTGCGTGGGGGACCCGCTGGGTCGGCGACATCCGACTGGGGCCAACCCGTGCTCGCGCTGATCTGTGTAGCGATGTTCGGCCTCGTGGTGTCGCCGGTGTCGTGGTCACATCACTGGGTCTGGGTGTTGCCCACGCTGGTGGTCACCACGGTGACGGCATACCGGTTAAGAAATCTGGCGCTGGCCGCGGTCACCGCGGCGGGCATCGCGTTGATGGTGTGGACGCCGATCACGCTGATGCCCGAGCACCGTGAAACCGCGGCGTCGCTGTGGCGCCAGCTCGCGGGCGGTTCGTATGTGTGGTGGGCGATCGCGATGATCGCGGTGGCGGGGACGGCGTCCGCGCGGTCGGCCGATCGGTCGGTCAGCCCGCAGCTGCTTCCGGCATCCGCGCCGGCGGCTTGACCGCGACCTCGGCCTTGCCGTCCTTGCCCTCTTTGACGTCGGCCGCGTACAGGTCGACGTACTCCTGGCCGCCAAGCCGCATCAGCTCGTACATCACCTCGTCGATGACCGCGCGCTCGATGAACCGGTTGCCTGCCAGGCCCTCGAAGCGGCTGAAGTCCATCGGCTTGCCGAACTTGACCTGCACCCGGCCGAACCGCCACATCTTGCTCCCTGGCGGATTGACGGAATCGGTTCCGATCATCGCGACGGGAATCACCGGAACGCCGGTTTCCAGCGCCAGCCGCGCCAGCCCGGTCTTGCCCTTGTACAACCGCCCGTCTGGCGAACGGGTGCCCTCCGGATACATGCCGAGCAGCTTGCCCTCACCGAGAACACGTGCGGCGGTGGTCAGCGCGGCGTGCGCGCTGTCGGCGTCGGTCCGGTCGATCGGCACCTGGCCTGCGGCGGTGTAGAACCACCGCTGAAACCAGCCCTTGATCCCCGTTCCGGTGAAGTACTCGGCCTTGGCCAGGAACGTGATCCGGCGGCGGACCACCAAAGGCTTGTAGAAGCTGTCGGCGACGGCGAGGTGATTACTTGCCAGAATGACCGGCCCGGAGTTCGGAACGTACTCCAACCCTTCGACTTTCGGGCGACCGAGCAACGACAGCAAAGGGCCCATGAAGATGTACTTGAAAAGCCAGTACCACATGGACCCTCCCCACCACGGAGCACCGGACGGTGCTTTGCGACAACTTTACCGTTACTCCTCGACCGTCACCGGGATGTGCTGATACCGTCCCGGCTCCGAAGGCGGCGGTTGGTCACCTTCTGGCGGGCCGCTCGGAGGCGGCGGCGTCTCCGGCGGCTCCGGCGGCGTCTCTATGTTCTCGACCATTGCCCGGATGACGGTCAGCAGCGCAACGCTGTGCTCTGCGACGACGGTAAGCAGCGGATGCTGTTCACCGGCCACCAGCGCCGCAAGCGCACACACCGGACACCACACCTGCTGGCACTTGCCTGGCCCGTCGCCGCTGCCCATGGCACGAGCGGCGGCCAGTTTCACCGCAGGGTCGAGCCGGTCGAGGATGGTCTGGGCCAGCTGCCGCAGTTCAGGTGCTAGGTCAGAATGTCGCCGTCCAGCGGCTCCTGCGGCGGTGTGGCCATCGGTCATGCTGGCCACACCTCCGGATTCGGTCGAAATCGCACGGTCAGTTCACTACCCTTTAGCTGCGCCTCCACCACGATGCAACGCCGCAGGACGGATGCCAGCCGTACCCGGCGCCGCATGCCGCCGGCGCCGATGATCAAGTCGTCGTCGACCCGGCCCAACGTCAAGGCGGCGGAGTCGACCTGCGGCAACTCTAGCCGCATCCGGTAGATCGCTTCGAGTCCAGTTCCCGATTCGCGGTCGACGATCGGCCGCAGCGGTCCCGGCGGCGGTGACCCGTCGCGCCGTCGCGCGCTGTCGAGCAGCTCACCGAGCGCCTTCGGGCCGATCGGTTCCCCGGCGAGATGCGGGACGAGTACCAACTGCACATCGCCAATGGTGGTGTCCAGCTCGTCGAGCACCACCCGTTGTTCGGAGATGCGCTCGGAGTACCAGTCGAACGCGGGGTGCTCGGGAAGATTCCGATACTCGTAGGAATCGTCTTGAATCAGAATCTGATTGACGATCAGCTCGGCGACTCGCACACCCATCAGCGCGAGGGAGCCGAGGGTGCGGACGGCCTCTGCGGCGACCACCCGCTCGGCCGTCATCACCAAGTGGGCGCTGACCCGTTTGCCATCGGTGAGCAACGAGCCCAGCTGTTCGGTCCCCGCGCTGATGCGTTCGATCAGCGCGATCACGGCTGCCGTGCGGGCATCGTCGGAGCCGGTCGACAACCGCCGATGCCGCGGCCAGGCGCGCTCAACGTATAGACCAAAGGTCGCAGGCAACGTGAGCATCCGCAGCGCGTCGGCGGTCGATGCACAGTCGACCACGACGTGATCCCACTGTCCCGAGACCGCCAGTTCGCCGACCTCGTGCAGGCCGAGCACTTCCTGAATGCCTGGCAGGGCCGAAAGTTCTTCTGGGGCAATGTCTCCCAGATCTGATTCGGGAAAGCGATCGGAGAGCATGCCGGCGATCTCCCGCCACCGCGTCGCAAGCAGCGCCAGCGTATCGAGGGCGAGAGCGTCGAGGAACCCGCCGCCGGCGTCGGCGTCATCGGCCATCACCCGGGTTGGTTCACGGCGGCCCGTCGGCGTGACGGGGGTGCCCAACACATCGCCGATTGAATGCGCCTGATCGGTGGAGACGATCAGCACCCGCAACCCTGCGCGCGAGTCACGCACCGCCGTGGCGGTGGCCAACGTCGACTTCCCTACCCCGCCCTTGCCGACGAAGAGACTGATTCGGGCAGGCCCTGATTCATTCAGCCTCGACTCGTTTCTTGAGGTCCTTCAATGCGGTATCCGTGAGGCGCCGTTCGGCCTTGCGTTTGAGTAGGCCGATCATCGGGATGACGAGGTCTACCGAGAGTTCGTAGGTGACGTCGGTGCCGGAACCCTTGGCCGACAGTCGATATGCGCCGTCCAATGACTTCAGCAGCGAGCTGGAAACCAGGCTCCACTTCACCGACTTGCGGTTGGCTGGCCAGTCGTAGGACAGCACCATCGTGTCCTTGAGAACGGTGGCATCCAGCACGAGGCGGGCGGTCTTGGGATAGCCCTCGGCGTCGGCCTCGAGCACCTCGGTCTCCTTGTATTCGGCGACCCAATCCGGATACGAGCCGATATCGGCGATGACGTCCATCACCGTCGAAGGATCAGCATCGATATAGATGGTCTGCGCCGTCTTGTCCGCCACGCTAAAAATCTACCTCCACCTGCTTCAGATGGCCGAAGTATCAGGCCAGCCGCGATACGCCCACCGGGCGCGTCGCTTCCAGCGTCTGCTTCACCTCGAACGCCATGTTCTTACCGGCCACCCGGCGGCGATGGTTCATCTTCGCAAGGTTCATCTTGGCCAGTTGCCACGCCGCCACACCTGACGGCTCTGCGTGTAGGAAATAGTGAAGCACGACGCCGTCGAGCGCCGACTCCAGCCAGATCTCCATGGTTCCGGTGAGGGCGCCCGCCACCGTCCAGCGGTGCCCAACCGGGCCCCGATCCTCGACCACCGTCAACCGCAGGTCGGGCCACCACCGCTGCCAGCTCGCAGCATCCGCGACGGCCTTGCCCACCTCGACGGGGTCGGCAGCGACGAAAGTCTCGTCCGCGATCTGGATGCTGTTCATGGCATACAAGCTTCACATATGCGCGTCCACCGGCCGAAGTTGGCCGACTACGCTGAGAGCGGCAAAGCCGCGAGTTCAGTCGAGAGGCCACGATCGTGCGTGAGTACAGTGTTCCCGCAACCTTCACCGTCGGTGAGCACGACAATGTCGTCAGCTCCGTGTTCAGCCACGAACGCGACGATCCCGACCACGTGATTTTCCAGCGCCTGGTCGACGGCGCATGGACGGATATCACGTGCAAACAGGCTGCAGACCAGATCCGTTTGGCCGCACTGGGTTTGATCGCCGAGGGCGTCAAGCCCGGCGACAGGGTCGCGGTGCTGTCGGCGACGCGTTACGAATGGCCGATCCTCGACTTCGCCATCCTGGCCGCGGGCGCGGTGACGGTGCCGATCTACGAGACCAGCTCGGCCGAGCAGGTGCGGTTCGTATTGCAGGACTCCGGTGCCGTGCTGATCTTTGCCGAGACCGACGAGCACGCCGACAAGATCGAGCACCTCGAAAACGAGCTGCCCGAGCTGCGCAAGGTGCTGCGGATCGACGGTTCGGGCACACCGGCGCTGGACGCGCTTGCCGAGGCAGCCTCCTCCGTTGACCCGAAGGAACTCGAGGTCCGGCTCGGCGCCATCTCCTCCGCCGATCCGGCGACCCTGATCTACACCTCCGGCACCACAGGAAGACCAAAGGGCTGCCAGCTGACCCACTCCAACCTTCTTTACGAAATCCGAGGCGCTAAGGCGTGCTTCCCGACGCTGCTCGCCAAGGGCGAGCGGATGCTGGTGTTCCTGCCGCTGGCGCACGTGCTCGCCCGTGCCATCACGGTGGCGTGCTTCACCAACAAGGTCACGCTCGGCTTCACCAGTGACATCAAGAACCTGGTGCCGACGTTCGGTGTATTCAAGCCGACGCTGGTGGTTTCGGTGCCCCGGGTGTTCGAGAAGGTGTACAACACCGCCGAACAGAACGCCCGCAACGACGGCAAGGGCCCCATCTTCGAGCGCGCGGTCAACACCGCGATCGAATTCAGCCAGGCGCAGGACTCTGGCGGCGCAGGACTGCTGCTGCGCGCCAAGCACGCCGTGTTCGACCGGCTGGTGTACGGCAAGCTGCGCGCCGCGCTCGGCGGCAACTGCCGCGGCGCGATCTCCGGCGGCGCGCCACTGGGTGCCCGGCTCGGCCATTTCTATCGCGGCGTCGGCCTGACCATCTACGAGGGCTACGGGCTGACCGAGACCAGCGCGGCGATCACCGTGAATCAGGTCGACGGGGTGAAGGTCGGCTCCGTCGGAAAGCTGGTGCCGGGCAACAGCATGCGGCTGGCCGACGACGACGAACTGCTCGTCAAGGGTGGCGTGGTATTCGCAGGCTACTGGCGCAACGAAGCGGAGACCAACGCGGTGTTCACCGACGGCTGGTTCCACACGGGTGACCTCGGCGCTATCGACGACGACGGCTTCTTGACCATCGTCGGCCGCAAGAAGGAGATCATCGTCACCGCCGGTGGCAAGAACGTCGCGCCTGCGCTACTCGAGGACCGGCTGCGGGCGCATCCGCTCATCAGCCAGGCGATGTGCGTCGGCGACGCTCAGCCGTTCATCGCCGCGCTGATCACCATCGACCCCGAGGCCTTCCCCGGCTGGAAGCAGCGCAACGGCAAGGACGCCAATGCGACGGTCGGCGATCTCGCGACCGATCCCGATCTGATGGCCGAGGTCGAGCTGGCCGTCAAGGACGCCAATCAGGCGGTGTCCAAGGCCGAGGCCATCCGCAAGTTCCGCATCCTGCCTGTCGATTTCACCGAGGACACCGGCGAGCTGACGCCGACCTTGAAGGTCAAGCGCAAGGTGGTCGCCCAGAAGTTCGCAAGCGACATCGACGCGCTATACGGCTAGAGCAGTTCAGCGAGGCGTCGCGCCTTCGTGGTCCACTGCCAGTTGTCGACCACCCATCGCCTGCCTGCGTCGCCCATCTGCGCGGCCCGGGCAGGGTCGGCAAGCAGGTCGCCGACCGACGCCGCGATCGCGCCGACGTCCAGGCCGTTGACCACCACGCCCGTCTCGCCGTCAAGGACGGTTTCGGGTGCCCCACCCGAGCGTCCCGCGACGACGGGTACACCCGTCGCCGATGCCTCCAGATAGACGATGCCGAGGCCCTCGACGTCCATCCCGCCGCCGCGGGTCCGGCACGGCATCGCGAACACGTCGGCCATCGCGTGGTGTGCAGGCAATTCGTCGGCGGGGACGCCTTCGGTGAACACCACGTGCTCGGCCACCCCGAACTTGTCCGCCAGCTTCTGCAGCGCGGTTCGATACGGGCCGCCACCGACGATGACGAGGGCGGCGCCGGGCGCCCGCTGCCGGATCGCGGGCATCGCCCGGATCAACATGTCCTGACCCTTGCGCGGGACCAGGCGCGACACACACACCACCACCGGCCGATTGCCGAGCCGGTATCGGGCACGCAGCTCCGCGCGGGCGACCTCATCAGGCGCGAACCTGTCGGTGTCAACACCCGGCGGCAGGTGCTCGAGCGCGGCGTCGGGGCCGAACGCCGAGGCGAACCGGCCACGCGTGTACTGACTGACATACGTGACGACGTCGGTACCAGTTCCGATGCGCCGCAACGCCATCCGAGCAAACGGCAGCATCGACCAGCCGACCTCGTGGCCGTGGGTGCTGGCGATGACCCGGCTCGCACCCGCGTCGCGGGCGAGCGGCGCCATCAACGCCAACGGCGCTGCAGCGCCGAACCACACGGTGTCCACGTCGTGGCGGTCGATGAGCTGACGCATCCTGCCGGCCACCGCCGGCACTGGCAGCATCAACGTGCCGGGGTGACGCACCACGGTGTAGCCGGACTTGCGGGCCTCAACATCAAAATCGTCGGCGCCCTTCCAATTCGGCGCGTACACCGTCAGCGTGTGTATCCCAGCCGCGACCAGGTGATCGACCAGTTCCTGCAGGTACGACTGGATGCCGCCGCGGCGCGGCGGAAAGTCGTTGCTAACCAGCAGGACCCGGCTCATCGAGGCTGGCCCGACATCCAGTGCCGCCATCGGACGAGGACCGTCGGCAGGTCCGCACCGAGGGTGTCGCGCACGGCGGTGGCGGCGTCGGGATGGCCGGCCCCGCAGGCGCGCAGATACAGCGCCCGCAGGGTGGACGTCCCATACGTGTCGGCGACGAATCGGCTGAACCACCATGCGCGGTCATAGGCCTGGGAGCTGTTCGCGCCGTCCAGATCGGCGTCAGTGGGTATGGTCGCCAACTCAGCGGCATCGGGTGGGCGCCGTGTGTGTGGACGGCCGACGAAATCGGCGACTCCCTCGGTGAGCCAGCGCGGCGCGTCAGCGGCGGTCTCCGCACGCGATGCGAAGTGGAAAAGCTCGTGGCGCAACACTATTCGCAGCGACGCATCGCTCATTGCGGCAGCGCCGGGGGCGAACATGATGCGCTCGGCGGTGGTGGTGGCCGCGGTGTCGGGCCCACCGCCCGCGAGGCGCCCGAACTCGGCGTCGGTTGCGGCGGCAACGATGCGAATGTCGCGCGGCCAGTCGGGTCCCCAGAACGCGGTGACGGCCCTGGCCGCATCGTTCATCTGAGCGGCGATGCGTGTCAACAGCGACGCCGTGCGTTCGCCGCCGAGGCCGGCGAGATGCACAGTCGCGACCGTCGTCCAGATTCTCCGTGGTAGACGCGGCGGTCGGCGTGGTCACCGAGGCAGGCGCTGCCACGATCGGATGTGTGGGTGCCGGGTGCGACCTACCGACGAGAGCCAGCCCGCAGATCAGCTCGGCGATAAGAAGGACGCCGATCCGGCGACGGTCAGTAGCGGCGGACGTTGTAGATCGGCGCATTGTCCACCGGAGCGACTCGCACCGGCGTGCCATAGGTCGACGCGTGCACCATCATTCCGTCACCGATGTAGATGGCCACGTGTGACGCGTCGGAGTAGTACGTGACCAGATCGCCCGGTTGCATCTGATCCATCGACACCGGCTGCCCGCCCTGAGCGAGCGCCTGGCTCGAGTGCGGCAGCGAGACGCCTGCCTGCTGGAACGACCACATCACCAGTCCGGAGCAGTCGAACGCGCTCGGCCCCGAGCCGCCCCACGAATAGGGCGAGCCGATGCGGCTCAACGCGGCCTGAATGACGGTGGCGGCCTCAGGGCTCCCGCCTCCTGGGCCTCCCGGCGGTGCGATGTCACCCGGCGGGATGCCGCCAGGAGGGGCGGCCAAAACATTGGGATCATCGCCGGGTGGTGGCACCGCATCCGGTGCAGGCGGCGGCGGGATCGGCGGCAGGGCGGCCAGCGCATCACGCTGGGCGGGCGTCAAGACCTGGTACTGGGACTTCACCACCGCGATCTGGATCTGCAGCTTGCTTTGCTTGGACTGCAGGTCGGCGCGGACCGCGGCGGCCTGCTCGGCAGCGGTCTTGGCCTCTGCGGCCGACTTGGCCGACGCTGCCTCGGCCAACTCGGCCTGCTGCCCGATTTCGCGGTAGCTCTTCATCTGCGCCGACATCTCGGCGGCCATCACCCGCTGGACGGCGAGCTGATCGATAAGGCCCTGCGGCGAGGTGGCGGTCAGCATCGCATCCAGACCGTCGGTACGGCCGCCCATATATTGGGCCGCAGCTAATTTGTCGACCGACAATTGGAACGTTGCCAATTGGGTCTTGGCGGAATCCACAGCCGCCGCGTCCGCGATGTGCTTTGCATCGGCGGCCTGCTCCACTGCCAGCTTGTTGTTCAGATCCAGCTGGGCGGAATGCATGGCCTCGGTGGTCTGTTCGGCCTGACGAGACAACTCAGTGAGTTTTGCCAGAGCATCGTCCGCGGGATCGGCCTGCACATGACCTGCGACAACGCTTCCGAGGAGCATTAGCCCAGCTATCACACCTACTACGGGTCGTTTGAAACCACGTAGAGACCGGTGCGTGCGGTCGAACCTCAAGATTTGCGCCCTTCAACTGCCGTGACGAAGCCGCGTCGAACTGCTCAAAAGTCTCAGATAGGTTACGAAACGGCATCGGCCTTGTCCAACAGAAGACGCAAATTTAACAGCTGCCTCAGAGATTGTTATCAACGGGCGCGTCAGCGCGTGTCTTCAGGCGACCCCCGAATCGCCGTCCCGGCGAATCGGCACCAACCGTAGTCGCGGCGCCAGCCCGACATCGGCGAGCACCTCGAGCGCAAGGCGCTCGTCGTCGTGCAACGTCTCGGGCACCCCGAGTAAAACGCTGACGACACAGTCCTGGCATCCGGGACCGCGCACTGCGCAGTCGTCGCAGTCGATCTTCACCGTGCCCATGTGGCATTCCTCTCGATCGGTGTTGCCCGCACGGTATCGGGGGCCACTGACAAATTTTCCCGCGTGGCAACCGGTTGCTGTCGGTGCCTCTGCCTACCTTCAGCGCATGGGCCAGCTCAGCTTCGCGGATGTCGATCCGCTTGCTGACCTGTCGCTGCGGGAGACCACGTTCGTCGTCGTCGACCTCGAGACCACCGGCGGGCGGCCCAGCGGCGAGGGCCACGACTCGATCACCGAGATCGGGGCGGTCAAGGTGCGCGGTGGCGCGGTACTGGGTGAGCTGGGCACGCTCGTCGATCCGGGGCGCAGCATCCCCCCGCAGATAGTGGCTCTCACGGGTATCACGACGGCGATGGTGTGCGATGCACCGAAGATCGATTCGGTGCTGCCCGCGTTTCTGGAGTTCGCCCGCGGCGCAGTGCTCGTCGCTCACAACGCGGGCTTCGATATCGGGTTCCTGCGCGCGGCAGCAGAACGCGCTCAGATCGCATGGCCTCGGCCGCCGGTGCTGTGCACGGTCCGGTTGGCCCGCCGGGTGCTCACCCGCGACGAGGCCCCTAGCGTGCGACTGTCCGCGCTGGCGCGATTGTTCGGCGCGACAACCACACCAACGCACCGGGCGCTCGACGACGCCCGCGCCACCGTCGACGTGCTGCACGGGTTGATCGAACGGGTGGGCAATCAAGGCGTGCACACCTACACCGAGCTGCGGTCGTATCTACCCGACGTGACACCCGCCCAGCGCCGCAACCGGCACCTGGCCGGCGCACTGCCACATCGCCCTGGCGTCTATCTGTTCCGGGGGCCGTCGGCCGAGGTGTTGTATGTGGGCACCGCGGTCGATCTGCGAAGGCGGGTCGGTCAGTACTTCAACGGCGCCGACCCGCGCACCCGCATGAAGGAAATGGCGTCGCTGGCGACCGCGGTCGACCATGTCGAATGCGCCAACGACCTGGAAGCCGGTGTGCGCGAGTTACGGCTGCTCGCGGCGCACGCACCTCCGTACAACCGCCGGTCGAAGTTTCCGCACCGCTGGTGGTGGGTGACGCTGACCGACGAGCCGTTCCCTCGGTTTTCTGCGGTACGAAAGCCCAAGCACGACATCGTGATTGGCCCTTTCCGCTCCCGCGCCGATGCGGTGGAAACGGCGGCGCTGCTGGCGCGGTCCACGGGCGTGCGCACATGTACGAAGCGGTTGGGCCGGTCCGCGCTGCACGTGTGCCCCGAACGCGAACTGTCGCCATGTCCCGCACCGCACGGCATCACTGCGGCCCAGTACGCGGCCGCCCCCGCCCGGGCCGTCGAGCTGATCGACGGCACCGACAACCGAGCGCTCGCCACGGTGCTTGCACAGATAGCCGACCTGGCCGAGCGAAACCGCTACGAGACGGCCGCCCGGTTGCGAGACCACGCGGCCGCAGCGATCGACGTGCTGTGGCGCGGCCAACGACTAAAGGCACTTGCCGCAGTCACCGAATTGGTGGCCGCCCGCCCAGACGGCGAGGGCGGATGGCACCTTGCGGTGATCAGACACGGCCAGCTTGCCGCGGCGGGAAACGCCCGTCGCGGCGTGCCGCCGATGCCGGTGATCGACGCCATTTGCCTTGGTGCACAAGCGGTTCTGACAACCGACGCACCAATCGGCGGCGCGCTGGTCGAAGAGACCGGACTGATCGCGCGCTGGCTGGCGCAGCCTGGCGTGCGCATCGTGCGGGCCGAACCCGGCTACGCATCCCCGGTGGGATCCGCAGGCCGGTGGGTGGGTTGGGCGGCGACGGCACGCTCGGCGCGAGTGGCCGCCGAGCAGACTCTCGAGGGCTCAGAGCTTCTGCGTGAACCCCACCCAACGCGCGAGGAGCTGTTCGGCCGCCCCGGTGTCGATCGCCTCGGTGGCCCTGGCAAGCCCAGCCTCCCAGGCGGGCACCCATTTGGCGTCGCTGGCTAGTCCCGCGTGGGCGACCATCGCGCCAGCTGCATTGAGCACCACCGCATCCCGGACCGGGCCCTTGGCGCCACCAAGCACCGAGCGGACCGACGCGGCGTTGGCCTCGGCGTCGCCACCGACGAGCTCGGAGATGTGGGCACGTTTGAACCCGAACGCCGCAGGGTCGAAGGTCAACCGCTCGACCGTCCCGGCCTGCACTCGCCAGATCGTGCTCGTAGTCGTGGTGGTCAACTCGTCGAGGCCGTCGTCGCCGTGCACGACGAGCACGCTGGAGCGGCGAGCGGCGAACACCCCCGCCATCACCTCGGCCAGCTCGGCCCAGGCGCAGCCAATCAGGCCGGCCCGCGGCCCGGCCGGATTCGTCAGCGGCCCAAGCAGATTGAAGACCGTCGGAACCCCGATCTCGCGGCGTACCGCCCCCGCATGCCGATACGACGGGTGAAACTGCGGCGCGAACGCGAACCCGATGCCGACCTCGGCGACGCAGCGCGCCACCTCGTCGGGCCCGAGATCGATTCGAACCCCGAGCGCCTCGAGAGTGTCGGCACCGCCGGACAGCGACGACGCCGCGCGGTTGCCGTGCTTGATCACCGGCACCCCCGCGGCGGCCACGACAATCGCCGCCATCGTCGACAGGTTGACCGTGTTGGCGCCGTCACCCCCGGTTCCGACGACGTCGACGGTGTCGTTGCCGATAGCATCCGTCGGGACCCGGCGCGCATGCTTGAGCATCGTGTCGGCCAACTCGGTGACCTCTGCCGACGTCGGGCGCTTCATTTTCATCGACACGCCGAAGCCCGCGATCTGTGCCGGGGTCGCCGCGCCGGTCATGACCTGGTCCATCGCCCAGGCGGCCTGGCCAGGCAAGAGCGCTTGACCTGTGGTCAGGCGGCCGAGAACCTGCGGCCACGTCGTGGAGTCACCGGAACCAGAGGGTTGCGCTTGAGCGGATGCCACCGCCTGATTATGACGAATGTCTCCACCCGGGTGGAGTTGGACAACTACAAAGCGTCATACTTGCGGGGTGACGAGCGCAGTAGGCACCTCGGGAACCGCCATCACGTCGCGAGTACATTCGCTGAACCGACCCAATATGGTCAGTGTCGGCACCATCGTCTGGCTATCCAGCGAGCTGATGTTCTTTGCTGGACTGTTCGCGATGTACTTCACCGCGCGTGCCCAGGCCGGCGGTGACTGGCCCCCGCATCCCACCGAGCTGAACCTGGTTCAGGCGGTCCCGGTGACGCTGGTGCTGATCGCGTCGTCGTTCACCTGTCAGATGGGCGTGTTCGCCGCCGAACGCGGCGACGTGTTCGGGCTGCGGCGCTGGTATTTCGTGACGTTCCTGATGGGCCTGTTCTTCGTGCTCGGCCAGGGCTACGAGTACATCCACCTCGTCGAGCACGGCACCACCATCCCCGGCAGCGCGTACGGCTCGGTGTTCTACCTCGCCACCGGATTCCACGGCCTGCACGTCATCGGCGGTCTAGTCGCATTCATCTTCCTGCTCGCGCGCACCACGATGAGCAAGTTCACCCCGGCGCAGGCCACGGCGGCGATCGTCGTCTCGTATTACTGGCATTTCGTCGACATCGTGTGGATCGCCTTGTTCGCCACGATCTACTTCGTCCGATGAGAAGGGGTTCGATGACCGACAAGTCCCGCCGTCGGCTTCGCCGGCGCATATCGGCAGCAGTGCTGCTGCTGATCGGACTGACAGTCGCGGGTGGCCTCGCGGCCACCCTCACTCCGACGCCGCAGGTGGCTGTCGCCGACGAGTCGGCCTCGGCCCTGCTGCGCACGGGCAAGCAGCTATTCGACACCTCGTGTATTACCTGCCACGGCGCCAACCTGCAGGGTGTGCCTGACCGCGGCCCCAGTCTCATCGGCGTCGGCGAGGCCGCCGTCTACTTCCAGGTGTCCACCGGCCGGATGCCCGCCATGCGCGGCGAGGCGCAGGCCCCCCGCAAGGACCCCATCTTCGACGAATCCCAGATCGACGCGCTCGGCGCGTACGTCCAGGCCAACGGCGGCGGCCCGGTCGTCCCCCGCGACGACAACGGCCATGTCGCGCAGCAGTCCCTGCTCGGTTCGAACGTCGCCCGCGGCGGTGACCTCTTCAGGCTGAACTGTGCGTCGTGCCACAACTTCACCGGCAAGGGCGGCGCGCTGTCGTCGGGCAAGTACGCACCCGATCTCTCCGACGCCGAGCCCGCGCAGATCTACACCGCGATGCTGACCGGCCCGCAGAACATGCCGAAGTTCTCCGACCGTCAGCTCTCCCCCGAGGAGAAGCGCGACATCGTGGCTTATGTCCGGATGGCGACAGAGGCGCCCGACCCCGGCGGCTATGGCCTCGGCGGCTTCGGGCCGTCGTCAGAGGGCATGGCGATGTGGATTATCGGCATCGTCGCCGTCATCGGCGCGGCGTTGTGGATCGGAGCCCGAGCATGAGCGACGAAGTGAAAGGCACGGACACCCCTGGGCAGCAGGGCGTTCCGGGGCAGCCAAGCGACGCCGAGCTCGCGTCGATGTCGCGCGAAGAGCTTGTCGAACTCGGCGGCAAACTTGACGGCGTCGAGACCGTCTTCAAGGAGGACCGCTGGCCGGTTCCCGGCACCAAGGCTGAGAAGCGGGCCGAGCGCGCGGTGGCGTATTGGCTTCTGCTCGGCGGTCTTTCGGGTCTGGCGCTGCTGGTCATCTTCTTGTTCTGGCCGTGGGAGTACAAGGGCGGCGAGACCGAGGGACACTTCTGGTACGACCTGGCCACGCCGCTCTACGGATTGACGTTCGGGCTGTCGATTCTGGCGATCGGCATCGGCGCGGTGCTGTTCCAGAAGAAGTTCATCCCCGAGGAGATCTCGATCCAGGAGCGCCATGACGGCAGCTCCCCCGAGATTCACCGAAAGACCATCGCGGCCAACCTCACCGATACGCTGGAGCTTTCGACCCTGAAGCGGCGCAAGCTGATTGGCCTATCGCTGGGTATCGGCCTCGGCGCGTTCGGCCTCGGCACGCTGATCGCTTTCGTCGGTGGGCTGATCAAGAACCCGTGGAAGCCGGTCGTCCAGACCGCCGACGGCAAGAAGGCCGTGCTGTGGACGTCGGGCTGGACCCCCAGATTCACTGGCGAAACCATCTACATGGCCCGCGCCACCGGACTTCCCGGTGAGTCGCCGTTCGTCAAGATGCGTCCCGAGGACCTCGACGCAGGCGGCATGGAGACCGTGTTTCCGTGGCGCGAATCCGACGGTGACGGCACCACCGTCGAGTCGCACCATCACCTCAGTGAGATCGCGATGGGTGTGCGCAACCCGGTGATGTTGATCCGCATCAGGCCAGCGGACATGGCCAAGGTGGTCAAGCGCAAGGGCCAGGAGAGCTTCAACTTCGGCGAGCTGTTCGCGTTCACCAAGGTGTGCTCGCATCTGGGTTGCCCCTCTTCGCTTTACGAGCAACAGAGCTATCGCATCCTCTGCCCGTGTCACCAGTCGCAGTTCGATGCCTTGCACTTCGCGAAACCTATATTCGGTCCTGCTGCGCGCGCTTTGGCGCAGCTGCCCATCACCATTGATCAAGACGGGTACCTGGTCGCCAACGGTGACTTCATCGAACCCGTCGGACCGGCATTCTGGGAGCGGCGATCATGAGTCCAACACTGCCAAAACCGAATCTCGCTGAAATCGCAGCGGCACAAGGTGATGCGATTGATTCGCGGTATCACCCGTCGGCGGCGGTGCGCCGTCAGCTGAACAAGGTGTTCCCGACCCACTGGTCGTTCCTGCTCGGCGAGATCGCGCTGTATTCGTTCATCGTGCTGCTGCTCACCGGCGTATACCTGACGCTGTTTTTCGACCCGTCGATGGCCGACGTCACCTACCAGGGCGTGTATCAGCCGCTGCGCGGTGTCGAGATGTCCAAGGCCTTCGCGTCGACACTGGACATCAGCTTCGAGGTGCGCGGCGGACTG
Source organism: uncultured Actinomycetota bacterium (assembly GCA_963766465.1). Taxonomy (GTDB): domain Bacteria; phylum Actinomycetota; class Actinomycetes; order Mycobacteriales; family Mycobacteriaceae; genus Mycobacterium. The sequence goes on from CAVXZT010000006.1 coordinate 565,049, forward strand.
TTCGTCCGGCAGGTCCACCACTGGGCGGCACTGATGTTCTCCGCCGCGATCATGGTGCACCTGGCCCGCATCTTCTTCACCGGCGCATTCCGTCGACCCCGCGAAGCCAACTGGGTGATCGGCTCACTGCTGCTGATCCTGTCGATGTTCGAGGGCTACTTCGGCTACTCGCTGCCCGACGACCTGCTGTCCGGCATCGGCCTGCGCGCCGCGTTGTCCTCCATCACGATGGGCATCCCCCTCGTCGGCACCTGGATGCACTGGGCGCTGTTCGGCGGCGACTTCCCCTGCGGCGGCGTCGGATACCAGTGTTCACAGGACGGCTACATGCTGCCGCGGATGTACGCGCTGCACATCTTGCTGATCCCGGGAATCATCCTGGCGCTGATCGGCATTCACCTTGCGCTGGTGTGGTTCCAGAAGCACACCCAGTTCCCCGGCCCAGGTCGCACCGAGAAGAACGTCGTTGGCGTGCGGGTCATGCCGGTGTTCGCCGTCAAGTCCGGCGCCTTCTTCGCGATGACGACCGGCATCCTCGGCCTGATGGGCGGGCTGTTACAGATCAACCCGATCTGGCAATTGGGCCCGTACAAACCGTCCCAAGTGTCGGCAGGCAGCCAGCCCGACTTCTACATGATGTGGACCGAGGGCCTTGCCCGCATCTGGCCGGCGTGGGAGTTCTATCCGTTCGGCCACACGATCCCCGCCGTGGTGTGGGTCGCCATTGGCATGGGCCTGGTGTTCACGCTGCTGATCGCATATCCGTTCATCGAGGCGAAGGTCACCGGCGACAAGGCGCACCACAACCTGTTGCAGCGGCCACGAGATGTGCCGGTGCGCACCGCAATCGGCGCGATGGCGATCTCGTTCTACATGGTGCTGACGCTGGCGGCGATGAACGACATCATCGCGTGGAAGTTCCACATCTCGCTGAACGCGACGACGTGGATTGCCCGCATCGGCATGGTGGTGCTCCCTGCGATCGTCTACTACATCACCTACCGGTGGTGCGTCGGCCTACAGCGCAGCGACCGCGCAGTTCTCGAGCACGGCATCGAGACCGGCATCATCAAGCGGCTGCCGCACGGCGCCTACATCGAACTGCATCAGCCTCTTGGCCCCGTGGACGAGCACGGCCATCCGATTCCGTTGGAGTACCAAGGCGCCGCGGTGCCCAAGCGGATGAATAAGCTCGGCTCCGCAGGTGCACCGGGCTCGGGCAGCTTCCTCACCGCCGATCCGGTCTCGGAAAACGAGGCGCTTACGGAAGCCGCGCATGCCTCAGAACACAAGGCGCTCACCGCATTGCGCGAGCACCAGGACCGCAACGGCTCGTCGAACGGCGAGGCGAACGGGCACCACTGACGGGTTGGCGCCCGCCGGCCTTACGGCCTTCTACGGCTCCAACAGGGCGTGTAGCTGGCGCAGGTAGAACCACGGGATCGCGGGCATCCCAACCGTGACGATTCCGGCGATCACGTAGAAAAACCACGACGCCGCATTGCTGTCGACGGCCATCAAGTAGGTCGCAACACCGATGGCCACCATCGCGACACCCATGGCGATCGCGATGACTACGGCGCACCGCAGCCACACCTGGTCCACCGCCGTCATCAACGGGCTCGGCGGCGGGCTGATGGCCTCACGTATCGCGTAGCCGGGGCCGGTAGCCCGCCCTGCCGGCACTCGCAGTTTCTCGGTGGGCGGTTCGGCGCCCCGGACCGGCGTCGTCCGCCCAGCCACGGCACGAGCGGGCGCTGCGCGCGGCGGCGGCGCTTCCTCAAGCGCTGCGCGGCGCGCCCTCAGCAATAGCGGTACTGCGCCGATGATCACGGCCGCAGAGATGGCGATCACCGCATACAGCAGCCACGGTGTTTCGGACTCGCCCGTCGACTGCGCGTGCCCTGTTCCCAGGTCGACGAGGGCCACCGTCGCCGCGACGCCTGCGCCAAGCGCGGCCAGCCAGACCGCGGCGCAGCCGCCGAGCAGCATGCGGTCGGTGCGGTCGAATGCGCCGGCATCCATGAGGTCAGCCATCAGCAGCTAGTCTGCGCGGCGTTGTTGGTATTCGACGACAGAACCGTGCCATCGCTCGTCGTGATCGAGCAATTCAGTCGGCTGACCAGGAACAGGCTGGACGCCTGCACCGAGCCGACCTCGGATTGTGAGATGGGCGTCACCGTCAGCGACCATGGGATGTAGACATTTCGCTGGGTGCGGCTGCGGCCCGACGCGTCGATATAGGTGACGGTGATGATGTCGCCAGGCGCCTTGGTGCCGGTCACCGAGTACGTGACCTGCCGCGGGCCCGCCCGGGTCGTGGTGGGCGGCGGGGGCGGCGGGGCTTCGGTGGTCGGAGGAGGAGGTGGTGGCACCTCGGTGGGGGCAGGCGGCGGAGGCGACGGCTCCTGCGTCACGGTCACGGTCTCCGGCGGCGGCGGGGGCGGCTCCGATGTGGGCGGCGGCGGAGGCGGTGGTGGCGGGGTCGTCGTGGTGATCTCGTCCTGCACCGGCGGCGCGGTGGTCGTGCTGGTCGCAGGCGTGGCGAGGTTGTCGGTATCGGTGCGGGTCACCAACACCGAAACGGACGCGACGAGCGCGACCGCGGCGACGATGGCCGCAACGCCGACTATCCACGGCCACCGCGGTGGCGTCGGCTGGTCAGCCGAATCGGCGCCTGAGTCGTAGGTGTCGTAGTCGTAGAGCGACGAATCGGCGGGCACGTATGGGCCTGCGGTGAATTGTTCGGACTCCGGTGCCGAATAGGCCTGCGAGTGGATATCTGTTTGACCGGTGTCAGGCGACGGCTGATTGCCAGACTCCTGACCGAGGGATTCCGACCCTTCAGCATCCGGCCCTGGGGGATTCGGCCCGCTCATCTACGCCTATCCTTCTCGACTACTGCCTCGGCAACACTACCCAAAGCCACGGCGCTAGCGAATCTCACCGCACGGGTTGCGGGCCAACTGTTGTCCCGATTGTGACCTTTGATGAGTCCCTCCCTGGCCTGCGGCAGGGAACCCATCCAGCCAGGGAGTCAGTGCTTCTCGGGGCCGGTGTAGTACTCGAACACCAGCCCTGCGGCTGTCGCCAGCACGAAGCAGGCGCCGGCCGCGATCAGCCATGGCAGCCACAGCGCGACGCCGACAGCCGTGACCGATGCCGACAGCGCGATGAACAGGGGCCACCAGCTGTGCGGGCTGTAGAAGCCCAGTTCACCGGCGCCGTCGCTGATCTCGGCGTCCTCATAGTCCTCGGGCCGGGTGTCGAGCCGTCGGGCGACGAACCGGAAGAACGTGCCGGTGATCAGCGTCAGACCGGACGTCAGCACCAGGGCGGTCACGCCTGCCCATTCCACGCCGCCGTACTGAAACATCGCGGTCAACACGGCGTACACCACCGCCGACAGTACGAAGAACGCGGTCAGGAACTCGAACAGCCTGGCTTCGATGTGCATCTGTCGTCCCTACTTGCTGGCCGCCGACGGCGCGCCGGCCTGCTCGCCGCGGCGGGTGTCGAACGGATGGGTGGTGACGGCCGTCGGCGGCTGGTTGATCGCCTGCAGCGCTTCGGCGTTGGTCTTGCCTGCCATCCGCTCCTGCAGATACGCCTTGAAGTCGTTGGGCTCCACCACCCGAAGCTCGAAGTTCATCATCGAGTGGTAGGTGCCGCACATCTCGGTGCATCGGCCGACGAACGCGCCGGTCTTCTGGATCTCGGTGATCTGGAACTTGTTGTCGGAGTGGTTGGCCTCAGGGTCCGGCATCACGTCGCGCTTGAAGAGGAACTCGGGTACCCAGAACCCGTGGATCACGTCGGCCGACGCGATCTGGAACTCGATGCGCTTGCCCGAAGGCACCACGAGAATCGGGATCTCGGTTGAGGATCCCAACGTCTCGACCTTGTCGAAGTTCAGGTAGCGCCGGTCGTCGGGGTTGAGGCCACGGATCGCGCCGACCAATTCCTCGCCGTGGCTGTCCACGCCTTCCGGCTTGGACTCCATCGCGGCCTTGCGCTCAGGATCGGCGCCGTCGTAGGTGAAGGTTCCGTCGGTGAAGTTGATCTTCTGATAGCCGAACTTCCAGTTCCACTGGAAGGCGGTGACGTCGATCACGACCTCGGGGTTGGGGTCCTTGTGAAGCATCTTCTCCTGCACGACCACGGTGAAGTAGAAGAGCACGGAGATGATGAGGAAGGGCACGACCGTCAGCACGAGCTCCAACGGCATGTTGTAGCCGAACTGGCGGGGCAACTCGGTGTCGCCCTTCTTGTGCCGGTGGAACGCAGAAGCCCAGAAGATCAGGCCCCACACGATGACGCCGACAACGAGGGAGGCGATCACCGAGCCGACCCAGAGCTCGCGGTTGAGGTGCGCCTCGGGCGTGATGCCGGTGGGCCAGCCCAGGCCGAGCACCTCCGACCAGCTGCACCCGCTGAGCAGCACCGCCATGCCACCGAGGATGACCGACAACGCGACCGTCTTCAGCCCACGACGTGCCACGTTAGAGCCTCCTACGAAGTCAGTGAACGCAGTGAATACTACGCAGCGTAGACCACGCCAGGGCGCCGGTCTCGACACACCTCGGAGATTAGGCATACTGGCGCGGTGTGCGGACTTCTGGCCCTGATTACCGACCCGTCCGCTGACGTCTCCGGAGACCTGATAACCGCCGTCTCCGGGGCATCACACCTGATGCGTCACCGCGGTCCCGACGAGCCGGGCACCTGGTCCGACGACGATGTCGTACTGGGTTTCAACCGGCTGTCGATCATCGATATCGCGCACAGCCATCAGCCGTTGCGCTGGGGGCCACCGGAATCGCCGGACCGCTACGTGCTGGTGTTCAACGGCGAGATCTACAACTACTTGGAATTACGTGAAGTACTGCGCTCCGACCACGGCGCCGTATTCGCCACCGACGGCGACAGTGAGGCCATCATCGCGGCCTACCACCACTGGGGCACCGATGCGCTGACCCGGCTGCGTGGCATGTTCGCGTTCGCGCTGTGGGACACCGTCTCCAAGGAGCTGTTCTGCGCGCGTGACCCATTCGGCATCAAGCCACTGTTCATGGCGACCGGATCCGGCGGGACCGTGGTCGGTAGCGAGAAGAAGTGTTTGTTGGGGCTGGTCCCCTCGATAGGAATCGACGACTCCATAGACGTCAGAGCCGTGCAGCACTACACGGTGTTGCAGTACGTGCCGGAGCCGGAGACGCTGCACCGCGGCATCCGGCGGTTGGAGTCCGGCAGCTACGCACGCGTGCGGCCGGGCAAGCCGCCCGAGGTGACCCGCTACTTCACGCCCAGGTTCACGGCTGTGCCGTTTCGCGCGGGTAGTGAGCAGAGTCGCTACGACGAGATCACCGCGGTGCTCGAGGATTCGGTCGCCAAGCACATGCGCGCCGACGTCACGGTCGGCGCCTTCCTGTCCGGCGGCATCGACTCCACAGCGATCGCAGCACTTGCGATGCGCCACAACCCGCGCCTGATCACCTTCACCACCGGCTTCGAGCGCGAGGGCTTCTCCGAGGTCGACGTCGCGGTCGCGTCGGCCGAGGCGATCGGCGCGCGGCATGTGACGAAGGTGGTCAGCCAGGCAGAATTCGTCGCCGCACTACCCGAAATCGTCTGGTATCTCGACGAACCCGTCGCCGACCCGGCGCTGGTGCCGTTGTTCTTCATCGCCCGCGAGGCCCGCAAGCATGTCAAGGTGGTGCTGTCCGGTGAGGGCGCCGACGAGTTGTTCGGCGGATACACGATCTACCGAGAACCGTTGTCGCTGCGGCCTTTCGACTATCTCCCTCGCCCGGTTCGGCGCTCACTCGGCAAGGCCTCCAAGCCCTTGCCGGAAGGCATGCGCGGCAAGAGTCTGCTGCACCGCGGCTCGCTGACGCTCGAAGAGCGGTACTACGGCAACGCACGCAGCTTCTCCGACGCCCAACTGCGGGCGGTGCTGCCCGGCTTCCGCGAGGAGTGGACCCACACCGACGTGACCGCGCCGGTGTATGCCAACTCCGACGGCTGGGATCCGGTGGCGCGGATGCAGCACATCGACCTGTTCACCTGGCTGCGCGGTGACATCCTCGTCAAGGCCGACAAGATGACGATGGCCAATTCGCTCGAACTACGGGTGCCGTTTCTTGATCCCGAGGTGTTCGCGGTGGCGTCACGGCTGCCTGCCGATCAGAAGATCACAAGGGCCACCACGAAATTCGCGCTGCGCAAGGCGCTTGAACCCATCGTGCCGGCCCATGTGCTCAACCGCCCGAAGCTGGGCTTTCCCGTGCCGATCCGACACTGGCTGCGGGCGGGCGAATTGCTGGACTGGGCCAATGCCACTATCGATGCGTCACAGGCAGACGAACTGGTCGACATCGCTGCGGTGCGGACCATGCTCGACGAACACCGCAGCGGCGCGAGCGATCACAGCCGCAGGCTGTGGACGGTGCTGATCTTCATGCTGTGGCACGCGATCTTCATCGAGCACAGTGTGACCCCACAGATCAGCGAGCCCACTTACCCGGTGCAGCTCTAAGCGAGAGCTGAGGCAATCTCCTTGCCCGCATCTGCACCGTATGCGTCGGACAGTCGCTCGACGGCGTCGTCCTTGTCCCAGCTCCACTCCTGCGGACCCGGCGCCTCGAGTACAAGCGTCGCGACCATCGAGGCCAGCTGCGCCGACCGTTCCAGGCTGAGCCCGGCGCTGCGACCGGCGAGGAAGCCCGCCCGGAACGCGTCGCCGATGCCGGTGGGGTCGTCCTTGTGGGTTTCGGGCACGACGTCGACGTGGACGAATGTGCCATCGCGGCCGACGATGTCGACACCCTTCTCCCCCAGCGTCGTGACACGCAGCTGGATCTGGCTCATCACCTGCGCCTCGGACCAGCCAGACTTCTGCAGCAGCAGGTCCCATTCGTAGTCGTTGGTGAACAGGTACGTGGCGCCGTCGATCAGCTTGCGGATCTCCTCGCCGGAAAGCCGGGCCAGCTGCTGCGACGGATCCGCGGCGAAGGCCAATCCCAGCTTGCGGCACTCCTCGGTGTGCAGGAACATCGCGTCGGGGTCGTTCGCGCCGACGATCACCAATTCCGGTGCGCCCGTGCGGGAAACGACATCGGCGAGCTTGATGTCACGCGCCTCAGACATCGCACCGGGGTAGAACGACGCGATCTGGGCCATGTCCTCGTCGGTGGTGCACACGAAACGTGCGGTGTACGCCGAGTCGGAGATCAGCACGTTGTCACAGTTCACGCCGTGCGAGGTCAACCAGTTGCGGTACTCGTCGAAGTCCTTGCCCACCGCGCCCACCAGCGTCGGGCTGCCGCCGAGGACACCCATTGCGAACGCCATGTTCCCCGCGACTCCGCCACGATGGATGACCAGATCGTCGACGAGGAAGCTCAGTGACACCTTCTGCAGGTGATCGGCCAGGAGCTGCTCGGAGAACCGACCTGGAAAACGCATTAGATGGTCGGTCGCAATCGATCCGGTCACCGCGATGGTCACGAAATGTCACCCTTCTTTTGTTAAGCCGTCTAGATAAGTTTACCCAGGCGAACACACCTCGGCAGTGCGCTAACCTGCCTACAAGTGCCCGCCCGGTCACTGTAGACACGCGAATTGATCGACACACCTCGGGGGAGCAAATATATGACGGGTCCGTACCCGCCCGACTACGGCGCTGGACCGGTCAGCCCGCAAATGTATGGGGCGCAGCCCTATCCGGAGAATGTGCCATCGCCATATCCGTCGATGCTGCCGCCGCCGCTGCCGTATCCGAAACGGCGATGGTGGAAGGCCGTCGGGGCGGTGGCGTTGGTTCTCGCGGTGGTGGCAGCGCTAGTCACCGCAATTGTTTTTGCGTCGCGCGACGACAATGCATCGCAAAACTCATTCACCGACGCGTCGGCCAAGGCCGCTATTCAGGACTATCTGGACGCGCTGTCCAAGGGTGACGATGAGGCCGTGGCGCGTCACACCCTGTGCGGGTTGTTCGATTCGGTCAAGGAGCATCGCTCCGACCTCGCTCTGGCCGCGCTGAGCAGCGATGCGTTTCGCAAGCAGTACAGCCGCGCCGAAGTGACGTCGATCGACAAAATGGTGATCTGGTCGCCGAATCAGGCTCAGGTGCTGTTCACTATGCGCGTGGCTCCGGCTTCTGGCTCGCGGCGAAACCAGCCGGCGAACGACGAGGAACAAGCCATCGCTCAGCTGCTGTCCCAGGACAACGAAATCCTGGTGTGCTCCTACTTGCCGAGGACGGCCGGACAGTACTGAATCAGTTGAACGAGTCGCCGCAGGCGCAGGATCCGGTCGCTTGCGGGTTGTCGATGGTGAAGCCCTGCTTCTCGATGGTGTCGACGAAGTCGATCGTGGCGCCCTGGATGTAAGGGGCACTCATCCGGTCGACGGCCAGCTTCACGCCGCCGAACTCCGAAATCAGGTCGCCGTCCAGCGACCGGTCGTCGAAGAAGAGGTTGTAGCGCAGGCCTGCGCAGCCGCCCGGCTGGACGGCGATGCGCAGCGCCAGGTCGTCACGACCCTCCTGATCCAGCAGCGCCTTCGCCTTGGCGGCCGCCGCGTCAGTCAGGATTGCGCCGTGGGTGGCGGTGGTGGTCGCCGACTCGTCCTGAACAGTCATTACTTCTCCCCTGTGCATGTTCGTGGTTAGACCGTTGGGTCCACATCGTCAACGGTACCTTGTTCCGGCCCTATTCCCGACTTATCCCCAGGTCCCCGCCGTCACCTGGGCCAGTCGGGCCAGCTGGTTTGCCGCATCGTCGATGGCCAGCTCCACCGAACCGGCGTGATCTGTGATCGAAAAGGCCGCTGTGATCCCCGCCACCCGCAGCGCCGCCTCGTCAAGGGTGACCTGGCCTGCAAGAACCAATACCGGTATTCCTCGTGACCGTGCGCCCGCCGCGAGTGCGCTGACCACCTTGCCGTGCAATGACTGGTCGTCGAACCTGCCCTCGCCAGTGATGACGAGGTGGGCGGCGGCGACATCGTCGGCAAGCCGGGTGTGTTCGGCGATGATCGCGGCGCCGGATTCGCGGCGGCCGCCGAGCGCGAGCAGGCCGGCACCGATACCTCCCGCGGCGCCCGCACCCGGCTCGTCGCTGACCGCCCAGCCCGCCGCCGCGTTCAATTCCACTGCCCAGTCGCTCAGCCGCCGTTCCAGGACGCGCACAGTGTCGGGGTCCGCCCCCTTCTGCGGGCCGAACACGGTCGCTGCGCCCATCGGTCCGAGCAGCGGGTGCTCGACATCGGTCGCGGCGATCAGCTCGACGCCTGCCAGCAGCTCTCGGGCCGCGGCCAGCCCACCCAAAACGTCGACCATGCCCCGTCCGCCGTCGGTGCATGCGCTTCCGCCGAGCCCAACCACGATCCGCCCCGCGCCCGCCTGCACCGCCGCGGCGATCAGCTGCCCAACTCCCCTGCTGTGCGCGGCCAGCGCGGTCTGCACGGTCGGCGGGCCGCCAAGCAACGCCAACCCGCAGGCCTGCGCGCACTCGATGTAGGCGGTCCTTGGCGCAGACGGGTCGAGCACCCACTGTGCGGACACCTCTTCGGTCAGCGGGCCGAACACGCGAAGGGTCCGCGCCTCGCCGAACCTGCCAGCCAGCACCCCGACGAAGCCGGGGCCACCGTCGGACTGCGGGGCAAGGGTCAACTCGTCGCCGGGGCGGCCCCGCCGCCAGCCCGCCGCGATCGCTTCCGCGGCCTCGACCGCCGTCAAGCTGTCGCCGAAGCAGTCGGGCGCGATCAACACCTGCACCACGGCAGACTAATCTGGCTGACGTGAAGCTGCTCGGCCGCAAGAAAGACAACCAAGGCGTCGATTCGACGGCGTCTGAAGAGGACCTGCAGTCCAGCGAGGCGCGCATCGGCACCACCGCCCCCAAGGGCAAGCCGACCCCGAAACGCAGCCAGGGCAGGCGTGGCCCGGTCGCGCCGGCCCCGATGACCGCCGCCGAAGCGCGGAAGCGTCGCAAGGAGGTCGGCGCGCCGAAGCTGAGCCGCGACGAACGCAAGGCCGAGCGCCTCGCCCGCCGTGCCGACATGTCCGACCGCAGGGAAAAGATGATGGCAGGCGAGGACGCCTACCTGCTGCCGCGCGACAAAGGCCCGGTTCGTCGCTTCGTCCGTGACGTCGTGGACTCGCGCCGCAACGTGCTCGGGCTGTTCATGCCTGCGGCGCTTGGCCTGATCTTCGTCATGCTCGCGGTGCCGTCTCTCACCGTGCAGCGGCTGCTCTCCCCCGCAATGTTGGTCCTGGTGCTGATCATGGTGATCGACGGCTTCATCGTGGGCCGCAAGGTAAACCGCCTAGTGGACGAGAAGTTCCCCGATAACACCGAAACTGGTTGGAAACTCGGCTTTTACGCCGCCAGCCGCGCCTCACAGCTGCGCCGGATGCGCGCGCCCCGGCCGCAGGTCGATCGCGGCGACAAGGTCGCCTGATCACCTGTGCGCACGCTGGTCCTCGGGGGTATCCGGTCGGGCAAGTCGCAGTGGGCCGAAACCGCGATCACCGAATCGACGGATGCCGGAGCACCGGTGCGCTACCTGGCCACCGGTGCGCCGCCCGAAGGTGACGCCGACTGGTCGGAGCGTGTCGCCACGCATCGGGCGCGCAGGCCGTCACATTGGTCGACAGTCGAAACAGCCGACGTGCCAACGCAATTGCGATCCGAAGCCGCGATACCGACACTCGTCGACGATATCGGTGGCTGGCTGACCGCGGTGATGGACCGCCGTGACGCCTGGAACACGGGCTCGGTGGCCGCCGACGTCGACGACCTGATCGATGCGGTCGGCGCGTTCGGATCCCAGCTGGCCCTCGTCAGCCCGGAGGTGGGCCTGACCGTGGTGCCGCAGACGTCGTCGGGCCGGCTGTTCGCCGACGAACTGGGCGGCCTCAACCAGCGATTGGCGGCGCTATGCGATCGCGTGGTGCTGGTGGTCGCCGGTCAGCCATTGACCGTGAAGGCCGCGTCGTGACCGACTTCGAAGTCGCGCCACCCGATCCAGAGGTGGCGGCGGCGGCGCGCGCGCGCCAGGACCGGCTGACCAAGCCGCCCGGCTCGCTGGGCCGGCTCGAGGACCTGTCGGTGTGGGTGGCGTCATGCCAGGGGGCCTGCCCGCCGCGGCAGTTTCAGCGCCCCCGCGTCGTGGTCTTCGCAGGTGATCACGGCGTCACCGGCGCCGGCGTATCGGCGTATCCCGCGGAGGTCACCGCGCAGATGGTCGCCAACTTCGACGCAGGGGGTGCGGCGATCAACGTGCTCGCGGAGGTGACGGGCGCAAGCGTTCGGGTGGTCGACATCGCGGTGGATGCCGCCGAGCCGCTTTCGCCGAAGATCGGCGCGCACAAGGTGCGCCGCGGCAGCGGCAACATCGCCGTCGAGGACGCGCTGAGCGCCGACGAGGCGGCCGCCGCGATCCAGGCGGGCCGCCGGATCGCCGACGAGGAAGTCGATTCCGGCGCCGACCTGTTGATCGCGGGCGATATGGGAATTGGAAACACCACCCCCGCAACCACTTTGATCGCAGCACTGACCAACACCGAGCCGGTTGCCGTCGTTGGAAGGGGTACCGGCATCGACGATGCGGGTTGGGCACGCAAGACAGCGGCGATAAGGGACGCGCTGTATCGGGCCCGCGCGTTGTCCGCGGACCCGGTTGGGCTGCTGCGGGTTTGCGGCGGAGCGGACTTGGCCGCGATGGCGGGGTTCTGCGCTCAGGCCGCCGTGCGCCGGACGCCGGTGCTGCTCGACGGGGTGGTGGTCACCGCCGCGGCATTGGTGGCCGACCGACTCGCGCCAGGCGCTCGGCAATGGTGGCAGGCGGGACACCGGTCCACCGAACCTGCGCATACGTATGCGCTGAAGCACCTCGAATTGGAACCGATCGTCGACATGCAGATGCGGCTCGGCGAGGGCACCGGCGCCGCTGTCGCGTTGCCCATCGTCCGTGCCGCCGTCGCGGCACTGGCGTCGATGGCTACGTTCGACGAGGCAGGCGTCACCGCGTGATCCGCTCGGTCGCAGGCGCATTCGCGTTCGCGACCGTCCTTCCGGTGCGGGGCTCGGCCGGGGTGGGACGCGGCGTCATCACCGCATTGCCTGTCGTCGGCATCGCGCTCGGGGCGCTGGCAGGCGCGGTGGTGTTGGCGTCGTCGTGGGCCTTCGGCGCCGGCAGTCCGCTCGGCGGAGCGCTCGCGGTAGCGATTCTGCTGATCGCGACCCGCGGTCTGCACATCGACGGGCTGTCCGACACCGCCGATGCACTGGGCTGCTACGGACCGCCGGAGCGGGCGCTGCAGGTGATGCGCGACGGCTCAGCAGGCCCCTTCGGCGTGGCGTCAGTAGTGGTGGCGATCGTGCTGCAGGCGCTGGCGTTCGCGGAACTGAGCGTCGTCGCGGTGATCGTCGCCGTGACGGCAGGTCGGGTGGCAGCGGTCGCGGCGTGCATGCGGTCGGTGCCCGCCGCACATGGCAGCTCGCTGGGTGCACGCGCCGCGGGCACCCAGCCTGTCGTAGTAGTGCTGACGTGGGTCATCGCGGTCGCGGCGCTGGCGGTGCTGGCCGGATCGCGACCCTGGCAGGGGCCTGCGGCCGTAGTCGTCGCCCTCGTCTGCGCGTTCGCGCTGGTCAAGCACTGCGTCCGGCGGTTCGGCGGGGTCACCGGCGACGTGCTCGGCGCGACGATCGAGGTGGCGACGACGTTAGCTGCCGTCGCGCTGGCGATCCACTAGCTGGCTTCCAAGGATTTCACAAGAATCCACAAAGGGGCAGGCCGGAGTCTTCTCGTAACCCGCAAGGGAGACCACCAAACGAGAGGATCAGCAATGCCCACCCTTCGCCACCTCACCGCCTTCGTCGGCGCTGCCGCTGTTGCGTCCACCCTTGGACTCACCGCGCTCGCGTCGGCAGGCGTCGCCTCGGCCGGCTCGGTCGACGACACCTTCATCACCGTCCTGCGCGACGAAGGCATCGTGCCGCCATCCGCGAAGGAAGCGATCAGCACCGGCCACGCCGTCTGCGCCGTCTTCGACGATGGCCTTTCGCTCATCGACGCCGTCAGCGCAGTTTCCGACACCACCGGCCTGGAGATGGAGGATTCCGCCTTCTTCGTCGGCGCGTCCGTCGCCTCCTACTGCCCCGAGCATGAGGACGTGATCGGCTAGTAGTCACCCACGCTGGATGGCCCGCTAGGACAGGCGGGCCATCCAGCCGTGCGTGTCGGCGAACGTGCCGCGCTGAATGCCGGTAAGCGTGTCCCGCAAGGCCATTGTGATCTCGCCGGGTTCGCCGTCGGCGATGGCGAATTCGCCGTCGCCGTATTTGACATGGGAGACGGGTGTGATGACGGCGGCCGTCCCGCAGGCGAACACCTCGGTGATCTCGCCGGCCGCGGCCTTCTTCTGCCATTCGTCGACGTCGATCTTGCGCTCCTCGACCGCGAATCCTGCGTCAGTTGCCAACTGCAACAACGAATCCCGGGTGATGCCCGGCAGAAGCGAGCCAGATAGCTCCGGGGTGACCAACCGAGCCGTGCCACCGCTGCCGAACACGAAGAACAGGTTCATCCCGCCCATCTCTTCGACATACCGGCGTTCGATGGCGTCCAACCACACCACCTGATCGCAGCCGTTGTCGGCCGCCTCCGCCTGCGCCAGCAGCGACGCGGCGTAGTTACCGCCGAATTTGGCCGCGCCGGTCCCGCCAGGACATGCTCGCACGTATTCGGTCGACAGCCACACGCTGACCGGCTTGATGCCGCGCGGGAAGTACGCGCCCGCCGGCGATCCGATGACCATATAGCGGTACTCGTTGGCCGGCCGTACACCCAGCCCAGGCTCGGTCGCGAAGACATAGGGCCGCAGGTACAGCGACTCCTCGCCACGGGCAGGCGGCACCCAGGGCTCGTCGACCGCAATCAGCTGCCGCAGTGACTCGATGAACGTGTCTTCGGGCAGTTCGGGGATGGCCAGCCTGCGCGACGAGGACCGCAGCCGTGCAGCGTTGGCCTCCGGCCGGAACGACACGATGGAGCTGTCGGCCCACCGGTAGGCCTTGAGGCCCTCGAACACCTCTTGGGCGTAGTGCAGAACGATCGCGGACGGATCGAGTTCGATCGGCCCGTACGGGATCACCCGCGCGTTGTGCCAGCCCTTGCCGTCGACGTAGTCGACCGACACCATGTGATCGGTGTGATAGCGGCCGAATCCCGGATTGGCCAGGATCGACGCCCGTACCTCATCGCTCACCGGGTTCGCGTTGCGCTCAACCGTGAACTCGAGGGGGCCGTCAGTCATGCAGCGATTGTATATCCGGTCGCTACCGGGTTTTTGCCTCGATAAAGGGGGGTTTGACCACCTCGCACTCGACGCCTCTACCACGGACGTCCACCGACACGGTTTGGCCGTCGGCGATGTCTTTGTCGGTGTCGATCAACGCAAGCGCAATGCCGACTTTCAATGTCGGAGAAAAGGTTCCCGATGTCGTCACACCGATCGACGTGTCACCGTCGAGCACATTGAGCTCGGGCCGCAGCACCCCGCGACCGACCCCGCGCAGCCCGCGCAGCACCCGCTTCGGGCCCGCTTCCTTCTCCGCAAGCAGTGGGTCGCGTCCCCAGAACGCGTCTTTCTTCCACCCGATCGCCCACCCGCACCGCGCCTGTAGTGGCGAGATGTCGAGCGACAGTTCATGGCCGTGCAGCGGATAACCCATTTCGGTACGCAGCGTGTCGCGGGCTCCCAGGCCTGCCAGCTCACCGCCTGCACCGCCGACGGCGTCGACGAGCGCGTCAAAAACCACGTCGGACCGGTCCCACGTCGGCAGCAGTTCGTAGCCGTGTTCCCCGGTGTATCCGGTGCGGCACACCCGCACGTCGACGCCGCCGAATTCGGCGTCCGCATATCCCATGTAGTCCATGTCGGTCGGCAGGCCCAGCGCGCCGACGACTTCGGTCGATTTGGGTCCCTGCACGGCGAGCACCGCGTACGAGCGGTGTTCGTCGGTGATCGTCAGACCCGCGGGTGCGCGCGCCTGTAGCGCCGCAACGACGGCCGGAGTGTTGGCGGCGTTGGGCACAAGGAAGATCTCGTCGTCGGAGACGTAGTAGGCGATCAAATCGTCGATGACGCCACCGGAATCGGTGCAGCACAACGTGTATTGCGCCTTGCCTTCTCCGATGCGTCGCAGGTCGTTCGTGAGCGCGGCGTTGACGTACTCGGCGGCGCCGGGCCCGCGGACAAGCGCCTTGCCGAGGTGGCTGACGTCGAACAAGCCAACCGTGTTGCGGGTTGCGGTGTGCTCACTGACCGTGCCTGCGTACGACACCGGCATCAGCCAGCCGGAGAACTCCGCGAAACTCGCGCCGAGTTGACGATGCCGTTCCTCGAGGGGGCCGTGCAGGACTTCGCCCTTCTGCGTTTCGCTCGCTTCAGTTTCCCTCACGGGAATTAACCCTAATCGGGGCGTTGACGCTGGCAGACTCGGGTGGTGGTCGATTTCGATGCGCTGGAAGCCGCGGGAGTCGCCAACGCCCGCGGACGGGCCGGCCTGATCGACTACCTCGACAAGCTTGGCTTCACTGCCGACGAGATGGTCGATGCCGAGCGCAGTGGACGGCTGTTCGGCCTTGCGGGCGATGCGCTGCAAGGTCCTGGGCGTCCGATCCACAGCCTGCGGACCGCCGCCGAGGCGCTCGATGTACCGCTGGGCGAGCTTGCCCAGGCTTGGGCCGTGATGGGCCTGACGATCTCCGACCCGGAGGCACCAGCACTGAGTCAAGCCGACATCGACGGACTGGAGTCGTGGGTAGCGATCAAGGAACTCGTCGGCAGCGACGCCGCGATCAACTTCCTGCGGGTGCTCGGCAACACGATGGCCCGGCTCGCCGAAGCGGGCGGAACAATGGCTCGGATGGCTCAGCCCGACCTGCTGATGAGCCTGTCCGGCGACGAACTCACCACCGCGATGGCATATCGTTCGGTCACCGAGATCACACATCGGTTCGGTGCGCTGATCGACGCGGTCTTCCGACAGCACATCGTGTCAGCCCGAACACATTTCGAGGGCGTCATCACCGACGCATCGGCGAACGTCACGTGCGGCATTGGCTTCGCCGACCTGACCGGCTTCACCAGACTCACGCAGGTGCTCACACCGACCGAACTGTTCGACCTGCTCGTTGAGTTCGGGGGCTCCGTCAGCGACCTCGTCCATGCCGACGGCGGTCGGGTGGTGAAGTTCATCGGGGACGAGGTGATGTGGGTGACGTCGACACCGGAGCTGTTGGCGAAGGTGGCGATGGACCTCGTCGAGCACCCGCGGGCGCGGGAAGCGGGTCTGCAGGTCCGTGCCGGCCTCGGCTTTGGCTCGGTGCTGGCCATCGGCGGCGATTACTTCGGCAATCCGGTCAACCTGGCCGCCCGCCTGGTGGGAGCGGCAGCGCCAGGCCAGATTCTCGCGTCCGCCTCCGTCCGCGACGAGCTGCCCGAATGGCCGGCGATCCCCCAGGAACCGTTGACGCTCAAGGGTTTCGACGAACCGGTAGCCGCCTACGATCTGCACCTTTCCCGCTGACGGCTAGGGTAGACGGTCGTGAGCACCGCAAACGCCGGATACCAGGCCCCCACCATCACCGTTGCCTCGTCGTTGCCCAAGCGCGCCAGCGAAGCCGTGCTGATCGTCCCCGTGATCAGCGGGCAGGACGACGACGCGACAGCGACCGTCGTCGCGAATCCGTTCCTCGACGCCGAGGCCGTCGGCGAGATCGAGGTCGGACTGAAGGCCCTCGGAGCCAAGGGCGGCACCGAGCAGGTCACGCGGGTGGTGGCGCCGTCACTGCCGGTGGCCAGTGTGCTTGCGGTCGGCCTCGGCAAAGACCGCGACACGTGGCCCGCCGACGTCATCCGCCGCGCCGCGGGGGTGGCCGCGCGCTCGCTGAACGGCACGGAGGCAGTCATCACCACGCTTTCCGACATCGATCTCGAGGCGGCCGTCGAGGGTCTGATCCTGGGCGCCTACCGGTTCAGCGATTTCCGCAGCGACAAGACCGCCCCCAAGGACAAGGGTCTGCGCGAGATCACGGCGCTGACGGCAGACACGAAGGCGAAGACAAAAGCATCGGCCGAGCGCGCCGCGGCAATCGCGACCGCGGTGGCCACCGCTCGCGATCTGGTCAACACCCCGCCGAGCCACCTCTTTCCTGCCGAATTCGCCAAGCGTGCAAAGGCTTTGGGTGAGGCGACGGGCCTCGAGGTCGAGGTGCTCGACGACAAGGCCCTTGCCAAGGAGGGCTACGGCGGGGTGATCGGCGTCGGCAAGGGGTCGTCACGCCCGCCCCGACTGGTCCGGCTCGCGCACCGCGGGGCGAAGAGCAAGAAGGCCAAGAAGGTCGCGCTGGTCGGCAAGGGCATCACGTTCGACACCGGCGGAATCTCCATCAAGCCTGCGGCCAACATGCATCACATGACTTCCGACATGGGCGGTGCCGCGGCGGTGATCGCCACGGTGGTGCTTGCCGCCAAGCAGCAATTGCCGATCGACGTCATCGCCACCGTGCCGATGGCCGAGAACATGCCGTCGTCCACCGCGCAGCGGCCCGGCGACGTGCTCACTCAGTACGGCGGTGTCACCGTCGAGGTGCTCAACACCGACGCCGAGGGCCGGTTGATCCTGGCCGACGCGATCGTGCGGGCCTGCGAAGACAAGCCCGACTACCTGATCGAAACCTCGACACTGACCGGTGCGCAGACGGTGGCGCTCGGCGCGCGCACCCCCGGGGTGATGGGCAGCGACGAATTCCGGGACCGCGTCGCCTCGCTCTCCCAGGCCGTCGGCGAGAACGCCTGGCCGATGCCGCTGCCTGAGGAGTTGAAGGACGACCTGAAGTCGACGGTGGCCGATCTGGCCAACGTCAGCGGCTCGCGTTACGCGGGCATGCTGGTCGCAGGGACGTACCTGCGGGAGTTCGTCGCCGACGGCGTGCAGTGGACGCACATCGACATCGCGGGCCCTGCCTACAACACGGGCGGTCCGTGGGGCTACACCGGCAAGGGCGGCACGGGGGTTCCGACCCGCACGATGTTCGCCGTCCTCGAGGACATCGCGTCCAACGGCTAGAGCACCTTGCCGCGGGCCGTGCTCCGCATTGCCTGCGGCAGTAAGTGTGCGGCGCCGTAGACGAAGTACGCCTCCGGTGTCACGGGCCGGATCGGCTTGTTCTTCTTGACCGCCGACACGATCGCCTTGGCGACCTTGTCCGGACCGTACCTGCGTGCAGCGAAGGCCTTCTCGATCTGTGCGCGACGCGCCTCCACCTTGGCCTGCTTTCCGGCAGGAACGTCGAAGCGGGTGGTGTGCACGATGTTCGTGTCGATCACACCCGGGCACACCGTGGTCAGCCCGACGCCCGCCTGGTCCAGTTCGGCTCGCAGGCAGTCGCCGAACATGAACACCGCCGCCTTGCTTGTCGAGTAGGCGTTCATTGACTGCTGAGGTGAATACGCGGCCATCGACGCCACGTTGACGATGTGCCCGCCGGTGCCACGATCCACAAGGCGGCGACCAAATGACCTGCAGCAGTTGACAACTCCGCCGAAGTTGATGTCGAGGACCCGGTCGAACTCCTCGCGTGGCGTATCGAGGAACAGGCCGGCGTGGCCGACTCCCGCATTGTTCACCACGATGTCGGGCACCCCGTGCGTGGCGCTGACCTCCTCCGCGAACCGCTCGACGGCATCGGCGTCCGCGACGTCCAATGCATAGGCGTGCGCGACGCCGCCGCGTGCGGCGATCTGCGCGGCGGTGTCCTTGACTCCTGCCTCGTTGATGTCGCTGATCACCACTTCGGCGCCCTCACGCGCAAACGCCAGCGCGGTCTCGCGGCCGATGCCGCTGCCGGCGCCGGTGACGGAAACCAGTGTGTCGCCGAAGTATTCGCGCGGCCGACCGACCTGCGCACGCAGCAACGCCCGACTCGCGGGCGTGCCTTCGAGGTGGTCGGCGAATTCGCGTACCGATTGTGCGATGGTCGGTGCGTGCGACATCGGCGACCAATGGCCCGCCTTGATGTCGCGCCGCCACAGCCGCGGCACCCAGTTCTTGGTGTCGTCGTAAACGTATGGCCGCACAAACGGGTCGTTGGTGTTGACGATGAGCTGCACCGGCACATCGACGTAGTGGTCGGCCCTTGCCGACGTCACGCTGCGGAAGTAGTTGGCGCCGTAGACCTTCATGCTGTTGACGGCGTCCGACTTATAGGTATCTGAGTGGTACAGCTTCTCGACTGGGATCCCGTCCCGCACCGCGAGCGCACGCCGCAGCGCCCCGGCGAGGAAACGGCGCACGACGAAGGGCGCGACCACAGGGATGGAGAAGAACCCCATGTACGTGAAGGAAGCGAACTGGCTCAGCGCACGCAGGAACAGCCTCGGACGGTACGGCCGTTTGAGATTGCCGATGATGAAGCGGTTGAGGTGGTCAGCGCTTGGCCCTGACACCGATGTGAACGACGCGACCCGATCACCGGCGCCTGGCCGGGACAGGTACTCCCACATACCCGCCGATCCCCAGTCGTGCGCAAGCACGTGCACCGGCTGCCCGGGTGCCATCACGTCGATCACCGCGGCGAAGTCATCCGCATAGCAGGCCATCTTGTACGCCGAGACCGGCTTCGGCACTGACGATTTACCGACCCCACGGTTGTCGTAGCGCACGACGCGGAACCGGTCGGTCAGCAGCGGGACAACCCCATCCCAAACGGCATGCGAATCGGGCCAGCCGTGCACAAGGACCAGCGTGGGGCCGTCGGGGTTGCCTTCTTCGTAAACGGCGACGTGCACCCCGTCCGTGCTGTCGATGAACCGCTCGGTCTTCTCGGCCATGGCACCTCCGCACACAGTTAGTGGGACCGCTGGTACCGTATCAGCCCTCGAGCTCCTCGCGGAGGGCGCGTTCACGCTCGATTCGGCGACGCGCGTCGTAGTCCCGCATGCGCTGCGGATAACCGACCTTCTGTACGTCGTACACCGGGATGTTGAGCCGTTCGCTCAGCCGCCGCGCGCCAGCGTCGCCGCCTGCCCGGCGGCGGGTCCATTCCCCGTCGGCTGCGACCAGCACGACCGTGACATCGGTGACGGTGGTCTTCGGCTCGACGAAGGCCTCGACACCGGCATGTTCGGCCACCCACTGCTGCAGATAGCGCAGATCGGCTGCGGGGTCACGGCCGTCGGCGCCACGCGCCTTACGGCCACCCCGGAACCTGTCGAACAATCCCACCTGGATTCGGCTCCTTCCCTCTCACCACTATCGATAGTGCCAGAACCGCGAGTCCCTGAGTCTGCGGCGAAGTGCGCGGCCAGACATGACAGGATGGGAACCGAACTTCGACCACCTGCGACTGATAGTTCGAGGGAGCCCACGCACATGGCCATCTCCGTCCAGATGCCCGCACTCGGTGAGAGCGTCACAGAGGGGACCGTCACCCGCTGGCTCAAGCAAGAGGGCGACACGGTGGAACAGGATGAGCCGCTACTGGAGGTCTCGACCGACAAGGTCGACACCGAGATCCCTTCACCGGCCGCCGGTGTGCTGACGAAGATCGTGGCTCAGGAAGACGACACCGTTGAGGTGGGTGGCGAGCTTGCGGTGATCGGCGAGGCCGGTGAGGGAGACGGACAGGCTCCCGCGGCGGAGGCGCCACCGGCCGAAGAAGAGAAGCCCGCCGCGCAGCCCGAACCGACCGCCGAAGAGCCCGAGCCGGAACCCGAAACCAAACCCGCCGCAAAGTCCTCAGGCGGAGGCGCCGCCACCTCGGTGAAGATGCCCGAGCTGGGCGAGTCTGTCACCGAGGGCACTGTGACGCGGTGGCTGAAGAAGGTCGGCGACTCCGTGGAGGTCGACGAGCCGCTGGTCGAGGTGTCCACCGACAAGGTCGACACAGAGATCCCTTCGCCGGTCGCGGGCACGCTGATATCCATCACCGCCGAGGAGGACGACACCGTCGCCGTCGGCGGTGAGCTGGCCAAGATCGGCGAAGCAGGAGCTGCGGCGGCCGAAGCGCCCCAACCGAAGCCGGAGCCGAAACCCGAACCCAAACCAGAGCCCAAGCCGGAACCGAAACCGGAACCCGAGCCGGTCGCCGAGGCCAAGCCCGAACCCAAGCCCGGGCCGAAGCCACAACCCGCCGCGGAGGCACCGTCCGGCTCGGATTCCGCTGCCGGCCCGTATGTCACCCCGCTGGTGCGAAAACTCGCCGCCGAGAACAACATTGACCTGGCGACGGTGAAGGGCACCGGTGTCGGCGGACGCATCCGCAAGCAGGACGTGGTTGCCGCCGCGGACGCCAAGAAGGCGCCTGCGGCCCCGGCAGCCGAGGCCGCGCCTGCGGCAGCTGCCAAACCGGCGGCCGCCGCGCCGACCCCTGCGCCTGCTCTCGCACACCTGCGCGGCACCACGCAGAAGGCGAATCGGATCCGTCAGATCACCGCGAAGAAAACACGCGAGTCATTGCAGGCCACAGCGCAATTGACGCAAACCCACGAGGTCGATATGACCAAGATCGTGGCGCTGCGGGCCAAGGCCAAGGCCACGTTCGCCGAGCGCGAGGGCGTGAATCTCACGTACCTGCCGTTCTTCGCCGTTGCGGTCGTCGACGCCCTCAAGGCGCACCCGAACGTCAATGCCAGCTACAACGAGGAAACCAAAGAGATCACGTACTACGACGCCGAGCACCTTGGCTTTGCGGTCGACACCGACCAAGGCCTGCTGTCGCCGGTGGTCCACAATGCGGGCGACCTGTCGCTTGGCGGTCTGGCGCGGGCGATCGCCGACATCGCGGCGCGGGCACGGTCGGGCAATCTCAAGCCCGATGAGCTGTCAGGCGGCACCTTCACCATCACCAACATCGGCAGCCAGGGCGCGCTGTTCGATACGCCCATCCTGGTCCCGCCGCAGGCGGCGATGCTGGGAACCGGCGCAATCGTCAAGCGACCCCGGGTGATCGCCGACGATTTCGGCAACGAGTCGATCGGCGTGCGGTCGGTCTGCTACCTGCCGCTGACCTACGACCACCGGCTGATCGACGGCGCCGACGCAGGCCGCTTCCTGACCACCATCAAGCGGCGGCTCGAAGAGGGCGCGTTCGAGGCCGACCTAGGTCTTTGAGGAAGGGCTTCACCCTCACGTGTCCAACGCCGTCATAGCGATTGCGGGGTCCTCTGGACTGATCGGCTCGGCGTTGGTGTACGCACTGCGGGCCACCGACCGCCGGGTGGTGCGGATCGTGCGCCGTGCTCCTTCGAATGCCGACGAAGCGTTCTGGAACCCCGACACCGGCGAGTTCGATTCGAGCGCACTGGCCGGTGTCGACGCGGTGGTCAACCTCTGCGGCGTCAACGTCGGCGCGAAACGGTGGTCAGGCGCATTCAAACAGATCCTGCGAGACAGCCGCATCGACCCGACCGAGGTGCTGTCCTCCGCGGTTGTCGAGGCAGGCGTTCCTACGCTGATCAACGCCAGCGCGGCTGGCTACTACGGCGACACCGGTGGCCGCACCGCCGACGAAACCACGCCTGCCGGTGAAGGTTTCATGGCCCAGCTCTGTGAGGACTGGGAAGCCGCCACCTCTTACGCCCAACAGGACGGCACCAGGGTGGTGCTGGTGCGCACCGGATTGGTGCTGTCGCCGTCGGGCGGGATTCTTGGCCGGATCAAGCCGCTGTTCTCGTTCGGGCTCGGCGCCAGGTTGGGCAATGGCCGCCAGTACATGCCATGGATCAGTCTCGAGGACGAGGTGCGCGCACTGTTGTTCGCGATCTCGCACGACGACGTGTGGGGTCCGGTCAACCTCACCGGGCCTGCGCCGGTGACCAACGCCGAGTTCACCGCCGCGCTCGGCCGCACGGTGAACCGGCCAACACCGTTGATCGCCCCGGGATTTGCGCTGCGCACCCTGCTCGGCGAGTTCGCCGGGGAAGGGCTGCTCGGCGGGCAGCGCGCGATCCCCGCGGCGCTCGAACGGGCCGGGTTTGTCTTCCACCACAACACCATCGGCGAGGCGCTGGCCTTCGCGACCGCGAAGCACCATGACGCGTAGCGTTTATGCCATGGCGGCATCAATCCGCTCGGCAACAACGCCGGTCGACGTGAGACGGCTCGGCACCGTTGACTACGAGGCGGCCTGGCAGTTGCAGCGCGAGCTGGCAGACGCCAGGGTTGCCGGCGGGGCGGATGCTCTGCTGCTGCTAGAGCACCCGTCGGTGTACACCGCGGGCCGCCGCACTCTGCCCGAGGAGCGCCCAGTCGACGAGACCCCCGTCGTCGAAACCGACCGCGGCGGCAAAATCACCTGGCACGGCCCCGGGCAGCTGGTCGGCTATCCGATCATCGGACTTGCCGAGCCACTCGATGTGGTGAATTTCGTTCGCCGCCTTGAGGAGTCGATGATCAAGGTGTGCGCGGGGTTGGGTCTGGAAACGGGACGCGTCGAGGGTCGCTCCGGGGTGTGGGTACCGCAGGACGGGCGACGCCCTGCGCGCAAGATCGGCGCTGTCGGCATCCGGGTGTCGCGCGCGACCACGCTGCACGGCTTCGCCCTCAACTGTGACTGCGACCTCGCTGCTTTCTCGCGGATCGTGCCGTGCGGCATCGCCGATGCTGGGGTTACCTCGCTGACCGCCGAACTCGGCCGCCGCGTCTCGGTGAACGACGTGATCGCCCCCGTAGCCGACGCCGTGTGTGACGCCCTCGACGGCCGCCTGGTAGTAGCGTTGACGTAGTGACAGTCGCTCCTGAAGGCAGAAAGCTGCTGCGTCTCGAGGTTCGCAACGCCGAGACGCCGATCGAGCGCAAGCCGCCGTGGATCAAGACCAGGGCCAAGATGGGTCCGGAGTACAAGGAACTCAAGGCGCTGGTCAAGCGCGAGGGTCTGCACACCGTCTGCGAGGAAGCCGGCTGCCCGAACATCTTCGAATGCTGGGAGGACCGCGAGGCGACCTTCCTGATCGGTGGCGAGCAGTGCACCCGGCGCTGTGACTTCTGCCAGATCGACACCGGAAAGCCAACCGAACTCGACCGCGACGAACCGCGCCGCGTCGCCGAGAGCGTGCAGGCGATGGGGCTGCGCTACTCGACGGTCACCGGTGTGGCGCGCGACGACCTACCCGACGGCGGGGCGTGGCTATACGCGGAAACCGTGCGAGCCATCAAAGAGCTCAACCCCAATACCGGCGTCGAGCTGCTGATCCCCGACTTCAACGGCGAGCCGTCGCTGCTCGAGCAGGTCTTCGAGGCGCGCCCAGAAGTGTTGGCGCACAACGTCGAAACGGTGCCGCGCATCTTCAAGCGGATCCGCCCGGCGTTCCGCTACCACCGCAGCCTCGCGGTGCTCACCGCGGCGCGCGACTACGGCCTCGTAACCAAGTCCAACCTCATCCTCGGCATGGGCGAGACGCCAGAAGAGGTGCGCACCGCGCTGTGCGATCTGTCCGACGCCGGTTGCGACATCGTCACCATCACGCAGTACCTGCGGCCATCCTTGCGTCACCACCCGGTCGAGCGATGGGTCAAGCCGGAGGAGTTCGTCGAGCACGAGCAGTTCGCCGCAGGCCTCGGCTTCGCAGGAGTGCTCGCCGGTCCCCTGGTTCGGTCCTCGTATCGGGCGGGCAGGCTGTATGCCCAGGCCGTCGCGTCTCGGCCTTCGGGAGCCGCCGCGGCGGCGACATCAGACTCCGTATCCTGAACGAATGGCGAAAAATCCCGCGGCGACGAAGGCCGCTAAGGCCGAGGCCAAGGCGACCCGCAAGGCGGCCTCCAAGCAGCGCCGCAGCCAGCTGTGGCAGGCGTTTCAGATTCAACGCAAAGAGGACAAACGCCTCCTGCCCTACATGATCGGCGCATTTGTGCTGATCGCGGCCGCGTCGACGGTCTTCGGGATCCTCTCTGGCGGCTTCTTCGGGTACACGATGATCCCGCTCGGCATTGCGCTCGGTGCGATGGTGGCATTCATCATCTTCGGCCGGCGCGCGCAGAAATCCGTCTACAAGAAGGCCGACGGGCAGACCGGCGCCGCGGCGTGGGCGCTGGACAACCTGCGCGGCAAGTGGCGGGTCACCCCAGGCGTCGCCGCCACGGGCCACTTCGACGCGGTGCACCGGGTGATCGGGCGCCCCGGCGTGATCCTGGTCGGCGAAGGGGCGGCAACGCGAGTCAAGCCCCTGCTCGCCCAGGAAAAGAAGCGCACCGCCCGGCTCGTCGGCGACATCCCGATCTACGACATCATGGTCGGCAGCGGCGAGGGCGAAGTGCAGCTGTCCAAGCTCGAACGACACCTCACCAAGCTGCCCGCGAACATCACTGTCAAGCAGATGGACTCGCTGGAGTCGAAGCTCGCCGCACTGGGCACCAAGGCCGGCCCGGCGGCGATGCCCAAGGGGCCGCTGCCGTCACAGGCGAAGATGCGCAACGTGCAAAGGACCGTTCGGAGGCGCTAGCTGGCGCCGACTATCGCCTTACCACCGCGGTATTCGTCACCTTGTCCTGCAGCCCTCGGCCGTCGGTGTCGGTGATCAGCGCTGGGATGACCACCGCGATCAGCGCTCCACGCACCACGGCCCGACCGAATCCGACGTGCTGACGGCCGTCGACAGGAACGACAAGCAGCCCGAGCGCGTACTGGCCGGGAGTAAAGCCGAACAGCCGCAGCGATACCGCGCCAAGCACGAACCAGACCACGAGGACAGCGGTCGACAACGTCGCCATCGTCCCGATGCCGAACGTCATCGCCAGCGCCGCGAGCCCGTAGGCGATCAACCAGTCGACGAACAGCGCGGCGATCCGCCTGCCCATCCGGGCAAGGGACCGAGGGCCGGTCTGCGGCAAGCCGAGCCGCTGGCCCGGGTAGTCATTGGGTCCTTGGTCCGGGCTGCCCGAGTCCGGTTCGGGACCCGACAGCCAGGACCCGATTGCGCGGGCCATACTGTCAGGATAAGGGGACCTGAGAAGGCCCACCTGCCGCCGCTACAGCAGGATTGCGTAACTTCGGCGCAACATGCGGTTGACGACGGTGCAACATCGTATCCATAGCGTCAACCCGCGGGTTTACCAGATAGAAGGAGAGTAGTCAGTGGCAGAAAAGACGGCCGACGACATCATCAAGCAGATCAAGGACGAAGACGTTCAGTACGTCGACATCCGGTTCTGCGATCTGCCTGGCATCGTCCAGCACTTCTCGATCCCGGCCTCGGTGTTCGACGAGAGCGTGTTCGAGGACGGGCTGGCGTTCGACGGCTCGTCGGTCCGCGGCTTCCAGTCGATCCACGAGTCCGACATGATGTTGCTGCCCGACCCCGAGACCGCGCGCATCGACCCGTTCCGCGAGGCAAAGACGCTGAATCTCAACTTCTTTGTGCACGATCCGTTCACCCGCGAGGCGTACTCGCGCGACCCACGCAACGTGGCCCGCAAGGCGGAGAACTACCTGGCCAGCACCGGCATCGCCGACACCTGCTTCTTCGGCGCCGAGGCCGAGTTCTACATCTTCGACTCGGTCGCATTCGACTCGCAGATGAACGGCACCTTCTACGAGATCGACTCCGAGGCCGGCTGGTGGAACACCGGCGAGCCCTTCGAGTCCGACGGCAGCGCCAACCGCGGCTACAAGGTTCGCCCCAAGGGCGGTTACTTCCCAGTCGCGCCGTACGACCACTTCGTCGACCTGCGCGACCAGATGTGCACCAATCTGCAGAACGCCGGCTTCACCCTGGAGCGCGGCCACCACGAGGTGGGCACGGCCGGGCAGGCCGAGATCAACTACAAGTTCAACACGCTGCTACACGCGGCCGACGATCTGGTGCTGTTCAAGTACATCATCAAGAACACCGCGTGGCAGGCCGGCAAGACCGTGACGTTCATGCCGAAGCCACTGTTCGGCGACAACGGTTCGGGCATGCACGCCCACCAGTCCCTGTGGAAGGACGGCCAGCCGTTGTTCCACGACGAGTCGGGCTACGCGGGTCTGTCGGACACCGCACGCCACTACATCGGCGGCATCCTGCACCATGCACCGTCACTGCTGGCGTTCACCAACCCGACGGTGAACTCCTACAAGCGGCTGGTGCCGGGCTACGAGGCCCCGATCAACCTGGTGTACAGCCAGCGCAACCGCTCGGCATGTGTGCGCATCCCGATCACCGGCAACAACCCGAAGGCCAAGCGCCTCGAGTTCCGCTGCCCGGACAGTTCGGGCAACCCGTACCTGGCGTTCGCGGCGATGATGATGGCCGGCCTCGACGGCATCAAGAAGAAGATGGAGCCGCAGGCTCCTGTGGACAAGGACCTGTACGAGCTGCCGCCGGACGAGGCCGCCGGTATCCCGCAGGCGCCGACCTCGCTGTCGGCGGTGATCGACCGCCTCGAGGAGGACCACGAATACCTCACCGAGGGTGGGGTATTCACCGAGGACCTGATTGAGACGTGGATCTCCTACAAGCGGGAGAACGAGATCCTGCCGATTCAGATCCGTCCCCACCCGTACGAGATCGCGCTGTACTACGACGTTTAGTCACGGCTGACAAAAGCGGGGCGGAGGATTTCCTCTGCCCCGCTTTTGCGTTGTCGGACCAAAGTAGTTGTGTTCGCACGCAAACTGGAATATCCCGCTCTATCTAGGCTTTTTTCCTATGCAGCAAAGCTGAGCAGGCCTACACTCAGCCGATGGAATCAGGACAGGAATCGCCGGTTCGCCGGCGCGCGGGCAGGCTTGTGGCTTGCGCCGCAGCAGTGGGCCTCGGGGCCGGAATCGTAACCGGAACCGGGGTGGCGTCAGCCGATGTTGAAACCGATCAGAACGGCAACCCTCCCAGCAACGGCAACAGCGCCGGCATAGTGGGCTCGACCCTTGGGGCTGCGAGCGGAGTCGTCAACGGCATCGCGAGGGTGACTCGCAACCTCTCAGCCATCCCAGTTGTGAAGACCGTTGACACAGTAACCACCACTTTGGGCCGACTCGCCTCGAACCACAGTCTGGTCACCGCGCGCTAGCGCTGTACTACGACGTATCGTTCGACCCGAGATGTTTGTCTTTGCACGCAAACCGACTTACCGCGCCCTGTCTTGTTCTTTTCTCTACGCAGCAAAGCTCAGCGGGTTTAGAATCGGGCCGACCAACACTTCGAAGGGGAGGTCGAGCGATGAGGAAAGCAAGGATTGCGGCCTGCGCGGCAGCGGTGGGCCTTGGAGCCGGCATCGTTACCGGAACCGGCATCGCATCGGCTGACGTAGAGACCGATCCGAACGGCAACCCGACCGATCCCCCCAGCAGCGAGAACGTGCTGGGACCGACGGTCAACGTCACGACCAAAGTGGTAACTAATGTCGTCAGTGGGCTGCCGTTAAGTCCCCAGCTTCAGAGGACTCTCAATCAAACGGTCATCAACGTTGGCCGAATCGCCACCAACCACAGTCTGACGACCGCGCGCCTGGTTTGACCGCCGTTCCGGCGGACGATGCGCGGCGGCTGGCGGCCGACGCGATTGCGCACGAAGAGGCTGGAGACTTCACGACAGCCCAGGTGCTGGCGGAGCAGGCAGCGGGCGTAGCCGCTCCTCTCGCCGACACCCAGGATGCCGAGTTGATGTCCTTGTGGGTCGGCATCGAGGTTGCGTGCGCTCGATTGTTGTCGACGCTGGGTTCGTTCGATCTGGCGGAGGCACGGCTTGCGGCCGCGTTGGTGGTGGCCGGCCGAGTGTTGCCCGACGACGACCGATCCGTGGTGACCATCCACAACATGCGCGGTGTCACCGCGAAGTACGCGGGCCGGTTCGATGAGGCCGAGGCACACTACGCACGGATCCGGGCAATCTTGGAAGCCGGGCCTGACATCGATGCCGACGCCCTCGCCGGGGTCCTTCACAACCTCGGGGGCCTTGACCACTCCAGGGGACGCGTCGCCGACGGGCTGGCACACGCCGAACGTGGCCTGCGACTTCGTATCGAGGCGGTCGGCCCCGACCACCCCGACGTGGCGCGTGATCTCAACGCGATCGGGGCGCTGCACCATGACGCAGGCGACGCGGAGGCCGCCGATGCCGCCTATCGGCGAGCGCTTGGGATATTCGAAACGACCTTGGGCGCTGGCCATTACGAGGTCGCGATGACGTGTGCCAACCTTGCGGTCTCGACGGCGACAGCGGGTGACCCCGTCGAGGCGCGGCGACTCTACGCACGCGCGCTGGGGATCCTCGAGTCCACATTGGGCGCTGGACATCCCGACGTGGCGCTCGTGCAGCACAACCTCGCGGTGCTGCTCGCCAACCAGGGCGATCCCGACGCCGCGTTCGACCTGTTGACCCAAGCGGATTCTGCGCTGGCCGCCACACTGCCGCAGGATCATCCGCGGCGGCTCGATCTGCTCGCAACGGTCGAACGACTGCGCCGTGGAGATTGCGGGAAAGAATAGGGAAACCCCCGATTCCTCCGACGTGTTGGAACCAATAGCGTCAGTTGGGGGACCAACGTCGTGCGGCCGGTGCTCCCAATGTCCACCGGCCGCACGACGTTCGGGTTTTGCGATTCACAGCGGGATCCCAGGACCGTAGGGTCAACCACATGACGACCAAAGTGGACTCACGCCTCAACTTGTACGCCCCCGCTGTCTTGAGCCTGTACCGCGTCGTGTTCGGATTTCTCTTCACCATGTTCGGTACATCGCATGCGTTCGGCTGGCCGATTCCTTTCGGAGTGCCCACCGGTAGCTGGCCGGCGTGGTGGGCTGGCGTGATCGAAATTGTCACTGGCCTATTGATCACGGTTGGACTGTTCACCCGCGTCGCCGCGTTCATCGCTTCTGGCCATATGGCCGTCGCCTATTTCTGGCAGCACCAACCGAAAGCGCTGTGGCCGATCGGGCCGCCCGAACTCGGCGGCAACGGCGGCCTGTCGGCGATCCTGTTTTGCTTCGCCTTCTTTTTGTTGGTCTTCACCGGGCCCGGCGCCTACGCCCTGGACACGATGCGAAGCGGCAGGCAGCGAAGCTAACCAGCGAACGGGAGAGCGCAGGCTAGCTAACCAACGAAGACGTCAATTAGCTGATCAGTTAGCAGAGGGCTGACTTAGGGAAACACCCGATTCCTTGTCAGCAACCATGGTCGACTATTGATCATGACCTCTGGGTCGATGGCGGACGCGGGCCAGGTGCTGATCGTGCATCAGGTCGGCAACTGCGACCGCGTCACCGGCGCCGTCACCTACGTGGCGACCGTCGACGAGGGCGGCCGCTCGCCCGCCCTGTCGTTCACCCGACCTCGCGACGGCACCGTCTCCGATCTCGGATACGGCATGTTTCGCTACACCCCATATCCCCGCGTCAACGCCGACTCAGACACCTTCACGGTCATCGCCGACGACGGTCGCGGCGGATCGATCGATTCGACGGTGACATGGGTCAACGACAACCACGTCCCTGTTGCGATCGCGCCGCCGACACTCTGGCCGGCCGACCCGGCCACCGGCGCGGTCACGGTGTCTTCGAATATCGTTGATCCCGACGGTGATTGGCTCACGTTTGCGCTCGACGTCCCGTATCCACGGCGGGGTGCGGTCACCATCGGCTGGGACGGGACTTTCACCTACGTTCCGTTCCCGTCCGAACGCGATGACGTCGCGGTCGGCGAAGAAACGCTTGGCTTTCGCGCGGTCGACTCACGGGGGGCAAGCGCCTACATCACCGTGACGGTGCCCATCAGCCCGCGCCGCACGGCGATTCCACCCGACATCGACCCGCCGGTGCACGACGTCCATCGTGAAAGCGGCGTGGTCACCGGAGCCTGCGGCCCGGCGGATTCGGGCTACACCTATAGGGTCAGCGCTCCGTCGAAGGGCACAGTGATGATCGACGCGGAGACGGGCGCCTGGGCATACCGTCCGACGTCGGCGGCCCGGCACGATGCGGTTGCCGATGGAAGGTCGATGGCCGAGCGGCAGGACAACTTCACCATCACAGCGTCGAGGGGCAAGCGCGACAAAGTCGCTGTGCCCGTGTCTGTTTCGCTGGTTGCGATGAAGTCCGTGCCGTCATATGCGGTGACCGCGCAGATCCCGCTGGGTGTCACGCCCGCGGGGCTGGCGATCAGCCCGCACGGCGACCATCTCTTCGTGACGAGCTTTTTCGACGAGCCGGCGGTGACGGTGATCCGCACGGCCGACAACGCCACCATTCGAATTCCACTGACTTTTCGGCCCGAAGATGTGGTGGTCGGTCCAGACGGTCGCCATCTCTATGTCGCGGACCCAGCCGGGCGACGCGTTGCGGTGATCGACACGGTCGACGAAACGACCGCGTTCGTCGGGGTGGGTGGCCGTCCGTTCCACATGGCCTTACTCGGCACCGATCTCTACGTGGCCAACAACCAGGATGGCACCGTCAGCGTGATCGACACCGTCGACAACACCGTGGTCCGCACGATCGAGGTAGGTGGACACCCATACGCGGTGGCGGCCGCCCGTGGCAGGGTCTTCGTCACCGACTACGGCTTCTACGGCGGTCAGTCCAACCACTGCGTTTCGGTCATCGACGCCGCGGAGTGCCGCGTCGTGAATGTGCTTCCTACCGGCTACTACCCCACCGCGGTCGCGGTCGCGCCGGATGACAGCCGGGTGTATGTGACCAATGACGAAGGGTCGTACACCCGCACCCATCCCGGCACAACGACGGTCATCAACACCGTGACCGGTAGTGTCACCGACACCCTCGCCGTCGGTGGCTGCGCGGTGGCGGTCAGCGACAACGGCGAGCAGGTCTACGTCGCGAGCAACGGGTACGACACCACGTTCACCAGCACGCTGTCCATCGTCGACCTCCCTACTGGCCGGATCACGGCCGTACCGATTCTCGGGGCACCGAATGCATTGGCTGTCAGCGGCAATCGGGTCTATGTCGCCGACACATGGCATTCGTCGCTCATGCAAATCACCTCGCGCGACACCTCCGTCGTCGACACCGATGCCGCCAACGATCCGCCGAAGTTGACCATCACCAAGGTCGGCTCGGACGTGTTTCAGGTCGTCGCCGACGATCCCGACGGCGATGAAATCAGCGTCACGGCCAACCAACCGTTCTGCGGCACGGTCAGCGACGTCGGCGACCGCTTGTTCAAGTACACACCGAACGCAAGGGCGACCGAAGGATTCATCGACCACTTCGCCATCACCGCAGACGACGGGCACGGCGGAGTCGTCACGAAGACGGTTGCCCTAACCGTCTAGCGCGAGGTCCTTACGGAACTTGCGCATGCCATCGATCTTCTCGGACAGGGTGGCCTGCGGGCCGGAGTAGAACATCCAGGGCATCGTGATGATCCCGGTGATGCCGCTCGCCTCTGCGCGTTCGTAGTGCTCGGGGGTGAATGCATCGGTGAGCGGCGTCAGGACGGTGAAATCCTGCATGGTCAACCCGTTCTCGGCGCGCATTTCGCGCAGTCGATCGACGCGTTCGATGGCCCTTTCGGTGGTGATCAGGTCGCCGATCCACCCGTCGTGGCGTGCTGCGCGGCGCAATGCGATGTCGCTAAGGCCGCCGACATAGATCGGGACATGCGGCGGCGTCGGCTCCATCTCCAGCCGCGGCGCGGAGTAGAACTCGCCATCGAACTCGGTCCAGCCCGGCTGCCACAGCGCCTTCATCAGCTCCAAGATCTCGTCAGTGCGCTTACCGCGCCGGTCGAAACGCTGGCCCATCAAGGTGAACTCTTCCTCGCACCAGCCAACGCCGATACCGAGCTCCAATCGACCCCCGGCCAGATATGCGGCCGTGCCAATGGATTTGGCGGCCGAGTATGGATCCCGCATGGCCGGCAGATACACGGTCGTGACGAACCGCAGTCGCGTCGTGACAAGCGCGATGGCACCGATCATCACCCACGGATCCGGCCAGTCGGTGAACGCCTCCCAACGTCGCTTTCCGTCCTTGGTGTACGGATACGGCGTCTTCAACGTTTCGAGGTTGATGACGTGGTCAGGGATGCCCATTCCGTCGTAGCCGAGATCATCGGCGGCCTTGGCGATCTCGACGGCCTCACTCGTCTCAAGGAACGCCGTGCTGACATAAAACTTCATAGGCACTTCATCCCACATTCCTCGCCCATGCTGGCTGGATGAACACGCCTTCGGCCTCGACTGTGACACCCTCGGCGTCGGAAAGCGTGCCCCGCGCATAGGTCTTGGCGCCGTCCACCCGATCGATCCACGCCTCCGCCCGCAGCGGCCCCAACGGCGTGCCGCGCAGGTACTTCAGGGTGATGGTGCCGGTGAACTTCGGCTTTGTCAGCCCGTCGCTGGCGGCCTCGCCGAGGATGTGGTCGAGCACCAGCGCACAGATACCGCCGTGCACCCAGCCCGGCGGCCCCTCGTACGCGCCGCTGAGGCTGAACTCGCTCCAGGATCGGCCATCCTCCTCATGGTGAATGACCATCGGCGGGGCGATCGCATTGCGCAGCCCGACAGCGGGATTGGCCCATGCCAGCGGGCGCCCGGTGCCCTCATGGCGCAGCGTCGACGTCACGCTGCGCTGCTGGCGCTCAAGCATCTCGGTCGCCGCTTCGATGGCCGACTGCGCCTGGCGAACGGTGTCTTCGTCGACCTCGGTGTGAATGCCTGCGCCGATGAGTTTGCGAAGCGCCTCGGTCAGGGGACCGTAAAGCTTACGCTGGCGCTCGTACTCCTCGGCACTGATGAGATCGAATCCGAAATCCATGCTCACGAGCCAAACACCTTCCGTACCACAGCCTTTGCCCGACGGGTCACCCGCAGGTAGTTGTCAAGGAACTCGCCCCCATCGTCGCTTCCCCAGCCCGCGGCCAACGCAACGGCGTTGAGCTGCCGACCCGGTCCTGGCAGCTGATCGGTTGGCTTGCCGCGCACCAGCACCAACGCGTTGCGCGCCCGGGTGGCCGTCAGCCACGCCTGCCGCAGTAGCTCGACGTCCCCCTCTGCGATCAGCTCCGCCGCACCGACCGCGTCGAGCGAATCCAATGTCGAAGTGTTGTGCAGCGCAGGCACTTTGTGCGCATGCTGCAGCTGAAGCAGCTGCACCGTCCACTCGACATCGGCAAGCCCGCCGCGACCCAGTTTGGTGTGAGTGTTCGGATCGGCCCCGCGCGGCAGCCGCTCGGCGTCGACGCGCGCCTTGACGCGTCTGATCTCCTGCACCGCCTCGGCCGACACTCCGTCGGGTGGATAGCGAATCTTGTCGACCATCAACAAGAATCGCTCTCCCAGATCGGGATCGCCCGCAACGCGATGCGCCCGCAACAGCGCCTGAATCTCCCACGCCTGCGCCCATTGCGTGTAGTAGGTCTCATACGAGTCAAGCGTGCGTACCAGCGAACCGTTGCGGCCCTCCGGCCGAAGGTTGGCGTCCACCTCCAAGGGCGGGTCAGCGCTTGGGGTGCCGAGCAGTGTTCGGACCTGTTCGGCGATGGTCACCGACCATCGCACCGCGGCCGACTCGTCGACCCCGTCTTCCGGTTCGCACACGAACATCACGTCGGCGTCCGAGCCGTAGCCGAGTTCGCCGCCGCCGAGCCTGCCCATCCCGATCACCGCGATGCGGGCCGGCGCTCCTCCATCGGGGGTGTTGCCTCGAATGACCGCCTCCAATGCGGCCTGCAGCACGGCCACCCACACCGAAGTCAGCGCCTCGCACACGTCGGTCACCTCGAGCATGCCGAGCAGGTCGGCCGACGCAATCCTGGCCAACTCGCGCCGCCGCAGCGTGCGTGCCGCGGCGATCGCCCGCACCGGATCGGCATGTCTGCCCGCCGATGCGACCAACGCCCGTGCCACGCCATCTGGATCGACCTCGAGCAGCTTCGGGCCGTTCGGGCCGTCACCGTAGAGCTGGATCACCTCAGGTGCCCGCATCAGCAGGTCGGGCACGTACGCAGAAGTGCCAAGCACGTGCATCAGCCGCTTGGCCACCGCGCCTTCGTCGCGCAGCGTTGACAGGTACCACCGTTGATCGGCCAGTTCCTCGCTGATCCTGCGATACGCAAGGAGGCCGGCGTCCGGATCGGGGGTGTCGGACAGCCAGTCCAGCAGGGTCGGCAGCAGCACCTGTTGCACGCGCCCCCGCCTGCCGCTGTGACTCGTAAGTGCGGCCAGGTGTGTCAGCGCGCTCTGCGGCCCTTCGTAACCCAGAGCGGCGAGCTGACGTTCGGCGGCCTCGGGCGTCATGCCTTCTGCAATACCCACGGCCCCAACGGATTCCAGCAGCGGCTGGTAGAACAGCTTGGCGTGCAGCCGTGACACCCTCAGGTTCTGGCGTTTGAGCTCCTCGCGCAGCACCCCGAGCGCGTCGTGGCGTCCATCGGGCCGCACGTGTGCCGCGCGGGCCAGCCAGCGAAGCGCCTCCTCGTCGTCGGCTTCGGGCAGCATGTGTGTGCGCTTGAGCCGCTGCAGCTGCAACCGGTGCTCGAGCAGCCGCAGGAATTCATACGAGGCGGTCAGATTCGCCGCGTCGTCGCGGCCGATGTAGCCACCATCCCCAAGTGCGGCGAGCGCGTCGACCGTCGAAGCGACATGCAGTGACTCATCGTTGCGGCCGTGCACGAGCTGCAGCAGTTGCACAGCGAACTCGACATCGCGCAGCCCGCCCGTACCGAGCTTGATCTCGCGCGCCCGCACCCCCGCAGGCACGAGTTCCTCGACGCGACGGCGCATCGCCTGCACCTCGGGCACGAAGTCCTCACGCTCGCTTGCCGTCCACACCATCGGTGTCAGCGCATCGATATATTGCCCGCCGAGTTCGGTGTCACCGGCCGCGGGCCGCGCCTTCATCAGCGCCTGGAATTCCCAGGTCTTGGCCCACCGCTGGTAGTACGCGAGGTGGGAGTCCAGCGTGCGCACCAGCTGGCCCTGCTTGCCCTCCGGTCGCAGAGCGGCATCCACCTCGAAGAAGGTGTCGGCCGCAAATCTCATCATCTCGCCGGCCACCCGGGTCGCGGTCGCATCCGCACTCTCGGCGACGAAGATGACGTCGACGTCGCTGACGTAGTTCAGCTCGCGCGCGCCACACTTGCCCATCGCGATCACCGCGATCCGTGGACACTCACCGTCGTCCCCGCAGACCGACCGGGTCGCGACCGTCAGCGCGGCGCCAAGAGCGGCGTCGGCGAGATCGGACAGATGCTCACCAACGGCGACGAACGGCAGCACAGGTTCGTTCTCCACCGTGGACGCGAGGTCCAGGCTCGCAAGCACCAGCAGCCGATCGCGGTAGAGCTTTCGCAGCGGCTGCAATGCGGACGTTGTGTCCGTTGCCTTTTCGGCCGACTCACGGAGTTCATCTCGTAGCTCGTCGGCCGAAGGCAGCGTGACGTCGCCCGCCAGCAGTTGCCAAGAGTCGGGATGGGCGACCAGGTGATCGCCGAGTGCGAGCGAAGAACCGAGCACACCGAACAACCGGCCCCGCAGCCCGCGGTCCTTGACAAGGGCCTGGTTGAGTTCGTTCCAATCGCGTCCCGCCGCGTCGGCGAGCCGCACCATCGCACGCAGCGCATTGTCGGCGTCGGGCGCGCGCGACAGCGACCACAACAGCTCGACATGCGCGTCGGCGTTCCAGCCCAGCCGGTCCAGATCCGCGGGAGCGGAGGGTTCGACCAGTCCGAGCCGACCAACGCTCGGCAGCTTGGGTCGCTGCGTCGCGGGTTTGGCCATTAGGTGACGTTATCGCGACCGTCAGCTATAGCGACAAGTAGGCCTTCAGCTCGAAGGGCGTCACGTGGCTGCGGTAGTTCTCCCATTCGGCGCGCTTGTTGCGCAGAAAGAAGTCGAATACGTGCTCCCCCAGCGCTTCCGCGACCAGCTCGGAGCTCTCCATCTCGGTCAGCGCGACACCGAGGCTGCCGGGAAGCTCCTTGTAGCCCATCGCGCGGCGCTCCTCAGGGGTGAGGCTCCACACGTTGTCCTCGGCCTGCGGACCGAGCACGTAGCCCTTCTCGATGCCACGCAGGCCTGCGGCAAGCAGCACCGCGAAGGTCAGGTACGGGTTGCATGCCGAATCGGGACTGCGCACCTCGACTCGCCGCGACGACGCCTTGCGCGGCGTGTACATCGGCACCCGCACGAGCGCGGAGCGGTTGGCCGCGCCCCACGACGCCGCCGTCGGGGCCTCACCGCCGTGCACCAGCCGTTTGTAGGAGTTCACCCACTGGTTTGTGACGGCGCTGATCTCCTGGGCGTGCTCGAGAATGCCTGCGATGAAGGACTTTCCGACATCGCTGAGCTGAAGCGGGTCGTCGGGGCTGTGGAACGCGTTGTTCTCGCCCTCGAACAGGCTCATATGAGTGTGCATGGCCGAACCGGGGTGCTCAGCGAACGGCTTGGGCATGAACGACGCGCGCACACCGTCGGCGAGCGCCACTTCCTTGACCACGTAACGGAACGTCATCACGTTGTCGGCCATCGACAGCGCGTCGGCGTAGCGCAGGTCGATCTCCTGCTGGCCGGGCGCACCCTCGTGGTGGCTGAACTCCACCGAGATGCCCATCTGCTCCAGAGCATCGATGGCGTGGCGGCGGAAGTTCGGGGCGGCGTCGTGCACGGCTTGGTCGAAGTAGCCGCCGTTATCGGCAGGTATCGGCTCCGAGCCGTCGTCCTCGCCGGGCTTCAGCAGGAAGAATTCGATCTCTGGATGCACGTAGCAGGAGAAGCCGAGGTCGCTGGCCTTGGACAGCTGACGGCGCAGCACGTGGCGCGAATCGGCCCAGGACGGTGAGCCGTCCGGCATGGTGATGTCGCAGAACATCCGGGCCGAATGATGCTTACCCGCACTCGTGGTCCACGGCAGCACCTGAAATGTCGACGGATCAGGGCGGGCCACCATGTCGGCCTCGGAGACCCGGGCGAACCCCTCGATCGAGGAGCCGTCGAAGCCGATGCCCTCCTCGAAGGCGCCTTCGAGTTCGGCAGGGGCGATTGCGACGGATTTGAGGTATCCGAGCACGTCGGTGAACCACAGCCGGACGAAGCGGATGTCGCGTTCCTCCAGCGTGCGCAGCACGAATTCCTTCTGCCGATCCATGTCCGCAGCGTAGGTTCCGGCTGTTAATTCTGTGTTACGCGGGCGCTGCGTTTATCACGGCCCGGTCAGCCGGCTGGGCTACACACGAAGTACGCCTGGCTGCTCACCAGCCCACCGAAGCCCCCCACCGGTGTGTACAGCGTGCGGTCGACCTTCAGATACTGCGAGACCCGGTCGCGCATCCGCCGCCAGTTGAACCCGAAGTGTGAGTAGAACTCGGTGCCGTCGACGCTGAACGCGCGGCGCGGTACGACAGTCTGACGCCCGGCGAACAACATCCTGGCCGCGTCCCGCACACCGTAGTGCTCATCGAGGTTGTAGCTGCTGTTGCCCCGACGTTTGGCCAGGGACCGGATCGTCTGCTTCAGAACGAACGATGGGCCGATCTCGACCGGGACGCTGATGATTACCCTGCCGTCGGGGGCGCACAACCTGCGCAGGTCCGTGAGCACCGCGTCAACGACGGCATCCGGGACGTGCTCGAGCGTTTCCATGCAGGTGATGACGTCGAACGCGCGGTCGTAACCTTGGCCGGCCACGTCCTCAGGCACCGAGAATGACAAGTTGTCCACGTCGGCCAGCCGCGAGCGGCAGTCCTCGACCTGACCGACGTTCACGTCGACGCCGTGGCCCTTGGCAACCTTGTCTGCCGCCATGGCGAGGAATGTGCCGTCGCCGCAACCGTAATCGAGCAGATTGCCGTCGGGTTGGTCGATGAGCCGCAGTGCTGTCGTGAAGCGCGATGTGTGGCTCCAGGCAATTACCCGGCTCTTGTTGGCGATCTGGTGCTTGTAATAGTGACCTTGCTCGACCACCAACAGGCCCCTCCGTCCGGACGCTCACGGCGACAATTGACCGGAGCGTAACTGGACGGTCGCTGGACGAAACGACTTTTTGCGAGATCAACGATACTTTTTGCGCGAGCAACAATATTGGTGGCGCGACCCATCAGCACTGCAGATTTGCTGGCGGCACCGCCTGGTCGATCAGGAAGTTTACTACCGCCGTGTCGACACACTGATCGCCGTTGAACACCACGGTGTGTTGCGTGCCGTCGAAGGTGATCAGCGCGGCGTCCATCTGGCGGGCCAGTTCCACGCCCGCCGCATACGGAGTCGCGGGGTCATGCGTGGTCGAGACGACGACGACTTTGCCCGGGCCGGGCGAAGTGGCTGGATGCGGCGTCGACGTCGGCGGCACCGGCCACATCGCGCACACGTCGCGCGGCGCGAACCCGGTGAAGTCGCCGTACGCCAGGAACGGCGCCACCTCGCGGATCTGCCGATCGGCGTCGGCCCATGCGGCGGGGTCAGTTGGGTACGGCGAGTCGACACAGCGAATCGCTGCGAACGCGTCCTGCAGGTTCTTGTAGTGACCCGATTCGTCGCGGTGCTGATAGTCGTCGGCCAACAGCAGTAGGTCTCCCGGATCGGTGCCGCGCTGCAGGCCCAGCAGCCCGCTGGTCAGGTACTGCCAATAGCGCCGCGAGTAGAGCGCGTTCACCGTGCCGGTCATCGCGTCCTGATAGCTCAGGCCACGCGGATCATCCGTTGCGGCCGGATTCGTCACCAACGGGTCGACAAGCTGATGAAAGCGCTCGACGAACTTGGCCGGGTCGGTGCCGAGCGGGCATCCGGCGGACTGTCCGCAGTCGGCCGCGTAGTCGTTGAAAGCCGTTTGGAAGCCCGCCATTTGGCGGATGGTGTCGGCGATCGGGTCTTGTGACGGGTCGACCGCTCCGTCGAGAACCACCGCCCGCACGCGATCGGGGTAACGCTCGGCGTAGGCCGCGCCGAGCTCGGTCCCGTAGGAGAAGCCGAGATAGTTGATCTGGTTCTCGCCGAGCGCGGCGCGGACGACGTCCATGTCTTGCGCCGACGACGCGGTCCCGACGTTGGCGAGGAACTCCGTGCCCATCTTCTGCGCGCACTCGCCGGCGAACTGGGTGTACAGCGCTTCGATGTGGGCGACGCCGTCGGGGCTGTAGTCGGCCATCGGCTCGCGCCGGTACGCGTCGAATTCGGCGTCGGTGCGGCAGCGCAGCTCCGGTGTGGAGTGGCCGACCCCGCGCGGATCGATGCCCACCAAGTCGAATCGGCGGGTGATGTCGGTGTTGGCCAACGACGCACCCATGCTGGCGACGGTGTCGACGGCCGATGCGCCAGGTCCGCCGGGGTTGACCACCAGCACACCGACCCGGTCGCCGGAGGCGGGGATGCGGATCACAGCCAATTGGGCTTGCGCGCCTTCGGGTTTGGTGTAGTCGACGGGTACCGAAACGGTGCCGCACTGCGCGGTCGGGATTGGTGAGGTGTCGCCGACGAACCGCTCGCAGCCTCCCCACAGCGGCGGCTGGCCGTACTGCTGGATCGACTCACCTTCAGGTGAAGCCCACGCGGCAGGGCACGCGATCGCCGACACCAGGGAGATCGCGAGCAGCACCATAGAAACCCTGCCCGCCCGCCACATGGCGAACATGTTCGCATGGTTAACGGCCTAAACCGCCGCCGGTCTGCGGCTGGAATCGAACGGTGACCTGGCTGTGATCAGGCGTCTAGCTCGTAGGTATGCCAGGTGGACTTTTCGGCGCCGATGCCGTCGTAAAGACGTTGCGCCGTCGTATTGTCGAGCGCCGTCTCCCACACCAGCTTCTCGGCGCCGCGGTCGCGACACAGTTCGCGACAGCGCTCGATCAGCGCCCGTCCTGCTCCCGACCCGCGGGATGCCGGTGCCACGAACAAGTCGTTGAGAACCCCGACCCGCGCGGCATACAGCGTCTGCCATGTCCAGTAGACCGTCGCGAAACCCAGTGGCGTTCCATCACTGTCGCGCGCAATGAGCTGAAGGCCCTCGGCTGGATTGTCGATCAACGCAGTCACCAGCGCCCGCAGCCGCTCATCGGGTGGATCAACCCGGTAGAAGTCGCAGTAAGCCCGAAGCATCGGTAAGAGGTCGGGCACGTCCGAGGCGCCGACTGTGTCGATGGTCAGCATCGGGTATTCGGGGGCGGCACCGTCACGTCGACAAGGTAGCGCGCCGCGATGTCGTCGATGCACGTGTTGCCCTGGAAGACAACGGTGTGCTGGGTGCCGTCGAAGGTGACCAGGGTGCCGCCGAGTTGTTGCGCCAGGTCGACTCCGGCCTTGTACGGCGTTGCCGGGTCGTTGGTGGTCGACACCACCAGGATGGGCGGCAAGCCCTTGACGTTGATCTCGTGCTGATCGCCGGTCGCAGGTATCGGCCAGAATGCACACGCGTCCAGAGGCGCGAGCCCGGTGAACTCGCCGTAGCTCATGAACGGCGCCACCTCGCGGGTGCGGCGGTCCTCGTCGACCACCTTGGCCCGGTCGGTGATGTGCGGCTTGTCCATGCAGTTGACCGCGACCCGGACATCGGTGGAATTGTTGTAGTGCCCCTTGGAATCTCGACCCATGTACAGGTCGGCCAGGGCCAACATGGTGTCACCGGTGCCGTCCTTCAGCTCCGAAAGCGCTTGGGTCAGGTGCCGCCACAGGCTCGGCGAATACAGCGGCAGGATGGTCCCGACGATCGCGTCGTTGTAGCTGAGGCCGCGGGGGTCCCTCGTCTGCGCCGGGTGCTGGACCAACGGATCGACCATGCTCTTGTACACATCGACGGCCTTGGCGGGGTCGGTGCCCAGCGGGCAATCAGCGCTGCTGGCGCAGTCGGCGGCGAAGTTGTCGAATGCCTTCTGGAACGCGGCGGCCTGCCGGATCTCCTCCTCGATCTGGTCGGCGTTGGGATCGACGGCGCCATCGAGGACCATCGCCCGAACCTTGTCGGGATAGGCCTCGGCGTAGAGCGCTCCGATCCTGGTGCCGTACGAGTAACCGAGATAGGTCAGCTTGTCGTCGCCGAGCCCGGCGCGTATCGCGTCGAGATCCTTGGCCACATTCGCGGTTCCGGAGTTGGAGAGGAACTCCTTGCCCACCTTGTCCACGCAGCGCTGGACGAATTCCTTGTTCTCCTTCTCGATGTGGTCGACGCCCTCCTGCGTGTATTCCACCGTGGGGTCGGCGCGCAACCGGTCGTTGTCGACGTCGGAGTTGCACCACACAGCCGGTGAGGAGTTGGCGACGCCGCGGGGGTCGAATCCGACGAGATCGAACCGCTCGCGCACTGACGGCGGCAGCGTTGAGGCCATCGACGCCGCGGCCTCGACACCGGATTCGCCGGGACCACCGGGGTTGACGACCAGCGAGCCGACCTTCTGGCCGGTCGCCTTGATGCGGAGCATCGCGATCTGGGCAACGTCGCCGTCGGGTTTGGAGTAGTCCACCGGCACCGAAAGCATCCCGCACTCGGCGCCCGCGGGCATCCTGGTCGAATCGGACGAGTCTGCCTTGCATTCCGTCCACTGGATCGGTGAGCCCGGCCGGGGCGCCGAGATGACGGCGCGCCCGTCGACCATTTTGCTGCACCCAGCCACCAACAGCAGCGCAGCGAAGGTCGCCAGGACCCCAATCTTGCGGTTCATGGCTCCACATGCTGCCATGAAGATGCATCAGCCCTGGCAAGGGCTGGTTTCAAGTTACCTCGTGGCGTCGAGCAACTCGTTCAGAGCGACTTCGAAGTCGTCGGCCATGTCCCAGAGATCGGGCAGCAGTTCAGGGCACGACACGATGCCGACGTCGAGCTTGCCGGTCAACGACATCACGGTGATGTTCAGCCCCGACCCGTGGAATATCGGGCCGAGCGGGTACATCGCCTTTACTTCGTTGCCCAGGAAGTACAGCGGGACCTGCGGGCCCGGCACGTTCGAGATCACCAGGTTGTGCACGGGCCGCGCTTCGGTCAGGCGGCTGCTGGCGTAGACGCGCATCGCGATCCCGAACACCGCGGGTGCCGCGAACTGCGACCAGTCCTGAAGCAGCGTCGCACTGATCGCCGAACTGTGTTGTTTGGCAACGGCACTCGCTTCAGCGATCGACTTCAGTCGCTCGCCAGGATCCTCGATATGGGTCTCCAGCTTGGAAAACATGCCCGACACCTGATTGCGACCCGGCCGGTCAGACTTTTCGTGCACCGACACCGGAACCATCGCGACCAGCGAGTTGTCGGGCAATTCGCCGCGGTCGGCGAGGAACTTGCGGAGCACGCCGGACACCAGGGCCATCACCACGTCGTTCACCTTGACGCCGAAGTGGTCCTTCACCTTCTTGATGTCCTCGAGTTCGAGTTGGGCGAACGCGATGTTGCGGTGACCGGTGAGGTTGGCATTGAACGCGGTCTTCGGCGCTGCGAACGGCGCGGCCATGGCCAGGCCGCTGCGAGCGCGCTTGACGGTGTCCACCACCGACGACAGCGTGTTCGGCACGACGTTGACCAGCTTCAACGGCCGGGTGACGAATTTGACGGCGCCGCTGACTGCGATCTCCAGGCTGCTGGCGTCGCCGACGCCCTCGACCGGGTCCGGGGCCGGCGCGTCCGGTTCGGTGCTGCACAGTGTGGACATCAGGTTGGCCCCCGTGACGCCGTCGATGCCTGCGTGGTGCATCTTGGTCATCACCGCGATCCGCCCACCATCGTGGGCGTCCGTGCCCGCGATGTTCTCGATCACCCACGTCTCCCACAGTGGCCTGCTGCGGTCGAGCGGCAGCGACGCGATGTGACCGCAGATCTCTGCGAGCTCGCGGCGGCCGCCAGGTGATGGCAGTCCGATGCGGTGCAGGTGCCGATCGACGTCGAAATCCTTGTCGTCCACCCACACCGGGTGGTCGGGGTTGAACCGGCTGTCGGCGAGCTTCTCCCTGAACTGCGGCATGGCCTTGATTCGCAGGCCTAGAGCGTCGCGCAGCCGGTCGAACGTGTATCCGCCTGGCATGGTCGAGGTGTCCAGTTCGAGGATCGAGCACACATGCAATGGCTGTTTTGCGGTTTCGAGGTACAGGAAACTGGCGTCGAGTCCGCTGAGCCGTTGCATGCCGCCGATCGTAATGTGAGGAAATCCACTTAACCTGGAGTTCAGGTTCTTGTGTCCAGGTGGCAGACTGTGGTGGTCAGACGAACCCGGGGACCCGGATGGGCCTCGAGGATCGACCCGACTCACCCATTGGGGGACAACGATGTCTGAGCAGACCGTTTACGGCGCTGCCGATTCGACGCGCACTGAAGCCAAATCGTCCGCACCGCGGACCAAAGTGCGCACCCATCACCTTCAGAAGTGGAAGGCCGAGGGCCACAAGTGGGCCATGCTGACGGCCTACGACTACTCCACCGCCAGGGTCTTCGACGAAGCCGAGATTCCGGTGCTGCTGGTCGGCGATTCGGCCGCCAACGTGGTCTACGGCTACGACACGACGGTGCCGGTCACCGTTGACGAACTCATCCCGCTGGTGCGCGGTGTGGTCCGCGGCGCCCCGCATGCGCTTGTGATCGCCGATATGCCGTTCGGCAGCTACGAGGCAGGCCCACAGCAAGCGCTGGCCACCGCGACCCGCTTCCTGAAGGAGACCGGCGCGCACGCGGTCAAGCTGGAGGGCGGCGAACGGGTCGCGGAGCAGATCGCGATCCTGACTCAGGCCGGCATCCCGGTGGTTGCCCACATCGGTTTCACCCCGCAGAGCGTCAACGGCCTCGGTGGCTTCCGGGTCCAGGGACGCGGCGACGCCGCCGAGCAGACCATCCACGATGCCATCGCTGTCCAGGAAGCCGGCGCCATCGCCGTCGTACTGGAGATGGTTCCCGCAGAGCTGGCCACCCAGATCACCGGCAAGCTGACCATCCCCACCGTCGGCATCGGC
Source organism: uncultured Actinomycetota bacterium (assembly GCA_963766465.1). Taxonomy (GTDB): domain Bacteria; phylum Actinomycetota; class Actinomycetes; order Mycobacteriales; family Mycobacteriaceae; genus Mycobacterium. Next base: position 609,913 of record CAVXZT010000006.1, read on the forward strand.
GCCGGTGTGAACTGCGACGCCCAGGTGCTGGTGTGGCAGGACATGGCAGGCCTAACCAGCGGCAAGACCGCCAAGTTCGTCAAACGCTTCGGCGATGTCGGCAGTGAGTTGCGCCGCGCCGCAACGCAATACGCCAACGAGGTGGCCTCAGCCGCGTTCCCCGCCGAGGAGCACAGCTTCTAGGCGAAGTCGGGTTTACGCTTCGCCAAAAATGCGTCGATCCCCTCGCGACCGTCGGGGGTTTCGGCGACAATCCCGATCAATCGCCCCTCGAGTTCCATCTGCTCCTCGAGGCCGTTGCCGAAGGTGTGGAGCAGCAGAAACTTGACTCCACCGTTGGATTTCCCTGCGGTGGCTGCCATTTGGTCGGCGAGCTGATTTGTTCTGTCCGCCAGTTCCGCGTCCGGAACCACCTCGGTGACCAGCCCCCACTGCGAGGCCTCGGGCGCCGTCAGCGTCCGATTGGTCAGCATCAGTTCCTTCGTCTTGGTGATGCCGATGAGCCGCGGCAGGTAATAGGACGAGCTCCCGTCGGGACTGAGCCCGGCGCGCGTGTAGGCCATCGTGAAGGACGCCGACTCGGCCGCGAGCACCAAGTCCCCTGCCACGGCAAGCGAGAAGCCGGCTCCGGCCGCCACCCCGTTGACGGCGATGATCAAGACCGCGTCCATCCGCGCGAATGTCGAGATCGCGCGGTGCAGACTGTCGGCGACACCCTTGATGAGCTCGCCACGGTTGGGCGCGGCGGCGAAGGACTTGAGGTCGCCCCCGGCGCAGAAGAACCGCCCCGATCCGGTAAGCACCACGACCTTCGTCGCGGCGTTGTCACAGCGGCTCGCAGCGTCGGCCAGTTCGCGAGTCATGGTGGCGTTCATGCCGTTTGCGGCGTCGGGTCGGTTCAGCGTGATCCGCGTGATCGGCTCGGACTGCTCGAACTTGATGGTCTCGTATTCGGTCACACCGGGGACTCTATCGGGCGATGTTTGCGCAACGCCGCGAAGTCACCATCGAAGCCGAGCGTGCGCAGCGCACCGTCGGCGATCACCCATGGCTGCTCGTCAGGGCAGTCGGCGTCGTCGGAGCGACGGTTGATGACCGATTCGACCAGGCGAAACGGCAGGTCGTCGGCATCGGCCGGTCCGTCGCACTCGGCGATCACCTGCGCGGCCAGGCTGCGGTAGCGGGAGCGCAGGTCCGCGCGGCGCAGCCGGAACTCCTCGAACCGGTCGAGCCGTAGCTCGGGCAGTAGGTAGAGCGCGCCGAGATTCCACCGGCTGGCGCACAGCTGAGTGACGTCGCCGACCACGAGCGCGTGCAGCCGCGGCGCGGCTGGACCCTGTTCGTCGAGGAGCTCGGCGGCCAACCGCAACGGCTCGTCGACGGTGCCGGTCAGCAGCGCATCGAGGATGTCGTCTTTGGTGGCGAAATGGTGATACAGCGAGGCCTGACGTACCCCGACCGCGTCGGCGATCCGTCGCGTCGAGGTACTGGCATAGCCGAGGCTCGTGAAAAGCTCGGCGGCAGCGTCGAGGATCTCCTCGCGCGCGGTGTTCCCCGGTCGCCGCGACTGCTCCAGCCTCGGGCGTCCACGGCCGTCGCTGCGCATGGCCACATTGTCGCATCGCGGTGGATACTCACGACGTGACCGAGGATTGCGAAACGCCTAAGTGGGTTGAACGAGAAGTAGCTCATTCGCGCCACGTGATCACGAACGCCAAAGTTGTGGTGACCTTCTCGGCCGCACTTGCCGCGACGTTTGTTTCCGCCTTCATGGACAAGGAGCACCAGCAAGGAATTTGGGACGATGTCGCGCTGGTCTTCATGGGGCTGACGCTCTACTACACAATTCGGGTCATCCTGCTCCGCCACGGAACGCACGAAGGTGACATGGACCGCGAGGTCTTCGAGGCCGCCAAGCGGACTGCAGACAAGGGCCATCAACTCATGGTCAGGCAGTTCATTTTCGCGTTGTTGAGCATCGTTGCGGTGGTCTGCCAACTACGACTCTGACTCGGCCAGCTCTGATATCTGTCATTTGATAGAAATACAGTCAACGCAGTCGTAACAACGGCGATACGCAGGTGGAATCGCTGCGCAGAAAACTTTCAAGTGACAGTTAATCGGACAGGAGCCGACCTTGAGTACCGACTCGACCACTGCGGCGCGCGACCACGCCCGGTCTCAGGTACATACCGCGACCATGCGGATTCCCGCCACCCCACCCGATGTCGAACCCGCGCGCCTGCTGTGGGCCGAATCCGTCCCCCCAGGGTCGTACGCCACCAGGGTGCTGGGTCGCGGCACGCGCCTTCGGCTGATGGATCCCGACGGCGGCGCGTGCGCGCACCTGCTGCTGTTCCGGTCGGATGCGCCGTGGGAGCGGCTCAACGTCGCCGACACCGTGAAGGTGCCTTGGCAGGCCTATCTCGGCACCGGCCATCCGCTGCTTTCCGATCAAGGCCGGGTGCTCGCGACGGTGGTCGCGGACAGCTCCGGTCACCACGACGCGTTGTGCGGCATGACCGATGATGGGCGGGCCAAGATGTTGTTGGCCGCCGTCAAGAACGGCCTCGATATCCGCGACGTCGCGCCGTCGGTGTCATTGTTCAAAGGCGTCCGCGTCGGCGACGACGGCACGCTCGACTACACCGGTTCAGCCGGACCCGGCGCCGCGGTCGACCTTCTGATCCACCTCCCGACGGTGGTCGCGCTGGTCAACACCGCCCACCCGCTTGACCCTGATCCTGCCCTGACCGGCCTCGACGTCGTCGCCTGGCGGGCAGGCGAACAGCTCACCACGCCCGTCAAGGATGATCCCGAATACTTGCGCGCTCTGTTCAACACCGAAAGCACCTGGGCCGCAGCACAAACCAGTGAGGCATTCGAATGACCACCACAGAACTGACCGTCATCCGCGATGAGGTGGTCGACGCGTGTGCGCCATGGTCGGCGATCGTGAGAGCGGGCCAGACGCTGCAAATCATCGACCTGCACGGCAACCAGGCCGTCGACACGCTGCTCTATGGAGTTTCGGGCGATCAGGTCGACCACCCGCTCCGCTACAGCACGCAGGCCACCGTCGCCGCACAGCGAAACATCTTCCTGAGCATCGGATCCGTGCTGCGTGCCGCCGATGGCACGCCGCTCATGACGATCGTCGCCGACGACGTCGGCAACCACGACACGATCGCGGGAGCGTGCTCCAAGGAGTCGAACACGCTGCGCTACGGCCATCACACCGTGCACCAACACGCTTGTGCCGAGAACTTTTTGGCCGAAGGCGCCAAGTGGGGGCTCGGCAAGCGCGACATCGTGTCGAACATCAACTTCTTCATGAACGTGCCGGTGGAGGCCGACGGTACGCTCGGCATCGTCGACGGGCTGTCTGCCCCGGGCAAGTCGCTGACACTTCACGCTGAGCGGGACACGATGGTGCTGGTGTCGAACTGCCCGCAGATCAACAACCCCTGCAACGGATTCGACCCGACCGAAGTGCGGATCGTGATTTCGGCCCGATGACCGCTATCGATGTCGCCGACCGAGCGGCTCCGGTCATCGAGGTGGTGCGGCCCGGCATGCTCACGACTGTCCAGGACTGGCCCGGCCGTACCGGATACTGGCATGTCGGCGTGCCGCCGTCCGGGCCGATGGACGACCTGTCCTTCCGGATCGGCAACCGCGTTCTCGGCAATCCGGAAGGCGCAGCGGGGCTCGAATGCACAAGGGGCGGTCCGGCGTTGGCATTTCCGGACGGCGGACGGGTGTGCATCACCGGCGCCCCGGTCACCGTCACGCTGGACGGGCTCGCGGTACCCCAATGGCAGTCGGTCACCATCGCTGCGGGCGGGGTTTTGGACGTCGGCTCCCTCACCGGTCCAGGGATGCGTTCCTATGTGTTGGTGGCGGGCGGCCTACAGGAGCCGGAGTATCTCGGCAGCACAGCCACATTCACGCTGGGCGCGTTCGGCGGTCACGGTGGCCGGCCGCTGCGCGAAGGCGATGTGCTGACCGCAGAAGCGGATCCCGGACCAGTCAACGACCGCCCGGCTCGGGCGGCCATCGACGAGCAGCCGAGCATCGGGCACCGCTGGGAGATCGCGGTCACCGAAGGCCCGCACGCCGCTCCTGAGTTCTTCACCCGCGCCGACATCGAGACGATTGTCGGCACCGACTACACCGTGCACTTCAATTCCGATCGCACCGGTGTGCGGTTGGTTGGCCCGAAGCCGCAGTGGGCACGCAACGACGGTGGTGAGGCCGGGCTGCATCCGTCGAACATTCACGACAACGCTTACTGCGTAGGCACTTTGGACTTCACCGGCGACACGCCCATTCTTCTCGGTCCTGACGGGCCGAGCCTCGGCGGCTTCGTCTGCCCGGTCACGGTGGTCGGCGGCGATCGGTGGAAGCTGGGTCAGATGGCGCCTGGCGACGCTGTGCGGTTTGTTCCGGTGCGCGCCGACCGTGCCCCGTCGCTGCGGACCCTCGACATCGACCGACGGGCGTCGCTCCCTCTGGTGATCTCGACGTCGAGCGACAACGACGACGGCGTGCTCAGCCGGTTCAGCGCATCGGACGGCACCGACGTGACGTTGCGGCGCGACGGCGACGGCGGCGTACTGGTCGAGTACGGGCCGATGGTGCTCGACCTGGCCATGCGGGCCAGGGTGCATGTGCTGTACGAGCATCTCCGCGCGCGAGACATTCATGGCGTCACCGAGCTCACGCCCGGAGTGCGCTCTATGCAAGTGCAATTCGACCCAGCCGTTCTGTCGATGGCCGAAGCGACTGACCTGCTTGCGGGTCTGGACAGCGAACTGCCCGCCTCGGATCAGCTCGTCGTGCCGAGCCGCACCGTCCGGCTGCCGTTGTCGTGGGATGACCCCGCGACCCACGAAGCCATCCAGCGCTACATGCACGGCGTCCGCGCGGATGCGCCGTGGTGCCCGTGGAACATCGAGTTCATCCGCCGCATCAACGGTCTCGACGATGTGGCGCAGGTGCACGACATCGTCTTCGACGCAGAGTATTTGGTGCTCGGCCTCGGCGATGTCTACCTCGGTGCGCCGGTCGCCACTCCCCTGGATCCGCGGCACCGGCTGGTGACCACGAAGTACAACCCGGCGCGGACCTGGACACCGGAGAATGCTGTCGGCATCGGCGGCGCTTACCTGTGCATCTACGGGATGGAGGGACCGGGCGGATATCAGTTCGTCGGCCGCACCACCCAGGTGTGGAACCACTGCCATCCCAACAGTTCCAACTCGTTCGAGCCCGGAACACCCTGGCTGCTGCGGTATTTCGATCGAATCAGCTTCTACCCGGTCAGCGCGGACGAGCTGATGCACATGCGGGCCGAGATGGCCGCCGGACGAGGCGAGGTGGCGATCGCGGACGGAGAGTTCTCACTTGCCGGATACCAAGACTTCCTCGGCGCCAACGACGCGAGCATCGCCGCCTTCCGCGCACAGCAGGCTGTCGCATTCGCCGCCGAGCGGCAGGCGTGGGACCTGGCCGGCGAATTCCGCCGGGCTTCTTGACGCCGGTTCACCTTCGTGTGGCACCCTGCTTGCACCATGGGTAAATCCGGTGACCAGGCGAATTCCAGGTATCTGGAGGTCGAGCGCAAGTTTGAGATCGTCGAGTCAACCGTGTCGCCGTCGTTCGAGGGGCTCTCGTCGGTGCTGCGGGTAGAGCGCTCACCCGCACAGCAGCTCGATGCCATCTACTTCGACACGTCCAGCCACGATCTGGCCGCGCATCACATCACGTTGCGGCGGCGGACCGGCGGCACCGACGCGGGATGGCACCTCAAATTGCCCGCAGGCCCAGACGCGCGAACCGAGGTAAGGGCGCCGCTCGGGGACGAGACCGACGCCGATGCGATACCGGCAGACTTGCTGGACATCGTGCTGGCCATCGTCCGCGACCGACCTGTCCGTCCGGTCGCACGCATTACTACCAGCCGCACCGTCGACGTGCTCTACGGGCATGACGGCGGTCCGCTTGCGGAGTTCTGCGACGACCAGGTGACCGCAAAGGCCGGTCAGGACGGCGATGAACAGCGATGGCGTGAGTGGGAGCTGGAGCTGGCGGCAGGCGTCGGGCGCGAACTGCTCGAGAGGCTGACAAACCGGCTGCTCGACGCGGGCGCTACCCCCGCGGACCACGGCTCGAAACTCGCGCGCGTTCTGGAATCGGCGGGCGAGCAGGAACACGAAGAAGTGGTGCCTCCAACCGACCCGGTGCACCGTGCGGTGGCCGAGCAGGTGGAGCAGCTGCTGGTGTGGGATCGCGCAGTGCGGGCCGATGTCTATGACTCGGTACACCAGATGCGGGTGACCACGCGCAAGATCCGGAGCCTGCTGCAGGCCTCCGAAGGCGCGTTCGGTATCTCCGATGACGCCTGGGTTCTCGACGAGTTACGGCAACTGGCGGCGATATTGGGGGTGGCGCGCGACGCCGAGGTGCTGGCCGAGCGCTACGAGCGGACACTCGATGAGATGCCGGCGGAGCTGGTGCGCGGGCCCGTGCGCGAGCGGCTGGTGGACGGCGCCAAGAAGCACTACACGTCCGGTCTGCGGCGATCGCTGATCGCGATGCGGTCACAGCGTTACTTCCAGCTGCTCGACGCGCTGGAGGGTCTCGTCGCCGCCGAGCCGCCGCCCGCCCCGCCTGGCGAAGAGCCGGCACAGATCACGATCGACGCGGCGTACAAGCGGATCCGCAAGGCGGCCAAGGCCGCTTCGCAGGCCGCCGAGACCGACAAGGATGAGGCGCTGCACCGAATCCGCAAGGGCGCCAAGCGACTTCGGTACACCGCCGCGGCGACTGGCGATGACAAGGTTTCCGATCGCGCCAAGACGATCCAGTCGCTGCTCGGTGACCATCAAGACAGCGTCGTCAGCCGCACCCATCTGAGCCGCCAGGCCGAGGCTGCTCACGTCGCAGGCGAGGACACCTTTACCTACGGGCTGCTTTATCAACTGGAGGACGATCTGGCGCGAAGCTCCCGCGAGCAGCTGGACGACGCGCTGAAGAAGCTGGACCGGTCGGTGCGCAAGGCCCACTAGGGGCGGATGAGTTGGCCTGTAAGCCGGATTCTGTCTCTCGCCGCCGCGAACTACCACAGCGACGAGGTAGCGACCATCCATCTGGACACACCGTTGCCGGGTGCCTCAAGCGGCCTACCCGCAGGCTCGGGCGAGCAGCCCTCGAGCGCCTGCGCTGCCACTCCCCTCAGCGACATTCTTGGCCTTGCTTCGGGTGGGGTTTGCCTAGCCATCCCGGTTACCCGGGATGCTGGTGCGCTCTTACCGCACCGTTTCACCCTTACCACCGCGAGGGTGGCGGTCTGATTTCTGTGGCACTGTCCCGCGAGTTACCTCGGATTGCCGTTAGCAATCACCCTGCTCTGCGAAGTCCGGACTTTCCTCGAACCGCTGCCTCCCATTTCCCCCGTAGGTACGGCACCGATCCGCGGCCGCCCAGCCAACTCATCCGCCGAATAAACTTATCGCATGCCGCAGGTGCCGCCGGCCCGTTATCTGATGCGGGCCAAGGATTTGGTCGATGCTCGCTACGCCGAGGCCATCACCGTCGACGACCTGGCCGCGGCCGCCGGGCTGTCGCGGGCCCATTTCAGCCGGATGTTCACCCGGACGTTCGGCGAATCCCCGCGCTCGTATCTGCAAACGCGGCGCCTTGAGCGGGCCGCGGCGCTGCTGCGCCACACCGACCGTTCGGTGGCGGATATCTGCGTGATGGTCGGCTTGCAGAGCGTCGGGTCCTTCACGACGAGTTTCGCCAGGGTGTACGGGTTACCGCCCGCCGCCTATCGCGCCAGTATGCCACCAGCGGCGATATACGCCCGGGTACCGAGTTGCATTCTCAAGCGCGACACCCGACCCCCTGCCGATAGCAGGGTGAAGACAGCACACGGGGAGAAGACGGGCACCGACGGCCGGCCGTAGCGTCGTGGACATGATCAAAATCGCAAGCGCCCACCTGTGGGTACACGACCAAGAAGTCGCATTGAAGTACTGGACCGAAAAGGTTGGAATGGAAGTGCGCCAAGATGTTTCGCTTCCAGACCTGGACGACACCTTCCGCTGGCTGACCGTCGGCCCGCCGGGTCAGGACGACATATCGATTGTGCTGATGGCCGTTCCCGGTGAACCGGTGATGGACGCGGCCACCAAGAAGCAGGTGCTGGATCTCACCGCGAAAGGCTTCGCAGGCACCGTGTTTCTCACGACGGAGAACTGCCAGGCGTCCTATGAGGAAATGAAGGCTCGCGGGGTCGAGTTCAGCGAGGAGCCACACCAGATGCCGTACGGCATCGACTCCGGGTTCCGAGATCCGTCGGGCAACAGTGTGCGACTCACCCAATTGGCGGAGATCCCGGCCAATACTGGGTAGGTGAAAACCTCAAGCGCTGCGATCGGCTCGGCGGCGTTCTTTGTGGCGGCCCCTGGCACGTTCGTTGGGCTGGGCCCCTGGTTGATCACCCGTTGGGAGATCCCGGGGTCCAGCCCACCGTTACGCCTCGTCCTGGGTGTCGTGCTGATCGTGTTGGGTTTGATCCCGCCCGTGCACGCGTTCATCCAGTTCGCCAAGGCAGGCGGGACGCCGATGCCGGCCGCACCGCCCGAGCGGCTGGTGGTCACCGGTTTCAACCGATTCGTGCGCAACCCGATGTACGTCGGGTTGCTGACCGCGATTCTCGGCCAGGCCCTGCTCTTCGACAGCGCCTGGCTCGTGCTCTATGCGGTGATCGGGTGGATCGCCACGGCGTCGTTCGTCCATTGGTACGAGGAACCGACGCTTGTCCGCACATTCGACGAGCAGTACGACGAGTACCGCCGAAACGTGCCTGCTTGGACTCCACGCCTGACTCCATGGAATCCGGCGGTCGCCACGAATTAGCCGCACCTGCAGTTTCTGCAGCTCTTAGGGCATATCCTTGACCGATCATGGGTTGCCGGGTGTGCGGGGCGGAACCCCGGGAGGACGCGCGTTTCTGTGATGCGTGCGGCAGCCCGATCAGCGATCGGCAGCCGGCTGAGTACAAGCAGGTGACGGTCTTGTTCGCCGATGTCGTGCATTCCATGGACATCGCTGCGGCGGTGGGCGCGGAACGGTTGCGCGAGATCATGACCGAGGTGTTCAACCGTTCTGGAGCCGTCGTGCAGCGCTATGGCGGGACGGTCGACAAGTTCACCGGCGACGGCATCATGGCGGTGTTCGGCGCGCCAACCGCGTTGGAGGATCACGCGGTACGGGCATGTTTGGCGGCCTCTGCCGTCCAAGTGGACGTGCAGCAGCTTGCGGCGCAGGTGGATCGCCGCGACGGCGTGGCACTTCAGCTGCGGGTTGGTCTGAACTCCGGTGAGGTGATCGCCGGCGAGATCGGTTCGGGCCCTTCGGGCTACACCACGGTCGGTGAACAAGTCGGAATGGCGCAGCGGATGGAGTCGGTGGCGCCGCCCGGCGGAGTCATGCTCAGTGAGTCGACCGCCCGGCTAGCGGCTCGGGCCGTCGAGCTCGGCGAGCGAGAGATGGTCCACATCAAGGGCGCTGAGCATCCGGTTCCTGCGCATCGCCTGCTTGGCATCGCGGCCGCGCAAGAACGGACAAGCCGCCGTGATTCGACTTTCGTTGGACGGCAATGGGAATTGACTGCCCTGACCGGAATCCTGGAGCGGTCGGCCAGCGGCACGGGAAGTGTTGTCGGCGTCGTGGGTCCCCCGGGGATCGGCAAGAGCCGCATCGTGGCCGAGGTGGTGGACATCGCGCGTGCTCGCGATATCGAGGTGTTTTCCACTTATTGCGAGTCCCACACCAACGAGGTGCCGTTCCACGCGGTGGGCAGACTGCTCCGCTCGGCGTTCGGCGTGGACGAACTCGACGACGAGTCTCTTGCGCGGACGCGAGTGCGGGCCCAAGTCCCGGGCGCCGACGATGCCGATCTGGTGCTTCTTGACGATGTGCTCGGCATCCGTGACCCAGCCGTCGACCTGCCCGACATCGCGCCTGACGCTCGAAGGCGAAGGCTGACGGCGTTGGTCAATTCGGCCTCGCTGGCGAGGCCGACTCCGGGTGTGTATGTCATCGAGGACGCACATTGGATCGACGAGGTCAGCGAATCCATGCTCGCCGATTTCGTCTCGGTCGTCGCCCACACGCGTTCGATGGTGGTGGTCACCTACCGCCCTGAATATCATGGCGCCCTTTCCCATGCCGCGGGAGCTCAGACGATAGCGCTTGCACCGCTTGATCATTCACAAACGGCGACCCTGGTCGCCGAGCTGGTCGGGTCGGCGCAGTCGGTCACGGGATTGACGTCACAGATCGCCGAGCGTGCCGACGGAAACCCGTTCTTCGTCGAGGAGATCGTTCGCGACCTTGCGGACCGCGGAGTCCTCACCGGCGATCGTGGCAACTATTCGTTCAGCGGTGAGGCCGACGAAGTCACCGTGCCGCCGACGCTGCAGGCCGCGATTGCGGCGCGCATCGACCGGCTTGATGCCGACGCGAAGCACACGCTGAACGCCGCGGCCGTCATTGGTCTTCGCTTCGGCGACGATCTGCTGAGCGAACTGGTTGATGACCCCGCCTTGCGGACCCTGATCGAAGCGGAGCTCATCGACCAGGTGATGTTCACGCCGCGGGCGGAGTACGCGTTCCGGCATCCATTGATTCGCTTTGTCGCATATCAATCCCAGTTGAAAGCGGACCGGGCAGATGTGCATCGACACGTCGCCGCCGCGATCGAGCGGCGTAGCCCAGGTTCGGCCGACGAGAACGCCGCCCTTGTCGCCGAGCACCTCGAGGCCGCAGGGGACCTGCACGAGGCATTCGGCTGGCACATGCGTGCCGGAACGTGGCTGACCAACCGCGACATCAGCGCGGCCCGGATGAGTTGGCAGCGTGCACGCCATGTCGCCGATCAGCTGCCCGCCGACGACGCGCAACGCCTCTCGATGCGGATCGCGCCACGCACGCTGATGTGCGCGAGCCTATGGCGAACCGGTGGCAGCGTCGCCGATACCGGGTTCGACGAATTGCGTGACCTCACCGCTGCGGCCGATGACAAGGTGTCCCTTGCTATCGCTATGTCCGGCCGGTCGCTAGCCCTGCTCGTGCACGCGCAGTTTCGGGAGGCCGCCCAGCTGGCCTCTGAAGTCGTCAGCCTGCTGGATGCGATCGACGATCCGACGTTGACCCTTTCGCTTCTCTACGCCGCCAAGGCGGCCAAGTTTGCCACGGGTGAGATAGCCGAGCTGATGCGGCTGACACAGCTGTGCATTGACATCGCCGATGGCGATATCACGAAAGGAAACCTCGTCATCGGCTCTCCCCTGGCGTCCGCAGTTGCATATCGCGGGTTGGCGCGATGTTGTCTGGGTGATCCCGATTGGGAAAGCGACTTCGACGAAGTGCTCTCGATTTCGCGTCAGGCGTCGGATTCGATGGTGTACGCGGTGAGCTTGCTCTACAGGTATGGCACCGCATTGCCGAACGGATGTCTGGTGGCCGACGACGATGACCTGAGAAAGACGGACGAGGCCCTTCTGGTGGCGGAGCGCGCCGGAGATGATTTCGCCGTCACTTCTGCGAAGTTCGCACGAGGTCTGGTGCTGGCCTATCAACGTGGCCCACGGTGCGCAGAGGCCCTCGATTTGCTGGGCATTGCCGCTGACGCGGCCCGTCAGGAGATCTTCACGATGTGGACCCTGCCGATAATCGACTTCGAGATCGCCAAGGGGAAAGCTGAGACTGGTGATCTCGACGGCGCGATCGAGTTGATGCGCACACTGGTTGACACCGAATTCGCTTCGGGGCAACTGATCAGCCGCGCTCCGGCGGTCACCTTGCTCGTCGACCTATTGCTCGAGCGCGCCACTGCGTCTGACCTGCCGGAGGCACAGGATGCGGTCGATCGGCTGTCGGACGACCCGACTGAACCCGGAGTCGTCATCGACGAGATGGCACTGCTTCGCGGGCGTGCACAGCTCGCCAAGGCACACGGCGATACAGATGCGTTCCAACGCATCGTTAGCGAGTATCGAGACAAAGCAATCTCGTACGGCTTTGAAGGACACTTGGCAATGGCCGACGCCATGACCGCGGGTTAGAAGGGTGGTGGTTCGTAGTTGGCGGCGAGCCAGGCTTGGCGTTGTCGTTCTTCTTCGGCGATGAGTTCGGTTCTTTGGCGGCGTTCTTGGGTGATGCGGTCGCGTTTGTCTTGTTCGCGGGTTTGTTTGCGACGCGGCATCATTGCGATGCGGTCGGTGTCAGGTGGAGCAAGTGCCGGTGGGATTGGCAGCTCGCCCGTGGATTGCCCAAGCGTCGGGAACATGGCCGCACCGTGCGCTTCGGTGGCGTAGTTGTGTCCGGTCGGGGCGGTGAGAATGATGGTGCCGTCGGGCAGCTGCTGCTCGGTCCAGCCGCTGTGAAACGTTTTGATCAAATGATGGCACCTGCTGGCGGAAGAACACTTCAGGGGAACGCTCGGTGAGCAGCATAAACGCTGCCATTGCGCACCGTCCGGCCCGCTCCACGGCCTACACTTCCGCCATGTTCTCGGAGACGCGGTATGCGCGCAACGGGGACTTGCACGTCGCCTATAGGGCGTCGCCCAAGGGTGAACGCGACATCGTGTTCGTCCCAAATTGGTTCACATGCTGCGAACACCTGCCGGAGCTGCCACCTCTTCAGGGATGGGTGCAGGCGATGACATCGCTCGGTCGAATGATCTTCTTCGACCAGCCGGGCAGTGGAGCGTCCGATCCTGTCGAGCCGGGCGCGCTGCCAACCTTGGAGCAATGGGCAGACAGCATCACTGCGGTGCTCGACGATCTCGAAATCCGCGAAGCAGTGCTCCTCACCCCGCCCGGCGCGTTAGCGCCGGGTGCGCTATTCGCTGCTACCCATCCGGCTCGCACCACCGCGCTCGTAGTGCTGGAGGGCCACGCCAATCCGATTACTGAACGCACCGATGACGTCAATCCCGAAGAAGTCGTCGCTGCCCTGACAGCCATGTGGGGCAGAGGTGAATACTGGCTTTCGATCAATCCCGACATGCCATGGAACGAGGAGATCAGCGCCGCGGTTGGGCGACATGACCGGCTTGCCGCGAGCCCACGAACCTACGCTCTCTTATTGCCCCTTTTGACCGAGGTAGACGTGCGGGCGGTGCTCCCGAGCATCCGCGTATCAACTCTCGTGCTCCAGCACGCCGACGACCTGATGATCCCGCCCGCCTGGGGCAAGTACGTCGCTGATCACATACCGGGCGCGAAATACGTTGAGCTGCCTGGGCGCAACTTGTACCACTTCGTGGAACCGTGGCGGGATTCGTTCCACGAGATCGCCGAGTTCATCACCGGCCACCACGTAGAGGTGGCCGACGACCGCGTCCTCGCCACCGTCCTCTTTACCGACATCGTCGACTCGACGCGCCGCGCCTCAGAGATGGGTGACCGTGACTGGCACGCGCTGCTCGACGCGCACGACGCCGTCGTGCGGTCGCAACTCGCACGGTTTCGTGGCCGCGAGGTGAGCAGCACCGGTGACGGGTTCCTGGCCATGTTCGACGGCCCGCAGCGAGCGATCCGCTGCGCCATGGCAATTCGCGACGCGGTGCACGCGCTCGGCATTCAGGTGCGGGCCGGGTTGCACACCGGCGAGTGCGAAATCCGTGGCGATGACCTCGGCGGAATCGCCGTGCACATCGGCGCGCGAGTGAGCGCACTGGCAGGGCCGAACGACGTGCTGGTGTCGAGCACGCTGCGGGACCTCGTGATCGGGTCAGGGCTCGAGTTCGAGGATCGCGGCGCTCATGAGCTCAAGGGCGTACCCGGCGACTGGCATCTGTTCGCCGTCGCGTCTCCGTAGCGTTGGGCTTCGGCGAAACTCATTTCGCCGGTCACTTCCTTAAGAAAGCCGCAGCATCGGTGGTGACCTCTTCCGCGATCTCGTTGAACTTCACCGGCTCACGCTGTGTCGAGTTCATCCAAAAGTGTTGCAGGCCATACTTGCTCGGGCAACATCACCTAAACCCCCTCGACTGTCTGGCCGAGCGGGAATCCGCCGTCTTGAGCCATCAGGTAGCCGCAGCCGAGCCGGATCGCGGCGGCCAGGTGGAGAGCATCGGCCCCGCCCAGCTTCTTACCCCTAGCCGCGTAGGCGTTCCATACGGGAGTGCGCCAGCCCGTCGGTTTTCAGCACCTCGTCGACGGCGGCCAGGACGCGCGCGTAGTCGGCCATTCTGGGCCGATTGGGTACTTCGAGGGTGGTGAGCCGGTGGTGCACGACTGCAGCGAGATCCAGCAGGCCGCCGAGGACATCGGGGCGCGCATCGGCCCACATCGTCGCCAGCTCCGCGTCACCGCGGCGCTTCGCGTCTTCGATGCGGTGCAGGTGCACACGAAGCAGGCGGTCGGCGAGATCGCGCTGGGTCACCATCACATCGATGCCGTTGAAGACAACCACCCGCCGGAAGGAGATGATCGACACGTCGCCGTCGGTGTAGAGCTGACGGCGCACGTCACCGTCACCAGTGGACGCCCGGCAGAGGCAGTCGGAGAACCACAGCTGGAGCGTCCCCGAGATGTTATCCAGTGCTACAGCCCAACTGGCGTTCGCAGCGGTCACCCACCCTTCGGCGTCGCGCGGGGCCTTGGGCAGCGGCACCGAGGACGGATCGATCAGGTCGACTAGGCACCGGGTCATGGTGGATTTGGCCGACCCGTGCTCGGCAAGTAGCGCGAGGATGGCGTGGGCGACGTTGGGCTGAATCAACGCAGTTACCAGCCAGGCCAGCACGAGCGGCCGGTCTTCCTCAGCGATGTGCACGAAGTTCCACAGCTTCGAGATGTCACCGTCGACATAGGGTTGATGTTCTGTACCGCCGACACTTCGGCGGCCACCGCATCACAGCCATCAGCACAACACCAGTCCAACTCGGCCAACTCACTGGTGCGCCGCACAAACAACTCCGCAACCCCGGCCAGCCTCTGCGCGATCGCCGTCGACTCGTCGCGTGTCGCCTCACCCATCACACAGATGAGATCCGCATCGGGACAAGCCCTCGAACATGTGTGCGGCTCCTCAGGTTGTTGTGGGTAGCTTGACCTGCAGTCCGCCGAGGCAGAGGTAGATCATCGAGGTCAGTGTTCGGGCGGAGTGGTGTCCGTAGCCGCGGGCGTTGATGAGTCGGATCTTGGCGTTGATGCCTTCGATGAGGGCGTTGGAGATGCCTAGTTCGATCGCGGTGATGATCTCCTCGAAGTAGACCTGCAGTCGTTTGGCTAGACCGACGAAGGCGTTGATGCGGCTGCGTTTGGCCGCGGTGATCCAGCGGCGCAGGTACTGGCGGGCGCCGCCGGGTGGGTGGGCGATGCGGTAGACGTCGCGTAGCTGCTCTTTGAGCGTCCAGGCCCGGCCGATGCGGCGGTTGGTGCGCGTGATCTGGTTGACCAGGGCGCGTTTGTTCTCGGTCAGTTTGTTCTCTCCGGTGCGCAGTGCCCAGCGGGTGGCCTTCCAGTCTGGGGTGCTCATCGCGGCCCGGCCAGGCCCGGTGGCGGCCTCGGCATACACCCGGTCCAGGGCGCGGTTGACCCATTGCATGATGTGGAACGGGTCATAACAGATCGTGGCCTGAGGAGCATGTGTGCGGGTGGCTGCGCTGTAGGCCTTGGAGACATCCATGCTGACCACCTCGATACCTGACACGATCGAATCCGGTTGGGATTGATAGAAATTCGCCAGTGATTCCTCACTGCGTCCGGGCTGGATGTCGATGACGGTGCCGGTGTCGTGATCACCGACGACGGTCAGATAGCGGTGGGGGTGGCGGTAGCAGATCTCATCGACGCCGATCCGATACAGTGCCTCGAGCCGGCGCGCGTCGAGCAGCTCGGCCACCCCGCGGTTGATGATCGCGGTGACGGTTTCCCAGCCGCAGCGCATCAGGGTGGCCACCGAGGTGCGGTCGGTGCGCTGAGCCAACCACAACACCATGTCCTCGAAATCGCGGGAATGCCGCGCCCCCGGGCGCGCCCAGGGCAGCTCCTCGGTGCGCACCCCGCACTCCGGGCACTCCAGCCGGCGGATCTCATAGACCAGCCACAACCGATGGACGCCCAGATCCAAGTGTCGCCACCGGCGTCGGCGCCGGTCATAGGCGGCCGAGCTGAGGATCCCGCACGGACACTGCAATCGGTGGGCCTTGGGGCGCAGGGTGACTTCGACATCGCGCTCGCCGATCACGACATCGGTCACCCACGCCCCGGGGATCTGCAGCAGACGGTTAAATGCAGTACTGACGCGCACGTGGTTGGCCCTCCGGGATCGGTTGGTGTGGTAACCCCGAAACCTAGAGCCACACCGCGTGCGCGTCCCTCAATTCACCCGCGAAACCCCGATAGCCTTGCGCTCCAACCGAAACCAGCCCTGACCAGCACAAAGGCGCCCACGAAAACCCGTGGAGCGCCCATGAAGTACCCCAGGTTTTGTTCCGATCTTCATAGGAGGATTGGAAGCTATGCCCCGTCAGTATTCGCCGGAGTTTCGGCAACGTGCGTTGCGGTTGTTGGACACCGTGATGGAAGCCTGGAAATTTCTGAGTTCGAGGCCATCAAGTCCGTAGCGAGCAAACTCGGTATCTCGGAGGAATCGGTGCGCCGGTGGCGCCGCAAGGCCCAAGTTGATGCCGGGGAGCGTCTCGGTATGACCACTTCTGAACATGCCGAGATCCGCAAGCTCAAGCGTGAAGTCGCCGAATTACGCAGAGCCAATGAAGTTTTGAAGTCTGCGTCTGCGTTTTTTGCAGCGGAGCTCGACCGTCCCGCGACGAAATGATCGCCTACATCGATGCGCATCGTGATCAGTTCGGAGTCGAGCTCATATGCCGTGTCTTGCGGGCAGCTATCCCCAAGTTCTTGACCTCACGCGGCTACCGGGCCGCCCGTAGCAGACCGCCGTCAGACCGCGAGATCCGTGACGAGCAGCTGATCGCCGACCTGCGCACGGTGCACCAGAGGAATTTTTCGGTGTATGGCGTCAAGAAGATGCACGCGGCCATGCGACGCCAGGGCTGGCAGGTGGGGCGAGAGCAGACCCGCCGGCTGATGCGCAAGGCCGGCCTGCGCGGGGTGCAGCGCGGCAAGCCGGTGTTCACCACCGTCAGCGACCCCGCCGACGAGCGGCCCGCCGACTTGGTCAACCGCCAGTTCGAGACCGCGGCGCCCAACCGGTTGTGGGTCGCCGACATTACCTACGTACGCACCTGGCAGGGGTTCTGCTACACCGCGTTCGTCACCGACGCCTGCAGCCGCAAGATCGTCGGCTGGGCAGTCGCGGCGACAATGCGCACCGAGGATCTGCCGTTAGAGGCTTTCAATCACGCTGTGTGGCAGTCGAACTCGGACCTATCCGAGTTGGTGCATCATTCCGACCGCGGATCGCAATACCTATCGCTGACCTATACCGATCGGCTGGCCGAACTCGGAATCGCTCCCTCGGTCGGGTCGCGCGGCGATAGTTATGACAACGCCCTCGCCGAGGCGGTCAACGCCGCCTACAAGACCGAGCTGATTCACCGCGTTCGACCGTGGCGGTGCATCGACGACGTCGAACTGGCGACCGCCGAATGGGTGGCCTGGTACAACCAGGAACGCCTGCACGAAGCCCTCGGCTACGTCCCACCCGCCGAGTACGAGGCCGCCCTCACCGGCGCCTCACACCCCGCGAGCCAGCCAAACCCGGCCCTCGCACCCACATAGGAACAAAACCTGGGGTAGTTCACACATGTGTTCGATGATGCCATGGCCCACCGACAAATCTCACGCACCCACCACCCGCACCGTCTACAAGGTATGAACACCCGAAATGCGGTAATCGAAAGCCAGCTCAACAAGCTCACCCTCATCGCCGACGACGGCGCGCTGACGGGCGTGTACTTCCGACACCACTGGCACCGACCTGCCGAGGACACTTTCGGGCCACGCGTCGGCGCGGATTCGGACACCCTGCTCGCCGAGGTGCAACGCCAGCTGACCGACTATCTGGCCGGCGACCGGCACGACTTCGATCTGCCGACCCGGCTGCGTGGCGACGATGCACAGAAGCGGGTATGGGCTCTGCTGACCACCATCCCCTTCGGCGAGACTGTGACGTATGGAGAACTGGCCGCGGCGCTCGCCGACGGCACGACGGCCCAGGAAGTGGGGCAGGCGGTCGGACGCAACCCGCTGAGCATCATCGTCCCTTGCCATCGGGTGGTCGGACGCGACGGCCAGCTGACCGGATACGCGGGCGGGCTGAAGCGCAAGCAGTTCCTGCTCGAACTGGAGGAGCCGAGCGAAGTGAAGGCGGCGAGGTTGTTCTGATGGCTTCGACGACATGGCAGAAACGCGTCGACTCTGGGGACTGGGACGCAATCACCGCCGAGGTCAACGACTTTGGCGGTGCGTTGCTGCCGCGGCTGCTCACCAAGGCCGAGACTGAGAAGATCCGGCGGCTCTATCCCGATGATCACCTGTTCCGCTCGACGATCGATATGCGTCGATACCGGTTCGGCGAGGGCGAGTACCGGTACTTCCAGCAGCCATATCCCGAGCCGATCCAGGCGCTCAAGGAGGCGCTGTACCCGCGGCTGTTGCCGATCGCCAGGGAATGGTGGACCAAGCTGGGCCGCACCACTCCGTGGCCCGACGACCTCGACGACTGGCTCGACATGTGCCACAACGCAGGTCAAAACAAGTCGACCGCGATCCTGCTCAGGTACGGCGAGGGCGACTGGAACGCGCTGCACCGGGACCTCTACGGCGACTTGGTGTTTCCGTTGCAAGTCGTGATCAACCTCAGTGAACCGGGCGGCGACCACACCGGCGGTGAGTTCCTCCTCGTCGAGCAGCGTCCGCGCGCCCAGTCACGCGGCACGGCGGCACTACTGCCGCAAGGCCACGGCTTTGTCTTCACCACGCGCGAGCGGCCGGTGCTGTCGACGAGGGGATGGTCGGCGTCCCCGGTCCGGCACGGTGTCTCGGCTGTCCGCTCCGGCGAGCGTTACACGCTGGGCCTCGTATTCCACGACGCCACATGAGAATCCGCGGCACCCTTGGCGGCCATCGCAAGACTCGAAAGTACGGTCGGCTGGATTGCCCGTCGGCATTGCGCGCAATCGCCAACGGCGGGTACGTGCAACACAGGGTATTCTTCGCCGACGAAGCCGCCGCAATCGCCGCAGGCTACCGGCCCTGCGCCCGGTGCATGTCGGAGCGTTACGAGGAGTGGAAAGCCAAGACCTAGTCGCGTCGACGCAGAACGATCACGTTGTCGACCCAGGTGGTCGGCTGTCCGTCGGGGCCGCTGGCCTGCCGCTCAACCGACTCGACGCGGACCCGTTCCCACTCGCCGTCGTCGAGATTCAGCGAACCGATGACCTCCTCGGCGCTCGGGAACTCGTGGTGATGGTCCAACTTCGATGCCCAGGGTGGCGGGCCGGCGTGGTCGACGATGAGCAGCGTCCCTCCCGCGGATACCGCTTCGGCGCCCCTGCGCAACAGTCGCGGCCGGTCCAGCTCGGCCATCGAATGCAGGAACTGCGCGGACACCAGGTCGAAGGCCCCCTCCGGAAAGGTGTGCGGCAGATCGTGGCGCTGAAAGTCAATGCGCTCCAGCACGTTGCGTGCCCGCGCATCGGCGGCGGCCCGGTCAAGGGCGGTCTGCGAGATATCGACCGCCGTGACATGCCAGCCCCGCTCGGCGAGCCACAGCGCGTCGCCGCCTTCGCCGCAACCGAGGTCCAGCGCGCGTCCGGTCGGCAATGCCTCTGCGACCTCGACCAGGCGCACGTTCGCACGCCCGCTCCAAACGCGATCTCGTTCGGTGTAGTGCTCTTCCCAGACCTGTTGGGCATCTGACATCGACATGACCCCACCTTGCCTGTTGACGTCCAAAGTGCCAAGCTGGTTTGCCATGGAGGCAAAGACGCAGGACGCGGTTGACGTCCGGGTCCGTCGGCGGCTCCGCGAGCTGCGCACGCAACGCGGTTTGACACTCGAGGACGTCGCCGGCCGCTCGAGCATCGACATCTCGACGTTGAGCAGGCTGGAATCAGGCAAGCGCCGCCTCGCGCTCGACCACCTTCCCCGACTCGCCGCCGCGCTGTCCGTCAGCACCGACGAACTGCTGCGCGCGCCAGAAGCGGAGGACCCCCGCGTCCAGGGTGGTTCGCATACGCACCACGACATCACCTATTGGCCGCTGACCCGTCACGGCCCTGCCGGCGGACTGCACGCGTACAAGATCCGCATCAACGCCCGTCGGCACACCCCGCCTGCCGAACTGCCTGTGCACGAGGGGCAGGACTGGATTTATGTGCTTTCCGGTCAGCTACGGCTGATTCTCGGCGACAAAGACTTCACCATCAAACCCGGTGAAGCCGTGGAGTTTTCGACATGGACGCCGCATTGGTTCGGGGTGGTCGACGGGCCGGTCGAGGCGATCACCCTGTTCGGGCTGCACGGTGAACGGCTGCACCTACACGACTGACCTACAGGTATGCCGTCTGGTTGACCAGCCGCACCGACGCCACACCGTCGGGATAGAACTCGGCGATGGACAGTGAGGCAAGGTCGAGATGTAACCGGTAGAGGATGCCTTGGCCCGCATCCAATGCCAGCCGCAGCAGCGTCTTGATGGGCGTCACGTGTGAAACCACAAGCACCGTGTCCCCACTGTGCTCGGCGATGATCCGGCGCTGTGCCCGCCGAACCCGGTTGGCCACCACATCGAAGCTCTCTCCATCTGGAGGCTCGACGCTGGTATCGCGCAGCCACCGCCTGTGCAGTTCCGGATCACGTTCTGCCGCTTCGCCGAACGTCAGCCCCTCCCACCCGCCGAAGTCGGTCTCGATCAGGTCCTCGTCGACGCTGACGTCGAGTCCAAGCGCCTTCGCCGCCGCCGCAGCCGTGTCATATGCGCGCTGCAGCGGCGAGGTGATGACGGCAGCGATGCCGCCCTGCTGCGCGAGATACTGTGCGGCGGCCTCGGCTTGGCGCCTTCCGAGGTCGGTCAGCGCCGGGTTACCGCGGCCGGAGTACCGCCGCTGCACGGACAACTCGGTCTGCCCGTGGCGCAACAACAGAAACCGGGTGGGGGCGCCACGCGCTCCTGTCCAGCCAGCAGGTGAGGTCGGCGTTGTCGACTCCTTCGGTGCCTGTGCGGGGATTTCTATTTCGGCGGCGGCGTCCATCGCCTCGTTGGCCAACCGGTCGGCGTGGCTGTTCTTGGCGCGCGGGATCCAGGCGTAGGTGATGCGCTCGAATCGGGTGGCCAGCGCGGTGGCCTGTTGATGCAGTGGGGCGATATCGGGATGTTTGACCTTCCAGCGGCCCGACATCTGTTCCACCACAAGCTTGGAGTCCATCGATACGCCGACGTCGGTGGCGCCTAGCTTGGCGGCCTCTTCCAGTCCCGCAATCAGCCCGCGATATTCGGCGACATTGTTGGTGGCCTGCCCGATGGCCTGCTTGGTCTCCGCGAGCACGGTGCCGTGGTCGTCGGACCAGACCACCGCCCCATATCCTGCGGGTCCTGGGTTGCCACGGGACCCACCATCTGCCTCGACGATAACTTTCACGCGCTGGTTCCCTTGACCCGCAACAAGATTGCTCCACACTCCGGGCAGCGCAACACGTCGTCCTCGGCCGCCGCGGAGATGCGTGCCAGCTCGCCGCGGTCGATCTCGATCCGACAGGCACCGCAACGACGGCCCTGCAGCGCCCCGGCGCCCGGCCCGCCGTGTGATCTTTGGCGTTCGTACAGCGCGACGAGATCGGCGTCCAGTTCGGCGACGAGTTCGTCTCGCCGCGAGACGGATTGGTGTCGGAGCTGATCGATCTCGGTGCGCACCTCGTCGCACGCCCGTTGGGCGTCGGTGAGCTTGCTCTGCAGCTCGTCGATCGCGGTGAGCTCACCGGCCTGCTGACTCTGCAGCTCCTCGCGGCGCTCCATCACTTCGAGGAGCGAGTCCTCCAGACTGGACTGACGCCGCTCCAAAGACCCCAGCTCGTGCTGTAACTCGGTGAGTTGTCTGGCGTCGACGGTGCCGGCCGCAAGCATCGATCGATCCCGGTCTTCGCGTTGCCGCACCGCGTCGATTTCCGTCTCGAACTTCGCCACCTGCGCGTCAAGGTCCTCGAGTGCGATCTGCACGGCGGCGAGGCGGTCATTCGCCTCGCGGTGCGCCAACTGCGCGGCCTCGACCTGCTGCTGCTCGGGCAGATTCTTGGCCCGGTGATCGATGCGGCTCAGCTCGGCGTCGAGCTCCGCCAGTTCGAGCAACGACCGTTGTTGAACTACTTCAGCTTTCATGTTTCGTTTCTCTCGACATTCCACGGATCGGTGCGGACAGCGGAGACTCGCACCGGCAGCGAATCGCCGAAGCGGCTCCGCAGCAGATCGGCCGCCTGGGTACACCACGGGAATTCACTGGCCCAATGAGCGACGTCGACGAGCGCCACATCGGAGGCGCGCATGTGCTCGTCGGCGGGATGGTGGCGCAGATCGGCGGTGACGTAGGCTTGCACGCCCGCACCCGCGACCGTGTCGAGCAGCGAGTCGCCCGCTCCCCCGCATACCGCGACCCGCGATACCGTCGCCTCCGAATCACCCGACGCCCGAACCCCCCAAGAGGTGCCTGGCAGCGCATCGTGTACGCGGGATACAAAGGCGGACAACGGCTCCGGTCTCGGCAGCGTACCCACTCGGCCCAACCCGACATCACCAGGCACCGCGGCCAACGGCAAGACGTCGAACGCGGGCTCCTCGTAGGGATGGGCGGCCCGCATCCCGGCCAGAACATGCGCGCGCTGGTGCGTCGGCGCGATCACCTCCACCCGGTCCTCGGGTACGCGCTCGATGGAGCCGACGCTGCCGACCGTCGGCGATGCGCCGTCCAGCGGCAAAAACTGTCCCGTTCCTGACACGCTCCAGCTGCAGTGCGAATAGTCACCGATGTGGCCGGCACCCCCGGCGAACATCGCATCCCTCACCGCCTCGGCGTTCTCTGCCGGTACGAACACCACCCACTTGTCCAGATCGGCGCCCACCGAGATCGGCGCCAATACCTCGTCGACGGTCAGCCCCAACGCCTCCGCGAGCGCGTCGGACACCCCCGGCGCGGCTGCGTCGGCGTTGGTATGGGCGGTGAACAACGCACGCCCCGTACGGATCAGCTGATGCACGAGGGCACCCTTGGCGGTGCTGGCGGCGACCGTATCGACGCCGCGCAGCAGCAGCGGGTGATGCGCCAACAGCAGCCCGCCCCCGGGCACCTCGGCGACGACCGCGGCGGTGGCGTCGACGGCGATCGTCACGGTCTCGACGGTCTCGGCCGGGTCACCGCAGACCAGGCCCACCGAATCCCAGTCCTGAGCAAGCCGTGGCGGATAGGCCGCATCGAGCACGTCGATGACGTCGGCCAATGGCACGCTCATCGCAACGCCTCGGCGATCGCGTCGACCAGCACCGGCCAGTCCGCGCGCACCGCGGCACGCAGGTACTGGGCGTCGAGCCCGACGAACGTGTCGCAGCGCCGCACCGCGATACCCTTGCCGTCCAAGTGCTTTCGCATCAATTGGGCGTCCGGCACGGTAAACAGGACGAAGGGGGCGCAGCCGTCGACGACATCCAGGCCGATGTTAGTCAACCCGGCCACCATCTCGGCGCGCAGCACCGCCAACCGTCGAGCGCCGAGCTCGGACTCTGCGACGGCCTCCGCTGAGCTGCACGCCGCGATCGCTTCCAGCTGCAACGTGCCAAGCGGCCAATGCGCGCGCAGCGCGGTCATCCGGTCCAAGACATCCCTTGGGCCCAGCGCGTAGCCGACCCGCAGCCCGGCCAGTGACCACGTCTTGGTCAGGCTGCGCAGCACCACCAGGTCAGAAAGCGACTCGCCGGCCAGCGACGCCGGTTCACCGGGAATCGCGTCGGCGAACGCCTCGTCGACCACCACGATGCGGCCCGGCCTGCGCAACGCGAGGACCTGGTCGCGAAGGTGCAGCACCGAGGTCGGGTTGGTCGGGTTACCGATGACGACGAGGTCGGCCTCATCGGGCACCGCGGCGCCCGCCAGGCCAAACGGCGGCGCCAGCACGACATGCTCGACCGGGACGCCCGCCGTCGCCAGGGCAGCATCGGGCTCAGTGAACGACGGCGCGATCAGCGCGGCGAGCCGGGGCCGCAGGTTGGCCAGCAGCGCGAACCCTTCGGCCGCCCCAGCGAGCAGCGACACCTCGTCGACGGTTCGTCCGTGCCTGGCGGCGACGGCATGCAAGGCCCGTTGTTCGTCGGCGGCGCTCGGGTACCGGCCCAGGTCGGCCATCCGGGCGCTCAGCCGGTCAACCAGCCACGACGGTGGCTCGGCGGCGCGGACATTGACGGCGAAGTCCAGCATGCCGGGCGCCGCGGCCTGGTCGCCGTGGTAGCGCGCCTCGGCACGGGATTGACTCGCCACAGCACGACAGTAGACGTCAGGGAGAATGAGGTGGTGACAGAAACCCTGGGCCCCACCGTCGCGGCGCGCCCGCAGCTGGTGATCTTCGACCTCGACGGCACCCTGACCGACTCGGCGCAGGGCATCGTGTCCAGCTTCCGGCACGCACTCGGCGAGATCGGTGCCGTAGTTCCCGATGGTGATCTGGCAGGCCGCATCGTCGGCCCTCCCATGCATCACACGCTGAACGAGATGGGTCTCGGCGCGGATGCCGACGCGGCGATCGCCGCCTACCGGGCGGACTACACCGCCCGCGGCTGGGCGATGAACAAGCCCTTCGACGGCGTTGACGAGCTGCTCGCCGACCTGAGGACCGCCGGTGTGCGGTTGGCGGTGGCCACCTCGAAGGCCGAGCCGACGGCGCGGCGGATCCTCGCCCACTTCGGACTCGACGAGCACTTCGAGGTCATCGCGGGCGCCAGCGTCGACGGTTCGAGGGCGACCAAGTCCGACGTCGTCGCCCATGCACTCGCCCAACTGCACCCGCTGCCCGACCGCGTCTTGATGGTCGGCGATAGGTCGCACGACGTCGAAGGCGCGGCAGAGCACGGCATCGACACCGTTGTCGTCGGCTGGGGTTACGGGCGCGAGGACTTCTCGGGCCCACGTGAAGTGAACCCGATGGCGCATGTCGCATCCGTGGACGACCTTCGTGAGGTGCTCGGTGTCTGAACCGCTGCACGTGACGTTCATCTGCTCCGGCAACATCTGCCGCTCGCCGATCGCTGAGAAGGTGTTCGCCCACCAGATCAACGAGCGCGGCCTGTCCGGCGAGGTGCGAGTCACCAGCGCCGGAACCGGCGGCTGGCATGCAGGCGAACCTGCCGACCGCCGGGCGTCGAACGTGCTGCGCCATCACGGCTACCCCAGCACGCACCGTGCCGCGCAGGTCGACAATGAGCACCTATCGGCCGATCTGGTTGTCGCCCTTGGCCGCAACCACCAACGGATGCTGCGCGAGATGGGGGTTCCCCCAAACAAGCTCAGGATGCTGCGATCGTTCGGCCGTGCAGCACCAGGTCGCCCCCGAGCGGTGAACGGGCGTAGTGGGAGGTCACGGGTCGCGGCGGCGGAATCCGTTGGCCCGCACGCACAGGTGGCCGTCGGGGTCGATCGGGTTGCCGCAGAACGGGCAGCCGGGCCGGCCCGCGGTCAGCACCTGCTCGGCGCGCTTGACGAACGCGCGGGCGTGACCGGCGTTGATCCGGACCATGAAGACCTCGTCGGGCTCGGGCTCCTCGAAGTCCTGGTCGACCTGGTCGGGGGTGACCACGGCCGCCTCCGTGAACGGGAACACCTCGATGACCACCTTCTCGTCGTCGGGATCCCACGACAGCGTCATCGTCCCGGCGCGGAACTCTTCCTCGATCGGCTGCTCGAGCGGCTCGGCGTCGTCGAGAGCCACGGGGGCGACCGCAGGAACCAGAGCGCTCGAGGCGTCGGTGGCCATGATCTCGTCCAGCAGCTGGTCGATGCGCTCGGCCAGCGCCGCCACCTGCTGCTTCTCGAGCGCCACGCTGACGAGCCGGCTGCCCTCTCGGGCCTGCAGGAAGAACGTGCGCGCGCCGGGCTCGCCGACGGTGCCGGTGACGAAGCGTTCCGGCGGGTCGAAACCGTGCACGATGGGCATGTCAATCACCCTAGACCGGCGTCGAAGGGCCCCCGCCGCCACCAACCGGAGCATCCTCGGCGGCCTGCTTGCGGCGGGAGCGCTTCCGCTTGGGCGGCACCAGCCAGGCGAGGTCTCCGGCGTGCGTGTTGGTGGCCAGCACATAGGGCCGGGTCCCGGTGTAGCGGACGATGGACACCGACGCCGGGTCGACGTTGATCCGCTGGAACAGGTCCAGGTGCATGCCCAGCGCGTCGGCCAGCACCGACTTGATGATGTCGCCGTGGCTGACCGCCACCCACACCGCTGCGGCGCCGTGCTCCGCCTCGACGGCGGCGTCGCGCCGGCGTACGGCCTCGACCGCGCGGGCCTGCATCGCGGTCATCGACTCACCACCGGGGAACGTCGCGGCCGACGGCTGGGTCTGCACGGTGCGCCAGAGCGGCTCCTTGGCCAGGTCCTTGATCGCCCGGCCCTGCCACTCTCCGTAGTCGCACTCGGTGAGCCCGCGCTCACGCGCCACCCGCGTCCTCGAGGGCTGGGCCTTCCCGATCGCCGCGGCGGTGTCGCGGCACCTCTCGAGCGGGCTGCTCACCAGCGCGGCGAGCGGCAGGACGGCGAGCCTCTCCGCCACCCGGGAGGCCTGCTCGGTCCCGGTCGCGTCCAGGCGCACGCCCGGGGTGCGGCCCGCCAGCAGACCGGTGGCGTTCGCTTCGGTCCGGCCGTGCCGCACGAGGATGACGGTTGCCATGGCGGCGAGCCTAACGAGCACTACCGTGGCTCCCGTGATCGTCGACAACGCGCTGTACAGCAAGGGGGTCCGCGTCCCGCTGGAATGCGACGTTGCCGACCTGGCCGCGGTGCGTGCTCGCTGCGGACCGGGCGACTTCGTCTGGATCGGCCTGTTCGAGCCGGACGAGGCCGAGCTCGCCGAGGTGGCCAAGGTGTTCGACCTCCACCCGCTGGCCGTGGAGGACGCGGTGACTGCCCACCAGCGACCCAAGCTCGAGCGCTACGACCAGAGCCTGTTCCTGGTGCTCAAGACGCTCTGGTACGTCGACCAGGACGACGCAGTCGAGACCGGCGAGATCAACATGTTCGTGGGCACCGACTTCGTCGTCACGGTGCGCCACGGTCAGGGCGGTGGCCTCCACGAGGCCCGCCTGGCGCTGGAGGAGCGCGAGAAGGTGCTGGCCCACGGCCCGTCCGCAGTCGTGTACGCCGTGTGCGACCAGGTGGTCGACATCTACGGCCAGGTCGCCGACGAGCTGACCCAGGACGTCGACGAGGTGGAGTTCTCGGTGTTCAGCGACGAACGCACCAACGACTCCACCCGGATCTACGTGCTGAAACGCGAGCTGGCCGAGGTACGCCGAGCCGTGGTGCCGCTGCGCGACCCGATGAGCCGGTTCAGCGCCGGCGCCGTCGAGGGCATCCACCCCGACGCCGGGCCGTACTTCCGCGACGTCGGCGACCACCTGGCCCGGATCGCGGACGTCATGGACAGCCTCGACTCGCTGCTCTCCGCCGCGTTCGAGGCGCACCTCGCGCAGATCAGCATCCGCCAGAACGACGACATGCGGAAGATCTCCGCCGGGGTCGCACTCTTCGTCGCCCCGACCCTGGTCGGCTCGATCTACGGCATGAACTTCGACCACATGCCCGAGCTCGGCTGGGTGGTGGGCTATCCGGCCGCGCTGTTCTTGATGGTGGGCATCGTGGTCCTGCTGCTGGTGGTGTTCAAGCGGTCGGGCTGGCTGTAACGGCTTGCGGTTTGGTCACCAACCGCAAGAAAACGGCTCCGAAAGCTGCGGTTGGTGACCAAACCGCAGCCCGCGAGGGCGTCAGGCCGACAGCACCCCGGCGCTGAGCAGCACCAGCGTGGCGGTGCCGAGCGCGACTCGGTAGAGCACGAACGGCGTGTAGGAGTGCGTGCTGATGTAGCGCAGCAACCATGCGATCGCGGCGTACCCGACCACGAACGAAACCACCGTCGCCACGATCGTCGGCCCCCAGCCGTACATGTTGTCGCCGTCGGGGATCTCCTTGAGCTCGAACAGCCCGGCGCCGACCACGGCCGGGATCGCGAGCAGGAACGCGTAGCGGGTCGCGGCCTCGCGCTCGTAGCCCAGCAGCCGGCCCATCGACAGCGTGGCGCCGGACCGGGACACGCCCGGGATCAGCGCCAGTGCCTGCGCGGCACCCATCATCGCGGAGTCCCGCAGGGTGATCTGCTTGATCTCCTTGTCGTTGCCGCCGATCCGGTCGGCGAGGCCGAGGACCAGCCCACCCACGATCAGGGTGGTGCCGATGATCCACAGGTTGCGGAAGTCCTGCTCGATGGTGTCCTTGAGCAGGATGCCGAGCACCACGATCGGCATCGACCCGACGATGATGAACCAGCCCATCCGCGCATCGAAGTGGCCGCGGTACTCCGGCTTGAAGAGCGACTTGAGCCAGGTCGAGGCGATCCGCCAGATGTCGTGCCGGAAGTAGATGAGTACGGCGAGCTCGGTGCCGATCTGGATCACGGCGGTGAACGCGGCGCCGGGGTCGCCCCATCCGAACAGCTCGGGGAAGATCCGCAAGTGTGCGCTGCTGGAGATCGGCAGGAACTCCGTCAGCCCCTGAAGCGTGCCGAGCACGACGGCCTGGAGGAGGTCCCACACGGGCCACGATCCTAGGGGTGAACCAGCGAGCCTCGACGCGGGGGGCGTGGGACGGCCGCTAGGTTTTCGCCCATGCAGCAGCGGTCCGTCGGAAGCACCGGTCTGAAGGTCTCCCAGCTGGGCCTCGGCACGATGACCTGGGGGCGCGACACCGACGAGCACGAGGCCCGCGACCAGCTGATCGCGTTCGCGGAGGCCGGCGGCACGCTGGTGGACACCGCGGCCGGCTACACGGACGGTGACTCCGAGACCCTGGTCGGCAGCCTGATCGGTGATGTCGTGGCCCGCGACGAGGTGGTGCTCGCGACCAAGGCCGGCATCTCCCGCCGCTCGGGCGAACGCGTCACCGACACGTCCCGCGGTGCCCTGCTCAACGCGCTCGACGGCTCCCTCAAGCGACTGGGCGTCGATCACGTCGACCTGTGGCAGGTGCACGTGTGGACCGAGGAGACGCCGCTCGACGAGACGCTCAGCGCACTCGACTACGCCGTGAGCAGCGGCCGGACGGCGTACGTCGGAATCAGCAACTACACCGGCTGGCAGACCGCCCAGGCCGCCACCTGGCAGCGCGCCGTACCTGGCCGGACCCCGCTCGCGTGCACGCAGGTGGAGTACAGCCTGCTCAACCGCTCGATCGAGGCCGAGGTGCTGCCCGCGTGCGACGCACTCGGGCTCGGGGTGTTCCCCTGGTCCCCTCTCGGCAGGGGCGTCCTCACCGGCAAGTACCGCACCGGGACGCCGTCCGACTCCCGCGGTGCCTCCCCCGTGTTCGCCAACTTCGTGGGCGCCTACCTCGACGATCGCTCGTCCCGGGTCGTCGACGCGGTGGCCCGTGCGGCCGAGGGCCTGGGCTGGACGCCGATGGAGGTGGCGCTCGTCTGGGTGCGTGACCGCGCCGGCGTCGCCGCGCCGATCGTCGGGGCCCGCACCGCCGACCAGCTGCGCGGCGCCCTGGACATCGATGACAAGACGCTGCCCGAGGAGCTGGTCCAGGCACTCGACGACGTCTCGGACGACGGATGAGCCGCGCCCTCCGCCGGCCGCCCGCGCGGGGCGTGGAATGGGAGTTCGCGAGCGTGACGTTCTCGCGGGAGTTCCCTCGCAACGTCGTCACCAAGCTGCTCGTGGAGCGTGCCGAGCACGGCGGCTGGGAGCTCGACCGGGTCCGGATCGGCCCCGATGGGGTCCGGCGAGTGGTGCTGCGCCGCAAGATCATCCGCGCGGTCCGCACCGCCTGACGGGCCGGAGGCGCCCCGGCTAGGGTCTGCGACGTGGACGGCTGGAACCCTCGCTACTTCAACCCCCGGAAGCTGCCGTTCAACTGGGCCGGTGGTGACCACGAGTGGGCCATCACCGAGCGGACGGCGCGCGGCCGCCACGGCAAGGGCGAGGACCTGGCAGTGGGATACGAGTCGGACGCCGAGGTCGGGCACACGATGGTGCGCCCGCTGCCTCAGGGCGTGACGTCGATCGAGCACCGGGACCCGGTCTCCGGACGCCTGTTCCACGCCTCCGTGGCCGAACGTCGCCTGGTCCGGCTCGCGGTCAGCGCGCCCGACGGCCCGCTCGTCGCCCGCAACCACCACCCCCTGGTCCGGTTCGGGCGGCCGGGCCACACGCAGAAGCGGGTGCCGCGCGTTGCGGTCGACTGGGCCCGCGAGACCGGGTTCTCGGACCCGGCCTTCTACGCGTCCGGCGACCCGCTGCCCACCCTTCCCGACCTGACCGCCTGGGACGGTGCGGAGGCCGTGGCCGAGCTGTGCGCGGCGCTCCCGCGCTACGCCGCCGACCTGGCCGGCCTGCCGTGGCACGCCTACGCCGACGACGCGCCCGAACGGGTGGCGTCGGTCCTCGAACGGCTCGGGGCCCCCGACCGGCTCGCGGAGATCTTCGCGCCCGACGATCCCCCCGCAGCCACCGCGCGACGGTGGTTCGGACGCCGGTCCGCCGCCGGCTCCGGCGTCGACCAGGACGAGCCCTGGACCATCGGTGCGGCCGCACTGGACGCGCTCCTCGCTGCGACGGGACGCCGCTTCGGCAAACACCCCGATGACCGGTCGAGGATCCTCACCGCGCCGGTGGCCGACGGCGAGGTGACCCTTGCGGTCACCGTCGAGTCCCGGCCGGCTCGCCAGATGGCGGCGACCGGGCTCGTCGTCTACGTGCCGGGCGCCGCGACGACCTGGGCCGCGAGACCGGCGGAGGTTCAGGGACCGGTGTTCACCGACGAGGGTCAGTTCCGAGGGGCGCTCGAGCTCGGACTGTCGGTCTTCGACGCCTACGCCGAGGAGTTCACCCGCCCCGTCGAACGCCGCCTGGAGCCCGTCGACCTGCCGGCGCCGTACTGACCCGGTGCGGCGCGACCGGTGGCGTCAGGCCTCGTCGAGGAACCGGTCGAAGACCCGGGCCCCGAACTCGAGTGCGTCCACCGGCACTCTCTCGTCGATGCCGTGGAACAGCGCGGTGAAGTCGAGGTCCTCGGGCAGCCGGAGCGGTGCGAAGCCGTAGGAGCGCATGCCCAGCTTGATGAAGTGCTTGGCGTCGGTCCCGCCGCTCATGAGGTACGGCGCCACCAGCGCGTCCGCGTCCTCGGCCAGGATCGACCGGCCCATCGCCGCGACCAGGTCGCCGTCGTACGGCATCTCCCAGGGCGGCTGGTGGGACACGTACTCGATGTCGATGTGCTCGCCGCACAGCTCGGCCAGCGTCGCGAAGAACTCGTCCTCGTAGCCAGGTAGGAACCGGCCGTCGACATGGGCGGTGGCCTCGGTGGGCACGACGTTCACCTTGTAGCCGGCGTTCAGCATCGTCGGGTTCGTGGTGTTGCGGATCACCGCGCCCAGCATCCGGGTGGCGGTGCCGAACTCCTCCACCAGCGCCTCGGCGTTGTCGGGAGTGGCCTCGGTGCCGGCCAGCTCGGCGACCCCAGCCAACAGCGTCTGCATGGTCGGCGTCAGCCGGACCGGCCACTCGTGCGCCCCGATCCTCGCCACCGCTGTCGCCAGCTGGGTGACGGCGTTGTCGCGGTTGATCATCGACCCGTGCCCGGCCCGGCCGCGGGCGCTGAGCCGCATCCAGGCCATCCCCTTCTCGGCGGCCTCGATCAGGTACATCCGTCGCCCGCGCACCGTGGTGCTGAAGCCGCCCACCTCGCCCACGGCCTCGGTGCACCCCTCGAACTCGTCGGGGTGGTCGCGGATCAGCACCTCGGCGCCCTTGTGGCCGCCGGCCTCCTCGTCGGCGGTGAAGCACAGCACGATCGGGCGCTCGGGCGGGCGGCCCGCGCGCTGCCTGGCCCGGACCAGCGACAGGAGCATGGCGTCGAAGTCCTTCATGTCGACCGCTCCCCTGCCCCAGAGGTAGCCGTCCCGGATCTCGCCGCTGAACGGGTGGACCTGCCAGTCCTCGGCGGCGGCCGGCACCACGTCGAGGTGACCGTGCAGCAGCAACCCCGGACGATCACCCACGGCCCCGCCCCAACGAGCCACCACGGACGCGCGCCCCGGCGCGGACTCATAGATTCGGGACTCGATCCCGACCTCGTCGAGCAGCCCGGCGACATACTCAGCCGCCTTCCGCTCCCCCGGTCCGTCCTGGTCGCCGTAGTTCGTGGTGTCCATCCGAATCAGCTCGCGGCACACCTCCACGACCTCCGCCGCGGGGTCGTACGTAGGTCCCTGAACGTCGTCGCCCATGGGGCCATAGTGGCACTCGAAGTGCCCTCGCCCCGATGCGGGGAAGGGTCCCTCGTTTTGCTAAGGTTCCTGCGCACTCGTCCGGGTGGCGGAATTGGCAGACGCGCTAGCTTGAGGTGCTAGTGCCCGTATTAGGGCGTGGGGGTTCAAGTCCCCCCTCGGACACTGTATTTCAGGCGATTTCGCCTCCACGAGAGCGCGTTACGCCGTGAAGGACTCAGGTCCGAAGCGGCCGACTGCGATGAAGACGGCCAGCACCACGTAGACGACGTTGACCATCACCAGCCTGAACTGGCCGAGCCGGCCGTGGGTGATCATCGCCCCGATCATCAGAGCAATCCAGCACGCCGCGGTGACCGGCACCATTACCGGCGCGACGTCCACCACGGCCGGGAGGATCAGGCCGACCGCGGCAAGCAGCTCCAGCACACCAAGAGTCCTCACGAACGCGGGGCTGACTCCGCGAGTCCATGCGGCTCCTTCATGGTGCTCCAGCTTCTCCTTGGGGATGAACGTCTTGGTGAAACCGCCGGTCAGGGCGACGAGCGCCAAGAGGCCGGCCGCGGTCCACAGGGTGGTGTCCATTGTCTTCTCCTCGAGATTCTCAGTTTCTGGCACGACTCAGCTGAGGTGCAGCAGAGTCCGCGTCACGCTCGTGCTCTGAGACGAGAAGGGGTGGGTCCTGTGTGACATCGACCCTTGACGAATGCTCAGGGAGTCTCGCCCGGTCGCACGAAGCCCGGGCTGTCGGTGCGCTCCTCCAGAGTGGCCAACTCCTGGAACAAGGTCAGCTGGAGGCCTTCGGGGTCCCGCAGACGGGCGTTGAGGGACCTCCACGGCGTCTCCCGACCCTCTGCGTCGAGGTCGGCGCCCGCGGCGACGAGCTCACCGGTGAGTCGGTGGGTGTCGTCGACCTCGAAGGCGATCCGGAGCCGGTCGCTGGGTCGACCGTCGGCCTCTACCTGGTCGATCATCGCGACCTGCGCGGTGTTGGAGAGTTCGATGGTGGCGGCGCCGGCGTTCAGGATCGCCACCCGGGCGTCGCCCTGCCCTTCGAACGCGGGCTGCGCCGGCAGGCCCAGCGCCTGGTGGTAGAAGTCGAGTGCCCGGTCGAAGTCCTCGGTGTGGATGATCAGGCGCAGCTGACGCACGCTAGGCGGCTGCGCGTTGGAGGGGGCCGTTGAGGTTGCGAAGTTGTCGGTCATGTCGGCACAGTAGGACCTGACATCGATGTGAGGTGCAAGTGCGAATGCGGATCGGCGACCTGGCTGAGCGGACCGGTGCGAGTGTGCGGTCGCTGCGCTACTACGAGGAGCTCGGCCTGATCGAGTCACGCAGGACCACGGGAAACCAGCGCGCCTTCGACGACAGCATGATCGAGCGCGTCGAGCTGATCCGCGACCTGCTCGCAGCTGGGCTGCCCACCCGCACTATCGCCGACGTTCTGCCGTGCATGAGCGAGCCGGAACGGCAGACGCCGCTGCTGACCAAGACCCTGCTCGAGGAGCGGGAGCGGATCGATGCGGCGATCGGTCGCCTGCAGCAGATGCGTGGCCTCCTCGACGAGGTCATCGCCGAGGCTCCACCGGTCTAGCCGAGGGCCAGGTAGGCCACCAGCACGCGCGCTTTACGCATAGGTCCGCTGGACGCTCGCTATGTCCTGCGGTCCTGGGGCACCACAGCGCGAGACGTCGTAGCGGTAGCTGCCGTGCCACTTCCCCATCAGGGTGTCCTTGCGGCGTGTGTCGACGTGGCTCAGGCCCAGGGCGTGCCCCAGCTCGTGGGCCGCAAGCGAAGCCTTCCGGCATGGGGACGAGTAGCGGTGCTCAAGTCGGTTCAGGTGCAGGATGCCCCGCTCGAAGTAGGGATACTCCCACTCCGTCCACTGCATCCAACCGCCCTTGTCGTCGTTCGCGGCGTACTCGCTGACCCTGACTGATTGCTCGGATCCGGCACAAGATGCCTTCGCGTCCAGGGTGATCCTGTCCTGGGCCCTGTTCCACTGCCTGACGGCTCGGGCCACCTTCCACGTCGGGCTCACGCCGGCACCTGTCTCCAGGCAGACGTTCTGGTCCTGCCAGGCGTAGCCGTCATCGTCTGCGTGTGCTTGGGTGCCTGTGCCCGTGAGCACCAGGGTGGCGGCCAGCGCGATGGCGGCCAGCAGGCCGGTCCTCAGGCTCGTCATCAGATGCCCCGTCGCCAGACCGGTGAGGCGTCGAAATCGGCCTGTGCCTGGAGGCGGTAGCGCCCCAGCACGACCTTCTGCGACTCCGGGACAACGGGTGTCCGGGTGCGGCTGGTGAGCCGATTGATCAGAGCTTTGATGTCCATGATTTTTCTCCCCCGGCCGACACGGAGAGGTGCCGGCACTTCTGCAGAATGGGTTCCGGCCAGACGTGCCGCCTCCCCAGGACGGGGTATGTAAGGGCGCGCCCGCCTGGACGATCACGCGGCAAGTACGCCTTTCCCCGGGCGGTCTACACGGCGCTGGCCGTGGTCTACACGGCGTTAGACAAGATCCGGAGCGGGGCAGCTCATCCACGAGCTGATGACGACCTCAGGCGGCCCGGCCGGCCTTGAGTGCGGCCGCGGTATCGACGGCTCGTCGAGCCTGGAACCGCGCCGCCTCCAACGCGACATCGTCCGGCGGGCCTCCGGCGGAGGCGTGCGAGGTGCCGTAGGGATTGCCCGTCTGGAACTGGATGGGATCGGTGTATCCCGGAGGCACGATGATGCCGCCCCAGTGGTGGAACACGTGGCCCAGGGCAAGGAGCGTCGCCTCGTGGCCGCCGTGGGCAGTCGTCGCCGCGGTGAAGGCCGTGTACACCTTGTCGGCGAGCTTGCCCTGCTGCCACAGGGGTCCGGTGGTCTCGATGAACGTCTTGAGCTGGCTGGCCGGGGTGCCGAAGCGGGTGGGGGTTCCGAAGAGCACCACGTCGGCCCACTCCAGGTCGTCGAGGGAGGCTTCAGCGAAGTCGGCGGTCGCTCGGACGTGCTCATCCCAGGCGGGGTTGGCTTCGATCGCCTGCTGCGGCGCGAGCTCCGCCACCTTGCGCAGGCGCACCTCGGCACCGGCCTTCTCCGCACCCTCGGCCGCGGCGCGCGCCAGGTCGTGCACCGTGCCAGTCGCGCTGTAGTAGATGATCGCGGCGTTCACTGCTTCCATGGGTTCGTCCTTCCCTTTCGTGGGTCTCGATAGGTACGACGACGCAGCGTTTAGAGGTGTGAGGTGACGGTCCTCACCTCACAAACGGACGGGCTGCGTCGTCGGGACTGTGGGAGGTAGCGGTGACGAACGAGAGCGAAGGCGCAGGTCCCGAGCTGGACGCGGTCATGAGCGAACGCCGGCAGCTGATCAGCGTCGCCTATCGGCTGCTCGGCTCCTTGGCCGACGCAGAGGACGTCGTGCAGGAGACCTACGTCCGCTGGTACGCGCTGTCCGAGGACGAGCGACGAGCCATCCGGACGCCGGGCGCCTGGCTGTCGAAGGTGGCCGGCCGCATCTGCCTCGACCTGCTCGGCTCCGCCCGGGCCAGGCGGGAACGCTACGTCGGTGAGTGGATCCCCGAGCCGCTCCCGGGTGGGACGCAGTGGATCAACGGGCAGGAGGGGGGCCCCACGATCGATCCCGCCGACCGGGTCACCCTGGACGAGTCGCTCAGCATGGCCTTCCTCGTCGTGCTGGAGTCGATGACGCCGGCCGAGCGCGTGGCCTTCATCCTGCACGACGTCTTCCGCTACTCGTTCGCCGAGGTGGCCGAGGTCGTCGGACGTACGCCGGCCGCCTGTCGCCAGCTCGCCGCGTCGGCCCGGCGGCACATCGACTCGGAGGCCCCCGCGACCCCGACCAGGCGACGCGCGGACCTGGTCCGGGAGTTCAAGGAGGCCTGGGCGGCCAAGGACATCGAGGCCCTGATCGGTCTGCTGGATCCGGACGCCGCGACGACCGCCGACGGCGGGGGCCTGGTGAGCGCCGTTCTGGGCCGCGTCGAGGGCGGCGAGCAACTGGCGCGCCTCTACGCCGAGCTGGCTGCCAGGACACCCGACATGAAGTTCTTCGAGCACGAGGTCAACGGGCAACCGGGTCTCGTGGCCGAGCAGGACGGCGTCCCGGTGACCGTGCTCGCCTTCGACTTCGCGGGTGACCGGATCAAGCACATCTGGGCGGTGCGCAACCCCGAGAAGCTCCGAGCATGGACGATGGGCTGATCGGCCCCTCGAGGTAGTCAGAATCAACCAGGCGGAAGGGACCGGCCTTCCGATCCCGGAAGGCGCCATCCCGCGCAGGATGGGTGTCGACCATGGGGGCCATCTCACAACACCTCCGATCACGATTCGGGCGAAACCGTAGTTCCTGGAGGGCACCATGTTGCGCGCGTTCCTTGCCGTCCTGCTGACCGCCGCCCAGATCGCGTTGCTGTCCGCGATCGCCGATGCGGCTCCTGCGGCCGCCTCCCCCATCACCATCTACGTCTCCGACGACTCGGTGCGGCTCGGCGAGGGGGTCACCGTCTACGGGAAAGGCCCGGCTCGCCGCCGCCTCGTCCTCCAGTTACTGACCAGCGAGAACGGGTGGCAGGAGATGTCCGCCCTGACGGCCGGCCAGGACGGGGCGTACTCGTTCCGTGCTCCCGCCTGGCTGGGCACCCATCAGCTGCGGGTTGTCGCCCAGGACGCCCTGGTGCCCATAGCGCTGGCGAGCAGCACCACCCGACGCGTCACCGTGAAGATGTCCTACCAGCCGCGGGGCCAAGCGTCCGACTGGACCTGGCTCTCCGATCGCGGTGCCCGGTGGGACCCGTGCCGCACCGTCACCTACCGGATCAACTCCAGCGCGAGCTATCAGGGCGCAACCGACGACATCCGTGGCGCCTTCCGGCAGGTCGGCCTGGTGACAGGTTTCCGCTTCGAGTACCTCGGCACCACCACGAAGGAGGTCACGCGAAACAAGTACGGCTACTACCCCGTCGGAACCGACATCCTCGTCGACTGGCAGAGTCCGAAGGAAGACGCCGGGCTGTCCGGAGGAGTCGCGGCCATCGGCGGCCACTGGGTGCAGGACGGGCGACGTTTCAACGGCTACATACTGCTCGACCGGACCAATGCGCACTCACGCGGCATCTGGCGCCAGGTGATGAACCACGAGCTCGGACACGTGCTCGGCCTGGGTCACGCCCGCACCACCAGCCAGCAGATGTACGGCGCCGCGTCGTCGTTGAACCAGCTGCTGGGCGCTGGGGACCTGGCCGCGCTCGGTCGGGTCGGCGCCTCCCAGGGCTGCCTCAAGAGTCCCGCGGACCGCGGCATCCTGGGTAGCAAGCCCGCACGCATCGACTCCCCTTAGTCGGAGGACGTCCCACAGCGACCCTAGGATGCTCGCGATGAGCGAGGTGGCGTTCCGGGTCGGGTTCGTGGAGGGTGCGATGCCGGACAAGTGGGCGCGGATCTGGCGGAAGCGTCGACGCGACCCGATCGAGCTGGTTCCGGTCTCCCAGGCCGAGCAGGAGACCGGCATCCGTTCGGGTTCGCTCGACCTGGCCCTGGTCCGGTTGCCGATCGATCGCGACGGGCTGCACTGCATCCCGTTGTACGACGAGGTAGCGGTCGCCGTGGCGGCGAGCGACCACTACCTGGCCGCCGCCGACGAGATCACCCACGCCGACATCGCCGAGGACGAGGTGGACTGGTCGGCGATCTCGGCAAAGGACGCGGTGGCCGTGGTCGCGAACGGCGACGGCGTCGCGGTGATGCCGATGTCCCTGGCCCGGCTCCATCACCGGAAGGATGCGATCTACCGCCCGGTGACGGACCTGCCGACCACGAAGGTCGGCCTCGCCTGGCTGACCGACAACGACGACGCGCGCGTGCAGGCCTTCATCGGGATCGTCCGGGGCCGCACCGAGCGCTCGACACGCTCCTAGTGCCGCGCGGCGCCTGCTCCTGAAGAGGGGCTGACAGGTCGCCTTCGTCGGAGGACCGTTGTTTGCCACAGGGCTGCCACACCGTCCGGGCAGCGTGGCAAACAGGCACGTGGGGAATGGACGAGGCGGAGATGGCGGGCGATGGGCGGATCCCAGGCCCGGACGACGGTGACCGTGCTCGGGTTGGGCATCCACGCCCTGGGTCCCGTACGGGTCACCCAGCTGGCTGAGAATCCGACCGAGAAGCAGTTCGCATCGTCGCCCAAGGGCGT
>CAVXZT010000007.1:0-752097 GCA_963766465.1 uncultured Actinomycetota bacterium
ATGGGTCTGCTCAGGTTTTGTCTTTTTCGAGGGGCCATAGTGGGTCCCGGTGCACGGTTGTGGATGATTGACTAAGGCGTGATGTATTTTCGATGGAACGTGTGGAGAAGACCTGGAACGCGGGTGGCTTTACTTTCGTGTTGACAGTCTTCCCCGACACAGAAGGTGCACGGCAATGGCGACCAGACTGGCGGTCAACAGATTCGGAAATTTTGATATAGGGGGAGTCCAGGTGACCGATTTTCTTGGTTCAGGACTACTAAAATTGGACCAAGTGTCAATTGTGAACGCACAACGATGCGAAACCATCACAATTTTGCCCACGTGGACGCAGAGTCTATTACCAATCCGCCAATTCAGCTGATGCTTTTCCAGAGATGACGACGCCCCCGAGCTCTGTCCGTTCGAGAAAGGGGCCGAGGGCCTCTGCGCGCTCGGAGTCGTAAAAAAGCCCATAGCGCACGCATCACAAGGACCTCACATACAGGAAGCCGGTACCCCGGTGCATATGGTTTTGGTGGGGAATTGGAAGGCGCATCCGCCGCGACAAGTGCATCCCTCTGCAAGGGAAGGTTCGAAAATTTTCGGCCTCGAAAGATTCGACTAGCGGCTTATCGTGGGGTTTCGATTGGGTGGCGGCCATCGGACGGTCGCAACGTGCATCGGCCAGTCTCGCCGTAGCCAGGTTGAGGCTCCTGGCGCGTGGCGGTTAGCTCCACCGAGGCACATCGCTTCCATGCACGGTTAATCCTACCCACATGCGTGCAGCCGGGAGCGGAGCCGTGGGGGCTGGATCCATGATAAGAATTTTCGGGAAATGGCGAAAGCGCACGGATCTATGTCGCAGCACAGTCAGACCAGAGTACCTGGAAGGACACACCACAATTCGACGCAGCGGTGACTGTAGGTTTGGCAAGCCTCCAACAAAGTTCTGAATACCGATTGAGCATCGAACCACTTGTGGTACCATTTCACCCACGCAGCATCGTATTTTCGGATTTTCGGATAGTTTACTGCCAAACCGCGCTTGAACTCCGCCAAGGGGAGTACACCGCTGTCAGGTGGTACAAGCAGAAACGCGTTTCAACGTGTGCCGATCCGGAGGCTGCATTGGACCATATGTGCTCAAGTCGTTTGTCGGAGTGTTCCAGGCTATTGACCGCCTCATATTGATCCCACGCGGCAGGCACAGCTGACACGTCTCCTAATGTCCATCCCTCTGCCCACGCAGAAACACTCGTCGAGCTCGTGGAGTTGAACATGATAGTGCGCACTGGTCGACCTGGGCACCGTGGTATCGTACTAGTGGCGGCCGTTGCGCCCACACTGCACCATGAGCGGGACGAGGTTAACCAATGTGGGGCCTATCGTCGCTTGGAGACCAGCTTCTCCGCTGTTGCAGATTTTGCCACAAGTTAGTCCCACTTGCCGCAGTCCCAGATCCTTGGGATCGTCTAGTTGCCGGCTTCAGATTGTTCTTGAGATTTCTCGTGGGGTACTCCAACAACGAGCCGTACCGTCAGAATCTGACACCGGCCTTGAAGGGCGAGCAGATTTGTGCCCGTGCCATGTTTGCTCATTGCCTCAGTGTCCGCCTGCTACAAGCTCAGTTCCAGCGGCCGTAATCCACCTCGCGCGCCAAGATCTGGACCTGCTCGAGAACCTACTGTGTACATACGCCTTGCATGAACATTCTGCCCTTGGAGCAACTTGAGCCGGTGCGACAACGTGTGCGACAATTCCAATTGGAACTCCATGGGCCTCCACGACTCTACACCTTCATCTACAGCCCACCTTCGTGTGGCGACAGTACCCAGGCTTCTATATACGGTCAAGCTGGCGCAATTCGCGTTTAGAAGTGCAAATGATGCGAAAGTTCAAATCCCATGCTGCTGAGCATGGAGAAAGGCGTCGGCCCAGGTCTAGGCCAGGACACACAGGCAGTGGAGATGAGATTTGTTCGCCCTTGCAGAGATTTGAGCTTGCCCCAGAGAATTCTACGGACCGTATCCGCTAAGGCAATTCAGTGGTGCCCGTAGTCGAGGATCCCCCGTGGTGGCAAGTTCTCGTGTACCCGAGATCACTGAGCGATCTTGGCCGCAATACAAGTGGCAATATTAGATACGAGTGCATGATAGCAAGGCTGTGCAGTCGTATTGCGGGTACTACGGTCTTTGAACGAATATTCCAGAAATGAGTCTCATATCCGAAATAATGGGAAAGATCTGGGGATGTGTAAGACTATGCCCCAAAGACAGTGTCGGCTGTCCAGCGTCTACTACAGCGCACAGCCGTACATTCCGTAAGTTCACTGCCGTTTGAGAACTCTCTGCAAAGTTATCAGCGTCGACGTCTTGGATCGCGTAAATTGTCTGAAAAGTGGGACTGGGTCATGCAGCGTCTGGTACGTCGACTTGGAGGACCGCTGATTTCAAAGGGCATATGTTGCTCAAGCAGCCACTGATTCGGTACTCGACGAAATTCATCCTCCCTGATCCACAGGATGAAGCCGTTCGCACTGCATAGGTGAAGGATGGTGAGAGAAGCGCGTGGTAGTCCGATGAAAAGGACATTGGCCTGGGCGTGAGCGCCACTGTGGGTCAGGACTGTCCGCCTGGACATGATCAGCAAGATTACCGGTTAGATGATACTTGTCCCCATAAAGATAAACTGTGGCCTAGACCATCTAGCAGGGATTTGTGTTCTCTCTTGTTAGAATGTCATCTGCGTGATTGTTTGAGATCGATCACACTATCAAGAACAGCGATAATTCTGAAAAGAATTGCGACAACTAAGCTTGCATAGCATTTGTAGTTTGGTATCCTTCAACTTTTTGCTGTTATAAGACTTTCTTGGCCCTTGTCTAGAATACTCACTTAGCGGGTTATCATGATTCAAATAGACATCATACAAGTTCGATGTGGTATGACACTTATTTCAGTCATGGCGACCCTTCAGTCTCATATTTTAAAAAAGCTCCAGTAGAGTCTCTGAACAATTACACCACGCTCTCATTTGGTACTTCGCATGTGACGTCTCGATTGGAACACACGAAACAGACTTCCATTCAAGCAATAATTGGCACTAAGTTTGGTACAAGCAAGAGCACGGTTCGGCATGCGGCAGAAAAAGCTACACAACACCAGTTCTCTTGCGGGAAATTTTGGAGTGTATGATCTATTCCAATGCAGAGGGTGTATTATTCCTTGAAGCGGTCAGGGCTGCATTCGCGCTATAGAAAGAGTAAGTACGCATATTGTAGTTGAGCCATCTGACTTCTAGTGTAGACTTCAAACCGATGTAACGACTGTACTTGAACACGTTGACACAATTTCTCAATACACCCCAACCACCTCGGGCTGTACCCTCGTACGCTGCGCAGTTCGGGTTCAGTCAAGGTTTCCGAATGCCGAAGCGCACAATGGTAACAGAATACATCTATGACACTTAAGAGGATACCTCATAGTACATAGTATGAAGCATTCACAAGGTTAAGGGCGAGGTGGAGTCACCCTACTCTGGGAGAGTGAATGTTAAGCTTTAAAGATGTCGTGTTATGATCGTAACGCCGGACGAGCAAGCTGACCAATGAAAGAGCAGGATTCCCACTTCCCCTGACTAGCGCTTACGGCTGCTCGCCTCGCAGAATCAACCATGCAGCCTCAGCCCCTCAACTCAGCAGAACAGGCAGGTGTCAAGCTGCGGCGCAGGCGACAAGGCTGAGGCTGGGCACTGGCACTCGTCGACAGCGCTGCTGTTGCTGCTTGATGATGGCCATCGCATACCCTCCACACGTGTAAATCGCCAGCAGTCACTTGTCCATTCCCCTGTCCCCGTCATACCCACCCTGAATGCCACGCCAACTGCGCCCCGAAGAGTATACCGTAGGATGGGTGTGCGCACTGCATGTCGAGCTGGCGGCAGCGAAGGCGATGCTCGACGAGAAGCACGAGAGCCTTCAGAGTAATGATTGCGACAACGACCAAAACATATACTGCATGGGGTCAATTGCCGGCCACAACGTTGTTATTGTGTGCTTGCCAGCGGGCCAGATAGGAAACAACGCAGCATCGCATGTGGCCACCCAGATGCGGCCGCATTTAAAGAGATTCGATTTGGGCTAATGGTAGGAATCGGCGGGGGCGTTCCGAGCGCAGAGGCAGACATTCGCCTTGGAGATGTAGTCGTGAGCCAGCCGCACGGACAGTTTGGTGGAGTAGTGCAGTACGACAGCGGGAAAATAACGCTGCTGGAATTGAGCGCACTGGGTCGCTGAACTCACCCCCGCATATACTGCTTAGCGCTATGAGCACTGTGCGGGCCAATATGCTGATAGGCGAGAGCATGATGGTCAAACTAGTACGGCGGCTTGAAAGCATTCACCACAGCTTCCAGCGCGGAGGAGCAGGGCCTGATGTCTTATTCGAGGCAGACTACAACCATCAGGCAGGCTGCCCACGTGCGGCCAGTGCGGCGCCGACAGACAGCAAGGAACGGCCACCACGAACGAGCGGAGCGGAAGTGACAGTGCATTACGGTACCATCGCATCTGGTAACCAAGTAATCAAGAGTGCTGATGAGAGGGACAGGCTCAGCGCAGAACTTGGCGGTGTACTGTGCTTTGAGATGGAGGCAGCGGGACTTAATGAACAGCTTCCCTTGTCTTGTCATTCGCGGCATCTGCGACTATGCAGACTCACACAAGAACAAACAATGGCAAACGTACGCAGCTGGAACGGCGGCGGCGTATGCAAAGGAGCTGCTGTCAGTAATACCAGCAGCAGATGTGGTAAAGACACGCCGAGCGGAAGATGTCATGAACAGCGCGAACAGTCAGTCCAGCGGGCACCCTAACCCAAGTGGTGCATCCAGACTAACATTATGACAGCGTTTCCTTCAGTCACCACCTCCGGATGGCGTTTCCCGCAAGCGCAGTAGAGTCGACATCGCGAACAGTGCAGAAAACGATTCTGCAGAGTGAGTTGATTCTTTTCCAGGTGATGTATCCTGCCAAAACCTGCTGACCAGGACAGAGAGCGAATTGCCACGCGATGTAAATCCACCATATTGAATTAGACTCACGACCTGATCTTACTGTCCCAGTTCCCATTCACTACCAAGAACGGACACATACATCACTGAACAACGAACAGAGACAGATTCTTCTAGAATCCTTGAAATTTAAGCAAATTGATGTGCGCCAGATGACAATCAAGACTGCTCACGCCAAGACGTGCAGGTGGCTCTTGAAGGATGTGCAATACCTCGACTGGCTCGACGCGACCAAATCAGGCGAACACCACGGTTTATTGTGGATCAAGGGAAATGCCGGAACAGGAAAGTCGACATTGATGAAGTTTGCATCGACTAACGCTCGCAAAACAAGAAAGGATTACATTATACTTTCTTTCTTCTTTAACGCGCTGGCGACGATATAGAGCAGTCGACAATTGGTACATACCGTACGCTGCTACTGCAACTGCTTGAGCATCATCCAGCGCTTAAAAGCGTCTTTGACTCGCTTGGCCTTTCAGCATCATCCATCAACATAGACTACGAATGGGGCATTGAACCACTGAAGTCGCTACTGGAACAAGCTATCCGGGCGCTTAACAATCGCCTGTAATGTGCTTCATCGACGCGCTGGATGAGTGCGAAGAAAAGCAAGTCCGTGAGATGATTCAGTTCTTCGAGCACATTGCCGAGCTAGCTGTGATGAACGACATTCGCTTCCAGGTTTGCTTCTCAAGCAGGCACTATCCGCATATCACAATCCGTAAAGGGCTTGAACTTGTACTTGAAGGTCAAGAAGGGCATACGCAAGACATCACGAACTACATTGAGGCTGAGCTGAAAATTGGGAAGAGCAAGACTGCTCAGCAGGTTCGAGTTGAGCTTCAAGAGAAGGCATCAGGAATCTTTATGTGGGTTGTCCTTGTTGTAGGCATTCTAAACAAGACGTCGGGTCGTGGCCAGGTTTACACACTACTCCAAAAACTCCACGAGATTCCAGGAGATACACGAATTGTTCCGCGATATCCTAACAAGGGACTCACACAACAGGGACGGGCTAATCTTGTGCATCCAATGGGTACTATTTGCGAAGCAGCCCCTCAGTCCGGAGCAGCTGTACCACGCCATTCTTGCGAGCATCAATCTTGGAGCGGTGACTGAATGGGACCCTGAGGAGACTACCAAGGAAGCAGTCAAGCTATTTATACTTGATTGTTCTAAGGGTTTTGCCGAGGCAACTGT
The DNA here is from genome assembly GCA_963766465.1 of uncultured Actinomycetota bacterium. Taxonomy (GTDB): domain Bacteria; phylum Actinomycetota; class Actinomycetes; order Mycobacteriales; family Mycobacteriaceae; genus Mycobacterium. The sequence continues at coordinate 6,256 of CAVXZT010000007.1, forward strand.
GTCTAAGGCGCCGAGAGTACAGTTCATTCACGAGTCAGTGAGGGATTTACTACTTAAAGAAAATGGTCTTAGCAAGATCTGGCCCGAGTATGGAAGGAACCCCCTGATCCGGTGTTTCGGTTGCCCGAAAACAGGCTTGCGAGCTATCGTCAATCTATGACCGTGCGCGACGAAGTCAGCATTGCCGGGGTGCCCTGGCCGGTGTACAAGCTGCTCGCGCTCGGAATCGGCCTGATCGTCATGGTGATTGTCGCCGTGGCGACCAGCAGCGCAGCGCCGTCGGTACTGGCCGCCGCGGCCGCGGGAACCGTGGTGTGGCTGGTGCTGAGCCCATTCCAGACGTCTGACCGCTAGTTCTCCAGCAGCCGCCGCAGCGCCTCGAGGTCAGCGGCCACCGCCGCCGCATCGGCGTCGAACTCCGCGTCCGACATGCCCGCCCGTCGTCGCACCGTGAACAGCACTTCGCAGCGGGCCTCGCCGACGCCGCCGGGGATCACGCGTAACGGGTTGTACACCGCCTCGCCCGACACCAGGCGCACCACATGATCGAGCACGCCGAACTCGTTCGGCGGCGAGAACTCGACCGTGACCTGACCCATCGGCGAATCGGCCGTCCAACCGTCGACGGTCTGGCGCAGGCCGCCCTCGGCAAGGCCCGCGGCCCACTGTGCCCATGTCTGCGGATCCGATGCGAAGCTGTAGACCACCTCGGGAGCGGCCTCGATCCAAATGCTGACGTGTCGCGACTCCATGGCCTCCATCGTGGCGCACACACTGTCCTCATGGACACCACACCCGAACCCTCACCGGTCGAGGAGTTCATGAAACGCGCCGAGCGGCTGGCTTCCGGCGCCGAACACCACATCCCGTCGTGGCTGCGGCCCGGTGACCCGGAAAGCCGGCTTCCCGTGCTGTTCGCACTCGTTGCCGTGATCGGTTTGCAACTGGCAATCCCAAAGAATTACACCCTGGTGCCCCGCTGGCCGCTGATCGCGCTCGAGTTGTTGCTGCTCGCGGTGCTGATCTGGCTCAACCCGCTGAAGCTCACCAATGCGACGCGACTGGGTCGATACGCCACCTGGGTGCTGCTCGCGGCCATCACCCTCGACAACACGCTTTCGGCGGTGCTGCTGGACGTCCGCATCCTCACCGGCGAGGTCAGCAACAAGGCTGCGGTGTTGCTTGGCAGCGGCGGAGCGATCTTCGTCACCAACATCATCGTTTTCGGCATCTGGTACTGGGAACTGGACCGCGGCGGACCGTTCGCCCGTCGCGCAGGCGCAAAGCCATACCCGGACTTCATGTTTCCCCAGATGGATCCCGACACCGCCAAGCTCGTCAAACCTGGGTGGCGGCCGACGTTCGTCGATTACCTGTATGTCAGCCTGACCAACGCGATGGCTTTCTCCCCCACCGACACCATGCCGCTGGCCCGCTGGGCGAAGGGAATGATGGCGGTGCAGAGCCTCGTGGCGGTTACCACCATCGCGCTGGTAATCGCTAGGGCGGTGAACGTTTTGGGCTGACGATGCGACGATAGACACGTGCGCCGGATCATTCACCTTCTGACGCTGTTGGTCGTCAACGCTGTTCCGGTTGCCGGTTGGTTCGTCGGAGGATGGTCGGCTGGCACGACGTTGGTCGTCTACTGGTTCGAGACGCTCGCGGCTTGCGTCTTCGTTTCGGCCCGCATCGTTGCCCATCAACGGATGAACCCACGCCGCGGACACGTCAGATATCAGGCACCGAAATCAAGCAGGCAGCGTTCCCAATCCTCGTTCCTTCATGGGTTTCTCGTCACCAGCCTCGTGTTCTGCGCGGCCCACGGTCTCTTCCTCGGTGTGATTCTGTTCATGCTGAACCACAACGGGCAGAGCGATTTGGTCGGCGTCGACTGGCGAAGTGTGAAACTCGGGTGCCTGTACGTACTTATCGCACTCGTCATCGATTTCGTCGTGGATCTGCTCGGTCTGCGCAGCTGGTCGTTCTGGCAGATCGAGCAGACGGCGAATCGAAGCCTCGGCCGAATCGCCGTCGTCCATCTCACGCTTGTTCTCGGGATGTTCGGCGCCGCCATGACCGATGCCTCAGCGCTGTTCAGCGTCTTTGTTGTACTCAAGACGATGTACTCGCTGAGCATGGCCCTTCCTCAGTGGGAGCCGACCACACCACCCAAGTGGCTCAGCCGCGTGATGAATCGCCTCCCCAACGTGCACCCGGGACAACGGTTCGAGGACGCGTGGGTAACAGACCGTACCGACGAAGTCGAGCGGCGCGAAAGAAACGACCAACCAGCCGCGTAATCGCAAGGGCGGTGAATGTTTTGGGCTTGCCGTTCAGCCCGAAAAATGGAGTACTTTCGCGGTTATGGGGATTACCACCACCGAACTGTCGCCGGTCGAGCAGACCGCATTTCTGACCGAGTACGCCAGGGCGCTGGACAGCCGTTGGCCCAGACCGATCCTGGGTGACACACTTGCCGACGAAGTGGTAGGCATCCTCGATTACGACTTCGCCGGCCTCGGTGTGCAGACCAGCGTGGTGTGCCAGGCAGCGCTGCGCGCGAAGATGCTCGACGACCGGGTGCGTGATTTCGTCGCCCGGCACCCCGACGCTGTGGTCGTCGACCTCGGTGCCGGTCTCGATAGCGGTTTCCATCGCGTCGATCCGCCGCCATCGGCGGACTGGTACAGCGTCGACCTGCCGGGGATCCTCGCGCTGCGCGACGAGGTGTTGCCTACGAACCCGAAGTCGCATTCGGTCGTGGTTTCGCTGGCCGACGAGCACTGGCCGGACACCATTCCGGCGGACCGCCCGACCATGCTGATCGCCGACGGGCTGTTCGCGTTCCTTTCCGAGCCGGTGATCGTCGGGATCTTCCGCCGCATCACCGATCACTTCGCCACCGGCGAGCTCGCGTTCAATGACTACGGCCGGATCGGCTGGTTCAGCCGGATCGCAATCAAGCTCGCCCCGCAAAAGATGTTCAAGGTCGTCGGAAGCCATTGGGGTTACGCGGGTTTCAAGGACGCCCACCATCCTGAGACCTGGAATCCGCGGATGAGGCTGATCGAGGAGGCCAGCCTCGCGCACGCGCCGGAGGTCGATCTCTTCCCGGGCTGGATCCGAGTGGCCACGAAGCTGTCTGGCAGAAGCAAGGCCGGGAGCGCGCAAGGCGCGAATACTGCGCTACGCGTTCTAACCCAGGCAGCCGGGGCCGAGCAGCGCCTTGAGGTCGCCCATCAGCGCCGACGACGGCGTCACCCGCAGCGACTGATCCAGCTCCAGCGTGGTGATCCGCTCGCCGCTGATCAATCGCAGGTGCACCTGCGAGGTGCCCGGGTGACGCGCCAACACCTGCTTCAGTGCGGTGACCTTGTCGACGGTGCACTGGCGAGTCGGCAGGCTCACCGCAAGCGGGCGGTCCACCTGGGCATGCGAAAAATCAGGCACCACAAGCTCGTTGGCGATCAGCGAAATGCGGTCGTCACGGATCGCCACCTTGGCTCCGACCAACACCACGGCGTCGTCGGCGATCTCGTGGCCGAACGTGGAGTAGGTCTGAGGGAAGAACAGCACCTCGATACCACCGGTGAGGTCTTCCACCTGTGCTGACGCCCAAGGCAATCCGTTCTTATTGACCCGCCGGTTCACCGAAGCAAGAATGCCGCCGATCCGCACCTGGGTCTCGTTGGCGACGTCGCCTTGGAGGATGGCCGGGATCTGCGTATCGACCTGGGCGGCAAGCAGATGCGCGACACCGTTCAGAGGATGTCCCGACACATACAAGCCCAGCATCTCCCGCTCGAGCGCCAGCTTGTGCTTGTCCTCCCACTCCTCCTCGGGCACCTTGATGGTGAACACCGCGTCGGTCGCGGTGTCGGCGCCGCCGAAGAGGTCGAACTGGCCCATCGCCTCGGCCTTCTTGGTGCCGAGCACCGAGTCGACCGCATCGGTGTGGATCAGGAAAAGTCCCTTGCGTGGATGCCCCAGCGAGTCGAACGCGCCCGACTTGATCAGCGACTCGGTGACCTTCTTGTTGCAGGGACCGATCTCGATCTTGTTGAGGTAATCGGAGAAGTCGATGAATTTACCCTTGTCGGTGCGCGAACCGATCATCGACGCAACGACATTCGACCCGACGTTGCGCACCGCGCCGAGCCCGTATCGGATGTCCTCACCGACAGAGGCGAAGTTGAGACTCGATTCGTTGACGTCGGGCGGCAGCACGGTGATGCCCAGCCTGCGGCAGTCGGCGAGATACACGGCGGCCTTGTCCTTGTCATCGCCCACCGATGTGAGCAAGCCGGCCATGTACTCCGCCGGATAGTTGGCCTTGAGGTACGCCGTCCAGTACGACACCAGGCCGTAGCCTGCGGCGTGAGACTTGTTGAACGCGTAGTCGGCGAACGGCAACACCGTGTCCCACAGCGCCTTGATGGCCGCTGCCGAGAAACCGTTGGCCTTCATGCCGTCGGAGAAGCCCTCGTACTCCTTGTCGAGCACCTCACGCTTCTTCTTGCCCATGGCTTTTCGCAGAATGTCTGCTCGTGCCAGGGAGTAGCCTGCCACCTTCTGCGCGATGCGCATGATCTGCTCTTGATAGACGATCAGGCCGTAGGTCTCGGCGAGGATCTCCTGCAGCGGCTCGGCCAGTTCGGGGTGGATGGGCTTGATTGCCTGCCGCCCGTTCTTCCGGTCGGCGTAGTCGTTGTGGGCGTTCATGCCCATCGGGCCGGGCCGGTACAGGGCGATGACCGCGACGACGTCCCCAAATTCCGTTGGCTGCATGCGGCGCAGCAGGTCACGCATCGGCCCACCGTCGAGCTGGAACACTCCCAGCGTGTCACCGCGGCCCAACAGTTCGAAGGCGGCCTTGTCGTCGAGTGGCACCGAGTCCAGGTCGAGGTCGATTCCCCTGTTGGCCTTGATGTTCTCCAGGGCGTCGCCGATGATCGTCAGGTTGCGCAGGCCAAGGAAGTCCATCTTCAACAGGCCGATGGCCTCGCACGACGGATAGTCCCAGCCGGTGATGATCGCGCCGTCCTGGGGCCGCTTCCACAGCGGAATGGCCTCGGTCAGCGGCTCGCTGCTCATGATCACCGCGCAGGCGTGCACACCCGCGTTGCGGATCAGCCCCTCAAGACCGCGCGCGGTCTCGTAGATGGTCCGCACGTCGGGATCGTTGTCGATCAGGGCGCGGACCTCCGCGGCCTCTTTGTAGCGCTCGTGGGTCGGATCGGTGATCCCCGACACCGAGATGTCCTTGGCCATGATCGGCGGCGGAAGCGCCTTGGCGATCCGGTCGGCGATTGCGAACCCGGGCTGGCCGTAGTGAATGCGCGCCGAATCCTTCAGTGCCGCCTTGGTTTTGATGGTGCCGAACGTAATGACCTGCGCGACGCGGTCCTGGCCCCACTTGTCGGCGGCATAGCGCACCATCTCACCGCGCCTGCGGTCGTCGAAGTCGATGTCGATGTCGGGCATCGACGCCCGCTCGGGATTGAGGAACCGCTCGAACAGCAGCCCGTGCTCGATCGGGTCGATATCGGTGATGCGCAGCGCGTAGGCGACCAGCGAGCCGGCGGCCGAGCCACGGCCCGGCCCGACCCTGATGTCGACGGACCGCGCATAGGTCACCAAGTCGGCCACGATCAGGAAGTAGGAGGGATATCCCTTCCCGCAGATAACGTCGATCTCGTAGGCCGCGCGTTCGACGTACGCGGAAGGCACCCCGGCCGGGAAGCGCCGCCCGAGTCCGGCATCAACCTCGTGCCGCAGCCATGACGCCTGGTCATGCCCCTCTGGCACCGGGAAAACCGGCATACGGTCGCGCTGTTCCCATACATCGGAGTAGGACTGCACCCGTTCGGCGATCAACAGGGTCGAATCGCACGCCCCCGGGAGCTCGTCGTCCCAGATCTGGCGCATCTCGGCGGCGGACTTGAGGTAGTAGCCGTCACCGTCGAACTTGAAGCGGTTGGGGTCCGACAACGTCTTGCCGGTCTGCACGCACAGCAGCGCCTCGTGATTGCGCGACGCGTCGCGTGTCACGTAGTGACAGTCGTTTGTGGCCAACGGCGGGATGTCGAGCTTGCGGCCGATCTCGAGCAGACCCTCGCGCACCCGCCGTTCGATGTCGAGCCCATGGTCCATCAGCTCGAGGAAATAGTTTTCGGGACCGAAGATCTCGCGCCACTTGGCTGCCGATTCCAGCGCTTCACGGTCGTGGCCGAGCCGCAGCCGGGTCTGCACCTCACCGGACGGGCAGCCGGTGGTGGCGATGATGCCCGCCGCGTTCTCGGCGATGAGTTCGGCATCCATCCGCGACCACTTGCCCAGCTGGCCCTCGAACGACGCCAGCGATGACAGCTTGAACAGGTTACGGAGCCCCGTCGCGTTCTCCGCGACCATGGTCAAGTGGGTGTAGGACCCACTGCCGGAGACGTCGTCACCTTTCTGGCTCGGGTCGCCCCACAGAATGCGCTTGGTCTCGAACCGCGATGCGGGCGCGATGTAGGCCTCCACGCCGATGATCGGCTTGATGCCGACCTCGGTGGCGGTGTTGTAGAACTCGCTGGCGCCGAACATGTTTCCGTGATCGGTCATGCCGATCGCGGGCATTTCCAACCGCTGCGCCTCGGCCAGCATCGGCGTGATCTTCGCGGCACCGTCCAACATCGAGTATTCGGTGTGGTTGTGCAGGTGCACGAAGGAGGACCGATGAGCGCTCGCGCGAAGAGTAGACGGACTGGTCATAGGGTGGCCAGTCTATGGCCGCCGTCCGACAGATCTCGGCGTGTCGCACTGCGTGTCTTTGCCAGCTGTGGCTTACACCGGAAACCGGCGAGCGCCGGGCTCGAGCGGCAGCCGCAGCCCGTTCACGAGGTAGCTCACGGTCCGGTAGGTGCCCGCCAACATGAGCAACTCCAGGATCGCCTCGTCGCTGTGATGGGCGGCCAGTTCAGACCAGACCTCGTCGTCGACCGTGCAGTGCCGCTGCAGGCCGTCGCACAGCCGGATGAGGACGCGATCCTCGTCGACCCAGCAGTCGTCGTCGGGCCAACATTGACCAGTGAGGCGATCTGCGCTTCGGTCAGGCCGGCCTTGTCCCCGTAGACGGACACATGGACACCCCATTCGTACTCGGCTCCGCAAGAAGCCGTCACGCGGTCGATGACGATCTCGCGGTCACGGATCGTCAGGTTGCCGCGATCGAGCAGGCCCGAGTTGAAGAACTTGAAGAACAGCCGCCGATCACGGGCGATCGTCGAAAAGAGCACCAGCGGCGGCGCGCCGCGCATGATGGCGTCGATCGCCTCTTGGATGTCGGGCTCCAGCGGCGGGGAGGCCGGCGCGATGCGGGCGCTCTGATTTCTATAGGCCGATCATGGTGGCACTCGACGTGCTCGGTCGGCGCGGGGCGCTACGCGTGCTGTGGGAACTCCGCGGTGAGCCGTTGACGTTTCGCGCCCTTCAGGACGCCTGCGACACCACCCCTGGCTCGCTCAACACCCGGCTGAAAGAGCTCCGGAATCTCGGCATCGTCGACCACAGCGCCGGTGGGTACCGGTTGACCGAACATGGGCGCACTTTGATGGCCGCGCTGGAACCGCTCCAGGACTGGGCCGACGGTTGGGCCGCTACAACCGACTCGTAGTAGTCGCTTGGTCGTCTCGCGATCGGATTCGCTTGAAGACCCTTTTGACCGTCGGCATCGGGCGCAGTTCCCAACCTAATTGCGTCATGACCCCGGCCGCGACGAAGGCAGCGACGAGGACGGCGAACCAGATGCCAATCATGGTCAGCACGCTATTGCCGATCCCCCCGGGAGGAATCGGGTGTTTCCCTCGAAAAGGAGTTCTTTTCCCTCTAGAAGGATCAGGCCGTTTCTAAAAGCGGTTGACCTGCGGGAGCCTCATCACCCGGTCAGTTCCGGCCACGTGGGAAGGAAATCGTCGACGGCGGCCGCAGGCGCGGGCGGAGTGATGGTGAGAGGTGGTCCGGCCTGCTGACGATCCAGCAATCCGTGGGTCATCAGCTGGTGAAGTTGCTTGGCAATCACCGGCATGTTATTTGCATCGACAATGAATCCCGCGTAGAAGCCCATTCCCAGAAACATCGCCAGCAACATGCTCACCACTGACGCCGGATCAGTTTCCTGAGGAATCTCTCCGCGCTCGATCGCATCGTCGACCACCGACAGGTAGAACTCCTGTATCGCGGAGACCACGGGTCCCGGGGTCCCGCGCAGGCTCGGACTCCGGTGGTATTCCAGTCGAGCGGTAATGACGAATTGCAACATCGACCGATCCGCGAACCCCGACTTGTGGGTGGCCGTCACGAACGTCGACAGCTGTTTCAGGAGAGTATCCTCGCGTTTCGCTTGCGCAATGCAGTCTGCGACTATCGAATACGCCTCCGCGACGAGGCATTCGTGGATGTCCTCGCGAGTGTGGAAGTAGTAGTGCATCGTGGGGCGGCTCAGGCCGGCACGCGAGGCGATGGCCTGAAAATTGGCCGCCTCGTAGCCGCGTTCGGTGATCACTTCACGCGCGGCGCGAAGAATGCGCGCGCGTGTCTCGGCCGAGTCGGCCCCCACCGGTCTCCCCCGCCCCCGGCCGGTAGGCGAAGGGTCGGCGTTATTCGCCACGAGCAAACGTTATGGCATTGCTGGCAGCTTTTCAACGCAAACGCCAGAAAAGGTACTCAGCCACCCTGGGATCGGCCGTCAGTTCGATCGCCCGGCGATAGGCGTTCGCGGCTTCGACGGCCCGCCCCGCCTCGGAGAGCAGGTGTGCCCGCGTCGCCCAGGCCGGCTGAAAGCGCTCGATGGCCAGGTCATCGATTGCGTCCAGCGCGCGCAGCCCGGCATCGGGCCCGTCGATTTCGCCATCGACCGCCGCCGAAGCCACAGCGGCACCGAGGGACGGCGCGACCCGCAATAGCGCGCGGTGCAGCTTTTGCAGCGCGCTCAGGTCGACTTTGCCGAGCGCAGCCCTGGTGCAGTGAACCGACTGGATCGCCGCCTCGTACTGGAAGCGGCCCGGCCGCCGCAGGTTGTGCGCGCGGCGCAGCAGCGCCTCACCGCGGGCCATCAGCACCTCGTCCCACAGTTTGGTGTCCTGTTCGTCGAGCGGGATGAAGCCGCCGTCGGCGGTGCGCCTTGCCGGCCGACGTGCCTCGGAAAGGCATACCAGCGCGGCCAGGCCGAGCACCTCCGGCTCGTCGGGCAGCAGTTCGGCCAGCACCAGCGCCAAATGCAGCGCCTCGGCCGACAGCGATTCGATCGGCACACCGCGCGGAGCGAGCTGCCAGTCGATGGCATAGGCGCCATAGACGGCTTCCAACACCGCAGGCAGCCGCTCGGCGAGGTCGTCGCGTTCCGGCAGCACGAACGGGATGGCTGCGTCGCGGATGCGTTTCTTGGCCCGCACCAGCCGTTGCGCCATGGTCGACGGTTCGACCGCGAAGGCGGTGGCGATTGCGGCGGCCTCCACGCCCAGCACCGACTGCAGCATCAACGGGGTACGAATGTTCGGCACGACGGCCGGATGCGCGCAGACCAGCATCAGCTCCAGCCGGCGGTCGGGTATGGCGGGCATATCGTCGTCCAAAGATGGTGAAACATAATCGATTTCGTCTAGCAGGTCAGTCATCCGGTAACCGGAGGACTTCCACACATCACGTAATCGGTTGCGCGCCAAGGTGAGCAGCCAGCCTTCGGGGTTGGCGGGTACGCCGTCGTCTGGCCAGCGGGCCAGCGCGCGTTCGAGTGCGTCGGCCAGCGCGTCCTCGGCGGCGGCGATATCGCGTGTCGGCGCCGCGAGGACGGCCAGCAACCGGCCGTACGAGTCCCGGGCGACCTGAGCCACCCGGTCTCGTACCGCAACATGGTCTTCGCGCAAGCGGCTCATCCGCCTCTACGGGACATACCACCCGCGGTCGGCGGCGTATGTCCGCGCCACCGGGCGGATTTCGATCGAACCCCAGCCATTGGCGGGGTTGCGTTGCGCCCACTTCAGCGCCTCGTCGAGGTTGTCGACCTCGATGACGAAGATGCCGCCCAGCTTCTCCTTGGTGTCGGCGAAGGGCCCGTCCTGGATCTCGGGCGTGCCAGTGCGCGCGGTGACGGTGGTGGTGGCGACGACGGATTCGAGCACGTCGGTGGCGATCAACACTCCGGCGGCCGACAGGTCGTCGGCGTATTGCCGGAAGGCCGCCATGGCAGGCGCCATATCCTCCTCGGTCAATCCGACCTCGGTGCCCTCCTGGTAGTGCATCAACAGGCAGTACCGCATGACTCGATCCTCTCTAACTCGATGATGTCACCGGTATGACGATTCGAGAGCGGCCCGATCGACACGGGCCCGCCTCCACGCGTCGGCGGTGAACACCACGAGCGCCAGCCAGATGAGCGCGAAGCCAAACCACCGCGCAGGCGGCATCGGCTCATGCCCTACGACCACGCCCCAGGTCAGCTGCATCGCAGGCGTCAGGTAGAACAGCAGGCCCATCGTCACCATGGGCAACCGCTGGGCGGCGGCGGCAAAGAACAGCAGGGGCAATGCCGTGAGCACGCCGGACATGACCATCAGTGCGACGTGACCTGGGCCGTGGTTGATGAACGTGGCATCGCCCGTGACCTGCAGCACGACAATGTAGACGAGGGCGAAGGGACTCGCGATCGCAGCTTCTATACCGACACTGACCCGCGGATCGGTCGGCACCACCTTCTTCACCGCCCCGTACAAGCCGAACGACAGCGCCAGCCCGATGCCGATGATCGGTGGGGAGCCGACCTCCACGGTGAGCACCACAACAGCGATCACCGCGATGGCCAGGGCGACGAACTGCGCGCGGTTAAGCCGTTCGCGGAAGACCAGCAGGCCCAGCGCGACGGTCACCAGCGGGTTGATGAAGTAGCCGAGCGCAGCGTCCACCACATGGCCGTTGTTGACCGCGTAGATGTAGATGACCCAGTTGACGGAGATCAAGCCCGACGCGAACGTGAGCAACAGCCATGTGCGCGGCGTGATCGCGCGAATATCGCCGAGCCGGCGCACTGCCGCGATGACCACGACCATCAGCACGAAGCACCACACGATCCGGTGCGCCAGGATCTCGAAAGCGTTCGCGGGCTTCAGTAGCGGGAAGAACGCGGGAAACAGGCCCCACGACGCGTAGGCGCCTACGCCAAACAACAACCCCGATCGGCGCTGCTCGCTCACAGTTCGTGGCGGCGCAACACGTCCAGCGCATGCTGCAGGTCGGCCGGATAGGGGCTGGTGATCTCGACGCGCCGTCCGTCGGCGGGATGCGCAAACGCGAGCGACCTCGCGTGCAGCCATTGCCGCTGGAGCCCCAGCTTTTTCGCAAGGGTCGGATCGGCACCGTAGGTCAGGTCACCTGCGCAGGGATGATGCAGCGCGGCGAAGTGCACCCGAATCTGGTGGGTGCGACCGGTTTCCAGCTCGATATCCAACAGGCTCGCCGCCTGGTGTGCCTCCAGCGTGTCGTAGTGCGTGACGCTGTGCCTGCCGCCCTCGGTGACCGCGAACTTCCAGTCATGTCCGCGGTGCCTGCCGATCGGCGCATCGACGGTTCCCCTGGATGGATCCGGGTGGCCCTGAACTAGTGCGTGGTAACGCTTTTCGACGGTGCGCTGCTTGAACGCCCGCTTGAGCACGGTGTAGGCGCGTTCGGACAGCGCCACCACCATGACGCCCGACGTGCCGACGTCGAGGCGGTGCACGATGCCTTGCCGCTCGTGGATGCCCGACGTGCTGATCCGGAACCCCGCTGCGGCAAGGCCGCCGAGCACCGACGGCCCGTGCCATCCGACGGTCGCGTGTGCCGCCACACCGGGCGGCTTGTCGACCGCGACGATGTCGTCGTCGGAGTACAGGATGTCCATGCCCTCGATCTCGACGGGCGTATTCTCCACCGGCGCAGGTGCTTCCGGCAGCCGGACCTCGAGCCATGCACCCGCCGTCAGCTTGTCGGACTTGCCGGCTCTTGTGCCGTCGATGTCGACGCCGCCGCCCTCGGCCAGCGCGGCCGCAGCGGTCCGTGACAGGCCGAGCAGCCGCGCAAGCCCAGCGTCGACACGCATCCCCGCCAGCCCCTCGGGGATGGGCATCGAACGGGTCGACACTATGACGAGTCGGCCTTGCGGCGGCCGACCGTATCGAAGTCAAAACCGAACAGCGACAAGACAACCAGCAGGATCGCCCCGCCCACTACCGACGGGTCGGCGACGTTGAACACCGGCCACCAGCCAATCGACAGGAAATCCACCACGTGCCCGCGCAGCGGCCCGGGTGAGCGGAAGAACCGATCGACAAGGTTGCCCATGGCGCCGCCGAGAATCATGCCGAGGCCGATCGCCCACCAGGGCGAAACCAGCCGCCTGCCCATCCAGATGATGCCGATCACCACACCGGTGGCGACCAAGGTGAGGACCCAGGTGTAGCCGGTGGCCATCGAGAACGCGGCGCCGGAGTTGCGCACCAGTGTCCAGGTGATGGTGTCGCCGACGATCGAAACCGGCTGGCCCGGTGTCAGCAGCCTGACCGCGAGCACCTTGGTGACGATGTCGAGCGCCAGCACCACCGCGGCGATGGTGATCAGCAGGCGCACCCGCTTCGGTGCAGGCTGCGGTGCCTCGTCGGTCACCGGCTCGGCCGTTCCCGGGGATTCATCAGTCACTCCCCCATCATCCATTAGTGGCAATGGGGAATGATTTCCCCCATGGGTCGTCTCGTCGTCGTCACTACCGGCGGCACCATCGCCACGAGCAGCGACCAGGACGGAGTCAAGCGGCCCACCCGCAGCGGCGCGGACCTGACCGCCGGGCTGGACGTCGAAGTCGTCGACCTGATGGCGATGGACAGCTCGCAGTTGACACCCCCGCACTGGGATCAGATCCGCGCGTCGGTGCTGTCGGCCTGCAAGGATGATGAAGCAGATGGCGTGGTCATCACGCACGGCACCGACACCATCGAGGAAACGTCGCTGTGGCTTGAGCTGACCTATGACGGCGCGGCGCCTGTGGTGATCACCGGCGCGCTGCACAGTGCGGATGCACCGGACGCCGACGGCCCAGGGAATCTGCGTGACGCAATAGCGCTGGCGCGCAGCGCGAACGCTCGCGACCTTGGTGTGCTGGTGACCCTCGCTGGCACGGTCTGGCAGCCGTTGGGCCTGCAGAAAGCGGCCACAGGTGACCTTCGCGGCTTCACAGGCGAGGCGCTCGGCGCGGTCGCCGATGGTCGGTTCGTCGCCGAGCGATCGAAGGATCGGCCGTTTCTCGGCCCGCTGTCGGCGGCGGATGCGCCGCGGGTGGACACCGTCGCGGTGTACCCGGGCGTCGACGCCGTGGCGATGGACGCCTGCGTGGCGGCGGGGGCCAGGGGAATCGTGCTGGAGGCGGTCGGTTCGGGCAACGCACCCGCGGCCGTGATCGACGGGGTCCGACGCCTCTGTCGTGACGGGGTTGCCGTCGCGGTGTCGACGCGTGTTCCCGGCGGACACGTCAACGCCGGCTACGGGCCAGGCAGGGAGTTGGTGGACGCCGGCGCGGTGGTGGTGCCGCGTCTGCGTCCGTCGCAGTCCCGGGTGTTGTTGATGGCCGCCTTGGCGGCGGGCTCACCCGTTGAGGACGTCGTCGCCCGCTGGGGCTGAGCGGGCCGCCAGCTCGCTGACGTACTCGGGCCAATCCAGGCTGTCGACGGGGTTGGCGCGGTCGATGTCGGGCGTGTCGTCGGGAAACGTGCGCACCGGCCCTGGTCCGGTGCCGCGGGTCTCGAACCGCACCGTCATCACCCCGTGCCCGGCGCCCTGGATCCAGCCGTGGCCGTGTTCGACATGTGCGACGTCGTCGCCGATGCGCCACGCCGGTGCCGTCGCGGTGGCATCCGTGAGCGTCGGCGGCAGCCGAGTGTCGGACACCTCCTCGGCGGCCAGCTCGAGATCCGGAAACAGCGATTCCTGATGGATGTCGGACAATCCCGAAAAGCCAATGCCGACAAGGCGAATCGGGCCGATATCGACCGGGTCGAGCAGCAGCCTGCGCGCCATCGCGATCAAGGTGGCCGCGTGGGTGGTGGCGTAGGGCAGCGTCGCCGAGCGCGTCAGCGTGCTCATATCGGACTTCTTCAGCTTGACGGTGACGGTGCGCGCGCCGCGGCCATCCTTCTCTAGGCGCGCATGGGCGTGCTCACCGATCGGGCCTGCCGCTTCGCGGAGCTGGGCGAGGGTGATCAGGTCCTCAGGAAAGGTGGATTCGGCACTGATCTGCTTGGCGGGGGCGTTCTCGGCGACGGGCCGGTCATCGATCCCCTTCGCGAGCAGGTGCAGGGCGGGACCGACCGTCGCGCCGAGGATGTTGGCGGCTTCCGCATCCGAGAGGGCCGCGAAGGATCCGATGGTCTCGATACCGAGTTTGTGAAGCTTCTCCTCGGTGACGGGCCCGATCCCCCACAGCCGCCGCACCGGCAACCCGTCGAGCAGGACCCGCTCCTCGTCGCGGCGCACTACCCGGATGCCGTCCGGCTTGGCCAAGTCGGACGCGATCTTGGCGACCTGCTTGCCCGATCCGGCGCCAACGGAGGCGACGAGCCCCGTCACGGCGCGGACCTTGGCCCGCAACTCCTGACAGAAGGCCTCGACGTCCTCAGCCGACGCACCCGCCAGTTCGGCCGGTTCGCCGAAGGCTTCGTCGAACGACAGCTGTTCGAGGACGGGCACCAAGGGGCGGACGGTCTCGAACACCCGGCGGCTGGCCACGCCATAGACCACACCCCGGGGCGGCAACACCACCGCCGTAGCGCCGACCATCCGGCGGGCCTGATGCATCGGCATCGCCGACCGCGCGCCGTACACGCGGGACTCGTAGCTGGCGCCGGCCACCACGCCACGTCCGCCCAGCCCCCCGACCAGTACCGGTCGCCCATGCAGAGTCGGCCTGGTGAGCTGCTCCACGGACGCGAAGAACGCATCCATGTCGAAGTGCAGCACCCAGCGGTCCATGCCGTCATGGTATGGACCCGCTCGAATCAGACGGGTTCGGCTTCGATCACCGACACCGGCGATGCGGTGGCCACCACACGTCGCGGCGTAAAACCCGCGCGGCCCAACAGGTCGGCATACTCCGCCGCCGTTCGCTCGCGGCCACCAACCGACACCAGCATCTCCATGTCGAGCAGCTTGCCGAAGTGGGGTGAATCATTCTCCGGAACAACGACTTCGATCAGCAGCACGCGGCCGTGTGCAGGTACCTGATCACGCACGTTCTGCAGGATGCTTAGCGCCTTTGAGTCATCGAAGCTCTCGACGACGTGCTTGAGCACGTAGGCGTCGGCGCCGGCGGGCACGGTGTCGAAGTAGGACCCGGATTCGATCGTGACGCGGTCAGCAACCCCATGTTTGTCCATCAACGGTGCTGCTCCCGCCGTCACGGAAGCGAGGTCGAACAGGATGCCCTTTGCGTGGGGCGCCTTTTGTAATACAGCAGCTAGCAGCCGACCGTGGCCGCCTCCGACGTCGGCGATCGTGCCAAACACCGAAAAGTCGTAGGCGGCAAGGATTGGAGCTATGGACATCTCCGAGACCGTGGTCATGGCGTCGTTGAACACCGCGGCCAACTCGGCGTTGGTCTCCATGTAATCGAATACACCCATTCCACGAAGCGTGGTCACACTTTCCGCGCCCGTTTTCACAGAGTTGAAGAGCATGCCCCAGTGTTCCCAGTGTTCGGGGCAGCCGACCATGAGCGCGAACGCTCGCATGGATACCGGTGCGTCGGTTCGCAGGGCTGCGCCTAGCGCGGTCAGCTCGTACCGACCGTCCTTGTGCCGCGCGAGAATCGAGCGGCTGGCGAGTAGTCGCAGTAGACGGCGAATGCCGTCTACGTCCGCGCCCACCCGGCCCGCGAGATCGTCGGCGGTCATTGGACCTGCGCTCAGTTCATCGGCGATGCCGAGTTTGGCGGCTGCGTAGATCGCTTGCGTCATCCAACTCGCGGTGATCATTTCGAGCAGGAAGACGGGTGCGGGCACCATTTTCCGGTCGATCCGGTGCAGGAACGACCGCACGCCTTCGACGGCGCGGACGATCGGGGCGGCGTTCATCGGCCCGTGTGCCTGGCGGCGCGTACGGCTTTGCGTTTGGCAAGAGCGCTGCGGACCAGGTAGGCAGGCGTCGGCGGAACCCAGCCCAATTGCCTGGCTTGACCTAGGTCATCGCGAGTGGCCCAATGCTCGAAGATCTTTCCGTCCTTGATTCGGAACCAATGCGATTGCGCCATCGCGAAGGTCTTGCCGGTAGACGGGAAGGCGGCGTCGATCTCGCCGTCCTCCCGGTAGACCACAAAGGTACCGACGTGGCGTCCGTTCATTGTCGAGTTGACGGCGACCAGGTCGCCATCGGCAACCGCGTAGTGGATGTCGTAGTGCAGGTCCGCGAACGCCGCGCGCAACCACATGGCGGTCGCGTAGAACCCGGCAGGCCCGGGCACGCGCGAGGACGGCGGCTGGATCCGATTCTCACGATCCATCGAGTCGGGATGCGCAACGTCGTCGAAATCCGACCGTTCACCGATCGCCATGGTGTGAATGCTGCGAACCGCGACAGCCACGGGATCTGCCGGATTGAAGCTGGAGTCCATCGGAATCTCCCTTACTCGCTCATCGGTCATGTGACCAGGGTGCTTCGCCCACGTCTACGTGACGTGAGTAAGCCCTTACTCGACTTTGTCGCCGGATCGAATAAGCAATGCCGCCAGATCCTCCCGGCTTTCGACGCCGGTCTTCGCCATCGCGCGATAGATATGGCCCTCGATGGTGCGCACCGACAATGTCAGCCGGTCGGCGATCTCCCGGCTGGAGAATCCAGCACCGATCAATCTCGCGATCTCGCGTTCGCGCTCACTCAGCGGCAGCGGCTCGGCGGCCTGGCGAAGCGCGGGCGTGTCAGCGCCGCATCGACGGGCCAGCGATTGCGCGCGGGTAGCGCACGTCAATCCCGACCCACGCCGATCGGTGCGGCGGTATTCGATCGCCGCGTGGGAAGCCGCGTCGACGGCGGCAACAAGGTCGCCGATTTGCTCGAAGACCTCTGACACCGATGCCAATTCGTCGGCATCACCGTCATGCAAAGCGGCGGCGAATCGGGCTGCGACGGGCGCCCGCGGCCCCTCGACGTCCGCCTCGAGCTCCGACAACCGCGGCGCGCATGACCGGTCACCCAACTGAGTCGCAATCTGCAGGCACCACACTTCGGCCGCGAATTGTCCATCGGCTCGGGCGGTTTCGGCGGCGTCCAGTAAGACCTTGGCCGCCTGACTGACCGCGCCCTGATTCGCGGCCACCCAGGCGTGCGCGATTGCCCACTCGTAGTCGAGGAATCGCCAGCTCGGATGGCGGCGTTGCTGCAGTGCGTTGAGCGCGGCGGCCGCAACGTCGGGCGATCCCTGCAGCGCGACAGCTATGGTGCGCGGCAACTGGTATCGGTACGCCGAGCCGTTGCTCTCACCGGCGGCGAACAGCGCTTCTGCCACTGGGCCGAGAAGCGAGTCCGCGGCTGCTGGTCTGCCTGCTCCCAGCGCGGCTCTGCCCGCGATGGCCGCCCCAAGCAGCGGGGCGATTCCAGGGAGGTCAGACGCCTGTTCGACAACTCGGTCGGCAACGTCGACGGCTTCCGCGATCCGTCCTGACAGCAGTAAGGCGCCCACGTGGGCATCGGCGACCAGGAATCGCATCTGTGGAGCATCGAAAGACCGTGTCGCGACGGCGTACCCGGTCTCCACAGCGGCCAGCGAGTCATGTGTCCGCCCGGCGTGTGCCGACGCCGAGGCGATGGCCCAGGCCGTCTCGACGCCAATCACGGCCGGAAGCTCTTCCAGTGCAACGTTTTTCGCGTGCCCCAGGGCGGCGCCAGGTTTGCCCATGGCGAACGAGTAGATCGTCTCGAACACGTCGACGCATCCGCACGTCGCCGGCTGGCATCCGCTCGCCTCCATCATGGCCCTCGCCCCGTCAGCGTCGGCGAGCGCGAACAGCCGGTTGCTGGCCCGCAGCACAGTCAGCCTGGTGTGGTCGGCCGCGGTCAACTCACTGTCGGTGATGCCGGCGACGACCGCGTCGGCTTCTACTCCCCGATCCAGCCACGACAGTGCGTGGCCGCGAATGAACCTGGCTTCCGCGGGTGCCCCAGCGCGGATGGCCGCCTCAGCCAGCCGGTCGGCCAGCGGCATATCCGCCAGCCAGACAGCTCCCTGGGCGGCCTGCAGAAGCAAGTCCGGATCCGGCTTCAAGTCCGACTCCAGACTCAGAGTGGCACGGCGCACCACCATGGGTATCTCGTCGCGGCGGGCAGAGCTGGCCAGCTCGGTGGCCACCAGCCCCTTCAGCCGTCGTAGCCGAGTGGCTGCCGCGCGCTTCCTGCGTACCTCGCCGTAGAGCGGATGCCCGAGCCGCACCTCGTCACCGTCACTCGCATGATCCAGCGTGATCAGTCCGCGCATGTCGGCGTCCTCAACGGCGGCTGGATCGGTGATCCGCGTCAGCGCTGCAAGCTCGATCGGCTCGCCGACCGCCAGCACGTCCACCACCGTGGCAACCGCTGCGGGCAGTCCACCGATCCGGGATTCGATGAGTTCCACCAGGCTTCTGGGCACGATGGGATCCCCGAGCCACCTCCAGCACTCATGCTGCAGAGCGAGCCGACCGTCAGCGACCTCTTGCTCGACGATGTTTTGCAAGTACAGGACGTTGCCCTTTGTCAGATTCCAGAGCCGCTGGGCCGCCTCGGGATCCAGAATGCCGCCAAGGACTCCCGACACCAGGGTGGCGATCTCGTCGCGGGACAACGTTTGCAGGTTCATCGTTTCGAAGCCGGCACCCGTCCATAACTCCTGCAGACCCGGTGGAATCCGCTCGCCATCGCGAACGGTGAGCACCACCTTCGCCGCGGAACGCTGCACGATCTGGTGCACGACGAACACCGAAAGGTCGTCGAGCAGATGAGCATCGTCGACGCCAACCACCACGCGGGTGGGTGCGGGCGATGCTGTCAACGCCTCGATCACGCCTCGGACGGCGGCGAGCGAATCCGCAACGCCGGCCCCTGCCCACGGCGCGAAAGCGCCAAGCGGCACGTCGCGTGCCGAGGCGGTGCCGACCGCCCATCGCGCCTGAAAACCCCGTGACTCGGCGACGGACAGCGCCTCGCGGGCGATGCGGCTCTTGCCAACTCCGGCTGCCCCGCAAACAACCACGCCCGGTCGGGTGGGAACCGACAGCGATTCCTCGATCAGCTGGAGTTCCTCAGCCCGTCCGATCAACGGCCATGCCAAGCGCACATTAGGAGACTAGAAGCGCAGAATGCGTCGAGTGGCCACTTGTGACACGCAAATCGCCGGGGAGCCGTGTATTAACTTCCCACTCGGCGGCCTTGTACGGTCACACCTTGGTGACTCTCTCAATATTCACGAGATATCCGGCGCCAATCTTCCCAGTGATCGTGTCCTCGGTCGGCTTCTGGAGGTTGCCACTTTGCATGTCAAGGCCTGAAGGGGATTCTGACCGGAGTTTGATGGTTGGATCCCGTTTGATATCGAAATCGACTGCCAAGATCTCGTTCGCGATCAGCTGACGGAAATCATCGCGCCACCCCGCTGGCAGCTCTGGGACCGCGAGGGAAACGCGTATACGGTCGCCAATATCGAACCCGCCCTGCCTCCGAGCCTCCTGAAATTCCCGGATCAAGTCCCGTGCCCAGCCCTCGGCCTCGAGTTCTTCGGTGACGGTGCCGTCGAGCACCACCAGTCCGGCACCGTCGGACAGCGCGGCGGTGTACTCGGGGTCGGCGGCCACCAGCCGTGAGCTGTACTCCTCCGGCTGCAGCACGGCAGGACCCGCGGTGAGCGTCCCGTCGGCGTTGATGACGGACTCGCCCGCCTTGACCGCCTTGATCGCTGCCTGCACGTCCTTGCCCAGCCGCGGGCCTGCGACCTTGGCGTTGACGGTCAGCTCGAAGCGGCCGTAGGTGTCGATGTCGTCGGTGAGCTCGACTTCCTTGACGTTGAGCTCATCGGCGATCAGGTCCCTGAACGGGGCTAGGCGCTGCGGATTCTCCACCGCCACAGTCAGTTTCGGCAGCGGCAGCCGCACCCGCAGTTTCTTGGCCTTGCGCAATGATGAGGCAGCCGACGCGACTTCGCGCACCAGGTCCATATCCGCCACCAATTCCGGATCAGCCGGCACTACGTCGGCCTCCGGCCAGTCGGTCAGGTGCACCGACCGTTCGCCGGTCACCCCACGCCAGATCACCTCGGTGATGAGCGGCAGCAGCGGAGCCGCAAGCCTGCTTGTCACCTCCAGCACAGTGTGCAGCGTGTCGATGGCGTCGCGGTCCTCCTCCCAGAACCGCGAACGGGACCGTCGCACATACCAGTTCGTCAATGCCTCGGTGAACTGGCGCAGCTGATCGCAGGCGCCCGAGATATCGCACACGTCGAGCGAATCGGTGAGGTCGTCGCGCAACTGCGCCAGTTTGGCAAGGATGTAGCGGTCCAACACGTGCGTCGAGTCGGTGCGCCAGGTGCCGTTCTTCGGCGCGTACAGCGTGAGGAAGCTGTACGCGTTCCACAATGGCAGCAACACCTGACGGACGCCCTCGCGGATGCCCTGCTCGGTGACGATCAGGTTGCCACCGCGAAGGATCGGCGAGGCCATCAGGAACCAGCGCATGGCGTCCGAGCCGTCGCGGTCGAACACCTCGGTCACGTCCGGATAGTTTCGCAGCGACTTGCTCATCTTCTGGCCGTCGTTGCCTAGCACAATGCCGTGTGCCACACAGGTTTTGAACGCGGGACGGTCGAACAGGGCGGTGGCCAGCACGTGCATCGTGTAGAACCAGCCGCGGGTCTGGCCGATGTACTCGACGATGAAGTCGCCGGGAAAGTGCGTGTCGAACCACTCTTGGTTCTCGAACGGGTAGTGAACCTGCGCATAGGGCATGGACCCGGAGTCGAACCACACGTCGAAGACGTCCTCGATTCGCCGCATGGTCGACTTGCCCGTCGGATCGTTGGGGTTCGGTCGGGTCAGTTCGTCGATATAGGGCCGGTGGAGGTCGTCCGGGCGCACGCCGAAGTCGCGCTCCAGCTCGTCGAGGCTGCCGTACACGTCGATCCGCGGGTAGGCGGGATCGTCGGACTTCCAGACCGGAATCGGGCTGCCCCAGTACCGGTTTCGCGAGATCGACCAGTCCCGCGCGTTAGACAGCCACTTGCCGAACTGGCCGTCCTTAACATGCTCCGGGTACCAGGTGATCTGGTCGTTGAGCTCGACCATCCGGTCGCGGAAGTCGGTGACCTTGATGAACCACGACGACACCGCCCGGTAGATCAACGGGTTTCGGCACCGCCAGCAGTGCGGGTAGGAGTGCTCGTACGTTTCGTGGCGCAACAGCACGGGGCTGTTCACCGCCGCCGAGCGGCCCTGGTTCTTCAGGTCGCGGATGATCTGCGGGTTGGCGTCGAAGACATGCTGTCCCGCGTAGTCGGGCACGGTCGCGTCGAAGCGCCCCTTGGAGTCAACGGGTGTGACGGCGACGATGCCGACGGTGTCCGTGGTGGCCTTGTCATCCTCGCCGTAGGCGGGCGACATGTGCACGATGCCGGTGCCGTCCTCAGTGCTGACGAACTCGGCGGGCAAGACCTGAAATGAGTTCTCGGAGTCCATGAAGTACGGGAACGGCGGCAGGTACCGGATACCCAGCAGATCCTTACCGCGGTACGCGCCGAGGATCTCGGGCTCTTCGCCCAGTTCGCGGGCATAGGCGGCAATACGCTGCTTGGCGAGCACGTAGCGCCGTTCATCTGACGCCTGCACCTGGACGTATTCGACCTCCGGATTGACGGCCACCGCCTGGTTGGACGGCAGCGTCCACGGCGTCGTCGTCCAGATCAGCAGGTAGGCATCCTTGAGATCGCCGTCGCTGACCCGGAATCCGACGGTGATCGCCGGGTCCTGCCTGCTCTGGTAGACGTCGTCGTCCATCCGCAGTTCATGATTGGACAGCGGCGTCTCGTCGTTCCAGCAGTACGGCAGCACCCGATTGCCTTCGTAGGCAAGGCCTTTGTCCCACAGCTGCTTGAACGCCCAGATCACCGACTCCATAAATGTCGGATCAAGGGTCTTGTAGTCGTTGTCGAAATCTACCCAGCGCGCCTGGCGGGTGACGTACGCCTGCCATTCGTTGGTGTATTTGAGCACCGACGCACGGCAGGCCTCGTTGAACTTTTCAATGCCCATCTCTTCGATCTCGGCCTTGTCGGAGATTCCGAGCTGGCGCTGGACCTCGAGCTCGGCGGGCAGGCCGTGGGTGTCCCAGCCGAAGCGGCGCTCCACCTTGTAGCCGCGCATGGTGCGATACCGCGGCACGATGTCTTTCACATAGCCGGTGAGCAGATGCCCGTAGTGCGGCAGGCCGTTGGCGAACGGCGGGCCGTCGTAGAACACGTACTCCGGTGCGCTGTCGCGGCGCGCGATGCTGGCGCGGAACGTGTCATCGCTGTCCCAGTAGTCGAGGACGTCGGCTTCCAGCGCCGGGAACTTCGGCGGTCCGGCGGCCGGCTTGGGGTATGCGGTCACTGTGGTGCGTTGTCTCCTGTGCCAAATCTCAGGCACGGGGACGACGTCGCGCCGGTGCGCGAGCGCCGCGGTACCACCCCGCTTGCGCACAGTCGCGTGCGCCGCTCATCTGCGGGCGATGACGGGCCCACCCGTTCGGGTCTACTGGGCTGGATGATCAGCTGTTCTTCCGAAGGCTCCCCGGTGATGGCCGGATCGGTGCCGTTCACTGTCAAGTCTAGAGGCCGTTGCAAATCAGAAAGCGACCAGGCGGCGGGCCGCTTCCGCCGCTGCTGCTCGCCGCTCTGCGAGCGAGTCACCCGCTCGCGGTTCGCCCGCGATTTCGCTGATGACGGAGGAGCCTGCCGCCATCGACAGCGCGATCTCGGTCAGCATCGTGACCAGGTCCATGGGGTTCCAGCTCCCGTCGATGAGGCCGGCCTGCTGGCCCCTGCGCACCTCGACGAGCTTTGCCCGAAAAATCCGCCGGAGCACGTGATCGTCGGACAGTCCCTGCGGTGCCTCGAGTTCTATCCAGCGTTGCAGCCTGGCGCCGCGCGGGTCGGCAACGAAGTTGTCGAACAGACCCTCGACGTAGCCCGGCACGTTCTCCGCCGTCAACGGGACAGCGTAGGGCGCGTCCGCGACCCATTGCGCCACGACGGCCTCGAACAGCCGCTCTTTGCTCGCGAAATAGCTGTACAACCGTTCCTTGCTCGCGCGCGCAGTCGAGGCGATCCGGTTCAGCCGCGCACCTGCGAAGCCATATTCGGTGAACTCATCCTTGGCCGCTGCCAAGATGCGCTCCCGCGTTGCACGCCCAGCTGCTCGCATTGCACTCACCAGACCAGCACAGGCTTGATCACTTTTCCCGACCGCGAATCGGCGACGGCCTTCTCGATGTCGGCCGCATCGTAGTGTTGCACGATCGACTCCATCGGAAAGCGGCCTTGCGCATGCAACTCGAGCAGTTCGGGGATGAACTGCTGCGGATCCGCGTCCCCCTCGACGCAACCCCGAATCACCTTGCCGTTCAACAGCAAATCCGTGAGGTCGATTGTCGCGTGCCGAGGCCCGAGACCGACGACGACCAACATTCCTCGCGAATCGAGCAGTCGCAGCGCGGAAGCGCTGACATCGGGAAGCCCAGTCGTATCGAGGGCGTGTGTGACGCCACGGACTGCTGCCGTTACGTCCTCGGTCGCCGGATCCACGGTCTGACTCGCACCAAGCTCGACGGCCTTATCGCGGCGTGATGCGACCGGATCGACCACAACGATGGCTTCCACGCCGATCGCTTTCGCTGCCATCACTGCGGCAAGGCCGACACCGCCTGCGCCGAACACAGCCAGCCGCGAACTCGGCTCGGGGTTAAGAACATTCAGGACCGCCCCGGCGCCCGTCTGGAAACCGCACTCCAGCGGAGCCGCCAGCGCCAGGTCGACCGATGGGTCGACGACGACGATGTTGTCAGCAGCGGCCAGCGCGTACTGCGCGAAGCTCGACTGCCCGAAGAACGACCCGAACAGGCGAGTTCCATTCTGCGACAAGGTCGCCGTGCCGTCTGCCCGGCCGCCCGACGAGTTGAGCATTGCGCTGCCGGAACAATACGGCCGATGGCCGCCTTGGCACTTCGCGCATTCACCGCAGCTTCGATAGCTCAGCGGCACGTAATCACCGGGCGCCACGCCCGCCACCTCCGCCCCCACGGCCTCGACCACGCCCGCGCCCTCGTGCCCGAGTACGGCTGGGCCGGGAATCCGGGATTTGGAACTCAAGTCGGTATGGCACACGCCAGTCGCCTGAACCCGGACAAGTAACTCGTCCGCTCGCGGCTCGTCGAGGTCGACCGATTCGAGAGTGAAGGGCGAATCTGGCGACCTACTCAGCGCCGCAGTGATCTTCATCAGGCTCGTTCGAGCAGGAAGTACACGTAGTTGCCGCTGACCCGTTGCCGCTTGCCGTTCATGATGCCCATCAGCGTGTTGTCGTCGACCTTCTTGAAGTGATCGAAGACAGGCTGCCCGTCGTACACCATCGTGGCCGTCACCTCACCGCGGAACTCGATGTCCCACAGGCTCGCGCCGCCGCGGCTCAACTCGTTGTTGGAGAACAGGTTTCCGTCGTCGCCGTAACAGACGATCGGTTCGACGTCGTCGACGGAGTGGAAGTTCTTCCCAAACCAGCGTGCGGCTGCCAGCTGCCCGTTCATCTTGTGCCCGGTGTGGAATTCGTCGCCTTTCCAGGTGCCGACGACGTCGGCGGATCGGACGGTGTCGAGTGCCGACCAGACCTCGTCGAGGTCGCCGGGGCTCACGTCGCGCTGACCACGCAGTTCGGCGAAACGCGTCCGAGCCTTCTCGATGTCCATGCCACTCCCTCCCGTTTCCGAACCAATTGGTCCGGGAACTTGGACAGTACTCCCGAACCAACTGGTTTGGCAACGGCTCGCCAGTAGCGTGCTCGGCTATGGGCGAGTCACTGACCGAAGAGCAGCAGCAACGGCGCAGGCAGGCGGTGGTCGAGCTGATGCCGAACACGCCGTACATGGGTTGGCTTGGCATTGTGTTCGAGCGATACGAACCCGACGACGTCACGATTCGACTGCCCTTCCGCGAAGACCTGACCAACGACGGCAAGTACTACCACGGCGGCGTAATCGCCGCGGTGATGGATACCAGCGGCGCGGCCGCGGCGTGGTCGAACCACGACTTCGAGAAGGGGACGCGAGCCTCGACGATCTCGATGACGATCAACTATGTCGGTGCCGCGAAGCGCTCCGACCTCGTCTGCCATGCCCGCATCGTGCGCAGGGCCAAAGAACTCACCTTCACCGAGATCATCGCGACCGACGCCGACGGCAATGTCGTGGCCCATGCGGTGCAGACTTATCGGCTCGGCGGCTGACCTTCCGGCGGCCAGCTGCCTACGCCGTCCTCGAGAGGCACGTCGAGGCTCTGCAGGATCGACGCGATCATCCGCCACGCCCCGATCGCGGTCACCAACTCGATCAGCACGGCCGGATCTGCGCCGAGTTCCCGCTCGCACTCAGCCCACGTGTGCGCGCTCACCGCGCCGTCGCGCACCACCTCGTCCGTGGCGGCGAGCACGGCCCGTTCGGCGGAGCCGAAGCCGTCATGAGCCGACCAGTCCCGCACGCCGAGCAAGTCCTCGGCGGGCACGCCCAACCCGCAGGCGACCCGCCAATGCTGGGTCCACTCGTAGTCGCACGCGGTCAGCCAGCCGATCCGCATGATCACCAGCTCGCGCAGCCTGGGGTCGAGCGCGCCGTGCCACAGCATCGTCGCGAGCAGATCGTTGATCGCCCTGGCCAGAGTCGGGTGATTCAAGAGCACCTGGAAGATGCTCAGTTCAGCCATGTAGTCGGGTACGCCGGCCTGGTCGGCGGCGGCCTTGGCCTCCTTCACCGGCAACCGCGGAACCCGAGCCTCGGTCATGGCGTCACCACCCCGTGCACGGGCGGAACATCGTCGCGGTCGCCTGCCATCGTGGCGAGCAGATCCTCGGCCTCGTCGAGTCCGACACATTGACGCGGGAGGTCTGCGAACGGGTACCGCCCTGACACCAGCAGATCGAGCGCCGCGCGGTATGCCGTCGTGTCGACACCGAGCGCGCCGAGGATGCGGATCTCCTTCAGCACCACCATGTCCGGAAAGAACCCGGGCGCGCCGACTCCCCCACCCCGCATCCCGGCGACGACGACGGTGCCACCGGTACGAACGAGTTCGATCGCCTGCGCGAACGCGGCGGGCGCCTTGGCGGTGACATCGACGACGACATCGGCGGGCCGGCCTGCAGCGCGGCGCAGTGCGGCCACGGGATCGTCCACCGCGACATCGACGGCGAGGTCGGCGCCGAAATCCGATGCGAGTGCCAGCCGTTCGGCGTCCCGAGGGCCAAATCCGGTCACCATCACAAACTCCGCACCTGCCTCCTTCGCCGCGGCCGCGACACACAGCCCGCGCACGCCTGGCCCGAGCACTGCGACGACATCGCCGTCACCAGTACCCGGCAACGTAGCGCCCCAACGTATTCCAGCCCCCAACGGGTTGAACAACGTCGCGAGAACCGGATCGAGATCGTCGGGCAAGGTAAGGACCATCGAATCCGGTGCCAGGTACTGAAATTCGGCATAACCGCCCCACAAGCCGGGTGCGCGGTCGACATCGATGAACCCGTACATGTCGGCGACCCCGTGCCGCTTGCAGCGGTTGTACTCCCCCGCCAGACAGGCATCGCAGGCTCGGCAGGATTGAAGCACTTCGACCGCGACACGATCCCCTGCGGTCACACCCCACCGCTGCGCTGCCTTCGGGCCGATCGTGTCAATGATGCCGATCGTCTCGTGGCCGGGGACGAACGCGAATCCGCCCGCGAGCTTCCCGGTGTACTGCTCGTGGTCGGTTCCGCACAGGCCGCACGCTTCGACGCGAACCAGTGCGTCGTCATCGCCGAGTGTGGGAAGCGGGATGTCGTGGATCACGAGCTGACGGGGCCGTTCCAACACCAACGCACGCGCTCTCGCGGAGTCCGGCATAGCCGCACCTTAAACCGCGTAGCGTCGCGCCATGAGCGATCACACGTACCGAATCATCGAGATCGTCGGCAGCTCACCCGAGAGCATCGACGCGGCAATACGCAATGCGGTATCCCGGGCATCGGAGACGATGCGCGGACTGGACTGGTTCGATGTGCAGTCAGTCCGCGGGCATCTTCAAGACGGCGCCATCGGGCATTTCCAGGTGACACTCAAGGTCGGGTTCCGTCTGGAAGATGCCCGATGACGTCATACCGGGGCGGCGGCGTCTGACGTCATCTCGAAGAGCGCGAGCGGGAACTGCTCGGTGAGCTCTTCGACCGTGTACTGATCGAACCGGCTGGTGTCGTACCACCAGTCCAGGTGTAGCTGTCCCTCGGTGCGATACACCCGCAGCTCCAGCGCGTATCCCAGGCCGGGCGGCGTCTCGTACATCGGGGTCGTTCCGTCGGGCATCGTGCCGATGTAGTTGAGGAAGATCTCGGATGCCATGGCAGCGTCGTGCGCCGGCACCGCGTCGAACATGCGATGCACGTTGCCGAGCATCTCGGTCGGACTCGCCTGCTGCGCGCTCGCACAGATCAGCGGAATCGCGTGCAGCAGCCAGCGGCGTTCACCGGTCACGTCGACCGCGACGACGCCTTCGCCAATGGTCCGCGCGATCGTCCTGCCCAGCGCTGCGAGCAAGATCTCGTCGGGGGCCACCCCGAGCCAATCGGTTGCTCCGTCAATCTCGGCGGTCACCTCGTCGGACGAGGGGGTGGACATTTTCTCGAGGACCGGAGAGGTCCCTTCGGCAATCTCATGGTCGACGACCCGCAACGTAGGCAACGCCAGGTAGTCGACCGGATACATCGTGTCGTTTGTCTGATCAGCTAAGTAGGGAGCAACCATGTGGCTAACATAACACCGGATTCCCAAAATTGGGAGAGCCATCCCAAAACTGCGACGCATGCGTCAATTATGGCTACTTCATCCGATTTGCGACTGGTGCTGCCCAAACCCGGGAAGAAGGTTTATGGTATATGGATGCCACGCACCGATGAGAACGGTCGACAGCTCAAGGCGTTGCTCGACTACCTCCTCGACGGAGAGAACGACGCCAAGGACATCTACGACGCGCTGGGCATCTCGAGCAGCACCTATTATCGGCGCATAAAAGAGGACGACTACCCCAACGCCGAGGAGCTGCGGCGAGTGGCCGATAAGTTCGCCCTCAGCTATCCCGACCTGCAAATTCAGTTCGGATTGATGAGCCGCCAAGAGGTGTGGAGCTACATCGAATCAGCCCCGTTCACGATGACGGCGGTGAAGGAAGCGGTGGAGACAAAGCAAACAACCCGCCCGCCGAAGCTGTCCGAGTTGAAGCCAAGAGCGGACGCTCCTCCTCTTTAACCCGGGCAAGCCGTACACTTTGCTGACAGGCTCAGTACGAAGGCGACTCCCATGGCTCTGGCAACCCTCATCGCGATCACGCTTGCGTGTATCGGATGGAGTTTGTGGATCCGTCGCGTCACCTGGTCATCTCGTTGGGAGTTCGCCGCCACCCTCAACATCGCATTGCAGGGTGGCGCGGTTCTGCTGATGTCCCCCTGGGCATCGGAGACACTCGGCCATTGGCTGCACGCACTGACAGGCAAGTGGAATCTAGAGGATTACATCGGCCACGACCTCTACATCGTCGCCGCATCCGCCGTGGTGTACAACGCGCTTGGCAGGCTTCAGGACGACCACTCACTGCAGAGGACTTTCAAGCAGTACGTCGAATATCCGGCGACACTGTGCATCCCGCTGCTGCTGGTCACGTTCACGCTCGGCAACGGCGCGAAGATATACAAGCCCGACTTCTTCCAGGTGCCGACCGATCTCTGGCTGAACATCTACTGGCTGCTGCTCTGCGGCATCCTTATCTACCTTCTGGGGTATGGGGCCCGTGCCTTGCTCGTGCTGCGCAAGGATCCTCGTTCCCGCCGGGTCGCCAACATCTATCTCGTCGCCTCAGCGGCGGGCGTGGCAGCGTGCCTCGTCCGGCTTGCCACGGCCTTCATCCCGCCGCTTCAGGCGATTGACGCCGGCACCACGCTGACATGGGTGTTCGCATGCATGTGCGGTGCCGGATTCGCGATCACATCGGCGGAATCCTGGCGAAACAAGACCAAGTGGTTCGCCAACAACTGACGCCGCGCCGCCAGCTAGCCCGCGGCCGGCCGCGGCACGTCGTACGGCGCCCCGAACGCAGGCATCGTCTCGTAACCGCGCTTGCGGGCCTGCGCGGCGTCACGACGGATCAGGGCATGGATTCCGGCGAATACCGCCTGGTCGAGCACCATCCGGGTCAATAGCCGGTTGTGCACGAAGCCGAGGGATAGGCCGGACGCCGGATCGGCCCAGCCCACCGAGCCTGCCAGTCCGGCGTGGCCGAAGCCTGGCATGAAGCCCGGCGGAAACGGCAGTGAGTGATAGCCGAGATTGAAGCTCAACGGCACGAAGATGTTTCGGTCCGGCATGAGGCTGGGCCTTCCGGTCAGCCCGGCCACCAACTCGTGCGACAGGAACTGCGTGCCGTCGATGCTGCCACCGTTGGCGATCGCGCCGTACATCTTGGCAAGGCCGCGTGCCGTGGTCACTCCGTTTGCGGCGGGGATCTCGGAGTCGAGGAACGGGATATCGCCCTGAACGACCGCTTTCATCCCTGGGAAGTACATCGACCCGAACACACCGGAATATTGGAGAGCCGCGACCCTGGGCGCGACGAAGTTGAAGAGCGGATTACTGAACGTGCCCTGCGGCGCCAGGATCTGCGCGGCACGGGTCGGCGAATCGGCAGGCGGACGACCCAGATGCAACCCATCGGTGTTCAGTGGTTCGGCCAGCTCTTCGCGGATCAGGTCCCGCATCCCCTTGCCGGTGACGGCACGGCCCAGTCCCGACATCAGCCAGCCATACGTGAGCGCGTGATACGCCGGCTTGCCGTACAGGATCTTGTTCACGGGGGCGGCCGCAAGCCGCTGCTCCATCGCCACGTGGTCCAGCAGCTCGGCCTTGCTGACCCCGTTCAGCTGGGACAGCCCCGCGCGGTGCCGCATGACATCGCGAACGGTGATGTCGGCCTTGCCATTGGCACCGAACTCCGGCCAGTACTCGGCCACGGGCATGTCGTAGTCGATCAGGCCGCGGTCGACGAGCCGGTGGATGACCGTTGAGGCAAGCCCCTTGGTCACGGACCACACCATCGCGCCGGTGTCGGCGGTCCAGTACTCGGTGCCGCGGCGGTCCGAGTATCCGGTCCAGACATCGACGACCGGTTCGCCGTGCAGGTAGATGGCAAGGGCGCCGCCACCGAACCGCCGTCCAGGGAACAACTGAGAGAAGGCGCGTACCGTGCAGCCGAAGCTGGGGTCTGCCGCGCCCTGTATGCCGTGCGGGAGCGCTTCGCTGCGGTCCCGGTTATTGACACCAGTCACAATGTATTGAATTTACCTGGACCCCCGGCAAATAAACCAGGGGTTACCGAATTGTTAGATCACTGCATGTCAGCGGCGTCGAGGAGCTGCTGCGCAGCAAGCGCGGGGGTCAGCTCGCCGTCGCGCACCTGGCGTTCGACCTCGGCACGAATCTTGCGCACCGAGGGGTGCAAAAGCACCCGGTCCAGCACGGTGTCGCGGACCATCGACCACGTCCAGTCCACCTGCTGCGCGCGCCTGCGGGCGTCGAACTCACCCCCGTCGGTCAGCACTTGGCGGTGCTTGAGCACCGTGTCCCACAGCTCGGAAAGGCCGGCGCCCTGCAACGCACTCATCGTGAGAACTGGTGGGCGCCAGAGTGTTTCGCGCGGATAGATGAGCCGGATCGCACCGGTAAGCTCGCGGGCGGCGGCCTTGGCCTCGGTGGCGTGCTCACCATCGGCCTTGTTCACCACGACGATGTCGGCCAGCTCGAGCACACCCTTCTTGATGCCCTGGAGCTGATCGCCCGTGCGTGCCAGGGTCAGGAACACAAATGTGTCGACCATGTTGGCAACGGCGACCTCGGACTGACCGACGCCCACCGTCTCGACGAGGATCACGTCGAATCCAGCCGCCTCCAGCAACACGATGGTCTCGCGGGTGGCCTTGGCGACCCCGCCGAGCGTGCCCGAAGTCGGCGACGGCCGGATGTACGCGTCGGGGTGCACCGCGAGCCGCGCCATCCGTGTCTTGTCGCCAAGGATCGAGCCGCCAGTGCGGGTGGACGACGGGTCGACGGCCAGCACAGCGACCCGGTGCCCCTGCTCGATCAGGTACATGCCGAGCGCTTCGATGGTGGTCGACTTGCCGACGCCTGGCACCCCGGTGATGCCGACGTGCATGGCGTTGCCGGCGTCGGGCATCAGCTCGAGCAGCAGCTGCTGTGCTTCCTCACGATGATCGGGGCGGGTCGACTCGACCAGGGTGATGGCCCGTGGCAGGGCCGCGCGGTCGCCGCTGCGCACCGCGGCGGCAAGTTCCGAGACCGGCTGGTTCATCTAGCTCAAGTCGTAGCCCAGCCGCTCGGCCAGCTTCTGCAGCAGGCCGATCGCGGCGTCGGCGATGACCGTGCCCGGCGGGAAGATGGCCGTAGCGCCTGCGGCGTACAGCTCGTCGAAGTCGCCAGGCGGAATGACACCACCGACCACGAGCATGATGTCCGGCCGTCCCACCTCCGCGAGCGCATCGCGCAGCGCAGGCACCAGGGTGAGGTGTCCGGCCGCCAGCGACGAGACGCCGACCACATGCACGTCGTTATCGGCGGCCTGCCGCGCCACCTCGTCCGGCGTGGAGAACAGCGAGCCGACGTCTACGTCGAAGCCGATGTCGGCGAACGCAGTTGCGATCACCTTCTGCCCGCGGTCGTGCCCGTCCTGGCCCATCTTGGCGACCAGGATGCGGGGCCTGCGGCCGTCGGCCTCGGCGAACTTCTGCACTAGTTCGGTGGCGCTAGAGATATTGCTGACCTTTCCGACTTCGTCGCGGTAGACCCCGGCGATGGTACGGATCTCGGCCTGATGCCGTCCCCAAACCTTCTCGAGCGCATCGGAGATCTCACCGACGGTGGCCTTGGCCCGAGCGGCATTGATCGCCAGCTCAAGCAGGTTGCCTTCTCCGTCGGCGGCGCGGGTCAGCTCGGCCAACGCGGCGGCGACGGCGTCGGGATCCCGGTCGGCGCGGAGCTGCTCCAGTTTGGCGATCTGCTCGGCGCGCACCCGGCTGTTCTCGACCTTGAGCACCTCGATCTCTTGGTCCTCGTCCACCTGGTACTTGTTCACGCCGATCACGGGCTGCTGGCCGGAGTCGATGCGGGCCTGCGTGCGCGCGGCCGCCTCCTCGATGCGCAGCTTCGGGATGCCATCGCCGATCGCCTGCGCCATGCCGCCGTGCTCATTCACCTCGCGGATGTGTTCGCGGACCTTCTCCGCCAGCGCCTGCGTCAGCGACTCCACGTAATACGAGCCACCCCACGGATCGATGGGCCGCGTGGTACCGGACTCCTGCTGCAGCAGCAACTGGGTGTTACGCGCGATGCGAGCCGAGAAGTCCGTCGGCAGTGCCAGCGCCTCGTCGAGCGCGTTGGTGTGCAACGACTGGGTGTGGCCCTGCGTCGCGGCCATCGCCTCGATACAGGTGCGCGCAACATTGTTGAACGGGTCCTGCGCTGTCAACGACCAGCCCGACGTCTGCGAATGGGTGCGCAGCGACAGCGATTTCGCGTCCTTCGGGCTGAATTCGGCGACCAGCTCGCTCCACAGCAGCCGGCCCGCACGCAGCTTGGCGACCTCCATGAAGAAGTTCATGCCGATTCCCCAGAAGAACGACAGCCGCGGTGCGAACTTGTCGATGTCCAGGCCGGCGGCCAGCCCCGCCTTGATGTACTCGACGCCATCGGCCAACGTGTACGCCAGCTCCAAATCGGCTGTCGCACCGGCCTCCTGGATGTGGTAACCGGAGATCGAGATCGAGTTGTACTTCGGCATCTTCACGCTCGTGTAACCGAAGATGTCCGAGATAATCCGCATCGATGCCTTTGGCGGATAGATGTAGGTGTTGCGGACCATGAACTCCTTGAGGATGTCGTTCTGGATGGTCCCTGCCAGCTTCTCCGGCGGCACGCCCTGCTCCTCGGCGGCTGCCACGTACAGCGCGAGGATCGGCAGCACGGCGCCGTTCATCGTCATCGAAACCGACACCGTCGACAGGTCGATACCGTCGAACAGCTGGCGCATGTCGAGGATGGAATCGATTGCCACCCCTGCCATTCCGACGTCCCCCGCCACGCGCGGGTGGTCGGAGTCGTAGCCGCGGTGCGTGGCGAGGTCGAATGCCACAGACAGGCCCTTCTGGCCCGCGGCGAGGTTGCGGCGGTAGAACGCGTTGGACTCCGCGGCGGTGGAGAACCCGGCGTACTGCCGGATGGTCCACGGCTGGTTGACGTACATCGTCGGGTACGGGCCGCGGATGTACGGCGGCTCGCCGGGAAAGCTGTCCAGCGGATAGCCTGCCGCGACGGCTGCGTCACGGTCCGCCGCAACGTAAACCGGCTTCACGTCGATGCCCTCGGGCGTGGCCCAGTCCAGTTGCTCCGGCGTGTAGCCGTGCGCGGCGGCCGCCGCTGCGACGTGGTCGGCGACGGCGGCTTCGGTTGCGGGCTCGCCACCGCGCTCGCCGTGCAGGGGTACGTCGGCGAAGCTGCCGATCCCCGTTGTTGCAGTCACGTCATGCCCCCAATCGGGTGAGCAGGTCCGACAGTGCTTCGACCGCATCGATCTTGGCGGTGAGGTGGCCGTCGGGCTTCGAATCCGCCTCCGCGACGGCCTTTTCGGGGCCGGCGAGAAGAACGTGCGACACTCCCGCCTTGCGGGCCGCGTCGACTGCGGCGGACGCCTCGGTCGCGTACCGGGCGTCTGTTCCGCAGATCACCGCGATCGTCGCGTCGGCGTCCTCGGTGACCGCCTCGATGCCACCTGACGCGAGCAGGTTCGTGGCGAAGGTCGCACGAATGTTGTGCTCCGCCAGCGGGCCGAGCGCCACAAGCAAGACCTTCGGCCGCGATCCCGTCTTGTCCAGGAATGCATCGGACCGGTTCCGCAATCCCTCGAACCCGGCGGCATACCGCGCCACCTGCTCAACCGAATCACCCTGCGGCAACGGTGGTTCTGCGAGATTCGGGTATTCGTTCACACCGGTGAGCGCAGTGCGCCTGTGCGCGATGTCGTTGCTGCGGCGGTTGGCCACCTCGGCGATCTGGCCGACGATGTAGTCACGGGCCGCGTCGAAGCCGCCGCGGGTTTCGATGTCCTGGAAGTGCTTCCACGCCTGCTCGGCCAGCGCCTTCGTGAGGTCCTCGACGAACCACGAGCCGCCCGCGGGGTCGAGTACCCGGCCGACGTGCGATTCCTCCAGAAGGAGCAGTTGCGTGTTGCGGGCAATTCGCCGCGCGAAACTCGCAGCAGTGCCCGGGAAGCCGCCGGGAATGGTCACATCGAACGGGTGGACGAGCACCGTGTCGGCGCCTCCGACGCCCGCGGAGAACGCCGCCAGCGTGGTGCGCAACATGTTCACCCAGGGATCGCGCTGCGCCATCATCGGCAGCGACGTGACCGAATGCAGCCGGGCCGCCGCCGCGTTCGGCTCCCCCACCACCTCGGCCACCCGCGCCCACAATTGGCGAGCCGCCCGCAGCTTCGCGATCGTCATGAACTGGTCGTCGTCGGCGGCGAAGCGGAAACTGATCTGCCGCAACGCATCCCCAGCCGCGATGCCGCCTTCACCGAGCAACCGCAGATAAGCCACCGCCGCAGCGATGCTGCCCGACAACTCCCACGACGCGTTGGCGCCTAGATCATGGAACGCCGGACCGTCGACGGTGATCGCCCGCACTCCACCGTCGTAGCCACTCAACTTGGCGGCCATCGCGACGACGTCGGCCACGCTAGGCTCAGATCGCGCGCTCAGCTGCGCGGTCAACGGGTCGGCGCCGAGATCTACCGACAGCCGCGAACGCTGGTCGTCGTCGAGGTCGGTCAGCAGTGCCAGCACGGCGTCAGTGGCAGCCACGTAGTCGGCACCCGCGTCGAGCACGACGGGGACCAGGTCGAGGAAGACGCCCTCGAGGAGACGGTCCAGCTCCGCCGCTGCGCCGCCGACCCGCAGCACGAGCGCGCTGACTCCTTCGGTCAGGGCAAGCAGCACGGCGCCGTTCGCGTCGGCCGCCGCGGTTCCGTTGGCGGGAAACGCCTCGGCGACCCGCCATCCGGACTTGACGTCGCGCAGCGCGTCGCCGCCCCGCACATACGGCCACTGGCCGGGCAGGGACGGCTCGGGTAGGGCGTCGAGCGACGTGTACAGCGGGCGGATCGGGAAACCTTCGTAGGTCGGCGAATCAAGCAGCCGCTCGGCCTCGGCGGGCAAATCCGCCGGGTCACGTCGCGTGCTCTTGGCCAGGACGCCGGCTACCGCCGTACGCCACCTCGCGATATCGGAATCCGTATCACCGGGTTTCTGCACGTCCATAGGCTAAATGATGGCCATCACAGCGGCGCCTGCCGGTCGGCAGACTCACACATGCGCTGGCGGGGTGTTGTCACACCGTGGCCCGTAGTCTTGGTAGGCGTGAAAGCCGTCGTCAGCACCCTGCGCGCCGTCCGCGCCGCGGTCATAGCGACGGCGTCATCGGTCCCGCCGCGCCGCTTCTTCGCCATCCTGGCGGCAATTGTGATCCTCATCGCAGTTGCGTTACTGGTTCCGTTGCCCACCGCGGTCCAGATGCGCGACTGGGCCACCTCGGTGGGTCCGTGGTTTCCGCTGGCCTTCTTCGGCGCCCACATCGTTGTGACAGTCTTCCCGTTCCCGCGCAGCGCGTTCACGCTGGCCGCGGGGCTGCTGTTCGGCCCAGTCATTGGTGTGCCCCTGGCGGTGCTGGCCAGCACATTCAGTGCCGTTATCGCGCTGCTGCTGGTGCGCGCCGCCGGATGGCAACTCAGCCGACTGGTCCGCCATCCCCGCGTCGATTCGCTGGACGCGCGGCTGCGGGAACGCGGCTGGCCGACCATCGTGTCGATGCGGTTGATTCCGGCGGTGCCGTTCTCGGTGATGAACTACGCCGCAGGCGTGTCGGCGGTCCGGGTGCTGCCCTACACGCTGGCATCTTTCGTCGGCCTCATTCCTGGTACCGCCGCCGTCGTCATCCTCGGCGACGCGCTGACCGGCAACGTCAGCCCGCTACTGTTCGTCGTCTCGTTGTGCACCGCGAGCCTCGGCATGGCGGGCTTGATCTACGAAATCCGCATGCACCGTCGCCATCACCACGAGCGCCTCGCCGACTCGGCTGTCGACACCGAGCCGGCAGTCACGTAAACCCCTACCTGGAGTGAGCTCCGTCGTCGCCGCGATTCGGAGGTGCGGGCGGCTGAGAGTATGCCGAGGGCGGCTGCTGCTGTTGGGACAGCGGCGGGTATTGCGGCGGCGGATCGATCGACCCGGCCACCGGTTTGCGCGCCTCGGCTTCGGCCTTGGCCACGGCCTGCGCGATCTCCGGATCGGTCTGCGTGTTGAACCACTCGGCCACCTCGGCCGAGTCGTCCTCCGGCCGTTGCAGATCCTCCTCCACCGGCGACGGCTCGTAACGGAAGACACCGTCCGAACCGGGGGCACCCAGCATCTTGGTGAAGCCCTCCAACGCCGAACCGAAGTCGCTGGGCACCAGCCAGACCTTGTTCGCCTCGCCCTTGGCCATCTGCGGAAGCGTCTGCAGGTATTGGTAGGCCAGCATCTCCGGGGTCGGCCTGCCCCTCTTGATCGCGGCGAAGGTCTTCTCGATGGCCTTGGCCTGGCCCTGCGCCTGCAGGTAGGACGCCGCGCGTTCACCTTGGGCGCGCAGCATGCGCGACTGCCGGTCGGCCTCTGCGGCCAGGATCGCCGCCTGCTTGGCGCCTTCGGCGGCCAGAATCTGCGACTGCTTCTGGCCCTCGGCCTGCTTGATCGACGCCTCCCGGGTGCCCTCGGCGGTCAGGATCATCGCCCGCTTCTCGCGCTCGGCCTTCATCTGCTTTTCCATCGACTCCTGGATCGACGGCGGCGGATCGATGGAGCGCAATTCGACTCGGGCGACGCGTAGCCCCCACCGGCCAGTCGCCTCGTCGAGGACACCACGCAACTGCCCGTTGATCGAGTCGCGGGAAGTCAGCGTCTGCTCCAGCGTCATGCCGCCGACCACGTTGCGCAGCGTGGTGGTGGTCAGCTGCTCGACACCGACGATGTAGTTGCTGATCTGGTACACCGCCGCCTGCGGGTTGGTGACCTGGAAGTACACCACCGTGTCGATGTTGACCGTCAGATTGTCCTCGGTGATCACCGGCTGCGGCGGAAACGACACGACGCGCTCGCGCAGATCGACCCGCGCCCGGATCTTGTCGACGAACGGCAGCAGCAGCGTCAGCTGACCCGACACTGTCTTGCTGTATCGGCCCAACCGTTCGATCACCGCTGCCTCCGCCTGCGGTATAAGCGCGATCGACTTGGCCACGATGATGGCGGCGAATACCACCAGCACCCCGACCAGGACCAGGCCGGCGATTGCACCATCCATTGAGGCTTCCTTCCCTAGTTGTCCAGGCTTCTCTAGACGACCTTTTGGACGACGGCGGTCGCGCCGTCGATGTGCACGACGGTGACGTGGTCGCCCGGTTCGTAGACATCGTCGTCGTTCGCCGGTCGCGCCGTCCAGATTTCGCCGTCGAGTTTCACCTGGCCTTCATGACGCGCTACCCGATCGAGCACCAGCGCGCTCTTGCCCTCCAGCGCTTTGGCCGGTTCAGGCATGCCCTCGCCCGACGTGAAATGCCGTTTCAGCACCGGCCGCACCACCGCCAACAACAAGACCGAGACCACGGCGAATACCGCCCCTTGAATCCACAGGTCATCGAAGATCAGACTCGATCCGGCCGCGGCAAGCGCCCCGCCGCCCAGCATGAGAAGGAACAGATCGCCGGTGAGTGCTTCCGCCCCGGCAAGGGCGAGTGCGGCGATTAGCCAGATCAGCGCAACAGGCATGACGTCACCCTAGCGTGTAGCCGACCCGATGAGCGGCTAACAACTACACTGCGAGCATCATGTGGTGTCCCAGTGTTTCTTTGTCGGTATGGGCCAACGCCTGGCTTGCAGGCGTCGCCGCGCCCGATGACGTCCTTGATGCGTTATCACAATGGGCACCAAGGCATTCCGTAACCGCCTATGACTCCGTAGCCGCAGGCCGCACCGGGTTGCCCTGGCCGGATCTGAACGACGCGGGCGCGGTCTCGATGCTGCAGACGCTGCGCACCGCAGCCGGTTCCGGGTTGTCGGCACCTGCCATCGGGGTGGTGCTTCCCG
This sequence comes from uncultured Actinomycetota bacterium, assembly GCA_963766465.1. Taxonomy (GTDB): domain Bacteria; phylum Actinomycetota; class Actinomycetes; order Mycobacteriales; family Mycobacteriaceae; genus Mycobacterium. Next base: position 44,835 of record CAVXZT010000007.1, read on the forward strand.
TTCCCGGCGACGTGCGCGGGCTCCCGCCGGGCACTCAATTTCAGCTCGACGCGGTCACCGCGGGTGAGGCAATCCTCGTCGGACGTGACCCTTCGACCACAATCGGCTTGGTCCCCGACTTCGAGTACGACGAACTGGAGGACGAGTCCGACTTCGACCCCGAGCCGACCTCGTTGTCGTGGACGGTCTATTCGGTACCCGGCGCGCCGGTACCCGAACACCTCGACCTCGGTGAGGCGGAGTACACACTGCGTTCGGCCGTCCGGTCGGCAGCGGATGCGTTGGGCGCCATCCGCGCTGCGGGCACTGACGTCGCCGACCCGCGCGGGCTCGTCGAGCAGGTGCTCGAAGCCACCCGGGGACACCTGGTGCCCGACCATGCTCCGTCGCGGGCGGTGCGGGTGCTGGAGAACGCCGCGCACATCGACGCGATCATCACCGTCAGCTCGGGGCTGATCCCGATCGGGTTGCAGACTTCTTCTGAGGTGCAGATCGCCAGTGATGCACTGCGCCCGCTTTCCGGAGTGGTGCGCTCGGCGCGGATGGCCGCAGTCAGCGCGATCCTGCACTCGGCGTGGCAGGCCCCGGCCTAGCCGCAGTTCGGAGTGCACACCGCCCCGTCGACCGAAAAGCCCTGTAGTGGGGGCGCATCCGGCCCCGGCACGCGCGCCGGTTCGCGGCCACCGCGGAGCTCGTCGATCAGGTCGACCGCCAACCGCGCGAACCGCGGATCAGCGTTTGGGGTTGCCACCCGCGCGAAAGCAACGCCCAGATCCTGCGCCTGCTGCCGCAGCTCGTGGTCGAGGTCCCAGACCACCTCGATATGGTCGGCGACGAACCCGATCGGGCATATGATCACCGCCTTGGTGCCTGCTTCTGCGAGTGTCGTCAGGTGCTCAGCGATGTCGGGCTCCAACCACGGCATCTGCGGCGGCCCCGAGCGCGACTGCCACACCTGGTCGTAATCGTCATAGCCGGCCGCAGCGGCGACCAAGCGCGACGCGTACCCCACCTGGCGGCTGTACAGGTCTGGGCCGCACCGGGATCGGGCCGCCGTCGGAACGGAATGGGCGGTGAACACTAGACGAGCGCCGTCGGGAACGGTCTGCGCGGCCACGCCGATCGCCTCGGCGAACATCTCCACGAAAAGCGGATGATCAAAGTATTGGCGCAGTTTGACCAGTTCCGGCGCGCCCTCGCCGGCAGCCGCCCGGGCCCGCGCGATGTCCTCGACGTACTGCGTGCAGCTCGAATACCCGCCCCACGCCGATGTCGTGAACACGGCCGCCTTGCGAATCCCGTTGTCGCGCATGGCTGCCACGGTGTCTTCGACGTACGGTTCCCAGTTGCGGTTGCCGAAGTAGACGGGTAGCTCGATTTCGCGCTGCAGCTGTTCGATCAACTCGCGGTTGATGCCGTTGATTGGCGAGACGCCGCCGAAGTGCAGGTAGTGCTCCGCGACGTCAGCCAACCGCTCAGGCGGGATGCCGCGGCCCCGAGTGACGTTCTCCAGGAATGGCATGACCTGCTCGGGACCCTCGGGCCCCCCGAACGACAACAGCAGGACCGCGTCAAAATCCACTAGAGCAACTGTGTACTCGCGCCACCGTCGGCGTAGATGACGGTCCCTGTGGTGGCGGGAAGCCAATCGGAGATCAGCGCGCAGACGGTGCGCGCGACGGGTGTCGGGTCCTTCATGTTCCAGCCAAGCGGTGACCGCTGATCCCAGCCCTCTTCCAAGAGCTTTATCTGATCGCCTGCCTCATCGCCAAGCGCGCCGCCGACGATGGCGCTCATCGCCAGGGTCCGGATCGGTCCCGCGGCAACGAGATTCGAGCGAACGCCGTACGCGCCGGCCTCGCGGGCTACGAAACGGTTGACGGATTCCAGGGCACTCTTGGCCACCGTCATCCAGTTGTAGGCGGGCATCGCCCTTGTCGGGTCGAAGTCCATGCCGACGATTCCGCCGCCGCTGTTCATGATCGGCAGCACCGCCTTGGCCAGCGAGGCATACGAATACGCCGAGATGTGAATGCCTTTGGCGACGTCTTCGTACGGCGCATCGAAGAACGGGTTGATACCCATCCCGGTCTGCGGCATATAGCCGATCGAGTGCACGACGCCGTCGAGCTTGTTGCCCTCCCCGATCACCTCGGTAACACGGTCGGCCAGCGTGGCGAGATGCTCCTCGTTCTGCACGTCGAGCTCGAGCAGCGGCGCCTTCTCCGGCAGCCGGTCCGCGATCCGCTGGATCAGCTTCATCCGGTCGAAGCCGGTGAGCACCAACTGGGCGCCCTCTTCTTGCGCGACCCGCGCGATGTGGAAAGCGATCGACGAGTCGGTGATGATCCCGGTGACCAGGATGCGCTTGCGTTCGAGAAACCCTGCCATATCAGTCCTTATCTCCTTAGTGGCCCATGCCCATGCCGCCGTCGACCGGGATCACCGCGCCCGCGATGTAGCTGGCGTCCTCCGACGCCAGGAAGCTGACCGCGCCGGCGACCTCCTCGGCGGTGCCGACCCGCTTCGCCGGGATGAATTCCAGCGCTCCCGCTTGAATCCGGTCATCGAGCGCGCGGGTCATCTCGGTGTCGATGTAGCCGGGAGCCACCACGTTCGCGGTGACCCCGGCCTTGGACAGCTCGCGCGAGATCGAGCGGGCCATGCCGATCAGACCGGCCTTGGAGGCCGCGTAGTTGGCCTGGTTGCCGATCCCCCAGCTGCCGGAGACCGAACCCACGAAGATGATTCGGCCGAACCGCTTCTTCTGCATGCTGCGCGACGCCCGCTGAGCCACCCGGAACGCGCCGGTGAGGTTCGCATCGATGACCTTCTCGAACCTCTCCTCGGTCATCCGGATCAGGAACGCGTCGGCGGAGATGCCTGCGTTGGACACCAGCACTTCTACCGGACCCTGATGCTCCTCGACCTCCGTGAACGCGCGGTCGACGGCCTCATTGTCGGTGACATCACACTGCACCCCGAACAGGCCCTCAGGGGCGCCGGAGCCGCGGTGGGTGACGGCGACCTTGTGACCGTCAGCCGCCAGGCGCTGGGCGATCGCGAGCCCGATGCCGCGGTTGCCACCGGTGACGAGGACAGAACGCGATACGAAGTCGGGCATGCCCGCCAACTTAGTGCCTCGGGCACATTCTTAAGAAATCGCCTTAGTTGGGCAGACGCCGGTTGATCAGCAGCGCGGCCAGCGCCGCCAGCGCCAGCGTCAAAGCGCCCAGCCGCAGCCAGCCCGCGCTGGCGTCGCCCTTGCGCGTCTCGTAGCCGATCTGCTCCTGCAAGCTGGTGAAAACTTCCTTGAGCTGCTCCACACTCGACGCGGTGTACGCCTCTCCGCCGGACAGCTGGGCGATCTTCTTGAGCATCTCGTCGTCGACCGGCACGGGCTGGCGCTGGTCATTGATCTCGACGTAGCCATTCGGCGTGCCGAACGACACCGTCGAGATCGGCACACCTTGATCCTTGGCCGTCCGCGCCGCGGTGAAGGCGCCCTTGGGGTTATCAGGATTCGACGGCACCGTCTCCTTACCGTCGGACATCAGCACGATTCGGGCCGGCGGCGGCTCGTCACCACCACCGATCACCGCGCCGACGGTGGAGATCGCCTGCAGCGCCGTGAAGATGGCCTCACCCGTCGCCGTGCGGTCGGCCACCTGAAGCTTGTCGATCGCATTCTTCGATGCGTCACGGTTGGTCGTCGGCGAAACAAGCACCGTCGCGGTGCCCGCGTAGGCGATCAGCCCGAGGTTGACGCCGGGCGTCAGCTGATCGACGAAATTCTTGGCGGCCTCCTGGGAGGCGGCCAACCGGCTGGGCGCAACGTCGGTGGCCTTCATGGACTGCGACACGTCGACCACCAACATCACCACCGCACGGTTACGCGGAATCCGGACGTCATGGGTGGGCCCGGCCATTGCGACCGTGAACATCAAAAGCGACAACACCAGCAGAATGGTCGCCACATGCCGCCACCGCGACGGCCTCTGCGGCGCAACGCTCTCCAGTAGCTCCGTGTTCGCGAACTGCCGCATCCGCTTGCGCCGGGCCAGCTGCGTGAGGACGTAGAGTCCGACCAGTCCCGCCACGACGACGAGGAACAGAAAGAACCAGGCGTGGTCGAAGCCTGTCAGCGTCATCGGTCCGAGCAACGGTAAAGTCATGTGCTGCTTGCCATTTCAGTTGCGTGCCTGGCCATCGCGTCAGTTGGGTAGTCGTCGGTTGATCAGCATGGCCGCCAGCGCCGCCAGGGCCACCGCCACCGCCCCGAGCCGCAGCCAGCCCGCGCTGGCGTCACCTTTGCGGGTCTCGTAGCCGATCTGCTCCTGCAGGTTGGTGAAAACTTCCTTGAGCTGCTCCAGGCTCGATGCGGTATACGCCTCGCCGCCGGACAGATCGGCGATCTTCTTGAGCATCTCGTCGTCGACCGGCACCGGCTGGCGCTGGTCATTGATCTCGACGTAGCCGTACGGCGTACCGAACGACACCGTCGAGATCGGCACACCTTGATCCTTGGCCGTCCGCGCCGCGGTGTAGGCGCCCTTGGGATTGTCGGGATTCGAAGGCACCGTCTCCTTACCGTCAGACATCAACACGATGCGGGCAGGCGGCGGCTCGTCGCCACCACCGATCACCGCGCCGACGGTGGCGATGGCCTGCAGGGCGGTGAAGATGCCCTCACCGGTCGCCGTCCTATCCGCCAATTGCAGCTTGTCGATCGCCAGCTTGGCGGCCTCACGGTTGGTGGTCGGCGACACGAGCACGGTGGCGGTGCCCGCGTAGGCAATCAGCCCGAGGTTGATTCCGGGCGTGAGCTGGTCTGCGAACTGCTTGGCGGCCTCCTGGGCCGCGGCCAGCCGGCTCGGAGACACGTCGGTGGCCCGCATGGACTGCGACACGTCGACCACCAACATCACGACCGCACGGTTACGCGGAATCCGCACATCGTTCGTCGGTCCAGCCATTGCGACCGTGAACAACAGCAGCGACAGCACCAGCAGGATCGCAGGGAGGTGCCGCCAGCGCGAGGGGCGTTTGGGCGCAACACTTTCCAGCAACTCCATGTTCGCGAAGCGCAGCATCCGCTTGTGCCGGGCCAACTGAACGACGATGTACAGAGCGGCGATTCCGAGAACGACGATGAGGAACAGAAAGAACCACGCGTGTTCGAAGCCCGACAGCGTCATCGGGCCGAGCAACGGTAAAGTCATGTGCTAGTTGTCATTTCGCAGGATTATGGCGGTCGCGAGCGCTCATCGCCCGGCCATGGCGCCGCTGCGCTTCCGGTTGGCGACAAAGCGGACGACGTCGGCGATCCAGTCCCTGTCGGTGCGCAGAGAGAGAAGCGGAGCGCCGCAGCGCCGCAGCGTTCGCGCCACCTCGGCGTGGTGCGTAGCCGCGGCCTTCTCGAAGTCGGCGCGCAGCTGCTCGTCGACGGTGAACTCACGGGTGACGCCGGTCTCGGTGTCCTGCAGGATGACGTCGCCGATGGGCGGCAGTTCCGCGTCGCGCGGGTCGAGGACTTCGATGCCGAGCACCTCGTGCCGTCCCGCGATGGCCCGCAGCGGACGCATCCAGTTGATCGGGCCGAGGAAGTCGCTGATGATCACCGCCATGCCACGGCGTCGCTCGGGCCGCCGCAGCGCGTCGATGACCTCGGCAAGGTCCCCACGCACGCCCGTCGACGCCTTGGGCATGGTGGCAATGGTGCGCAGCATTTCCTGCTCGTGCATCCGACCCGACAGCGCAGGCACCCGCCGTACAGATTCGCCGTTGGCGATGATCGCGCCGATCCGGTTACCGCCACCGCTGTTGAGGAACGTGATCGCCGCGGCCGCCGCCACCGCAAGGTCGCGCTTCTCGCAGCCGGTCGTGCCGAAATCCAGGCTGGCCGACATGTCGATCACCAGCCAGGTCTCCAGCTCACGGTCAGCGATCATCTGCCGGACGTGCGGATGGTTGGTGCGCGCGGTGACCGCCCAGTCCATCCGGCGCACATCGTCACCCGGCTGATAGATCCGCGACTCCCCCGGCTCCGATCCCGGGCCGGGCAGTAGACCGAGGTGGTCACCGTGCAGCACGCCGTCGAGCTTGCGGCGCACCGTCAGCTCCAGCTTGCGCAGCGCCGCGGTCAGCGCGGGGTCACGGATCTCCCCGCGCTTCAGCGACGGCAGGTCAACGGTGCGTCTGGACGTAGTCACAGAGCGCTATCACCGACCGCTGGCCGCGGCCGCTGCGGCGGGCATCACCGGCGGCACCGAATGACCTTGCTGCGGAATCGCGTTCACCTGTGGCAAGGCCACCGTCTGCATGATCCGGTTGATCACCGTCTCGGCGGAGATCTCGTCGGCCAGCGCGTCGTAGGTCAGCACGAGTCGATGCCGCAGCACGTCAGGAATGACCTCGACGACGTCCTGCGGGACCACGTAGTCACGACCGCGAACCAGGGCCAGTGCCCGCGACGCCGCGATGATGCCAAGCGACGCGCGCGGCGAGGCGCCGTAGGCGATCCACGCCTTGGCGTCGGGCATGCCGAACTTCTCGGGCGCACGCGTCGCGGTGACAATGCGGACCACGTAATCGACGAGCGCGTGGTGGACGAAGTTGTTGGCGGCCACCTCCTGCAGCCGCAGCAGGTCACCGGGGGCGAGGATCTGCTTGGGCTCCGGTGGCTTGACACCCATCCGGTAGACGATCTCGCGCTCTTCCTCGGGCGTCGGGTAGTCGATGTTGAGCTTGAACAGGAAGCGGTCGCGCTGCGCCTCCGGCAGGGCGTACACGCCTTCTTGCTCGATCGGGTTCTGGGTTGCCATCACCAGGAACGGCGCGGGCAGCGGGAACGTCTTGCCGCCGATCGAGATCTTGCGTTCGGCCATGACCTCCAGCAGCGCGGACTGCACCTTGGCAGGCGCACGGTTGATCTCATCGGCGAGCAGGAAGTTCACCACCACCGGGCCGAGCTCGATGTCGAACTCCTCCTTGCCCTGGCGGTAGATCCTGGTGCCGACGATGTCGGTGGGCACCAGGTCAGGGGTGAACTGGATGCGCGCGAACGTGCCGCCGACGACCTTGGCGAACGTCTCCACCGCCAGCGTCTTGGCCACACCGGGCACACCCTCGAGCAGCACGTGCCCCTTGGCGAGCAGGCCGACCAGCATCCGCTCGACCAGCTGGTCCTGGCCGACGATGATCCGCTTGACCTCGAAGATGGCGCGCTCGAGGGTATGGACCTCCTGCTGCAGGCCTCCGTTGTTCGTCGGCGCGGCGTGGGAGCCGGGAGTGCCCGGGTTGTAGCCCTGGGTCGGAGCCTGTCCGGAATATCCTCCAGCGCCCTGGGGCGGCCCACTCGGTGACGTCATTAAGGGTCCTTCCACATCTATTAAGACGCTGGTCGCAACTGCGTTGGCCGGAGTTGGCCACGCGCTCGCCGTCAACTATTCCAGGCAGTTCGGAATACGTCGACGTTGCCCAGCGAAGTGTCGCCTGGTCGGCACGCATTCAACGGGAGTGCTCAGGATTAACTCAGGCCCCGCTCAGGATTCGATTATCCGGGCGGCATAGGGCTGCAGGCCGCCTCGACGGACCGGGCTCACAGTGACCTTGCCTGCGCTACCAGAGGCCTCCAGCATCTGACCGCCGCCGAGATACAGAGCGACGTGCTGGCTCCCGCCGGGACCCCAGAACAACAAGTCGCCGCGCTTGGCCTGCGATATCGGCACCTTGCGTCCGGTGTCGTACTGGTCGCCGGAGTACTTGGGGATCAGCACGCCGACCCCGGCGAACGAGAACTGGGTCAAGCCCGAGCAGTCGAATCCGACGGTGTTGGCGCCTGAGTCGACGCCGGTGGTGGGCCCGGTCGGCTTTCCACCGCCCCACGAATACGGAACGCCCATCTGAGAAGCGCCGCGGCGGATCGCATACTCGATGGCCTGCGGTCCGCGCACCCGACCCGGCGCGACGCCCGCGCTCGGAGCCGGGCCAAATCCCAAACTGCTCAAGAACTTTCGGCCGAGGTCCATCGTGGCCTGAGTGGCCTGCGTGGTGGCGGCGATCGACGCGTTGGCGATTGCCAGCGGATCACCAGGCGCGCCGGAGCTGATCAATTTCGGCAGTGTCGGATCCCACTGCCCGGCGTCGGGCTCGGCCAGGGCGGGCGCGGCAAGGCCAAGAAGTAGTCCGGCGGTCACCAGTAGTGCCATCGCAATGCGGCGCAGACGAATCACCATTCGACTAGTCGGGTCACGTAGGGGGTCATGCCGCTAGTGCGCACCGGCGAGACCTTCACCACGGACCCCGTGTAAGGAGCCTCGAGCATCTGGCCGTCGCCGAGGTACATCGCGACGTGCTGGCTGGCGTTCGGGCCGTAGAAGATCATGTCGCCGCGACGCATCTGCGATGACGGAATCTTTTGGCCCGCGTTGTACTGGGAGCCCGAGTAGTGGTCGAGCTTGATGCCGACGCCGGCGAACATGTAGAGCATCAGGCCGGAGCAGTCGAATCCGACCGTGCCTGCGCCGGAATCGATTCCGCGGCTGGCGCCCGCCGCATTGCCGCCACCCCACGAATAGGGCGTGCCCCTCACGGCGAGGCCGCGGTTGATCACATACTCGGTGGCCTGACGGCCGTAGACGCGGGGAATCGCACCGTTGGTGTAGCCGCTTGGCGTCGGGACGAGGCCGAGCTTCTGGAGGAAGTTGTGGCCCATCTGCTGGGTGACCTGTGCCGACGTCGACGCGTAGCCCAGGATCGTGTTGATGATCGCGATCGGATCACCGCTGACGAATGCGCTGGGGATCGCGGGCAGCGTCGGATCCCACAGGCTGTCCCAATTGCCTGCGCTCGGATTGCGCGCACCGGGTGCGCGGTCCCAGTTGGCCGCGGCGTCTCCGGTTGGGTTCGCGGCGGGTTGAGCGGCTGGCGGGCCTGCCACCGGCGCCGACCAGTTGCGCGCCTGATCGAGCCTGGCCTGCGCGGCGGCGCGTTCGGATGTCAACCGGTCCAGCTCGGCCTGCTGCGATCCAAAGGTCTGCTGTGCCTGCGTCAGTGCTGAGACAGCCGTGTGCTGGCTGGCCTCCGCGTCCGCGACGGCCGCATCGGCGTTCTGCTTGGCCAGCCGCGCGGCGGATTCCTTGTTCACCTGCTCGGTGCGGGCCCGCTGAAGATTGGTGATCACCTGTTGCGAGCTGACCGACAACGTCTGACCGGCGGCCGCGGTGTTGATGATGTCGGCGGGATCGCTGGCGGTGAGGTACGAATCGGACGGGCCGTTGACATATGTTGCGGCAGCGAAGGTATCGAAGCGCTGCTGTGCCGCCGTGATCGCGGTGTTCGCCTCCTGCACACGCTGAGCGCTGGCGTCGACCTCGTGTTGGGCAGTGGCCGCGTTATCGCGTGCGGTCTGCACGTCGACGATCGCCTTGTTGACACTTTCCTGTTGGGTCTGAATCGCGGCGCCGAGATCCTGGAGCTTCTGGTTGGCGTTGGCGACCGCGGCCACGAGGCCGGCGATGTCCTGGTTGCCCGGTTGCGCGACGGCCACGCCGGGCATAGCGAGCAGCATTCCGATGACAAGCGGAATTGCGCAGGCCCGAAGGGTGCGTCTCATGCGAGTCAAATCTCCTATGGCTCAACGCGAACGTGCCGGCACATTCGTGGGCGCCTATGAGATGTCACAATAATCACAACTGCAACATCAGCCACCGATTGCACGGTACGTCACATCTGACGCTAAGGAAACTTTAGTCACAAATTACAGCTTTGTAATTGAATGTAGCGTTATCGAATGGTGACGTTCGAATTTGCCGAGCGGGCCGAAATAGCTCAGTTAGCAGTGTCCGATGGGGTGCCCGCCGCGGCGGCGCGTTTGCCACGAACCTGCAGAATGCGGGTGGCGACAACGGCCACCACCACCCCGAGTACGACCACAATCGTGAATGGCGTCCAGGGAAAATGCGGCGTCGTCAACTCACTGGCGAAATTCTTCGAAGACTGCACCGGATCGCCCGTCTTGGCGACGTCCTGGCCCGCTTCCAGAGTGACGCGGTCGAAGGTCGTGCTGTAGGTGCCCGCGAACCAGGGGCTGATCGCCAACACCGTGGACCCCGGGTAGGCGTGGCCGACCTCGGTCGCGATATCGCGCAGCGGGGTGTCGATCGGCGGGTTCTTCTCGATGACGACGATCTTGAGGTCAATGCCCTTTTGCTTGGCCTCTTCCACGACCTGACGGAGTGCGGGCACATCGCCGGCGTCAGCGGGCGGAACGCTCACGCCGTCGTCGGCGACATCGGCCTTGACCTGATTGATGTCCACATCGGGCGGAATGTACGTCGGCAGAAACGGGATGACGTGCGGTCCGGTCACATGGGCACGGTACTCGATTAGTGGGTATGTGGGTGGCAGCACTCGCTCGCACGTACAAGACTTAGACCACCCCTGGGGTGTATTGCAGGACAAGCGTACTGTTAGGATTATGGGCGCCGACGACACAGCCCGTCGCGGCGATATCTAGCCGGGAGTTGATGTGAGCAGCAAAGATTCGGTCAATTCGTTTGGGGCCCGCGACACGCTCAAAGTCGGGGACGAGAGCTACGAGATCTACCGCCTTGACGCGGTACCCGGTACCGAGAAACTTCCCTACAGCCTCAAGGTGCTCGCCGAGAATCTGCTGCGCACCGAGGACGGCGCCAACATCACCAAGGACCATGTCGAGGCCATCGCGAATTGGGATCCCTCGGCCGACCCGAGCGTAGAAATCCAGTTCACGCCTGCCCGGGTGATCATGCAGGACTTCACCGGTGTGCCCTGCATCGTCGACCTGGCCACCATGCGGGAGGCGGTCGGCGACCTCGGCGGTGATCCCGAAAAGGTGAATCCGCTGGCGCCCGCCGACCTGGTGATCGATCACTCGGTGATCGCCGACCTGTTCGGGACTGCGAACGCGTTCGAGCGCAACGTCGAGATCGAATACGAGCGCAACGGTGAGCGCTACCAGTTCCTGCGCTGGGGTCAGGGTGCGTTCAACGACTTCAAGGTCGTGCCGCCTGGCACCGGCATCGTGCATCAGGTCAACATCGAGTACCTGGCGAGCGTCGTGATGGAGCGCAACGGTGTCGCCTACCCGGACACCTGTGTTGGCACCGACTCGCACACCACTATGGAGAACGGCCTCGGCGTTCTGGGTTGGGGTGTCGGCGGCATCGAGGCCGAGGCCGCGATGCTCGGCCAGCCCGTCTCGATGCTCATTCCGCGCGTTGTCGGCTTCAAGCTCTCCGGCGAGCGCCAGCCGGGGGTGACCGCCACCGACGTGGTGCTCACCGTCACCGAGATGCTGCGTAAGCATGGCGTGGTCGGCAAGTTCGTCGAGTTCTACGGCGAAGGGGTCGCCGAGGTGCCTCTGGCCAACCGCGCCACGCTGGGCAACATGAGCCCCGAATTCGGTTCCACCGCAGCGATTTTCCCGATCGACGAGGTCACCATCGACTACCTGCGAATGACCGGCCGCAGCGAGCAGCAGCTGGCATTGGTCGAGGCCTACGCCAAGGAACAGGGCATGTGGCACGACCCCAAGCGCGAGCCGAAGTTCTCGGAATACATCGAACTGGACCTGTCGGATGTCGTCGCGTCGATCGCCGGGCCGAAGCGCCCGCAGGACCGCATCGCGCTGTCGGACGCAAAGACGGCTTTCCGCAAGGACATTCACAACTACGTCGAGGAGAATCTGCCTGCCGAGCACACGAAGCTCGATGAGGCCGTCGAGGAGAGCTTCCCGGCAAGCGACCCCGCGGTGCTGTCATTCGCCGAAAACGGCTCCGTCGATGTCGCGTCGGCAGCCAGCGGTGCCGAGGGCAGGCCGAGCAAGCCGGTCACCGTGAAATCCACGGAACGCGGTGATTGCGTCATCGACCACGGCGCGGTGGTGATCGCCGCGATCACGTCGTGCACCAACACCTCCAACCCCGAGGTGATGCTCGGCGCGGCACTGCTCGCCAAGAACGCGGTCGACAAGGGCCTGACGTCGAAGCCGTGGGTGAAGACGACAATGGCGCCCGGCTCGCAGGTCGTCACCGACTACTACAACAAGGCCGGCCTGTGGCCGTATCTGGAGAAGCTCGGCTTCTATCTGGTCGGCTACGGCTGCACGACGTGTATCGGCAACTCGGGACCGCTGCCGGAGGACATCAGCGAGGCGATCAACGACGCCGACCTGTCCGTCACCGCGGTGCTCTCGGGCAACCGCAACTTCGAGGGCCGCATCAACCCCGACGTGAAGATGAACTACCTCGCGTCGCCGCCGCTGGTCATCGCCTATGCACTGGCGGGCACGATGGACTTCGACTTCGAGTCGGAGCCGCTTGGCAAGGACAACGACGGCAACGACGTCTTCCTCAAGGACATCTGGCCGTCGCAGAAGGACATCAATGACACCATTGCCTCGGCAATCAACACCGAGATGTTCGTCAAGAACTACTCCGACGTCTTCAAGGGCGACGACCGGTGGCGCAACCTGCCGACTCCCGAGGGCAACACGTTCGAGTGGGATTCCAAGTCGACCTACGTGCGCAAGCCACCGTACTTCGACGGTATGCCCGCCGAGCCGGCGGCGGTGACGGACATCTCCGGCGCCAGAGTGCTGGCGTTGCTGGGTGATTCGGTGACCACCGACCACATCTCCCCCGCGGGCAGCATCAAGCCGGGCACCCCGGCCGCGCAGTACCTCGACGAGCACGGCGTGGACAAGAAGGACTACAACTCCTACGGCTCACGCCGTGGCAACCACGAGGTGATGATCCGCGGCACGTTCGCCAACATCCGGCTGCGCAACCAGCTGCTCGACGACGTTTCTGGCGGCTACACCCGCGACTTCACCAACGGCGGCGAGCAGGCGTTCATCTACGATGCCGCGCAAAATTATGCAGCGCAGGATATTCCGCTGGTCGTGCTCGGCGGTAAGGAGTACGGATCCGGCTCGTCGCGGGACTGGGCGGCCAAGGGCACCAGCCTGCTCGGCGTCAGGGCGGTGATCACCGAGTCCTTCGAGCGCATCCACCGCTCGAACCTGATCGGCATGGGCGTCATCCCGCTGCAGTTCCCCGAGGGCGAGTCCGCCGCCTCGCTCAAACTGGACGGCACCGAGACGTTCGACATCACCGGCATCGAGGCGCTCAACGACGGCAAGACGCCGAAGACAGTGCATGTGAAGGCCACGAAGGAAGGCGGGAAGGCAGTGGAGTTCGACGCCGTGGTGCGCATCGACACCCCAGGCGAAGCGGACTACTACCGCAACGGCGGCATCCTGCAGTACGTCCTACGCAACATGTTGAAGACGTAAGCAGACCATGCCCCGGGTAACCGACGACCATTTGGCGGCGCGTCGCCGCCAGATTCTCGACGGCGCCCGGCGCTGCTTCGCCGAATACGGCTACGACAAGGCGACCGTGCGGCGGCTCGAGCAGACGATCGGGCTGTCGCGCGGTGCGATCTTCCATCATTTCCGCGACAAGGACACGCTGTTCTTCGAGTTGGCACATGAGGACGCCGAGAAGATGGCGGATGTCGCTTCGCGGGAGGGCCTTGTCCAGGTGATGCGGGACATGCTGGCCGCACCCGATCAGTTCGACTGGCTGGCGACCCGCCTGGAAATCGCGCGCAAGCTGCGCAACGATCCGGTGTTCAACCGCGGCTGGTCCGAGCGGTCAGCGGAGCTGTCGGCGGCGACCACCGCGCGCCTGCGCAAGCAGAAGCAGGCTGGTCGGCTGCGCGACGATGTACCCAGCGCCGTGCTGCAGACGTACCTCGACCTGGTGCTCGACGGCCTGGTCGCCCGGCTGGCGTCGGGCGATGATCCCGAAAAGCTCAGCGCAGTACTCGACCTCGTCGAAGCGTCGGTCCGTCAGCCGTAGCCGTTCAGCTGGCGCGTCTACTGCGATGGTTCGGACCACCGCGGCTGCGCATCCTCGTACCCGATTCGCGCAACATGCTGTGGATCGAACCGTATGAGCGGCCGGTGGAAGCCACCAACGTGCGAATGCTCGCGCCCCCCTCGTAAGCGCTACGCAACTCGTTCAGCACCTGGTCTCTTGACCTGTTCAATTTCTTCATCGGCACCTCCCCGTTTCTGATGCCCCGACGCATACCCAGCGTAAGAACCTGCTACACCCAAGCGGGCGGAATTAATGAAACGGTTCGCAATTCGACTCAGGCCAACTCGATCAGATCGCGATAGTCATCGGACCAGAAGTCCTCGGTGCCGTCGGGAAGCAGAACCACGCGCTGAGGGTCGAGTGCCTCCGCGGCGCCAGGGTCGTGCGTCACCAACACCACGGCGCCGACGTAGGAACGCAGCGCGTCGAGCACCTGCTCGCGCGATGCCGGGTCGAGGTTGTTGGTCGGCTCGTCGAGCAAAAGCACGTTGGCCGTCGACGCGACAAGGCCCGCGAGCGCGAGGCGCGTCTTCTCGCCGCCGGACAGTGTGCCCGCCGGCTGTTCGAGCTGTGGACCGCTGAACATGAAGGCGCCCAACAGTCCTCGCAACTCTTGGTCGCCAGTATCGGGTGCCGCGTGGCGAATGTTTTGCCACACCGTCGCGGTGTTGTCGAGCGTGTCATGCTCCTGGGCGAAGTAGCCGAGCTTGAGACCGTAGCCGGGCTCCAGTCCCCCGGCATCGGGTGTCTCGACTCCCGCCAACAACCGCAGCAACGTCGTCTTGCCGGCCCCGTTCAGGCCAAGCACGACGACGCGGGAACCGCGGTCGATGGCGAGGTCGACGCCGGAGAACACCTCCAGTGAGCCGTAGTTCTTGGTCAGGCCCTTGACCACCAGCGGGGTGCGGCCGCACGCGGCGGGCGTCGGGAACTTGATCCTGGCGACCTTGTCGGCCACCCGCTCCTCGTCGAGCGCCGCCATCATCCGGTCGGCACGGCGCAGCATGTTCTGCGCCGCAACGGCTTTGGTGGCCTTGGCACCCATCTTGGCAGCCTGGGTGCGCAGGGCCGAGGCCTTGCGCTCCGCGTTGGCACGCTCGCGCCTGCGACGCTGTTCGTCGGTCGCGCGGGCGTCGAGGTATTTCTGCCAGCCCATGTTGTAGACGTCGACTTCACCGCGCACGGCGTCCAGGAACCACACGCGGTTGACCACGTCTGCGAGCAGGTCGACGTTGTGGCTGATGACGACGAGCCCGCCGGTGTGCCCGCGCAGGAACTCGCGCAACCAGCCCAGCGAGTCGGCGTCGAGGTGGTTCGTTGGCTCGTCGAGAAGCAGTGTGGTCGCCGAACCGGAGCCGGTATCCGATGCGGCGAACAGGATCCGCGACAGCTCGACCCGACGGCGCTGACCGCCCGACAGCGTGTGCAGCGGCTGCGTCAGAACCCGTTCGGGCAGGCCAAGACTCGCGCATATCCGGCCCGCTTCGCTTTCGGCGGCATACCCGCCGAGCGCGGCGAATCGCTCCTCGAGTTGGCCGTAGCGGCGGATGGCCTTATCGCGGGCGGCGTCGTCTGCGACCTCGGCCATCAGGGCCTGCTGCTTCTCCAGATCGGCCAGTAGCGTGTCGAGGCCGCGCGCGGACAGCACCCGGTCGCGGGCCAGCATGTCGAGGTCGCCCTCTTTGGGATCTTGTGGCAGGTAACCGATTTCCCCGGTGCGCGCGATGGTGCCCGCGTACGGCTCGCCTTCGCCTGCGAGGATGCGCATGGTGGTGGTCTTACCGGCGCCGTTGCGGCCGACTAGGCCGATGCGGTCGCCCGGCTGCACCCGCAGGGAGGAACCGTCTGTGGACAGCAGCGTGCGCGCTCCGGCGCGGACCTCCAGGTCCGTTGCGGTGATCACGCTGCACTCTCCATTTGTTCTTGTGTGGTTACTTGTCGTCGGTGAAGACCGCTGGGCGCTTCTCGGCGCGCGCGGCGACCGCTTCCTCGAAGTTGGCGGTGAGCAGGCGCACGAAGAGTTGTCCCAGGCCCTCGGCCTGCATGTGCCCCTCCAGGCTAGCGGCGTCCAGTCCACTCCACAGTGTGCGCTTGGTCAACTCGATACCGGGCCGGGAGAACGCCGCCATCTGCTCGGCAAGCCGGAAACACTCCTCGAGGAGGTCGTCCTCGGGTACAGCGCGGGAGACCAGGCCGATGCGTTCGGCTTCCTCGGCGTCGACGTCACGCCCGGTGAGCATCAGCTCGAAGGCTCGCGACGTGCCGATCGCGCGGGGCAGCAGGTACGACAGGCCCAGCTCGCTGGCGGTGAGGCCGTTGTTGATGCCCGCAGCGCGGAAATACGCCCCTGACGCTGCGACTCTGATGTCGCATGCCAGCGCCAAACACAGCCCGCCACCGATTGCGGCGCCGTTGACCGCGGCGATGACCGGTTGGTGCATCTTGCGCAGCGAGAGGATGACGTCGTCGAGCACCTCCATCGACCGGAGCGCAAACGTCGGCCGAGTCAGGCCGTCGATATGCGGCACCGAACCGGCGGACTTGTGGTCGGCTCCCGACGAGAACCCGCGACCGGCCCCTGTGAGCACAATCACCCGCGTCGAGTTGTCATGCGTCAGCACTTCGAGCACCTTTTTGAGCGGGACCATCACGTCGAAGGCCATCGAGTTCATCCGCTCGGGCCGGTTGAGCGTCACTAGCGCGACGCCTGCCCGTGGGCGGTCGACGAGGACGAAGTTGTTTTGCTCGGTCACGGACTGCACGCTATCGCGTGCGCCCGATCAGCTCGGTTCGCCGTTGCCTTCAGCGGCGATCGCGGCGTCGATGTCGAACTCCTTGATCCGCTGCACGAGTTCCTCCAGCTGCGCCGGTCGCAGGGCACCCGCCTGGTTGAACACCAGCTTGCCCTTCTTGAAGGCCATCAACGTCGGGATGGAGCGGATGTCGGCCGCGGCGGCAAGCTCCTGCTGCGCCTCGGTGTCGACCTTTACGTACGCGACGTCCAGATGCTCCTCCGAGGAAGCGGCGAACGTCGGCGCGAAGGCCTTACATGGGCCGCACCACGACGCCCAGAAATCCACCAGCACGATGTCGTTATCGGTGATGGTGTCGTTGAACTCTTCGGCGGTGATGTCTCGCGTAGCCACGATGTTCCTAACGCTGGGGTAATTCTGTATGTTCCCACCATATGATCAGCGCAAACTGCTCGGCGGTGATCACCGGAAGTCCTTGAACGCGTCGAGCAGGCGGCTGCGGAACGCAGGGTCGAGTTCGTCGTCGCGGATCTTGCCCACGGTCCGCACAGTTTCGCGGAACTGCTGCAGATAGTTCTCGCAACCGTCGCACTCGAGCAGGTGCGTGTCGAAACGTGCCCGGGTTTCCAAATCTAGTGACCCGTCGAGATACGCCGAAACGAGTTCGACGAGTTCATTGCAGTCCATCGCGTCCAGGCCTGTCATTAGCGGTCCTCCAAATAATCCTCGAGCACAGCGCGGACCGCTGCCCTGCCGCGGTGCAGCAGCACGCGTTGGTTGGCGATGCTGATGTCGAGAAGTTCGCACACCTCGCTGGAGTCGAATCCGAGCATGTCGCGCAGAGTGACGACCACACGCTGCCGATCGGGCAGCCTGTCGAGTTCGCCGCGGGCAAGGTCGACAAGTTCGTTGCCAAGAACTGAACCTTCCGGAGTATCCGGGAACGGGGACGGTTCTTGGCCCTCCCGCCAATGGCCGGGCCACGGGTCCTCACCCGTGCGGAACCGGGCAGCGTCGACAGTGCCGCCCGTATAGGCCGCGATGGCCGCGTCCGCGTCTCGGCGCTCACGCACACCCCGCGCCTTGGCGATGTTGATCATCACCGCGAAAAGCCAAGTGCGCAAAGAGGACCGGCCTTCAAAGTTGTCGATGCCCTTGAGGAGCGCGATCCACGTCTCCTGGACCACCTCTTCGGCGATCTCGTGGCTCGGCACGTATCCGCGCGCCACCCGCAGCAGCGAAGGGGTGTGCCGGTCGACGAGTTGGGCGAAGGAGGTGTCATCGCCGTCGCGCAGTCCGGCGATCAGCGCCGTTTCGTCGACTGTTTCAGTCATCACGCCCACGGTAACCGCTCACCGGTATTCGGGATTGGCGAAGTCGTAACGACATCCGGCGTCCCATCCGGACCGGATGTTTCCGTGTGCTGGAACACCTCCGCTCGTCTTGAACATCCGAGCGAGATGCAAGAGATTCCATGTCATGAAGGTCGTGTTGCGGTTGGTGAAGTCGTTTTCCGGCCCGCCGGATCCGGGATCCAGGTACGACGGTCCTGGCCCGGCTTCGCCAATCCAGCCGGCATCGGCCTGCGGTGGGATCGTATAGCCGATGTGTTGCAGCGTGTAGAGCACATTCTGCGCACAGTGTTTGACCCCGTCCTCGTTGCCGGTGATCAAGCATCCCCCGACACGGCCGTAATAGAGATACTGGCCGGCGTCGTTGAGCAGATGCGATCCGCCATAAAGGCGTTCGTGCACCTGCTTCATCACAGAACTGTTGTCGCCCAACCAGATCGGACCGGCCAGCACCAAAATATCGGATGCCAGCACCTTGTCGAAGATCGCGGGCCAGTCATCGGTGGCCCACCCGTGCTCGCGCATGTCCGGCCATACCCCGGTGGCGATGTCATGATCGACGGCGCGTACGACGTCCACCGCGACGCCGTGTTTCTCCATGATTTGCGTGCTGATGTCGATGAGACCCTGGGTATTGCTGGTCTCCGGCGACCGCTTCAACGTGCAATTGATGAACAGCGCCCGGAGGTCGCTGAAGTCCAGGTCAACGTCCACGATCTAGTTCCCTTCGGCCGCGTTCAAAGAAGTCGGAGATGTGCGATGCGAGGGCGTCGACATCGTGTGCGGGATCGAGCGGATACAGCGCTCCGAACGGCGCATTCCAAAACGCTCCGGTTTGCCGGGCCCACGGTCCGACGTACGCGTATGGGGTCGGGTGATGGTCGTCGCCCGCGGAGACGCCGTAGTTGACTTCGTCCTCGGTGGCCGCGACGTCGAAGTGCTCGGGCCACAGCACCGGATGCTGTTCTGGCAGAACATTCTTGATGGCGTGGCCGCCGGCGTAGTGACTGCGGTGAATCCACTCGGCGGCACCCGCGTCGAGACTGAGAACGGCATCGGCAGGCAACGGGTCTATGACGTCGTAGACGCCGTCGGGTGGGCCAGGGTCGAAACCAGCGGCGATCGCGCTTACCGGACCATCGAGTGCGACACTGCCATTTGGAAAGACCAACTCGGTCCCATGCACGGCGATCGGAATGGTGACCCCGGTGAAGCCGTCGGAACGCACCGCGAGGCGGATGGTGCCCAAGGCGCGGTATTGCGGCCCCGCGATCAAGCTTTCGGCGACGCCGCGCAGCTGGCGGCGGGTGGCGACATAGACGTCGTCGAACCCATCGGCCATCGTGGCTCCTCTCCGGACTCCTGCACTTCAGTTGTCCGATCGGAGCTAAGCGTTACACGTCCAGTTCGCACCCTTCGGAGCCATGCGGGGCGTTTGCGGGGCCAGGGTTCCTTACCTGGCAGATAGGAAACCCTTGCTTGCCTGGTGTGAAAATCTGGCTTGCCAGCGATTACGGACCCCGTTCTTGACCAGGACTATTAGTCCCAAGCCGCAATCAGCGGCCGAAAAGACCGGGAGGAAACCCAAATGAACGCCACCATCATCGACGTCGACACCGCCTTCGAGCTGATCGTGCTCGAGGAAATGCTCGCGATGCCCGCCATGGAGGCGAATGCGGATACGTTCGCTTTCGCTTACAGGTACTGATCGGTACTTGGATACTGGGGGGCGACGCATCAGCGTCGCCCCCCAACTCATGAGGGCGGTGTGTCATGACCGCGGGAGATACTTCATCGGTCAGGCGGGTGGCCGACCGCAGATACCTGGTGGAGGGCTTCGCCGAAGCGCTCGTCGTGTTGTCGGACCAACGCTTATCGAACGATCCGGCCAACGATGCCGGCCTGCATCCCGACATCACCTCGCAGCCTGTAGTCAGTCAACGTCGCGGTACGAGCATGCAGCTGTGTGACGCCCCGCAGCACAACCGTCTTCGTCGCGCAGTGGCGGCCGCCCTGTCTCAGCGGAGTTACGCCGCGCAGCTCGACGAAATGAAACGGCGGGCGGACGACCTTTTCAACGCCCTTTTGGCGCGAGGCGCGGGCGACCTCGTCGCGGATTTCGTTCTGCCGGTCGTATTCGAGGTGATTTGCGACCTCCTCGGAGTGCCCGAGGTTGACCGTGCCCAGGTCCACATTTGGTCGGACGACTCCACGCTGCTGGACCCCGATGTCAGCACGGTCGGCGGCGGCGCACTCGACGACTACATGGCTACGCTCCTGACGGCGAAGGCAAAGCAGCCGGACGAAGATTTGTGCAGCGCGCTCGCTGCGGCCAGAGACGAGGGTCGGCTCACCGACGCCGAGACGATCGGCACCGCTTCCCTGATGGTCGTCGCCGGATACGAGACGATGGTCAGCTTTCTCAGCACCAGCGCCCTGACTTTCCTGACGGCTCCCCGGCTGGGCCAGCTGCTGTCGCGGCGGTCAGAGCTGATGCCAATGGCGCTCGAAGAGCTCCTCCGCTACATCACACCCACCCGCGCGTCCTGGACCCGATTTGCCACCGCGGACGTGCCGGTCGGGGACACCGTCATTCCGGCAGGCAGCGCCGTGGTCGTGGATTTCGCGTCCGCCAACCGTGATCCGCTGCGGTTCGCGGCCCCGGAACGGTTCGACCCGACTCGCACAGACAACAAGCACATGGCCTTCGGTCACGGCGCGCACTTCTGCCCGGGCGCCGCCTTGGCACGCCGGCAGGCACTCGTCGCGTTCGACGTCATGTTGCCGCGCCTGCACCAGCTCACGCTAACCACACCGCCCGCTGAGCTGGCATGGCACCAGAACCGGTTCAGTCGTCGGCCCAAGTCGCTGCCGGTATCTGTGGTCAGCGAAAGCCGAGATGCCATCCCGTGACCGTCGACATCAAGACACTCACCCGCCGCTACGTCGCGCTCAACGCCCTCTGCTGGCTCCCGACCGGCCTCTGCGCACCGGTCCTCGTCCTGCTCCTTGCGGCACGCGGGCTCGACATCGGCACCATCGGCGCGTTGCTCGCGACCTACGGGCTCACGGCAGCGGCCTTGGAGCTGCCCACGGGTGGTTTGGCCGACGTGGTCGGCCGTCGCCCGGTGCTGATCGCGGCGTCGATGCTCTTCCTGTTATCTACCTTGTTGCTCGGGCTAAGTGCCGGTGTCGTGCTGTTGGCCGCAGGAATCATCCTCGAAGCCGCCGGCCGCGCGCTCGACTCGGGACCGCTGCAGGCCTGGTACGTCGACTCGGTCCACGCCATCGATCCCGAGGCGGATCTGACGTCTGCATTCGCCCGGGGGCGTTCCTTCGGCTCGCTCGCACTTGCGATCGGGGCTGTGGTCGGCGGTGGCGTCGCGGCCGGCGCGATGGCCGGCTGGGTGCCACTGCCCGTCGCCGGCAACGCGCCCGTCGTGGCGCTATCACTACCGTTTCTGCTCGCCGCGGGGGTGATCTCGATCCGGGCCATCGCTCAGTTCGTGTGGTTGACGGAACCGCAGCGCGGCCCGCACGTCACACTGCGCCACGTGCTCGCGGATGTTCCCCGCACAATCCGAATCGGTGTCCGCATGTGCGCGGGTTCGGGCGTACTCCGCCGGATCGCCATGCTCTGCGGAGTGATCGGCCTTGTCCTCGCCACTGTCGAACTGCTCACGCCGCTGTGGATTTCGGAGCTGCTCGGCGGGGACAGTCGCGCGGTCGCATCGTATGCGGTCTTCTCGGCGCTCGGTGGCTTCGCGATGGCCGCCGGGCAGGCCGTCGCGCCGGCGTTGTCCCGTCAGCTCGGATCATATCGAGCGGTAGTTGTGGTGGCGCTGATCGCAACCGCCGCGGCCGTCGCGATATTGAGCGCCCCGATCTTCCTGTTTGTGGCCCTTGGCTATCTCGGCGTCTACTTCGCGCTCGGCGCGCCCGAGCCATTGTTGGACGACCTCACGCACCGCGCGGTGACGTCGAGCGAGCGCGCCACCGTACTCTCCGTTCAGTCCCTGGCATTGCGGCTGTGCGGAAGTGCGGGCGCGTTCACAGCCGGCAAGCTTGCGTCGGGATTGTCGATGGCCTGGGCGTGGGCGCTGATGCTCATCGTGATCGCGATTGGCGTTGTGGTAGCCACAAGACTGACCAAGTCGGCCACCCCATCTGCGTCCGACCGAAAATGAACCGGGCGTGCCAGACGGTAGGTCTCCTCCAAGCTCACTGACTGAGTTACCAGATCTTGCCGAGCGTTAAACCGGCTTCTCGAACCAGTGATCCGCGTAGGGCTCGTTGTTGAAGGGTTCGACCTCCAAATAGCCCGAAGTTCGGTACATCTGGACAGCCTCGCCGAGTTCGTCCTTGGTCTCCAGACGCATCAGCCGCACACCATGGCTTCGGGCCCGGCCCTCCAGTTCAAGCAGCAGGCGCCTGCCGAGGCCGAGTCCGCGTACATCCGAAGAGACCCACATTCGCTTCACCAACCCCACGTCATTCGGATAAAAGATCAGCGCACCGCAGCCGACGGGCTCGCCGTGCAGCCACGCGACGAGCAAAAGCCCTTCGGGCGGCGTCATCTCGGCATCAGCGACCGGGCTGACGGCGGGGTCGTAGCCGCCGCTGAACCGGACGGTCAGCTCGTCGTAATAGGTCTGCAGGCAGAACCGAGCGTCGCGGTGGCGCGGGTCGCACTCGCGGACCTCGACCGTCGAGGCGATCAGAAGGCGTTCGACTTCCGCCATCGCCGTGAGCAGATCGGTGCGCTGCCGGTCGTTGAGCGGTTGCAGGATCGCTGCTGCGGCGTCGTCGGAGCGCTCGTCCAGCGTCTGGAGTTCGCGGCGTCCGCCGTTGGTGAGCCGGGCGACCCGGATGCGGCCGTCGGTCGTGCTCGGCTCGACGACGACGAAGCCACCGGCCTCAAGCGCACGCAGTAGCCGACTGAGGTAACCGGAGTCGAGATCGAGGCGCGCACGCAGCGTGCGGATGTCGCAGCCGTTGGTACCGATCTCCCACAGCAGCCTGTTCTGGCCGAGCGAGCGGTCGCTGGCCAGGAAGTTCTCGTTGAGCACGCCGATGCGCTGCGTGACTGTGCGGTTGAACCGCCGGACCTGCGCCACCATCCCCGCGGTCATATCTCTGACTTTAGTCAGAGATGTTGATCTGTCGAGCCATTTCTGCGGCGCTGTCCGCGTTGGCCAATAGCTGATCCCGACGCTTCGGCCACCAGAACAACTCGACCACTAACGCCACTAGATAGATGCACGACGCCACGACGTTTCCCCACGAGCCGTACACCGCGTCCCACACCGCCGATGCAAGGCTGACAACAATAACGAGTGGTATCAGCCATCGAAATGGTCGACCCTGTTCGGCCGCCGCATGTATTCCGTCGCGGTAGTCGATGACAGCCTCGGCCAAAGCGGAGTCGCGGACGCGCTCGCCGCGTCGCGCGGTGCCGACGACGGTAACGCGGTGCTTCCCGGAGAGTTGTTTGGCGCCTGGCCAATACCGTGCCATTTGCCGAGACATCAAGATGCCAAAGAGCACACCCGTGATGACGGCCGCAATGACGCCGCCTAGCAGGACTCCGGAATCGATCCATGCCAGGGCGCCGAGGCAGATCCCGACAGCCGTGCCAAGCGTCAGCGCGCGGCGTAGAGCACCGCCGCGCCAGACGAACGCCGGCACCGTGACCATTAGGCCATTGTGACGGCGTCAACAGCGGTTAGACAGTAAAACCTAGAGCCCGCAACTGTTCGCGGCCGTCCTCGGTGATCTTGTCCGGGCCCCACGGCGGGTTCCACACCCAGTTGATTCTGATCTCGTTGACGAGCCCGGCGCCGACGAGCGCGCTGCGCGATTGGTCCTCGATCACGTCGGTCAGCGGGCAGGCCGCCGACGTCAGCGTCATGTCAATGAGGGCGACGTCACCGGCCTCGCCCTTCTCCACGTTCAGGCCGTACACGAGGCCGAGGTCGACTACGTTGATCCCGAGTTCGGGGTCGACAACGTCGCGCATCGCCTCCTCGAGGTCGGCGATCAGTTCCTCGTTAGGCACTGCGGTGTCGCTCATCGTCTTCCTCCAATTCGTCGCTGGCCTGAGCCAGTGCGTCTTTGAATGCCATCCAGCCCAGCAGCGCGCACTTAACGCGCGCCGGATACTTGGCGACACCCGCGAATGCAATGCCGTCTCCGATTACATCTTCGTCGCCCTCAACGGTTCCGCGTGACGAAATCATCTCGGTAAACGCCGCTACCGTCTTGAGCGCTTCCCCGACGCTCTCCCCGATCACCTGATCGGTCAACACCGATGTCGAGGCCTGGCTGATCGAACAGCCCTGCCCGTCATAGGAAACGTCGGCGATCCGCTCGCCGTCGTCGCTCAGTGCCACGCGCAGCCTGACCTCGTCGCCGCACGTCGGGTTCACCTGAAAGGACTCGGCACCGTACGGCTCCCGAAGCCCGCGGTGATGCGGGCGCTTGTAGTGATCGAGGATCACTTCCTGATAGAGCTGCTCCAGCCGCACTGTCAGTCCCTGCCGAAGAATTCCACCGCGTGCCGCACGCCGGCCACCAGTCGGTCTACCTCGTCGTGCGTGTTGTACACGGCGAACGACGCCCGCGCCGTCGCGGCGATCCCGAACCGGCGGTGCAGCGGCCACGCGCAGTGGTGGCCTACGCGCACCGCCACGCCGTCGTCATCGAGAACCTGTCCCACGTCGTGAGCGTGAACACCGTCGACGACGAACGCCACCGGCGAGCCGCGGTTCTCCATCGAAGTCGGCCCGATGATCCGCACCTCGTCGATCCGAGAGAGCCCGTCGAGCGCGGCGGCCACCAATTCCCTCTCGTGCGCCTCGACGGCTTCCATCCCGATCTCTTGCAAATACCGCGCGGCAGCGGCAAGCCCGACCACCTGCGACGTCATCGGCGTGCCCGCCTCGAAACGTTGCGGCGCGGGAGCGAAGGTGGTCTCCTCCATCGTCACGGTCTCGATCATCGAGCCGCCCGTGATGAACGGCGGCATCGCATTGAGGAGCTCGCTTCGGCCGTACAGCACACCAATGCCGTTCGGGCCCAACATCTTGTGACCGGAGAAGGCCCCGAAGTCAACGCCAAGAGCGTGGAAGTCGACCGGCTGGTGAGGCACCGACTGGCAGGCGTCCAGCAGGGTCAGTGCGCCGACCGCCTTCGCGCGAGCGACCAGCTCCCCGACCGGGGCCACCGCGCCGGTGACGTTCGAATGGTGGCTGAACGAAACGACTTTCACGCGATCGTCGAGTACCAGCGAATCCAGGTCGATGCGGCCGTCGTCGGTGACGGCGTACCACTTCAACGTGGCTCCGGTTCGGCGCGCCAGCTCCTGCCACGGGATCAGGTTGGCGTGGTGCTCGAGTTCGGTGATGACGATGACATCGCCGGGCCCGACCGCACCGTCGAAGCGGTTGTCCCCCAATACGTAGGACACCAGGTTGATCGCCTCTGTGGCGTTCTTGGTGAACACCAACTCGTCGGGCTCGGCGCCGACGAAAGTCGCGATGTCGGCGCGGCCTTGTTCGTAGGCGTCGGTGGCTTCCTCCATCAACTGGTGCGCGCCGCGATGCACCCCGCCGTTGGAAGTGGTCAGAAAATCACGCTCGGCGTCGAGCACCTGCACCGGCCGCTGCGAGGTCGCGCCTGAATCCAGGTACGCCAGCTGATTTCCGCCGCGCATCACCCGCTTCAGGATCGGGAAGTCAGCCCGGATCCGTGTGAGATCCAACGCCTGCGCCGACGCGGTCATGTCAGGCTCCGACCGCCTGGGTGAAGCGCTCGTATCCGTTGGCGTCGAGCTCGTCGGCCAGCTCTGGGCCGCCGGACTCGACGATGCGGCCGCCCACGAACACGTGGACGAACTGCGGCTGGATGTAGCGAAGGATGCGTGTGTAGTGCGTGATCAGCAGCAGACCGCCGTGCGCGTCCTGCGCATACCGGTTCACCCCTTCGCTGACTACCCGCAGCGCGTCGACGTCGAGGCCGGAGTCGGTCTCGTCGAGGATCGCGATCTTCGGCTTGAGCACTTCGAGCTGAAGGATCTCGTGGCGCTTCTTCTCGCCGCCGGAAAAGCCTTCGTTGACACTGCGTTCGGAGAACGACGGATCGATGTCGAGACCCTCCATCGCGCCCTTGACCTCTTTGACCCAGTGCCGCAGCTTCGGCGCCTCGCCCCGCACGGCGGTGGCGGCGGTGCGCAGGAAGTTCGACATCGACACACCAGGCACCTCGACGGGGTATTGCATCGCCAGGAACAGCCCGGCGCGGGCCCGCTCGTCGATGCTCATCTCGAGGACGTCCTGGCCGTCGAGCGTGATCGACCCCGATGTCACGGTGTATTTCGGATGGCCGGCAACCGCGTACGACAGCGTCGACTTTCCTGACCCGTTCGGGCCCATCAGGGCATGCGTCTCCCCCGAATTCACGGTGAGGTTCACGCCCTTCAAGATCGGGATGTCGGACCCGTCTTCCTTGGAGACGACGCTGACGTGCAGGTCCTTGATTTCGAGTGTGGTCATGAGGTGGCTGTCCTTGATTCCGTTATCTCTAGTTCGTGTTCGATGGCATCGGTGAGGCGCTCGCGCACCGCGGGCACGGCGATCTTCTGTATCAGCTCGCCGAAGAAGCCACGGACGACCAGGCGACGGGCCTGATCCTCGGGGATACCTCGGGATTGCAGGTAAAACAGCTGCTCGTCGTCGAAACGTCCGGTGGCGCTGGCATGCCCGGCACCGGCGATCTCGCCGGTCTCGATCTCCAGGTTGGGCACCGAGTCGGCGCGGGCGCCGTCGGTGAGCACCAGGTTTCGGTTGGTCTCGAAGGTGTCGGTCCCGGTTGCCGCGGCACGGATCAGGACATCGCCCACCCACACGGTGTGTGCGTCGGGCTTGTTGGAGTCCGGATCACCTTGCAGCGCACCCTTGTACGTGACGTGGGAGCGGCAGTTCGGCTCGGCATGATCGACGAGCAACCGTGATTCGAAATGCTGGCCGTCGTCGGCGAAGTACAGGCCGAGCAGCTCGGCGTCACCGCCTGGCGCGCAGAACCGAACGCGCGCGGTCAGCCGTACCAGATCGCCACCGAGCGTGACCGCGACGTGACGTAGCACCGCATCCTTGCCCAGTGACGCGTGATGGGAGCTGACCTGCAAGGCGTCGTCGGCCCAGTCGGCGATCGACACGACCGTCAGCCGGGCCGCGTCACCGACCACGAATTCGATATTGTCGGCGTAGGTTCCGCTGCCCTGATGGTCGATGACCACCACCGCCTCGGCCAGCTCGCCGACCCGTACCTGCAAGTGTCCGTAGGCCGTTGCCCCTTCGCCGGGGCCCGTCACCGCGATCTCGATCGGCTCGCCGACCTGGGTGTCCTTGTCGACGGTGACGATCGTCGCGCTGTTGAACGACGAAAACGCTTGCGCGGCAACCCGGTCGGCGGGAACCCCGCCGTTGCCGAGCCGGTCGTCGCCGCGGCTCACGGATTCGACTGTCACGCCGGGCCGCTCCGTCACCTCGATCGTCGCGGTGCCGCTGGCTTGCGCAGAGCCGTCATGCAGACCCCGCAGCCGCTTCAGCGGGGTGAAACGCCAGATCTCGTCACGGCCGTGCGGCACCTCAAAGGCGTCGACATCGAACGATGTGAAGATCTCGCCCTTGGTCCTGCCCTCCAGAGTCGCAGTCATGTCCTGTGCCACTAGCCGACCGCGCCTTCCATCTGTAGCTCGATCAGCCGGTTGAGTTCAAGCGCGTACTCCATCGGGAGTTCCTTGGCGATCGGCTCGACGAAGCCGCGCACGACCATCGCCATCGCCTCGTCCTCGGTAAGGCCGCGGCTCATCAGATAGAACAGCTGGTCCTCGCTGACCTTGGAGACAGTCGCCTCATGGCCCATCGTGACGTCATCCTCGCGGATGTCGACATACGGGTACGTGTCGCTGCGGCTGATGGTGTCGACAAGCAGCGCATCGCATTTCACGCTCGACCGCGATCCGTGCGCACCCTTGTTGACCTGAACCAGGCCGCGGTAGGACGCACGGCCGCCGCCGCGGGCGACCGACTTGGACACGATGTTGCTCGACGTGTTCGGCGCAAGGTGCAGCATCTTCGCGCCGGTGTCCTGATGCTGGCCCGGGCCTGCGAACGCCACCGAAAGCACCTCACCCTTGGCGTGCTCGCCGGTCATCCACACGGCCGGGTACTTCATCGTGACCTTCGAGCCGATGTTGCCGTCGACCCACTCCATGGTGGCGCCGGCCTCGGCGCGGGCGCGCTTGGTCACAAGGTTGTAGACGTTGTTCGACCAGTTCTGGATCGTCGTGTAACGGCAACGGCCACCGGGCTTCACGATGATCTCGACGACCGCCGAGTGCAGCGAGTCGCTCTTGTAGATCGGCGCGGTACAGCCCTCGACGTAGTGCACGTAGGCGTCCTCGTCGACGATGATCAACGTCCGCTCGAATTGACCCATGTTCTCGGTGTTGATGCGGAAGTAGGCCTGCAGCGGGATGTCGACGTGCACGCCCTTCGGCACGTAGATGAACGAACCACCCGACCACACAGCAGTGTTCAGCGCGGAGAACTTGTTGTCCCCGGCCGGGATCACGGTGCCGAAGTACTGCTTGAAGATCTCCGGGTGTTCCTTCAGCGCGGTGTCGGTGTCGAGGAAGATGACGCCCAGCTTCTCCAGATCCTCGCGAATGGAGTGGTAGACGACCTCGGATTCGTACTGCGCGGCGACACCGGATACCAGGCGCTGCTTCTCGGCCTCGGGGATGCCGAGCTTGTCGTAGGTGTTCTTGATGTCGGCGGGCAGGTCGTCCCAAGTTGCGGCCTGCTTCTCGCTGGAGCGCACGAAGTACTTGATGTTGTCGAAGTGGATGCCTTCGAGGTTGGAGCCCCAGTTCGGCATCGGCTTCTTGTCGAAGGTGCGCAGCGCCTTGAGCCGAACCTCGAGCATCCACTCGGGCTCGCTCTTCTTGGCAGAGATGTCGCGCACCACCGCTTCGGACAGCCCGCGCTGCGCGCTGGCGCCTGCGACGTCGGAGTCGGACCAGCCGTAGCCGTATTTACCCAGTGAGGCGATGGCCTCTTCCTGGGTCAGCTGCGTCTCCGGGGTAGCCGTCATGTTGAGGCTCCTTGCTTGCTCGTGGTGGCTTCGGCGCGGGCTGTGCGCCGAACGGTTATTGCCTTTTCAGTGCTGCTCTCGGCGAGCGGGACGTGCGTCGTGCACGCGCAGTCGCCGTTGACGATGGTCGCCAGCCGCTGCACGTGGGTGCCAAGGATCTCGGCGAAGGCTTCCCGCTCGGTCTCGCACAGCTCCGGGAACTCTTCGGCGACATGCGACACCGGGCAGTGGTGCTGGCACAGCTGGATGCCGTGGATCGGCCCAGCCACCGGCGTCACCGACGTCACAGTGGTCGCGTAGCCGGCCTTGGTCAGCGCCGCGGCAACCCTATCGGCAGTAGATTCAACGCCGTCGGGACCGTCGGTTACTCCCGCAAGGATGGTGTCGATGCGGCGCCTCGCAAATGTCCGGACGGCGTCGTCGCCGCCGATCTCGCGGAGCTGGCGCATCGCGGCAACGGCCAGGTCGTCGTAGGTATGGCCCAACTTCGCGCGCCCGGCCGCGGTCAGCCGATATCGCTTGGCGGGCCTGCCCCTGCCGTTGTGCTGCCACGCCGCCGCGGCGCTGGACTGCGCTTCACCGGCATCCATCAGGGCGTCAAGGTGCCTGCGCACGCCCGCGGCGGAGATGCCAAGCCGCTCACCAATCTCGCCTGCAGTGATCGGTCCGTCCTCCAGCAAGAGCTGGACGATCGCGCCACGCGTGTGGCGCTCGCTGGATGTCGCCGCCTTCGCGGCCCCAGCGACCTCCGAACCGATTTCCACAACACCATTGTGACGGAATTCCGAAACCCGGTCTAGCAAGGGCACCCTTATGGTGACAGGCGCCATAGCGGTGGCGGCTACGCTGCTTTGGTGGCAGCCCGCCTACGGTCCCTCAGCACGTCGATTGCCGGCTGGCATGGCGATGAACGGACCGTCGGCTCCCCGCTGAACGACGCCGAACTCATCGCGCTGCGGCGAACGCGGTTGTTCGGGGCCACCGGCACCGTCTTGATGGCGATCGGGGCTCTTGGCGCGGGCGCACGCCCTGTGGTGCAGGACCCGACGTTCGGGGTGCGGCTGCTCAACCTGCCGTCGCGTATCCAGACGGTTTCGCTGACCATGACCACCACGGGCGCGGTGATGATGGCGCTGGCCTGGCTGATGCTCGGCCGGTTCGCGTTGGGCCAACGACGGATGACACGCAGCCAGTTGGATCGATTGCTTCTGCTGTGGGCGCTGCCACTGCTCATCGCGCCGCCGATGTACAGCCGCGATGTCTACTCCTACCTTGCGCAAAGCGAGATCTCGCTGCAGGGACTCGACCCGTACCGGGTTGGCCCGGCCACCGGGCTCGGACTCGATCACGTATTCACCCTGTCGGTGCCGAACCTGTGGCGGGAAACACCGGCGCCGTACGGTCCGCTCTTCCTGTGGATCGGCCGCGGCATCTCCGCGCTGACTGGTGAGAACATCGTCGAAGCCGTGCTGTGTCACCGACTTCTGGTTCTGGCGGGTGTCGGACTGATCGTGTGGGCCACCCCGCGACTTGCGCGGCGCTGTGGCGTCGCCGAGGTGAGCGCGCTGTGGCTCGGCCCCGCCAACCCGCTGCTGTTCATGCATCTGGTCGCGGGTATCCACAACGAGGCTCTGATGCTGGGCCTGATGCTGGCAGGCACGGAGTTCGCACTGCGTGCCGTCGACGCGACCGGACCACTGCTCCCCAAACCGCTGGCCTGGCCGCATGGCCGCGACGAGTGGGCGCGGTGGTATCCGATGGGCGCACTACTGCTGGGCACCGTGCTGATCACCCTGTCGTCACAGGTCAAACTGCCGTCGCTGCTGGCGCTGGGGTTCGTCACGATGGCACTGGCCCGCCGCTGGGGTGGCACGCTCAAGGCATTCGTGATCTCGAGCGGGTCGCTGACCGCGGTGTCGCTGTCCGTAATGGCGCTGATCGGCTGGGCCAGCGGCCTCGGTTTCGGCTGGATGTTCACCCTCGGCACCGCGAACGTGGTGCGCAGCTGGATGTCGCCGCCGACGCTGCTCGCCCTCGGCACCGGCCAGGTCGGCATCCTGCTGCGCCTCGGCGATCACACCACCGCAGTGCTGGCCCTGACCCGTGGCATCGGTGTGTTCCTGATCGGCGTCGTTGTCACCTGGTTGTTGATCTCGGTGCTGCGCGGGCGGCTGCATCCGGTCGGCGGGCTCGGCGTCGCGCTGGGTGCCACCGTGCTGCTGTTCCCCGTCGTGCAGCCGTGGTACCTGCTGTGGGCGATCATCCCGCTGGCGTGCTGGGCCACCACGCCTCGATTCCGCACCGCCGTGATCGCGATGACGCTGGTCGTCGGCATCTTCGGCCCGACCGCGAACGGCGATCGCTTCGCGTTGTTCCAGATCGTGCTGGCGACCGTGGCGAGCTTGGTCATCGTGTTGACCTTGATCGCGCTGACGTACTACCGGCTGCCTTGGCGAAAGCTGCCTGACCCCGATGGTGCGCCCACGCCGCCGCCGCCTGAGGTCGACGAGCCGACGCCACCGGCGCAGACCGCCAAGCCCGACGCTTACGCTGAATCCCCGTGACCTCCGACTCGACCGACCCCGTGCGCCTGCGCGGGGTCAGCAAGCGGTACGGGTCGACGGCGGCCGTCTCCGAACTCGACCTCGACGTGGCGGCCGCCGAAGTGCTCGCCTTACTGGGCCCCAACGGCGCGGGCAAGACCACAACGGTGGAAATGTGCGAGGGCTTCATCAAGCCCGACGGCGGCAGCATCGAGATCCTCGGACTGGACCCCGTCGCTGACAACGCCAAGGTGCGCGAGCGCATCGGGGTGATGCTGCAGGGTGGCGGCGGGTATCCCGCGGCGCGGGCCGGCGAGATGCTGAATCTCGTTGCAGCGTATGCCGCCAACCCGCTCGACCCGCAGTGGCTGATGGATACGCTCGGACTGACAGAGGCGGCGCGTACGACCTATCGGCGGCTGTCGGGCGGCCAACAACAGCGCCTGGCACTGGCCTGCGCTGTGGTGGGGCGCCCGGAGCTGGTGTTCCTCGACGAGCCCACCGCGGGCATGGATGCGCACGCGCGAATCGTGGTGTGGGAGTTGATCGACGGACTCCGCCGCGACGGCGTGACGGTCGTGCTGACCACCCATCAGTTGACCGAGGCCGAGGAACTCGCCGACCGCATCGTGATCATCGACCACGGCGTGGCGGTGGCAACCGGCACACCGGCGGAGCTGACACGCAGCGGAGCAGAGAACCAGCTGAGGTTCCGCGCGCCGCGGATGCTGGACCTCACGCTGCTGGTGTCGGCGCTGCCCGAGAACTACAAGGCGACCGAGGCCGCACCCGGCGAGTATCTCGTCGAGGGCCACATCGACCCCCAGGTGCTTGCCACCGTTACCGCATGGTGCGCACGCCTTGACGTGCTGGCCACCGACATGCGCGTCGAGCAGCGCAGCCTTGAGGATGTATTCCTCGATCTCACCGGCCGGGAGTTGCGCTCATGACCAATCGCTTTGCGCCAGGGACGTTCTCACCCGATCCCCGTCCCGCGACGGTGCAGAAGATGCTGAACGCACAGTTCGGCCTCGAGCTCCGCCTGCTGCTCCGCAACGGTGAGCAGTTGCTGCTCACCATGTTCATCCCGATCACGCTGCTGGTCGGGTTGACGCTGCTGCCACTCGGCTCGTTCGGCCCGAACCGAGCGGCCACATTCGCGCCGGCGATCATGGCCCTCGCGGTGATCTCGACCGCGTTCACCGGGCAGGCGATCGCGGTGGCGTTCGACCGCCGATACGGTGCGCTGAAACGACTCGGCGCGACCGCACTACCGGTGTGGGGCATCATCGCAGGCAAGTCGCTGGCGGTCGTCACCGTGGTGTTCTTACAGTCGATCTTGTTGGGCGCCATCGGTTTTGCGCTGGGCTGGCGACCGAACATCATCGGGCTTGCGCTCGGCGCGGTGATCATCGCGCTGGGCACCGTGTGCTTCGCCGCGCTCGGCCTTCTGCTCGGTGGCACGCTGCGCGCCGAGATCGTGCTGGCCGTCGGCAACCTGCTGTGGTTCGTCTTCGCCGGATTTGGCGCGCTAACGCTCGAGGGCGGCATGGTGCCGCACGGCGTGCAGTGGGTGGCCCGGCTGACCCCATCGGGTGCGTTGACGGAGGCACTGTCGCAGGCCATGACGCTGTCAGTGGACTGGTTCGGAGTCGCAGTGCTCGCGGTGTGGGGTGGCGTTGCGGCGCTGTGCGCCCTGCGCTGGTTCCGCTTCACCTGACGAGAGCCCGCTACTACGGGTTGTAGTTGCGGTCCTCTACGATCGAGGCCGTGGCCGTCGGACGACTCTTCCTGCGAATGGTCGACCTGCTGCCCATGCCGAGCCTGCGGGTTCAGCGCATCATCGCCGCCGCGGTCATCCTGACCCAGGGAGGAATCGCGGTCACCGGCGCGATCGTCCGCGTCACCGCATCCGGACTCGGCTGCCCGACGTGGCCGCAATGCTTCCCCGGTAGTTTCACCCCCGTGCCGCACGCCGAAGTGGCGGTCGTGCACCAGGTCGTGGAGTTCGGCAACCGGATGATCACGTTCCTGGTGGTGCTGACGGCCGCGCTGGCGGTGCTGGCCGTCACCCGGGCACGCCGTCGCCGCGAGGTGCTGATCTACGCCTGGCTGATGCCGGCGTCAACGGTGGCGCAGGCCGTGATCGGCGGTATCACCGTGCTCACCGGCTTGCTCTGGTGGACGGTCGCCATTCACCTGGTGGCCTCGATGACCATGGTCTGGTTGTCGGTGCTGCTGTACGTCAAGATCGGCGAGCCCGACAACGGGGTTTCGGCGCCGGTCGTGCCAAAGCCGTTGCGCCACTTGACTGTATTGACCGCCGTGGTGCTCGCCGCCCAACTGGTGAGCGGCACGCTGGTGACCGGCGCGGGACCGCACGCGGGCGACAAGAGCATCACCCAGCCGGTGCCGCGGCTGCAGATCGAGATCACCACGCTGGTGCACCTGCATTCGTCGCTGCTGGTGGCCTACCTGGCGCTGCTGGTCGGCCTCGGCTTCGGGTTGCTTGCCGTGCACGCACCACGCCCCGTCGCGCTCCGGCTCGGCGTGCTGCTGGTGCTGGTGTGCGCACAGGGCGTCGTCGGCACCGTGCAGTTCTTCACGGGCGTGCCCGCCGCACTGGTGGCCGTCCACGTGCTCGGCGCGGCCGCCTGCACCGCCGCCACCGCGGCGCTATGGGCGTCGATGCGAGAGCGGTCCAAGGCCGAGGCCGTCAAGGGTTGACTCGACGGCAAGCGCGAATTCCCGCTGCTGCCGGGTCCTCGTGGTCACGTCCAGTTGCCGCCAGCCCAGAGAGGGCTCCACCAGCTCCAGCTCGAGCAGCTGCGGGTCGGACGGGTCGCCGATCACGTCGACGCGGGCGTACAACAGCTCACCGACGTCCATGCCGAGGTGTTCGGCCGCGGCGGCCAGCGCCGCGTGACCCACATCCCACAGCTCGAAGTCTGGTTCGGCCGGCGTCAGCGATTCCTCCGCGTAGGTGCCGGAGTCGTCGAACACCGGCGTCCTTCCCGGCGGCGGCAGGATCGGGCCCTTGGTGAACGCATGCGATTGTCGGCCACCGACAAACACCAGCGCGGTTTCACCGCCCTCTACTCGCTGGTCATAGGGCTGCACCAGGACGGTCCTGCCGTCGGCCTGCAGCTCAGCTGCATGCCTGCGGGCGGCGTCGGGATCGATAAACCGTTGTGCACCTACGGATCCCGCGCCGACAGCGGGCTTCACCACCACCTCGCCGTCAGGCAGACGCACCCGCTCGCCGGGTGCGAAGAACCGGCTGGGCAGCGTTGCGACACCAGCCTTGGCCAGGTCGGACAAATACCGCTTGTCGGTGTTCCACGCCACCACCTTCGGGGCGTTTAGCAGATTCTTGACGCGCCGCGTCCACGCAAGGAACTCGTCGAGCCGGTCGATGTAGTCCCACGTCGCACGCAGGATCACCACATCGGCGTCAAGGGCCTCCGGATCGTCCCACGAGAGCCAGCGGGCATGCAGGCCACGCTTGCGCAACGCCGCCACCAGCCCGCCGTCGTCACCGTCGCCATCCGGCAACGCCGCGCAACCCGCCAACACAATGCGCGGATGGAAGACGGCTGGCCTGGCTAGTTTGCCCACCTTGGCAGGATAGTGAACATGAAGGCCATTGAAGTCGCCGAAACCGGCGGACCGGAAGTCCTGACCCATGTCGACAAAGAGCGGCCCTCCCCCGGGCCCGGTGAGGTGCTGATCAAGGCCGAGGCGATCGGCGTGAACTTCATCGACACGTATTTCCGCTCGGGGCAGTATCCGCGCGAGGTGCCGTTCGTCCTCGGCACCGAGGTCTGTGGCACCGTCGAGGCCGTCGGCGACGACGTCGCGGCGCTCAGCGTCGGTGATCGGGTAGTCACGGCACAGGCCGACGGCGCCTACGCCGAATACTCCCTCGCTCCAGCCGATTTCGTCGCCTATGTGCCCGAGGGCGTGAGCCCCGACGCGGCAGCGGCAGCCCTTCTGAAGGGCATGACCGCGCACTATCTGATCAAGTCGGTCTATCCCGTGCAGGAGGGCGACGCCGTGCTTGTGCACGCCGGGGCCGGCGGCGTCGGACTCATCCTGACGCAGTGGGCCACCAGCGAGGCGGTGCGCGTGATCACCACGGTGTCGACACCAGAGAAGGCAGAACTCTCGCGCAAGGCGGGCGCCGCCGAGGTGCTCGACTACCCCGACGACCCCGAGGAGTTCGGCGCCAAGATCAAGGAAATGACCGACGGTGGCGTCGCCGCGGTGTACGACGGCGTTGGCGCGGACACCTTCGACGCCAGCCTTGCCAGCCTGAGGATCCGTGGCACCCTGGCGCTGTTCGGAGCGTCAAGCGGGCCGGTTCCGCCCTTCGACCCGCAGCGGCTCAACGCCGCCGGTTCACTGTTCCTGACCCGGCCGACGCTCTTGCACTACACCCACACAGCGGACGAATTCGCTTGGCGTGCAGGCGAACTACTCAACGCGATCGCCGACGGCACCATCACGGTCACGATCAGCGAGCACTACCGCCTCGAAGACGCCGAGCAGGCCCACCGCGATCTGCAGGGCCGCAAGACCGTCGGGTCCGTCGTTCTGGTGCCATGAAAAGGCTCAGACGGTAAACAGTGCGGGAAGCGCCAGGACCGAATCCACCGCCAGCGCGCAGAACACCACGGCGAGGTAGTTGTTGGACTGCAGGAACAGGCGCAGCGGCTTCACCGGCTCACCGCGGCGCACGCCTGCGTACAGCTGATGGGCCATCACCAGGAACCAGACACCCGCCAGCAGCGCCACCGATGCGTACAACCAACCCGTCGTGAGCGCCAGCGCCAGCGTCGCCAACACCGTGAGCCATGTGTAGATCAGGATCTGCTTGGTGACCTGCTCCTCGGTGGCGACCACAGGCAACATCGGCACCCCGGCCGCCTGGTAGTCCTCCTTGTAGCGCATGGCCAGCGCCCAGGTATGCGGCGGCGTCCAGAAGAAGATGATCGCGAACATCACCAGCGCGGGCCATTGGATGGTCCCGGTCACAGCTGACCAGCCGATCATCACAGGCATGCAGCCGGCCGCCCCGCCCCACACAACGTTCTGCGAGGTGCGCCG
Source organism: uncultured Actinomycetota bacterium (assembly GCA_963766465.1). Taxonomy (GTDB): domain Bacteria; phylum Actinomycetota; class Actinomycetes; order Mycobacteriales; family Mycobacteriaceae; genus Mycobacterium. The sequence goes on from CAVXZT010000007.1 coordinate 81,680, forward strand.
CTTGAGCAGCAACGTGTAGACCAGCACGTAGAACGCGATGGTGGCGCCCGCCAGATGCGCGGACAGCATGTTCGTCGTCCACCACAGCCAGAAGAACGAGCCGACCGACAACGCCAGTCCGAACACCAGCGCATGGCTGCGCGGGACGGTGGCCCTGGCCAGCGGTCTGCGCTCGGTGCGCTTCATCATCTTGTCGATGTCGGCGTCGGCCACGCAGTTCAGCGTGTTGGCGCCCGCCGCCGCCAGCAGACCGCCGATCAACGTGTTGAGGATCAGTAGCGGATCGACGGTGCCTCGGTGAGCCAGCAGCATCGCGGGGATGGTGGTGACGAGCAGCAGCTCGATCACTCGTGGCTTTGTCAGAGATAGGTAGCCAAGGAGGGCGGTGCGGATTCGGTTCGGCGCCTCATTCTTCAGGCCGCCGTCGCGAATGCTCACGCAAAACTCCTCAGGGTCGCCGCAGCTCGCAGCTTCTACTACAGAGGATGGTAGACCGCGCCTGAACGGCCGCCTAATCGTCCCCCACGGACCTGCGGCCGCCAAGGTTCGCGCATTAGGGTGGACCAAGCGGATTGCGAAGCCGGGACTATCGAAGGAGTTCGCCAAGTGACCACACTCGACGAGATCTCTACTCTCACCCGACCCAATCATCCCGACGATTGGGCGGATGTGGACTCGGAGGCTGTCGACACCGTACGGGTGCTGGCTGCCGACGCGGTGCAGAAGGTGGGCAACGGTCACCCTGGCACGGCGATGAGCCTCGCGCCGCTGGCGTACACGCTGTTCCAGCGCCAGATGCGCCACGACCCAAGCGACGTCCACTGGTTGGGCCGCGACCGCTTCGTCCTCTCGTGTGGACATTCCAGCCTGACGTTGTACATCCAGCTCTACCTCGGCGGCTTCGGCTTGGAGCTGAGCGACATCGAGGCACTGCGCACCTGGAAGTCGAAGACGCCGGGTCACCCGGAGTTCCGGCACACCGCCGGCGTGGAGATCACCACAGGGCCGCTCGGCCAGGGACTGGCGTCGGCCGTCGGGATGGCGATGGCATCGCGGTATGAGCGCGGCCTGTTCGATCCCGATACGCCTGCCGGTGAGAGCCCCTTCGACCACTACATCTATGTCATCGCCTCCGACGGCGACATGGAGGAAGGCGTCACGAGCGAGGCCTCATCGCTCGCGGGCACCCAGCAGCTCGGCAACCTGATCGTGTTCTACGACCACAACCAGATCTCGATCGAGCACGACACGAATATCGCTTTGTCCGAGGATGTGCCTGCGCGCTACCGCGCCTACGGCTGGCACGTTCAGGAGGTCGAGGGCGGCGAGAACGTCGTCGGCATAGAAGAAGCGATCGAGGCCGCGAAACGGGTCACGGACAAACCGTCCTTCATCTCGGTCCGCACCATCATCGGCTACCCGGCCCCGACCAAGATGAACACCGGCGGCGTCCACGGCTCGGCCCTGGGTGACGAAGAGGTGGCCGCCACCAAGCGCGTCCTCGGGTTCGACCCCGACAAGACGTTCGAGGTGCGGCCCGAGGTCATCGAGCACACCCGCAAGCTCGTCGGCCGCGGCAAGGAGGCGCACGAGAAGTGGCAGCCGACTTTCGATGCGTGGGCTGAGCGCGAACCGGAACGCAAGAAACTGCTCGATCGACTGCTGGCCCAGGAGCTGCCCGAAGGTTGGGACGCTGACCTGACCCACTGGGAGCCCGGGTCGAAGGCGGTGGCGACCCGCGCCGCGTTCGGTCAGGTGCTGAATGACGTCGCACCGATGCTGCCCGAGCTCTGGGGCGGTTCCGCCGATCTGGCGGGCAGCAACAACACCACGATCAAGGACGTCAAATCATTCGGGCCTCCGTCGATATCGACCGACGACTTCACCGCCGACTGGTACGGCAGGGTGCTGCACTTCGGCATCCGCGAGCACGCGATGGGCTCGATCCTGTCCGGCATCGTGCTGCACGGGCCGACCAGGGCCTTCGGCGGGACCTTCCTACAGTTCTCGGACTACATGCGGCCCGCGTTACGGTTGGCGTCACTGATGGACATTGACACCATCTACATCTGGACCCACGACTCCATCGGACTCGGCGAGGACGGTCCGACCCATCAGCCCATCGAGCACCTCGCGGCGCTGCGGGCCATCCCGAACCTGTCGGTGGTGCGGCCTGGCGATCCAAACGAAACCGCATATGCATGGCGCAGCATCGTCGCCCGCGGCAACGGCAGCGGTCCCGTCGGTTTCATTCTCACGCGCCAGGGAATCCCTGTACTTGAGGGCACCAGCGCCGAGGGCGTGGCCAAGGGTGGCTATGTGTTGGGGGGCGCCTCCGCCGAGGTCCCCGACGTGTTGCTGATCGGAACAGGATCAGAGCTGCAATTGGCCGTGGAGGCTCAGAAGATATTGGCGGACAAGGGAATCACCGCGAACGTGGTGTCGATGCCGTGTGTCGAATGGTTCGAGTCCCAGCCTGTGGAGTATCGGGACAGCGTGCTGCCGCCCGCGGTGTCTGCGCGGGTGGCCGTCGAAGCTGCCGTCGCGCAGAGCTGGTACAAGCTGGTCGGCGACACCGGCGAGATCGTCTCCATAGAGCACTACGGAGAATCCGCAGATGACAAGACGTTGTTCCGCGAGTTCGGGTTCACCCCCGAGGCCGTCGTGGCCGCCGCGGAGCGATCACTAGACAACTGATTTCGAAAGGCAAACTGATGGCTCAGAATCCCAATCTTGCGGCCCTTTCCGCGGCGGGTGTGTCCGTGTGGCTGGACGACCTGTCTCGCGACCGGCTCCAGACCGGCAACCTGCAGGAGCTGATCGACACAAAGTGCGTGGTCGGTGTCACCACGAACCCTTCGATCTTCCAGGCGGCGCTTTCGAAAGGCGACGCGTATAGCGGGCAGGTCAAAGAACTGGCGGAGCGCGGCGCCGATGTGGACGCCACCATTCGCACCGTCACCACCGATGACGTGCGCGACGCGTGCGATGTACTGCGGCCACAGTGGGAAGCCTCCGACGGCGTGGACGGCCGGGTGTCCATCGAGGTCGACCCGCGGCTGGCACGTGACGAGGAGAAGACGACAGCCCAGGCGATCGAGCTGTGGAAGATCGTCGATCGGCCGAACCTGTTCATCAAGATTCCTGCGATGAAGGAAGGGCTGCCTGCGATCACCTCCGTTCTCGCCGAGGGTATTTCGGTCAACGTGACGCTGATCTTCTCGGTCGAGCGGCATCGCGCGGTGATGAATGCCTATCTGGCGGGCTTGGAGAAGGCCAAGGAAGCCGGCCACGACATCTCGAAGATCCATTCGGTCGCATCGTTCTTCGTGTCGCGTGTCGACACGGAGATCGACAAACGGCTGGAGAAAATCGGCGGCGATGACGCGCTGGCACTACGCGGTCAGGCCGGGGTCGCCAATGCGCGGCTCGCATATGCGGCATACGAGGAAGTCTTCGAGGGCGGAGAGCGTTTCGCCGCGCTGAAGGGCGACGGCGCCCGCGTCCAGCGACCACTGTGGGCTTCGACCGGCGTGAAGAACCCCGACTACTCCGACACTCTCTACGTCACCGAGCTCGTCGCCCCCAACACAGTGAATACCATGCCGGAGAAGACGATTGACGCGGTCGCCGACCACGGAATCATCAACGGCGACACGGTCAAAGGCACGGCCGGCGACGCTCAGGAAGTATTCGACAAGCTCACCGCCGCCGGAATCGACCTTCCGGATGTGTTCAAGGTGCTCGAGGACGAAGGTGTTGAGAAGTTCGAGAAGTCGTGGCTCGAACTGCTCGATGCCACCCAGGAACAGCTCGACGCCGCCAAGAAATGACGGCGTGGAGTAATCCGCTTCGCGACAAACGCGACAAGCGGATGCCGCGGATCCCGGGTCCATGCGGTGTGGTGATCTTCGGCGTCACCGGCGATCTGGCCACCAAGAAGTTGATGCCCGCCATCTACGACCTGGCCAATCGCGGTCTGCTGCCCGCGAACTTCGCCCTTGTCGGCTTCGCGCGCAGGGATTGGGCCCACGAGGATTTCGCCAAGCTCGTCTGCGACGCCGTCAGGAGCCACGCGCGCACGCCGTACCGACAGGAAGTGTGGGACCGGCTTTCTGAGGGGATCCGGTTCGTACAGGGCACATTCGATGACTCAAAGGCGTTCGAGCGGCTGGCCGAAACGCTTCAGAAGCTCGATGCGGAGCGGGGCACCGGCGGCAACCACGCGTTCTATCTGTCGATTCCGCCGAAGGCCTTCCAGCAGGTGTGCGAGCAGCTACAGAAGTCCGGCTTGGCCCACCCGCAGGAGGGCCGTTGGAGCCGGGTGGTCATCGAAAAACCGTTCGGCCACGATCTGGAAAGCGCACAAGAACTCAACGGGGTCGTCAACAGCGTCTTCCCCGAAGAGTCGGTGTTCCGCATCGACCACTACCTCGGCAAGGAGACAGTCCAGAACATCCTCGCGCTTCGGTTCGCCAACGAGTTGTACGAACCGATCTGGAACAACAACTTTGTCGACAGCGTGCAGATCACCATGGCCGAGGATATCGGGCTCGGTGGCAGGGGCGGCTACTACGACGGGGTCGGCGCGGCCCGTGACGTCATCCAAAACCACCTCATTCAACTGCTTGCGCTGACCGCTATGGAGGAGCCGGTCAGCTTCAGCCCGCATCAGTTGCAGGCGGAGAAGATCAAGGTGCTCTCCGCGGTCCGGCTGATGCAGCCCCTCGATGACACCACGGCCCGGGGACAATACGCGGCAGGTTGGCAGGGTAGCGAGAAGGTCATCGGCCTCCTTGACGAGGAAGGATTCTCGAAGGAGTCGACCACCGAGACGTACGCGGCGATCACGCTGGAGATCGACACCCGCCGCTGGGCAGGCGTGCCGTTCTTCCTTCGCACCGGAAAACGCTTGGGGCGCAGGGTTACCGAGATCGCGCTCATCTTCAAGCGGGCCCCGCATCTACCGTTCGACAAGACGATGACGGAAGAGCTCGGCCAGAATGCGTTGGTGATCAGGGTGCAGCCCGACGAGGGCATCACCACTCGTTTCGGCTCCAAGGTGCCCGGCAGCGCGATGGAGGTCCGCGATGTCAACATGGACTTCTCCTACGGCTCTGCGTTCGCCGAGGACTCCCCCGAGGCCTACGAACGGCTGATCCTCGACATGCTGCTCGGCGAGCCTTCGCTGTTCCCGACCAACGCCGAGGTCGAGTTGTCTTGGGAAATATTGGATCCCGTGCTTGACGATTGGGCGTCTCATGGAAAGCCTGACGCTTACGAATCGGGCACGTGGGGTCCGGCATCGGCCGATGAGATGATGCACCGCATAGGCCGGGAATGGAGGCGGCCGTGATTGTCGACCTGCCGAACACGACGACCAACGACATCAACAAAAAGATCACGGGCCTCCGCGAGGAGGGTGGCGCAATCACATTGAGCCGCGTGCTCACGCTCGTGATCTCACTTGATTCCGACGATGCGCTGGAAGACTCCATCGAGGCGGCCAACTTCGCGAGCCGTGAACATCCGTGCCGTGTGATCGTCGTGGTTCATGGCGATCACAGCGCTGCCGAGCCGCAACTGGATGCGCAACTACGCGTCGGTGGCGATGCGGGTGCGGGCGAGGTGGTCGTGCTGCACTTGCAGGGCGAGCTTGCCGACCACGCCAGCAGCGTTGTGCTGCCCTTCCTGCTGCCAGATACTCCGGTGGTGGCATGGTGGCCGAAGGGCGGCCCAGACGTTCCGGCGGATGATCCATTGGGCCACTTGGCAATTCGCCGGATCACGAATGCGACGGATTGCGCCGATCCGCTGGCGGCGATCAAGAGTCGCCTGCAGGGTTACACCGACGGCGATACCGACCTGGCATGGGCCCGCATCACCTACTGGCGTGCCCTGCTGGCGTCGGCGCTCAATCAGCCGCCATTCGAGCCGATCACCTCGGCGGTGGTGTCGGGTCTACGGGATGAGCCGTCGCTCGACGTCCTCGCCGGCTGGCTTGCCGCCCGGATCGAGGGTCCGGTGCAACGCGCAGTGGGCGAACTGAAGGTGGAACTCGTCAGAAGTAGTGAGACCATCACGCTGAGGCGTCCGCAGACCGGGGTGACCGCAACACTGACCCGCACCAGCAAGCCAGAAGCACGGATTCCATTGGCGCGCAGGGAAGCCAAGGAATGCCTTGCCGAGGATCTGCGCAGACTGGATGCAGACGAGATCTACCACGAGGCGCTGCAGGGAATCGACAAGGTGCAGTACACGTGAGCTCCATCATTGAGAAGTATGCCGACAAGGATGCTTTGGTTTCCGCGGCCGGTGATCGACTTGTCGCCGCGATCACCGATGCGATCGAAGAGCGAGGCCAGGCGCACATCGTGTTGACCGGTGGCGGCACCGGCGTCGGATTGCTCAAGAGGGTCGGCGAGCGCGGCGAGAAGATCGACTGGTCGAAGGTGCATCTGTACTGGGGTGACGATCGGTTCGTGCCTGCAGACGATGACGAACGCAATTACAAGCAGGTGCGCGAGGCTCTGCTTGACCACATCGACATCCCGGCAGCCAACGTGCATGCGATGTCGCCAAGCGGTGGCGAGTTCGGTGACGACCTGGACGCCGCGGCGCTGGACTACGAAAGCGTGCTGGCGGCCAATGCCGATGACGGGCAGCCCACGCCGGACTTCGACGTGCATCTGCTGGGGATGGGCGGTGAAGGCCACATCAACTCGCTGTTCCCTGAGACGCCCGCGGTACGTGAGACGAACCGGCTGGTGGTCGGTGTGGAGGACTCCCCCAAACCACCGCCGCGGCGAATCACGCTCACGCTCCCCGCGGTTCAGCGGTCGCGGGAGGTTTGGCTCATCGTTTCGGGCGCGGAAAAGGCCCACGCGGTGGCCGCCGCGATCGGCGGCGCCAAACCGGTGGACGTGCCCGCCGCGGGCGCGGTGGGCCGCGAAGCTACCGTGTGGTTACTCGACGAGGACGCCGCCGCCAAACTCTGAATAGATTGTCGGTGGGTCGTGGCATAGTCGAACATGTGTTCGAGGGCTTGTCGGATGTGGATCTCATCGAGGTGATGGGTGAGTCCACCCGGGACGAGTCCACCGCGATTGCGCAGCGGTTGGCCGCGGTGGCTGACTTGTTTGTGCGGCGCAGCGGTGAGTTGGCCGAATTGGACTGGTGTGTCGCTGATGGCTGTGATGCGGTGGCCGCCGAAATCTCGGCGGTCCAGAACATCAGCCATGCCCGTGCGGTGGGTCAGGTGCAGTTCGCGTGCGCGTTGTGGCATCGGCTGCCCACGGTGGCCAAGGTGTTTATGCCCGGGCGGATTGATTTTCGGATGGTCTCAACGATCATCGGCCGCACCGAAAACGTCGACGCCGCCAAGATGCCCGCACTCGATGAGGCGATCGCCCGGCATTGCATCAAGTGGATGAAGCTGTCCGGGCCGAAACTGCGGCAGAGGTAGATCATCGAGGTCAGTGTTCGGGCGGAGTGGTGTCCGTAGCCGCGGGCGTTGATGAGTCGGATCTTGGCGTTGATGCCTTCGATGAGGGCGTTGGAGATGCCTAGTTCGATCGCGGTGATGATCTCCTCGAAGTAGACCTGCAGTCGTTTGGCTAGACCGACGAAGGCGTTGATGCGGCTGCGTTTGGCCGCGGTGATCCAGCGGCGCAGGTACTGGCGGGCGCCGCCGGGTGGGTGGGCGATGCGGTAGACGTCGCGTAGCTGCTCTTTGAGCGTCCAGGCCCGGCCGATGCGGCGGTTGGTGCGCGTGATCTGGTTGACCAGGGCGCGTTTGTTCTCGGTCAGTTTGTTCTCTCCGGTGCGCAGTGCCCAGCGGGTGGCCTTCCAGTCTGGGGTGCTCATCGCGGCCCGGCCAGGCCCGGTGGCGGCCTCGGCATACACCCGGTCCAGGGCGCGGTTGACCCATTGCATGATGTGGAACGGGTCATAACAGATCGTGGCCTGAGGAGCATGTGTGCGGGTGGCTGCGCTGTAGGCCTTGGAGACATCCATGCTGACCACCTCGATACCTGACACGATCGAATCCGGTTGGGATTGATAGAAATTCGCCAGTGATTCCTCACTGCGTCCGGGCTGGATGTCGATGACGGTGCCGGTGTCGTGATCACCGACGACGGTCAGATAGCGGTGGGGGTGGCGGTAGCAGATCTCATCGACGCCGATCCGATACAGTGCCTCGAGCCGGCGCGCGTCGAGCAGCTCGGCCACCCCGCGGTTGATGATCGCGGTGACGGTTTCCCAGCCGCAGCGCATCAGGGTGGCCACCGAGGTGCGGTCGGTGCGCTGAGCCAACCACAACACCATGTCCTCGAAATCGCGGGAATGCCGCGCCCCCGGGCGCGCCCAGGGCAGCTCCTCGGTGCGCACCCCGCACTCCGGGCACTCCAGCCGGCGGATCTCATAGACCAGCCACAACCGATGGACGCCCAGATCCAATATGTTCCGGTACCGGAGAACCCTCGCCTTTCGCTGGAGATGTTGAGCAGCCCGAGATACAGCAACTTCATCGCGGCGTCCTTGACGGGGAAATGACCGCGGTTCTTGGTGATCTTGCGCAGCTGGAAATCGATCGACTCGATCGCATTGGTGGTGTAGACGATCTTGCGCAGCTACACGGGAAAGTGCAGGAACGGCACGAACTCGGGCCAGGCGTTGTGCCACACGGCGATCGCGCCCGGGTACTGGGCCCCGAACTGGGTGTCGAAGTCCTTGAGCGCGAGCTCGGCGGCCTCGGTGATCGGGGCGCTGTAGATCGCGCGCATCGAGGTGGCGACCGCTTGCGGTCCTTGTAGGACACGAACCGCATGGCGTTGCGGATCACGTGCACCACGCAGGTTAGCACCACGGTGTCGGGGTAGCTCGAGCGGATCGCATCAGGCAGCCCAGTGAGCCAGTCGCAGCAGGCGATCAGGATGTCGCGCACCCCGCGGTTGCGCAGGTCGATCACGACTTTCTGCCAGAACTTGGCGCCTCGCTGTCTTGGATCCAGACCCCCAGAGCGTGTTTGCGGCCCTCCAGATCCACCGCGATGGCCAGATAGGCCACCTTGGTGGTGACTACCCCGTTGTCCTTGATCCGCAGCCGCAGCGCGTCGATGTAGAGGATGGGATAGACCTCATCGAGCGGGCGGGCCTGCCAGGCCTTGATCTCATCGACGACCACCTCGGTGATGTTGGAGATCAGCTCCCGCGACACGCTTGCGCCGTAGACCTCCTCGAGGTGGGCCTCGATGTCTCGGGTGGTCATGCCTCGCGAATACAGCGACAGCACAACGGAATTGATGTTATTGAGTCGGCGGGTCTTCTTCGGCACGATCGCCGGTTCGAACGAGCTGTTGCGATCGCGGGGCACCCTAATATCGACTGGGCCGTTGACCGAGGACAGCGTCTAGGGCGTGGAGCCGTTGCGGGAAGCCTGACCGCGTGCGGCCGGATCTGACCGGGTGGATCTGTGGGTGGCCAAGTTCGATCCGGCCGGGGTGCGGGTGCCGCCGAAAGTCAACGACAACCGCTACATCGACATCGATGCCGCCAGTGCGGGCATGGCCGGCATCGCAGGCTACGTTAACGCCGCCGATGGAGCCGCCTTGGATCAGCGTCTGGATGCGTTGGCGGCCACCGTGTGTGACAACGATCCGCGCACCAAAGAGCAGCGCCGCGCCGACGCCACCGGACCGTTGGCGCGTGGTGAAGCCACGGTTGCCTGCCAATGCGGGACAGAGGATTGCCCCGCCAAGGCCGAACGCGCGGCGGCCAACGCCGCTGTCATCCACGTGCTGGCCGAACAGGCCACCCTCGACGGAACCAGCGATCAGCCTGGATATCTGCCCGGCTTTGGGATCCTGCCCGCCGAGTCGGTGCGCGAGCTGGCGGAGAACGCGAAGCTGCAGCCGGTGCAGGTGCCCACCGACGCGACACCGGATCCCGGATACCGGCCCTCGAAGAAGACTGCAGAGTTTGTGCGGTGGCGGGATCTGACCTGTCGCTGGCCCGGCTGTGACAGACCCGTCGAGCGCTGCGATATCGACCACACGGTGCCCTATCCAGCAGGGGCCACCCATGCCTCGGACCTGAAGCATTACTGCCGCATTCATCATTTGATCAAGACGTTTCACGGCGGCTGGACCGAGCAGCAGCTGCCCGACGGCACCATCATTCTCACCGCCCCGACCGGACACAACTACGCCACCGAAGCGCACGGTGCGGCCATGTTCCCGACGCTTGGGCAATCCACGGGCGAGCTGCCAATCCCACCGGCACTTGCTCCACCTGACACCGACCGCACCGCAATGATGCCGCGTCGCAAACAAACCCGCGCACAAGACAAACGCGACTGAAGTACCCCAGGTTTTGTTCCGATCTTCATAGGAGGATTGGAAGCTATGCCCCGTCAGTATTCGCCGGAGTTTCGGCAACGTGCGTTGCGGTTGTTGGACACCGTGATGGAAGCCTCGGAAATTTCTGAGTTCGAGGCCATCAAGTCCGTAGCGAGCAAACTCGGTATCTCGGAGGAATCGGTGCGCCGGTGGCGCCGCAAGGCCCAAGTTGATGCCGGGGAGCGTCTCGGTATGACCACTTCTGAACATGCCGAGATCCGCAAGCTCAAGCGTGAAGTCGCCGAATTACGCAGAGCCAATGAAGTTTTGAAGTCTGCGTCTGCGTTTTTTGCAGCGGAGCTCGACCGTCCCGCGACGAAATGATCGCCTACATCGATGCGCATCGTGATCAGTTCGGAGTCGAGCTCATATGCCGTGTCTTGCGGGCAGCTATCCCCAAGTTCTTGACCTCACGCGGCTACCGGGCCGCCCGTAGCAGACCGCCGTCAGACCGCGAGATCCGTGACGAGCAGCTGATCGCCGACCTGCGCACGGTGCACCAGAGGAATTTTTCGGTGTATGGCGTCAAGAAGATGCACGCGGCCATGCGACGCCAGGGCTGGCAGGTGGGGCGAGAGCAGACCCGCCGGCTGATGCGCAAGGCCGGCCTGCGCGGGGTGCAGCGCGGCAAGCCGGTGTTCACCACCGTCAGCGACCCCGCCGACGAGCGGCCCGCCGACTTGGTCAACCGCCAGTTCGAGACCGCGGCGCCCAACCGGTTGTGGGTCGCCGACATTACCTACGTACGCACCTGGCAGGGGTTCTGCTACACCGCGTTCGTCACCGACGCCTGCAGCCGCAAGATCGTCGGCTGGGCAGTCGCGGCGACAATGCGCACCGAGGATCTGCCGTTAGAGGCTTTCAATCACGCTGTGTGGCAGTCGAACTCGGACCTATCCGAGTTGGTGCATCATTCCGACCGCGGATCGCAATACCTATCGCTGACCTATACCGATCGGCTGGCCGAACTCGGAATCGCTCCCTCGGTCGGGTCGCGCGGCGATAGTTATGACAACGCCCTCGCCGAGGCGGTCAACGCCGCCTACAAGACCGAGCTGATTCACCGCGTTCGACCGTGGCGGTGCATCGACGACGTCGAACTGGCGACCGCCGAATGGGTGGCCTGGTACAACCAGGAACGCCTGCACGAAGCCCTCGGCTACGTCCCACCCGCCGAGTACGAGGCCGCCCTCACCGGCGCCTCACACCCCGCGAGCCAGCCAAACCCGGCCCTCGCACCCACATAGGAACAAAACCTGGGGTAGTTCAGACCGCATCACCCACGAACGCCGCCAAAGAACCGAACTCATCGCCGAAGAAGAACGACAACGCCAAGCCTGGCTCGCCGCCAACTACCAACCACCACCCTTCTGAGCTTCACCATCACGAAACCCCCGCGCGTACTCGCCGGTCGGCGTAACCGCGTCGGCGTACTGGAGTACCCGCCTCGGGTCGACGTGGCATTGGCGGGGCGGTGTTCCCTCTTCGCGCTTCCTCACATCTGGTTCAGACGACCACTCGGCTCCGGCGGTTCCATGGCTGTGGTCAAATGGCCGTCATGGCAGACAAGGGTGGCAGCAGGTCCGGTGCCCGCACTGGCCGGGAGCGGATCCAGAAACTGGCGCAAGCGGCACTGAATGCCGACGTCACCGTCGAGCAGGTCGACGCCATCCTGGCCGGCTTGACTGAGACGCTGGCTGATCTCGACAGATCGACGTCAACGCTCGACACGACGCTCGAGCGGTTCAACGAGACGATCAGCCAGATCAACGCCTTGGCACCGCGCCTTTTCGCGGTCGTGGACAGGCTCGAAGGCATTGTCGAGCGGGTCGAGCGCATCGTCGGCATCGGAGAATCCGTGATGTCACCACTGGCCGCCACCGAACAAGCAGTGCGCGGAGCAGTCAACAAGGTGCGCCGCACCACCGGCATCTAGTGCCGCATAGCTTTCCCGTTCCCATGCCGCCGCACGCGGAGGGCACCGGCCTGCCGTGGGATGTCACGGTCGGCGACGCTGTTGCCGCGATCGCCGAGGCCCGCGCCCGCCACGGCGACGCGTTCGTCGTGCAGAGCGGACCCGATCACTACCTGTTCACGTTCTCACCGGTCGGTGTCGAGTCGTTCTACGCGCTGCCCGAGGAGGTCGCGAGCAAGGGCCTGGCCGACTATCTGATGCTACGGCGCAAGCTGCCCGACGAGATCTTCGACGGCAGGCGGACCCTGCCCAATTCGTTGTTCCAGCGCGACGATGTCGCGTCGTATCTCGCCAACCTCGAACGCGCACTTGAACACAGCGTTGCAGAGCTCGGATCCGAAGGCACTGTCGACCTGTTCGTCCTGACTCGGCGGCTCGGGCATCGGATGGGCCTCGCATCGTGGGCCGGACCGGGGGCTGCGGAGGGCGCCGCGTTCGAGCGCCTTGTCGCGGCCTTCGACACCCTCGACGGGTCTGATGCGTTCGTGCATCCCGACGCGATGGCGGCGGTCGCGGCATCGGGCAAGCGTGCCGAACAGGCAGCGCTCGATGACGTCGTCGACGTCCTCGAAACCGCAGTGCGCCGACGGGATTCGGGCGAGCGGGACGGGGACCTTTTCGGCAGGATCGTCGAGGAGTGGTCGTCGGAGACGCCGGATGCCCGCATCCGCGGGATCGCGCTTGACGTCGCGCTCATACACATCGCGTCCATGTCGAACCTGATGGCGGCGCTGGGTTGGGCGCTCGTCGACCTGCTCACGCACCCGGCCGAACTGGCGCGCGTCGCATCCGGTGACACGGTGTTCGCGCAGCGCTGCGCGCTCGAGAGCACGCGGATGGCACAGCGCTCGATCATGTCCCGCGCCGTATTGACCCCTGTCGACCTCGACACCGGTGACATCACCTACCGGGTACCTTCCGGATGGACCATCGCTACCCTGCTCCCCCTGCTCAACACATCGGCCGCACCGGGGTTGGATCGCTGGGAACCCGACCGGTGGCAGCGCCATCGGCTAGCCGATCCGAGCGCGCTGGCGTCACCCATGCTGGTGACGGCGTTCGGCCACGGTAAGCATTCCTGCCCCGCCCAACCGTTCTCGCTGTCCGCGATGACGACCGCGATGACACACCTGCTCGGCCGTTTCGAGATGACCCCGCGGTGGACCCTTCACCCGACGCCGGTGTCCGCGCAGATCGGCGGCGTCGCACGAGCTGCACGTGTGTGTCCGGTCCGCTATGTCGCCCTTGACGGTTAGACGAAGTCCGACCCGCCGTCGACATTGACGGTCGCTCCGGTGACGTAACCGTTGCGCCTTGACGCCAGATAGGCGGTGATCGAGGCGATCTCCTCGGGCAGGCCGGCACGGCCGAGGTCGCACGGCTGGTGAAAGTTGTTGTCGATCCAGGTCATCACGTCCGTTGGATCAGAGGCATCCAGTCCATCGGCAGCGAGGATGTCCTTCAGGTTCTCGGTGAAGCTGGCCGTGACGATCGTTCCTGGGCACACGCAGTTCACCAGAATGCCGTCCTTGGCAAGGCTTTTCGACAGGTTCTTGGTGACACTGCTCAACGCCGCCTTCGACGCGGTGTATGCGACAATCCGCGGGTTCTGCCGCTGAATCGAATGCGCAGACAGCGTGACGATCCGAGCCCACTCGGCGGCCCGCAGCATCGGGAGCGCGGCACGGATCGACCGCACACCGGACATGGTGCCCAGCGCGAACGTGCCCTCCCACTGCTTGTCGTCCATCTCCTCGAAGTAGCCGTCGCCGGGCCCGATGGTATGGACCAAGCTGTTGAGCGCACCCCAGCGTTGCGAGACCGCCTCGAAACCCGCCGCGATCGAGTCGGCGTCCGACATGTCGACACTGATACCAACGGCATCCGGCGCCCCCGCCGCTCGGACAGAGTCAACGGCGGCATCGAGAGCCGCCCTGCCCCTTGCCATCACCGCGACGCTCGCGCCTTCGGCCGCCAGGGTTTGGGCAATGGCTAAGCCCATGCCCTTGCTGCCGCCGGTTACCACGGCGGTCGCTTCAGCGAACCCAAGATCCATCGCGTTACCTTCCGTCAGCCGGTGGGATACCGATTCCGCGCAGGCAGAAGCGGACGACTTGCTCGCGGACGGCGTCACGATCGCAATCTCCGGTCGTCCATTGCTGTTCTACGTTCGCCCATATGGCGCCGTGTATCGAGAGCGCGTCGGCGGTCGGGTCGATCCCGGGGAATGAGCCGGTCCGCCTTCCACTCTCGAGTTGTTCGACAAGCGGTTTCAAGATCTCGCGGTAGGCGTCGCTCACCAGCTCCGGCGACCCGAACATCTGCGTCTGCGCTTCGAGCGACATCTGGCGCAGATCGGACCTGATCTGGTCGTTGAAGGCCAGGTCCAGTCGCCCATCGATCCAAGCGACCACTGCTTCTATCGGGCCTGCAGCTCCGGCCATCTTCCGCTTCAATCGCCGTGTCTCAGTCCTCGCCATCTCGAGGAAAACAGCGGACACCAAAGCGTCTTTCGAATCGAAATGCCGGTAGAACGCGCGCGTGCTCAGCTGCGCACGGTTCAGCACCTGAGCGACGTTCAGACTGCGAACACCCTGCTCTTGAACGATTTTCGATGCCGCTTCCAGTAGCGCATTGCGTACCCCGGGATCGGGATCCAGCTTCTTGCGTTGGCGCTTGGCGACGGAAGTCATCACGCAGTCGCGTCGTATGTCGAAAGGTAGTCGGCGAAGCGCGCGCGTACCTGCTCCTCAGTCAGTCCGTAGTCATCGAGCCGGTAGTTGTGCTCACCCCTAGATCCGGGCCGGTGGCCGTCGGCCCACTCTTGCACCCGCGTGCGGGCATCCTCGCTGAACGTCAGCCCAAGCTGCGAATAGCTGCGGTCCAGGGTGCCGACCGAGTCGGCGTTGAGGTCGGCAAACGAAACGTCGACGAATCGGTTGTCACCGACACGTTTTCGGAAATCCATCGCGCGACAAACGGCCTCGGCCCAGCACTCGAGCTGCTCGGCACCGAGTTCCTTTGGATCGTCGCGATCGCTGCTCCAGCTGCGAACGTACTGGATCAGGCTGCACACCGATGCCAGCACCTTCGCTGGATCACGGTGGCTCCACAGGAATTTGGCGTTCGGATACGCCTCGACGAGGGCGTCGAGGGCGAACATGTGCACCGGCGTCTTGAGATGCCACAACGTCGGTGGGCAATGCCACTGAAGAAGCTTGAGCACCCGCCGGTGGTACGTGTACGTCTCGCGCATATCGCAATGCATCACCCACGCGAGGTAGCCGGGCACGCGGACCACGCCGTCGAAGTGGAAGGTGCGGAAACTCATCCCCATCAGGTCCTGGCATTCGGTGGGTGCCTCGGGCTCCGAGTTCATCATGGACCGCATGCGGGGAAACATGTTGTCCATCATCGCGATTCCCTCTGTGGCCGCAGCGATCCGCGGATCGGTGTGTTGGGTGGCCGCCTCCGGCGGTGGGGTGCACGCCTGCGATTCCCACAGCCGCAGTGACCGGAACTGCGGATCACTGGCCACCAGTTGACTCAGGGCAGTGGTGCCGGTGCGCGGGAGCCCGATGACGAACACCGGTCCGCCGACAACCTCATCGTCGATCTCCGGGTGCCGCTCGTAGGTGTCCTCGACTCTGAGCCGCTGGATCAGCGCGTTGCTGATCGTCGCGTGTTGAATGACCTTGCCCAACTCGTTGAGATCGGCTTCGGTGTTCAATGCATTGACGGTTCGTTCCAGGCCTTCGCGGTAGTAGGTGGAGCCGAAGTCATCCAGGCCGGTCGCCGCCCGTGCGCCGTCCTCGAGCTCGTCGACAGAGAAGCTCATGCCGAGAACCGTTCATGCACCGCGCGGCGACGCGCGTCGATAATGCCGGCCCGCTCCTGCGCGGTGACCCTCTTCGTCTCCGCCGGGAGTGCCGAATCCACATCGGCGAACTTCACGACCCGCGCCGTCGGCGTCGGCGCTGTCTCTGTGCGCACGCATCGCAGGATCATGGCTCCGTTGCTATGCCCAGCCGCATCAAGCCAATTCGCAACGCCAGGATCACGTGAGCTGACGACCACACGGAGGATCCCGTCCGGATCGACGATCGCCTGATGGGCGTTGAGGCTGGACTGATGGCGACCGTAGTGAATGGTCTCCCACCACTGGTTGCCAAGCGAGTAGCTCCAGTAGACGCCTTTCGGCGGCTCGACCTCGAGGATCAGCGCTTCGTCGGGCTCGAGCTCGAAGCGGCCGATGACTGGCCGGTTCTCCGCGGCGGCGCCGATCGCCGTGCGATCGATCGCGGGCATGAAACCGTTGGTCGGCGGCCCCGCATTGAAGTCCAGGAAGAACTTGAGGTTGTCGTGGACGAAGTCCCCCAGGGCATAGAGCTGGCGCGACACCGCGACGTCGAGCTCCACCGCGCGATCGTCCGGTTCGACCTCGGCGCCGATGCGCTCGATCTGGAGCGACGACGGTTTCTCGGCGTCCCAGTCGTAGAAGAAATGCCGAACGACGAGCGTGGGATGGTCGCCTTGCACCTTGAGCCAATTGCCGTCGTGCTCATCGGCGGAGAGTACTGCCTCGAAGTTGCCGTCGGCATCGACATCGAGATCGTCGATCAGACAATTGGTCACCGCGGCGATCCCGTCCATCGTCTGCAGGCCGACATATCTTGCGGTGCCGCGGTTTCCGTACAACCGGTACGTCTCACCACCGCGCAGTGCGGCACGCAGATAGATGCAATCGGGACATTCCATGCCCCAGGTCAAGATGTCATCGGTGCTGGTGCGAGCCACTGAAAGCACGGGATCAGGCTCGACGCGCAAGGCTTCGTCGACGCCAACCGCGAGCAACACCATCAGATGACGCATCCCCGACGCGTAGTCGATGCGGTTGCGGTTGACCGGCGCCGACACGACAAGTTGTTCGGCTGCTTTCAGCCGATCCAGAAGGTGCGTCCATGCGTCTGACAGCCCGACGCCGGCACCGCCGGACAGCGCAGCCTCGGTGATCGAGAACGGCAGCCAGGCCATTGCGTTCGCATCGGTCACGCGGCCTCCAGTCCTATGGTCTTAACTGAAAACACTATTTTCGTTTAAGACGGACTGACTCTTACATCTCGCCACGGATCTGTCAACGCTCGGGCAGTAACGGCAGCACAATCACGCTGGCCGCCGCCACCACGAGCAGCACCGCCGACGCCGTCAGGGACGTGACGAGTCCGTACTGCGCTGCGACGACTCCCCACACCAGCGATCCGAGCGCCTGCGAACCGATCAGGACCACCAAGTAGATCGCGAGGCCACGGGCCCGCAGCGACTCCGGCAACGCCGTCTGCGCGGCCACGGTGAGAGTCGTTAGCGTGGCAATCCACGCCACGCCGGCCAACAACAGCAACACGACGGCCACACCGAGCGGAAGGTACGCCGCCGCAAGCAGACCCGCCGCCGCAACCATGGCGGCGATGGTCAACACCGCGTTGGCGGACAGCGCCGCGCTCAGCCGGGTCATCACGATCGCACCGATTACCGCACCCACGCCGACGGTGCCCAACACCGTCCCATACCCGATGGCGCGCAAGTGGAACTGCTGGGACGCCACGACAGGCAGCAGCGCCCACAGGGCCGACGCGGGAAAGGCGAAGAATGCCGCGTGCACCAGGATTCGGCGCATGCTCGGGCTGTCGCGTATGTAGCGGATACCTGCGAGCACCGACTGGCCGAGCGGCTCACGCTCGGTTACCGGCGCGGAGGGTGTCCTTTTCCACGCCAGCAGCGCGGCGATGACTGCGACAAAGGACACCGCGTTGATGGCGAACACCCACTCGGCGCCTGCCCAAGCCACGAGTAACCCGGCGATGGGAGGGCCGACCGCACGCGCCAAATCCACGGCGAGGCCGCCGAGCGACGCCGCGGACCGGAGTTGCTCGCGTGGCACCAGTTCGGGCTGGATCGCCTGCCATGCCGGGGTCGTCACGGCGGCGGCGCAACCGATGGCGAACAACAGGACCAGCAGCGAGGCCGTATCCAGCACGCCTGCGACCGTGAGCGCTGTCAACACAGCGGTGGCGACCGCCGCATACGCCTGCACGACGATGAGCAGCCACCTGCGGTCAACCCGATCGGCGAGTGCGCCTGCGAACAGCGCCAACAGCAGCGTCGGTGTCAGGCTGGCCGTCTGCACCAGCGCGACGGCCGTTGGACTGGCTTTCCGTTCGACCAGAAACCACTGCGCCCCAACGGTTTGCATCCATGTGCCGATGTTCGACGTCAGCGCAGCGATGAAAAGGCCACGGAACACCCCGATCCGCAGCGGCGCCCACGTGGACGCCGCATTACCCGGGCCGTCAGCTGGCACGGCTGAAAGGTTAGCCGCTGTTACGCAGCGCCGTCGCCAGTCCGCTCATAGTCAGCAGGATCCCGCGCTGCACGAGCTCGTCGTCGTCACCCGAGCGATACCGCCGCAGCAACTCGACCTGCAGGTGGTTCAGCGGCTCGAGATACGGAAAGCGGTTGAACACCGAGCGGGCCAGGGCAGGGTTGTCCGCGAGCAGGTCGTCCTGGCCGGTGATGAGCTTGTGCATGCGGATCGTGCGTTGATGCTCGTCGAGAATTTTGTCGAACACCCGCCGCCGCAGCCCCTCGTCCTCCACGAGTTCGGAGTAGTGCGCGGCCAATCCCATATCGGACTTGGCCAGCACCTGCGCCATATTCGACAGCACCGTCCGGAAGAACGGCCACCGGCGATACAGATCCTTCAGCACCTCGAGCCGACCGTCGCCTTCGGTGATCCACGCCTCGAACGCGCTACCCGTTCCGTACCAGCCGGGCAGCATCACCCGCGACTGGCTCCAGGCGAGGACCCACGGGATGGCCCGAAGATCGGAGATCGACGTCGTGGGCTTGCGTGACGTCGGCCTGCTACCGATGTTGAGCGCGCCGATCTCGCTGACCGGTGTAGATGCCTTGAAGTAATCGACGAAACCCGGTGTCTCGTGGACTAATTCGGCGTACGCCCGTTGGGCGCGGGCGGCCAGGTCGTCGAGCACCTCGTAGGCGGGGCCTGCGGCGTCACCCAGCCCCTCGATATCGAGCAGGGTGGCCTCCAGTGTGGCGGCCAGGAGCGTCTCGAGATTTCGATGCGCGATCCGCGGCTCGGCGTACTTGGCCGCGATCACCTCGCCCTGCTCGGTGATCCGCAGCGACCCGTTCACCGCGCCGGGCGGTTGCGCCAAAATCGCGTCATAGCTCGGGCCACCACCACGTCCGACAGTTCCACCACGACCGTGGAAGAGCCGCAACCGGATTCCGGTCTTGCGGGCGGACTCGACCAGATCGAGCTCGGCGCGGTACAGCGCCCAGTTGGCCGCCAGATAGCCGCCGTCCTTGTTCGAGTCGGAGTAGCCGAGCATGACCTCCTGGCTTTGCGCGCGTGCATCCACCACCGCGCGATAGATCGGAAGGTCCAGCGCAGCTTCAAGAATCGATGATCCGCGCTGCAGGTCGTCGATCGTCTCGAACAGCGGCACGATGCCGACGGGCGCGTAGGTTTCGGGGCCCGACGAGTCGAGCAGCCCGACTTCCTTCAGCAGAATCGCCGCCTCGAGCATGTCCGAAACCGACTGACACATCGAGATGATGTAGTTGGGTATCGCCTTGGGCCCGAACACATGAACGGCGCGCGCACCGGCGGCCACGATGTCCAGCTCCTTGCGGGCCAGCTCGGACAGCTCGGCGTCATCCTTAGTGAGTGGCCTGCGGATCGCCAGTTCGGCGGCGAGCAGCTCGACACGTTCCGGCTCGGGCAGCGACCGGTAGTCCGGATGGACGCCTGCCCACGCCAGCAGTTCGGCGACGACTTCCTCGTGCACATCGGAGTTCTGTCGAAGATCGAGGCCGGACAAGTGAAAGCCAAAGACGTGCACGGCTTCTCGCAGCCGGGCCAACCGGTCGTCGGCGAGCACCCCACTGCCGTTGGCGCGCAACGACCGATCGACGACATCGAGGTCCGTGAGCAGCTCGGCCGGCGTCAGATAGCGCTCCAGGCCGAGGTCGAGTTCCTGTTCGGGCTGAGTGTCGAGGATCTCGGCGGCGGTCGCGGTCAACCGCCCGTGGATGACCCGCACCGCGCGCCGGTACGGTTCGTCGGCGCGGGCAGGCTCGAGACACTTGTCGGCCAACCCCGCGAGCTCGTCGCTGACCGTCACCAAGCGCGCGGACATCGACAATTCCTCTTCCAGCCCGCTGATTTCGGCGAAGTAGTGCTCCAGCGCGGCATAGGACGCCCTGCCGGTGGCGAGCCGAACCACGTCGGCAGTGACGTTCGGGTTGCCGTCGCGGTCGCCGCCGATCCACGAGCCGGGGCGCACGATGGGCTCATCCAGCAGCTGCGCATCCGGCCAACGCGCCGTCAGCCCCGTTCTGACCTCCCGGTTGACCTGCGGGATCACTTCAAAGAATGCGGCCCGGTAGTACCGCAGCCCCGTTTCGATCTCATCCTGAATCTTCAACCGTGACAACCGGATCAGCGCGGTCTGCCACAGCGTCAAGATGTGGCGGCGCAATTCGCGTTCGATGTCGCGGCCGTCGTCGGTCTGCGTGTGACCGTGCATGCGTAGTCGCATCAGTTCGGTGATGCGGTGTTGGGTGTCGAAGATGGTGCGGCGTCGGGTTTCCGTGGGGTGTGCGGTGATCACCGGCGACACCAGCGCTCCGGTCAGCGCATCGGCCACCGTTGCCGAATCCAGCTCGGCTAAGTCGAGTTTGAGATAGGTGGCGGCTAGGCTGCTGTCCTGCGGTGGCTCACCCGCTGCAACGTGCACCGCGCGGCGTCGCTCGCGATGGATGTCCTCGGCGACGTTGGCCAGCAACGCGAAGTGGCTGAAGGCGCGGATGACGGGGATGGCTTGATGGATGTCGATGCCGTCGAACATGCCTGCCAGCTCGGCGCGATCGATCTCGGAGCGTCGCACCCGAAAGGACTCAACGCGCGCCCGTTCGACGAGGTCGAAAACCTGCTCGCCGTTCTGGTCCCGAACGGTGTCTCCGAGGATGGCGCCGAGCAGGCGGATGTCCTCGCGCATCGGCTCGGTCGCCTCACGGCCCACCTGGGTGCGCCGCACCGAACCAATCGGTGCCAACGCGACGTCGGGGACTTCGGCCATAACTCAAGTATCGGCGCGTGCTCAACTCGGCGCATGGCGAGGGCCCTAACCGTGCGGAGCCACGATCGGGGTTGGCGTCGCGCTCGGAGTGCCCGAAGTTGACGCCCGGCCCGCCGGGACGATCGGCGTTGGCGATGTGGACGCGCTCGTCGACCCGGAGTTCGACGACGCGGTGGCCAGCGGAGGCTTCCGGCCGTCGGGCATGACGATGGGTGTCGGCTTGGCGTCCCCGCCACCGTTGTCGCCGCCGTTCTTGTCGGAGTCGGAGCCCAGTTGCGGTGGCCAGTCCACCGATGTCGGGGGCCAGCTTTCGGCCTTGCCCGATCCTGACGAGTCGCCCGAAGGGGCGCAACCAGCGGCTGCCCCGAAATCACCCGCCGTCGTGCAGTCGGCGTTTGCGATGCCGAGCGGAACCAGGGCGACCGACGCGGCGAGCGCGAGGGCCCCCGCGGCGATTCGTATCCGGGAGATGTTCACAGCGTCAGGATGTCCCCGTAGGCGTTGACGCTGTCGTCGGACTTGTCCGTATCGATCATCGCCGTGGCGAAGAACCGGACGGCCACCTGCCCGCCACAGCCGTCCACCTTGACGTGCGCGTCGTGGACGACGATTTCGCCGGTGCGGCCCTTGAGCTCTTTTTTGCCCAAACCCAGATTCGTGATGGTCCCTGGCAGCAGGTTGATCGACGCGTTTCCGCCGATATCGGCGTACGGGCCCACGACGTTGAGCAGATTGCCGCCGTTGAAACCGGGGCTGATGCCTGCATCAGCGTCCACGCCGACGCTGCCCCCCTCGCTGAGATCGACCTGGCAGCCCAATTGCAGGCCCATCACCAAGGTTCCCGAGTTCACCGCTTCACCGCCGTTGCCTTCGATGGTCGCCGCGGCCTTCGCTGTGACGAAGCCTTCTCTGGTGAAGGCCGTCGCTGCCATGTTCGGCACTGAGTTGACGGTCATCCTGGTGAGCGCAGCGCTCAGATGCCAGCCATCGTCGGTAACCGCGGACTGCGTGACATCCGCGACTGGCAGCGGTTCGGCGGCCGCCACTGCATTACCGAGACAGACAAGCGCGACAGCAACCGCGGCGGCACGGAGAAGTCTGAGCACGGCGCCGATCGTAGGGGTTGCTGCTGAATGGTTCCTGTTGATGGTTGCTGCTGGCCTAGGGCAAGCGCATGCTGGTGACAGGCATCCACCGAGCTTGGGACACATCATGATTTTTGCCGCACCACGTTTGCGTCGAGTAACTGCCGCCGGCTTCTTTGCAGCCTTGGTTTCGCTGGCGCTCGGCTATCCGGCCGTCGCGTCCGCCGACCCGCCGGCCTGTCCGAAGAACACCGTCACGATCGGCAACCAGGGTCAGGTGGTCAATGTGCCCCAGTTCAGCCAGGTTTGCGACGACGATCCGACCGGTGGGCTGCTTGGCGACCTGCCGTTGGTGGGCAATCTGCCCGGGCTAAGCGGAGTCTTGTAGAGGTCGGCATTGTTAGCGGGCGGCGAACACCACGATCAGGTACAGCGTGAATATCGCAAGAACGGCGGCCGTGGTGGCGATCATCACACCGACCCCGTTGTAGCTCTGCGGCGGAGGGCCCAATGAGCCGCGGTTGAAGGTGATCAACGGCGCCTTGTATTCCAGTTCGACGAACTGACCGGGGTACACGACCGCCGTGAAATCCGCCGGGCCCACCCGGCTCGGCAGCCAATAAGGCAAGTACACGTGCACGTGGTACTGCCCCGGGTGCGTGGGATAGACGGCGTGACCCCAGCCCCAGGCCGGCATCTCGTAGCCGTTGAGAAACACCTTTGGTTTGAGCACCGCATAGAGCCACGTCAGAAACGAGTACTTAGTGGTGACGGGAATGCCCTGTTGGGGCGGGTGCATCGCGAGCGAGGAGCTAGACGGTATGGAGGCGACTTGAGGCCGAAGGCCTCGGGCTGCAATCGGACGTGGGTTGCCGGTATCGAGTGAACACTCGCACTGGTAGAGCCACAGTTGCAGATCAGGAGGCCTCCGGTGAGTTTCAACGGTACGAGTGTCGGGTTGGATGTGCATGCGCTTTCGGTGGTTGCGCATGCTGTGGATGAAGAGACGGGTCGGGTCGAGCGGGCACGGTTGTGCCCAGATCACGGCGAGATCCTGGACTGGTTGCATCGCCTGCGCGGCCCGGTGCGGGTGGCCTATGAGGCCGGGCCGACGGGGTTCGGTCTGGCGCGGGCGTTGGCTGCTGCCGAAATCGACTGCGTGGTCGCTGCGCCGTCGAAGTTGATCCGCCCCAGCGGGGATCGGGTCAAGACCGATGCCCGTGATGCCGCGCATCTGAGCCGGCTGCTACGCCTGGGTGAGATCACCGCGGTGACCGTGCCCGAGGCCGACGTGGAGGCGGTGCGCGATCTGGTCCGGGCTCGTGAGGATGCCCGCGCGGATCTGATGCGGGTTCGGCACCGGTTGTCCAAACTGCTGCTGCGCCACGGCCGGGTGTATTCGGGTGGGCAGGCCTGGAATGGGGTGCACGAAACCTGGCTGCGTCGACAACGTTTCGATGATTCCCACACCACGGCAGCCTTCGAGCATCACTTCGACGCCGTGTTATCGGCGACCGCGGCTCGGGACCGCCTCGATGAACAGATCGTCACGATCGCGGCCTCGCCGCGGTGGGCTGACACGGTCGACCGGCTGGGCTGTCTGCGCGGGATCTCGGCATACACCGGATTGGCGCTGTCGGTGGAGATCGGGGATTGGACCCGGTTCACCGGGTCCTCGATCGGCGCCTATGTCGGCCTGGTTCCTACCGAGTACTCCTCGGGCACCTCGCGGGTTCAGGGCTCGATCACCAAAGCCGGCAATGCTCACGTACGCCGATTGTTGATCGAGGCGGCCTGGCACCACCGGGCCGCCTATCGCAATCCCGGTCCGACGATGCGAGCCCGCTGGGCCAAGGTCGAGCCCGCCCTGAAGGCTCGCGGGCACGCCGGTAACCGCCGCCTGCACCAGCAATGGTGCCGTTTCAACGAACGCAAGAAGCATCACGTAGTGGCCAATGTCGCGGTCGCCCGCGAGCTTGCTGGCTGGTGCTGGTCACTGGCCACCCTGAACTAACCGGCCACCACACAGGCTTGATCGGCGTCGGCCGGTCGGCGGCGAGGTAAGCGAACTGGATCTGCGTTACAGCTATGAGCCACAACGGCATTCATCGAGTGCTGGTGTGACGCCCGTCCCTAGAGAGCAGCCACCGTTCGCGCCGAACCATCGTCTTGCGGTACCCAACCCGCGCATATCAGTCTGACACCACCGTCGTTGACCAACGACCGCCGCCGCACCGACTGACACCGATCAAACGAAAGCCGCCCCGGCATCAAACCGGGGCGGCTTTCACCTGCCTATTGACAGACCACGCCTACATATCAGCTGTACTTGATCAGCAGGGCGACGCCGATGATCGACACCAGCCAGATGCCGACGACGAACAGCGTCAGCCGGTCCAGGTTCTTCTCCACCACCGTCGACCCCGACAGGCTGGACTGGACGCCGCCGCCGAACAGGGTGGACAGGCCGCCACCCTTGGCGCGGTGCAGCAGCACCAGGAGCACGACCAGCAGGCTGGTCACGATCAGGGTGATCTGCAGGGCGAATTCCATGGGCGCCAGATTACAGGCTCACGCAGCCCACTCAGGGCAGGGGGCCACCAGCGGCGATGGCCGACAGGGTGGCGAACTGCTCGCCGTCCAGCGACGCCCCGCCGACGAGCGCACCGTCCACGTCCTCTTGAGCGACGATCTCGCCGACGTTCTTGGCGTTCACCGACCCGCCGTAAAGCACCCGGACACCGGCCGCCAGCTGCGGTGAGGCCAGCTTGCCCAGCTCGTCGCGGACGGCCTTGCAGACCTCTTGGGCGTCGGCGGCGCTGGCTACCCGACCGGTGCCGATGGCCCACACCGGCTCGTAGGCGATCACGGAGTTGCCGATCTGCTCGGCGGTCAGTCCGGCAAGTGAGCCCTGCAGCTGGGTGACGCAGTGTTCGACGTGGTTACCGGCCTCACGGACCTCGAGGTGCTCGCCCATGCAGATGATCGGCGTGAGGCCGTGCTTGAACGCGGCGGCGGCCTTGGCGGCGACGAGCGCATCGTCCTCGTGGTGATAAGTGCGCCGCTCCGAGTGACCGACGACGACGTACGTACAGCCCAGCTTGGCCAGGAACGCGCCGCTGATCTCGCCGGTGTAGGCGCCGGACTCGTGCTGCGACACGTCCTGCGCGCCATAGGTCAGCCGCAGTTTGTCCCCGTCGACCAGCGTCTGCACGCTGCGCAGGTCGGTGAACGGCGGCAGCACCGCGACATCAACCTTGTCGAAGTACTTATCCGGCAACGAGAAGGCGATCTTCTGAACAAGTGCGATCGCCTCGAAGTGGTTGAGGTTCATCTTCCAGTTGCCGGCGATCAGCGGCTTACGGGACACGTGTGTGCCTTTCTAGGAGTCAAGAACTTCAATACCGGGGAGCGTCTTGCCCTCAAGGTATTCCAGCGATGCCCCGCCGCCGGTGGAAATGTGCGAGAAGCCGTCCTCGGGCAGGCCCAGTTGGCGGACCGCCGCGGCCGAATCGCCCCCGCCGACCACACTGAACGCGCCCTTGGCCGTCGCGGCGATGATCGCCTCCGCGACGCCTTTCGTGCCCGCCGCGAATGCGGGGAACTCGAAGACGCCCATCGGGCCGTTCCAGAAGATCGTCTTGGCGTTGGATAGCAGCGCGGTGAATCGCTCGACGGAACCGGGCCCGATGTCCAGGCCCATTTTGCCGTCCGGAATGCGGTCGGCCGCAACGGTCTCCGATGGCGAATCGGCCTTGAACTCGTTGGCGACGACGATGTCGACGGGCACGTGGATCACGTCGCCGTAGTCCTCGAGCAACTTGCGGCAGGTGTCGATCATGCTCTCTTCGAGAAGAGAGTCTCCGACCGAAACACCTTGCGATGCAAGGAAGGTGAAGCACATGCCGCCGCCGATCACCAGGCTGTCGGCCTTCTTGGCCAACGACTCGATGACCGCCAGCTTGTCCGATACCTTCGAGCCGCCGAGCACGACCGCATACGGCCGCTCGGTCGAACTGGTCAGCTGCTCAAGGACTTTGATCTCGGCGGCCACCAGTGTGCCGGCATAATGCGGCAGCAGTGTCGCGACGTCGTAGACCGACGCCTGCTTGCGGTGCACCACCCCGAACCCGTCGGACACGAAAGCGCCGTCATCGCCGACCAATTCGACCAACTGCTTGGCGAGCGCGAGACGCTGCGCGTCGTCCTTGCTGGTCTCGCGAGCGTCGAAGCGGATGTTCTCCAACAGCAGGATGTCGCCGTCCGTCAGCCCCTCGGAGCGGGCCAACGCATCGGAGCCGACGACGTCGCCTGCCAGTTGGACGTGACGCCCGAGCTGCTCCCCCAGCGCTTGTGCGACAGGAGCCAGCGAGAACTTCGGGTCAGGGCCGTCTTTGGGCCGTCCGAGGTGCGCGGTGACGACGACCTTGGCCCCCGCGTCGGACAGCGCCGTCAGTGTTGGGACCGAGGCGATGATGCGGCCGGCATCGGTGATGTTGCCGTCGTCATCGAGCGGGACGTTCAAGTCTGAGCGCACAAGTACGCCCCGGCCCGAAACCCCTTCTGCGAGTAAGTCGTCGAGCGTCTGGACAGACACGGCTTACAGCGACTTGCCGACCAGTGCGACCAGGTCGACGAGGCGGTTGGAGTAGCCCCACTCGTTGTCGTACCAGGAGACCACCTTCGCCTGGTTGTCGATCACCTTGGTGAGACCCGCGTCGAAGATCGAGCTGTGTGGGTCGGTGACGATGTCACTCGAAACGATCGGCGCGTCGTAGTACTTGAGGATGCCCTTGAGCGGCCCCTCGGCGGCCGCCTTCATCGCGGCATTGATCTCGTCGGCGCTGGCGGGCTTCTTCAGCTCGGCGGTCAGGTCGGTGCACGAACCGGTGGGGATCGGTACACGCAGGGCGTAGCCGTCGAGCTTGCCCTTCAGCTCGGGCAGCACCAGCCCGATGGCTTTGGCGGCACCAGTGGAGGTAGGCACGATGTTCAGCGCGGCGGCGCGGGCACGGCGCAGGTCGCTGTGCGGACCGTCCTGAAGGTTCTGGTCCTGGGTGTACGCGTGGATCGTGGTCATCAGGCCTTTGACGATGCCGAACTCGTCGTTGAGCACCTTGGCCAGCGGGCCAAGGCAGTTCGTGGTGCACGACGCGTTGGAAATGATGTTCTGGCTGCCGTCGTACTTGTCGTCGTTGACGCCGAGCACGATGGTGATGTCCTCACCACTGGCCGGTGCGGAGATGATCACCTTCTTGGCGCCCGCGTCCAGGTGACCCTTGGCCTTCTCCGCCTTGGTGAAGATGCCGGTGGACTCGACGACGACGTCGACGCCCAGGTCACCCCAGGGCAGCGCGGCCGGGCCTTCCTTGACCTCGAGCGACTTGATCTTGGTGTTGCCGATGACGATCGTGTCGTCACCTTCGAGGCTGATGTCCTCGGGGTAGCGGCCCAGGATCGAGTCGAACTTCAGCAGGTGCGCCAGGCTGGCATTGTCGGTGAGGTCGTTGACCGCGATGATCTCGATGTCGGTGCTCTTGCCCTCGGCTTTCTGCGCCGCGAGGGCCCGGTAGAAGTTGCGTCCGATTCGGCCGAAGCCGTTAACGCCTACCCGGATGGTCACTGGTTTCTCCCTTTTCTTGCCCTAATCCTCGACGGCCAGCCTAGTGGTGTGACAGGCGCCACGCGCGGGCTGGTCAGTGCACGGCCGAGCTCTGGTCGGTATGCGGGTTACCCAGCCATTTCCGCCGCAAGAGTTGCAACGTTCCGTCCTGCTCCAGCTCTTCCTGCGCGACGGTGATCCGAGCCAGCAGCGCCTGGTCGTCGAGTCCGACGGCGATCGCGATGTTCTCGACCGAGATCCCGCGCTGGACCACTTCGACGCCGGGTATCGGCTTGACCAGTTCGGTGAGCACCGGCGCCAGCTTCATGAAGGCGTCACATGCGCCGGTGGTCAGATCGGTCAGCGCGGAGCGGATGGCGCCGTATTCGTAGACGCGGACGCGCGCGGCTTTGCCCTTGGCGACGAGCCGGTCGACGATCGGCTGGCTGGTGTTTCCCTGTTGGACGCCGATGGTCAGGCCTTCGAGGTCGTCGACGGACGTGACGTTCGGCAGCCGCGTGGTGTCGACGGCCAGCGACTGCCCGGAGATGAGATAGGGCGGGACAAACTGCGCCTTGGTCTCGCGTTCGGGTGTGACGGTGGTGCCCGCAGTGACGCACTCATATTCGGAGCCCAGCGCGTCGAAGATGCCGTTGAAGTCGGTTCCCTGGAATGGGATGAACTCGACTGTGGCGCCGATCCTTCCGGCGATTTCGGTCATCAGGTCGATATCGAGGCCAGCGTCGCCGGGCATGCCGTTGAACGGCGGATCGGGAAAGGCCGCACCGACTTTCAGCGTCTCCATAAGGCTCACGCTAGTTGTTCGAGTGCCGTTCTGGCCTCATCGATTTTGTCGTAGGCGTATGCCGCGACCGCGCCCATGGTCATCGCTTCGCCGTTGCGGGCACACGTATCGTAGGCCTGATCGCCTAGGACTTCGCGCAGCGGATCAATGGTGGCGGTGAATTCGGGGGCGGCGTCCAGAGCTATCGGGCTGAACGCGAATCCGGCCAGGGTGGCGGCTGCTTCGAATCGATCGATCCGGTAGAGGAATGCACAGAGCACGGCTAACGGTGTGCGCACACTCGCGACATTGCCCGAGTCGTGGTAGTTCCGGATGACCAATCTGATGTGCTCAAGCGCTTCCACGGTGACCGTTTCCATCGCCTCGAAACGAGAGAGATTGAGCGCGAGAATCGACTCGTTGAAGTGATTGCCGCTCTCCTGGGCGATCTGCAAACCCTGACGGCACACCGACATGGCCGCGCCCGGGTCAAGTGTGTGCGCGGGATAGCCGCTTGCTGCGACCGCGAACGTGTACATGTACGGGTTGTTGCTTGCGGCGCCCGCGTCAATCAGCCCTGTCGCACCTGACATCGCCTCGTCGACCAAGCCGGAGAATGCCAAGGCGAAAGCTCGGCACGCCCTGATGTACACGTGATCGTCGCCTCGACGTTCGAGCTGAGAACTGCACATTTCGGCCCACCGTTGCGGCTGGCCGATAGGGACATATGCCGATCCCAGCCAGCCCTCCATCGCGTATGGGGGTGCCGCCCGGCCGTTGGTCAACAACGTTTGACCGGCTTCGGCGTACCCGATCGCGGCATCGACCCTGACCGGCCATCCAACACACCGACGCGATCACATACAGACTTGCAACGCGCGGGTGATCGACCGCGACGGCGTGTTCGATCAGCTCCTCCGCCCAGGCGACGGGTTCATAGTTCTCCACGCCAAACCCGAGAAGCCCCACGTACGTAGCGATCGTGACGGCGACATCGAGATCACCATGGTCGGCCGCCCAACGAAACGCCGTACGCAGATTGGCGAGTTCGTGGCCGAACCAGTCATACGCCTCGCGCTGACGCGGGCTGTCCCACAGCGCCATAATGTCAGCTTCGCGGTCGGCGAAGTGCTGCGCGTGCGCCGAGCTTGCGTCGCCTGCGGCCCCCCGGGCGACCAGTTTCTCTTCGGCGAACTGGCGGATGGTCTCCAACATCGAAAATCGGGTCCGCCCTGTCGACCGATGCGCGACGAGCAATGATTTGCGCACCAACGCGTCGAGCAGATCGAGGACCGCGAACTCATCGGCTTCCTCAGACCCCGCGACAGCACGGGCGCTCTGCACATCAAAGCTGCCTGCGAATACCGAACAACGTTCCAGCAGAGACCTTTCCGAGTCATCGAGCAGGTCGTACGACCACGTCACTGCATGACGCAACGTCTGGTGGCGTTCGAGTCCACGCCGTGATCCGACAAGCAGTTTGAACCGTTGATCGAGGCGGTCACGGACCTCGGTCGCGGTCATCGACTCCATCCGCGATGCAGCCAATTCGATCGCCAGTGGGATCCCGTCGAGGCGACGACAAACGTCTTCCACCGCCACCGATTCGTCAGCCGACAATGTCGGAGCACGCTCTGCGAACAGCTCCACGGCCGCACCGACTTCCAACGAAGGCACTCGCCATGAACGCTCATCGGCGATACCGAGTCCCTCACGGCTCGTGGACAAGAACTTGACCGACGCCGACTGCGCGAGAATTGACGCGATCAGATCCGCTACAGCGTCGACAACATGCTCACAATTGTCGAATACCAGAAGGCGGACTCTGCCCTCCAGCGTCGCCGCCACCGACTCGCTCACCGTCATGCCGGGCTGCTGCGTAATACCCAGCACTGCGGCCACCGCGTCGGGAACCGCGGCAGCCGCGACCACCGAGGCCAGCTCGAAAACCCAAACTCCATCCGGGAATTCGTCGGCCAGAAGTGAGGCGACCTCGAGTGCGAGCCGGGTCTTGCCGACCCCTCCGACTCCCGTCAGCGTGACAAGCCGATGCGACCGTATCGCCGACACGATCCCGCCGACGTCAGCCTCGCGACCGATCAGCCTACTAACGGTGGGACGGAGGTTTCCGGTGCTCGAATCGATGGTGCGCAACGGCGGGAAGTCCGCTCGCAGGCCCGGCGCGCTGAGTTGATAGATAGCGATCGGATTCGGTAGATCCCGCAGCCGGCGTGGGCCCAGGTTGACCAAGTCGACGCCGCTGAGCAAGCCCGCGGTCGAATCGGCGACGAGAATTTGGCCGCCGTGTCCCGCGGCCATGACCCGTGCGGCGCGGTTGAGCACAGTCCCGAAGTAGTCCCCGTCGCGCAACTCCGCCTCGCCAGTGGCGATGCCCATCCGCACCGGCAACTCCAGTGCAAGTTGCGCGGCGACGGCCGTGTCGATGGCCGACTTCGGCGAGGCGAACGCAGCCACCACGCCATCGCCGGTGTGGCTGAACAGGTACCCGTCATGCGCCTCGATCACCGTCCGCAGCAGCTTGTCATGCGCCGGCAGGGCAATCCGCATCAAGTCAGCGTCAGACTCCCACCGACGGGTCGAACCCTCAATATCGGTGAACAGAAACGTCACCACCCCCGAAGGCGGCCCCCCTGCGGACACCATCGCAGAATGTCACAGAAGACACGGCACTACCTCGAACATCAACAGAAACGGCACAGGCATTCGAGTGTGCGGTTTCACACGCGACAGGCCGAGCCGGGTGTATGAAAGCGCACAGTCACGACCGCCCCGACCCTCAGCGTCTCCATAGACTCAGCGCTGCTATTCGGCCTCGGCGATCGCGGTCATCTCGGGCGGCTCCTTCGTCAACCCGCGAGTCAACACCAGCAGATACACGATGCCGATGCCCAGCCAGCTCAACCCGAGGATCAGCGCCTTGGAGTCCAGCTCCGTCAGCAGGTAGATGTCGATCGCCGCACCGACCGCGGGCAGCAGGATGTAGCGCCATGGGCTGAGGTGTTCCTCGCGGTGGCGCAGGAAGTAGGCGATCACCGCGAGGTTGACCAACGTGAACGCGGTGAACGCGCCGAAGTTGATGAACGACGTCGATGTCGCAACGTCCAGGAAGATTGCCGCCAGCCCGATCACCCCGCACAACGCGATGTTGAAGACCGGGGTGTGAAATCGCTCCGACACCCAGCCGAATGCGCGCTCAGGAAGCACCCGGTCACGACCCATCGCATACAGCAGCCGCGACACCGCCGCCTGGGCGGCCAGGCCCGACGCGAACTGCCCGACGATCAACCCTGTCAAGAAGACCGCACCGAAAAGGCTGCCGCCGATGGTTTTTGCGATATCGGAGGCCAACGATGCCGAGTTGTCGAACGTTCCGCCGGGCGACACCAGTGTGACGAAGTACGTCACCACGATGAAGATCCCACCACCGATCAGGGCGACGAGCACGATCGCGCGTGGCACATTGCGCTCGGCGTCGTGCGTCTCCTCGGTCAGCGTGCTGATGGCGTCGAATCCGAGGAACGAGTAGGCCGCGACGGCGGCACCGGCGGCCAGTGCGGTGAAGCCGCCGCCACCGGTGAACGGCGTGGTGGAAACCAGCGACTGCGAATCGCCGACCAGGTGTGTGATCGACAGGATCACGAACAGCGCCAGTATCAGCAGCTGAACGGTCATCAGCACGAAGTTGGTCCGGTCGGCAACCTTCAACCCGATGACGTTGAGCGCGGACGTGATCACGATGAACGCAACGATCCAGACGAAAAACGGAACGTTCGGAAACTGGCCCTGCAAATAGGATCCGCCGATCAGCCAGATGACCAGCGGCAGGAACAGGTAGTCAAGCAGAATCGCCCATCCCACAACGAATCCCAGCCGCGAATCGAGCGCCTTGCGCACGTACGTGTAGGCCGAACCGGCGACCGGGAAGTGCCTGGCCATCAAGCCGTAGCTCAGTGCAGTGAACAGCATCGCCACGGTTGCAATCAGATACGAGCCTGCGCTGCCGCCGTTCGACAGCTCGGCGATGATGCCGAAAATGCCGAGGACAATAATCGGCGTCATGTAGGCGAGCCCGAACAGCACCAGGGATCGCAGGTTCAGCTGCTTCTGCAGCTTGCCGTGATGTGGCTGGCCTGCGTTGTCATCGCTCGCGGTCATGACGATCCTCTCGGTTGCCACTGGGCCGGATCGATCCGGCCCTGGTAGATGGGTAGGTCAATCACCGGATCGTCGAGCGCCATCTGCGACCACATCCGGTTGAACCCTTCCGTGCCGACCTCGCGTACCCGGGTCACTGCGTCGAGGTCCACGTCGACGCGAATCACGCCCGGATCGGCGGTAGGCAGGTCGCCGATGACCGTCCCCTCCGGATCGCACACGATCGATCCGCCTGTGCCGATCGGGCCTGCGGCGTTGACGCTCAGCATGAACACCTGGTTGACGATCGCGTTGGCCTGCGCGAGCACTCGCTCCTGCTTGCGGTCGGACCCGATGGTCTTGACCACGTTGACGACGAACTCGGAGCCGAGCCACGCCACGCTGCGAGTGGATTCGGGAAACCACGCGTCGTAGCAGATCGAAAGCCCGCCGCGGCCCGTTCCCGGCATGTCGAAAACCGCGAACTGATGTCCGGACGACCACCCCTCATAGGGCCGCCAAGGAAAAACCTTGCGGTAGCTCGCGACGAGATTGCCGCTCGGGTCGAACACCACCTGCGTGTTGTAGACATGTCCGCCATCGCCGAGCTCGGGCACTGTCCCGGGAATCAGCCAGACGCCCAACTCGGCGGCGACGTCACCAAGCGCACACACCCGTGGGCCGTCGAGCGGCTCGGCGGCCGACCGCAGCCACACGTTGCTGTCCGTGGCGGTGTCACAGTCACCACACAGGTGAATCTCAGGAAAGACCAAGAGCGCGGGAGTGCTTGACGCCCTTTGGATTTCTACCGCTTGCGCGAGCAGCTGACCGACGGGATCGGCCCCCGTGATCGGCGGGTACTGGGCAAGGGCGACCGACAGCGTGCGACCCATTCGACCAAGTTAGACCTACCACATGGTTCTCCGCGCCCGCATCTCGAAGGCCATCAAGAATCCTCCAAGGCCTGCCTCACATCCTGAAGAGCAATCCGGGACCACCGGGGGGACTTCGCACCCAAGGAGAATCATGAGCACCACCCACAACGTGAAGAGGATCATCGTCGGGGCGCTGCTGTTCGGCAGCGTCGCGCTGGCCGGACTCGGGCTGAGCATGGGCACCGCCCAGGCCTTCGACCCGCAGCCTGACCCGCCGTTTTCGGCGCCGTCATCTCGGCTGAATCCGGGCGTCATCCGCGGTTTCAACCCCCAGCCGGAGCCGCCGACCCGTATCGCGTCCGCGGCCCAGCAAGGCTGAAGCAGTTTGACGGGCGCATAGATCGGCAAGACGTCACGGTATGGAAGAACCCACGACGTGCGGCCACGGCTTGGCGAGTCGGTCGACGCTGCCTGGCAAGCTCGGCGAGCTGCTCGCCGCCTTAGCACGGATTCTCGAAGCCCACATGCGGGCACTCGACCCCGCCGATGCGGACGCAAGAAAGGAACTCGCCGCCTACGCGACGTTGGTGACTAGCCACCGAGACGTCGCCGACCGGTTGTCGGGGATCGCTAACGAAATGGTCGACTACCGAAATCTGCCAATGGCGGAGCACGACGAAGCCGCGATGTCAGATGCGGTGGCACATAAATCCTTTGAGAACTTCGTTCGGCTCGAACAGGAACTCGCCACTTTGCTGCAGGAGCAATTGCATGAGGACCAGGAGATGCTGCAGCAGATGGCGTAGTAACTGCTAGGCATCCTCGAGCAGATCCGGCGTAACGGCCGACTCCGTGTCGGGGATGCCTTCCTGCTTTGCCTTGCGATCCGCCATCGACAGCAGCCGTCGAATACGGCCTGCCACAGCATCTTTCGTCATCGGCGGGTCCGCCAGCCGGCCCAGCTCCTCCAGCGACGCCTGCCGATGCTCGACGCGCAACTTACCTGCGGCCGCAAGATGGTCGGGCACGGTGTCGCCGAGGATCTGCAGCGCCCGCTCCACTCTGGCGGCTGCGGCCACCGCCGCCCGCGCCGATCGGCGCAGATTGGCGTCATCGAAGTTGGCCAACCGGTTAGCCGTCGCCCGCACCTCGCGGCGCATCCGGCGCTCTTCCCACGTCAGCCTGGTGTCCTGGGCGCCCATCCGCGTCAGCAACGCTCCGATGGCCTCCCCGTCACGCACCACCACGCGGTCGGCGCCTCGCACCTCGCGGGCCTTCGCGCTGACTCCGAGGCGTCGGGCCGCGCCGACGAGCGCCAGGGCCGCTTCCGGTCCGGGACAGCTCACCTCCAGCGCCGACGACCGGCCCGGCTCGGTAAGCGATCCATGCGCCAAAAATGCGCCACGCCAAGCGGCTTCGGCGTCGGCGACGCTTCCGCCGACCACCTGTGCAGGCAGGCCTCGCACCGGTCGGCCGCGCAGATCGAGCAGTCCGGTCTGGCGTGCCAGCGCCTCACCGTCCTTGGCCACCCGCACCACGTAGCGCGTGCTCTTGCGGATGCCGCTCGCCGACAGCACGTGCACGACCGCGTTGTAGCCGTACAGGTCGTAGATGTCCTTGCGCAGCCGCCTCGCGATGATCCCGAGATCGACTTCGGCCTCCACCACCACACGGCCCGACACGATGTGCAGGCCGCCGGCGAAGCGCAGCAAGGACGCCACCTCGGCACGACGGGCGCTCACCGAATTCACCAACAGTCGGCTCAGCTCGTCCTTGACCTCGGCCGTCATCGCCACGGGTCGTCACCTCTCGGTCCGTTCACTGTCGCGGTGGGCATGGTCGGCTCCTGGATGTCGGGAGTCGACGCCATCCCGCGCACACGTACACCCTCCAGAGCCGCGGCCAACCTCGCCGGGTCATGTAAAGGTGTACCAGGTCTGGACACGTCAGCAAACTCAACTTGGCCATCAATGAGCTTGGCGGTGCGGCGCAACTGCTCGCGCTCACGCTCGCTGGGCACCCGGCTGGCGTCGACGATGATGTCATGGACGGTGAAGTCCGGCGCGTGCTGGGCCAGCACGTGAATATGCCGCTCTGCCGAGAACTCCGCCGTCTCCCCCGGCTCGGCCACGAGGTTCAGCACCAACGCACGGCGGGCGGTTGTCGCCCGCAGCGCCGCCGCCAGCTGCGGGACCAGGACGTGTGGGATGACGCTGGTGAACCACGACCCAGGCCCGAGCACCACCAGGTCGGCCGCCGTGATCGCGTCCACCGCCTGCCGGGTGGCAGGCGGATCCCCTGGCGTCAGCCGCACCCGTCGCACCTTGCCAACGGTGGTGGCGATGGCCACCTGGCCCCGGATCACCCGGCTCATCCGCGGATCCGATTCCAGACCCGAAACGTCGGCCTCGATCCCCAATCCCATTGGGCACATCGGCAACACCCGGCCATGGATGCCCAGGAGGCGGCCCAGTTCGTCGAGCGCGGCCACCGGATCGGCAAGTACCTCGTTGAGACCGGCTAGCAGCAGGTTGCCGATGGGGTGGCCTGCCAGGGCGCCGCTGCCGCCGAATCGGTGCTGGATGATCGTCGCCCACAGCCGGCCGTGGGGGCTGTCAGATGCCAACGCCGCCAACGCCATTCGTAAATCACCCGGCGGCACGACGTCCAGCTCGCTGCGTAGACGTCCCGACGATCCTCCGTCGTCAGCCACGGTGACGATCGCGGTGACGTATGGGGTGAGACGACGAGCGGCGGACAGAGTGGCGTACAGCCCGTGTCCACCGCCGAGGGCGACGATGCGAAGAGTCATTCGCGGCCCAGATCCCGGTGCAGCACCCGCACCGTGAGCTCCTCGTCTTGCAGACGCGCCGCCAGCGCCTCGGCCATCGCGACACTGCGGTGCTTACCGCCTGTACAGCCGATCGCAACGGTCATGTAGCGCTTCCCTTCCCGGCGATAGCCTTCGATCACGACGTCCAGCAGCTGATGGTAGGTGTCCAGGAACTCGGCGGCGCCCGGCTGTCCGAGCACATAGTCGCGCACTGCCGGGTGTTGACCGGTGTGCGGTCGCAGTTCATCCACCCAGTGCGGATTGGGCAGGAACCGTACGTCCATCACCGTATCGGCATCCATCGGCAGACCATATTTGTACCCGAACGACTCAACCGTGACATTCGTGTGCGCAACGGTCTCACCGCCGAAGGCGCGCTCAATGCTTTCGCGCAGCGCAGGCACGGACAGCGTCGACGTATCGATCACCAAGTCCGCAACGGCCCGAAGCGGTGCGAGCATCGTCCGTTCCGCGGTAATACCTTCGGCCAGAGTCTGATTGCCCTGCAACGGATGACTGCGCCGGTTCTGCTCGTAACGACGCACCAGGATGTCGTCGGAGGCCTCGAGGAACAGCACCCGCGGGCTGATGTTGCGGGTGGCCAGATCGCTTCGCACCCAATCCAGATCACCGGTGAAACCACGCGAGCGCACATCCATCACGACCGCAAGCTGAGTGATGCGCGAGCCCGCCGCCAGTCCCAGTTCCACCATCTGGGCGATCAGTTCGGGCGGCAGGTTGTCCGCGACATACCAGCCGAGATCCTCCAACACCTTTGCCGCAGTGCCGCGGCCTGCCCCGGACAGCCCAGTGACCAGGACGACATCGATATCCGAATCGCCGCTGCCGTCATCGCCGGCGTCCTCGCGCAGGTCCTCATGTATGTGTTCTGTCATCCCGATGCCCTGCTCTGATCATTGCCGATAACCGGAGCGGGCGCTTCGGAATCGGGCGGTACGCCGAGTGCGTCAAGCACCGCCCTTGCCGTTGCGACGCCAATTCCCGGAACCGCGGTGATCTCGTCGACACTGGCCTGCTTCAGTCGGGCCAATGAGCCGAAGTGCGTGACCAGCGCCTTGCGCCGGTGCTCCCCCAGTCCGCGAACCGAGTCCAGCGCCGATGCCGTCATCCTCTTCGACCGCTTGCTGCGGTGGTAGGTGATCGCGAACCGGTGTGCTTCGTCACGCACCCGCTGCAGCAGGTAAAGCCCCTCGCTGTTGCGCGGCATGATGATGGGGTCCGGCTCCGACGGCACCCACACCTCCTCCAGTCGCTTGGCGAGCCCGATCACCGCGACGTCGGTGACGCCAAGCTCCTCGAGCGCCGCTGCGGCCGCATTTACTTGGGGCGCGCCACCGTCGACAACGAACAGGTTGGGCGGATAGGCGAACTTGCGCGATTTTCCTTCTGGCGCAAGCTCTGTCGGATGGTGGGTGTCGTGCAGGTGCCGGTGGAACCGTCGCCGCGTCACCTCCGCGATGGACGCCACGTCATCGGAGCGGCCGTCGCCCGCGGCGTCCCTGATCGCGTAGTGACGGTAGTCCGACTTGCGCGGCAGCCCGTCCTCGAACACCACGAGCGAGGCCACCACATCGGTGCCCTGCACGTGGCTGATGTCGACACACTCGATGCGCAGCGGCGCATCGGCCAGCCCGAGTGCGTCCTGAATGCTTTGCAGTGCCGCGGATCTCGCGGTGAAGTCACCCGCGCGCTTGAGCTTGTGCTGCGCCAGCGCATCTTGCGCATTGCGCCTTACGGTTTCGGCGAGAGCACGCTTGTCGCCGCGCTGGGCCACCCGCAGCGATACCTGCGAGCCACGTAACTGCGACAGCCACGTCGCCAACTCGTCGGCGTTGTCAGGAAGACACGGGACCAGCACCTGACGGGGCACTGGGTTCAGGGACTCGTCGGCCGCGCCGTTCAGTTCGGCCTGATCGCCGTAGAACTGGGTCAAGAACTGCTCGACGAGCTGACCTTGGCCGGATTCGCCCGGCTCGCCCGGCTTTTCGACAATCCAGCCCCGCTGGCCGCGTACCCGTCCACCGCGGACGTGGAACACCTGTACGGCGGCTTCCAGTTCGTCGTCAGCGAACGCCACCACGTCGGCGTCGGTGCCGTCGCCGAATACCACGGCCTGCTTTTCCAGTGCGCGTTTCAGCGCTGAGATGTTGTCCCGCAGCCGGGCCGCCCGCTCGAAGTCCAACTCGGCGGCGGCCTTTGTCATCTGCTGTTCCATGTCGCGGGCCAACCGGTCGGTCTTGCCTGCCAGGAAGTCGCAGAAGTCGTTGACGATCTCCCTGTGCTGGTCAGCGCTTACCCGCTCGACGCACGGTGCCGAGCACTTGTCGATATAGCCGAGCAGGCATGGCCGCCCGATTTGCCTGTGCCGCTTGAAGACTCCCGCTGAACACGTGCGGGCCGGGAACACCCGGGTCAGTAGGTCGAGAGTTTCGCGGATGGCCCAGGCATGCGAATACGGCCCGAAGTAACGAACGCCCTTGCGCCTCGCCCCGCGGTATACCATCAGCCGCGGATACTCCTCATTCAACGTCACGGCGAGCACCGGATACGACTTGTCGTCGCGGTAGCGGATGTTGAACCGCGGGTCGAACTCCTTGATCCAGTTGTACTCCAGCTGCAGCGCCTCGACTTCGGTGTTGACCACCGTCCACTCGACGCTGCCCGCAGCCATCACCATCTGCCGGGTACGCGGTGCGAGGCTCGCAATGTCGGCAAAGTAGGAGTTCAGCCGGCTGCGCAGGCTCTTGGCCTTGCCGACGTAGATCACCCGGCCGTGCGGATCCCTGAACCGGTAGACGCCCGGCTGGACGGGTATCGACCCGGGGGCAGGCCGGTACGTCGCTGGATCGGGCACGGATTCCAGGTTACTGCCGCCGTCAGACGGTCCCGATGAACTACCGTCGAGTGATGCGGATCCCGTCCCTGAGAAAGGCGGCGGCCCCGCTCGCAGGGGTCGTCCTGGTACTGGCCGGATGCGCCGCAGAGGAGAACGCACCGCCCACCACGGCGGCTGGCCCCTGCGCTGTCATCCAGAACGGCACCCCTGCGCCCAAGACGACCGCGGCCCCGGCCAGCGGGGCGGCGACCACCTCCAGGAACATCTCCACCAATCCCGAAGTCGCCACCGGCTACCGCAAGGACATGACGGCCGTGCGCACGGCTCACTACGCGGTGGTCACCGCCAATCCCCTGGCCACCCGGGAGGCCTGCCTCGTCCTGAACAACGGCGGCACCGCCGCAGACGCACTGGTCACCGCGCAGGCGGTGCTCGGCCTGGTGGAGCCGCAGTCCTCAGGCATCGGCGGCGGCGGGTTCCTGGTCTACTACGACGCTGCGTCGGGTTCCGTGCAGGCGTACGACGGCCGCGAGGTGGCGCCGAAGGCCGCGACCGAGAACTACCTGCGCTGGATCTCCGATACCGACCGCACCGAGCCCAAGCCCGACGCCCGTGCATCGGGCCGGTCCATCGGCGTGCCCGGCATCCTGCGGCTACTGCAGGACGTCCACACCGAGCATGGGAAGACCGCCTGGCGCGATCTGTTCACCCCCGCAGTGACGATGTCAGACGACGGCTTCGAGATCAGTCCGCGGCTGGCTGCCGCGATTACCGACGCCGCCCCGCAACTGAAGGCCGATTCGAACGCGTCGGCGTACTTCCTCAATCCCGACGGCAGCCCGAAGACGTCGGGAACCCGGCTGACCAACCCGGCCTACTCAAAGACGTTGGGCGTCATCGCATCCGACCCGCAGTCGTTCTACACCGGCGATATCGCGCGCGCCATTGTCGCAGCCGCCGCCGACACCTCAGGTGGCCGCACCCCGAGCCTGATGACGGCGGAAGACCTGTCCGGCTACACCGCCAAGAAGCGCGAGCCGCTGTGCGCGCCGTACCGCGGCAAGGAGATCTGCGGCATGCCGCCACCGTCGTCCGGCGGCATAGCGGTGGCGGCGACATTGGGCATGCTCCAGCATTTCCCGATGGCCGAGCACAAATCCACAGACATCGACCTCAACGGAGGCAAGCCCACGGTGATGGGTGTCCACCTGATCTCCGAGGCCGAGCGCCTGGCATACGCAGATCGCGACAAGTACGTCGCTGACACCGATTTCGTTCCGCTGCCAGGCGGATCGCCCAACACGCTGCTCAACAGTGACTACCTCGCCAGCCGCGCGGCACTGATCTCCGAGCAGCACACCATGGGCACCGCGAAGCCTGGCGAATTCGGACCACCGACCACGCCTGCACCGCCGACGCCCGAGCACGGCACAAGTCAGATCAGCATCGTCGACGCACAGGGCAATGCCGC
Source organism: uncultured Actinomycetota bacterium (assembly GCA_963766465.1). GTDB lineage: Bacteria > Actinomycetota > Actinomycetes > Mycobacteriales > Mycobacteriaceae > Mycobacterium. The sequence continues at coordinate 122,880 of CAVXZT010000007.1, forward strand.
GGCGCTGACCACGACGGTGGAATCGGCCTTCGGCTCGTTCCACATGGTCGACGGGTTCATCCTGAACAACCAGCTCACCGACTTCTCGGCTGAGCCCGTCGGACCCGACGGCGCGCCGGTGCCCAACCGCATCCAGCCGGGCAAGCGGCCACGCAGCACGATGGCGCCCACGCTGGTGTTCGAGCAGTCCCCGCCTGGCGGCCATGGAAAACTCTATGCGGTGGCGGGCTCACCCGGCGGCTCGGTCATCATCCAGTTCGTCGTGAAAACCGTTGTGGGGATGATCGATTGGGGCCTCGATCCACAGCAGGCGGTGTCCGCGGTGGACTTCGGCGCCGCGAACTCGCCGAAGACAAACGTGGGCGGTGAACATCCCGCGATCGACACATCTGACAACGGCGACCACGATCCGCTGGTTGTCGGCCTACGCAAACTCGGCCACCAGGTCGACCTCGCCGACCAGTCGAGCGGCCTATCGGCGATCGTGCGCGACGTAGCGGGCTGGGTGGGTGGTGCCGACCCGCGGCGCGAGGGCCTGGTCATGGGCGACGTTCGGTGACGGCGGTTACCGCCCGCGTCGCCCGACTGACCGAGGCGGAATGGCAGGTGTTCGCCGGCGTCCGGTTGCGGGCATTGACCGACTCGCTCGGCGAGAACGACCCGCAGTATCAGCAGGAAGTGACGTTCACCGCCGCGCAGTGGCGCCGGCGGTTGCGCGAACACGCCCAGTTCGCGGCACTGGTCGGCGACCGGCCAGTCGGACTGATCGGCGCACAACTCGAGAGCGCGGAGACCGTCTACCTGTATTCGTTGTGGCTCGATCCGACAGCCCGTGGCCACGGCCTGGCGCGACCACTGGTCGCCGCTGCCGTGGACTGGGCCCGCGATCGCCGAGTGCGCACCGTCACGCTGCGGGTGGCAGCCGAGAACGCGGTGGCCCGCGGCGTATACGAAAGCTTGGGATTCACAGTCACATCGGCCGACATACGCGGCCCCCAGAACGAAGTCGCGATGTCGCTGAGTCTGAGCTGATCGGCGACATCTCGGTATGCACTGCAGGAGTATATTTTCCGCGTAACTAGCGGTGAATGCATCGCTAACAAAGCCGTTACGAATCGCCCGTACGGTCGCCCGGTGTCTACGACGATTGATCCACCCAAGAGCGAGATGGTGCGGCTGGCGAACAAGCCTCCGTGGTACACCTCACTTTTCTTTCAGCTTCTTGTCGCGATCATCGCCGGCATCCTGGTCGGCTGGCTGTGGCCGGATCTGGGCGGCAGCTTCAAACCCTTGGCGGATGGCTTCATCAAGCTGATCAAGATGCTCATCGCACCGATCATCTTCTGCACGGTGGTGCTCGGCATCGCGCATGTGGGTGATCTGAAATCCGTTGGCCGGATCGGCGTCAAGGCGCTCATCTACTTCGAGGCGGTCACCACTTTCGCGTTGATATTCGGGTTGGTCGTCGGCAATGTCATCAAGCCGGGCGCAGGCTTCAGCATCGACCCCCAGACGTTGGCCACCGGAGCCGATGCGATTGCGAAGAAGACCAATGACGGCGAGCTGCCGCACACCGTCGAGTTCATCCTGAGCATCATCCCGACCTCCGTGGTTTCGGCGTTCGCCGAGAACGCTCTGCTGCAGGTGCTGTCCTTCGCGGTTTTGTTCGGCCTGGCGTTGGCCAAGCTCGGCGAGAAGGGGCCGCCGGTGGTCCTCGAGTTCGTCGACCACATGAGCCGCATCTTCTTCACGGTCATCGGCTGGGTGATGCGGCTGGCTCCGTTAGGCGCATTCGGTGCCATGGCCTACATCATCGGCCAGTACGGCATCGGGTCGTTGGCCAGTTACGGCAAGCTCATTGGTGCGTGCTACCTGGCCGCGGCGCTGTTCATTCTGATCCTGGCCGGCATTGCCAGGATCTTCGCCGGTGTGAGCCTGTGGAAGTTCCTTGGGTACATCAAGGACGAGTTCTTCCTGGCGCTCGGGACCGCTTCCACCGAGGTGGTGTTGCCGCGGATCATGACAAAGCTGACCCATGCCGGATGTTCCCGTACCACAACGGGTTTGGTGGTACCGACCGGCTACTCGTTCAACCTTGACGGCGCGACGCTTTACCTGTCGATCTGCGTGCTGTTCCTGGCCCAGGCACTGGGTGTGGACCTCAGCCTCGGTGAGCAGATCACCGCAGTGCTGGTGCTGATGCTGACCTCCAAGGGCATGGCTGGTGTCCCTGGGTCGTCGTTCCTCGCGCTGTCGGCGACGGTCGCGGCAATCGGGCACGGTGCGATCCCGGTGGCCGCAGTAGCCATCCTGCTAGGAGCGGATCGCATCATGGACTCGATGCGGGTCTCGGTGAACCTGCTGGGCAACTGTGTGGCAACCCTCGTGGTGGCCAACTGGGAGGGCCAGCTCGACAAGGAACGCATGAGACAGGTCCTCGACGGTGAAGACGTAGCGCCCTTGCTGGAGCCCGATCCAATAGGCGGCGAGCTGACCCAGCTCCCCGAAGAGGACGCGATCACAACCGGGCCGAAAGCCTGATCGTATGCTCAGCGCGACGTGATGTCGGGTCGATAGCGCGCCAGCAACCCGCGCACGCGATCCATCGCGTCCACGGCGCGATCCTTGTCAACCGCCTGGATCGCCATCACCGGGATGTACTCGTCGTCGGGCAGGTCCACCCTGGCCCAGCGGGCTCCACGCGGAAAGGACACCCCTACGACATCCGACCACGGGATCAACTTGTAGCCGAACAGGTTTCGCACCGCTACACCGGGCGCGCCGACTCGCAGCCGCGGCCTGGCGAACAGCAGCACCGCGCCGGCGATAACGGCACCCAGTAGCGCGATCGCGATCTGGTCTGCGGTCTGGAAGATAACGCCCGTCGATGAAATCTTCAGGAGCACGCCGACGGCAATATGGGCCACCAGGATCAACGCGGCGGCAGCATAGGCGAAATACGGTGTCAGATGCGGCCGTATCTCGATGTCCCAGTGCCCGCTCATGACCTCAGATCGCGCAGCGTCAGCGCGGTCGACAGCGCCGCAGCGGCGGCCTGCGCGCCCTTGTCCTCGGCCGAGTCCGGCAGCCCGGCTCGATCCAGCGCCTGCTGTTCGTTGTTCGTCGTGAGCACGCCGTTGGCGACAGGAGTGGACGCGTCCAGCGACACCCGCGTCAGCCCCTGCGTCACCGCGTCACACACGTAGTCGAAATGCGGTGTGTCGCCACGGATCACCACGCCCAACGCCACCACGGCGTCATGAGTGGCGGCCAGTGCCTGTGCCACGACTGGAATTTCGATTGCACCAAGAACGCGAACGACAGTCGGGTTGTCGATGCCTGCGTCCGCGGCAACCTTGCGGGCGCCGTCGAGCAGCGCATCGCATACCGTTGGGTGCCAGGTGCTTGCCACAATCGCCAGCGTCAGGTCCGACGCGTCGAGCTGTGGCAGATCGGGAACGCCCGCGCCTCCGCTCAATTCAGGGCTCCGCCCTGGCTGCTCATAGCGCTCCGCCGAATTCGCCGGGCACCGCTTCGTCGTAATCGTCAAGACCGGTCAGATCGTGGCCCATCCGGTCACGCTTGGTCATCAGGTAGCGGATGTTCTCCGCGTTGGCACGGACCGGCAGCGGGACGCGTTCGATGATGTGTAGCCCGTAGCCGTCCAGGCCGACCCGCTTGGCGGGGTTGTTGGTCAACAGCCGCATGGACCGCACGCCAAGGTCGACCAGGATCTGTGCGCCGATGCCGTAGTCGCGGGCATCGGCGGGCAGGCCCAGCTTGAGGTTGGCGTCAACGGTGTCGTCGCCGGCGTCCTGGAGCTGATAGGCCTGCAGCTTGTGCATCAGGCCGATTCCACGGCCCTCGTGGCCGCGCATGTACAGCACCACGCCGCGGCCCTCGCGGGCCACCATCGCCAACGCCGCGTCCAGCTGCGGGCCGCAGTCGCAGCGCCTGGAGCCGAACACGTCACCGGTGAGGCACTCCGAGTGCACTCGAACCAACACGTCGTGCCCGTCACCGTGCGGTCCGGCGATGTCGCCGCGGACGAGTGCGACGTGTTCGACGTCCTCGTACAGGCTGGTGTAGCCGACCGCGCGGAACTCACCGTGCCGGGTCGGGATGCGGGCCTCGGCGACCCGTTCGATGTGCTTTTCGTGCTTGCGCCGCCACTCGATCAAGTCGGCGATCGAGATCAGGGCCAGATCGTGCTCGTCGGCGAAAACCCGCAGCTCATCGGTCTGAGCCATCGCGCCTTCGTCCTTCTGGCTGACGATCTCGCAGATCGCGCCGGCGGGCTGCAGGCCGGCAAGCCGGGCCAGGTCGACGGCGGCCTCGGTATGACCGGGGCGGCGCAGCACCCCGCCGTCCTTGGCGCGCAGCGGTACCACGTGCCCTGGCTTGGTGAAATCTTCAGCGACGCTGGACGGATCGGCGAGCAGCCGCATCGTCGTCGCCCGGTCTGATGCCGAAATGCCGGTTCCCACACCATTTCTCGCATCGACGGTGACGGTGTAGGCAGTGCCGTGCTTGTCCTGGTTGACCGCATACATCGGCAGCAGACCTAGCCGGTCGCAGACCTCGCCGTCCAGCGGCACGCATAGGTAGCCGGACGTGTACCGCACCATGAACGCAACCAGCTCGGGGGTCGCCTTCTCCGCGGCGAAGATGAGATCGCCCTCGTTCTCGCGATCCTCGTCGTCGATGACGACAACGGCCTTGCCCGCGGCGATATCGGCAACCGCCCGCTCAACGGAGTCCAGCCTCGTCACCACATCAGTATGAACCACGAGTGCGCAAGTCTTATTGCCACTCCCCTGACCTTTGCCTTTTACCGTTGGGATCAGTAGGTCAGCGTGATGGGCACATTGCCGCCGTGGCCGTCGGACATGGTGACGATGAAGCTGCCATGGCCTCCCAGCAGGGTGACCAACGTGACGCTGGTGCCGAGTACCACGGGCACGTTGATCCCCGGCGGCAGTGTCGTCACCGCGTAGGTAAGGGTGTCACCGTCGGCGTCGACGGGATTGCCTGTGCCGGTTGGACCGTTGATCGTCCATGTCTTGGTCAGCCCGAGCACACCGCTACCAATGGGCCCGGTGGCGACGCCCTGCGGGACCGTGTTCTGCGTCGTGATGTTGAACGCCCCACTGCTGAACGTCCTCACGCCTCCGTGGCCATCGTCAACGGTGATGTTGATGGTGTCCTGTTTCGTGGCAGTACTCGCACTGTCGGCGGCGGCGGCGTGGCGTGCCGTCAGCGTCGGCGTATAGGTGAAGTTGGTGCCGGTGAACACGACGCTGCCCTTGCCTGCCGTACCGGAATACGTCAGCGTGTCGAAGTCGGCATCGGTGACACCCGTCACCGAGCCCGAAATGACGCCGTTGGCATCCGCAGCGGGGAACGTCGCGGTTCCCCCCGTTGGAACGTTGTTGAGCGACAGAATGTCGACCGTCACCGTCGCGACGGTGATCGACCGGCCGTTGATGTCCGTGCCCTTGATGGAGAAGGTGTCGATCTTGTCTGCGGGCAAGGCGTTGGTGGCCGCTGCGGCATGACGCGCTTCAGGCGTCGGCGTGTAGATGAAGCCACCATTGCCGTTGACGAAAAGGCCGCCCTTGGTCGGAACTGTGGTGCCTGCCGAGTAGGTCAACAATCCGTTATCGCCGGCCGGGATGTTCAGGCCGCCGCTATACGCGCCATTGACAGGATTGGTGCCGGTTCCCGTTGTCGCGATGCCGAGGTCCGCGCCGACCGACACCGTTTTCAGCGTCGATCCGTCGACGCCGGCGTCGATGGTCACCGCGAAAGTGTCTGTGTTATCGGGAACTCCGAAGATGTTGTGGCCGGACACCGCCGGGACGTAGGTCCAGTTTCCCGTCGTCGTGTCCATGCTGACGATGCCGCCAAGCGTGGTGAACGCCGACGTAGCGGTCGCGCCCGGAGTGTTGCCGTTCGCGAGGCTGAAGGTTTGGCCCACGGAGCCGCCGGTGAAGCCGCCGCGCACCACACCGATGCTGTCCCTCGCTCCGACAGTCGGGGTGGCCCCGTTGAGCTGAACTGTGTAGGCGGTGGTGTGCCCGTTGGGGGCGTAGAAATGGTCGCCGACGCCGGTGTCGTCGAAGGTGACGGTGAAGGAGTTGGGCCCGCCGCCACCGAGCAGTGGCGGGGTGTAGACGTAGGCGTACTGGTTCGTCAGCGGCACGTTCGTCACTACAACGAGGCCGCCGTTGGTCGGCTGCGTGTAGGTGAACGTCAGCGGGTCGGCATCCGGGTCGGTTGCAACCAGAGTGCCAGTGATGATGCCGGTGATTGGGACCTCGAGCGCCGGAGTCGGTTGCGTGACAACCGGAACATGATTGAACGCGATCTCGGTCAGGCGCTGATATGCGGCGACCAGCAGCATGTAGATCGGAATCGCGATCGGGTTCGGCACCGGGCCGGAGATCGCGGTCTGCAGTGCCCTGAACAGGACGACGACGACAGCGACCGCCACCCTCGTCGGCGACACCCCGGGAACCACGGGGTACGGCGGCAAGGTAACGGTAGGCAGGCCGAACGTCGTTGGCGTTGTCGGCGCAGTCGCCATGGCCATCCGTGCGCTCGGCGCGGCCGTCGTCTCTTCCGTCGGCTTCTCCGTGGATTCGACGGGCGCGCTCAGCAATTCAACCTGTTCGGTCGCCGCGGCTGTCTGCGTTTCCACAGGCGGCGTGGCCGTTTGCTCTACCGGTGTGGCAGCAGGCTTCTTCTCTTCGACCTCGGCCGTCGCCTCCGCAGTGGAAGTCGTTGTGCCCGTGGTGGTTTCAGTTCCGGCGGGCGGCGTCGACGGTTCGGTGGTCGGCGCGGTATTGGTCGGCGTCGTGCCGGTCGACGTGCCGTCGTTCGAGACCGCGGTACCCGAACCGCCGGACGCGCTGACCGATGACGTCGGCCCTTCCCCGGAGGTCGTAGTCGTCGTTTGCGTACTCGTCGTCGTGGTCGACGTCGTTGGTTCCATGGCCGAACCCGTGGGGCCGGCAGTTCCGGAAGTTGTTGTGCCCGTTACGTTTGTGTCAGTCGTGTCGGCGGGTTTCGATCCGGTATTCGAGTCTTCGGCGCCAGACGGCTGCCCCTCGCCGGTGGTCGCGGATGCGACGCCGTGGCCCGTCGCAACCGCGAGGCCGAGCCCGACGGCGACTGCTAGCCCGCTCGCTCGATTCGGATGTTGTGGACGTTTTGCATGCTTAGCGCGTTTCCTCGAGGCCATGACTTCCTCCGACTCCACCGTTGGCGGTTCATGAAGCCGGGAAGCCGGAACATGACGCGCTAATTAACTGACGCGCAACTTAACACGAGCGTCAATAACTGGCAAGCACATATCGCAAACTTCTTGCTGTGCCGAAAACGAAACTGAAAAATCCCGCTTTTCGGCTGTACCTGGATAAACAGGGTCTAGACCGGACGACGCCGGTATGCTATGGCAAACCTATACTCCGTCGGCGTTGGCTTGCGACGGTCAGGAGGAACTGCTTCCGCCGGGCGCATCGTCGGAGCCGAGCAGCCGTTCAACATACTTCGCGATGATGTCGACCTCGAGGTTGACGCGCGTGCCGACCTCCGCCTTGCCGAGGGTGGTGAGATCGAGCGTCGTCGGGATCAGCGACACCTCAAACCAGTCGTGGCCGATGCCGGAAACCGTGAGGGATATGCCGTCGACCGTGATCGACCCCTTCTCGACGACGTACCGCGACAGCGCAGTCGGCAGCGCGATCCGCACGACTTCCCAGTGTTCGGACGGTGTCCGCGCGATCACGTGACCGGTGCCGTCCACATGTCCCTGGACGATGTGTCCTCCGAGGCGGCTGTTGACCGCGGCGGCGCGCTCGAGGTTGACATGGCTGCCCACTCCCACGCCGCGCAGGCTCGACCGACTAAGGGTCTCGCCCATCACGTCGGCGCTGAACGCACCGTCGGGCAGCACCTCGACCACGGTCAGGCAGACGCCGTTCACCGCGATCGAGTCGCCGTGTCCGGCATCGGACGTGACGACGGGCCCGCGGATAACCAGACGGGCCGAGTCGCCGAGTTCTTCCTTGCCGACGACCTCGCCCAGTTCTTCGACGATTCCGGTGAACACGCCGCAAGACTATCCAGAGAGCCGCTTCTCGCCGAGAAATGTGGCCACCGGGTTGCCGTTGAAATTTGCGATCGGCAGATAATCCTCCGAGTCGTACAGCCCGCTCGCGCCTGGCACCACGTACATGCGTTTGATCTCACACTCACCGTCCGGAAGACGCTTTAATCGCGCTGCTGCTGGGGGCACCTCCCGCTTGCGGGGGAATGGCCAGGCCGTCGCGGTAGCCGACAAGGAACGTGCCACCCGGCGGGGCCAGGTCAGCCGCACCGGCCGTCGGCATGTCAGGGGCGTTGAGGTCGAGTCCGCCGTAGAGCTCGCGCATTTCCTCGATCATCGCGTCGACGAGCGATGCACCGTCACCGTCGGCAGCCGACGCGTGACGAAAGTCCAGTTCCGAAGCCACGATTCCACTTGTACCGGCGGCCCGTGGGCCGCGTCCACATCACTGCACCCTCTACGATGCAGTCATGCAGACGCGCCTCTTGGCGATCCTCGCCGCCCTCGTCGCCACCATCGCCCTGATCGCCGGGTGCTCCTCGAAGTCGCAGGACTCGGGCAAGCCGCTGCCCGACGCGGCCACCCTGCTGAAGGAGTCCAGCGAGACCACCAAGTCGCAGACGAGCATGCATCTGAAGCTCGCTGTGCAGGGCGAGATCAAAGAACTCCCGATCGAATCGCTCGAGGGCGACCTGACCAACACGCCTGCCGTCGGGGCCCAGGGCACTGCCAACATCGTCTTTCTTGGCCAGCGACTCGAGAATGTCGACTTCGTGGTCGCCGACGGCAACCTGTTCGGTGCGCTGACCAAGGGCAGCTTCCAGGACTTCGGGCCTGCCGCCGACATTTACGACGTGTCAGCCCTACTGAACCCCGACACCGGGCTGGGCAATGTGCTGGCGAACTTCGCCGACCCCAAGACCGACGGGCGCGAGACAATCAACGGCGTCGACACCGTCCGCGTCACCGGCAGCGTCAGCGCTGACGCCGTGAATAAGATCGCACCGCAGATCGCGGCGACCGGTCCCGTGCCAGGCACCGCATGGATCCGCGAGGACGGTAACCACGAACTGGTCCAGGCCAAGCTGGAGCCCACCCCCGGCAGCAACATCACGATGACCTGCTCGGACTGGGGCAAGTCGGTTACCGTCACCAAACCGGCGGTCTGATGCGCGCTTCGCGCACAGTCGCGATCAGCGCCGGCAGCCTCGCGGTGCTGCTGGGCGCCCTCGACACCTATGTCGTGGTCACGATCATGACCGACATCATGAAAGACGTCGGGATCGGGATCAATCAGATCCAACGGGTCACGCCGATCGTTACCGGGTATCTGCTGGGCTATATCGCGGCGATGCCGCTGCTGGGCCGGGCGTCGGACCGGTTCGGCCGCAAGATGCTGCTGCAGGTCAGCCTCGCCGGCTTCGCGATCGGCTCGATCATCACTGCGCTGTCGGGCGACCTGACGGTCCTGGTCATCGGCCGCGTCGTGCAAGGCGCTGCCAGCGGTGCGCTGCTGCCGGTGACGCTGGCTCTCGCGGCCGATCTGTGGTCCGCCCGCAATCGGGCAGGGGTATTGGGCGGTATCGGCGCCGCGCAGGAGCTGGGCAGCGTGCTGGGGCCGATGTACGGCATCGCACTGGTGTGGGTGTTCCACCACTGGCAATCCGTGTTCTGGGTCAACGTCCCGCTGGCAGTAATAGCGATGGTGATGATCCATTTCAGCCTGCCGTCAAAACAGAAGTCGGAGGTACCCGAAAAGGTCGACATCGCAGGCGGCGTGCTACTGGCGATCGCGCTAGGGCTGGCCGTCGTCGGCCTGTACAACCCAGCACCCGATGGCAAGCAGGTGCTACCCAGCTTCGGGCCGCCCCTGTTGATCGGGGCGCTCGTCGCCGCAGTGGCGTTCTTCGTCTGGGAACGCCTCGCCAAGACACGGCTGATCGAGCCCACCGGTGTTCATTTCCGGCCGTTTCTGGCTGCGCTGGGCGCCTCGCTGACCGCCGGTGCCGCATTGATGGTGACGCTGGTCAACGTCGAGCTGTTCGGTCAGGGCGTGCTCGGCCAGGACCAGAACGAAGCGGCGTTCCTGCTTCTGCGGTTTCTGATCGCGCTGCCGATCGGCGCGCTGCTGGGCGGCTGGATCGCGACGAAGATCGGCGATCGGACGGTAGCGTTCGCAGGCCTGCTGATCGCCGCGGGTGGCTACTGGCTGATCTCCAAGTGGCCTGTCGATCTGCTTGCCGCCCGCCACGATCTTGGCCTGTTCAGCCTGCCGATGCTGGACACCGACCTCGCGATCGCCGGCCTTGGCCTTGGTCTCGTGATCGGGCCCCTGACGTCGGCAACGCTGCGGGTGGTCCCCGCCGCGCAGCACGGCATCGCCTCCGCCGCGGTGGTCGTGGCCAGGATGATCGGCATGCTCATCGGCATCGCCGCGTTGTCCGCCTGGGGCCTGTACCGGTTCAACCAGATCCTGGCCGGCCTGCCAAGCGGCACCGGGAACAATCTGATGGAGCGGCTGGCCGCCCAAGCCGCCCGGGTCCGGGTGGCCTATGTCATGCAGTACGGCGAGATCTTCGGCATCACCGCGATCGTCTGCATCGTCGGCGCCCTCCTGGGCCTGCTGATCAGCGGCAGGCACGAACACGCCGACGAGCCAGAAATCAACGTCGATACGGCTGCGCCGCTGACCGACGAGCCGACACAGACGGGGCGCCACCGACCCCGCTAGAAGCTCAGCAGCGCTCGATTCCGGGCCGGAGCAGCGTGTGCTCGACAACCTCGGCCGGCTCCTCGGCGGTCAGGCTGCGGAACGCATCACAAATGAAGGCCTTGAGGCCTCTGGGATCTACGGGTTTGGTACTGAGCCAGTCCTGCAATGCAGTCACGCTCGTCGTCCTTTGTTAGTGCTCACCAGGCGCGCAACTCGTCGGTGAAAGCGCTTGCTGTGAGTCTACCGGCGCAATCGCCCTGATTGGTTGCTAGCCGCGCCGGGTATGGGTGTGAAGGGCAACACCTCGAAGGGAGAAAATTCATGTCAACTTCACTGAATGGCAAGACGATTGCGTTCCTCGTCGCTCCCGAAGGCGTCGAGCAAGCCGAACTCACCGACCCCTGGAAAGCTGTCGAGCAGGCCGGCGGCACACCCGAGTTGGTGTCGACGGAGGTCGGAAAGATCCAGGCGTTCAACCACCTGACACCGGCCGACACGTTCGAGGCCGACAAGGCGGCCGACAGCGTTTCGGCATCCGACTACGCCGCGCTGGTGTTGCCTGGCGGCGTCGCCAACCCCGATTTCCTGCGCACCAACGACGCGGCCGTCGCGTTCACAAAGAGCTTCTTCGACGCCGGCAAGCCCGTTGCCGTGATCTGCCACGGGCCGTGGACGCTGATCGACGCCGACGTGGTGCGCGGGCGGACGCTCACCTCGTGGCCGAGCATCAAGACCGATCTCCGCAACGCCGGCGCCAATTGGGTCGATGAAGAGGTCGTCGAATGCTCGCGCGGGCCAAACACGTTGGTGTCGAGCCGCAAGCCTGATGACCTACCCGCGTTCTGTAGGACGCTGGTAGGAGCCGTCGCGAAGAATGAGTCATAGCCCAAGTTCGCCCGCGAATGTTAGGGCGTCGGTAATCTCGCGGACATGCTGATCGCCGCGCTGCGCGACATGCAGTGGCGAAAACGGCGCTTCGTCATCGCGATTCTCTCCACCAGCATCATTTTCGCGATGACGCTCGCCCTCACCGGGCTCGCGAACGGGTTCCGGGTCGAGGCCGAGAAGACCGTCGATTCTCTCGGCGTAGATGTGTTCCTGGTCAAGGCAGGCGCGTCCGGCCCTTTCGTCGGGGCTACGCCGTTCGCGCCCGTCGATTTGCGACGCATCGCCGCGACCCCCGGCGTGGATGCGGCGGTTCCTCTCGCGTACGCAGGCGGCACGGCCACGCTGGGTGATACGACACGCAATGTCGACATATTCGGCGCACCGGAACGGGGCCCCGGGATGCCCGCCGTGTCGGAGGGCCGGCCGCCGTCGACCACCGAAGAGGTCGCTGTGTCCAGCACGCTCGGGCGTCAGATCGGCGACGACGTCGAAATCGCTTCGCGCAGACTGCGCATCGTCGGCATGGTGGAGAACTCCACGGCGCTGGCGAACCTGCCGAACGTCTTTCTCACCACACAGGGCGCACAACAACTGGTGTACGGCGGTCAAGAGCTTGTCGCATCGATCGGTATTCGCGGCACCCTCGGGCAGGTACCCGACGGTTATCGAAGTATCGACAGAGCAGGGGCGATCGCCGATCTGCTCAGGCCGCTGAAGGTGGCGGTCAGTTCGATCACCATCGTTGCGGTTCTGCTGTGGGTGGTCGCGGCGCTGGTTGTGGGATCGGTGATCTACCTCTCCGCGCTCGAACGCCTGCGAGACTTCGCGGTGTTCAAGGCGATTGGCGTCCCTACCCGTAACATCGCCGCTGGGCTGGCGTTGCAGTCGGTGATCGTGGCGCTGCTGGCCGCCCTTGTCGGCGCCGGGCTTTCGCGGCTGCTCGGACCATTGTTCCCGATGCAGGTCATCGTGCCCGGGGAGGCCTTCATCGCGCTCCCCGTGATCGCCGTCGTCATCGGCTTGATCGCGAGTGCCACAGGATTGCGTCGCGCGGTATCGGTCGACCCTGCGATTGCGTTCGGAGGTCCGTGACCGTGGGCGATCTCAGCATCCAGAACTTAGTCGTCGAGTACGCCAGCGGCGCCGATACCGTCCGCCCGATCGACGGCTTCGACCTCGATGTGGCCGCCGGTTCGCTGGTCATCCTGATGGGCCCCAGCGGCTGCGGGAAAACGACTCTTCTGTCCTGCCTCGGGGGAATCCTGAAACCCAGTTCCGGGGCGATCAAGTTCGGTGATGTCGACGTCGCGTCGCTCACCGCCCGCGAGCTGTCGACATACCGTCGCGAAACGGTGGGCATCGTGTTCCAGGCGTTCAACCTCGTGCCGAGTCTCACGGCCCTCGAGAACGTGATGGTGCCATTGCTCGCCGCAGGGACGTCGCGCCGCGCAGCGAGCAAGAAGGCGGGACAACTTCTGGCACGCGTCGGCCTAGAGGACCGGATGTCGCACCGGCCAGGCGATCTCAGCGGTGGGCAGCAACAGCGTGTTGCGGTCGCCCGGGCGATCGCGCTCGATCCTCCCCTGATATTGGCCGACGAACCCACCGCGCACCTCGACTTCATTCAGGTCGAGGAAGTGCTGCGGCTGATCCGCGAACTCGCCACAGGCGACCGGATGGTGGTCGTCGCGACTCACGACAGCCGGATCCTGCCGTTGGCCGACCGTGTCGTCGAGCTGGTGCCGGACTTCGCGTCGACGGACCGGCCGCCCGACACCATCGAGTTGGAGTCCGGCGAGGTGTTGTTCGAGCAGGGCACGATGGGCGACCTGATCTATATCGTCTCCGAGGGTGAACTCGAGATCGTGCGCGAGTTGGCCAGCGGCGAAGAAGAACTGCTGAAGGTCGCCACCCGCGGTGATTACTTCGGCGAGATCGGCCCCGTCTTCCATATGCCACGCTCGGCGACTGTGCGGGCGCTCACCGACTCGAAGGTCGTCGGCTACACGGTGCGAACCTTCCGCGAACGGCTCGGCCTTGGCGGAGTGCGCGACCTCATCGAACACCGCCCGCTGGAGCTCGACGAAGAACTCGGCGAAGAGTCTGAATGAACCCTGCGGACGCCTCGTCCGTCGAAGGGTGCGCGAATAACTCAGCGCAGGCGCTTGTCGCCGAAGTGTTCGACGCCATGAATGCAGGTCAACTGGACAAGATCCACGATCTGGTCACCGACGATTTCGTCGACCACGGATCACCCGTGCCCTTGCCCCCAGGTCCTGACGGCTACATCGCGATCCTGACGTTCGTCACCACCGTGCTGGAGGTCCGCTACGAAGTCGACGACATCGTGGCCGCCGGTGACACCGTGGCGATCCGCGCCACCGCCCACGGGGTGAACGCGGTGTCACCGCAAGGCGTCGAGGTCACCGGCAAGCCCTTCGCGATAAAGACCGCGCACTTCTTCCGGTCGCGCGACGGCCGGCTGTGCGAGCACTGGGGCATCCGCGACGAGCTCGACATGCTCTATCAGGTCGGTGCCCTGACGCCGCCCCAATTTGGCGTCGGCTAGCCGGGAACCAGACTGAGCAGCAGGTCCGGCCCGATCGGCTCGATTCCGTCGAACCGCCACCGCTGTGCGTGGGCGATGGACAGCACGCCAACGTCATCGACGGCGGCGATGGGCCCGCCCAACAGAATTGGCGCGACATAGGCAAGAATCCGGTCGATCACCCCGGCACGCAGAAACGCACCGGCCAGCGTCGGCCCGCCTTCAAGCAGCACGTCTGTGCGGTCCGACAATGCCTTGATCACTTCGTGCGGGTCACGGGTGCGGATCACCATCGTGCGCGAGTCGTCGTCGAGAATTCTTGCCTCAGGCGATATTTCGCGTTCACCAACGACGACGCGCAGCGGCTGGCGCTCAGCGAGAGTGCCGTCGGGCAATCGGGCGGTCAGCGCCGGGTCGTCGACGAAGACCGTTCCGGTGCCGACGATGATCGCGTCCGCGACGGCGCGTCTGCGATGCACGTCGGCGCGCGCGGCTTCGCTCGTGATCCACTGGCTGCTGCCGTCGGCGGCGGCGCTTCGGCCGTCGACACTCGCGGCGAATTTCCATGTGACATGCGGCAACCCGGTGCGCTGCTTGTGCAGCCACTCCCGCAGCGGGCCGCCTGCAACGGCGTCGGTCGACACCCCGGCCTCGACCTCGATGCCAGAATCTGCGAGCCGCAACGCGCCGCCCGCTGCCTGGGGGTTGGGGTCGGCCACCGCGTAAACCACTCGCGAAACACCGGAAGTGACAAGGGCATCCACGCACGGTGGGGTCCTGCCGTGGTGGTTGCACGGCTCCAGCGTTACGACCGCTGTGCCGCCGATCGCGCGCTCCCCCGCCCTGCGCAGTGCCACCACCTCCGCATGGGGACTACCCGGCGGCTCGGTTGCCCCGACGCCTGCGATCTCGCCGTCACGGTCCAAGATGACCGCACCCACCGGCGGATTGGGATACGTGTTGCCCTTGACGCGATCGGCCTGCTCGACGGCCAACCGCATCGCGGCGTCGAGGTTCATAGCCGAAGGTGGTTGGACGCCGAGGCGGCCTGCCGGCGCAGCGCTACCACCGCGGCCGCCGGATCCTCAGCGCTGTAAACGGCCGAACCCGCGACGAAGCAGTCCACCCCCGCCTCGGCGGCGGCCTCGATCGTGTCTTCGTTGATGCCGCCATCGATTTCGACCACGATCGTCAACTCACCGGCGTCGACCAGCCGCCGAACGATGCCGACTTTCGCCAGCACTTCGGGGATGAACTTCTGCCCGCCGAAGCCCGGCTCTACCGACATGATCAGCATCGTGTCGAAGTCGCGAAGGATCTCCAGGTAGGGCTCGATCGGTGTGCCGGGTTTAACGGAAAGACCCGCCTTGGCGCCCGCGGCCCGGATGTCTCTGGCCACGCCGACGGGGTTGTCGGTCGCCTCGGCGTGGAACGTGACGTTGTACGCGCCCGCCTCCGCGTAGGGCGGCGCCCATCGGTCGGGGTTGTCGATCATCAGATGGCAGTCCATCGGGATGTCGGTTCTCTTGAGCAAAGCCTCGACGACGGGAAGCCCAATGGTCAGGTTGGGCACGAAATGGTTGTCCATCACATCGACGTGCAACCAGTCGGCGCCGGTCACCGCGGCGGCTTCGTCGCCG
Organism: uncultured Actinomycetota bacterium; assembly: GCA_963766465.1. GTDB lineage: Bacteria > Actinomycetota > Actinomycetes > Mycobacteriales > Mycobacteriaceae > Mycobacterium. The sequence continues at coordinate 138,782 of CAVXZT010000007.1, forward strand.
AGCTCGGCGAAGTCGGCGGCCAGGATCGACGGCGCAATCAGGGGTCCTGCCATGGCGATCACCCTACTGTGAGCGCCGCAGCGAACATCGCATCGGTGCCGTGCCTGTGCGGCCAAAGCTGCACGTACGGCCCGTCACCTAGCCCGTCGACTTGGTCGAACAGCGGCCGGGCGTCCATGGCCGTGACCGGATGTCGGCGTAGCGCGTCGGCGACCACTCCGACCGTTTCCGCCAGGTGCGGTGAACACGTCGCGTACAGCACCACACCGCCGGGACGGGTCAGCCGGATCGCCGAGGCCAGCAGCTCGCGTTGCAGCTTGACCAGCTGCGGCACGTCGGCGGGCTGTCGACGCCAGCGGGATTCTGGCCTGCGCCGCAGCGCGCCAAGCCCGGTGCATGGCGCGTCGACGAGCACCCGATCGAAGCCGGGTTCGAGCCCGGGCTCGCGGCCGTCGACGCGCAGCACCTCAACCGGCAGGCCGCGGGTGTTCTGCTCGACGAGTTCGGCGCGGCTTTCGGCGGGTTCGATCGCGGTGACCTGTGTACCCCCCGCGAGGGCGGCCAGCAGCGCGGTCTTACCACCCGGACCGGCGCACAGGTCGAGCCATCGCCCCGCGTCGGGGCCGTCCAGCTCGGCCAGCGTGAGCGCCCGCGCCACCAGCTGGCTGCCCTCGTCCTGCACCAGCGCCGCACCGCCGCGGACGGCATCGAGCCTGCCGGGATCGCCACCGGGCAGATAGACGGCGTACGGCGAATAGCGCCCGACCGTGCCGTCGACCTGATGGGCCAGCTCGTCCGCGGTCAGCACGCCGGGCCGCGCAGCGAGATGCACCGTGGGGCGTTCGTCGTCACTGGTCAGCAGCGCGTCGAGCTGCCCGGCGTCGGCGCCGAGTGCGTCGGCGAAGGCCTGCCCGATCCAACGCGGATGGGCGTGTACGAAAGCGGTGTGCCCAACCGGATCGCTATCTGCGGGCGGTGCGAGCTCCTCGACCCAGGACTTTTCGTCGCGCACCGCGATCTTTCGCAGCACACCGTTGACGAAACCGGCTCGCGCAGAATCGAATTCGATGCCTGCCTGCTCAACGGTGGTCGACACCGCGGCGTGGGGTTCGACCCGGGTTCGCAGCAGCTGATAGGCGCCCAGCCTCAGCAGATCCAGCAGCACCTGGTCGATCTGCTCGGGCGGCCGACCCGCGGCCGCGCTGATGATCGCGTCGAGCAGCCCACGAGTGCGGCAGGTGCCGTAGGTGAGCTCGGTCGCGAACGCCGCGTCGCGGCCGGTGATTCCACGTTCGCGCAGCAGCGCCGGCAGCGCGAGGTTGGCGTAGGAGTCTCGCTCCGAGACCGCACGCAGCACGTCGAACGCGGCCTGACGGGCGGGGTCAAGTGGTTTGCGACGCTGGCGTCTCGGCTTGGTCACTGGGCCCGGACGTCTTCCTCGAGGCGTGCGCCGCGGGCCCAGTCGGTGGCGTTCATCAGCTTCTTTCCCGGCGGCTGGATGCGACCGAGAACCACCGGCGCCGATGCCGTGCCGACCCGCACGCCGTTGCGTTCGATGCGAATCACCCCGGGTGCCAACGTGTTTGCAGCATCGTCGATGGTGACCGGGCCCAGTTTGACGCGCAGATCGCCGATCATCGTCCATGCGCCGGGGTTGGGCGTGACCGCGCGGATGCGCCGCTCGACGACGTGGGCAGGTAGGTCCCATCGCACCCGCGCGGCGTCGACGGTGATCTTCGGGGCGACGGTGACACCGTCTACCGGCTGCGGTACCGGGGTGAGCGACCCGTCCGCGATGCCGTCGAGCGTCGTGTCGAGCAGCACCGCTCCCGAAACGGCAAGCCGCTCAAGCAGATCGCCTGCGGTATCGGTGGCCCGGACCGACTCCGTCACCACGCCGTAGACCGGGCCGGAGTCCAACGCGGGTTCGATCTGAAACGTTGTCGCACCGGTCACCGCGTCGCCAGCGGCGATCGCCGCCTGCACGGGTGCCGCGCCCCGCCACGCCGGCAGCAGTGAGAAGTGCAGGTTGACCCAGCCGTGTGTGGGCACCGCCAGCAGCCGCTCGGAAAGCAGCGCGCCATAGGCGACGACAGCACAGCATTCTGGCGCCAGCGCCGTCAGCTCTGCGATGAACTCCTCGGAATTGGGACGCGGCGGTCGCAACACCAGTAAGCCGTGGTCGAGGGCCAACTGGGCCACCGGGGACGGCGACGGCTTGCCATGCCGACCCTTCGCCGCGTCCGGGCGGGTCACCACCGCGACAACGTCGTGGTGTGGCGACTCGATCAGCCGGCGCAGCGACGGGAGCGCGGGCTCGGGAGTGCCTGCGAAGACGATGCGCACCGCGCCAGTCTATGGACGCCTACCGCGGTGTTTGGTAGTACTCCCGTTCCGAGACCCCGGCCATCGGCGCGACGAACATCCACGGGATGGTGCTGATCAGCCTGTTCACCGTCGCGACCGCGTCGTTGTAGTACTGACGCGCGAAGGCCAGCTTGTTCTCGGTGTCGGCAAGGTTGTCCTGCAGATTCAAGAAGTTGTTCGACGAGTTCAGCTGCGGGTAGCTCTGGCCGAGCGCCAGCACAGGAGCGAGTGCGGTATCGAGGGCTTTCTCGGCGGCGCTGCGCTGTGCCACCGATTTCCCGGTCGTCGCCGAGGTCAGCGCCGCTCTGGCGTCCGTCACGTGGTCGAGGATGCCCTTCTCGTGGGCAGCGAACGTCTCGACGGTGTGCACGAGGCTGGGGATCAGCGACGCACGCCGCGTCAGCTCCACGTCGATGCCCGAGAGGGCTTCGCCGACGCGGATATCAGCGGCGCGAATCTTGTTGTAGCCCATCACGAAACCGATCAGCACCAGCACCGCCAGCACCAACACGATGATCAGCAGGAATCTCACCATGATCCACCTCCTCCTCCGCCACCGCCGCCACCGCCGCCGCCGCTGGACCCGCCGCCACCACCGCTGGAGGGACGACGACGACTGTGAAGCGGTGTAGGCGCCGATCGATGACGACAGCGCCGATTCGAAGCTGTCGAAACTCGGGCCACTAGAGCCGCCGACAAATCCCCACCCAGTGGACGACGACGAGTTGTACCAATCGGGTTGCGGCGCAGCCGTTCCCGTCGACGTCTCATACTTCTTCGCCCACAGTGCAGCGGCACCCGCCGCGACGGCGAACGGTACGTACGCGGTGTAGAGGTCTTTGCGGGCCGAGAAGTCGAACCGTGACTCCGCAGAGTCCGTCGCAAGCAGGCGGTGAAATCCGCCGGCCCGCGACCACAATTCGCGCCCTGACGCGGTGCGCCGACTGCCGACACCGTCGGCCCACGAGCCGATCGACATCACGAAAAACGCCGCGAACGGCACGGCCCAGATCGTGGTCGGGAAGCCCCAGCGGAAGAAGCCGCACACCATCAGCAGGAAGGCGATCGCGTTTGCGGTGCGCACCCACAGTTCCTTCTTCACCTTCACCATCAGCCCGTCCTTGAACGCCCACTTCTCGACGGCCTTGGTCATGTCGGTCTTGGCCTTGTTGAGCTTCTGTCCAGCCTTGACGGCCTTCTTGGCCTCGAATTCCTTGCCCGCATGGGTGACCCCCAATGCATGGCCGACGGCGCGGCTCACCGAATCCACGTCCGCCCACGCGCCGGACTCCGTGGTTCCACGGATATTCCACTGCTTGTCGTTGACCTGCCGCAGGTCGATCAGCTTGCGCTCGGCGAGGTAGAACAGAGTGGCTGTGAGCCCGTCCTTCGGCACGGTCTCGGTGCGGATGTACTCGGTCTGCACCGGCCCGAGGCCCTGCGGGGGCGCGTACTGCAGCGGGAACCCGGGCGGCGGCTCGACGGTGGTGCGGTACCACAGGAACGCACCGAGCCCGAATGCCACTGTCAGCCCGGCAATCCACACCAGGCCGAGGATCGACTGGCCGAGGATGCGGTCCCAGGTGTACGGCCACGGCACGCTGGCCTGCGACGGTGTCGGCGCGTCGACGCCGGCCCGCACCGTCACCGGAGTGCGGGGCGGAAGGTCGGTCGCCGAAAACGTGAAGGTGTCCCCGTTGATGGTCACGTTCTGGCATTCCTGGCCCACCCCGAGGCCGACCGAACACTGAACGCGGCCGATGTCGCCTGGCAGCGTGACGGAGATATCGGCCTGGTCGATCCTGTTGTTCCAGGATCTGGCGACGACATCCCACAAGAAGACGGAAGGCGACGTCGACGGCTGGCCCGTCGCCGCTGCGAAAGTCTTGTTGGCACCGGTGGTTCCGGGGTCGAGGACGCCGGGGATGCTGTAACGGATCTCGAAGACGTGAGTCCCCCAACTCAGCGTGCGGTCGGGATCGCCGATCTTGGCCACCCGGAACCGCTCGCCGCCCTCCCAAAGCATCTGGTACGAGACGGGCTCGCCGTCGAGCAGAACCGAGCTGATCTCGGGCTTCTGCCGAAGGCCCGGATTGTTCTGGTTCGCGATGTCCCACCATTGGAAAATGCCGTGCTTGCCACTGGGAAACTCGCCGGTGATCGTCTCGACCGCGTCGAGGCGGCCGTCACGGTTGACCGCGAAGTGCGCGTGGTAGTTGCTGAAGACAACCGGGTCCTCGGTGTCGGATGCCTCTGATCCACTCTGGATCACCAGCGGCCACAGAAGTCCAAAGGTGATGAGCGCCAACGGGATCAGCCAACGGAACACCCGCCCCATTGCCACCTCCTGCTCGGCGCGAGCCGCCGTGTCCGCACTACCCTATGTGCAAAGGGTCAATTTGCACACGCGTTGGCTGTTGATCGTGCCGCGCGCTGAGCACGCCGGTGGCCTTTCGCAGCGCCGCCGCGAGCGCCAGCCCGCCGTCGCGGGGCACCCGCACCAGCATCCGGCTCACCGGACTGTCGGCCGCGACGCCTGGCGGGCGGCGGGCGCCGATCGGCATGTCGACGGGCCCGAGGAGTTGCGTCGTCTCTGGCAATTCGGTGATATCGAGCAGCGCGTTGACCGCTGCGGGCACGCCGTCGACCGCTGCAATGTGCACGGCGGGCGGTAGGCCGACCTCGGCGCGGGCGTCGAACTCGATATCGGCGTGCCCCACCGGATCCCACCGGATCAATGACTGCACGGTCGGGATCGCCGATTCGGCAACCACCGCGACCGTGCCGCCGTCGCCGCGGGGCCGCACCAGCGCCGCGGCGGCCATCCAGCGTCGCAGCGTGTCCTCGGCGGCGCGGAGATCCTGCCTGCCGAGCAGCGCCCAGCCGTCGAGCAGCAGTGCCGCCCCATAGCCGCCCGCGGCGACGGGCTCCGCACCCGGTGTCGCGACGACGACAGCCGGTTCGCCTGGCACCGCAGACACCATCGCGTCGCCGCCGGAGGTGATCACCGAGATGCCTGGAAGAGCCTTGCCCAGCTCCTCGGCGGTGCGCCGAGCACCGACCACGACGGCGCGCACCGCGTCGGACCCACACCGGGCACAGTGCAGCGCCGCCTCGTCGCGTCCACACCATCGGCATACCGCCCCCACGGTGTCGCGATCGGGCAGCGACAGCGGTCCTGTGCAGTGTCTGCAGCGGGCGATGGTCCTGCACCGCGCACACGCCAGCGCAGGCACGTAGCCGCGGCGCGGCACCTGAACCAGCACCGGTCGACCGGCTTCCAGCGCGGTCCGCGCGGTCCGCAACGCCAGCGACGGCAGCCTGGCGGTGCGGGCGGCGGGGTCGCGCTCCTGCTCATGGCCACTGTCGTCCAGCGCGACGACGCGCGGCGCGCGTGCCCGTACAACGGGCCGGGCCGCGACCAGATCATGCGCCCATCGGCTGCGCACCAGCGCCTGCGCCTCGGCGGTGCGGGCGTACCCGCCGATAAGTGCCGCACACCGCAGTTGGTGGGCGCGAAGCATCGCCACCTCCCTGGCGTGCGGGTAGGGGGCGCGCGGTTCGGCGAGGGTGTCGTCGCCGTCGTCCCAGACCATGACAAGGCCGAGGTCGGCGACGGGTGCGAACGCCGCGCTGCGGGTGCCGATGACCATGCGAGCGCCGCCGCGCAACACGGACAGCCAGCGGCGGTAGCGCTGCGCGGGTCCGAGACCGGCGGACAGCGCGACCACCCTGTCCTCGTCGATGTGACGAATCACGCTGGCATGCAATGCATCAACGTCGCGTTGGTCGGGCAGGATCGCCAACACGCCACGGCCGGAATCCACAGTGACGGCCGCGGCCTCAGAGAGCCGGTCGGTCCACTGCTCCCCCGGCAAGGCCTGCCAGACGGCGCGGGCGGCGCGGCCGTCGGAAAGGGCGGCAAGGAACTGCTCGCCGCGCCCGTAGGTCGACCAGGACGCCGTGTCGACGGGTTTGACGGACAGCGGCGCAGGCTCGGGAACGGCCTGCTTTTCGACGTTGGCATGCCGCGGCGGCACGGCCAGCCGCAACACGTCAGGGCGCGTGCCCGCGTAGCGGGCGGCAACGGCGTCGACCAGTCTGCGGACGTCAGGAGTCAGCACGGGCACAGCCGACACCACCCGGTCCAGCCAGCCGAGCTTGCCGATATGGTCTGTGTCCGAACGCCTTTCGAGAACGAACGCGTCGACCAGCCTGCCGTGGAATCGCACCCGAACGCGCACACCCGGCTGCGCGTCGTCCGACTGCTCGACCGACACCAGATAATCGAATTCGCGGTCCAGGTGTGGCACCGACAGCATCGGCAGCACACGCGCGATGGGCTCGTGTTCAGCCTGCTGACGGGTGGTCGACACTTAAGAAGATGTAGCAGACGGGTCGGACGCACGGCCGAAGAACAAACCCGCCGTGATGAGCAGGATCGAAGCTGCGTACGCCCACCATATCGGCACGGCCAACGCCTCGGTGTTTGTTGGTGCGAGCACGAACTTGCTGATGCCGATCATCCCGTCGGACACCGCGAAACACACCGCGCCGAGCGCAGTCCACGGCCTGGGCAGCCGAGCGAGCAGCGCCGCGCACACCATCGCGCCGAGCACCGCGATGTAAAGCGTCACCGGCACCGCCATCCCTTCGGCGAGCAGCCGGGGCCAGAACCACACCAGCAACGCGACACAGGCCAAGATTGTCACCACGGCGGCCGCGAGGCGGGGTCCCGAGCGCGAGACCAGCGGGATCAGCGCGGCGAGGAAGCACAGGTGCGCGACGAGGAAGGCGCCAAGACCCAGCACAAAGGACGGTTGCCACCACGGCATCGCAAGCAGAAAGTCGCCTGCGGCGGAGAACAGCAGGGCGCCGATCAGCCAGCGACGTTCCGGCGGGATGGGGTGCGTCAGCGCGGCGCCCGCGAGGAGCACCGCAGTCAGCGCCTTGACCGCTGGTTGCAGTGCGAACTGGCCGGTGAGTTCGGCGCCCGATGGCAGCCGCAGCGCGGTGATGACGAGAAATATCCCGTAGCCGGCGCCGACGACCGCGGCCGCCACCCACAGCAGCCTGGTTCGCGGGTGTGCGTACCGTGTCCCCATGTCTGTAGCGGAGGGGAAGCCGGCCAGCCGAAAGCCTCCAGACGTCATCAACACTCCATAAGTAGACGAACAACCTTGGCGATTAGGTAGGACGAGCCCAAAGCCGCATCGCATCCGGTAGTTGTCGGCACCCTCTTATATGGTTCGATTCGGGCCTGGGCTGGGCCTTCGGGCGGCATCGGAGAGACAACCGAGCGCACAGCCGAGAAGAGTCTGCGGTCGAAGTCGACGCTGTCGACCTCAGCCGTCAGAGAAGTCACTCTGCTGAAGGTACTGGACACGCGAGGCGGATTGGTCCAGTTGATGACCGACGGCGTTGAGGTGGCGCAGGGACGTCTGCGCCACCTGCCGCGTCACTTCTAGGAGTGTTTTCGCGCACCTTCAGCGAAGACAATCGCCACTCCCGAATGCTATTTGGGCGCGGGCTACGGTGGGCCAGTGACCGAGGACACCACGACACGACCCGCTGTAGACGCGACCCTGCTGAAGGTACTGGAGGTCGTTCCGTTTCAGTTGACAACCGACGGAGGTGTCGAGGCCTCCCGGCAACGGTTCCGCGACCTACCCCGAAGGCAGTTCCACCCCGAGGTGCGCACCGAAAACCGCAGCATCGAGGGGCCCGCGGGTCCGATCCCGATCCGGGTCTACTGGCCGGCGACCGACAGCGAGGCAACGCTGCCGGTGATCGTCTTCCTACACGGTGGCGGATGGTCGGTCGGCGACCTCGACACCCACGACAACGACGCGCGCCATCACGCGGTCGGGGCCGGCGCGGTGGTGGTGTCGGTGGACTACCGCCTGGCACCCGAGCACCCCTACCCCGCGGCGGTCGAAGATGCTTGGGCCGCAACGCAATGGGTGGCTGCGCACGCCGGCGAGCTTGGTGCCGACCCTGACCGGCTCGCAGTGGCAGGAGACTCGGCGGGCGGCAACCTCGCGGCGGTGATGGCGCAGTTGGCGCGTGATGCGGACGGGCCGGGAATCAGGTTTCAGTTGCTGTGGTACCCGGCGACGACGTGGGACACCTCGCTGCCGTCGTTCACGGAGAACGCCGACGCCCCGCTGCTCGGCGGCGCGGACGTGAAGGGGTTCTCCCGGTGGTATATCGGCGATCTGGACCTCTCGGATATGCCTGCGACGCTGGCACCGGGGCGAGCCAAGGACTTGGCAGGGCTCGCGCCTGCGTATATCGCGGTCGCGGGTTACGACCCCCTGCGCGACGACGGCGCGCGTTACGCCGAACTACTCGCCGCCGCCGGCGTGCCAGTCGAGCTGCACAACGCCGAGACCCTGATCCACGGCTACCTCGGCTATGCGGGTGTGGTGCCCGCTGCCACCGATGCGATGGAACGGGGACTTTCGGCACTGCGTGCGGCGTTGCACACGCCATGAGTAACTCCGTCGACATCGTGCACGCCTTCTGGGATGAGGTGTGGAACGCGCACGATGCGGCAGCCGTCGACCGGTTCGTCGTCGACGACTTCGTCATCGTCACCGGTGGTGACGCGATCTCGGGGCGCGAGAACTTCAAGAAGTGGATTGAAGGATTTCTTACCAAGGTCAACGATCTCCATCTGGAAGTCTTCGAGTCGTTCCAGAACGCCGACGGCAGCCGCGTCGCGTCCCGCTGGGTGCTGACCGGCAAGAACAACGGCTTCGCGGGCACAACGCCCGATCAGCAGGAGATCAGGATGACCGGCACCGCGGTGTGGGCTGTCCGAGAGGACGGGAAGCTGCTGAGCAACCACGTCGAGCGCGCCGCGTTGGAGCAGCTGCAGCGGCTCACCCAGTCGACTTGACTCGGGCGCGATAGGCCTTCCGCGGGGCGCTACCGTGAGGCCATGGCTGAACCCACGACCGAGCGGCCCGGCATCGATCCGATCATGCAGGCGCTGCTCGACGCATTCCCGTTAACGTTCACCATCGACGACGGCGTCGAGGTGGCCCGCGAGAAGATGAGGCAGCTCAAGGCGCCACCGGAGCTGTTGCCCGAGATGCGAATCGAAGAGCGCACGATAGGCCACGGGGATATCACCGATGTCCCGGTTCGCATCTACTGGCCACCCATTGAGCAGCACGACAACCTGCCGATCGTGGTGTTCTACCACGGCGGCGGCTGGGCGCTCGGCGACCTGGACACCCACGACCCGATGGCCCGCGCCCACGCCTTGGTGGCCGAGGCCATCGTGGTGTCGGTGGACTACCGGCTGGCACCCGAACATCCATACCCGCAGGGCATCGACGACTCGTGGGCGGCGCTGCAGTGGGTCGGCGAGCATGCAGCCGAACTCGGCGGTGACCCGGCGCGCATCGCCGTCGCGGGCGACTCCGGGGGCGGCAACATCTCGGCGGTGATGACGCAGCTGGCCCGCGACAACGGCGGGCCTGCGCTGGTATTCCAGCTGCTCTGGTACCCGACCACGACCGGCGATATGACGCTGCCCTCCATGGTCGAAAACCCCGATGGCCCCATCCTGGACAAGGACGTGGTGGCGGCATTCTTGCAGTGGTATCTGCCGCCGGGGATCGACATGAGCGAACCCACCAAACTGCCACCGACTCTGGCGCCTGCCAACACCGCCGACCTTTCCGGGTTGCCGCCGGCATACATCGGCACCGCAGAATACGACCCGATACGCGATGACGGTGCCCGCTACGCCGAATTGCTCTCCGCCGCAGGCGTTCCCGTCGAGCTGTACAACGCGCCGACGCTGGTGCACGGATTCGCCAGTTTCGCACTGGTCGTCCCCGCCGCTGCCGAAGCCACCAACCGCGGCCTCGCGGCGCTCAAGGCCGCACTGCATCCTGGATGACCGAGCGGCAGATGCTCGACGCGTGCACGCCGCGTCAGTGGGAACAGTGGCTGGAAGACAATCACGACACGGCGAATGAGATCTGGCTGCGGCTGCTGAACAAGAACGCACCGGAACCCGGCATGCCGTACGCCGAGGCGGTGGAGATTGCGCTCTGCTTCGGCTGGATCGACAGCCTGGCGCGAGGCTACGACGACATCTCGCGCATTCAGCGGTTCAGCCCGCGCAAGCCGCGTAGCGCATGGTCGAAATCCAACGTCGAACGGGTGCAACGCCTCATCGCCGCCGGACGAATGCGGCAGCCAGGGCAGCGCGAGATCGACGCCGCCAAGGCCGACGGCCGGTGGCCTACGTCCTAGCGGCGCGTCCGCCCCCGGTAGTCGACCTGCCAGTGTTTGATGCCGTTGAGCCAGCCCGATCGGAGCCGGTCGGGCGGCGAGACAGGGGTGAGGTCCGGCATGTGGTCGGCGATCGCGCCGAACATCAAGCCGAGTGTCAATCTCGCGAGATTCGCACCGATGCAGTAGTGCGCGCCGGTGCCACCAAAACCGACGTGCGGGTTGGGGTCTCGCAGAATGTTGAAGGTGAACGGGCCGTCAAACACGTCCTCGTCGAAGTTGGCGGAGCGGTAGAACATCACCACCCGCTGGCCCTTCTTGATCTGCACCCCAGAGAGCTCGGTGTCCTCGAGTGCGGTGCGCTGAAACGACGTGACGGGGGTGGCCCACCGCACTATCTCGTCGGCGGCCGTCTCCGGGCGTTCGCGCTTGAATAGTTCCCACTGGTCGGGGTATTCGGTGAACGCCATCATGCCCTGGGTGATCGAGTTGCGGGTCGTCTCGTTGCCTGCCACGGCCAACATGAGGACGAACCAACCGAACTCGTCGTCTGACAACTTCTCACCGTCGATATCGGCTTCGACGAGCTGGGTCACGATGTCGTCGCCGGGATTCGCCGCCTTCTGAGCGGCCATCTGCATCGCGTAGCCGATGAGTTGCGTTGAGGCGGTGAGGCTGTCGCTGTTGGCGAACTCCGGGTCCACCTCCCCGACGAGTTCATTGGACCAATCGAAGATCTGCTTGCGATCCTCCAAGGGCACTCCGAGCAGCCCGGCGATCGCCTGCAGCGGCAGCTCGCAAGCGACCTGCTCGACGAAGTCGCCGGAACCGTCGGCGGCGGCCGCCTTGGCGATGTTCTGGGCGCGCTGGTCCAGTTCGTCGCGCAACCGGCTGACCGCTCGAGGCGTGAAACCGCGCGAAATGATCCTCCGCAACCGGGTGTGGTGCGGCGCATCCATGTTGAGCATCACGAGCCGCTGCATGTCGATGATCTCGCGCGCCACGCCGTCGCGATGCCGCGACAGTGCGGTGTTCTGCCAGCTGGAGAAGATGTCGCTGCGCCGGGACACCTCCTTGACGTCGCGATGCTTGCTCACCACCCAGAAGCCACCGTCGTTGTAGCCGCCCTTCCCGATCGGCTGCTCGTTCCACCAGATCGGTGCGGCCCTGCGAAGCTCGGCCAACTCCTGTACCGGGAGCCGAGAAGCGTAGATGTCGGGATCGGTGAAGTCGAACCCGGCGGGCAGATTAGGAGTCGGCATCAGTCGACCACCGCGCGGACGTCCGATGACATCGCCTCGACCGCGAGGAAGGCGAACGTCATCGCGGGAGCCAGCGTGCCGCCCGCACCGGGATAGGAACCACCCATCACGCTGGAGGCCACATTGCCTGCCGCATACAGGCCGGGAATGGCCGCGCCGTCTCCGTGGAGAACACGACCGCAGGTATCAGTCTGGAGGCCTGCCTTGGTGCCCAGGTCACCCGGAATTACCTGTACGGCGTAGAACGGGCCCGTGTCGATCGGCCCGAGCGACGGATTGGGCGTCACCCGCGGATCCGTGTAGTGCAGGTCGTTGAGCGTTGCGCCGCGGTTGAAATCGGGATCCTTGCCATGTTTGGCGAAACCGTTGAACCGCTCCACGCTTGCGGCCAGATTCGCCGCGGGAACACCGATCTCGGCCGCCAGCGCCGCAAGCGTGTCAGCCTTGTGCAGCCAACCGTTGCCTGGACGCAGTCGCTCGGGCACCCGTCGGTCGGGTTGCAGCATCCCGGGTTTTACCGGTCCGATGGGAAACTTCCTGCGGTACTTGGCATCGAATATCATCCACGCGGGAATCGCCACGCCCGTTTCGGCCTGTGCCTTGTACATCGCCTTGCCGATGTTGTTGTAGTTGCTCGCCTCGTTGACAAAGCGTCGGCCATCGCGGTCCACGAAAAAGCTGTAGGGCAGGCTCTTTTCGATCACCAACACCCATGCCGTCGACTCACCCGGCGGTAGTACCGCAGGCGACCACCAGCAGTTGTACATCATCGCGGTGTCCAGTCCCGCACCAACCTGCTCGGCGAGCGTAAGCCCGTCGCCCGTATTGCCCTCGTGCCCCACCGACCACTTGGCGTCGACGGGGAGCGGCTGGTATCGCTTGCGCATCTCGTTATTGCGCTCGAAGCCGCCGGTCGCAACCAGCACACCCTTGCGTGCCCTGATCCGTTCTCCGCCTGCAAGTTCGACCCCGACCACCCGACCGTCTTCGGTGAGCAGTCGTTGGACCGTCGTGTTGAGGCGCAGCGGCACATCCCTGGCCTTCAGCTCGGCACGGAGCCGGGCGATCAGCGCCTGACCCAGTGTCAGGTACGGATCTCTCCCGTGCCACTTTCTGCGCGACCTGGCGCGCGACGCATAACGGCCGAAACCGGCCAGCAGACCGAGTTTGGGCTTGAGCCCCGGTTGCATCAGGGCACGTGCTTCGGCGAGACGCATCATGAAGCGGTCGAAGATTAGCTCGCCCGGGTAACACGGATGCAGGGTCGCGAAGTCCTCGCCAAGGAGGTTGCCGTCGAACGGAATCGGTTCGAGCGGCCTGCCGCCGGGCTTGGCTCCCGGCTGGTAGCCGTCGTAGTCCGGGTATTCGCGAACCGGTTCGAAACGAACGCTGGTGTCGCGCTCGAAGACCTCGATCATGCGGTTGGCGCCGTCGAGGAAGGCGCGGCGCTGTTCGGCGGGCACCTCGCCTTCGGTGACCGCGTCCAGGTAGGCCCACGCGTCGTCGTCTGAATCGCTGATGCCGACTTCACCCATCTTGGAGTTGTTGGGCACCCAGACCGCGCCCGCCGACATCGCCGCGGAACCGCCCCACATATCGCTCTTCTCCAGGACCACCGCGCTGTCCCCGAGCAGCGCCGCGCGTAGTGCGCCTGCAAGCCCTGCCGCACCCGAACCCAACACGACAACGTCGACCACTTGTTGATCGGCCATCATCACACCGTCCCGTAAACCGGTGCTGGCGCGGGCGCCTTCTCGATGAGGTCACGCACTGTAGAACCGACTTCCGCAGGATCCCACCGCCTGCCCAGATCGGTTGGAGGTCCGTGTTGCCAGCCGTCGGTCACCGAGATTTTCCCGCCCTCGACCTCGAAGACGCGGCCTGTTACGTCATCGGATTCGTTGCTGCCGAGCCAAACAACCAGTGGGGCAATGTTTTCCGGTGCCATCGCGTCAAAGTCCGAGCCCACCTCGGCCATCATGTCGGCGAACACACCCTCGGTCAGCCTGGTCCGCGCCGACGGTGCGATCGCGTTGGCGGTGACGCCGTAGCGTGCGAGTTCGACGGCCTGGATGATCGTCAGCGCCGCAATGCCCGCCTTCGCGGCGCCGTAGTTGGCCTGCCCGATGTTGCCCATCAGGCCCGCACCCGACGACGTGTTGACGATGCGTCCCGCCACGGGAGTGCCTGCCTTCGACTGGTCCCGCCAAAACGCCGCGGCGTGACGACTGACGCAGAAGTGACCGCGCAGATTGACCCGGATCGAGTCGTCCCACTCCTGCGGGCTCATGTTGACGAACATCCGGTCACGCAGCATGCCTGCGTTGTTGACCACGGTGTCCAGCCGCCCGAACTTGTCGATCGCGATGGCGACAATTCGGCCCGCGGCGTCGAAGTCGGTGACGTCGTCGGTGTTGGCGACCGCCTCCCCGCCCATCGCCGTGATCCGCTCAACCACTTCTGCGGCGGGACCCGCATCAGTGCCACTGCCGTCGGGTGCACCGCCGAGATCGTTGACTACCACCCGCGCGCCCTGCCGAGCGAACTCCACCGCGTGTTCGGCACCGATACCCCGTCCACCCCCGGTGACGATGACGACGCGTCCGTCGCAGATTCCTGGCATGGTGTTGGTCTCCTTCAGAGTCGTTCGATGATCGTGACGTTGGCCTGTCCGCCGCCTTCGCAAATGGTCTGAAGTCCGTATCGGCCGGAGGTGCGCTCCAGCGCGTGCAGCAATGTGGTCAGCAGCCGTGTCCCGGTCGCGCCGATCGGATGACCCAAGGCGATCGCGCCGCCGCTGACATTGATCTTGTCGGGATCGGCATGCAACTCACGCTGAAATGCCATGGGCACCGGTGCGAATGCCTCGTTGATCTCGATCAGGTCGATGTCGTCGATCGACATGCCCGACCGCGAGAGCGCGCGCTGTGTCGCCCGAATCGGCGCGGTGAGCATCAGAATCGGGTCGTCAGCGCGGACGTCGATGTGGTGGATGCGTGCGCGTGGCGTCAGCCCGTGTTCGGCGACCGCACGTTCGGAGGCGATCAGCACCGCGCTCGATGCGTCCGAGATCTGGGATGCGTGCCCGGCGGTGACGTGACCTCCTGGCCGTAACGGCGCCAGCGCCGCCAGACGCACCAAGGACGTGTTGCGCCGCGGCCCCTCGTCGGTGCCGACGCCCGCAAGCGGCACGATCTCCTCGTCGAACCAACCGTTGTCGATGGCGGCCACCGTCCGGCGGTGGCTCTCCAGCCCGTACACGTCAAGCTCGTCACGGGTCAGCTGCCACTTCTCGACCACTAGATCCGCGGCACGGAACTGGGAGACCTCTTCGTCGCCGTACCGCGCGGTCCACCCGCTGCTTCCGCTGAACGGATCGGACAACCCCCACTGCTCGGCCGCGGTGTAGGCCGCCGAGATCGGAATCATGCTCATGTTCTGTACGCCGCCCGCGACCACGATGTCCTGCGTGCCACTCATCACCGCCTGTGCGGCGAAGTGCACAGCCTGCTGCGACGAACCACACTGACGGTCGACGGTGACACCCGGAACGTCGTCGGGCAGCCCGGCCGCCAGCCAGCACGTCCTTGCGACATCGCCTGCCTGCGGTCCGAGCTGATCGCAGACGCCGAACACCACGTCGTCAACCGCTGACGGATCGAAGTCGTTGCGCGCGACAAGAGTTCGGATGACATGCGCGCCCAAGTCGGCAGGATGGATGTCCTTCAGGCCGCCGTTGCGCTTCGCAACCGGCGTACGTGCCGCGTCCACGAGGAACGCCTCTGGCCGACCGACCATCATTAGCCGCCTCCTTGCGTCCGACGCCGAGCCTGGTATATCAATGTGTTGATGTCAATATCCGAATGGATCAAACCGGAGCCGGGTGTGAGCCTCCCTGGGTTCTCGCGGGTCACCGACCTGCCGCACTGGAATCGCTATGCAGCGGTGAACGACGAGTTCATCGACGTCCACATGTCGGTGGAAGCCGCCCGCGCCGCAGGGCAGCCCGACATCTTCGGCATGGGCAACCTGCGGGTCGGTTATCAGCACGCCGCGCTGCACCGCTGGATCGCAGGCCGCGGAGACATCGCCTCATTCAGCTGCCAGTTCCGCGCGCTGAACTTTCCCCGCGACGAGCTGACGGTATGGGGCTCCGTCGTCGACAACGTCGTTCGCGACGGTCTCGCGCTGTCGGTTGTCGAGTTGGGTGTGCGCAACCAGAAGGACGAGGAGACCACTCCGGCAACGGCCGAGGTGGTCTGGTTCGACGGTGCACCCTCGATGCCTGCACCACCGCCGGCGGTCATCGCGACGGACCGCACCAAAGGGGTCCATCTCGACTCCGAGACCATCGGCTGGCTGGGTAGGCCCCTGCCCGTACTCGAGTCACTGCCGGTTGACGCCAACGACATTCGCCGATGGGCGCAGGCGATCTGGTATCCCGAGCCCCCACCTGCTGACCAGTTCGACGTCACCGTAGCCGCCGCCGGTCCATGGGGTGGACTGGTCGCGCCACGCGACTTCAATCCGTATGCCTGGCATCCGGACTTCCACCCGGAGGCTTATCCCTGGATGCGTGGCATGGGCACCGAACCGGGTCGCCGAGGACTCAACGGCGGCCAGCGCACCTGGTACGGGGCGCCGATCCGGCCCGGTGACGTCATCGGCTCGCACGTCACGCTGATCGACACCTACGAGAAGGAAGGCCGAATCGGCACCATGTTGTTCCTCGTCGATCAGGCGCGGTGGACCAACCACCGCGGCGAGCTCGTCCGGGTCAGCGAACGAACGACGATCTATCACTGATCATGACCGAAGCAACCGACCCCGTCGACGTGGGACATGCGGTGTTCGCACTGCACGATCCGCTGCCGGGGCGCGAGCGGGAGTTCAACCGGTGGTACGAGCGCGACCACATGTACGTCGGCGGCATCCTCGCCCCGTGGACCATCGGCGCCGCACGATGGGTGGCGACCGCGCCGCTCAAGGCGCGCCGTTTCGGATCCGGCCCGTTCGGTCCCCTCACCGACGGCAGCTACCTGGCCACCTACTGGATCCAGCGCGACCGGCTGGCCGATCAGCAGAAGTGGGTGGCCGACGAGCTCACCGGCGCAAGCCGATTCGGCGATAAGACGGTGCAGACCGCCACCACCTACGACCGGGTGTCGGCGTGGCGGCGCGATGCCGACGGCCCTCCCCTCTTTCTCGCGCTGGCCCACGGTTATCGCGGCCTGGCGTGGCTGGTGCTGCAGCGTGCGGGCGACACCGACATCGCCGACCTGGCCGGCTGGCTGTTCGACGAATACGCCCGCGAACACTGGTCCGACTCGGCGGTGGCCTCAGCGATCGCGTTCGCACCCCGACCCAAGGAACCGTGGTGGCCCCCCGCCGCGCCCGAAGTCGAAGGCGTCGGCGACCGCCTGATGGTGGCGTGCTTCCTCGACGACGACCCGACGTCGTGCTGGGATCCGTTGTTCGTCCCGATGGCCGCCGAGATCTCGTCGGTCGGCAAAGTGTTGTTCGCCGGACCCTTCATTCCGACCGTCGTCGGCACAGACCGCTATTGCGACGAGCTGACGACGTGATCACCGACCCGCAACGCTACGACCTGCGCTGGCGCAGCGCGCCCGCGCTGACGCAGGAGGCCGCTCGCCGATTCGGCGACGACACGGCTTTGGTCGAGGATGCACGGCACCGCACCTTCATCGAGCTGGCCGCCGATGTCCGTGCCTCGACCGCCGCCGCAATCGCGGCAGGCATCGGGCACGGTGACCGTGTCGCCATCTGGGCGCCCAACAGCGGCACGTGGCTGATCGCGGCGTTGGGCGTGCAAGGTGCGGGCGCGGTGCTGGTGCCGGTCAACACCCGGTTCAAGGCGGGCGAGGCGGCGCATGTGCTCCGCACAAGCCGGGCGCGATTCCTGTTCACTGTCAATGGATTTCTGGGTACCGACTACGAGTCGATGCTGCTGGACAGCGGTGAGGAACTGCCCGACCTGCGTGGAGTGGTCGTGATGGATGGTCCGGCGATCGGGCAGTCGACGCGTACCTGGGCCGACTATCTGCGCGACGGCGACCGGGTACCGCCCACCGAGGTACTGGCGGCCATCGATTCCGTCGGGCCCGACGACGTCGCGGACATCATCTTCACCTCGGGCACCACCGGCCGCCCCAAAGGCGTGCTCACCACCCACGGTCAGAACCTGCGGTGCTTCGGCGTGTACACCAAGGCGATCGGGTTGCGCCGCGGCGACCGCTACCTGATCGTCAATCCGTTCTTCCATTGCTTCGGCTACAAGGCCGGATTCCTGGCCTGCCTGATGCGAGGGGCCACGATCCTGCCTGTGGCGGTATTCGATCCCGGCGACATCGGCGAACTGATTGCCGCGCACCGCATCACGGTGTTGCCGGGGCCACCGACGCTGCTGCAATCGCTGCTGGAGCAGGAGTCCGAGACAGATCTGTCGACACTGCGCCTGACCGTCACCGGCGCGGCCGAGATTCCCGTCGAGCTGATCCGACGGCTCCGCACACGCGAGGTCTTCGACACCGTGCTGACCGCCTACGGCTTGACCGAGTCAAGCGGGCTGGTGTCGGTCAGCAAGCCCGACGATCCACCCGAGGTGATCGCCCGCTGGTCGGGCCAGGTGATCGACGGCGTCGAGGTCCGCATCGTCGATGACCGCGGAGAGCCGCTTCCGCCGGGCGAACTCGGCGAGATCATGGTTCGCGGGTTCAATGTGATGCGGGAGTATCTCGATGATCCCGCGGCAACGGCCGAGGCCGTCGACCAATACGGCTGGTTGCACACGGGCGACCTCGGCATCGCGGACGCCGAGGGCAGGCTGCGCATCGCCGGTCGCAAGAAGGACATGTTCATCGTCGGAGGATTCAACGCCTATCCCGCCGAGATCGAAGACATCCTGCTGGCGCACGACGGGGTCGCCCGAGTGGCGGTGATCGGCGTCCCTGACGATCGACTCGGCGAGGTCGGCGAGGCCTTTGTGGTCCCGTCAGCCGGGTCGGCGATCGACGCCGACGAGATTGTTGCGTGGGCCAAACATCGGATGGCGAACTACAAGGTCCCACGTCGTGTGCACCTACTGGACTCGCTCCCGGTCGGCGCGACCGGGAAGGTGGACAAGCTCCGCCTCGCCGACTGGGCGCGTGACCCAACTGCAGTTTCATTAACTAACTGATATCAATATATTGACATCAAAATATTGGCATGATGAGATCGCGTAACCGGACGAGGCAGATGGGTTGAACATGACAATCGATATCTGGGCGTTCAACATCTTCACTTCTGGCATGGCGCCGACTGCCGAGGATCTCACCGCGGCCGACTGCCGCGCCGCCTACGACCGATACGCCGAGCTGGTCCCGAAGCTAGAACAGTGGGGCCTCGACGGCGTCTTTTTCGCCGAACATCACTTCAGCACGTTGTTCATCGCGCCATCCCCTCAGCTCGTCGTGGCGTCGATGGCGGCGCGCACCAGTCGTCTGCGCCTCGGGATCATGGGCAGCGTTCTGTCCATGCATGACGGCCGCCGCTTCGTCGAGGAGTGCGGCATGCTCGCCCATCTGACGGGTGGCAGGTACGAGCCCGGCATCGGCCCAGGCGCCGGTGACGCCGAGGCGGTGTTGTCCGGCCTGTCCGCCGACGAGATCAGGCCGCGGTACTACAGCGCCGCCGACCTTCTGCAGAAGGCCGCGCGAGATGTGCGCGTCACCCACCAGGACGACTACTACAACCTCGTCGATGTACCGATCATCCCGCGCCCCCAACTGACGAAGCCGGTCTGGACCACGATCATGTCGCCGGGTTCAGCCGGTTGGGCCGCCGAGCGGGGATGGAAGATCTGCACAGGCTGGCTGCCACGAGCGGTGGCCACACAGGTGGCCGAGGCCTATCGCGTCGCGGCACGGGAAGCGGGCACCCCGTCGGGGCCCGAGATGCTCGCCCTGCGCAGGCGGGTCTTCATCGCCCGGACCGACGCCGAGGCGAACGAGAAGGCGGAGGCCGCCGACGACCTGACCCAGCTTGGCGTCGCGGCCCAAGGTGAGGCGGCCGACCCGAACATCGCCGCGATGCTCTCGCATCCCGACGACTACATCGTCGGCTCGCCCGAGACCGTCGCCGAACAGATCATCGAACAGTGCAGGGAAGGCGGATTCGGCACGTTCGCCGCCTGGAGCGACTACGCCACGTTCAGCCAGGCCGACCTGTTCGGCAGCTACGAACTACTCGGCACCGAGGTCGCGCCGGTGGTCCGATCGGCGGCCCTGGAGCAAGCGAGTGTCTGACGTCAAGTCCCTGCGCGATCTGTGTTACGCCACCGTAGACGGCGAGGACCTCTGTCTGGACCTGCACATTCCCGCGACACCGGACACCGCGCTGGTGGTGTACGCCCACGGCGGAGGTTTTCTGTCGGGCGACAAGGCAGATGCCGAGCGCGAACGATTGCTCGGCCTGGCGGGCCATGGTGTGGCGGTAGCGTCGATCAACTACCGCCACGCACCGAACGCGTTGTTCCCCGCCCAGATTCACGACATGAAGGCGGCGGTGCGATGGCTACGGGGCAACGGCGGCGCGTACGGACTGCGCACCGACCGGATCGGAGTGTGGGGCGCTTCCGCAGGCGGGTACCTGGCCAGCATGGTCGCGCTCACCGCAGCTGATGCGGGGCTCGAGGGCGATGTCGGTGACAATCGGGACCAGTCCAGCGCCGTGCAGGCCGCCGTGATCTGGTTCGCCCCATCGGATCTCGCGTCGTCGGGGCGGCGGAGCCCACTGGAGAAGCAGATCCTGTTTCCGCCGTTCGAGGCCGCTGTGCTCGGACTCGACGACGTCACCGGACACGCCGCGTGGACGTCCCCGGCGAGCGCACTTGCCAGGGTCTCGCCCCATGCCCCGCCGTTCCTCATCGCCCACGGCGACAGCGACCGGATGGTGCCGCCGAGCGAGTCGGCTGCGTTGCACGACGCACTCGGCCGCGCCGGCGCGACGAGCACGCTTGTGTCACTGGCCGGAGCCGGGCACGAGGATCCGGCGTTCGACCGACCGGAGCTGCAGGCGATGACCGCCGCGTGGCTCCGGTCGATTCTGCTGGCCGAGGAGGCGGCCGGATGATCGACGTTCGCGGCCTCGGATACGTCGTCTACGACGTCACAGACATCGAAGCGTGGCGAGTGTTGACGGTCGACGCCTTCGGCATGATGCCCGCCGCAGGCCCGCCGATGGCCGAACCCGATGACACACTGTGGCTGCGGTTGGACGAACGCAGCTGGCGCATCGCCGTTCAGCCCGCGCAGCGCGACGCGCAGGTCGCCGCCGGTTGGGAGGTGGCCGACGCGGTCGCGCTGGACCATGCGGTCACCCACCTCGATTCGCACGGCGTAGCGGTCAAGGTCGCCGACGAGCAGCTGCGGGCGCGCCGCGGCGTGCTGGGTCTGGTGTCCTTCGACGACCCGTGGGGCAACCACCACGAGATCTATTGGGGCCAAACCGTCGAGGAGGACCCGTTCAGATCCCCGGCAGGCATCGAGGCATTCCTGACCGGCCCGCTGGGCATCGGTCACGTCTTCTACGCGGTCGCGTCGGCCCCAGAAGCCGAGGCGTTCTACCGCGACGCCATGGGATTCCGACTCACCGACCGGTTCGCGTGGGGGCCAAACACCGTGGTGTTCATGCGTGCCACTGCGCGCCACCACAGCATCGGGTTCTTCGACTTGCCGATGCCGCCGGGCCCGAATCACCTGATGCTCGAGGTGAGCCGGCTCGAGGACCTCGGCAAGGCATACGACCGCACCATCGACTTGAAGATCCCGATCGTGAATACCCTTGGCCAGCACCTCAACGATCCGACACTGTCGTTCTACGTGCAGAACCCATCGGGGTTCAATATGGAACTCGGCTGGCAGGCACTGCAGGTCGACGACGTCACCTGGGTAGCGCGGACCTACACCGGTCGCGGCGAATTGTGGGGGCACCGCGGCGACATGATGGACGAGATCGCTGACGCCAAGACGGAGGCGTGAGCGATGCACGTATGTGTGCTCGGTGCTGGCGGGCTTGGCTCGCTGGTCGGTGCACGCCTCGCCGAAGCCGGCACCGATGTGACGCTGATCGGCCGCGAAGCCCACGTCGCCGCCATCCGCGCTAACGGGCTGCGCGTGGACGGAATCCGAGGACCCAGCGTGGTCCATCAACACCTCGAAGCCGTCACCGACTCGGCGCAAGTCACAGCCCCGATCGACTACCTGCTGGTGACGGTCAAGGCGGCCCACACTGCCGACGCGCTCGCAGGAGCGGACGTCTTGCGCGCCACGTCGCCTGCGGCACTGTCCCTGCAGAACACCGTGACGAAAGACGCCAGGCTGGCCGGGTGGATCGGTGACGCCAACGTCGTCGGGGCCGCCACCACCGAATCGGCCACCCTGATTGCACCGGGCAGAATTCGCCACACCGGGACCGCTCCCGTCGCGTTCTATTTCGGCGAGCCCGACGGGCGAGATTCCGTACGGGTAGCCGATCTGGTGACCGCCTTTCAAAGCGCTGGATTCGGCTGTGCAGCAACAGACTCCATCGCCGCCGTCGAATGGGAGAAGCTGTTGCAGGCCGCGCTCATCGCGGCGTTCTCCATCACCGCAATCGGCTTTCTGCCCGACAAGACGATCACGGACGCGTTGCAGACGCGACCGGGTGCCGAGTACTACATTGCGTTGGCCCGCGAACTGCTGTCGGTCTACCAAGCGCTCGGCTTCACGCCGCAGGACTACTTCGCACCTTACGCACAGTTCCGCCAGATGGCCTCCGAGGACGTCGAGAGCTCTGTGGAGCGGGCGATGCAACTGGGCCGGTCGATGGCTGACAACGGTGTCCGTGGTCGGCCGTCGATGCACGACGATCTGTTGCGCCGCCGCGCAAGCGAGGTGGACGAGTCCATCGGCGAGTTCGTCCGTACCGCAGGACGATTGGGCGTCGATGTGCCTACGCTGCTTGGCGCCCATCGCATCGTGCGTGGCTATCAAGCCATGGTGACCGAGGAGGCGCCCGTCGATGTTCATCCCTGAACCCGGCTCACTGCTGCCGCCGTTGACCGCAGAGCAGGAACTCGTGCTGCTGGCACGCACCCTGTGGCATGAGGGATACGACGATCATCTGGCAGGCCACATCACGTACAAGCAGCCGGACGGAACGTTTCTCACCAACCCGTGGTATCTCCTGTGGGACGAGTTCGGGCCGGACGACGTGGTACGCATCGACATCGACGGCAATGTTCTGGAGGGCAGGTGGCCCGCCGCCCCCGGCGTACACCTGCACCTCGCGCTGCATCGAGTCCGCGACGATGTCGGCGTCTCGATCCACAATCATCCCCGGTGGGCGACGGTGTGGGCCGACGCCCGACGGATTCCCGGCGTACTCGACCAGACGGGTGCGCTCGGCGGTGGCCGGGTTGTGGTCGTCGACGAGTACGAGGGCACTGTTGCCGCCGAGGAGGCGGCCCGCAATGCGGTCAAGGCCATGGGGGACGCAGACATCGCCCTGCTTGCCGGCCATGGCGTGTTCATTCTTGGTCCGGATCTGCCGCGCGCGCATCTGCGGGCGGTGTCATTCGCCGAACGGTGCCACCGTGCCGCCCTCGTCGAAGGCCTTGGCGGCGCGAAAGAGCTGGCGCCAGAGGTAAACGAGATGCTCGGCGTTGCCGAGTTCGAGGGGTTCTGGGAGGCGATGGCCCGCAAAGAACTTCGCCGCGATCCGGGTGTGCTGAACAAGAAGGAGCGCTGAATGCTATCCGCCGCCGATTTCCAGGGTCGGGTACTCGCCCTGCCACCAACGCCGCTGCGCATTGACGTAGACCCGCTTGCGGCTGACTCGACCGTCGACATCGCCGAAGCATGCCGCGCCGCCGATCAGATGATCCGCGACGGGGTCGGCCTTATCGGGTTGTGCGGAACCACGGGTGAGGGTGCCACCGTCACGTGGACGGAACGGATCGAGTTCTACGATGCGGTGAACCAGACCGTGGCAGGCCGGGTCCCTGTGCTGGCAGGCACGACGGCGCTGGGCACCAAAGAGGTAGTCGCACAGATGCGCACCGTGCGCGACCTCGGGCTCGACGGTGCATTCGTCGGGCTGCCCCTGTGGCAGACACCGACGATGGAGAACGCCATCGGCTTTCACGCCGACTTGGCCGAGGCGGTACCCGACATGCCCCTGTTGGTCTACGCCAACCGATTCTTCTTCAAGTTCGAGTATCCCGTCGAGTTCTGGCGCGGTGTCGCCGACCGCTGCCCCACGGTGGTGGCCTGCAAGACGAGCTTTCCCCTCACCGACGAATTGCTCTCCGTCGCAGGCGAACAGGTGGCATTCCTCAACGGCGAGGGTGGCCTGCTGACCGCCGCCTACAAATCCTTCCCGGACTACCCGCATGGCTGCTGGGCGACCTCAGCGGCGATGGGTCCGCAACCATGGGTCGCCGCGATGACCGCGGTGGCCAACGGTGACAGAGATCGCGCGATCCAGCTTCTCGAGGCGATCGACGGTGTGCCGCTTCCGGTCCCCGACTGGACAACATTCCCGCAGTACAACATTCAGTTCGAAAAGGCCAGGATCGACGCCGCCGGATACATGCGGTGCGGGCCGCCCCGCCCGCCGTATACCGACCTGCCGGACGGGTGGCGCGATGCGGCGTTGTCGAATGCGGCCGCATGGCGGGCACTGTGCGAGTCCACGGTAGGCGTGCAATGTTGAACGAATCCCCCGAGCGCTTCGTGCCCGACCTTGTTGGCAAGATCGATGTCGAGAACCCGGAATCGCTGGTTGTCGACCTGTCGACCTATCAGGTGTTCGACGCGGACTCGGCGGTAGTGACGCTGATGTACACCAACATCGCCAACCACGGGCTCGGGATCGTGGTGTGGAACCTGGAACCCGGGCAGGAGAACGACTTTCACCGCCATCCCGAAACCGAACACGTCCACGTGATTCTGGCGGGTGAGGCCGAGTACACACTCGCCGATCGTCCACCGGTCACCGTGCGCGTCGGACAGGCGGTGATGGTGCCCGCCAACATCCCCCACGGGATCCGCAACACCGGAACACAACGGTGCTCCTACCTCGCGGTCACCAGTCCCGGCGACTACCAGAAGGTGCTTGCCGACCGGACGGAGCACGCGTGAGCACCATTGTCGTCACGGGGAGTTCGTCGGGCCTGGGTCTGGCGACCAAGGAGTTGCTCGAATCCGATGGCGTTCGCGTCATCGGTGTCGACCTCGATGGTGCCGACATCACCGCCGACCTGTCACGGCCCGCAGAACGTACCCGCGCCGCCGACGCCATCGCCGAGGCGTCCGGCGGTGTGGTCGACGGTTACGTGGGCTACGCCGGCGTCGGGCCCCCCGTCGGGGATATCGGTCTGCTCACGAGCGTCAACTACTTCGGGCAGATCGACTTGCTGTCGGCGATCAAACCGCTGCTCGCTGCGGCGGCCAAACCCGCTGTGGTCATTGTGAGTTCGGTCGCGCCGATGATCCAGGACGTCGACGACGACTCTCTGAAGGCGATGCTGGCCGGAGACGAACCGCTGGCGATCGAGCTCGCCGCCAGGCACGGCGACCAAGGCGTCGCCTACAACACCTCGAAACTGGCCACCCTGAAGTTCGGCCGCAGCATCGCGCCGGCGTGGATCGCCGACGGGATACGAGTCAACATCATGGCCCCGGGGATAACGGTGACGCCGATGACCGAGGGCGCGTTCGCCAATCCGGAGATCGCGGCGCTGATGAACGAGAATCCGGCTCCCATCGCGCGATGGGGGCAGCCGCCCGACATCGCGGAGGTCGCACGCTGGCTGCTCTCGGAAAGCAGCGGATACATGGTGGGCAGTGTTCTCATCGCCGACGGTGGAATCGATGCGTTGGCCCGGCCGGATAACTACTGAGCGCAAGAGTTGGGAGATCAAATGACATCGACTGCGGTCGTCACTTCGCTTGACGATGCCCGCCGGGTAGCAGAACGGCTGGCGGCAACGGTTTCCGAACGGCGGATGGCCGGCGAACAGCTACGCCGGATGCCCGACGACACCATCGACGATTTCGTCGACAGCGGTCTGCTTCGAATGAACCAGGCCGTCAGATGGGGTGGCCTGGAACTGGGTAGCCGCGCGGTGGTCGAACTCGTCAGCGCGGTCGCCGAGGGCGACGGCGCGTCGGGCTGGGTGTTCGGACTGCTGGCCAGTCACTTCTGGCTGGGCTCGGTCTTCGATCTGCAGGCCCAGTTCGACATGTGGGATGACGATCCCGATGCGCTGATGTCGTCGTCGTTCGCCGCCGAAGCCAGCGACGTCGCGGCGTGCGACGGCGGCTACCGGGTGAGCGGCCGCTGGCCGTTCTCCAGTGGTTCCGATCACTGTTCGTGGGCGATGGTCGGCATCGTGGTGCCGCCTGCTGGCGGTGAAGGTCCCCCGACCCCGCGTTGGTGCTTACTGCCCCGCACCGACTACACCGTCGAGGACACGTGGTCGACGTGTGCACTGCGGGGCACGGGAAGCAATACCGTGGTCGTCAACGACGTGTTCGTGCCCGAGTACCGAACCGTCGATCCGGTCGACGTGATGGAGGGCCGTGCACCGGGCACGTCGGCGAATCTGTCCCCGATCTTCCGGTTGTCGTTCAGCTCGGCGCTTTCGGGCTATCTCGGGTCGACGGCCATCGGCGTCGCCAAGCGCGCGGCGCGCGACTTCGCCGGTTACTCGAGCAAGAAGGTTTCAAAGTTCACCGGGCTACCAGAACTCAGCGACCCGATGATCATCCACGTCGGCACCGTCGCGGCCCATGCCGAGGCCGCC
This sequence comes from uncultured Actinomycetota bacterium, assembly GCA_963766465.1. Taxonomy (GTDB): domain Bacteria; phylum Actinomycetota; class Actinomycetes; order Mycobacteriales; family Mycobacteriaceae; genus Mycobacterium. The sequence continues at coordinate 165,518 of CAVXZT010000007.1, forward strand.
TACGGCCTGATGATGTATCGGGCCGGCCTGCTCGACGGGCTGATCGACGAGGGAGTCGGGCCCACCCTCGAACAGCGACTCGCCACCAACCGAGATGTCACCACCGCGGTGCGAATGTGCGTGGATGCCGTCGAGTTGGCAATGAGATTCAGCGGCGGCAGTGGGCTTTTCGACAAACACACCGTCCAGCAGGCGTGGCGTGATGTGCACGGAGTCGCCGCACACATGGGCTACAACACCGACACCGTCTACGGGAACTGGGGCCGACAGGTGCTGGATCTGCCGCTGCCCCCTGGCTTTTCGTAGATGACAACAAGCGGAGGTAGACAAGTGAGCATGGTCAACCAACTCGCATACGTCGGGGCGGGTGCCGCCGACCTTGACGCGTGGCGAATCTACGCGGGTGAAGTGTTGGGCCACCAGGTCATGCCCGACACCGACGATCATGCGCTGTACTTGCGCTTCGACGACCGCCATCACCGGCTGGTGATCTCACCGGCCGACGTTGACGACGTCTCATATGTCGGCTGGGAGGTCAACAACCGGGCCGGGATGGACCGGGCCGCATCGGCGATCTCCGACGCGGGCGTTGAAATCCTCGAGGGCAGCCCTGGCGAGGCCGACCTGCGCCGGGTGCTTGGGTTCACGTATTTCACGTGTCCGTTCAGCGGGGTCCGGATGGAACTCGCGTACGGCCATGAAGCGATGTTCGGGCCGACTTTCCAGCCGTCGCGGCCGCTTTCGGGCTTCCACACCGGCGAGCACGGTCTGGGTCACGTCGTCTGCTATGCCTCCGATGTGCAGAAGGCAAGCGACTTCTACGTCAACGTGCTGGGTTTCGGGGTCAGCGACTACACGGTCATCCCGGGCATGGGACTTCTCGCGAGCTTCATGCACTGCAACGGCAGGCACCACTCTCTCGCCTTCTTCGGAGTGCCCGGCGCGCCGAGGCGGATTCAGCATCTGATGCTGCAGACCAACACCATCGACGACGTCGGTTCGACGTATGACGTCTGCCTCGACCGCGAGATCACGACGACGACGCTCGGGCGCCACCCTAACGATCACTCCGTGTCGTTCTACTTCCGCAACCCATCGGGCTGGAATCTCGAATACGCGTGGGAACCACGCATCATCAACCCCGAGACATGGGTGACAGAGCACTTCGTTGCCGGCCGGCCCGACGCGTACTGGGGCCACCGCGGACTCCTTGAGATGATATGAGCGAGGCGTCGGTAGGGTTGACCGCGATCCGAGGCGGGCGCGCCGCCTCACCAGAGCGCCGCGCTAGCGAGGCAATGATGGCGGTCCAGCGGGACGACGACTACGAACCCACCGTGGCTCACCTCACGTGGGAGCTCAAACGCGCCGAGCGCGCGGCAGCGAAACTGATCGACGTCAAGCTGCGGGGTACGGGCTTGACCAAGTCGCAGTTCGGCGTGATCCAGGCGCTGGCCCACATGCGCAAGGCATCCTCTGCGGAACTCGCGCGGACGGTGTTCGTCACCCCACAGGCGATGGTTTGGCTCATCACGACTCTGGAGGAGAAGGGCTACATCGAGCGCGCTCAGTCCGAGGTATCGGCGCGGATCATCGACGCCACGCTTACCCCGGCGGGCCGAGCGGCGTGGCGGCGGGCTTCGGCGAAGCTCGCCGAGATCGACGATCTGCTCACCGACGAGTTCAGCCAGGCCGAGGTCGTCCGGTTCAGCCGGTTCCTCACCCGAATCAGCGAAACGCTCACCAAAGGCGGCTGAGCCCTAGCCTGCGCGGGGATACGCGCTCGGCGGGACGCCGTGCCACCGTTTGAATGCATGGCAGAATGTCGAAGTGTCGGTGTATCCCAACCGCTTTGACACCTCGTCCACCGTTAGGCCGACGTTGCACAGCAGGTCGACGGCGAGCGCGGAACGCGCCTCATTCAGCAGTGCGCGAAACGACGTGTCCTCCTCGGCCAGCTGCCGGCGCAGCGTCCTCGGGTGCACGTCGAGCTCGGCGGCCATCTCGGGCAGCGTCGGGAAGCGGCCGGATTCCCGAAACAGCTTGGAGCGCACTACCGCGGTGATACCGCGCCGTTGTTCGTTGCGCTGCATCAGCACATCGCACTGCGCGATGCACATCTGCAGTGTGTGGCTATCCGCTTGCGGCAGTGGCTCGTCGAACATCGCGCGCGGGAAATAAAGACGGTTGTGCGCACGGCCGAACTCTCGATCCACCACCGGCAGGAGCTCCAGCAGCGGCGCGACGACGTCCTTGTCGAGCGTCGCCTCGACCCTCACCTGATCGGCATACCGCGCAACGACGGGAAGCGCGAATTCGCTGACCGTGATGACGATGCTTGCGACGTCACGCTCGAGGAAGAAACCGCGGACATCGGCTGGCAGATGGTCGACCACGAACTCGAGCAGGCAGCTGTCCGCACCCTCGAACAGCTTTATGTCGATGTTCAGCATGGTCAGCGAGAAGTAGCGCATCGACACGTCGAGGAGTTCACGAAACGTCGCACACGACATCGCCGCGAAACCGAACAGGCCGAGGTGGGTCAACCGGAACCTGCTGCCAACGTCGATGCCAAGCCCGGCGTGGTCGGGCAGCGCGGCCAGCAGCCTGCGCACCGCGACGATTTCGTCGGACGCCGCCACCAACGCCTCGGGATCGTTGAGGTCACCCGGCCCGATCCCGGTGCCTGCGAGGATTTCGGATGTCGCGACGCCGCGCTCGTTGGCGACCTCGCACAACACCCGTATCGCGTAGACCGGGCGCCGGAGGTCGGGCGACCACGTCGTCGAAGCCATGTCCGGAACTCCCAACTCTCTGTCCGATAGTCCCATTCCGAAGGCGGCCTGTCATTCATACGCTTGATTCATGGCGGCACCAGCGGCGCGGCTCTCTACGTTGACGATGTCGCGCGAGGCGATCACCATCGGATTCGACGCCAGCGAGGGCTTTCTCGGCCGAACACGTGGGCACGATATCTCCCGATTTCGTTGCGCTGGAAGACGTTTCGTCTCGATAACCCACCCCGAGTACGTCGATCACGTGCTGCACCGGGCCAGGCTGAAATACGTGAAGTCCAACGACTACGAACCCATCCGCGCCGCCGCCGGCATCAACCTGCTGACCGATGAAGGCGACTCGTGGGCGGCGCATCGGGGCGACCCTGAATCCGACGTTCGCGCGGCGCCACCTCAACGAGATGGTCGACCTGATGCTCGATCCGATCGAGCGGGTCACCGCGGACATCGACAACGGCGCCGAATTCGACATGCACGAGGTCATGGTGGAAGCGACGCTTCGCGTCGTTGCGAACGCACTGTTCAGCCAGGATTTCGGTTCCCTCGTCCACAGCATGAACGACCTGGCCACGCGCGGCCTGCGACGCACCGAGAAGTTCGGCAGGCTGGGGCTTTGGGGGCTGATGCCCCGACCCGTCTACAAAACGCTGATGTGGTGCACGTTCTCTGGCGTGCCACTGCCGCCGCCGTTCCGGGAGTCGCAACAGATCACATTGGCGCTCGACGAAGCCGTCAATGCGGTACTCGATGACAGGGTTGCCCATCCCTCCGATTCCGCCGACCTGCTCAACGTGCTGTTCGGCGCCGACAACGGCACCTGGCCGCGGCAACGGGTTCGCGACGAGGCGCTGACGTTCATGCTCGCCGGCCACGAGACCACGGCCAACGCGATGTCGTGGCTCTGGTATCTGTTGGCCTGCAATCCCGATGCACGAGACAAGATGCTCGCCGAGATCGATGACGCCCTCGGCGGACGTAGGCCGACCGCCGACGACCTGAGCCGGCTGCCGTGGACCACCGCCTGCCTGCAGGAATCTCAGCGCTACTACTCCGCGGTGTGGATCATCGCGCGTGAGGCCGTCGAGGACGACATCATCGACGGGCACCACATCCGCCCCGGCACAACAGTGCTCATCCCGATCCATCACATCCACCACGACGAGCGCTGGTGGCCCGATCCCGAGACATTCGACCCGACGCGGTTCATCGGCGACGCCGCCAAGGATCGACCCAGGTCGGCGTATTTGCCGTTCGGCGGCGGACGACGCATTTGCATCGGGCAAAGCTTCGCGCTGATGGAGATGGCAATGATGGCCGCGATCATGAGCCAGCGGTTTACATTCGACGTACAGCACGACCATCCAGTCGAGCTGGAAGCGACGCTGACGTTGCGGCCCAAACACGGCCTGCACGTCGTCGCGCACGAACGGGAGGTTTTGTGACAGTGCCCGAGTACGACACCGTCATCGTCGGCGCCGGGTTTTCCGGTATCGGCACCGCCATCAAGCTCGACAGGTCCGGGATGGGCGACTATCTCGTCGTCGAGGCCGGTGACGGTCCCGGCGGCACGTGGTACTGGAACACGTATCCCGGTATCGCCGTAGATATTCCGTCGTTCTCCTATCAGTTCTCCTTCGAGAAGAGCCCGGACTGGACCCGCACGTACGCCCCGGGGAGGGAACTGAAGGCGTACGCCGAGCATTGCGTCGACAAGTACGGCCTACGGAAGAAGATCCGATTCAACACCAAGGTGCTCGGCGCGACATTCGATGACGACCACAACGTGTGGCGCGTCGAGCTCGACACCGGCGAGTCGGTCACCGCGAGGTTTCTCGTCAACGCCAGCGGCGTGCTGATCACACCGAACATGCCCGACATCGACGGTGTCGACTCGTTCGCGGGCGTGACGATGCACACCGCGCGATGGGATCACCAGCAGGACCTCACCGGCAAACGCGTCGCCATCATCGGGACGGGCGCCTCCGCAGTGCAGGTCATCCCCGAGATTGCGCCAATCGTCGAGCGCCTCACCGTATTTCAGCGCACGCCCATTTGGTGCCTGCCCAAGCCCGACGTGCCGTTGTCGCCGATGACCCGGCGGCTGATGCGGCTCCCCGGTGGCCACACCATTCAGCGCGTGCTCAGCCAGGCCTACGTCGAACTCACCTTCACGTTGCCCGCGCAGTACTTCACGCTCAATCCGATGGCAAGGAACATGTCAAAGATCGGTGAGTCTTACCTGCGCAAGCAGGTCCACGACCCGGAGGTGCGCGACAAGCTCACGCCGCGCTACGCCGTGGGGTGCAAGCGGCCCGGCTTTCACAACACGTATCTGTCCACGTTCAACCGCGACAACGTCGAACTGGTGACCGAGCCGATCGACAAGATCACCGGGTCGGGGGTGGCGACCGTCGACGGCGAGACTCGCGACGTCGACGTGCTCATCCTGGCGACCGGGTTCAAAGTGATGGACGTCGAAGACAATCCGACCTACCCGCTGACCGGCGCGGAAGGCCGGTCCTGGAGCGAGCACTTCGGCGACAAACGACTGCAGTCATACGAGGGCGTCGCAGTTCCCGGATTTCCGAACTTCTTCACGGTGTTCGGCCCCTACGGGTATGTCGGGAATTCGTACTTCGCGCTCATCGAGACGCAGACCCACCACATCGTGCGTTGCCTGAAGCAGGCTCAACGCAAGCGCGCGAACCGCGTAGAGGTGAAGCAGGAAGCCAACGACCGCTACTTCGCCGAGATGATGCGCAAGCGGCACCGCCAGATCTTCTGGCAGGACAGCTGCCAAGACGCAAGAAGCTACTACTTCGACAAGAACGGCGATGTGCCGCTGCGGCCTGCCAGCACGGTCGAGACGATCTGGCGCAGCCGCCGCTTCCCGCTCGCCGATTACGTGTTCAGTTCCTAGCGATTTGTGTGCGTCGTGTTGCGGTGACCCTCTTTGCGCACACAAATCGCCGGGAGGCTCAGACGGAGGCCTTCAGTTCCTCGACCTTGTTGAGCTGCTCCCACGGCAGCTCGACGTCCGTGCGGCCGAAGTGGCCGTAGGCCGCCGTCTGCGCATAGATCGGGCGCAGCAGGTCCAGGTCGCGAACGATGGCGCCGGGCCGCAGATCGAAGACCGACGTGATGGCCTTCTCGATGCGGGCCGGGTCGACGGTCTCGCTACCGAAGGTCTCGACGAACAGTCCGACCGGTGCCGCCTTGCCGATCGCGTACGCGACCTGCACCTCGACCCGCTCCGCCAGGCCCGCTGCGACGACGTTTTTTGCCACCCAGCGCATCGCGTACGCCGCCGAACGGTCCACCTTGGACGGATCCTTGCCGGAGAATGCGCCGCCGCCGTGTCGGGCCCATCCGCCGTAGGTGTCGACGATGATCTTGCGGCCGGTCAGGCCCGCATCGCCCATCGGGCCGCCGAGCACGAATTTTCCGGTCGGGTTGACCAGCAGTCGGTAGTCCGAAGTGTCCATGGTCTCGTGCGCCAGATCGCCGAGCACGGTGTTGACGACCTTCTCACGAATGTCGGGGGTAAGCGTGTTCACCAGGTCGATGCCGTCGGCGTGCTGGGTCGAGAGCACGACGGTGTCCAGCCGCACCGGGGTGGTGCCGTCGTACTGCACGGTGACCTGGGTCTTGCCGTCCGGCCGCAGGTAATCCAGCACACCGCTCTTACGGACCTCGGTCAGCCTGCGGGCGAGCCGATGTGCCAGCGCGATCGGCAGCGGCATCAGCTCGGGGGTGTCCTTGATGGCATAGCCGAACATCAGACCCTGGTCGCCTGCGCCCTGGGCGTCCAGCGGGTCACCCGCGCCCTCGACACGCGCCTCGTGGGCGGTGTCGACACCCTGGGCGATGTCCGGCGACTGCGCACCGATGCCGATGTTCACGCCGCACGTCTCGCCGTCGAAGCCCTTGTCCGACGAGTCGTAGCCGATCTCGAGAATGCGCTCGCGCACCGTTTTGGTGATGTCGGCGAACGCTTCCTTCGCCGTTGTGGTGACCTCGCCGACAACGTGCACCTGCCCGGTGGTCACCAACGTCTCGACGGCGACCCGGGACTTGGGATCCTGCGCCAGCAATGCATCGAGCACCGAGTCGCTGATGGCGTCACAGATCTTGTCGGGGTGGCCCTCGGTTACCGACTCACTGGTAAACAGCCGAGCATCGCTCACGGTTCGATCCCTTTCCGAAACTTAGTTAGACAAATTATATCTCTGCGTTGTTGCACCCAAGCGCGTGCCTCGGTGGCGAGCAACCCTTACGCACAGGCTGACGCGTTCGCTCGGGCTTACCCGCCGCTGTTCTGCAGGAAGGCCACGATCGCGTCAACAATACGGCTGGCCATCAGAGTTTTCGAACCATGCTCCAATGCAACTTCGGTTTCGTCCGACGCCAGCAGCCAGCCGTCGTTGTTGTCCACCTCGAACGCCCGATTCTCGCCGACAGCATTGACGACGAGCAAATCGCAGCCTTTCCGGTGCAATTTGGCGCGGGCGTGGAAAAGGACGTCTCCGTTGGCATCGCCAGTTTCCGCAGCGAACCCCACGATGGCTCGCATGTTGGGCAGCTGACCGTCGGCGCGGGCCCGTACGGCTCCTGCCAATACGTCGTCGGTGCGCGTCAGCTCGATGAGCGGCGTATCGGCGTTGGGATCGGCGGACTTTTTGATCTTGCTGGTCGCAAAGTGCGTCGGCCGGAAGTCGGCGACGGCGGCCGCCATCACCAATACGTGGGCGTCTGGCGCGTGCTTGGAGACGGCGTCTTTGAGCTGGGCAGCGGAGCCGATGTGGACCACGTCGACACCGGCAGGGTCGATCAGGCCGGCGGTATGACCCGCGATGAGCGTGACGTCGGCGCCGCGCTGAGCCATCACGCGCGCCATCGCATAGCCCTGCTTGCCCGAGCTGCGGTTCCCGATGAATCGCACCGGATCGATGGGCTCGCGGGTGCCGCCCGCGGTCACCAGCACCTTGACGCCGGCCATGTCGTACGGCAGTGCGTCGCCGCGGGCCAGCAGCAGCTGCGCGAGCGTGGTGATCTCCTCGGCCTCTGGTAGGCGGCCTGCGCCGGTGTCGGCGCCCGTCAGGCGTCCTGACGCGGGTTCGAGAACGATGGCGCCGCGACGGCGCAGGGTTTCGACGTTGTCGACGGTCGCTGGGTGAAACCACATCTCGGTGTGCATCGCGGGCGCGAACAGCACCGGACAGCGCGCGGTCAGAAGCGTCGCGGTCAGCAGATCGTCGGCACGGCCCGCGACCGCGCGGGCCAGCAGGTCAGCGGTGGCCGGTGCGACGACGACGAGATCGGCTTCCTGACCGATGCGAACGTGCGGCACCTCATGGACGTCATCCCAGACGCCGGTGTGCACGGGGTTTTGCGATAGGGCCTCGAAAGTGGCGGCACCGATGAAGCGCAGCGCGGAATCGGTGGGAACGACGCGGACCGAGTGGCCGGCCTCGGTGAGCTGGCGGACCACGGTGGCCGCCTTGTAGGCGGCGATGCCACCGGCGACGCCGACGATGATCCGCTTACGCTCCGTCACGCCGGTGCCTTCGCTACTCGCCCTCGGTGTGCTCGAGCAGGTCTTCGTGGATCTCGCGCATGGCGATCGACAGCGGCTTTTCCTGCAGGCCGGGCTCGACCAGCGGGCCGACGTACTCGAGGATGCCGTCGCCGAGCTGGTTGTAGTAGTCGTTGATCTGGCGCGCCCGCTTGGCGGCGTAGATGACCAGCGCATACTTGCTCGACGCGCGACTCAGCAACTCGTCGATGGGCGGGTTGGTAATGCCCAGAGGCGTGTCGTATGCGCCGGCGGCGGACGTGTCGATGTCGTCCACAGCGGCCAGCTGCGCATCGGCGTGCGGGGTGCTCACGTAGAAAATCTCCTGGAGGTTTAGGTGGTTCTCGGGCTGGAGCGGATGGTGCCTGGCATTCAGGTCAGTCGCGGCCCACCAGCAAGGATACCAATTCAGAGCAGGCAGACTCTAATTCGCTGTTCACGATGACGACGTCGAAGTCATCCTGAGCGGCCAATTCCGCGCGAGCCGTGGCCAATCGTCGGGCCATCACCTCGGCGGTTTCCGTGCCCCGCCCTGACAGCCTGCTCTCAAGGGCGTCCCAGCTGGGTGGGGCGAGAAAGACGGAAATGACTTCGGGCATCGCATGTTTGACGGCCCGCGCGCCTGCCAGGTCGACTTCGATCAAGACCGGGTGTCCGGCCTGGGTCGCCTCGCGGATAGGCGCGGCGGGCGTCCCTGAGCGGTGCAGGCCGCCGTGGATCTCCGCCCACTCCAGCAGCTCACCATCGGCGATCAGCTGCCGGAAACGCTCCGCGGTCACAAACGAGTAATCGACACCGTCCACCTCACCGGGGCGCGGGGCCCTGGTGGTGGCGGAGACCGAAAAGTGCAGGTCGGGAAGTCGGTCCCGCAAGCAGCGGACGACCGTGGACTTTCCGACGGCAGAGGGACCGGACAGCACCACAACTCGGCTCATCGCAAAACTCTGCTCTTCGCGCGAGCGCTCATCGCTGTCCGGCCTCCCGGCCGGCAGTCACTAGTCGGCTGTGAAGTCGAACTTCTCCAGCAGAGCCTTCCGCTGACGGTCGCCGAGGCCGCGCAAACGGCGGGTCGGGGCGATCTCAAGTTCGGTCATGATTTCCTGCGCCTTGACCTTGCCGACCTTGGGCAATGCCTCCAGAAGCGCAGAAACCTTCATCTTGCCGAAGACCTCGTTGGTCTCGGCATCCTTGAGCACCTGCTTGAGGTTGGTGCCGCCGCGCTTGAGCCGGTCTTTGAGCTCGGCACGTGCTCGACGTGCGGCAGCAGCCTTCTCCAACGCTGCCGCGCGCTGTTCGTCGGTCAACTGGGGAAGGGCCACGGGTTCCTCCGTCTCGTCCACAACTACCTGTTTTGTCTCGGCTGACCTAGGAAACTCCTAGAACCAGCCAGCGTGGACGACCGTACCCACGCAATCTGACGAAAGCTAACCCCACCCCCTGGTTACGGCGTCAAAAGCCCAGCGTGTAAGGGGCTGGTGTGACCGCTCTCCTGACGCTTTCAAACGCAAAAACACCTCGGTCTACGCCGAGGTCGATTTGGAAATGCCTGCATATCAAGGGTTTTCAGCCGACCGCCGGACAGTCGAAACATCGGGACGGCCGCTGCTGCCGATGGCCGACCTGCTCGTGGCCGCCAAACTTAAGAAAACTTTGGCTGGTCACGGCGTGTCGGGCGTGTCGCGACGGTGTTAAGGCCGTCGTTTGACCTGTCGGTTGACAGATAACCGGGGCACCTTGCGGACTCCTATTCGGCCCAAAGCCGACGCATAGCTTCGCTACATAACCTGCGGCTGTCGTTGTTGACCATCTGGCTTTGACCAACCGCGGAAGGCGGCTGATCATGAATTTCAAGCATTTGACCTGCAGTTCCGCGATCGCATTAGCGATCAGCGCATCGGTCTTGACCCTCGGGACTGGCGTCGCAGGCGCCGAACCGGGCCCCGCACCCTGCCAATTCGGCAACTGCCAGGGACCGGGCGGACCTGGAGGACAGAACCAGGGCGGCCCCGGAGGGCGCGACCAAGGGCCTCCTCCCGGCGACCAGGGACGACCGCCGGGCGGCCAAGGTGGCCCCGGTGGGCCTGGCGGACCCGGTGGGCCTGGCGGGCCAGCGCCCGGGGACCACAATCCGGCCTGGGGCCCACCGCCGCCCGATCAGGGCTGGCGCGGCATCGATGACGGCAGGCGGGATCACCAACCGTTCAACTACAACGGGAGCTGGGTGACGCCCAACTACAACCCCGACTTCAACAACTGGGGCTTCTGGTTCTTCGGTATCTGGATTCCGCTGTAAACCGGGTTCTGGTGTCGCGGATGGCAATCAACTACAGTGCGTAGTAGATCCATTCGCGACACCGGGAGCGGTCTATGCGACGGGCATTTCAGGCGTTTCTGTCGTTGTTCGGTGTCGTCGTGATCGGCATTGCGCTCGGGCACTTCGCGATCGGCCCCCGAGCGATCATCGGCGGCGCGCCGGTGAATCCGACAATGGCAGGCGAGGACCGGTTCTTCGCAGGCCTGCTTCTGTGTTGCGGGATCGCGCTGCTGTGGTGCGCACGCGACATCCAACACAAACGCATCTACATCGACGTGCTTGCCGCATCCTTTTTCATGGGCGGAATTGGGCGGCTCCTTGCGATCGTGCTCGACGGCCCGCCGCACCCGTTCTACGTTGCGATGCTTGTACTCGAGCTGGCGATACCGCCGCTGATGGTCGTCATGGCGAGGCGAGTCGCCGAACCGGAGTACGCCGTGCGCTAACCCGGTACGTTCGGTGCGTGTTGCGGTCGGTGTGCGCCGTGCTTGTGCTGTTGCTCGGCGGCCTCGTGTCGGGCGTCGCCGCTCCGGCGTGGGCATGTGGTTGCGGCGCATACATTCCCGATCAGGCGGGCGCGTCCGTCGTCGACGAGCGGGCGATGGTGGCCTGGGACGGCAAGACGCAGGACATCCTGATGTCATTCAACGTCTCCGGCAGTTCGGACAGGGCCGCTTGGATCATGCCGGTGCCATCGGCCGCCAATGTCTCGCTCGGCGACACCGAGGTGTTCGAGGAGCTCGGCCGGCTCACAGCGCCGCGTGTGGAGTACCGCGATTCGTGGTGGCCGACGTTCACCTGGCTGACTGCCGGACCCTCCTTCGGGGCCGAGGGCGGCGCGCCTGGTGGTGCCGTGAACGTGCTCGGGCGTCAGCGGATCGGCCCGTTCGACGTCACGCGGCTGTCCGCCAACCACCCGACGGCACTCGCTACGTGGTTGGCGGACAAGGGATTTCCGCGCCCAGACGGCTTGGATGCCAATCTTGCGCCGTACATTGCCGACCACTGGGAGATCGTTGCGATACAGCTCGCTCCGGCTCAACCGGGTGAGTCACTGACCGGCGACCTGCAGCCGTTGCGACTGTCGTTCACGTCAGACAAGCTCGTCTATCCGATGCGGCTGTCGCGCTCGGCGACAACACCGCAGAGCGTCGATCTGTATGTCTTTGCCGACCATCGGATGGATCCGACGTCTGTGCCGGTTGCGGGCCAGACGCCGGCCCTGGAGTTCGCCGGCCGCGTCGAGCACGCCGACGTCTCCCCCGCGCTCGCGGACTATGTCGGCGACGGAGCGTTCCTGACTCACTGGAACGACTACATCTACGAGCCCGAACTGATCGACCGCGACTACGTGTTCGAGCCTGCGTCTTCGGATACTCCGTTCCAGCACGTGATCTACCGAACGCGTGACCGCGGCGACATCATCGGCCTGGTCCTTCTCGCCGTGATCGCTTCGACTGTCGTGATTTTCGTCGTGGCGCTGACCCGACGCCGTCGCAACACAAGCGGTTGATGTCAGTCGTGGCGGAGCAGGCCGGACATCACTCTGCCCACGCTGCGAGCCACCACGTCGCGGTCGGCCACGCCCGCGACGGCAAAGGCCAATGCCAGGCCGTCCAAGCACGCGACGAGGTCGCCGGTGCGATCTGCCGGATCCGGCAGACCCATGTCTGCCATCCGCTGCTCGACGAGTGAGCGCACGTAATCTCCTGCCATCTCGATCGGCTCTCGCAAGGAGGAGTCGCGCGCGGACTCCAGGAGAAGCTCATGGCGTGCGAGGACCAGCTTGCCGCTGTCGGCACTCCAGGCATGCACGGCCGTCACGCAGAGCTCGATCAGGCCCGCATCGGTGAGTTGACCCGATTCCCCCGCCGCCGCGATGACATCCATTGTGTGGGCGGCCAACCGATCCGCGCATGCCCGCAGAAGCGCCATCCGGGTGCGGAAGTAATAGGACGTGGAGCCTTCCGCGATTCCAGCCGCGCGATCCACGGCTCGGTGAGTCAACCCGCGGGCGCCCGCTGTGGCGAGCACGTTGAGCCCCGCGTCTGCCAGCACAATCCGGCGATCGTCGACCATTGCCCTCATCTCCTCTACGCATGTAGAGTATCATCCACTACAGATGTAGAGGAGGTCGCATGGGCACCCACGTCGTGGTCGGAGCCAACGGTGCTACCGGGTCAGTCGTTTGTACGGAGCTAATGGCGGCCGGGCACACCGTGCGAGCTGTCAGCCGCAGCGGTCGAGGGGCACCGGCCGGCGTCGAACCGATCGCGGCCGACGCCACGGACGTCACGCGCATGATCGAAATCTGTGCCGGCGCTGACGCGGTTTATCACTGCGCATTGCCGCCGATCCAGTCCTGGCTGCCGACATACATCGACATCGGCACCTCGCTGATCACCGCAGCGGGCAAGGCCGGAGCCAGGCTCGTCTACGCGGACGATACATGGATGTACGGCAAGGTGGACGGGCCGATGAGGGAGGACACGCCGATACGCCCGGTGAGCTACAAAGGCGCACTACGCGCGCTCGCCGCCGAAATGGTCCTGTCGGCGCACGCCCGTGGACAAACCGAAACGGTGATCGGCCGCGCCGCCGAGCTGTATGGCCCCCGCGTCGAGTCCTTGTTCGGGGCAAGTCTTTTCACCGCAGCGTTGAACGGCCGCAGGGCGATCTATCCCGGCGATCCGGATATACCGATGACCGCCACGTTCATCGGCGACTTCGGCCGGGCCCTTGCCGATCTCGGGCAGCACCCCAACGTCGCAGGGTCCGTCTTCCACATTCAGGTCGCCCCGGTCACCACTGGCAGGCAGTTCATCGAGACGATCAGCAGGCTCGCCGGTTCCTCGCCAAAGGTGGGACGGCTGACGCCGCGGCTGGTTGGCCTCCTGAAGATTGTCGCGCCAATCGCACGCGAGGGCGCTGAGCTGCTCTACCAGTTCGAACGTCCATTCCTGGTCGACGACAACCGAATTCGCGAACTGACGGGACGGGAGGCGACCGGGTGGGAAAACGGAATCCGGCAAACGCTTGACTGGTACCGGGCCGACCCGAAGCGGAGCCGCTACCGGCTACTCCCTAGTCACTAGCCAGCACTAGGCGAGATACGCCACCGCATCACGGAAGCGCTCAGCCGCGGCGCGCAGGGCGGCGACCTCTGGGCCGGCCTTCAGCACCTCGCGTGACACCGCGGGCAGCAGCTGCCCGGGACGAGCGCCGCCAAGGCCGCCGAGCGCCTCGGGTCGCCCACCCTGTGCGCCGACGCCCGGCACCAGGACGGGACCAACCAGCGCGCTGACGTCGGGCGGTTCGGACACGGTTGCGCCGACGACGACGCCGATCGACCCCGGTTGTGGTGACGATTCGCGGTTGACTGTGGCGGCGGCGTCGACGATCGACTGCGCGACCGTCCGGCCTCCTGCGTCGGCCCGCTGCACGCTTGCGCCCTCGGGGTTCGACGTGGCGGCAAGCACGAACACCCCTCGATCGTGGGCGATGGCCGTGTCGAGAAGCGGCTGCAGGGAACCGAATCCGAGGTACGGGGAGGCGGTCACCGCATCCGCGGCAAGCGGTGAATCACCGGCCCACGCGTCCGCATAGGCCGCCATCGTCGAGCCGATGTCGCCGCGTTTGGCGTCGGCCAGCACCAGCACCCCGGCGGCCTGCAACGCGCTGATGGTGCTCTCCAACACCGCAAAACCCTGCGCACCAAATGCCTCGAAGAACGCGACCTGCGGCTTGACGACGGCGAAATCTGCGAACGCTCGGACACAGACGTCGCAGAACTTCGCGAGCCCGTCGGCGTCGACGGGCAGGCCCCACGCCCGAAGGAGTTCGGGATGCGGATCGATGCCAGGGCACAGCGGGCCCCGGCCGGACACCGCGTCGGCTAGCCGACGACCGAATCCGCCTGCCACTACGGTCCCAGCGCGCTGTGCAGTTCTTGCAGCGACATCACGCCGATGTCACCACGGATGGCTGCCTCGATGCCCTGCACCGCCGCAGAGGCGCCCTGCACCGTCGTCACACACGGAATGTTCATCCCCACAGCGGCCGAACGGATTTCGTAGCCGTCGATGCGCGGACCGGAGTTGCCGTACGGCGTGTTGATCACCATATCGACCTCCCCCGCGCGAATTGCATCCACAGCCGACAGCTTCGGACGGTCCGCACTCGGATCCTCGAAGTGCTTTCTGACCTCGTCACACGGGATGCCGTTGCGCCGCAGCATCTCCGCGGTACCCGCGGTCGCCAGCACCCGGAAGCCCAAGTCCGCCAGCCGTTTCACCGGGAACACCAGCGAGCGCTTGTCCCGGTTGGCGACCGAGACGAATACGGTGCCCTCCGTTGGCAACGAACCGTAGGCGGCCGTCTGGCTCTTCGCGAACGCACTGCCGAAATCGTGGTCGATGCCCATCACCTCACCGGTCGACTTCATCTCGGGGCCGAGCAGCGAGTCGATCTGAGCGCCGTCGGCCTTGCGGAACCGATGGAAAGGCAGAACGGCTTCCTTGACCGCGACGGGCGCGTTGCGCGGCGCGACCGCGCCGTCACCGGTCTTGGCGAGTATGCCCTCCTCACGCAGCTGGGCGATCGTGGCGCCCAGCATGATTCGCGCGCACGCCTTGGCAAGCGGAACCGCGGTTGCCTTGGACACGAACGGCACGGTTCGGCTGGCGCGTGGATTGGCCTCGAGCACGTAGAGCACGTCGTCCTTGAGTGCGTACTGCACGTTGAGAAGCCCGACCACGCCGATGCCGTGGGCGATGGCCTCGGTGGCGCGTCGGACCGATTCGATATCGCTGCGGCCCAACGTGACCGGCGGTAGCGCACACGCCGAGTCGCCGGAGTGAATGCCGGCCTCCTCGATGTGTTCCATGATTCCGCCGATGTACACCTCGGAACCGTCGCACAGCGCGTCGACGTCGATCTCGATCGCGTCCTCGAGGAATCGGTCTACCAGCACGGGGTGTTCGGGCGACAGCTGGGTGGCGCGGGTGATGTAGCCCTCGAGTGTCTCGTCGTCGTAGACGATCTCCATGCCGCGCCCGCCAAGCACATAGGACGGCCGCACCAGTACGGGGTATCCGATCTCGGCGGCGATCCTGCGTGCCTGCTCGAAGCTCGTGGCCATGCCGAACTTAGGTGCGGGTAATCCCGCGGCGCGCAGCACCTCACCGAACCGCCCGCGGTCCTCGGCCAGGTCGATGGCCTCCGGCTTGGTGCCGACGATCGGCACACCCGCCTTCTCCAACCGGTCCGCCAACCCGAGCGGTGTCTGCCCGCCGAGCTGAACAATCACGCCGACGACGCCGGGACCGCCCTTGCCGGAAGCTGATTCGGCGTAATACACCTCGAGCACGTCCTCGAACGTCAACGGCTCGAAGTACAGCCTGTCGGCGGTGTCGTAATCGGTGGACACCGTCTCGGGGTTGCAGTTGACCATCACAGTCTCGAAGCCGGCGGCACTCAAGGTGGTGGCGGCGTGCACACAGCTGTAGTCAAACTCGATGCCCTGGCCGATCCGGTTGGGTCCCGAGCCGAGAATCAGCACCTTGGGCTTCTCGGCTTGAGGGGCGACCTCTGTCTCGGCGGCCGGGTCGATCTCATAGCTGCTGTAGTGGTAGGGCGTCTTGGCCTCGAACTCGGCCGCGCAGGTGTCGACGGTCTTGAAGACCGGATGGATGCCGAGCCGTTGACGCAGCGAGCGCACGCCGACTTCTCCGGCCAATTCCGGTCGCAGCGCGGCGATCTGACGGTCCGAAAGGCCAGAATGCTTGCCGCGCCGCAACAGCTCCTCATTGAGCACAGGGGCGTCCAACAGCTCGGAACGCAGTGCGACGAGCCCAGCGATCTGCTCGACGAACCACGGATCGACACCCGACGCCTTCGCGACCGCCTCGACGGTCCCGCCGAGGCGCAACGCCATCTCCATGTCGTACAGCCGTCCGTCGGTCGGAGTCTTAAGGCCCTCGAGCAGATCGTCGAGGCTCGCATCCGGATCGGGGCCTGTCCAGAACCCCGCACGGCCCGTCTCCAACGAGCGCATCACCTTGCCGAGCGCCTCGATGAAGTTGCGGCCCAAGGACATCGCTTCACCGACGGACTTCATCGTGGTCGTCAGGGTGTCATCTGCACCGGGGAATTTCTCGAATGCGAACCGAGGCGCCTTGACAACGACGTAGTCCAGAGTGGGCTCGAAGCAGGCGGGCGTTTCCTTGGTGATGTCGTTGAGGATCTCGTCGAGCGTGTAGCCGATCGCCAGTTTGGCGGCGATCTTGGCGATCGGGAACCCGGTGGCCTTCGACGCCAGCGCGGAAGACCGCGACACCCGCGGATTCATCTCGATGACGATAAGGCGGCCGTCGTCTGGGTTGACCGCGAACTGGATGTTGCAGCCGCCGGTGTCGACGCCGACCTCGCGCAGGATCGCGATGCCGAGGTCGCGCATCTTCTGATATTCGCGGTCGGTCAGCGTCATCGCGGGAGCGACCGTCACGGAGTCGCCGGTGTGCACGCCCATCGGGTCGACGTTCTCGATCGAGCACACGACGACCACATTGTCGTGGTGGTCGCGCATCAGCTCGAGCTCGAATTCCTTCCAACCGTAAATAGATTCCTCGATCAGCACGTTGGCGCTTGGCGATGCGGCCAAACCGTCTCCGGCCATCCGCTCGACGTCCTCGGTGGAGTAGGCCATGCCCGAGCCAAGTCCGCCCATGGTGAACGACGGGCGCACGACGACGGGCAGTCCGAGTTCCTGGACCGTCTCGCGGACCTCATCCATGGTGAAACACACACGGGATTTCGCCGACTCGCCGCCGACCTTGGCGACGATGTCCTTGAACCGCTGCCGATCCTCACCGCGCTGGATGGCCTCGAAGTCCGCGCCGATCATCTCGACGCCGTACTTCTCGAGAATGCCGCCCTCGTAAAGCTTCACGGCGGTGTTCAGCGCGGTCTGCCCTCCGAGTGTGGCGAGCACCGCGTCGATCTTGTTGCCCCGCTCGGCCTGCTGGGCGATCACGCGCTCCACGAACGCCGGCGTGATCGGCTCGATGTACGTATTGTCGGCGAACTCCGGGTCGGTCATGATTGTCGCCGGGTTGGAGTTGACCAGGCTGACCTGCAGCCCCTCGGCGCGAAGCACCCGACAGGCCTGGGTGCCCGAATAGTCGAACTCGCAGGCCTGACCGATCACGATCGGCCCGGAGCCGATCACCAGTATGTGGTTCAGGTCGGTGCGACGTGGCATCTAGTGCTTTCCCCTCGCAAGCTGGGGGCCCACCCCAGACATCAGGTCGACAAACTGGTCGAACAGGTATTCCGCGTCGTGTGGACCCGCGGCCGCCTCCGGGTGGTACTGCACCGAAAAGGCACGCCCGTCAACGAGTTTGATGCCTTCGACCACGCCATCGTTGGCGCAGGTGTGGCTGACTTCCGCCGGACCGAACGGCGTGTCGAACCGCTCGCCCGCCTCCCCCTCAAGCGCGAACCCGTGGTTCTGCGCGGTCACCGCGACCCGGCCGGTTGTGTGGTCGATGACCGGCACGTTGATGCCGCGGTGGCCGAACACCATCTTGTAAGTCGAGCGGCCAAGTGCCCTGCCGAGGATCTGGTTGCCGAAGCAGATGCCGAACAACGGGATTCCGGCGCCGAGCACTTCTCGGGTGACGCCGACGATGTGATCGGCGGTCGCGGGGTCGCCAGGCCCGTTCGACAGAAACACCCCATCGGGCTTGAGTTCGGAGATCTGGTCAAACGTCACCGCCGACGGCAATACGTGGCTGCGGATGCCGCGCCTCGCGAAGTTGCGCGGCGTATTGGTCTTGATACCGAGGTCGATGGCGGCGACGGTGAACCGTTGCGGCCCATCGGGTTCCACGATGTAGGTGGCGTCGGTGCTGACCTCGCCGGCCAGGTCGGCGCCGAGCATCGACGGCTGGCTGCGGACGCGGTCGAGCAACACGTCCGCGTCGGCCAAAGCGGCTCCGGAGAACACCCCGGCCTTCATCGAACCGAGGCTGCGCAAGTGCCGCACCACGGCCCGGGTGTCGATACCGGCGATGCTGACGATCTCCTGGCGGACGAGTTCGTCGTCGAGAGTTCCGGTCGCGCGCCAGTTGGAGGCGCGCGGCGACGGATCGCGCACCGCGTAGCCCGCCACCCAGATCTTGTCGCCGCGGCTCTCGGCATCCTCGTGGTTCCAGCCGGTGTTGCCAATCTGCGGCGCAGTGGCCACCACGATCTGCCCGTGGTAGCTCGGGTCGGTAAGCGTCTCCTGGTAGCCCGACATGCCGGTGGAGAACACCGCCTCGCCGAGCGTCTCGCCGGTCGCCCCGAACGGAGCGCCCGTGAAGATGCGTCCGTCCTCGAGGATCAAGACCGCCTTGCTGCTCATGCAACCTCCAGCCAGGGGGCGTAGTCCGCGCGGTTGTCGGCGCGGAACCCGGTGTCGATCTCGGTGCCCGACGGCAGCCGCCACCGAATGGCCAGTATTCCCTCGTGGGTCATCGCCTTGCCCGCGATGCCCTTCTCCGTGCGGATCGCGGCGATCGCGTCATCGGGTATCCAGATTGGTTCGGCGCCCGTGCGCTGCAACATGATTCCTTCGGGGTAGCGGGTCAGCACGGCCTTCGCGCGGTAACCGAGGTCACCTACCGCGATGCGGTCCAGCCAGCTGGGGGCCAGCGTGCTGCCGACGTAGAGGCCCTTGATCGCGGGGATCAGCGCCGGGCCGACACCATCCGGCAGCGACGGCAACGTGCCGATCAATTGCGCCTGCCGCCGCGCACGACGCAGCCAGCCGCGCAGCATCTGGCGGATCAGGAACGCGATCAGCACCGCAACCACCGCGGCCATGATCAGCGCCCCGACCAGCGTTCCCGTGTTCATACCGGGCTCTTCCCGTCGCGCGCAGTGATCTTGCCCCGCAGCAGCGTCAGCGTGACAGCCGCAGGCAATTGCATCGATTCGTACGGTGTGTTATCCGAGCGGCTGGCCAGCGCGGACCCCTCGACCGTCCAAGTGGCATCGGGGTCGACGACCGTCAGGTTGGCGGGCTCACCGATCTCGAGGGGGCGGCCCTGATCCGGCAATCCGACTATGCTGGCCGGGTTTTCGCTCATCACCCTCGCGACGTCGCGCCAGGTCAGCAGGCCGGGCCGCACCATCGTCTCGACCACCACCGACAGCGCGGTCTGCAGCCCCAGCATGCCGGGCCGCGCAACCGAGAACTCGCAGAACTTCTCGTGTTCGGCGTGCGGAGCATGGTCGGTGGCGACACAGTCGACGACACCGTCGACCAGCGCCTGGCGCAGCGCTTCTGCGTCACTGGCCTCGCGCAGCGGCGGGTTGACGCGGTTGCGGCCGTCGTAGGTCGCGAGCCGCCCATCGTCGAGCATGAGGTGGTGCGGGGTCACCTCGGCGGTGATCGAAATACCCTGTGCCTTGGCCCATCTGACGATCTCGACGGTGCCGGCGGTGGAGGCATGGCAGATGTGGACCCGTGCTCCGGCATCGCGGGCAAGCAGGGCGTCGCGGGCGACGATGGATTCCTCGGCGGCGCGTGGCCACCCCGCCAACCCGAGCCGTGCGGCGTTGGGTCCCTCGTGCGCGACGGCGTCGACGGTCAGTCGCGGTTCCTCGGCATGCTGCGCGATGAGCACACCAAGGCCCGTCGCATATTCCAGCGCGCGGCGCATCAGCAGTGGGTCGTGCACGCAGATGCCGTCGTCGGAGAACATCCGAACCTGACCGGCACCGGCGTTCATCATGCCCATCTCGGTCAGTTGCGTCCCGTTCAGGCCCATGGTGACCGCGCCCACCGGGTGCACGTCGACCAGACCCACCTGTTGACCCCGATGCCAGACGTGGTCGGTGACAACGGGACTGTCGGCGACGGGATTGGTGTTCGCCATCGCGAACACCGCGGTGAAACCACCCAACGCCGCTGCCGCCGAACCGGTTTCAATGTCCTCGGCGTACTCGCGGCCAGGTTCGCGCAGGTGAGTGTGGAGGTCGACCAACCCGGGGAGCATGATCTGGCCGGTGGCGTCGACGGCATCGGCACCATCGGGGATGGACAGGCCCGAGCCGATGTCTGCGATCTGGCCGTCGGCGACCAGGACGTCGACCCGCTCGCCCGCGCCGTATAGCTGAACGCCTCTGATCAGGACGGTACTCATGCGCTGATCGCCCCCTGCTCCGCGCCCACCAGCAGGTGGAACAGCACCGCCATCCGAACGTGTACACCGTTGGAAACCTGTTGCAGGACCGCCGATTGCGTGGAGTCTGCGACCGAGAAAGCGATCTCCATGCCCCGCACCATCGGTCCCGGGTGCAGCACCACCGCGTTGCCGGGCAGCATCGCCTGCCGCTTCTCGGAGAGTCCGTAGAGCACCGAGTACTCGCGCGCCGAGGGGAAGAAGCCGCCGTTCATCCGCTCGGCCTGCACCCGCAGCATCAGCACTGCGTCGGCGATGGGCAGTTCGGCGTCGATGTCATGCGACACACTCACCGGCCAGTCCTTGACACCGACAGGCAGCAGCGTGGGCGGCGCTACCAGGACCACCTCGGCGCCGAGCGTGTCCAGCAGCAGCACGTTCGACCGCGCCACCCGGCTGTGCAGCACGTCGCCGACGATCACCACCCGCTTGCCCTCGATGCTGCCGAGGCGCTGTCGGATCGTGAGCGCGTCGAGCAGCGCCTGGGTGGGGTGTTCGTGGGTGCCGTCGCCCGCGTTGATCACGTTCGGACCGCCGTCCTCGGTGGCGGTCCATTCGGCGAGCTGCTGCGCGGCTCCGGAAGCGGGATGGCGGATGATCAGCGCGTCGGCCCCTGCGGCTCGCAGGGTGAGCGCGGTATCGCGCAGTGATTCGCCCTTGGACACCGAGGACCCCGACGCGCTGACGTTGATGACGTCGGCGCTCATCCACTTGCCTGCCACCTCGAACGACACCCGGGTACGGGTGGAGTTCTCGTAGAACATCGTGATGATGGTGCGGCCGCGAAGTGTCGGGAGCTTCTTGACCTCGCGACCAAGCAGCGCCTGGCTGAACTTATCGGCGTTGTCGAGAATGGCCACCGCGTCTTCGCGACTCAGGTCGGCGGCCGACAGCAGATGCTTCATCGTGCGGGCCCTCCGTGGGGTGCAATCCAGATGCCTTCGACTTCATCGTCTTCGGTGAGACGCACCTTGACGTTCTCGTCGCGCGACGTCGGCACGTTCTTGCCGACGTAGTCGGCGCGCAGCGGCAGTTCGCGGTGACCGCGGTCGACGAGGACCGCGAGTTGCACGGCGCGCGGCCTGCCGATGTCGCGCAGTGCGTCCAGCGCCGCGCGGACGGACCGACCGGTGTAGAGGACGTCATCGACCAGGACCACGAGCGTGCCGTCGATGCCGCCCTGGGGAATCGAGGTGTCCTCGAGGGCGCGGGGCGGCTTGCTGTCGAGGTCGTCGCGGTAGAGCGTGTTGTCGAGAGCGCCGTGCGGGACGGTGACGCCGGCAAATTCTTTGATCTTGTCGGCTAGCCTGGCGGCAAGGGTGACGCCGCGGGTCGGAATGCCGAGGAGGATGACGCGGGGTGCGTCGGAACCATCGAGCGCGGTCTTTTCGATGATTTCATGGGCGATGCGGGAGATGGTCCGGCCGACATCGGCGGCGGTCATCAATTCCCGGTCGGTGCCAGGCGTGCCCAAAGTGACCCTGACCTCCTTCTCCGCCTCTCTGGACGGATCGTTAAAGGACGTCGAACTTCCGCGCGAGCTTAGCACCCGCGGCGCGGGCCGCCGTCAGCGACACCGATCAGCAGGCAGTCACCCTGCCGCCATGATGTTGCCGTATGTGTCGACCCACATATCGCGATAGATGGTGTAACTGCCGTCGCTGATCGCAACGGTGATCAGCTCCATGCTCAACCCGGTCGACTCGTCATACAACGGGGTGTAGGTGAAGTCGCCGTTGGTCGCGTTGAGATCCAGGGTCCCGTACCACGGCCCGGAACTGGCGATGCTGTAGCTAAGCGGATCGCCGTCGGGGTCCGTGACGTTCAGGTGGCCAGTGGTGACACCGGTTGTCGGGTTGAAGTTGCGGGTCGGTTCTTGCCAGTTGGGCATGTCGGCCGGTCGCGGCTCGATGGGAACACTGACGGGGACGTTGGTCCACGTCTTGCCGTCATTGAGGGTGACATCGAAGCCGTAGGTGTCGGGCCCGGTCGTCAGCGCTGCCTGCTGTCGCGCTTGGGGGCTCATGTAGACGATGAAGTTGTAGGTGTAAGTGGTTGCAGGACCAGACGATCCGAAGACCATGACGTCCCCGCCTGCTGGTTCCGAGTAGCTGTAACTGAGCAAGTCGCCATCGGCGTCGGTGACCGTGAACGAACCGCTGACCCGGCCGGTGTCGAGATCGACCACGTAGGTCGGGGCGCCTTGCAGCACCGGTGCGTGATTTGTGCCCGATGGCAGAATCCCGACGGTCACGGGTGTGGTGTCTTTGTACACTCCGTATGGGTCGGTGGCGCGGATGGTGAAGGTGTCGGTCAGGCCGGGGTTTTGGGCCGCGGCGTTACGGGCAGCTTGGGTGGGTGTGTAGGTGTAGGTGCCTGCGACCGGGTTGAAGCCGACCGAGCCCCTGGTCGGCCCGCTGATCGTGGTGTACGTCAGTGGGTCGCCGTCCCAGTCTTTGATGTTGACCGCACCCGTGATGGCGCCGTTGTTCGGGTTCGCAGTCCCCACACTGGGATTGGTGATCGCCACCGGTGCGGTGTTGCCGCGCTTATAGGTCACCACCCGCAGGGCCTTGTCGGCCATATCGGTCACGATCAGGGCGCCATCGGAGCGCACCGCCATGGTGTGGAAGTTGTTCTCGGGGGCGGAATCGATCTGCACGGTGGTGATCACCGTTCGAGTCTTGGTGTTGATCACACTGACGGTGTCGTTGCCATTGGCGACATACAGCAGTGACCCATCGGAGCTCAGCGCCAACCCGGCCGGCTTGGAGCCCACTGCAATCGCCGAGCCGTCAAGGGTATTGGTGGCCGTGTTGATCACCGACACACTCCTGGAACCGTAATTGGTGACATACGCCCGGGTCCCATCCGGACTGACCGTTATCGCCTGGGGGTTCGCGCCCACTTTGATCGAGTCGATCGTCGTCTTGGTCGCGGGATTGATATCGATCTGCTTGTTGGTGGTGGCATCGATCACCGCCACCGAGGAGCTGCTGTACCGCGTCACGTACACCCGCGGCTGCCCGTTGACCGTCGCGAATGCGATACCGCGCGGATAGGCCCCCACAGCAACGTTCGTCACCAACGACGGTGCGGAGCCACTGATATCCACCACCGACACGTTGCTCGAACCGTAGTTGGTGACATACAACCGCGTTTCAGTGCTGTTGATGGCCATCGACTCCGGATGCGTCCCAACCTTCACCGAACCGATCACCGTGTTATCGGACGTCCGGATCACCGACACTGTGCCACTGGTGCGGTTAGTCACGTACACCTTGGACCCGTCGGCGTTGGCCAGGACACCCGTCGGCGCAGTGCCCACCACGATGGGATTACCTACCACCGCACCGGTTTTGGTGTTGATCACGGTCACCGTATTGGTGCCCTGATTAGCGACATATGCCAAATCGCCAACGGTCGCCACTCCGGACGGGCTGGCGCCGGTCACATTCGACGAGGATGCCTGATTGGTCCACACTGCAGGCAACTTGGGCACACTGAGACTCACCGGCGTCACGCCGCCCTGACCGTCAGACACCGACACCGTGAACGAGTCGAAATCCGGCGTCGCCGTCGTAGCCGCCGCAAGTCGCGACGCCACCGTCGGCGTATACGTGAACTCCCCACCACCCGACGCCACGACCGACCCACCTGTGGGCTGACCCGTGACCGAGTAAGTCAACGGATTGCCATCGGCGTCAGTCGCATTCATCGAAACCCGCACCGCCCCGGTGGCTTGATCCGGCGAACCCACTACGGGAGCCGCCGTCGGCGCGGAATTCGCCACCGCGGCGGCCATCATCAAGCTTGACTGCGACGGCTCGGCCGCTGTTTTGGCGAACGCCGACTCCTCGGTCGAGGCCTGCTGGGTCTGCCGCCGAAGGGCCGCCAAGCCCAACAGCGTCAGTGGGGACTCCCCCGGCAATTCCGGAGTATCGCCATCCACCGACGGCGCCAGTCCCATCGACGACAGCATCGCCGACGCCAACGGCGTCACGTCAGGCTCAGGCGCAGGCTTGGCCTTCGGAACGTCCAGCGCCGTCGACGTGGACAACGTCGTGGACTTGGTCGCCGTATCGACGGCCGGCGACTGATTCACCGTCGGCGCCTTCACTGACTCAGACTTGGGCTGCGTCGCGTCAGAACTGTCCGAATCCGGTCCGCTCCGGCCGACATCGCTATGCGACGGAGTTGGGGTCACCTTCTTCTTCGGCTTCTTGGGCGCGACGGAGGCGGGCGACGAATCCGAACCCGACTTCTTCTTCACCACGGTGGTGGACTTCTTGCTTGTCTCGCTGCCGCCATCGGCGTCGTTCTCGCCGGACGAAGTCGAGGGCTGGGAAGACTCGGTTGTGCTCGATGCCGGCTGCGAAGGGCTAACGCCCTGCGACGAGCCGGAAGAAGAGGACGAGGTTTTCTCGGAGGTCGAATCCGCCGGTGACGAACTCGTGGAACCGGTATCCGACGGCCCGGCCCACGCCACTCCCGGGGTGGTCGCCACCGCTATGCCGACCCCCAAGGCCACTGCCAGACCACCAACTCGACCGACGTACCTGGCGTAACCCATCACGACCACCTCCCGTTTGGACGCGAAACAGCTGCAGCAAATCCTGCGAGAACATCGTCAACCGCGCCTACGCAAACGGATTAGGTATTCGACTACTCGATTTCACAATCCACCTGAGAGCACTGCTCACACTTTCTCAGTGCGGGAAGCCGTATGGGAGCAGCCTGGCGATTCTTGCCTCCATCGACTCGAGCTACGTCGATGCATCATTCGGCGGTGACCAGGGCCGATGCGCGAGGTGAGGCGGTGATTCGTCGGCCGGCCAGCTGACATCAGTTGCGTCGTCCATGTCCATTCCTTCCGCTCGCATAAGGACCTGGACCGAGCGTGACGGGGGTTGACCGCGTCCGATCGAGTACGTGTGTACTCGAATCAGTACGCTGTCGCCGATGAAGCTCGACACCAATCAGGCCTCCATCCGTGAAGCGATCGATGCCGGCCTGCTAGCGGGGGCGGTCACGCTGGTTTGGCGCTCGGGCGAGGTGCTGCAGGTCAACGAGCTCGGCCACCGCGACGTCGACGCCAACACCCCGATGCTGCGGGACACCATTTTCCGGATTGCATCGATGACCAAGCCTGTGACCGTCGCCGCAGCGTTGAGCGTGATGGACGAGGGCAAGCTGGCGCTGGCCGACCCTGTCGCCACATGGCTGCCGGAGCTGTCGGACATGCGGGTGCTTGACGCACCCGGCGGTGCGCTGGACAGGACGCATCCGGCGCGTCGGCCGATCACCGTCGAGGACCTGATGACGCACCGCAGCGGGTTGGCGTACTTCTTCTCGGTGACCGGCCCGCTGGCGAAGGCGTATTCGCGCATCTCTGCTCGGCAGAACCCCGACGGCTGGCTGGCCGAGGTGGCCGCGCTACCTCTCGAGCATCAACCCGGAGTCCGTCTGACATACAGCAACGCCACCGATGTGCTGGGAATCCTGCTTGAGCGAATCGAAGGCAAGTCACTCCAGGAGATACTCACCGAGCGGGTGCTAGGCCCATTGAACATGGCCGACACCGGATTCTTCGTGGCGGCTCGCAATCGCAGTCGGACAGCCACCATGTACAAGCTCGAGGACGACGACACGCTGAGCCATGACGCGATGGGGCCGCCTCCCATTGCGCCGCCTCCGTTCTGCATGGGTGGCGCGAACCTCTTCTCCACCGCAGACGACTACCTGAGGTTCGCGCGGATGCTGTTGGCCGGGGGCGAGATCGACGGCGTACGGGTGCTTTCCGAAGAGTCTGTGCGGCTCATGCGCAGCGACCGGTTGACGGACAGCCAGAAACGTCATCCATTTCTCGGGATGCCGTTCTGGATCGGCCGTGGTTTCGGACTGAACCTTTCGGTGGTCACCGACCCCAGCCGATCCCGCTCACTATTCGGTCCAGGCGGTGTCGGGACGTTCAGCTGGCCCGGCGCCTATGGCACGTGGTGGCAGGCTGATCCGAGCCAGGACCTGATCCTGATCTATCTCATCCAGAACCTCCCGAACTTCGGCGCCGACGCGGCGGCCGCCGTGGCGGGCAACACCTCGTTGCTGAAACTTCAATCAACACAACCGAAGTTCGTCCGCCGGACCTACCAGGCGCTTGACATCTAACGGCCGCTAACCTGGCGCCATGTCACAGCCGACCGTTCTGATCAGTGGAGCCGGAATCGCGGGGCCTGCACTTGCCTTCTGGCTGAACAAGAACGGCTACCGGGTAACGATCGTTGAGTTGGCCGACGGCATCCGCCCCGGCGGACAAACCGTCGACCTGCGGGGTGCGGGCGGTGATGTGGTCGGACGGATGGGCCTGCTCGACGAGATGCGGGCACGCTCGCTGGATCAGCGTGGCCTCGCGTGGATCAATTCCGACGGACGCCGCCGGGCCGAGATGCCGGTGACGGCATTCAACGGAAACGGCATCGTCTCCAAGCTCGAGATCCTGCGCGGCGACCTGGTTGAGGTGCTGTATCGGGCGACCAAGGATCAGACCGACTACCGGTTCGACACGCGCATAGAAGAACTCAGCCAGAGCGACGACGACGTCGAAGTCATCCTGACGGACGGGACGAAACTGTCGGTAGACCTCGTCGTCGGCGCCGATGGACCTCATTCCGCCGTGCGCCGCTTGGTGTTCGGGCCGGAGGAACAGTTCGTCAAACCGCTCGGCGGATACAACGCATGGTTCACCGCGCCCGACAGTGTCGGGCTGGACGGCTGGTATCTGATGTATCAGGCACCCGGCCTCAATGCGTCGATGCGGCCATCGCACGATCCTGCGCTCGCGAAAGCCGGGCTGGCGTTCCGCTCCGAACCGGTCGAATATGACCGGCGCAATGCTGACGAGCAACTGGCGCTGCTCACAGGGCATTTCGCGGGCGCAGGCTGGCAATGCGACGCGCTTTTGTCGGCGGCTGCCGAGTCCGACGACTTCTACTTCGACTCGTTCCTGCAAGTGCACATGCCGACAGTCTCGCAGGGCCGGGTAACGCTTGCGGGTGACGCCGGATATTGCGCCTCGCCGCTGAGCGGGATGGGCACCAGCCTCGCGCTCGTCGGCGCATATGTGTTGGCCGGCGA
This sequence comes from uncultured Actinomycetota bacterium, assembly GCA_963766465.1. Classification (GTDB taxonomy): domain Bacteria; phylum Actinomycetota; class Actinomycetes; order Mycobacteriales; family Mycobacteriaceae; genus Mycobacterium. Next base: position 193,568 of record CAVXZT010000007.1, read on the forward strand.
ACTCGGACAGGCAGATTCCCTCGACACAGACAGGATCCAGGCGGCATTGAAGCGCTACGAATCCGTGATGCGGCCGTACATCGACCGGTGCCAGGACCTGCCGAACGGTATCGACGGCTACCTCCCCAAGTCGGCCACCGATATCGCCGTCACCACCCAGGTGATGAAGTGGATGCAGCGCTGGCCGTTCCGTTCCTACGCCGAGAAGAAGTGGTTCACCACCGCCGACGCCATTGAGCTACCGGACTACTGACAGGACTCCTCACAGCATCTTCGGTCCTCCGCGGCGCTGAGCTTGGCCTCGGCGATGCGGTACACGCCGTCCAACGCAGCCTCGTCCACACCGACGTATTCGCTGACCACTTCGGGTGCGACCCCCGCGTCGCGCAGCCGCAGCGCCAGCGAGTACGGCAACGGCAGCTTGCGAAGTGCGGTCTCGTGGGAGGTGAGTTCATCGGCCACGTCACCAGCGTGCGCTCGCCCGCCCGGTACGAGGTGAGTAGCGGTCTACTCGATTTTGTCTGGCGGCATCAACGCCGCGGCAGCATTGCCGCCAGTTCTTCCCGGTCAGCGGCACCGGTCTTGCCCATCGCGCGATAGATGTGGCCCTCGACGGTGCGCACCGACAACGTCAGACGCTCGGCGATAGCACCGTTGGACAGGCCCAGGCCGATCAGCATCGCGATCTCACGCTCACGGTCGCTCAGCGGCAACCGCTCGGACGCCTTACGCAGCGCCGGGGTGCTTGCACCGCCACATCGGTGCGCAAGCTCGTCCGCACGCGCCGAACACGTCAACGACGATCCCTTTCGCTCCGCACGACGATGGACCAGCGCCGCATGCGCCGCCGCGTCCATCGCCGCGATCAGATCGCCGACACTTTCAAAGTCCTCTGAAACCGTCGAGAGTCCATCGGCGTCACCGTCGAACAGGGCCGCCGCGAAGCGAGCCGCGAGGCCAGCGCGGGGACCTTCCACAATGTTCTCCAGCTCGCGCAGTCGTTCAGCATGCGAGCCGTCTCCGAATTGCGTCGCCGTCTGCAAACACATCACCTCGGCGGCGAACTGCCCATTGGCTCTTGCCGTTTCGGCGCCCGATAACACCTCATCGATCGCATTGGTGACCAATCCTTGCGCTGCGGCCACCCACGCCCGGGCCAGGCCATGCTCGTACTCGAGGTACCGCCAGGCGGGATGGCGCCGCTCCTCAAGTGCTACACCTGCCGCTATCGCCTCGTCGATCGACCCGTGAATGGCGCGCACGATCGTCCGGGGAATCTGGCATCGATAGCCCCAGCCGTTGGCCATGCCGGGGTAATTCTCGACCAGTCGGTCCTGCAGGAGCGACGACGCATCTGGTAGTCGGCCGGCAGCAAGCGCGGCGCGCCCCGCGACCGCGCCGATGACGGCGACGTACGGCAGGGTCATCGCTAGCGAAGTGCCCGCCCGCCCGCGGATCAGCTCGGCGACATCCTGCGCTTCGGATACCCGGCCAGCCAACACGAGGGCACTGACATGCGCATCGGCGATGATGACGAAGGACCGCATCGGGATTGGATATCCCGCGTGTGCAGCCGCTACCGCTTCGACAGTGCGGCCCGCCTCGCCGCGAGCGACGGTGATGGCCCACGACGTCACCCGCGCGGCGACCACATCGGGCAGACGATCGAAAGTCAGTTCGTACGTTGGTTCCGACACTGCGTCTAGCTGCCCCAGCGCGGCCGCATACACCATCTTGAAAGCCTCGATACAACCACTGGCATCCGGAGGTGTGGTCCGCGATGCCTCGTCGATAAGTGCCTTGGCTCCTTGCGGATCCGCAAGTGCGAACATCCTGTTGAATGCTTGCAGAAAGGCGAGTCGGCCCCGGTCCGCGTCGGTGAGTTCGCTTGGCGCAATGCCGTTGAGTACCGCGTCGGCGTCTGCGCCGTTGCCCAGCCAGGACAAGGCGTATGCGCGAACGAAGTGCGCCTCGGCTCCTCCGCCCGCCGAAATCGCCGTGCGGGCTATTCGTTCTCCCCAGGACGCCGCGCTCGCCAGCTGGGTCGACGAGTCCACGCCGACTAACCAAAGCGCACCACGAGCCGCCTTGACGAGGAGACCAGCGTCAGGCGTGAGATCCGAGTCGAGAATCAACGACGCGCGGCGCACCAAGGCCTGGACGTCTTCTCGGTCTGTCTCCGACGCGAGTTCTGTAGCGAGAAGTCCACGTAGTCGACGCAGCCTGATCGGCGCTGCCTGATGTCTTCGTACTTCGCCATAGAGCGGATGAGCAAGCCGCACCTCGACGCGGCCCTCGACATCGTCCAGAGCGACCAAGCCGCGGATGTCCGCTTCCTCCACCGCTTCTGGATCGGTCATCCTGCTAAGCGAAGCCAGCTCAATCGGCTCGCCGACGGCGAGCAGGTCGATCACATCGCTCACGGCCCTGGGTAGCGCGCCCATCCGGGAGTCGATGAGCTCGGACAGCCCCGGTGGCAGAACGGGGTCGCCGCTCCACTGCCAGTACCCCTGCCGATGCGCCAGGCGTCCGTCGCCGAGTTCTTGTTCGACGATGTTGCGGAGATAGAGCGTGTTTCCGCGCGTCAGCCTCCAGAATCGGCGCACCGATTCGATGTCCACCGGCCCATCGAGTGTCGCGGTCAGCAGCTTCTCGGTCTCATTCATCGATAGTGGCTGCAGGTCGAGGCGGTTGAATTGTCCACCCTTCCATACATCCCGAATGGCCGCTGGGACAGGTTCACCGTCACGAACGGTGATCACCACCTTCGCGGCGCGGCGCTGAACGATCTGGTGCAGAACGAAAGACGACAAGTCGTCAAGAAGATGCGCGTCATCAACACCCACGATCACGGGGGTTTCCGGTGGCGCGGCGGTGAGTGAATCGATGATTCCGCGCACGAGCTGGAGGCTGTCGGTAGAGCCAGACTCCGCCCAAGCAGCGAACGCAGCAAGCGGCAGTTCCTTCGCGGCCGACGTCGCGACCGCCCACCGAACTTCAGCTCCATTGGCCGCCGCCGCAGTCAGCGCTTCCCTGACGATCCGACTCTTTCCGACGCCGGCCGCACCGTGAACCACCGTCCCAGCGACCGCGGAATCGGCGATCGCAGCTTCGATCGTCCGCATTTCCTCCCCGCGACCAGTTAACGGCCATGCAAAACGCACGGAGTTAGCGTAGAAGGCAGTACCCAGGCGGCGCACAGCGTATATACAAACTTGCAACGAACAGGACATCCCGGGAAGAGCAACTAATGGACCACAACCGGATGCAGTCACTGGTTTCGCGGCATCTGCGTGCGGAGGAGGCGGGTGACGTCGAAGAAGCGATCGCGGTCTACACCGACGACATCGAACACGACGTCGTCGGTTTTCCCGGTAGCCCGAGCCGCGGAAAGAAGGGCGCCAGAACGTTCTACGAGGAGCTGACCGCCAACTTCCGCACCGAAGGCGAGGAGGTGCTGCACCGGTTCCTCACGGACGACTCGATGATTCTCGAACAGATAATGACGGGCACGGTAATTGGTTCGATGCTCGGCCTGCCGGGGCACGGTCGCCGGATCAGCTTTCGCATCCTGCACGTGTTCGAATTCCGCGATGGCCTGATCAGTCGCGAAAACATCTGGCTCGATACTGGTGCGATCGCCAATCAGCTGAGCTGAGCCGCAAGGGCATGGCGGGCGTAGGCTCGCACGTCGGCGTCGCCGTCCTCCAGCGCCAGTCCGAGCGCGTCGCGCGCCGCCTGCTCAGAAGACGCCCACCGCGTCAGGGTTAACACCGCGGCCTTACGCACGTCGAGGTGCTGATCGGCAAGGGCGCGTGACAGCGTCGGCACTGCCACCGTCGGCGCCGCTCCGGCCAGCGCCTTTGCCGCACCCTCTCGCACCTGCCATGCCGGCTCCGTCAGCGCGCGCTGCACATCGGCCAGATCGTCGTCACCGAAGCCGACCGCGCCGAGCGCTGTCAGCGCCGCCGCTCGAACCAACGGGTCCCTGTCGGTGACCAGTCCGCGCACCGCTTCTGCACCGGTACGCAGTGTCGAAAGCCCGTTGGCCACAGCGATTCTGACCTCCCGGTTGTCGTCGCTTGCCGCCGCCGCCACGCCGTCGGAGTCGTCGACGGACACCAACGCCCGCACCGCTTCGATGCGTACCCGGTGGTCGGCGTCTGTCAGCGCGCGGCGGTATTGCGCTTGTTCGCCCACTCGGCGGGCGCTGAGCAGGTACACCGCGACCGCCCGCACCACCGGATCCGTCGAATCCAGTTGTTTGGCAATACCTTCCGGTGCGGGCACGACCTCGACGAGTTCGCGCACGCCGTCGGCGGCAACCCGTCGCACCTCGGCGTCGACATCACCCAATGCGCCAAGCAGCGCATCGGCATAACCATCGGGAAGGTGCTCGACGAGTGTGGACACCGCGGTACGCCGGACACCAGCGTCGGGATCGGCAAGGAACGCTGCCAGATCGGTGACCGTAGGCGATTCCAGCGCCAGCACCTCGACGATGCGTGGCGATGGCGGCTGGACGGCGCTCGACGCGCGCACGCGCGACCCCGCGGTCGCAGGGGCCCGGCCATTTGCCAGCTGCGGCTGTTCTACGTGCACCACCGGATCATCGGACGGCAGGTGCTCGAGGTCGGGCACTGCGACGAAATACGGTGCGACGGGCCGCTTCAGGAACTCCATCGAGCCGTCGGCGGCCCTGCGCAGGTTCAGGTGGTAGCGCCACTCTTCATCGTCACGGTCGGGCATGTCGGCACGGTCGTGGTAGAGCCCCCACCGCGACTCGGTGCGGGTGAGCGACGAGCGGGCGGCCATTTCCGCGCAATCTCGAATGAACGACACCTCGACGGCACGCATCAGCTCGTGTGGTGTGGTGGCACCCATCTCGGCGATCTCGGTGTGCATGCGCTCGAAGCTCTGCACAGCAATCGACAACTTGGTTGCCGTCTTGGGCGGGGCCACATAGTCGTTGACGAACCGGCGCAGCTTGTACTCGACCTGCGGCTGCGGCGGCCCCTCGGGCTGACGCAGTGGGCGGTACACCAGTTCGTGGGCGTCTCGTAGCTGGTCGACGGGAAGCATCTGCGGGGCGGCGACGTAGGAAACCGTCGACGCCGCATCCTCACCGGCGAGGTCGCCGTAAACGAACGCGCCGATCATGTAGTTGTGCGGTACACAGGCCAGATCGCCCGCCGCATACAGTCCGGGGACGGTGGTGCGAGCGTGTTCGTCCACCCACACCCCAGATGCGGAATGCCCACTGCACAAGCCGATTTCGGAGATGTGCATCTCGACGTCATGGGTCCGGTAGTCGTGGCCGCGATTCGCGTGGAACGTGCCACGGGTGGGCCGTTCCGTGGTGTGCAGGATATTCTCCAACGCCGTCAGCGTCTCGTCGGGCAGGTGGGAAACCTTCAGATAGATCGGTCCGCGGGCCGATTCGATCTCACGCTTGACCTCGGCCATCATCTGGCCCGACCAGTAATCGGAGTCGACGAACCGTTCGCCGAGCGCATTGACCTGGTAACCGCCGAACGGGTTGGCCACATATGCACAAGCCGGTCCGTTGTAGTCCTTGATCAACGGGTTCACCTGAAAGCATTCGATACCGGACAGTTCGGCACCGGCGTGATACGCCATCGAATAGCCGTCGCCGGCGTTCGTCGGGTTTTCGTAGGTGCCGTAGAGGTAACCCGACGCGGGCAGGCCAAGCCGCCCGCAGGCACCCGTCGCAAGGATCACGGCCTTGGCCGCGACCGCGACGAATTCGCCAGTGCGGGAATTGAGTGCGGCGGCACCGACCGCCCGGCCGCCATCGGTGAGAACCCGCACCGGCATCAGCCGGTTCTCGATCGTGATCTTCTCCCGCATCGAACGCTGCCGCAGCACCCGGTACAGCGCCTTCTTGACGTCCTTACCTTCTGGCATCGGCAACACGTAGGAGCCGGACCGATGCACCCGGCGCACGGCGTACTCGCCGTGTTCGTCCTTCTCGAACTTGACACCGTAACGCTCGAGCCGCTGCACCATTGCAAACCCGCGTGTCGCGGTCTGATAGATGGTGCGCTGGTTGACGATTCCGTCGTTGGCGCGGGTGATCTCGGCGACGTAGTCCTCAGGCGTCGCCTTGCCGGGGATGACCGCGTTGTTCACCCCGTCCATGCCCATCGCCAGCGCACCCGAGTGGCGCACATGTGCCTTCTCGAGCAGCAGCACCTGTGCCCCGTGTTCGGCGGCGGTGAGTGCCGCCATGGTGCCTGCGGTGCCGCCGCCGATCACCAGCACATCGCAGTCGAGCCGACCAGTGTCGGCCAAGTCAGGTATCTGCATCATGAATGGTCGAGAGCCGCAATGATTTCTGCGCGAAGCGCTTGGCGCCCCACCTGGTCTGTACGTGGTTCCGGCACGTCGATGACCGCCCGCAATGGTTGGCCGACGCGGCCGAGCACGGCGACACGGTCACCGAGGATCAAGGCTTCGTCGACGTCATGCGTGACGAACACGATGGTGGTCGGGTGGGCGCGCCAGGTATCGATGAGTAGTCGCTGCATGGCAGCCCGGGTTTGGGTGTCCAATGCGGCGAACGGCTCGTCCATCATCACCGCTCGCGGCGCACCCGCCAGCCCACGGGCAAGCTGCACGCGCTGACGCATGCCGCCAGAAAGGCTTTTCGGCAGATAGTCGGCGAAGCCGGTCAGCCCCACCTCGTCGATCCAGCGTTCCGCCCGTTCGCGTCGCCCTGCGCGCGGCTCACCCCGCAGTTGCAGCGCCAGTTCGATATTGGATCGCACTGTGCGCCAGGGCAATAGCGCGCTGTCCTGGAACACCATCCCGCGGTCGCGTGATGTGGTGGTGACCTCAAGCCCGTCGGCAATCACCCGACCGCCATCGGGTCGCAGCAGGCCGGCCAGCGCGCGCAGCACGGTGGATTTGCCGCAGCCGGATGGGCCGGTGAGCACCAGGATCTCCCCCGGCTTTACCTTCAGGCTCAAGCCGTCCACCACGGGCGCTCCGGTGTAGGACAGTCGCACGTTGTCGAGATCCAGGCAGGTCCCGACCGCCACCGCCGTCGTCATCGCACGTTCTCCTCACCGCGGGGCAGCCATCGGGTGGCGCGCCCGCCGATCAGCTCGATGGTCGCGGCGGTCGCGAAGCCGAGCACGCCGATGGTGATGATGCCGACGAATACATCGGGATAGTTCAGCACCGTGTACGCCTGCCAGGTCCGATAACCGACACCCAGACGCCCCGAGATCATTTCGGCAGAGACGACACAGATCCACGCCACTCCCATGCCGACCGAAAGCCCGCCGAAGAGGCCGGGGAGGATGCCGGGTAACACGACGCGGCGCAGCACGTCCCATCTCGTGCCGCCGAACGTGCGGACCGAGTCCTCCCAAATCGTCGGCAAGGCACGCACGGCATGGCGGGTGCTGACCATGATCGGGAAGTAGGCGGCCAGGAACGTGATGAAGACGATCCCGGCCTCGTCGGTCGGAAACAGCAGGATCGCCACGGGAACCATCGCGATGGCCGGGATCGGCCTCGCCAGTTCGGTCAGCGGACCGAACACGTCGGAGAACACCGTCGACCGGCCCAGCAGGATGCCGGTGATTACCCCGACCGCCGCGGCAAGAGCGAAGCCGCTCAGAATCCGGATCAGCGACTGCCCTAGATCGAGCCAGTAGTCCTGGGTGCCGACACGATTGACGAACGCCGAAGCGATCTCGGTGACGGTGGGCAGCGTGTCGAAGCGCAACCACAGGCGGATGTGATTGGCGGTGAGCAGCTGCCAGAGCCCGACCGCAGCGAGCACCGATGCCACTCGCACCAGCCGTCGGCGCCACACCGAGGCAGGCCGGTCATGCCGGGCAACCGGTTCGGCCGTCACCGGCGACTCGAGTACCGCGGCGATGTCCGGATCAGTCGTGGTCATACCGCACCGGTCAGGGCCTGCTGGTAGTCCACCACTGTGCTGCCGGGGTGCGCCGCGATGAACCGCTGTGCACCGGCAGGGGTTCCGAAGGGCAGATAGTTCTGCCCGTCACGCACCCATGCCGCTTTGTCGGCAAACCACCGGGTGCCCAGCTCGGCGTCGGGAACGTACGCGGCGCGGACCTTTGCACCCTTGGCGGTTGCGTCGCGAACGGCCTTCAGCAGGCATGTCGGGGAGGCCGCGGCCTGTGTGCTGTCAGATCCGTCGAGCCACAGCTCGCTGGCCTGTGCGGGGTTGTTGACGGGTGTGTTGCACACCGGATCGGTGCCGGCGAGCACGGAAGGGTTCGCCGTTGCGGCCACCGCTTTGTTGTAGTCCTGGTTTCGAGCGGCGAATGCCGCTCGCAACGGTGTGTCCTGGACGAAGCCGGGCACATCGAGTTCGGCGAAGTCGCCGATCGACTTCAGGTACGGCACATCACCTTTCAGCGCCTCGACAAGCGACGGCTTGAGCGTCGTGTCGAACGACGTGCCACCTGGGCCGTTGTACAGATACACCACTTCCTGCGGCAGGCCGCTGCCTTCGGCGACGATCTTGGCCGCCTCGAGGGGCTTCTGATTGAGGAAGTCCGTAGCGTCGAGCTGGGCCTGGAGGAACGCGACGAGAACTTCCGGGTGTTCGGCGGCATACGCCCGTCGGACGACAACACCGTGCAGCGTCGGATAGTTCAGCTCGGCGCCGTCGTACAGCAATTTGCCCTTGTCTTGGAAGACAAGCAGTCCCGGCCACGCCACGAACTGCGAAAGCGCCTGAACCTGACCGGATTCCAGTGCAGACGCGCCGACCTGGGGCTGCTGGTTGAGGACCTCGACGCCCGTCTTCGCGTCGATGCCCGCGCCTGACAGCGCGCGTACCAAGGTGCCGTGACCGGCCGAGCCGACACTGGCCGACACCTTCTGTCCGGCCAGGTCGGTCAGTTTCTGCGCACCCGAATTGGGAGCCACCACAACCATGTTCAGCGCGCCCTTGGGGTTGTAGCCGGTCACGGAGACGATCTCGGTGCGGGCGCGTTCGTTGGCCTGCGTTTTGGATCCGTTGATCAGCATCGGGTAGTCGCCCATCGAGCCGATGTCGATCTTCTCGGCGACCATCTGAGCGGTGATCGGCGCACCGGTGTCGTAGTCCTGCCACGTCACGTTGTACTTGGTGCCGGTGCGAGTGGTGATGTCGTTGAGCCGTCGTTCCAGGTAGCCCTGCGCTTTGAGCAAGGTGCCCGCGGTGACGGTGTTGATCGTCTTCGACTGGTAACCGATGACGACATTGACGACGTTGCTGCCCGACGAGTTCGAGGCGGAATCGAGCGAGCAGCCGGTGGCGGCGACGGTGAGCGCAGCGGCGAGCGCGGAAAGCCGGTACAAACTCTTCTTCATTGTGGAGGTCCTCAGCGGATCAAGTAGGGCATGTTGACGGTGACGGCGCCGGTGGGACAGCGGGCGGCGCACGGCCCGCAGTACCAACACTCGTCAACGTGCATGTGGGCCTTGCCGTTGTCCGGGTTGATCGCCAGCGAGTCGAGCGGACAGATGTCGACGCACAGCGTGCAGCCTTCGATGCATAGGGACTCGTCGATCGTCACCGGGACATCTGCCCGATGGTTGACAAGCGTCATGTCTCGCTCCTAATCAGGCTGCCGCGCATGGTGATTCGGTCACCGCGCATACGGATGTATTCGAGGTCGACGGGCCTGCCGTCGTCAAGGCTGGTGAGCCGCTCCAGCATCAGCAGGGGCGCGCCGTCGGGCAGTTGCAGCGTCGCCGCCGAATGCGGGTCGGCCGAAACCGCCTCCAGCGCAAGCGTCGCCGCGCCGAGTCGCTGCCCGCTCACCTGCTCGATGAGGGCGAACACGTCGTTGGTCTCCAGTGGGTGGCGCAGTACCTCGGCGCCGATATCGGGGGCGAGGTACGTCAGGTCCAGGGACAGCGGCAAGTCGCCGAGGTAGCGCAGCCGCTCGATGAAGACCACCTGTTCGCCCGGTTCGAGCCCGAGTCGACGCGCGACGGCGGGCGGAGCGGCCAGATGCAGCACCGCCCTGACCTCGTTGCGCACTTCCCCGTAGTCCTTGAACGTCTCCTTCAGGCCGACAAGGGCGTCGAGACCGTGGTCGTACTTGCGGACCGCGACGTGGGTGCCGACCTTTCTTCCACGGTCGATCAAGCCTTCGGTCTTTAGCACAGCGAGCGCTTCGCGAATGGTGTTGCGGGAGACGAAGAAGTCGGCGGCAAGCGCCTGCTCGGTGGGCAGGCCTGCTTCGTATGCGCCTGCGTGAATCTGGTGCCGCAGCACGTCGGCGACCTGACGCGCGCGGTCTGCACGCGGCCGCCGGAGCGGTGTCGGTTCGGCTGACGGCACGGGAGTCACGCTATGAGCCGCGCGGCCCTCCCGCAGCACCGTGAGATCTAAGTCCGCGCAGGTTAACTGATTCCGCCACCGCGGATCGGCGGCTACCAGGCGAAAGAAGGCACCGGGTCTGCTATTGCGCCAGCCGGGCCAGGCGAAGATTTAACAATCGCGCTGAGCGAAAGTGCCGAGCCGCTACTGCATGCACCGCGACAGCACGCGACCGAACTGCAGAAGTCGTTGCATTTGGGCAAGGCCGCCGTCGTCGACCGATTTCTGGTAGCGGAACGACTCACAGTAGATGTCGGTTTCGGTGGCCGACTTCTGCCGTGACCGGGTGACGAGCTGGGTGTACATCCGCAGCCGCACCTCGGAGAGCCGGCGTGTGTCGTCGCCGAGGACCTCGTATTCGGCGGTCAGCACGTGGTCGGTGATGGTCGACAGCAGGATGGTTCGAACCGACGCGTTCAGCACCCGACGCTCGCGATCGTCCGTCGTGGACAGCTCGTCGTCGGCCCGCCACATGATCAGACGCTGTCCGTCGGTGAGCACGACCTCCTGCCACTGGGGGCACCTCCCGCCCGGAGGGCAGGGGGACGCTTCGCCCCACGACTCCTCGGTCGATCCGCGCGACATGATGAAGGACTTGATCGCGGCAAGGTCTATGACCGAGCGCAATTGGTCCAGCGCCAGTTCGGGGTCACGCAGGTATACCTTGGCCGCCTCATCGACACTGGAGTACGGCGCCCAATCCTGCGGTATACCCACTACGTTCCTCCGGTGCCCTCGCTAGTCCCCCGCATAGCCGCTGCCGCGGCCCGAATCTGCGGCGTTACCAGCATCACCTGACCCAGCACGCCGTTGACGAAACCCGGTGAGTCGTCGGTGGACAACTGCTTGGCCAGTTCCACTGCCTCGTCGACAGCGACCGGTTCTGGGACGTCGTCGGCGTGCAGCAGCTCCCACACCGCGACCCGCAACACCGCCCTGTCGACGGCCGGCAGCCTGTCCAGCGTCCAGCCCTGCAAGTGGGACGAGATGAGATCGTCGATGTGCAGGGCGTTCTCGGTAACCCCGCGTGCCACCTTCACGGTGTAAGGGTTGAGCGGCGAGACGTCGGATTCCTTCTTCGCCAAGGCATTTCGCGCTTCGACGACATCGGCGGCTGTGATCCCTCTCGCCTCAGCCTCGAACAGCAAGTCGACGGCGCGCTTGCGGGCCTGGTGTCGGCCGCGATCGCCTCGACGGTCAGGCATTCACCCGACCCAGATAGCTACCGTCGCGCGAGTCCACTTTCAGCTTGTCGCCGGTGTTGATGAACAGCGGCACCTGAATCTCGGCTCCGGTTTCGACGGTGGCCGGCTTGGTGCCTGCGCTGGAGCGGTCACCCTGCAAGCCGGGCTCGGTGTGGGTGACCTCGAGTTCGACAGTGACCGGCAGTTCCAGGTAGAGCGGCGCGCCGTCGTGGAACGCGATCTGCACCGGCAGACTCTCCAGCAAGAACTTGGCGGCGTCACCGACCAGTTTCTCGGACAGCGGGTGCTGCTCGTAGTCCTGCGAGTCCATGAACACGAAGTCGGCGCCGTCGCGGTATAGGTATGTCGCGTCGCGGCGGTCGACGGTGGCGGTCTCGACCTTTACGCCGGCGTTGTACGTCTTGTCGACGACCTTGCCGGACAGGACGTTCTTCAGCTTGGTTCGCACGAAAGCCGGGCCCTTGCCTGGCTTGACGTGTTGGAACTCGATGATCTGCCACAGCTGGCCGTCGATCTGCAGTACGAGCCCATTCTTGAAGTCGGCGGTCGATGCCACGTTCGGTTGTTCTCCTGTTAGACGATGGCCAGTTCCTTGGGGAACCGGGTGAGCAAGTCTGGCGCTCTGTCGCACACGACCAATGTGTCCTCGATGCGGACGCCGCCTTGGTCGGGCAGATAGACGCCGGGCTCCACGGTGACCGCAGAGCCAGCAAGCAGTGTACCGGCGGCAGACGCGCTGATTCCCGGCGCTTCATGGATCCGTAGTCCGACACCGTGGCCGAGGCCGTGGCCGAAGTTGTCGGCATACCCGGCATCGGCGATGACCTGCCGCGATGCGGCGTCGACATCCTTCAGAGACGCCCCAGGCTCCAGCGCTTCCCTGCCGGCCCGCTGCGCGGTGGCCACCAGGTCATAGATGTCGCGCTGCCATTGCGCGGCGGGCGACAGCACAAACGTGCGCGTCATGTCGGAGTGATAGCCGCACACCAGGGCACCGAAGTCGATTTTGACGAAGTCGCCCGCCGCGAGCACCGAGTCGGTCGGCCGGTGATGCGGAATCGCCGAGTTGGCGCCCGCCGCCACGATGGTCTCGAACGAGACCCCGTCCGCGCCGTGGTCGAGCATCAGCGCCTCGAGTTCGCGGCCTACCTCTTTCTCTGTCCGGCCCGCGCAAAGGCCGCCGCGCTCAACAAGATCGGTCAGCGCGGCGTCTGCGGCCTCGCACGCAAGCCTCAGCAGCGCGATCTCTCCCGCATCCTTGACCTCGCGCAGCGCCTCGACCGTTCCGGCCGCCCGGACCATCTCAATCTGGTCACCCGCGGCCTTGCGCAGGATGGCGAATCCGTCGACGGTCACCACGTGGCTTTCAAACCCCAACCGGCGCACCCCACCCTCGGCCGCACGCGCCGCCAGATGCGGCCCGCACGCGCGCTCGATGACGATCTCCGCGTCGGGGGCCTGCTGCGCGGCCTGGGTGCGATAGCGCCCGTCGGTGGCCAGCACGGGCGTTTCGCTATCCGCGCGGATTAGTAGGGCGGCGTTCGAACCCGTGAAACCGGACAGATAACGCACGTTGACCAGGTCGGATACCAGCATCGCGTCCAGGTCGGCGTCGGCAAGCCGCTGGCGCAGCCGATCCCGGCGCTGTGAAATAGTCACAGTTCATGAACCTACTCGCTAAGGTGTGGCCCCATGAGTAAGTGGTTACTGCGCGGACTGGTGTTCGCGGCCCTGATGGTGATCGTTCGGTTACTGCAGGGGGCGATGATCAACGCGTGGGAGACCAAGGCCGGATTGATCAGCATCACGCTGATCGTTCTCTTCGCGATCGGCGTGTTCATCTGGGGCATCAGCGACGGCCGTGCCGACGGGCAAGCCAACCCTGACCCCGACCGCCGCGAAGATCTGGCGATGACCTGGTTGCTTGCGGGACTGTTCGCAGGCATCGTGAGCGGCTTGGTGGCGTGGTTCATCTCGCTCGTCTACACGGCCCTCTACGTCGAGGCGCTGATCAACGAGGTCACCACGTTCGCGGCGTTCACCGCGCTGCTGGTGTTCCTGTTCGCGATCGCAGGCGTCGCGCTTGGCCACTACCTCGTCGACCGCAACTTCGACAAGCAACCGCGCAAGCATCACGGCCTCGCCGAGTCCGCCGCGGAGCAGGAACAAGACCGGGCGGATACCGACGTGTTCGCTGCGGTGAACCCATCCGCGAGCACGGAAACCACCCAGGCGGTGCCCACCGCGGAGCGTCGCGAGCAGTAGCTCTAGCCGAGGCTGGCCAGATATCGCAGCGCCAGCACGTAGCCCTGCACCCCTAGGCCGACGATCACGCCGGTGGCCACCGCGCTGACGTAGGAGTGGTGCCGAAACTCTTCGCGGGTATGCACATTCGAGATGTGCACCTCGATCAGCGGTGCGCGCAGTTCGGCACACGCGTCGCGTAGCGCCACTGACGTGTGGGTGAGCGCTCCGGCGTTGAGGATCACCGGGTCTCCGGCATCGGCGGCCGCATGAATCCAGTTGAGCAGCTCAGCTTCGCTGTCGCTTTGTCGCACAACGGCTTTCAGGCCAAGCTCGTCGGCTTCCTGTTCGATCAGCTTGACCAGTTCGTCGTGCGTTGTGCTGCCGTAGACCTCGGGTTCGCGACGACCGAGCCTGCCCAGGTTGGGACCGTTGAGCACAAGCACCGTCTGAAAAGTCATGGCTGAGTTACCTCCGCGTAGGCCGCCGCCAGCAGCGACGGATCCGGACCCTCGAGGCGTCCCGGCTTGCCCAGTCCGTCGAGTACCACGAAGCGAAGCACGCCGGCGCGGGACTTCTTGTCTCCCGCCATGTATTCGAGCAGTTGCGGCAGCGCGTCGGCGTCGTACGTGACGGGCAACCCGAGCGAGGTGAGGATCGACCGGTGCCGGTCGGCGGTGTCGTCGTCGAGGCGTCCGGCCAGCCGGCCCAGCTCGGAGGCGAACACCAGGCCCACCGATACCGCTGCGCCGTGCCGCCACTGGTAGCGCTCACGCCGCTCGATCGCATGCGCGAGAGTGTGTCCGTAGTTGAGGATTTCGCGCAGCTGCGATTCCTTCTCATCGGCGGCGACGACCTCGGCCTTGACGGCGACCGCGCGCCGGATCAGCTCGGGCAATACCGTTCCCGTCGGGTCGAGGGCGGCTTCCGGGTCGGCCTCGATCAGGTCGAGAATCACCGGGTCGGCAATGAAGCCCGCCTTCACGATCTCGGCCATGCCTGCCACGATCTCGTTGCGCGGCAAGGTTTCCAGGGTGGCCAGGTCGATGAGCACAGCAGCAGGTTGATGAAACGCGCCGACCAGGTTCTTGCCGGCGTCGGTGTTGATGCCGGTCTTGCCGCCGACCGCGGCATCGACCATGCCCAGCAGCGTCGTGGGCACGTGGACGATGTCCACCCCGCGCAGCCAGGTGGCGGCGGCGAACCCGGCGACGTCGGTCGCCGCTCCCCCGCCGAGGCTGACGATCGCATCCTTACGGCCAACACCGATGCGACCAAGCACTTCCCAGATGAAGCCGACGACCGGCAGCTCCTTACCCGCCTCGGCGTCAGGGATCTCGATGCGGTGCGCGTCGATACCTTTGTCGGCCAGGTGACTCCGGATCGCCTCAGCGGTCTCCGATAGCACGGGCTGGTGCAGTATCGCGACCTTGTGCCTGCCGTCAAGGACACGGCCCAGCTCTGAAAGCAGCCCGGTGCCGATGATCACCGGGTAAGGCGGGTCGACGAGTACGTCGACGGTCACCGGCTCAGTCACGGTGCCCTCCCCCTGGCCTTCGGCCGGGTGGTGCCCCCAGCGCATTTCGGGCGGCCACGGCCGCGGGTGTGGGTGGCGCATCGCTGCTTGGAGGCGGATTCAACGACGACGGGCCTCGGCGCCACGACGGACGGCGGCGTCGCCTCTGCGGCCTTTGCACATCAGGGTTCTCGAGACGCTCGACGATGTAGCGCACCACGGCGCCGGGATTGCGGCGATTGGTGTTGACGCGCATCATCGCCACCCGCCGGTACGTCGGAACACGTTCAGCCATCAGGGCTTTGAACTTCTCGCCGCGATCGCCACCGGCCAGCAGCGGCCGCACGGTGGTGCCGCCCGTGCGGCGCACCCCCTCAGCGGCGCTGATCTCCAGGTAGATGACCGTGTGTCCGGCCAGCGCGTCGCGCACCCCCGGCGTGGTGACTGCGCCTCCGCCCAACGACAGCACGCCGTCATGAGACTGCAGTGCCGACCGGATGACGTCCTCCTCGATGCGGCGGAACTCCGGCTCGCCGTCGGTGGCGAAGATGTCGGGGATGGTGCGGCCGGTGGTCTCCTCGATCGCGGCGTCGGTGTCGAGCAACGAGACGTCGAGCGCCTTGGCCAGCCGCCGCCCGATCGTCGACTTGCCCGAGCCGGGCAGCCCGATCAGCACCGCCTTGGGTGCCATCAGCCCGACGCCCGCGCTGGTTGCGTCGCGGGCTCACGGTCGGCCACAGAGCGCAGATAACTGTCGATGTTGGCCCGCGTCTCGGCGAGAGAGTCCCCACCGAACTTCTCCAGCGCGGCGCGCGCAAGCACCAGCGCGACCATGGTCTCGACGACGACGCCCGCGGCGGGCACCGCACACACATCGGAGCGCTGGTGGATCGCGACAGCTTCGTCCCCGGTGGCCATGTCGACGGTGGCCAGCGCTTTCGGCACCGTGGAGATGGGCTTCATCGCAGCGCGCACCCGCAACGGCTGACCGTTCGTCATGCCGCCCTCGAGGCCGCCTGCCCGGTTCGTCGAACGCATCACGCCGTCGGGCCCTGGATGCATCTCGTCGTGAGCAACGCTCCCCCGCCGGCGTGCGGTCTCGAAGCCGTCCCCGATCTCGACGCCCTTGATCGCCTGAATGCCCATCACCGCACCGGCCAGCTGGCTGTCGAGCCGGTTGTCGCCGCTTGTGAACGAGCCCAGCCCGACCGGCAACCCGTGGACGACGACCTCGACGATGCCGCCGAGCGTGTCGCCGTCCTTCTTGGCCGCCTCGATCTCGGCGATCATGGATTCTTGAGCCGCCTCGTCGAACGCCCGAACGGGACTGTCGTCAATCCGGGCCAGATCGGAGAACAGAGGCGGCGGTCCGTCGTACGGCTTCGACGCGCCGATGGAGATCACGTGCGACAGCACCTCGACGCCGAGCGCCTCGCGCAGGAAGGCCCGCGCGACGGTGCCTGCCGCGACGCGGGCGGCGGTTTCGCGGGCGCTGGCCCGTTCGAGCACGGGGCGGGCGTCTTCGAAGCCGTATTTGAGCATGCCTGCGTAGTCGGCATGACCGGGGCGTGGCCGGGTGAGAGGCGCGTTGCGGGCTGACTCTTCCAAGTCCGCGAGCTGTTCCGGGTCGACGGGATCGGCGGCCATCACGGTTTCCCACTTGGGCCACTCGGTGTTGCCGATTTCGATGGCGATCGGGCCGCCGAGCGTGACACCGTGCCGAACGCCGGCGAGCACGGTGACCTGGTCCTGTTCGAACTTCATCCGGGCACCGCGGCCGTAGCCAAGGCGGCGGCGGGCCAGCTGACCCGCGATCTCAGACGAGGTGACCTGGACCCCTGCAACCATGCCCTCGACCACGGCCACTAACGCGCGGCCGTGGGATTCCCCAGCTGTGGTCCATCGCAACACGCGTCCCATCTTCCCATGTCGCGCTTATCCAGCCGAAATCCACCGCTAGTCGATGGCGAGGCCGTCCAGGATGCGCCCGATCTCGCTGACGGCCTGCCGGTGGGCGACCTTCTGGTCGTCGGCGCGAGCGACGATCATCGCGGTCTCGCAGAGAGCGCCGTACAGGAAACTGGCCAGCGGCTCCGGCGGTCGCTGCGCGATCCTGCCCTCTTCAATCGCCCGCCCGATGCCGAGCTCCATCATCTCGAGCAGCGGGCTTTCCAGCTGGCGCACCTGCTCCCAGCCGATCGCGGTCAGGGCGTCGAGCAGCACGATCCGCTGCACGTCGGGGTCGAGACACTCGTCAAGGAAGGCCCGACACCCGGCCTTGAACGCGTCCCACGGATCCTTCTTGCGCGCATACGCCTCGACGAGCGGCGTGGCCATCCGCTCGACCTCTCGCGTGAAAACCGCCTCGAAGAGCTGTTGCTTGCCCTCGAAGTGGTGATAGACCGCGCCCTTGGTCAGGTTGGCGCGGGCGGCGACGGCAGCAAGTGAGGTCGCCGCATAGCCGTCGCGGGCGAACAGCTCCCGTGCCGCGTCGACGAGCGCGCCAGTGGTCGCCTCGGTCCGCTCGGCCTGGGTGCGTCTCGCCACCTTCGTCGCCACGGCATGACGATAACCGCCGTTCACCGTCCGGCCGGCTCCAACGCGACGAGGGGCAGTCCCCCGCAAGCGGGAGGTGCCCCCACCCGATCGGTGAACCGCGCGTAGTGCCCGGCCTGTGGGTACATCTCGACGAATGCCCACCAAACGCGGTCGCGCTCGCCGTCGCGCAGGTAAAGGACGGGCGTGGCCCGCTTCTGTCCGCTGCGCCTGCCGACGGTCTCGAGCACCATCACCGGCGCACCCGCGTACCAGCTCGGCATGAAGCGGCCACCGCTGACCCGATAGAGCCTTGCGTGAAGCCGCCCGATCGCGCGCTGCGCCCTTGGCCAGCGGCGCACCACCCGATTCGACTGGCGCGCAAGGCGGACCTGGTCCACCTCAGAGCACCCGGTATATCCGGTAGTCGATGTGATTGGGCGACAGGATGTTGTAGCCAAGCGCAACCACTTCGGACAGCCACGCATAACGCTCGTCGGCGGTTTCGAACTTCGGAGTGGTGCGGACATAGGTCTCCTCGAACGGCAGCACTTCGCCCGCGGCGAGGCGCTGGATGCCGTCGGCAGGGATCTTGATGATGCCGCGCGACTCGTAATGGATGAGCGCGCCGTCGTGGGTGCGCACGGTGGCCCGCACGTCCACTCGCCCCGTGCCGTCGCTGCCGACGAGCAGCCAGTCTCCCCCGCCGGGCAGCAGCTCACCCCGCAGCTTCGGGCCCTCGATGACACCGCCGGTCGTGATGAACGTCATCCGCGCGCCGACAGGCGTCAAGATCGGTTGTGCGGGTTGCAGATCCACGTGCATGTCGAACAGGTGCTCGGCGGGCAGCGCAGTTACCAGCGGGAGCTGATCGGTCGCGGTTGCGGTCGTCATTGGAGCACCGGCCCCATCGCGGCCTGCAGCTGAGCCGCGTCCACGAACGTGTCTTTACGAACAACGAGGCCGTCCGGCGCGACGTTGACGACATCGAGGCAATCGAATCGGATGTCGCCGGAGATAAGCGCCCAGTCGAGTATCCAATGGTCCTCGCCGTACAGCACGCGATAGGTCTCCCAGGTGAGCCCCGGGAACTGTTCGAAGATCTCGGCGAATGTCGCGCGCACCGCATCACGGCCGACGACCGGTTCACCGCCCATGTGCATCCAGAACCGGGTGTCCTCGGTGTGCAGCGCGACGATCGCGTCGGGATCGCGTGCCGCCCACGCGGCGAAGTAGCGCTCCGAAATCGCCGTCAGGTTCAGCGCTTGAACCGTTGTTTCCGTCATCCTGCCTCCATCTTTGGCTTTGCATACTCGGGGTATGCATTAACGTACCACGGGTATGCAACACTCCGCTAGATCGAGAGAGGAGCGCCGGACGGCTACGGAGTTAGCGGAGTGTCTGTCGGCTAGGACCGAGGGCCGCGAATCCGTCGGCGATACTGGCCGCCAGCTCGAGGAACGCCTGGCGCGTCTGGCGGCTCAACCTATCGAGCTCTACCTCGGAGCCCTCGGCGAGATGATCGTCGAACGGAACCACGTGCAACGAACGCACACTGGGCAAGAAGTGACGGGCCAGCTTGTTCATGTCAAGCCCCAAAGCTCCCTGCCGTGACGCGCTGAACACTACCGTCGCCCCGGGTACCAGGTGCTGAAAGCCCTGTCGCTCAAGCCAATCCATGGTCGCCAGCGCGCTACGGGCGGAGTCGACCGCGGGCGATGCCACGATGACGACCATGTCGGATTCGGCAAGCACGCCGCCCATCGCGGAATGCACCAGTCCGGTGACGCAATCGGTCAGGATGATGTTGTAGAAGCGCTGTAGCGCGCGCAGCACCCCGCGATAGTCGGCCGCGGAGAACGCATCAGAGGTTGCCGGGTCACGTTCGGAGGCAAGTATTTCCAGTCGGCTGGAGTTCTGCGACGTGTGCCGCCTCATATCGGAGTACCGGACGATGCCGTCGTCGATGTCGTGGCCTCCGATACCGGCAGACCCATCGGCGCCGTTTCAGGGTCGTGTAACGGTTGTGTCATATCACTTCCGTCGTCAGCTCAAGCTCAATATGCCGAGCACCTGCTTGGACGCGGCCTGCCGTGCCTGCAGAGCAGTCCCAGCGCGCCGGATTCGGTCAGGCGTACGCCGACGGGCGAGCAGCCGCGCGAGCGCAACGCAGCCAACGGCCTTCTCAGCAAGGCGATTACGCCGATCTGGACTACACGGGTTCAGCCGCGCCACAGCACGACCCTCGTGGTTCGGTGTCCGGTCACCCGACAGGGCTGCCCAGCTTCGGACAGGCACACACGTCGGCGGACCAACCGCTGCGCGAGGAAGAGCAGTCCGCGCGGCCGTCGTCGCCGGCGTAGCTTCTAGAGCACTGCGAGCGCGGCGGCGCTCACCGCGGCCGCGCACATCGACGGTCCATGGGGCACTGTCTGTCCCGACCGGCGCAGCAGCGCGACAACCGCCCATCCCGCGGTTAGCAACGGTGCGCCGATCGCTGCGAGAACCCAGACGTCACTGCCGAATGCCCCTGTCAGCGCTCCGATGCCGACGGCGAGCTTCACGTCACCGGCTCCCATCGCCGCGGGCGACAGCAGGTACACGACGATGTATATGGCGAAAAGCGCAAGCGCACCGAGCACGGCAGGCCCACCCCGTCCGTGCATCGCTGCCGCCGCGATGATCACCGCCGCGCCCGGCACTGTCAGCCAGTTGGGCAGCCGTCTCTCGCGGATGTCGTAGACGCTCAGCGCCGTCAACCATGCCAGCGCGCCGACACTGGCCACCCCCGCCTCCATACATCGAGGCTAACGTCGAGTCCGTGCACCGACGGTCACCAATTGGTCCCGCGCTGCTGGTGGTCGTCGCCGCGATCAGCCAGGAAGTCGGCGCCGCGTTCGCGGTCGGGCTTTTTGCCGCACTCGGCGCGATCGGGGCGGTCTTCGTCCGGTTGCTTGTCGCGGGAGTGATCCTTTGCGTGGCGGTCCGCCCCCGGCTGCGCGGGCTGTCCAGCCGGGCTTGGCTGTCCGCACTCGCACTTGCCGCGGCGGTGACGGTGATGAACGTGTGCTTCTACAACGCCTTGACCCGCATCCCGCTCGGCGTCGCCGTGACCGTCGAAGCCCTTGGCCCGCTTGTGCTTTCAGTTGCCGTCAGCCCGCGCAGGACCGCATGGTTGTGGGCGGTGCTCGCCCTGCTTGGCGTCGCGCTGCTCAGCCTCACCGGTGTTCGGGTCGGGCATCTCGACCCGGTCGGTCTCGGCTTCGCCGCAGGCGCGGCGGCGAGCTGGGCGGCCTACATATTGGCAACGGCGCGAGCGGGATCCGATTTCCCGAACCTCGACGGCCTTGCCCTTGCGACCGCGATCGGCGCGGTCGCCACGGCGCCGTTCGCGGTCATAGCCGTCGATCCGGGCAACGCGCTGCGGTGGCAGATACTCGGCCTTGGCGCGATCGTCGGGGTGTTGTCCTCCGTGATCCCGTACTCGCTGGAACTGATCTCGCTGCGCCGCCTCCCGCCGGAGACGTTTGCGATTCTGACGTGTCTGTCGCCGGTCGTGGCCGCTTTCGCCGGCTGGCTGATCCTCGGGCAGCATCTCGCGGTGACGGGCTATGTGGCAATCGTACTGGTGACCGTTGCCAGCATCGGGGCGGTGCGAGCAGCACGCGACCGCCTGGGACCGAGTGATACCCGGCTGATCACAGCCTAGGTGACCCGCAGTCGCACCGCCAAATCACCAACAGCCGTGATCAATTCGGGGATCACCGGCTGTGGCCCGATGGGCTGAAACACGAGAGTGTCGACCCCCGCGTCGAGGTAGAGGCCCGCCGATGTGGCAACCTGATCCGCATCGCAGGTCAGGAACAGCACTGTGCTGAACGCCGTCTCGCCGCGGTCGGCTCGTCCCGCCGTGACACGTGCCAGCGCATCCCCCAACGTGGTCACGGTGTACTGCGCGTCGAGGATCACGCCGTCACCGATCTCGCCGGCCAGTGCCAGCGTCTTGGGCCCCGCCCCGCCGATAAGCACCGGGACTCGTTGTTGCGGAGGCCAATCCAACTTCACGTCGGTAAGTCGGACATATCGCCCTCCGACGGTGACAGACCGCCCAGCCAGCAGATCACTTAGAGCCGTCACGTACTCGCGCATCAACGTTAAAGGGGACGCCACGGCGGCACCCGCCTGCCGCATCCAATCCTGCACCCCGTGGCCGATGCCCACACGTATCCTGCCGGGGTACATCGCCTCAAGGGTGGCGATCTCCATCGCAGTGACGACCACATTGCGCAGCGGCGCGGGTAGCACGCCGAGACCGACCGTGAGCGTTTCCGAAGACGCAAGCGCGACCGCCGCGGCAGCGATACCACCCTGCAGGAAGCAGTCCTCCCACAGCCACAGTTCGGCGACCCCGGCTCGCTCGGCGGCCTGGGCCGTTTCTCGCAAAGTATCGGGCCGGAAGTCTGGGCGAAACACAACGCCGATACGAGCATTCACCCGTTGCACACTACTGTTCGGCCAGCGCCGCCCTCATCGCCTCGGTGGGTGCGGGCAAGCCAGTGAACTGTTCGACCTGGGCGAATGCCTGATGTAGCAGCATCTGCAGCCCGCTGATAACGCGTCCACCCGCCGCCTCAACGGCTGCCGCGAGCGGAGTGGGCCACGGATCGTAGATCGCATCCAGGAGCAGAGGCGTCGCGGCGACGGTGTCGGCGTATTGAGCGGCCACCTCGGCGGGAATGGTGCTGACGACTGCGTCGACGTTCACCAGCGCCGCCCCCAGCTCGATCCAGCGGACATCGACACCGAGTTTAGGACCGAGCGCCAGCAACGGCGCAGCCTTGTCACGGTTTCGCGCGACGATCGAAATATCTTGCACGCCAAGCTCGGCGAGCCCGACGACGACCGCAGGCGCGGTCCCGCCCGAGCCCACCACGGCCGCCCGGCCCACCACCGGACCCAAGGCGCCCTTCACACCGTCAATGTCGGTGTTGTCGGCCCGCCACCCATCGGGTGTGCGGACCAGCGTGTTGGCCGAGCCGACGAGTTCCGCCCGGGCGGTGCGTTCGTCTGCGAATGCCAGGGCCGCGAACTTGCCAGGCATCGTTACCGAAACGCCAATCCATTCCGGGCCGAAACCTCCGACTAGACCAGGCAATTGGTCCGCGGTGCATTCGATGCGGTCATAGGTCCAGCCGTCCAGCCCCAGCGCGCGGTAGGCAGCGAGATGCAGCTGCGGCGACCGGGAATGCGCGATCGGCGAGCCGAGCACCGCCGCCTTGCGTGGTTTACCGTTGCCGGCGGCGGGCCGCCTATCGTGCCGAGTCGAGGACACCGTTGTGCTTGGCCAGTTCGATGTTCGCCAGGTGTTGCTCGTAGTCGCGGGTGAACAACGTGGTGCCCTGCAGGTCGATGGTGACGAAGTACAGCCAGTCCCCCGGGGCCGGCTGTTCGGCCGCGGCGAGCGCCGGTTGACCGGGCGAACAGATCGGGGTGGCCGGAAGTCCCGGCCGCACATAGGTGTTCCACGGCGTGTGCTGCCCACGGTCGCCGTCGGTGGTGGCGACCTCGATGCGGTCCAGTGGGTAGTTCACCGTGGAGTCGAACTCCAATGTGCGATTCTCGGCAAACCGGTTGTAGATCACCCGAGCGACCTTCGCGAAGTCATCCGGCTTGGATTCCCGTTGCACCAGAGAGCCGACGGTCAGAATCTGATATGGCGACATGTTCATCGCCTTCGCGGTGTCGAGAAGCCCGCCTTGCGCGTACTGCGTTGCGCTGGTACCGATCAGCGTGGCGAGGATGTCCTGCGGCGCTGCCGACGGGTCGATATTCCACGTGCCAGGGGCGATCAGGCCCTCTACCCTGCGGTGGTCGTCACCCAGCGCGGTGACGGGGTTCATCGCCCATTCGGGGATCGAAAGGTCCGACGGAGCCGCCGTAGTCGCCGCGTTCTTCAGATCGTCCGCCGATACACAGTGACGATCGCCGTCGAGGTTCACACAAGTGGCCTTCGAGATGAGGCTGAAGATGCCGTCGGTGACCGCGTTGGTCTTGACGTCCTGGACGTCGTCGAGTTGGCGTCCCTCCGGGATCACCAGCTTGCCGACCCGGTTCTGCGGATCCGCAAGGCGTGCAACGGCACTCGACGCCGGGATCTCGGTGCGCACCTTGTAGAAACCTGGCTGAATCGCCGAGATGGCGGTATTCCCCTCGGCGGCGCCGACGAACGCCGCCACCGTCGCCACCACCTTGTGCTCCTGGAGGGTCTTGCCGATGGCGGTGGTGGAGTCCCCGTCGTGGACCTGGACGACCACGTCGTTGACGCCGTCGCCGGAGAAGTCGTTACCGCCACCAAACAGTGAGTGCCACAGCTTCGAGCCGAGGAACACCGCGCCGATGACGACCACGACCACGATGGCCAGCACGACGGCGCGACCGATCCGCCGCTTCCGCTGACCACGCTCCTCACGTATCCGGTCCGCACGGCTTGACCGCCGCCGCGGCGGTCCAACCGCCACGGGTTCTGCGCGTCCGCGACCCCAATTGTCAGTCATCCCCGACCTCTCCGTGCGCGGCCAAGGCCGCGCGCCGCTGGTCCAGCCAGTTCTGCAAAATCCCTACCGCTGCTGCCTGATCGATCATCGCCCGCTGCCCCTTGGCGCGGATACCCGCATCCCGCAGCGAGCGCTGCGCCGAAACCGTGGTGAGCCGTTCGTCCGACATCCGCACCGGCGTTGGCGCGATCCGACGCGCCAACTGTTCGGCCAGCTCGATCGCGTCCCTTGCTGACGAACCGGACCGGTCGGCAAGGGTGCGCGGTAGGCCCACCACCACCTCGACCGCCTCCAACTCATTGGCCAGTTGTGCCAACCGTCGCATGTGCTTATCTGACCGGTCCCTGCGCACGGTCTCGACAGGTGTGGCCAGGATCCCGTCCGGATCGCTGGTGGCCACGCCGATGCGCACCGTCCCGACGTCGATACCGAGCCGTCGTCCGCGTCCGGGGTCGTCGCCCCCGGGCCGATCCGGTAGACGGTCATCGGTATGGGCCACAGGCTAGCTCCGGCCTATTTCTACGCGTAGCGCGGCCAATGCCGCGTCGATACCCGCCGCCCCCTTACCGGAACCCTGTGCCAGGTCGGCCTTGCCGCCCCCGCGGCCGTTGACCGCCGCACCCAACTGCGTTACCAACTCATTGGCCCGAAGGCCGAGATCCTGTGCCGCCGGGTTGACCGCGACGACGTAAGGAACGCTGTCGTCCTCGCCCTCGGCGATCAGCGCGACGACTGCGGGATCACTGCCCAGCTTGCCCCGGATGTCGCCGACGAGCGTGCGCAGATCCGCCGCCGACATTCCGCCGGCCATCCGCTGCGCCACGACACGGACCTTACCGATTTGCTCGGAACCTGCTGCGGCATTCGCTGCGGACGCTCGCGCGTTCGCCAACCGCATCCGGTCGAGTTCCTTCTCGGCGGCCCGCAGTCGGTCGACCAGATTGGCCACCCTGGCCGGAACCTCCTCTGACGGGACCTTCAACGACGAGGCCAGGCCCGCCATCAGCGCGCGCTCCTTGGCCAGGTGGCGGAACGAGTCAAGGCCGACATAGGCCTCGACTCGGCGCACACCGGAGCCGACCGATGACTCGCCGAGAATCGTGACCGGTCCGATCTGTGCCGAACTGCCGACATGCGTGCCGCCACACAGTTCCAGCGAGAACGGTCCGCCGATCTCGACCACCCGCACCTCGTCGGGATAGTTCTCACCGAACAACGCCATCGCGCCCATCGCCTTGGCCTTATCCAGTTCGGTGGTGAAGCTGTTCACCTCGTAGTCGGCCTCGACAGCTCCGTTGGTGACTTCTTCAATCTGGGTCCGCTGGTCGTCGGTCAACGCGCCCTGCCAATTGAAGTCGAACCGGAGGTAGCCGGGCCGGTTCAGCGATCCTGCCTGAACAGCGTTGGGCCCCAACACTTGTCGCAGCGCGGCGTGCACCATATGGGTGCCGGAATGGCCTTGCGTCGCACCGTGCCGCCAGCGCGGGTCGACCGCAGCGACGACAGTGTCACCCTCGACGAATTCACCGGACTCGACGGTTACGCGGTGCGCCCACAGCGTCTTGGCGATCTTCTGGACGTCGCTGACCGCGGCCATGGATGTCCCAGACGCGCCCGTCCCCGCAATGCTGCCTTCGTCGGCGATCTGCCCGCCCGACTCGGCGTAAAACGGGGTGCGGTCGAGGATCAGCTCGATGCGGCCCGCGTTGCCATCCCGGCTGACAACCGGGACCCGCTTGCCGTCTACAAAGATGCCGAGAATCTTTGCCTCTGAACTCAATTCGTCGAACCCGGTGAACTCTGTCGGGCCGGCATCGACGAGGTCACGGTATTCCGACAGATCGGCGTGGGCCTGTTTGCGCGCGGCCGCATCGGCCTTGGCACGCTGACGCTGCTCGGCCATCAGGCCGCGGAAGCCTTCTTCGTCGACACTCAGGCCAGACTCGGCTGCCATCTCGAGTGTCAATTCCAGCGGGAAGCCGAACGTGTCGTGCAGCGTAAACGCGTCCGTACCCGAAATGACGGTGGCACCGGACGCCTTGGTCGAACGGGCGGCATCGTCGAACAGGCGTGAGCCCGACGCCAGGGTGCGGTTGAACGCGGTCTCCTCGGCAACCGCGATGCGGTGGATCCGGTCGAAGTCGGTGACGAGTTCGGGGTAGGACGGGCCCATCGCGTCGCGCACGGTTGCCATCAGCTCGCCCATGATCGGCTCGTCGACGCCGAGCAATTTGGCGGCTCGGATGATGCGGCGCAGCAGCCGCCGCAGCACATAGCCGCGGCCTTCGTTGCCGGGACTCACTCCGTCGCCGATGATGATCGCCGCGGTGCGAGTGTGATCGGCGATGATCCGGTAGCGCACGTCATCCTCATGGTTGCCGACGCCGTAGGGCCGCGGGGAACGCGCAGCGACGGTGTCGATCACCGGGCGCAGCAGGTCGATCTCGTAGACGTTGTCGACGCCCTGCAGCAGGCAGGCCACCCGTTCCACACCCATACCGGTGTCGATG
This sequence comes from uncultured Actinomycetota bacterium, assembly GCA_963766465.1. Lineage (GTDB taxonomy): Bacteria > Actinomycetota > Actinomycetes > Mycobacteriales > Mycobacteriaceae > Mycobacterium. The sequence goes on from CAVXZT010000007.1 coordinate 220,516, forward strand.
TTCTTGCGCGGCAACGGGCCGAGGATTTCGAAGTCCTCCTTGGAGGTGCCCACACCACGCTCGTTCTGCATGAACACGAGATTCCAGATCTCGATGTAGCGGTCCTCGTTCGCCTCCGGTCCGCCTTCGACACCGTATTCAGGGCCGCGGTCGTAGTAGATCTCCGACGAAGGGCCACATGGCCCAGGAATTCCCATCGACCAATAGTTGTCGGCCATACCGCGGCGCTGAATGCGCTCGGCCGGCAATCCGGCCACCTCCTGCCAGAGGCCGACAGCTTCGTCGTCATCCAAATAGACGGTTGCCCAAAGCCTTTCGGGATCGAGCCCGTACCCGCCCTGGTCGTCCGGATTGGTCAGCAGCGTCCACGCGAACTCGATGGCACCCTTCTTGAAGTAGTCACCGAAGCTGAAGTTGCCCGCCATCTGGAAGAACGTGTTGTGCCGGGTGGTGATGCCGACCTCATCGATGTCGGGGGTTCGGATGCACTTCTGGATGCTGACCGCACGGTTCCACGGCGGGGTGCGCTGGCCAAGGAAGTAGGGCACGAATTGCACCATCCCGGCGTTGACGAACAGCAGGTTGGGGTCGTCGAGTATCACCGAGGCACTGGGCACCTCGGTGTGGCCCGCGTTCACGAAATGATCCAGGAAACGCTTCCTGATCTCGTGTGTCTGCACGTCCCTACTGTCCTTATCGTTCCTGGGTGGCTTTGCAAATTACCTGCGACTATTCGACCGCACTACAGTACCGGTCGCCGTTGCCGCACTGAAAAGCCAACGAACCGGCGTGGCGCTGAGTGCCTCTTACCCGTCGATAAAGCTCAGACGGACCGTGCGCAGCGGGTTGTCCATGTTCAGATCGACCAGCACGATGCTTTGCCAGGTGCCCAGAAGCGGCTTGCCGGCCTGCACCGGAACGGTCACCGAGGGAGCCAAGAATGCGGGGAGCACGTGGTCGGCACCGTGCCCCGGCAAACCGTGCGAGTGGCGGTAGCGATCGTCGCGCGGCAGGAGCCGCTCCAGCGTGTCGACCAGGTCGTCATCGGAGCCGGCCCCGGTCTCGATGATGGCCACCCCCGCGGTGGCGTGTGGCACGAAGACGTTGCACAGGCCGTCCCCGTGGCCACCGCAGAACGAGCGCACCGCGTCGGTGAGGTCGACGATCCGCCGGCGCGAGGTATCGATATCGAGCACATCGGAGTCCACAAATCCAGCGTACGGACCACCATTTGCCAACAGCAATATCCCAAGTTACGTAGCGAAACACCATTGAAACCGCTGCTCGGCGAGAGGAAGCTGAGAACTGGTCCGGTGGCGCCACCGGGGCGCCGCCCCAACACAAATCGGGGGTGGATCGTGTACGCACGGACTACCAATATTCAGGCGCAACCTTCATGCATCGATGCCGGAATCGCGCACGTTCTCGACGAGGTGATGCCAGGGCTCGCCGCGTTGGACGGATTCGTCGGGCTGTCGCTGTTGGTCGACCGCGAGTCCGGCCGGTGCATCGCCACCAGTGCGTGGGAGACAGAAGAGACGGAACGGTCGAGCGCCCAGCAGATCGCACCACTTCGTGACCGGGCGGCCGAAATCTTCGGCGGCACCGCGACCGCCGAGGCTTGGGAAATCGGGGCCCTGCACCGTGACCACCAGTCGAACGACGGCGCGTGCGTGCGGGCGACGTGGATCAAGGTGCCACCCGGTCAGATTGAGCAGGCGATGGATTTCTATCGGACGTCGGTCTTGCCGGCCTTGGAAGACCTCGAGGGGTTCTGCAGCGCCAGCTTCCTGATGAACCGCTCGACGGGACGCGCGGTGTCGTCGACAACCTTCGACAGCCACGAAGCGATGGATCGCAACAGGGAGCGGGCCACTGAACTGCGAAACGCCCGCACCCGTGAGCTCGGCGCGGACATCCTCGACGTCGGCGAGTTCGAGCTCGCGCTCGCCCATCTGCGAGTACCCGAGATGGCATAGTCGGACCGCGAAACAAGCGATTGACGGGCGCGTTTATATAGCGGACGCGAAGGGTAATTCTCCTCCAGCCCTAAAACCTGGAGGACAAATGACCATCACCAGCATCATCACGGCAATTCTCATCGGCATCGTGGTCGGCGTACTCGGCCGATTGGTGCTGCCTGGCAGGCAGCCCATCGGGATGCTGGTGACGATCTTGGTCGGCATCGTGGCCGCGTTCATCGGCACGGCGATCGCCCGCGCGCTGGGGATCCCCACGATGACCAACGGCATCGACTGGCTCGAGTTGCTTGTTCAGGTGGTTGTCGCCGCCCTCGGGGTGGCGCTGGCGGCGTCGCTGATGGGTCGCAGGCGTACAGGTCTGATGGGCGGCAGACGTTCCGGCCTGCTGCGCTGACCGCCCCCCACTGCAATCCCGGTTGGACCCCCCGCCAACCGGGATTGCCTTGCTGCTGTGAGGTCACTGCCCGAGCGACGGGACGGGTTGACTCCGCCCACTCACTGACGTTCAGCGCGGAATGAGTGGCTTGTCCGCCCGTGCCATGATCTGCTGGACCACCCACGCGTTGCCGTCGGGATCGGTAAAGCCGAAAAGCGTTCCCCCGTCGCGTTCGTCGATGACATCGACTTCCCCTGCGGCAACACCGCGTTCGATGAGTTCGTCCCGAGCACGGTAGGCGTCAGCGACAACGAGTTGTACGCCGCTCAACGAGCCGGCCGGCATTGGGGACGGATCGCTGAGCACGATCGAGCAGCCAGAACCGGGCGGCGTCAGCTGCGCGAAGCGCTGAGCACCGGCGTGCGTGTCGTGGTCGAGGTTGAATCCGAGTTGGTCGCGGTAAAACGCGATGGCCCGGTCGACGTCGTCGACCGGCACCACCACGACCTCGAGAGTCCAGTCCATCACAGCGTTTTCAGGAGCTCGTCGAGCTTTTCGTAGCCTTCGACCATGCCACCTTCCATACCCGACGACAGCAGACCGTCGCGGGCCTCGATGTTGGGGCAGATCGACCGGCCGCGCAGCCGGCTGCGACCACCGCCGAGGTCCTCGAACCACATGAACTCGATGTTCACCATGTCCGGCGCACCCTCGAATTCGAAGGTCTGGATGATGAAGTCGTTGTCCCGCACCTTGTGGAACACGCCGTTGAACCCGAACTCACCGCGGTCGGCCTTGTGCACGTAGCGGTAGCCGCCGCCGGTCTTGAAGTCCCAGTGCTCGATCGTCATCTCGAGGTCGCGTGGTCCTAGCCACTTCTTCACCAATTCGGGTTCGGCGTGGGCCCGGAACAGTGTTTCGACCGGGGCGTCGAAATCACGGGTGAATTCCATGGCCAGGGTGTCGACTGGGGCGTTGAGGTTGAGCGGGTTCGTCATTTCTCGGTTCCTTTCCGATTTGTGTCTGTCATGGCCACCAGCAGGGCGTCCAGCTGGCGGTAGCTGCGTTCGGCGTCAAGCCGATATCGGTCGATCCATGCGGTCAGCCGTTCCAACGCCGCCGCGTCCAGGTGGACGGGTCGTCGCTGCGCGTCGCGGGTCCGGGTGACCAGGCCCGCCTGCTCGAGCATCTGAATGTGCTTGGACACCGCTTGTTTCGTGATGTCGAACGGCGCGGCCAGCTCGTTGACGGTGGCCGGTCCTCGGGACAGCCGCGCCACGATCGCGCGCCGAACCGGGTCGGCCAGCGCCAAGAAGGCACGGTCCAGCGGGACGTCCGCATCTCCATCACCTTCACCTTCCATTAGTCAACTATATCATTGATCAATCATCTGGTTGATTACAAACGTAGGAGGCTGTGAGGCGGCTGTCAAGGGCGGTTTCGTCGAAACGTACGTTTCCGAGGAAAAGTGCGAGTAGCGGCGTCGACAACGTACGTTTCGCGTCAGCGCTTCTTGCGAATGATGGCGCGCAGCTTGTCGAGCCGGGTGGCGATCTCACGTTCGGCGCCGTGAGTGGTCGGCTGATAGTAGTCGACGCCGACGAGTTCGTCGGGCGGATACTGTTGCGGCACAACACCATCGGGGTCGTCGTGGGAGTACTTGTAGCCGATCGCGTTGCCTAGTTTCGCGGCTCCGGAATAATGCCCGTCGCGCAGGTGGGCGGGCACCTGCCCGGCCTTGCCTTCTCGAATGTCGCTCATCGCCGCGCCCAGCGCCGTCGTCACCGCGTTCGACTTCGGCGCGGTGGCGAGGTGAACGGTGGCGTGAGCCAGCGTGAGCTGCGCCTCCGGCATGCCGATCAGCTGCACCGTCTGGGCTGCGGCGACGGCGGTCTGCAGCGCGGTCGGGTCCGCCATCCCGATGTCCTCGCTGGCCAGAATCATCAGCCGGCGAGCCACGAACCGCGGGTCCTCCCCCGCCACCAGCATCCGCGCCAGATAGTGCAACGCGGCGTCGACGTCAGAGCCGCGGACCGACTTGATGAACGCGCTGACGACGTCGTAGTGCTGATCGCCGTCGCGGTCGTAGCGCACGGCGGCCTTGTCCAGCGACTGCTCGATGGTCTCGACGGTTACCTTCTCGCCAGCCTCGGCGGCCACCTCCAGCGCGGTCAGCGCGCGCCGCGCATCGCCGGCAGAGAGCTGCACCAACAGGTCCACAGCGTCGTCGGTTACCTCGACCTTGCCGCCGAGGCCCCGCGGGTCCTCGATCGCCCGACACACCACGGCCTGCACAGCGTCGGCGTCAAGCGGCTGCAGTTGCAGGATCAGCGACCGCGACAGCAGCGGCGCGACGACGGAGAACGACGGGTTCTCGGTGGTCGCGGCGACCAGCAGCACAATCCGGTTCTCGACGGCGGACAGCAACGCGTCCTGCTGGGTCTTGGAAAAGCGGTGCACCTCGTCGATGAACAACACGGTCTGCTCGCCGTGCGCGGCGGCGCGACGCGCGACGTCGATGACGGCGCGAACTTCCTTGACCCCGGCGGAAAGCGCCGAGAGCGCCTCGAATCGGCGGCCGGTGGCCTGCGAGATCAGGGACGCCAACGTGGTCTTGCCGGTGCCCGGTGGGCCGTAGAGGATCACCGACGCCGCGCCCGAGCCCTCGACCATCCGCCGCAGTGGCGAACCGGGCTGCAGCAGGTGGTCCTGGCCGACCACCTCGTCGAGCGTGGCCGGGCGCATCTTCACTGCCAGCGGCGCCGATGCGCCGACGGGTCCGCCCGCGGTCACGCTTGGTTCGCCGCGGATGTCAAACAGACCGTCGGACACGCTCTCTGCTTACCACGCCACTACGACGACGGCTGCGCGACGAAGTCGATAAGTTCCTCGACGCGCCCGATGAGCGCAGGCTCGAGGTCGTTCCAGTCCCGCACCCGGCCGCGAATCCGCTGCCACGCCCTTGCGATGTCGGCCTGCTGGGTGTGCGGCCAGCCAAGCGCCCGGCACACGCCGTGTTTCCAATCTTCTCCCCTCGGCACCACTGGCCACGACGAGATGCCCAGCCGGCCGGGCTTGACGGCCTGCCAGATGTCGATGAATGGATGGCCGACGACCAGCGTGTGCGCGCCGCCGGGGCCACGCCGGACGGCGTCGGCGATGCGAGCCTCCTTCGAGCCGGCCACCAGGTGGTCGACGAGGACACCCAACCGACGTCCAGGCGCTGGCTGGAACTCCTCGACGATGCCGACGAGATCGTCGACGCCGCCGAGGTATTCGACGACCACGCCCTCGACCCGTAGATCGTCGCCCCACACCTGTTCAACCAGCTCGGCGTCGTGCCTGCCCTCGACGTAGATCCGGCTGGGCAGTGCAACCCTGGCCTTCGCCGATACCGCCACCGAACCTGATGCGGTCAGTGCCTGCGCCGTCGGCGCTTCGCTTCGTGGCGCTGTGAGGATCACCGGCTTGCCGTCGATCAGATAGCCGGGTCCGATCGGGAACGGTTTTCTGCGGCCTGCGCGGTCCTCGAGTTCCATCCGGCCGTATTCGATGCGCACCACCGCTCCGACATATCCGGTTTGGGCGTCCTCGACGACCATTCCGACTTCCACCGATTGCTCCGTCGAGCGGGGCTTTCTGTGCGGATTGTTGGCGAGGACATCGGCGCCATAGCGATCAGCCACCGCGTGATCGTATGGTCACACCCGTGCTGCTCAACCGCGACACGGCCGAGGGAATCGCAATCGGAACGATCACACTTGTGCTGCGCCGGTGGGACGTGCCGAGGGCCAAGCCAGGCGGCACCCAGCGCACAGTGGCAGGCACCGTTCGCATCGACGATGTCGCCGAGCGTCCGGGCGGCTACCGCGTGACGTCAGCGCAGGCACGCGCCGCAGGGTATCCGGACGCCAACACCGCGCAGAAGGAACTCGACCGCCGTCCCGCCAAACACACGTATCTGATCTCGGTGTCGTACCTGGCGCCCGACGAGCGACCGGAGTTGGCCGCCGACGACCAGCTCGCGGATGCCGATGTCGTGACAATCTCCGCCCGGCTGGGCCGTTGGGACGCCGCGGCCGAAACACCTTGGACGCGGCAATATCTGGAGATGATCGGTGCCAACGAGGCGGTACGCGCGCCGGATCTGGCCGGCCGTGTTGGGCTGGACGTACCGCGGTTCAAGCGCCGGGTGCGTCAGCTCAAGGGACTCGGCCTGACGATCAGCCTCGACGTCGGCTACCGGCTGTCCCCACGCGGACATGCTTACCTCGACGCGGAGTAGCGTTCTGCAACTGTGCAGCTTGCTCTGACCCCCGACGGCCGATGGGATTATCCGACGCCCGACCTCATCACGGCGGCGAGCACTGCCGGGTTCAGCGCGGTGGGGATCAACGCCGACCGGGTCGACGCGGCTGCCGCCGAGGCATACGCCGGCGCGGGGATTCGATGCCATGAGCTACTCGCGTTTGTGGTCGGCGACGACGAATCGGTCACGATGGCGAGCGCCGAACAGCTGGCCGATCACGCACGGACAGTCGGCGCGGACTGGGTGCTGACAGTCTTCACTGCGAAGGTGCACCCTCAGCGTATTCAGCGTTGCGCCAAGCTGTTTGACGATGCTGGCGCAGCGATGGCGGTGGAATACAGCCCGCTCGGCGCGATTCCGTCGATCAGTGACGGCATGGAGGTCGTGCGGGCCGCGGGCCGCACCGGGCTCGCCGGCCTGTTGATCGACTCCTGGCACTTCTGCTTCAGCGATAACACGTGGGACGACCTGGCGGCGGTGCCGCTCGAAGACATTGCCTACCTGCAGTTCGCCGATGCGCTGGCACCGGAGTTTCGCGACCGCTTGATCCGCGAGAGCCTGCACCGTCGCGCCCTTCCCGGCGAAGGCATTCTCGAGTTAAGGCGTTTCGCCGCAACACTGCTCGACCGCGGCTGGGACGGCACCGTTAGCGTCGAAGTGCTCAGCGCGGAGCTTCGCGAGCTGCCCATCGACGTCCTCGTCGGCCGGTTGTATGCCGCAACGGCATCGTATTGGATCTGAGCAGGTAGGCCCACATTTATTTGGTGGACGTATTGCGCAGGAGTGTTACCGTTATTTCGTGACCATGATTCGCGACGACTATTTGCTGGCCGGGATGCACACGACATCCACGGCGGCTTTGTCGTGCGCGGGCACCATGAGCGCCATAGCCTCCGTCTGGACCGATGCTGAGCGTCGCGGCTCCAGGCAGCCCAGTTGCTTGCGGCTATTCAGCCAACCTTCCGCCCCGTTAGTGGGCGAGAGCCCCGGCCGGAAGCAAGGGCCTGAAGACAATTCTCATATATCTCTCAGCTTTGCTGTTTGCCCTGCTGGGAATGTCGTCTGACATTCCTTTAGCTTTCTGCACCCAAATTTGCTTGTAACACTACGGATTCCGCCGAACTATTCGGTTTACAAACCACGTTGCGCGGAGCACCATCGACTCCTGAAACACGGCGCGCGCAGCGGATATGGCTGTCCCGCTAGCTCTTTGAGAACTACACAGTGGTGGCATCCGCGCTCGTGGCGGAACTATGGCAGACGCGCCCGGCTCAAACCCGGGTGCCCATTACGGGCGTGCAGGTTCAACTCCTGCCGAGCGCACTTCGTGATGTCGATCTGGGTCGTTGGTGAAATCGTGTATCACTCTTGGCTTTTACCCTTGAGTTCCGGGTTCGAGTCCCGGGCGGCCCACCTAATGACACGCGCCGTTAGCTGAGTTGGGATAGCACCAGGCTCTTACCCTGGGGACGGGGGATCGAAACCCTCACGGCGCACAGTATTTCCAGATCACCGGCCGGTGAGGTGTAACAGGCTGCACATCAGTCCTCCAAACTGAAAGGGCGAGTTCGCGGCTCGTCACCGGCTCGATACGGATGTAGCTCAACTGGTAGAGCAGCGGTCTCCAAAACCGCGAGGTGGGAGTTCGAGTCTCTCCGTCCGTGCAACGGGATATGGCGCAACTTGGTAGCGCACCTGGTTTGGGACCAGGGGGTTGCACGTTCAAATCGTGCTATCCCGACCATGACAAACAGCCAGCCCCTGTAGCTCAGCGGGAGAGCCCCTGCCTTACAAGCAGGTCGTCGGGAGTTCAACTCTCTCCGGGGGCACTAACACGTGAAACACGATGCGCAGTAGGACAGCTCGGTAGTCCGTCGGGCTCATAACCCGGAAGTCGCAGGTTCAAATCCTGCCTGCGCAACCATTGCCAGACCGCTCAAACACGGAAAGGAGGTGCGCGGACATGGTGATCCTGATGCCCGACCTGACCGTTGAGGTCTATAACGCCGACTACCGAGTGCTGTCCCGGATTCCGTGGCAGGAAGCGGTCCGGCTGATCCTGCCGGGGTGCGGTGTACGTCATCGATGTGCACAACCCCGCGGTGCACATCCACAGCCCGTCGCTTGTCATCGAACTGCCGATGTCGGTGGCACTGCGGGAGTACGCGCTCATTCCGCACAAGCCAGATACCCGAGTCACGCGCGACGGTGTGCTGCGCGCGCGACGGCTACACCTGCACCTATTGCCGCGGGCGCGCAGACACGGTCGACCACGTACTCCCCCGCTCCCGTGGCGGAGGGGACACCTGGTTCAACCTCGTGGCGGCGTGTCAGCTCTGCAACGGTCTCAAGGGCGATCGCACGCCGCAGGAAGCCGGGCTGACCCCGTTCCGCGAGCCCTTCGAGCCGACACAGCGCGACAGATTCCTGCTATCCCCGGTCGGTTAACCGGTAAACCTGCGGATTGTTCCGTGACTGCAGGTTCGAATCCTGCTCGGGGAGCAAGGGTGAATGCCGGCGATGACCCGTGGTGTAACCGGTAGCACGGCTGATTCTGGATCAGTCAGTTTAGGTTCGAGTCCTGACGAGGCAGCACCCTGATGCCCGTGGTCCGTTGGTGTAGTGGCAGCACACCTGGTTCTCAGCCAGACGGCAGGAGTTCGACTCTCCTGCGGACTGCCAGTGTCCGGTAGCTCAGTGGTTTGAGAGCGCCGCTCTGATACGGCGGAGGCCGGAGTTTCAATCCCTCCCCGGACAACCACAGATCGGCGTCATTGGCCGTGTAGCTCAGTGGCAAGAGCGCCCGCCTGTCGAGCGGGAGGACGCGGGTTCGAGTCCCCTCACGGTCGCTTGCGACCGCCGCGGTCGCTGGCCATCGAAGGGAATTAGCTCAGTTGGGAGAGCGCCTGCCTTGCAAGCAGGAGGCCAGGGGTTCGACTCCCCTATTCTCCACTCACGAGACTCGGCGGTCGTGGTGTAGTGGCAACACGGTGGACTGTGACTCCACAATCGATGGGTTCAACTCCCTCCGATCGCCCCAACGCCCTTGTAGCGCAACGGATAGCGCACCGGCTTCCGGGGCCGACGGTTGCAGGTTCGAGTCCTGCCAGGGGCACTCGTGTCAGGAAAACCCCTGTAGCTCAACGGATAGAGTGCCAGTTTACGAAGCTGAGGATGGGAGTTCGATTCTCTCCAGGGGTACATGCGACACCTTCGCGCGAACAGCCCGCGTAGCTCAACGGAAAGAGCGCCGGTTTCCTAGGCCGGATTGTGTGGGTTCGAATCCCGCCGTGGGCACTACGGGATGCGTGAGGCGCCGGGAGCACGGATGGTAGGTGCGGCACGCTTATAACGTGACGGTCGCGGGTTCGATTCCCGCTCGGCGCACGATGTTTGGCCGGATTAGCTCAACGGGAAGAGCTCCTGTCTTGTAAACAGGCTGCGCGGGTTCGAGTCCTGCATCCGGCTCCATCTCGAGCGGCCGCGTCCGCGCGGCGCTCGCCTCCGTAGCTCAACGGAAAAGAGCAGCGAGCTTCTACCTCGCGCGATGTGGGTTCGAATCCCGCCGGAGGCTCGCCGTGATGCCACCACTGTTAGGAAGCCGGGCCGCTGACCTCGGCGAGCTTGGCTGGGTCCGAGGTGATCTCGTCAATGATCATGTGGATGAACCGCATCTTGTCCAGCACCGCTGGTGGCAACACGAACGGATAGAGATCCTCTTTGCCCATCGAGCGGTTCACCATGTTCAGCGCCCACGCCAGCGGCAGCCACATCTCGATGATCGTGTCGAACCCGCTGGGCCCCAGCGCCCGTCGTTCGAAGGTGGCGGCCGCCGGGGCGAAGCCGAAGGCCGCCGCGGTGTCGAGGGCGTCGCGGATATGCAGGTAGTGGGCGAACGTCTCCGCCCAGTCCTCGGCCGGATGCATGCTCGCGTATGAGGAGACATGCGTCTTCTCCCAGTCCGGCGGTGGGCCCTCGCTGTAGTGGCGATCCAGCGCGGCCTGATAGTCGGCATAGGGATCGCCGAACAACTCTTTGAAGCGCTGCGAGTAGGCCTCCGACGGGCCGACCAGGCGGTAGAAGTAATAGTGCCCGATCTCGTGTCGAAAGTGGCCGAGCAGTGTGCGGTAAGGCTCGTCCATCGCCACCCGCAGCTGCTCGCGGTGCACGTCGTCGCCCTCAGCAAGATCGAGTGTGATCACCCCGTTGTGATGGCCGGTGAACACCTTCTCGCATTCACTCGACAGGAGGTCGAAGGCCAGGCCGTACTGAGGGTCCTCGTCGCGCCCCACGATCGGCAGCTTCAGCTCATACAGTTCGACGATCAGCCTGCGTTTCGCCTTCTCGGCGGCCGCGAATGCGGCCATCGCCTTGGTGTCGCTGTCGTTTGGGCGGGTCCGGGTCAGCGCGCACGACCTGCACAGCAGTGTGGCGACGGGTCCCTTCTCGACCAGCCAGTTGCATTCGGCCAGATGCAGATTCGCGCAGAGCCGGTATTCGCTGGAGTCGACGGCGCCGCCATGCTCGCTGTCCGCCCCCGACGCGATCACCAGCAGAGCCATATCGTCGAGTGAGAAACCCAGCCGGCTTCCGCACGACAGGCACAGCGAGTTCTCGAACGCCAGTCGTTGACCGCAGTTGGGGCAGTTGAAATCACGCATGCAGGACGCCGCCCTCGAACGGCGCAACGTCGACCGCGACGTCGATAACGCTGCTTTCCGAGTCCGTATATATGATGCCGCGCAGCGGCGGGACGTCCGCGTAGTCGCGCCCGAATCCGACCGTGATGTAGCGCTCATCGACCATCTGGTCGTTCGTAGGATCCAAACCGAGCCACTGGTTTTGCGGCGTCCACACCGACGCCCAGGCGTGCGTCGCGTCGATGCCGATCATGCGTTCCTTCCCCGGCGGCGGGTCGGTCGCGAGGTATCCCGACACGTAGCTCGCGGCCAGCCCGTTGGCGCGCAGGCAAGCGATGGCCAGCCGCGCGAAGTCCTGGCATACCCCTTTCCGCGCCGCCAAAACCTCACTGACCTGAGTGGACACCGTTGTCGACCCGGACCGGTAGGTGAAATCGGAGTAGATTCGCGACGTCAGGCCGCGAAGCACGTCGATCAGCGGCCGACCGGGCTCGAAACTCGGTGCGGCATAGGCGCGTAGCTCGTCGGTGATCTCGGGCGGCTCCAGGTCGAGGGTGAACTCGGTGGCAATCGCGCCGTCGAGGCCGACGGGCCGCGCGATCTCCCACGGCGCCCGGGCAGACCCGCCGCCGTACAGGTCGGGCGGTGGTGGATCCACCTCGACGACGGACTTGCTGGTAATGCTCAGGATGTCGTGGTGCTCGGTGACGTGGAAGTACGCGCTGATATTGCCGTAGACATCGCGGCTGGTGGAGCTGTCGGCCGCCTCGGGCTCGATGATCAGCTCGTGTGACAGGCAGCGCTGTCGCGCGGAATCACGCGGCGTGAGGAACCCGCGGCCGTACGAACTGGTGACGACGTCGGAGTAGCGGTACACCGTGCGGTGCACGATCTGGTAGCACCGGCTCGATCCCGAGGCCGTCGGCCCGTCGGGAAAAGTGGTCACGGCACGAGCCGGCGTTCGTCGGGGCCCCACAGCGGCTGCATGACACCACGCAGCGAGAGATGGGTCGCGGTGATCAGACCGGACAGTTCGCGCAGGTCGCGATGCATTCCATCCAGCAGCGTGGTAAGCACCGCCCGTGTGCCTTCTGGAGTGACGGCTTCGAGGTCGGCCGGATCGAGCCTGCGCAACCGCGTGGCGATCTCGTCGACCAGCCGTTCGGGCCGCGACGAGCCCGACGACCCTGGCAGCGCCTTGAGGTCTGTCCGGAGCCGCTCAAGTTGGTACACCAAAGACCGTGGGTTCTCCGCGTCGAACAACACCAACTCGGCCACGGCAGCAACACTAACCGTGCCCGGGTTGCGGCGCCGATAGATGACCGAAGACTCGCAAGCCATCAGCGCGGACTCGGTGATAGTTTGCTCCGCTCCGGCGCTTCTGACCTTCGTCATGGTGGCACGCAGCAACGCTGTCAGGCCAAGGCCCCGTTCGATCCGTTTGCCGATGTCCATCATCGTCCAGCCGACGTCCTGCACCATCGACTCGGCGGTCACCCCGGACAGCGCGAGCATGCCCGCCAGCGTCAGGTTGTTCGTCGACGCCAGGAAGGCGTCACCCTCGGCATGCGATTCGGGAGGATCCGTCGGCCGATGCAGCACCGCGCGCTCGACGGCCGCCAACACCATCCATGTGTCGTTGGACATCTGGTCGCGCACCGCGCGCGCCGCCAGGCTCAGGCGCTCGACCGACTGCGCAAGCGAACCGGAACGGTGCCGGTCTGCGGTCAACGACCACAGCGTGGTCTGGGCGGTCGCGACGATCTCGGCGTAGTCGCCGCCTGCGCCCGTGTTGGTCCCGGTGATCTGACCGAGGCCCGTCAGCAGCACTGGCACGCACTCACTGCCGGCCATTTCCCGGCGGTAACGGTATTCGTGATAGCGCTCGCGGGTGACGGTGAGCAGTCGGGCCATGTTCTCGGCCCGTTCGGAGTAGCGGCCCATCCAGAACAGGTCGGACAACACGCGCGGCGAGCTGATCGCCCTTGTCGGGCTGGGCGTCATCGCGGGCAGCTCGACGGCACTCGGAATGCGCTCTGCCGTAACACGTGTCGGCGTGCGCACCCAAATATCTTTGGCTGCAACAGAATTCAGCCGATAGGCGGCATTGCCAGGCGCCAGTAGATAGCCAAGGCCGCCGATCATCGGCGCGTAGCCGCTGCGCTGGGACACCGTGAACAACCGCATGCCGAAACTGGCCGACGACATTCCGCCCGGGTAGTAATCGGTTGGCGCCGACGAGAACCGTGGCAGTTCCTGGCCCACCCACTGCCAGGGCCTTGCCTCGATTCGCGTTCCCAGCGCCTTGCGTTGCTCCGACGACAGCGCAGGTCCGACGATCGCGTCGCCGCCCGTGACCGGCTTGATCAGCAGTGACGACAGGTTGGTCAGCAGGTGCGAGCGTTCGGTGTTGATGCCGCCCCAGTACATCGGCGCCGTCGGCAGCAGCGGCGTCTCCCCCAGCAGGCGCTCGGCAAGCTCCGGCAGAAAGCGAAGCAGCCCAGGGCTTTCCAGGATGCCGCTGCCCAACGTGTTGACAACCGTCACCGCACCGCGGCGGAGCACCTCCACCAGGCCGACCACGCCGAGCCGGGAATCGGCACGCAGATCCAACGGGTCGACGTACTCAGAGTCGACCCGGCGCAGCACCACGTCGACCCGCTTCAGAGTGCCCATCGAACGCATCCACAGCTTGCCGTCGCGCACCACCAGGTCGGCGCTTTCCACCAGAGGAAAACCCAGCACGCTGGCCAAATAGGCCTGGTCGAACGCTGTTTCGGAGTGGATACCTGGGCTGAGGACGACCACCACCGGCTCCTCGGCCGACTCAGGGGCGGCGTCGATCAGTGCCAGCCGCAGCGCCTGCGCCCACGGCGAGGCGGGCCGTGGCCCGATCTGCTCGTACAGTTCGGGGATGGCGTGCGCGACCACCCGCCGGTCGGCCAGCGCATAGCCCGCCCCCGACGGCGCCTGCGTCCAGTCGGCGTTCACCCTGAAGCCGCCGTCGGCGGCGCGGCTGATGTCGCAGCCGTGTAGGAACAGCTGGTGCCTGCCGGGCACATCGATGCCGCGGGCTGCCCTGACGTAACCCGGATGCGCGAACAGCAGTTGGGGCGGCAGCACCCCGCTGGTAATCGCATGCCGGGGCCCGTACAAATCGGTCAGGACGGCGTCGAGCAGTCGGGAGCGTTGCACCAGACCGGATTCCAGGGTGTCCCAGTCCGAGGCGGAGAGCACAAGCGGCAACGCGTCGAGGTGCCAGGGCCCCGGCTCGAGGGTGCCGTTGCCGTTGGTGATCGCATCGCCGTGCCGGTCGACCTGGATGTAGGTGATGCCGTCGTTGTCGACGAGGCTGCGAACGGTCGACCGCAGCTGGTCCAGTCCGCCTCGGCCCCGCTCACCCACGCATTCGGCAAGCTCCTGCCACGCCGGTCGCACATTGCCTGCCGCGTCGACGAATTCGTCGTACCCGGTGCTCGCGCCGGGGCGCACATCGAACAATGCCTGCTGCGCCCTGGCGGTGCGGTACCGGGCCAGCAGGTTGTCGATGTCGGGAGGATTCGCTGCGGGAAGGGCCATCACTGCAAAACGGTACGCACTCGCCGAAGATCCAAGATGCCCGGCGCGCCTACATCGGTGGATTGTCGCGCCTGCTTCTCGCGGATGTCCGACATGTCCACCTTTCCAGGCGTGAATCCGGTCGCCTCGAAGCGGCGGCCCCGTCGCGACTCGGCCTCCACCGCGTTGACCGGCGGGTTGTCGTAGGCGCGGCCGCCGGGGTGCGATACGTGGTAGGTGCAGCCGCCGCGCGACATCCCGGTCACGCTGTCGACGAGCTCGAAGCGCAGCGGTCCGTCCACGGTGATGGTGGGGTGCAGCGCGCTGGGCGGCTGCCATGCCCGGAAGCGCACACCGCCCACTTGAACATCGGCGTTGTCGGTGGCCAGCAGCGGGATCGGGAAGCCGTTGGCGGTGACGACGTAGCGATGCCGGTCCGCGCCGATCAACCGGACCTGGATGCGTTCCACTGACGAGTCGACGTAGCGGGCGGTGCCACCAGCGGTGGCTTCCTCGCCGAGGGTGTTCCACGGCTCGATCGCGCCGCGCAGCTCGATCTCCACCCCGTCGAACACAGCGGTGCCGATGCGCGGGAACCGGAACTCGGTGAACGGGTCCAGCCAGCTGGTGTCGAAGTTGATGCCGTGCGCGCGAAGGTCGGCGGCGACATCAGAAATGTCCTGAATCAGGAAGTGCGGCAACAAATATCGGCCGTGCAGGTTCTCACCGTGACGGATCAGCGGGGCACGAAGCGGCTCATCCCAGAACCAGGCCACCAGCGCGCGCACGAGCAGCGACTGAACCATCGCCATCTGAAAATGCGGTGGCATCTCGAAGCCGCGGAGTTCCAGTAGACCCAGCCTGCCGCGGGCACTGTCCGGGCTGTAGAGCTTGTCGATGCAGAACTCGGCCCGATGCGTATTGCCGGTGATGTCGGTGAGCAGGTGACGAAGCGCGCGGTCGGTGATCCACGGTTTACCGCCACCCTTGCCAGACGAAAGCCGAGCAATCTCGGCGAACGCGATCTCGAGTTCGTACAGCGCCTCGGCGCGGCCCTCGTCGACGCGCGGCGCCTGCGACGTGGTGCCGACGAACCGGCCGGCGAACAGGTACGACAGCGACGGATGCCGCTGCCAGTAGGTCAGCAGGGAAACCAGCAGGTCGGGGCGCCGCAGCAGCGGGGAATCGGCGGGGGTGATGCCGCCGAGCGTGATGTGGTTTCCGCCCCCGGTGCCGCCGTGGGTGCCGTCGAAGTCAAAGGCCTCAGTGCTCAGGCGGGCCAGCCTGGCCTGCTCGTAGAGGGTTTCCAGCTGGGCTTTCTGCGCGGCGAAGCTGGGTGTTGGCGCGACGTTGACCTCGATGACGCCCGGATCGGGGGTGACGCTCATCGACTCCAGTCGGCCATCGGGGGGCGGCCCGTAACCTTCGACGACGACCTGGCAGTCGACCTTGGCCGCGGCGTCCTCGATGCGCGCGATGAGGTCGACGAAGTCGTCCACCGCTTCGGTGGGCGGCACGAAGATGTAGAGCAAGCCGTCGCGTTGCTCGGCGACCATCGCCGTGACGGGAACGACCTCGGC
This sequence comes from uncultured Actinomycetota bacterium, assembly GCA_963766465.1. GTDB lineage: Bacteria > Actinomycetota > Actinomycetes > Mycobacteriales > Mycobacteriaceae > Mycobacterium. The sequence continues at coordinate 236,961 of CAVXZT010000007.1, forward strand.
GTCCTCGACATCCTCGACCGGCGCGTCCTCCGGTTCGGGCACCACAGGCAGGCGACCGCGCCTGGCGAGCGGGTCAGCTTGAAACGGAGGCCTGGGCGGGTGCCAGCTGATGGAGTCCAGCGGCAACCGGAACCCGGCGGCCGAGTCGCCTTCGAGCAACACAATGCGGCCGCGCCGCAGTTGCCAGTCGGCGCTGGCCCAGCCGGAATCGTCGTCGCGGCGGTGCAGAGGCAGCACGTAGGCGGCGGGTTCGGTGACGGGCTCCTCGAGCCGGGCCAACAGTGACTTTCGACGGTCTGCGGCATCGTCGGCCAGATCGTCCTCCTGCGCCACCGGTTCACCCGCGGGCTGCCTGACCGCCCCGGCAAGCCGGCCCAGTGCGTCTTCGAAGGCAGGCCGCACCTGGGTAGCCGGCAACCCGAGGCCGTCGGCGATCGCGCCGAGCACATGGAGCCCAGCGTCGGGTGGCGCCTCGGCGGCTCCGGACGCCCAGGGGTCAGCGAGCAGGTCGGCATTTCGCCACACAGGCTCACCATCCGCGCGCCAGAACAACCCAATCAGCCAGCGCGGCAAGGGTTCTCCCGGATACCACTTGCCCTGGCTGCGCTGGACCAGTCCTAGCGGAGCCCATACCTTCTTCAGCCGCGCAGCCAACTCGGAAGCGCGTTGTCGCTTGTGCGGCCCGTCGGCGTCGATAGTCCACTCGGGGTCGACCTGGTTGTCGATCGACACGAACGTCGGCTCGCCTCCAACGGTGAGCCGGACATCGCCTGCGGCCAGACGCTCGTCGACACGGCTGCCCAGCGCACAGATCGCACCCCAGGCCGCTTCGGTATACGGCAGCGTCACGCGCGGATCCTCGTGCACACGGGTGACCACGTTGGAGAAGTCCAGCGTGGTCTCGCACGGCTCAGTCGCGCCGGTGATCGGTGCCGCAGACTCGGGATGGGGCGTCGCGGACAGCGGGATGTGGCCCTCCCCCGCGAACAACCCCGACGTCGGGTCGAGGCCGATCCAGCCCGCTCCCGGGATGTACACCTCCGCCCAGGCGTGCAGGTCGGTGAAGTCGGCGGCGGGTCCAGACGGCCCGTCGAGCGCCTCGACGTCGGAAGTCAACTGCACCAGGTAGCCGGATACGAAGCGGGCCGCATAACCCAGCTGGCGCAGGACCGACACCAGAAGCCACGCCGAATCGCGACACGAACCGATACCGGTGCGCAGCGTGTGATCCGGTGTCTGCACACCGGGTTCCATCCGCACGCTGTAGCCGACGTCGCCGTTGACCGCCCGATTGAGTGCGACGAGGAAGTCGATGGTGCGGGTGCCTGGCGCGACGGAGAAGTTCTTCACCCACGCCGCAGTGAGGTCGCCGGGCCCCGAGCCCTCGTCACTCTCGTCGACCGGTCGCAGATAGGGCTTGAGGTCTTCGGCGAGCGTCTTGGGGTACTCGAACGGGATGTGTTCGGCCCAGTCCTCGATGAAGAAGTCGAACGGGTTGATGACCTTCATATCTGCGATCAGCCCGACGGTGATGGTCAGGCCGCGCGCGCGGTTCGGGAACACCAGGCGGGCCAGGAAGTTTCCGAATGCGTCCTGCTGCCAATTGATGAAGTGATCGGCGGGTTCGACCTGCAGCGAATAGGCCTCGATCGGGGTCCGCGAGTGCGGCGCGGGGCGCAGGCGAACGACATGGGGGTGCACCTCGACCAGCCGGTCGAACGTGTAGCTGGTGCGATGCTCCAGCGCCACCTTGATACCCACGATGCGATCACATCACACCGGCCGCGCTCGTGCCTGTTGGCGATGGTCAGCGAGCTGTCGCATCCACAACACCAGCACCCCGGCCAGCACGATCCCGACCAGGTTGACGGCGAGCTGCGCGGCCGATTGTGCTGCGATGGCCCAGTCCCCGACAGTCGCCGCGACGACGGCGAAGCCTGCGGCGGGAACCGTCGTCACCGAGATGAAGACACCGACCAGCGCAGCCGATTTCGCCGACACCAGCGACAGCATGCCAGCGGCGCCTGCGAGCAACGCGACCACAAACGACAGCGGACCAACCTGGAAGATGAAGTCGACCTCGGACAGCTCACGGGTGGTTTCCAGAGGGATCCAGCCGACGGCCTCCCCCGCCAGTACCCCGAGCGCCGTGACGAGCATCGCGACCGGGAAGCCGACCAGCAGGGCGGCCGCAGCGCGGCGGGCGAGATACCCCCGACGCCGCACCAGGGCAACCGCGAGCGCCGCGAGCGGGCCGAACTCGGGGCCCACCACCATCGCCCCGACCACCGTCACCGGCGAGTCGGTGACCACGCCGACGGCGGCGATCAGGCACGCAAGACAAAGAAACGTCAGGTAGGTGACGTTGAGGGTGGACTCTTCGCGGGTACGCGCGGCCAGTTCGTCCCAGACCACTGCGTCCGCGGGATCCCCCGCGGCCTTGTCCTCGGCGCGGTATGCGCGCGTCGACAACACCGTGTCGACGAAATCGAGGGTGATTGCCCCCCGTTCCTTCACGCCGAGGCGCTTGAGCCCGTCAACGACCTCATTGGCCGATTCCCTGGCAATGTCGGCGGTGATCTCGTCGCCACGGGGATCGAGTGCGGCGTCGCGGTGAAACACAAGATGCGCGACGCCCGAGTTGTCGGCCAGCAGTTCGATCACCGGCTCGCGAAGCCCGGTCGGCGCGATCACCCGCAAATGCAGCATGTCCGGACACTAGCGGTCGCGATGCTTCTAGTCTGGCGTCGTGGCCACGTGGGACGACGTAGCGCGAATTGTCCGGGAGCTTCCCGAAACCGCCGAGGCTTCACCGCGCAACTGGCGGGTGCGCAAGAAGCTGATCGCATGGGAAAGGCCGCTGCGCAAGGCCGATTACGCGGCGCTCGGTGACGACGCGCCCGATGGGGACATCCTCGGTGCCCGAGTCGCCGATGAGGGCGTGAAGTTCGCGCTCATCGCCGACGATCCCGGCGTGTACTTCACCACCCCACATTTCGACGGCTATCCGGCGATTCTGGTGCGCCTTGCGGAGATTCGCGTGCCGGAGCTCGAAGAGTTGATCACCGAGGCATGGTTGGCGCAGGCCCCCAAGACAATGGCCAAGCAGTACCTGGAGAACCGCTGAATTCCCTTGGGGTTACCTGGTTTTCTTGGCGAGCCGGATCGCGAGCTCGTTGGGCGGGACATCGTGCCCGTCGGCGCAGCGGATGGTGACAGTCGCGTCGGCGCCGCACTCCTTGTGCGTCAGCTGCAGCGGCGTCGGGCGTGGCAGATGGCGCTGGCCCCATTCGAACATCGCCCAGATCACCGGCATGAAGTCCAGGCCTGCATCGGTCAACACGTACTCGTCGCGGCTGCGCTGCCCCGGCTCACGGTAGGGCCGCCGCTCGAGCAAGCCGGCCTCGACGAGATCGGACAGCCGCGCGGCCGCCGCCGCTTTCGTCACACCGATACGCCGCCAGAAGTCGTCGAACCGAGTGGTGCCGTAGTAGGCCTCACGCATGATCAGCATCGCCGACTTCGTGCCAAGCAACGCCATCGTTTTCTCGATCGGGCATTGGCCCACCGCCGACCACGCGTCGCGATCGGCGAGTGTGCCCTGCAGCACAGTCATGGAATTCACCCTACCTCTGAGTTGTTCACAGTATACCCAGGTGGTATAGCTGGGTATAGAGAGCATCACTCAGCGTTGAGTCACAGGAGGCAGAAATGGCCGGATACGCGGGCCGCGACGCGGTAATCGTCGGAGCGGTACGGACGCCGATCGGAAAGGGCAAGGCCAGCGGCGCGCTACACGACGCGCTGTCCGTCGACCTCCTCGCACACAGCCTGAAGGAGCTCGTGGCCCGCACCGGGATCGACCCCGCGCAGATCGACGACGTCATCGCCGGGGCGGTCACCCAGGTGGGCGACCAGGCCGTCAACATCGCCCGCAATGCGGTTTTGGGCGCCGGGTTCCCGGAGTCCGTACCCGGGACGACCGTCGACCGTCAGTGCGGTAGCAGCCAGCAGGCCATCAGCTTCGCGGCGCAGGGCGTCATCTCGGGCGCCTACGACATCGTGATCGCCTCGGGCGTGGAGTCGATGGGCCGGGTCCCGATGGGCTCGGCCGTGCTGCCGGGCAGCGATCCATTCGGTGCGATGGCCGAGCGCTATCCCGAAGGCCTTGTCCCGCAGGGAATCAGCGCCGAGCTGATCGCCGCCAAGTGGGGGTTCTCGCGGCAGCAGCTCGACGAGTTCTCGGCGGGCAGCCACGAAAAGGCCGCCGCCGCAACCAAAGAGGGCCGGTTCGACAATGAGCTCGCACAGATCGCCGGATTGACCACCGACGAGATCATCCGTCCCGGCACGACTGTGGAAACACTGGCCGCACTGAAGCCTGCGTTCTACAACCCGGGCTACGAAGCGCGCTTCCCGCAGATCAACTGGGAGATCACCGCTGGCAACTCGTCGCCGTTGTCCGACGGCAGTGCAGCCGTGCTGATCACCACCAGTGAAGTCGCCAAGCGACTGGGGCTGCGGCCCCTCGCCCGCATTCACACCGCGACCGTCGTCGGCTCCGATCCGCTGTACATGCTGACCGGCGTCATCCCCGCGACGGAGAAGGTCCTGACCCGCGCCGGGCTGACGATCGCCGACATCGACGTGTTCGAGGTGAACGAGGCGTTCGCTCCCGTCGTGCTTGCATGGGCGGCCGATACCGGTGCCGATCTGTCCAAGACGAACGTCAACGGCGGTGCGATCGCGATCGGACACCCCTTGGGTGCCAGCGGTGCGCGCATCATGACGACGATGGTCAACGCGCTCGAGCAGCGCGGCGGCCGCTACGGGCTGCAGACGATGTGCGAGGCCGGCGGCATGGCCAACGCCACCATCATCGAGCGGCTTTAAGGCTTGCCTCCCGATTGCACTCAGGGTCGTGATCTGGTGCCTTTCACGACCCTGAGTGCAATCTCAACCCTGCGCTAGGGCAAGCATGTCGGGAGCAAGTACATCGGTGAGCGCGGACCACGGCACAGTGATCGAGTTTCCGCGCGGGCCGTAGTCGAACTGGCTCTCCCCGAACATGATTTGCATGCCGTCAGCAGTCGGAAGCCAGTCCGCGAAGTTTTCCGCTACCGGTGCGTTGCCCGGGGAATCGGGCATCACACCGCCTATCCGGGTGACCTCGGGTATCAGGATCTTTGTCTGCTCGGACAGCCGATTCAGGCCCGCCTGCTCGTTGACGAACAGGTCGGCCAGCGTGATCGGTTGTGCGGTACGGCTGTCGATGACAACGGAACTCGCGTCTTGGGGCGGATGCCCGACTCCCATCACCGTGATGCCGGAGATCGCTTGCGCGATCGCGACGTCGACGAAGATCACGCGGCCGGTGATATCCAGGGTCCACTGGGGAAACGCGTTCGCCCAAACCGGTCGATGTGATCTCGGGCCGACGCCAGGCCGGCATTGTTGAACGCCTCTACAACGGCCGGGTCTCCGCCGGAGAGTTGGCCGATCTCCACGTGCCAACGCCCGGGGTCGGTTCCTTCGATCGTCTTCATGGTGACCGTGTACGACCGGCCGTTGGAAACCCCCGACTCTGCAGCGGCAGGGGCGCTGGTTGCCACGATCGCGACGATTCCCGCGGCAACCGTCACTGTACGAAGGGCGCCGATCACGTCCTACCTCCAGGTTGAGTCCAATGTCGTGGCCTCAATCCTGGGTGTTGCGGCGGCGGTCGGCGGGAGTTTCGGGGAACTCCGGCCTATGCCTGCTGCAGTTCGAACAGGGGTATGACGCGGCTGGTGTTGGCCTGGTAGTCACCGAAACCCGGCGCCAGGGCGACGACCTTCGTCCACGTCTCGTCGCGCTCCTCGGGCGGCAACTCGCGGGCGGTGACGTCGTACGCGTCGGTCCCCACTTCGATGTGCGCGGTCGGGTTGGCCCGCAGGTTGTGCACCCAATCGGGATTGGTGTCCATACCGGCCTTCGAGCCGATGATGAACATCTTTCCGTCGATCGTCAGATACGCCAGCGGCGCCAGCCGCGGCTGGCCCGATTTGGCCCCAGTGGAGGTCAGCAACAGCAGAGTGGCGCCTTCGAACGGGCCGCCGACCACCCCTCCCTTGGCGCGGAATTCGTCGACGATGTTCGCGTTGAAGGCTTTCATGGTTTCGGCGTCTGGTACTTCGGTCATGAGTTGTTCTCCTGAAGCTCGAAAATTGGGATCACGCGACTGACCTTCGCTTGATACTCCGCGAAGGCGGACGTTGTCGCGTTGATTTTGGGGATGATCTCCTCGCGCTCGGCGGACCCGAGTTCGCGGGCAACCACGTCGAACGACTCGGTGCCGATCTCGACGTGCGCGCGCGGGTTGGCCCGCAGATTGTGCACCCATGCCGGGTCGATATCCGCGCCGCCAAAGCCTCCGATGACAACAAGCTTGCTGTCGATTCGTCGCACCGACAGCGGCGCGACGCGAGGCTCGCCGGATTTCGCGCCGGTGGTGGTCAACAACAACAACTCGTTGCCGTCGAACGGCCCGCCGACCTTGCCCGCGTTGGCGCGAAACTCGTCGGCGATACCCGCGTTGAACGTCTTCAGCGCCTCAATGTCGGGCTGCGGTTGTGTCATGCCCCTTCAAGCTTCGGCGGCTTGGCGTCTATTCCCGACTCCTTGCGCTGCTGAGGCGTGATCGGCGCGGGCGCATCGGTCAGCGGGTCGACGCCGCCGCCGGACTTCGGGAACGCGATGACCTCGCGGATGGAATCCGTGCCAGCCAGCAGCGCGGTGATGCGGTCCCAGCCGAAGGCAATGCCGCCGTGCGGGGGCGCACCAAAGGTGAACGCGTCCAACAGAAATCCGAACTTGTCCTGCGCTTCGTCGTGGTCGATGCCCATCATCGCGAACACCCGCTCCTGGACGTCGCGACCGTGGATACGGATCGAGCCGCCCCCGATCTCATTGCCGTTGCACACGATGTCGTACGCATTGGCCAGCGCATTGCCGGGATCGGTGTCGAACGTGGCCTCGGACTCGGGCTTGGGTGACGTGAAGGCGTGGTGCACGGCCGTCCACGCGCCGGAACCAACCGCGATGTCGCCGGAGGCGGTCGCCTCGTCGGCCGCCTCGAACAGAGGCCAATCGACCACCCAGGTGAAGGCCCATGCGGCGGGGTCGATCATCTCAAGTCGCTTGGCGATCTCGATCCGGGTCGCGCCGAGCAGCGCACGCGCCGACTTCACCGGGCCCGCCGCGAAGAAGATGCAGTCCCCCGGCTCGGCGCCGACGTGCGCCGTCAATCCACCGCGCTCGGTGTCGGACAGGTTCTTGGCCACGGGGCCACCGAGCGTGCCGTCCTCGGCGACGAGCACGTACGCCAGACCCTTGTGGCCGCGCTGCTTGGCGAATTCCTGCCAGCCGTCGAGCGTTCGCCGCGGCTGCGACGCACCGCCAGGCATCACCACGGCGCCGACGTGCGGCGCCTGGAAAACCCGAAAGGTGGTGTCGGAGAAGTACTCCGTGCAGTCGACCAGTTCGAGGCCGAACCGCAGGTCCGGCTTGTCGGAACCAAATCTCCGCATCGCCTCGGCGTACGTGATGCGCGGGATGGGGGTCGGCAGCTCATAACCGATCAGCGCCCACAGGGCCTTCAGTACCTCTTCGGACACCGCGATGACGTCGTCGGCGTCGACGAAGCTCATCTCCATGTCGAGCTGGGTGAATTCCGGCTGGCGATCGGCGCGGAAGTCCTCGTCGCGGTAGCACCGCGCGATCTGGTAGTAGCGCTCCATGCCCGCGACCATCAGCAGCTGCTTGAACAGCTGCGGGCTCTGCGGCAGCGCGTAGAAGCTACCAGGCTGCAGTCGGGCGGGCACCAGGAAGTCGCGCGCGCCCTCTGGCGTCGAGCGGGTCAACGTCGGCGTCTCGATCTCGACGAAGTCGTGCTCGGCCAGCACTCCGCGCGCGGCGGCGTTCACCTTGGACCGCAAGCGAATTGCGTTGCCGGGGCCCTCGCGGCGCAGGTCCAGGTAGCGGTGCTTGAGCCGGGCTTCCTCGCCCGCGGTCTCGTCGAGCTGAAACGGCAGAGGGGCGCTCTCCCCAAGCACGGTCAGCGATGTCGTGTTGACCTCGATCTCCCCCGTCGCGATTTCGGGGTTGGCGTTGCCCTCTGGCCGGATCTCGACGACACCCTCGACGGCGATGCAGAACTCCGCGCGCAGCCGATGCGCCTGGCCCAGCACGTCGCCCTCGCGGAAGACCACCTGCGACACCCCTGACGCATCGCGCAGATCGATGAAGATGACGCCGCCGTGGTCGCGACGACGCGCCACCCAGCCCGCCAACGTCACCTTCTGCCCGGCATCGGTGGCCCGCAATGAACCGGCGGCACGAGTGCGCAGCACTAAATACTCCCTGTGAATGGCCTGACGAGACGATTGCCAAGTGTAGAGGGGGCCTAACCGCCGGTAGCTTGGCGTGCGTGGGCACCCGCATTGCACTCGTCGGACCTGGCGCCATCGGAGCGACCGTCGCCGCATACCTGCACGCCGCCGGTCACCCAGTCCTGCTGTGTGGGCACTCACCGCGCGAATCGATCGAGGTGCGGCCCGACGACCACGATCCGATTGTGCTGCCGGGTCCCGTTCACACCGATCCCGCCGAGGTAGACGGTCCGATCGACGTCGTGTTCCTGGCCGTCAAGGACACCCAGAACGAGCAGGCCGGCGCCTGGTTGGCACGGCTATGCGGCGAGAACACCGTGGTGTGCGCCCTTCAGAACGGCGTCGAACAGGTCGAACGGGTGGGACGATTCTGCCCCTCGTCGACCGTTGTGCCTGCCGCCATCTGGATCTCAGCGGAAGTGCAGCCGGAAGGCTGGGTGCGGGTGCGCACCGGGGTTCGGCTGGTACTTCCGGACTCCGAAGGAGCCGCGACGCTTGCAGAGTTGCTGCGCGGCGCCGGGGTCACAGTCGAACTCGACCCAGATTTCCTCACCGCCGCATGGCACAAGCTATTGGTCAACGCGGTGGTCGGTTTCATGGTGTTGACTGGCCGCCGCACGGGCATCTTCCGCCGCGACGATGTGGCTGCGTTGGCTCGTCGCTATCTGGCGGAGTGCCTCTCCGTGGCACGTGCCGACGGTGCGAACCTCGGTGACGCGGTGGTCGACGAGATCCTCGGCCTCCTGTCACAGTCACCACCCGACGTGACCACGTCGATGCTGACCGACCGGGAAGCGGACAAGCCGCTGGAATGGGACATCCGCAACGGCGTCATCGCACGCAAGGCCGCCGCGCATGGACTGGCGACCCCGATCAGCGACGTGCTGGTGCCGTTATTGGCGGCGGCCAGCGACGGACCCGGCTAGACAGCATCCTCTACTGTGTATGGCCATGAAGGCATGTGAACGGGTCGGCCTGGACTTCATCGCCCATGCACCGTTCCGGTTCGTCAGCACCGTCGACCTGAACATCACCCCCGAGCAGCTTTTCGAGGTGCTCGACGACGCCGAATCGTGGCCGCACTGGGCAACGGCCATCACCAAGGTGACATGGACCAGCCCTCAGCCACACGGCGTCGGCACCACGCGGACCGTCGACATGCGCGGCGGCATCGTCGGCGACGAAGAGTTCTTGGCCTGGGAGCCCTACTCGCACATGGCCTTTCGGTTCAACGAAGCGTCAAGCGGCAACATCGCGGCGTTTGCGGAGGACTACCGCATAGTGCCGACGGCGAGCGGCTGCCACCTGACGTGGGTGATGGCGATGAAGCCGAACGGCGTCGCCGGCCGCATCGGGATGACGCTCGGTAAGCCGGTGATGGCCAGGACATTCCAGAAGTTTCTGCACAACCTGCGCGAGTACTCGGACAAGCGCTTCGCGACGTCGTGACATGCCGCGAAACTGTACTTTTGCAGAAAAAGTTCGCGAACAGGCCTGCAGAACTTCAGTTTCGCGGCCTAGTGCAGGCTCGCCCAGACCTTGCGGCGCTCGGCGTCTGGATCGGGGACCACGGTATCGCGGGCGGTCTCGATGATGCGGGTGAATCGGCGCTCGCTGTCGTACACCGGCCAATCGTGACCGTTGGACCACGCGATCTCGCCGGTCTCCCAACCCTTGGCCGCGAAGTCCAGCCAGGCCCGCTGCATGCGCCTGCCGACGGGCGGCTGCAGCCGGCGCCCCAGGGGGTGCAGCTTGCGGCCGATGAACGACGCGTAGCTGTGCTGGATGTGCACGATCTCACTGCCGTGAGTGGCGCCGAGCCCGAGCAGCCGCAGGCTCCACCCGAAATGGTCGAACCGGTACACATGCGTCGGCGCGTTGGCGCTGTAGGCGTCGGCGAACGCCCAGGCCTGGGCACCGAACATGACGTCAGAGCCGAACGCGACGAGTGCCCGCTTGCGAGGGTAGTCCGGGTAGGCGGCGAGTACGCGCTCCTTGGCGTCCGGTGCGACGCGGTCGAGGTAGGCGTCGATCGACGCCGTGGTCGTCGGCAGCATCGGCGGCTTGGTCCACGCGAACATCGACGCCTCGTGGCTGTTGGTGCCGATGATCAGCGGCACTCGCGCCAGCGTGCCGGCCCTGGCGGCGTCGACCGGGTGCTTCGGCAGCAGGTCAACGCCATAGGTCAGCCCGTAGGCCAGCGTCGGCGTCGTAGCGGCGCTCTTGAGCTGCAGCCGGCCCGCGGCGCGGCGCAGTTGCCGCTGCGGCAGCCCCTTGACCTCGGCGACGCTCACACCCAGCCGCTGCAGGAACTCGTGCGCCCGCCTTGCCCGCAGCTCGCGGTCGGCGATCAGCGGCAGTGCAGGGCTTTGTGCGATCGCGCGACGAAACAGGCCGTCGGCTGCTGGACTGGCCAACAGTGCAAGCACCGACGTCGCCCCCGCCGACTCGCCGAACACGGTCACCCGGTCTGGGTCGCCGCCGAACGCGGCGATGTTCTCGCGAATCCAGCGAAGCGCCGCCAGCTGATCGCGCAGCGCAAGGTTGTCGTCGTAGCCGTCGCCGAGATCGCTGAGTTCAAGACCGCCGAACACTCCGATGCGGTAGGTGATGTTGACCACCACCACATTTCCGTTGGCCGCCAATCGCGACCCGTTGTAGAGCTGGAACTGGCCAGCGCCGAACACGAATGCGCCGCCGGGAATCCACACCATCACCGGGAGCGAGGCAGTGGTGTCGGGCGACCACACCGTCAAAGTCAGACATGCCTCGTCGCGCACCTTCGGATCGTCGCGACCACCGCCGACGAATGACTTGCTCTGCGGCGGGAGCGGTCCGTGCTCGAACGCATCGCGCAGTCCAGTCCACTGCCGCAATGGAGCGGGCGCCAGAAACCGGCGCTCGCCCACCGGCTGCTCGGCGTACGGCACACCGCGCCACACGCCGACACCGCCTTCGGTGGTGCCGCGTAGATCGCCCAAAGCCGTGTGTACGACCGTGGAATGTCCCGCAACGACCGCCACACCCAAATCGTAGTGTGCAAAGCTGGACAAGCATGGGTCCAACCAGCGTGTGCGAGCGACGGAGTGGTGCGATGACCTTCAACGAGGGTATGCAGATCGACACGACCAACATCTCGACTGGCGGTGGTCGCGGGCCCGGCCGCGGAATCGCGATCGGCGGAGGCCTCGGCGGGCTGATAATCGTAGTCCTCGCGCTGTTCCTTGGCGTCGATCCCAGCACGGTGATACCGGAGCAGCAACAGATCAACACGGGCGGCGTCGAGGCGCCCGGATACGACTTGAGCCACTGCAAAACCGGTGCCGACGCCAACAAGTATGTGGAGTGCCGCGTGGTGGCGACCACGAACTCGGTGGACGGGGTATGGCAGCAACAGCTGCGGGGCTACACCAAACCGCACACCATGCTGTTCAAGGGTCAGGTGCAGACCGGTTGCGGGCCCGCCACCAGCGACGTGGGTCCCTTCTACTGCCCGGTGGACCAGACCGCGTACTTCGACACCGACTTCTTCCAAACGCTGGTCGACCAGTTCGGTTCCAGCGGTGGCCCGTTGGCACAGGAGTATGTGGTTGCCCACGAGTACGGCCACCACGTGCAGAACCTGTTGGGTGTTCTCGGCCGCGCACAGCAGGATCCTGAAGGTGCGACGGGCGGCGGTGTGCGTACCGAACTACAGGCCGACTGCTACGCAGGTGTGTGGGCGCATTACGCGTCGATCACCAAACAGCAGGGCACCGATGTGACGTTCCTTGAGCCGTTGAGCGACAAGGACATTGCCGACGCTCTCTCTGCCGCTTCGTCGGTTGGCGACGACCGCATCCAGAAGGAGATGACTGGCCGGGTCAACCCCGAATCGTGGACACACGGCTCGTCCGAACAGCGACAGAAATGGTTCACCGTCGGCTACCAGACCGGCGACGCCAAGAAGTGCGACACCTTCGCCACCGACAACCTTGGTTAGGCCTGCCACGGCCGTCGATGCCGTTGCCGACCGCTACCTCGACGCGTTCGCCGCGCTCGACCCTTGCGCGGCAACGGAAATGGGCATCCTCGGCCACGATGACGACGTCACCGACTACTCCCCGGACGGCGTAACCGCCCGCGTCGACGCCGCCCGAGCGGCGTTGCGGGACCTCGGAGGAGCAAGCCCGGTTGACGACGTCGACCGGGTGACTATCGCGGCGATGCGCGAACGACTCGGTCTGCAGATCGAGTTGCACGACGCTGGGTTGGACGTCGGCGACCTGAACGTGATCGCGTCGCCGCTGCAGTCGATGCGCGACGTGTTCGACCTGATGGCCACCGACACCGACGAGGATTGGGCACTGATCGGCGGGCGGATGTCGAAGGTGCCCGACCGAGTCGCGGGCTACGCCGATGCACTACGGGCCGCGGTGGCGGCGGGGCGTGCGCCCGCGGCTCGGCAGGTTGCGTGTGGCATCGACCAGGCCGGCCAGGTCCAGCAGCTGTTCGTGGACATGGTGGCCCAGGCGGCGCCGGGAAACGCGGCGCTGCATGCCGAACTGCAAGAACGTGCGGCCGCGGCGGCCGATTCCTACGGCATGCTCAGCGTGGTGCTGCGCGATGAGATTGCACCGCATGCTCTGCGTGAGGACGCGTTCGGCCGCGACGCGTACCGGTTGCTGTCGCGGGAGTTCCTCGGCACCGCCGTCGACCTCGACGAGACCTATCAGTGGGGCCTTGGTCAGTTGGAAAGCATTGTTGCCGAACAGGAATCGATCGCAAATCTGCTCTATCCAGGGACGTCGGTCAGTGAGACACTGCGACGACTGGACGACGAGCCCCGCTACCTGGTGCATGGCACCGACGCGCTTCAGGCATGGATGCAGGATCTTTCCGACCGCGCGGTGGAATCGCTGGCCGACAAGCACTTCGACATCGCCCCTGCCCTGCACACACTGGAATGCCGTATCGCTCCCACCCAGACCGGCGGCATCTACTACACAGGGCCGTCCGAGGACCTGAGCCGTCCCGGACGGATGTGGTGGTCGGTTCCGCCCGGGGTTGACACGTTTCGCACCTGGCAGGAAACGACCACGGTGTTCCATGAGGGCGTGCCCGGTCACCACCTACAGGTTGGCCGGGCGGTCGCCTCCTCAGACCGGTTGAACCGGTGGCGCCGGATGGCCTGCTGGGTGTCGGGTCACGGCGAGGGCTGGGCGCTGTACGCCGAGCGCTTGATGGCCGAACTCGGCTGGCTGGACGACGCCGGTAACCGGTTGGGAATGCTGGACGCCCAACGCTTCCGGGCCGCGCGCGTCGTGATCGACATCGGTGTGCACTGCGGGCTGACGGCACCGGACGGCGGCGTGTGGGACGCGGAGCGGGCGTGGGTGTTCCTACAGTCGCACAGCGCGATGGCCGAGGAGAATCTGCGCTTCGAGCTGGACCGATACCTTGGCTGGCCCGGCCAGGCTCCGTCGTATGCGATCGGACAGCGATTTTGGCAGGTGCTGCGCGACGAGATGTTGGGTCGCGGCCTGTCATTGAAGGAATTTCACAGCGTGGCACTGGATCTTGGCGGGCTCCCGCTCGACGTGCTCAGGTCGGCAGTGCTCGCCGGGTGACAAGCACGATCTGGCGCACTAGATATCCGATACCGATTGCGGCACCTGTCAATACGATCACCACGCCGGCAATAATACCGATGCCGGGCATACTCGACGTCACGAACCACGCTGCGCCGCTGAGGGTCAGGACGGAGAGCGCGAACAACACCGCCGTGCCAGGTTGCATGGCGGCCAACGCGCGTTCGGAGGGACGTTTCCGCCGTAGCAGCATCGCCCACGAGACGAACGCGCCGTACACGACCACGTTGAACGAGAAATCGATGTCCATCGCGAGGTATACACCCAGGTGGAACAACACCGCCACGGCAAGCGCAATACGAAATGCACGCCACCACGGCATCGCGACAATGATCGCGAACTCCATTGCCACGGTCAGCCAGTCGATGAGCTCCCACGCGAAGCGCAGATGACTGGTGGCCGCGACCCATTGCACCGACCAGGACTCCGTGTCGTAGCTGTAGAACCTCACGAGCGAATGTCCAAGGGCCGCTTGGGTGGATGGCGAGAGCCATCCGGTTGTCAGCTTGACCCAGGCCGCCGCCAAGAACGACAAGCCGACCACGAGTGCGAGGAAACGCAACGGCCATTGGGGCTGGTGTTCCGGTACGCGCCTGCTCAACAACGCATCAACCGAGACGCGACGGCCCCAATGCGCGAAGGACAGTATCAGCGGTGCGAGCACCACCAAGATGGTGTGGTCGATTTTGCCGACGGAGTACGTCAAGCCATATGTGATGAGCAGTAACACTGCTACCGCGACTGACACCCACCGTGTCCATATGCCAAAAGCGAGCAGCGCAAGCGCTAGTGTCCGCAGCACTTCCAACCCGACGAGTACCGCAGGAGACGGGAAACCGGACATCAGCTGAAACGGCCCAGGCGGCGCATCGATGATCGAGTCGGGATAGGCACTGAGCCACTGGATGTCGGAGACGGTGAGCAAGGTTGCGACCGCGTAGATGATCCGATATAGGCCGAGATCCACAGGGGTAAAGGGACCCTCTTGGACCCATCGATCGAACTTCTCGAATGCGTTCACCGCTGGGGAACGAAGTCGAGGTGGACGGTGCGTACCGTCGTGTACGTGACGGCGTCGGGATGATTGAGGTCGTGCGCCGCCTTGCGCCAAATCACGTCGACGCCCGACGGTGTCCTTCCGGGAAAACGTCGGGCAATGTTCGTTTGGAGCCAAGCCAGTGTGTCGTCATCGATCGCGAAATCGTAGAACGGAAAGGCGTTCTTGAAGATTGGCAGAGCATCCAGCGGTGTCTTCGGCAGAAGATCTTGATATCCGACGACTTCCGCCTGCCCATCGGCGAACTGCACTCGGAATTCGGGCTTTTCGACGACGAGGACGTTGGTTTCCAGCGGATGACCATTGAACGCCGGCATGGTCAACGCGGGATACGGCTCGATCTTCTCGGTGATGAGGAACAGTTGCACGGCGAACAGCGCCACGGTGCCTGCGAACAGCAGGCGAATCCCGACCGTAGACGTCACCGGACGAAGCGTACCGATCACGCTGTTTCGCCGGTAGCTGATCCTCTTCCGCGGCCGAGGGCCTGCAGCACGGCCACGTCGACCACATCGGGTCGGCCGCAGAGCTTCGAGCGTCCGCCGGGGCGGCTGTGCTAGCCGGAGCCGGTGATGCGGCTGCGATCCGGACGGGTGCGGCGGTGCCACCGCCGGTGTTCGAGGATTGGGAAGTGCCTATCCATCAACGGGTTTCGGCTGGCCTGCCCGACACTACACCGCCTGTGCCCGTGGACAGGGAGCTCATCGACGGCGATGTACTCGATTTCGGTGGCGGCGCCGAGATCCTGTCGATCCCCGGCCACACCGAGGGCAGCATCGCGATCCACCTGCCCCGCCACGGCGTGCTGTTCACCGGCGACACCATCGCCAACGTCGGCACCGTCATGCTGGGCGTCTTCAATCAGGACAGGGCGCGAACTGTTGAGTCGTTTCGCCGGCTGGCCGCCCTTGACGTCGAAACGGCCTGCTTCGGCCATGGGGAACCGATCGCGTCGGGCGCCGGTACGAAACTGCGCGAAGTGGCTGCCACACTGGTGGCGTGACCCCTGAGCCCATCGAACCCGATTCCAAGGACTGGACCTGGGTGCTCGACCGGCAGTGCCCCGAGTGCGGTTTTGATCCCGCAGCGGTCCACCACACGCAGGTCGCCGACCGGATCCGCGACGACGCCACCAACTGGGTACGCCGACTCGGCCAGCCAGGGACGGAGCGGCGACCTCAACCCGCCGTGTGGTCCACGCTTGAATACGGCTGCCACATCCGCGACGTGCACCGAATCTTCAATCACCGGGTCCGGTTGATGCTGAACGAGGATGAACCGCAGTTCCCCAACTGGGACCAGGACGAGACGGCGATCGCCGACGACTACGCCTCCCAGGATCCGGCAACGGTGGCCACCGAGCTGTTCGACGCAGCAAGCGTCGTAGCCGACACCTACGCGAATGTGCCTGCCGACGCATGGCCGCGGCGCGGGTTTCGCAGCAACGGCAGCGAGTTCACCATCGCCACGATCTCGGTGTACCACCTGCACGACATCGTCCACCACGCCCATGACGTCAGCGATCAATGACCAGCCATTGACCACATTGAACACATATCGCTAATGTGTTCAAATGCGCGCCCAGCAGCGGTCGGTGTCCCCCACCTTGCTGGCGGCCACCACCGAAACGCTGCGTCGCCTCGGCCCGCGCCAGTTCAGCCTCACCGCCGTCGCAGAGGCCGCAGGCGTCTCTCGCGGCACGGTGCACAACGCGCTGGGCAGCCGCGACCACGCGATCAAGACCGCGCTCGACCATCTGGCGTCGTCGTTCACACAGACGATGGCCGCCGAGGTCGACAAGGAATCGACATTGGCCGACCAGGTAGCCGCGGCGGCGGTGGTGATCTGCGCACACCGACAGAACTCCGACTCGGTCGCGCCGCGTGGCATCAACGAAAGCGTTCTGGTGCTGCTGCTGCGCAACGTCGGCGAGGACCTGATGAAGCGCTCCATCGAGTTGTGGAAGCCACGTGTACGCGCGGCGCAGAAGCGCGGAGAAGTCGGAGCCGGGGTCGATCCCGGGCGGGCGAGCGAATGGATTGTGCGAATGTTGTTGAGTTTCGAGCTGTTACCGCCCATCGGGGTAAACCTGGACAGCCCTCGGGCGGTGCGGCGCTTCGTGTCGGATCACATCGTCACGGGCCTGGCGGGAGCCTCGCATGACTGAACCGGAGTACGAGGTCGCGATCATCGGCGCCGGGCCCGGCGGCATCGCCGCAGCGCACCTGTTGCGCAAGAAGGGAATCACCAGCTTCGTCATTCTCGAACGCGCCGACGACTTCGGCGGCACGTGGCGCGACAACCACTACCCCGGCCTTGCCGTCGACATCCCCTCGCTGTGGTATCAGCTGTCGTTCCGCCCGAACCCAAACTGGAGCCGGCTGTTCGCGCCAGGTCCCGAGCTCTATCGCTACTTTCAAGACACTGCGCGTCAACTCGGCCTTTATGCGCATCTACGCGCTAACTCCGAAGTGGTGCAACAGAAGTGGGATGACATCTCGGGTGTGTGGCGGCTCGAGGTTCGCGATCAGCCGACGGTGACGGCGCGGTTTGTGATCAGCTCGGTCGGCGGCTACATCAACGCCAAGACGAAGGTCGACATCGACGGCATCGATGGCTTCGAGGGAACGATCCTGCGGCCCAACGCGTGGGATGACGACTATGACACCTGCGGCAAGCGGATCGCGGTCATCGGAACCGGCTCCAGCGGCGTGCAGATCGCCGCGGCACTCTCGGAGCGGGCCGAAAGGCTTAACGTCTACCAGCGCACGCCGGGCTGGGTGCTGCCGAAGGTCGATTTCGAGTTCTCGCCGTTGGCGCACAAGGTGTTGCGCCTGCCCGGTGTCATCGCAGCGGTGAATGCACTGGGCCGGGTGTCGATGGACGCCTTCATGGTCGCGCCGATCGTGCATCTGCTCCCGCGGCTGTCCGACAGGGCGCTCGCCCGTGTCCTGCCGCTCTACGACAAGTGGTCCCGGCTGCTGTACCGCCTGCTGCTTCATGCGACGGTCGACGACCCCACCTACCGAAAAGTGCTCGTCCCCCGGATTGGGATCCTCGCCAAACGGCCCGTCATCTCCAGCGCATTCTTCAAGGCGCTGAACAACTCCAACACCGCGCTGATCACCGCGCCGATCGAGCGGATCACCCGCAATGGGGTACGCACCACTGACGGCGTGGAACGAGAGGCCGATCTGATCGTGGCGGCTACCGGCTACGAGCTGTGGACTGATCCGGAGACCTATCGGCCCGGAACGGTTCTGGGCTCCAACGGCTTCGATCTCGCCAAGTTCTACCGCGCACACGGAATGCGCAGCTACGCCGGCACTTCGCATCCGCGCCTGCCCAACCGGTGGGAGATCGTCGGGCCGTCCGGCTTCGTCGGTTTCGCGTGGATGGACTACGACGAGACGATGGCCGAGCATGCGGTACGGATGATCGATGAGACTCGCCGCCGCGGCCTTCACGTCGTCGAGGTCAGCCAGGATGCGTTCAACCGCTGGAACGCGCGGATGCGTCATCACGGCAAGGCGATTCAGGTCTACATCGTCGATTGCAACCGCGGTCTGAACAGCTACTTCATCAACTCCCAACAAGAGGTCGTCTACTACCGACCGCAAACCATCACCGGCTCAAGGCGATTCGCGCGCCGGTCGCCGCTGTCCGACTACGAGTTCTCTACGCGGGCCGCGGTGTCCGCACCCCTTCCGAAGGAGATGCCTGCATGACGAATCCCGATGCCCCGTTGGCAGGCAAGGTCGCTTATGTGACGGGAGCCGCACGCGGCCAAGGCCGGTCGCACTGCATCCGGTTGGCGCGCGCGGGCGCAGACATCGTTGCCATCGACGCGTGCGCGCCGGTCGCCGAACACAACGGCTATCCGCCTGCGCAGCCGGAGGACCTCGCCGAGACCGTGAGCCTGGTCGAGGGCGAGGGCCGCAAGATCTTCGCCGATGAGGTCGACGTCCGCGACGCGGCCGGACAGCACCGGGTGATCGCCGACGCCTTGGAGCAGTTCGGGCGCCTCGACATCGTCGTCGCCAATGCCGGCGTGCTGAATTGGGGCCGGCTATGGGAGATTTCGGCGCAGCAGTGGCAGGACGTCATCGACATCAACCTCACCGGGCTGTTCAACACCATCAAGGCGGTGGTGCCTCCGATGATCGAGGCGGGCAACGGCGGATCGATCATCAACATCAGCTCCGCGGCAGGAATCAAGGCCGTGCCGGGTGCCGGTCACTACTGCGCCAGCAAGTTCGGCGTCGTCGCCCTGACCAACTCGTTGGCCGTCGAGCTCGGCGAGTTCGGGATCCGGGTCAACTCCGTGCACCCGTACGGCACGGACACCCCGATGGGCAACGACGCGTCGATGTGGCAGATGTTCGCCGACCATCAGACCTACATTCACAGCTTCTCGCCGGGTGCGCTGCCCACCGACTCGCTGGCCGACCCGAATCTGGTGTCCGACATCGTGTTGTGGCTGGCCAGCGATGCGTCGTCACTGGTGACCGCGGCCCAGATCCCCGCTGACAAGGGCTACCTGAAGATCTAAAGGCTGCCGAACGTTCCTTACCGCTCGAAAATTCTGCAAAATCTCGAGCGGTAAGGAACGTTCGACGCAACTCCTAGAGTCGCGACTGCTCCTTGATCGAGGTATCGGTAGTCCGCAGCGGCCGGATCAACGCGTCCTGCGCGAACGACGCGATGAGCTCACCCTCCTCGGTGTGCACCGCACCCCGGACATACGACATGCCCGCGCCGACCTGCGTGCTCTCATGGGTGTAGAGGATCCAGCCGTCCCAGCGCACCGGCTCGTGGAAGCTGACGGACACGGTCATCGGTGCGGTCGAAACCGTGAGGTGTGACTGTGCGGTGCCGATGCCCTCGTGCGCGCGCATCGTCGTCGAAATCCCAAGGTGCCCCGTGAAATATGCGATCAGCGCCTTGGCCAGGTCGTCGCGGCTCGGGATCGGGTCGTAGTGCAGCCAGGCGTAAAGCTCCGGAGGCCCGACCTCGTCGGGGCTGTTGACATCGACGACGTCGACAAGGCGCAGCTCACGCCCGACCATCGGCATCGGCGAGACGTTCGCGTCCGCGGGCGGGGCGATCGCGGGCCGCGGTAGGTGATGGCGGATCACATCTGGCGTCGGGACGTCGAGAAGGACCGTGGCCGTGATGCACCGCTTGCCGTTCTGCTTTGCCGCGACGATCGCGGTGGCAGTGGAGCGGCCCTCGCTGATCACATCGATCTCGAGCTCGACCGGCCCGGCCCCGACCATCACCGCGCGGGCGAACACCGCATACACCGACCGCACCGACTTTTCCGGAAACCGTTTGGCCGCAGCGACAATCGCCTGCGCCAACACCTGCGTGCCTTCGACGACCTGTCGCTCATCTTCGCCTGCGGGTCCGGTTTCGGCGATGAACGTGTTCTCTCCATCGGGCGGCACGTCGAACAGGTCCAGCAGTCCCTGAACGGTCCACGGCGCCTGCGCTGAGTCTGTCGTCATGTGTGGGAACAGTAACCGAGCTTCCGCAAAAGCGGTAACGTCATTACCATGCCGAAGTCGACAGGACGGCCGCCGGACACTGGCGGTGTCGATACCGAACCCCGCGAACGGCGCTTCATGAAATCGGCGCTTGCGATCCTCGGCGAGACCGGGCGCACCGACTTCACCGTGCTCGAGGTCGTTGAGCGGTCGAAAACCTCGCTGCGTTCCTTTTACCAGCACTTCTCCACGAAAGACGAACTCCTGCTGGCGCTGATCGACAAGATCATGTCGGAGTCGACGCGCAAATGGCGCGAGGACACGACAGGCCTGCCGGCTGTCGCAGCCCTGCGGGTGCTCATCGACCGCATCTGCACACCCGCCGAATCAACCACACAGGACAAGGTCAATCGGGGCCTCACGTATTACAACGATCACCTCGCCGAGCAGCTGCCTCGCGAGTACGCCAGGGTGCTCTCACCGGTGCATGAGTTGATCAAGGACATCATCAACCGCGGCGTCGCCGACGGTTCGTTCCGCGCCGGACTCGACGTGGATGCCACCGCCGCCCTGATCATGCAGTCGGCACTCGGCGCCATGCGGTTGCAAGTCCTCGGCGCCGAATTGAACGGCGTTCCTGTCGATGCCGACCATATCTACGACTTCTGCGTCAGCGGCCTCGTGAGCCGCCGCGACCCCGTCTGACCTGCGCCGTACCGATGTGAAAAATCCCTCACCGGGGGTGGTGTTTTCGCTGGTCCAGACGTGGTAATGTCATTACCACCAGCCCGAGACAAGACTTCCAGGAGGCGGAAATGGCCCGCAAGCTCCCGTATCCCGTGTTCGACGCGGACAACCACTTCTACGAGCCGAAGGAAGCACTCACCCAGTTCCTTCCGGACCACCGCAAGGGCGTCATCGACTACATCGACGTCCGCGGCCGCACCAAAATCATGGTGCGCAATGTGGTCAGCGACTACATCCCCAACCCAACCTTCGAGGTGGTCGCCCGGCCCGGAGCCCAGGAGGAGTACTTCCGGCACGGCAGCGGCGGCAAGAGCTTCCGCGAGGTGATGGGCAAGCCCATGAAAGCGGTTCCCGCTTTCCGCAACCCCGAGGCACGCCTTGAGGTAATGGACAGCCTCGCCCTCGACTACACGCTGATGTTCCCGACACTGGCCAGCCTTGTCGAGGAGCGACTCAAGGACGATCCCGACCTGATCCTCGACATCGTTCATGCGCTGAACCAGTGGATGTACGAGACCTGGCAGTTCAACTACGAGGACCGCATCTTCTCGACCCCGGTGATCAACCTGGGCAATGTCGACCGCGCACTCGAGGAATTGGAGTGGTGTCTGGAGCGCGGCGCCAAGACCGTCCTGGTCAGGCCGGCGCCCGTGCCCGGTTACCGCGGAACCCGCTCGCTGGGCATCGAAGAGTTCGACCCGTTCTGGGACGCCTGCGTCAAGGCCGGCATCCCCGTGTCGATGCACGCATCGGACAGCGGATACTCCGAGTACCTCAACGACTGGGAGCCCGGCGACGAGTTCAAGCCGTTCGCGCCCACCTCGTTCCGCATGGTCGCGATGGGCAAGCGGCCCATCGAGGACACCATGGCCGCGCTGGTCTGCCACGGTGCGTTGACCCGCAACCCGGATCTGCGCGTCCTGTCGATCGAGAACGGTGCGGATTGGGTGCCCTACCTGTTCAAGCAGTTCAAGAACGTCTACTCGAAGATGCCGCAGGGCTTCCTGGAGGATCCGATCGAGGCGTTCCGCCGCGGCGTCTACGTGGCACCGTTCTGGGAGGACGACTTCGCTCAGATGGCCGAGTTGTGCGGCGTCGACCGGGTGATCTTCGGTTCTGACTGGCCCCACCCGGAGGGCTTGGCAGAGCCGACCAATCTGATCGACGACCTTCAGGGGCTCGATGAGGATGGGCAGCGAAAGGTCATGGGTGGCAACATGATCAACCTGTTCAAGATCCCCAACGAGATCGTCCACAAGCCCGGTGTGCCGACCATGGAATTCGCCTGAGCCGAATGACGGACGTCGCAAATCCAGAAGTCCTGCTCTTCGCCTCGACGACGCAGTCTTTCCTCGAGAAGGAAGCACCGCTGAGCCGGCTGCGTGAACTTCACGAAGCCGGCGCCTCGTTCCAGCCCGATTGGTGGCGCCGGGCAGCCGAACTCGGCTGGACAAGCCTGCTTGTGCCAGAGAGCCTCGGCGGCGGAAGTGTGTCCGGTGACGGGGTGCGGGACCTCGCCCTCGTTGCCGAACTCGCGGGCAAGACCGTCGCCCCCGGCCCGCTTCACCCGGTGAGCACCGTGCTCGCAGGTCTGGTGGAGGCGCCCGAAAACCACGAGGAGACAATCGAAGCCCTGGTATCGGGTGACCTCGTAGCGTCCTGGGCGGTGTATGAGCCGGGCAAACCGTGGTCTCCGTTGGACACCACGGTCACTGCGACGCCAACCGCGGCAGGTTTCCGCCTCGACGGCGCGAAGGACCGCGTCGAGGCAGGCGCCGAAAGCGGGGTGCTGCTCGTGGTGGCGCGGTGCGACGGCGCGCTGCGCCAGTTCATGGTGCCGACGGATGCGTCCGGGGTGAGTACCGAGCGACAGCGATCCATCGACCTGGTGAAGCGTTACGCCCGCGTGCATTTCGATGGTGTCGAGGTCGACGCCTCAGCGGTCGTCGGGTCGGCCGAGCAGACCGAGGATCTGATCGCGCGGCAGAGCCAGATCGCGCAGGTGCTGCAGTGCGCGGAGGTGGTCGGCATACTCGACACGGTGCTGGCCTTCACTATCCAGTGGGGCTTCGACCGGCACTCGTTCGGCCGACCGCTGGGCTCGTACCAGGCGCTCAAACACAAGTACGCCGATCTGAAGATCTTCTTCGAGGCGTGCAGGGCGACGACGAATGCGGCGGTGACGGAAGTCGCCGCCCGTTCGCCTGGTGCCGACATGGCGGTGAGCGTGGCGAAATCCTATGTGGGTGAACATGCGCCGCAAATGCTGCAGGACTGCGTCCAGCTGCACGGCGGCATCGGCGTGACGTGGGAGCACGACCTGCATCTGTTCCTGCGCCGAGCCACCTTGTACCGCTCGATGTTCGGCACACCCGAAGACCACAACCTTCATGTCTATGCGCTCACCGAGCTGGGCCCACGCGCAAGCTGGGGATTGGAGTCGGCCTCATGACCGAAACGGCGTCGGTACCGACCGAGACGACCGAGTCGGTCGAGGAGTTCGCGGCGCGGGCTCGGGCGTGGCTGGCGGAGAACATGCCACCGATCGATCCCAACAACCCGCCAGAACACGACCGGGGTGAAGAGGAGCCGTGGGTGCGCGCCCGCGAGCTTCAAAAGATGTTGTACGACGGCGGTTTCGCCGGCATCTGCTTCCCGCGGGAGTACGGCGGCCTCGGCCTGCCTATCGCCTTTCAGAAGGCGTTCGACAACGAATCCCGTTGCTACGAACTACCGATCATCCTCAACACCCCGACATTCACGATCTGCGCCGCGACCATCCTGGACACCGCATCCGAAGATCAGAAGCGTCAGCACATCTCGGCCGTGCTACGTGGCGACGAGGTGCTGGTGCAGCTCCTTTCTGAGCCCAGCGGCGGATCAGATCTGGCCGGCGTCATCACCAGGGCCGACCGCGTCGGCGACAAGTGGGTCATCAACGGCGCGAAGACTTGGAGCACAAGCGCTTTCGCCGCCGACTACGGGCTGATGCTGGCGCGCACCGATTGGGATGCGCCGAAGCACGAGGGTCTGACGATGTTCATGGTTCCGATCAACAGCCCAGGCATAACGCTGCGGCGCATCAAGCAGGTCAACGGGTCGGTCGAGTTCTGCGAGGAGTTCTTCGACAACCTCGAGCTCGGTGACGATGCCGTCGTCGGCGAGGTCAACGGCGGCTGGCACGTGGCATCTCGGCAGCTCTATCACGAACGGCGTGCGGTCGGAGGCGGCTCCGAGTTCGCCAGCGGTATCGGCGCCGAGGGCAAGTCCGATGTGCCCATCGACTATGTCGCGCTCTTGGCATCGTTGGGGCAGAGCGGCAACGAGCGACTCCGTGAGAGAGCGGGCAGGGCGTTGGTGCACCGCGCGGTACGGGAGCAGCTGATCGGCCACGTCTATCACGGTGTCCTCGACGGCTCGCTGCCCCCGGCGGCGGGATCGATCATCCGGGTCACGCACGCAGACACTCATCATCTCGAGTTCGACACCGTGCTGGCCCTTTCCGGGAGCTCCGGTGTGGTCGACGTTGACAACGATCTGATCCGCTACGGCGAGCGATACCTGTCGCGGCAGACCGCGGCCCTCGGCGGCGGTACCACCGAGATCGCGCGCAACATCATCGGCGAACGCGTACTTGGCTTCCCGCGCGAGCTCGCGGCCGACCGTGGCGTGCCGTTCAATCAGGTCAAGCGCAACAAGGGCTAGAACAGCGTCGGCTGATGAACTTCCGCGACCGGGGCCGCTGGAACTTCAGCCGCTCGGAAGGACCGACGGTCAGGCGCAAGGCCGTGCTTGGCCACAAGCGGTTTGACCCTGTTGTGCAGCATGTTTCGGTAATCCGACGGCAGATACGCGCCGCGCCTGTACAACTCGCGATAATCCCCCACCAGCTCTGGGTGTGACTTCGCCAACCAGCCCATAAACCAGCCGCGTGTCGAGCCACGCAGATGCAGGCCGAACACCGTCACCCCCGTTGCGCCGGCAGCGGCGATCTGGGCCAGCAGCGAATCGAGGTGCTCGACGGAATCGGTCAATCGCGGCAGCACGGGCGCGACCATGACGTGACAGCCCAGGCCTGCGTCGCGGATCGCGGAGATCAGCCCCAGCCGGGCATGGGGTGACGGTGTGCCGGGTTCGACGTCCTTGTGTAGTTCGGGATCGCCGACCGCAAGCGATACCGCGACGCTGACGTCGACGTGTCGGGCGGCCTCGGTGATGAGCGGGAGATCGCGGCGCAGCAGCGTGCCCTTGGTGAGAATCGAAAACGGTGTGCCGGAATCGGCTAGCGCACCGATGATTCCCGGCATCAGGGCGTACCGCCCCTCGGCCCGTTGATAGGGGTCGGTGTTGGTGCCCAGCGCGACGGTCTCCCGCCGCCACGACGGGCGGCGCAGTTCGCGACCCAGCACATCGGCGACGTTGGTCTTGACGACGACCTGGGTGTCGAAGTCGGTGCCGCAGTCCAGGTCGAGGTACTCGTGCGTGGGTCTGGCGAAGCAATAGCGACAGGCGTGGGAGCACCCGCGGTAGCCGTTGACTGTGTAGTTGAACGGGAGCATCGACGCCTTGGGCACCTTGTTCAACGCTGACTTGCAGAGCACCTCGTGGAACGTGATGCCCTCGAACTGCGGCGTGCGAACGGTGCGGACGAAGCCGATGCGCTGCAGGCCAGGCAGGGCGCCATCGTCGACGCTGACCCCCTGGCCATCCCACCGCATAGTCATATTCGAACGCCTGTTCGATCCAATGTCAAGCCTTGTGTCTGCATTACTCGTATACGTATATTCGTTGACGAGTAATGGCTCGAGAGAGGTGGACATGGCCGAGAAGCGCAAGGTCGCGAACCTGATGGCGCTCGCTGTGCTGGCCACGATCGTGCAGCGGCCGATGCACCGCTACGAGATGGCGTCGGTCATGCGGGCCCGCGGCAAGGACCGCGACATGGACATCAAGTGGGGCTCGCTCTACACCGTCGTGCAGAACCTGGAGAAGAACGGCTACCTCGAAGCGATCGGCGTCACCCGCCAGGGCGCCCGACCCGAGCGCACGATGTACCAGATCACCGACGCCGGGCGCGACGAATTGATCGCGTGGACACGTGAGCTGATCGCCGAACCCGAGGCTGAACACACCCGTTTCATCGCCGGGCTGTCCGTATTGGCGGTGCTGACCCCGCAGGACGTCATCGACCTGTTGCAACGGCGGCTCGACCGGCTGTCGCAATCTGTCGACTCGATGACCGCGCTGCTCGCGGAGGCATCAAACGTGCCGCGGCTGTTTCTGATCGAGGACGAGTACCGGATTGCGATGACGCGGGCGGAAGCCGGCTGGGTGCGATCGCTGCTCGATGAGATCTCGACCGGCACATTCCCCCATCTCGACGCGTGGCGCAGGTTCCATGAAACCGGCCAAATGCCTTCCGAATTCACCGCACCTGAAAAGTAGAGGAGAGACCATGCCCGCAGTACAGACCGCTCTCGTGATCGGCGGCGGAATCGCCGGACCGGTCGCGGCCACCGCACTGGCGATGGCAGGCATCGACGTCGCCATATACGAAGCCCGCCCTTCCGATCCGGCCTCGGCCAACGGTATCGGCGGCTCGCTGGCGCTGGAGCCCAACGGCCTGGCCGCCTTGCGCATCATCGGCGCCGACGATCCCGTCCGCACAGCCGGCGTTCCGATCACGCGCTCGCTGATGTCGATTGCCAGCAAGCCGGGCCGCAGTATGCCGACTCCGCAAGGACTACCACCCCGTCAGCTCATCGATCGCGGCGCGCTGCTCCGCATCCTTCGCGAACGGGCGGAGCGATCCGGTGTGCGAATTCACGACGCCAAGAAGCTGATTCGCGTCGACGAACACCCCGATGGAGTCACCGCACACTTCACCGACGGCAGCAGCGCCAGCGCGGATGTGCTGATCGGCGCCGACGGCGTGCACTCGGCGGTCCGCAGGCTGATCGACCCCGATGCACCCGGCGCCCGCTACCTCGGACTGCTCGGCTTCGAGGGCATCGTCGGTGACGCGCCTGATACCAGCGCCCTTGAGCCGGGAACCATGACGTTCGCGTTCGGGCGGCGGGCGTACTACCTGTACTGGAAACGGCCCGACGGCCGCATCGGTTGGGGCGCGAATCTGCCGTCGCCGCAATACCTCAGCCTGAAGGAAGCCCGGACCGTCGCGGCCGAAGACTGGCTGCACACGCTGCGCGGCGCCTACGCCAACGACATCCCCGGCGCACGCCTGGCCGCCGAAACCACGAGCGAAACCCTGCAGGCGGTCGGTGGGCTGCACATCATGCCTCCGGTCCCCCACTGGCACCGCGGCCGCATGGTGCTCGTCGGCGATGCCGTCCATGCGCCGTCCAACAGCACCGGGCAGGGCGCCTCACTCGCAATGGAGAGCGCGATACAGCTCGCCCGCTGCCTGCGCGACCTGCCCGACGTGGCGTCGGCGTTCACTGCCTACGAACGGCTGCGCCGCCCGAGGGTGGAGAAGATCGCCGCCCGCGGCGCGCGCATCAGCCACGCCAAGGCGCCGGGGCCGGTTGCGCAGCGCATGATGCGGCTGCTGCTGCCACTGATGGTCAAGACGATGAACCTCGAGAAGACGATGGCCGCCGAACAGCTCTACACGATCGATTGGGATACTCCTGTCGAACGTGAACTTGTTGCACACCTTTCGGACGAAACTGTGTCATAAGTTCACATTCGCCGACGAGGAGGACCAATGGCCGGAGCGACGCCATACGGGCAGCTGCAGTACAAAGACGTCAACGGCAAGCGGATGGCCTACATCGACGAAGGTCAGGGCGAGGCGATCGTGTTCCAGCACGGCAACCCCACATCGTCATATCTGTGGCGCAACGTGATGCCCCACCTGGAGGGGTTTGGTCGCCTCGTCGCGTGCGATCTGATCGGCATGGGCGCGTCGGACAAACTGGACGACTCCGGACCGGATCGCTACCACTACGCGGAGCAGCGCGACTACCTATTCACGTTGTGGGACTCACTCGACCTCGGCGACCGGGTGATCTTCGTTCTGCACGACTGGGGTTCGGCGCTGGGCTTCGACTGGGCCAACCAACATCGCGACCGCGTGGCAGGCATCGCGTATATGGAAGCTGTCGCGATGCCGATCGACTGGTCGGACTTCCCCGAGCCGGTTCGTGCTGTCTTTCAGGGCTTTCGGTCCCCGCAGGGCGAGGCGATGGTGCTGGACAACAACATGTTCGTAGAGGCCGTGCTGCCAGGCGCCATTCAGCGCACGCTCAGCGACGAGGAAATGGACCACTACCGCAAGCCGTTCCTCAACGCAGGCGAGGATCGCCGCCCGACATTGTCATGGCCCAGGAATATCCCGATCGAAGGTGAACCCGCCGACGTCGTCCAGATCGTCGAGGAATACGGGGCGTGGCTAGCCCTTTCCGATGTGCCCAAGCTGTTCATCAACGGCGAGCCCGGCGCACTCATCCGTGGTCGCGTCCGCGAATTCGTGCGCAGCTGGCCCAATCAGACCGAAGTTTCGGTGCCAGGGTCGCATTTCATCCAGGAGGACAGCGCCGACGAAATCGGTGCCGCCGTCGCATCGTTCGTCCGCGCGGTGCGGTCAACCGGCTAAGGCCGGGCCTCGAACACGAGGTTGAACGGAGTCTCCGTGGCACGGCGGAACCGTGTGAAGCCGCCGTCGTCCGCCATCACCTGCTTGAGCCGGGCCTCACCCGCCTGGGCCCCAAGTGCTGGACCGTTCTGCGCGAGCGAGACGGGTACGCAGATGAGCGAGGACGCCCCGTAGAACACTCGGCCGACCGGATTGAGATTGTCCGCGAGGCTATCGCCGGCGAACGGCTCGACCAACATGCAATGGCCATCGGGCTTCAGCGCCTCCCTCGCATGACGGGCCGCGCCTGCGGGATTCGCCATATCGTGCAGACAGTCGAAGAACGCAATGAGGTCGTAGTCGCTGCCCTCATACGAGGTCGCGTCGGCCACCTCGAAGCTCGCGTTAGTGACACCCTCTTCCGCGGCATGCTCGCGCGCAGTCTCGATCGAAGCATCGTGATAGTCGATGCCGACGAACTGCGAATCTGGAAATGTCTGTGCCATCAGGATTGTCGACACGCCGTGGCCGCAACCCACATCGGCGACGCGCCCTCCTGCGTTGAGTTTCTCGACGACACCGTCGAGTGCGGGCAGCCAATCCGACACCAGACTCGCGTTGTAGCCAGCCCTGAAGAACCGTTCCGTGCCCCGGAACAAGCACGGATGGTGCTCACCCCATTCCATGCCCTTGCCGCTTCGGAAGTTCTCCACCGCCCGCTGCTTGACACCGAAGAGGTCCTCCACGATCGAGTAGCCGCCCGGCAGATCCATCGGCCCGTTCGGGCTCGCCAGGCATAGCGCCTGTTCCTCGCTGAGGTAGTACTCGTTGCTTGCGCTGTCGTATTCGACGTATCCGCCTGCGGCCTGATTGGCCAACCATTCGCGCACGTATCGCTCGTTGGTGCCGGTCTGCTTCGCAAGCTCCTCGACGGTCAGTCGGCCTTCGGCCAGGGCCGCATACAACCCGAGTTCGTCGCCGATCAGGACCAGCACCGCGCTCATGGCGGCGCCGAGGTCACCTACTGCTTTACCCACAAATGCATTGAGCTTGTCTTCGTTGACAGTCATGGTTTGCTCCTTTGCCGAACCCCCGCGGCTCGAGCGTCTTTTACGACGCTACGCGCCAGCCGAAGCAACCATCGGCCTTTGCACAAGGTGCCCGAGCAGGCTATTGACTTATCAACTCTTCGCGAGCGAGGAGAGTTAGATCGGAGCGTCCGGCAGCTTGCATTGCAGGTTGTACGGGGCGTCCTGCTGCACAACCACCTGACCGTCGACGGCGATCTCGCAGTGAGGATTCGGCGCGGACTGCCCCCCATGCGTGGTGCTGCTGACCGTGAAGACCGCCCATTTCGGGTCTGCCATCGTGGTTTCGAACACCCACGGCGCCCCGGGCGCCAGGCTCACCCGATCGTTCTTCAGGAACGCGTACGCGTCGGCGTCATAAGCCGCCTTGCTCGGAGGTTGAGCCGTCAGATAGTAGAGAGTGAAATCTGCCGGGCCTGCCGACGTGAGCGTGTACCGGACCTGGTGAGCGGCCGGATCGGCGTTTGCCGTGGCCTGGCCCACCGTGATTGACGCAGCCACCGCCACCAACGCAGCCCCGACTCTGGTTGTCCTTGTTCGCATGACCGTCACATCGCCGGAGGCTACCGGATCGTTACAACTTCCATCCACAGCTACGCCTCAAGGGGCAAACGGCAAACCAATACCGACCAAGCGACAGGTTAATTTGTTCGTCACATCCAGACATTTCGCAGAAACACAGGCGATCTAACGTCCCGATTCGACACCCGCACGGTGTCTCAAGTACCGCATTCTTTTCGGCGCTCATCGGCTGATGAGGCTTGCTTACCTCCAGAAAGGCTGTCCATGCGACTACAAGGACGTCCCTCGTTGAAACGATCGGTTCTCGCTGCGGGAAGCGTCGTCGCCGTAACGAGCCTGTTGTTGTCGGGGTGCGGAAGCAAGGCGACCGAATCGGATTCGGCAAACGCCGCATCGTGCGTGGACACGTCTGGCCCGACGATCAAAGTGGGTGCGCTGAACTCGCTCTCGGGCACTATGGCCATTTCGGAAGTGACGGTCCGCCATGCGATCGACCTCGCTGTCGAGCAGATCAACGGCGCGGGCGGTGTACTGGGCAAGCAGATCCAACTGGTGGGCGAGGACGGTGCGTCCGAACCCACTGTGTTCGCCGAAAAGGCACAGAAGCTGATCAGTAGTGACTGTGTGGCAGCGGTGTTCGGCGGCTGGACGTCGTCGAGCCGCAAGGCGATGCTGCCGGTCTTCGAAAGCGCCAACTCGCTGCTGTACTACCCAGTGCAATACGAGGGCCTGGAGTCGTCGAAGAACATCTTCTACACCGGCGCCACTACCAACCAGCAGATCGTGCCCGCGCTGGACTATCTCAAGGAGAAGGGCGTCAAGTCGCTGTATCTGGTCGGCAGCGATTATGTCTTCCCGCAGACCGCCAACCGGATCATCAAGGCGTATGCCGCCGCGAACGGCATCGAGATCAAGGGCGAGGACTACACCCCGCTTGGATCAACGGACTTCTCCACCATCGTCAACAAGGTCCGTGGCTCGAACGCGGGCGCGGTGTTCAACACACTCAACGGTGACTCCAACGTGGCGTTCTTCAAGGAGTACACCAATGCCGGTCTGACGCCGCAGAAGATGCCGGTGGTGTCGGTGTCGATCGCCGAGGAAGAGGTCGTTGGCATCGGCGCGAAGAACATCGAGGGCCAGCTGACCGCGTGGAACTACTACCAGACAGTCGACAACCCGGCGAACAAGGCATTCGTCAAGGCGTACAAGGACAAGTACGGCGCCGACAAGCCGACGTCAGACCCGATGGAGGCGGCGTACGTATCGGTGTATCTGTGGAAGAACACTGTCGAGAAGGCGAAGTCGTTCGACGTCAAGGCGATTCAGGACAATGCCGGCGGGGTCACGTTTGATGCGCCCGAGGGCTTGGTCACCATCGACGGCGAAAACCATCACATCACCAAGACCGCACGCATCGGCGAGATCCACCCCGATGGGTTGATCTACACGATCTGGCAGTCGCCCGGCCCGATCACGCCCGACCCGTACCTGAAGACGTACCCGTGGGCCGCGGGCCTCTCCGGCTGAGTCGGGCATGGATGTCCTGATCGGGCAGCTGGCAACGGGATTGAGCCTCGGCTCCATCCTGCTGCTCGCCGCCCTGGGGTTGTCGCTGACCTTCGGTCAGATGGGCGTCATCAACATGGCGCACGGCGAGTTCATCATGGCCGGCTGCTACACGGCCTATGTGATACAGCAGGTCATCTCCAGCGCCGGTGTGTCCCTGCTGATCTCGTTGGTGATCGGGTTTGTGGTCGGTGGGGCGCTGGGTGTGCTGCTGGAGGTCTTGCTGATCCAGCGGATGTACGACCGCCCGCTGGACACGCTGCTCGTCACCTTCGGTGTCGGACTGGTCCTGCAGCAGGTAGCGCGTGACATCTTTGGCGCCCCGGCGGTCAACGTTGTAGCGCCAACATGGTTGTCAGGCGGTATGGAGATCCTCGGCGCGGTCGTACCGAAGACCCGCATCTTCATTCTGGTGCTGGCGATCGTGTGTGTCGCCGTGCTCGCGACCATGCTGAAGGTCAGTCCGATGGGACGGCGCATCCGGGCTGTGGTGCAGAACCGAGATCTGGCTGAGACGAGCGGAATCTCGTCAAGGAAAACCGATATCACGACCTTCTTCATCGGTTCGGGTCTTGCCGCGGTGGCGGGTGTGGCATTGACGCTCATCGGCTCGACAAGTCCGACCATCGGACAGAGTTATCTGATCGATGCGTTCCTCGTCGTGGTGGTGGGCGGACTCGGACAGATCAAGGGCACCGTAATCGCAGCGTTCACGCTTGGCTTCCTGAACTCGTTCATCGAGTACAGCACCACCGCGTCACTGGCGAAGGTGATCGTGTTCGTGATCATCGTGATCTTCCTGCAGGTCCGCCCGCAGGGTCTGTTCACCGTTCGGACGAGGAGTCTCGTATGAGAACCCTGCTGGGCCGCTGGCAGACGTGGGCAGGATTCGGCGTCGCGGCGGTGGTTCTGTTCGCGGTGGCACCCGCCGTGCTCTCCGATTTCCGGCTCAGTTTGCTCGGGAAGTTTCTGTGCTTCGCAATCGTGGCCGTAGGCATCGGCCTGGCGTGGGGTCGAGGCGGCATGCTGGTGCTCGGCCAGGGCGTGTTCTTCGGGCTTGGCGGCTACATGATGGGCATGCACCTGAAGATCGCCGACGCGCAACTGCGCGGCACCAGTGTGCCGGACTTCATGCAAATCGCCGGAGTGCGTGCCTTGCCCGCGTACTGGGAGCCGTTCGCCTCCCCCGCGTTCACGCTCCTGGCGATCGTGCTGCTGCCAACGGCCATCGCGGCGGCCCTTGGCCTTGGCGTGTTCAAGCGTCGGGTCAAGGGCGCGTACTTCGCGATCTTGTCGCAGGCGCTCGCCGCGGCCCTCGCGATCCTGCTGGTCGGGCAGACCAGTGTCGGAGGTAGCAACGGGCTCAACAACTTTCGCACGTTCTTCGGGTTTGCGCTAAAAGACCCGGCGAACAAGCGGATGGTGTACTTCATCGCCGCAGCGGTGCTGCTGATCGTGGTGGCCGTGGTGCGCCAGCTGATGTACAGCCGCTACGGCGAGCTGCTGGTCGCGGTGCGCGACGGCGAGGAACGCGTGCGGTTCCTGGGCTACGACCCCGCCAACATCAAAGTGGTGGCCTATACCGTCGCTGCGCTCTTCGCGAGCATCGCCGGAGCACTGTTCACACCGATCGTCGGCTTCATCGCACCGTCACAGGTCGGCATCCTGCCGTCGATCGTCTTCCTCATCGGCGTCGCCATCGGCGGGCGCACCACGCTGCTCGGGCCGGTGCTCGGTGCAATCGGAGTCGCATGGGCGCAAAGCCTTTTCTCCGAACGCTTCCCGTCGGAGTGGACCTACGCGCAGGGTCTGCTTTTCATTGTCGTTGTCGGCTTCTTCCCTGCCGGGTTGGCCGGCCTGGGCGTGCTGGTCAAACGGTGGCGAGCGCGCAAACCCACGCCGCCGTCTGAGCGTGAATCAGTCGCCGATCCCGATCCGGACGCTGAGAAGGTGGGGGCCTCGACATGACGACGGCGGAACTGGAACCCGTCGCTGGCGGCAACGTCGGCATGGGCACGGAGTACCTCGAAGTCCGCGGTTTGACAGTCGATTTCGACGGGTTCAAGGCGGTCAGCGACGTCGACCTGACGTTGTTTCAGGGCGACCTGCGATTCCTGATCGGCCCCAACGGAGCCGGAAAAACAACCGTGATCGACGCGATCACCGGGCTGGTGCCCGCCACTGGGTCGATCAGCAAATCGGGTGTGGAGCTGCTGGGCAAGAAGGTGCACCAGATCGCCAGGCGAGGTGTGGGCCGGACGTTCCAGACCGCCAGTGTCTTCGAGCAGTTGACGGTGCTGCAGAACCTGGATATCGCGGCGGGCGCCGGCCGCTCGCCGTGGACACTGCTGCGGCGGCGGCGCGATGTGCTGCCGTCGATCGAAGAAGCCTTGGAGACGACTGGATTGACCGACCTGGCCAACAAGCCGGCCGGGGTGCTGGCACACGGCCAGAAGCAGTGGCTGGAGATCGGCATGCTGCTGGTGCAGAACGCCGATGTGCTTCTGCTCGACGAACCGGTTGCGGGCATGAGCCATGAGGAGCGCGAGGAGACCGGAAACCTGTTGCGCCGCATCGGTGGTGAGCGAACCGTCGTCGTCGTCGAACACGACATGGATTTCATGCGCGCGTTCGCGACATCGGTGACAGTGCTCGCCCGTGGGCAGGTGATCGCCGAGGGTTCGGTGGCCGAGGTGCAGGCCAACCCGAAGGTGCAGGAGGTCTACCTCGGCACCGCGGCCGCGGGCGCCGAGGGCATCCCCGACGAACTGATCGAGGAGAGCTCCTGATGCTTCAGCTTGTCGACGTCCAAAGCGGCTACGGCCGCTCCGAAGTCATTCACGGCGTCAGCCTCGAGGTGCCGTCCGATGGCGTCGCCGCGGTGATGGGCCACAACGGTGCCGGTAAGACCACGCTGCTGCGGGCCGCAGTCGGCCTACTCAAATGCACTGCGGGCAAGGTCCTTTTCGACGGCGATGACATCACCAAGCTGCGGCCCAGCGCGCGAGTCGCACGTGGGCTCGCGTATGTGCCGCAGGGCCAGCAGTCGTTCGGACAACTGACGACCGCCGAGAACCTCCAGGTTGTCGCCGACGGACGCAAGAACGGCAAGCAGCTGATCGATGAGCAACTCGATCTGTTCCCCGCGTTGAAGGAGCTGCTGACCCGAAGGGCCGGCCTGCTGTCGGGTGGCCAGCGACAGCAACTGGCGATCGCCCGAGCGCTGATCACGTCGCCGAAATGCTTGATTCTCGACGAACCGACCGAAGGAATCCAGCCGTCGGTGGTGGCGGAGATCGAGGCCGCGATCACCGCCTTGACGAGTCGCGGCGATCTCGGTGTGCTGCTTGTCGAGCAGCACATCGGATTCGCGTTGGAGTCGGCGCAGCGCTACTACATTCTGGAGTCGGGCCGAGTCACGTCGTCCGGTACCGGCGGCTCGGCATCGGAGGCCGACGTCCGCGCCGCCATGGCCATCTAGACCTACCGCGAGACGCGCATATTGGCAGCATCTTCACAGCGGAAATTGTGAATAAACGACCGCTGCGAGACGTCAGTCCTAGGCATGGACCTCGATCGGCGCTCCGTGCTGCTCGGTATCGGTGCGGTCGGTGCATTTCTGGCGGCTGACCTGGGCGGGGTCGCGTACGCCAACAAGTGGATCGGCCCACGAATCGGGTTGACTCGCAAGGCCTTCATCGATCGCTTTCGAACCGTCTTCGGAGAACACCCCGGCTTCCGCAAGAACCACGCCAAGGGTGTTGCGGTGACGGGGTATTTCGACAGCAACGGCGATGGCCGCGAGTTGTCCAGGGCGGCGGTGTTCCAGCCGGGCCGGACTTCCGTGATCGGACGCTTCTCGCTCACGGGAGGCAACCCGTCGGTGGCAGACGCACCGGCGGCAGCACGAGGACTGGGCCTGGCATTCGCGTTTCCCGGCGGCCAGGAGTGGCGGACAGCGATGCTCAATCTGCCTGTCTTCCCCGATAATTCGCCGCAGGGCTTCTATGACCGGCTTCTGGCGTCGAAGGTTGACCCGGCGACGGGGAAACCAGACCCGGCGGCGATGTCCGCATTTCTGACGGCGCATCCGGAAACCGCTGCCGCCATGGCGGTGATCAAGCAGCATCCGCCGACGCCAGGATTCGCCGACAGCACCTATTGGGGACTCAACACCTTCTTCTTCATCAGCGACACCGGTTCGCGCACACCGGTGCGGTGGTCGCTGGTCCCGCTACAGTCGGCGTCGCCGCCGAAGCCAAGTGGGGAAAGCGTCCTGTTCGACGCGCTGATCCAACAGATGCGTGCCGGCTACCTGCAGTGGCGGTTGATCCTGACCATCGGCGCTCCGCAGGATCCGCTACTGGATGCGACCCAGCCCTGGCCCGACGATCGCCGCACAATCGACGCCGGGACGGTCACGTTGACGACCATCGAAACAGAACGCACCGGCAATGCCCGCGATGTCAATTTCGATCCGCTGGTGCTACCCGACGGCATCGAGAGGTCTGACGACCCACTGTTGAGCGCCCGATCCGCGGTGTACGCGGCGTCCTACCGTGCCCGCACGGGAGAACCCAAGTCCCCGTCGGCGGTACAGGTGGACGGGGTTGCGACGTGACCGACCCAACCGTGCGCTATCCGCTGAGAACCCGGATCCTGCACTGGCTGACCGCCGTTCTCATCTTCACCACGCTGTTGGTCGGGTTCGTGATGGTGAACTCGATCGACTCGTATGCGGTGCTGGTCGGCCTCCACATGACGCTCGGTGTTGTCGTGCTGTGCATCGTCGTGATGCGGGTGGCGAACAGGTTCACCCACCGCGCCCCCAAGCTTCCTGCCACCGTCGGCCGGGTCGAGCACAAGCTCGTCGTCGGCTCCGAACTAACGCTATACGCACTGATGCTGGCCCAACCGCTGATCGGATGGGCGATGGTGTCGGCGACGGGCAGACCGCCGGTCATCTTCGGATCATTGCGGCTGCCGCGCATCGCTCCGTTCGACGCCGATCTGTTCTTCGTGCTGCGTCAGACCCACGCGGTGTTGGCGTACGCATTGGTCGCCGTCATTGCCGCGCATATCAGCGCGGTGCTGCTTCACACGCTGACGCTGCGCGACAGAATGCTGTCGCGGATGGCGTTCTCACGACGCTGATGGCACGCTGCATGACATGGCCACGTGGGGCCCGCCGCCCCGAGAAGCCGGGACGGTGCTGCGGTTTCGGTCGATGTGGACCGTGGTTTGGAGCACTGGTAACCGCTGGATCTGTCGTCGGCGCGTTGATTTCACAACGAGTGCTCGTCTGCGGTGTCGTTGCGGCGGTCGGACTCCTGCTGACCGCCCGAGGGCTGGGTTCGGTGCGCAGGATCGAGATCACCCGCGATGGCGGCACGGACTTGGCGCTGACAGGCGGGCTGCTTCAGCGCACCGTCGTACTGCGCGACTTCGAAGGGGCCCGCGCCTACGATCACGCCGGCGTTCAGCCCCTCAAGGTGCCGGCACTTGTGGTGCTCTACCGTTCACCGGGCCGGCATTTGTTCGCCAAGGTCATCGCCGAGTACTTCCCGCGAGTCTCAACGCGCCGCACGGTGATCATTTTCAGCTCCCTGTGGCGCGTGGAGGGCAGGCGCATGCGCGTGCCCGACCACGCGATGAGCGACCTGGTCCGCTCCGCCTGTCGCGCCAACGGTATGAAGGTCACCAAGCAGTCGGGCAGCGGGTGGATTGCGCAGCGGTAACCATGATTCGAGGTTCCAGCAAGTCGCCAATCACCTAGTCTGACGGCCATGGAGGAGCCCGGCGTCTGCGATTGCTCCCATGGACCGGGTTCAATCTCGAGGCGGTCCTTACTGGCAGCCTCGATGGCGGCCGTTGCCGGCGGAGCCGCTCTCAGCACATCGGCCGCCAGTTCGGCGACACCACCGCTGGCCCCTGCTGTCATGCCCGAGAATGCGCTGATCACCCTTGGAGTCCAGGCCGGACCGCCACCGGTCCCGAACAGAACGGGAATATCGACGGCGTTGAAAATTGGCGGCGACGTCTATCAGATCGACTGTGGCCTAGGATCTCTCAACGCTTTCACCAATGCGGGGTTTCACTTCGACGGCCTGAAGAGCATGTTCATCACCCACCTGCACACCGACCACATGGTCGATTACTTCAGCTTCTTCCTCTCCGGTGGCTATACCGCATCGAAGGGTAAAGCGCCGGTGACCGTTTACGGTCCAGGGCCGGCGGGTGGACTGCCGCCCAGCCGTGTCGGCAACCCCGATCCGGCCACTATCGATCCCAACGACTCAGCGCCTGGGCTCGCCGCCACCACAGCTTCCCTGCAGCAGGCTTTCGCCTATACGAACAACATCTTCATCCGCGACATGGGGACCGACGACATCCAGAACCTGGCCAATGTCGTCGAGATCGCGGTTCCGCCTGGCTCGGACTACCTCAACAGGTCGCCGGCAACCGCGCCGTTTCCCGTCATGTCGGACGACAACATCACCGTTACGGCGACGCTGGTCTCCCACTACGACGTCTACCCCGCATTCGGCTTCCGCTTCGACCTGACAAAATCCGGTGTATCCGTGACCTTCTCGGGCGACACCACCAAGTCCGACAACCTGATCGCCCTCGCGAAAGACACGGACATCCTGGTGCACGAGGCGCAATTCAGTCTCGATGATGCGTACTACGGCAACAGATTCCCGCCGAACTACCTGGTGAACTCACACACCTCGGCTGAACAGGTCGGCGAAGTCGCCGCAGCAGCCAACGCCAAGCACGTGATCCTCAGCCACTACTCGCCGACCAACCTGCCCGACTCTGAGTGGCTCGCTGCCATCGGCAAGAACTATTCCGGCAAGGTCACCGTCGCACGCGACGGCCAGGTCTTCGCCCTCTAGGCGCCGAGACGCTCGGGCAGCCGCTCGCCGAAGAGTCGAACCGCGTTCTCGCAGCAGACCTTTCGGCGCGTGGTGTCGTCCATCGGGTAGGACGCCATAAACTCCGCACCGGTCTGATTGTCGTCCATCGGATAGTCGACGGAGAACATCACCCGGTCGGCGCCCATCACCTCGAGCGTGCACGCGAAGGCAGGCGGACAGAAATTTCCACTCGTGGTGACGTAGAAATTGTTGCGCAGGTAATCCCCGGGAAGGTGTTGAAGCCGCTTTCCTGAGCC
This sequence comes from uncultured Actinomycetota bacterium, assembly GCA_963766465.1. Lineage (GTDB taxonomy): Bacteria > Actinomycetota > Actinomycetes > Mycobacteriales > Mycobacteriaceae > Mycobacterium. The sequence goes on from CAVXZT010000007.1 coordinate 276,266, forward strand.
GTCGCCGCCGAGCCCGTAGTAGCGGTCGATCCGATATGCGGCGAATGGCAGCATCTCACCGAGGTGGCCGATGATCATCTGCAGTTTCGGGAACTTGTCGAACAACCCCGAGTAGATGAGCCGCAACGCGTGCGTACCCGCCTCCGCGGCGAACCCCCAGGAGGCGAGGTGCAACCCGTCGGCGACATACGGTGCGAACCAGGCCTCCATGACGGCGGGATGCGGCGTCGTGGGGTGCAGGTAGATTGGCGCGCCCATTGCTTCGGCGCGGGCGAAGAGCCCCTCGTAGGCCGGATCGTCGAGATAGCGGCCCTGAGTGTGCCCATTGATGAGTGCGCCGACAAGGCCCAGCTCGGTGACGGCGCGCTCCAACTCCGAGGCTGCGGCGTCGGGGTCCTGCGTCGCCAATGTCGCGAAACCGCCGAATCGGTGCGGATTTTCACGCACGGTCTCGGCGAGGTTGTCGTTGGCGCCACGGGCGAGGTCGATGGCACGCGCAACGTCGGGCTCTTCCTGGACGCCCGGGTCGAACAGCGACAGGATCTGGAAGTCGATTCCGGCGGCGTCCATCTGCTCGAGACGCAGCGGGCCCCGGTCGTACAACCGCCGATAACCAACCTCGTTGTTGGTGCGCAACCAGGTGGCAACGACGTTGCCGGCACTGGCCGGATCCCAGGCGAAATGCTCCTCGAGCGCGATCAATGACATGGCACCTCCGGGGTTGGCCTATCTATCTCTGCGATTCTGCCCACGTTCACGGCAGTTGACATGCACTCTGCAAGACATGACCGCACCAGCCACGTCCCGGACACTTGCCGACACCGGCGGTCTCGTCGTTACCGACGACGGCCGGCGGGTGCTGGTCTTCGACCGCTGCACGGGTGCGCTGACGGTGCTGGCATTCGTCCTCGGCGTGGTCACGCTCGTCGTTGGCGGCTTCGGCACTGTCGCGCTCGTCACTGGCGTTCCTTCAACAGCTGTTGGCGCGGGATTCCTCGCCGTCGGCCTCGGCCTCGCGGCCGCGACGTTCATGGTGGTGCGCAAGTTTCGTCAGCGCCGTAGCCAGCCGTTGCACGAATGCCGCTCGGTGGCGGTCATCGACCGCAAGCTCGGGCTGTTCAGTTACGGCGGAGGAGCCGTCGTGCCGTTGGACCAGGTGAGCTTCGCGCGCAGGTTTCAAATCGGTTCGAGTTCACCCAAACTCGTTGCCGTCACACCTGGGGGAACAAAGGTGCTCAAGCGCGGTAACCCCTTCGACGGCGGGGTCGGCAACGTGGATGAAGTGCTGACCGCCGCGATCCGAGGTTCCTAGGCGCGGCTCAGCCGCGAAAGTACCTCGGCGAGAACATCATCGACACGTACGTCGACCTGCTCGCCGGTGGCCAGGTTCTTCACGCCGATGGTGCCCACCTCGATGTCGCGGTCGCCGGCGACCAAGGCGATCGACGCGCCCGAACGGTCCGCAGCGCGCATCGAGCCCTTGATGCCGCGATCGCCGTAGGACAGGTCGACGCGTACACCTGCTGCCCGTAACCGCGCGGCAAGCACGGCCAGCTTCACCTTGGCCTGCTCGCCGAGCGGGACACCGAACACATCGACGCGGTTGGTCCCGCCGACCGTCTTGCCCTCGGCCTTCAGTGCCAGCACCGTCCGGTCGATACCGAGACCAAAGCCGATGCCCGACAAATCTTTTCCGCCGAGCTGCGCCATCAGCCCGTCGTAGCGGCCGCCGCCGCCGATACCCGACTGCGCCCCAAGCCCGTCGTGGACGAACTCGAACGTGGTCTTGGTGTAGTAGTCCAGCCCGCGCACCATCCGCGGGTTGATCACGTAGGGCACGCCCAATGCTTCGAGATGTGCGAGCACCGTCTCGAAATGCTGCTTGGCCACATCGGAGAGGTGGTCCAGCATGACAGGCGCGTCGGCCGTCATTTCCCTTACCTTCGGGCGCTTGTCGTCGAGCACCCGCAGCGGGTTGATCTCCGCCCGCTTGCGGGTATCTTCGTCAAGTTCGAGCTTGAACAGGAAGTCCTGCAACAACTCCCGGTACTGCGGTCGGCACGAGTCGTCACCGAGCGATGTGATCTCAAGCCGGAACCCGTCGAGCCCGAGCGATCGGAACCCGGCGTCGGCGATGGCGATCACCTCGGCGTCCAGCGCCGGGTCGTCGACGCCGATCGCCTCAACGCCGACCTGCTGGAGTTGCCGGTAGCGCCCCGCCTGCGGGCGCTCGTAACGGAAGAACGGCCCTGCGTAGCAGAGCTTCACGGGCAGTGGCCCGCGGTCGAGGCCGTGTTCGATCACCGCACGCATCACACCCGCCGTGCCCTCAGGGCGCAGCGTCACCGACCGGTCGCCGCGGTCGGAGAACGTGTACATCTCCTTCGACACCACGTCGGTGGACTCCCCCACGCCGCGGGCGAACAGCGCGGTGTCCTCGAATATCGGCAGTTCGATATCGCCGTAACCGGCGCGCCTTGCAGCGTCGAGCAGGCCGTCGCGCACACCGACGAACTGCGCCGAGTCGGGCGGCAGGTAATCCGGGACGCCCTTGGGCGCCTGAAATTCAGACACAGGAACTCATCAAGTCAGGCCTTCGAGGAACGGGTTGGTGCGGCGTTCGACGCCGATAGTGGATTTTTCGCCGTGTCCAGGTAGTACCACGGTGTCGTCGTCGAGCACCAACAGTTTTGTCACGATCGAGCCGAGTAGCTCGCGACCGCTGCCGCCGGGCAGGTCGGTGCGGCCCACGGATTGGCGGAACAAGGTGTCACCGGTGAAGACGACCTCCTCAGGCCCCTCGGAGACGCGGAACACGACGGAACCGCGGGTGTGGCCTGGCGTGTGGTCAACGGTCACCGTCACACCACCTACTTCTACCTTGTCGCCATCGCGGTCCAGCTCGATGAGCTCTTTGGGTTCGCGGAACAGCGCTCCGAACGCAGATCGGGCGAAGCCCCCGATCAAACCCCGCCCGAAGTCCTTGATCGGATCGGTCAGCATGAACCGGTCCTCGGGGTGGATGTAGGCGGGACAGCCGTACATGTCGGCCACCTTCTGCGCCGACCAGATGTGGTCGATGTGCCCGTGCGTCAACAACACCGCCGCCGGGGTGAGGTGATTCTCGTCGAGGATCTGCCGCAGCGGACCCATCGCCCGCTGGCCCGGGTCGACGACGATCGCGTCGGTGCCGGTTCGCTTGGCCAGCACGTAGCAATTGCACGCCAACATGCCCGCCGGGAATCCGGTGATCAACACGGCGTCAAGTCTCGCATCCCCTGTTCAACAGGGTCGCGCCCCCCGCATTCAGCAACGCCTGGCACACTCGGTGCCGACCAAGCAGATCACGAGGAGGACGACGGCGGTGCCGACCAACGAACAACGGCGTGCGACAGCGAAGCGCAAACTCGAGCGACAGCTGGAGCGCAGGGCAGCGAAGGAACGTCAGCGTCGCATATTCACGATCGCCGGATCCGCCGTGGCCGCGATCGTCGTGATCGGCGCCATCGTGGCCACCGTCGTCATCACCAACAAAGACTCCGACAACACGAAGGCCTCGGCGGCCACCACGACGGCGGCCAGCCCCACCAGCGCTGCTCCGTCAGCGCCAGGACAGCTGCCGGCCTTCGCCGCGCCTGCCAACCTGGGCGCCAACTGCCAGTACCCGCCGTCGGCGGATAAGGCGAGCAAGTCGATCAAGCCGCCCCGCACCGGCAAGGTCCCGACCGACCCGGCGCAGATCAGCGCCAGCATGACGACGAGCCAGGGCAACATCGGGCTGCAGCTCGACAACGCCAAGTCACCGTGCACGGTGAACAGCTTCGCCAGCCTTGCCCAGCAAGGTTTCTTCGACAACACGCCGTGCCACCGGCTGACCACCTCCGAGGGGTTGGCGGTGCTGCAGTGCGGCGACCCGACAGGACAGGGCACAGGCGGGCCGGGCTACCAGTTCGACAACGAGTACCCGACCAGCCAGTTCCAGCCCGACGATCCGAAGCTGGGCCAGCCGGTGCTGTATCCACGAGGCACGCTCGCGATGGCCAACGCGGGCCCCGGCACCAATGGCAGCCAGTTCTTCCTGGTGTACAAGGATTCGCAGCTGCCGCCGAACTACACGGTGTTCGGCACCATCGACCAGACCGGACTTGCGACGCTGGACAAGATCGCTGCCGCCGGAACTGCCGACGGAGGCCAGGACGGCAAGCCCAAGAACGACGTCCAGGTCAAATCGATCCTGCTCGACTGACTCGACGATGACCAGTCCGCCCCCGCCGTATGGCGCGTACCCGCCGCCACCACAGGGCGCCTACGGCGGGTACTACGGCTATCCCCAATATCCGCAGCCGCAGTCGACCAATGCGCTGGCCATCGTGTCGTTGGTGTGCGCGTTCCTCTTCGCGCCGCTTGGCATCATCTTCGGCCACATTTCGCTGTCGCAGATCAAGAAGACCGGCGAAGAGGGTCGCGGGCTGGCCATCGCGGGGCTCGTCATCAGCTACCTGATCACGGTGCTGACCGTCGTGGTGGTGGCACTGAGCGTGTGGTTCTTCGTTCGGGTCGCGCACGATCTCGAGCGCCTGGACAACGGCTTGGGCTACCCGGGTTACACCGCGACGCCGCCGTCGCCGCCGATCGACAGCGCGCTGCCGCCGTTCGACGCACCGAAGACGTTGGGCTCCAACTGCCAGTACCCGGCGACGACCGAGCCGGCGAGCAAGCCCGTCAAGCCGCCACAGAACGGCAGGATCGCCACCGATCCGGCCCTCGTCCGCGCCAGCATCACCACCAATCAGGGCGGCATCGGGCTGGAGTTGGACAACGGCAAGACGCCGTGCACGGTCAACAACTTCACGAGCCTCGCCAAGCAGGGGTTCTTCGACAACACCACGTGCCACCGGTTGACCACCTCGACCGACCTCGGCGTGCTCCAGTGTGGTGATCCGACCGGCACCGGCAGCGGCGGACCGGGGTACCGGTTCCCGAACGAATACCCCACAAACCAGTATCGGTTGACCGACCCCGCGCTGAAGACCCCGGTGATCTACCCCCGCGGCACGCTGGCCATGGCCAACTCCGGGCCCGGCACCAACGGGAGCCAGTTCTTCCTGGTGTACAAGGATTCGCAGTTGCCGCCGACTTTCACCGTGTTCGGCACCATCGACGGCGCCGGCCTGGCAGCGTTGGACAAGGTCGCCGCGGGGGGCGTGGCCGACAGCAGCGACGACGGCAAGCCGGTTGTCGCCGCGACGATCAAATCGGTGAAGATCGGCTGACGCCGCGCGCTTGAGTGCGCCCTAGCTCGGCGCGGTCTTGATGTAGAACTCGACGTTGTCGCCCTCGACCTTGGTGACCTTCATCTGGGCGGTGTATTCCTTGCCCTCGGGTCCGGTGAAGTGACACTCGAACTCTTTGCCAACCTCGGCGTCGACGCCCGACGGGCACTTGACGTCGGTGGGCTTGAAGCCGGTCTGTTTCGACACAAGGTCGGTGACGGAACCGGCCGCCCCATCCGGCTTGATCGTGGAACCACAACCGGCCAACGCCATCGCCAGCGAAGCGATCAGAACCACCATTGCAGTGCGCATCGCAGCAGTATTCCAGACAACGCAAACAATCAGGCAAATTTTGCGGACACGCTAGGCCGCGGATGTCACACGGTAGACGTCGTAGACACCCTCCACATTGCGCACCACGTTCAGCACGTGTCCGAGGTGCTTCGGGTCGCCCATCTCGAAGGTGAACCGGCTGATCGCCACGCGATCGTTGGACGTCGTCACCGATGCGGACAGGATGTTGACCTTCTCGTCGGCAAGCACCCGGGTCACGTCGGAGAGCAGCCGGTGCCGGTCCAGCGCCTCGACCTGGATGGCGACAAGGAACACCGACGACGGCGACGGCGCCCACTGCACGTCGATGATCCGCTCCGACTGTTGTTGCAGGGAACCGGCATTCGTGCAGTCGGTTCGGTGCACACTGACGCCGCCGCCGCGGGTGACGAATCCCATGATGTTGTCGCCGGGCACCGGCGTGCAGCACTTGGCCAGCTTTGTCAGCACCCCGGGAGCGCCGGGCACCGCCACGCCGACGTCGTCGGTGCTGCGCTGACGCACCACCATGGTGGTCGGCGTCGAGCGTTCGGCGAGTTCGTCAGCCGCCTCTTCGTCGCCGCCGAGCTGGGCCACCAGCCGCTGCACCACGTGCCGCGCCGAAACGTGGCCCTCGCCGACCGCGGTGTACAACGCCGACACATCGGTGTAGCGCAGTTCGCGGGCCAACGAAGCCATCGATTCGGCATTCATCAACCGCTGCAATGGAAGTCCGCCGCGGCGCACCTCACGCGCGATCGCGTCCTTACCTGATTCGAGCGCCTCCTCGCGACGCTCCTTTGCGAACCACTGGCGGATCTTTGCCTTCGCCCGCGGCGACACCACGAACGTCTGCCAGTCTCGCGACGGGCCGGCATTCGGCGCCTTCGACGTGAAAACCTCTACCACTTCGCCGTTTTCGAGTTTGCGTTCCAGCGCGACCAGCCTGCCGTTCACCCTGGCGCCGATGCAGCGGTGGCCGACCTCGGTGTGCACCGCGTAGGCGAAGTCGACCGGAGTCGAGCCCGTCGGGAGCGTGATCAGATCACCCTTCGGTGTGAACACGAAGATCTCTTGCACCGCAAGGTCGTAACGCAGAGCCTCAAGGAACTCGCCGGGGTCGGCGGCTTCCCGCTGCCAGTCGAGCAGCTGACGCATCCATGCCATGTCGTCGATTTCGGCGGCGGCGTGTGGCTGAGGCGCGTTGCGGCCCTTGGTCTCCTTGTACCGCCAGTGCGCGGCAATGCCGTACTCCGCGGTCTTGTGCATTTCCTCGGTGCGGATCTGCACTTCCAGCGGCTTGCCCTCTGGACCGACGACAGTGGTGTGCAGCGACTGGTAGACGCCGTACCGCGGCTGCGCGATGTAGTCCTTGAACCGGCCCGCAATGGGCTGCCACAGCGAATGCACCACGCCCACAGCGGCATAACAATCGCGGATCTCGTCGCAGAGGATGCGCACCCCGACAAGGTCGTGAATGTCGTCGAAGTCGCGGCCCTTGACGATCATCTTCTGATAGATCGACCAATAGTGCTTGGGCCTGCCCTCAACGGATGCGTTGACCTTCATCGCGTTCAGCGCGGTGTTGATTTCGTCGCGCACCTTGGCAAGGTAGATGTCGCGCGACGGTGCCCGGTCGGCGACCAGCCGGACGATCTCCTCGTACTTCTTCGGGTGCAGGATCGCGAACGACAGGTCCTCGAGCTCCCATTTCACCGTGGCCATGCCCAGTCGATGTGCCAGCGGCGCAATGACTTCCAGCGTCTCGCGGGCCTTGCGGGCCTGCTTCTCCGGGGGCAGGAACCGCATGGTGCGCATGTTGTGCAGCCGGTCGGCCACCTTGATCACCAGCACCCGCCCATCGCGGGCCATCGCGATGATCATCTTGCGGATCGTCTCGGCGTCGGCGGCCGTCCCCAGTGCCACCTTGTCCAGCTTGGTGACACCGTCGACGAGATGCGCGACCTCCTCGCCGAAGTCGGTGGTCAGCGCCTCCATCGTGTAGCCGGTGTCCTCGACGGTATCGTGCAGCAGCGCGGCGACCAGCGTGGTGGTGTCCAAGCCGAGCTCGGCCAGGATGTTCGCGACGGCGAGCGGATGTGTGATGTACGGGTCGCCGGAACGGCGCAACTGGTCGGCATGCCGGCGCTCGGCCACCTCGTACGCCTTCTGCAGCAGCGACACGTTGGCCTTCGGGAAGCTCTCCCGGTGCACGGCGACCAGCGGTTCGAGTACGGGATTGACGGCGCTGCGCTGGGCGGTCATCCGGCGAGCCAGCCGGGCCCGTACCCGCCGTGACGCGCTCGTCGAGGTCTTGGGGATCTCCAGCGGTTGCGTTTCGGCCATCTGGGCAGAGGGCGGCGACTCCACGGCCTGCCCGGTGCCGGGATCGTCAGCCATGGTCACCTCCTCGTCTGCTCAACAGCGCAGACTTCGAGGATATCGCTCAGACGATGTGCAAGGTGCTTACCGGTAGGGGTTTGAGCACGTCGCGGCCACCGAGTGCAGCCAGTTCGAGCACCACCGCGGCACCCGTGACCGTCGCCCCGGCCCTGCTGAGCAGCCGGGCAGTCGCCGCGACCGTGCCCCCGGTGGCCAGCACGTCGTCAATGATGACGATGTTGCGCCCGGCCAGCTCGATGGCTTCCGCAGGGATTTCCAGGGTTGCGCTGCCGTATTCGAGGTCGTAGGTCTCGCTGAGCACCGGCGGCGGCAGCTTGCCCCCTTTGCGCACCGCCAGGACGCCCGTCCCCAGCCGCAGGGCCACAGCGCCTGCGAGCAGGAAGCCACGTGCGTCAACCCCGGCGATGAGGTCCGTGCCGGATGCGATGTCGGCGAGAGCGTCGGTCACCGCCGCGAAGCCACGGTCTTCCGCGAACAGTGGCGACAGATCCTTGAACTGGATACCCGGCGAGGGAAAGTCCTCCACCTCACGAGTCAGCGACGCGATGAGATCCGAGATCTCGCTCACTGTCCCAGCACCCAGCGGTCCATATTCCAGCCGGCACCCCACCGAGTCGGATTGCTGCTCACGGCATACATCTTCTTCGAAGTCAGCAGTGTGCGCTGCTGTCGGTAGAGCGGAAGCGTCGGAACGTCGGCCCACAGGATCGTTCCGCCCTCGCCGAGCAGCCGGGCCAGTTCCTTCGGATCGGCGATCACCGCCGTCGTCGCGATGATGCCGTCGATGCGCTCGTTGGAGTAGCCCGACAGATTGTTGCCGTTGCCGGTGTGAAGGTCGTAGGCGTCCATCGCCGATGAGCCCGTCGATCCGCTGCCCGCGGCGCCGCCGGTGCTGGCGATCAGCACGTCAATCTTGTTGTCGCGCAGACTCAGCGGGCCGATGGCGTCCGACGAGGCGTCCTGCACAGTGATTCCGGCCGGCGCGCACGCCTTGGCGATCGAGCCGACCGTCGCGGCCAGCCGCGCGTTTGGGCTCTGATAGCCGATGCGTACCGTCAGCGGTTGCCCGTTGATCGCGGTGCGGGCAGCGTCGGGATTGGCGACGACGAATTGCCCGGCCTCGACCGCTCCCTCGCTGGCACCGAAAGCATCCTCGGTCGCCGGGTTGAGGCGGGCATTGGCGATGGGCAGCCCCGCGTTCTTGGCAATCACATCGCGAGGCGTGCAGAGCGCAAGCGCCCGACGCGCGGGCGGGCCGGCCATCGGGCCCTGCGACGCGAAGATGAGCTGCTCGATGCCCGCCGATGGCGAGTCGGTGCGGACGTAATTGTCGGGCAGGTTCAGCGTTCCTGACGACCCGGCCGCGATATCGACCACGTCGTAGCCGCCCTGGTTGACCTTGTCCTGGATGTCGGCGCCACGCGGCCACACGATGACTCTGGCAGTGACCGGCTTGGCGCCCCACCACTTGTCGTTCGCGACGAGCACCACGGAGCCGTCGTCGCTCACCGACTCGATCTTGTAAGGCCCCGACGACGGGAAGCGCTTGGCGTCGAAGTCCTTGGAGCTCAGGTTCCAGGTGTTGTTCCACACCTGCGCGATGCGTTCGACCTTCGGACCGTCGTTGTTGAGCAGCGCGGTGGTGACGTCCATGCCGAGTTCGTCGGAGATGACGTGCGACGGCATCATCGCCGTCGCGGCGAATAGTTGGCCGAAGTCGATGAATCCGCGGTCCTGGGCGAACGTCACCCTGGCCTTCTTCTGCCCGGGCGCGCAGTCGACAGAGGCGACATCGCTGTAGCCCGCGCGATTGGCGGCGTCGAACCCGGGCAGGCGACCGGACTGCGATGCCCACGCCAGGACCATGTCGTCGCAGGTGATGGGCTTGCCGTCGGAGTAGACGGCGTTGGCGTTGATCTCGTAGTCGAGCACCAGCGGCGCGCGTCCGACCACTGAGATGGAGCCGAAGTCGTGGTCACCGACGATCTGGCCGTCGGGTCCGTGGTAGTTGAAGCCGGTCAGCACCCGGGCGAACGCCTGCGGTCCGCTCGATGCGGCGCCTGCGACGGTGTTGGTGTTGTAGGTGACCAATGTGCCGTCGACGGCGTAGTTGATGGTGTCGGCGGGACTGCTGGAGCACGCCGACAATCCCAGCCCGCCGATCAGCGACAGCACGGCCGCCGCGATGACGCCCCGGCTTCCGACGACCATCGGCCCTACCGCCGCCGGGTGTTTCGCTTACCCGACGGTCGTCCGGTGCGGCTGGCGGTCGGTCGGACCGGCCGCGCCCCTGGCGCAGGCTTGTCGGGCACCGGCGTATCGGCCAGCGACGCCGCGACTGGCTCCGGATCGGCATCCTCCCCCGCCTCGGAAGCCTCGGCGGCCTTGGAGGGCTTGCGGCGGTTGAGCACCCGACGGGTGTGTGTGCGGACGAGTTCGGTGCGCTCGCGCAGCGTCACAAGAAGCGGGGTGGCGAAGAAGATCGACGAATACGTGCCGACGATGACGCCGACCAACTGCACCAGCGCGAGGTCCATCAGCGTGCCGACCCCCAGCAGCCACACGGCGATCACCATCAACGACAGGATCGGCAGGACCGAGATCAGGCTGGTGTTGATCGAGCGCATGAACGTCTGGTTCACGGCCAGGTTGGCCTGCTCGGCAAAGGTGCGCCGAGTGGTGTGCTCGAAACCGTGGGTGTTCTCCTCCACCTTGTCGAACACGATCACGGTGTCGTAGAGCGAGAAGCCCAGAATCGTTAGCAGGCCGATCACCGTCGCCGGCGTCACCTCGAAGCCGACGAGTGAATAAACGCCAGCGGTTGTCACCAGGTCGAAGACCAGCGTCGCCAACGCGGACATCGCCATGTAGCGCTCGTAGCGCACCGTGATGTAGATCGCCGCAAGGACGAGGAACACCACCAGGGCGATCAACGCCTTCTTGGTGATCTGCCCACCCCAAGACGCCGACACAGCGGAGTCGCTGATGGTCTGCTTCGACGGCTGCCCATCGCTGCCCTTGGGTTGGAACGCGTCGAACAGTGCGTTGCGCAATTGCTCGGTTTGCGGATTCGTCAGCGTTTCCGAACGGATCTGCACGGTGGCCGAACCACCGCTGCCGACGATGACCACCGATTCGGGAGTCTTGCCAAGCGTCTTGCTGAACACGTCCTCGACCTGCTGAGTGCTGACCGTGCCGTTCTGGCCGGCCACAGGCATCGACATCTTGGTGCCGCCCTCGAAGTCGATGCCGAACGTGAAGCCGCGCAACAGAATGCTGCCGATTGCGACCGCGATGATCAGGCCGCTGATCGTGTACCAGAGCTTGCGCTTGCCCATGACCTCGAACGCACCGGTGCCGGTGTAGAGCCGGACGAAGAACCCGTGCCGGGGCGCGTCAGACGCCCCGGATTCCAGGTCGGGCACCTCGACACCGGTCGAGTCGGTCACGTCGGAGGAGTGTTTGGCGGCCATCTGGCTATCCCTGTCCCGTCACATGCGCAGCGGCCCGTCGCTCGCGCGCGATCTGTTGCACCGCGCCTAGCCCGTTGAACGCCGGCTTGGACAGCGTCGGCGACTTCGATGCGAGGTATACCAGCGGCCAGGTCACCAGGAACACGACGACGATGTCGAGGATCGTGGTCAGGCCCAAGGTGAACGCGAAACCCTTGACTTGGCCGACGGCAAGGAAGTACAGAACCGCGGCGGCCAGAAGCGTCACCGCGTTTCCGGACACGATCGTCTTACGCGCCCTCGCCCAACCGCGCGGTACCGCCGATCGGAACGAACGCCCTTCGCGTATCTCATCTTTGATGCGCTCGAAGAACACCACGAACGAGTCGGCCGTCATACCGATGCCGATGATCAGACCCGCGATACCCGCCAGGTCAAGCGTGTAGTTGATGTATCTGCCCAGCAACACGAGGATTGCGAAAACCATTGCGCCGGAAGCGACAAGCGAGAGTGCGGTCAAGACCCCCAGTATCCGGTAGTACAGCAGGGAGTAGAGCAACACCAACGCCAAACCGACGGAGCCTGCGATGAGGCCGGCCCGCAGCGAGGACAAACCCAATGTGGCAGAGACGGTTTCGGCTTCCGAGGATTCGAACGATAGCGGCAATGAGCCGTACTTCAGCACGTTGGCCAGTTCGCGCGCCGAGTCGGCGGTGAACTGGCCGGTGATCTGCGTGCGTCCGCCCGGGATGGCTTCCTGGATCGCCGGTGCGCTGACCACCTGCGAGTCGAGTACGAACGCGGTCTGGGTGCCGACGTTGGCCGCAGTGAAGTCGGCCCAGATCTTCGACGCCTCGTCGTTGAACTGGACCGTGACGACGTACTGGCCTTGCTGCTGATCGAGTCCGGAGTCGGCACTCTTGATCTGCTCGCCGCTGATGATCGACTTGTCCAGCAGATAGACCTCTTTGTGGTCCTGCGAGCAGGTCACCAACGGCAGGTTCGGGTCGTCGTTGCCGGCGAGCACGTCCTCGTCGTTGCAACGGGTGGCCTGGAACTGCAGCGCCAGAATCTGGATCTGCTGATCGTCGCTCTGCCGCAGCTGCTTCTCGTCGGCGATGCGAGCCGCCAGGTCCTTCTTCTCGGTGGGCGGCTGTGGTGTGCCCGGCGGTGGCGGCGGCGCCGGGGTTGGCGGCGGCTCCTGCGGGTACGGCCGCGGTTGCGGTGCCGGGGTCTCGGCAGGTGCCGGCGGCGGTGCCTGTTCGGCGGGTGACGGCGGCGACACGGGCGCTTCGGGCTCCGCAGGACCGATCGGCGGCGGTGCACCCGGGGCGCCCGGTGGTGGGGCACCTGGAGCACCTGGAGGCGGAGCACCCGGCGCACCCGGAGCCCCGGCTGTCGGCGGCTGCTGGCCCTCGCCCTGGGCCGCAATCGCGTGGATCACCGGCCTGATGTACAGCCGAGCCGTCTGGCCCAGGTTGCGTGCCTCGCTGCTGTCGTTGCCCGGCACGGTGATGACCAGGTTGGAGCCGTCGATGATGACCTCGGACCCGGACACACCGAGCCCGTTCACGCGCGCGCTGATGATCTGCTGCGCCTGGCTGAGCGCCTCGCGGGTTGGCGCCGAGCCGTCAGGCGTGCGTGCGGTCAGCGTGACACGGGTGCCACCCTGCAAGTCGATACCGAGCTTAGGTTCGGTCTGCTTGTCGCCGGTCAGGAACACCAAAAGGTAAACGCCGATGAGCAGCACCAGAAAGAGCGTCAGGTAGCGGGCAGGATGCACCGGCGCCGAAGTCGATGCCACGTTTCTTCAGGTCTCCTCGAGATCAGTTCGTCAGCACCGCAAAGGGTACGTGCTTGCGCTGAGTAGTTAGCCGTCAGTCTTGTGGTTCGGGCTCTCGGTGAGCTCCGTAGCCGTCGACTCGGGTGTGTTGACGTCGTCATCCACATCGATGTCGTCCTCGTCGAAGTCGTCGACGATCCGGTCACGCACCGCCAGCTTCATCCACGTGGTGACGACGCCGGGCGCGATCTCCAGGTCGACGTTGTCGTCGCCGATGCCGGTGATGGTGCCCTGAAGGCCCGATGTGGTGTGCACGCGGTCACCGATCGCGAGCGAATTGTGCAGGTCGACGGTGGCCTGCATGGCCTTCTTCTGGCGTCGCGACGCGAAGAACATGAACGCGCCCAGAATGATGAGTAGGGGCAGGAAGATGACCAGATCCATGGCAGCAACTGTCTTTCGTGTCGGTCTTGTGGTCAGGCACCCAGACCGCAGGTCAGGGGCATCGTCGTTGACCAGTGTGCCATTGTCGCCGTCGGCCGCCGAGCCCCCGGTCGCCTGCGACCTGCTGTTAGCGTCGCGGAGTGCTCGGACACGTCGGCATCAATGTTGGAGACCTGGCTGCTGCGAGGCGTTATTACAGCTCGATCATGCCGCTGGTTGGCTTCGAGATGTACCTCGACGCCGACGACGAGTTCGCGTACCGCCCGGCGGCGGGCAAGCCGGGCACCTACCTGTTCTTCTACCCTTCGGCCGAGCAGTCCCGGTACTCGCACCACCACACCGGCCTTCAGCACCTGGCGTTCATGGTGCGGACCCGCTCGGCCGTGACGGCAGTCCACACCGTCGCCGCCGAACTCGCAGAGAAATTTGGTGGGCGCGTGGTACACGAGCCGCAGGTCTTTCCTCAATATCCGCAGCCGTACTTCGCGACCTTTTGGCTCGACCCCTGGGGCTTCATGCTCGAAGCGGTATGCCATTACGACCGCAACTGACTTTCTTAGAACTTCACCAATGCGCTGCCACTGAACAACTCGTAAACGAAGTTCACGAAGAAGAACCCGAAGAACAAGAAGTTCAGCACCAGAATCACGTAATGCCACGGCCTGGGTCGGGCCGGCCTGGGCAGCTTGGAGTTCAGGTACATCAACATGAACGGGAACATCAGCGCGCCGAGGTTCGACATGTTCGCCGAGATCTGCACCAGCCGCACCGGTGTGCTCAGGTGGATCGCCAGGGCAATGACGACAAGCACCACCAGCATGAATGGGTAGTAGAACTTGCGCGGGTCGCCCTCGAGCAGCCGGCGCAACCGCGGGCTCGTCGCATGCGCGGCGTCGGTGAAATTGCGCACGAGTGCCTCGAAGATGCCCAGCTGCGTGGAGAACAGGATGAGTACCCCGACGACGAGCATCAGGTAGAACATGGCCGACCCGTATTGGTCGCCCAGTTTCTCGGCCGCGAAGGTAGGCACGTTCTTCGTCGTCGGCTCTTCTCCGGTAGTGGCGACGATGTGTGCCATCAGGATGGTGGGAAGCAGCATCCCGAGCATCGCACCGCAGAAGAACACCGCCCACTGGTCGATGAGCAGCAACCGGTACCAGCGCTTCCATCTCGACGCGTTCTCCCGCGTGTCCCGGAAGGTGACACCGACGGCGAGCAGTTCCCGCCGCTCACCGCGCACCCCGGCTATGTAGCCCACCCGGTGGCCCATCCCATAGCCGTGGTCCCGGTAATGGTTCATCGCGTACCAGTTGAGGCCGGACGCGAGCGCCGTGAACCCCGCGAGGCCGCCGAGGGTGGTGGCTGTGATGCCGGACGGTGGCGCAGCCGGTGTGACGAGGCCACGGATTCCTTCCCACCAGATCGATGGCGGCACGATGGCGATGTCGACGATGATCAGCACCGTCAGCAGAATGCCAACGATGATCCAGTTGCTCAGCTCGAGCGCACGCGAGATCTTGCGAGCCAGCACACAGATCAGAAAGACGACGAACAGCAGGCCGATCGCCAGCAGCCTGGTGTACTCCAGCTCGTCGGGCCGGTGTACTCGGCCGACGATCAACGCGAACAGGCCTTGACCGGCGCTCGCCGCCCAACCGCCGAAGATGAACGCGAAGTAGAAGACGATGAGCGAGAACGGGATCCAGAACTTCCAACCTGGCGGGACCCGGCCCCACCCGACGATCGGAACCTCCCCGGTCGCCACCACGTACCGGGAGACTTCGACGTTGTAGAAAGTCTGCAGGATGGCCGACACTGTGATCACCCAGCCGATGCCGATGAACCCGAACTGGCCGACCGCCTGCGGACCCAGCAGCCACTCCCCACTGCCGACCGAGATGCCGAGGGCGATGAGGCTCGGGCCGATGACGAACTGGATGACCTGCCATGGCCGGAGCCGGGAGACCTTGAACACTTCCTCCGGCTCGGGCAGGTCGTCCACGGCGAGCGGCGGACGGCTCGTGCCTAAGGGATAGACCTCGGCGTCGGGTTTGACGCTGGAATCAGTTTCGGTGCTGCCAGCCATGACGACCTCCGCGGTAGATGGCGACAATCGACCCCATTCCTTTTCCCGTATTGGCGCCGCTCGAAACCGCTCGCAACGAAATCCGTTGCGGCAATCCAATCCGGCCGATGGTTCCAATGGGAGGTGCCGAAGTTTGCGATCGGATCGGTGCGTTCGCGACTAGGCTCAGACGGCGACGCGGCATTCGCCGAACCCACCGGTCATCAGGAGGCTTCATTGGCCACTCTCGAGCAGAGCCGCTACCTCGGTACCGCGATTCCCGGTCCACGGTCACAAGCGCTGATCGACCGCAAGAGCGCCGCGGTGTCACGCGGGGTAGGCACCACGATGCCGGTGTACGCCGCAAGGGCGTTCGGAGGCATCGTCGAAGACGTCGACGGAAACCGGCTCATCGATCTGGGTTCGGGCATCGCCGTCACGACGATCGGCAACTCGTCGCCGCGCGTGGTCGACGCCGTGTCCGAGCAGGTCGCCAACTTCACCCACACCTGCTTCATGATCACGCCCTACGAGGGCTACGTCGCCGTTGCCGAACAGCTCAACCGGCTCACGCCGGGCAGCAGCGAGAAACGATCGGCGTTGTTCAACTCCGGCTCGGAGGCCGTGGAGAACGCGGTCAAGATCGCGAGGACGTACACGCGCAAGCAGGCGGTGGTGTCGTTCGATCACGCCTATCACGGCCGCACGAACCTCACCATGGCACTGACCGCGAAGTCGATGCCGTACAAGCACGGCTTCGGCCCGTTCGCCCCCGAGATCTACCGGGCGCCGCTGTCATATCCGTTCCGCGACGCCGAATACGGCAAGGAGTTGGCCACCGACGGCGAGCTGGCCGCCAAGCGGGCGATCGACGTCATCGACAAGCAGGTGGGTGCCGACAACCTGGCCGCGGTGATCATCGAACCCATCCAGGGCGAGGGCGGTTTCATCGTTCCCGCCGACGGTTTCCTGCCCGCGCTGCTTGACTGGTGCCGCAAGAACAATGTGGTGTTCATCGCCGACGAGGTGCAGACCGGATTCGCCCGCACCGGAGCGATGTTCGCCTGCGAACACGAAGGCATCGAACCCGACCTGATCTGCACCGCCAAGGGAATCGCCGACGGACTGCCACTGTCGGCGGTCACCGGCCGCGCCGAGATCATGGACGCCCCGCACGTCAGCGGTCTCGGCGGCACGTACGGCGGCAATCCGGTTGCGTGTGCGGCCGCGCTGGCGACGATCGAAACGATCGAGGCCGACGGGCTGGTGCAGCGCGCCCAGCAGATCGAACAGCTGATGAAGGATCGGCTCGGCCGGCTACAGGCCAATGACGACCGGATCGGCGACGTCCGCGGCCGCGGCGCAATGATCGCGATGGAATTGGTCAAGCCGGGAACCATCGAGCCCGACGCGGGGCTCACCAAGGCGCTGTGCGCCGGATGCCACGCCGCGGGTGTAATCGTGTTGTCCTGCGGGACATTTGGCAACGTTTTGCGTTTCCTTCCCCCGCTCGCCATCGGCGACGAGCTTCTCGTCGAAGGCCTCGACGTCCTCGCACTCGTCCTCGCAGACCTCTAACGAATAAGGAGCTGATATGACCAAGGTTCAGAATTTCATCGGCGGCGAGCTCGTCGACTCCGTCAGCGGCGGCACCATGCCGCTCGTCGACCCGAGCACCGGCGAGGAGTACGCCACCGCGCCGATCTCGAACGAGCAGGACATCGACAACGCATATGCGGCCGCGGCCAAGGCATTTACCGACTGGAAGCGCACCACACCATCGCACCGGCAGAAGGCGCTGCTCGATTTCGCCGACGACGTCGAGAAGAACGCGCAGGCGCTCGTCGAAGCCGAGGGTCGCAACACCGGTAAGCCCAACCACGTCACCATGGCCGAAGAGATCCCTCCGATGCTCGACCAGATCCGGTTCTTCGCCGGTGCGGCAAGGATGTTGGAGGGCAAGTCGGCGGGTGAGTACATGGAGAACCACACGTCGTGGATCCGACGGGAGCCGGTTGGGGTCATCGGCCAGGTGTCACCGTGGAACTACCCGATGATGATGGCGATCTGGAAGTTCTGTCCGGCCATCGCCGCAGGGAACACCGTGGTGATCAAGCCGAGCGACACCACGCCGGTGACGACGGTGATGCTCGCAGAGATCGCTTCTCGCCACTTCCCGCCAGGGGTGCTGAATGCCGTTTGCGGCGACCGGAATACGGGCGCCGCGGTTGTCGCGCACCCCACGCCGCAGATGGTGTCGATCACCGGCTCGGTGGCTGCGGGCCGCGCGGTGGCGGTCAGCGCGGGCGGTCATCTCAAGCGCACACATCTCGAGCTCGGCGGCAAGGCGCCGGTGATCGTCTTCGACGACAGCGATATCGCCGCGGCCGCAGAAGGAATCGCGACGGCGGGCTACTTCAATGCAGGCCAGGACTGCACCGCGGCGACGCGGGTGCTGGCGCGGGCGTCGGTGGCGTCTGATCTGACCGATGCGCTGGCCGAGCAGGCCAAGGGCGCGACGACGACCTTCGGCAAGCCTGCCGATGACGAGGATGCGTGGGTGCCGCCGGTGAACAACGTCAACCAGATGGAACGTGTACTCAGTTTCTTCACCGACGTCCCGTCGCACGCCAAGGTGGCGACCGGTGGACAACGCCAGGGCGACAAGGGTTTCTACGTCGAGCCGACGGTGATCGGCGGCCTGCTTCAGGACGACCGACTGGTCCAGCAGGAGATCTTCGGACCCGTGATCACGGTGCAGTCGTTCTCCGACGAGGACGAGGCGGTCGCATGGGCCAACGGCACCGAATACGGCCTGGCGTCATCGGTGTGGACGCGCGACATCTCGCGCGCGTTGCGGGTTTCGGCGGCGCTGGACTTCGGCTGCGTGTGGATCAACACCCACATCCCACTGGTGGCCGAGATGCCGCACGGTGGCTATAAGTCGTCGGGCCACGGCAAGGACCTGTCGATGTACGGCTTCGACGACTACACCCGGATCAAGCACGTGATGGCCTACACGGGCTAGCTTTTTCTGCGCGAGCCAGTGGAGCTAGCGGTGCGCTGGCCTGCGGCCGCCGCCCTGGAACATATTGCGCCAGTTCCGATGTGAACGTTCGCCTGCTGGCTGGATCTCGGTGACCTCATCCGACGGCGCCGGTTGCGGCTGCACGGTCGCTGCAACCGGACGCTGAGCGAACGCGACATCACGCGCGGTCCGCACCGACAGCCGCCCCAGTGCAACGGCGCCAAGGAAGATGACTACCGCGCCTAGCCCGTAGAAGTAGGTCAGCTCCAGGACAGTCCGCTTCTCGTCGGTGACTGCCACCGGAGCGCCGACATCGCCGATGCCCAACGGGCCGGCCAGCGCGCGGCCAACGACGAACCACGCGCCGGCGAGCACCGTCAGCCAGCCACCGAGCATCGCGGTCGCGCGGTTGCGCGACATGAGCAGCAGCAGGCCGCCGATCACGGTGGCTGCGCCGGGGAGCACTTCCAGCCAGCCGCGTGCGGTGGTCCAGACCCATTCCTGGTCGGGAGCAAAGGCGAAGTCGAAACGCGGTCCGACGAATGGGATGAGCGCGCCCCAGATGCCCAACAAAATCAATAGGAAACCACTAGCCGCACCACGGCTGCGCGGCATCTGCAGCCTGCCGCCGCGGGCATGAACACGCGTGTCACTCATGTTGCCTCCTAGGTCGATAGTCGAATACCCGATCTGGCGGCGGCATAACCGATCTGGCCGCCGGTGACCGCCATCACACCTTTCACAGCGAACTCCCAGCTGGCACCGGAATAAAGTTAGCTTCGCTAACGTACTTTTGATTAGGTGCAACGAGGCGCCATCCAATTTCTGCGATTTGTCGAGGATTTCTTATGTCGACTGTTACCCGTGAAGAGCGGCTCTCGCGCCGCATCTCCGACCTATACGCCACAGACCAGCAGTTCGCCGACGCGCGGCCCAGCGAGACCGTCGCACGCGCGATTGAAGCTCCCGAGTTGCAGCTGCCGCAGGTCGTGCAGACCGTCATCGACGGCTACGCAGACCGCCCCGCACTCGGGCAGCGCGCCGTTGATTTCGTCACCGACCCGTTGACAGGCCGCGAAGCAGCCGAGTTGCTCCCCCATTTCGACACCATCACCTACCGCGAGCTGTCCGACAGGGTCAACGCCGTCGCCGCCGCGCTGACGCAGAACCCAGTGAAGCCCGGCGATCGCTTCGCCATTCTCGGGTTCACCAGCATCGACTACACGACCGTCGACATGGCGCTGCTTCGCATCGGTGCAATTTCCGTCCCTCTCCAGACCAGCGCGCCGGTCACCCAGTTGCGGCCCATTGCCGCCGAGACCGAACCGGTCGCCATCGCGTCGAGCATCAACTTCCTCGACGACGCAGTCGAACTGGCGCTGACGGGCCACCTCCCCGAGCGGCTAATCGTCTTCGACTACCACGGCGAAGTGGACGATCACCGCGACGCACTCCAGGCCGCCATCACGCGGCTTGCCGAAACCCCGGTCGTTGTCGAGACTTTGGCCGAAGTGCTGGCCCGCGGGGCAGCGCTTCCTGCGACACCGGCCTTCGAGACCGGCGACGACACGCTAGCGCTACTCATCTACACCTCGGGCAGCACCGGCACGCCGAAAGGCGCGATGTACACCACGAAGATGATCACCAACGCATGGCGCCGGGCCAGCTTGGCCATGTGGGGTAACGAGGGCGGAACCCCGACGATCACGTTGAACTTCATGCCGATGAGCCACATGATGGGGCGCGGCATTCTCTATTCGACGCTCGGCGCGGGCGGTACCGGGTATTTCGTTGCCAGAAGCGATCTTTCGACATTCTTCGACGACCTTGCATTGGTGCGACCCACCCAGTTGAGTTTCGTGCCGCGCATCTGGGACATGGTGTTTCAGGAGTTCCAGAGCGAAGTCGACCGCCGCTCCGCCGGCGCCGACGATCGATGGGCCGTCGAAACCGATGTGCTCGCCGAGATGCGTCAGAACCTCCTCGGCGGACGGTTTGTCTCGGCGATGACGGGCTCCGCGCCCATCTCCACCGAGATGAAGACATTCGTGGAGTCCTTGCTCGACATCCACTTGACCGACGGTTACGGCTCCACCGAGGCCGGCGCCGTCTTCGTCGACGGCCAGGTGTCACGCCCGAACGTGAGCGACTACAAGCTGGTCGACGTTCCCGATCTCGGCTACTTCCTCACCGACCGACCGCACCCGCGGGGTGAGCTGCTGGTCAAGACCGAGACCATGTTCCCCGGCTATTACAAGCGGCCCGAGATCACCGCGGACGTCTTCGACGTCGACGGCTACTACCGCACCGGCGATGTGGTGGCCGAAGTTGGACCCGACCAGCTCGCGTATGTCGACCGCCGCAACAACGTGCTCAAGCTTTCACAGGGCGAGTTCGTCACCGTCGCCAAGCTGGAAGCGGTGTTCGGTGACAGCCCGCTGGTCCGGCAGATCTTCGTGTATGGCAACAGCGCTCGATCGTATCTGCTGGCCGTCATCGTGCCTACCGAGGACGCAGTCGCGCGCCACGATGTGGAGTCACTGAAGCCGCTGATCACCGAGTCGCTGCAGGATGTGGCGAGGGAGGCGGGACTGCAGTCGTACGAGATTCCCCGCGACTTCATCGTCGAGACAACGCCTTTCACGCTCGAGAACGGTCTGCTGACCGGTATCCGCAAGCTGGCGCGGCCCAAGGCCAAGGAGTTCTACGGCGAGCGGCTCGAACAGCTCTACACCGACCTGGCCGACAGCCAGACCAACGAGCTGCGGGAGCTTCGCCTGCACGGCGCCGACCAGCCCGTGCTGGAGACGATCAGCCGGGCTGCAGGCGCACTATTGGGCGCGGCGGCAGCCGATCTGCAGGCCGACGCGCACTTCACCGATCTCGGCGGGGATTCCCTGTCCGCGTTGACATTCGCCAACCTGCTGCACGAGATCTTCGACATCGACGTGCCTGTCGGCGTCATCGTCAGCCCGGCCAGCGATCTGGCATCCCTCGCGGCCTACATCGAGGCCGAGCGGCAACCCGGCTCCAAGAGGCCGACGTTCGCGACCGTGCATGGCCGGGATGCGACCGAGGTGCATGCCAGTGACCTGACGCTGGACAAGTTCATCGACGCGAAGACCCTCGCCGCGGCTGCATCGCTGCCGGGTCCAAGTGCGGAGGTGCGCACGGTGCTGCTGACCGGTGCGACGGGATTCCTCGGCCGGTACCTGGCCCTGGAATGGCTGGAGCGCATGCATCTGGTCGACGGCAAGGTCATCTGCCTGGTGCGCGCCAAGGACGACGCCACCGCCCGCGAACGGCTGGACGCCACCTTCGACAGCGGTGACCCCGAATTGCTGCGCCACTACCAGGAATTGGCCGCCGACCATCTCGAGGTCATCGCAGGCGACAAGGGCGAGGCCGACCTCGGACTGGATCCGCAGACCTGGCAGCGGCTGGCCGACACCGTCGACCTGATCGTCGACCCCGCGGCGTTGGTCAACCACGTCCTGCCCTACAGCCAGCTGTTCGGGCCGAACGCACTCGGCACCGCCGAGCTGATCCGCATCGCGCTGACCACCAAGCAGAAGCCGTTCGTCTACGTGTCGACGATCGGTGTGGGAGCCGGCATGGATCTGTCGAAGTTCGTCGAGGACGCCGACATTCGGGTCATCAGCGCGACGCGTCAGGTCGATGACAGCTATGCCAACGGCTACGGAAACAGCAAGTGGGCCGGCGAGGTGCTGCTGCGCGAGGCGCACGACCTTTGCGGCCTACCTGTCTCGGTGTTCCGCTGCGACATGATCCTGGCCGATACGACCTACGCGGGCCAGCTCAATGTGCCGGATATGTTCACCCGGCTGATGCTGAGCCTGATCGCCGCGGGTATCGCACCCGACTCGTTCTACGAGCTGGACGCCGACGGCAATCGGCAGCGGTCCCACTACGACGGCCTGCCTGTCGAGTTCATCGCCGATGCGATCTCCACGCTGGGCGCACAGGTGGTCGACGGGTTCGAGACGTACCACGTGATGAACCCGTACGACGACGGCATCGGGCTCGACGAGTATGTCGACTGGCTCATCGAAGCGGGATATCCGGTCGCACGCGTCGGTGCTTACGACGCGTGGTTGCAGCGGTTCGACACGACGCTGCGCGCTCTGCCCGAGCGGCAGCGCCAGGCGTCGCTGCTCCCGCTGATCCACAACTACCAGCATCCGGAGACACCGATTCTCGGATCGATCGCGCCGACCGACCGGTTCCGCACTGCGGTGCAGGACGCGAAAATCGGTCCGGACAAGGATATTCCGCATGTGACGCCGCAGGTCATCGTCAAGTACATCACCGACCTGCAGCTGCTCGGACTGCTGTAGCTAGTCCTGGCGCACCCGATCGACGATGTCGATGATGTTGTCGGCCACGAACTTCGGCTGATACAGCATCATGTTGTGGCCGCTGCCGTTGGACACCACGTTGGTGGTGCCCAACGCGGCGGCCAACATGTCGTTCGATTGGTGGATCTGGGCCAGCGTGTAGTTATCCGGCGTCAGCACCTCGGGCGACGCGAACTTGTCAGAGCTGAGCACGATGGCGGGAACGCGTGGCAGCGGCGGTGCGTTCTGGACCAGAGCGATTGCCTCGCCGACCAGCACTGTCTCATCCCCTGGCTCGGGTGGCGTCATGCTGTCGCGCTCCCACGCCGCGTTCTGCGCGGGACTGCCCACAGCCTCCAAGAATTCGGACACGGGATCGACCATCACCAAGCCCGCCACCAAATCCGGGCGCGTGCGTGCGAGGAGATCGGCAATCAGACCGCCATAGGAGTGGGCAACGAAGACGAATGGCCCCGCCAACTGCGAGGCGCCGATTAGCGCGACCACGTCATCGACGTCCTGCTGCAAGCCATGCGGCTGCGGCACCTCAGTGGAGCGGTCCGGACCGTCGGGCCGGGTGTTGGGCCGGTCGTATGCGCATACCTGAGTCGTCTTCGCCACGGTCGGCTGCACCGCGTCGGGGCTGGGAGCCAGCTTCGCCTGCGTGATGATGTCGTAGGGCGACGACCGGATCGGGTCATTCGGCGGCACAACGTAATTCCAGGCCTCGGCGTAGCTACCCTTTCCCGGGATGATGAACACAGTTGGCTCGCCAGCGCCCTGACACTCGAGGAACAACTTCCGGCCGTCGCCGACGTCGAACAGCCCCGACGGCCCGGGATCGGCCGCACTGCGCGCACATCCACCCGCGACCACAGCGAGGATCGCGATCAGTACGCCAAGCGTTCGCCTCACACGGCGACGCTACATCGCGACTCCCACCGCGAGGAGCACGATGGCGATCAGTGGCAGGGTTCCCTGCGTGATGGCAGCGCGGGCCTTATCAGGCGATGACAGGAGCAAGACCAGGGCCGCGGCGAGCATCGACCCGATGCCCGCGAAGATCAGCGCAAGGCCGATTCCATACCGGCCCGTCCCGCCGATCACGATTCCGATGACCGTGACGATGGCAAGGAACAGGTTGTAGAAGCCCTGATTGAACGCGAGCTCCTTGGTCGCCAGCGCTTCCTCCTCTGAGATGCCGAACGTCGCTCGTGTGCGCGCCGACGTCCAGGTCAGCGACTCCATCACCCAGATGTAGACATGCAACAATGCCGCGAGGCCCGCGAAAAACAAACCGGCATAGACCATTACGCACCCGCTCCCCACTACTCGAATAGGCCAGGCTGGCCCAGGCTGACTCCGCTTGGCGGGGTCATGCCCAGGTGCGTCCACGCTAGCCCGGTTGCGACGCGGCCCCGGGGCGTTCTGGCAATCATCCCGGCGCGCACCAGGAACGGCTCGCACACTTCCTCGACCGTGGTGGCTTCCTCCCCAACCGCGACGGCCAGCGTGGACACCCCGACGGGGCCGCCGCCGAAACTGCGGGTGAGCGCCGACAAAACGGCGCGGTCAAGCCGGTCCAGGCCGAGCTCGTCGACGTCGTAGACCGCCAGCGCCGACTTGGCGATGTCGCGGGTGATCACCCCGTCAGCGCGGACCTCCGCATAGTCGCGGACGCGGCGCAGCAGCCGGTTCGCGATGCGTGGCGTGCCGCGCGAGCGTCGCGCGATCTCGGCGCCCGCGTCGGCACCCACCTCGATACCGAGAATGCCCGCCGAGCGGTTCAGCACCCGCTCTAGCTCGGCGGGCTCGTAGAAGTCCATGTGCGCGGTGAACCCGAACCGGTCACGCAGCGGTCCGGTCAACGCCCCCGACCGGGTGGTCGCCCCGACGAGCGTGAAGGGTGCGACCTCGAGCGGAATCGACGTGGCGCCAGGGCCTTTCCCGACGACGACGTCGACGCGGAAGTCCTCCATCGCCAGGTACAGCATCTCCTCTGCGGGCCGGGCGATGCGATGGATCTCGTCGATGAACAGCACGTCGTGTTCGACGAGGTTGGACAGCATCGCGGCCAGGTCGCCAGCGCGCTCGAGGGCGGGACCGGACGTGACCCGCAGTGACGTGCCGAGTTCGGCGGCGATGATCATGGCCAGCGACGTCTTGCCAAGCCCGGGCGGACCGGACAGCAGGATGTGATCCGGTGTGCCGCCGCGGTTTTTGGCGCCCTCGAGGACCAGCTGCAGCTGTTCGCGCACCCGCGGCTGACCGATGAACTCGCCAAGCGACCGCGGCCGCAGGCTGGCGTCGATGTCGCCTTCGCCGACGGTCAGCGCGGCGGACACCTCCCGATCGGAGGTGTCCTCGGGCTCCTCGTCGTCGAACCGGCCCACTACTTCTTACCCAACATGGACAGTGCCGCACGCAGCGCGCTGGAGGTGGTGGCCTCGGGTTCGTTGGCCAGCACCTTGTCGGTGGCCTCCTCGGCCTGCTTGATCGCAAACCCAAGTCCGACAAGAGCTTCCACAACTGGCGTGCGCACCGAGTGGCCATTCAACGCGACGGCGCCGGAACCGGCATGCACTGGCCCGATCTTGTCGCGCAACTCGAGCACCATGCGCTCGGCGCCACGCTTGCCGATACCGGGTACCCGGGTCAGCGCGTTGACATCGCCGTCCGCCAAGGCCATCCGCAGTGACGGCGCGTCGTACACCGCGAGGGTCGCAAGGCCGATCTTCGGCCCCACCCCGGACACGCCGATCAGGGTCAGGAACAGGTCGCGCGCGTCGGCGTCGGCGAAGCCGTACAGCGTCTGCGAGTCTTCGCGCACGATCATCGCGGTGATCAGCCTGGCCTCGCTGCCGCGGCGCAGTGTCGCGAGCGTGGACGGGGTGGCCATCACCTTGTAGCCGACGCCGGCAGCCTCGATGACGACGTGGTCTAGTGCGATGTCGAGGACCTCGCCGCGTACGGATGCGATCATCGTGCCGCCTTTGCCTTCGCCTTCAAAGTCGCTTTGTATTTGCGGCGCTGTTCTGCGGCCAGCGCCTCCGCCTGGGCCATGCGGGCGATCATGGGCGCGCGCCAGCAGTGACAGATTGCAAGCGCCAACGCGTCGGCGGCGTCGGCGGGTGTCGGTTTCGTTTGCAGCGCAAGGATTCTGGTGACCATCGCGGTGACCTGAGCCTTGTCTGCGTTGCCGTTGCCTGTGACAGCGGCCTTGACCTCGCTTGGCGTGTGGAAGTGCACGTCGATGCCGCGTTTG
This sequence comes from uncultured Actinomycetota bacterium, assembly GCA_963766465.1. Taxonomy (GTDB): domain Bacteria; phylum Actinomycetota; class Actinomycetes; order Mycobacteriales; family Mycobacteriaceae; genus Mycobacterium. Next base: position 302,649 of record CAVXZT010000007.1, read on the forward strand.
GCAGCCGCAAGGGCAATGACGCCGCCGGCCTGCGCAGTACCCATCACGGTCGACACGTTCTGCTGCGCGAACACGCGCTCGATGGCCACCACGTCGGGGCGGTGGGTGTCCATCCAATGCTCGACTGTGTCGCTGATGGTGAGCAGCCGGCGCGGCAGGGACTCATCGGACGGTGTGCGGACCACGTCGACGTCCAGGGCGGTGACCTTGCGGCCCTGTCCGCCCTCGATGACGGACAGGCCGCAGCGGGTCAGCCCGGGATCGACTCCCATTACCCGCACGTCAGCCCTCCTGTGTGAACATCTGTTCGACACAGTAACGCGGAGATCTGACGGTTTATGGCAGGGACACGCTCAGACGGCGAACTGGCCGGAGCGGTGGCCGTTGGCTATTTCGTAGGCGATCTGGTTGACCCGCGCCTTCGCGTTGCTCCCATCGCGCACCGAGAAACTTCGTCAGAAGCCAGAACGGCCACAACACGACGAACACGAGTCCGATTGCGATCTCGAACAGATCGGTGAAATCGAGGAGGTCGCCTGGAAATGGCCACCAATCACGATGAACCGACCAAGCCCTGCCGTGCGGGTCAACGACTACTGCCACGCGCCTATTGTGCTGGACGCCAACTCGACACCGCGATATTGGGGAGCCAGCGCCCGACCCGCGGCCAGCAGCGGCTCGGTGTTGCGCAGCGTGCGGGCGAGGACGAATGCGCCCTCCAGCGCACCGATCAGGGCGACGGTCAGTTCGCGGGCCTGTGACGCGTCGAGCCCCCGCGCGGCAAAGTAGGCGCTGCCGCCGTCGATCCAGCCGCCGAAAACCAACGCGGAGGTTTCGCGTAGTTCTTCGACGGTGTCGGCGACCTCCGCCGCGACGCTGGCGACCGGGCACATGTTCGCGAACCCGGTGCCCGCCATGTCCTCGGCGGCCTGGGTGAATATGGCGTCGATGGCGTCGCCAAGATCGGTGTATTCGTCGACGATCGACGGGATGAGCAGTGCGTAGGCGTGGCCGGCGTTGATCAGCGCCTCCCGCGCGATCTGCACCTTGCCGCCGCGGAAGTGGTGATACAGGGAGCCGATCGGGGCTCCGGAGGCGGCCGCGATGTCCTTCATGCCGACCGCGCCGTAGCCCTTGTGCCGCATCAACTCCGCCGCGGCGGTCAGAATCGCCTCCCTGGTGGACCTTGCCATTTCCGCCTCCTGGCTACAGACTAGAGCATACGTTCTAGAATCAACGTTCTAACGCCGAAAGGTCGCCATGAAATCCGTCGACGTCACCGCCGGAACCATCGAATACCGGGAGGAGGGCGACCCGAGCGGTCCACCCGTCGTGCTCCTGCATGGGCTGCTGATGAACGACGCCCAGTGGAACCTGGCGCTGCCGCTGCTCCCGTCGGGCTTCCGCTATCTGCTGCCGGTGTTACCGATGGGCGGGCACCGCATCCCGATGCGTGAAGACGCGGACCTCACGATGCCGGGAATGGTCAACGTCGTCGGCGATTTTCTGGACGCGCTGGACCTGTCCGACGTCACGCTGGTGGTGACCGACTGGGGCGGGGCGTTGTTCCTCACCGATGTCGGCCGCGACAAACGCGTTGCGCGGATGGTGATTTGCCCATCCGAAGCGTTTGACAACTTCCCTCCCGGCTTCCCCGGCAAGGTGACATGGATCGCCAGCCGCACCACCGGAACCGTCGCGCTCGCGATGCGACAACTCCGCATCGGATGGCTGCGCAAGCAGTTCTTCATGCTCGGCATGATGGCGAGAAAGCCGATCCCGCAGGACATCGTTGATGCCTGGACCGCGCCAGGTATCGCCGACAAAGAGATTCGTCGAGACCTGATCAAGTACTGCCGCACCAGATTCGAAGGAACCGACTTGATCCGGGCCACCAATAGCCTGAAAGATTTCAAAGGGCCCGCGCTCGTGCTGTGGAGCCGCAACCGGGTGATGCCTGCCGAGCACGGTGACCGGCTTGCCGCGCTGCTACCGGAGGGCCAGCTGCGACACATCGACGACGCCTACGTGCTGGTGATGCTGGACCAACCGAAGCAGACCGCTAGGGCGATCGGCGAATTCCTCACCGCGTAGCTACGCCGGAATGACGCCGATCTGTTTCATCTGCGCGTAGACGTCGACCACTCCCCAGGTCTCGACGACTCGGCCGTCGGCGAAGCGGAAGATGAAGATCTCGTTGTACGTGACTGAATTTCCGGTCGGCGCAACACCCATGAACTCGCCCCGATGGGTGCCGGTGACCGTATTGCGCGCGACGACCTTGTCCCCCTCGGCGATCACATCGTCGACAGTGAGGTGAATGTCGGGGTAGACACGGAACAGCATCGCCCACACCTGTTTGAGCAATTCGGGCCCGGTCGCATCGATCGGCAACGGCGTGCGGATCGCGGCGTCCGGCGCGACGAAGTCGTCGATCGTCTTCGCGAGGAACTCCATATCGCCGCTGTTCGCGGCCTCATGGAAACGCTCGAAAGCCGCTTTGTTGCTTGCCTCTTCGGCTGTCGACATTTAGTCCTTGTCGAGTTCGGCCGCGACGTCGTCGGGGATGTCCATGTTGGTGTAGACATCCTGCACGTCGTCGCTCTCTTCGAGCGCATCGATCAGCTTGAGCACCTTGCGCGCACCGTCGAGGTCGACGGGCACGCTCACCGAGGGCTGGAAACTGGCCTCTGCCGACTCGTAGTCGATGCCCGCCTCTTGCAGTGCCGTCCGGACTGCCACCAGATCGCCTGGCTCACAGATGATTTCGAAGCTGTCGTCGAGATCGTCGATCTCCTCCGCGCCGGCTTCGAGCACGGCGGTCAGCACATCGTCCTCAGTCAGTCCGTTCTTATCCAGCGTGACGAGGCCCTTGCGAGAGAACAGGTAGGACACCGAGCCAGGGTCGGCCATGTTGCCGCCGTTGCGGGTCATCGCGACGCGCACCTCGCCTGCGGCGCGGTTGCGGTTGTCGGTCAGGCACTCGATCAGCACCGCGACGCCATTGGGGCCGTAGCCCTCGTACGTGATGTTCTGATAGTCGGCGCCGCCGGCTTCCTCACCCGCGCCACGCTTGCGAGCCCGCTCGATGTTGTCGTTCGGCACCGAGTTCTTCTTGGCCTTCTGGATGGCGTCATACAGCGTCGGGTTGCCGCCGGGATCGCCACCGCCGACGCGCGCAGCCACTTCGATGTTCTTGATCAGCCGGGCGAAGTTCTTGCCGCGGCGAGCGTCGATGACGGCCTTCTTGTGCTTCGTCGTGGCCCATTTGGAATGGCCGCTCATGCAGGTACTACCTCTTTCACTTACTTCAGAGTCCGATCAACGAGTCTACGTGGACGTTTATCCCCTACCGAACGGCGTCGGGCGGCGTCAGCGCGACGACGCGATAGCCGACGCCAGCGGGCCAGCCCAGGTGGCCGCTGACGTGCACCTGAATCCAGGTCGGGGCACCCGACGGGTCGTCGGTGAACGTCGCGGCGGCGTCGACGATCGCGGCTCTCTCGCCGGAGGCCTGCAAGACCACGGAGACCGCGAGCGTCGCGCCACCCAGCGCGGCCCGGTCATACCGCAGGCTGTCTGGCAGGAAGAACGATGTCGAGAAGTTCGGCATCCGGATACCGCGCGGCGCGTGCGGTGAACGCTGCAGCGTCAGGCCGGACACGATCGGCTTGCCGTCGAGCCACACCGTGCCGGCGTACTCGGTCCTTCGCGCGTCGCCGCCTTCGGGCAGCCGCACCAGCGTGTCGATGCGCGGTTGCGGATGGACCTCGATCATCGTCATCCCGCGATCTTCCGCGATTTGTGCACGTGTTGCGGCGCTCACCGCTGGTTTTCGTGCACAAATCGCGATCAGGACGACAGTTGCGCCTTGACCGTGCGCGAGAGGTCGTCGGCGAGGATCTCCGGCTCGCCGGCGAACAGGCCGTCCAACGCCAGTTTGGCGACCACCGCGGGATCGGTCTTCTGGTCTGCCGGGGCGAAGTCGGCCATGTCGGTGTCCATGTAGCCGACGTGCAGCGCGGCGACGTGGACACCGCGGGGGGCCAGCTCCTCGCGGACGGCATCGGTCATCGCCCAGGCCGCTGCTTTCGCTGCCGAATAGGCGCCCGCGGTGGCAGCGTGGAACCACGACAACACCGACAGCACGTTGAGGATCCGTCCGCCCCCATTGGCCTCGATGATCGGAGCGAACGCCCGGGTGACAGCGAGCGTGCCGAAGTAGTGCGTCTCCATCTCCAGGCGCACATCCTCGATGTCCCCGGTGAGCAGCTGTGCCCTCGTCGAGACCCCCGCGTTGTTGATCAGCACGTTGACGTCGCCGGCCACGCTGGCAGCACGCGCAACCGACTCCGGATCGGTGATGTCGAGCTGCACGGGGATGACGCCGGGGATGTCGATCGTCTCGGGGCGGCGGGCGGCGGCGTAAACCTTCGCGCCGCGCTCGACGAGCTGGGTAGCGAACCGCTTGCCCAGTCCGCGGTTCGCCCCGGTGACGAGTGCGGTGATCTGCTGATCGGTCATGGTGGTCTCCTCAGGTTGGCACTAGCTCCTACCTCCCAACAAGTCGCATTTCTTACCGACCATTCCATAACTCGAAATGCGAGCGTGTGGCATCGGTCACAACGAGTTGGTCAGCGGCTTGTGAGCATGTCGACGAAGAGCTTGTGGATCCGGCGATCACCCGTCATCTCCGGATGAAACGCCGTCGCCAGCATGCGGCCCTGCCGCACCGCAACGATATGACCGGCGGCCCGGCCCAACACCTCCACGTCGGGGCCGACGCGTTCGACCCACGGCGCGCGGATGAACACCGCGTGCACGTGCCCGTCCAGACCTTCGAAGGGAAAGTCGCCCTCAAATGAGTCGACTTGGCGGCCAAAGGCGTTGCGGCGCACCGTCATATCGATGGCATTCAGCGGGACGGCGGCACGGCCCTCGACGCCGGCATCCAGAATCTCGGTGGCCAACAGGATCATCCCTGCACACGAGCCGTAGGTAGGCATGCCGTCAGCCAGCCTGGCCCGCAGGGGTTCGAGCAGTTCGAATTCGCGCAGCAGGTGGCTCATCGTGGTGGACTCGCCGCCGGGTATCACCAGCGCGTCGACGGCCTCGAGCTCGGTGACGCGCCGAACGGTCGTCGCGTCGGCACCCGCCTCGCGCAGCGCCGCCAGATGTTCGCGGGTGTCGCCCTGCAGCGCGAGCACCCCGACCCGCGGCGTGCTCATGGCGTGTAGTCACGCTGGTAACGAGTCAGGCCTTCCTGCATCACCGCCGCCACCATCTCGCCGCTACGGGTGAAGATCTTGCCCTGCGTCAGCGCCCGACCACCCGACGCCGACGGCGACGACTGGTCATACAGCAGCCACTCGTCGGCGCGGAACGGCCGCATGAACCACATCGCATGATCGAGCGACGCGATCATCAGGTGGCTACGCTCCTCCTGGTGGTGGACCTGCGCCGAACCCAGCAGCGTGAGGTCACTCATGTAGGCCAACGCGCAGATGTGCAGCACGTAATCGTCGGGCAGCGGGTCGCGGTGGCGGAACCACACCTGCTGCTGAGATGCCTTCCCTGGCAACGGGGTCAACAATTCGCGGGGCACGATGCGAACGTCCCACTCCGCGAACTGCTTGAAGCCCGCGTCGTCGAACGCCTTCATCTGCGTCAGGCCCGGCAGATCGTCCGGCGGCGGCGCCGACGGCATGACGTCCTGATGGTGGATGCCGCTCTGGTCTGTTTGAAACGACGCCGACATCGAGAAGATGGTCTCGCCGTGCTGTATCGCGTTCACCCGCCTTGTCGCGAACGATCCGCCATCCCGCAGACGTTCGACGATGAACACGGTTTGCGAGCTGGCGTCGCCCGGCCGCAGGAAATAGCCGTGCAGAGAGTGCACCTGGTAGCGCGGGTCGACCGTGCGCACCGCTGAGACCAGCGACTGACCGGCTACCTGGCCCCCGAAGGTGCGCTGCCAGTTGCCCATCTCCGGGCTGAAGACACTTCCGCGGTAGATGTTGACCTCGAGCTGTTCGAGATCAAGGATCTTTTCGATCGACATGCAGTGTGTTTACCAGCCGCGTTCGGCGAGCCGATGCGGGGCCGCGATGTCCTCCACATTGATGCCGACCATGGCCTCCCCCAGCCCGCGCGACACCTTGGCCAGCACGTCGGGGTCGTCATAGAAAGTCGTCGCCTTGACGATGGCGGCGGCCCGCTGCGCGGGGTCACCGGACTTGAAGATGCCCGAGCCGACAAACACGCCCTCGGCGCCCAGCTGCATCATCATCGCCGCATCGGCCGGTGTCGCGATGCCGCCCGCGGTGAACAGCGTCACCGGCAGCTTGCCCGCCCGCGCCACCTCCACGACCAAGTCATATGGCGCCTGCAATTCCTTTGCCGCAACGTACAACTCGTCTTCGGACAGCGCCGTCAGACCGCGGATCTCGCCGCCGATCTTGCGCATGTGCATGGTCGCGTTGGACACGTCGCCCGTTCCGGCCTCACCCTTGGAGCGGATCATCGCCGCGCCCTCGGTGATGCGTCGCAGCGCCTCGCCCAGGTTGGTCGCACCGCACACGAACGGCACAGTGAACTTCCACTTGTCGATGTGATGGGTGTAGTCGGCCGGGGTGAGCACCTCGGACTCGTCGACGTAGTCGACGCCAAGGCTCTGCAGAACCTGCGCCTCGACGAAATGCCCGATGCGCGCCTTGGCCATCACCGGGATGGTGACCGCTGAGATGATGCCCTCGATGAGGTCGGGATCACTCATCCGCGCGACGCCGCCCTGCGAGCGGATATCGGCGGGCACCCGCTCCAAGGCCATGACGGCCACGGCGCCCGCGCCCTCCGCGATGCGGGCCTGCTCCGGGGTGACGACGTCCATGATCACGCCGCCCTTGAGCATCTCGGCCATGCCGCGCTTGACCCGCGCGGTGCCGGTCTGCGCCGACCCGTTCGATCCAGCTGCGGTTTCCACTGCTATCTCCTCCAAATCGCTACTGATCCAGTCTAAAGGGGGCGGCAAATACAAAAGAATCCGCACATCAGCGGATGGCTAGCAGCTGCCGCTCCTGTGCACCGCCCCGCACGTCGGCCAACGCATTCGCCTCGTCGAGAAGCTCGCCTAGCTGCAGGGGGTACACGGTTTCGCCCTTGGCGACCAGTTCACTGATCATTGTCTCATCGCACCAACGGTGGCCGTGAATCGTGCGGCGCTCCAGCGCCGTGTGACCGCCGGTCGACGGCTCGAAGCGGGTGGTGCGGTGGACGAAGAACAGTTCCTCGCTGTGGATCACCGAGCCGTCGAACTCGAACACCGCCTCACGCCGCCAGACGGGACCGACGAGTTCGGCGGGGATCACCTGCAGGCCGGTCTCCTCGGCGATCTCCCGCGCCGCGGCGTCGGCCAGCACCTCCCCCGGTTCGACCGCGCCGCCGATGGTGAACCACCACCGCGGCGCTGCGGCGGCGGCTGGATCAGAGCCGCAGAACAGCAGCACCGCGCCGTCCTCGTCGAGCAGAACCACCCGGGCAGACGTGCGCAGGCTCACCTTCGCTCGACCTCCGGCGGCGCCACCTCCGCGCGTTCGGCGATCTCGAAATAGGTTGGCAGGGCCGCGGTTCCACCGAGGTGAAGGATGCGCACCAAGGGTCGTTCTCGCAACGCAAGGGTGTCGCGGACGGCATCGTTGTGGAAGCGGCGGGCCAGCAGCACCCGCGCCTCGGCGTCGGCAAGTTCGGCGACCAGCGCGAGTGGCAGCGACGCAGGGTCGACGAGCGCCAGGGCCGCCGACAGTTCGTTTTCGGCGGCCTCCCTGCCCGTACGCGGCGCCCGCTCGGCGGCGGCGGCCATGGCCGCCAGCCTCTTACCGTCCGGCCCGCCGCCGTAGGCGTCGACGGCGACCGCTCTGGCCACCACCGCGCGCCGGGCGAGCACGCCGTCGAGGGCCTGCCACGACAGGTCGTAACGCACATGCAGCCGGTCCAGCCGGTTGGCCGTCTGGAAGGCCCACAGGCCGACCAGCAGGAGCACCACCACCAGCAGCGCCAGCGCAATGACCACGATCCACGTGATCATTTAGTACCCCCGGTCGTCCCCTGCGCTTCGCGCGTGGGCCCAACGCTGTCCCCCTCGCCTCCGGCTGGGCGGTACCCCCAGCCCGCCGTTCCGGCCACCTGCACCTTCGCCCCAGCCCCGGCCACCGTCTCGTAGACCCGCAGTATCTGTTTGGCCACCACCGACCAGTCGTATTGGCGCACCGCCCCGGCCGCCGCGTCGATAAAGCGCGAGCGGGCCACGTCGTCCTCCAACACCTCGATCAGGCCAGCCGCCAGCGCCGCGGCGTCGTCGACCGGCACCAGCCGGCCTGCCTTGCCGTCGACAAGAACCCGGCGGAACGCGTCGAGGTCGCTGGCCACCACCGCGGTGCCTGCCGCCATGGCCTCGACGAGCACGATGCCGAAGCTCTCTCCACCGGTGTTCGGGGCGCAATACACGTCGGCGCTGCGCATCGCCGACGCCTTCGCCGCGTCGTCGACCTGACCGAGGAAACGCAGATGCCCTGCCAGCTTCCCGGCGTCCTCACGCAGTTCGTCCTCGTCGCCGCGCCCGACGACCAGGATCTCGATGTCTTTGAACCGCTTCACCAGCGTCGGCAGCGCGCCCAGCAGCACGGCCATGCCCTTGCGAGGCTCGTCGAAGCGGCCGAGGAACAGCACGGACTTGCCTGGCCGCGGGTAGCCGTCAAGCAGCGGCGCATTCGCGAACGACCCGACGTCCACGCCGTTCGGGATCTGCACGGCATCGCTGCCTAGCGACTCCATCTGCCAGCGACGTGCCAGGTCCGAGACCGCGATGCGACCGACGATCTTCTCGTGCATCGGCCGCAAAATCGGTTCAAAAACACTGAGCGTCAACGACTTTGTGGTCGACGTGTGGAACGTCGCGACAATCGGACCTTCGGCGATGTTCAGCGCCAGCATCGACAGGCTCGGCGCATTGGGCTCGTGCAGGTGCAGCACGTCAAAGTCACCCTGCATGAGCCACTTTTTGACCATGCGATGGGTGGCGGGGCCGAACCGCAGCCGGGCCACCGACCCGTTGTACGGGATGGGCACTGCCTTGCCGCCCGACACCACGTAGTCGGGGAGCTTCACATGGGGTGACGACGGCGCCAGCACGCTGACCTCATGGCCGCGGCCGTGCATCACCTCGGCGAGCTGCAGCACGTGTGACTGGACGCCGCCGTGTACGTCGAACGAGTACGGGCACACCATGCCGATGCGCATCAGCTCGTCCCGCCCATCCCCCGGTCGCTGCGCTCCTGCCCGCCGGCAAGCCTGGCGCGCCGCTCTTCCGACAAGTCGGCCAACCATTGCGGCTGCATCATGTGCCAGTCTGCGGGGTGCGCGGCGATGTTCCTTGCGAAATGGTCGGCCAGTTTCTGCGTGACGACTGCGACGTCGCCCGACGACGTGTCCACGGGCGGAGACACCTGGGTGACCATGTTGTCCCGCAGGTAATAGCTGTGCGTGGGCAGCAGTGCGGCGCCGGTCGCGATCGCCAACTTCGCCGGACCTGCAGGCATGCGGGTGGGCTCGCCGAAGAAGTCGACCTCCACACCGCTGCGGGTGAGGTCGCGCTCTGCCATCAGGCACACGACCCTGTTGTCTCTGAGCCGTTCGGCCAGCACCTCATATGGCGATCGGTCGCCGCCGGTAAGGGGAAGCATCTCGAAGCCGAGGCTCTCGCGGTATTCGATGAAGCGGAGATACAGCGATTCCGGTTTGAGCCGTTCGGCGACGGTGGTGAAGGCGCCTTGCTTGTAGACCATCCACACCCCGGACATGTCCCAGTTCCCGCTGTGCGGCAGCGCCAGTACCGCGCCACGGCCCGCGGCGAGCGCCGCAGCGAGGTGCTCGTGGCCGACCGCCACCTCGTCGAGTCGGCGTCCCAGCAGTTCATGGTCCATCGTCGGCAAGCGGAATGCCTCCCGCCAGTATCGAGCGTATGAGGCCACTGAAGCACGAATCAGCCCATCCGGCACCCGGGGCGGTGTCACGCCGAGCACCCTGGCCAGGTTCTTGCGTAGCTGCTCCGGACCGTCGCCGCGCGCAGCGTAATGCGCTCCGGCATCAAAAGCGTTGCGCGCCATGAACTCCGGCATAGCGCGAACCACCCGCCAGCCGGCGGCATAGCCCAGATCCGCTGACATAACCCCCGAGCGAGAAACGGCTGCCCCGATCCGAATTCGATCCCGCTGGGGTGCTGGTCACGGCTCGTCCCCCTGCCCTCCGGGCGGGAGGTGCCCCGACGTCTCAGGCTTTTCGCTAGAGTCCGCCGGCTCGGGTTTTGGCATCGGGTCCATCGCGCCGGGCGATGTCCGCACCGAGTGCAACCGCTGCCCCACTGTGACCAGGCTGGCCACCGCGAGCACCCACATCGCGACGTGCACCAGCCATGGCACGTGCAAGAAGGGCACACCAGACAGTCCCGCGCCGGCCAGCACGATGATCAGCCGTTCGGGTCGCTCGATGAGACCACCCTCGGCGGACAGCCCGCTGGCTTCGGCCCGGGCCTTGATGTAGGAGATCACCTGCGAGGTGACCAGACAGATCAGCGTGGCCACGATCAGCGACGTGCTCCTGAGCCCGAACACCGCCCACCACAGCAGGCCGCAGAACACCGCGCCGTCGCCGATCCGATCGCACGTCGCGTCCAGCACCGCACCGAACCGGGTGCCGCCCCCGCGCTCGCGTGCCATCGCCCCGTCGAGCATGTCGGCCAGCACGAAAATGAAGACCGAGAACGCACCCCACCACAGCTGTCCGATGGGAAACAGCGTCAGCGCCGCGACCACCGTCCCTGCCGTACCGATGATCGTGATGCTGTCGGGGGTGAAGCCGGCCCGCAGCGCCGCCTTCGCGACCGGCCGGGACAGCTTCTCGTAGGCCGCACGGGTCATCAGATAGAAGTTGCTCACGGCTGCTTCGCCCACTCGGTCGCCAACAGCTCCCGCGTCTCGCGCAACAACTGCGGAACGATCTTCGCGCCGCCGATGATCGAGATGAAGTTCGAGTCGCCGCTCCAGCGCGGCACCACATGCATGTGTAGGTGTTCGGCCAGCGAACCGCCCGCCGAGCTGCCGAGGTTCAGCCCAACGTTGAACCCGTGCGGCCGCGACACCGACTTGATGACACGAATCACCTTCTGGGTGAACGCCATCAACTCGGCGCTCTCCTCGACGGAGAGGTCCTCGAGCTCGGCGACCCTGCGGTACGGAACCACCATCGAGTGCCCGGGGTTGTACGGATAGAGGTTGAGCACGATGTAGACGAGCTCGCCGCGCGCCACCACAAGGCCGTCCTCGTCGGGCATTGTGGGGATGTCGGTGAACGGCTGCGTGGACGCCGCGGACCCGCCCTTCATCGGCGCCTCGGCGATGTAGGTCATCCGGTGCGGCGTCCACAATCGCTGCAGATGGTCTGGCTCACCGACGCCATGATCGACGATCGTGCGGTCGTCCTTATCCGTCACGTCCCACCTTGAGCAGTTCCGCTGTCGGAGTGGCATTTTCGCGGCTGGCGATCCATTCGGCAATCGCGCGGACGGCCTCGTCGCGCGGCACGCCGTTGACCTGGGTGCGATCGCCGAAGCGGAAGCTCACCGCGTTGGCCTCGACGTCGCGGTCGCCGGCCACCAGCATGAACGGCACCTTCTGATTCGTGTGGTTGACGATCTTCTTGGCCATCCGGTCGTCGCTGGAGTCCACCTCGGCCCGGATGCCGTGCAACTTCAATTGCGCGGCAAGGCCGTTGAGGTACGTGACGTGATCGTCGGCGACCGGGATGCCGACCACCTGCACCGGCGCCAGCCATGCGGGGAACGCACCGGCGTAGTGCTCGGTGAGGATGCCGAAGAATCGCTCTATCGACCCGAACAGTGCGCGGTGGATCATCACCGGCCGCTGCCTGCTGCCGTCGGCGGCGGTGTACTCGAGCTCGAAACGCTCTGGGAAGTTGAAGTCCAGCTGGATCGTCGACATCTGCCAGCTGCGGCCAAGCGCATCCTTGACCTGCACCGAGATCTTCGGACCGTAGAACGCCGCGCCGCCAGGGTCGGGCACAAAATCCAACCCGGAGGCGGCGCCGACCTCCGCGAGCACGCTGGTGGCTTCCTCCCACATCTCGTCGGAGCCGACGAACTTGTCGGGATCCTTGGTCGACAGCTCCAAGTAGAAGTCGGTGAGGCCGTAATCGCCGAGCAGGTCGAGCACGAACTGCAGCAGCGACGTCAGCTCGTCGCGCATCTGCTCGCGCGTGCAGTAGATATGCGAGTCGTCCATCGTCAATCCGCGCACCCGGGTCAGGCCATGCACGACGCCGGACAGCTCGTAGCGGTAGACGGTGCCGAATTCGAAGAGCCGCAATGGAAGTTCGCGATACGACCGTCCGCGTGACCGGAAGATCAGGCAGTGCATCGGGCAGTTCATCGGCTTGAGGTAGTAGTCCTGGCCGGGCTTGCGCACCGTGCCGTCCTCGTTGAGTTCGGCGTCCAGATGCATCGGCGGGAACATGCCGTCGGAGTACCAGTCCAGGTGGCCGGAGATCTTGAACAGCTCCGCCTTGGTGATGTGCGGGCTGTTGACGAACTGATAGCCGGCCTCGCTGTGCTTGCGCCGCGAGTAGTCCTCCAATTCGCGGCGGATGATGCCGCCCTTGGGGTGGAAAACCGCTAGGCCGGAACCGATTTCGTCGGGGAAGCTGAACAGGTCCAGTTCAGCGCCGAGCTTGCGGTGGTCGCGGCGCTGCGCCTCCTCGATGAACTCCAGGTGCTTATCGAGCGCCTCCTGCGACTCCCATGCGGTGCCGTAGATGCGCTGCAGGCTGGCGTTGTTCTGATCCCCCCGCCAGTACGCGGCGGAGCTGCGGGTCAGCTTGAACGCCGGAATGTATTTCGTGGTCGGGATATGGGGCCCGCGGCACAGGTCGCCCCATTCCCGTTCGCGGGTACGGGGATTGAGGTTGTCGTACGCGGTGAGCTCGTCGCCGCCGACCTCCATCACCTCGGGGTCGCCGGACTTGTCGTCGACGAGTTCGAGCTTGTACGGCTCGTTCGCGAGCTCTTCGCGGGCTTCGTCTTTGGATTCGTAGACGCGCCTCGAGAATAGCTGGCCTTGCTTGACGATCCCGCGCATGCGTTTTTCCAGCGCCTCCAGATCCTCAGGCGTGAACGCGCGCGGCACATCGAAGTCGTAGTAGAACCCGTCGGTGATCGGCGGCCCGATGCCGAGCTTGGCCTCCGGGAACATGTCCTGCACCGCCTGCGCCAGCACGTGCGCTGCCGAGTGCCTGATGACGCTGCGACCGTCGTCAGTGTTGGCGGCCACCGGCGTCACCTCGACGTCGCTATCGGGCGTCCACGACAAATCGCGCAACCGGCCGTCGGCGTCGCGCACGACGACGATCGCGTCGTCTGCACCCCTGCTCGGCAGGTCGGCGTCGCGGACGGCTGCCCCGGCGGTGGTCCCGGCAGCTACCCGGATCGGGGCGGCTGTGGCGGGACTGGCGGGCGCGCTCATCGGTGGCTCTCCAAACTTTCGGTAATACGGGCGATGTGCGGGTCGGCACTGAACGCGACCATGCTATCGGGGCGGGTGGTCATGCTCCCAGGCCAATAGGGCTCTTCAGCCACTCGTGTTCCAGCCCGACCAGTCCTGCCGACCAGCTGAGCGCGCCGAGCAACCACAGCGTGGACACCACGACGGCCGCGGTGAACCCCACGCCAAGCGCCTTGACCCACAGACCCTGCCGCTTGAACCAGGCCATCACCTTGTCGTAGCGCTCTCGGGCGTAGGCGAGCAGCCGTCGGGCCCAGGTGAACTCCGTTGCCAGAATGCCGAGACCGACGAACACGATCGCCCAGCCCGGCCCTGGATATGGGATCGCGAGGATGCCGACGGCGAGCACCACGAGGCCGATGACGGCGACAACGACGCGGTAGCCGAATTCGGCAGCGGGCTTTTCCCGTAACCGGTCGCGCCAGCGTGCCCAACGTCGCTTCATGGCTGTCCGGGATTCAGCTTCACGAACAGCGCGTTGGCTTCGGCCAGCACTGTTTCGCCGTCGAGCAGGCGTCCTGCCAGGAACATCTTGCGTCCGTCGATGCCGTCGACACAGGCATCGACCTGCAAATCGGTTTCGATCGGCACGATCGCCCTGTAGTCGACGTGCAGGAATGCGGTGCGCTGGTAGAGGCTGGTGGTGAGCTTGAATGCGGTGTAACCGAGCAGCGAGTCGAATAGTTGCGCAATGCACCCGCCGTGCACGGCGCCGTTGCGGCCCAGGTGGAAGCGGCGGAAGTGCACGACTCCCTGGATCCGGCCGTCGTCGGTCTTCCGGTACTCCGCAGGGATGCCCAGCACGCCGCCCCGGTTGGGCAGGTCCATGCGGCGGCCCGCCGGCGACGACCACTCATCGGTGTCATAGGGGGCGAGCAGGGTCGACACCTTCTCAATCAGGTCGGCGGCCTCGGTGATCACCGCATCGGGTGCGTCGGCGGCGCGGGCATGGTCTTGGAGCGTCCTGACCGCTTCCACGAACCTGCCGTAGTCGGGCCCGCCGTGTTTCGTGGGCTCGATCGGGCTGAAATCGCCGCCGCGGTGTTCCTCTGCGAATTCACCTGCCACCCGCTCACCGTATTGCCTAGCTCATTCGCTGGCGGACCCGGCTTTGCTCAGCGTCTCGAACTCCTCGTCGGACAGCTCGATGTCCGCGGCTGCGACGTTTTCCTCCAGATGCGCGACCTTCGACGTGCCTGGAATCGGCAGCATCACCGGAGAGCGCTTCAGCAGCCAAGCGACCGCGAGCTGAGACGGTCCGACGCCGTGCTCGGCGGCGATCTTCTCCAGCGGGCCACCCTCGGCCACCAGCGGACCGGAGCCCAAGGGCGCCCACGGGATAAATCCGATGCCCCGCGCTTCACAGGTCTGCAGCAGCGGCTCGGAGCGCCGTGCCGTCAAGTTGTACATGTTCTGCACCGAAACGATCGTTGCGATCTTCTGCGCTGCTTCCAGCTGCTTGACGCTGACCTCGGACAGCCCGATGTGCCTGATCTTGCCTTCCTGCTGCAACGCGACGAGCTCGCCGATCTGATCCTCGGCGGGAAACTTGTCGTCGATGCGGTGCAGCTGGAACAGGTCGATGCGATCCACGCCGAGGCGGCGCAGGCTCATCTCACACTCCTGCCGCAGATAGTCCGGAAAGCCCAGCGGCGACCAGGCATTGGGCCCTGTGCGCAACAGACCGGCCTTGGTCGCGATGACGACACCGTCGGAGTACGGGTGCAGCGCCTTACGGATCAGCCTCTCGGACACATACGGGCCGTACGAGTCCGCGGTGTCGATGAAGTTCACGCCGAGCTCGACGGCGCGGCGAAGCACGCGAATGCATTCGTCACGGTCAGCGGGCGGGCCCCATACACCGTCGCCGGTGATGCGCATGGCGCCGAATCCCAGGCGGTTCACTGTCAGGTCGCCGCCGATAGTAAACGTGGTCATGATCCGCACCGTACGCCCGCAATGGCATGGTGTCCCTGTGAAGTTGAGCGACCTTGCCGCGCTGCCGTTGACGTACTCCGAAGTCGGTGCGACGGCCGGACCGTTGCCCGCCGGATACCACCATATTCAGAAGTCTGCGGTCATCGGGCGTGGACGGAATCGGTTCGAGGAAGCCGCCGACAAGGGCATGCGGTGGGGCATGCTGCGCGGCGCCGGTTTGCGGATCGAGGCGACGTCCGAAGTCGCCGCGGTCGGTTCGGAGGTGATCGTGCACCTGGGTCCGGTGCGGGCGCCGTGTCGGGTGGTCTACGTCGTCGACGATCCGGACCGGCGTGGATTCGCCTACGGGACGCTGCCGGGCCACGCCGAAACGGGTGAGGAGCGGTTCGCCGTGCGCTACGACCCAGCGACCGACGAGGTGTTTGCCGAAGTGACCGCGTTTTCGCGGCACGCGACGTGGTGGAGCAGATTGGGCTCACCCGTCACATCGGTGGCTCAGCGGGTGATCACTGACCGGTATCTACGGGCGCTGTAGCCGGCATGCCTAGTAAATGGTTACACCGCTTGAGCAGCGCGTAACCTTTAGCGATCAGCCCATCATGATCGGAGGGTGTGTGAACGACCCAAGCGGGGTGGAGGCTGCCCACCTTCACATCGCGGAGCTTGTGCAGCAGTTGTACGGCCGTCGGGACACCGATTCGGACACGGTGGTCGCCGAGCTGGCAGAGCACGCCGCGGTCGAGATCCCAGGCGCCGAATATGCGGGCGTCACCGTCACCCGCAACGCCAAGAACATCGACACCCCGGCGGCGACGCACAAGTGGCCGATTCTGCTAGACGAGATCCAGCAACGTCATCGTGAAGGTCCATGCCTGACCGCGGCATGGGAAGAGAAGACCATCCATGTTGCGGATTTGGAGGCCGACAAGCGGTTTCCCCTTTACCGCCGGGATGCGTTGGAAAGGACGCCTATTCGGTCCGTGATGGCGTTCCAGATGTTCATCGCCGGGGAAACCATGGGAGCGCTGAACGTCTATGCCGAGGAGTCGCACGCCTTCTCGCAGGAGTCCAGGGACATCGGCTTGATCTTCGCCGCGCATTCATCGGTGGCATGGAATTCGGCGCGGCGCGACGAGCAGTTCAAGCGCGCATTGGCCAGCCGCGACACCATCGGCCAGGCCAAGGGCATGATTATGGAACGCTACGGCGTCGATGCCATTCAGGCGTTCGCGGTGTTACGCAAGCTGTCGCAGGATTCGAATGTGCCGCTGGTGCAGGTCGCGACGGAACTTATCACGAAAGCGCAGTCAGAAAGCTAAGCGTGCAGTTATCCGCTGTCGCAAGTGAATACGGCTCAGCTGGCGGCGAGACGCCTTGGTCCTGCAGAGCCGCCCGACGCGGACGGACGGACAACGCGCAGTGCCTTGTCCGGACGACGCAGGGCAATCAGAGAACCCGAGCGGACAACGCCCAACGGTCCTGAACCGGCGAAGATCGCGATTCCGGCTCGTCGCATCTCGAACAGCGCCTTTGCCTGGCGGTACCCGATCCGCATCCCTAACGAGCAGATGATGAGCAGGCCAGCGACACCGGGGAGAGCCACGGCGGCCAACGCCGACAATGAAGCCGGTACGAATAGTGCGCTGACGGTGTTCTCGAGGAATGTCCCCAATGCCGACGGGGCAGTGGCGTCCTGCAGGGTCGGTGCGATCCCGGAAGCCGGCAACTGGTAGCTCAAGCCGGCCAACTCGATGTCATTGCGGGTGTCGAGCGCGACGATGTCAGCTGGCAACGCCATTCCTCCGGCGAGGACAATCGCCTCGCTTTGAAGGGATTGCGTGGCGCGATTCGCCAGCAGCGGCCCAGTTGCGCTCGGGCCGACGCCTCCGCCGACGGTCGTCGTTGCGGTGACCGTCGGAACGGACAACATCGTGTACAGGTCAGACGGTATCTGGGCGAGCGGGATGACCGCATTCGTCACCGTCGTGAGCATCTCTTGAACAGTGGTGATCGCATCCGTGACCGGCGTCGGAGAAGTGGGCAGCGCAATCACAGCCGCCGGAACCGACCCAACGACACCCGCGACCGTGGTCACTGCATTCGCCACCGGCTCGACCACAGTGGCTACCGGTGCCATCGGATTGGCGGCGGGCGGGGCGGCCGGCACATCCGCAGCCATCATCGTCACATCGGCTGCATTCGGATCCACTTCGGTCGCGCTGGGATCAACCGCTGGCGCCGCTGCTTCGACCACGGTTTCCGTGGCCGCGGCAGGCCCTGTCGCCGCGGGTTCCTTGGAAGACGAATACTGCTGGCCAAACTTCTTGATCGAACGGAGCGTGGTCGCCACACCCTGAACGGTGGCCTGCAAAGTCGTCTTCAGTGGGTGGGCAACCTTCTTGCCAGGTGCAACCGCCGCACCGACTTCTGGGCCTGGCCCTTCAGCACTCTGGCTTTGGGGAGCCGAGCCGGTTTCGGTATCGGCAGCGGCGATCGCGCCCCCTGCGCTGCCGACGAAGAGGCCAGCAGAAAGCACGCAGATACCCGCTGCGAGGCGCAAACGCTTCTTAATAATGGCTTCCTCCCACCAGCAAGGGTCGCGGTCGGTAGGTATTTCGACGGCTATTGTCACACACTTAGGCCCTCAGCTACTAGCAATCTGCGGTAAATCCTTGCGGCCGTTACACGGAGCAAACCATTGTCACGAAAGCGGTCTTTTGTCGGCTTGCTAAATGTGTGCCGAGATTGGCGGATCGGTTGACCACTCCCCCGTTTGACCGCGGTCAGCGCTGTCCAGGCGCCAGAGGCATGAGGATGACAAGCGTTTATTGACGCTGGCGAAAACCCGTGTTGTTCCCGAGCAAACTTGCTGCGACTCAGAGGCCGAACTGATCGTCGATGATGCCGAGCCAGATTTGAGCCGCGTCGATGGCCACTTTTTCACTGATAAAGGCGTGCTGCGTTCCCGTGTACATGTCGCGGAACGCTCGTTCGAGGCGAGTGCCCTCGCGGATCGAACTCGTGCCTGCTACCAAGTGGGCCCATTCGGCGCAGCTTCGGGCGACGTCGGTTGCATACACCGCGGCGGCGCGCATGTCGGCGCGTAGGGCCGGGGTCAATTCGTTGCCCTCGGCAACTGCGGCCTCTGCGGTCGTGAACGCGTCAAGCACCAGCAGACGGCCGGCGCGCCAACTGGCGACATGGTGCGCAAGTCCCTTTTGAAAAGTCGGGCGGGTGGCCAACGACGCCATGTCACTCATTCTGAATTTCGTCGCGGCCAATTCCTGAACGTCGTCGAGCATGCTTTTGGCGACGCCGAGTGCCCACGATGCGTGACCGGCGGCAGTAACCGGCATCAGCCCCATGCGCGTGGCAGGCGACGTACCCCGGCGCGGCTCGCGGACGAACAGCGGAAAGGTCCGGCGCTCGGGCACGAATACGTCCTCGGCGCTGTAGTCATACGAGCCAGTTCCCTTGAGCCCCTGGACAAACCAGCCATCGTTGAACGAGATCTCGTCGCGCGGAACCACCGCCACCTGCATGTCGGGGATGCCTTCGCTGATCCAGCGCATCTCGCCGTTGTCCATCGGGAAGAAGCCGGCGGCGACGTATTGCGAGTGACCGGTGCCCGAGCCGAAACTCCACGATCCGCTCAACCGGTACCCGCCGTCGACGACCGTTCCCTGGCCGTTGGGGAAGAATTGGCCGCCGATCGTGACATGGTTGTCGTGCGCGGTGAACACCTCCGCGAAACCGTCGTCGGACAGATACGCCGCCGCTGCGAATGTCGACGGCAGGTTGGCAATACCCACCCACCCGAATGAACCGTCCTGCCAAGCCATTTCGATCCACGTCTCGATCATCTGAGCGAACGAGGGCTCGACACCACCGGCCGCGACGGGATTGAACGCCGACATCAATCCACTCGCCCACATTTCATCGACGATCGCGCCGGTGAGTGTGCGCTTCTGCTCGGATTCGGCGGCCTCGGCCAGCACGAGGTCCCGCATGCCCCGAGCCAACGCGACTACGTGGTCCCCCACGTCAGCGGTCGACGTCACTGGCATCTCCTATCCATGCTCACTTGGGAAAGCCGAAAAGCTGAACCACACCGTGATCGCGGCCAGCGGTGTAGCCGCCGTCGACGGCAATTGCCTGTCCGCTGACGAAGGACGCGTCGGTAGACACAAGGAACGCCGCCATGGCTGCGATCTCGTCGGCCGTGCCCAGCCGTTGCAGGGCGTGCTCCTCGGTGATCGAGGCCTTCGGGGCCTCCATCCCCGGCATTCCGAAGACGCTGTCGAGCATCGGCGTTGCGATGAAGCCGGGACAGATCGCGTTCGCCCGGATGCCGCTGGGCCCGTAGTCGAGCGCGATGTTCTTGGTGAGCAGGACGACGCCACCTTTGGCGGCGTTGTACGAGCTGCCCCCCGCGGTGCCTTCGAGACCTTCGATGCTGGCGACGGTGACGATGGAGCCCCGTTCGCCGTCGACGCGGGGCTGCTCGATCATCCTGGCCAGTGCCGCCTTCACCACCAGGAACGTGCCGGTGAGATTGATCCCGATGACCCGGTCCCATTCGGCGCGATCGAGCAAGTGCACCGGACCGCCGCCCGCGACGCCGGCAGCGTGGACCACCCCATCGAGGCGGTCCGGGACGGCGGCCAGCATCGCGGCAACCGCGGCTTCGTCGGTGATGTCGGCGGTCACGAACGTGAACCGCGGACCAAGATCGGGCGGGGAGACCAGGTCGGCGCCGACGACCGTGCCGCCTTCGGCCAGCAGCCGTTGGGCAGTGGCAAGGCCGATGCCCGATGCCGCTCCTGTCACGACGAACGTGCGGGAGTGTGCGCGGTCGGTGCTCGCCATGAATGAGTTCCTCTCGGTAGTGCCGGGCAGAGGAAGTCTTACATCGCACCCGCTCTACCAACCGCCTTTCGGAGCCCCAGGCCCGCCGCACGATCACGTTGCTGGGCCCGCTCCGTAGCCGAAGCGTGACGGAGCCGTGATCGAATCACCAAGGCGCGCTTGCGCATCGGATCGGCATGGCACCCTACGATCAAATTAACACCGTTGTCATTTCGGAGGAACTGGAAGCCATGCGTGGGGTAGTTCTGTGCGTTATTGCTGCAATCAGCACCAATGCGATTGTGGCCGCTGAGCCGACCGACGTCAGCATCGCGGCGGCGAATCAGTCGTACGAGCCCACCGCGATGGCAAGCAAGTTCTATCAGCCCGCGATCGCATCGGTTCTGCCAAAGTCGGGAGAGGTCGTCGGTGTGGCGCACCCCGTGGTGGTGACGTTCGGCGCGCCGGTCATGGACAGGCACGCGGCCGAGCGCGCGCTCGACGTCAAATCGGTGCCCGCGATGACGGGCAAGTTCGAATGGCTCGACAACAAAGTCGTGCAATGGGTTCCCGACCGATACTGGCCGGCGCACAGCACCATCGCACTGTCGGTGGGCAGTCGGGTAAGGGAGATGGTCACCGGTCCGGAAGTCGTTGGTGTTGCCAACATTTCGGATCACACGTTCACCGTGAGTATCGATGGCGTCGATGCGGGACCGCCGACTGAACTGCCGTCGCCGCACCACCGACCCCACTGGGGAGAGCCGGGGGTGTTCCCGGCTTCGATGGGTAGACCGGAGTATCCGACGCCTGTCGGCACCTACACCGTGTTGGCCAAGGAGCGCGACGTGATGATGGACTCGAGCAGCGTCGGCATTCCCGTCGACGCTCCCGACGGTTACCTACTCGACGTGGAATACGCCGTGCGCTTCACTGCCCGCGGACTCTTCGTGCATTCGGCGCCGTGGGCTGTCAATTCACTCGGCTATGAGAATGTCAGCCACGGCTGTGTTGGCCTCAGCACCGAGGACGCCGAGTGGTACTTCAACACGGTCAACGTCGGCGACCCTGTCATCGTGCAGGAGAACAGCATTGAGGTTCCTCGACCGGTGTCGGGTTAACGTGGCTAGCGCCGAAATTGCACTCAGGGCTGTTGTGCAACTGGATCAACGACCTTGTGCGCAATCTCGCCGCGAGGTAGCGAAGCCGGTAGTAGGCAACGGCTCGACCGGCAGCGGGCTCCGTCAGCCCTGAGGGCCGGGCAGAATTGGTTGACCGGGTGCAGGTGCGCCAGCGGGCGGCGGACTGATCGGGTCCCCCTTGCCGGTGAAGCCACCAGCCATGTCCGTGAGCGGAGCGCCACCCGCCGCCGGAGCAAGCGGAGCACCCAAGGGCACCGGCGGAGCAACAGGAACCACGGGAACTGGTGGAGCGAGTGGAACCACAGGAACCGGCGGAGCGGCGGGAACGACAGGAACTGGGCCAGGCAAAGCCATCGGGACCCCAGCCATTTCAGCGATTGGAGCGCCGGCCGGAGCGCACGGGGCTGCGGCAGGAGCTGCACCCGCCTGCGTCTGCAGGCATTCGTAGCCGCCGGTTATCAGCGGCACGGCCATCGCATATGGGCTCAATGCCAAAGCGACCCCGCACAACCCAGCCCCAGCCACAACTACTCTGACGTTGAATCGATCAAAGATCCTCATCGACACCGACTCCTTCATTCACGCTCAGACATTCGGCACTCAATTGATGCGCCGAACGCACGTCGTACCGCGGTCGCGGTTGGACGATTGCGTTAATTATCAGCAGCCAACGTCGCCCAACTCACCATCCCGCACCACACCGTTTCCAAACGGTGACGTTCAGCATGGTTCGATGCCAGTCAGGCACGCTTCCGTGACTCAATCGCGATTGACATACGCGAGGGGATTCGAGTCCTGGGGATTTTCTGGTGGTCCCGGCTGGTTTCGAACCAGCGACCTTCCGCGTGTGAGGCGGACGCTCTCCCACTGAGCTACGAGACCGGGAGGTCGAACGACGTCGAAGATTAGCACGCGAGGCCCTGTCGACCCGAATTCGCGGGGACGCCACTTCGCACACATGCAGCACGTTATGTTCGCGCGATGGTGCAGCGTCTTCTCACAGCGATTGCCAGCGTCACCGCAGTTCTGGTGCTGGCCGCGTGCGGCGGCGGGTCCTCTGGCACGCAGGCCGAGAATTCCCCGTTTCCGACCGAACAGACGACGACACAGTCGGTCGCCCGGCCGGACAAGGTGACCAAGGCGGCGCCAGCCGACCGCGAGGTGTTCGAACTGAGTGGTTTCATCTCGCCGACGGGGAATGTCAGCTGCATGATCGACACGGACTGGGCCCGGTGCGACATCATCGACCGCGACTGGTCGCCACCCCCTCGGCCCGTTGACTGCGAGTTCGACTACGGGCAGGGGATCTCGCTTGCACCTGGGGAGCCGGCCGAGTTCGTCTGCGCGGGCGACACCGCCTTCGGCGCTGATGAGGTGCTGCCGTACGGCGACTCGATCACAGCCGGGGTGCTGCGGTGCGAGAGTGCCGACAAGGGCATCACATGCCGCGATACCCAGACCAGTCATGGCTTCTCGATTTCCGAGCAGGCGTATCAGTTGTTCTGACCTCGTCAGGGACCAGGACTCGGGCCCCGGTAATGGGATTTGTGCGGCTACGCTTGAGTCGACTATCGTCGTCCTTCGCGACGAGCGGCGATGTCGTTCGTGGCGCGCGGATGTAGCGCAGTTGGTAGCGCATCACCTTGCCAAGGTGAGGGTCGCGGGTTCGAATCCCGTCATCCGCTCGAAGGTGCAATGGCATCAACCCCAGCGGTGGAGTGGCCGAGTGGTGAGGCAACGGCCTGCAAAGCCGTGCACACGGGTTCGATTCCCGTCTCCACCTCCAAGAGGGACCCCGCGCGATTAGCTCAGCGGGAGAGCGCTTCCCTGACACGGAAGAGGTCACTGGTTCAATCCCAGTATCGCGCACCGAGTTCTACCTGCGGTTATACGGCTTTCAGCGGCTCCCTGGGGCTATACCGGGGCTATCGCTCTCGGTCGTCACCCGGCCCGCCTGGCGGACGCGAGGGCTAGGCTCCTAATTCAGCAACGTTCGCGCCCGGCCTTCAAGGGAGAGATTCCGATGAGCGATTCCGCTGGAACGTTGGTGCGCAAGTTCTTCGCAGCATTCGTGCAGTCGGACGTCGCTGAACTCGTCAGCTTCTTTAGCGACGAAGCCGTCTACATCGACGGCCCAAGGGGTGTCCACCGTGGCATTGATGCCATCACAAGCGAGTTCGCGGCCCTAGCCGAAATGGTCCCGAGCACGACCGTTGACATCAAATTTCTCGCCATTGACGGTCGCGCGGTGTTGGTTGAGCGCACGGAACATTTCGAGGTCGGAGGCAAGCCGATAGACCATGACGTTGTGGGTGTGTTTGAGGTCAACGAAGATGGCCAATTCACTCGCTGGCGCGACTACTACGACGTCACGTCACTGATGGAGCGCGTCGCCGCCCCAGCCGATCCGCCCGCCTCCTAGGGGGTGACCCCGGCTTTTCGCCGCCCTCCGCTCGTACGGCCAGGGCGGGACGGATGATCCGGCGCGCGGCGGTTGATCGAATCGGGTCGTTCACTACCCTCACCGTCCGCGCATGCGCGGCCAGGGCACCGTCGGAGTCAGCACCACGTCATACGCGCCGAAGAACTTCGCGGTGCGCCGCCGCGTGGCGCGAAGCCGCACGATCGCCAGCGGGAGGCGGTGCTTGTTACGGCGGGCATGACAGGCCAGCCCCAGCGTCAGATTGTTCAACCGGCTGGGATCGAACGTGACGCCGAACGCGCGCCCCACGGTCATCACCTGCCACCTGGCCAGCAGGCCCCATACAGCACGAAATCGTCGGTGAGCCCGGAAAGCTCAATGCGCTAATCCTTGATAGGGCAAAATGATTTGCCAGAAACATGTTGTGGGCGTCTACGCAGGCGTAAATTAAGTCTGGCGCCCACATCGAGCCGGGTCTCGCGCCCGACCTATTCGAAACCGAGGATCGAACATGGATCTCGTCGTTCGCCAGACAGGGGGTTCAGCAAAGAACCCGCGACCGCACAAAGCGAAGAATCCCCGTAAGCGGTCCCGCCGTAAGCACCGCAGGATCGAGCCCTACGCCTGGCTGGCTGCAGGCGTCGTCGGGTTTGGAATGACCGCCGCGGCGACTGCGGGAGCAGGAGTTGCGCATGCCGACGACACAGCCGGCACCTCCAGTTCCGCCAGCGCGTCGGCGGATAGCGGATCGGCGACGAGCAAGACGGCGAAGAGCACCTCTGACGGCAGCAAGACTGTTGGCGCCAAGAAAGACGGCGACGCTGGTGACAAGTCCACCGGCGTCGATGACGACAAGCCGTCCGAGCAAGCATCCGACGACGATTCCTCCAAGACCGGCTCGGACGACACGGACACCACTGAGGAGTCAACCGAGTCCACCGACGTCGAAGCCAGCGACGAGGACGCAAAAGGTCAGTCTGCCGACAAGCGGTCGGGGGGCAGCAATTCACGCAAGGCGCCACCGGCTGCGCCAGTCGAGGCTCCCAGCAGCATCGTCAAAACCGACAGTAAGACCGCGACTTCTGTTCTCCGAACGCCGAAACCGGCGGAGGAAGTGGATCAGCCCGCCAGCGATTCGCCCGGCGCGGCGGCCCTGAGCGTCTTTACGCCCGCGGCACCCTCCAACGCCGCGGCTGACTCCGCCGCAGTCGACGCCGCACCGGCTCTACAGTCGGTTTCCATCATAGATACGCAGGCCAAAGCCGCGGCACCGGCGACTAAGCCAAACCTCGCTTCGCTCCTGAAAGCCTTGATCGCTGGTCTGCAGTGGACGTTCTTCAACCAATATGCAGCGGTGAAGCCTGTGCAGAGGCCGGTCCAAGCTCCCGCGATCGCGGAGGCAGTGAGCGAGACCGTCCCGGGGACCGCCGAAGCTGATGTCGAGAGTGTGAACCTGACGCTGGCTGCTGCGGCCGTGCTACCGCCTAGCAAGGAAGACGCGGGACTGTCCGGACCGTTCCTGACGACTGGTGCACGTAACGGCAAGCTACTCAACATCAAGACGTACGGCGCAACGTCGAACAATTCGGCGGACAACGACGCGACCGTCATCAACGCGGTGATCAACGCGGCCAAGGCGGGCGACACCGTCTACATCCCAAATGGGACCTACCACATCAAAACGACGATCAACCTGAAAAGCGGGGTATCGCTCGTCGGTCAATCCCGAGACGGCGCCATCCTCGCCGGTGCCGCCGGCAATACTCAGCCGCACGCGATGGTCTATGCGGCGCCTGGAGTCAACAACCTGACCGTGTCCTCCTTCAAGATCACCCTGGCATCGGGCAAGGCATTCAAGGCCGGAGTGCGGGTGGGCTACACCGATGGCGCGCCGGTTTCGCGCATTACCGTCAAGAACCTGTTCGTTGAGAAGTTCGAACGTTTCGGCGTCCTTTTGGAAAACGCCAACAACGTGTATGTGTACAGCAATACGATCAAGAACGCGACGGCTCTCGGCGGCGGCGGCCAGGGCTACGGAATAACCATTCTAGGAGCCAATTCCTACAATAACTGGGTTCGTAGCAACACCATCGGACCCGTCATCCGTCACGCCATTCTCCTCGAGCGAGCACACCACAATCTCATCGAGTACAACCGGATCACGGGCACGGTATCCGGCGCCATCGACCTTCACGGTGAAGATGAATACGCGAACGAGATTCGTTACAACACCATTTCGGACGGTGTCCGCAACGGCACCACGGTCAGTCCGAATGGAGCAGGCATCGAGGTTGGCGAATACAGCGGCGTAATCGGGACCACTACGATGCACGACAATTCGGGGCCCGGGAACTACATTCACCACAACACGGTCTACAACTACAGCTACGGCCTGCGAGTCATGAACAACAGCAACTACACGTATATCGAGGACAATGTCTTCCGCAACAACTCGGAAGTTGGGATCCTAGCGAATCTCGCGCCTATGAATCATCTCTACCTCGCGCGCAACAAAGTCACATCTAATCCTCACGGCATCCTCCTCTACGGCGTAAAACAGGCTGTCGTCGTCAACAATATCGTGCGTTACAATACCGGCTACGGTATTGGCATCGATGCCGCATCAACCGACTATTTCATCACAGGCAATACGGCTACCAATAACAGCACCAACGTGTATCTCATGAATACGAATGGCACCTATAACCCGAAGGTAGTCAGCCCGCCCCCTAACGCCTGGTGGCTCTGACTCGCAAGACGGCCATCGCATCCACTGTGACCCCTGATACTTGAGTACATATCTGTTGCCTGTTGCGACATAAAGACAGGCTTGGTTCAATCTCGGTTTCGCGCACCACAGTTTCACCAGTTCAAACGCGGTTTCTAGGCCGATTGGGCACATGCTGATGCGCTAATCATTAATCGGGGCAATTTTGTCTTGTTTGCCAGAAACGCGATGTGGGTGAATACGCAAACAGCCTAGAACTACGTTTATCGCCCACCTGGCGAGGGGTACACGCGTTTGACCAGCCATTCGAATCCTAGGACCGAAAATGGATCGCGTCGTTCGCCAGACAGGGGGTTCAGCAAAGACCCCGCGCCCGCACAAAGCGACGCCGCGTAAGCGGTCCCACCGAAAGCACCGCAGGATAGAGCGCTATGCCTGGCTGGCTGCGGGCCTCGTCGGGTTTGGAATGACCGCCGCGGCGACTGCGGGAGCAGCAGTTGCCTATGCCGACGACACGGCCGGCACCTCCAGTTCGTCCAGCTCGTCGGCGGATAGCGGGTCCGCGAACGGCGCCGCTGACGCCAGCAAGACTGATGGAGAGGACCGCGCGACGACAGACGACGCTGGTGATAAGACCACAGGTGTCGACGACACAGCCAAACCGTCCGAGCAACCTTCCGAAGGCGATTCTTCTAAGGACGGGTCCGGCGCGGACACAGTTGAGGAGTCAACCGAGGCCACCGACGTCGAAGCCGATGACGAGGCCGCTACAGATCGGTCTGCCGATAAGCGTTCACGCGGCAGCGATTCACGCAAGGCGATACCGGTCGCGCCTGTAAACGATGACCCGGCTCCCCGCACTACCTTCAAGACCGACAGTAGGACCGCGACTTCCATTCTCCGAACGCCGAAACCCGCGGTGGAAGTTGACCAGTCCGCGAGCGATTCGGCCGGCGCGGCGGCCATGAGTGTCTTTGCGGCCGCCGAACCCTCCGACGACGCCGCAGTCGACGCCGCAAACTCTGCTCCCGCACAGGCATCGGGGTCGGTTTCCATCACGGAAACACAGCCGAAGGCCGCGTCGGCGCCAGCGCCCGAGCCGGATCTTCCCGCTGCCCCGACAGCCTTGCTCGCTGGTCTGCAGATGACAGCAGCGGCGCGGCCCGTGCAGAGACCGATCGAAGAGACTGCGGTCGCGCTGACAGTGAGCGAGACCGTCCCGGTGGCCGCCGAAGCTGACGTCCAAAGTTTGGACGTGACGCTGGCTGCTGCGGAGTCAGTCCTACCGCCCACCAAGGAAGACGCAGGGCTGTCGGGGCCGTTCCTGGCGCCTGAGGCGAGTACCGGCAGGACGATCAACATCCAGACCTACGGCGCAACATCGAACGATCCGGCGGACAACGACGCGACTGTCATCAACGCGATCATCAACGCGGCGCAGCCAGGCGACACCGTTTACATCCCAAATGGGACCTACCACATCAAATCGACGATCAATCTGAAAACGGGGGTGTCGCTCGTCGGTCAATCCCGAGACAACACCGTGCTGGCCGTTGTCTCCCCCGGCGATGCCCAGGGGCATGCGGTGGTCTATGCGCCTCCCGGCGTCAGCAATCTGACCGTCTCCAACTTCACGATCACCCTGGCATCGGGACGGCCGCCCCTGGCCGGAGTGCGGTTGGGCAACACGACCGGCGCACCCGTTTCGCGCATCGCCGTCAACAACCTGTTCATTGAGAAGTTCGAACGTTTCGGCGTCGAACTGGACAACGCCAACAACATCCTCGTGGATGGAAACATCATCAAGAATGCGACGGCACTCAACGGCACCGGCCAGGGTTACGGAATCCTCATCAGTGGAGACGACACCTACAACAACTGGATTAGTAACAACACCATCGGACCCGTCATCCGTCACGCCATTCTCATCCAGGGTGCACACAACAATCTGGTCGAGAACAATCGGATCACGGGCACGGTATCCGGCGCCATCGACCTTCACGGCGAAGACGAGTACGCGAACGAAATCCGTTACAACGTCATTTCGGACGGTGTCCGCAACGGCACCACGGTCAGCCCGAATGGAGCAGGCATCGAGGTCGGCGAATACAGCGGCGTCATCGGGACCGATACGATGCACGACAATTCAGGTCCAGGGAACTACATTCACCACAACACGGTCTACAACTACAGCTACGGCTTTCGAATCACGAACAACAGCAACTACACATTTGTCGAGGATAACGTCTTTTACAACAACGACGAAGTTGGGATTCTCGCGAATCTCGCGCCTCTGAATAATCTCTACATTTCACGCAACGAGGTCTACGACAATGCCCACGGCATCCTTCTCTACGGCGTAACGCAGGCCGTGGTGACCGACAATATCCTGCGTGACAATCCCGGTATCGGCATCGGGATTGATCCCCAAACATACCCCTATGTAATCACAGGCAATACGGTAACCAATAACGGCATGAATGTGTATCTCGGCAACCCGTTAGGCGTCTATATCCCGTAGTCATACGGCCCTGAGAAATTTTTACCGAGCATGAGACAGGATGCGGGTCCAGGGCCGCGTCTCTTCGAGTTCGAAGGCCAATTCCAGTAGCCGCGCTTCGCGCCCGACGTCGGCGGAGAGCATCATGCCGACCGGCATTCCGCTTGCGGTTTCGGCCAGCGGCAGTGAGATAGCGGGCTCGCCGGTGATGTTCTGCAGCGGCGCGAATGCGTTCCAGATGGCCCCTCGGTCGATGATCTGCTGTGAGTCGGCGGTCGGGTCGAGGTGACCGAGGCGGGGTGTCTCGTCGGCCACCGTCGGAGTCAGCACCGCGTCATACGTGCGAAAGAACTGCGCGGTGCGCCGCCGCGTGGCGCGCAGCTTCATGATCGCCAGTGGGAGGCGGTGCTTGTTGCGGCGGGCATGGCGGGCCAGGCCCAGCGTCAAGTTGTTCAACCGGCGGGGATCGAACGTGTCGCCGAACGCGCGCTCTACCGTCATCACCTGCCATCTGGCCAGCAGGCCCCAATACAGCACGAAGTCGTCGGTGAGACCGGAAGGCAGCGGCAGCTTTTCGACATAGTCGACGCGGTGGCCGAGCTCTTCGAGCAGGTCGGCGGATTTCAGCGTCAGCTCACGCAGTTCGGCACTGCACTCGCGCTTGTCCGAGCGGGTGACGACGGCGATATGCAGCCGCTGCTTGCCTGGGTGCCGCACGTCGCCGATCGGCGGCAGTTCCGGATGGCGCCAGATGCGTTCTGCCTCTCGGTAGAAGGCCGCGGTGTCACGCACCGATCGGGTCAGCACGCCGTTGACGAGGATACGAAGCGGTATCCGCCCCGCCTTGTCATCCAGCGGCAACCGGCCCCGCGACGGCTTCATGCCCACCAGCCCGTTGCACGAAGCCGGAACACGGACCGAGCCACCGCCGTCGTTGCCATGCGCGATCGGCACCGCACCGGCCGCGACGAGCGCGCCCGAGCCCGATGACGAGCCGCCGGCGGTGTAGTCGGTGTTCCACGGGTTGCGGACCGGTCCCAGTCGAGGATTTTCGGCGGATGCGCCTAAACCCAGCTCAGACAACTGGGTCTTGCCCAGCGATATCAGACCGGTGGCCAGATACAGCCGGGCGCAGTCGCTGTCGGTGGCGGCCGGGAGCGGCACCCCCGCATCCGAGCCCGACATCGTCGGCAGTCCCGCGACGCCGATGCAGTCCTTGACGAAAGTCGGTACGCCGGCGAAGAATTCGCCGTCCGAATCTCGTTCCAATGCCTTGGCGCGCGCTTGGTCGAATGCCTCACACGCCAAGCCGTTGAGCGCCGGATTGACCGCTTCTGTGCGCGCGATCGCGGCTTCCAACGCTTCGGCTCTGGACAGCCGACCGGATTTGATGGCGTCGGCGAGGGCGACGGCGTCGAGTTCGCCGAGGGCATCGTCGGCGAATGCGTGCACGTGCCGCATACGAGCGACGCTAGCAACGACGGCGCCCGCTTATCCGGTTTCGCGACGAGCCGACACGGTCACAAAACCCACTTTGGCAATTCTGAACGACCCACGAGCCGGCAGTTGTGCGTCCGCGCAAGTTGCTTCGCTGCCTTGGTGAACTCTTGGTTGCTGACAACCAAGCTGCCCGTGCAGTCATGGTGCATCGCGCCCGAAACGACTTGCTGGACTGCCGATATCCCAATCGGCTTGCCATACCGCTTGCATTGGACAGCGCTACTCGCCACCCGTTTTGGCGCAATCGCGCAGCGATGTACTTTCGAACTCCACGCCAGGCATGCCGTCAACGGCAGCCATTCCTGATTTGGACGTATTCGAGATCACGCCGTTTCCGTGCTTCAGCAGCCGCCTGACGCCGCTGACGTTGTGCTTCGGCGAGCCGTACCTGCGCTTCTGCGGCGCGCGTCTGTTCGCCGCGTTCAGGTTCGCTTGCCAAACCGCGGCGGCGATACCCAAGCAAACAACCTCGACGACGAGTCCGGCAAGCCAGGTGCCACCGGTGGTGACTACAAGGAAGAACGGCAATGTGACCAGGAAGAAGACGAAGCCGTTCATCAGACCTAGGCAGCTGGATGGGAGTGAGACCCCTCAGCGACGGTGTTCATTACCGGATTGACCGAGGCAACTGCAGAAACTTGGATACAGGCCGCGCATAGACCAGCGCCGAATCGTGGGTATCCACACGCCGGACAGATCGTCATGCGCATACCGGCTGAATCGACACTGGTCGCCATCGAGGTTCCTTTCGCCTTTGCCGGAGTACCCGCTCCGCGGGCCTTTCATGCAACCGATCCGGCGTCTACAAGCGAAGTTGACACTTGCCCCACTGGACACTCCAGACACAAAGGCGTAGCTGTACTTGCCCCGCCGTGCCGCGTGCACTAGAGGCCTCCGCACCTCGAGGGGGCCAAGAACGGCGAGTGCCATGGGCAATCCGCCGGCAACGGCGGCGGTGGAGGAGGCGTGTATGGCGGAGGAGCCGGCGGCGGTGGCCCAGCATCATGCGGGACGCCGTGCCACGGGTACATCATGTTCGCCGCAATATCGACGACACCCTCCGAGTTCCAGTACCAGTCGTGGCAGATGTTCCAATCCCACGTGATGACTTGACTCCCCGGTATCAGCGGGTCGCCCGGGCACCAGTGAGTGCAGCTGCCTACCGCAGCCGGACAGTTCCCACCCGAATAGCTAGGGCCGTCGGCTTGAGCGGTTCCGGCGGCAGCACCGATACCGGCCAGGCCCAGACCGCCAGACACGACGATAGCCGTCGCGAACCGTGAAATCCGGTTCATGGTTGATTCCTTTCGTTGGGCGCCACCCCGCTGGCGGTGTTATTTCGTTGAATTACAGGTTGTTTGGGTCGCTACGGATCCTGGGATGTCGGTTCTCACGCCGCCGGACAGAAGATTCCGAGAATCTGCAGGCACTGCTCACGGGTGCTGATAAGCGCCGGAGGTGGCGGGGGCGGAGGCGGAGGCGGTACCTCTCCCTCGAAGATGTTCTGGGCGACATTGCCCTGCCCGAAATAGACGTACCAATAGGTGTGGCAGGCATTCGCGTCCCAAACGACTGGGTTGATACGAAGATTGCCGGTCTGCACCGGTGGGTCCCCCGGACACCAACGACACGGGCCTGATGGGTTGTCCTCCGGACAACCGGGCCAGGAACCAAGCGGCACAGGAGCTTTGGGCTGAGCCTGAGCAATACCTTGTCCCATCACGCCTACGACGCCACTCCAGAGAAGCACGGTCGTCGAGAGCCCCACGATCAATCGTTTCATGACGGTTCCCTTCGTTCCCGTCGGCCCGTGGTGGCCGGCCACTAAAACGCTGCGCCGGACGCCTTGGAAGATTCTTGGAAGCCTCCGATCCACTTCTCTCGAAGTTTGCTGCGGAGTGCGGTAGCTTCCCTGGCATGCGGCTAGCCGGCGCCTTCTTCGCAAACCGAGCGGACGTAGTGGATGACATGCTCAACGTCGAGGGCGGCTTCTGGGCGACCACGACCGTCCCGGCACGCGCCGATGCGTTCCAATGCAGCATCGTCGTGCTTTGCGACACCCGACGACGCGACGTGGGCACGCAGTACATATTGCATATCGATGCTGCCGGTCCTACCGGCCAGCGCTGGGCGCCGGCCTGGTCGACCAAGTTCCAGCTCCCCAGCGCGATGAAGTTCATGGTGCTGACCGAAATCGCCCTCCCCATCGAGCCCAACGGCGGGCGGCACGTGTACAGCTTCCGGCTGGAAGGAAGCCACGAGAGGTTCGACATACCGCTGGATGTCGTCGTCGGATGACGGGCGGCGGAGCCCGCGTCCCGGAAAACGTTCATTGCTCACACGTCACCCGTTAGGCTGCCCGAAGGCCAACCGGTGACGACGACCAAGGGGTGGGACATGATTCGCGAACTTCTTGCCGCCGCTGCGATCGCGGGCGCCGCTGTCAGCACCGCGCCTGTCGCTGTCGCCGACGACGGAAACCTGTACTTCGACAGGCCAGGGCGCTACTCCACCGACGTGCCTGGGATGAACTACGACGCCCATCTCACCGCGCCGTGCGACAACATGGAGCTCTTCACCTTCGGGCGCGGTCCCGGCGGCGAAGCACTGCAATGCCGTTGGATCGAGAACCAGTGGCCCCCCATCTACACCGGCTTCTGGGTGGCCACCTACGAGTTGTTCGGGGTTCAGGAGATCGGCTCGCCGTGCCCGAAGCCACAAGCGGCAGCTCAAGCTCCCGACGGACGGCCCCTGCTGTGCCTCGGGGACCAAGGTTGGCAGGCCGGGTTCTTTACCCGCGACGGCTTCTTCCCGAGGTAACCGTCATTCCGCGCAGCCTTTGCGGTGCGACGATCAAATGGCCGTCGCACACAACTAAATCCGTTTAGCTACGGGTTTGCACTGGGGCAATACGCTGCGGTCGCGGCGCCCACAAAGAATCCGCTCTGCTCCACACCGAGGCCGCTGTCATCCATGACCTGCATCGTGGCGTCCTGGAGGGAACTGCCTTCGCTTATGACGACGCACACCCCCTTGGCCACCAGAATGGCGTCGCTCGCCTTGGTGTAGGGAATGCCCTCTTCATCGAGGACACTGATGAAGATGGCGTCGGTGCTGTCGGCATAGGCCGGCGCGCCCATCGCGGTCGCGAGTGCAACGCCCGCCGCCACAGCTGAGAAAACGAATTTGCCGTGCATAGCGCCTCCCTGTCAACTTGCTGCGAAAGGGCACCCTACGTCAACTCGTTTCACTTCGCGGAAGTTTGCTACAAGGGCATTTGGCCAATCTCAGTAGACCCGACAGGCCTCAAACACAGGTTCGCCAGGCAATCGCTACGCGCCGCGCAGCGTTCGGCTCGGCGGATCACCAAACGTTTCCTTGTAGGCCCTACTGAACCGGCCCGGATGGCCGAACTGCCACCTTCCGGCGATTGCCATCACGGTGTCAACGGCGGGGTCAGCGGCCTGAAGATCCCGGTGTGCCCGGCACAGCCGCACCTTTCGCAGATACTCGAGCGGCGTGGTGCCGAGATGTCGACGAAATGTGTACTGAACAGTGCGGGGAGTGACGGCGATCGCCGCCGCGATATCGGCCAACCGGATATCGAGGTGGGCGTTTTCGTCGATAAACGTGATTGCCCGGCGCAACGTCTGGGGTTGCGCGGCAAACGTTTCGGCATGGTTCCTCATTGACCCGTCGGTTACCCGCGACGACCGGGGGCTCAAACGCCCGCGCCGCCTACCTGCGTCCTGACACCATTTGGCCATGACCGAACGCTTCGAAGTCCAGCGCACCATTGCCGCACCGGCGGCCGACATCTTCGCGGTCCTGTGCGACCCGCAGGGCCACGTCGCCATCGACGCCTCCGGCATGCTGCAGGGCGCCGATGGCGAGCCCGCGGGCGCCGTCGGTGACAGCTTCGTCGTGCATATGGACCGCGAGTCGCTCAACGATTTCCCGCTGGGCAAGTACGACGTCACCGTCGACATCCGCGAATACGAGAAGGACCAGCTCATCGCCTGGACCGTGCTTGGGCAGATCAAGCCGAACATCGGGCACATTTACGGCTATCGGCTCGAACCGGCCGACGGCGGCACGCTGGTCACATCGTTCTACGACTGGTCCGACATCGACCAGCACTGGCGCGACGCCAACATCTTTCCGATCATCTCCGAGCTCGCGCTCCGCGCGACGTTGGGCATTCTCGATCGAACCGTGCGGCGCGGGTATCCGCGCGGCTAGCGAGCGTCAACCAACGGTTGACGCATCCACATCGTCAACCTAAGGTTGACGACATGACTGAGCCAGCGAAGATCGCCTACCCCGTCCGCCTCGACGACCTCATCGGTGTCATCAAACAGGTGCACACCGAACCGCTGGAACAACTCACCGACGCCGTGCTCGCCGCCGAAACTCTCGGCGATGTCGCCGACCATCTCATCGGCCACTTCGTCGACCAGGCGCGCAGGTCCGGGGCGTCGTGGACCGAGATCGGCAAGTGCATGGGCGTCACCAAGCAGGCCGCGCAAAAGCGGTTCGTGCCGAAGGTTCCCGACATTTCAGCAGCGCTGGACCCGGAGGCGGGCTTTGGGCGGTTCACCCCGCGCGCCCGCAACGTGGTGGTCGAGTCGCAGAACAAGGCCCACAAGGCAGGCAACAATGAGATCGGGCCCGACCATCTGCTCCTCGCCCTGTTCACCGATCCCGGTGGCCTGGCCGTCAAGCTGCTCGCCGGCCAGGGCATCGAAGCCGACGCCGTGGACAAGGCCATCACGCTGCAGCCGCGAGTCGATGACATGCCCGCGCTGATTCCATTCGACGGACAGGCCAAGAAGGTGCTGGAACTGACGTTCCGCCAAGCACTTCGGCTGGGCCACAACTACGTCGGTACCGAACACATCCTGTTGGCGTTATATGAAGCCGAAGACGACGACGGCAGGCTTCACGAGCTCGGTGTGGACATCGACCGCTTCGAGCGCGAACTGGTTACCGCACTCGAGTCCTACACAAAGGGCTGATCTCACATCCGCTCGCGCTGCCGCGTCTACATGATGTGAAGGTGCGACCGTTCGACGATGTGGTGGCCGAGCACGGCGCGACCGTGCTGCGGGTCTGCCGCGCAGTCGTCGGCCCCGTCGACGCCGAAGACGCGTGGTCCGAGACATTTCTCTCGGCGCTGCGCGCCTACCCCGACCTGCCGGCCGACGCGAACGTCGAAGCCTGGCTCGTCACGATCGCCCACCGCCGCGCCGTCGACGTCGGACGCGCCCGCTCACGCCGCCCCGTGCCCACCGACACGCTGCCCGAACGCCCCGCCACGCATGCCGACCCAGCCGCCCGCGACCCCGACCTGTGGGACGCGCTGCAGCGGTTGCCCACCAAACAGCGCCAGGCCTTGGCGTATCACCACATCGCCGGCCTGCCATTCGCCGAGATCGCCGATCTGCTCGGCAACTCCCCCGACGCCGCGCGCCGCGCGGCCGCCGACGGACTCAAGACACTGCGAAAGCACTACCGTAAGGACGAAACAGCATGAACACCAACATCTTTGACTCCCTAGCCACCGATGAGGCGGCCACCCTCACCCGGCTGCGCCGTCAGCTGGAGCATGACGCCGACACCGCCGACGTGCTCGACATCGCCTACCGCACCGTCGACACCCCGGTCGGCACACTCCTGCTGGCGGCCACCACCGCCGGGCTGGTGCGGGTCGCCTACGACATCGAAGGCCACGACGCTGTGCTGGCCGGGCTTGCCGACCGGATCAGCCCGCGGGTGCTGCGCGCCCCCGCACGGCTGGACAGCGTGGCCCGGCAGATCGACGAGTACTTCGCCAAGCGCCGCACCGTCTTCGAGGTACCCGTCGACCTCCGACTCGCGGAGGGCTTCCGCCGCAACGTCATCGAGCATCTGCGTGACATCGGCTACGGCCGAAGGGAAAGCTACGCAGCGGTGGCGGCCGCCATCGGAAATCCCCGCGCGGTGCGCGCCGTCGGCACCGCCTGCGCCCACAACCCCCTGCCGGTCGTGATTCCCTGCCACCGCGTCGTGCGGTCCGATGGGTCGACGGGTCAGTACGTCGGTGGGCCGCTGGCCAAGTCGACGCTGCTGGACCTGGAAGCCGCCTCATCGGGAATGAAACCGCGTGCGCAGCGGTAGAACAAGAGCATGAAACTCAACGACGCCGCCCGCGCGCTCATCGGAGATGGCACCGACGCGACATTGGTCACGCTCAACGCCGACGGCAGCCCGCAGGTGACCGTCGTATGGATGGCTTTGGAATCGACACCCGACGGCGATGAACTCGTCGCCGCACATCTCGCCGAATATCAGAAGACCCGCAACATTCGCCGTGACCCGCGGGTGGCCGTGACGATTCTGTCCACCAAGCACGCCAGTCAGCAGACGCCCTACCTGGCGATCACCGGCACGGCCCGCATCGTGGAAGGCGGCGCGCCCGCACTTCTGAAGAAGCTGGCCAAGGTGATGCTGGGCAGCGACGAGCACTTCCCACCGGCCAATGCGCCGGAAGGCTTGCTCACCCGTGTCCGTATCGACAAGGTCGGCGGCCTCTACGCCTAGGAGTGTCGTGACCGCGAAGCGGCTGTAACACGTTTCAGTTTGTGCCATCATTCCTGGCATGCGTCGCTGGTTCGTGCTCCTAGTCGCCACAATGGCCGCCACCGCTGGGTTGACGGCTGCGCCGGCCTACGCAGAGGCCCCGATCGGCAATATCGGCGACACACTGCGCGTCTCCTTCAAGGGGATCATCGCCGACATAACAGTCCACGACGTGTTGCCGGTCGATCCCCCGCCTCCCGGCTACGTCGCGACCGGTTCGCCGAGGTGGATCAACCAGGGCGGACCGTGGAAGGCGCCGATCACCGTTCACACGATCCAGGCACCGAATCCCTACGCGATGGCCATTGCGTTCTCGTTCAACGGTGTCACCCCATACGCCGACGCATACGCGTCCAAGCACACCGACGCGCCAGACGCCCTGGAACACGCGCTGCGAAACGCGCCGCCGGGAGCGACAGTCGACGGTGCCGTCTATTGGCAGGTCTACCGCGCCCTTGTCACCAACGTGGTGCTGCTCAACCCGCAGACCGGTCAGCACCTGGCGCAGTGGAACATTTGGCAGCCGGGAGCGCCGCTACCGTAGAGCCGTGGCCATTGACGTCGCCGCGGCCAACGAGGCCGACCTGCCCGAGCTCGCCGACGTCGCCGCCCGCACCTTTCCGTTGGCATGCCCCCCTTCGGCGACACCGGAGAACATCGCCGCGTTCATCGACGAGAACCTGTCGCAGGTGCGGTTCCGCGACTACCTCACCGATCCCGATCGCGCGGTACTCGCCGCGCGCGACGACGGCCGAATCGTGGGCTACGTCATGCTGATTCGCGGCGTTCCCGACGACGACGATGTGCAGCGGGCCGTCACGCTCCGCCCCGGTGTCGAGTTGTCGAAGATGTACGTGCTGCCCGACTGTCACGGCGCAGGCGTGTCTGCGGCGTTGATGACCGCGGCGTTGAAGCAGGCCACCGACATGCACGCCAAGTGCGTGTGGCTGGGGGTCAATCAGCTGAACCAACGCGCGCAACGGTTTTACGCCAAGCACGGCTTCAGCATCAACGGCACCAAGACTTTCCGGCTCGGCGCGGGCGTCGAGAACGACTACGTGATGGTGCGCCCACTTTCTTAGCGCGACCAGACGCAGATGGTTCCTGTACGACGCGAAAATGGAACCTTCTACGTCTGCTCGCCGAGAGAAGTGCGCCCACTTTGGGCGGCGGTCAAGGCGAGCAGCCGCGACGTCGCCCGCAGGTATTTCTTACGGAAGCCGCCCGCCAGCATCTCATCGGAGAAGATGGTGTCCAGCTTCGTGCCCGAAGCCACCACGGGAATCCCCGCGTCGTAGAGCCGGTCGGTCAGAGACACCAGCCGTAGCGCGACGTTCTGATCGTCGATCGGATGCACGCCGGTGATGAACGCCGCCGCGACGCCCTCGATCAGCGTCAGGTAACGCGACGGATGCATGGTCGCCAGGTGTGTGCACAACGCATCGAAGTCGTCGAGCGTCGCACCGGGAACCGCGGCGGCGCGGGCCGCGACCTCCTCGTCGCTCAAGGGTTCGGGTGCAGGCGGAAGATCGCGATGACGATAGTCCGGCCCGTCGATCCGCACCGAGGTGAAAATGCTTGCCAGCGCGCTGATTTCACGCAAGAAATCCTGCACGGCGAAGCGGCCTTCGCCGAGTTGCTCGGGCAGTGTGTTCGACGTCGCCGCCACCGACACCCCGCGCGCGACCAGTTCAGACAGCAGCCGCGAGATCAGCGTGGTGTTGCCGGGATCGTCCAGCTCGAACTCGTCGATACACACCACGACGTAGTCGGCCAGCAGGTCGATGCACTCGACGAAGCCGAACACCCCGGCCAGCTGGGTCAGCTCGCCAAATGTCGCGAACGCCTTCGGCTCGGGAACGTCAAAGAACGACGATGCGAGCAGATGCGTCTTACCGACACCGAACCCGCCGTCGAGATATATGCCGACACCGGGAATTACCTCGTGCCGTCCGAAAAGCTTCTTCTTGCCTGCCCGCCGCGTCACGGCCTGTTCGCAGAACTGACGGCACGATTGCACGGCCGCCGTCTGCGACGGTTCGGCGGGGTCCGGCTTGTAGGTGTCGAAGCTGACGTCGGAAAAGGTCGGCGGCGGAATCAGCTGGGCGATCAGCCGCTCGGGCGTGACGCTGGGGTGCCGATCGACCAGATGGGCGACACCGCTGGACCCGTGCATGCACGCACGATAGCGGCGTGCTGCAATTCTGCGTATGCCTGACGACGGTGCCGGGATCCAGCTCACAGTGCTAGGGGCCGCCGAGTCGGTGGACGACCGCCGGCTCGCCGACTTCTACACCTACCCCGACGACCTGCGGTCGTGCTGGGTGCGTGGCAACATGATCACCAGCCTCGACGGCGGTGCCACCGACGACGGCAAGGCCGGCGGGCTGGCGGGTAAGGGTGACCGCGCGGTGTTCTCACTGATGCGCCACGCCGCCGATGTCATCCTGGTCGGCGCCGCGACCGTGCGCATCGAGAACTACTCCGGCGCCCAGCTTCCCGTCGCCGCCAGGCAGGCGCGCCAACGCCGCGGACAGGCCGAGGTGCCGCCGATCGCCGTCGTCACCCGCTCTGGTGACCTCGATCCGAGCGCGCTGTTGTTCACCCGAACCGAAGTGCCCCCGCTGATCCTCACCAGCACACGGACCGTCGACGACACCCGTCGCCGGCTGGGCGCGGTCGCCGAGGTCATCGACGCGTCAGGGCCGGACCCGAACTCCGCCGACCCCGCGGTGGTCCTGAGAGTTCTCGCCGAGCGCGGGCTTTTCCGCGTCCTGACCGAAGGCGGCCCGCTCTTCCTCGGCTCGCTGATCGAGAACGGGCTGATGGACGAGCTGTGCCTGACCGTTGCGCCGATCCTGGTCGGAGGCGCGTCCAAGCGGATCGTCACCGGCCTCGGCCACGTGCATACCAAGATGCGGCGCACCCACCTACTCGCCGACGACGACGGGTACCTGTACACCCGCTACGTGCGGGCCGACTAGCAAGCGATCGGTACCGTGGTCGGCATGCGTCGGCGTCGTCAGCTCGCCAGGGCCATGAGCCTGGCAACCGCTTTGGCGTTCGTCGCTGCCTGCGCGCCCGGCCTTGCCGCCAACCCGCGCTACGCGACCGACTCCGGCGCGGAACCTCAGGGTGCGCCGCAGACGACCAAGCCACCGACCGGCGCGCCGCCGATCGAGGCGCCGAAGAACGACCTGTCCTGGCGGGACTGCACCTCGCGGGTGTTCAGCGACGCGGCCGTGCAGCCGCTGCCCGGCGTCACGCTCGACTGCGCCAGCTACGACGCCGACCTTGACCCGATCAACGGCGCCAGCGGAACGGTCAGCATCGGCGTGGTCCGAGCCAAGGGGCCGCAGACTCCCGACGACGCCGGGCCTCTGGTGATGACCACCGGATCCGACCTGCCCTCGTCGACGCAGCTGCCGGTGTGGCTGTCCCGCGCGGGCGCCGATGTGCTGAAGACGCATCCGATCGTGGCGGTCGACCGCCGCGGCACCGGGATGTCGGGCGCACTCGACTGCCGCGATTCGTTCGACCGCCAGGAGATGTTCGACCAGGCCCAGTTCCAATCCGGCGACGACCCCGTCGCGAACCTCGGCGACATCACGCAGACGGCCACCACCAGCTGCACCGACACCATCGCGCCCGGCGACTCGGCCTACGACAACGGGCACGCCGCCGAGGACCTCGAACGGTTGCGCAGCACCTGGGACGTGCCCACTATCGCGCTGCTCGGCATCGGCAACGGCGCCCAGGTCGCGCTCGCCTACGCCGGATCACACCCGAACAAGGTGGCGCGACTGGTGCTCGATTCCCCGCTGCCGCTCGGCATCGCCGCCGAGGCCGCGATGGAGCAACGCGTCAAGGGCGAACAGGCCGCGCTGGATGCGTGGTCCGCACAGTGCGTCGCCACCAATTGCCCGCTCGCGCCCGACCCGAAGGGCGCGATCGACGCCCTGCTTTCCGACGCGAAGGACGGCCGCGGACCCGGCGGCGCTTCGGTGTCAGCGGTCGCCGACGCCATCAGCACCGCGCTGGCCTACCCCCGTGGCGACCGAGTCAACGCCGGCAACGACCTCGCGGCTGCCGTCGCGGCGGCCCGCTCCGGCAACCCCAACCAGATGACCAACCTCGTCACCGCCGCCGACTCGCTACGCCAAACCGACGGTCAGTTCGTCAACGGCTGCAGCGACGCACTGAACCGGCCAACGCCGGACCGGGTCCGCGAACTGGTGGTCGCCTGGGGCAAGCTCTATCCGCAGTTCGGCACAGTGGGTGCGCTCAACCTGGTCAAGTGCCTGAACTGGCCGAGCGGAGCGGCGCCACAGGACCCCAAGAACCTGAAGATCCCCGTGATGCTGCTCGGTGTGCAGAACGACCCGATCGTCGGCAACGAGGGCGTCGCGGCCGCCGCCGCCACCGTGATCAACGCAGGCACCACCAGCAAGCGCGCGATATGGCAGGGCATCGGGCACGGCGCCTCGATCTACTCGGCGTGCGCGCTGCCACCGGTCCTCGGCTACCTGGACAGCGGCAACCTGCCAACAACCGACACGTTCTGCCCGGCCTGACACCGGGTTCCTGACCGGTCGGTGTACGGTGCGCTGGTGGCGGCTCCTGACTCCATTCGAACCGGCCTGCTGAAGGCTTTCGCGGCTCGCACCACTCCCCCGAGCACGGCCAGCGTGTTGCGGTCCATCCTCTGGCCGATCGCGATCCTGCTCATCATCCATCGCAGCTATGTCCTGGCCACCAACGGCTACATCACCGACGACTACGGGCCGGTGTACCGCGCGGTGGTGAACCTCAAGCGCGGCTGGGACATCTACAACGAGCACTTCGACCAGGTGGACCCCCACTATCTGTATCCGCCTGGCGGCACGCTGCTGATGGCGCCCTTCGGCTACCTGCCGGTTGACGCGTCGCGCTACTGGTTCATCACCATCAACACGATCGCCATCATCATCGCGGCCATCCTGTTGGTGAAGCTGTTCAAGTTCTCGTGGACATCGGTGGCCCTGCCCGCCCTGCTCGTCGCGATGTTCTGCACCGAAAGCGTGGTCAACACACTGGTTTTCGGCAACATCAACGGCTGCATCCTGCTACTGGAGGTGTTGTTCTTCCGCTGGCTGCTCGACGGAAAGGTCAAGAGCCAGTGGTGGGCGGGCGTGGCCATCGGGTTGTCGCTGGTGGTCAAACCGCTTCTGGGGCCGCTGCTCTTGCTGCCGCTGCTGAACCGTCAGTGGCGGCCCCTGATCACTGCTGTCGCCGTGCCGGTGGTGTTCAACTTGGCCGCAGTATTCAGCCCGGTGGCGCGGTTCCAGGTGAGCGATCCGATGAACTGGGTCACCCGAACGCTGCCGTACATCTTCTCCATCCGCGACTACTTCAACAGCTCGATCCAGGGCAACGGTGTGTACTACGGCCTGCCGATGTGGCTGATCCTGTTGCTGCGCATCGCGTTTCTGGCGTTGGCGATCGGCAGCTTGTGGCTCTTGTATCGCCATTACCGCACCCGCGATCCGCTGTTCTGGATGGCGACATCGTCTGGTGTGCTGCTGATCGCGTCGTTTCTGGTGCAGTCGCTGGGGCAGGGCTACTACTCGATGATGCTGTTCCCGTTCTTGATGACGGTCACGCTGCGGAACTCGGTGATCCGCAACTGGCCGGCGTGGCTGGCGATCTACGGCTTCATGAGCGCCGACCGGTGGCTGCTCGGACACTGGCCAACGACGGGGCGCGCGCTGGAGTACCTGCGGTTCACCTACGGCTGGTCCCTGATGCTCATCGTCGTGTTCTGCGTGCTCTATTTCCGCTACCTCGACGCCAAGGCCGACGGCCGACTCGACGACGGCATCGATCCGACGTGGATGAAGGCGAAGGAGCCAGTACCGGCCTAGTGTCGGCTCGCTTCCTGCGCGAGCTGCACTCGTGAGTTGACACCGAGCTTGGCGTAGACATGCGACAGATGCGCCTGCACGGTGCGAGGCGAGACGAACAGCCGCGCAGCGATTTCCTTGTTGCCCAGACCCTCGCAGGCCAACCGGACCACATCAAGCTCGGTCGGGGTCAGCGAGGCCCAACCCTTCGACGGCCGTTTCCGCGCGCCGCGACCGCGGCTCACATAGGCGATCGCCTCCTCGATCGTCAAGTCCGCTCCCTCATCCCACGCTGCCTGGAACTCGTTCTCGCCCAAGCTATCTCGAACAGCGGCAAGCCGGAGCTCATGCTCGTCCTCAAATGTCTTGAATCGGGTGATATCCGTCTGGCGTCGGGCGGCGGCGGCCATACCAAACAGGCGCGCCGCTTCCCGGTGGTTACCGGCATGGCTGGCGAGGTAGGCGAGGCAATCGAATGTATCGGGAACCATCACATAGCCGTGGACTTCGGCGCCAAGAGTAAGCGCCTCTCGGGCGTCGACCTCAGCCTGCTCGTGCTCACCCTCAGCCAGCGCGACGCGTGCACGTGAAGCCAATGCCGCCACAAGGGAGATACCTGTCGACGCTGCCACCACTTCGTCGGCCCTACGGCGCGCCGCCGTGAGGTCGCCAACGGCCAACAGCGGCAATGCCGTAACCACGTAAGTGGAGACCGTTGCGGGTGTCAGCGGCGTGTGCTGGAGCGAGGCTTCATAGGCAGCGCACGCGGCGGCGGCATCGCCGGCAGCCAGTCTGATAAGACCTATCGCGGAGTTCACGATCCGGTCAACCAAATCGCCGAGGTGTGCCCTGTCGCCCATGATCAGGTTCAGGGTTGCCTGTGCACCATCCACGTCGCCCTGCCAGGTCAACGCGAAAACCTGGTTCAGACGGGCGGTCGATTCGCAGAACGGATCGCGCGCCGCGATGGATTCGGTGAGTACCTCCCGCAGCTGGAGTACCGCTTGCCCGACTTCCCCTCGAAACGTATGCGCGTTGCCGAGGGCTAGTCGGCATATGCGTCCGTTGTAACCGTCGCCAATCGCGTCGGCGAGGTCGCTCCCTTCGCGCGCCACTGCTGCGATCGCGACATGGTCCCCCACGCTCATGCCAGCCATTACTTGCCAGCCGAGAACGTTAGTGAGCTGCCATCGATCGTCGAGTTCGCGTGCAAGGCTGGCGGCTTCGCGGAAATCTGCGGCAGCCGCGTCAGCGTCATGTGCAAAGCCAACGCCGTGTGCGACGAGAGCCCTAATTATCAGGTCGGGGGTTCCTATCTCACGGGCTAAGGTGAGCGCCTCGTCGACGATCTGCACGCCTTCGGTGAACCCGGAGAAAGAGAGCAACGTGCCCTGGTACGCAAGGGCTCGCACGCGCGCCGGATCATCCTTCGGCCCTTCGACGGCCAGGGCC
The DNA here is from genome assembly GCA_963766465.1 of uncultured Actinomycetota bacterium. Taxonomy (GTDB): domain Bacteria; phylum Actinomycetota; class Actinomycetes; order Mycobacteriales; family Mycobacteriaceae; genus Mycobacterium. The sequence continues at coordinate 347,307 of CAVXZT010000007.1, forward strand.
GCATCTAGCCAAGCAAGACCTTCCCGATTGCGGTACCGAGAAAACCACAACGGCAGCAGTGACGCCGCAAGCCGCAGTGCTGGCACGGCGTCTCCGTTCTCCAGGCTCCACGCGAAAGCGCCTCGCAGGTTGTCGATCTCGCTTCCGGCCTGATCGAGGCGCCGGGCATGGCCACTGTCCGTCGGCGCGTCGAGTTCGGCAGCCAAGGCGGTGTAGTAATCGCGATGACGGTTGCCCACCACGACCGCTTCACCAGATTCGCCGAGCTTCTCGAGCGCATACTGCCGCATCGTCTCCAGCAACCGGTATCGTGATCTGCCGCTGACGTTTTCAGCCGTCAGAAGCGATTTGTCGACAAGGAGGCTGAGTTGGTCGAGCACCTGATAGCGCTCGACACCTTCATCGCCGGCGATGGCATGCGCCGCCTCCAGGTCGAACCCGCCGAGAAACACCGCCAGCCTCCGAAACAGCATCCGCTCGGTCTCGGTCAACAACGCGTGCGACCAATCCACCGATGCGTGCAACGTCTGCTGGCGTCGCACCGCCCTACGAGCACCACCGGTCAACAGGCGGAAGCGGTCGTGCAGCCCGTCGAGGATCTCGTCGAGTGTCAGCGCCCGGACCCGCGCGGCCGCCAATTCGATGGCCAGGGGCATGCCGTCGAGTCGTCTACAGATCTCCGTGACCGTAACCGCATTGCCTTCTGCGACACCGAACTCCGGAAGGGCGCGGCGGGCGCGGTCCGTGAACAACTCGACCGCCTCGTCGGCCAGCGACAGGGACGGAACCACGAACGTCACTTCCCCGGGGAGACCGATCGGTTCACGACTCGTCGTCAGCAGCCTCAATTCCACACAGGCCCCGAGGAGTTCCCTGGCAAGCGATGCGCTCGCATCGAGTAGGTGTTCGCAGTTGTCCAGCACAATCAGCAGCTGCCGATCACCGATGAACCTAATCAGCGTGTCATCGATCGAACGACCTGGCTGGTCAGGTAGGCCCAACGCACGCGCGACCGCAACTGGCACCACCTCGGGATGCGTGATCGGCGCGAGGTCGACGTACCACATCCCGTCGGGAGCTTGAGTTGTCAGCTGGGCCGCGACCTCGACCGCCAACCGGGTCTTACCCGCACCCCCCGCGCCCGTCAACGTCACAAGCCGGTTCTCTTCGAGAAGCCCAGTGAGGTCGGCAATCTGCGCGTCACGTCCGACAAAGCTGGTTAGTTGAGTCGGAAGGTTATGCACTGCAACGACTTTTGCCACTCGAAGCGGCGGATGATCGTTGCATAAATCTGGATGGCACAGCTGAACCACCCGCTCGGGCCGGGGTAGATCCCGGAGCGGATGGGTACCGAGCTCGCGCACCCACACCCCGTCCGGGAGTAGCTCGGCGACCATCTCGTAGGTCACGCCGGACAGCACGGTCTGACCGCCGTGGGCCAGATCCCGCAGGCGCGCAGTGCGATTGATCGTCGGGCCCATGTAGTTGCCCTCATCGCGTAGCTGGACCTCACCGGTGTGCACGCCGACTCGCAATCGCAGCGGTGCCAGCGGCGCCAGTTGCAGAGCCAGCGCACACGCCACCGCGTCGCTCGCGCGCGCGAACGCAAGCACAAAGCTGTCGCCTTCGCCTTGCTCGACGGGTCGAACGCCCTGATGGTTTGAAACGACTTCGGCCAGCACTGCGTCAAGGCGCGCCACAGCGTCCGACATCTCCTTGGATTGACTCTCCCAGAGCCGGGTGGAGCCCTCGACGTCGGCGAGAAGCAACGTCGCCATGCCCGTTGGCAGAAGTTCGGTCATGCCCACGTCGCTCCAGTCGGTCTGGCTCATGCTAACCAGCCTGGGGCCACAGCAACCCCGAAACATCGGCCAAATGGCCTATACCTGGCCTACCCGGTTCCGGATCGTCCTGGAGATCGCTAGCGTGGGTGCATGACGACTCCAGGCCCGAAGCTGCAACTCACCGACGACGAGTGGCGCAAGAAGCTGACGCCGGATGAGTTTGCAGTTCTGCGGCAGGCCGGCACCGAGCGGCCGTTCACCGGCAAATACACCGACACCAAGACTGAAGGTGTCTACGAGTGCCGGGCCTGTGGCGCGGAACTGTTCCGCAGCAGCGAGAAGTTCGAATCCCATTGCGGCTGGCCGTCTTTCTTCGACCCGGCCAACTCAGACGCGGTGATCCTGCGTTCCGATGATTCGATGGGCACGCACCGCGTCGAGGTGGTGTGCGCCAACTGTCACAGCCATCTCGGCCACGTCTTCGAGGGCGAGGGTTACCCGACGCCAACCGATCAGCGCTACTGCATCAATTCAATCTCGCTGCGGCTGGTGCCCGAGTCCTAGTCGACGCGACTGGCGTGTGCCTCCCAGAACGGCATATGCACCCGCCCGTCGATAAGCCACGGTTCGATGACCCGGAGCCGTTCCAGCAGCGGTTTCATCTCGTCGGCCGCCTCCGGGTTGCGAGCCGCCATCATCTCGAAGGTCTCGACGCTCACGTTTCCCTGGTAGGTCGTCGGCGCCAGGTAGGTGATCTCCCAGCCGGCGGCCGGAAACACCTGGCGGAAATCGTCCTCTGAGAGGGAGCGCGGCATCTTGAAGCCGTTCACATTGTGCGCGCCGAACTCGAACATGAACAGCCGCGCGCCGGGCTTCGTGGCGCGATGCAGCGCCTGCGCATAGGAGTTCTGCAGTTCCGGCTCGCCACTGAAGACGTGGTAGAAGGCGCAGTCGACGACGGTGTCGAACCGGTCGTCCAGGCCCTCAAGCTTGGTCGCGTCGGCCACTCGGAAGTCCACTGACACCCCAGCCTTCTGCGCGTTCTGTCTGGCGCGTTCGATAGCGCCTGGCGAGGCGTCGATGCCGGTGGCCGACAACCCCTTTGACGCGTAATGGATGGCGTGGTGGCCGGGGCCGGTACCGGGGTCGAGCACCTCGCCCTTGATCGCGCCGCGACGAGCTGCTGAACTACCGGTTGCGGGCCGCCGATGTCCCACGGCGTCGCGGCAGGCAAGCCATGCGCGGTCCGCTCGTCGCGGTACATCTCTTCGAAACGATCGGGTTCAACCGGAGCAGTCATGCCGCCGAGGGTAGACGCACTAACTGAATGCCCAGATGTACGACAAGACTGCACTCGTGTTCGTGGTTCTGCCCAGCAGCCCTGTATCCACCTCGGGGAGAGCTAAGCGGTTGCTAGGTCGAAGATCTCGTCAACCGACCACTGGTCGTCGGCGTGCGCGCCGTATTTGCGCGCGCGCACGGTTCCATCAGCGCCGATGAGAAAATCCGCCGGCTTGCCGAGGTGATTTTCGCGCAACCCCACAGCACCACTCACGCTGCTCCATCGCATACCGCGCGCAGCGGCACGCCACGCCCGCGGATGCAGAACCGAGCGGATCGACGACTCGACGCCGAACTCCTTGTAGAGCTTGCGATCCGGGTCTGCGACTACCGCGAACGGCAGATCGGCCAGATAGCGGCTGAGTTCCTCGGCGGCCGAGTGAAACACGACGACCTCGATGACACCCGCGTCCGCGATTTCTTGATGCCGAGTCGCCAGGTCATGCATGTGCAAGTTGCAGATAGGACACCCGGCGAACCGCCGGAACTGCAGATGCACGGTTGCCCCCGGCGACGGAACCGCGATGTCGGTACCGGTGATTGTCGTCAGTGTCCGCGGATCGACCTTGTCCCCGACATCGCGCATGACGACCTCCTATTATTGAGTCATTCAACTCCATTTCAAGGGGAGTATTGAGTAGAATAACTCCAATGTCAAGATCACCGACTGCCACACAGCGCCGCCCCGGGCGGCCGCCCCTATTCGACCGCCGGCGGGCACTCGATGAGTTGATGAAGTTGTTCTGGCAGAAGGGTTATGACGCCGCAACGCAGGAGGAGATGCTCACCGCCACTGGCCTGTCTTCGTCGACGCTCTATCGGTCGTTCGGGAATAAGGACCAGATCCTGCAGATGGTGCTGCGGCAGTACGTCGAGGTGGCGTCGTCGATGTTCGCTCCCCTTGAGCACGGCCACGCCGGAATGGCCGATGTGCACGCGTTCCTCGACCTGATCGAACAGTGGCTTTCTGGCCCGATGGGCAGCGCAGGATGCCTGGTAGTCGAGATGATGCAGAACCCCGTCAACCGGGATCCGCGCATCAAGTCCGTGACCGACGGACACCTCGATCGGATGCGCCGCGCCCTTCGGGCCGCCGTACGGCGTGCGGTTCATGACGACGAGCTCCCGCAGTCCACCCCGGACACGTTCTCCGATGCTCTGCAAGCCGGGGTGCTCGGAGTGCTCGCCCGTGCCCGCGCCGGCGATGTCGGCGACGCCACCCGTCTGCTCAACGGAGTCCGGGCGGTGCTGGCGCGCACCGGCGACTAGGGCAGCTTGGCGATCAACTCTTCCGGGGTCACCCGCGGGCCTGTGAAAAACGGGGTCTCCTCGCGGACATGCCTGCGGGCGTCGGTGTAGCGCAGCTTCCACATCAACTCGACGATGCGGGCCAGGTCGGGACCCTCGAACGCCAGGATCCACTCGTAGTCGCCGAGCGCGAACGCCGGAACCGTGTTGGCCCGCACGTCGGGGTACTCGCGGCCCGCCATGCCGTGCTCGACCAGCATCTTGCGCCGCTCGTCGTCGGGCAGCAGGTACCAGTCCAGCGACCGCACGAACGGATACACGCAGAGGTAATCGCCCGGCGCCTCACCGGCGATGAATGCTGGGACGTGGCTCTTGTTGAACTCGGCGGGCCGGTGCAGCGCGACGACGCTCCAGACCGAGTCGCTGGCCAGCCCGAGCGCGGTGCGGCGGAACGCCGAAAAGGTCGCCTGTAGGTCCTCGACCCGTTCGGCATGCGTCCAGATCATGAAGTCGGCGTCTGCTCGGAAACCCGCGACGTCGTAGAGACCGCGGACGACGACCCCCTTGTCCTCCTGCTGTTTGAGGAACGTCGCGGTCTCGTCGATCACCGCAGCGCGCTCGTCCCCCAATGCCTCCGATTGCACGGAAAAGACCGAGATCATCATGTATCTGGTCATCGAGTTGAGGGTGTCGTAGTCGAGCTTCGCCATGACTTCTATCGTGCCACGCGCGCGGTAACCAGCGACGCCGCCGCCCTGGTCGCCGCGGCCACGCAGGCAGGCACCCCGATGCCGTCCAGGTAGCCACCGGCAACGGCCAGCGTCGACGGCACACCTGCCCGCAGCTCGGCGACCAGGTCGGGATGGCCCGGTCCGTACTGGGGCATCGCATCGATCCAGCGGTGCACGTGGCAATCGACGGGCTCGACGTTGACGCCGAACACCGTCGCGAGGTCCTGCGAGGCCCACGACAGCAGATCCTCGTCGCCTGCGCTGCGAGCCAGATCGTCGCCGAACCGGCCGTAGGACAAGCGCACCAACTCCACGTTGCCGCGCTGCCCCCATTTGCGGCTCGACAACGTAATCGCCTTGGCGCGCAACCGTTCTCCGGTTGCCACCAGCACGCCGGACTGGTCGGGCAGCGGGACGCCGCCGGGGAGTGCCAGCGCCACAAGTGCCGTTGACGCGACCGCGATGCGCCGCGCCGCCGCACTGGCCCGCGGTGCAACTCCCTCGATCAGGCTCGGCAGCCGAGGCGCAGGGACGGCGAGCACCGCCGCATCGGCGAGCCAGCGCTCCCCCTCGTCGTCGACCAGTTCCCAGCCCCGCGGCGCGCGGTTGACCTCTCCGACGGCCACCTGCGCCCATCGGATGTCGGCCCTGCGGACGAGCTCGTCGACCAGCACCGTGTATCCGCCGTCGATCGCGCCGAACACCGACCCGACGAGCGGTGGCGGCAGCGCCTCACGCACCGCGTCGGTCAGGTTGCGTGCGCCCCGGTCCAGCACCGCCGCGAGCGTCGGCGCAGCCGACCGCAGACCGATCGTGGCCGCCGACCCTGCGTACACGCCCGCCAGCAGCGGGTCCACCGAGCGGGTCACCACCTGCTCGCCGAACCGGTCACCGACCAGCTCGGCCACCGAAGGGTCGTCACCGGGCCGCCAGGAGAACGGCCGGGCGCGTTCGTCGAGCATCCAGTCGACCGCGGCGTCGTCGACCAGCCCGGTCAGCGTCAGCGGGTCCGCAGGGATGCCCTGCAGGGTGCCGATCGGCATTTCGTACAGCCCCTGCTGGCTGTAGATCAGCGGACGCGCTCCGGTGGTGCCGATCTGCCTCCGGGCCAGGCCCAGCTCGGCCAGTAGCGCAGGCACCTCGGGTCGGCGCGCGATGAAGGCCTCGGCGCCGACGTCCAGCGGCTGGCCGCCGATCCGTTCGGTGCGTAGTACGCCGCCAAGCCGGTCGGCCGGGTCGAACACTGTGATCATCGCGTCAGGACCCGCGGCAACTCTCAGCCGGTAGGCCGCAACGAGGCCCGAAATCCCGCCTCCCACAACGGCATACGACGCACTCACAGCGCATGCACCAATGCCACTGCGTCGGTGATCACCGCCGGATCGGTGCCGGGCAGTACGCCATGGCCCAGGTTGAACACGTGGCCGGCCGCGCCCGCGTCGACCGCGCGCCTGCCGTCCTCCACGACGGCGCGCACCGCACGCTCCACCACAGGGAAGCCCGCCAGCAACACGACGGGATCAAGGTTGCCCTGTAGTGCGGTGCCCGGTTGCACGCGCGCGGCCGCATCGGGCAGTGAGGTTCGCCAGTCCACCCCCACGACCGTCGCCCCGGCCTGCGACATCGCGCCGAGCAGCTCTGCGGTGCCGACCCCGAAGTGCGTCATCGGCACTCCTGCGCCCGCGAGCGCGGAGAACACCCGGCTGCTGTGGGGCAGTACGTAGCTGCGGTAATCGGCGAGCGACAGCGTGCCCGCCCATGAATCGAACAGTTGAATCGCGTCCACTCCAGCGTCCACCTGCGTCTGCAGAAACGCGATCGTGACGTCGGTCAGCGTTGTCATCAAGGCGTGCCAGGTCGCGGGTTCGGCCAGCATCATCGCCTTGGTGCGTTCGTGGTTGCGGCTGGGACCACCCTCGACGAGATAGGACGCGAGCGTGAACGGCGCACCCGCGAACCCGATGAGAGGAACGTCGCCCAGCTCCGACACAAGCTGTGTGACCGCTTGCGCGATCGGCGCTACCTGGTGCGGCTCAAGCGCTTTCATGGCTTCTACGTCGGCGACGGTGCGCACGGGATGATCAATCACCGGACCGACATCGGGCACGATGTCGAGCTCGATGCCGGAGGCGCGCAGCGGCACCACGATGTCAGAGAACAGGATCGCGGCGTCCACCCCGTGCCTGCGGATCGGCTGCAGCGTGATCTCGGTGATCAGATCGGTGTCGAAGCACGCCTGCATCATGGTGTTCTTGGCTCGCAACGCCCGGTACTCGGGCAGCGACCGGCCCGCCTGCCGCATGAACCACACCGGCACGCGGCTGGGTTTGCGGCCGGTGGCTGCGGCCAAATAGGGCGACTCGGGCAGCTCGCGGCAGGTACTCATCAGCTCTAATGCTGCCATGCGGCCTCAGCCGTCGAGACCGTCGTCCTTCTCTTGGGCGGAAGGCCGGGGGTCCGCCGCTGGCTCCTTCTCGACCAGGTACGGCGGCCACGGCCGCGGCGTGATGCAGCGCGGCACCGCCGACTGGCTTCCGCTCGAAGGGTTATCCCAGTCGAACTCGACGTTTTTCCACTCGGTGGGCGAGTCGAACGACGCGCGCAGGCACTTGAACACCGCCGAGCCGAACGACGTCTGCTCGCTGGCGAAGCCGACACGTCGAAACGAGACGTACTCGCCGGCGAACCTCGCCTCGTCGAATGACGTTTCTTTGCCGCTGAAGGCGGCACCGTCGAACGAAGCGCTGCGGACACGAAACGTCGACCCGGCGAACGTGGCGTCGGATTCGAAGCTGGCCCCGTCGAACGAGACGACTTCGGCGTTGAATTCCACGTCTTCGAACGAGGTGCCTGCGCCGGTGAAGACGGCACCGTCAAACCACACGTGCCTGCCGTTGAACCTCGCGCCGGCAAACCACGCGTCCTCGAACAGCACGCCGGTGAGGTCGAAGTCGTTGCCGGACCAGCTGGTGTCGGTGGTGCCCGAAAGACGTTGCAACAGCACGCGAATGATCGTGTCGCGGACCTCACGGTCGTTCTGGCGGACCGCTTGCCGCCGCGTCTCCTCGATGTTCACGGCGGGTGGCGTCGCCGACCATGTTGTCGTCGAGACGAACTCGCTGAGGTTGTTGCTGCCGGAGTCCGGGTCGTATGGCAGCCGCAAATAGCCGCACAGCACGTCGATGCATTGCTGGCGCCTGGCGAAAACCGCGCATTCGTCGGCGGCGGCGGCCATCGCGTACACACCGGCGATACGGACCGCCGTGTCCGAGGTGCCCAGCTGGGCCGATGCCGCGCCGAATCGCTGCGCGAATTGCGCCCGCTCCGTGTCCTTCTGGCGCCGATACACCAGCACGAGCGCGACTGCGATGAACACGCCCGCGATCGTTGGCAGCGAAGCGTTGACCACGTCGACAGCACTGGCGGAGGCGGCGCGCTCGAAGACCGCACCGCCGAAGATCCATGTCGCCAGCGCGGCGACGCCGAACCCGATGACGACCGCGGCGGTGAGCGATCCGAACAGCGGAATGCTTGGGGTGCGACGGCGCGCGGCGGTACCGAAGGAGCGCGCCGTGCGCCGCAGGGTCTGCGCGGGCCGAAACGCCCACGCCAGCAAACCACCGGCGATGACGGCAGCAAGGGCGGCGGCCGCAACGCGGACGGGCAGCTGACCCACGATCGACAGACCGGGCCGCCCCGACACCGCGGGAAGGCCGAGAGCCCAGAACTTCGCCAGGGCCGCCGCCGTCGCCACCGCCAGCACGGCGACCGCCACCAGCCATGCAGGGGCATTCCGAACAAGTCGTGGTCGGCGCAGCGAAGGATCCGCCTGAATCCGCGGTTTTTCTTGCTGGTCACCGCGGTTGGGACGGGCGATTTCCTCGATGGCATCAGCGACCCGTTCCGGCATGATCACATCGTCTCACCTCGGCCGCGCCGGTCGCGCGCCAAATCGGCGCGCCTGCGCACAGGCCTGCCGAGATGGGCTAGCGTCAAACGGCATGACCGCCGCCGAACCGGCTCAGTTCCGTGAAGCGGTGGAGGCGATGAATGCCACCACCGTGCGACCGGAAATCGAGCTCGGCCCGATTCGCCCGCCGCAGCGGCTGGCGCCGTTCAGCTACGCGCTGGGCGCGGAGGTCCGGCATCCCGAGACAGCCGTCGTCCCCGAGCGGTCGGAGGGCGACGCGTTCGGCCGACTGATCCTGTTGCACGATCCGGACGGCGCCGAGGCATGGGACGGCACGATGCGGTTGGTCGCCTACATCCAGGCCGACCTCGACTCCAGCGAGGCCGTCGACCCGCTGCTCCCGGAGGTGGCCTGGAGCTGGCTGGTCGATGCGCTGGAGGCGCGGGCAGAACATGTCACCGCGCTCGGCGGCACGGTCACCGCCACCACGTCGGTGCGCTACGGCGACATCTCCGGGCCGCCGCGCGCCCACCAGCTGGAGCTGCGGGCGTCGTGGACTGCGACGACGCTCGAGCTTGGCCCGCACGTACAGGCGTTCTGCGAGGTGCTCGAGCACGCGGCAGGCCTACCTCCTGACGGGGTCACCGACCTGGGCTCCCGCACGCGCGCCTGACGATGGCAGACTCCCCCGGGGATGACTCCGTGGCCGTCGAAACGGCTGAGCCAGAGGCCGCTCCGCTGCTGGCACCCCGAGACGGGGTTCCGCCTCTTTCCGTGAGCCGGACTGAAATTGCCAGGGCCGCAGAGCTTTTGGCGTCCGGCGACGGTCCTTTCGCGATCGATGCCGAGCGGGCGTCCGGCTTCCGATATTCCAATCGCGCCTACCTCGTGCAGATCCGACGCGTCGGGGCAGGCACCGTCCTGATCGACCCGGTCAGCCACGGCGACGACCCGCTGGCGACGCTTGCGCCGGTCGCCGAGGTGCTGGCGACCGACGAATGGGTGCTGCACGCGGCCGACCAAGACCTACCGTGCCTGGCCGAGATCGGCATGAGGCCCCCGAAATTGTATGACACTGAACTTGCAGGCAGGCTTGCCAACTTCGACAGGGTGAACCTGGCCGCAATGGTGCAGGGGCTGCTGGGTCTGCAGCTGATGAAGGGGCATGGCGCGGCCGACTGGTCGAAGCGTCCGCTGCCGGACGACTGGCTGAACTACGCGGCGTTGGACGTCGAGGTGCTACTCGAGTTGCGCGACGCCATCGCCGACGTCCTGCAGGAGCAAGGCAAAACTGACTGGGCTACACAGGAATTCGAATTCGTGCGCACATTCGAGGCCACCCCGACACGACGCGATCGGTGGCGCCGCACATCGGGCATCCACAAGGTACGCAACCCGCGGGCGCTGGCGGCGGTGCGGGAGTTGTGGCAGACGCGCGATCACATCGCACGCCGCCGGGACATCGCGCCCGGGCGGATCTTGCCCGACGCCGCGATCGTCAACGCCGCGACGGTCGACCCGGACACAGTCGAGAAGCTAACAGAGCTACCGGTGTTCGGCGGGAACCGGCAACGCCGGAGCGCCCAGGTGTGGCTGGATGCCCTCGGCCGCGCCCGCACGGCGGAGCCGCCGGAGGCCCAGGAGCCGTCGATCGGCCCACCGCCTGCCTCGCGTTGGAGCAGGCGCAAGCCAGAGGCGGCCGTCCGGCTGGAGGCCGCCCGCGCGGGTCTTACCGCACTGTCGCAACAAGTTTCGGTTCCGCCGGAGAATCTCCTCTCCCCGGATGTGGTGCGCCGATTGTGCTGGGACTGGCAACCGGCGGAGGACAACGCTGCGGCGATCGACGACTTCCTGCGCGACGCCGGGGCACGGCCATGGCAGCGTGAACTGGCCGTTTCGGTCCTGACCGAGGCGCTCACCAAGCCCGGCGAGCAGACGCAAAAGGTCCCCGACCCGTGAGAAGGAACCTTTCGCGTTCCCCAGCTTGCGCGTGGGCCCAGCTCGCTGACTAGCCGAGCCGCTCGATGTGCTCCAGAAAATGCATGAGCACCGCGTCCGGCGCCTCCAGCTGCGGCCAGTGCCCGATGTTGTCGTCGAGCATCACGACGTCCGGATTCGGGATGACCTCCAGATAGCGCTGCGCCATGTGCCTACCCGAGTTCGGGTCTATGGGACCGTCTATCAACCGCATCGGGATATCGGTCTGCCGCATCGCACGAACCCACCGATTGCGATGTGCGTAGCGGTCGTTGACGAACCTGCCGACCTTGTGGATCACCCGCTTGCCGTCGTTGTACTCGAGGATCTCGTGGAACAGGTCGAGCATCCGCCGCGACGGCTTGGTGTCGGGCCCGAACATCTCGTTGATCGTGGGTTCCACCAGCCGCCGGGACATCGAGCTGCCCTGCAGTGGACTCAAGATGTCCCCCAACGGTGTTCGTGACAAAACCTTCTGCATCAGGCGCGGGGTGTAGGTCTCGTTGAACATCCCACCGTTGAGCCACGTGATCGACTCGATCCGCAGCGATCCGTAGACCTGCTGGGAGAACTCATGCCGCGCAAGCAATTCCTGGCCGACCGAGTCACCGAGATCGTGGGCGAGCACGTGCGCGGACTCGACACCGAGGTGAGCCAGCAATGCCTCGTGCATATCGGCATGGTCGTGCACCGTGTACTCGTAGGCGACGGGCTTGTCGGAGAACCCCATGCCGAGCATGTCGGGAGCGATCACCGTGAACCGCTCGGTCAGCCTGTCCCACAACGGCGCCCAGTCAAATGTGTTGAACGGATAGCCGTGAATGAGCAGCAGACGGGGCCCCTGGCCCTCTGCGCGAAAGAAGATGTTGAACCCCAGATAGTCGAAGTTCCGGCCAGCGGCCTTCCAGCGCTCGAGTTCGGCATCCATGCCGCCAGCCTACGTTCAACGCCGAGGGGCCAGTTGTGTCACGTGATCAAGCGAAATGCGTGCAATAACTGGCCACTCGGGGTCGCGCTGACTAGTCGAGACGCTCGCTGACCGCAGCCTCATGCACGGACGTACCGAGGGCCGCGACCCAGCCGGTGATTTGGCGGGCGATGGTGCGGTCGGTCAGTCCGACCTCGGCCAGCACCTCACCCCGCGATGCCTGGGCGAAGAACTCCTGCGGCAACCCCACGTCGCGGCACGGCACGTCGATCTCGGCGCGTCGCAGCGCCGCCGAAACGGCCGAGCCGACGCCGCCTGCGACGCCGTTGTCCTCGACGGTGACCACCAGCTTGTGCGCCCGGGCTAACTCGGCAATCGCGGGGGCCACCGGAAGCACCCAGCGCGGGTCGACCACCGTCACGCCGATGCCCTGGTTGCGCAGCAGCTCGGCGGTCGCCAGCGCCATCGATGCGAACGGTCCGACAGCGACGAGCAGCACGTCCTCGGACAGGCCGTCGGCAGGCACCGCGAGCACGTCGACGCCACCGCGCCGCTCGAGCGCCGGAATGTCTTCGCCCACATCCCCTTTCGGGAAACGCAGGGCAGTCGGGCCGTCGTTGGTGTCGAGCGCCTCGCCGAGCTCCTCGTGCAGCCGGACGCCGTCGCGCGGCGCGGCGACCCGCATGCCCGGCACGATGCCCAGCATCGACAGGTCCCACATTCCGTTGTGGCTGGCGCCGTCGGGGCCGGTCACGCCGGACCGGTCGAGCACCATCGTCACGGGCAGCTTGTGCAGCGCGACGTCCATCATGACCTGGTCGAAGGCCCGGTTCAGGAACGTCGAGTAGATGGCAACCACCGGATGCATGCCACCCATCGCCAGTCCGGCGGCCGACGTCATCGCATGCTGCTCGGCGATTCCGACGTCGAAGAACCGGTCGGGGAACCGTTGCCGGAACGCGCTCAGCCCGGTCGGGCCCGGCATGGCTGCGGTGATCGCCACGACGTCGCGTCGCTTGGCGCCATAGGCGATCAGCGCCTCGGAGAACGTCGACGTCCAGCCCGGCCCCGGAATGGAGGTGGCCAGCCCGGTATGCGGGTCGATCACGCCGCACGAGTGCATCTGGTCGTCTTCGTCGTTCTCGGCAGGCGGGTAGCCCATGCCCTTTTGGGTGACGACGTGCACGATGACGGGCGCGTTGAAGCCGCGCGCGTTGCGCAGCGCGCTCTCAACCGCGTGCTCGTCGTGGCCGTCGATGGGGCCGACGTACTTGAGGCCGAGATCGGTGAACATCACCTGCGGCGACAGCGCATCCTTGATGCCGGCCTTGACGCTGTGCAGGCACTGGTAGCAGAGCTCGCCGACGAGCGGCACGCCGCGCAGCGCCCTCTTGCCCTCGTCGAGCACCTTCTCGTAGCCCGGCTGCAGCCGCAGCCCGGCCAGGTGCTCGGCGAACCCGCCGATGGTCGGCGCGTAGCTGCGGCCGTTGTCGTTGACGACGATCACGACGGGTCGGCGCGCCGCGGCGATGTTGTTCAGCGCCTCCCAGCACATACCGCCGGTCAGCGCGCCATCGCCGACGACGGCGACCACGTGCCGGTTGCGGTGCCCTGAGAGCTCGAACGCCTTCGCCAGGCCGTCGGCGTAGGACAGGGCCGAACTGGCGTGGCTGGACTCCACCCAGTCGTGCTCGCTCTCATCGCGCGACGGATAGCCCGAAAGGCCGCCCTTCTTGCGCAGCGTGTCGAAGTCGAGGCTGCGACCGGTCAGCATCTTGTGCACATAGGCCTGATGGCCGGTGTCGAAGATGATCGGATCGTGCGGCGAGTCGAATACGCGGTGCAGCGCCAGTGTGAGCTCCACCACGCCGAGATTGGGGCCGAGGTGTCCGCCCGTTGCAGCGACCTTGTGGATCAGGAATTCGCGGATTTCCTGTGCCAGATCGCTCAGCTGCGGCTGAGAAAGGTGCTGCAGATCTGCGGGACCGCGGATCTGTTCAAGCATTAGGTCAGTGTACGCACGGCCTCACGCCTCAGTCCTGTCGAGAGTCGTAGATGTCGGGCACGCCGTCGTGGTCTGAGTCAGCGGTCTCTAGAAGGTAAATGCGCCGGTACTCGGCGTTGCGGCTCAACAGCACAAGCGAAGCCAGTACACCTGCGATAACGGACCCGACGAGCACGCCGATCTTGACGTCAGCCCCCGCTGTCGTGCCGTGACCGAAGGCAAGTTCACCGATTAATAACGAAACTGTGAAGCCGATGCCGGCAAGCAGCGACACGCCGAGCACATCCCGCCAGGCAAGGTCGTCATCGAGGGCTGCGTGGGTGAACTTGGCCAACAGGAACGCGGTCACCAAAACGCCAAGGGGCTTGCCGATCACCAGGCCCGCAATGACGCCATCGGTGACCGGATCCAGCAGCGCGTCACCGAGACCGGACCAACCCCCAACCGTCACCCCGGCGGCGAAGAACGCGAACACGGGCACGGCGAACGCTGCCGACACCGGTCGCAACTGGTGTTCGAAAAGTTCCGCGGTGGGGTGGCCATGCCTGCCCAGCACGGGGACAGTGAAGCCCAGAACCACGCCCGCGACCGTCGCGTGGACACCGCTGGCGTGCACCAGCGCCCAGGCCACCGCAGCGAGCGGCACCAGCACCCACCAGTGATGGATCCCCCGCTGCACCGCGAGCCCGAACAGTCCGATCGGGAGCAGCGCCAGCACGAGGGGACCCGGGGCCAGATGATCCGTGTAGAAGACGGCGATGACGGTGATGGCGAGGAGATCGTCGACCACCGCGAGGGTCAGCAGAAAGGTACGGAGTGCAGTCGGCAAGTGGGTCGACAGCACCGCGAGCACCGCAAGCGCGAACGCGATGTCGGTGGCGATCGGCACCGCCCATCCGTCGAGGTTTTCAGGCCGGCCCGCCGCCAGATTGATCCCGATGTAGATGGCGGCGGGTACGACCATTCCGCCGACGGCGGCCGCGATCGGCAGGGCGGCACGGCGTGGATCACGCAGATCACCGGCGACGAACTCGCGCTTGAGTTCCAATCCGACGACGAAGAAGAAGATCGCCAGCAGTCCGTCGGCCGCCCAAGCCGAAACGGACAGCCGCAAATGGAGAGATTCAGGGCCGATCGCAAACTCCGACACCGCACGATAGGCGTGATCCCACGGCGAGTTCGCCCACACCAGCGCGGCGCCCGCCGCGGCTAGCAGCAGGATGCCGCCAACGGTTTCCTTGCGAAGGATTTCGGCGAAGCGCTGCGATTCCGCCCACGAGCCGCGCGTCAGCAACCGAAATGGACTGGTCATGGCCCGAGTGTAGTGATCTCGCGGTCAGTAGCCGTCGTGACAGAGCCGCATGTTCCCGATTCTGAGTAAACCCGTTCTCTCGCAATGCTTTACGTACGTTCGAGCCATTACCTTCCGGCACTCTGCCACTTTGGTGGACCGAAGGTTTCAGTAGTTGACACCGGAGATGGGGTGACTCCCGGCATCGCAGCACTCGGCACGCCGGGTGTTTCCAACTGTCCTGCCAACCATGGCAGCGCGACTGCAAGGGCCTTGGCGGCGAAAGGCCAATCGTGCTTGCCGGGCTGAGTGGCTACCGCGCAGTGGATTCCGGTCGCACCGCCAAGTGCGCACAACGTGTTGGCCGCGACGTCTTGGCCCTCAGGATTGCCCGTGGTGTTTGGAATACCGGAAATGTCGAATACGCCCGACACCCCGGTGTAGGGACCGTGTCTGATCATTACTGTCACAGGATCAAACGCCGCCCATGCGTCGGGATTGCCACCGAACAGCCTAGCTATGGTCTGCTCCCTATTGCCCGAATTGGGGCCGATATCCCCGGCGATATCCACGAATGCGCTGAAAATCTCGGGATGTCTGACCGTCAGGTCGACCGCGCATGTGCCACCCATGGACCAGCCGACGATGCCCCAGTTGTCGCGGTCCGCGCTGACTCCGAAGTTCGAGATCATATATGGCACTACGTCTTTCGTCAGATGCAGAGCTGCGTTGCCGCGCATGCCGTTGACGCATTCGGTGTCGTTATCGAACGCTCCGGTGGGGTCGACGAACACCAGAACGGGAGCGTACCCGCCGTGTGCCGAGGCGAAATCGTCGATGATGTCCACCGCATTGCCTGCACGGAGCCAGTCGGTGGGGGTGTTCAGCTCGGCGGCGATCATCATCACCGTCGGCAGCTTGGGTGGAGGATTGCGCGCGAACCATGCCGGTGGCAGGTACACAAATTCGCGACGATGTTGAAACCTCGACGCCTCGGCACTGATCGTCACCGGCACGACGACGCCCTTGCTCGGCTTCGCACCCGTCAGCTGCATCGCTGTAACGATGGCCCGGTCGGTCTGTCCCGGCAGCGGACCGGCGGTCAACTGATTCCACGCGGCGTGCACCGTCGGGAAGTACCCCACCCAAAAGTTGATTGTCAGTGCGCAACTGAGGACGCTTAGCGGTACCGCGAGCGCCGATACCCCGCGTTGCCACCATCGAGCGCCGGCCCAGCCCAGTACCAACACCGCGGCCGCCAGTCCGGTGAGCGCGATCCACACCCACAGCGCCCGGGGCGCCGGATCGCCGGCCACCCCAATTGACCCGATGAACCAACGCGAATACGCCGCGAGCACCAAACCGACCACCAAAGCCAGCGGAAGCCGTCGCCATTGCCGCCACCTCCAGCCGATCGCGCATGCCAGCACCGCCGCGGTGATCGCCTGTATCGCCACCGGCGCCCAGCCGTTCATCAACGAGACCTGCGAGATGTGATGGCGGAGGTTTTCACCTACCATCGTGAACCGCTGAATCTTGGCGGTCGCTGACTGTCGGGGTCAACAGATGAGCCCGCCGAATGTTTAGTCCACAAGCTTCTGGATTTCAGCCCGATAGCGAGCCGCCTCAGATTTCGGAAGCACTGGAGCAAACGATACGACGAGGGTTTCGACCTGAAACAGGCCGCGCGGCACAGCATAACGCTCTGCTTGTGCCGTCGTATTGAACGACTTGATCTTCAGTGTGTCGGTCACAACGGATTGATCACATCCGATCGCCGGGCATTCCTGAACCGTCGTGTCAAGGGGATTGGGTGCAGGGAAGCCTGCGATGTTGAGTGCGTTGACGAGACCACGCGCCGACAACGCGTTCAATTCTCCTTCTCGGGTTGCGAGTGCTCCGGCCGAGGACCGCGGCGCAGGGTCGGATGACGAATCACCTACAGACACCGTCGGCGGTTGAGCCGAACATCCGGCGACCAACAGGGCACCCGCCGCCACGCAAAGACATCGCCTCGGGTCCACGATCACTCGGGTTGGCGAGACCGCGACCGCTGGGTACGGCTCTGGTCGGACAGTTTGTGCCGCACGTTGGTGAAAGCCGCGGTGCCCTGGATGAGCGCGGCGCGGTCCTGGTTGCTCATTCGTTGGGCTACGGCGCCGAATTGCTTGACGCGCAGATCGACCAGTTCGGTCAGAATCGCGCGACCGGCGTCGGTAAGTTCCAGCAGCGTAGAGCGGCGGTTGGCCGGCGCAGGGCGGCGGGTGATCAAACCTGCATCGGTGAGACGGTCGCTGAGCCGGCTCGCGGTGGAAGGCACCAGGCCCAGATCATCGCCGAGTTCACCAACCATGCTCGGGCCGTGGCGGTCGAGAGATTGAAGCGCGCGCAGCGGTGCCAAGCCAACCTTTCTCTCCATCAATTCGAGCACCTCAACGTTCAGCTCGAGCAATCCTCGCGTGGCTCGTTCAAGCCGCGCCGGAAAGTCCTCGGCAGTGTCAGTCGGCGTGTCGGCGCGACGACGCGTTCTCGCTGAAGTCATTGAGAGTCCTTTCCTTGCCGACGAGGATACATCCCCACTGCATTACATGCCTCTCGCATAGGTTGCTGAACGCATATCGTGCATATTGCATCTATAAGGGGTAGTGTCGGAGACACCTGAGCTCACTGCTGTTCACGAGGCGGACGAGGGAAAGGGATCTCGTGAAAATCATCAAGAACGCTCAACCGCCGACAGGCGTTAGCCGCCTCGCCTTCCGCGTGCCGATTTACCTCTACCGGCTGGGCCTCGGGCGGCTGTTCGGCGATCGCCTCCTGCTGCTCAACCACCTCGGCCGCGTCTCCGGCAAGCCACGACAAACGGTCCTGGAAGTCGTCACCCACGATCGCGCCGACGACAGCTTCGTGGTCGCGTCGGGTTGGGGCCCTTCCGCGGCCTGGTACCGCAACCTCGTGCACACCCCAGACGTCAGCGTCCAGGTCGGCAATCGCGTCAAAACGGTGACAGCAGTGCCCCTCCCGGAGGAGGAAGGCGCGGAGATCTTCGCCCGATACGCGATTCAACACCGCATGCTGGCCAAGCACCTCCTCCCCCGTCTGATGGGCTTCTCGGTAGACGGCTCGGAGGCCGACTTCCGGGAGGTCGGGCGCCGGATGCCCTTCGTCCGGTTCGTCCCCCGGACGTGACGCCATGAAGATCGCCATAAGTGGCGCCGGCGTCGCCGGTCCGGCGCTCGCGTACTGGCTAGACCGGACCGGCCACGAGCCGACCTTGATCGAGCAGGCGCCGCGATTTCGCACCGGCGGCTACGTGATCGATTTCTGGGGGGTCGGCTATCTCGTGGCGGAAAGGATGGGGATCAGTGATGCCATCCAAGACGCCGGTTACCAGGTCGAATCGATTCGCTCGGTCGGTTCCGACGGCCGGATCCAGGCGAGCCTCGGTGTCGACGGCTTTCGCCGTGTCACCGAGGGCCGCTACACCAGCGTGCCGCGCGGCGATCTGGCGGCGACGATCTTCGCCGCGATCGACGATCGCGTGGAAACGATCTTTGGTGACAGCATCTCCATGATCGAGGAACACCCGGATGGTGTGTGCTTGACCTTCGAGCGCGGCCGGTCTCGCGATTTCGACCTCGTGATCGGTGCCGATGGGTTGCACTCCAATGTGCGCCGCCTGACGTTTGGGTCCGAGTCGCAGTTCGAACATTATCTTGGCTGTCTGGTCGCGGCTTTCGTGGTGGACGGCTATCGGCCCCGCGATGAGCTCGTCTATGTGACCCACAGCCGCCCCGGACGCTCGGTGGCACGGTTTACCCTGCGCGGGGATCACACGATGTTTCTGTTCGTGTATCGGTCGGACCATCCGCAGGACATCGGTGATGCGGCGGCAGGCAAGGCGCGATTGCGACAAGAATTCGCCGACATGGGCTGGGAAACCCCGCAAATCCTTGCCGCCCTGGACGGTGTCGATGATCTGTATTTCGATGTCGTCAGCCAGATCTGGTTGGATCGCTGGTCGCGGGGGCGAGTGGCGCTCATCGGCGACGCGGCTGCGTGCGTCTCGCTACTCGCGGGCGAGGGCACCGGTCTGGCGATGACCGAGGCATACGTGCTGGCCGGCGAACTCCTCCGCGCAAACGGAGATCATCGACTGGGCTTCGCCAATTACGAGGCGCGACTGCGTCGTTTCGTCGACGATAAGCAATCGAGCGTGGGCAAGTTCATTCCGGTCTTCGCCACACAGACTCGGCTGGGCATCTGGCTGCGCAACCTTGGCATGCGGGCGATGAACCTGCGACCACTCGGTGACATGCTGACAGGACAAGCTTTTCGCGACGATTTCGAATTGCCCGATTACGCAATGTGACGCATTCGGACCGGCTGGCGCACCTGGCGCCGCATATATTGCTGGTGCGAAATGGCTTGCGCGAGTACAGTCCCGTTCAGGTGCGCCGGGAAGTCGGGTCGGCAGTCAGTTTCCCGACCCGTGAAAGGCCTGCTGTGTCCGCTTCATCGGCGGCGCCCCCCCGCACCGCATCCGATTCCGCCATCCGCATCGACCGCATGACCAAAGTGTTCGGCCGTGTCGTCGCGGTCAAGGATCTCGATCTCACAGTTGCCCCGGGCGAGGTGTTCGGCTTTCTAGGCCCCAACGGTGCAGGTAAGTCGACCACAATTCGCGTGCTACTCGGCCTCATTCGCCCGACCGCCGGTTCCGCAACGGTTTTCGGTGACGATGCCCGCGACGTCCGTCAGGCACATCGGCACCTGGCGTATGTGCCCGCCGACGTCGCGCTGTGGCCAACGCTGACGGGGGCGGAGATTCTCGAGCTGCTCGGGAACGTCGGGCCGGGATTCGACATCGATTACCGCACAGAACTTGTCGAACGATTCGATCTCGACCTCGACAGGCCCGGCAAGACCTATTCCACCGGCAACCGGCAGAAGGTGGCGCTCGTCGCTGCGTTCGCCACCCGCGCACGACTGCTGGTCCTCGATGAGCCGACCAGCGGCCTGGATCCATTGATGGAGCGGGAGTTTCGGTGCTGCGTCGTCGAAGCCAAGGAGCGCGGGCAGACCGTGTTTCTGAGCTCGCATCAACTCGCCGAGGTCGAGGCCGTCTGTGACAGAGTCGCCATATTGCGCGCCGGGAGGCTGGTCGAGACCGATTCCATCGCAGACTTGCGTCAATTGAGGCGCACCGAGGTGGAAATCTCATACCTCGGCTCGAGACCCGCACTCGACCACGTTCCAGGTGTGTCGAGTGTCGCGCACCTGGATGGATCGCGGCTGCGGTTCAGCCTGTCCGGGCCACCCGCGGACGCGCTGAAAGCACTCGCGAGCATGAATGTCGCCACCCTTGCGATGCGGGAACCCACGCTCGAGGAGATCTTCCTCGACTACTACGGCGAGGCCGCCCGATGATCGCGACCACAGCTCCAGGACGAGCCGCCGGTCGGCTCGCAATGAGCCAGGTCCGGCGTGGCGCGCTGATTGTCGCCGCGGTGTGCGCAGGGATGTCCGCCATCGTCGCCGTCCAGTATCAGGCGACGTTCCAAGGTGCCCTTGACGAGTCCGGCTTGCAGGCACTCGCCGAAAATCCCGCCATCCGAATCCTTTTCGGACCACCGATCGCACTCGATGATGCCGGCGGGTTCACCGTCTGGCGGACGGGTACGCCGCTGCTGGTGCTCGCCAGCGTCTGGATCCTGCTGACCGCAACCCGCATCACCCGCGGTGAGGAGGATGCCGGGCGTTGGGACCTACTGCTATCCGGCCGGCTGCGCGTGACCGACGTGGTCGTGCGGTACTTGACCGCACTCGGAGGATGTGCGCTGGTCATCAGCGTTTCAATCGGCGCCAGCCTTTTCGCAGCCGGTACCGATGCCACCGGCGCAGCCGTGTATGCCGCAGCGATCCTCGGCGTCGCGCTTACCTTCGCCAGCATCGGTGTGCTGGCGTCGCAGGTCATGCCGACCCGGTCAGCCGCCGTCGGCATTGGTGTGGCCGTGCTGTTTGTTGGTCTGCTGCTGCGGATGCTCGCCGATGGTGCGCCACGACTCGCGTGGGCGGCATGGACGACCCCGTTTGGCCTGAGCGCACGTGCTGCACCGTACGCGGACAACCGGATCGCCCCGCTGCTTGTGCTTATTGCCATGCCGATAGTGCTCGCGGCCACCGCCCTCGCGGCCTCCCGAAGCCGCGACGTCGGCAGCGGGTTGGTGTCTGTCGCGACGAGCCGTCCGCCGCGAATCGGCCTGCTGGGGTCGATTGGCGGGTTCGCCCTACGCCGAGGCGCGCGATCGACCATCGGCTGGGCGGCCGGGGTTGTCGCCTATTTCCTTCTCGTCGGGGGGCTGATCGCGTCGATCCTCGAGTTCATGGGCAAGAACCAGCGTTTCGCCGAACTCGCCGCAGCGGCGGGATTCGGCGGTCTCGATTCGGCGAACGGTTTCGCCGCAGCACTCTTCGGCGTGCTCGCGATTCCCACGGGCTTGTACGCTGCGACCCGACTTGCCGCCATGGTGGGCGATGAGAAGGAGCGCCGTTGGACCCCGCTCTTCGCCGCGCCCATATCGCGAACGCGCCTGGCGTGCACCGAGATCGCGGTGACTACTGTGGGCGTCGTCGTTCTGCATGCAACGGCGGCCATCGCCATCTGGGCGGGCGCAGCCATGACCGGCGCGCCGCTCCGATTCGGCGCTGCTCTGGCCGGCGCGTTGAACACCGCACCGATCGGGTTGCTCGCGGTCGGCGCCGCGGCCGTTGCCGCCGGCTGGCTTCCGTCCGCCGTCGGAGCCATCGGTGCGCTGCCGGTCGCCGGAGGGTTCCTCCTCAATGTCGTCGCCCTGAGCGCGCACGCGCCACGCTGGGTGGTAAACCTGTCGCCTTTCGCCCACTTATCCCCCGTGCCGAACGCGCCGCCGAATTGGGCGGCCATATGTACATTCACCGCGATCGGCGCCGTCCTCGCCGCAGTGGGCGTTATCGGGTATACCCGTCGCGACCTAACCACATGAAGGAGCAGATGTTGATCGACGCGGTCGTAAGGTGCTGATATGCACGCAGAGGACATGGCCGAGGAATTCCCGGTGGTAACCGTCGATACGAACGCGCTGGATGCCGCCCGCACCCTGGCCGAGCACCGCCTGCCAGGAATCATCGTCACAGACCAGTCGGGGCGGCCCTATGCGGTGCTGCCCGCGTCGCAGGTGGTCCGATTCATCGTGCCCACCTATGTCCAGGACGACCCGTCACTGGCAGGCGTGATCAATGAGTCGATGGCCGACCGTGCGGCAGACAAGCTGGGCAACAAGAAGGTCCGCGACGTGCTGCCGGAACACCTCACCGACGTGCCGGCCGCCAATGCTGACGACACGATCATCGAAGTGGCCGCCCTCATGGCCCGGTACAGGAGTCCGCTGATCGCTGTCATGAAAGATGGCAAGTTGCACGGCGTCATCACTGCATCGCGGTTGCTGGACGCCGCACTGAGGCACTAGCCCCGATGGCTGCCATAGCGATCACCGTATTCGTGGTCGCCTACATCCTGATCGCCAGCGACCGCATCAACAAGACCCTGGTGGCGCTGTGCGGTGCGGCGGTCATATTGGCGCTCACCGTCGTCGATGCCGACGACGCGTTCTTCTCCCACGAAACGGGAATCGACTGGAACGTCATCTTCCTGCTGTTCGGGATGATGATCATCGTCGGCGTGCTACGGCAGACCGGCGTCTTCGAATACGTCGCGATCTGGGCCGCCAAGCGCGCCAACGGCTCCCCGCTGCGAATCATGATCTTGCTGGTGCTCGTCACCGCCTTCGCATCGGCCCTGCTGGACAACGTCACCACAGTGCTGTTGATCGCTCCCGTCACCCTGCTGGTGTGCGACCGGCTCGCGATCAACCCGATACCGTTCCTGATCGCCGAGGTGCTCGCGTCCAACATCGGCGGCGCGTCCACGCTCGTCGGCGATCCCCCGAACATCATCATCGCCAGCCGGGCCGGCTTGACGTTCAACGACTTTCTGGTGCACATGTTGCCGATCGTGCTGGTCGTCCTGATCGTCTTCATCGCACTGATTCCGCTCATCTTTCGCGGTTCGTTCGACGTCGATCCCGAACGTGTGGCAGACGTGATGTCGCTGAACGAGCGTGAAGCCATTCGCGATCCGAGACTGCTCATCAAGTGCGGGGCCGTGCTCGTGGCGGTGTTCGCCGCATTCATCGGCCACTCGGTGCTGCACATCGAACCCTCCGTGGTCGCGCTGCTCGGCGCCGGGATCTTGGTCTTGATATCGCGCCTGGAACAACGTGATTACCTGGCCAGTGTCGAGTGGGAGACACTGCTGTTCTTCGTCGGGCTGTTCGTCATGGTGGGCGCACTGGTGAAGACCGGCGTCGTCGAAGAGTTGGCCCGATCGGCAACCGAACTCACCGGTGGCAACGGCTTGCTCACAACGATGCTGATCCTCGGCATTTCCGCGCCGGTTTCCGGCATCATCGACAACATTCCCTTCACGGCGACTATGACTCCGATCGTCGCAGAGCTGTCAACGAGCGTCTCGGGCCTCGCACATCCGGACGTGCTGTGGTGGGCGCTTGCGCTGGGTGCCGACTTCGGTGGCAACCTGACCGCCATCGGCGCGAGCGCGAATGTCGTCATGCTCGGAATCGCCCGCCGCGCAGACTATCCCATTTCGTTTTGGGAGTTCACCCGCAAAGGTGTACTGATCACGGTGGTGTCGATCGCATTCTCCGCCGTCTACTTGTGGCTGCGCTACTTTGTGTTCGGCTAGGACGAATCTGCGTGGCGATCGCGTTGATCGCCTTCTGCGTCCAGGGACTGGTGAAATTCGCGGTCGGGTGTCTTGTGCCGTACAAGATCCGGATCAAACGGATCTCGTCCTATTACATTCGGCGTAGTCAGTTCGCCCGATCTCGGGAACGAACTCGTCTCGGCCAGCAGATTCTAGGTTGGTAGCGGACCGCGTACTCGTAAGGCCAAACCTGCCCGATCTCGCGCCCGCTACGACTCGCCGAGGAATCAGGCGACCTGTCCGGGGTGAAGGCCGAGGCAGACTTCCCGGCACACCGACGCCTGGCTCAGCAACGCAACCGACTCGGGCCATGCCGATCGACCTGGGAGTAGAATTCTGCACATCGGTTACGCGGCCTAGAGACGCTAATCGCCGGAGAGTGCGCGCCACGCAGTGCAACCCAAGCTTCGGAGCGTCCACATGGCCACACGTTCGCCCGACAAACTCCCGTCCTTGTCCAGACGCGCGCGTCGGCTGATGATCCTGAGCTTCTGTCTGATCGTGTTGCTGCTCGTGGGACCGCGGCTGGTGGACGTATACGTCGATTGGTTGTGGTTCGGTGAGGTCGGTTTCCGCACAGTGTGGGCAACCGTGTTGCTGACCATGGTCGCCACCTTCATCGCGGTGGCGCTGGTTGTGGGCGGCAGTGTATTCCTAGCCGTACTGATGGCCTATCGCTCGCGGCCTTCATTCGTTCCCAATGCGCGGCCCAACGATCCCATTGTGCCGTACCGCACCCTGGTGATGCGCCGGCCAAAGCTGTTCGGCTGGGGTAGCGCCGTCGCTATCGGCGTGTTGTGCGGCCTGGTCGCCAAGACGGACTGGGTGACGGTGCAACTCTTCCTTCACGGCGGATCCTTCGGAATAGTCGATCCAGAATTCGGACACGATATCGGGTTCTTCGTCTTCGACCTCCCCTTCTACCGGATGGTGCTGAATTGGCTGTTCGTGGCCGTGTGCTTCGCCTTCGTTTTGAGTCTTGCGACGCAGTACCTGTTCGGCGGTTTACGACTGGCGACAGGCAAGGGCATGCTGACGCCACCCGCGCGAGTTCAACTTGCCGTCCTCGGCGGCACACTGATCCTGTTGAAGGCGTTTGCGTACTGGCTCGACCGCTACGAGCTCCTGTCAGGCAACCGCAAGGAACCGACTTTCACCGGCGCTGGTTACACAGATATCCACGCCGCGTTGCCCGCCAAGCTCGTCCTCCTCGCAATAGCGGTGCTCTGTGCGGTGGCGTTCTTTGCTGCGATCTTCCTGCACGACATACGGATTCCGGCGATGGCCACGGCACTGCTCGTGCTGTCGGCGATCCTCGTCGGTGGGATGTGGCCGCTGCTCATCGAGCAGTTCTCCGTGCGCCCCAACGCCGCCGACGTCGAGCGCACGTACATCCACCGCAACATCGACGCAACCCGTCAGGCGTTTCGGGTCGGTGGCGACTGGGTCGAGTACCGGGACTATCCGGGTGTCGGAACCAAACCGCCCGTCGACGTTCCGTCGGACCTGACCACGATCGCCAACGTCCGGCTGCTGGACCCAAACGTGCTCTCGCGAACCTTCACCCAGCAGCAGCAGCTCAAGAATTTCTACAACTTCCCCGACAAGTTGGACCTCGACCGGTACCGCATCGACGGCGATCTGCGCGACTACGTAGTTGGGGCCCGAGAACTGTCACCGAACAGCCTCACCGGAAATCAGCGGGACTGGATCAACCGGCACACCGTCTACACGCATGGCAACGGTTTCGTCGCCGCTCCCGCGAACCGCGTAAACGCGGCGGTCCGCGATGCCGCGGAAGCCTCAGAAAGCAATAGCGGGTACCCCATCTACGCGGTCAGCGACATCGCGTCGCAGGGATCTGGTCGACAGGTCATCCCAGTCGACCAACCACGCATCTACTTCGGAGAGGTGATCGCGCAAGCAGATCCCGACTACGCGATAGTTCGGGGCGCCCCGGGATCCGCTCCGCGCGAATACGACACCGATGCGTCGAAGTACACGTACACCGGCGGGGGCGGCGTCCCAATCGGAAACTGGTTCTACCGCACGGTGTTTGCCGCCAAGTTCACCGAACACAGGATCCTGTTCTCCCGCGACATCGGCTCGGAGTCGAAGGTGATCTTCCATCGCGACCCAAAGGATCGCGTACAGCGGGTGGCGCCATGGCTGACTACAGACGCAAACGCCTATCCCGCAGCGGTGAGCGGGCGGATCGTCTGGATCGTCGATGCCTACACCACCCTCGACACCTATCCCTACGCGCAGCGCAGCTCGCTGGAGGGACAAGTACCCAATGCCGCCGGCACCCTAAGAACCGGCAAGGAGGTGTCATACGCGCGGAACTCAGTCAAGGCCACCGTGGACGCCTACGACGGCACGGTGACGCTGTATCAGGTTGATCGAGACGATCCGGTCCTGCAGGCGTGGATGCGGGCCTTCCCCGGCACCGTTAGACCCGAGGCGGACATCACGGATCAACTGCGCGCCCATTTCCGCTATCCCGAGGACCTATTCGAGGTTCAGCGCGAGCTGCTCGCGAAATACCATGTGGACGAGCCGCGCGAGTTCTTTACCACCAACGCCTTCTGGTCGGTGCCGAGCGATCCCACCGATGAAGCCAACCCGACTCAGCCGCCGTTCTACGTTCTGGTAGGTGACCAACAGACCGCGCAGCCGTCCTTCCGACTGGCCACCGCAATGGTCGGTTACAACCGGGAATTCCTCTCCGCATACATCTCGGCGCAGTCAGATCCGGAGAACTACGGCAAGCTCACCGTGCTGCAACTGCCAACTGACACATTGACCCAGGGCCCGCAACAGATCCAGAACTCGATGATCTCCGACACCCGGGTAGCGTCCGAACGGACACTGCTGGAGCGGTCCAACCGGATCCATTACGGCAATCTGCTGACCCTTCCGATTGCCGACGGCGGCGTGCTCTATGTGGAACCGTTATACACCGAGCGGATCTCCACGGCCCCGAACAGTTCGACATTCCCGCAGCTTTCCCGCGTGCTGGTGAGCGTCCGGGAGCCCCGCGCGGGCGGCGGGGTCCGGGTCGGCTACGCGCCCACATTGGCCGAGGCGCTCGATCAGGTGTTCGGCCCCAGCACCGGCCGCGCCGCCACCGCCCCCGGCGGGGACGCCGCCACAGCACCGCCTCCGGAAACTGCGATTCCCGCTTCGCCGCGGGCGGTGCCCCCGTCCGCTCCCCCACGAGCGCCAGGGGATTCACCCGCGACTATGGCTGAACTAAAAGAGGCACTGGCTGAGCTTCGTACGGCGCTCGAGCGCTTACAGCGCGCGGTCGATTCATACGAAACCGGCGGCGGGTAGAGCTGCGCCGACGAATCGGGCGGCGGCAGTTCGTACCTGCCTGTATGTCGTTGCGCCGAGCGGAAATCCGAATTCTTTCGGCGAGTTCATTCCCGTCCCCCAGTTGGGTGGGTGCGAGCGTGGGGGTTGCTCGGTCACGGTCGCCCAGGTCAGTGGCGCGGCGCCGACGCAGCCGATGGTGATCGGCGACCGATGGGCAACCAGGCCGGACCCGATATCATGGGTGCATCGCGCAGATTCGAGTGCGCCACCACAGGGAAGGGAGTTCGTGCCAGAGGCACCCGTCGAGGCCGTCGGCTTCGAGGCCGACCAGCCCGGCGCGGAACCACCCGACACCGAACCTTCCTCTAGTCGGCCGGGCACGCGGCCCGGCGAGCACCCCGCGAGAACCCGATGAGTGTTGTTCTCACGCTGCTCGGCCTGGTGGGTTTCGTGGTACTGACCGCCGGCACGGCGCTATTCGTGGCCGCCGAATTTTCGTTGACGGCACTCGAACGCAGCACCGTGGAGGCCAACGCGCGCCGCGGCGACCGCCGCGACGGCTACGTGCAGCGCGCCCACCGAACGTTGTCGTTTCAGCTGTCCGGGGCGCAAGTGGGAATCTCAATCACCACGCTGATCACCGGATACCTGGCCGAGCCGCTGCTTGCACGGCTGCTGCATCCGGTGCTGCGCGCGCTTGGCCTACCGGAAGAGCTCGCCGTGGGCGTGTCGTTGTTCCTGGCTCTGGTGATCGCGACGTCGGTGTCGATGGTGTTCGGCGAGCTGGTGCCCAAGAACCTGGCAGTGGCTCGGCCGGTGCCGACCGCCCGTGCCGCAGCCGGCCCGCAGGTGTTGTTCTCGATGCTGCTGACCCCGTTGATCCGGTTGACCAATGGCACCGCCAACTCGATCCTGCGGCGGCTGGGTATTGAGCCGGCCGATGAGCTGCGCTCGGCGCGCTCCCCGCAGGAGCTCGCGTCGCTGGTGCGCAACTCGGCGCGCCACGGCTCCCTCGACACGGGCACCGCGGTGCTGGTGGACCGATCACTGCGGTTCGGCACCCGCACGGCCGAGGAGTTGATGACGCCGCGCACCGAGATCGAGGCCCTGCACGCCCACGACACCGTCGCCGACCTAGTGACCAGGGCGATGGAATCGGGTTTCTCCCGCTTCCCGATCGTTGACGGCGACCTCGACGAAACCATCGGGATCGTGCACATCAAGCAAGCTTTCCGGATTCCGGCCGGCGAACGCGCCGGGGCCCGGCTGGCCAATCTGGCCCAGCCCGTCGCAGTTGTGCCGTCGACGCTGGACGGCGACGCCGTGATGGAACAGATCCGGGCCAGCGGCCTGCAGACCGCGCTAGTTGTCGACGAATACGGCGGCACCGCCGGCATCGTGACCATCGAAGACCTCATCGAGGAGATCGTTGGCGACGTCCGCGACGAACACGACATCACCACACCCGATGTGGTTACCGCCGGCGACGGTTGGCGGGTGTCGGGTCTGCTGCGCATCGACGAGGTCACCGCGGCCACCGGATACCGCGCCCCGACCGGCGACTACGAAACCATCGGCGGGTTAGTGCTGGACGAACTCGGTCGTATCCCGGTTGGAGGAGAATCGGTGCAGCTGCGGGCGTTTGACCCCGAAGCTCCGTTGGCCAATCCGATCCGATGGCTGGCAACGGTCGAGCGGATGGATGGCCGCCGCATCGACGTGCTGTATCTCGTCGAACTCGGTCACCGGCCGGCCACCCGAAAAGACGCCGGCTATGAATGATGTTCTCGGTGTTCTGCTGACCGCACTGCTGCTGTTGGCCAATGCGTTCTTCGTCGGCGCGGAGTTCGCGCTGATCTCGGCGCGCCGCGACCGCCTCGAGGCCCTCGTGGAGCAGGGCAAGCACAGCGCCATCGCGGTGATCCGGGCTGGGGAGAACCTCTCACTGATGCTCGCCGGAGCGCAGCTGGGCATCACGTTGTGCTCAATCCTGTTGGGCCGCATCGGCGAACCCGCGGTCGCGCACCTGTTGGAGAAACCGTTCCACCTGGTCGGCATACCGGCCGCGGTGCTGCACACGGTGTCCTTCGTCGTCGCGCTGACACTTGTCGTCTTGCTGCACGTGCTGCTCGGCGAGATGGTGCCGAAGAACATCGCCATCGCCGGCCCGGAATCGACTGCGATGCTGCTGATTCCGCCCTACCTGATCTGGATGAGGATCGCCCGCCCGTTCATCGCGTTCTACAACTGGTGCGCCAACATCACGCTGCGCGCGGCAGGCGTGCAGGTCAAAGACGAACTTGATATCACCGTATCCACCGTCGAGCTGTCGGAAATGATCGCCGAGTCCCGCGCGGAGGGGCTACTCGACCCCGAGGAACACATGCGGCTGACCCGCGCGCTACGGATCCGCAATCGGGTGGTCGCCGAGGTCGCGGTGCCGCTGGCCGACATTCATGCCGTGGAGATCGCAGCCGAAGGCAAAGGGCCCACCGTCGGGGCGATCCAGCGGGCGCTGGCCGAAACCGGCTATTCCCGCTTCCCGGTGACAGAGCCCTCCGGCCGGTTCAGCGGATACCTGCACATCAAAGACATCCTCGCGCACATCGACGACCCCGACGCGGTCATCGACCACTCCGCGGTGCGCCCACTGCCACAGGTGCTTGACACCCTGCCCCTGCCCGATGCACTCTCCCGACTTCGCCGCAGCAACAGCCACCTCGCCCTGGTCAGCAACACGGACGGAGCCGTGGTCGCGATGGTGGCGCTGGAAGACCTCGTCGAGGACCTCGTCGGCGCCGTGCGCGACGGTACCCATCGTGTCTGATTCGATGACGCAAAGACACTCGCGAACACCCAAACGCATTGCGCGACTGCACTACGTGCCTCCGCGAGAACACGCCCGCCGCACCACGGACGCGCCACAGCGTGCATGGTTCTGACAGTCGCTGAGGGCATCGGTTTCAACGTCGACCGACAGCGACGTGACCATACGCCACACGGGACCCGCCAGTGTCTCCCTGCATCGCAGTTCGCTGCATCACGAGGCGCATAAGCCATGGTGTGATCGATGTTGTCACAGGTGGGAGTCAGGTGTTCCTGGCGACGAAGCGTCGAAAGAGCGGCCATGCGATGGCGAGGTTGTAGACGACACCGCCCAGCAGATACGGCCACCAGGTGCCATGCTCGCTGGCCACCCAGAACGCCTTGGCGGCCCAATACGGCGGCAGCACACCGAAGGCCAGGTTCCATCCGGAGTCGATGAACCACGGCAGGCAGGGCAGCCCGGCGATCAGCATGCCGAGCCCGCGGACCATGGCTAGACCCTGAATCTTGTTGCTCGCCACCGCGATAATCAGGAGCAATGTCACGACGGCCGACAAGCCCGCGAGCAAGCCGATCGGGATCAACGCGGGAACCAAACCCGGCGCGAGAATTCCGCTGAAAGACATTGTCGCGATGACATAGGCGGTCGTCACCACGATGACCGTCACCGCACGGTAGGCGAAGAAGGTCGACAGCGGCACCGGCGTCACCCGCAGAGCGGCGAGTGTGTTGGCGTCGACCTCGTCCAGGACAAGGAACGACGCGAGCCCACCGACGATGATGATGCTCGTCAACAGCAGGAACGCGGTCAGCACCAACGGGTAATACGGATCCAGATCGAAGTCGTAGCGCTCCGAGAGCATCCGGGTGAAAAGAGGAGTCAATACCACGACTCCTGTGGTCCAGATGACAGGAGCGATGACGATCATGACGAGCAACGGGTCACGATAGGTACCGCGAATGTCGTTGCGGCCGAACGCAGCCAGCGCTCGCACGTTGATGGATACCGAAGTCGCCATCACATTCCTCCCGACTGCGCGACGACATAGCGGACGAACATGGCCTTGGCCGCCCACCACAGACCCGCCACGCACAACGACGGATACACCACCGCATAGACGACCTGCCACGGCGCGAGCGAAACCTGGTCGAACGCCTCACCGAACAACAGCAGCGGCCCCTGGGTTGGGATCAGGTAGGTCACCGGGTTCGGCCACACGCCGGAGAAGTAGAGAACGGGCGGAACGGTCATCAACGCGAGCGGAATCGTCGCCACCAGGAACCAGTCGCTGATGGACGCGAACGGCAGCGACGACGCGAACCCGACCAACAGCATCAGCAGCGTACCGAGCACCGTCGCGACGACGAGCGGCAGCAGTTCGAAACCGACTCCATGGCTGATCACCGGAACTACGATGGCCACGAACAGTGAAATCAGCACCAGCAGAGCCAGTTTCGCGGCCAGATACTCCCAGAACCGCAAGGGCGTCGAGATGACCGCACCGAGCGTACGTTCCTGCTTCTCAAGAAACACCGTGCCCGCGACGAAGAAGAATCCGATAATGCACGTATCGCCGAGCAGGATGTACGGCTCGATTGCTGGTCGCAAGTTGCGCGACAACGGCAGCAGCACCGCCAACCAGATGAGCCCGGAGAACACGGCCGCGTGCAGGAACCGCTGCCGGACTTGAAGTATCAATTCGAGCCGAAGCGCGCTTGCCAACCGCGTCACAACAATTGCCTTCCGGTGATCTCGACGAACACGTCGTCAAGGGTCGCTTCCCTGCTGTGGATGGTTTCGACGTGGTGGCCGCGCAGCACGGCATGGAATGCCGGATCGTCAGCCAGGGCGTCCATCGGAAACTCGGCAGTGGCCAACACACCGTTGTCGCTGCGATACTCGACACGCACCCGCCGCTGACTGCGGGCGATCTTCAGCTCGGTGGGTGTATCAAGCGCGACGATCCCGCCGTCGACGACGAAGGCCACCCGATCGCAGAGCTCATCGGCGGTCGACATGTCGTGCGTCGTAAGAAATACCGTGCGGCCGCGGGCCTTCAGGTCGAGGATCATGTTCTTGACCTTGCGGGCGTTCACCGGGTCCAGCCCCGAGGTTGGCTCATCGAGAAAAAGCAGCTCCGGATCGTTGACCAGCGCCCGCGCAAAGGTCAGCCGCATCTGCATTCCCTTGGAATACTTGCCAACTCGGACGTTGGCGTCGCCCGCCAGGCCGAGTGCGTCGAGCAACTCCATGGGATCGAGCGTCGCCACGTCGTACAGCGAGGCGAAGAAGCGCAGGTTCTCCAGCCCCGTGAGCTTTTGATAATGGTTGGGAAGCTCGAACGAGACGCCGACGCGCTCGTAGTAGCCGGGCCCCCAGACCAGCGGATCCTTGCCCCACACCGACGCCTGCCCGCCGTGCCCGCGCAGTAGGCCGATAAGGACCTTCTGGGTGGTGGACTTGCCTGCACCGCTCGGGCCGAGAAACCCGAAGATCTCGCCACGGCCAACGGTGAAGTTCATGCCGCGCACTGCCGGCTCGGTCGCCTTCGGATAGGTGTACGTGAGCCCGTCGACGCGGATGACGTCGGTCGTCACGCGTGCGGTTGCCTCGACACGCTCCATGAGTCGCTCCTCCGGTTATCACCTTGTCACCGCGTGCGCGGTATCAAGTTCCGACCAGACTTCCCGGAGCGCCGTGAGTCACTATACTGAACTTTCAGAAATTACTGAAGACTTTGAAATAAGGGGTCCTGCCATCGCCGATCCGCAGGAGGTCGCCGAGGAACTGGCGCTGGTGCTGTCCACCCACGGGATGCAGCGCATGACGGCGCGAGTTCTGGCCACGCTGCTGTTCACCGAGCAGCCCGCGATGACCGCGGGTGACCTCGGCGAGCGACTGAAGGCAAGTTCGGGCGCGATCTCGGGCGCCGTCAAGATGCTCACATCCGTCGGCCTGGTCGAACGGGTTCCTGCGCCCGCCAGCCGACGCGACCACTACCGGCTGCGGGACAACGCATGGGCGATCCAGTACACGAAGCAGAACGAGGTGACATCGGCGGTGCTCAAGGCGGCCGATGCCGGAATCGCCGCCACCGAGGACGGCAGCCTGGCGCGCCGACGGCTCACCCAGATGCGCGACTTCTACAACTTCCTGTTCGAGGAGATTCCTGCCCTGTTGGACCGTTGGTATCAGCGATCAGAGTCCACCGAGACGTAGCCCACTGTCGCTCCGCCTCGTCGGATACCGTCAATCGTCATGATCATCGAACGGCAGAGCGTCGTCGATGCGCCCACCGAACAGGTGTGGGCACGGGTGGTCACACCTGAGGGCATCAACGACGAACTGCGGCCATGGCTGACCATGTCGATGCCGCGTAACGCAAAGGATTTGACGGTCGACACCGTACCGATCGGCACGCCTGTCGGCCGCTGCTGGATGCGCTTGTTCGGCTTGTTGCCGTTCGACTACGACTACCTGACCATCGCCGAACTGGATCCGGGACGCGGTTTCGACGAGCAGTCGACGATGCTCAGCATGAGCAGTTGGCGCCACAAACGCACCGTCGAACCCGATGGTGACGCCAAAACCGTTGTGCGCGATCGCATCACATTCGAGCTCCGCGGCCCGCTGCGCCCACTGACGCCAATTGTTAGCCGGGGCATCCGCGCGCTGTTCGGCCACCGGCAGCGGCGCCTGCAGAGGCACTTCACGTGAGCGCAGCGGCTCCGAACGACACGTCGAAACGATCGCACCAAATACTCACGCTGGTGAGGCCCGCGATATCGGCTCCTGCGGGCACCGGATAGTTGGCGCTGCCCTTGTTCCCCTTGAGCGGGCCAAGATCCAGGTAACGGCCGTCGTCGAAGACGTGGTAGCCGGCGGAACCCGAGATGACCGGGGCATCGCTTAAGACAACCTGCAGCTTCGGCCCCTCACTGGTGGAGAGGTTCTCCAGCCGTAAGACCATGCTGCCGTCGTCCAGCCGGAGTAGCTTGGCAGTGCCAGATGTGGCGTGTTCGTGGCTGATGAACGCCCCCTCCGCCGCAACTGTCAGTTTGAGCGGAAAGTCGACCAGTTGGATCGCTCGTTCGACCGGTTGCAACTCGACCTGCGCCGCTGACTGTGGCAATGGTTCATCGACTGTTGTATTCGTCCACAGCTTCCAGGGCTGGAACCAGAAGGCGGCGAAGGCGAGTGCGATCGCCACCAGCAGGCCGACGGCCGCGATCGTCATGCGCTTGTAGTTGGTCATGCAAGCTCTGTGCGCGTCTCCTGCTCAAGCGTTACGCCCGCCGCCGCGGTGATGGTTGCCGGGACAGTCCCGCCGTCGACCCGGCCCGCGAGTAGCCGGATGGCCAGCGGCGGGAAGATCAACACCGACACAACTCCCCCGGCCACCAACGCCGCAGCCGTCGTGCGTTCCAGCACGCCCATCTCGATCCCGATCTGAGCGACGGTCAATAAGAACGGCAACGACGAAGCCTGCAACAATCCCGCGGCTGCCAGATGTGCACGCGGCAGATCACGCCGGAAAACCAACACCGGCGCCCCTCGCACAAGGAGAAGGGCAGCGACGACGAACGGTACACCCAGCAGTGCGAGTGGATTCTCAACGAGTCCGGTGACGTCGAGCGTCATTCCACTCGTCACGAAAAAGATGGGGATCAGCAGTCCGAAACCGATCGCTTCGAGTTTGACGGGATAACGGGGATGCGCCAGTTCGGGTTCCGGATCCAGCGTGCGCACCAGAACCCCGGCCATGAATGCGCCGAGAATCGCCTCGAATCCCAGGCTGGCGGCGGCCAATGCGATGCCCGCGACGAGCAGAACAGTTAGGCGCACCCGGATCTGCGCGCTGGTGTCAGCGAGCCGATCGACCAAGGCCCCGATCCGGCTCACGTGTTCTGCGCCAACGACAACCGCCGCGATCGCACCCAACAGCGCGACGAGCAACACCAGCAGCAACAGCCGGCCGGCCAGGGGCATGCCGGATTCCCCCGCGCCGAGCGAGAGCGCCACGACCGCAGCGACCTCGCCCGCTGACGCGCACGCTACGGTGAGCACACCCACGGGCGCGTGCAGTACTCCCGCGTCTGCCAGCACCGGCACGACGAGACCCAAAGATGTTGCCAACAACGCTATCCCGATCAAGAGCGCTCCGCGCATCCCGATGGCGCCGAGAGCCAGCCCGACCGTGAGCGCCAGCACCATCGACGCCGTCAACGCGACGAGCACATGATGGCCGGTGCGTCCGCGGAAGCGACGGACGTCGACTTCGAACCCTGCCAGAAACAGCAGGAACGACAGGCCGAGCACTGACAGAGCGCGGATGGTCACGTCGGGCTCAACCCATCCGAACACCGACGGTCCGATGACGATTCCTGCGATGATCTCCACCACCGGTCCCGGCAGCGGCAGCCGCTTCACGAAGCCGAGCAGTAGCGGAATGGCGGCGGCCACCGCCAACACGATCACCAATCCAGTGGACATGGTGGTGAGTGCGCGCAGTCGGGCAAACCGTTACGCCTCCAGAATCTCCTTCAGGCGCTTGAGGTCTTTGGTGTTGGCCCGTCTCATCGCCCTTGCCATCATGGGTGCCGCGACGCCGGCGAATCCGGACGGCTCGCCTCGGTTGCGCAGCGTCATCCGGGTCGCGCCCGGCCCGGCGTCGTCCCACTCGTAGGTGGTCTCCATCGGGAACGGCCCTTCCGCCGTTCGCATGACGAAACGGCGATCGGGCACCAGTTCGACGGTCTCATAGGTGTACGTCAACGTCCGACCAAGGAAAGTGGCAGTAAACATGAACTGCGAGCCCACCGCTAGTGGGCGAGGCGTCCTCCACTGCACGCTCTTGATGTTGACGTACCAAGCAGTGGCGTTGTCCGGGTCTGTGGCGAAGGCGGCGACGACACCTCGCGGCCGGGCGATGACGGTCTCAACATTCACATCCACCGTCGACATGGGAAAACCCTAACAGCGGCTTGACTCTATATTTAGCAAGTCCTAAATTTAGGGTATGCTGAATCAAGAGGCGCCTCCGGACCCCGTCGCGCTCTATCGCGCCGCCACAGATCGTGCGACGGCCCTCGTCGAGGCCGCGCGGCAAGACCAACTCGTATCACCAACGCCCTGCACCGAATGGAGCGTTCAGGAGCTGATCGATCACCTGGTCGGCGGGACGGAATACCTGCTGTCAGCCGCGGAACAGCGCGAGGCTCGACAGCCGGCGGACGCGACGGCCGCCGATTACCGGCGCGGCGTTGCCGACGTGCTGAAGGCGCTGGACGTGCCCGGCACATTGGAGCAGACCTGCATATCGCCACTCGGCTTCGAGTGGCCCGTCGCCCAGGCGGTTGCTGGGACATTCATGGACGTGCTGATTCACACGTGGGACCTGGCGCGCGCCACCGGTCAGGACGAGGAACTCGACCCCGGTCTGGTCGAGGCCTGCATGGCGATGTTTGTGCCACAGATGCCCGCGATGGGGCGCGCAGCCGGAATCGTAGGCCCCAACGTCGAAGTCGGCGACGACGCCTCGGCGCAGGATCGGCTGTTGGCCGCAATGGGGCGTCGCCCGTGAGCGATCCTGCGCTCGAGGACACCATCAGGGCGCTCGCCCACCCGGGCAGGCGCGCGATGTTGCGATTGGTGTGGGACGAGGAGCGGCCCGCGACCGAACTCGCCGACGCAGCCGGATTGTCACGGTCCGCGGCCAGTCAACATCTCAAGCTGTTGCGGGACACCGGATTAATCACGGTGCGCGTCGATGCCACCCGCCGGCTGTACCGAGCCGACCTCGCGAGAGTCGCCAAGATTGCGTCATTCCTCGACGATTTCTGGGCCGCTCCCCTTGACCGACTGCGATCGGCGGCTGAAAAGCCGCGCGGAAAGCCGTCATGAAACTGGCCGTCCAGCGATTGACCATCCGTGCGCCCGCCGAACACGTCTTCGGTCATCTGGTCGACCCGGCGCTGTTCGGACTGTGGATGGCCGAGGGCGCAACGCTGGACCCAGTACCGGGGGGCGTCGTCTCGTGGACACATCCCAACGGCGACACCGTCTCGGGACGGTTCGTCGAAGTCGATCCGCCGCGCCGGCTGGTGTTCACCTACGGCTGGGAGCGAGCAGAGGTAGAGATCCCACCGGGCTCGACCACCGTGGAGATCGACCTCATTGAGCAGGATGACGGGACGACGCTCGTAACGGTGCTACATCGAGGCCTCGAGGACGACGGCGCCGATGCACACAACGGTGGCTGGTCGCACTATCTGGACCGCCTACGTCGCACCGTCGAGGGTGAACGCGTCGGGCCCGATCCATGGGCGGATCGTCGTGTGCCCACACCGGAGGAACTCGCGCAATGACAGCCGATGAAAGCTACTTCTGGGAACTCGCCGCATCGCTCACCCCAGATCCGCGTGTGAGTCACTCGACGATGATGGGCCTGCCCTGCTTACGTTGGGACGGGAAGTTTTTCGCGTCCTACGACGGTCGCGGGAACAATCTGATCGTCAAGCTGCCGGAAAGCCGAGTCACCAAGCTCGTCGCCCTCGGGTACGCCGATCCATTCGCGCCAGCTGGACGTCGCTTCAGGCAATGGGCCGCGATCAATTCCGGGCAGAAAGAGCACTGGTCTGAACTCCTCACCGCGGCCCAAAAATTCGCAGCAACTGGGGCCTGACCTAGCTTCTCTGCCCGGGCGCCTGACCGATTTTGTCGATGACACACGTGACGTACAGCGCGACCGCCAAACCGGGTTCCTCAAGGGAACGCGAAAGGATGCGGGAAACCTTGTCGAGACGATAGATGAGCGTGTTGCGATGGACGTGCATGTGCTTCGCCGCTCTCGTGATGTTGAATCCGCAGTCCCCCCAGGCGATCAGCGTCGCGCGAATTGTGGTCCATTCACGGTCCGTGAGCAGCGGTCCGAGCAGTCCCTCGGTGAGGCGTGTGCGCGAGTCGACCGGCACCACCGAAAGCGATTGGTGCAATCGCACGTGCTCGATCTCGTGAATGTTCGTGTCCGGGTGCGCGATCGGCCCCAACTGCAACGCGTCAAACGCATCCCGAGCGGAGACGTTCAATGCGGCGATTCCAGACGCGCAGGATCCGATCGCCACCCGGACACGCAAGTCTCGGCGTTTCGCAGCCGCGACGAACGTCCGCGAACGCTCCACGACTGATCTGCCGGTTTCTCGCCGCGCCGCGTCGGGCGCGGCCACCGCAATCACCATGCGGGCGAGCGGTGCGATCAGATCGTCGGCCGAGTTGAACACCGTCTGGATCTCGCGGACGACGTCGTCGGAGTCGACCACGTGCCGTGAACCCTCGGGCTCCGCGTACTGGATCAGCACGATCCTGCGCGGCAGCGCCAGGTCGTGACCGAGGCTGCGTCCCCGTCGCTGCAATTGGGCTTTCGCGACGCCGGAGTGATGCCACTCGCAGATTTCACGGACCAGCTCTGCCGTCGCACGTTCGTGGGTCAACCTCGACCCGATCCTCGCGGCCTCCTGCATGAGGATCTCGGTCTGCCGCTTGACGACTAATCCGAACTGCTCGACTTGTTCAGGGGAGCCAGACAGTCCCACCGTTCCGACCACATTGCCGTCGATGATCAGCGGGATCGTGACACCCGGCAGCGTGCCGACGAGGTCACGGACGTCGTCGCTGGAGTGCGCGATCATTCGACGGGCGCGAACGACCTCGACGGAGGCCTCATGGAACTGGCCGACGCGACTGTCGTCGCCGCTGCCCATGACGATTCCGGATTCGTCGGTGATGAGCACGTTGTGGCCGATCACGTCGGTGATCTCGTCGGCGATCTGCTGCGCTAACGCTTGTCCGAGCACGTAACTCCCCCGTAACGAAATGATGGGCAATCTGCACATTTACTGGCTGTACTGCCACAAGATTCTAGGTGATTCGCCTAGTGACTCTGGTCACATCGCGTTCATACGATTGAGCGATCCTCGATTAGGAGCTCACATGACACCTCTGGACTGGATCCTGCTGGCGGGCTACTTCGTCCTGCTGATTCTCATCGGCGTACAAACGATGCGGCGGGTGAAGAACCCCGATGACTTCGCCGTCGCAGGCAACCGGATCGTCTGGCCGGTGTTCTTCGGCAGCCTTGCCGCGGCCTTCCTCGGCGGTGGGGCCTCGATCGGCATCGCAGGCGCGACGATGCGCGACGGATACGTATACATGTTCGCCTTCTGCGCATTCGGGATACAGACGGTGCTCGTCGGACTGTTCGTCGCACCGCGGCTGAAGAACTACGTCGGCGCGCACACCTTGGGTGACGTCATGCACGAGCACTACGGCAAGCCGGCGCGCGTGGTGACAGGCGTGCTGTCGGTCGCCCTGTGCGCGGGCATCCTCGGGGCCCAGGCGCTCGCGATCGGAACCGTCGTCAACGCCACCCTTCATGTCCCGACGGTTCCCGCGGTGCTCATCGGAATGGGTGTCGTGATCCTGTATTCGTCGTTCGGCGGCGCGTGGGCGGTGATCCAGACCGACATGCTCCAATTCGTGTTCCTCGGGGTGCTGCTACCGGTTGCGCTGCTGATCGGATTGAACGCTGTCGGCGGTCCCAACAATCTCCTGGACCAGGTACCGGCCGCGCATCTCACAGTGCTCGGCGACTACACCCCGCTGCAGTTCCTCACTCTGTTCTGCGCTTTTCTACTGGGTGAGACGTTGGTACCTCCGTACGCACAGCGCACATTCTCGACTCCCGACTCCCGGCACGCCCGCATCGGTTTCACGATGGCGGGCTTCTTCTCGT
Source organism: uncultured Actinomycetota bacterium (assembly GCA_963766465.1). GTDB lineage: Bacteria > Actinomycetota > Actinomycetes > Mycobacteriales > Mycobacteriaceae > Mycobacterium. Next base: position 387,281 of record CAVXZT010000007.1, read on the forward strand.
TCTTCTTCTACTTCACCTCGGCATCGCTCGGACTGATCGCACTGGTGCTCTACCCCGACATCAAGAGCGATGAGGCCCTGCCAACGGTGGTAGTGAACCTGATGCCGATCGGCGTCCTGGGCCTGGTCATCGCTGCGCTGCTTGCAGTCGTAATGTCCACCGCCAGTTCATATCTCAACTCGACCGCAGTGGTGCTGACAAAGGACATCTATCAACCGCTCAAAGCGACGCCCATCTCGTCCTCCCGTAAGTTGACCATCGAACGCGCAACCAGCGTGATCGTGGGTGCCGCTGCAACGATTTTCGCGCTGAGCGTGCCCTCCATCGTGGACGCGCTGCTCTACAGCTATACGCTCTGGGCCCCGACCATCATCGTCCCACTCTTCGCGGCCGTGCTATTCGGAATCCGTTCCGCGCCTGCGGCGCTGGCGGGGATTACGGCAGGCGCGGTTGTCACCGCGGTATGGCAATGGGTCCTGCCGGCCCCCTTCGGACTCGACGACGGACTCATCCCCGGCGTGCTGGCCAACTTGATTGTCTTCACCATCGTGGCGACCGTCACCGCAAACCGTTATCCACCCAGGCGGCAGCCGGCACTTGTCCCCCAAGGAGAACTCGCATGATCATCAATCTTCTCTACTACGGAGTCCCTAGCCTCGTCATCGCCGTCACCGTCTGGGTCGGATTCCTCGGCTGGCGCTTCTACGTCCAGAACGTGTTGCGCGACACAGACAACGAGGCCGCCGATGCCACGCCGGACACGCCGTGAGGGTCGCCGTCCTCGGGGCTGGTGTCGTCGGAGTGGCGGCAGCCCACGCACTGGCGGAGCGAGGACACGAAGTCCACGTCTATGACCGCCGCGCCGACGTCGGGTCGGACACGACGGCAAGCACAGCTGGGCTGATCGCCCCCGGACATTCGTACGCCTGGGCCTCCCCGTCGGCGCCGAGGATGCTCGTGCGATCGCTGCTGGGCGAGGCCACGTCGATTCGGGTCAAGCCCCGCGCGGACATCGATCTGATGCGGTGGGGCATTCGGTTTCTGCGCGAATGCACGCCGTCGCGGTCACGGGCGAACACACTCGCCAAGCTTGAACTCGCGCGCTACAGCCAACAGCTCATGGACGAACTCGCCCATCGTGAAGGTCTGCATTACTGCCAGACCAGTGGCGGTGTGCTCTACCTATACCGCGAGGAAGCCGAACTTCGAGTCGCGGAACGTAATTCGTCCCTGCTGCAGGAACATGGCCGTGACCAGAAGGTTCTCGGCGCCGACGAGATCGCCGCGGTCGAGCCTGCATTGCGGCACAGCTCGGTGCGCTTCGCCGGCGCCATTCATGACATGTCCGACGCGACCGGTGACCCACAACGATTCGCGATCGCGCTCGCGGAGGCCTGCCGCCGGCTCGGAGTGCAATTCCACCTGAGCACCAACATCGCCGCACTGGAAACCGATGGATCGTCCGTCACAAAAGTCGTGACCGGCGGCGGTGACGTCAGCACAGACGTCGTCGTCCTGGCGGCCGGCGCGGCGAGTCCGCTGCTCACGAGAAGCATGGGCGTACGGATTCCCGTCTATCCCGCAAAGGGTTACACGCTGACCGCGACGACCAAAGATCCCGATCGCGCCCCCCACGTCGGCGGCATCGATGAGCGATCGCTCGTCGCGTGGTCCCGGTTCGGGGGCGACATCCGGATGTCAGCAACGGCGGAATTCGTTGGCTACGACCGCAGTTCTACGCCCGCCGACTACGCAGGCATCATCGCGGCAGGCGATCAACTGTTCCCAGGGGCGATCGATTGGGACACCGCGCGCTACCGAACGGGACTTCGTCCGATGACCCCCGATGGGCCGCCACTGATCGGTCTCGGCAGGCACGACAACCTGTACTACAACACTGGCCACGGACATGTGGGGTGGACGATGGCGTGCGGGTCGGCGCGGATGCTCGCCGATCTGATCGACCGCCGCCGCCCCGACATCGACCCAACCCCGTACGCACCCGTCCTCGGCCGTCGACACAGCGGGTGACAGGTGTGCGTGTCAGCGGGTGAGCACCGCCACGCACTCGACGTGGTGCGTCAGCGGGAACGAGTCGAACACCCGCAGATCCTCAACGGTGTACCCGTGCCCGAGATACAGCCCGACGTCGCGGGCAAAAGACGCTGCCTCGCAACCGATGTGGACCACCCTGGGCACCTCTGCAGCGGCGAGAAGGTCGATCACCTCGCGACCCGCCCCTGACCGCGGCGGGTCCAGCACCGCCACATCGGCCCGCGCGGACTGCTGGCCAATAGCCCGGCGCACCGAATCGGTCACCACCGACACCCAGCCGAAGTCGGCCAGCGTTTCGCGCGCCGACCGCGACGCCCCGCGGGAGGTGTCGACGGTGACGACGCTTCCCCCTTCGCCGACGGCCTGCGCCAGCACCGCCGCGAAAACCCCTGCCCCGCCGTACAAATCCCACGCCGTCATGCCGGCGTCGAGCTGTGCCCATCCGGCCACCAAGTCGCTGTAGACCCTGGCGGCGTCGCGGTGCGCCTGCCAGAACGCGGTCACCGGCACCCGCCAGGTCCGCTCCCCGACCCGCTGCACCGCCTCGTAGTTGCCCAAGACCACCTGAGTCGTCGTCTTTCGACCCGTCCGCGGCCCCGACTGCACGACGTGCCGGTCACCGTCGTCGTCGACCGCCACGTGTAGCTGCGCGCCAGGCGGCCACACCCACTCGGTCAGCCCGTCGAGCATGCCTACGGGAAGCTGCGCACAGTCCAGCTCCGTGACCAGCGCCGAACTGTGATAGCGGTGGAAGCCCGCGCGGCCCTCGGCCGAAGTGTCGAGCCGCACCCGGGTCCGCCACCCGGTGGCGCCGCCGTCTCCGATCGGTTCCGCAGCGGCGGAGTCCTCGTCGCGCCACTGGTAACCGCCGAGTCGTGCCAACTGATTGGCGACGACGGTGCCCTTCAGCCTGCGGGTGGCGTCGGGTTCGGCGAACGCCAGATCGCAGCAGCCGGCCCCGTCTACGCCGGCGATCGGGCACAGCGAGTCGATGCGCTCGGGCGAAGGGTCGATCACCTCGACTACGTCGGCGTGCCAATACGATCCGTGGTCACCGACGACGCGGACCTTGACGGTCTCCCCCGGCAGCGCATACCGGACGAACACCACTCGGCCGTCATGGCGTGCAACACAACTGCCGCCGTTTGCCGGTGGCCCGGTGGTCAGCGTCAGTTCCGTCGGCCATGATGGCGGCTCGACGACGTCTTCACTCACTCCATGAAGCCTCTGCGTATGTCGCCTGGAGCCGCATGCGACTGCAGCGTCTTGAGCCGCTCCGACGAACTCAACTGCCATGGAACAGAAGTCACCATCACGTTCGGCATGAACAGCAGCCTGCCCTTCAGCCGCAGCGCGCTTTGGTTGTGTAGCACCTGTTCCCACCAATGCCCCACAACGTACTCAGGGATGAACACAGTCACCACGGTGCGCGGCGACTCCTTGCTGATCCGCTTGACGTAGTCGAGCACAGGCCGGGTGATCTCTCGATACGGCGAGGCGATCACCTTGAGCGGCACGCTGATATCGCTGTCTTCCCATTTGTGCACCAGCTCGCGCGTCTCGCCGTCGTCGACGCTGACGGTAATGGCCTCGAGCACGTCGGGCCGGGTCGCCCGGGCATAGGCCAGTGCCCGCATCGTCGGCAGGTGCAGCTTGGATACCAGCACGACAGCGTGGTTGCGGCTCGGCAACACCATGTCGTGTTCCTCGGCGGCCTGTTGCTCTAGCTCCCTGGCGACGGTGTCGTAATGCTTGTGAATCATTTTCATGATCACGAACAGGATGGCCATCGCAAGGATCGCGATCCACGCGCCCGCGACGAACTTCGTCACCACCACGATGATCAGCACGGTTCCGGTGCAGAGAAGACCGATCGTATTGATCACCCGCGATCGCATCATGTGACGGCGGACAGCGGAGTCGGTTTCGGTGCGCAGCAGCCGCGTCCAGTGCCGGACCATGCCGATCTGGCTGAGCGTGAACGATACGAACACCCCGACGATGTAGAGCTGGATCAGTGCGGTGGTTTCCGCACGGAACGCGACGACGAAGGCAACCGCTGCGAACGCGAGAAACAGAATGCCGTTCGAGAACGCCAGCCGGTCGCCGCGGGTGTGCAGCTGGCGCGGCAGGAAACGGTCTTGGGCCAGAATGGATCCCAGCACCGGGAACCCGTTGAACGCGGTATTGGCGGCCAGCACCAGGATCAGTGCCGTAACCCCTGCGATGAGGTACAGCCCGATCGGAAAGTCATGGAAGACCGCGTCTGCCAGTTGGGCGATCAGCGTCTTCTGGTGGTAGTCGGGTGGCGCCCCGATGAGCTGTTCGTGGGGGCGCTCAGCCATCTGCGCGCCGGTAGCCCTGGCCAGCATGATGATGCCCATGAACAGCGTGACGGAGATGACGCCGAGCATCAATAGTGTCGTTGCCGCGTTGCGCGACTTGGGTTTCCGGAACGCGGGTACCCCGTTGCTGATGGCCTCGACACCGGTTAGTGCCGCGCTGCCTGACGAAAATGCCCGTGCAATCAAGAACACCAGCGCAAACCCGAGTACGTCGCCGTGCTCGGAATGCAATTCGAAGCCGGCCGACTCGGCGCGCAACGGCTCGCCTAATACGTAGATTTGGAAGAACCCCCACGCCAGCATGACGTACATCCCAATCATGAAGGCGTAGGTCGGAATTGCAAACGCGGTGCCCGACTCACGGATTCCGCGTAGGTTTATGGATGCCAAGAGCAGGATCGCGATCACCGCGAACAACACCTTGTGGGTATTGATGAACGGCACCGCAGATCCGATGTTCGACATCGCTGACGACATCGACACCGCGACTGTGAGGACGTAGTCGACGAGTAGCGCGCTCGCCACCGTCAGCCCGGCCGTGGGTCCCAGGTTGGAGGTCACGACTTCGTAGTCGCCGCCGCCCGACGGGTAGGCGTGCACGTTCTGCCGGTAGCTCGCGATCACGATGAGCATGACCGCCGCGACCGCGAGCCCGATCCACGGCGCCATCGAGTAGGCGGTGAGGCCGGCGACCGACAGCACCAGGAAGATTTCCTCGGGGGCATACGCGACCGAGGACAGGGCGTCCGACGCGAACACCGGCAGCGCGATCCGCTTGGGCAAGAGCGTGTGCGCCAGCCTGTCGCTGCGGAACGGCCGTCCCAGAATCAGCCGACGTGCAACAGTCGATAGCTTGGACACGAGAGCCAAGACTAAGCCCACGAGCGAATGGCTGTAGCGTTCCGAGTGCGCGGGTCGTCCAGAGAGGCCGGAAAGGACCGTCAGGTGCGTGTAGTGGTCATGGGATGCGGCCGGGTGGGCGCATCACTGTCGGACAGCCTGGCCAGAATCGGCCACGACGTCGCCGTGATCGATCGCGACGGCACGGCATTTCACCGCCTGTCCCCCGAGTTTCCCGGCGAGCGCGTGCTGGGGATGGGGTTCGACCGCGAAGTCCTGCTGCGGGCGGGCATCGAGGAGGCAGGCGCCTTCGCGGCCGTCTCGTCGGGTGACAACTCCAACATCATCTCGGCGCGGGTGGCCCGCGAGACGTTCGGCGTCGAGCGCGTCGTGGCCCGCATCTACGACGCCAAACGCGCGGCGGTCTACGAACGTCTCGGCATCCCGACGGTGGCCACCGTGCCGTGGACGACCGACCGGCTGCTCAACGTGCTGACCCGTGAGACCGAGACCACGAAATGGCGCGACCCGACCGGCAACGTCGGCGTGACCGAACTGGCGCTGCACGAGGGTTGGGTCGGCCATCGGATCACCGACATTGAAGCGGCCACCGGCGCTCGCGTGGCGTTCATGATCCGATTCGGCGCCGGCCTTCTGCCCGACCCGAAAACCGTCATCCAGAACGGCGATCAGGTGTACATGGCGGCGATCGCCGGACACATCGCCGAAGCCCTTGCCATTGCGGCGCTGCCGCCAAGTGAGGACATCGAGAGCGCATGAAGGTCGCCATTGCCGGAGCCGGGGCGGTCGGCCGGTCCATCGCCCGCGAACTCGTCGAGAACCACGAGGTCACGCTGCTCGAACGCAACCCCGACCACATCGACGTCGACGCCATTCCCGCCGCGCACTGGCGTCTCGGCGACGCGTGTGAGCTGAGCCTGCTCGAGTCGGTGAAGATCGAGGAGTTCGACGTGGTGATCGCCGCGACCGGCGACGACAAGGCCAATGTGGTGGTCAGCCTGCTGGCCAAGACCGAGTTCGCGGTGCCGCGTGTGGTGGCTCGCGTCAACGATCCTCGCAACGAGTGGCTGTTCGACGAGAGCTGGGGTGTGGACGTCGCGGTGTCCACGCCGCGCATGCTGGCATCGCTCGTCGAGGAGGCCGTCGCCGTCGGTGATCTGGTGCGGCTGATGGAGTTCCGCAAGGGCCAGGCCAATCTGGTGGAGATCACACTGCCCGATGACACACCGTGGGGCGGCAAGCCGGTCAAACGGCTGGAACTGCCGCGCGACGCCGTGCTGGTGACGATTCTGCGCGGCGCGCGGGTGATCGTGCCGGAGTCCGACGAGCCCCTTGAAGGCGGCGACGAGCTGGTGTTCGTGGCCACCACGGACGTCGAGGACGATCTGCAGGAGCTGCTGCTCCATCCGCAGACGCGCTGAGTCCTCAGCGGCGCCCGTAGGCCGGCGGCGGAGTCACCCGGTCGTGGCACTCGGCCGCCGACACCGGTGAGACGCGCTTCATGTCGCTCTGCGCGTTGCTGATGCCCAACGCTGAGATCACCCCGGCGACCGCCAGCAGTCCGGCCGTCACCAGCACGCCCTGCCGAAGGCCGTCGAAATCCACTGTGCCACCAATGATCACACCCGTGAACGCGACCGCGATCAGCCCCGCGATCCGGGAGATCGCATTGTTGATCGCCGATCCGATCCCGCTTTGAGCGGGGTCGACCGCGGCAAGGATGGCCGCCGTCAACGGTGACACCGTGATCGTCAGCCCGAGGCCGAACACCACCAGACCCGGCAGCATCTGTGACCAGAAGTTGAACGGCTCCTCGGCGCGGGACATCAACAGGTAGCCGATGGCCGCGATCAGCGGGCCGACGGCCATGAACACCCGTGGTCCGTGCACGCCCGCCAGCGTGCCGAACCGGCGGGCCAAGAAGAACGACAACACAGGCACCGGCAGCGTGGCCAGCCCCGCCGCGGTGGCCGACAGCCCGGCCGTCTCCTGCAGGAAAAGTCCCACGACGAGCATGCCGAGCGAGACCGCGGCGTACAGGAACACCGTGGCCAGGTTCCCGATCGCGAAGTTTCTGGCGGCGAAGATGTGCAGCGGCATCATCGGATTCGGTGCGCGCCGCTCCCACCACGGGAACGCGATCAGACAGGCCACGCCGACGATCAGGGCGACGAGCACCGCGGGATTCGAGAATCCGAGCCGCTGGCCCTCGATGAGCGCGTAGACCGCCCCAGTGAGGCCGACGGCGTTGAGTGCGGCGCCGACGTAGTCGATCTTCGCTGTGCGATCGGCGGCCTGTAGTTCTGGTGGCAGCTTGGTCGTCAGGTACAGCGTGACGGCCAGCGGCACGATGTTGACCCCGAAGATCCACCGCCAGCCCACCGCGTCGACGAGCACGCCGCCCAGCAGCGGGCCGATCACGAACGCCGTGCCCGTCCACGCCGTCCACGTGCCGATCGCGCGAGCCTGCGCCGCACCCGAGAACCGCGCGTTGATCATCGCGAGCGAGCTCGGCACCAAGAACGCCGCGCCGACGCCCTGCAGGCACCGCGCGGCGACAAGCACCCAGCCGCCGGGCGCGACCGCGCACAGCACCGACGCCACACCGAATACGGCGATGCCCATCCGCAGCACCGACAGCCGGCCGAACTGATCGGAGACGGCCCCTGCGACGAGAATCAGCGCGCCGAGCGTGAGCAGGTAGCCGTCGACGACCCACTGCTGCAGCGCGAGGCCACCGCCGAACTCCCTGCCGATCGCCGGAAGCGCGAGATTGACCACCGACCCGTCGAGGAACGCCACGAACGAGGCCAGCACCGCTACCGCGATCAGCGGCCGATCGGTGTCGGTGTCAGTGGGCATCGGGTTGAGCTACGCCTCCGTGTTCGTCGGCGGTCTCCCCGGTTTCCTCGGCTTCGTCGACTTGCTCTGCTTCATGGGCGTGCACCGCGCGCTGGGCCGCCCGAATGGCCAGATACGTCACGAGCGCCGCCACCGCCGTGAGCGGCCAGCCCATCGCGATGCGGGCGACGCCTAGCCAACCCGTCTGGTCGGCGTCGTAGAGGTGCTGCTGTACGACGAAGCGCGAGGTGAAAACCACCACCCATACGAATGTCGCGACGTCGAACGCCACTACGGCCCTACGCACCCCGCGCCAAGCGCGGTCGTGGGTGTTGACCCATCCCCACACATAGCCGACCGCGGGACGACGAATAAGGATCGACAGCGTGAAGACGACGGCCCAGAACAGCGACATCCAGATGCCGAGCAGAAAGTAGCCCTTGGACTCGCCGACGAGATAGGCGATCAGCGCGCTGACCCCCACGGCGAAGAACCCGGAGATCGCCGGCTGAATTGATTCGCGACGGACCAAGCGCCACACCAGGATCAGCGCCGCCACCCCCAGCGCCGCACTGATCGCGGGCACCAATCCGAAGGCCGTGGATACCGGAACGAACACCACCACGGGCAGCGAGGAGTAGATCAGTCCGCTGACGCCGCCCATCTGTTCGAGGACGGCGTGGGCTTTGGTCGGCTTCCCCGGTTCAGGTCCGGGGTCGGTCACTTCTGAATCTCGTAGTGCGGGTTGTAGATCGCCTTCGCGCCGTTGTCCAGCTTGCCGATGCGGCCGTGGACTTTGAGTGTGCGACCGGACTCGATACCGGGGATACGACGCTGGCCGAGCCAGACGAGCATCACCGAGTCGGTGCCGTCGAACAGTTCGGCCTTGACGCCACCGGAGCAGCCCTTGCCGTTGCATTCGACACTGCGGAGGGTGCCGACCATGGTGACTTCCTGACCGCGTTGACAGTCGATCGCCTTCTGGGCGCCGGTGCTGGCGGCTTCGTCACTGAGCTCTTGAACGTCAAGTTGTTCCGGGTCTTCCGTCAGCCGGCGGGTGAGCCGGCGCAGATACCCTTCGGCCGTGGCCATGGCCTCTCCTGACTTCTGCAGATCCACCATGGATCTACCTAATCCAACGCCACGGTAGACCTCTTGGTTCCGAGATGCCACGTGGGGCAGGGTCGCCACGCCGACGTGTCGATGCACGGGGCACGATCATCTGATGGCGGTCGATCTACGCGGTGTTACGACGGTTCTGCTGCCCGGCACGGGATCCGACGATGACTACGTCTACCGGGCGTTTTCCGCGGCCCTGCACGACATCGGAGCGGTCGTTGTGACGCCGGCCCCACAACCCGACCGACTCATCGACGGCTATCGCAAAGCGCTCGACAACGCGGCCAGGGCCGAGCCGATCGCGGTCGGCGGGGTGTCCATCGGCGCAGCGGTGGCCGCCGCCTGGGCGCTCGCCCATCCGGGGCACGCCGTAGCCGTACTGGCCGCCCTGCCCGCCTGGACGGGCGAACCGGATACCGCGCCTGCCGCTATGGCAGCGCGGCACACGGCCGAAATGCTGCGCCGCGATGGCCTGGCATCGGCCACCGCGCAGATGCGGGCCTCCAGCCCGCCATGGCTGGCCGACGAGCTGACCCGGTCCTGGGTCGGCCAGTGGCCCGCGCTGCCCGACGCCATGGATGAGGCCGCCGGCTTTGTCGCGCCCACCTGCAGCCAGCTGGAGGGCCTTGCCGTACCGATGGGGGTCGCCGCCGCGACCGACGATCCCGTGCATCCGGTCGAGGTCAGCATCGAATGGGTGGCGGCGGCGCCGCAGGCGGCACTGCGCACGGTGACGCTCGACGAGATGGGCGTCGATCCCGGGGTGCTTGGCGCGGCGTGCCTGGCCGCGCTCATGTCTGTCTGACTTGTGTGCGACAAGGAGCGGGTGAGCGCTCTAAAACGCACACAAATCCCTCCGCCTAGCCGCCTGTGATGGTCCGCAGCTGCTGCATGGCCGTCCCGTGCTCGCTGCGGCGCGCGGCGGGCTCGGGCGGTGGCGGCTGTTGGCCGGCCGGCTGAGCCTGCTGGGCGGCCTGTTCGGCCGCCGCGCGTAGTTGTGCCGCCATCGGCTCCGGCAGTTGCACCTGCAGAGGGGCGCGGACGGGCATCGGCGTATCTCCCCGCCGAACGACGGTGTCCGCCAACGCATTCCGCGCTTCGGCGGCCAGTGCGACGATCTTGTCCTGCGGGCCGTTGACGACGCATCGAATCATCCAGCGATAACCGTCAACGCCGATGAACCGGACAACGCCGGGCGGCTGGTCCGGCTCCGGATTGCCGACGCCCACCACCTCGCGACCCCACGGGCCGTCCTCGATGCTGACCTTGGCCACGTCGTTGCGCAGCGATTCGGCCAGTTCCGATGCCACCTCCCGCCACAGGCCTGGGGTCTTGGGCGCGGCGTAAGCGGCGATCGTGAAGCGGCCGTTCGGCGTCACCACCCACACCGCACTGGGCACACCCATCTCCGTGAGCTCGACCTGCACCTGTCCGGCCTCCGGCATCGGGATCAGCACCGAGCCGAGGTCGAGCCGCGCCAGCGCCGCCGTCGCGGGATCGTCGAAATCGTCGACGTCGAAGGGGCCGTCGAGGTCGTCGCCGTCGTTATCCGCGGACGGATTCACGTCGTCGACGTCGTTGTCTCTGTGCTTTCCGAATGCCATTTCACAAACTCGCATGTCCGCCGGAGGAACCGTGGCCACCGTCACCACGGGTTGTGTCGGCCAGGCCGGCCTCGTCGAATGACATCACCTCAACCAGCTCGGGCAGCTCGACCCGCTGCACGAGCAGCTGCGCGATCCGGTCCCCGCGATGCAAGACGATCGGCGTCTCGGGATCGAGGTTGATCAACGAGATCTTGATCTCGCCGCGGTAGCCGGCATCGATCGTGCCAGGGCTGTTGACGATCGAAAGTCCCACGCGCGCAGCCAAACCCGAGCGGGGGTGCACCAGCCCGACCATGCCGTGCGGGATGGCGACGGCGATGCCCGTCGGCACCAGCGCCCGCTGACCGGGCGCCAGCTCGACGTCGAGCGCGCTGAAAAGGTCGACGCCCGCATCGCCGTCATGGGCACGGCTGGGCATCGGCAGATCGCGATCCAGGCGCACGACCGCCAGAGAGGTGGACACGACGTCAGAGATTACTCTTGGCCGCGTGTCAGACACGCGCGCCACCACGCAATCCGTGCGCTACCGCGAACGGTTGTCGGTGCCGTGGTGGTGGTGGCCGCCGGGACTGGGGCTCGCCGGCCTGATCGCGCTCGAGGTGAACCAGGGCGTGCCCGCACTGCCCAACTGGGTGCCGTTCGCCGTCCTGCTGCCCGTCGCCGCCGTCGTGCTGCTGTGGTTCGGCAAGACCGATGTCCGTGTCGTCGACGGTTCCGGCGGGAAAGAGCTGTCGGTCGGGGCGGCGCACTTGCCGGTCAGCGTCATCGCACGTTCGGCCGAGGTGCCCAAATCTGCCAAGTCGGCCGCGCTGGGTCGCCAACTCGATCCGGCGGCCTACGTCGTACACCGGGCGTGGGTCGGGAGCATGGTCCTCCTCGTCCTTGACGATCCCGACGATCCCACGCCGTACTGGCTGGTCAGTTGCCGTCACCCAGACCGCGTGCTGGCTGCGCTCGGCAGCCGCTAGGCCGCGCAGTCGGTGCAGATCATCACGCCGTTCTTCTCGCTGGCCAGCCGGCTGCGGTGATGAACCAGGAAGCAGCTCGAGCACGTGAACTCGTCGGCCTGCTTCGGTATCACGCGAACCGACAGCTCCTCGCCGGAGAGATCGGCGCCGGGTAGCTCGAAGGATTCGGCGGATTCGGACTCGTCGACGTCAACTACGGCTGACTGCGCTTCGTTGCGCCGTGCCTTCAGTTCCTCGAGCGAATCCTCGGAAACGTCGTCGGTCTCGGTGCGCCGTGGGGCGTCATAATCGGTAGCCATAGCCATGTCCCCTCCATAAACCTTGCAGCGATGCTTTGTACCAGCGTCGAACGCAATACCCAAACGATTCGTGCCCGTTCTGACACGCGTTCCACTGTGATTTACGTCACACTCCAGTTCGCGCCGCTCGGAGAGCCCCGCGACGCTGGCCTTAGAGTGCACTCGTGGTCGCGCAAATCACAGACGGAACCGCGTTCGATAAACGCGGTCGTCCCTTCCGCCGGAGGTACTACCTGCCGGGAATCTTGCTGTTCGTCGCCCTCGCGGTGGTGACGCTGCTGGTTTGGGTGATGGCCCTGAATCAACCGGTCGACGTCCATGAGGCCGCGGCGTGCAACCCGCCGCCTCCGGCCGCCGATCCGAACGCCCCGGCGCAGCAGCTGGGTGAGCAGCAGACGCGATCGACGATGACGGAGGTCACCCCGGCCAAGCTTGCCGACACCAAGATCCGCGTCCTCAACGCCAGCGGGCAGGGCGGCCAGGCCGCCGAGGTGGCAGGCGCACTGCGCGACCAGGGGTACGCCGAGCCGACCGCGGCCAACGACACCGTTTATGCGGGCACCCGGCTGGAGTGCCAGGGCCAGATCCGGTTCGGTCCGTCCGGCCGCGCCGCCGCGGCGGCGGTGTGGCTCGTCGCACCGTGCACCGAGCTGTTCCAGGATCAGCGCACCGACGCGACCGTTGACCTCGCCATCGGCACCGAGTTCAGCGAACTGACCCACAGCGACGATATCGACGCGGTGCTGGCCAGCCTTCGGCCCGACGCCACGCAGGCGGCCGATCCGACGCTGCTGAAGCAGATTCACACCGCCGCCTGCTAGGCCCGTATTCCGTTGTGAGGCAAGGGTGTTAGCGGCTAAAATGCGCCGGCGCTACGCAGCGTGTCGGCCAACGCGTCCGTGATTGCCGGTGCGGCCGCAACGATCAGCCCCGGTGTCCCGTCGGCAGGCGGCAGCCGCAGGCTCGCGCCCGCCTCCGCGGCGATCAGCGCACCCGCCGCCCAGTCCCAGACGTGTACGCCGTCCTCGTAGTAGGCGTCGAGCCGACCGGCGGCCACCATGCATAGATCGAGCGCACACGAGCCCATCCGCCGAACGTCACGCACGAGGGGAAGCAGCCTGGTGAGGATCTCGGCCTGCCGGATCCGTTGCTCGGGCGCATAGGAAAACCCGGTGCCCACCAACGACATTGACAGCTCGGTGGTCGAACCGGCCCGCAGCGGAGTCGTCTCGCCCGCTCGCTGCACGCGGGCGCCGTGACCGAGCGCAGCGGAGTACACCGCCCCGGTCGGGACGTTGGCCACGGCTCCGGCCAGCGACGCTCCGTCGCGCTGAACCGCGACGGACACGGCGTACGTCTCGATTCCGTAGACGAAGTTGACCGTGCCGTCGATCGGGTCGAGCACCCAGGTCAACCCGTCGCGCCCGCCGGTCGATCCGCCTTCCTCCTCGCCGAGAATGTGTTCACCCGGCCTCAGTTCGGCCAGCCGGGCGCGCAGCAGCCGCTCCGTTTCGGTGTCGACGACCGTGACGGGGTCGGTCGGTGTGCTCTTTGCGCGCACCGCTGACCCGGAGTCTGGCTGGGAGTCCCCGAAAACCTCGTTGCGGCGCCGACGGACGAAATCGGCCGCCTCCGTCGCCAGCCGCTCGGCGACCGAGCGCAACAGCACGGGATCGGTGTCGATATCCGTCACGGTTCCATCGCAACACATTTCCCGAGCTACTAATGTGTGGGGCGCGTCGCACCTGCCAGCCTCCGAGGAGCGCTAATGACCGCCACCGACTCTCCCGCCGCCGACCCGAGCACCAACGGCGGCCCGCAACGCCACGGATTCGGCATCGACGTCGGTGGAAGCGGTGTCAAAGGCGGCATCGTCGACCTGGACACCGGGCAGCTGATCGGCGAGCGCTTCAAGCTCGAGACACCGCAACCGGCCACCCCGGAGGCGGTCAGCAAGACCGTGGCGGCCGTTGTCCGCGAGTTCGGCTGGACGGAGAAGGTCGGCGTCACCTATCCCGGTGTGGTGACCGACGGAATCGTGCACACCGCGGCCAACGTCGACAAGGGTTGGATCGGCTCTAACGCCAGCGAGTTCTACAGCAAGGCCCTCGACGGTCAGAAGGTGATCGTGCTCAACGACGCCGATGCGGCCGGGCTGGCCGAAGAGAAGTTCGGCGCGGGCAAGGACAACACCGGCGTCATCGTGCTGTTGACGTTCGGCACCGGCATCGGCTCGGCGGTCATCCACAACGGCGTGCTGCTGCCCAACACCGAGTTCGGCCACCTCGAGGTCGGCGGTAAGGAAGCCGAGCACCGGGCGGCTTCGTCGATCAAGGAGAAAAAGGGCTGGAGCTACGAGCGCTGGACAGAGGAGGTCACCAAGGTGCTGGTGGCCATCGAGAACGCCATCTGGCCCGACCTGTTCATCGCAGGCGGCGGAATCAGCCGTAAGGCCGACAAATGGGTCCCTCTGCTGAAGAACCGCACGCCAGTGGTGGCCGCGGCGCTGCAGAACACGGCGGGAATCGTCGGCGCGGCGATGGCCGCGGACGTGGATGTCACCGCTACTGCCAAGTAGCCAGCCCTCCCGCGCGTCAAATTTGCCGCTGAACACGGCGGTACCTCACACTGTCGTTACAATGGTCGACGGCGGCCGCATCCCGGATAGCGGCGAGACCAACAGCCAATACTCGACATAGCCGACGCTTTTCCATGGTGCACGACCGTGCCCATCAGAATTTGCAAGATCGAAAGGGTGTACGTGGCAGCGACAAAAGCACGCCCGGCGACCGATGAGCCGGTGAAGCGCACCGCTACCAAGACCCCAGCCAAGAAGGCTCCGGCGGCAAAATCGGCCAACGGATCAGCACCGGCCAAGCGGGCCACCAAGACGACCGCGGCGAAGACCGCGTCCGCCACGGCCACCAAGACTCGCGCCGCGGCCAAACCCGCCAAGGCCACCGAGGCCAAGGCGCAGCCGGCGAAGAAGGCCGCCGCTCCCGCCACCCGCGGCCGCGCGAAGAAGGCCACTGCGCCCGAACCAGGCGTCGTCGACGCAGACGCCACTGACGAGGTCGAAAGCGGCGACGAGCTCGAAGCCGAGCCCGGCGACGACCTCGAGGTTGACGAGCCCGATCTCGCGTTGGAGGACCTCGAGGTCGACGAAGAGGCCCCGGCGGGCGCCGAGCCCGCCGCGAAGACTCCCGCCGTAGTGGTGCCCGCACCGGCCGACGACGACGAGATCGCCGAACCGAGCGAGAAGGACAAGGCATCCGGAGACTTCGTCTGGGACGAAGAGGAGTCCGAGGCGCTGCGGCAGGCCCGCAAGGACGCCGAGCTCACCGCCTCGGCCGACTCGGTGCGTGCCTACCTCAAGCAGATCGGCAAGGTCGCGCTTCTCAACGCCGAGGAAGAGGTCGAGCTCGCCAAGCGCATCGAGGCGGGGCTGTATGCGACGCAGCTGATGACCGAGATCGCGGAGAAGGGCGAGAAGCTGCCCGCCGCGCAACGCCGCGACATGTCGTGGATCTGCCGCGACGGCGACCGCGCGAAAAACCACCTGCTGGAGGCGAACCTGCGTCTGGTCGTCTCGCTGGCCAAGCGCTACACGGGCCGCGGTATGGCGTTCCTCGACCTGATCCAGGAGGGCAACCTCGGTCTGATTCGTGCAGTCGAAAAGTTCGACTACACAAAGGGTTACAAGTTCTCCACCTACGCCACCTGGTGGATCCGGCAGGCCATCACCCGTGCGATGGCCGACCAGGCCCGCACCATCCGTATTCCGGTGCACATGGTCGAGGTGATCAACAAGCTCGGTCGCATCCAGCGCGAGCTGCTGCAGGACCTTGGCCGCGAGCCGACGCCAGAAGAGCTGGCCAAGGAAATGGACATCACACCGGAGAAGGTGCTGGAGATCCAGCAGTACGCGCGTGAGCCGATCTCGCTGGACCAGACCATCGGTGACGAAGGCGATTCTCAGCTCGGCGATTTCATCGAAGACAGCGAAGCAGTGGTGGCCGTTGACGCCGTCAGCTTCACGCTGCTGCAGGATCAGCTGCAGTCGGTGCTGGAGACGCTCTCCGAGCGCGAAGCGGGTGTGGTGCGGCTGCGGTTCGGCCTCACCGACGGCCAGCCGCGCACGCTCGACGAGATCGGTCAGGTGTACGGCGTCACCCGCGAACGCATCCGGCAGATCGAGAGCAAGACGATGTCGAAGTTGCGTCACCCCAGCCGTTCTCAGGTGCTGCGCGACTATCTCGACTAGCGGCGCCTGCGTTCGGCGAACCTACGTTCGAGAAGGTACAGCGCGGACAGGACGACGAAGACGCCGATCCCGGCTGCCCCGGCGACAAGTTCCTTCGTACCCGACGTGGCCGCGTATGCGTCGTCGCCCGTTACGCGAACGTCCACGAGTGATCCGGCGGGAAGAGGGTCCGCCACTCGGTGCAATCGACCGGTGTGCGATTGACTTTCGTCATTCCACCTCGCCGTGCAGTCGGCGCCCCCGCCCTTGGCACATGAGGATCGCAGTCGATGATCGTCGCCTGCACCGGAGTGCCGGAACGATACTCGTAGTTGTCGTGTGCACCGAAGCCCATCAGGAACAGCATTCCCGCGACCCACACCACCATGGCCAGCCACCACCACCTGGGCCATGTCCGCCCGGAGGACGACCTGTAGGGCTGCCGGGGTGGCTCCGCGATCCGCCCTTGGGGTTCGTGGCTCATGCGGGAAGTCTCCGCTGGGCGCCTTGACGGATTCTTGGAGATCGATGCCGGCCAATCTGTTGGGCCGCGTCGTTCACACCGTCAAACCGTTCTCGTTTATCGAGGCCGCACCCGCCTAGCGCCGCGAATCACGCCACGCCAGAGCCGCTTTCAGCTCAGTGAGGTCATAACCACCCTCGGCGAACACCGATACGGTGAACATGGTTACACCCGCATCGGCGAATCCGTCCGCAGCCTCTGGACTCGACCACGACACCGCACGTTCGATCTCGCCGTCGTCGCGACCGATGCGCTGGGCCTGCTCGACGAGGACTGCGTTCTTCCGCACGAACAGCTCTAGCCCACCGCCGGAATGCCAGATATCGGCGAAGCGCGCGGCCGCGGGGATGGTCTTCTTCTCCCCGCCACCACCGATCAGCACCGGGATCTTTCGCAGCGGAGGTGGATCCAGCTTGATCAACCTGTTCTCGATGCGCTCGAGCGCGTCGACAAACACCGCATGGCGTGACGAGACCGTGCCGAAGTCGTACGAGTATTCGGTGTAATCCGGTTCGTGCCATCCCGCGCCCAGACCGAGGATGACGCGACCACCGCTGATGTGGTCGATTGTGCGAGCCATATCCGCGAGCAGGTCGGGGTTGCGGAACCCCGCGCCGCCGACCAGAAGACCTAGCTCGGCGCGGCTAGTGATCTCGGCCCACGAGGCCAACGCCGTCCAGGCCTCGAAATTGGGCAGCACGGGTGGGTCCGGGGCGGTGGTCGGTCGCCCGCTTTCGTCGCGGCCGGTGACCACGGGGGGCAGGAAGTGGTCGTAACCGAAGATGGCGTCGGCGCCGATCTCCTCTGCACGCAAGATGGTGTCGCGCCATGCGGAATAGCTTGGCGTCCCAGCCGGCGGAATCTGCGCGGCGATACGAATCGGTCTAGTCATGGATCCTCCATTCGGCGTCAATGACTTCCGACTGCGCTGCCGCGGAGAATATTCCGTTGTTCGGTGTGTCTGTGAAACAGCTGCGCGCTCAGCGCTTCTTCTCACGCACCTTGTACGTCGACGGCCATGACTCCCTGGTCTCGTCTCCGACAAGCGGGACGCCCTTGCTCCCGATCCTGATGTCGTAAGGCTCCTTTCCGGCCCCGACTTCGCGGTTGGCGTGTTCGGTGGCGAGATAGATCAGCTGGTCGATCTCCGCTTCAGCGAACGCGACGAACGTGGTGTTGCGGACCACGTCATCGCCGGGGGTCATCTTCTCGGGCAGGATCCGCGATGCGAGCGCCGCCAGGCCCAGCAGCGAGAACGGGATGACCCAGTAACAGACGAACGACAGCGGAGTCCTGGTGTCGAGGATCGTCGCGTTGCCGTACACGATCGGCGGGATCGCCGACGACACCGTCATGCCTGCGAACGCCGCGACCCAGATCCAGGTCAACAGCGTGGTGATCTTTACAAAGAGCGGGCTCTCGATGACTTCTTTTGGCTGGTCGACTTCGGCGAACTCCCGCACGAACGGCTTGCCGATCAGCACGCCACTGAGCGCGACGAGGAAGATCCCGGCATTGCTGAGCGGCTGAATCCACTGCTCCATGAACGTCTGGCTCAGGGTGAACGTCAAGACTGTGAGCACTAAAAATGTTGCAACAGCGCCTATTTCGAGGGTGCGCCCCGGCTTACCTTTGACCCGACCGATTACGAACGACAACACCGCGACCGCGAGCGCGACCAACACCGCGGTGGCGAATGGGACGTTGCCGACAAGAACCCAATAGACGATCCATGGCGCGAAGCCCAACACAATGCCCACGAGGGGTCAGTCTAGGTTGTCAGTCAACGCCGGAACTGTAAACCGCTTGCACCGCCGAGAGCCGTGGCTAGTTTGGACTGATGTCACAGCGCCGCACCGTGTTATCGGGCTCGGATTACGAGTCGGTCGTCGGCTATTCGCGGGCGGTACGCACCGGACCCTACATCGTCGTGGCAGGCACCACCGCTGACGGGGACGGCGTTGCCGCCCAGACACGAGAGATATTGCGGCGCATCGACATTGCGCTACAACAGGCTGGCGCGTCGCTCGCCGACGTGACCCGCACCCGCATGTACGTCACCGATATTTCACTGTGGCAAGAGGTCGCGGCGGTGCACGCCGAGGTGTTCGGCGAGATCCGCCCGGTGACCACGATGGTCGAGGTGTCGGCGCTCATCTCCCCCGACCTGCTGGTCGAGATCGAGGTGGACGCCTACCGCGAGTACTAGCCAGTCAGCCGTGCGAACCGGCCGTTCCCGTCCGGCCGGTAGGACGTGATGCTTATCACAGCCGTTGCGGGCAACGGTCCGTACAAATGCGGGAACACCATCGAGGCGGGATCGGTGGCGACACCCGGTTCCCACCTGATGGGAGAGGTCAGCTGTGTGGCATCGACGTGCAACAGCACCAGATCGGTCCGGCCGGCATACAGCCGGTTGGCGGGCAGGTGCACCTGTTCAGGCGTCGAAAGGTGCACAAAGCCGTTCGCGGCCAGCGAATCGGGGCGGAGTTCGCCGCTTTCCTGCGCGGAGCGCCAGTCAGCGGCGCTGCAAAGGTGGACCAGCACATTCGGCGACGGAGTCATATCGCCAGCCTGCACCGCTCGCAACTCGACGCGAGCGTGAGACACGACACACCGGTGAACGCCTTGGGAACAAGGCCGAAACCGAAAACGTCTGAGACAGTGAATGTACGACACGCTCGACCGGAGGTGCCATGAACGCCATGAACGCAACGTTGACCAGTCCCGAACTGACCAAGGCCGACCGCTGCGATCGTTGCGGGGCAGGCGCGCGCGTACGAGCAAAGCTCCCTTCGGGTGCCGAGCTGCTGTTCTGCCAGCACCACGCCAACGAGCACGAGGCCAAGTTGATCGAGCTTGCAGCGGTCATCGAAGTCAGCGCTTTGGAGCAGTAGCACCCCATCAGGAATGCTGGACTGGTCATGAGTGACCAGTCTCAGCCGTTGCCGCTGCCGCCGTCGGGCCATCACATCCGGCACATAACGCGGCGCACGCTGTCGAAGAGCTGGGACGATTCGATCTTCTCCGAGTCGGCGCAGGCCGCGTTCTGGTGCGCGTTATCGCTGCCACCGCTGCTGCTGGGGATGCTGGGCAGCCTGGCGTATATCGCGCCGTTGTTCGGGCCGGACACCCTGCCCGTGATCCAGGAGCAGTTCGTCAGCACGGCGGGTCGTTTCTTCTCCCCCAGCGTCGTCAACGAGATCATCGAGCCGACGGTCCGCGACATCGTGAAGGGTGCCCGCGGCGAGGTCGTGTCCTTGGGATTCGTCATCTCGCTGTGGGCAGGCTCCTCAGCCATCTCCGCGTTCGTGGACTCAATCACCGAGGCCCACGACCAGACGCCGCTGCGCCACCCCGTCCGACAGAGGTTTTTCGCGCTCGGGCTGTACATGGTCATGTTGGTGTTCGCGATCATCTCGGCACCGTTCGTGGCCCTGGGACCGCGCAAGATCGCGAGCTGGCTGCCGAACAGCTGGGACAACGTGCTCGCTTTCGGCTACTACCCGGTGTTGTTCCTCGTTCTGGTCGTGGCGGTGAACATCCTCTACCGGGTCTCGCTGCCCAAACCGCTGCCGTCGCACCGGCTGCTGCTGGGGTCGATCCTTGCGACCGTGGTGTTCCTCGTCGCCACCCTGGGCCTGCGGGTCTATCTGACGTGGATCACCAGCACCGGCTATACGTACGGCGCGTTGGCAACACCGATCGCGTTTCTGTTGTTCGCCTTCTTCCTCGGCTTCGCGATCATGCTGGGCGCCGAGCTGAACGCCGCGATCCAAGAGGAATGGCCTGCGCCCGTCACGCACGCCAAACGCTTCCGGTGGTGGTTGGAGGAAAAGGCCGAATCACTGAACGGAAACAGCAGCGCAGAACCCGCAGCCGCCACCGCCGACAGCGACGCTACTTCTTGAGCTGTTCGTAGATCCGCTTGCAGTCAGGGCAGACCGGCGAACCGGGCTTCGCGGCCTTGGTCACCGGAAACACCTCGCCGCACAGCGCGACGACGTGAGTCCCCATGACGGCGCTCTCGGCGATCTTGTCCTTCTTGACGTAGTGGAAGACCTTGGGGGTGTCGCTGTCGGTCCCGTCGTCGACGCGTTCGTCGGTATCGGTGCGCTCGATCGTCTGGGTTCGCATGCGTCCATTTTGCCTGTAATAAATGCGAGGCGTACAGCAGACAACGAGTGTGGAACAGTGGAGATATGAAACACGGCCCTGAGCTGAGTTTCGACGATGACGGTCAGCCCGTCCTGATCACTCGCGCCGCCGTTCCCCTCGAGGAGGAGCACCGCGCGCGGGTACGCAAGTACCTGAAATTGATGTTCTGGCGAATCCCTGCGCTGATCTTCGCTGCGGTCGCGTACGGCATCTGGGAGAACGGGCTCGTCTCGCTGGCGATCATTCTCGTCTCCGTTCCGCTGCCATGGATGGCGGTGCTGATCGCCAACGACCGCCCGCCGCGGCGGGCGGAGGAGCCGCGGCGCTACGAGTCACGTCGCCGGATACCGCTGTTTCCGACGGCCGAACGGCCCGCGCTGGAGAGCCGCGCGCACTCGGCGCCGCAGCCGGACGGCGGCGAAGCACCGCGCGATGTTCCTAGCTGAGGAACTTCTGGCTCTATTCTCAGCGCATTCTCAGGTCGACCGCGAATAACCGCAGATCAGAAGGTGTGAAGCGGGCTCCCAGTGGGAACTCTTACGGGCACATGGGCGTTATACCCCATGACAGTTCGACCCGACCAGGAGGCCGTTATGGCGAACGCCACCACAACCCGCGCTGACCTAGATCTGGACGCGCAGAGCCCAGCCGCCGATCTAGTACGCGTGTACCTGAATGGCATTGGCAAAACGGCGTTGCTCAACGCGGCCGACGAGGTCGAGCTCGCAAAGCGCATCGAGGCAGGGCTTTACGCACGGCATCTGCTGGATACGCGGAAGCGACTGGGCGAGAGCCGCAAACGTGATCTCGCTGCTATCGCTCGCGACGGGGAAGCCGCCCGTAGTCACCTGCTGGAAGCCAACCTTCGACTGGTGGTTTCGCTGGCGAAGCGCTACACCGGCCGCGGCATGCCGCTGCTCGACCTGATCCAGGAGGGCAACCTGGGTCTGATCCGCGCGATGGAAAAGTTCGACTACAGCAAGGGTTTCAAGTTCTCGACGTATGCCACCTGGTGGATCCGTCAGGCGATCACCCGCGGTATGGCCGACCAGAGCCGCACGATCCGGCTGCCGGTCCACCTCGTCGAGCAGGTCAACAAGCTGGCCAGGATCAAGCGAGAGATGCACCAAAACCTGGGCCGCGAGGCCACCGATGAGGAGCTCGCCGAGGAGTCCGGCATCCCCGCCGAGAAGATCGCCGATCTACTCGAGCACAGCCGCGATCCGGTGAGCCTGGACATGCCGGTCGGCAGCGACGAGGAAGCCCCGCTTGGCGACTTCATCGAGGACGCCGAGGCAATGTCCGCAGAGAACGCGGTGATCTCCGAACTGCTGCACACCGACATTCGCCACGTGCTGGCCACGCTCGACGAACGCGAGCAGCAAGTCATCCGGCTGCGGTTCGGTCTCGACGACGGCCAGCCGCGCACCCTGGACCAGATCGGCAAGCTGTTCGGGTTGTCCCGCGAGCGGGTCCGCCAGATCGAGCGTGAGGTGATGGCCAAGCTGCGCAACGGCGAACGCGCCGACCGGCTGAGGTCATACGCAAGCTAATTTCGTTTCCCCCTGAATGCCCGCCGGATCCCCCCACCGGCGGGCATTCATTTTTGTCGGCGGGTTGTCGCGTGGCGTAGCACCGCTGTTCACGGGGTCAGACCGGTAGACTCAGGCGGGACGGAGGATGCCGAATGAACGATCTTGTCGATACCACCGAGATGTACCTGCGGACCATCTACGACCTCGAAGAAGAGGGCGTAGTGCCGTTGCGTGCACGCATCGCCGAGCGGCTCGATCAGAGCGGCCCCACCGTCAGCCAGACCGTTTCTCGGATGGAGCGCGATGGGCTGCTGCACGTCGCAGGCGACCGCCATCTGGAGCTGACCGACAAGGGCCGCTCGCTGGCCGTTCAGGTGATGCGTAAGCACCGGCTCGCCGAGCGGCTCCTGGTCGACGTCATCGGGCTGCCCTGGGAAGAAGTACACGCCGAGGCTTGTCGCTGGGAACACGTGATGAGCGAGGACGTCGAGCGCAGGCTGGTGCAGGTGCTGGACAACCCGACCACGTCGCCGTTCGGCAATCCCATTCCCGGCCTTTCCGAGCTCGGCGTCGGCGACGAACTCGCGAGGGCGGATGCCAACCTGGTGCGGCTCACTGAGCTGCCGTCCGGGATGCCCGTCGCGGTCGTGGTGCGGCAGCTCACCGAACACGTCCAGGGTGACGCCGATCTGATCGTCCGGCTCAGGGACGCGGGCGTGGTGCCCAACGCCAGGGTGACGGTGCAAGTCAACGATCACGGCGGCGTCATGATCGTGATCCCCGGGCACGAGCAGGTGGAGCTGCCCCACGAAATGGCGCATGCTGTGAAGGTCGAAAAGGTCTGAGCGACACCGTTATCCGGCCCGTCGGCCGAATGCGCGCATCGGCGGTAACTGCACGCCAAGCCGATCGGCCAGCCGGTAGCCCGTGACCGCCAGGTCCCGGATCTGCTCGGGCCGCATCCCTGACTGCAGCGCGGTGTCCAGCATGCCCGCCATCCGGTGGGTCGGATCGCCGCGCAGCGCCGCTTCCAGTGACACTCCGGCCAGCGGGCCGTCACCGCGCGCGTACGCAGAGAACGCGAGAAGTACGAGCGCCTCGACGCGCCACGGCTCCGGCAGGGTGCGCGACAGCACAGCCCACAGCTCCTCGGCCTGCCCGGCATTCTCGCCAACGGCCAGCGCGTAGAGGGTGTCCCGCACCTGGATATCGGACATTCCCCACGCCAGCCGGGCCAGTTCGTCGTCGCCGAGTTCGGCGGCATCGGCCACCCGCGACGCTGCGGAGATGGCCGCTTCGATATCGGCGCACGCCGCTGCGTCCTCGCGCTCCGCCAGGTCTGGTTTACCAGCGTCGATGAGCTCCGCAAGCGCTTCGGTGCGGGCGGGATCGATCACGTCGATCACCTCTTCCAGCTCGGCGCGGCGGGCGTAGAGCCTGCGGCCGTCCAGCACCGCGGCCGCGGCCAGTGGTGACGCCGAAGGGTCGTCGACGGTCCCGGCGTTGCCGCAGCCGTCGGCGCAGTGCCAACGCCCGCCCTCGGCCACCCGGTCGACGACGTGCGCCGCGAGCAGTTCGATCCCGCGATCGGCCAGCACCCTCGCCAGCAGGCCGGCCAGTTCGCGGTGTTCGTCGTTGCACATTCGGCAGTTGGCCCCCTCCTCGTCGATCACTACTGCGATCGCTGAATCGGGCCGTGCCGCGGCGGCGACGTCGGCAACATGCTCCAGCGAGCTCACAAGCTCGTCCGAAAGGTCTACGCGCATAACACATCCCATCTCACCGCGGTCGGCGGTGACGAGCACGAGAGACTTTTCTGGCACAAAGCCGAGCACTGCGGGCAGGGCCGCGATCAGAACGCCGGGCCGGTTGAGGTGAAAGTCGGGCGATTGCGATGTCGTCATACCCGTCAACCTCACAACCAGCACCGTCGGATTCGGCCGAAGCTGGCGCCGTAACCGGGGCGCTTGGGGATGAATTCGCGACTGGGGAAGAACTACGGGCCGCCGATGCGGCGCACCTTGCGCACCGCCTCGGTGAACAGCAAGTCCAGCGCCTGGGTGTCCGGGGCGACGTCGCGTGTGGTTTCCGGCGCCCCCTCGTGTAGCCACGTGGCGCTCACGCGCACATCGCGGATCTGCGCGGCCAGGGTGAGCGTCCTGCGCATCGACCCCGTCGTGACGGTCTGAGCGACGGCGTAGCTGTCGTCGGCGTCCACGGGCGGCGCAGGCAGGACGGTCACGGCGACCGCAGACGCATCAGGGCCCTGGACCGCGGTGAACGACGGGCAGGCCGCTAGTTGCTCGGCCCGGTCGCGCAGCGGCGCGGCTGGCCGCGTAACCGTGATGATCAGGCTGCTCGCGTCCCGACTGTCGATGCCCTGCATGGCGGCGGTGTCCTGCGGCGCTCGCGGCGGAGGCGCGCATTGAGGCGGGTGTACGACCGAGGCAGCGGCGACACCGTCCACGTCCTGCAGCGCCCTGTACACCGCCGTGGCGTCGAGGACGACGGCGCGATAGCGCGCAGGAAACTCGCTCGGTTCGATCAGCAATTGCGCCGTCTGACGATGCGCGGCTTCGGCGTCGGCCGTCACCGGATGGGCTGCGCCGACGGTCACGCGGGTGCACCCGAAAAGCAGCGGCACCGTAATGGCAACCGC
This sequence comes from uncultured Actinomycetota bacterium, assembly GCA_963766465.1. Classification (GTDB taxonomy): domain Bacteria; phylum Actinomycetota; class Actinomycetes; order Mycobacteriales; family Mycobacteriaceae; genus Mycobacterium. The sequence goes on from CAVXZT010000007.1 coordinate 412,494, forward strand.
GCAGCCGCGCAAGCACCGCGAGAGTTTGCTGACCATTTCGTTCATCGTCGCACCGGCCGCCTCACCCACCGGTCAGGCGCGCCACGTCGGCAAATATTCACGCGGTGTTGACGCCGTCCCGCGTGCGAGAACGTCCCAGTTGGCGTAGACCTTTTGCCATGGGTTCCATGCTGGAGTACGACCTCGTCGTCATCGGTTCTGGTCCGGGCGGCCAGAAGGCCGCAATCGCGGCGGCGAAGCTCGGCAAGACGGTCGCGGTGGTGGAGCGCGGTCGGATGCTCGGCGGTGTCTGCGTGAACACCGGAACCATTCCGTCCAAGACGCTGCGTGAGGCGGTCGTCTATCTCACCGGCATGAGCCAGCGCGAGCTGTACGGCGCGAGCTACCGCGTCAAGGAGAAAATCACCCCGGCCGACCTGCTGGCGCGCACCACACACGTCATCAACAAGGAGCAGGACGTGGTGCGCAATCAGTTGATGCGCAACCGGGTCGACCTGCACACCGGGCACGCCAGGTTCCTCGACGAGCACACCGTATGTGTCGATGACCAGACCCGCGGTGAAAGGACAACCGTCCGAGGCGAATTCATCGTGATCGCCACCGGCACCAAGCCGGCCCGGCCGACTGGTGTCGAGTTCGACGAAGACCGCGTGCTGGACTCCGACGGCATCCTCGACCTGAAGTCCCTGCCAACCACCATGGTGGTGGTCGGGGCCGGCGTCATCGGCATCGAGTACGCCTCGATGTTCGCAGCGCTGGGTACCAAGGTGACCGTCGTGGAGAAGCGCGACAACATGCTGGACTTCTGCGACCCGGAGATCATCGAGGCGCTCAAGTTCCACTTGCGCGATCTCGCGGTGACGTTCCGGTTCGGCGAGGAGGTGACGGCGGTCGATGTGGGCTCCGCAGGCACGGTCACCACATTGGCCAGCGGCAAGCAGATTCCGGCCGACACCGTGATGTATTCGGCCGGCCGCCAGGGCCAGACCGAACACCTGGACCTTGCCAACGCCGGCCTCGAACCCGACGACCGCGGAAGGATCGTCGTCAACACCCAGTTCCAGACCAAGATCGACCACATCTACGCCGTCGGCGATGTGATCGGCTTCCCCGCGCTGGCCGCCACCTCGATGGACCAAGGCCGGCTGGCGGCGTATCACGCGTTCGGTGAACCGGCCAAGGGCATGACCGATCTGCAGCCGATCGGCATCTACTCCATCCCCGAGGTGTCCTATGTCGGCGCCACCGAAGTCGACCTGACCAAGAACGCGATCCCCTACGAGGTCGGGGTGTCACGGTATCGGGAATTGGCGCGCGGACAGATCGCAGGCGACTCCTACGGCATGCTCAAGCTCCTGGTGCACACCGAGAGCCTCAAGCTGCTCGGCGTGCACATCTTCGGTACCAGTGCCACCGAGATGGTGCACATCGGCCAGGCTGTGATGGGGTGCGGCGGCACGGTCGAATACCTCGTCGACGCTGTCTTCAACTACCCGACGTTCTCGGAGGCCTACAAGGTCGCTGCGCTGGACGTGATGAACAAGCTGCGTGCACTGAACCAGTTCCGCGCCTAGGTCCGACTAATCGCATTCGTCGTCGAACACCGTCGGTGCGTCGTCGGCCGAGCCACCTGCCTCGGCCCGGGCAAGCAACTTTGTAATGGCATCGTCGAAAGGCGGTGAGTAGGAGACACTTTCGTCTTCACAACCGCCACCGTTCAGTCCGCCGATCAGGCCCGCGACCGTCGACCCGTCGATCCACGGCGCACCGGACAGGCCGTCGACCAACTCCGCGCAGTCCAGCGCGGGAAAGCCTTTCGCGGGCGCCGTCGTAGCCGTCTTACAGCCGATCGGCCCGCCACCGACGCCCATCCCGTAGCCGGTGACGGTGACGACGGTGCCCTGTTTCGGGGCGGCGCCAAGCGTAAGACCACCTCCGGCCTTCGCCTCCACCGTCCCGCCGGCGTCGCGGCTCACCCGCGCAATGGCGAAGTCGGCCAACGGATCCTGGTTCTGCACCCAGCGTGGGTCAAGGTAGACCGAATCGACGTGCCAGACGTCCTCAGGCGCGGCGGTGTCGGTCAGGCCCGCAACGAAGGTGGCGTCGACACCTTCGGCCACACAGTGCGCGGCGGTGAGGATCAGATCACCCGCGGCCGAGTGCAGCACCGAGCCGGTGCACGTGTGCAGCGACCCTCCGCCAAGGAACACCGCGCCGACCCTCGGGTCGGGCGGTACGGGCTCTGCGGTGGGCGACGACTTGGATGCAACGGTCGCGGCAGGCTCCACCGGTGAGTGCTTCGCACACGCCGACGGCGTCAACGTCAACACCGCGAACAGCCCGGTTGCCAGGACGGTCGGACCGGCCGCGGAGAAGCGCATGACCACCGATCTTGCCCCACCGCCGCGGCCCGCGCCTCTACTGCTTGCCGGTGGCGGCCCAGGTGGAATGCGCCCTAGGTGCTGCTTTGTTCGCACAATTGGGTGGGCCGCAAATCGCATCTACCGTGAAATGCGCGACACTAGGTGCCAGGAGGCAAGGCAAATGGCTGAAAACGCCGATAACCCCGACCAGCGATATCAACCCGAGCAGACCGGGATGTATGAGCTGGAGTTCCCCGCGCCGCAATTGTCTTCAGCGGATGGCAGTGGACCGGTGATGATCCACGCCCTTGAGGGTTTTTCGGACGCCGGGCACGCCATCCGGCTGTCCGCCGAGCATCTGAAGAACACCCTGGACATCGAGCTGGTGGCGTCGTTCGCCATCGACGAACTGCTGGATTACCGGTCGCGACGGCCGTTGATGACGTTCAAGACGGACCACTTCACCAACTACGCAGAACCCGAACTCAACCTGTACGCCCTGCACGACACCGTCGGGACGCCGTTTCTGCTGCTTGCAGGCATGGAGCCGGACCTGCGCTGGGAGCGGTTCATCACCGCGGTACGGCTGCTGGCCGAACGGCTGGGCGTCCGTCGGGTCATCGGCCTCGGCACCATCCCCATGGCCGTACCGCACACCCGTCCGATCACGATGACAGCGCACGCCAACGACAAGGAGCTGATCGCCGAGCACACGCCATGGGTCGGTGAGGTGCAGGTGCCGGGCAGCGTCTCGAACTTGCTGGAATTCCGGATGGCGCAGCACGGCCACGAGGTCGTGGGCTTTACCGTCCACGTTCCGCACTATCTGGCGCAGACGGATTACCCGTCCGCCGCCGAGGCGCTTCTGTCCGAGGTCGCCAGGAGCGCCTCGCTGCAGATCCCGACGGCGGCGCTGACGCAGGCCGCGGCCGAAGTGCACGACAAAATCAACGAACAGGTCGAGTCGAGCACCGAAGTCGCTCAAGTGGTGGCGGCACTGGAGCGACAGTACGATGCGTTCGTCGCCGCACAGGAGAACAGATCACTGCTGGCACGCGATGAGGATCTACCCAGCGGAGACGAACTCGGCGCCGAGTTCGAGCGGTTCCTCGCACAGCAGGACGGCGACAAGTTCAAAGACAACGACAACTGACCTCACCGGCCCGACAACGAAGTTGGCTACCTTGACCGCGACACCTAAGTTGGCTGAGCCGACGCCGCCGACGGAGTTGGCACTATGACGAAGCGAAAGCCCAACCTGCGCCCCGTGCGGGAACTCACGCCCTCACTTGAGTTCCGCACCATCCACGGATACCAGCGCGCGTTTCGAGTTGCCGGCTCCGGCCCGGCGATTTTGCTTATCCACGGCATCGGCGACAACTCCACGACGTGGAGCACGGTGCAGTCGAAGCTGGCCCAGCGGTTCACCGTCATCGCCCCTGATCTGCTGGGCCACGGCAAGTCCGACAAGCCGCGCGCCGACTATTCGGTGGCCGCCTACGCCAACGGCATGCGCGACCTGCTCAGCGTCCTCGACATCGACAACGTCACCGTGATCGGTCATTCCCTTGGCGGCGGCGTGGCCATGCAGTTCGCCTACCAATTCCCCCAGTTGGTCGAGCGGCTGATTCTGGTCGGGGCCGGCGGCGTCACCAAAGACGTCAACATCGCACTGCGTATCGCGTCAATCCCGATGGGCAGCGAGGCGCTGGCACTGCTCCGCCTGCCATTGGTGCTGCCGACGATGCAGGTGGTCGGCCGAGTCGCAGGCGCGGTCCTCGGATCAACCCCGCTGGGCAGGGATCTGCCCGACGTGCTGCGGATCCTTGCGGACCTGCCCGAGCCGACCGCATCGTCGGCGTTCGCTCGAACGCTGCGTGCAGTGGTCGATTGGCGTGGCCAGGTGGTCACCATGCTGGACCGATGTTATTTAACGCAATCCGTTCCCGTGCAATTGATTTGGGGCTCAAGAGATTCGGTGATTCCGGTGAGCCACGCCAACATGGCCCACTCGGCAATGCCCGGTTCGCAATTGGAGATCTTCGAGGGCTCAGGCCATTTCCCGTTCCACGACGACCCGGACCGCTTCGTCGAGGTGGTGGAACAGTTCATCGACTCCACCGAACCCGCCCACTACGACCAGGAGCAATTGCGCGACCTGCTGCGTACGGGCATAAGCGAGGGTGAGATCACAGGATCCGTCGACACCCGGGTCGCGGTGCTCGACGCGATGGGCGCAGACGAGCGCAGCGCCACCTGACCGTCGCCGGCGCGGCACCACGTAGCATCGGCCCCATGGCCATCGACGTGACCGTGCTGCGCGTGTTCACCGATCCGGAGGGTGAGTTCGGCAACCCGCTCGGCGTCGTGGATGCGAGCACGGTGAGCCGCAGCGATCACCAGCGGATAGCCACCCAATTGGGTTACAGCGAAACGGTATTCATCGATGTGCCCGCCGGCGGGGCAAGCACCGCGAGTGCGCGCATATACACCCCGGCAACGGAGTTGCCGTTCGCCGGACATCCGACGGTCGGCGCTTCGTGGTGGCTGCGCGACCGCGGCACGCCCGTCCACACGCTGCAGGTGCCGGCGGGAATCGTGCAGGTCACCTACGAGGATGACCTCACAGCGGTCAGCGCGCGCTCGGAGTGGGCACCGGAATTCGCCATCTATGACCTCGAGTCGACAGACGAACTCTTCGCTTCGGACCCGGACGACTATCCCGACGACATTCAGAACTATCTGTGGACATGGACCGACCGCGATCAGGGCGTGCTGCGCTCCAGGATGTTCGCGGCAAATCTCGGCGTCCCCGAGGATGAGGCGACCGGTGCCGCCGCGGTCCGGATCACCGACTACCTCAGCCGCGACCTGACCATCGTGCAAGGAAAGGGGTCGGTGATTCACACGCAGTGGAGTGCCGAGGGTTGGGTCCGCATTGCCGGCCGCGTGGTGAGCGACGGGATCAGGCAGATCGACTGATCGCGGCGGTGGCTCAGCTCTGCGCGGGAACCTCGCGATGCGCGCGCAACGCTTCGATCTCCCGCTCGAAATCCTCGGCCGACGAGAACGACCGGTAGACAGAGGCGAACCGCAGGTACGCCACCTCGTCGAGTTCGCGGAGCGGGCCAAGGATCGCGAGCCCGACCTCATGGCTGGGCACCTCGGGTGATCCCGTGGCTCGCACGGTGTCCTCCACCTGCTGGGCGAGCACATTCAAGGCGTCGTCGTCTACCTGTCGACCCTGGCAGGCCCGGCGCACACCCCGCACCACCTTCTCGCGGCTGAACGGCTCGGTGACCCCGCTGCGCTTGACCACGGCCAGCACCGCGGTCTCCACCGTGGTGAACCGCTTACCGCATTCCGGACATGATCTGCGCCGCCGGATCGCCTGGCCCTCGTCGGTTTCGCGCGAGTCCACCACCCGGGAATCGGGATGACGGCAGAACGGACAGTGCATCACCGCTCCTTCGCCGCCACGACAAACAACTACGTCGAACCTCTTCGAGCGTACCTGCGAGCCGACCGGGAAGCCTAGCGCCGGTGCATTTGGGACAGCTGTCCTCAATATCTCTGCCGAAGCCGTTGCGCGGCAAGATCTTTCACCGCTCACGGCGCACCGTCAGGCGATGGGAGCGATGAGCGTCTGGCCGACGTCAAGCGCCACGGAGTCGAGTTCGTTGAGCTGACGGATGCGCTCAACGACCTGGCCGACCGGCGCGTCGGGGGCGACCCGGTGGGCCACCTGCTGCAAGGTCTCCCCTGTCTGCACCTGGACAACGGCCAGCCGGTCGGGCACCGGCGCTTCGACTCCGGTCACCCCGCCGAACTGGGCGACCAGTCCGAGCCACACGGTGATCGCCGACGCGACGAGCGCGAGCAACACCGTGGTCGCAGGTGTGATGGGCCGCCTGCGGTGTGGAGCCCGCGACATCACGACCCCGGTCCCGCGGTAGCGCATCGGCGCCACGGCTGGTCGGTTCGACCGTGGCCGCCGACGGGTGTCGGCCGGCCGGAATCCCGGCCTGACCACGGGCGCCTGCTGGATCTGTCGGGTGTCGAGAATCGTCATCTGCTTGCCTTTCACTCCGCGTTCCTTCGCTCCTGTGTTCGAACATACTCGCTCACGTGTTCGATTAATAGAACATGTGATCGAACTGTTGCCAAACGATATGGCACCCCACCGACAAATTTCCGGGGCCGACCTCGGTCACCCCTTCCAGGACGACACGCCTCGAACACATGTTTGATTATTGGTTCGACGGGGACTACATTCGGCGCCATGAGCGAAGACAGCAGCAGCGGCGGCCGCGCAGGTCTCACCGAGCGTCAGCGCACGATCCTCGACGTCATTCGCGCATCGGTCACATCCCGCGGCTATCCGCCAAGCATCAGGGAGATCGGCGATGCGGTCGGCCTGACATCCACGTCGTCGGTGGCTCATCAGCTACGCACACTGGAGCGCAAGGGCTATCTGCGCCGCGATCCCAACCGCCCGCGCGCCGTCGACGTGCGCGGCTCCGACGAGCACGTGACGCCCATCGTCGCCACCGACGTGGCCGGTTCCGATGCGCTACCGGAGCCCACGTTCGTGCCGGTGCTGGGCCGCATCGCCGCAGGTGGTCCCATCCTGGCCGAGGAGGCCGTCGAGGACGTCTTCCCGCTGCCGAAGGAACTCGTGGGTGAAGGGTCGCTGTTCCTGCTCAAGGTGGTCGGCGACTCGATGGTCGATGCGGCCATCTGTGACGGCGACTGGGTGGTCGTGCGTCAGCAGAACGTCGCCGACAACGGCGACATCGTGGCCGCCATGATCGACGGCGAAGCGACGGTGAAGACTTTCAAGCGGACGCGCGGTCAGGTGTGGCTGATGCCGCACAACCCGGCGTTCGATCCGATCCCCGGCAACGACGCCGCGGTGCTCGGCAAGATCGTCACGGTCATCCGCAAGATCTAGTTAGCCCGGACGAATCCATTGGTGCGAGCGATTTCTTCACTGGCGAACCAGATTTCGGCGTTCGCGTCGTCGTAAAGCGAGCTCCCGGGCGTCCAGTACAGCCCTGATTTGGTGTCCGCCTTGATCGGATAGCCCTCTGGTGCCTGGCCCGGATCGTCGAGCGGCAGGTGCAACGCGGTGGCGTTCGGCTCGGGTTCGTCGATGACGATCCGGGCGTGGCGTCCGGTGTCGGTCAGCGGGTCGCGTTCGATGCCGGTCAACGGGATACGCGTTGGAGTCGTATCGACCCTGTCGGGGTCTTCGTCCTCATCGAGTTGATCCTGTTGCACCGCAGCGGCTTCCTGCGACGCATCTGCTTCGTCGACGTGGACGGGCGATCCCCACGGGTTCACTGACGACCGCTGATACTCGTGGCCCGCCGCTGAAGGCGACAGCGACCCCAGCCCCTCCCGCGCGTAACGATCGCCGAAGAACTCCGCGGAGTGCTCATCGGCGGGCTCGTGTTCGGTGCTCGCCGTTCCGTAGCCGTGCGGCGGGCCGAACGGGTCATCCGCATCATCGATCCCGAGCCCGTCGTCCGCTCCGCGGCGACGGTTGCGTAGCGACGCGAAGGCCACCAACCCGGCAAGCACCACCACGGGAATGATCGCGAGCAGCCACCACCAGGTCCACTGGAACCACTTGTTGCCGTTGGCATCCGGAGCTTCGGCATTGTTTGCCGCCTTGGGCTGCTCCAGCCCTGGAACCTGCAGGCCGGACAGTTGAGAAGCGAGATTCGCCGGCTCCGTGCTGAAGGTGTTCTTGTTCCGGTCCCAGGAGATCACGCCGCCGCTGAAGCGTTGGGTGATGACGTCTCCGCTTTCGGTCTGATCGGCCATCGGCGCGCCCAGCGTGCCCGTCGCGCCGCCCAGCTTCTCCCACGCAGCGTCCATTGCGCCCCGCACAATGACCGCGCCGTAGTCGGGTGTCCAGAAGATGACCGGCTTGTCCTCGGCGGCAAAGCTGCTCATCCGGCTCTCGGTCGCGAGGCCGCCGTCGACCTCGCTAGTTGTCGGGAAGCCCAGATCACCCTCGGGGCCGCCGACGCTTTCGTACTTGGCCAGCACCTGACCGGTCACGACATTCGCGCCCGTGTCCGGGCTGTAGAAGATCTTGCCGCCTGCGAAGTTCTGCCCGAGGCCGTCACGCCCGATCGGATACGGCGCGCCCTGTGCTGCACCGAGGGGGCCCAGCGCTCCCCCGGCTGCGCGCCTGGCCATGTTGATCGCCGACGTCGGGTCGTCCGGTATCTGGACGTCCGACAGCTGCCCGGCCAGATCGGGTGGGACCGTGCTGAACTTCTTGGTCTTCATGTCATAGGACAGCTCGCCACCGGTGAACTTCTGGGTGACGACGGCCCCGCCGTACGTCTCGTCCTCGGCAGGCACGCCGAGGACTCCCGATGAGCCGCCGAGCTTGTCCCACGCGGCGTTGATCGGCCCGCGCACCACTCGTGCGCCGGTGTCGGGGGTGAAGAAGATGACGGGCTTGTCGACGGCGCTGAAGGTGGTGTTGCGGCTATCCGGAGCGCGCCCCGCCCCCTCGTCGATGGTGGGAAAACCGAGGTCACTGTCTGCCGGACCGCCGAGCGACTCGTACTTGGCCAGGATCAAGCCGGTCATGATGTGCGCACCGGTGGCGGGGGTGAAGAAGATCTTGCCGCCTGCGAAGTTCTGCCCGAAACCTTCACCGGCGGGGTAGACCCCGCCGTCCTTGGGTCCGAGCGGGCCGGTGGCACCGCCGCCTGCGTCCCAAGCCGCGCTGATCGCGGCGTCGGCGTCGGACGCGGGGTCGGCGGTCGCGACCGGGGCGAAGAAGATGAGCATCGCCGCACTCAGCAGGCCGATTGTCGTCCGCGCGATGAGCCCGCTGTGCACCATGCCCCGTTTCGTCATCCGACCAGTCACCTGGAGTGTCGCCTTCGTGAGGTGTGAATCGACGATAACGAAAGCGTGTCCGCGATACCGCACAACCTCGGGTCGACGCGCCGCTGTGGTTCGAACTAGGCCGGGTGCTACACACCCATGCTGCGGCCGATGATCTCCTTCATGATCTCGGTCGTGCCGCCGTAGATCGTCTGCACGCGCGCGTCGAGATACGCCCGCGCGACCGGATACTCACGCATGTAGCCGTAGCCGCCGTGCAACTGCAGACAGCGGTCGATGAGATGGACCTGCTTTTCGGTGGAGTACCACTTGGCCATCGCCGCTTGCTCGGCGGTGAGTTTCTCCTCGAGATGCAGCTTCAGGAACTCGTCGACCATCATCCGCACCACCGTGGCCTCGGTCGCCAGCTCTGCCAGCAGGAACCGGCTGTTCTGCTGGCTTCCGATCGGGCGGCCGAATGCCTTGCGCTCCTTGGTGTATTGCAGCGTCTCCTCGAGCACCGCCTCCATCGCTGCGGCGGCCATCACCGCAATACCGATGCGCTCCTGCGGCAGATTCTGCATCAGGTAGACGAACCCGGAGCCCTCCTCGCCGAGCAGGTTTTCGGCGGGGACTTTGACATCGGTGAACGACAGCTCGGCGGTGTCCTGTGCGTCGAGGCCGATCTTGTCCAGCTTTCGGCCGCGCTCGAAACCCTCCATACCGCGCTCGACAACCAGCAATGAGAAGCCCATCGCGCCCTTGTCCGGGTCGGTCTGCGCCACCACGATCACCAAATCCGCGTTGATGCCGTTGGTGATGAACGTCTTCGCGCCGTTGAGGACGTAGTGGTCGCCCTCTTTGACCGCGCGGGTCTTGATGCCCTGCAGGTCGCTACCCGTGCCGGGCTCCGTCATGGCAATGGCGGTGATGATCTCTCCGGTGCAGAACTGCGGAAACCAGCGCTGTTTCTGCTCATCGTTGGCCAGCCGCATCAGGTACGGCAGCACGACATCGTTGTGCAATCCGAAGCCGATCCCGCTGTAGCGGCCCGCGACGGTCTCCTCGTTGATGATCACGTTGTAGCGGAAGTCGGGATTGCCGCCGCCGCCGTACTCCTCGGGCACCTCCATGCCGAGAAAGCCCTGCTTGCCGGCCTCGAGCCAGACGCCGCGGTCGACGATCTTCTCCTGTTCCCACTCCTCGTGGTGTGGTGCCACATGCCGATCCAGGAACGCGCGGTAGGACTCGCGGAACAGATCGTGCTCGGGCTCGAAGAGGGTGCGGTCATATTTGACGACGCTGCCCATGGCGGACCTCCATGAACTGGTACGGGCTGTTACCGCCCAAGCTACCCCATCCAACCGGGTGGTTGGTTGGGGGGCTAGTTGTCGTGGCTCACGGACAGCGGAGGTAACTGTTAATAATCATTTATATGGGTACTCCTTGAGTGAGATCACGGAGGTTCAACCGTGAAGCGAGACAAGCTGACGATCCGGAAGTTGACCACCGAGAACTGGGACGATTTCGAGGCCGTCATGGGGAAAAATGGCGGTTCCCGTGGCTGCTGGTGCATGCACTGGCGGCTGTCGATCGCAAAATTCATGGAGCAGAAAGGCGAGGGCAACCGCCGCGCGATGCGCCGACTGACGAAGAAGACCGCGCCGCCGCCTGGCCTGATCGGCTATCTGTCTGGCGAGCCGATCGCTTGGTGTTCACTGGGGCCGCGCGCCGCCTACCCGAGACTCGAACGCTCCCCTGTAGTGAACGCAGTCGAGGACGACGGGGCGTATGCGATCACGTGTTTGTACGTCCAACGCAAACACCGCGGCAAGGGTCTGCTGGCTCCCCTCATTCATCCGGCTTGCTCCTATGCCGCGAAAAACGGCTACGAACTGATCGAGGGGTATCCGATCGAGCCTGCGCGCGGCAAACAGGCCGGGTCGGATACGGCGATGACCGGCATTGCCAGTGCATTTCGCGACGCCGGATTCGACGAGGTGGCGCGGCCGAGGAAAGACAGACCCATCATGCGAAAGCACTTGTAACAGGCTCAGGCATGCTCGCCATGTCGTCGGCGATTGGCCTTCTCCCGGTTCCCGCACGTGCTCATGCTGCACCAGCGTCTGCGTCCACCCTTGGAAACGTCGATGAAGAGCCATCCACATCGCGCACAAGACCTCACCCGATTCGCCGGCAACGCGACGAGCGCTCCCACCGCAAGCAGTGCCAGTGCGGAAGGAACGGCATCCGGGTCGCCAAACTTCCCGGCTACCTTCGTTATTCGGGCATCGGCAAAGGACACCACCTCGGCACTCATACCGCGGCCGGCCTGTCTCAGAAGAGCTCCGACGGCCTTCGACGGTGGGGCATCACCAACCGAGATCGCGTCGAAGGCGGCACACACATGATCGCGAACGCGGTGAACCGCAGCCACGAGTTCATCGCCTGCCTGGCCGTTGAGCTTGCGAGCATCAGCGGGAGAAATAAGCCCCGCGGACTGACACCAGGAACTGACATCTCGAACAGACTTGAGCAGTTCGTTATCGGTGATCGGCTCCTTGCGATGAAAGACCGTGTTCGCCAGGTCGAGTACGACATGGCCGCCGACAAAGTGACCAGCCTCCCACGGAGGGACAACTTCTTCGAGATCCATGGCAACCAACAAGAGTCGATGACGAGTAACCTGCACTCTCGATTTTACAGGTTACTTCTCGGGTAGGGCGCCACCTCGCGACCGAGAGATCTCGGCCCAAAGCGTCCTAGACTTCGCCGCATGACCCACGCCCCGACGAGCCTCACCCATTGGGGCGGCTTCTCGGCTGGCATCGAATCCGGTGACATCGTGTCCGTGACACCGCTCGACGGCGACACCGATCCGTCACCACTCCTGGGCAACCTCCCTGGCGCGATACGGCACCGCGCCAGGATCGCCACGCCAGCAGTGCGACGCGGCTGGCTGCGCGACGGGCCAGGCCCAAGCGCGCGTCGCGGTGCAGACGAGTACGTCGCAGTCTCTTGGGACGAACTCACCGAACTGCTGGCTGGCGAACTGCGCCGCGTCGTCGACACCCACGGCAACGAGGCGATCTACGGGGGCTCGTACGGCTGGGCCAGCGCCGGCCGGTTCCACCATGCGCAAAGCCAGGTGCACCGATTCCTCAAACTGCTTGGCGGGTATACCTTTTCACGGCACTCCTACAGCCTCGGCGCGACCGGCGTCATCATGCCGCGGGTGGTCGGCACCCACAACAATCTGTTCGAGCGGTCGACCACGTGGGAGGTCATCGTCGAGAACACCGATCTGTTGGTGTGCTTCGGCGGGCTGGCGCTGAAGAACACCGGCATGAACCACGGTGGCACCACCGACCATCCGGCCCGTGACGCGTTGCGCCGGTTCCGGGACCGCGGCGGACGCATCGTGTCGTTCTCGCCGCTACGCGACGACGTCGAGGGCGAGTGCGAATGGCATGCGCCGGTGCCCGGCACCGACGTTGCGATCATGCTGGCGCTGGCCTACGTGCTGTCCACGGAATCGCTGGCCGACCGGGATTTCTTGCACACCTACTGCACCGGCTACGACCGCTTCGAGCGCTACCTGCTCGGCCTCGACGACGGTGTCGCGAAATCGCCGCAGTGGGCGTCGCAGATCTGTGGGCTGCCTGCCGATGATCTGACCGTGCTGGCGCGGCGAATGGCGGCGTGTCGCACCATCGTGACGGTCAGCTGGTCGCTGCAGCGGATCGGGCACGGTGAGCAGGCGCCGTGGATGGGCCTCACCCTGGCGGCGATGCTGGGCCAAATCGGCCTTCCCGGAGGAGGTTTCGGACACGGCTACGGCTCGATGAACGAGCCGGGGTTGCCGCCGCTGCGCTTCGGGCTGCCGAGGCTACCGCAAGGCCCCAATCCGGTGCAGACGTTCATCCCGGTCGCGGCGATCAGCGACATGCTGCTGCATCCCGGCGAGGAGTTCGACTACAACGGGCGGCGGCTGACCTATCCCGACATCAAATTGGTGTACTGGGCGGGCGGCAACCCGTTTCACCACCACCAGAACATCCCACGGCTTAGGCGCGCACTCGGCCGCGTGGACACGATCGTCGTGCACGATCCGTACTGGACGGCGATGGCCAAGCATGCCGACATCGTCGTGCCGTCGACCACCTCGTTCGAGCGCGACGACTACTCCGGGTCCCGCAACGACCCGCTGCTGATGGCGATGCCGAAACTGGCAGAGCCGTACGCGCAGTCCCGCGACGACTACACGACATTCACGGCACTGGCCGAGGCGCTCGCGTTCGGCGACCAGTTCACCGAAGGCCGAACCGCGCAACAGTGGCTCGTGCACCTGTACGACAAGTGGGCTACCGGACTGGATTTCGCGGTGCCGACCTTCGACGAGTTCTGGGGGCGGGGCCGGTTGCGGTTGCCGACCGAGGACGGGTTGACGCTACTGGACGACTTCCGGGCCGATCCAAATGTCCACCGCCTGAACACGCCAAGCGGCCGCATCGAGATCTTCTCCGAAGATATCGACGGGTTCGGCTACGACGACTGCGCAGGACACCCGACGTGGTTCGAGCCGTCCGAATGGCTCGGCGGGTCGCGGGCAGCGCGCTATCCGTTGCACCTGCTGGCGAACCAGCCTGCGACGCGGCTGCATAGCCAGCTGGATATCGGCGCCGTCAGCCAAGAATCGAAGGTTCAAGGGCGCGAACCGGTGAGGTTGCATCCGGCAAACGCGGCGGCCCGCGGACTCGCCGATGGCGACGTGGCCCGGGTGTTCAACGACCGCGGCGCCTGCCTGGCCGGTGTAGTGGTCGACGATCGCCTGCGCCGCGACGTCGTGCAGTTGTCCACCGGAGCCTGGTTCGACCCGGCCGACCCCGCCGATCCGGACGCCATGTGTGTGCACGGCAACCCGAACGTACTCACCGACGACGTAGGCACGTCATCGTTGGCGCGGGGCTGCACCGGCGCGCACGTGCTGGTTGAAGTGGAGAAGTTCACCGGGCCGTTGCCGCCGGTGCGGGCACACGATCCTCCAGTGATCGTCGACCGATGACCGAGGCGCTGACCGTCGAAGAACGAGGCCGGACAATCACGTTCACGTTCGAGGACATGATGCGCTACCACGGGCCACACTCCCCCGCCGGCGTTGCGATGGCATTCAAGGTGATGCAGCGGGCGTTCGCGACGCTCTCGCCCGACGGCCCACCCCCGCGGCGGCAGGTTGCCGTGCGCACCGCGTTCCGTGGCCCAGGAGCGCGCGATGGCTTCGAGGCGGTGACACGGGCGGTCACCGAGGACCGGTACGTGGTCGACCGGTCACTGATGAGGTCGGACCTCGGCCACCTGCGAGAGGACTTCGTGTTCGAGGTGACGATTGGCGACCGGACCGCGATGCTCCTATTGCGCGAGGGGTTCGTCACAGACGACTTCTTTGATATGGCGCGCACCGAGAACCGAACCGACGCACAGGAGGAGCATCTCGACGTGCTGAAAGCGCAACTCGCGCAAAGGGTGATGTCCGCACCAGCTGCTGACGTCTACGACCTCGACTGACTTCGCGAGTGTGCGGTTTCGTACGCGACACGCCGCACCCGACGTATCAAAGCGCACACCCGCGCCTAAAATGTCGCGAATTCGCGCAGGCTTGCCGCCAACGCGATCGGCACACGCGCCTTGATCCGCGTGCCTTCGGAGGTGTGCTCGGTGGCGTCCACCCGGCCGTCGGCGTGCACTCGGTTGACGAGGTCGCCGCGGTCGTACGGGATTGTCACGTCGACGATGGTGTCGGTGGGCGCTATCAGCTCCGCCATCCGTTGTTGGAGCTTGTCCAGGCCGTCGCCGGTGTGGGCGGAGACGAAGACCGCATCGGGCAACGCGCGGCGCAGCTGAGCCAGCGCCAGATCGCCAGCAGCGTCAACCTTGTTGACCACCAACAACTCCGGGGCGGGCTTACGGTCGTGGTCGGCGATGACCTCGTTGAGGACCACCCGCACCGCATTGATCTGCGCAAGCGGGTTGGCGTCGGCGCCGTCGACGACGTGCACCAACAGGTCGGCGTCGACGACCTCCTCCAACGTGGAGCGGAACGCCTCCACCAGCTGAGTGGGCAGATGCCGCACGAACCCGACGGTGTCGGTGAGTACGAACGGCCTGCCGTCGTCGAACTCGCCACGGCGCGTGGTGGGATCGAGCGTCGCGAACAACGCGTTCTCCACCAGCACGCCAGCACCGGTCAGCGCATTGAGCAGACTTGACTTGCCCGCATTGGTGTAGCCGACGATCGCGATCGACGGCACGTCGCTCGCCAGTCGCTTGCTCCGCTGAGTGTCGCGGATCTTCTTCATGTCCTTGATTTCGCGGCGCAACTTGGACATTCGTTCGCGAATGCGCCGCCGGTCCGTCTCGATCTTGGTCTCACCAGGGCCGCGCAGACCCACACCGCCGCCACTGCCACCAGCACGGCCGCCCGCCTGGCGCGACATCGATTCGCCCCAGCCGCGCAGCCTCGGCAGCATGTATTCCATCTGCGCGAGCGAGACCTGCGCCTTGCCTTCACGGCTGGTCGCGTGCTGGGCGAAAATGTCGAGAATCAGTGCGGTGCGGTCGATCACCTTGACCTTGACCGCCTTCTCCAGTGCGTTGAGCTGAGCGGGGCTCAGTTCACCGTCGCAAATCACGGTGTCGGCGCCGGTGGCCACCACAACCTCGCGCAGCTCCTGCGCCTTACCGGAACCGATGTACGTCGACGGGTCCGGCTTGTCGCGACGTTGGACGAGGCCCTCGAGCACTTCGGAGCCCGCGGTCTCGGCGAGCGCGGCGAGTTCGGCCATGCTGGCCTCGGCGTCGGCGGCGCTGCCTTCGGTCCACACGCCGACCAGCACGACGCGCTCCAGTCGCAGCTGCCGGTACTCGACCTCGGAGATGTCCGCGAGTTCGGTCGACAGGCCGGCCACCCGGCGTAACGCCGCGCGGTCTTCGAGCGCCAGCTCACCCGAACTGGGGATGCCGCTAACGGGAAATTTGGGGGATGTCATAAGCCCTAACAGGTTTGCACGGCTACCGGGGCTCGTGCACCCGAATTAACGCTGGGCAACGCGCCACCATTCCTCTGAGATCTCGCCGCGCGCCACCAAGACCGACGGGCCGCGCAGGTAACTGCTGGCATCGGTGACCGCGACGCTGACCTCACCGCCGGGGATACACACCCGCAGCGTGCCGGTGGTGACGCCATCGAACGCCAGCGCCGCGACGGCCGCGGCGACTGTTCCGGTGCCACACGACCGCGTTTCGCCGACACCCCTCTCGTGTACCCGCATCGACACCGAACCACCGTGCGGCGCGGTCAGCACCTCGACGTTGACCCCGTCGGGGAACTGTGAGCGATCGAACGAAACCGGCGCGGCGACGTCGAGGGCCGCGAGTTCGTCGAGGGTGAGGTCGGGGTCGACGCACGCCAGATGCGGGTTGCCGACGTCGATGGCCAGCCCGGCGAACGGCCGTCCGCCGACGATCGCCTCACCCGTTCCGAGTTGGTTGGTCTTGCCCATTTCGACCGTGACGTCCGCGTTGGTGTCGTCCCACTGGTGGAGCACCACCGGGCGAGGCCCGGCCAGTGAGCCGACGACGAACTCGTCTCGGCTCTCCAGCCCGCTAGCCCGCACGTAGTGAGCGAACACCCGCACCCCGTTGCCGCACATCTGCGCGATGGAGCCGTCGGCGTTGCGGTAGTCCATATACCAGTCGCCTGCCGAAACACCCTCGGGCAGCCGATCGAAAACCCCGGCAGCCAACGCCGCGTCCGCCTTTGTCACCCGAAGCACGCCGTCGGCACCAAGGCCTCGGCGCCGGTCGCACAGCGCGGCCAACGCGGCCGGCGTCAACGACAGCAGGGCTTCCGGGTCGGGCAGCAACACGAAGTCGTTCTGCGTGCCGTGACCCTTGGCGAACATCACCTGTTCAGGATACGTGTCGCCATATTCGCAGCGTGTGCTCGACGTTCTCGGGAGCGCCGCCGTCGAGCCAGGTGATGCGATGATCGCGGCGGAACCACGACCGCTGCCGCCGGACGTAGCGGCGAGTGCCGAAGAACGTCGGCTCACGGGCGGCTGTTCCGTCGCCGCCGCCGTCGAGATCGGCGATCACTTGGGAGTAGCCCAACGCCCGCGACGCGGTGACCCCCTCGCGCAGGCCAGCACCCAGCAGCGTCCTCACCTCGCCGACGAGGCCCTCGGCGAACATCTTGTCCGTCCGCTGGGCCAGTCGCTCATCGAGAAGAGCTGTGTCCCAATCCAATCCGAGGATCGCGGTATCCCATCTAGGCGTGCCGATCACCGGCGCGGACGCCGCGAACGGTTGTCCGGTTAGCTCGACCACCTCCAGCGCCCGCACGATGCGACGACCGTCGGTGGGCAGAATGGAACTCGCAGCCGAAGCGTCCACCCGCGCTAGCTCAGCATGCAATCCCGCCACACCGATTTCGGCCAGCCTGCCTTCCCATCTGGCGCGCACTGCAGCGTCGGTCGCGGGGAACGACCATTCGTCGAGCAGCGACTGGATGTACATCATCGATCCGCCGACGACGATCGGGACCGTCCCGCGCGCGGCGATCGCCTCGACATCGGCGGCGGCGGCCTGCTGGTAGCGGGCGACCGTGGCCGTCTCGGTGACGTCGAGAACGTCGAGCTGGTGGTGCGGGACGCCTCGCCGCTCGGAACCCGGCAGCTTCGCGGTGCCGATGTCCATCCCGCGGTAGAGCTGCATGGCGTCGGCGTTCACGATCTCCCCGCCGACGCGTTCGGCGACGGCCAAAGCCAACGCCGACTTTCCTGTGCCCGTCGGGCCGACGATCGCGATGGGCCTCATGGCGTCCAGACGCCGGCGAAGTAGCCGACGCCGTAGGGCGCACCGCGATACAACTCCTTGGCCGACCGAGGTTCGGTCAGCCCGGCCAGCACCTGATAGGCGACCCGGCCGACGATCGTGTCGGGCAGCCGCGTCAGCGCGGCGGCATCGCCTGCGGCGAGCGCATCGTCGAGCGCGGCCTGGGTGGGTATCGAGTCGGGGTCGTAGCCGCCGGGTGCCGGCGGAGTGAGGGTGCGCGCGCCGTCGGCGACGACGAGCACACCGACGGGATCGACCGCGGCGTCGATCTCGGCGCGCAACCGGCGACCAACGGCCAGCGCGGCGTCGACGTCGTGGTCGGCGGCGTACACCCGCACCTCTGCACGCGCTTCCGGCCTGGCCTGTCCACGGACCCAGCCCGCGATCAACGCGCACAGCGGCAGTTCGCGGGGTGTTTCGGCGGCATCAGGTGAGAGCGTGACCAGTAAATCGACGCCGTAGCCGGCGAAGGTGCCTGCCTCGTCCGGTCCCAGCACCGCGTCGGTGGCGCCGACCCCGACCACGATCCACCTCGACGGCAGCGAACCCGCCGCGGTGAACACCGCCTCCCGCAGCTCGGCGAGTTCTCCGGCAGCGGTGGCCGCCAGCTCGGGGACCATCACGGGTGCCGACGGGATGATCGCAACGGCGCTCAGCACGCCACCAAACTAATGCTCACGCGGGTTGCGTGGTGGCATCGGCCGCCTCGCCGCGGGCAAGTGCGACCGTCGCGAGCACCATCACCGCCACCGCGACGATCAGCGTCAGCCACCCGGCATCCCCTGGCCGCAACGTCTCGCCGAGCACGACGACGCCGAGCACCGACCCGACCACCGGCTCGGTGACCGTCATGGTCGGCAACGACGCGGTCAGCGCGCCCGCCCGGAACGACGACTGCTGCCAGGCGGTGCCCGCGACGGCGACCAGCGCCCACACATACAGCTCGGGGGTCCGCAGCAGCACCCACAGACCGTCGTCGAGACGGTCCACCACACCCTTGGTCAGCACCGCGAACACGCCCCACAGCGCGCCCGACACCAGCGCCAGCAGCACCGCGCTGACGGTGCCTGACCAGATCCGCGCCCCCACGACACACAACACCAGCGCGGGCCCGAGGACGGCGATCACCGCAGTCCACGTCTCGAACGACGCCCTGGAATGCCCTGCGGTCGGATTGCCGACGATGACGATGACCGCCACCGAGGTGGCCAACAGAGCCGCCCACGTCCAGTTCCAGCGCGACACCTTCTGGTGCGTCAACCATGCGTTGATCGGTAGCGCGAACAGCAGCGACGTGACCAGCAGCGCCTGCACCAACAGCACCGAGCCGAACCCGAGCGCGGCGGCCTGCAGCCCGAATCCAGCGGCCGAGACCAGGCTGCCCACCCACCACTGCCGATCGCGCAACAAGCGCATGAACAGCTCGACGTGGCTGACCGGTTCGTCGGTCACCCCCTGAGCTGACCGCTGATGGATAACGTCACCGATCGCGATGAAGAACGCAGCGCCAAGGGCAAGCAGGACAGCGATATCCGCCTTGTCCATCCCCGGCCTCCCGTTTGTGTTGGGAAGAGCGTAGGCAAACGCATCGCGAAAGGCGTGGGCGCGGGCCCCGGCGACCTGTTTGAATAGCGTTCGAGCTATCAGGCGCCGCGTTGCGCGGCAGGTGCGCGGGTTTCCGCGCGGAGGGTACGAGGTAACGGATATGACGACCATCGAGCCAGGTGGGGACGCCTCCACCCCCAAACCCGCTCCCCGGCCAGGACCGCCGCGTCCCGTCCCCCGCCCCGGCGGGCACGCGCCGACGGTCGCCGCACCGGTATCGAGTGATCCGCACCGGTTCGGTCGCGTCGATCCCGATGGCACCGTCTGGCTCATCACCGGGTCCGGTGAACGCGCCATCGGCTCGTGGCAGGCCGGTGACACCGAGGCCGCGTTCGAGCACTTCGGCCGCCGCTTCGACGATCTACACACCGAGGTCGCGCTGATGGAGCGGCGGCTGGAGTCAGGGACCGGCGACGCCCGCAAGATCAAGTCGGCTGCCGCTGCGCTTGCCGAGAGCCTGCCCGAGGCGCACGTGCTGGGTGACGTCGACGCGCTGGCCGTGCGGCTCGCCACCATCATCGAGCACGCCGATGCCCACGCACAGGCCGACAAGGCCAAGCGCGACGAACACCGCGCCGCACAGACCGCACGCAAGGAGGCCCTGGCCGCCGAGGCCGAGGACCTTGCGACGAATGCGACGCAGTGGAAGGTCGCGGGCGACCGGCTACGAGAAATGCTCGAGGAGTGGCGGACCATCAGCGGGCTGGACCGCAAGACCGATGATGCGCTGTGGAAGCGGTATTCGACGGCCCGCGAGACGTTCAACCGCCGCCGCGGCTCTCATTTCGCCGAGCTCGACCGCGAACGCGCAGGCGCCCGGCAGGCCAAGGAGGCGCTGTGCGAACGCGCCGAGGAACTGGCCGACTCCACTGACTGGGGCGCCACCGGTGCCGCGTTCCGTGACCTGCTGACGGAGTGGAAGGCCGCCGGCCGCGCCGCCAAGGACGTCGACGACGCGCTGTGGCAGCGGTTCAAGGCCGCCCAGGACGTCTTCTTCTCTGCCCGCAATGCCGCCAGCTCCGAGCGCGACGCCGAGTTTCGGGCGAACGCCGACGCCAAGGAGGCGCTGCTGGCCGAGGCGGAGAGGCTCGACACCTCCGACTTGGACGCGGCACGTGCCGCGATGCGGACGATCGGCGACAAGTGGGATGCGATCGGCAAGGTGCCGCGCGAAAAAGGCCCCGAGCTTGAGCGGCGGCTACGCGCCGTCGAGAAGAAGGTACGCGACGCGCCATCCGGAGGCGTAGATCCGGAAGCGAAGGCGCGGGCAGACCAATTCCGTTCCCGTGCAGAGCAATTCGAACGACAGGCGGAAAAAGCCGCGGCGGCGGGGCGGACCAAGGACGCCGAAGAGGCACGTGCCAGCGCCGAACAGTGGCGTCAGTGGGCCGACGCCGCCGCTCAGGCGCTCGGCAAGAAGGGCTAGCTAGGGCTTCTCCGACCCGTTACCGGTGTCGTCGGTGTTGTCGCCCGGCGTGTCCAACAAGCCCTTCTTCTGGCGCTCTGCGGTGATCCGGCGGCGTTCCTCCTCGGCCGCGAGCTGCAGGGCGGTGCGTGCCCACACCGCGCGGGCCCAATTGAAGGCCAGCACGATCACCGCAATCCAGGCGATGATCAGCCCGATGCCAGGGCCGGGCAGGTGTCCTGGCGCGGTCTGCCGCGACCACACCGCCAGCAGACCCGTGAAGGACGCCACCGTCGATCCGGCCAATGCGATCCACGCCAGCGCCCATCGCCGGGTCGTCAGCGCCAGCATCGAAAAGCCGACGCCGAACACCAGCGCCAGCCAACTGAATACCCGCGACGGCAGGGCGATGCCGTTGCTGATCGCCGTGTCGTCACCGACCAGCACATCCCAGCCCTTTGCGCTACCCGTGTGCGGCAGAACGAAGGTCAGCAGAAGCACGAAGACACCGACAGCGATTACCAACGCCCGTGCGCCCGGGTCGATTTCACGCGCCACGCGACGTTCGGCAGCCTCGAGGTCCCCCTTGAACTCTTCGAAGTCGCCTTTGTCCGGATCGCCTGCGGTCACCGGGCACACTCGGACGACGCGGGCTGTTGCGCCGGGACACCGATGCCAGGGATGCCGAGTCCGACGCCGGTCCGCGGCTTCTCGCCCGCCGCGTGCGCGTCGCCTGCTCGGGTGCGCCGATGGGTGTGCGGGCCGCCGTCGGCGATCAGGTGGTGCGGCGCCGCTCCGGTGACGGTGGTGGTGACGATGTCTCCGGCCCGGATCTCGAGGCCCGCCGGATCGAAATGCACCAGCCGGCCGTCGCGAGCACGCCCCGACATCCGTGCGGTGCTGGCATCCTTACGGCCTTCGCCGGTGGCCACCAGCAGCTCGACGGTGCGCCCGATCTGCGCGGTATTTTCCTCGAGCGCAATCTTCTCTTGAAGGTCGATGAGCCGTTGATAGCGTTCCTGCACAATGGCTTTCGGGAGCTGCCCGTCCAGTTCGGCGGCCGGCGTACCGGGACGCTTCGAGTACTGGAAGGTGAACGCGTTGGCGAACCGCGCCTGGGCCACCACGTCGAGCGTGGCCTGAAAGTCTTCCTCGGTTTCACCGGGGAACCCGACGATGAGGTCGGTGGTGATCGCGGCGTGCGGGATCGCCGCCCGCACCTTCTCGATGATGCCGAGGTAGCGCTCGGAGCGATACGAGCGCCGCATGGCCCGCAGGATGCGGTCGGAGCCGGACTGCAACGGCATGTGCAGCGTCGGGCACACATTCGGGGTATCGGCCATCGCATCGATCACATCGTCGGTGAACTCGGCGGGATGCGGAGAGGTGAACCGCACTCGCTCGAGGCCGTCGATGCGCCCGCACGCGCGCAGCAGTTTGGCGAAAGCGCCGCGATCACTGGGCTCGTCGACGTCTGCAAAGGAGACGCCGTACGCGTTGACGTTCTGGCCCAACAGCGTCACTTCCAAAACGCCCTGGTCGACGAGGGACGTCACCTCGGCAAGCACATCGCCGGGCCTGCGGTCGACCTCCTTGCCGCGCAGCGCGGGCACGATGCAGAACGTGCAGGTGTTGTTGCAGCCGACCGAGATCGAAACCCATGCGGCGTAAGCGGATTCGCGCGCGGCGGGCAGCGACGACGGGAATTCCTCCAGCGCCTCTACGATTTCGACCTGAGCTTGACGATTGTGGCGGGCGCGGTCGAGCAGCGTCGGCAGGGACCCGATGTTGTGGGTGCCGAACACGACGTCGACCCACGGGGCCTTCCGCAGGACCGTGTCGCGGTCCTTCTGCGCCAGGCAACCGCCGACGGCGATCTGCATATCGGGGTCGGCCTGCTTGCGCGGTGCGAGGTGGCTGAGGTTGCCGTACAGCTTGTTGTCGGCATTTTCCCGTACGGCACAGGTGTTGAACACGATGACGTCGGCGTCGGTTCCGTCTGCGGCACGCCGGTATCCGGCGGCTTCCAGCAACCCGGCCAGTCGTTCGGAGTCGTGGACATTCATCTGGCAGCCGTAGGTGCGGACCTGATAGGTGCGACTCTCCTGGCGAACGGGACTGGTCCCGTTCACCTCCTGCGCCACCATCGAAGTCACGGCCCTATCGTACGGACGCGTCGGCGGAGCGATCTGAGTGGATTCGCGAGTTCCAGGCAAGCTGGACGTTCCCTGGGTAAGGTCTGCATCCATGGGGAGCCCCGCTTCAGATGTAAAGGATGCGGATCCGAGTCCTTCCGGCGCGCCGATGATCGCCATCAAGTCGGTGAATAAGCACTACGGGGCGCTGCATGTGCTCAAGGACATCAACCTGGACGTCGATCGCGCCGAGGTGATCGTCGTGCTGGGGCCGTCGGGGTCGGGCAAGTCGACGTTGTGCCGCACCATCAATCGGCTCGAGCCCATCGACTCCGGCACGATTGCGATCGACGGAGTGGTGCTACCCAGCGAGGGCCGCAAGCTCGCGCAGCTGCGGTCCGATGTCGGCATGGTGTTCCAGTCGTTCAATCTATTCGCGCACAAGACGATTCTGGACAACGTCACGCTTGCCCCGATGAAGGTGCGCAAAAAGTCGAAGGCCGAGGCCCGCGAAAAAGCGATGTCACTGCTGGAGCGAGTTGGCATCGCCAACCAGGCGGACAAGTATCCGGCGCAACTGTCGGGTGGCCAGCAGCAGCGGGTCGCGATCGCGCGGTCGCTCGCGATGAACCCGAAAGTCATGCTGTTCGACGAACCGACCAGCGCGCTGGATCCCGAGATGATCAACGAAGTTCTCAACGTGATGACGTCGTTGGCCAAGGAGGGGATGACCATGGTGGTTGTCACCCACGAGATGGGTTTCGCCCGCGGCGCCGCGAACCGCGTTGTGTTCATGGATGGCGGGGCGATCGTCGAATCCTCCGAACCTGCCGACTTCTTCCAAAACCCGAAATCCGATCGCGCAAAAGACTTTCTCAGCAAGATTCTGAAGCACTAACACGCCCGGCGAAAGGAACCGAACATGCCGTCCATCAAGGTGCGAGTCGCGGCGGCCGTCGCACTCGCCATCGCATTGCCCTTCTCGGCGACTGCTTGCGGCGGCGGCGGCGGTGGTGGCGGTGGCGACACGATTGTCATCGGCACCAAGTTCGACCAGCCCGGCCTGGGATTGAAGAATCCGGACGGAACGATGAGCGGCTTCGACGTCGACGTCGCCAAATACGTCGCCAAGGAACTCGGATTCGCCGAGGACAAGATCGAGTGGAAGGAATCACCGTCCGGCCAGCGCGAGACGCTGATCCAGAACGATCAGGTCAAGTTCATCGCCGCCACCTACTCCATCACCGACGCGCGTAAGGAGAAGGTCGACTTCGCAGGGCCGTATCTGATCACCGGGCAGAGCCTGTTGGTGAAGGCCGACAACACCGACATCACCGGCGCCGAGTCACTGCAAAACAACAAGAAATTGTGCTCGGTCACCGGTTCGACGCCTGCCCAGCGCATCAAGGACAAGTACCCAGGTGTGCAGCTGCAGCAGTACGACACCTATTCGGCATGTGTCGAGGCGCTGAAGAACGGCGCAATCGACGCCGTGACGACGGACGAGGTGATCCTGGCCGGCTACGCCGCGCAGACCCCTGGTGCCTTCAAGATCGTCGGCAAGCCGTTCTCCGAGGAGCGCTACGGCATCGGCCTGAAGAAGGGCGACACCGAGCTGCGCACCAAGATCAACGACGCGATCACCAAGATGGAGCAGGACGGCGCTTGGAAGGCGGCGTTCGACAAGAACCTCGGACCTGCGGGCATCACGGCCCCAACGCCGCCGCCGGTCGACAAGTAAGCGGCCACCTGCCGACGTGGAGCTGTTCAGTAAGTACCAGGGCCAGATCTTCGAGGCGTTCTGGACCACCATCCAGTTGACGGTGTATTCGGCCATCGGTGCACTCATCCTTGGCACGCTGCTGGCCGCGATGCGGCTGTCGCCGGTGCCGATGATGAACTGGATAGGAACGACCTACGTCAACGTGGTGCGCAACACGCCGCTGACGCTGATCATCCTGTTTTGCTCGTTCGGGCTCGCCCAGACGCTTGGCATCACACTGGTGGATTCGAAGTCGCTGACGTCGATCGAGGACAGCAACTTCCGGCTGGCGATACTCGGGTTCACCGTCTACACAGCAGCGTTCGTGTGTGAGACGGTGCGCTCGGGGGTGAACACGGTGCCCCTCGGCCAGGCCGAAGCCGCGCGGTCGTTGGGGTTGACGTTCAGCCAGAATCTGCGAATCATCTTGCTGCCGCAAGCGTTTCGCGCGGTGATCATTCCGCTCGGCTCGGTGCTGATCGCGTTGACGAAGAACACCACGATCGCATCGGCCATCGGCGTGGCGGAGGCCGCGTTGTTGATGAAGACGATGATCGAGAACGAGGCGGCGCTGCTCTACATCGGCGCCATCTTCATGGTCGGGTTCGTCATCCTGACGCTGCCGATGGGGCTGTTCTTCGGCTGGCTCGGCAAGCGGCTGGCGGTGGCACGGTGATGAGCGCTGGCGCGAAGAACAGAGCACTTTGATGGCGGGTTCCGTTCTCTTCGACGCACCGGGGCCGCGCGCCCTGGCCCGCAACCGGGTGTTCAACGTCGTCACGGCGCTGGTCATCGCGCTGGTGATCTGGGTGGTGTACTCCCAGCTGAACTCGAAGGGTCAACTCACCGCCGCGAAGTGGGAGCCGTTCCTGACGGCCAACCTGTGGAAGACCTACGTCCTGCCCGGCGTGCAGGGCACGCTGACTGCCGCCGCCGTGTCGATCGTGTTGGCGTTGGCGCTGGGATTCGTGCTCGGCGTCGGCAGAATGTCCACCCACGGCGCAATCCGCTGGCCGTGCTCGGTGTTCGTCGAGTTCTTCCGCGCGGTGCCCGTGCTGATCATGATGATCTTCGCGTACTTCGTATACGCGGATTACGACATGTTCCCGTCCAAGCACCTGGCGTTGGCGGGCGTCATCACAGGCCTGACTCTGTACAACGGTGCCGTCATCGCCGAGATCGTCCGTGCCGGCGTCAACGCGCTACCCCGCGGACAGTCGGAGGCCGCATCCGCGCTCGGCCTGAGCTGGGGCCAGACCATGCGGGCAATCCTGCTGCCGCAGGCCATCACATCGATGTTGCCGGTGCTGATCTCGCAGATGGTGGTCGTTCTCAAGGACACCGCGATCGGCTACCAGATCACCTTCCTCGAGATGGTCCGCCAAGGCACTCAGGTCGGCGCGGCCTACGGCAACTACGTCCCCGCGTTGATCGTCATCGCGGTGCTGATGATCAGTGTCAACTTCGGCCTATCCTGGTTTGCGACGTGGCTCGAAGGTCGCATGCGCCGATCCCGTAAGGGCCCGGCCCCCTTGCACATCCAGCCCGTGACGACAGGTACGTTCGGCGCGGGCGCCGGCGGCACCATCTAGACCCGACGCCGCTCCCGCTCGTTCGCCAGTTCACACGTAACCACGTCGACGGCCATCGACTGGCCGTAGCCGCGGCGGGCCAGCATCCCGACCAGCCTGCGCGTCACCTTCGTGTCATCACCGTCACCGAGCTTTTCTCGTCGCAGCTTGTCGCGGACCAGCTGCTCGGCGCGCTCCCGCTCTGCGCCCGCATCGATGTCGGCGAGTGCTGCGGTGATCACCTCGTTGTCCACGCCCTTGGTCCGCAGCTCAGCAGCCAAGGCGCGCTTGCCTTTTCCGGCGTTCACTCGTCGCGACTGCACCCACTGCTGGGCGAAGTCGACGTCGTCGACGAGGCCGACCTGGGTCAGCCGATCGAGCACGCGGCCGCTGACGTCATCGGGGTATCCCCGCTTGGCCAACTGACCAGCCAGCTCCGCACGCGTTCGCGCTCTCGCGGTGAGCAGACGCAGGCACAGGGCTCGCGCCTGCTCCTCGCGAGGGACCTCAGAAGTCGACGGGGGCGGGCAGGACTTCGTCATTTGCCGGTAAGTCAGCGGTCACGACGGCACCGATACCGAGCTTTTCCTTGATCTTCTTCTCGATCTCGTTGGCCACGTCGGCGTTCTCCATCAGGAAGGTGCGGGCGTTCTCCTTGCCCTGCCCCAGCTGCTCGCCCTCATAGGTGAACCAGGAGCCGGACTTGCGGATGAAGCCCTGCTCGACACCCATGTCGATGAGCGAGCCTTCCCTGCTGATGCCCTTGCCGTAGAGGATGTCGAACTCGGCCTGTTTGAACGGCGGCGCCATCTTGTTCTTAACGACCTTGCAGCGGGTGCGGTTGCCGACCGCGTCGGTGCCGTCCTTCAGGGTTTCAATTCTCCTGACGTCCAAGCGAACCGAGGCATAGAACTTCAAAGCCTTTCCGCCCGTTGTCGTTTCCGGACTTCCGAACATCACTCCGATTTTTTCGCGAAGCTGGTTGATGAAGATCGCGGTGGTACCCGAATTGCTCAGTGCACCAGTGAGTTTCCGCAGTGCCTGGCTCATCAATCGAGCTTGCAGGCCGACGTGGCTGTCCCCCATCTCACCTTCGATCTCCGCCCGCGGCACCAGCGCGGCCACCGAGTCGATGACCAGGATGTCCAGCGCGCCCGATCGGATCAGCATGTCGGCGATCTCCAGCGCCTGCTCGCCGGTGTCCGGCTGGGAGACCAACAGGGAGTCGGTGTCCACGCCGAGCTTGGCTGCATAGTCCGGGTCCAGCGCGTGCTCGGCATCGATGAACGCGGCGATGCCGCCGGCAGCCTGGGCGTTGGCGACGGCATGCAGCGCGACGGTGGTCTTACCCGAGGATTCCGGACCGTAGATCTCGATGACCCGGCCGCGCGGGAGCCCGCCGATTCCGAGCGCCACGTCCAGGGCGATCGAGCCGGTGGGGATGACGGAGATCGGCTGGCGTATCTCGTCGCCGAGCCGCATCACCGAACCTTTGCCGTGACTCTTCTCGATCTGCGCGAGGGCCAGCTCGAGGGCTTTCTCGCGGTCGGGGCCTTGTGTCATGGGTGGTCTCCATCCTCGTGAGTGTCCGGTTGATCGGTGTCGATCAAGTTGGCCGTGACGCTAGAGGCAGCCACCGACAAGTCGGCCTGACCAGCATCTAGCCGTCGAACACTGCCCACAGTAGACGAACACCTGTTCGATTCAAGCTGACACGCCGAACGCTCGCGGGATGAGCCATTGGTTGCACCTGGTTCTGCGCCATGGCTGTAGATCCGCGCCGAACACGACCCTGGTGCAGAACTCGATGAGCCGGATGAGGCTCGGCGCACGCACGAGCCGCGAACAGACGCAAAGTCGCACACCCGACGGTGTATCAATGCGATTTTGCGTCTGTTCACCGGAAGAGGCTTACACGCCTATGGTGGGGTCATCCCTGCAGGAACGGGGTAACCGTGCACGAAATGGCGATCACGCAAAGTGTTGTCGACGCGGTGTGCGAACACGCCGCGGGTCGCCGGGTGCACAGCATCAAGTTGGAGATCGGAGCGCTCTGCGCCGTCGTCCCCGACTCGATGCTGTTCTGCTTCGAGCTCGCCACAGAAGGCACCGTGGCCGACGGTGCGCGTCTCGACCTCGACGTGCAACCCGGCGCGGCCCGCTGCCGCACCTGCGCAAAAGAATTCGAACTTCACGACTTGATCTTGTTGTGTCCCTGCGGCAGTGCCGATGTCGAAGTGCTCGCTGGACGGGACCTGAAAATTCTCTCGATGGAAGTGAGCTGACCATGTGCGCAACGTGCGGCTGCGGCGACGATTCAGCGGTGATCACCCTGGCAGGCGATGGTCACCACGACCACGATCACGGCCACTCGCACGAGCACACCCACGTCCATACCGAAACGATCTCCCTCGAGCAGAAGGTTCTGGCGAAGAACGACCTCATCGCCGAGCAGAATCGCGGATGGCTGGCGGAGCGCAACATCCTTGCGCTGAACGTCACCAGCTCGCCGGGCGCGGGCAAGACGACTCTGCTCGAACGCACTATTCGTGAGCTCGGAGGCATCCGCCCTGTCGCCGTCATCGAGGGCGACCAGGAAACATTGCTCGACGCGGAACGCATACGGGCGGCAGGGGCACGCGCGGTGCAAATCAACACCGGCGCCGGGTGTCACCTCGACGCCGATATGGTTCATCGCGCACTTCACGCACTAGATCCGGAGCCAGACTCACTGCTCCTCATCGAAAACGTCGGCAATCTCGTGTGTCCGGCGCTTTTCGATCTCGGCGAGCACTGCAAAGTCGTCGTGATATCGGTGACCGAGGGTCAGGACAAGCCGCTGAAGTACCCGCACATGTTCGCCGCCGCCGGACTCGTGGTCATCAACAAGATCGATCTTGTTCCCTACGTAACCTTTGATCTTGAAACATGTTTGGGCTACGTGCGGTCGGTGAACCCCGGCGTCGAAGCGTTGCCTCTTTCCGCGTCGAGCGGGGAGAATATTGACGCATGGTACGACTGGATCCGCGCGAGGATCGGCGATCTGGCAAAGCCGAACTTTGTACCTAAGACTCGTTGACAAGACATAGCGCCCGGAGTAAACCGAGAATTAGCGCTCTAGAAGCGGGCGCAGGCAAAATCCTGGGGGCCGCGAGCGAGCCCCGCGCTAGGTGGGCCGCCAGCCCCGGCCCCGGAAAGCTGTGACGCATGCCAAGCGAAGCAGCAGTCAAAGCGGAAGAGGCGTTGATCCATGTCTTATGGATCAACGCGGGTTTGAGTTGTGACGGCGATTCGGTGGCGTTGACTGCGGCCACCCAACCCAGCATCGAGGAAATTGCGCTAGGCGCACTCCCCGGTCTGCCCAAGATCGCCGTGCACTGGCCCCTTATCGATTTCGAGTGCGGCCCGACCGGTGGCGCCGACGATTTCCTGGAGTGGTTCTTCAAGGCCGAACGCGGCGAGTTGGAGCCGTTTGTCCTTGTCGTCGAGGGGTCCATTCCCAACGAGGCGATCAAGGATGAAGGCTACTGGTGCGGGTTCGGCAATGACCCCGCGACCGGTCAGCCGATGACGACAAGCGAATGGCTGGACCGGCTGACACCGAAGGCCACCGCGGTCGTCGCGGTCGGAACCTGCGCCACGTACGGCGGAATCCACGCCATGGCAGGTAATCCAACCGGAGCGATGGGTGTGCCCGACTATCTCGGGTGGGACTGGAAGAGCAAGGCGGGCATCCCGATCGTGTGTGTGCCTGGTTGCCCTGCGCATCCAGACAACATGGCAGAGACGCTGACCTATCTGCTCTACATGGCGACCGGCCAGGCACCGATGATCCCACTTGACGACGCGCTGCGGCCCAAGTGGCTGTTCGGCGCCACGGTTCACGAGGGTTGTGACCGGGCGGGCTACTACGAGCAGGGCGACTTCGCCACCGAATACGGCTCGCCGAAATGCATTGTGAAACTGGGCTGCTGGGGTCCGGTCGTCAAGTGCAACGTCCCCAAGCGGGGATGGGTCAACGGCATCGGTGGCTGCCCGAACGTCGGCGGCATCTGCATCGGATGCACGATGCCCGGCTTCCCGGACAAGTTCATGCCGTTCATGGATGAACCCCCTGGCGGCAAGGTTTCGACGACGGCGTCGGGTCTGTACGGCTCGGTCATTCGCAACCTTCGCCACATCACAGGCCGCACGGTGGACAAAGAACCAAAGTGGCGGCATCCCGGTTCGAAACTCGAAACCGGAGCGACCCGCACCTGGTAGGTGCAGGCCCTCCCCGGGGCTGCTGCACGCGCGTTTTCCCTCGCCGAAAGTCTTGCGGCGCTGTCCATTAGACGAAAGAGAACAGTTCGATGACAACGATCATCCCAGAGCCGTCACATGTGAAGCGGGATCCCGGCCAATTGGTGGAGATGGCGTGGGATCCAATCACCCGCATCGTCGGCAGCCTCGGCATCTACACCAAGATCGACTTCGACAACAGGGAAGTCGTCGAGTGCCACAGCACATCGTCGATCTTCCGTGGATATTCGATCTTCATGAAGGGCAAGGATCCTCGCGACGCCCACTTCATCACCAGCCGTATCTGCGGCATCTGCGGTGACAACCACGCCACGTGTTCCTGCTACTGCCAGAACATGGCCTATGGCGTGAAGCCGCCGCACCTCGGTGAGTGGCTCATCAACCTCGGTGAGGCCGCGGAGTACATGTTCGACCACAACATCTTCCAAGAGAACCTGGTCGGCGTGGACTACTGCGAGAAGATGGTGTCCGAGACCAATCCGAGTGTGCTCGCCAAGGCCGAGAACACGCAGTCTCCGCATGCGGATATGCACGGCTACCGGACCATCGCCGACATCATGCGGGCGCTCAACCCGTTCACCGGCGAGTTCTACCGCGAGGCCCTGCAGGTCAGCCGGTGGACCCGAGAGATGTTCTGCCTCATGGAAGGCAGGCACGTCCATCCGTCAACGCTGTACCCCGGTGGAATTGGCACCACCGCAACGATTCAGCTGATGACGGACTACATGACTCGGCTGATGCGCTACGTGGAGTTCATGAAGGCGGTCGTGCCCATGCATGACGACCTCTTCGACTTCTTCTACGAAGCCCTTCCCGGTTACGACCAGGTGGGTCTGCGGCGAACCCTGCTGGGCTGCTGGGGCTCGTTCCAGGACCCCGAGGTCTGCAACTTCGCCTACAAGGACATGGAGCGCTGGGGCGACGCCATGTTCGTGACGCCCGGCGTGGTTATCGACGGCAAGCTGCACACCCATTCGCTGGTGGACATCAACCTCGGCATCCGAATCCTGTTGGGGCACTCGTATTACGACGACTGGACCGACCAGGAGATGTTCGTCAAGAACGACCCGCTCGGCAACCCGATCGATCGGCGGCACCCGTGGAACCAGCACACCAACCCGAGGCCGCAGAAGCGCGACTTCGAGAACAAGTACAGCTGGGTGATGTCGCCACGTTGGTTCGACGGCACGGACCATTTGGCACTGGATACCGGCGGCGGGCCGCTGGCCCGATTGTGGGCGACCGCGCTCGCCGGCCTTGTCGACATCGGCTACGTGAAGGCCACGGGCAACAGCGTGCAGATCAATCTGCCGAAGACCGCGCTCAAGGGGCCCGTGTCGTTCGAGTGGAAGGTTCCTTCGTACGGAAGCAACACGCTCGAGCGCAACCGCGCACGGACGTACTTCCAGGCCTATGCCGCAGCATGCGCGCTTCACTTCGCCGAGAAGGCGCTTGTGGAGATCCGCGCCGGCCGCACCAAGACCTGGGAGAAGTTCACCGTGCCCGACGAGGGCATCGGCTGCGGGTTCACCGAGGCGGTGCGCGGTGTGCTCAGCCACCACATGGTGATTCGCGACGGCAAGATCGCGAACTACCACCCGTATCCGCCGACACCGTGGAACGCCAATCCTCGGGACAGCTACGGCACACCTGGGCCGTACGAGGACGCGGTGCAGGGCCAGCCGATCTTCGAGGAGAACGACAGGGAGCACTTCAAGGGCATCGACATCATGCGAACGGTCCGCAGTTTCGATCCGTGCCTGCCGTGCGGCGTGCACATGTATCTGGGTAAGGGGAAGTCACTGGACCTACTGCACTCCCCCACCCAATCCGTAACCGGGGAATAAGGTATGGCCCCGCCGACACTGCCAGGCCCGGACGAAACCCAGGACGACGAACAGTGGCGCACGGCGGGCGATCGCATCCAAACCCTCCTCGACGCGTCCTCCTCGGGCGGCGCCGCCGCACGGGAACGCGCGGAGCAACTCGTCCGCGAGGTGACCGACCTCTACGGGGCGGTGCTCGAGCGGATGATGGGTATGGGGTTGGCCGCGGATCCGGGCCTTGCCCGCCGATTCGCGGCCGACGACCTCGTCGCCAGCCTCCTGCTGGTGCACGGGTTGCATCCGTACAACGTCGAGCGGCGGGTGGCCGACGCGCTGGACAGCGTCCGGCCCTACCTAGGGTCCCACGGCGGTGACGTGTCGTTACTCGGCGTGGACGACGGTGTGGTTCGCCTTCAGTTCCAGGGCAGCTGCAAGACGTGTCCGTCGTCATCGGTCACGTTGGAGCTGGCCGTCGAGGACGCGGTGCGTGCCGCCGCGCCGGAGATCTCATCGATCGAAGTCGTTGCTGCGGAAAAGGATTCCGGTCCAAGTTTGATTCCCGCGGACACGCTGATGACCCGGATGCATTCGAATGGACACCGGACGGAGTGGCAGCCGGTCCCCGAGCTAGCCGAGCTGGGCGACGGCGAGGTCGGCGGCTTCCGGGTGGCGGGTGCCACGGCGCTGGTGTGCCGCGTCGGCAGTGACGTGTTCGCGTACCGCGACAATTGCCCCAGTTGCCTGTCCACGTTGGCGGGCGCGCAGCTGAGCGGAGCGGTGCTGAGGTGTCCGAACTGCGGTGCCGGCTTCGACGTGGTGCACGCGGGTGCCGGCGTCGGTGGCGATAGTCACCTCGATCCGATTCCTGTCCTGGTGCGGGACGGTGTGCTCTCGATGGCCGTGCCGCAAGGGGTGGCGTGATGGACGGTGCGTTCGATGTGCTGGCCCGCATCCGCGCCAACCGCGCGGCTCCCGTGGCTGCGGGCGAACGCTGCGAGATGTGCTCGGAGGACATCGCCGACGAACACCAGCATGTGGTGAACCTCGAAGGCCGCCAACTGATGTGTGTGTGCCGCGGCTGTTATCTGCTGTTCACCGATACCGAGGCCGAGCTACGCTTCCGCGCCATCCCCGACCGCTACCTCGCGTTCCCGGATTTCGCGCTTGACCGTCGCCAGTGGGAGGCGCTGCAGATACCGGTCGGGCTGGCGTTCTTCTTTCACAACTCAGCGCTCGAGCGAACAGTGGCGTTCTACCCCGGCCCGGCGGGCGCCACCGAGTCAGAGCTGGATCTGCAGGCGTGGGCGGACATCCGCACCGCCGACCCCAGGGCGGACACCATCGCTGCGGACACCGAGGCATTGCTGGTACGGGTGCCCGATGATGAAACCGCCTCTCCGCAGGCCTATTTGGTCCCGATCGATGCGTGCTACGAGTTCGTCGGCCGGCTGCGGATGATGTGGCACGGCTTCGACGGCGGTCAGGACGTACGCAATTACATCGACGAGTTCTTCGAACTGCTCGACGACCGCGGCCGGGTGGTGGCGCGATGACCGATGTGACGTTCGCCGTTCTCGAAATCCTGCCGGAACCGTACGCGGTGACGCCGATCCTGATGGCTCGGGTCGGCATCGCCTCTGTCAGCGAGGAGCCGGTGCACGCGATCGCATTGCGCTGCCAGGTTCGTATCGAGCCGTCGCGGCGCCAATATTCCGACGAAGAAGCCGCGGAGCTGATGGATTTGTTCGGGCCGCGGGAGCGCTGGGCTGCCACACAACACTCCTTCCTGTGGCAACACGCCACCGCGATGGTGCAGGGATTCACTGGTACGACCCAAATCCAGCTACCCCTCGAGTGCACCTATGACTTCGAGGTGGCGGCGACGAAGTACCTACATGCGCTGCGCGACGGCACCATCCCCCTGCAGTTCTTGTGGAGCGGAACGGTATTCGGCCCAGGCGCCAAGGGCTTCGCCGTTCAGCAGGTGCCATGGGACCGCGAGGAACGCTACGACATGCCCGTGTCCGTCTGGCGTGATCTGATCCAGCAGCACTTTCCGAACACCGGGTGGCTGCGGCTGGACCGCGACACCATCGACGCGCTTGCTGCGTATCGATCGGCGCGGGGTCTGCTCGGGTTCGACGACGCGATCACCGCGCTGCTGGCGGACGTCTCGGCAAGGGAGATCTCATGAGCGCCAACTGGGATCGGGCACGCGCCGTCGCCGACGCGGTGTTGTACGAGGGATATCTGCTCTACCCGTACCGCGCCAGCTCAAGCAAGAATCAGTCCCGCTGGCAGTTCGGCGTGCTCGGGCCGCAGGGCGCGGCGGACACAGGTATCGGTGAGGACGGCACGTTGTCCGCGCAGGTGCTGGTGCGGTCCTACGGGGTCCCGTCGCTCTCCGGTGTAGTGCGGTTCCTGCAGTTGCAGCACCGCGGGGTCGAGCGTGAAGTCGGCGACGGCCGCTTCGAACGGGTCGACCAGCTGGTCGCCGGTTCGACCGCGTGGGTCAGCTGGGACGAGGCGGTCGAACGCAATATCACGCTGGACCCGCTCCGCGTCACGAGCCTGCCCCGCACGCTTGACATCTCGGTTCCCGCGGGGACCGACGTCGAAACGGTGGAAGGCGGCAGGCTGGTCCGCACCCGCCGCTCGCTGCACGGTCACCTCGACATCTCCGCCGACAAGGACGGCGATCTGCTGCGGCTTACCTTCGAGGTGCGCAATGCCGCGCCTCCGGCCGCGGACAAGGACGAAGCGATCGCGACCTCCTTGATCGGCACGCACCTGCTGATCGAAGTCACCGACGGGGAATTCGTGTCACTGCTGGAACCGCCCGACGCAGCTGCTGATGCGGTGTCGCGGTGCAAGCACCACCGGTGCTTCCCGGTGCTCGTCGGAGCCGCATCGGTGGCGACATCGAACAAGGGCCCGACTGGCGATTTGATGTTGGTGTCGCCAATCATTCTCTACGACTATCCCGAGATCGCCGAACAGAGTAAGGGTGCGCTGTTCGACTCCACGGAGATCGACGAGATCCTCACATTGCGAGTCATGACGATGACCGACGAGGAGAAGGCACAGGCGCGCGCCACCGACCCGTTGGCGGCCGGGATCATCGACAGATGCGACTCGATGTCGCCGGAGGCGATGCTGGATCTGCACGGTGTGCTGCGCAATCCGCATGCCGGCGCGCCAGAAGGCCAGTTGATACCCGAAATTCCTGAAGGTGTGGACTGGTGGGACCCGCTGGCCGACAACGCTGTTCGCCCAGACATCGATTCCATATTGGTCAACGGCACTCGGGTGACCCGCGGCACCCGGGTCCGGCTGCGGCCGTCGCGCAGGGCCGATGCCCAGGACCTCTTCTACGCCGACAAGATCGCGCGCGTCACCTCCGTTCACGAGGACGTCGACGGTGACCAGCACGTCGGCGTCGTCATCGAGGACGATCCGGCCGCCGACCTGCACGACTGGTATGGCCGGTACTTGTATTTCGCACCAGACGAGGTGGAACCACTCATTGAAAGGAGTTCGAAATGGAAGTAGTGGGTTGGGTCGCAATAGGGGTGGTGGCTGCCGTCGTAGTCGGCGGCGCGATGGTTGGAGTCATGTCGATCCCGGATGCCATGCGCTACCTAAAGATCCGGCGCATGTAACAGTCTGCGAGGTGTAATCACGTCCCGAATCCTGGTAGCCGGGATCGGCAACATCTTCTTCGGGGACGACGGCTTCGGCCCCGAGGTGATGCGCCATGTCCCGCAAGAGCTCGGCGGCCCGCACGTCGAGCTGGTGGACTACGGCATCAGGGGAATGCATCTGGCCTATGACCTGCTCGACGGATGCGATGCGTTGGTACTCGTCGACGCGATCCCCAACAATGGTGCGCCCGGGACATTGCACGTCTTCGAGGCAGACCATGAAAGTCTGGCCGCCGCTTCAGGTCTGGATGCCCACGCGATGGACCCGGGCGCGGTGTTCGCGAGCCTCAATGCGTTGGGCGGCACACCGCCGTACACGATTGTGATCGGCTGCGAAGTCGCCAACGTCGACGAAGGCATCGGGTTGTCCGAAGCGGTCGGAAGCGCTGTGCCCGATGCGGTGCGCGCAATCGAGGATGTGCTGAGCAATCTGCTGGCGCGAGCACCGGTCAGGGAAGGCTGAACCCATGTGTCTGGGGATCCCGGGACAAGTCATCCACATGCTGGAGGGCTACGGCGACCAGCTCGCCCTCGTCGATGTTGCGGGTGAACAGCGCAAGGTCAACATCGGGATGCTGCCCGAGGAGACCTTCGCGCCCGGCGACTGGGTGATCATCCACATGGGCTTCGCCGTCGAGAAGACCGACAAGGCCGGCGCTGACGCGGCGATGGAAGGCCTTGAACTCATGGGCAGAGGCCGAGACATCGAGACGTCGCCATGATCGCTCGGCGCCGGATACGGGTCTGCGTTCGCGGAGTGGTCCAGGGCGTCGGTTTCCGACCATTCGTCTACGCATGCGCGGCCGCCCTCGGACTGTCCGGGTCCGTGCGCAACGACACCTCCGGCGCCATCGTCGA
Organism: uncultured Actinomycetota bacterium; assembly: GCA_963766465.1. Classification (GTDB taxonomy): domain Bacteria; phylum Actinomycetota; class Actinomycetes; order Mycobacteriales; family Mycobacteriaceae; genus Mycobacterium. The sequence continues at coordinate 449,775 of CAVXZT010000007.1, forward strand.
AGTGGAGGGCGACCCCGCCGAAATCGACCAGTTCCTCGCGCAGCTGCGCAACCAACCGCCACCACTGGCCGTCGTCGAATCGATTGAAACGCACGTTATCCCGACCGTCGGCGGCACAGGCTTCACCATCGCCGACACGTCGCGGTCCGACGGAGGCCGTACGCTGGCCTCCCCCGATGTCGCCATATGTGCGGATTGTGCGGCCGAACAGCGCGACCCGTCCAACAGGCGCTACCGCCACGCGTTCGTCAACTGCACCAACTGCGGACCGCGTTTCACCATAATCAGCGCACTGCCGTACGACCGCGCATCCACCACCATGGCGCGCTTCGCGATGTGCGCCGAGTGCGCCCGCGAATACGCCGACCCCGCCGATCGGCGGTTCCATGCCCAACCGGTGTGCTGCCCGAACTGCGGACCGGCGCTGCGCTACCGCGACGGCGACGGTCGCTCGACCGACGGCGAGGATGCACTGCTGCAGGCACGACGGCTGCTGCGCGAAGGTGGCATCCTCGCGATCAAGGGAATCGGCGGGTATCACCTGGCATGCGACGCCAATGACGAGCAGGCGGTCGCCGAGCTGCGAGGGCGAAAGCGGCGCGGGGACAAGCCATTCGCGGTGATGGTGCCCGACCTGTCGACGGCATGCGCGATCGCCGACCTCGATGACCCGTCGGCTCGTCTGCTCTGCAGTCCGCAGCGGCCGATCGTGCTGGCGCCCCGCCGGCACGGCGCTCGCATCGCCGACGCGGTGGCGCCGCACAACCCCGATCTCGGCATCATGGTGGCGTACACGCCGCTGCACACGTTGCTGTTCGGATTGCCGGGAGACGACGCAGGCCCGCCCGTCCTGGTGATGACGTCAGGCAATCTCGGCGGAGAGCCGATCTGCTTCACCGATGACGATGCGCTCGAACGGCTTTCACACCTCGCCGACGGCTGGCTGATGCACGATCGGGACATCCTGGTTCCCTGTGACGACTCGGTCGTCCGCATCGTTGACGATCTGGAGCTACCGATCCGGCGCTCCCGTGGGTATGCGCCACTGCCGATCGCACTGCCGGTTTCGGTGCCTCCCACGATGGCGGTCGGAGCCGATCTGAAGAACACGATGGCGGTCGCTGACGGGAAGTACGCCTGGCTGAGCCAGCACATCGGTGATATGGACGATCTCGCCACGCTGTCCGCCTTCGACGCGGCGCAGCAACACCTGCAGCAGCTGACAGCCGTAGAACCCGAAGTGCTTGTGGCCGATGCCCATCCGCTGTATCGGTCGAGCGCGTGGGCATACCGCAACGCCGCTGGCCGGCCAGTGCGGACCGTGCAACACCACCACGCGCACATCGCGGCGGTGATGGCCGAGCACGGCATGGACGGATCGCAGCAGGTGCTCGGATTCGCGTTCGACGGAACCGGTTACGGATCCGACGCGGCGGTGTGGGGCGGCGAGGTGTTGCTCGCCAATTACAAGGGCTACCAACGACTGGCGCAGCTCTCCTACGTGCCGCTGGCGGGCGGCGACATCAGCGTGCTGCGGCCATACCGAATGGCGCTGGCCCACCTATGGGCAGCAGGAATCGAATGGGATGCGGATCTACCGCCGGTGGCGGCCTGCCCGGCCGACGAGCAACGGGTGCTGCGCCAACAGCTCGAGACAGGCCTTGGTTGCGTGCCGACATCCAGCATGGGCCGCTTGTTCGACGCGGTGTCGGCACTCACCGGGGTCCGCCAGGTCGTGGCCTACGAAGCGCAGGCGGCAATCGAGCTGGAGGGGCTGGCCCGTGGCGCTGACGGTGATACGAGTTCCTACACGTTCGATATCGACGGCTCGAGAAGCCCGGCGTTGATCGACCCGACTCCGGTGATACATGCCGTGGTCCGCGACCACCGTGCAGGCGTACCCGCCGGCGTGATCGGGGCGCGGTTCCACTGCGCCGTCGCCGATCTGGTCGTCAAGCTCGCGACTGAAGACAGGGACGCACCCCAGACCGTCGCACTATCCGGCGGCGTGTTCCAGAATGCGCTGCTACTCCGCCTGACATTAGAGCGACTGCGGACCAGCGGATTTCATGTCATCACACATCGGCGGGTACCTCCCAACGACGGCGGCATCGCATTGGGTCAACTGTTAGTGGGCAATTGCGGATGAACAGCCACACACTGTCGACTGGCCACGCGATGTTCGCCCAGTACGCGTACCCCCCGAATGAGCTCGGCTATTGCGGACCAGCGGATGGCGACGGTCCGTCGGAACTCGCGACGCACGCCAAGGAATTCGACGGTGCGTGGCCCTACCTGACCGCCATCGCCGACGCCGTCGGATCCGAACCACTGAATGACGACATCGTCCACAGCTATTGGGTGGGCGGGCCGTCACTGGAAAAGGTTGACCCTGCGGCGCTGCTGGCCCGACTGCGCACCACGTTCAAGGGGCAGGTCACCGGTCTGCTGGACGCCGTTCCCGCCACCGCGGAGGTATTGGCACACCACAGTTTCCACGTTTTCGTGGTGTATCCCTGGGTGCGGTTCCTTGACCGCGATCCGGAGACCGCGCTTCAGGTGATGCAGGACTGCCGCATCCGCTGGGGAACGGTGCAATCGGTGTCAGGTGAACAGGTGGTGCTCACCTCTCGCCCATTGACGCTCGACGCCGGCGAGCTGGCGCTCGGGCACCCCGAGAACGAGCGGGTCAGCTGGAGCAAGGACGGCGTATCCCTCACGCCCGCACCGCAACCCGGTGCAACGGTGTCCGCACATTGGGACTGGGTGTGCGCGACGCTCACCGATGGCGAGGGCGCAGCGCTGGAATCGGCGACGCGGGCGACGCTGGATCTGGTCAACGCTGCGCGCGAAGCGCAGATGTCCCCGAGGGGAGACCGAGAATGACGATCACCGAGCAAGTTGGAGACTCCTACGTCGGCACGGATTTGTCCGCCGACTTGGCCGCCGCCGCGCTGGATCTCGCGCGCCGGTTCCACAACGGCGCAACACTGTGGGTCATCTCGCCGCAATGGGAACCGCACGCCCATCATGTCGCTGTCGAGTTCGTCCACCCGGTGATCATGGGCAAGCGCGCTCTGCCCTCGGTCGCGCTCGTCGAACCCGATCCGGTGGCGCAGGCGCGGGTCGCGAGTCAGCCAGGCGATCTTCTGATCGCGGTGGCGTCGGCCGACGAACCCGCGGTGATCGACGCCATGCGGCGCGCCCAGGCGTGGGGCGTGCTGACCCTGTGGATCGGTTCGGGTCCGCGGCCACCCGTCGGCGCCGCCGATCACGTGTTGTGGATCGACTCCGACGATCCGATGGTCCCCGCGACGGGCCGATTCGTGCTGATGTACCACCTGCTCTGGGAGCTCACCCACGTCTGCTTCGAACATCCCGGCCTCTTGAAGTCGCCCGCGCAGGAGTGCGCGGACGAGGTATGCGTGGTCTGCAGCGACGACGGGCAGCTCGGTGAGGTGGTGCTCGAGCCCAGCCCCGGAAACGTAGACAACCAAGCACTCGTGCGCACGGCCACCGGCGAGGAGTGGGTCGACACCACCCTTATCGGCGGGGTGCGTGCCAACGATCTGGTGCTCGTACATGCCGGAACGGCGATCACACGTCTGGAGGACAGCCCATGACTGGGAATGTGACGGGCCATGAACCCGAGAACACCGGCTTTCTCTACCCGTTCATCGAATCCGAGGAGACAGACGCCTCCGGTCTTCTCGATGATCTTGCCGCCTCGGCACGGGCCAAGGCCACCGAAAGCGCACGGCTGCAACGGGAGTCACTCGACGAGTACGCCGACGCATTGACCGCGGCGGGAGCTGCGATGGCCGAGCGCTTCCTGCGCGGCGGCAGGCTCTACACACTGGGTAACGGCGGCAGTTCCACCGACGCTGCGACACTGGCGTCGCTGTTCAGCCGTCCCGCTCGGGGCCGACCGGTGGCCGCCTGGTCGCTGGCCGCCGACGAAGCGGTGGTGACCGCACTGGGCAACGACGTCGGATTCGAGCTGATCTTCAAGCGCCAGATCATCGCTCACGCAAGGGATCGCGACGTTGCGATCGCATTGTCCACGTCGGGCAACTCCGAAGATCTGATGACGGCGATCACCGAAGCCAATCAACGGGGCGTCCTCACCCTCGGGTTCGCCGGACACGACGGCGGAAGGATGGCGGCAGCCGAGGACCTCGACTTCTGTTTCACCGTGCACTCGCAGAGCATCCACCGCATTCAGGAGAGCCACGCGTTGCTCGGATATCGCCTGTGGTCGGTCACGCAGGAGCACATGGCCCGTCCACTGACGGAGGCGCACGCATGAGCACAACGGCCGACCGCGAAGACCGCGTTCTGGAACGCATCGACAAGTTCCGGCAGCGCAGACCCCGACTGCTCGACGACGTGGTCACCCTCGCGCACGGAGCGGGCGGCAAGTCATCGGCGGCGCTCGTCGACGCGGTGTTCCTCGAGGCGTTCCGCAACGACGAACTCGAACAACTCGGCGACGCCGCGGCGCTGCGCCTGCCGTCCGGTGAACGGCTGGCGTTTTCGACCGACTCGTATGTCGTTTCGCCGCGGCGCTTTCCTGGCGGCTCCATCGGCCACGTGGCCGTGCATGGGACGATCAACGACCTCGCGGTGTCGGGCGCCCGGCCACAGTGGCTGTCGGCGGCGTTCGTGATCGAGGAGGGTTTCCCGATCGCCGAACTCCGCGAAATCGTCGCGGATATGAGCGAGGCCGCGACGAAGGCCGGCGTGCAGATCGTCACCGGCGATACGAAGGTCGTCGGCAAGGGCGCCGCCGACGGTGTCTACATCTCCACCGCCGGTGTCGGCGTGATCCCCGAAGGCAGGCAGCTGTCCCGCGATCTCGTCACGGCCGGCGACAAGGTGGTGCTGTCCGGCACGATCGGCGAACACGGGATGGCCGTCATGCTGGCCCGCGGCGATCTGGCCATCGACGCCGACATCGCGTCCGACACGGCACCCGTGCACGAACTGGTCGAGATCCTGCTTGCGGCAGCGCCGTCGACGCGATGGATGCGCGACGCGACGCGTGGTGGCGTCGGCACGGTGGCCAACGAACTGGTCAAGGACTCCCCATACGCGCTCATCCTGGACGAGGACAAGCTGCCGGTGCAGCCACAGGTGCTCGGCGCCTGCGACATGCTCGGCATCGACCCGCTGTACGTGGCGAACGAGGGCAAATTCGTCGCCATCGTTCCTGCCGATGAAGCTGAGGCGGCCGTTTCGGCGCTGCGCGAACACCCGCAAGGCGCCGACGCCGCGGTCGTGGGCGAGATCGTCCCCGAACCGCACGGAATCGTCGCGCTTCGAACGTCATTCGGCGGCAGCCGAATCGTCGACATGCTCGTCGGCGATCCCCTGCCGCGGATCTGCTGAGAGGAGATTCACGATGTGTCTTGGGATACCAGGTCAAGTGGTCGAGATCGTCGACGCCGAACAGTCCCTGGCCAAGGTCGACGTGAACGGTGTTCGAAGGAACATCAGTGTGCGCCTGCTGGCCGACGACAACCTGCAGGTTGGAGATTGGGTGTTGGTGCATGTCGGTTTCGCGATGGCGAAGATCGACGAGCACGAGGCAAAGACGACGCTCGACCAGGTGCAGAAGATGGGTGCCGATTACGTCAACGAGATAGAAGCATTCAACTCGTCCGAGATCGCTTGAGAGGCTTGACATGAAGTTCGTCGACGAATTCCGGGACCCGGCGGCCGCGCGCGCGTTGGTCAAGTCCATCACCGAGCTGGCGGGTGCCGACCATTTCAAGTTCATGGAGGTGTGCGGCGGCCACACGCACACCATCTACCGGCACGGAATCGAGCACCTGCTGCCCGAAGCTGTCGAGCTGGTACACGGACCCGGGTGTCCGGTGTGCGTGATTCCGATGGGACGCGTAGACGACGCGATGTGGCTGGCCGAACAGCCCGGCGTCATCTTCACCACCTTCGGCGACATGATGCGGGTGCCCGGGTCGAAGGGCAATCTCATCGAGGCCAAGGCCCGCGGCGCCGACGTCCGATTCGTGTACTCCCCGCTCGATGCGCTCAAGGTGGCTGTCGACAACCCCGATCGCCACGTGGTGTTCTTCGCGGTCGGATTCGAGACGACGGCGCCGTCCACCGCGGTCACGCTGGTTCGGGCCCGCGCGCTCGGTGTCCGCAACTTCAGCGTGTTCTGCAACCACGTCACCATCGTGCCGCCGATCAAGGCCATCCTCGAGTCGCCCGATCTGCGGCTCTCGGGCTTCCTCGGGCCGGGCCACGTGTCAACCGTGGTGGGGATTCGGCCTTATCGGTTCGTTTCCGAGGTGTACGGAAAACCAATGGTAGTCGCGGGATTCGAGCCGTTGGACATCCTCGCGTCGGTGCACATGCTGTTGCAGCAGATCCGCGACGGACGTTGCGAGATCGAGAATCAGTACACGCGAGTGGTGCGGCCCGAGGGCAACACCCAGGCGCTGAAGTTGATGTCCGAGACGTTCGAGCTGCGACCGCACTTCGAGTGGCGCGGGCTGGGTTTCATCTCGCAGAGTGCGCTGAAGGTTCATCGCGATTACGCCGAATTCGACGCGGAACAGAAGTTCGAGATGCCCGGCGTGCGGGTCGCCGACCCCAAGGCATGTCAGTGCGGTGAGGTGCTCAAGGGCGTCATCAAGCCGTGGGAGTGCAAGGTGTTCGGCACCGCATGCACACCCGAAACGCCGATCGGCACGTGCATGGTGTCTCCCGAGGGTGCCTGCGCCGCGTACTACAACTTCGGACGGCTGCACCGGGAAACAGCGCAGCTACTGGGTCAGCGCGGCTGAGTACAAGCAGCCCGGGTTCGCAAGGACGAATCGCGGGTACCCCGTTGACAGCATCGTCGCAGGTTGCGGCGGCGTAAGGAGTTGTCATGACCAAGCCTGAAGAACAAGGAAAACGCGGCACAGGATCTGATGAGCCGTCGGGGGGACCCTCGGACAGGCCGTCGGGTACGTACAAGGGCGATGAGTCAGTTCCCGCCTACGACGACGGGGGAAAGCCCGACTTCGAGACGGGTTTCACGAACGAGCCGCCGCGCGACGTTAAGCCTGAGGTGCCTCCGTATGAGGGCCGGAAAACGTCGGCCGACCAGAACAGCTAGCGGCTAGGTCATCCGCGAGGCTAAGTAGCGATTTGTGCACAAGAATCGGCGCTCAGCGCCGGAAATCGTGCACAAATCACCATTGATCGCGCGGGACGTCGAAGTCGGCGCATAACGCCCGCCAGACGTCCCGTGGGTCGACGCCGTCCTCGATGGCCTGGACGGGGGTTCGTCCACCAAGCCCAGTCAGCACATGGTCGACGAGCAGCGACTCGCCGCGCACAGACCCGAACTGGCCCTCGACGAGTTCCTGGAATTCAGTCAACCGCACCCGACCAACCTACGCCGACCGCGCGACTGATTCATGGCACACGCGTACCGGATCTTCTACGTCGGCGACGCTGTCGCCGCCTCGCCTTGCGGCCTCGCGGTACTGCGGCATCGACAACACGTCGGTGACCGCATCGATCAACGAATCCGCGGTCAACGGCCGGACAAGTTGCGCGCTGCCTTGCCGCACAAGGCGATTCGCGATCTCCCACTGGTCGCCACCACCGGGCACCACCACCATCGGCACACCGGCCAGCAGCGACTTGGCCACCAGGCCGTGTCCGCCGCCGCAGATCACCAGGTCGGCGTGCGTGAGGAGTTCGTCCTGCCGACCCAGCCCGACCGCCGCCCACGGCGGCACCTCGACGGCGGGTCCTCCCAGCTGCGACACCACTATTCGCGCACCGGAGGGCAGCACCTCCCCCGGTATCAGCGATTCAAGGGCCAGCTCGGTCAGCCCTTGGGTGCCGATCACCGCCGTCGACGGCGCGACGACAACCACCGGCCCGTGGCCGGAAGGCACCGGCAGGACCGAAGACGTCGGCTCGAAATGCAGGGGTCCCACAACGACGGCCTCGCGCGGCCAATCCGGGCGCGGTACCTCCAGCGCGGGCAGGGTTGCAATCAGGCGCCGCAGCGGCCCGGGATCGGCTGCGGGCAAACCGATTTCGGCCCGGGCTACCGAACGCTGGCGCAAGCCCTGGCGCCATGAGCGGGCCGTCAGTGCGCGCATCACCGCGTCGCGCATACGTCCTCGCACACCGACGCCGGGGGCCAGCCCGCTGCCCAGCGGCGGCAGGCCCTTCGACGGCCGGTACAGCGGGTGCGGGGTCAGCTCTATCCACGGCAGACCCATCAACTCGGCGGCCAACCCGCCGCACGCGGTGATCACGTCGGACACCACCAGGTCCGGCGCCAGGTCGCGCAGGCGCGGCACGTTCAGCACCGCCATCCTGGCGGCCCGATGGTGGATCTTTGCTCCGGCGTCGGTGTCGTCGTCGTCTGAGGTGGGGTCGAGCCCGTCGAGTTCGACGGCCTCCACACCCGCCCGACGTGCGGTTTCCAGCCACTCGGTGCCTGTGAGGAGCGTCGGAGTGTCGCCGCCGGCGAGGAACCGAAGGCATAGCGCAATGGCCGGAAACGCGTGCCCGGGATCTGGTCCGGCAACGACGGCGACCCGCACGCGGCCTACCCTGCCACAGCGCATCCCTACTACGCTGGCAGCTATGACCGACCAGGTTTCCCAAGTGAGCTCAGACGTCGACAACGCCCGTACCGTCGAGACCTTCCTCTATGCACTCCAGGACGAGGACTTCGACACCGTCGAAGCCGCGATGGCTGACAACATCGCGTGGCACAACGTCGGACTCCCGATCATCCGTGGTCGTGACCGCATCATGAAGCTGTTTCGGCGTGGACAGGGTCGATTCGGCTTCGAGGTGAAGATTCACCGGATCGCCGCCGAGGGCGACACGGTGCTGACCGAACGCACCGACGCATTGGTCATCGGGCCGCTGCGACTTCAATTCTGGGTGTGTGGGGTCTTCGAGGTCCACGCCGGCCGCATCACGCTGTGGCGGGACTACTTCGACTTCTTCGAGGGGCTCGTCAAGGCGCCACTGCGGGGCTTGGCCGCCATCGTGGTGCCGTCGCTGCGCCAGACGTTGTAGTGAGCAACGAAACGGCACGGAGTCGGCCGAACTTCTGGGAGTACATCAGCTACTGCTACGGCAGGCGGCTGCCCGACTCGATGCGCGACTGGGTGCGAAACGACCTTGCCGGCAAGGGCGCGACGGTCCGAATGATGATCCGCGTCTTCATTCCGGCATTCCTGATCATGATCCCGTTCTGGTTCATTCCGACGACGCTGGACGTGCATCTGTCCATGACGCTGCCGATCCTGATCCCGTTCGTGTTCTTCTCACACGCGCTGAACAAGGTCTGGCGCCGCCACATGCTGCGCAAACACGGGTTCGATCCGAACCTTGCCGACGAACACTCGCGCCAGAAAAACGCCCACATTCACGAGGCGTATATCGCGAAGTACGGCCCCCGATCGGGACCGTCCAGCTCACACGACGTCTAAGCCCTGCGCAGGTGGCCGAGCTCGTCAAATGCCTGCGCCCAGCCCATCAGCCGGTCGGTGGCGCTCACCAGCTCGTCGCGGTAGCGCTGCTGCGACATCGGCGAGCTCGACATCGAGCCGGCGTTCGCCGCTGACACCAACTGCGCTGCGGCGGTGACCATCTCGTTGTACTGACGGGCACCGTGGTCGAGCTGCGTTGTGAACGCGGTGATCGTCGGAGCGAGGTGAGATCGCGACTGCGGCGCCGAGCTGATCGCCCGCTCCATCGACATCACCTCGTTGGCGGTTGCGCCCATGGTGGCGGCGGTTTGGTTGGCCGCCGCGGTCAGCTCACGAAGTTCGTCGGCGGGCAGCATCCGTCCACGCTCCATCACGCCGAGCAGTGAGAACAACCCTCGCTCGGAGGCAGCAAGGGCGGCCATCGGCTGTCGTGCCGCCGACCCCCACGGCGGTAACCGCCGCGCTGCCCTCGACCGTTGCGGCGGCAGGGGCTCGCCTCGAAGCCAGCGGTAGCGCAGGAAGGACAACGTCGCAAGGAACGCCGCGCCGACCGCGATCGGCGCCGGGATGAACAATGCCCACACCGGCGTGCTCCACGACGCCAGCAGACCCGTCACTCCCACCCAGAATACCGACGAGACGGTGAAGAACAGCCCGAGCCGCAGTGCCCACCGCCGTTTGCGCATCAACTTGGCACGCGGATCCGCTGCCGCATTGAGCTTTTCGGCCACGACATCCGACCATTCCGCGGCGGTGTCGACTCCACGCTGCACCAGCGAGCGCCAAGCCTCTGGTCGACCCGCTCGTGAATTCATCGCCATGTCCTACGAAAGCTATTGCGACAGCGGGTTTTCCGGCGTCGGCTGCTGGGTGGCCGCCGGTGTGGCCGGAGCGGTGGCAGCGGTACCACCGGCAGGCAGCTGCTCACCATGCATCGATGCGCGAATCTGTTCCAGCCGAGAATGCCCGGCCATCTGCACACTGGCCTGCTGCACCTCCATCATCCGGCCCTGCACCGAATTCTGAGCGAGCTCGGCCGAGCCCATCGCGTTGGCGTAGCGGCGTTCGATCTTCTGGCGGACCTCGTCGAGGCTCGGGGTATTGCCCGGGGCAGCGAGCTCGCTCATCGACTGCAGCGATGCGGAGACCTGCTCCTGCATCTTGGCCTGCTCAAGCTGGCTGAGCAGCTTGGTCCGCTCGGCGATCTTCTGCTGCAGCATCATCGCGTTCTGCTCGACCGCTTTCTTGGCCTGTCCCGCGGCCTGCAGCGCCTGGTCGTGCAGCGCCTTGAGGTCCTCGACGCTCTGCTCGGCGGTCACCAGCTGCGCGGCGAACGCCTCGGCGGCATTGTTGTACTCGGTGGCCTTGGCGGCGTCGCCTGCGCCGACGGACTGGTCGGCCAGGGTTAGCGCCTGCCGGACGTTGACCTGGAGCTTCTCGATGTCTGCCAATTGCCGGTTGAGCCGCATCTCCAGCTGACGCTGATTGCCGATCACCTGCGCCGCCTGCTGCGTCAACCCCTGGTGCTGCCGCTGGGCATCCTCGATGGCCTGCTGGATCTGCACCTTCGGATCGGCGTACTCGTCCACCTTCGAGCTGAACAGCGCCATCAAATAGCGCCACGCCTTGACGAACGGATTGGCCATGAGTTCACTCCGCCTTTGTGTCTGTGTCTGTGTTCTGCACGTACGGACTTACCGTGCTGCCCAATCTATCGGGTCAGCGGCGATCACCACACCCAGAACCGACTCAGGCCACCGCCATCGAGACGACCTGAGGAATGACAACCTTCGTGGTGACATCGATATTGGCTGAACCCGCGGGGGCGAAATCGGGGCTTTCCTGGTGAGCCATCTGGTCGCCGGCGTCGGAGAGCACCCGGGACAACGGGACGTCCAGTGCGCCGCAGATGGCGCTGAGCAGCTCGCTCGATGCCTCCTTGCGGCCGCGCTCCACCTCAGATAGGTAGCCGAGGCTGACCCGGGCGGAGTCGGACACCTCACGCAGGGTGCGGCCCTGCTCGGTGCGGGCACGACGAAGCACGTCGCCGATCACCTCGCGCAGCAATGGTGTCATCGTGCTCTCCTCCCTCGTCTGGGCTTGATTACTAGGCCAACGCTGCGCGAGCCCGGGTTGGTTCCCGGATCGGCCAGATCACTGTCCCTCGACCAGCGCGCGCAGTCTGGCGATGGCCTCGTGCACCGCCGCCAGCCGGATGTCCCAGCGTGAACCCGCCAGCGCCAGCTCGATGACCGCGGTGTCAACGGGGCCTGCCACGCCCAGAAACACCGTGCCCACCGGATGGCCGCCGTGCGGCTCAGGCCCCGCCACCCCGGTCAGGCCAATTCCCCAGGTCGCGGCGCAGCGCTGCCTGGCCCCGACGGCCATCGCCCTGGCCGTGGGGGCGGAGACGGGGCCGACGGCGTCAAGCAGCTGTGGCGCCACTCCCGCCAGCCCGATCTTGGTGTCCTCGGTATAGGTGACCAGGCCGCCACGCAGCACGACGCTGGCCCCGGCCACCCCGGCCAGGGTCGCGGCGAGCAGGCCCGCAGTCAATGACTCAGCGGTCGCGACACTCTGCCTGCGCACGGTCAGGTCAGCGATCAGGGCGCGAGCGTCGTCAGTGATCAGCGGGTCGTCCACGCGAATCCTTGACCGCCGAGACGACGTAATCCACGCCGGTGATCACCGTCAGCACGACGGCGGCCCACATCACCACCCATGCGGCCGACAACCAGGTACCCGACAGCGGCAGCACGAACAGGCCGATCGCCACGGCCTGGACGAGGGTCTTGAGCTTGCCTCCGCGACTGGCAGGAATGACGCCGTGGCGCAACACCACGAACCGCAGGACGGTAACGCCGATCTCGCGCACCAGGATCACCGCGGTCAGCCACCATGGCAGATCGCCAAGCATCGACAGCCCGATCAACGCCGCTCCGATGAGCGCCTTATCCGCGATCGGATCGGCCATCGTTCCGAACTCGGTCACCATTCCGTAGCTGCGGGCCAGTGCGCCGTCGAACCTGTCGGTGATCACCGCAACCGCGAAGACGATGAATGCGGCTATCCGCCAAAATGTTTCATGGCCATCGCCGACGAAGAGCAGGACCAGGAAGACAGGAACCAACACCAGACGCACGCCGGTGAGCACATTTGCGATGTTCGCCACGCTGGCGCGCGGAACCACCGGCTCGATATGAGGTTGGCCCGACACCGCAACAGAATATCCGGTTGCCAGCCTCAAACATCCCAGCCGATACTCTCCACCTGTGAGCGCCGCGACCGATCGGCTTGTCATTCGGCGTACCCGCACGTCCGATGTTCCAGCGCTCAAAGCTCTCGTCGACATCTACTCCGGCAAGATCTTGCTGGAGAAGAACCTGGTAACGCTCTACGAGGCGGTCCAGGAGTTCTGGGTCGCCGAACTCGACGGTGAACTGATCGGGTGCGGCGCGCTGCACGTGTTGTGGTCGGACCTCGGCGAGGTGCGCACCGTCGCGGTGCACCCGAAGGTCAGGGGCCAAGGCGTCGGACACGCGATCGTCGACCGGTTGCTCGATGTGGCCAGAGAACTACACCTTGAGCGGATATTCGTGCTCACCTTCGAAGTGGAGTTCTTTTCCCGTCACGGCTTCGAGGAGATCGACGGCACGCCGGTGACCGCCGAGGTGTACGAGGAGATGTGTCGCTCCTACGACACCGGTGTCGCGGAGTTCCTCGACCTGTCCTACGTCAAGCCGAACATCCTCGGCAATACGCGAATGCTGTTGACGCTGTAGCCGCTACCGTCGACCTGTGACCCTGCGTGGTTTGCTGGCGCTGGTCAACGTGGCGCTGTTGACCGCCGCGGCCTGGGTGCTGGTCGGCACCCGTCGCGCCGAGGCCGAGTCCGTCGCGCGCGAGATCGCTTCAATGCCTGGCGTTGTGGGGACCGAATTCGGCTACATCTCGAGCATCGGCGAACGGCACACCTTCCTGCTCGACGTACGGCTCGCGAAGGACGTGACGGCGGATCAGGCCGTCGCGGTTGCCGGATTGGTCGTCGATCGGATGAGCCGCGGTGGGCTCGACGGGCATGACACTCGCCTGCATCTGCGCCACCCCATGGCGCCACATCCGAATCCTTATGTTCCTGACTACTCGCAGGCCGAGTTCTGGTTCAACCAGGACACTCACGAATTCCCGCCCGACCCATACCAGGTCGCGGACAGCGTCGGTCTGTGGCTGAGCGCCACACGATCCCCTGTCACGTCACACGTCGGACTCGAACAGGCATGGAATTCCGCTAGTCGATTCCGCTACGTCCAACTCACGCTGCGAAACGACGCCGAAGTTGTGGACACCAACCAGCTCGCCGAGGACATCGGCGACCGCGCCCAGGTGACCTGGCGGTTCGTGCCGGTCGCCGACGAAATCCACCCTCCACATGTCTACGAGACCAATCCGACCCCGCCCACCGACGCCGCGAAGGCGGCGTTCGTCGAGATCAACGGTCTCGTCGACGCGGCAGACCAGCTCGACATCTACACCAGGGCTTCCCATTCACCGGAGTACGCGGATACGTCCGTGACGATCGGCATCGCCGATGGACCCGAAAGAGAACAGCGCACACTGCGGACGGCCGAGGCGGTGGCGCACATGTTGCACCGCTTCGGCGAGGAAGTAACACTGACCGTTTACGGGCACGAGACCGCGGAAATCGTCGTCGGCGGTTGCTACTTCCGCGAGGGCCAGACTTCTTGGTCAGAGCTCGAGCGTCATCTCTCCGGAATGTTCGAGACATGCTGAGCCTTCGGCGTTTTCGCTCTGAGGCGTACCGTGTATCCATGGGTCGCCGGATCCTGGTCTGGTGAGCGCCGCGGCTTGTGCCGCCGCCGCGGGCCTGATCGCGGCCGCACCCGCGCAAGCCGATCCACCACAATGTGGCAGCGGCCCGATCGTGATGGACGGCTGTACGGGGCCAGGAGACTGCACCGCAGTGATCGACAATCAGTGTGTCGGAGTCCAGCCGCCGCTGCTCCCGCCGCCACCGGATGTCAGGGTCGGCATCCGCGGCGATGTCGGCGTCGGGATCTAGTCGAGGTCGCCGTCGCTGCCGTTGGCGTCTGAGCCGCCGCGGATCAGCGCCAGCGTCCCTGCGAGCTCGTCCGGCTTGACCAGCACTTCGCGGGCCTTCGAGCCCTCGCTCGGTCCGACGATGCTGCGGGTCTCCATCAGATCCATCAACCGGCCCGCCTTGGCGAAGCCGACCCGCAGCTTGCGCTGCAGCATCGAGGTCGACCCGAACTGGCTCGATACCACCAGCTCGACCGCCTGAAGGAAGACGTCCATATCGTCGCCGATGTCCGGGTCGACGTCGGTGCGCTCGCTGTGGGTCTTGGCGGCGGTGACACCCTCGGTGTACTCGGGCTCGGCCTGGTCCTTGCAGGCCTGGACGACGGCGTGGATCTCGTCATCGGTGATATAGGCGCCCTGCAGTCGCAGAGCCTTGTTCGCGCCCATCGGGATGAACAGCCCGTCGCCCATGCCGATCAGTTTCTCGGCGCCCTGCTGGTCCAGGATCACGCGGCTGTCGGTGAGCGACGAGGTGGCGAACGCCAGCCGGGACGGCACGTTCGTTTTGATCAGACCGGTGACGACGTCGACAGACGGCCGCTGCGTGGCCAGCACGAGATGGATGCCCGCGGCACGCGCCTTTTGGGTAATCCGGACGACCGCGTCCTCGACGTCGCGCGGCGCCGTCATCATCAGGTCGGCCAGCTCGTCGACGATCGCCACCACGTACGGATACGGGCGGTACTCGCGCTGGCTGCCCAGCGGGGCAGTGATCTCCCCCGATTTCACCTTCTTGTTGAAGTCATCGATGTGCCGGACGCGGGACGCCTGCATGTCCTGGTAGCGCTGTTCCATCTCCTCCACCAACCAGGCCAGCGCAGCGGCCGCCTTCTTCGGATTGGTGACGATCGGCGTGATCAGATGCGGAATGCCTTCGTACGGGGTGAGTTCCACCATCTTCGGGTCGATCAGGATCATCCTGACTTCCTCCGGGGTGGCCCTGGCCAGCAGCGAGATCAGCATCGAGTTGATGAAGCTTGACTTACCCGAGCCGGTGGAACCGGCCACCAAGAGGTGCGGCATCTTCGCCAGATTCCACGAGATGTACTCGCCCTCAATGTCTTTGCCAAGCGCGATCACCAGCGGATGGTGGTCGGCGCGGGTGGACGGGTCGGTCAGCACGTCGGCCAAGCGCACCATCTCCCTGTCGGAGTTCGGCACCTCGATGCCGACTGCCGATTTCCCCGGGATCGGCGCGAGCATGCGCACACTTTCGGTGGCCACCGCATAGGCGATGTTCTTCTGCAGCTGCGTGATCTTCTCGACCTTGACGCCGGGGCCGAGCTCCACTTCATAGCGCGTGACGGTCGGTCCGCGCGTGCAGCCGGTCACGGCCGCGTCGACCTTGAACTGCTGCAGCACCTCGGTAATCGACTCGGCCATCCGGTCATTGGCCGCGGTGCGCCGCTTGGGCGGATCGCCCGCCTTCAGCAATTCCAGCGACGGCAGGATGTACGGGCCGTCGACCACCCGGTCCAGTGTCAGCGTTTCCTTCTTGGCGGGCTTCTTCTTTCGCGTCCGCGTGGTTGGCTCCGGAATGGTCGGCGCCTCGTCGACGATCGGATAGTTGTCCATGGGCGTTCCGGTGGGCCACGCCTGCGGCTCGTCATCGTTGTAGGCCGACGGGTCGTCGTAGTAGCCGTCGGAGAAGTCCTCGGATTCCTCGGCGTAACGCTCTGCCTCGTCGTAGTCCCCGTCGTAATCGTCACCGCGGAATGCGCGCGCGGAGAACATCCGCTGCACGGTCGACGGCACCTCGCGGATCGTCGTGCCGGTCACCAGCAGCAGGCCGAACAGCGCGCCCATGAACAGCAGCGGCGCGGCGATCCACTGGGTCAACCCATCCGACAGCGGACCGCCGATGGCGAACCCGAGGAATCCCGCAGCGTGCTGACGCGGGATCGGGTCCATCGGCGAACCCGCCCACAGATGCCACAGCCCGAGGGTGGGCAGGGTGATCATCGCGGTCCCGAGGATCAGCCGCGGTCGCGCTTCGGGGTCGGGTTCCGTGCGCATCAGCACGACGGCGATCCCGATGAGCGCAATCGGAACGAGGACGACGGGCGAACCGATCAGTGTCCGAAGGAAGGAATCGATCCACTGACCGACAGGACGCGCAGCGCCGAACCACGAGCTGGCGGCGATCACCACGGCGATGCCAAGCAGCGCCAGCGCAATGCCGTCGCGGCGGTGTCCGGGCTCCAGATCGCGCGCCCGACCGACCGAGCGGGCGGTGGATCCGGCGCCCTTGGCCACCATCAACCAGCCCGCGCGGACGCCGCGTCCGACGGTCGCTCCCGCGGACGAGATGGCCGACGGATTGCGACGAGCCGGCTTGCGGCGGGCCGCCGAGGGCCGCGACGTCCGGGACCCTCCGCGCGAACCGGCCTTTGACCTGCTCGAACGGGCACCGGAGCGCGCAGCGGTCTTACTAGGCATGGCTGTAAGACTAGTCGCACAGGCCCCATATTCACCATCTGCCACACGGGTCACAGAAAGGTCTCAATTGGGCCCGCATCGCCTCTACGGTGCCGAGATGACGACAACCCAGGCCGGGACGACGCTTCCCGCCTCAAGCAAGGTGCTCTGCGCTGTTTACGGCGCGATCGCGATCGCCGCATTGATCGCAACGTGGAGCCAGAACATCGCCTACTTCGACGACCCCGCCGGATTCCTGCTCAACTTCTTCAACGACCTCAAGGTGACGCCCGCTTCGCGGTCATTCACCGTGGACATCGCACTGTTTCTGCTGGCCGCTGCGATCCTCATGGTCATTGAGGCACGCAAGCACGACGTGAAGTTCGTGTGGGCGTACATCATCGGCGGGTTCCTGATCGCGATCAGCGTGACCTTTCCGCTGTTCTTGATCGCCCGCGAGATCCGCCTCGGCCGCGCCGACCCGACGCGGCTTGGCACGGGCGACACGATCGCCCTCGCTTTCCTCGCGCTATTCACCGCCGCCTTCGTCATCTGGGTGGACGTGATGTGACAAGCCAGGCTAAGTAGGGTGGGGCTCGACCGGATCGCACTCATCGAGGAGTCCATCGCCCATGCCCGTCACCGTTGTCGCAACCATGAAAGCCAAGCCCGAGTCGGTCGACGCGGTGCGCGAGGCATGTAGGCAGGCCATCGAGGCGGTGCACACCGAACCCGGTTGCGACCTCTACTCGCTTCACGAGGCCGACGGCACCTTTGTTTTCGTCGAACAGTGGGCCGACGCCGACGCACTCAAGGCACACAGCACCGCCCCCGCGGTGGGGGCCCTCTTCGGAACGGTCGGCGAGCACCTCGACGGCGCACCGGACATCAAGATGCTCACCCCCGTTGTGGCGGGCGACCCGGCCAAGGGCCAGCTGCGTCCCTGATGAGCTCTCTCGCAGGCAAGGTTGCGTTCATCACCGGCGCGGCCCGCGGTCAGGGCCGTGCTGAGGCGGTCCGGCTGGCGTCCGATGGTGCGAACATCATCGCGATCGACATCTGTGACCAGATCGCATCGGTCCCCTATCCGATGGCCACAGCCGACGATCTGGCCGCGACGGTAAAGCTTGTCGAAGACACCGGAGCGCGAATTGTCGCGCGTGAGGCCGACGTTCGCGATCAGACGTCGTTGGCCACGGCGGTGCAATCGGGTATCGACGAATTAGGCAGGCTCGACATTGTCGTCGCGAACGCGGGCATCGCGCCGATGGAATCGGGCGCCGACGGCTGGCGTGATGTCATCGACGTCAACCTCACCGGTGTGCACAACACTGTCGAGGTGGCGATGCCGAGGATGATCGAGCAGAGCGACGGAGGGTCGATCGTGCTGATCAGTTCCGCCGCCGGTCTAGTCGGCATCGGCGGCGGCGACCCAGGCTCGCTCGGCTACACGGCAGCCAAACACGGCTTGGTCGGACTGATGCGTGCGTATGCCAATCATCTTGCACCTCATAGCATCCGGGTCAATTCGATTCACCCCACCGGTGTGAACACGCCGATGATAGACAACGACCACACCCGTCAGTGGCTCACCAATATGATGGCCAAGTCGAAACGGCCACCGGACATGGGCAACGCGATGCCGGTTGCCGTGCTCGAGGTGGAGGACATCGCCGCGGCGGTCGCATGGATGGTATCTGACGAGGCCCGCTACATCACCGGCGTGACGCTGCCGGTGGACGCTGGGTACGTCAACAAGCGCTGATGGCACGAAACCCCGCTGCGCAGACCGCCTTCGGCCCGATGGTGCAGGCGGCCATCGAACAGTACGAGGCGCCCGAACGGCGCCTGGTCTCCGACGACCTTGCCCTGTCGATCCTGCCCGCAAGCCAACGGGCATTGGTGCGCGCGATGCGGTGGCCGCTGCTGCGTCGCCTGACGATTGCTGCCGGCGAGCGGGCAGTGCCCGGCTCGTGGTCGTTGATCACGTGCCGCAAGCGCTACATCGACGACAAGCTGGACGAGGCCTTGGGAAGCATCGACTCCGTCGTCGTTTTCGGTGCGGGCTTGGACACCAAGGCATATCGCCTCGCGCGCCGATCCGACGTCCCGATCTTCGAGGTCGACCTGCCGATCAACATTGAGCGCAAGAAGGCCGCCGTCCAGCGTGCGATCGGTTCGGTGCCCGCGTCGGTTCACCTGGTGCCCTTGGACTTTGAGCGTGACGACCTAATCGGTGCGCTGACCGGACACGGCTACCGCCCCGACGGCCGCACGTTCTTCATTTGGGAAGGTGTGACGCAGTATCTGACCGGGGATGCGGTTCGGGCCACGCTCGGCGCGTTGCAGCCAACGCCGGCGGGGAGTCGGTTGGTGTTCACCTACATCCGTAAGGACTTCATCGATGGGGTGAACATGTACGACGCCGCCATTCTCTACAAGCGTTTCAGGCAACGTCAGCAGGTGTGGCGGTTCGGGCTCGACCCCGACGACGTGTCCGCGTTCATCGCCGAATACGGCTGGCAGCTCGACGAGCAGGCGGGGCCAGATTATTTCTTGCGCAACTACATTGAGCCGACTGGCCGCAAGCTGGCCGCGTCGCAACTTGAGTGGTCGGCGTACGCGCACAAGGTCTAGCCGGGCGCCTCTTGACGCCGCTCTGGCTGCCTTTGATTCAGCAAATACGCCTCGATAGGCGCTTTCACCGTTAGCAATCACGTAGATCGTCAATTTATGTGCTTCTTCCTGTAAGTCCAGTTACAGGCCGCATGCATAGGGAAACCCCCGATTCCTCTTGTTCGGATCCTGGCTAATGTTCGATGGCCATTCCTGTCAGGAAAGGCACAGGTTCTTTGCAGGGGAGGCACAGGCCATGGGGTATGCCAGGTATGTCGGCCGAGTTGGAGCGCTTGCAGTAGCGCTGGGCGTAGGAGCAGCGGTGGCTAGCACTCCTGGCACGGCGTGGGCCACCCCGGACAAGGGTTCAACTGAGACGGTCGGAGAGAAACCGACGTCGAACCCGGATCCCACCGGCACCCCTTCGCCGAAAGTCAAAGCCTCACCGGCTGCCTCGCCCGACCCCACACCGCCCAAGGTCCCGGCGCCTGGACCGAAGTCCGATACGACGGTCACCGTGGGCGGAACCTCGTCGTCATCGACTGTGAGCGCTTCTGGTGGTGCGGGTACCACCGTCGGCGGCCAGACAACCCCACCTGTCGAAGAAGAACTCGCCGAAGAGCCGGCCAAGCCAGCCAAGCCCAAAGCGGAAACCAAGCAGGGCAGCACGCACCAACAGGCGACCAGTTCGGCCGGTGCAATCGCAGATCCGATCAGCACTGCGGTCACCACCTTCACGCGGACCACGCAATCGACCCTGCAACGCATCACCGGCCCGACCACGGCTTCAACGCCGAGTCCGACGACCAACGCAACAGCACGAGTCGCCGCGCTGGCAGCACCCACCCAAACCGCTACCAATACAACGACTCTGGCCCCGGAGCCCGCGCCGAGCACACCGGCGACCGCGGTCGTCTCCGCTGTCAAGATGGTCGCCGACGCGTTCACCAGCCTCTTGGCCCCGTCGCCGAACAGTCCGGGTGCACCCGCACTGATGTGGGCGGTACTGGCTTTCGCGCGCCGCGAAATCGAAAGGGCCACAGCTCCCCCTACTGCCGCCACTGCCCCAGTGGCGACGTTGACCACCAGTCAAACCCTGTCCGAAGAGGAAGCCGGCGCCAGGATGGCGCTGATGTCTGCCGCCGACGCGGGCCCAGCGGCGGCATTGCCGCCGGGCGGCTCGGTTGACTTGGCCAACGCAGGCGGCACCGCCACCGGCAATCCGGCTGGGGTGGTGCTCAACGCCAATGGCTCTCGGGCATACGTCACCAACAAGACGACAAACACCATCACGGTGATTGACACCGCTACCGGCAATCCGATTGGCAGTCCGATCAGTCTGCCCGGTGCGATTCAACCGACCGACATCGTCATGACTGCCGACGGCTCGCGGCTGTTCGTGGCCAACCGCGGATCCAACAACGTCTCGGTGATCAACACCTCCACAGCCACTCCGACCTTCATCAAAAACGTCAATGTCGGCACCAACCCCGAACACCTTGCCATCAGCCCCGACGGCACCCGACTGTGGATATCCAACGCCGGATCGAACACGCTCACCAAGATCAGCACCACCGGCACCAACGCGATCACCACACCCTCGATCAACGTCGGGGCCGCCCCGGGGGGCATCGCGTTTAGCCCCAACGGCGACTACGCGTATGTCGCCAACCAAAACAGCGGCACCGTCTCGGTCATCAACACGTCCAACAACACCGTCAAACTTCTCACCGGCACCGTCGGCGCCAACCCCACCGACATCGTGGTCAACAACGACACCAATACCGGCTACATCACCACGCTGAGCGGTAAGGTCACGACGTTCAACACCGCCACCAACACCGTCACCGGCGCCATCACCACCGGCAAAAATGCCACCGCCGCAACGCTATCCCCCGACCGCAAGATCCTCATCACCGCCAACACCGACGACACCATCACCGCCATCGACACCGGCAACGGCGCCATCCTCGACACCCTGCAAACCGACCCCAACCCAGAACCTGGCACGCCCGCCATCACCTACCACCCCAACGGCACAGCGATTTACGTCACCGACGCACAAGACAACGCGATACGAAAAGCGTCGGTCACCATTGTCATCGCCCCCAACACCGCCCCCGAACTCGTCGAGATTCTCAAGGACCCCGCCGACCCGGCCACCGGGACAGTCATGGGCAGCATCGTCGGCTTCGACGCCGATGGCGACACCCTGACATACAACCTGACAAACCCGCCGGGCAGCGGCACCACCATCACCGTCGACCCCGACACCGGGGATTTCAGCTACACGCCCAGCACCGTGCAACGTTTGGCCGCCGCCAACACGCCCAATCCGACGGCCACGTTCAATGTCACCCTCTCTGACGGCCGCGACTCGATCGATGTTCCTGTCTCCGTGCCTATCTCGGCGCTGGAGCTGGCCAACTCCACCACCGCCGGGACAGGAAGCCCGGCTGGGGTGGTGCTCAACGCCAATGGCTCTCGGGCATACGTCACCAACAAGACGACAAACACCATCACGGTGATTGACACCGCTACCGGCAATCCGATTGGCAGTCCGATCAGTCTGCCCGGTGCGATTCAACCGACCGACATCGTCATGACTGCCGACGGCTCGCGGCTGTTCGTGGCCAACCGCGGATCCAACAACGTCTCGGTGATCAACACCTCCACAGCCACTCCGACCTTCATCAAAAACGTCAATGTCGGCACCAACCCCGAACACCTTGCCATCAGCCCCGACGGCACCCGACTGTGGATATCCAACGCCGGATCGAACACGCTCACCAAGATCAGCACCACCGGCACCAACGCGATCACCACACCCTCGATCAACGTCGGGGCCGCCCCGGGGGGCATCGCGTTTAGCCCCAACGGCGACTACGCGTATGTCGCCAACCAAAACAGCGGCACCGTCTCGGTCATCAACACGTCCAACAACACCGTCAAACTTCTCACCGGCACCGTCGGCGCCAACCCCACCGACATCGTGGTCAACAACGACACCAATACCGGCTACATCACCACGCTGAGCGGTAAGGTCACGACGTTCAACACCGCCACCAACACCGTCACCGGCGCCATCACCACCGGCAAAAATGCCACCGCCGCAACGCTATCCCCCGACCGCAAGATCCTCATCACCGCCAACACCGACGACACCATCACCGCCATCGACACCGGCAACGGCGCCATCCTCGACACCCTGCAAACCGACCCCAACCCAGAACCTGGCACGCCCGCCATCACCTACCACCCCAACGGCACAGCGATTTACGTCACCGACGCACAAGACAACCTGGTGCGGACCGTTTCGTTCCAACTGGCCAACCGCCCCCCGGTGGCCAACAACAACGTGGGTACGGTGAACGAAGGTTCCTCGACGAGTATCAACGTGTTGGCCAATGACACTGACCCCGACGGCAACTCGACAATCAATCCGGCGTCAGTTGTCGTTGTCTCAGGACCAACCAACGGCACCACATCGGTGAACACCACCACCGGCGCGATCACCTACCAATCCAACGGCGCCGAAGTCACATCGGACTCGTTTAGCTACACCGTAAAAGACACCAACGGCGCGATCTCCAACACCGCCACCGTCAACATCACCATCACCCCCGTCAACGACGCCCCAATCGCACTGGGCAACACCGCCACCGTCGCCGAAGGCGGCACCCAGATCATCAACGTGCTCGCCAACGACACCGATGTTGACGGCACCATCAACCCCACCACCGTCATCGCCACCCCACCCACCAACGGATCAGTCTCGGTCAACCCCACC
Organism: uncultured Actinomycetota bacterium; assembly: GCA_963766465.1. Taxonomy (GTDB): domain Bacteria; phylum Actinomycetota; class Actinomycetes; order Mycobacteriales; family Mycobacteriaceae; genus Mycobacterium. The sequence goes on from CAVXZT010000007.1 coordinate 473,205, forward strand.
ACCGGTGCGATCACCTACACCTCCAACGGCGCCGAAGTCACCTCGGACTCGTTCACCTACACCGTCAAAGACAACAACGGCGCGGTCTCCAACACCGCCACAGTCAACATCACCATCACCCCCGTCAACGACGCCCCGATCGCATCCCCCGACAGCTTCAGCACCAACGAGGACACCGCGGCCAACAGAAGCCTGCCGGCCGGCACCGACGCCGATCTCCAGCCGTTGACCTACGCCATCGTCACTGACCCCACAAGTGGCAGCATCACCAACTTCAACGCCGCCACCGGTTCGTACACCTATACACCCAATGCCGCCCAACAGGGCCTGGACACCGGAGAGACTCAAACCGACAGCTTCACCTACCGCGTCAACGACGGCACCACCAACAGCAACACCGCCACCGTCACGATCACCATCACCGGCCTCAACGACGCGCCGGTCGCCGGCAGCCCGAGCTTCACCATCGACGAGGACGCCATTCCGAGTGGATTAATGCCTGCCACGGATGTCGACGGGGAAGCCCTGACTTACAACCTCATCAACCCGCCCCAGTACGGCAACCTCACCTGGCATCCCACCCAAGGCACCTACATCTACCACCCGCACCAACTCCAATTCCTCGACACCGGCGAATCGCGGACCGACAGCTTCACCTACACCGTGTCCGACGGTGATGCCACTGCCACCGGCACCGTCACCTTCACCGTCATGGGAGTCAATGACGCTCCAGTCGCCACCAACGACTCCTTTAGCACCGATGAGGACACCGCGGTCAACAGAACTCTTCCTGTGGGCAGCGACATCGATATCGAGCCACGCACCTACGCAATAGTCACCGCCCCCACCCATGGCAGCATCTCCAACTTCAACGCCACCACCGGCAGCTACACCTACACGCCGAACGCCGCCCAACAAGCACTCAACACCGGCCAATCCCAACTCGACAGCTTCACCTACAAGGTCAACGACGGCACCGTCGACAGCAACACCGCCACAGTCACCATCACCATCACCGGCGTCACCGACGGAACACCCGGCATCGATGCCATCGCCATCGGCGACAACGGCGACGGACAAAGAAACATCCCGGCACTGCCACCTGGAGTCACTTACACCCAGATCGCCTCAGGCCTCGCCCATACCGTGTTGCTGCGCTCCGACGGCACCGCCATCGCCGTCGGCCACAACGGCTTCGGGCAGACCAACATCCCGGCACCACCACCCGGAACCACCTACACCCAAGCAGCCGCCGGCCCCTTCCACACAGTGTTGCTGCGCTCCGACGGCACCGCAATCGCCATCGGCAGAAACAGCCACGGACAGACCAACATCCCGGCACCACCACCCGGCACCACCTACACCCAAGCAGCCGCCGGGGTTGACCACACAGTGTTGCTGCGCTCCGACGGCACCGCAATCGCCATCGGCAGCAACGGCAACGGACAGACCAACATCCCGGCACCACCACCCGGCACCACCTACACCCAAGCAGCCGCCGGCTACTTCCACACAGTGTTGCTGCGCTCCGACGGCACCGCCGTCGCCATCGGCAGAAACGGCGACGGACAGACCAACATCCCGGCACCACCACCCGGCACCACCTACACGCAGGCGGCTGCCGGCTCCTCCCACACAGTGTTGCTGCGCTCCGACGGCACCGCAATCGCCATCGGCAACAACTTCTCCGGGCAGACCAACATCCCGGCACTACCCCCCGGCACCACCTACACCCAAGCGGCTGCCGGCGGCTTCCACACAGTGTTGTTGCGCTCCGACGGCACCGCAATCGCCTTCGGCAACAACAACTTTGGGACGGCCACCATCCCGGCACTACCACCCGGCGTGCATTACACCCAGGTGTCCGCTGGCGACGTCCACACGGTGTTGCTGACCGACGCCGTCGTTAACTTCGCCCCCACAGCCGTCAACGACAGCTTCAGCACCAACGAGGACACCGCGGCCAATCGGACACTGCCCACGGGTAACGACGTCGATGGCGACACCCGGACCTACGCGATCGTCGCCCATCCCACTAAAGGCACCATTACGAATTTCAACGCCGCCACCGGCAGCTACACCTATACACCGAATGCCGCCCAACAAAGCCTCGACGACGGCGAAACCGCTTCCGACAGCTTCACCTACAAGGCCAACGACGGCACCACCGACAGCAACACCGCCACCATCACCATCACCATCACCGGCGTCAACGACGCCCCCACGGCGGCCAACGACGCCTTCACAACCAATGAGGACACCGCGGCCAACAGAACCCTGCCCACCGGCAGCGATGTCGATGTCGAAACGCTGACCTACGCCATCGTCGCCGGCCCCACCTTTGGCACCATCTCGAACTTCAACGCCGCCACCGGCGCCTACACCTACACCCCCAACGCCGCCCAACAAGCCTTGGACACCGGCGAAACTGCGCCCGACAGCTTCACCTACAAAGTCAACGACGGCACTATCGACAGCACGCCCGCCACTGTGACCATCACCATCACCGGCCTCAACGACGCCCCCACCGCTGCCAGTTACGGCTTCGGCATCGGCGAGGATGGCGCGGCCGTCGTCACCCCGCCAGCGGGCAGTGATGTCGACGGCGAAACGCTGACCTATGCCCTCGTCGCCGGCCCCACCTTTGGCAGCATTTCGAACTTTAACGCCGCCACCGGCAGCTACACCTACACACCCAACGCCGCCCAGCAGGGTCTGGACACCAGTGAGACTCAAACCGACAGCCTCACCTATCGCGTGAATGACGGCACCGTCGACAGCGAAATTGTCACGGTCAACATCTCCGTCTTTGGCGCCAATGACGCCCCCGTTGCGGCCAGCGATAGCTTCACAACCAATGAGGACACCGCGGTCAACAGGACCCTGCCCGCGGGAACCGATGTCGACGTCGAGTCGCTGACCTACGCGATCGTCGCCAACCCCACCCGCGGCAGCATTTCGAACTTCAACACCGCCACCGGTTCGTACACCTACACCCCCAATGCCGCCCAACAAGGCCTCGACACCGGCGAAACTGCGCCCGACAGCTTCACCTACAAAGTCAACGACGGCACCACCGACAGCACACCGGCCACCGTCACCATCACCATCACTGGAGTCAACGACGCCCCCATCGCAACTCCCGACTCCTTCGGCGCCTTTGAGGACGCCGCGGTCAACAGGACCCTGCCCACCGGCAGCGACGTCGACGTCGAAACGCTGACCTACGCCATCCTCGCCAATCCCATCCACGGCACCATCACCAACTTGAACCCCGCCACCGGGACCTACACCTATACGCCAAACACTGCCCAACAAGCCTTAGACAGCGGTGAGACTCAAGCCGACAGCTTCACCTACCGCGTCAACGACGACACCACCGACAGCAACACCGCCACCGTTTCGATCACCATCGGCGGCCTCAACGACACCCCCGTCGCAGCCCCCGACTCCTTCAGCACGAATGAGGACACGGCGGTCAACAGGACGTTGCCCGCAGGCAGCGACGTCGACGTCGAAACGCTGGCCTACGCCATCGTTTCCAGCCCCACCCACGGCACCATCACCAACTTCAACGCCGCCACCGGGACCTACACCTACAACCCCAAACCCTCTCAACAGAGTCTCGACACCGGCGAAACGCAAGCTGACAGCTTCACCTACAAAGTCAACGACTTCACCACCGACAGCAACACCGCCACCGTCACAGTCACCATCACCGGTGCCAACGATGCGCCCACCGCAGCCGCCGACTCCTTCACAACCAACGAGGACACCGCGGTCAACCGAACCCTGCCAGCGGGAACCGATGTCGATGTCGAAGCGCTGACCTACAGCATCGTCACCAACCCCACTCGCGGCGACATCACCAACTTCAACGCCGCCACCGGGACCTACACCTACACCCCCAACGCCGCCCAACAAGCGCTCAATACCGGCCAATCACAAGCCGACAGCTTCACCTACCGCGTCAGCGACGGCATCGCCAACAGCAACACCGCTACCGTCTCCATCACCATCACGGGCATCACTGACGCAACACCGGGTGTCGACGCGGTCGCCTTCGGCTACAACGGCGACGGGCAGACCAACCTGCCGGCACTGCCCGCCGGAGTCACCTGGACTCAGGTAGACGGCGGAGCTGCGCACACGGTGTTGGTGCGCTCGGATGGCACCGCGGTCGCCGTCGGCTGGAACGACTATGGGCAGACCAATATCCCGGCACTGCCCGCCGGCCTCACCTACACCCAGGCAACCGCCGGGGGCTATCACACGGTGTTGCTGCGCTCGAACGGCACCGTCGTCGCCGTCGGACAGAACATATTCGGGCAGACCACCATCCCGACACTGCCCGCCGGAGTCACCTACACCCAAGTAGCCGCCGGTGACACTCACACCGTTTTGCTGCGCTCGGATGGCACCGCCGTCGCCTTCGGCAACGACTCCGACGGGCGGATAAACATTCCGGTACTTCCCGCCGGAGTCACTTACACCCAGGCCGCCGCCGGCGCTCAGCACACGGTGCTGCTGCGCTCGGATGGCAACGTGGTCATCGTCGGCAGCAACGAGTTCGGACAGAGGAACATCCCGGTACTGCCCGCCGGAGTCACCTACACCCAGGTAGCCGCCGGCGCTGGGCACACGGTGCTGCTGCGCTCGAACGGCACCGTGGTCGCCTTCGGATACAACAGTGTAGGACAGACCAACATCCCGGTACTGCCCGCCGGAGTCACCTATACCCAGGTAGCCGCCGGCGACCTACACACAGTGTTCCTCCGCTCGAACGGCACCGTCGTCGCCGTCGGCAACAACAGCAGCGGGGAGTCCACCATTCCGGCACTGCCCCCAGGAGCCCACTACACTCAAGTAGCCGCCGGCGACTCTCACACGATATTGCTCACCGACACCGTCGTCTGACCCCGCCACGTGCGGCGCCTGGGGACGGTCGTCATCTAGAAGGTAGTGACTGACGTTGAGACACTTGCTCGCGAAAGGAAGTCGAGCCCCAACCGCGCCTAGATCTCGATGACGGTCGGCACGATCATCGGCTGCCGGCGGTAGGTCTCACCCACCCACTTGCCGATGACTCGTCGCACACCCTGGGCGATCCGCGTCACCTCGGTAACGTTCTGGGAGGCAAGACTTTCCAGTTCTTCCTCGACCTTTTGAGCCACCGCGTCCAGCGCCTTGGGATCCTCCGAGAACCCCCGCGAATGCAGATGCGGCGGAGCCGCGGGCTTGCCGGTGCCGCGACGCACGACCACCGTCACCGAGATGAAACCCGACGACAGCACGAGACGTTCGCCCAACGTCGCATCTCCGACGTCACCGGTGATCAACCCGTCCACGAACATCTTTCCGGTCGGCACCGCGCCCGCGATCGAAGCCTTACGGGCCACCAGATCGACGCTGACACCGTTCTCCGCGATCACAATCGAGTCCGGCGACACACCGCTCTTGACCGCCAGCGCCGCGTTGGCCCGCAGCATCCGCCAGGTGCCGTGCACCGGCATCACGTTGCGCGGCCGCACGCCGTTGTAGAGGAACAGCAGCTCGCCCGCGTACGCATGGCCCGAAACATGCACACGCGCCTGGGCGTTGGTGACCACGCGGGCTCCGATTTTGGCCAGCGAGTCCAACACCCCGAATATCGCTTCTTCGTTCCCAGGAATCTGCGACGACGACATGATGATGAGATCGCCCGACGTCAGCGTGATGCTGCGGTGCTCTCCACGCGACATCCGCGACAGCGCGGCCATGGCCTCACCCTGGGTTCCGGTGGTGACCAGCGTGACCCGCTCGGGCGCCATCATTTCTGCTGCGCCGATGTCGATCACGTCGTCGGTCGCGACGGTGAGGTAGCCGAGCTCCTTGGCGATTCCCATGTTCCGCACCATCGACCGGCCCACGAATGACACCTTGCGGCCAAGCGCGACTGACGCGTCGATGATCTGTTGCACGCGAGCGACATTGGAGGCGAAGCAGGCCACGATGACCCGCCCCTCGGCGCCTCGAATCAGCCGATGCATGTTCGGCCCAATCTCGCTCTCCGACGGCCCCACACCCGGGATCTCGGAATTCGTTGAATCACAGAGGAACAGGTCCACCCCAGAGTCACCCAAACGCGACATTCCCGGCAGGTCGGTCGGCTGGTCTCCGAGCGGAGACTGGTCGAGTTTGATGTCGCCCGTGTGCAGCACGGTGCCAGCCCCGGTATGAATCGCGATCGCCAGGCAACCAGGAATCGAGTGGTTGACATGGAAGTACTCGCACTCGAACACACCGTGCTTAGAGCTCTGCCCCTCCGCGACTTCGACGAACACAGGCTTGATGCGGTGTTCGCGGCACTTCTCCGACACCAGCGCGAGCGTGAACTTCGAACCGACAAGGGGGATGTCGGGGCGCAGCTTGAGCAAGAACGGGATCGCGCCGATGTGATCCTCGTGCGCGTGGGTGAGCACCAGGGCTTCCACATCGTCGAGGCGATCCTCGACGAGGCGCAGATCGGGCAGGATCAGGTCGACACCGGGTTCATCGTGGGTCGGGAACAACACGCCGCAGTCGACGATCAACAGCCGGCCCAGATGCTCGAAAACGGTCATATTGCGGCCGATTTCGCTGATTCCACCCAGCGCGGTGACCCGCAGTCCCCCGGGGGCCAGCGGCCCCGGCGGCTTGAGTTCTTCGTTCACTAGCGCAGCACCGCGGCGGCACGCATATTGGCAGCGAGCTCCTGGATCTGTGCCGGGGTCGCCGGCACTTGCGGCAGTCGCGGATTGCCAACCTCGATGCCCTGCAACCGCAGGCCCTCCTTGGCCAAGGTGACTCCGCCCAACCGCGCCTGGGCGTCGGCCAGCGGCCCAAGCGTGACGTTGATCTTGCGCGCTGTCGCCATATCACCAGAAGTAAACGCGGACAACATGTCTCGCAACTGACCAGCTGCCAGGTGTGCCCATACGCTCACAAATCCGACCCCACCCATCGCCAGCCAAGGCAAGTTCAACGCGTCATCACCCGAGTAGTACGCCAGCCCGGTCTCGGCGATGATCTGCCCGCCGCCATGCAGGTCGGCCTTGGCGTCCTTGACGGCCACGATGTTCGGGTGCTCGGCCAGTGTGCGGATGGTGTCCCACTCGATCGGCACGACGGACCGGGACGGAATGTCGTAGAGAATCACCGGCACGTCGGTGGCATCGGCCACCGCGGTGAAGTGCCCGATCAGCCCGGCCTGCGGCGGACGCGAGTAGTACGGAGTCACGACCAACAGGCCGTGCGCACCCTCGGCCGCGCACGCCTTCGCGAGGTGCACGCTGTGCGCCGTGTCGTACGTGCCCGCACCGGCGACGATCCGCGCGCGATCGCCGACCGCCTCCAACACCGCGCGCAGCAATGCGATCTTCTCGTCGTCGGTGGTCGTCGGCGACTCTCCTGTGGTGCCCGACAGCACCAGGCCGTCGCAGCCGGAGTCGACGAGGTGGGTGGCGAGCCGCGCCGCGGCATCGGTATCCAGCGAGCCGTCGGGCTTGAACGGAGTCGCCATCGCGGTTAGCACGGTGCCCAATCGGGCCGTCACGTCGAATCCGCTGGTGCTCACGGGCAACAAGATTACCCGCTCGACCTTTCGGTTCCGTGCCAATATCCGGCCAGCTCCCTCACGCCTCCGTGGCCAGCGGGCTGGTCGCCACCTCGGTGCCGTCGGCCAGCGTCGAGATCTCGAAGTCAGAGAACACCTGCGAGGCCAGGTCGATGAGTTGTCGCAGGCACTCGATGGCCAGCCGACGCATCTCGACGTCGGCGTGCTCGCTGGCCCTCATCGCGATGAAATGCCGCCAGGCGCGATAGTTGCCGGTGACGACGATGCGCGTCTCGGTCGCGTTCGGCAGCACTGCCCGCGCGGCCTGTCGCGCCTGCTTGCGCCGCAACACCGCGTTGGGCTGGTCGGCGAACTTGGCCTCGAGCCTGGCCAGAAGCTCGGTATAGGTAGCCCGGCTGGCGTCGGCAGCGGCGTTGAAGATCTCCTGCAGCTCGGCGTCGTCTTCCATTCCCGGGGGTACGACGACCTCGGCGTCATGTTCGGGGACGAACCGCTGCGACAGCTGCGAATACGAGAAGTGCCGGTGCCGGATCAACTCGTGCGTGCAGGACCGCGAGATGCCCGTGATGTAGAACGACACCGACGCGTGCTCGAGTACCGAGAAGTGGCCGACGTCGATGATGTGGCGGACATATGCGGCATTGGTGGCGGTCCGAGGATTCGGCTTTGACCAGCTCTGATAGCACGCCCGGCCGGCGAACTCCACCAGCGCTGAACCGCCGTCGGCGTCGGTGCTCCACGGCACGTCCGGCGGCGCCACAAAGTCGGTCTTGGCGATTAGCTGCACGCGCAACGGCGCGGTCTCGGCCACGACTAACCCTAACGTGGACCTTTGACCGGTCAGTCGATGAGCACGCCTGCGCGGCGCATCGCGGTGGTGATGAGCTCGAAGTCGATCGCCCCGTGATGGCGCGCCAGCTCGTCTGCATCGTCGCCACGGCCGTCGGCAATCGCGGACACCAGCTGTTCGTGTTCACGTAGTGCCCGTAATTCCATGTGGCGCATCGTCGTTGGTTCACCCCATAGATGTGCGGGCGCGCCGATACTCACGGTGGCCTTGAGGTCGAGCAACAGCTGTTTGAGAACGTCGTTGTGCGCAGCGTCCATGATCGCAATGTGAAGCTGGCTGTCGGCCTGCTGCGCGGCCAGGCCGGTCTCGGCGGACCGATAGGCCTCAAACCGCTCCCAGAGCACCGGAATGTCCTGCTCGGAGCGGGAGTCAGCGGCGGCACGGCTGACAGTGCCCTGCAGGCGGCAAATCGCATCGCAGCGGTCGCGCAGGTCGTCTAGCCGCGTCCGCAGCGTGCGGCCCACCGCGTCCGTGGACGATTCCGGCCATTGGTCAAGCACGTACGACCCGCCGCCCCGGCCCCGCCGTGTTTCCAGCAGGCCCCGCTCGACGAGCCGCGCGAGCGCGGCTCGCACCGTCATGCGCCCGGCACCGAGGGAAGTGGCCAGGTCACGTTCGACGGGCAGCCTCGCCCCCGGAAGATATTCACCGATCGCGATCGCGGTGATCAACCGATCGGTGATCTCGTCGACCCGCGAGGGCGTGTCGAGCTGCTGCTGGAGCAGCCCCGGCGTCTCCGATGCGCCGTTGTGGGCCATGTAGCGAGTCTCCCCCGTCGTCGGTCTGCGCAATGTTAAATCCTGGTCAATGGTCTTGCGATGAGACCTTTACGGGTCCATGCTAAGCGCCATGACTCGCACGACCCGGCTTGTCCCGTTCCGCGGCCACGAAACCTGGGTGCAGATCACTGCCCCTGACGATGCGCGCGAAGGCGCACTCCCCCTGTTCGTCCTGCACGGCGGCCCGGGAATGGCGCACAACTACGTGCGCAACATCGCCGAACTCGCCGACGAAACCGGCCGCACCGTCATCCACTACGACCAAATCGGGTGTGGCAACAGCACTCACCTGCCCGACGCTCCCGCCGACTTTTGGGGGCCGGATCTGTTCGTCGACGAATTTCACGCGGTGCGCGAAGCGCTCGGCATCGTTGAGTACCACCTGCTCGGCCAGTCCTGGGGCGGCATGCTCGGCGCGGAGGTCGCGGTGCGACAACCAGACGGGCTCGCGTCGCTGGCAATCTGCAATTCACCCGCGTCGATGGAACTCTGGATGGCGGGCTGCGCCGAGCTGCGCTCGCAGCTGCCGCCGGAGATCGAGGCCGCGCTGACCCGCCACGAGCAGGCCGACACCGTCACCGACCCGGAGTACCTTCACGCGACCAACGAGTTCTACGAGCGCCATCTGTGCCGTGTCGTCCCGATGCCGCAGGACTTAGTCGACACCATCACGCAGATGGAGGCGGAGCCGACGGTCTACTACACGATGAACGGCCCCAACGAGTTTCACGTCCTCGGCACGCTCCGCGGGTGGAGCATCATCGATCGGCTGCCCCGGATCACCGCACCGACGCTGGTCATCGCCGGCGAGTTTGACGAGGCCACCCCCGCCGCCTGGCAGCCGTACGTCGAGCACATCGACGGTGCCGCAAGCCACGTGTTTCCAGACACCAGCCACTGCTCACACCTCGAGAAGCCCGAGGAGTTCCGCGCCGTCGTCGCCGCCTTCCTCGCCAATCACGACGCGGTAGCCCGTATCTAGCCCACCCTCGACCCGACAGGACATTCATGGACGGCCAACGCGCGCTCGAATCATTCGGTTACAAGCAAGAATTGCACCGCTCAGTCTCGACCGTCGACCTGCTCGTCTATGGATTGGTTTTCATGGTGCCGATCGCACCGTGGACGATCTTCGGCGTCGTCTACAACAGTGCCGCCGGCATGGTCCCATTGGTCTACCTCATCGGTCTGATCGCCATGGTGTTCACGGCATTGGCGTACGCGCAGATGGCAAAATCCTTCCCGCTCGCGGGGTCGGTGTTCTCCTACGTCGGCCGCGGAATCCACCCCGGTGCAGGCTTTTTCGCCGGGTGGGCGATCCTGCTCGATTACCTGCTCGTACCGACGCTGCTGTACGTATTGGCCGCGGAATCGATGATCGGCTTGTTTCCTGGCACGCCGCGGTGGATGTGGGCGATCGTGTTCGTCATCGTCAACACGGTGATCAATCTGCTCGGCGTCGACTCGCTGAAGATGGCCAACCGTGTGTTCTTGGCCATCGAATTGGTCTTCCTTGCGATCTTCGTGGTCATCGCGGTGCGCGCCATCAACGGCGACGCACTGCCCAACGTGCACTGGAGCACCACGCCGATCTGGAATCCAGAGACTGTCAGCGCGCCACTGATCGCGGCGGCGCTGTCGATCGCGGTGCTGAGTTTCCTTGGTTTCGACGGTATTTCGACGCTTGCCGAGGAGTCGACCGGCACGAAGAATCCCGCGGGTAAGGCGATGGTCGGCGCACTGTTCATCGTGGCGTTCCTGTTCATCAGTCAGACGTGGCTGGCCAGCCTGCTCGCAGGCGGCCGCGAGTCGTTCAGCGACGACGAGGCAGGCAATGCGTTCTTCAAGCTGGTCGAAGCGGCGTCAAGTACCGGCTGGATGAATGCATTCTTCGTCGTCAACGTGCTGGCCGTCGGGTTCGCCAACGCCATGGCCGCCCAGGCGGCGACGAGTCGACTGCTCTATTCGATGAGCAGGGACCGCCAGCTGCCCGGTTACCTGTCCAAGATCAGCAAGCGCGAGGTACCGATGGCGGCGCTCCTTACGGTCAGCGCGATCAGCTTGGTGCTCGTGCTGTTCTTCGTCGGCCAGATCGCTTTGATCTCGTCGCTGGTGAATTTCGGTGCGCTGTTTGCCTTCTGCCTGCTGCACGTGTCGGTCGTCTGGTACTACATCGGCCGGAAGAAGTCGAAGAACTACGTGCTGCACCTCGTTGTGCCGACGCTCGGCTTCCTGATCATCGGTTACGTGCTGTTCAACGCGGACTACCTCGCCAAGGTCGGCGGAATCGTCTGGCTGTGCATCGGCGCCGCGGTGTTCATCGTCAACAGGGTGCGGGGCCGCGGCGTTCCGGATCTGGGCGACGAGCATGCCGTACCCGGCGAAGGCGTCAGCCCAGAGCCCGTGACAGTGGCGCCGTCAGATCGCCCTTCTTCCCCACGGTGACGTCGGACAGCCCGAGCCACGACGCCATCGACTGCAATTCCGACGCCAGCGCGTCAGCGACGTGTGACGGCTGCTCGCCCGGTTCGACGAACGCGCCGACGACGTGAAGCGCGTCGCGCGTGCGTTCGGCCTTCAGGTCGACACGGCCAACCAGCCTGCCGTCCAGCAGGAAAGGCCATACGTAGTAACCGAATTGGCGCTTCGGGGCCGGAACGTAGATCTCGATGCGGTAGTGAAAGTCGAAGAGCCGCTGCACTCGTGGCCGGAAGAAGATCAACGGGTCGAACGGGCACAGCAGCGCGGTCCCACGATCGCGTCGCGGCACGGTCTGGCCCGTCGGTAGATACGCCGGAGCCGTCCAGCCGTCGACCTCGACTGCTTCCAGTTCCCCGTCGGCGACCAGCTTGGCGATCGCGGGCTTCGCCTGTTTCGGAGACAGCCGAAAGTAGTCGCGGATGTCGGGCTCGGTGCCGACGCCGAGCGCCGTCGCCGCGCGCAGCGTCAACTCGCGGATCGCTTCGTCGTCGTCGACTTCCCGTGCCACGACGTCAGGCGGTAGCACCCGCTCGGTGAGGTCGTAGTGGCGGGCAAAGCCAACACGCGTGGCCGTCGTCAGCACGCCCGCAGAGAACAACGCCTCGGTCACCCACTTGGTGTCGCTACGGTCCCACCAGGGGCCCTTCTTGCCGCGGTGTTCTTCGCCGACGTGCGCTTCGATCTGGCCCGCCGTCAACGGGCCGTGCTCCGCCACGGTAGCGACGACGTCTTCAGTCAGCCGCTGTTTCTTCCTGACGATCTCGGTGCGCCACCGTCCGTCCGTGTACTCGCGCATCCGCCAGCGCAGCAGCGGCCAGTCGTCGACCGCCATCAGCGCGGCCTCGTGCGCCCAGTACTCGACGAGCAGACGGGGCGAACGTGCGGTGTGGCTCCATGCGGCGCGCTCCAGAACTTCCCGGTCATACGGGCCCAGCCGGCTGAAGACGGGTGCGTAGTGGGCGCGGACCGACACCGACACCGAATCCAGCTGCAGCACCTGGATTCGGGATATCAGCCGCCGCAGGTGGGCGCGGGTGACCGGACCGCGCGGCTTCGGCTCGGCGAAGCCCTGCGCGGCGACGGCGATGCGTCGCGCCTGAGCGGCGGTGAGGGCAGTCACGGACGAACGTAGCTGAAGAACCGGTAGCGAAGGCCGGAGCTGCTGGTGAGCCACTCCCCCTCGTTGCCTACCCAGGCTTCGTCGAGCACCGGAGCCATCGCATCGCCGTCGTCTCTTGGGAGTTCGACCTCGATCTCGGTGACCTCGCATCGCGTGGCGAGCGGGAGTGCGAGTGCGTAGATCTGTTCGCCACCGATCACCCACGTGAGGTCGTCGGTCAGTGCGTCCTGAAGGGTCGGAACCACATGTGCGCCTTCGGCCATGTAGTCAGCTTGCCGGGTGAGTACGACATTTTTCCGCCCAGGCAGCGGCCGCACCTTCGCGGGCAGCGATTCCCAGGTGAGTCGGCCCATCACCACGGTGCGGCCCATGGTGAGTTCCTTGAACCGCGCCTGGTCCTCGGGCAGCCGCCACGGGATGCCGCCGTCACGGCCGATCACACCCGAGCTCGACTGGGCCCAGATGAGGCCGACTGAAGTCATACTGCGACGGGTGCCTTGATCGCCGGGTGCGGGTCGTAGTTCACGATGGCGATGTCGTCGTACGTGTAGTCGAAGATCGAATCACGCGGTGCCAGAACGAGTTCCGGATACTGCCTGGGCTCGCGCGACAGCTGCTCGGTGACCTGCTCGACGTGGTTGTCATAGATGTGGCAGTCCCCACCGGTCCAGACGAACTCGCCGACGTCGAGACCGGCCTGCGCGGCCATCATTTGCGTCAACAGCGCGTAGCTGGCGATGTTGAACGGCACGCCGAGGAACAGGTCGGCACTGCGCTGGTAGAGCTGGCAGGACAGCCGCCCGTCGGCGACGTAGAACTGGAAGAAGGCGTGGCAGGGCGGCAACGCCATTTGCGGGATCTCGCCGACGTTCCACGCCGACACGATGTTGCGTCGTGAGTCCGGATCGGTCTTCATCAGCTCGAGCGCGGCGCTGATCTGGTCGATGTGCTCACCCGACGGCGTCGGCCACGACCGCCACTGCACGCCGTAGATCGGACCGAGATCGCCTGTCTCCGAAGCCCATTCGTCCCAAATAGTGACGCCATGCTCTTGCAGCCACCGCACGTTCGAGTCGCCGCGCAAGAACCACAGCAGCTCGTAGATCACCGACTTGGTGTGCACCTTCTTGGTGGTGATCAGCGGGAAACCGGTGCTGAGGTCGTAGCGCATCTGGTGGCCGAACAGGCTGCGGGTGCCAGTGCCGGTGCGGTCCGATTTGGGGGTGCCACCGATCGAGCACCAGCCGGAGCAGATCCTCGTACGGCGTGGCGATTGGCACGCCGCTCAGCTTACTTCCGGAGACGACGAGTAGAACGGAGCCATGCCGAGTATCTCCGCGACCGTCACCACACCCGACGGCACCTGCCCCGTGACCCTGCACACCCCCAACGGCACCGGCCCATGGTCGGCGGTCGTGATGTATCCCGACGCCGGCGGCGTCCGGCCGACGTTCCAGGAGATGGCCGCCAGGCTGGCCGGCTTCGGCCACGCCGTTCTGCTGCCCGACGTCTACTACCGCCAGGGCGACTGGGAACCGTTCGAGATGGAAACCGTGTTCGGCGATCCCGAGCAGCGCAAGCGCTTGATGACGATGGTCGGCAGCGTCACACCCGAGATGATCACCTCCGACGCGGCCGCATTCTTCGATTTCCTGGCGTCGCGGCCCGAGGTCAAGGGCGACACGTTCGGCGTCTGCGGCTACTGCATGGGCGGCCGGACCTCGGTGATCGTCGCAGGCCGGCTGCCAGACCGGGTGGCGGCCGCGGGTTCGTTCCACGGCGGCGGCCTGGTCACCGACGACGCCAGCAGCCCGCATCTGCTCGCCGACCAGATGAAGGCGACGGTCTACGTGGCGGGCGCCGAGAACGACGGGGGCTTCACCGCCGAACACGCCGAGGCACTCGACAAGGCGCTGACCGCGGCCGGCGTCACGCACACGGTGGAGTTTTATCCCGCGGCTCACGGATTCGCGGTCCCCGACAACCCGCCGTACGACGTGGAAGCCTCCGAGCGGCACTGGATCGCGCTACAGCAACTGTTCGCGTCCGCACTGCCCAATTGACGCTGTCGCTGCGGGCCCTGAATCGGGCGACACTCGCCCGCCAGCTGCTGTTGTCACGCTCGCCGATGAGCGCGCTCGACGCCATCGAGCATCTCGTCGGCATGCAGGCGCAGGCACCGTTCGCGCCGTATTACGGGTTGTGGAGTCGACTCGACGGCTTCACCGGCGAGGAACTATCCGGCCTGCTCACCTCTCGCAAGGCCGCCCGGATCGTCCTGATGCGCGGCACCATCCACCTCGTCACGGCCAAGGACTGCCATCAATTGAGGCCTCTGGTCCAGCCGGCGCTGGATCGCTTGCTCAAGGCCAACGCCACGCACGGCAAGCCCCTCGCCGCCGTCGAGGTGTCCGCCGTGGTCGAGGCGGCCAGGCGGCTGCTCGATGCCGAGGAGCTCACCCCAGGTGAGATTGGGGCGCGGCTGGCCGAACAATGGCCGGACACGCCGCCGGGATCGCTCGCCGAGGCAGCACGCAGCCTGCTGCCGTTGGTGCAGGTTCCTCCGCGGGCACTGTGGCAGCGCAGCGGACAGGTCCGGCTGACGACCGCGGCCGCCTGGCTGGGCGGGCCACGGGGGAAAACGCTGACGATCGACGACATGGTGATGCGCTACCTCGCGGCGTTCGGGCCGGCGGCGGTGGCCGACGTCCAGACCTGGAGCGGGCTCAGCAGGTTGGGCGAGGTGGTCGAGCGGCTGGACTTATTGCAGTTCAAAAGCGAAGACGGACAAACGCTTTACGACATTCCTTCCGGGCTGCGGCCCGATCCGGATACCCCGGCGCCGGTCCGGCTCGTCGCGCCGTTCGACAACATCCTGCTCTCGCATGCAAGCCGCACCCGCGTGATCTCCGACGAGCACCGCAGGAGATTGTTTTCAGGTAAGAACGGAGTGTTTCCCGGGACGGTGCTTGTCGACGGGTTCGTCGCAGGAACGTGGGAGCTGGTCGGCAAGTATGAATCGACGAGCATGCGGGTGCGGCCGTACGTCCAGCTGAAGCGCGGGGCGCTCAATACGGTTGTGTCGGAGGGAAATCGCTTGCTGGAGTCCGCCTTTGAGGTTACGAACCCTGAGGTGGCGATTGCGGCTTAGCTTCGTCGTCGTCGTCCCGGTGCATGAACCGGAGGATCGCACGGGCGATGCCGCGCCCCGCATAGATTCCCGCAACGATCGACAACACGATCATCACGATGAACAAGAGCAGCCAGTTGCTTCGGCTATGGCTGACGTTCCACCAGATGATGGTGAACAGGATGGCGCAGATGAACACCACGATGTCGCGCCAGTTGCCGGTGTAGGACATCGCGGCGATTTTCATCTCTCGAGTGCGCTCGCTGGCCCTGATCAGATCCTCGATGCGTTCGTCGATGCTGGCCTTTAGCCGGGCCTTCAGCTCGGGCTGGTCGTCGGGAATCCGCTCCAGCAGATCCATGTCTTTGGCGATCATGCCCCGGATGTCGGGTGGCCTCAGGTTTCCGGCCGCGACACCGAGTAGCGCCCCGCCGGCAATCGGCGCTGCGCCCAAAGCGAGTTCGGCGATACCAGGCATGCCTAACTTTCTACCGCGTCAACGGTCGCCGTAGCGCTATTTCGTCCAGTCGGCGAACGGTTTGAGGGTAAAGATTCGGACACCGGGTCACCGGCGATACCGCCAGGTGTGCAAGACCATGAGGAGAGCGGTCGCTAGAACAAGCGCAAACCCATTCATCATTCAGTCCCCCAATACGCCGTCGCGCATCGGGCATCATCCCATCGTGGGCTGTCGTCAACCGCACCCCGACAGCTTCTCTGCCATCACTCCCATCTATGACAGCCATAGATTGCACGTTCTATCCATTGATCGCACCATAGACGTCTGATTGATGACACCCTGGAAATCTCTCCGGCCAGGGGGTTATTCCTAGATGGCATAGATGGCATCAGAAGGTCTCACGGGGCTGTAATACATGAGATCGGTTGCAGCACACCACCTATCCGCGCCTGGTCGCGCCGATTCTCAGCGGTATCACGATGCATTGCATGAGTTGACCTGACGGGCGGACGATCGCGTTCCACGTCTCCTTGGGGAACTAGCCGCCGCCCGCGCTGTCGATCGCCTCACGAACAGCAGCGTTGCAACCGGCCTCGTAGTCTTCAATGTCAACCTCATCGGCGCGGTCATTTGGACGCGGTAGCCGTTAATTACGGTCTGTGAGTTCTTGATCGCAGCGGGTTGGACCCCTTCGTTGTCGCCCCTGTCGCCTATCGCAGGTAAATGTTTTGTTGCTTTCGCAATCGCATACCGAGTTTACGAATTCAAAGTATTGACCGGCATGCATATTCAGCAAATCCAGAGATTAGGGATACTCTTCGTCCTCCTGCAGCGATTTCGACGTACTCTGCACAACAGCTATCTCACAGGATTGGCACAGACGCCGGGAGGAACGAACCATGGCGAAGAAAAAGGCTGGCCCAGTTGCGAAGATCGTTTCGGTTCTGGTAGCGCTGTTCTTCATCGGATCTGGCGGTTACGACACCTGGCTTCAGCATTCCGGCCCCGCCGCCACCGTCCAGGTCGAAAGTTGCAAAGCCAGCACCCGCAGCGGGATTTACACCCCGCGGACGTGCAAAGCAACATGGCACCGCGACGGAACGACACAGACGCTGACCGTCGAAAAGGTGCCGCGCGGACAGGCCTCCAACACCCACGTGGACGTTCGTATTCACGGAAACAAGGCCTACGGGCCCTCGCTCTCTCCTCTGGTTGATTTGCTCGTGGGAATTGCTTTAGCGGCCGTTATCTCGGTCGTATTCGTGCGCGGCGCGCGAGCGCGCGACCGCCGCACGGTGCGTTGACAAGATGTTTACGTGACCAACCGACTCGACGCCCGGCACCGCGCTGAGCAGGCCGCGCGCATGCAACGGACTGGCGCGACATGGCAAGAGATCGCCGACGCTCTCGGCTACCGGAGCCGCCAGGCTGCACGTCAGGCGGTGCAGCGGCAGCGGGACCGCACCCCGGCTGAGTCCGTCACGCGGGTCCGCGCCAGGCACGATGCCGCGCTACAGCTGTTGCAACGGAACAGCTTCCCCGCTACCTGCACGCGGTGCAGGCTGGCGACGACGACAAGGCACTGGAGTACGGCAGAGAAATCAGAGCCACCGTTGCCGAGCGCGCGAAGATGGCCGGTGTCTACGCGCCGCAGCGTCAGCAGTTGGACGTGAACGTGACCACCGACGCGGTGGCCATCATCGACCGCATGGAAACCGAGCTGCTGGCCCTGGCGGCGCCTTATCTGACGGGTTTGTCGGGGTCCAGCGCACACTGAGAGTCCTGACGACAAACGAAGATTCAGTTTCATCACGACAGCGGTCGGGCTGTGGGACGAAACTGGTCGCGGCGTAACGCTCAATGCCATCGCCGAGCGGATTGGCGCGGACGAAGAGTCAGTGCAGCGTGTCCTTGCACCGCTCGCCCACAAGTACTTCGAGAAGGTTCTGCCGGGCGACGGCCAAATCGTGGTAGTCCGGGAGCCGACCGCTGAGGCGCGCCGGCTTTCGGCCCGTAGCGACATCGTGCAGATAGCTCAACCGGTCGCAGTCAGCCCATCAATTGAGCGGCGACGGTCGCGCCTAGGTTCCAGCACACCTCGACGTCGGCCTTGGTCGGCTTGCCCATGACCACGACGGTCTCCGCCACCCTCACCCAGCCCAGCCCGGCGGTGATGCCGTCGACAGCACGCTCGGCTCCCTCGGTGCCCTCGTTGCCGTGGAGGTAGGCGCCGAAGGGGCGCCCACGGGCGGAGTCGAGCAGCTGGTAGTAGCTCTGATCGAACGCGTGCTTGAGAGCACCCGAGATGTACCCCAGATTGGCCGGGCTACCGAGCAGGTATCCGTCGGCCTCGAGCATCTCGAGCGGGGAGACCGTAAGCGCCGGTCGCCGTACGACCTCTACGCCTTCGATGTCGGGGTCGGTCGCTCCGGCCACTACCGCCTCGAACATCTCCTGCATGTGCGGCGAAGGGGTGTGGTGCACGATCAGCAGACGTGGCACTGGCCGCTACCTCCTTCCGTAGGTCTACCGATGCCACCGGGAGACGGCCCATGGCGGCCCCTCTCTCTCGTTCCATCGAGATGGCGTCAGCACGGCTTCTATGAACGTACTGGCCGAAGCTGGGTCTGGATCTGGCCAAGGCGGGACTCGGATAGACGCGCCGATGTTGGTATCCGGTCGTTCGAAGCAAAACTCAGTCGACGCCGCGACAATCTCGAAGTTCACCTGTGCCGCCTCCGCGGCATCCAGCTCGTATGGCGGGTGTAAATCGAGGCCAGCCATTGCGAGGACGGCAACACGATGCGTACCAACTGGGAACAGAACGATCGGCGATGCTGCCCAGCTCGATGTTCGCCAGCGCGGCCGGACAGAACCTCCGAGATACACCACTGGCTCGTCACACGTGAGTAGCGGCGACTCGCTTTCGATCAGCCACCACGTCCGTTCCGTCGCAAAATGCGGGAAGGCCGTGTTCCGCCACACACCGATAGCGCTCTCAATTGCGCGGGCCTTCCGCTCCTCGCTTATCAGTGGCTGGTCGAGAAATCGCTGCAGAATCTCGGCGTGGTGCAGCGGCGAGTATGGAATCTTGTACAGCCGACACACGAAGGGCAGTAAGGGACTAAGAACCTTCGCGCGGCCAAAACGATTGAGCGCGTCCTCGAGTCGCAGTTCCTGATCCCGCTTTCGGAGTGTCCGCTGATCTTGCAGCGCCACGAAGACGGCCAGGTTCGCAATCAGATCGCGGTCCGCTATACGACCGGCAGGAAGGTCGTCGAGCGCCCGAAGCCATTCGGCCGCGTCACTCTCGATCCGGGACATGTGTTTCTCTAGCCAACGAGTCGGGAAGTCGGGCTCTAAGTCGTCGACTGCGATTGTGTAGAGATTCGGACGATTGGCAATCGCGTCTGGGCGCTGGTCGTGTACTTCGCCTGTGACCGTCTTGGTCAACCGCACTCTGCCGTCAACCGCCGCCCATCTCCGCAGATACATCTGCGGAATGTAGTGATGGCGCTTACCGACTTTTGTTTCTGCCGCTTGCCGCTTGGACTCCTCGATCTCGACGTCTGATGTCCATCGATGCCTCACCACCTGTTGTGCCTATTAGCTGAGTAATCGCCAAAAAGGTGCTTGAGAGCCCCGCTCATGTAACCGAGATTGGCTGGAGAGCCGAGCAGATAGCCGTCGGCCTCCAGCATGTCCGCCGGCGAGACCGTGAGCGCGGGTCGCCGCACGACGTCGACGCCCTGGATCTCGGGGTCGGTGGCGCCCGCCAGCACCGCCTCGAACATCTCCTGCATATATGGCGACGGAGTGTGGTGGACGACCAGCAGCGTCTTGCTCACTGGTGTTCCTCCATCTCGACGGCCTTCTTTATGGTCTCGCGGGCGCGGCTGCGGTCGCCTGCGTAGTCGTATGCTCGCGCGAGTCGGTACCAGCGGCGCCAGTTGTCTGGATCGTCTTCCAGTTCAGTGCGGACGGTCTCGAACAGTGCATCCGCTGCGTCACGCTCTATCCGCCCAGACGGCATTCGCGGCAGGGCGCTCACGTCGAGCTCCATGCCTTCCTCTTTGGCCATGCGAGCTAGGCGCTGATGCGCGAGGCCGGCTCTCAGAGTGCTGACCATGACCCAGATCCCGATCAGCGGCAGAGCCATCAAGGCCAGGCCGAGGCCGATGGCCGCGGGCCGGCCGGAGGTGATGAACGCCATCGCGATGCGGCCCAGCATCAGGAAGTACACGACAAGGGCAACGCACATGAAGCCGATCACCAGCTGGATGCGCAGTGCGCGCGCCCCGTCGGTCATGTCAAGTCGAGGAAGGGCTCGAGACCCACTGTCAGGCCGGGGTGTTCGCTGACGGCGCGGACCGCCAGCAACACACCGGGCACGAAGGACGTGCGGTCCAGGCTGTCGTGCCGAATCGTCAGCGTCTCCCCTTGGGTGCCGAAGAGCACTTCCTGATGAGCGACCAGCCCGGCGAGCCGCACCGAGTGGACGGGAATGCCGTCGACATCTGCGCCTCGGGCACCCTCGAGACCGGTGCTGGTGGCATCGGGGTTGGGGGGGAGGCCTTTTCGAGCCTCCGCAATGAGGCGAGCGGTGCGGGCGGCGGTGCCGGACGGCGCGTCGGCCTTTTGCGGGTGATGCAGTTCGATGACTTCGGCGGATTCGAAGAAGCGAGCGGCCTGTTTGGCGAAATGCATTGAGAGCACCGCGCCGATGGCGAAATTCGGGGCGATCAGAACAGCGACAGCCAGGCTTGCCCGACAACCACTTCTGAACCTGCTGCACTCGCTCATCGGTGAATCCGGTTGTGCCGACGACTGCGTGGATTCCGTTGTCGATCAAATAGTTCAGGTTGTCCATGACGACGTCTGGATGGGTGAAGTCGATGACGACCTCGGTCTGGCTCTCGGTGAACATGCTCAGCGCATCCCCCGCGTCGACCCCGGCGGTGAACGTAAGGTCGTCCGCGGCCTCGACGGCCTGAACCATCGTCGCGCCGACCTTGCCCTTGGCGCCCAGCACACCCACTCGCATGGGCCTAACCCTAACTGCCGCCACCCTGTGGAGAGCGTTCCGCGTTTGTCAGTCGTCCGAACTAGTGTTCGATATGTGGGTACGGGTGGAATGTCGGATCCGGGGGCCGTCGCGGCCGCTGTCGACCGGTTCGACGCGGCCCAAGCCGACCTGGCCGCGCTGTCCTTTGACGCGCTGGCGCCATCAAAAGTGCTGGCGGTAAAGGATCGATTGGAGACGATCAATCGCCGGCAGGCTGCCGTCGATCACCGGCTGACCCAGCAGCTGACGTCCCAGACCAGCCCGGTCGAGTTGGGCGGCAAGTCGTGGACCGACGTGTTGTCCAACCGTTTGCGCATCGGCCGCGGCGGGGCCCGCCGCCGTCTGGACGAAGCCGAGGACCTGGGACCCCGCATCGCGATGACCGGCGAACAGCTAGGGCCGCTGCTACCCAACGTGGCCGCCGCCCAAGCCGCTGGCACGATCGGCGACGAACATGTGCGGATCATCCGCCGGTTCTTCGCCGATCTACCCACCGCAGTCGACCTCGCGACCCGGCAAGCCTGCGAGGTCGACCTGGCCCGCCTCGCGAGCGAGCACACCCCCGACGCGCTGCGTAAGGTCGCCGACCGCCTGATGGCACTGGTTCACCCCGACGGCGACTTCTCCGACATCGACCGGGCCCGCCGACGCCATTTGATCCTGGGTAAGCAAGAAGCCGATGGGATGAGCAAAATCAGCGGACTTGATCGACCCCGAAACCCGGGCCACCTTCGAAGCGGTGCTGACCAAATTGGCCGCACCGGGCATGTGCAACCCCGACGACGAAAGCCCGTGTGTCAACGGGTCGCCGAGCGAAGCTCAGATCCAGAATGATCAACGCAGCCCGGCCCAACGTAATCACGACGCGTTGAAAGCCATGGCGCGCAGCACCTTAGCGTCGGGTGATCTCGGACAGCACAACGGGTTGCCGGTCACCGTCGTCGTGACCACCACCCTGCAGGAGCTCGAATCCGGCTGCGGCCAAGCGGCCACCGCCACCGGCAGCCTGCTTCCCATGACCACAGTCATCCGGATGGCCAGCCACGCCTACCACTATCTGGCCATCTTCGACAAAGACACCGGACGGGCACTGCATCTCGGACGCACACGGCGCATCGCTTCTGCCGATCAACGAATCGTGTTGCTCGCCCGCGATCGCGGCTGTACCCGCCCCGGCTGCACTGTGGCCGGGGCCAACTGCCAAGTCCATCACGCAGTAAGTGATTGGGCCGACGACGGCCAAACCGATGTCGACGACCTCACCCTGGCCTGCCCCACGAACAACCGCGACGTCAAACCCGGCGGCTGGACAACCCGAAAACGCAAAGACGGCCGCACCGAATGGATCCCACCACCACACCTCGATAGTGGGCAGTCCCGGGTGAACGACTACCACCACCCGGAGAACTACCTACTGCCCATCGAAGACGATGACGAACCCACAGCGGACTGACAAGCCCGCGGTGGCGTCAGCACGCGACGTCGACGTAGATGGTCATGGCGGTGACGGTGGTGACGATGTCGTCCATTGCACCGGGCACACCGGAGTCCATCCGGGAGAACGTCTGACCCGGCCGCACCGCGTTGACGACACATCGGTCCAACGGCGCGGTGCCGGTCTTGTTCACAATGACATCGAATCCGCGGGCCTGCAGTTGGCTGACCGTCTGGGATGCGTCGAGGGCACCGGAGGGAGCCGCGCTTGCGGCGCCGGCCAATCCCAATGCCGCAGTGGCAATTGCGCCAGCGACGATAACCGGCAACGTGAAGGACTTCATTGGTCTTCCTTTCGAAGGGGCTGATGGCGATTTCCTGGCTGCTGTGTGTGCCAACGCCCTTCATTCGTTACAGGTGGCTCCGCGGATGGGGTTCTGTACTCAATCGGCAGAGCTGCCGTCCAGTCGGCTTTTCGCCGTCACCTCGCCATGAGTTGAACTCACACCGACAGGTCAGTGAACATTGCCAGAAGAAGTCTAATAATTTGCGCACCCGTCGAATGCTTGCGAAGAGAATGTATGCCTGTAGTTGCGACTGGTAGCTATCGCGCACGTTCTCCTTGATTCGCGATGGCATTGAAAGTGGGGCTAACTGTCACTTCTTAGCTGGAAATATGCAGGAAGACAGAAGCCACGAGGCGAAATTGCCGGGACAAAATGCGCTATCGAGCAACGCGAGAAGAATTCTTCATGATTTTGCTATAGCAAAGAACGGATCGGTGGCAGTATGTTGCTCGCTGATCTAGATCTATTAGCTGTCCCGAGCGCAGAACTGCAGTCGGCAACGAAAGGATTCCCCTCGATGGCCAAGCACAGCAAGAGCAAGACAAAGTCCTCAAGGAAGCTGAAGGTCACCACGTACCTGGCAGCGGGTGTGCTGGCCAGCGGCGGCGGAGCCGCCGCGCTGACAGGCGCACTGACCGCGCCCCCCACCCCCACGCCGCTGGCCGCATCGGCCTCCGACATCCAGCTGACCGGACTTGGTGGCCTGCTCGGCGGGCTGGTGAAGAAGGTGGTTTCGCCGGTCCTGTCGACGGTTTCGAGTGTCGTGTCGACTGCCGTGCCGGTCGTGTCGGCAGTGCCATTGGTGGCGACGCCGGTCGTGGTGGGCGTGACGGACACACTGGTCGCACCGACATCGCCGTTGGCGCCCTTGGCGCCGGTAGTGAAGCCGTTGATCAGCAACGGCACCACTAACCTCGATGGCACCGCCACCAACGGTGGCCTGTTGATCGGCAATGGCGGCACGGCGACCGCCGCAGGCGCCGACGGCGGCGCCGGCGGCCTGGTGCTCGGCAACGGCGGCATCTCAGCCACGGGAGACGGCGGCAATGCCGGCCTGGTCTTGGGCAACGGTGGCATCTCGGGCACCGGAGATGGCGGCAACGGCGCCGTGCTCATCGGTAGCGGTGGCCTCTCGGGCACCGGCAACGGCGGCGACGCCGGCCTGGTCCTTGGCAACGGCGGTTCCTCGGTTATCAGCACCGACAGCGACCCGACAACCGGCAACGGCGGTCATGCGGGCCTTATCGGCGATGGTGGCTCCGGCGCCGGCGCGCTGATTAGCCTCGGCGCCGACGGCGGCGACGGCGGCAACGGCGGCATCCTTATCGGCTCTGGCGGCTCCGGTGGAAACGGCACCAGCGCCGTGAGTGGGACGGCCGGCGACGGCGGCAACGGCGGCGACTCGGGCATCGTGCTCGGCGACGCCGGCGACGGCGGCGACGGCGGCGCTGTTATCGGCCTCGGCAACACCGCGGGTGGCGACGGTGGCGACGGCGGTCACACCACGCTGCTCGGCAGCGGCGGCGACGGCGGCACCGGCGGCAGCTCCTCTGTCCTCGGCGGCACCTCGAAGGGCGGCGAGGGCGGCGACGCAGGCGACGGCGGCATCGTAGCGGGAAGTGGCGGCACCGGCGGTACCGGCGGCGACGCGACCAGCACCTTCGGCACCGCGACGGGCGGCGCAGGCGGCGATGGCGCCGATGGAGGCGTTCTGGGTGCCGGCGGCGACGCCGGCTCCGGCGGCGACGCCAAGGCAGGCGGTGCGACCACCGGTGGCGAGGCCGGCGACGGCGGCCACACGACCGTGGTCGGCAACGGCGGCACCGGCGGCACAGGAGGCGACGCCACCAGCACTGGCACCGGCGGAAGCAGCGATGCGAAGGCCGGCGAAGGCGGCAGCGGCGGCAGCGGCGGCAGCGTGCTCGGTGACGGCGGCTCCGGCGGCTCCGGCGGTACTGCTACGTCCGGCAACACCACCCTCCATACTGGCTCGGGTGATGCCACCGGCGGCACCGGAGGCACCGGCGGCGACGGCGGCGGCTTGGCGAGCAACGGCGGCTCCGGCGGCTCCGGCGGCACGGCCACCACCGGCACCAACAAGACTGGCGGCACGGCCACCGGCGGCGACGGCGCTGCAGGCGGCACCGGCGGCGTCAGTGGTTCAGGCGGCACCGGAGGCACGGGCGGCGGCGCTACCGGCGCCACCAGCCACCCCGGCTCCGACGGCGCTAACGGCTGACGCCTCGACAGTTACAGAGTGGGCGCCCTCACCGAATTCGGTGGGGGCGCCTTCTCTTTCGGCGCTACAGCGGCGATGCTCCCCGGAGATGTTCGAAGATCAGCGACGTTTGAGTGCCTGCGACGTCGGCGTCGGCGTTGAGGTTCTCCACCACGAAGGACCGGAGGTCGTCGGTGTCACGCGCGGCAACATGAAGGATGAAGTCGTCGGCGCCGGCAAGGAAGTAAACATCCATCACCTGCGGCCTGGTCCGGATGTGCTGAATGAAGTTGCGGATCTTGCCGCGGGCATTGGACTGCAGGGTCACTGAGATCATCGCCTGCAGTGACAAGCCGATGGCCGACGGATCGATGTCGGCATAGAAGCCGCGGATCACGCCCAAGTCCTGAAGCCGCCGCACGCGGCCGTGACACGTCGAGGGGGCGATGCCGACGAGGTCGGCCAGCGCGCTGTTGGACATCCGCGCATCGTCGTGGAGCGCGGTCAGAATGCGCCGGTCGATCCCGTCGAGGTCAATGGGCTGAACATCCTTCGACGGCCGGGACGTTGCCACGGTCGATCTCGTCAATCCTTCTGGCATAACCGCATAGTATCGAATAATCATCGCGATGATTGCCAATAGACCGAAAGTTCTTCACAATTCTAGGTAGCCAACACGACTTTCTAGGAGCCGTCATGCGCGTCGGAATCCCGACCGAGATCAAGAACAACGAGTATCGCGTCGCCATCACCCCCGCGGGAGTGGCCGAGCTGGTCCATCGCGGCCACGAGGTCATCATCCAGACCGGTGCAGGTGAAGGCTCTGCGATCACCGACGCCGACTTCAAGCGGGCGGGCGCGCAGCTGATCAACAGTGCCGACCAGGTCTGGGCCGAGGCGGACCTGCTGCTGAAGGTCAAAGAGCCGATCGAGGCCGAATACTCACGCCTGCGCGAGGGTCAGACACTCTTCACCTACCTGCATCTCGCAGCATCCAAGCCCTGTAC
This sequence comes from uncultured Actinomycetota bacterium, assembly GCA_963766465.1. Taxonomy (GTDB): domain Bacteria; phylum Actinomycetota; class Actinomycetes; order Mycobacteriales; family Mycobacteriaceae; genus Mycobacterium. Next base: position 499,690 of record CAVXZT010000007.1, read on the forward strand.
CGACGCGCTGCTCGCGTCGGGCACCACGTCGATCGCTTACGAGACCGTGCAGACCGCAGACGGCGCGCTGCCGCTGCTCGCCCCGATGAGTGAGGTCGCCGGACGGCTGTCTGCGCAGGTCGGCGCGTATCACCTGATGCGGACCCAAGGCGGTCGCGGCGTGCTGATGGGAGGCGTCCCCGGCGTCGCGCCGGCCAAGGTCGTCGTCATCGGCGGCGGCATGGCCGGCGACAACGCCGCCGCTGTCGCCTGGGGCATGGGCGCGCACGTCACCGTGTTCGACCTCAACGTCAACACCCTGCGCAAGATCGACGCCGAGTACGGCGGCGCCATCGAGACCCGCTACTCGTCCTCGCTCGACCTCGAGGACGCCGTCAAGCAAGCCGACCTGGTGATCGGCGCGGTGCTGGTGCCCGGCGCCAAGGCACCGAAGCTCGTGACGAATTCGACTGTCGCGCACATGAAGTCGGGCGCTGTGTTGGTCGACATCGCCATTGATCAGGGTGGCTGCTTCGAGGATTCGCGGCCCACCACCCACGATGACCCGACGTTCGCCGTGCACGACACGCTGTTCTACTGTGTGGCCAACATGCCAGGCGCAGTCCCCCGGACTTCGACCTACGCGCTGACCAACGCCACTATGCCGTATGTGCTGAAGCTGGCAGACAAGGGCTGGAAGGCCGCCTGCCAGGCTGATGCGGCACTCGCCAAAGGCCTCTCCACCCATGGCGGCGAGCTGCTCTCCGAGCAGGTGGCAGCCGATCTCGACCTTCCCTACGTCGATGCGGCCGCTGTCCTGGCCTAACGTCCTACCCCCTGCGAACCCGGGCACCGCGCTTGAGCGGTGCCCGGGTTTGGCGTTTGCGGGGTAGTCGGTGGCGACCATAGGGAATCGCCCGATTCCTCACCCCGACGATTGCCATAACGTCGTCTGCGTGCCTCTAGATGACACTTGCGACCCTGCTGCGCTGACCATTCAGCAAACAAATCTTCGCAGATATGACAGCGGTGTCTCACAATTGATGAAGGCATCCTATATTCGGGAGTTCATTCCCAATATTGGGAATAGAAATCGTGGGGAGACAGGCGCGCCACTCACGGACGTTGCCTGCCGCAATAGCGGAGCTGTCGTACGTTCGGCTGATCGTTCAACGTTTGCTGGAGCCATTAATCCAGCAAATCGTCCGAATGTCAATCGAGTAGTGCCCTACTCGTACGGATTCGGCACGGCGCGACGTACAGTGAGTTCACAGAGCGAACGATCAGTGGCAAAGTGCCACGACACAAGGGGAAGGCAACTGACACCAGCGGCCTGCGGCAGCTGACGCAGAAGCGCTAGGACAGTGCCTATGGGCTGGGACGCCCGACAGCGAGGGGTTGTCGGGCGACCAGGCCACCACAGCACGGATGCGTTGCTCAATTCGACAACCTATGCAACTGTTGTGCACTTCAAACCTCGACGACCCGAGCTGACTTGAAGGTGTCCGGGGACGATGGGCTACGGACCGTCTAATCGCCACCTGAACGCGACGCAACGCCTATTGGATCGCACGGGATGCTGCAAGGTTTAGCAACTCCAGCAATGGTCCGTCGGCAACTTGTGGCGCGAGGGTATTGCCGAGCGCAAAGCTAGATGTCGTCGACGTTGACGATGCCGTCCTGAATTGCGCGCGCGACGAGCGCCGCCTTCGTCGTCGCGGGGCGTCCTACCGCGGCATACTTTGCCCGAACCCGCTGCAGGTGCGTGCGGACGGTCGTCGGTGCGATCTGCAGTTGGTCGGCGACGACGTCCTTGCTCTCGGTCCGGAACCACGCGATCAGAACTTCTTTTTCTCGTGGGGCCAGGTTGGGCCGGCCGACCGCGCTGACGTTGATCATCGCCTCGGCCATCCTCGGTCCCACATACGGCATGTCGGATCTCGCCGCGCGGATCGCGTCGATCAAGTGCCCTTTGCCTTCGGTCTTCACCAAATACGTGACCGCGCCGCGGTCAAGGGAGGTGAGGATTACTTCGTCGGTTCCGATGTACGAGTAGACAATTACCGGAAGCCGCCGCGCGACGAGTTGATCGAGTGTGCTGAAGTCAACGCGGTAACGGCCCATCTGTAGTTCCAACACCACTGCCCCGACGTTCGCCGCGTTCGATGCGTCATGGTCGGCGAGAAACTGCTCGGCCGAGAAATAATTGCCTGCGAACCGGATGGAAGGTTGCGTCTGGCCGCACCACAGTTCCACCGCGTCGTGGATCGCGTCGAGTTCGTCGATTACCACGACCGAAGCGCAGCTAGTGTGCTCCCGCCGGTCCGACGGTTCCCGCCCATTGTGGTGAACCGCCAACGTCTCTATCCCCACCGTCAGTCACTCCGTCCGGCTCCTCAGTGCCCGCCCGTCGCACAGGCGCGGCCCGACCTTGCCCGAGCAACAACGTATGGCAGGGAGGCGGCGGAGGAATCGGGTGTTTCCCTCTAAGTGCTCCTACGTCAGCAATGCCGGGACGACCAGCGCGGTGACCTCGGCGATGAGTGGCCGCAGGTTCTGGGCCTTCGGGTCGTTGGCCTGCGAGCGGGTCATTATCGCGAGCAAAACACGCCGACCTGCGGGGTCGAATGCGACACCGACGTCGTTGGTGCTGCCGTAGTCGCCGCTGCCGGTCTTATCGGCGGTGGTCCACCCCTGCGGTAGGCCGGCGCGCAGGCTCGACGTTTCGTTCGCCCGCATCCAGTCTTCAAGCTGCTGCCGCTGCGGCGGGGCCAGTGCATCGCCGGTGAGCAGGTCCCGATATCCACCGCCGAGCGCCTCAGGCGTGCTGGTGTCGCGCGGGTCGCCGGGGACCGCCGAATTCAACGCGGTCTCCCACCGATCCAGCCGGGAACTCGGGTCGCCGATGCTTCGGGCAAACGTCGTAATGGCCGGCGGCCCGCCGATGGTCTTCAGCAGCAGGTTCCCCGCGGTGTTGTCGCTGACCTGCAGGGCCGCCTGACACAGTTCATCCAGCGTCATGTCGCCGCCGGCGCGCGGTGCAGTCCTCGGCGAGTTCGCGACTATGTCGGCGGGATCGACGAAGACCTGGCGATCCAACGTCAGCTCGCCCTGTTCGACCATCTGCAGCACCCGCGCCGAGGCATAGCCCTTGAACGTCGAGCACATCGCGAACGCTTCCTGGCCACGGTGGGAGATGGACCGACCGCCTTCGATATCGGCGGCGAACAGGCCGACGTACGCGCCATGGCGACGTTCCATCGCGCCGATGCGTTCGTCGATTCCGGTCAGCGGCTCAGCAGGGTCTGCCAGTACGGTTGCGGGCACGCTTACGGCCGCGGCAGCGAGCGTCAACCCGCCGAACAGCGCCTGGCGCCGGGACAGTCGAGTCATCGGCTCCACAGTACCGATCAGCCCGCGATGCTCCGGAGCCGCTGTGGCAGAGCCTTTTCCGACTGTTGCGGGCCAAGGATTGCAGCGCCGTAGGGCCGGGTCAGCAATTGGTGCGCGATGGCATTCACCTCGTCGAGGGTGACGTCGTCGATCTTGCCGAGGGTGTGTTCGATGCTGCGGTGTTCGCCGTAGTTGAGCTCGCTGCGGCCGATGCGGTTCATCCGGGAACCGGAATCCTCCAGCCCGAGCACAAGGCCGCCGCGCAGCGATCCCTTGGCGATTCGACACTCCGCTTCGGTGATGCCGTCGCCCGCCACCTTCTCGACCACGTCGGTAGTCACCCGGACGACCTCGTCGAAGCGTTCGGGCTGACACGCGGCGTAGATCGACAGCGCGCCGGTGTCGGAGAAGGTGTCCACGGTCGAGTAGACCGAGTACGCAAGGCCGCGGGTCTCCCGAATCTGTTGGAACAGACGCGAACTCAGGCCGCCACCCAACGCGGTGTTGAGCACCGCGAGCGCCCACCGGTGATCCCAGTTCCTGCCGGGGGTGCGCACACCGATCGACAGGTGGGTCTGTTCGCCATCGCGGGTGACCAGCTGCAGCGTCGGCGTGCCGGGCACCCGGCCTGTGCCCTTGCGCGGAGCCACCGGGCTGCGGCCTCTGACCAGCTTCGAGCCGAAATGCTCACGCACCAAAGCGACCACGTCATCGTGCTCGACGTTGCCCGCGACCGCCACCACCATCCGTTCTGGGGTGTAGCGGCGGACGTGGAACGAGTGCAGTTGTGCCCGCGTCATCGCCGAGACCGATTCGACGCTGCCGATCACCGGGCGCCCGACCGGGTGCTCGCCGAACATCGCGGAAAGGAACACGTCGCCGAGCGTGTCCTCGGGGTCGTCGTCGCGCATGGCGATTTCCTCGAGAACGACATCGCGTTCGATCTCGACGTCGTCGGCGGCGCAGCGGCCACGGAGCACCACGTCGGCCACCAGGTCGATGGCCAAGTCCAGATCGGAGTCGAGCACGTGCGCGTAGTAGCAGGTGTGCTCCCTGGCCGTGAACGCGTTCAACTCGCCGCCGACAGCGTCGACCGACTGCGCGATCTCGACAGCGGTGCGTGTCGGCGTCGACTTGAACAGCAGGTGTTCCAGGAAGTGCGCCGCGCCTGCGACGCTCGCACCCTCATCGCGGGACCCGACGCCGACCCACACGCCGACGGACGCCGAATGCACCGAAGGGATGTACTCGGTGACCACCCGCAGGCCGCCCGGCAATGTGGTTCGACGGACGGCCGCGGATGTTTCGTCGCCGCGCTGGCCGCGACGCAAGGCCCTAACTGCTGGCCGTTGCGGCATCGGCGGGCGCCGGCGCGTTCTCTGTTGCCTCTACGGCCTCGTCTTCAGCGACGAGGATCAGCGAAATCTTGCCGCGGTTGTCGATGTCGGCGATCTCCACACGCAGCTTGTCGCCGACGTTGACCACATCCTCGACCTTGGCGATGCGCTTGCCCCTGCCGAGCTTGGAGATGTGCACAAGGCCGTCACGGCCCGGCAGCAGCGACACGAACGCGCCGAAATCGGTTGTCTTGACCACGGTTCCGAGGAATCGCTCACCGATCTTGGGCAGCTGCGGGTTGGCGATCGCGTTGATCAAGTCGATCGCAGCCTGCGCCGACTCACCATTGGTCGCACCGACGAAAACCGTGCCGTCGTCCTCGATGGAGATGGACGCACCGGTCTGCTCGGTGATCGAGTTGATCATCTTGCCCTTGGGCCCGATGACCTCGCCGATCTTGTCGACGGGCACCTTGATCGTGGTGATCCGCGGTGCATACGGGCTCATCTCGTCGGGTGAGTCGATGGCTTCGGCCATCACCTCGAGGATCGTCAGCCGGGCGTCCTTGGCCTGCGACAGCGCACCGGCCAGCACCTGCGACGGGATGCCGTCGAGCTTGGTGTCCAACTGCAGCGCGGTGACGAAGTCCTTGGTGCCTGCGCACTTGAAGTCCATGTCGCCGAACGCATCCTCGGCGCCGAGGATGTCGGTCAGGGTGACGAAGCGACGCTCCGTGCCGCCGCCCTCGACCTCGACGTCGTCGGACACCAGGCCCATGGCGATGCCTGCAACCGGCGCCTTCAGCGGCACACCGGCGTTCAGCAGCGACAGCGTCGACGCGCACACCGACCCCATCGACGTTGAACCGTTGGAGCTCAGCGCCTCAGAGACCTGGCGGATGGCGTACGGGAACTCCTCGATGCTTGGCAGCACAGGCATCAGGGCCCGCTCAGCCAGCGCACCGTGGCCGATCTCACGACGCTTCGGCGAGCCGACGCGACCGGTCTCACCGGTCGAATACGGCGGGAAGTTGTAGTGGTGCATGTAGCGCTTGGACGTCTCGGGCCCCAGCGAGTCGATCTGCTGGGCCATCTTGATCATGTCCAGCGTTGTGACACCCAGGATCTGGGTCTCGCCGCGCTCGAACAACGCGCTGCCGTGTGCCCGCGGCACCAGAGCCACCTCGGCGCTGAGCGCACGGATATCGGTGACACCACGACCGTCGATGCGGAAGTGGTCGGTCAGAATGCGCTGCCGCACAAGCTTTTTGGTCAGCGACCGATATGCAGCGCCGATCTCTTTCTCCCGGCCTGCGAACTGCTCGGACAGCCGCTCTAGCACCTCGGCCTTGATCTCATCGGTGCGGTCGTCGCGCTCGTGCTTGCCCGAAATCGTCAGGGCCTTGGACAGCTCGTCGGTCGCCACCGAGGCGACCGAGTAGTAGACGTCGTCGCCGTAGTCGGGGAAGACGGGGTACTCACCGGTCGGCTTGGCCGCACGATCAGCCAGCTCCTTTTGCGCCGCGCACAGGGTGGCGATGAACGGCTTGGCGGCCTCGAGGCCTTCGGCGACAACGGCTTCCGTCGGCGCTTGCGCACCACCCGCGATCAGCTCGATGACGTTCTCGGTGGCCTCGGCCTCGACCATCATGATGGCCACGTCGTTGTCTTCGAGGACCCGGCCTGCCACGACCATGTCGAACACCGCGCCCTCGAGCTGCTCGACAGTCGGGAAGGCGACCCAGGTGCCGTCGATCAGCGCGACGCGCACCGCGCCGATGGGTCCGGAGAACGGCAGGCCCGCCAGCTGGGTGGACGCCGATGCCGCGTTGATGGCCACCACGTCGTACAGATCGTTGGGATCCAGGCTCATCACGGTGACGACGACCTGGATCTCGTTGCGCAGACCGCTGACGAACGACGGGCGCAGCGGCCGGTCGGTCAGCCGACAGGTCAGGATCGCGTCCGTCGAGGGGCGGCCCTCACGGCGGAAGAACGAGCCGGGAATCCGGCCGGCGGCGTACATCCGCTCCTCGACATCAATCGTCAGCGGGAAGAAGTCGAAATGGTCCTTGGGGTTTTTGCTGGCGGTGGTCGCCGACAGCAGCATGGTCTCGTCGTCGAGGTAGGCGACGACGGAGCCGGCGGCCTGCTGGGCGAGCCGCCCGGTCTCGAAGCGGATGGTGCGGGTGCCGAAGCTCCCGTTGTCGATTGCGGCGGTCGATTCGTACACGCCGTCTTCAATTTCAACTACAGACATGGACGTCCGTATGGCCTCTCTGATTCAGTGTTCAGCTGTTTTCGCGTCGTCACAGCGTCTGAACCACCGGCCTTGATGCGGCTACGGCCATCGATCGAAGCTGTCGGGAGTCAGACCCGGCAGCCACTACCGAAGACCGCGCGATCAAGCGGGTTCTCGATATGACACGCGGGAACGGTGCTCGCGGATCTGCGGGGACCGCACCCGAGTTGTTCGCAGCCCATCCGGGCCGCAGAACGTTCCTATCCTACATTGCAGCAGGTACGGGACCGAAATCCCGATATGAAGTCAGCGACGCAGGCCAAGCCGGTCGATCAGCGAGCGGTAGCGCTCCACGTCGACCTGGGCCACGTACTTGAGCAGTCGACGCCGCCGGCCGACCAGCAGCAGCAGCCCGCGCCGGGAGTGGTGGTCGTGCTTGTGCAGCTTCAGGTGCTCGGTCAGGTCGGAGATCCGCTTGGTCAGCAGCGCGACCTGGGCTTCCGGCGAGCCGGTGTCGGTGTCATGCAGGCCGTACTGGCCAAGAATGTCTTTTTTCTGTTCGGCAGTGAGCGCCACGAAATAACTCCATATCCATCGGTCCGCGAACTTTGATTTCTAGGCGTGGCCACCGCGAACTGCAGCACACGCTGTGTCGGCACGGAGTCTAGCAGCGGGGTTGCTGAGCTGCGAAATCGTCGTGCTCGACCTATTGCGCAGACAGAATTGTGCGTGCGTGCTCGGTGTCATCGCCCATGGTCGCCACCAAGTCCTCGACACGCGCGAATTTCTCCTGACCACGGATGCGGGCGACGAAGTCCACCGCGACGTGCTGGCCGTACAGGTCGGCCGTGGTGTCGAGGACGAACGCCTCCACAGTGCGGGTGCGCCCGGAGAACGTCGGGTTAGTGCCAACCGAGACCGCGGCCTGATACCGCTCGCCGGGTACGACGGTGCCGGTGATCGGGCCGTGTCCTAGGACCGTGAACCACGCCGCGTAGACGCCGTCGGCGGGGATCGCCGAGTACATCGGCGGCGCCACGTTGGCGGTCGGGAAGCCCAGCACCATGCCGCGTCCCTCGCCGCGGACGACGACGCCCTCGACGCGATGCGGACGGCCAAGCGCCTCGGTGGCCGCGACCACGTCGCCTGCGTCCACACAGGACCGGATGTAGGTCGACGAGAACGTGATGTCCTCGTTCTGATGGTGCTCAATGACAAGCGACATGCCTTGCACCGCAAAGCCGAATCGTTCACCGGCCTTGCGGAGCGTGCCGACGTTGCCCGCCGCCTTCTTGCCGAACGTGAAGTTCTCCCCCACCACAACTTCGACGACGTGCAGGTGTTCGACGAGCAACTCGTGGATGTAGCGATCCGGGGTGAGCTTCATGAAATCGGTGGTGAACGGCATCACCAGGAACACGTCGATGCCCAACTCCTCGACGAGCTCCGCGCGGCGGGTCAACGTGGTCAGCTGGGCCGGATGGCTGCCGGGGAACACGACCTCCATCGGATGCGGGTCGAACGTCATCAGCACCGACGGAACGCCGCGCGTCCTGCCCGCCTTGACGGCATGGCCGATCAGCTCCTGATGCCCCCGATGTACGCCGTCGAACACGCCGATCGTTACGACGCATCGGCCCCAGTCCGTCGGGATGTCTTCTTGCCCCCGCCAGCGCTGCACAGCCGCAAGCCTACGGCTCGGCCACTCCGCTGGCGGCGCGAGATCCCCAGATCAGGTGATGATTGCCTAAACTTCGTAATCGTGAGTCCGAACGGTAACCCGCGCGACTTGACGACGGTTGCCCAGGACTACCTCAAAGTCATCTGGACCGCCCAGGAATGGTCGCTGGAAAAGGTCAGCACCAAAATGCTTGCCGAGCGGATCGGGGTGTCGGCCAGCACCGCGTCGGAGTCCATCCGCAAGCTCGCCGACCAGGGGTTGGTCGATCACGAGAAGTACGGCGCCGTGACGCTGACGGAGGCAGGCCGTCGGGCAGCGCTGGCGATGGTGCGCAGGCACCGGCTGATGGAAACGTTCCTGGTCCGCGAGCTGGGCTACAGCTGGGACGAAGTGCACGACGAGGCAGAGGTGCTCGAGCACGCGGTGTCCGATCGGATGCTCGCGCGCATCGACGCCAAGCTGGGCCACCCCACCCGCGACCCCCACGGCGATCCGATCCCGGCCGCTGACGGACAGGTGCCCACCCCTGATGCGAGGCAGTTATCGGTGTGCCGCGACGGCGACACTGGAGTCGTGGCCCGTATCTCCGACGCCGATCCAGAGATGCTGAGGTACTTCGACAGTGTTGGCATCAGCCTCGATTCGCGACTGCATGTGCTTGCGAGGCGCGACTTCGCAGGCATGATCTCGGTGGCCATCAAATCCGCCGAAGCCAGAGAGGATGACCCTGGCATCACGGTCGATCTGGGAAGCCCTGCCGCAGAAGCGATCTGGGTGGTCGGCTAACGCCGCGAGCCTGAGGCCTACCTAAACTAAACGGCGGTCCAGCCAGCGAATTCTCGACGTTGCCGAAACGGGCAGCAAATCCGCAGGATTTCGTAAGATTGGCTCATCCACGGGGAGGGTGGGGCGGATGGCGATGTTCCCTGGTGACCCCTCGTCTGTCACGGCGGCCTGGCTCAGCGAGGTTCTGGGAGCTGACGTGCGGGGATGCCGGCTCGAGCAGATCGGCATCGGTGTGGGTTTGCTCGGCCGCTTGTTCCGGACACACCTCGACGGCGGCCCTGGTGTGCCGTCGTCGGTGGTCGTGAAGTTCCCGACGCTCGACGCCGAAGCCCGGACGGCCATCTGCGAGGATCTCGAGTTCTACCTGCGCGAGGTGCGGTTCTACCAGGAGATCGGGCTGAGCAACCCGCTGCCGCCTGCGCGTACGTATTTCGCCGCCTTCGACGAGACGACGCACGACTTCGTCCTCGTGCTCGAGGATCTGGGCCGTCTCCGTGTCGCCGACCAGATCGTGGGCTGCACCGCCGCAGATGCCGAAACCGTCGTCGACGCGATCGCCCGTCACCACGCGTACTGGTGGGAGAGCGCGCGCTTCGCGACGCTGCCCTGGCTGAAAACCTTCAGCACCCCCCCGTTTCCGGCGGTCATCGCCGCCAATTTCGAGACCGCCTGGCCGCGGTTTATCGAGGGCATCGGAGCCAACCTATCCCCGGCATTGCTTGCGTTCGGCGAGCGTTTTCCCTCCTTGGTGCCGTGGTTCTGCGATGAGATCACGCGGCCACCGCTCAGTTTCCTTCATGGCGATCTGCGACTCGACCAGCTGTTCTTCGCCGTCAGTGCCGACGACCCGCCGGTTACTGCGCTGGACTGGCAGGTCACCTCGAAGGCCCGCGCCGCCTGGGATGTGGGCTATTTCCTGAGCCAGAGCCTCGACACCGAGACCCGACGGTCTTGTGAGGGTGAATTGATCGAGCGCTACGCCGAGCGTCTCGCCGGTCAGGGCATCAACTACCCCCGAGACGAGCTGTTCCGCGACTACCGACTCACCACGGCTTGGTGCTTGGCATATCCGGTACTGGCCGCAGGCCGGATCGAAGCGGCGAACGATCGCCAGGTGCAGCTGGTCCAGACCATGCTCGATCGCACCGCGATCGCGATCGAGGACCACGACGCGTTGGCGCTAAGGCCGGACTGACGATGGCCGAACAACGTCGCGCCTGCGCGGCCTGCGGCACCACCAATGAAGAGGACGCCCGTTTCTGCGAAGGCTGCGGCGGGGCCCTCGGACGGGCCTGCGCGACCTGTGGGGTGGAGGCCAACGCAACCGCGCGATTCTGTCGAGCGTGCGGCGCGACGCTCGACGATCCGGCCGAACCCACTGCGGACAGCGCCGCCGCGGGCCCGTCGCGCAAGACCGTGACCGTAATGTTCGCGGATCTGACCGGTTCGACGAGCTTCGAGGAGCAGGTCGACGCGGAGACGGCACGCGAGGTCATGAGCCGGTATCACGACATCCTCCGCTCGACCGCGGAGCGCAACCGGGCAGGCGTCACCAAATACATCGGCGACGGGTTCATGGCCGTATGGGGTGTTCCCGAGATCGGACCCGACGACGCCGACCACGCCGTCGACACCGCGGTCGAGCTGCAGGAGCGCTTCGTCGACTTCGCCGCCCTTGTAACGGAAGCGCACGGGGTCGATCTCGCACTGCGGGTCGCAGTGAACACCGGTGAGGTCGTGGTGGGGGCAGGCGACGCCGACCTCGTTGGCGACGCTCTGAACGTCGCGGCCCGGCTCGAGTCGGAGTGTCCGCGCGGTCACGTCGTCGTCGGAGAAGAGACGTGGCGGTCGACACGCGGCCGGTACGGATACGAGTCGCTCGGCCAGGTGCAGGTGAAGGGTCGAACCGCGCCCGTGGCGGTGTACCAATGGCTCGGCCGGCAATCGGAGGCAACCGACGCGGCCGCCTTCGTCGGCAGGGCGGACGAAGTTCGGCGGCTCCAGGTCGCGTTCGACGGCGCGATCGCTGCGCAGGCCGCCCGGTTGGTCACCGTCATCGGCGATCCCGGCGTCGGCAAGAGTCGGTTGGCGGCGGAATTCGCAGCGGCCCAGGGTGATTCCCATGTCATCGAGGCCCGGTGCGACGTCGAGCAGACTGTTGCTCTCGCGCCGATCGTCGAGGTGCTGCGGGCCCGCGACCTCGAAACCGATGTTCCCGCAACGACTCCCGATCGAGATCGCATCCTTCGCGACCTCAACGGCCTGACGGCAGGAATCCCCGGCTCGGTCGAGGAGACCTTCTGGGCGCTACGCCGATACGTCGAACTGCTGGCGCGCGGCCGGCCGCTGATCATCGTCGTCGACGACATCCAATGGGCCGACACCCTGCTCCTCGATTTCGTCGAGCACCTCGCGGAGTGGGTGCAGGAGGTGCCGGTACTTATGTTGGCCCTCGCGCGGCCCGAACTTCGCGAAATCCGGCCCGACCTGGTCAGTGCCAGCACTTGGGTAACCGAGGCGGTCCACCTCGGCGGTCTCGACGCCGAGGCAACGGCCGAGCTGGCCGCCGGGGTGTTGGGCGCAGCCCGGCTGCCTGAGGAACTCGTGGGCCGCCTCCCGTCGTCGACCGGCGGCAACCCCCTGTTCGTGCGCGAACTGGTCGGGATGCTCGTGCATGACGGGGTCCTAGTCGCGGAGCCGGTCGGCTGGCGGCTCACGATCGACGCCGACGCCATTGCCATCCCGCCAACCATCCACGCGCTGTTGGCGTCCCGACTGGAGCGGCTCAGCGCCCCTGATCGCCGGGTGCTCGAGATCGCCTCTGTGGTCGGCACCGATTTCTCGCTGGGTGCCGTGTGCGCGCTGGCCGAACGCGGTGCGGCCGTGGTCAAGTCGTCACTCGACCGACTGCGTCGGCTCGAACTCGCTCAACCCAGCGGGACGTACCTCGGCGACGAGCCAGTATGGCGCTTCCACCACGTCCTGATCCGCGACGTAGCATACCGTCGGCTGCTGAAGTCGGACCGGGCCGACCTCCACGAGCGCCTGGCCGACTGGATCGAAGCTGGCGGCGCGAGTGTGGCATTCGACTCCGACGAGATGATCGCCCGGCACCTGGAAGCCGCGCACGGCTACCGACGCGAGCTCGGCACGCTCGACGAGCACACCCGTGGACTCGCCCTCCGATCTGCACGGTGCTACCTGTCTTCCGCCCGTCGCGCCCTCGACCGTGACGAGCTGGTCTCGGCAGGCACCCAAGCGGCTCGTGGCGCGGGCCTGGCCGCCGCCAACCAGGCGGTCCACGCGGAGTTGCTGCTCGTCGGTTGCGAGGCGTTTCTTTCCGCCGGCGACGTCGCAGCCGGTGCGCCACTCGTTGACGACCTCGACCGAATCGCAGGTGAGGCGCTGGCACCGTGGGCGACCTGCTACCGGTGCCAGTTCGTCGTCTACACCGACCCGGAGCGATTGCTGGAAGTCGACGCCCGCCTGCAGAGCGCCATCGACGAGTTCGGCCGTCTGAGGGACCCCGCCGGACTGGCCAAGGCACACCGAGTGCGCGCGGGCGCCAGGGCCCGACTCGGCCGGATCGGCGACGCCGAGGTTGACCTCTTCGAGGCGCTCATCGCGGCACGACAGGGCGGGGACCACCGACAGATCACCGCGGCGTTGGGCGCGGCGCCGAGCGCGGCGCTGTGGGGGCCAAGCCCCGTGCCCAAGGCCGGCGGGCGGTGCCTGGATGTGGTCCGGATGCAGCGAATGACCACGGCCGCACCATCACTCGAGGCGACATCGTTGCGCTGCCTCGCGGTGCTGGAGCTGCTCCGCGGGCGGCCCGACAAGGCGCGCTCAATGCTCGCGGACGCCCGCCAGGTCGTCGCCGACCTCGGCCTTCGGCACGGGCTGATGGAGACCGAGCTTTTCGCCGGGATCATCGAGTCGATGGTGGGCGACCAGGTCGCCGCCGAACCGCACTTCCGGACCGCCATGGAAGGGCTGGACGCCCTTGGTGTCGGCGCTGACGCCGGTCAGGCCGCCGCGCTGCTGGCGCGATCGGTGCTCGCACAAGGACGGGTCGATGAAGCCGACCGGTACGCCACAGAAAGCGAGCACCTCGCAGGCCACAACCTGAAGACGGCCATCGCGTGGCGTGCGGCACGAGCCGAAATCCTTGCGGCCCAGGGCCGGTACGACGAAGCGGTCGAAATGGCGCGGGATGCGGTCGGAGTTGCCGCAGGCACCGATCTCGTTCTCGACCACGCCGAGGCTTGCCTCGCGTTCAGCCGGGTGCTCGCCGCCGCCGGAGATGCGAAGGGCGCTAACGGTGCTCGCGCTGACGCCGAGAGGCTTTACGCCGCAAAGGAAGTGGCGACCACGATCGGGCGGATGGCCGGTTCTGCCGTTCCGGCCGCCCCACCACCGACCTCGATGATGACCAGGCTGGCTATCACGAATCGGGCAAGCGAACTCACCGAGGCATTCGTGCCCGCGATGCGGGCCCACGACGTCGACACCCTCGTCAACAGCTACGCGGATCGTTTCGTGTACGACGATCGGCGCCGACTCAGCGGCGCCCCGGTTTCTACCCGCGCCGAGATGCGTGCGGCATTCGAGCGTGTCTTCGAGCAGTTCACCGTTTTCGACGGGCACACCGTGGCAGTCCGGGGCGAGCGCTTGGTGCTCCGCTGGAATCGATGGGCGGACCACGACGGGAACGAATCAGTCGGGTTCACGCTGTTCGAAGTCGACGAAGACGAGCGGACGATCTACGCGGGGCGGTTCGACGAGGACGACTTCGAAGGCGCCTACCGCGACCTCGAGGACCGATATTACGCGGGCGAGGGAGCGGCGTTCGCGACCAATGGCCGCGCGGCGACTGGGTGGATGGAGTGTTTAAATCGGGTGGACGTGGATGCCGCGCGCCGGCTCGCCCACCCTGATTTTCGATGGATTGCCCCGCCCTCGTCGCTGAAAGCCGAGGAACGGTCCGTGGACGAACTCTTCCGCTGGCTGCAGGAGCGCGCGAATCAAGTGTCGTCCCTTCAGCATTCGAATCCCGTCATGCGTTGGCTATCACCGAACTGCAATCTGAGTCTCGGCACTGTGCGAGCCGTCGGGCGGGACGGCGAGGCCTACGAGTGGACACGGATCTACGTGTCCCGGTTGCGCGATGGACTGCTGGCGTCGGTGCGCGAATTTGACGCCGACGATGAGGACGCGGCGTTCGCGTACGCCGAGGCTCTCGTCGCGGAGCGGTCCAGTCGGCTGGCGGTCACGAACCGGGCCAGCGAGATTGTCGAGGCCCGTTGGCTGGCGATGCGCTCCCGCGACGTCGACACCCTCGTCCAGGGCTACTCGGATCGCTTCGTGTACGACGATCGGCGGCGCATGCGGGGTGACCCCATCGTCGGCCTTACCGCGATGCGGGCGGCGATCGAGCGAATCTTCAACCAGTACACCCAGTTCGAGCTTCACGTTCTGGCGGTTCGCGGTGAGCGCCTGCTACTTGCTTCGAGCCGCTGGTCGGACGACGCCGGGAACGAGACCTCATTCCTTCACGTGGCCGAGGTCGGCGAAGACAGGCGGACGACGTACGACGGCCGCTTCGACGAGAACGATTTCGAGGGTGCCTACCGCGAGCTCGAGCAGCGGTATTACGCGGGCGAGGGCGCGGCATTCGCCGAAGCGGGTTACGTGTCGACCGAGTCGATAGTCGCCATAAATCACAACGACTTCGACCGATTGGTCGACGACCTCTATGCCCCAGGGATGCGCGTCGAGAACAGATCTCGCTCCGCCTTCCCGGACCGCTCCTCCAGTGACCTGCGTGCCAGCTTCACTGAGCTGAACACGATGGTCGCCTCGTCGCGGATGTGGTTTTCGGCCGTGTGCTGGCTGTCGCCGGCGTGCACCGTCCTCCGGATGGAGCGAGAGGCCGTCGGACAGGACGGCGAGCGATACGCGTGGACGAAACTGCTCGTGGTCGAAATACGCGACGGACAGACCACGACGCTGTGCCAGTTCGACGTCGAGGACGCGGAGGCGGCATTCGCCTACGCCGACGAGCGGGTGCGCGCAACAACCACCCGGCTGGCGATCACGAACCGGGCCAGCGAGTCTGTCGACGCTTTGATTCGGGCGATGCAGGCCAATGACATCGATAGCGCCATGGCAGTGCACTCAGACCGCTTTGAGTACGTCGATCGTCGGCGACTGAGTGGTGACCCGGTCGATGGCCTTGCCGGGTTTCGGAAAGCGACTGAGCGGTTCCTTGAGCAGTACTCCCGCTGCGAGGCGCACACCCTCGCCGTCCGAGGTGAACGCCTGGCACTGCATTCGAGTCGCTTTGGGGACGACGCCGGGAACGAGGCGACGTATCTTGGCGTGTTTGAGGCTGACGAGGACGGACGGATCGAATCCCACACCCGGTTTGACGGAGACGATTTCGACGGCGCCTACCGCGAACTCGAGCACCGCTATTACACCGGCGAGGGCGCGGCGTTCGCGCCGAATGGCCACTTGCTGACCGAATGGCTGGCGGCGATGAATCGGCTCGACACCGAGGCGGCGCGTAGTCTCTCGCAGGCCGAGTTTCGTTGGCTGGCAACACCTTCAGCGCTGTCAGTGGACGAGCACTCGGTGGACGATCTATTCCGGTGGCTGGAGGAACGTGCGCAGCAGGTGTCGTCTGTGTGGCACTGTGTCGCTGCCATAAGTTGGCTGTCACCGGACTGCTCTGTTGGGCTCGGTAATGCCAGGGCGGTCGGATTGGACGGCGAGGACTACGAATGGACGCGCCTTCTCGTCGGCGAGTATCGCGAAGGGCTGCTGGCATCGGTGCGTCAGTTTGACCTCGACGACGAGGAGGCAGCGTTCGCCTATGCCGAGGCGGTCGTCACGCCGCAGCACAGTCGCCTGGCGGTAACAAACCGTGCCAGCGAGATCGTGCACGAGGCGACGAGTGCGTTGCCCCATGACCTCGACGCCTACATCGCGCTCCACTCGGATCGATTCACGTACGACGATCGGCGGCAGCTGAGCGGTGACCCCGTCGAGGGCCTCGCCGAGTTTCGGAAGGCGTGTGAGCGCTTCCTCGAGCAGTACTCCCGCATCGTCGCGTGGCGCGTGCTGGCCGTGCGGGGCGATAGCCGGGCATTGGCGTGGGGCCGTTGGTCGGATGACGCTGGGAACGAGACCGCGTTTCTTACCGTTTTCGAGGTCGGCGATGACGGGCTGATCGAATCTCACGTCCGCTTCGACGAGGACGACTTCGAGGGTGCCTACCGCGAACTCGAGCACCGCTATTACACCGGCGAGGGAGCCGCGCTTGCACTGAACGGCCACGTATTGGTCGACTTCTGTGACGCGATGGATCGGCTCGACGTCGACGCGGCACGTCGGCTGGTGCTGCCCGAATTCCATTGGCTGGCACCACGTTCAATGTTGACATTTGAGGATCGCTCCATCGACGACTTTTTCCGATGGCTGGAGGGCCGCGCACAGCAGGTGTCGTCGGTGAAGTACTGGGTCCCCGTCCTTCGGTGGCTCTCGCCGACCTGCTTGATCGGTCGCGGCGATATTCGGGCGATCGGGCCGGACGGCGAGGAATACGATGGACGCGGCTCTACGTCGTCGAGTTCCGCGACGGGCTCCTCGCATCGGTGCACCAGTTCGATGATGACGAGGAGGCGGCTTTCTCCTACGCCGAGACGGTCGTCACCGCGGCGCCCCAATCGCCTGGCGGTAACAAACCGGGCCAGTGAGATCGCGCACGTTGCGAGGAGCGCGATGCAGGCCCACGATGCCGATAGCTGCGCGTCGCATTTCTCGGACCGATATGTCTTCGACGATCGGCGTGCACTGAGCGGTGACCCGATCCAGGGTCGTGACGCGGTGCGTACAGCAGCGAAACGCGTTCTCGAGCAGTACTCCCGGATTGAGGGGCAAACACTGGCCGTTCGAGGACAGCGCCTCGTGCTGTGCCGTAGTCGCTGGTCGGATGATTCCGGAAACGAGACAAACTATTTCCAGTTGTACGAGCTCGGCGACGATGACCGAATCGAAGTTGAAGTGCGGTTCGACGAAGGCGACTTCGCTGGCGCCTACCGCGAGCTCGAGCGCCGCTATTACGCCGGCGAGGGCGCGGCGTTCGCCGAGTCGGGTGCGGTCTACACCGAATGGCTGATCGCGTTGAACCAGGGCGACCTCGACCGGTTGTTCGGCGATCTCACCGCCCCCGACATGCGGGTCGAGGTCCGGTCGCGCTCGGTCTTCGGCGACCGTTCGACCGCGGAGCTTCGGGCCAGCATCGAGGAGCTGAACGCGATGGTCGTTTCGTCGCGGTCGTGGCACTCGGCCGTGCACTGGATGTCGCCGACTTGTTGCGTCGGCCGCAATGAGCGCGAGGCCGTCGGTCGGGACGGTGAGCAGTACACGTGGACGCGGCTCCACGTTTTCGAGGTCCGCAATGGGCGAGGCGCGGCGTTGTGCGAGTTCGAAATCGACGACGAAGAGGCGGCGTTCGCGTACGCCGAGGAACGCATGCGCGCGGCTTCCAGCAGGCTGGCACTCACCAACCGAGCCACCGAGGTGATGGACCGCCTTCTGGCGGCGACGTACGCGCGGGACTTCGATGCTGTTGCCGCGGCGTACGCGGATCCGTTCGTATACGACGATCGGCGTCGACTCAGCGGTGACCCGATCGACGGACAGTGCGGGGCTTCGGGCCGCCACCGAGCGCATCCTCGAGCAGTACAACCATTCGAGACGCGCACATTGGCGGTTCGCGGCGAGCGCCTGCAACTCGCCTGGAGCCGTTGGTCCGACGACTCCGGGAACGAGACGACGTACCTGCATGTGCTCGAACTCGACGACGACGGGCGGATCGCCTATGAGGTCGCTTCGACGAGGACGACTTCGAGGGCGCCTACCGCGAGCTCGAGCGCCGCTACTACGCCGGCGAAGGCGCCGAATTTGCCGAGCAGGGTGCGTTCGCGACCGAATGGGTGATGGCATTGAACAACGGTGACTTCGACCGGGTGTTCAACGAGCTCACGCACCCCTTCATGCACGTCGAGAATCGGTCGTTGTCGGTCTTCGGAGACCCCTCTGCCGCCGAGCTTCGCGCCAGCTTCGAGGAGCTCTACAGCATGGTCGCCTCGGCACGGGCGTGGAGCTCTGCCATGTGCTGGCTGTCACCGACGTGGGGCGTCGCGCGCCTTGAACGGGAGGCTGTCGGGCGGGACGGGGAAAAGTACGCGTGGGCGCGGCTTCAGGTAGTCGAATTCCGCGACGGGCGGCTCGCATCGTTGTGCCGTTTCGAAGTCGACGACGAGGAAGCAGCGTTCGCCTACGCCGAGGAGCGGGTGCGGGCGGCGTCCAGCCGGCTGGCGGTAACCAACCGCGCCAGCGAGGTGGCATACGCGCGGTCTGAAGGCGATGCGGGCCCGGGATATCGACGCAGCGTCGCGGTGTACTCGGATCAGTTTGTGTATGACGATCGTCGGCGACTCAGCGGTGACCCGATCGAGGACCGTGCCGAGCTACGGGCGGCTGTCGAGCGAATCCTCGAGCAGTACAGCCATCTTCGAGGCGACGCACGCTGGCCGTTCGCGGCGAGCGGCTGCACCTCGCCTGGAGCCGCTGGTCCGACGAGGCCGGAAACGTGACCGTCCAACTCTCACGTGCTCGAGCTCGGCGATGACGAGCGCATCGTCTATGAGGTGCGCTTCGACGAGGACGACTTCGAGGGTGCCTATCGCGAGCTCGAGCGCCGCTACTACGCCGGCGAGGGCGCGGCGTTCGCCGAAGCGCGGCGCGACGACTGACCGACTTCGTGATCGCGCTGAACCGCGGCGATCTCGACCGAGTGTTCGGCGAGCTCAGCTACCCCCGACGCGCATGCGAGAACCGATCGCGCTCGGTCTTCGGCGATCGCTCGGCCGACGAGTTTCGCGCCAGCATCGAGGAACTGAACGCGATGGTCGCCTCGTCGCGGGTGTGGTATTCGGCCGTGTGCTGGCTGTCGCCGACCTGGTGCGTCGTTCGCTCTGAGCGCGAGGCCGTCGGGCACGACGGCGAGCAGTACACATGGACGAAGATCTACGTGTTCGAGATCCGCGACGGGCGGCTCGCGTCCATGTGCGAGTTCGAGCTCGATGACGAGGAAGCGGCGTTCGCCTACGCCGAGGAGCGCATGCGGGCGACGCCCAGCCGGCTGGCGGTCACCAACCGCGCCAGCGAGGTGGCAGACGTCGGTCGTGAGGCGTATGCAGGCCCGGGACATCGACGCACGTCGACGTGCTACTCGGATCAGTTCGTCTATGACGATCGTCGCCGACTCAGCGGTGACCCGATCGAGGACCGTGCCGGGCTACGGGCGGCCGTCGAGCGCATCCTCGAGCAGTACACCGTCTTCGAGGGGCGCACGCTGGCGGTTCGCGGCGAGCGGTGCACCTGGCATGGAGCCGTTGGTCGGATGACGCCGGAAACGAGACCGACCTACTCTGCACGTGCTCGAGGTCGACGACGACGGCCGGATCGTCTATGAGGGCCGCTTCGACGAAGACGACTTCGAGGGCGCCTATCGCGAGCTCGAGCGCCGCTACTACGCCGGCGAGGGCGCGGCATATGCCGCGACGGGTCGCCGCGACGACCGAAATTGTGATCGCGACGAACCGGGGGGACTTCGACTGGATCTTCAACGAGCTCATTCGTCCCGACCTACACGTCGAGAACCGATCCCGCTCGGCCGTCCAGCTCCAGGGCAGCTCGGCCACCGACCTTCGCGCCGCCAGCGAGCAACTCCGTGCCATGGTCGCCTCTGTGCGGGCGTGGAACTCAGCCGTCTGCTGGCTGTCGCCGACCTGGGTCGTCGCCCGCTACGAACGCGAGGCCATCGGGCAGGACGGCGAACAGTACGCATGGACGTCGCTCCTCGTGGGCGAGTTCCGCGACGGCCGACTCGCGTCGTTGTGCGCATTTCGACATCGACAACGAGGAGAGCGCTTTCGCGTACGCCGAGGAGCGCATGCGGGCCGACCCCAGCCGGCTGGCCGTTGCGAACCGGTCGTGCCACGATCGTGAACACGCATGATAGGGGCGATGCCGGCCCACGACGTCGACGCCACAATCGACGTGCTTCTCAGATCGATTTGGGTATGACGATCAGCGACGACTCGGCGGGGACCCGATACGCGGCCGTGCCGAGCTGCGAGCCGCATTCGAGCGAATCTTCCAGCAGTACAACCACTTCGAGTGCGCACGCTGGCCGTACGCGGTGACAGACTGCAACCTTGTTCTGGAGCCGCTGGTCTGACGACGCCGGGAACGAGACGGACCTATCTGCACGTATTCGAAATCGGCGACGACGGGCGGTCGACTACGACGGGTCGCTTCGACGAGGACGACTTCGAGGGCGCCTACCGCGAGCTCGAACGCCGCTACTACGCCGGCGAGGGCGCGGCGTTCGCTGAAGCGGGCACTGTCCAGGTTGAGTGGATAGCGGCGCTGAACCGGGGCGACTTGGACCGGGTCGGCGACCTCTACGGCCCGGGGATGCGCGTGGAGAACCGGTCACGGACGGGTTTCCCGGACCGCTCGGCCAGCGACCTCCGCACCAGCTTTACGGAGCTGAACGCGATGGTCGCATCGACGCGGACGTGGCCCTCGTCGGTGTGCTGGGTGTCGCCGGCCTGGAACGTTACCCGCCTCGAGCGGAAGGGCGTCGGGGCGGACGGCGAGCAGTACGAATGGACGCGGGTCCTCGTGAACGAGATCCGCGGCGGGCTCCTCCTGTTCTCCTGCGAGTTCGAGCTTGAGGACGAGGAGGCGGCATTCGCCTACGCCGAGGAGCGGGCCGCCTCCAGTCGACTGGCTGTCACCAACCCATCGTGGGAATCATCACGTGCCCTGAACAGCGCGCTCAACGCCCACGACCTAGACGGCGTCATGGGGTGCTGGTCGGATCGGTTCGTATACGACGACCATCGAACATTGAGCGGCGACCCCGTTTATGGCAAGGCCGACTTGCGAACTGCTTTTGGCCGAATCCTCCAGCAATTCACCACCTTTGAGGGTCGCATTCTGGCCGTACGTGGTGACCGGCTGAATCTCGCCTGGAGCCGGTGGTCGGATGACGCCGGCAACGAGTCCCCCTACCTCCATGTGTTCGAGATCGACGACGAAGGGCGGATCACCTACGACGGCCGCTTCGACGAGGACGACTTCGAGGGCGCCTACCGCGAACTCGAACGCCGCTACTACGCCGGCGAAGGCGCGGCGTTCGCCGCGATGGGCTCGGTCCAGACCGACTTTGTGATCGCGATGAACCGGGGCGACTTCGACAGGATCTTCGATGAGCTCGTCCTTCCTGACCTGCAAGTGGAGAACCGATCCCTTTCGGCCGTCCAAGGCAGCTCGGCCACCGACCTTCGCGCCGCCACCGAGCAGCTCCACGCCATGGTCGCCTCAGTGCGAGTGTGGAATTCGGCCGTCTGCTGGCTGTCGCCGACTTGGTTGGTCGCCCGCCACGAACGCGAGGCCATCGGGCAGGACGGCGAACGGTACGCATGGACGTCGCTCCTCGTGGGCGAATCCCGCGACGGCCGACTCGCGTCGTTGTGCGTTTTCGACATCGACAACGAGGAGCGCGCATTCGCCGACGCCGAGGAGCGTATGCGCGCGGCTTCGAGTCGGCTAGCGGTCACCAACCGGGCCAGCGAGTTGGCACATAGCCTCCTTCGTGCGGTTGAGGCTCGGGACGCCGACGCAGCCGCCGAGGTCTACGCCGATCAATTCGTGTATGAAGATCGTCGCCGACTCAGCGGTGACCCGATCGTGGACCACGCCGGGATGCGGGCGGCGGTGGAGCGAATCTACGAGCAGTTCAGCGTCTTCGATGGCCGCACGTTGGCCGTTCGCGGTGAGCGCTTAGCGCTGGTTTGGAGCCGTTGGTCCGATGACTCCGGAAACGAGACGACGTCTCTGCACGTGTTCGAGGTTGGCGACGACGGGCGGACCACCTATAACGGCCGATTCGACGAGGACGACTTCGAGGGCGCTTATCGCGAACTCGAACGCCGCTATTACGCCGACGAGGGCGCGCCGTTCGCTGAAGCAGGCACGGTCGGGACCGACTGGATGACCGCGCTGAATCGGGGCGACTTCGACGCGGTATTCGGCGAGCTCACTGCCCCTGAGCTGCGGGTGGAGGACCAGTCGCGCTCGTCCTTCCCAGACCGCTCAGCAGCGGCGCTTCGCGCGAGCATGGAGGAGCTCAACGCGATGGTCGCGTCGGCGCGGACCTGGCCGTCAGCCATCCGCTGGCTATCGCCGAACTGGTGCGCCACCCGCACCGAGCGCGAGGCCCTCGGGCGAGACGGCGAGGAATACTCCTGGGAGCGAATCACCGTCAGCGAGTTCCGCGACGACCGACTCGCGTCGTTGTGTGATTTCGATATCGACAACGAGGAGCGCGCTTTCGCTTACGCCGAGGAGCGCATGCGGGCGACTGACGACAGTAACTAAAGCGTCGCGGGACGCAGCACCACGACCGATTTCGTGCGCTCCGCTACGTCGTTCAGCAGCGCAATGACCTGTCCATCGGGCGCGGTCGCGGCGTAAACCCCTTCGATTCCAGCGGGATTCAGCGGCCTCCCGTGCCGGGTGTCTTCTGTCTCATCTGCGGTCAGGTCGCGGCGCGGAAACGACTGCAGGCACGCCTCGTCGAGGGTGTATGACAGCCGAGGCCGCTCGGCGAGCTCATCCAGAGTGCGCGCCTGATCGATCCTGAAGCCACCGACCCGGGTGCGCCGCAGCGCGGTGAGATGTCCGCCGACACCGAGATGCGCGCCGACGTCGCGGGCCAGTGCCCGGATGTACGTGCCACTCGAGCAGTCGACCTCGACATCCACGTCGACGAGGCCTTCATGCCGCCGGACCGCGAGCACGTCGAACCGGTCGATGCGGATGTTGCGAGGCGCAAGTTCGACGACCTGGCCTTCGCGGGCCAGCTTGTATGCCCGCTGGCCACCCACCTTGATCGCACTGACGGCCGACGGCACCTGTGCGATCTCGCCGCGAAGCCTTGCGACGGCCTCACCGATCTGTGCGTCGGTGACGCCGGCGGCCGAAACAGTTTGCAGGACTTCACCTTCGGCGTCTTCTGTCGAGGTGGTCTGACCGAGCCGGATGGTCGCCGAATAGGACTTGTCGGTTGCCGTCAGCAGACCGAGGATCTTGGTGGCCCGTTCGATTCCGACGACGAGCACACCTGTGGCCATCGGGTCGAGCGTGCCCGCGTGGCCCACCTTGCGGGTGCCGAAGATGCGACGGCATCGGCCCACCACGTCATGGCTGGTGACGCCGGCGGGCTTGTCGACGACGACAAGGCCGGCGTCGGTCATAACACGATCGCCGTCAGTGCCAGCCCGTCGCGAACCGACCAGCGGCCAGACAACGTCTCCAGCGGCGGCCCGAACTCGGCGGCAGGATCGATGAGGATGCGCGATTCGAACCGGCCCGCAGTGCCGCTGCCGTCGACGTCGAACGTGATGTGTGCATCTTCGAATCCAAGCCAGCGGTGCGTCAGTGGAAACCACGCCTTGTACGTCGCCTCCTTGGCGCAGAACAGGATTCGGTCCCAATGCAGTCCGTTGGTCATCGCCTGCAGTTCGGCACGCTCCTTCGGAAGGCTGATGGCGTTAAGCACCCCGTCGGGCAGCACGTCGTGCGGTTCGGCATCGATGCCGACGGACCGCACCTCGCCGATCCGGCCGACGGCGGCGCCGCGGAAGCCCGTGCAGTGGGTGAGGCTGCCGACGACGCCGTCGGGCCAGCATGGTTCGCCCTTGTCCCCCTTGAGGATCGGCACCGGCGCCACGCCCAGCTCCCCCAACGCCTGGCGCGCGCAGTACCGCACGGTGATGAACTCGTTGCGCCGCTTGGCCACCGACCTCGCGATCAGTGGTTCTTCTTCCGGCAGCGGTGCCAACTCCGGTGGATCGTCATACATTTCGGCGGCGGCCAACGCATCGACGCCGGGAAGCACCCCGGACAGCAGGGTCGCGACGATCGTCATGACTGCCTGCTCTGAATTCGCTGCTGCACCTTCTCGGCGTGATCGCGCATCTCCTGCGTGATCTCGAAGTGGCCACCGAACTCGTTCAGGTATCCCGGCGCGTACTTGGGATCAGGCAGCACCTGGCGCAGCCACCGAAACGGCTTGCGGCGCCGCCACTCTCGCGGATAGCCAACCGACACCTCCTCATGCCGAACCCCGTCGTACCACGTGGTCCGCGGGATGTGCAGGTGACCGTAGACCGAGCAGATCGCGTTGTAGCGGGTGTGCCAGTCAGCGGTCGCGGTGGTGCCACACCACAGCGAGAACTCCGGGTAGAACATCGCATCGCACGGTTCGCGAACCAGCGGGAAGTGGTTCACCAGCACGGTCTGGTCCATCCAGTCGAGGTCCTCCAGCCGCTTGCGGGTGTAGGACACCCGGTCGCGGCACCACGCGTCGCGGGTGGCGTAGGGCTCTGCGGACAGAAGGAACTCGTCGGTGCCGACGATGTTCTTCTCGCGCGCGATGGCCAGCCCCTCGGCCTTGGTCGCCGCGCCCTGCGGCAGAAAGGTGTAGTCGTAGAGCAGGAACATCGGCACGATCGTCGCCGGGCCGCCTTCCTCGGTCCACACCGGAAACGGGTGCTCCGGCGTGATGATGCCCATCTCGTCGCAGATGTTGACGAGGTAGTCGTAGCGGGCCTTGCCGAAGATCTGCATCGGGTCGCGGTTGGTGGTCCACAGTTCGTGGTTGCCCGGTACCCAGATGACCTTGGCGAACCGCTTGCGAAGCAGGTCGAGCGCCCAGTGGATCTCGTCGGTCCGCTCGCCGACGTCCCCGGCGACGATCAGCCAGTCATCGGGTGTCGACGGATGCAGCGACTCGGTCACCGGCTTGTTACCGGTGTGACCCGTGTGAAGGTCGCTGATCGCCCAAAGTGTGGGTCGGCGGCCGTCACGTGTCACAACCGACCAGCCTACTTGCGATACCGACGGCACCCGGATCGGCAACTAGAACATGTTCCTATTTCCCGTCCGAGCCGCTGCGCCCGACCGCTACACTCCCCGCAGGGTCGGACAACGCGCGGCGACGCAGCCGCCACAGAGGCAGGGGGTTTGATGACCGCCAAACTGCGCGTCCTATCGGCGCTGTGCGCGCTGGTCGCGGCGGTGATCGTGGTCTGGCAGACCAATCCGGCAGGCCCCGCCGGCGCAGGCAGCGTCGAACTGCGGTCCACGGCCGCTCCCCTGTCCGACGTCGCGACGACGATCAAGTGGCCGGTGGTCGAGACCGTCAACCCGCGGCCGTTCAACCCGTGTGAGGACATTCCGCTCGACGTGATCCAGCGGATCGGACTCGCCTTCACGCCGCCGACTCCCGAGGACGGCCTGCGCTGCCACTACGACGCCGGTAACTACCAGATGGCGGTTGAGGCCTTCGTCTGGCGCACCTACGAGCAGACGCTTCCGGCGGATGCCGTCGAGCTCGATATCAACGGCCATCGCGCGGCGCAGTACTGGGTCATGAAGCCGACGGACTGGAACGACCGCTGGTGGATCACCTGCATGATCACGTTCAAGACGAGCTACGGCGTCATCCAGCAGTCGCTGTACTACTCGCCCATTACCTCCGCCGACAACCCGGATTGCCTGCAGACCAATCTGCAGCGCGCCAACGAGCTGAGCCCGTACTACATCTTCTAACGGGTCAACTTGTCCATCGGGATCGACCGTTCGAGCATCCCGTAGGTTTCTTCGCCGTCCCATCGGTAGCGCACCCCGGCCTGCTGCAGCGCCGGGAACGTCCAATTCGCAAGCTTGGCAAGCTGATCGGCGGGAATCTCGCTGGGATCGGTGATGTCGTGAGTGGACACCACCGTCTCGCCCTCGATGCGAACTGTCCGGTCCGCGGTCTCCAGCACCACGGACACGTCCTCGCCGAGCGGCTGCAACTTCGACAGCCACGGCGCCTCGACGACCCGCGCCGGAATGAGGTCGCCGTCGCCGACCGAATCGCCGAGGTACAGGTAGCCCTCGTTGAATGTGGGCTGGCCGTCGGGACGCGGCGGGTAGGCGATGTATCCGAACGCCCGGCCGCTGCCGAAAAGCGCCGACTGCCAGCAATGTCCCCAGAATCCCTCGAGCTTGCGCACCCCCTGGCGACGGATCCGCAGACCGCTGCCGGTGAAGGCATGCTCGGTGCCGCCCACCCGCACCGCGCCGGTCGCGCGGAACAGCTGCTCGTAGCGTGGTCCGCCCATCAGGTCGCCCTCGATCGACGTCTTCAGCGCTGAGCTCGCGTCGGCCTGCAGCGCGCCCTGCACCCACGGCGGCACGGCCAGCTTCGCCTCGACCTCGAACTGCAGATCGACCAGTGGCCCGTCCTTGCGGCCCTCGGCGAGATCGGCCGACGAGGTCTGTATCGCCTGCCCGTCGAACGTCACCGTCCATACATTGAACGGCTCGACACAGGTGAAGGCGAGTGGGCCTGCGCCCAACACCGTCGCCTTACCGTCGGGGCCTTCGACGGACCAACTGGCGGCATCCTCGCGCAGCCGGTACACGCGACCGTCGGGGAATGCGACGTTGACCTGAAGTCCGTGCGCATCCCAGTTCGCGGCCACCGCCTCGATGCCGATGCGGGGCAGCGCCACCTGACCGCGGTCGTCGAAGACCCAGAAGCTCGCCGAATCGCGCATCTCGGGGTTGTCCGGCCGCTCGGCGAACATGTACTCCCTGGCCGGGTCGATGCCCCCTGTCAGGTCAATTGCCATGCACGTTTCTCCATCTCTCGACGTAGTCGGCGAAAAGCGGCCGAATCGCTTGCAGGTCCAAGCCGAAATCCTCAGGGCGGGCATGGGTATGCGGCTCGCGCTTCTCTGCGTTGTCGGCCCACCACGCGCGCATCCGCGTCTCGAACTCTTCGGTCACCGGCTCACCCAGCCAGCCGTACAGACGACGAACCTCGCCGATCGGGTCGGCCTGCATGGCGCGAAAGTCGATGTCGAAGAAGCGGTGTTCTGCGCCGCCGTCGCGGAACTTCACCGCGCGGTCCATGCCGGCGGACCACTGCTGCACGTTCAGCTCGCCGAGGTAGCGCCGGTCGAGGTGGTCGGTGAAGCCGCCGACAATGTCGGCGTAAACGTCGGCCACCGAAAGGATCACGTCGGTCGGGTCGCGATGGGTCATCACGAATCGCGCGTCGGAAAAGACGCGGTCGAGGTAGTCAAGCGAGAGCACGTGCGCCGGTGACTTCAGCCGCCACTGCCGGACCGGCTCGCCCCAGGCCAACAACTTCAGCACGCGGCGCTCGTAACGGTAGGTCGACGTGAAGTCGGCGCGGTCGACGAGCCATGCCGAGTACGACGGGATCTGCGCGTAGGCCTGGAAGATCTGCGATTTGAAATCGAGCGCCATCACGTCGAGGCACTCCATCGGTCCGTGCACGTCCTGTGGGACATGATGTCTGCTGCCCGCCATGACCTTCTGTTCACCCGCAGGGATTCGCGGGTCGTCGCCGTGCACGGTCGACGGCGGTGGGCACGGCTGCGCCGCTTCCCAGCTGCGCAGGTAGCGGACGTTCGGGTCCTGCGCCAGGAGGAACGACAACGCCGTGGATCCGGTGCGCGGCAAGCCCATTCCGAATAGCGGCGCTTCGACGGCCACGTCGTCGATTTCGGGGTGACGGCGGTACCAGTCCTCGACCTGGAGCCGCTGCGCGAGGTGAACGGCGACGCGGTGGTAGACGAATCCCTCGCCGCGGGCGTTCAGCCGCGCTTCGGTGCCCAGCGCCCGAACCAGGATCTCCAGGCCTTCGCGAAAGGAGTCGTCGCCGAAGTCCTCAAGGCCGGTTCGCTCGACGGCTACCGCCATCAACTCGCTCGGTGACGCCACTGTGCACCTCTAATGCAATTGGTGACAGTATACTGCCGCTATTGTGAGTGACTCGTCAATAGGGACCCGACGCACCTACGACAACCGCGCGCGCCAGGAGAAGGCTGCGCAAACGCGGGAGCGCATCATCGCCGCTGGCAGCCAACTGGTACACGAATACGACAGCTGGAGTTGGCACGACCTGACCTTCCGTGCCGTCGCCGAGCGCGCCGGCGTCGGCGAACGCACGGTGTATCGCCACTTCCCGACCGAACGGCACCTGCACGGCGCCGTGATGACGCGGCTGGAATCTGAGGCAGGCATCTCCTATGAGGACGTCGACCTGACGAACCTCGCCGAGACGACCGCGCGTGTTTTCGCCGCACTGCAACGATTTTCGGTTCGTGAATGGGTTCCGACGCCGCGGGACTCGGCGTTCGTCAGCTCCGACGACCGTCGGCGCGAGGCCTTGCTGCGCGCCGTTTCCGAGGCGGCCCCACAGCGCCAGGAACAGGAACGACGGACGATGGCGGGCCTGCTCGACCTCCTGTGGAGCCCAGCATCCTATGAGCGGCTCGTCGGTGTGTGGGGGCTCGACGGCGCCGACGCCACGCGCGCGATCGAATGGCTGATGGCCAGGGTGGCTGAGGCGATCGAGGCCGACGATCGTCCGCCTGCGTAATCTGTGTTCGGTGACCGCAGTATCGACCGCCGCCCCGTCACCCGTCCGCTCGCGAATCAAGCAGTACGCGGGCCGCGCCGTCAGCACGCTGCTGAAGCTTCCGCCACACTCCACCGAGTACACGGTGCACCGTGGGCTCCGCGTGCCGATGCGCGACGGCGTCGAGCTGATCGCCGATCACTACGAACCCGCGACGACGGAACCGGCAGGCACGTTGTTGGTCCGCGGCCCGTACGGCCGGGGCTGGCCATTCTCGTTGATATTTGCACGTGTCTACGCGTCGCGCGGCTACCACGTCGTGGTGCAGAGCGTTCGGGGAACCTTCGGCTCCGGAGGCGAATTCTCGCCGATGGTGCACGAAATCGCCGACGGCGCCGACACCGCCGCATGGCTGTGCAACCAAAGGTGGTTCACAGGATCGTTCGCCACCGTCGGGATCTCCTATCTCGGATTCACCCAGTGGGCCTTGCTGACCGACCCTCCGCCGGAGATGAAGGCCGCGGTCATCACCGTTGGCCCGCATGATCTCAGCGCGCCGCGCTGGGGCACCGGTTCGTTCGGGCTCAACGACTTCCTCGGCTGGTCCGAGATGGTCGCCCACCAGGAGGAGCCGCGCAATATCAGCGCCGTCGTTCGGCAGGTGCGGGCCCGTCGGGCGCTCGCGAAGGCGACGAGCGGGCTACCGGTCGGTGAGGCCGGCCGGGCGCTGCTGGGTGCGGGTGCACCGTGGTACGAATCCTGGCTCCAGCATCCCGAGCACGACGACCCGCACTGGGCCCCAATGCAACTGCATCAGGCGCTGGAGCGCACGCAGATTCCGGTGCTACTGCTCAGCGGATGGCAGGACCTGTTCCTCGAGCAGACGCTTGCGCAGTACCAGCGCCTGCGTGAGCGTGGGGTGCCTGTCGCGGTAACCATGGGGCCGTGGACCCATACGGACCTGATGACAAAGGGCGGACCCACGGTCATCCGAGAATCGTTGGGCTGGTTGGACACTCACCTTGCAGGCACCCGCACGGTGGCACGCGAGCCGATGCGAATCCACGTCAACGGCCACGGGTGGAAGGACCTGCCCGACTGGCCACCCGCGATGCCCGAGCACGTGTTGTATCTGCGGCCCGCAGGCCATCTGGGCCCCAAAGCACCCAATGAGGACGCGCCCGCGTCGACGTTCACGTTCGACCCCGCTGATCCGACGCCGACCATCGGCGGCCGGCTGTTGTCGCCGGAGGGCGGCTACCGTGACGACACCCGACTCGGCAAGCGCGCGGATGTGCTGACGTTCACCGGCGAGCCGCTGGAGGCGGATCTCTACGTCGTCGGGAATCCGCTGCTGCAGCTGTCGCATTCGTGCGACAACCGCTACAACGACCTGTTCGTCCGGGTAAGCGAGGTGGACGCGCGCGGCCGTTCCCGCAACGTGAGCGACGGATATCTTCGCGCAACACCGGATTCCCGCAATGTGCGCATCGAAATGGATGCGATCGCACACCGCTTCCCGGCCGGGTCACGCATCCGGGTATTGATCGCCGGAGGATCGCATCCGCGGTTTGCCCGCAACCTGGGCACTGCAGAACCATTGATCAGCGGGCGTCAGATGGCCTCGGCAACGCACTCCGTGCACCTCGGCGACGGCGGCACCTCGCGGCTCGTGCTGCCCGCCGGCCCACGTCTCCGCTAGCCGACCGCGGCGCCTCGAACATAGGCGGCGTCGTGGCGGAGGCGCAGGAGATGCCCACGCTCTGACCCTAGAACTTTCAGGACACGCAACAGCCGCGAAGAAGGAACGGCCCCTCTCCGCGGCTTTGCCTACCTCAGCGAATGCCCTAGTGCCCCAAGATGGGAAGGACCGATGTGAACGGCCCCCAGACGAGTGGAGACGTAACATCCTGCGGTTCGGCGTAGATCGCGATATGGCCGGGCCGTTGAGTGATCGTGACCCCGCCATGCTCACTGACGACGTCCTGCGTTGGCTGCGCTGCCTGCGCGGTTCCTGCCCCGAGAAACAGCAGTGCGGGTGCCGCCATGCCGGCGATAGCAGCGCCGAGAACAAACCGCTTGCGGATAGGGATGGTGTTCATTATGTGCTCCTTGTCGTGTCGCGGCCCCTAGTGGGCTGCGTCTACACGTAGGAGCAGCGGGCGACCACACGTCTGACGCTTTTCTGGAGACTTTTTCGGAACGGGCGGTTGATCAGCCCACTGCGTGACGCACTCGTTCGGCGATCTCGGCCACCGTGGCGTCGTCGTGCACCGGCGCCGCCCACGTCGGGTCGACTGGCAGCGGCACCCAGCTCTTGCAGCCCGCGTACTCGGGTGCGCGAGCCAGCCGGACGGGCTCAACTAGTGGGCTGGCCTGCACTACCAGCACGCTGAGCCGGTGTTTGGGCCGGAAGTCCAGCCGGTCCTCGCGGACCGACTCCGGGGTCCAGATATGCAGGGCCGCGATCTCTTCAAGGCGGTCAGGCTGGTTGACCTCAACGGCGGCAACGACTTTGGCGCCCGCACGAATGATGAGTGCATCATCGGTGCTGTCGGCTGCTGCCGCGTCGAGCAGATCACGATGTTCGCGCCGCACCCGCTCGGCATGGCTGTGCGCGACGGTCGGAAACAGAAGGAAGCGTGGCGCCATGGCGGAAGCCGCGGGGCCGGCGACATCGGGTAGAGCGAACCGCTTTTCGTGAATACCACCCTTTCGTAGCAGCACGGTCTGGCGGCCGTCGAGCATTGCGTGGACGGCCGCGCTCCACTCCTTGAGCGCGGGCTGCGTAAGGGTGGTGGTCATGCCAGGTTCAGGCGGGCGCGCACTTCGGGTCGCCGCAGCGGCGGCACCGTCTTGGGCGGTTGGCGGCGCGGCGCCAGGCGTGCGAGCAGCCGGGTGGTGACCTCGGTGACTTCGGCGACCGCCGTCTCGAAGGCTTCGACGTTGGCGTCCGTTGGCCGGGTCATGCCGCTGACCTTGCGAACGTACTGGCGCGCGGCCGCCTCGATTTCTTCGGCGGTCGCCGCCGGCTCCAGACCGCGCAGCTCGGTGATGTTTCGGCACATAGCCCCCACGATAGGTTGATCTCATGACCGACGCCGACGTCCTGCTCATCGACACCGAAGACCGGGTTCGCACCCTCACGCTCAACCGCCCACAGGCCCGCAATGCGCTATCGAGTGAGCTGCGCAAGCGCTTCTTTCAGGCGCTGCGGGACGCGGAGACCGACGATGACGTCGACGTCGCAATCCTCACCGGCGCCGATCCGGTGTTCTGTGCCGGACTCGACCTCAGGGAACTCGGCGACTCGTCACAGCTGCCTGATATCTCGCCGCACTGGCCGCCGATGACCAAGCCGGTAATTGGCGCGATCAACGGCGCAGCCGTGACAGGCGGGCTAGAACTCGCGTTGTACTGCGACATCCTGATCGCCTCCGAGCAGGCCCGGTTCGCCGACACGCACGCGCGCGTCGGGCTGCTGCCCACCTGGGGTTTGTCGGTGCGCCTGCCCCAGAAGGTCGGCGTCGGCCTGGCTCGGCGGATGAGCATGACCGGCGACTATCTGTCGGCCGCCGAGGCGCTACGCGCCGGCCTGGTGACCGAGGTGGTGCCCCACGAGGATTTGTTGCCTGCGGCGCGCCGGGTCGCGGCGTCGATCGTCGGCAACAACCAGAAAGCGGTGCGCGCGCTGCTGGCGTCCTACCACCGCATCGACGAGGCGGGAACCGGCCCCGGCCTGGCGATTGAGGCGGAATCGGCGACGCAGTGGATGAGGAGCGCCACCGGCGACGACATCGCCGCAAACCGCGACGCGGTGTTGCAACGCGGGCGGGCGCAAGTCCGGTGAACAAGGCGCATGAGGCCTGCGGCGGCGACGAATGGCGGCAGGCGATACGGGACATCATCCTGCCCTGGGCGTTGGGCGCAACCGACCTCGGTGACAACGTGCTCTAGGTCGGTCCTGGATACGGCGCGACGACGGATGTGCTGAGCCAGGCGGTACCGCGGCTCACCTCGGTCGAGATCGACGACGAGCTCGCGGCCATGCTGACGGACCGGTTCGCGGACGTGCCGTCGGTCGAGATCGTGCTCGGCGACGCCACGGCACTGTCCTACGCCGACGACAGCTTTTCCGGCGCGGCGTGCTTTACGATGTTGCATCACGTTCTGACCGTCGAGCTGCAGGACCGGTTGTTCGCCGAGGTTGCGCGGGTGCTACGGCCCGGCGCTCCCCTAGTGGCCAGCGACAGCCTGGCCAGCGACGAACTGAAGGCTCACCACGAGGACGACACCTACAACCCCGTCGACCCGCCGTCGTTGCCGTCCAGGCTGGCCGCCGCCGGGTTCGAAGGGTTGAGGTGCGTACCAAGCCGTTCGGCTGGGCGGCGATCGCCAGGGTCGCCAAGAACTAGTTCCTCAAAGTGTCAGGGGCGAGCCTGGGACCGCCGATCAACCCGACGCTAACCCCAGCGCCCGAACCGGTTGTGATCCTGGAATCGAGTCCGGCGTTCCAATCGGAAGCAAATCTGTAGCGCCCGAGCGGCCATCGCGCTCTCCGCGCAGAAGATTCTCCACGAAAAGTGTCAGACACAGGTCGGCTACCCGCTCATACATCCGAACGCGGCCCATCCGGGACCCGCGACCCGCACGAAAGGAACACACAGTGAACACCACATACACCCGCAGGATCCGTATCACCGCCGCGATCGTCGGTGCGGCAGCACCCGCGCTGCTGTTTCTCGGTACCGGCACCGCTTAGGCTCCACAGGACGTCACTAAACGTAGCCCGGTTGCGATCCTCGACGATGTCAAGACGCCGCGAGACTGTGCCATGTGTGGCGGATTCAACCCGCAGCCCGATCCGCCCGGAAACCCCGATCCCAGCAGCATCCCCGGTGTCGGCAGCCCCCGAGAAACGGTTGGCGTCGGCAGCCCCGAAGAAACGGTTGGCATTGACGTCGACGGGTCCGGGCGACCCGGCCACAATCCCGGCAACAAGGTCGGCATCGGCCCCTCAGTACAACCGGGACCGTAACCAGCGCAACCAATTTCGTTCCGCGACTCGCATGAAAGGAACCCAAGGTGAATACCAACCACACCCGCAAGATCCGCGTCACCGTCGCGATCGCCGGGGCAGCAGCACCTACTCGGATGTTTCTCAGCACCGTTACCGCACAGGCCATTCAAGTCGTCGATGAACGTAGCCCGGTTGCGATCCTCGACGATCTCAAGACGCCGCGAGACCGGGGCATGCGCGGAGGCTTCAACCCCCAGCCAGATCCGCCCGGATTTCCCGACGACGGCAGCACGGTTGGGAACATCATTATCAACGGCGAGCCCGGGATCGGCAATCCCAACGATCGCCCATCGCAGACTGTCGATCCCACCAACCCGAATTTTGTGACCGGCCCACACGTAAAGGGAGTCAACTGATGAGAATCGCACGAGCAGAACGAATGTCGACACGCGCATTGGGGGCTGCGGCGGCGGTGACGGTCGCCGTCGTCGCGAGCTGCTCGAGCGGTGGGGAGACAGGCTCTCGGGTCGCATCCCCACCGGGTGCACCGGCGAAGTCCAGCCCCGAACCGACCGACGCCGCCGCCGCCGCGGGCGGTAGCCGCCTCGTTGCCAAACCCGCGTCGACGGCCTTTCCGATGGAGGCCCGAGACATTCGGCTGGTGCGGCTGAACGAGCAGGATATCGCCGTGCAATTCGAGCTATTCAACGGGACGCAACAGCCGATCGAACCCTATGACGTGGGGCTCGGCCCGGTGGAACGCAACTTGAAGCTGGTCGACCTGCCGCGGGCGACTGCCTACGACGTGCAAGAAGCCCAGGGACTCAAGGGCCGGGTCAGCGACAACTACAACGACGACATCGCGCCGGGTTCGGCGGCCACGTTCACCGCTGTGTTCACCGCGCCACCGCAGGAGACCACCAAGCTGTGGTTGCTGGCCGACGTGCTGCAGCCGGTCGAGGTGCCGATCGAGCCCAACGGCTCGACCGCCCTCAAGGACGACCCGGTGCTCACGGGCCCGCGCGGCGCCGAACCATACGTCGCAGCCATGGCGTGCGCAAGCAAGGGCCCCGCGGGCGGTGTCACCGAGACTCCGGTGGAGATCAAGCTGCCCAGCGACGTGCTGTTCGAGTTCGGCAAGTCGGATCTCACCCCGGCGGCGCAGTCGGCACTCGACGAGGTCGACGCCCAGATCGAGGCGACCTCGGGCACGATCACGATCGACGGACACACCGATGCGATCGGCGACGACGCGTCCAACCAGCAGCTGTCGGAGGCACGTGCGGCATCGGTGCAGGCCGCACTGCAGGACAAGCTGGGCAGTGGGTTCACCCTCAACGCCGTCGGATTCGGGGAGACCCGCCCGGTGGCGCCGAACACCAACCCCGACGGCAGTGACAATCCCGACGGGCGCGCCCAGAACCGCCGGGTGGAAATCCGCACAGGTGACGTGACCGCCGTCGCACCGGCCCAGCTCGAGGCCTGGGAGGCGAGCAACGACCTGGCCGCCAAGGGCGCGCAGGCGAAGGTCGACAGCGTCAAGAGGATCGGCGGCCACCTGCTCACCGCGGTGACCCTGACCAATCCGACGTCGACGGTGATCGAGGTCGAGCCGGGCAGCGGCCTCACCGACAAGGGCGACCGCCCGATTGGCATCACCCTCGCTGATCGGACGACCCAGCGCCGCGCGCAGGCCTGCACCACCGGCACCGAGCGGCTTGAAGGCTTCAGAACCCTTACCGGCCCGCCGTCCACCGACTACGCGCCGACCGGCAAATACTCGCTGCCGCCGGGCGCATCGGTGCAGCTCTGGGGGTTCTACGCAGCGCCACCCGCCGAGGTCACGACGGTCGAGGTTGAAATCGGCGGCCTGGGCAAGGTCGAGCCGTCGCCGATCACGAGCTGAGTCGTCACCGCTCGCGGTCAATCACGGTCGTCGGTCACCGGCAGGCCGCTCGACAGAGGCCTGCCGGTGATCGTCCTGGTCGCCCGGAGAGGGTCGTGGAGGAAGTCGGCTCCGAATCACGGGCATGCGCCGGCGAGTGGCACAGCCCAGTCGGATCTATGGGGTCACCCAATGCCTGCGCGACGGGCGCAGGCTGAGGTGTCAGGTCATGAGATCGCGGCCGCCGTCTCGGCATGGCTGGCCGAGTTGGGTGCCGACAGCCCGCTAGTCGAGGATCTGGCTCAAGCGGTTCGCGGCGGCGATTGGCCGACCGTCCGCGCCATCGGCGACTACCTCTCCGTTGACGTAGCCATCGCGGCCCGAGTCGGTCCCTCAAAACTGGTCCTCGAAAAGTGTCGGACCGACAGAGTGCAAATGCTCCTACTCATGAGAACGGCCCAACCGGGGCCGCGACCACACCCAAGGAGCACATCATGAACACCAAGCACAACCACAAGAAATCCATCATCGCAGCCGTCGCTGGGGCGGCGGTACCGGCCTTTCTGTTTGCCGGAGCGGGAACGGCCCAGGCATACACGGGGATTAACCTGACCCCTGGCCCAGGGGGTGTAACGGTCCATGTCAATTCAGTCGGTTTCTGTCTTAAACTCGAGCCCGAGAAGATTGTTGTCCGCGCCGACCCCGGCCAATGCGAGGAAGGTAGCGTGTCATACGAATTGGGCCAGGCTCACATAAGCCACGGCCAGTGCACCTACAAGGCCGTACCCCAGACCTTCGGCCTCCTCCCGGTCTCCCATCAGTTCCCATTGCGCCCAGGCGGAAAGGCCGAATTTTGGTTGCCGGGCCCACCGACGGGTACGACATGGGATGTCAGCATCCACTGCCCCAACGGCACCGACAGCGCGCCTCAGCAATTGGTCTACTGAGCGCCTCGAACGCGTCGGTGGCGTGGTCGTCGCAAATTAATGTTGCGAAGGCCGCGCCATTTGACGTCGCACTGAGTTAGTTCCGATCTGTCGACTACCGCGTGACCCCGCGAATAGGGGGCTGCTTGCCCAGGAGCCGGGCCACGGGTACGACCTGCTCAGGCACTTCGAGAAGTCGATGGCCAACGTCTGGCCGGCGACCCAGACTCAGCTCTACGGCGAACTCAACAAGCTCGCGGACGCGGGATTCTTCGATGGCCGCGCGGCCTCGAGTACGGCCTGCGCTTTAACGCGATGCAGGCACTGTGGGCGCGCTCGCTGGTCAAAGCCATCGACAAGCGCAACCGGGAACGCCGCCGCTAGCCAGAAATCTTTGCGAAAAGTGTCGCATTGATACGGGCTCGTTGCTCCTACCCATGAGAGCGGTCCATCCGGGACCGCGACCCAGGGATTAGGACTCGAGATGACGCATCCAAAGGCCCGTCGCCCCCGAATCACGGGCATGCACCGGCGAGTGGCACAGACCAGTCCCATCTATCGGGTCACTCAGTGCCTGTGCAATAGGCGCACGGCCGAGGTGTCAGTCAATGAGATCGTGACCACCGTGTCCTCATGGTTGGCGGAGTTAGGTGCCGACAGCCCACTGGTGCAGGATCTCGCGCGTGCGGTTCACGCGGGCGACTGGCCTGCGGCCCACGCGATCGGCGAGTACCTATCCGTCGAAGTGACCGTGGCCGCCTGAGCGAAACACCGGCCCGAAAATGGGCCCTCGGAAAAAGTGTAAGACCGACGCGGCGCAACTCCTCCTACCTGTGAGAGCGGCTCAACCAGAGCAGCAACCACGAACAAAAGGAGAACATCATGAACACCACCAAGAATCGCAAGAAGTCCATAACCGCCGCACTCGGTGCGGCCGCCGCCACCCTGGCGGCACCGGCAATGCTGTTTCTCGGCACGGGAACCGCGCAGGCGGCGACCATCGTCACCCCAGAAAGTAACGCGCTGGGCGTCACGGTCAGCATCTTCTCGGATACGCAGTGGGGCTGGTGCAGTTACACCGCCACACCGGCGTACGGATGGAAGACCTTGAAGCCTTTGCCGGTGTATAACGTTCCGTTCCATATGCTGAAGAACGTAAACCACCAGATGTGGTTGCCGGGCATCCAGACCGGCACGACATGGAATGTGACGGTGAAATGCAATAACGACGGCGACCCCGACACCATTGAATGGCTGCAGCCGCCACCTTACTGAGCACGGGCCTCCCCGAGGCGTGGTGGTCGTTACGTAAGTCGCGACCACCACGCCACTCTGCGTCTACTCGAAAAGTTCGGAAACAAATGAAATGTGTTGAGCAGGATCGTAGGTGGCCCGGAAAATCTGTCCTCGAAAAGTGTGCGACAGACGGGCGGTGGGCGCTCCTACCTATGACAGCGACCCAGCGGGGGTCGCGACCACTGAAGAGGAGCCCATCATGAATACCACCAACACCCACAACAGACTCGTCGCTGCGGCGGTCGGAGCAGTTGTTGCCGTGGCGGCACCGGCACTGCTGTTTCTGGGGGTAGGAACCGCGGGGGCAACACAAGACATCGACCCGGCGAACCCGCACCAACCCAAGCCGACCGTGCAACATAATCCCGCCGGGCAGCCGACGGTGCTTCCGGTGACTACGGCGCCTCCCGCGCCCAAGCCCAAGATAAAGATCACATAGGGATTCCATCTCGGAGCGCACATTGCAGCCAAAGCCGTAGCCCCCGGTTCACCGCGCGTCCAGGCAATCTGCCGCAAAGGGTTTCACGTCAAACGACACCGCTTGGCGGGTCGCCGGGGCAACTGACTCCAGTAGTGACTGGCAACCGATAATGCCTTGTCCTGCAGCCGTTTTGATAAGCCAGCCGATCGCCGGAACGTCCCGTCCGGCGCGGCTGGCTATCAAGTAGCCGCAAAACACAGCGGATCCCGAATAGGTCAGATTTCGTTGTGGCAGGCACGAATCGCATTGCAGCGCGGCCACACCGTGAGCACCATCGACCGACAGCAAGGCCCCACTTGGCCACCAGCGGGGACCTTTCGTGGCCACGGACAAAATCTGCTTCAAAACGTGTAAGACCGACGGAGTTCGACTGCTCCTGCCTGTGAGAGCGGCTCAACCGGAGACGCGACCACACAAGGGAGCACGTTATGAACACCACACACATTCGCAAGAAGTCCGTGATCGCTGCGGTCTGCTCAGCCGTTGCTGCCGCGGCGGCACCGGCGCTTCTGTTTGCCGGCGCGGGAACTGCCCAGGCAACCACGGAGGTTACAGCCGACCCCTAACGCATCGGATGTCACGGTCCATGTCAAGTCAACTGGTGTCCCTATTCTCACACCTGAGAAGTTCGGAGGTCCCGGGCCACTCGTCGAGCACGCTCTAAGCAGCGGTTCGTGCACCTACACCGCCATACCGCGGGCCCTGGGTCCTATCCCGGTGTATTACCAGCCGTTCGCACTCTGACACCAGGCGGAACCGCCAACCTATCGTTCTCGGGCAAACAGACGGGCACGACATGGGATGTCCCCATTCATTGCGGCAACGGTCTCGACAGCCCCACTCAGCAATTGGTCTACTGAACGCCGCGGAAGTGACGGTGGCGTGGTCGTCGTGACGGATGTCGCGATGGCCACGCGACTCGACGTTGCATGGCGTTAGTTCCGATCTGCCGTCACTTTCAAGAAGTCCATCATCGCTGCCGCCGGGCGCATCGGTGCAGCTCGGGGGGACTCTACGCCGCGCCCCCGGCCGACATGACCACCGTCGACGTCGACATCGGCGGCCTGGGCGAGGTCGAGCCCACACCGATCACAAATTAAGTCCGCCAAAAAGTGTGCAAGACGCGCGTGGTCGCCGCTCTTACCTAAAGCAGCCACCCAGCCAGGGCGGC
Source organism: uncultured Actinomycetota bacterium (assembly GCA_963766465.1). Classification (GTDB taxonomy): domain Bacteria; phylum Actinomycetota; class Actinomycetes; order Mycobacteriales; family Mycobacteriaceae; genus Mycobacterium. The sequence goes on from CAVXZT010000007.1 coordinate 539,478, forward strand.
GACCACGCAAGCTCTACCCAGCAGGGGGACGTCATGACGGCGGTATTGAACTGGGCCATCGTCGGCCCGTCCGACAGTGACGCGGAGTTGGTCCGGGCGTCCGCGGCCGGCGATAAGCAAGCGTTCGCAGCGATCTACGACCGGTACGCCCACCGGTTGCACGACTTCTGCGTAGGAATGCTCGCCGACCGCGATGGCGCGGCGGACTGCGTGCAGGACGTGTTCTGCATCGCGGCCACCAGGCTGCCCCAGCTGCGCGATCCGGAAAAGGTGCGGCCCTGGCTGTACTCGATCGCGCGCAACGAAGCGCTGCGCCGCATCAATGAACGCCGCCGCGAGACACCCTCCGACGAACTGCCCGACACGGCTTCCGGCGACGCCGGGCCGGACACGCTGGCCGCACGGACGGAACTGGCCGATCTGATCGCCGACGCCGCCGGCGGGCTGTCCGACCGCGACCGCTCCGTTCTCGAATTGGCCTTCCGTCACGATTTGAACGGTCCTGATCTCGCCGACGCGCTCGGGGTCACGCCGACCAACGCCAACACCATCGTGCACCGGCTGCGCGAGACGATCGAACGTTCACTCGGCGCGTTGCTGGTCTCGCGCCGCGTCCGAAACGCCGGCGGCTGCCCCGAGCTGGCGGCGATCCTCGAAGGCTGGGACGGAAACTTCAATGTGCTGATGCGCAAACGCATCTCGCGCCATATCGACTCTTGCGGCGCGTGCGAGGAGCAACGACGACGACTCGTCAGCCCGGCCGCGCTGCTGGGCGCCGTTCCGCTGCTCATCCCGGCGCCGGCGTGGTTGCGGGACCAGACGCTACACGAGGTTCAGCTGACGTCGGCAGCATCGCGGATGACCGGCAACACCAACGAAGCCGCGCACGCAGACGACGCCAACGCGCGCCGTAACCAACACAGTTCGGTGCTGCCGGTCGCCGCGTTCATAGCGACGTTGCTCGCTACGCTGGGGTTGACCTTCGTTTGGCTGGACATGCAGGAGACGACCATCCAAACCCCGATCCATGTCAGCGAGACCGCCCCGCCCCCGCCCATCCCCCCTAGTCCACCCCCGCCGCCGCCCATCGTGGAACCTGTCTTCCCCGCCACGCCGGCGCCTCCTGCTCAGTGGACCCCGACTGCGGAGCCGCCGGTCGCGGAATCGACACCCGTTGCGCCGCCGCCGATTTCGGATGCGCCGCCACGGATTTCGGATGCGCCTCCGCCTCCACCGCCCCCGCCTCCTCCGCCACCGCCACTACCGCCTCTGCCGCCGTGGCCTGACTGGTTGCCGGACTGGCCTGTGCCGCCCCCTCCCCCGGGTGGTGTCCCCCGCGGTCCGGGCAACGTCTTCGCTCCACCGATTGATCCGCCGCCGGCCAGTTCGGTGCGGCCGTAGAGCGAATACGCCTCACTGGGCGCCCGTGCCTATCTCCAGTGCGTTGACCGCGCTCCTCGCGCGTGCTCGGCCTGCGTCGAACGGATCGGCTGAGATTCCATGCGCATGAGCGCAAGCGGAGCGCGCAAACTGAGTTGAAGAAAAGTGTGCGAGTCGTGAGGGGGAGGTCCTCCTACCTGTAACAGCGACCCCATCCAGGGTCGCGACACACATAGGAGCACATCATGAACACCACCTACGACACCGACCCGAGCACCTCCACGTTTGCCGCGGCCTGGGCGTCCAGTCCGCTCGGTGACCCGGTATCCGGGCCCACCGAACTTTGGGAGACCGTCGAGTACGCCGAACCGGCTGACCCCGAGGCCAAGCCCAAGTCCCTTGCGAAGCACGTCGCCCTGGTAGCCGCCCTGGCCTGCGGCATCGGCCTGGGCGCGGCCCTTGGTCTTGCCGTGTTCGACTTCAGCGACGGGGCTCAGCCAACCGTCGTCGTGCCCGGTGTTAGCTCGCCTGGCGGCGATCCCGGCGCGAACCAGCCGGTTCCGTCGCACGAGGCCGCCCTCGCGCCCAGTTATGTCCCCGCGCCGAACCCGATTGTCTCCGCAGATCAAGGCGCATCTGGGTCGGAACCGGTTGCGTCCGCCCCTCACAGCACACCGGGTCCGAACGTTGTCCCCCCCTCTGACATGGGGGCGGGCTCCAACGTTGGCTCCCCACCTGCGAGCGCGCCTGGCGGTCCGACGGTGATCATCGACATCCCATTCCGCCGCTTCCGGACCCAAACCCGCAACCGGAACCAGATCCCGAGCCGGAACCACCGAAAAACCTGGACGACGTGACGCTGCAGCAGGCGCCGGCAGACCCGCCGCCGCTGGAAGCGGCGCCCCCGCTAAAGGCGACCACGCTGCCTCCGAAGCCCAAGCCGACGCTGGGGCTGACACCCGAGGTTCCGCAGAATGCAGGGCCAGTAGTGGATCAGGCGACGAAGTCGTAGCCACCCAGTGGCGGCAGAGTCCTGGTAACGCCGGTCGTCTTCTGCCGAAGCGCCCAGCCAGCAGTGGTCGCGGGCACGAGATTGGTCCGGAACATACCGGTCTTGCCTCTGCCTGCGACAGCTGCTCCAATAACAACAGCTACCCGCTATGGGGGGTGCCATGACCGCGGTACCAGATTGGGAAGTCGTCGGGCCCAGCGAGACCGACGCGGACTTGGTGCGCGCATCGCTGGCCGGGGACCGAACCGCGTTTGGTCAGATGTATGACCGGTACGCCAACCGGCTGCATGACTTCTGCATCGGGATGCTGCACGATCGCGACGGCGCCGCAGACTGTGTGCAGGACTGCTTCTGCGTGGCGGCCACTCGGCTACCCCAGCTGCGCGATCCGGAGAAACTGCGTCCTTGGCTGTACTCGATCGCACGCAACGAAGCGCTGCGCCGAATCCGCGACCGCCGCAGAGAGACACCATCCGAAGAGTTGCCCGACGCGGCCGCCGACGCCCCCGGGCCGGACACGCTGGCGGCACGTACGGAACTCGCCGACCTGATCGCCGACGCCGCCGGCGGGCTCTCGGATCGCGACCGCTCCGCCCTCGAACTAGCCTTCCGTCACGGCCTCAACGGCCCCGACCTCGCCGATGCGCTCGGAGTCACCACGACCCACGCCAACACCATCGTGCACCGGCTGCGCGACACCATCGAACGCTCGCTCGGCGCACTGCTGGTCGCGCGCCACGTGAAAAGCTCTGGTAGCTGCCCCGAGCTCGCGACGATGCTCGAGGACTGGGATGGACACTTCAATGTGCTGATGCGCAAACGCATCTCGCGTCATATCGAATCGTGCGACATATGCGACGCAGACCGACGCGAACGCGTAAACCCGGCCGCGCTGCTCGGTGCGGCTCCGGTGTTCATCCCGGCGCCGGCATGGCTACGCGAAAGGACGATGAGCGAAATCGAACTCGTCTGTCATACCAGCGTCATGGACGACGAAGCCGGTGTGGCTGGCGCTTCCGCCATTGGCGCGGGCGTCTCTCAGGCGGACGATGCCGGCGGCGACCGACGCAACCGCAAATGGGTGTGGCTGGCCGTGTTGTTGATCGCTGTACTCGGCGCCTCGCTAGGGCTGACTTTTGCCTGGCTGAACCGAGATCCGATCTCGATTGTCCCGGCCGACGTCACCGAAACAGTGCCCCAACCGACCGGTGCGGCCACCGTTCCGGGCATCGCGCCGCCGACGGAAGCCCCTGTGCACGTGCAAACGACAGATCCGGTCGTGACCGTTCAACCACCACCACAAATCCGCATTCCCGCCGTGCCTCCGATCGACCACTCACCGCCAGTCGACGACTCGGAGCCCACACTCGAGTTCATTCCGCCCGATCTTCCACCTTCGATCGAGGAAGATCCGCGCCTCGACCCACAGACTGGGCCGACACGGACCGTCACGACACGGACCCCAGCGTCGCCGCCACCGCAACGGCGCACGATCAACCCCCCAGGGCAACCAGGTGACGGTCGCGGTGGTGCGGATGACCCGGGTGGACCCGATCCCAATCCGCCGCGGCGCGGGTCCACCAGACCGTAGCCGGCGTCCGACAGCATTCCCCCAAATCTCACTTTCAAAGTGTGCAAAGGACCCAGGGCAGCCGCTCCTACGTGTGGTAGCCAGATCGGGATCGCGACCTCGCCGCTTCCCCACCCTGCAACGCCGTCGAGAAAAGTGTACGAATGGCGCGGGCTGCGCGCTCCTACCTACGAGTGCGACCGATTTGGCGTCGCAGCCCACCATTAGGAGCACACCGTGAACACCACCCAGACAGGCAGAAAGCTCGTCATGGCCGCTGCGATTATCGGTACGGCGGCGTCGGCACTGCTATCTCTTGGTTCGGGATCCGCACTGGCGGTACAGGGCGTCAGCGAGGGCACGCCAGGCGACGCGATCAACACGCTGATGATGGTCACGTGCCCCGTCACTTCTCCACCGAAACCGCAGTCGCCGTGCGGCGTGACTCCATCGCTGTCCTGGTGGCCGGAATTGCGTCCGGCGGGCGTCGTCGCACAGGGATGGTTGGAGCCGTAGCCGGTCGAATAGCTGCGCCAAACGCTAGCCCGTGCCCGGCACGAGCCAGTGACCGGAGAACGCGCGCCAACCGACAAAGACCAAGCGCAGCACCATGAATGCGCTCAATCCTGACCAGATGCCGAGCAGGCCCCAGCCGAACGCGAGAGACAGCCATATCAACGGCAGGAACCCGACCAGCGCACTGACAAGCGTGGCGTTGCGCATGAACTTCGCGTCACCGGCGCCGAGGAGCACGCCGTCAAGCGCGAAAACGATTCCGGCGACCGGCAATTGGCCGACCATGAACCACCATGGCACCCCGATCGCGTCGAGCACCGAGCGGTCGTCGGTGAAGATGCTTGGGAACACCGAGGCCCCGACGGCGAAGATCCCGGCCAGCACCGCGGAGGCCAGGGTGGAGAAGATCGTCACCCGCCATGCGACGGACTTGGCGTGCGCCAGCTGCCCGGCACCCAGCGCCGCACCCACGAGAGACTGCGCGGCGATGGCCAGCGAATCAAGCACCAGCGCAAGGAAATTCCACAGCTGCAACACCACTTGGTGGGCGGCGACAGCTGCGGCGCCGAAGCGTGCGGCGACGGCGCCTGCCGACACGAAGCAGGCCTGAAAGGCCATCGTCCGCAGCACCAGATCACGACCCATGACGACCTGGGCGCGCAACACCGCAGGCTGAATGCGCAACGGCACCCGTTCGATCAGCAGCGCGCGGCAGAACAACAACGCGGCCACCCACTGCCCCACCAGATTGGCGACCGCCGAACCGACGAGTTCCAGCCTCGGCATGCCGAGCAAGCCGTAGACCAGGAGCGGACACAGCACCGCGGACACCGCGAATCCGGCGACCACGTAGCGCAGTGGCCGGCCGGTGTCCTGCACACCGCGCATCCAGCCGTTGCCCGCCGCCGAGATCAGGATCGCGGGCACGCCCACGATCGCGACGCGGACCCACGGCAACGCTTCGCCTGCGATGTCTCCTCCCTCGGAGCCCCCGGCCAACACCGAAACCAGCGGCACTGCGACAACCTGAACCACGACGACGATCAGCGCGCCCAAGCCCAATGCCAGCCAGCTGGCCTGCACCCCTTCCCCGACCGCCGACCCGCGGTCGCCCGCTCCGAAGAAGCGCGCCGAGCGTGCCGTGGTGCCGTACGACAAGAAGGTCATATTCGAGCTGAGCGTCGCCAGAATCAGCGCGCCGATGGCCAGCCCGGCCAGCGGCAACGCACCCAACCGTCCGACGACCGCGAGGTCGAAGAGCAGATAGATGGGTTCGGCGGCGAGTACTCCCAGCGCGGGAAAGGCGAGTGCGGCGATGCGCCTTCCGGTGGCCGGGGCGACCGGCAGATCGCCCTCCGGCTCAGCCAAGAGCGGTATAGAGCGCCTGTACTACCTCTTCGGCGGATCCGATCGCGGAGTAGCCGGCAGCCAACCGGTGCCCGCCACCACCGAATGCACTGGCAACAGCGGCGAGGTCGTAGGACTTCGCGCGCATCGACACCGACCAGTGCCCTGGCTCGATCTCCTTGAACACCGCGGCCACCTCGGCCTGCTGCGTGGTGCGCACGATGTCGACGATGCTCTCGACTTCCTCGGGACGCGCATTCGCCCATTCCTGGTGTCCGACAACGGCATACACCAAGCCGCGGCCGCCGGCAGCCTCGGGCCGAAGCTGCGCCGAGGACAGCACGCGCGACAACATCGGCAGCCACGCGAACGGATGGGTGTCAAGCAGAGTGCGGCTGATCGAGGCATTGTCCACGCCGAGCTCAAGCAGCCGAGCGGCCAGCCGGTGCGCGCGGGCGCTGGCCCACCGGAACGAGCCGGTGTCGGTGGTCAGACCGGCGTACAGGCAGTGTGCGACGCCGATGTCGATCGGCTTGCCCCAGGCGTCGAGCAGCTCGGCGACCAGCATCGTCGTGGAGTCGGCCGACGGATCGACGTAATTGGCGGTGCCGAACAGCAGGTTGGAGGCGTGGTGGTCGATGACCAGTACCTCGTTGCCGGGGTCGGCGAGCTCGCGCAACGCACCGAGCCGGTTGACGCTCGGAATATCGACGGTGACGACTAGATCGGCGTCACTTCGCATCGAAACCGGGTTCACCAGCAGGTGGCCACCCGGCAGCGATTGCAGTGATTCGGGCAGGTCGGCGGGAGCGGCGAAACTCACCTGAACGGCCTTGCCCAGCTGGTCGAGCACGAGCGCGAGCGCCAGACCAGCGCCGATGGTGTCGGCGTCGGGATAGACGTGGCAGACGACACAGACGGTGTCCGCCGCTTCCAGCAGGTCAGCGGCCTCGCGCGCATCGACACGCACGCCCTCGATGGGAGGCGCGTCAGTCATCTTGTCGATTGCGGTCACCGGTGTCCTCAGCGTCAAGCCCGTTGTCTAGGTCCCCGCTCGAACCCTCAGCCCCGCCCTTACGGTACGGGTCTTCCTCGCCTGCGTGCTTGGCACCCTGCCGAACTCTTTCCAAATCCTCATCTGCGGCGCGGGCGCGGGCAAGCAGATCTTCCATGTGGTGCGCCGTATCGGGAACGGTGTCGCGCATGAACGCCAAGGTCGGGGTGAATCGCACCCCGAGTGCGGCGCCCACCCTGGTACGCAGAGTGCCCTTGGCGCTTTCCAACGCCGCAGCAGCGCCTGCGTAGTCAGGCTCGTCCTCGAGATTGCGCCCGAACACCGAGTAGAACAGCGTGGCGTCATGCAGGTCGCCGGTGACCTTGGCGTCGGTGATCGTCACACCGGTCAGCCGCGGATCCTTGATCTCGAACTCAATCGCCGAGGCGACGATCGTGGAGATTCGCTTGGCCAACCGGCGTGCTCGTGCCGGATCAGGCATTTCGATGGACTCCTAGCTCCGGCCGTTGGCCTTCTTCGCTCCGCTCATCAGGCGCGTTCTTTCTCTACCAATTCATAGGTCTCGATGATGTCGCCTTCTTTGATGTCGGCGTACGTCAGCGTCAAACCACACTCGTAACCGTCGCGCACCTCAGTGGCATCGTCCTTCTCGCGCCGCAGCGACGAGACGGTCAGGTTCTGCGCGACGACGACGCTGTCGCGCAGCAGCCGTGCCTTCGAGTTGCGCCGGATGATGCCCGAGGTGACCAGGCAGCCGGCGATGTTGCCGACCTTCGACGACCGGAAGATGGCACGGATCTCGGCGCGGCCGAGCTCCTTCTCCTCGTAGATCGGCTTGAGCATGCCCTTCAGCGCGCTCTCGATCTCGTCGATGGCCTGGTAAATCACCGAGTAGTAGCGGATCTCCACGCCCTCGCGGTTGGCCAGCTCGGTGGCCTTGCCCTCGGCGCGGACGTTGAACCCGATGATGATCGCGTCCGATGCCGACGCCAGGTTGACGTTGGTCTCGGTGACGCCACCGACACCCCGATCGATGACACGCAGCTCGACCTCGTCGTCGACCTGGATGCCCAGCAGGGCTTCCTCCAGCGCCTCGACGGTGCCTGCGTTGTCGCCCTTGAGGATCAGGTTCAGCTGGCTGGTTTCCTTCAGCGCCGAATCCAGATCCTCGAGGCTGATCCGCTTGCGGGTACGGGCGGCCAGCGCGTTGCGCTTGCGCGCGCTGCGCCGGTCGGCGATCTGGCGGGCGATGCGGTCCTCGTCGACGACGAGGAAGTTGTCGCCAGCGCCTGGCACCGAGGTAAAGCCGATGACCTGCACCGGCCGCGACGGGAACGCCTCTTCAACGTCCTCGCCGTGCTCGTCGACCATGCGGCGGACGCGGCCGTAGGCATCACCCGCCACGATCGAGTCGCCGACGCGCAACGTGCCGCGGGTGATCAGCACCGTGGCCACAGGCCCGCGGCCGCGGTCGAGGTGCGCCTCGATCGCCACACCCTGGGCCTCCATGTCGGGGTTGGCCCGCAGGTCCAGCGCGGCATCGGCGGTCAGCACAACCGCCTCGAGCAGCGCCTCGATATTGGTGCCCTGCTTGGCGGAGATGTCGACGACCATGGTGTCACCACCGAATTCCTCTGGCACCAGACCATATTCGGTGAGCTGCCCGCGGATCTTCGAAGGATCGGCACCTTCCTTGTCGATCTTGTTGACCGCCACCACGATCGGCACATCTGCGGCCTGTGCGTGATTGATCGCCTCCACCGTCTGCGGCATCACGCCGTCGTCGGCGGCGACCACCAGGATCGCGATGTCGGTGGCCTTCGCACCACGCGCACGCATGGCGGTGAACGCCTCGTGACCCGGGGTGTCGATGAAAGTGATCGGCCGTATCGTGCCGTCGAGGTCGACCTCGACCTGGTAGGCGCCGATGTGCTGGGTGATGCCGCCGGCCTCTTCCTCGCGGACGTTGGCCTTACGGATCGTGTCCAGCAGTCGGGTCTTGCCGTGGTCGACGTGACCCATGACGGTCACCACCGGAGGACGGGTCTCGAGGTCTTCCTCGCCACCCTCGTCCTCGCCGTAGGTGAGGTCGAACGACTCGAGCAGCTCGCGGTCCTCGTCCTCTGGGGATACGACCTGAACGACGTAGTTCATCTCGCCGCCGAGCAGCTCGAGGGTCTCGTCGCCGACAGACTGCGTCGCGGTCACCATCTCACCGAGGTTGAACAGCGCCTGCACCAGAGCGGCCGGGTTAGCGTCGATCTTCTCGGCGAAATCGGACAGCGATGCGCCGCGAGCAAGCCGGATGGTTTCGCCGTTGCCGTGCGGCAACCGCACGCCGCCGACGACCGGCGCCTGCATGTTCTCGTATTCGGCGCGTTTCGCCCGCTTCGACTTGCGGCCTCGCTTGGGTGCGCCGCCGGGACGACCGAAGGCACCTGCGGCTCCGCCACGCTGACCTGGGCGTCCGCCACCACCGCCGCCTGGACGACCGCGGTAGCCGCCACCTGCGGGGGCACCGCCACCGGGGCCACCGGCACCGCCTGGGCCACCGCCACCGCGGTAGTTACCGCCACCGCCACCGCCGGGACCACCCGGGCGGCCGCCGGTGCCTGCACCGGGACCACGACCACCGGGGCCGGGCCGGGCGCCGCCGGGGCCGGGCCGGGCGCCGCCGGGACGGCCGCTGGGCGCCGGACGGTTGCTACCACCCGGACGCGGCGGCATATTGCCCGGCGACATGCCGGGCCGCGGGGCACCCGGACGGGGTGCCTGCGGACGCGGAATCGGCCGGTCGACCGGCTGCGCCGAGGAGAACGGATTGTTGCCGACACGCGGGGTACGCGCGGCGGGCTTAGGCGCAGTCGGCGCGGGGCCGGGCCTCGGACCAGGCGTTGCGCCGGTAGCCGGAGCCGGGGGGGCCGGTGCCTCCGCCGGAGGCGCGGCTGCTGCGGCGGCGGGGGCTGCCGGTGGTTCCGCAGGGGCCACCGGGGCTGCGGGGGCGGCCGGGGCGGCGGGCTTGGCGGCGGGCGCCTTTTCGGGCGCGGCCTTAGCCGCGGCGGCCTTGGCCGGCGCGCCGTTACCCTCGGGCTTTGCCTTCTGGGCTGCCGGCTTCGCGCCGCCGAGCGATTCGCGCAACCTGCGCGCAACGGGCGCTTCGACGGTCGAGGATGCTGATTTGACGAATTCGCCCTGTTCGCTCAGCCGGGCGAGAACTTCCTTGCTGGTGACACCGAGTTCCTTAGCCAACTCGTGCACGCGGGCCTTGCCTGCCACTACATCTCCTGTCTAGGAGGCGACAGCAGTGGGCCGCGCCTCGGGTTTAGCTATGACGCATGGTCATCGGGACTTCACGGTGTGCTCATGTTCTTCGCTGCCTGTTCTCTTGCCGGGCGTATCAAGCACGTTAGTGCCTCTAACTGCATTTACGTGCTCTATCACCGCGGAAACGTCCGGTGAACCGGTGATGCGCAGCGCTCGGACGAATGCTCGCCGCCGAATTGCTGCGTCTAGACACTGCGGATCGGGATGCAGCCAGGCACCCCGCCCCGGCAGTTTTCTCGCTGGGTCAACGGTCACGGCTTGTTCGCCATTCCCGTCGACGGCGACTACTCGAAGCAGTACGACGGCCAGCTCTCGCTTCCGGCAGCCAACACATGTCCGAACCGGTCCATCTGGTCGTCTATGCGCCGAAGCCGAAGTCTCGCGCTGGATCACAGCTGAGTCTACCGTCCCGGTCCTTGCAGAAAGAAACGGCTCTACCTGGGACTAGCGATCGCGTACCGCGCCTTGTGCCGCGTCCGGGTTGGTTTGAGGCACGGCATCGCTGCGGATGTCGATCCGCCATCCGGTCAGCCGCGCGGCGAGGCGGGCGTTCTGGCCCTCCTTACCGATCGCCAACGACAGCTGGAAATCGGGCACGACCACGCGGGCAGCGCGGGCGGATTCGTCGATGACGCTCACCGAAACCACCTTGGCCGGCGACAGCGCATTCGCGACGAACCGGGCCGGGTCCTCGTCGTAGTCGATGATGTCGATCTTCTCGCCGGACAGCTCGCTCATCACGTTGCGCACCCGCTGGCCCATCGGGCCGATGCACGCGCCCTTGGCGTTGAGGCCGGGAACCCGCGACGTGACGGCGATCTTGGAGCGGTGGCCGGCTTCCCGTGCCACCGCGACGATCTCGACTGACCCGTCGGCGATCTCGGGAACCTCCAGCGAGAACAGCTTGCGCACCAAGTTGGGGTGGGTGCGCGACAAGGTGATCAGCGGCTCGCGGGCACCGCGGGTGACTCCGACGACATAGCACCGCAGCCGGTCGCCGTGTTCGTATCGCTCGCCGGGAACCTGCTCGGCGGAGGGGATGACACCCTCGGATCCCTTGGTCTCACTGCCCATTCGGACGACGACTAGACCGCGGGCGTTCGCGCGGGCGTCGCGCTGGATGACCCCGGCGGCGATATCGCCCTCTCGCGCCGAGAACTCGCCGTAGTTCTTCTCGTTCTCCGCGTCGCGCAACCTCTGCAGGATCACCTGCCGCGCCGTGGTCGCCGCGATCCGGCCGAAACCCTCTGGGGTGTCGTCCCATTCGGAGATGACGTTGCCATCTTCGTCGGTCTCGCGCGCCATCACCTGGACGACGCCGGTCTTGCGGTCGATCTCGATGCGCGCGTCAGCCTCGTGGCCCTCGGTATGGCGATAGGCGGTCAACAATGCCGACTTGATGGTGTCGACCACGACGTCGACCGAGATGCCCTTGTCGGCCTCGATGGCGTGCAATGCCGCCATGTCGATGTTCACGCTGAAGCCTCCTTCCCCAATTGGCCAGCCAGCTCCAGCTCACGCTGGTTTGGCGGCGAAAACTCAACCTGGACAACGGCTTTGGTGATGCCGTCGACAGGCAGTTCGCGGACTGAGAAGTTGGCCTTCGCACCCTCGCGCACCACGAGTCGCACAATGCCATCGCGGATTTCACCGAGCCGGCCTGTCAGCTGCGAGCCGTCGGACAGGGTGAGTTCGACCTTGCGACCGTGGGCGCGCCGGTAGTGCTTTTCGGTGGTCAACGGGCGGTCGACGCCCGGCGAGGTGACCTCGAGGACGTAGGGCGGGGTGTCGACGCCGTCCAGCAGGTCGGATGCGGACCGGGACAGCTCCGCGACGGAGTCGAGATCCAAAGGCTCGTCGCCGTCGGCGACCACGGTGATGCGGGGTGGGCGCGCCGCGGCGTCGATCAGCACGTCTTCGATTTCATAGCCCGCGCGCGCGAACTCGCCGTCGAGTAGCTCGATCACCTGCTTCTGCGACGGTAATCCCGCAAATCGCTCCGTCACGGCGAGCTCCTCATCTTGAGTTGTCCGGACACGATTCCCGCGGCGCAACTTGGAACCGACTATCAACGATACGCCAGCGCCGCCCTGGCAAGCGGCAAACGCGCGGCGGCGCCCAGCGAATGCACAGCACCGTCAATGGCAGGATGTTTTCCGTGCCGAGCCCTCCGCCGACAGTGAGCAGACGACGCGTGTTGTTCGGAGCGGCGGCCCTGGCGCTGCTTGGCGGAACGGCCGTGGCGTGCGGGTCATCGCCCCCACCACCGGAAGTCGAAGAGCTGGCCACCCAACTCGACCGGGCTCGATCCGACAGCCAGCTCGCGACTGACGCCGCGGCGGCGACGCCTCCCCCGCCGACGGCACAGGCGCTGACTGCGGTGGCCTCCGAGCGGGCAGCGCACGCCCAGGCGTTGTCCGACGAGCTGGTGCGGATGGTCGGCAATAAGGCGCCGACGACGACCGCTGCCAGCACCACCGCGCAGCCGGCGACCGCGCCTACGACCAAGGATGTGATCGCGGCGCTGCGTCAGTCAGCGGACAGCGCCGCACAATTGGCGGCCAAACAGTCCGGCTATCGTGCCGGGCTCCTTGGCTCGATCGCGGCCTCCTGCACGGCCGCGTACACCGTCGCACTCGTCCCGGCGGGGGCGCCGCAATGACGTCTCCCGAGCCGACGCCCAGCACCACGACCACACCGTCGACCACGACGACCACGACCACTCCATCGACCACTCCATCCACGACGACGACCACAACTTCGACGACGACGACCACGACGACGACGTCATCACGGGCGGCCGAGCCCACCGCACCGGGACGGCCATCGGACGCGGCGAACGGCGCCCTGTTCGACGCGATCGCCGCCGAGCAGGCCACGATCTACGGCTACGGGCTGGTGTCGGCTCACTCGACTCCGGACGTCAACGCCCTGGTTTCGACCGCGATGGCCGAGCACCGGGACCGGCGCGAGAGCGCCATCGCGATCCTGGAGGCGCGGTCCGTCGAGCCGCCGCTGCCAGCCGCCGGCTATCAGCTGCCGATCGAGGTCGACAACCCGACCGACGCGGCCAACCTGGCGGTGCGGATGGAAGAAGACACCGCCGTCGCGTGGCGGGCGGTGCTCGAGCAGGCGACCGAGGAGCAGGACCGGTCGTTCGCGGTGGCTGCGCTGACGGAGTGCGCGGTTACTGCGGCCCGATGGAGCCGGGTGCTCGGCATCTCACCGATCACCGTCGCCTTCCCCGGCGGTTCCGAATAGCGTCGGGCTCCGCATCCCCACCCTTGTTGCGATTGTTGCGGCGAATCGCGGGATGACGCCGCAACAAACGGAACAGGTTGGTGATTCAGCCGGGCCAACCCGCCTGACGAAGCTTGCCCTTCACCCGTTCAATGATCACGTGTGGACGAGACAGCATCGCGGCGCTCACTCGCACCACCGCCCACCCCAGCGATTCCAGGATCGCGATCCGATCGATGTCCCATGACCGTTGATCGGCATCGTCCCAATGTTGAATGCCGTCGTACTCGACCGCGACTTTCCACTCCGGCCAACCCATATCGACACGGATGCGCTTGCCTGATTCCAGTGTGAAGCCGATCTGCGTTTCGATCCGAGGCAACCCGCCACGCACGAAAAGCAGCCGCAGCCGCGTTTCTTGTGGAGATTCCGCGCCTGGATCGACGAATGCCAGCGCGGAGAACAGGCGACCGCGACCGCGCACACCTGGACGTGTGTCGGCGAACTCAACGATGTCGACGACCGACCTGTTCGTCGCCTGCAACAACGCGTCGAGCACGGGAATCGAACGATCGGCTAGGAGCCGCCGGCCGATGTCGAACGCCGTGCGCTCGGGCGTCGTCAGTTGCATGCCGTCGACCCAGCAGATGTCGTCGTCGCACAGCGCGTATGTGTGCACTGCGATTCCGGGCGGATGGCGACGGTCACGCCGGCATATCTCGGCCGCGACGTGCCCGTCGATCCACTTTGTCCCGAGAACCGCAGCCGCCGAGATGCCGACCAAGGTCGCATCTCCCCCACTCCACAGCCACGCGGCCTTTGCGCGCGCTGCGGCCGTTAGGCGCTCAGATTTCGGAACGTAGACGTTGCGGTAGACGCGACGATTGTTGGTCCGCAGTTCCCACGCCGTCATTCGGCCGTGGGCGACCGCTTCCTGGCCGAGAAACGGTTCCGCGGCGACATCCACGGTAAATCTGACGGCCATGTATGCGCGTTGGTTCCCGCCCACTCTTGTGTCGATTGTTGCGGCGAATCGCAAGATGACGCCGCAACAATCGCAACAGAAGTGGGGCGAGCGCTAGGTGGTGAGCGTCGCGGAGATGTCGGCGGCCGCGTTGTCGACAGCGACCTCGACGGTCTCGCCGGTGAACCGGTTGCGCAGTTCGACCACGCCGTCGGCCCAGCCGCGGCCCACGACGACGATCCACGGCACTCCGAGCAGCTCGGCGTCCTTGAACTTCACCCCAGGTGAGGCCGTCCGATCGTCGAGCAGCACCTCGACGCCCAACCGGTCCAACTCGTTGGCCAGTTCCGCGGCGCCAGCACGAGCGGCGTCATCCTTGTTGGCGATCACGACATGCGCGTCGAACGGCGACACCGACGCCGGCCAGCGCAGCCCCAGCTCGTCGTGATGCTGTTCGGCGATCACCGCGACCAGCCGGGACACGCCGATGCCGTACGAACCCATGGTCAGCCGGACAGGCTTGCCGTCCTCGCCAAGCACGTCGGCCTTAAATGCGTCGGTGTACTTGCGGCCGAGCTGGAAGATGTGGCCCACCTCGATGCCGCGGGCCGACACCAGCGGGCCTGCGCCGTCGGGAGAGGGATCGCCATCGCGTACCTCGGCGGCCTCGATGGTGCCGTCGGCGACGAAGTCACGCCCCGCGACCAGGCCAACCACATGCTTGCCGGGCTCGTCGGCGCCGGTGATCCACGACGTGCCGTCCACCACCCGCGGGTCGACGAGATAACGAATATCGTTGGCCAGTAACGCTTTCGGGCCGATATAGCCCTTCGCCAGGAACGGGTACTTGGGCCAATCGGAGTCCTCCAGCAGCGCGAACTGCGCCGGATCGAGCTCGGCAGCAAGTCGCTTCTCGTCGACCTCGCGGTCCCCTGGCACGCCGACCGCGAGTAGCTCCCAGTCACCGCCGGGCTGACGGGTCTTCAGTACCACGTTCTTAAGGGTGTCGGCGGCGGTCACCTCTCGGTCCAAGGCGCCGCTGGCCCACTCGACGAGTGTGGCAATCGTCGGAGTGCCTGGCGTGTCGTGCACCTTGGCCTCTGGCTGCCCGTCGATCGGCGGCGACTCCGGCACCGCCGTGACCACCGCCTCGACGTTGGCGGCATACCCCGACTCCAGGCAGCGGACGAAGGTGTCCTCGCCGACCTCGCTTTCGGCGAGGAACTCCTCGGATGCGCTGCCGCCCATCGCCCCGGAGACCGCGGACACGATGACGTAGCGGACGCCGAGATTGCCAAAGATCCGCTGATAGGCCTCGCGGTGCGCCTGGTATTGCGCCTTGAGCCCGTCGTCATTGACGTCGAACGAATACGAGTCCTTCATGATGAACTCGCGGCCGCGCAGGATCCCGGCGCGCGGCCGGGCCTCGTCGCGGTACTTGGTCTGAATTTGGTACAGCAGCACCGGGAAATCCTTGTAGCTGCTGTACTCCCCCTTGACCGTCAGCGTGAACAACTCTTCATGCGTCGGCCCGAGCAGGTAGTCGTTGCGACGGCGGTCCTGAAGCCGGAAGACGCCGTCGCCGTACTCGGTCCAGCGGTTGGTCACCTCGTACGGCGCCTTTGGCAGCAGCGCGGGAAACAGAATCTCTTGTCCGCCAATGGCATTCATCTCATCGCGAACGATCTTCTCGATTTTGCGCAGCACCCGCAGCCCCAGTGGCAACCAGCTATAGAGCCCTGGGCCGATCGGGCGGACGTAGCCGGCCCGGATCAGCAGCTTGTGGCTGGGCACCTCGGCGTCGGCAGGGTCGTCACGCAGGGTGCGCAGGAACAGCTCGGACATGCGGGTGATCACAGCCGACAACCTTAGTAAGCGGGTGCCGGCCTGCCTTCTCCCGGCCGCCGCTACCCGTCGGCGCCGTCGGAGCCGTTGCTGCTGCCAGCGGTGCCAGCGCCGGTGCCACCCGCGCCGCCCGACCCACCTGCGCCCGCGGTGCCACCGCGTACACCGCCGTCACCGCCGTCGCCGCCGTCGCCGCCGTGCGCCGCCGTGCGCCGGGCCGATGGGATTTTGGGCGTTGCCGCCGTTACCACCATCGCCAGGAAGACCGGCAATACCGCCGGGGTCGGGGCCAGTGGTGGCGTTCCCGCCGGCGCCCCCGTTACCGCCGATGGCAACGGGGTCAGGGGTGCCGTTGCCGAAACCGCCCGCGCCTGCCTTGCCGCCGTCGCCGGCGAGGGCCAGCCCACCACCGGAGTCGCCGCCATTGCCGCCATCGCCGCCCGTGGCGTCACCATCCGCGAAGACTCCGCTAGCGAAATCGCCTGGCGCGGAGGCGTCTCCGCCGTCGCCACCGTCGCCGTTGCCCCGCGAGCTGACGGTGTTGTTGCTGCCGTCGCCACCGTCGCCGCCATCGCCGCTGTACGGGTAGCCGGCGGTGCTGCTGTCGCCGCTGTCGCCGCCGCTGCCGCCGCTGCCGGCGGTGGCATCCCCGTTGGTGGTAGCGGCGCTGCCGCCGATGCCCCCGGTGCCGCCGCCGAGCCCGCCATCACCTCCGTCGCCGCCATTGCCTCCCGTCGCGGGCCCGCCAAGGGAGTTGTCGACCCGTTCGCCGTTGACGATTCTGATCGTGCCGGCGTCCCCGCCGTCGCCGCCGTCTCCGCCCTGGCCGCTTGGTGCCGAACCGCCAGCGCCGCCATCGCCACCGTCTTGACCGGGCCTGCCAACACACCGTCGGCGCCGTTGCCGATGAGGAAGCCGCCGTTCGCTCCGGCCGTGACGGCGTCACCGATGAGCCAACCGCCGGGCCCGACGATGTTCAGCGGATTGGCCAGGATCTGGCCAGGCAACTCGACGAGGCGGGCGACCACGAGGTCACTGCTGCCGATGAGTGCCAAGGGGGCAAGTACGCCATTGCCCCCGCGCGGGTCGCGCGGCGAAGCCTCGGCTCCCTGCCGGCCAACGCGATAGGCGCCGAGCCAACCGTTGATATCGGCGCCCTGGACGACGCGGCCGGCCCGACCACGCTGGACGAGGCGGGCACCCACTCGCCCAACGGGCCAGGCGCGCCACCACCCCGCGAGGTGGCGCCACTGAGGCCGGTCAAGGCGCTGCTCAAAAAGCCGGTGGAGCCGGTCAGCAGGCTGTTGGGAGTGGGAACCTGCAAACCGGCCAAGGCCGTGGCGGCGCTCGCCGGGGCGGTGGGCTCAGTTTGGTCGCCCATCAGGACGGCACCGGCGGCAACCGCGGTGCCTGCAGCCATCGCCGCGGTGAGCATCCGGATCTGGGTCGGTGAAGACTTCCGTGAATGCTTCGACATGGGAGCGTCCTTCTGAAGGCGATGGTTGCGCGTTCTCCGTATGTTTGCTGGAAACCTAAGTCCGCCATGGCGGGCCGGCTACCCCACTCCTGCCAGGTCGACTACGCCTTTATGAGGTAGCGATTGCTTTAATTCGAAACCAGGACGCCGGTACTAGATAGAATTCGCCGGTGATCGGGGGGTGGCCGCTCATCGGGCGGTCCGAGGAGCTTGCGGTGATCGCCGATGCCACGAGGCCGGCCGCCGACCGCGCCCGCGGAATCGTGCTATCCGGCGCCGCCGGGGTCGGCAAGACACGAGTGGCGCGCGAAGCCGTGGCCGGATTCGGTCGCGGCGAAATGCGCAGGCACTGGATCGTCGGCACCGCATCCGCACGCGGCGTCCCGCTGGGCGCTTTCGCCGACATCGCCAGCGATTTCGGCCCCGACCCGCTACGGCGCGTCCGCGAGGTGATCGACGGCCTCATCGGCGCCGACCACAATGGCAATGTGGTCGTCGGCGTCGATGATGCGCATCTGTTGGATGACCTGTCCGCATTCACCATTCACCAGCTCGTCACACGTCACCTCGCCACGGTCATCCTGACCATTCGCACGGGAGAGCCGACGCCGGACGCCATCACCGCGATCTGGAAAGACCATCATCTCGAACGCCTTGAGATACAACCACTATCGCCGCTCCATTCGTCGCCGCGCTTCTCGCACTCACCGACGTGCACGCCCGCACGGATGGGAATGCCGTGGGTCGCCAGCGCCGGGCCTAGCTCCAGAGCGCACCGGGCAGCCTTTGTGGAGCCGTCGAATAGTGCGAAGACCCCATCGCCGGTGTGCTTCGCCCGTCGACCGCCGAACCTTGACAGCATCGCTTCGACCAGCCGGTCGTGGTCGTCGAGCTGTCGGCTCCAGCGCTTGTCGCCCTTTGCGGCGAGCAGTTCGGTCGAGCCGACGATGTCGGTGAACAGCACCGTGCTCAACACGTTCGGTCGGCGTCGCATCCGCTTGCTGGCCAACGGATTCCAACACCATCTGAGGCAGTAGGTCGACGAGGTCGATCGCGTAGTGCTCGCCGGGCGGCAGCTCGCGCAATTCGGCATTAGGTAACGCGGCGGCTAGCGCGCAGCTGAGGCCTCGAAGGGGGCGATTTGGTCTCCCCTCCGTGCCATCACCATGGTGGGTGTGCGGACGCCGCTCAGCACGCCCCGCACATCGATCTCCGCCACCGCCTGCCACAAATGGCGTGCCATCATCGGGCTTGCGCCTGCCCGCTGTTCCTTGCCCCACATCTCACGAACGCCGGGTACTTCCGCGACCGGCCCGAAGAACATGTCGGCCAAAGCGCCTTCGCCCCAGTGGTTCTCGATTTCCACTCGACCCGCTTCGACCTGTTCCGGCGTGAATCCCCAAGGAAAATCCGGTAATTCCTGGCTGAACCGAGCGGCCGTACCGTATAGCACCAAGGAACGCACCCGATCCGGGTACGTCGCGGCGAACATGAGACTCATCGGGCCGCCCTCGGAGGGCCCCACCAGCGCCGGGCGATCGACGCTGGCGGCGTCAAGTACGGTCATCCATGCGTTCGTCGATCGTCGGGACGTGGGTCACCGGGTCCGACAGCCCGGTGCCACGCTTGTCCCAGACCACCAGCCGGGTAGCCCGAATCAGCGGTTCAGCCAAAGCGGAACTCAGTGTGGTCGGGTCATCCAAGGAATCGACGTTGCTGACCCAGCCAGGGACGAGCACCACCGGGATCTCTCCGTCGCCTAACACCCGATATGCGAGCCGGATATCGCCGTTTCGGGCATATCGGACGCGACGGTCGCTCACGCGGCAAGTTCGGCAGGACTTTGCCGGCTATATCGGACAACTACAGCCTGCGGACCTGTTTCGTCGTCACGTCAATCCCGCCCCTGCCAGGTGCAGATGCACGCTTCGTTGCCCTCGGGATCGGCCAGCACCCAAAATGCCGGTGCCGCATCGTCGGACAAGAGGCGGCCGCCGGCGGCGATCGCCGCGTCGATCCGCGCCGCCGCCTCCTCGGCAGGCACGTCGACGTCGATGTGAATTCGATTGCGCTGCGGCCGAGTCGAATCCATCTGCTGGAACCAGATCGCAGGCCCGCGGCCGAATGGGTCGAGGAGCGCAGCTTGCAACTCCGACCCTGGTTCGTCGGCGTATCCCGTAACGGCCTTCCAGAACGGTCGCACCAGGCCGATGTCCAGCGCGTCGATGGCGATCTCCAGCGCCTGCAGCGACGCGGAAGGCGTTGTCACGACGGCGTTCGACACCTCGCCGGCGAGCCGGATATCACGCCCCGTCACCGCGCCGACGCCCGCCGATTGCAGCCGAAGGATGGCCCTGTCCGCGCGGATGTCGACGGTCAAATGTCCCTGCCCGTCGGTGCCTACCGTCGCAACCGCTGTGGACGCCGCCTCGGCGGCCTCGACCAATGACGGTGCGAACACCTCTGTGTAGATCGCCCCCAGGATGAGCCGCCAGCCCGCCGGGTCGACCGCGTCGGAGATCTGCTGTCGCGTGGGTCTGGCGTCGTCGTCCACGGCGACAGCCTAGCTATAGCTCGCCTGCCTCCACTGCTTCGCGGGTGTGCTGGGCTGTCGCGATCTGACGCGGGGTGAAGCCGATCCAGAACGCGGCGATACCGACGATCACCGCGATCCCGGCGACCCACAGCAGCGAGTACGTGTAGCCGTAGCCCAGCGCATCGAGCTGGGCAGGCGTCATGTTCTTCACGGGTCCCGTCGTCCCTCCCAGCCACAGGGTGCGCGACGTCTGCACCGCCTGAATGACGACGAGCACAACCGGACCGCCGAGGTTGTACACCATCAACGTGATCGCCGACACCGGCCCGATCTCCAGCGGACCAACCTCGGCGACCGCACACAGCGGCAGGATGACCGCGATCATCCCGATCCCGAAGCCACCGACGACGATCGCCACGAAAAGGTCAGGGAAATACGGGATATGGCGGGTCAGCCTCGAGCCGTAGAGCATTGCGGC
Organism: uncultured Actinomycetota bacterium; assembly: GCA_963766465.1. GTDB lineage: Bacteria > Actinomycetota > Actinomycetes > Mycobacteriales > Mycobacteriaceae > Mycobacterium. The sequence goes on from CAVXZT010000007.1 coordinate 560,182, forward strand.
AAGCACAAACAGGCCGCCGCCGATGATCAGCCAACGCGGCTTGACGTGCGGGGCCAGCCTGGCGGCGAGCGCACTGCCGAGGCCGAAGGCAATCGCGAACGGGATGAAGCTGATGCCCGCCTTCAGCGCGGAGTAACCGAGCACATCCTGTACCAGGAGGCCGATCATGACGGTCAGCGTGAGCATCACGCCGCCCGCGAGGAACAGCGAAACGAACGTCATCACCCGGTTGCGGTTGTCGAAAACCGAGAACGGCACCAGCGGGTTCTCGGCGGTGCGCTCGATGATGAGGAACGCCGCGAAGAACGCCACCGCGGCAACGGCTGCCCCAATCACCCACGGGTCCACCCAGGCGCGCGGCGGCCCTTGGGTGAATACCAGCACAGCCGCGGTACAGCCGAGCGTGGCCAGCAGCGCTCCGGTGATGTCGAGCTTGAGGCGCTCGTGATGGGTTTCGGCGATCCGGTAGACGGCGATCACGATGATGACGATGCCGATCGGCACGTTGATCAGGAACGCCAGCCGCCAGGAGATCACGGTCAGCAAGCCACCAAGCACCAAGCCGAGCACAGAGCCGATGCCCTGCATGGCGGCCGACACCGCCATCGCCCGGTTGCGGGCATGCCCGACCGCGTAGGTCGTCGCGATCAGTGCCAGACCCGTGGGCGCAGCCACAGCGGCACCGGTCCCTTGCACCGCGCGGGCGACGATCAACGTGACGCCGTCGTTGGCCAGGCCGCACACCAACGACGCGATCGTGAACACCCCGACGCCGGACAGGAAGGCCCGCTTGTGGCCGATCGCATCCCCGACACGGCCGCCAAGCAGCAGCAGCCCGCCGAAGGTCAGCACGTAGGCGGTGATCACCCAGCTCTTGGTGACGTCCGTCAGCTCCAGGTGAGCCTGCATCTGCGGCAACGCGACGATGACGATGGTGCCGTCGAGGGTCGACATCAGCTGCATGCCGGTAATCGCGACGATCGCGACGCCGAGCACGGACGAGGACAGCGGAGCGGCGGTCCGGTCCGTCGACCCAGAAGACCCACCCGCCGCAGACATGGCTTGCCAGCCTACCCAGCGACGGTTTCGGCGTGATCAGTAGAAGAAAGTTGGCCAAAAAGTGTCGGACGGATGCGGGCTCGCCGCTCCTACCTGTGAGAAGGGCCCACCCGGGGCCGCAGCCGACAGCTAGGACACGAGATGACTCATCCAACGGCGAGTCGCCTCCGAACAACGGTCATGTACCGACGGGCCACTCCGACCAGGGCGATCTATCGGGTCACCGACCGCCTGCACGAGGGCCGCACGGTGCATGTGCCCGCCCATGAGATCGCGACCACCGTCTCGGCCTGGTTGGCGGAGCTCGGCGCGCACAGCCCATTGGTCGACGACCTTGCGCGCGCGGTCCGCGCCGGCGATTGGCCCGCCGCCCTTGACCTCGGCGACTACCTATCCGTTGACGTGGCGGTGGCGGCCTGATCCAAAAAGTGTCCCCGCGGTGCTAGTTAAAGCTCACCCCTGCCGGATGTCGAGCTAAAGCTCTCCTGCGTCGATCGCGTCCTTGACTTCCTGCGCGTGCGCCACTTGCGACGAGGTGTAGCCGATGAACAGCGCGACGGCGCCGACGATCACCGCGACCGCCGCCACCCACAGCAGGCCATAGGTGTAGCCCTGGTCGAGTGCGTGGAGCTGCGCGCTGTCCATGTACTTCACCGGGCCCGTGGTGCCACCCAGATAGAGCGTGCGCGACGTGATGACGGCCTGAATGATCGCGAGCACCACTGGGCCGCCGAGGTTCTGCAGCATCAGCGCGATCGCCGACACCGGGCCGATCTGGTCGAAGCCGACGCCTGCGATCGCCGAGACGGTCAGCGGGACAACGATCATGCCGATACCGAAGCCGCCGACGGTGATCGGAATGACCAAGTTCGGGAAGTACGGGATGCCGCCGTTGAGCGTCGAGCCGTAGATCATCGCGGCCAGCACCAGCACACCGCCGGCGATCACCAGCACGCGCGGCGGGAACATCGACACCAAGGCCGACGACAAACCCAGCCCGACGCCGAGGGCGATCACGAACGGAATGAAGCCGATGCCCGCACGCAATGCGCTGTAGCCCATGATGTCCTGGACGTAGAGCCCGATCAGCACGGTCAACGTGAACATCACGCCGCCGGCGAGGAAGACGGCGGCGAACGTCGCGACCCGGTTGCGGTCCTTGAACAAGTCGAGTGGCATCACAGGGTTTTCAGCGGTGCGCTCGACATAGACGAAGGCCAGCAGGAATGTCGCGGCGGCCAGGCCGGAACCGATCGTCACCGGCGACAGCCAGCCTTGCTCGGGTCCCATCGAGAACGCGAAGACCGCAGCGGTGCAACCCAGCGTCGCAAGGAGGGCACCCGTGGCGTCGAGCTTCAACCGTTCGCGGTGGGTTTCGCGCAGCGTCCTGCGGGCCAGGTGGATCATGAGCAGCCCGATCGGGACGTTGATCAAGAATGCCCAGCGCCAGGACACCTCGGTCAGCGCGCCGCCGACGATCAGGCCCATCACCGAACCGATGCCCGTCATCGCGGCGAAGATCGCGGTCGCGGCGTTGCGAGCAGGTCCCTTCGGGAACGTGGTCGCGATCAGCGCCAGAGCGGTCGGTGACGCGATCGCCGCGCCGACACCCTGCAGCAGTCGGGCGGTCACCAGCGTCGCCTCGTTCCACGCGAGACCGCACAGGATCGAGGCGATGGTGAACAGCGCGACGCCGACAATGAAGGTGCGCTTGCGCCCGATGATGTCGCCGAGGCGACCGCCCAGCAGCATCAGGCCGCCGAAGGTCAGTACGTAGGCGGTGATGACCCAGCTGCGACCCGCATCGGACAAGCTCAGCTCGTCCTGAATCTTAGGAAGCGCGACGATGGCAACCGTGCTGTCCATGGTGGCGAGCAGCTGCATGCCACCGATCGCGATCACCGCGGCGATGAAGCGCCGCGACGGCAGCCAAGCCGGGTACCTGCCGGTTTGCTCCATCGAAAAATGGTCCACGTCTATCTGAACACCCCGGTTAGCCCCGCCTTCGGCGTCACGGCGGATGGCGGCGCGCTCTGCATCATTGAGAGCCGTCATAGCGGGTTACCTTACAGTAATCTTAAGAATCCTTTAACCGCCGAAGGCCGCGACGGAGCCGATCACGATGATCGCTGGAGGCCTGATGCCCTCTTCGCGGATGCGCTCGGGCGCGTCGGCAAGGGTGGCGTGCAACGTCAGCTGAGCCGCGGTGGTGCCGTGCTGGACGACGAGCACTGGCGTATCCGCAGGTCGTCCGCCTTCCAGCAGTGCCTTGGTGAACAGCTCGATGCGTTCGACGGCCATCAAGAGCACGATCGTGCCAGACAGCGCGGCCAGCGCGTTCCAATTCACTAACGATTCTGGATGGTCGGGCGCAACATGGCCGCTGACCACCACGAACTCGTGCGTGATCCCGCGATGGGTGACCGGAACACCCGCCAGCGCGGGAACTGCTATGGCGCTCGTCACACCCGGCACAACTGTGACAGGAATCCCAGCATCCGCGCACGCGAGAACCTCTTCGTAGCCGCGCGCGAAGACAAACGGATCGCCCCCTTTGAGCCGCACGACGAACTTGCCAGCCTTGGCCCGGTCGATGAGCACCTCGTTGATGGCGTCCTGGGCCATCGCGCGCCCGTACGGGATCTTGGCGGCATCGATGACCTCGACCTGCGGAGGCAGTTCGGCGAGCAGCTCCTGCGGCGCCAGTCGGTCGGCGACGACGACGTCGGCGTTGGCCAGCAGCCGCCTGCCGCGCACGGTGATCAGTTCGGGGTCGCCGGGTCCGCCGCCGACCAGCGCGACGCCGCCGTGCAGGACACCTGGCGCCTCGGCGGTGATGACCCCCTGTTGTAGCGCCTCGTGAATGGCCGACCGGATCGCGGCCGACCGGCGGTGCTCGCCGCCTGCCAACACCCCGACGGACAGGCCCTCGTACTCGAACGAGGCGGGTGTGACGGCGCTGCCCTCGACAGCGACGTCGGCGCGCACACAGAAGATGTTCCGGCGGTCCGCACCGGCGACGACGGCGGCGTTCACGTCAGCGTCGTCGGTCGCCGCGATCGCATACCACGCGCCGTCGAGGTCTTCGTCGCGGAACTCCCTGAGCGTCAATGTGATTCCCGCCATGCCTTCGACAGCCGGGGTGGCGCTGCGGGTGATGACGTGCACGTCGGCGCCGTTGGCGATCAACAGCGGAAGGCGTCGCTGCGCGACGGTGCCTCCGCCGACGACCACGACCTTCTTGCCGACCAGACGCAGGCCGACTAGGTAGGCGTTCTCGGTCACCGGGCGAGCTTAGAGGTTGCGGCCGCGGCCACGAAGCGGGTTATCGATTGCGGGTGCGCGGCCGGGTGGGTGTGCAGGTAACCGGCGTGGACTCCGCGGTCGATGGCCCCATCGCGGACCCGGTCGACGTCGCGGCCCTGGTAAACCCATGCGGGTGGATAGCTGTCGCGCGAACGTGACTGTGGTGCGGTGAAATTCATGGCCCATGATGCGATCGCCGACGGCATGCAGCGATGACTCGGCCACCGCCACGGCAGCCCGGTAACCAAGCGTGAGCCGTTCGGTGAAGCGCGCGGAGCCGGACAACACAGCACACATCGGATACCCGTCGAGCTCGTCGACGAGGTAGGTGAGGCCGGCGCATTCCGCATGCACCGGCGCACCATCGGCCGCAAGGTCGCGGATCTGTTGACGCACAACATCATTGGCCGAGAGCTCGGTGCCGAACTGCTCGGGGAATCCACCGGGCAGCACCAGCGCAGCGGTCTGTGGCGGCAGCGGCTCGGTCAGCGGGTCGAATTCGACGACGTCGGCTCCTGCCGCGCGCAGCAGTTCGCCGTGCTCGGCGTAGCCGAAGCTGAATGCCTTTCCCGCCGCAAGCGCGACCGTGACGTTCCCGGCGACGGGCGCGGCGACGGCGGGATCCCAAGGCTCGTCGGTCACTCGGCTGGCCGCCACGGCGGCGATGCCTGCGAGGTCAATGTGGCGGCCCACCAGTGCGGTCATCGCCTCGACGGCGGCGCGCGCCTGCTCGCCGTGTTCGACCGCGGTGACCAGGCCGAGGTGCCGTGACGGGACGGACAGTTCGTCGGCACGCGGGATCGCGCCGAATACCGGCACACCCGCGTGCTCGCAGGCCTGCCGCAGCACCTCTTCGTGCCGAGGCGAACCGATCCTGTTGAGGATCACCCCCGCGATGCGCACCGACCGATCGAATGTCGAAAAGCCGTGCAGCAGAGCCGCGATGCTGTGGCTCTGGCCACGGGAGTCGACAACCAGGATCACCGGCGCGCCAAGGAGCGCGGCGACATGCGCGGTGGACCCCTGGGCGGTGTCGGCCGGGCTGTCGGTGATGCGCCCGTCGAACAGTCCCATCACGCCCTCGACGACCGCGATGTCGGCCCCCCCGCTGCCATGCCGGTATAGCGGGCCGATCAGCTGCTCCCCCACCAGTACCGGGTCGAGGTTGCGGCCCGGCCGCAGCGCCGCCAGCGCGTGATAGCCGGGGTCGATGAAGTCCGGCCCGACCTTGAACGGCGCGACCTGCCGCCCGGCCCGGCGCAGCGCCCCCATCAAACCCGTTGCAACGGTGGTCTTCCCGCTGCCCGACGCCGGCGCGGCAATGACGACGGCTGGCGTGCTCACGTCACCTTCCGATGCCGAGCAGACGCAGATGGTTCCAATTCGCCCCGTAATTGTGACCTTCTGCGTCTGCTCGCGCTGAGAACGCTCACCACTCGATGCCCCTCTGGCCCTTGCGGCCGGCGTCCATCGGATGCTTGACCTTCGTCATCTCCGTGACCAAGTCGGCCGCATCAAGCAACGCCTGCGGCGCATCGCGTCCCGTGATGACGACGTGCTGCGTGCCCGGCCGCGACGTCAGCACCTCGACGACCTCGTCGACGTCGACCCAGCCCCACTTCAGCGGATAGGTGAACTCGTCGAGCACATAGAAGTCGTGCCGCTCCTCGGTCAGCCTGCGGGAGATCTCCGCCCACCCGTCGGCGGCGGCGGCCGCATGGTCGACGTCGGTGCCGTGCTTGCGCGACCATGACCAGCCCGCGCCCATCTTGTGCCACTCCACGGGGCCGCCGACACCATGTTCGTCGTGCAGGCGACCCAGCTCACGAAACGCGGCTTCCTCGCCCACCTTCCACTTCGCACTCTTGACGAACTGAAACACCGCGATCTTGAAGCCCTGGTTCCACGCCCGCAGTGCCATGCCGAACGCCGCGGTCGACTTGCCCTTTCCTGCACCGGTGTGCACCGCGAGCAGCGGAGCGTTGCGGCGCGCACGCGTCGTCAGGCCGTCGTCGGGGACGGTTGACGGTTGACCTTGTGGCATCGACGGCTCCTATGCGGCCGTGCGCACGACGTCGGTGAGGTTGTCGGCGCGCAGGTGTGCCAGCCGCACTGCAGGCGCAGCGAGATAGCCGGCAAGCTGCTCGGCCAAACCCAGTCGCACATGCGATGTTTCGCAGTCCACCACGATCGCCGCGGCACCCTCGGCGACCAGCCGGGCCGCGGCCTCCCGTGTGCGGCCAAGCGGGTCAGGGCCGCCGGTGGCACGCCCGTCGGTGAGCACCACGACGAGGCTGCGCCGCGCCCGGTCACGCGCCTTTTCGCGGACCACCACATCGCGTGCGGCCAGCAAGCCCTGCGCCAGTGGTGTTTTCCCACCGGTGTCGAACCGGGCCAGCCGCCGGCCCGCGATGTGCACCGACGACGTCGGCGGCAACAACAACTGGGCGTCCTGCTGACGGAACGTGATCACCGCCACCTTGTCGCGACGCTGATACGCGTCGCGCAACAGCGACAGCGTCGCACCGCTGACCGCCGACATCCTGTCGCGCGCGGCCATCGACCCCGAGGCGTCGACGACGAAGATCACCAGATTGCCTTCGCGGCCCTCCCTGACCTCACGGCGCACGTCCTCCGGCTCGGGATTCAACCGGCCGGGTCGACGCTGGCGACCGGCCGCGGCCAGCAGCGTGCCGAACACGTGCACGCCGTAACCCGTCCCCTGCTCCGCGGTCGCCGAGATCGCTTTTCCCATCCGGTTGCGGGCGCGTGACCGACGGCCAGGTGCGCCTTCGCCGACGCCGGGCACCACCAGTGCCCGTGTGCGAAACACCGGCGACGGCGCGGCACTAGGCCGGGGCGCAGAGTTCGAATTGTGTTGTGGCACAGGCTTCCCAGTCTCATCATCCGAGATCGAGTCGCCGCCGCCCGGCGGATCGGGGTCCGGCTCCGGCTCGTCGGCGGAGTCCGCCGCCTGAGCCATCGCCTCATCGAGCTGGTCTGGATCAAGCCCTGGGTCGTCGAACGGGTCGCGGCGTCGCCGGTGCGGCAGCGCGAGTTCGGCGGCCACCCGAATGTCTTCCTCCGCCACCGTCGATGCGCCGCGCCACGCGGCGTGCGCGACGGCGGTACGTGCCACCACGAGATCGGCCCGCATACCGTCCACGTCGAATGCAGCACACAGCGCCGCGATACGTCGTAACTCGTTGTCCGGCAAGGAGACAGAGTCGGCTGCTGCGCGTGCGGCGGCGACGCCACGCGCCAGCTCGGCATCCGCCTCGACATAACGATCGGCGAACCCGACGGGGTCGGCCTCGAAAGCCATCCGCTGACGGATGACGTCGGCCCGGACGTCGACGTCGCGCGAGGCGCGCACGTCCACGGTGAGCCCGAAGCGGTCGAGCAACTGCGGGCGCAGCTCGCCCTCTTCAGGATTCATCGTGCCGATCAGCACGAAGCGAGCCTCGTGACTGTGCGATACGCCATCGCGCTCGACGTGCACGCGGCCCATCGCGGCCGCGTCAAGGATCACATCGACCAGATGGTCATGCAGCAGGTTGACCTCGTCGACGTACAGCACCCCGCGGTGTGCGCGGGCGAGCAGGCCAGGCGAGAACGCGTGTTCGCCGTCGCGCAGCACCTTCTGCAGGTCCAGCGATCCGACCACCCGGTCCTCGGTCGCACCGATGGGCAACTCGACAAGCGATGCGCCGTCCACCGCGGCCAGGACATGTGCCAGCCCCCGCACGGCGGTCGACTTCGCGGTGCCCTTCTCGCCGCGGATCAACACCCCGCCGATTTCTGGCCGGACCGCGCACAACAGCAGCGCCAGCCGCAGGCGATCGTGACCGACGATCGCGCTGAACGGGTAGATCGCGTTCACGACTGCCCGATTTCGGTGGGCGCGCCCGGCTTCACCATCGGCACATGCGGGATGCCGTCGTCGAGAAACTCGTCGCCGTCACGGACGAATCCGTGATGGCCGTACATGTCCTGAAGGTAGGTCTGCGCGTTGATATGGCAGGGGTAATCGCCGACCTCGGCAAGCGCGGCCTGCAGCAGCCGGGTGGTGTGGCCGTGACCGCGGGCGCTGCGCTTGGTGCAGACGCGCCCGATTCGGAAGGCTTTCTCGCCGCCGGGGTGTTCTTCCATCAGCCGGAGCGTGCAAATCACTTCGCCGCCAGGCCCTTCGAGCCAGAAGTGGCGCGTTTCAGCGAGCAGGTCGCGTCCGTCCAACTCGGGATACGGGGTCGCCTGTTCGACGACGAACACTTCGACGCGCAGCTTCAGCAGCTCGTACAGTGTCGCGGCGTCCAGGTCTTTGGCCCAGCTGCGACGCAATGCAATCGTCATTTCGCAGCCACCGTCAACCGGTCGCCGCGGCTGTAGGCACGCCACTGGCGGGCCGGTCGAGCTTGAGTACCTTTGTGCCCCACGACCACACCTCCTCGAATAGTGCTGGCTCACCGGACAGCTCGGTGCCCAGCGACGGCACGATCTCCTTGAGCTTGGGTGACCAGGACTTGTAGCGGTCACCGAAGCAGCGCTCCATCACGTCCAGCATCGCAGGCACGGCGGTGGAGGCTCCCGGCGAGGCACCAAGCAGCCCCGCGATAGTGCCGTCGGCGGCCGACAGCACGGTGGTGCCGAAGTCCAGCACACCGCCCTTGCCCTTGGCCCTGCGGATCACTTGCACCCGTTGCCCTGCGATCTTGAGTTCCCAATCGGAATCGACTGCACTGGGGACGAATTCGCGCACAACCTGCATCCGGCGCGACTTGGACTGCACCAGCTGGCCGATCAGGTAACGCACCAAATGAGTATGCGTGAGGCCGACCGTGACTGTCGGCAACAGGTTGTTCGGCCTGACCGACCGCGGCAGATCGGTGATCCTGCCTTGCTTCAAGAATTTTCCCGACCAGCCCGCGAACGGTCCGAACAGCAGCCAGGACTTGCTGTTGACCACTCGGGTATCCAAGTGCGTCCCTGCCATCGACGGTGCGCCTTCAGGCGCAAGGCCGTACACCTTCGCGCGGTGCGCCGCGGTCATTGCAGGCCGATCAGCGCGCAGGAACGCGCCGCCGACCGGAAACCCACCGAATCCCTTGGCCTCGCGGATCCCAGACTTCTGCAGCAATGGCACCGAACCACCGCCTGCCCCGACGAACACGAACTTCGCGGTCAGCTTTCGCTTTTCCTCGGTCCGCCGGTTGACGATCGTCAGTGTCCAACCGCCGCCCGCGTCCTTGCGCAGGTCTCGCACCTCGTGGCCGAACAGCGTGGTCATTCCGCGCTGCGCGGTGTAGCCGATGAGCTGTCGCGACAACGCCCCGAAGTCGACGTCTGTCCCGTCCTGGGCCCAGGCCAGCGCGATCGGATCCGAGTGGCTTCGTCCGGCGGCCATCAGTGGCAGCCGCCGAGCGAACTCGTCGTCGTCGGCGACGAACTCCATCGTCGCGAACAGCGGATTGTCGACCAACGCGGCGTGGCGGCGCTTCAAGTAGTCGATGTTGGCTTCGCCCTTGACGAAGCTGACGTGCGGGATCGGATTGAGGAAACTACGCACATCGGGCAGCAGCCCGTTGGAGACCGCGTAGGCCCAGAACTGCCGCGTCACCTGAAACTGCTCGTTGACCTGGACCGCTTTGCTGATATCAATCGTGCCGTCGGGGCGCTGCGGGGTGTAGTTCAGCTCGCACAGGCCAGCGTGGCCGGTGCCTGCGTTGTTCCACGGGCCGCTGCTCTCGGCGCCTGCGCCGTCTAGGCGCTCGACGAGCGTGATCGACCAATTCGGCTCGACCAGCCGCAAAAGCGCGCCAAGGGTGGCACTCATGATTCCCGCGCCCACCAGAACGACGTCCGTCTGTGCGGCCTTCGGGTCAGACACCGAATCGTTGGTCCTTCGCGGTCGCGGTCCGCAAGTCACGGCTTACCGCTGTTCAGGTTATCCGCCATGGTCTGCCTGCATGGGCCCAGGTCGGCGGCGACGCACGGTTAAGGTAGCTGCTGTGCCTGGATGGGAGCCCGATGTGCTGCCTGGTTATTGGCAGCAGACGTTCGGCCTTGGGCCGGATCCCGACGGCGAAGGCGACCTCTTCGCCACGCTGGTGCGCCGTGGCGAACCCGACTCCTCCGCGACGCACGCGGTGCTGCTTGTTCACGGGTTCACCGACTACTTCTTTCACACCGAACTGGCCGACCACTTCGCGGCCCGAGGCTCCGCCTTCTACGCGTTGGACATGAACAAGTGCGGCAGGTCATGGCGCGAGGGGCAGACGCCGCACTTCACCACCGACCTCGTGCGCTACGACGCCGAACTGGAGCGGGCGCTGGAGTTGATGGCGCACGAGTCCCCCGGGGCCGACGTGCTCATCTATGCGCATTCAACGGGCGGCCTGATCGTGCCGCTGTGGCTTGACCGCTTGCGGCGCCGCGGCGACATCGCCAGGCGGCACATCACCGGCCTTGTGCTCAATAGCCCGTGGCTGGATCTGCAGGGGCCTGCACTGCTGCGCACCGCACCGGCGGGGCTAGCCATCGGCGCGGTCTCGTGGATCCGCAAGAAGCGGGTCCTCCGGCCATCGGCAGGTACTGAGGGCGGATACGGCGCGACCCTGCACAAGGAGTACGGCGGCGAGTTCGAATACGACTTGAAGTGGAAGCCCATCGGCGGCTTTCCCGTCACGTTCGGGTGGCTGCACGCCATCCGCCGCGCGCAGGTCAAGCTGCAGCGCGGGCTGGACGTCGGGGTGCCCAACTTGATCCTGCGCTCGGACCGCAGTGTGCGAGAAGTCACCGATCCCGCCAAGATCGACGAGATCCAGCGCGGTGATGCGGTGCTCGACGTCAAGCAGATCGCACGCTGGGCGGGCTGTATCGGCAACCGCTCGACGATCGTGCCGATCGTCGACGCCAAACACGACGTGTTCCTCTCGGTGCCGGAGTCGCGGCACGCGGCGTACCGCGAGCTCGACAAGTGGCTGGATTGGCTTCTGGCCGAAACATCCGATGCGGCAACTAGATCCGAACGGGGATAGTCACTATGGCGCACTTCGACATCGCGATCATCGGCACCGGTTCTGGCAACTCGATCCTCGACGAACGCTACGCAGACAAACGCGTCGCGATCTGCGAGCAGGGCGTGTTCGGCGGGACGTGCCTCAACGTCGGCTGCATACCGACGAAGATGTTCGTCTACGCGGCGGAGGTGGCTCAAAGCACCAGGGACTCCGCACAATACGGGGTCGACGCGCACATCGACGCCGTCCGCTGGGGTGACATCGTGTCCCGGGTCTTCGGTCGCATCGATCCGCTCGCGACGGGCGGCGTGAACTACCGCCGCTCCTCCCCCAATGTCGAGGTGTTCGCCAGCCACACCCGATTTGGAAAGCCGCTGCCCGACGGCCGCTACACACTGCGCACCGATGACGGCGACGAGTTCACCGCCGATCAGGTGGTGATCGCAGCGGGCTCCCGCCCGGTCATTCCCGACGAAATCGCGAATTCCGGTGTGCGCTATCACACCAGCGATACGATCATGCGGATCGCTGACGTGCCCGAGCATCTGGTGATTGTCGGCGGCGGATTCGTGGCATGCGAATTCGCCCATATCTTCTCGTCGTTGGGCAGTCGGGTCACCATGATGATTCGGGGCAGCACCCTGCTGCGGGGTCACGACGACACGATTTGCGAACGGTTCACCGATATCGCCTCGAAGAAGTGGGAGGTGCTGAGCCACCACGAAGTCGTAGGGCTCCGGCAGGACGGCGACGGCGTGGAATTGCGCTGCCACGACGGTTCGCGGCTGCACGGCGACGTGCTGCTCGTCGCAACGGGCAGGGCCCCCAACGGTGACCTGCTCAACGCCGAACAGGCCGGTGTGAAAGTCACCGCCGACGGCCAGGTGGTCGTTGACGAGTACCAGCGCACGACCGCGCGCGGCGTCTTCGCCCTCGGGGACATCTCGTCGGACTATCAGCTCAAACATGTCGCCAACCACGAGGCGCGAAGGGTGAAGCACAACCTCCTGCAGGATTGGGACGACGTCGACGCCCTGATGCCGTCAAACCATAACTACGTGCCTTCTGCGGTTTTCACCGATCCGCAGATTGCCAGCGTCGGGCTCACCGAAAACGAAGCCAGGGCAAAGGGATTCAACATCAGGACCAAGGTCCAGGATTTCGGAGACGTCGCCTACGGCTGGGCGATGGAGGACACCACAGGAATCGCGAAGATCATCGTCGACGACGACACCGGTCTGATTCTGGGCGCCCACATCATGGGTCACCAGGCCTCGTCGTTGATCCAGCCACTGATCCAGGCGATGAACTTCGAACTGCCGGCGCAGGATATGGCGCGTGGTCAGTACTGGATCCACCCCGCCCTCCCAGAGGTGATCGAAAACGCGTTGTTGGCGCTGTGCGGCGAACCGCCGTGGCCACCATCGCGGCGACACTGACGAGCGTCGCGCACTAACCGGAAGCTTTTGGCGCCCAGCGCTTCTCGACCTGTCCGAAGTGCCATACGGCGAGCGCGATCAACCACGCCGCGACGAACATTCCGACGATCATGAAACCGACGAACTCCAGGTCCAACGATCCGATCGCAGCCAATGGGCCCGATTCGACGCCAAGGCGGTCGGCCACAAGGCCTGCGAGCACGATGACGCCGATGACCAGAGCGACGGCCACCGACAGCACCGTGACCGTCAGGTTGTAATAGACCTTGCGGACCGGCTTGAGGAACGCCCAGCCGTAGGCCCGGGACATGAAGATCCCGTCGAGCGCATCGAACAGGCTCATCCCCGCCGCGAACAGCACCGGCAGCACAAGGATGGCGTACCAGGGCAGCGTGAATGCCGCCGTTCCCGCCGCCAGCACCAGCAGCGCCACCTGCGTGGCCGTGTCGAAACCGAGGCCCATCAGCAGACCGACCGGGTAGAGGTGCCACGGCTTGCTCACCCGACGCATGAACCGTCCCAGCAGCCGGGCCAGGAAGCCGCGCTGCTCGAGTTGCCGTTCGAGTTCCGCCTCATCGAAGTCTCCGCTGCGCATCCGGCGGAACACCTTGGCGATGCCCACCGCGGCGAACAGGTTCGTCAGTCCGATGAGGATGAGGAAGGTACCGGCGACCAGGGAGCCCACCAGCCCGAGGGTCTGCAGGAGCGGCGAACCCTCGTCCTGGACGGGTCCCACGATCGCGCGTACACCGATCGCCAGCAGGAACGCGAGCCCGAACACGACGCTGGAATGGCCCAATGAGAACCAGAAACCGGCGGACAGCGAGCGGGTGCCCTCCCCGACCAGCTTTCGCGTCGTGTTGTCGATCACGGCGATGTGGTCGGCGTCGAACGCGTGCCGCACTCCGAGCAGATAGGCGGTCACACCCAGTCCGACGCCGAACACGCCTGCCGATCCGAGCGTGATGTGCTGCGGCGCGACGCCGAGCACGAGCACACCCCAGCCGAACAGGTGGAGAGCCAGCACGACGCCACCAATCGCGGCGATCGTCGTCCAATCTGTTCGGTCGAATCGGGTGGCCTCGGGGGTTTCTGGCTGCTCGACGACGGTCACCGACCGAGCCTATGCCCGCACCACGTCATCTGTCTAGATGAACAGATGTTCATGTGGGGTGGGGCGGATTCGCTCGTTCGTCGGGTCGTAGAGCGGCCGCAACGAGACCGAAACGGGGTGCAACTGTCCGCCGACGTTGACCTGGTACGTGCCTGCGTTCACCCAATCGGCATTGATGACGGCGTTGTCCGAAGCCCGCACGTACGCCAGCCCGACGCAGGAGCCTGCGGTCTCACCCCATGCCGCCGAGGTCACTTGTCCGGCGACGCTGCCGTCACGCAGGATCAGCTCGCCTCCCCACAGCATCGCCTCCGAATCGTCGACCCTGAACCCGACGAGCTTGCGACGCGGCCCTTCCGCCTTGGCCTTTTCGAGGGCTTCGCGACCAAGGAATGCGATGTCCGTTTTCAGCTTGCACGCGAACAGCAGACCCGCCTCGACGGGGTTCTCGCTCGGGGTCAGTTCCCTGCCGAAAGCGCGGTAGCCCTTCTCCAGCCGCAGAGACTCGATCGCGTAGTAGCCGCCGCGTCCGACACCCAACCCGGCGCCCGCAGCCATCAGATCCTCGTAGACGCCGACGGCGAACTCAGCGGGAACGTAGAGCTCCCAACCCAACTCGCCGACATACGTGATCCTGGTGGCTCGCACCGTCGCATAACCCAACGAGATCTGCTGGCTTGTGGCGAACGGGAACGCTTCGTCGGACAGGTCGACCGACGTCAGAGCGGACAACAGCTCGCGAGACTTGGGTCCCATCACCCCCAACACTGCGTAGGCCGACGTGACATCGACGAGCGCGGCGGAGGCGCCGTCGGGCAGGTTCCTGCGGATGTGGTCCTTATCGCGTTCCGTGGTCGCCGCGCTGCTGATGATCAGGAACTCCTCGGGCCCAGTGCGGGTGACCGTCACATCAGACTCGTAGGTGCCCCGCTCGTTGAGCATCCCGGTGTAGACCGACCTGCCGACCTCGACGCCGACGTCGGCGGTACACAGCCACTGCAGTGCCGCCTCGGCATCACGGCCGACAAGCAAGTACTTGGAGAACGAGGTCTGGTCGAACACCGTCACGTTCGTCCTGGTGTTCGCCTGCTCGGCGGCTGACCACGGCAACCAATTGGGCTTGCCCCAGGTGTATTCGATAGTTGGCTCCGCGCCGTCGGGTGCGAAGAAGTTGGCCCGTTCCCAACCCATCTTGCTGCCGAAGTTGGCGCATGCGGCGTCCAAAAGGTGGTGCACCGGCGAGCGCCGGAACGGTCGGGCGGTCTCCATTTCGCGGTTCGGCCAGGGTATTTCATAATGCAGACCGAGCACCTCGGCGACGCGATCATGAAGCCATCGGTTGTTGCCGTTGAACGGTGCGAAGCGCCGGATGTCCACCCCGGTCAGGTCGCTTGTCGGCGCGCCATTGACGATCCACTCCGCGAGCGCACGTCCGGCTCCGCCTGCGGTGGCGATACCGACCGAGTTGAAGCCCGCGCCGACGAAGAAGTTCGTGAGCTCGGGGGCCTGGCCGAGGATGAACTGGTTGTCGGGAGTGAAGCTCTCCGGCCCGTTGTAGAACTTCTTGATTCCTGTCTGCTCGAGCGCCGGAATCCGCAACAGCGCGTTGTTCATCAGAATCTCGAAGTGGTCCCAATCCTCGTCCAGCAGCTGGAATTCGAATGGGTAGGGAATCGCATCGGGCGCCACCCACGGCTTGGCTTCCGGCTCGAAGCCGCCGATCACCAGCCCGCCCACTTCCTCCTTGAAGTATGTGTAGCCATCGGGGTCGCGCAGGATCGGCAGGTCGGGGTGCACGCCGTCGATGACTTCGCTGACGACATAGAAGTGCTCGGCCGAATGCAGAGGGACATTCACCCCGGCCATGGCACCCACTTGTTTGGCCCACTGCCCTGCACAGTTGACGACGATCTCGGCCTCGACGTCCCCTCCGTCGGTGCGAACTCCGGTCACCCGGCCCTCATCGGTCAAAACATCAAGCACCCTGACCTTTTCGACGATCCGGGCACCACGCATCCGCGCGCCCTTCGCCAGAGCGAAAGTCAAATCCGTCGGGTTGGCCTTGCCGTCGGCGGGTAGCCAGATGGCTCCAACCAGGTCGTCGACTCGCATCACCGGGTAGTGCTCGAGCGCCTGCTCGGGCGCGAGCAGTTCACATTCCATGTTGAACGCCGCGGCGTTGGCCGCTGTGCGGCGCAGCTGGATCATGCGATCTTCGGTACGTGCGACCGTCACTCCCCCGCACTGCTTATAACCCGCGGACAGCCCGGTCTCGCTTTCGAGTTCGGCATACAGCTGCGTCGAGTACTGCACGAGGCGGGTGGCGCTCTCCGATGCCCGCAGCTGTCCGACCAGTCCGGCGGCGTGCCAGGTGGTGCCGCTGGAAAGTTGGCCCTGTTCGAGCAGCACGACGTCGGTGAACCCCAGCTTGGTCAGGTGGTACGCGACGCTGGTGCCGATCACGCCGCCTCCGATGATGACGGCGTGCGCGCGGTCGGGCAGCGTTGTGGTGGCCATGTTTGTAAATCGTCCTTCGTCAGTCGCTGGCTTGTACGTCGTCGAGCAGCCGGGCGAAGTGCGGACCCTTGAACTCGGCGGTGGCGGCCTCGTAGCGTTCCATCGCCCAGTCCCAGAAGTCGACTTCCAATGCACTTGAGGCACTTTGGATACAGCCCCACAGGGTCCAGCCGTACTTGGCGACAATGCCCTGCAGGTGGGCCCTTGCGATCTTGTGCCGTAGCCGGCGGCCGTAGTACGAGGTGACGAGCTCGTCCAGCTGATCGGCCGACAGGCCGCACTCGCTCCAGATGTTGCCCAATTCGAAGCAGGGGTCGTTGTTTCCGGAGTACTCGTAGTCGATGATCCACACCCGCTCACCGTCCTCGATGAAGTTTCCGGCCAGCAGGTCGTTGTTGCACGGGACGGTGGTCTGATCGGCTGCCAACGCGTTGCGGACCTGGCCGAATGCGTCGGCATACTCCAGGTAGTCATGGGGAATCTTGAAACCGTTGTCCCTGACTGTTTTCAGGTATCGAGGCTGGCGTTCGAACATGTCGAACCGACCGCGGAAGCGCGGCCCGTCGTGCAACGTCCGGCATCCTGCGGCAACCTTCGCTATCACTCCCGCCCGCTGAAAGTCCTCGTTGCACAGCGTCTTTCCGTTGAGATAGCCCAACAGCAGGATGCCGAGATCGGGGCGGTAGTCGATCACCTGCGCGCCGACGCCGGCCTGCTCTGCGGCCTTGGTGTTGTGGTACTCCTCGTCGCGGTCGATACCGAGGAAGTTGCTGCTGGTGTCGACGCACCGGGCGACATAGACGGCGTCTGAGGTGATTACCTTGACATTGCGATTGGTCAGTCCGCCGGAAAGGTCCTCCAGCTGCCTCGGCCGTCCGGCCACGGCCGGGATCTCCTCCAGCAGCTCGTTGAGCTGGGCGTCGGTGAGCGGAAACGGCATCGATTCACTGTAAACCGTCGCGAGTCAAAGGTCTAGACTATTGGCTATGCCGTCAGCGACCAATGTGATCGAGACGTGGTTACGCAGTGACCAGCCCGCCGTCATCTTCGATTTCAACGGCACGCTCTCCGACGACGAACCCATCCTGTTCGACATCTTCAGCGAGCTGTTCCGCACCCACCTCGGCTGGGCGATGACCACGTCGGAGTACCGCGACGAACTCTTGGGCCGCAGCGACCGCGCGATCATCGAACGCGCGGTGGCGCGGCACGGTCGGGGGACCGACCAGGAAGTCGATGAGCTGCTGCGCCTGCGCCAGGGCGTCTACAAACGACGCGTGGCAGGCAGCAACCCGATCGCTGACTCCACCGTACGACTGGTGAAACTCTTGGCCGACAACGAGATTCCCCTCGGCATTGTGACCGGCGCCCAGCGCGACGACGTCCTTGCGGTGCTGGCGGGCAGTCCCGTAGGTGAGTTGTTCGGCGTGCTGATCGCCGAGGAAGACGTCAGCGACGGCAAGCCCCACCCGGAGGGATTCCTCACCGCCGCCCGGCTGCTGCGTCGCCGGCCTGGCGATATGCTCGTCTTCGAAGACTCCGTGCCAGGTGTCCAGGCCGCCAGGGCCGCGGGTATGCACTGTGTGGCCGTCGCTGCCGCGCCGAGCACCGAATTGCAAGCCGCCGCCACGGACATCGCGCCCGAGCTGTCGGTGGAACTCGTCGAGCATGCACTCATCGAGTGGCGTCGCGATCGGGCCCCTCAAAGTCGGCCCGCGACTTTATCCGGATCCGTGCGCGATCCGAGCGGTGATAGTCGCGGGAGAACTCGACGGCGACGCCGCTCTCGCTGAACGATGTGCGCGTGATCAACAACAGTGGGCTGCCCGCCTCGATACCGAGCAGTCCCGCCTGTTCCGACGTGGCGCGTGTCGCCTCGATCTCCTCGTCGGCCGAGAACGGGGATGCACCGTAGGAGCGCATCACCATGTACAGCGAGCCGGTGAGGTTCACCGTGAGCAACTCCGGAAAGATCGACGCAGGCAGATATGCCTCTTCGAGAACGATCGGTTCGCCGTTGGCGGATCGGGCACGCAGGATCTCGTGGACCTGCTCGCCGCGGGTGAGCCCGAGGCGCTGGCGCACCTCGGCGGTCGGGCGACCGGTGGTGGCACGTAAGACCTCGGCGCCCGCTTCGACATGGATGCGGCGCATCTGTTCGGTGAAGCCGGGCAGGCTGGCGTGGTCGAACTCGAAACGCGGAGCCGCAACGAAGTTGCCACCGAAACGCCCGCGTCTGCGGTCGATGAGGCCCTTCGCCTCGATGGAGCCGAGCGCCTGCCGCAACGTCATCCGGCTGACCCCTAGCGCATTGGATATCTCCACCTCGGATGGCAATTTGTCGCCCGGCGCCAACGTGTGAGACAGGATCAGCTGCTCGAGCCAGGTGCCAATGCGCGTGTGGGCGGGCAGATCTCCTGCCCCGGACAGGTCAGGACGATCCACAAGCAGCGGATCGTCCATCGTCAACACGCGCACATCAGGGAGTTTAGGTCGCAGGACCGCCGCTTCAGCCGTGTCGGGCGCCAATCCAGTGCAGCAGATCGTGCACTATCTCGTCCTCGAGGCGGTAGCTGACCGAACGTCCCACTCGAGTCGAGCTCACCCATCCCTGCTGCCGAAGAACCCGCAGTGCCTGAGAGACGGCGTTCTCCGATCGACCCAGCGCCGCCGCCAGGTCGCCGACATAGATCCCGGGCGTCCGGTGCAGGCACAGCAGGATCTCGAGCCGGTTCGGGTCGGAGAGCAGGTCGAAGCGCTGGGTCCAACCGGCAGTGTCGACATCGGTCAACGCCGACGTCACGCCTTTGGCGTGCGTATGGCTGCCGGACTGCACCATGGCTCGAATCTAATCCACGAAGCCGTCCGATACCCGCATTCACACGCTTGAGCTGCGCATTTAACGAGACGTGCTAATCGAGGAAGCCGTGCAGAAGGGCGGCCGATCCAGCGACGTGCGCCCGCATCGCTTCGGCGGCCCGCTCACCGTCGCCGGCAAGGATCGCCACGACGATCGCTTCGTGCTGCTCGTCCGAGTGGGCGATATTGCGGGGCAGCAAGGGAATCTGATCGAGCAGCCCGTTGAGCCGCATCCGGTTTTCTGCGACAAGGGGAACCAGCGACGGCGAACCCGCCGCCTCCGCGATCGCCAAGTGCAGTCGCGAGTCGAGCCGACGGTAGTCGTCGGGCGCCGCGCCGCGGACGTCGGTCAGCCGCGACCACAGCACTTCGCGCTCGCCGGCGGTAAGGGTGCGGTTCGCCGCCATCCTGGCGGCGCCGACCTCGAGGATCTCGCGTAACCGCAGCGCGTCATCGATCTCCGCGCGGGTCACCCCTTGGCTGTCATCCGTGTGCCTCGGCAGCTCGTCGGCGAGGAATGTGCCGCCATATCTGCCGCGACGGGCCACCAGATATCCGGCGTCGGCAAGCGACTTGATGGCCTCGCGAACGGTGTCGCGGCTGACACCGAGCTTCGAGGCGAGCTCCCGTTCGGGCGGCAGCGACTCCCCTGGGTGCAGCACGCCGAGTCGGATGGTCTGCAACAGACGCTCGACAGTGTCTTCGAACGGGTTCCCCGGCCGCACCGGGCGCAGCAGAGCCTCGCTCGCCAGCGGTACGCCCGGATCGGCCGTCATGATTCCTACAGCGGGGTGACGTAGGCCGAGCTGATACCGCCGTCGACAAGGAACGTCGAGCCGGTGATGAACGAGGCATCGTCGCTGGCAAGGAATGCCACCGCGGCGGCCAGTTCCTCCGGCTCGGCGAACCGTCCCACCGGCACGTGTACCAGCCGTCGCGCGGCCCGCTCGGGATCCTTCGCGAACAGCTCGCGCAGCAACGGCGTGTTGACCGGCCCGGGGCATAGCGCGTTCACCCGAATACCGCTGCGCGCGTACTGAACCCCAAGCTCTCGGGACATCGCAAGAACGCCGCCCTTTGACGCCGTATAGGAGATCTGCGAAGTGGCCGAACCCATCACCGCGACGAACGAGGCCGTGTTGATGATCGACCCCTTCTTGGCGGGCACCATGTGCCGCAACGCCGCCCGGCATGACAGGTACACCGACTTGAGGTTGATGTCCTGCACCTTCTGCCATGCCGGCAGCTCGGTGGTCTCGATCACGTCGTCGTCCGGCGGCGAGATGCCCGCGTTGTTGAACGCGATGTCGACCGAGCCGTAGGTGTCTGCCGCCGTGTCGAACAGGTTGTTGACGGCGGCCTCGTCTGAAACGTCAACGGGTACGAAGAGCCCGTCGACTTCGTCGGCTGCGGCTTTGCCCGTCGCCGCGTCGATCTCGCCGATCACAATCGTGGCGCCCTCGGCGCGAAGGCGCTTCGCGGAGGCGAGCCCGATACCGCCTGCACCGCCGGTGATCACAGCGACCTTGCCGGCCAGTCGTTGGGTCAAATCCATCAGGCATCTCCGATCGCGAAAAAGACGTTCTTGGTTTCGGTGAACGAAAGCGGTGCGTCGGGACCGAGCTCGCGGCCCAAGCCCGACTGTTTGAACCCGCCGAACGGCGTGTTGTAGCGCACCGACGAATGCGAATTGACTGACAGATTCCCGGATTCCACGGCGCGCGATACCCGCAGCGCCCTCGACAGGTTCTCGGTCCAGATCGATCCCGACAGGCCGTAGGGCGTGTCGTTGGCGAGTGCGATGGCGTCGGCCTCGTCCTCGAACGGCAGCACCGTAACCACGGGCCCGAAGATCTCCTCGGTGACGGTACGGTCGGTGCGCGAAGGGGTCAGCACCGTCGGCGGGAACCAGTAGCCGGTGCCCGACGGCGCATCGCCACGGAACGCGACCGGCGCGTCGTCGGGTACGTAGGAGGCGACGGTGTTCCAGTGGGCTTTCGACACCAACGGCCCCATCTCGGTGTCCTTGGACCGCGGATCGCCGACCACGACGCCCTTCACCGCCGGTTCGAGCAGCTCCATGAACCGGTCGTAGACGTTGCGCTGCACCAGGATTCGGCTGCGCGCACAACAGTCCTGGCCCGCGTTGTCGAAGACGCCGTACGGCGCGGTCGCCGCCGCCTTCTCCAGGTCGCAGTCGTCGAACACGATGTTGGCGCTCTTGCCGCCCAGCTCGAGGGTGACCCTCTTGACCTGCGCCGCCGCACCCGCCATCACTCGTGTGCCGACCTCCGTGGAGCCGGTGAACACGATCTTGCGGACGTCGGGGTGGCTGACGAAACGCTCCCCCACCACCGAGCCCTTGCCGGGCAAGACTTGGAACAGGTCTGCGGGTATCCCGGCGTCGACCGCAAGCTCACCGAGCCGGATGCTGGTCAGCGGCGTCCACTCCGCAGGCTTGACCAGCACCGCGTTCCCCGCGGCCAGCGCGGGAGCGAAGCCCCACGCCGCAATCGTCATCGGGAAGTTCCACGGCGTGATCACGCCGACCACACCGAGCGGTTCGTTGAACGTGACATCCAGGCCGCCCGCCACCGGAATCTGCTTGCCCGACAGCCGCTCCGGGGTGGCCGAGTAGAACTGCAGCACATCGCGGACGTGGCCTGCCTCCCACTCCGCATTGCTGATCGCGTGTCCGGAATTGGCCACCTCGAGCGCGGCCAGCTCGTCGATATTCGCGTCCACGACGGCCGCGAAGGCTCGCAAGGCGGCCGCCCGTTCAGCGGGCGCCAGACGGGCCCAATCCCGCTGCGCCGCCCTGGCGCGGGCCACAGCGTCATCGACGCCCTCGATGTCGGTCTGCTCGACGGTGCGAAGCACTTCCTCGGTGGCCGGGTTGATCAGTTCGCTCGCAGTCATGCATTCACTTTCTGGGTCGCGTATGCCGCCGCCGCCTCCACCACAGCAGCGAACAGTCGCAGGTCGTCCAGTCGTTCCTCGGGATGCCACTGCACCGCCAAGAGAAAACTGTCGCCGGGCATTGCCGGGTCCCGTTCGATGGCCTCGATGACGCCGTCGGAGTCTTGGGCGCTGACGATCAGGCCATCGCCGAGCCGGTCGATGGCCTGGTGGTGATAGCACTGGGCATCGGAGGATTCGCCGATCAGGGCCGCGAGCCGGGTTCCTGGCACGGTCCGCACCGCCGACGTCGCGAACACCGCATTGCCCTGCTGATGGTGGGTGTGGCCGATGACATCTGGCAGGTGCTGATGCAGGGTGCCGCCAAGCGCGACGTTGAGCACCTGCGCCCCACGACAGATCCCCAGCAGCGGCAGGCCCCGCCGGATGGCACCGTCGACCAACGCGAACTCGAATGCGTCGCGCTGCCGGTTGTCGGCGATCGCCTCGTCAGTGGCCGGATGCGGTTGCTGCCCATACCCTTCCGGGACGACATCGCGTCCGCCCGTGATGATCAGGCCATCCAGGCCATCGAGTACACGCGAGGCGATCTCGGCGTCCACGGGTTGGGGCGGAAGCAGCGCAACGATTCCGCCCGCCAGGTTCACCCCGTCGATGTAGATGGCGGGCAGGAAGCCGGCGCGGACATCCCAGACCCCGGTCTGGGCCTGCTGCAGATAGGTGGTGAGACCGACGACCGGTCTAGAGCCGCTCAAAGCCACGCACCCTTTCCCAATCGGTCACAGCCGAATTGAATGCAGCCAGTTCCACCCGCGCGTTGTTGAGGTAGTGCTCGACGACGTCGTCGCCGAACGCCTCACGCGCCACTTCCGACTTTCCGAACAGTTCCGCCGCTTCGGCCAGAGTCGTCGGCAGGTGTTCCGCGCCGCTGGTATACGCGTTGCCCTCCAACGCTTCCGGCAGCTCCAGCTCGCGCTCGATGCCATACAAACCGCCTGCGATCAGCGCTGCCACCGCCAGGTACTGGTTGACGTCGCCGCCTGGCGCACGGAGTTCCATCCGCATGCCGTGACCGCGGCCGACCACACGCACAGAGCAGGTTCGGTTGTCCATCCCCCAGGCGACTGCCGTCGGCGCGAAGCTGCCTTCGACAAAACGCTTGTAGGAGTTGATGTTCGGCGCATAGAACAGCGTCAGCTCACGCAGCGTGGCCAGCTGGCCCGCGATGAAGCTGCGGAACATCTGCGACATGCCGAGCTCGTCGTCCGAGTCGGCGAACACCGCGGATCCGTCGTCGCCACGCAACGAAATGTGGATGTGGCAGCTATTGCCTTCGCGCTCATCGAATTTCGCCATGAAGGTCAGGCTCTTGCCGTGCTGGTCCGCGATCTCCTTAGCACCGTTCTTGTAGATGGTGTGATTATCGCAGGTGACACGGGCATGGTCGTAGCGGAATGCGATCTCCTGCTGACCAAAGTTGCACTCGCCCTTCACACCTTCGCAGTACATGCCTGCGCCGTCCATGCCGAGTCGGATGTCGCGCAGCAGTGGCTCCATCCGGGTCGACGCATGCATCGCGTAGTCGATGTTGTAGTCCGTGGAGGCCGTCAGCCCGCGGTAGCCCGCCGCCCACGCTTCCCGGAATCCGGTGTCAAAAGCTATGAATTCCAACTCGGTGCCGACATAGGGCACCAGGCCGGCATCGGTGAGTCGATCAATTTGGCGGTTGAGGATGCTGCGCGGCGCCTGGGTCACGGGATTGCCGTCGGTCCACGACAGATCGGCCATCACCATCGCGGTGCCCGGCAGCCACGGGATGAGCCGCAACGTGGAGAAGTCGGGCGTCATGACCATATCGCCGTAGCCGGTCTCCCAGCTCGATATCGAATACCCGTCGACGGTGTTCATGTCGACGTCGACGGCGAGCAGGTAATTGCAACATTCGGCGCCGTGCGCGGCGACGTCCTCGACGAACAGCCGGGCCGACACCCGCTTGCCCGTCAGCCGGCCCTGCATGTCGCAGAACGCGACGATCACGGTGTCGACGTCGCCGTCGGCCACCAGCCGTTCGAGGTCGGCCTGCGACAACATGCGGGTTCTGGGGCTCATTGCGGGACCTTCCTGACAAGACGACGACAGCGGGCATGACGAGGAGCGAACCACTGGAGATGACGTTGCCTCGGCGTTCACCCAAATGATCAATCAAACTGTCACATCCAAAGGTAGGACGCCAGACCTTTGAGCATTCTATTCTCCCTATACGGCATCCCGCAGATCCACCAAGACCAGTACTCGTAGGTCCCCGGTCAGCGCGCTGTCCACATCGCCAGGAGGGGCAAGCCATGACTGCTTACGCACGACCGGCCGCTGAGGCTCGCTGATGACCGATGTAACCGATGTAATTGTCGTACCGTTTGCTCACCCGGGCAGACGCCGAGGGTGGAGCAGGAGCCGCTATGTCGAGCATCGAGGGCCACCACGGGGACAGTCACCGCGTCGGCGCTGATTTCCACGCCGAGAGCAGCGACTACCTGGCTAAACGGACACTGAAGCGGGGCACTGCGGGCTGGCTGCTGCTGGCGGGTCTCGGTGTGGGCTATGTGGTCTCCGGCGACTACTCGGGGTGGAATTTCGGCCTCGCCGAAGGCGGGTTCGGTGGCTTGCTGATCGCGGGTGTGGTGATCGCGGGCATGTATCTGGCCATGGTGCTGGGTATGGCCGAGATGTCCTCGGCGCTGCCGGCGGCCGGCGGCGGCTACACTTTCGCGCGCCGCGCGCTGGGGCCCTGGGGTGGGTTTGCCACCGGGACCGCGATCCTGATCGAGTACGCGATCGCGCCGGCCGCGATCGCCACCTTCATCGGCGCCTACGTTGAATCGCTCGGGCTGTTTGGGATCACCGACGGCTGGTGGGTGTACCTGGCCGCGTACGTGCTGTTCATCGGCATCCACCTGGCCGGCGTCGGCGAAGCGCTCAAGGTCATGTTCGTCATCACCGCCATCGCGCTGGCCGGCCTGGTGATCTTCGCCGTCTCGGCGATCGGCAGCTTCGATGCCGCGAACTTGACCGATATCGCACCCACCGACGCCGCGGGCGCGTCATCGTTCCTGCCGTTCGGCTATCTCGGAATCTGGGCGGCGGTGCCATTCGCGATCTGGTTCTTCCTGGCCATCGAGGGAGTGCCGTTGGCCGCCGAGGAGGCCAAGGAGCCCGAACGCAATGTGCCCAAGGGCATCATCGCCGGCATGGGCGTGCTGCTGATCACCGCTGCCACCGTGTTGTTCCTGGTCCCCGGGGCCGGAGGGGCGAAAGCGATGAGCGAATCGGGCAACCCGCTGGTGGAGGCGCTCGGCGACTCAACGATGGCGACGGTGGTGAACTACATCGGGCTGGCCGGGCTGATCGCGAGCTTCTTCTCCATCATCTATGCCTACTCGCGTCTGCTGTTTGCCCTGTCGCGGGCCGGCTATCTGCCCAGAGCGATCTCGGTGGTCAACTCACGCAAGGCGCCGACGCTGGCGTTGGTGGTGCCTGGAGTGATCGGCTTCGTGCTGTCGTTGACCGGTCAGGGCGCGATGCTGCTGAACATGGCGGTGTTCGGCGCCGCCCTCTCGTATGTGCTGATGATGGTCAGTCACATCGTGTTGCGGGTGCGTGAACCGGGCATGCCGCGTCCGTACCGCACACCGGGCGGCATCATCACCACGTCGTTTGCGCTGGTGGTGGCGGCGCTGTCGGTGGTGGCGACGTTCGTGGTGGACAGCACGGCGGCGTTTTGGTGTCTGGTGGTGTTTGCGGCGTTCATGGCTTACTTCGCGCTCTACAGTCGCCACCACCTGGTGGCGAACACGCCGGATGAGGAGTTCGCCGCGTTGGCTGCAGCCGAAGAGGAGCTGGGATGAGCGGCCTGTAGCCGACACCGGCCTGGGCCTGTTCCTCGAGGAATTGGTGGTCCCGTACGACACAGACAAAGTCAGTCGCCTGATCATCGATACCCACGATCGGGTCGCGTTCCAGCGCATTTCGCATCTGCCCGATCAGCTCGCCGCGCGGCCGGTCCCTCCGATCGGTCACCGGCGACTGAGCTACGACAACGTCGAGCGCGGGGACGTGATCGCGTACTCGCCGCGCGCCTGGGCCTTCCGATTGATCCGGACATCGAAGGCTTCGGAAACGTGCCATTCCCGGGACAGCATGACGGGAGTGCCGTCGCGGCCGTAGTCAACCTCTTCGATGTACAGCAGGGGCTTCCCACGCCGCACGCCGAGCACTTTCGCAGTCTGGCTGGTGCTGGCGACGGCGCGCAGCGTCGCCGTCGCGTGGTCTGCGGCGTGTCCCGACGCACTCAGCAGCGCGAAGAGTGAAGGGTCCAGCTTCTTCAGGTCGAGGTCGCTGCGGAGCAGGCGCGCGGGAATGCGGTCGATCGAGTAGATCACCGGTTGGTCGTCGGCCGTGCGCACCCGTTCGACCGCCAGGACGGTATCGCCGGGACTGAGTTGTAGCGGGGAATCGTCCGGGCAGCACTGCTCGAACGCCGCGTCGAGGATGTGCATTCCTGCACGCGCGCCCGCGCTCTCGATCATCGCGAGGTAACTGAGAGTCGCGTCAAGTCCGTGGGGCATGCGCCTGCGCTCGGTGACATAACTGCCCGAACCGTGACGACGGGTGATGTAGCCAGCCTCGACCAGGGCACGCACCGCGTCTCGCACCGTGGCACGAGATACGTTGAAGCGCTTGGCCAGTTGGCCCTCGCTCGGCAACTTGGTCCCCGGCTGCAACTGCGAACTGGTTATTTCCTCCAGCAACTCGTCACGCAACTGGTCGGCGAGCAAAGTTCGGCCGGACACTCTGCCGAGCCTACGTCCGGGTTTCGCGGGATGCATCCGCCGTTGCCTCGACGACGCGACGCACCTGGTCTGCGATGGACGGCGCTCCGGGAAGCAGACCGTCGAAAATGGCGCTGCCGATGGTGTATCCCCACGCGCCTGCCTCGCTGACCCCGACCGCCCTGTCGATGCTCGCGATCGACCCCGCAACGATAACCGGGCCGCTCGATCGCCGAACCACCTCACGGATCAGAGCGTCGTGATCGGCGGTCGGATGGCGATACGCCAGCAGGTCGAGCCCGGTGACGTGGTCGAGAGCCGTGAGCCGCTCTGCATCGGCCCCGATGTCGTCGATCGTGCCGAGCAGAACACTTGGATGGTCGACGACCCTGCCCGGGAACGGGCAGTAGCGCACCCCGTCCGGCAGCATGCCCGCACCGTCCGCGGCGTGGGTTCCGCCGAGCACCCAGTCGACCCCGGCCGCGGCCGCCGCGCGCAGCGACGACAGCTCGTCCTCCTTGCTGGTCGAGACCACCTCCAACATCACCTCGAACCCGGCGTCGTGGGCCAGAGACGTCAGCTCACGCTGTCGCGACGCGTCTGCTCCGACGTCCTTGAACCCGATGTATTTCAAGCCGGTGTCGGCCACTTCCGGCACGATCTCGGCAGCGTGTTCGACGGTTCTGTCGCCGTGGGTGAGCATGAACACGAAATGAGACACGGCAGCGCTCCTATTCCTTCGTCCCGGCTTTCGCGGCGTCGTCCACGATCGACCACGCCGCACCGTCCGACCACACGCCGAGCAGGTCGGCGAGGTCGACGATCGAGATCCGCTCCCGCAGCAGGTGGGAATTCCGCAGGGCCCAGAACAGTAGGTCGTCGTCGTAGCCGACGCCGAGGTCCTGCGCCCGGGTCGGCAGACCGCTCGCATGGCTGATCTCGTCGAACTGTTCCGGTGAAGGAAGCATCAGTGACTGCGTGAACGTGTCCCACTCCGAAACCACTGCCTCGACCGCGGATTGGTGTGCCCGCAGCCAATTTCGCTTGGCCGAGTATGCCGTCCAGCACTCCTCGACGGTCTGCGGGTCGAACTCGGTGAACGCGCGTGCGACGGCGTCGCGGCTCGCCGTCTCGTCGGGGATCTGCACCTTCGCATCGCCTGAACGGATCGTGGTATCCACGAGCTGCCAGACCCGCACGGCCAGCCGGGTCGCGACCGTGACCTGCATGCCGTGCGCCGCGGCCGGTCGGCCCTGACGGCTGCGCGCCATCTCCATCAGGTGCGAGACCGCATGCTCGGTGCCCGATGCCGGCGCCGTCGAGCCGACGATTCCCATCGACAGTCCGCTGGCAGCCAGCAGCCGGGCCAGATCGGCGATGCCTCCCGGCTCGGCGTCGCGTGCCGCACGTGCGAGCGCAGGGAGCACCGGATTTGCGGCAAGGACATCGTCGACGACGGCCGCGTCATACGGTGGCCCGTGGCCGAGCCGGGCGGCCAGCCGCCACTCGGCCACCGCGTTGGGGACCGTCGAAAGGTCTCCCACCCCAGCGAGATTCAACTGCCACGGCGCCGAGGCGAGGATATCGGTGTCGGCGACGAGGACGTCGGGCCACCTCGACTGCACGGTACGCTTCGCCCCCGCGACGACGAGCACGCTGCGGTCGGCGATGAAACCGTTGATGCTGCACGCGGTTTGGACCGCGACGTGATGGCTGCCGGTGCGCTGCGCGGTGACCTTTGCGATGTCCGTGAGGGTTCCGGATCCGACGGAGATCACCAGCCGCCGTTCCCCCACCTCCGCCACCGATCGCTCGACGGTTTCCTCGTCGGCGCGCACCGTCCCCCTGCCGAGCTGGATCACCGGGCAGCCGAGATGCCCGGCGAGCCGATCCACCACCGGACCCGCCGAAGTGCGGTACGGTCCGCCGTCGCTGAGGATCACCGGCTCTTTCGCGACGAATCTTTCGATGCTGTCGGCTATCGCGGCGTCCAACACCGACGCGCCGATGCGGACGGCGACGTTGGGCAGGCCGTCGTGTCCGTCGGCACGCAGGGTCGACAGAAGCGACGACGGGTCAGGGACGGTGATCATTGGCCCAGCGCCGATTCGACGGCATCGAACGCGGCAAGGTAGCGACGGTAGGTGTCCGCATAGGTCTTGGTCGCCTCGGGGTCAGGCTCGATGGCGGCCGGAGCGAGGCGGACCGCAACCGACGCTTCGGTGAAGTCCGCGAAGAACCCGGTGCCGACGCCCGCAACCATGGCAGCGCCGACTGCGGTGGCCTCTTCGGTCAACACGCGGCGCACGGGCCGTCCGAGCACACTGGCCTTGATCGTCGCCCACAAGTTGTCGCGCGCGCCGCCGCCGACGATCCGTATCTCTCCGCGACCGAGGCCCAGCGCGTCGAGTCGTTCGACGATGTCGCGCAACGCAAAGGCGCAGCCTTCGAGCACCGCGCGGGCGACGTGGGCCGGTGTGTGATTCATCGCGAGGCCGAGCAGGCCGCCGCGCATCCGGTCGTTCCATCGCGGTGCCGTCGACCCCGACAGTGCAGGCAGGAACAGCACACCGTCGCTAGCCGGTGGCGCCGCCAGCGCCAGGGGAAAAACCTCGGCCTGCTGCACGCCGAGCAGCCCGGCGAGCCAGAGTGTGCTGCCGCCGCTGACGAATCCGGGATTCTCGATCAGCCACGAGCCTGGCACGGCATGGCCGTGCGTCTCGACGAGACAGAGCGGGTCGCGCACGGGCGCCGCGGACACGGTCGTCACCGGTTCGGCGGTGCCGGTGACATCGACGACGACACCGGGCTTGATCGCGCCGGCCCCGACCGACGCGGCATGTTCGTCTCCGGTTCCGACGACGACCGCGCAATTCGCCGGAAGACCCAACTCCGAGGCGATGTCGGGCAGCAGCGTGCCGACCACCTCGGTCGACGGTCGAACCGGCGCGAACATAGCCGGGTCCAACTCAGCTGCCGTGCATAGAGACTCGTCGAAATCGCCGCGGGTGACGTCGTACACCATCGAGGACGACGCGTTTGCGGCGTCCTGGGCGTGAGCGCCCGTCAGGTGATGCAGCAGATACGACCCGACGGGCGCCAGTGTCGCCGCAGCCTCCCAGACCGCGGGTTCGTGGTCGCGGATCCACATCATCTTCGGTGCGCTGTGCGAGGCATCGGCCACAAGCCCCGTCCGCTCGGCGAGCAGATCCGCGCCGACCGCGCCGACCAGCCGATCGCACTGCTCGGTGGCCCGTTTGTCCAGCCAGATGATCGCCGGGCGGAGGGGCTGACCGATGCCGTCGCACACGACGATGCCGTCGACCTGACTGCCAAGTCCCATCGCCACGACTCGTGTTGGTTCGATGCCCGCGGTCGCCGCGAGGACGGCGTCGCGCAGTGCGGTGCGATAGGTGTGGGGGTCCTGTTCCGCCCAGCCGTCGTGCCGGTGCGTCATGCTCAGAGCGGCCGAGCCGCTGGCCACGACGTCGCCACCCTCGTCGACGAGGACGATCTTGATGCTCTGCGAGCCGACGTCGGCTCCCAGGACCAGTGACACGTCGTTCCCTCAGATCATGGTGAGCGAGTTGACGAGTCGCCGGTGGCGATCTCGGTCGCGGACATCGCGCCGTACCCCTCCTGTTCCAGGTTCACGCCGTACTGGCCCTGGGACAGCGCGAACTCCTCTTCGGGCGACAGCACCAGCTTGTGCCGTCCCACGACCGCGAAATAGATCAATCCGATCACGAAGTAGATCAATGTCCCGACGACACCGGGCCGGTAATCGGCATTGAAGAACAGCGAGACCAGCGCGACGAGCGCGATGGCACCCGCGATCGCGGCGCCCGGGACACCCACCGGACTGCGGTATGGCCGCTCGATATTCGGCAGCTTGCGACGCAGCATGATGAACGCCAGGCACTGCATGAAGTACGAGATCACGGCACCGAACACGGCCATGTACAGCAGCGCGCCGACGACCTTCCCCGCAAGGGCGTTCTCGCTCTGTCCGAGCAAGTACATCAGCCAAACCAGGAGGAACCCGACGACCGCACCGGCGATCAATGCGACATAGGGCGTGTTCCTGGTCGGGTGCGTGATCGACAGGCTCTGCGGGAAATACCCTGCACGCGAAAGCGAATAGGTGTTGCGCCCGTAGGCATAGATGATCGTGAAGAAGCTCGCGATCAAGCCGATCAGCCCGATCAACGCAAGCACGGCCGCCGCCGTGCCGTCCCCGAACACCGCCTTGAAGCCGTCGAACAATGGGGTCGCCGACGTACCGATCTCCGCGGCTCCGCCCCCGACACCGGTGTTCAGGAACAGCGTCAAAATGGCAAAGAGGACCAGCGTGTTGAGCCCCCAGATCGTCGCGCGGGGAATGTCGCGCTTCGGATCGTGCGACTCCTCCGCTGCCAGCGGCAGTTCCTCGATCGCTAGATAGAACCAAATCGCGAACGGCAGAGCGGGGAAAATCCCGGCTAAGCCCTTGGGCAGGAAGCTACTTTCCCCCTCTTCCGGAGGAATGTTCGTGAGCAGGCCGGCATCGAAGGACCGGCTGACGAGCACCGCGACGTAGAAAAAGGCCAGGATGCCCAGCGCCGCGATGGTGATCGCCACGGTGAACCGCATGGTGGTCTCGATGCCCATGATGTTGATCCCGACGAAGATGATGTAGAAGATCGCCGCCCACAGGACCGGGCTGTTCCACCACCCGTCCGCTGCGACGAGCTCGAAAACGATGTCGTGCGAAAGGAATCCCATCGCACTCACGACCACCGCGGGCGTGATCACGTATTCCATGTTTTCGGCCAAGCCGGTGATGAATCCTCCCCACGGACCCATCGTCGACCGGGAGAAGGAATATGCGCCGCCCGTGTGCGGCAAGGCTGGCGACATCTCGGCGATGCTGTAGCACAGGCCGTAGTACATGACCGTGATAACGATGCCTGCGATGAGCAGACCGCCGAAGCCGCCTGCATCGAGGCCCACGTTCCAGCCGTAGAAATCTCCCGAGATGACCGCGCCGACACCGAGCGCCCAGAGCGACCAGAACGCGGCGTGGCGGCGCAGCTTGCGCTTTTCGAAGTACCCGTGCTCCGCGTCTCGATAGGTGACCGATCCGACTGCCCGCTTGTTCTCCGCCATGGCGTCCTCCTCGGCTCTTTGGCGCAAGTTGTCAGACAACTTGGACAATAATGAGGGCGAATGCGCACGTCAATATCGAGACGGAGTCAATTCGGAAACAGGCGAAACGGCAGCTAGTCGACCCCGCTGGGCGACCTGCGGGGAAGCTTTACGTGCTCGTCATTCCCAAAGGTAGGACACCAGACCAATAGCGGCCTATTGTGCCTAGGGAATGTGCGCTCCCCGCTCGAGTCAAGAGGAGAACTGCGGTGCCCGAGGGTCACGAACATCTCAATGAGGACGAAAAACTACTCGCGGAACTCGGATACACCCAGGAGCTACACCGCTCCTGGTCCGGATTCAGCAACTTCGCTATCTCGTTCTCCATCATCTCGATCCTGGCTGGCTGCTTTACCTCGTTCGGCCTCGGCTGGAACAACGGCGGCCCTGCGGCGATCGCATGGGGCTGGCCGCTCGTTTCGGCCTTCATCCTGATCATCGGGCTGTGTATGTCGGAGCTCGTCTCCGCAATGCCGACGTCAGGCGGCATCTACTGGTGGGCAAGCAAACTCGGCGGTGCGAAGGCAGGCTTCTACACCGGCTGGCTGAACCTAATCGGCCTGATCGCCATCCTGGCGTCGGTGGCGTACGGCTGCGCGACATTCCTGGACCTCACGCTCAGCACTTTCAGTGAGACCTGGGCCGCCGGCTACAGCCTGACCCGGGTCTTCATCATGTTCGTGATCATCCTCGTGGTCTCGGCAACCATCAACATCTTCTCGTCGCACCTGCTGGCCATCATCAACAACATCTCGGTGTGGTGGCATGTGGCGGGCGCCGCCGCTGTGGTGATGATCCTGTGGATCATCCCCAAGCGACACGCCAGCTTCAGTGACGTGTTCGCCACGACCGTCAACAACACAGGGATGTTCAACGGCGACAAGGGCTTTGGCTGGCTGATCTTCGTGCTGCCGATCGCGGCCATCCTCACGCAGTACACGATCACGGGCTACGACGCCTCCGCGCACCTGTCCGAGGAGACCAAGAGCGCAGCCGACGGCGCGGCCAAGGGCATCTGGCGCTCGATCTTCTATTCGGCCATCGGTGGCTGGATCCTGTTGCTGTCGTTCCTGTTCGCGGTGCAGGACGTGGACGCGGTGACAAAGGGCGGTGGCTTAGTGCAGGTGATCTTCGCCCAGGCGATGGATTCCCAGTGGGTCGCCATCGTGCTGCTGATCTCGAGCGCGGGCCAGTTCTTCTGCACCACGGCCTGCCAGACAAGTGCGTCGCGGATGCTGTTCGC
Source organism: uncultured Actinomycetota bacterium (assembly GCA_963766465.1). Classification (GTDB taxonomy): domain Bacteria; phylum Actinomycetota; class Actinomycetes; order Mycobacteriales; family Mycobacteriaceae; genus Mycobacterium. Next base: position 593,670 of record CAVXZT010000007.1, read on the forward strand.
GTTCAGCCGCGACCGCGCAGTGCCCGGCCACCAGTTGTGGGCGAAGTTGAGTTCCAACAAGATCCCCGCCAACGGCGTCATGGTCACTGCGGTGCTTGCCGCGCTCATCACAATGCCCGCGCTCGTGCCGGTCGACATCAACGGCGCGCCGGCGCCGATCGCCTTCTACGCGGTGGTGTCCATCGGTGTGGTCGGGCTGTACCTGTGCTTCGCGGTGCCGATCTACTACCGCTGGAAGGCGGGCGACTCGTTCAAGGTGGGCAGCTGGAACCTGCGCGGCCACCACAAGTGGATGGCCCCCGTGGCGCTGGCCGAGATCGCAGTCACCTCGCTCATCGCGCTGTTCCCGACGTCGATGGGCGGCGTGCCATTCGGCGGGAGCTTCGAGTGGAAGTTCGTGAACTACACCCCGCTGCTGGTCGGTGGCGTCCTAATCCTGCTGTGGATCTATTGGCACGCATCGGTGAAGAATTGGTTCAAGGGGCCGATCAAGCAGGTCGACGAAACCGGCGAGCAGCTGGAAGGCGTTTCGTAGCCGGTCACAGACCGCCACGACGCGGGAGCGCGAACCCGGTAGGGTCGAATGGGTGTGCGGAGCCGCCGGCGAGCTGCGTCTCGACGGCCAAACACCTGATATCGGAGCTGTCTCGGCCATGGCCGATGCCATGGCACGCCGGGGCCCGGACGGCGCAGGCGTGTGGTCGCAGGGCCGAGTCGCGCTGGGTCATCGCCGCCTGAAGATCATCGACCTGTCCGAGGCTGGTGCACAGCCGATGGTCGATTCGGAGCTGGGACTCGCCGTCTGTTGGAACGGCTGCATCTACAACTACAAGCAGCTACGGCGGGAACTGATCGAGGCCGGCTACCGGTTCTTCTCCCACAGCGACACCGAGGTCCTGCTCAAGGCCTACCACCACTGGGGTGACCGCTTCGTCGACCGCCTCTTCGGCATGTTCGCGTTCGCGATCGCCGAGCGTGACAGCGGGCGGGTGCTGCTCGGCCGCGATCGGCTTGGTATCAAACCGCTGTACCTGACCGAGGACGCGCACCGGATCCGGTTCGCGTCGTCCCTGACCGCGCTGCTGGCCGGCGGCGACGTCGATACCCGCATAGACCCCGTCGCCCTTCACCACTATCTGACCTTCCACTCCGTCGTCCCGCCGCCGCACACGATTCTGCGAGGCGTGACCAAGGTGCCGCCCGCGTCGCTCGTCGCGATCGAGCCAGACGGGCGCCGAATCACCACGACGTATTGGGAGCCCGACTTCACCCGGCGCGAGGAGCGGGCCAAGTGGTCCGAACGTGATTGGGAGGATGCAGTTCTCGCGTCGCTGCGGCTCGCGGTCGAGCGCCGTCTGGTAGCCGACGTGCCCGTCGGGTGCTTGCTTTCGGGTGGAGTCGACTCGAGCCTGATCGTCGGGCTGCTCGCCGAGGCGGGCCAGCATGGTCTTGCGACGTTCTCAATCGGGTTCGAGTCGGTCGGCGGCGTTGCGGGCGACGAGTTCCGCTACTCCGACATCATCGCCGAACGTTTCGACACCGACCACCACCAGATCCGCATCGGCACCGATCGCATGCTGCCCGCGCTCGACGGCGCGATCGGCGCCATGAGCGAGCCGATGGTCAGCCACGACTGCGTCGCCTTCTACTTGCTCAGCCAGGAAGTGGCCAAGCACGTCAAGGTCGTGCAGTCCGGGCAGGGCGCCGACGAGGTGTTCGCCGGATACCACTGGTATCCCCCGATGGGTGAGCCCGACGCCGCGTCCCTGGCTGGCTCGGTGGCCAGCTATCGAAAAGCGTTCTTCGACCGCAGCCAGTCGGCATACGAGGCGCTGGTCTCCCCCGCGCTGGCCACCGCCGACGACCCGAGCGAGCGGTTCGTCACCGAACACTTCGCCCGCGCAGGGGCCGCGACCGGCGTCGACCGCGCGCTGCGGCTCGACACCACCGTGATGCTGGTGGACGACCCGGTGAAGCGCGTCGACAATATGACCATGGCGTGGGGTCTGGAGGGCCGGGTGCCGTTCCTCGACCACGAGCTGGTCGAGCTGGCGGCCACCTGCCCGCCCGAGCTGAAGACCGCTCACCAGGGCAAAGGCGTGCTTAAGGAGGCCGCGCGCAGGGTAGTCCCTGCCGATGTCATCGACCGGCCCAAGGGCTACTTCCCGGTGCCTGCGCTGACCCACCTGGAGGGCCCCTACCTGGACCTTGTCCGCGACGCGCTGTATGCGCCTGCCGCCAAGGAGCGCGGCCTGTTCCGACCCGAGGCGGTCGACCGGCTACTCGCCGACCCGAACGGCAGGCTGACTCCGCTGCGCGGCAACGAGCTCTGGCAGATCGCTCTGTTGGAACTGTGGTTGCAAAAGCACGGGATCAACGGGGTGGCTGTGTGACCGCCCTCGATCCCGACGAGAGCCATTCCGAGGCCATCACGCTCGGGCTGCACGACGCGTCACCACAACACATGGTCGACGTGATGGCCGACGATGTGGTGCTCGAAATGGGTTGGGGACGACTGATTTTCGGTCAGACCTTCGCCGACCCGGAGAAGCTGGCCGAGGTATTGCGGCAAGAGGGGCATGGTCGACGCGACATCTGCATCTACGCGCGCGAACCTCACGTTCTCGTCGCAAGGGCGCCCGCCGAATTGTTCATCGACCCGAGCCACACCTACCGGCTGAGGTTCACCGACGATATGACGGAGACCTTGCCGACCGGCTTCACGATTCGAACGCTGCAGAGCCCCGAAGACGCCGACGAGATCAATCGGGTGTACGTGCGCTGCGGGATGGTGTCTGCTCCCGTCGACGTCATCTGGGATAACCATCTGCATCGCGATCCCGTCGACTACCTCGTCGCGGTCCGCGACGACGACGGCACGGTTGTCGGCACCGTGACCGGCGTGGACCACCTGCGGTTATTCGCCGACCCGGAGGACGGCTCGAGCCTGTGGACCTTGGCCGTCGACCCGGCGTCGAGCCTGCCCGGCGTGGGTGCGGCGCTGACTCACGCGCTCGCCGCGATCTACCGCGGCCGCGATCGCGCGTACATGGATCTGTCGGTGGCCCACGACAATGCCGCCGCGATCGCGCTGTACGAGAAGCTGGGGTTCGCGCGCGTGCCGGTGATGGCGGTCAAGCGCAAGAACGCGATCAACGAACCGCTGTTCACCCACCCGCCGGAGACGGTCGACGACCTCAATCCGTATGCGCGCATCATCGCCGACGAAGCCATGCGCCGGGGCATCTGGGTGGAAGTGCTCGACGCCGAGGCCGGCGAGATGCGGCTGTCACACGGCGGGCGCAGCGTCATCACACGAGAGTCCTTGTCGGAGTACACATCCGCCGTAGCGATGAGCCGGTGCGACGACAAACGATTGACCCGTCGCCTAGTCGCCGAGGCCGGAATCGTCGTCGCAAGGGGGCGGCTCGCCACCTTCGACGAGCAGGACTACGCGTTCCTCGACGAGGTGGGCGACGTCGTGGTCAAGCCGACCCGCGGCGAGCAGGGTAAGGGCATCACGGTCGGTGTCGACAATCCCAACGAACTCGATGCGGCGCTGGCAAGGGCCCGTGAGCAACATCCCGATGTCCTGATCGAGCAGCGTGCGCCGGGCGACGATCTGCGCCTGGTGGTGATCGACCACAAGGTGGTGGCGGCCGCGCTGCGAATGCCGGCGGAGATCACCGGCACGGGGCATCACGCCGTGCGTGAGCTGATCGACGCCCAGAGTCGGCGCCGCGCAGCGGCGACCGGCGGTGAATCCCGGATTCCCGTCGACGATGTCACCGAAGCCACCGTGAGGGAGGCAGGCTGGTCCTTCGGCGATGTCCTGCCGGAAGGTGTGCGTCTCCGAGTTCGTCGGACGGCGAACCTGCATCAGGGCGGCACCATTCATGACGTCACCGCCGAGGTGAACCCGGAGTTGTGCACGGTGGCGGTGACGGCGGCCGACGCGATCGGCATCCCTGTGACTGGCATCGACCTTCTCGTCCCCGACGTGACCGGGACCGACTACGTGTTCATCGAGGCCAATGAGCGCCCTGGCCTCGCCAACCATGAGCCGCAGCCCACCGCACAGGCATTCGTCGACTTCCTGTTCCCGGGGAGTCCCGGCCTGCCACAGGCGTGGACGCCGGACCAGGCGCCGCAGTAGTCCCCTACCAGTTGCTGGTGCGCAACACGATCTCGGCGGCCAGCTGCGCCGTGGACTCTTGTGCGTTGCGCCTGCCGAGCAGGTCGACCAGCCTGAAGTCGCCATACACGTAGCGCTGGCTGGCCTTGGCAACGGCGCGTGCGGCGGGTGTGCTGACCAGCGCGGTGGTGTTCATCTCCACCGGCGGGCAGTGTTCGTCGCGGATCACCCCGGTGAGGTCGGCGACGCGGGGATGGCCGCGGTCGATCACCACCAGCCCGATGAACCGGTCCAGCCGCGTTGCGGCCAATTCCCACGCCAGTTCGCCGCCGATGCGGTCGCCGACCAGCAGCGCCCACTTCACGTCGAGCGCGTCGAGGATGCCGACGACCGATTTGGCTGTCAGCCGCGGGTCGGGGCCGATCACGATGGTCCGCAGCGACGCGGTGTGCAGCCGCTGACACACCGCTTCATATGCGGCTGGTGCGTGATGCGCGGCGCCGAGCACCACCACGACGGATCCCTTGTCCGGGCCCGCCACGTCGACGGGCACGGGAAAGCCGTCGACGGTGACCATGGTGGAAGGCATTTGGTCACGCTACAGCCAAATGTCGCATAGGGGGGCCGATTTTCATCCGCCGTTAACCCAACACAGCACGCTCCGCCTGCTTTGCTGCGATGTCCAGAAACGTCTGCGGCAGCGCGGCTTTGACGGTGATAGTTGGGTTCGGTGTGGGAAACGCGATGCCGAACACCGCCATCCTGCCGATGTTTTCGAACGAGAAGTAGGCGCTGCTTTCGGCATTGCCCAGTCGCATGGTCTGCTCGTAAACCAGTGCATCGGCACGCGGTGTCGGCAGCCGCGTGGTGGTCATCGGAATGCCGGGCGTCGACGGGTCGAAGAACGTTTGAAAATGCGCGCAGCGTTCGGCGGTGGCGGCCAGCCGGTCGAGGTCCAGCGGCCACGTCAACACCGTCATCACGATCCGTGCGCCGTCGTAACCCACGACATACTCCGCCGCACTGCCCGGCCCGCGTTCGGCCGTGTCGGCGATGGCGCGGGTGAGTCCGTCCGAGCAGCCTTCTGGGTTGGACAGCATGGCGGGCGGGCCGCTCGCGCCGTCAGGCTGGCCCTCCGGGCGGACGATGCGGTCGTAGTGCACACCCGCAGGGAAGTCGGCCGCCGTCAAGACCACCTTCTCCAGCCTGGCCCCCGGCCAGGTCGCGGTGCCGATGATCGCGTGCGCGCAGCCGGTGAGCGCCACCAAAAGCAGCGCCAGCACAGCCGTTTCGCAGCAACGCCGGGTCATCAGTTCAGGCTAACGCCGTTGCGAGCGTCGGCCGTTCCGGTGGGCCGTGCTCCAGCAGGCCGACCACCGCATCGATGTCGAGATGCGCGGTCAGCAGGTCGGCCATCAGGTCGAGCTGTGCGTCGCGGCGCGCTGCCACGTCAACGTCGTCAGCGACGACGAACCCGGATTTACCTGCGGCCGCGGCAGCGTCGGCGAGCCACTTCCTTCGCAACGCGTCGTTGTCGAGCAGCCCGTGCCAGTGCGTGCCGTAGACGTCGCCGCGCCGGATGCCGACCCCCAGCCAGTCGTCGTCGCCGCTGCGAAGCACCTGACCGTGGTGGATCTCGTAGCCGTGCAGTTCGGTGTCGTGGTGTCGCAGGGTTTTGGCGGGCGCGAACGCGATGTCGGCGTCGAGCAGGCCAAGACCTTCGATGACGCCCGCCTTGGATTCCACCGCGTCGTCGATGCGCATGCAGAGCATCTGGAAGCCGCCGCAGATACCGAGCACCGGCCGACTCTGCCCGGCGTGGGCGACGATGCCGTCTGCGAGGCCGCGCTCGGTCAGCCAGCCCAGGTCGGACACGGTCGCCTTGCTGCCGGGCACCACGATCACGTCGGCGTCGGCGAGGTCGGCCGGATCGGTCACCCACCGCACCAGCACGCCGGGCTCGCACGCGAGCGCCTCGACGTCGGTGGAGTTCGAGATGCGCGGCAAGCGGATCGCGGCCACCCTCAGCCAGTCCCTTCCGCGCGGCGGCTGCGGGTCCCCGACGACGCGGTGCGCGAGCACCGATACCGAGTCCTCGGTGTCCAGCCACAGTCCGTCGGTATGGGGAATGACGCCGTAGGTGGGTCGCCCGGTCAGCTCGCGCAGCTGCTCGAGCCCCGGCACCAGCAGCGCGGGGTCACCACGGAACTTGTTGACCACGAACCCGGAGATCAGTCGCTGGTCGTCGGGCTCGAGAACCGCGACCGTCCCGTACAGGTGGGCAAGCAGGCCTCCGCGGTCGATGTCGCCGACAATAATGACGGGCAGGTTCGCGGAGCGGGCGAGCCCCATATTCGCCAGATCGGTTGCACGCAGGTTGATCTCGGCGGGAGAGCCTGCGCCTTCACAAATGACCGCATCGAATTCACTTCGCAGCGAGTGCAATTCCTCCGCCACGATGGTGGCCAGCCGGTCACGATGAGTGAAGTAGTCCTTGGCGCCCACCGTGTCGACGACGTGGCCGCGCAGCACCAGCTGGGAGGTGCGATCGCTACCGGGTTTCAACAGGATCGGGTTGAAACGAACGCTGGGCGCCAGGCCCGCGGCGCGGGCCTGCATGGCCTGCGCCCTGCCGATCTCCCCACCCTCGGTGGTGACCGCCGAATTGTTGGACATGTTCTGCGCCTTGAACGGTGCGACGCGAATGCCCTTGCGCGCCAACAACCGGCACAGGCCGGCGACGACCACCGACTTCCCGGCGTCCGACGTGGTGCCGGCGACCAGCAGCGCGCCGCTCATTTTTTCTGCGCGAGCAGACGCAGAAGGTCACATTTTTCCGGCATTTCGGAACCTTCTGCGTCTGCTCGCGGGGAGAGTCTCACAGCTGGGTCAGGATCTCGGCGCCATCGTCGGAGACCACCAGCGTGTGCTCGAATTGCGCGGTCCATTTCTTGTCGATGGTGGCGACGGTCCAGCCGTCGTCCCAGATCTCGTAGTCCAGCCCGCCGAGGTTGATCATCGGCTCGATGGTGAACGTCATGCCTGGCTCCAGCACGGTTTCCACGGCGGGCTGGTCGTAGTGCAGGACTACCAGCCCGTTGTGAAAGGTGGTGCCGATGCCGTGCCCTGTGAAATCCCGAACGACGTTGTAGCCGAACCGGTTTGCGTACGACTCGATGACGCGACCGACGATCGACAGCGCACGGCCCGGCTTGACGGCCTTAATCGCGCGCATGGTCGCCTCGTGGGTGCGCTCGACGAGCAGCCGGTGCTCCTCGGAAACGTCGCCTGCCAGGAAGGTGGCGTTGGTGTCGCCGTGCACGCCGTCGATGTACGCGGTGACGTCGATGTTGACGATGTCGCCGTCCTCGACCACGGTCGAGTCGGGGATGCCGTGGCAGATGATCTCGTTCAGCGACGTGCAGCAGGACTTCGGGAAGCCCTTGTAGCCCAGCGTCGACGGGTAGGCGCCGGCCTCGACCATGTATTCGTGGGCGATGCGGTCGAGCTCATCGGTGGTCACACCCGGCGCGACGGCTTTACCGGCCTCCGCGAGCGCGCCCGCCGCGATGCGGCCTGCGACACGCATCTTCTCGATCACTGCTGGCGTCTGCACCCACGGCTCGCTGCCTTCGTTGACGGTCGGCTTCCACGCGTACTCCGGGGGCGCGATCGAGCGGGGCACCGGCAACGTCGGTGACAGCTCGCCGGGGCGAAGGGCGGTGCGAACAGGCATGACACCAGAGTAATGGGACCAACAGAAACGGACCGACGGACCACACATTAGGACGGCCCGCACGCCCAACCGCGATCGAGCGTCGGCAGCCCCCGTCCTCGCCGCTAGATTCTGGAGTCATGACCACCGACGTGATCGACGAGGAGTTCGCCACCGGATTCGCTGAACTATTCGCCGAGGCCTGGCGCACCCCGGACCTGGCCAAACACGAGGCGCTGTGGAGCGACGACATCGTGTTGACCCAACCCATGATGGGCACCCTGCGCGGCAGGCAAGCGTGCCGGGATTCGTTTCAGCGCCTGTTCGCCCTCGTGCCCGACCTGCACGCCGACGTGCACCGGGTCGGGCACGGCAAGCAGGAGCTGTTCATCGAATTCACCCTGAGTGGAACGTACGGCGGCAAGCCGATCGCCTGGGACGCGGTCGACCGCTTCACGTTCGCCAATGGCCTGATCGCCGAGCGGGTTTCGTACTTCGACTCCACTCCGCTGATCGGCAAGCTTGTCGCCCGCCCAGCAGGGTGGGACCGGTTGGTCAGGATCGGGTCGCAGCTGTTCCGGCGGTAGAGAAATCAGGGGGTCTGCAGGAGGCGCGGCAACTGCATGGCCAACCAGGGCCGCCGGCCCCACGCAGCCAGCTGCCCGCGTAATACACCACTGAACTGGCTTCGTCGTCCAACGGAGACGAGCAAGAACGTCACGGGATCCGCGGAGATATGACAGTCGACGCGTTCGGTCGGCTGGGAACTGACCTCGAGGCAGCCGTCGTGCACCCAGATCGCGAACTGGGGGCCGCCGCGAATTCTCATGTCGATCGTTGCGCGCGTGTCTTGGGCGGCGTCAGCGTCGAACTGGCCGGGCAGAAGGGAACTGATCCCCGTCAGCACCAGCCGGGCCTCGTCGGCGGAAATCTCCCACGGCTTGCCGATCCCTCGAGCCAGGTCGCTGCCGTGGATAAGCAGTTCAAACAGAACCACACTGGTGGCGGTCGGAAGCGGAAGGTCGCCCTCGATACCGCGAAACATTCGGTCTGACGGCCAATCCTTGGTAGTCGTCAAGAAGTCGCGCACCGCCGCCTCGGCGAGTTCGCCGCCCCGGCTCACTGCACTGCGCTCGAAGGCCGCGATCTCCGTGGCGTTCAGGACTGCCATGCGCTCAGACGATGGCCGGCTCTCAGTGCCGGGCGCATACCGATCCCACATCCACTCCGGTGTGATTTCGCCGCTCGCCAACCGGGCGAAGGATCTGGTCTCAGAGGCGACATGTGCGACAGCGTCACCAACCGTCCATTCAAGGCCGGGCACCCTACGCGAACTGTCGAAATCATCTGCAAGCAAAACGGCGATGCGATGCGCGGCCGACGCTAGAGCCAGGCGCGCTTTTTCGAGGTCGACGACCAAATCCCCCACCTTCGGATCGTGCGAGCGCAACGGAATTGCGCACGGCGAACGGCCTAACCGATATGTACCGACGACAGCGCCATGTGTACACGCCCCGGAAGCGAACCACCATCGGCCAGCCAGTCGTCGAGCGCGATCCGTATCGACGCCATCGCAAGAGCGCCAAGCAGCCGGGGTCGCGGATCCTCCGGTTTTGGGTCGCCGAGTCGAGGGGCGACCAATGCGGCGATGGCCTCCTCGTAGCGGACGTAGATCTGCAGCGTCCACGCGCTGAGCACCGGAGACGACCGCGTCAACGTCGCGAGCTCGCGCACCTGGCCGCTGATCGCACCGAAACCGTCGCCGAGATCCTCGAACGCGGCGACCACGGCCTGACCGGCTGACAGATGTGCCGGCTGCCGGGCGATCGCGACCATGATCAGATCCAGCCAGTGCGTCGTCATTCCCTCGGCGACGGCGTCTTCCTTGGAGCTGAAGTACCGGAAGAAGGTCGCGCGCCCGATGTCCGCGGCGTGCGCGATCTGCTCGATCGTGGCGCCTGCCAGGCCCTTCTCGGCGACGCATTGGGCCGCCGCCGCGGCGATACGGGCGCGGGTGGCCTTCTGTTTGCGCGCGGTCATGCTTTCCCGCGAATTCTGTCGTGAGACGACGTCCATAGTGAGACTATGTCTCACCATGGAGAAGAATGCCACCGATTGGGCACCGAAAACCCTCGAAGCCTGGCGATTCGTGCAGCAGATGCTGGCCGATGTGACCAAAACCGTGATCGAGGACGCCTCCGACGAACGCGAACTGCTCGACGGCCTGCGGGTCATCGCCAAGGTGACCGGTCTGTGTTCGGAGCTGTCGGTCGAGGCCGACACGGAGCGGCCGCACTTCTTCGATATGTGCTCTGACACCCGGATGATCGGTGGCCCCAATCCCGACGGCAGATATCTGCTGGCAATGATCCGCGGCGACCGCACCTACCGGGTCACCGGAACCCGCGGCAGCACCGCTTATCTCGGATTCCAGGTGCTGGCGGGAACGGGCCTGACACCGCGCCGGATGTCCGGCTATCTCAGCGACACCGACCTCAAATCCAATACCGGGTCGTTCGCGATCGTGTTCTCCGCCGCCGAACCGGGTGCGGACGTCCTCGGCGCGGCGCAGTGGGTCCCCATCCCGCCCGACGCATCGTCGATCGTCGTCCGCGAGTACGTCGGCGACTTCGACAGCGAAGAACCCGCGACCATGGTCATCGAGTGCATTGACGCCGAACCGCTGCAGCCGATCACGGACGCCGGGGCGGCTGAACAATTCACCGCGATGGCGTGGACGATCGTCAAGCTGACCACGCTTCACCGCACCATCAAGCCCGAGCTGCTGACCCAGTCCAACACGCTGTTGACCGCTGAGGCGGCCGAATTGGGCGGTGCGGATACCACACCCGACAACCTGTACATGATCGGCACGTTCGCACTGGACCCCGACGAGTCACTGGTGCTGGAGATCAGCCCGCCCGACACGCGCTACTGGAACGTCGCCCTGGAGAGCGTCTGGCACGAATGCCTCGAGCCGCGGCATCGGCACAGCTCTGTCACCAATAAGGGGGTCCGGCCGGACGCCGACGGCGTCGCGCGAATCGCCATCGGCGCCAAAGACTTCGGATACGGCCATTGGCTGGATACCGGCGGCCGGCGCCGCGGCTTCGTCGTGCTGCGATGGCTCGACAACCCCGATGCGCCCGCCGTGCGCACGACGGTCCGTCACGGTCAGTCATCGTGACCGCCGAGCGTTTCGTCCAGGATCGGCTCGTCGAGCAGGCGTGCGAGTTGTCAGGGAGCGACGACTTCGGCGACGACGACACCTGGCGCGACGGACTGGGACGGCTGTGCGAGGACTTCGTCTCGGAGGCACGGCTCAACGACCTCGGCGTCGAGATCGCCGTTCTGGACATCGTCCGCGCGCTGAGGAGCCGACTTCAGATCATCAAGTGGCGCAACGAGAATCCCGCCGTCGCAGCCCAGCCGGTCACCCGGCCGATCTTCATCGTCGGGCAGCCACGAACCGGGACGACGATCCTGTTCGACCTGCTCGCACAGGATCCCGCGCTTCGGCCGCCGCTGACCTGGGAGGTCGACAACCCGTTCCCATTGCCACGACCCGAGACCTACGCCACCGACCCGCGGATCGCCGAAACACAGGCCAGCATCGAGATGTCCGAACAGATCGTTCCCGGCCTGCTGACGTGGCATCCGATGGGAGCGTTGGTCGGACAGGAATGCGTTCGCATCACCGCGGGCCAGTTCTGCAGCATGATCTTCTCCGTGCAGTATCGGCTGCCCAATTATTACCGATGGCTGCTGTACGACGCCGATCATCAGCCGGCCTACGCGTATCACCGAATATTCCTGCAGCACTTACAGTCCGGCGTACCGGGCGGCGCCTGTGAATGGCTGCTGAAGTCACCGGCGCACCTGTGGCATCTCGACGCGCTGGTGTCCGAGTATCCAGACGCGCTGATCGTGCAGACACACCGCGATCCGCTCAACGTCATCTCGTCGATCAGCGCCCTCACCCAACATCTGCGGCACCTGGCGTCCGACGACAGCGCAATCACCGACTGCGCGGCGCAGTCGTGTGAGGAGATCGTCGTCGGCCTCGAGCGCGGCATGAAGCTGCGCGACTCACTGTCACAGCGGGTCATCGACGTGCAGTTCGCCGACTTCATGCGCGACCCGTTCGCGACGATCCGGGGGCTGTACGCCGAACTGGGGCGCGAGCTCGAACCTGTCGCCGAGCAGAACATGCGCGCGTTCCTGGCGGCCCATCCCGGCGACCGTGGTGGCAGCCGATACTGCTGGGCGGACACGGGTCTCGATGCGGGACTGGTGCGCGAGCAGGTGAGCGCGTACCAGGAGCGCTACGGGGTGCCCGACGAGCCGCTCAAGTAGCGCGGCCGAAGCGGCCTAGGCGAAGCGACTTACGGGGCCCGCGGATCTCGACCGAGCCGCACACCACCTTGCCCGTCAGGATGACGTGCGGTGCGCCCTCGGCCGGTGCGTCCTTGCGGTAATCGTGGGCCCTGCCGACGATGACCTCGACGTCGTCGATCGACGCGCTGGCGCCGTCGGGCAGCCTGATGTCCAGCCCGCCGAACTTCATGTCGAGCTCCACGACCACCATCGGACCGGCGAACCGCGCCCGCGTCAGGTCCAGCTCGACCGAACCCATCCGCCGGTGCAGCGCAAGCCGCGTCGGCACGATCCACTCCCCCTGGCGCTTGAGCGAGCCGAGCACCCCGCGCAGTTCCACCCGATCAGTGGCCGAGGTAACGATCGCTCCAGGTCCTGGCAGGTCGAAGACCAGGGCGTCGAGGTCGGAATGCAGCCGCGCCTGCGACACCATCGCAGAGCGCTCCTCGAACTCGTCGATGTCGATGAGCCCGAGCGCGACAGCGTTGTGCAGCCGCCGCAGCGTGCCGTTGCGGTCGGCGTCGGAGACCCGCATCGCGGATTCGTGGTTGATACCTGTCATGCCGGTACTAACGGTACCGCTCGTCAGCCGGGGCTCAAGACCCTCACCGTTGCGCCTGCGGAGTACGCCATGTCGTGGACCTCTACAGCACCGGTCAGCGTGCCAACCGGCACGTCGAACGCGCACCGGAAATCAACCCGGCTGCCTGGCTTGATGTTGATCATGCCCTCACCGTCGCCGACAGTAACCCCGTTTTCGTAGCGCCTGCCCGCCAAGTCTTTGACAATCTGGTTCTGGCAGTACACCGTTCGCGACCCGTCACCGATGTTCTCGACAGTGATGTCCACAACGACGAAAGTTCCTTGCGCGGTTCGGGTTCCGATCTTTGGCAGGCCCAATTCGACGTTGGTCACGGTGAATGCGAGCGCGCCGACGTCGACCACTTCATTGAGGGCGACAGTGGGCATCGAGCCGTACGCCGGTTGTGGGGCCGGGTCGTCACAACCCGTCACCAAGAGCCCGGCCGCGATCACGCCGGCCAATCTTGTTGCAGAGCAACGAGGTGCGCTCACGCCAGGTAGTCGGGCGGCAGCTGTTCGAACATGCCCCTGAGCATCCGCACCGCATATTCCGAGCTGCCGCCCCCGACAATCAGCGCGGCGAACGCCATGTCCCCGCGGTAGCCCGCGAACCACGAGTGCGAACCGCCCTCGAATTCCGCCTCACCCGTCTTGCCGCGCACGTCACCCGAACCGTCGAGATCCTTGGCGGTGCCGTTGGTGACGACCAACCTCATCATCGGCCGCAGCCCGTCGAGCATCTTCGGCGTGATCGGTGTGCTGTCGCCGGTGATCACCGTCTGGCGGCCCTCAATCAGCTGTGGCACAGGAGTTTTCCCGACCGCGACCGTCGCCGCGGCCAGCGCCATCCCGAACGGGCTGACCAGCACCTTGCCCTGGCCGAATCCGTCCTCCGTGCGCTCGGCCAGGTTAACCGTCGGAGGCACCGAGCCGGACACCGTGTTGATGCCCTCGATCTGGTAGTCCGGGCCGATCCCATACTGCGCGGCGGCCATCGTGAGTGCGCGCGGCGGCATCCTGCTTGCGAGTTCAGCGAAGGTGGTGTTGCACGAACTGGCGAACGCGCGCGACATCGGCACCGTGCCGAGGTCGAACCCTCCGTAGTTGGGGATGGTGCGGTGGCCGATGTCCATCACACCCGGGCAGGCGAGCAATGTGTTGGGGGTGGCCATGTCGCGGTCGATTGCCGCGCCTGCGGTGATGATCTTGAACGTCGACCCCGGCGGATACAGGCCGGTGGTGGCGAGCGGTCCCTCGCTGTCGGCTGCCCCGTTCTGTGCGACGGCCAGAATCTCACCGGTCGACGGCTTGATCACGACAATCATCGCCTTCTTGCCGGTGGTGTTGACGGCGTTCTGTGCCGCGATCTGCACCGACCGATCCATGCTGATCGTGACCGACGGCGCAGGGGCACCCTGGACTTCGTTGAGCACATCGACGTCGACGCCGTTCTGGTTGACGCTGACCACGCGCCACCCTGCCTCGCCGTCGAGTTCGTCGACGACCGCCTTCTTTACCTGATTGACGATGTCCGGCGCGAAGGAATCGTCGGTCGGCAGTAGTTCGGCCTGCGGCGTGACCACGACACCGGGCAGGGCGCCGACGGCTCCGGCCACCCGGTCGTGATCGGACTGGCGCAGCGTGATCAGGCTCAGCGGGTCCTTCGACGAGCTGGCCTGCTCGGCGAGCCGCTGCGCGTCCAGCGTGTTGTCGAACGGCCGCAAGGCGTCCACCACTGCCCGTGCGGTTGACATCAGTGCGCCGCCGGCCGACTTCGCGTCCAGCGCAAAGTGATACAGATAGCCGGGCACCAGCACATCGGTGCCTCCGCGTTCGTTGACCGACGCCCGCCGCGGCGCGTCGGCGCGCAGTGCGAAGGTCTGGTGCTCGCCGAGCCGCGGGTGCAACCCCGTCGCGCTCCACCGGACCTCCCAGCGGCCCTCGTCGCGAACCATGTTCAGCTGCCCGTCGTACGTCCAGGTCCGGTTCTTCGGCAGGTGCCAGGTATAGCGGTAGGTGATGCTCCCGGTGTCTTCGGCGTACTTCGAGCCAAGGATCTGCGTGTCCAGATGGGTCGCCTGCAGCCCGGCCCACGCCTCGTTGAGGGCCGCCCTTGCGTCGGCGGGCTTGTCGGCGAGCTCGGCTGCGGCCCCGGTGTCACCGGTGGCCAGTGCGGCGAAAAACTTCTCGGCGACCGGTTGGGGTCCGTTCGGTTTCGGAGTGCACGCATTGAGCGAGGTGACCACCGCGACGACGGTCAGCAGACTCGCTACGCGTGATGCTGTAGTTGCCATTGGGACAGATGTTACGAACTCGAGACCGAATTGAGTGGAGGCGCACCGCCCCCGGACCATGCCTATTACGGCTATTAGGCGAGGAAACCGATCTCTTGGCGGCCCTGGCCTACCGCGGGCACCGGGTCTGTGCCGATCGTGTGCACCAGGAGCTCGTGGTAGATGTCGCGGAAATCGGTGCTGCCCTTCAGGTCGCCGTGGTCGAGGTCGGTCAGGCTTGGCTGCTCGCCATAGAGGCCACCCTTGACCGGTTGCCCGGCGATGAACACGGGGCCCGCGGTGCCGTGGTCGGTGCCCTCGGAGGCATTGGCCCTGACCCGTCGGCCGAACTCCGAATAGACCAGTACGACGACGTCCTTGCCGTGTTTGTCGCCGCTCATTTCGCGCAGGAACGGGGTCAGCGCGTCATCCACGACACTCAGCAGCTCTCGCTGCGGTTCGAGCTCGTCGGAGTGTGTGTCGAAGCCGCCCAGCGCGACCATGTAGACCCGGGTGGGCACGGCCGCCCTGATGCACATGCTCACCACGTTCAGCTGAGCCGACAGCGGATTCTTACCGTCCCTGTCGGGGGCGGTGAGGCCGCCCACGTTCGTATCGAGCGACTGGACCGTGTTGTCGTCGGCAAGCACAGGGCCGAGCTCCGCGCCGAAGGTCCGGCTGGAGCGGTAGGCGGCGCGGATGGTCGACATCGGGTGGGTGTCGCGTGGATCGTCGATGCCCAGCGTATTCAACGCGTCCGAGACCTCCTTGGGCATCGGTGCCGAGTCACGGGCCAGCGCGGAGGCGGTGTATTTCTCCCCTACCGCCATCGGCGGAAGTACGGCGCCGATGTTGATGGCTCGGACCGGGTCATCGCCGGTCGCATCGAGCCAGCGGCCTATCCAACCGGTCTCCACCGAATGGGTCGGCGACGCCGTCTGCCAAATGTCCATCGAGCGGAAGTGACTGCGGTCGGGCTTCGGGTAGGTCACGCCGTTCACGATCGCCAGCTTCTGCTCTTTCCACAGCTCGTGCATCCCCTTCAGCGCGGGATTGAAGCCGAGCTGAGGATTGAGCTGAAGGACATCCTCTGGGGCATAAGCCAATTCAGGCCGCGCATCGTAATAGGTGTTGTCGGTGAACGGAATAACGGTGCTGAGTCCGTCATTGCCACCGTAGAGGGTGACGATCACGAGCACGCCTGCGCCGTCCGCCAGTTGGGCCCGTTCCTTAGCCTTTATCAGATCGGACACGCTACAAGACGCCACGCCGGTCAACAGGCCTGCGGCACCGACCCCGATGCTGGCGGTCAGAAACTTGCGGCGATTCATCTCAGTCATCTCAAAGCCGTTACGTCGTAAGGTATTCGGGTGTGTTGACCGCGGCCGTGAACAGTGTTAAGGGGTCCTTGACGAAGGGTTGCAGCCCCGTGACGGTCTGATCAGTCCAGGCGCCCACGCCGATCAGATAGCCCGCGGCGTCGATGCGGTCGGTCGTGGCGGCGTCTTCGATGATCGACAGGTCGCCGCGTTTGGCGAGCTGAGCGGCCGCCCACGTCTGCGACGTGATGCTTGCCGTCGAGACCCACGCGCGGCCGTGCGGCCATCCCGCGACATCCGGTGGGTAGAGCGGTTTTTGCCCAAGGGTCGTCAAGATGTCGAAGGCCGTAGTGTGCAATTCGACGGGATCGAGGGCGATTCCGAGGGTGCGGACGACGCCGAGCAGCCACTCGACAGGGTTGTTCACCGACGAGCCCGTGACGAACTCCGGGTCGAGCAGAATCGCCTTCGTCAGCGCCTTGAG
The DNA here is from genome assembly GCA_963766465.1 of uncultured Actinomycetota bacterium. Taxonomy (GTDB): domain Bacteria; phylum Actinomycetota; class Actinomycetes; order Mycobacteriales; family Mycobacteriaceae; genus Mycobacterium. Next base: position 610,555 of record CAVXZT010000007.1, read on the forward strand.
ATTTCGCCCCGGGCCGTAGGCGCTGACGAGGCGGTCGAGCGTCTGCGGCGACGGCGGCGTGTCGGACGCCAGCTGTTGCCACAGCCTGCTCGCGATATACGTCGCCGACGCAGGGTGTTTCAGCACGGCATCGCAGAACGCGGCGGCGTCCAGGTCTCCCGTCTGGCCGAGCACAGTCTTGCTCCGCGCGTCGTGCTTGCCAGCGTCTACACTGGTTGATCCGTCGGGTGCGATGGTCCAGCCGGTCAACGCTCTGGCGCCCTCCTTGACGTCGGACTCGGTGTAGCCATTGCCTTGGCCGAGCGCGAAGAGTTCCATGAATTCGCGGGACAGGTTCTCGTTGGGCGACGATGCGACGTTGTCCTTGCCGTCCAGCCAGGACAACATGGCGGCGTCGGTCAACATCTCGTAGGCCAGCGTGCGGAAATCACCGAGCTTGAGGGTGCGTAGTTTTCGGTTCTGGGCGCCCATGTAGGTGGAGAACTGAACCTTCTTCGCCGACGTCGCGAAGTGGTTGTGCCAGATCAGCGTCAGCTTCTCGTGGATCGGTTCGTGCACGGCGGCGAAGCGACGGACCCACCAGTAGGCCAATTCCTGCGCCTGCTCGTAGATCAGCTTTTGCCGCTCCTCCAGGGCCGCGTTCAGCTCGTCGCCTTCCTTGTCGTCCGGAAACCCAGGCGCCACCGGGACGAAAGGCATCGGCGTGGCACGGGCTCCTGGATCCGATTCGGGGTCCGCATCGAGCAACCCGTCCAGATAATTCGACCAGTCTTGGCCGACGACTGCGTCGACGCGTGACCCAGTCGTCCCGAAGCCTGTTCGCCGCAACAGACGCGCTGTGTCGATCCATTGCGGTGACTGTGTTGACATACCCGATCCCCCGGACGCTGACCGGCGACCTAGCTAACTTCCAAATACGTAGTGACGGCCGTCACTGCACACAGGGTAGGCGATGTTTGCCCGCCTCGGCAGATTCCTATGAGATCGCAAAGAATCCTTGCAAAGGCAACGCGATTTGCTGGGCTAGGACCCCGCTGCGGGTGCCCGCACCACCAGCGGCACCGCCGGGAAATACGCGGCCATCTCCGAACGCGACTTGCGGAGCGTCGCCGTGCCGTAGCCCTGCTTGCGGTAGGAGGGGTGTATCCAGATCCGGACATTCACCTCGCCGCCGGCCAGCTCGCCGAACACCATGCCGACCTTCGCCGATCCATCGAGCGCCACTAGCCACGCGGCCTCTTCGGCATCGACGCGGCTGATCGCGGCGCGGATTTCGTCGTCGAGGTCGCCTGGCGGCGCACCCGAGCCGTCCCCCGCCGCATGCACGTCGTCGGTGCGCGCGGCGAAGATATCGCGGTCCTTATCGGCGACGAACGGCCGCAACACCAGGTTTTGTCCCGGGCTCGCAGACTGTTCGCCCATGGTGAAGCTCAGCTGATTGTTCAGATCCTCGAGTTCCGCCGCGATCCTGCGCCGCGACACCTTGGTGAGCCGGTCGAAGGACAACCGCAGCACCGCCTCGCTGCTGACCTCGGATGTGCCGAGCATGGAAGCAATAGCCTCGATGGCGGCGTCGTAGTCCTCGGAGTCCACGACGGCGTCCAGCAACTCGTGGCGCCGTTCGAGTGCACGCACCATCGCGTCGGCGATCTCTCTGCGGGCCACTCTGCGGTCATGGTCGGTCATGGGTTGAAGCGTAATCAGCAGCCGCCATGCCGCTGGAAGATCAGTCGAGAAGGACCGTGGAGAAACTTCCGACTGTGGTGAAACCGATGCGCGCGTAGGTGGCGCGGGCCACGGTGTTGAAGTCGTTGACGTAAAGGCTCGCGATGCGGCCGCTGCGCACGACGGCCGACGCCAGCGTCGCGGTGCCCGCGGTGCCAAGGCCATGGCCTCGCCAATCGGGATGCACCCACACGCCCTGGATCTGCCCGACCGACGGCGACTGCGATCCGACCTCGGCCTTGAAGACCACCCGGCCGCGCTCGAACCGGGCCCACGCCCGGCCCGCGGCAATCAGCCCCGCGACCCTGCGCCGGTACCCGCGGCCGCCGTCGCCGATTCGCGGATCGACGCCGACCTCCCCGATGAACATGTCGATGGCCGCCACCAGATATGCGTCGAGTTCGTCGATCCGCACCGGGCGCACAGCCGGGTCGATCGGCGATTGCGGCGCCGAGCTCAACGCCATCAGCGGCTGCTGTTCACGCACATCGCGCGCCGGGCCCCAGGCGTGCTCGAGGCGCCGCCACATCGGCATCACGAATTCGGCGCGACCGACCAAGGACGAGCAGCGCCGAGCGGTGCTCATCGCCTTGTCTGCAAACGCATTTAGATCATGCACGTCGCCGCGCAGCGGAATCAGGTTCGCGCCGGCGTAGCACAGAGATTCGCCCGCCCGCCGCCGCGTCCATAGCTCGCCGCCGATCGCGGATGGCTCGACGCCATGCTCGGCAACGCGCGACGCCACCATGCAGGAACCGACGGGATCCTCGTCGAGCACCCGGTGAACCGCCGCGGCGTCACGCACCACCGACACCCGTCGCTCGTCGACGAGGCGAAATAGCGGCGGAGCCGACATGGAAACTCTTTCTGCGGAACCCGTGCGGGGCGGTGACCCCCCTCACAGGGTCATCCCTAGCTTACGGTCACAACCGGTGAACCGCTGCCAGATGTTTCGTCGCCGTGCTCTTCTGCGATTCGCATGGCCTCTTCGATCAAAGTCTCTACGATCTGCGATTCCGGCACGGTCTTGATGACCTCGCCCTTGACGAAGATCTGGCCCTTGCCGTTTCCTGACGCGACCCCGAGGTCGGCCTCGCGTGCCTCGCCGGGACCGTTGACGACACAGCCCATCACCGCAACGCGCAGCGGGAAGTCGAGCCCGTCCAGCCCGGCGGTGACAGCGTTGGCAAGCGTGTACACGTCGACCTGCGCGCGTCCGCACGACGGGCAGGACACGATCTCGAGGCCGCGGGGCCGCAGGTTCAGCGATTCCAGGATCTGGTTGCCGACCTTGACCTCTTCGATCGGCGGCGCCGACAGTGAGACCCGGATGGTGTCGCCGATGCCCTTGGACAACAAGGCCCCGAACGCGACCGCGGACTTGATGGTGCCCTGGAATGCCGGACCGGCTTCGGTGACGCCGAGGTGAAGTGGGTAGTCACACTGCGAGGCAAGCAACTCGTAAGCGGCGACCATGACAACGGGATCGTTGTGCTTGACGCTGATCTTGATGTCACCGAAGCCGTGCTCCTCGAACAGCGACGCCTCCCACAGCGCGCTTTCGACCAGCGCCTCGGGTGTCGCCTTGCCGTACTTCTCCATCATTCGCTTGTCCAGCGAGCCGGCGTTGACGCCGATCCGGATCGGGATACCGGCTGCGCCCGCGGCCTTGGCAACCTCGGCGACCCGGCCATCGAATTCCTTGATATTGCCCGGATTAACGCGCACCGCGGCACAGCCCGCGTCGATCGCGGCGAAGATGTACTTCGGCTGGAAGTGGATGTCAGCGATCACCGGCAGCTGGCTGTGCCTGGCGATCTCGGGCAGAGCGTCGGCGTCCTCCTGGCGCGGGCAGGCCACCCGGACGATGTCGCAGCCGGTCGCGGTGAGCTCGGCGATCTGCTGCAACGTCGAGTTGACGTCGTGCGTCTTGGTGGTGGTCATCGACTGCACCGCGACGGGATAGTCGCTGCCGATGCCGACGTCGCCGACCATCAGTTGACGGGTCTTGCGTCGCGGAGCCAGCGTCGGCGGGGGCGCTGCCGGCATACCTAGCCCGATTGCGGGGCCGGTGGTCATCGGATCTCCTATTGGAACGGTCTGATCGGGTTGACGAAGTCAGCGGTCACCGTGAGCGCCATATAGCCGATCACCACGACCAAGATGACGTAGGTGGCTGGCATGAGCTTGAGGTAGTTCACCGGCGCCGCGGGCAGGATGCCGCGGGTCTTCCGGATCATATTGCGAATCTTCTCGAACAACGCAATCGCGATGTGGCCGCCGTCGAACGGCAGCAGCGGGACCAGGTTGATGGCGCCGAGCACGAAGTTCAGCTGGGCCAGAAAGAACCAGAACGCCATGAAGTACCCGTGTTCGAACGCGTCGCCGCCGATGATCGACGCGCCAACCACACTGATCGGCGTCTCCGGATCGCGTTCGCCGCCGCCGATCGAATGCACAAGTGCGCCGATCTTGGTGGGGATCTTCGCCAACGACTTACCCAGTTCGACGGCGAGGTCACCGGTGAACGCAACGGTGCCGGGTATCGCGGTCAACGGGTTGTACTGCGCGTACTTGATGGGTCCGAACTCGGCGGCGGAGACGCCGATCGCGCCGACAGTGGACGGAGCCTGCGCCGTATCGGAGGTCCACCGCTGGGTCTGGGTGACGTTCACTATGGTGGTGAACTTCTTGCCGTCGCGCTCGACCACGAACTGCGTCGGCGCCTTCAGCGCCCGCACCGCGGCGACCATTTCGTCAGGGTTGTGCACGTCGGTGTCGCCGACCTTGACGATGATGTCGCCTGACTGGATACCCGCGGCCGCGGCGGGTCCGGCCCCATCGCACTTGCCCATCTGTCCCTTGGTGACTTCAGATGCGGCGCAAGAGGTTTCGCTGACGAAGGCGGCGGGCTGCGGATGCAGGTTCGGCAGCCCCCAAAACAGCGCCATCCCGTAGATCAGCACCAAGCCGATGGCGAAGTTCATTGCGGGCCCGGCGAACAGCACCAAGACGCGCTTCCAGGTCTTCTGCTTGTACATCGCGTACGGCTCGTCCTCTGGCGCAATCTCATCGATTGCGGTCATGCCCGCGATATCGCAGAAGCCGCCGAGCGGCACCGCCTTGAGGCCGTATTCGGTATAGCCGAGCTTGTTGGGCCGACGCGTCGACCACAGCGTGGGACCGAAGCCGACGAAGTAGCGGCGCACCTTCATCCCGGTCCCGCGCGCCGCCCACATGTGCCCGCATTCGTGCAGCGCCACCGACACCAGGATGAAGCTGCCGAAAAGCGCGACGCCGATGATCCACATCATCATTTGGTGGTGACGACCTCCCGGGATACAGCGCCCTTTGCCCGATCGCGGGCCCAGCATTGCGCATCAAGTACGTCTTCCACGGTAGCGGGTTCGGCGGCCCACTGGTCGGCAGCGCGCAGGACCTCGGCGATCGTTCGCACGATGGCCGGGAACCTGATGAGCCCCGCGAGGAAGGCCTCCGCGGCCTCTTCATTGGCGGCGTTGTAGATCGCGGTCAGGCAGCCACCCTTCCTGCCTGCCTGACGTGCCAGCTCCACTGCCGGGAACACGTCGGCGTCCAGTGGTTCGAACTCCCACGTCGAGGCGGTGGAGAAGTCGCTGGCCAGGGCCGCTTGAGGCACTCGGGACGGCCAGCCAAGCGCCAGCGCGATCGGCAGTTTCATATCCGGCGGGCTGGCCTGGGCCAGCGTCGAGCCGTCGGTGAAGGTCACCATCGAGTGCACGATCGACTGCGGGTGAACGACGACCTCGATGCGGTCGTACGGGATGCCGAACAGCAGGTGGGTCTCGATCAGCTCCAGCCCTTTATTGACCAGCGACGCCGAGTTGAGCGTATTCATCGGCCCCATGGACCAGGTGGGATGCGCTCCGGCCTGCTCAGGGGTGACGTCCTCGAGCCGCTCGGCAGGCCACCCGCGGAACGGGCCGCCCGACGCGGTCAGCACGATCTTGGCCACCTCGTCGGCAGTGCCGCCACGCAGGCATTGGGCCATCGCGGAATGCTCGGAGTCGACAGGCACGATCTGGCCCGGCTTGGCGGCCTTGAGCACCAGTGGCCCGCCCGCGACCAGCGATTCCTTGTTGGCCAGCGCGAGGCGGGCGCCGGTTGCGAGCGCCGCCAGCGTTGGCTTCAGCCCAAGCGCGCCCACGAGGGCGTTGAGCACCACGTCGGCCTCGGTGTTCTCGACGAGCCGAGTGACCGCGTCAGGCCCCGTATAGGTGACGTCGCCGACCTGCGCGGCCGCGGCATCGTCGGCCACGGCGATGCTCGTTACGCCGGTGTCGGCGCGCTGCTGGGCCAGCAGGCCGGGATTGCCGCCGCCCGCCGCCAGCCCGACCACCTCGAAGCGGTCAGGGTTGGCCGCGATGACGTCCAGCGCCTGGGTGCCGATCGAGCCGGTGCTGCCCAGAATCAGCACACGCGTTCTGCTCACCGACCCATTGTGCCGCGTCGGCTGTCGGCGGCGTGGCTCGGTCGCGTTGCGTAGCTGCCGAGTGTGGGCTTAGCGCACGTCTTCCACGCATTTCGCGTGCGGGTAACCCACGTTCGCCGCCGGAAATGTGACGCAAATGTGACAGGTCCCATCCGTGACGCGCCTCACGTCGAATACCCGGTGTCAGTGCAGAGGGCGGGCACAGAGCCCGTCACAACAAGGGAGCAATAGCACCATGAAAATCGTTTACCGCAAGGCATTTACCGCGGCCAGCCTGGCCGCAGCCGCCATCCTGACCGTCTCGGCGTGTTCGGACGACGCCTCCACCTCGGCCGCGCCGTCGACCGCCAGTTCGACAATGGCTGCCTCCAGCGCCGCCCCGAAGCCGATGGACCAGCCGGTGGATACGGGCGCGAGCCTGGTCGGCCCTGGCTGCGCCGACTACGCCGCGGCCAACCCCACCGGCCCCGGGTCGGTGACGGGCATGGCGCAGGATCCGGTGGCCGTAGCGGCGTCGAACAACCCGCTGCTGACCACGCTGACTTCCGCGGTGTCGGGCAAGCTCAACCCGAACGTGAACCTGGTCGACACCCTCAACGGCAGCGAGTTCACGGTGTTCGCGCCCACCGACGCCGCGTTCGCGAAGATCGATCCGGCCACCATCGAGAAGTTGAAGACGGATTCGGATCTGTTGAGCAGCATCCTGACCTATCACGTCGTGCCAGGACAGGCCAGTCCCGCGCAGGTGCCCGGCGCGCACAAGACGGTGCAGGGCGATGAGGTCACCGTGACCGGCATGGGCAACAACCTGAAGGTCAACAATGCCGGCGTGGTGTGCGGCGGAGTCCGTACCGCCAACGCAACCGTGTATCTGATCGACACGGTCCTGATGCCCCCGGCTAACTAGGTCACCCTCCACTGCGAGCAGGCGCAAAGTCGCACGATCCGCCCCACATCTACGCGACTTTGCGTCTGCTCGCGCACGAAAAAGAGAGCGCCCAGCCATGTTCACCCTCGTCCTCATCGGCTTTCTCGGTGGCTTGATAACCGGTATCTCGCCGTGCATCCTTCCGGTCCTGCCAGTGATCTTCTTCTCCGGCGCACAGGGCGCAAGCGAATCGTCAACCGAAGCCGGTGGCGGCATCGCGACAGCGGTCAAGACCAAGTCTCTGTCGGAGACCCTGCGGCCGTATCGCGTCATCGCCGGTCTCGTGCTCAGCTTCAGCGTCGTCACCCTGCTGGGGTCGGCGCTGTTGTCGCTGCTGCACTTGCCCCAGGACGCGATCCGTTGGGTCGCGCTGATCGCGTTGGTGGCGATCGGGCTCGGGTTGATCTTCCCGCAGTTCGAGGCACTGCTAGAGAAACCGTTCTCGAAGCTTCCGCAGAAGCAATTCGGCTCCGGCCGATAGCGGATTCGGCCTGGGGTTGGCCCTCGGCGTGCTGTACGTGCCCTGCGCGGGTCCGGTGCTGGCGGCCATCGTCGTCGCGGGCGCGACCGGCACCATCGGGCTCGATACACGTCGCGCTGACACTGTCATTCGCGGTCGGCGCGGCCCTGCCGTTGCTCTTCTTCGCCCTTGCCGGCCAGCGAGTGGCCGAGCGGGTGGCCGCATTCCGGCGTCGGCAACGCCAGATCCGCATCATCGGAGGGATCGTGACGATCCTGCTGGCGGTGGGGCTGGTGTTCAACCTGCCCGCCGTCCTGCAACGCGCGATCCCCGACTACACGAGTTCGCTGCAGGAAAAGGTGGGCGGCGAGGAACAGTTGCGCGAGCTCAACCTGAGCGGCCTTGCCAATGAGCAGAACGCCGAACTGTCGAATTGCTCCGACGGCGGCACTGAACTGGAGACCTGTGGGACGGCACCCGATATCAGGGGCATCACGAAGTGGCTCAACACCCCCGGAAATTCGCCGATCGACCTGAAGTCGTTGCGCGGCAAGGTGGTCCTGATCGACTTCTGGGCCTACTCCTGCATCAACTGCCAGCGTGCGATCCCCCACGTCGTCGGTTGGTACGACGCCTACCGCGACAACGGATTCGAAGTCATCGGGGTGCACACCCCCGAGTACGCGTTTGAGAAGGTCGAGGCCAACGTGGCCAGCGGCGCCAAGGACCTCGGCATCACCTATCCGATCGCGATGGACAACGCATTCTCGACATGGACCAACTACCGCAACCGCTATTGGCCCGCCGAATATCTCATCGACCAGCAGGGTACCGTGCGGCACGTCAAGTTCGGCGAGGGCGGCTACGACGACACCGAAAAGCTGATCCGGCAACTACTTTCGGAAGGGAACCAGAACCTGCCTCCCGCAGTCGAGGCGCAGGACACCACGCCCATCGAGCAGCTCACTCCCGAAACGTACTTCAGCGTCGGCAAGGTGGTGAACTACCGCGGCGTCGGCGACTACGACGAAGGCACCCGGACCTATGCGCTGCCCGCGCAGTTACTCGCTGACAGCTTCGCGCTTCGCGGCTCATGGGCGGTGGACTACCAGGGCGTTACGGCTCAGAGCGACGACAACGCGATCGCGCTGAACTACCACGCGCGGAATGTGTACATGGTGGTCGGCGGTACCGGCACAGTGACGGTGACCAAGGACGGCAAAACAACGACGATTCCGGTCAGCGGGCCGCCCAACATGCGTCAGGTCGTGACCGACGACCAGGACGGCGCCGGCAGCCTGGAGGTGTCGTTGTCCAAAGGCCTGCAGGCGTTTTCGTTCACCTACGGCTGAATCAGGCCGGACGGAAGGTCAGGGCGACGCCGTTCATGCAGTACCGAAGACCCGTGGGTTGCGGACCGTCGTCGAACACGTGGCCGAGGTGACCACCGCAACGTCGGCAGAGCACCTCGGTGCGCGTCATGCCGAGGCCGTCGTCGGGGCGCTCGACGACGGCTCCGTTGAGCGGCCGCCAGAAACTCGGCCATCCGGTGCCGCTATCGAATTTCGTGTCGGAGGAGAAGACGTCCAGCGCGCATCCGGCACAGCCGAAGACGCCAGGCCGGTGTTCGTCATTGAGCGGACTGCTATAGGGCATCTCGGTGCCCGCCGTGCGCAGAACGTCGTACTGATCGGCAGTAAGCCGTTGCTTCCATTCGGCGTCGGTGTGGGTCACCTCGAAGTCACCTGCCGGACTGGCGGTCGCCGAACGCGCACACGCGGTCCCCGCGAGGATGGCGGCCGATGCCGCGCCCGCGCCGGCCAAGAATCGCCTTCTCGTTACGTCCACCTGGACGAAGTTACGCCGCGGCAGCGCCAAGGAATCGTCGCGACACAAATTCGTAAGATTTATTGGCGCCCAAAGTCATTAGCCTTGACACGGTGAGGTTGACCCCTAAGAAGCGTGGATACGCAGCCCTCGCTGTGTGCTTGGCGCTGGCTGTCGCGCTGTTCGCTGTGCTCGATGGCTCCGGGTCGCGCGCTACCGCCTCGGTAACGATTCCCAGTCCAACGCTCGACGAACCTGCGGGCAGCTCGGCCACCAGCGAGACGGCGGTGCTGGCAGGCGGCTGCTTCTGGGGCGTGCAGGGTGTGTATCAACACGTCAAAGGCGTGTCATCGGCGGTATCCGGCTATGCGGGCGGCAACGCATCGACCGCACAGTATGAAGCGGTCGGTACGGGTAGCACCGGGCATGCCGAGGCCGTGCGCATCACCTATGACCCGAACCAAGTGAGCTTCGGACAGCTACTCCACATCTTCTTTTCCGTCGTCCACGACCCGACGGAGCTGAATCGGCAGGGTCCCGACGTCGGTGAGCAATACCGATCGGCGATCTTTCCGCAGAACGACATTCAACAAAAGGTCGCCGACGCCTATATCGCACAGCTCAATCAGGCGAAGGTCTTCGACGCACCGCTCGTCACACGCACCGGCAGGGACTCGGGTTTCTTCCCCGCCGAGGACTACCACCAGGACTATCTGAACTCGAATCCGACCGCGGCCTACATCGCGATCAACGACATGCCGAAGCTCGACGGCCTACGGCAGATGTTCCCGGACCTGTATCGCGAGCAACCCGTCTTGGTGCACGCGGTCAACCACGGATAGCCGCCGACGGATCGACCGTCGCCTCGATCTTGAGGATCAGGTTGTCACGCACCGTCAGCACGAGCACCGCGACCAGCCGGCGATTGACAAACGCGAATACCACCGGCTCGCCGACCGATCCGGTGACAAGGGTGCCGCGTGACAGGAAGCGCAGCAGATTCGGCGCGACGGCGTCCCGGCCGTGGTTGATCTGCGGCGGCGGTGTGGGGTCGCCGAGGAACGTGGCCACTCCCCATACCGTCGGATCCAGAACGGCGGTCAGCGCCGCCAAATCGCCGTTGGTACAAGCGGTGATGAACTTCTCGGTTACGAGCTGATGTTCAAGATCGCTGACGTCGGACACTCGGGGCGAGGCGTCGGAGAACTTTGCGCGAGCCCGACGGGCGAGCTGGCGACACGTGCCGACGGGCCTGCCCACCGTCTCGGCGATCTCGTCGAACGGCATCTGGAACACGTCGTGGAGCACGAACGCGACTCGCTCCGCGGGGCTCAGTCGCCGCAGCACCTCCAACAGCGCGGTGTGCACCTCGTCATCGAGCGTGACCCGATCGGCGGGATCAGAGTCCCGCGACCGGGTGACATCAAGAGCCGCTGACTCGTCGGGTTGTTCGTGGCGGGCGCGTGCCGACCGCAGCTGGTCTAGACAGAGCCGGCCTGCGACCACCGTCAGCCAGGCACGGACGTCGTCGATCTGCGATGCGTCGGTGCGCGACAGCCGAAGGAACGCCTCCTGCGCGACGTCTTCTGCCTCCCCCACATCGCCGAGCATCTGATAGGCGAGGTTCACCAAGTACGGGCGGTGGTTGCGCCACGCCACGTCGATCGACGGTGAATCGCTCATGCAGTTATGACGAAGCGCAGACGCGAAAAGTTACACGGACCGGTGTGTAACTTTCCCTGGCGCGACGTCGTCCTTGCCTTCATGAACTCAATTCTCGTCACGGGCGCAACCGGCAACGTCGGTCGCCCACTGGTAGCCCAACTCGTAGACGCCGGCGTCGAGGTACGCGCCGTCACCCGACAGCAAGACACCACACGCTTTCCCGCAGGGGTGAAAGTGGTGGGCACCGCGGCAGAGGGTCTGCCCGGCGCCTCGGCGGTGTTCCTCAACTCTCGCGCACTTGGCGACGAACTCGAGCCTTTCGTACGCCGCGCGCGCCGCGAAGGTGTTGCGCGCTTGGTTGCGCTGTCCGCCATCAACGCCGACGACGACTTCTCGCGCCAGCCGTCGCGCTTCCGCGGCGACCGCAACAAGGAGGTGGAGCAGCTCGCCGTCGAGTCCGGTTTGGAGTGGGTGAGCTTGCGCCCGACGGTATTCATCACCAACTTCCTCGGCATGTGGGCACCGCAGATCCAGGCAGGCGATGTGGTCAACGGACCGTACGCGACGGCGTCGACCGCCCCCATCGTCGACCGTGACATCTCTGCCGTCGCGGCCAAGGCGCTGCTCACCGACGAGCTCGTCGGCCGCAAGATTCCATTGACGGGACCGCAGGCGTTCACCAACACGGAGTTGGTGGAGACCGTCGGCACCGTGCTCGGTCGTCCGTTGCGCTACAACGAGATTCCTGCAGAATTCGTCCGCCAGCGCTTCATCGGTCTGGGATTTTCGGCCGAGTTTGCCGACGCCTACATCGCGTTTCTGGAGGCGACTGTTTCCAAGCCGGCACTCGTCACCCACGAGGTGGAGAAGATCCTCGGCAGGCCCGCCGAGACGTTCGCCGACGGCGTCGCCGCCCATCGCAATTTGTTCGCCAACCAGTGAGGGAGACAAGACATGTCCGATCGACGTCCACCGCGGTACCTCAAGCCGATGAACAAATTCATGATGGCGGTCCAGAAGCTCGGTATCCCGACCGGCCCTGCGATGGTGCTGACGGTGCCGGGCAGGAAGTCGGGCCAGCCACGCAGCACACCCATGACGCCGTTCGAGCACGACGGCGGTCTCTACACCGTCGCCGGGTATCCCGGCTCCGATTGGGCCGCCAATGCCCGTGCCGCAGGAGCGGGCACGCTCAGCCGCGGCCGCAAGTCGAGGCAGGTCAAAATCGTCGAACTCAGCACGGAGGAAGCCGGTCCCGTGCTGCGAGCGTTTGCGGTCAAGGTGCCGGTCGGCGTCGGTTTCGCGAAGCGCTCGGGGTTGGTTATAGACGGGAGCCCCGACGAATTCGAGGAACTCGCCGGGCAACTCACCGTCTTCCGGTTCGAGCCGGGCAACTAGGACAGCGCTTCCGCGGTCGCCCGCTGCACGACGACGTCACCGGAGCCGGTCCTGGCATGCACGACGAGTGTCTCGTCACCATTTGCCGGACCGTCCGACTCCGCCAGCGAATTGCGGACCTTGCCCGACCGCGTCCGCAAATCAAGCTGAGCCGCAGTGCCTTCCGCGATGCCGACCACAACCTCGCCGCTGGCGGTCTGCACGGACACACCGCCGTTGACGGCAGTCGCGACGGTGACGTCGCCAGAAGCGACCTGCGCGTTGACGTTGCCGTGGAGGCGCGTGACCATCAGGGCGCCGCTCGCGGCACGGAACTTCACATCGCCGTCGATATCGCCGATGACGACGTCACCCGATGCGGTCGATACCGACGCTGAACCGTTGACGACCGCAACGGCGATGCCACCGGACGCGGTGTCCGCCTTGAGGTTTCCGACCACGGAACCGACCTCGAGGTCACCGCTGGCCGAGGCGAATTTGCAGTCGCCGTACTGGCCGTCAGCGGTGATGTTCGCCGACGCTGAGGACGCATGCAGCCGCGAGCCGGCCGGCAAGGCGACGTCGACGACGACGGCTCCCCTACGCGGGAAGGAGAAGCCGCGTTGGCTCGACACCGTGAGCGTGCCGTTCTTGAAATCGACGCGCACCTGTTCGGCAGCCTTGACGTCGTTGCTGCGTGACTCGTCTCGCGGCCGTACCTCGACAACCGTGTCGTCTCGGTCAGTGGCGACGAGCCGCACCGAGCCGGCGCTGATCTCCACCGCCGCGGTAATCGGTTGTGGGGTATCGAAATTGGGCATTTTATCTCCTTATCGGTGTGGTGGTCAGCGAACCCAGCCGCTGTAGGACGTATCTGACGTGCTGCGCGTGCGCCGGGCGGAATTCGAGCCAAGCGCGGCGGTGACCGCCCGGACGAGCCATGCGTTGACCGAAAGCCCCTCGGTGCGGGCGGCGGCGTCGACGCCAGCCCGCAGGTTCTCCGGCAGCCGCAGCGTGACACGCCACGTACCGCCGTCGTCCTCGGACTCGGGTGCGACGAACGGAGGTGCATAGGACAACTCCGCCCCGCCATCTATGCCGGACGACACCGTGAACTCGGGGTCGCGCCCCCGCAGCCGCACCTCGACCGAGCCCGGCGCGAGATCGCGGGTGATCTGCTCGGCCGCCTCGGACAGCGCCTCGAGCAGCGCCAGCCGGATCGCCGACTCCAGTGGGGCGGTCAGGCGCTCGGCAAGCGCTTCGGCGTCGGGTCCCCCTGCGGCGGCAGCCACGGACAGCTCGTGGCGCACCCCGTCCACATACGATTGCAAGTCCATGGTGTCATGGTGACATCACTTTGGTGTCACCGCAAGCGCCAGTTTGGCGCAAGCGCCACTAATCGTCGTCTAGCTGCGCTAATAGCCCGTGAAGATCCATCTGGCCGCGGTGCGCGACGACCGTGTCGCCCTGGAACCGGTCGATATGGATCACCGCGACAGAGACCTTCTTGCCGGTCGGTGCCCTGCCCTGGAACTCGCCGGTGTGCGTTCCGACGAAGCGGCCTCGCGAGATGCCGTGCGAACCAGCGATAAGGAGCTCCTCGATCACGTGACGGCCATCCGGAAATCCGCGATAGATCTCCTCTAGGTTGGCCCGCCATTCGTCGATCCCCATCGGCGCCGAACTACCGATCTCGACGACCACCCGCGACGACACCAGCGCGTCGAACGTCGATGTGTCCTGTTTGTCCATCGCCCCGTAGAGGCACTCGATCAGTTCTCGGATCGCATCGTCTGACGACTCAGCCACGAAGCCAACGATATCCGTCTCACCGGGCGAATAGTGCAGAAATACGCACGGTGACTATCAGAAGTCATGCGCCTCAGGCAGATTCGAGGCCTGTCACCGCTACCGCAGTTGGCGCCCGTTCTGCAGCTTGGGCTTGCGGATTCGCCAGGCGCTCAGGGCGCAGGATCTCATCGAGGTCCTTCCCGGTGAGCAATCCCCTTTCGAGCACCAGTGAGGTGACACTGTGGCCGCCCAACAGGGCCTCTCTGGCAATTGAGGTTGCCGCGTCGTAGCCGATCAGCGGGTTGAGGACCGTGACAACTCCGATGCTCGCTTCAACCTGGGAGCGCAGGAATTCCTTGTTGGCGGTGATCCCGTCTATACAGTGATCGGCCAAGCTGGTGCATGCCGCGGTCAAAGATTTCATGCTGGCGAAGAGGGCACGGGCAATGATCGGTTCAAACGCGTTCAGCTGCAACTGCCCAGCCTCGGCCGCCATGGTAATGGTGAGGTCGTTACCGATGACCTCGAAGGCCACCTGGTTGACCACTTCCGGAATGACCGGGTTGACCTTCCCGGGCATGATGCTCGATCCCGCCTGCCGTGGAGGAAGGTTGATCTCGGCGAAACCTGCCCTGGGTCCAGAGGACAGCAACCTCAAGTCATTACAGATCTTCGACAGCTTCACTGCAACTCGTTTGAGCATCCCCGAGAACAGCACGAAGGCGCCACAGTCCTGGGTTGCTTCCACGAGGTTGCTTGCCGTCACCAGCGGCAGCCCGGTGATCCGCTGCAGGTGAGCGCGGGCGGAGGCTGCGTAGCCCGGGTCGGTGTTGATGCCGGTGCCGATGGCGGTCGCGCCGAGATTGATCTCGTGCAGGTGAACCAGGGCTTCGCGGATCCGGCGTTCGTCCTCGTCGACCATCACGGCGTAAGTGCTGAATTCCTGACCGAGAGTCATCGGCACGGCGTCCTGCAGTTGGGTTCTGCCGACTTTCACCACATCGTTGAACTCGAGGGCCTTGCGCGCCAGCGCCTGGCGAAGATGGGCCATGGCAGCCAACAATTCTCGGGTGCCCTTGATGGTCGCGATCCGGATCGCGGTGGGATATACGTCGTTGGTCGACTGCCCCATATTCACGTCCCCATTGGGGTGAATCATTGAGTACTCGCCCTTGTCGAACCCCAGTATCTCGAGCGCGCGGTTGGCGATGACCTCGTTGGCATTCATGTTCGTCGAAGTGCCTGCGCCGCCCTGGATGACATCCACCACGAATTGGTCTAGCAGCATGCCCTGTTCGATGTCCCGGCATGCGTGCGCGATCGCATCCGTTTTCATCTGATCAATCAAGCCCAGGTCGAAGTTCGCCAGCACCGCTGCGTGCTTGACCTGCGCGAGCGCCTTGACGAGCAATGGATACGAGGAGATATCCGTACCGGTGATCGAAAAGTTCTCTACCGCACGAAGCGTCTGGATCCCCCAGTACGCGGCGGCCGGGACCTCCCGGGCACCCATGAAGTCAGTCTCTATCCGGCTTCCATTGGCTTCGAAAAGTGGGGATGCAATCATGTGCCGCTGCTCTCAGGTCGCGATGTGTTGGTGTCGGATGCTCGTTGGAGGGATTGCGGTGCCGGCGCCGATCTTGTTCGCCGCCACAGCATCGATCGCAGCCAGGACTGCGGACGTGAATTCCCTTGTGGACGACGTTCCGCCGACGTCGCGGGTGCCGAAGCCGTCGCGCAGAGCTGACTCGAACGCGGACTGCAGGTGCCGTGCTGCCTCGGGGTGGCCAAGGTGCTCGAGCATCATGGCCCCCGACCAGATCTGCCCGACCGGGTTCGCCAGGCCCTTTCCCGCAATGTCCGGAGCCGACCCGTGAACGGGCTCGAACAGTGACGGAAAGTCGCCCTCGGGGTTCAGGTTTGCGCTTGGCGCCAACCCGATCGAGCCGGTGACGGCGCTTCCGAGGTCCGACAGGATATCGCCGAACAGATTGGAAGCGACGATGACATCGAACGACCAGGGCCTGAGCACAAGATGTGCCGCGAGCGCGTCTACGAGTTCGCTGGTGAGGACCACATCGGGGCAGAGACGGGCCGTCGCCTCAACGACTTCATCCCAGAACGGCATGGTGTGCACGATGCCGTTGCTCTTGGTGGCGGACGTCAGCAGTCCCCGGCGGGAAGCCGCCAGACCGGCGGCGTAGCGCGCTACCCGCGACACTCCCAGTCGGGTGAAAATGGTTTCCTGCACGGCACTTTCGTGAGGCAGCCCGCGGTACATCCGGCCACCGACTTCCGAATACTCCCCTTCGTTGTTTTCTCGAACGATGAGGAAATCGATGGGGTGCTTGGCCGCGAGGGGTGACGTAACACCGTCAAGTGTCTTGACAGGTCGAAGATTTACGTACTGCTGGAACTCCCGACGAATGGGAATCAATAAGCCCCACAGTGATTCGGCATCCGGGACATCGGGTGACCCCACTGCTCCCAAATAGACCGCGTCGTGTTCGGCGAGTTGCTCCAGGCCGTCAACGGGCATCATCCTCCCGTGCTGGACAAACCGCTCGGATCCCCAGTCGAAATACGTGAATTCCAGGTCGAGAGAATAGATTTCCGCAATCCGCTCGAGGCAGGAGATACCCGCCGGAACCACTTCTTTCCCGATGCCATCACCGGGGATCACTGCGATTTTGTCTGTGCTCATGATGCCGTCCGCGCTAGCATGCCGTTCAGCAATTGCCGGACTGCACCCGATTCTCCGAGGTTCACAATGGTGTTTTTGGGTTCGGTCATTTCGTGGACGGCGAAACGCACCCCTTCACGACCGACACCGGACTTCTTGAAGCCTCCGAAGGGCATGGAATCGATTCGGACGTCGCTGGTCTCGTTGATGACCACGGCACCTACATGCAGGTGCTCGGCAATGGCCAGCGCGAGATCCACGGATTGCGTGAAGACGCCCGCTTGGAGGCCATACTCGGAGTCGTTGGCAGCATGGATTGCCTCCGCGACCTCGACGAACGGCATGATGGTGACCACGGGCCCGAACACTTCCTCGCGGATCACCCGACACGTCGCCGGCACATCGGTCAGGACCGTGGGTTCATAGAAGGCGCCACGTCGCCGACCTCCCGCGTGAACCGTCGCCCCGGCAGCTGTGGCCTCGTCCACCCATTCCTCAACTCGGCGAGCCTCTGCCTCGGAAATGAGCGGACCGACATCAGTCCGGCGGTCGAACTTCGACCCGGTTTGCAGCGTCCGCGTACCGCAGGCGACGTGTTGGACAACCCGCTCGAAAAGCGTGGCATGCACATACACACGCTGAACCGACAGGCAGTTTTGGCCCGCGACCCCAAAGGCTCCGGCGACGATCGCATCAGCTGCGTCGATCGGGTCAGCGTCGGCGCAGACGATTGTTGCGTTGTTGCCGCCGAGCTCGGAGAGGATCTTTTTGGCACCGGCTACGGCGGCTATGCGTCCCGCCGTCTGCGGACCGCCGGTGAAGGAAATCAGGTCGATCTGATCATCGGTCACGAGCGCTTCGGCAACGCCCGGCCCTGTGACGATCGCCGCGATGCGTCCCGACGGGACTCCCGCTTCGAGCAACAACTCAACCAGAGCCAGCCCACTCAACGGCGTCCGCTCGGAGGGCTTCAGCACTACGCCATTGCCGGCGATGAGGGCTGGGCCGAGCTTGTGCGCCACCAGATTCAGCGGATCGTTGAACGGCGTGATCGCTGCGACGATTCCCACCGGCTTCCGGCTGTACCAGCCGATCTTGTTGCCGGCAGCAGTGCTGTCGTCGAAGTCCAGGGTCGATCCGGACAGCTCGGTGGATGCGGCTGCCGAGAGCCGCAGAGTCTCGATGCAGCGACGGACCTCGGACTCCGCCTCGGTGATGGTCTTGCTGCTTTCCGCGGCGATGATGTTGGCGAAGCGCGCAGACTGCTGATCGAGAAGCCGAGTCGCTTTCTCGAGCGCCTGACGACGTGAGTGGAGAGGCCAAGTGACGAGCTGAAGGTGGCGGTGGATGTGCGCGATAGCGCGCCGAATGTCCTGGGGGGTCGAGTTGCACACCTGCCCGAGCAGGAAGCCGTCTTCGGGGTCGCGTACGTCCAACGTCAGATCCGCGGACTGCCATTGACCTTCGAAGTAGGCCCCTCCGGGAAGATTGGCAATCTCCGACCGGCTGATGCCTGGTTGCGGACGCGCGTCAACGACCGTTGTGGATGAGTGCATGAGGTTGCCTGCCTTGCCTATTTGATGCGGTCGATGATCTTCGCGGCGCCGCCGATGATCGGCAGGAACCACGGCGGGCCGAAATGCCCCGGAACGGGCGGATTCTTCAGGCCCTCCCAGACGTTCGCTGTCTTGTCGCCGCCCATATAGCGGACCATATTCTTGCCCATGTGTGCCGCCATCTGGACACCGTGGCCGCTATAGCAGAGGGAGTAGAACACTCCGTCGTGGACTCCAGCGTGGACCATCTGGTCCATGGAGAGATCGACCAGTCCACCCCAGGTGTAGTCGACCTTTGCGTTCGAAAGATAGGGGAACAGCTCGAGCATCGCCTTACGTAAAATCCTGCCGCTCTTGACATCTGAATCCGGGCTAGATAGCGCGAAGCGCGCGCGGCCGCCGAACAGCAGCCTGTTGTCCGGAGTGATGCGGAAGTAGTAGGTCAGCATCTTGCTGTCCGAGGCCATGCGCCGGTTCGGCAGGATGCGGTCGACCATCTCGTCCGGCAGCGGTTCTGTGACGATGATGAAGCTGCCCACCGGAATCACCCGCCGCTGAAGCCAGGGCGTCACGGCGCCCGTGTAGCCGCTGGTGGCGACCAGCACCTGCCTCGCCCGGACGGTGCCGCGGGTGGTGTGCACATCGTGAACTGTTCCCGAGACCTGGTGCAGTTCGGTGACCGCCGAGTTCTCACAGATCACGGCTCCTGCAGAAGCCGCCGCCCCTGCTAGGCCATGTACGAACTTTCCGACGTGCAGCCCTGCACCTAGCGGATCGAGCATTGCCCCGTGATAAAAATCGGAGCCTATTTCGCTGTGGATCTCCGACTTCGGAATCGTGATGACCTCGTAACCGGCCAGGGCGGCGAGTTGCTCCTGCGACTTCAACATCCCCTCGTAGTGCGAGGGATGAAAAGCCAAGGAGAGCTTTCCGAACCGCCGAAAGTCACAGTCGATGCCGTTGTCCTGCACCAACTTTTCGATGGTGTCGATGGCGTCGTTGTATTCCCGGAACATTTCCACGGCGCGGGTATCCCCATAGCGCTTTACCACGGTGTTGAAGCTGATCGCCAGTCCCGTGGTTGCCATTCCTCCGTTGCGGCCGGATGCTCCCCAACCCACCGTATGTCGTTCAAGAACAACAACACTGGCGCCTTGTTTGGCGAACTCGACGGCTGCCGACAGCCCGGTGAACCCCGCGCCGATGATGGCCACGTCGACCTCTTCGGACACCGGTGTTCGGCGGTAGTCGCCAGATGGCTCCGCAGTATCTTGCCAGTAAGGAATGAGTTTCACGATCGACCGTCGCCTTCGTTCGTAGATCTACAGACCGAGGAGTTTGTTGAGTTCGTCGAGAGACTGAACGGTGGTGTAGTCGTAGCCGGCGGTGATGGGGTCATAGCCACGGTCGAACAGCACTAGGTTGCGGAATCCCATGTCGTGCATGGGCATCATGTCGTAGCGGGTGTGGCTGGAGACATGCACGAAGTCCTCCGGCTTGGCGTCCAGGGTGTCGAGCATGTACTCGAAGGCCTGGTAGCGCGGCTTGTAAGCCTGGGCCTGCTCAGCGGTGTAGACGGCATGGAAGTCTGCACCGAGCTTAGGAACGCTGATGTCCAAGAAGCTGTCGTCTGCGTTGGACAGGATCACCAGCTTGTAGTTGTCGCCCATCAGCTTCAGCGGAACCGGCACGTCCTCGTGGGCAACCCAGCCGCGCACCGCCTCAGCGAACTGTGCCCCTGCGCCTTCGGTCGGCCCAAAGCCCCACCGCTTGCACACCCGGTCAAAAGAATCCTGAAGGATCTGCTCATAAGGCTTGTAATCGCCGCAGACCTCGTCGTACCGATACCCGCGGAACACCTTCTTGAACGCAGGCCACTGCTCTTCAGGAAGACGCCCCGCCAACAACCGGCGGGTGGTCGGATCGATGTCGAAGTTGATCAGCGTGCCGTAGCAGTCAAAGGAAACGTACTTCGGCCGGAAGGTCTCGTCTGCCATGTTCATCCGTTTCGTTGTAGTGGGAGACAGTCGCTCGTCGGGAACCACTGCCAATGCTTGGGGTCGACGGTAAGCCCACAAATTGTCGATTGTCAACAGTTGGCTAGAAGCGTATGGTGATCCGCATCCCCACGAGGGCTCGGCAGTGACGAAGATCTCTGTCAACTGTTGACAATCTACACGCGGAGTGGTTGTGTACGAACATCCGGCAGAAGTGCAAGCGCCCACGCACCCCCCCCGCTACCTGCGGTGACGGGAACAACCTGGCCGGGGATCTGAGGACGACCCGCATCGTTGCGCAGAACCTCCTCAGCTGAATCGTCAGAAGGAAAAGGAAAGCGCCGTGAAGACATCTAGACGAGTCCAGGCCGCAGCAGCCGGCATCGCCCTCCTCATCACCCTGTCCGCATGCACCACTACAGGCAGCGAGGGATCAGACAGCCCGTCGTCGAACACTGCCGATATCTCGGAGGGTGTGCAGCCTGACCCGGCCGCGGTCGCGTTGTTGCCCGCCTCATACAAAGAGAAAGGCGAGCTGTCGGTGGCGATGGATCTTCACTATCCGCCGACCACCTTCCTCGCCGATGACAACACCACTCCGATCGGCCTCAACCCCGACATCGCCCGTCTCGTGGCGAAGAAGCTGGGACTCAAGCTCGAGTTCGTCAATACCAGTTTCGACACCATCATTCCCGGCCTCGAGGGTGGCCGATACGACTTCACCGCTACCTCGATGTCGCCGACGCCCGAGCGGCTCAAGGTCCTGGACATGATCGATTACTTCAACGGCGGGGTGTCCGTGGCGGTTGCTGCCGGCAACCCGGTGGGCCTGAGCAATGACAATCTGTGCGGCAAGAACATTGCCGTTACGAAAGGCTCGAACGCTCAGCTCAAGCACCTGCCCAACGTCTCCGAGTGGACGTGCACATCCCAGGGCAAGCCGGCGATCAACGGCATCACCCTGCCCAATGTCCAGGAAGCTCTGACGCAGTTGGCGTCCAAGCGGGTTGACGGTGTCTTCTACGACACGCCCGCCCTGGTATGGGCAGAAAAGCAGCAGCCCAACGCAATTGAAGTCCTCAGCCCGCAGGTCGACACGCGCACCGACCATGTCGTCTCTGTCGCCCTCAAGAAGGGATCACCGCTGACTCCCGCCGTGCAAGCAGCCGTTCAGTCCGTCCTCGACAGCCCCGAATACCAGAAGTCGCTCTCCACTTGGGGTCTGACCGATGGGGCCATCACCGACGCCAAGCTCAACTAGGGAAACACCATGGTGCAACTGACTACCCAAGGAAGTGAGCCGGCGATGAACGCGATGGACTCAGCGCTCAAACCGAGGCTCCGGCGTAGGAGTGGTTTCGAGTACGCGGCGTGGGCGGTGTGCACCCTGGTCGCCCTGGGCCTCCTCGCGTCGGTAGTGACCAATCCAAACTTCCAGTGGGATGTGGTCGCCAAGTACCTCACTCATGAATCAATCCTGCGGGGGCTGGTCCTGACGATCGTGCTGACGGTGGTCAGCATGGTCTTCGGAACGCTGCTGGGTCTGATCCTTGCGATCATGCGGTCGTCGAGCATCAAACCGATCGCTGCGACGGCGGGGGTGTACATCACGATGTTTCGTGGCACTCCGGTGCTGGTCCAGCTGATCTTCTGGTTCAACATCGCCGCGCTGTACCCGAATCTGTCCATCGCCGGGGTGAACATCGACGTCAATGCCCTGATCACGCCCATCCTGGCCGCGATCATCGGCTTGACGCTCAATGAAGCGGCGTACATGGCCGAGATCATTCGAGGCGGGTTCTCCTCGGTCGGTAAAGGCCAAATCGAAGCCGCCGACTCACTGGGGATGAGCGGCGCCATGAAGATGCGCAAGGTCATCATTCCCCAGGCGATGCCCTCGATCATTCCGGCAACCGGAAACCAGGTCATCGGGATGTTCAAGGAGACATCTCTCGTCAGTGTGCTCGGCGTCGCTGAACTGCTCCAGAGCGCCCAACTGATCTACGCCCGCACCTACGAGACCATTCCTCTTCTCATCGTTGCCAGCCTGTGGTACCTCGTGATGACCCTCCTTCTGAGCTACCCGCAATCCCAGCTCGAGAAGAAATACTCTCGCGCAACCTCCAGGCTTCCGCGAAAAGCGAAGGTTGCTGTACTGCCAGATCAGGGAGGTGCCCGATGAATTGCGACGGTACGATCCAAGGCCGCGGGATCCGTAAATCCTTTGGCTCCAAAACGGTTCTGCAGAACATCGACATCGATATCGCCAGCGGCGAGATCAGTTGCATCATCGGTCCAAGCGGTTCCGGAAAATCGACTCTGCTTCGCTGCATCAACGGCCTCGAGACGATCGATCTTGGGGTGTTGAAGGTCAACGGTGAACACTTCGGCTACTTCGAGACGGACAAAGCGTTCCATGCGCTGAGCCGCAAACGCCTGGCCGAACAGCGCACGAAGGTCGGCATCGTTTTCCAGCAGTTCAACCTGTTTCCGAACATGACCGCTCAGGACAACATCATGGCCGGCCCCGTGTTGGTGAAAGGTGGCGACAAGAAGCAGGCAGCCAAGCAGGCGGAAGAGCTGTTGGCGAGCGTGGGCCTGAGTGGTTTCGGCAGCCAGTATCCCGCGCAGCTGTCCGGGGGGCAGCAACAACGTGTGGCCATCGCGCGAGCGTTAGCCATGGATCCGCAGATCATGTTGTTCGACGAGCCGACGAGCGCGTTGGACCCGGAAAAGGTCGGTGAGGTCCTCGCCGTCATGAAGGACTTGGCCCAGAAGGGCATGACCATGGTTGTGGTCACCCATGAGATGGGTTTCGCGCGCGAGGTGGCGGACTCCCTGCTGTTCATGGACGAGGGCTGCATCGTCGAACGCGGTGATGCCCGCGAGGTCCTTGCCAACCCGAAGGAACGCCGGACCCAGTGTTTCCTGGAGAAGGTGCTCTGACCACGATGGACGGGCGACTGGCCGTCATCGGCGTGGGCAGCATCGGAAGCATGGCATTGTGGCAGGCTTCCCGCTTGTCCGACTCGGTGGTCGGATTCGAGGCGCAATCTCCGGGCCATGCCCGCAGCGCCGTCGGCGGCGACACGCGCCTGTTCCGCATGCTGTAC
This sequence comes from uncultured Actinomycetota bacterium, assembly GCA_963766465.1. Lineage (GTDB taxonomy): Bacteria > Actinomycetota > Actinomycetes > Mycobacteriales > Mycobacteriaceae > Mycobacterium. The sequence goes on from CAVXZT010000007.1 coordinate 634,148, forward strand.
CGCGGAAAGCCGAGCTACTACCCCATCCTCGAGCGCTCCCGCGGCCTCTGGGCCGAACTCGAGGCCGACTCGGGTCAGCACATTCTGACGCGCTGCGGCGGCCTGTCGATCGGAACCACGGGCGGCCAATATCTTGAACCGCTACTGGAAACGACGCGGTTGACCGGTGCCGACCACGAGCTACTGAGCCGCGAAGCGATGGCCGAGCAGTATCCGCAACACCGTCTTCGCCCAGATGACAGTGCGGTGTTCGACCCGCATGCTGGTGTCCTACGGACCGACCGCGCCGTCACCGCGGCCGTGGACGCCGCACAGGCGAACGGGGCAACGGTTCTCACGAACGCTCCAATCGATGACATCCGGGAAACCGACGACGGCGTGGTCGTCACCTCCGGGTCCGATTCGTGGATTTTCGAGAATGCCATCATCGCCTCAGGCGGCTGGTCCCAGCACCTCATGCCCGATTACCTAAAGGCGGTAACGGAGACGTGGCGGAATTACCTGACGTGGTTCGTCGCGCGGGACGCAGCCGAGTTCTCGCCAAACCGATTCCCCATCTTCATCCGAATCTCCGGAGATCGCTCCATGTACGGGGCTCCAAGCGTCGACGGGGTGACCGTCAAGGCAACTCTGGACGGTCGCGGAGGGCCAATCCGAGGAGCCGACGCAGTGCCCAGGGAATTGACTGCGGCGGAAATCGCGGAAACCTCCGAGACCGTCACCGAGTTTTTCCCCGGGCTTATTCCCAACATCGTCCGCTCCGACGCTTTCCCGGACCTCTTCACGCCGGACAGGAACCCCCTACTCGGCCACCTGCGGGAGAACAGCAGAATCTATTGCGCCACCGGATTTTCCGGCGCGGGTTTCAAGATGGCTACCGGCTTCGGTGAGATCGCCGCGAAGGAGACCCTGGGCACGCATTCCTTTGAGGGGCTCGAATTCGTACGGCCCCAACGGTTCAGACCATCTAGTGCAAGTGACGGAGTCTGCGCATGGAGCGCCTGACAAGCGCTGCCGGGACGGCGGACCCATTCGAAGTGCGGATTGTTGACAATCGACAGTTAGTGGGACAGCATAAAGCCATGGCAACTCTGAGCCCGGTCCTCAAGCAGGCCACGCCAGTCGTCGTCGACTACGCGGTCGGCAGTTGGATTTACGCGACCGACGGCAGAAAGTACCTCGACTTCACCACCGGAATCGGTGTCACAAGCACAGGGCACTGCCATCCTGACGTCGTCGCCGCTGCCCGCGACCAGGTCGGCAAGATCGTTCATGCGCAGTACACGACGGTGATGCATAAACCGCTACTGGAGCTCACCGCGAAACTCGGCGAGTTCCTCCCCGCCGGAATCGACAGCGTGTTCTACGCGACCTCCGGCTCCGAAGCAGTCGAGGCCTCGGTCCGCTTGGCACGGATGGCGACGGGACGACCCAACATCATCTCGTTCAACGGTGGATTCCATGGCAGGACAGTGGGTGCGGCATCGCTGACGACCGCCGGCACCAAGTTCCGCTCCGGATTCTCGCCACTCATGGGTGGAGTGCACATCGCCCCCTTTCCACACTCCTTCCGGCACGGCTGGGATGAAGAAACAGCAGTTGCCTTCGCGCTGAAGGAACTCGATCACCTCCTGCAGAGCGTCAGCCCCCCCAGCGATACGGCTGGCTTCATCATCGAACCTGTACTCGGCGACGGCGGCTACATCCCTACGCCTGCAACGTTTCTCCAAGGTTTGCGCGAACGTGCCGATCGGCACGGCATCGTGTTCATCGTGGATGAGGTCCAGGCGGGCGTGGGACGCACAGGCAAGTTCTGGGGACATGACTGGGCCGGGATCCGCCCGGACATCGTTATCACCGCGAAGGGACTCGCCAGCGGATTCCCCATTTCGGCGATTGCAGCCTCAACTGAGCTGATGTCCAAGGCGTGGCCGGGCTCCCAGGGCGGTACGTACGGAGGAAACGCCGTCGCCGCCGCCGCTGGGGTAGCAACACTGGGAGTCATCGAGCGCGAGAACCTGGTGTCCAATGCCCAGATTCGGGGCGACGAGCTTCGCGCGGGCCTGGAACACCTCAAGACCGACTTTGCCAGAATCGGGAACGTCCGAGGCCGTGGCCTGATGCAGGCCGTCGAATTCACCACTGCGGACAATGAACCCGACGCCGCGACGGCACTTGCCGTTCAACAGGCCGCCGTCGATGCGGAACTGTTGCTCCTCACCTGCGGTCCGTATGGCAACGTCATCCGCATCATTCCGGCGCTCAATGTCACCAGCGACGAAATCCAAAGCGGCCTAACAAGGTTCACGCAGGCACTCAAGTCAGCTACCGCCTCAACGTCATCGCCATCGATCAAAGAAGGTGTTTAGATGAGCCGTTATCTTGACCCCTCCACTCTTCACACGGACCTGTTCATCGACGGTGCCTGGCGAAAGGCCACGGGCGCAGCCACTTTCACCGTAGAGAACCCAGCGACTCACGAACTCATCGCCGAAGTGGCCGACGGCGGGCCAGACGACGCCAGGGCGGCCATAGAGGCAGCCGGTCGCGCGCAGGCGGCATGGAGCAAATCCACCCCTCGCGAGCGCGCGGACATCCTGCGACGCGCATTCGACCTCGTCATTGCGAACACCGACAGGCTGGCCGCCATCATGACCGCCGAGATGGGTAAGCCGCTCGCCGAGGCAAAGGGCGAAGTGGCGTACGGCGCCGAGTTCCTCCGTTGGTTCTCCGAGGAGGCCGTTCGTGTCGGCGGGGACCACGCCACATCGGTCGACGGCAACACCCGAATCCTGATCACCAAAGAACCTGTCGGGCCTTGTGTTTTGGTGACGCCGTGGAATTTCCCGCTGGCGATGGCTGCTCGTAAGATCGCGCCGGCAGTCGCAGCCGGCTGCACGATGGTGTTCAAGCCGGCCGACCTGACACCGCTGACGGCCCTCGCCTTGGTGGATATCTTCCAGCAGGCCGGCCTGCCCGACGGGGTCCTCAACGTCGTCACCACATCCAGCGCCGCCACCGTGGTCGGGCTGTGGATGAGCAGTGGCGTCGCCCGCAAGGTCAGCTTCACGGGATCCACCGAGGTCGGCAAGATCCTGTTGCGTCAGGCAGCGGACAACGTCATGCGCTCCTCCATGGAACTGGGAGGCAACGCACCCTTCATCGTCCTCTCAGACGCAGACGTCGAGCGCGCCGTCGACGGTGCCATGAAGGCCAAGATGCGCAACATGGGCGAAGCATGCACGGCTGCGAACCGCTTCTTCGTACACCGTTCCCTCGCAGAGGAATTCGGCGACAAGCTCGCCAAGAGAATGTCCGAGCTGCAAGTGGGCAACGGCGCGGTGGAAGGTACGGAGGTTGGCCCCCTCATCGAACAGGCGGGCCTGAACAAGGTCGAAGAATTGGTTGCTGACGCCGTTGCCAAGGGTGCCCGCATCCTCACCGGCGGAGGCCGCCCGCAGGGACCCGGGTACTTCTTCGCCCCGACCGTCCTGACGGACGTTCCCCTGGACTCGAAACTGATGACAACAGAGATTTTCGGTCCGGTGGCGGCGATCACCCTCTTCGACAGCGAGGACGACGCCGTCCGCCTCGCAAACGACACCGACTGGGGACTTGTGGGATATGTCTTCACCGAAAGTGTCGATAAGGCCATGCGCATCTCTTCAGCGCTGGAAGTAGGAATGGTCGGCCTGAATACAGGCATCGTATCGAATCCCGCAGCACCGTTCGGCGGTGTCAAGCAATCCGGGTTGGGACGTGAAGGCGGTAAGATTGGTATCGACGAGTTTCTCGAGTACAAGTACACCACAATAGCAAGCTGAAGCGCTTTTCGGCCACGACCGAGGTAAGGAAAACTATATGGCAGCACCGGGAGAACTGCTTGTATTAGAGGGAAGGCCCACGGCGCAATTAATCGCCGATCACCTGCGGGAACAAATCGTCCAGGGCGTCTTCCGCCCGGGACAGCAAATTAATGAATCTGTCCTGGCAGGTCAACTGCGCACCTCCAGGGGACCACTTCGCGAGGCCCTGCAACGGCTGGCCCAAGAAGGAATCCTCGTCAGTTTGCGCAATCGCGGTGTCTTCGTACCGGAGTTGTCGACCGATGACATAAAAGAGATCTATGCCGTCCGAGAAGCGGTGGAATCCGCCGCTGCCAGAATACTACTGGCCGCCCCAAAGGATCAGATGAACCGGACCGGCGCCGCACTGAAAGAAATTCTTACTGAGATGGCGAAACAGATCGAATTGTCGGACTGGCACGCAATTTCACGACTGGATATGCAGTTCCACACGACCCTCGTAGAAGGCTCGAAAAATTCGCGCTTGCGTCGGATTTACGACACGCTGGCAGCCGAATCGAGAATGTGCATAATCAATCTCGAGGTTTCCTACCCGCGAGTGGATGACCTCGTGCAGGAACACCAGAGCATCCTGGACTTATTGGAAGCGGGCGACAGCGAGGGACTTCAGCGTGCCGTCAGCCATCACATGCAAAAGGCTGTTGAGGATCTGACCGCCACGCAATAGCACAAGCGGGCTTGGGCGGATCTTTTGACGCGCGCCCGCTGCGCGTTAAACGCGGCTAATCCTGTTGTGTCGGTTGCGAATTCACCGCACCGACCCGTGCGCTGCCCTAGCCGATCAGAAGGCGGTGTACCCGCCATCAACCGGAAGCACCGCTCCGGTGATGTACGACGATTCGGACGACGCGAGGAACAGGACAGCGTCGGCGACTTCCTCAGGCGTGGCGAGGCGTTGTAGCGGGATCTGGGACTCGCGCTCGCTGCGGTACGCCTTGGGGTCGGACCTGCGTTGGAAGGACGCCTCGATGATCGGGGTCGCGGTCAGGCCGGGGGCGACCACATTGACCCGGATGTTGCGCGGAGCCCACTCGATCGCGGCGCCCTTGGCGAGCATGATCAGGCCGCCCTTGGCTGCGGAGTACAGCACTTCCTCCGGCTTGCCGACAATGCCGAGCCGTGAGCCGACGCAGACGAATGAGCCTCCAGCCGAGGGCATCAGCGGCGCAAAGTGTTTCATCACCAAGAACGCGCTGAGCAGGTTGCTGTGGAGCACATTCCTCGCGTCGTCGTAGGCCATCTCGGTGAGTGGGCCGCTGGCCTGCAGGCCGTGGTTCAGGACGACCACGTCGACGGAACCGAAGGTGTCGGCGGCCTGTTCGGCCAACGCAGCGACGAACGTCTCGTCGTTGAGGTCCCCGGGGACGTACAGGTCGTCGGGCTGCGCGGTGTCTATTCGATCCCTACGACCGGTCAGCAGCAGCCGTGCGCCCTCGCGGCGGCAGTGGGAGCTCACCGCCTGTCCGATTCCGCTGTTGGCGCCGGTCACCAACGCTGTGACCTTCTCGAGTCTCATCTCAGGTTCTCCTGTTGGGTTTGGGGGTCAGTTGAGAAGTCCACGGGCGGCGACGGGCCACCGTTGCAGCATCGTGCCTTCGGTGTCGGTCACAATCAGCTCCTCGAAGCTGTTCACGACTGGGCATACGTGGTTGGGCACTACCGGCACCACCGTGCCGACGCTTGGGCGCGATTCGCCGGCGGGCACTGCGGCGAACCCGTGGTACTCGTTGAGTCTGGCGAGGACCGCCTTGCGCCCGGCAATGCCGCCGTACCCGAGTTCGGGGGTGCCCTCGCGGCCAAGGGCTTTGGTGCCGACGTCGAGGATGACCTGGTCCGGGACCCAGTCGCTGACCACGGTGGCGGCGACGAACAGCGCGATCTGGTCCTCCTCACATGCGCCGAGCCGGGCGTTGTTCAGGTCGCAGAAGACGTATTCGCCGGGACGGATTTCGGTGATCACGTTGCTGGTGGAGAAGGCGACTGTGGGCGTCGAGCCCGCACTGACCACTTCGGCGGTGATCCCGACGGCGCCAAAGCTTTTCACCGCGGCCGTCAGCGCGGTGTGCTGGTCGTGCGCGGCTGGCTCACGGGAGGCTGGACCGAAGCAGCCATGCCCCGGATAGGTATACACCCCGACAGGCACCAGCCCGTACTTGCGGGCTGTAAGTGCGAGGTCACCCGCGGCCGCTGGCGGCGCTCCGGACCGGCGTGCGCCGCAGTCGATTTCCACCACCACCTGGAGACGGTCCGGTTCGTCACCCATGGCGTCGGCGAGGGCCTCGATGGCCGCGACGTTGTCCACCCCCACGCGCATCTGGACGGTCTGCGCTAAATGGCGGATCCGGTCGCCCTTGGTACCCGACGGCCAGACCGGGTAGGCGAGGAAGATGTCGTCGAACCCGGCCGCCGCGAAAACCTCCGCCTCACCGACGGTGCCGGCAGTGATCCCTACCGCCCCGGCGTCGACCTGGCGTCGACCGACCTCGAGGCACTTGTGCGTCTTGACGTGGGGCCGCATGTCCAGGTTGTGTTCGGCGGCGAAGCCCTGCATGCGGTCGATGTTCCGCTGCATGACATCGGCCAGCACGATGGGCGCGGGGGTGTCCACCCGGCCGGCCAGGCGGTCAAGTATTCGTTGATGCCGGTGCACGCTGCACTCCTCGACTGTCGGTCGCCCTACACCGCAGTGCAGACCATTTGGATTTCAACCGGACTGTTCCGCGGCAAACCGGCGACACCGATGGCTGTCCGGGCGTGCCGCCCGTTTTCGCCGAGGACGTCGACGAGCAGCTCGCTGGCCGCGTCAGCGACATTCGACTGCTGACCGAACTCGGGCGTACTGGCCACGAAAACCAGCATCTGAACAACCCGGACTTGGTCCAAGCCGCCAACCGCATCCGCGGCCACAGCGAGCGCGTTCAGTGCGGCATGGCGCGCCAGCCCCCGGGCGGTCTCGAGGTCGACGTCCCGACCCAGAGTGCCCTGACCCAAAAGGTCGCCGTCTTTGTAGGGCAGCTGACCCGCGACGTAAACAATGGAGTCAAGCGTTTGGTGGTTCAGATACATCGAGCTCTTACCGACGGCGGGCAGATCGAGACCGAGGGCCTGGAGCCGTTCCGTGGCCGAACTGCTCTGAGTCTGAGTCCGAGTCATCTGTTCGGAGCCTCCTTGTTCGGCGCAATCTGTGGTCGTCTGTCGATTGTCGACCATACGCCAGAGCTTTCAGTTGTCAATAGGCTGCTTCGTGCCCCTCGGATGGCGCCTGCGCTCAAGCCTGGGCGATGGGCCCGTTCACCGGGTCGTCCGCCGGACCTCGCAGTGCTGATTGGAAATGCTGTGCCAGTTCCCGCCGAAACACGTCCATGTCGCCCTCCAGAGCGACTGCAGCCAGCCTCTCGTGTTCGGCAGCGATGTCGTGCAGGTCGCTGTAGGACCGATGGTCGACCGTGAGGTAGAGGCGCAGCTTGGTTTCCCAACCGTTCCAAAGGCCGCGTAGGACGCCGTGTCCCGAGAAGTCGTAGAAGAGTCGGTGAAACTGGAGGTGCGCATCGATGCTGGCCGGGATGTCGCCCTTGTCCGTCGCCTGCCGAAGGTCCTCGATCGTCTGAGTCAACCTGGGCCGCTCGGGACCGCGCAGGGTTTCGAGAGCGAGTTCCCGGGCGTACGGCTCGACAAGCAACCGGATCGAGGCGATCTCGGCGACGTCCCGGGCGCTCACCTCAACGACGAACGCACCGCGGAAGGGGAACTTCACGATCAGACCCTCCTCCTCGAGCCGGGTCAGTGCCTCGCGAAGCGGGGACCGGCTGACGCCAAGATCCGTCGCGATGTCCCTCTCGCGCAGTTGTCCACCGGGAGGGACGGTCCCGTCGAGAATCGCTGCCCGCAGCACCCGGTACACACCCTCCGGGGTCGTCGTCCGCTCCAGCCCTGCGAACTTGTGGTCCATCCCGCCGCCTCTCGTGGTCTTTTGTCGACCATACCGGTGCGCCGCTGCCGAAGGTCAAGGACACGGCACAGGACTCAGCACGGACTCTCTGCCGAGGCGGAGGAAGACCCGTCCTGTCAAAGACGCGGGAGGCCAAGAACCACGGGCAGGTCGGCGATGTCCGAGATCCGCTCGTAGCCGAGCCACGGCTCGTCCTCCTCGAAGCCCCGGTCCACATACACCTTGTGCTTGATACCCATGACGGCCGCAGAACGGAGGTCGTACCTCGGACTCGCGGAGACGTGCACGATCTCGTCGGGTGCCGCGCCGAGCTGATCCAGCATGTACTCGAACGCACGGAGCCGAGGCTTGTAGACGCCCATCTGCTCGGCGGTGATCAATACCTCGAACGGGGCTTGGAGATTCTCCATCAGGCGCGACGCAAACGCGTCGTCGCTGTTCGTCACGATCACCAGGGGGTAGGCCTCAGCCAGGCGGTTCAGTGCCTCGCTGACACCGGGGTACGGCTGCCACGTCGGGATCACGTCGTACACCGCCCGAGCGTCTTCATCGCGGTACTCCAGGCCGAACCTGCACATGGTTCGTTCCAAAGAATGACCGATGATCTGGTGGAACGGCTTGTAGTCGCCCATGCACTCGTCGATCCGGTACGCGCTGCAAGCCCGCAGAAAGTCGTCGGCGATCTCGGCCGGGAGGCGGTCGCCCAGCGCCCCACGGATCGCGTGGTTGATACGGAACTGGATCAGCGTTCCGTTCATGTCGAACGTGACGAACTTCGGCTTGCAGTCGAGTGCCATGAGTTCTCCTGGTGGTCGATTGTAGGTTGTCGATGGTCGACCATATGGCTATAGTCGGGAACTGTCAACCATCCGGGAGGCCCGTCTTCCCCGTGAGGAGTACGAAATGAAGTTCTCGTCCTATTGGCTCGACACCGCGCCGAAGGATTGCCTCGAGCGATCGAAGACCAGCGTGGAGGGACGCACCGGGGTGGCCGTGATCGGTGGTGGCCTGACCGGTGTGGTGGCGGCCCTGCACTTGGCCCGCCGTGGAGCAAAGGTCGATCTCTTCGAGCAGAACACCGTCGGGTTCGGCGCCTCAGGTCGCAACGGTGGCATGGCGACCACCGGCATGTCGATCGGCATCAGGGACGCGGTGGCCAAGCTGGGTTTCGACACCGCAGTGCGGCTGTACGGCGCCTACACCGAGGCGATCGACCTCATCGAGAAGCTGGTGACAGACGAACACATTGACTGCCATTTCGCCCGCACCGGCAAGCTCAACCTCGCGTCCAAACCGGCCCACTACCAAGGCTTCGAGAAGACCCACGAACTGTTGACCACACGTCTGGGAGTGGAGGCACAGCTGATCCCGAAGTCCGAGATACGTCGCGAGATCGGCTCGGATGCGTTCCACGGCGCAATGGTCGAGTCGAAGAGCGCCGGTCTCCATGTCGGCAAGTACATCCGCGGCCTCGGCGAGGCAGCCGAGCGCGCCGGCGTGACGATCCACGAGCAGGCGCCTGTACGGAGGCTGACCAAGATCGGCTCCGGCCACGAGCTCGAGACCCCTCGAGGCCAGATGCGCGCAGAGCAGGTCCTTTTGGCAACGGGCGCATACACCCGCCGGCCGTTTTCCTGGCACCAGGTCCGGATCGCCCCTGTCGGCAGCTTCATCATCGCCACCGAGCCGCTCGACGCACCCGTATGCGACGACCTTCTGCCCACCCGACGGATGGCCTCAGACTCCAAGAACCTCCTGAACTACTTCCGGATCACACCCGACAACCGCCTGCTCTTCGGCGGCCGAGCGCGGTTCGCGATGTCCAACCCGCAATCGGACGAAAAGAGCGGCAGACTCCTGCGGGACGCCATGGTGCGCACCTTCCCCCAGCTGGCCGACGCCCGCATCGACTATTGCTGGGGAGGTCAGGTCGACATGAGCCTCGACCGGCTGGTCCACGCCGGCCAACACGACGGCGTCTACTACGCCATGGGATACGCCGGGCACGGAGTCCAAATGGCTACCTACATGGGCCGCCAGATGGCCGAGTACATGTCCGGCGTCCCCGAGTCGAACGTCTGGGGCGACTTCGAGTTCCGTCGCATCCCGGGACACTTCGGACCTCCATGGTTCCTGCCCTTCGCCGGCGCCTACTACAAGTTCAAAGACCGCGTGAGCTAGGCGTACTGACCACAGTCATTGATGACGCAATCCAGCGTCGCGATGTCAGCGCACCTTTTCGATGATGGTTTCGGCGAACCGTTCGATCGGCTCCCGGAATCGTTCGGCACCACCCGGCGGCAGATCCTGGCCCATCCATGGCGCACCCATCACCTGCGTGATACCGATGTCTTCGGCGCGCTTGTACAGATCGGGCGTCGGCGGCTCGAGCAGCGCGAGCAGGATGTCGAAGGGCTCGTTCTCCCTGCCGTACTCGCGGCGAAGGTCCTTCAGTTTCTGGACATAGCCGACCGCGTCGTCCCACGCGTACGCGTAGCCCACCCAGCCATCGCACAATCTGGCGGCACGCCGCAGCGCCGCATCGGATTCACCACCGCACAGAATCGGCACAGGTCCCTCGGGATGGGGCTCGATCATCACCTCCGGCACCTCGTAGTGCTCACCGCTCCACGACACCCAGCCGCCGCTCCAAAGCGCGCGCAAGGCCGGGATCATCTCGTTCAGCCGCTTACCGCGGTTGCCGAAGTCCTGCCCCATCAGCTCGTACTCTTCGCGCATCCATCCGACGCCGACGGCAAGGGACACGCGGCCGTCCGAGACGACGGAGGCGGTGGCGACCTGCTTCGCGACGTCAAGCAGCGGCCGGGCGGGCGCGATGAACACCGCGTTGGAGAACCGCAGCCGTCGCGTCACCGACGCCATCGCGCCGGTGAGCACCCAGGGGTCGGGCCAGGCGGTATCGGGCGCCCACATCGGCTTGCCGGTAGGTGAATCGGGGTAGGGCGACGACAGCTCACGCGGGTAGATCATGTGGTCGTGCGTGAGGATCCCGTCATATCCCGCCTCGTCGAACATCTGCGCCACCGCGACGGCGTCGGACGTCTTCATGAACGCTGTGCCGCTCCAAAACTGCATCTTGTTTCTTTAGCCGCAATTTCGGGCAGCATCAAGGGCATGCCCACGTTGCTGTGGTTCCGGCGCGATCTGCGACTGCATGACCTGCCGCCGCTGCTCGACGCGGCCGCGTCCGACGGTGAGGTGTTGGCCTGTTATGTGCTGGACCCGCGGCTGAAGGCATCGTCGGGGCCGCGCAGGCTGCAGTACCTCTACGACGCACTACGCGACTTGCGCGAGAGCCTCGACGGCAAGCTCATAGTGACCCGTGGGCGGCCGGAGAAGCGAATTCCACTGCTGGCAAAGGCGATTGGTGCGACAACGGTCCACGTGTCGGCGGACTATTCGCCGTTCGGCAGGCGACGTGACGACGCGGTCCGCGCGGCACTCGGCGAGATACCGCTTGAGGAGTCGGGGTCGCCGTATCTCGTCTCCCCTGGCCGGGTCACCAAGGGTGATGGCACGCCATACAAGGTCTTCACGCCGTTCTACGACGGGTGGCGCCGACACGGCTGGCGGCCACCGGCCAAGTCGGGCGCGAACACCGCGCGCTGGATCGACCCCGCCGACGTCCCTGGCGGAGTCGACATTCCCGACGGCGGAGTCGAGCTCGAGGTATCGGTGGGCGAGGCGGCGGCGCGCAAGCAATGGAAGAAGTTCGTCGACAGCAAGCTCAGCGACTACGCGGACGCGCGTGACCGGCCAGACCTCGACGGCACCAGCCGGATGTCGGCGCATCTGAAGTTCGGCACGATCCATCCGCGCACGATGGCCGCCGATCTGGGTGGAGGCAAGGGCGCGCAGGCGTACCTGCGAGAGTTGGCCTTTCGCGACTTCTACGCCGGCGTCCTCTACGAGTGGCCAGACAGTGCCTGGTGGAACTGGAACCGTGGGTTCGACGCGATTGAGGTGGACGACGGTCGCGATGCCAAGCGCATGTTCGAGGCGTGGAAGGTCGGCCGGACCGGCTTCCCGATCGTCGACGCGGGTATGCGCCAGCTGGCCGAGACCGGTTTCATGCACAACCGCGTGCGCATGATCGTCGCGTCATTTCTGGTCAAGGATCTGCACCTGCCGTGGCAGTGGGGCGCCAAATGGTTTCTGGAGCAGTTGGTCGACGGTGATATGGCCAGTAACCAACACGGCTGGCAGTGGGCGGCGGGCTGCGGCACCGACGCCGCACCGTATTTCCGGGTGTTCAACCCGGCCACACAGGGCAAGAAGTTCGATCCGGATGGCGCCTACGTTCGACGTTGGGTGCCAGAAGTCGATGACGACGACTATCCCGAGCCGATCGTCGACCACGCGTCGGAACGCAAGGAGGCACTGCGCCGCTACAGCGAAATCCGCTGACTCTTACTTTCTGATGCTGAGCCCGGCATCGACAGGGAGCGTGATACCGGTGATGTATCGACCGGACTGACCGCACAGATACACCATCGCCTCACTGATGTCGGATGCCTCGATCAGCTCGACCGCCAACAGGTTCTGCAGTGAGGAAAGCGCCTCGGGATGCTCGCCGAAGTACTCCTCGATGTAGTCGTTCATCAGCATCGGCGTTGCGACTCCCGTCGGATGCACCGTGTTGACGCGGATGTTCTTCTCCGCCAAGGCCGATGCGTAGTAACGCATCAGGCCGACGACACCGTGCTTGGCTGCTTGATAAGCGGCCAAGCCATGACTTCGTACGCTGAACCGAGGACACAAGGAATTCAGCCCTGCCGTGGAGCTGGTGATGACGATCGCTCCGCCCTCACCATGCTCGACCAGTGCGGGCAGGGCCGCCTCGATGGTGTAGTACACGCCGTTCAGCAGCACGTCGATACCGTCGACGTAGCACGCCACGTCGTTCATGTCCTCGTCGGTGGCAGGAAGTATCCCCGCATTGGCGAGCACGAAGTCGATGCGGCCAAGTTCTGCGACGCCGTTGGCGACCGCGGCCTGCAAGCGCTTGAAGTCGCGGACGTCGCCTTGCTCGGCCACGATGCGGCGGCCGGTCTTCTCGACGAGATTGACGGTCTCGTCGAGGTCCTCCGGGCTGGACATCGGATACGGCACGGTCGGCATCTGCTCGCACAAGTCGAAGGCGATGATGTCCGCGCCTTCTTCGGCGAATCGAACGGCGTGTGAGCGACCCTGCCCCCGCGCCGCACCGGTAATGAAGGCAACCTTGCCCTCGAACTGCCCCGCCATAGTGACCCCCTGTGGTGCGACGATGACGCTACCGCGTCCGCGTTGGTCACCGGCAGCAATCCGCGAACGACGTCACCGCGGGTGTACGGCGCTGCGTAGTAGGCCTATGCCAGAATGACCCCAGACTTCAGCGATCGTGAGGAGCAGCCATGGCCAACACCGAGGTGGAACGACACACCGGCAGCAGTGTGCCTGACGTCGAAGATGTGCCGTCCGCGGGATGGGGCTGGTCCAAGGAGAACTACAAGGTGATCCACATCGGCGGCCTGCTGTCTGCGACGTTCTTGCTGGTGATGATGCACGGCAACCACGTCGGGCATGTTGAAGACGGATTCCTGATCTTTTTCGCCGTCCTCATCTACATCGCGGTAGCGCGCGACTGGTGGCTGCGCCGCCGCGGCTGGCACAGGTAGCGATCCCAAGTATCAGACGGAGTACAGCTGACGGAACGACCCGGTTCCGACCCGGAAGAGCGTCTCTGTCGGTGTGACCGAAGCCGACGAAACATCAGCGGCCACAAGGGCGTGCGTCTTGAACGCCCGTGCCGCGGGGCTCACCCTGTGCTTGACCGCGTCGGCCTGACGACCGAGCTCGGCAGGCCACTGCTTGCCCCATACGACGACATCGGTGAGTCCGCGCTTCAACATCCGCAGGATCTCCTCACGCACGCGCGTGTCGGTGCCCAGCAGATCCGCGCTCACCGCCAGCGCCCCAACTCGCGAAGCACTCTTCACCATCGAGACGAAACCCTCGTCCAGGTCGACTGCCGTCGCGCCGAGAATCGCGAACGGTCGGGGGTCACCGCCCCCAGCGATCAGCACGTTGACGTCCCACCCCGCCCTCGCGCGGTCGCACAACCATCCACCGGCGGACTGCACGACGTCTTCCGTGGAGGATGCGACGACATTGAGTTGGTAGCGGAGGATGCCCGCGACCACTGCCGGGCGATCGATCGGGCCGATGCCAGCGGCCTCGTCATCGGCAGTAAAGGATCGGGTTGCCATGGGTGTCCTATCCACGATGTCGTCCAACTGCGGCACAACAAAGAGCGTGACACTTTTGTGAGGTTCTGTAAAGGTTCGATTGTCGACTCGTTGCCCTGTCGACCGTACGCAGCGGTATGGGATGCCTCACATCGACGTGACATCTAGAGCCCACTCTGTAACGCTGATGTCTCGGGGCGGTCATTGCAGGGAAGGTCTCATCCTCTCGAGCAAGTGGCCGGGGAACAGTCAACAGGGGGCGTACATGCCATCACTACAGCTGGTCGAAGACCAGGCGATCACCAAGTGGGATCCGGACTTCACGAAGCGAGTCGTCGGAATCCTGAGACCGGTCGTCAAGCGGTACTTCCGCTCGGAGGTCAAGGACCTCGGCCGGATCCCGATTGGCGGGGCACTGCTCGTGTCCAACCACTCGGGCGGTTCGACGACGACCGACCTGCCGATCTTCGCGGTCGACTACTACGACCGGTTCGGTTACGACCGGCCGCTCTACACGCTGAGCCACGACATGCTGTCCGTCGGGCCGATCAAGAAGATCTTCCGTCAACTCGGGGTGATTCCGGCCAGCCGAGAGAACGCCGCAAAAGCACTCGCCGACGACGCTGCGGTGATGGTCTTCCCCGGCGGGGACTACGACGCCACGCGGCCGACACAGGAGCAGAACGTCATCGACTTCAACGGCCGCACCGGATACGTGCGGACGGCCATCGAAGCCGGCGTGCCGATTGTGCCGATCGTGTCGATCGGCGGGCAGGAAACACAGTTCTTCCTGACCCGCGGCACCTGGCTCGCCAAGCGGGTAGGCATCATCAAGCGCCTGACCCGCAGCGAGCTCGTACCGATCGCGGTGGGTCTCCCATTCGGGGTGACGCTCGGCGGAATGAACCTGCCGCTGCCAAGCAAGATCGTCACGCAGGTCCTGCCCGCCGTCGACATCACCGCTCGATTCGGTGAGGACCCTGACGTCGCCGAGGTGGACGCCTATGTCCGCAAGGTAATGCAGAAGGGCTTGAACCGACTGGCGGAGCAGCGCCGCTTTCCCGTCCTCGGTTAGCGCTCAACCCGCTGCCGCGGCCAGTGGCATCGCGGAGCCGACGGGAGTCAAGTCAGTGGATAGCCCTGCAGCGCTTCTGATTTCAATGAAGGCGTCGATCATCGCGTCGGTCGCCTCATGCGGATCGTCCAAGGTGAGGTCGTCGGTCAGCACCGAGATGGCGAGTTGATCGACATAGCTCCACACCGTGATGTTCATGCCGCAGCCCGTCACCACCGGTCCGACTGAGTAGATCTCGCTGACCGTCGCACCCTCGATGTCTCCCCGCTCTCGCGGTCCAGGCACATTCGAGATGACGAGGTTCATCACGCTGGCCGACTCGACCCGCTTGGCCTGGCTGCGGAACATCCCCGGCGCGAGTGCAGGGGGAAGGTATGACAGCCACGCAGGCAGGACGGTCGGCCCGAGCAACTGGTGATTTTCCTTCGCGATGGTGGTGCCCATCGACGTCAATCGCACGCGCTCGAGCGGGTCGTCGATATGTACCGGCAATGACGGGGTGATGTAGGTGAACTCGTTGCCCACCAAGCGTTCTCGCGACGTGTTGTAACTCACCGGCACACCGGCGATGAGCGGCGATTCGGCGCGACCGTCGTAGCGCAACAGCAGCCGTCGCAGCGCACCCGCAGCCGTCGCCAAGACGATGTCGTTGAGTGTGACCCCGAGGTGCTTGCTGGTTTCCTTGACGTCTGCGAGGGCAAGCGGCGCCGTCGCGAACCGGCGCCCCGGTGTCACTACGTGGTTGATGAAACATGTTGGCGGGGAGAAGTTGCGGGCCAGATCGGGATGCTGGCCCCGCTCCTTCGACCGGCGCCGGACCCGCGAAACCCCGGTCGCCGTCTCCTTCACCAAACGGGGTAGCTTCCGGATGAGTCCCACATGATCACGTCCGGCGGCCTTCAGCAGATCCGCGCGTGTCCAAGCCGCGTCGGAGCCCTCGGAGACACGGTTGTCTTGGGTCGGATCGAACGGCGCCATCGCCACGGTCATCTGATTGGCCGACGCCATGCCGTCGGCCAGCACGTGGTGGACCTTGTGGATGATCGCGATGCGGTTATCGGCGAGACCTTCGGCGACATACATCTCCCACAATGGACGGCCACGATCCAACGGTGTACTGGCGATCTCACCGATCAGTTGATCCAGTTCACGGCGTCCGCCGGGGGCAGGCACCCGCGCCTGGCGAACGTGATAGTCGAAGTCGATGTCGTCGTTCACCACCCACATCGGGTGGTGCAGCTTCAGTGGGACGTCGACGAGCTGATGGCGAAGCGGCGCCATAGCCTGCAGCCGCGGATACGCAATCTGGCGGAACAGGTCGAAGCTGTATCCACCTTCGAGGCCCGATACGTCGAGCACGCCGATCTTCAGCGTGTGCATATGGATCTCAGGAGTCTCGGTGTACAGCATCAAGGCGTCCACGCCGTTGAGTCGCTTCATCCCCACCCCATTCGTCCATCCCCCGCGTCCCATTCCACCCTTTGCGCGATCCCGCCACGCGACTTTCTGTAAAGCTGAGGAAATGAGTCTTGTCGCCGGGCGCGGCCCGCTCAGCAAGGAGCCGGCCGGCTGGTTCTCCCCTCCACTGCCCGACGGCGTCGTCTTTGTCGAGCCACATCCACGACGCGTTCAGGGCATCCGCAACGGCGAAGTGGTCATCGACACCGAGCGGGCGCTGATGGTGCACCGCCGCGATCACCCACTCAGTTATGCGTTCCCTGTCGACGAGGTCGGCGACCTTCCCAGCGATCCCGAGCCGGAGGCGCCGGGGTACGTCCATGTGGCCTGGGACGCGGTCGACACCTGGCTCGAGGAGGGGCGCACGCTCGTCCACTACCCACCGAATCCGTATCACCGCATCGACTGCCGACCGACGAACCGAGCACTGCGGGTCACCGTCGCAGGTGCCACCTTCGTTGAAACCACGGACACCGTGATCGTGTTCGAAACCGCGCTGGAACCTCGGCTCTACGTCGATCCGTCGGCTGTCCGCACCGACATGTTGCGACGCACCGAGACGAGCAGCTACTGCAACTACAAGGGCTACGCGACGTACTGGGCGGCGGTGGTCGGCGACACCGTCGTCGACGATGTGGCGTGGAGTTACGAGGACCCGCCACCTGAATGCCTGCCCATCAAAGGGCATCTCAGCTTCGATGCCGCGCGTGCCGACGTGACCGCCGGGCTGCCCGCGATGTGACGCGCGTCACATACAGCGAGTTGACCTCGCACCCTACGGTTCCGTCACCGTAGGGTGCGGCGGGTTACGGTTGCGTACGTTTTCCCTGCTCGGCCACACTTTCTCCAGGTTGCTTAGCGGAGGGAAATGCGTTGGGGCACTACATCGCCAATGTCCGTGACATCGAATTCAACTTGTTCGAGGTGTTGAATCTCGGCGACGTCCTCGCATCGGGGGGCTACGGCGATCTCGACGTCGACACCGCGCGCACGATGCTCGACGAGGTCGCCCGATTGGCGGAGGGGCCGGTGGCCGAGTCGTTCGCCGCCGCCGACCGCAACCCCCCGGTGTTCGACCCGGATAACCACACCGTCAGCGTGCCCGGCGAATTGGCGAAGTCGGTGCAGGCGATCAAGGACGCCGACTGGTGGCGAATTGGGATCGCCGAGGAGATCGGCGGCGTCGCGGCGCCTTCGCCGCTGGTGTGGGGCGTCTACGAAATGCTGGCCGGTGCCAACCCGTCGGCCGGGTTCTGGTGGGCCACTGGACCCGTCATGGCCAACGCGCTCTTCATCGAAGGCAACGAGCAGCAGAAGCGCTGGGCGGCAATGGGTGTGGAGCGCGGGTGGGCGGCGACCATGGTGCTGACGGAGCCCGATGCGGGTTCGGACGTCGGCGCAGGACGCACGAAGGCCATCGCACAACCCGATGGCACCTGGCATATCGAGGGCGTGAAGCGGTTCATCTCCGGTGGCGATGTCGGCGATACGGCCGAGAACATCTTCCACCTAGTGCTCGCCCGCCCCGAAGGGGCGGGACCGGGCACCAAGGGTTTGAGTTTGTTCTATGTGCCGAACTATCTGTTCGACCCCGACACGCTCGAACTCGGCCCCCGCAATGGCGTCTTCGTGACCGGGTTGGAACACAAGATGGGCCTGAAGGCCTCCCCCACATGCGAATTGACGTTCGGCGGGCACGGGATCCCCGCCGTTGGGTACCTGGTGGGCGATGTTCACACCGGCATCGCTCAGATGTTCACCGTCATCGAAAATGCGCGGATGACGATCGGCGTCAAGGCGGCGGGCACCCTGTCGACCGGGTACCTCAATGCGTTGGCGTTCGCGAAAGAACGGGTGCAGGGCGCCGATATGACCCAGATGACCGACAAGGCGGCGCCGCGGGTGACGATCATTCACCACCCGGATGTGCGCCGCAGCCTGATGACGCAGAAGGCTTACTCCGAAGGGCTGCGCGCCCTGTACATGTATGCCGCTGCCCACCAGAACGACGATGTCGCTCTACAGGTTTCGGGCGCCGACCCGTCGATGGCGCACCGCGTCGACGACCTGCTGCTGCCCGTTGTCAAGGGTGTGGGTTCCGAACGCGCCTACGAGATCCTCACCGAGTCACTACAGACCTTTGGCGGTTCGGGCTTCCTGCAGGACTATCCGATCGAGCAGTACATCCGCGACGCCAAGATCGACTCGCTCTACGAGGGCACGACCGCGATCCAGGCGCTGGACCTGTTCTTCCGCAAGATCGTTCGCGACCGCGGCGAGGCGATGGCACACGTCGCGGCGCAGATCAGCAAGACCATCGACACCTGCGACGCGGCGCTGAAAACCCAGGCCGACCAACTGCGCGCCGCGCTGGAAGACGTCCAGGCGATGACGGCCACGTTGACCGGCTACCTCATGGCGGCCGCCGAAGAGTCAACGGAAATCTACAAAGTCGGCCTCGCCTCGGTCGGGTTCCTGCTCGCCGTCGGGGACCTCCTGATCGGCTGGCGGCTGCTCGTACAGGCCAATGTGGCGCACGCCGCGCTGTCCGGCCACCCCTCGAAGGGCGATGAGGCGTTCTACCAAGGCAAGATCGCCACCGCTGCGTTCTTCGCCGCCAACATGCTGCCGCGCCTCCACGCGCTGCGCGGCATCATCGAGACACTCGATGACGAGATCATGAGCCTGCCCGAGGCCGCGTTCTAACCCTTGTTCTCCGCGAACGGCGGGATCAGCGGGCGTCGATCGTCGACATCGCGTTGGACATGACGGCCGCCCGCTAGTGCGCTCGAAACTGAACTAATGCAGGCGGATTGCGCGAATTCACTGCACAGCTTCAGTTTCGAGGGTGTGAATCAGGCAGCCGAGTCGGGTTGGCCAAAGCCGTCGAGATCGGGTAGCGGGCGTCGGCAGATTTCGCGAGCCTCCTCGGCGGGAAGCCCGAACAGACGCAGGACGTCTTCTGTGACCCGGTCGGCGGTTTCGGCGTCGTTTCGGTCGGGCTCATTTCGCAGCAGATTGCCCAACCCCAGCAGCGCGCCGCCTGCGACCGCAAGAGCGAGTTCGGGGTCATCGACGCTGAACCGGCCGGCCCGGGTGGCCTCTTCGATGTCGCGCCTTGCGCGCGGAGCCAGGCCGTGCTCTGAGGCCAGCAGGGTCATGCCGTTCGCCAACAGGATCTGACTCTCCGTCGGGCGACGTCGGAACAACCGCCCCGTCAGCCGGTAGCTGCAGGCGAACGTTTCCGCGGGATCGTCGATCGACGCCGTCAGCGCATCGAGCAGGGCGCCGTGGTTGTCGAGTACGTCGGCGACCGCCGCCTCGAAGAGCTCTTCCTTGCTCTGGAAGTGGTTGTAGAACGACCCCATTCCGACATCGGCCGCCTGCGTGATCTCCAGCACGGGCACGTTGGGCCTGCCCGCGGCGATGAAGCCCTGCGCCGCCTTGATCAGGGCGCCGCGGGTGCGCTGCTTGCGCCGCTCCAAACGATTGACGGGCGCCTCTGGTTGATCGACCACGTCTACCACGGTAGCAGAATGCATCACTTTTGAGGATTTCGTCAGAACCTCTTGACTGAGCGTTGCACCGTATGTGACGATTTCGTCAGTCAACGAGGAGGTGGGCATGGGCGACACGGTCGGCACCCACAATGACCTGCATAGCGAGCAGGGTGCCCTGAGGGGTGAGCATCCTGGGCGATCTCGGAATCCGGTGATCAAGGTCGCCGACATCGCTTGGCTGGAGTTCGAGAAACCGGACCTCGCACGCGCGGAGACCTTCGCGCGAGCCTTCGGTTTTACAATCGCACTGCGCACTCCCAATGAGGTGCAGCTGCGCGGCACGGACCCCGGTGCACCGTGTGTGATCCTGCGCCGCGGCGCCCGGTCACGGTTCGTCGGAACCGCGTTCAAGGCACAAGACGACGTCGACGTGCTGCGACTCGCCGACGCCACCGGCGCGACCGTTCGGGCACTTCCCGATTCAATCGGGGGCGTGGGGGTCGACCTGATCGATCCGACAGGCATCCCGGTCCGGGTCGTCGCGGGCACCCATGTCCTGCCCGCAATGCCCCGCCAGGACGCGCATGTCTTGAACTTCGGCGACCAACTTCTGCGAACGAACGCCACGCAGCGCCCGCCCCGAGCGCCGGCCAGAGTTCAGCGACTCGGCCATGTCGTCGTCCAGACCACCAGGTACACCGAAGCGCTGAACTGGTACCTCGACAACCTCGGGGTGATCGTCAGCGACTTCCTCTTCTACCCCGGCCAGCGCGACCGCGGACCGGTGATGAGCTTCATCCGCTGCGACCGGGGAGCCGTCCCTACCGATCATCACACTTTGGCGATGGCGCTCGGCCCGGTCAATCGCTACGTGCACTCGGCCTACCAGGTGTGCGATCTCGACGCGCTGGCCGCCGGAGGCGAATACCTCTGCGAGCGTGGTTATTTCCGCTCCTGGGGGATCGGCCGCCACATCCAGGGCAGCCAGCTGTTCGACTACTGGCGCGATCCGGACGGATTCCTCGTCGAACACTTCGCCGACGGCGACATGTTCGACAACACGCTGGAACCCGGCTGGGCACAGTTCGCGGCTTCGGGCCTGTCCCAGTGGGGCCCGCCGGTGACCAAGGACTTTCTCGGCATCAATCCGAAAGCGCTACCACATGAAGCGCTTTCAATGATCAACGCTCTGCGCGACAGCAATGAGTTCACCCTTACCCGCCTTCGCGGCCTCCTGAAAGTAGCCAACTCATGACAACATCCGTTCTCCGCACCGCCGACGCATGGTGGGTTCAGACGTCCACGGGCGCGGCGAAGATCGCCACCATTGCGGCGACCACCCGTGAACTGCTCGCCGACCGCTCGGCGATCGAGACCGCAGCCCACAGCACCGATACCGTGCCGGTGGACACGCTCGAGTTGCTTTCTCCCGTAACGAAACCGTGCCGCGTGGTGGCCCAGATGACCAACTTCGCGTCTCACGTCAAGGACGCTGGCATGGATCCCTCGTCGATTCCGCTGACCTTCTTCCGCAAGTCGTCGGCCTCCATCAGCGGTCCCTTCGACGACATCGTCAAGCCAGGCCATGTCAGATTCCTCGACTACGAAGTCGAGATCGGCCTCGTGATCGGTCAGGACATTCCCGTCGGCACGGCCATCTCCGAATCCAAGTTGTCCGACTACATCGCCGGACTCGTCGTCACCAACGACGTCTCGGCCCGCGACATCCAACTCCCCCAAACCCAGTTCTACGAGGCCAAGTCGTATCCGACGTTCACGCCTGTGGGCCCCGCACTGGTTCTGCTCGACGCCGACGAACTGAAGCGCTTCAGCGATCTGCGCCTGCAGCTTCGGGTCAACGGCGAGATACGGCAGAACATGGTCGTCGACGACGACATGATCTACCGACCGGTGCGGGCGCTGAAATCGCTGGCCCGATTCCAGGATCTGGCCGCGGGCGATCTCGTCATGACGGGGACGCCGGCAGGCACCGCGCTGAGCGCACCGGCCAAACCGATCGAGATCATCGGGTCGCTGTTGCCGCCTGCCGTCAAGTGGAAGGCGTTCTTCAACCGTCAAGCCAAGAACACGAAATACCTGAAGCACGGCGATGTGGTCGAGCTCAGTGTCGCGACCGACGACGGCGCCATCGACCTGGGCGTCCAACGCACCTCCGTGAGGTACCCGTGACGGCGGCGACCTCACACCCCGTCGTCATCGTGGGTGCAGGGCCCACCGGTGTCACCGCCGCAACCCTGTTGGCGCAGTACGGCATCGACTGCCTGGTCCTCGACCGTTGGACGAGCGTCTATCCGCAGCCGCGCGCGGTCCATCTGGACGACGAGATCTACCGCATCGTCGCGCGGCTGGGCATCGCCGACGAGTTCGCCGCGATATCCCGGCCCGCCCGAGGCCTGCGACTCCTGGATCACGCGATGCGGGTGCTGGCCGAGTTTCAGCGCGACAGTGCGGCCAGCGTGCACGGCTTCCCTCAGGCCAACATGTTCGACCAGCCCGAACTCGAGGCGCTGTTGCGCGCCAACCTGAAGCGATACCCGAGCGCGCAACTCATCGGCGATGTCGAAGTCACAGACATCGTCGAAAGGGCCGACGGCACTGTCGGACTGACGTTCGTTAACCGTAGCGACGCGTCAGAGCACATCGTAGAGGCCGATTACGTGCTGGGCTGCGACGGCGCCAACAGCATCGTGCGCGCCCGAATCGGTTCGGCGATGCAGGATCTGAAGTTCGACCAGCGCTGGCTTGTGGTGGACGTGGCCACCGATGCCGACCTCAACCAGTGGGACGGCGTGCACCAGGTGTGCGATCCGGCCCGCGCAGGCACCTACATGCGCATCGGCGCATCACGGTACCGCTGGGAGTTTCGACTTCTTGACGGCGAAACCGCCGACGACTTCGGCACTGTCGAAGCCCTAAAGCCGCTCATCGCACCGTGGACCTCGGGCGTTGACGACGGTGACCTCCAGCTGATCCGCGTGACCGAGTACACGTTCAAGGCGCAGATCGCCGACCACTGGCGGCGCGGCAACGTCTTCCTGCTAGGCGATGCCGCCCACCTGACACCGCCGTTCATCGGCCAGGGCATGGGAGCCGGTGTGCGTGACGCAATGAACCTGGCATGGAAGCTGGCCGGCGTCATCGCCGGCGACCTTCCCGCAGCGGCTTTGGACAGTTACGAGCAGGAACGGAAACCCCATACCCGTCACATGATTCGGCTCGCGCTGAGTGTCGGCTGGGCGATGACCGCAGGCGGCCGACTTCGGCAATCTGATGCGGCGCCTCGTCGTCAGCCGTGCGCAGCTGATCCCGGGTTTGCGCAGCAAGATACTCGACAGCCGCACGCCGGCGTTGCACCGTTCGGCGCTCAGTCACCGATCACGCCGACCACGACAGCTGGCCGGGACACTCAGTCCCAACCCGGTGCTCGCCGATGGCCGCCGCCTCGACTCCGTTCTCGGCAACGGCTTCGCACTCATCACCTCGCGGCCCCTGAACGTCGCGCAACGGACGGCAGTCGAAGAGGCGGGCGCCGCTGTGCGTGTCGCCGAGGCCGGTGGCGAACTCGCGAACTGGCTGAGCCGCGGCCGCGCCCAAGCAGCGATCATCCGACCCGACCGCACGGTCATGTGCGCGAGCCGGGACCCGTACGAATCTTGCTCCGCGATGCCGATATTTCGACCCGACCAAAGGATGCGATCACATGCGTGACGTGCACACCGGCGTGCCCGCGTACCGAACCAACATCTACTCCACGGACGCGATCGTCGACCCGTATCCCCATTACGCCGCGTTGCGCCGCCTCGGACCCGTCGTGTGGCTGTCGAAGCACCGGGCCTACGCATTGCCACGGTTCACCGAGTGCAAGACCACTCTGCGCGATGACGAGACCTTCATCTCCGGGAAAGGCGTCGCGCTGAACCCGCTTACCAACCGCCTTTCCGGCGGTACCACGTTGAGCAGCGACGGCGCCGAACACGATCAGCGCCGCAAGCTCGTCGCGCACCGCCTGCTACCCCGCGCGCTGCGCGGCATCGACGACAGCGTCAAAGAGCAAGCCGTGCGCGTTGTCGAGGCCGCGCTTACGCGAGGCGAAGTGGACGGCGTCGACGACCTCGCGTGCGCGTTGCCGATGGCGGTGGTGCCGGATCTCATCGGGTGGCCCCGAGATCAACGCGAGAACCTCTTGCCCTGGGGTGCAGCGACTTTCGACATTCTAGGCCCGATGAATCGCCATGGGCTGAAATCACTGCCGTCGACACTGCGCATGCTGCGCTTCGCCCGTCGCGTCGTCCGGGACCGCAGTCTGATCGAGGGCAGCGTAGGTCACGAGGTCCTTCTTGCCGCCGACGCGGGCAAGGTGTCGCACAGCGAGTGCGCACCGCTGATGATCGACTACATCGCCCCGTCACTGGACACGACGATCAGTGCCATCTCGAATGCACTGCACCTGTTCGCCGAGCATCCCGATCAATGGCAGCTCCTGAGGGAGGATCCGTCGCGGATCTCGAACGCGGTCAATGAGGTCATCCGTTACGAGTCTCCGCTGCGCGCATTCACTCGGCTGTCACGCGATGCCACCGATATCGCCGGCCATCCCATGCCGGCAGGGGCTCGCGTGCTCGTCATCTACGCCTCAGCCAACCGCGACGAACGCGAATGGGATTCACCCGATACCTTCGACGTTCTCCGCGACGCCACCCGTCAGCTCGGGTTCGGCCACGGCGCGCACGCCTGCGCCGGACAGGGCCTGGCACGGCTCGAAACACACGCCATGCTGAGTGCTCTGGTCGAACGCGTCGACCGCATCGAGCTGGCGGCGCCACCCACGTGGGCGGTCAACAACATCATCCGCAGACACGAGCGTCTTCCACTGAAACTGATCGCCGCATGACGGCAATCGCAACACTCACCCCAAAGAAAGGCACCATCGAGATGACCGTGGATTTTGCCCATACCTACACCGAGCCGCCGCAACGTGTTAGCACCGAGCTCAACGGCGGCGGCGCTGCGGAGGACCTCTTCCAGCGTGTCCAGGAGCTCCTGGATCAGCTCCCCGAATCCGACGCCGCGAGGACCAACTCCGATGGTGAGATCGAGCTGCTCGGCGATACGACGGTGGTGCACAGGTTCGTGGAAGCGCCCGGCGACAGCGAGACCGTCACGTGGCACTGCGTGGAAGCCGGCGACCCATCGGCGCCCACAGTCGTGTTCTTGCATGGTGTGCCAGACTCGTGGTGGCAATGGCACTACGCCTTGGAACAGCTGAGCGACAAATATCATTGTGTCGCAATTGATTTAAAGGGTTATGGCCAATCGGACAAGCGCACCGGCGATTACCGTCAGCAGGGTGTGGCGACCCAGCTTCAGGCCCTCCTTGACACGATGGGGATCTCCGAGTTCGCGTTGGTGACGCATGACCGTGGCACACCGCCCGGCGATCACCTTGTCAGCGCACTGGGCGACCGGGTGACCGGATATGCCCGCGGACAACAACATCTGTGGCATCTGCATCCCAGCCTGCATCCGCAGGAGCAACTGTTCACGTCGGCCGACGCCCGAGCGGTACTGGCTGACGCTCCACGATTTGTCGCCACCGCCTACACATGGTTGACCGAAAGTCCGGTGGCGACGTCGGACATCGTCCGCACCATCGAGGAGTTCGCTCACCCGGGCATCGCTGCCGCGGTCCCCCGCTACTTCCATTCCTCGTCATTCCGGCAGGAGTGGATCGATCGGCGCGCCAAACTGATCAGCTCCTGGACGGCACCGGTGCTGATTTTGCAGGGCGCACACGACCCGGTGCAGCCCCGCGAGTTCTACACCGATCCGGATGTCGTGAACATGCTGCCGTCGGGAAGTGGTGTGCACTTGTTCGACACGGGACACTTCTGGCCCTTTGAGGCGCCACAGGAATCGGTCGACGTCATCCGTGCGTTCCTCGACTCAGTGACGGGTTAGCGATGGACCTGCCCGATGACGGCCTTGCCGAAGCGTTCGATCGTGTCAAGCACGTGCGCAAGGCTGTCACCGGGCAGCCCGACCTGTAACCAGGTAACTCCCAGCGCTGCAAGCTTTTCCACTCCGCTGAGGTAGGCGTCGGCGTTGAACGCGTCGTCGCCCGGGCTGCCCCCGTCGGCATTTGTGAAGCTGATGTCGATTCCGGATGGATCTCGGCCCGCGGCCTCCAAACGGCGGTGGAGATCGTCGATACCGGCACCCAGTGTGTCCGAGTTCATCTCCGCTGTGCGCGCCGTCTGGGCCAACATCGCGGGAGCCGGGAACGGGCACCAGCCATCGCCATGCGTCGTCACTCGCCGGCGGGCGGCAGCCGTGTTGCCGCCGATCCAGATCGGCGGGTGAGGCCGACTCACCGGCCGCGGATGGGCGGTGATGCCGCTTGCTGTGAAATGCCGCCCCTCATAGGAGAAGTGGTCGGTGGTCCAGATGCCGCGGATCACGTCCAACGCCTCGTCGAACAGCTGCCCTCGTTCGTCGAAGTCCACCCCGAGCGCGGCAAACTCCCGCTTCAGATACCCAACGCCGACGCCGAGGGTGAACCGTCCGTCCGAAAGCAGATCCAGCGTCGCACCGGACTTGGCCACCACGAATGGGTTGCGGTACGGCAGCACCACGATGTTGGGGATCAGCCGCAGCGTCGTCGTGTGGGCCGCGGCGAATCCCATCGCCACGAACGGGTCCACCGCGTCGTGCCCGCCCGACTCCAGCCACCGTTGCGTCGGCGCCGGATGGTCGGTGAAGCCGAAGCCGTGAAACCCGGCCGCTTCTGCCGCGGCCGCCACCGTCGCGATGCCTGACCCGGTCACCAGCTCCGGGTTGTACGGATGGCTGTGCATCGGATGGGTGAACGTGAACTTCATCAATGTGCCCCGTTTCAGAACAATCTTCTCGTTTTCTGAGAATGTCGTTACCATGCGAACCACGGAAAGTACAGGGCTAGGGGCTGCTGGGCCAAATGTGCGTGATCGCGTGTGTTGTGAGTGTGCCGCTTGTTGTCGGTGCGGTCTGGGATGGTTGGGTCATGCACCGCGGATCGGCGAATTCACCACTGGCCGTCGGGGGTGGTGATGGCGCGGTTTGAGATTCCCGACGGTTGGTCCGCTCAGGCTTACCGGTTCGCGCTGGATCCGACCCCGGCGCAGGTGAGCATGTTGGAGTCGCATTGTGGGGCGGCGCGTTTCGCGTTCAACGACATGCTCGGTGTGGTGAAGGCCAACCTGGACCAGCGCAACGCGGAGCGCACCTACGGCATCGCGGATGATGAGTTGACCCCTGCGCAGGGTTGGTCGTTGGCCAAGCTGCGAAAAACTTGGATCGCGCGGAAGAGCGAGGTGGCGCCGTGGTGGGAAGCCAACAGCAAGGAGGCCTACAACTCAGGCCTGGATGGTCTGGCCCGCGCGCTGGAGAGCTGGTCGACGTCGCGGTCTGGGGAGCGGGCCGGTGCCCCGGTGGGGTTCCCGAAATTCAAATCCAAGCATCGCTGGGCACGGTCGGTGCGGTTCACCACCGGAGCGATTCGCGTAGAGGCCGATCACCATCATGTCGTGCTGCCTCGAATCGGCCGCATCCGTACGCATGAGTCGACCCGCAAGCTGGCCCACCGCCTGCAGTCCGGCACGGCGCGGATCCTATCGGCCACAGTGAGTTTCGGCGGCGGGCGCTGGCAGTGCGCGTTTCAGGTGATCGTGAGCTGCAAAGACCCGACCCGCCCACGCCGGCCGATCTGAGCACCGGGTGGTGGGTGTGGATGTCGGGGTCAAGGACCTGCTCGTGGTTGCCACCGCTGACGGGGTCGAGCTGGCTCGGGTGGCGGCGCCCAAACCGTTGACCCGGATGCAGTCGCGGCTGCGGGCGGCTCAACGGCAAGCGGCCCGCCGGTGCGGCCCCTACGACCCGGACACCCAGACGCGCCGGGAGCCGTCGAAACGCTGGGAGCGCGCCAACGCACGAGTAGGACGGATCCATACCAAGGTCGCGGCCATCCGGGCGCAGGAGATTCATACGGTCACCACTCGTCTGGCGACCCGCCGCGAGGTCGTCGCCGTGCAGCGGCTGTCCGCCGAGAACATGAGCCGACGCGGCGGGCGGCGCAAACGCGGTCTCAACCGGGTATTGGGTGACGCCGCGCTGGGTCGTATCCGCAGCCAGCTCGACTACAAAACCACCTGGTACGGCACGCAACTGGTGACCGCACCCAGATCGTTCCCATCGACACAGTTGTGTTCGCGCTGCGGAGTGAAAACCAAACTCCGCCTGCGTGATCGCATTTACCACTGCCGCAACGGGTGCCCACCAATTGATCGGGATCTGAATGCGGCGATCAACCTCGCCCGCCTCGGCGACTCCACCAACAGTGGGGGTACGGGGACCGGTACCGGCAGTAGGCCGGCCGCCAGCGTCACGGCTGGAGATGGACGTGGAGCCATCCGGAAGACCAGCCCCACCACGGCGGTGGGGACGGCAGGAGGCGATGAAGCGTCAACCCCGCACACCACTGACCTAGGTGCGGGGCCCGCTGCTCCGCAAGGAGAAGCTGCCTGAAGTGCCCAGTCATCCAGACACTCACATTTCAGGTAGCGGGCATCGGGCATGAGCGAGTTGGCGCTGGCCCCCGTCCGGCACGGCCCATTCGCCGGCCACCTGGCGCCGGAGGTCATCGCGGCCTACGCGGCTGCCACCGGCGACCAGAGCGCGGCCGTGCTCGCTGGACGAGCTGTACCTGCCGTGTTCCCGGTGATCCTCGTGTTCACCCCGCAGGAAGCCGCCAGGGCCGACCTGCCCGAGGCGATCTGGCGGCGCGTTCGCGGCGGGGTGCACGGCGAGCACGACATCGCGTTGCACCGGCCTCTCGTTCCAGGTGAACGGCTGGAGACGTCGTCATGGATCTCGGCGGTGCGCACGTCTCGAGCGGGTACTCAGATCGTGGTGCAGTTCGAGCAGGTCGGCGCTGACGGATCAGTCGCCGTCGACCAGTGGTGGACGATGGTGTTGCTCGGCCTTGACGGCGTCGCGGACCTGGGCACAATGCCGGTCGATCACCGATTCCCCGACAATGCGCGGGGGCACCCGCTCGGGTCGGCCAGCCAGCACGTCGACACGCGCACGGCACATCGCTACGCCGAGGTATCCGGTGACTGGTCGGCGCATCACTTCGACATCGACGTAGCGCGGGCAGCCGGATTCGACTTCGTGTTCACGCACGGCCTGTGCACGATGGCGGTCTGCACCCACCGAGTTCTCGGCCTGCTCGGCATCGATGATCCCGGCCGGGTGGCACGAGTGGCGGTGAGGTTCGCATCGCCGACACCTTTGGACGAGGAACTCACGGTGAATGCCTATGGCATCGACGCGAATTCGTTCGCGTTCGAGGCAACCAGCCGAGGTGTCGCCACCATCACCCACGGAAGATTGGAACTGAGGCGATGACCAAGCCCGAGATCGGCGTCTACCTGCCTCAGATGGGCTTCACCTTCGCCGATATCCTGCACCGCGCGCAGCGTTGTGACGACCTCGGGATCGACTCGCTCTGGCTCTACGACCACCTGTACGGTCCGGGAGCGCCCGACTATCCGTCAATGGAGGCCTGGACCCTGGCCACCGCGCTGCTCAGCCAAACCGAGCGCATCCAGGTCGGGCATATGGTGCTGTGCAATCAGTTTCGGCACCCGGCGGTACTCGCAAAGATGGCCACCACGCTGGACCAGATCTCGGGTGGCCGACTTCAGCTAGGTATCGGAAGCGGTTCGATCGAGGATGAACACACGCGGATTGGCCTCGACTGGGGCACGTTCGCCGAGCGGTCGGCGCGACTGGGCGAGACGCTGGAGATCCTGCGGCAGGCGTTCTCCGACGAACGAATCGACTTCGCGGGCAAGCATTTCACCGTTCGGGACATGCCCATCAAGCCCGGGCCAGTCCAGACACCCCGGCCGCCGATCATCGTGGGAGGCGTCGGCGAGAAGTACACGTTACCGTTGGTCGCACGCTATGCCGACGTGTGGAACGTGCCGACGTACGCGCTCGGTGAACTCGAGCACAAGACGGCTGTGCTGCGGTCGCTCTGCGCGGACATCGGACGTGATCCTGACACGATAGTGCTCTCCGTCGAGGCCGTCATGGCGCTCGCGCCGGATGACGAATCATTACCGACGGTGCGCGCGCTGGCCGAGAAGCGATTCGGCATACCGGCTTTCGGGTTGCACGAGGGTGGGTTGATCGGCACTCCCCCGGCGATCGTCGACCGGCTACATGAACTGCAGGAGCTCGGCTTCGGCCAGATCGTGTTGTTCACCCACGACCGCGGCTCCGACGAAACGCTGGACCTGTTGGCGTCGAAGGTGATCGCCGAACTCTAGGGCTTCTTCGCCGGCGGCGAGTAGTTCGGCCGCCCGAGGCCGAGCGCGTGCTGGGCGATCATGTTGCGGAAGACCTCGAGGGTGCCACCGTAGATGCCCGTCGGCCCCGCAAGCCGGAAGACGTACTCCGCTCCCCCGTCTGCGACGGCGCCATGCGCATCGACAGGCAGAGTGGCGACGGCGCCTTGAATGTCCATGAGCTCCAGCGACACATCGCGCATGGTTTGGGCGTTGGCCACCCGGCCGAACATGTCCGGAGTGCTCATCGCTGCTTCCATCCGCGCGATGCCGCGGCCCAACCGGTACTTCACCGAATCGTCATCGACGCCCATCGCGGCGACCTTGTCGATGGCCTCGGCGAGTAACACGAGATGCTCGGCCATGGCGGCGACCTTCTGCAGCCCGTCGTCTCCCCGCTCGACGGTGCCGTGCTCGTCGTTGAGCGCGTCACGCAGTACGGCCCAGCCGCCGTTGACCTCACCGATGCGGTACTTGTCGTCGACACGCACATCGCTGTAGTACGTGACGTTGGTGCGATCGCCGTCCACGGTGCGAAGCGGCTGGATCTCGACACCGGGCGAGCTCAGCGGAACCAGAAACATCGTCAGGCTCTGGTGTTTGGGAGCGGACGGATCGGTGTTGGTGATCAGGTACACGTAGGCGGCGTTCTGCGCATTGGAGGTGAACATCTTGGAGCCGTTGATGACCCAGCCGTCGCCGTCGCGCACCGCACGCGTCTTACAGGTCGCAACGTCGGAACCGCCCTCCGGCTCGGTATAGCCAAGACAAAGCCGTATCTGCCCCGACAGGACCGGCGCCATCACCTCTGCTTTGAGGTCGGGTGAGCCGAATTGGTCGACGGCCCGCGCGACCATTGCCGTCGTGCCCCAGTGGAACCATGGGGTGTGTGCGCGGCCAATCTCGAGGTTCCAGAGACGGCGGCGCAGCCGGCTGAAGCCGCCGTCGGCTTCGTCCTTGAAATCAGCGGCCAGATAGCCCTTGGCGCCGAGCGCGAGATGCACACCTTCGTCGAAGTTCTCACCCGTCTGGCGATCACGCGCGATGACGTCGTCGGTGACGATCGTCTTCAGCAAGCCCCTGAGCTCGTCGCGGAACTCCCGGTCCTCGTCCGACAGCTCCACCAGTGAGAAGTCCACATTAGACACCGTGACACTTTTCAGACAATCTGTAAAGTGAGCGCTCGATACGGATCACAGAAGGGCAGGGCCTTGGGCATCGTCACCACGAGTTCGGAGACCGCATTCAGCCATTCGCCGGAGTTGATCTACGACTTCGTCACGAACCCGGCCAACTGGACCAAGACCTATCCCCACAGCACTGAGGTCGGCGGCTTGCCGGAAGGACTGCCGTTGAAGGTGGGCGACACCTGGACGGAGTCAGGCCCGGACGCCGAGCGGATCTTCACGTGGCACCTGGCCATCGCGATGCGCCCCAAGATGTGGGTGTTCAACTCGGTCGGGCGCCTTGGCCACGATCGCGACGGCAACGGCGGCATGGAAGGCCGGATCACAGTGCAGTACCACTTCACCCAGCCCGGTGAAGGCGTCACGCTGTTCACGCGCACGATGACAGTCGAAGCCTACAAACATGCCCCGCTGCCGGACGGCTTCTTCCGAACGGTCAATCCCGCCAATATCGACGCCTACCACGCCGCCATTGCACGCGAGCTCGGCTGACCTTGTTGCTCGTGCAGCGCCCGGCGCAGTGCCACGCCCTGGAGCTCGAATAGCCGTTGACTCGTCTCCCATTCCGGAAGCAGCGAATCGAAGCCGTGGCAGGTGCCAGGGAAGACATGCAATTCCGTCGCAACGCCGGCCCACAGTAGTCGCAGTGCGTAGTCCACCGCTTCGTCGCGAAGCGGATCGAGCTCGGAGCATGTGATCAAAGTGCTTGCCACGCCGGTCAGCTCATCATTGCGGGCAGGCACCGCTTCCGCAGGCACGGGCTCGCCCGCCAGGTAGTGGTGCCACATCTGTTTGACAGCGGGTCCGTCGAACCCTGGGGTCGTCGCGAACTCATCCTTCGACGGCATCGGCCGATCGTCAAGCACGGGCTGGTGCAACAGCTGGAACACAACCGGTGGCGCTGTCCCCAAGACGGCGCGCTGAGCGAGCAAGGCCGCCAGCGCTGCTCCTGCACTGCTGCCCGCCACGGCCATTCGGGCCGTATCGATGCCCAGTTGCGTTCCGTTATCGGCGACCCACGCCAACACTGCGGCGGCATCGTCAAGTCCGGCCGGATAGGGATCCTCCGGGGCCAACCGGTAGTCGACCGAGACCACCGTGCAGCGTCCGCGGCGCGCGAACTCCACGCACTGGCGGTGGTCGGTGTCGAGGTTGCCGAGCACGAAGGCCCCTGAGTGGCAATAGATCACCGCCGGTGCCGGCGACGGCCCGCAGCGGTAGATGCGCGCCGGAATCGACCCCACCTCGCGGTTCTCGATATCGACGCCGACGGTGTTGACATCGCGGGCCGTTTCGGCGCGGCGTTGGTTCAACGAATCACGAACGACCCACAGCACGCTCGCCGACAAGTCCGTGCGGGCCGAAGCGAACTCCCGCAGTGCGGGATCAAGCCGATCCGCAATCATGAACTGCTCACCGCTGAGGGTGAGCCTGATTCGAGGGCAGAGTTCTCGGGCGACGGTTCGAAGGCGTAATCCGCGGGCCGGAAGCGGCGGGTCATCCCCCAGAACGCCCGCGCACTGCGCGGCCACTGGGTGACCACGCGGCCGTTTGCGGCTCGGAAGTAATTGCTACACCGTGTGAGCCACACCGTGCCCTCCATCCACCCGTCGATCTTGGCGATGAAGTCGGCCATGGTCTTGGGCCGCACGGCCATATACGCCTTGCGCTTGC
This sequence comes from uncultured Actinomycetota bacterium, assembly GCA_963766465.1. Lineage (GTDB taxonomy): Bacteria > Actinomycetota > Actinomycetes > Mycobacteriales > Mycobacteriaceae > Mycobacterium. The sequence goes on from CAVXZT010000007.1 coordinate 667,520, forward strand.
GCCGCATGTGCTTCAGCGCGCGGACGATGTAGCGGGCCTGCGCCTCCAGCATGAAGATGACGCTGTTGGAACCGACGTTGGTGTTGGGGCCGTAGAGCATGAAGAAGTTTGGGAAATCCGGCACGGCCATGCCGAGGTACGCGTACGCGCCGTCGTGCCACTTCTCCCGCAGCGATATGCCACGCTCGCCGACGACGTTGATCTGCCCCAGATAGTCAGCCGCCGAATACCCTGTGGCGCACAGCACGACATCGACGTCGAGTTCGGTGCCGTCCGCAGTGACCAGCGACCGGGACCGAAGTGACCGTGCCGGGCTGGACACCACCTCAACGTGCGGTTGTGTCAGCGTCTGCAGATATTCGGTGGCGAAGACCAGTCGCTTGCACCCGAACGGGTGATCGGGAGTCAGCCTGCTGCGCAACTCTTCATCGGCCACCGTCGACTCGAGTGCTCGCAGAGCCATTCCCTTGAACTCCTGCGTCTTATCGCTGCCGTTCTCGATCACCGAGATATTCGACTCGCTGCGCAGCCACAGCCGCGTTCGATAGACCTTCTTCGCGAACGGAACACGCGCGAAGAGCCACTTCTCCCGATCGGTGTAAGGCCGGTCCGGCTTCGGCAGGATCCAGGTCGGTGAGCGCTGCACGGAGTAGACCTTCTTGGCTTCCTTCGCGACCTCGGGAATCAGCTGCGACGCAGTCGATCCCGTGCCCAGGACAGCCACCCGCGCATCGCGCAGGTCCACCGAGTGATCCCAGCGCGCCGTGTGCATCAGCGTCCCGGTGAACTTCTCTTCCTCGTCCAGATCGGGCAACACCGGCTGGGTGAACAGACCGACCGCCGAGACGAGGACGTCAAAGGCGTACTGCTCGCCGGTTGCGGCAGTCAGCTGCCACGTCGCGGAGTCAGGATTCCACAGGGCCGAAACGATCTCGGTGTGCAGCTTCAAGTTCGGGCCAAGCGCGTAACGCTGGGCGCACTGCTCGAAGTACTCAAGGATCTCGGGCTGCCCCGACCACAGCCGCGTCCAGTTCGCGTTGAGATCGAACGAGTACGAGTACAGGTGCGATTTCACATCGCAGGCCAAGCCCGGATAGGTGTTGATTCGCCAGGTGCCGCCAACGCCGTCCTCGCGGTCGAAGATCGTGAAGTCGCGGAAGCCTGCCTTCCGCAGGAAGATTCCCAGCGCGAGCCCGCCGGGGCCCGCGCCGATGATGCCCACCGACAAACCGTTGCCGTTCAGCCGATTTGCAGGCATTGCCCTCCGTCCACGACAAGCTCCGAACCGGTGATGAACGACGCGTGCTCGGATACCAGGAATGCCACCGCGTCGGCGATCTCCACGGGCTCACCCAAACGGCCGAGAACTGCGCGCTCGGCGAGCCGCGTCTGCGTCGTCTCGTCGAGCATCGGGGTCTCGACCGGCCCGGGGAACACGGCGTTGACCCTGATGCCGGATGCGGCGAGTTCCGCGGCGGCGACCTGGGTGAGTCCCCGCAGCGCCCACTTGGATGAACCGTATGCGGCGTGGTTCGGGAAGGCGCGAATCGCCCCGGTGCTACAGGTGTTGACGATGGCACCGCCCTCGGCGTCGCGCAAGTACGGCAGCGCAGCACGAATCCCAAGGAACGGACCCAGACAGTTGACTCGCCAGCTGCTTTCGAAGCCCGTAGCCGTCTCGTCGGACAGTGAGGCCCGATGCAAAACCCCCGCGTTGTTCACCAGCGTGGTCAGCGAACCGAACCGGTCGATCACGGCCGCGACGGCGGCTTGCCATTGCTCCTCGGACGTCACGTCGAGCGGTATCGCGATCGCGGCGTCGCCGCCCACGGACTCGACGGTGGCCGCCAGCTCGTCGGCCAACACGTCGCATGCGGCAACACGGAAGCCGTCTTTGTGTAATCGCTTCACGATCGCGGCACCCTGGCCACGCGCGGCGCCGGTCACCAACGCAACGCGATCCGTTGACGTCACCGCGCCTCCTTGAGGTGCTCGGCAGCGCCGCGCCGCAGTGCCTGGGATTCCGACGTGAGCGTGATCATCCGAAACCCCATGTCAGCCATGGCCTTTCCGATCTTGCCGGATCCCGCATGGATACCGGTGACCAGACCCGCCGCCGAGGCGGTGGCCTGGACCCGCGTCATGGCGTCGCGGACGGCGGGCTCGGTCCACGCTTCGGCGAGGGAGTATCCCATCGAGATCGCAAGATCCGCTGGCCCGACGTAGACACCCGTCAGCCCGTCGACCGCGCAGATGTCGTCGAGGGCCAGAAGGCCCTGCGCGGTCTCGACCATCGCGAACACACTGGCCCTGGCTTCCAGCACGGCGGGATCGTGGCCCAGGCTCGCCCGCAGTGGGCCGAAGCTGCGCAGACCTGCAGGGGCATACCGGATGGCGGCCACCGCTGCGGCGGCCTGTTCGGCCGATTCGATCATCGCGACGAAGACGGCGTCGGCACCCGCGTCCAGCACCCGACCGATCGGTGCGGGATCGGCAGACGGTAGCCGCACCGCAGTTGCGATGGGAACATGCTCGAGGCGGCGCAGCAGCAGCGCGACGTCGGCGTCGTCGAGATAGCCGTGCTGCAGGTCGAACCCGACGTAGTCATATCCCGCTTGGGCGAACTCTTCCGGGCCGATGATGGTCGGACCCACCACCCAGCCGCCCCAGATCCGCTCCTTCGCGGCGATTGCTTCCTGCAGTCTGCTTGTTTTCATTCGACGATCGCGATCTTGACGCGCTCGGGCGTCGGCCTTGAGGCCAGTTCGAACGCGGCCTGCACCTCATCGACACCGAAGGTGTGGGTGACGTAGTTCGGAAGCAACTCGGGATGCGCACGGGCGTACGCGTCGGCGGCATCAAGGACACGCCGCCGGTCCAGCGTCACACCTGATTTCAGAGTGAGGTTGTTGCGGAGCATCGTGCGCATGCTGACCGGATAGCTGTCGTCGTCGGCGACGCCGAAGTAGAACACAGTGCCACCGAAGGCCGTCGCCTCGATCGCGTGGTTCAGCGTGGCGACTTGATGGCCGACGGCCTCAATCACGATGTCGGGCCGGTCATCCGGCTTCAAATGACTCACCCAGCGGTCGCTTGTCGCCCGGACAACAGTGTCGACGCCGAACACGTCGCCGATCTGGTCGCGGTCGACGGGATCGACGCCGATGACGTGTTCGGCACCCGCCGCCTTGGCCACATACGAGAACAGCAACCCGATCGAGCCTTGACCGAGGATCGCGACGCGGCGTCCCCGTAGGTCGGGCAACTGCTCGACCGCATACAGGACACACGCCAGCGGTTGCAATCCGACCGCGTGTTGCGGGCTCAGTGCGGGGTCGTACGGCGCCAACCCGTTGCCGTCGGCGACCACCCGTTCCATCAGCCCGTCAAAACCCGACGCCCAGCCGACCACATGGTCACCGGGTTGATGGGCGGGATGCCGACTTGCCAGAACTTCGCCGACAACCTCGTGGATCGGAAAGCCGTGCATCTCCGCGGCACAGATACCGGTGTCGCCGGGCAGACGCCCCTTGGCGCCCCGGAAGCCGGGAAGGTCGCTCCCGCAGATGCCCGCAGCGACGAAGCGCAGCAGCACCTGCCCGCCCAACAGCGAGTCCGGCGACGGCTCAGTCAATTCCGTTCGCTCGAACGTGTACGGCGCGACGAGCCGATACGACCACACCGTCAGACCTCCACCGGGATGTTGTTCCAGCCCCACTGGAAGCTGGACGGCGGGCGGGACGCGGCCTCGCCGACGATCCGCCAGTCGGGCACCCGTTTGAGCCACTCGGTCACCATGATCGCGATCTCGAGACGAGCGAGGTGCACACCGAGGCAGAAGTGTTGTCCCCTTCCGAATGCCAGCAGCCGCTCGATGGGCCGGTTCCAGACGAACTCGTCTGGGTCTGGGTACTCGCGTTCGTCGCGGTTGGCCGACCCCAGCAGCGTGATGATCCGTTGCCCCGGCTCGATCGTCGTGTCGTGAATGGTGAACGGTTTGCGCACGGTGCGGGCGAACCATTGCGCGGGTGCGCAGTAGCGGATCATCTCTTCGCGTGCGACGGGCACATTGGCGTCGAGATCCGCACGCACCGCCGCCATCTGGTCGGGCCGCCGACCCAACTCCCACAGCCCATGCGCCACGATCTTCGGCACGGTCTCCGTTCCGCCGATGAAAACGCCGAGCATCTGAACGGCTGCTTCCATGTCGGTGAAGGCAGAACCGTCCGGCAAGCTGGTAGCCGAGGAGACCGTCGACGATCGGCAGCTCGCCATCGGAAGCGTCGGCGCGCCTTCGTTGCACGATCGGGATCAGGTACTCCAGATATCCGGGCCGCGCGTTGGCCACCTCGACCCCGCTGCCCGGCTGGGCGAGGCTTCCGGCGTTGACGGTCGCCAATACATCCGCCGCCAGATCGACCGGCAGGCCGACGAATTCGCAGACCACCGAGGCGGCGACGATGCCGCCGTAATCCTGGGTCAGGTCGAACGTGCCGCGCGGCAGCAGTTCATCGAGCCGCTCGTTTGCAAGGGTGCGGATCCGGTCTGCGAAGTGGGATACGGACTTCGGCCGGAACTGGCTCGACGTGCAGCGACGGACGCTGTCGTAGATCGGGGCGTCGAAGTTCGCGTGAAACGGCATCGGATGTAGCGGCGGATCGGGTACCGGCCCGTCGTTGTGCGCCGCCAGAACGCGTTGCGGCGGGAAGGGTTCCCTCGGACGCGACGAACGTTCCGTCGTTGATCTCCAGCACACCGCCAGATGTCGGCGAACCGCGACAACGCGTAGGTGTCCCACTTGTCGATGTAGTACACCGGATGTTCGTCGCGCAGCACCCGGTAGTACGACGGCGGATCGGCCATCACCGCCGGATCGAACGGATCGTACGAAAAGTCCTGCATCACTGGTGTGTTCATTGCAGCGGAGACGGGGGTAGGGCTTGCAGGATCGAGTCTTCCCAGCCGTCGCGCAACGCGGGCGCGACGCTCATCCAGGTGACGATCTCTGCGGGCGGGCTGTCTTTCCACGACGGGTAGTGGTTCTCGAAGCAGTCCCATTCGCCGTCGAGCGCCCAGTAGTGGATGACCTCGTTGAACCGGAACGTCGTGATGAACGAACCGAGCCAGCGCTTGCCGGTCCGCTCCGACCACGGCACGTAAAGCCGCTCGAGCTCCCGGATGTAGTCGTCCTGGCGGCCGGGTTTGGTCTGCATGATCTCCTGGATGACCAGCCCGGCCGCGAAGTTGGCCTCCCTGAGCTGTGCGAGCGTCTTGTTGCTTTTGCCCGCATACATGATCCGGCCCTCACCGTTGGCCCGGATCTCGGAAAGGAATCGCCGACCATTTCGCGGCCGCTTCTTCGTGGCTGCCACCACGGGCCTGCGCCCTGCCGATGCGCGCGTAGTCGGCGAACGCGTCGATCTCCCAGATGATCGTCACCTGCGGCCAGTGTCCGTTGAACGGCGTGGTCTCCCAGATCGCGAACAGCCGCGCGCCGAGCGCCTCCATCATCGGGTGGTAGACGTCGCTGAACACTTCGGTGAACCGATCGTCCCCCTGGCCTTCGGCCGGGTGTGCCCCCAGCGCCCCGATCCCAGCTCGATCGTCTCGTGAAGGTAGAGAAGCGTGTGGCCGTGGTAGCGCTTCATGTTCACGACGGGCCGCCGGTAGTTGACAGTGGCACCTTGCGAGCGTGACACTTAGGCCGTGATTTGTAAAGGTGCCGGCACGCTGACGACACTGGCCGAACGGTTTCTGCTTCGGCGAGGGGCCCGCGGTGGTTCGAGGGACTGCTGTGGTTCTCCGACATGCTGGGCGAGGCGGTGCACACGGTCAACCTGCGGGGAGCGATGACCACCCTGCCCGTTACCGGGCCACGCCCCGTCCGGGCCTGGGTTTCCGCCCCGACGGCTCACTGTTGATCGCGTCTACCGAGAACCGGCAGGTGCTGCGCTACGACGGCGACACCGTCGACCACGCTCGCCGATCTGTCCGACCTCGTGCCCGCGGACCTCGGCGACATGGTCATCGACGACGCGGGACGCGCGTACGTCGGATCCCAGGCCCGCGAGGGCGGCGTCATCGTGCGGGTCGACCCCGACGACACGGCCACCGTCGTCGCCGAGAACCTCGACTTCCCCAACGGAATGGTGATCACGCCCGACCGCACGACGCTGATCGTCGCGGAGTCGATCGGCCGACGACTGACCGCATTCACGCATCGGGCGCGGACGGATCGCTGTCCGATCGAAGGATCTTCGCCGAAGGGCTCGACGGACCACCCGACGGCATCTGCCTGGACGCCGAGGGCGGGATATGGGTGTCGATGACGCTGGCGCACCGTTCGAGCGGATCGTCGAGGGCGGCACCGTCACCGACCGCATCGACATGGGCGACCGCACCGCGATCGCCTGCACGCTGGGCGGGCCCGAGCGCCGCACGCTTTTCCTGTTGTCCAGCACGGACGCCTACCCGCAGCGGCTGATCGGGACGAAGCTGTCGCGCCTCGATGCGATGACCGTCGACGTGCCCGGAGCGGGGCTGCCATGAGCGACTCGTACTACGAACTGGTCGACGGCGACCGACCCGCTCGGCGAGAAGTTCAGGGCGACCGACTTGGTGCGCAGCACGTGGTCGGCCGAGATACAGCACGGGGCGCCGGTCTCGGCTCTGCTGGTCCGCGCCCTCGAGCACTGCGAAGCCCGCGACGACACTCGGCTGAGCCGCGTGATGATCGACCTGCTCGGAGCGGTCCCCGCCGAAGGCGACCTGTGGGTGCGCTCTCGAATCGAGCGCTCCGGCAAGCAGATCGAGTTGGTCAGCGCCGAGATGCTGGCCCCAGGACGCGACGGTGAACCCCGGGCGGTGGCGAGGGCCAGCGGATGGCGGCTGAAGACCATCGACACCGCCGAGGTCGTCCACGCGTCCGCCGCACCGCTGCGGCCGCTCGCCGAGGCCACAGCCGCGACATGAAGAAGGACTGGGATCGCAACTACGTGCACAGCCTCGATTGGCGGTGGTTGACCGAGCCGATGAGCGAGGGGCCCGGCGAGTCCTGGATCCGGCCGGAGGTCGACCTCGTCAAGGGCGAGACGATGACCGCGCTCGAGCGGCTGTTCGCGGTCGCCGACGACGCCAACGGCATCGGCACCAAGCTCGACATCAGGAAGTGGACGTTCATGAACACCGACCTGGTCGTGCACGTGCACCGGATTCCGGAGGGCGAGTGGATCGGCATCCGCGCGGAAACCAACTACGGCCCTGACGGCATCGGCACGACGATCGGCACGCTGTTCGACGAGTCCGGAGCGGTCGGCGCGATTCAGGAGTCGGTGTTGGTCCGGCCGATGCCCGGCCGCTGAACCGTCAGCTGCACGCAGCCGCCGGTGGAGACCGGCGCCGACCGCCGCAGTCGACGCGTGCGGCGTAGACCTGTTCGTGGTGAGCACGAAACCGGTGTCGGGATCGTCGACCGCCGCGCCGAAGTCCATGCCGAGCACCCGACCGTCCAGGTCGATCAGCGGTCCGCCCGAATCGCCCTGCCGCACTCTGCCTCTGATCGTGTACACCTCGCGTTTGACGGATCGTCGTGCGATAGATGTCCGGACCGTTGAGTTCGATGACCTCGCGAATCCTCGCCGGCGTAGGCGGCGAACGGTCCCCCGCCCGGATACCCCAGCACCACGGCGTCGGTGCCCTTCGGCGCCTCGGCCTCGGCGAAGCCAGCGGCGGCGCCTGCAGGCCGGGCACGTCCAGGATCGAGATATCTGCGTTGGGGTCGTAGGCCACCACAGTGGCGTCGTGTTCCTGGCCGTCGACCGAGACGGTGAAGCTGTCGCGCGCCCGCCACGACATGCGCGTTGCGTCATCACCCGATCCGGTGCGATGACAAAGCCGCTGCCCTCCAATGATCTTCTGGCATGTGTGCGCCGGCCCGCTGACCTTGACGACACTGTGCGCGGCGCTCGGCGACGACCGGGTGGCTCGCCAGCGAGGCATCGGGCGGGTCGACCTCGACCATCGGGTTGCGTCCCGCGGCTCCTTGACTTCCGTACCGCGCACGACTGACTCCGCAATGGTCTGCACGACGTCGCCGCAGCCGGTCACCGCAGCCGCGGCCAGCGTGACGGCAGCAATCAGCGAAGCGGTGGTGCGCATCCGCTTCATCGCCGAAACGATAGACGCCCAGGCCGTCGCGACGTGCCTCAGTCGGCTAGGCGCAATGCCGCGACGGGGCATTGGGTCACGGCCTGCTGCATCCGGTCGCGGTCGGATCTCCGGCCGTTCGTTGTCGTGGATCAGCACGATGCCGTCGTCCGGCACCTCGAACACGTCATCGGCGATCGACTCGCAGATGCCGTGGCCCGTGCACTTGTCGAGGTCGACTTCCACCCGCATGTGTCACTCCTATCGAACGAAGGCAGGAAGGCGTTTGACGCCGTGGACGAAGTTGCTGTAGCAGCAGGTCGGGCTCACCGAACTCGACGGTCTTCAATCGAGTCAGCAACTCGCGGAACAGGTTTCGCAGCTCGGCCTTGGCAAGCTGGTTGCCGAGGCAGAAATGCGGCCCGCCCCCGCCGAAGCCCGAGGTGCGGGTTGGGTGAGCGCGACAGATCGAACGCATGAGGATCGGCGAAGACGCTCTCGTCCCGATTGGCCGAGCAGTAGAACAGGCCGACCTTGTCGCCCGCCGTGCACGGGCTGGCCCGTTGATCTCGGTGTCCTCGGTGGCGAAGCGCGCGAACTGCATCACCGGCGAGGACCACCGGACGAATTCCTCGATCGCCGGGCCGATCCGGTCCTCGAAGTCCTCCATCAGCCAGTCGCGTTGCGCCGGGTTGTTCGACCAACGCCATCATCGCGTGCGTCGTGGTCTGCTTGGTGGTGTCGTTGCCCGCGGATGCCAGCAGGATCAGGAACGCGCCGATCTCTTCGTCGGTCAGCCGGTGACCGTCGACTTCGGCGTTGACGATGCTGGTCATCAGGTCATCGCCGGGATTGCTTGCGACGGAACTTGCGCGAGCTCGACACCCGTGTTGGACAGCAGCATGATCTCGTTGATGGTGTTCTGCGCGCGCTCCTCCGGCGGGCTGTACTCGTCGTCGCTCATGCCGAACAGCTTCTCGGCGGCCTTGGCGACGGCCGGCGCTCCGACGGTTCGACGCCGAGCATGTCCATGATGGTCAGCATCGGCAGCCGCGCCGAGCACGCCGCCACGAAGTCGACATCGCCGGCGCCGACGAGATCGTCGACGATCGCCACGGCGTTCCGCTGGATCTGCTCCTCGATGCGACGGACGTTTCGCGGGGTGAACGCCGAACTGATCAGCCGCCGGTAAGTGGTGTGCTGCGGCGGATCCATCGCAGGAAGAACGACGCGAACTGCTGCACCTCGAACGGCATCGGGTCTCAGTGCGATACCGCGGGCGGAGGTGAACAACTCCGGGTGCTGGCTGACGTATGCGATGTCGGCGCGCCGCGTCAATGCCCAGAAGCCCGGCTCTTCCATCGGGAACAGCGATCGGCAGCGGATGGTGCCAGGTCAGCCCGTCGGCGGCGCGCAACTGCCGCGAAGGTTTCGTCCCTGACCTCGAAAGGCTGGCTCCAGAACCGACGTGTCGAAAGGTCGTACGGGCTGTACTCACGGACCTGCGGCGAGCTGGCTACAGTCACCGATTTAGCGTGACACTTCGGCAGAAAATTTGTAAAGCTATGGGGATGGGGGAACCTGGGTCGAGCCGACACTTCGAGCGGCAGCGGATCCTCGCCGCCACTGCCGAGGTCCTCGGCCGCAACGGCATGACCAAGCTGAGCCTGTCCGAGGTCGCGCAGCAGGCCGGGGTGTCGCGGCCGACGCTGTACCGGTAGTTCGCCTCCAAGAGGGAACTGCTCGACGCGTTCGTGGTGTGGGAGCGGCAGTATCTACGAACAGGCGGTCGCCGACGCGACTGCCGACCTTCCCGCGTGCGAGAAGCTCGATGCGGCGTTGCGGGTCATCGTCGAGTACCAGCAGTCATATCCCGGGCTACGCATGATCGACATCGAGCCGGCCCAGGTCATCAGGCGGCTATCGCGGGTCATTCCGCTGATGCGCGCCCGGCTCGAGCGGCTAGCGGCGGGGCCCGATCGCGCTCTTGCGGTGTCGACCGCTGTCCGCGTGGCGATTTCGCACTACCTGGTGCGCAGCGACGATGACGACGACTTCCTCAACCAGCTACGGCACGCGGCGCGCGTCAAGCATTTCGCGCCTTGAGTTCGGCGAGGACCTCGTCTGTGTGCTGGCCCAGTTTCGGTGCGGCCGAGCGGGGCTCCCACGGCGTGCCGTGAAAGTCAGCGGGGGACGCGATCATGGGCTGGCTCGGAATCCCCGTCCGGCACGTAGACGACGCCACCTGCGGCATGGAACTGATCGTCGGCGACGACGTCTGCGATCGAGTTGATCGGCGACCAGAAGAAATCCGGTTCGGCCGCAAAGACTTTCGCCCACTCGTCGAGCGGCTTGGCAGCGAAGATCTCGTCGAGCTCACGGATGAGCTCGACAGCGTTGACGGCGCGGGAGCGCCCAGTGTCGAACCGCGGATCGGTCAGCCAGTCGGGCCGACCGACGGCGCGGCACAGCGCAGGCCAATGCCTGTCTCCCTGCAGGCCGACGATCCAGAACCGTCGCCCGTCGCCCGCCGCGTAGTTGTTCATGCACGGATTGCCCATCGTCTCGCGCTCACCGATCGCGATCGAATGCCCGGTCATCAGGAACGTGTTGAGGTCGAAGCTGACGGTGTAAGCGCCCTGCCGGTACAGCGAGGTGCTCACCAATTGCCCCTTCCCGGTCCGCGTCCGCGCGACCAGGGCCGCGCACACCGCCGCCGCGAGCGTCATACCCGCCGAGTGATCGCCCATGCCGCCCCGCTGAAACGGAGGCGTCTCGCCAGGGCGGGTGAGCAAGTGCGCCAGGCCCGCCCTTGCCCAGAACGCCGCGACGTCGTAGGCCGCGCGGTCGGCATCGGGTCCCCGCTCGCCGTACCCGGTGATCAGGCCGTATACCAGTCGGGGATTGCGGGCCGCCACCGTGTCGAAGTCGAGCCCCGTGCGCCGCAACGCGGCGGGGCGGACATTGGTGAGGAAAACGTCTGCGCTGCTGAGTAATTCGAAAGCAGCCGCGCGTCCGTCGTCGGTCGTCAGATCGAGCACAATGCTGCGCTTGCCACGGTTGTCCATCTCGAACGGTGGGCTGACGCCGTCGTCGATGCCGAGCATGCGCCCGAACATCCGTGCCGGATCGCCCGTCGGCGGCTCGATCTTGATGACGTCTGCACCCCAGTCGGCGAGTATCCCGCCTGCCGCTGGACCCGCCACCCACACCCCGAGTTCGACGACCTTGACGCCCTCCATCGGTCCGGCCATGGACATCCTTTCCGAAACGATTTACAAATCTCCGTCAATTTGTAAACTGACGACGTGAATCGGGTTTCGCCGATCGTCGGCCTGGCGTCGCATCTGGGCCGCGGTGTCCAACGTATCGCCACCGACGCGATCGTCGGCCGCGTTCGATCGCTGCCCCGCGCGATCGCCGATGTCGACGCTCCTTACCTGTCCCAGATCATGGGCCAGACCGTGACATCGGTGTCGGTGATCGACGGCGACGCGGGAACATCGTCACGGGCACGGCTGGCGCTGACCGGCGAGGGCGTTCCGGCGTCGGTTTTCGTCAAGATGGCCGCCGAAACGATCTCAACCCGCCTGATGGGTGAGCTGGGCCGGCTCGCGGAGACCGAAACGCGCTTCTACAGTCGGTTGTCACACGAACTGACCGGCGTTCCGAAGTCCTATGGGTCGGTGTTCGACTCGATGACGGGCCGTTTCCTGATCGTGCTCGAGGACCTGGCGGCAGACGCGTGCGGGTTCCCCGACACGCTGCATCCGCTCAGTCGCGATCAGGCGGGCCTCATCGTCGACCTCCTGGCCAAACTGCATGCGACCTTCTGGGACCGCGTGCCCGACTGGGTGTACAGCCAGTCGAGCGACAGCGCTACGTTGCTGACGGGGCCGCTGCTGAAGACGTCCGCGCGACGCATCGCCGCGAAGACCGACGTTCCCGTCGATCGCGGCCAGTTCATAATCGACAACTATCGGGCAGTGACGCGGGTGATGGACCAGCCACCGAATACCGTCATGCACGGCGACAGTCATCCCGGGAACGTCTACTTCCGCAACGGCGCGGCGGGCCTACTGGACTGGCAGTTCGTCCGGCGGGGCCATCCCGGTCGCGAGCTTTCCTACACCCTGATCACGAGTATGACCACCGCCGATCGCCAGACCAGCGAACGCGAACTACTCGACGACTACCGGCGGGCGCTGGCCAGCGCTGGTGGTCCCGACCTGGACCGGGACGAGCTGTGGGACCGCTATCGGCAGGGCGCCCTGTACGCCTACGTCGCGGCCCTGATCACCGCGGGGATGGGCGGCATGCAGGCCGAGGCGATCGCAATGGAAGGTCTGAGGCGAAGTGTGGCCGCGCTAGATGACCTCGACACGGTCTCGCTCCTGGAGAAGTCGCTGTGACCGAGGATCTACGATCATCAAGACCCAACGATTGAGGCCCAGACGGTGAACGAACCACTACGCGCATCCGAAAGCGTCGACGACACGTCGACGCGGCATCGGATCCTCGTCGCGACCGCGGAAGTGCTCGGACGCAGCGGGCAGACGAAGCTGAGCCTTTCGGAGGTCGCACTGCAGGCCGGGGTCTCCCGTCCGACGCTGTACCGCTGGTTCGCTTCCAAGCAGGAATTGCTCGAGGCGTTCGGCGTCTACGAGCGCGAGATGTTCGACACCGGTATCAGCCGGGCGACGGCGGGTCTGCGGGGAACGGAGAAGCTCGACGCTGCACTTCGGTTCATCGTCGAGTACCAGCATTCCTATTCGGGCGTGCGACTGGTCGACATCGAACCCGAGGTTGTCATCTCCCAGCTCGGCTGGATCATCCCCGTCATGCGAGCGCGCCTGTTGAAGCTGATGCCAGGACCCAACGGAGGCGTCAAGGCAGCGACCGCGATTCGCGTTGCGGTGTCGCACTACATCGTCCGCAGCGACGACGACGACCAGTTCCTTGCGCAGCTCCGTCACGCCGCAGGGATCAGACAACAGGGCTGACCCCTTTCCACTTTCTCAATAGTTTGTAAAGCTGTCTGCCATGACGGACGTGCAGACTGAAGCCGGCGTGCTGGCCGGTGACGAGCGGATGCTGATCGACGGTGAATTGCAACTCACCGGCAGCGGCGCGACATTCGATGTGATCCACCCGGCCAGCGAGGAAGTGGCGGGGCGGGCTACCGACGGCACCGTCGCAGACATGGAACGCGCGGTCGGGGCGGCGCGCAGGGCCTTCGACGCAGGCGACTGGTCGCGCGACCTCGACTTCCGCTATCACTGCCTCACCCAGCTGCACGAGGCGCTGGAAAAGAACAAGGAGCGGTTGCGCCGCATCCTGATCACCGAAGTCGGCTGCCCGGTCACGGTGTCCGGTTCTCAGATCGAGAGCCCGATCGAGGAAGTCAAGCACTGGGCCGAGCACGGCCGGGCGTTCGAGTACCTCGTCGACACCGGTGTACACCCGACGCAGCTGGGTCCGGCACGCCGCAAGATCCACTACGAGCCGGTCGGTGTCGTGGGCGCGATCACGCCGTGGAACGTGCCGTTCTATCTCAACGTCGCTGAGACGGTGCCTGCGCTGATGGCGGGTAACACGGTGGTGCTCAAGCCCGCACAGCTCACCCCGTGGTCGGGCAGCGAGTACGGCAGGATCGTGGCCGAGGAAACCGACATCCCCGCGGGCGTCTTCAACGTCGTGGTGTCCAACGCCAACGAGGTGGGAGCGGCGCTATCTGCCGATCCGCGAGTCGACATGATCACGTTCACCGGTTCGACAGCGACCGGCCGGGCGATCCTGGCCGCCGGTGCGCCGACAGTGAAGAAGACGCTGTTGGAGTTGGGCGGCAAGTCCGCGCACATCGTGCTCGACGACGCGGACTTCAACTCGGCCATGCCGATGGCGGCAATGATGGCGTGCGTGATGTCCGGCCAGAGCTGCATTCTGCCCAGCCGAATCTTGTTGCCGCGCAGCCGATACGACGAAGGCATCGAGATGATCAAGACCATGATGGAGGGCTTCCCAGTCGGTGATCCGTGGATCGCCGGCAACATGCAGGGCCCGCAGATCAGCGAGACGCAGCGGCAGAAGGTGCTCGGCCTGATCAAGAGCGGTATCGACTCCGGCGCCCGGCTGGTCACCGGCGGCGGGATTCCCGAGAATTTGCCGACGGGCTACTACGTGCAGCCCACGCTATTAGCCGACGTCGACCCGGATTCGCAAGTGGCGCAAGAGGAAATCTTCGGACCCGTGCTCTCCGTCACCCCGTACGACAGCGACGACGAGGCCGTCGCGATCGCCAACAACTCGATCTACGGACTGTCCGGCGAGGTCAGCGGAGGAGACTTGGATCGGGCGTTGGCCGTCGCCAAGCGGATGCGCACCGGCAACGTCACCATCAACGGCAAGAGCCACTTCGGGATCACCAGCCCGTTCGGCGGGACCAAGCAGAGCGGCCTCGGCTACCGCAACGGCGAAGAGGGCTACAAGGAATACCTGGAAGCCAAGACCATCGGCATGCCCGAGTGAGCGGCGAGACGTGGAAACTCAGGCTTCGGCTGCCAGTTGACCGCAGGCCGCGGCGATTTCGCGGCCACGCGTATCGCGCACCGTGCATGACACTCCCCGCTCACGAACCCGCCTGACGAACTCCCGTTCGGCCGGCTTCGGGCTGGCGTCCCACTCGCTGCCGGGTGTCGGATTCAACGGGATGACGTTGACGTGTACCAGCGGTCCCAGCGCACCGTGCAGCCGCTTGCCCAAAAGGTCTGCCCGCCAAGGCTGATCGTTGATGTCGCGGATCAACGCGTACTCGATCGAAACCCGTCGTCCCGTCGAATCGGCGTAGTACCTTGCCGCGTCAAGAGCTTCGGAGACCTTCCACCGGTTGTTGACGGGGACGAGTGTATCGCGCAGTTCGTCGTCGGGAGCGTGGAGCGAAAGTGCAAGCGTCACGTTGAGTCGCTCGTCGGCCAGTTTGCGAATCGCCGGCGCAAGCCCCACCGTCGACACTGTCACCGAACGCGCGGAGATGCCGAAACCGTTCGGCGGTGCACCGATGATGCGACGCACCGTGGCCAGCACCCGGTTGTAGTTCGCCAGGGGCTCACCCATGCCCATGAAGACGACGTTGGACAGCCGGCCGTGGTCGCGGTCACGCAGTTCCACCGCGGCCGCCCGTACCTGCTCGAGGATCTCCGCGGTCGAAAGGTTGCGCGTCAGCCCGCCCTGCCCCGTCGCGCAGAACGGGCACGCCATGCCACAACCCGCCTGTGACGAGATGCAGACCGTGTTGCGGTCGGGGTAGCGCATCAGCACCGACTCGAACGTCGTGCCGTCGACCGCACGCCACAACATCTTGCGGGTCTCCCCCGCGTCGCACTCGATCTCACGCACCGCGTCGAGCAGCCGCGGGAACAACGCGTCTGCGACCTGTTCGCGCACCGCGACGGGCAGGTCCGTCATCTGTTGGGGATCGGCGATCAGCCTGCCGTAGTACTGGTTGGCCAGTTGCTTACCGCGAAATGCGGGCAGTCCGAGGTCCGCGACGGCCGTGGAGCGGGAGTCGTCATCGAGGTCAGCGAAATGCCGCGGTGGCATAGCGCGTCGCGGTGGATCAAAAACCAGAGGCAGAGAGGTGGCCATGGGCTTCTGCCAGTATCCCATCTGCGAGCGGCGGAAATTCATTGGCGGCAACGGACGTTGATCGCGACTATGGGAGCCATGGCCCTGCCCAGCATGCCGCTGCGTACAGCGTCGAATCTGACGTTCTTCTACGCATTGGGATATCCCATTGGCGCGCTTGCTGTTTCAGCGATGTCGCCGATGGCCGTGCTGGTATTCCGGTTCGGGCTGGCCGGCGCAATTCTGTCAGGGTGGGCGTTACTCGCCCGTGTGACGTGGCCCACTGGTCGCACCTTGGTGCACGTCTTGATCGCCGGGTTGCTGACCCAGGCGTTGCAGTTCATTCCCCTGTACCTGGCGCTGATGCACGGCGCCCCTGCTGTGCTGGGCGCCGTCGTCATCTCGATGAACCCCGTCGTCACCGCACTGTTGGCGACGGTGTTCCTCGGCGAGGGCTTGACCTGGGCACGGACCGGCGCCTTGGTCCTCGGTGTCCTCGCAGTGCTGGCCGCGTGCGCTGGACGGCTGGTTGCCATCGGCGGCGTCGACAAGGTCGTGCTGCTGCTTCTCGCTGCGTTGGTCGCCCTCGCCGCCGGCGGGGTCTACCAGCAGCGGTTCTGCTCCAGCGTGGACTTCCGTGCGACGGCGGCGCTGCAGAACGGCGTGGCACTGCTGCCGGTGGTAGCGCTGGCCTCGGTCATGCCGTTCACGGTGGTCGACCCATGGAAAGCGGCAGGCGCGGTGGCGGCCGTCGTGCTGTTCAACGCGACGTTGTGCATGACGCTGTTCGTGCGTGGGATCAACACCTACGGTGCCGCGGCGGTCGCGATGCTCTTCGCGGTCATCCCCGCCGTCGCGGGCCTGCTGTCGTGGCTGATGCTGGGTCAGCGGCCCGATATCGGCATCGCCGTAGGACTCGTAGTGGGCGCCGCGGCGTGCTGGCTGAATGCCAGGGGGTCACGCAAGCAGCGTGAGCACGATCCAGCCCGCGACGGCCGAGGGCAGCATCGCGTCGATCCGATCCATGATCCCGCCGTGCCCCGGTAGCAGCGTGCCCATGTCTTTGATCCCGAGTTCGCGCTTGACCTGGGACTCGACCAAGTCGCCGAGCACGCCGGTGATCACCAGCATCAACCCGAGTGGCACTCCGACCCACGCGGGCTTGTCGAGCAGGAACGTCACCGACAACACTGCTGCCGTGATGCCGAAGAGCAGCGAGCCGCCCAGCCCCTCCCACGATTTCTTCGGGCTGATCGCCGGCGCCATCAGATGCTTGCCGAACAACACCCCGGCGACATAACCGCCGATGTCGGCGAAGACGACGGTCACGATCACCGTGAACGTTCGAAAGCCACCCTCGTCCTGGAAGATCAGCAGCGCACTGAAGCTGGCGAACAGCGGCACCCACGTCGCGAGCAGCACCGTGGCCGAGATGTCGCGCAGATAATTCACGGGCTGCTCGCTGAGACCCTGCCCGACAAGGCGCCACACCATGCACACCACGATCGTTCCCGCGTAGGCACCCAATAGGCCGGCCGGGCCGTAGGGCCACGTCAGCCAGATCATCGCAAGGCCGCCAACCAACAGCGGAATCAGCGGGAGCGCGTAGCCGGCTTCTCGCAGCCTGCGAACTACCTCATACGTGGCGATCGGAATGAATACCGACAGCACCGGGAGCCATCCCGTCGGTGCAAAGAACAGGATCCCGATCGCCATCCCACCCAACAGGACGCCGACGCCGATGGCGGCAGGCAGATCGCGGCCTGCACGGGAGGATTTTTTGGGCGGCTCGGCCGGCCCGGCGTCGGTGTCTGGCACGGGAGTCGCTTGCTGATCGGCCACTAGACCTCCAGCAACTCGCCTTCTTTGTGCTTGACCAGGTCGTCGATCTGGCTGGTGTACGTGTGAGTGGTCTTGTCGAGGTCCTTCTCGGCGCGGGCCACCTCGTCCTCGCCGGCTTCACCGTCCTTCTTGATGCGGTGCAGTTCCTCCATCGCCTTGCGGCGGATGTTGCGCACGGTGACTCTCGCGTCCTCGCCCTTCGACTTGGCCTGTTTGACCAGGTCTCGCCGGCGCTCCTCGGTCAGCTGCGGAATAGCGATACGAATGACATTGCCGTCGTTGGTGGGATTGACCCCGAGGTCGGAGTTGCGGATCGCGTCTTCGATGTGTTTGAGCTGGTTGGCCTCGTACGGCTTGATCACGACCAGGCGCGCCTCTGGGACGTTGATAGACGACAGCTGCGTGATGGGAGTCATCGAGCCGTAGTAGTCGATGTTGATGCGCGAGAACATGCCGGGGTTGGCGCGACCGGTGCGAATCGACGAGAGATCGTCGCGGGCCACCCCCACCGCCTTCTCCATCTTCTCCTCGGCATCGAAGAGCGTTTCGTCGATCACGGTGCTGTACTCCTTCTCGCTCCTCGCGTGCGCGGCCGACCGTCAGGTCGTGACCAGTGTTCCGATCTTCTCACCTGCCACCGCCCGCGCGATATTGCCGTCGATGAGCAGGTTGAACACCAGGATCGGCATGCCGTTGTCCATGCACAGGCTGAATGCGGTGGCGTCGGCGACCTTCAGGCCACGGTCGATGACCTCGCGGTGGCTGATCGCTGTCAGAAGTTCGGCGTCGGGATCCTCCCGCGGGTCGGCGGTGAACACGCCGTCGACGGATTTGGCCATCAGCACCACTTCGGCGCCGATCTCCAGCGCGCGCTGCGCGGCGGTGGTGTCGGTCGAGAAATACGGCAGGCCCATGCCGGCCCCGAAGATCACCACTCGGCCCTTCTCGAGGTGCCTGCGGGCCCGCAGCGGGATGTAGGGCTCGGCGACCTGACCCATGGTGATCGCGGTCTGAACGCGCGTAGCGATGCCTTCCTTTTCGAGGAAGTCTTGCAGCGCAAGGCTGTTCATCACAGTGCCGAGCATGCCCATGTAGTCACTGCGCGTGCGCTCCATGCCGCGCTGCTGCAGCTGCGCCCCGCGGAAGAAGTTGCCGCCGCCGATGACGACGGCGACCTGGACGCCGCTGCGAACCACTTCGGCGATCTGCCGGGCTACCAGATGCACGACGTCGGGGTCGAGGCCCACTTGCCCGCCGCCGAACATTTCACCGCCCAGCTTGAGCAGCACGCGGGAGTAGTAGGGCCGGATCGGTGGTGGTTCGTTTCCGTTGGGGCTGGTCGGGTCCGCCATCCGACTCCTTCGGGGTCCGGGCCTGTGAACTCCCCTAATCCTGCCCCATAGCGGCCCGAAAGCCGCCATGGGGACCCCGTGTTGGATTAGCCGGGCAGGTGCGCGGTCAGCAGGAAGGCAGGGACCGACCTGCGGCCCTTGGGCTCCTCCCGTAGGTCGGTCACGGGGAAGAACTGTTCGAAACCGTCCGGGAACACGCCGTGAATGCGGGCCGGGCGGATCTCGTCGATCGTCCAGTACTTCGCCACGATGTCGCGTAATTCGTCTTCGGTGACGGGGCTGGCAGGGCTGTCAGGCATGCCTGCCTTGTCGAACACCAACACGAAGTACGACGCGCCGGGGGCCGCAGCGCGCACGATCGACTGCTGATAGCCCTCGCGCAATTCGACCGGCATGGAATGGAACAACGTCGAGTCGACGATGGTGCCGAAGCGACCGTCGTAGCCACCGAAGTCACTGATGTCGGCGACGTCGAACGCGGCGTTGGCCAGTCCCCTCTTGGCCGCCGCCGCTTTGGCCAGCTCGATCGCGGTGGGCGACTGATCCAGCCCGACCGTGGTGAACCCGCGTTCGGCTAGATGCAGAGAGATAGCGGCTTCACCGCAGCCCGCGTCGAGCACGTCGCCATGGAACTTGCCCTGCTCGATCAGGGCCGCGAGCTCCGGCTGGGGTTCGCCGATGCTCCACGGCGGCTTCACACCGGCGCCCATCTCCTGGGTCTCACCCTTGTATGCGTTTTCGAAGAGATCCTGTGGCATTGTCATGCCTCCGGTATATCAACCGGGTTGATATGTGTCAATATGCTTGATATGAGCGAGTCGTTTGAGGACCAGCCCCTTGGCTATCTGTTGAGCCGGGTGATGTTCGCGCTGAAGGCCGACGTGACGGAGACGGTCCTCGATCCGCTGGAAGTCGCCTTCCCCGAATACCTCTGCATGCGGGTGCTGGCCAAGTTCCCTGGGCAGTCGAACGCCGACCTGGCCCGCGCACTGAACGTCTCCCCGCAGGCAATGAACATGGTGCTGCGCGGGCTCGAAGAGCGCCGCCTGGTGGCCCGACCTGCCAGCGTCTCGTCGGGCCGATCACTGCCCGCCCAGTTGACGCGCGAGGGCGCCGAACTGCTGAAGCGCACCGACGCCGGTGTGCGCGCAGCCGAGGACCGACTCATGGTCAATCTGACTGACGACGAGCGTTACTCATTCAAACGCGTATTGGCCGCGCTTGGCTCAGACCCGCTCTAAGCGAGTTGTGTGCAGTTTGGAGCGCTGACCCTCTTTGCCAAGCTGGTTGTGAGTCATTCTGATGATCAGTGTGGGGGTTGAGTGTGTCGATCAGTCCGGGGTTCACGTCGGCGGAGATTCGTGAGTTCGTCGTCGAGTATCACCTGTTGCCTCATGGGCAGAAGGGGTTGTGGCGTGCTGCTCAGGGAATATCGATTCGGCAGTTGAGGCGGTGGGAAGCGACGGTGTTCTCCGGTGATCTCGACCGCGGGCTGATTCCGCGAGAGGGTAGCGGGATGACGGTTCCCCCGGCGAAACGAACAGCGTTGGTGCAGGCGCAGGCTGCTAGGCAGGCCCGCGAAGCGGCCGAACTGGCCCGGCTGCGAGCGCGGGTTGGTGAGCTTGAGGCGACTAACGAGGCGTTGGGAAAAGCTATCGGGCTCTTGCACGCGATGAACGTCGAAGAGCCCGACGCAGCCCTGACGAGCAGCGATCCCGACGATTCATCGCCGCCGAAAACGAACTCGTCACCGCACTGAGCGTGGCGATCGGATCGCAGCGCCAGGCGCTGGCGATGATCGGTTTGTCACGATCGACCTGGCATTACCGCTCAAAGCCGCGAGCACGGGTCGCTGACCCACTGCCGCAGAAGGATCGGGCCTACCCCTCGCGCATTCCCGAAGCCGACCGCGTGGTGATCACCGCCAAGATCATCGCCGGCTGGCAGGCGGGCACGTCGGTGGACTATGCGTTTGCCTGCACCTGGGATGAGGGCGTGATGCTGGCCTCACGGCGTTCCTGGTGGCGTATCGCTGCAACGATCGAGGATCAAAGTGCGCGCCCGGTTGCGCCGACCCGATCGAGCAACAGGACGCTCCGGGAGGCGCCGGTGCTCAAAGCGACTGGCCCCGGCCACATTTGGAGCTGGGACATCACCGACCTGCGCACCCCGTGGCGGGGGCGTGTCATTCCATCTGTGTAAGTCCGGGGTGGTCCATCATCGGACCGCCGTTGGGGCGGACAGAAGGAGTGTTTTGTGACGAAGACCACGCAGTCGCCGGCTCAAGCGAAGTCGGCTGCGCGGCAATTGGCGGAGACGTTTTCGGCTGAGACGTTGGATTCGTTGATCAAGGATGCGGTCAAATCCGGCACGCCGATCGATGGCGCGGATGGTTTGCTCAACGAGTTGACCAAGGCGGTGCTCGAGCGTGCCCTGGATTCGGAGCTGACCCATCATCTGGGCTATGAGTCCGGCGATCCGGCCGGACGCGGGTCGGGCAATTCCCGCAACGGCTCCACGCCCAAGACGGTGTCCACGGTCAACGGCCCAGTCGATATTAGGGTGCCCCGCGATCGCAACAGCTCGTTCGAACCGGCGATCGTGCCGAAGAAGACCCGCCGACTCAATAACATCAATTCCGTTGTGCTGTCGCTGTATTCGCGAGGCATGACCACCCGAGACATCGAGGCCCACCTCGAGGAGGTCTACGGCGCAAGCGTGTCGCGGGAGCTGATCTCCAACATCACCGAGGTGGTCGTCGATGAGATCAAGGCCTGGCAGGCCCGCCCGCTCGATGAGGTCTATCCCATCCTCTACATCGACGGGCTGCGGCTGCGGATCAAGGACAACGGGGTAGTCACCACCAAGGTGGCCTATCTGGCCATCGGGGTGGATCTGGAGGGCCGCAAACACGCTCTGGGGGTCTGGATCCAAGACAGCGAGGGCGCCAAGTTCTGGCAGAAAGTCGTGATCGACCTGCGCAACCGCGGGGTGCGCGACATCCTGATCGCCTGCTGCGACGGGCTCACTGGGCTGCCTGATGCGATCCGCTCGAGCTACCCCGACACCGTGGTGCAAACCTGCGTGGTGCACGTGATCCGCAACGCCATGCGGTTCGTGTCCTACAAGGACCGCAAGAAGGTCGCCACCTCGATGCGCGCGATCTACAGCGCCCCGACCACCGAGGCCGCCGAGCTCGCGCTCAAGGACTTCGACACCCAGTTCGGGGCCCAGTACCCGGGCGCGATCGACGTGTGGCACAACGCCTGGCCCGAGTTCGTGCCGTTCCTGGACTTTCCCGTGGAGCTGCGCAAGATCGTCTACACCACCAATGCGATCGAGTCGATCAATTTCCAGCTGCGCAAGATCACCAAGAACCGCGGTCATTTCCCCGACAAGGACGCCGCGATGAAGTTGCTGTATCTCGGGCTGCGCAACATCTCCAGCGAAAGGGGAGGGTTCTCGGGTACCGGAACATACAACTGGACTGTGGCGTTGAACACACTCGCCAGACTGTTCCCTGGTCGAATTCCGTTGTGTTAGAGTACAACTCGTAGTCAAGTCACCTCTGACTTACACAGAATTCGTGACAGGCTCCGTGGCGGCGGAGTGGCGTTCAAGGCGTACTCGATCATCGATATCTACTCCCGCATGATCGTGGGCTTCCGGGTCGAGGAGCGCGAGTGCGACGACCTCGCCGTAACGATGTTCGAGGATGCCTTCGTCCGTCACGGACTGCCCGCGGTCGTTCATGCAGATTCCGGCCCGGCGATGCGTTCCACGGTCCTCAAGGATCTCCTCGCTGACCTCAAGATCGGCCGGACCCACAACCGGCCACGAGTCAGCAACGACAACCCGTTTTCTGAATCCGAGTTCCGGACAATGAAATACCGGCCCAACTATCCCGGCACCTTCACCAATATCGACACCGCACACGCCTGGGTAGCCTCCTATGTGTCCTGGTACAACCACCACCACCGCCACAGCGGCATCGCGCTGTTCAGTCCGGCCGAGGTCCACAACGGGGCATGGGTGCAGCGATGGCAACAACGCGATCACGCCCTACAGGCCTACTACGACGCCTACCCCGAACGGTTCCGCAACCGCCCACACACCAAGGCCCCCAGCCCCATCGTCGGCATCAACCTCCCGCCCGAAACCCAAGCCGACCGACTCCAAGCAGCTTGACAACGCCCGTCAGCGCAACAAACTGCACACAAAATCGCTAGTGGTGGCAGGCCGCGGGAGGTGACGGCGGGATGTCCAGCGCGGGATTGCCGTCGAAGAAGCCGATCGGCTTGAGGTGGAATCCCGTGTACGCACAAGGCATCACCGGCCAGTCCTCGGGGCGCACGACGTGGTGCGCGCCGAGTGTGTACCAGAGCACCACGTCGGTGTTCTCCAGCGGCGCATCGTCGGCGATGAATTCCGGCAGGCCCTGCATATCGGCGGACTGGTACATGTAGTCGCCCGCCGCGAACTTCTCGTCGGGGTCGTAGCGGGTCACCCACAGGTTGTGCTGCACGAACCGCGCGCGGTCGTAGATGTACGAACCCTCCTGCACCATCACCGGCACCACATCCCTGGGCGTCAGCTTGTAGGCCACAGGGGCGCCGAGCTCGTTGCGCTTCGACGGATTGGCGATCTTCCAGTAGCGCCCCTTCGACCAGTCCCAGTCCCGCGCTCCGTCGGCCTCAGAGGCCACCAGGGTGTCGCGGGTGATCCACGCATTGTGGTGTGGGTTCAGTTCAGGGTCGGGTTCGGGAATCGAGTCGACCTCGTAGACGCTGTTGCCAGCGCCGTCGATGCTCATGTCGAGCCGGAAGTTGAAGAAGTGCTGATGATTGGGTCCATAGATGTTGGGCGCCACCAACTTTCCCCATCGCGGCTCCTCTCCGTCAGCCACGGCCCCGGTGGTGAGCACACCGGAGAGCTTGACCTCCACCTCCATCGACGCGTCGTTGTAGAAGTACCAGAAGAAGCCGTACTCGTAGTTGCCGACGGTGCAGATCATCGAGATCACCAGCCGCCGGGCGCGCCGCACCTCCACCTCACCGGTCCGGAAATCGGTGTGCTTCCAAGAGATTCCGTAGTCCTCCTCGTGCATGCAGATCGCGTTGGGGATGGTGACCGCGTTGCCAGAGGAGTCGTTGACCGTGCCGTCGAAGTAGTAGATCTCGCCAAGGCAGTCGCAGCCGAGGGTCAACGGGTTCGCGGAAAAGCCCATCCCGACTTCGCCCATGTCGAAGACGTTCTTGTTCCAGTGAGTGGGTTCGGTGTCTCCGTATGGCACTACCATTTCCGACAGCGATGCCCGGTAGATGATGGGTCTGGTCTCGCCGCGGTCGGTGTAGGCGATCTCGTGCAACGTGATGCCTTCGCGTGGGTTGAAGCCCACTCGCATCGACCACTTCTGCCATTGCACCTTCCAGCCGTCGACGGTGAAGCTCGGTCCGTCGGGCTGGGTGATCTCGATCGCCTTGACGTCGTCACGGAACTTGGTGAACGCCGGACGGTTGTTCTCCTCGAACATGAACTCCTCGGCGTAGTTGCCCGCCGTCGGCGGAAGTGGCACCACCCCGTGGTCCTCGATATCGATCACCTTCATCGCATCAAGGTCGAACGTGACGATCAGGCCCTCGACGGGTCGCGCATAGCCGTGCTCGGAGGGTGCGGCACGCATGAACGTCAGCGGCCTGCAGACCAGCGGCGAGTTGTCATAGTGATCCTGAGTGCCGTAATAGCCTGCGGGCCAAGGATCGATCATCGCCAGGTCGAAATCGGTGACGCCGCGCTTGCGCATCGCCTCCTGCCAGCGAGGGTCGGCCCGCACCACCTCTTCAACGCCGGTCATATGCTCGACGAGATAGGACGGGAACCGGCCGGGCACCGCCTTCCACGCGTCAATGACACGCGCGCCCAGGTCGACAACGGCCTCGTAGATCAGCTTGGCCGCGCCGTCGTACATCGTGACGAACGCCCGGCGCGGCGTCTCCATGCCGTCGAACGTCAGCTCCGGGGTCTTGCCCGGCTCAGCCAACTGGATCATCACGAACTTCAGTGTGGGCGTGCCGTATTCGGAGTCGGTGATGACCGCTGCGGCGGTCTCGATCTCCGCACCTGTCAGCGGGTCCAGCGGATACCGGGCTGTGTTGTCAATCGCCTCCGCGCTCGGCACGGTGCTTTCCATCGTCATTTGGCTTCATCCTTCAATTCGAGTACCGCCAGATGTGCGAGTGCGTCTTCCGCGGATGTCTTATGCGCAGACCGCCTGCCGAAGAAGTAGACGACCACGCCGAGGGCGATCATGCCGAGTGCGATGCTGCCGACCCACGTCATCCATTCGGCGTCCCCGACCCCTGAGCTTGTGAGCCAGGACTTGGCGAACGAGTAGTAGACGCCGCCGATGGTGCCAAGCGTGCCCACGATGACGGTGATCCACACCCCGACCATGCCGCCCGGAATGCGCCAGAACGTCTCATTGGCGTAGCGGTCGGCGTACTTCTTGCGCGCGATGACGACCGGGAACAGGAAGAAGAACCCGGAAATCAACCAGACGGTGGAGAGACCACCCTGCAGGAAGATCGTGACGTTGGCCATGCTGCTCTGCGAGTACAACCCCACCAGGATCAACGACGACAGCACGCCCTGGATGAGCACCGCGGTCACGGGATTGCGGGTGCGGGGGTTGAGGTGGGTGAAGATCCGCGGCAGGTGACGTTCGAGACCCGATACGAAGATCAGCCGGGAGTAGGCGACCTGGTAGGTCATCAGCGCGACGAACACGATCACAGCCAGCACGATCGCCGCACCCTCCATCACGCCCTTGGGCGCGGCAGTGCCGAGCATGCCGATAACACCGGTCACCGGGTCGATCTGATCCGACGGCAGCGCCATCATGGTGCCCAGGGTGGTCAGCAGGTAGATGCCCACCAACGCCGCGGAGCCCCAAATGATCATCTTCGGCCCGCTCTTGCGCACCGACAGGAACTCCGCACCCATGTTGTACGGCGTCTCGACGCCCAACAGGTACAGCAGCACGGTGCCGTACAGGAAGCCTGCACCCGCGAAGTCGGGCACCAGCGCGGCGTGCGCGGTGAACGGCGTTGCAGACCCGTTCTTCAGCGCGTAGATAAGGCCCGAGACGAAGATCAGCGCGGTCAACACCCCGTAGATATAGAAGACGGTGGTCATGATCCGCTGGTTGGCAGCGAGTTTCGCCAACGCCAGCCCGACAACGCCCCAGAGGATCACCAGTTGCAGGATGATGCTCACCGTCAGACCGAGCTCCGCGTGGAAGGCCAGCAGTAGGAACTGCAGCACGATCGCCGGCGACGACGCGGCGTTGAGGATCACGGGAATCCACGACAGATAGCCGCCGACGAACCCCCAGGTCTCACCCATCGTGCGGGTGGCCCAGATGTACACACCGCCTTCACCGGGCCACAGGTTGCCGAGCTCGGCAACCGCCATACCGGCGGGCACCAGGAACGTCAGGATGCCCAATACCCACATGGGGATCGCGGTCCAGCCGCCTGCCGCCATCACCGACGAGCCGGTGATCCAGCAGATGATGAACACGTAGATGGAGACGAGGCCGAAGGTGGTCATCACCTTGGGCAGCACCTGTTCGGGCACGAGTTCGGTTGTCATCAGCGCGTCACGCTGAGACGGCGTCGCCTCGAGTTCTTGGGTCATGGTGGTCTCTCCGAATGCCGTTGGGTCAGTTGACGATTTGTCCGTCTTTCATCCGGACGACACGGCTCGCCTCGTCGGCCACCGTGGGGTCATGGGTGCTGGCGACGACGGTGACGCCGAGCGTGGAACACAGGTCGCGCAACATGCGCACCACCGTCTCTCCGGTGCGGTGGTCCAGATTTGCGGTCGGCTCGTCGGCGAGGACCAGCGTGGGATTGCTGATCAGCGAGCGTGCGATCGCGGTGCGCTGCTGTTCGCCGCCAGACATCTTCGTTGGCTGGTGATGTACCCGATGCCCCAAGCCGACCAGCTCGAGCAGCTCCATCGCGCGCTGGCGAAGCGCTTTGCGGTCGTATGGCTCGAACATCAGCGGCAGCTCGACGTTCTCCACCGCCGACAAGAACGGAATCAGGTTGTAGCTCTGGAAGATGAACCCGATGGTGTCGTGGCGCAGCGCCGCGAACTGGCTCTCGGTCAGCAGCGACGTGTCGCGGCCCGCGAGCTTGATCGTGCCCTTGGTCGGCCGGTCGAGCCCGCCGATCATGTTGAGCAGCGTCGACTTGCCGCTGCCGCTCGGCCCCATCAAGCAGACGAATTCGCCAGGCATCACCTGCAATTCGGCCGCGACCAGGGCACGGACCACTTCATCGCCGAGCTTGTGCAGCTTCCATACATCCGAGATCTCGATAACCGGGGCAGGGCGATCGGCCTCAGTTGTCGTCTCGGCCTTCACATCGATAGCGGTCATCTCTACCCTCCGGCGCTCAGGGAACGGATCGGCGGCCGTGAGGCCGCATTCCAGGTGGGCACGATGCTGGTGGCCAGCGCCGCGACGATACTGACACCGATCGAGATCGCAGCGCCAAGCATCAGCCCCTCGACCGACACTCCCGTCGCCGCCAAACCAACTGCGCCAAACACGATCCCGGTCACAGCCGCCGGCAGCGCGCCGGCCAGCGCACCCACCACCGCGGCGATCAACGGCTCCACCAGCAACGCGGCCACCACCGGGGTACGCGGCACACCGTTGGCGCCGAGCACTCCGAGTTCACGGGTGCGGTGAGCGACGGTGCGGGTGGTCGCCACCGCGACCTCGACCACACCCACCAACAGCACGGTCACCGAGATCAGCACGACGGCACGACCGATCTCCTCCGCGTGCCCGAGCGACGCCGACTGACCACGGATTCCATCGGACATGCCGAACACGATCACCACCAGGAACGCACCTGTGGCCGTTGTGATGACAGGCAACACCATCTCGCGGATTCGCCGCCGCGCGGCGAGCCACCCGTAGGACAACCCCTTGCGCAGCATCAGTGCCCTCTGTTCTTCGCGCAAGCGCTCATCACCGGTCCCCCAGCAGCGAGACCGGCCGTTGTTGCAACAGCCGGTGTACGGGGACCAGCGCGCCGACGATCGCCATCGCGGGAAGGAACGCCGCGACCATGCCCGCGGCCTGTAGCCATGCGGTCGGTGTGGCGATGCCGGGGATCACCAGCGCCGCAGCGGCTCCCGCACCGATCACACCGATCAGGTACGCGGTGAGGAAGACGATTCCCGACTCGACGAGGAAGAAGTAGAGCACCTCGTCGGCAAGGCCGATGCTGGACATGATGCCGAATTCGCGACGCCGCTCGGTCACCGCGGCCAGGAACGACGACACCGCGATCACGAAGCCGAGACCGAGGCCGATAGTCGAGATGAGGCCGAGCGTCGAGCTGGTCACCTTGCCTGAGAACAACGCGGAGAACTTCTGCTCGAATGTCAGCGGACCGGAACCACCCACGGTGTCGTAGATCAGGCCACCTCCGTTGGGATCCGGTCTGACCGACGGATCCGACGTCGACTCCAGACCCACCGCGCCGCCGAAGATCTGCGCGAGGTCCCGACGCTTCTCGTCACCACCCGGCGCGAAGATCGTCCACCAGCCGTTCTCGCCGACGACAGACTGGGCCAGCGGTGTCGCCACGGTGATTGACTGACCGTTTCCAGTGACGTTCACCGTGAGGCTCTGGCCGCCGACCACTACCCGATCGCCGGAGTGCAGGTTCAGCCGGTCGGCCACGCCTGAGCCCAAAGCGGCTTGACCACTGGCAATTTCATCGCTTCCCCTCAGCGACACCGCACTGCCATCGATGTCGGTGACTCCGGACAGGACACGGGTCGCGGTCCAACCGGCGGGAACGGTGATGTCCGGGGCGGGGCCGTCGGCGACGAGGGCTTGGGCGTTGTTGTCGTAGTGCACCCCGGCGGCGGGCACCGCCCATAGCTGGGCACCGCCGAGCACGTCGGTCACGGAATCGGCGCCGGTGATCGCGAAGCTCGACGAGATCGTACGAACGACGCAGACGCACGCGATCGCGAGCGCGATGCCGAGTACGGACAACACGAACCGTTCGGGGCGGCGACGGATGTTGGCCAGCGCGAACCGGACGAGGCACATGAACGTGTTCCCGGAGGCGGTCGCGATCGCCGGTGATCGAACGGCTGTGGGGGCAGAGGTCTCCACAAAGAGGGATGGTGCGACCGGAAAGTTTCACCGACCGCCGTGCGGAATGTCTACAGCGTTAACTCAGACGCCGTCCCGTTACGGTGCGATTGCGCCCGCGCAACGGATTTCGTCGTCGATTCAGCCGCGGCGGCCGATCCCGGCCATCATCATCGGCGTGAGCAACCGACGATCTTCATCGAATACGGTCGATGCGGCGTCCGCCTGCTCGGGCGATAGACCTCCGGCCTTCACGATGGCATCGCGAAGGCTCTCAAAGGAGAGCCGAAAGAAATCGAAGCCCGGCGACGTCGGGTCGATCAATCTGGCCCGCCCCTCGCCGCGAAGCTCGGTGAGGCCTGCGGCCTCCATATCACTGACCACCCGACGCCCGTAATCACGTTCGAATCCAGCCGTCGTCATGAAGTCGAGGATCGCGTCGCCGATATCGCTGAATCCCCGGCTCCCGTCCTCGAACCCGTAATTGGTCCAGTCGTAGTCCTCCATGACCATCCAGCCGCCGGGTTTCAGCGTGGCGACCAACCGGTCGAGAATCTCGCGCCGGTCGGCGAGATGCTCGAGAACGAGACGCGAATGGACCAGGTCGAACTCGGACTGCGGAAGTTCGTCTTCACGAAGGTCGATGCGGCGCACGGTGATCGAATCGGAGGCCAGGTGCTCTATGTAGCGGGTATCGATGTCGATCGCAGTCACATGGGCGCCACGGGAAGCCATCCACTCGACCATCGACCCGCCGCCCGCACCGACCTCGAGGCATTTCCAGCCCGGTCCGATGCCGAGCTCGTCAAGCAGCGCCTGCGAGCCCGGATCCCACAGAGACTCCATGCCGGACAACCGCTTTCGCTCCTCGGCAAAACCTGGGTCGAGGACGTAGTCGCGGCTCATGACTGAATGCGCGGCCAGGGCCGTGCCTCTTCGAGTTCGTAAGCCAACTCCAGGAGTCTGGCCTCCTGACCCACGACGCCCGACAGCATCATCCCGACCGGAAGGCCCGCCGCGGATTCGCCGAGCGGCAACGAGATTGCCGGGTCGCCGGTGGCGTTCTGCAATGGCGTGAACGAAACCCATTCCAGGAGTCGATTCATCACCTGGTCGTAGCCGGCCGTCGGGTCGAGATGGCCGATCCGCGGCGTTTCCTCGTTCAGCGTCGGCATCAGAACAGCGTCGTAGGTCGCGGACAGTCGTTGCGTGATCCGGCGCGAAGCCCGCAGTCGCGCGATGGCAAGCGGGACCTTGTGCAGGCCGCGTGCTGCGTTGCGGTCAAGCCCAAGCGTGAGGGTGTCCAGTCGGGTGCGGTCGAAGCTCGGGCCGAACATGCGGCGTCCGCCCCGCACGACCGCGAAGGCGAGGAACGACCAGTACGCAAGGAAGTCGTCCTTGAAACGGTCATGCACCGGGTTGTCGATCTCGGTGACCTTGTGGCCGAGCTCCTCAAGCAGTGCCGCCGTCTTGAGCGTCAGCTCACGGATCTCCGGACTTGCTTCTCGCAGAATGGATTTGGTGCAGACAGCGATGCGCAACCTCTGCGTACCCGGCCGCGTTACGTCGCCGATCGCAGCGAGCTTGGGGTTGCGATACACCCGCTCGGCCTCGCGCAAGAACGCGGCGGTGTCGCGCACGGACCGCGTCACCACACCATTGGCGACGAGGTGCAGCGGCATCCGGGCGGTCTCTTTGTCCAGCGGCAGTCGCCCACGCGATGGCTTCAGGCCGACGAGGCCGTTACACGCCGCCGGAATGCGAATAGACCCGCCGCCGTCGTTGGCGTGCGCGATCGGCACCACCCCTGCGGCCACGAATGCCGCAGAGCCCGACGACGACGCTCCCGCGGTGTAGTCGGTGTTCCACGGATTGCGGACGGGACCGATCCGCGGATGCTCCGCTGACCCGCTGAAGCCGAACTCCGACATCTGCGTCTTCCCGAGCGGTATCAGCCCGGTCGACAGGAATGCCCGCGCGAACTCGCCGTGGGACGGCATTGGCTTCGGGTCCCATGCGTCGGTGCCCTGCATCGTCGGCATGCCCTCGACAGCGACGTTGTCCTTGATGAACGACGGCACTCCGTCGAAGTAGCCGCCGTACGGCCGACGCGACGAAGCGCGGGCCCGCGCGCGGTCGAATGCCTCGTACGCGAGACCGTTCAGTTTCGGATTGACGGCCTCGGTACGGGCGATGGCTGCCTCGACGAGCTCGCTCGCCGACACCTCACCGGCACGGAGCTTCTCAACAAGACCGACGGCATCAAGATCGCCAAGAGCGTCGTCGCCAAAGGCATGAATGCTTTCCATGCAGAGACGGTACCAACTCGTACCGCGCGGTTGGTAAGCCAACGCAAAAGGCCCCCAGAAACTGCCGGGGGCCCTCGCGTGTGCTTTGCGCCGGTTAAGCCTGGCCGACCTCGAAGCGGACGAACCGAGTCACTGTCACGCCTGCCTCGTCGAGCAGCGCCTTGACGGTCTTCTTGTTGTCGGACACCGACGGCTGATCGAGCAGCACGACGTCCTTGTAGAAGCCGGTCACGCGGCCCTCGACGATCTTGGCCAGCGCCTGCTCGGGCTTGCCCTCTTCCTTGGCCGTCTCCTCGGCGATGCGGCGCTCGTTAGCGACGACATCGGCCGGCACGTCCTCACGCGTCAGGTACTTGGCCTTCAGCGCGGCGATCTGCAGGGCGACCGCGTGCGCGGCCTCCTTGCCGGATCCCGTGTACTCGACGAGCACGCCCACGGCGGGCGGCAGGTCAGCCGCACGCTTGTGCAGGTAGGTCTCGACGGTGCCGTCGAAGTAGGCGGCGCGGCGCAACTCGAGCTTCTCGCCGATCTTGGCGCTCAGATCCGCGATGACCTGCTCGACCGTCGTGTCACCGGCCTTGGCAGCCTTAAGAGCGTCAACGTCGGTCGCCTTGGCGGCAGCAGCAGCGGCGACGATCTGGTCGGCGACTGCCTGGAACTCGGCGTTCTTCGCGACGAAGTCCGTCTCGGAGTTGAGCTCGATCAGCGCACCGTCCTTGGCGGCAACCAGCCCTTCGGCGGTCGCGCGCTCCGCACGCTTGCCGACGTCCTTGGCTCCCTTGATGCGCAGCAACTCGACAGCCTTGTCGAAGTCACCATCGGCATCGACCAGCGCGTTCTTCGAGTCGAGCATGCCGGCGCCGGTCAGGTCCCGAAGGCGTTTGACGTCGGCAGCGGTGTAGTTCGCCATTTCAGCCTTTCCCTAAGCCTCTGGAGTTGTCGATTCGGCGGGAGCATCGCCGTCGGGAGTGCCCGGCTCGGCGGCCGCGGTTGCACCGGCGAGCAGCTCCTGCTCCCACTCGGCGAGCGGTTCGGCGGCACCCTCGGCCTCGGTCTTGTCGCCGTCGCGACCCACGTTGGCGCGGGCCTGCAGACCCTCGGCGACCGCGGAGGCGATCACCTTGGTGAGCAGCGCGGCCGACCGGATCGCGTCGTCGTTACCCGGGATCGGGTAGTCAACGAGGTCCGGATCGCAGTTGGTGTCCAGGATCGCGATGATCGGGATGTTCAGCTTGCGAGCCTCCGCGACAGCGAGGTGTTCCTTGTTGGTGTCGACGACCCAGATCGCGGAAGGCACCTTCTGCATGTCCCTGATACCGCCGAGGCTGCGCTCGAGCTTGTTCTTCTCGCGGGTCAGCATCAGGATTTCCTTCTTGGTGCGACCCTCGAAGCCACCGGTCTGCTCCATGGCCTCGAGCTCCTTGAGGCGCTGCAGGCGCTTGTGCACGGTGGAGAAGTTGGTGAGCATGCCGCCCAGCCAGCGCTGGTTCACGTAGGGCATGCCGACGCGGGTGGCTTCTTCGGCGATCGACTCCTGCGCCTGCTTCTTGGTGCCGACGAACATGATGCTGCCGCCGTGTGCGACCGTCTCCTTGACGAACTCGTACGCCTTATCGATGTAGGTCAGCGTCTGCTGCAGGTCGATGATGTAGATGCCGTTGCGGTCGGTGAAGATGAACCGCTTCATCTTGGGATTCCAGCGACGGGTCTGATGCCCGAAGTGGGTGCCGCTGTCAAGCAGCTGCTTCATTGTTACGACAGCCATGGTTTGGCTACGTCCTTCAGTTGTCGGTTGTCGCCCAGCGTCGGGTGATGCCAGGCCCTGGTGCCCGCGGGACTGCCGAACCCGTCTCGGAAAGCCCGAGTCGGGACCGACGGCATCCGGATACGACCTGGAAAACGGGTCGTTGGTGCAGACACGCGAAGTCAGCCCGCGCAAGCGAGCTGCGGCAAGAAGTTTACACGCTGGATAGGGGTGCTTTTTCCACACCGGGCCCGCCATCCACAACTTGGCGGTTGGGTCTGGATTTCTGCCGGGGCAGCGCGCTGAGCTGGGAATATGCGCACGCTGGCATTGATGACGGCCGTTGCGATCGTCTGCGCGCCGACCGCGGGCGCCGACGACGGCAGGCTGGACTGGCCCCTGCGGCCTCGACCAGCTGTTCTGCGAATGTTCGACGCGCCGTCGCCGAATTGGAACCGCGGTCATCGTGGCGTCGACCTGGCCGGGGTGCCGG
Source organism: uncultured Actinomycetota bacterium (assembly GCA_963766465.1). GTDB lineage: Bacteria > Actinomycetota > Actinomycetes > Mycobacteriales > Mycobacteriaceae > Mycobacterium. Next base: position 701,217 of record CAVXZT010000007.1, read on the forward strand.
GCCAGCCGGTGCATGCGGCCGCAGCGGGCACCGTGGTGTTCGCCGGTGAGCTGGCCGGGCGGCCGCTGGTGTCAGTCGCACACCCCGGCGGGTTGCGGACCAGCTATGAGCCGGTGCGACCGTCGGTGCGGGTCGGACAGCTCGTCGACGAAGGGGCGGTGATCGGCGAGCTCGCCGCCGGGCATCAAGGGTGCGCCGCGCCTGCGTGCCTGCACTGGGGCGCGATGTGGGGCCCGGCGTCACGCGCGGACTACGTCGACCCGCTGGGCCTGGTGACGTCAACACCGGTCCGCCTAAAACCCCTCCGCTAGCGATTAGGCGCGGGGGTGGGCCTGGTCGTGAACGGCTCGCAGGCGCGCGACCGTGACGTGGGTATAGAGCTGCGTGGTGGCCAGGGTCGAGTGGCCCAGCAGCTCCTGCACGACGCGCAGGTCGGCGCCGCCCTCGAGCAGATGGGTCGCGGCACTGTGCCGCAGCCCGTGCGGGCCGATGTCAGGAGCCCCGTCGACCGAGGCGACGGTCTGGTGCACAACAGTGCGGGCCTGCCGCGGGTCGAGCCGACGGCCGCGCGCGCCCAGCAGTAGCGCCGGGCCCGATTCCGCGGTCACCAAGGTCGGCCGCCCGTCGTTCAGCCACGCCGTCAGCGCCGCCTCGGCAGGCGCCCCGAACGGCACCGTGCGCTGTTTGTCGCCCTTACCCAGGACGCGCAGCAGCCGACTGGACCGGTCGACGTCGTCGATGTCGAGCCCACACAGCTCGCTGACACGAATGCCGGTGGCGTACAACAACTCAACGATCAATTGGTCGCGCAGCGCAAGCGGATCGCCTTGCTGTGCACCGGATTTCGCTGCGGCCATGGCGTCGAGCGCCTGATCCTGCCTCAGCACCGCAGGTAACGTGCGTCGGGCCTTTGGCATCTGCAGGCGCGCGGCAGGATCACTCGACAGCAATCCGCGGCGCGTCGCCCACGCGGTGAAGGTCTTGACCGCCGAGGTGCGGCGGGCGAGTGTGGTGCGCGCCGAGCCTGACGATGCCTGCACGGCCAGCCAGGATCGCAGCACCGGCAGGCTCAGCCTGTCCAGTCCGGGATCGGACACCCGTTCGGCGAGAAAGTCGAACAGCGAGCGCAGATCACCCAGGTACGCGCGGCGCGTGTGGTCGGAGCGGCCTCGCTCCAGCGCGAGATACTCGTCGAACTCCTCGAGAATCGCTTCCACTCCCCTACCGTCGCAGACCGCCGCAGCCGCAAGCGTCAGGTGAGGCGTGTGTCGCGACGCGGATTGACATGAACAGTGCTTGAGGTTTTACCGTCGCGTGCATGGAACTGTCCGATGGAGTCTGGCCCGATTGCCTTCCCGCCGTAGAGGTCCGAATCGCCCGTCCCACCGACAAGCTCGACGAGGTACTCGACTTCTATTGCAGGGACTTGGGCCTGCCCGAGCTTTTTCGAAGCGCAGGCGACGGCTACCAGGTGGTGATGATCGGCCTGCCTGGAGACCGGTATCACCTCGAGTTCACCTCTCACGACGACGGAAGTCCCGGCCGCGCACCGACCGACGAGAATCTTCTCGTCTTCTACTTCCCCACTGCGGACAACATGTTCGACGTCGTCGCGCGACTCGGCGAGTCCGGACACGAACCAGTCGAGTTGGACAATCCGTGGTGGCGCGAGAACGGGGCGATCGTGTTCCCCGACCCCGACAACTGGCGAATCGTGCTGATGCCCAACCCGATTCCGCTTCTGGCGTGAGTCAGGTGACGCGCCGCAGCGCCTCGGGTGTCAGGTCCTTGATAGTCGGATAACCGTCGATGCCCATGATCAGGTCGGCCTCGGCGAGCAGCGAGCGCAGCACGTGCACCACGCCGTCCTCACCACCGAGGGCCAGGCCGTACGCGTAGGGCCGCCCGACGCCGACGGCGGTGGCGCCCAACGCCAATGCCTTGACGATGTCGGCGCCGCTGCGGATGCCGGAGTCGAACAGCACCGGAAGCCCGTCGGCAGCCTCGACGACCCCCGGCAGGCAGTCGATGGCCGGTATCCCGCCGTTGGCCTGGCGGCCGCCGTGGTTCGAGCAGTAGATGCCGTCGACGCCGCCGTCCTTGGCGCGCCGCGCGTCGTCAGGGTGGCAGATGCCCTTGACGATCAACGGCAGTTTGGTCAGCGACCGCAGCCAGGGCAGGTCGTCCCACGTCAGCGGGTTGCCGAAAACCGAAATCCAGCGCAGCACCGCGGCTTGCGGGTTCTCCTCGGGCGTCTGCTGCAGACTGGCCAGGAACACCGGGTCGCTGGTGTAGTTGGCCAGGCAGCGGCCACGCAGCTGCGGGAAGTTCGACGTGGACAGGTCGCGCGGTCGCCAACCGGGCACCCAGGTGTCCAGAGTGACGATGATGCCTTTGTATCCCGCGGCCTCTGCGCGCTGGACGAGGCTGACGGCCAGGTCACGGTCGGTCGGCGTGTACAGCTGGAAAAAGCCTGGGGTATCACCGAATTCGGCGGCGATGTCCTCCATCGGATCCTCGGTCAGCGTCGAGATGACCATCGGCACGCCGGTGCGCGCAGCGGCGCGTGCCGTAGCCAGGTCGCCGTGCCCGTCTTGTGCGCACAGGGCAGTGACGCCGATCGGCGCCATGAACACCGGCGACGGCAGCGTCAGGCCGAACACTTCCACCGACAGGTCACGCTCGCGATGCGCGTTGAACATCCGCGGCATCAGTCCCCAACTGTCGAACGCGGTGCGATTGACCCGCTGGGTACGTTCGTCGCCCGCGCCGCCGGTTACATACGACCAGATTGACGGCGACATCGCCGCCTCGGCCTTGGCCTCCCATCCCGCATAGGACATCGGGAGCGACGGCACGATGCCGGACAGGCCCTGAAGGTAGATCTCGAACTGGTAATCGCCGAATGCCATGGGCCTAGCGTGCCAGCCCGGCACGCGGGAGTATCAGCGAACCAGCCGCTGGGCCACCCCGGCATAGACCTCGCCGAGCTTGTGGGCGTCGCGGTGCTTTCGCGACGGGAACCACCGGCATACGTCGACGCACAACGACGAGATGGCCATCACCACCTCGTCGACGTTGTCGACGTCGAACTCGCCCGCGCTCACCCCGGCGGTGACGATCTCCGTGATGACGTCGGTCGCCTGATGGCGCAGCGGCGCGATCGTGCGGTAGTGGGCCTGGGTCAAGCCGTGCAGTTCGTACTGCACGACGCGGGCCTGCTCGTGGTTCTCGGCATGCCAGCTGGCGAACGCCGCCACCACCGCGCGCAGCCGCTCAGTCGGGCTCGCGGCGCGGGCGTCGGCCTTCTTCAGCGCGGCAAGCAGACTGCTGTGGCCTTCCAGAGCGATGGCGTACAGCAGCTCCTCTTTGGAGCGGTAATGCGGGTACATGGCCGTCGCGCTCATGTTCAGCCGTTTGGCGATCTGCCGCGTGGAGCTGCCGCCGTAGCCCGTCTCCGCGAACGCCTCGATCGCGGCCCGCCGCATGCGTTCCGCCGCAGCTGAATCCGCAGCTCGATCGATGGTCATGACCGTCGGATCCTACACGTATTTGACATCTGTCGACGCTCGCTGCATTATTAGCGAGCGCTCATAAAATGAGCGATCGCTAACTTGAAGGTTTCCCGAAAGGCTGTCCCCGACATGGCAGAGTTCCTCTCGCGGCGTGACGTCGACTTTCTGCTCTACGAGTGGCTCGACGTTGTCGAGTTGACCAAGCGCGACCACTTCGCCGAGCACTCCCGCGACACCTTCGACGCGGTTCTCGACCTTTCCGCGGACATCGCGACGAAATGCTTTGCGCCGCACAACAAGAAGGGCGACCAGATCGAGCCGTCTGTCGGCCCCGACGGGAAAGTCGTGCTGATCGACGAGATCAAGGACGGGCTGGACACATTCAGCGAGGCCGGCCTGCTGGCCGGACCGTTCGACGAGGCGGTCGGCGGCATGCAGCTCCCGACAGTGGTGGCGCAGGCGTCGATGGCGTTCTTCCGGGCCGCAAACCCCAGCATGACCTCGTACGCGTTCCTGACCGTCGGCAACGCGAACCTGCTGGTCGAGTACGGAACCGATCAGCAGATCGACACGTGGGTCCGCCCGATGCTCGAGGGTCGCTACTTCGGCACCATGTGCCTGTCGGAACCCGATGCCGGCTCGTCGCTGGCCGACATCACCACCAAGGCCGTACCCGCCGCCGACGGCACCTATCGCGTCACCGGCACAAAGATGTGGATCACCGGCGGTGACCACGAACTGACCGACAACATCGTTCACCTCGTGCTGGCCAAGGCCCCCGGCGGCGGCCCCGGTGTCAAGGGCATCTCACTGTTCATCGTCCCGAAGTTCCTGCCCGACGGCACCCGCAACGATGTCGCGCTGGTCAGCCTGAACCACAAGATGGGCAACCACGCCACCACCAACGCCCTACTGAACTTCGGCGACGGTACACATCAGCCCGCCTCCGAGCCCGGCGCGGTCGGCTACCTCGTCGGCGAGGAGCACAAGGGGCTGGCATACATGTTCCACATGATGAACGAGGCGCGGATCGGCGTCGGGTTCCAGGCGATGGCCACCGGATACGCCGGCTACCTGGCGTCACTCGAGTACGCCAAGCAGCGCACCCAGGGTCGGCCCGTCGACGCCAAGGATCCCGCCCGCCCGCCCGTCGCGTTGATCGAACACGCCGACGTCAAGCGAATGTTGTTGGCGCAGAAGTCTTATGTCGAGGGCGCGTTGGCGCTCGGCCTGTACTGCTGGAAGTTGCTCGACGAGGAACGCACCAGCACCGGCCCTGAACGCGATCGCACACATCTGCTGCTGGAAGTCCTCACCCCGATCGCCAAGAGCTGGCCGTCGCAGTGGTGTGTCGAGGCCAACAGCCTGGCCATCCAGGTGCACGGTGGCTACGGGTACACCAAGGAGTTCGACGTCGAACAGTGTTACCGCGACAACCGGCTCAACTCGATCCATGAGGGCACCCACGGGATCCACGGACTTGATCTGCTCGGCCGCAAGGTCGTTATGCAGGACGGCGCGGGGTTGACCGTGCTGGCCGAGCGGATCAATCAGACCGTCGACGTCGCATTGAAGTCCGATACCACCGCGGTGTACGCGAAGAACCTTCGCGAAGCGGTGCAGCGGCTGGTCGACGTCACCGCGACGCTGTGGTCAGCGGGCGATGTCGCCACCACCCTCGCCAACTCGACGATCTACCTCGAGGCGGCAGGGCATGTGGTGGTGGCGTGGATGTGGCTCGAGCAGCTGATCGCCGCCAGCGATCACCATGGCGATTTCTACGACGGCAAACGCGCTGCGGCACAGTACTTCTATGCCTATGAGCTGCCGAAGGTCGGTCCGCAGTTCGATCTGCTGGCCAGCCTCGATCGCACCACAGTGGACGCGCAGGCCAACTGGTTCTGACCTCGCGTCAGGCGATGGCCTCCGCTTCGGCGAGTTCACGCTTCCACTGGCGGAAAGTTTCCTCGGTGCGACCGCGCCGCCAGTATCCGGAGATGGAATTGGCCCACTTCGCGTCGACGCCGCGTTCCTTGCGGATGTAGGACCGCAGGTTGTGCATGACGGCCTGGGCCTCGCCGTGGATGAACACCTGCACCTGCCCCGGCAGCCACGCGGCCTCCTTCACCGCCGCGATCAGCGGTGCGTTGTCACCCGCCTGGTCTTCGGGGACCAGGTCTGCCCGGCCGCCGCGGTAGATCCACCGCACCTCCACCCCCGCGGGTGCGGTCAGCGCGATCTCGTCCTCCGGTCCGGCGACCTCGATGAAGGCCTTGCCAATTGCGTTGTCGGGCAAGGCCTCCAATGCCGCGCCGATCGCGGGGACCGCGGCTTCGTCGCCTGCGAACAGGTGCCAGTCGGCGGCGGGGTCGGGCGCGTAGCCGCCGTTGGGACTCGTCAGGTAGGCGGGGTGGCCCGGGACGGCCGCCGCAGCCCACGGTCCGGCAACACCATGCTCGCCGTGCACGACGAAATCGATGGCGATCTCGCGGCGTTCGGTGTCGACCCGGCGGACGGTGTAGGTGCGCACCGTCGGCTGCTGCGCGGCAGGTAAGTCCTTGAAGCTGTCCATCGTGAGCGGCTGTGGCAGCGCACCGACGTCGACGCCGTCGTCGACGAACGCGATCTTCACGTAGGAGTCGGTGGACTCGTTGGGGACGAACGTGTCGAACCCCTTGCCGCCCAGCACGACGCGGATGAGGTGCGGCGTCAACTGCTCTGTGCGCACCACTTCGAACGTGTTCAACGGACGACCTGCCACGGATCCCTCCAACTTGATTAGATTAGCTCAAGGTTGTGTTTTCACAACTATAGAGGATTCGGCGGTTGGGTGGTGGGCTACCGTGCCAGCACGCCGGCCGCCATCTTCGGCTGCCAGTCGCTGGTCAGCAGCGCGCCGAAGTTGTCCTGTTCGTTGTCCTGGTCGGCGGTGTTCACGTCACGGATAGAGAAGATGAACGCCGGACCGCTGAATCCGGACTGCGACGACTTCCAGAGTATGTCGGTGATCTGCCTGGCCTGCTCGTCCTGACTGACACCCGCCGCTGACGGCGCACTGGTCGGCGCGCCGATCTCGGTCATCCAGATCTTCTTGCTGCCGTCGCCGTTGTCGACCATCAGCTGGTGAACCTTTTCGACATCCGACCAACCGTTGTGATCATCGAGGGCCAGGCCGTTCGGATAGACGTAGGGATGCATCGCCATGGCGTCGAAGGATCCCTTCGCGCCGAGTCGGTACATCGCCTTGACGAACGCCGGCGGATCATCGGGTGCCCACGCGCGGCTCAGCCCCGCGGCGACCACGGTGCTGTCCAGTTGGGACGCCTTGATCGCGGGATAGACGGTCTTGAGCAGTTCGGTGTAGCGGGCCGCGCGGTCAGGGACTTGCCCGAAGAACAGCGGAACGTTGGGCTCGTTCCAGATCTCCCAGTCGCTGACGCGGTCCCGGTAGCGCTGCACCACCTTTTCTGCGAACGCGGCGAAAGTGTTGGGGTCGACGGGTGGGGCGCTGAAGTAGCTCCCCGGGGCCCTCGCCCAGTCGGGCGTGTACGCGATCAGGCCCAGCACCTTGAGGCCGCGCTGCCGCGCGCCGTTGATCCAGTGATCGACGTAACCCCAGTCGAACGCGCCCGGCATGGGTTCGACCAGATGCCAGTCGATGAGCACTCGCATCCACGTTGCGCTGGTCTTTGCGGCGGCGTCGAGTTCGCGATCGGCGTCGACAGTGCTCATATAAGTCATCGGAGCGCCAACACTGAAGCCGTAGCCGTCCTGCGGTGGCGTGACGGCCTGCGCCGTCGAGTGCTGAACGCTGACCGTCATGGCGGCGATGAGCAGGACGACGCTGGCGCCGCGGGCAACGATCCTGCTCATCGCGCGGTGCATGGCGCCAACCTACCGGAGAGCCAGTTTCCAGCGCCCACCTTGGCAGACGACAAGCCCCGCGATCTCAAGCAACGACAGCGGACCCAGCACCTGGGTCGGTGGCAAACCCGAAGCGACTGCGATCTCGTCGGCGGTGCGCGCGCCGCGGCGCGGAAGCGCGTCGTAGACCCGTTTTTCGTTATCGGCGAGACCATCCAACAGCGACGATGGCCGCTCTTCGTCGGGCGCCAGTTCGCCCGCATGCCCGATGAGTTCCACCAGATCCTCGGCGCGGGTGACGACCGTCGCGCCGCTACGTAGCAGCATGTGGCATCCGACCGACGCCGACGAGGTGACAGGGCCGGGCACCGCGCAGACTCCGCGCCCCAGCGCCCGCGCCCATGCCGCCGTGTTGGCCGCGCCGCTGCGTGCTCCGGCCTCGACGACCACCGTGGCCCCGGAAAGTGCGGCGACGAGGCGGTTTCGGGTCAGGAATCGGTGCCGCTGCGGCCGAAGACCCGGCGGATACTCGGTGACAAGGAGGCCTTCCTTCGCGATCCGGTCGAACAGGGCGGCGTTGCCGGCCGGGTAGGAAAGATCGACGCCGCCGGCGAGCACTGCGACGGTGAGCCCGTCGGCCGCCAGCGCGGCCCGATGTGCCGCCCCGTCGATGCCGTACGCGCCGCCGGACACCACGGCCGCATCGCGCTCCGCCAACCCGGCGGCCAGCTCAGAGGCGACGTGTTCGCCGTACACGGTGGCGGCTCGAGTGCCGACGATCGCCGCAGCGCGTTCGCGCACCTCGTCGAGGCGCGCCGGGCCGATCACCCACAGCGCAAGCGGTGGATACGCTTCCGGTCGCTGCTTCGTGTCGACTCCCGCGAAGGCGGTGAAGGCCAGCAGCGGCCATTCGTCGTCGGCGGGCGTAACCAAACGTCCACCCAGTCGCTCCAGCGCTGCCAGATCTTCTGCAGCACAATCGATCCCATAGCGTGCCTCGGTGAGACGCATCAGGTGATCATCGAGTGCGCGTCGCTTCACCCGGTCGGCGGCGTCGACGGGCCCCACAACGTGCCACCAGTTCCGCGAGCCGAGGGCAGGGCGGTTCGACGACTCGCGAGAGGTAGGCGAAGGCGCGCATGACGGGATCGGTCATCGCGCACCCCAAGCCTGGCGGAAACTCAGTGCCGTGCCGACCTGCTCGACTTCGGGTGTCGTGCGCCCGGCGAGATCAGCCAACGTCCACGCGACACGAAGCGTGCGATCGACGCCTCGGATACTGATCACACCGCGGTCCAGAGCTGTTCGCAGCGGTTCCATCGTGACTGCACCCAGTCGGAACTTGCGCCGCAGCAGTGCGCCACTGACCTCGGCATTGGTACGTATGCCATAAGGCCGCCAGCGTTCTTCGGCGACCGCGCGCGCGACCGCAACCCGGTCGCGAACGGCAGCCGTGGACTCGCCGTCGTCGCCGGCGAACGCACCCGCTCGTGCGGTGTGCATCTCGATGCGCAGGTCGACGCGATCCACCAACGGCCCGGAAAGCTTGCCGAGATACCGCCGCTTGGCCATTGACGCACAAATGCAATCTTTCGGATCTGTCGGCGCACACGGGCACGGGTTGGCGGCCAACACCAACTGAAAACGTGCCGGATAGCACGCAACCCCATCGCGACGGGCGAGCCGAATCTCGCCCTCCTCCAATGGAGTTCGCAGTGCTTCCATCGCGCTGACCCCGATCTCCGCACACTCGTCGAGGAACAGCACTCCCCGGTGCGCGCGACTGACCGCTCCCGGCCGGGCTAGCCCCGAGCCGCCCCCGACGAGTGACGCAACGCTCGACGTGTGGTGCGGCGCGACAAAAGGCGGCCGAGTAATCAGCGGTGTGCTGCCCGACAACAGGCCCGCCACCGAGTGGATCGCCGTCACCTCCAGCGATTCGTCCTCAGCCAACGGCGGCAGCAGTCCCGGAAGGCGTTGCGCCAGCATTGTTTTGCCCACCCCGGGCGGGCCGGTCATCATCAGGTGATGGGCACCGGCCGCAGCGACCTCGACCGCGAACCGGGCATGCGATTGGCCGACCACGTCGGCGAGGTCGATTGCTGGCTCGGGCGCCGACGACGGTGCGTCGATCCGATCCTCGAGTCGGGCCTTCCCCGTCAACCACTTGTGCAATTGCCCCAACGTACGCACCCCCCACACATCGACGCCATCGACGAGGCTGGCCTCGGCAAGGTTGTCGACTGGAACCACCACGGCCTGCCAGCCTTCCCGCTTGGCGGCCAGCACTGCCGGCAACACCCCCTTCACCGGACGGACGCGTCCATCGAGCGCCAATTCGCCGAGCAGCACTGTCTTTTCGAGTCGCTCCCATGATTTCTTGCCGCTTGCCGACAGCACCGCGGATGCGAGCGCCAAGTCGTAGACCGAGCCCATCTTGGGCAGCGTCGCAGGCGAGAGCGCCAGCGTCAGCCGTGCCATCGGCCAGTCGTGGCCGCAGTTGGTGATCGCCGCGCGTACCCGGTCGCGCGACTCCTGCAGAGCGGCGTCGGGCAGCCCGACGAGGTGCACACCCGGCAGGCCGGAGGTGATGTCGGCCTCGATCTCCACGATCTCACCGTCGAGGCCGCGGACAGCCACCGAGAACGCTCGGCCGAGTGCCATCAGCCCACACCCTGAAGATGCGTGATCTCAGGCGTCCGGGTGCGACCGATGCGCACGCCGATCACGTCGATGCGCACCGCGGCCCAACTGTCGTGCTGCCCCGCCAGCCACAGCCCGGCGAGCCGACGCAACCGGCGGACTTTATCGGGTGTCACGGCTTGGGACACACCACCGAACTGGTCGCTGGTGCGGGTCTTCACCTCAACGAACACAACGGAGCGGGCTGCATCGTCGGCCGCGATCACGTCGAGCTCGCCGTATCGACACCGCCAATTGCGCGTCAACACACGCAGCCCGAGCGAAGTCAGATGGTCAACAGCCAATTGCTCACCGAGTGCGCCGATCTCGGCACGGGTCAACGTCGTCATGACCCCACCATGCGAATCGGCACCGACAACCCGACGACCGAACCGCGCCGCTATCCCCAATCACGAATTCATCCACAACCGCCGCATACGCGGTTTCGCGACCGTCAAAAAACGGGTATACGGGGCCATGACCGACAAATCGATGCACGGCGTCGCCGACAGGGCGACGGACAGCGACGCGTTCGAATACGCGGCGCGCGCCGGCTTCGCCGTCAGTGGTGTATTGCACCTTCTGGTCGCATACATCATTGCGCAGATCGCCTTCGGAGCCAGCGGTAACGCCGACCAATCTGGCGCCCTGACGACAATCGCCAAGCAGACCGGCGGCGCCCTGATGTTGTGGGTAGCCGCGGTCGGATTGGTCGCACTGGGTCTGTGGCGGGTCGCCGAAGCGATCGTCGGCTCCAAGCCCAGTGAGCGATCCGGTGGAGATCAGGACGACACCCCCGCATGGAAGCGCGCCAAGTCACTCGGGCTCGCGATCGTCAACTTCGCCATCGCGTTTTCCGCAGCACGGTTCGCGATGGGAACGGGTCAACAAAGTAGTCAGCAGAACGCGGGACTGAGCGCTCAAATGATGCAATCGGGCTGGGGCAAGGCCGTTCTCATCCTGGTGGGCCTTGGGCTGATCGCCGTCGGCGGCTACCACGTGTACAAGGGCGCGTCGAAGAAGTTCCTCAAAGATCTGCGCGTCTCCGGCGGAACCGCGGTCACGGCGATCGGCATCACCGGCTATGCGGCCAAGGGTCTGGTGCTCGCAGGCGCGGGTGTGCTCGTGATCGTCGCGACACTACAAGCCGACCCGGCGAAGGCATCGGGTTTCGATGCCGCGGTCAAGACACTCGGTCACGCACCATTCGGGAAGGTGCTCCTCATCGCGGCCGCCTTAGGTATCGCGGCCTTCGGCGCGTACAGCTTCGTCCGCAGCCGCTACGGCCGGATGTAGCCGTTACATCGGCCCGCCTCCTGAGGACAGCGCGGTGTAGAGCGCGGCGATCTGCATCGGCTGGATCGCCGGGCCGCAGCCGCGCTGTAAGTCGATCAGCGGTGACGCGATGCCGCGCAGCTCTTGATACTCCATCGGATGCGCCATGAAGTAGTCACGAACGGACTGCTCGGCACCCGCTCCCTGCATACCGGCCGCCGACAGCACGTCGTTGGCTCCCGGATGCGCGTCCAACCACCCACTCGCGCTGGCGAGCACCCCGCTGGCGGTACGGGAGAAGTCGCTCGCCGAACACCCGGGCGGCTGTGCAGCCGCCGACGGAACAGCAATCGTCGCGGCGGCGATGCCCCCGAGCGCGCAAGTGGCAAAGGCGCCGACCAAGCCGCGGCGCACGGCAGTAATTGACATTGTCATGTGGGCATATGTACCCCCAGCACTTCAAGATCAAGCCGGGTTCGACGATCCCGTAAGAACGCCGTCACAGACGTAGCTACCGCCGAAGTTGCGCGTGTGATCGACTTCCGGGCCGAGGTTCGCGCGCAACCCGACGTCGGGGAGGTCAGGCAAGGGTAAGTTCGCTTAGGTAACGCTCAGCTAAATGCGGCTTCGACGGAAGGACGGATCGGATGCGACGACGTTGGAGCCGGATTGCCGCGATTGGGTCAGTCCTCGCCGTCGTCCTCGGAGCCACAGCGTGCTCGGGTTCCAACGAGTCCGACGAGCTGCTGATCTACAACGCCCAGCACGAGTCGCTGACCAAGGAGTGGATCGACGCGTTCACCAAAGAGAGCGGCATCAAGGTGACCTACCGCCAGGGTGGTGACACCGAATTCGGAAACCAGCTCGTCGCCGAGGGAGACAAATCACCCGCCGACGTCTTCCTGACCGAGAACTCACCAGCGATGGCAGCAGTGGAGAAAGCAGGCCTCTTCGCCGATCTCGACGCCGACACCATCAATCAGGTTCCAGCGCAATACCGTCCGTCGACCGGCAAGTGGACCGGCGTCGCCGCCCGCTCCACCGTCTTCGTCTACAACAAGACCAAGCTGCAGCCCGATCAGCTACCGAAATCCATGCTCGACCTCGAACAGCCCGCATGGAAGGGCCGCTGGGGCGGAGCTCCGGCCAAGGCTGACTTCCAAGCCATCGTCTCGGCCCTGCTTCAACTCAAGGGCGAGCAGGCGACCGCCCAATGGCTGGCAGGCATGAAGACCAATGCGGTCATCTACAACGACAACATCGCGACCATGAAGGCCGTCAACGCGGGCGAGGTCGACGGCGGCATCATCTACCACTACTACTGGTTCCGCGATCAGGCGAAAACCAAAGAGGGCAGCGGCAACACCGCGTTGCACTACATCAAGAATCAGGATCCGGGCGCATTCGTCAGCCTGTCCGGCGGCGGGGTGCTGAAGTCGAGCAAGAAGGCGGACAAGGCGCAACAGTTCATCAAGTTCATCACCGGCAAGGCCGGCCAGGAAGTGCTCGAGAAGGGCACCTCGTTCGAATACCCGGTGGCAAGTAACGTGCCCGCGAATCCCGCTCTGCCGCCACTCAATTCGCTGCAGGCGCCCAAGGTCGACCCCTCGACGCTGGACGCGCAGAAGGTTTCGGACCTGATGACGAAGGCTGGTTTGTTATAGGTGGTCGCTCCCCCGGTTTCGCGCCCAACGGCACCGGTCCCGCGGTCTGACAAGACCACCCGACCCGGACCGCTAGTCACTGCCACCGTCGCGGTTCTCGTCGCCGCCACCCTGATTCCCCTCGGATACGTCGCATGGGCCGCGGTGTCCATCGGGTGGACGAAGGCCTACGACCTCGTCGTCCGGCCCCGGGTCGGCGAGCTGCTGTTCAACACCGTCGCCCTCGTCGCGGTGACGGTGCCGCTGTGTGTCGTCATCGGTGTCGGCGTCGCGTGGTTGGTGGAGCGCACCGATCTGCCTGGCGGGGCGTTCTTCCGGCCCTTGTTCGTCGCACCCCTTGCGGTCCCGGCATTCGTGAACAGCTACGCGTGGGTCGGGGTGGTCCCGTCGCTGAACGGGCTGTGGGCGGGTGTGCTTGTGGCCTCGCTGTCGTACTTCCCATTCATGTACCTACCGGTGGCCGCGACGCTGCGCAGGCTCGATCCCGCGGTCGAGGAGTCGGCCCGTGCACTCGGTTCCGACTCGGCAGGCGTGTTCTTCCGGGTGGTGCTGCCGCAGCTGCGGCTGGCCATCCTCGGTGGCGGTCTGCTGATCGGTGTGCACCTACTCGCCGAGTTCGGCGCGTTCGCGATGGTGCGGTTCGACACCTTCACCGTCGCGATCTTCCAGCAGTTCCAGGTCACCTTCGACGGCGCGGCAGGCAGCATGCTCGCTGGCATATTGGTTCTGCTCTGCCTGGTGCTGCTGGTGGCCGAGGCGATGGCCCGCGGTAACGTCAGGTTCGCTCGCATCGGCGCAGGCGCACCACGCGCCGCGACCCCTGTCCGCCTGGGCCGCAACGCAATACCCGCGCAGACGGGTTTGGTCGCGCTGGCGGTGCTGGCGCTCGGCGTGCCAGTGTGGACGATCCTGCGGTGGCTGTGGATCGGAGGCGCCGACGTCTGGATGCTCGACGACATCGGCAGCGCGCTTGGCCAAACCATCGGGCTGGCCGCGGTCGCGGCAGTGCTGACCACGATGCTGGCGTTCCCCGTCGCGTGGGTCGCCGTCCGGTCCAGCGGGGTGTTGGCCCGAACCGTCGAGGGCGCCAACTACGTCACCAGTTCGCTCCCGGGCATAGTCACCGCCCTCGCGCTCGTGACCGTCACCATCCACTTCGCTCGCCCGCTCTACCAGAGCGTCGCGCTGATCGTATTCGCCTATGTGCTGCTGTTCATGCCGCGTGCTCTGGTCAACGTGCGGGCAGGCCTCGCCCAGGTGCCGCCGAGCCTCGAAGAGGCGTCCCGGTCGCTGGGCAGCCCGCCGACGGCCACCTTCCTGCGGGTAACACTGCGACTCACCGCACCAGCTGCAGCGGCCGGTGCATCGCTGGTATTCGTCGCTGTGGCAACGGAATTGACCGCGACGCTCCTGCTCGCACCGACCGGAACCAGGACGCTGTCGATGCGGTTCTGGTCGTATTCCAGCGAGCTGGATTACGCGGCCGCCGCCCCCTATGCGCTCGTCTTGGTGGTGCTCGCGATCCCGGTGACACTCGTGCTGTTCCGGCAGTCGACAAAGGCGGCCGCGCTATGACGACCGCCATCCTCGAGATCAACGGACTCGCCAAGTCGTTCCACACAAACACGGTGCTGCACGACATCGACCTCGCTCTGCAGCCGGGCACTACGACCGCCGTCGTCGGATCGTCGGGTTGCGGGAAGACCACGCTGCTGCGGCTCATCGCAGGATTCGAGACACCCGACGCAGGAACGATCACCCTCGGAGGGCGACAGGTGGCCGGCCCGGGAAGTGCTGTGGCACCGCATCGTCGAGGCGTCGGCTACGTCGCGCAGGACGGCGCGCTGTTCCCGCACCTGACCGTCGGGCAGAACATCGCATACGGACTGCGCGGCGCGACCCGCAGCGAGGTGCATGCCCGCGTCGGCGAACTGCTCGAAACCGTCTCCCTCGACGCGTCGTACGCGTCGCGCCGCCCGCACCAACTCTCCGGGGGTCAACAACAGCGTGTTGCGCTGGCGCGTGCACTCGCAAGGCATCCGGTCCTGATGCTGCTCGATGAACCGTTCAGCGCGCTTGACACCGGCCTGCGTGCTTCGACCCGCAAGGCGGTGGCCGGTCTGCTCACCGACGCCGGCGTGACAACGCTGTTGGTGACTCACGACCAGGAGGAGGCGCTGTCCATCGCGGATCAGGTGGCGGTCATGCGCGACGGGCGATTCACCCAGGTCGGCAGCCCGGAGCAGGTCTACCGGCAACCCACCGACCGTTTCACCGCCGAATTCCTCGGCGACTGCATTTCACTTCCTTGCACAGTCGTAGCGGGAGTCGCCGACTGCGCACTCGGCCGCGTACCTGTCCAGGAATCGGTCGCCGACGGACCCGCCACACTCGTGCTGCGGCCCGAACAGCTGGTTGCGACAGTGGTTTCCGACAGCGAACAGCTCGACGGTGTCGGAACGGTGATCGCCACCGAGTTCCTCGGTCACGACATGCTGTTGACCATCGACCCTGCCGGTGACACCGCACCAATCATCGTGCGTCAGCACAGCCTCAACCCGCCGGCGATCGACGCCAAGGTGCGGATCGAGGTGGTTGACACCGGGGTGGCGCTGAGATGAGCCAGCTCCTGGACCACCTGCGCGGCCACGGCGAACGAGTGGCCGTGCTGACGGGCACGCATCGGCTCTCGTACCACCAGCTCGCCGACACAGTAGCCGAAGTCGCGCAGGAACTCGCCGGACCTCGTCGCGTGGTTCTGCTCGAAACCCGCAACGACTTGGTCACTTTGGTCCGCTATCTGGCCGCGATGTCGGCAGGCCACGTCGTGATGCCGGTCCCGGCAGGACGCGACCACACGGCGATCCTGCGGACGTATGAACCCGGCATCGTCATTGACGCCAGCGGAATCCATCATCGCGATGGACGTCATCGGCTGCACGACGACCTCGCCTTGCTGCTGTCCACCTCGGGCAGCACCGGCTCACCCAAACTCGTCCGGCTGTCCCGCACGAACCTGGTGTCCAACGCGACCGCCATCGCCGAATACCTCAACATTCGCGAAACCGACAGGGCCGCAACCACCCTGCCGATGTCGTACTGCTACGGGCTATCGGTGATCCACAGTCACCTGCTGCGCGGCGCGGGCCTGGTGCTCACCGATCACTCGGTCGCCGACGACGGGTTCTGGAGGCTCTTCCGTCAGCACCGCGGCACGTCGTTCGCCGGCGTCCCCTACACCTTCGAGCTGCTCGAGCGGGTCGGCGCCGACACCTTGGACCTACCGCATCTGCGATACCTCACTCAAGCCGGCGGCCGGATGCCGCCCGAGCGTGTGCGGCGGTTCGCCGAACTGGGCCGGCAACAGGGCTGGGACTTGTTCGTGATGTACGGCGCGACGGAGGCCACCGCCAGAATGGCCTACCTGCCACCGCAACTCGCGGTGTGGAATCCAGCCGCGATCGGCGGGCCGATTCCTGGCGGAACGTTGGCGATCGAACCGCTCGACGGATGGTGCGACGAGGACGTCGGCGAGCTCGTCTACCGCGGACCCAACGTCATGATGGGCTATGCACACGGGCCTGACAACCTCGCGCTCGGCAATACGGTCGACGCGTTGCACACAGGCGATATCGCCAGGCGCAACCCCGACGGGTTGTACGAATTAGTCGGGCGCAGCAGTCGTTTCGTCAAGATGTACGGCCTGCGGATCGACCTCCAACGCGTGGAAGCAGCGATGCGCGCCGACGGTGTGACGGCATTCTGCACTGACGTCGACGACCGCCTTGCGGTGGCGGCCGCCGGGCACGACGAAACCGAGATCCAACGCGTGGCCGCCAGCGCTGCCGGTGTCCCGGCCTGCGCCGTGCACGCGGTGAGGGTAAGCGAGCTGCCGATGCTCCCGTCTGGCAAGCCCGACTACCAAACCGTGCGCGAGCTGGCACAGAAATCGAATACCGACGAATCCAACGCGATTGGCCTGCGCGAGCTGTTCGCCGACGTGCTGCAAATCGACGCGGGCAGTATCGATCCCGACGCCAGCTTTGTCGACCTTGGCGGCAATTCGCTGTCCTACGTGACGATGTCGGTGCGCCTGGAACGCTCGTTGGGCCAGCTGCCCGCAGATTGGCAGCGACAAACACTGCGGGAGCTTGAGGCGATGCCCAAGCCTGCGTCGAAGCGGTCGCCGTGGTGGGGTGCGACTCTCGAAACCAGCGTCGCCCTGCGGGCAGTCGCGATCCTGCTCATCGTCGGCTCGCACGCCGGATTGTTCGAACTGTGGGGCGGCGCACATCTGCTGCTGGGCATCGCGGGATACAACTTCGGCCGGTTCTGCCTCACGCCGGTGCCCCGCGTTGACCGAGCGCGGCACCTGCGCAACACAATCGGGTGGATCGCGGTGCCATCGGTGCTATGGGTGGCGATCGCACTGCTGCTGACGCGCGACTACACCCCGACCAATCTGCTGCTGGCCAACAAGTTCCTCGGCCCCCACGACAGCATGACCGCGGGGCGGCTGTGGTTCGTCGAGGTGCTCGTATGGACACTCATCGCCCTGGCCCTCGTCCTCTGGCTGCCTGCGATGGATCGCGTTGAGCGGCTTCATCCGTTCGGCGTCGCGACCGGGTTCCTGGCCTTGGGTCTGGCTCTGCGCTACGACATCCTGGGATTGAACCTTGGCCGCGAGGCGTGGTTCACGATGCTGGCGTTCTGGTTCTTCGCGATCGGCTGGGCGGCGGCGAAAGCGTCCACGACGCTGCAGCGAGTGGCTGTGACGCTCGTGCTGATCGTGGCGTTGCACGGGTATTTCGACAGCACGTTGCGAGAGGTGCTGGTCCTCGGCGGCCTCGTGGTGCTCATCTGGGTGCCGACGATTCGGTGCCCCTCGGCGCTAACCGTCGTCGCGGGCATCCTGGCGGAGGCGTCGCTGTACACCTACCTGGTCCACTACCAGGTGTATGCGCTGTTCCCCGGCCATTCCGCGCTCGGTGTCATCGCGTCGATCGGCGTCGGGGTTCTGCTTACCTATCTCGTATCGGTGCTGCGATCGCGGCTCCGCGAACTCGACAAGAGCCAACTACGGACGGCGGCCGTCGACTCCGCGCGAACGTAAAGCTACCGCGAGATTTCAACAGACATTTCGCAGTGCTCAGACTCGCCGCGCCGAAACAGTGGGCTGACTGGTTAGGCTGGTTGATCGAATCGGTGTTGGGAGCGGCTCGTGGTCACGTTAGACCGCCTGGTCAATGTGCTGGGGAGCTACGGCGTCCGCTTGCGTTTCTGTCCAATACCGCGATCCACGGAATTGCGCAGCGTCGTCATGCACGAGATGACGGACGAACGCACCGTCGTCGGTGACGTGCTGCTCGGTTTTGGCGCCCGCTCAGTCAACGAAGCGGTGCGCTGGGCAGCCGCCGCACGGGCAGTTGTCGTGCTAGTCCGCGGCGGCGATAACGACACCGCGTTCGACGGTGCCGACGAGGACGTCGCGGTGATGGTGGTTGACCAGGCGGTGTCGTGGAGCGAGGTGGCGGCAGTCATCTACGGATTGGTCTTGGAAGGCCGCGAAACTGAATCCGGCCGTGGCCCAACGGATCTGTTTGCGTTGGCCGACAGCTTGGCTGATGCGACCGGTGGAGCGGTGACCATCGAAGACCGGCTATCACGAGTGCTGGCATATTCGAAGTTGCAGCAACACGCCGACCCGGCACGAGTGTCGACCATCATCGGTCGTCAGGCGCCCGAACAATTGCGCACATTCTTTGATTCCCGTGGGGTTTTCGCACATCTGCTGGCCTCCGACGACCCGATGTTCGTCGCCGAGGACACCGAACTGGGCTTGACCGGACGCATGGTGGTCGCGGTGCGCTCGGGCCGAGAGCTCATGGGGTCGGTATGGGTGGCGTGCTCGGCTCCGTTGCGGGGGGCCGAGCGCACGGCGTTGGCCGACGGAGCCCGGACAGTGGCCCTTCATCTGTTGCGGTCACGCGCGAGCGCGGACCTGGAGCGTCAGGTCGAATCCGAACTGGTGATCCGGTTGTTGGAGGGCACCGCCGATGCTGCCACCGCGGCCAGCCGACTGGGCCTACCGAACACCCCGTTACGGGTGATCGCGGTCCAGGCGTTCATCGGTCTCGAACGCGATGCCGCCCTACTGTTGGCGTTCGAGCGCGCCACTACCGGATTCGGTTGGTCACGGCCGGGCCGCAGTGCCCTGGCCGGCAACACCGTCTACACCCTGCTGCCCGGCGAGCAGGCGCAGCCTGCCCGGCGTTGGGTCACCGGCCTACGGGCGGCCCTACCCGACGAGGTGACTTTATCTGCCGGCATCAGCGGCGGGGCCCTCGTCGTGGACCTCCCCACGGCACGCCGCGAGGCCGACGAGTGTTTGGCACTCCACGAGGGCTCACGTCCCGGCGCCGCGCCCGTGGCCTACGACGAGTCCTGGGACGACATCCTGCTGCAGCGGCTGCGCACGGCTGCCCTCTCAGGTCGGGCCCCGGACCGCGGGCCGGTCGCCGAGCTACGCCGCCACGACCACACCCACGCCACCGATTACGTGGTGACGCTGCAGGCCTGGCTCGAGGCGCAGGGTGACCCCGCCGAGGCCGGCGAGCGGTTGGGAATTCACGAGAACACCGTGCGCTACCGGCTGCGGAAGATGGCCGAAATCGCCAACCTGCAACTCGACGACGCCAAGAAGCGGCTCGCCATGATGATCGAACTTGCGGCCACCGATACTGACTGACGACGCGATATCGCCCCGTGCTGGCGCGCGGAGCTGCGCCGCGCGCGCACCACCGGCCACTATCGAGCCGCATTGTCGGATCGCCACAACAACCGATCGCCCGGTTGTCGGATTCCAGCAAACCGATCCCCGACCATCCGCCCCACCATGGAGATAACAAACAAGAATTCAACTGAGAGGTTCGTGATGGTCGACGTCGAGCGCATTGACGGCGGACCGCGGTCGGCGATCGTGGTCGGCGCGGGCATCGTCGGATTGTCGACGGCGTGGTTCCTGCAGGAGCGCGGCGTTGACGTCACCATGGTGGATCGCAGCGGTGTTGCCGCCGGTGCCTCGTGGGGCAACGCCGGATGGATCTCACCTGCGCTAACCCTTCCCCTGAACTCCCCCGGCGTGCTGCGCTACGGGCTGCGCTCACTGCTCGACCCGGCCGCGCCCCTACATATTCCGTTGACCGCCGATTCCGCGTTGGCCAGCTTCCTGGTCCAATTCGCTGCCAGCTGCCGGCGATCGTCGTGGCGGCGGGCGGTGCGGGCCAATGTGCCGCTGAACGAGGAGGCCATCGAGGCCTACGACGTGCTCGTCGCCAATGGGGTCGACGCGCCGGTGACCGACGCGCCGATCACCGCGGTGTTTCGCACCACCGAAGAAGCAGAACACATGATGCGTGAGCTTCGCGCGCTCGAAACCGCCGGGCAGACAATGTCTGTCACCGCATTGGCCGGTGAGGCATTGCGCGAGCAAGTACCCCTGGCATCACCGGCTATCTCCGCCGCGCTGAACATCAACGGTCAGCGCTTCGTCGATCCCGGCCGATTCGTACGGGCCCTGGGACAAGCAGTCGTGGAGCGGGGGGCAATAATGCGCACGGCCGAGGTTCGGGGCGTTTTCAGCTCCGGCAGCGGAGTCACGGTGTATCCGGGCAGCGGCGAACCACTTGCGGCCGACACCGCGGTAATCGCCACGGGTGCATGGCTATCCCGCCTGGCAGGAACCCGGGTTCGGGTGCCGGTGCAGGCCGGTCGCGGCTACTCGTTCACCGTGCCCGTCGACCGCCCGATCCCAGGGCCTATCTATCTGCCCGACGCGCGGGTGGCGTGCACTCCCTACCAGGGAGCATTGCGGGTGTCGGGGACAATGGAGTTCCGCGACCCCTATGAACCGGTGGTGCCGGCCCGGGTGGGCGCGATCGTGGCTTCGGCCAGCCCATTGCTGGACGGGGTGCGCTGGGCCGAACGCAGCGACATCTGGGTTGGTCCGCGCCCAGTCACCCCCGACGGCCGGGCGCTGATCGGCGAAATGTCTCGAGGTGTCTACGTCGCTGGCGGACACGGTATGTGGGGACTGGCGCACGGCCCGGTGACTGGCCGCCTGCTGGCCGAATACATCACCACCGGCAAGCAACCCGAAGCTCTGCGCGAATTCGACCCGCTGCGCCGAACCGGCCGCTAGGCCCGCCAAACGGCGGTCCAAACCAGCCACAAACCACGCCCACACGGGCGCTCCGAGTCGTCAGGGGCGGCGCTTCTGCCACGGCCCGCCCCTGACGGCAACCCCCTGCCTCAACGGAAGGACCAACTCAAAATGACTAGTACCGAACGTCTTTGGATGACACGAGAGGCCTACACGCGGCTGCAGACCGAACTTGCCACCCTGCGTTCACGTGCCAGCATCGAAGTTCCTGAGGACTTCATGGACTACGACGGCAACCTCAACGTGAAGTACACAGCGCGACAAGTACGCATCCGCCAAATCCAAGACCTGCTGACCAATGCGACCGTCGGAGATAATCCGCCCGACGACGGGATCGCCGAACAGGGAATGGTTTTGACCATCCGCTACGACGACACCGGTGAGATTGAAACGTTCCTGCTCGGCGTCCGTGGCGCTGAGGATGTCGACATCGACGTCTACTCGATGCAATCACCGCTCGGCAGTGCGATCGCCGGTGCACGCCCGGGCGAACAGCGCACCTACTCCATACCCAGTGGAGCGAACCTGCCCGTCACGCTACTCAAGGCTGTGCCCTACGGAATGCACGTCCCGAAATAACCGCGACCATTGGCAACGAAAGGCACTGACATGGCCAGTACGCCACGTGTTTGGATCTCACCGCAGGCTCACGAGCGGCTACACCGGGAATTGGACACCCTGCGTTTTCTGTTTTCCTCCGGCATCGCTGACGGGGATGCAGACGAAAACACCACCGCTGTCCGACGCGCTTGGGAGATACGCATCCAACAGATTCATGACCTGCTGATCAACGCCGTTGTCGGCGAAGACCCGCCCAACGATGGGATAGCCGAACCCGGCATGGTTGTCACCATCCGATACGACGCCACCGGTGACAAAGACACATTCCTGCTGGGTGTGCACGGCGCTGAATATAGCGACATGGCAGTCTATTCCATCAAATCCGCGCTGGGCGCCGCCATCGCAGGCGCACGCGCCGGTGAACGCCGCACCTACCGCCTGCCCAATGGCCCCGCCCTGGCCGTCACGCTCATCAGAGCAGTGCCCTACGGCCTTCACACCGCCGACATGATCCAACCGGTACCGCAATGAGCTCGTATGCGTCAAGCCGAACGCCCGCTGGCAGTTAAGAGGAAGCCCCGTGTCTCCTACGTCTCCCACCTTCGTCGCACTGAACGACCAACTCAACAAGGCCCACCGCCGAATCCGCGAACTCGAAGCCCGTGAACTGGAGCTGGTCGCCCGGATCCAACTACTCGGAATCGGTATGCGCGGCGCCGAGGGCCGTCATCTCGCTCCCATCGCGCTCGAACGATGGGAGTCTGACGGCGGTGCTGTGTATCCCGCACCACAATCACGGCCACCTACTGAGGCTGACAGAGCAACAGGTCAGCGAAGCTCGGTCGCGCAGGCGGGGTTCGCCACTACCGCTCTGCGATAAGGCCTTCCTGCGTCATGGTGGCGGTGACGGCGCCGTCGGCGCGGAAGAGGCTTGCGGTGACGACGCCCCGCCCCCGCGCCGCGGCCGGTGAGCGGCACTCCAGCAGATTCCATTCGTCCGCTCGGATCGGGCGGTGAAACCAGATCGACGAGTCGGTGGTGCCGCTGCGATGGGTGCGGGCCATCATCGAATGGCCGTGCACCTGCAGCGCAGGGTCGATCATGTAGACATCGGTGACGTACGCGGCCACCAGTGTGTGCACCAATGGTTCGTCGGGCAGGGCAACCGTTGCCCGCCACCACAATCGCCGCACGAATTCCCCCGTCGAGGTGTCGTCGGCGATCCTGATGTCCAGCTCGTCCAAAGGCATCGACGGCGCAGGCCCTGCCGGCCCGGTGCGCGGCAAGGAGTCGGGATCGCCAGGCATGTCGGGGCGTTGGCCGTGTTCGGGGCCTGGCAGCTCGGCGGCGAACGACACCGTCGCCGTCGTCAGCAGGCGTCCGTCCTGGCGGGAGTCGACACGGCGTGCGGCCGCGGTTCTGCCGTCGAACACCCTGGCCACTGCGTACTCGACGGGGTCACCGGCTTCGCCGCCGCGCAGGAACTGCAGGTGCATGTTGGTCGGCGGCCGATCGGCTTCGACCGTATGGCAGGCGGCGGCCAGGCTCTGCCCGACGAATTGCCCACCGTAGGAACGTTTTCCGGCTGGACCGCTGCCGCGTCCGATCCAGACGTCGGCGTCTGCGCCGGGCGCGAGGTCGAGCAGCTTGAGTAGCGCGCTCATGCCACGGAGCCTGACTCGGTGAGCCTGCCGATTTCGTCAGGCGTCATCCCCAACCACTCGCCGAGCACTGCGGCGGTGTCGTCGCCAAGCGCCGGTGCTTCGACGGCTGCAGGGTATGCGCCGTCGATCTCGAGCGGCAGTCCTGGCGCAAGGTACTGCCCGATCCGCGGCTGGTCGAGCGGCGTGAACATCGGGTTCGCGGTCACCCGTTCGTCGGTCACCGTTTCGGCGAACGTGCGGTAGCGCTCCCACAAAACTGACGTTCCCGACAACCCCGCGGTGATCTCTTCGGCGCTGTGTTGCGAGAACCATTCGGCGAACAAGCCGGACAGCGCGTCACGGTGGCGAAACCTCTCCCCCTCGTCGGTGAAGTCGGCGCCGAGTGTGTCGGCCAGCGCGCCAACGGCTTTCGTCGTTCCGGTCAGTTCGGTGAGATCGCGGAAGTGCCGCCCGGTCAGCGCGACGATCATGAACGACGCCCCGTCGCTGCCGGTGAAGTCCTGGCCGTATTGACCGTACACCGAGTTGCCGATCCGTTCGCGGGCCGTTCCGTTGACCATGACCTCGGTGAAGAAGCCGAGATTGCCCGCGGTGGCCAGCGCGACGTTCTCCAGCGGAATGCTGATCCGCTGACCGTGCCCGGTGGCGTCGCGGTGCCGTAACGCGGTGACGACGGCCAGCGCCGCGTAGAGACCGCACGACACATCCCACGCGGGTAGAACGTGATTGACCGGCGTGGCCGACTCGGCCGGACCGGTCACCATCGGAAATCCGATTCCGGCGTTGACGGTGTAGTCCACGCCGGTGCCGCCGTCGGCGCGGCCGGACACCTCGACGTGAATCAGGTCGGGCCGCAGCCGGGTCAATGTGTCGTATGAATGCCACTCCCTGCCCGCGACATTCGTCACCAGAACGCCGCTGTCAGCGATCAACCGCTGGATCAGGTCCTGACCTTCCTGCGACCGGAAGTTGGCGGCCACGGAGCGCTTGCCCTTGTTCAGGCCCGCCCAGTAGATGCTGTCGCCGTCGCCCGTAAGGGGCCACCGGTGGTAGTCGGCGGCGCCGCCGATCGGGTCGACGCGGATCACCTCGGCGCCGAGCTGGCCTAGCGTCATCCCCGCCAATGGCACCGCGACGAAGCTGGAGATCTCGACGATCCGCACCCCGGCCAGCGGCCGCGCGGCATCAACGCTCATGCCGTCAAGCTATCAAGCGCCCCCACCGGCGAGTTTGATCGCTGCGGCCTCGATGGTGTCCTCCGAGAGCAGCACCTCGAGTGCGGCGTCGCCAAGTGGGATGAAGCTATCCTTGCTGGCGACCCGCTCCACGGCGCCGGTGTAGCCGTGCTCGAGCAGCTCAGCGAGCACGCCCTCACCCACTCCTCCAGTCGCCCGGGTCTCGTCGACAATCAGCACCCGACCGGTGACGCTCGCCTCCCGGATCATGTCGTTCACCGGCAGCGGCGCCAGCCACCTCAGGTCGACGACGCGCACCCCGATGCCGAGTGATTCGAGCCTGTGCGCGACCCGCAGGCTCATCCGCAACCCATTGCCGAACGCAAAGATCGTCAGATCCTTCCCTTCGCCGTAGGTGCGTGCGCGGCCAATCGGCACCCCTGCGGTCGGGTACGCCGCGAGCCAGCCGTCGTCGCCATCGTCGTACAGATCGCGGGTGTGATAGAGCGCAATGGGTTCGAGGAAGACGCACACCGCGCCCGCTTCCTTCGCCGCCGCGGCGCAGGCATGAAGCATCGCCGCCGCATCGTCTGGGCGCGCCGGTGACGCGATTACGACTCCTGGAATGTCTCGGATCGCCGCGATGGAGTCGTCGTTATGAAAGTGCCCCCCGAAGCCTTTCTGGTATCCGTAGCCGGCTACGCGAACCACCATCGGATTCCGGTATTGCCGGTTGGAGAAGAACTGCAGCGTCGCGCCTTCGCCGCGAATCTGGTCCGCAGCGTTGTGAAAGTAGGCCAGGTACTGGATCTCCGGGATGGGCAGCAGCCCAGACAGTCCGGCGCCAAGCGCGAGGCCCAGGATCGACTGCTCGTCAAGCAACGTGTCGAACACCCGCGCCGAACTGTATTTGCCGTGAAGTCCACGGGTGACGCCGTATACGCCACCCTTACGGGCGACGTCCTCGCCGAAGATCATCGCCTCCGGGTAGCGATCCAGGACGTCGTGCAGCGCACGGTTGATCGCAAGCGCAAGCGTCAACGGGGCGTCCGGGTCACCGGATCTCACCGCCGCGGCAAGCGACATCGGGTATGCCGCGACGGCCTCGTCGAGGGTGTCCTGCAGAGGCTTTGTCACCGCTGCCGCGCTGTCGAGCTGTGGCAGATCCGCGACCTGCCCGGCAAGCTCGATCACGTTGGCACGCTTGGCCTCATAGTGTTCGAGGACCTCCGCGGGGGCCAGCGCACCGTGGTTGGCCAACAGCTCAGCGGTGCGCAGCAGCGGATCCCGGTCGTAATCGATTGTTATTTCTTCCGGGCGGCGATAGGCTGGCTCGTAGTCCGAACCCGCGTGCCCCATCAGCCGGACCATCCGCAGATGCAGGAACGCTGGACGACGGTTCGTACGCACCCACGAGGCCACCTCGGCCGCGGCATCGAACGTCGCAGCTACATCGCAGCCGTCGGCGTCGAAATACCTTAGCCCGTCCCGGTTTCTGTAGGTGTGCTCGATCCAGCCACGCGGCGTCTTGACGCTGATGCCGATGCCGTTGTCCTCGCAGACGAACAACAACGGCATCGGCACACCCTGATAGGCCGAGTGCATGGCCGTGTTGATGGCGCCGACCGCGGTGGAGTGGTTCACCGACGCGTCGCCGAAGCTGCACACCGTCACCGCGTCGTCCGGCCAAGGGCAGGTGACCCCTAACTTGCGCGCACGCGCGATGGAGAATGCGACGCCGATGGCCCGCGGAAGGTGCGATGCAATGGTCGAGGTCTGCGGAATGATGTTCAAGTCGTGGCGGCCGAACACTTTGTGCCGCCCGCCCGCGATCGGTTCCTCGGTGGCCGCCACCATCCCGAGGAGCATGTCTCGCAACGGATCTCGGCCGCCGGCCTGAGCGGCGCGGGCCAGGAAGAAACCGCCGGAGCGATAGTGCAGCAACGCGGGATCGGTTAGCCGAAGCGCCGCCGCCACCGCGGCGTTACCCTCATGCCCCGACGAACCGATGGTGTAGTAGCCCTTGCCCTGGGACCGCAACCAACGCGCCGCCAGATCAAGGTGACGACTGCCGAGTTGGGCGTCGAACAGCGCCAGGCATTGCCCGACGGTCAGCGAGGAACCGTCGCGTAGCACATCCTCATGCGGACGCTTTCCCGCCGACCCTCTCCATGCCGAGACGGTGGTGGTGAAATGCTCGTCGATCGGTTCGGCCAACCGGACTCCTGGGTTATGGACTTATTGTCGGACGTACCAACACGTTTCGGATGAACGCCACGATCTGCGCGGCATCGGAGCCGTCGGGATCTTGGTCCGGGTCGTAGATCGCAAGGCTGCCGCCGACACACGTAGCCGGCCCGCCGAACAACGCCATGACGAGGTCGGTGAGCTGTTCCCACGTCAGGCCGCCGGGTTCATCGGCAACGTCGGGCAGCCCCTGGGCTCCGAACTCGGCGGGATCGAGCACGTCGAGGTCGATGTGCAGCCACCACCGGCTGACATGACTCGACAGCTGTTCGATCGCGCGGCGTCCGGCGCCTGCGGGATTGTCGGCGACCTCAGCGAGCGGTGCCATCCACACCCCGGAATCGGCGAGCGTGCCGACGTTGAACTGCTGTCGCCACGCGTCGTCACGCGGGCCGAGGATCACCAGCTGTTCGGGACGCAGCGCGGGCAGGCGATCACCGAGTTCGCCGGTCAGCAGCCGGCCGGTCAGCCCGAGCAGTAGCCCGATCTCGGTGTTGGCCGCCTCGCCGTCCTCGGACACGTCAAGGGGCATGGTGTCCTCGTGCCCGTCGATGAACACCAGCCCGACGTCGCCGACGTGATCGCGCAGGCCGGTCACGATGCCAAGCAGCATCGAGCAGTCACCGCCGTAGACGAACGGGAACCGGCCGGCATCCACCACCGTCCCCACCTTGCGATTGAGGGCTTCGGTCATGGCCAGTAGCGCTGGCTCGTTGATCAGGCTGGTCGACGCACCGCGGGTCGGGTCAGGATCGGGCAGCGCGATGTCGTCGTCGTCGATGACGTGGTGGTGGTCGAAGGCATCGCGCAGTCCCGCATCGCGCAGCGCACCTGCAGCGCGTGCTTGATGTCCGGCGCGCCCATAGCCGTCGAACGGGACCCCGATCATTTCGATGTCGGCCACACTCACCCCTCGAAGACCAGGGCGCTGCCACCGGAGCCGGTCAACAAGACACCGCGGTCACCGTCGATGATCACACCCCGAACATAGGTCGTATAGGGCGTCGCGCCGTCGTAAATCTCGTTCTTGACCTCTTCGGCCAGGATCGTCCGCCCGCCCTCGGTCCATTGATAGGTGTAGCGGGTCTCCGTCTCGCCCTGACCGAGGTCTTCGGCCACCACATCCAGTTCGACGCCGTCGGGTTTGGCGATGCCCAACGCCGCCAGAACCGAATCCGGTCCCCAGCCGTGCAGTTCGACCCTTCGGGTGGTCTCGGGCCGGATGCTGACGTCATCGCCGTCGGCGAAACGCACCAAACGCCATTCGTCGTCGACCCCCCGAAACACGATCCTCTGGCCGCCGGGTTGCAACTCGGCTACCAACACGTCCTCTTCGACGCAAACTGCGCGCGCGGACGCCACCTCGCCGAGCCCGGCGGCCCGACGTTGCAGCTCCGGCAGGTCCCACGGCCACACCCCGCCGGACAGCGCTCGCTCGACCAGCCGCCGCACCCCGCCGGCGATCGCGCTTTGGATCACTCCTTTATGACACCTCGGCGGCGGCGTGCCACGGTCCTTCATGGCGCGCAACGATGCGGTCACTTCCGGCGCGAGTTCGACTGGGATCAAACGAGTTCGATGCAATCGGCGATGGAGTCCAGCACCCGGCTGGGCCGGAACGGATACTTTTCGATGTCCGCGACCGTCGTCGATCCGGTGAGCACGAGGATGGTCTCCAACCCCGCCTCGATTCCGGCGACGACGTCGGTGTCCATCCGATCGCCGATCATCATGGTGCTCTCCGAATGCGCCTCGATGCGATTGAGCGCGCTGCGGAACATCATCGGGTTCGGCTTGCCGACGAAGTACGGCTCACGGCCGGTGGCCTTGGTGATCATCGCCGCGACCGAACCGGTCGCCGGCAGTGGCCCCTCCGCCGACGGCCCGGTGACGTCCGGGTTGGTCGCGATGAATCGCGCGCCGCCGAGAATCAGCCGGATGGCCTTGGTGATCGCCGTGAACGAATACGTCCTGGTCTCGCCGAGGACGACGAAGTCGGGGTCGACGTCGGTGAGGGTGTAGCCGAGTTCGTGCAGCGGGGTGGTGAGCCCCGCCTCGCCGATGACGTAGGCCGAGCCGCCTGGCAGCTGATCGCTGAGGAAAGTCGCCGTCGCCAGGGCAGACGTCCAGATCGAGCCCTCCGGCACTGTCAGTCCGGAACGCTTCAGACGGGCGGACAGGTCACGGGGCGTGAAGATCGAGTTATTCGTGAGCACGAGGAACGGCCGCTCCCGCTCCACCAGCCGCTCCAGGAATTCGGCCGCGCCGGGAAGGGCGTGTTCTTCGCGGACCAGGACGCCGTCCATGTCGGTGAGCCAGCACTTCGGTTCTGAGCGCACGGACCCAGCCTAAGCTGATCCCCCATGGACGCGACGTCGATACGACGCGCCAGCACGGCCGATCTGACCGAGATTCGACGGTTGATCACCGACGCCTACACGAAGTACATCGAGCGCATCGGCCGTCCTCCGGCACCGATGACCGCCGACTACGCGGAGGCGCTCGAGCATTCGAGGGCGTGGGTGCTCGAAAGCGGCGGCGCCATCGTCGGAGCGCTTGTGACGGAGGACCGCACAGATCATCTGCTGCTGGAGACGGTTGCCGTCGCGCCCGGCGCTCAGGGAAACGGGTTTGGACGGCTGTTGCTCGAGCGCGCGGAGCGCGATGCCGTCGAACTCGGGCTGACCGAAGTCCGGCTGTACACCAACGAGGCGATGACGGAGAACCTCACCTTCTACCCTCGGCATGGATACCGCGAAACGGGCCGGGCGCAGCAGGACGGCTTCCGGCGGGTCTACTTCTCAAAGACAGTGGGCCACAACGATGTCGGCGACCTGCCTAACGGGAATCGTGGTGACCACCTCGAGGGTGGCGGCCTCCCGAAGTAGCGGTTCGACGGTTTCGAGATAGCCGAGTGTTTCGTCGATCTCCGCCTTATTCCTGCCATAAGGATTCGTTGTGCGCGTCCTCAGCCGTTCGACGAGCACCTCGGCAGGAGCGCTGAGCAACACGATGTGATCGAAGAGCGGGTAGAACACCACCTGATTGCGCGTGGTGCCCTGTACGAACAACGGGCCGTCTTCGGCGAGCAGCGCAGCGATGCGGTCCTCGCGCCACAGCTGCTCACCGTCGACGGTTTCGTGGTAGTCGCCGTAGTCGGTGTCGACAGTGCGATATCCGCGCCGGGCCAGTTCGGCCAGCAGCGACGACTTGCCGACACCGGACATTCCGGTGATCAACACCCTCGTCACACTGCGTAACGGTAAACCGGCTACGCCTGCGCAGGCAGCGCGACCGTGTCCGCGTCGTCCTTCGGCCGACGTCGAGGCTGCGGCGGCAGGAAGTGATAGTCGCCTCGGGGATAGACGACCTGTGGCCACCAGAACCATCGACCCAACAACGTCGCGATCGACGGCATCAGGAGGGCGCGCACGACGAACGTGTCGACCAACAAGCCGATCGCGATCGTCGAACCCATCTGCGCCAACACGATCAGCTTGCTGCCCATCATCCCCGCCATAGTCGCGGCGAACACCAGACCCGCCGACGTGACCACGCCACCCGTACCGGCCATGGAGCGGATGAGGCCGGTCTTCAAGCCCGCGTGGATCTCGTCCTTGAAACGGGATACCAGCAGCAGGTTGTAGTCGGAGCCGACCGCCAACAGGATGATGACCGACATCAGCATGACGAGCCATTGCATCTGAATGCCCAACAGGTCCTGCCAGATCAGCACTGAGATGCCGAAGGACGCGGCGATCGAGCTTGCCGCCGTACCGACGATGACGGCCGACGCGACCGCGCTTCGAGTCAGGATCAACATGATCATGAAGATCAGCGTCAGCGACGACACCACGGCGATCAGCAGGTCGTACCTCGCGCCGTCGGCCATGTCCTTATAGGTCGCCGCGACTCCACCGAGATGGATCTTTGCGTTCGACAGTGAGGACATCTTCAAGGCCTCTTGCGCGGCCTTCCGCTCGGCGTCGACCCGGGCGATGCCGTCGACCGTCGCCGGGTCGCTCTCGTGGGTGATGAACATGCGCGCGGACTTGCCGTCCGGCGACAGGAACATCACCAACCCGCGCTTGAAGTCGGGGTTGTCGAACGCCTCCGGGGGCAGGAAGAACAGGTCGTCGTTCTTCGCCCCGTCGAAGGCCTCGCCCATCGCGAGGGCGGTGTCGTTGGAGGCCTCGAGCTGGTCGAGCAAGGCCTTCTGCGAGTTGTACGACGCTAGAGACAGGTCCCGGCTGGCCTTCATCGACGCGATCGTTTGCGGAAGGAGTGCGGTCAGCTTCGGAGCGAGGTCCGCCAGTTTGTCGGTGTTGGCCTGCACCGCACCGGTCTGGTCGGTCACTTCGTCTATCCCATCGAGCGAGTCGAAGAGGGACTTGGTCGCGGCGCACAGCGGAATGTCGTAGCAGTGCGGTTCCCAGTAGAAGTAGTTCCGGATAGGCCGGAACTGGTCATCGAAGTTCGCGATGTTGTCTCGCAGCTTTTCGGTGGTCGCGAGTAGTTCCTGCGACTTGGCCGCCGAGTCCTGTGTGAGCTTGGTTTGCTCGACGGACAGTTGGTACTGCTGCTCCAAGATGTCGATCGAGCGGTTCGTCTCATCAATCGTCTTGAGCTGATTGGCCAACTGATCCCGCTGAAAAGGCAGGTTCATGTTGTTGGTCTGCCCCTGGACGCTCGTTTGGAACGGAATCGAGCTGTGCTGGATCGGAATTCCCAATGGCCGCGTGATGTTCTGCACCATCGCAATGCCCTCGGTGTGCATGACGTTGCTTGAAATCTTGTTCAGCACAAGCATGTCGGCGGGGTTGCGCATGTCGTGGTCGGCCTCGACCATCAGGATGTCGGGGTTCATCCGCGCCTGCGTGAAATGCCGGTCGGCTGCCGCGAAGCCGACGTTCACCGGGGCGTCTTTGGGCAGGTAGTACCGGTCGTTGTAGGCCGGCTTGTACCCGGGGATGGCCACGATGCCGATCAACACCACGAACAGGCTCGCCACGAAAATGGGTGCGGGCCAACGTACTACCGCCGTACCGACACGCCGCCAGAACCTGCTCTGCGGAGGCCGCTTGGACTCGTACAGCCCAACGCGGCTACCGAGGTATAGCACCGCGGGGCCGAGCGTGACCGCAATCGCCACGACCACGATCATGCCGATAGCGACGGGGGCGCCCATGGTCGAAAAGTAGGGCAGTCGCGCGAAGGACAGGCAGTACGTCGCCCCCGCGATCGTCAGCCCGGATCCTACGATGACGGGCGCGACGGACTTGAATGTGGCGTAGTAGGACTCATCCCTGCCCAGGCCTATGCCGCGGTCTTCGCGATATCGGCCGAAAATGAAGATGCCGTAGTCGGTGGCCGCGGCGATCGCCAACATCGTCAGGATGTTCCCTGCGAACGTCGTGAGGCCGAAGGCGCCGTGGGTGGCCAGTACCGAGACGACTCCGCGCGCGGTCAGCAGTGCGAGAAACGTCAGGAACAACTGGATCAGCGTGGTCCGTATCGACCGATAGACCACCAGCAGCATGCCCGCGATCGCGACGAGGGTTATCAACGTGATCTCACCGAGGCTGGCGTTGCCGATGACGTGCAGATCGTCGGTGAGCGCGGCCGGACCAGCCACGTACGCCTTTACCCCTGGCGGCGCGTTCGTCTCTTCGATGATCTTGCGTACGTTTTGAACGCCTTCGTTGGCCAAGGTTTGGCCTTGTTCACCAGCCAGGTTCAGCATCACGTAGGACGCCTTGCCATCGGCGCTCTGCGCTCCGGCCGCGGTCAACGTGTCGCCCCAGAAGTCCTGAATGTGCTGGATGTGTTCGGGATCTTGCTGCAGCTTGTGGATGATCTCGTCGTAGTACTTGTGTGCGTCCGGGCCGAGCGGCTTTTGGCCCTCGACGACCATCATGATGGTGCTGTTGGAGTTGAACTCCTTGAAGTTGGCGCCCATCAACTTCATCGCCTGCATCGACGGGGCATCCTCGGGTGCCATTGGCGCCGAGTGCAGCTCACCGACGACCTCGAGTTGCGGGGCGAGCACATTGACGAGAACGGCGACGACGATCCAGAACAGAACGATCGGCAGCGCAAGGATTCGAATCAGGTGGGGCACGACCGGCCGCTTTGGCGTCCCGGCGGTTTCAGGCTCGGTGATGGCGTGGGTCATGCGGACTTCACCAGGCAGTAGGTCTGGGCGTTGACGCCATTGGCGGATTGCTCCTCACGAACGGTTCCGTTCACGGTGACGCGGCATCCAATCTGATCGCCATCGGTCCGCGCCATGAGGTTGGCGCTGACAGTCGGCAACGTAGTCGACAAGGTGACCGACCAGGGCAGCGCTGCGGTGACCGAGTGCACCTTCGCGTCCGTATCGAAATAACTGATCTGGGCTGACGTCCCAGGTGCGCCGTACACGTCGTAGACCATGACCTTCGGGTTGAACTGGACGATCTCGATACCGGCACCGGCGGCTGCATTGAGGTCCTGAGAGGCGAACATCTTGTGCAGACGCGAAACGACAAGTCCCGAGACGGTCAGCACAACAATCAATACCAACGGGATCCACAGCTTCTTCACCGCGCGACCCACCGGAATAGCCCTCACTCGAGCACCTTTCGCTGATCGACGGGTCGCGCCTCGACCGTCTCGGACGGGCAGTCTGCGTTCGCGGTAAGCCGTTGCAGGACAGGAAATGCAACCCGAGCGGACAGCCACAGCGCTGATTCCTCCTCGGGGGTGAGTGTTGACAACAGCGCCGCCAGACGTTCGCGGCGAAGGCGTTTCCGGTCGTCGAGCAGCGCCTGACCGCGGCTGGTGATGCCGATCAATGCGGCACGCCCATCGTCGGGGTCGGCGAGTCTCGCTACCAGGTCCAGGCGCTCCAGCCTTTGGATCAGCTGAGTCATCGACGGCTGACTGACCCCTTCCTTGGCGGCCAGCGTCGTCAGCCGAATAGGCCCTTCACGACACACCCTGTTCAGCGCAAACGCGGCGGACGCACTCAAGTCGGCGCGGTTGCTCAGAAACCGCACTGTCAGGTCCATTGCCTGATCGAGAAGCTCGCCAATGCAGTCGCCGGCGTCCGCGTCGGCCGGCTGTTTACCCACCCGGTATCTATATCATCCGCCCTATATAGCGGCAATTCGAGATCCGCGTTTGCCCACTTCACAGGCATTTCGCAGGGAGGTCACAGCCTCTTCTCTCATCGGAGGACGAAGGTATCCAACTTGACCTCTCGATCGAGTATCGCGACGAACATTCTCTGGGTTCAAACGAGAGTGACTGTCATACAGCCACTTTCGGTGCAATGCACCCAACGCGCACCTTCTCAGCCTACTAAGCGAGCATTTGAGACTGTGGCATGACCTGGGAACTACATACATTTGGCTATGCATTGTCGGCTCCGTCAACCGCGTCCATTCCGCTGCCCCGCGGCCTAATGTCGGTCTATCCGACGAGAGCGAGGTGCACGCCATGAGTGATCGCCCGGTTCGAGCGAGAACGCCGTCGAAAGTGACCAAGCAGACCGCCACCAAGAAGACGACGACCGGAAGATCAACTCCCGCCAAACGCTCCAAGCCCACCGCAGCGAAGGCCACCACGGCCCGCCGCGCCAGGCGCACAACCAAGCCACGCGAAGTCAGTATCGGCACCGACGCGGCCTTCGCCTCCGGTTCCGGGCAGCCGCGGCGGCGGTTGAAGAACATCTCCGAAGTGCGGCACTTCTTCCGGACCAACGACGTGCCGATCCTGTTCTTCGGCGCGACCCCGTTCAATCTGCTAGGCCTCGACCGCTGGGTCCGAAACTTCTCCTACATCACCTATTACGACGCGTGGGACGGCGCGCACCCGCGTGTGTTCACACCGGCCGAAAAGCCGTACCGCGAGTTCGAGAGCGGCGAGGAGATCAACAACTGGTTGCTGTGCAAAGCCGAGGTGCGGGCGCACATCGACGCTGCGACACCACGCGGTGTGCGGCCAAAGGTCGCAATGGTGTTCTTCAACAGCGAGACCGAAGACATCTGCAAGGAATTGGGTTACGACCTGATCCTTCCCGCGGCCAGCCTGCGTCAACACCTGGACTCCAAGATCGTCACCACCCGGCTGGGCAACGAAGCAGGCGCGCCGAGCGTGCCGAATGTGTTGACCCGCGTCGATGACTGGGCGGGTCTTCAGGCCGTCGCCGAAAAGGCCGGCCTCGGCGACGAACTCGTCGTCCAGACGCCATACGGCGACTCCGGTAAGACCACGTTCTTCATCTCTTCGGAAGCCGACTGGAAGAAGCACAGCTCCGACTTCGTCGGCGAGGAGATCAAGGTGATGCGCCGCATCAACAACCGCCCGGTCGCGGTGGAAGCGGTGCTGACTCGCTGCGGGACCGTCGTCGGCCCGTTCATGTCGGAGTTGATCGGTTACAAGCGACTGACGCCATCCCGCGGCGGCTGGTGCGGCAACGAAATGTTCCCCGAGGTACTCACCGGCGAAAGTCGCCGAACGGCAACTCAATTGGTGCGGCGGCTCGGCGACCGGCTCGCCAAGGAGGGCTACCGGGGATTCTTCGAGGTCGACGTTCTCGTCGACACCGACACGGGCGAGGTGTACCTCGGCGAGCTCAACCCACGGATCAGCGGGGCCTCGTCGATCACCAACGTCACCGCGGGCGCCTACGCCGACGTACCGCTGTTCCTGTTCCACATCCTCGAGTACATGAACGTCGACTTCGACCTCGACGTCGACGAGATCAACGAGCGCTGGGAGGAACTGGCGTCGGCTGACGTGTGGAGCCAGATGGTGATGAAGGAGACCGACGACATCGTGCAGCGCCTCACCGCCACACCTCGAACCGGGCAGTACTCGCTGGACGCGAGTGGCGGCCTGGTGTTCCGAAGGCCCGCGCTGGACTGGCATCAGCTCCAGAACGAAAGGGAGGCATTCTTCCTGCGCATCTACGGCCCCGGCGACTACCGGTGGAAGGGCGCCGACCTCGGCGTGCTGGTGACGAAGGGCCGACTGCAGGTCGACAACGGCGAGGGAAAAACATCGCTAGCCATCCGGGCTCGCCACCTCATCGACTCGATTCGGGCCGAATACGCAGGTACACCGATTGCCGAGCCCGCGCCGCCGAGCACGAATGTGGGAGTGAAATCCAGCTGAGTATCTAGGTGGCGGGCGGGGGCCACTACAGTCGTCGCCATGGTTCTCGGCGGCGATCCCGGACGCGTGCCGTCCGACATCACGCTGGAGAACTGGCAGTCGGCCGCCCAACTGCACTGGACGTTCCAGCACATCGCGGACTTCTTGCCGACGGCGGTCATCTCGCGTGGCACGGGGCCGGTGGCCGAACTGTCGTCGGCACCCGGCGAGCTATCCGACATCCCGGTCCTCGACCACACCAATGGCAAGCGGACCACCGTCGGCGACGTGATGGCGACCACTGCGACGGACGGCTGGATCGTCACTCAGTACGGAACGGTGTTCGAGGAGCACTACTACGGCGGTATGGCCGCCGACACCCCGCACCTGCTGATGTCGGTGAGCAAATCGTTGGTCGGAATGGTGGTTGGCGCGCTCGTCAGCGACGGCGCGCTGGACGTCGACGCGGAACTCGCGCACTACGTTCCGGTGATTGCCAACTCGGGCTACGCCGGCGCGACGGTACGCCACCTCCTCGACATGCGTTCGGGCATCATGTTTTCCGAGGACTACCTCAACCCGATGGCCGAGGTGCGGCTGCTCGAGCAGGCCATCGGGTGGGCACCGCGCACAGTGCCGGACCTGCCGACCACCATGTACGACTACCTACTCACGCTGACGCAGAAGTCACCCCACGGCGGCCCGTTCCAGTACCGATCCTGCGAGACGGACATGTCGGGCTGGATATGCGAAGCGGCCAGCGGGATTCGGATGCCCGAGCTGATGTCAAAGCTGGTGTGGAGCAAGCTCGGCGCGGATAACGACGCCACGATCGGTGTCGACTCGGTTGGCACCGGCATGTTCGACGGTGGCATCAACGCCTGCCTGCGCGACCTGGCCCGCTTCGGGTCGCTGTTCCTCAACGGCGGGGTGTCGCTGACCGGCGACCGGGTGGTGGCGCCGTCGTGGATCGACGACACGTTCGCAGGCGGCCTCGACTCGCGCGAGGCGTTCGCGGCAAGCCCTGACGACAACCGCATGCCCGGCGGCATGTACCGCAATCAGTGCTGGTTCCCGTATCCCGGCAACAATGTGTTGCTGTGCTTGGGGATTCACGGCCAGATGATCTACGTCAACCGCGCCGCGCACCTCGTCGCGGCAAAGCTGTCGAGCTGGCCTCTGCCACAGGACGCCACCAAGCTGTTCCCGACCATCGCCGCGTTCGACGAGATCGCAGCCACGTTGTCCTGAACGCGTATCGTCGGCTCATGCCTGACCGCACCGCAGGCCTCCGCCCTGCTGCAGGGCACGCCGAGGCGTTTCTCGCGACGCTCGATGACCGGGCGGTGGCCGCCAGCGCCGATGCCGCGGCCGTACGCAGTTCCCTCGGTGGACCGCTGCCCGAGCAGGGCGAGGACCCCGCCGCCGTGATCGACGCGCTGGCCGCAGGCGCGGAACCGGGCCTGGTCGCAACGGCAGGCCCCCGCCACTTCGGCTTCGTGATCGGAGGAGCGCTGCCCGCCGCGCTCGCCGCCGACTGGCTGGTATCGGCGTGGGACCAGAACGCCGCATTCCATTCCCTCTCCCCCTCGGCGGCCGCTATCGAGGAGATCGCCTCGGCATGGACGCTCGAGCTGCTGAGATTGCCGGACACAGCCAGCGTCGGCTTCGTCACCGGCGGCCAGGGCGCCAACACCACGTGTCTGGCCGCCGCACGGGGCGCCGTATTGACGCGTGCGGGCTGGGATGTGGAGCGCGACGGGCTGATTGGCGCGCCCGCGCTGCGCATCCTTTGTGGCGAGCAGGCCCACGCCACTGTCTACACGTCGCTGCGGCTGCTCGGCCTTGGCGCAGAGACGGCGATCCGGATACCCGCCGACGACCAGGGCCGGATGAACCCCGGTGAGCTCGCAAAGACATTGGCCGCCAACGACGGACCCACGATCGTGTGTGCGCAGGCGGGCAACGTCGCCACTGGCGCGTTCGACGCCTTCGGCCCGATAGCCGATGCGTGCGAGGAACACGGCGCCTGGTTGCACGTCGACGGGGCATTCGGCCTGTGGGCCGCCGCCGCACCGGGCACGCGGCACCTCACCGAGGCCGTCGAGCGAGCCGACTCCTGGGCGGTCGACGCCCACAAGTGGCTCAATGTGCCCTACGACGGCGCGATGGCAATCGTCGCCGACCCTGACGCCCACGTCGCCGCGATGAGCTTGACCGGCCCCTACCTGGTGGCCGATCCGGGGCAACGCGACAGCACCAACTACGTGCCGGAGAGTTCACGGCGGGCCCGTGCGGTCCCTGTTTACGCCGCAATCCGCTCACTTGGTCGCGCGGGGATAGCCGAGATGGTCGAACGCAACTGCGCACAGGCGCGGCGAATGGCCAAGCAGCTGACCGATATTCCCGGCGCGTCGGTGCTCAACGATGTCGTGCTCAATCAGGTACTTGTCCGCGTACCCGGCGGCGACCACGCGAACCGCGCCGCCGTTGCCGCGATCCAGCGCGACGGAACATGCTGGCTCGGCGGAACCACCTGGAACGGTGAGTACGTTCTGCGGGTGTCGATCTCGAACTGGGCGACGACGGATGCGGACATCGACCGCGCGGCCGCCGCAATCGCCGCAGCGGTCGACTTGCCGCCGAGTGGCCAGTTATGACACGCGATTTCGCGAAAACGTGCCATAACTTTCTACTCGACCAACTCCGCGCAGCGGAGCCCATCGCGATCCGTCATCTGGGTTGGTTCGGCACGCCGGGGAACAGCTGCACGTTCGGGCCAGAAGTCACGTACCCCAGCTGCTTCGTCACGAGGTGCGGTGCGAAAACGGCGCCGTAGAGCACGTTTCCGATGACGACGACCGCGACCACGGATACCACTGCCGATTGAAACTTGGTCTTCGCCACCTTGTCGGACCACATCTCGATGACGTTGCGGCCCTGCGAGTCGGTCCGGCCCAACAGATAGGTGAAGACCATCATCTGGATGCCCATCGCGATCGCGTCATAGATCGGATATTGGTGCAGAGTCCCCTCGAAGATGCCGAGCCCGGGTATCACGTAGGCGTAGTGGAAGACTCCCAGCCTGGCGCCGAGTCCCCCATTGAACAGCAGCGCCCAGCAGAAGCCGACGACAAATCCGACGAACAGAAGTGTGATCGGCCTGCGCCAGTTGAACCTTGCGCTCAGCCGTCGCCCGAGCGCGGCACCGACGACGGCAGGAATGCAGAAGTAGCCGATGTAGCCCAGAGGTACCGAAGACGGCAGTCCACCCCAGGTCATGTTCAACGGCCACCACGACGGCATGCGGGGAAGAGCCGGTGGAAATTGCGCATACATCGCCCAGTCGTAGGGCGCCTCGATCCACGAGAACGAGATCGCGGAGATGCACAAAAGAAGTAGCGGATGCAGACGTCCCCGTCGAATGCTCAGGACGATCCCGGCGATGAGGAACACGATGCCGCTGATCCAGCCGAAGGCATTGGACGCCGTCAGCAACGGCGTCAGCTCGGTGTTCATCGTTCCGGCTCTTCCGGCGCGCCGCCGCGGGCCTCGGGGTCGAAATAGACGACCAGTCCGAAGATCAGGGCGATCAGCCCGAACAGTGTGCCGAGCATGATGAGTTGACCCACGTGTAATAGTGGACACTATTCTAACCACACGGTCAAGGCCGACTATCGTGACTGCCGTTGACCGCTGTGCGCGGTTAGAGGAGTGAATCGGTGCCCCAGGGACGTTCAGCCAAGAAGCAAGCCGCGCCGGCGCAGCCGGGCCGCCGGCCCCGCGGCGAGCCGCGACGACTTCTCCTCGATGCCGCTCGAGAGCTGTTCGCCCGCCGCGACTACCGCAGCACCACGACGCGTGAAATCGCCGAGGCCGCGGGAGTCAGTGAATACCTGTTGTTTCGTCACTTCGGATCGAAGGCCGGACTGTTTCGGGAAGCCCTCGTGCTGCCCTTCACTAGCTTCGTCGACGGATTCGGCGAGACGTGGCAGGCCGTAGTCCCCGAGGAAACCGATGAAGAGGAGTTGTCCCGGCTTTTCGTCGGGCAGCTCTACGACGTACTCGTCGAGCATCGGGGTCTTCTGCTGACGCTTGTGGCATCAGACGGGCTCAGCGACGAGGAGATCGAGGGCGCCGGCATCGCCGATATCCGAAGGGCGCTAACTGTTCTCAGCCAGATCAGCGCCGAGGGCATGCAGATCCGCGGGCTGCACTCCGACCATCCCGACCTGCCCGCGCACTCGACGGTGGCGATGATCGTCGGCATGGTGGCGATGCGTTCGACGTTCTTCGGAGCCAAACTGCCGCCACGCGAGGCCATCGTCGACGAACTCGTCCAGGCGATTCTGCACGGCTTCCTGCATCGGGGCAATTAGCCCGCGCTATCCCCCAGGGCCGTTGGGCCACTTCAGAAGTGAGCCGCCGTCGACACGAATCTGCTGTCCGGTGATGTAGCGGCTCTCCTCGCTGGCCAGGAACACGCCAAGGTTGGCGATGTCTTCGGGCTCGACGTACGGGATTGGCATGGCCTGGAAGATGGTGAACAGCGGCTCGGCGTCCTCGCGTGTGGCCTGCCTGCCCTGCTGGGTGAGGTCGGGGCGGAACATGCTGTACATGCCGTCGTTCTGCAGCAGATGGGTGTTGCAGTTGGTCGGATGGATGGCGTTGACCCGAATCATTCGGTCTGCCAGAGCCATCGACATCTCTTCGACGTACTCGATCAGCACGCGCTTGCTCCAGCCGTAGCCTCTGCCACCGGGACCCATGTTCGGGTTGTCGGTGGTACCGCGGATCATGCCTGCGGTCGATCCCGTGATGATGACCGACGCCCCATTGGGCAGGTGCGGGATCGTGACCGCGACGGTGTTCATCACGCCGAGCAGGTCGACGTCGCTCGCGTCGACGAACGACATCGCGTCGAATGCTCGGCCCATTGCCATCGGCAGGATGCCGGCGTTGGCAAGGACGATGTCGATCTTGCCAAGGTCGGCCAGTCCCGCTTCCACGGCCTCACGCAATTCATGGCGCTCGCGCACGTCGGCGATCTTTGCCACCACTCGGCGGCCGACCTCCTTGATCGAACGCTCGGTCTCCGAGAGGTCATCGGGCGTCGCGAGTGGATAGGGGTTGGAGGGGATATCGCGACAGATGTCGACAGCGATGATGTCGGCACCTTCCTTGGCCATCGCGATCGCATGTGCGCGCCCCTGCCCACGCGCGGCGCCGGTGATGAATGCGACCTTGCCCTCGAGCCGTCCGGCCATTCGTGTGCTCCTTTCAATCTCGCGAACAGACGCAAAGTGCCCATTTTCATCGGCGTGTCGGGGCATTTTGCGTCTGCTCGCCGGTTCAGGTGACTGGTTCAGCCGACCGGCGTGAAGTCGATGTGTAGTTCGCTCAGTCCACGCATGATGAACGTGGGCTCGTACGCGTATTGGCGGTCATCAGCCGGGCCGTGGTGCTTCTCCGAAACAGTGATGTCGGTCATCCGGTCGAGGATTCTTTCGAGCGAGATGCGGCCCTCGGCCCGCGCCAGCGGTGCGCCAGGGCAGGAGTGAGCGCCTCGGATGAACGCGATCTGCTCGCGCACATTCGGTCGGTCCGGGCTGAAGGTGTTGGGGTCGGCGAACTTTCGCTCGTCGCGATTGCATGCGCCCGGTAACACCATGACGGTCGAGCCTGCGGGCACCTTGACGTCTCCGACGGTGGTCGTCGTGCGGGCCATCCGGAAGTGCGACTTGACGGGGCTTTCCATCCGCAGCGTCTCTTCGAGAAACGCCGCGATCTTGCTGCGGTCCTCGCTCAGCGCCTTCTCGAACTCCGGGTTCTCTCCGATGACCCGCACCGCGGAACTGACCAGCTTGGTCGTCGTCTCGGTGCCGGCCGCGAACAAGAACGTCGACAGATTCATGACGTCCTCGATGTCCGGCGTCGATCCGTCTTCGTACTTCGCCTGTGCCAACCCCGTCAGAACATCCTCACGCGGCGCGCGCCTGCGGTCCTCGATGTAGGCGTGGAACTTGTCGTTGAGCCATTGCAGCGGATTGTGCGAAGTCGGCGCCTCCTTGCCCAACTCCCCAACGGTTTCGAGCGCGAAGGCCGCCTTGAACTCGGCGTGGTCCTCGGCTGGCACGCCGAGCAGATCGGCGATCACGAGCAGCGAGAAGGGCTTTGCATAATCCGCGAGAAATTCGCACTGCCCCCGATCGATGAACGTGTCGAGTTGCTGGTCGGCCAGCCGCCACATGAACTCTTCGTTCTCCTTGAGCCGCTTGGGCGTGATCAGCTTGTTCATCAGACCCCGAGTACGGGTGTGCAGCGGCGGATCCTGCGACGTGATGTGTTCGGCCATCGGGACCGCGGCCCGATGCTGCTCGATCAGCTCCGAGACATCGTCGTTCCCGTCGGGCCCGAAGGGCAGGCCGGAGAACGGGCCTGCGACGGAGACACACGACGAGAACGCGGGATCCTTGTAGACCGCCAGTGCCTCGTCGTAGCCGGTGACGGCAAGCACGTTGAACGGGGTCGCCTGCACCACTGGACATTTCGACCGCAGGTGGTCGAAATACGGGTACGGGTTCGGAACGAGGGATTCGTCGGTGAAGAAATCCACTGCCTCGAAATCGGTCAAGATTCACTCCTGGTCGGCGGGTCGAAGAGCACCGGTAGCGACGTCGGCGAACGAAACACCATGCCACGGATGTGCGGGTCGTCGCCGGCGGGATCCAGCCGCAGGTTGGGCAGCCGGTCCAGCAGAAGGTTGATCGCAGTGCGCATCTCGAGTCGTGCCAAATGCATGCCGAGACACACGTGAACCCCGTGTCCCCAGCTGATGGGAACCTTGGCCTGCCGGAAGATGTCGAACCGGTCCGGGTCCGGATACCTGTCCTCTTGTCGGTTGGCGGCGCCGAGCATCGGCATCACCGACGAGCCCTGCGGAATCGCCACCCCGGCCAACTCAGTGTCACGTGTCGCGACCCGAGTGATG
The DNA here is from genome assembly GCA_963766465.1 of uncultured Actinomycetota bacterium. Lineage (GTDB taxonomy): Bacteria > Actinomycetota > Actinomycetes > Mycobacteriales > Mycobacteriaceae > Mycobacterium. The sequence goes on from CAVXZT010000007.1 coordinate 744,217, forward strand.
TTCAACAGCGGCGCATCCCACCGCACCGCCTCTTCGATCGCCTGCGGAATGAGCGACCGGTCGGCGCGCACCGCATCGAGTTGCTCCTGGTTGGTCAAAAGGCCGAACAGCAGGTTGCCCAGCGACCGGTACGTCGTCTCCACCCCGGCAGGCAGCAGCAGCCGAATGAACGAATAGATGTCCTCGTCTTCCAACTTGTGGCCGTCGATCTCGGCCGCCGCGAGGGCGCTGATCAGGTCCTCGCGCGGCTCGACCCGACGAGCGGCAAGTATCGGCTTGAAGTAGTCCACCAGCGCCTGCGATGCCGCCTTACCGCGTTCCGGGTTGACGGTGAAGCTCAGCATCGAGATCGACCACCGCTGGAACTGCGGGAAGTCCTCTTCCGGGAGGCCGAGCAGCGCGGCGATGATGCGAGTCGGATACGGGAACGTGAACGTCTTGACCAAGTCCGTCTTGCCGTCCGCGGCGAACTGGTCAATGAGTTCGTTGCCGATGCGGCCGACGATCTCGTCTTCCCAACGCGCCAGCGCCTTCTGCGTGAACGCCTTCGTGACCAGCGACCGGAGCCTGCCGTGTACAGGCTCATCCATGCCAAGCATCACCCCGTGGCCGAGCACGTCACCGAAGATCTGAATCACGACGTTGGACGAGTAGGTCTCGTTGTCGCGCAACATCGTCTGGATGTCCTCGTGCCGGTACACGATGAAGACCGGCTTGCCCTCCTCGCCGGGCATCGCGGACATGTCGATCCGCTGGATCGGCGTTTCCTGGCGCTGCTTGGCCAACTCCGGGTACGGGTCACGGACATTGCCCGAGACGACGTCGTCGAACGCCCCGAAATCCTCGAGGTCTCCTAAGTCTGAGTACAGATCTGACATGCCGCTCCTTCTAACCCGCTGGGTAGGCCACGGATTTCACTTCGGTGTACTGGTCGAAACCGGCGACGCCGTTCTGGCGTCCGATCCCGCTGGCCTTATATCCGCCGAATGGCGTGTCGGCGCCGTAGCCCGCGGTGCCGTTGACGCCGATGAAACCGGCACGCAGCCGCTTGGCCACCGCCAGGGCGTGGTCGAGTGTTCCGGCCATGACGTTGCCTGCCAGCCCGTAAGGACTGTCGTTCGCGATCCGCACCGCGTCGTCCTCGTCGTCGAACGGGATTACGACGAGCACCGGCCCGAAGATCTCTTCCTGGGCGATAGTCATCGAGTTGTCTACGTCTGCGAAAAGCGTTGGCTTGACGAAGAACCCCTTGTCCAGGCCATCCGGCGCCTCGGCCCCGCCGACGACCATCCGTGCGCCTTCTTCGACGCCCTTCTCGATATAGCCCCGAATGCGACTGCGCTGCCGATCGGAGATGACCGGGCCGCACAGCGTTGCCGGATCCTGCGGGTCGCCGGGCGCGACGCCCTCATAGATTCCCTTGAGGATCTCGATGCCCTCGTCGTAGCGCGATCGCGGCAACAACATTCGGGTCGGCATCGCGCAGCCCTGGCCCGCGTGCATGCAGACGCCGATGCCGATAAGGCACCCCAGTGCGAAATCCGCGTCTTCCAAGACGATCGTCGCCGACTTACCGCCCAGCTCGAGGAAGAGCCGCTTCATCGTCGCAGCGCCCTTCTCCATGATCCGCTTGCCGACGACGGTCGAACCCGTGAAGGAGATCAGGTCGACCTTCGGCGACAGCGTGAGTTCCTCGCCGACGAAATGGTCCGATGCGGTGACGACATTGATGACTCCCGGCGGGATGTCGGTCTTCTCCGCAATAAGCCGACCCAGACGTGTGGCGTTGTACGGCGTGTTCGGAGCCGGCTTGAGAACGACGGTGTTGCCCGTGCCCAGCGCCTGCCCGATCTTCTGGATCGACACCTCGAAAGGGAAGTTCCACGGCACGATCGCGCCGACGACACCTACGGGTTCGCGCCACACCGTCCGGGTGGTGTTCACTCCGGTGAGGGAGACGACCGTGTCTCCCAGCGATGTCTCCCACGGGTACTCGTCGATCAGCTTGGCCGGATAGCGCAGCCCGTCGGCCAACGGCGCGTCCAGCTGTGCGCCGTGGGTCACAGCGCGGGGACACCCCACCTCGAGGATGAGTTCCTCCCGCAGCTCCTCCTTCTCGGCCTCGATTGCGTCGTGCAGTTGCAGCAGACACCGTTGCCGCAGAGCGTGATTGGTGGACCAATCAGTTTCATCGAAGGCGCGCCGTGCCGCGTCGATGGCCCGGTGCATGTCTTCTTTCGACGCGTCGGCGACCTCACCCAGTGGTTCCTCGGTGGCCGGGTTGATGTTGGTGAAGGTGCCTGCCTCGCCGTCGACGAGCTTGCCGTCGATCATCATCTTGGTCTCGAACCGAATGTCAGCCATGGTTCTAGCTCTCCTGCGTCTGCGGGTCTGGTGGTCCCATGGTTGCGGCCGGAGAACCGCGAAGTGCGCCGAATCGTGGGATGCCCATCATCAGCCGCATCATGTGATGCATGGCCGCATCCGGCAGTAACCGATCAAGGATCAACAACATTCGAGCGTCAGGCCCGACCGGGCGTCGGACGAACGGCGCCGAGTCCTCCAGCGCCTTGGCAAGTCCGATGGCGAACTTCTCCGGCGATTTGGCGGCGCGTTTCATCATGGCGCGGCCGCGCTTGTCCATGGTGCTGTGGTGGGCCGCGTAGGGACCGTCGAGGTCGCGGTTGTCTGTCGTTCCCGCGTCGGTGATGATCTCGGTGTCATAGGTCCCGGTGACCAGGATGCTGACGCCGATACCGAATGAGGCGACTTCACCCGCCATCGACTCCCCCCAGCGTTCAAGGGCTCCCTTCACCGCGGAATACGGTGCAGTCGCGGGCATTCCGCGCACCCCACCCGCGCTGGATACCAGGATGATGCGGCCCCGACCCGCTTTGCGCATGGACGGCAGGAGCGCCTTGGTGAGCGCGACCGGACCGAAGATATTGGTGGCGAACATCCGCTCCCACAGGCTCATCGGCGCCTCTTCGAGCATCCCGGCCGCAGAGATACCGGCGTTGTGCACCAAGCCATATGGGGCACCGACCGCCTCCTCGATCGACTTCGCCGCGGCGGTGACCGACGCGGCATCCGTGAGGTCCAGTGGTACACCGATCAGGCGCGGGTCGCCATCTGGGGCGCCGGTCGCATCGCGGAGGCGTTGCATGCCCGCGTCCACCGACCTCATCGCCGCGACAACACGCCAGCCGCTTCGGTACAGGTGCGCAGCCGAGGCGAATCCGAGTCCCCTTGAGGCGCCGGTGATGACGACGCTGCGCGTCTCAGTCATTCTGGCTTTCTGTCGCGCACCGGTCACTCTTCGAGCCCAACTCGACGTCGGGGCGACCGTCCGGCAGACCCTGCTGCCAGGTGGACCACTTGCCGACCGAGTACGGCCCCTCGGCACCGTTCTCCTCGTAATATCCCTGCGGGTCATACACTTTGGCCTCGGGATACGGCCATGGGCAGGCAACCGAGGTAGCCAGTCCGCTGGCCTTGATAGCCCAGAACCAACCGCCGTATGCGAAGTACGACACGTTGATGATCGCGAACATCACCAGGAACGTGCCAAGCACCGGCTTCGTCGGGAACAGCTTGGCCTTCGCGGCAAGCTTCTCCGCCACCGACTTCCCTGTGTCGTCGCGGTAGACGAGGATCGCGGCAGGGATCATCACGAAGGTCACCGACAACGATTCCCATATCAGCGGGAACTGGAAGGTAGTGCCGGGGAACAATGTTCCGAATGGGATCGACTGCGAGTAGATGTACAGACCCGTACGCACCAGGCTGATCTCCAGGATGGCGTCGAAGATGAAGCCGATCACCAGCACCAGCGCACCCAGGCTGATCAGTGGGTGCCGCGTGACGAACGCTTCCGGACCGCGCTTCGCCTGCATCTTGCGAAGAATCCAGATCGCCGGGAAGTACGGGCCGAAGTAGAACGTCACGTACCCGAACACGATCCAGGGCTCGACGGTCGGCGACATCATGATCAGGTACCAGCTCTCCGGCCAGTGCAACAACGCCGGGTTGTACACCGCGTACGGCGACCAGTTCATGATCGGGTCCTGCCACACGATCAGCGTCGTAACCAGGACCATCATCAGCACCGGGCTGCCGGGGTTCTTCCGCCAGCCACGGATGAACACGATGGTCAGCACCACGACCATGATCAAGGCGCCGACCTGCGGGATGACCTGCCAGTGATCGAATCCAGTCAGGAACCCGACGGGACGGGGCCGTCCCTCGACGTTCGGGTTGGCCACGCGCGGGTCGACGTCCGTCCGCGCAACGGCGGCGAACAACCCGAGGAAGCCGAGCCACGCGAAGAGGGAGATCACCCGCCCCCAGTTCGGACCCTTGCGTGGCGGTGTATCCGGCTTGACGTCGATCGGTTTCGATTCCGTGTTCGTCATGTCATTCCTCCCCGAATCGGTCGACCAGGTGCGAGTTGACGCCGTCGGCGCCGAGGGTCCGGGCCACCAGGTATCCGGAGCCCATCCATGCGCGGCGGGTCCACTTGCCAAGGGAGACACGGGTTCCAGGCGCACCCGACGCGGCAGGCAGCATCTTCACCCGCTCCAGTGCTTCCTTGACGCCGCGTGGACTCAACGGGTGCGCGTCGGTAAACGCGCGAACCAGGGTCGCGGCGACGTCGCGATTGACCACCGTCACACAGAATTCGGGACGACTGCCGTCGTACTTCGCGGCGTACTGGTCCAGGAAGGCTTGTCCGATCGCGTTGCCCTCGTCGTACTGGTCGACCCCGATCCAGCCCATGAACGCGTTCCACATGATCGGGTTGACCCACGCGTTCTGGAATGCCGTGGTGGTGAAGCGGGGCGGGTCCCAGCCGAGGGCCTCCAGCGCCGGGTTGATGAAGACGATCCCGAATCCGAAGCCCAGGTGGACGATCGCCTCGGCCTTCGCCTCGTGCAGCGTCTGCGCGGCCGCGTTGATGTCCTGCGCCGTCTGGGCGATCTCAACCTCGGCGACGATCCGAATACCCTTGCGGCGGCAAGCGGTTCGTAGATTCTTCAGGTAGCTCTCGCCGATCAGGCTCTGCTCCACCAGCACGCCGATCTCAGTGAGCCCGCGCTTCGCGACGAGGTCGGCCAGGAAGATCGGCTCATCGGTCATGGACCCCTGGGGGAAGGCGAAGGTCCACTCTCCGAGCCAATCATCGGTGCCGGTCACACTGATGGCGGGCACCTTGAAGCGCTCCTCGATGGCCTCGCGTACCGGCACGCAGTTGTCGGTGATGTTCGGACCGAACACCACGAGGCAGCCCTCATCGACCAGTTCCGCATACGCGTCGATCACTGCCTTGACCGAACCCTTGGGCAGACCTTCCACCTCGCGGTAGATCATCTGCACGGGCCGGTCCATCAGACCCTGTTCAACGGCCTCTTCGAAGATCAGGTCGAAGGTCTGAGTGAAAGAGGCGAACAGGTCTTCCGGAAACCCCGGCGGCAGGGTGAAGTCCATCAGGTAACCGACCTTGATCGGTTCGGCGGTGCTTTCGTAGGACATCCGACCTCCGTTGGTGTGCGATGTGTCAGTCAGTGGTTGATTGGTCGGCCAAATAGACATCGATCATTTCGACAAGACCGCGTGTCACGGTCGAGTCGTCGGTGAGCGGCCCGGCGATGGCGGCGCGGGCGGCGTCGCGAGAACTCAGCCCCTCGGCGATCAGTTGACCGGCAGCAATCAACACCCGCGTCGACGCCACCTCACGCAACCCGCCGGTCTCCAATCGACGGATCGCCTGGCCTAGTCGGACCAGTTCAGCGGCGCGCTCGTGCCCGATGCCTGCTTCGTTGACGAGAATCTTCTCCTCGACATCCGGTGTGGGGAACCCGAAGTCGATGGCAACCATCCGCTGACGTGTCGAGTCCTTCAGATCTTTCAACACGCTCTGATAGCCGGGATTGTAGGACACCACCAGGCAGAAGCCGGGGGCCGCATCAAGCGTCTCCCCCAGCCGCTCGATCGGCAGCTGGCGCCGGTGATCAGACAGGGGATGCAGGACCACCGTGGTGTCTTGCCGCGCCTCCACCACCTCGTCCAGATAGCAGATGGCGCCGTCGCGCACCGCTCTAGTCAAAGGACCATCGACCCACTCGGTGTCGCCGCCGCGCAATAGGAATCGGCCGACGAGATCAGCGGTTGTCAGGTCGTCGTGGCAGGAGACGGTGATGAGCGGCCGGTCCAGATCGTGTGCCATTGCCTCGACGAACCGTGTCTTACCGCAGCCAGTCGGTCCTTTCAGGACTACTGCGAGTCCCTGCCGGTAGGCGGCCTTGAACACCTGTTCCTCGTTGGCCACTGGCACGTAGTACGGGCGCGGCGGCTTCACCGGCATGGTTTCCTCTCTCGGCATCGCTTTCGAGCACCCTAGCGCGGAACAGATGTTTGGTTCAAGACCCGGGCGACTAGGACACCTTGCGACGCAGGTCTGCGGTGCGCAACGCGGCGCGGAAGAGCGGTCCAATGACGTCGGCCAACTGTTTGGGCTTGGGAATCGACGCGTGCGCCGCGCTTCCGAAGACCCTGCCGAGCTCTCCGGTATCGGTGCCCGCACCGATCGTCAGACACAGGCACCCAATGCCCTGCCTGCGAGCCTCACCGAGCGCCCGTCGCGCGTCAGCAGCTCCGTAGACACGTTCGTATCCGTGGTCGTAGGCGAGCCCGTCGGACAGCACGACGAGCAGCCGCCGGGACGTGCCGGCCTTCTCAGAGATGACCGCCGCGCCGTGCCGGATGGCAGCGCCCAGCCGCGAATACGCGCCTGGGGTCAGGCTGCCAAGACGCTGCATCACTGCGGCGTCGAGGTTTTCGTCGAACCGCTTCACGGGAAGCATGTGCACTGCGGACCGACCCTGCGACTGATAGGCGTACAGCGCCACGCGGTCGCCGAGATCATGCAGCGCGACGGTCAGCGCTGCGGCAATTGCCCGCTGCTGCTCGTGCACGGTTTGCCCGAAAGTCCCTGCCTCAGAAGATGATCCAGAAATGTCGAGCAGGACAAGTATCGCGAGGTCACGACGGCGCCGCAGACTGTCCAGATAGACGGCCTCACTGGGCGCCGACCCTGCGAGCAACTCCACCCGTGCCTCGACCGCCGCATCGACGTCAATGTCGTCACCCTGCGTCTGGCGATGACAGCGATCCAGCCCGATCCCGAGCCGCGTCAGAGGTCTCCGCAGGGCGTGCACATCGGGTCGTTCGAATGAATGTCCCTGCTTGCGGGGCGGATCGGACTCGTGGACCGTGCACCAGTCATGCCGGTAGCGCCTGCGATGGAAGTCCCATTCCGGGTACTTCCTTCCATCGCCGTCATCGACGTCGTCGACCTCGGAAGCCCCTACCGACGTCGACGTGACAGCTCCCGCGCCCCGGATGCCGTCGGGTGATCGATGTGTCGGCGTGTCGGCTCCCGGTGGCCCGCCGCCGCCGAGTTGACGCACCCTGCGCAACATGCGCTGCAACAGTTTTCCGATTGCCCCGCCGCCGCCGACCGGGCTGGAGAACGGATCTTCCACGTCCTCGCCGTCAGCGGCGTCATCGTCGAGCCCGGCGAGTTCCTTCTTCGCGTCGCGCCGGGGAGAGTGGGCGCCCTGCGATTCTCCATGTGCGGCCGCCGCATGTGTCGATAGCAGGCCGCGCGCCCGGATCTCTCCGAAGCTCGCCGGTGGATCCGCGATATCGCGTTCCGCGGCCACCTTCAGCGAGTCGGCGGGCGAATTCACGCGCGACGCCATATCCAGATCGATCAGCCGGCGAACCAGATACGGCAGCAGGTCGTCGTTCGCCGACAACGCACGCTGCCCCTCGATGGCGAGGTAACGCCGGGCCAGCGCGGGCCGTCGTAGCAGTTGG
>CAVXZT010000008.1:0-1282240 GCA_963766465.1 uncultured Actinomycetota bacterium
GCGGCGCTCGGCGGTTCCGAGATCAACGAGGCCAAGAAGGTACTGGCGACAGAAGCGACGGCCATCGTGCACGGCCGCGAGGCGGCGGAGGCTGCCGCCGAAACGGCGCGCAAGACCTTCGAGGAAGGCGCGCTCGCAGATACTTTGCCGACTGTCGAGGTTGGCAGGGAAGAACTCGACGCGGGAGTTGGCCTGCTGGCGCTGCTCGTCCGTGCCGGTCTTGCCGGATCGAATGGCGAGGCCCGGCGCCATGTTCAGGGCGGCGCCGTGCGCGTGAACGATCAGACGATTTCCGACGAGCGGCGCGTCGTCGATAGCGCGGACATCACCCCGGGCGGCGTCGCCAAACTTTCCTCGGCAAGAAGAAGCACGTACTGGTGAAGCCGGTCTGACTCCCCCTCACCTTCTCCCTTGTGGAAAAGGAAGAAGGCACCTAGCGGAATTCGAAGATCGAGCGAAAAATGCCCGGCGCGATCACCGACAGCGGGTTGATCTGCAGTTCGGGCTTCTTGGCGTTGCCGGACAGCTTGTAGGTACGCCGATCAGGCCGCGGTCGCGGCCGTTGCCAAGAATCATGCCGACCAAGGGCAGTTCGCCGAACAGGCGGTTCAATCCGTACGCAGGCATGAAAGTGCCGGTCATCGCCATCTTGCCGCCGGTGTCGTAGAGCGTGCCCTGAAAGGTCGTGCCTATCAGCGGCCCGCGCAGCACGCCATTCTCCAGCGCCAGATAGCCGTCGCCTTTCTCGATGACGGCGAAGCCGCGCTCGAACTGGACGCGCGAGGTGTCGATGTCGCGCCTGACCGCCTCGTTCAGGCTGCGGTTGTCGCCCTGCGGCGGCGTCGAAACGATCGACGCCAGCTTAGGCTCGTCGACCACCACGAAGTTCGTCGCGTCCACCTGACCCTTCAGCGCGCCGCCGGCGGGGCCGGCCAGGGCCAGCTTGATGGCACCGCCCTGCATATGCTCGTAGATGTCGAGGAAGCGCAGCACGGCGCCGGCGTCCGACGACTGCATCGCCATCGTGCGCCTGTCGCCTTCCGTGGCATTCTTTACCGCGACTTTTGCGCCGGACGCGGTGGTGCCTGACACGGTCAGGCCGAGCACCTTGCCGCCGACGCCGCTGTAGTCGAGCTTGACGTTCGACAGGTGCTCGCCGTTGAACCCGAGAAGCCTGCCGATGTCCGCGTCCAGCGAAACAGGCACGGCGCCCGTCGACGCCACCGCCTTGTCGGCATCGGCGGTGAACTGCTTGATGATCGCCCGCGCATCGAGCGCGTTGCCGGTGATGTCAACCGCATAACCCTTGCCGGATCGTTTGATGGCCAGCGCCGCATCGTCGTCGCGGTTCAGCTTGACGCGATCGAAGCGGGCGCTCGACAACTCGCCCCTGGCGAGCGTGACGTCGCCTTCGATGGCGAAGCTTTTTCCGGTCAGCTTGAAATTCGACAGGTTGACGGTGTTTTCGGCCTTTTGAAGGGTGAACTCCACGTCGGCCGCAACACCCGGCCCCTTGCTCCATCCGGCCCAGGGAATGCTCAGTTTCGCATCGGTGAGATCGGCGACGATCTTCTGGGTCTTGTCGGTCCCGAGTTGAACGACACCTTCACCGGTCCGGACAGCATCGTGCCAAGGCCCGGGATCATCGCCTCCCGCGCCTTGTCATCCAGCACCACGGCGATGTCGCGCTGCCGCCCGGTCCGCGTTCGTTCAGCGGCTCGATCAACGCGATCTCCGCCGGCGCGCCGTTCAGCTTGGCCTTCGCGGCGATCACCGCCTTGGTTGGATCGATGGTGATCGAGCCGTCGGCTTCGGTGACGGTCTGGCCGTCGAACGGCTTGGCGACTGACAGGTTCTGGTAGTCGAGCGACACCAGCCAGTCGAGCGTGTTGGGGTCGATGCCATTCTGCAGCGGGATGTCGGCCTTGACGTGCCCTTTGACGGTCCCGGCGGTGAATTCTTCCGGCAAAAGCCCGATATGCCGCATCGCATTGATCGGTTCATAGGATGCGAGCTCGGCCACCGCAGCCGCATCGCCCTCGACGTCCATGTCGAGATCGCCGATCACCGGCGGGCGATTGGCGTTGCGGATCAGCAGCTTGCCGTTGCTGGCCGCGACCGTCCGGCCGCTGGCCATGAAAACGCTGCCCGCCGAAAGCGAAATGTCGAGGTCGTTGCCGCGAAAGTCGATGGTGCCGTTGGCATCGCGCATCGGCGGAATGCGTCCGGTGACGTCGAACCTCGTGTCGTCGACATTGAATTCCCGAACACCTCGTCGTGGTTGAGCGGCACACCGTTGCCGATGCGGCCGACCGCGACGCGGTACTGGAAATTGCTGTCCAGAACCCGCCCGCCGTAAAGGTTGTTGAGCACCCAGTTGCGGGCGCCGCTCGCCGCGAACCAGGGCCATAGCTGCTTCACATGGCTGACCGGCATGTCGGGAACGGTCATTGCGAGGAAAATGCCGGGCGATTTCCCCTCGGCGAATTCAAGCGCCGCGGTGCCGAGCAGTTCGCCTGGGCCGGTGCGGATGCCGAGCTGGTCGGCACTCAGCCGGTTTTTCACGGGATCATAATTGCCGGAGACACGCGCCAGGAATTCCATGGCCGGTTCGGGAGAATCCGACGGTGCCAGTGTCGAGCCGTCGCTGATCATCTCATAGCGGTAGGTGGTGCCGCCGCGGCCGTCCTCGGTTTTTGGCGCCGGCCCGACGGCGCCGTGAAAATTGAAGCGCGACCGCCCGGTGGCAAAACGCAGGCCTGCGATCTCGATTTTGGCGGAACCTTTCTGAAGCAGCGCCTCGATGGCAAGGTCGCCGGCGACCTCGCCGCGCAAATCGAGGTCGAGCACCGCCTGCTCAAGCTTGAGTTTCACCGACAGCCGCGCGGCTTCTTCGCCGATACCTTCCGCACCGTTGACCGATATCTCGACCTTTGCGATCCGGTTGCCGGTGGTTTTTGGCGCCGCCGGCGGCGTCTCGGCATCGGCATCTTCTGCGTCCTGCGGTCCTTCGCCTGGAGAGGCGATGCTCAGTTCCACATTGGATATCCGCCGCGAGACGGTGTCGCGCGAGGCTGTTCCCTGGATCGAAACCCCGTTCCCGTCGATCGAGGCTTCAGCGGCGATGGAGAGCTCGCCGTTGGTCTTCTGGTCGAGCGCGGCGCTGACAATTGTCACGCTGCGCATGCGGCCGCCCTCCGGCAGCAGGATCTCGACATTGTCGAGCGCGATATGACGCGTCGAACCGAGTTCCATCGTGTCGAATGCCCGGTGCAGGGCCCCGAACAGAAGTTCGACGATGCGATCCGGATCGATCAGTCCGTCCGCATTGGCAAGCCCCGCCTTCCAGTCCGGTCCATCCCGCGACGGCAGCGCGGCGGTGACGATGCGGGCATCGCTGATCGTGGCGCTGCCCAGCCGCACTTCGCCCGACATCAGCGGCCAGAAGCGCACGCCAAAGCGCACCAGTCCGGCGTCGAGCATGCTCTTGTTGTCGGCGGCGGTGGCGAAGCGCACGTCGCGCACTTCGAGCGCGATGAAACGCGAAGGGTCGAGCGACAGGTTCGCGGGGCCGATGCTTGCCGCGACGTCGACGCCGGCGAAGCGCTGGATCGCCATTTCAGCTTGCTGGCGCAACCGGTCGCTGCCGATCCCCGTCATGCCGACGAATAGCACCGCGCCGATGACAAGCAGCAGCAGGCCGCCGACGACGGCCGCACCGACCGCGCAGCCGCGCAGCACTTTCGACTGGACGGATCGTCCCTCCAGGAGGTGTTCTTGGCCCTCTGCCGAGGGAAATTTGGTCAGAGAGGTGATATCTTCCCGCCGGAACCGTATCTTCTCGTGCTTCTGAACCTCTTGGTTCAACGGCTTCCCACTTCAATTCGATTCTGGACGCAGGCGGACACAGCATATATCCCGGGTTGCGCTCACGTAACCACCAACAAGGACAAGAGCATGGCCGAGCTTCAGGTAGGGCAGACGGCTCCCGACGTCGAACTTCCGACTGATGCCGGCGGCCATCTGAGCCTCAAGGACCTCGCCGGCAAACCGGTCGTCTTGTATTTCTATCCCCAGGACGACACCGAAACCTGCACCGCCGAAGCGATCGACTTCTCCCGCGCTGAAACGCCGAATTCGGCAAAGCTGGCGCGGCCGTTATCGGCATTTCCCCCGACAGCCTCAAGAAGCATGGCAAATTCAGGGCGAAATACAGCCTGGCGGTCGACCTTGCCGCCGACGAGGAGCTCAAGGCGATCGAAGCTTATGGCGTCTGGGACGGAGAAGAGCATGTTCGGCCGCAAATACATGGGCGTCGAGCGCGCCACGTTCCTGATCGGTCGCGATGGCAGCATCGCGCGGATCTGGCGCAAGGTCAGAGTAACAGGCCACGCCGACGACGTGCTCGCCGCGGTCAAGGCGCTGTAGCCGGCGCCGTACTGGCCGGAACCGTTTTATTCATTCCGCGTTGTCCTCCGACAGTGAACGAGATGGAGACAACAATGCTTCGTGGAGTCTCTGCTTTGGATGCTTGGCATCCCGATCCCGATCATCATTCTGCTTTGGCTTTTCATGCGATTGAGCTTTCATCCGGCTGACATCGCATGGAAGCTCCCGATTCGCAGTTGAAGCACTCGTGCCGGCCTCTCCCGGCGGGCATTTTTTTGCGCAAACCTCGCAGCCTTCGCCGGCCGTCAACGTTGCGGCCATTGGCGGTCGCATTTCGACGCTCATTTGCGCGGTGCGCTTCCGAAGCCTTTGTTAACCCTAACAATGTGTAATCAACCATGTTGTGTCCCTGCGATTGAAGCAGAGTCCCGTGGCAAATCTGGTCGGTCATCCGTATTCGGCAGGCGCAAGGAACCCCACACCGTCATCATCGCGCATGGCAACGAGATCAGGCATTTCACGGTCCGGCCGTGGCTCGCCGCCTTGGCGGCTCCGCGCTGGCGGCGATCGCCATCGGCTACTGCTTGCAACCTCCTATCTGGTCCTGCGCGACGATCTGATCGGCGCCGCGACGGCGCGCCAGGCGCGCATGCAGCAGGCCTACGAGGACCGCATCTCGGCACTGCGCGCGCAGGTCGATCGCATCACCAGCCGCCAGTTGCTCGACCAGCAGTTGATGGAGACCAAGGTCACCGAGCTGCTCGACGCGGCAGATCGCAAGCTGTCGCAGCGCCACGGTCGCCTCGGGCCGATGCTGGAACGCGCCGAAGCTGCCGAGCAACGCGCTGCCAACGCGCCGTTCCGGCGCCGGCACCGAAGCCGGACGATCAGCGCGCCGCGCGGCTGCCGGCACGCTGACGACCGCCATCGCTACACTGCGGCTGCGGCGCAGCGACGGCGCGCCGTTTTCGTTCTGGGCGACCGCGCGACGGCCACGCCCGGCGAAATCGGCGGCCGATCACGCCGACAAGCTGTTCGTCGCGATCAACCAGTCGCTGCGCAGCATCGAGAACGAGCAGATGGCGCGGATCAACACGCTTGCCGACAACGCCTACCAGACCGCCGACAAGATCACCGATGCGCTCGAGACTGCCGGCCTTCCGTCGATAGCGAATACGGCAAGCACGCCATCGGCGGCCCGCTGATCGCGATCGACAAGCGCGGCGCAGTTCGACACCAAGGTCAAGGAACTGGACGAGGCGCTCGACGTGCTCGACGCGGTCAAGAGCCGGGCGCGTGCCTTGCCGATCGCCAATCCGGCCCCGGGGCGAGCCATATCGAGCAGCTTCGGCGTCCGCAGGGACCCCATGCTGGGCACGCCAGCACTGCATTCGGGAATGGATTTTCGCGCTCCGATTGGCTACAAAAGCCACGTCACCGCGCCCGGCATGGTCGTCAAGGCCGGCTGGAACGGCGGCTATGGCAGCATGGTCGAGGTCGACCACGGCAACGGCTTCTCGACGCGATACGCACATATGAGCCGTATCGAGTAAAGGTCGGCGACAGTGTCATGACCGGCGAGGTGGTCGGCGAAGTCGGCAGCAGCGGCCGTTCGACCGGCCCGCATCTGCACTACGAAGTGCGCCGCAATGGCGACGCCATCGATCCGCTGCGCTTCCTCAAGGCTGGCCGCAAGGTCGTCCAGTATCTTTGAACGCGAAACGCCGGCTTCCCGGATTTCAGAATTTCAGCAGCAGTCCGGCGACAAGCACGGCTTCCGATACGGCTATGCCGGCGAGCATTTTTCTGCCCAGGCCGATATAGGCCAGAAAACCGATCAGCGCGGCGCCAAGCCGCAACCAGAGCGGCGTCTCGGCAAGCGCGCCGCTCGGAAACACGATCAGGTTGCCGATGACGGCCGCCACCAGCGCCGTGGCGACGGTACGCACCAGCACCAGCACATCCGAATCGTCCGAAATGCGGCCGCCGAAGTAGACGCCGAGGAAACGCCAGACATCCGTCGCCAGCCAGCCGGCAATCAGGATGAACAGGAACGGCCACCACCAGGTGTCGATCGCCTCGAAGGTCATGCCGCGGTCCTCCGCCGCCAGCGATGCAGGCCGTAGGCGGCAAAACCGCCGATCAGCCCGGCCGCCAGCAGGTCGAATTCCGGAAGCACGACATGGAAGACCGGCCCGAGAACCAGGCCGATCAGCATCGCCACATGCCCTGCCCGCTCGCGCGCCGATCCCCAGAGCGAGGTCAGGAAGTACATCGGGGTGAGCAAAAGCAGGGCGGCCGACACGGCCGGCGGCAGATCTCCGGCAACCAGGAAAAAAGCCGCGACAACAACCATGTTGGCGAATACCAGCGTCGACCCGAGCCCGGCATAATAACTGGTGCGCATGTCGCGCGGCACGCCCTTCAGGCGCTCCATCGCCAGCACCCACGAGGTGACGGCGACGAAATGCGACAGCACATAAAGTACCCATCGCGGGGTGCGGTCGTTGCGCATTTCCGGTACCAGCGCCACCACCATCGGCATCAGGCGCACTGCCGACAGCGCCACCGCGAGTGATGCCGCCGGAAGCGAGGCGCCGGCGATGATGGCGCCGACCAGCACCACCTTCGACGGCAGCGCCCACACCATGCCGGTCATGAAAACCGTCTGCGTCACCGTCAGCCCGGCATCCTTGGCCAGTGCCGCAAAGCCCACGAACGAACTGGCGAGGATCAGGCCCGGCAGCGAAAACGCCGCACGGACACCCCGCGAGAACCAGACACGGCGGAGTTGGACGGGGTCGGAGGGGGCAACCGGGTTTTCAGGCATCGGCGTTGGCGACTAGCACAGGCGCGAAGGCGGAGCGATGCAAAAAACCTCGGCCAACGGACGAAGACGCGGACCGACCGGGCCGCCTACGGCACCGACAGCATCCAGTTCAGCGTTTCACGCCAGTCGGTCATGCGGATCGGCGTGCCATGAGTGCCGGTCTCGAAGCGCACGAAGCGTGCCGGGTAACCCGCTGATTTTGCACGGATCGCGCGAAAAAAGGCTTCCTGCTTTTCCGCCGGAAACACCGGGTCGCTTGCTGCCCTGGCCGAAAAACACCGGCACTTTACGCTTGAAAGCGGCGCTGCCAAAAAAGCCGTCGTCCCAATGCGAGCCGAGCAGCAAGAGCCCGCCGAGCCTGCCGGCGACATCGCCGCTTTTCGCCAGTTCCCAGCACAGGCCGCCGCCCATCGAGCCGCAGGCGACGAATACCGGCGCGCCTGGCGATTTTTCGGCGTAATGCGCAATCAGCGCTGCCACCTCGCCCGCGCCCTTGCCGCCAAAATCCGAAAAATCCGGCGACAGATAGAGACCGCCATTGTTGGCGGCGAGGTTCTTGATCCGGTTGAAATTGCCGCCGAAGGTGAAGTCGTCGACGCCCTGCTTGCGGCTGCCGCCCTGCCCATGCAGGTAGATGACGATCAAGCTCGCGCCTGCGGTCTTGCCGACGGCAACATGGCGGATATCGCCGGCCGCGGTTCTCAGCGTCAGATCCTGTTGCTGGCGGCGCACGCCGAGCGACACATATTTGGCACGTACCCGGCGCTCCGGCACCTCGTCGCGTTTGTTGATGTCGCGCTGCTTCGTTGTAATCGACCACGGCGAACGCGCCACCGTCCTCGCTCGACAGAATGGCTGGATAGGCGAAGAGCTGGTCTTTCTGGGGGAGAGGGTGAGCGCGTGGGCGGAGGGTGCGAGGAAAAGGCTGAGGAGCGCGGCGGCAAAGAACGAGACAAGACTTTTAAGTTTGCCCCCTACGTTGCCCCCCTCTGTCCTGCCGGACATCTCCCCCGCAAGGGGGGAGATTGGCTGGCCGTTACCTCGGCTTTCCTTTTGCAACATTGAAAGTTGAAGCAAGCGAAAATGAAGGCCCAATCTCCCCCCTTGCGGGGGAGATATCCGGCAGGACAGAGGGGGGCGCGAAGGAGCGCTTACCTTTGAAGTTGGCATGTCAAATTTCGCTTGGAATTCGTCAATTGATCAATCCTGCAGCACGCCGCCGGCGCTGCGCAGCGCCTCGGGCGTATCGACATCGACGCTGGCGCTGGCGCCGATCTCGACATCGATCACCGCCAGCCCTTCCTGTTCGACGATATGCCGGGCGCCGGTGTCGCCTTCGAGCGCCGCCACCGCCGGAAACACCGAGCGCGGCAGGATCACCGGGTTGCCGCGCTTGCCGCTATGGGTGGCGCGCACGATCGACGTGCCGCCGGCCGCCGTAAACGCCGCGATCAGCCGGTCGAGGTCGGCCGACGAGACATCCGGCATGTCGCCAAGAATGATCAGCGCGGCCGCGGCATTTTCCGGCAGTGCCGCGACGCCGGCCTTCAGCGAACTGGCCAGGCCGCTCCAAAAGGCCTGGTTTTCGACGAGTTTCACGTCGAGGCCGAACAGCGCCGCACGCACCCGGTCCGCCTGATGACCGGCGACCACGACGGTCCCGCCGACATGGCTCGCCGACGCACGCGCCACGGTGCGGCGGATCAGCGGCTGCCCGCCGAACAGCGCCAACAGCTTGTTGGGACCGCCCATGCGGCTCGACCGACCGGCGGCCAGCACCACGGCATGGACCGCCAGGCTTGGCTGCGGACGCGCCGCTTCGCGCGGCTGCGGCCGGGTCGG
This sequence comes from uncultured Actinomycetota bacterium, assembly GCA_963766465.1. Classification (GTDB taxonomy): domain Bacteria; phylum Actinomycetota; class Actinomycetes; order Mycobacteriales; family Mycobacteriaceae; genus Mycobacterium. Next base: position 9,062 of record CAVXZT010000008.1, read on the forward strand.
GATTTCCATCAACAGCCCGCCGACGCCCATGCCGGCGATGTCGGCATCGGTGACCTCCAGGCCGGCGACCAGCCGGTCGAGCACCCAGTCGAAGCCGTTCTCCTTCGGGCTGCGCGCGCATCCCGGCGCGCCGAGCACCGGCTTTCCGGCGAGCGCGCCGACGACGATCAGATTGCCCGGATCGACCGGCATGCCGGCCCGCAAAACCTGCCGCCCGCCAGCCTGATCGCCGCCGGAATGACATCGCCGGGATCGCTCATCGCCGAAGCGCCGAACACCACCACCATATCGCTTTCGCCGGCCAGCGCGCGGATCGCCTCGGCGACCGGCTCTGTCCGATGCGGCGTACGCCGCTCTTCCACGATCGCGGCTGCCGGAGCGCACCAGCCGTGCCTCGGTGATGCGCACAGTCTTGTCGAGCACGCTGTCCTTCAGTCCCGGCAGCGAGGTTTGCACCATGCCGATCCGCAGCGCCCTGAACGGATGCACGCGCGAACGCCTCGCGCCCCGCACACAGCGCCACGACGTCGTCAACCACACCTTTCGGTACGGCAAACGGGATGATCTTCACCGTCGCTACCATCTGGCCCTTCTCGACGGCGGCATGCTCGGCGACGGTGGCGATGGTGATCGCGGGGTCGACGGCGTTGATCGCATCGATCAGCGCCTTGTCGACGGTGAAGACGCCAGCCGCCGGAGCGTGCAGATTGACCCGGCCGGTGGCGGCCGGATTTGGCTTCGATATTTCTGAAAGTCAGACGCTTCGACGATTGTCTGGGCGGCGTCGATCCTCCGACAGGTCGTCGGGTGCCAATACCGCCGCGATCGACTTCGGCAACGCCGGCAGCCCGCAGCGCAGCGATGTCGTCGGCGGTCAGCACATGCGCCTTCCGAAAACGCCTTTCGCCCGCCGTCACCGCATGGGCGAGAATGGCGCCCTCGGCATCCTCCAGCGCGACCGGCCCGAACTTCACGCCGCCTCGCCTTTCGCGTCGCGTCCGGTCCCGCGCGAGCTCAGCGCGGAGATCACTTGCGCCAGCACGGCCACGGCAATTTCAGCCGGGCTGGCGGCGCCGATGTCCAGGCCGATCGGCGCGTGGATGCGCTCGATCGCTTCCGCCGTCGCGCCCAGCGCCAAAAGCCGTTCGACGCGCTTGGCATGGGTCTTTCGGCTGCCCAGCGCGCCGACATAGAAGCAGCCGGCATCGAGCGCCGCCTTCAGCGCGAAATCGTCGATCTTGGGATCATGCGTCACCGCGGCGAGCGCCGTATAGGCGTCGAGCGGCTGCCGTTTCAGCACATCCTCCGGCCATTCAGCGGAGAGCGCCACATCCGGAAAGCGGTCGTCGGTGGCGAACGCCGTGCGCGGATCGATGATCTCCATGTCGTAGCCGGCGATTTTTGCCATCGGCGCCAGCGCCTGGCTGATATGCACAGCGCCGATCACCACCAGCCGCGGCTGCGGCACGTGCACGTTGAGGAAAAAGCTCCGCCCCTCGGCTTCCACCGATCCGGAACTGCCGGTGCGGAATGCCTTGGCCACCGCCTCGCCCAGCGCGCCGGCGACCTGCGTCGCCTTCCCTGATCACCCGGTCGCGCGCCGTCGTCAAGATCGGTGACGAGGATCGCCGCGCGGCGGGCGCGGCGTTCGGCGTTCAGAGTTTTAAGCGACAAAGGGTCCATCGACTCAGCCCAGCCGCTCGACATAGACCTTGATCCGCCCGCCGCAAGAAAGCCCGACCTGCCAGGCGGTTTCGTCGGCGACGCCGAACTCCAGCATTTTCGGCTTGCCGCTGCCGATGATGTCGACGGCTTCCGAAACCACCGCGCCTTCGACGCAGCCGCCGGACACCGAGCCGTGGAAATTGCCGTCGGCGTCGATGACCAGATGGCTGCCGACCGGCCGCGGCGCCGAGCCCCAGGTTTCGACGACGGTGGCGATGGCGACGTCCTTGCCGTCCTTCATCCAGTTTTCGGCGATGATCAGCGGATCGCGGGCTTCGTCGAGTGCGGCGGCATTGTCCATGGCAAAAATCTCCTCAGCGGAAATATGGTCACGCGGCGCGCCGATTGCCAAGCCAGCGCTTCGGGTCGCTGTCACGGCTCTTCGCGGCACCCAGCGACGCGACGAGATCGGAGAGCGCGTTGAGGTTGTGCACCGGCGCGGAACTCGTCGACATGGGGCAGCATCGTCCGTACCCCGCGGGCGCGCGCCTCGAAGCCGTCGAAGCGCAGCAGCGGGTTCAGCCAGATCAGCCGCCGGCAGGATTTTTTGAGCCGCTCCATCTCCTCGGCGAGCCCGGCGACATCGTCGCGTTCCAGCCCGTCGGTGATCAGCAGCACCACGGCCCCCTGCCCGAGCACGCGCCGCGACCACAGCCGGTTGAATTCGGCCAGCGTATCGCCGATGCGGGTGCCGCCCGACCAGTCCTTTACGGCGGTGGAGCAGTTTTCCAGCGCCTCGTCGGGATCGCGATGCCGCATCTGCCGGGTCAGGTTGGTCAGTCTGGTGCCGAACACGAAGGTGTGGACGCGCCGCCGCTTCTCCGCCAGCGCGTGCAGGAAGTGAAGAAAAATCCGCGTGTACTGGCTCATCGAGCCGGAAATGTCGGCCAGCACCACCAGCGGCGGATGCATTTGCCGCGGCGAGCGGAATTTCGGCAGGATCAATTCGCCGCCGGTCCTCAGCGCCGAGCGCATCATGGCGCGTGGATCGGCGCGGCGGCCGTGCGGGTCGGGCCGGAACCGCCGCGTCCGCACCATGTCGAAAGGCAGCCTGAGTTCGGCGATCGCCTTTTTTGCATCGCGCAATCTCCGCGGCGGTCATTTGCGCGAAATCCTTGCCGCGCAGCACCTCGTTGCCGGAGAAGGTGAAGCGCGCATCGACCTCGACCTCCGGAATCTCCTGCGGTTTCTGGTTCTTCTGGTGGCCTTCGAACATCGCGTCGGCGACGCGGCTTTCGGCGGCGCGTGGCTTCTGCCGCTCGCGGTTGTCGGGCGCCACCGGCGAAAACATCGCCAGCATCTTTTCGATCAGCTCGCGCGATTTCCAGAACAGCCGGAACGCCTCGTCGAAGGTTGCATGGTCCTCGTGCCGGGAGACCAGCACCGCGTGCAGCGTCCAGTAAAAATCGTCGCGGCTGCCGATGCCGGCCGCCAGCACCGCCTCGATCGCATCCTTAACCGAGGCCGGCCCGACCCGCATGCCGGCTTTTCTCAATGCCCGGGCGAAGAACACGATGTTGTCGGCGATGCGGCCTTCCGGTTTGGCGATGGCGATGGGATCGGAATTTTCCATGCTGAGGGCCTGCGCAAAATGCTTCAGGGCGTGGCGAAAATGGTGATTTCGAGAACCGGAGCGGAGCGTACATTCAGGTACGTGAGCACCGGAAGCGGAGAAATCGCCATTTGCAGCCCGTCCTCAAGCATTTGGCCAGGTCCTCACTCCGCAGCCGCCGCCAGCTCCGCCTTCACCTCGTTGAGGATGCGCCGGCCCTCGCCGCTCTCGATGCGGGCGATGTCGTCCTGGTATTTCAGCAGCACGCCGATGGTGTCGGACACGGTTTCGGGATCGAGCGCCACCTTGTCGAGTTCGGTCAGCGCGCCGGCCCAGTCGATCGTCTCGGCCACACCCGGCACCTTGAACAGTTCCAGTTCGCGCAGCTTCTGGATGAAGCGCACCACCTCGGCCGACAGCCGCTGGTTCGCCTGCGGCACTTTTCGCCGCACGATCTCCAGTTCGCGCGCCGCGTCGGGATAGTCGACCCAGTGGTAGAGGCAGCGCCGCTTCAGTGCATCGTGAATTTCGCGCGTCCGGTTGGTGGTGATGATGACGATCGGCGCCTCTTCGGCCTTGATGGTGCCGAGTTCCGGCACCGTCACCTGGAAGTCGGAAAGGATTTCCAGAAGGAACGCCTCGAAAGCCTCATCGGTGCGGTCGAGCTCGTCGATCAGGAACACCGGTGCCGCGCCCTTTTTGCCGGTCAGCGCGTCGAGCACCGGCCGGCGGATCAGGTATTTTTCGGAAAAAACGTTCTTTTCCATATCCTTGCGGTCGACGGCTCCAGCGGCTTCCTCCATCCGGATCTCGATCATCTGGGCGGCGTAGTTCCATTCGTAGACCGCCGAGGAAACATCGAGCCCCTCGTAGCATTGCAGCCGGATCAGCCGCCGCCCCAGTGCTGACGCCAGCACTTTCGCGATCTCCGTCTTGCCGACTCCCGCCTCGCCCTCGAGGAACAGCGGCCGCCCCATGCGCAGGCTGAGAAACAGCACAGTCGCCAAAGCGCGGTCGGCGACGTAATCGGCGCCGGTCAGCAGCGCCAGCGTCTCGTCGATCGATTGCGGCACGGGGCGCGGTTTGAGGTCGGACATTCTTGCTCCGGAGGGATCGGCTATCGCGTCAAAGCACGTGGTAGGCGCGATCATGGTAAAGCAGCGGCCGCAAATTATCGCCGACACGCAACCCTGTCACCTTGCCAAAAAGCACACGGTGGGTGGCAAGGTCCTTGGTGTCGATGAGTTCGCAGTCGAACACGGCGATCGCTTCGCGCAGCGTCGGCGCGCCGGTAGCGATGGTGTCCCAATGGCCGAGCCGGAAGCGTTTTTCCACCGCAAGCCCGCTCAGCCCGGAAAACGCCACCGACAGTTCCTGCTGCTCGGCGGCCAGCGTGTTCAGCGCGAAACGCCCGTTGGCGACAAAACTCTCATTGTTGGGGTTCTCGCGGTTGAGGCAGGCAAGCACGGTCGGCGGCGAATTGGAGACCGAGCAGGCGGCGATCACGGTAACGCCGCGTTTGCCGGCGGCGCCGTCGGTGGTGAGGATATGGACCGCGCCCGCGAAACGCGCCATCGCGTCGCGGTAGGCCTGCGGCCCGACGTCGTTCATCTTGAGCACTGGCGAAATTCCAAAAAAGCAAGCTCCCGCTTCCGTATATAAGTTTGCTGGCCAGCGCCACAAGCCGGAAGCGACAGCGTCCGGCGGGCGCATTGTCAGCATCTGTCAGGAATGTTTTCCCAGGTTTGTCCACACCCTCCCCGCCACGCGCATAATCGTCGCCGGCAGCTTGCCAATGGGAACGGGTGTATACAACCGGGCATCCAGGCAAGTGTGGCGCCGGCAAGGCCCGTGACGGTTAGCGGGATAGCCGGCCTATCGGCCGAAACTGGAACTTGTTCCGGGGCGCGCGAATGCGCCGGGTCCGGAAGAGGGTCCGGGGCCGGCTGAAGGACAAACGCCGGCGGGGCGCTGGGAAGGCGCCATATAAATAAGTTTAGAGGTGCCCATCGGCGCCCCGCTTCCCACTTTACCCACGACGCCTCGACTGGCGAAGCCAGGTCGAGAAAGCGAGTCGTGGGTGGCAAGGAATCCTCAATGGCCAGGCCGGCAAATCCGGAGCGTGGCGACGGGGAGGCGTAGGGGTAACCTTCTCGTGTTGCGCCTTGCCCCACCACCCTTTACCAGTTGGCGCGATATGGCGAACCGCAGCACAGGCACGACATCGCGAACGGCGGCACTTCGGCGCCAACTGGCCGCCGTCGGCTTGCTTGCATCCGCCATGCTGGCGCCTGCGGCCGCCGGCGCCACCGAACTTGCCATCGGCGTTGCCGCGCCGATCAGCGGACCGTCGGCGCTGCTCGGCGGCCAGGTTCACGCCGGCGCCACGGCGGCGGCCGAAATTTTGGTGCCCAAGCCGCGCCTCGAGATCGCCGACGACGCCTGCACCGCCGAGGGCGGCGCCATCGCCGCCCGCCAGTTCGTCGCCGCTCAGGTGAAAATCGTCGTCGGCTTCCTCTGCACCGAAGCCCTCGAAGCCGCCATGCCGATGCTGAAGGATGCCGGCATTCCGGTGATCACGGTTGGCGTGCGCGCCGACAGTCTTACCGACCGCCGCGAAAAAACCGGCTGGCCGGTGTTCCGGTTCGGCCCGCGCGCCGACGGCGAGCAGAAAGCGGCGGCCGAACGCATTCCCGCGCTCTGGCAAAAAGAGCTTTTTGCCATCATCGACGACGGCACCATCTATGGCCGCGAACTCGCCGAGAGCGTGCGCGCCGCGGCGGAGGCCCGCGCGCTGAAGCCGGTCTTCGTCGATACGTTCCGGCCCGAACTCGACAACCAGGTCGGCCTCGCCGGACGTCTGCGCAAAGCCGGCGCCACCCATGTGTTCGTCGGCGGCGACCGAGACGACGTCGCCATCCTCGGCCGCGATGCGAAAGGTCTCGGGATGACGCTGACGCAAGGCGGCGGCGAGGCGCTGCGCGCCGCGGGCGGCGATGTCGGCTTGCAGGCGGGCACGCTGATGGTGGGATTGCCCGAACCGGCCGAACTGGCTGCGCCGGAAGCCATCGCCGCCTTGAAGCAACGCGAGATCGTCGCCGAGGGTTATGTCCTGCCGGCCTATGCGGCGGTGCAGATCGCGGCTTCCGCCCTCGCCGACACATCGGGCAAGCCGGCAATCGAAATTCTGGGCGGGCAGGAATTCCAGACGGCGCTCGGCAAAATCCGTTTCAACGCCAAGGGCGACCTTGCCGAAAATCCCTACCGCCTGTTCCGTTTCGACGGCGCCCGATTTGTGGAAGTGAAGTAGAAAATGCCTTTCCGGACGGGATCGCGAAACCTGATCACCGACGTCGCCGGCCTTTCGGTCGGCAACGCCGCCGACGCCAGGCTGAAGTCCGGCGTCACCGTGGTGCTCTGCGACGAACCGGCGGTCGCTGGCGTGCAGGTCTTGGGCGGTGCTCCGGGCACCCGCGAAACCGACCTGCTCGAACCGCACAATTCCGTCGAGACCGTCAACGCCATCGTCCTGTCGGGCGGCTCCGCCTTCGGCCTCGATGCGGCGTCAGGCGTCCAGGCAGCGCTGCGCGAGAGGGGAATCGGCTTCTTGGTGGGCGGATTTCGCGTGCCGATCGCGCCGGCGGCGATCCTGTTCGATCTCAAGAATGGCGGCGACAAGGATTGGGGGCGTTACCCGCCCTACCGGGAACTCGGCTACGATGCCGTCCAGTCCGCCGCGCGCGACTTTTCCATCGGAACTTCCGGCGCCGGCACCGGCGCCTTGAGCGCCGGGCTGAAGGGCGGCCTCGGCTCCGCTTCCACCTTGCTCGACAGCGGCATAACCATCGGCGCGCTGGCCGCCGTCAATCCGACCGGCTCGGTGACGGTCGGACGCAGCCGCCATTTTTGGGCGTCGCCGTTCGAGATCGGCGACGAATTCGGCGGGCTTGGTTACCCGTCGCCGTTTCCTGCGGACGCGAAAAGGATCCTGCTGAAATTCCGCGACCAGGCCGTGGGCGGCAACACCACCATCGCCGTCATCGCCACCGACGCTGTGCTGACCAAGGCGGCGGCCAAGCGCCTCGCCATCGCGGCGCATGACGGCTTTGTCCGCGCCACTTGGCCAACACACACGCCTGCGGATGGCGATATCGTCTTCGCGCTGGCCACAGGCGCCAGCGGCAAATCCCTGTCGGGCGACGACGCCATCGATCTTTATGCAGCCGCCGGCGCCACCATGGCACGCGCCATTGCGCGGGGCGTGTTCTCGGCCACACCCGCCGAGGGCGACCTGCTGCCGGTATGGTCGGCGCGAGGCCGATGATGCATCAGGTGGGGTCGGACTCTTCCTCTTCGAACGTCACGGCGACATCCGAATTCGCCGACAGACGGACTTTGTCGCCTTCCACTTCGGCGACAAGACCGGTGGGGATATAATGGTGATGACCTTCGTGGGCGCCCTCGCCGCTGTCTTTCCTGGTCAGTTTGATACGGTCGCCTTCGATCCTGTCGACCGTTCCGACATGAACGCCATCGGCACCGATCACTTCCATATGTTCGAGGATTCCGCTGGTGTCGGTCATGGCGCTGCTCCTGTGAAATCTGTGCAACAACGGTTGGTGCAAAGATTGGATGCATCGCGTTGCAGATATCGAATGGCGCAGCACGTGAGTTGCCCCATGGGCGCCGAAATACGGCCGTGTAGGTGGGAGGAAACATGATGCGAATCCTGTTTTTCATAACTCTGCTGGCGCAGTTGGCGGTGTATTCCGCGGCCCGTGCGGGCGACGTCGCCGAGCTCGAAATCCTTGGCTTCAGCCAGGACGGCGGCGTCTTCGCCTTCGAGGAACATGGCGTGCACGACGGTTCGGGTTTTCCGTACTCGAACCGCTATTACATCGATACTGAAACCGACAAGTTCCTGCCCGGCACGCCTATCCGGGTTCGGCTGGACGACGAGAATGCTTCGCTGGACAGTGCCCGCAAGCAGGCGCGAGACAAGGGCGAGGCGGTCGTCGGCCAGGCCGAACTTTCCGCCAACCGCGGCATAACGGCTGGTCTCAACCCGGTGACGGAACTCTCGGCGGACCGTTTTCGCATGGTGGTCAACCCGCGGCCGATCTTCTCTCCGGTCGACCGTCCGCTGGAGTTTCGCCTCGACGAGATCGCCATGAACAATCTGCCCGGCATGGAAGGCTGCAACAGCCACGGCGAAATCAACGGGTTCAGGCTGTTCAAGATAGAGGCCGAGGATGGCGGCCAGACCAAACTTCTGCACGAGGACAAGTCGATCCCGCAGAGCCGCGGCTGTCCCAACGGCTATGCCATCGGCGGCGTGCAGACCTTTGCCATGGAGGGCCTGTCGGCGTTCGCGGTGCTGGTCTCGGTGCGCCAATATGGTTTCGAAGGGCCGGATTTCCGCTGGATCGCGGTGACGGGGCGGCTGTGAAGCCTTCCACCCAGCCCGTTTCAGGTTCGATTCCCGCAAAGGGCTTCGGCGCCCGTTTGCGAGCCTCGATGCCAAGCGCTGCTGAAATTTTTACCGGTGCCGCGATTTGGGCGGTGGCGATGGCGGCGAGTGCGGTCGTCGCGATTTTGATGCAGGAATGGGAGACCTCCTCGAAAATCCGCTCGGTGGCGGTGCTTTTCGCGCTGGGCGGCGCGCTGTCGTTTCCCGCCGGCCTGTTTGCCGCGCGCCTGCTTTCGCTCGGCCGCTCGCCCGAAGTCGCCTTCGCCGCGGCATTCCTTGCCTTCGCAGCGGCGACGGTCGCCATCACCGGCCTTATCTTCGCCTTCGACTATCGCACCTATTATGCCGAGTGGCATGCCGACCCGGGCTCGATCACCTGGGTGTTCCAGCTTGTCTTCACCACGCTTGCCGCGCTCTACCAGTTCGCGGTGCTCGGCCTGCGTCTGCTGTTTCCGATCGGCTTCGTCGCGCTGTTTGCCGTCAGCATCTGGTTTGCGAGAATGCCGCGTTGAGGATTTTTGCTACCTCTGTTACGACGCGCCCGTCCCCTCTCCTCGATTTCAGGGCCTGACATGATCCCGCGCTATTCGCGGCCGGAAATGGTCGCCATCTGGTCTCCCGAGACGAAATTCCGCATCTGGTTCGAGATCGAAGCGCATGCTTGCGATGCGCTGGCCGAACTCGGCGTCATCCCAAAGGAAGCAGCGAAGACGATCTGGGAAAAGGGCGGCGCCGCTACCTTCGACGTCGCCCGCATCGACGAGATCGAAGCCGTCACCAGGCACGACGTCATCGCCTAAACCGCCAAGAACGGTTATCTGAATCGTTCCTGTGGGCGATCGGACATGCTCCCGATTCCCCGTGGGTATGTCACCCACGTTAACCTCTGTACAGGGACGACCGATGACGCTGCCATTCAGGCTTGGCAGGCGCCGTCGGGGCCTGCGTCCTGGCAGATACCTACGCAGGAGAGTTTTGATGACAGCAGCGACCATTCCAGGTCTGGACACCGCACCGACTAAGCACAAGGGACTCCTCGCCTGGGTCTCCGAGGTCGCGGAGCTGACTCAGCCGGACCGGGTGGTGTTCGCCAACGGCTCAGAGGAAGAGGCCGCCCAGCTCACCCAGCAGCTGGTCGAGGCAGGCACTTTCCAGAAGCTCGACGACAAGAAGAAGCCGAACTCCTACCTCGCGCTGTCCGATCCCTCCGACGTGGCACGCGTCGAGTCCCGCACCTACATCTGTAGCGAGCACGAGGTCGACGCGGGCCCGACCAACAACTGGATGGATCCGGCCGAGATGCGCGGCATCATGAACGGTCTGTACCGGGGCTGCATGCGCGGCCGCACCATGTATGTGGTGCCGTTCTGCATGGGCCCGCTCGGCGCGGAGGATCCCAAGCTCGGTGTGGAGCTCACCGACTCGGAGTACGTGGTCCTCTCGATGCGCACCATGACCCGGATGGGCAAGCCCGCGCTCGACAAGATGGGCACCGACGGCTTCTTCGTGAAGTGTCTGCACTCGGTCGGGGCCCCGCTCGAGGCCGGCCAGAAGGACGTGCCGTGGCCGTGCAACGACACGAAGTACATCACCCACTTCCCAGAGACCCGCGAGATCTGGAGCTACGGCTCCGGCTACGGCGGCAACGCGCTGCTTGGCAAGAAGTGCTACTCACTGCGTATCGCCTCGGCGATGGCCCATGACGAGGGCTGGCTCGCCGAGCACATGCTGATCCTCAAGCTGATCTCGCCGGAGAACAAGGCGTACTACATCGCCGCCGCGTTCCCGTCGGCGTGCGGCAAGACCAACCTCGCGATGCTGCAGCCGACCATTCCGGGCTGGCGCGCCGAGACCGTCGGCGACGACATCGCCTGGATGCGCTTCGGCAAGGACGGCAGGCTCTATGCCGTCAACCCCGAGTTCGGCTTCTTCGGCGTTGCGCCCGGCACCAACTGGGACTCGAACCCGAACGCGATGAAGACGATCGAAGAGGGCAACACGGTCTTCACCAACGTCGCGCTCACCGACGACAACGACGTGTGGTGGGAAGGCCTCGAGGGCGACCCGCAGCACCTGATCGACTGGAAGGGCAACGAGTGGACGCCGGACTCTGACGTCAAGGCCGCCCACCCGAACTCCCGCTACTGCACCCCGATCTCGCAGTGCCCGACGCTGGCGCCCGAATGGGACGACCCGCAGGGTGTGCCGATCTCGGCGATCCTGTTCGGCGGCCGCCGCAAGACGACGGTTCCGCTGATCACCGAGGCCCGCGATTGGCAGCACGGTGTGTTCATCGGCGCAACGCTCGGCTCCGAGCAGACCGCGGCCGCTGAGGGCAAGGTCGGCACCGTGCGCCGCGACCCGATGGCGATGCTGCCGTTCCTCGGCTACAACGTCGGCGACTACTTCCAGCACTGGATCAACATCGGCAAGAACGCCGACGAGTCCAAGATGCCGAAGGTGTTCTTCGTCAACTGGTTCCGCCGCGGCGACGACGGCCGGTTCCTGTGGCCGGGCTTCGGCGAGAACAGCCGCGTGCTCAAGTGGGCCATCGAGCGCATCGAGCACAAGGCCGACGGCAAGACCACGCCGATCGGCATCGTCCCGACCGCAGCGGACATGGACCTCGAGGGTCTCGATGTGGACGCCGCTGACGTCGACGAGGCACTGGCCGTGAACGCCGATGAGTGGCGCGAAGAGGTGCCGCTGATCGAGGAGTGGTTCGAGTTTGTCGGCGAGAAGCTGCCGACCGGCATCAAGGACGAGTTCGACGCGCTGAAGCACCGGTTGGCAGAAGCCGACTAGTTTCGCCGGCTTGTTAGTCGCCGCTGCTGGGCGAAACCTGTGTGATCGTCGGGGGATTCGTCTTGTGGACGAACAGACGTCCACGGACGTCCGGCGGCTGGCACGAGTCCATGCTGGGGATCAGCGCACAGACGTTGATCGGACTCTCGGGTGCTGCCGACGTCATGACCGTCACGGCCCAGCAGTGACAGCACACCCGCCGACGACCGCGAACATTGCGCGCATTCTTTGGCCGCACATCTTCCGAAATTTACCGCCGCTACTTCGCCGGATTGGTTCGGCACAGTTGTTTAGTGGCAGAACCACAGGTGTCCGATGTGTCCGCCTCTGAGCGACAGCCGCCGTTAAGTCAGGTCGGCGCGGGCCCGGTCGACCTGGTCGAAGGCGTAGGCCGCCATTTCGGCGTTGGTCATGTCGGCCCCGGCGCGGGCGCAGGCGGCGTAGCCGTCGCTGCCGAGAGCCTCGCGTAGATGGGCGACTGCGTCGTCGGCTTCGGGAAAACTCGCTCGCGCCAGCGCATCCGCTCTGAAACCACTGATGGTGGCCGCCGGTTCGTGGTGGCCGAGCCGATCGAGCAACACGACGAGGATTCCGAGCATTGCGCGCATGAGCTCGACGGTGCCGGAATCGTAGTAGTAGCGGATCGCTTGGGTGCTGAAGTCAAAGGCGTCGGCGAACTCGCCACGGGTAGTGGCAAGTACCGATAGAAGTCCCGCGGTGATCGACGCCTGCTGTCGGTTTCTGCTTTTTTCGGCGATCGTCCAGCACTGACGGAGGGCGTCGTAGGCGGCTGTGGGATCGGCGTGCCTGCGGGCCCAGCCATATGCGAGGAGCGAGGATACGGCCAGACTGGGATTGCTGGCGTTTTGGGCGACTGCGAGCATGTCCTTCGACGCCTCTAGCGCTTCGTCGGTCATCCCGCTGACGGCCAACGCAATTACCATCACTGCCTGCGCGTGGGTGGGAATGCCCGGATTGCGCGCGATCGTGGCCCGGCACCACTCGACGGCCAAGTCGGGCCGGCCCGTCGTGTTGTACCCAGCGGCGACCGCACATTCGAACCCGTCGTACACGTCATCGAACTGCCCGCCTGCTATTGCCGCCCTGGCCTTCTCGGCATACTCGACGAAGTCGTCCGCCCGTCCTACCGCAGCGCAGTAAGAAGCCCCGACGTATAGCTGCGCCAGCCGCGGATGCTGGACGGCTTCGGCGTGGGGGATGAGTTCCTCAGCCCACGCGATGGGCTCCCACTGTTCGACGAGGTACCCGACAAATGTTGCGTTGACGGCGATGGCCGCCGCCGTGTCGAGGTCGTCTTGATCGGCAGACCAGCGAAACGCTGTGCGAAGGTTTGCAAGCTCGGTGGTGAACCAGTCGTAAGCCTCGCGTTGCCGCGGACTATCCCACAGTGCCAATACATCGGCCTGCCGCCTGGCGAAGTAGCGGGCGTGCGCGGTGCGGGCCGGGTCGCCTCCGTCGGCCAGCACCAATTGCTCTTCGGCGAACTGACGGATCGTTTCCAGCAACGAGAACCTTGTCCTGCCTGACGTCCTGTCGGCGATCAACAGCGATTTGCGGACCAGAGCATCGAGAAGATCCAGCGTGCCCAACTCGTCGTCAGACGCGGTAACCGCACATGCGGCGGCGAGGTCGAATCCGCCCGCGAATACCGAACACCTTGCCAGTAGGTCCTTTTCACTCTCATCGAGCAGGTCGTAGGACCACTGCACGGCGTGACGCAGAGTTTGGTGGCGCTCTAACCCCCGCCGTGACCCGACAAGGAGCCGGAAGCGATCGTCGAGGCGATCGCGGACCTCGCTGACCGTCATCGACATCATGCGGGATGCGGCCAACTCAATGGCAAGCGGTATGCCGTCGAGTCGGCGGCATATCTCCACCGCAACGTCGGCCTCATCTTGCGCGGTCAACGAAACACCAGGTGACACCGCTTGCGCCCGGTCGATGAACAACGTAGCGGCGGCAGAGCCGGCCCCGGCTCGCATATCCAATGACGGCACCGGCCAAAGCTGTTCGTCGCTGAGCCGCAGGCCTTCTCGGCTGGTCGCCAGAACGACGACGCGCGATGAGTGGGCGAAGATCGCTTCGATCACGTCGGCAGCTGCTTCGAGTATGTGTTCGCAGTTGTCGAACACGAGTAGCCTCGAGCGGCCTTCTAGTGCCCGAGCGATGCTCTCCGCCATGCTCAGACCAGGCTGCTGGGTGATACCCATGGTGGCAGCGACGACTTCGGGTACCGCGCCGGGATCGCCCACTGGGGCAAGTTCGATCACCCATACGCCGTCCGCGTAGTCGCTTATTGCGCGATAGGCGACCTCGAGCGCCAGCCGCGTCTTCCCCACACCGCCAACGCCGGTCAATGTCACCAAGCGGTGTGCCTTGAGCGCGGTCTGCACTTCGGCGATGTCGGCCTCTCGGCCGACAAAGCTGTTGGTTGCAGGGCGCAGGTTGCCAGGCGTGGGATCAACCGTTTTGAGGGGTGGAAATGCGGTGCGTAGGTCCGGCGCCTGTACCTGAAAGATGTCAACCGCCTTGGCGATGTCGCGTAACCGCCTCTGGCCCAAGGAAATCAGTTCGACGCCAATGATCAAAGACGCGGTAGCGCCGTCAACCAGAATCTGGCCGCCGTGGCCGGCGGCCATCACCCGAGCGGTGCGGTTGAGCACCGTGCCGAAGTAATCGGCTCCGCGTAACTCCGCCTCGCCGGTGGCAATCCCCATCCGCACCGGCAACTCGAGTGCCCGTTGCGCGTCTATCGCGGCGTCAACGGCCGAACGGGGAGAGGCGAATACGGCACACATCCCGTCGCCGGTGTAGTTGAAGACTGTTCCGTCGTGCACACCCACCGTCTCGCGTAGCACCTGGTTGTGCGCTTCCAATGCGACGCGCATCGAATCCGCGTCGGCCTCCCACCGGCGAGTCGAACCCTCGATGTCGGTGAACAGAAATGTGAGAACACTCATGGCGACTTATCCGCATGCTGAAGATGGCTGCGGGCGCGGTCGATCTGGTCAAATGCGTAGGCAGCCATCGCGGCATTGGTCATGTTTTCTCCGGCGCGGGCGAACGATTCGTAATTCGCGCCGCCCAGCACTTTGCGCAGGTGGGCAATCGTGGTGTCGATCTCGGGGAAGACGCTCCGTGTGAAGGGTGTTTCGAAGCCCGTGATGGTCGCGGCCGCCTCGTAGTGTTCGAGGCGGTCGAAGATCGCGGCGAGGGTCACCAGCGGGCTGCGCATGAGGGTGAAGCCGCCGGCGTCATGGTGGTTGCGGATAGACAGCGTTACGTAATTGAGGGCCGCGACGGGGTCGCCGTGTACTGCCGTCACCCTCGACAGGCTGCCCGCAAGCTGTGACTCCGCGAACCGGTTGCCGATCTCTTGAGCGATCGCTAGCCCTTGGCGAAGCACTTCGGCCGCGGCGATGGGATCGGCGTCGTGGCGGGCGAAGCCGTACGCGAGGAGCGCGAAGCAGACCAGCTGGGGATTGTCGGTCATGGCGGCGTCGGCGAGTAGGCCTTCCGACACCGCCATCGCCTCCTCAGTGGCGCCTGCGATGGTCAGTGCCATGGCGAGAGATGCCCGCGAATGCATATGAGTCCCCGGTCGGCGCGCGATCATCGTGTGGCACCACTCAGCCATTCGCTCGGGCTCACCCAGTATGACGTAGGCACCGCTTAGGGAGACCTCGAACTCGAATGGGACATCGTCGAATTGACCCGATCCGACGACTAGCCGACCCGCCTCGCCGTAGGCAATGGAGTCATCGATTCTGCCGACGGCATAGCACATAGCGGCCGCAGCGTAGAGCTGAGCTAGCCGGCGGTGCTCGACGGCCCGCGCGGGTTCGATGAGTTCCTCGGCCCACCCGATTGGCTCGAGTTGGTCGAGCCAGAAACCAACGAAATGGGCATAGAAGGCGATGGCGGCGGCGCTGTCGAGGTCGTTGTGATCGGCTGCCCATCTGAACGCAGCGCGCAGGTTCGCTAGTTCAAGGATCAACCACTCGTACGCTTCACGCTGTCGTGGACTGTCCCATAGCGCGAGCACATCTGCTTCCCGACTGGCGAAGTAGCGGGCGTGCGCGGTGCGAGACTCGTCGGCCAAGGCGTCGAGAACGAGCTGCTCTTCGGCGAATTGCCGGATGGTCTCCAGCATTGAGAACCGTGCCTGGCCCGACGACAGGTCGACAACCAGAAGCGACTTTCGCACCAACGCATCGAGCACATCCAACGTCGTGAGGTCGTCGCCCGAGCCCATCACTGCGCACGCTCCTGGCAGATCGAAACCGCCGGCGAACACCGAGCATCGATTCAGCAACGCCTTCTCGTCGGCGTCGAGCAAGTCATAGGACCACTGCACCGCGTGACGCAACGTTTGATGGCGCTCCAGTCCACGTCGCGACCCGACGAGCAGCCGGAACCGGTCATCGAGTCGGTCCCTCAGGTCTGAGACGGTCATCGATTGCATACGTGAAGCGGCCAATTCGATGGCAAGAGGGATGCCGTCCAGACGGCGGCAGATTTCTATGACCGCGGCGTCGGCGCCGGTCAATGTTGTTGCGGGCGCCACGGCATGGGCGCGCTCGGCGAATAACGTTGCGGCGCTTGACTGGACTTCAAGGGAGGGCACGGGCCAAAGTTGTTCGTCGGGCAGTCGCAGGCCCTCGCGGCTAGTGGCAAGAATCTTCACGGTCACCGAGTGGGCAAGGATGGCCTCGATCATGTCCGCTGCGGCATCGAGGACGTGTTCGCAGTTGTCGAACACCAGCAGTCGCGTGCGGCCTTCCAAGGCCGTGGCCACGCTGTCGGCAAGGCTCAGGCCGGCTTGTTGAGTGATCCCGAGTACTGCCGAGACTGCCTCTGGGACCGCTGCGGGATCACCGACCGCGGCCAGCTCGATCACGAACACGCCGTCAGGGAAGCTGTCGGCTAGCCGTCCGGCAACCTCGAGCGCCAACCGCGTCTTGCCGACTCCGCCGACCCCAGTGAGTGTCACCAACTGGTGGGCCTTGAGAAGTTCTTCCAATTCGATGATCTCGGCTTCTCGCCCGATGAACGTGGTGTTGCGTGGACGGAGGTTTCCCGGTGCCGGATCGACGGTCTTTAGTGGCGGGAAGTCGGTGCGCAGGCCATCAGCTTGGATTTGGAAGACGTCCACTGGTTTGGCGATGTCACGTAACCGCCTCGGGCCCAACGAAATCAGATCAATCCCGCTGAGCAGCCCGGCCGTTGCGCCGTCGAGCAGGATCTGGCCGCCGTGACCTGCCGCCATCACCCGAGCGGTCCGGTTGAGCACCGTTCCGAAGTAGTCGTCCCCGCGCAGCTCCGCTTCGCCGGTTGCGATACCCATTCGCACCGGTAGTTCAAGTCTCCGCTGCGCTTCGATAGCGGCATCGACGGCCGAACGGGGAGAGGTGAATACCGCGCACATCCCGTCACCGGTGTAGTTGAAGACCGTGCCGTCATGGGCTGCGACGGTCTCGCGTAGAACTTGGTTGTGAGTCTCGAGTGCCACCCGCATCGCGTCAGCGTCGGCCTCCCACCGTCGCGTCGAACCCTCGATGTCGGTGAATAGGAATGTGCAGATGCCTGTCATTGGGTGTCACTTCGCAAAGCCGCACGGGCACGGTCGATCTGGTCAAACGAATACGCCGCCTTCGCAGCGAACGTCATCTTCGTCCCAGCGTTCGCGAATGCGTCGTAGGCCTCGCTGCCCAGAACCTCACGCAGATGCGTGACCGCCAATTCAATCTCTGGGAATGAGTCTCGGGCGATTGCTCTATCGGCAAAGCCACTGATAGTGGCGGCCGCCTCGTAGAGCTCGAGTCGGTCGAGCAATACAGCGAGAGCTACCGCCGTGCCCGAAAAGAAGGGCAGGCTCCCCGAGTCGTGATACATACGGATCGCACGGGTCAATAGCTCGAAGGCATCCGTCGGGTCGGCGTAGGTCGCGGCGAAGTGTGAAAGGTACACGGCCAGGATCGATTCCATCTGCCGGTTGCCGCTGGCCTGAGCGGTCATCAGGCCTCGCCGAAGGGCGCTATCAGCGGCGGCTGGATCGACCTTTCGGTGGGTGTGGCCGTAGGAGAGAGTTGCCGCGCAAATAATGTGCGGGTTTGAGGCGGTGTCAGCGGCGGCGAGCATTTGCTCCGAAACTTCCATCGCCTCGTCGTGAGCCCCGGTGAAGGTCAGCGCAAAAACTAGATTGCCGTAAGAGAGTGCTTTTGCGGACTGCGCGATCACGCCGCGGGACCACTCGAGGCCCCGCTCGGGCGGAAATGCGTTGAGGTACCCGCCACCGAGCATGGCTTGCGCCGCGACCGACACTTCATCGAAACGTCCGCTTTCGATGGCGCTTTGGCCGGCCTCGGCGTAGCGCACGAAGTCGTCCATGCGATCGGCCAGGTAGCAATGCGCGGCCATTGTGTAGAGCTGTGCAAGCCGCTTGTGCTCCACGGCCCGTGCGGGTTCGATCAGTTCCTCCGCCCACGAGCTCGGCTCGTACTGCTCAACCCAATACCCAAGGAAACTCGCGTAATTGGCGATCGCGGCTGCGGTGTCGAGGTCCTCGCGGTCGGCGGCCCAACGGAACGCTGCTCTCAGATTCGCGAGCTCAACCGTGAACCAATCGTGTGCGTCGCGCTGGCGCGGACTGTCCCAGAGGTCGAGCAAGTTCGCTTCCTGGCCGGCGTAGTACTTGGCGTGCGCGGTACGAGCGCTGTCAGCCTGGCCGGACGCCACGAGTTGATCCTCGGCGAACTGGCGGATCGTCTCCAACATCGAATACCTGGTCCGCTGTGAGGACCGGTCAGCAGCGAGAAGTGATTTGCGCACGAGGGCGTCGAGAGTGTCCAGCGTGCTGAACTCGTCGTACCTGTCGGCCACCGCGCACGCTCCAGGTAAATCGAACCCTCCGGCGAACACAGAACACCTTGTCAGCAAGAGCTTTTCGATGTCATCGAGTAGCTCGTAGGACCACTGAACTGCGTGACGCAGAGTCTGGTGGCGCTCAAGCCCCCGACGTGACCCGACGAGCAACCGAAACCGGTCGTCTAGACGGTCACGCACCTCTGTGACGGTCATAGACAGCATGCGGGAGGCGGCCAATTCGATCGCGAGGGGGATGCCGTCGAGTCGTCGGCAGATTTCCACCACCGCCTCCGCGTTCTCCCCGGCGCTGAACCCGGGAGCGACGGCGCTGGCCCGTTCGACGAACAACGCGGCGGCGGACGAGTCTGCGTCGGAACCAACGTCGAGGGACGGCACCGGCCAGAGTTGTTCATCCGGCAGGCGCAGACCCTCGCGGCTCGTGGCCAAGACTTTCACCGTTGACGAGTGCGCGAGGACGGCCTCGACGAGTTCCGCGGCCGCGTCTAGGACGTGTTCGCAGTTGTCGAATATCAGCAGCCGCGACCGGCCCTCGAGCGCGGCGGCCACGCTGTCGGCCAAACTCAGTCCCGGTTGCTGAATGATTCCCATCGCGGCGGCCGCGGCCTCGGGCACAGCCGCTGGGTCCCCAATCGGCGCCAACTCGACGAGCCAAACGCCGTCTGAGAAGTCGCTGCTCAGTCGCGCGGATGTCTCCAACGCTAACCGCGTCTTGCCCACGCCACCCACACCCGTCAACGTCACCAGGCGATGCGCCTTGATCGCGGTCTCTAACTCGGCCAGTTCCACCGCGCGGCCCACGAAGCTGGTCGTCTGCGGTCTGAGATTGCCCGGCGTCGAATCGAGTGTCTTCAGCGGTGAAAACTCGGCGCGAAGGCCTGGTGCCCGAACTTGATACATGGCAACGGGTTTGGCGATGTCGCGTAGTCGTCGCTGGCCTAGGTCGATGAGGTCGACGTCACTGACCAGAGCGGCGGTCGCGCCGTCGAGCAGAATCTGACCACCATGGCCGGCCGCCATCACCCGAGCGGTGCGGTTGAGCACCGTTCCGAAGTAGTCGTCCCCGCGCAGCTCCGCCTCGCCGGTCGCAATGCCCATCCGCACGGGCAACTCCAGCACGCGCTGCGCGGTAACGGCCGCGTCGACGGCCGAGCGCGGCGAGGCGAATACGGCGCACATCCCATCGCCGGTGTAGTTGAATACCTTCCCGTCGTTGGCTTCAATGGACTCACGCAACACTCTGTTGTGCGTCTCCAGCGCGACCCGCATGACATCCGCGTCGGCCTCCCACCGCCGGGTGGATCCCTCGATGTCGGTGAAGAGAAACGTGACAACGCTCATGGCGACTTGTCCGCGCCCAAGAGATCAGCACGAGTGATATCGATCTGCTCGAAGGCGTAGGTAATCATCGCCGCGTCGGTCATGGCTTCGCCTGCGCTTCTAAATGATTCGTAGGCTTCCTCACCAAGGACATCACGAAGGTGCGCGATCGTTGCTTGAAGTTCGGGATTGGTGGAGACCGCAAATGGGTTAGCGCCGCATGCGCTGAGAATCGCGGCGGCTTCGAACTTTTCGAGACGGTCCAGAAGTCCCGCAAGGACTGAAATTGCACTGGCCACAAGCCAGAAGCTCCCGGAATTGTAGAACCGGCGGATAGACGACGTTGTGTAATCGAGCGCGTCGATGGGCTCACCATGAAACGCCGCAATCCTCGCCAGATTGCCGGCGTGAAACGTCTCGAGTTGTCGATTGCCGCTGTCGTGGGCGATCTTCGAACCCGTTCGGTGAGCGCCATACGCCGCTTCGGGGTTGACGTCCCGCTGGGCAATTCCGTAAGCGAGCAGCGTGTAGCTGGCTACTTCGGGATTGCGGGCAGAGTCAGCGGCTGCGGGCAGCTCCTCCGACCACCCCACTGCTTCGTCACGCGCGCCGATTGTCGTCAAAGCCAACGTTAAGCACGCACGAGCAAAATGACTGCTTGGATGTCGCGCCACCATGTTGCGACACACTTCGACGAATCGCTCGGGCCGCCCCTCGGACAAATAGACGCCGCCGAGCCACGCTTCGCCCTCATACGGGATCTCGTCGAACTGGCCGCTCTCGATAAGGGTCAGGGCGGCTTCTGCATACCTGACGGCTTCAACAACGCGGCCGGCTGCATAGCATTGTGCTGCCATGTTGTAGAGCTGAGTCAGCCGCCGATGTTGAGCAACGGTCGCGGATTCGAGGAGCTCCTCGGCCCATGCCACCGGTTCGTATTGTTCGACTCGCGTCCCAAGGTGGGTCGCGCAAATCGCGACCGCCGCGGCGGCGTTGAGGTCATTGTGGTCGGCGGCCCACCGGAACGCGATGCGCAGGTTTGCGAGTTCGGCGATGAACCAGTCGTATGCGTCGCGTTGTCCGGGACCATCCCATAGCGCTAGCACGTCAGCTTCGCGCCCGGCGAAGTAATGGGCGTGGGCGGTGCGTGCGTCGTCCGATTCGCCGTTGTGCGAGAGCTGTTCTTCAGCGAACTGGCGGATCGTCTCCAACATCGAGAATCGCGTTCGTCCGGACGATTGGTCGGCGACGAGCAGGGACTTGCGCACAAGCGCGTCGAGCAGATCCAAAGTGGCGAACTTGTCGTCAGAGTTCGCGACTGCCTGGGCACCTGCGAGATCGAATCCGCCTGCGAATACCGAGCATCGATTGAGCAGTGCTTTTTCGTCGGTGTCCAATAGGTCATATGACCACTGCACGGCATGGCGCAGAGTCTGGTGGCGCTCCAACCCACGCCGCGAGCCAACCAAGACACGGAATCGGTCATCAAGGTGCTCGCGTAGCTCCGTGACGGTCATCGAAAGCAGCCGTGAGGCAGCCAACTCAATGGCGAGTGGTATGCCGTCGAGGCGACGGCAGATCTCGTTGATGGCGTCGGCATCCTTGTCCGGTGACATCGTGCGGGTGACTGCCGAAGCACGCTCAACGAACAATGTTGCAGCGCTTGAGTTTATGTCGAGAGAAGGTACGGACCAAAGCTGTTCATCGTTGAGCCGCAGTCCTTCTCGGCTGGTGGCGAGGATATTCACCCTGTCTGAGTGTGCGATGATAGCCTCGATGACGTCGCCGGCGGCGTCGAGTACGTGCTCGCAATTATCAAAAATCAGAAGTCGCGAACGGCGTTCCAGGGCGGCGGCAACGCTCTCGGTTATACTCATCCCCGTCTGTTGGGTGATTCCTAAGGCGGCGGCGACAGCCTCAGGCACCGCGGCTGGATCGCCCACGGCGGCCAGTTCGATCACGAACACTCCGTCGGGGAAGTCATGTGCCGAGTGGGCAGCCGCTTCGAGCGCCAGGCGTGTCTTACCGACACCACCGACGCCGGTCAACGTCACGAGCCTGAGTTCCTTTACCGCCGTTACCAACTCGGCGAGTTCTGTCTCCCGCCCAATGAAGCTCGTGGATGGGTGTTGAAGGTTGCCAGGCGTCGCATCGAGTGTCTTCAGCGCAGGAAATTCGGCGCGAAGACCTGCCGCCCGAACTTGGTGTATGGCAACAGGCTTGGCGATGTCACGAAGTAGTCGTAGTCCCAGATCGATGAGGTCGACGCCACCGAGCAGACCCGCGGTTGCGCTGTCGAGCAGTATCTGACCGCCGTGGCCCGCGGCCATCACCCGGGCAGTGCGATTGAGGACGGTGCCGAAGTAGTCGTCGCCTCGTAGCTCGGCCTCGCCGGTCGCGATGCCCATCCGCACAGGCAACTCGAGCGCCCGCTGCGCGTCTATCGCGGCATCGACGGCGGCGCGAGGTGAGGCGAACACCGCGCACATGCCGTCGCCTGTGTAGTTGAAGACCTTCCCGTCGTTGGCCTCAACGGACTCACGCAACACCTTGTTGTGGGCCTCGAGCGCCACCCGCATCGCGTCCGCGTCTGCTTCCCACCGACGAGTCGAGCCCTCTATATCGGTAAACAGAAACGTGAGAACGCTCATGGCGACTCGTCCGCATGTAGAAGATTCGCCCGCACTAGATCGATCTGTTCCAGCGCATACTTTGCCATGGCCGAGCTCGTCATGGCAGCGCCGTGGCCCGCCAAGGAGGAATAGCTCTCTTCGCCGAGAGTCTCGCGCAGGTGGTTGATTGCAGTCCCGGTCTCGGGAAAGTAGCTCGTCGCGAAAGTTGTTGTGGCGAAACCACTGAGCGTCGCGGCAGCTTCGTAGTACGCAATGCTGTCAAAATAGCGGGCCAACACCGCCATTGGTTGGGGCAGCAGAAAGTAATTCCCTGCGTCGAGGTAGTTGTGGATCAGAGTCTCGACGAAGTCGAGCATCTGCATCGAGTCGCCATGTTTAGCCGCGAGTCGAGACAGGTTCGCCATGTTGTACGTCTCGAGTACTCGATTTCCGCTCTCACGCGCGAGTTTTGTGCCCAGTCCGTGTGCCTCAAACGCGCGGACCGGATCTCTGTCGAGCCTGACGAAGCCGAACGCAATGAGCGCCCAGCAGATGAGCGCAGGATTCTCCGTGACGCGGTCGGCGTGAAGGAGGTCTTCCGACGCCTCCATAGCCTCGTCGTGGGCCCCGGTCATGGTCAATGTCATCACCATGTGTACCCGAGGCAGGATATGCGGACCTGCGCTCCCCGATATCATGTTGCGACACTGCGCAATCCAGCGTTCAGGCTCGCCCCGCATTAGGTAGATAACACCTAGCTCGCTGGCGAGATCGAAGGGCACCTCGTCGAAACGGCCGCTGTCGACTGCCAGAAGAGCTTCCTCGGCGTAACCGGTCGCATGGTCGAACCGGGCGGCTGCGAAGCACCTGGCAGCCATGGCGCACAGCTGGGCCAGTCGTGGATGTTGAGCCCCGCGTGCCGGTTCAATGATTTCCTCAGCCCACACGCCGGGCTCGAATTGTTCGACGAAAGATCCGAGAATCGAGGCGCACACCGCGATTGCCGAGGCGCAGTCGAGATCCTGATGGTCCGCGGCCCATCGAAAGGCAGCACGGAGGTTCGCCAGCTCGAGCGCGAACCAGTCATAGGACTCCCGTTGTCGACGGCTGTCCCATAGGGCCAGCACGTCGGCTTCCTGACCCGCGAAATGGTGGGCATGCGCGGTGCGGAGCTCGTCGACCTCGCCCGACGCCACGAGTTGTTCCGCGGCGAATTGTCGGATGGTTTCGAGCATCGAGAATCGCGTCCGCGCCGCTGACCGGTCGGCGACAAGAAGTGACTTGCGAACGAGCGCGTCGAGCAGGTCGAGGGTGGTGAACTCGTCGTCGGCGCCGGTGACGGCACACACGCTCGCCAGGTCGAATCCACCGGCGAACACCGAGCAGCGGTTGAGCAGCGTCTTCTCGTCTTCGGCGAGCAGGTCGTGGGACCATTGGACGGCGTGGTGCAACGTCTGATGGCGGTCCAGCCCGCGCCGTGAACCCACCAGCAGCCGGAACCGATCGTCGAGACGATCACGCACCTCAGTCACCGTCATCGACAACATCCGCGACGCAGCCAGCTCGATCGCCAGCGGGATCCCGTCGAGCCGACGGCAGATCTCGACGACGGCGCCCGCGCTCTCGTGTGGGTTCAATGCGATCTCCGGTGCCACGTGCTTGGCCCGCTCGGCGAACAGCGCCGCTGCCTCCGAATCGGCGCCGGTGTTGGCCATCGACGGCACCGGCCAGAGTTGTTCGTCAGCGACCCCGAGGCCTTCGCGGCTCGTGGCGAGGACGCGCACCGTCGACGAGTGTTCGACGATCGCCTCGATCAGGTCTGCCGCCGCATCGAGCACGTGTTCGCAATTGTCGAAGACCAACAGCCGCGAGCGTCCTTCCATCAGTGACGCAATGCTTTCCGACAGGCTCATTCCGGGCTGTGGGATAACACCGAGTGCGGCAGCAGTCGCTTCTGGGACTGAGGCCGGGTCGCCGACCGGAGCCAGCTCGATCACCCAAACCCCTTCGGCGAATTCGGATCTCAGGCGTGCGGCGACCTCCAAGGCGAGCCGCGTCTTCCCGACCCCGCCGACGCCGGTCAAGGTAACCAGCCGGTTCGCCTGGATAACGGTTTCCAACTCGGCGACGGCCTTCTCACGGCCGACGAAGCTGGTCGTCTGTGGTTTGAGATTGCCCGGTGTTGAATCCTCGGTCTTCAGCGGCGGGAAGTCGGTGCGCAGTCCGGGGGCCCGGACCTGGAACAGCTCAACTGGCCTCGCGATGTCGCGCAGTCGTCGCGGGCCCAGTTCTGCCAGCTCTACGTCCGAGAGGAGGCCGGCTGTTGCGCCATCGATAAGGATCTGGCCGCCGTGGCCGGCCGCCATAACGCGCGCGGTTCGGTTGAGGACCGTGCCGAAGTAGTCGTCGCCTCGTAGCTCGGCCTCGCCGGTCGCGATGCCCATCCGGACCGGTAACTCCAACGACCGCTGGGCGTCTATCGCGGCGTCGACGGCCGACCGAGGCGACGAGAACACCGCACACATGCCGTCGCCCGTGTAGTTGAAGACCTTCCCGTCGTTGGCTTCGACGGACTCGCGCAACACCTTGTTGTGGGTCTCCAACGCCACCCGCATGACATCGGGATCGGCCTCCCAACGTCGCGTAGAACCCTCGATGTCCGTGAAGAGGAAGGTCATGACACCCGAGGCAGGGCGTGACGCTTCCTCACCCCCCACGACGCACCCCCGATCCCCACCGGCGACCTAATACTAGGTTCATGCTGCACAAACGGGGTCAACACAGGGGTCTTGACACCTGTCAAGTTCGAGCATCGTAAAGTCTGGCTCATGCAGATTCGCGAGCATGCCGAGGCCAACCCCGACAAGCCGGCCATCATCATTCATCCGTCGGGGAAGGTCCTGACATTTGCCGAACTCGAGGCGCGCGCCAACCGCCTCGCCCACTTCTTTCGCGCGCATGGTCTTCGCGAAGGCGACGCCGTCGCCATCCTGATGGAGAACAACGAGCATTTTCACGCCGTCATGTGGGCAGCGCGCCGTTGCGGGCTCTACTACGTGCCGATCAATACACATCTGACGGCGGCTGAGGCGGCCTACATCATCGACAACAGCAATGCCAAGGTCGTCGTCGGCTCAGCTTCGCTGCGAAAGACCCTGGCGGACATCGATGGCCTGCCACCACTGCGAATCATCGCCGACGACGACCTCGACGGGTGGTTCCGCTACCCGGAATGTGTTGCAGATCAACCCGATACACCGATCGACGACGAGATCGAAGGCGATCTACTCCAGTACTCGTCGGGCACCACCGGCCGACCAAAGGGCATCAAGCGCGAGCTTCCACACCTCCCGCCCGCCGAGGTGCCCGGGTTGATGTCGGCTTTGGTCGGCTTCTGGCTGGATCCCGAGGCTGTCTACATCAGTCCCGCTCCGCTGTACCACACGGCGCCGTCGGTCTGGTCGATGCAGATTCAGAGTGCGGGCATCACCACCGTGGTGTTGGAGAAGTTCGACGCAAAGGGCTGCCTCGATGCCATCCAGCGCCACAGCGTCACACATGGTCAGTTCGTCCCCGTGATGTTCACCCGGATGCTGAAACTGCCCGAATCCGTGCGCAACTCGTATGACGTCTCGAGCCTCAAACGCGTGATGCACGCCGCGGCACCGTGCCCCGTCGAGATCAAGAAGCAGATGATGGACTGGTGGGGGCCGATCGTCGACGAGTACTACGCGTCTTCAGAGGCAATCGGGTCGACACTGATCCTCGCCGAGGATTGGTTGGCGCACCCCGGCTCCGTCGGCAAGCCGATGATGGGCGCGCTACACATCCTCGACGAGGACGGCATTGAATTGCCGGCTGGCGAGGCAGGGGAGATCTACTTCGAGGGCGGCTTCGACTTCGAGTACCTCAACGATCCGGAGAAGACCGCCAAGTCACGCGATACGCATGGCTGGAAAACCGTCGGCGACATCGGGTATCTCGACGAGGACGGCTATCTCTATCTGACCGACCGGCGCCATCACATGATCATCTCCGGCGGGGTGAACATCTACCCGCAGGAAGCCGAGAACATGCTCGTCACCCATCCGAAGGTGATGGACGCGGCGGTGTTCGGCATCCCCGATCAGGAAATGGGGCAGAGCGTGAAGGGCGTCGTGCAGACGGTGGATCCCGCCGACGCCACCGACGAGTTCGGCGAAGAGCTGCTTGGCTGGCTGCGAGAGCGATTGGCGCACTACAAGTGTCCGCGGTCGATTTCTTTCGAGGCGCAGCTGCCGCGCACCGATACCGGCAAGCTGTACAAGCAGGAGCTGATACACAGGTACTCGTGAGTGCCGTCGAGCTTGAGGGGGGCGTGATCGTCGCTGTCAAATCACCCTCCGACGACGCGACTTTCACGCTGGTGAAGGAGCCCTCCGACGACCCGCGCACTGTCGTGGTGCCGTCGGTGCTCGGAGCGATGGCCGAGCTGACCGAGCGCTGCCAGCGATGGCCGCAAGCCGCGGCCGTCTGCGACGACGTGCTCCGCTCGATCGACCCCGCCGGGCCCACCCGCGCCGGCGTCCTCACCGAATCGCTCGCGTACTCGACGCTGCAGTCAGGATCGGAGTTCGCACGCTGGCTCGCCGAACGGGGCCCGGCCACCGTCCTCGACATCCCCGATCCCGTGCAAGCCGACCGCGACGGCGATCGACTGCGAATCCGGTTCAACCGGGCGCAACGGCACAACGCGTTTTCCACCGACATGCGCGCCGCCCTGCTGGAGATCCTTGAGGTCGCACGTCTCGACCCGTCGATCACCGAAGTGGTGTTGACCGGCAACGGCCCGTCCTTCTGCAGCGGGGGAGACCTCGCCGAGTTCGGCACATTCGCCGACCCGGCCAGCGCTCACCTCGCCCGCACCCGGCACAGCCCCGCGTTGGTGCTCGACGAGCTGACCGGCCGTTTGGGTCGTGCGTGCCGCGCCGAGGTGCACGGCCAGGTGCTGGGCAGCGGACTGGAAATGGCCGCTTACTGCGGATGGGTGCAGGCGCGGCCCGACGCCGTGTTTGGCCTGCCCGAGCTGGGCCTCGGCTTGATACCCGGCGCCGGCGGCACCGTCAGCATCACCCGGCGCATCGGCCGCTGGCGAACCGCCTATCTGGTGTTGTCCGGACAGACGATCGATCCGCCGACGGCCCTGCACTGGGGACTCATCGACCAGTGTCTCAGCGCCTGAGGGCCAACAGTGGCAGGCTGGCAAGCATGGGTCTGCCCAGCATGCGACCCACTGGATGGTTCCAGGTGGCCTGGAGCGCCGACCTTGATGTCGGCGACGTCTTGGCGCTGCACTACTTCGGCGAAGACCTCGTCGCGTTCCGTGACCTCAACGGTGCGGTGCGTGTGCTCGACGCGCATTGCAGGCACCTTGGCGCCGACCTGTCCCACGGCGGCTGCGTCGTCGAGGGTGGGATTCAATGTCCACTGCACGGTTGGGTGTGGAGCGGCGCCGACGGTCGCAACGTTCACATTCCCTACGAACAGTTCCCCGTCGAGGATCGGCGCGTGCGGTGCTGGGCCGTCACCGAGCTCAACGAATGCATCTACATCTGGCACGGGACCGAGCAACCAGAACCGCGGTGGCCGGTGCCTGATATGCACCAAGAGCTTGAGAGCCCGGATGGACCGCATTACTTCCGACCCGTCGGGCCCGACGAGAAACAGTTCTTCGGTGGAATTGCGGTACCTCCGCAGTTGGTTGTCGAGAACACCGTCGATGTACAGCACTACCGCTTCGTCCATCGTGTTCCGCTGAGTCCGACCGTCATCGCCGCGGCCTCGAACGCCTCGACGTGGCACGCCAAGTTGGCGTTCGGCGGAGGCGATCCTGTTGAAGTGTGGTGGTACGGCGTCGGTTTGGGCTTCAAGTGTGAGGACCACGGTGACGGAAGGCAGATCGTCTCTGTCTGCCCAACCCCCGTGGATGAGAGCTCCATCGACATCTTCGCCACGTATTGGGTATCGGAGGACCTCGACTACGAGGACCGGCTGAATGCGGTGAAACGCCTGCTGGCCGACGACGTCCCGATCTGGGGACATCAGCAATACCAGGACGATCCCGTCCTGGCGCCGTCGGAAGCCGAGGATTTCAGGCATTTGCGCGAATGGGCGAGCGGGTTCTATCCGCCCATTCAGCCAGACCTGCGAAGCGTCACCCTGTAGGTGTACTGCTCGGGCAGGAAGTGGCTGACCGAAAGCTCGACAGCCTTGCCGCTGACATCCGAGTAGAGGCGGTCCACCCGCAGCATCGGATGGCCGACCACACAACCCACCGCGTTGGCCGCGACCTCATCGGCGGGTGCGACCGTAATCGACTGCGCCGCTTCGGCGATCGGCTCCACCAGATGCGGATCGAGCAGCCCGATGACGGTGTGCGTGCCGACGGCCCCTTCGGCCAGCGCAGGTGAGTCCAGCACCTGCTGCGCCACCGAGGGCACGAGGTGCACTGTCGTCAGTACGAACGGCACCCCGTCGTGCAGCCGCCGGAACACCACCGAGTAGACGACATCGTCGTCCAGCCGCAGTCTGCTGGCCGCGTCGACGTCGACTCGGCGCCGCAGCCCGGCCCGCACCTCCATCGTGGTGTCGTCGGACAAGCTCATCAAGTCTTCGATGGACCCGAGCTGACGTAGGTACCGCCTGCCAGGATCGCTGGCGTAACTGCCGCGGCCCGGTACCCGGTACACCATGCCCTCTGCGACAAGATCCTGAAACGCCCGCCGCACGGTCTGCCGCGACAAGCCGTGCTGCTCAACGAGTTCCGACTCGGTAGGCAACCGCATTCCATCGCGGTAGTGTCCGGCGGCGATCTCTCCGCGAAGCCGGTCGCGAAGCGTCTGATACGCCGGCTCGGCTCTCACTAGATCCCGCCGCGGGCGACGAGTTGTCCGGCGATCACGTTGCGCTGGATTTCGTTGGTGCCCTCACCGACGATCATCAGCGGTGCGTCGCGGAAGTAACGCTCGACATCGAATTCGGTGGAATAGCCGTAGCCGCCGTGGATTCGGACGGCGTTCAACGCGATCTCCATCGCAACCTCGGACGCGAACAGCTTGGCCATCCCGGCCTCCATGTCGGCTCGCTCGCCCGCGTCGTAGCGGTCGGCGGCATACAGCGTGAGCTGACGTGCTGCGGTCAATTTGGTGGCCATGTCTGCCAGATAATGGCCCACGGCCTGGTGTTTCCAGATCGGCTGCCCGAAGCTCTCCCGCTCCTGGGCATAGCGCAGCGCGTCCTCCAGCGCGGCCGTCGCCACCCCCAACGCGCGCGACGCCACCTGAATGCGCCCAGTCTCAAGGCCTTTCATCATCTGCGCGAAGCCCTTGCCTGGCTCACCGCCAAGGATCGCCGACGCAGGCACCCGGCAGTCGTCGAACGTCAGCTCGCAGGTCTCCACACCCTTGTAGCCCAACTTGGGCAGATCCCGCGACACCGTCAGACCTTCGCCGTGCTCGACGAGCACCACCGAAATGCCCTTGTGCGCCGGCTTGGCGGCCGGATCGGTCTTGCACAGCAGCGCGATCAGACCCGACCGGCGGGCATTGCTGATCCATGTCTTGGACCCGTTGATCACCAGGTGGTCGCCGTCAGACACCGCTGTCGTCTTCATGTTCTGCAGATCCGAGCCGCCGCCCGGCTCCGTCAGCGCCATCGTCGCCCGCAGGTCGCCGGACGCCATCGCAGGCAGGTACGTGCTCTTCTGCTCCTCGGTGCCGAACAGGTCGAGCAGTTTCGCGACGACGGTGTGCCCGCCCATCGCACCGGCCAGGCTCATCCAGCCGCGCGACAACGCCTGGGTGACCAGCACATAGCACCGTGTCGACACTGGCGTACCGCCGTAGGACTCCGGGATCGCCAACCCGTAGATCCCGATGCGCTTCATCTGCTCGATCCACGCCTCCGGGTATTCGTTGGCGTGCTCGACGTCGCGGACAGTTGGCTTCACATCCCGGTCGACGAACGCCCGCACCGTCTCGACCAGCAGGGTTTCTTCTTCGGTCAACATATGTACGGCCATATTGACACTTTGTGCGACTAAATGGCAACATCTGCGGCTGTGAGCGGTCCCTACTTCGACGACCTGGAGGTCGGTCAGGTCTTCGACTCCGCGCCCTCGATGACGCTGACCGACGGCGCCGCGGCCGCGCACCAGTCGATCATCGGCGACCGCCTCCGGCTCGCGCTGGACTCCCAGCTGGCGTATGCCGTCACCGGGGCGACGACGGCTCTCGCACATCCCGCACTGGTCTGCGACGTCGCCATCGGGCAGAGCACGCTGGCCACCCAGCGGGTCAAGGCCAACCTGTTCTACCGGGGATTGACCTTCCACCGGTTCCCCGTCATCGGCGACAGCCTGTTCACCCGCACCGAAGTGGTCGGGCTGAAGCAGAACTCGGCTAAACCCGGCCGCGCGCCGACCGGGCTGGCAGCGCTGCGGATAACCACTATCGACCAGATCGGCCGGCTGGTGCTGGACTTCTACCGCTGCGCGATGCTTCCGCTGAGCACCGCAATCGAGACGGGTCGCACCGACGACCTGTCCAACATCGGCGCGGACCTTGCGTCGCCGCCCGACCCGACCGCCGACTGGGACGCCGACGCATACCGCGAGAAGGTACCCGGCACCCGCTTCGACTCGGGCCTCGCCGGGGCCGTGCTGCATAGCCCCGCAGATGTGGTGAGCAGCGCTCCCGAGCTCGCGCGGCTGACGTTGAATATCGCTGCGACACATCATGATTGGCGCGTCGGCGGCCAGCGCCTGGTCTACGGCGGGCACACCATCGGGTTGGCGCTCGCGCAGGCGACGCGGCTGCTGCCCAATCTCGTCACTGTGCTTGGCTGGGAATCGTGCGACCACACCGGCCCTGTGCACGAGGGCGACACGCTCTTCAGCGAGCTGCATGTCGACGGCGCGGTGCCGCTGCCGGATGGTCGCGGAGGTGTGCTCAAGCTGCGGTCGCTGGTGTACGCCGTCGGTGACACCAATCGACAAGTACTGGACTATCGGTTCACCGCCATGCAGTTCTAGCGCGAGCAGACGCAGAAGGTCGCAAAATTGCCCGTTTCGGGAACCTTTTACGTCTGCTCGCCGGAGAAAAGCACAATGAGCGGGTGACGTCGTTGGTCGTCCCTGCCGCCGTGCTTTCGCGGGCGCGGCGTGCCGCCGACGCGTTCAACCAGCTCACCGATGTCGCTGTCGATGTCGAGGAACTCCTTGCCGGTCGGGCCGGACTGCTCGGGTTCGCACCGGACGGCCGCATCTCGGCGGGCGGAGCCACCCGGCTGATGCGCAGCAGCGACGGGTGGTGTGCTCTCACCTTGTCGCGACAAGACGACGTCGACGCCGTGCCCGCGCTGCTCGAGTCCGATGCGGTCGGCGACGACCCGTGGCCTGCGGTGCAGCGCTGGGTGGCGGGCAACGCATCCGGCCACGTCACTGCGCAGGCGCGCCTGCTCGGCCTTCCAGTGGCCGCCCTCGGCGAAACACGCGCCGCGCCCCCTCGCATTACAAAGCTGAGTGCTGCTGGGGCGCCCCGCCGACTGACGGGCCTTCTGGTCGCCGACCTGTCCTCGATGTGGGCAGGCCCCCTGTGCGGACAGCTGCTCGCGCGGGCAGGCGCGACCGTCGTGAAGGTCGAAACCCACCCACGGCCGGACGGCACCCGCGCAGGGCCAGCGGTCTTCTTCCACTGGATGAACAGCGAAAAGCTCTCGTATGCGGTCGATTTCGACGAACCTTCAGGTCTAAGACGACTGCTGGAGACCGCCGACGTTGTCATCGAGTCGTCGCGGCCCGCAGCACTCGCACGCAGGGGTCTCGGCCCGACGGACATCGCGCGTCGCGACGGCCGGATTTGGCTGCGGATCACCGGCCACGGTGCCGACGGCGAGCAGGCGAACTGGGTGGCATTCGGCGACGACGCTGCTGTTTCCGGCGGTCTGGTCGGTGGCACCGACAACGAGCCGATATTCAGCGGAGACGCGATAGCCGACCCGTTGACCGGTCTGCACGCCGCGGTCTCCGCCGTGGAAGCGCTGAGCCGCGGGGGAGGCGAGCTCATCGAACTGTCGATGGCCGCCGTCGCCGCCACATACGCCGCGGATGACCGGGTGGCCGAAACGCGGTGCACCGCGATGCCGGCGCCGTGCGATCCAGCATCGGAACTCGGTGCCGATAACACCCTTGTCGAGCGCGTACTGGCCGAAAGACGGTTGGCATCGTGCTGATTCAGCGAGCGGTGCTGCTCGATGGCACCGAAACCGACATCCGCGCCGACGAGCGAATCGTCGAGATCGGTGATCTGACGCCCAACAAGGGCGAGCGGGTGCTCGACGCCGCGGGCGGAATGGTCATCCCTGGTCTTCACGACCATCATGTCCACCTGCGCTCGGCGGCGGCGGCGTTGACCTCGGCCCGGGTCGGGCCCGCCGAGGTGCGGGGCCGTGACGACCTGGCCCGTGCGCTTGCCGATGCCACCGTCGGCAGCGACGGCTGGATCAGGGCCGTCGGCTATCACGAGGTGGTCGCAGGACCGCTGGACCGCGACGTGCTCGACGCGGTGTCGCCTCAGGTCCCTGTCCGCGTTCAGCATCGCAGTGGTGTGCTGTGGACGCTGAATTCGGCGGGGTTGGCCAGAGTCGGCCTCGCCGACCATGCCGACGGGCGTCTGCGCAGCGCCGACCGAAGTTGGTCAGACACGTTGCAGCGCAACGAAGATGGACTTGCCGAGGTCAGCCACGGGCTAAGCGCCTATGGAGTCACCGGTGTCACCGACGCGACACCTGACTTCGAAGTCAGCGACATCGTGAAGCTGATGCAGGCCCATCGGCACGGCGAGTTGAGTCAGCGCGTGTACTGCCTGGCGCCTGGCAAGCGCATCCTTCACGACGCCGATCTCGACCACGATGAATTGGTCGGGTGGATCGCCGAACGCCACGCCGCAGACGCCCCTGTCGCGGTGCACTGCGTGACGGCCGCTCAGCTCGTCGTGACGCTTTCGGCGCTACGCGAAGCCGGCACGCATCTGCAGGACCGCATCGAACACGCGGCCGTGGTGCCCGACGACAGCATCGCGGAACTCACCGCCCTCAACGTCACCGTCGTGACCCAGCCCAACTTCGTCGCCGAGCGTGGCGATCAGTATCTGACCGACATCCCGGCCGCCGAACTTCACGAGTTGTGGCGGGTTGCCTCGCTGCGCAAGGCCGGGGTGAAGCTCGCACTGTCCACCGACATGCCGTTCGGTGACGGGGATCCGTGGGCGGCCATGCGGGCCGCGGTGCGCCGCACCACCGCAGCCGGCGAGGTTCTCGGCCCCGACGAATGTGTCTCGGCGCGTGAGGCTTTGACCATGTTCTTCGGCACATCGGTCGCACCCACCGATGCACGCTCCATTAAGCCGGGCCAACCCGGCGACTTGTGCGTGCTGGCGGTGCCACCCGCCGAGGTGGTGAGCGAACTCGATTCGTCGATGGTCGCCGCCACCGTCGTCGCAGGCGAAGTGGTCTTCGAGCGCGGCTAGTTCCAGCCACCGTTGACTGTGCCCGCCTTCGGGCTTAGAGTCTGATTTGCAGAAATACTTTCCTCAATACGGAAGATGGCCATTCGCCAGCAGAACAGGGAGATAGCAGTGCGCATCAGACATCTTGGAATAGTTGTCCAGGACCTCGAGAAGACCGCGGAGTTCTACGAGAACGTCCTGGGCTTCAAGCGTCTGGGAGACGCCAGAACCCCCGGCCACTACCCAGGCAAGGCACTCGACCTCAGCGACGGCGAGGTGAACTACTCGCTGCTGCAGCCCAACCCGGAGATCGAACGGTCCGAGTGGACGTACGGCGCGATGGGACCGAACCACATCGGCGTGACGATCGAGGACACCGGCGCGGTAGTCCGCGCACTGAAGGACCGTGGCGTCGAGGTGTATGGCGCGGAGGCGGCAGACCCGCCGCGGTTCTTCAAGTTCCGCGATCCAGACGGTGTCGAGGTGGACGTCGCCACGCCGGAGCGTGGCTGGAAGTTCTGACCGGCAGGGGGCGCCCGCTCCCACCGGTGTGGCTCGTCGGCACCGTCGCCGGAATCTTCCTGCTGCAGGTCGCGGTCACTCTGGCCCGGCCGGTGTCGACGTACCGACTGCTGGCTCTCGGCGCTGACGCCGCCACGGTCGGCGTGACGGCGGCGTGTTTCGCCGTCCCGCCGATCGTGCTCGCGGTCGGCCTTGGCCGGTGGACAGAGCGCCACCACCCCGCGATCCTGCTCGTGTTCGGTCTCGGCGTCGGAGCCGCGGCGGCGTTCGCTCTCGTTGTCGCAGAACAGGTCTGGGTCATCGCGGTCGCGACGACCGTGCTCGGTATCGGGCACACGACGGCGACGATCGGCGGGCAGAGCATCATGGCCCAGGCAGATAGTTCACTCGCACGAATCAGCAGGTTCGGCACTCTCACCACCGTCTCGGCGCTCGGCCAGATCGTCGGGCCCGTTGTCGGCGGCGTGATCATCGGCCACACCGAAGAACCGACGCTTTCCGCGACCTCCTCGGCACTGCTGGTCGCGGCGTGGGCATTCGTCGCTGGTGTGCCCGCCGCCGCTTTCGCGATGCGCACCCGCATCCAGACGTCGACGCTGCGCCAGGGCAAGGCCGAACGGGTATGGCGTCTGCTACGCAGACGCGGTATGCCCGCCGCGCTGATGACCAGCTTCTCTGCAAAGAGTGGCATCGATCTGCTCTTGGTCTATGTGCCGCTACTCGGCGTGGCTGTCGGGCTGACGTCGTCGCAGGTCGGCGTTCTGCTCGGCATCAGCTCTAGCGGCGCCCTGCTGGCGCGGGCCGCCACCCCGTTCTTCGTGCGGAGGATCCCGAACCTGCGGCTGACCGTGGTCGCGACGATTATCGCGGCGTCCT
Organism: uncultured Actinomycetota bacterium; assembly: GCA_963766465.1. GTDB lineage: Bacteria > Actinomycetota > Actinomycetes > Mycobacteriales > Mycobacteriaceae > Mycobacterium. The sequence continues at coordinate 44,393 of CAVXZT010000008.1, forward strand.
GTCTGCTCGTCCTCGCGGTGAGCAGCAATCTCGCACCGATGATGGTCGCGATGTCGGTGCTCGGCTTCGCGCTCGGCTTGTCGCAGACCACCACCATGAACTGGGTGGTCAATCTTGTCGATGACACCAGCCGGGGATCGGCGCTCGGTCTGCGGGTGGCAACCAACCGCGTGGGGCAGGCGTTCATCCTCGCCGTCGCCGGTGCCGTGTCTGGCGTCTGGGGAGTCGGCGCCGCCTTCGCGCTGCTGGCCGTCGTCATGTTCGTGACCGCCGCCTCTGGCGTCGTGAGCGCGCGCCGCGGTCCTCAGTCCGCGGGTGCGTGAGCGGCCCCAGGCGACATCGGCGTCCGGGAGATCGTCTCGATCATCAGCTCGCCGATGCGCGTAATCCGCTGCGCGCTCAACCGACTCGACGGTGCGGCCACCGCGATGGCGGCGGGCCTGCCCGCGAAGTCGCGGAAGGCGACGGCCACCGAGCCGACGTCCTCCTCGATCTCACCCGCGTTGACCGCATAGCCCCGCGACCGCGCCCGGCCCACTTCCTTCAGCAATCTCGCCTGGGTCGTGATCGACCCGCCGGTCCGTGCCTCGAACGGTTCTGCTGACATGGGGTACAGCTCGGCGACCTGTTCGTCCGTCATTTGTGCGAGCAGCGCCTTGCCGAGCGACGTGCAGTGTGCAGGTGCCAGGGTTCCCGTCCTCGCCACTACCCGCAGTGCGCGTTCAGACTCCAGCCCGTCTACATAACGGACCTGAGTTCCCTCCAACGCGCCCAGATGGACGGTTTCGCCGGTCTCGGCGGCCAGCTCCTCCATCGCCGGCCGGGCCTGCTCCCGAACGTTCAGCGAGCCGACGACGGCCAATCCCACCTCGACCAACGCCGGGCCCGCGATGTAGGCACGCGTGACCGGCTCCTGCTGGACGAACCCGTGGTGGGCGAGCATGGCGAGCAGCCGGTGCGCCGTCGAGTGCGCCACGCCGAGGTACTTGCACGCATCGGTGAGCCGGACCCGCGGCTGCTCACGGAAGAGCAGCAGCAAGAGCAGCGCGTTGTTGACCGAGGCGATCGGGTAGGCGGGGCCAGTTTCGCTCTCCGGTCGCGTCTTCTGCATAGAAGAAGCGTACCGTCCGCTCCGTCTCGAAGTTTGCCAACGCGACAGACGTGTATGGCGCTGCGAAAGTGACGCTTGACACAACGTCGCCATCATCCTAAGTTTCTCACAGCAGAAGTCTTTTCCACTGTGTAGACATCGTACCTAGAGGGACGTATGGATCAGGACATCGATCGGCGCACCGACGTAGACGTCGCGCGAAACGGCAAGGTTGAGCATGTCCCGACCATCAGCCCTCCTGAACAGGAGCAGGCCGGCCGCGACCAGGAGCACGACAATCGGCTGACCCGCCGCGTCCACGTGATCCTTGGCTTGGTGATCGCCGCGCTCGGCGGGTGGCTGTTGTTCAAGAGCGGGACCGAACTGGCATTTCGCGGTCCGAACGGCGAGCCGGGGCCCGGGTACCTTCCCGTTCTTCTGACACTCTGCTTGATCGGTCTTGGCCTCGCGTTGGCCGCGGTCTGGCTATGGGGTTCCAAGGCGCGCAGCGGCGAAGCGCCGACACTCTCGCTGCAGCCGGGCCGGATGGGCCGAGCGCTGCTCGTGTGGCTCGCCCTCGTGGTCTGCGGGCTCTTGATCGAGCCACTCGGATTCCTGGTCGCCGGTGAGGTACTGGTCCTGCTGGTGATCGTCGTGATCGAGCGAATCCGGTCGATCCCCGTGATCATCGCGCTGCTCCTGCTGCCGCCTGCCATGTACTTCCTTTTCGACACCCTGCTCGAGGTGCAACTCCCTGGAGGAACCCTGTGGTACTGAATGATTCTGGGCGCCAGGCGATCCGAACGGTGGCACACCGGTGAACGCGATCGATGGCCTGCTGCACGGCCTACAGGCCGCCATCACCCCGACCAATCTGTTGTGGCTGCTCGTCGGCTGCCTGCTAGGCACACTCGTGGGCATCCTGCCCGGCCTCGGTCCGCCAGCCACGATCGCGATTCTGCTGCCGCTGGCCACCGGCTTCGCCCCTGCCACCGGGCTGATCATGATGGCAGGCATCTACTACGGCGCCAAGTACGGTGGGTCGACGACCTCGATCCTGCTCAACATTCCTGGTGAATCCTCTTCCGTCGTAACGTGTATCGACGGCTACGAGATGGCCAAACAAGGCCGGGCGGGCAAGGCCCTCGGCATTGCGGCGATTGCCTCGTTCGTGGCGGGCACCATCGGTGTGATCGGTCTGACGTTCCTTGCGCCGCTGGCGGCCGACGTCGCGGTGAACTTCGGGCCACCGGAGTATTCGGCGCTGATGGTGTTCGCGCTGCTGTTGGTCATCATGTTGGCGGGCGATTCCATGCTCAAGGGCTTCATCTCGATGTTCATCGGGCTCTTCCTGGCCACCGTCGGCACCGATCTGTTCTCCGGCGAACAGCGATTCACTGGGGGACAGATCGAGCTCGCCGGCGGCATCGAGTTCATCGCCCTGTCCGTCGGCATCTTCGCCGTCGGCGAGGTACTGGTGAACATCGAGGACAAGACCGAGAAGCAACTCTTCAAGGTGCCCAGCAAGATGCGCGAACTCCTACCGTCGCGCAAAGACATCGCGAAGTCGACGCCGGCCATGTTGCAGGGCGGCTTCGTGGGCTTCCTGATCGGCATCCTGCCGGGTGCCGGCTCGACGGTTGCGTCGTTCGTGTCCTACATCATCGCTAAGAAGACATCGAAGACACCAGAGGAATTCGGCAAGGGCTCGATCGAGGGCGTGGCTGCGCCGGAGGCCGCGAACAATTCAGAGACGGGTGGCGCAATGGTGCCGCTGCTGACCATGGGCATTCCCGGATCCGGAACGGGTGCAGTGCTTCTCGGTGCGCTGGTGCTCTACGGCCTCAACCCCGGTCCGCTGCTCTTCCACGAACACGCCGACGTGGTCTGGCCGATCATCGCCAGCATGTACCTGGGCAACATCGCGCTGTTGGTGATGAACCTGCCCATGGTCCCGCTGTTCGCGAAGCTGTTGAACACGCCGTACAAAGTGCTGTACCCGGCGATCCTGCTGATCTCCGTGGTGGGCGTCTACAGCGTCAACTTCTCGATCTTCGACGTCGGCCTGCTGGTCGTCTTCGGGCTTTTCGGGTACGTCATGCGCAAGCTCGACATCCCGCCTGCCCCATTGGTTCTGGCTTTCGTGCTGGGACCGATCGCGGAGAACTCCATCCGGCAGTCGCTGCTGCTCTCCGACAACAGCCCGATTATCTACTTGCAGCGGCCGATCTCCGCGACGCTGATTGGTCTGGCGGTCGTGCTGCTGGTGGCGCTGACGTTCGGCCGCGCCCGCAAGGTCCGCGAACAAGTGATCGAGATCGACGCATGAGCGCAGCTTGCAAGCGAATCAACAGCCGATGACGAAGCCCCAGTCTTCAAAAAGGAAGGAAGCGGACATGTTCCGAATCAGGCAACTCATCACGGCCGCCATCGCGGCGGTGGCGTTGGTCGTCCTCGCCGCATGCGGCGGCTCGGGGGGCAGCGGCAAATCCGGACCCATCGAGGTCGTCACCCACAACGCCGTCGGCGGCGGCAGCGACGTGTTCACCCGCCAGATGATCAAGGTGATGTACGAGAACAAGATCATCGACACGAACTGGCCGGTGCGCAATGTCCCTGCGGGCGACTCCATCGGCGCGATGTCGTACATGGTCGACCGCAAGGGCAGCGCATCACTGCTCGCGCAGGTGACGCCGACTTGGTTGGCCACCCCGATGACCGTCGCGAACTCGAAAGTCAGTCTCGCCCAGCTGACCCCGATCTCTCTGGTGGCCACCGAGCCCCAGGTAGTGGTTACGAATGCCAAGTCGCAGTTCAACACGTTCGCGGATTTCGTCGCCGCCGCCAAGAAGGCGCCGGACACGCTCGTCCAGGCCGGCGGGTCCAGCACCGCCAACGATGCGTTGAGCCGGCTGGTGCTGCAGGACACCCTCGGTGCGAAATGGAAGTTCCTGTCGTTCGAGGACACCGGGTCGCGGATCACCGCACTGCTGCGCGACGACGCCAACATCATGCTCGGCAGCGCCTCCGACGTGGCGGAGCAGGTGAAGGCCGGACAACTGAAAGTTATTGCGGTCATTGGTGACCAGCGCCTCGAGACGTTCCCTGATGTCAGCACCACAGAGGAGCAGGGCATCGATTCTGCGAAGGTGCCCGTGCAGTTCCGCGCCGTGATGGGTGCGCCCGATATGCCTGCCGACGCCGTGCAGAAGTACCAGGACGACCTCTCGAAGATGGTCGAGACCGAACAATGGAAGACCCTCACCAAGGACGACGGCTTGGTGACGCAGAACCTGCAGGACGACAAGTTCACGGCCTATCTGCAGCAGCAGACGGACATCGTCGGCGGCCTGCTTGCCGGACTCGGCCTGAGGAAGGATCAGTGACGAGCGGCGGTCCGACAACGGCACTTGCGACCTTCGTCGCCGAGCAGGAATGCGAGCAGATACCCGAACCCGTCATGCATGCCGCGCGGCGCGCGCTCGTCGACCACATCGGTGTGACGGTCGCAGGTTCGGCTGACGACGCCACCCGGCGGGCGCGCGAAGCCATCGCTGCGAGCGAAAGTGGCGGGGGCGCAACGGTTGTCGGCGCGCAGATGCGGGCCTCGGCACCGTTCGCCGCCTTCCTCAACGCGTTCGCATCGCATGTGCTCGACCTCGACGACGTGTACAACCCACCGGGAACGACGGTGCACGGTAGCTGCTCGGTGTGGCCGGCGATCCTGGCGATTGCAGACAACCGGCCGGTCAGCGGTCGTGACGCCCTCGCCAGTTTCGCGCTCGGGTTCGAGGTAGAGACGCGGGTCGCGCACGCCGCGGGCCAGACCCACTATGACGCAGGCTGGCATGTGACGGGAACGTCCGGCCATGTCGGGGCGGCCGCGGCGGCGGCCCGCACGATGGGCCTCGACCGCGACCAGATCGAGCACGCGATGGCCGCAGGCGCCACGCAGGCCGCAGGGCTGCGGATCATGGCGGGCAGTGATCTCAAGAGCATGCACCCAGGCAAGGCCGCCATGGATGGGGTGCTCGCGGCCACGCTTGTCGAGCACCGGCTGACCGCAAGTGCCAAGGTGCTCGAGGGTGACTTCGGCTACCTCGCGGTGATGAGCGCAGCGCCTGCACCCGAGAAGATCAATGCGGGGCTTGGCCAGACGTGGAATCTGACGTCGAACGGACACAAGCTCTATCCGAGCGGATCCCTTACCCACCCGATGGTCGACGGGGTCATCGCCCTGGTGAGCGAAAACGATGTCGCTCCAGGTGATGTCACCGTCATCGATATTCGGGTCTCGCCGCCCGCAGCGCGCTTCACCGACCGTCCCCGGCCGGCCACACCGATGGAAGCCAAGTTCAGCCTGCGGCACTGTGCGGCTGCGGCGGTGGTGTTCAGGCGGCTGGGCACCGAGGAGTTGACCACCGAGGTGCTGACGCGGCCGGACGTGATCGATCTGCGGGACCGGGTGAAGGTCGTCACGGATCCCGCGCTCGGAAAGCAGGATGCCGACGTCGAGATCACCCTTGCATCGGGGCAGACGCTGTCCACAGAGGTGCGCGGCAACCGCGGCACGCCGTCGGCGCCACTTGACGACGACGAGCTCAACGTGAAGTTCCGCGAGCTAGTCGGCCCGGTGCTCGGCATTGACCGCGCCGAGCGGCTGCTGTCCGCATGCTGGCGGGTAGACGAACTCCCAGACGTGTCGGTGCTGCTCGAGCAGACGGTTCCCTCGACAGATGGCTGACGTCGCCCTCGTCACCGGCGCGGGCAGCGGTCTTGGCGCGGTGATCGCCGAACGCCTTGCACGAGAGGGACTTACGGTCGCGGTCAACACAAGGGCGCGCACCGAGGAGGCGGACGCGGTCGTCGCGGCGATCCGCGCAGGCGGTGGCAACGCATTCGCGGTCACCGCAAACGTCACCGACCCGTCGGCGGTGCGGCGAATGTTCGAGACCATCGCCGACCGCGGCACGCTGCGAGTTCTCGTCAACAACGCGTCCTACCGCCCTCGGCAGCCCGTCCAGACGATCACCGAGGACGACTGGCATCAGGTTCGCTCGGTCACCCTCGACGGCGCGTTCCGCTGCATCCGCTGCGCGCTGCCCTCGCTCATCCCCGATGGGCGGATCGTGAACATCCTCGGCCGCAACGCACTGGCAGGCGATCCCGAGCGGGTGCACCTGTCGGCGGCCAAGCACGGACTGCTGGGTCTCACGCTGGCACTGGCGACGGCGCTGCGCGACGACGGGGTGGCCGTCAACGCCGTGTCGCCCGGGGTCGATGCCGAAGGACCCGAGCTGGACCGGTGCCGGGCCGAGATCGCCTCTGCGGTCGCACGTCTGGCCTTCGCGGACGCCGCGGAGCTGACGGGAACCGTCGCCCGCATCGACTGCGACGGCTCTGTCGTCAGCGCTCTGCCTACGGCGTGGTGAGCGCCAGCATCGCCTCGACGCCGCCGTTCGTTCGCAGCGCAAAAGCCGCATCGGCCAACCGTTCCGCGCGATCCCTCCCGAGCACACTGTCGGCCAGATCGTGGAACTTGTCCCGCAGCTCGTCATCGGTCAGCCTGTTGCCCGGTGTCCCGCGCGCGTGATCGACCCACGTCTCAACGGATTTCCCGTCGTCGGTCAGCGCGGTCGCCCCGGCCTGCGTGTGCGGAACACTGGCGTCCGCGACGACTTCGATGCGTTCCATCAGGTCCCGGACGTCCGCGCGCACAACGGCGGCGTCGGAGAATTCGGCCTCGCCGGCCCGGCCCTCAAGCAGCGCGATGGAACAGGCGAACGTCACCGAGAACTTGCCCTCCAAACCTGTACGGGGGTCAGTCTTTCCGGTCAGCTCGAGTACCAACGGGTGCACGCTCAGCCGGATCTTCTCGATGCGGCTTGGGGTGAGCCCCCGGCGGACGGTGAGGTCGCGGACGGCGTCGATCGCCGGGTGGATCACTACACCGCACGCGTATGGCTTCACCCCGTTGTCGAAGATCTGCCAGCGCTGACCCAGCCCGTCGACCAGATCGGCCGGCGTGCTCGTCGACGACATCACCGCGAACATTCCGCGGCGGCCCTGAAGAGGATCGGGTGCGCCGGTGAAACCTCCGGAGGCCAGCAGGCCAGCCCAGACACCGGCCGCGGCTGCGTGACCGGCGTGGAACGGCTTGGTCATGGTGCCGAACTGTTCGCGGTGACCCGCCGCGTGCGTCGCGGCGATGCTGAGGCAATGCGTGGCTGTGATTCCGGTCAGGCCGAGCAGCCTGATGGCGACGGTCGCCGACGCGAGTGCGCCGGTGGTGCCGGTCATGTGCCAGCCCGCGTCATAGTGTTCGGGATAGAGCGCATTACTTGCCCGAGCGGCGAGTTCGTATCCGAGCGCATGAGCGGCCAGCAGATCGATACCCTTGGCGCCCCGCCATTCGGCCAGCGGCGTTCCCGCGGCGTAAAGGGGCGTCGTCGGATGCAGAATTGTTGGCACGTGGGTGTCGTCGAAATCCAGTGCATGGCAGGCGATTCCGTTGACGAGTGCGGCGTCGGTGACGCGGAGCCAGTGGGGGGTGCCGAGCGCCCTGGCCTGCGGGTCACCGCCAAGCGCAATGCACTGCTGCCTTGCGATCCGTGCTGCGGGTTCCTCCGCACCGGCGACGGCGAGGCCGAGGTGATCGAGCAGGCACCTGGCGCTCTCGTGGAGCACCTCGGCCGGGATGTCGGCGGCGGCGGTGTGACACACGAAGTCGAGCAACGTGCGCGTCTCGTCGGATGTCCGATCGTCGTAGCTTCCGGGGTCAGTTGCCATGTAGTCTGTATAACAGAATTTCTTTCCGTAAAACAGACGGGAGGCTGTTGGTGACCGATCGATACGCGGTCAGCGGTGCGTTGGCCGCCTTCGCTTCCGGTGTGCGGGTCGAGCATCTTCCCGAGGATGTCGCGCACCAGGCGGTCCGCTGCCTCATCGACTGGCTTGGCTGCACCATCGCAGGCTCCGCCACCCCGGAGAGCGGCCGGGTCCGCGCCGCCATCCGTGCCATGGACCCCGACGGATCACGCGCGGCAGGCATCGTCGGCACTCGGGAGCGCAGCTCGGCGGGCCAAGCGGCCCTGGCGAACGGCATCGCGGCACACGTCCTGGACTTCGACGACACCTTCAATCCCGATCGGACCACCATCCACGGCAGCGCTCCGCTGTGGCCGGCGATCGCGGCGGCGAGCGAGTTGGCCCCCGTCTCGGGCAAGCTCGCCGTCGAGGCGTTCGTCGCAGGCTTCGAGGTGCAAACCCGGGTCGCGATCGCCGCGGGGCCAGGCCACTACGACGTCGGCTGGCACGTGACCGGCACGGTCGGACACATCGGCGCTGCAGTCGCGACCGCACGGTTGCTCGGCCTGTCACCTGAGCAGACGCTGGCCGCGCTGGGCACCGGAGCCACCCAATCGGCGGGCATGAAGGTGGTGTACGGGTCGATGGGTAAGTCGTTGCACGCGGGAAAGGCCGCCATGGATGGGCTGCTATCCGGGTTCCTCGCCCGCGACGGCTTCACGTCGGCCACCGATGCGATCGAAGGCCATCGTGGGTTTCTCCATCTGTTCTCCCCCGATCCCTCGCCGCAGCGGGCCCTCGAGGGCCTCGGCGACGTCTGGTATCTACCCCGCGACGGCTTCAAGCCGTATGCCTGCGGCTCGCTGACCCACGCGCCCGCGCAGGCGCTTCTCGAGTTGCGGTCCCTGCACGGTTTGACCGCCGCCGACGTCGCATCGGTCGACGCCTACGTACACGACTACGTGAAGACCACCACCGGCCTTGCCGAGCCGCGCACAGGCCTGGAGGGCAAGTTCAGCATCTACCACGTGCTCGCGGTAGTTCTCGCCGACGGCGCCGCATTCCTCGACCAGTTCACCGATGAACGTGTCGCCGACCCGGAACTGGCGGTGCTGCGCAAGCAGATTCACGTCTACACCGACCCGACACAGAACAAGGATTCGGCGCGGGTCGTGTTGTCGCTGCGCGACGGGCGGACCGTCGATCGCCACGTCGCCCACAACCTGGGCACGCCCGACAACCCGATGACCGATCAGCAGCTCGAGGACAAATTCGTCGCTTTGACCGCGCCGGTACTCGGCAACGCCCGCACCGAACAGCTCGCCAACGCATGCTGGCGACTTCTCGAGCTCGACGACATCAGAGGGCTGCTCGACCTTGCGTTGCCCGGCTAGGCCGCCGCGGGCTCAAACGCGCGCCGCAGCAGCGCGCACTGGCTGCTGAAGAACGACTGCGACACTTGGGCTTTCGGCAGAATACCGTCGAAGCCGTGGAATGCGCCAGGGACGACCTCGACCTCGCACGGCACACCGGCGGCCTTGAGTCGCTCGGCGTACGCCAGGTCCTCGTCGTGAAACAGGTCGAACGTCCCGACACCCAGCCACGCGGGTGGCAACCCGCTCAGGTCTTCGCGCCGCGCGGGCACGGCCACCGACGGGTCCGCACCACCGAGGTAGGCCGACCATCCGAACTTGTTGCTGGACTGGTTCCACAGCCGGAGTCCGGGATTGTCGAGACCTTTGCGGTCGACCGTGCGGTCGTCGAGCATCGGATACACCAATAGTTGTGCCGCAAGGTCGATTTCGCCGCGATCCCTGGTGAGCAAGCGCAAGCGCCGCGGCGAGCCCTCCGCCGGCGCTGGCGCCCCCGATGGCCACTCGTGACGGATCGACCGACGGCAACCGAGTCAGCCACGTCAGCGCCGAATAGCAGTCGTCGAGCGGCGCGGGATACGGATGATCGGGTGCCAACCGGTAGTCCACCGATGCGACCGTGGCCCCCAGTTCCTTGGCGAAGCGACGGCAGACGGCGTCATCCTGTGCCGCTTTTCCGATGACGTACCCGCCGCCATGGATCCACAACAGCGCGGGAGCCTGACCCGTCACGCCGGCCGGCCGGAACAGCCGTATCCCAACCCCCGAAGGCAGGGTCAGCACCTCGACGTCCTTGGGCGTTCGGCGCCACGCCAAACGCTCGGCAGCGCGGAGGAACGGCACTGTGACGGGTGTGACGATCTGCTTGGGGATGTAGCGGGCGGCCTGACGCAGGTCGGGATGGAATTCCGTGGGCACCCGATCAGTATCGACCACCGAGCGCCCGCTCAGCGTGGCGGTCGTGACAACCGAGGTTTTCATAGAGGTTTGGTTTGCTGGCTGTCATCATTGGGTCGTGTCCTCGGGAGTAGTCGGTCGTTCTGCGGAGTTCCGCGCAATAGCTGACTTCCTGGGCTCGGTGAGCGATCAGCCGAAGGGCCTGCTCGTGGAGGGCGAAGCGGGGATCGGCAAGACGACCCTGTGGCTGGCCGCGCTGGAGCAGGCGCGCCACCGTGATTTCCACGTGCTGTCCGCACGCGCGTGGGAGGCTGAGTCTGTCTTGGCCTACGGAGTGTTCACGGACCTGCTTCGCGATGTCGATGCCGAGGTGCTGACCGGACTACCCGAAGTTCAGCGAGTAGCGGTCGACCGAGTGCTCATGGGCGACGTCAGCGGTGGACCACCGACCGACCAACATGTGCTCGCTGCGGCGCTGCTGAGCATCGTCGAGACCCTGGCGAGCAAGGCGCCTGTTCTCGTCGCGATCGACGACGTGCAATGGCTCGATCCGTCCAGCCAAGCTGTGGTGTCCTTCGTGGCCAGGCGGCTGAGGGGACGGGTCTGTCTGATCGCTTCCGAGCGCTCGGAGACCGACCGCGAAAGCGTGCTGTCCTGGCTGCAACTCGGCACACCGGATGGGATCGATCGAATCAAGGTTGGCCCGATGAGTCTTGGCGGCGTGCACGAGATGCTGTCCGCGCGACTGGCGCGGGCGTTTCCACGTCCGACGATGGTGCGCATCGCCGATGTTTCTGGCGGAAATCCGTTCTACGCGCTCGAAATAGCACGCGCGATCGACGATCAATCGACTGCGGCCGATGCCGACCTGCCCCGCACACTGGCGGATCTCGTGCGGATCAGGATAGGACGTCTTGACGCCGACGCTGCGAATGTTCTGCTGGCGGCGGCTTGCATGGCCAATCCGACCGTGGACATGCTTGCGCGGGCGACCGGCACCTCCATCGAGCGCACGACCGAACTGCTCGATGACGCTGAGCGCAATGGTGCGGTCACAATCGACGGCAACCGGGTGCGCTACAGCCACCCCCTGCTGGCACACGGCGTCTACGCCGACGCCGAACCCGCGCGGCGCCGCCAGATGCATCGGGCCCTGGCCGACATCGTCACCCAGCCCGAGCTCAAGGCGCGTCATCTGGCGCTTGCCGCCTCCAGTAAGAATCCCGAGCTCCTTCAGGCACTGGACGACGCCGCGAAGGCGGCCAGTGTACGAGGGGCGCCCGCCGCGGCAGCCGAATTGCTCGATCTGGCAATCAAACTCGGCGGCGATACGGCAAGCCGTCGCATCCGGTCCGCAGGCCACCACCTACGGGCCGGTGACACCGATCAGGCGCACGCCGTGCTGAAACCTGCTGTCGACGAGCTGCCGCCGGGTGCGCAGCGGGCGCTGGCACTGAATCTGCTCGCCGGACTGTGGGTGTACCGGAGGAGTTTCGCCGAGGCCGCCGATGCACTCAAGCGCGCCCTCGATGACGCGGAGGACAACCCGCTGATGCTGGCGCAGACCCTTCTCATGCTGTCGTTCGCGCAGGCCAACTCCGGCGAATACGAAGAGGCGCTGCGTAATTCGGTGGAGGCGGTCAAGCATGCCGAATCCGTCGGCATCCCGGTCATGATCAGCCAGGCACTTGCCGACTGGCTGATACTGAGCGCTCTGTGCGGACAGGGGTTTGACGAGTCCAGCTTGAGCCGTGCGCTCGAGCTTGACGATCTCGATGTCGACCTGCCGATCCCGTTCCGTGCCCATTCGGCCGCCGCCCAGGTGTTGTCGTGGGCCGGGCGGCTCGACGAAGCCCGCGGACACGTGCAGATCCTGCAGCGTCGCTGCATGGAACGCGGCGCCGACACCGACATGTTGTTCGTCTCCGTGTGGAGCACCTTGATCGATGTGTGGCGAGCGGACTTCACCGCAGCCGCCCACGCCGCGGCCGATGCGATCGAACGCGCCGAGCAGATCGGTGGCGATCATGGACTCGTCATCGCGCTCACCGTGCGGGGCCTCGTCGCGGCGTACACCGGACGCGAGCAGGAGGCCAGAGCCGACGCGCACGCCGCTATCGCGGCGGCGGACAGGTTCGGAGCCCCTCTGCTCGCGGAGTGGCCACGCATGACGCTCGGATTCCTCGACGTGTCAGTCGGCGACCACGGACGCGCGCTCGACGACCTTGCGCCGCTTATCGCGAACTTCGACAGTCTCTGCAGCATGGAGATCATCAAGGCGTGGTTCATCCCCGACGCGGTGGAGGCGATGGTGGCCGTCGGCCGGCTCGACGACGCCGAGCCGATGGTTGCCGCGCTGGAAAGCCACGGCAGGAGGCTGGACCGAACCTGGATGCTTGCGATCGGGGCCCGATGCCGCGGCATGCTGATGGCGGCACAGGGCGATGTCGACGGCGCCGCCTTAATGGTCGACAAGGCACTCGCCGAACACGACCGGATGCAAATGCCGTTCGAACGCGCACGGACTCTGTTGCTCCTGGGGCAGCTGCAGCGCAGGCAACGGCAAAAGCAACGCGCCGCAACGACTTTGGGTGAGGCGCTGCAGGTGTTCCAGGAGCTGGGCACAGCGCTTTGGGTCGAGCGCGTGAGCGCGGAACTCGCACGGACCAACGTCAGCCCGATCCGCACCCTCGAGCTGACGCCGTCGGAGCAGCGGGTCGCCGAACTCGCGGCCTCCGGCCTCACCAACCGCGACGTCGCTAGCAAGTTGTTCGTCAGCACCAAGACCGTCGAAGCCAACCTGACTCAGATCTATCGCAAGCTGGGCATCCACTCCCGGGCCGAACTCGGCAGGGTGATGAGCGAATAACGACCCATTTCAAGAGTGGGTCGCGAGGCAGGCCGACGGGCATCGCCTGGCTGCCCCTCCTAGGTCGTCGGCGCTGATGTTCACGATCCGCTAGCAGCGGGTGTCACCAACGAATCTCTTCATGCCCCAATCAGTTTCGGCTCCGGTATGGTGCTGGTGATGACCGGGTGCGGTCGCCAACTTAGTTGTTTGTTGGTGGTGGCTGCGGCTGGAAGGGTTCATACCACCACCAGTCAGCGCGCTCGCCCGTGGGTCCGGGGCAGGGCGGAACCGCAGGTGGGGGTCGGGTCGGTGGGCGGGCCAGCGATGCTGGGCTGAGAGGTCGACCGTCGCTATCGGTGACGGACAGTTCGTCTGGGGGGCCGGTGATGGTGATGACGCCCCGATGGTGCAGCCGGTGGTGATGAGGGCATAAGAGCACGAGGTTGTCCAACTCGGTCGGGCCGCCGTCTTCCCAGTGCCGGATGTGATGTGCATGCAGACCGCGGGTGGCTCCACAGCCGGGAACCGCGCACGTGGGGTGGCGGTGCTCGAGAGCACGGCGCAGCCGGCGGTTGATCAGCCGGGTCGCCCGCCCGGCGCCGAGGGGCTGCCCGTCGCGTTCGAACCACACTTCGCAGGTGGCGTCACAGGTCAGGTATTGGCGTTCGGCGTCGGTGAGCAGCGGACCCAGATGCAACTGGGCGGCCTTGTCTTTGACATCCAGATGCGCCACCACGGTGGTGTGCTGCCCGTGGGGTCGGCGGGCCACATCGGCGTCCCATCCGGCCTCCACCAAGCGCATGAAAGCGTCGGGGGTGTTCGGCAACGCAGGCCCCTGATCTGATCCGTGGCCGCCATTGTCGAGCTTCCACTCGGCCATCAGCGCATCAAGATGAGACTGCAGTGCCGCATCGAACTTCGCGGCGTCGAGGTGGTCGAGTTTGATCCGCCAGGTGGTGAAGTCGTCGTCGGAGGTTTTGGTGATCGACCGTTGCGGCTCGGGCCGAGGATCGGGTTCGGGTCGTGGTTCGAGCTTGACCGCAGTGCGCAACTGGTTGACCGTCGCTACTCCGGCCAGCTCCGCGTAGTGCGCATCGGATCCCTCGCCCGCCCGCGCCGCGATGACGCCGACCTGATCCAGTGACAGTCGGCCCGCCCGCATGCCTTGGGCGCAGCGGGGGAACTCTTCCAGCCGGTGCGCCACGGTGGCGATCGTGTGGGCGTTTGCCGACGACGAGCCGGTCTTCCAGGCCACCAACGCCGCCACCGACCGCGCACCCGTCATACCGCACAGCCCGTCGCGATCGATCTCGGCGACGATGTCCACGATGCGCCCATCAATGGCGTTGCGCTGACCGGTCAACTCCGCCAACTCGTCGAACAACTCCTCAAGGCGGTCTTTCGGACGTGCTACAACCGCGTCTGGCGTTGCGGTCGAGGACATAACGTCATCATTGCAGCCGGGTCCGACAAATCTCGGCTGCCCGATCCGGCCCACGTTGGCCGCCCGGGCAGCTTCGGCCGCCGAGTTTGTTGCGCAGATCCCCGCAGCCCGAACCCGAACGGCAACAGGTCAACTCCGCTGCGACTACCGCGAACCCGAACTGTGAGCCAAGTCAGGTCCTATCGATCGGGATGTCGCAGCCAAGGGTCGGCTCGGCCAGGTCATCACGAGAGCGTCATTCCGCCCGGTTACTTGAGCAGTGGGTCGCGAGGCAGGCCGAGGATTCGTTCGGCGATCGTGTTCCGCGTGATTTCCGACGTTCCGCCTGCGATGGTCATGGCCCGATTTCCCAGATAGCTGCGCAGCAGCTTCGGTGCCTGGCCGACAACGGGTGCCGAACCGGCCAGCTCCATCCCCAGTTCGGTCATCCGCTGACCCGCCTCGGCCACCAACAGCTTGGTCACGTTGCCTTCCGGTCCCGGCTCCGCGCCCGCGATGGCCCGACTGGCCCTACGCAGGTTCAGCAGTCGCAACGTATGCGTTTCGGCGATCGATTCGCCGGCTCGCCGCACGTAGTTGGCGGGATCCGGCGCTGCGTCGAGCAGCTTGACGAGGTCGTCCGAGCTGAACCCGGTTGTCCCTCCCGAACCGCCGCCGATTGAGATCCGCTCGTTGCCCAGAGTCGCTCGGGCCACCAGCCAGCCGCGGTTCACGTCACCGACCACATCGGCGTCCGGTACGAACACGTCATCGAAGAAGACCTCGTTGAAGTGAGAGTCGCCGGTGATGCCACGCAGCGGATTAACCGTCACGCCAGGGGCTTTCATATCGATCGCCACCATCGTGACGCCGGCATGCTTTGCCGCGTCGGGGTCGGTGCGGACGGTCGCGAGCCCCCATTGGCAGTGCTGTGCGAGGCTGGTCCACACCTTCTGTCCGGTGACGCGCCAGCCGCCGTCCACCTTTTTTGCGGCGGTGCGCACCGCCGCGGCGTCCGACCCCGCGCCGGGCTCGGAGAACAGCTGGCACCACATCACCTCTCCGCGGAGCACCGGTTCGACCCAGCGCTCGCGTTGGTCGTCGGTGCCCGCCTGGGCAATCGTGAGCGCCACCCAGCCCGTGATGCCCATGTCAGCCCGTTCGATGCCGGTGAACTCCTCTTCGATGACCAGCTGCTCGAGCACGTCGGCGGCCCGACCCCAGGGCTTGGGCCAATGCGGGACCAGGTAGCCCGAGTCGACGAGGAAGTCGCGCTGTTTGTCCTCGGGCAATGCGCGCACGCTGGCGACGGCCTCGCGGGCCTGGCTGCGGTGGGCCTCCGCCTCCGGCGGTAGCGTGAACGACGCGCCGTGCGCCTGGCCGCTGCGCTGGCCCTCGACGACGTCGAGTAGCGGGTCGTTGCCGTCCTGCATGATCGCCGCGAGTGTGCGGGCGCGCCGTAAATAGAGGTGGGCGTCGTGCTCCCACGTATAGGCGATGCCGCCGTGCAACTGAATGTTGTACTGGGCATTGAAGATCTGGGTACGAATCGCATGCGACGCGGCCACTGCGGCGGCGAACCAGGCGCTGTCGAGGTCGTCGGCGCGCGCTGCGTCCCAGGCGGCCGCGGTGGTCTCCTCGGCGTTGACGAGCATGTTGGCGGCGTGATGCTTGACGGCCTGGAAGGTGCCGATGGTCCTGCCGAACTGCTCGCGGACCTTGGCGTACTCGACGGCCATCTCCAGCGTCGCCCAGCTGACGCCGACCGCCTCGGCCGACGCGAGGATCCGGAACACCGTCCAGGCCTTCCTCGCCGCTCCGCGAAGGACCAGGTCCTCGTCGACGGTCACGCCACGCAGCGCGACCGACCCGACGCTTCGGGAGGTGTCCAGCGAGTCCAGCGCAGTGACTGTGACACCTTCGGCCGCCGCGTCGACGATGACGACGTCCTCACCTGCGGCGATCACGAGCACATCGGCGTCCGGCGCGCCGAGGACAGCAGGGCTCTCGCCGGTCACGACCAGATCCGAACCGATCGTCACGCTGCCCGATAAGGCGAGCGCGCCGACCGCACTGCCGTCGGCCAGGCCCGGAAGTAGTTGCGCACGAACGGAATCCGGTGCGCAGCGGTCGATGACTACCGCCGCGGCGACACTCGGCAGGAACGGGCCAGGGCATAGCTCGCGGCCCTGTGCCTCCAGCACGACCGCCAGTTCGGCCAGGCCTGCGCCCGAACCGCCGTACTCCTCGGCGATGGCCAGCCCGTTCCATCCGACCTCGGCACCCGCAGACCAGATATCGGCGGGGTGGGACGACCCGTCGTCAAGCGCGGCGCGGGCGGCTGCGCGGGTGTTGAGCCGGCTTAGCTGCCCGTTGGCGGCGTCGGCAAGGTCGTTGTGTTCCTCGGTGATGGCAAGAGCTGACTTACTCACGGTGGAAGTCCTGTCGAAAACGGCAGATGTTGACGGTCGTCAAATGAAGCTAACGCGCCCGCCTGCCGCTCAGGAAGGACGGTGATGCAGGTCACAAATGATCTTGAAAGTGTCATCAGTAGACATGTTCCAGATGTTGTCGTTTATGAATCCTCACCCGGGGTACAGTCGCGCAATGACGGCACGACCGGACACCCGGTACCCCGGACCGACGTTTTGGACACGCGCTCGGTGGTTGCTGAAGGCCGGTCCCGCCGACTACATGCTTGCGATGAGTGTCGCGAGTGCTTCCCTGCCGGTCGTCGGGAAACATCTCGAGCCTCTGGGTGCCGCGACCGCGATGGGCGTGTGGGGATACCGGCACCTGCCCGATTTTCTGGGCGCGACGGCGAAGTCCCTGCTTAGCCCGAGCAACGCCGAGCAAAAGCGCCAGGAGCGCGACAGCACGCAATCTGTGACCGAGGCCGCGTTGCGTGGCGTGGTGCCCGCGAAGGACCTGGCGATCGAATGGCCGGCGCCGGAGCGCACGCCCCCGCTGTGGAAGCTGCGCGAGCAACGTCGCAGCGTGTACAAGACATCGGTCCGCTACGGCCCGCTCCCGTCCCAGCTGCTCGACGTGTGGCGCCGCGAGGATCTGCCTGCCCAACCCGCACCGGTGCTGCTCTTCGTGCCAGGGGGCGCCTGGGTGCACGGCGGCCGTCTGCTCCAGGGTTACGCTTTGATGTCGCATCTGGCCGAGATGGGCTGGGTGTGCCTGTCGATCGACTACCGGGTGGCGCCGCACCACAAATGGCCTGCGCACATCGCCGACGTCAAGACAGCCATCGCCTGGGCACGCGCGAATGTGGACAAGTACGGAGGCGACCGCAATTTCGTTGCGGTAGGCGGATGTTCGGCGGGTGGACACCTGTCGGCGCTGGCCGGGCTCACTGTGAACGACCCGGAGATGCAGTGCGAACTGCCGGACGGCTCGGACACCTCGGTCGACGCTGTCGTGGGCATCTATGGGCGCTACGACTGGGAAGACCGGTCCACAGCGGAGCGGGCGAGATTCGTCGATTTCCTCGAGCGGGTCGTGGTCGGCCGGAAGATCGCCAAGCACCCCGACATCTACCGTGACGCGTCGCCGATCGCCCGAGTGCACAAGGATGCGCCGCCGTTCCTGGTCATCCATGGCACCGGCGATAGCGTCATCCCGGTCGAGCAGGCCCGCAGCTTCGTCTCGCGGCTCCGTGCGGCATCGCATTCGGTAGTGAGCTATGTCGAGCTGCCAGGCGCGGGTCACGCGTTCGACATGATCGATGGCGCCCGCACCGGGTCTATGACGACGGCAATCGGCCTGTTCCTCAATCAGATTCACCGCAACCGTTCGCTGATCAAGGCCAAAAAGGTGATCTAGGCTGCTCCCCTATGGGAGGTAGCTTTTGAAGCGGCTCAGCGGGTGGGACGCAGTACTGCTGTACAGCGAGACGCCGACGGTGCACATGCACACCCTCAAGCTCGCGGTGATCGACATCTCCGAGCTGAAGGGCCGTCAATTCGGCATCGACGAGTTCCGTCAGGTCATCCACGGCCGGCTCTACAAGCTCGATCCCTTTCGCTACGAACTGGTCGACATTCCGTTCAAGTTCCACCACCCGATGTGGCGGGAGAACTGCGAAGTCGACCTCGACTACCACGTCCGTGCCTGCCGGGTGGACAGTCCTGGCGGCCGTCGCCAACTCGATGAGGCAGTCGGCAGGATCGCCAGCACCCCGCTGGACCGCACCAAGCCGCTGTGGGAGATGTACTTCATCGAGGGCCTGGCCAACGGCAGGATCGCGGTACTGGGCAAGATCCACCACGCGCTCGCCGACGGCGTCGCATCGGCGAATCTGCTTGCGCGTGGAATGGATCTACAGGCGGGCCCAGACGACCGGGACTCGTACGCAACCGATCCCGCGCCGGGCCGCTCGGAGTTGCTTCGGACCGCGTTCGCCGACCACATGCGCCATATCGGCCGGCTGCCGGGGGTGATGCGCTATACCGCGCAGGGTATGCAGCGGGTGCGTAAGAGTTCGAAGAAGTTCTCTGCCGAGCTGACGCGTCCGTTCACGCCGCCGCCGTCGTTCATGAACCATCGCGTCGACGCGCAGCGCAAGTTCGCGACCGCGACCCTGGCCCTCGCCGATGTCAAGGAAACCGGCAAGCATCTCGGTGCCACGATCAACGACATGGTGCTTGCGATCTCGACGGGGGCGTTGCGTCAGCTGTCGCTCAAGTACGACGGCCACGCCGACCACCCGCTATTGGCCTCCGTCCCAGTCAGTTTCGACTTCTCGAGGGAGCGGATCTCAGGCAATCGCTTTTCGGGCGTCATGATGGTTCTGCCCATCGAACTCGACGATCCGCTGGCGCGGGTGCAAGCCGTGCACGATGCAGCGGTGGACGCCAAAGAGACTCACCACCTGATGGGCCCGGAGCTCGTCAGCCGCTGGTCGGCCTACTTCCCGCCCGCACCCGCGGAGCGGCTGTTCCACTGGCTGGCGGAAAAAGATGGCCAGAACAAAGTGCTGAACATCCCAATCTCCAACGTGCCAGGCCCACGGGAGCCAGGACGCGTTGGCGGGGCGCTGGTGACCGAGATCTACTCGGTCGGCCCGCTGACGACCGGCAGCGGTCTGAACATCACGGTGTGGAGCTACGTCGACCAGCTCAACATCTCGGTGCTCTCCGACGGTGCCACACTGTTGGATCCGCATGAGTTGACCGACGCGATGATCGACGCGTTCGTCGAAATCCGGCGCGCCGCAGGGCTTTCCGAGGAGCTGACGGCCGTCGAACGCGCTATGTCTTGATTGTCGGCTCGGCCGACATTGGCGCCTCAACCTGCCGGGTGGCGTGAACCCAGGACAGGAACTGCTCGACCGCTTGGGCGGTGTAGTGGGCCCGCGGCGACCCGTAGTAGAAGTCGAATGCGTGCTGGGCGTGCGGGATTTCGGCGTACGCGACGGTTGACGTCGATACCTCGCGAAGCGCCTCGGCGAACTCACGGCCCTCGCGGACCGGGATGATCGAGTCGTCCTGCCCGTGCAGGATGAAAAACGGTGGCGCATCGGGACGTATCCGCTTGATCGATGACGCGTCTTCGTACACCTGCCGGTGTTCAGTGAACGGCTTCTTGACCACAAACTTCTGCAGGAACGCGATGAACTCCCTGCGCCCGTCGAACCTTCAGCGCTGAACCAGTCATAGCGGCCGTAGATCGGCACAGCGGCCACCACCGACGTGTCGGCGTCCTCGAAGCCGGGTTGCCACTGCAGGTCGTTCGGGCGTCAGCGCCGCAAGCGAGGACAGATGGCCACCGGCCGAGCCACCGGTGATTGCCACGAAGTCCGGGATCGCCGCCGTAGTCGGCGATGTTCTCCTTGATCCAGGCGAGCGCGCGCTTGACGTCGACGATGTGGTCGGGCCAGGTGTGTCTGGGGCTGACGCGATAGTCGATCGAAACGCACACCCAGCCCCGTTCGGCCATGTGGCTCAGCAGCGGATAGCTCTGCGGCCTTCGCATACCGATCGCCCATGCGCCGCCGGGCACTTGCAGCAGCACGGGCGCCTTGGCGTCGCGGGGCAGGT
Source organism: uncultured Actinomycetota bacterium (assembly GCA_963766465.1). Classification (GTDB taxonomy): domain Bacteria; phylum Actinomycetota; class Actinomycetes; order Mycobacteriales; family Mycobacteriaceae; genus Mycobacterium. Next base: position 64,881 of record CAVXZT010000008.1, read on the forward strand.
CGCGGCGATGCCAGATATCGGCGAAGTTGACCCTCGGGTGCGGGCCGTATTGGACGATGTCCGCCTTCTCGACGTAACGGCGGCGGACGAAGTCGGTGGGCCACACGCCGATCATCCTGCGACGTCGGCCCGGCTGCGACTGCGCGGCGACCTTCTCGTAGTCGTTGCCGAGTGCCTCGCGAAGCGGTTCTTCGAAGTGCGGCTTCGAAGCGACGTTGCGCCGTTGGATCAGCAACAGCAGGGCCCAGGCGATGGCGGTGAGCAGCAACGCGATTCGGCCTCGCGCACCGCGGAAGTCTCCGCGCAGACCGCGGCGCACGGCGTCGAGCACGGACCCGGTGAGATACAGCATCGACATCTCGGTGGTCGGCCAGCCGAACGCGAACACGGGCAAGGTGATGTACCCCTCGCGGCCAAGCGGGCGCACGCCGTTGGCAGCGTTGAGCAGCTCCGCTGATGCGCGCAGCAATGGGAAGCGCTTACGCACGGCCGGCGCGGTCCTGTAACTCGCGGCGCACGATCTTGCCGGTGCTGCTGCGAGGTAGTTCATCGAGGATCGTGATATTCCGTGGCACTTTGTAGTTCGCCAAGTTCTCTCGGATGTGTTGTTTCAGCGTGTCCGGTGTAGCCGATGCGCCCTGATTCAAAACCACGAATGCGGCCAGCCGCTGGCCGAACTGCTCGTCGTCAACGCCGATGACCGATGCCTCCGCCACATCATCGTGTGCCGTCAGCGTCTTCTCCACTTCGATGGGGTAAACGTTCTCACCGCCGGAGACGATCATCTCGTCGTCGCGGCCGACCACGAACAGTCGCCCCGCGTCGTCGAAGTAGCCGACATCGCCGGACGACATGAAGCCCTCGTGAAAGTCCTTGGTCTTTCCAGAGGTGTAGCCATCGAACTGGGTGGAGTTGCGCACATAGATGCCACCGACTTCTCCGGTCGGCATCTCCTTGAATTCCTGATCCAGGATGCGGATTTCGGTGCCGCCGGCCGGCTTGCCCGCGGTGTCGGGCGCGGCCCGCAGGTCTTGCGGTGTCGCGGTGGCGATCATGCCGGCCTCGGTGGCGTTGTAGTTGTTGTAGATGACGTCGCCGAACTGATCCATGAAGCTGGTCACTACGTCGGGGCGCATGCGTGAACCCGACGCAGCGGCGAACCGCAGCGACCGGCCGCTGTACTTGGCCCGTACCTCGTCGGGCAGTTCCATGATCCGGTCGAACATCACCGGCACCACACACAGCCCGGTCGCGAGGTGCCGGTCGACCAGCTCGAGGGTGGCCTCTGGGTCGAACTTGCGGCGGGTGACCACCGTGCACGCCATCGACGCCGCGAAGATGAGCTGAGAGAAGCCCCATGCGTGGAACATCGGCGCCACGACCACGACCGACTCCTCCGCGTGCCACGGGGTGCGGTCCAGGATCGCCTTGAGGATGCCCGGGCCGCCATCGGTGCCGCCGGAGTGCTTGGCGCCCTTGGGACTTCCGGTGGTGCCGGACGTGAGCAGGATGACCTTGCTCTTGGTTTCCGCGCGTTGCGGCTGTCGCCCGGTGTGTTCGGCGATCATCTTCTCGACGGTCAGGCCACCCTGTGGCTCGTCGGTCCAGGCGACGATCCGTGTCGCCTCGGTCGAGTCGGCCAGCGCGCGGTCGACGGTCGCCGTGAACTCCTCGTCGTAGACGACGGCATCGACGCCTTCGCGCGCCACTACCTCCGCCAGCGCGGGCCCGGCAAACGACGTATTGAGCAGGAGCACGTCGGCGCCGATCCGGTTGGCGGCGATCAGAGCTTCGACGAAGCCGCGGTGGTTGCGGGCCATGATGCCTAGAACCGTCGGAGCCGCTTTGGCGGCGACATTGGACCCAGTGCGGGCCTCCGGCAAATTCTGCAGTGCTGCGGCGAATGCGTCAGCGCGCTGGTCGATTTCGCGCCACGTCAGTGTCCCGAGCTCATCGACGAGACCCGGCCGGTCAGGGCAACGCTGCGCCGCCGCGGCGAATCCCGATGTGATGCCCATGTTCTCGCGCTGCATCGCAGCCGCGATGCGGATGTACTTGTCGGGCCGCATCGGGGCGATGACCCCGGCGCGACGCATCGTCGCGACTAAGCCGAATGTGTCGGCAAGGCGATCAGTAAAGGCCACGATGGCTATCCCAGCACGGGCAGCCGTCGCTGCGAGGCCAGTTTGTCCAGCGCCCGCTGCATGACATGCCGAACGTGAGCATCCACCTCGTCGATGTCGGGGTCCTCGCCGAACTCGGCGATGATGTCGATCGCCGGAAGCACCTCCATCACGATCTTGGCGGGCAGCGGAAGGTTGGGCGGGATCACCAGGCTCAGACCGAACGGGAACCCGAATGAAATCGGCACGATCTTGGTGCGGGCCAGGCGCGCGATCGGGCCGAGTTGCTTGGCCAGCCAGGTGCCGCGGGACAGGAAGATCTGGGTCTCTTGGCCACCGATGCCGACCGTGGGAACGATCGGCACCCCGGCATTCAGGGCGGCCTTCACGTAACCCGTGCGACCGCCGAAGTCGATGACGTTCTCAGAAAACGTCGGTCGGTAGACGTCGTAGTCGCCGCCGGGAAACACCACCACGAGACCGCCGGACCGCAGCGCAGCGTCGGCGTTCTCGTGGTTGGCGCTGATGTAGCCGATCTTCTTGAAGAAGTCACCCGTCGGTCCCACCGAGAGCATGTCGTGGCTCAGCGTGTACAGCGGCCGCCCGTAACCGTGCTCGTGGTAATACTCGGCCGCCAGGATCGGCACATCCATCGGCAGCATGCCGCCGGAGTGGTTGGACACCAGCAGTGCGCCCCCTGGCGGCATGTTCTCCAGCCCGTGCACCTCCGAGCGGAAGTACCGCTTGAGAAACGGCCTGGTTATCCCCATCACGCGTTCGGTGAGGCCCGGATCCCACTTCGTGAGTTCCGACGGCTCGATATCGGTCGAGGCCATGCGGTCTCCCCCTAAAATTAGAACGTGTTCTAGTTATGGTACCTGAGCCAGTGGTTACGATCACCGGCGTGACAGACAACAGCGAAAATGTAGTCCTGGTCGAGCAGCGCGACCGAATCCTGATCATCACCATCAACAGGCCAGAGGCCAGGAACGCCGTCAATGCCGCGGTCAGCCAGGCGCTTGCCGACGCAATGGATCGGCTCGACGGCGATGCCGGGCTTTCGGTCGGTGTCCTGACCGGGGCGGGCGGCTCGTTTTGTGCAGGCATGGACCTCAAGGCGTTCGCCCGCGGCGAGAACGTCGTCGTCAAGGGACGCGGCATGGGCTTCACCGAACAGCCCCCGGTCAAGCCGCTGATTGCCGCGGTGGAGGGCTATTGCCTTGCGGGTGGGTGTGAACTCGCACTGGCGACCGACCTGATCGTGGCATCGAAGGAGTCGGCGTTCGGCATCCCCGAGACGAAGCGCGGATTGGTCGCAGGCGGTGGCGGGCTTCTCCGCCTGCCGCAGCGCATCCCGTATGCCGTCGCGATGGAGCTCGCGCTGACCGGTGACCAGCTGCCTGCGGTGCGGGCGAAGGAGCTCGGCCTGGTCAACGTGCTCGCCGAACCCGGCCAGGTTCTGGATGCGGCGATCGCGCTGGCGGAGAAGATCACCGCCAACGGACCGCTGGCGGTGGCGGCGACGAAGCGGATCATCACCGAGTCCCGCGCCTGGAGCCCCGCCGAGATGTGGGGCGAGCAGGCCAAGATCCTGGCTCCGGTGTTCATGTCGAATGACGCCAAGGAAGGCGCCATCGCGTTCGCGGAGAAGCGTGCGCCGAACTGGACGGGCAGCTGACACTGGACTGATGACGCCGGCGGGCGCCGCGGACTGCGAACGGGCTGCGATCCGCGCCTATCTGCTCGGTGCTGACGGCGAGAGCGCCAAGCACTGGGAGGAGGCGGCGCGCGCCGCGCTATCCGCAGGCGATCACGCCGAGGCCGCCCGCTATGCGTTCTGGCTCGGACTCGGCCTGATGATGCGCGGACTCGAGGCGCCTGCCAGCGGTTGGTTCAGCCGCGCGGAGCAGCTGAGCACCGCGGCCGGTCGGGAGTGCCCGGCGTCGGGCTACATCCTCATTCCCCGGATGCTCGCCGCGCTCGCCGACGACCCGCAGGGTGCACGGGACTTCGCCGTCCGTGCCGCCGAGATCGGGGTTCGGTGCAGGGACGCGGACCTGTGCGCGTTTGGCACGCTCGCGCAGGGTCAGGCGTTGATCGCGATGGGCGAGCCAACGGCCGGTGTTGAACGGCTCGATGCCGTGATGGTGTCGGTCACCGCGGACGAGGTGGGACCGATCACCGCGGGCATCGTCTATTGCGCGGTGATCCTCGAGTGCATGGGCCTTTACGACCTGCGCCGAGCGTCGGAGTGGACGAATGCGCTGACGGCGTGGTGCGAGTCCCGACCCGAGATGGTGCCTTTCCGCGGCCAATGCCTGGTGCACCGATCACAGCTCGAACAGGCCGAAGGTGATTGGCCGGCCGCCGTGTCGACGGCGCAGAGCGCATGCGTGCGGCTTGCCGATCCGCCGCATCCGGCGCTCGGTCTCGCGCACTATCAACAGGGCGAGCTACAAAGGTTGCTCGGCGATTTCGACGGAGCCGAGGAGCACTACCGTCAGGCAGGCCGCAACGGTCGCGACCCGGTGCCCGGTTTGGCGCTGCTTCAGCTCGCTCGCGGCGACGGCGCGACTGCGGTCGTCACTATCAAGCGGGCCGCGCAAGAACGAAGCAACCCTGTAGAGCGACTTGAAGTGCTGTCGGCCACGGTCGAGATCAGCCGAGCCGTTGGTGATTTCGCGGCCGCCCGTGCCGCAGCGGACGAACTGGGCGCGCTTGCCGACCGGTCGACTTCACTCTTCCTGCAGGCGATGGCCGCTCACGCCAACGGATCGGTGCTGCTTGGCGCGGGCGACGTGTCAGGCGCGCTCGCCGAACTGAGGGCCGCAGCGGGGACCTGGCAGCTGCTGCACATGCCATACGAGGCGGCGAAGACCTCAGTCCTGCTCGGCCTGGCCTGCGCAGCGCTTGGAGACTGCACCACCGCGACGCTGGAATTCGACAGCGCCGCGGAGACGTTCACCCGGCTGGGCGCTGTTCCCGATCTAAAGCATGTGCGCACGCTGTCGACCGGACTGACTCAACGCCCGCAAGGGGAACCAACCACAGCACTGTCGGCGCGCGAACGAGAAGTGCTGACGCACTTGGCTGCGGGGCGCACCAACCGCCAGATCGCCGAGACGTTGACGGTCAGCCCGCACACCATCGCCCGCCACGTCGAACACATCTACGCAAAGCTCGGTGTCACCAATCGCACCGCCGCGACCGCGTACGCCTACGAGCACCATCTCGTCTGAGGCATGGGTCGTTTGACCCACGCCGCACGGATAGGGCGTTCGGGCGATGCGGGACGGGCATCGACATTCGTACCGTCCTGACATGTCTTCTGTCTCGTACCAACATTTCACGGGCACGGCCGCCGAGAACTATCAACGTGACTTCGTGCCAGCCATCGCCACCCCCGTCTCGCGGGAATTGCTGCGAGTTGCCGACCTGCAACCGGGTGAACGCGTCCTCGATGTCGCGTGTGGCACCGGGCTCATCACTCGACTGGCCTCCGAGCGAGTCGGTTCGAAGGGCGCGGTGACCGGGGTGGACATCGCCCCCGACATGATCGACGTCGCGAAGAATGTCCCCGCGCCCGACGGAGCGAAGATCCAGTGGCGCGTGGCGGATGCGGCGGCGATGCCGATCGCAGATTCATCCGTCGACGTCGTGCTGTGCCAGATGGGGCTGATGTTCATGGAGAACCGCGCCGCAGCGATTGCCGAGATGGCACGGGTACTTACGCCGTCCGGGCGGGTGGTGATCAACACACCGGGCCAGATCCAACCGCTGTTCGCGACTTTGGAGCAGGCGATCGTCGAGCACATCTCCCCGGACCTCGGCGGATTCGTCGGCGCGGTGTTCTCCATGCATGATCCCAAGGCGGTCGCGGCACTGCTCCGTGAGGGCGGGTTGCGTGAGGTGTCCGCGCGAGTGGGGACGGCCACCTTCCGGCTGCCCAAGCCGGCTGAATTCCTGTGGCAGTACATCAACCTCACGCCGATGGCAGCGCTTGTCCAGCAGGTTCCTGACACAGCCAAGGCCGCCATGGAGAAGCAGTTCGTCGACGGTGCGCAGCGCCATGTCGTCGACGGCACGACCATCGTCGAACAGCCGATGGTGATCGCGACCGGTCGCGCCTAGTCCTGCGCTACGGCTCGGAAACCAGTATTGAACGGTTGCAGTCCGACTTCAGTCCGCGTGCAGTACGCACCGCAGCTCCCTTGGACGCTGCGGTGACGCCGGCAATGCGTTGCTTGCCGAACGGGTAGGAAACGCTTCCCTTTCCGGGGCGGAAACTAGTCTCCCAGCGATTACGCAACCACTCCCTTGGGCCTGACAATTTCTGTAATGGCTACCGAACCGGAGCCGCCCAAGACCTAGGAGACAGCGCCGTGAAACATTCAGGTTCCATTTTCATCCTCGCGGCTGCCACGATCGCCCTCGGCGCGCTAGTGGGTATCACCGCACCCGCCGCTCTCGCTGAGCCGACCAGCGGAACTGTCTCCACCGCCAGCGCGGGGGCGAGCACACCCACCGTTTCGGCAAATACCGGAAATGCGTCGCGGAAAACCACGCCGACCGGGCAGATCACCGGTCGCCCGCAGACGCTCGTGTTCAAGATCGGGCGGTTTCACTGAGCCCCACCGCTGTGAGGTACAGCGGCCCACCCGAAACCTAGGGAGATAGCGTTATGAAGCGTTCTGGTTCCACGTTCATCCTCGCGGCTGCCACGATTGCAGTCGGTGCAATGTTTACGCTCACAGCACCCACCGCCCTCGCTGACCGGACAACCGGACCCACGATCAACAGCGGAACTCCGTCGGCGGATAACCGATCTCCGGTGGGTCCGCAGGTCTCGGAGTTGTCGGATGCGGAGATGGCGGAGATCGTCAGGCGAATGCAGGAGGCGGCTAAGCAGCCGTAGCGGGATCCACAGGCGAAACCGAAGTGACGCAAGCGAATTCGCCTAGCCCTTGAGTTCGGCGATCTCCTCGGCGATGTTGCTTCGGGCGAGCTGATCCCACCGGTCACGCCCTGGTGCCGTATGGAAGAGCTGCCCGTCCAGCAGCGAGGCAAGCACCTTGGCGCGCGCGGGCTTGAACACGTCATCGGGGATCTCGGCGTACTCCTCGCGGACCGCAGCCGCATGGGCCCGGTACCGGAGTGCGTCGCTGCCTAGTACCGACAGGTCGGCGTCGCACAGCACGGCGCCGTTGACGTCGTTGCCGGCCACCTTGTGCGTCTTGGTCACCAGCACCAGCCGCGCGACCTCGTCGCGGATCGGCGACGACGCCAGCAGCTCGCGCGCCAACTCGGCGGAGCAGTCCTCGTTGTCGTCGCGGCCGATCTCGTAAATGGCGTCGTGGAACCACGCGGCGAGCTCGACGGCTTCCCGGTCGAACGCGACGCGCGGCCACATCGCCAGTGTTCCACCGGCTTGACCTGAACCCGTGTTGAGGGCGCAGCATGGGCGCCATGGACGTCGCCGCATACTTCGACCGGATCGGTTACCAGGGTTTCGCGGAGCCGACGGTCGAGACCGTGCAAGCTCTCGTGGCAGCCCACAACCGATCCATCCCGTTCGAGAACCTCGACCCATTGCTCGGCATCCCTGTCGACGACCTGAGCGCCGCCGCGCTCGCCGACAAGTTGGTGAACCGCCGCCGCGGCGGCTACTGCTACGAACACAACGGATTGATGGGATATGTGCTCGAAGAGTTGGGCTTTAGCGTCCAGCGGCTTGCAGGCCGGGTGGTCTGGATGAACCCCGACGGGCCGCTTCCCGCGCAGACGCACCACGTGCTGTCGGTGACGGTGCCGGACGTCGACGGACCTCTCTTGGTCGATGTCGGCTTCGGGGGACAAACGCTGACGTCGCCCATTCGACTGGAGGCCGGGCCGGTGCAGGAAACCCGCCACGAGCCGTACCGCATTCGCAACAACGGTGACGGCCTTCAGTTGGAGGCCGAGATCGGCGGAGCATGGCAGCCGCTGTACATGATCACGACTCGCCCGCAACCGCAAATCGATCTCGAGGTCGGAAGCTGGTATGTGTCAACGCATCCCCACTCGTTCTTCGTCACAGGCCTGACAATGGCCTTGGTGACCGACGACGCCCGCTGGAACATGCGTGGGCGAAATCTCGCCGTTCATCGGGGAGGCGAGACGGAAAAGGTCCGCTTCGACACCGCAGCCGACGTGCTGGACGTGCTGACCGACCGCTTTGGGGTCGACGTGGCCGACCTCGGTGACCGTGCCGATGTCGAGGCTCGTATCAACGAGGTGCTGGATAGCTGACCACGACGTCCCACGGATCGTCGGCGGCCAACGCCATGCGGCCCAGCCGCCGCGCATAGTGCGTCGTGGTGCCGAACTCGTCGACCCAGCTGCGTGCCCGCATCGTCGTCATCCACAGCCGGTGCTCGATGGTCACGCCGATCGCCCCGTGCAATTGGTGCGCGATGGTGGTCACCGGATTGACGGCCCTGCCGACCGCCACTTTCGCGACGGTCACGGCGTAGTCGGTCGCGGCGTGGTCGAACCCGTAGTCGTTCGCCGCGGCGTTGGCCAAAGCAGTTGCGGCGCGGGCGCGTTCGATCTCTCCGGCCATCGCGGCCAGCGAATGCTGCACGGCTTGGAACTTGCTCAGCGGACGCCCGAACTGCACTCGCTCGCCGGTATGCGACACCGTGAGCTCACACGACGCATCGAGCGCACCGACGATCTGGTTGCAGCGCGCCCACGCGCCACGGCGCGTCAGCTCGTCGGCGACGCCGACGTCCACCGTCTTCGTATCGGCCACCGCGATGTCGAATGTGAACGACCCGCGCGGTTCGCCGGCCAGGTTGTGCCCTTCGACGATCTGCGCACCCTCGACCACAGCGACGCGCAGCGCATCGCCCGTCCGCGCCGCCAACAATATGACCGTGCCCAACGGCCACGGCACCTCGCGGGCAGTCCCAGTAATTCGGCCGTCATGCTCGGCGGCAACGGCGGTCGCGACGGTCAACGCCCCGCCGTCGGGCACAGGCAAGTCTGCCTTCGCCGCGAGCCATGCCGCGAGTAGGTCGGTCTCGGCGATCGGCACCGCAGCCGCATGTTTCGCCAAGCCGGACAGCAGGATTGCCGCCTCCGCCGGGCCGGCGTCTTGGCTGGTGGTCAGTCGGGCGAGACCGGTCTCCTCGAGATTTCGCCACAATTCGTCGCCTGTCGATCGGCTGCAGAGATCGTCGACCAGTTGCGCCAATTCGTTCATTGAACAACACCCATCCCCCTGGCCACCACGCCGCGCAGCACCTCGTTCGTGCCGCCGCGCAGCGTGAACAGAGGAGAGTGCACGCGCGCCGCGGCGAGCAGCGGGCGCAACGGTTCGGCATCCTCGACGTAGTCGAGCAGGTCGGCGACCAACTCGACGGAATCCTGTTCGAACCGCGTGCCGAGATCCTTGACCAGGGCCGCCCGGTTCGCCGCGTCCTGTCCGTCGGACAGCGTGCGTGCCACCGAAATCGACTGCTGGCGCAATGAAATCATCCTGGCCACAAGGTCGCCCACGTTCGCCGCGACACCGTCATCGACTTCGCCCAGTGCGCGGATCACACTGAAGATCAGCGTGGCGGTGGACAGGATCCGCTCAGGACCGCTGCGCTCGAAACCAAGCTCCGCGGTGACCTGATGCCAGCCGTCGCCGATCTCTCCGAGCACGTCTGCGTCGGGGATGAACACGTCGGAGAAGAGGACCTCGTTGAAATGATGCTCGCCGTTCATCAGCAGAATCGGACTGATCGTGATGCCCGGGGCCGAGGTCTGCACGATGAACTGAGAGAAGCCGGAGTGCCGATGCTCAGGATCGAGCGGGCTGGTCCTGGCCAGCACGACGATCTGATGCGCGACGTGGGCGCCGCTGGTCCAGACCTTCGAGCCGTTGAGCACCCAGCCGCCGTCGGTTCGGGTGGCCCGGGCCTGCACGGCGGCGAGGTCAGAACCCGCGCCGTGTTCGCTCATCCCGATGGCGGAGTACAGCCGCCCGGCGACGATCTGAGGTAGCAGGCGGTGCCGCTGTTCTTCGGTGCCATACGACAGCAGGGCGGGCGCAACCTGCCGGTCGGCGATCCAGTGCGCGGCGACGGGGGCGCCCTGCGCGAGTAGTTCCTCGGTGACGACGTAGCGGTGCAGATAACCGAGCCCGTGGCCGCCGTACTCGGCAGGGATGGTCAAACCGACGAAGCCGGCGGCGGCCAGGCGGACGGAAAAGTCCGGGTCCCATCTCGCCAGCCAGCAGTCGACGGCGGGCCGCCAGCCGAACGCGGCGCGGTCGGCTGCCAGGAACTCGCGGATCGACGTCCGTAGCTGGGCCAGCCCGGCGTCGTTGGCGCACAGCGCATCGAATTCGCTCACTGGCCACGACACTAGTGGTCCGTCAGCACAGCAAGAATTGTCATGTCCTTCCGGCGGGCGGCGGACGATACTCGGTGAACGTGAGCGATCCAGCACGCCGCGACCGACTGAGGGAATTGCTCGACGCGGTCGTCGACGCGGACAACACCGACGTCGGCGACATGGCGCGCAGCAGTTACGCGTCGGAGTTCCACTTTTCCAGGGAAGTGCGCCGGCTGACCGGCGAGTCTCCGGCAGCGCTGCGTCGCCGCATCATGCTGGAGCGCGCGGCCTGGCGCCTGCACCGCGGCGAATCAGTGACCGCGGTGGCCGCCGACGAGGGCTGGTCGTCTGCGGAGGTGTTCTCCCGCGCCTTCAGTCGCACGTTCGGCGTTCCACCGTCGCGTGCCACGGACACCCAGTTCCGACTGCCCGCGCCGAACGGCCTGCATTTTCACCCGCCCGGATCGCTCTGGCTGGACAGCGACGGCGACAGCAAGGAGCCCGACATTTCCCAACTCATGGTGGCCCACGACGTCGCCGATACCGCCTATTTGATCGACCAGGCCACGCAGCTGTCCAAAAAACAATGGGCAGAGGAGATCTCACCCAGCCAAGTGATCCTCGAGTGGGACGGGCCCGAGCCCAGCGTCGGCGCGGTGCTCGGCGCCATCGTCTGGACGAAGCAGGTGTGGCTGGCCACCATCGAAGGCCGCGACTTCCCAAGCCGCGAAGCCACCCAGGCCGCGTCCACAACGGCGCATCAGCTGGCCGCCCATCACGACGATCTCGGAAATCGCTGGGCCGCAATGGTATCCGAGTACGCCAGCGACGGAAGACTGGGCGACACCGTCATCGACGCCCTATGCGACCCGCCGGAGTCGTTTCAGCTGTACGGCATCGTCGCGCACGTGCTGACCTACTCGGCTCACCGACGAGAACTGGCGCGCGCGATGCTTGCCCGCCACGGGCTTCGCACCGACCGTGGTGACCCGCTCGACTGGATGAGAGGAAATTGAGATGGCCACCGTCTACTTCACTGCGTCCAGTCTGGACGGCTACATCGTCGACGAGGCCGAAAGCCTTGACTGGCTGACGTCGCGTGCGGTGGATGCCGAGGGCCCGTTTGGCTACGAGGCATTCGCCAAATCCGTTGGCGCACTGGTGATGGGGTCGGCCACCTACGAATGGGTGGTGAACAACCATCCCGGTGACTGGATGTACGAGCAGCCGTCGTGGGTGATGACGCATCGTCCGAAGATCATTGCCGACGGGCATCCTGTGCAGACGTTCGACGGTGACGTCGCCGAGTTACATCCGAAACTGGTGTCGGCGGCCGCCGGTAAGGATGTGTGGGTGGTCGGCGGCGGGGACGTAGCTGCGCAGTTTGTTACGGCAGGCCTGATCGACGAAATGATCGTCACGTATGCACCGTGCTCGCTTGGCGGCGGCTCACGGGTGCTGCCGATCCGATCAGAGTGGGCGCTTGTCGAGTCCGCGGTCAACGGCGACTTCGTCTGCGCCCGTTGGCGCAAGGCTTAGTGGTCGGGAAGCCCGTGGCGGCGGACGAATTCCCTTGATTTGATCAGGAATTCGACTTCGTCGGTGACAGCGCGCAGCGGGTCGACGCTGCGGGTCGACCGGCACAATACGACGGCGCCCTCGAGGGACGCGATGCACATGATGGCCAGTGACGCAGCGCATGGCTCATCGAAGCCGTCGCTGACGAACGCACGGGTGAGCGCATCGCGCCAGCGGCGGAAGATGCTGCCTGCGACGCTGGTCAGCTGCGGTTCGTCGTCGGCCGAGCCGATCGCGGCTGCCACCACAGGACAACCGGCCGTGAAGTCGCTCTCGACGAGCAGGTCGTCCCAGAACTCGACGAACTGCCTGACGAGAAACAGCCCGCCCCTGGCGGCGGCTTCGTCGATGACTTCGGTGATGGCTTCGCCTGCGTACTGCAGAGCCTCGGACAGGATCTGATTGCGGCCCTCGGGGAAGTGGTGGTACACCGAGCCGCGCGGCGCTCCGCTGCGGGCAAGCACTTCGTCGATCGTGACGCCCGCGGCGCCGCGCTCACGCATCACCTCTGCGGCGCTGACCAACATCTTGGTGCGCGTCGAGCCGCGCTTGGCCCTGGTCTTAATCGCGGTGGACAGAACAAACCTCCAGCGGGGTGATCAGGCGACGCGCGTCTCACGCAGCGGCGCTGTGCGCCAGCTGAGATTGCGCGGGCTGAAGTTGAAGTGCCGGCCGCGGGGTCCATGCACCTCATACGTGAACCGGCGGCCGGCGAAGTTGATCTCAACGACCCACATCGTGCGCCTCCCTGTCTATGGCTAAGACCATAAAATAGACAACACACCCGTGCAACAAATGTATTCCACGTCACACGCAGGGGTCTGTAAATAGCAGGTGAACACGCATGGTTAGCCGATATTGATGATTTGGGCCGCTCCAGCTGATTATGGTGCACAGCATAATTGAGAGATCCCTGCTCAGCGGCACCATTGGCCCGTAGGCTGACCGCTAAGCCGAGGAAAGCGGGTCTGCGATGGCCGAGCACTCGCATCTGTGCAGGTCAGTGGTGGTCGGGTGGTGTGCCCTGGCGCTGATCGCGGCCCCGGCCGTGGCTGCCGAACCGTTGGACCAGAACGGCTACAACGGAGCGCCGACAGTGGTCTCCGGTGGTCCGGTACCGACGATGAACGGTGTGCCGTGCGTCGCGGGACACCTCGGTACCTGCACCGGCTTCGCGCAGAACCAACCGAGGCCGACCCAGCCGCGTGCGTCGGTCGGCCACAGTCCCACAGGGCACGGGTAGCGAAGGGGCCAAAGATGGGGCATTACAAGAGCAACGTGCGTGATCTGGAGTTCAACCTGTTCGAGGTGTTGGACCTGGAAAAGGCGCTCGCGACTGGCGAGTTCGGCGATCTCGACGGACCAACGGTGCGGCAGATGCTCGAAGAGGCCGCGAGGATGGCCGAAGGCCCGCTTGCCGAGGCGTTCGCGGACGCCGACCGCAATCCTCCGACGTTCGACCACGTCGCACACACGGTGCGACTACCAGAGTCGTTCAAGAAGTCTGTGCGGGCGTGGCAGCAGGGGGAGTGGTTCCGGATCGGGCTTGCCGAGGACATCGGCGGGGTGCCCGCGCCTGCCATGTTGGAGTGGGCGATCAACGAATTCGTCCTCGGCGCGCAGCCGGCCGCCTTCATGTGCTTGTGCGGCCCGGCAGTGGCCGGCGTCATCCACGCCATCGGTAATGAGCAACAACGGCACTGGGCGTCGCTGATGGTCGACCGCAACTGGGGCGAAACGATGGTGCTCACCGAGGCCGACGCGGGGTCGGATGTGGGCGCCGGCCGCACCAAAGCGGTGCAACAGCCCGACGGCACTTGGCATCTCGACGGCGTCAAGCGGTTCATCACCAACGCCGATAACGATGATCTGTTCGAGAACATCATGCATCTAGTGCTGGCCCGGCCGGAAGGCGCGCAACCGGGTACCAAAGGGCTCAGCCTGTTCCTGGTGCCGAAGTTGCATTTCGATCCCGAGACCGGCGAACCAGGTGACCACAACGGGGTCTTCGTCACCGGGCTCGAACACAAGATGGGTCTGAAGGCCTCCACGACATGTGAACTCTCCTTCGGCCAGCACGGCACACCCGCGGTCGGCTGGCTGGTCAACGACGCCCACAACGGCATCGCTCAGATGTTCAAGATCATCGAGTATGCGCGAATGATGGTCGGTACCAAGGCAATCGCCACCCTGTCAACCGGTTACCTGAACGCGCTGGACTACGCGAAGACCCGCGTGCAGGGTGCCGACATGACGCAGATGACCGACAAGGACGCACCGCGGGTCACCATCGTTCACCACCCCGACGTGCGACGTGCGCTGCTCACACAGAAGGCATACTCCGAGGGGCTAAGGGCGCTCTATCTCTTCACGGCGGCCCATCAGAACCCCACCGTGGCGGACCTAGTGTCCGGCGCCGACACCGAAATGGCGCACCGGGTAAATGATCTGTTGCTGCCCATCGTCAAAGGAGTGGGCTCCGAGCGTGCCTATCAGGTGCTCACGGAATCGCTGCAAACACTTGGCGGTTCCGGCTTCCTTCAGGACTACCCGATCGAGCAGTACATCCGCGACGCCAAGATCGACTCGCTGTATGAGGGCACCACGGCGATCCAGGCGCAGGACTTCTTCTTCCGCAAGATCGCCCGCGACCAGGGCAGGGCCCTGCAGCATCTGGTCGGGCAGATCCAGGAGTTCCTCGGCAGCGACACAGCGCGAACCGAATTAGCACATGCGCGAACGCTTCTCGCCACCGCGCTGGCCGACACGCAGGCGATGGCGGCTGCGCTGACGGGCTACCTGATGTCCTCCCAGGAGAACGCGCGCGAACTGTATCGCGTTGGGCTCGAGTCGGTTCGGTTCCTGCTCGCGGTCGGCGACCTGTTGATCGGCTGGCTGTTGCTGCACCAGGCCGAGATCGCGCTGAACGCGCTCGACACCGAGATCACCGAGCGTGACGGTGCGTTCTATACCGGGAAGGTCGCCGTCGCGAACTTTTTCGCGAAGAACGTGCTGCCCCGACTGACCTCCGAGCGCGCGATCGTCGAGACCGTCGACCTCGCCGTGATGGACCTGCGCGAAGAGGCCTTCTGACCGTCTAGGTTTCCGGCGTGTAGCCGAACGGCAGCAGGATGCTCTTGGCCTCGGTGTACTGCTCGATGCCCTCCGGGCCGTTTTCGCGGCCGATGCCGGAGTTCTTGTAGCCGCCAAACGGTGCGCCCGGATCGAAGGCGTACATGTTGACCGCGTAGGTGCCGGTGCGGATCTGCGACGCGATCTTCATGGCTTTGTCGTTGTCGGTGGTCCACACGCTGCCGGCCAGTCCGTAGACGGAGTCGTTGGCGATACGCACCGCGTCGTCCTCGGTGTCATAAGCGATGACCGCAAGCACCGGGCCGAAGATCTCCTCCTGCGCGATGGTCATCGAATTGTCCACGTCAGCGAACACCGTCGGCTGCACGAACCAGCCACCGTCGAGACCCTCGGGGCGGCCGCCGCCGGTGACGATGCGCGCACCCTCCTCGACGCCCTTCTTGATGTAGCCCTCGACGCGCTCTCGCTGCCGCTCGGAGATCAGTGGGCCGATCATCGCCGCCGGATCGTCGGGCAACCCGATCGGCATCGCGGCGACCGCGCCGGACAGCTTCTCCACCACTTCGTCGTAGCGCGATCGCGGGGCAAGAACTCGGGTCTGGCCGACGCAGGCCTGGCCGCAGTTCATCAGGCCGGAGAACACCAGCATCGGCAGCGTCGAGTCCAGGTCGGCGTCCTCGAGAATGATCGCCGCGGACTTGCCGCCGAGCTCGAGCGTGCACGCCTTGAGTTTCTCGGCCGCGATCTTGGCGACCTCCTTGCCGACACCCGAGCTGCCCGTGAAGGTGTACTTGTCGATCTCCGGGTTGGCCGTCAGCGCGCGCCCGGTCTCGGGGCCACCCGGCACGACCGACAACACACCCTCCGGCAGGCCCGCCTCGGCGAACATCTCGGCCATCGCGAACACCGAGAGCGGGGTCTCGGAGGCGGGCTTGAGCACCACGGTGCAGCCGGCCACCAGGGCGGGGCCCAGCTTGTTGGCGGCAAGGAAGAACGGCACGTTCCACGCGGTGACGGCGCCGACGACGCCGATCGGCTCGCGCACCACAAGGGTCTGGCCGTAGATGCCGTCGCGGATGTCCTTCCAGGTGAACTTGTCCGCGGCACCGGCGTAGTACTGGAACGCCGACATCGCGGCGCCGTACTGCATCATGTCGACGATCGTCGGCGGCTGGCCGGTCTCGGCGGCCAGCAGGAACTTCAGCTCGTCGGCACGCTCTTCCATCAGCTTGACCGCGGCGCCGAGCACGGCAGCCCGCTCCTGCGGCGACATATGCGGCCACGGGCCTTCGTCAAAAGCCTTGCGCGCTGCCGCGCACGCGGCGTCGACATCGGCCGCTACGGCCATCGGCACCTTGCCGACGAGTTCGCCGGTGGCGGGCGAATGGACCTCGATGACCTCCGCCGACGACGGCTCGACCCACTTGCCGCCGATGAACAGCTTGTCCCACTCTGTCCTGAAAGCCGTGCTCTGTGTCATGAGCGTCACAGTACCTACGTTCCTGCGAAAGTAGAACCTGTTGCAGTCGGTGGCCGCAGGACCAGCACCAGATTGCTCACCAAGAACTCGCGTAGTACCGGCACGTCCGTCATCCACCACGCCCATCGCGGGTGGTAGCGGGGAAAAGCAGCGACGAGCGCTCCGCTGCTCGCTGCCCAGTCCAACCCGTCGGCCACCGACACCGCGAACAACGACGAGCCGTAGTCGTTCTTCGGTCGGTGCCCATGCTTACGGGTGTAGCGGTCGGCGGCCCGCGCCCCGCCGAGGTAGTGGGTGAGCCCCATCTCGTGGCCGCCGAATGGGCCGAGCCACACCGTGTACGAAAGCACCGCCAATCCGCCGGGCCTGGTTACCCGCAGCATCTCGCGACCCAGCCGCCATGGTTGCGATACATGTTCGGCGACGTTGGACGACAGGCAGATGTCAACGCTGGCGTCGGCGACCGGCAACGCCATGCCGGACGCCCGCACATAGTTGGTCGTGCCACGAATGGAAGCGGGCGCTGGGCTGGATGTCGCCGCCTCAGCGGCTCCGATGTGTATTTCGCCGGGGTCGGGCTCGACGCCGATGTACTGCAGACCGGCTGCGGCGAAGGCGGCCGCGAAATAGCCGGGGCCACCTCCGACGTCGAGCAGGGTTCGGCCGACCGGTGCGCGTCCGTTGGTGTCTTTCCACAGGTCGGTGACCATTGCGGCGGTGTCCTCGGCCAGTGCGCCATAGAACCGGGCCGGGTCGCGCTGCTCGTAGCGGAACTGGCCGAGCAGCCGCAGCGACCGGGCCAACGTCGCTCGCCGGGAGAACAGGTCGGTGACGGGCACAGCCCGACCCTAAAGGGCGGTTAGTCTGATCCGAATGTCTGACCACGGAACCCGTCTGTGCTCCTCGCGTCCGCGGGTTCGCTCTGTCTTGCTGCTGTGCTGGCGAGACATTGGCCACCCGCAGGGCGGTGGCAGCGAGACCTACCTCCAGCGCATCGGTGCCCAGCTGGCCAAGTCGGGTGTGCGGGTCACACTGCGCACCGCCAGGTATCCGGGCGCAGCGCGGCGTGAGGTTCTCGACGGCGTGCAGATCAGCCGCGCAGGCGGCCGCTACTCCGTCTACATCTGGGCGGGGCTGGCGATGGTCGCGGCGCGAATCGGTCTCGGCCCGCTGCGGCGGGCACGGCCGGATGTGGTCGTCGATACCCAGAACGGGCTGCCGTTCATGGCCCGGCTCGCGTTCGGCCGAAGGGTCGTGGTCCTGGTCCACCATTGTCACCGCGAGCAGTGGCCCGTTGCGGGGCCCGTGCTGGGCAGGGTCGGCTGGTTTATCGAGTCGAGGTTGTCGCCGCGAGTGCACCGCCGCAACCAGTACGTCACCGTGTCGCTGCCGTCGGCGCGGGATCTCACCGGCCTCGGGGTGGACCCGAACCACATCGCGGTGGTGCGCAACGGCCTTGACCAGGCGCCGGCGCTCACGCTGGCGGCGGAGCGGTCGGCGACGCCGAGAGTCGCGGTGCTGTCAAGGTTGGTGCCGCACAAGCAGATCGAGGATGCGCTGGACGCCATCGCCGAGCTGCAGCCGCGGATTCCCGATGTGCATCTGGACATTCTCGGCGGCGGCTGGTGGGAGGAGCGGCTCGTCGACCACGCCGCGCTGCTGGGCATCTCCGACGCTGTGACGTTCCACGGTCATGTTGACGATGCGGCCAAACACCGTGTACTGCAACGGTGTTGGGTGCATGTATTGCCTTCACGCAAGGAAGGCTGGGGACTGGCGGTCACTGAAGCGGCGCAGCACGCGGTCCCGACGGTGGGGTATCGATCGTCTGGCGGCCTGACGGATTCGATCGTCGACGGGGTGACAGGGCTGCTGGTTGACGACCACGCCGAAATGGTCGACGGGCTCGAACGCCTGCTGACCGATCAGGTGCTGCGCGAACAATTGGGCGTCAAGGCCGCTATCCGCAGCGACGAATTCTCTTGGCCGCAAAGCGCCGACGCGATGCGTGCGGTGCTCGAGTCCGTACACGCGGGACGCATGGTCAGCGGCGTGGTTTAGCCCCGCGGCGCCTCAGGCCGTTAAGAAGTGTTTAGTCGCCGTCGAACCCAAAGCACGAACGCTCCTCCGACGCCGGACAGCAACAGAAGCCCGAGCCACACCCAGTGCGCCGCCAGCACGATGCCGCGGCCCGGCGCGGCCGGATGGTCGCCGCCCACCCGGTACAGCGTCAGGTCGTCATCGTGATACGCCACCGGCAACGCCAGCGCAGGCGGCGAATAGCCTGTGGTCCAATCGGATTCGACGACGACCCAGCCGACGCCTGCGGCGGCCAGCTTATCGCGGCCTGCGCCGCTCAGCAGCAGTCGCTGCACGTCGCGGGCGCGATCACCCTCGCCGGGCACCGTGCGGCCCGCGACAGTGAGGTCGCCCGTCGTCAGCACATCGGCGCGGACCCACCGCTGCAGCGGATCGAGCACCGGGGCGTCGCCGGCCCAGGCGAAGCGGCGGATGCTGTCGGCTGGCAGCACGGCGACGGGTCGCGGGTCGTTGTTGATCAGCTTGGAGACGGCCGACCACGCCGGCGGATAGTCCACGGTCGCCAACTTGCCGCCAACTCCCCATGCCAACTCGGGCAGCGTGGCGACAATGGCCGCGCAGCAGATGAGTCCGGTTGCCGCGGTGGGCAACCGGTGGCGCAGCGTAACGACGGCGGCCGCGCCTGCCAGCGAATAGGCGGGCACGGCAAGGGCCACCCACTTCTGTGCGTCGCGAATCACGCCGAGGCCAGGCAATGTCCGGATCGTCGCCTCAACGGCGGCAATACCGGGCCCGGTGGCCATCGCTGCAGGCACCACCACCGCCACGGCCGCAAGAATCAGTAGCGGCACCGCGACGGGGCGGCGCACCAACGTTGGCAGTCCCACCGCAACCACAGCGAGCAGCACCACCGCCGCGACGATCGCGAAAAGCGTTGTGCGCGAAGCCGGTACCGCATCGGCATTCCAGATACCGCCGAGGCTCGCCAGGCTTGCCAACGTCCCAAGGCCGGGTTCGGCGCGCGCGGCGAACGCGCCTGCTCCCTGGGCCTGTGTTGACGACAACGAATCGGCGACCGTGGCCGCCGTTAGCCATGGCAGTGCCACGAGCGCCGCGATGAAGAGCCCGAGTCCCGCGCACCACCACCGCGGCTTGCCGGAGCCCGGCGCGAAGGCGCATGTCACCGCCACCGTCGCCGCCAGCATCAGCCCGGTCGCGGTCAGCCCGGCCAGCTCGATCCAAAACAACAGCGCGAACACCGTCACCCACGACGAAGCGTCCGACGTTCGCAGCCGCAGCATCATCGCCGCGACCCACGGCAGGCAGGCGTACCCGACGACGAGGCTCCAGTGGCCCTGCAACAGTCGCTCGGCGATGTACGGATTCCAGATGGCGATCGTCGCCGCCACCAACTGGCCGGCGGCACCGGCTTCGGGCAGCACCATCGCCGCCAGCCGTGCAGCACCCCAGCCCGCCAGGAACAGGCCGATCACCAGCAGCGCCTTCACCACGACGCCGCCGTCGATCAGCCCAGAGGTCAGCGCGACGAAGAAGTCCTGTGGCACCGCCCGCGGCGCGGCCTCTGACAGACCGAGTGCCGCGTCGGAAAGGTACGAGCGCGGCGTCGACACCGCGTCGCGCAGCATCAGGTAGCCCGGCGCGAGGAGCGGCGCCGTCACGAACAGCGCGAGCACCAGTGCATAGGCTGGCACTACGAACGATCGCGCCGGCTTGGAGGCGGGAGAGAGCGTGGTCAGACGGGTCTGTCCGGCGGCAGGTCGGACGGTCGCTGCGTGGGTAGCTTCTCCGTCTTGGCTTCGGCGCCCGGCACCTTGATCCCCTGTGTGTCGAAGAACCGGTTATCGGCCTCGTCGAGACCCGGATCGATCAGCGCGGAATCGGCGCGCAGGGTGAACGAGCCGAGAAGCGCACCGCCGACTAGGAAGAGCAATCCGACCGCAGTGAACGTGATCGGCAAGATGCGGCCCCACAGCGCCAGCCTGTCGCGTTCGTCGCGTGCGGCGGACACCTGCGACTCAACCGTCTCCTCGTTGGATGTGACGGTGTAGTCCACGAACGTCACCTCCGGCTTGAGTGGCTCCCGCGCGTAGTAGTGGTAGCCGTGTTCCTTCTTCTTGACGATGGCGCCCGACACCGGATCCACCCAGAAGGTGCGCTGGGCGGCGTAGTACCGGGTCATCGTGATCGGCTCGTCCGGGTTGCCGGGTAGGCCCCACAGGGATGCCCGCGCGGTGACCTCGGCGTCGGCGTCGTCGTCGTAGAGCGACGAGTACTTGATCGGCTCGACCAGCTTGCCGTCCGCGTCGTAGCCGACGTTCTGGCTGAACTTGTACGCGGTCAGCCCGTTGACGTCCTCTTCGCCGTCGTAGTTGGCGTCGTACGCCTTCTGGGCGATCGGGTCGAAAACGGGATAGGTCTGCTTCTCGGTGTCGAACGGGAACCGGTAAGCCAGCCCGTCGTGCGGCAGGGCGATGTTGGTCGGCGGCACGGTGTCGTCGACAGCGCGCGGCTTCTGAACCGCGCCGCCAGGGTTGCTTTCGCTCGAGGTGGCGGTCGCGGTCTTGCGGTTGACCGTGACGGTGTCGACGAGCGCCAGCAGCAGCCCGTTGTCCTGCTGCTTGTCGGTGCGACGCAGCGAGCTGCCGACCTGAAGGGTGACGACGTCGGCGTTCGACGGCGACTCCACGCTGACGTTCTCCTGCTCCGTGACCGGGACGTTCTTGTTGATCACGAACTTGTCGGAGTTCAGCGACTCGGGATCAAACACCGTGCCCGTTCCGTCGGCGACGAGCGTGGCGTCAAGGTTGAGCGGAATCTTGGCGATCTTGCCCTCGGTATAGGTGGACAGCAACAGCGCGGCAATCAGCAGGGCAGCCCCAAAACCCATGATTCCGCACGCTGCGATACGCAGCGCCACTGCGCGGTTCAAACCGTGCCTCCTTTAGGTCCGGCGACCTATAGCTGCGCCGCCACGCGCCCGACCTGGGGTACCACCCGCTCGCGGGGCAGCAGTGGAGGCAAACCCGTTCGACCCTAACAGCAGAACCTAAGGTCGTCGCTTAGTACGACTGCATTCCCCCGACTGCCGCTTGGCTACCCATTTTCCCGCCGATTGATCAGCACGGCACACTGGTCGTCGTGAGCGACTCCTCGGCCATCGGCGGGACTCGGGGCTTCCTGCCCGCGGTCGAGGGTATGCGCGCGTGCGCCGCCATTGGCGTGGTCGTGACCCACGTCGCATTCCAGACCGGTCATACCGGCGGAATCACTGGCCGGCTGTTCGGTCGGTTCGATCTCGCCGTCGCGGTGTTCTTCGCGCTGTCCGGTTTCCTGTTGTGGCGTGGTCATGCCGCCGCGGCCCGTGGATTGCGGTCCGTCCCGCCGACCGGGCACTACCTGCGGTCGCGCATCGTGCGCATCATGCCGGGCTACCTGGTTGCGGTCGTGGTGATCCTGACGTTGCTTCCCGACGCCAAGGCCGACCTCACGGTCTGGCTGGCGAACCTTTCGCTGACTCAGATCTATGTTCCGCTGACGCTGACCGCAGGCCTGACCCAGATGTGGAGCCTATCCGTCGAGGTCGCCTTCTACCTGGCGCTGCCACTGCTTGCGCTGCTGGCGCGGCGCCTCCCGGTACGCGCCCGCATTCCGGTGATCGCGGCCGTGGCGCTGGCCAGCCTCGGGTGGTCGCTGATCCCGTTCGACGCGCCGTACGGCATCAACCCGATGAACTGGCCGCCCGCGTTCTTCTCGTGGTTCGCCGCGGGGATGCTGTTGGCAGAGTTGACCGTTACTGACGTCGGCTGGCTACACCGGTTGGCCCGTCGGCGGGTGCTGATGGCGGTGATTGCGGTGGCCGCATTCCTGGTAGCGGCGTCTCCGCTGGCAGGCCCGGAAGGGCTGACACCGGGCACCGTCAGCCAATTCATCGTGAAAGCGGCGATGGGCGCGGTGGTCGCGGCGGCGCTGATCGCCCCGCTGGTGCTTGACCGCCCCGACACCCCGCACCGGATGCTGGGCAACACCACGATGGTGACGCTGGGCCGGTGGTCATACGGGCTGTTCATCTGGCACCTCGCGGCCCTGGCGATGGTGTTCCCGATCATCGGCGAGTTCCCATTCAGCGGGCACATGCCTGTGGTGCTGGTGCTGACCGTGCTGTTCGGCTTCGCGATCGCGGCGGTCAGCTACGCGCTGGTCGAGTCGCCGTGCCGGGTCGCGCTGCGGCGCTGGGAGAGGCGAAACGACCCTGCGCCACTTGATAGTTCGGTTACTGACGCGCCTGAGCGTGCCGCCGCGCGATGACCTCGTCGCGCACCGCCGACCGGCGCGCCTTGCCCGCATCGTCACGTAGCGGGGTGTCGCTGAACTCCACCGTGCGGGGCACCTTGTAGGCCGCGAGGCGTTCGGTCAGGAATGCGGTGATGGCCGCCGCGTCGAGCCCGTCGGCCTGCACGATGGCGTACGGGACCTGGCCAAGATCATCGTCAGGGACGCCGACCACCAAGCACGACAACACATTCGGGTGGGCTGAGAGGGCGGATTCGATCTCGGCGGGATAGACGTTGCGGCCGCCGACGGTGAACATGTCGACACGGCGGTCGTTGAGGTAGAGGAAGCCGTCGGTGTCGAAGTACCCCAGATCGCCAAGCGAATCCCACCCGTCGCGGCTTCTCGCAGTGGCGCCGACGTAGCGGTATGTCGGCGCGCTGCCCGGTGACGGGCGCATGTAGACCTCACCGACCTCGCCCGGCCGGCATTCGTTTCCGTCGTCGTCGAGCACCTTCATCTCGCCGGCAACGACCACGCCGACCGAACCGCGATGAGCCAGCCATTGCGTGCCGGAAACGAACGTCATGGCCTGAAGTTCGGTGCCGCCGTACAACTCCCAGACCGCCTCGGGTCCGAGCAGATCGATCCATGCCTCCTTGACGGCGGGCGGGCAGGCAGCGCCGACATGCCAAAGCCGCCGGATCGATGACAGGTCGTAGGCGCCGGGGTTGGCCCGGTAGGCAGGGAGTAGCCGCTGCATGATCGTCGGCACCGCGATGATGAAGTCGACCCGGTGCTCGCTGATTAACCTCAGGAACTCGGCGGCGTCGAAGCGCGGCATCAGCACCAGATGCTGTCGCATCAACAACCCGACCGTTGCGGTGCTCATGCCGGTGTTGTGACTCAACGGGACGGCTATCAATTGGGTGTCGCCCTCCCGGGCGCCCATCATCAGCCCCGCGAGCGCACCGGGAAAACGACTGTCGCCGCCGGCCTCGATCAGCTTGGGCCTGCCGGTGCTGCCACCCGAGCCAAGCGCCTTCCACGTCGGCGACACCGCCTCGGGCAACGGTGCGTCAGACAGGCCAGGGTCGGGAACGAAATCCCCTGGCACGCTGAGAATCACGCCGCGCGGATCATCACGTCCTACCAGCAGCGCCCGCGGCTTCAGCTCGAGCAGCCCCTCAAGCTCGGCGTCGGGCAGCCGGGCCGAAAGTGGTTGCGGAACCGCGCCGAGCTTCCAGGCGGCCAGCGCGGCTTGCACCCATTCGATCGAGTTGGGCAGCACGATCGTCACGTACTCGCCTTGGCGCACACCGAGTTCGGCGTAGGCACGCGCCAGCCGGTTGGTCGATTTGTCGAGTTCGCCTCGGGTCAGGGTGCGGCCCTCGCAGGTGACTGCCGGTTCGTCGGGCGACTGTTCGGCCAGCGCGGAGAACTGGGTGCCGATCGGCGGGACGGGTGCCGTCATCAGTAGGCGCCCTGGTTGTCGAAGATTCTGCGGGGATTGTCGACGAGCATCGTGTTGAGCTGCTCGTCCGTGACGCCACGGTCCTTCAGCGCGGGGATGACGTCGTTGTGGATATGCAGGTAGTGCCAGTTTGGCAGGGCCGGCAACAGTTCTTCTGGCACCCAGTCCATGAAGCAGGCCGCATCGTGCGACAACACCATCTTGTCGGCGTGCCCGCGCTCACACATCCGGGCAACGGTGTTCACCCGGTCCTCGAACGGCAGGAAGACATCGACACCGAACCGGTCCATCCCGATGTAGGAGCCGTTGCCGATGAGTTCCTCGAGGTAGTCGAGATCGGTGGTGTCGCCCGAGTGACCGATCACCACCCGTGACAGGTCGACGCCTTCCTCGGCGAAGATGCGCTGTTGCTCGAGACCCCGCCGAGTTGCCGCATGCGTGTGGGTCGAGATTGGTACGCCGGTGAGGCGGTGCGCGTTCGCGACGGCCCGCAGCACCCGCTCTACCCCTGGAGTGACGCCCGGTTCGTCGGTCGCGCATTTGAGGATCGCAGCCTTCACGCCCGTGTCAGCGATGCCGTGCTCGATGTCGCGGACGAACATGTCGACCATCGGCTCGGTGTCGCCGAGCGCGCCTCCCGGTCCGGTGAAGTGGAAATACATCGGCACGTCGTTGTAGGTGTACACGCCGGTAGCTACCACGATGTTGATGTCGGTGGCCGCCGCGACCGATGCGATCCGCGGGATGTAGCGGCCCATCCCGATAACGGTGAGGTCGACGATGCTGTCGACACCGCGGGACTTCAGCTCGTTCAGCCGCTCTATCGCGTCGGCTTCCCGCTTGGCCTCGTCGCCCCAGACGTCGGGATAGTTGGCGGTGATGTCGAGGGACAAGATGAACACGTGTTCGTGCATCAGCGTCACGCCTAGGTCTGCGGTATCGATTGCTCCCCGTGCGGTGTTGAGGTTGGGCACTCCGCCGATGCTAGGTCGCGAGCCTGTGTGGCGGAGCGCTTTCTGACCACCGGCACCGTCGACGCCGCCAGCATCGCTACCGAGACGAGCGCCAGAAGTTGGACACCGCCGGAGTGCCCCGCGTACCCGTCGACTGAGCGCCACGGACTCTGGCTCAGCGCCGCACCGGCAAGGGTCAATCCGCCCGCGGTGAGTCCGACCGTCAAAGCATCGCAAAACTTTTCGCGACTACGGAGAAGGTAGCGCACGCCAACCGCCGCGCAGCCAACGACAACGCCGGTGACGCCGGAGATCACCGCCGTAGCTACCACCACCGCGATGCTCGTCGTCACCGGTCCCGGCCGCCACGGCCGCGCCGCCTCGTCGTCGGGTCGGGGCCGTCGAACCGGTAAGAACGCCAGCAGCGCTAGCAGCGGCAGCAGCGCCAGCCCGCCGATCAGCCCCGCCCGATACAGCGCGTTCGAGGTGAAGCTCAGTGTGATCGGACCAGCGGTGCCCGGCGGCAGCACCCAGCCCTGTTGCCAGCCGTTGACGGTGACCGGGGCGAGTCGGGAGCCGTTCGCCGCTCGAGCCGTCCAGCCGGGGTTGATGCTTTCGGGCACCACCAGCACCCGCGACGACGTGGCCGGCGCGACGTCCAGCTCGCGGTGGCCGGCGCTCCAATCGCGGGTGGGCGCGGGAACGGTTGCCGCCGTCTGCGATTGGCCGAGCGGCCAGTCCAACTGCACGCCGTCGACCACGAACGCCGCACCCGGGCTGATCAGCAACTCCTGCTCACCGGCTGGCAGCGTGATCGGCTCGGATCGGCACGGCTTTGCGGGAATTGGATCGCCGTCGAGCACCGCGCCGACGGTGGTGGCGATCGAGGTCTGGACGAATTGTCCCGCCACACCGATGATCGGGCCGCGCCCGCACGGCAGATTGATGGCGCGGGCACGGTTGCGCGCTGCGTCGGCCGCGGCGATAGGCGCACCCTTCGCATCGAGCGCGACGACCTCGGCAAGGCCGGGTGGCTTGAGCTGATCGAAGCCGAGTGCGGTGCGGTCGATGACGTCGTCCCAATTCAGCAACGACAGTTTGACGGTGTCCGTGACGTGTGGCCGCAGTTCCACAGTCTGAGTTCCGCCGTCGCTGGACAACCGGCGAACCTGGGGGCCGTCGCCGAGGTCGATCGCAACCATCGTCGGATGTGCAGGCAGCACTGAGGAACTCGGCGTTATTCGCAGTCCGGCGACGTCGCTGCGGGCGGGCAGCTTGAGCGTGAGTGTTGGCGCCGTCTTGTGCTGCACGACGCCCTGCGGTGCGGTCCATGCGGTGCCAGGATCGCCGTCGGCGGCCGCGTAGGCCGAACCCAGCACATCGATCGGGTCGGCGTCGCCGAGGGCCCGCGCCGCGCCTGGTGCGCTGATGAGATCGGCGAGATTGGGTCCTTGGCGCGCGCGCACCCACACCGTCGGCGTCACCGTGGTCGGCGCAGGCACCGTCAGCGTGCGGCTCAAGTTCACCGGCTCCTCGGGCGAGATCGCCATGTTCGCCGCGCACCGGGTGCCGTTCCGGCTCTCGGCGCAGCCCGCCCGACCGAGCAGCTCAGATCCCAGGTCCCATTGCGCGACAGCAGAATTCGGTGGTGGCCCGGGCACTACCACGGTATGGCGCAGGCTGACGGGATGCGCGAAGCCGTTCGCGTCGTACTGCGTGATGGTGAAGTCGGTGACGCCGAACTGCACGCCCGCCGAGCCGTCGTCGGTGGCAACGGCGGTGATCCGCACCCACGGTGTCTCACCGTAGGGCAACGCAACGGTCAACGGCTTGCCTGGCTCGTCGAAGCGCAGCGTGCTGGTGCCGGTGACGGTAGACACCTCGATACGCCGGACCTGCGCGCCCACCGCAGTGGCGCTTGGCGTGATCGTGAGCGTGGCGTTGGTGACCGGGTGGTCGAAGTCGACCTGCAGCCATTGGCCGACGGCCGACTGCAGCGCATTGGACACCCAGTTCGTCGACGAATCGCCGTCGATGGCCGCCGCAGGCCCTGTCGCCGGTGCGACGTTGGGCAGCGCTGTCGAGTCCGACGCCGAACTCGACACCGTGATCCGTCCGCCGTTCCACTGCCCGTACACCGTTTCGGCGCCCCTTGCGGGATAGTCGAGCACCCTGTTGAAGGTGTGCCGCCGATCGCCGGGTGCCCGAATCGCCGACGAATGGTCATCGACCCGGCCGTAATCCGTTTCGCGGGCGACCGGGGTATCGGTCACGGTGACCCCTTTTCCCGGGGGCAACGTTAGGCCCGCGCGCTGCGCGTCGCCGGTCAGCAGCATCGGCCCAAGCGGCGGCCGGCCCAGCAGCCTGCGGCGCTCGTCGAGGCGCAGCAGTGCTTCGGGCCCGCCGTCAACGCGCGTCATCGCATCGGTGTCGACCAGGTACGGCGTCGACGGGATCGTCGGCGCATCCACCTTGTAGATCTCCACTGCCGGATAGAGCGGCCGAAGCCCGCTGTCAGTGATGAACCCTGAAAGCGTGCCGGGGCCGACGGGCTCACCGAACTGCGCCACTTTGACGAGCCCGCCCGATCCTTCTATGGTCCGGTGCACCAGCAGCGGGCGCGCCGACCGTGATGTCTCGGGGTCGAGGTCGTTGCGCACCACCACGTACGAAATTCCTTGGCGGGCAAGCGTATCTGCGAGCCCCGCCGATGGTCGGCCAGCTGCGAACAGTCGCTGCACGGAGTCGAGAGCGCGGATGGTTTCCGGCGGTGTCAGCGGAATCGAATCGCGCACACCCCACGGACTGTTGCCGAGCACCTGCAGGGGCTCGTCGTGGCTGTTACCCCACATCTGCGTCGCGAACGGCGCGCCGGGAGCCACCAGTACGCGGCCGCCCGTGTTGTGCTCGTCGAGCCAGTCGGCGGCGTCGTGCCAATACTGCGGGATCGCGACGAATGCGCCGGGCGGGGTGAGCCTGCCGGTCCAGGCCAGCGATGTGGCCGCGGCCAACGCCACCAGCACCACGACCCCGACGGCGACACGCTTATCGCGCTCGGGATGGGCGAACGCGGTCACCCACTCGCGGCGCGGTGCGCTGCCTGGCAACGGAATTCGGCCCAGCAAGTGCGCCAGCCCGAGTGCCAGCGGCAGCCGCAGCAGCGGCTCCAGCTTGTGCATATTGCGCAGCGGGGTGCCACCGGCGTCGAGCAACGCCTGAACCTGTTGGGCGACAGGCGATCCCAGACCACCCGAGTAACCGACCGCTAGCAAGACCACACCGATCAGCAGGATCACGATGAGGCGGCCACGCGCAGGCATCGTGCGCATCGCCAGCCCGGCCATGCCTGCCGCCGCGACCAACGTCGTCGCCAACACCGCGACCGACCCCGTCACCAATGAGGCGCCGGCGGTGGCGTTCGGCGCGACGAATGGGGTCCAGGCGTCGGTGCCGCGCAGCATCTCGGTCAGCGACATCCACCGCGTTGTGACGCCGGAGGACTCTATGAAGTCGAGGAACGGCGGACTGATCCGGCCGAGCAGCACCAGCGCGACCACCCACCACAGCACCGCAAGCACCGCACACGACAGCCACCACGCGGTGAAGCGCAGCCATAGCCGGTTCGGCCGGTGTGCCGCCCACCAGATGATGGCGGCCAGACAGCCGGTCAGCGTGGCGACGGCGTTGACCGCACCCATCAGAGCGATCGCCCCCGCCGAGCGGGCGGCCAGTATTCGTACGGAACCCTGGCCCCGCAGCGCCAGGATCACCGGCAGCAGCACCCACGGCGCCAGCATCATCGGCAGCGTCTCCGAGGAGATCGCGCCGAGCGTGGTCAGCACCCGCGGGGACAGCGCGAACGCGGCGGCGGCGATGATGCGGGAGGTATGGGTGCCTATGCCGAGCGCCTCGGCGAGCCGAAGCAGGCCCCAGAAGCCGATGGTGAGCAACAGCGCCCACCACAGTCGCTGCGTCACCCAGCCAGGAATGCCGACCAGGTCGCCTGCGAGGAAGAACGCCCCGTGCGGAAACAGATAGCCGTATGCCTGGTTCTGCGCCTGGCCGAACGGCAGCTCGCTGTTCCACAGGTTGAACGCGCGCGCGAGAAACCGCAGCGGATTGGCGGTGAGGTCGAGTTTGGTGTCAGGCGAGATCTGTCCGGGCGACTGGGCGAAAGTGAGAATCAGCCCCGCTGCCGCGACCATCCACAGCCAGCGCCGCGAGAGCGGCTGCGGCATATCAACGTCCGAGGACAGCGCAGCTGTCCGCAAATCAGGTTCTGTCGCCGTACTCGACCCTGTTGAGCACCGATGATGCCGGATCGCCCGCCTGCAGCGGGGGCTTTGTGTCCTGCTGCAACATCAGCGTCACGCCGAAGATGGCGGCCGCGCCCAGCAGCAGGCCGACGACGATGCTGGCCGCGGCGGGCACGAGGAACCGGTCCATCCGGCCAAAGTAGCAGACAATGTCCGGCGTGCCCCCGCCCGAACGCGTCTTTTGGCGCAACGCGACCTGCACGGTGCGGGTTAGCTACAACGACGGCGGATCCCTGGTGTTCAACGGCGATGAATCCGCCTACATGGGAGACGAGGGGCACAACTACGAGTACTGGATCACCGTCGCACCGGATCAGTTCGATCTTCTCCGGCAGGTGCTCGGCGCCGGACCCGACGTCGACGTGGTTGACCTGGTATGCGCCCACGTCGAGGAGATCATGCCGCGTGGCGAGCGGAGCTGGCTCGACGACCACGGGATAGAGCGCGGCTTCAGTTCCTATTAAGGTCCATGGCCGACGGCTGGCACGGCCACGACTATCTACACGTGGTGCTAAGGATCAGCGGCGGCAGGTTATGCAAAGACGCACAATGTTTGTGACGTTGGTGCTAGACCCGCCTTTGACCATGATGCTGACGCCGGGGATAGGAAGAGCCCCGGTCTGCTCCTCGCCGGGCTGGCCCGGGGGAATAACGTGAGTCGGGATGCCGATGCTCACCCCGACGATGGTGGTGACGTCGCCGATCGTCGGAGCGACGTTGAGACTGAGGGTCGAGTCGCCAGTCGTAGGGCGATCCGGCGCGGTCTCTTCGGCTTGGGCTATAGGGGCCAGGCAGATGACGCCCGCTGCGGCGGCGGCCAGGGCCATTGTGAGCTTCGCGCGCATTTGCTGACCCCCCGATTCTTGACTACCGAAATATGTGGTTTCACGTGTACTAAGACCTGCTTGAGCGTACGCCCGGAAAAATTTGCTCACAAGGTTCTTGCGGTTCTCCAGCAGCAATTCCACAGGACTGATCCAGGCTTCGGAAGCGCCCAGTAAGAACCCGGCCCCGTCAGCTGGCTCGACGACCACGGGATAGAGCGCGGCTTCAGTTCCTACTAGGGTCGTGGGCCATGGCCTTCTCGCGACTGTGCTTATTGGCTGCGATGTCGGGCCTCGTGCTCGCCTGCTCGCCCGCCGCTGAACAACCCGCCGCACCGGCCTCGTCCGTCACGGCGCCCACGATGGCCGCCACAGCGGCCCCGGCTCCCGCTGCTGATCCCGTGGCACCCGCATGCGGCGAGGGTCAAGCGCTGCTGGCGGGCATGTCGACGCGCGACAAGCTAGCGCAGCTGCTCATGGTCGGGGTCACCGGCGCCGCCGATGCGCGGGCTGTCGTTGACACCCAGCACGTCGGCGGCATCATGGTCGGCAGCTGGACTGACCTGTCGATGGTCTCCGACGGGTCGCTGACCAGTATCGCCGCGTCGGCGGCCCCGCTACCGCTCGCCGTGAGCGTCGACGAGGAGGGCGGCCGAGTGTCCCGGCTGGCCCCACTGATCGGCAGCCAGCCGTCGCCTCGGGTGCTGGCGGCCAGCCACACGCCCGAAGAGGTGTACAGCATCGCCCTCGCACGTGGGCAGGCGATGAGAAAGCTCGGCATCACCATCGACTTCGCGCCGGTCGTCGACGTCACCAACGCTCCTGACGACACCGTGATCGGCGATCGCTCCTTCGGCGCCGACCCGGCGGCCGTCACCGACTACGCAGGCGCCTACGCCCGCGGGCTGCGCGACGCCGGCCTGCTGCCGGTGCTCAAGCACTTCCCCGGACACGGCCACGGTTCGGGTGACACGCACACCGGAAGCGTCGTCACCCCGCCGATCGCGGATCTGCAGACCAACGACCTGATCCCGTACCGCACGCTGACCACACAAGCCCCGGTCGCCGTCATGGTTGGACACATCGAGGTGCCGGGGCTGACCGGCAGCGACCCCGCGAGCCTGAGCCCAGCGGCTTACGCGCTGCTGCGTTCCGGCGACTACGGCGGGCCCGGGTTCAACGGCGTGGTGTTCACCGACGACCTGTCCAGCATGCAGGCCATCTCCGACAGGATGGGTGTCGCCGAAGCGGCGCTGCGCGGACTGCAGGCAGGCGCGGACGTGGCGCTGTGGGTCACCACCGACGAGGTTCCCGCGGTGCTGGATCGGCTGGAGAAGGCGCTGGCGGCGGGGGAGCTGACGATGTCGGCGGTGGACGCATCGGTGCTGCGGATCGCCGCGGTCAAGGGACCCTCTCCGCGGTGCGGCGGATGAGGCAATGTCGCGCTGTGGCGGCTGACCGGGGCATTCATTGCTTACTCTTTAGTGATGGCCGGAGGCACTAAACGTTTGCCGCGCGCCGTGCGCGAGCAGCAGATGCTGGACGCCGCGGTGCAGATGTTCTCTGTCAACGGCTATCACGAGACGTCGATGGACGCGATCGCCGCCGAGGCGGAGATCTCCAAACCGATGCTGTACCTGTACTACGGCTCGAAGGAGGAGCTGTTCGGGGCGTGCCTCGACCGCGAGCTGACGCGATTCGTCGACGACGTGCGCGGCAAGATCGACTTTGCCCGAAGCCCAAAGGACTTGCTGCGCAACGCCGTTCTGGCATTCCTGACCTACATTGACACCAATCGCGCGTCGTGGATGGTGCTCTACACCCAGGCCACTAGCTCGCAGGCGTTCGCCCATACGGTGCGTGAAGGCCGCGAGCGGATCATCGACCTGGTCGGCAGGCTGCTGAGCTCGGGCACCCGTCATCCAGAACCCGACACCGACTTCGAGATGATGGCTGTCGCTTTAGTGGGTGCGGGTGAGGCGATCGCCACCCGGGTCAGCACCGGCGATGCCGGCGTCGATGAGGCCGCCGAATTGATGATCAACCTGTTCTGGCGGGGCCTGAAGGGTACGCCCTCGGATAAGGATGCTCAGTCGGCGGCCGCCGGCTAGTTCCAGCCATCACCCAACTTTTGCCGCGCGCTTCGGCCATTCTGACCATGAAGTGATCGACCCACCGGTCACTGGGCCGGAAGCGGTGGCTCAGTTGGCCGAAACGACGCCCCGAGGTCTGGTGTGGCGCAGTCTGGGCATGTTGCGAGCGGTGCGCGGCCTCATCGTGGTCTCGTTTGTGCTCGGCCTGATTGCGTCGGCGTTGCCGTACATTTCGGCCGCTGCCTTCGGGCCCATGATGCAGGTCGTCGCCGAGGCTGGCGCGAGCGGAAACCTAAGCAGGGTTTGGGATTATCAGGGGCCGGTCCTCGCCACCGATGACGATCTGCTTGGTTCAATGGCGGGCCCGGTCGTTCCGTTCGAGGTGCTGCTGGCGGCGTGGGCGATCTCGCTGCTGCTGACTCATCTGATGTACTTCATCAACGCCTGGGTCGGCGCGAAGGTCGACCGGCTGCTGGTGACGGACATCCGCCAGCGCGTGCACGACCACCTGCAAATCCTGTCACTGGACTTCTTCACCGCGTCGCGCAGCGGCGCTCTGATGCAGCGCGTGCTGACCGAATCCGCTGGTGTGCAAGGGCTTCTGACCGACTGCTTGATCCCACCGCTGATCGACGCAATCGTGCTGATCGCCGCGATCTGTTATCTGCTGGCCATATCGTGGCAGATGACGATCGCCGCGCTGGTACTTACACCACTGGCCTTGTTGTCATTGAGGTTCGCGGGCCGTCACGTCCAGGCGGCGACGCGCCGGTTGCTGAATGCGGACCGCGCGATGGCCTCTGTGCTCGAGGAGACGGTGAGCGGGATCTCCGAGATCCAGTTGTTCAATGCGCAGTCCATGCGTAGCAGACGATTCCATGAGGTTTCCGATCGCGCTGCGAAGAGCGACGCGTCGATCGTGGTCTGGATGCAGGGCACGGTGAACGGGTCCCAGGTGTTCGTCGCAATCAGTACGGTCGTGGTGTTACTGGTGGGCATCGGGTACAGCGCACGCTTCGGCTTGACGTTCGCCGGCCTGATGGTGTTCGTCGGGATGGTCCCGACGATGTTCGGAGCGGCGCAACGGGTTTTGGGCGCGTACACCACGTACCACGCTGTGGCCCCCAACGTGGCGTCGACCTATGAGTTGCTCGACACTCGCCCGACGGTCCAGGACCGCCAGGACGCAGTCGCACTCGGCGATGTCCATGGCCATCTCGTTTTCGAGACGTGGTCTTCGGCTACGCGCCGGGGCAGAATGTTCTCGACGGACTGTCGTTCGCGATCAGCGAGGGCGAGACGGTCGCCTTGGTGGGAGGCATCGGATCAGGTAAGTCGACGGTGCTGAACTTCGTGCTGCGCTTCCTCGACCCGAAGCAGGGCCGGATTCTGGTCGACGGCCACGATATCGGCGGAGTCACGATGGACTCGTTGCGCGACCAGGTGTCCAAACTCGCTCAGTTCCCGTTCTTCGTCAAGGGCACGATCCGTGAGAACATCCGCCTTGCCAAACAGGATGCCAGCGACGCGGACATCGAGGCGGCATGCGAAGCCGCCCAAGTACATTCGGTCATCACTGACCCATCGAAGATGCACAACGGCTATGACACGGTGGTGGACGTGCAGGTGCCGTCGGGTGGCCAGAAGCGACTGATCGCGCTGGCGCGCGGATTGTTACGCAAGCCCGAGGTCCTATTGCGCGACGAACCGACTGAGAACCTCGATGCCGACCAGCGGGCCAGGCTGACCGGCGTGATCCGCGAATATGCCAGGGATCGCACGTGCATCGTCATCAGTCACGATATGGACTTCATTGCCGCCGTTGCAGATCGGATACTTGTCCTCGAGAACGGGCGCATTGCACAGATCGGCGACCACCACGCGCTGATCGCCGAGGGCGGACTCTCCAAACGGCTGTACGAGGCACAGAACGTCGACCCCGATCTCGTCTATCCCACTAGGCTCGTCGCCCAATGAACGTCATCGCGATGGGTGCACACATTCTCGACGTGCTCATCCGTCCCGTCACGGACATTCCGTCCGGGCAGGAAACGGCGTTGGTCGAACAGATGCGAATGACTGCTGCAGGCACGGCTGCGGGCACGGCGCTGACGTTCGCCAAACTCGGCGCGGAGGTGCGCACGGCAGGAGCGATCGGGACTGACCCGGCGGGCGACCTCCTGCTGTCCCTGTTGGGTCGTGCGGGCATCGACACCGGGCTCGTGGTTCGCAAATCCGATGCGCCGACGTCGATGTCGGTATTGCCGATCAGACCGAACGGTGAACGACCCGCCTTCCATCTCCTTGGTGCCAATCTGGCGTACACGCTCGACGACGTCGACTGGGACGCCATCGCCGCCGCCGACCACGTCCACCTCGGTGGGACGGAGATGCTGGGCCCCGACTTCGCAACGCGAATTCTCAAGCACGCGAAGGATAATGGAACGACAACGTCGGTGGACCTGATCGCGCCCGGCGGCATGGGCACCTTCGACCTAATCGCGCCTGCGATGGCCTACACCGATTACCTGCTACCCAACGAGGACCAGGTCCTCGGTTTCACCGGGGCGACGGAGCTTGCCGAGGGAAGCCGCCGGCTTCTCGATGCTGGGGCCGGACTGCTGGCCGTCACCTGCGGCGCCGAAGGTGCGCTGGTCGTCAGCAGCGATGGGACACAGCAGGTTCCGGCATTGCCGGTCGACGTGGTGGACACCACCGGCTGCGGCGATGCCTTCTCAGCGGGCTTCGTGTACGGCATGAACAGCGGCCGCACGCCACGCGACGCCGCGGTGCTCGGGAACGCCGTCGCGGGGCTCGTCGCGCAGGGCCTTGGCAGCAACCACGGCGACTTCGACCTCGCCGCCGCCGACGCGTTCGCGGCCGCCGAGCTGTAGGAACCTGCACGCAAAGCGGATCGAACCGGGCTTGAGCCGTCCGGCGGCCAGCTCAATCCAGGTCGGCGAGGGCCTTGCGAGCCGCTTCTAATTCGGCTTCGAGGGCGGCGACCTTGGCGGCCTGCTGGGAGCGGGCCTCTTCGATCAGTTCGTCGATCGGGGTGGAGAGGTCGTCGTGCAGTTCCTTGGCCGCGCGAGAGACGGCGGCGGCCGCGATGGAGAGGTTGCGAGCCAGGAAGGTAGTGCCCTGCTTGAGCTCGGCGCGCCAATCGCCGTCGGCGGTACCAGTGACTGTCAGGGTCAGTTCAAGCGTCTTGGGCTTCCTGCCTGCCGTCTTCTTGGCCCGGACCTTCTTCGGCTTCTCCTCGGCAGAACCAGCATCGGCGGGCGCGTCGGGCGTAGGCGCGCCCTCAGCCGAGATGCTCTCGACAGGAGGAACCACATTGTCGGGAGTGTCGAAATCGGTGGACGGCGCTTCTCGTGGCAGAGTGTCTACAGTCATGGTTCGTATTAGAACACATGTTCGACTACCGGGCCAACTCGCCACTCGGCCTTGGGCTTTCGGACTCGCTCTGGTGAGACGTCCGCACTGGCTGGCGCCCGGGCCGCCACGTTATCTACTCGGGTCGCTGGATGGGACGTGGCCGATTGGGATCGATCTCTACGGATCGGTTGTCACTTGAGTCGGCGGAGGCACCCGGATCGTCGGGCTCATTTGGCGACGTTGGTGCCTGGATTGTGTGGACGCGGTGGCCAACGGCGGTGCGGTTCAACCCATCCGATGGAACCGTCTTCTTCTGAGTCAGCCAGATCCAGATACATGAAATGACGCTAACCGTGGCCAAAAACTCAGCTAGCGCTGCGAGTACCAGGACGGCGTGAGTGCTCATTGCTGCCTTTCGTCGCCTGTACCTGCGTCATCAATCGAACCGAAGGGGCGATGAGATGCCTGGCGATCTTAAAGCGATGTCACCGTGCCCGTGAGATGCGGGTCGCCGTTCGCTAGGTTCCGTAGTGTGAGCTGCCACCCGTCGGAGTCGCGGTCGACGTACAACCCGGCGCGGGCGGGCAGCACGACCGGCTTGGCGAACCGCACCGAATACTTCACCGCGTCGGGCAGCTGGCCCTCAATATTCGCCAGAACCGCTGCAGCGGAAAACATTCCGTGTGCAATCACCGTCGGAAAGCCGAACAACTTTGCGGCGATCGGGTTTGTGTGGATCGGATTGTGATCCCCGCCGATCGACGCGTAGTGCCGGATCTGGCCCGGCGTGATCCGCAAGACCGCGTTGGGTGGTCCGAGCTTGGGCTGCTTCTGCGGGGGCGACTTCGGTTCGTCCGACAGGCTTGTCTTCTGCTGATGCAGGAACGTGGTCACCTGATGCCACGCCCGGTCGTTGCCGACGTTCAGATCCGTGACGATGTCGACCAGCAGCCCTTTCCGGTGCTCGCGGAGGTTCTCCGCATGCACCTGCACCGACACTGTGTCAGTCACCAGGATCGGTCGGGTTTGCGTGATGTGGTTTTCGATGTGCACCGAACCCATTGCGGCGAAAGGAAAGTCGAAGCCCGTCACCAACGCCATCACCGTCGGGAATGTCAACGCGAAGGGGTAGGTCAGTGGCACCGCATCGCCGAACCGCAGCCCCGTGACGTTGGCGTACGCAGCCACATTCGCCGGGTCGATGGTCAGGTCATCCACGGTCAAAGTGCGGTCGGTCAGCGTGTCGCCGCGCGGCACGAAGGGCAACGCTCCTGCTGCCGCGCGCACCAGGTTCATCAACCCGGACGGTTGCGTCATGGTCGTCAGCTTATGCGCCGAGCATGGCCTGGCCGCACACCCGGATGGTGTTCCCGGTGACGGCGTTCGACGCAGGGCTCGCGAAGTAGGCGATGGTCTCGGCGACGTCGACAGGCTGGCCGCCCTGATACAGCGAGTTGAGCCGCCTGCCGATCTCCCGCGTCGCCAGCGGGATCGCCTCGGTCATCTTCGTCTCGATGAATCCAGGCGCGACCGCGTTAACCGTGATGCCCTTATCGGCATAGGCGGCCGCCAGTGCGTCCGTCAGCCCGATCATGCCCGCCTTGGTGGCCGCGTAGTTGGTCTGCCCGCGGTTGCCCGAAATGCCCGCCATCGACGATAGTCCGACAATCCGGCCGCCCTCGGGGATGGTCCCGTTCTCCACCAGGCCTTCGCTAAGCCGAAGCGGTGCAAGCAGATTCACGGCAACGACGGAATCCCAACGCGCCTCGTCCATGTTGGCCAGCAGCTTGTCGCGGGTGATGCCCGCGTTGTTGACGAGGATGTCGAGGTGAGAGCCGTGGTAGTGCTCGCGCATGTGTTCCGAGATCCGGTCAACCGCGTCGTCGGCTGTGACGTCGAGCGTTAGCGCCGTCGCTCCGACTTTCGTGGCGGTCTGCTCCAACGCCTCGGCTGCGCCCTCGATGTCGACGACGATGACGCTTGCTCCGTCACGGGCGAATACCTCGGCGATGGTGGCGCCGATGCCGCGGGCGGCACCGGTCACCAGCGCAATCTTGCCGTCGAGAGGCCGATCCCAATCGGCAGGCGGTGCCGAGTCGGCCGCGCCGACCCGGAACACCTGCCCGTCGACGTATGCCGACTTGCCGGACAGGATGAACCGCAGCGTCGACTCCAGGCCGGTCGCGGCAGGCTTGGCGTCTGCGGACAGGTACACCAGCGCCACCGTCGATCCGCGCCGCAACTCCTTGCCCAGCGAGCGGGTGAAACCTTCGAGCGCGCGCTGCGAGATGCGTTCGTGAGCGCTGCCGGTCTCCTCGGGTGTCGTGCCGATGACGACGATGCGGCCGGACGGCCCGAGGTTGCGCAGCAGCGGGGTGAAGAACTCGTAGAGGCCCTTGAGGCCCGCCGGTTCGGTGATGCCTGTCGCATCGAACACCAGCCCGCCGAATGAGTCGGCCCAGCGGCCGCCGAGGTTGTTCGACACCACGTCGTAGTCCTCGGCAAGCGCGGTGCGAAGCGGCTCGACGACCCGGCCGTCACCGCCGATCAGCAGCGAGCCCGCCAGCGGCGGAGTGCCGGGCTTGTAGCGGCGCAGCGTCTCGGGCTGCGGCACGCCGAGCTGCTTGGCGAGGAACGATCCTGGCGCCGAATGGACGATTTGCGAGTACAGATCGGTAGCCATGAGACCTAACTTACTCCAGAGTAAGGACGGTGAGTAGGATGGCCCCCATGGCCAAACACACCAGCCGACGCGTCGCCATTCTCGGCGGCAACAGGATTCCGTTCGCACGGTCGGATGGCGCCTTCGCAAACGCGTCCAATCAGGACATGTTCACCGCGACTCTGGGTGGGCTCATCGATCGCTTCAACCTTGAAGGCGAGAAGCTGGGCGCCGTGATCGGCGGTGCGGTGCTCAAGCACAGCCGCGACTTCAATCTGATGCGTGAGTGCGTCCTCGGCAGCGCGCTGTCGTCGTACACGCCCGCATTCGACATTCAGCAGGCGTGCGGCACCGGCCTTCAGGCGACGATCGCTGCCGCCGACGGTGTGGCCGCAGGACGATATGAGGTGGCGGCGGCTGGAGGTGTTGATACCGCCTCCGACGCTCCGATCGCCTTCGGTGACGACCTGCGCCGCGTGCTGCTCGGGCTGCGCCGGTCGAAGTCCAACGTCGACCGGCTCAAGCTTGTTGGCAAGCTGCCCGCCGCGCTCGGCGTGGAGATCCCCGTCAACAGCGAGCCCCGCACCGGCCTGTCGATGGGTGAGCACGCCGCCATGACCGCCAAACAGATGGGCGTCAAGCGCGTCGACCAGGACGAGCTGGCCGCGGCCAGTCACCGCAACATGGCAGCCGCGTACGACCGCGGCTTCTTCGACGACCTCGTCACGCCGTTCCTCGGGGTTTACCGCGACAACAACCTGCGTCCGGATTCGTCGGCGGAGAAGCTTGCGTCGCTCAAGCCGGTGTTCGGCGTGAAGGCCGGCGACGCCACGATGACGGCGGGCAACTCGACGCCGCTAACCGACGGCGCCTCGGTGTCGCTACTGGCGACCGACGAGTGGGCGGCGGCGCACGGCATCGAACCGTTGGCGTACTACGTCGACGCCGAGACGGCCGCGGTTGATTACGTCAACGGTAAGGACGGACTGCTGATGGCGCCGACCTACGCGGTGCCGCGACTGCTGGCCCGAAACGGTCTGAGCCTGCAGGACTTCGACTTCTATGAGATCCACGAGGCGTTCGCATCGGTGGTGCTGGCCACGCTGGCGGCGTGGGAGTCCGAGGAGTACTGCAAGGAGCGCCTCGGTCTGGACGCAGCGCTGGGGTCGATCGACCGGTCGAAGCTCAATGTCAACGGTTCGTCACTCGCTGCGGGGCATCCGTTCGCCGCAACCGGCGGACGGATCGTGGCGCAGCTGGCCAAGCAGCTGAAGCAGAGGAAAGAAGAAGAGGGCGGAGAGACCGGTCAGCCGGTCCGCGGCCTCATCTCCATCTGCGCAGCCGGTGGCCAGGGTGTTGCGGCCATTCTCGAGGCGTAGAAAAAACTTTTGACGAGGCTGTAACGGGCCCGCGCGGGTAGTCGATAGACCTCGTAGCTCCGTGTTGCCGTCTGACCCCCCGACCCGACGGCAATACGGGGCTCTTATTTTTCGGCCACGAGTGCTTCGATGGTGAGCATGCAGACCAGCCTCAGCCTCGTCGGATTACTCAATGGCACGGATGGCGGTTCGCCCGTCGACGCCGTCGTGAAGAACCTCACCGAACTGCGTGCCGAGGGCTTCCGCAGGGTCTGGATGGCCCAGCTTCCCTACGATCCGGATCTACTGACCATCCTTGCCGTCGCTTTTCACGAGGTCGACACCATCGAGGTCGGATCCGGTGTGCTGCCGATCCAGGTACAGCATCCGACGCAGCTGGCACAGCGGGCGCTCACACTCAACGCCATCGCAGGCGGCCGGTTCACCCTCGGTGTCGGCATGAGCCACAAGATGGTCACCGAACAGATGTGGGGAATCTCCTACGACAAG
The DNA here is from genome assembly GCA_963766465.1 of uncultured Actinomycetota bacterium. Classification (GTDB taxonomy): domain Bacteria; phylum Actinomycetota; class Actinomycetes; order Mycobacteriales; family Mycobacteriaceae; genus Mycobacterium. The sequence goes on from CAVXZT010000008.1 coordinate 105,420, forward strand.
CCAGTACGCAGGATGCGCGAATACCTCGACGGCCTGCTGCCACTGCTGGCCGGGCAGCCCGCAGAGGCGGTCGGGGAGACCGTGACCACCCGCGCGACGCTGCAGATTCCCGGTGCGCCGACGCCGGATGTGTACATCGCCGCGCTTGGTCCGCAGATGCTGCGGCTGGCTGGCCGGCGAACCGCGGGGACGCTGACGTGGATGACTGGACCCAAGACGCTCGCCGAACACGTCGGCCCTGCGCTGCGTGAGGCCGCCGCCGAGGCTGGCCGCCCCGAGAACGCGGTGCGCGTCGCTGCCTCGTTACCAGTGAGCGTCACCGACGACGTTGCTGCCGCACGCGCAAGGGCCGCCGAGGAGTTCGCGATCTACGGGCAGCTGCCGTCCTACCGCGCGATGCTCGACCGGGAGGGGTTCTCCGGACCGGAGGATGCCGCGATCATCGGCGACGAGAACACGGTGTCCGATCGCCTCGACGAACTGGCCGCAGCAGGGGTCAACGAGTTCGCCGCCGTCACCTTCGACCCGTCCCCCGAGGGGCGTGCGCGCACCCGCGCGCTGCTGCGCTCGAAGGACTCATAACCGCCCAAAATTTCTCTGGTGTGACCGCAGTCACAAGCGTACGATCGAGCGCACGACGGGTTCGGGAGTGACCAGTCCGAAGTGCCGGTATAGAGGCGAAAGCCGGACGCGCGAGAACTAATGAGACGCCCTCAAGTGTCCTCCCGAACCCGCCCTTTTTGCCGTGAATAATGTGCCGGTGGCTACGTCGAAATCAGAATCGCGAGTGTTTTCCCGCCGGTACGACAACGTCTTCCATGCGGTGTGCGATGCCGGAAGAGCTGAGGCGATGACGGCGCAGTTCGGCGACCCCGCCGCAGGCCGCATCCGGCTTTCCACCGGCATGTCCTTGGCGACCTGGGGCGAGAACCTCGAGGTGACCCTTCGACCGGTGGCTCCAGATGGCGTCGAGGTGACCATTCATTCGGCGCTGAAGATCGGTCTGGTCGACTGGGGCAGAAATCGCGCCAACATCGAGAAGCTGTTCGCGCGCATCGCCGACGTTCTCGCCGCCCCGCCCGGTGCATGGATGCCGGATCCGTCGGCGCGCCACGAGCTGCGCTGGTGGGACGGCAGCCGGTGGACCGAGAATTTCAGTGACGGCGGCAGGACCGGCGTCGACGCTCTCTAGGCCAATCGTGGAAGCGTGATGGTATTGGTCACTTCTCGCTCGGGTAGAGACGGAAATACTCGATGTCGCCGCCCTTGGTGATCGGCGGCCCGAGCAGCACGGTCGAGGTGTTGGCCACAGGATCGTAGGTCACCAGCGATGTCCCACCGCCGCATCCGCGCTCGCGCGGCGACATTCCCACCTCGCCGAGGATCACCAGCTTGTCACCGCTCACGCCTGCGAGTTCGGCGCTGCCGGAGACGCCGGGGATGTCCACCCGTCGAGTGCCCCGATCCGGCGTCAGTCGGGACACGAACACGGTGCCGCATCCTGCCGCTGTCGGAAGGAAGGTGCCACTGGGCAGCCGGTATGCGTCCCAGTTGCCCAGGTTGTCCTCGAAGTGAGGATCGTTCTCGTCGCGCGGGTTGACCCCGGTCAACGCGGTGGGCTTACTGCCGTCGAGCGGGACCTTCCACAGCTGCTCTCCTCCGCCGCCGCAGTGCGTAAGGATCACGCCGGGGGTCCACCACTTCACCGGGATGCACTCCGCCTCGGGCATCGGCGCCGCCAGCGTGCGAACGATGGATCCGTCGTTGCTCATCACCACCAGGCTCTGGTCGGTCCTCGGCGAGATCTTGTTGCCGAGGTTCTCAGTGGCCAGCACGAGCTGAGTTCCGTCGGGCGTCGCCAGGTAGTCGCCACCGAACCTTCCCGCACCGCCCAAATCCTTGATCGGGTAGACGAATTGTTCATTGCCCTCCATGTCGATCCGCTTGAGCGTGCGGGACTCGTCTCCGTTGAAGCCGGTCACCAGCAGCGCCTTGCCGTCCGGACGGGTGTAGGCCGTGTCGCCGTCGACCGGAACGGAGGTCCGCGCGCCAGTGTGCAGATCGATCGAGATCGCCGTGGCCTCGAAACCGTGCTGCACCTTGAACAGGGCGTGGCTGCCGTCGCCTGACCAGTCGACCAGGCCCGGCAGGCCGTCGGCGGGCGGGAACTCGGTGATGAAGTACCGGTCACCCGCCGGGCTGACGAGATACAACACGTTGGTGGCGGTCTCGGGCGTCGGGTCACCCGCCGGGGGTTCGTCGCCGGGCATGTGCGGCGTGACGGGGGTCCAGACGACCAGCATCCACCCCGGGCCGACCTGCGACCACGGCACGTCGGCCATACCACGCTCGGCGCCCTGAGCGACAGCAGGTGTCGCAGCCGGCGTGGCCGCCGCTGACGTGGTGGTTTTGCTTGGATTCGATTGGGGGGCAGTCGAATTAGATGACGAAGAGCAGCCGGCCAGCAACAATGACGCGGAGGCGACGATACCGAGGCAGGCACGCCACGCGGCGGCGTGAGTCGAAACATGCTTCATGCCGGCTCCTTTCGTGAACGTTGGGTGTAGCGGTTGGTGGTGATCCGGTCGATCGGCGTTCGGACGAAACGCTCGACGGCGTCGCAGAACTCGTAGGCCGCTGTCGATCGAAATATTCGGCCCCCGTCCCGGTGCACCGTGGTAGTGATGGAAGGCGGTATCACGTGCGGCTCGAATACGCATACCGCATTGACGCCGAGCCCGCCGACGCAATCAGCTTAAGGCGCGAGCTAAGAATCGGCGTCCAACCTCCACCGAGGATGTATCGAGAATCCGGTCCCGACAACGCAAAACACCCCCGGGAAGTCCGGGGGCGTTTTGTGTCGAAGCGGCTCACATGTTCCAGAAGGCTTAGAACGCCGCCTCGTCGAGCTCCATCACCTCGTTGTCGAGGGTGTCGATCACCTGACGGGTGCTGGTGAGCAGCGGAAGCATGTTCTTCGCGAAGAACGATGCCACCGCGATCTTGCCCTCGTAGAAGGCGCGATCGTCACCGCTGGCCCCGGCGTCGAGCGCCTCGATGGCCTTGGCGGCGTGCTGCTGGAGGAACCAGCCGATGAGCAGGTCGCCGACGCTCATCAGGAAGCGCACCGAACCCAGGCCCACCTTGTAGAGCTCGGCAGGGTTCTCCTGCGCGGCCATCAGGTAGCCGGTCAGCGTCGCGGCCATGCCCTGCACGTCCTCAAGCGCGGTGGCCAGCAGCGCCCGCTCGGCCTTGAGCCGGCCGTTGCCCGACTCGTTCTTGACGAACGTGTCGACCTGTCCGGCGACGTAGGCCAGCGCCTGTCCCTTGTCCCGCACGATCTTGCGGAAGAAGAAGTCCTGCGCCTGAATGGCCGTGGTGCCCTCGTAAAGCGAGTCGATCTTGGCGTCACGGATGTACTGCTCGATCGGGTAGTCCTGCAGGAAGCCCGAACCACCGAAGGTCTGCAGGCTCTCGGTGAGCTTGGCGTACGCCTGCTCCGAGCCGACACCCTTGACTATGGGCAGCAACAGATCGTTGACCTTGACCGCCAGCTCGGCGTCCACATCGTGGAGCGCCTTGGCCACCGGCGCGTCCTGGAACGTCGCGGTGTACAGGTACAGCGCGCGCAGACCCTCGGCGTAGGCCTTCTGGGTCATCAGCGAACGACGCACGTCCGGGTGATGCGTGATGGTCACGCGCGGCGCGGTCTTGTCGGTCATCTGGGTCAGGTCAGCACCCTGCACGCGGTTCTTCGCGTAGTCCAGTGCGTTGAGGTAACCGGTGGACAGCGTGGCGATGGCCTTGGTGCCCACCATCATTCGAGCCTGCTCGATGACGTCGAACATCTGGGCAATGCCCTCGTGGACCTCGCCGACGAGCCAGCCCTTGGCGGGGACGTCGTGCTGTCCGAGGGACAGCTCGCAGGTCGTGGAGACCTTCAGGCCCATCTTGTGCTCGACGTTGGTGACGAACACGCCGTTGCGCTCGCCGGGCTCGCCGGTCTCGGGGTCGAAGAGGAACTTCGGCACGAAGAACAGCGAAAGACCCTTGGTGCCGGCTCCGGCGCCCTCGGGGCGGGCCAGCACCAGGTGCAGGATGTTCTCGCCGATGTCGTCGGCGTCACCGGAGGTGATGAAGCGCTTCACGCCGTCGATGTGCCAGGAGCCGTCGTCCTGCTTGATGGCCTTGGTACGGCCTGCGCCGACATCGGAGCCGGCATCGGGCTCGGTGAGCACCATGGTCGCGGTCCAACCGCGCTCGGCGGCGAACACGGCCCACTTCTTCTGCTCCTCGGTACCGAGGTTGTGCAGGATCTGCGCCATACCCGCGCCCATTGCGTACATGTACGCGGCGGGGTTGGCGCCGAGAACGTGCTCGATCAGCGCCCACTGCAGCGCGCGGGGCATCGGCATGCCGCCGAGGTCCTCGTCGAGGCCGATCTTGTCCCAGCCGCCGTCAAGCAGCGCGCGGACCGACTTCTTGAACGACTCGGGCAGCGCCACCCTGTGGGTCTTGGGGTCGAATACCGGGGGGTTGCGGTCGGCGTCGGCGAACGACTCTGCGATCGGGCCCTCGGCCAGCCGGACCATCTCGCCCAGCATCTCAGTAGCGGTGTCAGCGTCCAGGTCGGCGTATGCGCCCTCACCGAGCGCCTTGTCCACGCCGAGAACCTCGAACAGGTTGAATACCTGGTCACGGACGTTGCTCTTATAGTGGCTCACGTTTCCTCCTCGTCGAGAATGCCACTTGCGGTTGGGTACTTGTGTCTAAGTTACCCACCAGTAACTGGCCCGAACTATACCGTTCAGTAACTTCAACACAAAGCGTCCGAGGGCAATTTCCACGAGCTAAGTAACCCACTGGTTGGGAGACGCGCCAAAACCGCAGTTGACAGGTGTCTGAGCTGCAAATTCAGCCCTCTGTGAGGTTCATCACGAGCCTGTGGCTAGGCTGTCCGGGTGCTTCGAGTCGCGGTGTGGGGAACAGGCAATATGGGGGCTACAGCTATCCGGTCCGCCGCGGCGTTTCCCGGGTTACAGCTGTCCGGTGTCATCACGTCGTCGCCGGACAAAGAGGGCAAGGACGCCGCGACGTTCGCGCGGCTCGACCCCGAGACGGGAGTCGCAGCCACCACCGACGTCGACGCCGCACTAGCCGGCTGTGACGCCGTCGCATACATGGCCTCGGGCGACATCCGCCCGGACGAGGCCGTCAACGACATCGTGCGCTGCCTGCAGGCGGGCAAGCACGTGGTGACGCCGTCGCTGTACTCGCTCTACGACCCGCGCTCAGCGCCGCCGGAGTGGGTCGACCGGCTCACCCAGGCCGCCGAGGAGGGCGGCGCCACGTTGCTTGTCAGCGGTGTGGATCCTGGCTGGGGCAACGACGCACTGGCCGTCATCGCCGCCGGGCTGTGCACCCGCATCCGGACCATTCGCTGCCAGGAGATTTTCGACTACTCGACGTATGACCAGCCGTATGCGGTCAAGGTGTCATGTGGATTCGGCGGCTCGATGGACGAGGTCCCGATGATGCTGCTGCCGTCCATCCCGACCATGGTGTGGGGCGGCAACATCCGGCTCATCGGACGGGGTCTGGGCCTGGAGATCGACGAGATCACCGAGGAGGTCGAGCGGCTCCCGCTGACCGAATCGGTCGACACCGTCATGGGGCGTTTCGAGAAGGGCACCCAGGGCGCCTTTTGGCTCAAGGTGATCGGAAAGTCGGGCGGCCGTGAACGGATCGTCATCGACCACATCACCCGAATCCACGCGTCCTGCGCGCCGGACTGGCCGTATCCCGACGAAGGCGTCGGCGACCATCGGGTGATCGTCGACGGCGACCCGCAGCTGACCATCCTCAGCCGCGCCGACGTGCCTGGTGGTAGTCGCGCCGACGGCGGCAACACCACCGCCGCGAACCGGCTGCTCGGTGCGCTCGACTGGCTGTCTACCCAGAAGCCCGGAATCTATGACGGGCTCGACGTGCCGATGCAATCGGTACGGTCCGCAGATGTCGAGGCGCAGCGCTGGGCCGACTAGCCGCTCGCCCCACAGCCCTCGGCTGCGTGTGAAGATGGAATTGATGAGCCCCACCGATCTGACCCCCACCACACTGCGGGAAGCGTTCGGGCATTTCCCGTCCGGTGTCATCGCGATCGCCGCGGAGGTGGGCGGCACCCGGGTGGGCCTGGCGGCCAGCACCTTCGTACCGGTGTCCCTCGATCCGCCGCTGGTGTCGTTCTGTGTGCAGAACTGCTCGGAGACGTGGCCGAAGCTGAAGGATGTGCCCTACCTGGGGATCAGCGTGCTCGGCGAGGCCCACGACGAGGCGGCGCGCACGCTGGCCGCCAAGACCGGCGACCGCTTCGCCGGTCTTGAGACGGTGTCACGGGAATCCGGCGCGGTATTCGTCGCAGGCACGAGCGTCTGGCTGGAAAGCGCCATCGAACAGGTGGTCCCCGCGGGAGATCACAGCATCGTCATACTGCGGGTCAGCGATATCACCGTGCATGCCGATGTGCCACCGATTGTGTTTCACCGCAGCACATTTCGTCGGCTAGGCGCTTAAGGACGTTCGCCGAGCTCCTGGCGTTTCGCCGCGAGACGCGCTTCGATCTCGTCGGCATCGCCCGGCCGGCCCTCTTTTCTGGCCAGCTCGGCGCGGGCGGTCAGCTCGCGGATCGCGGTGCGAATGTCATTGACACTGTCGGTCTGTCCCATACTGCTGCCTTTCGTCGTTGATTGGCCGCTGTATTGGAGGCTACCCGCGAGAGCGGCTCGCTACCCTCGCCGACGGAGCTGTCTGTTCCGGCTCGCTACCCTCGCCGGAATAGCTTGCTTCCGAGCCACACCACGGGGTCGTACTTGCGATCGGCGGCGCGCTCCTTAAGCGGAATCAGCGCGTTGTCGGTGATCTTGATGTGCTCGGGGCACACTTCGGTGCAGCACTTGGTGATGTTGCAGAAGCCGAGCCCATTCTCCTCTTGCGCCTGGACGGCACGATTGTCGCGCGTGTCCAGCGGATGCATATCGAGCTCGGTCTGCCGCATCAGGTACCGGGGTCCGGAGAACGCCTTCTTGTTCTCCTCGTGATCACGCACCACGTGGCAGGTGTCCTGGCACAGGAAGCACTCAATGCACTTGCGGAACTCCTGTGACCGGTTCACGTCCTCCTGCATCATCCGGTACTCGCCTGGCTGCAGATCCTTAGGTGGCGTGAATGACGGGATCTCCCTGGCCTTTTCGTAGTTGAACGACACGTCGGTCACCAGGTCGCGAATCACCGGGAAGGTCCGCAACGGTGTCACGGTGATCGTCTCGCTAGGGTCGAACGTCGACATCCGCGTCATGCACAGCAGCTTGGGCCTGCCATTGATCTCCGCCGAACAGGAGCCGCACTTGCCTGCCTTGCAGTTCCAGCGGACGGCCAAGTCACCGGTCTGCGTCTGCTGCAGTCGGTGGATGATGTCGAGCACCACCTCGCCCTCGTTGACCTCGACCGAGTAGTCCTCCAGCGCGCCGCCGTCGATATCGCCACGCCAGACCCGCATCTTCGCTTGATAGGCCATCAGCTGCTCCTTGCCGGGTGGTTGGCGAGCTCTTCAGAGGTGAAGTACTTCTCCAGCTCTTCGATCTCGACGAGCTCGAGCAGGTCCTCCCGCATCGGCACCTGGTCCTCGCGGGTGATGGTGACATCCGGGAGAACCGTGTCACCCTCGGTCCGGCACACCAGCAGGGTCTTGCGCCATTCCGGCTCCATCGACGGGTGGTCGTCGCGGGTATGACCGCCCCGGCTCTCGGTGCGCTCCAGCGCGGCCTTGGCCACGCATTCGCTGACCAGCAGCATGTTGCGCAGGTCGACCGCCAGATGCCAGCCCGGGTTGAACTGCCGGTGGCCCTCGACCTGCACGTGCTTGAATCGCTCGCGCAGCGCGCTCAGCTTGCCCAGTGCCTCGGAGACCTCTTCGGCATTGCGGATGATGCCGACCAGCGTGTTCATCGTGTCCTGCAGGTCGAGGTGCAGGGTGTACGGATTCTCCGCACTGTCACCGTTGGTCGGGCCGTCGAACGGCGCCAGCGCCAGCTTGGCGGCCTCGGTAATCGCGTCGTCGGACACCGTCGGCCGGTCCGCCAGTGCTCGCACGTAGTCGGCGGCGCCAAGCCCGGCGCGACGCCCGAACACCAGCAGGTCCGACAGCGAGTTGCCGCCGAGCCGGTTGGAGCCGTGCATGCCGCCCGAGCATTCGCCTGCGGCGAAGAGCCCCGGCGTCCGTGCGGCGCCGGTGTCGGGGTCGACCTCGATGCCGCCCATGACGTAGTGGCAGGTTGGTCCGACTTCCATCGGCTCCTTGGTGATGTCGACCTCGGCCAGCTCCATGAACTGGTGGTACATCGAGGGCAGCCTGCGCTTGATCTCCTCGGCGGGCAGCCGCGACGCGATGTCCAGATAGACGCCACCGTGAGGAGTGCCGCGGTCGGCCTTCACCTCGGAGTTGATGGCGCGCGCCACCTCGTCGCGGGGCAGCAGGTCAGGCGTGCGGCGGGCCGAGTCGTTGTCCTTGAGCCACTGGTCGGCTTCCTCGATCGTCTCGGCGTACTGACCTTTGAAGACGGGCGGGATGTAGTCGAACATGAACCGCTTGTCCTCGGAGTTCTTCAGCACCCCGCCATCGCCGCGGACACCCTCGGTGACCAAGATGCCCTTCACGCTGGGCGGCCACACCATGCCGGTCGGGTGGAACTGGACGAATTCCATGTTGATCAGCGTCGCGCCGGCCCGCAGCGCGAGCGCATGCCCATCGCCGGTGTACTCCCACGAGTTCGACGTCACCTTGTAGGACTTGCCGATGCCGCCGGTGGCCATCACCACCGCGGGGGTCTCGAACAGGATGAAGCGACCGCTCTCGCGCCAGTAACCGAATGCACCGGCGATCCGATCCCCATCCTTGATGAGGTCCGTGATGGTGCATTCGTGGAACACCTTGATCCGAGCCTCGTAGTCACCGAGTTCGGCCTTGTCTTCCTGCTGCAGCGAGACGATCTTCTGCTGCAGGGTGCGGATGATCTCGAGGCCGGTGCGGTCGCCGACGTGCGCCAGCCGTGGGTAGGTGTGCCCACCGAAGTTGCGCTGGCTGATCCGGCCGTCTTTCGTGCGGTCGAATAGCGCGCCGTAGGTTTCCAGCTCCCACACCCGGTCGGGTGCCTCCTTGGCGTGCAGCTCGGCCATCCGCCAGTTGTTGAGGAACTTCCCGCCACGCATGGTGTCGCGAAAGTGCACCTGCCAGTTGTCTTTCGGGTTCGCGTTGCCCATCGCGGCCGCGCAGCCGCCTTCGGCCATCACCGTATGCGCCTTGCCGAACAACGACTTACAGACGACCGCTACCTTCAAGCCACGTTCACGCGCCTCGATGACCGCACGCAAACCCGCGCCGCCGGCACCGATCACGACCACGTCGTATTGGTGCCGCTCGACCTCAGCCATATACCCTCACTTGCTCAATTCGCTTGTAACTGCGTTGAAAATTATTGTCAGCCAATGAATCTGAGATCACTGATGGTGCCGCTGGCGACCAGCATGATGTAGAAGTCCGTCAACATCAGGGTGCCGAGCGTGATCCACGCGTACAACTTGTGCCGATCGTTGAGCGTGCTGATCTGTGTCCACATCCAGTACCGCACAGGATGTTTGGAGAAGTGCTTGAGGCGCCCGCCGACGATGTGACGGCACGAGTGGCACGACAGCGTGTAGATCCACAGCATCACCACGTTGACGACGAGAATGATGTTGCCCAAGCCGAATCCGAAGCCGCCGGGGCCGTTGTCGGAGTGGAACGCCACGATCGCGTCGTAGGTGTTGATCACCGAGATGATGCCCGCGATGTAGAAGAAGTAGCGGTGCGTGTTCTGGATAATCAGCGGGAAGCGCGTCTCGCCTGTGTATTTAGCGTGGGGTTCTGCCACTGCGCACGCCGTTGGGGACTGCCACACCGACCGGTAGTAGGCGCCGCGGTAGTAGTAGCAAGTCAGCCGGAAGAGCAGCAAGAACGGCAACGACAACGCCGCGAACGGAATCCACCACACGTCGGGGATGATCTGCGGCCAGAAGTGGCTGGCCTCCGGCGTGCACCCCTTGCTCACGCAGGGGGAGTAAAACGGTGTCAGGTAGTTGTATTGCGCGACGTAGTAGTTGTTCTGGAGGAACGCCCGTACCGTCGCGTAGATCACGAACGCGGCGAAACCAAGATCCACGACGACTGGCGACTGCCACCACCGGTCGATGCGAAGGGTGCGCTGCGGAATCTGGGCACGGCTCGGTGAGAAGACGCCGGTCGCCTTGCGGTCGGCGGTGGGTGCGCTCACATTTCCCTTTCGGTGGTGGTCGATCCCGAGACGTCAGACCCGGCGCTAGCCGGCGACGCCTCTGTCGTCGGTGTCGCCCCAGAAGTCGCGGTCATAAGGAGTGTCGGGGATCGCGATCTTCTCGCCGGAGTGGTGGTGCTGGCTCACGCCACTGCCGAGCTCCAGCTCTTCAGCGTCGATGTCCAGCCGGTCAATGTCATTGAGGATGCGTTCGGCGTCGTTGACGATGCGACGAGTGGCGGGGGTGTTCCCGTACTTCGCCGCCAGTGCTGTTACGCACCGCCGCATGCTTCCGATTAGCTCATGCAGCTCGGTAAGTTCCGTCTTGGTGGACAATTGACCTCCTTGGGCTGAAGGGTGTCGGCAATCACAGTACGACACCCGATGCTAGCCACATCATGGAGTTCAGCGTGAGACAGATCACGTCCGAGACGCGGAGGTAGCTGGATGTCTGACCAGGTTTTGCAGGCGCGCGCACAGGCACTGTTGGCTTTGCACCAGCCGGGCAACCCGGCGATTTTGCCGACCGTATGGGATGCGTGGTCGGCGAAGCTCGCGGTCGACGCCGGGTTTGCTGCGCTCACCGTCGGAAGCCATCCGGTCGCCGATTCGATCGGCAAGGCCGATCAAGAGGGCATGACGTTCGAGGACCTGCTCACCCGCGTCAAGCAGATCACCGCGGCCGTCGACGTACCGATCTCGGTCGACATCGAATCGGGTTACGGAGAATCGCCAACCCGCCTCATCACGGGCCTGCTCGATGCTGGCGCCGTAGGCCTCAACATCGAGGACACGGTGCACAGCGAAGGCGGGCGGCTGCGGTCCTCCAGTGAGCACGCCGAATTGGTCGGCGCATTGCGCAAAGCCGCCGACGACGCGGGTGTGCACGTCGTGATCAACGCTCGAACCGACCTGTTCCTTCGAGCCGACGGCGACGAATCAGACCGCGTCGATCGTGCGATCGCGCGGCTGAAGGAAGCGGCGGCCGCGGGCGCTGATTCGCTGTACCCGGTGGGCTTCCACGACGCGGATACGCTGCGGCGCTTGGCTACCGAGCTCCCGTTGCCGATCAACGCGATCGCGCAACCCGACCAGTCCGACCCCGCGACGTTCGTAACGGCGGGCGTGGGCAGGGTCAGCTTCGGGCCCTTCTTCCAGTGGGCGCTGTCCGGGCGCGCCAAAGAGATTCTGGACGGCTGGGGCTCCGGTGTCGGATGACGACGAGGACGACAGCTGGCACAACCAGCAACCGGTGATTCTCGCTGCGGGCGTGGCCGGGCTGGTGCTGCTGGCGATCCTGGTGTGGGCGGTGATCAACACCTCTGAGAACGCCAAGGTGCCCGATACGGTGCCGGTCGCGCCTTCGTCCCCCACGTCGTCGACGTACACCACGCAGTCGACGACGACCACGAGTTACACGGTGCCGAGCGTCCAGACCAGCCAGTACAACCCGGTGCCTGCGCCGCCCCCGTCGACGCCATCGGATGATGATCCGGCCGACGAAGCGACGACGCCGACGACGACGAACTACAACCCGTATCTGACGACGACGCCTACCAACGCCGGCCACATCTAGGGGGACGCGATGACCCGGGCCCACAGGCACAAGCACTCGATGACGAGGGTGGACATCGTCACCGGCGTCGAGTTCGAACAATTTCTAACTACTTTCGAGGTGGCGGCGCCGGCCTTCGACCCGGTACCCATGCAGCGCATCGTCGAGTCCGGTGGCACATGGGACGAGGTATGCGTCGCGGTGGCCCGCAACGCCCCCAACGAACTGATGATTTACGCGAAGATCGATGCGACCCCGCTGCTCAGAGTCGCAGGCCACGACGTCAAGGCCGTGGAGTACCTGCTCGGCAACCACGTCATCGCCGAAACGATGTTCCGCCACGACCCAAAGGCGCTGCTGTACGCGCCGTTGCGGCTGCTGGTGTACAGCGATACCGAAGGCAACGCGGTGTTTTCGATGATTCGACCCAGCTCCGCGTTCGGCAGCCTCGGCATCGCCGAGGTCACCGACGTGGGTTTGAGCCTTGACGAAAAGGTGGCCAACCTGTTGCGGGTCATCGGGGTCGACCCGGCCGACGCGTTTGCGGTCTGAGAGTGCCGTCGGTGAATTCGGCCAATCCTTCTCGTGCTCGTGACGTGGGGAGAAGGCTTATCAGTTATGACGGAGGACATGTGGGGGACGGGTGACTACAGGGCCGTAGCGGAGAAGGTGACCGCCATCGGTGAAGTTCTGGTGGCGCGGGCAGCGATCGAGCCCGGTATGGAGGTACTGGACGTCGCCTGCGGAACGGGAAACGCCGCGATCCCGGCAGCGAAACACGGGGCACGGGTGACCGGTCTTGACCTTTCGCCCGTTCTGATCTCGATGGCGCGCGAATGCGGCGCTACGGCCAAGGTGCAGGTTGACTGGTTGGAAGGCGATGCGCAGTCGCTTCCATTCGACGATGACAGCTTTGACAGGGTCATCTCTGCGATCGGGCATATGTTCGCGCCCGATCACAAGCGCACCGCCGACGAACTGCGCCGCGTGTGCCGACCGGACGGCCGCATCGCGATCGCGTGCTGGACGCCGGAGGGTCCCATCGGTGAGATGTTCAAGCGCCTTGGCGCCATTTCACCGGCGCCGCCGGCGGGCTTCCAGCCGCCGGTGCTGTGGGGTACCGAAGAGCATGTCCGCGAACTGCTCGGTGACTCCGTTGAGTTCGAGCGGCACAATGTCGACTTCGACGAACCCTCGCCCGAGAGCTACGCCGATTTCATGCTGAGCAGCTTTCCGCCGCTGATCGCCATGCGAGCCGACCTCGGCGAAGAGCTGGTCCGCGACACCTACCTTGATTGGGTCAACGACGTGAATGAGGCTGACGATGGGTCACTACGCTACCGCGGCGAATACCTGGTGTCGGTGACCTAGCGACGAACCCGGTGGAACCCCAAGGGCTCCACCGGATTCGGTGTCGCGAGTGCTACTTGCTCTCGATCGCGATGCGCTGCGCCTCACCGCCCTTGTGGCACCGGCACCACACCGGTCCGCTACCCAACCGAACTTGAGTGGATCCCGCTCACGTTCCAGAAGGGCGTTCGCCCCGCGTGAATGGCTCACACCCCGACGGCGGTAGTGGTGAGCACACCGTGATGCGCGGTTCACACAGGGCGACGTTTCGGCAATATCGGCTGCTTAGCCTCTGCTGCATGCGGTCAACTTCAAACGTCGTGGTCGTCGGCCACGGCATGGTCGGTCACCGGTTCGTCGAGGCTCTGAGGTCGCGCGACGCCGATGGTGCCTGGCAGGTGACAGTGCTCGCCGAGGAGGCGGACGCCGCCTACGACCGGGTGGGGCTCACCGGATACACCGAGCACTGGGACCGCGGCCTGGTCGCGCTGCCGGGTAACGACTACGCAGGCGACGACCGGGTGGAACTGCGTTTGGGTAGCCGGGTCGCGGAGATCGACAGAGACGGGAAGTCGGTGCTGACCGCCAGCGGCGACCGGATCGCCTACGACGCACTGGTCCTGGCGACGGGTTCGTACGCGTTCGTGCCGCCTGTACCCGGACACAACCTGCCTGCGTGCCACGTCTACCGCACCCTCGACGACCTCGACGCGATCCGCGCCGACGCGCTGCGTGCCGTGGACGGCGGCAAGGCCGCGGCGGGTGTGGTCATCGGTGGCGGTCTACTGGGCCTCGAGGCGGCCAACGCGCTGCGCCAGTTCGGCCTGCAGACCCACGTCGTCGAGATGGCACCGCGCCTGATGGCCCAGCAGCTGGACGAGGCCGGCGGCGCCCTGCTCGGCAGGATGATGACCGAGCTCGGAATTGCCGTGCACGTCGGCGTCGGCACCGAGAGTATCCAGCCGGTACAACGCAATAGGCCCGTCCGGCGGTCCGCCGACGACGACTCGGTGCGGGTGACGCTTAGTGACGGAACAGTCATCGACGCAGGTGTGGTCGTCTTCGCGGCGGGCGTGCGCCCCCGCGACGAGTTGGCCCGTGCGGCGGACATCGAGACTGCCGCGCGCGGCGGTGTGCTCACTGATTTGTCTTGTGCTACAAGAGATCCCAACATCTACGCGATTGGCGAAGTAGCCGCTATCGAGGGCCGCTGCTATGGCCTCGTCGGCCCCGGCTACACCAGTGCCGAGGTCGTCGCTGACCGGCTGCTCGGCGGCGGCGCAGAGTTCCCCGAGGCCGACATGTCGACGAAGCTCAAGCTGCTCGGCGTCGACGTGGCCAGCTTCGGTGACGCGATGGGTGTAACGCCCGACTGCCTCGAGGTTGTCGTGAACGATGCGGTCAACCAGACCTACGCCAAGCTGGTGTTGTCCGACGACGCCAAGACGCTGCTTGGCGGCATCCTGGTCGGCGACGCGTCGTCGTACGGCGTGCTGCGACCAATGGTCGGCGAGGCGCTGCCCGGCGACCCGATGGCACTCATCGCGCCTGCCGGATCCGATGGCGGCGCAGGGGGATTGGGCGTCGGAGCACTGCCGGCAGGCGCACAGATCTGCTCGTGCAACAACGTGACGAAGGGTGATCTCACCGCGGCCATCGCGGGCGGCTGCTGCGACGTCCCCGAACTGAAGAAGTGCACGCTGGCCGGCACCTCGTGTGGCTCCTGCGTCCCGCTCCTCAAGCAGTTGCTCGAGGCAGAAGGTGTCGAGCAGTCGAAGGCGCTGTGTGAACACTTCAGCCAGTCGCGTGCCGAGCTGTTCTCGATCGTCGCCGCGACGTCTGTCCGTACCTTCACCGAACTCATCGAACGCTTCGGCAGCGGAAAGGGTTGCGACATATGCAAACCCGTGGTGGCCTCGATCCTGGCGTCGACAAGCTCCGAGCACATCCTCGACGGTGAGCAGGCCTCGCTGCAGGACTCCAACGATCATTTCCTCGCCAACATCCAGAAGAACGGTAGCTACTCGGTGGTGCCGCGGTCGCCAGGCGGTGAGATCACTCCCGAGCAGCTGATCCTGATCGGCGAGATCGCGCGCGACTTCGACCTGTACACCAAGATCACCGGCGGTCAACGAATCGACATGTTCGGCGCCAGGGTGGATCAGCTGCCCGAGATCTGGCGTCGCCTCGTTGACGGAGGCATGGAGTCCGGCCACGCGTACGGCAAGGCGCTACGCACGGTCAAGAGTTGTGTCGGAAGCACCTGGTGCCGCTACGGGCAGCAGGATTCCGTGCAGATGGCTATCGACATCGAGCACCGCTACCGGGGCCTACGTGCACCGCACAAGATCAAGATGGCCGTCTCGGGGTGTGCGCGTGAATGCGCGGAGGCCCAGAGCAAGGACGTCGGCGTCATCGCCACCGAGCAGGGCTGGAACCTCTATGTGTGTGGCAACGGCGGCATGTCGCCGAGGCACGCGCAACTGCTGGCGGGCGACCTAGACGACGAGACGCTGATCCGGTACATCGACAGGTTCCTGATGTTCTACATCCGCACCGCCGACCGCTTGCAGCGCACGGCGCCGTGGCTGGAGGCGATGGACGGTGGCCTGGACTACCTGCGTGAGGTGGTCTGCAATGACTCGCTAGCCCTGGCCGCGGAGTTCGAAGAGGCCATCGAGCGTCACGTCGCGGGCTACGCGTGCGAGTGGAAGGGTGTGCTGGACGATCCGAACAAGCTGTCGCGGTTCGTGTCGTTCGTCAATGCGCCCGAGGTCGCCGATCCCACCATCGAGTTCACCGAGCAGTCCGGTCGTAAGGTTCCGATCGGCATGCCCAAGGTACGGGGGTAGCCCAAACATGACTCTGGTCAACGACATCCAGGTCTGGACGGCTGCGTGCCGCTACGACTACCTGATTCCGAACCGCGGCGTGGGAGTGCTGCTGCCGGATGGCGCGCAGGCCGCGCTGTTCCGCCTTGATGACGGCTCGCTGCACGCAGTCGGCAACATCGACCCGTTCTCAGGGGCTGCCGTCATGTCGCGTGGTCTCGTTGGAGATCGCGCCGGGCGGGCGACGGTGCAGACTCCGATCAAGAAGCAGGCATTCGCTCTTGACGACGGCACCTGCCTCGATGACCCGGACATTTCGCTGCCGGTCTATCCGACGCGCATCGTCGACGGCCAAGTCGAGATTGGCGCCTAACCTACTTCGCGGTGCTAAGCCACCACGGTAAGGCGGGCGCGGCGGAACCTGTTTGCGATCAGCCGCACTAGCCCTGGATGCGTGCCGAGCGGCTCGGTCACGACATCAGCGCCGCTGGCCCGCAACCGGTCCTGAAACAGGCCCTCCGACAACAGGTACGACGCGACCACGATCCGCCGAGCGCCGCATCGGCGCTGCGCGGCCACCGCATCAGCCACCGGCGGCGTCCCAGTCGCGGCGAACGCCAGCTCGACTCGCGAACCGGTAATAGCCGACAGTCCCGTCGCCGTCGTGTGCAGGTCACGCTGCGCCGCCGGATCGGACGTACCCGCGGCGGCAAGGATTACCGAATCGTCGCGGTGCCAGCCGGATTCGAGCAACCGATCGGCTAGCACCCGCACTAGCTGGGGCCCTGGTCCGAGGCTTGCCGTCACAGTGACGTCGGGATGGCCGCTGTCCTCGACGTGGGCGGGGATGTCGGAGGTGACGTGGTAGCCGCGGGACAGAAACGCCGGCACCACAATCGTTGGCTCGGCCATCGATGCAAGAACTTCGGACGGTGTTGGACCGAGCACGTCCACGAACGACACATGCACCGTTTGTCCGAGGGTCGCAGATACCCGCTGCGCTAGGTCACCGACCATCGCCACCCCCCGCTGCTTGCGGGTGCCATGCGCCACCAACACCAAACTCATTGTGCGTGCGCCAGCCCGTCGTCGACCGCCAGCCGATAGCCGCGCTTGACCACTGTCGACACGATGTTCTTGTCGCCCAATGCCGTTCGAAGTCGCAGCACGGCCGTCTCCACCGCGTGGGTGTCGGTTCCGCTGCCGGGCAGCGCGCCAAGCAAGTCGGTGCGTGACACCACGGCGCCTGGACGGTGCGCCAGGGCCCGAATGGTCGCCATCCCGGCGGGCGAGACGGCCTTGACCACGCCGTCGACCATGACACAGGTGCCACGGATCTCGAGCAGATGTCCGGCAACCCGAATGGTGCGCGACTGCAGCAGCGGTAACTCGTCGGTGATGTGACGGGCCAACGCGCCCAACCGCATTCGTTCGGGCGCGGACGTAGGAACACCAAGTCGTGCCAGCGGCCGCGCGGTCACCGGGCCCACGCACATCGCACGTACGCCTGTCCGGAATGCGGATAGCACACGCTCCTCGATGCCCATCTCCTTGGCGCGCAACAACACCGATGCGACGGCGGGCGCCGAGGTAAAGCTGACCGCGTCGAACTTCTCGTCGGCGATACCCGCCACCAGTGCGTCGAAATCACCGCCGTGAGGTGCGGAATGCCAGCGGTACACGCGGATCGGCACCACCTCGGCGCCTGCGGCACGCAGCTGGTCGAGGAACTCGGGGAACGGATCCCAGTCGTCGGTGGCGCCGTGTAGCTGCACCGCGATGCGCTGGCCGGAGATGCCGCCCTCGACGAGGTAGTGCAGCAGCTCGCGCGACGACTCGGACTCCGGCGACCATTCCTCGGGCAGGCCCGCGGCGCGCAGCGCGCCGGTCGCCTTGGGACCGCGGGAAAAAACGCGCGCTTTGCCGAGCGCAACCAGCAGCTCTTGTGTCATTCCCCAACCGTCGGCCGCCGCCACCCAGCCGCGGAATCCGATGCCTGTGGTGGCGATCACAATGTCGGGCGGCACATCGATCAGCGCCTCGGTGTGGGCGCGCAACTCGTCGTCGTCGGGAAGGGGAACCATGGTGATGGCCGCCGCGCTGGTCACAGTTGCGCCGCGGCGCTCCAACAGCGCTCCCAATTCCTCGGAACGTCGGGCGGAGGTCACCGCCACCCGAAATCCGGTGAGCGGTGCCCAATCAGGCTCACTCATGTCCTATGTGTAGTGAGGTCATGTTTCCAAGCGATTACTTCGCCATTGCCCCGACGTGTCGCCCGGTGTGAGCAGGGCAACTCCGTTGTTGCCCTGCGGCCCTGAACCGACACGAAGGAGGTCATGCTCGGGCCAGGTCCACCGGTTGAGGCGCGTCGACCGACGCCGACGACGGCCGCCGCACGTACATGACCCAGGTCACAACGGAGGCAAGCACATAGAACGACAGGAAGATCCAGAACGCGGACGTCGCGGAGTGACTTGTCAGGTATGACTGCCGCAGCGCCAGGTTGATGCCGACGCCGCCGAGTGCACCGATCGCACCGGCGAATCCGATCAGCGCGCCGGACATCGCTCGCGACCATGCCACGCGGTCGGGCTCGGACACATCGAGTGAGCGGCTTCGGGCCTCGAAGATCGACGGGATCATCTTGTAGACAGAGCCGTTGCCGATGCCGGAGAGCAGGAACAGCAGGATGAAGCCGACGACGTAGCCGCCCATCATGGCACCGGTCGCGGCGCCTTTGGTGTGGTCGTCAAGAGTGCTCATGCCGACCAGCACGCTGGCGGCGAGGATCATTCCGCCGAACACCCACAGCGTCACCCGGCCACCGCCGATGCGGTCGGCCAGCTTGCCGCCGTACACCCGCGACAAAGAACCGAGCAGCGGACCGATGAACGCGATCTGCGCGGCATGCAGTGACGCCTGCGCGGCGTTCTGCCCGCCGGCCGCGAAGTTGATCTGAAGCACCTGCCCGAATGCGAACGCGAAGCCGATGAACGAACCGAACGTGCCGATGTAGAGCAGCGAGATCACCCATGTGTCACGCTCTTTCAGGATCGCACCCATGGCCGTCAGGTCGATCTTGTGCTGCTCGAGGTTGTTCATGTACAGGGCCGCACCAATGCCTGCGACCGCAAGCGCCACCAGATATACCGCGCACACCCAGTAGGGCTGCCGGTTACCGGCGACGGCGATGACAAGCAGGCCGACGATCTGAACCATCGGCACACCGATGTTGCCGCCGCCCGCGTTGATGCCCAGCGCCCAGCCCTTGAGCCGCTGCGGGTAGAACGCGTTGATGTTGGTCATCGACGACGCGAAGTTGCCGCCACCGAAACCGGCCAGTGCCGCGCACACCAGATATGGCCACAGCGGCAGGCCCGGGTGCGCCAGCAGCCACATGGTGCCGACGGTGGGGATGAGAAGTACGAATGCGGAGAACACCGTCCAGTTGCGGCCGCCGAACGTCGCGGTGGCCAGCGTGTAGGGGATCCGCAGGCACGCGCCTACCAGCGTGGCGGTGGCGCCGAGCAGGAACTTGTCGCCCGCCGTGAAGCCGTAGACGGCCTCAGGCATGAACAGCACCATCACCGACCAGATGGACCAGATCGAGAAGCCAATATGCTCGGCCGCCACCGACCAGATCAGGTTGCGGCGGGCGATGCTTTTGTTACCGGCCTCCCAGGCGACTGTGTCTTCGGGATCCCAGTTGGCGATGGTGTGCGACATGCAGAGAACGGTAGAAAGGCTTTATTGCCCGAAAGTGCTCCGCGATAACCCCGCCGTGAAATTCCGCTCACGCTGCCTGCGGAGCCCCTGTGAGAACTAGTCGACGCGGTGCGCGTGCACGACGGTGAAGGGCAGATGCACTCGATCGTCCTCGAGCAGCTCGGCGATCTTGGCGAAGCGCTCGGTCATCTGCCGCATTTGTTCCAGCGCCTCGGGCGGCATCTGCTCGGCCATGGCCTTGGGAAACGCGTCGTCCGTGGATCGGAAGCCGGCGGTGTTGCCCAAATAGGTGGTGGGCCCGATGAAGTCGATGCGCCAGCCGTTCGCGGTCAAGTTGTCGCGCAGGTTGGACTCCGGCACGTGACCCATCGGCGCGATCAGACCATTGACGTTGCCTTCGGAAAAACACGACAGATGCAGACGGGCGCCAGGCCGGGTCGCGCGGTACAGAGCGGCCACGTAGGCCTGACGGCCCTCGTCATCTAGGCAGTGATACAGCGCACTATCGACGACCGTGTCGAAACGGCCCTCATACCCACTGAGATCGGTTGCGTCGGCGACGTCAAAGGTGACGGTGACGCCGGCCTTGGCGGCGCGTCGGCGCGCCTCCTCGATCGCGGCCTGCGAGCCGTCGAGTGCCGTCACGGAGTATCCGCGCGATGCCAGAAAGATGGCGTTGTCGCCGAGGCCGCAGCCGATGTCGAGCACTTCACCCGAAATACCGCCCAGCGCTTCGAGTTCCATCAATCGGGGCTGTGCCTGATGAATGTCCCACGGGATCCCGGTCGGCGGGGGCCCGCCTTCGAACGCAGCCTCGCCGCGGTAGAGCTTGTCGAACGTCTCCGGACTGGGCTGGAAGGACTGAGGGGTGCTCACCCTTTCCAAACTACGCCGGTCACCAGACGTCGCCGTCGCGCCAGTCGCAGGTGATTTCGGCGGTCGTATCCAGTTCTAAGTCATCCGGCAAGCCGACCGGCAGCACGAACAACCCGTTGTCGTCGTCGGGGGTGCGCGTGAGTCCTTCAGGCGCCAGCACCGAGGTCGGCCCCTGCCACGGCAGCCAGCCGCGGGAGACGCAGATAGGCCTACCCGCCTCCGACGCGCTGAGCGCGCCGAGCTGGTAGGCGCCTCTCAGCACTTGCTCGGCGGCGTCCATCAACGCTCCGGCGAGGCCCTGGCCGCGCCAGTCCTCACGCACCGCCACACCTTCGACGTAGCCGCAGCGCAGCGCCGTGTCGCGGTACAGCAGCCGGCGCTGCACGACGGCGGCATGAGCGATCAGCGCGCCGTGGTGACAGATCAGCGCGTGCATGCCGCCGAGGGCGTGCTCCCAATCCGCGTCGGAGAACTCGCCAGCGAAGGCCTCGATGACCATGCTGCGCGCATCTTCGCGAGTCTCGTTGTCGAGGTCAGCGGTATGGACCAGGCGGGCGCTGTGGACCTGGGTGGGCACACTGCCGTTCTACCAGGATCCTCGGCCCAGCGGCACACCGAACATGAACTAGCCCTGGAACGGGCGGCGCGGACGCGACCAGTGCAGCCGCACCGTCTGCCCGGGGCGGATCTGGGCGACCTTGTCGATGTCCTCGTCGGTCACCACGCCGATCACCGGATAGCCACCGGTGACAGGGTGATCGGGCCCGAGGATCACGGGGAATCCGTTCGGCGGCACCTGGATTGCGCCGCGGGTCGCGCCCTCGCTCGGCAGCTGACGGTCCGGCCAGCGGTACTCCAGCGGCATGCCGATGAGGCGCATGCCGACCCGGTCGCTGCGGTTGGTGACCTGCCAGTTGGTGCGGATCAGGATGTCCGGATCGAGGAACCAGTCGTCGCGTGGACCGGGCACCACGTTGAGTTCGAGCACCTCGTCCGCGATGGCCGCTACCGGCGCCTGGTCGAGTTCGGGGAACTCGTCGGTGTGTTCGCCGATCGGCAGCACGTCGCCGGGCTGAAGAGGAAGCGGTCCGATCGCCGACATCACGTCGTAGGAGCGCGACCCGAGCACGGGCGAGACATCGATGCCGCCACGCACTGCAAGGTACGTGCGCAGGCCGGCATGCGGCGCGCCCAGCGAGATCACCTGGCCGTCGTGCGCGTAGTGAATGCTGTTGGTACCGAACGGCTTTCCGTTTACCGACGGGTCGGTGTCCGCGCCGGTCACAGCGATTGCGACGTCGCCGCCCCGCACCCGCGCGGAAAATCCGCCGAACGTGACTTCGATGGTCGCGCGGTCGCCTGGGTTGGCGACCAGCCGATTGGCCAGCGTGTGCGAGCGGCGATCGGCCGCGCCGGAACGGGATACCCCCATATCAGCGAGGCCTGGCCTGCCGAGATCCTCGATCAGCGCGAGCGGCCCGGTGCGTAGGACCTCGAGCGTGGCGTGCGGCTGAGCCGCACGTTCAGCAGTAGTCATGACCGCGCCTCCCGGAACTGAACCCACATGCCCGGCCTCAGCAGGGCGGGTGGGTCGCGATCGACGTCCCACAACTCCGCATCGGTGCGACCGATGAGCTGCCAACCGCCGGGTGATTCCCGCGGGTAGACGCCGCTGAACTCCCCGGCCAGCGCCACCGACCCTGCGGGCACCCTTGTCCGCGGCTCCGATTGCCGCGGCACGTTTAGACGTTCGTCACCACCGACCAAGTACGCGAAACCCGGTGCGAAACCGCCGAATCCGACCTGCCACAGCGTGCCGGTGTGTGCGGCGATGATCTGTTCTGTGGTCATTCCGGTGAGCCGGGCCACCTCGTCGAGGTCGGCGCCGTCGTACACCACGTCGATCTCGATGTCGGCGCGCCCAGCGTTGGGGGCGCTTGCCTCCGACACCGCGTCGGCCGCTACGCGGAGTTTGCCGAGGCGTTGCCGGGTCGGCGCCTGATAGCGCGGGCCTGCGAGCTTGATCAGCACCGTGCGCGACGCCGGAACGATGTCCAGCACGCCGAGCAGCTCGGCCTCGCGGAGCACGTCTGCCCACGCCAATACTTCGGCGGTGGTGTCGAACTCCAGGAGCAGCGCCTGGTCGCCATAGTCGTGCACGGCGCCAAGAGCCATCACGTCCATCAGATCCGCGGTCACGCTCATGTAGAGAAACTTACCCACGAGTAGCTACTAAATATGCAGCTCTGTGAGCCTTGCCAATGAAGCCTTAGCGATAGCTCATATTGCCGCGCCGTAGGTGGGCTCGTGGCGCTTGATATAGGCGATCACCCGGTACGTTATCGGCAACATCACGACCTCGACCGCTGTCTTGTACACCCAGCCCAATGCCGTGTACGTGGCGAAGTCAGCGAAGGTGCTGATGCCGATGGCGCTGGCCGCGATGCTGCAGAACACCACGGTGTCGCCGAGCTGGCCCGCGAACGTCGAACCAACCAGCCGCGCCCACAGGTGCTTCTCCTTCGTCCGCTCCTTGATGCGCACCACGACCCAGGCGTTGATGGTCTGTCCGACGATGAAGCCCGCCAACCCCGCCACGATCAACTGGGTATAGGCGTGGACGACGTTCTCGAAGTGCTCCTGGTTGGGGTAGAAGTCGGCCGCAGGCAAATAGATCGTCACCCAGAAGGTGAGGGCGGCCACGATGTTCATCGCGAATCCCAGAAAGATTGCCCGGCGCGCGGCCTTGAACCCGTACACCTCGGACAGCACGTCTCCGATCACGTAGGTGAGCGGGAAGACGATGAATCCGCCGTCGGTGATGATGGGTCCGAATGCGACGCCCTTCGTCGCGGTCACGTTGGAGATGATCACCAGTGCGGTGAAGACCGCGACGAAAATCGGATAGTACTTCGACCCGACCTGCGCGAACTTGGCCTGCTCCTCTGTGGTGGCGGTCTGGTCGCTTGTCACCGGAACATTAGATCAGGCCAGTACACGGGCGAGCAGTGGCGGCAGCTGGTCGGCCACCACCGGGTAGGAGAGCGTCGACGCGAATGCGATCGCGCCGGCGAGCTCCTTGCCGGTGAAGACGTTGCGTTTGGCGATGGTCGCCTGCAGCTTTGCGACGCTCGGATCGGCAAGCAGCGCGGCCTGTTCTTCGTCGCTCTCTGTCTTCCAGATCAGCACGTCGGCGCCGTCGAGCACCGATGCCATCTTGTCGCGCGGGACCAACTCGTCGCCGGAGTCGGGAATGACGAAGCCCATGTTGGTGAGGAAATCGGTGCGCCAACCGGTTGTGGTGACGCGAACGCTGTCCTTATAGAACGTGCCGCCGAGCAGCAGCACCTTCTTGCCTGCGAACTGTGGGTTGTTCTTGCCGACTTCTGCGAATTTCGTGTCGACACCGGCGACCAGATTCGCCATGTCATCGGCCTTGAACACCGCCTGGCCGATCGCGGTGGCCTGGTCCTTCCACGGTTCGAAGAAGGCGTCCGGCCCGGACTGCGCGATTGTCGGCGCGATCGCGGATAGCTTCGTGTAGGTGTCCTGGTCGAGGCCTGCGTTGGTGGCCACGATCAGGTCCGGCTTCAGCGACGCGATCTGATCCACTTGAATACCGTCATTCAGGTTCAGCACGACGGGCTGTGCGCCGCCCAGTTTCGGCTGCGCCCATGGCCATACGCCGAACGGCTCGCCGCCGAACCAGTCGGTGACCGCGATCGGGACGACTCCGACGGCCAGCAGGTCGTCCTGCTCGGTGAAGCCGGCGCTGACGACGCGCTTCGGTGGTGCCGGGATCTTGGTCTCCCCGAAGATGTGCTTGACGGTGACCGAGCCGTCCTTGGCAACCTCACCCGGCTTCGTCGAACTGCACGCGGCGAGCAGGGCGGCGCCCGCAGTCACCGTGAGGAAAGTTCGCCGGGACAACGCAACAGACACCAAGCGAGGCTAAGCGACATTGCGCCGAAACTGAACTTTTGCAGGCCGTTACTCGACCGTTTTCTGCACAACCTCAGTCTCGGCGCGTCTAGATCGACGTACGGAAGACCTCGATGGCGTCGACACGCGCCTCGAGTGTGCCGTCGATGTGCACGGTGTCGCCGACCCGCAGCGTGCCGCTCTCCACGCGGCCGGTCGCGACGGTGCCGCGGTTGCTAATCGCGAACACGTCCTCGACCGTCATTCGAAACATGGTTGGAGTGTGCCAGAACTAGCCGCCGACGAAGCCCTTGTTGCGCATCAGGAAATCGGCGAGGAACCCCTCGTGCGGGATATGCGGAGCCGACGAGTGAGTGGCGTGGCGGCCGCGGTACACGTTGGTCACCGTCGGATCGTTGACCAACTCGTCGACCAGTTCGTCGTCGGTCGTGATCGCATTGAGCACCAGCGAGTTTCGCAGTGGCGCGATCCCGTCCTTCCGTGACCACGGCGACACCCAGACACACGGGAAGGGCAGCTCGACGTTGAGCTTGGTTGGGTCGGGAGTGGCAAGCAGGTGCACGGCGGGGCGCAGCGCGGCGAAACCGCCTCCGAGGTCGGCGATCACCTGATCGGCGCCAAGGATCGCGACCGTTCCCGCGGCCGTGACCGCAAGGTGATTGGCAAGTGCGCGCGCAGTATCGACGGGAGTGGTTGGCAGAACGGCGCGTTCGTCGATATTCGGCATCGGCTCGATCGTCTTCAACCGGTCGGCGATGGCGTGCGCAAGTGGCGCGGCGTCACCCTCGTACAGCACGGCGGTGGCGTTGACGCACGCCATCCCGCCCAGGTTGGCTATCGAGTCGACGATCACGTCGAGGTATTCGCGCCAGTCGCAGTCCGCGGTGATCAGGATCTTGGTGCGGCCCGGCCCGTTGGTGAGCACCCGCGGATCCTGTGTGTATTTGTCGACGATGTCCTGGCCGCCGTACACCATCGCCAGGTCGGCCGCCCCAATGACATCGTGGGCGACGGTGTGGTCGGTCGGGAGGTACAGCGCGTCTGCGCTCCGAAAACCTGTCTGCCGCAAGGCGTGGATGAGCCGGTGGGCGGTGAAGGGTTCACGCCGCGACGGACGGATCGCCACCCGGTAGCCCAGCGCCAGGGCCTGCGGCCACAGGCCGTGCACGCCGGGCGCGTTTCCGGGAGCGTGGACCGCAAACACCTCACCGCGCCGTGCCCAGACCGCGCCGCCCGCAGTGCCCACGTCGCGCCAGTCCGGTTCCGCACCGAGCGGCCGAGCAGGACGCACGGCATCGCATGCGGCGGCCAGCGATTCGGCGACGGTATGGGCACCTGCCCGGGCCGCGGCCATCGGCACACCGGACACTCGGCAGGTGAGCTCGACGTAGCTGTCAAAGTCGAGTCCTGCGATCGTCGACGATACGAAGGCGTCGGCGGCCAGCGTCAACGCGGCTTCCCGCTGCGTGCCAGAGAGAGGCCGCAGCCTATGCTGCGCGTCGATCGATCGGGTAACGAATAGCCTTGGCACGACGGCTGATTCAGCAACCGCCACGCCCGCGGTGTCCTTGATGATCGCCCGGTTGCGGGTCCGGTATTCACCGTCGGGCCCGAGGGCGGCAAGGTCAACCAGGTCGCCGGTCATCGGTCAGTACACACCCTCGATGACGGGCTCGCCGCCGAAGACCGCGACGGGTGCCACCTCGCTTACCGAATCGCCGATCTGCCCGTCGGGCCCCGGCACCCGGATCGCGGTGTCACGTTCCAGGTTGTTCGGGATGAACATGCCCTTGCTGATGTGGTTCATCACCACCTGGCCTCGTTCTCCGTACGGCACCTCGGCACCGGTGTCCGGATCGATCACCCAGAACACGACGTATGGCGAGCGCGGGTCGAAGACCAGCAAGTCTCCGTCCACCCGAGTGGCCGCCTGCGACAGCACCATCGTGCTTCCGAACGCCATCGCGATCGCGGTGTTCGGGAAGATAGCGCGCAGCAGGTCGAGGGTGTCCATATCCACGCGGGCGCCGCTGAGCAGCAGGTAGCGGATCTTGCTGTTCACCAGATCGACCAGGCCGTCGTCGCGGGCGATGGCTTCGACCAACGGCGGTGTTGCGTGAAGGTTTACGACGTCCTGCGTCTCGAGGATGTACCTCGCCTGCTCAAGCACATGGTCGACGTACGCGGCGATCTCCGCCGTCGCGTTCCGCGCGTCAAGCTTCTTGACCCACCGGGGATCCAGGTCGATCGGATGAAACACCGACCCCAGTCGTTCGGCGACCACCCGGTCGAAATGCCCCACCCCGTGCGGGCCGCTGGGCATCAGGCAGGCCAGCCCGCGACCCGCCACGAAGCCGCCCGCGGTGAAATCCTCGATCTGCCAGCGGGTGACCTGCTCGACCCAGTCAGGCAACTGTGCGGTGCGTTTCGGTGCACCTGTGGTGCCGCCCGATTCGAAGATGCGGGGGATCGGCGCCGGTGAGCCGTAGCCGCTGGGGATGAGGTCTTCGACGGGGACGTCGCGCAGTTCGTCGACCAGATTGGGAAACCGGCGCAGGTCGGCGAAGGTCTGCACCTCGGTCAGCGGATCGAAGTCGAGACCCTGCGCCGCGCGCAGCCAGAACGGCGAACCCGTATCAGCGCCGAAGTGCCAGGCGATCGCGGTGCGCAGGTATGCGTCGGGATCGGCTGGTGGCACGTCGCGCGGCACGTCCAGCAGGGAGAAGTCGATGTCCGCCACGCGGCCATCGTGTCGCAGACGGTTGTACGGCAGATGAACTCAGGGGCCCGCCAGCCGTTTATTGGCGAGCCGGGTCAGCCATGCAGGCGAGAACCGGGATCCTGCGGCCATTGCTTTGGTCTGCGAGCCGACGGGGAAGTGCACTTGGTGGATGGCCCGGCGAAGCCATGACGGCTCGACGGCCTTGGCGATCGCGCCGGCGACGTCCTGTGCGGTCAACCGGATGCCGAGCGACTCCGTCGTGCCGGTCTTGATGTGGTCGGTCATCGCGGTCTGCACGTACAGCGGCCACATCGAGATCACCCGGATGCCGTGGCGCTGCCATTCGATGTCGAGCGCCTCGGTAATGCCGCGGACGAAGAACTTGGTGGCGCTGTAGTTGGCGAGTTCGGCCTGGCCGTAGATCGCCGACGCGGATGAGAGATTGACGACGACGGAGTCGTCCGTATCGCGAAGGTAGGGGAACGCGGCGTGCAATCCGTTGACGACGCCCTTGGCGTTGATGTCGATCTCCTTGAGGTGCCTGGCGACGTCGATGTCCTCGAAACTGCCCGCAAGCAGAATTCCGGCGTTGTTGATCATCACGTCCAGTCGACCGGCGGCCTTGGCGAATTCGCCCACCCGTTGCGCCATTTCAGTCGGGTCGGTGACGTCAAGGTGTCCGGTGATTGCCTTGCCACCGAGATCGTCGATCTCGTCGGCCAGCGACTTCAGGCCGACCTCGTCGATGTCGTAACCGCCGACGGTGTAGCCGTTCTTCGCAAAGGTCAGCGCGGTGGCGCGGCCGATTCCCGCGGCGGCTCCGGTGATGAACACGGCTCTGTTGGGCATACGTCATAATCTCCCATCGGCGTCACTTCATGGTGGCCAGGTTGTGCCAGAGACTCTTCAGGCTGTCGGTGCCGCCGAACAGCGTGGTGAAGTGCGTCGAGTCGATGAGGACGATGTCGCCGGCCCGCTTTGCGGCGGGCGGCATCCAGATCAGCGCGTTGAACTCGGTGTTGCCCGCCTCGGTGAACGGATGCGGCCTGTTCGGGTCGACGCGCTGCCGGCCGAGCACCCGCAGCGCGTCGCCTTCGGGAGCAGTGAGCTCGTAATGGGGCAGATGCGGGTGGAAGTTGAAGGTGATGACGTTGTTGAGCAGCCGTGGGGTGTCGAGGTCGCGGATGCCGGTCAGCGGCGCGATTTCCTTGGTGCCCTCGACGACAGCGGGGCGCAGCCCCCAGATGTTCTTCACGGGCACGCCCAGCGCCTTCATCAGGGACCGGGTGTACTGGCTGAAACGTTGCTGACGCGGCACGAGTCGGTCGCCGTGGTGCAGGTATTCGACCTGGCGCTGGTCGTAGTCGTCGGTGAAGCCGACATCGTGATGGGGCGCCAGAAGCAGACAGGTGCCTTCTCTCTTGAGCCATTCGGTGATCGCCGCGATCTCTTCGGGGGCGGCTTCTTGTTCGGAGAGCAGATGGTCCAGACCGAACACCATCAGCGTGTCGGTGTCGGCCAGGATCCGTTCGTCGATCAGCAGCTTGTAGCCGGCCTGGTCGATGCGCTGATAGACGGCGACCGGGTGACCGGTGGCCTCTCCGGCCAGCTCCTGGAATGCCAGGGCTGAGCGGTGGAACAACTCCAGCGTGCCCGCGACACCCTGCAGGAAGTTGGCCGCGTTGTATTCCGGCGTTTCGTAGCTGGGCCACAGGACGTTTCGCACCTCGGTCATCGTGGAGAACCGGTTCTCGATGATGGACGGATCGCGTTGGGCTTCCCAGGGATAGCTCCAAGTCCAATAGATGCTGATACGGCGGCCACCGGTGTGGGCGCGGGGGACGTGGTTCTGGTTGTACGTGCGTGGCGGCGGCAGTGTGCTCATGGTGGTCCTTCAGTTGCCGAGCGTGGCGAGATGGCGCAGTGCATTGATCCCAGGCAGGAAGAAGTACGCTCCGCCCTGCAGGGTCGTGAACGCCGGTATTCCCTTGTGCACTTTGCGGATTGGGCGTTTAGGAACGGTGAAATCTAGTGTGCCGTCCTGAGTTCCGCAGATCGGATCATGCTCGTTGGCGAGTTCGTGGAAGGTCTTGTCGTTGATCCACACGTTCTGGGCGAACTCGAACTGCCGGATCAGGTCGGCGCAGATGATGAATGCGGCGATACCGCGGTCCACCCCGTCGTCGGGCGTGTCGTCCGGCAGCGCAGGTCCGTAGGTCGCACCGCGCCGGATCATCCGACGGCGGTTCATGTTGTGGGCGGTGTCGCGCGGATTGAGCCTGCGTGCATGTGATCCCAGTGGGCACGCGTAGCCCAACGGGTCCATCTCCTTGTAGTTGTAGTCGTTGTTGCGCATCGGATCTGCGCCCAATTTGGGATCGTCCTCCGCTGGTGCGAGCACCAGAGGTGCGCCGCTTCGCCACCTGCCCATGAACTTCGCGGCGAGCAACTCCTCACCGTCCGGCGTATCGGCATTCTCGTGCAGATAGTCGCGGAACGCCCCGACGTGCTCCTGCAGCCGCCGGTACGCCATGTAGCTGCCGTTGCGCGACAACACCTCGGGCTCAGGAAGATTGGCCACCGGCCCGTTCTCGTCGGGATACCCGAGGACGAACTCGCCCGGTTCCAGCGCCGCACCGGAGCCCGGGGTCGGCTCCTCGCCGGATCCCTTCATCACCGGCTGCGACAACCGGTCGCGGAATCCGAAGTGGTCGTGGGCGTAGTTGAACGGCGGTGGCGCGTTGAGGTCGAGGTATGACAGCGACCGCACGCCGTCCGTGCGTGCGAGCAGCTTGTCGTGTTCCGCGATGGAACGCTTGCACTGCTCGTCGGTGCGTGAGAACAGGATTGCGATGGCGTGCACGTCATCGCCGGCAAGGCCACCGACCCAATGGTCGGGAGGGGGAGCGACCGTGCGAAGAAGCCAGCGCTACCTGATTCTGGGCCGCGTCCTCACGTTCACGCCTGTGGGTGTCATCTCCGCGTCACCGGCGGCTGCGGATTGCACGAGTGCCGGCGCCTCCACCGTGTGTGCGCAGGGCACGGTCCGTGGCGGTGGTCCCGATGCACCCTCGGCGGGGCCGGCCTACCCCTCGTACTGTGCCGACCCGTGGTACTGCGACGACGGCTGGGATGTCGATGTGATCCTGCCACCACCCGATTTCGGACGCCCCGGCCGGCCTGGCGGAGGCGGTGGCGGCGGGGGCGGTGGTCCCATCTTCGGTGGACGTTGAGCAAATCCCCTATCACCCACGAAACCAAGGAGCCTCGAATGTTGTTACGTAGCCTCATTGGCGCCGGCGTGATCGCCGGTGCGACGCTTATCGGTACCGCGGCGACCGCCGCCGCTGATCCGCCGAACTGCACGGCCGCCGACCTCGCAAACGTCATGTCCGGCGTGAATGCCGGGATGGCGACCTACCTGTTCAACCATCCGGACGTAAACAACTTCTTCACCGGTCTCAAGGGCAAGACCAGGGAAGAGATGCGGACGGAAATCACCGGGTACGCGGACGCAAACCCCCAGGTGCGAGATGAGATAACGGCAGTTAGGGCACCCGCGGCCGAATTCCGGGATCGTTGCAATGCGCCTGTGCCCGACGGACCGATGGGGTAGTCACTACTTCTTCTGCTTTGCGCCTTCGGACTGAGAGTCGTTGTCGGCCTTGGCGGTTTCGCGCTTGGGCGAATCCGAACGCTTCTTCTCGGTATCCCGCTTCGGTGTCTTCGTGCCAGGGTGGTCAGGCTTGTCCGTGACGGCCGACGCGTCGTCCTTGGCTGCTGACTCGCCGTCATCCGCATCGACTTTGGGAGTCTGTTTCTCCGTCGGCACCGCCTTCTTCTCCTCCGACGTCGTTGCCAAAGAGGCGGCAGCGGTATCGATGTCGGCAGTGTCGGCCGGGGGATCCACCGCGACCATCCCGCTCTTGCGGGATAGATCCGGGACGTCCGTCACCTGAGCGCCGGAGACCTTGGCGCTCAACGCGGTTGCCGCCGCCGGGGCCGGTTGCGCCGCCAAAGCCGTCGCGAGGGTCTGCTGTGCGGTGACGATGCCATCGACGACAGACTGGGTTCCGTCGGCGAAGGATCCGAGCACCAGCGTCGTGCCGTTGACGAGAGCGGAGGCGATGTTGCCGGGATTCAGCGACAGCACCGCATCGACCAGATCTTGGCCGGCGACGATGAACGCCCGAAGCACTCCGTCAATGGCTTCTCCGGCACCGCCGACAACGCTGACGATCGCCTGCGGGACAGCCACTTGCAGCGCCTGTCGCACCGCGAGGTAACGCTGACGCCGTTCGATGATCGCGTCGAGTGTCGGCTGACCGATGGCCACGATCGAGCCGACGAGTGCTGCTTCGATGGTTGTGAGCGCGCCAAGGAGATCACCCGACAACACCTGCTAGGTCACCGCGACCAACGTTGATGGGAGCAGCGCGATCGATTGCCCCAATCCCGCGGCGGACCCTGCCAATCCGACGCTGAGGGCAGCGATGTCGTCGAGCCGATTGAGGACGAACTGCTGAAGCGCGGGAAACGTGAAGATCTCCGCGATCGACGCCGAGAGCTGCAACTCGGGCATGTGGACTTCGGGGATGTGCACTTGTGGCACCAACGCCTGCGGCGGTGGCGCGACGGGCGTCACCGCGATGACACTGGCTCCGACTAACGCCACTCCGGACATAACCCACGGACGCATGACGGTATGCATGACGACCCCCTGGTAACCGCTCTATCGCGGAACCTACGTGACAGGGGCGTAAATTTGGGCCGAATGGTCGTCAGGAAACGCTGTCGATAGCGCCTAACGGCATACCGGCTTCCATGAAGTCCAGTGCTCGGTACATCCGCTCGGGCACACCGGAAGCGCGGTCGAGGACGGCCATCAATCCGCCCGCTAGTGCACCGACGAACACACGGACCTCGAAGTCATCGGGTTGACGTCCGGTCCGGCGGCAATCGGCCTCGGTGAGCATCGCAACGGTTCGTCGGTACTCCTCGAACTGCGCAGCCCGCAGCTCCGGGATCGACAGCACCATCTTCAGCCGGGCGCGTTCGAGCCTCCACTCGCCCTCCGCCAGCGTCGCCATCGTGACCTCGAGCGCGCGCCGAAAGGCCTGTAAGGACGGCATTTCGGGGGCCTGCTGGGCGAGCGCCTCGATCGTGACGAGATCTAGATCGTTGGCCATCAGCACCATTTCCTTGGATGGGAAATAGCGGAAGAACGTGCTTGGCGATACCTCGGCCGCCTCGGCGATCTGTTCGACCGTGGTGTTGGCGTATCCGTTTTCCTCGATGAGCCGCATGGCTTCATTTCGGATGGTCACACGGGTCTGAATCTTCTTGCGGTCACGCAAACCAAGGACTCGATTAGGTACCCCCATGCGGCCATTGTGTCAGGACAAAGCCAACGACACGCCGAGTCCGATCATCATTACGGCGATCAGTCCGTCGAGGAAGCGCCATGTAAGCGGATTGGCGAACAACCCTGCGAGCCGGCGTGCCCCGAGTCCGAGGCTGACGAACCACACCGCGCTGGCCGTTACCGCACCCACGCCGAACAGCCACCGTTCGTCGCGGTGTTCGTTGGCCAAGGCACCGAGAAGCACCACGGTATCGAGGTAGACGTGTGGGTTGAGGAACGTCAACGCGGCACAGGTGACCAGCACTTCGATCAGCCGTGCGGGTGCCTTCTCTGACGGACTCAGCGATGAGGGCCGCCACGCGCGGCGGGCCGCGAGTAACCCATAGCCGACGAGGAACAAGGCGCCGCCGAACTTCGCGAAGTTCAGCGCGCTGGGGTGGGCACTGATGAGCGCGCCGACGCCGGCGATGCCCGCGGAGATGAGCACGATGTCGGAGACGGTGCAGAGCGCGACGACCGGCAGCACGTGCTCGCGGCGGATGCCCTGGCGCAGCACGAAGGCGTTCTGTGCGCCGATCGCGGCGATCAGCGTGAACGAGGCGATGAAGCCGAGGAACAGGGGCGAGCTCATGGCACCGACGCTATGGTGCCGGGCTGAATCAGTACAGCTAATGATTCTTCATATGCATTAGAATCGCTTATGTGCAGATCGACGGTCAGCAGCTGGCGGCCTTCGCCGCGGTGATCGAGCTTGGCAGTTTTGACGCGGCGGCGGAGCGGCTGCATGTCACGCCATCGGCAGTGAGCCAACGGATCAAGGCGCTCGAGCAGCGGGTGGGCCAGGTCCTGGTGGTCCGGGAAAAGCCGTGTGCGGCCACGGCCGCGGGCATTCCGCTTCTGCGGCTGGCCGCGCAGACGGCGCTGCTGGAGTCCGAGGCACTGGCGGAGATGGGCGGAAGTGAAGGTGTGTCCGCACGAATTGCGTTGGCGGTCAACGCCGATTCGATGGCGACGTGGTTCACCGGGGTGTTCAGCGCGCTGACTGGTGTGCTGTTCGATATCCGGATCGAGGACCAGGACCACTCGGCGAGGCTGCTGCGTGAAGGCGTCGTAATGGGTGCGGTGACGACAGAGCGCACGCCGGTGCCTGGTTGCCGGGCTCAGCCGCTGGGCGTGATGCGCTACATCCCGGTGGCCAGCAAGTCCTACATCAAGCGGTATCTGTCGGATGGCTTCACCGCCCAGGCGGCGTCCTCGGCGCCATCGCTGGCGTGGAATCGCGACGATGCACTGCAGGATGAATTGGTGCGGAAGGCGTTTCGCCGTCACATCGCGAGACCGCAGCACCTCGTACCGACCGCGGAAGGCTTCGCCGCAGCCGTTCGCGCCGGCTTGGGGTGGGGGATGTTCCCGGACAGCCTCGCCGCGCCGCAGCTGGCCGACGGGTCCTTCGTGCGGATTTCCGATGTCCACCTCGACGTACCGCTGTATTGGCAGTGCTGGAAGTTGAACAGCCCTCTGGTGCACACCGTCACCGATGCCGTCGAGTCAGCCGCCGGCAGCCTGCGTCGGCACCGGAAGTAATTGGTCCGCGATGAGTTATGCCGGCGCAGTCCGCGGATGGTTCGGCTCAGCTGTCGTAGTCGACTGCGACCGCCTGCGTGGTGGGATGGGATTGACACGTCAGTATGAAGCCGGCCTCGAGCTCGGCTCTGTTGAGTGCAAAGTTTTGCTCCATCGATGCTGCTCCTGTCGTGATCCTCGCTTTGCAAGTGCCACACGCGCCGCCAAGACAGGCATACGGCGCGTCGATGTTGTTTTTCAGCGCCGTTTCGAGGACGGTTTCACCCGCGGCGAGTTCCACGGTATGAGCCGCGCCGGACAGCGTGATCGTTACTTCGGACTTGGGGAAGTCATCGACGTGTGTGGGTCGGTTCGCACCGCGGAACAGTTCGACGTGTATCCGCTCGGTCGGCACTCCAACAGACGCGAGGTCATCGCGCATTGTCGCGACGAGATCGCTTGGGCCGCAGAGGTACCACCGGTCGATCGAAGTGAGATCACTGGCGAGCAGCGGTTGAACCATCGCCAGGTCGATCCGGCCGCGAAGAGAGGCGGGGTGGTGCGCCTCGGCTGAGCGGATGTGGAAGATGCGTAACCGGTCTGCATATCGACCTTCGAGCTCATCGAGTTCGGTAGCGAACATGGTGGACTCTGCGGTTCGGTTGCCGTAGAAGAGTGTGAAGCGGCTTTCGGTCTCAATCTCCATGGTGGTGCGCATGATTGACAGGATGGGCGTGATGCCGCTCCCGGCCGCTACCGCGACATAATCGCGCCGAGCGAGTGGATCAAGGGGTGCGCCGAAGCTGCCCGTGGGCGTCATCAGCTCCAGGACGTCACCGGCTCGCAGTGTTTCGACCGCGAACGTTGAGAACATCCCGCCGTCGATGTGCCGTACTCCGATCGCCAGTTCGCCCGATGTGGCCGAGGTGCAGATCGAGTAGTTTCGTCGCACCTCCTTCCCGCCGATGTGGTGTTTAACGGTCAGGTGTTGGCCCGCCTGGAATTGGAATTGGCCGCTGAGGTGATCGGGAACGTCGAAAGTGACTTTGACGCTGCCTGGAGTCAGGGGCTCGACGCTTCTGACAGGGATCGGGTGGGTGCTGGCATGGCGCGCGGCGGAGGAACGCGGCTTTCGGACTGGTAGCAGCGCAGCTAGTTTGCCGTTGAGGCGTTTCCACTCGTGGTACTGCGTGGCGTCAAGCTGCTGCCCAAAGACGGTGCTTATTGCGGAGTCGCGCTCGAGGTAGGCGGCCTCGTTGCGTCGCCAGGCCGCGACGTAACGGTAGAAGGGGATGGACGGGTGTAAGTGGTGGACCAAGTGGTAGTTCTGCGACAGCAGCAGGGGAGTCAGGATCCACTCTGAGCCGACGCGGTTGCGGGTGGCGCGGTAGCGGTTCTCGCGTTGGGTGTCTTCCAGGTTGTGGTGGGGTAGCCAGTCGAACCACCAAGCGAGCACGAACATCGCCGCCCGCTCGGGAATCAGATAGATCAGCGCGAGCGTCCACAGATGTCCGGTCAAGGCGGCCAACACGATCGCAGTCACCGAGAAGGCCATCAAGGCGGCCGTTTCGAGAATCTCGCCGCGTGGGCGCCGGCGCAGGTTACGCACCAAGAGACCGATATAGGGCAGGTCCATTGCCGGGAAGCGGATGGGCAGCTGCCACCAGGGCGCGGCGCTGACGAAGTGATCGGGATCGGCGTCACCGTCGTTGGTGTTGCGGTGGTGCTCAATATGGATGAACGCGAACGACTTGAATGAGATCAGAGGCGAGACGAAGAACATTGCCACGCGACCGAACGCGACGTTGACCCAGCGATGTGAGCTGATCGAGTAATGCGAGGCGTCGTGCAACACCGTGAACAGGACGAAGATTGCTGCGGCGCTCGCGGCGATGGTGGCGATCGCAGGCAAGGTGTCGGTCAGGGCAGCCCAGGTGGATGCGCTGAAGACTGCAAGCGCGAAGGTGACGATGCCGACTATCGGCCAGGACAGCGTCGGAACCTGCTCGCCCGGATCAGGCAAGGCGTGCTGGGAGGCCGCTGCTGGGGGTTGGGGGTGTTGAGTCGTCGTCGACATCGGAGTCCTTCGCGCTTCGGGATGTGATGCCAACCTACGAACGGTCGGTGTCGATCAACAAGACCCTCCCAGCCCTCCGCGGTGTGCTGCCAGCACATTCGGCGCGTTCGGGCTCCTGTCAGCGAGGCTATGACTCGCGCAGAACTGAGGCCCCCAGCACGTCGCACACGAGTAGGGCGGCGTGCAGTTCGGCGACTTTGATCGTTGCGGGCCGGCCCCTGCGCTCTTCGGCACGACGCACCCTTTGCAGGACGGTGTTCTTGTGAATTCCCAAGGTGCGTGCCGCGGCCGTCAGACTCCCTTGCGCGTCGAGAACGGCCAGCAGTGTGGCGCGCTCGTCGCGCTCTTTGGCGTCGTCTCGTGCAAGATCGCCGAGCTGAGCGGCAACGAAGGCCCTCGCCGCATCCAGGTCGCGCGAGATGGCATCCACCAACGCAACATCGCTGAACTCGGTGATCGATGGCACCGCGCGCCCAGACAGTTCGATGACCCGGCGAGTGCGGACAGCCTCGAGGTGGGAGGTGCGAAAGCCCCCAGCCCCCGGATGGGGCGAGCCCACCGCGATGTGAACGTTTTCGCATTCACCGGGTAACTCCATCGCCATGCCCGTGAGCGAAGTCCGCACGTCCCCCGTGATCGAGGCCCATCCCCACACCGCGCGCGGGCCGTCCGCCACGACGAGTGAATGACCCGCCCCGAGGAACCGACCAACCTTCCTGGCGAATCCCTCAAGGTCGACGCCGCGATCGTCGGCCCAGCACACGAAACTGATCTGCCGACCGGTGAGCCGGTGGCTGAGTACACGTTCGGCCCGGGCGATGTCGACCGGTTCTTCAGCGAGTAGTGCCCGCACGACATCGTCACGCTCGGCTCTTGCCTGGTTCTGGCGTCGGTCGAGCTCAGCGACGTACTCGGCAGCCACCAGACTGGAGATGCGGTCGATGTATCGAAACCCGAACCGCTCGAGATCGATAAACGTCCTCAGCGCGACAGCGGGGTCGTCGATCCAGTCGGTGAGCGAGTCGGAAAGCTTCTCGGTGAAGTACTCATGACCCAACCGATAGAACCGCAGCATCACATCGACGCTGTGCCCTCGTGATGCCATTGCACGCGCGTGTTCGAGCGCCGTTACCGGTGCCTCCGCCGCCGCTACGTCGATCCCATGACGAAACATCGAAAGTGCCGCTTCGAGATTCGACGAGCACGATCCCAGGGTCAGGCCGCGAAGCTCAGCATCCCCGCCGACCTCCGGTATCCGCTCGACCAAATACCTCAACATGTTCTCAGCCAGGCTGGAGACATTCGCCAGCAGAGACGCAGCGACACCCGTTCCCACGTCCGCGCCGCGGGAAGGCTCCATCGCGTCCACAACTGCACACTAACTGCGGCCCGGGTGGCCAACGCTACGAACTGGGTTTGCTGCGCGGTCCCGGGCCGGCACGGTTCAACTCTCGGGCGCTCGCCGACCCACAGCTCGCCGACGAGGCGCGATCAGTCGCCTGATGCCGCAGCCTGACCGCAGCACGTCACCCGTTCTGCGCGGCAGCTGCGACCTTTTCCAGCAAGGCTCGAACGCGGGCCGTGTTGGTCGCCCCCAGCTGCTGAGTGATCAGCTCCTCCACCTCCGCGACCACAGCATCAGCGCGGCGCAAAACCTCACGGCCGGCATCTGTGACGTAAAGCTCCTGAACATGGCGATGGCGTGGATGCGATCTGCGTTCCAGTTGGCCTCGGCCCTCCAGCCGATCCACTAGAGAGGCGACCGCTTGTGGAGTGACGTTGAGGCGGCGGGCTACCTCCGCGCCGGCCAAGCCTGGATCGGCATGGACCGACATGAGCAGCGAGTAGTGCGCCACTGCGACGCCAAGAGGTCGTAGCCGTTGTTCTTTCAGGGTCTGTACGGCGCCTTCTGCTCTCCGTAACGCCCAGGTCACCCGGTCGAGCGCACCGGGGCCGACCGGATCTTTATCGTTGACCTTCACGCGACGAGAGTACGACACCGGATAGGCATCACATCCTTGTTGGCATTCAAGTCCTTGAGCCTCCATGCGGCTTCACAACCCAAGGATCCGTTCGGCGTTGCCATGTGCGATGCGCTCGAGGTCGGCGGTCGCGCATGGCGTCTCAAATGGCAGCGCGGTCGCGTTAACCGTTGAAGTGTTGTCAGTCATGGGATCTCTCTGAATCTGTGTGCACCGTCGCCCGAGCAACGCCGGGGTGACATGGAAGAACCAACTCCACACTTTGCACCTGAACCCCAAAGGATTGTGTATTGACAAACACTTGATATGTATCGCATGCTTCAGGTACCACAGGCGGAAGACATTTGAAAAGGAAGTGGGGTGGCCACCGCGGCTCCAACCGGTAGACGGTCGACGCCTTCGCCGAGCGCGGCCACCGTTCCGGCCACCTCTGCGCCCGCCACACGCGATGCTGTGCGTCCCCGATTACAGCGACCGAGTGGCCGTCGAATTTGAGCCTGACGTCAAACCGTTCATGTCGAGCGACCTGGCGAACCCATTGAATGGAGATGACAATGGCATTGTTGCAACCTCTCAACCAAGACTTTCCGATCGAGCGTCAGATCGAGATCGATGCTGGCCCCGTCGTAATGGTCAACTACTTCACGCTCGATAACGCCGACGAGGAGGCGTTTCTCAGGCCTGGATGGCTGACGCCGCCTATATGAGAAAGCAGCCAGGCTACATCTCAACTCAGCTTCATCGTGCGCTCGGCGGAAGCCCGATGTATTTGAACTACGCGATATGGGAATCCACCGACCTCTATCGCGCCGCATTTACCAATCCAAAGTTTCGCGCGACACTGAGAGACTACCCGGCGTCTGCCAAGGCATCTCCACACCTGTTCCAGAAGGTTGCCATCCCCGGCCCATGCGTGGCGTAGCTCGTTATCTCGACCCCGGAACCGCTGTAGGCCACACAGATTGGGACAGGCTAACCGTCTTCGAGTCCTTCGACGGGATCTCGATAGTCCTACCATCCGACGAGGAAAGTTTTGAATATGAAGCTGACAGGGCGAACCTGGCTCATCACCGGAGGTGCTACAGGCATCGGCCTTGCGTTGGCGAAAGCAATTGCCGCGCGCGATAATCGCGTCATCATCTGTGGACGCAATGAAGATAACCTGAATCGAGCGTGCAGCGAGGACCCCAATCTAACTGCACGCCAATGCGACGTTGCCGATGCCGCGAGTAGAGGTGCGCTCGTCAGCTGGCTGGCTGCAGAGCATCCCGATCTGAGCGTGTTGGTGAACAACGCTGGAATCCAAGTCCCGCGCAATCTCCGCGCAGATGAAGCAGCCCAGGAGTTGGATGCCGAGATCGCGATCAACCTCGCCGCACCGATACATCTAATCCACGAATTGCTGCCTCAACTGAGTCGGCAGCCCAAAGGGACGATCATCAACGTGACGTCGGGCCTGGCGTACGCGCCGCTGGCCGTCTTTCCTGTCTACTGCGCGACCAAAGCCGCATTGCACTCGTTCACCCTGAGCCTTCGATACCAGCTTCGCGATAGCCGGATCGAGGTTGTCGAAATGGCGCCGCCGATTGTTGCGAGCGGACTCCGATCCGAGGCTACCGAGCAGGCCAATCCGGCCGCGAGCTCGGCGGTAACCCCCGAAGAGTTCGTCGAGGAAGCCTTGCCGCTGCTGGAGATCGGCGACCCCGAGGTATTGGTCGGCCAGTCGATCGGCACTCGTCGCGAGGGCGAGGCGCTGTTTGACCGGATGAACCCCTAGAAAGCGCGAAGTGGCAGGAGTACGAAGAAACAGTTGGACGATCGGTGAGCACCCACGTCCGTAGCGGCGGCGATGGCCACGCCCTTCAGGAGGTCAAACGAGTATGACGACTTACTGTTTACGCACAGTCGTGCTTTCGCTTCTTCTCGTGTTTATGAATCCGTGCAGCGCCGCCATCGCTCAACCGGCAGACGGCCCTGACCACACGTCGCAAGAACCCTCCGCACCCGCTGCAACTCCAATTGTGCGGATAGCGGAACTGGAAATCGATCCGGCATACCTGGATGCCTATAAGGCAGCGCTGAAGGAGGGGATCGACGCTGCGATCCGGCTGGAACCCGGCGTCTTGACGCTGTACGCCGTCTCGCTGCGGGACGACCCGACGCACATCAGGATTCTCGAGACCTATGCAGATGCCGACGCGTACAGCGCGCACATCCAGTCGCCCCATTTCATGAAGTACAAGTCAGATACCTTGCACATGATCCAGTCGATGACTCTCATCGACACCGACCCGATCCTGTTGGGCGCCAAGCCTTGACGTTTCTTGTCGTCCTCATTGCAGTTTTCGGGCTGATGCACGTCTACCTTTGGAAGCGCCTGGTCAAGGACACGAGCCGGTCAGCCCGCACGAGACGCGTACTGACCATCGTGCTTCTCGCGCTTATGACGCTGCTGGTCGCGACGCTGACTCTGCCGCGCGTCCTCGGACCGGCGGAGCTGAGATGGTTGGCGTGGCCGGGATACTTCTGGTTCGGCCTGGCCGCGTACTTGTTTCTGACGTTGCTCGTGCTCGAGCCAGTTCGGTTCGTGCTGTACCGCTGGGCGAGGCGAAGGCCACGGCCAACGACGGAGGACCTGCCGACCGTCCCGCCCGTCGAGACGGAGCGAGCGGAAACGACGGCATTGAATCGGCGGCTGTTCCTCGCCAGAACCGGTGCGGTGGCCGCGGGCGCGGTGTCGGTCAGCCTGGTTGGCGTCGGTGCCTTCAATGCTCTGGGTCCGCCCGATGTGCTCCATGTTCCGGTGCGCCTGCGCCGGCTGGATATGGCGTTCAACGGATTTCGGATCGCGGTGGTCTCGGATATCCACCTGGGCCCGCTGGCGCGGCGCCCGCACATCGAGCGAATCGTCCGGATGATCAACGAGACTGAGCCGGACCTTGTGGCCATTGTGGGTGATCTGGTGGACGGGACGGTTGAGGAGCTCGGTGCTGCGGTAGAACCGTTGCAGGGTTTGGCATCTCGCGAGGGTACGTTCTTCGTCACTGGCAATCACGAGTACTTCGTCGAAGATCCACCCTCGTGGCTGCGGGAGCTGGAGCGGCTCGGTATTCAGCCGCTACGTAACGAGAACACGGCAATCAGGCGGGGTGGCGCGGCGTTCGACCTGGCCGGTGTCAACGACGTCGCCGGTGCAAAGAGGTCGGACCCACCGGATTTCGACCGCGCCTTGTCCGGCGTGAGTTCATTGCGACCGACGATTCTGCTTGCGCACCAACCAGTTCTGGTGGAAGAGGCCGCTTCGCGCGGGGTGGATTTGCAGCTGTCCGGTCACACGCACGGAGGCCAAGTTTGGCCATTTCACTACATCGTCCGGCTCGCGCAGCCTTCCCTCGCCGGATTATCGACGGTGGATGAAACACAGCTGTACGTCACACGAGGCGCGGGGTTCTGGGGTCCGCCCATGCGGATCGGCGCACCACCGGACATCACCGTGCTCTCGCTGCAGGCCGGGGCCTAACCTTCCGCGGAGTCGGTGCAGGTCATTACCGCGACATCAACGCGCGCCGCGCCGCGGTCGCCGTCGGCGATGAGTTATGCCGGTCGGCGGAGTCTGATCATTATTCGTCGACGACCCAGGAGGAACGCGTGGTCCAGCTGCTCAAAGTCCAGAACTTCGGTGTCTCGCGGGACGGTTTCGGTGCTGGTGAGAACCAGAGCTTCGAGCGCCCGTTCGGTCACGCCGACCCCGGCGACATGTTTGCGTGGGCAGGCGCCACTGCGAGCTGGCCCAACCGCACCGACCCCGGCGGGAGTCGCGGCCTAGACGACTACCTCACGCGCGACTTCGCCAACAACATTGGCGCCGAGATTATGGGCCGCAACAAATTCAGCCCACTGCGCGGCCCGTGGCGCGACCACGAATGGCAGGGCTGGTGGGGCGACGAGCCGCCCTTCCACACTCCGGTCTTCGTCATGACGCACCATGAGCGCCCATCGTTCACCTTGTCGGACACCACTTTTCACTTCGTCAACGCTGATCCGGCGACAGTCCTCGAGCAGGCTAGGGAGGCCGCCCAGGGCAAGGACGTTCGGCTCGGCGGCGGGGCGACCACGATCCGGCAGTTCCTCGACGCCGACCTCGTCGACACTCTCCATGTGGCGGTCTCCCCGCAGGTGGAGCTCGGCGCCGGATCGAGACTGTGGGAGTCGCCTGACGAGCTGCTCGACCGGTTCCACCTTGAGGTCGTGCCGAGCCCAAGCGGCGTGACGCACCACCTCTTCTGGCGGCGATAACACCAGGCCAACGTGCGGCTGCGCCGTAGATGTCTGCCGTGAGGTCAATTGGCGCGATAGTGGCATAATTGTGGCATGAATCGCATACGTCTGAGCACGACTGTCGATGCTCACCTGCTGAGCAGCGCGCGCGGCGTTCGGTCAGGGATCACTGATGCGGCGCTCGTTGATGAGGCACTCGGGGCATTACTTGCTCGTCATCGATCAGCCGAGGTGGACGCCAGCTACTCCGCCTACGACCAGCATCCAGTCGACGAGCCCGACGAATGGGGCGACCTGGCCTCGTGGCGGCGGGCGGCAGGCGGCTCGTGACTGGGCTTCCGACGCGCGGGGAGGTGTGGTGGTGCGAGCTGGCCGACATCGGCCGCCGCCCGGTGGTTGTGCTGTCGCGCAATGCGGCGATCCCCCGGCTTCGCCGCGCAATCGTCGCACCGTGCACCACTACCATCCGCGGGCTGGCCAGCGAGGTTGTCTTGGACCCGGATTCCGATCCGGTTCCCCGCCGTTCGGCGGTAAACCTGGACTCAGTCGAAAGTGTCTCGATCGCCATTTTGGTCAGTCGCCTTGGCCGACTTGCCGACGACCGAATGCGCGCGATTTGCGTGGCGCTTGAGGTCGCGGTCGATTGCACTTGATGACACTGTGGCACTCACCTCACGTTGACGATGACCTTGCCTTTGGCACGTCCGTTCTCGACGTAGTCCAAAGCCTGCTGGGTCTCGTCGAAGGGAAACACCCTGTCCATGACTGGGCGAATGACTCCTTGGTCGATGAGGGAGGTGATTTCGCCCAGCTGATCACCATTCGCCCTCATGAACAGGAACGAGTACGTCATGTTGAGGCGCTTGGCCTTTCGCCTTGCGCCAAAGCTCAAGCCGCGCATTATCGACTTGACGTACCGTTGCGCGCCGATCTCGTCCGCGAAGGCCGGGTCGGGTGGTCCGGATATGGAGATGAGCTTTCCCCCGGGCTTCAGCACCCGGAAGGATTTGTCCAGGGTCTTCGAGTCTTGACTGTGTAGAACGATGTCGTAGCCATGCAGCACGGTCTCGAAGTCTTGTGTCTTGTAGTCGATCAAGACATCTGCGCCGAGGCCTTTGACGAGTTCGAAATTGGCGGCGCTCGCTGTGGTGGCGACCGTCGCACCCAGATGTTTCGCCAGCTGGATGGCGAAGGTTCCGACACCGCCGGTGCCCGCCTGAATGAAGACTTTCTGCCCGGACTTTAGGTTGGCCATTTCGACAAGTGCCTGCCAAGCGGTCAGGCCGACCAGCGGAATGGAAGCCGCTTCTTCCATGCTGAGGTGTTTCGGCTTGATCGCCACGTCGGCTTCATTCATCGAGATGAATTCCGCGAATGTGCCTATCCGGTCCTTGTCCGGTCGCGCATAGACTTCGTCACCGGGTTTGAAGCGCCGCACTCGTGCACCCACCTCGACCACAACGCCGGCGACGTCGTTGCCGAGAACAAGCGGGAAGCGATAGGGCAGGAAGATCTTGAATTCTCCGTTCGCGATCTTTGCATCGAGGAGATTGACACCGGCCGCGTGGATCTGGACGAGTACGTCGTTGTCCCCGACTTCGGGCTGCGGCAGGTCGACGATGCGGCCACGGTCCTTGCTCTTATAGCGATCGATCG
Organism: uncultured Actinomycetota bacterium; assembly: GCA_963766465.1. GTDB lineage: Bacteria > Actinomycetota > Actinomycetes > Mycobacteriales > Mycobacteriaceae > Mycobacterium. The sequence continues at coordinate 149,707 of CAVXZT010000008.1, forward strand.
CGAAGGCTTTCATGACAAGCGCTCACGGATCGGCTCGTTCAGTCGGGTGCGAACGACGCGAGTCATCTCGTCCGCCAGCACCTCGTCGGCACCGGACTCGATCCCGTCGAGAATTTGACGGACCACCTCGGCGGGGTCGGACTTGGGCCAGTCGGTGAACTTCGCCATGTCGGTATCGACCAGCCCAACGTAAACGCCCATCACCTGCACGCCGCGGGGTCCAAGTTCGATGCGTATCGAGTCTGTGGCGCTCCACATCGCCGCCTTTGACACGCCGTAACTTGCCCCGCCCGGTACCCACGCGAGGACAGACGCGACGTTGACGATGGCGCCGGACCTCTCGGCGATCCGATCAGCGAATGTGGAAGCCATTGTGAGCGGGCCGAACAGGTTCGTCTCCAACTCTTCGCGGAGACTGGACGTGTCCGGATCGAGGACCGAGGTCGCACGATAGATGCCGGCGTTGTTGATGAGCACGCTGACATCAGAGGCAACCGCGGCCGCTTCGGCCACGGACGTCGCCTCGGTGACATCCACCTGAAGCGGGACGACGCGGGGGTCTTGGACGTCGATTGTCCGTGGATCGCGGGCAGCCGCATAGACTTTCGTCACTCCACGGTCGAGAAGTTGCGCGATGTATTCGTGGCCCATGCCGCGGTTGGCTCCTGTGACCAGCACTGCCTGATCTGCGAGCGAAGTCATGAAGTCGTCGATCCCAGGAAGGCGAGCGCTTCAGGTACAAACCGTTCGTGGGCCTGGAAGATGCCGCCGTGTCCCGCGTCGGGGTAGATCCGCAGCGTCGCATTCGGGAGGCGCTGAGCCAGGTCATAGGAGTTACTGGACGGCACCATACGATCGGCATCGCCGTTGGCCACCAGGACAGGCTGTTGGATGCGTGACAAGTCGGCTGGCTTCTCGAGACCAAAGGCGTGAATCGCCTTGAGCTGCGTGCGAAATGCTCCGATCGCCATCGCCTTGTCCCGATCGATCGTGCGCTCCTTCAACCGCTTGATGAACGCGCGGCCCTCCGACTTGCCGTGGGCCGTTCTCGTGAAGAAGAGAAGTTCCTTGGGATCCTTGAGAGTGGCGTAGGCGTGGAACGTGTCTAGGTAGGTCAGTTTCGTCACGTTGACGATGCCTTCGCCTCCGGCAGGTCCTGTACCAGCGAGGATGATCTTGCGCACTAGCGCCGGCTCTTGCTGCGCGATCACTTGCGAGACCATTCCGCCGAGCGAGAAGCCGAGCAGGTCGACCCGGTCGAAGCCCAGCGCGCGGATGAACGCGACGGCGTCTTGAGCCATTGCCTCGACGGTGTCGGGCGTCTTGCCTTCAGAACCGCCGACGCCGCGATTGTCGAAGGTGATCACGCGGTGCTTGGCCGCGATGCCGTCGACGACCCGGGGGTCCCAGTTGTCGAGGTTGGCGGCCAGGTGGTTTAAGAAGATCACCGGTACGCCGGTATCGATCCCCAGCTCCCGGTAGACGAATCGGGTTCCGCCCACGGACACGGATTTCGTCGGCGCGCTCTTGTACAGTGTGCCGCCCCAACGGGCGCTCGCTGCACGCAGGTGACTTGCGGGATCGTGCCGTGTGGTTCGTTTGCTCGCCATGATCGCTTCCTTCGGTAAACCGATTGGTGTACTTCTAAGCATGACCGTAGCACGCTCCTCGTCAAGATGTAAACCGTTCGGTATACTTCAAATTATGACCTCGCTCACCGAGAAGGAACCGACCCGCCGCGGAGGCCGTGGCGCTCGTCGGCGCATCCAGACTGGCCACCTCGATGAACGACGCGGCGCCGTGGGCGCAGGCGGGGCGACAGCCGAGGTGCTCATCGATCTGGCGAGCACTCGCGCGCTTGAGGAGAAGCGTCACTTCGATGTGGTGGCCGCCGCCAGAACGGCGTCATTGATCGCGGTGGGCGAGATGGCGACGAGGGCCTTCTGCGCGCGGCTGGCGGCGTCGAGTACGTAGCGACGTTTGGGTCGCCTCGATGTCAATGCGTGGTCGACGGCCTTGGTGACCCTCTTTGGATCGGCGGCGATCTTCTGCAGGCGGCCCAGCAGCTTTCGGGTCCCTGCGAGGTGTGATGCGTACAGTGCTCGGTGCTCGTCGGTCAGTCGCGCGGCCATGCGATCGTGCTCGGTAAGCATGTCGCCCCACATGTCGGTACGGATGGGCCCGGGCTCGATGAGCGAGACGGGGATACGCCACGGGCGTAGCTCCATGCGGAGCGCGTCGGCTAAGGACTCGACTGCGTACTTTGATGCGCAGTAGGCGCCAGTGCCCGGCGTGGTGATCAATCCGCTGACCGACGACATGAACACAATACGTCCGCGGGCGTCACGAATTTTCGGAAGGACGGCTTGTGTTACTCCGATCTGGGCCGTCACGTTTACGTCGAGCTGGCGGGACAAGTCATCGAGGGACAGTCCCTCGACTGGTCCGTTCACGATGATGCCAGCACTGTTGACGACACCGTTCAACGCGGTAGGAAGTTGGTCGGAAAGCTTTGCAATAGAGGCCCTGTCGGCAATGTCGAGGGGAATCGCATGCACGTTGGTCAACCGATCGAGGCTACTCAGGGCGGCGTCGGATCGAGCGGTGGCGTAGACATCCCACCCTCGTTGGCTCATGTATTCGGTGATCGCCAAACCGATGCCTCTGCCGGCGCCGGTAACCAATACGGAAGGCATGTGTTATCTCTTCTCTCGTGGTGATGGGTGATAGTGCGGTCGTCAAGCGGCATTCGTGGAGAGGCGCCTTTGCCACAACAGAAGCCCTGCTACTCCAACGGTTTCGAGTGCTATTGCCGACACCGTGATGGGATGTGGTCGCCCGCGCTGCTGCCATGACCGCACGCGCGCCAGACCGCCGACGAAGATGGTTGACAGCGCCAAGGTCACGGCCGACGACTGCTCGACACGTCGGAGCTGAGACCACATGACGGGTCCGACCGCCAGTTTGAACACGTTGGCATATCGCAGAGAGCTGTCCACCGTCGGTAACACATCGGGCGAGCCGCCAGGGACTCCCTGCGGACCCCGAACGATCTCCCCGACCGCGCTGGCCATCGGTATCGCCGCGAGCACCGCTAGTGTCCGCTGCAATCCTCGCCGACTGCTACTACTTTGTTGGGTCACTACTGCTCCTAGTATACCGGTCGGTGTACTTGCTGATCGCCGACGCTACACGCCTTTGCGGGTGATGTAAACCTATCGGTATACTCAAAGTATGACGACCCAGCACGACGCCCCGCCCACCAAAGGACGCGGAGGGCGCGGAGCGCGGCAGCGCATCCTCAACACGGCCACCGACCTGTTCTATCGCGAGGGCATCAACGCCACCGGCGTCGAGCGACTCGCCAGCGAAGCGTCCGTCTCCAAGCGAACTCTCTACCAACATTTTCCGAGCAAGACTGCTGTCGTTGAGGAGTACCTGCGGTACATCCAGCAAGGCGTGGGCGACCCCATCCTGCCGGGACCGGACGCCGCCAACCGCACCCCTCGCGAGCGCATACTTGCCCTGTTCGAGACCCCTTCACCGGGCGGGCAGATGCGCGGCTGTCCCTTTCACAATGCCGCTGTCGAGGCGTCCGAACTCATGCCCGAAATTCAAGACATCGTCCACGAACACAAGCGCGCCTACATCAAGGGCCTGATCAAGTTGGCCCGGCAGGCCGGAGCGGCCAACCCCACATTGCTGGGCAATCAACTCGGCCTTCTCTACGAAGGTGCCGCCGCGTTGTCGACATCACTCGACGAACCCACTCCTTGGACACACGCACGTAAGGCGGCGGCGACCCTCATCGACCTTGCGGTGGGCTAGTCAGCTTTGCGGTGCTGGGAAATGAGTTCGTTGAGGTGACGGGCGGCCTGTGTCAGCGGTTTGGTCGACCGCGCGGCGCGGGAGAGGATGACCGCTCCTTCGAGAGCGGCGACCACTGTCGTCGACAACGATTGGGCTGCAGCGCGATTGATGCCGTCTTCACGGAGCCTGTCCGCTAGCAGCTGTCCCCATTCGGCGAAAACATCGGCGGCGGTGTTGGCGGCCTCGGGGGCCTCAGCGCGACTGAACGCGGCCGCCACGATGGGGCAGCCACCTTCGAAGTCCGTGCTGATCAGCATCTCGCTCCACACACGAGTGAACGCCGCGATCGGATCCCGCTGCTCGATACAGTCACGCAACAGCGCGGTCAGCTCATCCCCCGCTGACCGCGTCGCCGCGGCGACCAGTTCGGCCTTGCCGCCAGGAAAGTTCAGATAGATCGATCGTCGCGTCACGCCGCTGGTGGACAAGATCTCCGCAATGCCAGTGCCTGCCACACCCTGTCTTTGCATCAGTGTCGCCGTGGCTGCCGTGAGCCGTTCCCGTACACGCATGACTTGCACTATACCATTCGGTGTACTACGGTGACGTCTAGCCAGTATACTGATCGGTATACCCAGTGTTCACTGGCCATCTTCACCAGTAGAAAGAGATGACTGTGTCCTCCTTGGCCCCAGACGATTTTGCATGGCTACCGGCGACGGAACAACTTGCGGCGCTAGCCGCCGGGACAGTGTCCAGCGCCGAATTGGTCGAGCTGTATCTGTCGCGCATCGACACGCATAACCCTTCGCTGAACGCGATCGTCACCGTGGGCGATGACGCTGCGCGGCGCGCGGCAACCGAAGCCGATGCGGCACGCTCACGCGGAGACGCTCTCGGCCCGCTTCACGGCCTGCCCATCACCGTCAAGGACAGCTACGAGACGGCTGGTATGCGCACAGCCTGCGGTCGGCCGGACCTGGCCGATTACGTGCCGACGCAGGACGCCGAGGCAGTAGCCCGCCTGCGTCGCGCGGGGGCCATCGTCGTCGGCAAGACCAACATGCCGACCGGCAATGCGGACGTGCAGGCCAGCAATCCGGTGTTCGGACGGACAAACAACCCATGGGATCGCTCGCGCACATCCGGCGGCTCCGCCGGTGGTGGCGCCGCGGCTACGGCTGCTGGGCTGACGAGCTTCGACTTCGGGTCCGAAATCGGTGGCTCCACCCGGATTCCAGCCCACTTCTGTGGCCTCTACGGCCACAAGTCGACCTGGCAGTCGGTGCCACTGGCCGGCCACATCCCCGGCGGGCCTGGCGATCCCGGGCGGTGGGCTGAACCTGATATGGCCTGTGCCGGCGTGCAGGCGCGTGGTGCCCGCGACATCATCCCCGCACTGGAAGCCACCGTCGGCCCGCTGAATCCCGACGGTGGATTCTCGTACACCCTTGCCCCGCCGCGCGCGACAGCGCTGAAGGACTTCCGAGTCGCGGTATGGGCCGACGATCCCGCCTGCCCAATCGACAAAGACACCCACCGAGCCATCGACGACGCCGTCACCGCATTACGCGACGCCGGCGGTCGGGTAGTAGAGCACCCCGCAAGCATCCCGGTGGATCTAACTACCTCACACGACCTGTTCTTGAGCTTGGTGATGGCCGCGTTCTCGGTTGACCGCTCCACGATGAGCCCGCTCTTCGGCGGTGCCCTTGCCCTGCGCTCACTGATGAGTCCCCGCGGTGACGCTGCCGCCGCGCTGCGGGGAACGATCCAGAGCCACCGAGCGTGGTTGTTCCGCGACGCGGCCCGTCGGGAGATTGCGCAGCGCTGGGTCGGGTTCTTCAAAGAATTCGACGTGCTGCTGCTGCCCGTAACTCCCACCGCTGCGCCCGGCCATCACAACAAGGACCATGATCGCTTCGGTCGCACCATCGACGTAGACGGTGTCACTCGCTCCTATTGGGACCAAACCAAATGGAGCGCGTTGGCGAACATCGCCGGAGCACCGGCCACGACGATGCCCATCGCCACCAACGCCGCCGGTCTGCCCATCGGCATCCAGGCGATGGGACCACCCGGGGGGGACCGCACGACGGTGGAATTCGCCGCTTTACTCACCGAGGCTCTCGGCGGCTACCGCGTCCCGCCGCAGTACCGCTCACCCGTAGCGAGCACCGCCTGATGCGTCGCAACTTGTCGGGCCGAAAGCTGGTAATCACCGGCGCTGCACGGGGAATCGGGGAGAAGGTGGCGCGTCTTGCCGCCGCCCAGGGTGCCCGCGTGGCCCTGATCGGACTCGAGCCCGATCGGTTGCGTGCCCTCGCCGACGATCTCGGCGCAGGCGCGTCATGGTGGGAGGCCGATGTGCGCGACGGCATCGCACTGCGGTCGGCGATTGATGATTGCGCGAAGGCAATGGGCGGAATCGACTTCGTGGTCGCCAATGCCGGGGTAGCCGCGTACGGAACGGTGCGGCAAGCCGCCGAGGCATCGTTCGAGCGAGTTCTGGACATCAACCTGAACGGCGTCTTCCGCACACTCAAGTACGCGACGCCTCACCTGGAACGCAGTCGAGGCCACGCGATGGTCATAGCCTCGGCGATATCGTTCACGCCGATTGCCGGGCTGGCCTCGTACGCCGCGAGCAAGGCCGGAGTCGAGATGCTCGCCCTGGCCTACCGCCAGGAAGTCGCGCACCTCGGCGTCACCGTCGGACTTGTCCATCCTTCGTGGATCGATACCGACCTCGTCCGAGGCGCCGAGGCCGATCTGCCTTCGTTCCAGGAGCTACGTGGACGGCTGCCGTATCCAGGCAATGTCACGACGAGTGTGGACCGGGCGGCCGCTGCGATCGTGCGCGGCCTCGGGCGTAGGCGCAGCCGCGTATACGTGCCGCGCGCTGTTGTCGTCGCCAACTGGGCGAAGGCCGCGCTGAACTCGCCAGCGGCGTGGCCGTGGATGAGGCGCTTCGCAGCTGAAGTGACACCGGCGCTCGAGCGTGAGGTCGAAGCATTAGGAAGGCACGACCAAATCGTGCCCGCGCAGGTTCCACCCCTTCCGGCGAAATCACGGTGAAAGCAGAAGCAATGACACAGCAAGCCGTCAGTCACCTCGACATTGAGAGCCGCGGCGCCACCTTGATCGTGCGGGTCGACGGCGGCCCCCACAGCTTGTTTGGGGTCGGCATCGCCAATGAGCTCGATGAGTTGGTCGACCGCGTAGACCGCGACCCAAGCGTGCACGCCGTCGTGTTCACCGGTGCGCGTCCTGGCCGGTTCGTCAGCCACGCCGACGTGCGGTGGCTGCAAGAAGGGGGCGCTGTAAAACCGAAGCTAGGCCGACGCGGCGCCTCGGCCGCACTGCGGCTGGCCAGAAACATGGACCGCGCCGGTGTCCCGGGACCGGTTGTGGACAGAACTCCGCTGAGCGGAGCTGGCCAGCTCGACCGCTTGCACGCGACGTTCATGAAGATGAATGCCAGCGGCGTCGTCTTCGTCGCAGCCCTCAACGGTTCGGCCCTGGGCCTGGGCGCCGAATTCGCGTGGGCATGCGATCTGCGCGTGATGGCCGACGGCGATTACTTCATCGGCCAGCCCGAAGTCCTCCTCGGCATCATGCCGGGCGGTGGCGGCTCCCAGCGACTGCCCCGGCTGATCGGCACCCACCAGGCACTGGTCGCGATCCTCGAAGGCAAGCCGTTCACGCCGGCGCAAGCGTTGGCCAACGGCGCCGTCGACGATGTAGTGGCGCCTGACGACGTGGTTTCGCGGGCGACGAAGCTGGCCGAGTATTTCGGAAAGCGGCCCAAAGGGTCGGTCGAAGCCATCAAGAGGTCGGTGTACTTCGGCGGCTCGATGTCGTTGGCGGAAGGTTTGCATGTCGAGCGGACCGAGTTCTTCCCCACAGATCAGTCCAAGGTCGGTCAGGAACTGATGGTTCAGTACCTGACGGATACCGAGGCCATCGGTGAGCTACCTCTGTACCGCCCGGACACTTACGCGCAAGCGCTCGAAGCGGGTCGGGTGCTCGCGGTCGCTGCGACCAACGGCGCGGTGAAGAAGTGAGCACCGCACAGCCCTTGACCCGCTACGACGTCTTGTTCTCTTCGGGCGAGGACACCTGTGCCGCATGGCTTTACATGCCGGCCGGAGTTGCGTTTCCGCCCGTGGTGATCCTTGGCCACGGCCTCGGCGCCACCCGCGAGATGCGCCTGGACGCCTTCGCCGAGCGGTTCGCGCGGGCCGGCATCGCAGCCTTGGCGTTCACCTATCGCCACTTCGGTGACAGCAGCGGTCAACCCCGCCAGCTGCTGTCGATCAGACGACAGCTCGCCGACTGGGACGCCGCCATCGCCTGGGTCAGCAATCGTCGCGATGTCGACGGCTCACGGATTGCGATCTGGGGCAGTTCCTTCGGCGGCGGGCACTGCATCACCGTCGCGTCGCGCCATCCAGAACTGAAAGCGGCGGTCGCGCAGTGCCCGTTCACCGATGGGCTCACCTCCGCGCTCGCGTTGGGACCGGCCGAATCCCTGAAGGTACTGCCATCAGTCGCAAGAGATTTCGCGTCCATGGTCTTCCGCAGGCCACCGGCGATGATCCCGCTTGCAGGCCCGCCCGGTTCGCTGGCCCTGATGAACGCCTCGGACGCGCTTCCCGGATATGAGGCGCTACTGCCGCCCGATACGACTTTCCGAAACGGGGTACCGGCACGGGTCGCTCCCACGGTGATGGTGTACCGGCCCGGGCGTTCAGCGAAGAAAATCAAATTCCCAATCCTGTTCTGTGTCAGCAACACCGACAGTGTGACGCCTCCTGCCCAAACCCTGCGGTACGCGCATACCGCCCCTCGGGGCGAGATCAAACGCTATGACGCCGGCCATTTCGACTTCTACCTCGGCGAGCCCTTCGAAGCACTGGTCCGCGACCAGGTCGAGTTTCTCACCCGCCAACTGCAACCGATCGGATCAATATGACTTCCCTGCAAGACCCCCTGACACTGCCCTGCGGCCAGGTGCTGCCCAACCGGATGATGAAGGCTGCGTTGAGTGAAGGGCTCAGCGACAAGCAGAACTCTCCCGACGAGCGACTCGAGCGGCTCTACACCAGCTGGAGCCAAGGTGGGTACGGCCTGATCGTCACCGGCAATGTGATGGTCGACCGCACGCAGCTCGGCGAGCCCGGCAACGTCGTCATCGAGGACGAGCGCAACCTGGACGCGCTGTCGCGCTGGGCGAAGTCCACCAAGGACGCCGGCGTTCCGATCTGGGTGCAAATCAATCACCCGGGGCGCCAGTCCAACCCGCTCGCACTTGGTCACACCCCAGTGGCCCCAAGCCCGGTGTCGATCAACTTCCCCGGTGCCGCCACGCCTCGTGAGCTGACATCTGCTGAGATCGAAGAAATTATCGACCGTTTCGCAACCACGGCGGCGGTATGCGAGACGGCCGGTTTCGACGGTGTGCAGATACATGGTGCCCACGGATATCTGGTCGCACAGTTCCTTTCGCCGTTGTCGAACCAGCGTGACGATGAGTGGGGCGGTGACCCCGAGCGGCGGATGCGCTTTGTGCTTGAAGTCGTGCGGCGTATCCGCGCGCGAGTGTCTCCGGGCTTTGCGGTAGGCATCAAGCTCAACTCGGCCGACTTCCAGCGCGGCGGTTTCACCGAAGATGAATCCCGCTCCGTGGTGGCGGCATTGGCGCATGAGGGCATCGATCTGATCGAGGTCAGCGGCGGCAGCTACGAGCAACCCGCCATGATGGGCAAAGCTGCGGACAGCACCCGAGCGCGCGAGGCCTACTTCTTGGAGTACGCCCGCACCGTGCGCAGCCTTGCCGGTGACATCCCGCTGGCGGTCACGGGCGGCTTCCGATCCCGCAGCGCGATGGCCGAGGCAGTGGATGCCGGCGAGTGCGACGTCATCGGTTTGGGCCGACCCACCGCGACCACGCCCGACGCCGCCGAGGTAATCCTCGCCGGGCGCGCCGAGACACTGGCCTCGCATCAGGTGCGTGCTGGCATGCGCCGTGTCCTCGGCCGGCTCGTCGACATCAAATCGCTCGACGGGATTCTCGAACTCTCCTGGCACACCGACCAATTGCACCGCGTCGGCGCTGGTCTCAAACCCGATCTCAAGCGCGGACGCATCGCCACCATGCTCGCGATGCTCCGCCGCAACGGCACGGTGTCGGTCGGGCGCAAGCGTGGTCTTTGACGTGAAGCGCTATTCACTGTCCGACAAGGTCGTTCTGGTTACCGGGGCCGGTCGCGGGCTGGGTGCAGCCACTGCCGCCACCTTGACGCAGCGCGGGGCGCGGGTCGTGCTGGCCGACGTGGACCAATCTGCGGCGCAGCGGGTCGCGGCGACACTACCAAACGGCAGAGGCATGGCGCTGAAATGCGATGTTACCCAGATCGATTCGGTCCAGGAGGCTGTACGCAGAACCAATGACGAGTTTGGACGTATCGATGTCGCAATTGCCAACGCAGGCGTTCTCGGGCGTGGCGGCACCTTCCGCACACTGACGCCCGACCAAGTGGCTGGTGTCATGTCCGTCAATGTGTCTGGAGTCGTCAATACAGTGGCGGCGACGCTGGAATCCGTGATCAGCAGCCGAGGCCAGATGGTGCTGATCAGTTCGGTGTTCGCTTACATCAACGGGGCGGGTGCCATCCCGTACGCGATGAGCAAGGCGGCCGTCGAGCAACTCGGCCGTGGCCTTGGCGTGGAGCTGGCCAGCCACGGAGCGTCGGCGATGACGGCCTACTTCTCACTGATCGAGACCGACATGATCCGTCAGGGCGTGGACGCAGATCCTCATGTCCTCGCGCTGCTCTCGGCGATGCCGAAATTCATACTGAAGCGAATTCAGCCAAGGACTGCAGCCGCCGCGATCGCCGACGGGTTGGAACGCCGACAACGTTCCGTCATAGTCCCTGGGCGCTGGCGGCCCGTCGCCGCACTTCGAGGTGTGGCGGGACCGGTCGTCGACGCGAGACTCGCGCGTGATGACGGCGTGCGGCGAGCCCTTGCCAAACTCGAGAATCGATAGCCTCAACGAGCGCGAGCCTGTAGTTATCGAGAGGTTGTGCGAGTGGAGGCCTCGGTAACTACAGGCTGGACGGTGGGCGCATTTGCCCGTCCCAGCCGCGAGCGACCAACGCTCGATACGCGCGGTCGATGATGTCCTCGTCGCGGTCCTCCTTGATCACGCGGATCACGATCCAGCCGAGTCGCTGTAGCGTTGCCAATGCCCGCATGTCCTTGACGTACGCCTTGCGGTTGGTGCGGTGGTGATCCCCGTCGTATTCCGCGGCGACCATGAAGTCCTCCCATCCCATGTCGACCGGGCGCACGAGCCGACCGCGGCCGTCGACCACGGGTATTTGAGTGGTTGGCCTGGGGAACCCGGCGTCGATGAACAGAAGGCGCAACCGCGTCTCCCGCGGCGACGCAGCTCCGCCATCCACGAGCGGGAGCACTGCACATAATTGCTTGAGTCCTCGGGCGCCGCGGTGACGCTGCGCCAGCAGCAGGACCTCATCGATCGAAAACGGCGTTGCCCGCATGAGCGCGTCTAGCCGAGCGATCGCCTCGCTTCGTGGCAAGTGGCGCCCGAGGTCATACGCCGTGCGAGGGGATGTGGTGACGGAAATACATGAGACGGTGGTGATCTCGTCATGGTCGAGATGTTCATCGCGGGCGACGATGCCCGGCGGCGGTCGGGTGTTGTCCCAGATCAGCTCGACCGGTATGTCGTCGTCAACCCATTGGGCTCCGTGGAGAGCCGAGGCAGCGACGCCGGCCACCACGCCGTTTCGGCGCGACCGCAACCAAGCTCCGTCGATGCGGTCCAACAGTGTCGGCTCACAGCCTTTGGGCCAATAGATGTCCCGAAACATCCGGTCGTACCAACGACGCAAATCGTGTTCAGTGACCGCACCATTCGCGAGTGCCTGGCTGCCGACAATGAGCTTTCTCATGCACGCATGCTCACAGGAGGCACCGACAAGTTGAGCCTGTAGTTATCGAGACGTTCTGCGAGTGGAGGGCTCGGTAACTACAGGTTCGACGGGAGTGCAGCTTGGCTAGCTAAGCTAGCTAAGCTAGTGGCGCAATGGAATAGGCGACTTCACAGGGGAACATTCAGCCTTCGCGGGCTCTGCGCTCCCGGGCACGACGCTTGCCTTCGTGCATCGCCGCCACTCGGGCCACCGGAATCGCGCGGCCGTACTCGATGAGGTCGCTCGGCAGGCGCTGCGGGGCTGGCATCGACTCGGCCCACGGATCGCGTCCGGCAAGGGCATCGATCGCCGTGTGCACCGTGAAGTCGGACGGGCGGACGTGGTCCAGATTGGACCAGTCCAATGGAAACGACACCGGCGTGCCCGGACGCAGACGAGGGCTGTACGCCGCGACGACGGTCGCGCCACCCGCGCGGGTGGAATCCACGAACACCTTGCCGGCGCGGTCCTCCACGATGAAAGCCGTTGTGGCCAGGGCAGGATCAAGCGCTTCGGCATGGGAGGCGAGCGCCCGGGTAGCGGCGGCCACATCCTCCACGGGAGCGCTGTCGTCGACGGGCACAAACACGTGGATACCTTTCGCACCACTGGTCTTGACCGCGCCGGCCAACCCACTGTCCGCAAGGGCCTGACGCACGAGTGAAGCCACTGCGACGACGGCGCCGAAGTCGACGTCGGCGGGCGGATCGAGGTCGAGCACCAAGTGCGTGGGCCGATAGACGTTGTCGGCCAAGCCCAGAGTCGAGTGATACTCGACGGCGCGCTGGTTGGCCAGCCACAGCAGGGTGCGGCGGTCGTCACACAGCGGGTACCGGACCTCTCGCTTGGAGGCTTCTGCCCAGATCGACACGGTCTTCACCCAGTCGGGTGTGTACTTCGGCGTGTTCTTCTGCATGAACGGCGCCTGCCCCCGCAGCACGCGGAGCACGGTGAGCGGCCGGCCGACGAGTCCGGGCAATATCCGGTCTGCCACCGCGTCGAGGTAATCCACCAGATCGCGCTTGGTCGCTCCGGCATCCGGGCTCAGTGGTTGGTCGAGGTTGGTCAGATCCACTCCGTCGCGCTGCTCCTCGGCCCTCATGTATTGACCCTATGCGTCTGTTGTCTCGCCCTTCCAGACCGTTCGCCGCAACATCGGCGACACGATGACCTAACGATTCAGTTGTGTCTTGGCGTCTACGCTCGCGCCACCAGAGCAGGCGTGGTCTCGTTGAAACTGATGTCCTCAGCAGGGGTTTTCACCCCGCGCCTGACCGTCGCCGCGGCGGCGTGCTTGGTTCTGCTCGCCTTCGGGCTGCCTTCGGCCACTGCAGCGCCCGCGGCCGACGATCAGGGGTACGTCGACTCCACAGCCCGGTGCACGCCACCGAACACGGCGGTGTTTTTCGGCAGCACGGACAGTTCGCGCGTGGCGATCTGCAAGACGTCGGGCGGTCGGTTTGAGTACCGCGGCGTGAGGGTGCGCGACGGCGCGAGACTGATCGTCCCGGCCTCGCAATCCGGCGATGGATATGTCGCCGACAACGATGGCATCACATACACCGTCATACCGACGACTTTGGTAGTCAGCTTGGGCGACAAGGTGATTCGCGAGGAGGCGATGGCGGACTCCCACACGCCGGACACGCCCGCGGCCCCTGCCGCGCCACCACCAACGACGACAACTCCGACGACGCCATTGCCGCCGCCGTTACCCGCCGAGGTTGGTGGCCGCTGATCACAAGCCGATGAGCGACTCGATCCAACTGCGCGCGAAGTAGAGCACGAAGCCAGCCGCCACGATCCAGAGCAGCGGGCTGATCTCGCGCACCTTTCCACCAGCCGAGCGCAGGACGACCCACGCGATGAAACCGACGCCGATGCCGTTGGCGATCGAGTAGCTGAACGGCATCACCGCCACGGTGAGGACGACCGGCAGCGCTACCGAGAACTCTTTGATGTCGATGTGGCGCAACTGCGACATCATCATCACGCCGACGATCACCAGCGCCGCCGCGGCCACTTCGGTCGGCACGATCGACGCCAGGGGAGCGACGAACATCGCCGCGAGGAACAGCACCCCCGTCACGAGGTTGGCCAAGCCGGTGCGAGCGCCCTCCTCGATGCCTGCGCCCGATTCGATGAAGACGGTGTTGGAGGACGACGATGTCGCCCCGCCCGCGATCGCGCCTGCACCCTCGACGATCAGCGCCGAGCGCAGTCGCGGGAAGGTGCCCTGCGCGTCGGCGAGCCCCGCCTCGCGTGCCAGTCCGGTGAACGTGCCCATCGCATCGAAGAAGTTCGCGAAAACCAGTGTGAATACCAGCATTACCGCAGCCAGCACACCGATCCGACTGAAGCTGCCCAGCAGGCTGAAGTCACCGGCCAGCGAGAGGTCGGGGAGTGCGAAAGGCGATCCCGACAACGTCGGTACCGACAGGATCCAGCCGCCAGACTTCTCGGTCGCCGACCCCAGATGCCAGATCGCCTCGATGACGACCGCGACCACTGTGCCCGCAACGAGCCCGATCAGGATGCCGCCGCGGACCCCTCGTACGACGAGGACGCCGGTCACTAGCAGGGTCAACACAAAGACCACCGTCGGGACTGTGTTGATCGAACCGACGCCCCCTGCGCCCAGCCCGACCGGCGGCGACGGCACTCCGGTGGAGCCGATGAAGCCGGCGTCGACCAGCCCGATGAAGAGGATGAACAGTCCGATGCCGGCCGTGATGGCGAGCTTGAGCTGCATCGGCACGGCGTCGAACACCATTCTGCGCAGCCCGGTCACGGCCAGCAGCACGATGATCAGCCCGTCGATCACCACGAGGCCCATCGCCTCGGGCCAGGTGAGCGAGCCGACCACGGTCGTCGCGAGGAAGGAGTTGATGCCAAGCCCCGCGGCGAACGCGAACGGCAGCCGCGCGACGACGCCGAACAGGATCGTCATGACGCCCGCGGCGAGCGATGTCATGGCCGAGACTTGCGTGAACCCCAGCTTGTGGCCTTCGACGTCCGCCGCGCCCGACAGGATGATCGGGTTGAGAACGATGATGTATGCCATCGCGATGAACGTCACCAAGCCGCCGCGCATCTCTGAGGCGACCGTCGACTTACGCGCCGAGATTTCGAAGAATCGGTCAAGGCGATCCACGCTTTGACCCTAGGGGCCAGGGCGGGTCGATGCTCACCAGTTCCCCACCGCGTCGACTGAACGTTCGCTGTGGGAGTGAGGCACTCCACAACTTTCTGGAGTTACCCGCCGGTAAGTATCGGCGTACAGTCGTTCACTGGCTATTCTTAGTCCTTGAAAGGAAGAGTTGCTGTGTCGTTTTCTCTTGAACTGTCTGACGACGTGATCCAAGTTAGAGACTGGGTTCACGAGTTCGCGGCGACGGTGGTGCGCCCTGCAGCGGCGGAGTGGGATGAGCGCGAGGAAACTCCCTGGCCGATCATCCAGGAGGCGGCCAAGATCGGCCTCTACTCGATGGAGTTGTTCGCCACCCAAACCGCTGAGCCGAGCGGTCTCGGGATCCTGACCGTGTTCGAGGAGCTGTTCTGGGGCGACGCCGGAATCGGGTTGTCGATCCTGGGCACCGGGTTGGCCGCCGCGTCACTTGCTGCCAACGGCACACCTGAACAGCTCGGCGAGTGGCTCCCGCAGATGTTCGGCACGCCCGACGATCCGATGTTGGCGTCGTTCTGTTCATCGGAACCCAATGCGGGCTCCGATGTGGCCTCCATCCTGACGCGTGCACGCTACGACGAGGCCAACGATGAGTGGGTGCTCAACGGTGTCAAGACCTGGGCCACCAACGGCGGAATTGCCAACGTGCACATCGTGGTTGCGTCCATTCACCCCGACCTCGGCAGCCGCGGGCAGGCCACGTTCATCATCCCGCCGGATACACCCGGCTTCAAGCAGGGACAGAAGTTCGCCAAGCACGGAATCCGTGCTTCGCACACCGCCGAAGTGATCCTCGAGGACGTCCGGATTCCCGGCCGGCTGATCGTCGGCGGGAAGGACAAGTTCGACGAGCGCATCGCCCGCATTCGCGAAGGAGAAAGCGCCGCAGGCCAAGCCGCGTTGAAGACGTTCGAGCGGACACGTCCCGCGGTCGGCGCGATGGCGCTCGGGGTCGCCAGGGCAGCCTATGAGTACGCATTGGAGTACGCGCAGCAGCGAGAACAGTTCGGGCGCAAGATCGCCGACTTCCAAGCGATTGCGTTCAAGCTGGCCGACATGAAGACGCGTATCGATTCTTCACGGCTGCTCGTGTGGCGTGCCGGCTGGATGTCACGCAACAACAAACCGTTCATTAACGCCGAAGGGTCGATGGCCAAACTGGTTGCCAGCGAGACCGCCGTCTACGTAACCGATGAGGCCATCCAGATCCTCGGCGGCAACGGCTATACCCGCGAATACCCCGTCGAGCGCATGCACCGGGACGCAAAGATCTTCACGATCTTCGAGGGCACCAGTGAAATCCAGCGGCTCGTCATGGGCAGGGCGATCACTGGTCTACCCATCCGGTAAGCCGGCGGCTATCCGGTTGGCGTAAAAGAAAATACAAGAACGGCGAAAGCCGCAATCAGCAGAAGCCACGCCACCACCGGAACAAGTATCCCGCCCCGGCGTCGGGCGGTGAAGAACGACAGCACGACCGCGACGACCGCCACAGCGGGCGCTCCGTATTGGATCAGCGTGAAGCCCAGCTCGCCGGGCCCTTCCCGCGGGCACGTCTGCTTGCTGCATCCGGCTGTCCCCAGGATCTGCATATAGAGGAACAGGACAACGGCGATAGCGCCCGGCACCGTGGCCAGCGCGAGCACCCAGTTCACGATGCGCCCGGTACGTCCCACCTCGTCGGTACCTGGTTGCCGGTCCACAGCCGTCATGATCGATGCGTACCCGACGTCGCGGTGGCTCAAACCGCGCGAATACCGGTGTACACCAATAACAAACCGACAACCGCCAGAAAGCCGGCCATCAGGACGGCATGCTGACGTTCCATCCACTGCTTTACCCGCTCGAGCTGATGATCTACGCGCTGACCGGCAATCGCGTACGCGAGGATCGGAACGAGCACGGACGAGCCGGCGAGGACGGTGTAGTACGCGACGGCCAGCCATGTCCCTGGCCCGCCCAGCCCCGACGTTCCGATCACCAACCCGGCCCCAGCGTTCATCACGAGGACCTTGGGGTTGACCAGAATCAGCCCAAGCCCGACCGCGGCGGCACCAGCTGGCGTCATCCTGCTCAGCCGGTTCAGCCATGCCGGCTGAGTGGTGGCGCGGTGGCGGGTCAGCCACCTCCAGACGGCGAACGCGAGGAGCGCGATGCCGACCGCGATACGCACCAACGCCGCCCAGGTCGGGGCCGGTCGATTGAGGCCGTCGAGTAGGCGAGGCAGCTGCACGAAGACGGTGGTCGTCGCCGCCAGCCCGAGCAGCCAGCCAGACAGGAAGGCCAGGCCGGTTGCCCGGGCCCGGGCGGACTGCAGGACCAGCACGATTGCCGGGATGATCGTCAGCGGCGACAACGCCACCACCAGCGCAAGCGGAATGAGTTGGCCGAACGCGACCGCCCAACTACCCGACATGGGCAGCGATCTTAATCAGCTACGAACGAGGTCAGCGCGCTGTCAGAGCCAAGGGCCGTGTGCGCGCCTTGTGCCGACCGTGTACCAGGTAGACCAGCCAACGAATGTCGAGAAGCACCTTGATCGATCCCGTCTCTAGGCGCTCTTGGTAAGGAGCGGAAGGAGCCGACGGCGTTCAAGCATGGCGTCGGCGAACTGGTTGAGTGCGTCCGCGACCGTTGTCACCGTCGGCAACTCGATGCGGTCGTCGAAGGTGCGTACCGCGCGGGTGACCGATTGGCTCGCGATTAGAGACCAGTCGACCCCAGCGGCGCTGCAGGCGTCATCCATTTCGCAGAGCAGCGAAACGATATGCGGAGTAGCGGAACTCACCGCACCGAGGTCCAGTACGACTGGCTTCTCCCTGAGGACGAAGCGCTTGGTGTACTGGCTGACTCGATCGATGTTCGCGTCGTCGAGGATCCCGGTGACCGTGACCACGGTGGCCAGCTGGCGGCTGCATGCTCGGATCTGCGCGCCGTCGCAGTCAAATGGTGTATTCGCGTACATTCCAGCCTCCCCTCGATTGCCGACCTGTCACCGAAGTTACGGAGCCGATATAAGGCAACGGGGAGTAACGGCTAATACTTTAATAAGAACCGCTTTTGGGTCGCGCAGCAAACTGGTCAGCTACCGCGCATCCACTGGGGTCCCGAGTAGTTTTCCCACGGGTTGTAGTCGGCGAGCAGCGGCTCCTGCGCCGGCCGCTGGGCCTCGGGCACGTGCTGCAGGTTGATCCGGATCCGATACCAGATCGAGCTGGGGCCCCGCATGCCGTCGACGAGAATGTCTGCGGGCTCGAGTTTTTCGGCTACCGACGGGTAACGTCCGCGCCACTCGTCAAGCGAGGCCATCGCTTCATCCTTGGTCTTGGTGCGGGCGATCTCGATCAGTGGCATCACCGATTGACGACGGCCGGTCCCCTTCTTGGCACCCTTTGGCGCCTTCTCGGCGGGCCCAAGCCGGTCGGCGAGGTCGAGAAGCGGATCCAGCACGCCTGCGGTCGAGTCCATCGACTCCCACGGATCGCCGATCTCGGCGAACCGGGCAGGCACGGTCGCGATGGTGAACGCCTCGGGCCGGCAGTCGGCGACCTCGTCCCAGCGCAGCGGCGTCGACACCCGCGCATCGGGCAGCGCGCGCACCGAGTACGCCGACGCGACGGTGCGGTCGAAGGCGTTCTGGTTGAAGTCGACGAACACTCCCTCGCGTTCCTCCTTCCACCAGCGCGCCGTCGCCAACTCCGGAACGCGGCGTTCCACTTCTCGGGCCACCGTCTGCGCCGCCAGCCGGACGAACTTGAACGGCCACCGCGGCTGGATGCGCGCATAGATATGAAAGCCGCGCGAGCCAGAGGTCTTCGGCCACGCCGTGAGGCCGTGGTCCTCGAGCACCTCACGCGCGACGAGCGCGACGTCGACGATCTGCTTCCAGTCCACTCCCGGCATCGGATCGAGGTCGACCCGCAGCTCATCGGGATGGGCGAGGTCCTCGGCCTGCACCGGATGCGGGTTGAGGTCGACGCAGCCCATGTTGATCGCCCACGCCAGGCCGGCGGCGTCGTGGATGACAGCCTCTTTCGCGGAGGTCCCCGATGCGTACTTGAGCTCGGCGACGTCGACATAGTCGGGCCGCTTCTCCGGCGCGCGCTTCTGGAAGACCGCCTCCTCGGTGATGCCCTTGACGAATCGCTTGAGGATCATCGGGCGATTGGCTACGCCGCGCAGGGCACCGTCGGCGACGGCCAGATAGTAGTTGATGAGGTCGAGTTTGGTGACGCTCGGCCGCCGGTTGAAATCGGGGAAAACGACCTTGTCAGGATTGGTGACGGACACCTGTTGGCCGTCGACGTCCAGCGACAGGGAAGCGGCCATATCGTCATCGTAAGTTCCCGGTCGCACTGAGACGGCCGTCACATATTGTGGGCTCATGCCTAAGCTAACCGATCTTCCGCTGCAGGCAGCCGCGAAGGTCCAGCAGTACGCCGAGCGCGGCTCCGCAGAAGTGCACTATCTCCTCAAGATGCTGGAGGCCGGCGCGTTCAAGCTGGAGCCGCCGCAGAACATTGCCGCCATGGTCGCCGACATCCGGCGCTGGGGTGAATTCGGGATGATCCCCGCGCTCAACGCGCGTCGCACCCCCAACTGCACCGCGATCATCGACGACGACGGCGAGGTCACCTTCAAGGAGCTCGACGAGGCCGCGCACGAGGTCGCCAATGGGCTGCTCGCGATGGGGGTCAAGGGCGGTGACGGCGTCGCGATCCTGGCCCGTAACCACCGGTGGTTCCTGATGGCGGTGTACGGCGCGGCCCGCGCAGGAGCGCGCATCATCTTGCTCAACAGCGAGTTCTCCGGACCGCAGATCAAAGAGGTCTCCGAGCGCGAGGGCGCCAAGGTCATCATCTTCGACGACGAGTACTGCCAGGCGGTGTCCGCGGCGGACCCGGAACTCGGCAAGCTGCGCGCGCTTGGCAAGAACCCCGATAAGGACGAACCGTCGGGCAGCACCGACGAGACGTTGGAAGACCTCATCACGCGCAGCTCGGGCAAGCCCGCACCCAAGGCAACCAAGCACTCGTCGATCATCATCTTGACCAGCGGCACCACCGGAACTCCCAAGGGCGCCAACAGAAGTACGCCACCGACGCTCGCGCCGATCGGTGGGGTGCTCTCACATGTGCCGTTCAAATCGGGTGAATCGACGTCGTTGCCGGCACCGATGTTCCACGCGCTTGGCTTCCTGCACGCCACCATCGCGATGATGCTCGGGACGACGCTGGTGTTGCGCCGCCGCTTCAAGCCGGTCACGGTGCTCGAGGACATCGAGAAGAACAAGGTGACCGCGATGGTCGTGGTGCCCGTGATGCTGTCGCGCATCCTGGACGCGTTGGACGGGATGGAGCGGAAGCCGGATCTGTCGTCGCTGCGGATCGTGTTCGTGTCCGGCTCACAGCTGGGCGCAGAACTGGCCACCCGTGCGCTGAAGGATCTGGGTCCGGTCATCTACAACCTGTACGGGTCGACGGAGATTGCGTTCGCCACCATCGCCCGGCCTAAGGATCTGTCGATCAATCCGGCCACCGTCGGGCCTGTGGTCAAGGGCGTGAAGGTGAAGATCCTCGACGACAACGGCAACGAGCTGCCCCAGGGCGAGGTCGGCCGCATCTTTGTCGGCAACTTCTTCCCGTTCGAGGGCTACACCGGCGGCGGCGGCAAGCAGATCATCGACGGGCTGATGTCCTCCGGTGACGTCGGCTACTTCGACGAGCACAACCTGCTCTACGTCAGCGGGCGCGACGACGAGATGATCGTGTCCGGTGGCGAGAACGTCTTCCCCGCTGAGGTCGAGGACCTGATCAGCGGCCACCCCGAGGTCATCGAGGCCACCGCGCTCGGCGTCGAGGACAAGGAGTGGGGTCATCGGCTTCGCGCCTTCGTCGTCAAGGCCGAGGGAGCGTCCGTCGACGAGGACACCATCAAGACATACGTCAAAGACCATCTGGCTCGGTACAAGGTGCCGCGCGAAGTGGTCTTCCTCGACGAACTGCCGCGCAACCCGACCGGGAAGATCCTAAAGCGAGAGCTGCGCGAGATCGACGTGGAATAGTTCCCGCGCGCGCGGTAATACCTCCGCGTGAACATTGATCTGAGCGGAAAGACAGCCTTCGTATCGGGGTCGACGCAAGGCATCGGGTTGGCGATTGCCGAAGGGCTGGCCAACAGCGGGGCGCGGGTGGCTGTCAACGGACGGACGGCGGAGCGCGTCGAGGAAGCCGTCGCCAAACTGGCCGGTGACGCCTTCGGTGTCGCGGCGGACGTGAGCACTGCGGACGGCGCGGCCGAGCTGCTGCGGCTGCTTCCCGACGTCGACATCCTGGTGAACAACCTCGGCATCTTCGGCGCGGTACCGGCTCGCGAGATCACCGACGAGCAGTGGCGCACATATTTCGAAGTGAATGTGCTTGCCGCAGCCCGGCTTATCCGTTTGTATCTGCCGGGAATGATCCAACGTGGTTGGGGCAGAGCTATTCAGATCGCTAGTGACTCCGCGTTGGTGATCCCCGAGGAGATGATTCACTACGGGGTTTCCAAGACCGCGCTGCTGGCGGTGTCGCGTGGATTGGCCAAGGACGCAGCGGGGACCGGTGTCACCGTCAACTCCGTCATCGCGGGGCCGACGCACACCGCTGGCGTGGAGGAGTTCGTCTACCAGCTGGTCGACAAGTCGCTGCCGTGGGACGCGGCGCAGCGCGATTTCATGCGCAAGCACCGGCCGCCGTCACTGCTGCAGCGGCTCATCGAGCCGGACGAAATCGCCAACATGGTCACGTATTTGGCGTCGCCGCTCGCTTCGGCGACGACGGGTGGGGCGTTGAGAGTCGACGGCGGATACGTCGACTCGATCGTGCCCTAGGTGGCGAAAATCGCGGCGCCAGGAATGGAAAGGCACACAAGCATGAAGGTGAGCAGGAACCATCCTGCGCCCTGCCATGCCGGCCACGCGCCCTCTTCCTTCCACACCCGGTAGGTCTTGACGAAGGCGCCGATCCCGCCGGCGAATAGTATGGCGGGCACCATCGACGCCACGACCACGGAGTCCCTCCATGTAGTGGCGTAGATCGCGAACGCGACGCCCGCCACCGCGACCACCGCGCCGACATACATTGCGGCCTCGTGGAACGTGCCAGGCCGGTCGAACCGCTTCTCAACGTCGTGGGTCATGTCGCTGCGCTACGGGCCGCCGTTCACATACCAGGACAGGCAGCCGGGATGGTTCCGGCAGGCGATGATCGCGTTGGCGTCCGGCGCGGCTCCACGGACCCTGGGCGCCTGCGGACCGGGCACCGTGCAACTCGGAACGAACGGACCCCAGGGGAGAACGCCGTTGTAGCACGACGGCTGCGCGGATGCCGGCGGTGCATTGACAGTGAGTAACGCAGTCGGCGCAATCAGAAAGGCGAGCGCGGCTGTTCCGGTAACCACGAGACGCACCATGGGTCGTACGAAGGTGCTCATATGTACTGCTAACGACGAGCGACTACCTGACTATTTCGATGGTAGACCTCTTTCAACGCAAGCGTCAGTAGTCGATCGGCTCGATCAGCTGCGACGGCTCGTCCATCAACGTCCAGAACCGGTCCCGGATCGCGACAGTGATCGGACCCGGCGTGCCATCACCGATCGATTCGCCGTCCAGCGTGTTGATCGGAGTGACGCCGCCCGCCGTGGTGACCGCCATCAACTCGTCGGCGTCGTACAGCTCGTGGCTGGTGACATCGCGCAGGGTCGCCTCGATACCCATGGTGTCCGCGAGCTCGAAAACGGTCTTGCGGGTGATTCCAGGCAATGCATTTCGGGACGGCGAGGCCAGTTTGCCGTCCTTGACGATGACGACGTTGAACCCGGGGCCCTCGGCGACGCAGTTGTCGGCGTCCATCAAAATCGCGGTGCGTGCGCCACGATCCTTGGCCTCGAAGCTGGCGGCGGTCAGGTCACCCCACTGATAGTTCTTGATTGTCGGGTCGACGGTGTTGCGGCCGGCACGCCGCACGTGACGCGGAACGATCGCCGTGGTGCCGAAGATCTGCTCCTGCGGCGGGAACGCCCAAAGGTACGGGATCGCGTAGATGTAGACCTGGTGGGTGAGTTTGGACAAATCCTTCTCGCCCTTGCGTTTCCCGTATCCGCGGGTGACCGTCAGGTTGACGAACGATTCCCGCAGCTGCGACATGGCGACGCAGCGCTTGGTGATATCGGCCAGCTCGCCCTTGCTGTAACCCGGATCGAGGCGAAGCTTGCGACACCCGTCGAAGAGCCGGTCCAGGTGGTCGCCGAGCCGGAAGATGTTGCCGTGCCACACATGTGCGACCGTGTAGGTGAGGTCGGAGTGGCCGAAGCCGGTGTCGAAGATCGAGATCCGTGCCTCCGATGCCGGGATGTACTCGCCTTCGATCCACGCAGCGCCGCCCGCGTATGGGCTCGATGGGTCGAGCTGGTAGTCGCTGTACTGGATCGCCGAACCGGGGGGCGTTTCCTCGCGGATGGCACCTGGCTCGACGGCGACGAGATTGCTGGTGCCTAGGTCGACAGTCATTGCGTAGCAGTCCTTTCGGGTGGATCAGGAGAGGTGGGTCTTCGAGAAGTTGGGTCCCGCGTCGCCGCTGCGCAGTCGGCTGCGCAGCCCGGTCGCTGCCCAGAGCCCTGCGAGTAGGACGAGACCCAGGAACACCCACTTGTTGCCTGCGAACTGCGGCAGCAGGATCAGCGCCGCGCACACCAGGGAGAATGCAATCAGTCCGATGATGTAGATCGGCATGCGCGCGCGACCGAGATCGAAGGTGCCCGGTTCGGCGGCGGGGATGGAACCCCGGCGGTGCCCGATGATCAAGGCAACGGTCTGCAGCACGTACGTGGCGAAGACCGCCAAGGACGACAGTCCGAGGATGAGGAAGAACGCCTTCTCGCTTACTAAGGCAAAGAGCAGCAAGACGGTCGAGAAGCCGAACAGACCGAGCACCGCGTAGGTGGGCGTCCGGTTGGTCGGGGACACATGCCGCCACACGTGAGAAAACGGCAGCATGTTGTCGCGGGCCATCGAATACGTCAGCCGGGTAGCGACCAGAATATTGGCGAGGATGCAGGCCATGACATTGGTGAGTGCCACGGCGACAACGATTTTCGTGATGACCGGGCCGACCTGCTGCGTGATGATCTCCTCGATCGGTGCGGCTGCGTTGGCTTCGACGGCCCCGGCGTCCTTGATGGCCAGCACGTAAACGACGTACATCCCGAACTCGATGACGATCGATGCGGCCAGGGCGTAGAACATCGTGCGGGGAATGACGTGCCGCGCGTTGACCGTCTCCTCGGCGACGTCGGCGCTGGCTTCCACGCCGATCAAGCCGAAGAACGGCCCAAGTGAGGCCGCCAGCCACGCCAGGATGTAGGGCGTGCTGCCTTCGGAGGCCCCGCCGGTAAACAGCACCGAAAAGGACTGGTGATTGTCGGGCGACGAGAACGCGACTATCGCCACCAAGATCGTCGCGCCGACGGTGATGACGAACTCCAGGCTGACGCCGATGTTGTTCACCATTGTGGCGAACCGCACGCCGTAGAGATTGACCAGCATGCAGACGGCCATGACGCCGATGGCGACGAGGATCTGTGCGGTTTGAGTCATCTCCCAGCCGAACAAGCCTCCGAGATAGCCGGACAAGATGAAGCCGACACCGGTCATGCCGCAGATCCATCCGGCCAGGGCCATCACGCCGGTGAACCACGCAAGGGTCGATCCGTGAATCCGGCTGGTCCACTGATATGCGTAGCCGGCCAGCGGGATCTTGGCGGTCAGGTCCGCCGCAATGACGACCCAGACGACGAACACGGCACCGGCGAGCAGCAGGGTCCATACGAAGGGTGCGCCCGCGGTGAAGTAGCCGGCGCCGAAGCCGGTGAACACCGCCGTGGTGGCGCTGATGGTCGCAAAGCCGATGGCGAACGACGCAAGTCGGCCGACCGAGCGGTCGAGCTTTTGCGTGTAGCCGAACTGGGCCAGCCGGGCGTCCTCGTCGTCCATCGGCGCCGCAGGCGTAACGGGTGAGGCGGTGTCAGTCATGATGTGAGGAAACCCGACTCAGCCTGGTCCAGGGAAATTCCAATTTCTGATCTACTGATAACCACTCTTTATCAATAGTCGGTCGCTGGGCGCTCGACCGCCTCGCCGTCGTCAAAGTTCCACTCTTCCCGGACATGCCGAACCAACTGCGCCGCCTCGCGGCTGAGACCGGCAGGATTCCAGGCGAGGGTCGTGTAGTTGCGCGGACGGTCGACGATCGGCACGTACGCGATGCCCTGCCGGTTGTACAGCCGAGCGCTGGCCTCACTAGTGAAGCTGATCCCGAGCCCACGCGCGATGGTCGTGGTCTCCTCCTCGTAGGTGGCGGCTACGGCCGCGATGGTGGGCGGTTTGCCGTCGCGCGCGTCCATCGCCATCCAGTAGTCACGCCACCTGCCTGCGGTGGCCGGGGCGACGACGATCGGATCGTCGAGCAGCTCGGCGATTTCGAGCTCGGACCGGTTCGCCAGCGGGTGATCCCGCGGCAGGCAGGCCACCCAGTCCTCGGCGTCGAGAATGAACGTCCGGTGTTCGGGGAGATCCACCGGCGGTCTGATGATCGCCACTTCGGTGGTGCCGTCGGCCAAGCCTGCCGTCGGATCCGAGAAGTCGAATTCCCTTGGTTCCAAAGTGATTTCCGGATACGCGGCTTCGAAGTGTCGCACCAGCCGGAATAGCAGGTCCGCGCCGGTGCCGATCAGATAGCCCAGCCGGATCCTGCGGTAATGCGCCGACATATCGATCAATTCGTCGACCGCGGCGTCGATCCCACGCAGTGCAGCGCCCACCTTCGGTAACCAAGCTTGACCGAGTTCGGTCAGCGCCACCTCACGGGTGGTACGGGTGAATAACATGACACCGAGCTGATGCTCGAGCTGTTTGATCGCGGTCGACAGCGCCGGTTGCGTGATGAACAGCCTCTCGGCCGCGCGCCGATAATTCAGCTCCTCGCCGAGCACGGCGAAGTAGCGCAGCTGGCGCAGTGTCACGTCACCGCTCGTGGGCGTTCCTTCCGGCGAGATTGCACTGAGGGCTGTGATTCTGCGCCGATCACGACCTCGAGTGCAATTACGCGTCGCGGGGCAGTCCCAGCAGCCGCTCGGCGATGATGTTGAGCTGCACCTCCGTCGTGCCGCCGTAAATCGTGGTGGCCCGGCTGGCCAGCAGCATCTCGCCCCATTGGCCTGTCAGCTGGCTGTTGTCACCGATCGCGCCGTCGGTGCCGAACGACGACATCGCGAACTCCGCGTAGCCCTGCCCGGTCTTCATCGACAACAGCTTGGAGATCGCCGCGGCGGGCATCGGGTCTCCGCCCGCCAACGTCAGCAGCGTCGATCGCATGTTGAGCACCTTGGCGGCGTGTCCCTCCGCGATCAACTTGCCCGCATGGTTCTGCTCGATCTGATCGAACTGGCCGTCGCGGACGAACTCGACAAACCCGTTGAGGTTGGCCAGGAATGGCGCCTCGCTGCTACCGATCGACACCCGCTCGGCTGTCAGCGTGGTGCGGCTGACCTCCCAGCCGCGGTTCACTTCGCCGACTACCAGGTCATCGGGCACGAACACGTCGTCGATGAACACGGTGTTGAACATCGCGTTGCCGGTCAGCTCGCGCAGCGGCTTGACCTCGACGCCCTCACTCTTCATATCCAGCAAGAAGTAAGTGATGCCATTGTGTTTCGGCGCACTCGGGTCTGTCCGGGCCAGCAGGATGCCCCACTGCGACAGCTGCGCGGCAGTGGTCCAGATCTTCTGGCCGGTGATCCGCCAGCCGCCGTCGACTTTCGTTGCCTTGGTCGTCAGGCTGGCCAAGTCGGACCCTGCTCCGGGCTCGGAAAACAGCTGGCACCAGATCATTTCACCGCGGAATGTCGGCGGAAGGAAGCGCTGCTTCTGCTCCTCGGTGCCCCACGCGATGACCGCCGGGATCATCCATGTCGCGATGCCCATCGTGGGTCGACGGACCTGACCGGTGGTGAATTCCTGGGCGATGATGATCTGCTCGACCGGACTCGCCCCGCGGCCCCACGGCTGGGGCAGGTGCGGCATCACCCAACCGCCTTCGGCGATCGCGGTGGTGCGTTCGTCGCGTGGAATCGCTTTCAGCGCCGCGACCTCCGCACGGATCTCGTCACGCGCCTTCTCGGTCTCCGGATCGAGGTCGATATCGAGCTTGCGCACTCCGGTGCTGGTTGCCAGGTCGACAACTTGTTGCGGATAGTCGGCGCCACGTCCGAAACACGCGGAAAGCACCAGCGCGCGGCGGTAGTAGACGTTGGTGTCGTGCTCCCAGGTGAAGCCGATGCCGCCGTGTACCTGGATGCAATCCTGTGCGCAGTGCAGCACCGCGGCGGGAGCCAGCGTCGCAGCGACGGCCGCGGCGAACTCGAAAGCGGTTTCCTCCGACGGTTTTTCGCCGTGCTCATCGAGGGCACGTGCAGCATCCCAGACGGCTGCGGTCGCCCTTTCGGTCTCGGCGATCATCCCGGCGCACTTGTGTTTGATGGCCTGGAACTGGCCGATCGGCCTGCCGAACTGCTCGCGGATCTTCGCGTACGCCGTCGCGGTATCCGTCGCCCAGCGCGCCACGCCGATGCACTCCGCGGACAGCAGCGTCGACATCAGCGCGCGCGCATGTGCTCGACTGAGGTTGGTCAGCACGCGGTCGTCGCCGACCTCGACGGCGTTGGCCCGCACATGGGCCAGCGGCCGCAGCGGGTCCACGCTCTTGACAGGCTCGATCTCCAGCGCTGGCTCGTTGCTGGCGTCGAGCACCACCCACTCTTCACCGCTGTCGATGGCGACCGGCAGCACCAGGACGGACGCTTGAGCCGCGGCGGGTACGGCCCGTACCTCGCCACGGATGACGAGGCCGTCACCGTGCCTGGTGGCCGTCAGCCCGGAGTCGATCGCGTAGGCAGCGATCACCTCGCCGGAAGCCAGGTCGTTCAGCAGCTTGGCGTCGGGGTCGTGCGCAGAGATCAGCGCGCTGGCGATCGCCGAAGGGACGAACGGGCCGGGCACGGCGCCGTAACCGAACTCGGCCAACACGATGGCCAGTTCGAGGATGCCGAAACCTTGTCCACCGACGGACTCCGCAAGGTGCACGCCCTGCAAACCCTGCTCGGCCGCGGCCTTCCAATACGGCGGCGGGTTCGGGATCGGGGTCTCGAGGGCTTCGTGCAGGACGGCCGACGGCGCCACCCGCGCCACCAGGGACCGCACCGAATCGGCCAGGTCATTGTGCTCAGGTGTGATCGCGATGGGCATAGCTGCGTTGCCTTCCCTATTAACCGGTCGGTTGGGACCGAGAGTACCTAGTTGACGACGTTGGCCAACTCCCGCCCATCCCTGAGCCTGCGGCAGTTATCCACCGCGTGTTCCAGGTAGCGCCGCATGGTGTCGACGGTGTACCAGGTGACGTGCGGCGTCAGCACCACGTTGTCGAGACCGAGCAGCGGATTGCCCGCCGGTATGGGTTCGACGGCAAACACATCGAGGCCCGCGGCGGCCAGCCCGCCGGTGCGCAGCGCATCGACGAGCGCGTCCTCGTCGACCACTGCGCCGCGTGACGTGTTGACGAGCACCGCGTCGCGCTTCATCAGGGCCAGGGCGGCGCGGTCGAGCATGCCCTCGGTCGCTTCGGTCAGCGGCAGGTGCAGTGAGACGATGTCGCTTTCGGCGAGCAGGTCGGGCAGCGGCCGCCAACCGGGGTGGCCGTCGTCTCGGGTGCTGGTGTGCAGCACCTTGGAGGGCGGAGTGCCCATGGCCATGACGATTTTCTCGACGGTCTTCGCGATGTTGCCGTAGCCGATCAGTCCGACCGTGCAGCCGCCGATGTCGCGCACTGTCTCACCGAGGCTCGAGTCGGACGGCCAGCCCCTGCCCTCGCGGGTGGCCCGGTCCAGCGCGGGCAGCCTCCGAAGCGCCGCCAGCATCAGCAGCACGGTGCCCTCGGCGACCGAGGCCGCGTTCGCACCGGGCATGTTCGCCACCGCGATGCCCAGCCGCGCAGCGGCTTCGACGTCGATGGTGTTCACCCCGGCGCCCATCTTGTGCACGAGCTTGCACCGCGGGGCCTTCTCGAGGTCGTTGCCCGAGATTGGCCGCAGCACGTGCCAGATCACCTCGGCCTCGGGCAGCTCACGGTAGAAGGCGTCGTCGTCATCCTCGGCGCAGTAGCGGATATCGAGCCAATCCGTCTCTGGTGCAAGGAATTCAGCGACCCTCTTACCCGGAACGAAGTGTGCGAGGACTCTCAGCGCCACCGTTTCGCGATCCACTTGGCGATGGTATCGGCCTTCTCGCTGCGCGCGCCCGGTGTGGTGAAGTAGTGATCGGTGTCGACCGAGCACAGAGTCTTGTCGGAGCCGGCCAGCGCGTTGTAGATGCGCTGAGCGTCGCTGGGGTACACGCCCGTGTCCTGTTCGGCATTGATCACAAGGGCGGGACAGTCGATTCGAGCCAGATGCGGTTCGGCGCGGGTCTGGGCGTGCCGAAGGCTCCACATTCCCAGCCAGTTGCGCAGCGTGCACGCGGCGGCGATGCCGTGCGCTGAGCGGTTGGCCTTGGCTGGCGGCCCGGCGTAGCACATATTGGCGGGGCGTTTGGTCGGTTCGATCGTCGGATCGACCATCCGCGGGTCCGCCCAGGTGCGAAGCACCGTGAACGGACGATCGGAGAAGCCGGCGGCGTGGACGCGCTTGAGTTCGGTCTCGGCCCAGTCGGTGATCGCGTTGTTGCGGGCGATCTGTGCCGCGCGGTAGCGATCG
Source organism: uncultured Actinomycetota bacterium (assembly GCA_963766465.1). GTDB lineage: Bacteria > Actinomycetota > Actinomycetes > Mycobacteriales > Mycobacteriaceae > Mycobacterium. The sequence goes on from CAVXZT010000008.1 coordinate 179,557, forward strand.
ATGAACTCGGCGGAGTATGGCGGTCCGTTGCGCTCGTCGAAGAGATCTAGATCTGAATCGCTCGCGATGGCGTCGTTTTCGTCGACGACCGATGCATCCATCCATGCTGTCAGCACGTCCGGGCGGCCTGGGTGCGCGGCGCTGGCGATGTAGCCGTCTGCTGGCAACAAGTCGGTAAGCCCCGCTGCGGGCCGCATGCCCTCCAGTGGCGTCACATGATGGTCGACGGCCTGCGCCTGGTAGGCCGCCATCAGCGAACCGCCGCCGGAATTACCCAGCAGCACAATGGTTTCCACACCCTGCGTCTCCCGAAGCCAGCGCACTCCGACACCGATGTCGACCAGGGCGTGATCCAGCAGAAAACTGCTCTCATACCCGCGATATCTGGTGTTCCAGCCCAAGAAGCCAATGCCGCGGGTGGCCATGTAGTCGGCCAGGTAGTGCTCGGCGAAGTCGATCTGATAGTGCGTGGCGATCATCGCGACCTTTGGCTTACGGCCCACGCCGCGGTGGTAGAGGCCCTGGCACGGGTGCCCGCCCGCCCCGGCCCGCCGTGCCGTCGGCGAATCCATGCCGACGAACTCGCGTGTAACGCCGGGTGTTCCGGCTGCCGCCGAAGTCTTTGTCATGTCAGCGCGGCCTCCTTGTGGTAGATCGTGCGGTAGAAGATGTTGGCCAGCGTGGTGACGCACGCGTCGTCGTCGACGGTTTCGGCCGCGGCATCGCCGGACAGCCGCGTGTAGCAGAACTGGTTGAGCATCGACACCATCGCGACCGCCACCAGATGTGGGTCGTCCTGTCGGGAGCAGAAGCCTTGTCGCTGGGCCTGTTTCACCATCTGTGTGATCAATCCGATTGGCAAGGAGCAGATGTCGGCCCAGTATTCGGCGAAGTCGTCGCTGACCATGGCCAGCTGCGACACGCTGATGATTTCCGCCAGTCGGTGGCGATAGGTGTTCCAGTGGGCGGCGGCGGCTTGGTAGGACCGTTCCCAGTTGGTAAGGCCGGGTTCTGAGGCCGCACGCGAGCGTTCCCGCGCCTCGTCGCGGAATCGCACGGCCCACTCGCGGACCATCGCTTCCTTGGAGTCGTAGTAGTTGTAGAACGACGCGGTGGACCTGCCTGCTTCAGCGGCGATATCCGAAATCGTCGCCGCCAGAATGCCCTTGCGGGCGATCACCGCCCTGGCCGCCGTGTCGATCGCAGCTTGCGTCTGCCTGCCGCGCAGAGTCGGCAATTCCTCGCGAGGACTGAGGGTCACGGGGCTCCTAGGCCATTGATCGAACCTGAATCTGATGTTAGATTCAGATTTCGAGCTTGGCTAGAGGAGCCGCGAGATGATCAAGCCGAACAATCCCAATTCCGAGTTCCAGCTCGGCGGCATCAACCATGTGGCGTTGGTCTGCTCCGACATGGAGCGCACCGTCGATTTCTACAGCAATGTCCTTGGCATGCCGCTGATCAAGTCGCTGGATCTGCCGGGCGGGATGGGACAACACTTCTTCTTCGACGCGGGCAACGGAGACTGCGTGGCGTTCTTCTGGTTCGCCGACGCTCCCGACCGGGTGCCCGGTCTTTCTTCGCCGGAGGCGATCCCTGGGATCGGCGACATCGTCAGCGCCGTGAGCACGATGAACCACCTGGCCTTCCACGTACCTGCGGAGAAGTTCGACGAGTACCGGAAGCGGCTCAAGGAAAAGGGCGTGCGCGTCGGGCCCGTGCTCAACCACGACGAGAGCGCGGCGCAGGTGTCGCCGACGCTGCATCCAGGCGTGTACGTGCGGTCGTTCTACTTCCACGATCCGGACGGAATCACCCTCGAATTCGCCTGCTGGACCAAGGAATTCACCGAAACCGACACTAATACGGCGCCGAAGACCGCGGCAGACCGTTCACCTCGGGTGCCCGCAGGACGCTAATCCGTGTACAACTCCGGCGCGGCCAGCTGGTCGATCATCAACGCCAACTGGTCGACAAGTTCGTCAGGTTCAAGCGCAACCTCGCCCGCCAGCCACGCGGTGATGGTTTGACTGACGCCGCCGACCACGAAGTGTGAGGCCGCCTTGATGCGGCTGTTCTCCTGCGCCCCCAACGCCCCCGCGTGCTGAGACGTCAGCATCGCCATCAGCGCACCGGATTCCGCGCGCTTGCGCACCACGACGGGATTGGACAGCTGTGAGCTGAACAGCAGGCGGCCAACCCGAGTGTCGGCGGCAATGGTTCGCACGACGTTGGCCATGGCGGCCCGACTCTGCTCTTTGAAGGGGGCCGCCGTCACGGCAGCCTGCGTCGTCGCCGCGATGTCGGCGATCACCCAGTCGAACACCGCGCCGACGAAGTCGTCCTTGTCGGTGAAGCTCTCGTAGAAGTACCGCAGGGCGATCCCGGCCTGACCGCAGATGCCGCGCACCGTCAACTCCGACAGATCGGAGTCCGCTCCGAGGATGTCGAGGCCCGCCTCGAGGAAGCGGCGGCGGCGTTCGGCGACGCGATCGGCCGCTACAACGCCGCGGTAGGGCCGCACTTGTGCCATCAGGTCAATCTTGACACCGCCATCCCACCTGTAGCAATATATCTGGAAACGGACGTTCTCACATTTACCTGAGGTGGGTCAATGACGATCAGTGAGCCGGTTCAGCACGTCGACCGGGCAGTCAGCGAGTCGCGCCACGGCGCTGCGGCCGACATCGCGGCGCCGTGGCGCGCACTTCGACGATGGCCTGATGGGGATCGCCCTACTGGCGGGGGCGGCCAACGTGATCATGCAGTTGGCGCGTCCTGGTGTTGGCTACGGCGTGCTGGAGAGCCGCGTGGAAAGCGGCCGGGTCGATCTGCACCCGATCAAGCGGGCGCGCACCACGTTCACCTACCTCGCGGTGGCGACCAACGGCAGCGATAAGCAGAAGGCGGCTTTCCGCCGGGCGGTGAACCGCGCGCACGCGCAGGTGTATTCGACCGACGAGAGTCCCGTGAAGTACCACGCCTTCGACAAGGACCTGCAGATGTGGGTTGGGGCTTGTCTGTACAAGGGTGGGGTGGACATCTATCGGATGTTCATCGGTGAGATGGATGAGGTCACGGCCGAGCGGCACTATCGCGAGGGGATGCCACTCGGCACCATGTTGCAAGTGCCGGAAGAGATGTGGCCGAAAGACCGCGCCGCGTTCGATCGGTACTGGCAGGAATCGCTGGAGAAGGTGCACATCGACGACACCGTCCGTGAGTACCTGTTGCCGATCGCGGCGGCGCGGGTGCGTGGGGTGAAGCTGCCGGGTCCTGTTCAGCGCGCCTTCGACAGCTTCAACTTGATGATCACCGCCGGCTTTCTGCCGCAACGGTTCCGCGACGAGATGCAATTGGACTGGGACGCCGCCAAACAACGCCGGTTCGACCGCACGATCGCGGTCCTTCGATTCGTCAACAACTTGCTGCCGCGGTTCATCCGGCAGTTCCCGTTCAACGTACTGCTGAAGGATCTCGACTGGCGGGTCCGGACGGGACGCCCGCTTGTCTAGATCACTCGTTGGGCGGTCGCGGCGATAGGTCTGCATGTCAGTGGTTGCTTTTACGTTGTGTGAATGCAGCTCGGTGAGGACGACAGCCTCAAACCGACACCGGTCACAGGGCGGGAGCAGCCCGCCCGGCGGGGGTCGCGTGCGCGCAAGCGTCCGAAGGGTGCGCCCACTCATGTCCGTTCCTGGCCGTTGCGTCCGACCACGGGCCAAGGCCGGGAGATTCGGACGCGGTTTTTCACGGGCACTCGTGTGTACAACGCAGTGTTGCGCGAGTTCATCGACCGCAGCCTTGCCGTGAGATTCGACCCGGCATGGGAGGCCGCGCGACAGTTGCCGCACAGGACGGTGAATGAACGTATGGCCCGCAGTGATGCGTTCAAGGCGGTCGAGCAGGCGCATGCATTCAGCGTCCGTGCGGCGCAGGGGTTTGCGTCCGCGTTGCGCAAGTCGTGGGTGCGCGAGCATCTGCCGGCGCAGGAGGCCCAGAATCTGGGGGCGCGCGCGTTCGACGCGGTGACGCGCTGGCACGTTGGGCGCGCAGGCAGGCCGCGGTTCAAGCCCGTCGCGCTGGGGTTGCACTCGCTGGCGTCGAAGGATGGAAACGGAGCGCTGCGACCGAAGGTCGACGCAACCGGCCGATTGGTGGGGTTGCAGTGGGGCGCCAGTTTCGTGATCCCGATCGCCAAGGCCGCCGAGACGGGCCGGCGTGGCAAGGACCAGCAGGCCGAGCTGGCGAAGATCGAGGCGTTGATCGCGGGCGGAAAGACCCTCCACACGCGCATCGTGCGGACAGTGATCGAAGGCCGTGACACCTACCGGATGCAGATGGTGATGGACGGGCACCCATCCCAGCGTCACCACGTTGGGGACGGTCGGGTGTCGTTCGACATGGGTCCCAGTACCATCGCTGTCGCCGTCGAACGTAACGACGGAACCTGGGCTGGATGGACTGAGTCGCTGGCTGATCGGATCAGCCGGGACACCGACCGGCTGCGTCGCGAGCAGCGGCACCTCGACCGACAGCACCGCTCCGGCTCACCCGGCTGCTTCAAACCGGACGGCACCCATAAGAACGGCTGCGAATGGAAGCGCTCCGCTGCCGCCACGCTGACCACAAGCCGTATCGCCGAGCTGCACCGACGGCTGGCCGAGCACCGCAAGGCGTTGCACGGTGCGTTGGCCAACAGGCTGTTCGCACACGGTAGTGACATCGCGCGAGTCAGAGCGAGGGAGGAGGAAACTCGCCCGGGACACGGAGGCAGGATTCATGACCGGCAACATCAGCCTGGTCAGCGCGATCAAGGACTGAGGCCGGCCCTACCCGTACGTCTCGACACTTAGCTTATGCAATGCTAACTTCAGGAAAAGTTAGCTTAGGCATACATAAGGAGACGCTGCGGTGGGGTCTGACACTGTCGCGGCTGCACGCGTGCCTGAACCCCGCGTCGATCGCGACCTCGTCAGCCGGTTCGCCACCAGCTGCCGCGCGTTGGGCCTATCTGTCCACGACCGCCAGCGACCCGCAGATCTGACCGCGGCCCGTTCAGCGTTCGCAGCGTTGACGCACGTCGCCCACGATCAATGCGACGCGTGGACGGGCCTGGCCGCCGCGGGCGACGTTTCGTCGCGAACCATCGAGTCGGTCTGGCGGACCTCTGACACTGCACGTGTACTGCAGCGGCAGATCGAACTTGCCGAAGGGTCGCTGGGGTTCACCTATGACACCGGGCTGTATCTGCAGTTCCGTGCCACCGACCGCGACGATTTCCAATTGGCCTACGCCGCAAGCCTTTCCGCTGCCTCTGAGTATGCTGCCGCGGACCGATTGGTCGGCGAGCTGATCGATCGGCGGCCGGAGTGGCTTGACGCTCGCTGGTTGAGGGTCGCGCTCTGCTACCGCTCCGAACGCTGGTCGGACGTGGTGCGGCTGCTGACAACCGTCGTCACCGACGAGTCGCTTGACGAGGTCTTCTCGCACGCCGCCCGCGTCACGCTCGGCATCGCGCTGGCCAGGCTCGGCATGTTCGCACCCGCGCTGTCCTACCTCGAGGAGCCCGCAGGCCCCGTGGCCGTCGCGGCTGTCGACGGGGCGCTGGCCAAGGCGCTGACGTTGCGCGCCCAGGGTGAGGACGACGACGCGAACGACCTGCTGCAAGACCTGTATGCGGCGAATCCGGAGAACGCGGACGTCGAGGAGGCGCTGTCCGATACGTCCTTCGGGTTGGTGACCACCACCGCGGCCAGGATCGACGCCAGGACCAACCCGTGGGACCCCGACACCGAGCCGAGCGAGTTCGATTTCGTCGACCCCGGCGCCAAGGAGCGCAAGGCGCACCTGCTCATCGAGGCCGAAGCGGAGCTTGCCGAGTTCATCGGCCTCGAGGAGGTCAAGTATCAGGTGGCCCGGCTGAAGAGCTCGGTGGCCATGTCCATTCGGCGCCAGGAGCGGGGGCTGACCGTCGCGCAACGCACCAACCACCTGGTGTTCGCGGGACCGCCTGGAACCGGTAAGACGACGATCGCCCGCGTGGTCGCAAAGATCTACTGCGGCCTGGGGCTGTTGAAGAAGGAGACCGTGCGCGAGGTGCACCGCGCCGACCTGATCGGTCAGCACATCGGCGAAACCGAAGCCAAGACCAACGCCGTGATCGACAGCGCACTCGACGGCGTGCTGTTCCTCGACGAGGCCTACGCACTGGTGTCCACCGGGGCCAAAAACGACTTCGGGCTGGTCGCGATCGACACGCTGCTGGCCCGCATGGAGAACGACAGGGACCGCCTCGTGGTCATCGTGGCGGGCTACCGCAAGGACCTGGATCATTTCCTCGACACCAACGAGGGCCTGCGTTCGCGATTCACCCGCAGCATCGACTTCCCTTCGTACTCACCGAAGGAACTCGTCGAGATCGCGGTGCGGATGGCGGAGAAACGCGACAGCGTGTTCGAACAGGCCGCCGTCGCCGACATGGAAGGCCTCTTCGGTCAGCTCGCCGAGTCGTCGACCCCCGATGCCGCGGGTGTCGAGCGCCGAAGCCTAGACATCGCCGGCAACGGCCGGTTCGTCCGCAACCTGGTCGAACGGTCGGAGGAAGAGCGCGAGTACCGGCTGGACCATTCGGACGCAGAGGATTTCACGGACGACGAACTGATGACCATCACTGACGAAGATGTGCGTGGGTCGGCCATCCCGTTGCTGCGCGGCCTTGGCCTGACGGTTCCGGCATGACGGCCCCCGACCCGGATCGCCGCACGTTCGCCTCCCGCACGCCGACGAACGAAAACGCCGAGCGCGAGGCCTATCGTCGTGGCTTCGTCACTCGCCATCAAGTGTCCGGCTGGCGATTCGTCATGCGCCGCATCGCATCCGGCGTTGCATTGCACGACACCCGGATGTTGGTCGATCCGCTCCGCACCCAGAGCCGCGCCGTCCTGGTCGGCGCGCTGATTCTCGTCACAGGACTTGCCGGCTGCTTCATCTTCTCGCTGATCCGCCCTTCTGGGGTGGCGGGTAACGACGCGATTCTCGCCGACCGCGACACCGCGGCGCTCTACGTCAAGCTCGGCGACCAGCTCCATCCGGTGCTGAACCTGACGTCGGCGCGACTGATCGCGGGGCGCGCCGACAACCCGACAATGGTCAAGACGAGCGAACTCGATCAGTTCCCCCGCGGCAACCTCCTTGGCATTCCCGGTGCACCGGAACGGCTGGTGCAGAACATGACTCGCGATGCCGACTGGACGGTGTGCGACACCGCCTCGGGCGCCTCCGTCGGGGTCACCTTGATCGCAGGACGCCCCGCCGACGGTGGCGAGCGTGCCGCCGCACTGCCAACCCACCACGCTGTGCTCGTCGAGAACCAGGGGCGGACCTGGCTGCTGTGGGACGGCAGGCGCAGCGCCATCGACCTCAACAACCGTGCCGTGACCGACGCGCTGGGCATGGGGGTGGACGTACCCGCGCCGCGCCCGATCGCCGCGGGGCTGTTCAATACCGTGCCCGAGGGACCGCCGCTCACCGCGCCGCCCGTTCCAGGTGCGGGGGGGCCGGCCCCGTACCCGGTGCCCACGCCGGCACCCGTCGGTGCAGTCGTCGCCGCATACGAGTCGGACAACACGATCCGCTACTACGCAGTGCTCGGCGAAGGCCTGCAACCGGTTTCGCCGGTCTTGGCAGCCATCCTGCGCAACACCAACTCGTTTGGCTTGGATCAGCCACCGCGGCTGAGCGCCGACCAGGTGGCACGCATGCCTGTCGCTCGCTCGCTCGACACTGGCGCGTACCCATCAGATCCGGTAACCCTCGCCGATGCTGCCGACGACCCGACCACATGTGCGCGTTGGGCGAAACCCGAAGGGGCGACGACGGATTCCCTGACACTGCTGTCGGGTGCCGCGCTGCCGCTGGCCGAAGCGCAGCGGACCGTCGACCTGGTCACCTCCGGATCCGGCGACACGGCCACGCGGGTGGCGCTTCCGTAGGCAGCGGCTACTTCGTCGACAGCGCCGGCTCGCTGTTCTGGATCAGCGACACCGGGGTCCGCTACGGCGTCGAGGACGCGAAGGCCGTTGCCGCCCTCGGCCTCACCCCACCGCCGCTACCGATCCCATGGGCGTTCCTTTCCCAGTTCGCGGCGGGCCCGACCCTGTCGCGTGGCGATGCGCTGCTGGCGCATGACGCCTTGTCGCCCGACCCGAAGCCCGCCCGGCTGGAGACCCCATGAGCAGGTTGATCTTTGAGGCTCGCCGCCGGGTGCCGCCACCGGCTACCCGCAAGGGCACCATCACCATCGAGCCGCCGCCGCAACTTCCGCGACTGGTGCCGCCGTCGCTGCTGCGTCGCGTACTGCCGTACCTGATCGTGATCCTGATCGTCGGCATGATTGTGGCACTGGTCGCCACCGGGATGCGGCTGATCTCGCCGCAGACGCTGTTCTTCCCATTCGTCCTGCTGCTCGCCGCCTCAGCGCTGTACCGCGGATCCGACAACAAGATGCGCACCGAGGAGGTCGACGCCGAGCGCGCCGACTACCTGCGCTACTTGTCGGTCGTCCGCGACAACGTGCGCGCGCACGCGGCCGAACAGCGTGCGGCACTCGAGTGGTCTCACCCCGTGCCGCAGGCCCTCGCCGCCATCCCCGGCACCCGGCGGCAATGGGAACGCGATCCGCACGACGCCGACTTCCTCGTGCTGCGCGCGGGCCTGCGCGACGCGCCGCTGAACACCGCGCTGCGGGTCAAGGACACCGCCGACGAGATTGACCTGGAGCCGGTCTCGCACACCACCCTGCGGGGACTGCTCGACACGCAGCGCACCATCCACGATGCGCCGACCGGTATCGACATCACGAAGCTCTCGCGCATCACCGTGCTTGGCGAGGCTGACGAGGTCCGCGGTGCGTTGCGGGCATGGATCGCGCAAGCCGTCACATGGCATGACCCCACCGTGCTCGGAATCGCCGTGGCAGGACCAGATCTGGAAGACGACGAGTGGTCCTGGCTGAAGTGGCTGCCACACGTCGACATCCCCGGCGAGATCGACGGTGTCGGGCCTGCCCGCTATCTGACGACGGACGCGGCGTCGCTGCTTCCGAAGCTACCCGGCGAGTCGCCGAGCAAGCACCTGCTCGTCGTGCTCGACGATCCTGACGCCGACCCCGAGCCGTTCGCGGCCAGTGGCGTCACCGTCATCCATCGGTCCACTGCGCTGCCGCATCGCGAGCAGTATTTGGACCCCGAACGCCCGATCCTCCAGGTGGCCGACGGCAAGATCGAACGCTGGCAGAGCGGCGGCTGGCAAAGCTACATCGATATCGCCGACCACCTGAGTGCCCCCGACGCTCGCCACATCGCGCGACGGCTGGCTCGGTGGGATTCGAATCCGAACCACGCGAGGTCGACTACGACCGGCGGCGCGACGTTCAACACCCTGCTCGGCATCTCGGACGCCTCGTCCCTCGACGTAGCCACCCTGTGGGCACCGCGCACACGGGATGACGAGCTGCGGGTGCCCATCGGCGTCACCACCACCGGTGATCCCCTCTACTTCGACTTGAAGGACGAGGCCGAGGGCGGCATGGGGCCACACGGCTTGATGATCGGCATGACCGGCGCCGGCAAGTCCCAGACCTTGATGTCAATCCTGTTGTCGCTGTTGACCACCCACTCCGCCGATCGGCTAATCGTGATCTACGCCGACTTCAAGGGGGAAGCGGGCGCGGACATCTTCCGCAACTTCCCACAGGTGGTCGCGGTCATCTCCAACATGGCCGAGAAACGCTCGCTGGCCGACCGGTTCGCCGACACGCTGCGCGGCGAAGTCGCTCGCCGCGAACAGCTACTCAAGGAGACCGGCCGCCGGATTCAGGGCAGTGCGTTCAACTCGGTGACCGAGTATGAGAACGCGATCTCGGCGGGCCACGACCTACCGCCATTGCCGACACTGTTCGTGGTGGCCGACGAATTCACCCTGATGCTGGCCGATCATCCGGAGTACGCCGAGCTGTTCGACTACGTCGCCCGCAAGGGCCGCTCGTTCCGGATCCACATCCTGTTCGCGTCGCAAACCCTCGACGTCGGCAAGATCAAGGACATCGACAAGAACACCTCGTATCGGATCGGGCTGAAGGTGGCCAGCCCCAGCGTTTCTCGCCAGATCATCGGCGTCGAGGACGCGTTTCACATCGAATCGGGCCGCGAACACAAGGGCGTTGGCTTTCTGGTCCCTGCCCCCGGCGCGGTCCCGATCAAGTTCCGCAGCACCTACGTCGACGGCATCTACGAACCGCCGCGCGTCGACAGGTCGATTGTCGTGCGCGCGGTTCCGCAGCCGCAGCTGTTCACCGCAGGCCGTGTCGAGCCAGAGCCGGATACGGTGATCATCGATGACGGGGCCGACGTCGACGTGGTGGCGCCGCAGAAGCTGATCACCACCATCGGCGACCAACTGGCCCACTACGGCCCGCGGGCGCCGCAGCTGTGGTTGCCCCCGCTGGACGAGCCTATTCCGCTCGTGGAAGTGCTTGGGCGGTCCGGTATTTCCACCAGGCAGTGGCGCTGGCCCCTTGGCGAGGTCGACAAGCCGTTCGAGATGCGACGCGATCCGCTGGTGTTCGACGCCACGTCGGCGGCGGCCAACGTGGTCATCCACGGCGGCCCCAAGTCCGGCAAGTCAACCGCGCTTCAGACGTTCATTCTGTCCGCTGCGGCGCTGCACTCTCCACGCGATGTGACGTTCTACTGCCTGGACTACGGCGGCGGCCAGCTACACGCCCTTGGCGATCTGGCGCACGTCGGCAGTGTCGCGTCACCGCTGGAACCCGAACGGATCCGCCGCACCTTTGGCGAGCTGGAACAGCTGCTGCGATCGCGTCAAAGCGAAACGGACGGCCGCGGCAAGGCCTTCCAGGATGGTTACGGCGAAGTCTTCCTGGTGATCGACAACCTCTGCGCGTTCAGCCGCGACAACACGGATGCGTTCAATACCCGCAATCCGCTGCTGGCCAAGGTGACCGAGTTGGTCAACGCGGGCATGTCCTACGGCATTCACGTGGTCATCACGACGCCCAACTGGATCGAGGTCCCGCTGACCATGCGCGACGGACTCGGGTTGCGGCTCGAGCTCAAACTGCACGATTCGGCGGACAGCAACGTGCGCGTCGTCGGGGCGCTGCGACGTCCGGCCGACGGCGTGCCTGCCGACCAACCGGGACGCGGTCTCACGATGGGCGCCGAGCACTTCCTGATCGCCACGCCGCCTCTGAAGAGCATCTCCGCCATCAACGCTCAGTACCCAGACGTCACGGCACCGCCGGTGCGGTTGCTGCCCGCCGACCTGTCTCCCGCGGCACTCGCACCGCTGTATCCGGCGCCGGAACGCGTGGTTGTCGGGCAGCGCGAGGAAGACCTGGGCCCCGTGGCTGTGGACTTCGCGAACAATCCGCTGCTTGTGGTGTTCGGCGACGCAAAGACCGGCAAGACCACCCTGCTGCGCCACCTCATCCGGACCATCCGTGAGAACTCCAGGCCCGACCAGGTGGCGTTCACGGTGATCGACCGACGGCTGCAGCTGGTCGACGAACCCCTGTTCGCTGACAACGAGTACACACCGAACATCGATCGCATCCTGCCCGCCATGCACGGCTTGTCTGCATTGATCGAAAAGCGCAGGCCGCCAGCCGGACTCAGCAACCAGCAGCTCAGCGGCTGGCAGTATCAGGGCCACACTCACTACCTGATCATCGACGACGTCGACCAGATTCCCGACAGCCCAGCGGTAACCGGCCCGTACGCCGGTCAGCGGCCGTGGACCAATGTGATCGGGCTGCTGTCGCAGGCCTCCGACCTAGGCCTGCGAGTCATCGTGACAGCACGCGCGGCCGGATCGGCGCACGCCGTGATGACGGCGCCGCTGCTGCGTCGACTCAACGACCTTCAAGCCACCACCATCATGCTGTCCGGCAACCCGCAAGACAGCGGAAAGATTCGCGGCCACCGGTTCAGCCGGCTGCCCGCGGGTCGCGCCATGATTCTCGATGACCGTGACATTCCGACCTTTGTCCAACTCGTCAACCCGCTTGTCGCCGAGCGGGCCACGCACGGAAAGGAATACAGCTGATGACGCTGCGTGTAGTCCCCGAGGGCCTGACAGCCGCCAGCGCCGCGGTCGAAGCCCTGGCCGCGCGGATGACCGCCGCGCACGCCGCTGCCGCCCCGTTGGTCACGGTTGTGATGCCGCCCGCGGCGGACGCGGTATCTCTGCAAGCCGCAACGGGTCTGAGCGCGCACGGCGCCCAACACCAGGCCGTCGCCGCGCAGGGAATCGAAGAGCTTGGTCGCTCCGGTGTTGGTGTCGGCGAATCCGGCACAAGCTACGCCACCGGCGATGCCATGGCCGCGTCCTCGTACTTGATAGCGCGCGGCTGACATGACGGCCCCCATCTGGATGGCACTGCCACCCGAGGTGCATTCGGCGCTGCTGTCCAGCGGCCCCGGCCCCGGGTCGCTGCTGGCCGCCGCGGGGGCATGGCAGTCATTGAGCACCGAATATGCCTCCGCCGCAGCTGAACTCACCAGCGTGCTGGGCGGCGTCCAGGCCGGCGCGTGGGAAGGGCCGAGCTCCGAGCAATACGTCGCCGCGCACACGCCGTACCTCGCGTGGCTCGCGCAGGCCAGCGCCAACAGCGCCGCGGCGGCGGTGCAGCATGAAACCGCGGCCGCCGCCTACACGACGGCAATCGCCGCCATGCCGACGCTGGCGGAACTCGCCCTCAACCACACGACCCAGGCGGTGCTCCTTTCGACCAACTTCCTCGGCATCAACACCATCCCGATCGCGCTCAACGAGGCCGACTACGTCCGGATGTGGATTCAGGCCGCCACCACGATGGGCACCTATCAGGCGGTCTCTGGTGCTGCGTTGGCCGCGACGCCTACGACGCAGCCTGCGCCATTCGTGTTGACGCCGGGCGGTGACGCGATGCGGCTCACCGCCGACGTCAGCCAGATGGGCGTGCAGGCGCAGGCGGCCGATGCCGGTTCAGCCCTGAACATTTCGGACTCGATCTCGCAACTGCTCGCACAGCTGCTGCAGTACTACTTCGACTACACGTACCGCCTCTTCGAGCCGATCATCAACTTCCTGTCCGATCCTATCGGCAACAGCTTTCAGTTGATCACCGATTTTCTGACGAATCCGTCGGAGGCGTTGGTGACCTGGGGGCCGTTCCTGTTCGCCGTTGCCTACCAGGTGTTCTCGTGGATCGGCGCCTCGCTGACCTATCCGCAACTGCTTATCCAACCCCTCCTCGCGATCACGCTAGGTGTCGTCGCCTATCTACTTCCGCAGTACCTCGACAGCCTCAACCCACCGGCGGAGGCACCCGCGCAGGCCGAAGTACCCGCTTCGTCGACACCGATCACCGGTGCCGACCAGGGCGCCTGGCCCGTCGCCGGTATCGCCCCGACCGTTGCGGCCCCCGCTGCGGCATCGGTCGCTTCGGTATCCGGTGGTTCAGCGGCCCCGGCTGCCCCCGCGACCGCGGCCGCTGCTGCGGTATTGCCCTACGCCGTCTACGGCGGCGGCCCCGGCGAAGGCTTCACCCCGACGCTGCGCGACAAGGCCGCGGCGAAGGCTCCGGCCGCCGACATCCCTGCGATTGCGGCGGCGTCCGCGGCGGCGGTCGCGCGCAAGAAGCGACGTGACCGCAGGCGTCGTGGGGCCATCGCTAGGGACTACGGCGACGAGTACATGGATTTGGAAACAGACTCCGACGCCGGGCCGCCGCCCGAGGAGCCGCGCGTCACGGCGTCCACCAGAGGCGCAGGGCCGATGGGCTTTTCCGGCACGGTCGCCAAGGGCACCACTGAAGCGGCCGGATTGACCACGCTGCCAACGGATTCGTTCGGCGGCGGACCCGTCAACCCGATGATGCCGTCAACCTGGGATCCCGAAACCACCGAAAGAAAGGAAGATCAATGAGCATGCTGGACGCTCACATTCCGCAGCTGGTCGCATCCGAAGCGGCCTTCGGCGCCAAGGCTGCGCTGATGCGCAGCACCATCGCGCAGGCCGAACAGGCCGCGCAATCCGCGCAGGCCTTCCACATGGGCGAGTCCTCCGCGGCATTCCAGGCCGCACACGCCCGGTTCGTGGAGGTCTCCGCGAAGGTCAACGCACTGCTTGACATCGCTCAGGCCAATATCGGTGACGCCGCAGGCACCTACACCGCCGAGGACGCCGCGGCCGCCAGCACTTACACCGCCATCTGATCCGGACCTGACGAAGAGGAGCTTGGATATGTCTCAGATCATGTACAACTACCCGGCGATGCTGGCGCACTCCGCTGAAATGGCAAGCTACGCCGGTGCTTTGCACGCCGTCGGCGCCGACGTCGCAAGCGAGCAGGCGGCTCTGTCCGGTGCCTGGCAGGGCGACACAGGCATGACGTACCAGGCCTGGCAGGCCCAGTGGAACACCAGCCTCGAGGAGCTCGTCCGTGCGTACCGCGCGATGGCAAGCACCCACGAGTCGAACACGATGTCGATGAGCGCCAGAGATCAGGCCGAAGGCGCTAAATGGGGTTAGTGTGCGCGCGAACGCCGTCGAGCTGACAACCGACGCGGCGTGGTTCCTCGCCGACACCCTCGGTGCAGGCTCGTTGCCGTGGGTGTTGGCCGTCACGCCGCCCTACAGCGAGCCTTCGCAGCGGGCCGGGTTCGAGGCGGCGCAGACCGACAAGCTGACCCAGACCGGAATCATGAGCTCGGGCCAGTCCGTGGATCCTGCGGTTGCCCAATGGATCCGCCTGGTCTGCCGCGCCACGCAGTGGCTCGAACTCCGTTTCGTCGCAGGAGCTGATCGGATGCTGCGCGGCCTCGTAGCGCGGGGCGGCGGCCGCACGGTGGTTGCGCTGCGTACTGCCGAGCTCGTTACTTTCACCGATGTGGACATCGACCACCCCCACGCGCTCGTCCCGGCGTTGACGGCAGGGCTGACCCAGCACCCGCCGGCCCGGTTCGACGAGTTCTCGCTGCCCGCCCGTATCGGCGCACGGGCCGACGAACAAATTCGCAACGGCACGCCGCTGCCAGATGTGCTGGAGTACCTGGGAATTCCGGCCTCGGCGCGGCCCGTGGTGGAGGCGGCTTGCGACCGTCGCCGCACATACGTCGAGATCGTCGCCGGACAGCACCGCGACGGCCACCGCATCAGCACCGACGTCGGCGTGAGCATCGTCGACACCCCCGTGGGCCGGGTCCTGGTGTCACCCTCGAAGGCGTTCGACGGCGAGTGGGTGTCGTCGTTCACGCCAGGCACACCGCTGGCCATCGCCGCGGCCGTGGAACGGCTCACCGCCGCCCTGCCCGACGGGCCATGGTTCCCCGACCTTTCCCTCACCCGCGATTTCGACGAAAGAATGGAAAACCGATGCCCGACAACGCTGTAATGCCGATCGTCCGAGTGGCCGTGCTGGCCACCGCCGACGACGGCGGGCGGTTGACCGAGATAGCGCTGCCCGCGGAATTGCCGCTTCGGGAGATCCTGCCCGCCGTGCAACGCCTCGTATCGCCTGTCGACGAAACAGTAGACGCACCAGAGCCGTTGAGCCTGGCACCGATCGGTGGCGCTCCGTTCAGCCTCGACGCCACGCTGGACACCGTGGGTGTGGTCGACGGCGACTTGCTGGCATTGCAGCCGGTACCTGTGGGCCCGCCCGCGCCGCGCATCGTGGAGGACATCGCCGATGCCGCGGTGATCTTCTCGGCCGCCCGTGAAAAGCCATGGGGTATCGACCACATCCGCCGCGCAACCGGCATGGCTGTCATCGCGCTGATACTGATCGCCACCGCCTTTGCGGTCGTGCACCGCGTTGCAACAGATGAAGTGCTGGGCCTCTACACGGTCAGCGGCCTTGCCGCCGCCACCATTCTTGGTGCGCTTCTCAGCCGCGTCCGATTCCCGCAACTGGCGACGGCGCTCGCTGTGACCGCACTGGTTCCGGTCGCGGCCGCATTCGCGCTAGCCGTGCCTGGCGATACAGCCGCGCCAAAGGTGCTTCTGGCAGCGGCGGGTGTCATGGCGTGGTCGATCATCAGCATCACGATCGGCGAGCGCGCGATCGTCGTGTTCACAGGGACCGCTGTGACGGGATTCGGCATGCTCCTGGCCGCGGCGGTCGATGCGATCTGGGAACTGCCGATCACGAGCCTGGGGTGTGGCCTGATCCTCGTGGCGTTGTTGGTGACGGTGCAGGCTGCGCAGCTGTCGGCGGCCTTCGCGCGATTCCCGCTGCCGGTGATACCCGCGCCAGGAGACCCGACACCGTCGGCGCAGCCGCTGCGGGTGCTCGAGGACCTGCCTCGCCGGGTCCGGATAAGCGACTCGCATCAGACCGGATTCATCGCGGGCGGAGTGCTTCTCGCGGCTGCCGGCTCGCTCGCACTCGTCGGACCGTCGGGCCCCTCTCCGTGGGCGTGGTACGTAGTTGCCGCGGCTGCGGTAGGCGCAACGCTGCGGGCCAGGGTGTGGGACTCAGCATCGTGCAAGGCGTGGCTGCTGGGTCACTCGTACCTGGTGACGGTCGTGCTGCTGGTGAGATTCGCGGTGACAGGGCGGTACGACGCGGCGTGG
The DNA here is from genome assembly GCA_963766465.1 of uncultured Actinomycetota bacterium. Taxonomy (GTDB): domain Bacteria; phylum Actinomycetota; class Actinomycetes; order Mycobacteriales; family Mycobacteriaceae; genus Mycobacterium. Next base: position 196,201 of record CAVXZT010000008.1, read on the forward strand.
TGGGCGTTGATCGTGCTCGCGGCGCTGGTGTCGGTGTGGGTCATCGTCGCGCTGAACCCGCGCATCGCGGCACCGGAGAGTTACTCGCTGCCGATACGGCGACTGGTCGGCTTCGCCGCTTCGGCCGTAGACGCATCGCTGATTCCGGTGATGGCCTACCTGGTCGGACTGTTCGCCTTGGTGCTAAATCGGTGATTCGACGCGGAGTCTCGGCGACAGCGGCAGCTTTCGTGGTGCTGCTGCTGAGCCCACCTGCGGCAGCCGTCGTCCCACCAGAGGTTGACGCACAGGCCGTGCCACCGTCAGGCACACCTGGGCCACCGCAACCGATGGCGCAACGTGGCGAGTGTGTCGACACCGGCGTGCTGCCAGGGACTAACCCCGGTGCCGCGAATCCGAATCAGCTGTCGCTCAACCTCTCCGAGGCATGGCAGCACAGCCGAGGCGAAGGTCAGACCGTCGCCGTCATCGACACTGGCGTGCAACCAGGACCGAGGTTGCCCAATGTCGAACCCGGCGGTGACTTCGTCGAATCGACCGACGGGCTCACCGACTGCGACGGCCACGGCACGCTCGTCGCAGGGCTGATCGCCGGCCAGCCCGGAGACGACGGCTTCTCAGGCGTGGCCCCTGCCGCGCGCCTCATTTCGATTCGGCAGACGTCGGCGAAATATTCTGTGCGCACTCCGGGGGAGGACCCCACCTTGTCAAGGGCTGCGCTCGACGTCACGAGCCTGGCCCGCGCCATCGTCCGGGCCGCCGACCTCGGCGCCCGCGTCATCAACATTTCCGCGGTCACCTGCCTGCCCGCCAACAAGACCGTCGAGCAGACCGAGCTGGGCGCCGCCCTGAAATATGCTGCCGTGCAGAAGGATGCGGTGATCGTCGCCGCCGCAGGCAACACGCAGGGTGGCATGACGACCGGTTCGGCCTGCGAATCCAATCCGTTGACCGACCCGGCCCGGCCTGACGATCCGCGCAACTGGGCCGGCGTCACCGCGGTTTCGATTCCGTCGTGGTGGCAGCCGTACGTGCTGTCTGTCGGTTCGGTGGCACCGACGGGACAGCCATCGGCCTTCACCATGTCGGGGCCGTGGGTTGGCATCGCGGCGCCAGGGGAGAACATCGTCTCGCTGAGCAACGGACCCGATGGCGGACTGGCCAGCGGGTTGCCCAATGACCAGAAGGAGCTCTTTCCCGTCAGCGGCACCAGTTACTCCGCCGCTTACGTATCGGGAGTTGCGGCGTTGGTGCGCAGTAAGTTTCCCGATCTGCGCGCCGATGAAGTGGTGCGCCGCATCACCGCTACCGCGAATGGTGCCGCACGATCACCCTCGAATTTGGTTGGTGCAGGCGGAGTCGATCCCGTCGCCGCGCTCACGTGGGACGTGCCGGTGTCGCCCGATGCGAACGCCGACGCGGTGAAGACGGTCGCCGCTCCGCCGCCGCCCGCCCCCGACAACCCCACACCGCGCATAGTCGCGTTCGTGGGCACGGGAGTGCTCGCTCTTGCGGTGTTGGCCATCGCTGTGTTCAGCGCGCACCGACGAAAGGACACCGCCTCATGACGGTCCGGATCGCCCTCGCTCTACTTTTCATCGTCCCCGCCGCGATGGCGTATCCATGGCCGTCGACGACCGACCGCTGGCTGCTCGGCGTCGCCGTCGTTGCGGTGGTCGTCCTCTTCGCGTGGTGGCGCGGGGTGTTCTTCACGACGATGGTTGGTCGGCGGCTGGCGATGGTTGGCCGTCGCAACCGGACCGAAGGTCTTCACCATTCCTCTGCAGACGCCACCATGCTGTTACGTGTGGACCCGTCAGCGCCGGTTGTGCTGCCGCTCCAGCTGGTCGCCGGATACCTCGATCGTTACGGCATCCGTTGCGACAAGGTACGGGTGACCAGTCGGGATACCGCCGATGACCGCACGACGTGGATCGGTTTGACTCTCCGGGCTGTCGACAACCTTGCGGCTCTTCGCGCGCGGTCTCCTCGGATTCCATTGCGCGACACCGCCGAAGTCGCCGCCCGCCGGCTCGCTGACCATCTCCGTGAGAACGGTTGGAATGTGGCCATCGTCGACACCGCGGTGCCGCCAACGGACTCGTCGGCCAAGGAAACCTGGAACGGCATGCGGGACGGTTCGGGTTACGTCTGCGCCTACCGGGTCGCGGTCGACGACCGGCTCCAGGAGATCCTTGCCGCGGTATCGGCATTGCCATCGCCGGAAACGTGGACCACATTGGAAATCACCGGGACCGCAGACGATCCCGCTGTCGCGGTGGTGTGCACGATCCGCTCCGACGACAAGCCGGGAGCGACGGCTTCGGTCGCGGGCCTTTCATTGCTGCGAGGACGTCAGCGCCCGGCCATCGAGGCGCTCAATCCGCTGTCGGTGCAGCGCCTGGATGCCAGATCCGTGCCGCTTTCCGAGCAGCTGCTGGCCAACCTGCGCTGGCCCGTCGAGACCCGCGCGCTTACACGAACATGAAGTCGCGCATGAACCGAGTCATCCTGCGCAGGTAATCGGGTTGACTGACGTGCAGGATGTGGTTGCCTGGGAACCAGTGGAACGCGCAGCGATCCCAGTGCTCCCACAACAGTTCGGCCTGCTCAGGTGGTGCCAGCCGATCGCCGAGCCCGGTGATGATCAGCCGCCTGTCCTTGGGCACCAGCGGCGGATAGTTCAGCGGTGAGGAATACATCGTTGCGGCACGAGTGGCGTCGTCCTGGGTTCCCGCGAGCAGGCTACGCAACCGCACCACGTAGTTCGCCGGGAACCACTCGTCGACGGTCCTGTCCGGTGTCACTACAGGAACGTTCGGGATCACCGCCTGGATCCGATCGTCGACCGAGGCGATCAGGGCCGAGGTGTAACCGCCAAGCGACATGCCGGTCAAGGCAATCCGGTCCACGCCCGTGAATTCGAGATAGTCGATTACCGAACGGAAGTCGTGCACCGCCTGGGCCATCGCCTCCGCGAATCCCGCGAACCCGTTGGCGAAGTAGCCGTAACCGCTGAACGGCGAACCTCTTTCGGCACGCTGTCCGTGGAACGGGAGCGTGTACAGCAGCACGTCGTAACCGGATCGATAGAACCACGGCAGCGAGAAGAACAAACCGTTGAACAGGTACGGCGATCCCATGAAGCCGTGGATCACACACAGCGTGGGGTGTGGGCCGTCGTCGTGCACCCAGTGCTGCGCGTGCACGACGTTGTTGCGCTCGTACCCGCGGCACCGGTCGCGCAGCGCCGGGTTGACCGCCTCGAAGCTGCTGTTGAACCGGATGTTGTGCACGCGGCCCTTGGCCATCCACTCGGCAAAGGGGTTGGCCGGGCGTGATGAAACCCGAGGAACTTCTGTCGGTACCGGGAATGACAACGTCGGGTCTTGCGCCGAGGCGAGATCAGCGTAGAAACGCAGGTGGTCGTTTTCTGCACGCGATTCGGACCGGTGCAGCGCGGCGCTGACCACTGTCGGCAGCATCGTCGCGCTCAGCAGCGAGGCAATCGCGGTGCGCAGTGCGATGTCGGCGACGGCGGATGAATCGACGATCAACCGCTGCCGAAGCGTCAGATCGGCGCGGCGGGGCAGTCCACCGACGTTGGCATCGGCACCTGCGACATTGGGAACTGGGATCGGCGGATCGACCGGAGCGGCGTCGGAGTTCCGCGAACTGGGCACATCCGCATGGTAGCTGTCAGGCCAAGCGATAGACCGTCGATCCGCCGATGATCGTGCCGGGATAATTTGCCGCGACCCAGTCGGCGATCTCGCGGGTGTGCGACGCGGTGTGCACCGTGCTGTGGATGACCTCGCCGTGGATGGCCGGCGAATTCGCCCCGCGGCCTGCTTCGACGTAATACGCGATCTTGCCCGCATGCACGTCATCGATGAACTGCTGAAGTGTCGGCACCGGATCGCCGCTCCAGCCACCCACGGCCATCACCGATGTACGGGAGGCGATTTCGAGGGCGGCCGCTGACTGCGAACCGTTCGTCGCCGCCGACCACTGTGTGTGCGTCGCCGCGAGCAGGCCTGCGAGCGCGGCGTTGGTGGCTTCGTCATTCATCCACGTACCGGAAGCCTTCGACGACCGGAACGCGGTGGGCATCGTGCCGTGATGCGGAGTTGCCGCGGTAGCGATGGAAACCGCTGTGGTGCAGGCCAACCCGGACACACATCCCGCCACAAGCGCGAATATCGTTGGGCGAGGCAGCAAGGCGGCCGCAGCGCCTAGCGCCGCAAACGCGACGACCAGCCACGGCAGCCACCGGGGGCCAAAGAGGTTGCGGTGCAACAAGAGCGCTGACGGCACTGCGGCCAGCACGATCATCGCCGCAAGCGCGCCACGGCCGTCCCAGCCGGACCTTCGCCGCCACGCCCACACCGCACCGATGCCAACGAGCGCGGCGATCGCGGGAGCCAGGGCCACGGTGTAATACGGGTGGACCATTCCGCCCATGAAGCTGAACACCACACCGGTCACCAGCAACCATGCGCCCCACATCAGCAATGCGCACGACTCAGCGCGGCTCAGTGCACGACGCGCGGCGAGATACGTTCCGAATACGACGACGAACACTGCGACCACGATCAGCCACGCGATCTCGTTGGCCATCTCACCTGTGAACAACCGGTGCAGGCCGGACCGCCCGCCGAGCATGGGCAGGCTCGAACCACCCCAGTTGCCGAGCGGCGATCCCTGGCGATGATGACCGAGAAGGCGGTTGATCCCGTTGTAGCCCAACGCCAGATCGAGCACGGTGTTGTCCGTGGACCCGCCGATGTACGGGCGCGCGGTCGTCGGGGTCAGCTGCACCGCAAGCACCCACCAGCCTGCTGTGACGATCAACGCACCCACCGCACCGAGCAGATGAAGAACGCGCTTGGGCCACGATGTCGGCGCCACAAGCAGATACGCAAGACCGAAGCCGGGCAGCACGAGGAAGCCTTGCAGCATCTTGGTGAGAAACGCTGTGCCCATTGCTATGCCGACGAGCAGCAGCCACCGCCATGACGCGGCCGACGCCGCGCGCATCAGGCAGTAGGAGGCCACCGTCAGCAGCAGAACCAGTAGCGCGTCGGGGTTGTTGAAGCGGAACATCATCGTCGCCGCGGGCGTCGCCGCAAGCACCGCACCGGCCAGCAGTCCGGCTGCCGCACCGTGGTTCGGGTCGGTGAATGCCCGTCGCACCGCGCAATAGAGCATGGCGACCGCGGCCACTCCCATCAGCGCCTGGGGCGCCATGACCGACCAACTGCTCATTCCGAAAAGTCGCACCGACAGTCCGGTCACCCACAGCGACGCGGGAGGCTTGTCGACCGTGATGAAGTTGTGCGCGTCGAGCGACCCGAAGAACCACGCCGACCAGTTCCGTGAGCCCGCCTGCGCGGCAGCAGCGTAGAAGGTGTTGCCGTACCCACTGGCCGATAGGCTGCACAAGTACAGGACGGCCGTCGCCGCCAGCAGTCCGGCAAGGGCCCACCGTGGCCAACGATGGGCAGTCACGACACATACGGTGCCGGTCTTTACCAGGCGCAGGCCTGTGCTGCGGCTGCGAACACGCTGTGAGTGCCGTGGATGCGACACTGGCGGCATGTGGAATCCCGACGTCTACCTGGCCTTCGCCGACCATCGCGGGCGCCCGTTCTTCGACCTGCTTTCGCGGGTCGGTGCCGAGGCCCCACGCCGGGTGGTCGACCTCGGCTGCGGGCCAGGCAATCTCACCGTCACACTCGCGCAGCGCTGGCCGGACGCTGTCGTTGAGGCGTGGGACAGCTCACCAGAGATGGTGGAGGCGGCCCGCGAACGCGGTGTCGACGCACATGTCGGCGACGTACGTGCGTGGACACCGCAGGCCGACACCGATGTCGTGGTGACCAATGCCACGCTGCAATGGGTGCCGGAACACGCCGAGCTACTCGTGCGGTGGGCAGGCCAACTCGCCGCCGGATCGTGGATCGCCATGCAGGTGCCGGGAAACTTCGACGCACCGTCGCATCGGGCCGTCCGCGAGTTGGCGCGCCGCGACCAGTGGGCAGAGCCGTTGCAGGACTTCCCATTTCGTGAGGGCCAGGTCGACACCCCTTCGGGATACTCCGAGCTGCTTGGCGACGCGGGCTGTACTGTAGACGCGTGGGAGACCACGTACATCCATGAACTCAGCGGTGAGAACCCGGTGCTGGAGTGGATCACCGGCACTGCGCTGCGGCCTGTGAAGAGCCGGCTGAACGACGAGCAGTGGGAGCGGTTTCGGCAAGAGCTGATCCCGATGCTCGGTGCGGCCTATCCGGCGCGCGCCGACGGCAAGACGCTATTTCCGTTCCGTCGCATCTTCTTTGTCGCTCAGGTCGCTTGACGGTCAGGTCGGAAGTCCCTCCCGTTCCGCTTCCTCGCGGTAGCGGTCCACCCATTCGTCGGAACATTGATCCGCCTGTCTTTCCAGCACAGGCGGCGGGGCAAGCCGTGGATCCTGGCCGAGCGCCTCGAGGACAGCCGCGACGTACTTGGTGAGGTTGCGCCAGAGCACCGGGTACGAGATTTCGATCGGCTCGATGTTCTCCTCCTCGAACCAGGCTTGCCAGCCCGTTTCCTGTTCGCGCATCAGCGTGACGATGTGTGCGATCGCCGCGGCGTGATACTCGGTGCGGGAGTCGCGCGTCGGATCTGGTCTTCCGCGCCAGACGCGAGTCTGCACCGCACGCCAGAACGAAACCGCTTGGGACACAATGTCGGGCCGGTAGACGTGCACAAGAGCCGGATCGCTGCCGATGACGTCTCGGATCGCCGATAGCAGCCCGTCTCCTGAACGGTCGGGCAGGCCCGCGGCGCGCTGCAGCAGCAGCGGTGTCTGGTTCCACATCAGCTTGCCGCCCCAGATGCCATTGGGAGTGCGGCCCACCGTGCGGATGTAGTCACGCCAGATCTCGGGTGGCGCCAGGTCCGGTTTGCCCTCGTCGAGCGGGTCCAGCAGCCGGAGGACCGACTCGTCGTCAACGCCTTCGAACCACTGCCTCGGCTGCGGGGATTGGCTGGTCGTCGGGAGGTATTGGAAGAACTCGCCGGGTTCGCCTGCCACCCCCGTGGCCCGCAATGTTTCGACTAGTAGCGTGCTGCCACTGCGCTGCGATGCAAGCACCAGATATGCCGTACGGGCGGACATGTGCGTGAGCCTAACCGCTACCAAATGGCCTGGCAGAGTTAGTTATTACGATCATCGTGAGTTAGACCATTACGCAGGACCGTGGTCGTCTTCGATGCCACGTTCTGCGGCCGTCGCCTCGCGGCTGGTGAGGTGTGGACCGTGAATCTGGAGATAAGTTTCGGTGTAGCGCTCCGCAATTCGGGTGCCCGCGAATTCGGATGGAATGACGTCGTTGGTCTTCTGACGCCAGTCGTGGAGGAGTAGCGCGAGATCGTTGGCGATCGCTTCGGCCTTGTCGGTGACGTCGGTCCCCAACAGGTTGTGCGACTCCGTCGGATCCTCGACAAGGTCGTACAGTTCGCGCGCCGGCCGCTGGTCGAGCAGCAGCGGCGCCATGATGCGGCCGGGCGCGCTCTCGGCGATATCCCACGGCAGATCGAGCAGTGGCCGTGACGCGTAGTTCTCGATGTAGCTGTATTCCTTTGTCCGGATGGCCCGGATCGGATCGAACGAGTCGTGATACGTCTTGGTGGTGTAGACCTCGGTGCGCACCGGGTGTCTGGGTGAAGTACGCAGATTGCGTGCATGCGACACGCCGTCGACGTCCGTGGCGATGTCGAGACCGAGCAATTCGAGGAGCGTCGGCAGCAGATCGACACCGCTGAATAGATCGTCGTAGACCTGAGGTTCGATGCGGGTGTCGCGCGGCGGCCGCACGATCATCGCGATTCCGGTGCCCGCGTCGTACAGGGTCGACTTGGCCCTCGGCAGCGCCGGTCCATGGTCGGTCATGAAGACCACCCAGGTCGATTGGTCGAGGCCCGTGTGTTCCAGCGTGTCGAGCAGCCGGCCGACAGCAGCGTCGGCGACGGAGATGGACCCGTAGAACTCGGCTAGGTCCTGGCGGATGTCGACGGTGTCGGGCAGATAGTCGGGCAGCACGACGTCATCGGCTTCGGCGGGCTCATAGCGCTCGCGAGGATAGGGCCGGTGCGTCTCGAAGAAGCCAGCTGTGAGCAGGAACGGCTGCTTGGGGGCGACGGTGAGCCACCGGGTGGCGTGTTCGACGACATATTCGCAGTAAGAGTTCGACACGTCGAACTCCTGGAAGCCGAGCTTCGACGGGTACGACGTTTCGTGCTGCATACCGAATAGTGCTGTGTACCAACCTGATTCGGATAGAATGTGGGGAAGTGTGCGGACGTCTGACCGGTACTCCCAGCCGTGGTGCGCGAGGCCGACCAGGCCGTTGTTCTGAGGGTAGCGGCCCGTGAACAACGATCCCCGCGACGGCGAGCACAGCGGCGCGGTGGCGTGCGCACGGGTGAACAGGATGCTCTCCGCGGCGAGCCGATCCAGCCGCGGGCTGCAGACATCGGTGTGGCCGTATGCCCCGAGGTAGCGGCCGAGGTCGTGCCAATGCACGAGCAGCACGTTGTCGCGTCGCTCGGTCACTGGCTGTCCTTTCCGGTCACGTCGGTACACCGAACAGTGCTTATCGGGATCCGGCAACCCTTTGGCTCACCGAGAGCAACTTATCCACAGTTGCGAATTCATCCGCAGGTTTGGGTTCGGGGCCGCGGATTGGTCATATATTCGAACTAGTGTTCGAGTTATGGGTGCGGGTGTGGCGTCTGATCGCGAGGAGATCCTTGCGGCAGTCACGCGGTGGGAACAGGCTCAAGCCGAGATGGCCGAGCTGTCCTTTGCCGCGTTGAGCGCACCGGACGTGCTCGCCATCCAACGCAGGCTCGAGGCTGGATATCGCGGCCAGCCCGCCGTCGATCACAAGCTGCTTCATCAGCTCACCTCGCAGAGCGCGCCGACCGAGCTGGGTGCCACCTCCTGGCCCAAAGTGCTCTCCGAAGCGCTGCGCATCTCCGATGGCGAGGCCAAGAGGCGCATCAAGCAGGCCGAATTGTTGGGCCCGCGTACCACGTTGAGCGGTGAACCGCTGCCGCCGAAGCTGCCGAACCTCGCTGCTGCGCAGGCCCGCGGTCAGGTCGGGTCGGAACATGTGCGCATCATCGAGAAGTTCTTCGATGATCTGCCCGGCCATATCGATGGCCACACCCGCGATCTGGCCGAGGCCGACTTGGCGCGCATCGCGACCGGGTTGGGGCCGACCCAGTTCCGGGCCGCCGCTGACCGGTTGGCGTTCCTGCTTAACCAGGACGGTGATCTACCCGATGATGCCCAGCGGGCTAGACGACGCTATCTGACCGTCGAGAAGCAGGGCATCGACGGAATGAGCAAGGTCCATGGACTGCTCGATCCCGAAGCTGCCGCCACGGTCGAAGCGGTGTTCGCCAAACTCGCCGCGCCGGGGATGTGCAACCCTGCGGACGAAGCCCCGTGCGTGGACGGCGAACCCGACGATGAAACAGCTCATGGTGATCAGCGTTCGCAGGGGCAGCGCAATCACGACGCGCTGAAAGCCATGGGCCGCAGCGTCTTAGCGTCGGGGGAGCTGGGCAAGCACAACGGGCTGCCGGCCACGATCATCGTGTCCACCACACTGCAGGACCTGGAATCGGCCGCTGGCGTTGCGGTCACCGCCGGGGGCACGCTGCTGCCGATGCCCGATGTAATCCGGTTAGCTTCACAGTCGAATCACTATCTAGTGATCTACGACAAGCACACCCGCGAGCCGCTCTACTGCGGTCGCGCCAAACGCTTCGCCACGCCAGGGCAGCGCATCGTTTTGCATGCGCTCGAGCGTGGCTGCACCCGGCCGGGCTGCACCGCGCCGGGCTACTGGAGCCAGGTGCACCATGTCGACGGCTGGGCCAACGACGGATCGACCGACATCACCAAACTCACCCTGGCCTGCGGCCCCGACAACCGCCTCATCGAAGAGAGCGGCTGGACCACCCGAAAACGCAAAGACGGCCGCACCGAATGGATTCCGCCGCCACACCTCGACACCGGCCAGTCACGAGTCAACGACTACCACCATCCTGAGCGGTACTTGGTCGACCCAAAGGACGAGGATCCGTAATACGGATGCCGGTCACATCTGTTCACCCCGCTACGGGTGGTACGGAACTCCGACCGCGCGGAACACATACTCGGGCGGCACATCGAACGCCAGCGATCGACAGGGCAACCGCATCAGGACATCCTGGGGGATGGCGTCCTTGTAGTGCAGTGAGAGATGCCCCTCGCAGCGGGCGTCGACGTCGGCGACGTTGACGTCGATAACGAGGCCGGTCTCGGAGAGTTCGGCCTTGACGGTGCCCTCCTGCGGCGCGTCCCAGCGCTGATCAATGGTGCGGCCCGCCAGCTTTGGCACCGACGACAACGTCCCGAGCACTCGCTCGTTGGTCAGTACGAGCGAGCCGACGTAGCTCGCGATGTCGCCCGATGCCCGCTTACCGGGCACCCGACCGCTGAACCGGCGGGTGACCGCAACATATTCGGCCAGGTGAATGATTCCTTCGGCCTCGACCTCGGCACGCAGGTCGTTGGGGAGCTTGCCGATCCGCAGCAACTTTCGCAGAAACACCGCCATGGGCAGACACCCTAACGGCAACTCGCAGCCAGGTGGCGAACACAGGTGGTACAGCTGGTGGAGTGACACCGCGCAAGTCCTGGCTGATCGTGTCGGCAATCCTGGCCGTCGCGGTGTACGCGGTGATGTGGATAGGCTATGCGTTGCACTGGAACTGGCTGACGACCATCGATTCATCGTGGCTGATCAGCCTGCATCGATATGACCTCGCGCATCCGGGCTGGGTGACCGCCTGGAATGTGTTCTGCACGCTGCTCGGCCCGACGGTCTTTCGCCTGCTGACCTTGGTCGTGATCATTTTCGCGCTGGTGCGCCGCAACCTTCGCGTCGCAATGTTTCTGTTGATCAGCGTCGAGCTGAGCGGCCTGATCACCGAGATCGCCAAACAGGCGGCCGACCGTCCGCGCCCCGCCACCGCACTGGTTACGGCACCCTCGACGTCGTTTCCATCCGGACATGCCTTGGGCGTGATGGTCGGCGTGCTTGCCCTGTTGACCATCATCCTTCCCGTCATTCACCGCTCACTGCGGCCGTGTCTCATCGCAATCGGTGCCGTCACGGTCATCGGTATCGGCATCGGCCGCGTGGTGCTCAACGTGCACCACCCATCCGATGTGGTCGCCGGATGGGCGCTCGGCTACGCGTATTTCGTCGCGTGCCTCCTGCTGGTCCCCCCGACGCGGCCCGTCACGGTAACGGACGAAACACCGGCAGCGCTCGATAGCGCACGCTGAAGGCTGCCTCGGTGACCCTCGTCCCGACCTCCCCGTCAAGGGCCAGCACCGTCGGCCCGTCGATCGCCGTAAACGTGAACTCGGGCACCTGCAGCTCGTGATAGAGGGGGCTGCGCTCCAGGCGACCCAGTGCCAGACCGGTCAGGATTCGCAGCCTCGAGAATGGTCTGCCGGTCTCGAGGATGCGGACGTCGATCAAACCGTCGTCCATCCGAGGTCGAATCGACGGAGCGAAACCCGAGGGCAGATACGTCGAGTTGCCAAGGAAGAACAGCGATGTCTGCAGCGTCTTGTTGTCGTAGGTGATTCGCACCGGTTCACCGCGCCGCAATGTGTTGAACATTGCATAGAGACGCGCCAGCGGCTTGCTGATTCGGTGCTCCAGTTTCTCCCGTATTCGGACGAAGCGCGGATAGGCGCCGATACTCGCGGTGTTGATTACAAGCTGGTCGTCGTTGAGGCAGACCAGGTCGATGTATGCCGCACTCCCCGCGCGAATCGCCTCGACGGTTTCCTTGACCGTGTCGCAGCCGATGTCCTTGGCGAAGTGGTTGAACGTGCCCGCCGGGAACACCGCGAGTGGGACACCAACGTCGACCGCGGCTCGCGCCGCACACGACACCGTTCCGTCGCCGCCGCCGACGGCAAGAACCTCCGCCCGGCCCGCCGCCTCGCGCAGCGCTCCCATGATGTCGTCGGCATCGTCGAGCGCGACGATCTCTGCCTTTGGCAGAGCTTGGCGAACGTCGTCGATGACACGCGCGCCGGTCCCGTGCGCGGACGACGGGTTGACGACCAGCACTACACCGGAACCGTCCGGCCGCGGGGGAGTATCCAGGCGCAGCGGATCGGCCGATGGCAATTTGGGACGCACAACCGGCGGCGCCAACCGCGCACCGAGCACGGCGATCGTCGCGCCGATACCGAAGCCTGCGATGACGTCACCGGGGTAGTGCGCCCCGGTTGCCACCCGCGACAGCCCGACGAGTCCGGCCAGCAGCGCCAGTGGAAGGCCCAGCGGCGCGTTCTCCAACCCGACACCCACCGCGAAGGCGGCCGCACTGGCCGAATGACCGGAGGGCAACGAATTCGATGTCGGGCGTCGTCGGGTGCGACGCCGCAGCGGCACGGAATCGAACGTCGGCCGAGGGCGCTGGCTGATTCGCTTGGCCACCTGGTTGGTGAACAGACTGGTCACTCCCAGCGTGATCACGCCTCGCGTCGCACCGCGCCTTGCGCTCGACTTTCCGGTCGCCGCCAGACCCGCGGCCAATGCGATCCACAGCTTCGAATGGTCGGCGGCCCGGGTGAGTGGCGGCATCATCGTGTCGAGCAGCGGCGTCGGTGACTCGGCTATCGCCTCGAAGATCTCCCGGTCCAGGGCCCCAAGGCCCTGTGTGATTCGCCGGATACCGCGCCGGCGCCCTGGTACGGGCAGCAATTCCATAACAGCTATGTAGCCGCGAGTCTTGACAAATAAACTTGTCAAAGGTCACGATGCAGGAATGCTTGACGTCGAGGTCATCGCCGATCCCGCGGCGGCGGTCAGTGCCCTCGATCCCATCCGTAGCCGACTGCTTGCCGAATTGAGCGAGCCCGCTTCGGCCGCCGCGTTGGCGGCGCGCGTCGGCATCGCCCGGCAGAAGGTGAATTACCACCTGCGTGCGCTGGAAAAGCATCAACTAGTCGTGTTCGCGGGCGAACGCCATTGGGGCGGACTCAAGGAGCGACTGCTCGTGGCCACCGCATCGTCCTACGTGGTCTCGCCCAGCGCGATGGGACCGGCCGCGGTCGACCCGGGGCGCGCCAATGACCGCTTGTCGGCCAGCTATCTCATCGCGATCGCCGCGAGGGCGGTCCGTGAAGTCGGCGAGCTGTGGCGCGGGGCGCGCGAACAGGACAAGCGACTGGCGACGTTGTCGATCGACACCGCGATCCGGTTCCGGTCTCCGGCCGACCGCGCCGCGTTCACCAAGGACCTCTCCAACGCCGTCACATCGGTGGTGGCCCGTCACCACGATGAATCCAATCCGCACGGTCGCAACTACCGCTTGGTGGTAGCGGCCTATCCAAAACCGAAGGAGGACGCGTAAATGCCGTTGAAGAAGGACGATTCGGGGCGCCGCTGGGTCGAGATGGAGTTCCTCGTGCCCGGCACGCCGGAACAGGTGTGGCATGCCATCGCCACGGGACCCGGTATGAGCGCATGGTTCACGCCGGCCACCGTCGAGGAGAGGGTCGGCGGAGCAATCGCATTCGACTTCGGCGACGAGAACTGCGGTGACGACGTCTCGTCTGGAAAGGTGACGGCGTGGGATCCGCCGGTTCGCTTCGGCTATGAAGAGTACGGCTGGAGCGGCGACGCGCCTCCGGTCGCTACCGAAGTCACCGTAACCAGTCACTCCGGAAACCGCTGCGTCGTGCGGATGGTGCACAGCCTGTTCACCGAACGCGACGACTGGGACGACGAATTGGAGAGCTTCGAGACTGGCTGGCCCGGCTTCTTCGAGGTGCTGCGGGTCTACCTCAAGAACTTCGCGGGGAAGCAGGCCGCGGTGGCCCACGCCACGGTGAGTCACCCAGGCAGCGATGCGGAGGTCTGGTCTGCGCTCACCGCCGCGCTGAGCCTCGCCGGCGCGAACGTGGGCGACCGCCGCGAATCACCCGCCGATACACCGCGACTCGCTGGCGTCGTCGAGCGTGTCCATCAGGACGCGAACTCGCGTGAGTTGATGCTTCGGCTCGACGAGCCCGGCGAGGGCGTCGCGGTGATCGGCAGCTGCATGGTGGGTGACCAGGCCCGCGGAATGGCCAGCGTCTTCTTCTACGGCAACGACGCTGCCGACATCGCCGCGGCTGAACAGGCGAAATGGACCCGCTGGCTTGCCGGGTTACTTCAACCGGCTGGGAATCGCGTCTAAGCTGCCTGTGTGCGTCGACTGCTCGCTGTGCTGTCTGCAGCCGCCATCTCTATTACGGCAGCGCCGGTCGCCAACGCCGACTACACACCGTGGTTCGCCCCGCAGGTCGGCAACGCCACCCAAGTGATTTCCGTTGTGGGAAACGGTGGTTCGTCGGCCAAGATTGACGTCTTCCAACGCAATGGCAACGGATGGGAAGCCGTGCGCGCAGGCATCCCCGCCCACGTCGGCGCCAACGGGATGGCCGCCGAGACCCACGACGGCAACATGGCCACGCCGCTGGGCATCTACACCTTGGACTTCGCGTTCGGCACCGCGCCGAATCCCGGCGGCGGCCTGCAGTACGTCCAGGTCGGCGACGACCACTGGTGGGACGGCGATATGAAGAGCCCGACCTACAACACCATGCAGGTATGCAAGAAGGCACAGTGCCCGTTCGACACCTCGCCGGATAGCGGAACCGAGAACCTCGACATCCCGCAGTACGCGCACGCCGTCGTAATGGGCGTCAACAAGGCCAGGGTGCCAGGCAACGGCGGCGCGTTCTTCATGCACACAACCGACGGCGGGGCCACCGCGGGGTGCGTCGCGATGGATGACGGCACGCTGGTTGAGATCATGCGCTGGCTCCAGCCGGGCGCACTGATCGCGATAACTCAGTAGCCGTCAAATATTAAGCGCCCGACCGGCTTTCACCTTGAAGTTGAGGTTCTCGGTCGACATAGAGGCGTCGTACGTGCGGTCGTAGCCGGTCTCGCTGATCTTCCAGCCGTCGCTGGTCCGACGGTAGCGATCGTGGTAGAAGCCCGCGCCGATCAGCATGAAGTTGAAGTCAGGTGCGATCACCCGGTCCTGCAGATACCAGATTGCCGACGCCTCGTCGCCGTCGACGGTGATCTCGGGATGGGTGACCCGGTGCTCGGTGAGGATCTCCGGGCCGAGAGAGTTGCGCATGAAGGTGACCAGCTCGTCGCGGTTGGTGAAGTGGTGCTCTTCACCGATCGACTCCCCGTACCTGCCGACGATGTCATCGGTGAGCGTGGCGGCGAACTCGTCCCAGTGCTTGGTGTCCAGCGCACGCAGGTACCTGTACTTGACTTGCTTGATCTCGTCGATGTCACCCATGGCCGACATTGCAGCACACTCAGGAAACCCTGACCCCGCTAACCCCAGTAGTCGTGGTCGTGGTTGTCACCGTCGCCGTCGCGATGGTGGTCGTCGTGACAGGTATTCCAGTCGAAGTTGAAGCCCCACTCCGGGTGCCAGAAGTCGCCGGGGCACCAGTGGTAGCTCGGGAACTAGCCGACCTGCGCCGAGGCGACGGTTGCCGCTCCTACACTCGCCAATCCCAGCCCAGTCGTCATGATGAATGTCGTTGCTGCACAGCGTGCCAATGTCTTCACATGTGATACGAGAACACCGAATTCTGTGTCCTGGCTATGCGGTTGAGGCCAACCCGCTGGCAATGCGGCCCAAAAAGCGGAGTGTCTAACGGAATTGGCATCTCTGTACCGCTATCGTGTGGTCCGTTATGAGCGACCCGTTGGGGTTGTCGATCGGGACGACCAACCTGGTCGCGGCACGTGTCGGCAATCAACCCGTTATACGGCGTTCGGTGTTGACCTTATTCGGCCATGCCGCGCCGGAAGTCGGCGTGCCTTCAGCGCACACCGACGGGATCGTGCTGAGCGGCTTCGTGGAGCGCGTCGGTGACCCAGTGCCGCTGGTGGCGGCCGACGGCTCGCCGCACCACGCCGATCAGCTTCTGGTAGATGCTCTGCAGGCAATGGTCCAAGCCACCGGCGGCCAGTCCTCGCCGGACACCGCGATCGCCGTTCCTGCGCACTGGGGAACGTCGACGCTGTGGGCGCTGCGCAACGCGATGCGCGCCAATCCGAGCCTGGCGCCCAACGGCACGCCGGTCCGGCTGATCTCCGATGCGGTGGCCTCGCTGACGGCACTCAACGCCAATCCCGGCCTCAGCCCCCATGGTGTGGTGGCGCTGCTGGACTTCGGCGGCGGCGGGACCAGCATCACGTTGGCGGATGCCGCGTCGGCCTATGAACCGATTGAGGACACCACTCGCTACACCGAGTTCTCCGGCGACCAGATCGATCAGGCACTTCTGAACCACGTTCTCGAGGGCATCACCAACGCCGGGGGCATCGACCCTGCAGCCACCGCTGCGGTCGGTTCGCTCACCCGACTGCGCGAGGAGTGCCGCAACGCCAAGGAACGGCTGTCATCGGAGACGGTCACCGAGCTGATAGCCGAATTGCCCGGATACCGGTCAGGCATCCGCGTGACCCGCGCAGAGCTGGAAAGCCTGATCGTGCATCCGCTGACCGGCGTCCTGACCGCGTTGGAAAATACGTTGGAGCACAACAGGATTAGCTGGTCCAATGTCTCGGCGGTGGTCACGATCGGCGGTGGCGCCAGCATTCCGCTGATCACTCAGCAGCTGTCAGAGCACTCGCAAGCACCAGTCGTGACGACCCCTCAGCCTGCGATGGACGCCGCCGTTGGCGCGGCGTTGTTCGCGGCCTTCGGATCGGCGGCAGACGCAAAGACCGGCGTGGCGCCGGCTGTGCCGGTGGAGGTTTTCGACCAGGGCCACGCGCCGGGGTCGGCGACGTTCCGCGCGCTCGCCTGGTCCCAGGACGACAATACGGCCGACGACGTCGTGCCGTACACCGGCGATGTCTATGACACGGGCGGGACGGCTGCTCGACCGTCGGTTCAGTATGTACCGGCGACCGAGCCGATCGAAGAGCCCCGGTCCTCGTGGAATCGGCTGCCGCAGTTGGTGTTCGGACTGGCCGCGGTGGTCGCGGTGGTCGCCGTCGGCGGGGTGGCGATCGCGCTGACGAGCGCTACCGACAGCAGCACTGCCACAGAGACACCGAAGACAGCCACGTCGGCCCCAGGACCCACAAGCGCCGCACCGCCACCGTCGACCCCACCGCCCCTCCAGACCGTCACGGTCACCAGTGAGGCGCCGCCTCCGCCTCCACCGCCCACGACGACGTATGAACCGCCGGTGACGACGACGCACGTCGTCACCACGACAGTGCCGACCACGACCACCACCACACCGACCACTACAACGACAACCACGACTACAACTACGACGACCACCACGACGACACCGACAACGACCACGACCACGACGCCGCCGATGACGACGTCGTATATCACCGTGCCGTTTGTCCCGGTGCCGATCCCGATTCAGGTGCCAAACCAGGGTCCCCCGCAGAATGAGGCGCCGCAATATCAGCAGCCGCAATATCCGTATCAGGCTCCGCAGTACCCGTACGGCTACCAGCAGCCTCAGCAGCTGCCCTAAGAGGCCGCTTCCTCGACGTTTTGCGGATGGTGACAGGCGGCCAAATGCGCAGAAGCGTGTTCGAGTAATGCGGGTTCGTCCGTAGCGCAAACTTCGGTCGCCCACGGACAACGCGTGTGGAAGCTGCAGCCCGGCGGCGGGTCGATCGGGCTCGGCACGTCGCCCTGCAGCACGAGCCGCTCGCGTGCCGCGTTGCGTTTCGGATCGGGTATGGGCACCGCCGACAGCAGTGCGTTCGTATACGGGTGAATCGGCTTGCGGTACAGGTCCTCGGTGGCCGAATTCTCGACGACCTTGCCCAGATACATCACCGCGACCCGATCGGATACGTGGCGGACCACGCCAAGGTCGTGTGCGACGAATAAATACGAAAGGCCGAACTCGTCCTGAAGCTCCTTGAGCAGGTTGATGATCTGCGCCTGCACCGACACATCGAGGGCGGACACCGGTTCGTCGGCGACGATCAGTTTCGGATGCAGAGCCAGCGCCCTGGCGATACCGATTCGTTGGCGCTGCCCACCGGAGAACTCGTGCGGGAAACGGTTGTAGTGCTCTGTGTTGAGGCCGACTCGCTCGAGCAACTCCTGGACCCGCCGCTTCAACTCGGCGCCTCTTGCCAAGCCGTGCAGCTCCAGCGGATCCCCGACGATCTGGCCGACCCGCTTACGCGGATTCAGTGATGCGAAAGGGTCCTGGAAGATCATCTGCATCTGACGGCGCAGCGGGCGCAGGTCGCGTCGCGACCGGCCCACCAGCTCTTCGCCGAGGAACTGCACCGATCCCGAAGTCGGGTGGGTCAGTTGCAGGATCGCCCGGCACAGTGTCGACTTCCCGCAGCCGGATTCACCGACGAGCCCCAGCGTCTCACCTTCGCGCAGGGTCAGGCTGACCCCATCGACCGCGCGCACGCGAGCGACCTCGCGGTCGATCACCACTCCGGTCTTGATCGGGAAGTGCTTGACGAGGTCGGTTACCTCAAGCAGCGGATCGCCCTTGCTCACGGAATCACCTGCGCCCGAAGGGATTTCTTCTCCTGCGGGTCGAGCCAGCAGCGGTCGAGGTGGTTGCCGCCCGTGCGGGATTCGAGAGGCGGCAACTCGTGACACTTGTCGAACGTGTGAGGACAGCGGGGCGCGAACCGACAACCCGGCGGCGGTGCCAGCAGTGACGGCGGCTGTCCAGGGATCTGCGCGAGGCGCACATCGCGCGATTGGTCGAGCCGCATCAGCGACCCAAGCAGCCCCCATGTGTAGGGGTGCTGCGGGTCGTAGAAGGTCTCGTCGAGCGTCGCGTTCTCGACGATCTGGCCTGCGTACATGACCACGACGCGGTCGGCGATCTCGGCGACTACCCCGAGGTCGTGGGTGATCAAAATGATGGCCAGGTCGCGGTCGCGGTTGAGTTGATCGAGTAGTCGCAGGATCTGGGCCTGCACCGTGACGTCGAGCGCGGTGGTCGGCTCGTCGGCGATAAGCACGTCCGGTTCGAGGGCGAGTGCCATCGCGATCATCACGCGCTGGCGCATCCCTCCGGAGAACTCGTGTGGGTAATGGCGCACCCGGCGTTCAGGATTGGGGATGCCCACCGAACGCAACAGCTCGATAGCGCGGTCGGCGGCCTCCCGTTTTGAAACATCTCGATGCGCCCGGATCATCTCGGTGATCTGGTCGCCGACGCGATACACGGGGTTCAGCGAGCACATCGGGTCCTGGAACACCATCGCGATCTGCTCGCCGCGGACATCGCGCAACTCGTCGTCGTCGAGCCCGTTGAGCTCACGCCCGCGGTAGGTGACCGAACCGGTAATTCTGGCGTTGGGGGCCCTGGTAAGACCGGTGATGGTTTGTGCGGTAACGCTTTTGCCCGAACCGGACTCGCCGACGATGGCCAGCACCTCGCCCGCTCGCAGCTCGAACGACACCCCTCCGACCGCCTGTACGACACCGTCTTCGGTGGCGAAGCTGACCTTGAGGTCGTCGACCGTGAGGATGGTGCTCATGCCGGTGCCGCCTCTCCGAGACGGATGCGCGGATCCAGAACGGCATATCCGATGTCGACGATCGTATTGAACAGCACGATAAAGAACGCCCCGAATAGCGTCACCCCGATCAGCGGCGGCAGGTCAAGGCTGCGGATCGCCTCGCCGGCGTAGAGCCCGACTCCGTTGAGGTTGTAAACCGTCTCGGTGAGGATCGCCCCGCCGCCCACCACCATCCCGAAGTCGAGGCCGAAGAGCGTGATGACCGGGATCATCGAGTTGCGCAGCACGTGGCGGATGCGGACCTGACGCTCGGAGAGCCCCTTGGCTCGCGCAGTGCGGACGTAGTCTTCGTTCATCGCGTCGAGCATGTTGGAGCGCAGCATTCGGCTGTAGAACCCGACGTACAGCACGGCCAGCGTGAACCACGGCAAGATCAGGTGGTACGCCCACTGCAACGGATCTTCCGTCAGTGGCACGTAGCTGCCCGTCGGGAACAGCTGGATCTTGAAGGTGAAGAAGTACAGCAGGATCGCCGCCAGCCAGAAGACCGGCATCGAAATCCCCACCAGAGAAAGGATTGTCAGCGCACGATCGGTGAACTTGCCGGCGTGCACGGCACTCATGTAGCCGAACAGGACAGCGAGCGCCATCCAGATCACCGCAGCCCCGATGGTCAAGGAGAACGTGGCGGGCACGCCATCCCAGATCTGCTGGACGACATTGCGATCCTTCGCATACGACATCAGCTGACCGGTGAAGATCTGCTTCATCATCGTCAGGTACTGGATCGGCAGCGGTTCGTTCAGCCCGAGATCCTCACTGACCCTGGCGATCAGCGCCGGATCGGCGTTCTTGCCGGCGATGCGTGCTGCCGGGTCCGAGTTGGGGATGACGTTGAAGATCAGGAACACGATCACCGAGATCGCGAACAGCACTGCGACCATGCCGAGAAGGCGCCTTGCGATGAAGCGGGCCATCAGTGCTCCAGCCTGATCTTCGCCCGCGGGTCGAGCGCGTCGCGCAGGCCATCGCCAAAGACGTTCAGGGACAACACCGTCGCGATGATCATCAGGCCGGGCACGATCGTCAGGTGAGGCGCGGTGTAGATCATTTCGTAGCCGTCGGCGATCATCGTGCCCCACGAGGCGTTTGGCGGGCGCACTCCGGCGCCGAGGAACGACAGCGCCGACTCGAGCAGCATGTTGTTGGCGATGTTGAGCGTGAAGAACACGATGATCGTCGAGATGATGTTGGGCAGCAGCTCGGAGAACATGATTCGCATCGGCCCTTTGCCCTGCGCGACGGCCGCCTCGATGAACTCCTTCTCCCTCAGCGCCAGGATTTCGCCCCTGATCGGCCTTGCCATATAGGGCACGTAGACGAAGCCGATGATCAGGATCGGAATCCAGATCGAGTCGCCCGCGATGGCAATCGGGCCGGCCTTGAGACCGCCGATGGCCAGCGTGGTGCCCAACGCGATGCCGAGGAGCAGCACCGGGAAGGCCCAGATGACGTCCATGATCCGAGACAGCACCGAGTCGATCCAGCCGCGGTAGTACCCGGCGAGCAGCGCGACGATCACAGACAACAGCGTGGTGACGGCTGCGGCCGCAAGGCCGATGTAGATCGACGTCCGCCCGCCGTACATCAGCCGGACCATCACGTCGCGGCCGTTCTGGTCCGCGCCTAGCAGGAACTGCCCGCGCAGCCCCGGCCCGATTGGTGTGCCGTCGGTTGCCACGACATTCGTCGGCTCGCCGTTGATCATCACCTTCTCAGTGATGTGGTTCGCGTTCGGACCGGTATGCGCGACATGTTCGGCCCACAGCGGCGCAGCGAGACAGAACAGCACAATCAGAACGAACAGAACACCACAGGTCAGCGCAACCTTGTTGCGCCGCAGGCGAAGCCAGGCGAGATACCAGGGGCTACGGCCCTGGATCTGCGACGCGGGCACGCCGGTCGGAAGAGGCGGGTCTCCGGGTACCTCCAGTTCGCCGATGGGGGCGACCATCAATGACTACTTGACCGCGAACGACGTGTAGTCCTGGTTGAACAGCAGATGGTGATAGGCCTTGTCGAAGTCCATCCGCTCAGACACGAACGTGGCCATCATCTCGTTGCCGTACGGCGCCCAGACCGCCTGCTCCATGTACGCCTTGTCCAGGGCGGCGTACTGCTCCTCGACCCCTCCGTCGCCGATCAGCTTCGTCAGCAGCTCGTCCTGCTTGGCGTTGTTCGCGGGGATGTTCACCCTGGAGAAGTTGTTGCCGTTGGTCGGCAAGATGGAATCGCCGTGCAGGAGCGGGCGGAAGAAGTCATCCGGATGTGGGAAGTCCTGGAACCAGTCCGCGAATCCGGTGTCCACATCCGGCGTCGACTGATTGCCGATCGTCGTCCAGTAGACGTCACCCGCGATTACCTTCAGCGTCGCGTTGAAGCCCAGCTGGGTGAGCAGGTCATGGTAGTACTCACCGATCCGCTTGCGGTCCGGCTCGTCATCGGTCCACACGGTGATGTTCTTATCCGCTGGATTAGCCTCGGCGATAAGCTGTTTCGCCTTGTTCATATCGGGCCCCGGGTACAGCTTGTATTCCGCGTACCCGGGCATACCGGGCGGCAGGATCTGCTGTGACGGATGCAGACGGCCGCCGAAGATTCGGTTCAGTGCCTCGGGATCGACGGCGTAATTGATCGCCTGCCGCACCTTCAGGTCGTTGAACGGCGCCCGCTCCGTGTTCATGAAGAAGTAGTAGGTATTGATCGACTCCTCTAGCCGGAACCGGTCACCGTAGCGGGTCTTCACCTCCTGCAGTCGGTCGGACGCGGGCGGGTCGACCATGAAGTCGACCTTGTTCTGTTCGACGTCGGTCACCTGGGCGCTGTTGTTCTTGTTCTCGGTGATGGTGATCTTGTCGACTCCCGCATCGGCCACTTCATCGGCACCGGCGTCCTTGACCGTCTTGAAGTTCGGGTTGCGCTCCAACGTCATGGTGCGGGGCGCCTCCACCTTGCTGATCATGAACGGACCGCTGGAAGGCGGTGGACTGTTGGTGGCGTCCTTGTCCAGCGGGGTGCTCGGCGGAACCGGTGCGGCGAACATGAGCCCGAGCACGTTCTCGAAGGTGCCGTTCGCCTCGGTCAGCTCGATCGTGATGTCACCGGTGTTGTCGTCGGTCTTGATCCCGCTGATGGTCTGCGCCTTACCGTCGGCGTAGTCCTTGGCTCCGACGATGACGTCGAAGAACACCGAGCCGCCGGAGTCGGCCTTGAACAGCCGCTGGATGCCGTACGTGAAATCGGATGCCTTGATGGGCGTTCCGTCCGAGTACTTCATGTTCGGCCGGAGCTTGAGCTTGTATGTCTTGCCGTCGGGCGAGATGTCGGGCATCTTCTCGGCCAGCCCCGGCACGATCTGGGTGCCTTCCTTGCCCTTGGCGTGCTTGTAGGTCA
The DNA here is from genome assembly GCA_963766465.1 of uncultured Actinomycetota bacterium. Classification (GTDB taxonomy): domain Bacteria; phylum Actinomycetota; class Actinomycetes; order Mycobacteriales; family Mycobacteriaceae; genus Mycobacterium. The sequence goes on from CAVXZT010000008.1 coordinate 219,297, forward strand.
GCAAGGGGGTGTAGACATTCCAGAGCACTTCCCACCCCTCGACCGTGTAGGAGAGCTGCGGGTCGATGTAGTCGGGGAACGATGTCAGCGCCACGTTGATGTCCGCCACCGCCGCCACCCCCGCCGCCCCCGCCCTTGTCACCACCGCAGGCCGCGACACCAAACGCTGCCAGTGGGGTGATGCAGACGATGGCGACAACCTTGCGCAGTGTGTTCATCTCGCTCCTGTGGCTCGCATGGGGTTTGACTGCTCTAAAGCTGTACGCCTGTGGGTCGTCCTGGATTGCATCTTTGAGGAAAAATTCCGATCGGCAACTCGAGAGACCAATCCGCCTCGCGGCCAGATCGTTTCGCGAAAATTTGCCTCCTGCTCAAAGTGACGTCGGCGTTAGATAGCGCAGCCGGGGCGCGGTCGGCGGCATCCGCATCGGGAGATATTGCTGGGCGGGCCGGTTACCGCTGGCGACGTGTTTGCCCGTGCCCGTTACCGCGCCATCCCGCGAGTGTGAAAATTTCCTGTCAGCGGCCCAAATCGCCGTAGAGCGGACGAGGTACTGGTCGATGCGCCGGGCGAAAACCGAAGAACGTCCCCGGCGAAGAGGCTGCCCGGTACCGTGGCACACGCACCGAGCCAAAAAAGTCGCCAGCGTCAATTTTGGCAAATTTACGGACAGCTCTAATTAACTGTGGCATGATCGAAGTCACAACGCACTCCGTCTGTCAGACTGGTCCGGGGCCGAGAATCAGCTGGTAGCAGCTCACAGATTGGAATTGGATATGGAATCACAACGCATTGTCCGTCGCGTCTCGGCCGTTGCCGGCGGTCTTGCGATCGTGGCGATGGTCGGCTTGTCCGCGTCTTGCGCCAAGGAAGAGGAAAAGGCGCCCGAGACCTCGACAACCACGACCACCACGACGCAGACCACCACGTCTCCGGCACCTGCTCCGGCTCCGGCCCCTGCGCCGACCGAGAAGAGCATCAACCCCACCGGAGGCAATCTGTTCACGCCGCCGGTTTACGCGCCCCCGGCACCCACACAACCTCCCGGCGTTCACCGCAACAACTAGAGCCACCCGACTTAGACCTAGATAGGACTTCATCATGGATTCACGTCTCATGAGTCGTCGACTCGTGGCCGTTTCGGGCGTCACCGCCTTCATTGCGTTGGGCGCGCTAACCGCCGCCTGTGCCAAGGAAGAAGAGAAGGCACCCGAGACCTCGACAACGACGACCACCACCGCAACAACGACGTCGCCAGCGGCGCCTGCTCCGGCGCCGGCCCCTGCGCCGACCGAGAAGAGCATCAACCCCACGGGCGGCAACCTGTTCACTCCGCCGGTTGTTGCACCCCCGGCGCCAACTGTTCCTCCCGGCCAGCATCCCGGTATCAACGGGATTCCCTAAATCGCTCGATCGCATATGAGGGTGCGTTGGCGCCTGCTGGCGCTCCTCTTGGCGGGCGTGCTGGTGCTCGTCACGGGGATTCGCGCCGTTTCGGTGTCCGAACACCGGACGGCTATCGGTGGTCCGCTGGCGTTATTACTGGCCAGTTCAACCGATCTCGGCCCATCCCGAGACGAAAGTGCGCAGCTCACTGTCAAGCTGCCTGATCGTGCTCGCCCAGACAGACTGATCGAATGGGCGAGTGCACAAGGCATTCGGGTGCGGTGGCGACTTGGCGACGAATGGGCCATCGTCGAGGGCGCCGCACAGGATGTGGCGGCCGCTTTCGAGGTGCCGGTAAACGACTACCGCGGCCTCAAGGGGCAGGTGTTCTACGCGTCGCCGCAGCAGCCGTCGATTCCCGACCCGCTTCGTGGCGACGTGACCGAGCTCGGCCGAATCCTTGGCTACACCCCGCATCGGGAGGCGAGGCCCGGATTCCTTCGACTCGACGTGCCGAACCAGGGCCTGCGCCCAGACGCGTTGCTCGAGGCATACAACGCCAAACCGCTTGCCGCTGCGGGCTTGACGGGCAAGGGCGCGACGATCGTGATCTTCGCGTTCAGCGGCTTCGACCAGGATGACCTCGACATGTTCGCCGACTCGTCAGGGTTGCCGAGATTCACACCGGTGTTGATCGGGGGTCAGCCCGGCCCGTCCGGTGCCGAGACGGCGATGGATCTCGAAGTGGCACACGCGATTGCGCCCGACGCGCAAAAGGTTGTGGTCAATGCCCGCCCGACCGTCGAAGGCGACGGTGCCTTCGAGAAGATCGGCAGGCTGTTCGAGTCGGTGGATCGGCAGTTCCCCGGTGCGGTGTGGAGCCTGTCGATCGGTTGGGGATGCGACGCGCTGATACGCGCGGCCGATCTGGCGCCCGTCGAGGCCGCCCTGGCCACCGCACAAAGAAATGGGACATCGACATTCGACGCGAGCGGCGACACCGCGGGCCTGGAATGCAAGGGCGGCGACGAGTGGTCGTCGCCACCTGGCCCCGATGACGTTGGCCTCGACGCCATTTCGTCACTGCCGGCAATGACCTCGGTCGGCGGCACCACCCTGTCGACCGATGCCCAAGGACGGTGGCTCGCCGAACATGCCTGGGTCGACTCGCCGTTGTCCCTTGGCAGCAGCGGCGGGGTGTCGGGGCTGTACGACCGCCCCGCATGGCAGGAGAGGCTGTCGGTGGAACGCGACGTCGACCGACGCCGCCTGGCCCCCGATGTCTCCGCGGTCGCCGACCCATTCACCGGGATCCGCATTGTCTTCGACCAGCAGGAGTTGGTCGGCGCAGGCACCTCCCAGGCCGCCCCAATCTGGGCCGGACTGACCGTGCTGATGAATCAGTACCTGCTCGCGCATGGCGGACAGCAACTGGGCAATCTGAATCCGCTGCTGTATCGGGTTGCGGCGGGCGCGAACCTGCCAGGATTCCGCGACGTGGGACTTGGCGGCAACGCCGTCGACGTCGCGGCTCCGGGGTTTGATTTGGTGACCGGCCTCGGCACGCCCAATGTCGACTACTTGGTTCGCGACCTTTTGGACATCCAGAAGGGCCGTGCTCCCCGATGACCGGCCCGCCGATAACGCCTGACGCACTGCCGACGATGCGCTGCGCCGTCTGCGATACAGATGTAGCTGCGGGAGCGTTCTGTGGAACGTGCGGCGCGCGCCTGTCCACTCAGCGCGGGAATGGCCGCGGAGTGCTGCGTCCGAGCGCATACGGGGCGGCACCCGGCGAGCACGTGTTGCGGCTCTCGGTGGCGAGTTCACTGTTTCCGCATCTGCCGCACCGTTCGCGCGCGCCGTTCCGGGCCGCGTTGGCAGCCCTGGTCGTGGCGTTGATCGCCTTCGCGTCCCTCGGATGGCAGGCGCCGTTGATCGCGCTCAGCGCGATCGGCTTACCGCTGCTGTTCCTTCTGTATCTGCACGAGTCCGACGTCGACGACGATCTGCCTGCCAGCTCCCTTGGGCTGACCGCAGCGCTTGGTGCCGGATTGGGCGTCGGCTGGGCGCTGCTGACCGGCACCGTCGTTGCCGAGTCCTACGATGTCTCGCTGAGCGAGGGAACCACAGAGGGGTTCTCGATTCTCGAAGGGGTGCTCATCCCAGCGGGTACCGCGTGCCTGATGCTCGTCCCGGCTGTGGTGATGCGATTCCTGCGGCCCGCGACCCGAGAGTCGTTGGATGGGTTCGTGATCGGTGCACTGGGTTCGATCGCGTTCGTCGCCGCGGCCACACTGACTCGGTTGGCTCCCCAACTTGCAACGGGGCCGACGGCGCAGGGCCGGGCGGTCGAAGGACTCCTCGCCGAGGCGGGCATTCAAGGGGTGGCGTTGCCGTTGACCGCCGCGGCGGCAGGCGGCTTGGTCGGGGTGGCACTGTGGTTCAACCGGCCCGCGGGGATGGACCGCAAACCGGCGATTCTCCTGACGGCCTTGAGTTTCCTTGTGGTGCTGGGTCTTTGCGTTGTGCTCGGGGTGCTGGAGGCGTCCGCCTTCGCCAACGGCTTCCATTTCGGGCTGCACCTGATCGTCGCGGTTCTTGCATTGCTTGCCTTAAGGATTGGTCTGCAGTTGGCGCTGCTGCATGAAGATCATGGCGAGGCGAACTCAGAGGCGCAGGTGTTGTGTCCGCACTGCGACCATGTGGTTCCTGACACCGCGTTCTGCCCGAACTGCGGAGTCGCGACGCGTGCGGCATCGCGGACTGCTCGCGCCGTCGCTCGCACCGCAGAGGATGTCGGGGTTCCCGCCGCGCGGCCGGGTTACGCGCTGCCTGCCGGTACGTATGCGGCGGTGCCGGTGCAGCACACGACACACACCCGACTGTTGACGGCGCTGGGTGTCGGTGCCGCAGTCGCGGCCGCGGCGGCCGTCGGGGTATCGATACTGGCCACACCGACAGTTCCGCGCTTTGTCTGCCCTCCCGATTGCGGGGAGCCACCGATCGGCAAGGCCGTTGCCACAAACCCGTGGTTCACATCCAGCGACGGCAAGTTCGCTGTCCAGTATCCGCGCGCAGGCACGGCTTACGAGGTGACGTTGAATCCCGAGGGTGTGGATGTGAACTTCACGGCGGGCGACACCGGCACGATGGAGTTCTTCGGGATGCCCGCGGGCGATCGCACCCCGAAGCAGATCGCCGAGAGCCTGATCGGCGAGCATTATCCAAACGCCACAACGGATTACGAGATTCCCAACGCGATGGTTGGGTATGAGCCGGGGTACGGGGTGGTCAAAGACGAGTACCCGCAGGACGCCTCGGGGACGTTCACTCGACTTCGGATCCTTGTCATGGTGGCGGTCAAGGACGAGTACGCGCTGATTGCTGCGGCAGTTGGCCCGTACCACGAGTTCAGCCCGGACTTCGGCAGCGGCCACCCGTCGGGCGCCAATCTACAACTGGCGCTCGACATGGGGAAATACGTGAACAGCTTCACCTGGCGAAGCGGTTCGCCGCGCTAGTTTCGGCTACCCGTACGGCTTCGGTTCGTGGAACCGGTTGATGATCGGGATGCGTTCGATGATCCGGTCGCGAAGCCGCGGTGGCGGTGGAGGTGGAGGCGCGGGTGGAACGTAAGCGGGCGCCGGTGGCACGTATTCGGGTGCGGTGTCGTACACGGGTGGTGGTGCTTCCGGAGCGGGCGCCGCAGCCTCGACAATCGTCTGCGCAACTGGTGGCGCGACCGCCGGAGGCGGTGCTACCGGCGCGGCCGGAACGGGTCGCGGGACCGCACGTACGACCGATGGGGCGGCGGGCACCCTGGCCGGCTGGTCGGTGGTTGCGGCCGTATCCTGTTGGGCCACAGTTGAATCCGTGTCAGGAGTCATCACCAGGCCCAGCGCTACAGAAAGCGAGACGACGAAGACAACGACAGCGGCGGCCAGAACGGACGTCAACGCACCGATTCTCGACGGCAAGTGCCACCGCTCCTGCGGAGCATCCAGGATGTTGACCGCCTGCGCTGACGCAAGGGCGGCTCCTCTCGCAAGCGCGAGTTCGGCCTCGGCGGCAGTGATGACCGGGGTTCCTGCACCTTCGATGGACGAGGCGATCGCGTCGATGTCGTCGGCCGAACCGAGCACGAAGATCGCCTCGGGCTGGGCACCGCTGCGATCCAACGCCGCGAGCACGTCGTCGACCGTCGGACCCACCCTTTCGGTCGTCACACCGTCGGAGCCGGCCACCGTAACGAGGGCGTCGTCGGGATCGACGATGCACACGGCGACATCGCTATAGCCGCCGCGGTCGGCGATGCCTGCCGCCAATGCATCGGCGGCCTCCTCGTCAGAAACCGTGATGACGTTGTCGAGACCCTTGTCCTCCAGCGCATCGAGGAGGGTCGACGCGGCGGTGTCGGCCTCGTTTGCCCAGGTGACGCCTACGGCGTGAAGGCGGTTTTCCCCGACGGCGGCGAGGACGTCGTCCAGGGTGTCGAAATCGAGAGCATCGCGGCAGATGGTGGCGCCCTCGGCCGTAGTGCCCTCGACCAGCACCCAGCGGACGTCTGCCGACGTCATCGACAGACCGAGTACGAGGTCCACGTGTCGCCCCCGATCACGGATCAATCTTCCGAGATTACCGCTCGACAGGGCACCACAAAAACTGTCGGTAAATCACGCACGGACGCGGCTTCTGCCCTTAGGGTTCCACTCGTGCCTCACTTGGATCGACGCAACATGATGCTTATGGCGGGGATGGGCCTTCTGGCTGCCGCCGTCCCCCTTCCCAAGGCCGGCGCTGCGCCGCCCGATGCCGCTCCCAGCGGTTACCTCTTCCAGGACGAGTTCGACGGCCCCTTGGGTGCTGGGCCGGATCGGTCGAAGTGGACCGTGCAGACCTGGCAGGACGACGTGTTCCCCCAGGTTGAAGGGCTGTACCGCGACGATCGCCGAAACGTGTTCCTCGACGGCAATTCCAATCTCGTCCTCCTCGCCACCAATGAATTCGGCCAGTACTACGGCGGCAAGCTGCGCGGTAACTGGCGAGGCATGATCAACACCACGTGGGAAGCGCGGATCAAGCTCGACTGCCTGACCACCGGGGCCTGGCCCGCGTACTGGGCGGTGAACGAGGATCCGCTGCCTGACGGTGAGGTCGACATCTTCGAGTGGTACGGCAACGGGAACTGGGCGCCGGGAACCACCGTGCACGCGGCATCCAACGGGAAGACTTGGGAAGGCAAATCCATCCCCGGAATGGTCGACGGCGCGTGGCACACCTGGCGTATGCGTTGGGACACAGACGGTTTCAAATTCTGGCGGGACTATGTCGACGGTGCGAAACCGTACTTCAGCGTGCCGCCGAAGCCCATTCAGGTCTCCGGCCGACCCGACGACTGGCGGTGGCCGTTCAACAACCCCGGCTACTGGCTATCGCCGATGTTCACCCTCGCGGTCGGCGGGGTTGGCGGCGGCGATCCGAACCTCGGCCAGTTCCCCGCGGCCATGCTCATCGACTACATCCGCGTCTGGTAGCTCCTTCGGCACCTACCGGGCCGCCTTGATCACCTGAACCAGGTTGAACTGCCAGCGTTCGAGCAATCTGTAGCTCGTGTCGCGCGATACCCAGAACGCGGCAGTGCCTCCGAAGAGCGGACCGGGCGGCATCGCCGAACTCTGTTCGTGGGCGGGCACTGCCGGGTCGGCCTGGGTGATGATCCAGACGACGCGGCAGACACCTAGTGGGCCAACGGACGCCTCGGGGATGAGGTTGGTGTCAAAGACGTCATTGCGCTCAATCGCCGTCTGCCACAGGCTGATGTCGGCCAGCTTCCGGTAGGCGTCAGGCCGCGCCGCGAGCAGGGGACGCATGGGGGCCGGCATGAAGGTCACCGTGTCGTTGACAAGCAGACAATCACCGGGTGCTGCCTGCGCGGTGATCAGATCGGCGACCTGGCTGTAGTCCATTCCGTACTTCGCATACGGACTGCGTTGTACCAGAAGGAAATTCGGCGCCGCGGCGAGGACGAAGGCGCCGACCGCGGCGACCGCCACCCATTGTCTGACGGCCACGGCGCCTATGCAGACGCCCAACACCAATGCCAGCGCTGGTGCGGTGAAGCACATGTAGCGGGGCGTGTAGATCGGCTGAACCAACGCCGACCAAATGAGGATCACGGCGGTCGGTATCGCCAGCCATGCGATCGCCAAGGTCAACAGTTGCCGATCAGTCTGTGCCAGCCGCGCGGACGTGCAGAGCCACAAGACAATAGCCGTCACCACGACCACCGCCGCGACGATCGCGAACGGCGGGCTTCTTTCGAAATACTGTTGTACCGCCACATCTTCGATGGTTCGGCGGCCAACCGGTGCGATCCAGATGATCTGATGCGCTTGGCCGACGGCCTCGACAACGAACGGCGACACAGCACCAATTGCGAGCACCGAAGCGATGGCGAACCGCACGAGGACCGCCCGCGTGCGCCGGAAGAGACAGACGAAAGCGACGTGGGCAGACAACAGCAACGCCAGATACACGTCGAGCAGAATCGATGTCGCCAGGACGATCCCATACGACAGCCAGACCCAAGAGTTGTCACGGCGCGCGGCGTGAACGAGCAGCACGGTCAGCCACACGGCGGCCACCATCGAAAGCGCATACGGCCGAGCTTCGATGCCTGCCCACGTCGCCCTTGGCAATGTCCCGCAGACAATTCCAGAGCTCACCGCGACAGTGCGCGACGAGAACTGCTTGCCCAACACGACTACTCCGGCCGCTGCGGCACCGACCGCAAGACCGCTAGGCGCGCGCGACCAGAATTCCGTTGGCGGGAAGATTTGAAACCAGCCATGCATGAGCACGTAATACAGGCCGTGGACGGCATCGACATTGCTCAACATCTGCCACAACTGAGGCAGAGATCGACTGTAGGACGCCGAAATGGTCGCGGCCTCGTCGTACCAGAAAGATGGGCGGGCCGCGCCGCACAAACTCACTACTGCGGCGAACGCGCCGACGATCAGGGGGTCCCGGCGGCCGAACACCCCGCTATGTTGCCAGAAGCTGGGTGCGCGTCTTCTAACTGATCAGGCCGCGGGAGCGGATGCTCCGGCAGGGGCCTTCGGCTTCGGCTTTCCGAGGAGCCCACCGGTCAGACCGCCGACGGTGCCCGTCACGCCTCCCACGACGCCGCCGGTCACTCCGCCGACCGTGTTAGTGGCTCCTCCGACAGTGTTGGTGACGCCACCCGTTACTCCGCCGACGGTGTTGGTCACTCCACCGACGACGCTGCCCACCGGGCCCGGCTTCGGCGATGCGGACGGTCCCGCCGGTTTCGGCGTCGAGCTCGACGTCTTGGTGGGTTTCGGAGTTTCCTTCTCTTCCTCTACGTCCTGCGCTTCCGCCTCGGGATCTTCGCCCGTCCCCTCGAGAAGGATCGGCGCATCGCCGGGTGCAGCGCTGTTGGCACCGGGGGTCGAAACGGCGACCGTCTTGGCGTCGGCGGCCGGGATTGCGTTGGCCGCCAACGGGTTGAAGCCGCCAAGCGGATTCAGGCCGCCGAACGGGTTGAGGCCGCCCATCACCGCGTTGAGCAGATCGGTGATTCCGCCGAAGCCGCCGAGGCCGCCGCCGCCGAGGATGCTGGACAGCAACTTGAACACTCCGGTGATGGCATTCGGTGTTCCAGGCGTGGGATTCCCGCTGAAGAACTCCTTCTGGAATCCCTTGACCAAGAGGTTGACGATGTCGCCGGGCACCTGTCCCCAGTTGACGTCGGGGAAGGAGAAGAAGGCGGTGGGATCGCCTGCCTGATCGAGCGTTCGGATATAGGTGCCGTCGGGCATTCTCTTGACGTCGGTGTAGCCGAGGTTGACGAGGCTGGTGAGTGCCGGCGAGAGCGCGTTTGCCAGCGTGCCAAGGGGATTCGGGAATGCGCCGAGTGTCAGCAGGTTCGTCAAATCGGTCATCAGGTAAAGCGGCTCGAGCAGCGGCAGGCTGTTCGCGGGCATCGTGAGGTACAGGTTGAGCGCCAGCGGGTCGGTGCCGATCTTGCTGAGAATGTCCGTGAGCTGCGTCGTCATCTGCGGCGTCATCCGCGACATGTCGACGCCGCGCAGGATGTAGGTCGGCAGCAAGAACCCCATCAGAGTTGTTGGCGAGTGAGAACGGGTTGGGCCACGCCGCGAAATCGGAGAGAAGGTCGTACTCGACCGTCGCATCGATCTTGATCGGGATGAGATTCGCTCCGCCCAAGGACAGGCCCGTGCCGAGGATCGGTATGCCGCCGCTGCTGGTCACCTCGGTGTCGGGCGTGACGGTGTCGATGCCGAACAGTCGCGCAAACGGATAGGCCCGCGCGAACAGTCCGCCGTTGGCGCGTCCGGGGTTGCGCAGCAACAACATTGGCAGGATCGTGATGCTGCCGAGAAGTGGATCGGTGGCCTTGGTTGGCGAATTGGCTCCGCCAGGCTGGTACTGGAGGTCTTGAACGATCTTGGGGTACGCCGCGCCGGCCGCGAACGCGCCCATTCCGAAGCCGACGACGATCGGAACGCGGAGGTCGACGATGTCGAGATTTGCGGGAATGGTCTTGATGACATTGTCGAGCAAGCCGATCAACCCATCGACGCCACCCGGCAGCAGCCCACTGTTGAGGATTCCACCAAGGTCGAGCGGCAGGTTGTTGGTGTCGAGAAGCTTCAGCCTGTCGAGAACTGTGGTGAGCAGTCCGTTGACTCCGATGGGAAGGTACTCGGTGTTGTTGACTTCCTCGGCGATCGAGTTCGGGAATGGAGGCACCCAGCCGAGATCCAAGCCGAGCAGTTTGAGCAGGGTGAACGGCCCGCCGGCGGTGATCAGGTTCAGCCCGGGCACGTCGAGGTTGGACAGGTTCAGCGGATCGGCCAGGTCGATACCCAGCAGACCGAGCAGCTTGTTGACCGTGGTGATGCCTGCGCCGTCGGTGATGCCGAGAAGATTCAACGCAGGCAGCAGGATGCCGTTGGCGGCGTCGAGACCGAGCAGGTTCCCGAGCAGCGGTGCGAGATTGAGTGGAACCGCGTCCAAGACACCGAGGAGGACGTTCGGGGGCAGGGACTTCAAGAAACTCTCGGGATCCATACCTGCGGCCCTGGCGAGCGACATCAGGTTGATGTTGTTCATGATCGCCTTGAGGATCGCCGCGGCGATGGCCTGAGAGAAGTCGTATCCCGCGGTGCCAAGACCGCCGGTCAGATCGGGGATCTGGTCGGGCTCGGGGAAGACCTTGACGGCCGCGGCGAGTTTCAGGTCGGGATTGAGCATCTGCGGGGTGGGCGGCGGGACCAGGCCGGCCGTCAGAGCGGCGGCGGTCGCGGTCACAGCCCCTGCGACGGCGATCTTCTTCGCGTGATGGCCGATATTGCGATTCATCTTGCGGTTCTTCTTGAGGTGATGCATGCCCGACATGTCACTCGACCTTCCAACCCCGCCTCGCACATCTTTTTAGTGGACCTTAACAGAGCCTAGATCACCCAGAGCTAAATTCCTAACAATTGCCGAGTCCGTCGAATGGGGCTCGCTGGCAAGCGTTTTTCAACGCAAACGTTAATAGAACGTCTTCCATCGTCGCAGTACAGGGCATAGATATGCTCGAACGGATCACAAGGCACCGCAACTAGTGCCCCGCCGAGCACGGCCCGCCGCCGTTATCCGCAGCAAAGATTTCAGCGCCGGAGAGGTTGCCCAAACCTGGGACACATCTCCCCAGCTTCGGATTCAGTAGGTGTGCCTCGGTGCCCGTGAACTGCGGGATGTGGTCCCGATCACCTGTCTGAGTCGGCGGTGCAGCGCCAAACGGCATGTTTGCTGCGGAAATCGTCGTTAGCCGCACCCGCCTGGGGCCGCTGGTTCCTAGAAGTTTGGTGGAAATGTAACGATTTGGTATACGGTGCTGTCTGTGGGCCGCCATTCATTAGCCACCGAGCGACGGAAGTCACCGGTGGCGCTGGCTGCGGTCATCGCTCCTGCCGCTGTGTTCTTCGCGGTTGGGGCGGATGTCCATCCACTCGCCGCCGAGGGCGACGCCAAACGCGTGATCGGCGAGGTTGCGGAAGTTGTCGACACCGCTCCGCCGTGCTGCGTGGAGATCATTGCGGCAGCTCCGATGGCATTGCCGTTGGCTTCCCACGGCCAGCAGTCGAGCGGGCCCGGTTCCGTCGAGTTGGTATCCGCGTCGAGATGGCGGACAGTCGATCGCGCATTGCCCGTCGGGCTTGCGCCGGAGCGGGGCCTGCAAGTCAAAACCATCTTGGCTTCTCGCGCCATCAGTGCGGCGTTTCCCGAGATTCACAACATCGGGGGCGTTCGACCTGACGCATTGCCGTGGCATCCCAACGGGTTGGCACTCGACGTGATGATTCCCAACCCCGGTACGCCCGCGGGCATCGCGCTTGGAAACGAGATCGTGTCCTACGTGATGAGGAACGCAGCGCGATTTGGGATGCAAGACGCAATCTGGCGTGGCGTCTACTACACGCCCAACGGCGGCCAACGAAGTGGCGGTTACGGCCACTACGACCATGTCCACGTCACCACGAAGGGCGGCGGATACCCAACCGGCGGGGAGCTGTACCTCCGCTGAGCCCGTCATTGCAGCCCCAAGAACCCTGTTGAACAGCGCAAATACGTCGTAGATTTGAGGCGTGGGGCGGCTAAGAATTCTGGTCGTCGGCGCGGGGGTGGGCGGCATCTCCGTCGCGCGGGGACTACTGCGGGACGGTCATGACGTCACCGTCTTCGAACGTCGGCCGGATGCGCGAGCAGGCGGCGGCGCCGTGACGATCTGGTCCAACGGTGAGACCGTGCTTGGGCAGCTTGGCGTCGATATGGACGGCGCCGGTCAGCTGCTGTCCAATCTGCGGGTCTTGACATCGAGCGGCCACGAACTGGCGACCCTCGATCTGGGTGCGATCGTGGACCGGCTGGGCGCTGCCGTTCGGATGGTGCCGCGCCGAGTCCTGCTTGACCGGCTGCTGGAACGTTTTCCCACCGATCGCATCCGGTTCGACTCACGGGCGGTCAGAGTGCTCAGCACGGAACGCGGCGTGCGGATCCAGTTCGACGACGGAAGTTCGGCCGAAGGTGACGTATTGATCGGTGCCGACGGCCTGCACTCGATGGTCCGAGAGATCGTCGGCGCGCCACCCGCTGAACCGACCGGCTGGTGCAGCTGGCAGGGATTGGTCACCCTTCCGGATGTCGCTGACAAGCACGCTGCATTGATGGTGATCGGCGACCATGGAAATCTGGGTCTTTGGCCGGCCGGGGGCTCGGATGTGCAGTGGTGGTTCGACTTGCCGTGGTCGCCCGACTTCGTCAGGCCGGAACGTCCGATCGACGTGATCCGCTCCCGCTTCACGGGATGGTGCGATTCGGTCGATCGAGTGCTCGCAACGTTGACCGACGACGATCTGGCCGATTCGCCGTACCCACACTTCCGGCATCCGATTCCAGGACCAGGAGAAGGCGCGATGACCTTGCTCGGGGACGCGGCGCACACGATGCCCCCGACCCTCGCGCAAGGGACCAACGCGGCGCTGCTCGACACGATGGTGTTGTGCAAGGCACTTTCGGGTCTACACGACAACAACGGTGACCTCGCGAGCGCCTTGCGGTGGTACGAGAAGACCAGGCGGCGCAGCGTCACGGCAGTGTCCCGGGTGGCGTCGCTGCAGGTGTCCCACAGTGAAGCGGTGCTGCGGCCGGCGGCGATGGTCTCGGATCGCTTGATGACGTGGAGCCTGACGACGTTTCTGCGCTCGGTGAGTCATCGCCGGATGTCGGCGGAGATCAGTCGAGACCTCGCGGACGCGTCGACCGCACGATGATGATCGATCCGGTACGAGTGCGTAGCGCGCTCGACACGCCCTCACGCTGGCTCTGGCTCGTCAAGTGGTGTGTGCTGGCCGTACCGCACTACCCGATATTGATACTTCTCTATCTGGTGTATCCGCTGACCACTTTCGTTGCGGGCGTTGCCATCTTGTTCACCGGTCGGTATCCGCGTCCGATCTTCGATTTCAACGTCGGGGTGCTGCGCTGGTCGTGGCGGGTGATGAATTACCGATTCCCGATGAATTGCACCGACAAGTACCCGCCGTTCACCTTGGCCTCCCGGCCCGACTATCCGGGCGACCTCGAAGTCGACTATCCAGAACAGCTCACGAACTGGGCCGTGCTGGTCAAGTGGTGGCTGCTGGCTTTCCCCCAGATCATCATCTGCTGGGCAATGGAGCCTCTGCTGCAGGTTCTGTGCGTGATCAATGCCGGGTGGTTGTTGTTCAACGGGACGATCCATCAGGGGATGTTCGACCTTCTGATGGGCATAGTTCGATGGCGTTACCGCGTCGCGGTATATGTTTCGTTGATGCGGGACGAATATCCGCCATTCCGACTAGATCTAGGCAAACCATAACGCGCCGCAATCCGTTGTTCCCGTACGTATACCGACTCGGCATGCCGATCTTCAACCGGCTGTTCTATGACCGGTATCGCCGAGAGGCGATGAGCAATGCGACTGGCAGGCTGCTGATGGTCGGTCTCGGCCCTGGTGCCGACTTGGTGTTCATTCCCCCCGCGGTGACGGCCGTTGCCGCCGTCGAGCCGGAAGCGGCGTTTCGGCGGATGGCCTCCGCGCTTGCTCACCGCCGCGGCATCACAGTCGACGTCGTCGACGGGTCAGGCGAGTCGATTCCATTCCCGGACAACAGTTTCGACTCGGTACACGTCGGGCTTGTGTTGTGCTCGGTTGACGATCTGGCCGCTACCCTCGGCGAGATCCGGCGTGTGCTGGTACCCGGAGGCAGGTTGGTTGTTCTCGAGCACGTTCGCGGGGATGGCGTGATGGGCTGGTTCCAGGATCGGATCGCAAAGCCGTGGTCCTGGATGGCTTCGGGATGTAAGCCGAACCGCCGAACCGTCGACGCCATTGCCGCGGCCGGATTCGACACCGGGGGACTGCGCAGCATCCGACAAACGCTTGTGCCGCCCCCGTGTACACCGCATCTGCTGGGATTCGCGACTCTAGTCAAGAACGGTTGAACCATCCGACGCGGTGACCCGTGAACCCAGTAGGGGACGAAGGGAACCACCATGCAAAACGCAAAGCACATCGGTGGCATCGGGGCTCTGGCAGTCGCGCTGGGCGTTGGGATGGCGGTCGCCAGTTCGCCTGCAGTGGCCTCGGCCAAACCGGCCGATTCGGACAAGGGTGCCTCGCACGATTCCGGCCAGAAGTCGTCTGATACGCCTGCGGCAAAGACAGAGACGTCCGCGCCCGGCGGCGACGACAGTCGTCCTCCTCGTCCGCGGAAGCCGAAAGGCGCGGTGAACGGTTCCGATGGCCCGGACACCGGCACATCGACTAGTTCGGCTGCGTCCGACGAGCCGGAGACCGCCGACAACGATGCGCCGCGAAACCGTCGGGGTACCTCGCACCCGGCATCGGGCAATACGTCAAAGAAACCCAGCCCGAAGCCTGCCGCGATCAACACCGGGGTCCCCGAACCCACGGTTGGCGACAGCAGTCTGGACGTCACCCGCTCCGTGGCCGCGGTCACGGCGTCGGTGCCCGCAACGGCTGCCCCAGCCGTGAAGGCGGCCACGTCCGCGTCGACGGTCAGATCCCCCGACCCCGTGTCGCGCCTTGTGACGACGGTGATCAACGCGGTCTTGTCTCCGTTCGCGGGAAGCGCACCCAATCGATCGCCGGTGCAGACGCCCGCGGATTTCATCCTGATGGCGTTCGCACGCCGCGAATTCGAGCCCGCCACGACCGTTGATCGGCCAGCCGCCGCCGTAAGCACGTCCGCGGTTGACCCGGGCTTCATCAGCTCGACCCACGGCTTCTTCGGCCTGTTCTCGGTCACGTCGGCTGCCGACCCTGACGACAACCATTACGTGGCGTTTGTGCTTCGGACGCCGTTCTTCACGAATGTTCTGACGTCTGGGACTGACCCCGAGGACAACCTGGGGTTCGGGCCCGCGAGCATCGGGGTTGCCGGGCAGACGGTGAACACATTCATAAGTCCGTTCGGGAACTTCTCGATCGGCGTTCCCTTCGAGGATCCGTTCGCCGAACTGTTCACCGAACTCGTCCGATTGGGGTTCTGAGGTCCTGCGCTATTCGACGCTAACAGCCTCGATGATGTTCAGCCGCGCGGCGCGTCGCGCGGGTGGCACGGAACCGAGCAGGCTGATCGCGATCGCACCGACGGTGAACACGAGCGCCATCGGACTCGGCCGGAAGTCGACGTTGAAATTCATGATGTCTCCACTGACCAGGCTGTAGAGCCACTGGTCCGTCAGACCGAACACAAGGCCAAGGACACCGCCGACCACACCGATGCCCGCCGCCTCGGCAAGCACCATTCCCAGGGTGAACCGACGGCTGGAGCCCATCGCCCGCAGGACACCGATCTCGCGGCGCCGTTCGAGCACTGAGAGCGTCAGCGTGTTGAGAAGCGCGACCGCTGCGACGAATACCACGATGATCCACACTGCGTTGGCGATGAACATGCTCTGGGTCATTGGCGCCTCGATGCCCGCGAGTGCCGTAGGACCGTCGTAGACGTAGTTCGGCGCGGGCACGACGCGGCGAACGTCTTCCATCAAGTGCTTCGGATCAACGCCCGGGGCAGCGGTGATCTGGATTGTGGTCGCCGCCGGGCGGTCGAACCACGCCCGCATCTGGTCGAGGTCCATCCCGACGGTGCCGATGACGGTCGAGAAGTAGGGCACCAACGCCAGCACAAGCACCTGCTGTGGGCCGTGCGGCGTTTGCATCCGCAGTTGGTCTCCGACTTTGACGTTGAGAGACTTTCCCAGGTTCTGGGTGAGCACAACACCCCGCCCGCCGAGCACATCGTCGCGCACTCGATCGTCGAGTGCGCGGTAGAGGGCGTCGGCCGTTTCGGGGGAGAACCCGTCGAGCATCACGCGCGTGCCGCCGACGTCGGCGAAGGCGAATGCACCCTCGGTGACGCGTGCCACGCCGGGCAGTGCGGCCACCTTATCGGAAAGGCGTTGCGGCAGAGGGTCGGTGGCGAACCTGTCGGGAGAGTCGGCACTCACCCACACGTCCACGTCTGCGACCGGTGCGTAGATGGCGCGCGCCGATCGGATCATGTCGGAGTTCGTACCGGTGATCACGACAGTCGTCAGGACGGCGATGAGGACGGTCATCACGGTGGCCCACACGCGCCGCGGCGAGCGCTCGATCGTCGCGGCCGCGAGTGCCCCGACCGACCCGAACACACGCGCCGTCGCGGCGGTGGCTTTGACGATGGGTACCGTCAGCGCGAAACCGAGCGCGATCTCGGCGCAGAACAGAGCCGACATGGCGGCGACGGCGATGGTGCCGGTGCGGCCAAGAACGATCACGATCGAGGCCGCGAACACCGCGACGGCGCCGACCCCGCAAGCGATCCGCAGCCATCGCGGCACGAAGTCGGCGGCCGACGCCCCAACCGGCGCCAACGCCTCGATCGGTGAGACCTTGTACACCTGCCGCGCAGCCATCGCCGCCGCGAGCACGCTCGCGAGCACGGTCGCCACGACGGCGGCGGGTAGCGCGTAGCCGGGCAGCCAGTATTCGACGCGAGCCTCGAGCCCTTGGGTCATTGCCGGTGGCAATCGACCAATCGCAATGCGGCCCAGCAGTATTCCGATACCCGATCCGATTGCTCCACCGATCACTCCGAGAACGGCGGCCTCCGCAACCATGTCGCGAACGATGGTGACGCGCCGGCCTCCGATCGCCCGCAGCATCGAGATGACCGGCCTGCGCTGGGTGATCGCCATCGTCATCGTCGTGTAGATCAGGAACGCGCCGACGATCAAGGCGACGACGGCGCCCATCAGGGCCATGTAGTTCATCATCTTGACACCGTCGCCGGCGCGAGCGGCCCGCATACTCGGATCGGCGACGATGGCCCTGCCGTTCACCGCAGCGGTGATCGAGGCGCGGACAGTGGCTAGATCTGTGCCCGGCTTCGTGGTGACCAGTATCGAGTCGAGTTGTCCTTGTCGGCCTGTAACGTTCTGCGCCAACGTAAGTGGGGCAAGCGCATAGTGCCCGTCGTTGAGATCCGAGAGTTCCTTGCCCGCGAGCACGTCGGTGACCGTGACCTCGCCCGAGCCCAGCGTGAACTTGTCGCCTTTCACACGACCGACGCCCGGCCCAACCTGGACGCCGTCCGGAGTGCCGGACAGCTCTTCCAACGGTCGTGAAACGGCGTCCTTTAACGAGCCACCCAACTCTGCACTGCTCTTATCGGCGCCGAAGAGAAGAACCGCGCCGGATGCCGTCGGCGCAGACATCCGGATCATCGGTGCCGCGATCGCAACGCCGGGAACGGCGGCGACATCGCCGGTGATCGTGTCGGGAAATCCCGCGTCGGTGATGCCCGACACCTCGAGTGCGGCGATTCCCGCGATCCCGCCGGACAGCCGGTTGACGGATCCGGTGATCGACCCGAAGATGCCGAAGACCGCGACGAGATACATTGCCGATACTGCCATTACGGCGATCGAGGCGATCGTGCGTCGACGATGCACCGCGAGCTCCCGCAGGCTGAACAGGCGCAGCCGGCTCGCCGCGGCGGCGATCGTCGAGGCGGAACTCACCTAGGCACCACCGACATTTCGTCGGAGCCGAGCCGACCGTCCTGCAGTGTGACTACCCGATCGGTGGCCGCGGCGGCGTCCGAATTGTGGGTCACCATCACGACGAGGCGACCGTTGCCCTCCTCGTGGGCGACTTCGGCAAGGAGCGCCAAGATCGAAGCGCCCGTTGCGGAATCGAGGTTGCCGGTTGGTTCGTCAGCGAGGATCAGCGGTGGGTCCATCATCAGTGCCCGCGCGACGGCAACGCGCTGCATCTGGCCTCCGGACAATTCAGCCGGTCGGTGTTCGGTTCGATTGCCGAGCCCGACCCTGTCGAGCAGCCGAACCGCATCGGGTTTGACCTTGCCGAGTCGAACGCCGTCGAGGAGTTTCGGCACCGCCACGTTCTCCCACGCTGAAAGGGTCGGCAATAGGTTGAAAAACTGAAAGATGAAGCCAACACGGAGATGGCGGAATTCCGACTGCTGCTCATCGGTGAGACGGCCGATCTCCTCGCCGTCGAAAGTGATCGACCCGGAGTCGGGGGAGTCCAGCGCGCCGAGCAGGTGGAGGAATGTGCTCTTACCCGCACCCGATGGCCCGACGACGGAGACGAACTGCCCGCCAATGAGGCGCAGGTTGATTTCGTCGAGGGCGCGGACCGTCTGACCGCCAACCCTGTACTCGCGGACCACGTTGCGGAGTTCGATGGTCAGCATCGCGGGCCCCACCCCATTCGCGATCCGACTGTGCGAAAGCGTGCTGTCGGGTATCAGCAGCTTACTACCGTGATCGTGGGCCTAGGCTACGTGCTCTTCGGCGCCGAACGCAGCAATGGCAGCTGCGTCGAGATCGCCCAAATCCCGATCGGTAGTCACAATCAACTCCACTGTGATCGATTCCGCGATGGCCGCGTTGACGACCTCGGGGGCCTCGTGGAGCAGCAGGTGCCCGGCGGCGGCCACCTGAGAGTGGGTCGCTCCGGCGATGGCTTCGACCATGTCGTATGCGTGCGACGGCGGGGTCAGCATGTCGAGTTCGCCACTGATGATGGTCGTTTGGGCGCAGATGGCGCCGAGCGCCCTGTACACGTCGTAGTCCCGCATGCTGGTCAGAAAGCCCCCAGCGGTGGTCAACGAGGTGCCGCCGATCACCCGAGACGACATCGACAGAAACGTCGTCCGCTCGTCGTCGCCGAAGCCACCCGCGCGCGCCACTGCGGCGCACACCGAGGGAGCCACAGCTTGGATCACACGCTCGGCCGCGTCCAGTCGAACGCGGTGCGCCAGGCCGCACAGCAGGCGCACCGCCGGGGTCGTCAGTAACCGGCCCATCCCGCGCTCGGTTATCTTGCCCGCGGCGGTGGCGACCAGGATCAGACCAACAGGGTCGGCGGGTCGCTGAGAAGCCGGCCGGCTGAGGTAGGCCAGCGCGATCATGCCGCCCATCGAGTGGCCGGCCAGCGTGAGCGGGCCGGCGACCTCCAAGGCCGTCAGCACGTCGGCGAGGTCGGACGCCGCCTGGTCGATCCGGTAGGTGCGGATCGGGGCGTGGCCGGACCGCCCGTGGCCGCGGTGATCGTAGGTGATGACCCGAACCTGGCGACCCCAGCGGCGCAGCAGCGGACGAAGCGCGACATCCCACGCGGTTTGGTCATTGCACAAGCCATGCAGCAGGACGACGGTGTGGTCGGCCGAAGTGCATGATCCATACTCGCGCACCGCCAGTGCAACCCCATCGCGGGTCGTCACGGTCCGCTCGGTGTAGCGAACGCCCTCAACGGCCTGGTGGGGGTCGTAGACGTTCAGCATGGTGATCAGGCTCCGATTCGTTCATTCGTGGTGCGGCCCGTGTTGGCCGGTCACGAAGAGGATGCGGCGGATGCCTTGGGATGTTCTTGGGACGGGTGAAGGGTGTTAGGCGAAGAACAGCAGCTCGAAGAGGTCAGCCCGCCCGACGAGTAGGGGCTCAGCGACCTGCGGGTTCGTGGAGCCATGACAACGTCGGGACCCGGTCGTGCTCCTGTGTTGCGATGTGTAGGGCGGAAAGGCAAGTAAGACAGGGGATTTCGGCAACTACGTTCTTAAGGACCTCGACTCCGTGGCTGTCGGCGATGAAGATCCCATCGCGAGCGATACGTTCGACCAGCAGGAGTACAGAAAGTGGGTTGCTCCGAAGACGATGCCTGCCGTGAGTGCAGCTTCCGCGACGTATTGACCGGTGCGGGTCAGGACTGTGGTTGTCATGAAATCTCCTGTGGTCTCGCTGAGCCGTGGCAATCGCCATTGGCCGTGGGCTGGCTTCGAGTTGAGCCGTTGCAGACGAGCCTAGGAACTTTCCTGCAGGTCAAACATCCCTGCGTGAACTACTTTCTTCTCCTCCAATAGGTAGGTCGACCTTGCCTAGAAGTAAGGCGGTGCCATCTGTCGCATGATCGTGCAGCAAACTCTCAGATTGCGTGATCCGGGTGTAGATTGAGTGCGTTCCGGTCGCTGACCAGCCTGGCCTGGCACGCTCGCCAGATTCGCCTCCGTACCGGATCGTCGCTCGCGAAGAACCGATGCGGCACGAGACGCGGCATCGTCGCTCGGGGGAGGTACAAGCCGATGAGCAGCTCGACCGAGCGAGGCACAGCACCAACGCTCACCCGACTGCAGCGACGACTACTCGGGGCGGCAGCAACGCTGACGACGCCGCTGGTGCCCAGCGACTACCTAGAGCTCATCAATCCGATGTGGTCGCCGCGGGAGCTTCGCGGCCAGATCACCGCGGTCCGCCCCGAGACCGCGGATGCCTCGACGATCGTGATCCGTCCCTCGGCACGCTGGCTGGGTCACTGGCCCGGTCAATACCTGCGGATCGGCGCCGAGATCGACGGCATACGCCACTGGCGTGCCTACACGCTGACATCGGATCCTGACCATCCGCAGGGCCTGCTCTCAATAACGGTCAAGCATGTGCCTGAGGGCAAAATGTCCCCGTTCTTCACGCGCTTCGCGGAGCCGGGCTCGATCGTCTACCTGGGCGCGGCGGAGGGCGCCTTCCGGCTGCCTCATCCGCTGCCCGAGAAGCTCCTGATGATCAGCGCCGGCAGCGGAATCAGCCCGATCTGGAGCATGGTCCGCAACCTTGCCGCCCAACGCGAGGGGCTAAACGACGTACGCCATATTCACTGCTGCCGCGACGCCGACGACTTCATCTTCGGCGACACGCTGCGCCACCTGGACGCGCGTCGACCGGGTTACGAACTGCGCGAACACCACTCGAACACGCAGGGCCGGATCATCCCCGCTGACCTCGACGACTTTTGCCCGGACTGGCGCGAGCGGGCGACTTTCCTCTCCGGCCCGGCGGAGATGCTCGACTCGTTCAGCGAGCACTGGAAGGCGGAAGGGGATCCGGAAAAGCTTGCGATGGAGCGTTACCAGCCGGTGATCGGCGGCGACGCCGCCGTCGACCCTGGCAGCGGCGGCACGATCCACTTCCGTGTCACGGGATTCGAGGCCGTCTCCGACGGCAAGACCCCGATCCTCGTCGCGGGCGAGCAGGCGGGCGCAAAGCTCCGCTACGGCTGCCGGATGGGGGTGTGCCACACCTGCATATGCCGGCTCGAGGCGGGCAAGGTGCGCGACCTGCGCACGGGGCGGGAGCACGGCGAGCCGGGAAAAATGGTCCGCACCTGCATCAACGCTCCCGAGGGCCACGTCGAGCTCGACGAGGGGCATGTGGTGATCGCGGGGACAGCGGCAAAGAGTGACGCATGAGGAACGAGCGATGACCACAACCGTCCAGCCGGGCGACGGCGCCGCCTCGCCGGGGACCAACGGCAACCCGCTGCACAGGCTTACCGAGGAGCAGCTCGAGAAGCTCGGTCGCGAGTTCCAGGCGATCCACGACGAGGTCTACGCCGACCTCGGAGAGCAGGACGCGCACTACATCCGCTCGACCATCGAGTTGCAGCGCCGCCTCACGCTGCTCTCCCGGATTCTGCTGATGGCCTCTCACTATCGGCCCGCCTGGCTCCTCGGCACCGTCGGCCTGGCGGCGGCGAAGATCATCGAGAACATGGAGATCGGCCACAACGTCCTGCACGGTCAGTGGGACTGGATGAACGATCCCAATATCCACTCCTCGACCTGGGACTGGGACATGGCCTCGCCCGCCGCTGCGTGGAAGCACTCCCACAACTACGTCCACCACACCTACACCAACGTCAGAGGCAAAGACCGTGACCTCGGCTACGACCTCATGCGGGTCGACCCCGCCCAGCAGTGGCACCCCATCTACGTGCTGCAGCCGTTATACAACGTGCTGCTGATGGCGCTGTTCGAGTGGGGTATCGCCACCTACGACCTCGACCCTGAAGCGATTCGCACCGGGACGAAGCCAAAGGACCAGGTGCGTGACGAGCTGCGCGCGATCGGCCGCAAGGCGCGCAGCCAGATCATCAAGGACTACATCGCCTACCCGGCGCTGAGCGGGCGCGATTGGAAGCGCACCCTCGTCGGAAACCTGATCGCCGGTGTGGCGCGCAACGTCTGGAGCCACGCGATCATCTTCTGCGGGCACTTCCCCGACGACACGTGGACCTTCAGCGAGGAGGAGGTCGCCGACGAAAGCCGTGGCGCATGGTACGTCCGCCAGCTGCTCGGTTCGGCCAACATCGACGGCAGCGACCTCTTCCACTTCATGAGCGGCAACCTGTCCTTTCAGGTCGAGCATCACCTGTACCCGGACATGCCGAGCTCGCGCTACAAGCAGATCGCGCCACGGGTGAAGGACATCTGCGAGCGCTACGAGCTCCCATACAACACGGGTCCGTTCCGAAAGCAGTGGGTCTCGGTTCAGCGGACGATCATCCGCCTCGCGTTCCCCGGCGGCAAAATCAGGCCGAAGCCCGGTCCATACCGCGCCGCGGACGACCCGCAGGTGATCGCCGCGCGCGCTCAAGAGCCACCGCGGACGCCCGACTCATTGCCGGCCTTCCCATAACGCCCTATCGATCGAGGGTCAATGAGTTGGTCACTCAAAAATGGGACGGCCCCTGCTCACCGTTGGCGCGCGAGACTGCGTCTGCCGCTGATCTGAGAAAACGTGGAGCCGATGACGGGAATCGAACCCGCGTATTCAGCTTGGGAAGCTGATGTTCTGCCATTGAACTACATCGGCCTTTTGACTGGCTTTGTTGATCACGAAGGCTAACACTCGAGCGGCTACGCTCGTCGCGTGCTGCTCTCCGATCGCGACCTCAGATCCGAAATCGCCGCTGGTCGACTGGGCATCGACCCGTACGAGGAAAGCCTCGTTCAACCATCCAGCGTCGATGTCCGGCTGGACAACCTGTTTCGCGTCTTCAACAACACGCGTTATACGCACATCGACCCGTCGACGCGTCAGGACGAACTCACCACGCTGGTCGAGCCGAAGGAGGGTGAGCCGTTCGTGCTTCACCCCGGTGAGTTTGTACTCGGCTCGACGCTGGAGCGGTGCACGCTGCCCGATGACCTTGCGGGCCGCCTCGAGGGCAAGTCGTCACTCGGCCGCCTCGGCCTGCTGACCCACTCGACTGCGGGCTTCATCGATCCCGGATTTTCCGGTCACATCACCCTCGAGCTGTCCAACGTCGCCAACCTGCCGATCACGCTGTGGCCGGGGATGAAGATCGGCCAGCTGTGCCTGCTCCGGCTGACAAGCCCCGCCGAGCACCCCTACGGCAGCGCGAAGGTCGGCTCCAAGTATCAAGGGCAACGCGGCCCCACCCCGTCGCGCTCGTATCAGAACTTCATCAAATCCGGCTGATCCGGCCTCTGCGGCCGACGGTGAGGGTTTGGAAACACCGCGGCAACCCTGAACATATGCTCTTGTCCGATCCCGGAGGGAGCCCGAATGGACGCGATCGATCCAGCCGCCACCGCATGGCTGCTCGCCAGCACAGCGCTCGTCCTGTTGATGACGCCAGGCCTTGCCATCTTCTACGGCGGCATGGTCCGCACCACCGGCGTGCTCAACATGATCATGATGAGCTTCATTTCGATCCCGTTGTGCACCGTGGCGTGGCTGCTCGTCGGCTATACCATCGCCTTCTCCGAGGACGCAGGTGGCGGCCTCGTCGGCAACCTCTCCCACATCGGGATGCTCGGCATCGATCCGACCACGGCACGCGGACCGGTGCCCGAATTGCTGTTCGCCACCTTCCAATTGGGCTTCACGATCGTCACCGCCGCGCTCGTCAGTGGCGCCATCGCCGACCGCGCGCGGTTCTCGGCCTGGATGGTTTTCGTCCCGCTGTGGACGGTCGCGGTCTACGCCGTGGTGGCGCACTGGGTGTGGGCTCCCGGTGGGTGGCTGTTCGAGCTTGGGGCGCTGGACTACGCGGGCGGTCTTGTCGTCGAAATCGTCTCCGGCATGTCGGCGCTGGCCCTGGCCCTAGTGCTTGGCCCCCGTATCGGCTTCAAAAAAGATGCGATGCGACCGCACAACCTGCCGTTCGTGTTGCTCGGCTGCGGTTTGTTGTGGTTCGGCTGGTTCGGGTTCAATGCCGGATCCGCCCTGGCCGCCAACGGCATGGCCTCCGCGGTGTTCCTCAACACGCTCGTCGCGGGTTGCCTCGGAATGCTTGGCTGGATCTGCGTCGAGCGGATCCGCGACGGAAGGCCGACAACATTCGGCGCCGCGTCGGGTGTCATCGCGGGCCTCGTCGCGATCACCCCGTCCTGTGGAACCGTCAACACCCTCGGCGCGGCCGTCGTCGGCGTGGCCGCGGGGATCGTGTGCTCGTTCGCGGTTGGGGCGAAATTCCGGTTCGGTTATGACGACTCGCTCGACGTCGTCGGCGTGCACTTCGTTGGTGGCGTCGTCGGGGTGCTGCTGATCGGACTCCTGGCCACCGAGGTGATGACGGGCGGCGCCAATGGCCTCTTCTATGGCGGCGGATTCGCACAGCTCGGTAAGCAGGCTCTGGGGGCAGTCGTCGTCGGCCTCTACGCCTTCGTCGTGTCGTACGTGTTGGCCAAGGTGATCGACCGCCTCATGGGCTTCCGGGTCAGCTCCGAGGACGAGACGACCGGCGTCGACTTCACGCAGCACGCGGAGACCGCGTACGCGGAGGGCGTGTACGGGCATCAGCCGTCTCGGCGCCCCTCCGCCGAAGCGGGCTGAGTCGTCGCAGAAATTGAACCGCGGACCGACAGTTGTCGTTGACCCGAGTAGGGTCGTAATGCCGGCGCGAGTGGAGCAATTGATCGCTCTCAGCTAATGCGCGAGATGTAACGCTCGAGCTGGTCGCGACGAAGAAGTATCTAGTTGTCAGCTTGTGCGAGACGACCGGCAACCAAAGACATAGATAGCGCAGCAAACACTTTGGAGGGGTCAGTGGACATCGTATTGGGTGTGTCGATGACACCTACGACGGTCCGCATGGTGCTGGTCGAAGGCGAGAAGGCTGACGGTTCGATCGTCGATCACGATGCCTTCGATCTGACTGCAAACGATGGCTCAGCAACGCCTTTGAGCGGGGCCGAGCAGGTCGTCGAGGCGGTCCTTGGCACCAAGGAGAGCGCGGCCGCGGGCGGCCATCATTTGAAGTCGATCGGCGTCACGTGGACTGACCACGCCGAAGCCTCCTCACTGCGCGACACACTCTCCGCGCGAGGCATCGATGACGTGATGCTGGTGTCCGATGGCCATGCCGCCGCGGCGCTCGCGCAGGCCGTCGGCCGGGCTGTCGGTTACGCCACCACCGCGCTGTTGTTCATCGATAGGGACACCGCCACGCTGTCGGTAGTGCAGACCGACGACGGCTCTGTGGTGAAGGTACTGAGCCGCTCATTGCACAGCGATGACGCGATGGCCGTCCTCAGCGAGATGGCCGCCGCGGTCGATGCCCAGGACACAGCGCCGCAGGGCATGTTCGTTGTCGGCTCGGGCGTCGACGTCACCTCGGTGAAGTCCCACCTGGAGGGGCTCGTCAGCCTGCCGGTCAGTGCGCCCGACCAACCCGAAATCGCATTGGCGCGTGGCGCGGCGCTGGCATCGGCGCATGCACCGGCCTTCGAAGCGACGACGGTCGGGCTGGCCTATTCCCAGGACCCCGACGGCACCACCGCCGGTAACGCGTACGTGGGCCTCGCCGCGGCGGAAACCCAGCTGGCGCCGCTCGGCGGTGGTCTGGTCGACGACTTCGCGTCGCGGACCGATATGGAGCCCATCGCCACCGAGGACCGCAAGCCGTTCCTGCTCGCCGGCAGCGCGCTGACGTCGATCTTCGTGGTTGGCGTTGTGGCGCTGGTGATTTCGCTCGCCGTCAGCATCCGGCCGACGGCCGATCAACGGCCAAATCCCGGCCCGAACGCGATCGTGCCGAGCGTTCAGGCGCCCGCACCTGCACCGGCTCCCGTGCAGGAGGCCCAACAGCCCGTCCTGCCGCCTCCGCCTGCCGAGACCATCAAGCCGCCGGTGCCCGTCGCCGTGCAAGAGGCGCCCGCTCCGCAGGCACCGCGTCAGGTGTTCGTCGAGCAGGCTCCCGCGCCTGCGCCGGCCGCACCTCTGCCGCCGCCTCCCGCGGCACCCCCGCCCGCACCGCTTCCCGTGGCGCCCGCGCCGGTTCCATATATCCCTGCGCCGATCTACAACCCGCCGATCTACAACCCGTACCCGCCGCCCGTTTACTACCCGCGGCCCAGGCCGTGGAAGCCGCCATGGCAGCCGCCGTGGCAGCAACCGCAACCGCAGGAACCGCAGGAACCGCAGGAGCCGCAAGAGCCGCAACAGCCGCAGAACCCCCAGTGGCCGTGGCCCGGCGGTGGCGGCTCGGGGTCCGGTGGTTCCGACTCGGGCGGCTCGGGGTCCGGCGATTCGGGCTCAGGCGGCTCGGGTTCGGGTGGCTCCGGTGAGTACCCAGGGTCGTCGGGCGGATCCGGTGGCTCGTCCGGTCGTGGAGGTTCAGGGGGCGGCTGCTTCCTGATCTTCTGCAGCGGCCGTCACTAGCGGCCCCCACTCGTTACCTGCCGTTGGCTTGGCGCTCAGTGTCGCTTAGCAGTTAGCTCATCGCGGCTGCATATAGAGGCAGTATGCGATGCACCGTCTTCGGCACGGGCTATCTCGGCGCCACACATGCCGCCGGAATGGCAGAACTCGGACACGACGTCATCGGCGTCGATATCGATGCAGGAAAGATCGCCAAGCTAGCGGGCGGCGACATCCCCTTCTATGAACCCGGCCTTCGAAAGATGTTGAGCGACAACCTCGCTGCCGGCCGGCTGCGCTTCACCACCGACTACGACGAGGCGGCCGAGTTCGCCGACGTCCACTTCCTTGGCGTGGGGACCCCGCAGAAGAAGGGCGAGTACGGCGCCGACCTGCGTCACGTGCATGCCGTCATCGACACCCTTGTGCCGCGCCTGCGTCGGCCCGCGGTGATCGTCGGCAAGTCAACGGTTCCGGTCGGCACCGCCGCCGAGTTGGCGGATCGGGCCCGAGGTCTGGCACCCGACGGTATCGACGTCGAGGTGGCGTGGAATCCGGAGTTCCTGCGTGAGGGCTTCGCCGTTCACGACACCCTGCATCCCGACCGTATTGTGCTTGGTGTGCAACGGGATTCGGTGCGGGCCGAGGCTGCGATCCGCGACCTGTATGCGCCGCTGCTCGACGAGGGCATGCCGTTCCTGGTCACCGACCTTCAGACCGCGGAGCTGGTCAAGGTGTCCGCGAATGCGTTCCTGGCCACCAAGATCTCATTCATCAACGCGATCTCCGAGGTGTGCGAGGCCGTCGACGCCGACGTCACGCTGCTGGCAGACGCGCTTGGCCATGACCCGCGGATCGGGCGGCGCTTCCTCAACGCGGGCCTCGGATTCGGCGGCGGCTGCCTGCCCAAGGACATCCGCGCATTCATGGCAAGGGCAGGCGAACTCGGCGCCAACCACGCGCTTACGTTCCTGCGCGAGGTCGACAGCATCAACATGCGGCGTCGCGTTCGGATGGTCGATCTGGCGACGAAGGCGTGCGGCGGTTCGCTGCTTGGCGCCAATGTGGCCGTACTCGGGGCCGCGTTCAAACCCGAATCCGACGACGTTCGGGACTCGCCGGCACTCAACGTCGCGGGCATGCTGCAACTCAACGGTGCCACCGTCAACGTGTACGACCCGAAGGCGATGGAGAACTCGCAGCGCCTGTTCCCGACGCTGAACTACTCGACGTCGGTGGTGGAGGCCTGCGAACGCGCCGATTCCGTGCTTGTGCTCACCGAATGGCGCGAGTTCGTCGAGCTTGATCCACACGAGCTCGCCGGCACGGTGCGTGCCAAAGTTGTTGTCGACGGCCGCAATTGCCTCGACACCGATGTGTGGACCAACGCCGGCTGGCAGGTGTACGCGCTGGGCAGAAGCGTGGACAGGGTCAATCAGTAGAAGCCTGCTTGAGCATTCCGTCGAAGCCCTGCCACAACAGCATGAAGACGAGTTCGACCACGCGTTCGCGCGGCACGTCGCGGTTCTCGTACCACCAGGTGGCGACGCCGTGGCAAGCCGACTGCGTGGCGCGGGCAAGGATCCATGCTCCTTCGTCGACGGTGATGCCCTTCACGGATTTGGCGTCCGCGGCGCCGAACCGAATCAGGTCGGCGATGCCCATGGTGCCGCGATCGGCGAGGTCCTGACAGACGGCGGCAATCTCCGGGTCGGGCGGGGGATCGCGGTGCAAGAAGCGCCACATAAACGGATCCTCCTCGACGAACTCGAAGTACCTCGCGATGCTGGCGCGAAGAAGTTCCTCGGCAGTTGCGCCCTCGAGGCGGCGCAACGAGCGTTCCCTCAACTGCTCGGCGTGGAGCTCCAGCAGGGTGATGTGGAGTTCGCGCTTGGAGCCGAAATGGTCATAGAGCACTGAGGGCACCACGCCGGCCCGCGTGGCGATGTCCTGCATCTTCGCGTCGTAACCGTGTTCGGCGAACACCTCGACGGCCGCATCGAGGATGCGGGCCCGCCGCTCTTCGGCCGGTATCCGCTTCCTTGCCATACCGAATACTAATTCGGTAAGCTTCCGACACAGTACCGAACCGCAATTCGGTTTGGCCGCGCGCACGCGAGGAGCAGCGAAGGTGTGAGTGTCGCCATGAAGCAACGGATCCGTTGGATGGCCCTGCATGGTTTCGTGCGCGGGGTGTCGTCGATCGCCGCCCGCCGCGGCGATCCGCAGGCCAGGCTGATCGCCGACCCGTTGGTGCGGGAAAACCCAGCGGCATTCGCCGACGAGATGAGGCCACGGGGCCCGGTGATTCGCGGCCGCGCCGGATTGATGACCTTCGATCACCAAGTCGCCAACGACCTGTTGCGCTCCGACGATTTCCGGGTGTCGTCGCTCGGCAGCAACCTACCCAAGCCGTTGCAGTGGGTGATGCGCAAGACGGACCCCGGGCTGCTGCATCCCATCGAGCCGCCGTCCATGTTGTCAGTCGAGCCGCCGGACCATACCCGCTATCGCAAGCTGGTGTCCTCGGTGTTCACCACCAGAGCGGTTGCGGCGCTGCGGAATCGGGTCGAAGAGACTGCGGTGTCGCTGCTCGACGATCTCGGTGACGACCCAGGTGTCGTCGACGTCGTGGAGCGGTACTGCTCGCAATTGCCCGTCACGGTGATCGGCGACATCCTCGGTGTGCCCGATGAGGCGCGGCCCCGCATCCTCGAGTTCGGCGAGCTCGGCGCGCCCAGCCTGGACATCGGGCTGTCCTGGCAGCAGTATCGCCTCGTCCATCAGGGCATCGTGGGATTCAACGACTGGCTGTCGAATCACCTGCACGAGCTGCGGCGCAATCCAGGCGACGATCTGATGAGCCAGATCATCCAGGCAAGCGACGAGGGGGCTCGCCTCAACCACGAGGAACTGCTGGCGACCGCGGGACTGGTGCTGGCGGCGGGCTTCGAAACCACGGTCAACCTGCTGGGCAACGGGATTCGGATGCTGCTCGAAGCGCCCGAACATCTCGACACTCTCGCCAGGCGCCCGGAACTGTGGCCCACCGCCGTCGAGGAAATTCTGCGCCTCGACTCGCCGGTGCAGATGAGCGCACGCGTGGCGCGCAAGGATCTCGAGATCGCGGGCACGCCGATCAACCGCGGCGACTTGGTCATCCTGCATCTGGCAGGAGCCAACCGCGACCCGAAGGTCTTCAGCGATCCGCACCGCTTCGATATCGAGCGCGACAACGCGGGCAAGCACCTGTCGTTCTCCGGAGGCAGGCACTTCTGCCTCGGCGCGGCGCTGGCACGGGCCGAAGGCGAAGTCGGACTGCGGACGTTCTTCGAGCGCTTCCCCGACGCGCGGCTGGCAGGCAACGGGACCCGCCGCGACACCCGCGTGCTGCGCGGATGGTCGTCGCTGCCGATCGCACTTGGCAAGGCGCGCACCGCTGTAAGTTCGTAGCGTGGATTTCCGAGCGGCGCTGCTCGACCAGACCCGGGACTTCGGGGAGCTGATCAGCAGTGCAGACCCGTCAACGCCCGTGCCGACCTGCCCCGGCTGGACACTGAAGCAGCTTTTTCGCCATGTCGGGCGCGGAAACCGTTGGGCCGCACAGATCATCGCCGATCGAAAGACCGAGCCGCTCGATCCGCGCGATGTCCGCGAGGGCAAACCGCCGGACGACCCCGATGCGGCGATCGACTGGTTGAACAGTGGTGCACAGCGCATCATCGACGCCGTCGACCGCGTTGGCCCCGAGACGCGGGTGTGGACTTTTCTCGGCGCGCGCCCGTGCGGCTGGTGGATCCGCCGTCGCCTGCACGAAGCCACGGTGCACCACGTCGACGCAGCACTTGCACTGGGCATCGAGTACGAACTGCCGCCTGCGCTGGCTGCCGACGCGATCAGTGAATGGATCGAACTGATGACGGTTCAGGCCAAGCCGCAATCGCCTCTTTTGGAGAAGGGGCGGACACTGCATCTGCACGCCTCCGATGACGGACTCGGCCCGAGCGGCGAATGGACGATCGTCAACGACGAGGACGGCGTTGGCTGGTCACACGCGCACGACAAGGGTGACGTTGCGCTGCGCGGGCCTGCCAACGCCCTGCTGCGAGCGATCGTGCGCAGGCGTACCGCCGCCGAGGGTGGCATCGAGATATTCGGCGACGCCGCCGTGTGGGACACCTGGCTGGAACACACGCCGTTCTAGGTGGCGTAACTTCTCGACCATGACGACTTCGGAGATCGCTACCGTCCTCGCCTGGCATGACGCGTTGAACGAACGCGACCTCGACACGCTCATTCTGGTTTCCAGCGACGATATCGAGTTCGGTGACGCGAACGGCGCAGGCCAGGGCCATGCGGCCCTACTCGAGTGGGCGAGTTCACTCGACATCACCGCCGCCATCCCCGGCCGGATGTATGTCCACGACGGCGTCGTGGTCGCCGAGGAGCAGGACGGCAAGGCCTCGGCGTTTCGCGTGGTGCGTGACCACGTCACATCGGTGTTCCGCCACTCTGACCTCGCTGCCGCCCTCGCCGCGACCGAGCTGACCGAGAAGGACCTGGCCGGCTGATGCGCGGCATCATCCTGGCTGGCGGATCGGGGACGCGGCTGTACCCGATCACAGTGGGCGTCTCCAAGCAGCTGTTACCGGTGTTCGACAAGCCGATGATCTACTATCCGCTGTCAACCCTGATGATGGCGGGCATCCGCGACATCCAGGTCATCACCACGCCTGAGGATGCTCCGGCATTTCACCGATTACTCGGCGACGGTTCGGACTTCGGCGTCAACCTCACCTATGCGGTGCAGGACCGGCCCGACGGTCTGGCGCAGGCGTTCGTGATCTGCGCAGACCACATCGGCGACGACTCCGTGGCTTTGGTGTTGGGCGACAACATTTTCTACGGTCCGGGCTTGGGAACGAGTCTGAGCCGATTCCAAAGTGTCAGTGGGGGAGCGATCTTCGCGTACTGGGTGGCCAATCCCTCGGCCTACGGCGTCGTCGAGTTCGGCGCCGACGGCACGGCCCTGTCACTGGAGGAGAAACCGGCCACGCCGAAGTCGCACTACGCGATTCCTGGTCTGTATTTCTACGACAACGACGTCGTCGAGATCGCGCGGTCGCTGAAACCCTCTGCGCGCGGTGAGTACGAGATCACCGAGGTCAACCAGATCTACCTGAACCAGGGCCGGCTGTCGGTCGATGCGCTCGCCCGTGGCACGGCATGGCTGGACACCGGAACGTTCGACTCGCTGCTGGACGCAAGCGACTACGTCCGCACCATCGAGCGGCGGCAGGGTCTGAAGATCAGCGTGCCGGAGGAAGTCGCGTGGCGGGCTGGTTGGATCAACGACGACCAATTAGCTTCCCGTGCAAACGGTTTGCTCAAGTCTGGATACGGCGCCTACCTGCTGGAACTGCTGGAGCGGTAGTCGGGGTCGCGAGCACTGCCGCGATCGCCGTCGTCAACGGCACCGACAGTGCCAGTGCGATGCCGCCGACCGCAGAGCGGGCGATCTCGATGGCAACGCTCTCACTGGTCAACACATCGCCGAGGGACCGGCCGGCGACGCTGAAGAGCAGCAGGAGCGGCAATGCGCTGCCCGCATAGGCCAGCACCAGCGTGTAGACGGTGCTGGCAATGTGGTCGCGGCCCACCCGCATCGCGCCGACGAAAATCGTTCGTCGAGAGCTGCCTTCGATCCCGGCCAGCTCGAACGCTGTTGACGCCTGCGTGACCGTGACGTCGTTGAGCACGCCGAGCGAGCCGATGATGAAGCCTGCAAGCAGCAGCCCGGTGATCGACACGTTGCCCATGTACGCCACGACCACGTTGCTCTGATCGTCTGAGAGCCCGGTGAGGTGAGCTATTTCGATTGCGCCCCAAGACAATATCGCTGCAAGCAACAGCGAGGTCAACGTCCCAAGCAGCGCCGCACTGGTTCGCAGGCTCACCCCGTGCGCCAGGTAGATCACCGCGTACAGAATCACCGCCGACGCCACCAACGCGACAGGGATGGCGCTGGCCCCGTCACGTAGGGCGGGCAGCAGGAAAAGCACCAGCACCATGAATGCGACGAAGATGCCGATCAATGCGCGCAACCCGCGCCACCCGGCGATTGCGACCACCACGACCGCGAACATCGCGGCAAGCGCGATCAGCGGCCACGTGCGCTCGTAGTCGAAGAATGAATAGGTTGTGGTTCCGGTCGGGTCGACCTGGCGGCTGATCCGGATGTGGTCACCGACCGCGAGGTTGGGTTGGCCCGGCCCGCCGCTGGACTCCAGGAGCGTGTTGGCACCCCTGTTGGGACCGGAGTCGATCGCGATCAGGATATGGATGCAATGGGCACCGTCGTCAGGGGTCGGAACCGGAGGTGCCGTCAGCACCGCCCCGACGTCGGGGCCTCCGCAGGCTGCCGAGGTGCTGGACAGGACGTGGCCGGCCTCGGTGGTCACCGCGCCAGCGGCAGCGTTTTGGAACGGCACCGGGATGTCTGCCTTCTGATGGCTGGGCCACAGCCACACGGCACCGGCCAGCACGGCAACGCCGATGGCGATCAGTGCTCCGACGACGATCTTGGCGGCCATCGGGCCCAGCGGAGCCGGGCCACTCGGCGAGTGTGAATGGGAATGGGAATGAGCCACCCGGACAGGGTAGAGGCCCGTTCTGGCCGGCTACTGGCGGCGCTATCGGTCGAGGTCGACGCGAATCGTGAGCAGCTCGGTCCCGAGCTTGCTATTCGCGGTCCTGTTGACCCACGTCATTTGTGAGTTGCGGGCATCGGCGTCGTCGTCCGGCAGTAGGTGCGCCGTCCCGGTACGCCAGCGACCGTCAATCTTCACTCGCACGGCGTTGTCCGCCTTGATGTTTCGAACGTAGTTCGATCGGGTGCCGTGCATCGACACGAACCAGAAGGCGTCGCCGTCGAGGCGCCCCCCGATGGGCGTCCGACGCGGCTGGCCGCTGACGCGGCCCGTCGTCTCCAAGACCACCTGACTCGGCAGCCGCCTGGCGATCGGGTTCGCAATCCGGTGGAACGCGTCGACTAGCCGACGCTTCACTGCCGGTAGCTGGTCAGGAAGTTGCCGAGCCGCTCGATCGCGTTGGCCAGGTCGCGGGCCCACGGCAGCGTAACGATGCGCAGGTGATCCGGCGTCGGCCAGTTGAAGCCGGTGCCCTGGGTGACGAGGATCTTCTCCTGCAGCAGCAGGTCGAGGACGAGTTGTTCGTCGTCCTGGATGTCGTAGACCTCGGGGTCGAGCCGCGGGAAGGTGTAGAGCGCGCCCTCGGGTTTCACACACGAGACGCCGGGGATCTCGTTGAGCTTGGTCCACGCCACGTCGCGCTGCTCGAGCAGTCGCCCGCCGGGCAAGACCAGATCCTCGATGCTCTGATGGCCACCGAGGGCAACCTGGATCGCGTGCTGCGCAGGAACGTTCGGGCATAGCCGCATATTCGCCAGCAGGCTGATGCCCTCGATGAAACTCGCGGCGTGTTCTTGCGGTCCCGTGATCACCAGCCACCCCGACCGGTAGCCCGCGACGCGGTAGGCCTTCGACAAGCCGTTGAAGGTAAGCGTCAGCACATCCGGCGCCACCGACGCCATCGCGATGTGCTTGGCGTCGTCGTAGAGGATCTTGTCGTAGATCTCGTCGGCCAGCAGCAGCAGCTGATGCTTGCGCGCGAGATCGGCCATCTGAGTGAGGATTTCGCGGCTATACACCGCGCCGGTCGGGTTGTTCGGGTTGATCACGACGATCGCCTTGGTGCGGTCGGTGATCTTGGACTCGAGGTCGGCGATATCGGGCATCCAGCCCTGCGTCTCGTCGCACAGGTAATGCACCGGGGTGCCGCCGGCAAGCGAGGTGCACGCGGTCCACAACGGATAGTCCGGTGCGGGGATCAACACCTGGTCGCCGTTGTCCAGAAGGGCCTGCAGCGTCATCTGGATCAGCTCGGAGGCGCCATTGCCGAGATAGACATCGTCGACGTCGAACTTGGGAAAGCCGTCAACGAGTTCGTAGCGCGTGAACACCGCACGACGGGCCGGCATGATGCCCTTGGAGTCCGAATACCCCTGCGCGTTCGGCAGCGCCGAAATGATGTCTCGCATGATCACATCGGGCGCCTCGAAGCCGAATGGCGCGGGGTTGCCGATGTTCAGCTTGAGGATGCGGTGACCCTCGGCCTCAAGCCGTGACGCGTGCTCGTGTACCGGCCCGCGGATCTCGTAGAGGACGTCCTGCAGCTTGGACGACTGCGTGAACGTGCGCTGCCGCGGGTGATTCCCGGTGGTATGCCACGGCAACTGGTGGGTAGACACGTCACCAATGATCGCATTGCCGTCCAGCGATTTTGTAAAAACGCAGGTCAGCGTTTACCTGGCGGCCGTGCACCCTTCGCGATGCCAAGGCCTTTCACCGGTGGCGCGGCCGTGTCTCCATTGCCTTCGGCGGAAGGCTCAGGCGCAGCGCCGGATTCGCCGTCGGACGCCGGCTCCGGTTGTGGCGCGGCAGGTTTCGGCGCCGCTGGCGCCTTATTCGCGCCAGGCCTGCGGGCGCCCGGCGCGATGCCGAGTCCCTTGACCTCAGGTTCTTGCGCTGCCGGCGCGGGCTCGCTGGCCGTCGACGCCGGTTCCGTCGCGGTCGACGCGGGTTCGGCGGCCGCAGGTGTCGCCTTCTTGGCACCGGGACGACGCGCTCCCGCGGCGATACCGAGTCCCTTGACTTCGGGTTCTGGCTTGGCCGGCTCGGCAGGTGCGGGCGCTTCGGCGGCGGCAGGGGCTGCCTTCTTGGCACCGGGACGCTTGGCGCCCGCGGCGATGCCGAGTCCCTTGGCGGGCGGTGCCGCTGCGGCAGGTGCTGCTTCGGCGGCGGGAGCCGTCGCCTTCTTCGCGCCAGGTCGCTTGGCGCCGCCGGCGATGCCGAGGCCGGTAACGGGCTTGGTCTCGGTAGAGGTCGCCGCCGGTTCTGGTTTTGCTTCCGGTTCGGCGACCGCGGTCGAGGCTTCGACCTTCGGCGCGGCCTTGGCGGCGCGCTCCTCGGATTCCTTTGCGGCCGTGCCCTTCTCGGGCAGCGTGACCGAACTCGTGTCGAGCGAGCCGAGCAGCAGCTGGGCCACGTCGAGCACCTCGGCCTTCGGCAGGTCTGCCGCGGCGGCGACGTCGTCGACGCCGTCGGTCATCATCACGCGGCAGAACGGGCAGCCGGTGGCGATTTTCGACGCGCCGGTGTCCAGCGCCTCCTCGACACGTTCGTGGTTGACGCGCTTGCCGATGTGCTCTTCCATCCACATCCGCGCGCCGCCCGCGCCGCAGCACAGGCCGCGGTCGGCGTGCCTGGGCATCTCGGTCAGCTTGGCGCCGGAGGCCCCGATCAGCTCGCGCGGAGCGTCGTAGACCTTGTTGTGCCTACCGAGGTAACAGGGGTCGTGGTAGGTGATGTCGGCTCCGCCGTCGACAGGCGAAACCGGCACCAGCTTCTTGTCACGGATCAAGCGGTTCAGCAGCTGTGTGTGGTGCAGCACCGTGTAGTTGCCGCCGACCTGCGGGTATTCGCGGCCGAGGGTGTTGAAGCAGTGCGGGCAGGTGACGACCACCTTGCGGTCGACCCGCTCGACACCCTCGAACATCTCGTTGAGGGTCTCGACGTTCTGCGCGGCCAGCTGCTGGAAGAGGAACTCGTTGCCGGACCTGCGGGCCGAGTCGCCGTTGCAGGTCTCTCCCTCGCCAAGCACGAGGTATTTCACGCCGGCGATCGACAGTAGTTCCGCGACGGCCTTGGTGGTCTTTTTCGCGCGGTCCTCGTATGCGCCCGCGCAGCCGACCCAGAACAGGTATTCGTAGCCCTCGAAGGATTCGACGTCCTTGCCGTAGACCGGCACGTCGAACTCGACCTCGTCGATCCAGTTCGTGCGGTCCTTGGCGTTCTGGCCCCACGGATTGCCCTTGGCTTCAAGGTTTTTGAACAGCACCCCGAGTTCGGAGGGGAACTCCGATTCCATCATCACCTGGTAGCGGCGCATGTCGACGATGTGGTCGATGTGCTCGATGTCCACCGGGCACTGCTCGACGCACGCACCACACGTGGTGCAGGACCACAGCACGTCGGGGTCGATGACGCCGAGTTGATCGGCGGTGCCGACGAGCGGGCGGGTGGCCTGCGCGGGACCCGAGCCCATCACTCGCTCGAACCCTGATTCGGGAACGTGGTGTTCCTCGTCGTGCTTCTCGCCGCCCAGTTCTTCGCCGAGGCCGCCTTCTGGTGTGTTCTCGAGCGGGGTCTCCTTGTCGCCCAGGATGTACGGCGCCTTGGCGAACAGGTGATCGCGGAGGTTCATGATCACGAGCTTGGGAGACAACGGCTTGCCGGTGTTCCACGCAGGACATTGCGACTGGCACCGTCCGCACTCGGTGCACGTGGTCATGTCGAGGTAGCCCTTCCACGTGAAGTCCTCGATCTTGCCGCGGCCGAGGACCGCGTCCTCGGCGGGATCCTCGAAGTCGATCGGCTTGCCGTCGTACTCGACCGGCAGTAGCGGGCCGAGCCCGTCGGGCATCCGCTTGAACGTGACGTTGACCGGCGCCAGGCCGATGTGCAGATGCTTGGAGTGCAGCACGATCAACAGGAAGATCAGCATGATCGCGATGTGTCCGAGCAGCGCGATCGTCTCGACCCACTCGTTGGCGGCGTGGCCCAGGGGATGCATTATCCAGCCCATCAGCTGGGAGAAGAATGCGCCGTTGCCGTACGGCAGGGTTCCGGTGTTCACCGCGGCGCCGCGGACCAGGGCGTAGGTCCAGATGACGTTGAAGATCATGAAGAGGATCAGCCAGGCACCACCGGTGTGCGAACCGTAGAAGCGGGAGTCGCGGCCGTGTTTCTTGGGCTCGCGCACGATTCGGATGATCGCGAACGTGATGATGCCGAGCAGCACCGCGACGGCGAAGAAGTCCTGCAGGAAGCCGAGCCCATCCCAGTGGCCGACGAACGGGATGGCGAAATCGCGAATGACGAGCAGTCCGAACGCCTCGACATAGACCGAGCCGAGGATGAAAAAGCCCCACATCGTGAAGAAGTGGGCGATGCCCGGGATCGACCACTTCAGCAGCCGCGTTTGCCCGAAGACCTCCTCGACCTGCGTGGTGATGCGCTTGCCGAGATTGTCTTTGCGGTTGTTCTCGACGCTGGTCTTAGCGCCCGACCGGATGAGGTTGGTCAGGAACAGGACTCGCTTGAGGGCGAATACACCGACGACGACGAGCATCAGGACCCCGACAACGATCCTGATCAGCATCTGGGTATCCACCGCGTGCCTCCCGTTTCTAAGTTACCCAAGAGTAACTTAATGAATGTTACTCATCAGTAACTTCCACTCATGGCCTGCTCAGGCCAGGCTCATAGTTGCATCTCGCCGGGAAACAGCGCTACGAAGGTTGCCCTTACTAAACCTCGGGGGTCGTCGGGGTCCCTCCGGTGCCTGTGCCTGTGCCTCCGGTACCGGTTCCGTTGCTCGTGCCGGTGCCCGTTTCGCCGGTCCCCCCATCGGTGCCGCCGGTGCCTGTTCCGCCGGTTCCTGTACCGGTTCCTCCGTCGCCGGGGCCGGGATCGATCGGTGGCGGCTCAGGCGATGTCGGCGGCGACGGTGGTGTCGGCGGCGGTGTCGGATCCGTCGTCGGTGGGGTGGTGGTGGGTGGGGTCGTCGTCGGTGGGGTTGTTGTTGGTGGCGTAGTGACCGGTTGCTGAGTGACGGGTGCCTGCGGCCGCTGTGGTGCCGGATAGAACCGTTTTGCGGGCTGTTGCACCACAACAGTCGTCACTTGTGGGGCCTGCGGCGCCGGGGGAGCTGGGAGAGGCGCCGACGCCGCAGGCGCGGGAACGGACGAGGCGGTGGTTGCCGCATCGACCGGGGTCGTGGTGGTGTCGCTGACCAAACTGATGCCGAACACGGTCGTCGCGATGGCCGCGGCGACCGCCGCCAGGCCGAACAGCACAAGTGGGCTGCGCCGCGGAGGTGCGTCGTCCCGCCATTCCTCGTGGCGGAAGTGCACCTCGGGGCGAGACTCCATCACGTCAGCGACGCTGTGGTAGGGCAGCACCTCCTCGCTGACGTCGTCTTCGGACCAGGCCAGCGCCGTCGCCGCAGAGGCGGCCGCAATCGTCGCAGTGGCTGCGGCAGCCGCCGGCGCGGTCGGCGTCAGCGCGGTGGCCGTGTCGACGACTCGGCTGCGGTGCGCGTACAGCGCCGCGCCCTCGGCCGCGGTGAGCTGCGGGTGCAGTGTCGTCACGATGGGGGCACGCAGGTGCTCGGAGAGCCGCTGAGTGATCAGCGGAATGCGGGCACCACCGCCGACGGTGGCAACCGCCGACACGCTCGCAGCGGGCACCCCGTAGCGCTCCAGCGTATCGCCAAGCACCGCAAGGAATTCCGCGAGCGGCGCGGCCATCAGGTCCTCGAGTTCGGTCCGCGTGACGCGCACATCGGTGCGCTGGCCCGTCAACTCGGCGACGACGGCCGTGGCCGTCGCTTCCGACAGCCGTTCCTTGGCGCGCCGGCATTCGTCGCGCAACCGCACCAAAGACCCGACCATCGCGGTGCCCGACAGATCGGCCTGCGACCCGTCGTCAAGTCCGGCAACGACGTGCGTCAACAGGGCCTGATCGATCTGATCACCGGAGAAGTCGGAAAAACGGACGGTCTCGCCGAACGGCGAGAAGTCCCGTGCCGCGTTGGCGAGCGTGATGCTGGTGCCGCTACCGCCGAAGTCGCAGAGCACGATGACGCCGTGCGTCGGCAGGCCCGGGTTCGCGCGCAACGCCGTCAACGCCGCCGTCGCGTCGGAAATCACCGGCAGCTTGCCGCGCAGATTCCGACGCAAGGTGTCGACGACCGACGCGCGCCAGTGCGCGGGCACGGTGACGGCGACGTCGGCCGCCGGGATGCCGGCGGTGACCGCATGGGCCATCGCGCCGAGCGCATCGGCGAGCAGTTCTTCTGAGCGATGCTTCGAGCCGTCGGGGGCGACGAGCGGCACCGGATCGCCGACGCGGTCGACGAAGCCGGTAAGCCGCTGGCCCTGCAGCGTCAGCTCAGCGGGACGGATGACGGCGGTCTGCCCGTCGCGGGTGCCGGCGAGGTTCGTCGCGCCGACGGAAAGGCCTACGGAATGGCCCTGGTTGCCTGGGGAATTGAACATGCGATCGACCGTATGGTGATTGGTGACACAGCAAATCCGGTGCCAGACCCGTCCCGCAACGACCCCTTTAGGGGATTTCGACTAGGGGATTCGGCCGCGTTGGGGGCTCAGCCCTGTGGCGCCAGCATCGCGCGCAGCATCGACAACATCTCCGACCGCGACTCGGCGCCGATCCGGCGCCTGATCCGCGCGACATGGTGCTCGACGGTCTTGGCCGAGATGAACAGCTGGCTGCCGATGTCTCGATACGGCATCCCGAGGAGCAGTAGTTCGGCCACCTCGCGTTCGCGGTCGGACAACCTCGTGGAGGCAGGCCGCGACGCGCCGCTGCGAACACCGTCCGTGACGACGGCCGCAGATTCGACACCCGGCGCGTCGTCGACCGCGATGGCCTGTTTGAGATCGCGCGCCAGTTGCAGCATCGCCCCGGAGACGCGTCCGTCGGGAGTCTGCAGCGCAGCCTGGCCGGCCAACCGGGTGGCGTCCCAGGTGAGGCCGAACTGCGACAACCCCCGCGCCGCCGCGGTCACCTCGTCGGTGTCGACGTGGTTGGCCAACACCCGCAGCCAGGCCCGCCCCGCGGACGCCAGCGACTTGGCAAATGCGCTGTGGGCGGCCGCTGCGGTCAACGCCTGGCCGTGCGGCGCAACCGCTTCCGGCGAACTGGCCAGAATCCCGGCGTGCACGCCAGCCCAGTGCAGCGGCACGGACCACAGCACGGGATTGCCGAGCGACTCGAGCAATGTGAACGCCTCGGTCAGGGTGTGCTGCAGCCGGTCGACCTGACGCATCCTTGCGGCGGCCACCCACAACTCGCCGAGCGGCAGCAGCGAAAACAGGTCCATCGAGTATTCGGCGAGCACCTCGACCGCGGCG
Source organism: uncultured Actinomycetota bacterium (assembly GCA_963766465.1). Classification (GTDB taxonomy): domain Bacteria; phylum Actinomycetota; class Actinomycetes; order Mycobacteriales; family Mycobacteriaceae; genus Mycobacterium. Next base: position 260,372 of record CAVXZT010000008.1, read on the forward strand.
TACCAATGCTTCTGCACCGCACCGCTGTCGCCAGTGCGCCTCGCGATCGCCGTCTGCAGCGCGGCGGCCCACAGCGCGTCGCGGCGGTGCAGCGCCGCATCGGCCGTTGCTGCGACATCGGCGGCCGCCGCAGACAGCTGTCCGTCGAGCATCCGCACCCAGCCGAGCAGCAGCCGGTGCCGGTGGGAAGAGAACGATTCGTCTGCCGTGTCCGTCTGGCCGCCTCCGCGCACCGCCCGACTGATCACGCTGCGGGCGCGGACGGGGTCGCCGCCGTGCAATGCGGCCAGCGTCACCAGTGCGGCGGGAGTGTCGGGCGAAACTCCCGGCGCCTGCTGTTCGGCGGTGATCGAATGTCCCAGCCGCGCAACGGCGACCGGGTACGGCTGATCCATCGACAACAGCAGTCCCTCGGCGAGGCTGCTTGCGGCGCGTGCCGTTGACGTCGGCGGGCCCGTGCTCTCCGCAGTCAGCGCCGCCCGTGCGGTGTCGAGGTCACCCGCGGCGACCGCAACTATGGCGCTCGACGCGCTGACGAACGCGTCGGGGTACGGACCGAGCCACCGGAACAGGTCGGCCGCCTGCGCCGCGCTGCCGTCGTGCAACGCGATGCTGGCCGCGATGCGGACCGCGGCGGCGCGCTCGGCCGCGTCGTCTGACCCGAGAAGTTCGTCGGCCAGCCGACCTGCTGTCGTGCAGTCGCCGGTCAGCGCGAGTGCGTCGGCCAGGCGCGCGGACAGCGCCGTCGCTCCCGCATCGGCGGCGGCCCGATACAGTCGCGCCGCCCGAGCCGGTTGGCCACGGGTGCGCGATGCCAGCTCGGCGAGCTCGGTGGCCAGTCGGTCGTCCTGCAGCCCGTGCTCGGCCATCCGCAACGCGAGATCCGCTGACAGCGTTGACGATTCGAGTTGCGAAGCCAGTAGCGAGATCTCGGTGTCGTGGTGGCGCGCGGTGCCGATGATCCCAGCGATGCAGCGGTGCACCGATCGGAGGAACGTATGGCTGTGCGACGGCTCGATCAGGCCGCTGGCACGGGCGCGGTCGACGAGTGCTTGCGCATCGTCCACGCCGACCCGCAGCGCCGCGGCAACGTCGTCGGGTCCCAGCTCCGGGCTCAGCGACGACACCAGCAGCGTGTCGAGCACCGGTTCGTCGAGCCGGCGCAGCCGTTCGATCAACGCGAACTTGGCCGCCTGCATGATCGCAGTGGCCGGCTCCTCGCCATCGGGTGAGCCAGCCGCGGCGATCGCGGGCTGAAGCAGGAACGGCAGGCCCGCTGTCGCCACGATCAACGATCTGATGATCTCGGAAGTCGTTGGGGCGCCGAGCATCTCGGCTGCACGGCGGTTGACTTCGGCGGGACTGAGTGCGCCAAGCGATACCACGGGGCTCTCCCGCTCCATCGCGGTGGCGAGTGAGCGCAGCGCGGTGTGGTGTGCGAGCGGTTGGGCGGCCACGATAACCGTCGACGCGGGATCGGCGACACGCTCGGCGAGCTGGCCGAGTTCTGCATCGTCGAGCAGGTGCGCATCGTCGATGACGACCGCCGCGGCCGAATCATCGCCGTCGCGGGGCGCTCTCGTCAGCACCGCGATCCCTGCGTCGCGCAACGCCGACCGGATCGCCGCGAGGACCGAGCTCTTACCTGTTCCGATGCCTCCGGATACCAGTACCTTGATTGGCGCCGTCGGCGCGGCGCGCAGCGACGCCACGGTTTCCTGCGCGGCCGGCGGGATGTCGGTCAGCGGTTCGGACGCCGGTCTCGTCATAGGTCACGGCTAAGTGGTGGTCGTTGCCGGCGCCAACGCCGCAGCCGAGGTCGTGGTGGTCGTCGTCGGCGGTTTCGATGTCGTCGTTGTCGTGGTGGTCGGTGGCGTGGTCGTCGTGGTGGTGGTGGTCGTGGTGGTGGTCGTCGTTGTGGTGGTCGTTGTTGTGGTCGTCGTCGGTGGCGTCGTCGTCGTCGACGGCGGCGGGGGAGGCGGCACGACAGTGGTGCTCGGTTCGCCGTTGGAGCCGGTCACCGTAATCGTCTCCGACGTTTGTGGAGGCGGTGGTCCGTCGGGCGACGGTCCGGTCTCGACTTGAGTGGCCGTCTCGGTCACCGGGCCGGTGTTGCTGCTGGTGCCGGTGAGCGTGACCGCCAGCCCGCCAATCGCGAGCAGCACGGCCGCCGCGGCCGCCCCGAACAGAAGTGGCGGGCGCTTGTACCAGGGCAGCGGTCCCGGCTCGGGCTCGTATCCCTCTTCCTCGTGCGCGAACGCAACCTGGGGACGGGCGTCGGTCGGTCCCTGCTCGAAGGTGTAGTCCTCGCCGGAGTACGGCACCGGCTCTGCGCCAGGCGTGTCGTCCTGCGACCAGGCCAGCGCGCGGAACGTCGCCGACGCAGCGCCGTCGGACGCCGACTCGGAGGCGGCCACTCCTGCGGCGCCGGCGGCCCAACCCGCTGCGGACATGCCCGTCGGCGCGTCCGCAGCAGGCGCCAAACCCGTCGGCGCCATCCCGGTAGGTGCGTCTGCCTCCAGTGCGCGGTCGGCAACCAGCGCGGCGCCCGCAGCGACGTTGAGTTGCGACTGCGGCGTGGTGACGACGGGAGCGCGCAGCCGCTCCGACAGCTGTTGGGTGACCAGCGGAATGTTGGCCCCGCCGCCGACCGTCGCGACGGCGGACAACGAGGCAACAGGAATGTTGTTGCGCTGCAACGTTTCTTCGATGGTGTTCAGCAGACCGGCCAGCGGCCCCGAGATGAGGCCCTCGAGCTCGTTGCGGGTGACTCGGATGTCGGAGTTGAAGCCGGGCAGCGCCGCGGGCACGACAGTCGCTGTCTCGGCGGACAGCCGCTCCTTGGCCTGCCTGGCCTCGTCACGCAGCCGGGCCAGCGCCCCGAGCCCCAGCGTGCCGGTGGGATCGGCGTTGTTGGCGTCGGCGATTCCTGACACCACATGGTTGAGCAGTGCCTGGTCGATCTGGTCGCCTGAGAAATCCGAAAAGCGGACCGTCTCGCCGATCGGCGCGAAGTTCGAGCCGGCGTCGGCCATCGTGACGCTGGTTCCGCTGCCGCCAAGGTCCACCAGTGCGACGACGCCGCTCGCCGGCAGCCCGGGTGCGGCCTGCAGAGCGGCGAGCGCCGCGACCGAATCAGGGACGAGCGCCGCGGGCACACCGTTCGGCGCGAGGCTGGGCTTCGCGCGCAGCGCACCCCGCAGCGCACCGACCATCGCAGGCCCCCAGTGTGCGGGCACCGCGATCGCGATCGGGGCGCCACCGCCGACTGTGCGTGCCATCGCGTCGAGGGCCTCGACGAGCACTCGCTCGCCGACGTGTGGAGAGCCGTCGGCGGCCACCAGCGGCACCGGGTCGCCGACACGCTCGACGAAACCACTCAGCACGAGGCCGGGCTGGCTCAGGACGGTGTTCTCACCCGGCACGCCGACTTCGGCGCCGCGATCGTTGAACAGCGTGAGAACGGAACGGCGCATGACCAGAGGGCGCCCGATCCGGGCCGCCACCAGGTTGGTGATCCCAATCGACAAGCCGAGTGAGTCGCTCATCGAAGTCTCTTTCGGTTGGAAAGCTTGGACTTTATGTCGGGGAGGATGCGTATCACGATGGAATAGGGCTGCTTGGGCCGGGGATGTCGGTGTCGGTGGCTACGGTGCTGCTATGTCGCAACGATGCTCCGCGTGCGGACACGTCGCACCCGGAAACCGCAAGAGCCAAGCGGTGTTCGAGTGCCAAGCCTGCACAGCTGGACGGTGCAACGCCAACGTCAACGCTGCACGCAACATCGCCGCCGGGCGGGCGGTGACAGCACGGGGAGACCTCGCCAGTAGGCGGTCTGCGAACCGTGAACCTCAACTCGTTACTCCTGGCGCGTAAGTCGGTGGGATGGATGGGTTGAAATCTCCGGTCTTCAATCCGGGGAGGACGTCAAGTTCCCCTCATTGGTTGGCCCCGAATTCGGCCGATGCTCACGATAGCGGCTGACGAGGCCCGGAACCGGTAGATCCCCCTAGTGGCGCCAAACCCCTAACGGTCAGTCCCCTAACGCCAATACGGGAGAGGTGGGTTTGGCACCGATCACCGCTGCCGCTTCCGTCGATAGCATCGGGTTCAAGCCTTAGGGCTATCGCCGCTTATATATCTGTAATGGGAAGGAGGGTGTTTCATGGCAAACTCGCTACTCGACTTTGTGATGTCGTTGGTGCGTGATCCCGATGCCGCCGCAGCCTACGCCGCTGATCCGGGGCAGGCCATCGCCGCCGCGAATTTGACCGATGTGACCAGCGTGGACGTCAACAATCTGATTCCTGTCGTTTCGGAATCACTATCGATGGCGGTGCCCTCCACGGGCACCGAAGGTCTGGTCGACGACCCGTCGGGCAACGTGTGGGCAAGTGGCGCGGCAACCGCCGCGTTCGATGCGTTCGACGACCATGTACCAGCCGTTGCGGTCGACGAAGCGTATTCGATGGCCAACCAACTCGTCACCGAACCCGATGCTGCTGTGCAGTCGGGGCTCGACACGGTGGCCAACGCCGGCGTGCCCGAGGTGGCAAGCCTCGACGACCCGTCGCTGCAGTTCGACGGCCCGGTGATCGATGACGTGCCCATCGATGATGCGCCTTCGATGGACGACTGGAGCCATGCGGCCCCCGAGGGTCACCACGTCGACACCGACTCGTCGGGCTTCGACATCTTCGACTAGTCGGCAACCCAACCAACACAGAATGCGTGGCCCGTTCGGGTCACGCATTTCGTGTGTTTGAGGTGCAGAAATACCGCCGCCGCCGGACATCGAGAGCATTTCCCCCAATTACCCCCTAATCCCCTAATGACGGCCCCACTACTATCCCGGGATGTGTTCCAGTAGGGAGGGGTTCTGACCCCGTTTCTGCAACGTCGCGAGGTCCATAACGTTGTCACCAGTTCGCCGGACACGCCGGCGACCAGCTCCCAGAAACACACACAGAAAAGGACCACCGAAATGACCAACGTTCTCGATTGGATTCTCGACCTGTTCCGCGACCCGGTTCAGGCCCAGTCCTTCCTCAACGACCCCGCCAAGTCCATGCAGAACGCCGGCGTGCAGAACGTCTCGGCGGCTCAGGTGAACGCAGTGGCCGCCTCCGTGGCGCCCGCCGCGGTCATCCAGGGCGGCGGCGACCCGGTCCACGGCCTGCAGCAGGCAGTGGCCCAGACGCACGGCATGGCCTTCACTCCGCAGCACGTCTTCGCTCCGGAGACCCAGGCGTTCAGCAACAACGACACGCTGAGCCACAACGACACCCGCTTCCTGAGCCCCGAGACCAATGTGGTGAACGCCGCGGGTGAGGACCAGCAGCAGGGCGTCGGCAATGTCAACCTGGACTTCGGTGACATCACCTTCGGTGACAAGAACACCGCGTCCGACGGCAGCGTCATCAACACCGGCAATGCCGGCGACATCGACAACACCAACGTCGAGGGCGACGGCAACGTGGTCGGCGACGACAACGACGGCAACGTGACCGGAGACATCGAGACCGGTAACGGCTCTCCAGTGATCATCGGTGACGACAACGACGTCGACGCCACCAGCCAGAACACAGGCGGCGGCGACATCATCCAGGACAACGACGGCCCGGTCGTCGTGACTGGCGACATCGACACCAGCGGCGGCAATGCCACCGGTGGCAACGGTGCCGGCGGCATCCTCGGTGGCGGTGACGGCGGCAACGCCAACGCCGGCGGCGGCGGCGGAGTGGTTATCGCTCCGACGCAGACCACCACCACGAACACCGGTGGCGGCGACGTCACGACTGTCGACACCGGCGGCGGCGACATCTCGGGTGGCATCGACGCCAGCCACGATGACAACTCGTCGAACAGCCACAACACCGACAATTCGACGACCGACAGCCACGACGACAACTCGACGCACGACAGCCACGACATCAGCCAGGGTGTTGACGTCGACCTGTTCTGATCGGCGAGACAACGAAATAGCGCAGCTGGCGGGGACCAACCACAGGTCCCCGCCAGTTGGCATTCCGGTGACGAACCGGCCCTGAGCCTGCTGTTTCCGGACGATAATCAAGCGCACCAATCGAAGGACACCGAAATGGCCACCTTGGTCGATTACATGCTCGGTCTGTTCAGCAACCCGGAAACAGCCGACGCCTTCATCAAAGATCCGAACGAGGCGCTCGGGGCCGCGGGCCTCGCGGACGTGTCGACAGACCAATTGCAGGCGGTGGCCGCCTCGGTTGCCCCTACCGGATTGACGCTGGGTGGCCTCGATCCGATCGAGGCGCTGCAGCGAGCGGTGTCCGAGCATCACGGCATCGAAGCGGGCCTCGATTCCACCTCCGCTCCGGAGCCGGCTTCGGCGCAGGACTTCGCTTCGACGCAGGAGGCGGCCGAGGGCCGGTTTGGGGTGGGGTTTGACGCGGTTGACTCGAGCGAGGCGCCTGTAGCCGATGCCGATGCCGATGCGCCTGCGGATTCGTTGTTGTTGCCCTACTTCGAGGTTGATCTCGACGATGCTCCGGAGCCGGCTTCGGCGCAGGATTTCGCGTCGACGCAGGAGGCGGCTGAGGGCCGGTTTGGGGTGGGGTTTGACGCGGTTGACTCCAGTGAGGCGCCTGCAGACGAGGCGGATGCGCCTGCGGATTCGTTGTTATTGCCGTACTTCAAGACCGCCGAGCAGACTCCCGAATCGGGCACCCTGTTCGAGGACGGATCCTGATTCGCGCCAGCTGGCACGCCTACCGTTAGAACAACGGCGGCGGACGAAATAAAAGGACACCATGACGCAACCCAATGACCCCCGCAAGGTCAAGGTCATCGTCGAGCTGATCGACCACACAAGCAAGATCGCGGATGCGAACGAGCGTGGCGATCTGGTCGAGCGACTGGCCACGGCCAAGGAGCGGATCACCGATCCGCAGATCAGGGTCGTGATCGCCGGCCAGCTCAAGCAGGGTAAGAGCCAGCTTCTGAATTCATTGCTGAATGTGCCTGTCTCCCGCGTCGGCGATGACGAAACCACAGTGGTCGCCACGATGGTGTCTTTCGGCGAGCAGGCATCGGCGAAGCTGATCGTCACCGGAACCGACGAAGGCGAGCCCGATGCGATCGAGATCCCGGTCGCAGACATCAAGAACGATCTGCGTCGCCATCCCGCGGCCGGCGGCAGGCAGGTACTTCGAGTCGCGGTGACTGCGAACAGCCCCTTGCTCAAGGGTGGCTTGGTATTCGTCGACACTCCCGGCGTCGGTGGCCACGGCCAGCCGCATCTGTCGGCCACGCTCGGATTGTTGCCCGACGCTGACGCCATGCTTATGGTCAGCGACACCAGCCAGGAGTTCACCGAACCCGAGATGACGTTCATCCGTCAGGCGTTCGAAATCTGCCCCGTCGCAACCATTATCGCGACGAAGACCGACCTCTACCCGCACTGGCGGGAGATCCTCGAGGTCAATACGGCGCACCTGCAGCGCGCCGGGCTCTCGACACCAATCATTCCGGCCTCGTCGCTGCTGCGCAGCCACGCCATCCAGCTCAACGACAAGGAACTCAACGAGGAGTCGAACTTCCCAGCGATCGTGAAGTACCTCAGCGAGAAGGTGCTGTCCCGGGAGAACGATCGGGTCCGCGACCAGGTACTCGCCGAGGTCCGTTCGGCTGCAGAGCATCTCACCCTGGCAGTGGATTCCGAATTGGCTGCGATCAACGATCCGGAAGCCCGCGATCGGTTGAAGGGCGAGCTCGAGCGCCGCAAACAGGAGGCCCAGGACGCGTTGCAGCAGACCGCGCTGTGGCAGCAGGTGCTCAACGACGGAATTGCCGATCTGACAGCCGATGTCGACCACGACCTGCGCGGCCGGTTCCGGACCATCTCGCAGCACACCGAGCACGTGATCGACAACTGCGACCCGACTCAACACTGGGCCGAGATCGGCGCCGAGCTGGAGGACGCAATCGCCACCGCCGTCGGCGACAACTTCGTCTGGGCCTATCAGCGCGCCGATGTGCTTGCCCAGGAGGTGGCGCGGACGTTCGTCGAGGCCGGCCTCGAGGCGATCAAGATGCCGCAGATCGACGCCCGCGAAATGGGGGCCAGTTTTGGGGAATTGAAGTCTGTGGCCAAGTTGGAGGCCAAGCCGATCAAGGCCGGTCACAAGGTCGTCACGGGCATGCGCGGATCGTACGGTGGCGTGCTGATGTTCGGCATGCTGACCTCGTTCGCCGGGTTGGGCATGTTCAACCCACTGTCGCTGGGCGCCGGTGTTCTGTTGGGCCGCAAGGCCTACAAGGAGGACATGGAAAACCGGATGATGCGGGTGCGCAACGAGGCGAAGATGAACATGCGCCGCTTCGTCGACGATGTCTCGTTTGTGGTGAACAAAGAGTCGCGCGACCGGCTCAAGGGAATTCAGCGGCAACTGCGCGACCATTACCGCGGCATCGCCAACCAGACCACCCGCTCGCTGAACGAATCGCTGCAGGCGACCATCGCATCGGCTCAGCTCGAGGAACACGAGCTCACCGGCAGGATCCGCGAGCTCGAGCGGCAGCTCAACATTCTCAATCAGGTGACCGATCACGCGGTCAAGCTGGCGCCAGGCGCCAACGAATCGGCCCGCGAGCCCGTGGGCACCACGTAGCTCTAAGCTGGACCACCGGCCATTGCCGAAATGGAAGGGCAGCCCGGAACGTTGGGGAGTAGCGCGAGATGAGCACTAGCGATCAGGTGCGCGCGATCCTGGGCGGAACCATCCAGGCATATCGCAACGATCCGGCCTACAGTCAGCGGCCCGACGTGCACAACGAGCTGGAACGCATCGGCTATCGGCTCAACCAGCCGATCCGCATCGCGCTGGCAGGCACCTTGAAGGCAGGCAAGTCGACGCTCGTGAATGCGCTTGTGGGCGAGGACATTGCGCCAACCGATGCCACCGAGGCCACCCGCATCGTCACCTGGTTCCGGCACGGTCCCATCCCGAAGGTGACGGCCAACCACCGCGGCGGCCGCCGCTCCAATGTGGCGATCGCACGTAACGGCGGGCTGACGTTCGACTTCGCCAGCCTCGACCCGGAGGACGTCGCAGACCTGGACGTCGAGTGGCCCGCCGCTGAGCTGATCGACGCCACCATCATCGATACGCCGGGCACATCCTCGCTGTCGCGCGACGTCTCCGAACGCACCTTGCGGCTGCTGGTGCCGCAAGACGGCGTACCGCGCGTCGACGCGGTGGTGTTCCTGCTGCGCACCTTGAATGCCGCGGATATCGCGCTGCTCAAGCAGATCGGTGAGCTCGTCGGCGGATCGGCAGGTGCGCTCGGCGTCATCGGGGTCGCCTCGCGCGCCGACGAGATCGGCGCGGGCCGGATCGACGCGATGCTATCGGCCAAGGATGTGGCGAAACGATTCACCACCGAAATGGACAAGACCGGCATCTGCCAGGCCGTCGTGCCGGTGTCGGGGCTGTTGGCCTTGACCGCCCGCACATTGCGACAGAGCGAGTTCGTCGCGCTGGAGAAGCTGGCGGGGGTCGACGCCGTCGAGCTCACCAAGGCCATGCTGTCGGTGGACCGTTTCGTGCGGGAGGACAGTTCGCTTCCTGTGGACGCCGCCACCCGCGCCGCACTTCTGGACCGGTTCGGCATGTTCGGCATCAGGATCTCGATCGCGGTGCTGCGCGCCGGTGTCAACGATTCGGTAGCGCTGGCCGACGAGCTGCTGGAGCGCAGCGGGTTGGTGGCGCTTCGTGACGTCATCGACCAGCAGTTCGCGCAACGCTCGGATCTACTCAAGGCGCACACCGCATTGCTGTCGCTGCGGCGGTTCGTTGAGGCCAACCCGATCTACGCGACGCGCTACATCGTCGAAGACATCGACCCGCTGCTTGCCGACACCCACGCCTTCGAAGAGCTCCGGCTGCTGAGCCAATTACGTTCGCGCCAAACGACATTGAACGAAGATGAGATGGCGTCGCTGCGACGCATCATCGGCGGCTCTGGTACCGACGCCGCAAGTAGGCTGGGGTTGCAGCCCGACGCGCCCTACGACGGGCCGAGGGCGGCGTTCGCGGCGGCGCAACGATGGCGGCGCCGCGCCGACCATCCGCTCAACGACCCGTTCACCACCCGTGCTTGCCGCGCGGCCGTGCGCAGCGCCGAGGCGCTTGTCGCGCAATATGCCGCTCGCGGACGCTAATTCGCGATAAGCCGGGCGGCGTGGTCGGCCTCGTCGGGATGGATGCTTCCTGCGTCGCTGGACTGGACCATCCAGCGCGTGACTCGGCCGTCGGGCCCCGTCAGCCGCCCCGACGACAGCGCCTCTGCGATCAACGAACGCACCCGCTCCTCGTCGGCAGGATCGGCGGCGAACAGCACCCGCACCCGGAAAGTATCGTCACCGGCCGGTGACGCATCGGTGTGGTGCGGAGCCAGCGGACATGGCGGCTCGTGGTCCCAATGTCCGCACAGCGCAACCGTTATCGCGCCACCAGGGGCGCGGGAATCCCCGCCGGGATCGAGGATCACGACGGCGTCGTGGGCGTAGGCGGCGCGGGACACGTCAGGGCGGTGGTGGAACCGTGACGGTCTGGGTAACCGTGCTGGTGCTCGTACTCGTGCTGACGCTCGGCTCGGTGGTCGTCGTAGTGGTGGTTGTCGTCGTTGTCGTCGTGGTGGGTTCGGTGGTTGTGGTGGTGGTTGTCGTCGGCTCGGTGGTCGTCGGCTCAGTTGTGGTGTTCGCCGTAGTTGTCGTCGGCGCGGTCACCGATGTGGTGGTGCGGGTGATCGGGGTGAGTGTGGCCGGCGGGGTGTCTGGCGACGTGCCGCCAGTGATCAGCTTGACGAGGCCGTAGATGACCAACGCGATCAGCACCGCGCCGAGCGCGCCGAATGCGACCAGCGCCACGGGTTTGCGATACCAGGGCACCGGCTCTGTCGTCGGTGGGCCCTGATCGCCGTAGTTGATGTAGGCGGTCGGTTGGTTGTCAGGGTTGTTCGGGTCGTCTGGAGGTCCGTAGCGCGCCACGGGCACTGATAGTAGGCGGTCAGGGCTGCGGATAGAGCGTGCGCGTCACATTCGTACGGGGCCCGCGGCGCGTCGACGGCGGCTCTGACTCCTCACCGCCAGGCGGCGTGTACGGCTGTGTCCACGCGGTCCGTGTGGTGCTCGTTGTGTCGGTGTTGGAGGTGTCCGACGACGAGGTGGTGGACGACGGCCCGTCGATGTCGGTGGTGACCGGTGGGCTGGTGCTGGTGATCGTCGCGGTGGTGGTCGGCGTCGACACCGACCGGGTCGCGGTTGCGGAGAACGACGGCTGGACGAAGTCCAGCGGCGCCTGCTCGGGCTCGTTGAACTGGCGCGACACGAATGTCACGGCCGTGATGAGGAGCCCGATCACCGCGAGGCCGACCGCGCTCGCCCCGATCACTGCAGGGGTGCGGTTGTACCACGGATCAGACGACGACGATTCGTCGTCGTGGTCGTCGGGGTCCCGGCCTGCCATGGCCAGTGATAGTAGCCGCGGGACGTGGCCAGACGCTGGGTCAGCCGAATTGGGGGACTACCTGGGTGGCAAAGAACTCCAGGTGGTCGAGATCTGACATGTCGAGTAGCTGCAGGTACACCCTCTGCACGCCGGCGTCGGTGTAGGCAGCCAGCTTGTCCGCGATCTCGGCGGGCGTTCCAACGGTCGGGGAGTTGCTGCGCAGCTCGTCCACCTCCCGGCCAATCGCGGACGCCCGTCGTGCGACCTCCGCATCGTCGCGACCGGCGCACACCACGAAAGCCGACGAATAGGTCAGGGAGTCCGGCGCTCGCCCCGCAGCTGTGACGGCTGCCGCGACGCGTTCGAATTGCGTCTTCGTCGCGTCCAATGGGGCGAACGGCATGTTGAATTCCGTGGCGAACTCGGCCGCCAGCGCCGGTGTGCGCTTGGGACCGCCGCCGCCAATGATGATCGGCGGGTGTGGGGATTGCGAGGGTTTGGGCAGCGCCGGCGATTCCGCAACGGTGTAATGCGTACCCGCGTAATCGAACTTCTCTCCGACAGGCGTCGTCCACAACCCAGTGATGATGTGCAGCTGTTCGGTCAGCCGGTCGAAGCGCTCGCCAAGTGAGGGGAACGGGATCGCATACGCCTGATGTTCCGCCTCGAACCAGCCCGCGCCGATGCCCAATTCGACGCGGCCGCCGCTCATTTCGTCGACCTGCGCGACCGAGATGGCGAGCGGGCCGGGGTAGCGGAAGGTCGCCGACGTGACCATTGTGCCGAGCCGGATCGTCGACGTCTCGCGCGCGATTCCGCCCAGCGTCACCCATGAGTCGGTCGGCCCCGGCAGCCCGTCGCCGCTCATCGCGACATAGTGATCGGACCGGAAGAAGGCCGAATAGCCCAGATCCTCGGCTGCCCGCGCGACGGCGAGCTGATCGGAGTAGGTGGCGCCTTGCTGAGGTTCGACGAATATGCGGAAATCCACGACCGCCAGCCTAGAGGCGCTTGCTGTACTACGCCCTTTTAGGCCAGGGCGGCCCAAACATCACAGTCCGCGGCGATTGGCGCGGACCGACTGGACCGCCTGGGCGTCGGAGAACGTGAGTCGCGCCTCGTCTCGTCCTGCGATGAACAGCGTGAGTTCGCCGAGCTCGCCGGTCACGGTCAGCGCCGATCCGCTGCCGACGGTGGCCAGTGTCTTGCCGTCCGGCGTGCACAGCGACACTCGCGCGGGCACCCTGCCCAGCGTCAGCCGGGCCATGAGTGGAAGCCCCCGGCCCAGCGCCCTCACCGTCGCATCATCGAGCCGCCTTGGTTCCCAACCCTCCTGAGCTCGCCGTACGTCCTCGTGGTGAATAAACATCTCGCCCATGTTCGCTATCGGGTCGAGGACCTTGAACGGCGAATAGAGCGGCGGGCCGGACGCGATGGTGTCGAGCAGCTCGTTCCAGTCGGTGGACTCGGCGGCCTGCCGCCGAACCTTCTCGGTGTAACCGGCCAGGAACGGGATTGCGATACCCGGAGTGGTGTCCAGCCTGCCTTCCCTCACGACCAGGTGCGCCGCGAGGTCGCGCGTCGTCCAGTCCCCGCAGAGTGTCGGGGCGTCCGGCCCGACGGTGCGCATGGTCTCTACCAGGGCGGCGCGTTCTCGCTGAGCGGCTGTCATCGCTTGACCTTAGAACGCCTGCACGCCGTCGACGGAGACGGTCATGCCGTGCCCGGTGCGGTCGTTGGTGAACCGGGTGCTGTCCTCGCCGGCATTTATCGTCCAGCCGACCGCCGAGTACGTCCGATAGTCGAGGGTGACGACGGGGATGTCGCCCAGATTGCCGACCAGCCAAGTGATTTCACCGTTCGCGGTCAGCTGCACGCCGTTGGCCCGGCCGCCGTCGACCACCGGTGAATTGGTGAACTGCGCCTCGCAGCCGACCTCTTCTTCGTTGAGTTGGCACCGGGTCTTACCCGATTTTGTCTCGATGAACACATAGCCGTTCTCCGGCGGCAGCACCTCCGCGTCCGGCGCAGCCACCGTCGGCGAGCTGGTCGGAAAGCTGGGCTCAGCGGGCGATTTCGCGCTTGTCTCGGGTGCACCCGGGGTGCTGGTGTGGCAGGCAGTCACGACGGCGCCGACAGACACAACAGTGGTCAGGGGCCATCGTGCCGTCATCCGGTACCCGCCATCGCGGCATATCCCTCACCAAGCGACCGCAGTTGCGCTGCGCCGTCGCCGGTGTAAGACGAGCCATGCATGATCGCCAGAGTGGTCGGACACAGCTCGGCGAGTTGCTCCAGCGTCGGCCCGAGGTTGGTGGTCAGCCCGGTGGCATGGAAGATCTCCTCAGCCTCCAATGCCGGTGCTACACAATCAGACTCGGTCAGCGAGGGACAGCGGCCGGTGTGGCTGAACAGGTCGCCCGCGAAGAGCGTCGACGTGGTCTCGTCGAACCACAGTGCCGCCTCCCAGTTGTGCGGCACGTGCGGGGTGGGGATGAAGCGGAGTCGGTGCCCGCCGATGTCGTGCACGCCCTCCTCTTGGGCCACGACCGGGGGTCGGTCGCACAGGTCGGTCAGCGACACCATGCATGCCAGCGCACCGTGGATGACTTCGGCGTTGGGGGCCGTGGCCAGTAACAGGTTCATCGCTCCGCATTCGTCGGCCTCGACATGGCCGAACGAGATCCATCGCAGCTTCTCCAGCGGGACGACCTGGTTGATGGCCTCCGACACGAGGGGAAACAACTGTCGATGGCCGCAGTGGAACAGCATCGGTTCGTCGCCCGTCAGCAGAAACTGGTTGAACGTGAAGCCATTCTCGGTGACGTCCGGGACCCAGGTGGATATCCGGAAGATGTCCGGCGCGACCTCGTCGACTTGGGTATTCGGCCCTGAATTCATGGGCTCAATTTTGCGCCTTGGAGTCATGCCAGGTCGCGGAATGCGAGCAGATGCTCAGCCCCGACGTTTCGAGCTGCGCCTTCTGTTTGGTCTGCGCGACAACGCCGGAAGGTGTATCACTGGTACACCGTCATTCGGTCTACCGAGGTGAGTCTCATGGCACGCATTGATTTGTTTGCGAAGATTCCATTGATCGGGATGTCGCTGGTGTTCCTGGCGATGTTCATCGTCGCGGTCACCGCGTACCTCCACGCCGGTTGGTATTCGATCATCGGCTACGCGATTGCGGCCGTGGTCGCCGTATGCGGCTTCGTGATGACGTTTCGTGACGTCAGCGATACGCCAGGACCTCCGGAGCAGTGGGATGCCGCTGGTAACCCCGTTGATCCTGCGTCACCCGGAAACTGACTAGAGCGAGGACTGCTTCGATGACCACTGAACCCAAGCCGTCGACGTACGACAACTCCGCGCTGCTGGCGGAGGACGAGGGCTACCACAAGGGCCTCAAGCCCCGGCAGCTGCAGATGATCGCGATCGGCGGTGCCATCGGCACCGGACTGTTCCTCGGTGCAGGCTCTCGACTACACAACGCCGGACCGGGCCTTTTCTTGAGCTACGCGTTCTGCGGCATCTTCGTCTTCCTCATCCTGCGGGCGCTGGGCGAACTCGTGCTGCACCGGCCGTCGTCGGGGTCCTTCGTGTCGTATGCGCGCGAATTCCTCGGCGAGAAGGCGGCGTTCGTCGCCGGCTGGATGTACTGGCTGAACTGGGCGTTCACGGCCATTGTCGACTGCACCGCGATCGCCACCTATTTCCACTACTGGACGTCGTTCGGGAGCGTCCCGCAGTGGCTGATCGCCCTGCTCGCGTTGGCGGCCGTGGTGAGCGTCAACCTCATCTCGGTTACCCTGTTCGGGGAGCTCGAGTTCTGGGCTGCGGCCATCAAAGTCCTTGCGCTGATGACATTTCTTGTCGCGGGCACCATCTTCCTGGCCGGCCGCTACGAGATTCAGGGGCAGCCAACCGGCTTCAGCGTGATCGCCGACAACGGCGGACTTTTCCCGACCGGCCTCTTCCCGCTGGTGATTGTCATGTCCGGCGTCGTATTTGCCTATGCCGCAGTCGAACTCGTCGGAACCGCGGCCGGTGAGACCGCCCATCCGCATAAGATCATGCCGCGTGCGATCAACTCGGTGATCGCGCGTATCGCTGTCTTCTACGTCGGTTCACTGTTCCTGCTGGCCCTTCTTCTCCCGTACACCACCTATAAGGCCGGCGAGAGTCCGTTCGTCACGTTCTTCTCCAAGATCGGAGTCGACGGTGCGGGCACGATCATGAACATCGTCGTGTTGACCGCCGCATTCTCCAGCCTCAACGCCGGGTTGTACTCGACCGGCCGGATCCTGCGGTCGATGGCAATGAACGGCAGCGCACCGAAGTTCACCGCGCGGATGTCCAAGCGAGGCGTGCCGTACGGCGGAATCTTCCTTACCGCGCTCGTCGGGCTGTTTGGCGTCATTCTCAACCTTCTATTCCCCGGCGAGGCGTTCGAGATCGTCCTCAACGTTGCAGCCCTCGGCATCATCGCGTCCTGGGGCACCATCGTCGTCTGTCAGATCCAGCTCTACCGCTGGTCGAAACGCGGCATCCTGGAGCGGCCGTCATTCCGGTTGTGGGGCACGCCTTACACCGGCTACCTAACGTTGGCATTCCTGTTCGGCGTCGTCGTGCTGATGGCACTCGATCCGCCGATCGGCACCTGGACCGTCGCCAGCCTGGTGATCATCATTCCGGCCCTCATCGTCGGCTGGTATGCGGTCCGCGGCCGGGTGCTGGAGGTCGCTCAGGAACGCCAGGGCTTCACCGGGCAGTTCCCGGTCGTCGCCAACCGCCCGCCGCCACGGGACAAGGATGACAAAGACAAGAACAAGTGACCTACGTCTCGGTTAATCCGATCGCGTCAGCGCCACTCGACGAGACCAAGCTCGACCAAACGGATGGATGCAGCCAGCGCTTGATCGCGGACCTCGTCGGGATCGAACCCGGTGTTCTCGACGGCGTTGCTCACCAACTCACATAAGGGCCGTTCTCCGTCGAGTTCCAGCATGACTGGGAGGGCGACCGGAGGCACGGTCGCGCCGATGGTGATGCCCGGGTGCACCCACAGCTGCGTGGGGGCGGGGTGATAGGTGCCGTCGTGGCGGTGCAACGTCTGTTCGAGACGGCTTCCTGGCAGTGGTGCCAGCACCTCGTCGAGCAGATGACTGGGATCTGACAGCCTGGCCAGGCGACGGCGCTGCGCGAACACCCGTTGAATCTGCTCGCCCGCAGGCCCGCTCGGACTGAGCGGCATTTCGTCGGTCCATGTGTACTCGCCGTTGTCCGCACTGCGGTGCAGGATGATCGCTCCCGTAGCGACGGCTTGGACGTCCTGCTCGAGGTAGAAGTTCAGCCAGCGATCCAGCGAGGTGTTGAAGCGGTCGCTGGTGTGTTCGGTTTGGGCCAGCCAGGAATGGGCGTAGCTGACTGGATCCTGGCTGGAGAAGTGCAAAACCCAAGCGTCACAACCCAACCCGGCCAGCCACGATCGCACGGGCGTCGACCAGTCTTCTTCGGTGTCGTGAAGCCAGCCTGCAAGCATCGACGCCCAGCCGTTCGGTCGTAGATGGCGGGCTATCTCGCCGACCAACAGCTGGCACAGGCTGCCGACGCCGCCGGATTGCGCGGCGTCGCGCCACATGAAGGTGTTGTCCGGCGAGATGATGAACGGCGGGTTCATCGTGATCAGATCGAACGTTGAATCGGCGACCGGTTCAAGCAGGCTGCCCTCGCGCCAGGTCAGTGCTTGAAAGCCATTGAGCGCAGCGCCAAATGCCGCGAGATCCAATGCCCGCGGATTGATGTCGGTGCCCGTCACGGTCTTGGCGTGTCGAGTCGCGAGGTACGCCTGCACCCCGCCGCCGGTCCCAACATCCAGAACATCAACCCCCGGCTCGCGCACGGTCAGGTCGGCAAGGGTGAGCGAGGCCTGCGCCACTCCCACGACATCTTCTCTGCGAGCGGTCCGCCCGTCGTGCCAGTCGTGGCAGACCAACAGTCCATCGCACCAGCCGATGCGCACCGCCGCCTGCACCCGGTCGTCATTGAGCCTCAGCAGGCCCGCGTCAACCAGGGTCTCAACGCCCAGCGGTTGCAAGGCGTCGGCCGCATTGGCCTGCGGGACCGCCGATCCGGCGAGGAACAGCTTCACAAGAGCCGACAACCGCGAACTGTCGAGCCGGCGAGCCAGCACCGCGGCCTCGAAGTGATCCGGTGCGAACCGATAATCGTCGCCCGAATCGATCGCCTCAGGTTGCAATGCCGCCGACAAACCTTTCGGCGTGTATCCCTGTGCTGTGAGGACCTTCCCGAGGTTGCTGGCAATCCCGGCTAAACCGGGCAGCTGCACAACCCGGTTCATCAGCGGGCAGGCCGCCTACGTGTTCGGGTCCTGTTCGATTTCCCCGGGGACCTTATGTATGACACCCGGGATCTTGAGGGCCGCGATCTTGTTCGCAATCTTCAGGGCCGGGATCTTGTTGATGAGGCTCGGGACCTTGAGGCCGGGCACCTTATTGGCAATCTTGAGGGACGGCACCGTGAGGCCGGGGACTTTCTGAGCCGCGGCGGCAGACGCGTCCGTCGTGGGTTCGCCCGTGGACGCCGCCGCCGCGCCGGCTTCGAGCACCGCTGCACCCGTCGCCGCAGCGAGCGCGACCAGCGAAATGGTCACCGCTTTGCCGAACTTTCGATTGGTCATCCCGATCTCCCCTGTTTAGTGCAGCTAATACTGCTCTTTGCAAAAATCCCCCGGTAATACGCAGGTAGGACGCTATCAGCAAACATTCTGCTATGTCAGCGAACGAATAACGGGAATCGCGGGTGAATCTGCGGAACAAAACGGGTGACACCCGCCGTTGACACACTCGACAGTTGAGTGAAACAGACTCAAGTCTAGGTTGACACGGTAGTGTCGCCAGGAGCAGGCTTGAGTGCGGTGCACTCAGACCCCAAAAAGTCTATTCAGGAGGCAAAACCATGGCTCGTGCGGTCGGAATCGACCTCGGGACCACCAACTCGGTCGTCGCGGTACTGGAAGGCGGCGACCCCGTCGTCATCGCCAACTCCGAGGGCTCCCGCACCACGCCGTCCGTCGTCGCGTTCGCGCGCAACGGTGAGGTGCTGGTCGGACAGCCCGCCAAGAACCAGGCAGTGACCAACGTCGACCGGACCATCCGTTCGGTCAAGCGCGAGATGGGCACGGACTGGTCCGTGGAGATCGACGGCAAGAAGTACACGCCGCAGGAGATCAGCGCGCGGATTCTGCAGAAGCTCAAGCGCGACGCCGAAAGTTACCTCGGCGAGGACATCACCGACGCGGTGATCACCGTCCCCGCCTACTTCAACGACGCCCAGCGTCAAGCCACCACGGAAGCCGGCCAGATCGCCGGGCTCAACGTGCTGCGCATCGTCAATGAGCCGACCGCAGCGGCGCTCGCCTACGGGCTGGACAAGGGTGAAAAGGAACAGACCATCCTGGTGTTCGACCTCGGTGGCGGCACCTTCGACGTCTCGCTGCTGGAGATCGGTGAGGGCGTTGTCGAGGTCCGCGCCACCTCAGGCGACAACCACCTCGGCGGGGATGACTGGGACGACCGGATCGTCGAGTGGCTCGTCGACAAGTTCAAGGGCACGTCGGGTATCGACCTGACCAAGGACAAGATGGCGATGCAGCGCCTGCGTGAGGCCGCCGAGAAGGCCAAGATCGAGCTGAGCTCGAGCCAGAGCACGTCGATCAACCTGCCCTACATCACAGTCGACGCGGACAAGAACCCGCTGTTCCTCGACGAGCAGCTGACCCGCGCCGAATTCCAGCGCATCACACAGGATCTGCTGGACCGCACCCGCAAGCCGTTCCAGTCGGTAATCGCCGACACCGGGATCTCGGTGTCCGCCATCGACCACGTCGTGCTGGTGGGTGGCTCGACCCGCATGCCCGCGGTGTCGGAGCTCGTCAAGGAGATGACCGGCGGCAAGGAGCCCAACAAGGGCGTCAACCCGGACGAGGTCGTCGCCATGGGCGCCGCGCTGCAGGCTGGCGTGCTCCGCGGTGAGGTGAAAGACGTTCTGCTGCTTGATGTCACGCCCCTGTCCCTGGGTATCGAGACCAAGGGTGGCGTGATGACCAAGCTCATCGAGCGCAACACCACGATTCCGACGAAGCGGTCGGAGACCTTCACAACGGCCGACGACAACCAGCCGTCGGTGCAGATCCAGGTCTATCAGGGTGAGCGCGAAATCGCCGCGCACAACAAGCTGCTCGGCTCCTTCGAGCTGACCGGTATTCCGCCGGCGCCGCGTGGTGTGCCGCAGATCGAGGTCACCTTCGACATCGATGCCAACGGCATCGTGCACGTCACCGCCAAGGACAAGGGCACCGGCAAGGAGAACACGATCCGAATCCAGGAGGGCTCCGGCCTTTCCAAGGAGGAGATCGACCGGATGATCAAGGACGCCGAGGCGCACGCCGAGGAAGACCGCACGCGTCGCGAGGAGGCCGACGTCCGCAACCAGGCCGAGTCGCTGGTCTACCAGACGGAGAAGTTCGTCAAGGAGCAGCGTGAAGCCGAGGGCGGCTCGAAGGTCCCCGAGGAGACGCTCGGCAAGATCGACACCGCGATCGCCGACGCGAAGTCCGCGCTTGGTGGAACCGATATCTCGGCGATCAAGTCCGCCATGGAGAAGCTCGGCGAAGAGAGCCAGGCGCTGGGCCAGGCCATCTACGAAGCCACCCAGGCCGAGCAGGCTGCGGGCGGAGCCTCTGATGGCGGCTCGGCAGGGCCGTCGGACGACGATGTCGTGGACGCCGAGGTTGTAGACGACGATGACCGGGAGAACAAGTGAGCCAAAACGATTCGCACGAGCCGGTGACCGTCACCGACAAACGGCGTATCGATCCCGAGACTGGCGAAATCCGTGAGCAGGCGACCGGGCCGGCCCCTAGTGGGCCGGCACCGGAGGCCACGGGATCGGACTCCGACGAGGCCGATGAACTGAAGTCCACTCTGCAGCGCGTCAAGGCCGAATACGACAACTACCGCAAGCGTGCGCTGCGCGACCAACAGCTGGCCGCCGAGCGAACCAAGGTGGCCGTTGTCACGCAGCTACTGCCGGTGCTCGACGACCTCGACCGCGCCCGCAGCCACGGTGACCTGGAGTCCGGGCCGCTGAAGTCGGTGGCCGACAAACTGGCGACCGCACTTGAGGGGCTTGGTCTTTCGGGATTCGGCGACGAAGGCGACGAATTCGACCCGAGTCTGCACGAAGCCGTTCAGCACGAGGGCGAGGGAACGCATCCCATCGTCGGTGCCGTGATGCGGCGCGGATACAAGGTCGGCGATCAGGTGGTCCGCCACGCCCTCGTAGGCGTGGTCGACACCGTGCCCGATGCCGCCGACACGCCCGATAACGGCGACCAACGGGCCGACGAGGCCGCAGAATCTTAGGAACTACTAGCGAAGCGGTAAGGAGGTGACGCGGTATGGCCCAACGTGAATGGGTCGAAAAAGACTTCTACAAGGAGCTCGGCGTCTCCTCTGACGCCAGCGCCGACGAGATCAAGCGGGCTTACCGGAAGTTGGCCCGCGACCTCCATCCCGACACCAACTCCGAGCCGAGTGCCGCTGAGAGATTCAAGGCGGTTTCGGAGGCCCACAGCGTGCTGTCGGATCCGGCTAAGCGCAAGGAATACGACGAAACGCGACGGCTGTTCGCCGGTGGCGGGTTCGGAAGGGGCCGCTTCAACGGCGGTAACTTCGGCGGATTCAGCGGCGACGGCGCCGAGTTCAACCTGAACGACCTGTTCGATGCCGCCGGACAGACCGGTGGTGCGAACATCGGCGATCTGTTCGGCGGACTGTTCGGCCGTGGCGGCGCGCAACCGCGCCCAAGCCGTCCGCGGCGCGGCAACGACCTGGAGACCCAAACCGAGCTGTCGTTTATGGAGGCCACCAAGGGCGTGGCGATGCCGTTGCGGCTGACTAGCCCTGCGCCGTGCACGAATTGCCATGGCAGCGGGGCACGTCCGGGCACCAGCCCGAAGGTGTGCCCGAACTGCAACGGCTCCGGTGTGATCAGCCGCAATCAGGGTGCGTTCGGGTTCTCCGAACCGTGCACCGAATGCCGTGGCAGCGGCTCGATCATCGAGCATCCGTGCCAGGAGTGCCAAGGTACGGGCGTGACGACCCGGACCCGCACCATCAATGTGCGGATCCCGCCGGGTGTCGAGGATGGCCAGCGGATCCGGTTGGCCGGACAGGGCGAGGCCGGTCTGCGTGGCGCCCCGTCGGGCGATCTGTATGTGACCGTGCATGTCAAGTCGGACAAGGTATTCGGCCGTGACGGTGACGATCTCACCGTCACCGTTCCTGTCGCCTTCCACGAGTTGGCGCTGGGCACAACGCTTTCGGTACCGACGCTGGAGGGCAAGGTCGGTGTGCGGGTGCCCAAGGGCACGTCCGATGGTCGCATCCTGCGGGTGCGCGGGCGCGGGGTCCCGAAACGCTCCGGCGGACACGGCGACCTGCTCGTCACCGTCAAGGTTGCGGTGCCGCCGAACCTGGAAGGCGAGGCGGCCGAAGCGCTGGAGGCGTACGCAAAAGCGGAGCGGGCCAGCGGTTTTGACCCGCGTGCCGGATGGGCCGGTTCGTGATGGCCAAGAAAGACGACGCCAGGACGTTCCTGATCTCGGTGGCCGCCGAGCTGGCCGGCATGCATGCGCAGACGTTGCGCACCTACGACCGGCTCGGCCTCGTCAGCCCGCAGCGCAGCTCGGGCGGCGGGCGCCGCTACTCGGAGCACGACGTCGACTTGCTGCGAGAGGTGCAGAGGCTGTCCCAGGACGAGGGTGTCAACCTCGCAGGCATCAAGCGCATCATCGAGCTGACCAACCAAGTCGAGGCGCTCAAGTCTCGCATGCGTGAACTGGCCGAGGAACTCGAGGAGGTGCGCGGTAGGCAGCGTCGCGAGGTCGCGGTCGTGCCCAAGAGCACCGCAGTTGTGGTGTGGCAGCCACGAAAAGGAAGCCGCTAGGTCACCGAGATCGAGAATCGCGCGGTCTCCGGCTTGCCGGGAACCGCGTATCGGTAGGTGCCGCGCCGCAGCGAATCGGTCGGTGCGGCCATGGGCTCGATCGCCACGATGTTGTCGTTTTTCGGCGCAAAGAGTTGAGCCGCCGGGTAGCCCTGCTCGAACGTGACGTCGACGCGGCGGTCTCCGCCGGACAGCGTGAATACGGCGCCCTCCGGCACGTTGTCGAAGCCGTCGTCGTACGCCACCGATTTCAGTGGCTCGGTGGCCCCGTTCCAGTCGTCGTGCTCTCCGGTGGGAATGCCCCAGTTGTCCACCGGTAGATGCCGCATCGACGGGGTGGTCAGTTGCCACTCCTCGCGTGGCACACCGGGAATCGTGAAATACGGGTGATAGCCGAAGCACAACGGCACCGACGCCGACGTGGTCGGCATCACGGTGGTCTCGATCGTGAGCGTGCGGTCGTCGAGCGTTACGTGCTGCGTCAGCAGGTGCGGGAACGGGAATGACGCGAGCAGGCGCGGCTTGCCGCCGAAGTCGAGAACTGCCGTCAGGGTGTTCTCCGAGCGGGCGGTGACCAACCAGCCGGGATAGGCGGCGAGCACACCGTGGATCGGAACGCCGTGTTCGTCGGTGCGTACCCCGCCGGTTCCCGGCGTCAGCGTGACGACGGCACCGTTGATCCCATACTTGCTGGCGCTCAATCGGTTTGCCCAAGGATAAAGGATCGGGATGCCCATCGTCTTGCCGGAGGTCACGTAGGCGTTCAGTCCGCGGCGCTGCCCGAGGAACTCATCGCCGCCGTCGGTGAGCGAGGTGCCCAGCATGCCGGCCACGGGTACGAAAGTGGCGGTCACCGAAGAGGACGGGTCCTTCAGCGTGACGCTTTCAAACTCAGCCATGGCTGACGATCCTGCCATGCTCAGCGTGCGACGGGATCGTGTTGTATCCGTGAGGCCGGAGCGCCCTTGTCGATCAGAGCTTCCTTGGTTGCCTCGACCATCTGCGGTCCGCCACAGATCAGGATCTGGCGATCGCCCCAGTTGCCATAGCGGGTCACGACCTCGGGCAGCATGCCCGTCTGCCGCACATGCAAACCGCGCGGTGGCTCGACAGCGGGGTAGTCGGCGGCCCAGGGCGGATCGGTGTTGAACTCCGAGACCGGCGTCACCGATAGCCACGGGTTCGTCGACGCGATCTGCCACAGCGTGTGCAGGTCGTACAACTCGGAGGGATATCGGGCGCCGAAGAAGAGGTGCACACGCGGGTTCTCGCCGTAACGGGTGAGATCCATGATCAGCGTGCGCAACGGCGCCAGACCCGTGCCGCCAGCGACCATCAGCACGTCGCCGCCGTCCCTCGCGATCTGCATGCCGCCGTGGGGATTGGACAGCCGCCACCGGTCGCCGGGCCTGGTCTCACCGACGATCGCGGTGCTGACCA
Organism: uncultured Actinomycetota bacterium; assembly: GCA_963766465.1. GTDB lineage: Bacteria > Actinomycetota > Actinomycetes > Mycobacteriales > Mycobacteriaceae > Mycobacterium. The sequence goes on from CAVXZT010000008.1 coordinate 284,332, forward strand.
TTCCGCCGGTGACCGAACGGATGTGGAATTCGATGGCTCCGCCGCGGTCGGCGGGGATCGCGGGGCTCAGGTACCGCCAGCGCCGCGGCCACTGCGGCACCTGGACCGTGACGTACTGGCCGGGGTGGTAGTACAGCGGCTTGTCCAGCTGCAGGCGGACCACCGACACATCGCGGGTGATCCGGACGTGTTCGAGCACCGTGCCGTCGCGGTACGGCGGGCCCTTCTCGGCGTCGGCAGCCCCACGCATCACCCCGATGATCAGCGCGACCGCGTCGTGCGCGGCCTCGGCCAGCTTGTCGTCCCACCTCTCGATGAGATGACTGCGCAGCGTGGTCAACAGCGCATCTTGCATGCTGTCGTAATGCCGTTGCGTGACAGCGTATTTGCGGTGGTCGCGACCCAGCTGGGCGAGGAACGCCACCGGCTCCTGCGCACGCTGGGCGATCAACTCGGAGAACAACCACGTCATCGCGTTGGCAAACGCGGTGCGCTGGACTTCCATGTCGGGCGGAAACAGGTCGCGGACCGGGGTGTCGATGGCGAACCAGCGGGTGTAGAACCTGCGGATCAGATCGTCGGACCCCAACGCGGGATCGACCGCGTCGCGCAGCAAGCGCAGCGCGTCACGGTCGTCGAGTCCCACGCCGCCCGAGTTTAGGCGGGCACCACCTTGCGCTGGCGAACAGCGGCGATCACGATCAGAGCGGCCCCGGCCACCGCCCAGCAGGTCAGCACCGCGATCGCGGCCGTCGCACCAGCGCCGTTGAAGTAGGCGGTGGATCGAAGGAGCGTCGCAGTGGCGCCCTGCGGTAACCACTGACCGAGGGTCCCCCAGCCGCTGGGGAGCATTTCGGGCGCGCTGTTCAGGCCGGACAGCGGGTTGCCGAGCAGCAGCGCCAGCAGCGCGCCGACGGCAAGACCGACGCGGCCGAACAGCGAACCCAGACCCAGCATGAACAGCCCGGCCGCCAGCAGTCCCAGCGTCAACCCTGCCGCGACGCCCCAGATGTTCTCGTCGATGGAGCCGAATACGAACCGCAGAAGCGCGGCGATGGTGGTGCCCGCTATTGCGGCGAACACCGTGGCGGCCACGAAGCGCGTCCACACCTCACACTTGAGAAGCAACACCAATGCCATGGCCGGCAGCAGGCCGGCGAGGGTGATCGGCAGCGCCGAAGCGGCCAGGCCCGCGCCGCGTGGGTCGTCGGCGCTCGGCGGAGCGAGATCCTCGGTGGGCAGCGCCACACCGGCTTGTTGGGCAACACCGTTGCCGATCTGCGTCAGCATCTGCGCGACCATTGGGCTGCCGCCGGTCGCGATCAGCAGGCTCCTGCCGTCGGGGCCAAAGGAGATGCCGCCGTACACATCTCGGTTGCGGATCGCATCGCGCAGCGCGGCCTCGCCGGGATAGTAGGTGATCGCGAACGCGCCGGGTGCGTGCTGCTCCAACATGTCGGCGACTTGCCCGCTGGCGGCCTGTGGCCCGGCCGCGCCGATGGGGACGTCGTGCGGCTTGGAGCGGGCCGCCGGGAGCGCGAACGCGATCGCGAGGATCGCCAGCACGACGGTGAGCACGACGATGATCCCGGTGGCCCGGATGGCCGCGGGCGGTTCGTGCACTGGTGACGCGTGACGGGTGTGCTTCGGGACAGTGTCCGTGGTCATGGCGGGCTTCCTTTTCATCGAGGTCTGTGATGTCTGCAGGCAGGTTGCGGTCAGCGCCGAGTGATCGTTCCTCCAGCGGGGGCATAGCGCCACGGTGTGCGGTCGCGGAAGGTCGGCGCAGCCCGCGGACTGACGAAATTCGGCCGGGTGTCGAGTCGTTCGAGGCGTTCGGCGTCGACGGTGGGGATCACAGCGCTACGGCTCACGCGGAACGCATGACGTTGCATCGCAATGACGATGACTAACGATCCGACCACCGCCCAACAGGTCAGCACGGCGATTGCGGTGCTCGAGCCTGCGCCATCGAAGAACGCCGTCGAGCGCAGCAGCGTCCCGTTGGCGCCTTGAGGCAGGAACTGGCCGAGCCGGCCCCATCCGCTGGGCAGCATTTCGGGCGCGCTGTTGAGTCCGGACAGCGGATTGCCGACGAGTAAGGCCAGCAGCACGCCGCATACCAGACCCGACGCGGCCGAATAGCTCGCTGAGGCCGAGTACCAACAGCCCGGCGGCCAGCGCTCCCAGCGTGAGTCCACCGGCAACGGCCCAGAAGTTCTGGTCGATCGAGCCCAGCGGGTAGCGCATCACCGCGGCGATCGTCATACCCGCGATTGCCGAGAACGCCGCCGTGGCGGCGATCCGGATCCGGACGTCGCGGCGGACCACCAGCGTCAACGCCACCACGGGCAGGAACCCCGCCAGTGTGATCGGTAGCGCAGCGGCGCAAGCCCGGTGCCGCGTGGGTCGCCGGCAGGCGGCGGTGCCAGGTCCTCGGTGCGCAGAGGCACGCCGGTCTGCTGGGCCATGACGTTGCCGAACTGGCTCAGCAATTGCGCGACGGTCGGACCGGCGCCGGTCGCGGTCAGCAACGTGCGGCCGTCGGGTTCCACCACGACGCCGCCATAGACGTCGCGATCGCGCATGGCCTCTCGGAGCGCCGCCTCACTGGGGTAGATGGTAAGCGCGAATGCGCCGGGCGCGCTGTGCTCCAGCATGTCGGCGACTTGTCCACTGGCGGCGGGCGAGCCGACGGCGCCGATCGGTACATCGTGTGGCTTCGACTTCGCCGCCGGTAGGGCGAACGCAACCGCAATCAGTGCGAGCACCGCGGCGAGTGCGAGAACGACGCCAAGGGCGCGGAGGGGGCGGCGTGCACTGGGGACGTGTGCGTTGACGATGCGTCATGTGCTGGCCATGCTGCCTCCTCGTTTTCATCATTCGTTGAATTATTTCTGGCAGCCTATCGCTGGCGCCGCATAATTTCAACAGTGATTGAAATGATATTGTCGACGTATGCCGTCACCAGCGAAGACCACTAGGCGAAGGGGTCGACGCCAGGGCGAACCGGTGTCCCGTGATGTCGTGCTGGCGGCGGCCAAGCGACGGTTCGCGACCGAGGGCTACGAGAAGACGACGCTTCGGGCGATCGCCGACGAGGCACGCGTCGACCCGTCGATGGTGCTCTACCTGTTCGGGTCGAAGCAGGAACTCTTTCGGGAATCGCTACGGCTGATCATGAACCCCGATGAATTGGTCGCGGCGTTGACGGACAGGGAAGGCGACATCGGCACCCGGATGGTGCGGACGTATTTGCGGATCTGGGAGCGACTCGAAACCGGCGGGAGCATGCGGGCGATGTTGCAGTCGGCCACGTCGAACTCCGATGCACACGACGCGTTCCGGGGCTTCATGCAGGACTACGTACTCACCGCGGTGTCAGAAGCCTTGGGCGGTGGCGAGGACGCACCGCTGCGCGCGATGCTGGCGGCGTCGCAATTAGTGGGTGTTGCGATGCTGCGCTACGTCATGGAGGTGCCGCCGCTGGCGACGCTGACGGCAGACCAGGTGGTGAGGCTGATCGCGCCGACGTTGACGCGCTACCTCACCGCCGATGCGGATGCATTAGGACTGCCCGGTTCGCCCGATCTATAGCCCGTGAATTCCCTTGTACAGCACCAGAAGACCGATGACGATCAAGATCGCCGCCACCAGCGTGGCATGCTGGCGCTCCATCCAGTCCTTCAGTCGTTGCAGCGGCTCGTCGAGGCGGTCGCCCGACACGGCGTACCCGAGTATCGGAATCGCCACGGTCGACCCGGCCACCGCCACGTACCAGGCCACCGCTATCCACGCGTGAGGGCCGCCCAGGCCGGCCGTGCCGATCGCTAAACCCGCTGCGGCGCAGATGAATAGCACCTTCGGGTTGACCAGGGTCAATGCAGTGCCTGCGGCGCCAGCCCTGACGGGTGTGAGCTTGGTTATGCTCTGCATCCAGCCCGGCATGTGGGCCGACCGCTTGCGCATCAACCATCGGTAGATGCCGAACACGATCAACAGTGCGCCGATGACCACGCGTAGCCACGACGCCCACCCCGGCGGCTTGTTACCGAGGCCGCCGAGCAGGTTGGACACCTCGAGGAAGATGGCCGTCAACGCGGTGAGTCCGAGCAGCCAGCCGACCAGGAAGGCCAGGCCCGTGGGCCGTGGCCGCGGTGTGTGCAGCACGAGCACCGCCGGAATGATCGACAGCGGCGAGAGCGCGACCACCAGGGCAAGCGGGATGAGTTCGGTCAGCACGGGTCGAACTATATGTACTGGCCGGTGTGGTAGCGGCAGGCTTTCCACTCGGCGCCCTCGCGGAGAAATTCGACGTCGAGGGTCTTGGCGGCCGCCTGGTTGGCCGCCTCGAATCGGACATTGGCGACGGCGTCAGCACCGGTGATGTCGACGGAGTTGATGGTGATCTGCGTGGGTCCGTCGGATTTCCTGCTCGCATACCAACCAGCTTTGAAGCCGGCGGCCCTCAGCAATTCGGCACACAGGTGTGTGGCGAAGCCCGTGAAGTCGGAGTTGTTGTAGGAGCCGTTCATACCGTTGAGAACCGCGCGGACCTGGTCTTCGTCTGTAGCAGCGGACGCCGACGCGGGCGCGAGCAGGACCATTCCCGCGACGATTGCCGGCACGACTGCAAGGCGCATTGCTCCAGCGTGGCCCATGACTTCCCGAGGTCTTGCGAGGCACGCCGAAAAAAATCAGAGTTGAGCGGAACAGACTCAACCTTGACGGCGTTGAACAACCCGACAAGCATTTTCCCCAGCTTAAGGATGGAGGTGTCGTGGACTCGTTCAACCCGACGACCAAGACTCAGGCGGCCCTGACTTCGGCCCTGCAGGCGGCGACCGCCGCAGGCAACCCGGAGATCCGGCCCGCCCACCTGTTGATGGCACTGCTGACCCAGAACGATGGCATTGCCGCCCCACTACTTGAGGCCGTCGGCGTCGACCCAGCGACAATCCGCACCGAGACGCAGCGCCTCATCGACCGACTCCCCAGCGCCAGCGGTGCCGCCTCGACGCCGCAGCTGGCGCGCGACTCGCTCGCCGCGATCACGACCGCCCAGAACCTCGCCACCGAGATGGACGACGAGTTCGTCTCGACCGAGCACCTGCTGGTCGGCCTTGCCACCGGCGACAGCGATACAGCCAAGCTGCTGACCGGCCACGGCGCCTCGCCTGAGGCGCTTCGTGATGCGTTCGTCAAGGTGCGCGGCAGCGCCCGAGTCACGAGCGCCGACCCGGAGGCCACCTATCAGGCGTTGGAGAAGTACTCGACCGATCTGACAGAGCGTGCACGCGAAGGCAAGCTCGACCCGGTTATCGGGCGCGACAACGAGATTCGTCGCGTCGTGCAGGTGCTGAGCCGTCGCACCAAGAACAACCCGGTGCTGATCGGCGAGCCGGGCGTCGGCAAGACCGCGATCGTCGAGGGCCTGGCCCAGCGCATCGTCGCCGGCGACGTCCCGGAGAGCCTGCGCGACAAGACCGTCGTCTCCCTTGACCTCGGTTCGATGGTGGCGGGCGCGAAGTACCGCGGCGAGTTCGAGGAACGGCTCAAGGCCGTGCTCGACGACATCAAGAACTCGGCGGGGCAGATCATCACGTTCATCGACGAGCTGCACACCATCGTCGGAGCGGGCGCGACCGGCGAGTCGGCGATGGACGCGGGCAACATGATCAAGCCGATGCTGGCCCGCGGCGAGCTGCGAATGGTCGGCGCCACCACGCTCGACGAGTACCGCAAGTACATCGAGAAGGACGCCGCGCTTGAGCGCCGCTTCCAGCAGGTCCTCGTCGGCGAGCCGTCCGTCGAGGACACCGTCGGCATCCTGCGCGGCCTCAAGGACCGCTACGAGGTACACCACGGTGTCCGCATCACCGACTCCGCGCTTGTCGCGGCGGCAACGCTGTCCGACCGGTACATCACCGCGCGCTTCCTGCCTGACAAGGCCATCGACCTGGTCGACGAGGCGGCTTCGCGGCTGCGGATGGAGATCGACTCCCGGCCCGTCGAGATCGACGAGGTCGAGCGCATCGTGCGCCGCCTCGAGATCGAGGAGATGGCGTTGGCCAAGGAGGAGGACGCCGCGTCGGTAAGGACCGGCTGGAGAAGCTGCGCGCCGAGCTCGCCGACTACAAGGAGAAGCTCGCCGAGCTCACCACCCGTTGGCAGAACGAGAAGAGCGCCATCGACATCGTCCGTGAGCTCAAGGAGCAGCTGGACACGTTGCGCGGTGAGGCCGATCGGGCCGAGCGCGACGGTGATCTGGCCAAGGCCTCCGAGCTGCGCTACGGCCGCATCCCCGAACTCGAGAAGAAGCTCGACGCGGCGCTGCCGCAGGCCGAGGCCCGCGAGAACGTCATGCTCAAGGAAGAGGTCGGGCCCGACGACATCGCCGACGTGGTGTCGGCGTGGACCGGCATCCCGGCAGGCCGGATGCTCGAGGGCGAGACCGCCAAGCTGCTGCGGATGGAGGACGAGCTCGGCAAGCGCGTCGTCGGCCAGAAGAAAGCCGTGCAGGCCGTCTCGGATGCGGTGCGCCGCAGCCGTGCCGGTATTGCCGACCCGAACCGTCCGACGGGCTCGTTCATGTTCCTCGGCCCGACCGGCGTCGGCAAGACGGAGTTGGCAAAGGCGTTGGCGGAGTTCCTGTTTGACGATGAGCATGCGATGGTCCGCATCGATATGAGCGAGTACGGCGAGAAGCACTCGGTGGCCCGCCTCGTCGGTGCGCCTCCCGGCTACATCGGGTACGACCAGGGCGGTCAGTTGACCGAGGCGGTGCGGAGGCGCCCGTACACGGTGATCCTGTTCGACGAGATCGAGAAGGCCCATCCGGACGTGTTCGACGTGCTGCTGGCTGTGCTCGACGAGGGCGGTTGACCGACGGTCAGGGCCGCACGGTCGACTTCCGCAACACGATCCTGATCCTGACGTCCAACCTCGGTGCAGGCGGGACGGAGGAGCAGGTGATGGTCGCGGTGCGCTCGGCGTTCAAGCCGGAGTTCATCAACCGGCTCGACGACGTGATCGTCTTCGATCCGCTCAACCCCGACGAGCTGGTGCAAATTGTTGATATCCAGCTGTCCCAGCTGGATAAGCGGTTGGCCGGCGACGGCTCACCCTTGAGGTGTCGCTGCCCGCCAAGAAGTGGCTGGCCGACCGCGGGTTCGACCCGCTCTACGGTGCGCGGCCGCTGCGCAGGCTGATCCAGCAGGCCATCGGCGACCAGCTGGCGAAGATGCTGCTGGCCGGCGAGGTGCACGACGGCGACGTGGTGCCGGTCAACGTCAGCCCGGACGGGGAATCCCTAGTCCTGGGCTGAGCATCACGTGCGCGCAGACGTGTGAAGGCGCGGGATGAAACGCCTAAATTGAAGGGCCGAAAGCCGCAACCTCTATAGCCCTTCGCAGTGACCGCCCGAAGGCGGGATCCGCGCCTGGCGCCAAGACTAATGGGGTGCACGACTGAAGTCACTAAAGTCACCGCAAGTTGCGCAAATGCACGAGCGACACCAGTCCCATGTCTCGGTAGAGCGCGGCGGGCGGCAGCTGGCGGAAGCCGCGCACACCGGGTCGCCCTGTGGCGACCTGCACGATCTTGCGTGCTATCCGGAAGTCCAGATCCTTGAGCGATCCCCGATCCGTGGTCGTGGCGAGGATCGCGGACAACCCCGCGACGGCGAACGGGGTCGTCGTATCGAGCATGACGTTGGTGGCCGCGACGAGGTGCTGCGCCCGCTCGTCGACTGGCTCGTTGAACATGGCAGGACCGATGGCGTCCAGGCGGCGCGCAATGCGGGTGATGAAGCGGCTCAGTCGGTGTGGTCCCAGGCTGAGCGTGCCGGAGTGGCTGACGGTCAACCCGAGGCAGTCGATACGATCGCGCCCGAGATAGGCGGGATCGTCGGCCGACGGCCGGCCGTTTGCGCTCAGTGCGGTGCGCAGCTCCTTCGACAGCTTGCGTTTGACGCCCAACTCGTCGATCAGTGAATCGATCATCGCGTCCGCCTCATGCAGCGCGGCGAGATCCGAATGGGCGATGATGAAGTCGTCGTTGAAGCGCGCGTAGAAGACTCCGTCGATTGCGGTGATCGCCTCGTCCATCGGTACGACCGCCAGATTGCCGAGCAACGGCACCAGCGGGGTTCCCATCGCGACACCTTTGAGACGGATGAACTCCGTACCGTCACTCTCCCGTACCACGGGGCGCACCAGGCCGGTGATGAGATCCCATGTGGCCGGGCTGATTTCGCCGCTTTTACTGCCGAGTGTCGCAACGGTCTTCAGGATTCTCCAGAGCGCGGCGTCGGGGCCGACGGGGAGATTGTCTCCGTACTTTTCGAAATCGGATTGCAGGACGTACAGCGGCGGACCGTGTGCGCTCACCCTCTTGCGATGCGCGCGGATGTGGGCGGCGAACGTTTGCATCGCGCTGATGTTCGTCACGCCGGACAGGTAGGAGTAGACCCCTGGCAGACCGTGGCAGCGCGCGTTGTGTGTCAGCAGCTTGAAGAGCGTGGAGCCCACGACGTGGTCGATGAAATCGGCTGAGTGCGCCTCGCGACGTTTACCGCCGGTTTCCAGAATCCAGAGATCCACCGGCCGGGTCTGGAACTCGCCGCTGGTGACCCGGCGGGCGATGGCCTTGGCCAAGGTTCGCCGTTCGGCAGCGGTGCTGAAGTACGAGACTCCGCCGTGGGCTTCGCTGAAACCCGCACCGCGTTCGCTTCGTTTGGTGAAGATCCGCAGGATGGTGTCTTCGTACGTCTTGGGATTCGCGAGTGCCTCCTCGACGTCGACCGGTTCACCCGCTGCGAACATGAGCTCACATCCCGGGCGTCTCCACAGGCGTTCCAGGCGTTCACAGTTCGCCGCCAGCGTCGCAGCTGATCGGCGTCGAACTCGGCGGGTAGCACGAAGATCAGGCGCAGATTGCCCTCGAAGAAGATCGGGCGTCACCCAGCGGTCGGACATCGGGACCATGGCGGCGCCCTGGCCGAGGCTCTTCATGGCCGTCGGCAGCAGTCCCACCACCAGATTGTGCTGCAGGGTGCGCGCGGCTTGGCGTCCCGCCCGCGTCTGCAAGTCCACGACGGCGCCGTCGGGGAAGGCCGCGAGAAACTCAGCCGCGAGGACGTCCGGACCCCTCGACAGGTCATCGTCGACCGGCTGCAGCCATCCCTTTTCAACGACTCGATCAAGCGCGGCACGTCCGTTTTCCGTTGCGGTGGGCAGTATTTCGGCCCGATTGGCAGCGCCGCCGGTAGTGGTCTGAAGGGTCAGATGTGGTTGGCTCTCGGAATCGTCATCCGTGATCCGCTGGTAGAAAACGAGATTCGATGACGACCGGAAGGCCAGATGTCCTGCGCTGTCGAAGGTCTCGCGCATCAACCTGACCGCGTCCGACTTCTGTCGCGAGTCGATCCACTCCGGGACGGTGATCCTGCCGACCCGTACGGGCTGCGGCTCGGCGGCCAGCGCACGGATCCAATCGCCCAGCGACAGCAGCGTCGGGAGCGAAGTGGTGCGGTCGCGAAGATGCTGGATGTTGATGTGCACGATGAGAAGCACGATCATCGCCGCGGTGATCTGGACGAGGTCCGAAGCTGGATTGGCATCGATCCACACGAGTGCAAACAACCCGGCGGAAAACAAGATGCGTCACGTTCAGTGTGCGGAACTGGCTTTCGGCGAACAAGCGGATCTGGTAGGCGCCGATCAGACTGCGAAGGACGAACAGCGGTAGAAGCGCCAGCAGGAAGCTGAACGGTATGTCGGGCAGCACCCACAGCACCAACGGGATGGCCAGTGACCAGAAGAACAGGGTGATGACCGGTGTCGTCCACAACAGCTTGTGGAAGAACAGCACCCTGAACTGACGGAACGCCGGAATCCGACGCAGGCGAACGAAGTCGAAGTAGAAGACCGCGGTGGCCTCGTACGAGCCGCGGAACAACGGCAGCACCAAGATAGAAGAACTGAAACACATCGACATCGCGCCAGGCCGAATAGCCGGCGGTGAGATCAAATGCCCGCGTGTTCGTCGAATAAATGCCTGCAATCAACAGAACTGCAATCGCGTCCAGGCGCAACCCCAGCCCCGACAGCGTCGCTTCGACACCGAGGCGGGGCGGGATCGAAGGCAGTAAGTCCCGAATCGAACGGCCCCCGTATTTCGGCCACAATCCGGTCAGCCGATAAGCGCGAACCGTGTAGTGAACCGTGATCCAGATGCTGATCGCATTCGACGCGATGATCGCGATGACGATCGCGCCGGCCGGGTAGACAAAGACGCCGATGCCGATCACCACAAGCGATACGGCGGTCGGGGCGAACAGCGACCACAGCGGCCGGTAGATGCGCCGGGTGGCGAACATGCCGGAATGAAGCACCCGCACGGGCATGCGCAAGGCGAGTTCGATGAGGATCAGGAATGCATAGAGGGATCCGAGAGCGTCCTGCCCCGGTGGGAACAACAGGACCAGCGCGACGCCGCCGCCAATGGTCACAACGGCTGCCGCGACCGCCGAGAGCGCAAGCCAGCGACCGATCTCGCGCTCGATGCCGTCGGAGTCCCCGGACTGGGCCAATGCCCGCAGCCGCTCGCGCATCACCTCGAGCAGTCCCCACCACGCGCCGCTGACGATCAGGCTGCTGACCCGCAGCATCATGACGGTGAATGCGGCCAGCCCGCCGAGGCTGGTGAGGATGATGAGGAACTCCGCGACGTGGATCACGTACCGCGTCGCGTCGAGCAGGAGCGCGTAACGCATCCGGTAGACGAAGTACCCGACGATCTTGCCGGTGAGAAGGCTCGCGTAAAGCGAGACCGTCCGATCCTCCCTGCGGGCCGCTCGCTCGAACCATCGGTCGATGTCGTTCATCGAAGAGTTAGGGTGCCCCATGCGGCGTGGCGATGTAGTGGTGTTGTCGATATCTTGCGTGCTCGCAGTCATCGCCGTCGCGGCCGTCACCTTCAGCGTTCGCGTGCTCGACCACAAACCGAGCAGCGCCGAATTCGAATCCCCCGACAGCGGTTCGAGTTGGCTCGTCCTGACTTGGGGACCCAGTCTCTGCGCGACGGAGCCAACGAATGCGGGATGCAAGTCCGGGCACGTGGGCGTGCAGGGGTCGACTTGGATCCTGCACGGGCTGTGGCCGCAGCCGGCCGAAAACCAGTACTGCGGTGTGCCGAAGGCGGTCGCCGAACGGGCCAGTGACCTCCACGGACACCACATGCCGTCGGTGGACATGGCCGACGATGTGCGCGGCACGCTGCAATCGATGATGTCGGATGCGTCGATCATGGCGCCCCACGAGTGGTATGCGCACGGCACCTGCTCCGGTCTCACGCCGGACGCGTTTTTCAGTGATGCCGCCGGACTCACCGATCAGGCTCGCAAGGTGCTCGATCCGATGTTCACGGAAGCCGAGGGCGGCCGGATACAGCTGAGCGACGTGCAGGACAAGTTCAATCAGGTGTACGGCGCCGGAGCGGGCGATCGCATTCGTCTCAGTTGTCGCAATATGACCGGACAGGGAAGCCTGGCGTACGAGCTACACCTGTCGCTTCCCCCCGTCCCCGATCTCAGAGCCCTCGACGGGACGCTGTCGCTGAAAGACCTGATCGTCAAAGGTCCGCCGCTGGGCCCCGGATGCCTCCATGCGAGCGTGCCCTGAGCTGGCTTTACCGGGGCTCGCCGGTGCGTTCGCGCATGTGACGAGGTTGTGACTTGCTTGAGTTCGGGATTAATCGCCGGTAGAAGTTAGGCTAGGCGTAATGGTCCCGCTTTGGTTCACGCTGTCCGCACTCTGTTTCGTGGGTGCGGCGGTGCTGCTGTACGTCGACATCGACCGTCGACGCGGGCTGGGGCGTCGCCGCAAGTCGTGGGCGAAATCGCACGGCTTCGACTACGAGCACGAATCCGGCGACATCCTCAAGCGCTGGAAGCGCGGCGTGATGTCCACCGTGGGCGACGTGAGCGCCAAGAACGTGGTGCTCGGGCAGATCCGCGGCGAGGCCGTGTTCATCTTCGACCTCGAAGACGTCGCGACGGTGATCGCGCTGCACCGCAAGGTGGGCACCAACGTCGTCGTCGACCTGCGACTCAAGGGCATCAAGGAGCCGCGGGAGAACGACATCTGGCTGCTCGGCGCTATCGGCCCGCGGATGGTGTACTCCACCAACCTCGACGCCGCACGCCGGGCCTGCGACCGCCGGATGGTCACGTTCGCGCACACGGCGCCCGACTGCGCCGAAATCATGTGGAACGAACAGAACTGGACGCTGGTGTCCATGCCGGTCACCAGCACCCGTGCCCAATGGGACGAGGGCCTGCGCACGGTGCGCCAATTCAACGACCTGCTGCGGGTGCTGCCGCCGATCCCGCAGTCCATCGCGGGCCATGCCGTCGCCCGCCGGAGTGGGTCGCCGAGTCGCCCGCTGAAGCCCGCGCCCGCACGCTCAGAGCTGCCGCCGGGTCGGGCCGACCTGCCGCCGAGCCGCGCTGACGTCGGCCGCTATGCACAACCACGCCCCGAGCCCGGCCGCGCCGAACCGATGCGCCGCCCGCCGCCACCGTCACGCAACGGGAGACAGTCGCCGCACTATCAGCGGTAAGTAGTCTCATACGCATGTCACGCCCCGTCGCACTGATTACTGGACCGACGTCCGGGCTTGGCGCGGGATTCGCCCATCGCTACGCCATCGACGGCTACGACCTGGTGCTGGTCGCCCGCGACGCGGAGCGGCTGGAGTGCCTCGCCGCTGAGCTGCACAACGAAGCCGGCGCGAACGTTGAAGTCCTCGTCGCTGACCTGGCCTCCGACGCCGACCGGGCCAAGGTGGCCGACCGGCTGGCCGCCGGAGTGCGAGTTCTGGTGAACAACGCAGGGTTTGGCACGTCTGGAGAATTCTGGACCGCAGACCTAGCGCTGCTGCAATCCCAGCTCGACGTCAACGTCACCGCAGTGATGCAGCTGACGCACGCCGCGCTGCCGGCCATGATCGCCGCCAACGAGGGCACCGTGATCAACGTCGCCAGCGTGGCGGGGCTGCTGCCCGGCCGCGGGTCGACATACTCGGCGTCCAAGGCATGGGTGATCTCGTTCTCCGAAGGGTTGGCCAACGGCCTCGGCGGCACCGGTGTCGGCGTCCACGCGCTGTGTCCGGGCTTCGTGCACACCGAGTTTCACGCTCGCGCAGGCATCGAGATGAGCGGCACGCCGCCGTTCCTCTGGCTTGAGGTCGACGACGTGGTGCGCGAATGCATGGCCGACGTCGCCAAGGGCAAGGTGGTCATCATCCCCGGCCTGGCATACAAGGCACTCACCACCGGCGGACGGGTGGTGCCGCGAAACCTGGTGCGCGCCATGACGAAAGTTGTAGGCCGCGGCCGGAACAGAACTTGAGCCGCACCTAGATGTCACTACGTGCGCTAATCGCCGTCACGACGGCGATCGTCATGGTTGCCTCCGCGTGCTCGGGTGACGACAACCGAGCCCATCCGTACTCCACGCAGTCCGCGGCCATCGGCGAATCGCTTTCTGTCCTCGGCTGGAACATTTCGGTGACGAATCTGCGGATCGACGGCGACTATGTCTTGATCGATGTCGACGCTTCCGCGGCACAAAAGGACGGCCCGCGCGCCAAGCTAGAGGACATCCGGTTCGGCCTGTACGGTGCGCTGGCGCATCCGATCGAGGCCAACGGCCTTGGCTCCTGTAAAGATGTGGCAACGCTTGCGCTGCAACCTTTGTCGGCGCCGGCTCCCGACCGCCTCGCGGGCACGGTATGTATGGGGCCGCACCGCGACCAGTCCCAGGTGCGCGGGGTTTACGTGTACTCGCCGCGCGAGCGAATCCCCGATACCGCGGCCGCGTACGCCGCGGCGTATCCGGTCGGCGTGCTGCCGACGAACGAGAACGACACCGGTCTGGTGCTCAAGACGACGAGCGTCGACGCGTTTCGCGCCGACGGCGCGCAGCTGGATCCGTCCGCGATGGGTGATCCGACCGCCTTCTCCGGCAACGGCTACATGTTGCTCGGACTCGAAATCGACGGTCTGGCAGCGCGATACCGCGACGACTCGGCCCGTCGCGGCGGCCCAATGATGGTGCTGGCGGCGCCTACGCTGCCGGCACCAGGGTTGAGCCACGCATGCGACGTCTACGGCGCATCGGTGCTCGTGCTGCCCGAGGCTTCGCTCGACGCCGTTGTAGTCCGCGTGTCGCTGTGCACGCAGGGTGAGATCAACGCGGCACTGCTCTACGGGACCGTATCGCTCGTCGGCACCCACGCCGGACTGTGGACCACCCATGACTGATGTGGGACCCACGGAGTGGGGCGAAACCCCCGGCGTTGGCCCGTGGCAAGGCCGGCCGCCAGACGATCCGCGGTACGACCCCGCGCTGCTTCGTGACGGCGATACCCGCAACGTCGTTGACGCATACCGGTACTGGACGCGCGACGCGATCATCGCCGACATTGATAACCGCAGGCATCCGCTGCACATCGCGATCGAGAACTTCGGAAATGATGCGAACATCGGCGCGGTGGTGCGAACCGCCAACGCGTTCGCCGTCGACACTGTGCACATCGTCGGCCGCAGACGCTGGAACCGGCGCGGCGCCATGGTGACCGACCGCTATCAACGCCTGCGCCACCACGACACAACCGCCGAACTGTTGGCGTTCGCTGCAGATGCCGGATTGACGGTCGTCGCCGTCGACAACGTGGCGGGCTCGGTGCGACTCGAACACACGGAACTGCCACGGGATTGCTTGCTGATCTTCGGCCAGGAAGGGCCGGGCATCACCGACGATGCGAGGGCAGGCGCCGCCGTCACCGTGTCGATCGCCCAGTTCGGATCGACCCGCAGCATCAACGCCGCGGTTGCCGCGGGCATCGCCATGCACACCTGGATCACTCAACATGGGGACATTTCCAAGGCCTGGTAGGGCAGGATCAGGGCCATGGATCAGCTATGGGCCAACCGAGCAGCAAGCGCGGAAGCCGCCGTAGCCAAGCGGCACCTGAAACGGATCTGGAAAGTGCCTGGCACCCAGCTGGGTGTGGTGTCCTGGCCGCCGACACGCCACGACAGCGAGTTCCGCACTTGGCACTACTGGTGGCAGGCGCACCTGCTTGAGTGCTTGGTCGACGCGCAGGTACGCGATCCGCAGCCCGACCGGATCATCAAGATCTCTCGCCAGATCCGGTCACATCGGTTGCGCAACAACGGCTCCTGGGTCAATAGCTACTACGACGACATGGCCTGGCTCGCGCTGGCTCTCGAGCGGGCAGGGCGGCTGGCCGGGGTGCAGCGCCCGAAGGCGCTAAAGAAGCTGTCCGAGCAATTCCTCAACGCGTGGGTGCCCGAGGACGGTGGCGGCATCCCGTGGCGCAAACAGGACCAGTTCTTCAATGCCCCGGCGAACGGGCCTGCCGGGATCTTCCTGGCCCGATATGGTGACCGGCTTCGGCGCGCCCAGCAGATGTCTGACTGGATCGACGAAACCCTCATCGACCCCGAAACCCACCTGGTGTTCGACGGAATCAAGGCCGGGTCGATGGTGCGGGCGCAGTACACGTACTGCCAGGGCGTGGTGATCGGGCTGGATGTCGAGCTGGCGGCGCGCACCGAGGACCCCGAGCACTCCGCGCGGGTGCACCGGCTGGTCGCCGCCGTGCGCGACAACATGGCGCCCGACGGGATCATCAAGGGCGCAGGCGGCGGCGACGGTGGCCTGTTCAACGGCATCCTGGCGCGCTATCTGGCGCTGGTGGTCACCACGCTGCCGCACAAAACCGCGGCGGACGCCGAGGCTCGCGATATCGCCCGGTCGTTGGTGCTGAAGTCCGGGCAGGCGAGCGTGGGACAACCGTCAGACCGTCGATGGCCTGCCGCTGTTCAGTGCGTTCTGGGACCGCACGGCCGAGATTCCCTCGGCCGGTGGAAAGCCGGCCGAGTTCGTCGAAGGTGCGGTCAACGCCTCCGAGATCCCCGAACGCGACCTGTCGGTGCAGCTGTCGGGCTGGATGCTGATGGAGGCGGCAGCCACCGCCGCCGAAGAGTGACTGCAGAGCCACTTCCGCGGATCGTTCGCCTGCTGCCGGGCCGGTTCAGTCGCGATCCCAAGGCACCAGGAACCAAAGAGAACACCGCGGCCGCACTGCTTCTCGCGTTCACGCTTGCGGCGATCCTGTGGGCCAATTCGCCATGGGCCGAGACTTATTGGGCGCTTCTGGACACCCACGTCGGCTTCGCGTTCGGTGATCACACGTTCGACCTGACCGTCAAACATCTGATCAACGACGGCCTGATGACGTTCTTCTTCTTCATCGTCGGCCTCGAAGTCACGAGTGAGTTCGCCATCGGCCAGCTCACCGATCGCGCAAGGGCGGCCGTGCCCGTCGTCGCCGCGATCGCAGGGCTCACCGTGCCCGCCCTCATCTTCCTGGTGTTCAATCCGTCCGGGGAGAACGCGCAGGCGTGGGGACTGGTGATTTCCACCGACACCGCGTTCCTCATCGGCGCGCTTGCCATCATCAAGCCCAAATACCCTGCCCGGCTTCGGATATTCCTGCTCACCCTGGCGGTGGTCGACGACATCGGCGCGCTGTGCGTGATCGCGCTGTTCTACTCCGAAAGCATTCAGGTCGTACCGCTGATCGTCTCGGCCTTGTTGGTCGTAGCGATCGCGTTGGTCCGATTCGCGCCCGCGGCGGCCCGGGGGCCGGCCTATGCGGTGCTCGGTGTTGCGCTGTGGATCGCGCTGTACATGGCCGGCATGCATCCCACTCTGGCCGGAGTCGCGCTCGCGTTGCTGATCCCCGTCTTCACACCCGAACGTAGGCAGGTCGAACAGGCCGTCGACCTGATCCGCGCATTCCGCCAGTCACCCAACCCGCAGTACGTCCGCGCCGCCACCCGCGGTCTGCGGGAGTCGATTTCGATCAACGAGAGGCTGCAGACCGACATCGGGCCCTACGTGTCGTTCCTCGTGCTGCCGCTGTTCGCACTGGCCAATGCCGGGGTGCGACTCGACGGAAACAGCGTGACCGCCGCGCTGCGGTCGCCCCTGACGTGGGGCATCGTCGCGGGCCTTGTGGTCGGAAAGCTCGTCGGCATCACGGGCGCGACGTGGATCATGGCGCGCACGGGCGTGGGGCAACTGGCGCCGGGGCTCACGCTGCGCAGGATCGCCGGCGGCGCCGCGCTGTCCGGAATCGGTTTCACCATCTCGCTTTTCTTCGTCGATATCGCGATCACCGAGCCGGCACGGCAAGATCAGGCGCGCATCGGCGTCCTGCTAGCCTCCGGCATCGCCTTCCTCCTCGGATGGGCGATCTTCCGGGTCACCGACTGGGTCAGCCCACCGGAACCGGTGGGGCTGAAGCTGATCCGGCCCGTCGACCCCGACCGCGACCACATTCGCGGCAACCCCGACGCCCCGCTGACGCTGGTCGAGTACGGGGATTACGAGTGCCCGTTCTGCAGCCGCGCCACCGGCGCGATCGACGAGGTGGCCGCGCACTTCGGCGACAAGCTGCGCTACGTGTGGCGCCACCTGCCGCTGGAGCGGGTGCACCCGCGTGCGTTCGACGCTGCCAGGGCCGCGGAGGCGGCGGGATTGCAGGGCAAGTACTTCGAGATGGGCAAGATGCTGTTCGCGAACCAGGACGACCTGGAGTGGTCGGACATCTACCGGTATGCCAATGCGATCGGGGTTGACATCGAGAAGTTCGACCACGACGTGCGGGTCGACCCGGCAAAGGTGCTGCATCGGGTGCAGGACGATGCGCAGGACGCTGACTTGATGGATCTCAATTCCACGCCGACGTTTTTCGTCAGCGGCATCCGGCACAAGGGTCCGTGGGATGCGGCCAGCCTGATCCGCGCGCTGGAAGCGGGCCGAACCTAGGCTTCGGCGACGGGTTCGCCGGTCGCCTTCTTGGCTGCCCGGCGCCGCTTGTACCACTCGTAGATCATCGGGCTGATCGATGCCAGCGCGATGAGGATGAAGATCGGCTCGAGCAGCTTCTGGATGATCTCGAACTGGCCAAGGCCATACCCGAGGAGCGTCAGACCGACGCCCCAGACGACGGCGCCGATGACATTGAAGAGGGTGAAGACGCCGTAGCCCATCTTGGCGGCCCCTGCGGTGATCGGCGCCAGGGTCCGCACGATCGGCACGAATCGGGCGATCACGATCGCAAACGGGCCCCGCTGTTCGAAGAACGCGTGCGCCTCGTCCAGGTAGCGCTGTTTGAGGATGCGCGCGTTGGGCTTGAACATATGGGTGCCCACATACCGGCCGATGAAATAGCCCACCTGGCCGCCGAGAACAGCGGCGATCGGGATGAACACGAGCAGCTGCCACAGCTGGAAGTTGGCCTGTCCTGCGGCGGCTGTGCCCGCGGCGAGCATGCCCGCCACGAACAGCAGGGTGTCCCCGGGCAGCACCGGGAACAGCACGCCCGACTCGACGAAGATCACCACCAGCAACCCCACAAGGGCCCAGGTACCGAAGTAGCCGATGAGTTTGATCGGATCCAGGAAATCCGGCATCAGCGCCAGACTGTTCGTAGCCTCGGCGAGGGCGGTCATGGTCATGGCACACCAAGATACCGGCGGGCCCCTGAGAGGCCTCTGTACCGGCCTCTACGGGGCCGCTCCGGCGTTAAGGTCGGCTATGACCACCCACAAAGCCGTTCACGTGGCGTCTGCCAATGCGCCTTTGACGATCGTCGACGTCGAGACCACACCGCCCGCGCCCGGGCATGTCCGCATCGCGGTCGCCGCCTGTGGAGTGTGTGGAACCGACCACGGTTTCGTCAGCGGTGGATTTCCGAATATGACGTGGCCGCTGACCCTTGGCCATGAGATTGCGGGAACGGTTGCCGAACTCGGCGACGGTGTCGATGACTTCGCCGTCGGGGACAGGGTTGCCGTCGGGTGGTTCGGCGGCAACTGCAACAAGTGCATCCCATGCCGCCGGGGGCAGTTCATGCAGTGCGTGAACGGTCAGGTGCCGAGCTGGCACTATCCGGGTGGCTACGCCGAGTCGGTGACGGCTCCCGCGACCGCGCTGGCCCGCATCCCCGAAGAACTGTC
Organism: uncultured Actinomycetota bacterium; assembly: GCA_963766465.1. GTDB lineage: Bacteria > Actinomycetota > Actinomycetes > Mycobacteriales > Mycobacteriaceae > Mycobacterium. The sequence goes on from CAVXZT010000008.1 coordinate 303,455, forward strand.
TTTCGCCGAAGCGGCGCCGATGGGCTGCGCGGGGGTGACCACGTATCACGCGCTGCGCAGAACCAAGGCGGTCGCGGGGGACCGGGTCGCGGTGCTCGGCATCGGCGGCCTTGGCCACCTCGGAGTGCAGTGGGCACGGGCGATGGGCTTCGAGACCATCGCGATCGCGCGCGGCGCGAACAAGGAGGCCAACGCTCGCGAACTCGGCGCCCACCACTACATCGACTCGACGGCCGGCGATGTCGCCGCCGCATTGCAGGCGCTTGGCGGTGCGTCGGTGGTACTCGCGACGGCGGCCAATTCGGCCGCGATGGCCGACACCGTCGGCGGCCTCAGCGCGGAGGGCGAACTGGTCATCGTCGGCGTCACCGCTGACCCGCTGCCGATCGCGCCCATCCAGCTCATCACCCCAGGCGTGTCCGTGATCGGGCACCCGTCCGGTACATCACGCGACGTCGAGGAGACCATGCACTTCGCGGTGCTATCGGGAGTCCGCGCATGGATCGAGGAGCGGCCGCTGGCCGAGGCCGCCGAGGCGTACGCGGCGATGGATGAGGGCCGTGCGCGCTTCCGGATGGTCCTAACCATGTGAGCTCGCAGCCTTCTTGAGATACTGCAACAAACTCAGATCAGCCGAGAGGAACCGACATGCCCATCGCAACGCCCGAGGTCTATGCAGAGATGCTGGGTCGAGCCAAGGAGCACTCGTTCGCGTTTCCGGCGATCAACTGCGTCGGCTCGGAGAGCATCAACGCCGCGCTCAAGGGCTTCGCCGATGCGGGCAGCGACGGGATCATCCAATTCTCCACCGGCGGCGCCGAGTTCGGCTCGGGTCTCGGCGTCAAGGACATGGTGACCGGCGCGGTGGCACTGGCCGAGTTCGCCCACATCGTCGCCGATAGGTACCCGATCACCGTCGCGCTGCACACTGACCACTGTCCGAAGGACAAGCTCGACACCTACGTCAAGCCGCTGCTGGCCATCTCGCAGGAGCGGGTGACAAAGGGACAGAACCCGCTGTTCCAGTCGCATATGTGGGACGGATCCGCGGTGCCGATCGACGAGAACCTAGAAATCGCCCGCGAGCTGCTCAAGGCGGCCGCGGCCGCCAAGATCATCCTCGAGATCGAGATCGGTGTGGTCGGCGGCGAGGAAGACGGCGTCGCACACGAGATCAACGACAAGCTCTACACCAGCCCTGAGGACTTCGAGCAGACCATCGAGGCACTCGGCGCAGGCGAGCATGGCAAGTACCTGCTGGCGGCGACGTTCGGCAACGTCCACGGTGTGTACAAGCCGGGCAACGTGAAGCTGCGTCCCGACATCCTGGAGCAGGGCCAGAAGGTCGCCGCGGCCAAGCTCGGATTGGCCGAGGGCGCACAGCCTTTCGACTTCGTGTTCCACGGCGGGTCCGGCTCGTTGAAGTCCGAGATCGAGGACTCGCTGCGCTACGGCGTTGTGAAGATGAACGTCGACACCGACACCCAGTACGCGTTCACCCGCCCGCTCGCCGGACACATGTTCACCAACTACGACGGTGTGCTCAAGGTCGACGGCGAGGTCGGCAACAAGAAGGCCTACGACCCGCGTAGCTACCTGAAGAAGGCCGAGGCCAGCATGTCTGAGCGCGTCGTCGAGGCATGCAACGACCTGCACAGCGCGGGCCGCTCGGTGACCGCCGGATAGGTCACTCAGGAACTCGTCAGCCCGCGCGACTACAGTCGGAACGATGAAGCGCGCAATTCTGGTCGGCTGTTGCACATTGGCGACGGCCTTGGGATCGCTCGCCGTCGCCACACCGGCCTCTGCCGACGGCTGCCCCTGGGGCACCGTGGCGCGATTCGATGGGGTGTGCACACAGGGGCAGTCCGGTGGCGCTCCGCCACCCGGCATCACCGTTCCTCAGCAGGGGGCCGACGTCGTCACCATGCCGGGTCAGTTCGCAACCGTGAACGGCATCCCGTGCACGCAAGAACACTTCGCGGTGTGCTACGCGATGTCGCAGCAGCCCTAACTGGCCTGGCAGATCTTCCACTGCTCGTCGCGGAACTGTAGGTCGAAGCTTCGCGTCGAACGGGTCTGCGGCGCATAGGCCATGAACGTCGTGACGTTGGCCTCTGCATGGTCACCGTTGACCACCACCTGGTCGATGCTGGCGACCACCGGATACTGCTTGGCCGCCGCCACCCTGGCGTGGGTTTCGGTCCAGGCCCGATCTTCGTAGTTGACGTAGCTGTCGCGGGTGGTGCCGCAGGTGATGCTGCGCAGCGTGGCCAGATCGCCCTTCTGGATCGCGACGTCGAAATTCTGAATCGTAGAGCGGACCCTGTCCTCCTCCGACACCTTCGGCGTCGAGTCCCGCGTCAACAACACCGTGCCGAGAATCGCGACGGCCACCAATGCGGCGATGACCAAGATGACGGCCACCACCCAGCCCCAGCTGCGCCGACGGCGCGGTGGCTTTCCGGGCTCGGTGCGCGGCGGAATGACTTGGGGTGCAACGGGTTTCTGCTGGACCATCGCCTCGGCGGGCACCGGCGGCATCACCTCGGTGGCAGGATCGGCCGGGGTGTCGATCTTCTGTGTCGAGCCGTCGAAACCTGACGGCGCGGTGAAGCGGCGTTCAGGGGTCGGGTTCTCTTCGATGGGCAGCTGCGCTTCAGCCTCCGGCGACAACAAGATCTCGGTAGCGGGCTCGTGGTCCTGGTCGGTGACGGCCTCGGCCTTCACGGTTTCGTCCGTGTCGTCGATGGCTTCGGCCGCTTCGGTGGCCTGTTCATCCGGTTGGTCAGGCCCTGTTGGGTTCGACATCCCTGCTGCGGTCCTCCCTCTGCGAAGTACCGGTGCAGCCTAGCGGCACAATGAGGCCATGACGCGCATGGGAGATCTCCTCGGACCGGACCCGGTATTGCTGCCTGGCGACAGCGCCGCTGAGGCCGAACTCGCCGCCTCCGAAAACCCCGCCATCGTCGCGGCCGCACATCCAACCGCGTCGGTGGCGTGGGCCGCGCTCGCCGAGGATGCGTTGGCCGACGACAAGGCCATCACGGCGTACGCGTACGCCCGCACCGGCTATCACCGCGGCCTGGATCAGTTGCGCCGCAACGGATGGAAGGGCTTCGGCCCGGTGCCCTACAGCCACGAACCCAACCGCGGGTTCCTGCGCTGTGTGGCGGCGCTGGCGCGGGCAGCCGACGCCATCGGTGAACCCGACGAGAATCAGCGCTGCCTTGACCTGCTCGACGACTGCGATCCTGCGGCGCGCCCCGCACTGGGACTGTCCTGATGCTCTTCGCGCAAGCGGCTCATCGCCCGTAGGCGCTCACCACTCCGCCTCGCACTTACAGTCGGCGGCGCCGTCTGGCGGCTCGACCTGAACCGTCGCATGATCCAGGCCGTGTGCGGTGAGCACCGCCCGCGCGTCATCGAGCACCAGTGCCGAATTGCGCGTGCTGGTCAGGTGTGCGGTGACCATGTCCTTGCCCGGCACCAGCGTCCACACATGCAGGTCGTGCACCTCGGTCACACCCTCGACAGCACACAGGGCGGAGCGCAGTTGCTCGACGTCGATGTGGGTCGGCGAAGACTCCGACAGGATCCGCAAGGCGGAACGGGCCAGTGAGATCGCCCGCGGCAGCACCCACAGCGCGACGAACACGGCGACCACGACGTCGGCGTAGGGCCAGCGCGTCGTCACCGTGACGACGCCGGCGATCAGCACGCCGACGCTGCCGACGGTGTCGGCGACGACCTCCATGTAGGCGCCCTTGACGGCCAGGCTGTCCTCGGAGTGCGACCGCAGCAGCAGCACGACGATGGCATTGGCGACCAGCCCCGCCAGCGCGACGAGGATCATCGGCACGCCGGGGACCTCGGGCGCATCTCCCAGCCGCTTGACGGCCTCGTAGAGGATGAACGCTGCGACGCCAAGCAGCAGCACCGCGTTGGCAACGGCGGTGAACACCTCGGCGCGGTGCCAGCCATACGTGCGGGCCGCCGACGCGCTGCCGTGGCGGGCGAGCAGCACCGCGGTCAGGCCCATGAACATCGCGACAAGGTCGGTGAGCATGTGGCCGGCGTCGGAGAGCAGCGCAAGCGAGTTGATCAGCAGAGCGGTGGTGAGCTCGAGGATGAAGAACGCGGTCAGGATCGCCGCGCCGATGATCATCCGGCTGACGCGGGTGTCGGCGTTGCTGTGATCGTGTCCGGCACCCATGTCTGCAATCTATGCGTAAAGACGCATATGTCGCAAGGCCGCCGTCAGAACCAGGCGGACCAGAACCGGGTCAGCTGCATGCCGATCTGCCACAGGGCGGTGGAGATCCCTGATAGCTCGAAGAACGAGTCCACAACGCCGAAGAACAACCCGTTGACCTGTGGCGTGAAGAGGAGGAGCAGCAGGATGAGGAACGCCCAGCCCTTTGCAGGCGCCAGCGCCCGCTGGGTCTGGGGGCTCAGGTGCGGCTCGAGCGCGCTGTAACCGTCCAGTCCAGGGACCGGCAGGATGTTGATCAGGAACGCGGTCAACTGCAGGAACGCCTGAAACGCCATGCCCGCCCAGAACACCGCGTGGGCAGGCTCCCGAAGCAGGGCGGTCACCGCCAGCAGGACGATCGCGAATGCCAGGTTGGTGGCCGGTCCGGCCAGGCTGACGAGGGTCCTCTGTCGCTTCGTCATCCACGACGTCCGTAGATACACCGCGCCGCCAGGAAGGCCGATTCCGCCAAGCGCGATGAACAGCGCGGGCAGCCCGAGCGACAGCAACGGATGCGAGTACTTCAACGGATTCAGCGTCAGATAGCCACGCGCCTCGGCGTCGCGCTCGCCGAAGCGGAACGCCGTGTAGGCGTGCGCGAATTCGTGCAGGCACAGCGACACCAGGAAGCCCGCGATGACGAAGATGAAGACCCCGACGTACGCGAGCGGCTTTACGGTGTCGGCCGCCAGCCATGCCAGCACCCCGCCGACAGCCGTGAGGGCAACGATCGCCAGAAAAATCGGGCTGGGCCGCACCGATTGGCGTAGCGGGCGGATGTTCACCTCACGAAGCTACCGGGCCGACAGCGACCGGTCTTCCCGGCGACTCGGCCCGGCGTGTTCATTTTGTCGGCCATCTGGGGGTAATCTCAGGTCCATCGTGGTGCAAAATCACGCAAATTCTTACCCTAAAGGTAAGAAAACGCTCTGATTTGCTGAAACGGAGTTGCGATGGCAGTTCGAAGTGGGGGCGTGCCGTCGGAGATCGCCCAAGCGCCACTGCGTACCGTCCGGGCGCGGGATGTAACCACCTACGCCCAATCGCACAAGGAACTGGCGCGGCTTGAGGCTCGGGGACTACTCCACCGAATCGGCGGCGGTTTTTACACAGTGGTCCCGCAAGACCGGGTCGGCAGCAGTTGGATGCCGACCCTGGAGGGTGCGGCCGCCGGAATCGGTGCCGCTGAGTTCGGGCCGGGTCGGTATGCACTCATGAGCCTCACGGCTGCCCGTTTACACCGGGCTATCCCGCGGGCAATATCGACCGCAGTCGTCGCCGCGCCGCGCACACGGCGGACGCTGCAGATGGTCGACCGTCGCGCCGCGGTTCGATTCAGAGCGCGCGATATCGCCGCACTGGCGGCGGAGATGATGGAAACCGACCTTGGCGGGTGTCTCGTTACGACTCCTGAGCAGACGGTGCTGGATCTTGCGTACCGTCCGAACGTCGGTGACCTGGAGGACGAGGCGACCGCGGCCATCCGCGCGCTGCTGCCTCGATGCGACCGAGACTTGATGGCAGAGATAGCCGCATCGCAGCGGCTCGGCCGAGCCTTCGACCGTGTTCGAAGGATGGCGTAGTTGTGGCAAGCGGGTTCGGGCTCTCGCGTGAAGACCTGGAGAGGGAAACCGCACGTTTCAGAGTCGCTGACGATCAGGTCCGGCGTGACCATGCAATCTCACACATCCTCGCGGGCATTTCCAAGACTCTTCGTGACGAAGTCATCTTCTTCGGCGGTACCGCCTTGAGCCGGACCCACCTCGTTCAAGTGCGGCTAAGCGAAGACATCGATCTGATCGCGCTTGGCACTCGCAGTGAGACCGCAGAGCGACTGACGAGTGCGATCAACAACGCGCTGTTGCGAACTCACGGTCGTCTCTCATGGTCACCAGGGTTCACATCGAAGGATGTCGATCCCGCGATTCTCCAGACGCCGACGGGCATCGCAGTCAGAGTGCAGCTTCTTGCCAAGCACAGCTATGAACCCTGGCCAACGGAGATTCGCGGCATCGAGCAGCGCTACGGGGACGCGCCGCCCGCAGAGTTGATTGTCCCAACGATCGAGTCTTTCGTGGGGTGGAAGACCACTGCTTGGCACGTGCGCGGCGCATCCCGAGACCTGTATGACCTTTGGGCACTAGCGCAGGAAGGCTCCATTACGCCAGGGGCCGCCGACCTATTCGCCAAGCACGGAACTACCGGTACAAGACCGAGAGAATTCATGTTCGTCGAACCGCCAAGCGAGGCTGAGTGGCAGGCGTCGTTATCGGCGCAGACCCGCCTAGAGGTCACCGCTGCCGATGCTTTGGCTACGGTGCGCAACGCATGGGCCGCCGCAGTCGGCGAGGTCTGGGACTGATGTCACTGCACCCGCAGCCAGCCTTCGGTGTGCCGGTAGAACGTCGACCGGCGGACCGGCTTCGGTGCCGGCACACCGTCGCGCACCAGCAGCGCGGCATCGGTCCCGAGCTGGGCGGCGCGCCCGGTTACCCAGCGGCGTCGGCCCCTGCCGAGGACGGCTGCCCGCAGTCCGGGCATGGTCGGTATCGGCTCGATCCGCACGCCGGCCACTTCGCTGTCGAAAAGCACCTCGTCGTCGACGACCGCCTCGCCTTGGAGGGGATCGCCACGCCATTCGGCCGCGCGGACGATGACAGTCCCGGTCTCGTCGCGGATCAGCGGAACCCGTTGCGCCTCACCGGTGCGGGCCCGGCGCGCAGCCCACGGTCGACGAACATGGCCAACCTCCACGTCGAGCCGGTCAGCCCGCAACAGCCGGGTCAAAACGGCCGCAAGGTCGGCATCCGATCCCACGACGACGACCCTGCGGTGGTCGGTGATCTCGTCGAGGGTCACCGTGGCCAGATCACGAAGCGCACGCGGCAATCGACGGCCGTCGAAGAGCAACACCACAACGTCCGTGGTGGTCAAGGGGGCTCCTCGGGGTCGGCTGGGATAGGGTTTGTCACCGGCTGCATCACAATAAGCGGGAGAAATGCCATGCCGGCAATCGTGCTCATCGGCGCCCAGTGGGGTGACGAGGGCAAAGGAAAGGCCACCGATCTGCTCGGTGGCCGCGTCCAGTGGGTCGTGCGCTACCAGGGCGGCAACAACGCGGGCCACACCGTGGTGCTGCCGACGGGCGAGAACTTCGCTCTTCACCTCATCCCGTCGGGCATCCTGACGCCGGGTGTCACCAACGTCATCGGCAACGGCGTCGTCGTCGACCCGTCGGTGTTGCTCACCGAGCTCAAGGGCCTCGAGGATCGCGGCGTCGACACCGAGCGGCTGCAGATATCCGCCGACGCGCACCTGTTGATGCCGTATCACGTGGCGATGGACAAGGTCGTCGAGCGCTACGCGGGCAGCAAGAAGATCGGCACCACCGGTCGCGGCATCGGCCCGTGCTATCAGGACAAGATCGCCCGCATCGGGATTCGCGTCGCCGACGTCCTCAACGAGGAGCTGCTGGCCCAAAAGATCGAGGCCGCACTAGAACTCAAGAACCAGGTGCTCGTCAAGGTCTACAACCGCAAGGCCCTCGAGCCCGCCGAGGTGGTGGAAGCGCTGCTTGCCGAGGCCGAGGGCTTCAAGCACCGGATCGCCGACACCCGCTATCTGCTCAACGACGCCCTGGAAAAGGGCGAGACCGTTCTTCTCGAAGGGTCGCAGGGCACGCTGCTCGACGTCGACCACGGCACGTATCCCTTTGTCACATCGTCGAATCCGACCGCAGGCGGTGCCTGCGTGGGTTCCGGCATCGGCCCGACGCGCATCACCGCCGTGTTGGGGATCCTCAAGGCGTACACCACCAGGGTCGGTTCGGGCCCGTTCCCCACCGAGCTGTTCGACCAGTTCGGCGAATACCTGAGCAAGACGGGCGGCGAAGTTGGGGTCACGACGGGTCGACGCCGGCGCTGCGGATGGTTCGACGCCGTCATCGCCCGCTACGCCACCCGCGTCAACGGGATCACCGACTACTTCCTTACCAAGCTCGACGTGCTCTCCAGCCTCGAGACGGTGCCGGTGTGCATCGGCTATCGAGTCGACGGCAAGCGCGTCGACGACATGCCGATGACCCAGAGCGACATCGCCCGCGCCGAGCCCATATATGAGGAGCTGCCGGGGTGGTGGGAGGACATCTCGGACGCTCGCGAGTTCGACGACCTGCCTGCCAAGGCTCGTGACTATGTGCTGCGGCTGGAAGAGCTTGCCGGAGCACATGTCTCATGCATAGGCGTGGGACCAGGACGGGACCAGACGATTGTGCGGCGCGACGTGCTGGCGGAGCGATGAGCGCTCGCGCGAAGAGCCGAGGACACCGCGCGTGACGGACGATCCCCATCTCCTTGATCCCGATTACGACAAGCATGGCGGGTTCCCGAATTTTCAAGCGGCCGAACCGGGTCCGGGATTCGGCCGATTCCTGACCGCGATGCGACGGGCCCAGGATCTGGCCGTGTCGGCGGACCCCGACACCGAGACATGGGAACAGGCGGCCGACCGCGCGGAGGAACTGGTCAAGTTGCTCGACCCGTTCGAGGCCGGCGAGGGCGTTGGCCCCGCCAATCGGGTGCCGAGCCTTCCGGGCAGCGGCAGCCTGCTGATGCCGCCGTACAGGGTGGTCAAGTTCGATCCCGACGGCGTCGCGTTGAGCGTGCAGTTCAGCCGGTTCTCGGTCGGCGGAAACTATGCGGTGCACGGCGGCGTGCTGCCCCTGCTGTTCGACTCGGTGTTCGGCATGGTCATCCACGCGGCTGGGCGGCCGATCAGTCGTACGGCGTTCCTTCACGTCGACTATCGGAAGGTGACGCCCATCGATACGCCGCTGACCGCACGCGGCTGGGTGCGAGAGTCCGAGGGCCGCAAGGCGTTCGTCAATGCTGAACTGCGCGACCATGAGGAAAACCTGCTCGCCGAGGCGAACGGGTTGATGATCCGATTGCTCCCCGGCCAGCCCTAACCGTGCCACGATGACGAGGTGACGGAACATCCGGCGGATCGTCACCTGCGCAGGCTGTCGACGCCGCGTGCGGCGGCAGTGGCCGGTGTGCTGTTCGCCCTGCTGTTCGGCGGTGTGCTCGTCCTTATCCGCACCACGCTGCCCGAGCACGCCGAGTACGGCACGCAATGGGCCGATTCCGGCCGCGGCAGGCTCTCCGCCGCGGCGGTGCTGATGCCCTTCGCGGGCATCACCTTTCTGTGGTTCATCGGTGTCGTGCGCGACGGCTTCGGCCGCCTCGAGGACAAGTTCTTCGCATCGGTTTTCCTCGGCAGCGGGCTGCTGTTCCTGGCGATGACGTTTTCCGCGACGGCGGTCGGCGTGGCATTGAGCGCGAGCCACGAGTTCACTCAGGACGCCGCGGCGCATGTCGAGGTAGTGGCATTCGGTCAGATGCTGATGTTGACATTGACGAAAACATATGCCATCCGGATGGCGGCGGTGTTCATGATCTCACTGGCCACCATCTGGTTGAAGACGGGACTGATGCCGCGCTGGCTGGTCGGCGTGACTTACGTTGTTGCGGTGGGTCTTCTGGTATCCAGTGACATCAGCATGTGGCTCACGCTCGCCTTCCCGATCTGGGTCTTGGTGGTCAGCGTGCTGCTGCTGAACCGCGCCGGCGTCATCGACCTCGACCGCGAGGACTAGTCCGACACTCTCAAAGCCTGTGAGGGGCAAAGCTTTACGGCCTCGCATGCATGCTCCTCTTCGGCTTCGGGCACGTCGTCGACCAGGACGACCACGATGCCGTCGTCGTCCTGATCGAATACCGCGTTGGCGACCATCACACAGTTGCCTGCGCTGATGCAGACGTCTCGATCGGCGGAGACTTTCACCAGGTCACCTCCAGCGATTTCAGACCGTAGATGAAGTGAAACGACCGGAACTGCACATCGTCGAAGTCCTCGGCCAGCGCCAACGTCGGAAAGCGCTGCAGCAGAGCCGGGAACGCGATCCGCATCTCCATCCGTGCCAGCGGTGCGCCAAGACAATGGTGCACGCCGTGGCCGAACGCGAGGTGCCCCGCCGCGCCGCGCCGGATGTCGAGCTGCTCCGCAGAGTCGATGAAGTGCGGGTCGCGGTTGCCAGACGGCAGCGAGACGAAGACCAACTGTCCCGCCGGAATCGGGACACCGGCGACCTCGACGTCCGTCGTGGTGATGCGCGGAATCGCCGTTTGCACAATGGACAACCAGCGCAGCAGTTCCTCTACTGCCGGCCCGATCGCATCGGGGTCGTCGCGGACCGCGGCCAGCTGGTCGGAATGCCGGAGCAGTGCCAGCGTGCCGAGACCGAGCATGTTCGACGTTGTTTCGTGCCCGGCCAGCAGCAACAGGCTTGCGACGCCGATGAGTTCGTCGTTGGTGAGCTCGTGGCCGTGATCCCGGATAAGCATGCCGAGGATGTCCTCGCCGGGTTGCCGCCGGGACCGCTCCACCAACGAGGCCATGTATTCGCGGCCACGCCGGACCAGCTCGAGGCGCTCCGAGATCGGAAGGGATAGGTCTAACTGACGGGCAGAGCGTTGTTGGAAGTCCTGGCGATCCTCATACGGAACGCCGAGCAGCTCGCAGATGACCAGCGACGGGATCGGTAGCGCGACGCTGGACACCAAATCCGCTGGTGGCCCGGTGCTTTCCATCGCATCCAGCTGCGCGTCGACGATCTCGACGATGCGTGGCTCGAGCAGCTTCATGCGTCGGATCGTGAACTCGGGTGTCAGCATGCGGCGCAGCCGCTGGTGCTCGGGCGGATCGAGGCCGAGGAGGTTGCCGGCGCGCGAACTGGCGGCCTCCTCGTCGGAAACCTCTGGGGCTCCCGGCACGACGAATCCCGGCGGCCGACCGTTGGAGAACCGCTGGTGGTCGGACAGCACTGCCTTGACGTCCTCGTGGCGGGTGACGAGGTAAACCTCGGTGCCGAATGCGCTGGTGATGGTTCGCACGCCGGTGGACTCGCGAATCGCCCCAAGCTCCGGCGTCGGATCGAACGCGTTACGCCGCATGTGAAGGGGCGGCAGCTCGGGAGCTTGGGTCATATTGCGACGTTACCCGCGGAACACAAACTCCTCGATCAGCTTGTTGACAAGCGAGGGGTCCTCCAGCGCAGCCAAGTGGGCGACCCCTTCGAGCTCCACGATCCGTCCGTCGGGGATCGCGTCGGCCATGGCGGTCGTTTCGGTCAGCGGGAACGTCGCGTCCTCGACCCCGGCGACCACCAACACCGGCGTCGTCACCCGGGACAGCAGCGCGCGCTGATCCGGCCGGGCGGGCACCACGCTTCGAACCGCCCACGCGCCTGAACGCAGATCGACGCGCTGCACCGAGTTGCGCACGAACTCCACCACATCGGGCCGGGTGGTAAACGTCGTCGGGCCGAGGAATGCCTTGAGCACCGAACGGGTCAACGGCGGCCGGATCCCGCCAAGCAAGCCGGCCATCCGCAACAGAAAGCCGTACTCCATCTTCTGCCGCCAGCCCGCGGCCGACGCGGTGCAGTTCATCAGGACCGCGCTGCCGATGCGCTCCGGGTAGGTGGCGGCGAACGTGCCGCCGATCATGCCTCCCCACGAGTTTCCGACGAAGTGCGTCCGCTCCACGCCGAGGCCGTCGAGGATGTCGACGATGCAGCGTGCGCAATCCTCGAAAGTAAACATGGCAGTTAGCTTTTGGCTTTCACCGAAACCCGGAGGGTCTACGAGGATCACCTGGTGGTCGGCGCCGAACTGCTCGGCTTGCGCGGCCCACATATCGCCCGTCATCAACAGGCTCGGCCAAAACATCATCGCGTCGCCGCTGCCGCGGACCTGTACCCGCACCGATCCCAGCACGGTGTCGATCAATCGTGATTCAGCCACGGTTAAGTGTCGCTTCCTCTAGGTCGAGCCCGCGCAGCACCTCACGGAGCACCTCGTCGTCGATCTGTCCGCTGTCGCGTTCGGCGATGAACATCGCGCGTTCGGCAGCAAGCATTTCCAGCCGCAATCGGCGGAACGCTGATGCCGGGCTCTCGCCGATCTCCTCCTCGTCGCGGCCCAGCCGCTCCCATGCGGAGTTGCGCCTGCGAGTGTTCCAGCCGCGCAGCACATCCGCGGCGCGCTCGTGTACCTCTGTGACGTCCTCCTCGGCCAGCACCTCGTCAAGCCGCTCGGCTGCCGCCCGCGCCGCCTTGTCCTGTGCGGCCGCGACTGCGATCGCGTCGGTGCGGGCTTCGTCGCCCTGCACGCCGAGCCGCCGGATCAGCCAGGGCAGCGTCAGTCCGTGCAACAGCAGGGTGCCTATCACGACCACGAAGGTGAGGAAGACGAGCTGCGGGCGTCCAGGGAACGGTGCACCCGACAACGTCGTAAGGGGCACGCCGAACGCCGCCGCCAGCGAGACCACCCCGCGCATGCCTGCCCACGCCACCACGAACACCTGCGCACGCGTCGGTGCCGGTTCGCGCTCGCGAATCCGCGCGGAGAGCAGCCGAGGCAGGTAGGCGCCCATGAACACCCAAACGATTCGGACGATGATGACCGTCGCCAACACCGCGACGGACGACATCACGATCACCCGCGCGGAAATGCCCTCCAGCTCGCCGACCACGGTCGGTAGCTGCAGGCCGATCATCAGGAATGCGAACGACTCCAGAATCAGTTGCAGGGCCTTCCACACCGCGGTGTCCTGCAGCCGGGTGGCGTAGCTCGCCCGAGTCGATTTCTGGCCGAGAATGAGCGCGGCGACGACGACCGCGAGCACACCGGAGCCGTGGATCTCCTCGGCGGCCAGGTAGATGATGAACGGCGCGACCAAACCCACTGCGCTCTCCACCAGTGGATCGTCGAGCCGCCAGCGGATGAAGGCGATGAGGGCGCCCAGCGCTACGCCGACCGCGACCCCGCCGACGGCGGCCAGCGCGAACGTGGCGACCCCGTGACCCCAGCTGGCCGCGGTGCCGATCGCCGCCGCGAGCGACACTTTGTATGCGGTGAGCGCGGTCGCATCGTTGAGCAGGCTTTCGCCGCCGAGCAGCGTCATCACCCGACGCGGCAGCCCGAGCCTGCGTCCGACCGCGGTGGCCGACACCGCGTCCGGTGGCGCCACGATCGCGCCGAGCGTCAATGCCGCTGCGACCGTCAGCTCTGGCACCATCTTGTAGGCCACGAACCCGACCGCGAACGTCGTGGCCAGCGGCAGCCCGACCGCGAGCATCCCGATCGGGCGGATATTGCGTCGCAGCGCCACATAGCTGCTTTCGAGACCCGCCGACCACAGCAGCGGCGGAAGCAGCACGTACAGCACCAGCTCGGGGCTGAGCTCGATGTCCTTGAAGCCGGGGATCAGGCCTGCCAGTAGGCCGGCGACCACCAAGGCCAGCGGCGCCGACACGTCGTAATGCCTGGCCACCGCGGCCAACAGCACCGACACCACCAGTACCGCCAGCAGTGAGGCACCCACGTCGCCAAACCTCCTTGCCGAACCGATCCGTATCGTTAATCAACATGCTGAGGAGATCACGTCGGAGCGATGCCGGCTCCGTGACGGTCCCCGATACGTGCGAACACCTCGCCGCCGACGCTGCTTCCGGGCTCGAGCCGCAGCCATCCCCCGCAAGCGGGAGGTACCCCCAGACGCCCGGCAAATGCCAGGAGTGCAACGAGCACGGCGAGGACACGTGGGCGCACCTACGGATGTGCCTGACATGCGGTCATGTCGGGTGCTGTGACTCGAGCCCCCATCAACACGCGAGCGAACACTTCCATGCGACAGGCCATCCGGTGATGCGCTCCGCCGAGCCGGGCGAGGACTGGCGGTGGTGCTACATCGACGTCCGACTGGGCTGAGAGTCTGGCAGTCTGGACGCGCGATGAGTGAAACGACTGAAGATGACACGGTGACCGGGCCGGAGCCGGTCGTGGACGACAACGCCGCCCAGGGACCCACCGGTTCCACCGTGATGCTGTTGGGCTCTGGCGAATTGAGCCGCGAGTTGGCGCTGGCGTTCCAACGGCTCGGGGCCGACGTCATCGCCGTCGACCGTTACGCCGACGCTCCGGCGCACGGTGTGGCCGATCGCGCGGCCGTCGTGAAGATGAACGACGCCGAAGAGCTCACCGCGCTCATCGAGAAGGAGACCCCGCGCTACGTCGTCGCCGAGGCGGGTGTCATCGCCGCTGACGCGCTGATCGCCGTCGCGGAGCGCGGCAACATCGAGGTGTTCCCGACGCCGCGGAGCACTCGGCTGTCCCTGGACCGTGAGGGCCTGCGCAGGCTGGCCGCCGACGAACTGGGGTTGCCCACCGCGCCGTTCTGGTTCGCCGGGTCGGTCGAGGAGCTCAACACGGTGGCCGAGCACGCTGGATTCCCGCTGGTCGTCAAGCCGATTGCGGCGGCGCCGGGCGACGGCCAGTCGGTGGTCTTACGCATCGACGATGTCGAGCCCGCCTGGCACCGCGCCTTGGCTGCGGGTCGCATCGCGCACAGCCGGGTGATGGCCGAGACCGTCGTCGAAGTCGACTTCGAGGTCACGCTGCTTACGGTCCGCACCACCGGGCCGGCGGGTCCCGCGGTGCACTTCTGCGAGCCGATCGGCCACCGCCTTGCCGACGGCGACGTGCTGGAGTCGTGGCAGCCGCAGCAGATGTCGCCCGCCGCGCTGGACGCCGCGAAGTCGATCGCGGCGCGCATCGTCAACTCGCTCGGCGGCCGCGGTGTGTTCGGGGTCGAGCTGTTGGTGCGCGGCGATGAGGTGTACTTCGCCGACGTGCGGCCCCGGCCGTACGACAGCGGCCTCGTGACGCTGCGCTCGCAACGGCTTTCGCAATTCGAGTTGCATGCTCGCGCGATCCTCGGCCTTGCCGTGGACACCATCATGATCTCGCCCGCCGCGGCGGAGGTCAGCTATGCAGGTGCCGAGTCGACCGGCGTCAAAGATGTGGATATGCACCTGGTCGCCGAGGCGCTGGCCGTCGCCGAGAGCGACGTGCGCCTGTTCGACCGGCCCGACGAGACCGACGGCAGGCGTCGGCTCGGGGTGGCGCTGGCCACGGCCCCCGACCCGATCGTCGCGCGTGATCGGGCCCGGCGAGTGTCGGCGGCACTGCGCAAACTCTGGTGACCGATTCCGAGAACGACCCGGCTGACGACGCCGCTGACCGGCCGACGATCGCGCCGTTTCTCGGTGCGTTGGCAATCATTGTGCTCGTCGTGATCGCAATCGGCCTGTTCAACATATTCGGTAGCAACGACCCGCCCCCCGACCAGCAGGTCGGTAGGGCAGCGGTGGGCCAGAACGACGCGCTGCAACGACAGAACTACGCCGACTTTCGCACCTACACGTGCCGCGAGCAACAGGGTGTCGAGGCAGATGTCCTTGCCCGGCAAAGGGATTCGGTGGCCAAACGTGGGGAACGGTTCGTCGACGACGTCACCGACGTCGCGATCGACGGCGATCGCGCGACCGCCAAGGTGACCTATCATTTCGACAAGGCACCGGACACCAAAACCGGTGTTGCGATGACGTTCACGCGCGAGGACGGAGCATGGAAGGTCTGTTCGACCGGCCCCAGCTAGCTGTGGGAGACTTCCGACCGTGAGCTACGCAGGAGATATCACGCCTGAGGAGGCCTGGAAGCTGCTGAACGACAACCCCGAGGCCGTGCTGGTCGATTGCCGCACGGACGCCGAGTGGCGGTTCGTCGGGGTGGCCGATCTGTCCAGTCTCGAGCGCGACGTCGTGTACGTCGAGTGGACCACCACCGACGGAAAGCACAACGACGGATTTGTCGACGATCTTGTCGCCGCCGGCGTCACTCCCGGTGACCGGCCGGTGGTCTTCCTGTGTCGCTCCGGCAACCGCTCGATCGGCGCCGCCGAGGCCGCGACCGAGGCGGGTATCGCCCCGTCCTACAACGTGCTGGACGGCTTCGAAGGCAACCTCGACGAGCAGAAGCATCGCGGCGGCACAGGATGGAAAGCCGTCGGCCTGCCCTGGAAGCAGTCATGAGCGACGAGGTGCCATCCGTTCGCAAACCGGCCGAGCTGCCCGACGGGGTCAGCCAGGCCACCATCGGGGTGCGGGGCGGTCTGCTCCGGTCGGGCTTCGAGGAGACCGCGGAGGCGATGTACCTGACCTCCGGGTATGTGTACTCGTCGGCCGCCGAGGCGGAGAAGGCGTTCACCGGTGAGATCGACCGCTACGTCTACTCGCGCTACGGCAACCCCACGATCTCGATGTTCGAGGAGCGGCTGCGGCTGATCGAAGGCGCGCCGGCGTGCTTTGCAACGGCGACGGGGATGGCGGCGGTGTTCACGTCGCTCGGCGCGTTGCTGGCTGCGGGCGATCGGCTGGTGGCAGCGCGCAGCCTGTTCGGGTCGTGCTTCGTGGTGTGCAGCGAGATCCTGCCGCGCTGGGGCATCGAGACGGTATTCGTCGACGGAGATGACCTGTCGCAGTGGGAAGAGGCGCTTTCGGTGCCCACCCAGGCGGTGTTCTTCGAGACGCCGTCCAACCCGATGCAGTCGCTTGTCGACATCGCCGCGGTATGCGAAATGTCGCATGCTGCGGGAGCAAAAGTGGTGCTGGACAACGTGTTTGCCACGCCGATCCTGCAGCAGGGCTTCCCGTTGGGGGTCGACGTAGTGGTGTATTCGGGCACCAAGCACATCGACGGGCAGGGCCGCGTCCTCGGCGGCGCGATTCTCGGTGACAAGCAGTACATCGACGAACCGGTGCAGAAGTTGATGCGGCACACCGGACCCGCGCTCAGCCCGTTCAATGCGTGGACGCTGTTGAAGGGTTTGGAAACACTCGCGGTGCGGGTGGACTACCAGAACGCAGCGGCGCAACGTGTCGCCGAGTTCCTGGAGAAGCACCCCGCTGTGAGCTGGGTGCGTTATCCGTTTCTTGAGTCGCATCCGCAGTACGACCTGGCGAAGCGCCAGATGACCGGTGGCGGAACGGTTGTCACCTTCGAGCTCAAGGGTGGCAGCAAGGAGCGCGCCTTCGAGGTCCTCGACAAGCTGCAGATCATCGACATCTCCAACAACCTCGGCGACTCGAAGTCGTTGATCACCCACCCGTCGACGACTACGCACCGGGCGATGGGCCCGGAGGGACGCGCCGCGATCGGCCTCGGCGACGGGGTGGTGCGAATCTCGGTGGGGCTGGAAGGAACTGAGGATCTGATCACCGACCTCGATCAGGCACTCAGCTAGGTGTCAAGGCAGTCCGAGGCGAAGAAGGCGCGCCGCAACAAGCGGCGGGCGGTGCGGGAGTCGACCTGGCTACCGGACAACGTCTTGGACGATCTGGTCACGACGCAGGCCGCGATCGCGACCGATCTGGAAGCGTTCGATCAGCGAATAACCGAGCGTGGCTGGACATTTGACGAGGACGAATCCGACGAGGACTTCGTCTTCTGGATCTACGAGCCATCGGGCACCGACGTCGACGAGGATGAGGCCGCACCCGTGACGACGATTTGGATGTCAGCAGACGAAGACGCCGAGGTCGTTCATCTCATGCTGGCCGGAACCGCTGAGGACAGCGACTTCACCCCTGAAGAGTTCTTCGAGCACGCCGACGCGATCGAGGCGTATCGGTCTGGCGATCCGACGCCGAAGTTCGACTAGTTCTTGTCGGGTCCCTCGACGACACCCTGCGCGGCTCGCGCACGCTGTTCGTAGTCCTGTCGCGCCTTGACGTCGAAGTCCAGGAATACACTGTCCAGGCCCAAACGCTTGTTGAGCCAACGCCTTCCGCGTGGCCCCAGCATCTGTGCGGCTTGCGCAGTGAACCGCAACGGTGTGGGCACGGAGACGTGGGTTTTCGGCTTGTCGAGCGTCTTGACGACCGCCGCGGCGATGTCCTCGGGCTCCACCGGCTTGATGGCCCCACTGTTCTTGGTGCCCGAGATGAGCTCGGTGTTGGTGAACGGCGGCATCACCACCGACACCTCGACGCCATGCGGCGCCATCTCATCGGCGAGCGCGGCGGACAGCCCGACGACACCGAACTTGGCGCCGACGTAGACCACCTGACCCGGAACCGGGATCAGGCCGGACAGTGATGCGATGTTGATGATGTGGCCGCTGCGGCGGGCGACCATGTCCGGCAGCACTAGTTGGCATCCGGCGATCACCCCGTAGAGGTTGACTTCGATCGACGATCTGATCGCCTGCTCGGACTGGTCGAGGAACGGACCGATCGGCATCACGCCTGCGTTGTTGATCAGCACGTCGATGTGGCCGCCGCCGTCGGTGCGCGCCTTGTCGAGGAACGTTGCGAACGACTCCCGGTCGGTGACGTCGAGCGGGTAGCCGGAGACCGAGCCCAGCTTGGTGAGGTCTGCGACGGCCGACTCCTGGAGCGCGACGTCACGGTCGCCGATGACCACCCGGGCGCCACGAGCCAGCAGGGCCTTGGCGGTGGCGTAGCCGATGCCACGGGCGGCGCCGGTGATCGCGATGGTCTTGCCCCGAATGTTGTCCATGCACCCAAACTTTACATGTGTCAAGTTTCTGGTGGAAGGGGGCCTGGACTGGGCGGACTTGAAATCGCTCTGAGCTAATCGCCCCTTCTGGAATGCGGCCCGGCGACTCGCGTTAGACATTTAGGTGATGTCCGTGCCCGCAATCGACAGGCTGCGCTTCGTAGCGGTCTGCCAAGAAGACCCACTGGCCGAGCCGCTGCTGGCTGAGCTGACGGTCGAGTACGCCAGCCGATACAGCGTGGCGGAAGAGGACGTGTCGAAATGGCTGCGCGGGTATCCGGCCGACGAGTTCGCACCGCCCAACGGCGGCCTACTCATCGGCCTGATTGGCGACGAGCCGGTCACCGGCGGTGCTTTCTGCCGCTTCGACGCCGACACCGCCGAGTTGAAGCGGATCTGGACCGACAGCCGGCACCGGCGTCACGGCCATGCCAAGGCGCTGCTGATCGAGCTGGAGACGGAGATCGCCGAGCGCGGTTACCGGCGCATCTACCTGACGACTGGCGATAAACAGCCCGAGGCCGAGGCTCTGTATCTGGCAGGCGGATACACGCGATTGGCCGAGCCGCTGCCTGCGGAGGGCGACGTATTTCCGATCGCGTTCGCAAAGGTCCTCCCATGACCGGGCATCTGCACCTGGCGGTCGCGCTCGACGGGTACGGCTGGCACCCCGAGGCGTGGCGGCACACACCGGATCTGCCGCCAGTGACGAGCGGGCGGTACTGGGCGGGCCTGGGCAGGACCGCCGAAAGCGGACTGCTCGATTTCGTGACCTTCGACGATGCGTTGACGGCTCAACGGCGTCGTCGTCCCGAGATCGATCCTCGATGGCTCGCCGGCCGGCCCGACGCGGTGCTTGTCGCCTCCCGAGTCGCTCCGGCGACCAAACACATCGGCCTGATCCCCGTCGCCACCGTGACCCACACCGAGCCGTTCCACGTCTCGAAAGCCATTGCCACACTTGACTTCGTCTCACATGGCCGGGCTGGCTGGCAGGTCCGCGTCAGCGGCACCCCGCACGAGGCCGAGCTGTTCGGCCGCCGCGACGTCAACGGTGTGGATCTGTTCGACGAGGCATCCGACGCCGTCGAAGTGGCGCGGCGGCTCTGGGACAGCTGGGAGGACGACGCCATCATCCGCGACGTCGCCACCGGACGCTTCGTCGACCGCGACAAGCTCCATTACATCGACTTCGCCGGCAAGTACTTCTCGGTCAAGGGTCCCTCTATCACCCCGCGTTCGCCACAGGGTCAGCCGGTCGTGGCGGCCCTCGCGCACGCCCTGCCGATCTACGAGTTCGCCAAGCGCAGTACGGATCTGGTCTTCATCACCCCGCAGGACGACGACTCGCTACGTACGATTCTCCCCGAGGTGGCAGGCCTCAAGGTATACGCCGACATTTTCGTCTCCTTCGACGGCACCACCGATCCGCGCTCGGACGCGTTGGTATTCGACGGCACCCCAACCGAACTCGTCGACCTGGTGCTGCATTGGGAGCGGCTGGGCATCAACGGTGTGCGGCTGCGGCCGGCAGTCAACGCCACCGACCTGCCCGTGATCGTCGACGAGGTGGTACCGCTGCTGCAACGGGCGGGCCGCTTCCGCACCGCGTACAACGACGGCGAAACGCTGCGCGGACGGCTCGGATTGCCCGCCGCCGAGAACCGCTATGCGAGGGTGGAGAGGTCATGAGCGTTCCGCTGTCGATCCTCGACCTCGCGCCGATCAGTGAAGGCGGCGACGCCGCCTCCGCACTACGCAACACGGTCGACCTCGCCCAGCACGCCGAGCAGTGGGGATTCAAGCGCTACTGGATCGCCGAACACCATTTCGTCGCGGTCGCCAGCGCGTCACCCGCCGTACTCATCGGTCAGATCGCCGCCGCCACCGACAGGATCCGCGTTGGCGCGGCCGCGGTGCAGCTCGGCCAGACCACGGCCATCGCCGTCGTCGAGAGCTTCGGGATGCTGGAGGCATTCCACCCCGGCCGCATCGACCTGGGTGTCGGGCGGTCCGGTCAGCGCCGTCGAGAGGCGCTCAAGGGGGGCGAGTCCACGCCGAAGAAGCCCAAGCTACCGCGGGAATGGCGCGACGTGGACGGCGTCATCGTCCCGCCGCCGTTCGACATGAGCGCGCTGATGCGCAACCCGCGGCTGCGGGCCAAGATGTCGGTGCTGCAGCAGCCCGAGGCCGTCGCGCCCGATTTCGGTGATCAGGTAGGCGACATCCTGGCCCTGCTGGACGGCAGCTACGAGATCGACGGTGTCGACGCCCATGCCACGCCCGGCGAGCGAGCAGGCCTGACCCCGTGGGTATTCGGTAGCAGCAAGGGACAGAGCGCGCAGGTGGCGGGAGCGCGGGGGCTGCCCTTCGTCGCGAGCTACCACATCACGCCGGCGACGGCGCTTGAGGCGATCGACGTCTACCGCGCATCGTTTAAGCCGTCGGCCGCGCTGTCCGAGCCGTATGTGGTGGTGTCGGCCGATATCGTGGTGGCCGACGACTCCGCCACCGCGCGGCATCTCGCCTCGAGCTACGGCCACTGGGTCTACTCGATCCGCGCCTGCGACGGCGCCATCCCCTACCCGAACCCCGATAGCGTCGAGCCGCTGTCGGACGAGCAATTAGCGGTGGTAAAGGACCGCACCGCAACGCAATTCGTTGGCAACGCCGACGAGGTTGCCGGCAAACTGGAAACGCTGCAGCGGGTCACCGCGGCCGACGAGCTGGTCATCACATCCGTCACGCATGGCCATGCCGACCGCCTCCGCTCGCACGAACTGATCGCCAAGCGATGGGGGTTGGGTGGATGAGCGTCCGAGAAGGAAAGCACCGCAAGCCGATTCATCTGGCTGCGCATTTTCCTGGAGTCAACAACACGACCGTATGGTCGGATCCGCAGTCGGGTAGCCAGATCGAGTTCGACTCCTTCGTGCACCTGGCACAGACTGCCGAGCGCGGGCTGTTCGATTTCTTCTTCCTCGCTGAGGGCCTGAGGCTGCGTGAGCATCGCGGCCGCATTCACGACCTCGATGTCGTTGGCAGGCCCGACACATTCACGGTCCTTGCGGCACTGGCCGCGGTCACCGACCGCCTCGGCCTGACAGGCACCATCAACACCACATTCAACGAACCTTTCGAGGTGGCGCGGCAATTCGCCACGCTCGACCACCTGTCCGACGGCCGCGCCGGATGGAACATCGTCACCTCGTCGGACGCGTTCACCGGGGAGAACTTCCGCCGCGGCGGATTCCTGGATCACTCCGACCGCTACAAGCGGGCCGAGGAGTTCGTCACGGTGGCTCGCGAGTTCTGGGACAGCTGGGCACCCGACGCCGTGCTCGCCGATCGGGACAACGGCGTCTACGTCGACCCCACCCGGGTTCGTGTGGTCGAACATCGCGGGCCGCAGTTCGACGTGCGCGGGGTGAGTACCCTGCCGCATGCGCCGCAGGGCCATCCCGTCCTGCTGCAGGCGGGGGACTCCGCCGACGGTCGGGCGTTCCTGGCCCAATACGCCGACGCGGCGTTCACCATGCATTCGAGCTTGGAGTCGGGCCAGTCGTACTACGCGGACGTCAAAGGTCAGGCGGCATCCTACGGCCGAGATCCAAACCAGCTCAAGGTATTTCCCGCGGCGACGTTCGTGCTCGGTGACACGCCGGCGGAGGCTGCCGAGAAGGCCAGCCATATCCGCCGTCAGCAAGTGGGCCCGCAGACCGCAATCGCAATGCTCGAGCAGGTGTGGCAGCGTGACCTGTCGGCCTACGACCCGGATGGCCCGCTGCCCGAAGTCGAACCGGCCGACGATCCGACCATCACACAGGGCAGGGTCCGCCATGGCGACCCGAAGGCCGTCGCCGCCGCGTGGCGCCAACGAGCCGAGGCCGAGCACCTCAGCATCAGAGAGCTCGTCATCGCAGTCACCAGCCGACAACAGTTCGTCGGCACGCCTGCACAGGTCGCCGACGAGATCGACCTGCACGTCCAGTCCGACGCCTGCGACGGCTTCATCCTGGTGCCCCACCTGACCCCGCGGGGGCTCGACGAGTTCGTCGACCGGGTGGTCCCGCTGCTTCAGGAGCGCGGCAGTTTCCGCACCGAGTACACCGGGCATACCCTTCGCGACCACCTCGGCCTATAGGCTGGCCCGAGGTGTCAGCGGACACCGGGGGTGGGAGTGTCGATTTCTCAGACAGAGGTCGGGTGGTTGCTCCTCGGGGCCGCCGTCCTGACATTCGTCGTGGGATTCGCGTCTCGGACATTCATCGGCCGCAGGCGAAACACCAAGGCAGTGCGGGCCCTTGTGCGCACGTTCCGCAGGACCGGGGTGGCGCGGGTGCTGTTCGGACGATTCGAGGGCGACGTGCTCGACGACGACGAACTCGACAACATGATCCTGATGCCCACCGTCGTCATTGGCTGCGGCTTCTGCCTGACCGCAATCTTCCTGCTCGGCTACGAAACGCTGGCCTAGTTACGAGGACGCCTTCGCTGCGGCTTTTTCGCTGGCCTCACGGATCGAGCCCCGCCACACCGGTCCGTGGCCGGGCAACAGCACCTCGGTGTCGAGCAGGCCCAGCGCAGCCAGGCTGCGCACACATCCGTCCTGGTCGTGGTTGAACAGGTCCGGTAGCAGCTGCGGACCGCTGCGTGTCGACAGCGGGTGGCCAGTCACCAGCGCGTCACCGGCCACCAGCACACCGTCGACGACAAACGAGCAGTGCCCGCCGGTGTGGCCGGGCGTGGGGATGGCCATCGGATTGCCAGGCAGGCGCGCCGCGACGTCTTCGGTGAGCGCCTGTGTGGTCGGAATGCCGTCGTGCGTCATCGCGCCCTTGCGGGTGATCGCCACCGACCACGTGAGGTAGCGCGGCTGCCAGATGTGCTTGGCGATGTCGGCAGGCGACGCCTGCTCAAGATACTCCCGCTTGGAATGCCCGACCTCATCAGCGTGGGAATACACCGGCGTGCCATGGGTTTTCGCGAACCAAATGGCCGAACCGAAGTGGTCGACGTGCGCGTGCGTCAACAGAATCGCACGCAGGTCGTCGACACCGAAGCCCAGCTGGCGCATTGAGGCAAGCACGTCGTCGCGGTGGCCGGGAAAGCCGGCGTCGATCAAGATGACGCCGTCGCCGTCGGTGACCAGCGTCCAGTTGACCAGGTCTGTATAGGCGAAGTGCACACGGTCGGTGATGGCAGTCAGGGCTGGCGCCATGTCGCGAGTCTAGGCAGTGGAGTAGAAACGGATGCGTGGACTTGAAACTCGGATATAAGGCGTCGGCGGAGCAGTTCGCCCCGCGGGAACTCGTCGAACTGGCCGTGGCGGCCGAAGAGCACGGTATGGACAGCGCGACGGTCAGCGACCACTTCCAGCCGTGGCGCCACGAGGGCGGCCATGCGCCGTTCTCGCTGGCCTGGATGACTGCGGTCGGCGAGCGGACAAAGCGCCTGTTCCTCGGCACGTCGGTGTTGACGCCGACCTTCCGCTACAACCCCGCCGTCATCGCTCAGGCGTTCGCGACCATGGGCTGCCTGTACCCGGACCGGATCTTCCTCGGTGTCGGCACTGGGGAGGCGCTCAATGAGATCGCCACCGGGTACGAGGGCGAGTGGCCGGAGTTCAAGGAGCGCTACGCCCGGCTGCGTGAGTCGGTCAAACTGATGCGCGAGCTGTGGCTCGGCGACCGGGTGGACTTCGAGGGCGAGTACTACAAGACCAAGGGCGCGTCGATCTACGACGTGCCCGAGGGCGGCATTCCGATCTACATCGCCGCGGGCGGGCCGCAGGTGGCGAAGTACGCCGGCCGCGCGGGCGACGGGTTCATCTGCACGTCGGGCAAGGGCGAGGAGCTCTACAAGGACAAGCTGATCCCCGCGATGCGCGAGGGCGCGGAGGCAGCGGGCAAGAACCCCGACGACATGGATCGGATGATCGAGATCAAGATCTCCTACGATCCCGACCCCAAGAAGGCACTCGAGAACACCCGGTTCTGGGCGCCGCTTTCACTGACCGCCGAGCAGAAGCACAGCATCAACGACCCGATCGAGATGGAGAAGGCCGCCGACGCGCTGCCCATCGAGCAGGTCGCCAAGCGCTGGATCGTCGCTTCGGACCCCGACGAAGCGGTCGAAATGGTCGGGCAGTACGTCAAGTGGGGGCTGAATCATCTGGTGTTCCACGATCCTCGGCAGGATCAGCGTCGTTTTCTCGAGTTGTTCCAGAAGGATTTGGAGCCGCGGCTGCGGCGGCTCGGCTGAGCCGGCTCCGCAAAGGCCACCAGCACAACATGATTCGGGTGTTGGCGACCGTCGTCGGCGTGGTCGCGCTCGCGGTAGCCGCGGTGGGGTTGCTGGCGCGGTATCTCTCGATCAGCAACGAGTTCGTTCTGATCGTCGCCGCGCTCTCGCCCTACCTGTCAGCCGCGGGACTGGCGGCGATGATCCTGTTCGCGGTGGTCAGGCGGTGGGTGCTGACGATCGTAGCTGCGGTGCTGTGCGCGGTGATGCTGATCGTGCTGATGCCGCGGTTCCTTGGCCCCGAGAACAGCCGCGTGCCGTCGGTGTCCGTGCGGGTGCTCACCGCCAATCTCAGTCTGGGGGAAGCTGATCCGACGGCGGTCGTCGCACTGGCCCGCGACGCCGCCGACGTGCTGGTCGTGCAGGAGCTGACTCCTGGGCTGGCCGTGGCGATGTCGGCGGCCGGGATGGATGCCGTCATGCCGCACCGGACCCTCGACCCGCGGAAGAATGCGGCAGGCATCGGCATTTGGAGTCGCTATCCGATCGCCGATCCCCAAGCGGTCACCGGTTACCAGTTGGCGATGCGGATCGCCAGGATCCAGGTACCCAGAGTGGCCATCGCCCCCACCTTGCTGGCCGTTCACCTGGCCGCGCCGTGGGTGCAGCCGCTGCAGTACTTCCGTGACGACATCGCGCGGTTCCCAACCACGCTGCAGGCGGCGGCGCGCAACGCGGGTTCGGGCGCGGTGATCGTTGCGGGCGATCTGAACTCCACCTACGACTTGCAGCCGTTTCGCCACCTGCTGGACGAGGGTTACCGCGATGCCGCCGAGGAGGCGGGTGCCGGCTTGACACTCAGCTTTCCGAGTCAGTCGTGGCACGGGCCGGTGTTCGGCATCGACCATGTGCTGGTCCGCAACTGCACGGCGACGGCTGCGCAGACGGTCCCGGTGCAGGGATCCGATCACCGTGGCCTATTCACCGTCGTCGAAATTCCGGTGGACCCGACCGCCAGCTGAGCGTGGCTTAGGCTGGCACGCGTGCCAACAGGCTCATGGTCTTCGCGCGGGCGCTCATCCGCGATCTACGTGGCCTCGCCCGAGGGCGACACCGGCAAGTCGACAATCGCGCTCGGCATATTGCACCGGCTGGCGGCCACGGTCGCCAAGGTCGGTGTGTTCCGCCCGATTACCCGGCTTGGCGAGGACCGCGACTACATCCTCGAGCTGCTGCTGTCCCAGGCCACCGCGGGCCTTCCCTACGAGGATTGCGTCGGCGTCAGCTACCAGCAGCTGCACGAGGATCCGGACACCGCCATCGGCGACATTGTCGACCGCTACCACCGGGTGGCCGACCATTGCGACGCGGTGCTGATCGTCGGCAGCGACTACACCGACGTCGCCGCCCCGAGCGAGCTGTCGACGAATGCGCGCATCGCGGCCAACCTGGGTGCACCCGTCGTGCTGGCGGTGAAGGCCAAGGACCGCACGCCCGAGCAGGTCGCCCAGATCGTCGACATCTGTTTGGCGGAGATCGCCGCCCAGCACGCTCACGCCGCCGCGGTGGTGGCCAACCGGTGCGACCCGGGCCAGCTGGATGCGGTGGCCGCGGCGCTCAAACAATACGAGCCGAAGTGCTATGTGCTGCCGGAGGAGCCGCTGCTCGTCGCCCCGTCGGTGGCCGAGTTGCAAGAAGCGGTCGAGGGCACAGTGATCGGCGGCGATCCGGCGCTGCTGTCCCGCGAGGCGATGGATGTGCTGGTCGCCGGCATGACGGCCGAACACGTGCTCGAACGGCTGAAGGAAGGCGTGGCCGTCATCACGCCGGGCGATCGATCCGATGTCGTGCTCACCGTCGTGAGTGCCCATGCGGCCGAGGGCTTTCCATCGCTGTCCTGCGTCATCCTCAACGGTGGTCTCGAGCTGCATCCGTCGATCGCGTCGCTGGTGTCGGGTCTGGGTCTTCGGCTGCCGATCATCGCGACGAGGTTCGGCACGTTCGAGACCGCGGGCCGGGTGGCAGCGGCGCGGGGCCGGGTCACCACGACCTCGTTACGCAAGATCGACACCGCGCTGGCGCTGATGGACGCCCACGTCGATACCGCGGATCTGCTGGCGCAGTTGGCCATTCCCATACCTTCGGTCGTCACGCCGCAAATGTTCACCTACCAGCTGCTGGACTGGGCCCGGTCCGACCGCAAGCACATCGTGCTGCCCGAGGGCGACGACGACCGCATCCTCACGGCGGCCGGACGGCTTCTGCAACGCGGGGTGGCCGAGCTGACAATCCTCGGCGACGAGGCCCAGGTTCGTGCCCGCGCGGCCGAACTGGGGGTCGACCTGTCGGCCGCTGCAGTGCTCGACCCGCAGACCAGCGAGCTATGCGACAAGTTCGCCGACCAGTACGCCGAGCTGCGAAAGCACAAGGGCGTCAGCGTCGAGCAGGCTCGCGAGATCATCCATGACGTCTCGTACTTCGGCACCATGCTGGTGCACAACGACATGGTCGACGGCATGGTGTCGGGCGCGCGGCACACCACGGCGCACACTGTCCGGCCCTCGTTCGAAATCATCAAGACGCTGCCCGACGTGTCTACCGTCTCGAGCATCTTCCTGATGTGCCTTGCCGACCGGGTCCTTGCCTACGGGGACTGCGCGATCGTGCCGGACCCGACGTCCGAACAGCTGGCCGACATCGCGATCTCGTCGTCGCGCACCGCGGCCAGGTTCGGTATCGAGCCACTGGTGGCCATGCTGTCATATTCGACAGGCACAAGCGGTACCGGAGCCGATGTTGACAAGGTCAGGGTGGCAACGGAATTGGTACGTGAACGAGACCCTAACCTGCTCGTGGATGGGCCGATTCAATACGACGCCGCCGTGGAGCCTTCGGTAGCCAAGACGAAGATGCCCGATTCCAAGGTCGCCGGGCGCGCCACAGTGCTGATCTTCCCGGATCTCAACACCGGCAACAACACCTACAAGGCCGTGCAGCGAAGCGCCGGCGCGATCGCGATCGGCCCGGTCTTGCAGGGCTTGAAGAAGCCGGTGAACGATCTGTCCCGCGGTGCACTGGTCGAGGACATCGTCAACACCGTCGCGATCACCGCCATCCAGGCGCAGACCCTGTGACCCGCAGCGTTCTCGTACTCAATTCGGGCTCGTCGTCGGTGAAATACGCTGTTGTCGACCCGGATTCGGGCGCCAGGCTGGCCGACGGGATCGTCGAGAGGATCGGCGAAGGAGTGGTGCCCGACCATGCGGCGGCATTGCAGGTGGTGTTCGACGAGCTCGCCGACGATATGGCGGGTTTGGTCGCGGTCGGGCACCGGGTGGTGCACGGCGGGCCGGATCTGTATGAGCCGACGGTCGTTGACGACGCGCTGATCGCCTGCCTCGACGAGCTGTCTCCGCTTGCGCCGCTGCATAATCCGCCCGCAGTTCTCGGGATCGAAGTTGCCCGTAAGGCGCTTCCCGACCTACCGCATATCGCGGTATTCGACACGGCCTTCTTCCACGACCTGCCGCCGGCGGCATCGACGTATGCGATCGACAGGGACGTCGCGGCGAAGTGGCGCATTCGTCGCTACGGTTTCCACGGCACCTCGCACCAGTACGTCAGCGAGCAGGCGGCGGCGTTTCTGGATATGCCGCTCGGCTCGCTGAGCCAGATCGTGCTGCATTTGGGCAACGGCGCATCCGCATCGGCAATCGTCGGCGGGCGGCCCGTTGACACCTCGATGGGGTTGACCCCGCTGGAGGGCCTGGTGATGGGCACTCGTTCCGGGGACGTCGATCCAGGTGTGATCACTTACCTGTCGCGGACAGCCGGGATGAGTGTCGAGGAGATCGAAACGATGCTCAACCGGCACGCGGGCATGCTGGGACTCGGCGGTGAGATCGACTTTCGGCTGGTACACCAGCGCATCGAATCCGGTGACGAGGCAGCACAATTGGCCTATGACGTGTACATCCACCGGTTGCGCAAGTACATCGGCGCCTACCTAGCCCTGCTGGGTGGCGCCGACGTCATCACATTCACCGCCGGGGTTGGGGAGAACGACGCGGCGGTACGACGCGATGCGCTTTCCGGGATGTCAGCGCTGGGTATCGAGCTCGACGAGCACCGCAACGCCAGCGCAGCCAAAGCCGCGCGCCGCATCTCAGCCGGCAACTCCAGGACGACCGTGCTCGTGATTCCGACCGACGAGGAACTGGCGATCGCCCGTGCGTGCGTCCAGGTGATCGACGCCTAAGCGCTGGAGTCAGAACGTGCTCGTCGGCCGCACACTGTTCGCCAGGTCGACCAGCGCGTAGCGATGTGCCTGCGTGGGCGCGACGCGCGCAAGGCTCCGAAGCGATGCCTCAACGCCGAGTTGCAATCCGTGATCGGTGAACGGGAAGCCAAGGATGTGGTTGGTGCTTGCGGTGTTGTCGGCGAGCCAGTCCATCGCGGTCCCGAGCACCAGCGCCCGGATCTGCAGCACGCGGGGCTCGGTGTCGGGCAGGGCTTCTACGCGACGGGCCGCGTCACGGATGTGCTGCTCGGTGACTTCGTTCACCGACCGGCCCGACAGCAGCGTCACCGCGCTCGTCAACCGTGCGGTTGTGAAATGTCGTGAGGTGGCGGGCACTTGGTCGAGAGTGTGCACCGCGTCGTCGCGGTCACCGACCGCCGACTGTGCACGTGCCAGCCCGAAGCCCGCTGAGATCACGCCGTTGTCTGTGCCCCACACCGTGTTGTAGAACTTGCGCTCATCGGCGTCGGCGGCCAGTTCGGCCGTCGCGGCCAGTGCGAGCTTCGGTGCCAGCTCACCGGGCAGGGTGTCGAGCACTTCGGTGAAATGCTTGGTGGCCGAATCGTAGTCGGCCGACAGCATCTCGGCGACGGCCCGGAACCACACCAGCCGCCACCGCCATCCGACCCGGTTGGCCAGGTCGTCGAGCTTGCGGGTGGCCTTCGCGACGTCGCCGAGATCCAGCAGGGCGCGGACCTCCATCACGGGCAGTTCGACCGACTCGGACAGGTCGATGCCCTCTGAATCCAGTGTTCCGTGCCTGGCCGCCCGCAACGAATCCAGCGTCTGCACAGGCTGACTCAGCACCGTCGCCGACAACACCGTCGCCCCGATGTCGGTGGGGTCCATCAACGGCACGGGGAATGCTTTGACGATCTCCTGCGCGGTCAGCTTCTCCGAATGCACCTGCCCGTCGAGATACACGTCGGTGTGCGCCACCAGCAGATCCACTCCGAACGTCGACCGGGACGGGGAGAACACCGTCGACAAGCCTGGCCGCGGCACCCCGGTGTCCTGCGCGACCACCTCGCGTAACACACCGAGCAACTGCCCCGACATCTCCTCTGCGCTGCCGAACCTGCGCCGTGGGTCAGGGTCGATCGCGCGGCGCAGCAGCCGGCCGAACGAGTCGTACTCGGTTAGTACCGGGTCGTCTTCGGGTAGGCCGTCGATGAAGCGGCCCCTTCGCGTGCGCAGGTTCAGCGTCAACGCGGCAAGTGTGCGGCCCACCGTGTAAATGTCGGACGGCACGGTCGGGCCGGTGCGGACGATCTCAGGTGCCTGGAAACCCGGTGTGCCGTATAGGTATCCGAATGAGTTGATCCGCGACACCGCGCCGAGGTCGATCAGCTTGAGCTGGTCCTCGGTCACCATTATGTTCTCTGGCTTGAGGTCGTTGTAGACCAGCCCATTTGCATGCAGGTAACCCAGCGCAGGCAGGATTTCCAGCATGAAGCCGATGGCCTCCGCCACCGGCAGCCGGTCGCCCTTGGCCTGCGTGAGCGACGTTCCGCCGACGTACTCCATCACGATGTAGCCGACCGGATTTCGGTGCTTGTCTTCGTGCTCGACGAAGTTGTAGATCTTGACGATGCCGGGATGCGTTACCTCGGCCAGGAATTGGCGCTCAGCCATCGCAATCGCCTGCGCCTCGGCGTCGCCGGAATGGACAAGCCCCTTGAGCACGACGGGGCGGTCGTTGACGTTCTTGTCGTAGGCCAGGTACACCCAGCCGAGGCCGCCGTGGGCGATGCAGCCCTTGATCACATATTGATCGGAGACTTCCTCGCCAGGTGAAAGCTGCGGCAGAAACGAGTACGCGCTGCCACAGTGCGGGCACCAGCCTTCCGACAGTGCGCGGCCCTCGGGCGACGATCGGCCGACCGGACGTCCGCAGTTCCAGCAGAACCGTTTCGACTCGGCCACCACAGGGTTGGTCATCAACGCCGCGAGCGGATCCTTTGCGGGCACCCGGGGGATCTCGACCAGGCCGCCGCCGAGGCGACGGATCGGCGAGAGCGCCCGCGTTGCAGTGGTCGAGTGATCGTGCGGCTCGGTGTCTTGTGTACCGATGGACGTGCTGTCGAGATCATCGTCGAAGTGCGGCCGGAAGATCGCCTGCGTGGCCATCGGGCGCATCGTCGACGTGGAGTCCATGTCGAGATCGTCCAACGTCGCCGGTTGTGTTCCCGGACCGGCTTCGTCGAATTCGTCCTGCCTCGCCTCGGCCATCAGTCGACATACCTCGCGACTGGTGGTGCGGGGGCCGGACCGAGCACCGTTAACCACTTGCGGTACAACGTATTCCAGGTGCCGTCTCGGCGGATACGCTCAAGCGTGCCGTTCACGAAACGCACCAGCCCGGTGTTCCGCAGGTTGATGCCGATTCCGTATGGCTCTTCGTTGAGGCTGGGACCCACGATGTGCAGGTACGGATCCTGGCTCACCAGGCCGGCAAGTATCGAGTCGTCGGTGCTGACCGCGTCGACCTGTCGCTGCTGCAAAGCCACTAGGCAGTCGGCCCATGTCACTACCCCGACGATGATCGGCGGCGGGGTGATCTGCTGAATTCGCTCGAGCGATGTCGTGCCCTTCGCGACGCACACCCGCTTGCCGGACAGGTCCGACGGCTGCGAGATCGTCGAATCCCGGGGGGCCAGTATCCGTTGGTTGGCATTCAGGTACACCGTCGAGAAGCCGACCTGTTTCTTACGCTCGCAGGTGATGGTCATCGTCTTGACCACGACGTCGACCTGATTGTTCTGTAGCGCGGCGATGCGGTCGGCCGACGACAGGATCCGGTACTCGACCTGTGACGGCGTGCCGAAGATGTCACGCGCGATCTCGCCTGCGATGTCGACGTCGAAGCCGGTGATCTCGCCGGTGATCGGGTCGCGGAACGAGAACAGGTTGCTGCCGATGTCCAGGCCGACGATCAGCCGGCCACGGTTGCGGATAATGGCGATGGCGGCCTCGGCCTCGTCGCGATTGCTGAACGGGCGAAGGCTCGCAGTGCGGTTGCATTCCGCCTCGTCCGTCGGCGCCCGTGCAGGCTGCGGTGGTAGCTCATCCATGTCTGCGGGCGTTGGCGGCGCGAGTGTGACACCGGGTGTCGGGATCACCGCTGCCCCTTGTGCGCAGCCGCTCAGCAGCACCGCCGCGGCGGCGAGCAGAACCCACAACCTCCTCATCACCGGCTGTCTGTTCTTCGCGCGAGCGCTCATCAGCGGTACTCGCTTAGCCTCGGCCACAAACCCAGCGCCACCGCCACCGCTGCCATCACGGAAAGCACAGCGGCGCCGACGGTCGCGCCGGAAAGCACCCGGCGCGCGTTGAGGATGTCGTTGCGCAACTGACTGCGACTCTCCGCGATGCCCTTGCTCAGCGCCGTGTCCAGCTTGTCGAACGCCGGTGTGGAGTCGTCCTCGCCAGTGCCAAGCGCCACCTGGGTGGCGGCCTGGTAGTTCCCGACCCCGATGTAGGCGTTGATCCGGTCGTCGGCCGCCCGCCACCGCTTCAGCAGTTGCTCGGCGTCGGCCAGATCGCCCTTGTCGATCGCATCGTCGCGGGACAGGTAATCGGACAGCAGCTGTTGCATGGTGTCGATGCGTTGGTAGTAGGACTGCTTGCGCACGTCCTCGTCACCCCGCCGGATCAACGAGAGCGTCTCGTCGGCGCGCGCCTGCTGCGCGGTGATCGCGAGATTCGTGACGGTCTTGAGGGACTCAGCCGCAGTGTCTTTCGCGCTGCGGCTGTCTGCTGTCGAGATCACGAGGGCGGTGCCCACCCATATCAACATAATCAACACGGCAAGGCCGCCCGCGACGAAGCCGATATTCACGCGGCGGCGAGTCCGGCGCGCAAGCCAGCGATTTGCGAATGCACCGAACAACAGCGTCGCGAGAACCACGAGAATGACCGGCCCGGGAATTCTTGTCGATGCGCCGGTTTCGGTGTCCACCCTCGCCGAGGTCTGTTCGTAGAGCCGCTGCGCGTCGGGCAGGATCTGCGACTGCATCAACGCCGACGCCTCGGACAGGTACGACGAGCCGACCGGATTTCCCGCGCGGTTGTTGGTCCGCGCGGTTTCGATCAGCCCGGTGTACACCGACAGTTGGGCGTTGACTCGGCCGAGAAGTAGGACCATCGGCTCGTCGGTCAGCCCGCTGGATGCGCGGGTGACCGCGACGGACGCATCGGTGATGGCCTGCTCGTAGCGCTGCCGGACGTCGCGCGGTTCGGCCCCCGCGATGAACGCGGTTGCCGCCGCCGCGTCGGCCACCGACAGCGTCGTGTAGAGCTGGCCTGCCGCGAACGACAGCGGCTCGGTGTGGTTGAGAACGGTGGTGAGTGCCTGTTGACGGTCGTTGATCGTCGTCGACGTGGCAAACGCGCTGGCGATCACGAGCGTCGCAAGGACGAAGCCGATGGTGAGGATCCGGCCAGGGGTGGTCCAGAGGAACCACCAGCGTGGGTGCGCCGGTGCTGTCGGCGACCGCGACGCCAGCGGCTCGGTCGACGGGTGCGCCAACTCCACAGTCACGTGTGCGCGGACCTCATCCTTTTCGCTGCTCTCCGCCTATCGTCCCGGACTGTTCACAACACTATAAAAGAATTCTAAGAGTTTCAGAGGTGACGTGTGGGCATTCGAGGGGCGCGTCTTACGTCTGTCTTCCCTATCCTGATTGCGTGCGAGGCGACGGGGACGGCTGGGTGTTGTCTGACAGCGGCGCCGCCTATTGGGGCAAGCACGGTGCGGCCGGGCTGCTACTGCGGGCGCCGGGCCCGAACGGCTCACCCGCGGTGCTGTTGCAACACCGGGCACCGTGGAGTCACCAAGGCGGCACCTGGGGTCTGCCGGGCGGCGCCCGAGACAGCCACGAGACGCCTGAGCAGGCCGCGGTTCGCGAGGCCCACGAGGAGGCCGGGCTGCCTGCGGAGTCGATGAACGTGCGCACCACCGTGGTCACTGCCACCGCGACGGGTAGCCATTGGACGTACACGACGGTCATCGCCGATGCCGCCGAACTGCTCGAGACGATCCCCAACCGGGAGAGTTCGGAGCTGCGCTGGGTCGCCGAGGACGAGGTGGTCGATCTGCCGCTGCATCCCGGTTTCGCCGCCAGCTGGGAGCGGCTGCGCGAGGTGGCGGCGACTATCCCGCTGCTGCAAGCCGAGCTTTGAGCCGTTGCGCCGCGGCGCGCGGGTCGTCGGCAGCAGTGATTGCGCGGACGACGACGATTCGGCTAGCTCCCGCCGCCAGTACCTCAGGTAGCCGCTGTTCGTCGATGCCGCCGATCGCGAACCACGGCTTGTTCGTTGCCAATTCGACGGTGGCGCGGACCAGGTCCAGGCCGGGCGACGGGCGGCCCGGTTTGGTCGGGGTGGGCCAGCACGGGCCGACGCAGAAGTAGTCGACGGCTTCGCGCGCCGCGGCGTGCACCTGGGCGACCTCGTGGGTGGACCGTCCGATCACCGGGCCGGGGCCGATGATGTCGCGCGCGACCGGCAGCGGCAGGTCGTCCTGGCCAAGGTGCAACACATCGGCGGCGGCCGCAACGGCGATATCGGCCCGGTCATTGACCGCCAACAGGGCGTCGTGGCGGCGCGCGGCGTCGGCGAGCACCTCCAGCGCCTCCAGCTCCTGCCTGGCCTCCAGTGGCCCGAACCGCTGCTCACCCGGTGAGCCCTTATCGCGCAACTGGACGATGTCGACCCCGCCAGCCAGCGCGGCTTCGGCGAACTCCGCCAGGTCACCGCGTTCGCGGCGGGCGTCGGTGCACAGATACAGCGTCGCCGTCGCCAGGTGTTCACGAGGTTTGTGCACATCGCGACGGTAGCGACTACCGTGAATGTTCGACACGGGAGTCCCGGGACCGGGGACTGAGAGTGGGCGCGCCGAGCCCTTACCGTCACACCTGATCCGGGTCATGCCGGCGAAGGGAGGGCCATGACCCCCAAAGGATCGCTCGCCGTCATCGGCGGCGGCGTCATCGGACTGTCCGTCGCGCGCCGCGCCGCGCTGGACGGCTGGAACGTTCGCGTGCACAGGAGCGACGACAAGGGCGCGTCGTGGGTAGCCGGCGGGATGCTCGCCCCGCACAGCGAGGGCTGGCCCGGCGAGGAGCGGCTGCTTCAGTTGGGTCTTGCGTCGCTGGCATTGTGGAATCAAGGGGGGCACGGCTCCTTCCTCGACGGCTTGCCCGCCGACGTCGTCACCGCGCGTGAATCCTTGGTGGTCGCCGTCGACCGCGCCGACGCCGCCGACCTGAAGACGGTCGGGGAGTGGCTGGCCGCCCAGGGCCAACCCGTCACGCCGACATCGGCCGCCCGCGACATCGAACCGCTTCTGGCGCAGGGCATTCGCCACGGATTCGTCGCCGAAACCGAACTCGCCGTTGATAATCGGGCCGTCGTCGAGGCGCTGGCGGCGCACTGCGGGCGACTCGGCGTTCAGTGGGCACCGCCGGTGACCGACTTGTCGGAGGCGCGGGGCGACGCAGTCGTCATCGCGAACGGCATCGACGCGCCCGCGCTGTGGCCGGGCCTGCCGATCCGGCCGGTAAAGGGTGAGGTGCTTCGGCTGCGCTGGCGGCACGGCTGTATGCCAGTGCCGCAGCGAGTGATCCGCGCCCGCGTCCACGGCCGCCAGGTGTACCTGGTGCCGCGGGTTGACGGGGTGGTGGTCGGAGCCACGCAATACGAACACGGTCGCGACACTGCACCCGCGGTGACCGGGGTGCGTGAACTGCTCGACGATGCGTGCGCGGTGATCCCTGCGCTTGGTGAGTACGAACTCGCCGAATGCGCCGCCGGATTGCGGCCGATGACGCCGGACGGGCTGCCGATCGTCGGACGGCTCGATGAGCGCAGACTGCTGGCTGCGGGGCACGGGCGCAACGGATTCCTGCTCGCGCCGTGGACCGCGGAGCGGATCGCGGCCGAACTGGATATTACGGTGGGAGCAAGTCGATGAAAGTGACCGTCAACGACGAAGCCGTCGAGGTCGAAGAGCAGACGACCGTCGCGGCGCTGCTGGACGGCCTTGGCTTTCCAAAGAAGGGCATCGCGGTCGCGGTCGACTGGTCGGTGGTGCCCCGGTCGGAATGGCAGATCGCGCTCACCGACGGGGCGAGAGTGGAAGTGGTGACGGCGGTGCAGGGTGGCTGATTCAAAGTTCACGGTTGCCGGTCGGGAGTTCGGCTCGCGACTGATCATGGGCACCGGCGGCGCCGCCAATCTCTCCGTGCTCGAGGAGGCGCTCATCGCGTCGGGCACCGAACTGACCACCGTCGCGATGCGGCGCATCGATGCCGAAAGCGGTACCGGCGTGCTGGACCTGCTGAATCGACTCGGCATCACGCCGCTACCCAACACCGCGGGCTGCCGCGGCGCCGCCGAGGCGGTGCTGACCGCGCAGCTGGCCCGTGAGGCGCTGGGCACCGACTGGGTCAAGCTCGAGGTGATCGCCGACGAGCGAACGCTGCTACCCGATGCCGTCGAATTGGTCCGCGCGGCAGAACAATTGGTCGACGACGGTTTCGTCGTGCTGCCCTACACCAACGACGATCCGGTGCTGGCGCGCCGGCTGGAGGACACTGGCTGCGCGGCAGTGATGCCGCTCGGCTCGCCGATCGGCACCGGGTTGGGAATCGCCAACCCGCACAACATCGAGATGATCGTCGAGCAGGCAGGCGTGCCGGTGGTGCTCGACGCGGGTATCGGTACCGCCAGCGACGCGGCGATGGCGATGGAGCTCGGCTGCGACGCGGTTCTGCTCGCCACCGCTGTCACCCGTGCGGCCGATCCGCCGACGATGGCCGCGGCGATGGCAGCCGCCGTCACCGCCGGATATCTGGCGCGGCAGGCCGGGCGAATCCCCAAGCGGTTCTGGGCGCAAGCGTCCAGCCCTTCGCTGTGAGCAGGTACGTCGCGCTCGGCAGTTCGATGGCGGCGGGACCCGGCATCCGGCCATCTGCCGACGGCGCCCCGTTTCGGGCAGGCCGCTCGGCGCGCAACTACCCGCACCTGGTCGCCGACAAGCTGGGGCTCGACCTCGTCGACGTGACCTATTCCGGCGCCACCACCGCCAACGTCCTCACCGAATCCCAGAACGGGGCGCCTCCGCAGGTCGATGTGCTCGACGGGTCGGAGGACTTGGTGACGGTGACGATCGGCGGCAACGACGCAGGCTATGTGCCGTTGTTGTTCGCGGCCGGGCTGCCGCGCCTTGCCCGGTCGCTGCCACTGCTCGGTGGCCGGCTCCGCGAGCAACTCGACCCGACGGCCCGCGACCGGGCGCTGGTCGAGGTCGCCGAATCGCTGAAGGAAGTGGGCCGTACGGTGCGGCAGCGGTCACCGCGGGCGAAGGTGCTGTTCGTCGACTACCTGACCCTGCTGCCGGGTGAGGGTGCGGCACCACCGCTGTCCGATGTCGACGTCGCGCTCGGCCGACGGGTCGCCGACACGCTCGAGCGCGTCACCGGCGAGGCGGCCGCCGACACAGGCTGTGAATGGGTGCGCGTGGCCGAACACAGCCGCCAGCACGACGCCTGGTCGGCCGAACCGTGGACGACGAAGTTCGGTCTGCCGCTGCCGGGCAGGCCCGCGCCGCTGCACCCCAACGCGGAGGGGATGCGAGCGGTCGCCGACCTCATCGTCGGCATGGTGGGCCGCTCAGGCAATCCGTAGTCTCGGGTTCGATGATCGAGTTGGCGGGCCTGACCAAGGTGTTCG
The DNA here is from genome assembly GCA_963766465.1 of uncultured Actinomycetota bacterium. Taxonomy (GTDB): domain Bacteria; phylum Actinomycetota; class Actinomycetes; order Mycobacteriales; family Mycobacteriaceae; genus Mycobacterium. The sequence continues at coordinate 341,472 of CAVXZT010000008.1, forward strand.
GCCGAACCCGTGCGGTCGACGACCTGACCTGTTCGGTCGAACCCGGCATGGTCACCGGCTTCTTGGGCCCGAACGGCGCAGGCAAGACCACCACCATGCGGCTGATCCTCGGGTTGGACCGCCCGACCGCGGGCACCGCCACCGTCGACGGCCGGGCTTATCGCGAACTCAAAGACCCGCTGCGCACCGTGGGCGCGCTGCTTGACGCGAAACAGGCGCATCCCAACCGCTCAGCGCGCAACCACTTGCGATGGATCGCGGCCACCAACCGGATCCCGGCGGCGCGGGTCGACGAGGTACTCGACATGGTCGGCCTGAGTTCGGTGGCAGGAAAGAACGCTGGCACGCTGTCGCTGGGGATGAGCCAGCGGCTCGGCATCGCCGGTGCGCTGCTCGGCGACCCGCCGGTGCTGCTGTTCGACGAGCCGGTGAACGGCCTTGACCCCGAGGGAATCCGCTGGGTCCGCACGCTGATGCGCACGCTTGCCGGCGAGGGCCGCACGGTGTTCGTGTCGAGTCACCTGCTGGCCGAGATGGCCAACACCGCCGACCGGCTGATCGTCATCGGAAAGGGCAAGTTGATCGTTTCGACAACGGTGGCCGATTTTGTCGGCCGCTCGGGCGCCGACACGGTCAGGGTGCGCAGCCCCCAGCTGGACACGCTGCGCCGGGTGCTCACCGAGGCCGGGCTGACCGCGGACGCCGACCATGGTTCCGCGCTGTTGGTGCGCGGTGCGGCCATCGAAGTCATCGGGGACCTCGCCGCGCGCAACGCGATTACGCTGCACGAGCTGAGCGCACAGCGGGCCTCGCTCGAGGAGGCCTACATGAAACTGACCGACGAGGTCACCGAGTACCGGGCGGTGAGCCAGTGACTGCGGTCGCCTTGCTCGACGCCGAGCGGATCAAGCTGTCGACCACTAGATCGCCAATGTGGACGGCGGTCACCGTGGCGGGGCTGAGCCTCGGTCTGGCCGCAATCCAGGGGTCGGCGGCTTACGGTGCGGGGTCCTTGCCTGCGGAGAGACCTGCCCTTGCGGTGGCCGTGTTCGGTGTTCCGGTGCTGATGGTCCTTGCGGCGATGACGGTCACCGGCGAGTACCGCAGCGGCATGATCCGCACGACCTTCATGGCAACGCCCAATCGCAGTATGGTGCTACTTGCGAAAGCCGTTGTGACAGCGGTGTTTTCGGGCGCATACACGGCCCTGATGGTGATCGGGGCCATCCTGGCTGCCCGGATGGCCGCCCCGCCGCTTGTCGGGACCGAATCGCAGTTGTCGCTTGCCGCAGCCGAGACCTGGCGCACCGTTGGCGCGGTTGCGCTCTACGGAGTACTCACCGCGGTGCTGGGGGTCGGGGTCGGAGCGCTGCTGCGGCATTCGGCAGGCGTCGTCGCCGTGCTTCTGATGTGGCCGCTGGTCGTCGAGCCGATTCTCGGGAATCTGCCGAACATCGCTTCTGAGGTCGGACCGTATCTGCCCTTCGGCAATGCTTTCCTCTTCACCCGCGTGCAGTGGCTGTATCCGGTTTACGACATGCCGTGGGGAGAACTCGGCTCACTGCTGTATTTCGCTGCGGTCGTCGCGGCGGTGTTCGCGGCGGCGATCGTGGTGGTGAATCGCCGCGACGCGTGAGGAGGCTACGGTGGTGGCGATGGTTCGTAAACCCCTGGCCGTGCTGACGGTGGCGGTCGCCGTGGCAGCGCTGGGAGGCTGCGGCAGAGAAATGCGCGCCCAGCAAGGGCAGCCGATCACCACCTCGACCACCGCCGCGACGCCGGCCACGGAGTTCGCGGCCGCGTTGCAGAAACGGGTCACCGCGGACGCGATGATGGTGCATCTGAAGAAGTTGCAGGAGATCGCCGATGCCCACGGCGGCAATCGCGCCCTCGGCACCCCTGGATACGACGCCAGCGTCGATTACGTAGCCAACACATTGCGCGACAAGGGTTTCGACGTGCAGACCCCGGAGTTCGAGGTGCACCTGCCGTACGCCGACGAACCGGTGTTGACCGTCGGCGGCGACAAGGTCGAGGCTAAGCCGCTCGAATTCACCAAGGGCACCCCGCCAGAAGGGGTGTCGGGCCCACTCGTAATCGCCCGCGTCGAGGACACTCCTGGCTGCACCGCATCCGACTACGACGGCCTTCCGGTTGCCGGCGCCGTGGTGCTGGTGGACCGCGGCAAGTGTCCCTTCGGCGCCAAGCAGACCATCGCCGCCGAACGTGGCGCGGTGGCGCTCATCGTCGCCAACAACGAGGACGGCGACGGAATGGGGGGAACGCTCGGTGACAAGACGGACGTGAAGATTCCGGTCATCAGCGTCACCAAGGACACCGGTGATCAGTTGCGGGCCCAGCCGGGGCCCACCACTCTCAAACTCCACGCAGGCGTGCGCCACGAGCGCACACGCAACGTGATCGCCCAGACCAAGACCGGGTCCACGTCCAACGTCGTGATGGTCGGCGCGCACCTCGACAGCGTGGCCGAGGGGCCAGGCATCAACGACAACGGTTCGGGAGTGGCGGCGGTGCTGGAAACCGCGCTGCAGCTCGGCACTTCCCCGCAAATGGCGAACGCGGTGCGGTTCGGCTTCTGGGGCGCCGAGGAGCTCGGCCTGCTCGGCTCCAACAACTATGTGCAATCGCTCAATGTCGAGGCGCTCAAAGACATTGCGCTCTACCTCAATTTCGACATGCTTGGCTCACCCAATCCCGGATACTTCACCTACGACGGCGACCAGTCCACCGCGCCCAAGGATGGCGAGGGCGTGCCGCGGGTGCCGGAGGGCTCTGCGGGCATTGAGCGCACGTTCGTGGCCTTCCTGAAGGGCGCGGGAAAGCCGCCAGAGGACACCTCATTCAACGGTCGGTCCGACTATGACGGATTCACCCAGTCGGGCGTTCCTGCCGGTGGACTGTTCTCGGGGGCCGAGGACGATAAGTCCGTCGCGCAGGCGCAGCGCTGGGGCGGACAGGCCAACGAGCCGTTCGATCCGAACTACCACAAGGCAACCGACACACTGGAACACGTCGACAGGACAGCGCTCGAGATCAACGGAGGCGGGGTGGCGTACGTGGTGGGCCTCTACGCGCAGGATCAGGCCGGCCGCAACGGCGTGCCGATCCGTGACGACCGCACTCGGCACGTACTCGAATCATGAGGGCCTTCGCGGCGGTCATGGCCATCGCAGTGGTGGCGCTGGCATCGTGTTCGTCCCGCGAATCCGCACCCGCAGCCGACCCGCCCCACGACGTGGCGGGAAAGGTCACCGCCGACGGGATGTACACGCACCTGCGCAAGCTGCAGGAGATCGCGGACGCGAATCGAGGCAGCAGGGCCGAGGGCACGCCCGGTTACGACGCCAGTGTCGACTACGTCGTCCAGGTGTTGAAGGACAAGGGTTTCGACGTGCAGACCCCGGAGTTCGAGCGGCTCGATCGCACCGAAGGCGGCAACCCGACGCTGACCGTTGCCGGCCGCAGCTTTCATGTCGACCAGGCTTCCCTGCTCGTCACCACACCGCCGGGTGGACTGAACGCGATCACGCTGCGGCCGCAGAAGGCGCCCGGCTGCGCCGCCGCCGACTACGGCTCCGTGTCGGTCAAGGGAGCGATTGCTGTCGTCGACGACACCGGTTGCTCGGTTGGCGACAAGCAGAACGCCGCGGTCGGCAAGGGCGCTGTCGGGCTGCTCGTCGTCAGTGCGCCCGGTACCAGCGGTAGCCCGGCGGGCCTGTTCACGCCGGGGTATTACCAGCAGCTGACGGTTCCGGTCGGTGTGATCGAGAACGACGCCGACGCCGCGCTGCGGCGCACCAAGGCGCAGGTGCGGCTGGTGCTGGACAGCAAGCCCGTCATGGTGAAGTCGCGAAACATAGTGGCGCAGACCAAGACTGGCGACACGAAGAACGTGGTGCTGGCGGGGGCCCACCTCGATAGCTCCGCACGCAGCCCAGGCATCAACGACAACGGATCGGGCGTCGCGGCACTGCTCGAAACGGCATCGGCGCTTGGGGCGGAACCGCGGCTGACCAACGCCGTCCGGTTCGTCTTCTGGGGATCCGAGTCAGAGGGTCCGACGAAATACGTCCGCGGACTGGCCCGTGACCTCGACGACGTCGCGATGTACCTCAGTGTCAACATGATCGGCTCGCCGAACGCCGGATACTTCACCTACGACGGCGACCAGTCCGGCCAGCCGAACCCCGAGATTCCAGTGCAATCAGTGCCCGCCGGGTCGGCAGGCGTCGAGCGGACGCTCGCGGGCTACCTCAACCTGGCAGGTGTGCGGCCGGCCGACATGCCGCTCAGCAGTACCACCGACTATGGACCGTTCCTGGCCACAGGTATCCCGGTCGGCGGCCTCACCGCGGGTTCGTCGCAACGGAAAACCGAGGTGCAGGCTCGGCTTTGGGGCGGCCGCGCAGGCACCGCGTTCGACCCGAACTACCACACCGCCCGCGACAACATCGACAACATCGACCGCCAGGCGCTGTCTGTGATGGGTCAGGCCGTAGCGTTCGCGATCGGCACTTATGCGCAGTCGGTCGAAGGCGTCAACGGGGTTCCGCCGCGGGACCAACGGCACCGGCGTACGCCCTAGCCACCCTGGTGACGAACTGGTAGACCCCGTCCTCGTCGGGCGCCAGCGGGCCGGGCCTGGCATGTGGTGAGGTCAGTCCCCGCTGCACGGACTCGCACGCGGCCCAGTCCTGACGGTTGGTCAAGTCCCAGAAGTCGATCGCGTACGAAGGGTCGAAATCCGCTTTGGCGGCAACGTCTTTCGGGAAGGCCCATGCGCACTCGACGTGGGTGCGGTCTACTGCGAGCGGCGTCATCAGGTGGGTCATCACGTAGTCCGGGTGCAGGCTGACCAGCAGGTTGGGATAGCCGACCAGATACATGACGCTGCGCAGTTCGTGCTCGGATAGGCCCTGGATCGCGACGCCGCCGCTCTTTCCGGTCAGCGACATGGTCTCGGCGCCCTCGATGATCGACATCCAGCCGCCCATCCACGAACCCGGAAGGTCGAGGTTCTCACCACTGGTCGGTGGGCTGATGCGGGACAGCTCCGGATGGATGGTGGAGCAGTGGTAGCACTCCTGGTAGTTCTCGGCGATGACCTTCCAGTTGGTGTCGAGTTCGTAGGAATGGCGGTCTACTATCGTCAGATCTTCTGGGCGGTACGGACCGACGACCGCGTCCAAACCTGCAACGTGTGTGGCGAATTCGACGTCTTCACCGCTGGCATCGACGAACAACCAGCCATGCCAGTTGGCGAGCCGCAGTTCGGCGAGCCCGAACTCGTCGGGTTGGAAGCCCTCCACGTCGCGGAACCCCGGCGCGTTGCGCAGCTGGCCGTCCAGCCGGTACGACCATGAGTGGTAGGGACAGACGATGCTGCGGGCCTTGGTGATCGCGTTGCAGGCCAGCAGTTCGTGTCCACGGTGTCGACAGGTGTTGGCGAACGCGCGGATCGTTTCGTCGCCTCGCACCAGGAGGATGGCGTTGGGGCCGGTGCCTATCGCCTTCTGGGTGCCCACCGCAGCGAGATCACTGGCATGGCCGACGCACGTCCAGCCGGAGAAGATGTTGTGCTGTTCCCATTGGAAGACCGCGGGGTCGACGTAGGCCTCGCGGGGCAGCATGCGCGACTGGCCGAACGGCCCCAGCGCGGCGGCCAGGCCGTCTGCTGGCACAGGGGCCGGACCGCCCTGTTTGAACATACAGTCAGCCTAGTGGATGGAGGGCCTGGCGGTCCAGACTTGTCCGGCGAGCAGACGCAAAATCGCCCATTTCCGCGTGTCGGGGACTTTTGCGTCTGCTCGCGCGTGGAACTAGAGCAGCTTCTCCAGCGTGATGGGTAGATCGGTGACCCGTCGGCCGGTCGCGTTGAAGACCGCGTTGGCGATCGCGGCGGGCACGCCGACGATGACGAGTTCGCCCAGCCCTTTCACGCCGAGCGGGTCGGCGACGTTGTCCTCGGCAGGCAGGTAGGTGGCGTCGAGCGCAGGCACATCCGCATTGACGGGCACCAGGTAGTCAGACATGTTGGCGTTCACGATGCGCCCGTCGCGGTAATCCAGCTGGGTGCCCTCCAGTAACGCCATCCCGATACCGCCCACCATTCCGCCGATCGCCTGGCTGTGCGCCAGCTTCGGGTTGATGATCCGCCCCGCGTCGTAGCAGGCGTAGATGCGCCGAACCCGCACAGTGGCGAGGGCTTCGTCGACGGCGACCTCGGCGAACACCGCGCCATACGCGGACATCGAGAAATGTTCGTCCGCGTCGTCGGGTGACCAGGTTTGTTGCGCATCAAGGCTTTTCCAGCCTCGGCGGCGCAGCAGATCCTGGTAGCTTTCGCCGCGGGTCGGGTCGCCGGTACGGACCATCCGTCCATCGCCGACCGACACGTCTTCGGGACGCAACCCGCTCAGTGGAGAGGCGGGATCGACCACCGCGGTGCGGACGAACCGGTCGCGCAGCATGTTCGCGGTGATGAAGACGGCCGACCCCACGCTCGCCATCGTCCGCGATCCCGAATGCGATGGCGCTTCGGGAAACCTGCTGTCGCCGAGCGCGAATCGGACTCGGTTCAACGGCAGCCCGAGCGCGTCTGCGGCCACCTGTGTCATCGATGTGTAGGTGCCGGGGCCCATGTCGATGGTGCCGCACTGGACGTCCGCGGTGCCGTCGACGTTGATCCGGGCCATCGCCGAGCACTGGCTGCGTGCGGTGTGGTACACGGCGGCGGCCACTCCGATGCCGATCAGTTGGTTACCGTCCTTGGTGGCGCGCGGCGTCGGGTTGCGGCGTGCCCAGCCGAATGTGTCCCTGCCCTGCCGCAAGCAGTCGACGAGTCGGCGAGTGGAAAACGGTAGGTTGTCCGAAAGATCGCGGTCTGGTTCGTTGCGCAGCCGCAATTCAATGGGATCCATCCCCAACCGGAACGCCAGGTCGTCGATCGCCGACTCCAGCGCGAAGCCGCCGCTGGCCCCGCCCGGGCCGCGCATGAATGTCGGCGGATTGATGTCAAGCGGCACAACGCGGTATGTCGACCTCATATTCGGTGCGCCGTACTGGAATCTGGCCGCGATCATGAGGTTGTCCTCGTACGCGTTGTATCGCGACGTCTCGGTGTGACCCTCGTGCACGATCGTGCTGATTCGCCCCGACCGGTCGGCGCCGATCGCCATCCGCTGACGGCTGGTGGGCCGGTAACCGATGCCGCTGTAGTACTGCCTGCGGGTCAGCACCAATTTGACCGGACGCCGAATCTGCCTGGCTGCGAACGCCGTCAGCAGTTGGTGTGGCCATGTGGTGCCCGCGCTGCCGAACGCGCCGCCGACGAACGGTGAGATCACCCTGACGCGGTCAACGGGGACACCGAACGCGTCGGCATAGGCCTCCTGCGACCCACTGATGTTCTGCACCTTGTCCCAGACGGTGAGCGAATCGCCGTCCCAGCTGGCGACGGTCGCGGGGATCTCCATCGGGTTGTGGTTGTTGCGCATGATCGAGTAGCGCAGATCTGTGACCACCGCTGCGTCCCGCAGTGCGGCGTCGGCGCTGCCGCGCGCGTAGTCTTCCGTTCTGGTACCCGGCTTCTGTTCGGCATGGGGCGCATCGATATTCGTCAGCTGCGGACCGGGCCGATACCGCACCTCGACGAGCGTGGCACCGTGCATGGCCGCCTCGAGGGTGGTTGCCACCACCATCGCGACGGGCTGGCCGAAACAGGACACCTGCCGAATGTCGTACGGCAGGTTCACCCCACCGAATTCGGTAAAGACACGCAACACTTCGCGATCCTTGACTGCTGCGGCGGGATCGATTCGCTCGACGCTGGCGCGCGCGACAGTGCTACACACCAAAGCCGCGTACACCAGGTTGGGAGCCGGGTTATCGGCAGCGTAGAGCGCCTTGCCGGTCACCTTCAGCCTGCCGTCCACCCGAGTCACCGGCTGGCCCGAGACAATCGCTGCGGGCAGCGGCCGGGTCACGGCAACCCCGCTACCGTCGCCAGCTGTCGCTGCACCGTCCGTCTCACGAGCTCGACCTTGAACCCGTTCTCCGACAACGGTTTGGCACCGTCGGCGGCATGCGACGCGGCGTCGCGCCACAGGTCGGGCCCGGCGGGCCGGCCGATCAGGGCCCGCTCGACCGCGGGTAATCGCCATGGGACCGTCCCGACGCCACCGACAGCGATGCGCGCCGCTCGCACGATGCCCGCTGCGACATCAAGCGCCACCGCCGCCGACGCCAGCGCAAACTCGAACGACTCGCGATCGCGCACCTTCAGATAGCCCGACCGTCGTGTCTCCGGCCCAACCGGCACCTCGACGCCTGCGATCAACGCGCCCGCTCCCAAGCTGTGCTCCAGTTCGGGTGTCCGGCCCGGCCTGCGGAAGAAGTCGGCGATGGGAATCCGGTGCTCCCCGCTTCCGTCGCGCGTGATTATCGCGGCGTCGAGTGCGGTCAATGCCACCGCCAAGTCAGACGGATGGGTTGCGATACACGCGTCGCTCGTTCCGAGGATCGCGTGGGTGCGGTTGCGGCCTTCGATCGCGGCGCAGCCGGAGCCCGGCGCGCGCCGGTTGCAGGCGGCCGAGACGTCGCGGAAATACAGGCAGCGGGGGCGCTGCATCAGGTTGCCGCCGATCGACGCCATGTTGCGGATTTGCGCGGACGCCGACAACTCCAGTGCCTGCGCGATGACCGGGAACTGCCCGCGCACACCGGGGTGGGCCGCCAGCTCCGACATCCGCACCAGCGAACCGACGCGCAGCGTCGACCGTTGAAGGTCGATGTTCTTGTACGGCAACGCGTTGATGTCGACGACGGCGGTGGGGCGCTCGACCGTCTCGCGCATCAAGTCGATCAGCGTCGTGCCACCGGCGACGTAGCGGGCCCCCGATGCGGCAGCGGCCAGCGCGGCTGCTTCATCGGAGGCCTTGGAGAAGCGGAACGGGAACACTGTTGGCTACGCTTTGCGGGCGGCGTTGGCGACCGCGGTGACGATGTTGGTGTAGGCGCCGCACCGGCAGATGTTGCCGCTCATCCATTCGCGGATCTCGGCATCCGATCCCGTGTGCCCCTCCTTGATACAACCGACGCCCGACATGATCTGCCCCGATGTGCAATAGCCGCACTGCAACGCGTCTTCGTCGATGAACGCCTGTTGCAGCGGATGAAGGCGGCCAGTGCGCTCGAGGCCTTCGATCGTGGTGATCTCCGCACCGTCGTGCATCACCGCGAGCGTCAGGCACGAGACGACCCGCTGCCCGTTCACCAGAATCGTGCATGCCCCGCAGGCGCCTTGGTCGCAGCCCTTCTTGGTGCCGGTCAGATCTGCCCGTTCCCGAAGCATGTCCAGCAGCGACGTGCGGTTGTCCACCGCGATCTCGCGGGCTTCGCCGTTGATGCGTACCCGCACCACGGACGACGTTGCGGTGTTTGCCTGTTGGTCGTCGCCGCAGCCGGCGATCAGCGGGGCTGTCGCCACCACACCGCCGACGGCTATCGACGCACCGACAAAGGTTCTCCGGTTGACCTCGACCACAGTGCCCACGCTAGGGACACCACCTGTGAGTCAGCCAAAACGCATATCGAACCCATATATTCCGACGGGGGCGCTACCAAGCATGCGCGACGTGCTTGATGCGCGTGTAGTCGTCCAGGCCGTAAGACCCGAGATCTTTGCCGTATCCCGACGAGCCGAACCCGCCGTGCGGCAGCTCCGAGCCCATCGGCGCGTGGGCGTTGACCGACACCGCGCCGAAGTCCAAGTCGCGAAGGAATCGCGTTGCGCGCGAGTGTGAGTCGGTCCACACACTTGCGGTCAAGCCTTGCTCGACGCCGTTGGCCATCGCGAGCGCCTCGTCGTCGCCGCGATAGGACTGCACTGTGATCACCGGACCGAAGATCTCCGACTGGACCAACTCGTCGTCCTGGTGCAGCCCCGCCACCACGGTCGGCTCGAGGAAGAAGCCGTCACGGTCCGGCATGCCGCCGCCTTCGACGATCTTCGCGTGCGGCGGCGCGCCCTCCAGCAGCGCCGTCACCCGGGACCGCTGCGCAGCGGAGATCAGCGGCCCGATGGTCGTGTCACGGGCGGCCTCCGCCAGCCGCTGCACCACGTTGTCGTACACCGCTTCGTGCGCGATCACCCTGCTGGCCGCCGTGCAATCTTGCCCAGCGTTGTAGAACGCCGCGAACGCGACCTGCTCGACGGTGGCGTCGACGTCGGCGTCCTCGCAGATCACCACGGGCGCATTGCCGCCGAGTTCGAGATGAACCCTTGCGAACCGATCAGCCGCCGCCAACGCGACGGCGCGGCCCGTCCGGGGTGAGCCGGTCACCGAAACCATCGCGACATGTGCGTGTGCGGCCAGTTTCGACCCGACGTCCGGGCCGCCGCACACGACGTTGACCACGCCGGAAGGCAACACATCGGCAAGCAGTTCAGCCATCCGGGACGTGGACGACGGCGTCAGCTCCGACGGTTTGAGAACGACGGTGTTGCCTGCCGCCACCGCGGGCGCCCACTTCCACACCGCCATCATGAACGGGTAGTTCCACGGCGTGATCTGCCCGCACACCCCGACCGGCTCCCTGCGGATGCCCGACGTGACGCCCTCGATGTACTCGCCGGTGCTGCGGCCATCCGGCATCCGGCATGCGCCGGCGTAGAACCGGACGACGTCGATGCTCGCCGGGATCTCTTCATCGCGCGTGACGTCTCGCGGCTTGCCGGTGTCGGCGACTTCCAGGTCGGCCAGTTCGTCGGCGTGCGCCTCGAGAACGTCGGCGGCCCGCAACAACATGGCCGCGCGATCGGCGGGTGTGGTGTGCCGCCAGGAGCCGAACGCCTTACGCGCGGATGCGATCGCCGCATCGACATCGGCGGCACCTGACTCGGCGGCCGTGCCGTGTACCCCACCCGTGGCGGGGTCGGTCAGGTCGCGAGTGCCGCCTGCCGCAGCGGCAACGGAAATTCCGCCAATAACGTTGTGAATCAATTGACTACACCTCTCCGGCGAATGCGCCGATCCCTCGGTCCTTTGTGGTGGTGTCCGAGCGGGTCATGTAGCGGTAGACCAGGAAGCCGATCACCACGGCGGTCAGCGCCGCGAGCAGCAGCAGCGTGGCCAACGCGTTGAGTGCCGGCGTCGGCGCAGCCCGGGCGGTGTTGTAGATCTTCACCGAGACGGGCTCTGTAGACGCGTCTCCGGACAGATAACGCACGAGCACGAAGTCGTCGATGACGTCGGCGAAGACCAACACGGTGCTCGCGAAGATCGCGGGCATCAGCATCGGCACAATGATCCGGCGCAGCGCCCCAAGTGGCGACGCGCCGAGATCCATTGCAGCCTCTTCGTATTGGGGTCCGATCGTGGCCAGTCGCGCCCGCACCAGCACCGCGGGGTAGGACACCTGGAAGGTGACGAGGCCGATTATCTGTGCGGTGGTGCCCAGGGTGACGGGCACCGCGACCGCGGTGATCACGAACAGCAGCGCGACGGCGAGCAACACTTCGGGCAGCACGAACGAGAGCAGCATCAGGAAGTTCGCACCGTTGGGCAGCCGGCCGCGCCACCTATCGATGCCGATCGCGAATAGCGTCCCCAACGGGACAGTGATCAGTGTCGCGATCAGGCCCAGCTTCAGTGTCTGCAGCAGTGCGGTGTGCAGCGCGTCGTTATGCCACACCGAAAGTGTCTGGTCACCCCAGTACCAGCGGGTCGAAAAGCCCTGCCAGGTTGTTCGCGATCGGCCGGCGTTGAACGAGTAGAGCACCGCGATGAGGACCGGCAACAGTGACCACAACAGGTAGCCGATGGTGATGGCGATCAGGAAGCGTGGTGGCCGCCACGGGTTATTCCACCATGCCACCGGCCCTCTCACGAGGACACCTCGCTGCCTCGCGTCACCGAACGAAGGTAGTAGAGCATCGGCAACAGCGCGATGAGAAACACAAGCATGACGAACGCACCTGCCTGGCCGGTCTGTCCCGGCGCCTGCACGCCGTCGTTGATCAGGTTGCCGACCATGGTGGTCTTCGGCGAAGCGGACAACATGTCGTTGGTGAAATAGTCGCCGAGCATCGGCAGGCAGGTCAGTAGAAGCGCCGCCACGATCGTCGGTCGGCACAGCGGCAGCGTCACACGCCAGAACGACGAAAGCCGGTCGGCGCCAAGGTCACGCGATGCTTCAAGCATCGGCTGCGAGAGTCGGTCCAGGCCCGCGTAGAGCGGCAGGATCATGTAGGGCACGTATCCATAGACCAAGCCGAGAATCACCACCAAGGGCTGGCCGGTCAGCCATTTCACGTCGGGCGTGAACACGCCGCCGAAGCTCAACATCTTGTTGATCAGGCCGTCGTCCTGAAGCAGGTTGACCCACGCGAACATTCGCATCATATAGCTGATCCAGAACGGCGCGATCAGCAGCGCAAGCAGCAGCCCCTTGCGCTTGCCGGAGAGCCGGGCCACATAGTACGAGACCGGGAAGGCGATGAGTAAGCAGAGTGCGCTGGCGACCAACACATAGGTGAACGTGCGGAGGATGGCCGGACCGTAGACACCGTTCTCTCCGACGATATGGGTGAGGACATAGTTGAACTGAGTGGGATCCCACTGCAACGGGTTCCACACCGGAATGGGAGTGCGGAACAGTGGATCGATCTGGCCAAAGACGATGCACAGCACGACATAGAGCGGGAAGAGGAAAAATACAGCCAGCCAGACGATTCCGGGTGCGGCCAGCACGGCCCACAGCCGATTGCGACGCTCGCGGACCGGCGGAGCCTGCCGCGATGGCGCGGTGACTACCGGAACCGCCACAGGTACTTACGACCCGCCAGCCTGGAAGGCCTGCCACACGTTGCGCCATGCGGTTTCGTTGGCCGCATCGAGTTCGAGCAGCCGGTAGCCGGTGTCGAAGTACTCCGGCTTCACGATCGCCGTACGCAGGTTCTCGGGGATGAACTCCTCTGCCACAAGCGAATCCGGGGTTATGGTGTTCTGTGGCGGCTGGTAGCCGATCGCAGAGAAGTTCTCCTTCGCGACTTCGGGATCGAGCATGTGGTTGATGAACAGGTGGGAAAGGACCGGGTTCTTGCCGCCCTTGAGCGTCACGAGCATGTCGTTGTCGACCAGGCCCTTGCCGTCCGCCGGGAACCAGTACCTGAGTATTTCCGGGCCGGTGCCTTCGGGTAGGTAGGACTGCGCATTGATGATGTCGCCCGACCACATCTGCGCGAGACCCATTTGTCCGGCGGGAAGGTCGTTGTACATCGTGATGGTGACCTTCGGCGAGGTGGCTTTCACCAGCGCCTGGAGTTGCTCACCGACCATCTTCAGGTCGGCTTCCGAGGAGGTGTTGACATCCGTGATGCCTTGCTTCAGGAGCACCATGGCCATCGCTGTGTGGAAGTCGTCGATGACGGCCGTCTTGCCCTTGTACTGCGGGTCCCACAGCGACTCGTAGGGATTCTTCAGCGCGCCGATATCGGCGGGCACCTGGTCGGTCCGCCAACCGATTCCGGTGGTGTAGATGGTGTACGGAACGCTGTACTGCCAGCCCTGGTCGTACCAGGGGTTGGTGAAGCTGGGCCACACGTTCTTGATGTTCGGGATGTAGGAGTGGTTCAGCGGGCGGAGCAAGTTGCCACCCACCAGGCGGCTGATTTCGGTGTAGTTGGCGTTGTAGATGTCGAAGTCGACTCCACTGCGCAGCTTGGTGATTGCCTCGTCTCCGTCGTTGAAGGTGGAGACCTCGATCTTGATGCCGTACTTGTCCTCGAAAGCCTTCATGGCCTGGGGGCTGAGATAGTCCGCGTAGTTGTAGATCTTGAGCGTCGCGCCCTTCTCGGGTGCCAGCCCGTCCGCGATTGGTTTGTTGTCGTCGGCGATGGGCCACTTGATCGGATTGTCCGGCGCGGCCAGGGTCAGGCTCGGGCCCGATGACGCGGGCCCCGACTTCGAGCACGCCGCGAGGAACGCGCCGAAAGTAGGAGCGGCCGCGGCGAGAATCGCTGCGCGCACCAGAAACTGCCGTCGATTCGGAGGTGTGGGCATGGGGCCTCCCCGTTGCTTTCGCGTCTTGTCGCTGGTAGGACTCTCGCATAGACTGAATGCTCAGTCAACCGTTCTAGAGCGGAGGTTCCGCTGTGTCTCCCTCAGTGGTAGACAGCCCAGTGACCGACATTGTTGACCAGCTGATCGCCGACGAGGAGCAGGTCTTCCTTCGGCGCCAGCCACGCAGCACCGAATTGATCGCGGAGGCTCGCGAGCACCTTGCCGGCGGCGCAACATCGAACTGGCAGATCGCCGAACCGCAGGCCGTGTGGATGAGTCACGGCGCGGGCTCGAAGGTCTACGACGTCGACGGCAACGAATACGTCGACATGCACGGCGGTTACGGCGCTTCCATTGCCGGACATGCTCATCCGGCCATAGTGGAGGCGGTGAGCAACCGTGTGCGGCGCGGTACGCATTTCGCCCAGCCCACCGAGGACGCGATCTGGATCGCAGGCGAGTTGTCCCGACGTTTCGATCTGCCGCTGTGGCGGTTCGCGAACTCCGGCACTGAAGCCACCATGGATGCCGTGCATCTGGCTCGCGCGCTGACCGGCCGCGATCTCATCATCAAGGTCGAGGGTTGCTATCACGGCCACCACGACTCGGTGCAGGTTTCGGTGCTTCCGGAGGCGGACGAAGTCGGTCCGCGCGAACATCCCACCCCGGTGCCCGGCAACTCCGGCATCCCTGGCGCGATAAGGGATCTAGTGATTGTCGTGCCGTTCAACGACACCGGCGCCGTCGCCCGTGCACTGGCCGAGCACCGCGGACAAGTGGCGGCGATGATTCTCGAACCGGTGATGATGAACGCAGGCATCATTCCGCCCGAGGACGGGTATCTCGCTGTGATCCGCGATCTGGTGCACGGCGAGGGTGGGCTGCTGATCTTCGACGAAGTCAAGACCGGTTTCACCACTGGGCCGGGCGGCATCACCGCACGCAATGGCGTCGTGCCCGACATGGTGTGCCTGGCCAAGGCGCTCGGGGGCGGAATAGCGGTTGCCGCGATCGGCGGTACGACAACGGTGATGTCGGCGATCGCCGACGGCCGCTACGAGCAGGTCGGCACGTTCAACGGCAACCCGCTCGCGATGGCCGCCACCCGCGCCACTCTCACCGACGTGCTCACCCCGCAGGCTTATGCACGGCTTGATTCGCTCGCCGCCCGGCTGCGCGGCTCGCTGGAAGCGACGATCGCCCAGTACGGCTTCGGTTGGCATGTGGTGACCGCCGGCGCCAAGGGCTGCGTGACGTTCCGCAAGGACCGGGTCCGCGAGTTCCGCGATTTCCTGGGAATCGACGCCCGACTGGGCCACTTGCATTGGCTCATGCAGCACAATGGCGGTGTATTTCTCCCGCCATGGGGGAAGGTGGAGCAATGGCTGTTGTCGGTTCAGCACGACACGGACGATGTGGACCGGTTCGCCGCCAACTTCGCGCGGTTCGCCGAGGCGGTGGCGTCCTGATTGGGGACCCGCGCCGGTGACGGGCGGCGCGATCCGGCTGCAGCAGCTGGCCAAATCGTTCGACGGAGTCCCCGCCGTTACGGGCATCGACCTGGACATCCCTGCCGGCCAGTTCTATTCACTGCTGGGGCCGTCGGGTTGTGGCAAGACCACGACGCTGCGGATGATCGCCGGATTCGAGAGACCCGACTCCGGGCGCATCGAACTCGACGGCCGCGATGTCGCGGGGGATCCGCCGCATAAGCGTCCCGTCAACACCGTCTTCCAGACCTACGCGTTATTCCCCTTCATGTCGGTGTGGGACAACGTCGCGTTCGGGTTGAAGTACCAGAAGACCTCGCGCGACGACACCAAGAGCCGTGTCGGCGAAGCGCTGGAACTCGTTCGCATGACTGACTTTTCCAAACGGCGTCCCGCGCAGCTGTCCGGCGGGCAGCAGCAGAGGGTCGCGTTGGCACGCGCCTTGGTGTTGCGCCCAAGTGTGCTCCTGCTGGACGAGCCGCTCGGTGCGCTGGATGCCAAACTGCGCAAGCAGCTGCAGCTCGAGCTGCGAGCCGTGCAGCGCGAGGTCGGGATCACGTTCGTCTACGTCACCCACGACCAAGAAGAAGCGTTGACGATGAGCGACCAGATCGCCGTGCTGGCGGAGGGGCGAGTCGAACAGGTCGGCCCGCCGCAGGAGATCTACAGTGCGCCCGCGACCACATTCGTCGCTGGATTCCTTGGCGCCGCCAACATTTTTGACGCCGACGTGCTCGAGGCGGGTGGTGGTTCGGCGGTGTGCGCGGCACTGGACACGCGGCTCGGCGCCGCGGTCGACACCGAGACTGCACCGGGTGCGGCTGCGATTGTGATCCGGCCTGAGCGCATCACGCTTCAATCCCCCGGCGACCCAATCGGGCCGGACTGCAACGTCATTGGCGGCGTGGTGTCACAGGTGGTCTATCTCGGTAACTTCACGCAGGTGCACGTTGACGTCGGGGCGCCCACTGCACTGATCGTCGAGGTGGCCAACCACGCGGGCCCTGGCTCGGTGACACATGAGCCCGGCGCGAAGGTCTGCTGCGTATGCACGCATGACGCAGTGCGAGTGCTGCACCGCAGCACGGCGGTGCCGATCGCCGATCCGGTGGCGGAGCAGGTCGGCGCTCTCAGCTCTTCTTAGCCTTTTCTAGCCTTCGCCCTGCCGTTCACCCGCTTCTTGGCGGGCTGAAGGTTGAGTTCCCGCTCCGCGAAGCGCATCGCAATGTCGTAGGCAAGGTCCGAGTCGACCTCCGGGTCGTCAAGCGCAACCTGGATGGACAAGCCGTCGAGCAGGGCGGCGAACTCCAGCGCGAACATCCTGGCGTTGACCTTCGTATCCAGTTCTGCGGACTTGATCGCGTCGACGATCATGTTGCGCCACCGCGCGTCCAGCTCAACCCGGCCCGCCTTGATCTCGTCGTGGCGGAAGGCTTGCGCCCACAGGTCGAACCACAGCCCCCAGGCGCCGGGTATCTCGTCCTTGCCCTCGGGCACACACGTCCACTTGATCAGCAGGGAGAGTCGCTCACGCAGCGAGAGAACCTCGGCCAGCATCTGCTCGGCTGCCTCGTAGAACGATTCCTCCGAGTACCGCAGCGCGTCGACAAGAAGGCGGTCGCGGGTGCCGAAGTAGTAGATGACGAGGGCCGAGCTGACACCTGCGCGCTTGGCGACGTCGGCGATACGGGTATCCCCGAAACCCCGCTCACAGATCAGCTCCGCTGCGGCGCGGAGCATTTCGATGCGCCGGGCTTCGTTCTGCTCGGTCGCGGGTGCGGGTTCGGCCATGGCGGTGTCTGTTCCCTCCCGGTGCGGCGCTGGTACTTGTCTGTAGCCTAACACTTCGTTAGATTGAACAGTCAGTCAGGACGCGCGATCGGCGCCGACGAAAGTGGTGCTTTCATGTCGAATACATACGACGCCCTCGTGATCGGCGGCGGCCACAACGGTCTGGTTTCCGCGGCATACCTCGCCCGCTCAGGAGCCAGAACACTTGTGCTCGAGGGGCGCGGGTCGCTCGGCGGAGCGGCCACCACCGAGTCGCCGTGGGAGGATGCGCCGCACCTGCGCGTCACCCGGCTGTCCTATGTGATGAGCCTGATGCCACCGACGATCGTGCGGGATCTCGAACTCGAGCGGCACGGCTACAGGGTGCACCCGATGGGCCCGTCCTATCAGGCCTTTCCCGAGGGCGGCTCACTGATCATCTACGAGGACGACCCCAAGCGCACCCACGAGCAGCTGTCCAAATTCTCCAAGAAGGACGCGGACGCGCTGCCCGAGTACTACGACTGGATCGGCGGCATCGCCGAGGTGATGGGTCCGTTGCTGACTCAGGTGCCCCCCAACGTCGGCTCGAAGCGGCCTTCGGATCTGCTCGACCTGGCCAAGCTGGCCTGGCCGCTGCGTAACAAGATCACCCCACGCCTCACCGCGGACATCACGCGACTGCTGACCATGAGCATCGCCGACCTGCTCGACGACTGGTTTGAATCACCGCAAGTCAAAGGTCTGATGGCCGTCAACGGCATCATCGGAACGTGGGCAGGACCTTGCGAACCGGGTACCGCATATGTGATGGCCCACCACTCGATCGGCGACGTGGGCGACGGCCAACTCGGCAGCTGGGGCTATCCCGAGGGCGGCATGGGTGGCGTATCGGAGGCCATCGCGCGCTCAGCGCGTGGCTTCGGTGCCGAGATCCGCACAGGAGCAAAGGTTTCCCGGGTGCTGACGCGCGGCGGTCAGGTCCGCGGGGTCGTGCTCGAGAACGGGGAAGAGGTCACCGCCCCGTTGGTGGTCACCACGCTGCATCCGAAGATTGCCTTCCTCGATCACCTTTCGCGCAATGAACTCCCCGAGGAGTTCGTCGGCGACATCGAGCACTGGAAGACGCGCAGCGGCGTCGTGAAGATCAACGTCGCATTATCGGAGCTACCCAGCTTCACCGCCAACCCGAGCTCCGGAATGGCCGAACATCACACCGGATCGATCGAGATGGCGCCGACGATGGAATACCTCGAGGCCGCCTTCCAGGACGCCCGTGTCGGCAAGCCTGCGCTGCTGCCGTTCAGCGACGGCGTCATCCCCACCACGTTGGACAAGACGCTCAATCCCGATGGCACACACATCATGTCGCTGTTCACCCAGTGGGTACCCGCAGCGTGGGCCAACGCCCCGCACGCCGAAGAACTCGACGCCTACGCCGACCGCGTGATCGATACCTACGACCAGGTGGCGCCTGGCTTCAAGGCGTCGATCACGCACCGCGACGTCGTCGGCCCATACGAGATGGAGCAGGAGTACGGCCTCATCGGCGGCAACATCTTCCACGGTGAGCTGTCGCTGGAGCAGCTGTTTCACATGCGCCCCGCACCGGGCTTCGCCGACTATCGAACACCCATCTCGGGGCTGTACAACGGCAGTTCGGCCACGCACGCCGGTGGCGGCGTCTGCGGTATCCCCGGCTGGCAGGCGGCACGCGCAGCACTGTCCGACAAGAAGCGGCGCTGGTTTAAGCGATGAGGGAGGCGCGCCGGGCGGCCGTAGCCACGATGCTCGGCGCCCGATCGATGGCGGTGGTGGGCGCGAGCGACCGCCCCGACAGCTTCGGCGCCCGGATGGTGCTCGAGGCGCAACGGGGTTCGGCGCGTGTGCATTTGGTAAACCCACGCTATGGCCGCATCGGCGACTTGCCCTGCGTGCCAACGCTGACCGATCTCGACGAGCCTGTCGACGTGGTCCTGCTCGGGGTGCCCGATGTGGCTCTGGTGGAGCAACTCGAGGCGGCCGCGGCGATCGGCGCACGATCGGCAGTGCTCTTCGGGTCCGCACACGGGCTGCGGGAGAAGATCACCGAGACCGCGACCCGCGCGGGAATGGCACTGTGCGGCGCGGGTTGCATGGGGTTTGTCAACAACGCGCTGGGCGTGCGGGCTCTCGGGTACCTGGAGCCGGATCCGTTGCCTGCCGGTGGAATCAGTCTGGTCACCCACTCCGGATCGGCGTTCTCGACCCTGCTGCGCGCCCGGCGCGGCTATGGCTTCCGGTTGGCGGTGTCGTCGGGCCAGGAGCTTGTCACCGACACCGCAGACTACGTCGACTACGCGCTGCACGATCCAGAGACACGGATCATCGCGTTGTTGATGGAGACGCCGCGGTCCGTACCCCGGCTGCGGCAAGCGGTGCGGCGCGCAGCGGATCACGATGTGCCGGTCGTTATCCTCACCGTGGGCAGCTCACCTCACGGCCGCGCCATGGTCGCGGCGCACTCCGGCGCCCTCGCGGGTGAGCACGCCGCCTGGCAGGCGTTCTGTTCGGCCACGGGCGCGGTGCACGTGAGCGATCTGGCCGAATTCACCGACACCCTTGAACTATTCGCGGCAGGCAGACGCCCCCGTGTCCGCGGCGCGGGCATCGCGACAGTGCATGACTCGGGAGCGGAACGGGCGCTGCTCGCCGACCTGGCGCACGAACAGGGCGTTGCCTTCGCGGAGCTTTCAGACAGCGCTCTGACAGCGCTCGGCGATCTGCTTGACGACGGCCTCGTTCCCACCAACCCTCTCGACGTGTGGGGCACCGGCGCGAACACCCGCAGGTTATTCGGCGCATGCCTGCGATTGATGGCTGAGGACCCGTCGGTGGCTGTCACCGCGCTCGCGGTCGATCTCGTCAGCGAGTTCGACGGCGACACGTCCTATTACGACGCGGTGCTGGACGTCGCGGACAACACGGATGCGCCGCTGGCGGTATTGGCGTCCGTGCCGTCTGCCATCGATCCCGCTATCGCGGAACTGCTACGAGGAAAGGGGATTCCGGTACTGGAAAGCGCCAGTAGTGGCTTGGCGGCACTGGGTCACCTGGCCAGGTGGCCGCTGCCCATCGACGCGACGAGAGCCACTGTGCAGCCCGAACGTCGCGACCGGTGGCGCGCCCGCGCGTCGGATGGGTTGTCTGCCGCCGAGCTGCTGACCGACTACGGCGTGCCGATGGTGGGTTCGGAGACGGCGCATTCGATCGACGAAGCCGTGGCGGCTGCGTCCGCGACGGGGTATCCGGTGGTACTGAAAACGCTTGGTGTACTGCACAAGAGCGAAGTCGGCGGCGTGGCCCTCGGGCTGAGAGACGAGGCCGCGGTGCGTGCGGCATACACGGCGATGGCGCAATCCCTTGGCCCGGCAGTAACTGTTCAGCCGCTGGCCGAGGCAGGCGTCGAGATCTCGGTGGGGTTTGTCCGAGATGACGCGTTCGGCCCACTGGTGGTCGTGGCCGCTGGAGGCACGCTGGTGGAGCTGGTCGGCGACCGGGCGGTGGCGTGTCCACCCGTGTCGCATGATGGCGCGCTGCGACTGCTTGACGGGCTCCGCATCCGGCGGCTGCTGGCGGGGTGGCGCGGTGCGCCCTCCGTCGACGTCGACGCCGTTGCCGATGTCGTCGTCAGGTTCTCGCAGATCGCAACGGAATTGGGTGATGTGCTCGACGCGGTCGAGGTGAATCCGGTGATCGCGTCGGCGGACGGTGTGGTCGCCGTCGACGCCCTCGTCATTGCGCGTCGTCAGAAGATCGAATAAACCTTCCGCAGGGTTTCGTGAATGTCCCAGGTACCTTTCCAGCCCGTCGGGAAGACCGCGATGTCCCCTGCACCGATGTCAGCGGGTTGGCCGCCGTCAGGTGTCACGGTCATTCGGCCGGACAGCACGTAGATGACCTCGTTCTCGTCCTGTACCCAGTACGACGGCCCCGGCGTGCATTGCCAGATGCCCGCGGACTTCTCGCCATCGACCCACATCTCGAGTCCATGTGTCGCCATCGGATCACCCGTCGCTTCGGGTAGTGGTCCCCAGTCTTCGAGTTCGGTGTGTGCGGCCTCGGCAAGAATCTCAGTGTTCACAGCGCAGCTTTCTCCGGGAAGGGTAGTGAAATGGGTTCGGGGGCAAGGCGACTGTTGCCGTCGGCGTCGAAACGGTCCAGGCCGAGGTCGGTGAGGTCAAGCCACTCGCACCCGCCGGTGGTCGTCAGGTCGGCGGCCACCTGCGCCACCGCGGGGCCCCACATCATGCCGTGGCCGGCGGGGCTGGCCACCACGGTGCCTTCGACAGGCCCGTCGTCTGTCAGCAACGGCCCGAGGATGGGCAGGTGGTCAGGGGTGTAGTCGATGGTGGCCGCCCACATCCGCCGCAGGCCGAGGCCCTTGACGCCGGGCAGCAGCTCCTCGATCCGGTCGCGTGCCTTCTGGTAATAGATCTCGTCGAAGTCGGTGGCAACACCGGGCGCCTCGTCAGGATTGCTCATGCCCCACAGCAGACCACCGGCTTCGCCTGGGCGCCAATAGATTCCGGATGTGATATCGAAGACCATCGGCACTTCATGCACGTCGAACGCCGAGACCGGCGCGGTGACCACCACCTGATGCCGAGCACCGCCCGCAGGAATCCGCCCTCCCGCCGTCGCACCGACCTTGCCAAGTTTGGGGCCGCCGGTCAGCACCACCCGTCCTGTGTCGATCGGGCCGTCCGACGTGTCAACGCCGACGACACGGCCTCCCGCGGTGCGCAGTCCCGTGAACCGGCAGCGCTCGCGGACATCGACGCCGCACGCGGTGAGAGCTGCGGTGTAGGCCAGCACGTTGCGTGGCGCGTCGATGTAACCGTCGCCGGGCGCATACGACGCGCCGAGCGTCGCGCCAGGCGCGAGGCCGGTCCGTCGATCGTCGATGTCCGCGCCGGAGAGCCACTCGACGTCGAGGCCAAGTGTTCGCTGCAGGGCGATTCGCTCGTGCGCCTGACCGACCTCCACATCGGTGAAGCACGGCATCAGATAGCCCTGTGCGACAAAGCCGCAGTCCAGCGGGAAGCGATCACCGCTGGCGGCGTAGAACTCCTGGGTGCGAAGGCCAAGCCGGATCGCGGTCTCGGTGCCGCCCTGTGCACGCACCATTCCCGCGGCGCGACTGCTGGCGCCGTCCCCGAGCGTTCTGGCCTCGATGAGCACGACATTCGGCACGCCGCTTTCGGCGAGCAGCACGGCCGTCCACGCGCCGACCGTTCCGCCGCCCACCACCACGACATCCGCGCTGCGGAAGCTGGTCATACTACGGAACGCTGGCATAGACTGAACGCTCAGTCAAGAGGTGGAGGTGGGGATGTACGGCCTGACCGAAGAGGATCGGCGCATCCGGGACACGGCGCGTGCGTTCGTCGAGAGTTTGATGCCACATGAGGTGGAAGCCGAGCTCGCGGGCGGCATCTTGCCTAAGGAGTTGACGATCGAGCACCATGCCCGCGCAATCGAATTGGGCCTGTATGCGACCAATATGCCGACCTCGGTCGGCGGCCCTGGATATACGGCGCTGCAGCAGGTGCTGGTGCAGGAACAGTGCGGCCGGGTGACCAATGGATTGGCATGGGTGATGGCCACCCCACCTCAGTGGTGGGTCGAGGTGGCGACCGACTACCAGCGCGAGCGATGGCTGCTGCCTGCGGTGCGCGGCGAGAAGCATGAGGCGTATGCGATCACCGAGGAGTTCGCGGGCTCCGACGTCTCTGCGCTGCAGGCGACCGCGCGACGTGAGGGCGACGAGTACGTGGTCAACGGGACCAAGTGGCATGTCACGTCGTTCAACCTTGCCGACTACGTCTTCGTCGAGGCCGTCTTAGAGGGCGGCGACCATGTTCTGCTGGTGGTCGACCTGCCCTGGCCTGGCGTGGAAGTGGTTCGCACACCGCAGTATTCGCACCACATCGCCGACGAACATCCGATCGTGGCGTTCAATGACGTTCGGGTGCCCGCGGCGAACCTCGTCGGCACCGAGGGTGGGCCGATGACGTTCACCCAGGACTGGTTTCGGTTCGAGCGCATGATGGTGGCCGCCAGATGCGTTGGCGCCGCGCAGCGTTTGGTCGACGAGACAACGGCATTCGCGCAGACACGGGTGGTCGACGGCAGGCCGCTCGGCGAGCATCAGTTGGTGGCGGGCATGCTGGCCGACAGCGCGACCGAACTGTTCGCCGCAAGAACGGCGCTGTACGAAGTGGCCAGGTCTATCGACGCCGGCCATGACCGCAAGACACTGCACGGCCAGGCCTCGATGGTGAAGCTGTACTGCTCGGAAATGGCGGGCCGGGTGGCCGATCGCGCTGTGCAGATCTTCGGCGGACGCGGCTACATGCGGGAGAACGTCGCCGAACGGATGTTCCGCGAACTGCGGGTGGAGCGAATCTGGGAGGGGGCCAGTGAGATTCAGCGGATTATTGTCGGGCGTCAGCTGATGACGCGGGGTCCAGCGGCGTTGCTCGACCCGGCCTGAGGCCCGCCGAGCAGTCTGATGAAACCGACGGGCTCGGTAAAACCCTTGAGCGCGACCATCTCTCGGTTCTTAGGAAAGGCGGCGACTACCTCGCGCACCGCGGGATCATCGGCAACGGAGGTCGACAGCACGATGTCGCCGCCGATGCTCTGGCCCTGGAGGCGCGCGGCCATGTTGACGGTCGATCCGAAGTAGTCGAGGCGGTCGTTGAGGGTCACGACCACGCTGGGGCCTGCGTGGACGCCCACTTTGAGGACGAGGTCCGGAACTCCGCGTTCAGATGAGCCGATCTGCTCCTGCATGGTGAGTGCAGCGCGTACCGCCTGCGCCGGATCGCTGAACGCGGCCATCACCGCGTCCCCGATGGTCTTGACCACCGCGCCGTCGTGGTCGCGCACGATCGCGGCGAGCAGCGCGAAGTGCTTACGGACGAGGTTGTACGCAGCGGCATCGCCGACACGTTCGTAGAGCGCGGTCGAGCCCTGTAGATCGGTGAAGAGCAGTGCTACCTGGCTGACGCCAGCGTCATCGCCTGGCCGAAGGGTCGCCTCGGCGAACAGATCGCGAAAGGCTTGCAGCGAGATCACTTCGGGCGCCGTCAGAGCATCGCGCACCCATGTGCGGTCCTCGATCAGGGCCGCCACCTCGAAGCCCGCATCGTTGACGAACGCAACGCTTCCCGCCTCGCCTGAATTCAGCGCCTCGACGCCCGATGCCGTGACGCGCAAACCGGGGAACGGCCTTGCCTTGTGGTCTATGTCGACGAACGTGCCGGGATGAAGAGTGCGGAGACGATATGAGCCAGGCGGTAGGTCGATTTCGACGTTTCGCCGTTCGCCAGGATCAAGCAGCACCTGCACGGCGACATGGGGCGTACCCATCGGACCGGAAAGACAGAACCCGCCATCGGCAACCGTGCGGATGGCGGGCGCAGGCGCGAAGTACAACTCCACATTCTTCTCGAAGTCGCGGTCGTAATCGATGTTGCACGAGGAACAATGCGCGCCGCGCGGCAGATCGGAGAGCGTGCTGACGCTGAGCTTCGCGCCGCGGCAGTTGGGGCAGAGCAGACCCCACTTCATCGTCAGCAGACCCGCTTTCACAGCTGCCAGGCAAGCCTCGATTGCCGCGCGCGGTGCAACGTCGAGGTCGCCGGCCAGCACCTTGGGCTTAAGATGGGCAACGTCGGTGGCCATGCTGCCGAGCACAATGTCGGCGAGCCGCTGGCCGAGTCCATTGCCGTACGGGCTGCGGTCGATTTCGCGAGCGAGCGTCGCTGCCCGCTCCTGCGCGCCCGGTGGAAGTTGGGGCGGCGGCAACTCGAACGGGGTAAGGCGCCCCCTCACCCGCTCCCCACGCGCGAAGGCGACGGCCTCCAGCGTGCGTCTTCCGACCGCCTCACCCGCCTGGGCAGCGAGCCGTGCGCCGAACGCGCGGCCGACCAAGCTCAGCGGCTCCCATTCGAGTGCGTAGGTGACGTGCGAGCCGCCCTTGTCGTCCGGCTCGATATCGAACACCGGGCCGAAGCGGCGAAACGGGCCCTTGGTGAACAGGCGCGACTGGCGGAAGTGCCGACCCGCGATCCACTCGTACGGCTTCTCCTCCCATTCGAGCGAGAAGCCAGCGGTCTTGCCCCGGCCGCGACGGACGACGGTCCCGTTTGGTTGAACAGTCGGTTCGAGCGTGTACGCAGGCAGGCCCATGGCCTCGTTGAACCGTTCGGTGTCGGCCAGCACCGGCCAGAGCCGGTCCGGTGGTAGGTCAAACGTCCAGGTCCACGTACGACGCATCGATTGGAACTGTAAGTCAGGGGCCGCAAGCCGTGTGCTGCCTTGCTCGATCCGACCTTAACCCGAGCAGCCGCATGCCGTGATAAACCACGAGCGCCGCGATCGAACCCAGAGCGATACCGGTGAACGTCAAATCGCCTGCCTGCCAGGTGAAATCGGCGATGCCGATGATGAGTGGGATCGCCGCAGTCATCTGGTTCAGCGGCTTGGAGAAGTCGACATCGTTGGTCAGCCAGATGCGCACGCCGAGGACGCCGACCAGGCCGTACAGCACGACCGTCGCGCCACCAAGCACTCCCGGCGGGATTGCCGAGATGGCTGCGCCCACTTTCGGGCACAACGACAACCCGATAGCGACCGCGGCGGCGATCCAGTACGCGGCCGTCGAATACACCCGGGTCGCGGCCATCACCCCGATGTTCTCGGCGTAGGTCGTAGTCGCCGAGCCGCCGCCGAAACCCGCCAACGTCGTCGCCACCCCGTCTGCCGCCAGCGCGCGTCCCATCACAGGGTCGACGTCGGTGTCCGTCATCTGGCCAACCGACTTGACATGCCCGATATTCTCGGCCACCAGCGCGATGACCGCGGGCAGGAACATCGGCAGCACCGCCACCGTGAATGTCGGTGTCTGGAACTCCGGCAACCCAACCCACCGCGCGGCTGCGATCGCGGAGGTGTCGACGTCGCCGAGGATCAACGCCAACGCATAGCCCGCGACGACGGCGACGAAAATCGCCAGCCTGCCGATGATTCCGCGAAAGAACGCGAGCGTCGCAACCAGCAGCACCAGCGTGACGAGTCCGACGAGCGGACCCTTCTCGAAATTCGACTTGGCGGCAGGCGCCAGGTTGAACCCGATCAGCGCGACGATCGCACCCGTGACCACCGGCGGCAGCGTCACGTCGATCCAGTGTGTTCCAACCACGTGCACGGTGACGCCGATGATGATCAGCACGACGCCGACCGCGACAAGACCGCCGAGCGCGCTGCCGGTGCCATGCGAGGCCATGGCCGCCGTGACCGGTGCGATCACCGAGAAGCTCGACCCCAGATAGCTCGGCAGCCGATTGCCAGTAATGACCAGAAAGAGCACGGTGCCGACGCCAGAGAAGAGCAGGGTGGTAGCCGGTGGGAAGCCCGTCAGCACCGGCACCAGGAAGGTGGCGCCGAACATCGCCACCACGTGCTGGGCGCCGAGCCCGATGGTGCGGGGCCAGCTCAGTCGCTCATCGGGCGCAACGACGAAGTCGTCGTCGGCTCGCGCCTCGACGTGTTTCCATTGCAGCGGGATCACGATGTTCGACTACACACGATGTGCGGCCGCGTTGCATGCCGATCGGCGTATCGTCGGCATATCTCAGGGGGTGGGAGCGCATGTCGCTTGAAGACAACAAGAATCTGGTCCGTCGCTTTTACCGAGAAATCGACGCAGGCAACCTGGACGTGCTGGATGAGTTGGTGGCCGAGGATTACCTCGACCATTCACCGCCGCCGTTCCCCGGGCTCGACGCGCCAGGGCGCGAGGGGCTCAAACAGGCATTCCGGTTGTTCTGGGATGCGACCCCGGGCACTCACGAGATCGAGGACCAAATCGCCGAAGGCGACAAGGTGGTCACGAGGCTGACGGCCCGTGGGACGCAACGTGGCGACCTGCCCGGCATCCCGGCCACCGGAAACGAAATGTGTATGACCGCAACGGTGATACACCGAATCGCGAACGGCCGCCTTGCGGAGAAATGGTCGGACAAGGATGTGCTCGCGATGCTTCAGCAGTTGAACGTCATCCCGCCGGCGCATTAGTCCGGGAACACCGAACGCGGCCGGGGGGGATGTTTGAGTAAGGCTGGGAGCACGAAGACGTCGATGTAGCGACGCACCGTGTCGGCATCATCGGTGCCCGGTATGACGCCAAGCAGCATGCTGATTGAGGTGGAAATGAAGAACTGCGCCACGTCCTTTGGCCGCAGATCGCGCAGGAACTGATCGCCGCCATCTGACGCCAGCATCTCCTCGATCGCCGGCTCCACCATCTGCACAAGCGCCGCGTTGTTGGCCAGCATGTGGCCGACAGTCCCCTCTTCGCTTTGGTCCCCGATCCTCTTGAGGAGCGGGTCGTGAATCAGCTCGGTGGCCACGATCACCGTCCTCTCGACCAAGATGTCAAGGGCACCGGCATCCGCTGGTAGCCGCTCGAGGATGCCGACCATGTGCCGATGCGTTACTCGTTGAATCAGCGCTTCCACGAGGTTGTCTCGGGTCGGAAACTGGCGGTAGATGCTGCCGCGGGAGTACCCGGCTTCCTTGGCGATCAACTCCATCGACGAGGCTCGGTAGCCCGGTGAAATGAATAGCCTCGCTGCGGCATCCAGGAAAGCTTCCTTCGACTCCTCAGCGGTGATCCCACCGCCGACAGGGCGGCCGCGACTTCGGCGCATCGGTGTTCCTGGCAATCGTCCGTCCTTGTAGCTCGTGGTGACATGCCGACGGTACCGGGTAGACAAACCGTCGCAAGAAAAGTACATCTAAGCCAATTTGTTGAATTTCCTGCAGCGTCGACATTGGGAGATCTGCGTGGTCAATCGGCTGGTGGCGCTGTTGGGTTTGGCGATCGTGCTGGCAGCGATCGGGGCTGCGATGCTCGCCGGAGCTGCGAGTGCAGCCGCCGATACTGGGGACGGTGGCGGGACCAAAGCGTCGGCGGAATCCGATGGGGGCGAGCAGAAACCGACGGAGAAGACCGACCCGGCGCCCACCACCAAGGACAGCAACGGTGCGGAGGCGATTGATTCGGAAGATCCGCCAGCCGCAGACGACACCACTCATCCCGCCAGGAAGACGAACAAGAAGACTCGCGCGGAGAACCGGAAACTAGGACGGCCCAACCCGACTGTGTCGGCCGCAACGACCGGAGCGACCCCGGTGTCGAAGGGCAAGTCGGAGACCACAGCGACGCAAAGCGAGGCCCAAGCCAAATCAGAATCCGCCGTGTCGGTGGCCGCAGCGGCGGCTCCGGTCGAAAGCGTCGCGCCGGCCCGCAGCGCCTTGACCACCACCACTGCGATGACCACGGCTGTTTCGGCAAGCTCGACAATGGCCGTCGCCGAGCAGGTGTCGGCCCCGCGCGCACCGTCGGTGATCAATTTCGTCGGGTCCATCGTGTTGAACGTGGTCATGGGGCTGATCCACACGTTCGACGGGGCGCCGGTGCTGCCGGTGGGGAGCAATGTCACCGTGAAGACGTCGACGCTGACGATCCCGGTCGCGGGCGGCCGGACCGTAGAGGCCGACTGGTACTTCCCCGACGACAGCGAAAAGCCAACGCGACTCATCTACTTTCAACATGGGTTGGGCGCGTCCGGCCCGATGTACAGCTACACCGACGCCGATGGCGCGTGGCTCGGCGGCACGCCGATGCAACAAGCCGTTGCAGACCTGTTCGAAGGGGACCGCGCTGCGCTCACCGAAAGTACAAGTGCGGCAGCTGGATACGAGGTGACATTGCCACTCGGTTCGTGCTGGCCGGCCACTCGCTCGGCGGCAGTCTGGTGGTGGGCGCCGCGGGCGACATGGTGAATGGCGGTGCGATCGACGATCTCGCCGGTGTACTCCTGCTCGATTCGGTGGATGTCAACAACACCGTGCCGGCGGCGCTGGCGAAGCTGAAGGGCGCGAATTACCGGCCGGTGTATGACATCTCGTCAGAGCGCTACGTGTGGAACATGTACGGCAAAGTGGGTGACGAGCTGGAGGCGGCGCGGCCCGGGCAGTTCAACGGCGTCATGCTCGTTGGCGGCCGCCACATCGACGCGTTGCAGGGAGGAAACGCGTTCCTCCAACTCAGCCAGTACCTCGGCGCGGGCTTCTCTGCGCCGCAGAACGTAGAGGCGGTCAAGACATTGGCGGTGGGAAAAGTGAACGACATGTTCGCAGGCACCCACGACGGCATCTATGGTGCGCCGGGACAGAGCATCCAGATCGATACCTCCAAGGGCACCGCCACTGCCATCGTGCTTCCGTTCGCGTCGACGCGAACGGTGCAGGTAACGCCGTTCGACGGGCTGCTGAATCTTGTCTTGAGCTTCCTGGCCCAGAACGTCTACGTCTATGAACCCCTTACCGGACGCCTGACGACATAGGCAACGGCGCCGATCGCCACAACGGCGGCACCGACCACAACCGACGACACCGGTAGAAGGAAGGCAAGCACCAGGCAGCCGACGAAGCCGACGATGGGAATCACTCTTCGGCCGAGTGTGAATGCCGACGCATTCGCGATCGCGTAGTAGAGCAGAACCGCGAACGAGGAGAAGCCGATCGCACCTCGCACATCCACCACCGCCGCAGTCACGGCGACGACGACACCAACCACGACCTCCGCGCGGTGTGGGCTCTTGAACCGCGGATGAACCTCGGCCAGCGCATGGGGCAGATGCCGATCACGCGCCATCGCCAACGTGGTCCTTGAGACCCCGAGGATCAGGGCCAGCAGGGAGCCAAGCGCCGCCACCGCGGCACCCGCCCGCACCACCGGCTCCCAGCCGGGGAAGCCCGCCGCGCGCACCGCGTCCGCCAACGGCGCGGTCGCTGAACCCAGTGCGGCACTGCCTAATTCGCTGAGCACTGCGGTCGCGACCACCGCGTACACGATCAGCGTGATGCCGAGCGCGATCGGTATCGCACGCGGGATGGTGCGAGCCGGATCGCGCACCTCCTCGCCGAGCGTCGCGATCCTGGCGTACCCGGCGAACGCGAAGAACAGCAGTCCCGCGGCCTCCAGCACACCGCGGATGCTGACGTCGTCGCCGAGTTCCAGCCGTGAGGCGTCCACGTCGCCGAAGCCGAGGACGATGACCACCACCGCCGCGAGCACGGCGAGCACGAGCGCGACGATGATCCGGGTCAGCATCGCGGACTTCTGGATACCCGCATAGTTCACGACGGTCAACGCGACCACGGCGGCCACCGCCACCGCATGCGCCCAGTCCGGCCACACGTAGTAGCCGACCGTCAACGCCATCGCTGCGCAGGACGCCGTCTTGCCGACGACAAAACTCCACCCGGCGGTGTAGCCCCAGAACTCATCGAGACGTTCACGCCCATAGACGTAGGTGCCGCCGGACTGCGGATAGAGAGCGGCCAACCGGGCGGAGGAGGTCGCGTTGCAGTATGCCACCGCGGCGGCGACGGCCAGCCCGATGAGCAGGCCCGAGCCGGCGGCGGCCGCGGCCGGGGCCAGGGCAACGAAGATGCCTGCGCCCACCATCGAGCCGAGCCCGATCGTGACGGCGTCGAATGTGCCGAGCCGCCGCTGCAGCGCAGGGCCGTCCGACGAGCTCACGGCAAGATGCTATGTCAGGCGACTGGGTCTTCCCCGAATACCGATTCACGGCCCCAAGCGGTGGCCGCCACAACCCCAACGACGACGAGGACAATCGAACCGGCCGCCACGAGTGGAATCGCCCACAACCGGCGCAGTATCAGCGCGGTCTCGCATTGGTCGACGTAGTCGTGCTGGCCCGCCGCGGCCGCGGCCTGGCTCAGATCGGAGGCGAATCCCGTTCCACAGTTGACCTGGAAGCCCCACTGGTCGTAGTCGTCCAAATAGATTGAAAAGTTGAGCGCGAGGAGCCCGATGGCGATCAGGCCGACACAAACGACTCCGATGTAGAACGCGCGATGGTGATAGTGGTGCAAAAACGTCCCCCGTTCAGGTCATGCATACGTCGGCGATGAGCAATACCGGCCATGACACGATCGACCCGAGGTAGGACACCGTCAGGTCGACACCTGCCATGCGCTGCAGATGCTCGGTGTGCGTGCTCGACCAGATGACACCGACGACCAGGTACGGAGTGCCAAGAACGAGCGCGACGACCATCAGTTCGCCTATCGTCACCTGGAAACCCAACAGCCGTCGCATCGCGCCGAGCATAGCCGCTATGTTAATGGTCATTCTTGTTCAATAGACGGCTTTGACAATATTTATCAACCGAACTCGCCAGTTATGTAGGCATAACATCCGTTATGGTGTTGGCCATGGCGCGCACCAGGCCCACCCGCGCTGAGGGTGTCCGGCGTCGGCCAAAGGATCGCAAGGCACAGATCGCCCGCGCATCGGCCGAGGCGTTCAGCGTGCTCGGATACTACGGCGTCAGCATGGAGACCATCGCGACGCGCGTCGGCATCTCCGCTGCCGCGCTGTACCGCCACTACTCGAGCAAGTACGAACTGTTCTGCGACGCGGTACTCAACCTCGGTCAGCAGTTGGTCGACTGCACCGCATTCGCCGACGACGGCGCCGGTGGCGCCGGTGACCCCGAAATCATCGTGCGCAGACTCATCTCGGCGCTCATCGACACCGCAATGGCCAACCGCGAGTCGGGCGGGCTCTATCGCTGGGAAGGCCGCTACCTGCGCGGTGACGACCAGGCCACGCTGAACGCACAGATAAGAACCGTCCACCGCCGGATCCAGCGGCCGCTCTTGGCAATTCGGCCCGAGCTGACATCGCGGCAGGGCTGGACGCTGTCGACGTCGGTGCTGTCCGTCATAGGCAGCATCGTCGATCATCGCGCCAAGCTGCCCGCCATCCAGGTGCGCGCATTGCTCGCCGACCTCGCCGACGCGGTGGCGGCAGCCGACGTGCCGGACGTCGCGAACAGCTTTGTCGAGGCCGTTGCGCCAGTCGCGTCACTCACGGACACGTCGAAATACGAAGCGCTGCTGAATGAATCGATGCGTCTCTTCAACCTCAAGGGCTACCGCGATACCAGCATGGATGACATAGCGACGGCCGTCGGTATGCCCGCGTCGGGCATATACCGGTACTTCTCCGCGAAGAGCGACATCCTCGCGGCCGCGTTCCGGCGGGCAGCCGACCGCCTGTCGGCGGATCTGTCGACCATCGTCGTTACAGTGCCCGATCCCGAGGAAGCACTGACCGCGGTCATCGACGCCTATGTGACGAGGTCGTTCGATCAGCCCGAACTGGACTACGTGTACTACACCGAACGGCTCAACATGACACCGGGCGATCAGAACATCCTGCGCAACCTCCAGCGAGGCACCGTGGAGTTATGGGTGGACCTGGTGGTTTCCGTGCGGCCGGACTGGACACCGGGACAGGCCCGCTTCGCCGTTCACGCCGCGATGTCACTGGTGATCGACCTCGGCCGGCTGATGCGATATGAGAATTCGGCGCCTGCCCGCGAGATCGTGGAACGGCTGGTGGATCTGACGCTGCTCGGTCGCTATCGGTTGCGCGCTGCGTTGCCCGCCAAATAGGCCACGTAGCCGATCGTCCCGACGATCGCCAACGGTCGGGTCTGTCGTACGGAAAGGCCAAGCCCGAGAGCTGTTTCGATGCCACCGTTGATGTAGAGGTGCTGACGGCTGTTGCGCGGAAAGGCTTGCTTGGTGATGCCGTCGAACAGGTGCGGACTGGTGAAATGGGCCAGTCCTACACCTGCGACGGCCAGACCGCCGAGCTTCGCGACACGCGAGTTCCTGACCTTCTTAGTCGGCACAGCCGTTGATCCTCTCTTGTCACGCAATCTGGTAGTCACTCAACGGGAACTCTGAAGCCTCTTTGATCGCGTCTTTCGTCGACATCGGACGCAGCAGCGTCGGCTCGCCCTGGGGATTGAAGTAGTAGGACCGTGACGTCGCGCAATTGCCAATTGTCCACAACGAATCCCCGAGCAATTCGGTCATCAGGTCCCGGTACTTCGTGTTCGCGTCCTCTGTCACCTCGAACGTGGTGGCGCCACGGCGCTTGAGCTCTCCGAACAACCGCTCCATGTGTCGCATCTGGTATTCCATGGTGTTGAAGAAGTTCAACCCCAGGAACGCGAAAGGACTGGCTAGGCTCAGGTAGTTCGGGAAGTACGGCATCGTCACACCCTGGTAGGCCTGGAACCTGGTGTCTCGCCACCACTTTCCGAGGTTGCGTCCCTCGCGCCCGATGACCTCGATGGCGGGGAAGTTCGCCTCCCACAGGTCGAACCCAGTGGCGAGAATCAAGGTGTCGATCACCGTCTTGGTGCCATCGGCGTTGACGATGCCGTCGGCCTCGATGCGCTCGATGCCATCGGATTGCAGATGCACATGCGGTTTGGTGAATGCTCGGTAGTAGCCGTTGGAGAACGTCGGCCGCTTGCAGCCGAAGTCGTAGTCCGGGGTCAGCCTGCGACGCAACTCCTTGTCGCGGATCGACGCGAAGCGGTGCATCTTCGACAAGTCCGCCGCGGCGACGTTGAGCCGGTGGAACTGCCGGTGGTGAATCACCGCGGTGTTGATCATGACTTCGTAGATCGAATCGGTCAGCCAGCGGACGGCGCGCTGTGTCAACGGGATTCGGGCGAAGAGCCGTTTGGCGCGCTCTCCGAAGCGTAGGTCGATCTTCGGTACCACCCAGATCGGGGTGCGCTGGTAGACGGTGAGGTCGGCGACCTTCTTGGTCAACTCAGGGATGAGCTGGACTGCAGTGGCGCCGGTGCCGATGACGGCCACGTTGCGGCCTTCGAGCGGATACGAGTCGTCCCAGGCGGTGGTGTGAATGACCTTGCCCGCGAAGTCGGCAACGCCAGGGATGTCGGGCACCTTCGGCTGGGACAGAAAGCCTGTCGCGGTGATCAGATACCGCGCGGTCAGCGTTTCGCCGTCGGCCACCGTGATGCGCCAGACGCCTGCCTCCTCGTCCCAGCGGGCACCTTCGACGACAGTGCTGAACCGCATGTGCCGTCGCACGTCGAACTTGTCGGCGACATCGTCGGCGTACTGCTTGATCTCCGGGCCGGGGGTGAACAGCCGCGACCAGTTCGGGTTCGGTTCGAAGAAGTACGAGTACGTGGTGGTCGGGACGTCCACCGCCAGGCCGGGATACCGGTTCACGTGCCAGGTCCCGCCGAGGTCGTCCTCGCGGTCGAGGATCACGAAGTTGTCGTAACCCATCCGCTTGAGCTGGATGGCTGCGCCTATCCCGCCGAAGCCGGCCCCCACGATGACCGCGTCGAATTGCTCCGGAGTCATGCCCCAGACGGTACCTCAGGTACCGGAAACTTTGACGGCCGCCTCAGCTCTTGAGGGTTCCCGTCCGCGGCGGGTCCAGGGTCGCGACGCAGGTCACCGCCCTGTCGCCCTGCTCCCACGTTTCAGCCGTCGGATACAGCACATACAACTGCACCGAGTCGTCGGTGATCGCGTCGGGTGCATAGGTCGCCAGTTCGGGCTCGCACTTGTTCTGGTATTCCTCGAGCGCGGGCTGCCCGGGGTAGTCGCCCTCCGGCATCATCAGCACCGCGAAGACCTCCCCGGCGTGCGACTCCTCGCAAGCGATGGTGTCGACGGTCAACACCCGGGCGCTGTCCGGTATCGCCTTGAGGCAGTCGCCGACCTTGACGTCCGTCGCGGTGACCGTGCCCTTGCCGATGAAGAACAAAAACGCCAACCCGACGACGGCCAGCAATGCGAAGACGCCGACAAGCAGGCCGATGATCAATCCCCACCGGGTCTTCTTCGGTGGAGGACCGTAGTGAGCGCCAAGAGGTGGCGCCTCCCCGTACGGCATCGGCGGGGGAGGCGGGTACCCACCCTGCTGCGGCGGATAGCCCCCTTGCGGCGGTGGGTAGCCCACCCTGCTGCGGCGGATAGGGATTCTGCGCCGGCTGACCGTACGGTCCCTGCGGTGGTTCGCCGTACGGTGGGGGATAGCCCGGCGGGTTGGTCACCCACTGACATTAGCGTCAGGCACGCAGCGATGACCACCGCTCATGCTCCGAAATTGCAACGCAAACCACGGACCGTTCACCGTTTGCCCAGCCGTCTGCCGTCGGGTATGCCACCGCAACCCGAAACGTCGGCCCCTCTGGCGAGTTCGGGGCGTAGTCGAAGAACGTAGGCCCGCACTCGTCGGCGCGCGCCCTCAGCGTTTCCTCACCGGGGTAGGTCGTCGCGTCCGGCAGCGTCTGGAGCGCGAAGACTTCGCCGTAGTGTGGCCGGTCGCAGCGCACCCGCTTCACCCACGTCGAAAGCTCGCCCTCGGCGGTGTCCTTGACGCAGTCTCCGGTCTTGAGGTCAATCGCCCGCACCGACTTTCCCTGGGCGGATACCCCGTAGGCGATCAGCGACGTGATGACAGCGATCCATGCTGCCGAGATGACCAGCGCGGCGATGGCCAACCCGCGTCCGCGTTCTCGCCGGGCCCTTATCTGAAACAGCGCGACGATCGCGAAGATCACGCTGAGGATGGTGCCGCCAAGCATCCCCAGTACGAACGCTGCGATGGCCCAGCCGTTGGTTCCGTTCCGCTTCGGCTCAGACGACGGGTCAGTCACGCCCGCAACCGTAGTGCCGCATCGACCGCAAGCGCGGGCACGTCCAGGGTTTTGGAGCCGAGGTCGTGGCGGGCGCCGGTGACCTCGACGATCTCGGTAGGGGCGGGGATCAGTGCAGCGGCGGGGCGCAGCTCGTCGATGCTGCCGAACGGATCGGCGGTGCCGTGGGTGAACACCGTCGGCACGGTGATGTTGGGCAGATGATCGGTGCGCGCCCGTTCGGGCTTGCCCGGCGGATGTAGTGGGTACGAGAAGAGCGTCAGCACATCGACACCCGCTGCCCCTTCGGCAATCACCATCGACGTCATCCGGCCGCCGTAGGAGTGGCCGCCCGCGATGATCGGACCCTTGGTCAGCGTGCGGGCCAGTTCAATCGCTTCGATGACACCGGCCTGATCTTTGGCCGCCGACCCTGAC
Organism: uncultured Actinomycetota bacterium; assembly: GCA_963766465.1. Classification (GTDB taxonomy): domain Bacteria; phylum Actinomycetota; class Actinomycetes; order Mycobacteriales; family Mycobacteriaceae; genus Mycobacterium. Next base: position 377,895 of record CAVXZT010000008.1, read on the forward strand.
GGCGGGCCCTTCGGCCTGCGCTGCCGGTACGGCAGGTTGTACCTAACGGCCAGCCAGCCGCGGCGCGCCCACTCGTCACAGATCTTCACCAGCAGGGGGGATTCGCGACTGCCGCCGGCGCCATGCGTCAGCACGACGACGCCTTTGGCTTTGCCCGCCGGCTCGTGTGCGATACCCGCAATCTGATCGAGGTTCATGATTCCAGTCTGAACAACGCCGATACGGGACCGTGACCGTGTCCCAACGGGTATGCGGCGCGCAGGCATTCGGTCACCCAGCTCTTCCCGAACGCAACCGCATCGGGCACGGTGTAGCCGTGAGCCAACGCACTCGCGACGGCAGCGGCGAGCGTGTCACCGGCGCCGTGGTCGTTACCCGTGTCGATGCGCGTCGCGTCGAACTCGTAGAAGTCGGTGCCGTCGAACAGCAGATCCGGACTGTGCGACGACGAACGCAGGTGCCCGCCCTTCACCAGCGCCCACTTCGGGCCGAGTGCGTGCAGAGCCCGCGCGGCCTCACGTTGTGAGGTGTCGTCGACAACGTCGACATCGACCAAGAGGCGGACCTCGTCGAGGTTGGGCGTCACGAGTGTGGCGAGCGGAAAGAGTTGACCCTTAAGCGAATCCAGCGCGCTCGGATGCAGCAGTGGATCGCCGTGCATCGACGCGCATACCGGATCGACGACGAGTGGCACTGTGCCGGCCAAGCCCTGTTCGCGCCACGTGTCGGCGATGGTGTCGATGATCGGCGACGACGCCAGCATGCCCGTCTTGGCGGCCTGCAGACCGATGTCGGAGGCCACCGCCTCGATCTGGCCAGCTATCACGTCGAGAGGTATCTCGTGGAAACCCTTGACGCCGACGGAGTTCTGCACAGTCACCGCCGTGACGGCGACCAGGCCGTGCATCCCGAGCATGGCGAAGGTGCGCAGGTCGGCCTGTATGCCCGCACCGCCGCCGGAGTCGGAGCCTGCGATCGTCATCACCCGCAGCGGCGTCTCGCCAGGGGGAGTCAGGGGCAAATACTTCATGTGGCCAAAGGTAGGTAGACCTGATTGCCGTGTTCGGCGAATTCACGTGACTTGTCGGCCATCGCATCGCGAATGTCCTGAGTGATCCGCATCGAGCAGAATTTCGGTCCGCACATCGAGCAGAAGTGCGCGGTCTTGGCGGGCTCGGCTGGCAGGGTTTCGTCGTGGAATTCGCGTGCGGTGTCGGGATCGAGTGACAGCGCGAACTGGTCATGCCAGCGAAACTCGAACCGCGCCTTCGACAATGCATCGTCACGCTCCTGAGAGCGGGGATGTCCCTTCGCCAGATCCGCTGCATGCGCGGCGATCTTGTAGGCGATCACCCCGTCCTTGACGTCCTTGCGATCCGGCAGGCCCAGGTGCTCCTTGGGTGTGACGTAGCACAGCATCGCGGTGCCTGCCTGCGCGATGATCGCCGCGCCGATTGCCGACGTGATGTGGTCGTAGGCCGGGGCGATATCGGTGGCCAGCGGTCCCAGCGTGTAGAAGGGAGCCTCCTCGCAGAGCTCCTCTTCGAGGCGGACGTTCTCGACGATCTTGTGCATCGGGATGTGGCCCGGGCCCTCGATCATCACTTGCACACCATGGGATTTGGCGATCTTGGTGAGCTCGCCCAGCGTGCGCAGCTCGGCGAATTGAGCCTCGTCGTTGGCGTCGGCGATCGATCCCGGCCGCAACCCGTCGCCGAGCGAGAACGTCACGTCGTAGCGGGCCAGGATCTCGCACAGCTCCTCGAAATGGGTGTAGAGGAACGATTCGGTGTGATGCGCGAGCATCCAGGCCGCCATGATCGAGCCGCCCCTGCTGACGATGCCGGTCATCCGATTGATCGTCAGCGGGATGTAGCGCAGCAGCACGCCTGCATGCACGGTCATATAGTCGACACCCTGCTCGCATTGCTCGATCACGGTGTCGCGGTACGCCTCCCAGGTCAGCTTGGTCGGCTCGCCGTTCACCTTCTCGAGCGCCTGGTAGATCGGCACCGTGCCGACGGGCACCGGTGAATTGCGCAGAATCCACTCGCGCGTCTCATGGATATTGCGGCCGGTCGATAGGTCCATGATGGTGTCGGCACCCCAGCGGGTGGCCCACACCATCTTGTCGACCTCTTCGGCGATGGAGCTGGTGACGGCCGAATTACCGATGTTGGCATTGATTTTCACCGCGAATGCCTTGCCGATGATCATCGGCTCGCTCTCGGGATGGTTGTGATTGGCCGGGATCACCGCACGCCCGCGGGCCACCTCGTCGCGCACCAGTTCGGTGGGCACGCCTTCGCGGGCGGCAATGAACGCCATCTCCGCAGAGACCTCACCGGCGCGTGCCCGCTGTAGTTGAGTACCGCGATCGCGCACGACACCAAGTCGTGGCGGGAGTCCGGCATGCAGGTCGATCACTGCGCCGGCGTCCGTATACGGGCCGGATGTGTCGTAGAGATCGAGGTGCTCGCCGTTGGACAGGTTCACCCGCCGAAACGGCACCCCATCGACGTAGATCTTCGTGCTGCCCGTGATGGGGCCGGTGGTGACGGACGGATCGACAACAAAAGCACTCATGACATCTCCCTACGCCGGCATTACCCGGTCAGGTTCGTACGGTCGACAGCCCTAGCTGTCCTCTCAGCGCACTGGGTGTGCGCTCCCGCGTGGTGTGGACGCCTGCCACGCTAGCGCAGCGAACCCGGAAGTGGGAATAGGAATTGCCCGGCGATGCTTTGTATAGCTAATATATGTGTTTTGCAGCTAAGGCTTCCTGGATACGTAAAGCGACATAGATGACGACTGAGATAGAGAAGACGAAACCCCCGGTGGTGGCAGACGCCGACACTGCCCTGGTCGAGACGGCGCGCCGACGGCGGACCATGGACCACGACCACCCGTTCTACAAGTGGATCGTCTTGTCCAACACGACCCTGGGCATGCTGCTGGCGTCGATCAACGCGTCGATCGTGCTGATCTCATTGCCCGCCATCTTCCGCGGCATCGGCCTGAACCCCTTGGCGCCCGCCAACGTCAGCTACCTGCTGTGGATGCTGATGGGCTACCTCGTCGTCACTGCGGTGCTGGTGGTGTTCTTCGGCCGCCTTGGCGACATGTTCGGCCGCGTCCGCATCTACAACCTCGGCTTCGTCGTCTTCACCGTCGCGGCGATCGCGCTTTCCTTCGATCCCTTCCACCTCGGCAGCGGCGCGCTGTGGCTGATCGGCTGGCGAGTAGTTCAGGGCGTCGGCGGGGCGATGCTCATGGCGTCCTCGGCCGCGATCCTCACCGATGCCTTCCCATCGAACCAGCGCGGGATGGCGCTTGGCGTGAACATGGTGGCCGCGGTGGCAGGATCGTTCCTCGGCCTGCTGATCGGCGGCGTGTTGTCTGAGATTCACTGGCAGGCGATCTTCTGGGTCGGCGTTCCGATCGGGCTGCTCGGCACGGTCTGGAGTTACCGGTCGTTGAAGGAACTCGGTGTGCGGACACCTGGGCGGCTGGACTGGGCAGGCACGCTCACGTTCGGTATCGGTCTGACGATTCTGCTCACGGGCATCACCTATGGCATTCAGCCGTATGGAGATTCGACCACTGGTTGGACCAACCCGTGGGTGCTCGGCTCCATCGTCCTCGGTGTGCTGTTGTTGGTCGCGTTCTGCCTCATTGAGTTGCGCGTCGCGCAGCCGATGGTCGACATCCGGCTGTTCCGCTCGGCGTCGTTCGGGATGGGCAACCTCGCTGGGCTGATGTCATCGGTCGGACGCGGCGGCCTGCAGTTCATGCTGATCATCTGGTTGCAAGGCATCTGGCTTCCATTGCACGGCTACAGCTTTGAATCCACACCACTGTGGGCGGGCATCTACCTGCTGCCGGCGACCTTCGGCTTCTTGGCGGCCGCGCCAATCGCCGGATCGCTGGCGGACCGCTTCGGCGCCCGGCCGTTCACGGTCGGTGGGATGTTACTGATGGCCGTGTCTTTCATTGCGCTGGTGATGATCCCGGTCAACTTCAACTACTGGGTGTTCGCGATCCTGGTGTTCCTCAACGGGCTGGGCGGCGGCATCTTCACCGCGCCCAACACGGCGGCGATCATGTCGAGTGTGCCTGCCGCTCAGCGCGGTGCCGCGTCGGGCGTGCGGGCAACGTTCTTCAATGCCGGCTCGTCGTTGTCGATCGGCATCTTCTTCTCGCTCATGATCATTGGGCTGGCCAACCATCTGCCAAGTGCGATGAGCTCCGGACTGCAAGAGCAGGGTGTATCCGCGGCGGTGGCACACGATGTGGCGAATCTGCCGCCGGTGGGCAGCCTGTTCGCCGCGTTCCTTGGGTACAACCCGATCGCGGAGTTGTTGGAGCCGTCGGGCGCTCTGCAGCAGCCCGGCGTGAACACCGAAGTGCTGACGGGTCAGACGTTCTTCCCACATCTGATCACCGAGCCGTTCCATTCCGGCTTAACTGTGGTGTTCATCGCTGCGGCGGCGATGATGCTGATCGGCATGGTGGCGTCGCTGTTCAACCCCGGTCGCTATGCCGACGCGCCAGGCGCCGACAACGAGGTGTGAGACCCCACACAGCTTGGGTAACCAGGCTGCATGACGAGCAGCACTGATCATCGGCCACGTGAAGTCCGGAAACAGGCCCACCAACACGCTGACGAGGCGCGCAACCGCATGGACGCCCGCCGCCGACAGCAGGATGACGGGCTCACGGGCTGGCTGAACAAGCGCGCAGGCGACTGGGAGCTGAGCGCGGCTGACGAGCCGACCATGCAGCGCCAGAAATACTTCTGGAACTTCCTCGTCGACCACTGGTTCCGGATGGAGTTCGACGGCTGGGAGAAACTGCCCGACCCGCCGGTGCTGCTGGTCGGAATCCACTCGGGTGCGCCGTTCGTGTGGGATGCGTGGACGGTCGGCGTTCAGTGGTGGCGGCGGTTCGGCCAGGAGAGGCCGCTGCACGGCACCGCACACGACGTGCTGATGGCCATGCCGCTCATCGGTCGCTACTTCCGGGCGATGGGTGTGCTGCCCGCCGCACCGGACTCGATGGCGACTGCACTTGCCGAGGGACGCGACGTCGCGGTGTGGCCCGGCGGAGAAGTCGACTCGCTGCGGCCGTGGAGCGAGCGGGATGAGGCGAACCTCGCCGGCCGCAAGGGCTTTGTGAAACTGGCGATTCGTGCCGGGGTGCCGATCGTGCCGATCGCGACGGTCGGCGGAGCCGACGCCATGCCCGTCCTGATCCGTGGTGATCGACTGTCGCGGGCGCTGCGGCTGGACAAGCTGTTGCGGCTCAAGGTGTTTCCAATTGCCGCCTCGCTGCCGTGGGGCATTGCGCCTGCCGCGCTGCCGCAGTTCCCGCTGCCCGCCAAGATTAGGACCAGGCTGATGCCGGCCGTCGAGCTGGATCACGATCCGGACCGCGCCGACGACGACGAGTACCTCGAAGAGAAGTACTGGGAGGTGCAGAACAGCATCCAGCGCGGGATGGACGCGTTGGCACGCAAGCGGGCACTACCGTTATTCGGATAACTACCGCTACCAATCAGGTATCCCTGAGACCATTGGAAGTGTGGCCTCTGTGGTGGTGAGTCGTTCGGCCGAGTCCCAGGCGGTTGATGACTTCCTGGCCTCGCTGACGGACAACCCTTCGGCACTGGTGCTTGAGGGCGAGGCGGGAATCGGCAAGACGACTCTTTGGCTGGCAGGGCTAGATCGAGCCCGCGAGCGCGGGTTTCGAGTATTAATTGCGCATGCCGCAGCGACTGAGTCAGTGTTGGCTTACGGAGCTCTGGCTGATCTGCTCGGTGACATCGACTCTTCTGCCTGGGCGGGCCTGCCGCACCCGCAGCGGCACGCCTTGAATCAAATCATGTTGAAGGATGTCGCGGTCGATGGTGCTGCGACCGACGCGCGGGCCGTGGCGGCTGCGATCGTGGCCATCGTCAACGACCTGGCGTCCGAAGCACCTCTTCTGTTGGCGGTTGATGACCTGCAGTGGCTCGACTTCTCCAGCACGCGCATCATCGGATATGCGTCCCGGCGGCTATCAGGCCAAGTGGGATTGCTCGCGACTGCACGCACGGATCCCCTTCGTGAGAGCATGATTTCGTGGTTGCGACTACCCCGGCCTGACGGGCTGCGACGAATCCCGGTTCCCCCGCTGGATCCAATCGGTCTGCACGCGGTGTTGGCCGAGCATACCGGCCGGTCGTTCTCCACGACGACCCTACGTAGAATCCACGAGATCTCCGGCGGCAACCCGTTTTTCGCGCTGGAACTGGCGCGGACGATCAACGGTCAGCAGTCAACGACCAATGTGGAGTTGCCGTCGACTCTGACTGAGGTGATCGAGGCGCGGATAGGTGACCTCACCGATGAGACACGTCGACTACTGCTGGCCGCAGCGTGCGTTCCCGCACCGACTACCGAGTTGGTCGCACAGGCCGGCGGATTCGATCACGGTCACGCGATGCCATTGCTCGAGTTGGCAGAGCGCCAGGGAATCATCGCGATCGACGGTCATCGGATACGGTTCTCCCACCCGCTACTTGCCCGTGGCGTCTACACCGCCGAGGTGCCAGATCGACGCCGCGACATGCACCGTCGACTAGCTGCCATCGTGTCCGAACCCGAGCCACGTGCCCGGCACATGGCCCTCGCGGCCACAAAGAGCGATCCGGACACGCTCCGCCTATTGGACGAGGCCGCGGAAATTGCACGGCTGCGGGGTGCGCCCGCGGCCGCGGCTGAATTGCTGGACTTGGCGCGCGGACTGGGTGGTGACACGGCCGAGCGTCGAATTGCGTCCGCTACACAGCATTTCAGCGCGGGCGATGTCGGCCTTGCCCGGCGGTTGTTAGAGGTCACGATGAAGGAAGCGGCACCAGGCGCGATGCGCGCGCAGGCCGCCATATGGCTTGCCCTCGTGCGATTGCTCGATGACAGTTTTCTCGAAGCAGCTCGGCTGTTGGAGAGTGTGCTCGACGACGCCGACGGGATACCGGCATTGCGGGCACAGATGTTGATCACACTGTCGTTCGCCTTGTTCAACGGGGACGAGACAGCGCCTGCGCTCAGTCGGGTGCAGCAGGCGGTGACAACAGCGGAGAGCGCAAGCGTGCCGGCCCTATTGGGTCAGGCGCTCAGTATGCGGGCCATGTTGGGATTCTTGTGCGGCAACGGCCGCGACGAGAAAGGCATGCGGCTGGCGCTCGACTTGGACGACCCGCAGGCGGCGTTGCCCGTCGTGTTCCGGCCCCGAGTCCACGACGCACTGCTGTTGGCGTGGAGCGGCAGGCTCGACGGGGCAAGCGACAAGATGGGCTCGATTCGTCGCCGCTGCATCGACAACGGCGAAGAAGCCGAACTTGCGTTCATCGATCTCCACAGCGTCATCATCGAATCGTGGCGAGGCAATTTCGTCGCGGCCCGCCGAATCGCCAAGGAAGCGATGGAACGGGCTCGCCAGCTCTACGGTGACGTGCCGCTTTCGGTGGCGTTCACAGCGTTGGCGCTCGTGGACGCCTACGAAGGTCGCGTGCTCGAGGCGCGTGAAAATATCAACGAATCGCTCGCGGCAGGCAAGCGCAGCGGGGCACACCGGATGGGCGAATGGCCTGTGGCGCTCCTGGGCTTCCTCGAGCTGTCGGAGGGCGATCACGCCGGCGCGCTATCCAGCTTGCAACCTCTGCTGGACAAGCTCGGCGCCGCGACGAACGGCACTGAGATCATCGCGGCCTTCTTCCTCCCGGATGCCATCGAGGCGATGATCCAGCTGGGTCTTCTGGAGGACGCCGACTGGCGGATCGAGCTGCTCGAAAACAACGGAAGGCGACTGAACCGTGCGTGGATGTCGGCGGTGGGCGGCCGCTGCCGCGGCATGCTCCTGGCTGCGCGAGGCGATGTCACCGCAGCGATTCGCGCCGTCGAGCAAGCCCTAGCCGAGCATGATCGTGTTCCGATGCCCTTCGAGCGTGCTCGCACGCAACTTCTGTTGGGACAGTTGCAACATCGGCGGCGGCACAAGGGCGCAGCTGTGACAACGCTGCGTGAAGCGGTCAGCACCTTCGAGCGGCTGAACACAACCCTCTGGGCCGAGCGTGCACGAAGCGAACTGGCACGGGCCGAGGCCGTCGGCGTGAGCAAGACCGACGTGCTCACACCGTCCGAACGACGCGTGGCTGAACTTGCGGCATCGGGCATGACCAACCGCGAAGTTGCCGCCGCCATTTTCCTGAGCCCGAAGACCGTCGAGTTTCATCTGCGGCACATTTACCGCAAGCTCGATATCCACTCCCGAGCGCAACTCGGCCGACGAATGGGATCTAGGGCGGAATAGCGCGTCCGCCAGCCTTCCTAGCCGTCAATTACTAGGGAAACGCCTGGTTCGCTGCGGTCCTGCGAGCCATAGCGTTTAGGTCGTATCAGCAAACGTCTTACTTCGAAGGATCGGTTAATGTCGGATCCAGACAAGACCGCCCACATGCCCACACCCGCGCCTGGCACCAAGCGACGTATCGTCGCCAACACGTTGTTCATCGGTGGCCTCGTTCTTTGTGGCGGCGCACTCGTGCAGCCGGTTCAACATCCGCCGTCGGTGTTGCTCATCAATGACACGGACGCGAACGGTTCGTCGGGGACGACGGGTTCGTCGGGCACGTCGGGTTCGTCGGGGACCACGGGTGGTAACGGTTCGTCGGGGACGTCGGGTTCGTCGGGGACGTCGGCTGGTAATGGTTCGTCGGGGACGACGGGTTCGTCGGGCACGTCGGGTTCGTCGGGGACGTCGACTGGTAATGGTTCGTCGGGCACGACGGGTTCGTCGGGGACGTCGACTGGTAATGGTTCGTCGGGCACGTCGGGTTCGTCGGGGACGTCGACTGGTAATGGTTCGTCGGGCACGACGGGTTCGTCGGGGACGTCGACTGGTAATGGTTCGTCGGGCACGTCGGGCACGTCGGGTTCGTCGGGCACGTCGACTGGTAATGGTTCGTCGGGCACGTCGGGTTCGTCGGGGACCACGGGTGGTAATGGTTCGTCGGGGACGACGGGTTCGTCGGGCACGTCGGGTTCGTCGGGCACGTCGGGTTCGTCGGGCACGTCGACTGGTAATGGTTCGTCGGGCACGTCGGGTTCGTCGGGGACCACGGGTGGTAATGGTTCGTCTGGGACGACGGGTTCGTCGGGCACGTCGGGTTCGTCGGGGACGTCGACTGGTAATGGTTCGTCTGGGACGACGGGTTCGTCGGGGACGTCGACTGGTAATGGTTCGTCGGGGACGACGGGTTCGTCGGGGACCACGGGTGGTAACGGTTCGTCGGGGACGTCGGGGACGTCGGGGACGTCGGGGACGTCGGGGACGTCGGGGACGTCGGGGACCACCTCGGGCTCGACGGGGGTGACGAATGGAATCCTCGGCGTCCTGAGCGATTTCGTCTCTCGGACAATGGCTTTCATCGGCGGCCTGGCGAGCATGTTCCTGGGACTGGTGTTCGGATCGAGGCGTGGTAGCTGGTGGTTTGGTTAGGCCGCCGGGGCCGGGCGTCGCGGCGAAACGGAAAGACAGCAGGCCTCCAGCACAGGTTTGAAAGTTCGGCCGTTGGCGAGGCGGCGATCGGGGCACTCACTGCCATGTTCCTGCTTATCGGAATCGCCTGGAATCTGCCTGCTTCGGACATCAAGAATAGGCTCGTCCTAGCGTTGAGGCCGGTCGCAACGGCCACCGGCACCGACCAGGTCTGGCAGATGTATGCGCCCGATCCCCCTCCTCGACTGGAAGTCGTCGAGGTTCACGTGACGCTGACAGACGGCAGTGATCGGGTCTGGACCCTTCAGCGGGGTGACCTCGTGATTGGTCCATTTTCCTGGTATCGCTGGCAGAAGCTCAAGGAACGACTTGTGCGCGAGCCCGTCATCCGCGCCGAATTCGCAAGGTGGGTCGTGCGAGAGCTCGCGCCACCCCCAGCGCAACCGGTGCGAGTCGAGATGACTTTCCGTGCAACGGATATGCCGCCGCCGGGCACGAACATCACACCGGCGACGACGACGGAGACGCTGTACACCGAAGACCTGCCCGGTCGACCATGATCGACAACGATTCGCATGCGAAGCGGTCAGCAATCTCGGCGTTCTGGCGAAAGTTCTGGTGCGCGCCAGAACCCGCTTATCCCTTGGGCTTAGTGCGGATCACCTTCGGCGCATTAGTCGTTGCGTGGACGCTGTCATTGCTGCCCGACCTCGAGGACCTATTCGGCGATCAGGGTGTCCTCCCACGCCAACCCGCAGATGACTATTTCTGGGGCGTGTTTGGCCTTGCCAACAGCGACCAAGCCCTACTGATCGGCTGGGCCGCCCTGCTGGTGTCGGCATTGGCGCTGACTGTCGGCTGGCACAGCCGAATGGCGGCGTTCGCTGTATTCGTGCTGATCCACTCATTCATACAGCGCAGCCCGTTCGTGTTCAACTCCGGCGACGGGCTGATTCGCATCGTCGCGCTCGTCCTCGCGCTGTCCTCGTGCGGCGCGGCGTTGTCGCTCGATCGTCGTCGCGCTTCGGGGTCATTCTGGTCGGCAGAACGTCGTGCGCCGTGGGCGATACGGCTGCTGCAGGTCCAACTGTCCCTGGTGTACCTGTCGACGGTCAACGCGAAGCTGGAGGGCAACTCGTGGTCTGAAGGCACAGCGGTCTCGTACGCCCTGCGGTACGCGGACATGCTGATCGTCCGGACCCCGAACTGGTTGACCAGCAATGCGCTGTTGATGAATGTCGCGACATGGGGGACGTTGGTATTGGAGCTGGCGATCGGAATTCTGGTATGGGTCAAGCCCTTACGGCGGTGGGTGCTGGCAGGTGGATTACTTATGCACCTGACGATCATGGTGACCATCGGCGTTGGCTTCTTCACACCCGCAATGTTCGTCCTGTACCTGGCATTCGTCCCGCCCGACACCGTCCGCGGTCTGCCGGCAACGATCAGGCAGCGTGTCACGGCCGCACGATCGGTGATTCCGCGTCGGCGCAACCCCGACGCCCACGTGCCGCCGCCTGAGCGGATCGAGTCGGCCACCGAGCCCATCGCAGGGGGTGTCCGGTGACCGCTGTCGCGCAACGACCCTCGCCGACATTCGAGGATCTGCCCGCCGAGCCGAAGCCGCGCCGGCAGTGGGGATGGGTCCTCGCTGCCACGGTGCCGACAGCCCTGACCGGACTGCACGCTAGTTTCTACGGCCAGTGGATCGTCGATGATGCCGGCCTCACTTTCGCCTACGCGCGCTCGCTGGCTACGGGAGCAGGCCCGGTGTTGCAGGCAGGTTCCATTCCGGTGGAAGGGTTTTCGAACCCGACCTGGTTGGCAGTGCTAGTGCTCGGACGTGCACTCCGCCTGTTCGACCACGGCTCGTGGTTCGGGATACCCGACGTCGTGCTGTATCCCAAGCTGGTCGCGCTGCTGTGCTGCTTCGGGGTGTTCGCCCTGATGTTCTCGATCGCGCGCACCATATCGCGGCGACCTGTCGCCATTACCCTCATCGCGGGTACGGTAACTGCGGCTGTGCCTTCGTTCGCCATCTGGACCACGAGCGGATTGGAGAACGGCCTCTTCGCACTCGTCGTGATGGCGATCGCCGCCGTCCTTGCGCGCGCAGCGGTATCGGGTCGGCTTCTCGAACCGAGAACTGCCATGGCGGCGGGGATTCTCGCGGCGCTCGCGGCACTGACACGGCCCGACGGCATCATCTTCCTCGCCGCATTTCCCATAGCGACCGTCCTCGCGGTGACGCCTGCGACGGTCAGGCGCACCATCATCGCTAGCCTGATCTCGGTGGCGGCCTTTGCGATTCCGGTCGGTGCCTATCTGACGTGGCGAATGCTCACCTTTGGTGATTATGTGCCCAATACCGCGCGCGCCAAGGAACAGGGCCTACCGAGCATCGGTGATTTGGGTAGGCCGGAGGCACTCGTTGAGTACATCGGGTGGCTCACCGCTGGCTTGGCGGTCGCCGTGATCGCCGCGGTCCTTTCGCGCCCGTCGCCAACCCGGACTGCCGTCGGGATGTCGCTGATTCCGTTCGGACTGGCAGTCGCGAATTATGCTGTCCTGCGGGAAGACTGGATGACGCAGCACCGCTTCGCGACTGCGGTGTGGCCGTTGGCCGCGCTAACGGTGACGTTGTCGGCCGTTCATAACCTCCGGGGGGCCTCCACTCGGCGGCGACTCGTGGCGACGACGCTCGCTACGGCCGCAGCGGGGCTTACCGTTACCGGGTTCTGGCACGACGCCACGGCGTTCAGGGCGAATCCGACGGTGGGAATCTGTGCCGTCGCACAGAACACGGGCTATTGGATCAACGGCTATGCCGACATCCTGGAAGTGCGGGATGGAACGCTGTTGGCGGTCGACGGCGGTGGATCGTCGCTCACGAGCCGGCTGCGTCTAGTCGATCTATCTGGCTTGGCCGATACCAGAATTGCGCGTTTCTGGCAGGACGACGACATGTCCGGCCTGCGTGACTACGTGCTCGAGGATCTACGGCCGACCTTCGTGAAGTACTACTCCGGCTGGGCGGGACGCGGCCGGCTTGCGATCGAGAACGATCCACGCTTTCTCGCCGACTACGTGCAGTTGTGGTCCGGTGGCCAGTGGGTACGGCGCGACTCGGTGCCCGACCCCGAACGGCTTGCCGCCGCCAGGAAGTGGGGCGACGATGTGCTCGCCCTGATCGATCGCCAGTACACGGCGGTGCCGCACAAATGGTGGTGTGGGGACACGCTTCGGCGCGGCGAGGTCGGCTCCGGTTCCCCGGCTCCCTCGCCCCTGACAGGTTCATCCCTGTTCGGCTAGAACGGTGGTTCGTCGTCCAGCTCGTGCGGTGATGGCGCTGGTGGTTTCCAGTCGGGTGGCAGTTCTTCGGGTTCGAAGGGCTCGTTGACCCAGGTGCACCAGGGACTGGTGCTCGGTTCGTTTCCCTTGAACAAGATCTTCATCTTGCGCATGCGGTTGCGCCACTTGCGAAGGTCGATCTCTTGTCGGCGGGCGTGGTTGATGCGTCGTGTTTCGGCGTTGATTGGCCGCTGTTCTCGAATCGTGCTGCGGGCGCGGGCAATCCGCAGCGCCTTGTCTCTGGACCGGTTGCGCTTCTTGGGCTGGGGTGCGCGACAGGCCGGGCGCATCTGCGGGAACAGGTCATACCCGGCGGGGGTGCTGCGGTATTCGCGCCCGGTCGGTGAGGTCCAGATGATGGTGCCGTCGGGCAGCTGTTTATCCTGCCAGCCGCCGGGACCGCCGTGAAAGGTTTTGAGCCGGTGATGTTCTCGGCAATAACACGCCAGATCCCATGGCACCGTCGAACCACCCGCCGCGGGATCGGCATGGTTGAACGGCGCGGTGTGGTCGACGTCGCAAATCCAGGCTTTGCGATCACATCCCGGGAACCGGCACGTCAAGTCCCGACACCGAATCCAGCGCTCCAGCGCCGCCGAGGGTTGATAGCGCAATGCTTGGTGGTCGGTGACGGCTGGGCATTGCACCGGCAGCAGTGTCGCGGTCTGGGCGAGCTCGCGGACCTGCTCGGCGTCGATCACCCCGTAGCCCTCCAAATAGCCGGGCTGATCGCCCTCGCCGGTGACCGTGTCCTGGCTGGCGATCACATTGATAACCGTGCGCACCCCGCCAGGTGCCTGCTCGGCGTCGGTTGTACGGGTGGGGCAATCCGATAGACCGCAATCACACGCCAGGCGGCGGCCTTCGGTCAGCGCGGACACGGCGTCGGCGCGGCGCTGGGCGATGGTGCGGGAGTCCTTGGCGCACACCGAGGTGGCCATCTGCGAGAGCCGCTTGTCGAAGGCTGCCCCCGCGGTGGCGGGCAGGCTGCCCCGCACCTGGGCCATCCCATCGGGCAGCGGCGTGACACTGATACTGCGGTCGTCATCGGCGCGGACCCGGCGCTGCTTGGCGGCATCGGGGTCGATGGTGCGCACCGCGGCGTCGACGGCGTTGATGATGCGCCGCCGCGACCAGCACTGCCATTGCGCGATCCGTTGTGCCAGCGACTCGTCGAGCGCCTCGATCAGGCTGTCGCTGACAAGTTCGGTGCGCGCGATGATCAACGCCACTGTGCGCCAATCCGTCTGGCCCGCGGCCAGCACTGCAGCGACCTTGGGCAGCCGGGTGTCCAACGCCTCGGCCTGGGCCACCACGTGGTTGGCGGCCATCGGCGACATGTTCATCGCCGCCGACACTTCTGCGGTGGTGCGGGCGAACCCGGTGATCATCGAATACCCCGGATCGGGGTCGGCGTCCTCGGCCTCGCCGATGCGGTGCCACAACAACGCCGCGATCGCCGCGCACCGATGCGCCATCAACGCCGACTCCTGCCGATGGCTCGCCTCGATCTCACCGATCAAGACGTCCGGAGCCGCCTCTTCGAACATACATTCGACTCTAGATCGAGGCACCGACAAATCTGGCTTACGTCAGCTCCACCAAGACCGGCGCGTGGTCGCTCGGCGCCTTGCCTTTGCGTTCCTCGCGCACGATCTCGGCGTGGGCGACGCGCTGGGCAAGGGCCGGTGAGCCGAGGATGAAATCGATGCGCATGCCTCGCCCCTTCGGAAACGCGAGCTGCGTGTAGTCCCAATACGTGTAGACGGCCGGCCCCGGCGTGAAGGGCCGCACCACGTCGGCGAACTGGGCGTCCACGACCGCGTTGAATGCCGCGCGTTCCGCCGGGGTGACGTGCGTGCTGCCCTTGTAGTACTCGACGCTCCAGACGTCCTCGTCGGTTGGCGCGATATTCCAGTCGCCGACCAACGCAATCTGCGCCTTGGGATCGTCGGCGAGCCAACCGCGTGCGGTGTCACGAAGCGCGGCAAGCCATTCCAGCTTGTAGGTGTAGTGCGGGTCGTCGACTGTGCGCCCATTGGGTACGTACAGGCTCCACACCTGCACGCCGTTGCAGGTCGCGCCGAGTGCCCGGGCCTCCGCCGCGGCTTCCACATCGGGTCTGTTGCTCCAGGTGGGCTGGCCGTCAAAACCCACCTGGACGTCCTCGAGACCGACCCGGGACGCGATCGCCACGCCGTTCCACTGGTTGAACCCGCAGTGCACGACGTCATAGCCGAGCGCGACGAACGGCATCGTCGGGAATTGGTCGTCGGAGCACTTGGTCTCCTGCATGGCCAGCACGTCGACGTCGGCGCGCTCCAGCCAGTCCACGGCGCGGTCCACGCGGGCGCGGATCGAGTTCACATTCCACGTCGCCAGTCTCATGGTCTACAGGCTACGAGCATCGACGTAGCGCGAGCGGTGGTGAGGTGAAAAGCCCATCGACTCGTACAGCCTTGTGGCCGCGGTGTTGTCGGCGAGCACCTGCACATAGGCGCGCGTCGCCCCGCGCTCGGCGCCCCACGCCAACAACGCGTCACACACCTCGCGTGCACGGCCGCCGCGCCGTGCCGTCTCAACGACGTGTACCGCCGACAGGCCGACCCATCGCGTGCCGTCGGGCGACTCCGTGACGGCACCTCGTCCGACAGCTGCACCCGCGGCCGTCGCGAACGCCACCTCGCCATCGAGGACGGCGGTCAACACGTCGACCGGCACGTCGCGCTGGTATAGCCGCAGCCAATCGTCGTCGGGCCGAGCCGCGATCGCCACCGCGGAAGGTCGCTGTGTGGTCACATCGCCTGTCATGACCAGGGTTTCGGCATCCTTTGTCACACCAGGCGGAATCCGGATCAATCGGTCGGGCGCGGCAATCAGCGGCGCCGCCCCGCGCTCGGCGTACCATTCAATGATTTCGCTGAGGTCGTCTCCAGCCGGAATATCCAGTGGGACAGCTGAATTCGCACGACGGGTGCTGCCCCGGCCGAATCGCAGCAGCCAGCCGCCCACGCGCCCCTGCTCGACGCCTGGCCATGCCAGCGCCGCTGCATGCTCGAGGTTGCGAATATCGCCGGTCCGCACCGGTGCCGCGGCGAGGGCTTTGATCGCCACCACGTCGGCGGCCGCCACGTCCACCACGTCACCCCGTTTGGTGCGCACCCGCAGTGTCTGACCGATGGCCTCGAGGTGCCCGATCACGTCGGTGAGCGGCGGCACCGATCCGGCAGGCAACCGGTACCGCACCATGACTCGCGTTCCGACGTTTGGCACGGGCTAGTGACCGAACGGATCGGGATCCTTGCCGGGCGTCCAACTCAGCCCCGGCACACCCCAGCCATGCGACTTCACCGACCTCTTCGCACTGCGCGCGTGCCTGCCAACCAGCCGGTCCAAATAGAGGAAACCGTCCAGATGGCCCGTCTCGTGCTGCAGCATCCGCGCAAATAGGTCGGTGCCCTCGAGCGTGATCGGGTTGCCGTCGGCGTCCAAGCCGGTAACCCGGGCCCAGTCGGCCCGGCCGGTCGGGAACGATTCGCCGGGCACCGACAAGCAGCCCTCATCGTCGTCGTCAGGGTCCGGCATCGTCTCGGGCACCTCGGACGTTTCGAGTACCGGGTTGACGACAACTCCACGCCGCCGCGACGTTCTGCCGCGTTCGTCGGCGCAGTCGTAGACGAACACCCGCTTGGAAACCCCGATCTGGTTGGCGGCCAGCCCCACCCCGTTGGCGGCGGCCATCGTCTCGAACATGTCCTTGATCAACTGCACGACGTCAGCCGGCAGCGAACCATCGTCGTTGATGGGCACGGGCTCGGTCGCAGTGTGTAAGACGGGATCTCCCACGATGCGGATGGGTACGACGGCCATGATCGGCAAGCTTAGTGAGCCGACTCGCGGGCGTTGCTGACGCCTTCGCTTCCAAACCCGTGGTTGAATGTTCGCCGAACCCCAGTGTTGTCATTTCGATTGTCGGGAAGGGTCCAGGAGCGATATGGACGGCGCGATCGCGCGGACTGAGCAATCCGGGGACGACTCTGCTCTGACCGATGGGCTGACACGGCGCGAGCACGACATCTTGGCCTTCGAGCGACAGTGGTGGAAGTACGCCGGCTCCAAGGAAGACGCCATCAAAGAGCTCTTCTCGATGTCGGCCACCCGCTACTACCAGGTGCTGAACGCGCTGGTGGACAGCCCGCAGGCGCTGGCTGCCGACCCGATGCTGGTCAAACGGCTACGCCGGTTGCGGGCCAGCAGGCAGAAGGCCCGTGCGGCACGCCGACTGGGCTTCGACGTCACCTGACGTTTTCGGGTCTAGAGGGCCCTGTCGATACAGTGGGCGTTAATGAACCAGCGAAACTCCTCCGGGCTACCCCTGCGCGCGATGGTGATGGTCTTGCTGTTCCTGGGCGTGGTGTTTCTGTTGGTCGGCTTCCAGGCGATGGGCTCAGGCGATTCTGAAAGCGACCAGTCGTCCTCGATCGCGACCAGCACCGTCACCACCGCGAGTTCGGCTACGTCCTCCCCATCACCGGCTCCGGCCAAGGCCGACGTGCGTGTCTACAACGTCTCGGAGATCCAGGGCGCCGCGGAAGGCGCAGCCAACCGATTGCGCGAGGCCGGCTGGAACGTCACCGAGACCGGTAACCTGACCCTGCCGGAGATCACGGCCACCACGGTGTTCTTCAGTGACGCGCCGGGCGAGCACGAGGCCGCCGACGAGGTGGGCAAGCTGCTCGAGGCGCCGGTGCAGGCGCGGGTGCCCGAGTTGACGGAGCAACCGCCGGGCGTGGTCGTGGCGGTCACCGGCTAGGCTCTTGCCCATGATCAAGACCGCCGCCGCAGCCGCCTTGTTCGCCGTTCCGGTGCTCGCCTTGAGCGCGTGCAGTCCGAACGAACCCATCGCAACCTCACCGGGCACCACGCCGTCGGTCTGGTCCGGCTCGCCGGCCCCCTCGGCCTCGGCAAGTGAGGGTGGACACGGCCCGGCCGCTGAGAATGAGCCGAGCGGCGAGAAGCTCACCGCGCAGCTGAAACTGGCCGACGGCACCCCGGTGGCGACGGCCGACATCGAGTTCTCCGGCGGCTTCGCCACGTTGACGGTCGAGACGACCGCACCGGGTGAGCTGACGCCGGGCTTCCACGGTCTGCACATCCACTCCGTCGGCAAGTGCGAGGCCAGCTCCGTCGCCCCGACCGGTGGCGCACCCGGTGACTTCAATTCCGCGGGTGCGCATTTCCAGAAGGCCGGCCATACGGGACATCCCGCAAGCGGCGACCTGACCTCGCTGCAGGTTCGCGCCGACGGCACTGCGAAGTTGGTGACGACGACCGACGCGTTCACCGCGGAGGATCTGCTCGGCGGTGCGAAGACCGCGATCATCATTCACGAGAAGGCGGATAACTTCGCCAACATCCCGCCGGAGCGCTACCAGCAGGTCAACGGCAACCCACCGCCGGACGAGACCACCATGGCCACCGGGGACGCCGGAAAGCGCGTGGCGTGCGGTGTTATCGGAACCGGCTAGCAGCCACATAGACTTCGCCGGTTCGCCCCGGCCGACCCTCGGGGTCGAGTGGGAATTCGCACTCGTCGACGCCGAGACGCGCGACGTGAGCAATGTGGCCACCGAGGTGATCGAGGAACTCGGCGAGAATAACCCGCATGTGCACAAGGAATTGCTGCGCAACACCGTCGAGATCGTCACCGGTATATGCGAATCCGTGCCAGAGGCGATGGACGATCTGCGAGCGACGCTGGCGACCGCGCGTCCCATCGTTCGCAACCGCGGAATGGAACTGTTCTGCGCCGGTACCCACCCGTTTGCGAAATGGACGCCGGAAAGCCTCACCGACGCGCCGCGTTATGCCGAGCTGATCAAGCGCACCCAGTGGTGGGGTCGCCAGATGCTGATCTGGGGTGTGCACGTACATGTGGGCATCTCGTCGGCGCACAAGGTGATGGCGATCAACACGTCGTTGCTCAATCACTATCCGCACCTGTTGGCGCTTTCCGCGTCCTCACCGTACTGGGACGGCGAAGACACCGGCTACGCCTCCAACCGCGCGATGATGTTCCAGCAGCTGCCGACGGCCGGGCTGCCGTTCCACTTCTACACGTGGGCGGAGTGGGAGGGCTTCGTCAACGACCAGAAGAAGACCGGCATCATCGACCACATGAACGAAATCCGCTGGGACATCCGGCCGTCACCACATAAGGGGACGGTGGAGGTGCGGATCTTCGACGGCGTTTCCAACATCCGGGAGCTGAGCGCACTTGTCGCACTGACCCATTGCCTCATCGTCGATCTGGACCGCCGCCTCGATGCAGGCGAGCGGCTGCCGACCATGCCGCCGTGGCACGTGCAGGAAAACAAGTGGCGCGCGGCGCGTTACGGCCTCGATGCCGAGATCATCTTGGACGCCGAGAGCAATGAGCGGCTGGTGACTGACGATCTCGACGATCTTCTGAACCGGCTTGAGCCGGTGGCCAAGTCGCTGCACTGCGCCGACGAACTCGCCAGGGTCGCCGACATCTACGGTTCGGGAGCGTCCTATCAACGACAGCGCCGGGTGGCCGAAGAGCACGACGGAGACCTGCGAGCGGTGGTCGACGCGCTAGTCGGTGAGTTGGATATCTAGCCGTGCCCGTCATGCCGATGTTTCCGCTCGAGGTGGCGATGCTGCCTGGCGAGGAACTACCGCTGCGGATCTTCGAGCCGCGCTACTCGGAATTGGTGCAACACTGCCTCGCGTCGGATGATCCGGCGTTCGGCGTGGTGTTGATCTCGGCGGGCCGCGAGGTCGGCGGCGGCGACGCCCGAAGCGATATTGGTGCGCTGGCCCACATCACCGAGTGTGCCGACTTCGGCGATGGGCGCTACCGCCTGAGAAGCGTGGTGGCCGAGCGGATCAAGGTTCTCGAGTGGCACCCCGACGATCCCTACCCGCGGGCGGAAGTGGAGATCTGGCCCGACGAGCCAGGCCCAGCTGTTGACGTCGACGCGATCCGTGATGTCGAGGACCGGATGGTCGCGCTGTTCGAGCGGATCGCCGCCGCACGCGGCGCCGAGGTGAATGGGCGCGACATCGTTGAAGGTGCCGACGCGTCGGGTGACGCTGCAATGTGGTTGTACGCGTTGGCTTCCCGGGTGCCGATGGGACAGGCCGACCGATACGCGGTTCTGTCCGCGCCCACCGTCGCCGCTCGGGTCGCGGCACTTGGGGACGCCGTCGAGACCGTGACCGCGATGGTGGAGTTTCAGCTGTCGGACGGCTAACCTCGCAGGTGCGCCTCGACGAACACCGTGCGGGGCAACGAGTCGTCGACCTCGCCCGGCTTGCAGCGGCCGTACCGCGTCATCAACTCGGCCGCATCGACCGACGTGACATCCCAGCAGTGTTCGGTCAGCCACGCCGCCACGTCGGCACGTTCTTCGATGAACCACAGGTCCGCGGTGTCGGGAACATTCGCGTCGGCGTCCTCACCGGCCTCCTCGCGCAACCGGCGCAAGTGTTCTCGACGATTGGCCAGGTAATCGCTGTCGAAGAAGCCGGCGCCGAAGGACTCGACTGCGATACGGCTGTCCCGGGCACTGTGCACATGGATGCGCTCGAACAGCAGGTCCTGCGCGTCGGCCGGCAGATAGGGCAGCAACCCTTCTGCGGCCCACGCCGTCGGCACGCTCGGGTCGAAACCCGCGTCGCGCAACGCTTTCGGCCAGTCCTGTCGCAGGTCCACAGGCACGGCGACGTAACGCGCGGCGGGTCTGGCGTCGTGGTCGGCGAGTGTTTGCGCCTTGAATGCCAACACCTTGGGCTGATCGATTTCGTAGACCACGCTGTTGTCCACCCACGGCAGCCGCCACGCGCGTGAGTCAAGGCCTGCGGCGAGGATGACCGACTGCTCGACGCCGCTGGCCGCTGCGGTGATGAAGAACTCGTCGAACCACTTGGTGCGCGAGGCCGCATACGGGGAGATGGCCCGAATCCGCTCGATCATGTACGACGGCGGTTGTTGCCAACCACGCTCGGTCGCGGCGTCGAGAAACAGCTGCGCGTAGGGGTCGGTGAACAGCGGGCACTCAGTCGCCGTCTCTTCGGCGCGTGCCATCGCCACACCCAGCGCGGTCTGGCCAACGCCTTCGGTGATGTCCCAGCTGTCGTCTTCAGTCCTGACCATTGGTACCGGTTTCCCCGTTCTCGGCGAACTCAAGCATTTCGTCCCTGGTCAGCAGGTCATTGCGAATGCACTGCTCGCGGTAGGCCAGTTGGCCGACACGGTTGGCCACGACCGGCGCCGTGATCAAAGTGAACAGGCCGGTGAGGATGACCATGCCGACGTCGATGTTGCCACGCAGCCGGATCGCCGCGCCGGCCAATACCAGCAGCAGACCAAGCACCTGTGGCTTGGTCGCCGCATGCATCCGCGTCAGCGTGTCGGGGAACCGGACCACGCCGATCGCGGCCGTCAGCGCGAGGGTGGAGCCGCCGAGCACGAGCACGGCGGTGACAATGTCGAGCGCGTTCATGGCGATCTCCTTGCGGCGCGCGGCTTGTCGGAGTCGGGCACCCGGAATCGCGCGACGCTGACGGAGCCGACGAAGCTGATCAGCGCCAGCGCCGTCAGGCCGTAGGTCACGGTGGTGTCGAGGCTGAAGGCCGCCCAGGTTCCGATCGCGCACATCGTCACAGCGACAAGAGTGTCCAGCGCGACCAGTCGGTCCAGTGTGCTCGGCCCGGCGAGCAAGCGGAACATGGTGACGGCCGCGGCCGTCGTCAGCATGACGGCGGCGACGATCCAAACGACTGTCATACGGTCTCCCTTTCAGCCGACGGCCGCCAGTCCGCTTCGCGTTCGAACGTGGACACCAGCAGCCGCTCCACCACTGCGACCTGGCGGTAGAACTGGTCCACCGCACGGTCGGATCCGACGTCGAGCACGTGCATGTAGAGCATTCGGCGGGTCTGGTCGATCTCCAGCACGATCGATCCCGGGATGAGGTTGAAGATGTTGACGGCCAGGGCGAGCACCAGATCCGATTTGACCGCCACGTGTGCCCGTAGCACCGCCGACAAGGGCGGCGGTCCTGGTTTGATCGCCAGCCACGCCACCTGAATCGACGACAGGGCCAGGTAGTAGAACACCGTGACCAACAGGCGCAGCAGCGACAGCGGGTGAAGCTTGCCCTCGACGGGCACTGCAGGAAGCGGCAGCAGCAGCGTGATCAGCAACGCGATCGCCAGGCCGGACAGGATGTTGGCCGCGGAAACAGTGCCCCACAGCAGAATCCACACGAGTATCAACCAGCACAGCACCCAGGCGCGCAACGCAATTCGTCTCATTCGGCGCTCCCCAATACGGCGGAGATGTATTGGTTGCGGTCCAGCACCTCATCGGCCGCCCGGTCGGCGTAGGAGAAGATCGGACCCGCCATCACCGTCAGCGCCAGCCCCACTGCGATGAGTGCCCCCGTCGGCAACACCATCCCGATCGGCATCCGCCCCACCTGGTCGCGGTCGACGAACTGGATGTCCTCCGGTTCGTCGAGCAGCGCCGTAGGCGCCGACCCGGAGAGGTGGCCCTCCGGAGCGTCTTCCCGTGAGCGCCAGAATGCCTTTGTCCACACCCTGGTCACCACATACAACGTCAGCAGGCTGGTGACGACGCCGCCGGCGACAAGCACCCACGCCAGCGCGGAATCGTTCTGCGCACCCGCTTCCAGCAGCGCCACCTTGCCGATGAAGCCGGAAAACGGCGGAATGCCACCAAGATTGAGCGCCGGCACTACGAACATGAATGCCAGCAGCGGGCTGGCGGCCGCGAGTCCGCCCAGCCGCTGCATGGTCGACGCACCCGCCTGCCGTTCGATCAGGCCGACCACCAAGAACAAGGTCGTCTGCACCACAATGTGGTGCGCCACGTAGTAGATCGCACCTGACATACCGAGCTGACTCGACAGCGCGATCCCGAACACCATGTAGCCGATGTGGCTGACGAGCGTGAACGACAGCAGACGTTTGATATCGCTCTGCGCGATCGCGCCGAGGATTCCGACGAGCATGGTCAGCAGCGCCGCCCACAACAGCAGCGGGTCGAGCCCTCCGCTCGGAAACAGCAATGTGTGTGTCCGGATGATCGCGTACACACCGACTTTCGTCAGCAGGCCTGCGAACACCGCGGTGACCGGTGCCGGCGCGGTGGGGTAGGAGTCCGGCAGCCAGGTCGACAGCGGGAACACCGCGGCCTTGATGCCGAACGCGACGAGCAGCACCGCGAACAACGCGGTGCGGGTGCCCGCCGTCACGCCGTCGAGCCGCACCGCAAGCTCGGCCATGTTCAGCGTCCCGGTGGCGGCGTAGACCAGCGCGATGCCGAACAAGAAAATCAGCGAGGACACCATCGAGACCATCACGTAGGCGATGCCTGCACGCACGCGATCCTTGCTTGCGCCGATCGTCAGCAGCACGAAGCTCGCCGATAACAGCACCTCGAAGCCAACGAACAGATTGAACAGGTCGCCCGCCAGGAACGCTGTGCAGACACCGGCCGAAAGCACCAGATAGGTAGGCAGGAAGATCGACACCGGTTGGCGCTCGTCGCCGTCGCGGATGCCCTGTCCGATGGCGTAGAACACCACGGCCAGAAGCACAATTGACGACACCACGAGCATCAGCGCCGACAGCCGATCGACGACCAGTGTGATGCCGAGCGGGCCCATACCGTAGACCGTCTGGCCCCAGCCTCCGACGTGCAGCGCCAGGGTCCCATCGCGGTCGGCGAGGTACAGCAGCGCCGCGCAGACGACCACAACCACCGAGAGCGCGGCCAGTGTGATGGCCCGCTGCAGCCGTGGCCTTCGGCCCGCGAACAGTGTCATCGCCGCGCCGACCAACGGGATCAGCACGGGCAACGGCGTCAGCACCGCGGGGGCATTCATTTCGAACCCTCCAGCCCCGGCAGCGCGTCGAGCTCGTCGGGCAGATCGGTGTCGCGGGCTGGCTCTGCGATCGGACGGTCCTCCTCGAGCGCGGAGACCTCTTCCGCGGACAGCTGAGAAACCCTGGTGTCCTCGGGATCGTCGCTGACTTCTTCGGCGGTGTTCAACCTGTACGAGCGGTAGGTCAGGGCGAGCACGAATGCCGCGATGCCCATGGTGATCACGATGGCGGTCAGGATCATGCCCTGTGCCAACGGATCTGCGGTGGTGGTCTGACCGTTGCTGGTGCGGCCTCGAACCGGAGGGTTGCCCGACGGGCCGCCGACAGTCAGGATGAGCAGGTTGATTGCATTGCCGATGAGCAGCAACCCCAACAACATTCGGGTCAGATTGCGCTCGAGGAGCAGGTAAACGCCTGCGCTGATGAGACCACCGATCAGCACGAGGGGAACCAAGTAGGTGGTCATCGCGCCACCGCCTGAGCCATGTCGACGTCGACGCGCGCGCCGAGGCTGCGCAGCACGTCGAGCACGAGGCCGACGACGATGAGGTACACGCCGAGATCGAAGAACAACGCGGTGACGAACTTGACCGTGCCGAGCACGGGCACGTCGAAGTGGATCAACGCCGACGACAGCGCCGGAGCGCCCAACAGCAGCGAGGCAACCGCGGTGCCCGCTGAAAGGCCGAGGCCAACACCGAGGATCTTGCCGGCATCCAGCGGCAGCGTCTCGCCGAGTTCGTAGCGGCCGCCCGCCAGATAGCGCAGCACCAAGGCCAGCCCTGCCGTCAAGCCGCCTGCGAAGCCACCGCCAGGTGTGTTGTGACCGGCGAAGAAGAAGTATGCCGACAGCACCATGATGAGCGGGAAGATCATTCGAGTGGCGACCTCAAGCACCAGCGAACGGTGCCGTGGGTCGCGCAGCTCGCTGCCACGCAGCCAGGTGACTGGTCCGATGTCGGGCTGGCCCGCATCGGAGACCCGCGGCGCCGCTCCAAAGCGTCTGTGCCGGAACACCAATGACGCCACACCGGTCGCGGCGACCAGCAACACCGAGACCTCCCCAAGGGTGTCCCACGCCCGGATGTCGACGAGTAGAACGTTGACGGTATTGGCACCGTGGCCGCGGTAATACGCTGCGGCGGGAAGCAATTCGGCGATAGGAGTTGCAGTGCGGGCGGCCATCGCGAACGCCGCCAGCGTGGTGACGGTCGCGCCGACCGCGAGTGCCAGGGCGGCGCGGGGTAACCGGTGGCGCCCGATGTTCGCACGATCTGCTTCGGCGGGCAGCGCCCGCAACACCAGCACGAAGATCACCAAAGTCAGTGTCTCCACAAGAAACTGGGTCAGCGCCAGGTCGGGTGCGCCGTGGAACGCGAAGATCGTGCCGCAGCCGTAGCCGGTGACACCGACAAGCAGCACCGCGGCCAGCCTGTTGCGCAGCACGGTGGCGCCCAGTGCCGCCGCCAGGATCAGCAATCCGATCACTACTTGCAGCGGCGAGTCCCACAACACGAAGTCGGGCCGGTCCCGGGCGCCGAGAGCGAGCACGACCACGGGAACCAGCACCAGGGTGGACAGGATCACCGATTGGGTGGCCGGAATTGAACCTCGCTGGGTGAAAGCGGTGAGCCGCACGGAGATTAGGTCGAGGCCGCGCAGTGCGGCGTCGTAGATCCGGTCGGCGTTGCCGAGCGGCTCGCGCGCCGTCATCAGCCACCACAGCTTGCCCCTCGCGAAGTAAACCGCCGCGCCAGTGGCAAGCACCAACACCGACAACAGTAGTGGCAAGCCGAGTCCGTGCCACAGTGCGAGGCTGTAGTCCTCGCCGCCAGGCACCGTATCCGCGTAGTTGTCGAGGACGTCGTCGAGACCGGTCGGCCACACTCCGAAGATCAGGCCGGCGGCGGCAAGGATGGCAGGCGCGACGAGGAACGTCGCAGGCGGCTTGTGCATGTCGGCGACCCGCCTGCTTGGTTCCGGTTTTCCCTTGCGACCGAACGCCCCGAGAAGAAATCGCAGACTGTAGACGGTGGTGAACACGGACCCGAGCACGATGCCTGCGAGCACGTAGGGCGCCGCTGCGCCGAGTGACGGTGCGTGCGCAACGGTTTCGAAATCGGCCTCCTTGGCGACGAAGCCGAAGAACGGCGGCAGCGCGGCCATGCTCGCGGTCGCTCCGACTGCGATAAGCAGCAGCGGTCGGCTGCGCCGCCCAAGCCACGCCAGCCGGCGGATATCGCGCGTGCCGGTCGCGTGGTCGATGACGCCGACGACCATGAACAATGACGCCTTGAACATTGCGTGCGCGCACAGCATGGCCAACCCGGCCACCATCAAATCGCCGCCGCCCGCGCCAACCATCAGTGTGATCAGGCCGAGCTGGCTGACCGTGCCGAACGCCAGGATCAGCTTCAGGTCGTACTCGCGCACTGCGCGCCAGCCGGCCAACAACATCGTCAGCACGCCGAGTGTCACCACCATCGGCCGCCAGGGCGGTGAGTCGGCGAAGCCAGGGCTCATTCGCGCGACGAGATAGACGCCAGCCTTGACCATCGCCGCGGCGTGCAAATATGCGCTGACCGGTGTCGGTGCTGCCATCGCGCCCGGCAGCCAGAAATGCATTGGCACGATCGCCGATTTCGCCAGTGCGCCGACGAGCACGAGCACTATGCCGACCGATGCCGCGATACCGGTCGGCGGTGCGGCGATCAGTTCGGACAACAAATAGGTGCCGGAAATGTTGCCGAGCACGACGATGCCGACCAGCATGGCCAACCCGCCGAACGTCGTCACCAAGAGCGCCTGCGTTGCGGCCCTTCGGCTGGTTGCGCGTTCGGCGTAGTGGCCAACCAACAGGAACGACAGCACCGTGGTGAGCTCCCAGAACACGTAGAGCACCAGCATGTTGTCGCTACACACGAGCCCGAACATCGCGCCGGAGAACGCGACCAGTTCCGCGGCGAAACTCGGTAGCCGCTTTTCGGTGGGCTCGTCGCGGACGAGAGGAGCACCAAGTGGGCTTCTGTGATGGAAGTAGTCGGCGCAGTAGAACAGCACAAGTGCGCCGATCGCCAGCACGAGCACACTCATGATCGCGGCGAGCGCGTCGAATCGAAGAGTGATGTTCATCGACAGCTCGGGCAGCCAGTCGACGTTGGTCGTCGTCGCGCCGCCCGGCCCGGGCCAATTGAGCGCGACCCAGATCAGCGATCCGAGCGGCACCAACGCAAGAGGATAGAACGCCATCCGGCCCCAACGGTGCACAAGCAGCGGAGCGAGCGCCGTTGCGACGGCATGGGCGAACAGGATGGCGAGCATGGCACTCCGATCGTTCGGTCGGGGTGTCAGCCGGTGAGGGCTTTGGTTTTACGCCAGTCTACGTGGGCGGATGCAGCTAACATCCGGCCTCGTGGAGACTCCCGATGTTGTTGTGGTTGGCGCAGGGCCGACCGGTTTGATGCTGGCGTGTGAGCTCGCACTGGCCGGCGCAGCGGTCAAATTGCTCGACGAGCGCACCGACATGCCCAACATCACCAGGGCTTTCGCGGTGCACGCCCGCACCCTTGAGCTGCTCGATGCGCGCGGTCTTGCCGAGGAACTGCTCCCCCGGGGGGTGCCGGTGTACGAGGTCGCCCCTCCCGGCGGGAAGACACTGAACCTGCGTGAGCTGCCCACCCGGTTCGGGATGGTGCTCATCGTCCCGCAAAGCGGAACGGAGAAGGTCCTGCAGACCCGCGCCGAGGCGCTCGGTGTCGAGATCGTCCGCGGCGCCGAGGTGGTCGGCCTTTCGCAGGACGGCGACGGGGTCACGCTTGCGTGCGCGGGCGGCGATAGCTTCCGAGCCGGTTACGTGGTCGGGTGCGACGGCGCGCACAGCACCGTGCGCAGCGAGCTCGGTATCGACTTTGTCGGCAAGCAATACGAGACGCACATTCTGTTGGCGGATGTGCGGCTGACGCGGGCGCCGAGTGAGACGTTGACCGGTATCCCCAACGACAAAGGCGTGGCGCTACTGATCCCGTTCGGCGACGGCTGGTTCCGCGCAATCGTGTGGGACCGTCTGCGCGAACAAGCGCCGCTGACCGAGCCGGTGACGTTGGAGGAGATCCGCGACTCGTTCGAGCGCATCGCAGGCCATGACTTCGGTATGACCGAGATGCGATGGAGCTCAAGGTTTCTCAGTGAGCAGCGGCAGGCGCGGCACTACCGGAAAGACCGAGTGTTTCTGGCGGGCGACGCCGCCCACATCCATTCACCGCTCGGCGGGCAGGGCATGAACACCGGCATCGGCGACGCGATGAACCTTGGCTGGAAGCTGGCCGCCGCCGTGCGCGGATCCGCGCCGCCGGGGCTGCTGGACAGCTATGAAGCCGAACGCCATCCCGTCGGCGCCGAGGTGCTGCAGCTGACCGATGTGTTCAACCAGATCGTGCTCAATCACTCCCGAGCGGGACGCCTGGTGCGCGCCGCGGTGCTGGGAACCGTGACGCGACTGCCGCGTGGTCGGCGGGCGATCACCGAGAGGCTCAGCGGCATCGGGATCGCCTATCCGCACCAACGTGGCGAAGGCTGGCTGACCGGCCGCCGGATGCCCGACATCGTGGCCGATGGCAAGCGGGTCTACGAGCTGCTGCGCGACGGCAAGTTCGTGTTGGTGACGGCCGCGCCGGTGCAGCTCGATCGGCCGGACATCGTGCATGCCGTCGACGCGCATCCGGAGCTGCCCGATGCGGTGCTCGTCCGTCCGGACAGCTATGTCGCGTGGGCCAGTGAACGGCTACCTGATGCAGCGGAAGTGGCTGCGGCCGTCAATCGCTGGACGCGAGCGACATAGGCCGGGAACCGCGAGACGAACGGGGATCGCGTGGGAGGCCAGGCCGATGCCCGCGCCGAGGATCGGCCATATCGGCCAGAAGTACCAGGCGCCCGCAGTGAGGCCGACGGCCAGCCACACCGTAAGCACGATGACGACCATCGCTAGGTACGCGCCGAGATGGATCCGCACGCCCATCCTCGCTGCTCGCCGTCGCGCGGCCCGGCGCTGCGGATCGGTGCGCCGGAGCTGCGACAGCGGCAGGTCGGCGACGAGTTGGCGCAGCTCGGCGGTAGTGTGCGCGGCGAACGTGGCCTGCAGCCGGGTCTCGTACTCGTCCATCGCGAGGTAGCCCTGCGACAGCGCCTGGCCCAGCTGGTTGGCTGTCTTCTCCCGATCGCGGTCGCCCGCCCGAACAGACGTGGTGATTGGGACTGTCATACCGCCTCCCGTCCTCGATCTTGACAATGGCAAGTTCAGAAGACGACTATGCCCCGTTAACTTGTCACTGTCAAGATGCTGTTGAATCGGACCATGACTCAAACGGTGGTCAGCGCAAGCCGCGAGATCGCGGCGCCTGCGGACACGATCTTCGAACTCATTGCAGACCCGTCGCAGCAGCCGCGTTGGGACGGTAACGACAACCTGGCCGAGGCGGATGCCGGCCAACGCGTCCTGGCGGCGGGCGATGTGTTCACGATGGCGCTCACCACGGGTGTCCTCCGGGACAACCACGTCGTCGAGTTCGACGAGGGCAGGCTCATCGCGTGGCGGCCGTCAGAACAGGGCAAGGAGCCGCCCGGTCACCTGTGGAGATGGCAGCTCGAACCGCTCGACGACTCACGCACCCTGGTGACCCACACCTACGACTGGTCTCGGCTTACGGACGAGACGCGATTGCCACGGGCGCGTGCCACCACTGCCGACAAACTGCAGGCGTCTATCGAGCGGCTCGCCGAGCTCGCCGAGCGCAGCTGATCCGCGAAAAGCTAATCTGATCCAGGCCTACGAAGGGGCTCGATTCCGCTCTGACGTAACCCATCCTCGACAAAGGGCGCCTTGGCTTGGGTGTATCCCTCGCGATCGTCGCGAAACGCCTTGGCCAGGTTGCGTTTCAGCGTCTCGTAACGATCACGGAGCGTATCGTCGGCGCGCAGCAGATCACGAAATGCGCGGAGCTCTCCCGCGTGCGGATCGTCGTACTGAATCAGATACAAGTGGTGGGTCCGAGCTTCTGGTAGCGGCCGTAAGAACCAGAACCGCCACGACCTGTTCGGATCGGTGCTCCACTGAAGCCAGCCGTCCTCCTCGAGAAGCGCCACCGCCCCGCGTGCATCAACAAGCGAGGTGACCGGCGCAAGGATATCCACGATTGGTTTGGCCGAAAGACCTGGCACCGCGGTGGAACCCACGTGCTCCACCGGTTCAGCGAGCCATCCACTCAAGAGAATCATCAACCTGTCGCGCTGTTCGGCGAACTTGTGTCGCCAAGCCGGGTCATATTCGACGACGTCAACTGGCATATGGCCCACCACTCACTCAGCTGATAGTCAGCGCGCCGCCGAGAAGGCCCGGAGCGACTCGACCTGGACCGGGTCCAGAGATGGCCGGACATTTTCGCGGGCCTTGGCGACATCGGCACCGGTGACGTCGGCCGCGTCGATCGAGCGGCGCATTGCGGTCAGCGCGGCCTCGCGCAGCAGCGCCACGCAGTCCGCGGCGCTGTAGCCGTCCAGCTCTCCCGCCAGCGCGTCCAGATCGACGTCGTCGCTGAGCGGGATGGATTTGCCTGCGGTGCGCAGGATTTCGCGACGCGCCTCGGCATCCGGCGGTTCGACAAAGACGAGCTTCTCCAGCCTGCCGGGGCGCAAGAGCGCAGGGTCGATCAGGTCGGGCCGGTTGGTCGCACCGAGCACCACCACATCGCGCAGCGGGTCGATGCCGTCGAGTTCGGTCAGCAGCGCGGCCACCACCCGATCGGTGACGCCGGAGTCGAAGCTCTGCCCCCGACGCGGTGCCAGCGCGTCGATCTCGTCGAGGAACACCAGTGAGGGCGCGGAATCGCGGGCACGGCGGAACAACTCGCGCACCGCCTTCTCTGATGCGCCCACCCACTTGTCCATCAGTTCGGCGCCCTTCACCGCGTGCACCGAGAGCCGTCCCGAACTGGCCAACGCCCGCACCACAAACGTCTTGCCGCAGCCCGGCGGCCCGTACAGCAGTACGCCGCGCGGCGGATCGACACCGAGTCGCTCGAAGGTCTCGGGATGCTGCAGCGGCCACAGCACCGCCTCGGTGAGCGCCTGTTTGGTGGCGACCATGTCGCCGACGTCGTCGAGCGTCACCGATCCGACCGAAACTTCTTCGGTGGCCGACCGCGACAGCGGGCGGATCACTGTCGTCGCGCCGATCAGATCGGCCTGTGTCAACACCGGCGGCTTGCCGTCCGTGCTGGCGCGCGCCGCCGCCCGCAGCGCGGCCTCCCGCACGAGGGCGGCCAGATCGGCGACGACGAAACCCGGTGTGCGCTCGGCGACTTCGTCGAGGTTGATCTCCAGAGAAGGGTCCGTCGGAACGCCGCGCAGCAGGACCACGAGGAGTTGCTTGCGGACGGCGCCGTCGGGCAGGCTCAGCCCGAGCTCGCGATCGCACAGGTCGGGTGCCCGTAGCCGAGGGTCGAGGCCATCGGGCACCGCGGAGGTGGCGACGAAGGCGACTCCTCGGGTGGCGATGGCGTTGCGCAGCTCGGCGAGGATGAGGGTTGATACCGACTCGGCGGGCCCGCCCTGGCCGGCTGGCAGCAGTGCGTCGATGTCGGTGATCAGCAGCATGCCGCCGCCGTCGCGCACGGTGGCCACGGCCGACGAGACACTCTTGAGCCTGTCCTCGGCGCGCAGTGCGCCCACCTCGGGCCCGTCGAGTTCGACCAGCCGGCGGTCGGCGCATACGGCACGCACGAGGGCGGACTTGCCGACGCCGGCGGGCCCTGATATCAACACGCCGAGATTGGCTGTGGCCCCGAGTGTTTCGAGTAACTCCGGCTGGTCGAGCGCGAGCTTGAGCCATTCGGTGAGCCTGCCGGCCTGGGCATGGGAGCCCTTGAGGTCGTCGATGTTGACCGTCGCCGACTTGTCGGGGGTCGACACCGTGTGCTGGCCCGTCGTGGACAATGCGGTCGGGGTCACGCCGTCTCCCCAACTCACCACCGAATTGGGTTGCACGCTGACTGGCCCTGCGGGATCGACACCGGTGACCGTCAGCAGCTCGGAGGTCCAGGTGATGCCGACGGACGACGCCAGCGCAGCGGTGGCAGCCGACGTCGGGATATCGGGCCCGAGTTCGCGCGGCAACAATGACACGGTGTCGCCGACGGTCGTCACCTTGCCGAGCAAGGCCTGACGCAGGGTCGCCGACGAGATCGACTGGGTGGCAAGGTTTGAGCCGCTCAACGTCACCGACTTCGCGCCGTAGACGGTCACCGCCGACACGATCACAGTGGTGTCCTCGCGCAGTCCGGCGTTCGACAATGTCACGTCGTCAAGTAGTGCGGTGCCCGTCGGTGTCCCCAATGGCGCCACTCCTGCCACCGCTGCGGTGCTGCGCGAACCGGTCAGCGACACCGCGTCCCATTCCCGAATGCCCAGGGCGGCAATGGCTTCCGGATGCAATCGCACCACACCGCGGCGCGAGTCCAGGGCCGACGTGTTCAGGCGCGCCGTCAGCCGAAGGTGACTCAGCGGTGAATCCTTCTCGGCCTCAGTCTGTGTCATCTCAGCGGCCGCCCGGCCTGCGCAGTCCGAGGCGCAGATTGGACCGGCGGTGCGGTTGCGCCCTGCGGATCGCCCGCCGCGCCGCGCGCTGCTGTCGCGGTTTGTCGTCCCACACCTCCGGGTGTTGGGAGAGGAAGCGCCTGGTTCGAATGGCGAACGGGATGTGTATGACATAACCAGCGATGATCACCAGGAGGGTGATGTAGCCGTAGAAAATTGACGCCGCAACGAGGATCGCCAGCGCAGCCAGGAGCGGCGCGACCATGTTCGGCGAAACCGAGAAGGTGTGGACCTTGCGCATCGGGAGGGTGCTGACGACGAGCAGCGAGACACCGATGATCCAGACCACCACGGCCACTTCCGATGTCCACCAGCCGTCGCCGAACTGCATCTTGGCCGCCAGCGGTCCGATCGCACCGATCGCACCGGCAGGGGCGGGCATGCCGACGAAGTATTTCTTTTCGAAGTCCGGCTTGTCGACGTCGAGCATGGCGTTGAAGCGGGCCAGCCGAAGCACGATGCATACCGCGTACAGCAGCACCACGATCCAGCCGACGCGTGAGTGCGAGAGCAGCGTGCCATAGACGATGAACGCCGGTGCCACACCGAAATTCACCGCGTCGGCAAGCGAGTCGATCTCCTGACCCATGCGGGACGTCGCCTTGAGGGCGCGGGCGATGCGGCCGTCGAGAGCGTCGAGAATCGCGGCGATCGCCAGGAACGCCATGGCCTCGGTAGGCCGGTCGTCGAGTGCGAACTTGACCGCGCTCAGACCGAAACAAATGGCTGCCACCGTCATGCCGCTTGGCAAGATGCGCAGGCTGACTACGGGCGCCTTGATGCGCGGTTTCACGGCAGTTCGGCCAACACGGTTTCGCCGCCCAGCGAGCGCTGTCCGATCGTGACCAGGATGTTGGAGCCAGCAGGTAGATAGGTGTCCAGCCGGGAGCCGTACCGGATCAGGCCGTAGGTGTCGCCGATCGCGATCTTCTCACCGGCCTTCACATTGCAGACGATGCGCCGCGCGATCAAGCCCGCGATCTGGACCGCGACCACCTCGGCGCCCTCCGGGGTGCGGATCACGATGCTGTTGCGTTCGTTGTCGGAGCTGGCCGCCTCCAGGTCGGCGGATAAGAACAGCCCCGGACGGTGCACTGCGGTCACCACCTCGCCGCCGATCGGGGCCCGCTGCACATGCGCGTCCAACACCGACAGGAAGATGCTGATTCGCGGCAACGGCGTTGCGGGCAGGCCGAGTTCGGCGGGGGGCACCTCTTCGTCGATGAGGCAGACGAGCCCGTCGGCTGGGGCGACGACGAGCCCGGGCCGGGTCGGGGGCACTCGCGGCGGATGCCGGAAGAACGCGGCGTTGGCGACGGCAGATGCCAGTCCGACGCGCCGGAGCCATGGTCTATTGCGCCCGATTGCGGCTACCGCGAGGCTCACCCCGACGAACGGCAGACCCTCCCGGTGCATCGGCGGTACAGCGGAACGCACCAGCGCCATGATTCGCGCGGGGCCTTGGAGGTCGGGGCGTCTGGCCATCGTGCAGCGATTCTACGGGTGGGCGGCCCGGCTCATCTGGCTATGCAAGGTCCCACACCTGCACGGCCGACCCCGCGGCGACCTCGGTGACGTCCTCATCGATCTCCAACAGGCAATTGGCCGAGGCCAGCCAGCGCAGATGGTGTGACGCCGGCGGGCCATAGCTGGTGACGGTGCCCGCGTCGCGGTCGAGCACGCCGCGGCGAAACTGACGCTTGCCGCGCGGCGAGGTTAGGTCCTCGGACAGCACAGCCGAGCGCCGCGGGCGGTCCGGGTTGGGCAGCCCCATGGCGGTGCGCAGCGGCGCGCGGATGAACACCTCGAACGACACCAGCGCGCTGACCGGGTTGCCGGGCAGCGTGATGATGGGCGTGCCGTTCACGGAACCTGCGCCCTGCGGCATGCCGGGTTGCATGGCCACCTTGACGAAGTCGACCTCGGTGCCGAGCGCATCCTTCACGACCTCGTACGCGCCGGCGCTCACCCCTCCCGTGGTGATGATCAGGTCGGCGTCGCCGGTGTGGCGGCTCAGCGCGTCGCGGAATGTGGCGACGTCGTCATCGCTCATCGGCGCCGACACAACGTGTGCGCCCGCGTCGCGCACGGCCGCGGCCAGCATCACCGCATTCGACTCGTATATCTGTCCTGGCCGCAACGGCGTGCCAGGGGCCACCAGCTCCGAGCCAGTCGACATCACCAACACCCGTTGCCGCGGAACAACATTCAGCTCGCCGAGACCCAACGCCGCGACAAGGCCGAGCACTGCGGGAGTGACCACCTGCCCCGCCCGCAGCACCGTGCTGTCTGCCGTCACGTCTTCGCCGGCCCTGCGGATGTGCTGACCAGCCTTGGCGCTTGCGCGGATCGCGACGGTGTCGGTGGCGCCGTCGGTGGCCTCGACAGGCACTACGGCGGTTGCACCCGTAGGCAGCGGAGCGCCGGTCATAATGCGGTGTGCCGTACCGGGTTTCAGTGTGAGCAGGTCGGTGCGGCCTGCGGGGATGTCCTCGGCGACGGGCAGCAACACGGGCTGCTCGGGTGTCGCGGCGGCGACGTCGTCGGCCACAACGGCGTACCCGTCCATTGCCGAGTTGTCGAACCCGGGCAACGCCAGCGGAGCGACCACGTCGTCGGCCAACACCAGGCCGAGCGTTTCGTCGAGCGGCAGTGTGACCGGTGGCCTGCGGGCGATCAGGCCCGCGACAACGCTCTGGTGTTCATCAACGGTCCGCATCAGACGGGATACGTTACGCCGGTCAGCCCCTCGGACATGGTCCACAGCCTGTGCTGAATGTCCTCGTTGTGCGATTGTGCGCTTGACTTAACGACTTTCGGGTGGCCCGTCGTTTCGCCGATGCCGTCGGGTCCGTAGTACCGGCCGCCTTGTGCGCCGGGGTCGGTGGCCGCGCGGAGGGTAGGCAACGCACCCATGTCGGCGGGCTGCGTGAAAGGGCGCCAGGCGAATTCGGGGATGAAACCGGGCAGGTGTCGCATCAGTTCGGTGTCCGAAAACCCGGGATGTGCGGCGAGTGCGGTCGTCTGCGCGCCCTTGGCAGTCAGCCGCCGCTGCAGCTCGTAGGTGAACAGCAGATTGGCCAGCTTGGACTGCCCGTAGGCCTCCACGCGGTTGTATTTGCGCTGCAAATGCGGGTCGTCGAAATGGATCCGGGCCATCAGGCGGTGGCCAACGCTGCTGACCGTGACCACGCGCGACCCCTCGACTTCCAACATATTCTCGATCAGTAGGCCGTCCAATGCGAAGTGGCCGAGGTGGTTGGTGCCGAACTGCATCTCGAAACCGTCCTTGGTGGTTTCGCGTGTCGGCACGTACATGACGCCCGCGTTGTTGATCAGCAAGTCGATGCGCGGGTGCGCGGCGCGCAACTCGTCTGCGGCCTTGCGGACGCTGTCCAGCGAGGACAGGTCGAGCTCCTGCACCGTGACAACCGCGTTCGGGCTCGCCGTTTTGATGCGGCCGACGGCTTCGTTGCCCTTGTCGAGATTGCGCACCGCAATCACGACCTGGGCCCCCTTTGCGGCGAGGGCGGCCGCGGTGTCGTAGCCCAACCCCGAATTGGCGCCGGTGACGATGGCGACTCGGCCGGACTGATCCGGCACGTCGGCTGCGGTCCATTTGCTGCTCATGCGTTTCAACATACTCATCGTGGAGTTCCGACAGAATCGCTTGATATGACGGGCCGAGAAGACGCTGAACCGCCGTCCACCTGCGAATGGGCCGAAGCCACCGGGGGTGCGCTCACTCCAGGACAGAGGCGACGGGTCCTGCGCGCGATCGCGCGCGGATACCTCGATATCGGCGCCGGCCTGGCTACGCGGCCACTGCGGCGGCCGGTGCCGGTCGCGGTGCCGACCGCTCCCGATTCGAAGCTTGCCCGTGAGGCCGAGAGCGCTGCACGAGACCAGGGCGCTGCGCTGGCCGGGCACGGCTACCGAACCTGGCTACTGGGTCACGCGCTTGCGTGCCAGGACCGGCAGCCCCTTGACCCGGAACTGTTCTACGTCGCAGCGCTGTTGCATGACGCCGGCATTGTTCGGGCCGTGGCCGGCGAGGACTTCACGATCCGGTCGGCTCGGGTGGTGTCCGGGGTCGCAGCGCGGACTCGGCCCGAAGATCCCAGTCTTGCAACGTCATTGGCCGATTCGGTGGTGGCTCACGCCACGCCTGGCCTGCGCGCCGACGTCAATCCGGTCGGCTTCTACGTCCAGGTCGGTGCGCTGGCGGATCTTGCCGCGTTGAGGCGCTGGGATCTGCCCCGCGGCTACGCAGGCACGGCCTATCGGGCTCATCCCGCCAACGACGTGTTCAGCGTCGTTGCGGCGTCGATAACCGCAGAAGCACGGGCCGTGCCTCTTGGACGCTTCGCGATGCTGCGCCGCGCGGGAATGCCGCTCATGGTGAAATTCTCGTTGAATCGGCGACTTGGATAATGGCGGACATGGCCGAACGAATGGGCGGCGCCGCGCGCGCGGCTGTTGCTGTCGCTGTGACCCTCGTCGGCGTCGCGGCGCTGTCGCTTGGACTGCTGGTGGTGGGTATGCGGTGGAAGCTGCCGCCGGTGCTCGATGCCGTGCGCCGCCTCAACCGGTCGTTCTCGAATCCGCGGGTAATGCGGACCGCGGGCACCGATGCGACGCAGACGTCAGTGATTCAGCACGTGGGACGCGCGTCGGGCCGCGCCTACGAAACCCCCATCGACGCCATCCCCGCCAAGACCGGCTTTCTTATCGCGCTGCCGTACGGAAACCGTGCCGACTGGCTGCGCAACGTACTCGCGGCCGGCTCGGCCACCGTGATCACGCAGGGCGAAACTGTCGGCGTCGATCGGCCGACGATAGTCGCCACCGCCGATGTGGCCGGCCATATCCCGGCCAAGACCCTGCGCACCTTGCGGTTGTTCGGTGTCAGCCAATGCCTGTATCTCGAGAAAGCATGAATCTGGTCGACCCGGCCAATCCGCCGAGCCGCAAGGCTCCGCTGGTATGGGCGATCGGCGCGGCCATTCCGTGGCTGATTCTGGCTGCCGGCCAAGTGGTGTGGTTCATGCTGGACAGCCGTTTGGGCAGGCTGCATCTCCTCGCCGCAGCCATCACCGTTGTCGGCTTCGTCGTCTATGTGGTTGTCGTGCCGCTGTGGCGCTACCGCGTGCACCGGTGGGACATCGGACCGCAGGCGGTGTACACCCGCACGGGCTGGCTGGTGCAGGAGCGGCGGATCGCGCCGATCTCGCGGGTGCAGACCGTCGACACGTATCGCGGCCCGCTGGACCGGCTCTTCGGTCTTGCCAATGTCACAGTGACGACGGCCTCGTCGGCGGGCGCGGTGCGCATCGTCGCGCTGGATTCCGAGGTCGCCGACCGCGTCGTCGCTCAGCTCACCGACATCGCCGCGATCGGCGCGGAAGACGCGACGTGACAAGCGGCGGACCGGCAGCAACAGAGCAACTGTGGCAACGGCTCAGCCCCCGCATGCTGCTGGTGCACCCGGTGCACGAGGTGCTGCGCCAGATACCGCTGCTGATCGGTTCGGTGGTGCTCGGCTCGGCGACCGGCAATCCCATGTGGGCGCTGTTCGGGCTGGTCCTGGTCGTCGGCTTCGGTGTGGCCCGGTGGTTCACCACCAGCTACCGCATCAACTCTCAAGAGGTACAGCTGCAGTCGGGTGTGCTCCAGCGCAAGGTTCTTTCGGTGCCGCGCAACAGGATTCGGTCGGTGTCGACCGACGCGCGGCTGCTGCACCGGTTGCTCGGATTGACGGTGCTGCGGGTGAGTACGGGCCAGGAGGCCAAGGGCGACGGCGGTTTCGCGCTCGACGCGGTGCAGGCCGAGCAGGTCCCGCGCCTGAGAGCGATTCTGTTGGCGGATTCGCTGGCGCCTGCCGAGGACGACGCCTCCGAGCCGGGACGGGAGCTGGCACGCTGGCAGCCGTCCTGGCTGCGATATAGTCCGCTGAGCTTCACAGGGCTTGCGATGATCCTCGCCGCGGTCGGGCTGGCATATCAGGCGGGAGTCGGTGCGGCCCTACAGAATTCACGGCTCGCACAATCCGGGGTGGACGCGGCGGAGCGTTTCGGTGTGGTGGCGAGCGTGGTGGTGGTCGCGGTTGCGGTTCTGGTCGCATCCGTTGTGTTGTCGGTACTGCGGTCGTTGGTGACGTACGGCAACCTAGTTCTTCGTCGTGACGCTGATGCGCTGCACCTCGAGCACGGACTGCTGAGGGTGCGCGAGCGGACGTTCGACATGCGTAGGCTGCGCGGCGGAACACTGCGCGAGCCGCTGCTGGTGCGGCTGTTCGGGGGCGCCCGGCTGGACGCGGTGATGACGGGCGTTGACGGCGCGGGCGAAGCATCGCTGCTGCTGCCGCCGTGCCCTCGGGCAACGGCCGAGGCGGTGCTCGCGGAGCTGATCGCGCGGCCGGAGGCGGTCACCGGCCCGCTGCGCGGGCACGGCGCGGTGGCCACGCGCAGGCGGTGGACGCGGGCGCTGACGTTCCCTGCGGTGCTGCTGGTCGCGATGCTTTCGCTGT
The DNA here is from genome assembly GCA_963766465.1 of uncultured Actinomycetota bacterium. Taxonomy (GTDB): domain Bacteria; phylum Actinomycetota; class Actinomycetes; order Mycobacteriales; family Mycobacteriaceae; genus Mycobacterium. The sequence goes on from CAVXZT010000008.1 coordinate 416,902, forward strand.
ACTCGCGGACGCCGGTGTGGCTGTGGCCGTTGTGGGCGGTGCTGACGGTGTGCTGTGCGCTGCTGGCGCTCGACCGGTCCCGGGCCCTTGGACATCGGGTGAACGGGCAGTGGCTGGTGGCTCGGGCGGGCAGCCTCGACCGGCGGCGAGACTGCATCGCCGCGGCGGGGATCATCGGGTGGACGGTGCGCCAGACGCTTTTCCAGCGACGGGCAGGCGTGGCGACGTTGATCGCTGCCACCGCAGCGGGGGTGAAGAGCTATCGGGTGATCGACGTGCCAGCTGAGTTGGCGTGGTCGATCGCAGGGTCGACGTCGCCGTGGGTCGCCGACAGTGACTGGGCTGCTGCGCCACAATCGACGACATGATTACCGGCCTGGCACATACCGGCGTGTGCGTACCCGACTGTGACGCCGCCGTGGCGTACTACCGCGACGTGCTGGGATTCACGGTGCTCTCGCCGCCGTATGTGATGGATGGCGACGCCATCCGTGCCGATATGGGCGAGCTGTTGCCCGATCCGGCGATGAAGGCCGCGATCGTGGGATTCGGCAGCGACGGCGACCGGGTGCTCGAGGTCATCGAGTATCTGCGCGTGGACGGGAGCGACGCCCGGCGGGAGGGACTCGCGGACCACGGGCTCTCTCACCTCGGACTGATCTGCGACGATCTGGACGAGACCCGTAAGACACTAAAAGACAAGGGAGTTCACTTCCTGGTAGACGGGATCGCCGACATCGCAGGGGTGCGCACCACATGGTTCGCCGATCCCTGGGGCGTGGTCTTCATTCTGGTCGAGAAAGGTAAGCCCGAGCGCCCATATTTCGCACAATTTGGCTAACCCCCGAGTTGCGCTGATCCATTCGCCGTTTACTGTCGGGCCATGGCTATCGGTGGTGTGCTCTTCGACATCGATGGCGTCCTTGTGACGTCATGGAGGCCGATCGAGGGTGCATCGAAGACTTTGCGGACACTGTCCGACCATCAGATCGCCTGCTCGTATCTGACCAACACGACAACGCGTACCCGCGTGCAAATCGCCGAACTGCTCACCGAGGCAGGCATGGCGGTGCGCTCCGACGAGGTCATCACGGCAGCGGTGCTGACCGCGGAGTACGTCCGCCACCGCTACCCGGACGCCCGATGTTTCTTGGTCAACAGCGGGCAGATCGCCGAGGACATGCCCGGCATCGACATCGTCTACTCGAGCGAGTTCAGCGGGCCCGAGGCTCCGGAGACCCCCGATGTGGTGCTGCTTGGCGGCGCAGGTCCGGAGTACAGCCATCTGACGCTGTCGTGGGTCTACGACTGGATGGCGCAGGGCGTGCCGGTGGTCGCGATGCATCGAAGCACCGCCTGGACGACGACCGACGGGTTGCGTGTGGACACCGGCATGTACCTGATCGGGATGGAGGAGACGTCCGGCCGCAAGGCCACCGCCGTTGGCAAGCCGGCGCCCGAGGGATTTCTCGCGGCCGCAAGCCGTCTCGGGGTCGATCCCGACGAGATGTACATGGTCGGCGACGACCTCAACAACGACGTGCTGGCCGCCCAGGTGGTCGGGATGGTCGGCGTGCTGGTGCGTACCGGCAAGTTCCGCCAGGACACGCTGGACCGTTGGGCCTCAGACGAATTCGCGATGCAGCCCAACCACGTCATCGACTCGGTGGCAGACCTGCCCGAACTGCTTGGGCTATAGCCGACCGCCGAGATTTGTCGGACCGGGCTGCAATGATGACGTTATGTCCTCGACCGCAACGCCAGACGCGGTTGTAGCACGTCCGAAAGACCGCCTTGAGGAGTTGTTCGACGAGTTGGCGGAATTGACCGGTCAGCGCAACGCCATTGATGGGCGCATCGTGGACATCGTCGCCGAGATCGATCGCGACGGGCTGTGCGGTATGACGGGTGCGCGGTCGGTGGCGGCGTTGGTGGCCTGGAAGACCGGCTCGTCGTCGGCAAACGCCCACACGATCGCCACCGTGGCGCACCGGCTGGAAGAGTTCCCCCGCTGCGCCCAAGGCATGCGGGCGGGCCGACTGTCACTGGATCAGGTCGGGGTGATCGCGGCGCGGGCGGGCGAGGGATCCGATGCGCACTACGCGGAGCTGGCCGCAGTAGCGACGGTCAACCAGTTGCGCACTGCGGTCAAGCTCGAACCGCGACCCGAACCCGATCCTCGGCCTGAGCCGCAACGGTCGATCACCAAAACCTCCGACGACGACTTCACCACCTGGCGGATCAAACTCGACCACCTCGACGCCGCGAAGTTCGATGCGGCACTGCAGTCTCATCTTGATGCGCTGATGGCCGAGTGGAAGCTCGATAATGGCGGCCACGGATCAGATCAGGGGCCTGCGTTGCCGAACACCCCCGACGCTTTCATGCGCTTGGTGGAGGCCGGATGGGACGCCGATGTGGCCCGCCGACCCCACGGGCAGCACACCACCGTGGTGGCGCATCTGGATGTCAAAGATAAGGCCGCCCAGTTGCATCTGGGTCCGCTGCTCACCGACGCCGATCGCCGATATTTGACCTGTGATGCCACCTGCGAAGTGTGGTTCGAACGCGAGGGGCAGCCCATCGGCGCCGGGCGGGCGACGCGGCTGATCAACCGCCGGCTGCGCCGTGCTCTCGAGCACCGTCACCCCACGTGCGCGGTTCCCGGCTGTGGAGCCACCCGCGGTCTACATGCACATCACATCCGGCACTGGGAGGACGGCGGCCCGACCGAGCTGGACAACCTCGTGCTCTTATGCCCTCATCACCACCGGCTGCACCATCGGGGCGTCATCACGATCACCGGCCCCCCGGGCGAACTGTCCGTCACCGATAGCGACGGCCAACCTCTCAGCCCAGGATCGCTGGCCCGCCCACCGACGAAACCGCCACCCGCGGTTCCGCCTTGCCCCGGACCCACGGGCGAGCGCGCTGACTGGTGGTGGTATGAACCCTTCCAGCCGCAGCCACCACCAACAAACAACTAAGTTGGCGACCGCACCCGGTCATTAGAGCATACGGGTGTCGAGCCGGATTTCCTCGGCGGCATCGACGAAATACGCTGCGGCCCCGGCATGTTCGCTGACCGCCTCAGCGAAGTCGGTGCCGCGGTAGAGAACAACATCGTGGTCGAGCAGATGAGCGGTGATGTCGTCGACATTGGGCATCGGGAATAGCGTCGGATGCGACGCACTGAAACCCCGCGACTGCGCGGCGTCGATGAGCCAGTGCAGGACGGTCGGATTGTCGCCAAGCGCGGTGGCGACGAAACACAGTCGGGGAGCACGTCCTGTCACCCCCGCCAACTCAATCGCGTATTCGGTCAGCTCGCTGAACTCCCAACGGATGCGCTGACTTCCCGGAAGCCGCCACTTGTCGCAAGGATGGTCGGGGCGTCGGCGGGCATGAAGAAAACTTGTGCGGGATTGCTGGCTTTCGCGATTACTTATCGCACCGCGGCCGGTCTGTATTCACATGACTGAAGAGACCATGACCGCCACCACTACGGTTAACGCAGCCGCGGGTGTCGTATTTGACGTGCTGGCGGATCCGTCCACACACGAGGCGATCGATGGCACCGGATGGGTACGGCAACCTCTTTACGGCAAGCGTGTGACCGAGACCGGCCAGGTCTTCCGGATGGCCATGTACCACCCCAACCCCAACTACCGCGAGAAGCACTACGAAGTGGCGAACCGCGTCGAGGTATTCGACCCGCCGCGCGCTATTGCGTGGCAGCCCGGTCAAGGTCCTGACGACGCCAATCTCGAATTCGGCGGGTGGACCTGGCGCTACGACCTGTCAGCGGTGAGCCCTTCGCAAACAACAGTGACGCTGACCTACGACTGGTCGGCCGTGCCGACGGCAATCCGGGAGCACATCGGCTTCCCGCCGTTCGACCAGCAGCATCTGGACAACTCGCTGAAGCATCTGGCCGAGCTCGCCGAGCGCACCTAGTTTCGCCATCGGCATCGACGAAATATGCTGCGGCACGCCGCAACAGCATGCGGGTCTATCGCTGTTGCGCGATTACTTATTCCGCTGATGAGAGTCTGTACTGACGTGACTGAACAACTTATTCGCGCGACCACCTTCGTGAACGCCCCCGCCCAAGTGGTGTTCGACGTGCTGGCCGACCCGTCGACACACCAGGCGATCGACGGCACCGGATGGGTCCGCGCGTCGCAGGGCGGCCAGCCGCTAACCCATGCCGGGCAGATCTTCCGGGTCGCCATGTATCACGACCGGCATCCCGACAAGGGCTACGAGGTGGCGAGCAGGGTCGAGGTGTTCGAACCGCCGCGCGCCATCGCGTGGCTGCCAGGCCATGCACCCGGTCGACCGACATCCGCGGGAGCCGACGACGCCGCTCTCGAGTACGGCGGGTGGATCTGGCGTTACGACCTCGAGCCGATCGGCGATGACCAGACGAACGTCACGCTGACCTACGACTGGTCCGGGGTGCCCCCGGCGGGGCGCGAGATCATCCCGTTCCCGATGTTCGACGTATCGCACCTCGACAACTCACTGAAGCATCTGGCCGAGCTCGCCGAGGCGCGGGTCTAGGCCTGCAGCGAGCGCACCGCTTCGATGCGGGCCTTGAGCTGATCCGTCGTCGCCGCAGCCATCGGCGGTCCACCGCACAGTCGGCGCAGCTCGTTGTGGATCCAGCCGTGCGGCTTGCCAGTCCGGTGGTGGGCGATGGACACCAGCGCATTCAGTTCGCGTCGAAGCTCCCGCAGCTGCCCATGCGTCGACGGCCGGGAATTAAAAGGACTGGCTGTGCCCGACTCAATGTCGCCGACTGCGCGGCTCCGTCTAGTGAGCTGCTCTTCTTGCCTGCGCCGCAACAGGTCTCGCATCTGATTCGTGTCGAGCAGGCCGGGAATGCCGAGATAGTCGGCCTCCTCCTCGCTGCCCGCAGGGGTCGCGGTGCCGAAGGATGAGCCGTCGAAGATCACTTGATCCAGTTCGGCGTCCGCGCCAAGCGATTCGAAGCCGTTGTCCATATCACTTGGCTCGGATTGGCGTCGCTCGACGTACTCCTCGTCGCCCTCGGACCCCCTGTGCGGCTTGCCGAGCACGTGGTTGCGCTCGGTCTCCATCTCGCTGGCCAGCAGCAGCAGGTTGGGCACGGACGGCAGGAAGATGCTCGCCGTTTCGCCGGGCCGGCGCGACCGGACGAACCGGCCGATCGCCTGCGCGAAGAACAGTGGCGTCGACGCGCTCGTCGCATAGACGCCGACGGTCAGCCTTGGCACGTCGACGCCCTCGGACACCATTCGCACCGCGACCAGCCAGCGACTGGTGCCACCCGAGAATTGGCTGATGCGATCCGAGGAACCCGGGTCGTCGGAGAGCACCACCGTCGGCGCTTCACCGGTGATCTGGGTGAGCAGATCGGCGTAGGCGCGTGCCGCCGTTTGATCGGAGGCGATGATCATGCCGCCCGCGTCGGGAACATGTTGGCGTTTCTGCTGTAGGCGGGTGTCTGCGGCCGCGATGACGGCGGGCATCCATTCGCCTGCGGGGTTCAACGCTGTGCGCCACGCGCGGGCGGTCTGCTCGGCATTGAGCGGCTCGCCAAGGCGTGCCGCGTGTTCCTCGCCCGCGCTGTCCCGCCACCGCGCCTCACCCGAGTACGCCAAGAACACCACCGGCCGGACCACGCCATCGGCAAGCGCCTCCGCATAGCCGTAGGTGTGATCGGCCTGCGAGCGCAGTGCCCCCTCGCCGTCGGGCTCGTAGCTGACGAAAGGGATTGGGCTGTCGTCGCTGCGGAATGGCGTGCCTGTCAGAGAAAGGCGTCGCGCCGCATCCGCAAAGGCCTCACGAATGGCCTCGCCCCAGCTCTTCGCATCGCCGCCGTGGTGGATCTCGTCGAAGACGACAAGCGTGCGGTAGTTCTCGGTGCGGACGCGGTGTCGGGTGGGGTGACTGGCCACCTGCGCGTAGGTGACGACGACACCGTGGTACTCCGACGACGTCTGCGCTGACGAGTTGCTGAACTTCGGGTCCAGCGCAATACCCACGGATGCGGCCGCCTGGGCCCACTGCGTCTTGAGATGTTCGGTAGGCACCACGACAGTGATTCGCTCGACGGTGTCCTCGGCCAGCAGCTCGCCGGCGATGCGAAGGGCAAACGCAGTTTTACCTGCACCCGGAGTGGCGACTGCGAGGAAATCGCGTGGTTTGGCGCCAAGATATCGCACCAATGCCCGACGCTGCCAGCCTCGCAAAGCCTGGGTGTCGGGCGCTGCAAAAGCCCGCACCCAAAGCTCCTCACTGATCGAGGAGCAGCCTAGCGCAATTCACTTGGGGGACGCACATTCCCGGGCTTGATGTCGCTGCCGCCGCAGCTCCGGGTGTCGGTTCGGTGTGTCACTCGATGAAGAAGTTGTCGTTGGCGATGAACCATTCCCTGCGCTCCTCGTCGGACATGTCGCCGAGCTGGGCCATGCCCTCGAAGTAGTGCTCGCGCGGTGCGCCAGGAGCAAACAGCATCAAGATCGACGTCGGCGTGTCGGCCTCGTTGCGAAAGCCGTGGATGCCGCCGGGTGGAACGTAAAGAAAGTCGTTCGGGTGCCCGTCGATCCAGTCGTTGCCGTCGTACAGCTTCACCGTTCCCGACAACACGAAGAACGCCTCCGACATGGCGCGGTGAAAGTGCGGGCCCGGCCCGCCGCCCTTCGGGGCGATCTCCACCCGGTACAGCCCGTAGTCGCCGTCGGTGGCTTGTTGGTTGGCCAGGTAGTGGTATTTCACGAGTCCGAACGAGTCGTAGTCCGGCGGTGCGTCGCCGCGGCGTAGCCACGCGCTGACCTCCGGTTGGTCCTCGCTGTACCGGGGCGGGGGATAGGGCGGCACGACGAGTGACATCAGAACCCACACTAGCGGTCCGCGCTACCGGGAATTGCCCACGCTGCGTACAGGGCTCGTACAGGTCGGCCACGCATAGTTGCCTTCCATGGACCCGGCCACAGTGCCGCTGACGTGGTCGACGTCATTGACCAGCTGGCGGTGGGACAGCGCTGCGGCCGTGCTGATCGCAGGCGGATGCATCGCCTACGCCTGGGCGCGGCATCGCGGAAGCCGAGGTTCGGCGGCGGTCACGCCAGGACCGGTGTGGTGCTTGGCGCTGAGCGTGGCGCTGTCGGTCGCGGCGACGATGAGCTTCATCGGCGTCTATGCCCAGGTGTTGTTCTGGGTCCGCGCGCTGCAGGTGTTGCTGCTGCTGTTTGTGGTTCCGTTCTTCCTGGCGTTGAGCCGGCCGGTCACGGTGTTGCGCGGGGCGCTCGGGCCTGTCGGCCGAGCCAGGCTGGACCGGTGCTTGGCATCGCCAGCGACGCGTTTCTTCGCGCACCCTACGACGACATCGCTGGCGATGCTTGGTACGCCGTGGTTGCTGTACCTGACACCCTGGTATGTCGCGGCAATGAGCCACAGCGAGGTGGCGGCAGCGACCCGGATGCTGTTGGTACTGATCGGATTCGGCTATTTCTATGCGCGGCTACAGACCGATCCGGTGCCGCGCCGGTACTCGCAGTTGATCTCGCTCGTCATCAGCATCGTCGAGTCGATCGGCGACGGTCTGCTCGGGATTGTGCTGTGGCTCGGACCGCTGATCGCCGTCGACTACTACGCACATGTAGGGAGGCACTGGGGTCCCAGCATGCGCGTCGATCAGTCGATCGGCGCCGGCGTTCTGTGGATCGTCGGCGACGTGCTTGGCGTTCCATTCATCATCGTGCTGATGCGGATGTTCTCGGCAGACGAGAAGGTACACGCGGAGACCGTCGACGCCCAACTCGACTCTGTTTCAGAGGATTTCGGTGCGACATCGGCGCTGTGGTGGGAGAACGATCCTCAACTGCGCGATCGGATGGGCAGGCGATGACGGTGCCGCTGCTGGGCACACTCTCGGTGTCCGGATTCGCCAACGCCTGGTTCCTGCTCGTCTTGGTCGCGATCGCCGCGATGTTGGCGATCTATGTGATGGTGCAGCGGGCGCGGCGGCGACGGGTGCTTCGGTTCGCCAACCTCGAACTGCTGGAGTCGGTCGCACGCCCAAGGCGGCACCGATGGCGTCATGTGCCGGCCGCTCTGCTGGTGGCGTCGCTGGCACTGTTGACGACGGCGATGGCAGGCCCTACGCACGAGGTGCGGGTACCGCGCAACAGCGCAGTGGTGATGCTGGTTATCGATGTCTCGGAGTCGATGGTGGCCACCGATGTCGCACCGAACCGGTTGGCGGCTGCCAAAGTGGCCGGTAAGCGATTCGCCGACGAGCTGACACCAGGAATCAATCTGGGGTTGGTCGAATTCGCCGGAACCGCAACGCTGTTGATGACCCCGACCACCGACCGGACTTCCGTCAAGGCCGCGATCGACGGCCTGCAGGCCGCTGAACGCACCGGGACCGGGGAGGGAATCTTCACGGCACTGCAGGCCATCGCGGCTACCACCGCCGTCCTCGGCGGCGGCGACGGGCCACCGCCTGCGCGCATCGTTCTGGAGTCCGACGGAAAGGAAACCGTGCCCGGCGAGCCGGACGCGCCGCGCGGCGCGTTCACGGCGGCCCATGCCGCCAAGGAGCAGGGCGTGGCCATCTCGACGATCTCCTTCGGCACCCCTGACGGGACCGTCCACCTCAACGATCAGGACATCCCAGTGCCGGTGGACGATTCGACGTTGCAGAAGATCAGCGAGATCTCCGGTGGGCAGGCGTTTCATGCGGGAAACCTGGATCAGCTCAACACCGTGTACGCCACTCTGCAGCGCATCATCGGATACGAGTCGATCTCCGGTGATGCCAGCGCGGCATGGATCCGGTTGGGGGCGTTGAGCCTCACCGCGGCGCTGCTGGCGGCGGCACTACTCAATCGGAGATTGCCGGACTGAAATTCAGACGGGCAGCCTGCGGTTGATGAGCAGGGCCAGTGCCGCCCCGATGCCGGCGATGATGACCGCTAGCCGCAGCCAGCCTGCGCTTGCAGAGCCGCGCTCTGCCTGAAAACCCATTTGGTCTTCGACCGCGCCGAATTTCTTGTTGAGCTGATCGACCGTTGCGGCGGTTGATGTCTGGCCACCGGAGAGTTGCGCGACCATCTTCATCATGTCGCTGTCGACGGGCACCGGCACGGTCTCGTTCTTGACGGCGACGTGGCCGGTCGGAGTGCCGAACGCAATGGTGGAGATTGGCACGGCTTGCCCTCTGGCCGCGCGTGCTGCGGTGTAGGCCCCGTCAGTGTTGTTGGGATTGTTGGGTTTGTTCTCCTTGCCGTCTGACAGCAGGACTATGCGGGCGGGCGGTGGTTTGTCGTTGGGACCCATCAACACCGCGTTCACGGTTCGAATCGCTTGCAGCGCAGCGAAAATCGCCTGTCCGGTGGCGGTGCTGTCGGCCGGGCGCAGATTGTTAAGGGCCTTGACCGCTGCCTGGTGATCGGGAGTGGGGGACACCAGCACGTTGGCGGTGCCCGCGAACGCGATGAGGCCCAGATTCACACCGGGTGTCACGTGCTCGGCGAATTGCTGCGCGGCATGCTGCGCCGCCGCCAGCCGGTTGGGTGGGACGTCGGTGGCCATCATGGACTGCGACACATCGACGACGAGCATGATCACGGCGCGGTTGCGTGGAACGCGCACGTCTCGACTCGGTTGGGCGAGCGCGATGGCCAGCGGCACCAGCGCGATAAGCACCACCGCCATGGGCAGATGCCGCCACGGCGACGGCCGCGACGGCCCAACCGAAGGCGCGGCGGACGCGCCGACGAACCGGCGCATCCGCCGACGCCGGCGGCCCTGGGCGGTCAGGTAAACCGCCAACAGAGCCGCAGGCGCCGCTAGCACGCAGAGCCAAACCGGGTCCTCGAACCCTGACAACGACAGCAGACCCAAGCCAGGAACCGTCACCGCATCACTGTGGCTCGTACTTCTGGCAATCGGCTGTGGCGCCGCTACATTCAGCCGACGGGCGACATCACCGACGTCAGCTCTTCTGAGACCGCCCACAGCCGTCGCTGCGCGTCGGTGTCGTGCGACACCTCACTGGACGCAACGACCTTCGGGAAGCCGCGCTGTTCGCCGAATCCGTCTGGGCCGAAGTACTGGCCGCCGAGCACGCCGGGATCGGTGGCCGCCCTAAGTGTCGGCAGTGCGCCCATCTCGGGGCCTTGGAAGAGTGGCGACAACACGCTGCCCAGCCCGCGTATCGCGGCGGGCAAATTGCGCATCAGTTCGGTGTTGGAGCCGCCGGGGTGGGCGGCGACGGCGATGGTGTTGGTGCCTTGCAGGCGCCGCTGGAGTTCATAGGTGAACATCAGGTTGGCCAGCTTGGCCTGCCCGTACGCGCCGACCCGGCTGTAGCTGTTCTTCCACTGCAGATCGTCGAAGCGGATGCCGCGGCGTGCGAAGCGATGACCCACACTGCTGACCGTCACGATGCGCGAACCCGGCGCCGCGAGTACGCGATCGAGCAGCAGGTTGGTGAAGGTGAAGTGGCCGAGATGATTGGTGCCGAATTGCAGCTCGAAGCCGTCCTTGGTGGTCGACTTCGGAGTCATCATCACACCCGCGTTGTTGATCAGCAGGTCGATGCTGTCGTACCTGGAGCGCAGTTCGTCGGCGGCGGTGCGGATCGACTCCAACGAGCTGAGGTCGAGTTCTTGCACGGCGACACTGGCGCCTGGGGTGCGCTTGGCGATCAGGTCGGCCGCCGCCTTGCCCTTCTCCAGGTTGCGCACGGCGAGCACGACGTGTGCACCCTTGGCGGCGAGCGCTGCGGCGGTTTCGTAGCCGAGCCCGGTATTGGCGCCGGTGATGACTGCCGTGCGACCCGTCTGATCGGGAATGTCGGCGGTCGTCCAGTTGGTCATGGGAATCTCCTACAATCGGTTAAACGGGGCGAGCGCTCCGTTTGATTACAACCATACGGAACGTGCGCCCCGCTTATCTATTCCCGAGGTGTTGTGAGATGTCTGAACCGGCCCGGCCGATGCGCGCCGACGCGGCGCGCAACCGTGCCCGAGTGTTGGAAGCTGCCCTGGAAGCCTTCGCCGCCGACGGGCTGTCGGTACCGATCGACGAGATCGCGCGGCGCGCGGGGGTTGGCGCCGGAACGGTCTATCGGCATTTCCCCGCCAAGGAGGACCTGATCGAGGCGGTGATCGCCGACCAGATGCAGCGCATCATCGACGGGGGACATGCGCTGCTCGAAGCCGGCAATCCGGGTGAGGCTCTGTTCGCCTTCCTGCGCACGGCTGTGGAGTGGACCGCCACAAACCGCGGTCTCGTCGACGCGCTCGCCGACTCGGGCAATGAGGTCAAAGACGCCGAGGAAAGGTTCAAGGAACTCCTTGGCAAGTTGCTGCGCGCGGCCCAGGACGCGGGCACCGTGCGGAAAGACGTCGGGGTTGCGGACGTGAAGGCACTCATGGTCGGACTGCAGGCGATGCACGGCTACAACGACGACGCGGCGGCGCGGCTGACCGAGGTTGTGTTGGACGGTTTGCGCGCAGGGTGAACGACCTTGCACTCTCCCTGGTCGAGTGCTAAAAATGAGGCTGGCACTCGCGATCGGTGAGTGCTAGGTCGGGAAGGTGAGACCGGGGCCGCACCTGCGGGAGCACACCCTAGTCGTCCGTCGCGGGCACCGAGCCCGGCCAAAAAACGTGCGATCCCCTAATCGGAGGAATCACTTCGCAATGGCTAAGACAATTGCGTACGACGAAGAGGCCCGTCGCGGCCTCGAGCGGGGCTTGAACAGCCTCGCCGACGCGGTAAAGGTGACGTTGGGCCCCAAGGGTCGCAACGTCGTCCTTGAGAAGAAGTGGGGCGCTCCCACGATCACCAACGATGGTGTTTCCATCGCCAAGGAGATCGAGCTGGAGGACCCGTACGAGAAGATCGGCGCCGAGCTGGTCAAGGAAGTCGCCAAGAAGACCGATGACGTCGCTGGCGACGGCACCACCACCGCCACCGTGCTGGCCCAGGCGCTCGTTCGCGAGGGTCTGCGCAACGTTGCGGCAGGCGCCAACCCGCTCGGTCTGAAGCGCGGCATCGAGAAGGCCGTCGAGAAGATCACCGAGACGCTGCTCAAGTCGGCCAAAGAGGTCGAGACCAAGGAGCAGATCGCTGCCACCGCCGCCATCTCGGCCGGTGACACCCAGATCGGTGAGCTGATCGCCGAGGCCATGGACAAGGTCGGCAACGAGGGTGTCATCACCGTCGAGGAGAGCAACACCTTCGGCCTGCAGCTGGAGCTCACCGAGGGCATGCGCTTCGACAAGGGCTACATCTCGGGTTACTTCGTCACCGACGCCGAGCGTCAGGAAGCGGTCCTCGAGGATCCGTACATCCTGCTCGTCTCGTCGAAGGTGTCGACGGTCAAGGACCTGCTTCCGCTGCTGGAGAAGGTCATCCAGTCCGGCAAGCCGCTGCTGATCATCGCCGAGGACGTCGAGGGCGAGGCCCTGTCGACCCTGGTGGTCAACAAGATCCGCGGCACCTTCAAGTCCGTCGCCGTCAAGGCGCCTGGCTTCGGTGACCGCCGCAAGGCCATGCTGCAGGACATCGCCATCCTCACCGGTGGCCAGGTCGTCAGCGAAGAGGTCGGCCTCTCGCTGGAGACCGCCGATGTCTCGCTGCTCGGTCAGGCCCGCAAGGTCGTCGTCACCAAGGACGAGACGACGGTCATCGAGGGTGCCGGAGATTCCGACGCCATCGCAGGCCGGGTGGCCCAGATCCGCGCCGAGATCGAGAACAGCGACTCCGACTACGACCGCGAGAAGCTGCAGGAGCGCCTGGCCAAGCTGGCCGGCGGTGTTGCGGTGATCAAGGCCGGGGCTGCCACCGAGGTGGAGCTCAAGGAGCGCAAGCACCGCATCGAGGACGCCGTTCGCAACGCGAAGGCGGCCGTCGAGGAGGGCATCGTCGCCGGTGGCGGCGTGGCTCTGCTGCAGTCGGCTCCTGCGCTGGATGAGCTGGACCTGACCGGCGACGAGGCCACTGGTGCCAACATCGTCCGCGTCGCGCTGTCGGCCCCGCTCAAGCAGATCGCCTTCAACGGTGGCCTGGAGCCGGGTGTCGTCGCGGAGAAGGTGACGAACCTTCCTGCGGGTCACGGCCTCAACGCCGCGACCGGCGAGTACGAGGATCTGCTCAAGGCCGGCGTTGCCGACCCGGTGAAGGTCACCCGCTCGGCGCTGCAGAACGCGGCGTCCATCGCGGCGCTGTTCCTCACCACCGAGGCGGTCGTCGCCGACAAGCCGGAGAAGGCGGCCGCCCCGATGGGCGACCCGACCGGTGGCATGGGCGGCATGGACTTCTAAGTCTGTCCAACGGCAGGGTCTCTTTAACGGAGAAGCCCGGTTCCCCTGGGGGCCGGGCTTTTTCGTGTCTACTTCTTGAGCGGCAGACAGTCGTGAAGGCCGTCGGGGCTCGTCGCCGCGGAGTCGGATGTGGCCCTGCGATGCAGAACCGCGCGGGTGGGGACGACCGTTAACCCGTCATCGGTCAGCTCGGCGCGGCCGTCGACGATCAAGGTGTAGCCGCCGGGCTCGGCCGGAGGCCAGACGACGGTGACGTCGGGATGCTCGCCAGCGTTGCGGCGGGTGCCCGAGCCCATCTGGCCGACGTCGAACGTGCCCGCGGTGAGCACCGGCTCGACAGCCACGGTGTGGGCGCGGTAGTCGTCACCGACGGTTACAAGGTATGCAAACGTGAAATCGTCCAGCGCGCTGGCCAATTGGTCGAGGTCCACTTTCACGCTCATGACATGAGAATACGCACCCGCTAAGCCTCGGACCTGCCGGCCCGCGCTCCCAAGTGGCCGTTCTGGATGTCGAACCCCGAAGGGTCGGACGGGTAGCCCGGTATCGAAAACCATGGGTCTTGCCACTTGTCCGTGGGGTCACGGGGTGGTGGTGCAGGCTCGTAGAACTCCCCAATGAAGGGGTCCCGGGGAGTGGGAGTCGGAGGTGTCCAGGGTGGGTCGGCGGAGGCGATGCCGACACCCACCAGCACTGGAACCGCCGCCATCAATAAGGCGAGACCCATACGGCGGTGGTGAGTGATGGCCATAGTGGCGTCCTAACGAAGGCCCTGCACCAAGACATATAGCTAACCAAATGCTACTCCGCGCCGACCGGCATGCAATCCGTATTCGACCCGCTCTAAGCCAATTAATTGCGTATTCAATGTCGTCAGCGAAAGGAGACAGCAAATGATCTTGGTCTAATGTCGAGCGGCGACGGTAGGTTCAAGCCATGCCGCTGCCGCAGCCTTCGCCAACCACGACCGCCGTCGTCACAGGAGCGTCGTCGGGTATCGGCGCCGACATCGCGCGCGAACTGGCCGGCCGCGGCCACGGCGTGACGCTTGTCGCGCGCCGGGAGGACCGGCTGCGGGAGCTGGCCGTCGAGCTAGCCGGCAAGGTCCGAGTCGAGACGATCGCATGCGACGTCGCCGATCCCTCCGCCCGCGCGGGCCTGTTCGACGAGGTCGCCGGCCGCGGTCTGACCATCGACATCCTCGTCAACAACGCCGGCATTGGAACCATTGGAGCGGTGGCGAAATCGACGGTCGCCGAGGAGATCGCACAGGTCCGGGTGAACGTCGAGGCCGTCATCGATCTGACGACGCGGGCGGTGCAGCAGATGGTGCCCCGCGGTCGCGGAGCGATCCTCAATGTCGGTTCGACTGCCGGATACCACCCGTTTCCCGGCCAATCCGGGTACGCCGCTACGAAGGCTTTCGTGAAGACGTACACCGAGGGTGTACGCGCCGAACTTGTCGGCTCCGGGGTCACCGTGTCGACGCTGTGCCCGGGTCCGGTGCGCACAGAGTTCCTCCAGGCGGCGGGTATGGACGAGAAGGTGTTCGCCGCCGCGTTCCCGAAGTTCATGTGGATGCCGTCGCGCGACGTGGCCCGCGTCGGGGTCGACGCACTGGAGTATGACCGTGGAACGGTCATCGCCGGACTTCCCAGTCGGCTGAGTACCCGTCTGCTGCAATCGCTTCCGCGTCGGGTACTGCTGCCATTGCTCAACAGCCAGCACCCAGGACTGCGGAGAGACCGGCGTTCAGTCGGCTGACGAAGGCCAGCGCCGCATCCAGCCCTCCACGGGCAGCGCCAGTCCGTTGCACAGTGTGCAAACCGTGCGGTACCAGCCGATGGCGACGAGCAGTTCGATGCGCTGTTCGTCGTCGAGGCCGCGACCCAGTGCGTCCCATGTCGGTTGCGCCCACGAACCGGTTCGTTCCAGTTCGTCGACCGCGCCGATCAGGACGCGCTCCCAAGGCGTCCAGCGTGGATCAGCGGCGTCGCCGGTCACCAGCGCGTCGCACTCTTCGTCGCTCACGCCCGCGATCGGCCCCCAGAACGCCGCCTGCCCGCCCCACTCGTACTCGCAATTCACCAGGGCGCAGATGCGCAGGATCGCGATGGTGCGGACGCGCGCAGGAAGCCGTGCGTCGAGGTAAAGAGACTCGCCCATCTTGCGCAGCTTCGCCGCGAGCGCCGGATGCCGCTGCAGGCACCGCACCAGCAGCAGAGGTTCGTACGTGCGATCGGGATGCCCCCAGCTGTGGATGTTGGCGGCGTCCTCTTCGCTCCACGGCGTGGCGAGCGGTGCGACCCGTTCCGTCATACGGCCGCTGGCGCGGGTCGGCGGCCGCGCACAAGCCGGCCCGGTCGCGCAGCGGTTGGCACTCCGTTCTCGGCAATCACTTCGCCCGAGACCACCGTCGCGACATAGCCATCGGCGGTCTGGTCCAGGCGACGCCCGCCTGCAGGCAGGTCGTGGACAATCACCGGCCTGTGCAGCCGCAACGCCGCATGGTCGATGACGTTCAGATCCGCCTTGTAGCCCACCGCGATTCGACCGCGATCGGCCAGCCCCGCAACCCGCGCGGGCACCGACGTCAGTTCGCGGACCGCCTCGGCGACACTGAGTTTGCCCTCGTCCCGGTCGCGGGCCCAATGCGCCAACAGGTATGTGGGAAAGCTTGAGTCGCAAATCATTCCGTAGTGAGCGCCACCGTCGCCTAGACCGAGGACGACATCGTCGCGACGAATCAGCTCACCGACGGTGTCGAGCGAGTTGTTCTCGAAATTGGCCATCGCGCCGAGCAGTATCGCGTGTCCGTCGTCGTCGAGCAGCCGGTCGTAGGCCTCTTCCATTGGCGACACCCCGCGAGCCTTGGCCCTGGCCAGAATGCTCATCGACCGGTCAGGCTCGTAGTCGGCACGCTCATCGAGCGGGAAGATCCACTCCCAGGCCTGCGCCATGTACACCAGCGGGTTGGCCGGAGCCGATCCGGGTTTGTCGGCCAGAATCCGTTCTCGCACTTCGGGTTTGCGCATCTCGGCGACGCGCTCGGCCAGCGGCAGGTCCGCGATTTCCTGATAGCTCGGAAACAGCACGAATGGGTTCGCGGTCAGTTCGAGACCGATCATCAAACCGATCGGCCGGGGGAAGACCTGAGCGGAGATGTTACCGCCCGTGGCATTCGCCTTCTCGACCATCATCATGGCCTCCGGCCACAGTGGGTCGCCGCTGTTGAGGACAAGCAGCGTGAAGGTGACCGGCAGGCCGACTTCTCCTGCCGCGTCGAACACCTGCTGCAGCACGCGCTCGAAGCCACCCGCCGGAATGTCGGGCACGAACTGAATCAACCCGCCGCCGCCGTCGGCGATCCCGCGCGCAATCTCGAGGATCTCGTCCTCGACCGCGTCATAGCTGGGGATCTGGTGACCGCTGTCGGTGCGGTGAGTGGCCAACCGCGATGACGCAAACCCCAGCGCGCCCGCCTCGATCGCTTCGGCCGCAAGCTTGCGCATCAATGCGAGATCCTCGGCCGTGGCCGGCTCGCGGTCGGCGCCGCGCTGGCCCATCACGTACACACGCAGCGGCGAGTGCGGAAGATACGCGGCGACATCGATGTCCCTGTTCCGCGCATCCAAGGCGTTCAGGTACTCGGGGAATGTCTCCCAATCCCACGGCAACCCGTCGACCATCACGACGCCGGGGATATCCTCAACGCCTGCCATCACATCGACGAGTGTGTCGTGGTCGGAGGCGCGGCACGGCGCGAAGCCGACGCCGCAGTTGCCCATCACGGCCGTCGTCACGCCGTGCGCCGACGACGGGGTCATGCGATCTGACCAGATGGCCTGTCCGTCGTAATGGGTGTGCAGGTCGACGAAGCCGGGCGTGACGAGTCGCCCGGTCGCATCGATCTCGCGGGTGGCGTCGCCGTCGACAGGGCCGACCGCCGCGATCACGCCGTCGGCGACCGCGACGTCGCCCAGATAGGGCTCGCCGCCGAGGCCGTCAACAATGGTGCCGTTGCGGATAATCAAGTCGTACGCCATTAGCTGAATGTACGACTTTTGGTTCTGCTCTTCACGCAAGCGTTCATCGCCGTCGGTGCCCCATGCCAGGATGAGGCCGTGATTGACCACCTTGGAATCAACTGTGCGGACTGGGACAAATCGAAGGCGTTCTACGACAAGGTCCTCGGCGTGCTGGGCTTCACCCGGCAGATGGACTTCGAGGTCGCGATCGGATACGGCAAGGACGGCAAGCCCGACTTCTGGATCGCCGATGTGAATGCCGGCGATGCCGCGGGCCCCAACCGGGAGGTCCACGTCGCATTCCAGGCCGCCGACACCGACGCCGTCAAGGCCTTCTACGACGCGGCGCTCGAGCAAGGTGCCGAATCACTGCACGCGCCGCGGCTCTGGCCGGAGTATCACCCCAGCTACTTCGGCGCGTTTGTCCGTGATCCGGATGGCAACAACGTTGAGGCAGTGTTTCACGGCGCGCAACCGGAGGCTTAGCTCCCATCGCGTCGGAGTACTTGTCGCGCAACGGTTCCCACTCGTGGGCGGTGGGTCTGCGATGACTGTCATCGCCCACAGGTAGCGTCAAGGTATGGCTGACTCTGATGCGGCAGCGGTGCGGGAGCTGCTGCGGGACGCGTTCACCCGGCAAATCGAGCACGTCGAGGAGCTGACCGACGGGCTGACCGACGAGATCGCGTTCTTCCGGCCGACCGGCACCGCAAACAGCATCGCCTGGCTGATCTGGCACAGCGCCCGCCAGCAGGACGCCCAGCTGTGCGACATCGCGGGCATTGAGGAGGTCTGGACGCGCGACGGTTGGGTCGACCGGTTCGGCCTTGCCCTCCCGCGCAATGACACCGGCTACGGCCATGGCCCGGACGACGTGAGCAAGGTGCGCGCGCCGGCCGACCTGCTCGCCGGCTACTACCACGGTGTGCACAAGGCGTCGCTCGAGTACATCGCATCGGTGACGCCCGACGAACTGAGCCGCATCGTCGATACGCGGTGGAATCCGCCGGTCACCGCCAGCGTGCGGCTGGTCAGCATCGTCGACGACGCCGCTCAGCACCTGGGCCAGGCCGCTTATGTGCGGGGTATCGTCCGCTGATCATGGTGCTCAGCCTGTGGCCGCCGATCGCCGTGGTCGCGATGGTCGCGCTGGGGTGGGCGGTGCGACAGGGCCCAGCCCCGGTGGACGACTGGTTTCAACGACATTGGGATAGCCCTGCGCGCTTCCTGCTGTTCTTTACCGACCCCGCGGTCGTCGCAGCCCTGGCGGCAGGCACGCTGTTCTTCGCGATCTACCATCTGTGGTGGCGATTCGCCGCGGCGGCGCTGGCGTCTCCCCTAATCGCAATGGTTCTCCCCCAGATCCTAAAGGCGCTGTTCGGCCGTAGGAAAGAAGGCGTCCTCGCCTATCCGAGTGGCCACGTGACGGTGATGGCCGTTGTGGTGGGGATGATTGTGCTTGCGACGGGGGCGGCGTGGTGGGCTGTGCTCGTCGCGGTCGTCTGGTGCGTGCTGGGCATAATCGGGCAGAGCGTCGACCCCCACTACTTCTCCGACACCGTCGGTGGCGTCCTGCTCGGCTCGGCGATCGTTTGCGTCGCAGCCCTCACATTAGGACACGCACCCCACCGAACTTGACAGGTGTCAACCCGGTGCGATCTGCATCACAGCAGGCGGTTAGCATGAGCCTATGACCGCGACGCCCGAAGTTGACTTGTCCGACAACACCACGATCCGCAGTCCAGCGACCGGTGCGGTGGCAGGCAAGGTGCGCTGGACCGACCCCGCCGACGTGCCGCGCATCGCGGCCGGCCTGAGGAAGGCCCAGAAAGAGTGGGACGCCCGCGGTGCGAAAGGCCGCGCCAAGGTGATGGCGCGCTACGCGGTGTGGATGGGGGAGCACCGCGACGAGATCGAGTCGCTGCTGATCAAGGAGACCGGCAAGTCGGCCACCGATGCGGCGCAAGAGGTGCCACTGCTGATCATGATCGCCTCGTACTACATCAAGACGATGGAGAAGGCGCTCGCGCCGGAATCGCGCCCGGCATCACTGCCGTTCCTGGCGATCAAGAAGGTGGAGGTGCACTTCCGGCCTCGACCGGTCGTCGGCATCATCGCGCCGTGGAACTATCCCGTCGCCAACCTGCTGATGGACGGCATCGCCGCCTTGGCCGCGGGCTGCGCGGTACTGCTCAAGCCGTCGGAACGCACCCCGCTGACCGCCGAACTGCTGCTGCGCGGGTGGCTCGACTCCGGCGCACCCGAAGTGATGGCGATCGTTCAGGGCGCCCGCGAGGCCGTCGAGGCCGTCGTGGACAACTCCGACTACATCCAGTTCACCGGTTCGAGCGCGACAGGCGCGAAGGTGATGGAGCGTGCAGCGCGCAACCTCACCCCTGTCAGCCTGGAACTCGGCGGCAAGGACCCGATGATCGTGCTGGACGACGCCGACGTCGACCTGGCCGCCCACGCGGCCGTGTGGGGCGCGATGTTCAACGCCGGCCAGACATGTGTGTCGGTCGAGCGGGTGTACGTGCTGGAGTCGGTCTACGACCAGTTCGTCGACGCCGTCGTTCGCGATGTGCACAACCTCAAGATGGGCGCGGGCGAGGGTTACGACTTCGGTGCCCAGATCGACGACAGCCAGGTCGCGATTACCGACCGACATGTCCGCGACGCCGTGGCCGCCGGGGCGAAGGCGCTCACCGGCGGGAAGCGCCCAGACGGCCCCGGCAGCTTCTACCCGGCGACGGTGCTTGTCGACGTTGACCACTCGATGACCTGCATGACCGAGGAGACATTCGGCCCGACGCTGCCGATCATGAAGGTGTCGTCGGTCGATGAGGCGATCCGGCTGGCGAATGACAGCCCATACGGCCTGAGCGCAGCGGTGTTCTCGGGTGATATCGAGCGCGCCAAAGCGGTTGCGGTGCAACTGGATTGCGGCGCAGTCAACATCAACGACGTGATCTCCAACCTGATGTGCACGACAGCGCCGATGGGCGGCTGGAAGACCTCAGGCATCGGGGCGCGTTTCGGTGGGGCCGAGGGTCTACGCAAATTCTGTCGCCAGGAAGCGGTCGTGGCGCCTCGCACGAGCGTTGGCGCCGGCGGCAACTACTACAACAATTCGCAAAAGGCGCTCAAGCGGATGAACAAGCTCATGACCAAGCTCGCACTGGTCACGCCGCGGCGCGCCGCGAAGTAGCACACCGGCCGTTCACCCACGCGTCACCTTGGCGTACACGCGCGCAGCTATTTTTTGCCGGTGACGATGCTTGACGCAGCCGAGGGCTACACAGTTCGCGATGATGACGACGACGATCCGGTGCTGGTTCGTCAACCAGAAGGCACCGACGTCGACACGTGGCGGGAGAACTACCCGTACGACGAGCGGATGAAGCGCGACGAGTACGAGGAACAGAAGCGGCTGCTGCAGATCGAGCTGCTCAAGCTGCAGAAGTGGAGCCAGTCCAACGGCCATCGGCACGTCATTGTGTTCGAAGGCCGCGATGCCGCGGGCAAGGGCGGCACCATCAAGCGGTTCATGGAGCACCTCAACCCGCGCGGTGCCCGCGTCGTCGCACTCGAGAAGCCGACCGAGAAGGAACGCACCCAGTGGTACTTCCAGCGCTACGTCAACCACCTGCCCGCGTCGGGTGAGATCGTGTTGTTCGACCGGTCCTGGTACAACCGGGCCGGCGTCGAGCGCGTCATGGGCTTCTGCAACCCAAAGCAGCACGCCGAGTTCATCCGGCAGACCCCGCTGTTCGAGCAGATGCTGGTCAACGACGGCATCAGCCTGACCAAGCTGTGGTTCTCGGTGACCTCGGCCGAGCAGCGCACCAGGTTCACCATCCGCCAGGTCGATCCCGTCCGTCAGTGGAAGCTGTCCCCGACGGACCTCGCGTCACTGGACAAGTGGGACGACTACACCGCGGCGAAGGAGGACATGTTCGCGTGGACGGACACCGAGATCGCACCGTGGACCGTGGTCAAGAGCAACGACAAGAAGCGCGCACGCGTCAACGCGATGCGCCATGTATTGAGTAAGTTCGACTACGACAACAAGGACCATGAGGTGGTTGGCCGACCGGATCCCCTCATCGTGGGACGCGCCCTGGCCGACTGAAGCCCCCGCGTCCTGCCAGAAAGGAGAACGCGTGCGGTTCGTGGCGACCATGTTCCTGTGGCTCGTCACGACGGTTGCCTTGGCGGCGGCGGTGCCCGCGATGTGGGCACAGAAGAATGTCGTAGACGCGGACGGCTACGCGGCGTTCGCCCAATCGGCGGCCAAGAACCCCAACTTGCAGCAGGCGATGGCCTCCGAACTGACCACGCAGATCGTGTCGTTGGCATCGAACGAGGGCTACCACCTCAACCCTGATCTCGTCCGTGGAGTAACCACGTCCTACACCCAGAACGATGGATTCCCTGGGCAATTCGCTCAGGCAAACCGGATCGTGCACACCTGGATGTTCACCGACGAGATCCGCCGCCCGGAGGGCAGCGACGATCGATGGCTGATCGACGTCGCACCGATGCTGTCCGACCCGTCATTGCGCGCGACGCTGGGGAATCTGAACCTTGACGTGCCTGACACGCTGACGGTGCCGATTACGGTGTCCGACACAGCAGGTATGCGGCCGGGTCAGTTGCGACAGCTGGCGTCGTGGGGTCCGTGGGTCAGTGCCGGAGCGACGATTCTGACGGGGGTCCTCGCGCTGCTGACGCTGGCGACAGCGCGGTCACGCGGTAAAGCACTTGGGGCGCTCGGGGTTTCGGCTCTGTTGGTGGGCGCTTCCGGCTGGGCCGGGCTGGAGGTGGCGCGCCGCTTCGTCAACACTGCGCTGGATCGCACGACGGGCGACATCCGCCAGGTCGCCGACGCGATGGTCAACCACGCCGAGGACAGCCTGCACCAGTGGCTGAACCTGACGCTGGCCGCCGGTGGTGCGCTGGTCATATTCGGCGTGCTCGCGTCCATGCTCGGCGGGCTGCGGCGACGCGAGTAGTAGCGTCCTTGGCATGCCATTCGTGACGGACATCGCTGGCCCACAGAGGCCCGTCCGGGCATGGTCGCCGCTTGCCGCCGGCGCACTGCGGCGCACGAGCAGCATCGACACCCATCCGGCGGGCACCGGGCAGGCCGATGTCGACCTGAGGGCGCGCGACGTGATGGCCCGCGATCCGCAGACGATCGACGTCCTTGGCGAGGTCCGCGTGCGCGCGCATCTTGCCGACCGCGTGATCGAGGACATCTCCTCCGACCCGGATCACGGGCGGCTGGCGCAGCTGGTGGGCAGCAGGGTCGGCCCGGGGTTCCGCTCGACGGTTGGCAAGGCTCTTCCAGAGGAGATCAGGAACGCCAGCCTGCTGCACCTGTTGCTCGACGACTGGGTCGGCGCAGCGCTGGTTTCCGGTTACGCAGTGCAGCACGCGGCCATCGTTGCGGGCATCGAGGAGAAGCTGGGGCCCGGTGTCGCCGACAACATGGCAGGCATCTGCGCGGGCTTCGCCGACGACGCTTCGCTCGTCCCGTACGCCAAGCGCAACAACACAATTCCGTCGGTGCACGGGCCGATCGCGCCACCGCTCGACGACGTCGATATGCACGCCGTGGACCCGCTGCGTGCGCACGGCATGCGTCGGTTCCGACGGCTCGACCTTCTACCAGTCGACGCGGATTCAATCGAATTCGATGCCCACTTCCGTGACTCCCACGTCGACGGCGACGGCGTGGAGACGATCGTGCACGAGTACACCGTCGCGGGTTCGGTGGACACCGCGACTCGAACCATATCGTCGGTCACCGCGAATGTGGCTGTGCTGCCGTGGCAGGAATGCCCTGGCGCGATTGGAAGTGCGGCGCGAGTACGGGGAATGACGCTGTCGGAACTGCGAGGACGCATCCGCGGTGAGTTCGTCGGCACCAGCACCTGCACGCACCTCAACGACACATTGCGTGCGATCGCAGATCTGGATGCCCTGCTCGACCTTAGGGCTCGATGACGTGTGACGGATCGGGCCTGCGCTCCGGCGGGGCCTGGCTGTAGTCGCCCCACGGCCCGTCGCGGCCCTCGATGGCCGCCCGCACCCCCTCGTTGGCCGCGGTGTCGATGAATTGCAGCGCATCGGGGGTGTTGCGCATCAGCCCGTCGAGAATGCCGCCGAGTGTCTGCGTGGACGACAGTCCCATGTTCTCGTAGGCCTGGTTGACGATCAGCTTCTGCGCCTGCAGTTGGGACAGCGGGATGTTCGCGAGCTTCGCCGCTACTTCGGCGACGCGCGCCTCGAGGCTTTCGAAGGGCACGGACTGGTTGATGAGTTCGACTGCGGCGGCTTCCTTTCCGGTCAGCGGTTCGCCCGTCAGCGCATGCCACTTCACCTTCGCAAGCGACAGCCGATAAAGCCACATGCCGGTGAGGTATGAGCCCCACATCCGGGCGTATGGCGTGCCGATGACGGCGTCGTCGCTGGCGATGACGATATCGGCGCACAGCGCATAGTCACTGCCGCCGCCAACACACCAGCCGTGTACCTGCGCGATGACGGGCTTGGAGGCGCGCCAGATCGCAAGGAATTTCTGGTGCGGGCTGCTCACTCCGGCGATCATCGCCGCGAAGTCCTTACCAGGATCCCAGCGACCGTCGGTGTTCATCGTGTCTTCCCAATGGTGGAAGCCGCCGCCGAAGTCGTAGCCGCCAGAGAACGCGCGACCGGCGCCGCGCAGCACGATGATTTTGATCGCAGGATCGCGGTCGGCCAGTCCGATGGCCTTTTCGATCTCGTCCGGCATCGGCGGAATGATGGTGTTGAGATGCTCCGGCCGGTTCAGCGTGATGGTCGCGACGGGACCGTCCGTCTTGTACAGGAGGGTCTCGAACTGCGGCGTTGTCGACATGGCTGAAGTTTGACAGAGCCATCGCCGTGAATCCGAGGCAAGTGCTGCACCGAGGTGTGCCCCGGGCACATCAAGATCACCGACAACGCCCTCATCCCGCTCAAGGAGCGCGTGGTCGACCTCAAGTTCGACCCGATGTTCATCCGGCGCCGCAAGAAGAAGGCCAGCACGGACTGAGGTTGTTGCGTCAGTGCCCACTCTGAGAAGGTTCGGTGCTCGCACGGTGGTCGGCCGGCAGTCAGGGGCGTCATGATCGAGGAGTGCCGAGATCCCGGATCGTCGCCGTCCTCTTCACCGATGTGGTGGGGTCGACCGAGCTGCTGAGTCGCGTCGGCCCGAACGCTGCCGACGAGCTGCGCGAGCGGCACTTCGCCGAGATGCGCAGCGCCCTTGCCGTCCATCGGGGTATGGAGGTCAAGACGCTGGGTGACGGCATGATGGCCATCTTCGAGGGTGCGACCGACGCGATCGCGTGCGCCGTGACGATGCAACAGGCCGCCGCTGCACAGGGCCGGCGAGATCCGGACGCCAGGCAAGACATCCGGGTTGGGCTGAGCGTGGGGGAGGCGACGGTCGAGGAGGACGGGGACTACTTCGGGATTCCCGTCGTCGAGGCGAGCCGCCTGTGTGCCGCTGCGGCTGCCGGCCAGGTCCTGGTGGCCGACCTGATGCGGACGATGGTCGCCGCGAGGGGCGTCCATCGGTTGGAGCCGATCGGCGAGCTCGACCTCAAGGGCCTTCCGGAGCCCATGATCGCCTGGCAGGTGCCGTGGGATTCCGTCGAGGAAGCCACCTTGCGTGTGGCCCTCGCCGACGACTCGGGCCTGCTACGAGAAGGCATCGCCCGCGCACTCGGATCGGAGGGCATTGACGTGGTCCTGCAGGCCCCCGACGCCGAGGAGCTGTTGGCCGGGCTGGCCGCGGCCCGGCCACACGTGGTCGTCGTCGACGTGCGGATGCCGCCGACCCACACGACAGAGGGTATCGACGCTGCCGAGCAGATCAAGGCGGACCACCCCGAGATCGGTGTCCTGGTTCTCTCGGCCACGCTCCAGGCGGGCGCGGCACGTCGGTTGCTGGACGCGGCGACCGGTGGCATCGGCTACCTGCTCAAGGACAGTGTCGGCGATGTCGCGGAGCTGGCCGCGGCCGTGCGGACGGTGGCCAGCGGCGGGTCGGCGATCGCGCCGGACGTCGTCGCCCGCCTGGGATAGCTCAGTTGCGCAGGTAGGCCAGCACGGCGAGGACGCGGCGATGGCCTTCGCCGGTGGGGGTGAGGTCGAGCTTCTGGAAGATCGCCCGTACGTGGCTCTCGACAGTGCGTGGGCTGAGGAAGAACCGCTCGCCGATCGTCGCATTCGAGGCACCCTCGGCCATGAGCGCGAGGATCTCGCGCTCCCGCTCCGTCAACGAGTCGAGACGGGACGTGGGCCCGGACGTGCGACCGACCAAAGACGCGACGACCTCCGGGTCGACGACGGAGCCGCCTTCACCGATCTGACGGACCGCGGCTGCAAAGGCGTCGAGGTCGCCGACCCGGTCCTTGAGCAGATAGCCACGGCCGGCACTGCCCTCCTCGAACAGGCGCTGCGCATAACCGGCCTCGATGTACTGCGACAGGACGAGCACACCGATCTCCGGATGGTTCTCGGCGATCCGCTGCGCCGCGTCGAGGCCCTCGGTGGTGTGCGTCGGCGGCATCCGGATGTCGACGATGGCGACGTCGGGCGTGATCAGGCCGACTTCCGCGACCAGATCCTCGGGGTTGTCGGCCTGGCCGACCACGTCGAAGCCCGCCTCGCCGAGGAGCCGGACGAGTCCCTCGCGAAACAGGAACGAGTCGTCGGCGACGAAGACGCGCATCGCTGTGACCCTAGCCGGATCACGACACCAGCCGCAGGATCGCCTCTCCGGAGAGCTCCTGCTTGGGCAAGAACCCGGCGACCGGCGCCTCGCCGATCTTCGCCCCGTAGTCCGAGGCCGGCCGGCTGGAGGTGAGCACGACCTTCGGGCCACTTGCGAAGGCGAGCCGACGGGCGACCTCGAAGCCATCGATCGTCGGCAGGTTGATGTCGAGGAGCACGACGTCCGGGTGCAATTCCTCGGCGGCCGTGAGCGCCGCGTCACCGTCGGCCGCTACACCGGCAACCTTTAGTCCCTCCGCTTCGAGCAAAGAGTGGGCGAAGGTCCGGAACGGGGCGTGGTCATCCACGATCAGCACAGTCATGGTCATCGCCGTCCAGTCTGCCGTTCGCCGAGGTCACGGGCATCAGTGTGCACACCGAGATGTTCTGGGCAGAATCCGGTGATTCCACGGATGTGGACCGGCCGTCCGCGCCACGATGATGTGAGCAGGGGGTGGTGCGGATGGCGCGCGATACCGATCAGGACGGCGCCGTTGCGTCCGCCGACTCGTCGGCCGGGTGGGTCGAGCGATGGCTGACGCAGCCGTTCATGGACTCGGGATGGCGGGGTGTCGCCCGAAGACTCTTTCTTGGAACCGCCATCGGCGCGGTGCTGTGGGGCGCCGTCGTGGCCGTCATCGGGGGTCTGGCCGGCCAGATGTCGGAACGCGAGCTCGCGGTGGCGGTCGCCATCAACGAGTGCGCCGCCGTTGTTGTCCTCGCTTTCGCGGTGTGGAACGGGTTTCGGGACGTCGGGACATTGGAAGCATGGGAGTCTGCTGGCATGCCGCCGGCGGAGGCCCCGAGAATGCTTCGGCTTGTCCTCACCGCACCGGCCAGATGGGCCAGTTGGGCAATCGGGATCTATGTAATCCTCGGGATCCCGTTCGTCTGGGCGTGGACCATCGCCACGGTGGAACCGGTGGAATTCGCGATCGTGCTCTGCATCGGCGGATTCCTCTTCTCCACGGTGGTCGCTTGGCCGATCGCGGTGTTTGTCGCTGAGCTCGGTACTCGCCCGGTCATCGCCCGGATCTGCGCCGCGTTCCCCCACGTGTCGGCGCCTGAGGGCTTTGGGATGTCTCTGCGTACTCGAGCACTCCTCCCCGTTCCGGCTGTGACGCTGACCACCGGCATCTGTGTGGGTGGACTGTCGGGACTCTTTGACGAACCGATCGAGCAGATTGGCGCGGCAGTCCTGGTCAGCCTGGTATTCACCGGTGTGACCGCGATGCTTCTCAGGTTCGTCGTGACGGAGGCCGCATTGCGTCCAGTCGACGACCTGATTGAGGGGGTCGAGCGAATCGCGCACGGGGATCTCGGATCGCGCGTGCCCATCACCAGCGCGGACGAGCTTGCGGTGTTGGGACGCGCCGTCAACGAGATGACCGAGCGACTCGCTGCGCACGACACGGAGATGCGGGCATCACGAGCGCGGATCGTGGCCGCGTCGGACGAGGCGCGACGCAACGTCGAGCGCGACCTGCACGACGGGGCGCAGCAGTATCTGGTCCTGCTCCAGCTGAGGCTCGGACAGGCACGACGGATTCTTGAAACGGATCCGCGGGAGGCAGCCACGGCCATCGACGAATCGGTTGAAGAGCTCCGACACGCTCTGGCGGAGCTACGGGATCTCGCGCACGGGATCTACCCGGCGGTCCTGGAGAGCGACGGTCTGCCAGGGGCGTTACAGGCGGCCGCGGAGCGTTCCTCGATGCCGGTGTCGCTCGACGCCGACGGGGTCGGTCGATACGCGCAGGAGCTGGAGGCTGCGGTCTACTTCTGCTGCCTGGAGGCGCTGCAGAACGCGTCGAAGCATGCGGGGGAAGGGGCGATGGCATCGGTGCGGCTGAGCCAGACGGACGGACGTGTGCAGTTCGATGTGGCCGACGACGGACATGGTTACGACTCCGCCTCGACCGGCCCGACCTCCGGACTGCAGAACATGGCCGACCGGATCGGTGCCCTCGGCGGTGAGCTGCAGATCGAGTCGGCGCCGGGTGTCGGTACGACAGTGCGCGGCGCCGTCCCGGTCGAGGTGGCGAGATGAGCGCGCGCGGATCGTCGGCGCGGTGGGTGGAACGATCGCTGACCGGCTCGTTCGAGCGCACAGGCTGGCGCGGCATCGTTCGACGATCCCTGCTTCTCGCGGCCGCCTTCGCCCTGCCGTGGGCAAGCGTGACTAGCCCCCGAGCGTGCGGTGCAGGAACTCGAAGATCAGTGCGGATCTGAACGCCGTCTGCGCGTTGTCGGCGGCACCGGCATGCCCACCCTCGATGTTCTCGTAGTACTGCACCGGCTGGCCAGCCGCCTCCAGCGCCGCGGTCATCTTGCGGGCGTGACCGGGATGCACCCGGTCATCACGCGTTGACGTGGTGATCAGCACCGGCGGATACTTCCGGTCCGCCGAGACATTCTGGTACGGGGAGTATTTGGAGATGAACTCCCAGTCGTCGGGATTGTCCGGGTCGCCGTACTCGGCCACCCACGACGCACCCGCGAGCAGCAGATGGAACCGCCTCATATCCAATAGCGGCACACTGCACACCAGCGCACCGAACAGCTCGGGGTACTGGGTCAGCATGATGCCCATCAGCAGGCCGCCGTTGCTTCCGCCCTGCGCGCCGAGCTGTTCGACCGTCGTGATGCCACGTGTGACGAGATCGCTTGCCACAGCGGCGAAGTCCTCGGCGACCAGATGCCTGCCTTCGCGCATCGCCTGGGTGTGCCACGTCGGTCC
Source organism: uncultured Actinomycetota bacterium (assembly GCA_963766465.1). Lineage (GTDB taxonomy): Bacteria > Actinomycetota > Actinomycetes > Mycobacteriales > Mycobacteriaceae > Mycobacterium. Next base: position 445,809 of record CAVXZT010000008.1, read on the forward strand.
GTACTCGCCGCCGCCGCGGATGTTGGCCATCACGTAGGTGCCTCCACGCGCCAGCCACAGCCGGCCAAGCACGCCGTCATAACCCGGAGTCCGCGCCACCTCGAAACCGCCGTAGCCGCCGAGCAGCGTAGGGCCTGGCGCCTTTAGATGTCGATGACTGACCACAAAGTACGGGATCGCGGTCCCATCGTCCGACGTCGCGAAGTGCTGGCTGACGTCGAGATCTGCGGCGTCGAAGAACGACGGCGCCCGCTTGATCTCCTCCAGCTCACCACCGGCGGTCCCGTACAGAAGACGTGACGGCGTATCGAATCCGCTTGAGTCGAGGAATATTTCGTCGCCATGCTCGTCGACCGTAACGATCACCGTGTTGGTGTTCTGCGGAATGCCCGACGCCGGCTCGGTATGCCACGATCCGGGGGTGATGATCTCGACACGGCTGGCGACATCGGCGAGCGTGACCACCACGAGCTTCTCCCGTGTCCACGCATAGTGGTTCAGGCTGGTATGCGCGTCTGGTTTGAAGACGACTTGCAGTTGCGCTGTGCCCGCTAGGAATTCGTCGTAGTTGGCTGCCAGCAGCGAACCTGCCAGATAGACGGCCGAGCCCGTGTACCAGTCGGTGCGCAGCTCGATCAGCAGCCAGTCGCGATGCACCGACACGCTGGCGTCGGTCGGTGCATCGATGCGAATCAACTCGGCGCCGCGTAATTCGTAGACCTCGTCATTGAAGAAATCGATGGCGCGGCTAAGCATTGTCCGCTCGAAACCTGGTGTGCGGTCCACCGATGCGGCAACGATGACATCGGTGCTTGCGGCGCTGAACACCGTCTCGGCGTCATCAAGGGGCTGCCCGCGACGCCATCGCTTGACCAGCCGCGGATACCCGGACTCGGTGAGCGAATCCTCGCCGAAGTCGGTGCCGAGCAGCACGGTGTTCTCGTCTTCCCAGCTGATCTGCGTCTTCGCTTCCGGCAACTCGAATCCGTCGGTCACGAATTCGCGCGTGCGCATATCGAATTCGCGCACAATCGCGGCGTCTGATCCGCCACGCGACAGGCTGATGAACGCCAGCGAGTGATCAGGCTCGATGACGGCGGCGCCCGCCCAGACCCAGTTCGTATCAGCGAGACGCGCGAGTTCATCAAGGTCGATGATGACGTCCCACTCCGGCTCTTCGCTGCGATAACTCTGCAGCGTGGTGCGCCGCCACAGCCCGCGTGGGTTCGTCGCGTCGCGCCAGAAGTTGTAGAGGTAGTCGCCGCGGCGCCGCACGTACGGGACGCGCGCGTCGGTGTCGAGCACCTCAAGCGCTTCGGAGCGCATCTGCTCGAACCGGTCGCCGCCAATGTCGGCGAGCGTGGGCTCGTTGCGCTTGCGCACCCAGTCCAGCGCGTCATCGCCGGTGATGTCCTCGAGCCACAGATAGGGGTCGTCAGCCACGGGATCCATTCTGGCGGTCGAGCGTAGTGTGAGCCGGGTTACACCGTTGAAAGAGGGGAGTCATCGATGACTGTTTATGCCCGTCCGGGTTCTGCGGACGCCCTGATGTCTTATGAGTCGCGGTACGGAAACTTTATCGGCGGTGAGTGGGTGGCGCCGGTTGGTGGGGAGTATTTCGAGGACCTGACGCCGGTTACCGGGCAGGCGTTCACCGAGATACCGCGTTCGACCGACGCCGACATCGACAAGGCGCTCGACGCCGCCCATGGTGCTGCGCCGGCGTGGGGTAAGACTGCTGCGGGTGAACGCGCCAACGTCCTGAACAAGATCGCTGATCGGATCGAGGCCAACCTGGAGTCGCTGGCGCTGGCCGAGGCCTGGGATAACGGCAAGCCGATCCGCGAGACACTGGCCGCTGATCTGCCGTTGGCCGTTGACCATTTCCGCTACTTCGCCGGGGCGATTCGCGCCCAGGAGGGGTCGCTTTCCCAGATCGACGACGACACGGTGGCCTATCACTTCCACGAACCACTTGGTGTGGTGGGCCAGATCATTCCGTGGAACTTCCCGATCCTGATGGCCACCTGGAAACTGGCGCCCGCCCTGGCCGCGGGTAACGCTGTGGTGCTCAAGCCTGCCGAGCAGACCCCTGCGTCGATCCTGTATTTGATGTCGTTGATCGGTGATCTGTTGCCGGCCGGGGTGCTCAATGTGGTCAACGGGTTCGGGTTCGAGGCAGGCAAGCCGCTGGCATCGTCGAACCGGATCGCCAAGATCGCGTTTACCGGTGAGACCACCACGGGCCGGTTGATCATGCAGTACGCCAGCCAGAACCTGATCCCGGTGACGTTGGAGTTGGGCGGCAAGAGCCCCAACATCTTCTTCAACGATGTGATGGCCGCCGGTGACGATTTTCAAGACAAGGCGCTGGAGGGGTTCACGATGTTCGCCCTCAACCAGGGTGAGGTGTGTACCTGTCCTTCGCGCAGCCTGATCCAGGCCGATATCTACGACGAGTTCCTGGAGTTGGCGGCGATCCGCACCAAGGCGGTGCGCCAGGGCGATCCGCTGGACACCGAGACCATGATCGGCAGCCAGGCCTCCAACGACCAGTTAGAAAAGGTGTTGTCCTACATCGAGATTGGCAAAGACGAGGGCGCCCGCGTCGTCACCGGTGGTGAGCGCGCGCAGCTCGGTGGTGATCTCAACGGCGGCTACTACGTGCAGCCGACGATCTTCGAGGGCAACAACAAGATGCGCATCTTCCAGGAGGAGATCTTCGGGCCGGTGGTGGCCGTCACGTCGTTCAAGGATTACGACGACGCGATCGGTATCGCCAACGACACGCTCTATGGGTTGGGTGCCGGGGTGTGGAGCCGCGACGGCAACGTCGCCTACCGCGCAGGCCGCGACATCAAGGCCGGCCGGGTGTGGACCAACTGCTACCACGCCTATCCGGCGCACGCGGCCTTCGGCGGCTACAAGCAGTCCGGCATCGGCCGCGAGAACCACAAGATGATGCTCGACCACTACCAGCAGACCAAGAACCTGATGGTGTCCTACAGCAACAAGGCCCAGGGATTCTTCTGATGAACGCCGAAACTGAACTTGTGCAGGCCAAAACAACCGAATCTCCTGCACAAGCTCAGACTCGGCCTGCTCGCGCCTTGATAACTCAGGCGGCTGCCGATCTGCTGACGAAGTTGCAGGATCGGCACGGCGCGTTGATGTTTCACCAGTCCGGCGGATGCTGCGACGGGTCGTCGCCGATGTGCTACCCGGACGGCGAGTTCATCGTCGGCGACCGTGACATCCTGCTCGCGATCCTCGATGTCGGTGAGGGTGGAGTGCCGGTGTGGATATCGGGCCCTCAGTTCGAGGCGTGGAAACACACCCAGCTGGTGATCGACGTCGTGCCGGGCCGCGGCGGAGGCTTCAGCCTCGAAGCGCCAGAAGGGATGCGCTTTCTCAGCCGCGGAAGAGCGTTCACCGAGGCCGAGAACCAGTTGCTTGTGCACCATCCGCCGGTTACCGGCGCCGACTACGCCGGCGGCGTCCGGCCGCAGGAAAGCGGGACTCACGTCGTCGCCGAGGCTGTCGACGCGTGTCCCGTTCCCGGCGGCACGCCGCGCACCTAACGCAGCGGAACTGACGTCGGCGTTATCGTCGAAGCGTGATACCGCTACCGCGTGCCTGGCTGTTGGCGAGCGCCCTGCTCGTGGGCGCCGCGGTCGGCCAGATCATCGGTATCACGATGACGCTGCTGGTGACCGCGGCGATCCGTCCAGATGTCGTCATCGCACTCGTCGTCGGTGTGCCCAGCGCAATCGGGATGCTGACGATCCTGCTGTCGGGGCGACGCTGGATGACCACCCTTGGTGCCTTCGTCCTGGCGATCGCCCCGGGGTGGCTCTCCGTCCTCGTCGTCGTCCAGGTGGTCAACGGTGCCTGACACCCAGCACGACACGTTGTCCGGCGAGCACACGGAGCCCTATCTGCCGACATTCGACACCGGCGAGTTTCCATCGGCCGCCAATCCCGTGCTGCCACTGGTCGCCGACCTCGAGCCGTCCGAGCCCTTCCCCGCGTTCGCCCATTCGGAGGTCGTGCCCGGCACCTACCAGTACCTGAAGCGCTGGACCTTCGTCCTCGTCGTCACCGGAGTGTGGATCGTCGCGGCCGCAATCGGGCTCGGCCTCTACTACTGGTGGTTCCACTCGCTCGAGAAGACCCCGACGGTGTTCGTGGTGCTGATCTTTCTGATGGTCTGCAGTGTCGGCGGCGTGCTGATCGCGATGGTGAACGACAAGCCCTTGGTCTCGGCGCTGGCGATCGCATTCATGTCGGCACCGCTCGCCGCGATGGGTGGGGCTGCGGTGCTGCATGGCCTCTACTTCTGCGATCGGGTAAGCCGCTGTTTGGTCGGTCTCATTCCCTACTAGGGTTGGGCGGGTGACCCACTATGACGTCGTCGTTCTTGGAGCAGGCCCCGGTGGATACGTCGCGGCCATCCGCGCCGCCCAGCTCGGGCTGAACACCGCAGTCGTCGAACCAAAGTACTGGGGCGGGGTATGCCTCAATGTCGGCTGTATCCCGTCAAAGGCGCTTCTGCGCAACGCCGAACTCGCACACATCTTCACCAAGGAAGCCAAGCAGTTCGGCATCAGCGGTGAGGCGACGTTCGACTACGGGGTCGCCTTCGATCGCAGCCGCAAGGTCGCCGAGGGCCGTGTCGCCGGCGTGCACTTCCTGATGAAGAAGAACAAGATCACCGAGATCCAGGGCTACGGGAAGTTCAAAGACGACCACACCCTGGAGGTCGACCTCAACGAGGGCGGCACCGAGACGGTGACGTTCGACAACATCATCATCGCCACCGGAAGCAGTACCCGTCTGGTGCCCGGCACGTCGCTGTCCGAGAACGTGGTCACCTACGAGAAGCTGATCATGACGCGGGAGCTGCCGTCATCGATCGTCATCGCGGGCGCGGGCGCGATCGGCATGGAGTTCGGCTACGTGCTGAAGAACTACGGCGTCGACGTCACCATCGTCGAGTTCCTGCCGCGCGCACTGCCGAACGAGGACGCCGAAGTCTCCAAGGAGATCGAGAAGCAGTTCAAGAAGCTCGGCGTCAAGATCCTCACCGGCACCAAGGTCGAAGCGATCTCCGATGATGGCGGCGACGTCACCGTCACCGTCAGCAAGGACGGCAAGTCCGAGGAAATCAAGACCGAGAAGGTGCTACAGGCCATCGGCTTCGCCCCGAACGTCGAGGGCTACGGCCTGGACAAGGCGGGCGTGCAGCTCACCGAGCGCGAGGCCATCGGCATCGACGACTACATGCGCACCAACGTGCCGCACATCTACGCCATCGGCGATGTCACCGGGCTTCTGCAGCTGGCCCATGTGGCCGAGGCGCAGGGCATTGTCGCGTCCGAAACCATCGGGGGCGCAGAGACTTTGCCACTCGGCGACTACCGCATGCTGCCGCGCGCGACGTTTTGCCAGCCCCAGGTGGCCAGCTTCGGCCTGACTGAGGAGCAGGCCCGTGCCGAGGGCTACGACGTGAAGGTCGCCAAGTTCCCGTTCACCGCCAACGCCAAGGCGCACGGCGTCGGCGATCCGAGCGGCTTCGTGAAGCTGATCGCCGACGGCAAGTACGGCGAGCTGATCGGCGGGCACCTCATCGGCCACGACGTGTCCGAGCTGCTGCCCGAGCTGACCCTGGCACAGAAATGGGACCTGACAGCCTTCGAGCTGGCCCGAAACGTCCACACCCACCCGACGATGTCGGAAGCGCTGCAGGAATGCTTCCACGGCCTCGCCGGCCACATGATCAACTTTTGAGAGCGATCTGGGTCGCCGGTATCGGCGGATTGGTGGTCGGCCACATCCTGTGGCTGGCCGGGATTTCCGTTGCGATCGCGACTCGAACCGTCAGCAGTTGGGTGCTGGTCGTCGCCGCGGCATCGATGGTGCTTGGCGCCGTCGCCGTCGCGCTGGGCTGGCGGTCGTATCGACATAAGTCGGAGGTATGGGCGGCATTCCTGTTGGCCCTGCCCATCTCCCCGGTGCTGTTGTCCCTGACTGTGCTTGGCGTTACGTACCTATAGTCAGACGATGACCGCAGCACGACGGCGGCTCCTCCTCGCCAATGGTGTCTTCCTCGTCGTTGTCGGCGGTGTTCAGGTCGTCTTCGAACTGCTCGCGTGCACTTCGTCCTCGTAGGCGCGCACCTCGCCGCCTTCGTGCTGTCGCGAGAGCGAACGTCGGCCTAGCGGGCCTCAGACGCACTCGGTGCAGAACTGGTGGCCGTCCCTGCGCAGCGCCAACCGACTGTGGTGTTGCACCAGGAAGCAGCTGGAGCAGACGAATTCGTCGGCCTGCTTGGGGACTACGCGGACGGTGAGTTCCTCACCGGTGAGGTCCGCGTCGGGTAGATCAAACGAATCGGCCGCGTCGCCGTCGTCGACGTCAATGACCGCCGTCGTCGCGTCGTTCTTGCGGCGGCTGGTCAGCTCCTCGAGCGACTCGTCGGCATCGGGCTCGGTGACGCGGGGAGCGTCGTAGTCAGTGGCCATGCGACATATCCCTTCCCAATCAAGTCTGGTAACCCACCAAACGCAGTCAGGAAGCGGATTGTTCCCTTTGTCAGTCCGGGAAGTCCAGCGGAATTTTCAGGGTCGCCATGGTGGCCGCGAGCGCATCGTATTGCCCAGCAAGAGTGCAGAATTCGATCAGCTGGGCCCTGCTGAGGACGCCCGACAGGGCCGCCCAGGTCTCCGGGGACATCGAGCGGGTGATGACGAACTCGTCCGTTGCGGTGATCAGCACCCGCTGACGCTCGGTCAGCCCGTCGGCGTCCGGTCCGGCGAAGATCCTGGCCTGCAGGTCGCCATCGACGCCGCGACTCTTGGCCAGCCTGCGGTGCTGCTGCAGTTCATACTCACAGTCGCGCAGATGGCCAACCCGCAGGATCACCAGTTCGGCGTCGCTGCGGGAGAGCTTGCCGGCGTACAGCAGATAGCCCGAGAAGGGCAGCCACGCGAGGAACAGCAGCTTGTGCTGCCCGAGCACATTGAACAGGTGGAACTTCGGGGCGCGAATGCCCCGGGCTCCGAGCTTGGCGATGGCCCAGTTGACCGGGCCCAGTTCCTTGAAGCCCCCGGGTGGGATGCGGGCGGGGGCGCTCATATCTGCCTCACAAGGTAGGGAGACACCGTGCTGCGATGCTCGTCGAGGTCAAGTGCCCGGCCCAGTGCGGGGAACGCACGCTGTGGGCAGTTGTCGCGCTCGCAGACCCGGCAGCCGGCGCCGATCGGTGTCGCGTTGTCACCCGACAAGTCCAGTCCCTCCGAATAGACCAGCCGGTGTGCGTGCCGAAGTTCGCAGCCCAGGCCGATCGCGAACGTCTTACCAGGCTGACCATAGCGCGATGCGCGCCGCTCCACTGTCCGGGCCACCCACATGTAGTTGCGCCCGTCTGGCATCTGTGCGATCTGCACCAGGATCTTGCCGGGGTTGGCGAACGTCTCGTAGACGTTCCACAGCGGGCAGGTACCGCCCGATGACGAGAAGTGAAATCCGGTGGCGGACTGTCGCTTCGACATGTTGCCCGCGCGGTCGACGCGGACGAAGGATAACGGCACGCCACGCATGGACGGCCGCTGCAGGGTCGACAGCCGATGGGCGATGGTTTCGAAGCTGACAGAGTAGAACGCCGAGAGCCGCTCGACGTCGTAGCGGAAGTTTTCCGCGATGTCGTGAAATTGCCGATACGGCAACACCGTTGCGGCCGCGAAGTAGTTGGCCAGCCCCAGCCGGGCCAGAGTCGCCGATTCCTCGCTGGTGAACTTGCCTTCGGCCACCAGCTTGTCGATCAATTCGCCGAACTCCAAGTAGGCCAGCTCGGCTGCCATCTTAAACACCGTCTGTCCCGAGGAGAGGTGTCCGCTGATCTCGAGCGTCTTGGATGCGGGGTCGAAACGGTGCAACACCCTGTCGCCCAGATCGATTCGCCGGACGATGTGTACACCGTGCACCCTGGTCAGGCGGTCGGACAGCTCGCGGGCCAACTCGGCGCGGTGCATCCGCATGCGAATGGTCAGGTCCTCGGCGGCGGTGTCGAGTTCGTGCAGGTAGTTCTGCCGCTGATAGAAGTAGTCGCGCACTTCCTCGTGGGGCATGGAGATGGACCCCGACCCGGAGCTTGAGCCGCTGCCGTCGGAGTACCTGTCCTCGGTCGCGGCCGCCAGCTGTGTGGTGGTGAGGCGATAGCGCCGGTGCAGGTTCACCATCGCCCTGGCCAAGGTTGGATGCGCGCCGACCATGTCGGCGACCTCGGCGAGGTCGACCTCGATGCCCACGTCGCGGTCCATGGTGACCTCGCGCAGCTCGGCGACCAGGCGGGTGTCGTCCTCGGATGCGAAGAACGTTGCGTCGACGCCGAACACCTCGGTGATCCGAAGCAGAACGGCCACCGTCAGCGGTCGAACGTCGTGCTCGATCTGATTGAGGTAACTCGGCGAAATCTCCAGGATCTGCGCCAGCGCCGCCTGGCTGAACCCGCGCTCGCTACGCAGTTGTCGCACCCTCGAGCCGACAAACGTTTTCGCCACGTCAGACAGCCTAACAACGCTGCGAAGCCGGGCTTCGCATTGTTGGCAGATCGGCGCCTGTGGCAGGATCGTGCCTCATGGCGGGCAGCACCGGTTTGGCGAAGGTGATGATGCCTGTGCCCGATCCGCACCCCGACGTCTTCGACAGGGAGTGGCCGCTGCGGGTGGCCGACACCGACCGCGAAGCCAGGCTGCGGTTCGACGCCGCCACCCGTCACATCCAGGACATCGGCTCGGACCAGCTGCGCGAAATGGGGTACGACGAGACCCACCCCCTCTGGATCGTGCGACGCACGATGATCGACATGCTCGAACCGATCGAGTTCAAGGACATGCTGCGGATGCGGCGCTGGTGTTCGGGCACTTCGAACCGCTGGTGCGAGATGCGCGTGCGCATCGACGGACGCAAGGGCGGGCTGATCGAGTCCGAGGCGTTCTGGATCAACATCAACCGCGAAACCCAGGGCCCGGCACGCATCTCCGACGACTTCATCGAAGGCCTGCAGCGCACCACCGACGTGGATCGGTTGAGGTGGAAGGCCTATCTGAAGGCGGGTAGCCGCGAGGACGCCGCACACATCCGCGAATTCCCCGTCCGCGTCAGTGACATCGACATCTTCGATCACATGAACAACTCCGTGTACTGGACCGTGATCGAGGACTACCTGTACAGCACGCCGGAACTGGCCCACAGGCCGATCCGGGTGACCATCGAGCACGACGCCGCGGTCGCGCTCGGCGACAAGCTGGAGATCATTTCGCACGTGCACCCGGCCGGGTCGACCGAACAGTTCGGCGCCGAGCTGGCGGATCGCACTGTTACAACGCTCACATATGCGGTCGGCGACGAGACGAAAGCCGTCGCAGCCATCTTCGCCCTCTGACTCGATCCGGTTTAACAGTACGAGCGTACTGACCAGCGGAAATTGCGCTACCGGCGAGTAGCTACTGAACCGGTACAGCGATAGCCACGTTTGCAAACTTAGCAAGTTAACGCGAGGCGTTGGCGAAAATTGGCAAGTGAAACGGGTGGACCTGCGGTTATGACATGGTGCATTCTCGAGTTAGCACACCAGTGAAGCTTCTGGAGCGTTAACAGCCACCGAGGGGTGTAACGCCTCCAGCGACCTGTAAAAGAAGGAGCACCAATGTCAACCGTTGGCACGCCGAAGTCACCCGAACAGATCCAGCACGACTGGGACACCAATCCGCGGTGGAAGGGCATTGAGCGCACCTATACCCCCGCCGACGTGGTGGCCCTGCAGGGCTCGGTCGTCGAGGAGGCCACGCTGGCCCGCCGCGGTGCCGAGGTGCTGTGGAACCAGCTGCATGACATGGAGTTCGTCAACTCGCTCGGCGCGCTGACCGGCAACATGGCGGTTCAGCAGGTGCGCGCAGGCCTGAAGGCCATCTACCTGTCCGGTTGGCAGGTCGCCGGTGACGCGAACCTCTCCGGCCACACCTACCCGGACCAGAGCCTCTACCCGGCCAACTCGGTGCCACAGGTGGTGCGCCGCATCAACAACGCGCTGCTGCGCGCCGACCAGATCGCCAAGGTCGAGGGCGACACCTCGATCGAGAACTGGCTTGCCCCGATCGTCGCCGACGGTGAGGCCGGCTTCGGCGGCGCGCTCAACGTCTACGAGCTGCAGAAGGCCATGATCGCGGCCGGTGTCGCGGGCTCGCACTGGGAGGATCAGCTCGCGTCGGAGAAGAAGTGCGGCCATCTCGGTGGCAAGGTGCTCATCCCGACCCAGCAGCACATCCGCACCCTGACCTCGGCCCGGCTCGCGGCCGATGTGTCCGACGTGTCGACCCTCGTGATCGCCCGCACCGATGCCGAGGCAGCCACGCTGATCACGTCCGACGTCGACGAGCGCGACCAGCCGTTCATCACGGGTGAGCGCACCAAGGAAGGCTTCTACCGGGTCAAGAACGGCCTGGAGCCCTGCATCGCCCGCGCCAAGGCCTACGCGCCGTACTCCGATCTGATCTGGATGGAGACCGGCACCCCGGACCTCGAGCTGGCGGCGAAGTTCGCAGAAGGCGTCAAGAGCGAGTTCCCCGACCAGATGCTGGCCTACAACTGCTCGCCGTCGTTCAACTGGAAGAAGCACCTCGACGACGCGACCATCGCCAAGTTCCAGAAGGAGCTGGGTGCGATGGGCTTCAAGTTCCAGTTCATCACGCTGGCCGGCTTCCACGCCCTGAACTACTCGATGTTCGACCTGGCCTACGGCTACGCCCGCAACCAGATGAGCGCCTACGTCGAGCTTCAGGAGCGCGAGTTCGACGCCGAGGAACGCGGCTACACCGCGACGAAGCACCAGCGTGAGGTTGGCGCCGGCTACTTCGACCGGATCGCCACCACCGTGGATCCCACCTCGTCGACGACCGCTCTGAGCGGTTCGACCGAAGAGGGCCAGTTCCACTGACGATCAAGCGGGCGTAGCCCGCGTTGAGGAAGTGGAACCGAAGACTGGAGCCACTGACGATCAAGGCACTAGACCGGGCCTAGGCTCACGAGGCCGACGGCTTGACAGCGCAAGCCCCGCCCAGAACCCTTGGGCGGGGCTTGACGCATGTAGGAGGCGAAATTGAGCAATCCAATCGAACGAGTAGGCGTGATCGGCGCGGGGCAGATGGGCGCCGGAATCGCCGAGGTGTCCGCAAGGGCAGGCGTCAACGTCATCGTCTATGAGCCCACCGAGGCCCTGACCACTGCGGGCACGGCTCGCATCGCCAAGTCGCTTGAGCGCGGCGTGAGCGTCGGCAAGATCACCGAGCGCGAGCGCACCGCGGCACTGGACAACCTGAACTTCACCACCAACCTTGCCGATTTATCCGATCGTCAGCTGGTGATCGAGGCGGTCATCGAGGACGACGTCGTTAAGGGCAAGATCTTTGCCGAACTCGACAAGCTCATCACCGATCCCGACGCAGTGCTTGCGTCGAATACGTCCAGTATCCCCATCATGAAAATCGCTGCGGCGACGCAGAATCCGGGTCGGGTGCTCGGCCTGCACTTCTTCAATCCGGTGCCGGTGCTGCCTCTGGTCGAACTGGTCAGCACTCTGGTGACCTCCGAATCGGCCGCCGCGCGCACCGAAGAATTCGCGAGCAATGTGCTTGGCAAGCAGGTAGTGCGCTGCTCCGACCGGTCCGGCTTCGTCGTCAACGCGTTGTTGGTGCCGTATCTGCTGTCGGCAATCCGTATGGTGGAGGCCGGATTTGCGACGGTGGAGGATGTCGACAAGGCTGTCGTCGCCGGTTTGTCGCATCCGATGGGGCCGCTGAAGCTGTCCGATCTGGTCGGGCTCGACACATTAAAACTCATCGCGGACAAGATGTTTGAAGAATTCAAGGAGCCCTTGTACGCGGCTCCGCCGCTGCTGTTGCGCATGGTGGAAGCCGGTCAACTCGGCAAGAAGTCCGGGCAGGGTTTCTACAAGTACTGATGCACCTGCACTGGCAACGGGCGCGTCAATTAGTTAGGCTACGTTCTGGTCGGGCCGGTGGGCCTGATCAGTATTTGCCGTGTGGCAGCGTATATTTGACGCACCGCCGTGCCCGGCTGGGGCGGCTGGTCGCGTTCAGCAAAGAACACGAGGTAGTCACGAATGTCGGAACTCAGGTCAGACCTTTCGCCGTACTACGAAGAGTCCCAGTCGATTTACGACGTATCTGACGACTTCTTCGCGCTCTTTCTCGGTCCGACAATGGGTTACACCTGTGCCTACTACGAGCGCGACGGCATGACACTCGAAGAAGCACAAGTCGCAAAGTTCGACCTCGCGTTGGGGAAGCTCGGGCTTGAGCCGGGGATGACGTTGCTCGACGTCGGATGCGGTTGGGGCGGCGCGCTGGAGCTCGCGATTCAGAAGTACGACGTCAACGTCATCGGCATCACGCTGAGCCGCAACCAGTGTGAGTACAGCAGAAAACGACTGGCCGCGATCACGTCGTCGCGTTCGGCGGAGGTGCGTCTGCAGGGCTGGGAAGAATTTGACGAACCTGTCGATCGGATCGTCAGCATCGGTGCGTTCGAGGCCTTCAAGAAGGTGCGCTACTCAGCGTTCTTCGAGATGGCTCACAGTGTTCTGCCAGCCGACGGTCGCATGCTCTTGCACACGATCCTTGGCTATCCGCGGAATTACTTTCACGAGCAGGGGATTCCGGTCACGATCAGCGATCTGAAGTTCATGCAGTTCATCGGCAGGGAGATATTTCCCGGCGGTGAGCTGCCGTGTGAACGAGACGTCGTCGAGTTTTCGGGGGGCGCCGGATTCGCGGTGGAGCGAATTCAGCTGCTGCGGCCGCACTACGCCAAGACATTGGACATGTGGGCTTCCAAACTGGTGGCCCGTCGTGACGATGCGATCGCCATGACTTCCGAAGAGGTCTACGACCGGTATCTGCACTACTTGACGGGATGCGCCGACTTCTTCCGTCGCGGGATATGCAACGTGGGCCAGTTCACGCTCACCAAGGGCTGAGTCAGGCTTTAGCGAGCCGCTTCTTCTCCGCCTTGACGTCGAAAGCCGCTGGTGGCCAAGACAAGTCGAGGCCTTCTAACGCCTCGATCAATAGCTCGAGGATGGCAAGCCTGCTGTACCACTTGCGGTCGCACGGCACCACATGCCATGGCGCGCAGTCCGTTGACGTGCGTTCGAGCATGGCCTGATACGCCTCCTGGTAGGCGGGCCACAGCAGCCGCTCGTCGACGTCCTTCGGGTTGTACTTCCAGTATTTGTCGGGGCGGTCGAGCCGCTCGGACAGCCGAGCCTTCTGTTCGTCCAACGAAACGAACATCGCCACTTTGATGATCGTCATGCCCTCGTCGACCAGCTTGCGCTCGAATCGGTTGATCTCGTCGTAGCGCCGTCCCCACACCTCGGGCGGCACGATGTTGTGCACCCGGACCACAAGCACGTCCTCGTAGTGCGACCGGTCGAACACGCCGATGTGTCCGGCAGGCGGGAGCGCCCGCCGGATGCGCCACAGGTAGGCGTGTTTGCGCTCTTCCTCGTTGGGCACGCCGAACCCGGTGTAGCGAATGCCCTGCGGATTAGCCGCTCCCACAACATGTTTGACGATGCCGCCCTTGCCCGCGGTATCCATGCCTTGCAGCACCAGCAGCACTGAGCGGTTGTCGTCGCCGGCTCTGCTGTTGGCGTACAGCATCTCTTGCAGCTGAGCGAATCGCTCGTTGCGCTCAGGCTGCAGCGCAGCGGCGTCGCTCTTCTTGCCCTTGAAACCGGGAGTGGCGCTGGTATCGATGTTCGCGACCTTGTCACCATCGCGGAACACCAAATGGTCGTGTGGCTCGTGTGTCCAGAGCTTGGGCAGATCCGCGGGACTAGTCATCGGCCAATCAATGTGACGGCACGACCGGCGACGGGTGGGGCTGTTGGCGGAACTTCTCCAACGATCCGCCGACCTCGACAATGCCGCACAGTGCGTTCCACGACGACATCGTCAGGTAGTCGATCAGCTCGTCGGAGCTCATCCGCGGATTCGACATCCAGGAGTGTGTGGCGAGCTGGACGCCGCCGACGGTGTGATAGGCCCATGGCTCGACGCCGCCGGTGTCCATGCCGACGGCGACCATTCGGTGCCGCAGCATGACCGCGAGCATGCGGGCAATGATCCGCTCGGAATCCGCGACGGCCTTGGTCCTGCTGGCCGAGTTGTTGGCCATGACGAACTGGTACGGCTCGGGCTCGTCGGCGACCGTGTGGACGTAGACCCGGATGATCTCGCGGGTGAGGTCGTAGCCGTCCAGATTCGACGACAGTGCCGCGGCCATGTTGGGGATCAGCGTGGTCTGCGCGAAGCGCATCATCACCGCGGTGGTCAAGTCGTTCTTGTCGACGAAGTAGCGGTACAGAACCGTCTTGGAGACCCCGATCTCGGCGGCGATCTCGTCCATGCTGACGTTGCTGCCGCGCCGCCGGATGGCCTCGAGGGTGCCGTCTACCAACTCATTGCGGCGTTCCACCTTGTGCTGGTGCCAGCGCCGTTTGCGTCCATCGGTTTTGACCGCCACCGCCGGGGTCTGCTGTGCCACTATCGCCGCAATCCGTTCCCTAGGTCCCCTTGATACTACGGCCGATCTTGACAGCAAGGGTTGTCGGACCGGCCGCGCCGTGGCGGCGTAGCGGATGATGTAGGAGTGGCACACAGACCGGACGCTGGCGAGCGGGTGACGACGGCTCCTCGGGCCAGCTTCGCGGAGTCGCTGGCGGGTGCCGACAGTGCCGCCGACGCGGAGCGCCTGCGCGGCCTTCGCCGGATGAAGGTCGTCGCGCTGAGCTTCCTCTTCGGAGCCACCGTGATCTTCCTGATGTGCACCTGGGCGCAGTCCCACGGCGCCGCCCCCTGGGTGGGATACGTCCGCGCCGCCGCCGAGGCGGGCATGGTCGGTGGGGTGGCCGACTGGTTCGCAGTCACCGCCCTTTTCAAACATCCGCTCGGCATCCCGATCCCGCATACCGCGATCATCAAGAAGAAGAAGGATCAGCTCGGCGAGGGCCTGGGCGCCTTCGTGCGGGAGAACTTCATGTCGCCGGAGGTCGTCGAGACCAAGCTGCGCGACGCCCAGGTCGCGGGCCGACTCGGCAAGTGGCTCTCGGAGCCGGCGCATGCCGAGCGGGTCGCAGGCGAGGCCTCCACGGTGCTGCGGGTTTTGGTGGAAATGCTGCGTGACGAGGACGTGCAAGCCGTTCTCGACCGAATGATCGTCAAGCGGATCGCCGAGCCACAATGGGGACCACCGATCGGCCGAGTGCTGGCCACGCTGCTGGAAGAAGGCCGTCAGGAAGCGCTGCTCCAGCTGCTGGCCGACCGCGCGTTCCAGTGGTCGCTCAATGGCGGCCCGATCATCGAGCGCGTGGTTGAGCGCGACTCGCCGACCTGGTCGCCGCGCTGGGTCGACCATCTCGTCGGCGACCGCATCCATCGCGAGTTGATGGACTTCACCGACAAGGTGCGGCGCAATCCGGACCATGAGCTGCGGCGCTCGGCCACTCGGTTCCTCTTCGAGTTCGCCGACGACCTGCAGCACGACGCGGACACGATCGGCAAGGCCGAGGACGTCAAGAAGCAGATCATGGCCAGGGACGAGATCGCGAAGGCGGCTGAAACCGCGTGGAACGCCGCAAAACGGATATTCCTGGAGTCCGTCGACGATCCGTCATCGGCCCTGCGGACACGCATCGCGGACTCCGCCGATGCACATCGGCGAGTCACTGCGCGACGACGCCGATCTGCGCGACAAGGTGGACAACTGGATCATCCGGGCCGCACAGCACCTCGTCTCCCAATACGGGGCCGAAATCACGACAGTGATCACCGACACAATCGAGCGTTGGGACGCCGACGAGGCGAGTAAGCGGATCGAATTGCACGTCGGCCGTGACCTGCAATTCATCAGGATCAACGGCACTGTGGTGGGTTCGCTGGCGGGCCTGATTATCTATTCTGTAGCCCAGCTACTCTTCTGACCTGCGCTAACTACTGCTTGCAAAAGTTAGCACCCCGTCGTACGGTTGTGCTCGTCGCTAACCGGATACCCAACGCAACGAGGGGGCTAACCATGCCGCAGGATGAAAATCTTGCCGCTGTCGTGTCCAGCGCTGCGTCGGACATCGGTTCGTTCATTCGCACCCAGCGCGAAGCTGCGCAGGTATCCGTGCGGCAGTTGGCCGAGAAGGCCGGCGTCAGTAATCCCTACCTCAGCCAGATCGAGCGGGGATTGCGGAAACCCTCCGCCGACGTGCTGCAACAGATCGCCAAGGCGCTGCGGGTGTCCGCGGAAGTGCTCTATGTCCGCGCCGGGATCCTGGAACCCAGCGATCCCAGCGAGGTCCGAGACGCCATCGTCACCGACACGGCGATCACCGAGCGGCAGAAACAGGTGCTGCTCGACATCTACACGTCATTTTGCCAACAGAACGAAGCCGTCAGTGAGGAGCCGACGACTGAACCGATTGCAGACCACGCACCCACTCTAGAAATCCAGCAATACAACGAAACTCAGTGAGAGGAACTACGAACATGGCGACCAAGAAGACTGCTGCTGCTAAGAACCAGCCCACCGTCGACGACCTCAAGGCCCCGCTGCTTGCCGCGGTTGGTGCCGCCGACCTCGCCCTCGAGCGGGTCAACGAGATCGTCGCCACCCTGCGCGATCGCGCGGGCGAGGCTCGCACCGACGCCGAGGCGCGCGTCGAGGAGAGCCGTGCACGCCTGACCAAGCTGCAGGAAGACCTGCCGACTCAGTTCGGTGAGCTGCGTGAGCGGCTGACCAGCGAAGAGCTGCGCAAGGTCGCCGAGAGCTACGCGGACGCCGCTCAGAGCCGCTACAACAATCTCGTCGAGCGTGGCGAGGCTGCGCTGGAGCGGCTGCGTAACACCAATGCGCTCGAAGAGGGTCGCGAGCGGGTCGCCGGCCTGTCGGATCAGGCCGTCGAGCTAACCCAGGAGGCGTTGGGCAACGTGGCGTCGCAGACCCGCGCGGTGGGCGAGCGTGCCGCCAAGCTGGTCGGCGTCGAGCTGCCGGCGAAGAAGGCTGCGAAGGCCCCGGCCAAGAAGGCCCCGGCCAAGAAGGCGCCGGCCAAGAAGGCCCCGGCCAAGAAGGCTGCCGGCCAAGAAGGTCACCCAGAAGTAAATCCGACGCTGGTCACCCCTTGCGGGTGACTCAGTAGTCGACCCGGGGACGTAACCCGCTTAGGCTAGCTATGTGGAGCTACAAGGCCTAGTGGGTTACGTCCTCGCTGTTTTGCAGATCGCGGTGTTGGTGACGACGGTGTACGCGTTCGTTCACGCCGCTTTGCAGCGACCCGACGCCTACACCGCCGCCGAGAAACTGACCAAGCCGGTCTGGCTGGTGATCCTCGGTGTCGGCGTGCTGCTGGCATTGGTCCTCGGCATCACCGGCGTGGCTATCGCGGCCGTCGCGGCGGGCGTCTATCTCGTGGACGTCCGGCCCAAGATTCTGGAAATCCAGGGCAAGTCCCGATAGTCGCGTGCGCCTCGTCATCGCCGCCGCGATCGCGGCCCTAACCGCCCCCCTCCTTTTCACTCCCGTTGCCTCCGCCGATCCGGTTCCCGGCCCGCCGTACATCGACCACGTCCAGTGGGCGAAGTGGGGTGACCTGTCCAGCCTTCGGGTGTACCCGACGGAGTCAGGTAGGGAGGCGTCGTTAGTGGCCACGACCTCGGCCGCCGACGAGGCGTGGGGCGAGGTACTGACGCTTTCGCCGGACGCCGACATGCCCGGCATGCGGCACCAGTTCGAGTGCCACTGGGAATTCGCCGAGTTGGCCCAGCCAGGCAAGATCAGCTGGAATCTCGAACCGTGGCGAAACGAAGTCTCCGACGACGAGATGGCCGATGCGCGCTGCAACCCCGGCGGCACCGAAGAACCGTTTACTAGTGCCGCACACAGCCGCGAGGCCGTGGCCGGTCTCGTCGACCACACGCTGCTCAAACCGGAGGCGACCGAGGCCGACGTCATCGCAGTGCTTCAGGAGGCGGAAGAACTCGAGGTGTTCGCGGTGTGCGTATCGCCGACGATGGTGGCGACGGCCAAGTCGTTCCGAACGGGTGAATATGACATCGCATCGGTCGTGGGTTTCCCTTCAGGCAAACATCTTTCGGCGATCAAGGCCGAAGAGGCTCGACTTGCCGTGGCCGCAGGCGCCGACGAGATCGACATGGTCATCGACGTCGGATCGGCCCTTCAAGGCGACTTCGACGCCGTGCGGGCCGACGTCGCCGCGGTGTTCGACGCGATAGGAGACCACGCCATCTTGAAGGTCATCGTCGAGTCGGCCGCACTGCTTGTCTTGGGCGGCGAGCAGAGGCTGGTCGACGTGTGCCGGATCGCCGAGGACGCCGGTGCCGGTTTTGTGAAGACCTCCACCGGATTTCACCCCAGCGGGGGCGCATCGGTCCGCGCCGTCGAGCTGATGGCGGGCGCTGTCGGGGATCGGCTCGGCGTCAAGGCGAGCGGTGGCATCCGCACGGCAGCCGATGCGGTGGCGATGCTAGACGCAGGCGCCACCCGTCTCGGGCTATCCGGCACGCGCGCCGTGCTCGACGGGCTGGGCTAGAGACCCGCGAAGCAGGGGTCTTCGTTGCCCTTCGGGATCGTCGCGTTCTGTGTCGAAAACTGGCTCACCACACCGGTGTCCGTGACCTGGACGCTGTCGGCGTGGATGCCGAGCGGGTAGTTCTTGGTCATTGACTCGGTGAACGCGTCGAGCGCGGGCTGCACGGTCTCGCGCGGCAGCGAGAAGCCGAGGCCGGTCAGCTCTGTCACCTGCAGTGAGATCCCGTTGTCCACGACCGCCGGCTTTGCGATGATCTTGCCGAGCGCGCCCTGCAACTCGACGGTGCCTGCCGACGGGTCGGTCGTCACACCGGTGACGAACGAGCCGATCAGCGGAATGGCGTCCTGGATGGTCTGCTTGATTCCTTCGGACGACCAGGCGATGTTCGCGACCAAAGATCCGATCGAGCCGCTGGCGTTCGCGGTGTCCTCCAGCCGGACATCCTTGATGTTGATGGTGACCTTCATGCCCTTGGCCTGACGGATCTGGTTGCCCGCGGTCTCGATGTTGATGTTGGTGTAGTGGCCGGACATGTGCTGCCACAGGAACGGCGGAACGACGCCGAACGACGCCTTGGCGCTGTCCTGGACCACGCATTCGGTGGCCTTGGTGATCACCGAGTCGCCGCGCCCTGCGCGCGTACAGCTCGCCTGCGAGCAGACCGGCGAGCGACCAGTGCCACGACGATGACGAGGACGAGGACGATCGACAGCGGGTCACGGAACAGGCCCGCGATCTTGGCCAGCAGCGACGAGTCCGTCTTCTGGGGCTCGCCCGGCGCGCCCTGAGGGGGAAGTCCACCCTGGCCCGGAGGGGGGCCCTGCGGGAACTGCGGCGGCGGCGGGACGGGTGGTGGCTGATTGGCCGGGTGAGCCCAGGGGTCGGTCACCTCAGCGATTCTGCCCTACCGCGCATGGGTGGCTCTTGGCGGTTACGCAATACCGCGATGGTCTCGCGGGCCTTCTGGGCCGCCTCGAGGTCGAGATCGGATACGAGCAACTGCGGGTCGGCGCGTGCTGACGCGACCACCTCGCCGACGGCCGATGCGACCAGACTGCCGCCGACGCCAACCGGCCCGGCGGCGGCGAGTTCGTCGCCGGGGTAGGCCTGGTCGACTGCGGCGATGAAGCCGGTCGTATCCACGGCGCGGGCGCGCGCCAGCAGCGTCCACTGTTCGAGCTTGCCGGGGCCGGTGCCCCACGACGCGTGCACAGTGATGAGTTGCGCTCCGCGCTGGGCCAATTCGACGTAGAGCTCGGGGAAGCGGACGTCGTAGCACAGGGTCAGGCCGACATTCACGCCGTCGACGGTGATCATCACCGGGTTCGTGCCCAGGCGCGATGGTGTCCGACTCGGTGAAGCCGAACGCGTCGTAGAGGTGGATCTTGTCGTAGTGCGTGTCGACGCCGCGGCCCGTCGCAATCAGCGTGTTGGTGACCCTGCCGCCGTCATCCGCGGGGACGAACATGCCCGCGACGACGACGATGCCGGCCCGCTCGGCGATCGCGCGGACGGCCGACGCCCATGACCCGTCGAGCGGTTCGGCGATCGGTGCGAGCGGCACCCCGAACCGGCACATGGTCGCCTCGGGGAACAGCACCAGGCCGGCGCCGGCGTCGGCGGCGCGCCGGGTGTACTCCTCGACAAGGCCGAGGTTGGCCGCCGGCTCTGTGCCGCTCTGGATCTGTGCGAGGGCGATCCGCATGCCGCTCAGACTAGCTGCGGCGCGCACCGGCCAGGAGCGACCGGGGCGACTCGGCCACGGCACGGAAAGCACGCCGTCGCGCATGCGGCGACGCGGCGGCTCGACTCCGACACCCTCGTCGCGCAGCAGATCCAGCATCGCCCGCCACCGCACCCGCGGGCCGAACACGCCGTGGCCCGCGACGCTGGCCCATGCTCGGTCCGCGGCGGTCAGCAGCGTGTGGATCGGCTGGCCGTGCCACGTTGTGGTGGATCAGCACCTTGGGCAGCCGCTCGGCGAGATCCGACGGGCGTTCGATCGCGAACGGATCGCAGGCCAGCGTCAGGCTGATCGGCCCGTCGGCGTCCAGCAGCACCCAGCAGCAGAGCCGGCCCAACTCGTCGCAGGTGCCGTCGACGATCAGCCCACCCGGCGCCAGCGCCGCTGCATCGTCGACCACGCCTCGGGCACCGCGTCGGCCGGGTACTGGCGCAGCACGTTGAACGCGCGCACCAAAACCGGTCTGCCGCCCGGCCAATTCGAAACCGCCGAGCGCGAATTCGACTGTGCCGTTCTCGGCGGCGCGCGGGCCGCTCGACCCGTTCGGGATGGATTTCCAGGCCGACGACTCGGACATCGGCGCGCACCACCCGCAGTCGCGCCGCCAGCTCCAGCGTCGTCACCGGCAGCGCGCCGTAGCCGAGGTCGACTACCAGCGGGTCGGCGGCGGACAGCAGCGCGGCGCGCACCCGTCGCGAATGCACCAGCCAGCGGTCGCTGCGGCGCAGCCGGTTGTAGCCCGTGGTGCCTCGGGTGAGGCTGTCCGACGGGCCTAGTGATGATTGGCAGATCCAGTCGGCGGTGAACGCCTCCTCGGCGTCGAAGAGCAGTCTGATGTGGTGCAGGATCAGGTCCTCGAGCGCCCCGCCGACGAACGGGATGTTCACCTTGCAGACGCTCGCCAGCCGCAGCGGGCTGCCTGACTCGGTGTCGGTGAGGAAGTAGTGGCCGCCGAAACGGCCCGGGCCGTGCGGGATCGACGCGGCGTAGGTGCCCTTCGCGCGGTTGCTCACGTGGTCGTAAGGGATCGAAATGCTGCGTGCGGGTGATGACCATGTCGACCGGCATGACAGTCCGCGCGATCGGCGGCAGGTACATCCGCGGCAGTTTCTGCACGAAGACGATGTCGGTGCCGCGCTCGCCGGAGGAGAACGAGGTGATCTCCGACTGCGGCGTCAGGAAGCGATAGGCGTCCATCAGGGTTTGCCAATATTCTCGGCTGGTGAAGTCCTGGTAGATCTTCTCGGCCGGGGCGTCGAACGCGATGGTGTAATCCATGCGACGCGACATGGAACGTAATTTTACGTGCGGATTAGGTGTTCTCCGTGATCCACACCGTGGTGAAGCGCTGTTCTGCGATCAACAGGTCGACGAGTTGGCTGCCGATGAAGTTCTCGATCTTGCCGCCGACGAGCGGGATGTTGACCTCGACGGTGGCCTTGAACTCCAGTCGCGAGCCGGCGCCGGATTTTGCCGGGGCGAGCACGGCGGTGCCGGTCAGCGTCGCGGGCGCGCCGGTGATCGAGCCCTTGACGGTCGCGGTGGCCTGCCCGTCGCGACCGGCGTCCAGGTCTCCTCGCGCACGAAGCTCAGGTCGCCGCGGTGGAACTGCGTCACCACGCCGGGCAACCGGTCGGCGCGCAGCGTCTGGGTGGTGACGACGTCGATGCCGCCGTTCGTCGACGGTCATCGAGTCCAGCGAGTAGTCGTCGGCGCCGGAATCCGTCAACCGCGCCAGCCAGTACTGCTCATCGCCGAATGCCCGGTGGACCTGTTCGACGCTGCCGTCGTATTCGGCGGCCATGTCGAATGAACGCGGCATAGCTGGCCAGGCTACCGTTACCGCCCGTGGTCGGTTCGCAATAGGGGGTGCGGCCGTCGCGGAGGCGGTGCCGCTGGCGCCGCTGACCACACTGCGCGTCGGGCCCGTCGCGCGGCGGCTGATCACATGCGACACCACCCAGAAGGTCGTCGACGTGCGCTGCGCGCTCGGCCCCGACGACGACGCGCTGGTGCTGGCCGGCGGATCCAACGTCGTGCTGGCCGACGACCTGACCGACCTGACCGTCGTGCTGCTCGCCAACACCGAGATCACCGTCGAGGGCAACGTCGTGCGCGCCGAGGCCGGCGCGGTGTGGGACGACGTCGTGGTCACCTCGCTGGCACACGGGCTCGGCGGGCTGGAATGCCTTTCGGGCATCCCGGGATCGGCCGGCGCGACACCGGTGCAGAACGTCGGCGCGTACGGCGCCGAGGTCGCCGACACCATCCGGCGGGTGCGGCTGCTCGACCGCCGCACCGGCGAGGACCGGTGGGTGGCACCGGAGCCGCTGCAGTTCGGCTACCGCACCAGCATCCTCAAGCACTCCGCAGGCACGCGATCGTGCTCGAGGTGGAGTTCGCGCTGGACCCCGACGGGCGCAGCGCACCGCTGCGCTACGGCGAGCTGGCCAACGCGCTTGGCGCCGAACCGGATTCGCGCGTCGACCCGACCCGCGTGCGGGAGGCGGTGCTGTCGCTGCGGGCCGGCAAGGGCATGGTGCTCGACGACGGCCGACCACGACACCTGGAGCGTCGGGTCGTTCTTCACCAACCCCGTCGTGACGCCCGCCGAGTTCGAGCGGCTGCAGAGCCAGCGTCGACGGGCCGACGTGCCCAACTATCCGGCGCCCGACGGCGTGAAGCTGGCCGCGGGCTGGCTCGTCGAGCGCGCCGGCTTCGGCAAGGGCTACCCCGGCGACGGCGCTCCGGCGCGGCTGTCGACCAAGCATGCGCTGGCTGTGACCAATCGGGGCGGCGCGACCACCGCCGACGTGATTGCGCTGGCCAGGGCGGTACGCGACGGTGTGCAGAACGACATTCGGGATCGAACTCACACCCGAGCCGATTCTGATTGGGGCGCGCTCTCTAGGTACCCTGGGTCCACGTGAGCCCCGCCAATCGCACTGCCGTCGATAAGTCGTCGGCGCGCCTTGACCGCACTTGCGGTCGGGGTCGTCGCGCCGGGCGCGCTGGCGGCCTGTTCGAATCGGTCTGCGGCACACACGTCCGGCGAGGCCGAGCGCGCCGCCCGCCCCGTCGATGAACTTCCAGCCGGCCGACGCGGCCACCGACGTCGCGCCGACCGCGCCGGTCGGCGTCGAGGTGAAGCGACGGCTGGTTCCAGCGCGTCGCGCTGACCAATCCCGAGGGCAAGGTCGTCGCGGGCGCGCTCAACCGCGACCGCACCGCCTTCACCGTCACCGAAGCCGCTCGGCTACGGCGTCGAGTACACCTGGGGCGGCTCGGTGGTCGGCCGCGACGGCAAGGCGGTCCCGGTCGCAGGCAACTTCACCACCGTCAACCCCAGCACCCAGGTCAACGGCCAGTTCCAGCTCGCCGACGGTCAGGTCGTCGGCGTCGCGGCGCCGATCATCATCCAGTTCGACGCGTCGATCAGCGACAAGGCGTCCGTCGAGAAGGCGCTGAAGGTCACCACCGAGCCGCCGGTCGAGGGCAGCTGGGCGTGGCTGCCCGACGAGGTCGGCGGTTCGCGCGTGCACTGGCGCACCCGGGAGTACTACCCGGCGGGCACCAAGGTGCAACGTCGACGCGAAGCTCTACGGCGTCGCCGTTCGGCGACGGCGCCTTCGGCGCGCAGGACTTCACGCTGAACTTCGAGATCGGCCGCCGCCAGGTGGTCAAGGCCGAGGCGTCGTCGCACCGCATCCAGGTGCTCGACGCGACGCGGGCGTGATCATGGACTTCCCGTGCAGCTACGGCGAGGGCGACCTGGACCGCAACGTCACCCGCAGCGGCGTCCACGTCGTCACCGAGAAGTACGAAGACTTCTACATGACCAACCCCGCCGCCGGCTACGCCAACGTCCACGAGCGGTTCGCGGTGCGGATCTCCAACAACGGCGAGTTCATCCACGCCAACCCGGCCAGCTCCGGCGCGCAGGGCAACACCAACGTCACCAACGGCTGCATCAACCTGTCGACCGAGGACGCCCAGCAGTACTTCAACAGCGCGATCTACGGCGACCCCGTCGAGGTCACCGGGACCTCGATCGAGCTGTCCTACGCCGACGGCGACATCTGGGACTGGGCCGTGCCGTGGGACGAGTGGGAGTCGATGTCGGCGCTGTCGGACGCAGACCTCACCGGCGGGGATCCCGAGCACCGCGCCTGCCACGCCGACGGGTGCGCCGCAGCCCGTCAACGGCCGCCCCGGCGGCTAGATCCGCGCGCCGAGACTGTGGCAGATCGCGTTCTCGTGAATCGCGATCTGCGGCGTCTCGAGGCCGTCAGCTGCGGTTGAAGCGGGACCCGCTGGCTCCGGTGACCTGATCGCGCGGCCGGACCACGATCAGATCCAGGTCGACGTGCGACGGGCGGCTGGCGACGAATCCGATCACCTCGGCGATGTCCTCGGCCACCAGCGGGGTGACGCCTTCGTAGACCTTGGCGGCGCGCTCCTCGTCGCCGTCGAACCGGCGCAGCGAGAAGTCGGTCTTCACCATGCCCGGCGCAACTTCGGTGAGCCGCACCGGTTTTCCGAACAGCTCGCTGCGCAGCGTGCGGTGCAGCACGCCCTGGGCATGTTTGGCCGAGGTGTAGCCGCCGCCGTTGTCGTAGATCTCCACGGCCGCGATCGAGGTGACGGTGACGATCAGCCCGTCGCCGGAGTCGATCAGCTTGGGCAGCAGCGCACGGGTGACCCGCAGCGTGCCGAGCACGTTGGCCTCCCACATCCAGCGCCAGTTGCTCGATGTCGGCCTCGGCGACCGGCTCGAGCCCGCGGGCGCCGCCGGCGTTGTTGACCAGCACATCGACCCGGTCCAGGCCGCTCGGCCAGCGCGTCCACGGCGTCGGCGATCAGTGACGTCCGTCACAATCGCGGTGCCGCCGATCTCGTCGGCAAGCGCCTCGATCGGGCTCGGCGCGGCGCGCTGCGCAGACCACGTGAAAGCCAAGGGCTGCAAGGGTTTTCGCGGTCGCCTCGCCGATGCCGGCGCTGGCGCCGGTGACCACCGCGACCCGCTCTGTCGGTCTCTGGTGTCGTCATCGGCCCAACTTTAGTTGGCGTGCTAAGTTCACCGTATGTCCCGGAGTCAGGCTGCCCGCATCACGCGGCACTGTTGTTGTTGCGCACTTCGCCGCTCCTGATATCCGCTGTCCTGCTGCAGTCGCCGGGTGTGGCACAGACCCACCAGCCGACTTCACAAAAGGACAATCCCGTGCGCACTGCCACCACCACTCTTCGTAAGCCCGCCTCCGCCGCTCACGCCAAGCGCGCGCTGCTGGCGCGCCACCACGTCGTCGCGCCGTCGCTGCGGGTGGCCGACGCCGCGGCCGCCTCGGTGTTCGGCGCCGCCCGGCTGCGCGGTCCGATCGCGCGTGACGTCATCGCCCAGGTCACCCAGCTCAGCATCGCGACGGTGAACCGTCAGGTCACCGCGCTGCTCGACGCGGGTGTGCTGCGCGAACGCGCCGACCTGGCCGTCTCCGGCGCCATCGGCAGGCCGCGCGTGCCGGTCGAGGTCAACCACGAGCCGTACCTGACGCTGGGCATCCACATCGGCGCGCGCACCACCAGCATCGTGGCCACCGACCTGTTCGGCCGCACGCTCGACGTCGTCGAGACGCCGACACCGCGCGGATCCGCAGGCCGCCGCGCTGGCGTCGCTGGCGGCCAGCGCCCGCCGCTATCTGAGCCGCTGGCACCGCCGCCGCGCGCTGTGGGTCGGCGTGGCCGCGGGTGGTGTCGTCGACAGCGCCACCGGCTACCTCGACCATCCGCGGCTGGGCTGGTCGGACGCCCCGGTCGGCCCGGTGCTCGCCGAAGACGCTCGGCCTGCCGGTGTCGGTCGCCTCCCACGTCGACGCGATGGCCGGCGCCGAACTGCTGCTCGGGCGTGCGCCGGCCAGCCGACGCCCGATCGTCGACGAGCCTCTACGTCTACGCCCGCGAGACCGTCGGCTATGCGCTGTCGATCGGCGGGCGGGTGCACTCGCCCGACCAGCGGGCCGGGCACCATCGCCGCGCTGCCCGCCCACTCCGAACTGCTGGGCGGCACCGGCCAGCTGGAGTCCACCGTGAGCGACGAGGCGGTGCTGATCGCCGCCCGCAAGGCGCGCATCATCCCGGCCGAGGGCCCGGCGTCGACGATGCCGGCGGTGCTGCGGGCGGCCCGGCAGGGCAACGAGCAGGCGCAGGCGCTGCTGGCCGAGCGGGCCCGGGTGCTCGGCGAGGCCGTCGCCCTGCTGCGCGACATGCTCAACCCCGACGACCTCGTGGTCGGCGGCCAGGCGTTCACCGAGTATCCCGAGGGCATGGAACTCGTCGAGGCCGCATTCGCGGAGCGTCGGTGATGCCGCCGCGCCAGATCCGGGTGACCGCGTTCGGCAACCGCGTGCAGGAGGCCGGCGCCGGCGTGGTGTCCCTCGGCGGGCTCTACGCCGATCCGATCGGCGCGATGCGGCGGGCGCTGAGCCGCCGGCCCGAAGTGACTGCGTAGCAGCCGCGCGCCTGCGCCACGGTGTAGACATGTCTGTGTGCGCCTAGCCACGGATCTGCTCGGTCGATGCGCGGCTTGCGGTTCCGCGACGAGTAGCCGTGCTGTCGGTGCACACGTCGCCGCTGGCCCAGCCCGGTACCGGCGACGCCGGCGGGATGAACGTCTACGTGCTGCAGAGCGCGCTGCAGATGGCCCGCCGCGGCGTCGAGGTGGAGATCTTCACCCGCGCGACGTCGTCGGCCGATCAGCCCGTCGTGCAGGTCGCGCCCGGCGTGCTGGTCCGCAACGTCGTGGCCGGGCCGTTCGAGGGCCTGGACAAGTACGACCTGCCCACCCAGCTGTGCGCGTTCACCGCGGGCGTGCTGCGCGCCGAGGCCACGCACGAGCCCGGGTACTACGACATCGTGCATTCGCATTACTGGCTGTCGGGCCAGGTCGGCTGGCTGGCGCGGGATCGATGGGCGGTGCCGCTCGTGCACACCGCGCACACCCTGGCCGCGGTGAAGAACGCCGCGCTGGCCGACGGCGACTCGCCCGAACCGCCGCTGCGCGCGGTCGGTGAGCAGCAGGTGGTCGACGAGGCCGACCGGTTGATCGTCAACACCGAAATCGAAGCGCAGCAACTTGTTTCGCTGCACCACGCCGACCCGGACGCGCATCGACGTCGTCCACCCCGGCGTCGACCTGGAAATGTTCACGCCCGGCGACCAGCGCGCCGCCCGCGCCGCGCTCGGGCTCGACGCCGACGAGCAGGTGCTGGCGTTCGTCGGCCGGATCCAGCCGCTGAAGGCGCCCGACGTGCTGCTGCGCGCGGCGGCCAAACTGACGGGCCGGTTCGGCGCTGCGGGTGCTGGTCGCGGGCGGACCGTCGGGCAGCGGGCTGGCCGCACCCGACGGCGCTGATTCGGCTGGCCGACGAACTGGGTATCGCCGACACGTGTGACGTTCCTGCCGCCGCAGTCGCGCGATCAACTCGTCGACGTCTACCGGGCCGCCGATCTGGTCGCCGTGCCGAGCTATTCGGAATCGTTCGGACTGGTCGCCATCGAGGCGCAGGCCTGCGGCACTCCGGTGGTGGCCGCCGCCGTCGGCGGGCTGCCGGTCGCGGTGCGCGACGGGGTCAGCGGCACGCTGGTCGACGGCCACGACGTCGACGACTGGGCGCAGGCCATCGGCGCGCTGCTGGACCGCGGCCCCGACGACGCATGAGCGCGCGCCGCCGTCGAGCACGCCGCGACGTTCTCGTGGGCGCACACCGTCGACGCGCTGCTCGACCAGCTACGGCCGCGCCATCGCCGACTACCGCGCCCGCCATCGGCAGCAGGACCTGGCGGCCCGACGCAACGGCCGTCGCTTCGCGATGCGGCGCGGGGTCCGGGCTTGAGTCGAACGATGAGTCGACGTCCAGCAGCTCATCGAGGACACCTGCAAGGAGAACGGCCTGGTCTGCACCCGCCACGAGGGCGCGCGCGGCGGGCTGCCAGGCATCATCGTCGAACTGCCGGGCGAGCGCCGGCTGAAGACGAACACCATCCTGTCCATCGGTGAGCATTCGGTGCGCGTCGAGGCGTTCGTCTGCCGCAAGCCCGACGAAAACCACGAGGGCGTCTACCGGTTCCTGCTGAAGCGCAACCGCCGGCTCTACGGCGTCGCCTACACGCTCGACAACGTCGGCGACATCTACCTGGTCGGCCGGATGGCGTTGGAGTCGGTCACCGCCGACGAGATCGACCGGATGCTCGGCCAGGTGCTCGAGGCCGTCGACTCCGACTTCAATACGTTGCTGGAGTTGGGTTTTCGCTCGTCGATCCAGAAAGAGTGGGAGTGGCGGGTGTCGCGCGGTGAGTCGCTGAAGAACCTGGAGGCGTTCGCCCACCTGATCGACGAGGACGACTGAATCGGCCTCGTGAGAGGATCGCTCGCCATGGGAGATTCCACGCTGATCCTGCTCCGCCACGGCGAGAGCGAATGGAACGCGCTGAACCTGTTCACCGGATGGGTCGACGTCGACCTCACCGAGAAGGGCAGGGCCGAAGCGGTCGCGCGCAGGCGAGCTGATCAAGGAGCTGGACCGCCAGCCCGACGTGCTGTACACGTCGCTGCTGCGCCGGGCGATCACCACCGCGAACCTGGCGCTGGACGCGGCCGACCGGCACTGGATCCCGGTCCACCGCGACTGGCGGCTCAACGAGCGCCATTACGGCGCGCTGCAGGGGCTGAACAAGGCCGAGACCAAGGCCAAGTACGGCGACGAGCAGTTCATGGCGTGGCGGCGCAGCTACGACACCCCGCCGCCGCCGATCGAGCCCGGCAGCGAATACAGCCAGGACGGCGACCCGCGCTATGCCGACATCCCCGGCGGGCCGCCGCTGACCGAATGCCTCAAGGACGTCGTCGAGCGGTTCGTGCCGTACTACACCGGGACCATCGAGCCTGACCTGCGAGCAGGCAAGACGGTGCTGATCGCCGCCCACGGCAACTCGCTGCGCGCGCTGGTGAAGTACCTCGACGGAATGTCGGACGAAGACGTGGTCGGGCTGAACATCCCGACCGGCATCCCGCTTCGCTACGACCTGGACAGCGACCTCAAGCCGACGGTCATCGGCGGTACCTACCTGGATCCCGAGGCCGCCGCGGCGGGCGCGGCGGCGGTTGCTGCCCAGGGCGCGAAGTAGTGCTTCCGAGCGGCGCTGTACGGCAAACACTGGGTAAACGGCGTACCGAACACCTGCGATTGGCCGTGTGACTTGTCCCGTTTTGGCCGCACGCTGCTGGGATGACGTTCACCGGATGCGTACGATTTTCGCGTGAGTGTGGTATCGGCGATGCTGCTCGCGGCCGTCGTGGCGCTGCTCGCACTGGTGATCGGTGTGGCGATTGGGGGCGGGGCTCACCCCGCGCCTGCTCGAACGACGGCAGCGCCGCGCCGTCGAGCAGTCCGGCATCACCGTCTCGCAGATGCTCGAGCACATCGTCTCGCAGTTCGCCGGTGGGGATCGTGGTGGTCGACACCTACCGTGACGTCGTCTACACCAATGACCGGGCCCGCGAGCTGGGGCTGGTCCGTGACCGCCTGCTCGACGACCGGGCCTGGCTGGCCGCGGAGCGCACGCTGGCGACCGGCGAGGACGGCGAGGTCGACCTTTCGCCGCGCAAACGCGCCAACCCCGGCCGCTCGGGGCTGTCGGTGCGCGGGCACGTACGGCTGCTGACCGAGGACGATCGCCGGTTCGCGGTCGTCTACGTCGACGACCAGTCCGAGCACGCCCGGATGGAGGCGACCCGCCGCGACTTCGTTGCCAACGTCAGCCACGAACTCAAGACCCCGGTCGGCGCGATGGGCGTGCTCGCCGAGGCGGTGCTGGCCTCGGCCGAAGACCCCGACACCGTGCGCCGATTCGCCGAGAAGATGCTCACCGAGTCGAACCGGCTGGCCAACATGGTCGGCGAACTGATCGACCTGTCGCGTCTGCAGGGCGCCGAACCGCTGCCCGATCTCGAGGCCGTCGACGTCGACACCGTGGTGGCCGAGGCGCTGTCGCGCTACAAGGTGGCCGCCGACAATGCCGACATCGCGATCACCACCGACCCGCCGACGGGATACCGGGTGCTCGGCGACCAGCCACTGTTGGTGACCGCGATCGCCAACCTGGTGTCGAACGCAATCGCCTACTCGCCCAACGGTTCTCCGGTGTCGATCAGCCGCCGCCGTCGCGGCGAGAACATCGAGATCGCGGTCACCGACCGCGGTATCGGCATCGCCCGCGAGGATCAGGAGCGGGTGTTCGAGCGGTTCTTCCGCGTCGACAAGGCGCGCTCACGGGCCACCGGCGGCACCGGGCTCGGCCTGGCGATCGTCAAACACGTCGCCGCCAATCACAACGGATCCATCCGGCTGTGGAGTCAGCCGGGAACGGGATCGACTTTCACCCTGTCGATTCCGGCCTACCCCGATCATGACGATGACCTGAATGCACGACGAGCGAGAGGACTAGCGAGACTAATGACCAGCGTGTTGATCGTGGAGGACGAGGAGTCCTTGGCCGATCCCCTGGCCTTTCTGTTGCGCAAGGAGGGCTTCGAGGCCACGGTGGTGGCCGACGGGCCATCGGCACTTGCCGAATTCGAGCGGGCCGGTGCCGACATCGTCCTGCTGGACCTGATGCTGCCGGGGATGAGCGGAACCGACGTATGTAAGCAATTGCGTTCCCGTTCAAGCGTTCCCGTCATCATGGTGACGGCGAGGGACAGCGAGATCGACAAGGTCGTCGGGCTCGAGCTCGGCGCCGACGACTACGTCACCAAGCCGTACTCGGCACGCGAGCTGATCGCGCGGATCCGCGCGGTGCTGCGTCGCGGCAGCGACAACGACGACTCAGGGATCGGCGACGGCGTTCTGGAGGCAGGCCCGGTGCGAATGGACGTCGAGCGCCACGTCGTGTCGGTCAACGGCGAGCCGATCACGTTGCCGCTCAAGGAGTTCGACCTGCTCGAGTACCTGATGCGCAACAGCGGCCGGGTGCTCACCCGAGGACAGCTGATCGACCGGGTGTGGGGTGCCGACTATGTCGGCGACACCAAGACGCTCGACGTACACGTCAAGCGGCTGCGGTCGAAGATCGAGTCCGACCCCGCCAACCCGGTGCACCTCGTCACGGTCCGCGGCCTCGGCTACAAACTGGAGGGCTAGCGCGATCGCGCTTAGCGCGCGTGATGCCGCCCATGATCTCGAACACCTCAAAGGTGTTGATGCCTGCGGTGACTGACGGGTCGCGCTCGCCGATCGCCAGCACCTCGGCCCTGTCGGCGGCGCGCAGCACGCCCAGACCCCAGACGCCTTCGGGGTCGGCGACGGGTCCGTAGACCACCACCTGGCCGTCGTGCAGCAGCCGCTGCCAGTAGTCCATGTGCGCGGCCATCGCGTGCTGTTCCTCGGCCGTCATGGTCTGCGCGAAGTCCGCGCGCGGCGGGATCAGGCGGAACAGGAAGAACATCGGCTCATTCGGCGGCGCGGGTCGCGGGGTGCACGGCGATCAGGCCTAAACTGCTGCGCCGCTTGCACATTGCGGCGAGTTCGGCGTACGCCTTCTCGCCAAGCAGTTCGGTCAGCTCGGGGGCGTATGACTCCCAGACCGGCTTTGCGCCGACATGGGCGTTCGGATCGCCCGTGCAGTACCAGTGCAGATCGGCGCCGCCCTCGCCCCAGCCGCGACGGTCGTACTCGGTGATCCAAGTCTTGAGCACCTCGGTGCCGTCCGGCCGCTCCACCCACTCCTGGGTGCGGCGAATCGGCAGCTGCCAGCACACATCCGGCTTCATCGTCAACGGCTCGACACCCAGCTTGAGCGCCTTGCTGTGCAGCGCGCATCCGATTCCGCCGGCGAAGCCGGGACGATTCAGGAAGATGCAGGCGCCCTTGTACTTTCGCGTGCGCAGGTTGGGCTTGTCGTCGTACTCGTCCATCTCGAGGTAGCCCTTTTTGCCGAGACCCTTCTCGCGGAACTGCCAATCCTCGTCGGTCAGCTGTTTGACGGCGTCGTCGAGTCGGGCGCGGTCGTCCTTGTCGGACAGGAACGCTCCGTGTGAGCAGCACCCGTCGTCGGGGCGGCCCTCCACGGTGCCCTTGCATGCCGGGGTGCCGAAAACACACGTCCACCGCGACAGCAGCCATGTCATGTCGGCCGCGATCAAATGCTCGGGATTGTCAGGGTCGTAGAACTCCACCCACTCGCGGGCGAAGTCCAGTTCCACTTCTCCGGGGTGCGATGCGCTCACAAAACTCAACGGTAGACCAGTTAAGTTGTGGGAGTGCGATTAGGCGTGCTCGATGTGGGCAGCAATACCGTCCATCTGTTGGTGGTGGACGCGCGCCGTGGCGGTCACCCGACGCCGATGAGTTCCACGAAGGCGGCACTGCGACTCGCGGAGGCCATCGACGGCTCGGGCAAGTTGACGCGCAAAGGTGCGGACAAACTCGTCAGCACCATCGACGAGCTTGCGAAGATCGCGGCGAGCTCCGGCTGCGCCGAGTTGATGGCCTTCGCCACTTCCGCCGTCCGCGACGCCAAGAACTCCGAGGACGTGCTCGCGCGGGTGAACGCCGAAACCGGCGTGGCACTGCAGGTGCTCAGCGGGGTCGACGAATCCCGGTTGACGTTCCTCGCGGTGCGCCGGTGGTACGGGTGGAGCGCCGGGCGCATCATCAACATCGACATCGGTGGCGGTTCGCTGGAGTTGTCCAGCGGCGTCGACGAGGAGCCCGAGGTTGCGCTCTCGCTACCGCTCGGTGCCGGCCGCCTCACCCGTGAGTGGCTGCCCGACGATCCGCCCGGCCGGCGCCGCGTCGCCATGCTTCGTGACTGGCTGGCCACCGAGATCGCCGAGGCAGGCGCCGAGACGCTCAAGGCAGGCAGCCCGGACCTCGCCGTGGCGACCTCGAAGACGTTCCGATCGCTTGCCAGGCTCACTGGAGCAGCCCCTTCTGGGGCGGGACCTCGGGTCAAGAGGACACTGACAGCTACCGGTCTTCGGCAGCTCATAGCTTTCATCTCTAGGATGACCGCGGCTGACCGTGCGGAGTTGGAAGGGGTGAGTGCTGAGCGGGCGCCACAGATCGTGGCGGGGGCTTTGGTAGCTGAGGCGAGCATGAACGCTCTCGCCGTCGAAAGCGTGGACATCTGCCCCTGGGCATTGCGAGAAGGGCTGATTCTGCGGAAACTCGACAGCGAGGCGGATGGAACGGCCTTGGTGGAGACGTCTGTGCGCGATGCTGGACGGGAAGTAGCTAGGCCAAGAGGCAACACACGATGACAGGACCAGAAGACAGCCACAGCAGCACGCGACCGATCTCGGTCGCGGAGTTGCTGGCGAAGAACGGCACGATAGGCGCCCCGCCTGTAGGCGGTCGGCGCCGGCGGCGTCGTGGCGATACCGACTCAGTGACGGTCGCGGAGCTGACCGGCGAGATCCCGATTGTCAGAGATCACGACGTCGACGAAGCCGAAACCACCAGCACCATTCCGGCGGTCGTTGACGAGCCCGTCGCCGCTCCGACGAACGGTTTCGTCGAGCACCGCGAGGAAGTCGAATCCGTCGACGAGGCCGAACTCGAGGACGACTACGTCGACGGCGACGACGGCGACGACTACGCCGACGCGGTCGCCGAATACACCGCCCACCTCGAGGAACGTGACGTCGAAGCCGACCCGGTGGACTTCTTCGCGCCTCCTCCGCGTCGCCCGAAGTACACACCGGACCCCCGGAGTTTCAGGGGCACGGCGCGCCGGGGCGCCGAGCAGATGAGTCCCGATCCCGTCGACGAGGACGAAGAGCTGGCCGTTGTCGAGCCGCCAGAAATCGAGGACGAGGACGCCGAGGCCGCGGTCGGCGAGAAGGACAAAGATCCGCTGCCGTCGTATCTGCGCTCGACGGCGGGCCCACTGTTCGGGGGCCAAACCGTCGCGGACGACCTGGCCCGGCGTGGCGCGCCGCCCGCCCCAGAGGACATCGATCTCGAGGACGACGAGGACGCCGACGCGGCTGATGCGCCGATGTCGTCGTTCCTGCACGCCGCCTGGATCGTCGGCCAGTGCATCATCGCCGTCGCCTTCGGCGCGGGCCTGTTCATCGCGTTCGACCAGCTGTGGAAGTGGAACAACATCGTCGCCCTCGTGCTGTCGGTGCTGGTGATCCTCGGCCTGGTGGTCGGCGTGCGCGTGGTGCGCAAGACCGAGGACATCGGAAGCACGCTGATCGCGGTGGCGGTCGGGGCACTGGTCACGCTGGGACCGTTGGCACTGCTTCAGTCGGGCTAAGGCGCCGACAGACACAGTGCGCCCAGCCATCAAGGTCGGTCTGTCGACGGCGTCGGTGTATCCGCTGAGGACCGAGGCCGCTTTCGAATACGCGGCCAAACTCGGCTACGACGGCGTCGAGCTGATGGTGTGGGCCGAAACGGTCAGCCAGGACATCGACGCGATCGAGCAGATGTCGATGCGCTACGACATGCCGGTGTTGTCGGTGCACGCGCCGTGTCTGCTGATCTCGCAGCGGGTGTGGGGCGCCAACCCGATCTCGAAACTGGAGCGCAGTGTGCGGGCCGCCGAACAGCTCAGCGCGCAGACGGTCGTCGTGCATCCGCCGTTCCGCTGGCAGCGCCGCTACGCCGAGGGTTTTTCCGATCAAGTCGCCGAGCTCGAGGCGTCCAGCGACGTGATCGTCGCGGTGGAGAACATGTTTCCGTTCCGCGCCGATCGGTTCTTCGGCGCCGGCCAGACATCGATCGAGCGGATGCGTAAGCGCGGCGGTAGGCCTGGACCCGGCATTTCGGCTTTTGCACCGTCCTACGACCCGCTGGACGGCAACCACGCCCACTACACGCTCGACCTGTCGCACACCGCCACCGCCGGCACCGACGCGCTCGACATGGCGCGGCGGATGGGCGAGGGGCTGGTGCACCTGCATCTGTGCGACGGCAGTGGCGCTTCGACCGACGAGCACCTGATACCGGGCAGGGGCACCCAGCCCACCGTGGAGATCTGCGAGATGCTGGCGGCAAGCGACTTTTCGGGGCATGTGATCCTCGAGGTGACCACATCGGGTGCGCGCACGGCCGCCGAACGCGAATCGCTGCTGCGTGAGTCGCTGCAGTTCGCCAGGGCGCACCTGCTGCGCTGACGACACAAAGGAACACATGGCTGGATCGACCCTGTTCACCGACGCCATGGCGCTCACGCCTGCCGGCGATGGCATGTATGACGGCGAACTGAACGAGCACTGGACCATCGGCCCGAAGGTGCACGGCGGCGCGATGCTGGCGCTATGCGCGAAAGCGGCGCGGGAGGAGCACGGAGGGGACGTGCAGCCGATCGCGTTGTCGGGCAACTTCTTGTGGGCCCCGGATCCCGGCCCGATGCGGGTGGTCACCACCGTGCGCAAGCGTGGGCGTCGGGTGAGCCTCATCGACGTCGAGTTGAGACAAGGGGAGCGCACGGCCGTGCGGGCGGCGGTGACACTGGGTGACCCGGAACATCATGTGCCGCCGCTGTTGTCGATCAATCCGGTGGTGCCGCTGATGACGCCGGAGCCACCGCCTGGCCTCGAGCCAATCGGCCCTGGCCACCCGATGGCAGACATCGTCCACCTGGCCCACGGCTGCGACATCCGGCCGTCGCTGACCACGTTCAACCCGCGCATCGACGGCGGGCCGCCGTTCATCGAATACTGGGTGCGCCCGAAAGGTGTTGCGCCCGATGTGCTGTTCGCACTTCTGTGTGGCGACGTCTCCGCGCCGGTGACGTTCGCCGTGAACCGAAGAGGTTGGGCGCCGACGGTTCAGCTCACCGCGTATCTGCGTGCGCTTCCCGCCGACGGTTGGCTGCGCGTGTTGTGCACGGCGGTTCAGATCGGCCAGGATTGGTTCGATGAGGACCACATCGTCGTCGACTGCGAGGGCCACATCGTCGTGCAGAGCCGACAACTCGCGATGGTGCCGCCTGCGCAGTAGCGGTTATCCGACGGCGCCGTTGCTGCCCGGCCTAACCGACGGAGGGATGACGTTGGGCCGACTGTTCGCGGGGTAGTACGTGCAGTTGTTTTTCAGATCGCACTGGGTGATCGCGTTGTCCGGATAGAGGCAGGTCGCGCCCCCGTTCGCATCCGGCGGGCCGTACAGGCCGCCGTGTTTACCGCAGACCATCTTGACCGTCGACGGGTCCATTTGGGTGGTCACCGGTTGCGCGTACGCAGGTGACGCGGCGGCGAGCAGGAGGCCTCCGCCGATAGCGGTGGAGACGATGCTGCGGGTGATGGTATTCATGATTCGTCCTTAAATGAGTTGGAAATCAACAGGTTTCGACTAATCAGTAGCTGAACGTGGTCGCGCCTTCGTCGCCGATCCACTGCCACATCGGGATCGTGCCGCCGATCTTGGCGTTCTCGATCAGGTTCTCCGGGTCGAGTGCTTTTGAGTTGAAGCAGATCGGGCAGACCAGGTAGGTGCCGCCGGCGGCTGCGAACCGCGAGAGCAGCTCGGGCAGCGGCGGGCAATCGGCGCAGGCCGTACCGACCGCGACCCCGGGCTGGGCGAGGCGAACGGCCTCCTTGGTGAGGAACATCAACGTCGGGCGCCCTTGTTCGGCGGCGCCGAGCGCCACCAGGAACGCCACCGTCACGCGCTCGGAATCTTCAAGACCGGTGCTGAGGCTGATCACTGCCTTGTTCGACATAGCCGTCTCCTTCGTCATTGCCACGGCCGTTCGGCCGTCTGCAATGAACGTAGGAATCGAGGGCCGGTGCCGGCATCCGCGCCGACGCGTAATCCGCGATGCGCGGAAAGGGACCGATGGCGGTCAACGCGTAGTGGTCAGGCGAGCACGCGCGCGACGGCCGCGGTTCGGGCGCTGCGGCCTGACAGTCCCAGCTTGAGATAGATGTTCTGGAAGTGCCGCTCCACGGTGCGCAGGCTCAACGTGAGCCGCTCTGCGATGCCTGCGTTGTCGAGTCCCTCGGCGGCCAGGAGGAGGATCTCCCGCTCGCGATCGGAGAGGTGGGTCACCGGCGGAGTGACCCGGTCCTCGCCGAGAAAGCTCGCCAGTTCTTCACGGAAGACGCCCCACGCCGGCTCATCGGCCAACAGCACGTGATTACGCGATTCCAGCATCACCAGACGGGCGTCGGGGATCGCTGCGGCCAATCGGGGTCCCCAGTCGGGCGCTACGCGGTCCCCGCTCGCGTGCAGCACCAAGGTTGGCGCGGCGATGCCGGGCAAAAGGTCGGTGACATCGACCTGATGACGGGCGATCCGGCTGCAGACGGCGTTCTCGGTATTCGTGGAGGTCCGCTGGAGTTCGTCCATCCACTCCATCTGTTCCTCGGTGGCGTCGGGAATGAACGCATTCGTGAACACCCGGCGGAACAGCGGATCCGGTCGCGCCCAGCCCGCGCGGATCATCGCCAGGAAGGCCTCTTCGGCTTCGTCGTCGCTCTGTTGCAGGCCGCCGCGTGCCATCCCGCCGTACAACGCGAGCCGCGTGACCCGTTCGGGGTGGGCGTGGGCATACGCCAGCGCTACCGGGGCGCCACCCGACATGCCGAGGACGGCGAACCGGTCCAGGCCGGTGTCCTCGACCAGGGCCTCGAGGTCGGCGAGCCGCCGCTGCAGCGAGAAGTCCGCCACGTCCCACTCGGAGAGCCCGAAGCCACGCTCGTCGTATCGGATCACGGTGGCGACCTCACCGAGGTCGTCGAGGAAGTGCCGCCACACCGGGCTCTGCCAGTCATGCTGGAGATGGCTCAGCCAGCACGACACGATCAGCACCGGCGGGCCCGAGCCGTGGCGAGACCACGCGAGCCGCACGCCGTCGTCGGTGCGGCAGAAGCGCACGTTCTGCGCGACGGACTGCGGCTGGTTACTGGCGGCCACGGCCTCAGGCTACTTCGCTGGCGAGCCAGCGGGTGGACGAACGTCGGCCACATGTAATGCTTTCCGGCATGGCCAGAATCGCGATTGTCGGCGGTGGAAGTATCGGTGAGGCCCTGCTGTCCGGGATGCTGCGCGCCGGACGGCAGGTCAAGGACCTTGTGGTCGCCGAGAAGTATCCCGATCGCGCGAAATACCTGTCCGAGACGTATTCGGTGCTCGTGACGACGGTGTCCGACGCGGTCGACACCGCGACCTACGTGATCGTCGCCGTCAAGCCCGCCGATGTGGGAACGGTGACCAACGAGATCGCCGACGCCGTGGCGAAGGCCGAAAGTGACAGCGCCGAACAGGTTTTCGTGTCGGTCGTCGCGGGCGTCACCACCGAGTTCTACGAGAACAAGCTGCCTGCCGGATCGCCGGTCATCCGGGTGATGCCCAACGCGCCTGTCGTCGTCGGAGGCGGGGTCAGCGCGCTGGCCAGTGGTCGCTTCGCCACAGCTGATCACCTCAAGGAAGTGTCCGCGATCTTCGACGCGGTGGGCGGCGTGCTGACGGTGCCCGAGTCGCAGCTCGACGCGGTCACCGCCGTGTCGGGCTCCGGGCCTGCGTACTTCTTCCTGTTGGTCGAGGCGCTCGTCGACGCGGGTGTCGCGGCGGGGCTGACACGGTCGGTGGCCACCGATTTGGTCGTGCAAACGATGGCAGGGTCGGCCGCAATGTTGCTGGAGCGCCTCGACGAGGCGCAGCCGTCCGGAGACGCGGCGATGGGCACCTCGATGGACACCACCGCCGCTCAACTGCGCGCCACGGTTACCTCGCCGGGTGGTACCACCGCCGCTGGTCTGCGCGAACTCGAAAGGGGCGGTTTGCGGACGGCCGTCGCCGCAGCCGTCGAAGCCGCAAAAAAGCGCTCTGAGCAGCTCGGAATTACATCGGAGTAGTTCATCAATTTCAAATTGATTAGCCCACACCCGTCGCAGTAACCCCATTGGCCACGCTATTCTCCCAGTGGTAAGCATGGGTCGGTGCCAGCGGTGGGGAAGCCGCTGGGACTGCCTGTGCCTGATGGATTGGGTTGCGATGACGTCTATGAACGGGCCATCGGCGCGGGATTCTGCTAGCGGTAAGGCGGCGCGTGACGCCGGTCCGACCGATGGCCAGCCGCCACGAGCCCAATTTCTCACCGTCGCCGAGGTGGCGAGCCTGATGAGGGTCAGCAAGATGACGGTGTACCGCCTGGTGCACAACGGCGAGCTGCCCGCCGTCCGGGTCGGCCGATCGTTCAGGGTGCACGCGAAGGCCGTTCACGACATGTTGGAGAGCTCGTACTTCGACGCTGGCTGAAGGGTCACGCGTTTTTCGTTTACCCAAGCTGCCCAGGTAAGGTGGCCGGGGCGAGTCAACGTGACTTGGAAAACTTAGGTAGCGGAGTTCATGGGTTCTGTCATCAAGAAGCGGCGTAAGCGCATGTCGAAGAAGAAGCACCGCAAGCTGCTTCGTCGCACCCGGGTGCAGCGCAGAAAACTCGGGAAGTAGCTTCCACGCTTCGCCGCTAGGCTGACCGGATGGATTCTGAGGGTCGTTCGGGGGACGACACCGTCCACTACCCCAAAATTGTGTTGGTCACAGGAGCGTGCCGGTTCCTCGGCGGGTATCTGACCGCCCGGCTGGCACAGAACCCGTTGATCAACCATGTCATCGCGGTCGACGCGATCGCGCCGAGCAAGGATCTGCTGCGACGGATGGGCCGCGCGGAGTTCGTCCGCGCCGATATCCGGAACCCGTTCATCGCGAAGGTCATCCGCAACGGCGATGTCGACACCGTGGTGCACGCCGCGGCGGCCTCTTACTCGCCGCGCTCCGGTGGGCGCGCGACGCTCAAGGAACTCAACGTGATGGGCGCGATCCAGTTGTTCGCGGCCTGCCAGAAGGCGCCGACGGTGCGCCGCGTGGTACTGAAATCGACGTCGGAGGTGTACGGCTCGAGCGCGCGCGATCCGGTGCTGTTCACCGAGAGCAGCAGCCGGCGTAGGCCGCCGGGTGAGGGCTTCGCCCGCGACAGCATCGACATCGAGGGCTACGGGCGGGGCCTCGGTCGACGCAGGCCCGACATCGCGGTCACGATCCTGCGCCTGGCCAACATGATCGGCCCCGCGATGGACACCGCGCTGTCGCGGTACCTGGCCGGGCCGGTGGTGCCGACGGTCGTCGGGCACGACGCGCGGCTGCAGCTGCTACATGAGCAGGACGCGCTGGGCGCACTGGAGCGCGCCACGATGGCTGGCAAGGCGGGCACGTACAACGTCGGCGCGTCCGGCATCATCATGATGAGTCAGGCCATCCGTCGATCTGGCCGACTCCCGCTACCGGTGCCGCGCTCGGCATTATGGGCTGTGGATTCGCTAAGCCGCGCAACTCGCTACACTGAGCTCGATCGGGAGCAGCTTGACTACTTGAGTTACGGCCGGGTCATGGACACCACGCGAATGCGAAATGACCTTGGCTATAGCCCAAAGTGGACAACCGCGGAAGCCTTTGACGATTACGTCCGGGGTCGTGGATTGAACCCGATCATCAACCCGCAATGGGTACGCTCAATGGAGAGTCGCGCCGTGTCGGTGGCGCAGCGATGGGGACGATAGAACAAAATTTTCTAATCGGGTGGGGAGAAGGTATCAACGTGGCGGGCGAGTCCAAAGCCAAAGTTATTCCGCTGCACTCTAATTCGGGGGGCCGAACAGCCGCCCAGCGGCGTGCTGCCGCCCAGCGTGCCGAAAGCTCGCGCCGACATCCGTCCCTGCTCTCGGACTCGGGCGGCCGCGCTTCAGCCGAGCAGATCGCCGCCGTCGTCCGCGAGATAGACCATCGGCGTGGCGCGGTCGCGGGCACGCCAACGGCCGACGACGCCCCGTCCGAACTCGCCAAGCGGATCGGATCCGTCGCCGAGTTCATCCGCAAGCGGATGATGGGCGACTACACCGTCGACGAGTTCGGCTTCGATCCCCACCTCAACGACGCAATCTTTTTGCCTTTGCTGAGAGGACTTTTCAACTCCTGGTTCCGTGTTGAAGTCAGCGGGATTGAAAACCTGCCAGAGTCTGGTGCTGCGCTGGTGGTGGCCAACCACGCCGGTGTGTTGCCGTTCGACGGGTTGATGACGTCGGTGGCGGTGCACGACAAGCACCCGGCCCACCGCGACCTGCGGCTGCTGGCCGCCGACATGCTTTTCGACATGCCGATGCTCGGCCATGCTGCACGCAAGGCTGGTCACACCATGGCGTGCACCCAAGACGCGCACCGGCTGCTCGCCGCCGGCGAGCTGACCGCCGTTTTCCCCGAGGGGTACAAGGGCCTCGGCAAGCACTTCAACGATCGATACAAGCTGCAGCGGTTCGGTCGGGGAGGCTTCGTCTCGGCCGCGCTGCGGACGAAGGCGCCGATCGTGCCGTGCTCGATCGTCGGGTCCGAAGAGATCTATCCGATGATTGCCGACGTCAAGCTGCTGGCCCGGCTGTTCGGGCTGCCGTACTTCCCGATCACGCCGCTGTTCCCGCTTGCCGGCCCGGTCGGGCTGCTGCCGCTGCCGTCGAAGTGGCACATCCAGTTCGGGGAGCCCATCGAAACCGCCGACTATGACGAGTCTGCCGCCGACGATCCGATGATCACGTTCGAGTTGACCGACC
This sequence comes from uncultured Actinomycetota bacterium, assembly GCA_963766465.1. Taxonomy (GTDB): domain Bacteria; phylum Actinomycetota; class Actinomycetes; order Mycobacteriales; family Mycobacteriaceae; genus Mycobacterium. Next base: position 487,839 of record CAVXZT010000008.1, read on the forward strand.
AGGTCCGCGAGACCATTCAGCAGACGCTGTATCAGCTGCTGGCCAACCGTCGGAATGCGTTCCTCGGCTGAGCTTTTCGCTCTCACCGCATAAGTAGACTTAGGTTTTCGCCGAAGTTTGCCCAGCAATCATTTTGGCGATCGCGGCATCGCGTGCCGCGGCGATCTGAGCGGTGACCTCATCGGCCTCGCCCTGCTCGGCTTCGCCGAGAATGGTGACGATGCTGGTGATCACCGGCTTGCCGTCGGCGTCGGTCACCTCACCGCGGACCTCGGTGAGCACCGCGCCGTGCGACTCGGTCACCGAATCCAGATATGAATCGAAGTAGAGCTTGTCGCCGGCCAGGATCGGCCGGTGAAAGGTCAGCTTCTGGTCGCGGTGCAGCACTCGCTCCATGTTGATCGGCACGTCGAAGTGGTTGAAGATCTCCAGCTGCACGCGTCGCCCGGCCACCGCCAGGAAGGTCAGTGAGGCGACCACAGCGTCGTACCCGATCTCCTTGGCCGCTTCCTCGCTGTAATGGGCCGGATGATCGTCCTTGACGGCGCGCGCGAACTCCCGGACTTTCTCCCGGTTGACCTCGAAGTAGTCCGGGTACCGGTAGTGGGTCCCGATGATGCTGTCGGCGATGCCCATGCTGGCCGTTTCTCCCCTTGATGTGTTAGCGGCGCGAGCCTATCAGCGTGCTCCCGCGGCTTAACCGTCTTGCCGACGCGAAACAATCGCTGCCAACGCCCCACCTGCGGCGCCAAGCGCCAGCGCCGACGGCACACCGATCCGAGCCGCTTTGCGCGCGGTGCGGAAATCGCGGATCTCCCAACCACGCTCTCGCGCCACGTCGCGCAAGTCGGCATCGGGGTTGATCGCTACGGCCGTGCCGACCAGGGACAGCATCGGCACGTCGTTGAAACTGTCCGAGTAGGCGGTGCACCGACGCAGGTTGAGTCCTTCGCGGATGGCCAGTGACCGAACGGCGTGGGCCTTGCCGGCGCCGTGCAAGATGTCACCGACCAGCCGGCCGGTGAACACCCCGTCGACCGACTCGGCGACAGTGCCCAGCGCACCCGTCAGCCCCAGCCGTCGCGCGATCGTGGCGGCCAGCTCGTAAGGCGTCGCCGTGACAAGCCACACCTGCTGGCCGGCGTCGAGGTGCATCTGCGTCAGCGCGCGGGTGCCCGGCCAGATCTTGTCGGCGATGATCTCGTCGTAGATCTCCTCACCGACAGCCTCCAGCTCCGCGGTGGAGCGGCCCTCGATGAACGACAGCGCCTTTGTCTTGCCTGCGGCCACGTCGTCGCTGTTCTCACGGCCGAGAAGCTGAAACTTGGCCTGCGCGTAGATGAAGCGGCCCATATCGCCGTACGTGAAGTACTTGCGGGCGGCCAGCCCACGCGCGAAATGCACCAGCGACGAGCCGTGCACGAGCGTGTTGTCGACGTCGAAGAACGCCGCGGCGGTCAGGTCCGGCGGCGGGGGAGGCGGGGCCGTGCCTGCTTCGGCATCGAGGCCGGTGACGGCGGCCTCTGCACTGGCCTCGCCGCCGAGCACTTGAGCATCGGCCACGACGTCGGCTCCCCCTGTGTCGGACACGAATTAACAGTAATTCACGGGGTAGCGATACTTGTCGGTGTGGAACGTCGAGTGGAATTGCTCACACGTGAGGGCTGCACGATCTGTTCGGGTGCCGCGACGCGGCTGACGAAGCTGGCCGATGAGCTCGGCTTCGAGTTGACCGTCACAGATGTCGACGCTGTCGCCGCGGCGGGGGATTCCGCCCTGCGTGCCGAGTTCGGCGACCGGCTTCCCGTAGTGCTGCTCGACGGTGCTGAGCACAGTTACTGGGAGGTCGATGAGCCCCGGTTGCGGGCGGATCTGGCGGATCGATAAAGACCCGAGCAAATTTGGTAGCCCCGCTGGTTAACGGCTACCTTTGAGGGCGTGGTGATGAAGCCGTGAGCGTATTGCTTTTCGGGGTTTCGCACCGCAGCGCGCCGGTATCCGTGCTGGAGCAATTGAGCACCGACGAGTCCGATCAGGCCAAGATCGTCGACCAGGTGCTGCAGTCGTCGTTGGTGACCGAGGCGATGGTGCTGTCCACCTGCAACCGCGTCGAGGTCTACGCGGTCGTCGAGGCGTTCCACGGCGGCCTTTCGGTGATCGGTTCGGTGCTGTCCGAGCATTCCGGAATGTCGCTCAACGACCTCACCAAATACGCCTACGTGCGGTACGCGGAAGCGGCCGTCGAGCATCTCTTCGCGGTCGCCAGCGGCCTGGACTCCGCGGTCATCGGCGAGGCGCAGGTGCTCGGCCAGGTTCGCCGCGCCTACTCGTCCGCCGAGGCCAACCACACGGTGGGTCGCACCCTGCACGAGCTGTCTCAGCGAGCGCTGTCGGTCGGCAAGAGGGTGCACTCCGAGACCGGTATCGACGCGGCAGGCGCCTCTGTGGTGTCGGTGGCGCTGGGCATGGCCGAGCGACAGCTGGCCGGGCTGGCCGGCCGCAGGGCAGTCGTCGTCGGTGCGGGTGCGATGGGCGCGCTGTCAGCCAAACACCTTGCCCGCGCCGGAGTCGAGCGCATCCACGTCGTGAACAGGTCGCTACCGCGCGCGAAGCGGCTCGCGGAGAACATTCGTGAGTTGGGCGTCGCGGCCGACGCATTCCCCTTCGACCATCTGCCGCCCGTGCTCACCACCGCGGACATCGTCGTCTGCTGCACCGGTGCGGTGCGACCGGTGGTCTCATTGGCCGACGTGCACCGCGGTCTCGCCCATGGCCAAGAGCCAAGGCAATTGGTGATCTGCGACCTTGGCATGCCCCGCGACGTCGATCCGGCCGTCGCAGGCCTGCCTGGAGTGCGGCGTCGTCGACATGGACCGGATCCAGCGCGAACCGTCGGCGCGCGCGGCCGCCTCCGACGCAGAAGCCGCCCGCGCCATCGTCGCGGCCGAAGTTGCCAACTACCTGGCCGGACAGCGGATGGCCGAGGTCACGCCTACGGTTACCGCGCTTCGGCAGCGGGCCGCCGACGTGGTCGAGGCCGAGTTGCTGCGGCTGGACAACCGGCTGCCGGAACTCGACGCCGCGCACCGTGACGAGGTCGCCAAGACCGTCCGCCGGGTCGTCGACAAGCTGCTGCACGCGCCGACGGTGCGGGTCAAGCAGTTGGCCAGCGCGCCGGGCGGCGACAGTTACGCCGAGGCTCTTCGCGAGCTGTTCGAACTCGACCAGCAGGCCGTCGACGCGGTCGCCGCGGGCGAATTGCCTTTGATGGCACCAGATCTCGACAAGACCGAGTAGCGCTTGACTGAAGTAATCCGGATCGGTACCCGGGGCAGCCTGTTGGCAACGACGCAGGCCGGTGCCATCAGAGACGCCCTCGTCGCCAAGGGGCACGCCGCCGAGCTGGTCATCATCTCTACCGAGGGTGACCGGTCGAGCGAACCGATTGCCGACATCGGTGTCGGCGTGTTCACGGCCGCATTGCGGGAGGCCATCCACGACCGCAGCGTGGACATGGCCGTGCACTCGTACAAGGATTTGCCGACGGCACCGGATCCGCGGTTCGTCATCGCGGCGATACCCCCACGCGAGGACGCCCGCGACGCGTTGGTGGCCCGCGACGGGATGGTGCTCGGGGAGTTGCCTGCTGGCTCGGTGATCGGCACGTCCAGCCCGCGACGGGCCGCGCAGCTTAGAGCATTGGGTCTCGGTTTGGAAATCCGCCCCCTTCGAGGCAACCTTGATACCAGGTTGAACAGGGTTAGCAATGGTGATCTCGACGGCATCGTGGTCGCACGGGCGGGACTGGCTCGCATCGGGCGATTAGGCGATGTCACCGAGACTCTCGAGCCGGTGCAGATGTTGCCAGCTCCGGCTCAAGGTGCGCTCGCGGTCGAGTGCCGCGCAGACGACATCGAGCTCGCCGCGCTGCTGTCGGAGTTGGACGACGCCGACACACGCGCAGCGGTCACCGCAGAACGAACCCTGCTCGCCGCGCTGGAGGCGGGTTGTTCCGCTCCGGTGGGCGCGATCGCTGAGGTGGTCGAGTCCATCGATGAGGACGGCCGCGTCTTCGAAGAGGTGTCGCTGCGCGGCTGCGTGGCGACTCTGGACGGATCCGACGTGATCCGTGCGTCCGGTGTCGGGAGTACCGATCGGGCACGAGAGCTCGGGCTCTCGGTGGCCGAGGAGTTGTTCGAACTGGGGGCACGCGATCTGTTGGCCGAGGCTGGGAGAGATAGATGACTGGGCATTCCGGGCGAGGGCGCAAGCCGAAGCCGGGCCGCATCACGTTCGTCGGCTCGGGTCCCGGTGACCCGGGCCTGCTGACTACGCGGGCGCGATCCGTGTTGGCCAACGCCGCCCTGGTGTTCACCGATCCAGACGTTCCGGAGGCGGTGCTCGCACTGGTGGGCTCAGAGCTGCCGCCGGCGTCGGGACCCGAACCCGCTGAGGTAGCCAAGCCCGCTGACGACGTGACCGATGCCGACGAGGCCGACAAAGCAGTTCCGTCGATTCTCCCCGACTTTCGTGTGGGCCCAGGCGGACCCGACATCCGCCCGGCGCTCGGCGATCCGGCGGAAGTCGCCAAGACCCTGGCCACCGAGGCGCGTACCGGTGTCGACGTGGTCCGGCTCGTGGCGGGCGATCCGCTGTCGGTGGACGCCGTCATCACCGAGGTGACCGCACTGGCGAAGACGCACCTGAATTTCGAGGTCGTCCCGGGTCTGCCCGACACCACGGCCGTGCCCACGTACGCGGGGCTGCCACTGGGATCGGCGCACACCGTGGCCGATGTCCGCGGTGACGTCGACTGGGCGGCACTTGCCGCCGCGCCAGGCCCATTGATCTTGCACGCCACCGGTTCTCATCTGGCCGATGCGGCGCGCACGCTGATCGAGTACGGGCTGGCCGACACCACGCCAACCGTCGTTACCGCGAACGGCACGACGTGCCAACAGCGTTCGGTGGAGACCACGCTGGCCGGTCTGCTCGACAAGAACATCCTGGCGAGCAGCGAGCCGGCCGGTCCATTGGCCGGACCGCTGGTGGTGACCATCGGCAAGACCGTCACCAACCGCGCGAAGCTGAACTGGTGGGAGAGCCGTGCCCTGTACGGCTGGACCGTGCTGGTGCCTCGCACCAAGGACCAGGCCGGCGAGATGAGCGAAAAGCTGGTCAGCCACGGCGCATTGCCGATCGAAGTGCCGACCATCGCGGTCGAGCCGCCGCGCAGCCCCGCGCAGATGGAGCGCGCGGTCAAGGGTCTGGTCGACGGCCGGTTCCAGTGGGTGGTGTTCACCTCCACCAACGCAGTGCGCGCGGTATGGGAGAAGTTCAACGAGTTCGGTCTGGACGCCAGGGCGTTTTCGGGCGTGAAGATCGCCTGTGTCGGTCAGGCCACCGCCGACCGGGTGCGGGCCTTCGGGATCAACCCCGAGCTGGTGCCGTCGGGAGAACAATCGTCGCTCGGCTTGCTCGACGAGTTCCCGCCCTACGACGACGTTTTCGATCCGGTCAACCGGGTGCTGCTGCCGCGTGCCGACATCGCCACCGAGACACTGGCCGAGGGTCTGCGCGAACGAGGCTGGGAGATCGAGGATGTCACCGCCTACCGCACGGTGCGCGCCGCGCCGCCACCCGCGCAGACTCGCGAGATGATCAAGACCGGCGGCTTCGACGCGGTGTGCTTCACGTCGAGCTCGACCGTACGCAACCTCGTCGGCATCGCGGGCAAGCCGCACGCACGGACGATCGTCGCTTGCATCGGCCCGAAAACCGCTGAAACCGCTGCGGAATTCGGTCTGCGCGTCGATGTGCAGCCGGAAGTCGCCGCAGTGGGCCCGTTGGTCGAGGCGCTCGCCGAGCACGCCGCCCGGCTGCGTGCCGAGGGCGCGCTGCCGCCGCCGCGCAAGAAGAGCCGCCGCCGCTAGCCGGGAGGAATGGCCTTACATGCCTTATCCGAGTCACCGCCCGCGTCGGCTGCGGTCGACACCGGCGATGCGTCGACTGGTAGCGCAAACCTCACTGGAGCCACGGCATTTGGTGTTGCCGATGTTCGTCGCCGACGGCATCGACGAGCCTCGCGAGATCGCGTCCATGCCCGGGGTGGTCCAGCACACCCGTGACTCGCTTCGCCGTGCCGCCGCCGATGCGGTGGCCTCGGGCGTCGGTGGGCTGATGCTCTTCGGGGTGCCGCGCGATGAGGACAAGGACGCCACCGGCTCGGCCGGAATTGCCGAGGACGGCATCCTCAACGTCGCTCTGCGTGATCTTGCCAAGGACCTCGGCGACGACACCGTGCTGATGGCGGACACCTGCCTCGACGAGTTCACCGACCACGGCCACTGCGGGGTGTTGGACGCCTCAGGTCGGGTCGACAATGACGCCACCAATGCCCGCTACGTGGAATTGGCTGTGGCACAAGCAAAATCGGGTGTGCACGTGGTGGGCCCGAGCGGCATGATGGACGGTCAGGTCGCGGCCATCCGCGACGGCCTCGACGCCGCCGGCCACACCGACACGCTGATCTTGGCCTACGCCGCCAAGTTCGCTTCGGGCTTTTACGGCCCGTTCCGCGAGGCCGTCGCGTCCAGCCTTCAGGGTGACCGGCGCACATATCAGCAGGATGCGGCCAACGCCCGCGAGGCCGTGCACGAGATCGAGCTGGACATCGACGAGGGCGCCGACATGATCTTGGTCAAGCCGGCCATGGCATACCTCGACGTGGTGCGCGCCGCTGCAGACATCTCACCGGTGCCGGTTGCGGCGTATCAGGTCTCTGGCGAGTACGCGATGATCAGCGCCGCCGCGGCCAACGGCTGGATCGATCTGCAGACGGTTGCGCTGGAGACGTTGACCAGCATCCGGCGCGCCGGCGCCGACATCGTGCTGACGTACTGGGCGGCCGACGTTGGCGGCTGGCTGGCGTGACACCGGAGCCGACGACGACCGAGCCTGGCAGGCCCGTGGACGTCGACACCGGATTCTGGCTCTGGGTGGCGGCGCTGCCGCTGATGGTGGCCGGATACGTCATCGACCTCGTGGTGACAGAGGCGCATCAGCAGCCGGTGGTCGTGTACGCAATCTCCGCGGTGTTCGTGGTCGTGCTTTCGGCGATCGTGGTGACATTTCTGATTCTGATGCGACACGGCTATAGATGGGCGCGCACGGTGCTGACGGGAGGCGGAATCGCGTCGGTGGTGTACGCGGCGAGCAGCCTGTTCACCGTGGACCGGTCTCCCGGGGTGGCCGTTATATACGCGGTGACCGCGATCGTGGGGTCGGTGCTGATCGCGGGCGGCGTGTTCCTGTTGCATCGCAAGGACGCCCACGACTTCTTCACCCGGTGAACCGTTAGGCTGGCTCGGACATGACAGCCCCACAGCCGCGACCGCGTGTCGTCACCGCCGCATTCTGGTGCTGGGTGGTCGCCGCGATGCTGTTGATCGTCGGCGGTCTGCTCGCCGCAAGCGTCTCGCTGCCTCCGGTGTTTCGCGGTGCTGGTGCGATCACCGCGGTTGCGGGCGCCGGGATGGCGTTTCTCGCCGGTCGCAGCAGGGGCGGGGATACCCGCTTTCGCCGGGCCGCACTTGCCCTCTCGCTGACGATCGTGGTGCTGGTGGCACTGCTGGCGGTCTTCGGGGTGGTACACGTGCTCACGTTGCTCGCGGTCCTTCCACTGATCGCTGGAGCGGTGCTGATGACGCGGCCCGCGGCGGCGTCGTGGGCCGAGCAGGAGTCGCAGTGACCGAAGCCGGCCCGCCGCCCGAGCCGCTGTTCTACGAGCGGGGCGCCAGTTGGTACGTGTTGCTGGCAGGTCCTGTTGCGGCTGTCGCGATGGCGTTGATTCAGCTGTCCGCGGGCTACGGCATCCAGCTGTTGGTGCCTGGCATCTTCTTCGTGCTGGTGACCGGTTTCCTCGCGATTCAGGTCAAGGCGGCGCGCATTCACACCTCGGTGGAGTTGACGCCCGATTACCTCCGTCAGGGCACCGAACGCCTCAGCATCGACAGCATCGTGCGGATCTACCCCGAGCCGACCGGGCCGGAAGAACCGAAATGGCAGTCGGCGCGCGCTCTCGGAGAGCTCACGGGTGTACCGCGCGGACGTACCGGCATTGGCCTGAAGCTGACCAACGATCGCGCCGCGCAGGCGTGGGCGCGTAAGCACCAGGCACTGCGCTCCGCGCTGACCCACGTGGTGGAAGAGCGCATCCCGCCGGAGCCTGCGTCATGAAGGCCAGGGTCGAACTGGTGCTCGCCGTCGTCGCGGCAGCCGGCTGTGTGCTGAGTTGGTTGGCCGCAAGCTCGACGGTGGTGGTGGCGCCGGTGCTCGAAGGTGAACCCATGACGACCTCGGTCGTCTACAGCGCACCGCTGATCGTGCTGTCGTTGTTTCTCGCGACGGTCGCGGGGGTGCTCGCCGTGCTCGGGATCGCGCAGCGCCGTCGGAAACCCGGGCTGAACTAGCGCTCAGGCCAGCTTCTCCAGCTCGTCGAGCGCGTCGCCGGTGTACACGGCGAGTCGCTGCAGATGCGGCAGGGCGTCGCGGCAGCCGACGAATCCGAAATTCAGCATGTCGTCGTAGCCGTGCAGCGTGATATTGAGCGCCATGCCGTGCATCGGGATGGACACCGGATAGGCGGCCTCCAGGCGGCTTCCGTTGAGGTACAGCGTTTCTCGCGGCCCTGGGACGTTGCTGACGCACAGGTTGAAGGTGAAAGGCAACGGTGCGGTGACACCGGTCATCGCGCTGGTGATCTGTAACGCCGAGGGCGCCAGCAGCGCCGCGCTGTAGGCCAGGATCTCGGTCGCAGACATCGCTTTCAGCTGGGCTTTCGACGCCTTGGTCGATGCGGTGATTGCGTTCAGACGCTCGACCGGGTCGGCGATGTCGGTGCCCATCGTGACCAATATCGTTCCGACGGCGTTGCCGCCGCCGACGTCGTCTTTAGGGCGGATATTCACGGGAAGGAATGCGACCAAGGGCTTTTCGGGCAGCTCGCCGAGTTCGGCGAGAAACGAACGGAGTCCGCCTCCGATGATCGCAAGGGAGACATCGTTGACCGTGGCGCCGTGCTTGGTGCCGATCGTCTTCAGGCGTTCGAGGGGATAGACCTGGGTGGCGAAGCGGCGATTGCGGCTGATATGGCCGTTAAGGATTGAATGTGGGGCCTGCAACGAGTTGGTGATGTGTCCGTACTCGCCGTCATTGCGAATCTGGGTGTTGTACAACGCTTTTCCGACGTTCACCACAGACTGGGTGCTGTCGAGGACACCGCCGAGCAGGCTCATGAGCGGATTCCGCGACTGAGTCGGCCCGCTGTTCCGCGGCTTTGTCGGCGGCCCAACGTTGAAGAACAGCGGCTGGTCCCTGCGTGTCGGGTCGGTCGACATACTGCGCTCGAGAATCTTGGTGCCGGTGTAGCCGTCCACCAGCGAGTGATGGATCTTCATGTAGATCGCGAACCGCCCGCCCTCGAGCCCCTCGATGAAGTGCAGCTCCCACGGCGGCCTGGTGAAGTCGATGGGGTGGCTGTGCAGCCGGGAGACCAGGATGCCCAGTTCGCGTTCGTCGCCGGGGCTGGCCAGCGCTGAGCGGCGCACGTGGTAGTCGATGTCGAGGTTGTCATCGACCACCCACTGCTGGTCCGGTCGAAATAGCATCCGCGGGTGGGACAGCTTGAGGTTCCACGGGGCGACGATGTCCAGGTGGCGGGTGTCCTCGAACATCTGCCGCAGATAGCTGGCAGGCGAGTCAGCCGGCGGCGTGAACGGCATCAGCACCGCGACGTGCATCATCGAGCTCGGAGTTTCGCCGTATAAGAAGAGCAGGTCCTGCGGGCTCAGGCGTTTGCTGGTGCCACTCACCGGCGCTCCTCGGGTTTTCGACAGTAGAGGCTGTCGAGGATATGCCCGCAGCTCAAACGGTGTGCGACCGGCGTCACACCTCTTTGAGGTTGGTACAAAGTTCGAAATCTGTAACACTGTTCCTCATGACCGAGTCCCCCTACGCTACGCGCGGGAGGTACCCCCACGCAGAGCAGTCCCAGCAGGTCGACGCCCTGCCGTTGGGGCCGGAGTCGCTAGTGTGGCGCTATTTCGGCGACAACCGGATGTTCCTCATCGGCCCACGACCGGCAGTGCTGCAGAACATGCTGGCCGAACTCGGCCAGGGCGTGCTCGACCACTCGGTGTTCTTCACCGACACTGCGGCGCGCGTCAAGCGGTCGCTGCCGCCGATCTACATGACGGTCTACGGCGCCGACGGCGACAACCCCGGCCAGCAGGTCCGCGACTTCCACACCAACATCAAGGGCAACATGCCCAGCGAATATGGGGCCGGGCACCGCTATCACGCGCTGGATCCCGACACGTACTTCTGGGCACACGCCACGTTCGTGGATCAGGTCCTGTACTTCGCAGACACCTTCGTCAAGCGGCTCAGCCGCGAGGAGAAGGAGCAGATCTACCTCGAATCCAAGACCTGGTATCGCCGCTACGGAGTCAGCGACCGGCCCATGCCCGCGAACTACGCCGAATTCGAACGATATTGGGACCGGATGATCGACGAGATCGTCGTCGCCCACCCGACCGCCAAGTACGGCGTCGGCTATGTCACCAAAGGCTTTCCGTGCCCGAAGGGTGTACCGCAGGTCCTGTGGCGGGTGATCGCACCCATCTTCAACCCATTAGCCGCATTCCTCACCACCGGTGGCATGCCGCCACGGACGCGCGACCTCCTCGGATTGCCGTGGAGCGAGCGTCAGGAGCGGCGGCATCAGCGTTTTGCCGCCGCATGGCGGTCGCGTCCGGTGAACTGGCTGTGGGACCATCTGCCAATGGCAATGCGGTACAACGGGTATGCGCTGAAGGGCTATGGCCACTCCCGACCGGCTGGCTGACCCCACCACAGAAGCCATCCTCGACGCCGCTGTCGTCGAGTTCGAACAGCATGGGTTCCGCCGGGTCGCGCTCGACGATGTCGCCCGGCGGGCGCGGGTCAGCCGAACAACGATCTACCGGCGCTTCTCGAACAAGGACGAACTGATCGCGGCCGTCATCGAGCGGGAAAACGTGGTGTTGTTCGCGGATATCGCGAACGAATTGAAACAGGCTGGGCCGCAGTCGAACTACTATGTGGAAGCCTTTACGCTGGCGATCCTGAAGTTCCGCCGTCACCGCGTGCTGGACCGGATGATCAGGGACGAGCCGGGCCTGGTGCTGGAGCGGGCAGAACAGCACTACGGCGCCGCGATCGTCCGGATGGCCGAAGCGCTGCGGGTCATTTTTCCCGCCGGCTTCGCCGACCGGATCGGAGAGCAGGCCGTCACCGAGCTGGCCGATACGATCCTGCGATACGCCGCGATGGTGCTCCTGCTGCCCAGCGCGCAACCGCTCGAGACCGCCGCCGACATCCGCGCATTTGCGACGCAGCACTTCCTTCCCAGCCTTCCCGTCGCGCTGCGGGCGGTGCCTGCTCGTTAGCTGCGCTGTGTTTTGTAGGTCACACCATCGGGCAGACCTAGCGCATGGGTACCGAAGAACAGCAAGAGGAACGCACCGAGAAGCCCGAAGTCACCGACGAGCACAAAGAAGAGGCCAAGAAGATGGCCAGGTCCTACGAGGAGGACCGTCCGACAAGCACGTTGCCCGGCAGCGACGGCACGGTCTCCGGAACGGCAGTCACCGACTGGGTCGACGACGAGGACAAGGGCAAAATCGAAACCGGTGCCGATGAAGGTAACGTCGAGTACCGCAAGACCGAGGAATTCCGCAAGAAGCTCGAGGAGTAACGCTTCGGCCCCAGGCACCTGCGTTTGTGCCTAGGGTTGGAAGGCGTGACACCGCTTGAGCGAATCGCGCCGGCGTTCATCGAGATGGCCCACTCGATCGTGTGGGCCTCCGTCGCCACCGTCGACGAAAACTCTCGGCCTCGCACCCGAATTCTTCACCCGTTCTGGGAGTGGGACGGCACCGACATGTTCGGCTGGATCGCCACGGTGCCCAGCCCGGTCAAGAAGGCGCATCTCGCCGTTCACCCGGAAATGGCGGTCAGCTACTGGACCACTACCCACGACACCTGCAGCGCGGAGTGTCTGGTCGAGTGGTACCACGACGACGAGACTCGCACCGAGGTCTGGAACAAGTTCGCCAATGGCCCTGAGCCGGTGGGCTATGACCCTTTGATCATTCCGATATGGGCCGACGGCCCGACATCCGATCAGTTCGCCGCACTGCGGCTCAGCCCATATCGGCTGCGGGTGATGGCCGGCACGGTCATGATGAAGGGCATAGGCGAAACCCTCAGTTGGACTGCGACGTGAATCCGACGACCACCGACACACTCGACGTCAGCGCACTGCCGCTGGTGCCGAAGAATCCGCTGCCGCTACGGCAACTGCTGAAACTGGTGAGAACCCTGGACACCGGTCAGGAAGTGATTCGTGACGCCGGTGGTCCGATCACGCGCATCAAGTTCGTACCGAAGTGGATCTTCCCTCCGATCGTGGCGGTGATGTCGCCCAACGGGATGCGCGATGTGCTGGGACGCACCGACGCATCCTCCGAGCGATGCATCATTCACGATGAAGTGCGGCGGATGGCGGGGGACAGCCTTTTCGTCCTACCCAATGAGCAGTGGCGTCCGCGCAAGCGCGCGTTGCAGCCGGTGTTCACCAAGCAGAACGTCCGAAACTTCGGTGGCCACATGTCAAGGGCCGCACAGATGTTCGTCGACCGCTGGCATGGTGGCGGTGAAGTGGACCTCGATGTGGAGTGCCGCCGGGTCGCGATGCGGTCACTGGGCCGTTCGGTTCTGGGTATCGACCTCAACGAGCGCGCGGACACGATCGCCCAGTGCATGCACGTCGCATCGTCGTACACCGCTGACCGTGCCTTGCGGCCGGTGCGTGCACCGCGATGGCTACCGACTCCGGCGCGCCACCGGGCGCGCGCGTCGGTCGCGGCGATGCGCCGGGTGACCGACGAGATGGTGCGGGCGTGCCGCGCCGACCCGACCCGTGACGCACCCTTGGTGCAGGCGCTGATCGCGGCCACCGACCCCGAAACCGGCCAGCCGATCTCGGATGAGGACATCTCGAACGATCTGCTGATATTCATGCTCGCCGGCCACGACACGACCGCGACGGCGCTCACCTACTCGCTGTGGGCGCTGGGACATCACCCCGAGATACAGGACCGCGTTGCCGCAGAGGCCGCCGCGATCGGTGATCGGGAGCTGACACCGGAGGACGTGCCCCGGCTCGGATACACCATTCAGGTATTGCACGAGGCCTTGCGGCTGTGCCCGCCCGCCGCAGGTGTCGCCCGGTTGGCGACGCGCGACATCGCCGTCGACGGGTACCGAGTCGAGGCGGGAAGCCTTGTGGCCGTGGGGCTCTATGCCCTGCATCACGATCCGACGCTGTGGCCCGACCCAATGGTCTTCGACCCCGAGCGGTTCAGCCCGGAAAACTCCAAGGGCCGCGACCGCTGGCAATTCCTTCCGTTCCTCGGGGGAGGCCGTCCGTGCATCGGCGAGCACTTCGCGAGGCTGGAAACCACCCTCGCGCTGGCCACCATCGTGCGGGCCATGGAGATTCGGTCGGTGGACAAGGGTTTCCTTTGCGACGTGCCGTTCACGACGGTCGCGAAGGGCCCCATCTGGGCACGCGTCCGTCCACGGATCTAGGCGCTCAAGACTGGGGTAGTCGATTACCCCAGCCACACGGCGGTGGGCGTTCTACGTTGTCATCTTCACGGGTCACACAGAACAAGGGAGAACACTGATGAAGCGTGGGTTTGTCGTCGCCGTAGGCGGCGCGGCGATTGTCATCGCCGGTCTGTCCGGCTGTTCATCGGACGATAAGAAGTCCGAAAGTCCCGCCACTTCGGCTGAGGCAACCAGCGAAGCGGGGACTGCCAGTGCGACAGCAGCACCCAGCGGGGGCGGCACCAAGGTCACCATCGATGGCCAGGATCAAAACGTCAAGGGCACCGTCGTGTGCACCGCGATGGGCGGAAATATGAACATCGCGATCGGCGACGCCGCCACCGGCATCGCCGCGGTGCTCAGCGAAGACGGCTCCACGGTCACCTCCGTCGGTCTGGGCAACGTCAACGGTGTAACGCTGGGCTACGCCGCCGCGGCGGGCCAGGGCGAGGCCAAGGCCACCAAGGACGGCAACAACTGGAAGATCACGGGCACCGCGACCGGGGTCGACATGGCCAACCCCATGCAGCCGGTGAACAAACCATTCGAGATCGACGTCGCCTGCCCATAGGGCGCCAAGAATCTCAATACCCTTGAAGTATGGAGATCAGCTGATCGCGACTGTTGGCTGCGACGCGTTGGGAGGCGCGGAACAGGTGCCCCTCGACTGAGCGGATCGACATGGTGAGCCGGTCGGCGATCTCCTTGTTCGAAAGTCCCTGAGCGGCAAGCGATATGATCTCGCGCTGACGGGCCGTGAACGGTTTCGCGGTCGTCGCGGCCCGTAGCGCGGGAGTCTTGGCGCGTTGGCATTCGGCTGCTAGCCGCTGCGCGGTGGCGGACGCGCTCATCGCCGCGCCGCGCAATCCGGCCTTTTGATAGGCGACGACGGCTTGGGCAGCTGCGTCGGCGGCAGCGAGGCGATCACCAAACGCCTCGTATTGGCGAGACGCTTCGACCAACCCATCGCCGTTTCCGGCTGCGAGTGCCGAGGCATGATCCGCCGCGGTCGGTGCGCGAGGTCCTTGTACTCGGCCTGCCAGCGCGGCCAGCGCCACAGCCGTGGTGTGGTCGCCGAACTGAGTTGCCGTCTGCAGGAGCACGACTTCCCACGCGGGCCGACCGAGCCGGGATTCTCGCTCCGCGGCGGCACGCATGATCGAGATCGCCTGCGATACAGCGCCTTCAGCGGCACATACCCACGCCTCTGCGAGGGATCGATACGGGTCGAACATGCAGGCATCGGGGTCTTCGGCCCACCACTCGATGGCATCGAATTCATGCCGTGCATCGGATCCTCGTCCGGCCATTCCGGTCACGGTGGTCAACCACGTCCGGCCGAAGGTCTTCACCATGCGCCCGCTGCCGCCTGTTCCGAGATATGCGAGCGCGTCCCGCAAGGACCGTCGCGCGTCATCCAGGGCGCCCCGGCTCATCTCGGACAGGCCCGCCATCACCCGGTGCCACGACTCCTCGAATGGCACGTCGAGCGTCTCGCGCCTGATCCGGGCGACCACGGCGTCCGACTGTGTGAGTACCCCTCCCAGTCGGTAGCCGTGTGTCTCCTGAAGCGCCAGCCGGCGCAGCAGGTGCCCTGACTCCGGCGACTTGTCGGCGACCGCATAACCCTTGTTTGCCGCGGCTTCGATCTCGTCGATGCGGCCGAGGTCGCCCAGCCCGGTGACGAACACCCAGGCCAGGAAAATCTTCGCGACGTCGTTGCCGGGGGCGCTGGCCTCCGCGGCGAAAGCCATTTCGACCGCAGTTCGGGAGTGACCGCGCACCAGCTCGATCAGTGGCCGGAGTGCGGTGGCGACGGCCTGGGCGGAGTCATCGTCTGCGGGCAGCAATTCGAGTTCGCGTTCGGCACTGGCCACTTGACCGAGTATCAGCGTGAAGTTCATCGCGCGAAGAATCGCGATCTGAGTCCGCTCGATGCCCGACGCCTGCTCGGCCTGTTCGGCCAGAACTGCTTCCGCTTCGCCGCCGCGCTCTTGCCAGGTGATCGCCATCGCGTGCGCGATCTTCGCCCACGGGCCTCCGCCGACGGCAACGGCGCGCTCGGCAAGGGTCTCTGCGAGCCGATGGTCAAGGAGGTGCATCGCGGCCGCCGCCGCGGAAAGGAAGAGCTCTGGGTCGGGTGTGAGATCGGAATCGATAGTGAGTACTGCGCGCCGGATCAGGTATCGGGGATCGGCCGAGCCGTTGCGGGCCAACTCGGTGGCGATGCGCCCACGAAGCCGTTGGAGCCGCAGGGAGCCGGTGCGGCGGACCTCGCCGAGCAGCGGGTGAGCAAGCCGCACCGAAGGGGGTTGCACGCTGGGGTCGACGCTTATCAAGCCCAGTGATTCGGCGTCGGCCAGTGCGTCGGCCTCAGTGATCGACTCCAACAGGTCGAGTTCCAACGGCTCGGCTATCGCGAGGGCGTCGAGAACTTCGTGGACGGAGGTCGGCACCTCGGTTATCCGCGCCTCGAGCAACTCTGCGAGCGTTGGTGAGAGCCGGGGCTGCCCGTCCCACAGCCATACCCCCGAGCGCTGTGTCACCCTGCCTGCGCTCACCTCGTTCTCGAGGAGGTGACGCAGATACAGAGCGTTTCCCTGGGTGTACTGCCAAAGTCTTTGTGCACTAATGGAATCCACTGGACCGTCGAGTACGTGCTCCACCAGATCCGCAATATCTGGTGGCGAGAGCGGTTGCAGTTCAAGGCGTTCCAGATGTTGATCTTTCCAGATCGCAGTGATGGCGTCCGGCGGTGATTCTCCAGAGCGGATCGTCAAGATCACTGTGGCCAATTGGCGGGTGACCAACTGGTGCACCGTGAACGCCGACAGGTCATCGAGCAGATGGGCGTCGTCGACGCCGACGATGACTTCGCCATGCCGAGCATCGCCGATGAGCCCGTCGATCACTTCCCGCACCCGTCGTAGCGGATCCGGGCCGAAATCGCTGGCGACGTCGACGAAAGCGCCGAGCGGGACGCTGCGGGCCGACGCCGTGCCGACGATCCAATGCCGGCGTGCGGCGCGTGTGCCACAGCCCGCGACGACTTCACGCGCGACCCGTGTCTTGCCGACGCCCGCGGCGCCGGACAATACAAACCCCCGGGCGCGGTCGGTGCTCGTGCGGATGGCCTCGGCGATCACCGAAAGCTCCTCTGATCGCCCGAACAGTGGCCACTGCCGGATCACCGGCAGATTCTAACCGGTACAGACGTCCTAATTGCGCAGTCAAGCAAATGCGAAAATGGCCAGCACCAACAATCCGGCGAATCGCGTCGCCTAGGCCCGCGGCTCAACGAATGCGGCGGCGAGCTTGGCCTCCGCCACACGCATAAACGTTGGAAGCGTGTCCAGATCTACCCCAACACACTCGGCGATTAGCTCGTCGGCGATCCCGGCATCGCGCATCCGCAGCGCGGTGGCATACGGCAACGGCAGCAGCTGCAGGGACTTGGCCCGGCGGGCGTCGGTGGCCATTGAGCAAGACTGCCGCGCTCATCGACGTGTGGCTGGGGTAATCCGCTACCCCAATCCGAGCCTCATGGTGCGTAGCCTCTCTGGCCGAACTGGGGTAGTCGACTACCCCAGCCACAGCCAGCGCATCGGCTTAGTTTCCAGGCATGGGACTTTTCGATAAGGCGAAGAAGGCAGCGCAGCAGGCGCAACAGGCCATGGCCTCGCAGCAGCAGGGCCCAGGGATGGTGCACGTCCAAAACGCCGGACCGATCGACACCGCGATCCTCGGCGGCCCGTCGACACGCTCGGTGGCCGCGGACGACCCGATCTGGCAGCCCATCAACGGCATCTCGCTGCAGGACTACGCCGAACTTGCCCGTGACGCGCAGGCCCGCGGCATCAACGACGTGGCCGGCACGATCAGCCTCTCGCAGGAGCGCGGGTGGAACCCCGCGGATACGAAGGCGGCGCTGGACGGCTGGGTGCAGCGGATGGGCCAGTCGACGGCCGTCGGCCAGCAGTTCCGCAAGTTCATGGGCTACTGACCGGGCGCCTACGCCAAGACCTAGCCGCGCTTCAGCAGCACCGCCTGCTCGAACGGCAGCCGCGTAAAGATCGGCCGCCATAAGCCGTTCACGGCGGGCGCCGCTTCGGCCTTCGGCATCACACGCGGGTCGGTTACGTCAAATGTCTTGCCGTAACGCCGCATTCGCCCGCCGCCTGCCGACACGATGTTCTTCAGCCAATCCCGGTTCGGCCCGTAGGTGAGCAGAATCGCCACCCCGTCGCCGGTGGTGAACACCGTCAACGGCGTCAACCACGCGGAATTGCATCGGATGCACGACTTTGTCGGCGAGACGCCAGCGGCTTTCGACTCGCGGATCGGTCCTGGCTCACGATACATCAAACCTGTGATCTGGTATGTTACCGACGTGAGTGCATGTAATGCATGATTCGTGCATTGAAAGGTGGCGGTATGGCTGGAGGAGCTGATACGCCCGGGCCGGGGTCGGCGCGCTTGGAGCTGGCGCCGGGGTTGCGCCATCTTCATCCCGAGGACGCCATGATGCGGGCGATGTTGTCGGGCTGGGCCAAGCAGCAGTTGGGTGGGCGGCTGTGCAACGAGAAGACGGTGAAGGTGCGTGCCGCCAGCATTGGCGCGTTCATCGAGTTCTGTGGCGCCTATCCGTGGGTTTGGACTGCTCGGATGATGGATGAGTGGAGTGCTCACTTGGTCGGCTCGTTGGGGCGGGCGAAGTCCACGATCAGGCAGCATCAGGGTGCGATTCGGCTGTTCTGTGACTACATCACCTCGCCGTACTACGACTGGCCGGCGCAGTGCGAATCCTGGTTCGGTGAGCACCCGAGCCAGATCTGTCATGAGTGGAACACGGCCGCACACCTCGTCGACTATGAAGGTGATCCTGGCCGTAGGCCGTTCACGCGCAGAGAGATTCAGGACTTTCTCGATTGTGCTGACGAACGGGTGGAGAAGGCGCGTAAGTCCCAGCGCAAAGGTGCTGTGGGCGCCTATCGGGATGCCACCATGTTCAAGACGATGTATGGCTGGGGGTTGCGGATCAACGAACTGTGTCGGCTCGAGATCGCCGACATGTACCGAAACCCGCACGCCCCCGAACTCGGCCGGTGCGGGTTTCTGCACGTCCGCTACGGCAAGGCGTCGAGGGGTTCACCGCCGAAACGGCGGACGGTGCCGACGCTGATGCCGTGGGCCGCGGAAGCGTTGCTCGATTACACGACCAATATCCGTCCGCTCTACGAGCCGGGTAACAAGCATGCGATGTGGCTGACCGAACGTGGCTCTCAGGTCAAAGTGCGCACCCTCACCGAGACGTTCGATTTGGTTCGTGATCGGGTCGGGTTGGACCGCAAACTCACCCCGCATTGCTTCCGTCATTCGTTTATCAGTCACATGACCGAAGACGGGATCGATCCGCGTTTCCTGCAGGAGATCTCGGGTCACCGGTTCGCGAGCACGACCGGTATCTACACCCATGTCAGTGGCGAGTTCATGAACAAGATGCTCAAGGCCGCGCTGGCGCGTGTCGCGACACTCGGGGAGGTGGGAGATGACCACAACGGTTGACTATCGTTGGCATCTAAGAAAACTCATGGCCGAACGGGGACTGTTCAACACCACCGCGCTGCGGCCGCTGCTGGCCGAGCGTGGGGTGCAATTATCGGCCAGCCAGGTTTACCGGCTGGTGACTGAAGCACCCGAGCGGCTCAGCCTTGCCACGTTGGTGGCCTTGGTCGACATCCTTGGCTGCACCATGGAGGACTTGATCGAGATCGTGCCCGTCAAGGCCGCCGTGAAGAAAGCCGCAGGGGCACGTACCCGCAAGACGGCAACGCGGACAACAGAAATCGGCGATCACCGCCCGGTACGCGCCAAGATCGTCGTCGACACCGACCCGTAGCGCGCCGATCATGCGCGAAACCCGAGCCGAGTTGATCGCGGTGATCACCTGCGCCCTCGGCGATCTCGAGCCGCATCTGACGAAGAAGGCTATCCGCCGGGCAGTCGAATCCGCGCCGCTGTCAACGCCGCAACTGCAGCGACTGGCCCGCACCTTTCGGCAGGACCCCACCGTGCTGACGGGGCCTGCCGGTGGCGACTGCATCGCCAACATCGAACCGGTCATCACCGCGATCCAGCAGATCGGCGGCACAGCAGTAAGACTTCCGCTCTGCGCGCGATGCGAAACTACCGACTCCGAAACCTACTCTCGGCAGCTGCGCAAGCGCATATGCCGGGCATGTGCGACCCAGCGATGGCGCACGCCCAAAGGAACGTGCGTGAATTGCGGTGAAATCAGCTCGGGGGTGTATCGCGCCCGGTGCGGTGGGCTGCTGTGCCGACGCTGCAAACCAGAGCCCGGCGTCGACCACGCGTCCAAGATGCGCGAGGGCATCGAGAAGCTCGTAACGGGACTCAGCCGCAGCGAAATCGACACCATCGCCGAAACTTTCCGCGGCACCGTAGCGCAACGTGATCTGAATTGGATCGTCCATGACAACCCGGAAGTGTTCAGCGGTGAGAGCCCGCACCGTTCGGTGCATTCGGTGCGCCTGGCGGGGCTTCTCGTCGAAGCCGGAGCTTTGGGGGTGCGGGTTCCGCACTGCCCCTTTTGCGGTCGTGACGCTCCCTTGGCGGTGGCGCTGGACGGACTCCGGTGCTGCAGACACTGCTGGAACCACCGCCGCAGATGGGGCGAATGCGCACAATGCGGCCGCCACCGTCATCTCAACCGTGCTCACGGTGCGGGGCAACGGATCTGTAGCTCCTGCTTCACCGGAAACCCGGTCCACCACCACCCCTGTACGAAGTGCGGTCGCGTCGACTACATCACCCACCGCGACGGCGAGGTCATGCTGTGTCGCCGCTGCTACCGCGGCCCCACCGCGACCTGCAGTACGTGCGGGCGCGAACGGACCTGCGACCGCATCAAGACCGGGGCGCCGATCTGCGCAACATGCGCTGGCAATCAGCGCACCAAGGAGCCATGCAGCCGCTGCCATCGACTCCTTTTGGTGCACATCCGCACCGACGCGGGCGAACCCGTCTGCAACAATTGCGGTCGAAAACGCGAGCCGTGTTCTCGCTGCGGAATCACCCGCGCAGTGGCCGCCCGACTTGATGGAGTCGGCCCGCTGTGCGAGTGGTGCCTCGAGAGCGAGCCGGCCTACTACTCGGACTGTGCGCGATGTGGGGCACACGGTCGCGCACACCACCACGGACTGTGCCCGCAATGCGCGCTGCCCGGGGTTCTGCGCCGGATGCTCGGCAAGGACGATCAGCTCGGCGACGCCGCCCACCAGGTCGTGCAGGCACTACTCAAATGCGAGCCGAAGTCCGTCCTGAAGTGGGCGCAGCGCACCAGCCTGCGCAGCCCGCTTGCTGAGGCGATCCGTGACCTACAAGGCCCGCTCAGCCACCAAGCCCTCGACGGATTGCCACCCAGCAAGTCATTGGAGTGGCTTCGCAACATTCTCGTCGACGCCGATGTCCTGCCGCCGCGAGACCCCTACCTACGCCGCACTGAACAATTCATCCACACCCGGCTGTCGACCATCAATGACCGCGACGACCGGGCGGCGGTGCGGGCCTTCACCGAATGGCACCACCTACGCAAGCTGCGCGAGCGGGCCGACCGCGCTCCGCTGCGATCGGGCCACGGCCTTGGCGCCCGGCATGAGATCGCCAGTATCACCGAGTTTCTGCTCGAACTGGAGGCCGAGGGGCTGACGCTCGCCTCGTGCCGACAGGCCCACGTCGACGACTGGTTGGTACGCAACCCCACCCGCACCCGTATCCACAAGTTCTTGGCATGGGCGGTCAAGCGCGGCCACGCCCACAATGTCACGGCGCCCACGCCGCAAACACGACGCACACGCCACACGCTGCCCGGTGACGACGAACGATGGCAATTGATACGACAACTCATCGAAACCCCTGATCTGGAGACTCGCGACCGAGTAGCGGGGCTGCTCGTTCTGCTTTACAGCCAGCAGACGTCTCGCCTTGTGACAGTTAAGGTCTCAGACGTCATCATCGAACCAGATCAGGTGACGCTCGCGCTCGGCAATGTCCCGCTCGTGGTACCGCCACCTGTCGATCGCCTCCTCGCCGACCTCGTCGAACTGCGCTGTGGATACGCCGCCGTCGACGTGGGAGGTAACCCGTGGCTCTTTCCCGGCGGACGGTCGGGTGCGCACCTATCTGCAAGCCAAATGGGCCTGCGGCTCAGACGCGTCGGAGTACCCCCGCGCCTCGCTCGCAACACGGCATTGATCGATCTCGCCGGTGAGCTGCCTGCAGTCGTGCTTGCCAAGCTCCTCGGATTCAGCGTCAAACGCGCCGTCACCTGGAACGCCGAAGCTGGCAACACCCACCCGCGCTACGCCGCTGCCGTTGTCAGGAAACGCCTTCGGTAGCGGCGTCAGCAAGTCCATTTGCTTGGTGCGCCCACGGCACCCGGTCGCCGTTGTCGAGGCCATTTCCGGCGACTCCCAAACGCCAACCGCCTCGATCACAGCGTGTGGTCATGATTGCCGTGGGCGCAATCCGCCGGAATACGACCTCATCGATCGTGCGGGCCAGGCGAATCTCGTCGAGTGTTTCACCCGTGACGAGGTGGGTCAGGGCGGAGATGGTGACGGCACCGAAAGGGCTGTGGCCGCGGCCCTGGCGTCGGTCACCGCGGCCAACGAACCGTCGGCGGCGCCGGCGCGCAGCAGTACCTCCACGGGTTCCGGACAGGTGGTGCCGATTTTGTCTGCGATGACGTCGCGGCATGGTCGGCCCGGTGGATAAAGAGGTCTCGCGCAAAAGCTTGGCCCCAAGTTGGACGACCAAGATTCTTTGCGGCCGCCAAGCTGTTGTGCTCGTGCACTCACCCAAGGGGCCAGCGTGTACATCACTTATCCGATCCTGCGCGGAACAGCAGGGCGCGTCGGCACCCCTCTCCGCTATTCTACGGAATGAGACATGACGGGGTTTTTGTCACAGCTTGTCAGGCTTGGGTTCTTTGAGCACGAAGACGCTGATGTGTTCGCCGTTGTGCCGGGCGAGGCGGCATACTTGCCTTTGTGACGGAGAAATCGTTGCGATGGGGAACGGCGTCACCGCCTAGTCGCGACACTGCTCGTGATCGGTTGCTCGATGCGGCGCAGGTGTGTTTCGAGGAGCGCGGATTCCCTGACACGACTATGGACGAGATTGCTAGGCGTGCGGGCGTATCGCGAGCGACGGTATATCGTTACTTCGCAAGCCGGGAGGCTGTCGTGTCGGGGGTCATCCTGCGGGCCGCGGAGCGCTACCTCGAACGGGTACGTGGTCGGATCGCGGGTCAGGCTGATTTGGGCACGGCAGTACTGGAATTCGTTGAGGTGACGATTCGCGCCGCGGCTCGTGACGAGATGATCGGTCTGCTGTTTGGTAGCGATGATCATCTCGCCGGCGTCGGTCTCGCCGAGGGTACGTCGGTCGCCTTGTTCGAACTCGTCACCGAGTTCCTGCGCCCCGTCTTTGCTGTGCACTGGGACGACCTTCGTCCAGGGTTGTCAGTCGACGACGCCGCCGAGTGGATCTTGCGGACGATCCTCAGTCTGCTGACGGTCCGGGGGCCGCGTCATCGAAGCCGCGAGGGGCTCGACACCTTCCTGCGGCGGTTCTTGCTCCCAGCCATCGTGGAACCCCATTGATTCGCTTCCGGCAGTCGACTCGGAGAGAGCGCGTAACCTCGTCATCGCATGAAACAAACCCGTAGTAATGTCTCATGTGACGTCGCAAGCATGAAGTGGGGTGGCAGCGATGGAATTCGCGCAGTTCGACGAACGGATCGCCGAGCAGATGCTCGGCGGTGCGGCCACAGCGGGGGGAATCTCGAGGTATCTCGGCTTTCGCCACACCGAGCTCAGCGCGGGCCGCCTCGTTGTCGAGATGGATGCCCGAGAGGATCTCCTGACAACGTTCGGCAACCTGCACGGAGGGTGCCTGTCGGCGATGGTTGACCATTGTTTAGGCGTCTTGTTCTACCCCGTCATCCCAGCCGGGTCATGGGTGGCGACCACGGAGTTCAAGCTGAACCTGCTGCGGCCGGTATCCAGTGGCGTGTGTGTCGCGGTGGCCGATATCGTCTCGCTGAGCAAGCGCAGCGGCGTGGCGCGCCTTGATATCAGCAACGCGGGCAAGGCGGTCTGTGTCGCCCAAGGCACCGTCACAATCGTTGGCTCGAAGCCGGATGCATCGTGAGCACGAAGACCGCGTGTAAACAGTCTCGCAGCTGCTCGAGCCTCGCCTGGGCGGCCACGACGGATGAAGCCGTATGACGATGGCCCACCAGCGTATCCCGACCGGTGGCGGCCTCACGCTCGCCGCGGACTGCTACACCGCCGGATCGGACCGGCCCGTAGTACTGCTTCTGCACGGCGGCGGCCAGAACCGCCACGCCTGGGCCACCTCGGCGCGCCGGCTACACGCTTACGGTTATAACGTCGTCGCCTACGACACACGTGGCCACGGTGACAGCGACTGGGATCCGGACGGCAGATACGACGTGGAGCGACTCGCATCGGATCTGATCGCGGTGCGAGAGCGATTCGCCGGCGATCGCCTTCCCGCGGTCGTTGGCGCGTCCTTGGGCGGGATGACGATCCTGGCCACGCATTTGCTCGCGCCGCCCGGCTTGTGGGCAGCGGTCGTGCTGGTCGACATCACTCCTCGAATGGAATTCGAGGGAGCGCGTCGGGTCGTGTCGTTTATGGCAGCTCACCCAGACGGGTTTGCCTCACTCGAGGAGGCCGCCGACGTGATCGCGGCATACAACCCGCACCGCGCGCGGCCAAAGAATCTCGACGGCCTGTACAAGGTGCTGCGACGGCGCAGCGACGGCCGGTGGGTCTGGCGATGGGATCCGGCGTTTATCACCTCCAACTTCGAATCACTTCGACTGGACCCGGTTAGCGGTGCGGAGGAATTCGGGGCGATCGGTCAGTTGCTTCTCGACGGAGCCCAACGCATCACCGCCCCAACCCTTCTCGTGCGTGGTGCCCTGTCTGATGTGGTGTCACCTCAGACGGTTGCGGAGTTCTTGAACGTCGTCCCGCACGCTGAGACGGTCGACGTGTCCGGCACCGGCCACATGCTTGCCGGCGATGACAACGACGCGTTTACTGCGGCCGTAACTGACTTTCTCGACCGCGCGATGTGACCCGATCGGCGGCCTGCTGTCCGAAGTGTGTGCCCAACCCGAGCAGCCGTTTATCCTGCTGACCATGCCGAGCGAGTCGCTTCGCGTGTCTTTCCGCCGCCACATGCGCGAGCAAGTTTTGGTCGCCGCGCGCGCCCTGACAATCGAGAAGGGCTGGGAGCGGGTTCGCATGAGTGAAGTTGCCGAGCTCGTCGGCGTGTCGCGCCCCACGCTGTACAAGGAGTTCACCGGCAAGCAGGGGCTCGGGGACGCGCTGATCCTGCGAGAGGGCGAGCGCTTCCTGGACGGCATCCGTGCCGTGCTCGATCAGCACGGCGCCGATATCGCCGGTGGTATCACCGCTGCGGTGCGGTACACGCTCGACGAGGCCGAGGCCAGCCCGCTTCTCAAAGCGGTGCTCACGTCGAATCACACAGCGGACACGGAGCGGGATTCAACGAGCACCGGCGTACTGCCGTTGTTACCGACGTCGGCGTCGCTTCTCGAGCTGTCCTCGGCGGCGCTGGTGAAGTGGTTCACCGAACACGTTCCCAGCCTCGACGCCGAGGACATCGCCGATGTGGTGGATGCCCTGGTCCGATTGACGGTGAGTCACCTGGTGCTGCCCTCCGCTGACGCCACGACGACGGGCCAGCGGATCTCGCGGGTTGCGCTTCGCTACCTCGGCCTGGAGTCGGCGGCGCCCGACGGACGTTAACACCAGCAGCATATTTGTCCAGATGTTGACAACTGTGGTCGAATTGTAAACACTAGGTGTAGCCCTTTTCGCGCCATTCGGGATTGGAGTACACCTTGACCGATCTGCTGCACGCCCCTGTTGACAAGGCCAGGGAACGCTTGTCGACGGTGATCCTGCTACCCGCGCCGAAGCGCGTCGATCGCGGGCTTCGTGATTTGAGCCGGCGATGGCCGGTACGGGATCTGGCCGTACCACCTGCCGGCAGCGGGCTCCAGGCGGTTCCCGGCGACGCAGGACTGCCCCTTCTCGGGCACACCCTCGACTACATCCGCTTCGGGACTGATTTCGGGCGCGAACGCTACGAACGGCTCGGACCCGTGTCATGGATTGGCGCGTTCGGTACCAAATTGGTGGTGGTTGCTGGACCCGACGCCACCCAGCAGGCTCTGACCAGCAACGCGAAGGCATTCTCCCAAGACGGCTGGACCTTTTTCATCGACGCGTTTTTTCACCGCGGCCTGATGCTAATGAGCTTTGATGAGCACCGGATGCACCGGCGCATCATGCAGGAGGCTTTCACCCGTCCCCGCCTCGCCGGATATGTCCAGCAGGTGACGCCTTGCGTGCACGCCAAGGTTCCCACCTGGCCGTGCGGATCATCCACTCGCATATATCCGCTGCTCAAGGGCCTGACACTGGATATCGCCACCAGGGTGTTCATGGGTGGCCGCGGCGCCGATGACAGTGACGCGATCAATCGGGCTTTCATCGCGACCGTCCGGGCGGCCAGCGCGATTGTCCGCGCGCCGCTGCCGGGCACCCGCTGGCGCGCCGGAATCCGAGGCCGGCGCATCCTGGAGAACTACTTCGCCCGCCACTTGCCTGAGGCCCGTGCCGGACGCAGCGATGACCTGTTCGCAGCGCTGTGCCATGCCAGCGCCGAAGATGGTGAACGTTTCACCGACACCGACGTCATCAACCACATGATCTTTTTGATGATGGCCGCCCATGACACGTCGACCATCACCACCACGGCGGTCGCATACTATCTGGCCAAGCATCCTGACTGGCAGGATCGGGCGCGGGCCGAATCCGATGCGCTTGGCGATCGAAGTCCGGACATTGCGGATCTGGAGGGGCTCACCACCCTCGACTTGATCATCAAGGAGTCGTTGCGACTGGTCGCGCCGGTCCCGCTGGTGATGCGCAAGGCCGTCGAGGACACCGCCATTGCGGGCTACTACGTTCCCGCGGGCACCCTCGTGGCTATCACTCCCGCGGTCAATCATTTCGTGGCAGATATCTGGAGCGATCCGGACCGCTTTGATCCTTCGCGCTTCGACCACTCTCGGCGCGAAGATCAGGCTCACCGCTTTGCCTGGATTCCCTTCGGAGCAGGCGCGCATAAATGCATCGGAATGCACTTCGGCACGCTCGAGGTCAAAGCGATCCTGCACCAGATGTTGCGCAGTTTTAGCTGGAGCGTCGCCGCTGACTACACCGTTCGTTGGGACAACACATCACTGCCCATACCTGTCGACGGGCTTCCGATCACTTTGAGCCGCCGATGATGATGCGAACCGCGCACGTCCTTGAGCCCAGGTCTGATCCGCGGGTGCTCAGTTTCGTCGAGAGGATTACCGATAGGGGTGAGGAAGGAAGGAGCGATGGCATTCGGGTATGGCGAGACGCTGATGTCGAAGGGGGCAGTCGCCACGGTTGCCGAGTTGTCGGCGAATTCCAGGAAAGTGCAGCGTCTTTCGTGTCATTTGACGAGCCACAAGGTCCACCTGATGCGTAGTCCATCGAGACATACAGGAATCGAGACAGTTAGGAGTTGAGCATGAACACTGAGTCGCATGCCCCGACCGCTTCGCGGGTTGTGCCGAAGGCACGACGGGTACGCTTCGCGTTGCCCTCCGGTACCCAGCGCCAGCATTTCGTTGACGGCGACCTGGTGATGAGTCACTTCCTTGCGGTGTTGTCGGCGACCTTCCCCGAGGGCGAGGACTTCTTCATCCGGTCGGTGCGCAACTATCGCGACCAGGTCAGCGATCCTGAACTGCGGGCAGCGATCAAGGGATTCATCGCGCAGGAGGCAACCCACCGGCAGCAGCATCGGCTGCTCAACGAGCGCTTGCAGGTGATGGGTTACCCGACCGATCGGATCGAGCGCCACATAAGGCGATTAATCGATGTGCTTGAGAAGCGATTCTCCGAGGAGATGCGTCTGGCCGTCACGGCCGCTTTCGAGCACTACACGGCCACGCTCGCCGAGATCATTTTGACCAGTGATGACGTCCAGAAGCTGATCGGCCACACTGAAGTTCGTCCAATTCTGCTCTGGCATGCTTTCGAAGAATCCGAGCACAAAGCCGTGGCATTCGATGTCCACCGAACGATAGGCGGAACCGAGCGCACGAGAGTCCGCGCGATGAGGATCGCCTCGCTGATCTTCTTCACCGAAGTGATCCTGCAGACAGCCCGATCTCTGGCGGGCGACCGCGCGGCCTACAACCCGTTACGTCTGGTGCGCAGCCTAAATAGCCTGCGCCGTTCACCGCTGTTCAGCCGGGACGCGCGGGAACGCTTCAGGTCCTACACGCGCCCCGGGTTCCATCCCGATGACTGGGACAGCACCGAGGTCCTCGACCACTGGGCCAAGGAACTGTTCGATGCCGACGGCGCCGCACTGGTACCCAGCGACCAGTCCATCTAGCTGCGACATACTGTGCCATCCGTGGTCGGGTGTTCGACGAAAGGTGTTGCAACAGAACGCCCGTAAGGTCTGCGCCCACATCACCAGGGTGGTGGCCGTGCGGGCGCTGCATGATGGTGAAAACCGTCCCCGGAACAAGCTAGCCGGCGGATCCACTTGGTGATGCGCGGCGATCTGCGGCCGAGGCACGGGTACGCCTATCGGCGTTTAGAAAGCTCTCGATCAACTCGCGATGCCGACCCGGTTCTGCTGCGCCGCTTGCTGTCGGACGCACGGTGCGGTGTCCTAGAGCGTGGGGCGAGGCGCGCTGCAAGTGTCGGGAGCTGCGAACCGGGGTCGGCGCGGTTGCAACCGGCGCACGCAAGCGCACGCGGGTAGACGGCCAGCCGAGCGCCGGCGGCGGTTTAGTTTCTCGTCTGCGATCCGCGCGGCCGCAGGCCGACAAACACGACGTCGTGAATGGTTCGTGCTACCAACTCTTCGTCGAGAGCGTCATCGGTGATGAGGTAGGTCAGCGCGCTGACAGTGACGGCTCCGAAGAGGGCAATAGCGGCGGCTCTGGCGTTGTCGATTTCGACGAGCGAGCCGTCGGCCGCACCTTCAAGGAGTAAGGCCTCAACGGGTTCAAGGTAGGCATTGCCGATCATGTCAGCGACGACAGGGATGCGCCCGGCCCGCCCGAGTTCGCCGATGAGGGCGCGGCAGACGGCCGGCCGCTGCGCCATCAGCCGCAGCTGCGCGCCGATCACAGCATGTAGGCGGCGGGCGCCGTCGCCGTTGCTGGCAACGATTGCCCTCACCTCACTGGCGATTTGGTGCAGCACGTCTTCGAGGAGGAACGCCAGGATGTCTTCCTTGCCCGCGAAGTAGTAGTACAGCGTCGCCTTGGGGACACCGGTCGCCGCGGCGACGTCTTCGATTTTGGTGTCGTTAAGCCCGCGCTCGGCGAACAGGGCCGCGGCCGCGGGCAGGCGGTCGGCGATTTGTCGCGGAACCTTACGCATTGACCCTCCTGTCAATTAGACTGGCAGTCTAAACCAATGTTCTATACGGCAGCGGGAGCGGGAATGACGACTGCGCAGCTTCACTACGACCCGTTCGATACCGACATCCAGGACGACCCCTACCCCGTCTATCGGCAATTGCGCGACGAAGCGCCGGTGTTCCGGGCCGAGACTGCGAATACCTGGGTGCTCAGCCGGCACGAGGACGTGATCGCCGCCCTGCTCGATCACGACACGTATTCGTCGGTCAACGGTGTGTTTCCGACGCCGCCGGGCGCGCCGTTCCTGGAGTCATTTCTGCCGATGATGATCACGATGGACCCGCCGCGGCACGATCAGCTGCGGGGCTTGGTCAGCAAGGCGTTCACCCCTCGGCGGATAGCGGCATTGGAGGCCGGCATCGACGAGTTGGCGGCGTCGTTGGTGGAGCGGCTCACCAGCAGCAGCGAAGGTCGTGCGGACTTCGTTGCCGACTTCGCCGGAATACTGCCGGCCGTGGTGATCGCCGACCTGTTGGGGATACCGCGGGAGGATCGTCAGCGGTTTCGGCAGTGGTCGAGCACGCTGATCCAGTCCAACCCCGCTCGCGGCGAAGTGGCCGACGGCTTGGCGGCCGCGGCCGCGGTGTACTCGTATTTCGCTGACTTCCTTGCCGATCGCCGCCAAACGCCGCGCGATGATTTGATGTCGGCGTTGGTTGCCGCCGAGATCGACGGTCAGCGCCTCAGCGACGACGAATTGCTTGGGTTCTGCTTGCTGCTGCTGATCGCCGGTCACGAGACTACGACCAACCTGCTGGGCAACGCCGCGGTGGTGTTGGCCGGGCATCCACAGAGCCGCCATCGGCTGGCCGCCGACCCGACACTGATCGGGCATGCGGTCGAGGAGCTGTTGCGTTATGACTCGCCGGTGCAGGGACTGTCCCGTGTGCTGACCAACGACGTGACACTGCATGACATCCCCATGGCGCGCGGCGATTCAGTGCTGCTCCTGTTCGGATCCGCTAATCGCGACGAACGTGTCTTCCCGGACCCCGACGTTTTCGACATCGACCGCTTACCCGAGCACCAAGTGGCGTTCGGCCGCGGGATCCACTTCTGTCTGGGCGCGGCGTTGGCCCGTCTGGAAGCCCGACTAGCGCTGCACGCGTTCCTGTCGCGGGTGCACGACTGGCACGCCGATCTCGATTCGGCCGTGCGGCTGCGTTCCGGGCCGATCCGCGGCTATCTGTCGTTGCCGATCAGGTGGTCGGCGCATTAGCCGTGCGCGATGTCAGCCGACGGCCGCTAATCGGCAGTGGGTCATCCGCGCGAACGTCACTTGCGGTGTCAGGTCGCACAAGACTTGATCCGGGTCGTATTCGTCGTGCTGAGCGTGGGTGTTCATCGCTGATCGCCGGCGCGAAACCTGCAACGTCGTCGCGCTGACCAAGAGCAATCGGATAACCACACAAACGAAACTGATGGTAGCGTAGCGCTACTGCTAGTACACTTGGTGTTAGACCGAAGGTGTCGTGGAAGGGAAGCAGCATGCTCACGCAGCGCATCGAGGGGCGCGCCGTCCAGCGCGTCGCGCAAAATCACGGCCTGGTGCTCGACCTGGACGACCACAGCGAATTAGTCATCTCCAGACCGCTGCGGCTTACTTTGCCGGCCACGGGCGACGATCCGGTGGAGGAAGCCACGATCGACCCCAGCGATGTCGCCGTTACGCAACGCCCGCTGCTGGATATTGCCGGAGCCAGGTGCACGCGCGCTGCCTGCGACGAGGACCAACATCTGCATCTGGAATTCTCCAGTGGCCATCAGATAGATGTTGCCGGCGATCACGCTGGCGCCGCGTGGGGGCTCTACCGCAGCCACCAGGCCTATACGGCAGCGGCCGAAAGGCCGAGGATCATCCGCTGGTGGACCGAGGCGACCAGTGCTGTCCTGGCGGCGCTGCACCGCATATTCCTGTCGGTGGGCAGCGCACGCCGGCCGGGCCCCCACACCCCGCGGCGTCTCGATTTCCTAGAGCGCGCCTGCATGCAACGTGAGATGCACCGACTGTAAACCTGTCGAGCTGTGTCGCCGCTGTGTGTGCGACCGCGCACGTCCGCGGCCACGCGCACGCGGGAGGTGACGGCATAACAGGCCGACGTGCCATCGCCTGTGGAGTGAACCGCCGGTGTCTGTGCGCTACGCGCTGTAGCATAGGTGCAGCCTCCGCATGGAGTCAGAAGTTAGCCAGGAGTCCGCTCGCCTATGGCCGCGATCGATCCGGCCGAACGGCCGGCACCCGCGTTTGATGACGCCGTCGACGATGACGATGTGGATCCGCGCAAACTCCGGTCACGTGCTCGGCTGTTGGATGCCGCCACGTCGCTGCTGATCAGCGGCGGTGTGGAAGCGGTCACCGTTGATGCGGTCACCCGATTGTCCAAGGTGGCGCGCACCACGATGTATCGGCACTTCAACAGCACCACCCACCTGCTGGCGGCCGCGTTCGAGCATCTGTTGCCTCAAGTCAGTGCGCCACCGGCCACGGGGGACTTGCGTGATCGACTCATTGAGTTGATCGACCAGCAGGCCGCGCTCATCGATGAGGCGCCGCTGCACCTGACGACGTTGGCCTGGCTGTCGCTTGGACCCGGCGATCCCGACGGCGACCGGCACAAGCCGCTGGCCGGCCTGAGCGCGCGTGTTGTCGAGCAGTACCGCCAACCCTTCGACGAGCTATTGGCAGGCCCGCAGGCTCGCGCCGAACTCGACGACTTCGACATCACCCTGGCCATCATTCAACTGATCGGGCCGATCGTTTTCGCCAAGCTCACCGGCATGAAAGCGCTCACCCGCACAGATCGCGTCCGCATCCTCGATGACTTCTTGCTGGCCCACCGCGTCGCAGGCACGCGGTCGGCATAAATCGCACGCAGCCCGGGGCGGCTGTCTGCGCTTAAACGCAGGTCTTCCCGCACAGTCGGCTCGAGGCAGGCGGCGGCACCGCCACTCACGTAAGCTACTAGTAGTAGCGTAGCGAAACTGCCCGTACCGGTTTGTCTGGGGTGTCATGTCAAACACCGATGCGTCACGCCCCTTGTTGTCGCTGTCGCGGGGTCAGCAGTGGACGCTGGCAGTGTCGTGCCTGGGGGTGGCGTTGGTCATCGGGTCGATGGCCGCCTTGTATACGTCGTTGTCGGACATTGCCGCCGACACGGGCGCCAGCCAGAGCCAGCTGACCTGGGTCGTCGATGGATACACCCTGGCGGTGGCGTGCCTGGTGTTACCCGCGGGCGCGGTCGGTGACCGCTACGGCCGGCGCGCGGTGCTGCTCGGCGGCTTGGTGGTGTTTTCCGCGGCGTCGGCGGTGCCGCTATTCGTCCAGGATCCGGCCTGGTTGATCGGCGCTCGCGCCCTCGCCGGTGTTGGTGCCGCGTTTGTCATGCCCTCGACCCTGTCGATCATGACCGCCGAATTTCCCGAACACCAACGCCCCCGTGCCGTGGCGATCTGGGCCGGCGTTGCCGGTTCGGGAGCGATCTTGGGCATCCTTGGCTCGGGGCTGCTGCTGCAACTCTGGTCATGGCAGTCGATCTTCGTCGGACTGACCGCCGCGGGAGTGGTGTTGCTGATCGCTGCGGCCACCGTCGCCGAGTCGCTGGAATACGCCCATCCCGAGATGGACTACGTCGGCTCGCTCGCCGTCGCCGTGGCCATCGGCCTGATCGTCATCGCGCTCACCGAGGCGCCCCACCGCGGCTGGACAGACCCGCTGGTCCTGGGTCTTTTCGCGGGCGGCGCGGTAGCTTCTGTGGTTTTCGTGGTCGTGGAGTTGAGCCGGGCGCATCCGCTGCTGGACCTGCGGTTGTTCGCCGATCGTGGTTTCGCCAGCGGCACGCTGTCGATCACGTTGCAGTTCCTGGTCCTTTTTGGCGTGTTCTACGTGCTGATTCAGTACCTGCAACTCATCGTCGGCTACGAACCGTTGCGTTCGGCGTTGGCGCTGGCGCCCGTGGTCGTACCGATCGTGGGCATCTCGCTGCTGGCACCCTGGCTGGCCGAGCGGTTGGGCCTGCGCGTGCTGACCGTGCCCGGCATGCTCGCGATCGCCGCGGGAATTTTTCTGGCCAGCCGCCTGCAGGTCGAGTCGAGCT
This sequence comes from uncultured Actinomycetota bacterium, assembly GCA_963766465.1. Lineage (GTDB taxonomy): Bacteria > Actinomycetota > Actinomycetes > Mycobacteriales > Mycobacteriaceae > Mycobacterium. The sequence goes on from CAVXZT010000008.1 coordinate 521,286, forward strand.
ACACCGATTTCTTGTGGGCGCTGCTGATCATGGGCACCGGGCTGGGGGTATGCATGGCTCCGGCGACGGCCGCGATCGTTGCCGCCACACCGGTGGAGAAGCACGGGGTGGCCGCGGCGGTCAATGACGCCGCGCGTGAAGTCGGCGCGGCGGTCGGCATCGCCATCGCCGGCAGTGTGTTGGCCGCCGGCTACACCAACCGGATCACGCCGGCCCTGTCCAGCCTGCCCGGCCCGGCGCGGGAACCGTTCTCAGACTCCCTGGCCGCCGCGCTGCAGGCCGCCGACCAGTCCGGGCCCGCCCGCGAACAACTCGCCACGATTGCCAAATCGGCCTTTATGCACGGCTACGGGCATGCCGGTGTCGTCTTGTCCGGTATCACCGTGGCCAGTGCGCTCATCTTGGCGATCTGGGCCCCCGGACGCCGCGACGCGATGCTCGACAATGCCGAAAAACCTGGCGACAACCCACTTTCCGGGACCACCGCACTACCACACAGCCATACCGGCCATGACATGTCGGATGACCACGACGCATCGAAGGCGGGTTACCGACACATGGAAAGGATGGAAAGGTTCGACGACTCAACGTGACTACACCGACGCCAGGGCAGCCGCAGCCGGTGATGCTGCCGTCGCATACCGCGACGTGCATGGGCTGCGGGCCGGACAATCCGCACGGGCTGCACCTGAGGGTCTACCGCAGCGGCGATCAGGTCTACAGCGACGTGACGTTCGACGAGCGCCACATCGGTGCACCGGGTTTGGCGCACGGCGGAGCGGTGGCCGCTGCCTGCGACGACCTGCTGGGGTTCACCCTCTGGATTGCCGGAACTCCCATGGTGACGCGCAGCCTCACTGTCGAGTATCTGCTGCCGGTGCCGTTGCATCAGCCCCACCGCATCGCCGCACACATCACCAACCGGGAGGGTCGGGCATTGCATGTCAGCGGAACCGGCACGGGCACCGATGGGATCACCCGGTTCAGCGCCACCGCCCTGTTCATCACGGTTGACACCGACCACTTCGCCGCCCACGGCGATATGGCCGGTTTCGGTGACCTGCTCAAGCAGTTCTCCCGCAGCAGCGGTTCGCGCCCCGACCCGTACGACCCACTATCGTGACCGTCTCCGGCACCCGCCTGCACCTCAAACCGCAACAGCCCGGGCCGGATTCGGCACCCGCCGCGTCACACACGGCCGCAACTCCACGCTCGCGCGCATCGACACGTCGCCGCGAGGCGATTCTGGATGCGGCGCTGACCGTGGCCGCGGCCGGTGGCTACGACGCCGTCCAGATTCGGGCGGTCGCCGAGCGCGCCGGCATCGCCGTGGGCACCCTCTACCGCTACTTCCCGTCCAAAACCCACCTGCTGGTATCGGCGCTGACCCGAGAATTCGGCCGCCTCGACGCCAGCCACGACTGGACCGCCAGCGCCGCCACACCCCAGCAGCGACTGGACCGGCTCACCGCCGAGCTGCACAAACGCTGGCAGCGCGACCCCCTGCTCACCGAGGCCATGACGCGGGCATTCGCTGTAGCCGACACCAACGCCGCCGCCGCGGTAAACCAGGCCGCTGCAGTGATCGAACACTTGTTGGCCCGCACCCTCAACGGCGGAACCCCTAGCCCTTTAGACCAACGGGTCGCCCAGGTCATCGCGGATATCTGGCTGGCGAACATGATCGCGCTCATCGGCGAACGGGCCTCGGCGGCCGACACGCGCGAGCGCATTGACCGGGCCACCCGGCGCGTCTTGGACGGCCTAGCCACGATCACGGCGGGCAGTTAACGCTACTGATCGGTATTGCAGCGCTACCTGCCGATGTCGCCGTGACAAATGACAGTCAAGACCACACCGCGGCACCGACCGCTTGGAGTTACAACGCGGGCCAAAGGGTACTAGTAGTAGCGTAGCTATACCGGCAGTCTCGCTTCTGGTGGAGGTGTGGTGACCGACGGCAATCCGGGCCTTTCGCGCGCCGCGACGACACCTCTCCGGCGGAATGGCCGTTCGGCGGATCCGGCGAAGTCCACTGAGTACAGCGCGCGGCTGGCGGCGCTGGCTGCGGTTCACCGTGCGGCACAAAGCGCTGGTGATCGGGGCGTGGCTGTCGGCCGCGGTCGGTGCTGGCGCTGCTGTTTCCCGCAGTTGGAGACGGTGGTGCGGCAGCAGTCGGTGGACCTCATCCCGCGCGATGTGGCCTCGTTTCAAACGGTGGACCGGATGAGCGCGGCCTTCGGCGAACAGGGTGCCAAGACCATGTTGTTCGTCGCGATGGAAGACCCCGCCGGTCTGACCCCGTCGGCGCGGGAGCGCTACGAGCAGTTGGTGACGCGGCTGCGCGCCGACACCGAGCACGTCCTGCTGGTCCAGGACCTGCTGGCCGATCCGGTCACCGAGGCCCAGGCGGTCAGCCCGGACCGCAAGGCCTGGTATCTGCCGGTGGGTGTGGCCGGCACGCTGGGCGATCCCACCGCCGCCGAATCGGTGAAGCCGTGCGCGACATCGCCGCCGAGGTATTCGCCGGCTCGCCGACCACGGCGTATGTGACGGGCCCGCCGGCGACGTTCAGCGACCAGATCGCCAGCCGCCGAACACGATCTGGTGCTGATCTCGATCGCCACCGCCGGTCTGATCGCCTTGATCCTGCTGATCGTCTATCGGTCGGTGTTCACTGCGCTGTTGCCGCTGCTGGTGATCGGATTGAGCCTGGCCGTCGGGCGCGGTGTGCTGTCCGCGCTCGGTGAGTTGGGCATGCCGGTCTCGCAGTTCACCGTGGCGTTTATGACCGCGATCCTGCTCGGCGCCGGCACCGACTACACGGTGTTTCTGATCAGCCGCTACCACGAACAGCGCCGCGCGCAGGTGCCTGCCGATCAGGCGGTCATCCACGCCACGGCCAGCATCGGCCGGGTCATCCTGGCCTCGGCGGCCACCGTCGCATTCGCGTTCCTGGCCATGGTGTTCGCCCGCCTCAGCGTTTTCGCCGCACTGGGCCCGGCGTGCGCGGTCGCGGTTCTGTTCGGATTCCTGGCCACCGTCACACTGCTGCCGCCGGTGCTGGCGCTGGCCGCCCAACGCGGCATCGGCGAACCCAAATCCGATCGCACCCGCCGCTACTGGAACAGCGGTCGCCGTCGCGGTGGTCCGCCGGCCGGTACCGCTGCTGATCACCAGCCTGGTCATCCTGCTGGCCTGTCCGCGGTCGCGGCGACGATCAAAATCAGCTACGACGACCGCAAAGGCCAACCCGCCACCACCGCCAGCAACCAGGGCTACCAACTGCTGGACCGCCACTTCCGCAAAGACATCGTCATCACCGAATTCCTCGTCGTGGAAAACCCCACCGACATGCGTACCGGCAAAGGGCTGGCCGACCTCGACGAGATGGCCTCCCGCGTCGCCCAAGTCCCCGGCGTCACCAAGGTCTCCGGAGTCACCCGTCCCACCGGGACCCGCCTCGACCAAGCCCAACTGGCGTGGCAGAACGGCCAGATCGGCGACAAGATGGCCGGGCGCCGTCGCCGACGGCAACGCCCGCAAAGACGACCTCGCCAAACTCACCAGCGGCGCCGACCAACTCGCCGGCGGGCTGGCCCAACTCGACACCACCCTGCGCACCGCCCTGACCCCACTGGCCGGGATCCTCGACCCAAGCCCAGATCCGCCGGCACCCAGGTCGACCAGTTCCGACCACTGCTGCAACAACTTTCGGCCACCGCCCCCGCCGTCGACCAAGCCATCCAATCCGGCCCCGGACTGCGCCCGCTGGCCGAACAAGCCGAAAACGCGATCGCCACCTCGACCCACTAGTCGGCGCCCTCAACACCTCGCCGTGGTGTGCCACCACACCGCAATGCGCCCAAATCCGCGACCAAGTCCAGATCCTGGTCGACCCTGCGCAACAGCGGGTTCTTCAACCAGGTCGCCGACCTCGGCGACCGCTACGACCCCGCCACCAACGCCACCGTCGCCGGCACCCTCGCCAACGTCCAAAACGCTGTCGCCTCCCTGGACAAGGCATTCGGCGCCCTCGGTAACCCCGCCGACCTGGCCGCCAACATCCGCCGCCTCCAAGACGGCATCAGCCAACTCGCCTCCGGCGCCCAAGCACTCGCGACCGGCGTGCACACCCTCGCCGACAGCAACATCGAAATGCTCTCCGGGATGAGCCAAATCGCCACCCAACTGCAGAACTCCGCACGCGCCAGCGCCGGCTCGGATTCCTCCAGCGGCTTCTACCTGCCCGCCAACGCCTTCGAGAACCGCCAATTCGCCGACGTCGCCAAGCAATTCCTCTCACCCGACGGCAAAACCGCGCGCTTCGCCATCGAATCCAGCCACGACCCCTACAGCGTCGAGGCGATGAAGCTCGCCCACCAGATCACCGACGTCGCCAGCGCCGCCCGCCCCAACACCTCACTGGCCGACGCCACCGTCTCCGTTGCCGGGTTCCCCGCCGTCAACTCCGACATCCAGCGACTGCTCTGGGCCGACTTCGCCCAACTGGCCATCGCCACCCTCGCTCATCGTCGGCCTCATCCTGGTACTGCTGCTGCGCGCGCTGCTGGCGCCGCTCTACCTGCTGGGCACCGTCGTTCTCAATTACCTGGCCTCACTGGGCATCGGCGTCCTGGTCTTCCAATGGGGACTCGGACACGAAATCGCTTGGCCCGTACCGCTATTGGCGTTCATCATCCTCGTCGCCGTCGGCGCCGACTACAACATGCTGCTCGTCTCGCGGCTACGCGAAGAATCCAGCCGAAACATCCGCGTCGGCGTCCTGCGCACCGTCGTCAACACCGGCTCCGTCATCACCTCAGCCGGCCTCATCTTCGCCGCCAGCATGTTCGGCCTCATGTTCGGCTCCATCGCCATCATGATCCAAACCGGACTCATCATCGGCTGCGGACTGCTGCTCGACACCTTCCTCGTCCGCACCCTCACCGTCCCCGCCATCGCCACACTCCTACGCGAAGCCAGCTGGTGGCCCACCAAAGCGCACACGACCACAACCTGAACACCTGTAGCGCCGTCCCTTTCTGATACCGGCCGATTCAACCGGGCATGCGAATTCGGACGCTTCTGATACCGCGTGTTACCAATTCGGAACGACTTGCCGGACTTGCGGCCGACGTGCTCGAGGATGCCCATCGTGGGCGCCCATCCCGCCCACATTCGCTGGATCGGGTTGGTGAAGTGCCGATTGAACCGTGCCAGCCATTGCGGTAGTTGCATGTAGACCATCAAACTCATGGTCATGGCCTACCTCAAGCCTCCATGGTTCACCCGCGCGATCTTCAACAAGATCGCTATGGCGACCGGTGTCGGCGGCAGCGAGACACTGACTGTCACCAAACGCGTCAGCAAGCAGCCCCAGAAAATACCGGTGGTCGTGCCCGAGGTCGACGGGGTCAAGTACCTGGTTTCGACCCGCGGCGAGACGGAGTGGGTGAAAAACGTCCGCGCAATCCCGGACGTCATGGTCGGCGACCAGAGGTACGTCGCGTCGGAGATCCCTGTCGAACAGCGGGCGCCGGTCATTGCCGTCTACCGGCCGCTGGCAGGCAAGGTCGTCGAGGGCTACTGGAAACAGCTTCCGTCCGACGCAGACCACCCCACCTTCGCGCTGACCCCCAAGAGCTGAACCACTACACCCTGTAGTTGAAGCGTTCGGCCGGACTGGAACACTGGTGGTCATGCCCCGCACTCCGTCGTCGGTAGCGGTCTCCGCTGCGTTGTTCGCCGACGCGTCCGCAGTCATCCCGGGTGGGGTGAACTCCCCGGTGAGGGCCTTTTCCTCGGTCGGCGGCACGCCGCGGTTCATCACTTCGGCGGCGGGGTGCTGGCTGACCGACGCCGACGACAACCGCTACGTCGACCTGGTGTGCTCGTGGGGGCCGATGATTCTGGGCCACGCCCACCCTGCCGTCGTCGAGGCGGTGCAGCGGGTCGCCGCCGACGGACTGTCCTTCGGCGCGCCGACGCCGTCGGAGACCGAGCTGGCAGGAGAGATCATCGGCCGTGTCGCTCCGGTGGAGCGGCTGCGCATGGTCAACTCCGGCACCGAGGCCACCATGAGCGCGATCCGGCTGGCTCGCGGATACACCGGCCGCGCCAAGATCATCAAGTTCTCCGGCTGCTACCACGGCCACAGCGACGCGCTGCTCGCCGACGCCGGGTCGGGCGTCGCAACACTGGGCCTGCCGTCGTCGCCGGGTGTGACCGGTGCCGCGACTGCCGACACGATTGTGTTGCCGTACAACAATATTCCCGCGGTAGAAGAGGTGTTCCGACAGTTCGGCGACGAGATCGCTTGCATCATCACCGAGGCCAGCCCCGGCAACATGGGCACCGTCGCACCGCTGCCCGGCTACAACGCGGCGTTGCGCCGCATCGCCGCCGCCCACGGCGCGCTGCTCATCTCGGACGAGGTGATGACCGGCTTCCGGGTCAGCCGATCGGGTTGGTACGGCGTCGATCCCGTCGACGCCGACCTGTTCACCTTCGGCAAGGTGATGAGCGGCGGGCTGCCCGCCGCAGCGTTCGGAGGCCGCCGTGAGGTGATGGAACGGCTCGCGCCGCTCGGTCCCGTCTATCAGGCGGGCACGCTGTCGGGTAATCCGGTAGCGATGGCCGCCGGGTTGGCGACGCTGCGGGCCGCCGACGACGCTGCGTACGACGCACTGGATGCCAATGCCGATCGGTTGGCCGCATTGCTCGACAAATCGTTGACGGAAGCCGGTGTGGCACACCAGGTTCAGCGTGCAGGCAATATGCTCAGCGTGTTCTTTTCCGACCAGCCCGTCCACGACTTCGCTGCCGCGCGCGCGAGTGAAACATGGCGATTCCCGCCGTTCTTCCACGCGCTGCTTGACGCCGGCGTCTACCCGCCACCGAGTGCGTTCGAAACATGGTTCGTTTCAACAGCTCTGGATGACGAGGCCTTCGAGCGCATCGCCGATGTGGTGCCCGGCGCCGCCCGCGCCGCAGCGGAAGCGACACGACCGGCATGACCGAGAAAACAATCGTCCACGTGATGCGTCACGGCGAGGTGTACAACCCCGAGAAGATCCTGTACGGCCGCCTGCCCGACTACCACCTCTCGGACCGGGGGCGGGCGCAGGCGCAGGCCGTCGCCGATTGGCTGGCCGCCCGCGACATCGTCTATGTGGTCGCCTCGCCGCTGGAGCGCGCACAGGAGACCGCGGCGCCGATCGCGGCGGGACTCGGCCTCCCGATCGACACTGACGACGATTTGATCGAATCGGCAAATGTCTTTCAGGGCGAACGTGTCTCGCCCGGCGACGGCGCGTTGCGCGACCCTCGAAACTGGTGGTACCTGAGGAACCCACGCACGCCGTCATGGGGTGAGCCCTACGGCGAGATCGCGGCGCGAATGACGGCGGCGCTGGATCGGGCCAGGACCAAGGCTGCGGGCCATGAAGCGGTGTGCGTCAGTCATCAGCTGCCCGTCGAAACGCTTCGCAGGACGATGACTGGCAAGCCTTTGCATCACTTCCCGACGCGTCGCTTGTGCAATCTGGCCTCGCTGACTTCCTTCTATTTCCATGGCGATTCCTACGTCGGCTGGGGATACGCGGAGCTGGCCGGGCAGTGAAGCGGCTGGCGGCCCTGGTGAGCGCGACGATGGTCGCGCTCGCTGGCTGCTCGACCGGTCACGACGCCGTCGCGCAGGGCGGCACCTTCGAATTCGTTGCCCCAGGCGGCAAGACCGACATCTTCTACGATCCGCCCGAAAGCCGAGGCCGCCCGGGCCGGTTGTCAGGACCCGAGCTGATGGACCCCGCCAGGACGGTCTCGCTGGACGACTTCACCGGCAAGGTCGTGGTGATCAACGTGTGGGGGCAATGGTGCGGACCGTGCCGCACCGAGATCACCCAGCTTCAAAAGGTGTACGACATGACGCGCGGCATCGGTGTTGAATTCGTTGGCATCGACGTCCGCGACAACAACCGTGACGCCGCAAAGGACTTCATCGTCGACCGCAAGGTCACCTTCCCGTCCATCTATGACCCGCCGATGCGCACCATGATCGCGTTCGGTGGCAAATACCCGACCACAGTCATCCCGTCCACCGTGGTGCTGGATCGCGAGCATCGGGTCGCCGCGGTGTTCCTTCGTGAGCTGCTCGCTGAGGACCTGGAGCCGGTCGTGCAGCGGCTGGCGGCCGAGCCAGAGCCGAAAACGTGACCGGATTCGCCGAAATCGCATCCGCCGGACCGGTATTCACCGCGTTCGGCATATGTGTACTGGCCGGGCTGGTGTCGTTCGCCTCACCATGCGTGGTGCCGCTGGTACCCGGCTACCTGTCCTATCTGGCCGCGATCGTCGGGGTCGAGGACCAGCCGGGCCCGGTCGCGGTTCGAGCGGCGCGGCTGCGCGTCGCGGGCGCTGCGGCGTTGTTCGTCGCCGGGTTCACTGCGGTGTTCATCCTCGGTACTGTCGCCGTGTTGGGGATGACGACGTCGCTGATCAGCAATCAGCTTCTGCTGCAACGTATCGGCGGTGTGATCACGATCGTGATGGGCTTGGTGTTCGTCGGCTTCATCCCCGCGTTACAGCGCGAGGCCCGCTTCACGCCCCGACAGATCTCCACGCTCGGCGGCGCCCCGCTGCTGGGCGCGGTGTTCGGATTGGGCTGGACGCCCTGCCTCGGCCCGACGCTGACGGGGGTGATCGCCGTGGCATCGGCGACCGAGGGTGCCAACGTGGCCCGCGGCGTCGCTTTGGTCATCGCGTACTGCCTGGGGTTGGGAATCCCGTTCGTGCTGTTGGCCTTTGGCTCCGTGCGTGCTGTGCAGGGCCTGGGTTGGCTGCGGCGGCACACCCGCGGCATCCAGATCTTCGGCGGGGTGCTGCTGATCCTCGTCGGTGCGGCACTGGTGACCGGGCTGTGGAACGACTTCGTGTCGTGGGTGCGCGACGCATTCGTCAGTGACGTGACTCTGCCGATATGAGACGACTTTTCGCCTACGCGCGCAACACCTGGCGGACCCTGACGTCGATGGGCACCGCGCTGGTGCTGCTGTTCCTGCTCGCGCTGGGCGCCATCCCTGGTGCCTTGTTGCCGCAGCGCAGCCTCAACGAGTTCAAGGTCGAGCAGTACATCGCCGAACACCCCACCATCGGGCCGTGGCTGGACCGGTTGCAGGCCTTCGAGGTGTTTTCCAGCTTCTGGTTCACGGCTATCTATGCGCTGCTGTTCATCTCGCTGGTGGGCTGCCTGACCCCGCGACTGATCGAGCACGCGCGCACCCTGCGCGCCGCTCCAGTCGCCGCGCCCAGAAACCTCGGCAGGCTGCCCAAGCACCACACCGCCGTGGTCGCCGGTGAACCCGACGCCGTCGCCGGCATCGTCTCCGGGCATCTGCGCGGCTGGCGTCGCATCAGCACTCACAGCGGCGACGCCGTCGAAATCTCGGCTGAGAAGGGCTATCTGCGCGAGTTCGGCAACATTGTCTTTCACTTCTCTCTGCTCGGTCTGCTCGTCGCCGTGGCCGCAGGGAAGCTGTTCGGCTACGAGGGCAACGTCATCGTCGTCGCCGACAGCGGCCCCGGGTTCTGCTCGGCCTCGCCCGCAGCGTTTGACTCGTTCCGGGCAGGCAACACTGTGGACGGCACCTCGCTGTATCCGATTTGCCTGCGGGTCAACGACTTCGAGGCGCACTACCTGCCGTCAGGGCAGGCGGTGTCGTTCGCCGCCAACATCGACTACCAGGCGGGCTCCGATCTCGACACCGACACTTGGCGGCCATACCACCTGAAGGTCAACCAGCCGCTGCGCGTCGGTGGTGACAGGGTGTACCTGCAGGGCCACGGCTACGCCCCGACGTTCACCGTCACATTCCCCGACGGGCAGACCCGCACGCAGACGCTGCAGTTCCGGCCCGAAGACCAGATCACCTTGCTTTCGTCGGGCGCGATGCGGTTCGATCCGCCGGGCGGCAGCTATCCCGATGCCGACGAGCGCCGCAAGAACCAGATCGCTATCCAGGGACTGTTCGCGCCGACCGAGCAGCTTGAGGGCACGCTGCTGTCGTCGAGCTTCCCAGCGCTGAACAACCCCGCCGTGGCCATCGACATCTACAAGGGCGACACCGGCCTGGACACCGGCAGGCCGCAGTCGTTGTTCTCGCTGGATCCCCGACTGATCGAGCAGAACCGCCTCACCAAGAAGGCGCGGGTCAACCTGCGCGCCGGCCAAGACACCCGCCTCGACGACGGCACCGTGGTGCGGTTCGACGGCGCGGTGCCGTTCATCAACGTCCAGGTCTCCCACGATCCAGCCCAGATATGGGTGCTGGTGTTCGCGCTGACCATGATGGCTGGTCTGCTGGTGTCGCTGGTGGTGCGGCGGCGCAGGGTCTGGGTTCGGCTGACACCCGCAGGTCCGGGTACGGTAAGCGTCGAGCTAGGCGGCCTGGCGCGCACCGACAACTCCGGCTGGGGTGACGAGTTCGAGCGGTTGACGCAGCGCCTGTCCCCCTGCCCTCCGGGCGGGAGGTACCCCCAGGCCGACGTTCCAGATGCGCCTGCAGTGTCAGGAGAGAAGGTCACATGAATACCCAGCGAGAAGCGCAGGCGGATCGCGCATGAACACCCGAAGACGAGCGCGAGTGAGGATCGCAGCGAAGCGAGGACCGGAGCGAGCGGGAGTCGAGGCATGAACACCGAGCACGTCGACATTGGGTTGGCCCGCTATTCGGACTGGGCCTTCACCTCGTCGGTGGTGGTGCTCGTGGTTGCGCTGCTGCTACTCGCGGTCGAGCTGGCGTACAGCCGTGGCCGCAAGGTCGAAAGCCGTGAACTGGTGGGCGCGACGGTAGGCGCCGACAGCGCCACCCCTGGCATCGTGGCGGCGGAGCCAAAGCGCCCGCTCGATGAGCGCGTCGGCAAGGCCGGGCTCGCATTGGTCTACGTCGGCATCGGGCTGCTGCTGGTGTGCATCGTGCTGCGCGGCCTGGCCACGGAGCGGGTGCCGTGGGGCAACATGTACGAGTTCATCAACCTGACGTGCTTCTCGGGTCTGATCGCCGCTGCGGTGGTGCTGCGCCGGCCGCAATACCGCGCGCTGTGGGTGTTCGTGCTGGTTCCGGTCTTGATCCTTCTGACCGTGTCGGGCCGCTGGCTCTACACGAACGCCGCCCCCGTCATGCCCGCCCTGCAGTCCTACTGGCTGCCGATCCACGTGTCGGTCGTCAGCATCGGCTCCGGTGTGTTCCTGGTGGCAGGTGTGGCGAGCATCCTATTTCTGCTCAAGATGTCGCCGCTCGGCCGGGCAGGCGCCGACGGCGCATTGGCCCGCATCGTGGCGCGCTTGCCCGATGCGCAGACACTCGACCGCATCGCCTACCGCACAACGATTTTCGCGTTCCCGGTATTCGGCTTCGGCGTCATCTTCGGCGCGATCTGGGCGGAGGAGGCGTGGGGTCGCTACTGGGGCTGGGACCCCAAGGAGACGGTGTCGTTCATCGCATGGGTGGTCTACGCGGCGTACCTACACGCACGGTCGACGGCGGGCTGGCGCGACAAGAAGGCGGCCTGGATCAACGTCGTCGGCTTCGTCGCAATGGTGTTCAATCTGTTCTTCATCAACCTGGTGACCGTCGGGTTGCATTCGTACGCTGGGGTCGGCTGACTGAGAGGGGGATCAGGCGTTGTCTGACCAGCAGTCGGGCTTTCGCGCACAACAGCGGTTCAGCGATCCTGCCGAATCGGTGCCTGCGGAATGGACCGCCCCTACGCCGCCGAACGGCTTGCCGCTGGGATATGCGTCACGCCCGCTGGTGCCGCGGCACGAAGACCCGCCGCCGTACCTCGATCTGTCGACCGTGGCGCTGCTCGGCCAGCCGAAGCGCGCGCCGTCGCAGGGCTGGCGCAAGTGGCTGTACCTCGCCTCGTTCAAGCAGCTCAACGTCGGCGAAAGCCCCAAGGTCAAGCGCATCAACACCATGGTCGCCCAGGTACAGCGGCCGCTGCGGGGCTGCTACCGCATCGCGTTGCTGTCGTTGAAGGGCGGGGTCGGCAAGACGACAATCACAGCGACGCTTGGCGCGACGTTCGCGTCGACCCGCGGTGACCGCGTCGTCGCGGTCGATGCCAATCCCGACCGCGGCACACTGAGCCAGAAGGTGCCGCTGGAAACCCCCGCCACCGTGCGGCACCTGCTGCGCGACGCCGAAGGCATTGCGGCCTACAGCGATGTCCGCGGCTACACGTCGCAGGGCGCGAGCCGGCTCGAGGTGCTCGCCTCGGAGAGCGACCCCGCGGTGTCGGAGGCGTTCAGTTCCGACGACTACAGCCGCACCCTTGAGGTGCTTGAGCGGTTCTACAGCCTGGTGCTGACGGACTGCGGCACGGGAATGTTGCATTCGGCAATGTCGGCGGTGCTCGACAAGGCCGACGTCCTGATCGTGATCAGCTCCGGATCCGTCGACGGAGCCCGCAGCGCCGCGGCCACCCTGGACTGGCTGGACGCGCACGGTCACCAGGACATGGTGCGGAACTCGATCGCCGTGATCAACGCGGTGCGCCCGCGGTCGGGCAAGGTCGACCTGAAGAAGGTGGTCGACCACTTCTCCCGGCGGTGCCGCGCCGTCAAGCAGGTGCCGTTCGACCCGCATCTGGAGGAGGGCGCCGAAATCAGCCTCGACCGGCTGAAGCCCGAGACGCGGGAGGCCCTGATCGAATTGGCGGCCGTGGTCGCCGACGGTTTTACCTTCGCAAAACGGCCAGACGCCCAGTCCGGCTAGGTCGTCGCGCCGCTACTGCCGCGGTTTGTTGTCCCCGTCGCGAAGCCGCCGCAGGAAGTCGGGATCGTCGTCCGGGCCGATGACGCGCCTCTTCGGGCGAGCAGCAGCGGTCAGCCGCGTCAGCCGCCAGCCTGCGTAGACCAAACCGGCCAAAACGAGAATCAGGAGCAAATAAGCCACGAAAACCTCCTTTATCTGAATATACGCGCCGTCGGTAGGCTCGGGCCGTGTCTGACAGACCGCCCCGATCCAGCCTCGTGGTGGACGTTGCGGCCTATGCCCTGGCCCGCCTGCTGCTCGTCGCCGTCCTGGCGGCCGTGATCTTCGGTGCCGCCCATTTACTCGGCGTGCGCGATTTTCCCCTCGTCGTCGCGCTTTTGTTCGCGTTGGTCATCGCACTGCCGCTGGGCATATGGATCTTCGCCCCGCTGCGGCGGCGCGCGACCGCAAGCATCGCCGTTATCGACGAACGCAGGCGCAAGGACCGAGAGCAGCTGCAGGCCAGGCTTCGCGGCGAAGAGACCTCAAGCGACGAAGAATGACGGCACGCGAGGCGTTCGGGGCCGAGTTCGTCGGTGCCGACGGATTTCTCAATTCACCGACGTATGGGCTGCCACCCCAGTTCATGGTTGACGCCCTGCAGGACTGCGTCGCCCGGTGGCAGGCCGGGACGATGGAAGTGCCGGCGTTCGACGAAGACGTGCGTGCCGGCCGCGCCGGCTATGCCGCGCTGACTGGCGTGCCCGTCGACTCGGTGGTCATGGGCGGCACCGTCTCTGCCGTGCTCGGGCTCGCCGCTGCGGCGGTGCCAGACGGCAGCCGGGTGGCCACGCTCGCGGGTGAGTTCACCAGCACCACCTTTCCGTTCGCCGCGCAGGCGGGCAGGGGCGTGACGATCACCGAGTTGGCGCCCGGTGACTTGGTAGCGGCCGCGGCGGACTTCGATATCGTGACGGCCAGCCTGGTGCAGTCCGCCAATGGTGCCGTGCTCGACGTCGACGCCTTGCGGCGCACCGTGGCGGGCACCGACACGTTGACAGTGATCGATATCACGCAGGCGCTGGGCTGGAAACAGCTCGAATTGGACTGGGCCGACGTGACGACCGCCGCGGTATACAAGTGGCTGCTGGCGCCGCGCGGCACGGCGTGGATGTCCTTGAGCGACAGGGTCAGCCGGATCATGACGCCCCACGCCGCGAACTGGTATGCGGGTGAGGATCCGTGGCAGACCATCTACGGGCTGCCGCTGCGGCTGGCCGACAGCGCGCGCCGCTTCGACGCATCACCCACCTGGTTCAGTGCACTCGGCGCCGGGCTGACGCTGCCATGGCTGGCGTCGCTGGACGGTGCAGCGGTCGAGGCGCACACCGTCGGACTGGCGGATCGCGTGCGGTCAGAACTCGCTCTGCCCCAGCAGAATTCGGCGATCGTGTCGATACCGATCGCGGATGCGGCCAACAGGTTGAAGGCAGCAGGCATCCGGGCATCCGTCCGCGCCGGAGCGGTGCGCGTCGGCTTCCATCTGTACAACACCGAGAACGATCTGGACCGGTTGCTCGACGCTCTGGGGGATAACTGCTAGCCGATCTTGGGTGTCAGCAGTGACGACATCGGTTGGCGCAAGCGCGATCCTGGAACTACCCACAAAGGCCCGCCAATGCAGGCAGGCCACCAAGGAGTAGCGCCATCATGAGAATCCGGAACTTCGTCCTACCGCTGTTGGTGGCTGGGGCGAGCGCCACCGCGATCGCGGTCGCACCACTGGCAGAAGCCGCCCCGGTCTGCACCTCGTCGGGTGCGGCGAGCTTGTGCCAATCTGCTGGTAACGCCCAGGTCGTTGCGACTCCGCCGCCCGTCGACTACCAGGCTCAGTACCCGTTCTTCGGGAATGTGCTGATTTTCCACCACGGCGGGCGTCACTGAAATTAGCAGGGCGCCAGCGTTATTCGCCGGAGAACGGGATGACTGCCTTCAACGTCGTCCCGCTGCCGGCTGGACTGACGATGTCCAGCCGGCCTACCAGGGCCGCGACCCGGTCCTTGAGTCCGATCAGCCCCGAGCCGGCGCCTGCGACAGCACCGCCGACTCCGTCGTCGCTGATGGTCAGGTGAAGCTCATCGTCGGCCACGACGGCGGACACGCTGACGTCCGATGCCTGCGCGTGTTTGGCCGCGTTGGTCAGGGCCTCGGCGACGACGTAATAGGCAGCCACCTCAATCGATTCCGGCAAGCGGCGATCGACATTCAATTCGAGCTCGACGGGGAGGGTGGAGCGTCGGGCAAGAGTCTTGATCGCCGGGCCCAGACCACCCCTCGACAGGATCGCGGGATGGATACCTCGCGAAATCTCCTGCAACTCCCTCGACACGCCTGACAGACCGTCGACGATTTTGGACAGCTGGTCGCGCAATTGCTGCTGCCCTGCGGGTATCGATGCCTCGACCGTACGCACTTCGAGGCCGAGTGACACAATGCGCTGCTGCGCACCGTCATGCAGATCGCGTTCGAAGCGGCGACGGGCCTGGTCGCCTGCGGTGACGATGCGGGCACGAGATGCTGTGAGCTCTGCACGGGTTTGGGCGTTGGAGATGGCGGTGGCGACGAGGTCTGCGAAATCCTTGATGCGAGTCTCGGTTTCCGCTGGCATCGGTTCGTGTTGTGCCGAGCCGATCACCAGCGCACCCCAGGTGCGGCCGTCAACGATGATCGGCGCTCCCAACGCAGAGCGCAGCCCAAGCTGGCGGACGCGTTCGGCGGTCGCGCCCTGTGCGCCGTCGAAGTTGTCCATCCGCGCTGCGGCTCCAGTATCCAGTATCATCGCCGCCACGTTGTCGCCGTCGATTGAAAGGCGTTCTCCGATAGTCATTTTCGTCATACCTTGTGGGTCGCGGGCAGCCAGCAGCACCA
Organism: uncultured Actinomycetota bacterium; assembly: GCA_963766465.1. GTDB lineage: Bacteria > Actinomycetota > Actinomycetes > Mycobacteriales > Mycobacteriaceae > Mycobacterium. The sequence goes on from CAVXZT010000008.1 coordinate 536,972, forward strand.
AGGCTTCGCCGAATTCGTACCGCAGCAGCGCGACGTTGTCGATTCCCAGCCCACGAGACAGTTCAGCGACCGCCACCGGATACACCTCGGACGGATCGACGCCACGCGCCACCAGCGTAGCGACGCGCCGCAGCGCCGCCTGCTGTTCGGCCAACGCACTGGCCTCGGCATGACTGGCTTCTGCCTCGCGTCTGCGCAGTTCGGATTCAGCGGCGCGCAGGCGCGCCTGACCGGCAAGGACGTTGGCGAGCAGTGCGACCGGCAGGAAGATCAGGATCGCCACCGCGTCCTGGGGATGCGTCGGGACGAAGGATCCGGTGGTCTCCATGTGGAAGTAGACGTAGACGAGTGCGCTGGCAAGGGAGGTGGCGACCGCGAGCCGGAAGCCCCATCCCGCGGAGACGACCAGCACGCCGAGCAGGAAGAGTGCGCCGAATGCGTTCTCGGGAGCGATCTCCTGCAGCCGATACACCAACAAGGTCTCGGCAGTGATGAAAACGACGGCGACGACAATGCCCAGCCAGACGGGAGGCGCCGTGGGCCGCACCACCAGTGCAAGCAGCCGGGCGCGCAGCGATCGCCGGGGATTGGAACCCGGCTGACTCTCGGACGTGGAAGGCAGACTCATTCTCTCTATGAAACACAGAATGGCCCATCGATTATTGCCTGTGTTTCATGTCACGGATTTCCGGCTAGCCGGAATGCGGTTGTGGTCGATATCTGGGAGGCTGAAAAATGTGTATTGCGGCGGGTTGCGATATGCGCTGTTTGATCGTTGACGACAGCGCTGAGTTTCGCGACGCTGCAAGCGCGATGCTCGAGCGCGGCGGCATCAGCGTTGTCGGTCGGGCGACCAATAGCGCTGAGGCGCTTAGGTGTTACGAAGATTTGCATCCCGACATCGCGCTGGTCGATATCGATCTGGGCGGGGAGGACGGGTTCGCGCTCGCCGAACAGCTCGACCAAGCAAGCACTGCGAGCAGGTTGGCGGTAATCCTCGTGTCCACCTACGCGGAGTCGGATCTCGCCGAGATGATCGATGAGAGCCCTGCAGTGGGCTTCCTGCAGAAATTCTTGCTGTCACCCGATGCGATCCGGGACCTGCTGAAGGTCAGCGGGCCTCGAGGTAGGTGATCACCGCGCGGACGCGACGGTGGTCGTCGCCGGTCTCGGGCAGGTTCAGCTTCGTCAGGATGCTGCGAACGTGCTTTTCGACGGTGCCTTCGGTGACCCAGAGCCGCCGTGCGATGCCTGCGTTCGAACGGCCCTCTGCCATCAGCATCAGCACCTCCTGTTCGCGGGCGCTGAGCACGGCGAGCGGGTCGTCGCGGCGGCGAGCCGAGACCAATTCCTGAACGAGCGCGGGGTCAACGACCGACGCACCCTTGGAGACGCGTTCGAGGGTGTCGACGAAGTCGGCGACGTCGGTGACGCGAGTCTTGAGCAGGTAGCCGATGCCGTGCCCGCTGGCAAGCAGTTCGGTCGCGTGCTCGACTTCGACGTGGGCCGAAAGGACCAGGATGCCGGTGTCGGGCAATTCATCCCGGATCACGCGCGCCGCGTCGAGGCCTTCGGTGGTGTGCGTCGGCGGCATGCGAATGTCGACGACGACGAGTTGCGGCTTGCGCTCGCGCACCAGAGCAAGCAACTCCGTCGCGTCGGCGGACTGGCCTACCACGTCGAAACCCGACCGCTCCAGCAGGCTGGACAGGCCCTCGCGCAGCAGGACGTCGTCGTCGGCGACAACGACCTGCACGGCAGACATGTTCAATCCTTCGGGCGCCGGGAAACGGGGCAGACTCAACAATCTTGCATGGAACTCACAGTCGCGGCATCAGGTTTGCAGCTAGCAGGTATCTCGTTGTCGTGCTAGTGGGAACGGCTGATGGCGGTCAGCGTTGACGACATCGGGCTCCCCAGCCACAAAGGTTAGAGTTCGTGACCACCGCCCCGGGCTGGACCTTCGCCGTAATCGTGTTTGTCGTTTTCAGATCCGCGGCCCGTTGATGATCGTCGAACTCCACATCCTTGGCGCGTCGCTCGTCATCACCGCCCGACCGCATAGTTGGCGGGATCGCGGGGTAGACGCCAGCTATGGGCACCGAAACGGCGCTGTACCAACGATGGATCAGCGAGTTGTGGGCGGGGGAACCAGTCGCGGCCGAACTGGTCTCCGGCGATTTCGTCGGGCACTGGCCGAATCGTGATGTGCACGGTCCCGACGAGTTGCAGGCAATCGTCGATGAGACGCGGACGATGTTCTCGGACTTGAAGTTCGTCGTCGAGGTCGAGCCATTCGTCGGCCGCGATCTGCTGGCCGCCCGTTGGGTCGGCACCGGGGCGACCGCTGACGGGCCGTCGCGGTTCACCGGCAATGACATTCTGCGGTTCGCGGACGGCCGATTCGTCGAGTACTGGACGGGCACCTCCACGGGTTAGTTGTCAACTTTGGTTGACACGGTCACGCATCGGGCCTACCTTGGCTCGCATGAGCGACGCGATCGACACGTCCGAGCTGGCGAGCGCCGAACCTTCAGTCGGACTGCGCGCCGTGCGGGCGCTGCAGCGGCTACAGGAAAAGCTCGAGGCCATCCATGTCGCGAACGCCCGAGAACAGGGGTGGAGTTGGCAGGCCATCGCCGACGCCCTGCAGGTCAGCCGTCAGGCCGTGCATCAGAAGTACAACCGGAGGAGATGAGATGTTCGAGCGATTCAGCCGCAACGCGCGAGTCTCGGTGGTGCTCGCTCAGGAAGAGGCCCGCGAACTGAATGCCGAGGAGATCCGGCCAGAGCATCTGCTGGTGGGTGTTCTGCAGAGCGCGGGGCGTGAATTGTCGGGCGTACTTTCGGGTTACGGGTTGACCGCCGACGTGATTCGCGGCCAACTGAATGCGGCGGATTCCTCCGGCGATGAATCGTTCGAACACGATGCGGAGGCGCTGCGGTCGATCGGCATTGACCTGCGCGCGGTTCGCGACGCAGTGGACCGTACGTTCGGCGCGGACACCTACGACAACGCAATGCGGAAGTCGGGTCGACGCAGGCGCCGCCGCGGCCATATCCCGTTCACCAAGCCGGCGAAGAAGGTGCTGGAGCTATCCCTGCGGGAAGCCTTGGCGCACAAGGACAACTGGATCGGCTGCGAGCACATCGTTCTCGGCATCATGCGCGGCGGCGACAAATTCACACTCGGCTTGATCACCGAACATGCCGACGCCGCGCAACTCCGCGCCGCTGTCACCGGCCTGCTCGACGCGGCGGCCTAAGGGTTGATCGTGTTCTCCCCGATCTGGCGTCCCCATACGTATTCGATCAGGATCGGCTGACCGAGTTCGAAATGGTTGTACGGCGCGATGGACGCTCCGGTGTCCAGCACCAGATACGGGGCAGGCCATAGATCGCGGGTGATGGGCTGCCAGCAGCCTGGGCGGCCCTCGGGGCCACCGGTGGCGTTGACGCGCGGCAGATTGTCGGGATAGACGTACGGGTTGCCTGCGCCCATGATGCTGCCGACACCCGTTCCCGAATAGCCGTTGCCACCCAATGCATTGGAAAACTTGGGCTCGACATCGTGGAAGTTGCGGATCGAGCAGAACAGCGCCGGGCTGTGGTAGTCGAGAATCTCCGACGTGGAGATCAGGTCGGCGGTGCTGCGGACCAGGTAGGGCGCACCGCGCTCGAGTATGTCCGCGCCCGTGTTGCCCACCCCGACGGATGCCAGCAGCGTCTCGTCGAGGTTGGCCTGCTGCTCGTTGAGGGTGCGCGCGGTGGTGACGGCGTTCTCCAAACCGTCGAATAAGTCGGGTGCGGCATTGCCGTAGATGTCGGTGAGATCCGCCAGACGTCGGATGTCGTAGCGGATCTGGGCCATTTGGGGATTCAGGTCCGCCAAGATCTCGTTGCCGTGTGTGATCGACTGGCCGAAGCGATCGCCAAGCCCGTCCAGGGCGTCCGCGCCCGCGGACAAGATCTGGTTCAGCTTGACCGGGTCGACCTGCTCCGAGATCGACAACACCGTCTCGAACAGGGTGTTGAACTCGGTTGTCACCGCGGCGGCGTTGATCACGTCCGCAGACGAGATGTGCTGAGGCGAAGGGTTTTTCGGCGACTCGAACGCGACGTACTTGTTGCCGAACACGGTGGTCGCCTTGACCTCGGCGTAGACGTTCTTCGGGATCAGCTCGATGTAGTCGGAGTCGATGTCGAGGGTGATCTTCGCGTTAGGCGTTGCGCCGACGTCAATTTCGTCGAGGCGGGCGACCTTGCCGATCTCCACCCCGTTATAGGTGACCTTCGAGCCGGGGTCCAAAACCAGGCCCGCACGCGGCGAAAGCATCGTCAGGGGTGTCTGCGACCTGAAGTCGCCGCGGAAGAGGCCATAGGTCAGGGCCAGCACGGCTGCAGCCACGATGAGCAATACAAGACCTGCCGTCTTGTACGGTGCGCTGCGTTCATTGAGCAACGGTGCTGGCATATCCGGTCGATAGCCCCCCTAGGCAATGGCGTTGGCGCCGAAGACAACCGTAGAGTCTTGGCGGCGATCCGTCCGGCAAATTGGTACGTTCCGGCAATGGGCTTGCGCGCCGTGACGTTGGGGGACAGAGCGTTCTGCGCGAGAAGTGCCGCCCAAACTCAGGCTTCGGCGTGAAAGTGCGAGCAGCTCACGTCATTTCGTCAATCTCGCGCGTGCAGTCGACGGGCGTCAGTCGAAAAGGTCTGGCTGATCCCTGCTGATCCGTGCGAACAACGGCTGGAAGCTGAACCAGCCGGCGAAGTGGGTGCCTACCTGTCCCGCGGTGTGCTTGGCCATCGCGGGTTCGATCAGGACTGGAGTTCCTGCCGCTTCGGCCATCAGCTGCGCGTGACACGACCGCTCCATGGTGATGAACCACCACGCCGCTTCCTCGACGGAGTGACCGACCGTGAGCAGACCATGGTTGCGCAGGATGACGGACTTGCAGTCGCCGAGTGCATGCGCGATGCGCTTGCCTTCCTCGGTGTCGAGGACGACGCCCGAGTAGGCGTCGAACAACGCGTGGTCGTCGTAGAAAGCGCAGGCGTCCTGGGTGATCGGGTCGAGCAGCCGGGCTAGCGTCGACCACGTCTTGCCGTAGACGGAATGCGAATGCGCGGCGCTGATGACATCCGGCCGCGCCGCATGCACCTGCGAATGGATCGCGAACGCGGCCTGGTTCACCGGAAGGTCGCCGTGGATGACCTCGCCGTCATGGCGCACCAACAGCAGGTCGCTGACTCGAATGTGACTGAAGTGCATACCGAACGGGTTGACCCAGAAGTGGTCGGCGAACTCGGGGTCGCGCGCGGTGATGTGTCCGGCGACGCCCTCATCGAAGCCGAAGCGGCTGAAAAGCCGGAATGCCGCGGCCAGGTTCTGTTTGCGGTGGAGCCGTTCCTGCTCGACCGTGCGGCCTTCCTCGGGCATCAGCGCCGCAACGTTTCCGCTCGCAAGTTGCTGGGCCTGTTGGACATCGGTGTCGCTCATGGCTCAACGCTAGCCCCGCTCAAGTGCCGAAAGCCAGGGCCAACGCAACTGCGACGGCCCACACAAGCATCGTCAGACCGGTGTCGCGCAGCACGGGAATCAATTCTTTGCCGCCGCGGCCCTTTCGCACGGGACCGGCCGCACGAATGGCCAGTGGTGCAGCGATGAGCCCCACTGCGGACCACGGAGTTGCGAGCATCAGCACCACCGTCAGCGCCAACGCGACCGCCACCAGAACCTGGTACAGCATCCGGGTGCGGGCGTCGCCGAGCCGCACCGCCAGCGTGATCTTGCCGGATTCCTTATCGGTGGGGATATCTCGCAGATTGTTGGCCACCAGCACCGCCGACGACAGCGAGCCCATCGCCACTGCAAGCGCGATCCCGACCCAGTCGATCCGCAACGCCTGGGTGTACTGCGTGCCGAGCACGGCGACTAGGCCGAAGAAGACGAACACCGCGACCTCGCCGAGGCCGAAATAGCCGTACGGCTTGGAGCCTCCGGTGTACAGCCATGCACCGGCGATACACAGCGCGCCGACGACGATCAGCCACGGCGCGCTGAACCACGCCAGCGCCACCCCAGCCGCCGCCGCGAGAGCGAGGCTCATCAGCGCCGCCGACAGCACTGCGCGCGGCGCGGCTAGCTTCGAGCCGACCAGGCGCAAGGGCCCAGCGCGGACGTCATCGGTGCCGCGGATGCCGTCGGAGTAGTCGTTGGCGTAGTTGACGCCGATGATCATCGCGACGGCGACGAGCAGCGCCAACAGCGCCTTCCACCAACACGCGGCGTCCAGCCAGGCGGCGCCACCGGTGCCCGCGATCACCGGGGCGATCGCGTTGGGCAATGTCCTCGGGCGGGCGCCCTCGACCCATTGCGCGAAAGTGGCCACGGGCGTCATCGTCGCACGGCGAATCGGGGGCCCGTGGCGCCGGCGCCGTCGAGCAGGAAGACTGACCCCATGGAAGAACGACTGAGCAAGGTAGAAATCCGCAAGGACGCCCTCCAGGAGACCGTTCAGTCCGTGGCCTCGACGGTCGGGGAGGTGGCCTCGATCATCACCACCGCAGTGAAGGACGTGGCCGGCGCAATCGGCGGCCTGGCGACCGACGTGTTCGAGATCCGCGATGGGGCCCGCCGGGCGTCGGAGCTCGCCGAGGACGAGTGACCCGTCGCTAATGCTGGGAGTCATAGGCGGCAGCGGCTTCTACACATTCTTCGGTTCCGACGCCCGCGCCATCAGCCTGGACACCCCGTACGGCTCACCGAGTGCGCCGATCACCGTCGGCACCATCGGCGAGCACGAGGTGGCGTTCCTGCCGCGGCACGGCGTCAACCATGAGTTCTCCCCGCACTCCGTGCCGTACCGCGCCAACATGTGGGCATTGCGGGCGCTGGGCGTGCGCCGCGTCTTCGGGCCGTGCGCGGTCGGCAGCCTCACCGCCGACTTGGGGCCCGGCGCCATTGTGGTGCCCGATCAATTGGTGGACCGCACCAGCGGCCGCGACGACACCTACTTCGACTCGGGCGGCATCCACGTCGGGTTCGCCGACCCATATTGCCCAACGCTGAGGACGGCGGCGGCCGAGTTGCCCGGGGTGGTCGACGGCGGCACCGTAGTTGTGATCCAGGGGCCGAGATTTTCCACCCGCGCCGAGAGCCGATGGTTCGCAAGCCAGGGCTTCACCCTGGTAAACATGACCGGCTATCCCGAGGCGGTGCTGGCCCGTGAGCTCGAAATGTGTTATGCCGCCATTGCTTTGGTGACCGATCTGGACGCCGGCATCGATAGCGGAAGTGCCGTCCGAGCTGTTGATGTGTTCGCCGAATTCGAGCGCAACCTTATGCCGTTCAAGCAGCTGGTGCATGAGGCCATAGACAACGTCAGCCTCGAGAGGACGTGCACCGACTGCCTGCCGCACGACGGCGTCGAGCTGCCGTTCGAACTGCCATGAGGGTGCTGCTGACCGGAGCCGCCGGATTCATCGGAGCACTGGCGGGCGTGGCGCTCGCCGACGCCGGGCACGAGGTGGTGGCCATCGACGCGATGCTCGCGGCGGCACACGGCCCGCATGCCGAACTGCCTGCCGACGTGCGCCAGGTGGACGTCCGCGACGCCGCGGCGCTGGCGCCGCTGCTCAAGGGTGTCGACGTGGTGTGCCATCAGGCGGCGGTGGTGGGCGCGGGGGTGGACGCGGCCGACGCGCCGTCCTACGGCAGCCACAACGACTTCGGCACGTCGGTGCTGCTCGCAGAGATGTTCGCGGCGGGCTGCCAGCGGCTGGTGCTGGCCTCGTCGATGGTGGTTTACGGGCAGGGCCGCTACGAATGCCCCGAGCACCGTCTGGTCGATCCGCTTCCCCGTACGCGGGCCGACCTTGATGCGGGCGCCTTCGAGCATCGCTGCCCGATCTGTGGACAGCCGGTGACGTGGCAGCTGGTAGGTGAGGACTCGCCGCTGCGGCCGCGCAGCCTGTACGCGGCGAGCAAAACCGCGCAGGAGCACTACGCACTGGCATGGACCGAGTCGACGGGCGGGTCGGCGGTCGCGCTGCGCTATCACAATGTGTACGGGCCGAACATGCCGCGCGACACGCCGTATTCCGGGGTGGCGGCGATCTTCCGGTCCGAACTCGAAGCAGGCGACGTGCCAAGGGTTTTCGAAGACGGCGGGCAGATGCGTGACTTCGTTCATGCTGACGACGTCGCCGCGGCCAACGTCGCGGCCGTCGACGCCAACCTTGCCGGCTTCTCGGCTTTCAACGTCTGCTCGGGACGGCCGATCTCGATCCTGGAGGTGGCCACCGAGCTGTGTGAGGCCCGCGGTGATGTGTTGCCGCTAGTCACCGGCCAGTACCGCAGCGGCGACGTGCGCCATATCGTCGCCGACCCGGCCCGTGCGGCCGAGGCGCTGGGTTTCCGCGCGGCCGTCGACCCGCGAGACGGGTTGCGCGAGTTCGCGTACGCGCCGTTGCGGGGCTAGATGCGTGCGCTGCTCACGGTGGTCGTTACCGTCGTACTGGTGGCGACGGGGCTCTTGGCATTGATCTGGTCGCAGCAGCGGCGGTTGACCTACTTCCCGTCGCCAGGCCCCGTGCCGTCGGCCGCGACGGTGTTGCCCACCGGGCGCGACGTCGTTCTCGCCACCGAGGACGGAATCCGGTTGAGTGCGTGGTACTTCCCAGGGCGCACGGGCGCTGTCTTGGTGTGTAACGGCAACGCTGGCGACCGGTCGATGAGGGCAGCGTTGGCTGTTGCGCTGAACCGCTTGGGGCTGTCGGTTCTGCTGTTCGACTACCGCGGATACGGCGGCAACCCGGGCCGCCCGTCCGAGGAAGGTTTGGCCGCAGACGCGCGCGTCGCGCAGGCGTGGCTGGCAGCGCAACCCGAGGTGGACCCGCAGCGGATCGCTTACTTCGGCGAATCCCTTGGCGCCGCAGTGGCTGTCGGCCTTGCGGTGCAGCGACCGCCCGCAGCGTTGGTGCTGCGGTCACCGTTCACCTCGCTGGCCGATGTCGGCGCCGTGCACTACCCATGGCTGCCGATACGGCGGCTGCTGCTCGACCGATATCCGTCGATCGAGCGCATTACGTCGGTGCACGCGCCTCTATTGGTGATCGCGGGTGATCGTGACGACATCGTGCCGCTGGCGCTGAGCCGACGACTTTACGACGCGGCCGTCGAACCGAAGCGGTTCGTGGTGGTGCCAGGCGCCGGGCACAACGACCCCGAGCTGCTCGATGGCCACCAGATGATCGACGAGATCGAGGGGTTCTTGGCGTCGACAGATATGACTTAGTAATACTGGTGAGGTGAAGCCCGCCATCTGTGAACAGTTTGGTATCGATTTCCCGCTCTTTGCGTTCAGCCACTGCCGAGACGTGGTCGCCGCCGTCACCAATGCGGGCGGGTTCGGTGTGCTCGGCGCGACGGCATTCACTCCGCAGTGGCTGGACCAGGAGCTGTCATGGATCGACGAGCACGTCGGCGGAAAGCCCTACGGCATCGACCTCATCGTTCCTGCGAAGTTCGAGGGCAAGGGCGAGAAGCTGGCGCCCGGCGAGCTGGCGGGCCGTATCCCTGAGGACTACCGCAGTTTCGTCGCCGACCTGCTCTCGGCGCACGACATCGAACCCGAGGCGTCGCCGCGGACTGGCCCGTCGTTCCTATCCGGCGACACCGGCAAGGACCTGCTCGACGTGGCGTTCAGCCACCCGATCAAGCTGATCGCCAATGCGCTTGGCGTGCCGCCGGACTACATGATCGAGGCGGGCAGAGAACACGGGGTGCGCGTGGCAGCCCTGGTCGGCGCGAAGGAGCACGCCGTCAAGCAGGTGCAGGCGGGCGTCGATCTGATCGTCGCGCAGGGCACCGAGGCGGGTGGCCACTGCGGCGAGGTGACGACGCTGGTGCTCATCCCGGAAGTCATCGAAGCCATCGACGGCGCGGTACCGGTGCTGGCGGCGGGCGGGATCGTCACCGGCAGGCAGATGGCCGCGGCCGTTGCGATGGGGGCCGACGGTGCGTGGACCGGATCGGTGTGGCTGACAACGGAGGAGGCCGAGACGGCACCGCATACGGTGCAGAAGTTCTTGGCGGCGACGTCGCGTGACACCATCCGTTCGACGGGTCGGACCGGAAAGCCTGCGCGGCAACTGAAGTCAAAGTGGACGGATGCATGGGCGCCGAATGAAGGCGGACACAAGACCTTGCCGCTACCGCTGCAGTCGATGCTGGCCGAGCCAGTCATCCGGCGCGTCGACCAGCTGGCCGCGCAGGGTCATCCGGGCGCCCAGGCGCTGGCCACCTACTTCGTCGGGCAGGGCGTCGGCCTGATGAACAAGGTCAAGCCGACCCGTGAGGTGGTCCGCGAGTTCATCGAGGACTATCTCGCCGCGACGGAGCGGCTGAGTAACTCGCTGCCGGACTGAGGCGACGCGTTATGGGACGCTGACGCAGCCCACACCGGGAACGCAACCGCCCCCGCCGCCGGGACCGCCACCACCTGAGGGGCCGCCGGGGATGCTGCCGCCGCCCCCACCGGGACCACCGCCACCGGTCGGGCCGCCGGGAACGCCGCCGCCGCCACCTTCGGGGCCGCCGCCGCCGGTCGGACCGCCAGGAGCGGGCGTCGTTGCCGGCGCGGGTGTCGTGGTCGTCATCGTCGATGAGGTTGTCGTGCTCGTCGTGCTCGTGGTGCTGGTCGATTCGCCGTTGTCACCACCGCCGCAGCCAACTGCCAAGACCATCGCCGCGGCGCCGCCGAGCAGCGCCATCCCCGTTCTCCCTTGCGACTTCATGAACGCCCTCCCTGTTGTCCCGACAGAGTTGCGGGTACCCAGGACAGGTGATGTGAAACGCGGGGAGCGCTTCAGTCGGTGTAGGTGATCCGCACCGAGATCGGGTCGCTCTCCATCGCGCGCATCGTCAACGCGGTGGCGGATTGACTGAGCTTGCCGTCGCCGCCGAAGCTGCGGCCGCGGGCGCGCACGTCATCGTCGGGCTCGAAAGTGGCTGTGCCGCTGCGCCACTGGTTGTTCACTCGCACACGTACGTTTGGATTGGCGGCGATGTTGTACGCCCAGCCGGCGCGGCGGCCGTGCTGCGAGATCACCCATAGGTCGTTGCCGACCTCTCGGCCGGCGAGTGGCACACGCCGGGGCAGACCCGACTTGGCGCCGGTCGTCTCCAGCTCGACGACCAATTGGGAGCGGACGCCGATCTTGTCCAGCGCCGCGACCAACGGATTCATCACGATCCTGCCCATCCGCCGCTCGAACTTGAACTTGCGCTGTGCTTTGCGATCGCTCTTCGTGGCCATGCCAGCGACCATACTAGAACGATCACTCAACTACAATAGTGGGCACGAAACCGCCGGTCAGGTGGCATGCTCATGCCAGGTGCACAGCTGGCGGTGGAGAAGTCGTGAAATTCACTGTCCATGTCGCTGCACGCATCATGTCTCTTCCTGCGCCGGGCGAGGTACTGGTGTCGGGTGTCATCCCGCCGCTGGTGCTCGGTTCGCGACTCGCGTTCGCCGATCCTGGAGAGCACGAGCTGAAGGGCGTGCCAGGCTCGTCGCCGGTGCTCTCGGTCGACAACGGCTCGGGCTAGTCACCCAACAAATTGCCCACATCTCAGCGACACTGTCGCTCAGAAGTGGGCACTTCGGTTGCTGCGGGCACGGATTCCCGTTCAGTCCTCGGCCGCCAGCGGCAGCCTCACCTCGAACCGCGCGCCGGTGGCCAAGTTGTGCGCGGACAGCGTGCCGCGATGCGCCTGCACCAGCCCGGCGGCGATCGCCAGGCCGAGGCCCGAACCGCTTGGCAGCGACGAGTCCGAACGCGGCACTCGGTCGTTCGACCCCCGATACGCCACGTCGAAGACCCGCGGCAGGTCGGCCTCGTTGATGCCGACGCCGGTGTCGTCGACGCGGGCCCACGCGCCGTTCTCGTCGGACCCCAGCGCCAGCGACACCCTGCCACCCTCGGGCGTGTGCGCGATCGCGTTGGCAACGAGGTTGGACAGCACCCGCACCAACGCACGGTCGCTGCCCACCACCCGAACCGGCTCTTCCGGCAGCTCGGCTTTCAACAGTACGCCCGCACGCTCCGCGGCGATCCGGTGCGCGGACAGCACGTCGTCGACCACCTCGTCGAGCGCCACCTTGTCGAATGCCGGCTCGATGGCGCCCGCGTTGATCTTCGACATCTCGAACAGATCGTCGACCATCTCCGAGAGCCGAATCGATTCCTGTTCAATAGTTTTCGCGTGGACCCGGACTTCGGTATCGGGAACCACGCCGTCGGCGATCGCCTCCGACACCGCCCGGATTCCGGCGAGCGGTGTGCGCAGGTCATGGCTGACGAATGCGACCAGCCTGCGTCGCGACTGCTCGGCCGACCGCTCGGAATCGCGGATCTCCTGCTCCCACACCGTCCTTCGGGCCTGGTAGCGCGCCAGCATCACTGCGGCGGGGATCGTCACCACCGACACGATCACCAGCACGATGGCAATCCGCTGGAACGTGTCGGTGATCATGAACCCGCTGGCGCCAAGCACGCCCGTGAACGTGGCAAGCGTCGGGATCAGTACCAGCGCCACCATGCTGACCGCCAGCGACCACGACCGCGCCAGCCGGATGATGATCGCCCCCGCGAGGACCACTGGCACCGAGCAGGCCAGCGCCCATCCGGCGATCGCCCACAAGTCAGTCGGCATTGCCGCTCCACAGATATCCGCGGCCCCACACCGTCTGCACGCGGTGATGGTCGCCGAGCTTGGACCGCAATCGCTTGACGTGCACGGTGACCGTCGACAGATCGCCAAAGTCCCAGCGCCACACTTGTTTCAGCAATTCCTCTCGGGAGAACACGGTGTCGGTGTGGGTGAGGAAGAACATCAGCAGGTCGAATTCGCGGTTGGTCAGACTGACCGGCTCGCCGTGGATGCTCACCGAACGGGCGGCAGGCGAGACGACCATGTCGCCGACGGTGATGTCCAGCGGCGGCACGCCCCCCGGTGACGGCGCGCGGCGCAGCACCGACCGGACCCGTAGAGCGAGTTCGCGGGGACTGAACGGCTTGGTGAGGTAGTCGTCGGCGCCGGCCTCCAGTCCCGCAATGCGGTCGTCTTCCTCGCCGAGCGCCGTCAACAGGATCACCGGAACCGTGTAGCCGCCATGGCGGCGGAGGCTGCGGCACAGTGTCAGGCCGTCGGGGCCGGGCATCATCACGTCGAGCACCGCGACGTCGATGTGCTCCGAACCGAGCAACCGCAGCGCCTCGGTGCCGTTGTGAGCGATCAACACGTCGAGGCCGTCGCGCTCGAGGTACCGGCGCACGACATCGCGCACGACGGTGTCGTCGTCGGCGATCAGCACTCGCGTCACAACTGAGAGGTTAGCCCTGCGACCCCACTACCTGCGTCGATGTCATGGTTTCGTCACGGTTCATTCTTGTGTGTTCCTGTCGTGCCTGGCATAGCGTCTGGTGCTATGCCGGACGTCACGGTGGTGCTGCCCTGCCTCAACGAGGCCGCGTCGCTGCCAGGCGTGCTTGCCGCGATGCCCGACGGCTATCGGGCGCTGGTGGTCGACAACAACAGCAGCGACGGGACCGCGGACGTCGCGCGTCAGCACGGTGCCGAGGTGGTCGCCGAACCACGGCCCGGTTACGGGTCGGCGGTGCACGCGGGAGTCGTGGCGGCGACGACGCCGATCGTGGCGGTCATCGACGCCGACGGGTCACTCGATGCACGTCAGCTGCCCGCATTGGTCGCGGAACTCGACAGTGCGGACATGGTGATCGGGCGTCGGCGTGCCGTAAGCGGGCTGCGGTGGCCGTGGCATGCGCGGCTGGGCACCGCAGCGGTGTGTTGGCGGCTGCGCAGCCGCTACGGGTTGGCTGTCCACGACATCGCGCCGATGCGGGTGGCCCGCCGCGAGGCGCTGCTCGCGCTCGGAGTGGCGGACCGCCGATCCGGCTATCCGCTGGAACTGCTGGTGCGCGCTGCACAAGCGGACTGGCGGGTGGTGGAGCGCGACGTCGCATACGGCCCGCGCACAGGCGGCAAGTCGAAGGTCAGCGGATCAATGCGGGGGAGTTTCATTGCGGCACTGGATTTCTGGCGGGTGATCACGTGATTCCTGTCGTCGTGCTGGTGGTGGCCAAGGCGCCGGTGCCTGGGCAGGCGAAGACCCGGCTGGCGGCCAGCGTCGGCGATCGGACCGCCGCCGACATCGCCGCGGCCGCATTGCTGGACACGCTCGACGCGGTAGCGGCGGCACCGGTGGCTGCACGGGTGGTGGCGCTGACCGGCGATCTGGACGACGCCAGCGCGTGCGACGAGATCCGGTCTCGGCTTGCCGACTTCACGGTGGTGGCGCAGCGCGGCGTCGACTTCGCCGATCGGTTGGCGAACGCTTATGTGGATGCCGCCGCGGTCGCCGGACAGCTTCCGGTCCTGCAGGTCGGAATGGACACCCCGCAGGTAACCGAGGCACTGATCGGAGAGTGCGCGCGGGACCTCCTTGCTGCGGAGGCGGTGCTCGGGCTTGCTCGCGACGGGGGCTGGTGGGTGCTCGGCGTCACCGACGCGGCGATGGCCGACTGCCTGCGCGAGATTCCCATGTCGCGATCCGACACGGGCGCTGTAACGCTGGCGGCACTTAGCGACACTGGTGCAAATGTGACCCTGGCTCCCACGCTGGTGGACGTGGACACCGTCGACGACATCGACGACGTGCGGCGCGTCTGCGCGCCCGAGAGTCGGTTCGTGCGGGCCACCGAGGACGTGTCGCATGCTCGGTAACCTCTACGACCGCGCCCTCGTCGGGGAACGCTGCTGGCTGCGCCACGATGACGGCCGCCTTGACCGGCTGCCGGTGCGGAGCTGGCTCGGCGGCCGCAACGCCGACGACCGGTTCGATCACGCGGTGGTCGGGCTGTGCGACGGGCCGACGATCGACCTGGGGTGCGGCCCAGGTCGTTTGGTCGCGCATCTTGTCCAACGCGGCCTGCCCGCATTGGGCGTCGACCAGTCCGCGACGGCCGTCGCGCTGGCCCGTCGCAGCGGCGCCCCGGCATTGCGTCGCGACGTTTTTCAGCCGCTGCCCGGCACGGGCCGGTGGCAGACGGTGCTGTTGGCCGACGGCAACGTCGGCCTCGGCGGTGACCCGTGGCGCATTCTGCGTCGGGCAGGCGAACTGCTTCGCGATCGCGGGCGGTGTCTTGCCGAGTTCGACGCGACGATCAGCGGCGTGCACTCGGGTTGGGTGCGGCTCGAGTCGTCGCGCACGATCGGCCCGTGGTTTCGGTGGGCGTCGGTCGGCGCCGACTGCGTGTCGCGGCTTGCGGACGACGTCGGTCTTGCGGTCGCCGGAGTTCACCCGATCGGCCGCCGCGTGGTAGCCAGCCTGGCGGCGACATGACGACAAAGACGTTGCGCGGCACGGCGGTCACGGCACGCGTCGGCCTCGCACTGGGCGTCGCGCTGGCGGTGTGCTTTGTGACGGGGTTGATCAGTCACTTCATCCAGCACCCGCAGCCGTGGTTCTTCTGGCCCACCCGGCCGGTCTGGCTGTACCGCGTCACGCAGGGTCTCCATGTCGTCAGCGGAATCGCGGCGATCCCGTTGATCATCGTCAAGCTGTGGTCGGTGTGGCCAAAGCTGTTCGAGCGTCCGCTCATCGGCGGGCTGGTCCGGCAGATCGAACGCCTGTCGATTCTGGTGCTGGTCGGGTCGATGCTGTTTCAGTTGTCGACCGGCCTGCTCAACATCGCTCAGTGGTACGCGTTCAAGTTCTTCTTCACGACGAGCCACTACGCGATGTCCTATGTCGCGGCGGGCGCGGTGATCGTGCACATCGGGGTGAAGCTGCCGGTCATCCGTCGGGCTCTAGGGGAGCCGGTCGACGAGACGCCAGTATTCGTCGGGCCGTCACGTCGGACGGTACTACGTGGCACCTGGTTGGCCGTCGCCATCGCCACCGTCGTGACAGCAGGGCAGACGGTTCCGCTGTTGCGCAAGGTGTCGGTCCTGGCGCCGCGTTCTGGGCAAGGGCCGCAAGGGGTTCCGGTGAATCGCTCAGCGATCGCCGCCGGTGTGCTGCGCAGCGCGCGGGCGCCAGACTACCGGCTGACGGTGACGAACGGGGCGACGACGCGGGTGTTCACCGTCGAGGAATTGGCCGCGATGCCGCAGGCGACGCACCGGCTGCCGATCGCGTGTGTCGAGGGATGGAGCGCCGACGCCGAGTGGACCGGTGTCGTACTTGCCGATCTGGTCGCGGCCGTAGGCGCCGAACGCGACTCGGATGTGCGGATGATCTCGCTGGAACCACCCGGCCCGTATTCGCGCACAGTGTTGCCTGCGCGGCATGCGCGCGACGACAGGACCCTGATCGCACTGAAGCTCAACGGCCAGACGCTGGACCTCGACCACGGGTATCCGTGCCGGCTGATTGCGCCGACCAGACCCGGTGTGCTGCAGACGAAGTGGCTTGCGCGGATCGAGGTGGTGCCGTGACCTCCATGCGGGTGATCCTCATCGGAGTCGGCCTGGTGATCGGCGGGTACGGCGCGGTGCTGGTATGGGAGAACCCGCCGGTGATCATCGTGCGAATCGTGGTGTGGGCACTTGTCGGTGTCGTGCTGCACGATGCGGTGTTCGCGCCGCTGTGCGTCGCGCTGGGCTTCGCGGGCCGACGACTGATCCCTGGCAAGTGGTGGCCGCCCATAGCCGTGGCAGCGTTCTGCAGCGTCGTGCTGGTGTTCCTCGCGATCCCGGTCTACGGCAAGCCCGGCATGCGTCCGGACAACATGACCGTGTTGGACCGTAATTACCCACTGGGGCTGTGGATTTCGCTGGCGATCGTATGGGGCTGCGTGCCGCTGTACTACTTGATCGCGCAGCTGCTACCAGTTCGTCAGGATGAAGTGGTTGAGCAGCAGGGCGCCGACGACGTTGAGCGACAGCCACCAGCGGTGTGACTGCGGCGGCAACAACGCGCAGGCAGAGACAAGCCATACGGTGAAGGGCAGCCAGATGCGTTCGGTCTCGGCCTTGCTCAACATGGAAAGGTCCGCGAACACGATCGCCAGCAGCGCGCCGAGCACCACGAGGTGCAGGCCGGAGCGCCGCTTGATTGCCGCCATGTCGAATGCACGGCCGATGCCGGCCACGCTTCCTAGCCCGATCGCGCACACCACCGACGCGAAGTTGGCCCACGACCAGTATTGAAACGGCCGGTCGTTGGCGATGCCCTGCCAGTAGCGTTCTTGCACCAGCGTGTAGCCGTCGAACCACCAGAACCCCGCGACCGCGAAGACGCCGACAACCGCCAGGGCAGCAAGCACCGCGGGAACAAAGGCTCGGACGGCGGATCGCCAGTCTGACGCCGCGATCAGCACCGCAACCGCCGGCAGGGCCATCAACGCGAGGCCGTAGTTCAGAAAGATGCCCCAGCCAAGCACCAGCCCCGAACCGGCGGCGGCTGCTATCGGCCAACGCACGGTCCGCCGGACTGCCAGCGCCAACAGCGCGATGCCCCACGCGGCGACACCGGCGAAGTAGCCGTCGGCGGATACCGAGATCCAGATGGCCGTCGGCGCGACAGCGGCGAACGGCGCCGCCAGCCGAGCCGTGTTCTCGTCAGCCAAGGCGCGCACCGCCACCACAATGGCGGCCGCGGCGCTGGATCCGACGAGCAGGCACAGCAGTCCCGCCCAGGCGCCGCCGCCCAGACCGATGCGGTCGAGCCACACGAACGTCAGCAGTGCGCCCGGCGGATGACCCGAGACGTGGGTGATCCACGAATTCGGTTGGAAATCAAGGATTCTGCTGGCAAACGTGCGCACTGCGTCGGGAATATCGGTGACGGTGGGCACCTGGCGCAGATACTCGTGCTGCGCGGTGAGGCGATGCGCGAAGCCGCGGTTCCAGCCGTCGATCATGGCCAGCGAGAACGCCCAGGCGCAGGCGGTGGCCCAGCTGACCAACAGCAGTGCCCGCCACGGCAGCCGACCCCCGACCGCCTGCCCCCACATCACGGCGGCAATGCCGATCACGATGGCAGGGAGGGTGCCCCAGCCGACGTGGGCGTTCCACCACCCGAAGATTGGCGCGGTGTTCGCGAAGTTGTAGAGCCGTGCCGGTGACGCGTGGATCAGCGGGGTGACGATGCCGAGGTGCAGGTGAGGCACCACGAACGCCGCGGCCACCAGCACCGCGCCGACAGTGACCGCGACCGTATCCCTGCGAGCGATCCGCACGACAGCCAGCCTATTGCCCTCGACGCCGCGCCCATCGCCGCTAATCTGACCATTCGATGACTACCGACGGGGCCCCACTGTTCGGCGGCACGGAATTGGCCGAGCGCATCGAGCGGGTCGAAATGCAGATGATCACCGCCGCGACCCAGGCCGCCCGTCAACGCGTCGGCGACGCCGCGTTCGTGATCCCGGTGGCGGGAGGCGCGGCGTGCTACGCGGAGGACGGTTCGCCAATGAACAAGATCGTGGGGCTCGGTTTCGGCGGTGTGCCGAACGTCGACGCTCTCGACGAGATCGAGCGCGCGTTCGCGGCGCGCGGAACCCCCACGCAGGTCGAACTGTCCAACCTCGCGGATCCCGAGATCGGGGCAACCTTGACGGCCAGGGGCTATCAACTGGTGTCGTTTGAGAACGTCCTGGGACGTGCGCTGCCCGGGGACGTACAGCCGGTTGCGGTGCCAGGGGTCCAGGTTCGGCTGTCCGACGACCGCGCGACATGGCTCGATGTGGTGGTCGACGGCTTCGCCCATCCCGACATCGAGGGTGTGCAGTCGCACGAGGATTTCCCGCGCGTGATCCTGGAGAAAGCGATATCGGATATCGAACAGGCAGGTGCCACACCGTATCTCGCGTTCCGCGACGGCGTGGTGGCAGGCGGCGGAAGCATGCGGATGTCGGAGGGTGTTGCGCAGCTCACCGGTGCCGCGACGGCGCCTGCACATCGCCGTTGCGGGGTGCAGACCGCGCTGCTGTCTACCAGGCTGGCCGACGCCGCACGCGCAGGCTGTGACATCGCCACCGTCACCACTCAGCCGGGATCGAAATCGCAGCAGAACGTGCAGCGCCGGGGTTTTCACCTTCTCTACACCCGCGCGGTGCTCGTGAAGCCGCCGAGCTGAGATCCGTACCGTTCGTTCCATAACGGCAGCCTGCCACGCGGCAGCCGCACCCGTCAGGGTGACGGCAGCTCGGCGGCCCAGAGCTCCCAGGTGCCCGGCACGCCGCGGAGCGACTCCGCGCCGCGTGCCTCGAACGTGATCCCCGAGCCGGTCACCAGGTCGACCACCGTCCGGGACGTGAGCACCTCCGACGGCCGGGCCAAGCTTTGGATGCGAGCGGCGATGTGTACGCCGATGCCACCGCGGTCGGTGCCGCGCACCTCGACCTCGCCGGTGTGGATCCCCACGCGCAGCTCCGAGCCCAGCGCCTTCACCGCCTCGACCAGCGCCAAGCCGCACTGGACGGCCTTGCCCGGGCTGTCGAACCGCACGAGGAACCCGTCCCCGGTCGACTTCACCTCCTGGCCCCGGTAGTGCGCGAGCAGCCGCCGCGTGGCCACGTCGAGCTCGTCGAGGAAGTCGGCCCACCGCCGGTCGCCCAGCCGCGCCGTCTGCCCCGTGGAGTCGACGATGTCGCAGAACAGCACCGTGGTGAGCACGCGGTCGACGTCGAGGTCGCCGTGCGTGCCCGTGGAGAGCTCCTGGATCTCGTCACCGATGAGGATGGCGTCTTGGCCCCAGAAGTAGTGGTCCTTCCCGGGAAGCTCGACGTAGCGAGCGTGGGGGATCACCGACGCGAGGTACCGGCCGTGATCGGTTGGCACGAGCGGACCGTTCGCAGCATGGAGCACGACCGTCGGGACCTCGTTGCTGGCCAGCCGGTCGCGGACGTCGCTCTCGTAGAGCAGCGGCAGGAGCGCCTCCGCCGTCGAGGGTGACGCGGTGAAGCGCTGGTTGGACGCGGCGACCTGCAGCTCCTCGGCGGTCCAGATCGTGCCGGGACCTCCGAGCAGGATCACGGACTCCGAACCCCAGTTGTCCTTCACCATCTCCTTGAACCCACCCAATGCCTCGGGCGGGAGCCCGAAGGGGTTGGTCGGGGGCGGAGAGGAAGCGGGCGTAGCCGTTGTAGATCACCAGGGACGACGTGCGCTCGGGGTGCTCGTGGGCGAAGAGGACCCCGAGCGGCGTCGCGGAGGCGGCGACGAACACACAGGCCTGCTCCACCCCCGCGGCATCGAGCACGGCGACGATGTCGTCCACGCACTGGTCGAGTGACGGCGTGATGCCCTGCGGGAGCGGCTCCGACAGCGACGTGCCGCGCACGTCGTACAGGATGAGCTCGGCGTACGACGCGTGCGGTTCCAGAAGCGGGCAAGCGGGGGCAGCTCCGAGTCACGCTCGACGTGGCCCCACCAGTAGCCGATGCCGAGCACGGGCGGACCGGAGCCACTGACGCTGTAGGCGATGTGCGCCCCATCCGGTGCCACCGCGTATCGCGTAGGCCCACGCTCCACGGGCTCAGCCTAGGCGCCGGGCTGCAGGCGGAGGTGGCGTTCGAGCACCCGCTGGACGGCGACTTCGGCCTCGGTGATGCTGGCGGCTGCGAACGAGGCATGGCCTGGCCGTGCACGACATCGCGCCGATGCGGGTGGCCCGCCGACGCGCTGCTGGCGTTCGGGGAAGTAGTGGCACAACGCGCACGCTCGCGCCCGGGCATGTTACGGAATATTCGGTACATAACTGACGTATCTTGAGATATGCCACGTCCCCGCACGTTCGACGAAACAGACGTCGTCGCCGCCGCGCGCGATCAGTTCTGGTCGCGCGGCTACGCCGCAACGTCGGTCGACGACCTCACGGCCGTCACGGGTCTTGGCAAGGGCAGCCTCTACGGGGCGTTCGGTGACAAGCACGGACTCTTCCTGCGCGCGCTCGACGACTACATCGGCACCGCGCTTGAAGGTGTTCGCACCCAACTCCGCGATCCCGCCTTTGGCGCCTATGACCGGCTGACGCGCCACATCCGCGCGCAGGCAAGGGCCCTCGGCGCCGATAAAACACGGCGTGGCTGCATGATCGCGAAGAGTGCCGCCGAGTTGGGCGCCGTCGATGATGACGTCGAACGCAGCGTCGAGCGTGCGTATTCGGAATGGCACGCCGAACTCGTCGACTGCATCAAAGAAGCGCAGCGCGACGGCGCGATCGACAAGAAGCAGAACCCGCAGGCACTGGCCACCACGCTGCTGGCGTTCATGCGCGGTCAGGAGGCGCTGCACAAGGGCGGCGCCAAAGCCGCACAGATCAAGGCCGCTGCGGACGAGATGGTCTCTCTGATTCCGACCGGCAGCAAGTAGCCCGGAATAGAAGCGCGTGCCCATGTGTCGTAGTTCTTGACTGAATAGTCCAGAACTGACGAAAGGCACCACGATGGCACTTCTCAAGGGCAAGACAGCGGTAATCACCGGAGGCACGACCGGCATCGGGCTGGCCACCGCAAAGAGATTCGTCGAGGAGGGCGCGTACGTCTTCATCACCGGACGGCGGCAGGCCGAGCTCGAGGCGGCGGTCAAGGAAGTCGGCGACAACGTCACCGGTGTGCAGGGTGACGTGAGCAAGGCCGAGGATCTCGACCGGCTCTACGCTGCGGTGGCCGACAGCGGCAGGCGCCTAGACGTGGTCTTCGCCAACGCGGCGACCATCGACGTCGCGCGGATCGGCGACATCACTGAAGAACAACTCGACAACCAGCTGGATGTCGACTTCAAAGGCGTGGTGTTCACCGTGCAGAAGGCGCTGCCTCTGTTCAACGACGGCGGCTCGGTGATTCTCAACTCGTCGAACACGAACGCCAAGGGTAGCGACGGCATCGGCGTGTACGCGGCCATCAAGGCGGCGCTGCGGTCGTTCGCCCGCACGTGGGCAAGTGAGCTGCGGGACCGAAAGATTCGCGTCAACGTCGTGAGCCCGGGTGCCACCGAAACGCCCGGCATCAACGCGCTGGCCGGCATGCTGTTCCCCGGTCCGGATGCCTCGAAGCAGTTCGAGGAATACCAGATCAGCGGCGTCCCGATGGCTCGCTACGGCACCTCGGAGGAGGTCGCCAATGCGGTGCTGTTCCTAGCGTCGGACCTGAGCAGCTTCACCACGGGCGCCGACATCCCCGTCGACGGCGGCATCAACCAGATCTAGTAGAGCACCTTGCGCACGTTCTCTTCGGCGTAATACTTCTCGAGTTCGTCGAGGCTCATGTCCTTCTTCACCGCCTGGGCCAACTGCGCCACGCTCGGCACCGCGGTCGGATCCCATTTCGACGGGTCCCAGGCGTCGGACCGCAGAAACGCCTTGGCGCAGTGGAAGAACACTTCTTCGACATCGATCTCGAGCGCGAGGATGGGCCGCTTGTCCTGGACCGTCATCGCATCGAAGTACTCAGCGTCGGCCAGGATCCGTGCGGTTCCGTTGATCCGCAGCGTGTCCCCGCGGCCAGGGACGACAAAGAGCGTGCCGACATGGGGCCGCTCCAAGACGTTGAGATAGCCGTCGACGCGCTTGTTGCCCGGTCGTTCCGGGATCGCGATCGTGATGTCGTCGATGATGTGCACAAAGCCGGGCGGGTCGCCCTTCGGCGAGACGTCGACGCGCCCCTGCGCGTCGGTCGTGGCAACGAAACCCAAAGGCGAGTGAGCCAGCCAGTCCTGGTGTGCCGCGGACAGGCGCTTGTTCACCTTGTTGGCGACGTAGGAGTTGGGATGCCCGACGATGTCGCGGAGCTCGTCGACGGTGTTCACTTCGCGGCGCATGGATCCATCATCCTCCTCATGTTCACCCGGCGGACGCCCACACCTGTCAGACTCCGCCGGTGACCGACGTCGTCCAGAACCCCGACACCGCCGCCCGCTCGTCGACAACCTGCGCCATGACGACCCGTTCCTTGTGCTCGCCGACTACGCGTCCTATATCGAATGCCAGGACCGGGTGAGTGCGGCGTGGCAGGACACATCGGCGTGGACACGGATGTCGATCCTGAACACCGCACGCAGCGGCAAGTTCTCGTCAGACCGGGCAATCGCCGAATACTGCGACGAGATCTGCAACGTCCTGCCGGTGACCGTGAAGGTCTAGCCAACTGCTGTCGAACGTTCCTTACCGCTCGAATATTCGTCGAAATCTGAAGCGGTACGGAACGTTCGCGGGCCTATTGCCAAAGACGGCTCAGTCGTGCGAGGGGCACGACACGTCGACGAAGACCCGGGTGTTCTGCTTCTGTTCCAGCGTGGCCGACTCATCAAGGGAGGGGTGGACGTCGGTGGCGGCACACCGTGACAACGGAACCGGGGTGGACCCGTTGATCTGCACGTTGTAGCCCTCGGCTTCGAGGCCGCTGACGCCAGTGTCGTGATGAGGAAGTGCTTCATTGCTAAGCCTTTCGGTGAGAAAGCATCGCGTCTGTTGACGTAAATGCTGTCTGGCCAGCGGCGTCGTAGCTTGGAGATTGTGTAGAGATCACGTGGAGAATCGCGTCGCGAGTTCGCGCCTGTCCACCTTCCCGATACCGCGGCGGGGCAGCTCGTCGACGAGATGAATCTCGCGCGGCGCGGCCGTCGACGGCAATGCCGTAGCGACGTGCGCGCGCAGCTCGGCCAGCGTGGGTGCGGTGGCTCCCGGTGCTGCCACGACGGCTGCGACCACTCGCTGTCCCAATCGGTCGTCGGCCACACCGAAGACCGCGCAGTCGGCCACCGCGGGGTGGGTCGCCAACGCCGCCTCCACCAGCTGCGGCAGCACCGTCAACCCGCCGGTGCTGATCGCATCGTCGACTCGCCCCAGCACCCGCAGGACGCCCGAATCATCCACGGCACCAATGTCATCAGTGCGGAACCAGCCTGACTCCGCGAACGGATCCGGGTCCACCGAGTTTCGGTAGCCCTTGGCCAGGGTTGCGCCGCCGAGTACCACTCTGCCGTCGTCGATACGCACACGGACACCGTCCAGCGGAACACCGTCGTACACACAGCCGCCGGCGGTCTCGCTCATCCCGTATGTCCGCACCACCGAAATCCCTGCCGCCAACGCTCTTTCGGCAACACCTGCCGGCATCGGTCCGCCGCCGATCAGCACCGCATCCAAGGCCGCGAGTGCGCCCGCTGCGACAGGGTCCCGCAGAGCCTTGTCCAGCTGCGCCGCCACCAGCGACGCGTATCGGCGGCCCGACCCCAATGACGCCACCGCGGAGGCCAATTCGTCGCCGTCGAAACCCGTTGACACCGTAGCCGGCGTCGTATCGGCGATTACACTGCGCACCAAGACCTGCAGCCCGGCCACGTGATAAGCCGGCAGCGCAAGCAGCCAGCGACCGGGGCCTCCAAGCCTGCGGTGCGTCGCCTCCGCGCTCGCTGTCAAGGCCGAAGCGGTGAGCATCGCGCCCTTGGGCACACCCGTCGTGCCCGACGTTGAAACCACGACTGCAACGTCGTCGTCGATGGGCTCACTGGCACGCAATGACGTTGTCAGTAGCGAAGTTTGGCGTGCGTCGTCGGCCGGCACCGGCAGCACAGCCTCGCCGCCGGCCAGCACGTCACTCAACAAGGGCAGCAGCGAAAGCGCTGGCTCGCCTGATGGGACAGCGACGGGGCGCAGGACGGCTATTCGGTCTCCTCGGCGTCGCGGGGGTCATCGAGCGGCCATCCCTTGGCGGCCAACCGATCTCGTACCCTTTCGATATCGTCGGGCGTTGGCAGCCCATCGATCATCTCGGTGATGAGCACGCCGATGTCCACCGCGTCGAATTCGCCGCGGGCCATCAACTCTTTTGCGACGGTTTTGACTTCGTCATCGCTGAGCCGCCTCTGGAGCAGCGCGATCAACGGCACGCGATCGGGACCAGGGACTCCTTCGGGATACCCCGAGGTAATCCAGGCGACGATCTTGGCAAGAAACTTGCTCACAGCGCGATCGTAGTAGTGGCGCGTGCGGCCAGTCGCGGTATCGACGGGGATCGGCGGCCATTACAAACGCTTCAGTACCGAGCGGTGAACAGTGGATGAACACCTCACTGGGCGAGGCAAAGGCGCAGGTCGGAGCATCCGTTTAGGATAGCTAGCGGCTGGTCAAATCCGCGGCTGTAGCCCCAGAATTAGCACCCATGAGCGCAGAGATGATCATCCTGGTGCTGCTGATAGCAACAGCACTCGCCTTCGACTTCACCAACGGATTCCACGACACCGGAAACGCGATGGCGACGTCGATCGCCACCGGGGCTCTGAAGCCCAAGACCGCGGTCTTGCTCGCCGGGGTCCTCAACCTCGTCGGTGCGTTCCTCTCCGTCGAGGTCGCCGTCACCGTCACCACGTCGGTCCTCAAGGTCCAGGACAGCAAGACGGGGCACCTGCTTCCGGGGATCGATCCGTCAATGGGTCTCACAATCATCTTCGCCGGCCTCATCGGAGGCATCCTCTGGAACTTGCTGACCTGGCTGTTCGGCATTCCGTCCAGCTCGTCACACGCACTGTTCGGCGGCCTGATCGGCGCGGGCCTTGCCGCGCTCGGCACCGCGGGCGTCAACTGGGCGGGAGTCACCCAGAAGGTGCTGATCCCCGCGATCGCCGCGCCCGTCATCGCAGGTCTGGTCGCCGCGTGTGGAACCTGGCTGGTCTACCGCCTCACGCGCAACGTCATGAAGAAGCGTCGCGAAGACGGCTTCCGCTGGGGCCAGATCGCCACCGCGTCGCTCGTCGCGCTGTCGCACGGCACCAATGATGCGCAGAAGACGATGGGTGTCATCGCGCTGGCGCTGATCACCACCGGCCACCTGACCGGCGACGTGAAGGAGCAGGGTCTGCCGTTCTGGATCATCTTCAGCTGCGCGCTCGCGATCGGCCTCGGCACCTACATCGGTGGCTGGCGCGTGATCCGCACCCTTGGCAAGGGCCTCGTCGAGATCGAATCACCGCAGGGCTTCGCCGCAGAGGCGTCGTCGGCGGCCATCATCCTCAGCTCGAGCGCCGCGGGCATGGCGCTGTCGACGACCCACGTGGCGACGGGCTCGATCCTCGGCAGCGGCGTCGGCAAGCCCGGTGCCGAGGTGCGCTGGAAGGTCGCAGGCCGGATGGCCGTCGCATGGCTGGTCACCCTGCCTGCCGCCGGAATCGTTGGGGCGCTGTCGTTCTGGCTCTCGCACGCCGTCGCGGGTGCTACCACGCAGCTGGTGGGCGACGGCCTCATCTTCCTCATCCTGGTGGGCCTGTCCTTCTACATCTGGTGGCGCGCCCAGCAGCAGAAGGTGGACAGCAGCAACGTCAATGCCGATTGGGACGACTCGACCAACTCCGTCGTTCCCGCCGAGGTCCGCGAGGCCACCAAGGGGTCCTCGGACAAGGCCGCGGTCTAGCCCGCACGCCACGACAAGCAAAGGAAAGTTCATGGTTTACGCAGAAAGCATCCTCAAGGTGCTGGTGATAGGACTGCTCCTCGGGGCAGGTCTGCCCGCGGTCTTCGCACTCGGAATCCGGGCGTACGCGAGTGGGGCCGGCGGTACCAATGACGACGGCACCACAGCTGCTCCCAACCCGGCATTGAAGTACCTAGGAATAGCGCTGTTCGTGTTCGTCGGCTGGGTGATCATCACCGGCGTCTTCTGGATCACCAGGACGACGATCATCCACCACTTCGGTGTCGATCTGTTCCCCTTCATGGCGACGAAATGAGCTGAGGACACATGACTGAGAATCGCGGCGTTATGGACAACGTGCTCGCATGGCTGCACGACGGATACCCGGAAGGTGTTCCGCCGAAGGACTATTTCGCGTTGCTCGCGCTGCTGAAGCGCTCGCTCACCGAGGAGCAGGTCATCAAGGCCGCTCAGACGGTGCTCAAAGGAACTGACTCCGACACGGTGTCCGACGCGGAGATCCGCGCGGCGATCCATCAGGTCACCGAGCAGGAGCCAAACCCCGAGGAGATCCAGCAGGTCGCGGCTCGGCTGGCCTCCGTCGGCTGGCCGTTGGCGGCGCACTCCGCCTGAAGTTGATCCACGTCAGCGTCTGGTGTCGCGTCGCAGTGGATGGTTTTCGGGTACCTGGACGAAGATCAGCAGGACTCCGTCGGGATCGACAACGTGCATCTCGTGTAACCCCCACGGTTCTTGCTTTGCCTCGCGGGCGATTTCGACGCTGCGGCCCTTGAGTTCTTCCTCGGCGGCATATATGTCGCGGACCTGAAGCCACATCGTGCCGCCCGCGCTCGGAGTGCCGTGGCCGGCGATTTCGATCAGTGACTGGCCCGCGTAGAACACCGTGCCCGCGCCGTAGTCGCGAGCGATCGCGAGCCCGATTTCGTCGCGGTAGAACCGCAGCGAGCGTTCGTAATCGGCTGGCCGGATGAGCATCCGGCTGGCCAGGATCTCCATGAATCCGTGTCTATCACGTCAGCTGCCGGATTCGGCCGCAACACGGTATCTACGCGCTGGGCTGGACGCGTTGCCGCTTCATGATCGCGTCCACGGCACTGGGCGCGATGCTATTGAGCGCGTGCGCGGTGACGGCCATCCGTGGCGCGATGCGCACCGGCTGAGTTCGGGCCGCGGTGATCATCCAGTCGGCGGCCTCGGCGGCGCTGAGGCCTGGAAGGCCGTCGTACGCGCGGGTCGGCGCGATCATCGGCGTCTTGACCAGTGGGTAGTACAGCGTGGTGGAGTGCACACCCTTTGCGGCCCATTCGGTTTCGATCACCCTGCTGACCGCCGACAGTGCAGCCTTTGAAGCGTTGTAAACGGCGAACAGCGGCGAGGATTCGCTGAGCACACCCCACGTCGACACGTTGATGATGTGGCCGTCGCCGCGTTCGATCATGCCGGGCGCGAGGCCGCGGATGAGGCGCAGCGGGGAGTAGTAGTTCAGCGTCATGGTGCGCTCGACGTCATGCCAGCGGTCCAACGACTCCGCCAGCGGCCTGCGAATGGACTTGCCTGCGTTGTTGATCAGGATGTCCACGCCGCCGAGGTCCTGTTCGACCTTGGCGGCCAGCTCGTCGACGGCGTCGAGGTCGGACAGGTCGACGGCGTGCGCGGTGGCGTCCCCGCCGGACGCGGTGATGCGCTCGACGACCGCGTCGAGCAGCTCCTGCCTGCGCGCCACCACCACGACGCGTGCGCCTCTGCGGGCGAACTTCTCGGCGGCGGCCTCGCCGATACCCGACGACGCGCCGGTCAGCAGCACCCGCTTGCCCGCGAGGTCGACGGGATCACGGCGGCGCCGCAACGCCTGTTCGGTTATTGCTGGACGCATGCTGGCCAGCAGCAGACTCTCGGACAGCCGGCGCAGCGGACTCTTACTCACGGAAAATGAGTTTAGGCGGCCTACTTTTTGATGAGTTCTCGGCGGCAGGACGGTCGGTATAGGTATGACGATCAACGGCAAGCTCGACGCTCGATTCAGCACGGCGACGGAGCCGGTTGGCTGGCAGCAGGTCAGCGACGCGCTGGCCGCCGCCGAGTTGTACTGGCTCACGACCGTGCGCAAGGACGGTCGCCCGCACATCACTCCGCTCATCGGGGCGTGGGTCGACGATGGCTTCGTGTTCTGCACAGGTCCCGACGAACAAAAGGCCCGCAACCTCGCGGCGTCCACCGCGGTTGCCGTCACGACTGGCGCCAACACCTGGAAGGACGGACTCGACGTCGTCGTCGAGGGCAACGCCGAGCGGGTGACCGGGCTGGCGACGGTGACTCGGCTGGCGGATGCGATCCGCGAAAAGTACCGCGGCGAATGGGATTTCACGCCGCAGGACGATGGATTCGGCTATACCGACGAGACCGGCAGCAGCCACCTTGCGTATGTGTACCGGGTGCCTCCCGACAAGGTGCTGGCGTTCGCGAAGTCACCCCACGGCCAGACCACGTTCCGATTCTGAGTGATTTGTGCACGGTTTCCGGCGCTCACCGCCGATTTGCGTGCACAAATCGCTAGAAGTAGCGGGGGAACGGTGTCCAGTCGGGATCGCGCTTCTGCAGGAAGGCATCGCGGCCCTCGACAGCCTCGTCGGTCATGTAGGCCAATCGCGTTGCCTCGCCGGCGAATAGCTGCTGGCCGACCAGTCCGTCGTCGCTCAGGTTGAACGCGTACTTCAGCATCCGGATCGCCTGCGGCGACTTGCCGTTGATCGCCGACGCCCACTCCATGCCAACGGCCTCGAGGTTGGCATGGTCGACGACCTCGTTCACCGCTCCCATCGCGTGCATCTGCTCAGCGGTGTAGGGCCTGCCGAGGAAGAAGATTTCGCGGGCGAACTTCTGCCCGACCTGCTTCGCCAAATACGCACTGCCGTAACCGCCGTCGAAGCTGCCGACGTCGGCGTCGGTCTGCTTGAAGCGGGCGTGCTCGCGGCTGGCCAGCGTCAGGTCGCATGTCACGTGCAGGCTGTGCCCGCCGCCAGCGGCCCACCCGTTGACCAGGCAGATGACCACCTTCGGCATGAAGCGGATCAGCCGCTGCACCTCGAGGATGTGCAGCCGGCCCGCGCGAGCTGGGTCCACGGTCTCGGCACTTTCGCCCGACGCGTACTGATAGCCGCTGCGGCCGCGGATGCGTTGGTCGCCGCCGGAGCAGAACGCCCAGCCGCCGTCCTTGGGCGACGGCCCGTTGCCGGTCAGCAGGATAACGCCGACGTCCGGTGACATCCTGGCGTGGTCGAGCACGCGATACAGCTCGTCGACGGTGTGCGGCCGAAATGCGTTGCGCACCTCAGGCCGGTCGAACGCGACGCGCACCGTCGGCTGTGCCACGCCGTCGACGATGTGCCTGTGGTAAGTGATGTCGGTCAGCCCGAACCCGTCGATGGCCTGCCACGCCGACGGGTCAAAGGGGTTGTCGCTCATGCGTTTACCGTATCGAGCCGGAAGACGGGGCAGCGGCCGGCGAGGGCCTCGAACTCGTCGGGGTTGGGTCCAGTTACCAGCCCGGCGTTTTTGATGAAACCGACGCCGGTCGGCACCTTGATCGGGAACTCGCGCAACAGCGGTCGCGCCTCCTCGGCGGACATCTCCACCATGCGGACGCGCTCGCCCTGGCGGCCCTGGTGCAGCGTGGCCTCGCCCGCGGCCCTGACATTGGCACTCCAGTCCGAGCCCGGCACACCGCCGACCACGTAGCGCTTGCCTTCGACGGTCATCGGCGTGACGGGCGTCGACCGCGGCTTACCCGACTTGCGGCCGGCCACGGTCAGCACGACGGGACCCTTTCCGCCGAAGCCGACGCCCAGCTTCTGCAGTCCGATCATCACTTTGTTGACGTACTTCAGCCACCACGGCAACGGAGTGTTGGACATAGCAGCGACGCTACGTGATCGGGTCGATGCGGAACACGGGGAGGCGGCCGGCCAGCCCCTCGACCTCGTCGGTGGTGCCGTCGGTGACCAGGCCTGATCGCTTCAGGAAGCCGACGCCCGCCGGCACCTGCTCGCCGAAGTATCGCAGCACGGGTGCGGCCTGGTCGGCTTCGAGTTCGATCATCCGGATGTCCTCGGTGCGACGGCCGTCGGTCAGCGTGACCGAACCGGCGGCGCGGACGTTGGCCACCCAATCTGCCGCAGGAAAGGTGGCTACGACGTAGCGCCGACCGTCGACGTGCATGGGGGTGACCGGTGTCGAGCGTGGCTTACCGGACTTGCGACCCGGCACCGTCAACACGACGGAATGCTCGCGGCCGATGTGCACGCCGCTTCGCAGCAACATCTTGTAAAAACGGTTCGCCGGTTTGAGCCACCACGGTGCGCGAACGCGGTCGGGCGTGGTCATAGCTTCACACCGTATTCGGCTAGCGCGCTTATCAGCCCGTCCGTGCGCTGAGATGTTGGCACCGGGTCGACGAGGATGAACCTGCAGCCAACCGCGCGGGCGCCGCCGTCGGCCTCGTCGCTGTCGCCGACCATCACCGCCTGCCCGGCCTCGACCCCCAGCCGAGTCAGCGCTGTTTCGAAGATCGCGGCGTCGGGTTTGACGGCGCCGACCTCATAGGACAGCACGAACTCGTCGACGTAGTCGGTGACACCGATCGCTTGGAAGGCCGGCCGGACGTCGAACGCGATGTTGGAGACCACCGCGGTCTTGACGCCCTGTTGGTGCAGACCCTTGAGCACCTCGGCGGTATCGGGATACGGCGTCCAGCTCGACGGGTCGATCAGCCGGTCGTACAGCGCTTCGGCTTGATGGTGGGCCACGCCGGATTCACGGAGCACGTGCAGATACGCCTCGCGGTGCAGATGCGGCGCCAGGTCGCGGTTGACCCAGGCGTGGTGGGCTTCCGGCGTCATCTCGACATGCTGGCCGACGGGTGCGGTGAGCCGTCGCATCAGCTCGACCTGCACGTGGCCGTCGACTTCACGCTCGTCGACCTTGATGCCCTCGAACCAGCTTTCGTCCTCTTCGAGGCGAAAGAGGGTGCCGGAGTAGTCGAACAGCACGGCTTGAATCACCCCACCAATATTGCCAGGTGTGGAAAGCCGCGAAATCGGCTAATTAACAGGCATGACAGAGCTGGAGCGGGCCGTCGTGGTTGTGCCCGCGCACAACGAGGTGGCGCATTTGCCCGGCTGTTTGCGCGCGCTGACGACGGCCGCGATGTGTCTGCCGATGCCGGTCGTGACAGTCGTCGTGCTGGATGCCTGCGACGACGGCAGTGACCGGCTGGCCGGCCAGTTCGGCCCA
This sequence comes from uncultured Actinomycetota bacterium, assembly GCA_963766465.1. Taxonomy (GTDB): domain Bacteria; phylum Actinomycetota; class Actinomycetes; order Mycobacteriales; family Mycobacteriaceae; genus Mycobacterium. The sequence goes on from CAVXZT010000008.1 coordinate 568,727, forward strand.
GACGTGCACTTCGTCTCGATCGGTACGGGAAATGTCGGTGCGGCGCGGGCGGCAGGATTCGAGTACGCGCGATCGGTGTGCGGCACCGTCGAGCCGGCCCGCACCTGGTTCGCCACCACCGATGCCGACAGCGTCGTCGGGGTCAACTGGCTGACGCAGATGGCGGCTGCCGAAGCCGACATGGTGCTCGGCACGGTGCGGATACCCGTGTGGCGGCTACCTGCCGAGGTGGCCCGTCGCTACCTGCGCGCGTACAACTCGAAAGGACCGGGCCACCCCCACATTCACGGGGCGAACATGGGGTTTCGCGCTGACGCCTACTGGGAGGTCGGCGGTTTCCAAGCGCTGGTCACCGGCGAGGACGTGGACCTCGTGCGGCGATTCGAGGCTGCCGATATGCGGATCCACCGCGACGCAGGGCTGTCGGTGACGACCTCAGTCCGTCAGGTCGGTCGCGCACCCGGTGGGTTCGCTCATCATCTGCGTGAACTGTCAGGTTCGGTGCGGCGGCGACACGCGAAGGCAGAAACGTGATCGGCGGACTTATCGGGCGATGGCTCGAATCCGGCGCGCTGGACCTGCCATTGCCCGGCGCCGGCGCGACTGCGCGGCGGTGGCAGCGGCTTGCCGAGCTCACCGCTACGGACATCGTCGCCGGCCGACTCGCGGAAGCGCACACCGACGCCGTTGCCATTCTGGCCGAACTGGCTGGACCGCGACCGAAACCCGACCAGCTATGGGGCGTGTGGGCAGCCGAGTCCAGGGACGCCGTCCTGTCTGCCCGCGGAGATGGCAAGTCGGTGACGCTCGACGGCACCAAGCCGTGGTGCTCTGGCGCTGGCCTGTGCACGCATGCACTGGTGACCGCCCGACTGGAATCCGGTGAGCGGGGGCTCTTCGCCGTCGAACTGGGGCACGAAAGTGTGCGTGCATTGCCCAGCACGTGGCGCAACCCGGGGATGGCCGAATCCGACACTCGTTCGGTGCAATTCAGCGGCGCACCCGCTGTTGCCGTTGGCGAGCCGGGCGACTACTTAAGCCGGCCGGGGTTTTGGCACGGAGCAGTCGGTGTCAGCGCATGCTGGCTGGGCGGGGCACGAGCCGTGGCCGCGCCGCTGTATGAGCGCGCGGACGACGACACGACCGATCCCCACTTGCTGGCGCATCTCGGCGCGGTGGACGCCGCCTTAGCGGCGGCCGAGGCGGTCCTCGTGTCGACGGCTAGTGAGATCGACGCAGATCCGTTGAACCGCAAAGGCACCGTCGAATTAATGGCGCGCCGCGCCCGCGCCGTCGTTGAAACCGCAGTCGAGGAGTCGCTCCGTCGCACTGGCCGCGCGCTCGGGCCCGTGCCGTTGTGCCAGGACGCCGGGCATGCACGACGGGTGGCCGACCTGACGATCTACGTTCGGCAGAGCCACGCCGAGCGCGACCTGGAACAGCTGGGCCGGCTCGCGGGTGCCAGGCGATGACGGCCATGCCCGCCGACCCGCCCATCGGCAACACCGCCCGCTTCGCCGCGCGTCCGCTGCCGAGCGGCGGCACGCCCACGGCCGTCTGGCTGAATGCCGAGCGTGATCTCCCGGGACTCGATCTCAGCGGCTGCCCCGAAATCGTGGTCGTGGCGGCGCATCCCGATGACGAGACGCTCGGTTTCGGCGCGACCGCCACCATGCTTTCGGACCTCGGTGTACGCGTCGCGGTGGTGTCGGCCACCGACGGCGGGGCTTCGCATCCGACGAATTCACTATCGCAACGCCACCAACTCGAACACACCCGACGCGCCGAATTACACCGCGCCGTCAGAATTTTGGGCCTGCCAACGCCGGTCAGCCTCGGACTGCCGGACGGCGAACTGGTCACTCATGAGGATCGGCTTGCCGACCTGCTCACCGACATACTGCAGACGCGGCCGCGAGGCACCTGGTGTGCCGCCACCTGGCGCGGCGACGGCCATCCCGACCATGAGGCGGTCGGTCGCGCGGCGGCTGCCGCAACATTGCGGACTGGCTCGGTGTTGATCGAGTATCCGGTGTGGATGTGGCATTGGGCGCAGCCCGGCGACTCCGCGGTGCCGTGGGACCGGGCATGGGCGGTGCCGTTGACCAGCGCGGCAATCGACCGCAAGAGCCTTGCAGCACAGAGCTTCCGGAGTCAATTCGAACCGACGGTCGCGGGCCCGCCGGTGCTTCCGCCGTCCGTGTTGCGTCGGCTGCTCGCAGTCGGAGAGGTCGTGTTTCGGTGACCACCCGGTTGCCCGATTCCTACTTCGACGGCAAGTACGCCGGGGCGGCGGACCCGTGGAAGTTAGAGGAGCGGTGGTACGAGCGTCGCAAGTACGCCATCACGTTGGCATTGCTGCCCCACCCGCGCTACCGGCACGCTTTCGAACCAGGTTGCTCGATCGGCGTGCTCACCGATCACCTCTCTCAGCGGTGTGACCACGTGACGGCCACCGACATCGCGACAGCGGCGCTCGATGCTGCCAACCGCCGCCTCGTCGAGGCAGGATCACGGGATCGCGTCACCCTGCTCCGACGCTCACTGAATGAACCTTGGCCTGCAACGCAATTCGACCTCGTGGTGTTGTCGGAGATCGGTTACTACCTTGAGGCCGCCGAGTTGAGAGCCGTTTTGGATCGCGAGGTGACACGGTTGGCGCGCGGCACCGTTGTCATCGCTGCGCACTGGCGCCACCGAGTTGACGACTACCCGATCACGGGGGACCGCGCCAACGACATCATCGGCGCCACGCCCGGACTGCACCACGTCGGCGGCTACCGTGACGAAGACGTCGTCATCGAGGTGTTCGACACCGCGCCGCCGATTTCGGTGGCCGCCCGCACCGGAGTGCCAGGAGCCTAGCCATCTCGTGCGCGAGCGGCCTTGCCCGCCAGTACTTCTCGTTCGCGTTCGTTGTCGGTCATGGATGTCGCGCGGTCGAACTCGGCGGCTGCCTCGGCGTCGCGTCCGAGCCGGGCCAGCAGCTCGCCACGCACGCTCGGCAGCAAGTAGGAGCCATCGAGGCCGTCGAGCTTGTCGACGATTTCCAGCGCTTCGGCTGGCCCGGATGCCATCGCCACCGCCACGGCCCTGTTGAGCTCGACCACCGGCGACGGCGCCACTTGGCGCAGCCCGTCGTACAACAGCACGATACGCGCCCAGTCGGTGTCGGCCGCCGTCGGCGCAACGGCGTGGCATTCGGCCAGCGCGGCTTGCAGCGCATATGGGCCCCAGCCGATGCCCTTGCGCTGCAGTGCATTAGCTGCCCGCTCCAGCGCAGCGACCCCGCGCTGGATCTGCGCCCGGTCCCACTTCGTCCGATTCTGGTCCTCGAGCAGGATCGGCCTGCCGTCGGCGTCGGTGCGTGCCGCGAACCGCGACGACTGGAACTCCATCAGCGACACCAGGCCGTGCACCTCGGCCTCGTCGGGCACCAGCGCCGCCAGTATGCGACCCAGCCGAAGCGCCTCGCTGCACAGTTCATCGCGAATCCAGCGCTGTCCGAACGACGCCGAATAGCCCTCGTTGTAGACCAGGTAGATCACGCTGAGCACGGCGGACAGCCGCCGCGGGTACTCCGCCCGATCCGGCACCTCGAACGGCACATTCGCGGCGGCCAGCGTCTTCTTGGCCCGGGTGATCCGCGCAGCGACCGTCGCCGTCGACGTCAGGAACGCGTGCGAGATCTCGTCGGTGGTCAGGCCGCCGACCACGCGGAGCGTCAACGCAATCTGGCCCTCCCGCGATAACACCGGGTGCGACGAGATGAAGATCAGCCGCAGCACGTCGTCATCGATGCGGTCGGGATCCCACGCCTCGTCGACCTGTGTCTCGAGCTCACGGGCCATCACCGCGTACTTGGCGTCGAGGTTCTCCTGCCTGCGCCAGTAGTCGATGGCCTTGCGCTTGGCCACGGTGGTCAACCATGCGCCCGCGTTGCGCGGCACACCGGACGACGGCCACTGGGTCAGCGCGTCGACCAGGGCTTCCTGCGCCAGGTCCTCGGCGAGCCCGACGTCACCGACCGCGCGCGTCAGCGTGGCGACGATCTTGGCGGCCTCCATCCGCCACACCGCATCGACGGTCTGCTGTAGGTCGGGCACGTGCCCATTGTGCCGAGGGCTTAATCCGTCCCGCGTAGTGCGGCGGTGACGCTGGCGAACATGGTCGATTTGATCGCCTGCAGAGTTCCGGGATCCTTGCCCTTCAACGGCGTGACCAGGTCGACGGCCGTAGTCGTCAGCTTGTCCTCCGGGGCGCTCGCGGTCACCAGTCCGATGGCCTCGGCGTCGGCTCCGCCGTAGCGACGGCCGGTGGTCATCGCCTCGACCGCGGCGGCAGGTGTGAGCTTGGCCTGGATGATGGCCGCCATGCCTGGTGAGAACGGGATGTGGATGTCGACCTCGGGGAAGCAGAAGTAGCCGCGGTCGACCCGCATCACCCGAAAGTCGTGGGCGATGCCGAGCATCGAGCCCGCCCCGAACGCGTGACCGTTGATCGCGGCGACGGTGGGCACCGGGGCGACGAGTACCCGCGCGAGCAGCTGGTGTACCTGGTCGATGTACCAGTCGCCCTGATCGCTATGGGCACCAAGCCAATCCAGGTCAAGGCCGTTCGAGTAGAACTTCCCCGTTCCGGTGGTGACCAACGCCTTGGCCTCACCTGATTCGATGCGGTCGAGGAAGCCGTTGACGGTGGTTAACCATTCCGGCGAAAATCGGTTCTCGTCGTCGCCGAGGTTCAAAACCGCTATGTCGTCGGTGATTTCGAGGTGTGCTGACATCTCTCTCCTTAATTGGTGGAGCCTGCTTACTTGACGGACAGGATGGCTTCCACAGCGGCCGCGAGGCGGCGGCGCGTGGCGGCGGTAGGGGGCATGGGGCGGCGCAGCATCAGACCTGTGGGTAGTCCGACGACGCAGTCCTCGATCACGGCGACCGATGCGGCGTCCTTGCGGTCCCACATACCGATCGACAGCCGGATCAGCAGGTCGCGTAGCTCCGCGTCGAGTGAGCCGAGTTCGGCCTGCACTTCTGGCGGGGCATCGCCGATCAGTTCCTCGCGGGGGATCCGGAGCCACAACTGGGCTGACGACGGGTACTGCTCGCTGAATACGGCGGGCGCATCGGCCGCGACGACGACGGCGCGTACGGGGTCATCCTCGGCGTCGACGGCCTGCCGCTGCAACGCAAGGAAGCGTCGGGCGGCGCGCACCCAGGCGCGACCGACCAACCCGCCGCGGGAACCGAACGCGTGATAGATCGCGCCGTTGGAGATGCCGGCCCGGTCAGAGACCGCGCGGATCGTGACGGCCTTGACGCCACCATCGACGGCGAGGTCTTCGGCCGCGTCGAGCATCGCGTCGCGGTCGTACACCTGTGGGCGTGGCATAGTCGCCAAAATAACAGAGCAGACGCTCTGTTATCAAATGTGTGCGTGACACGCCGAGGCAATGCGTGCTGTAGCAACGCTCGAGGCGGAAAGTAGTGCCATGGCACATCGGCTGGTCACCGCGTACCGCGAGGGGCGAAAAGCCTTCCCGCATACGCTTCTCAACCCCTACGCGGGGGTGGGTGACCGTGCCGTGGCACGCATGTGGCGACTGGGTTGGCAACGGGCCGCCGAGGAAAGCCGCGGCATTCCGCCCGAAGCGGAACGCATCGAGCGATTACGCGCCGAGATCGACGCTTTGCTGGATTAGCCGCGCAGGAAACTCAGCCGACCGCGCGGCCTGCACCCTCCCAGAACTGCGCCCGCACCGACTTCTTGTCCGGCTTGCCCAACGCGGTCACCGGCACGGAGTCGACGACGATCACCTGCTTCGGTGCCTGCACCGAGCCCTTGCGCTCCTTGACCGCGGACTGGATCTCGGCGGTCATCTTCGACACCGACTCCTCATCCGACGGCGCGTCGGGCCGCAGCACCACCACCGCGGTCACCGCCTCACCCCACTTCTCGTCTGGGGTGCCGATCACACATACCTGTGCGACCGAAGGATGCTCCGCCACAACGTCTTCCACCTCACGGGGGAAGACGTTGAAGCCGCCGGTGACGATCATGTCCTTGGTCCGGTCGACGATGTACCAGAAGCCGTCCTCGTCCTCGCGCGCCAGATCGCCGGTGTGCATCCAGCCGTCATGAAAAGTTCGAGCGGTCTCGTCAGGCAGATTCCAGTACCCGCCGGACAGCAGCGGACCGGACACGCAGATCTCGCCAACCTCGCCTTGAGGCACTGGATTGCCGTCGCCATCCAGCAGCGCGGTCCGGCAGAACACCGTCGGTCGACCGCATGACGTCAACCGCTTCTCGTCGTGGTCGCCCTTCGCCAGATACGTGATCACCATCGGCGCCTCGGACTGGCCGTAGTACTGCGCGAAGATCGGGCCGAAGCGGCGGATCGCCTCGGCCAGCCGCACCGGGTTCATCGCCGACGCGCCGTAGTAGACCGTCTCCAGCGAGGACAGATCCCGGGTGTGCGAATCCGGGTGGTCCATCAGCGCGTAGATCATGGACGGCACCAGCATGGTGGCCGTGATCTTCTGCTCCTCAATGGTTTTCAGCACTTCGGCCGGGTCGAACTTGGTGAGCACAATGAGCTGCCCACCCTTGATGATCGTCGGCACGAAGAACGCCGCGCCCGCGTGGGACAACGGCGTGCACATCAGGAAGCGGGGGTTCTCGGGCCACTCCCACTCGGCGAGCTGGATCGATGTCATGGTCATGATCGACGCAACGGTGCCGATCACGCCCTTTGGCTTGCCGGTGGTGCCGCCCGTGTAGGCCATGCCGCCGATGTGGTCCGACGGCAGGTCGGCGGCCACCAACGGCTTCGGAGAGTACTTTTCGGCCTCGGCACTCAGATCGACGGCGACGCCCGCGAGCGCCTCCGGCACCGGGCCGATGGTGAGGATCTGCTTGAGGCCGGGCACCTTCTCCAGCAATCCCAGCGCGCGTTCCACGAACATCGGGTTGGGGTCGATGATCAGCGACGTGATGCCTGCGTCGTTCAACACGTACGCGTGGTCGTCAAGCGAGCCGAGAGGGTGTAGTGCGGTGCGCCGGTAGCCCTGCGTCTGCCCGGCGCCGATGATCATCAGCACCTCGGGCCGGTTCAGTGACAACAGCCCGACGGCGGCGCCGGTGCCGGCGCCCAGCGCCTCGAACGCCTGAATGTACTGGCTGATGCGTTCGGCGAGCTGGCCGCCGGTCAGTGTGGTGTCCCCGAGGAACAGCACGGGCTTGTCTTTGTTGCGCTTGAGACCACCGACTGTGAGGTGGCCGGAGTGGATGGGATGGCGCAGCAGCTCGTCCGTCATGACGTCCAGACTAGAACGTGTTACAGAACGAGCTGCCGCGCCTCCGAATTCTCAGCGTCCCGCCGCCTTGCGAGCCTGCTCGGCAGCCTTCTCGGCGAGGTCGGCCCGCCACTGGATTTCCTTCTCGATCCACGGGTTGTCCTGCGGGAACTCCTCGGTTTCGGCAACCCGGCGCACCTCGAGCTTGACGCCGGGTCCCAGCGGACACTTCTGCGCCCACTGCTTGGCCTCTTCCTGCGACGACACGTCGAGGATCCAAAACCCGTTGAACAGCTCCTTGGCCTCGGTGTACGGGCCGTCGGTCACTACGGGCGGGTCGGCCTCGAAGTCGACGACGAAGCCCTCGTCGGGCCCGGTGAGGCCCTCACCGGCGAGCATGACTCCGGCCTTGATGAGCTCCTCGTTGTAGCGGCCCATCGACTCGATGACCTCGTTGAAATCGATGTTGGCGTCCGCGAAGGCCGCCTCGGCCTCGGGGGTCACTCGCATGATCATCATGTAGCGCGACATTTTGTCTCTCCTTCTTCGTTGGGAAGGGGCGCGTTCCATTCTTGTTGATTGGGTGCCCCTCGCAACTACGTCGAATGGCAACCCACCGAAATCGACGCGGCCCGCCAAGTTTTCTCAAAAATATCTCCGTCCACTGAAAGGATGGCCGCATGCCCGCCGCTGACCTGGTCATTCACGGAACTGTCCTCACCGTCGATGAACTCCAACCCACCGCTGAGGCGATCGCGGTTTCCGCCGGCCGCATTGTCGCGGTCGGGACGCGTGCCGACGTTCAGAGTTGGGTCGGCGCAGAAACGCAGACGCTCGACATCGGAGACGGCTGCGTGATGCCCGGCCTCGTAGAAGCACACGGGCACCCGCTGATGGAGGCGATCGTGCTGTCGGACCGGATGGTCGACATCCGGCCGGTCACCATTCCCAACGCGGACGACGTCGTCGCGGCGGTCCGGATTGAGATCGCTAAGCGCGGGTCCGATGGCGCCTACCTCGTCGGGTGGGACGCGCTGCTGCAAACCGGCCTGCCGGACCCCACCCTGGCATGGTTGGACGAGATCGCCCCGGATTCCCCGCTGGTGATCATCCACAACTCCGGGCACAAGGCGTTCTTCAACTCCGTCGCGGCCGCCGGTGCCGGCATTACCCGCGACACCCCGGATCCGAAGGGCTCCAAGTACGGCCACGACGCCAACGGCGAACTCGACGGCACCGCGGAGGAATCCGCCGCGGTGTTCTCACTACTCATGGGTGCCATAGAACCCGACGCCTACCCGGCGATGCTGCGCGCCGAACTCGGCAGGCTCAACCGCGCCGGGCTCACCACGTGTTCGGAGATGGCGTTCGATCCGATCTACCGGCCGGCGCTGGCACAGATGCACGACGAACTCACCGTCCGGCTGCGGGTTTATGAGATGTCCAATCCGTCCATGACTAGCGAGTTGTCCCCGGGCAATGGCGACGACCTGTTCCGGCAGGTCGGCATCAAGATCTGGTGGGACGGGTCACCCTGGGTCGGCAACATCGACCTGTCGTTCCCTTACATGGACACCGACGCGACCCGCGCCATCGGCGTGACGCCCGGGTCGTGTGGCCACGCGAACTACACCCGCGAGCAGCTCGTCGAGATCGTCCACGCCTACTTCCCGAAGGGCTGGCCGATGTCCTGCCACGTCCAGGGTGACGCCGGCGTCGACCCGATCCTCGACATCTACGAGGACGCCCTGCGGCGCTGGCCCCGCGACGACCATCGGCTGCGGCTCGAGCACGTCGGCGCGATCAGCGACGCGCAGCTCCAGCGCGCCCACGACCTCGGCGTCACCTGCAGCCTGTTCGTCGACCAGATCCACTATTGGGGCGACATCATCGTCGACGGTCTATTCGGGACCGAGCATGGAAACCGTTGGATGCCGTGCGGTTCCGCCGTCGCCACGGGAATGCGGATCTCGCTGCACAACGACCCGCCGGTCACCCCGGAGGAACCGCTACGCAACATCAGCGTCGCGGCCACCCGCACCGCGCCGAGCGGCAGGGTGATCGGCCCGGAGCAGCGGATCACGGTCGAGCAGGCCATTCGCGCGCAGACCATCGACGCCGCCTGGCAGTTGTTCGCCGACGACGTGATCGGGTCGCTTGAGGTCGGCAAGTACGCCGACATGGTGGTGCTGTCGGCCGATCCGAGGTCCGTGCCTCCTGAATCGATCGCCGATCTCGAGGTTCGGGCGACGTTCCTGGCGGGCAAGCAGGTTTACGCGAAAGGCGACTGACACCACGGCGGGCCTGGCTACGCTCGGGTCATGGCTGACCTGGCTGATCCCCGCTTCCTCGACGAACGTACTGCCCACTGGGCCGACACCAAGCCCGACGGCGAAGCGTTCATCTACTTCGACCGAACCTGGACCTGGTCCGAATGGAACGACCGGGTGCGCCGCCTGGCCGGTGCGCTGAAGGAACGCGGCGTCAAACGCGGCGACGTGGTGGCTTTTCTCGACAAGAACCACCCGGCATGTGTGGAGACGACGTTGGCCGCGGCGTCTTTGGGGGCGGCCAACGCGATCATCAACTTCAGGCTGGCCGCCGATGAGCTCGACTACGTGCTCAACGACTCCGGCGCCAAGCTGTTGATCGTCGGCAAGGAGTTGAAGCCGAACGTCGACAAGATCCGCGACAAGCTCAAGAACGTCGAGCACGTCATCGAGGTCACGCCGGAGGGCGAGGACGGCGACGAGTACGAGGCGATGCTGGCCGACGCCACGCCGACCGAGCGCGGCGACGACGTCGACCCCGACGACGTGGCGATCATCATGTACTCGTCGGGGACGACGGGCAGGCCCAAGGGCGTCTCGCTGACGCAGGCCAACATGATCGCGCATACCGTCAACGCCCACGAGGGTTTCGAGTTCGACGAGGGCGACAAGAACATGGTGTCGATGCCGCTGTTCCACGTCGGCGGGTCGTCCTATGTGCAGTTCGGCATCCACGACGGATTCCCGAGCGTGATGACGCGTGATGTGGACGGCGCCGCGCTGGCCGGCGCAATTCTCAAGGGCGCCAACAGAACGTTCCTGGTCCCGGCGGTGCTGGCCAAGGTGCTTGACTCCGGTGAGGACGCGGTCAAGCTGTTCGGAGCGTTGAAGACATACGCCTACGGCGCCTCGCCGATGCCTTTGCCGCTTCTGCGCAAGGCGCTGGATGCCTGGCCGAACACCGACTTTATCCAGGCGTACGGGCTGACCGAGGTGGGCGGCGTCATCAGCCATCTCCTTCCGGAGGCCCACCGCGACCCCGGTAAGGAAGAACGGTTGTCGAGTGCAGGCACGTTGGTGCCCAATGCGGAGGTGCGCGTGGTCGACCCAGACACCTTGAAGGATGTGCCGGAAGGCGGGCAGGGTGAATTATGGTTCCGCACACCGCAATTGATGAAGTGCTACCACAATAAGCCCGAAGCGACGGCCGAGTCGATCACCGACGACGGCTGGTTCCGTACCGGCGATATCGGCCGGGTCGACGACGGCGGCTACGTCTTTGTCGAGGACCGGCTGAAGGACATGATCATCTCCGGCGGTGAGAACATCTACTCGATCGAGGTGGAGCGGGTGCTGGCCGAGCACCCCGCGGTGGTCGACGTTGCGATCATCGGTATACCCGACGACAAGTGGGGCGAGGTCGTGAAAGCCGTTGTCCAACTTGAGGGCGAGGCTGACGAGAAGGAACTCATCGCCTTCTGTCGCGAGCGGCTGGCGGCCTACAAATGCCCCAAGTCGGTCGACGTCAAGGACGAGCTGCCGCGCAACCCGACCGGCAAGATCCTCAAGAAGGATCTGCGCAAGGAGTATGAGGAGGGACGCGACCGCACCAAGGTCTAGCCTGACTCTGTGACCCCGCCGCTCGCCGACCTGCTCGATCGCCTCTACGTCGTCGCGTTACCGATGCGAGTTCGCTTCCGCGGCATCACGGTTCGTGAGGTCGCGCTGATCGACGGGCCCGCGGGCTGGGGTGAGTTCGGGGCGTTCCTCGAGTACGAGCCGCCCGAGGCCGCGCACTGGCTCGCCGCGGGTATCGAAGCTGCGTACCGTGAGGCGCCTGACGTTCGGCGTGACCGCATTCCTATCAACGCCACCGTGCCCGCCGTCGGTGCCGACGAGGTGCCCGCCGTGCTCGCCCGGTTTCCCGGCGCGCGCACCGCGAAGGTGAAGGTGGCCGAGCCAGGGCAGTCGTTGGCCGATGATGTGTTGCGGGTCAACGCTGTTCGTGCGCTAGTGTCGACGGTGCGGGTCGACGCGAACGGAGGCTGGAAGGTCGAGGAAGCCGTCGCGGCCGCAACAGCTTTGACCGCCGATGGACCGCTCGAGTACATGGAGCAGCCGTGCGCGACAGTGTCCGAGCTCGCCGAGTTGCGCCGCCGCGTCGACGTGCCGATCGCCGCCGACGAGAGCATCCGCAAGGCCGACGACCCGCTGCGCGTCGTACGGGAAGGTGCGGCCGACATCGCGGTGCTGAAGGTCGCGCCGCTCGGCGGGGTGCGCAAGCTGCTGGAGATCGCCGCGCAGATCGAGATCCCGATCGTGGTGTCCAGTGCGCTGGATTCGGCCATCGGCATCGGGCAAGGGCTGCTGGCCGCCGCGGCGCTACCCGAACTGCGGCACGCCTGCGGGCTCGGCACCGGCGGCCTGTTCGTCGAGGACATCTGCGAGGCCGTCGCGCCGATCGACGGATATCTGACCGTCAAGGTCGCAACTCCCGATCCGGCGCGGCTTGATGCGTTGGCCGCCCCGGCCGACCGCAGGCAGTGGTGGATCGACCGCGTCAGGGCCTGCCACCAGCTGATGTCCTAATTTGTGGGGGTCCAGGCCTAGACGCCACGTCGGCGGTCGCCAACACTGGGTTCGTGCGATCTGTAGTGGTCCTCGGCTACCCGGGCATCCAGGCTCTCGACCTGGTCGGCCCGTTCGAGGTATTCACCGGAGCGACGATGCTGCTGGCCAGCCAGGGACGCAACGAGGGGCTACGGCGTCGCCGTCGTCTCCGCGGGCGGCGAGCCCGTCGCCACCGGCACCGGTCTCACAATTGTCGCCCAGCCGCTTCCCGATCCGCGCGAACCCGTCGACACACTGGTTCTGCCCGGCGGCGGTGGAGTCGACACCGTCCGCGAGAACGCAGACACCATCGGGTGGATACAGATCGCGGCGGAGCACGCCCGTCGCGTCGTCAGCGTGTGCACCGGCTCGTTCATCGCCGCCCAGGCCGGCCTGCTCGACGGTTGCACCGCGACCACGCACTGGGCGTTCGCCGGTCAAATGGCGCGCGAATTCCCGTCGATCACAGTTGATCCGGAGCCGATCTTCGTCCGCAGCTCGGAGAAGACGTGGACGGCGGCCGGTGTCACCGCAGGCATCGACCTGGCGCTCTCGCTCGTCGAGGACGACTACGGGACCGACGTCGCGCAGACAGTGGCGCGCTGGCTGGTGCTGTACCTGAGGCGCCCTGGTGGCCAGACGCAGTTCGCGGCTCCGGTGTGGATGCCACGCGCCAAGCGGGCGCCGATCCGCGATGTGCAGGAGGCCATCGAGTCCGAACCTGGTGGCGCGCACAGCATCCCGGATCTGGCCCGTCGAGCCGCGATGAGCCCGCGCCACTTCACCCGCGTCTTCACCGACGAGGTGGGCGAGGCGCCAGGCGCCTATGTCGAGCGGATCCGCACCGAAGCCGCCCGCCGACAGCTCGAAGAGACCGACGACACCGTCACCGTTATCGCGGCTCGCTGCGGATTCGGAACCGCGGAAACGTTGCGCCGCAACTTCGTTCGACGGCTCGGCATCTCGCCCGACCAGTACCGCAAGACGTTCGCCTAACCAAAGGAGATGGCAATGACCCAGATCGCAATCGTGGTCTACCCCGGCTTCACCGCCCTGGACTTCATCGGGCCGTATGAGGTGCTGCGCAACCTGCCCGGCGCCGAGGTCCGGTTCGTCTGGCACGAGCCGGGCCCCATCGCGGCGGACTCCGGTGTGTTGCTCGTCGGCGCGACGCATTCGTTCGACGAGACGCCGTCGCCCGACATCCTGTTGGTGCCCGGCGGCATGACGACCTTCGAGCATGCCCGCGACGAGAAGCTGCTCGACTGGGTCCGCCGCGCAGACGAGACGTCCACCTGGACGACGTCGGTGTGCTCGGGATCGGTCATCCTCGCCGCTGCCGGCCTGCTCGAAGGCAAGCGGGCCACGTCGCACTGGATGGTGGTGCCGATGCTGAAGCCCTTCGGTGTCGAGGCCGTCGCCGACGAGCGCATCGTGCACGAGGGCAAGATCGTGACCGCGGCGGGGGTGTCGGCGGGTATCGACCTTGCGATGTGGCTGGTCGGCGAGATCTGCGGCGAGGGCAAGGCCAAAGCCGTACAGCTGTCGATCGAGTACGACCCGCAGCCGCCGTTCGACTCCGGTCACGTCTCGAAGGCATCGGCGTCGACAAGGGCGATGGCCACCGCGCAGCTCGGCAAGGAGACCTTCAAGGCCGGCCAGCTCCTGCCGTCGACACTGCTGCTCTGGAATGCGGCGATCCAGCGGGCACGCGGTGGCCGCAAGGCCCGCAAGCGCGACCAGCACGCGATTTCGGCGCGCTAACGCCCGCTCACCGTCCCTAGCCGCGCCGAAGTCGCCGAGCGGATTTCGGCGATGACGCGCTGCGGGTACTCGACGAGGTCGAGCCACGTAAATCGCAGCACCTGCCACCCCTTCAGAGCGATGTAGTTCTGGCGTCTTCGATCAATCTGGAATGCCTCCTCGTCGCTGTGGAACGCCCAGCCGTCCACCTCGATGACGATCATTGGTTCCGGAAACGCGACGTCGGCCTTGTACGGGCCGATCGGGTAGTTCGTGCGCCACCCCGTAATCCCGTTGTCGCGCAGCAGTTTCACGAGCAAGCGCTCGGCCTCTGATCGGGCGCCATCCGACGCGGCCTGCAATAACCGCCGCGCCCGTGGCGAGCCGTACCGGCCCTTGTTGCGAAGGTGTGCACGCCACAATTCGCGAAGACCAAGGCGGCGCTGCAATGCCGAGTCCATAAGCTTGACGCCCACGCGTTCCTTCACTGCAGCTTCTACGACTGTGAGTGCCAGCGTTGTCACATTGATCCCGCGGAGCGACACCACATCCGATGAATGCAAGTCTCGACGTCGTACGCGGCAGCCGACGCGGCTCCGTCCGTGACTGTCCCGCGGCACCGTCACCTCGACGATGTCTGGCGGGAACCTTGTGAGCGCATGCCACCACGCCGCAGTGAGACCGCTGGCCACGGCGTGCTCGCCGTGGCCCCACACAGCGGCCCGGATGCGCGCGGCGTCGGTAAATGGTCGGTCATCGACGAAATAGACAGCGCGGCTGCATCGAATCCAGTGACCTGAGGCCACGCGTCGCTGGACGGCCTTGCGGCTTAGTCCAGCGGTTCGAGCTTGGGCGAGAGTTATCACGCCGTCGTGACGGCGTAGGTAGTCGTCAAGCACCTTCGATAGACGCCGCCGAGGCGCCTGCGGTTCCATGCCGCTGCGATTTCGGCGCGCTAGCGCTCGCTCAGCGTCCGTAACCGCGCCGAAGTCGCTCTGCAGTAGCGTCGTCGGCGTGAATCTGGCCTACGACGACCGCGGCAGCGGCGATCCGGTGCTGTTCATCGCGGGTCGTGGCGGCGCGGGCCGCACCTGGCACCTGCACCAGGTACCCGAGTTCCAGCGGGCCGGCTATCGCTGCATCACCTTCGACAACCGCGGGATCGGAGCCACGGAGAACGCCGACGGTTTCACGACCGAAACCATGGTCGCGGATACCGCCGCACTGATCGAGAAGCTTGACGCGGCGCCGGTGCGCATCGTGGGAGTGTCGATGGGGGCGTTCATCGCCCAGGAGCTGATGGTGGCCCGGCCCGAGCTGGTCAGCGCGGCGGTGTTGATGGCCACCCGCGGCCGCCACGACAGATCTCGCGACTTCTTTCGTACCGCCGAGCTCGCGCTGCTCGAGTCGGGTGTCGAGCTGCCGGCAGTGTTTGATGCGAAAGTGCGCCTGCTGGAGAGCTTTTCGCCGAAGACGCTCAACGACGACCACGCCGTGCGCGACTGGATCGAGATGTTCACCATGTGGCCGACCAAGCCAACACCCGGCCTCAAGACGCAGCTGACCATTGCGCCCGAGGGCAACCGGCTGCCTGCTTACCGAAGTATTACCGCTGCCGCCCTCGTGCTCGGCTTCCAAGACGACGTGGTGCTGCCCGCGCACCTCGGTCGCGAGGTGGCCGACGCCATCCCAAATGGCCGCTACCTGGAGATTTCCGACACCGGGCACCTCGGGTTCATCGAAGCGCCGCAGGTCGTCAACGCCGCGGCGCTGAAATTCTTCGCCGATAGTCTGTAGTGGTGAACCCATCGACGGCGCAGGCCCGCGTCGTGGTCGACGAACTGATTCGTGGCGGCGTGCGCGACGTCGTGCTGTGCCCGGGTTCACGCAACGCGCCGCTGGCGTTTGCGCTGCATGACGCCGACCGGGCGGGCCGCATCCGCCTGCATGTCCGCATCGACGAGCGCACCGCCGGCTACCTGGCGATCGGCCTCGCCGTTGCCGAGCGGGCACCGGTGTGCGTGGCGATGACGTCGGGCACCGCGGTCGCCAACCTCGGGCCCGCCGTCGTCGAGGCCAACTACGCGCGCGTGCCGCTGATCGTGCTGAGCGCCAACCGGCCCTACGAGCTGCTGGGCACGGGCGCCAACCAGACCTTCGAGCAAATGGGCTACTTCGGCACGCAGGTGCGCGCCAACATCAGCCTCGGGCTCGCGGAGGGTTCACCCGAGCGGATGGACGCACTGAACGCGCAGTGGCGATCGGCGACATGCCGAGTCTTGGTGGCGGCCACGGGATCTCGCACCGCCAACGCCGGACCGGTGCAGTTCGACATCCCGCTGCGCGAACCGCTGGTGCCTGACGCCAGAGGACGGTGACTGGCCCGTATGCGCCCCAGGGCCGTCCCGGTGGCAAGCCGTGGACCTACACCCCGCCGGTCACCTTCGACCAGCCGCTGGACATCGACCTCACACCGGACACCGTCGTCATCGCCGGACATGGCGCGGGTGTGCACCCAAATCTCGCGAAGCTGCCAACGGTCGCCGAGCCAACGGCGCCGCAAAGCGAGAACCCGCTGCACCCGTTCGCGCTGCGGCTCGTCCGCCCGCAGCAGGTGATCATGCTGGGCCGCCCGACGCTGCACCGGCCGGTTTCGGCGCTGCTGGCGGACCCGTCGTTGCCGGTCTACGCGCTGACCACCGGGCCTCGCTGGCCCGACGTGTCGGGGAACTCCCAGGCCACGGGCACGCGCGCGGTGACGACCGGCGAGCCGAATCCGAACTGGCTCAACCGCTGCGCCGAGGTGAACCGGCATGCGATCGAGGCGGTCCGCGGCCAGCTCAAGGCCCACCCGCTGACTACCGGGCTGCATGTCGCGGCGGCAGTGGCCGACGCGATGCGGCCGGGGGATCAGTTGGTGCTCGGCGCGTCGAACCCGGTACGCGACGCGGCGCTGGTCGGGCTGAACACGCAGGGCGTCAAGGTGCGGTCGAACCGCGGCGTCGCCGGGATCGACGGCACGGTGTCGACGGCGATCGGCGCGGCACTCGCGCATGATGGGCGCACCGTCGCGTTGATCGGTGATCTGACGTTCGTCCACGACAGCTCGGGACTGCTGATCGGGCCGACGGAGCCGACGCCGCGCAATCTCACGATCGTCGTGTCCAACGACAACGGCGGCGGAATCTTCGAACTGCTCGAGCAGGGCGACCCGCGGTTCTCCGATGTGTCGTCGCGAATCTTCGGAACCCCACACGACGTCGATGTCGGCGGACTGTGCCGCGCGTACCACGTCGAAAGCAAGCAGATCGAGGTCGACGAGCTGGCCAGCGCGCTCGGCGAGCCGTTCGAGGGCATGCGTGTGCTGGAGGTGAAGGCCGACCGGTCGTCGCTGCGCGCACTGCACGCGTCGATCAAGGCCGCGCTGTGACCCGTCTAACGGCGTTGGTGCGCAAGTTCTTTCCGCGGCTTTACGGCGACGAGTCCGAGACACGATCGGTAAGAGTTCTGCGACGGCTCCGCATCGGCATTGTGATCGCCGCATGCCTCGTGACGCTGCAGTCGCTGCTGCTGGTGCTCGGGGCGTGGCGCAACGATCGCCAGATCGAACGCCATATGGGCGTGGCCGAAGCGAACGTGCTCAGCGCGGGTCCGCGGCGCTCGACCATCGAGTTCGTCACACCCGACCGCGTGACATATCGCCCGGAACTCGGCGTGCTGTACCCGTCCGAACTCGACACAGGCATGAGGATTTACGTCGAGTACGACACCAACAATCCGGATCTGGTTCGGGTGCAGGACCGTAACGCGTCGCTGGCGATCATCCCCGCAGGCTCGATCGCGGTCGTGGGTTGGCTTGTCGCAGGCGCTGCGCTGTTCGGCGTCACGTACATCGAAAGACGACTGGCTCGCAACGCCGCCAAAACTGCTGCAGCAGTTCAGGATTGAATGAGCTTTTTGAGCCAGTCGTTGTCGTAGATGTCGAGCTTCTCGCCCTTGTCGAGGTCGTAGGCCGTTGGCGTGCCCAACTCCAGGTTGTCGATCTCGTAGAGATACTCGAAGTTCGCGTCGTCCATGGCCTTGGTGTTCACCGCCGATCCGCCGCCCTTGATGTTCTCGGCGACGGCGTCTGGCATGCCGGCCTTCTTTGCCATTTCCTGCAATTCGTCACCGGTGGGTGGGTGAACCGCCAGGCCGCTGGTGTGCCCACACTCCCTCGACGAATCGCTGGAACTCGGTGCCGTTCGCCTTGACCTCAGGCTTACCCGTCTTCTCGGTGGCCAGGAACAGCGCATTGCTGACCTGTCCCGAATAGCCGCCGGCCTTGTCGTCGAGGAACGTCATCGGGCGGTACGTGACCTCGAGTTCCCCGACGGCGATGTAATAGGCGAGTTGATCACCGAAGTCGGCCTGCAGATCCGCGCAGTGGTTGCATTGCGGTTCGGTGTAGATCTCGATCTTCTTGGGGGCGTTGTCGAAACCGGCGACGATGCCGTAGCCGTCCTTGCTGACCGACAGCTGGCGGTTTGTTCGGATCGGACTCCGCGGTGCCTGTGACCTGTTTAGAGCAGCCGACAGCGGTGATGACCAGGGCTATCGTGATCATCGCCATGGCACGGGAAATCCGCATGTCAACCGCCCTTCTTTGTGCGCACGATACTCGAATCCCCGCTGGTGGACCGCCCGATCATTGGCACGAGGTTTTTGCGTGTCGTATGCCCTCTTGCAACCTTGGCGTCAGCCGCTGATGGGACTCTCTTGGCGTGCGCGTTGCGATCGTCGCAGAGTCCTTCCTCCCGAATGTCAACGGCGTCACCAACTCGGTGCTTCGGGTGATCGAGCATCTCCGCCGCACCGGTCACGAAGTCATGGTCATCGCCCCGGACACGCCGCCGGGAGAGCCGCCGGCAGAAAAGGTGCATGACGGAGTGCGGGTGCACCGGGTGCCGTCGCGGATGTTTCCCAAAGATCACGTCACTACCTCTGGGTGTGCCACGCCCCCGGATGGTTGGCGTGTTGCGCGGATTCGACCCTGACGTAGTGCATTTGGCCTCGCCCGCGCTGCTTGGTTACGGCGGCCTACATGCCGCCAGGTTTCTGGGAATCCCGACGGTCGCCGTATTTCAAACCGACATAGCGGGTTTCGCCGAGAGCTACGGCATGGGTGTCATGACCAGGGCCGCATGGGCATGGAACCGGCATTTGCACAAGCGCGCCGACCGGACGCTTGCGCCATCCACCGCAGCGATGGAAGACCTTGCCGCGCACCGAATTCCGCGCGTCTACAAGTGGGCGCGGGGTGTCGATATCACGGGCTTCGCCCCATCGGCCCGCGACGAAGACTTGCGCCGGCGGTGGTCGCCGGACGGCAAGCCGATCGTCGGGTTCGTCGGCAGGCTCGCGCCGGAGAAGCATGTCGAGCGGCTCGCTGTGCTGGCGCAGCGTGACGACCTGCAGCTGGTGATCGTCGGCGACGGCGTCGACCAGGCCAAGCTCGAAACCGCCTTGCCGATCAGCCATTTTCACCGGTGCACTGTACGGTGAGCAGCTCGCGACGGCGTACGCCAGCATGGACGTGTTCATCCATCCCGGCGAACACGAGACGTTCTGCCAGGCGGTGCAGGAGGCGATGGCGTCGGGCCTTCCGGTCATCGCTCCAAACGCCGGCGGCCCGCGCGACCTCGTGGCCCCGTATCGCACCGGCCTGCTGCTGGACGTCGACGACTTCGAGGCCAAGCTCAGCGAATCCGTCGACCATCTGATCGCCGAACGGCACCGCTACTCGGTGGCCGCGCGCCGCAGCGTGCTGGGCCGCACCTGGCCTGCGGTCTGCGACGAACTATTCGGCCATTACGAGGCCGTACAGGGCACGCGGCGGCTCAAAGCCGCCTAGCCCTGCGCCTCCACGGAGACCGGCTGCCACTCGTCCCACGTCTTGAGCCGGCTCTCGTAGTCGGCCTTGGCCAGCTGCAGCGGCAGCTCACCGAAGAACACCCGCAGCGGCGGCTCGGGCCGCGTCGACGACCTTGAGCAGCGCTCGCGCCGACGCCTGCGGATCGCCGGACTTGGCGGTGCGCTGCGCGCGGAGACGGTCGGCCTCCTCGTGCACCCCTTTGTAGTCGGGCAGTGGCACCGAGCGCTTGGACGACGAGCCTGCCCAGTCGGTCGAGAAGCCGCCCGGCTCGATCAGGGTGACGTGCACACCGAACGGCGCAACCTCCTGCGCCAGCGCCTGCGAGAAGCCCTCCAGCGCCCACTTCGACGCGTGGTAGATACCGACGTTCTGGAAAGCGACGATCCCGCCGATCGACGACACCTGGATGATGTGCCCGCTGCGCTGCGCCCGCAGGAAGGGCAGCGCGGCCTGCGTCACCCACAGCGCGCCGAACACGTTGGTCTCGATCTGGGCGCGCGCTTCGGCCTCGGTCACCTCCTCGACGAAGCCGAAGTGGCCGTAGCCGGCGTTGTTGACCACGATGTCGAGCCGGCCGAAGTGATCGTGGGCCTGCGCGACCGCGGCGAAGTCGGCGTCGCGATCGGTCACGTCCAGCTGGATCGGCAGAAGCGCGTCGCCGTACTTCTGCACAAGATCGTCCAGCGTCGCAGTGTCGCGTGCGGTGGCGGCGACCTTGTCGCCGCGTTCCAGCGCCGCGATCGCCCATTCCCTGCCGAACCCGCGTGATGTCCCGGTGATGAACCAAACTTTTTCAGTCACGCTCGATTAATGCCCGCCGACGCGCTCCCCATTCCCGGCCTAAGCATGTTCACAGGTACGCGTCGCGAGCGTGAACCGTGCGTCGCTGGAGAAGGACCCACATGAGGTGGCGTCGATGTTCGACGCCGTGGCGCGCCGCTACGACCTGACCAACACCGTGCTCTCGCTCGGGCAGGACCGGTTCTGGCGGCGGGCGACGCGCTCAGCGCTGCGCATCGGGCCGGGGGACAAGGTGCTCGACCTCGCGGCGGGTACGGCGGTGTCGACGGTGGAGCTGGCGGAGTCTGGGGCGTGGTGTGTGGCGGCGGACTTCTCGGTCGGCATGCTGGCGGCCGGGGCGGGCAGGCCGGTGCCGAAGGTCGGTGCCGACGCGACGCGGCTGCCGTTCGACGACGGGGTGTTCGACGCCGTAACGATCAGCTTCGGGCTGCGCAACGTGGTCGACCACGCGGAAGGCCTTCGGGAGATGGCGCGGGTGACGCGACCCGGCGGCCGCTTGGTGGTGTGCGAATTCTCGACGCCGACGAACGGTCTGTTCGCCACGGTCTACAAGGAGTACTTGATGCAGGCGTCTGCCGCGGATCGCCACCGCGGTGTCGTCGAATCCGGACGCCTACGTATATCTGGCCGAGTCGATCCGCGCGTGGCCCGAGCAGGCGGAGCTCGCGCGCCGGATCGCCGACGCGGGGTGGTCGGCGGTCCGCTGGCGCAACCTCACCGGTGGCATCGTCGCGTTGCACGCCGCGACCAAGCCACTGCGCTGACAGCGCAATCGAGCCGTGCACGTTCCCTGTCCGAGGTAGCGTCACGCCATGGCACACGGTCGACTTGCTGATCCCGAAACCACCCTTGGCACCGATCCCCGCTCTGACCCGCGAATGGTCAAGGCCTTCACGGAACTCGGTATCGACGGCCACACTCCGCTGGCGCCGCTGACCATCGACTCGCCGCTCGAAGACAAGCGAGCCTTTGCGGCGATGAACGAGGAAGTCGTCGGTGCGGTGCTCGCCGCGTTCGGGGAAGCCGTCCCGGCCGTCGATGGTGTCACCACGACGACCACCACGATCACCGGCGCGGATAGCAACGACATCACGCTCTACATCAGCCGTCCCCAGGCGTCAGGACCCTTGCCCGCTCTGGTTCACCTGCACGGTGGAGGAATGGCGATCGGAAGTGCGACGGACGTCGGCTACGCGAAAGCGCGCGAATACCTCGCTGCCACAGGGCTAGTCGTCATCGGTGTCGAGTTTCGCAACTCGGCGGGCAAGCTCGGCCCGCACCCCTATCCTGCCGGTCTCAACGACTGCGCAGCCGGTGTCCGGTGGACGTACTCCAACCGCGGCGATCTCGGCATATCGCATCTGATCGTCGGCGGAGAGTCCGGCGGTGGCAATCTCACGCTTACCGTCGGCCACAAAGCCAAGCGCGAAGGCTGGCTGAACGAGATCGCGGGTCTCTACGCGCAGTGTCCCTACATCTCGAATCGCTGGCACGATACGCCCGACGAGCTGCCGTCGTTGCGAGAGTGCGACGGCTACTTCATCGGTCTCCAGCAGCTGGCATTGATGGGCACGGTCTACGACCCGACCGGTGAATACGCACGGGACGCAACGGCTTTTGCGGGGATGGCGACCGACGAGGAACTGGCGGGACTACCGCCCCACGTCATCTCCGTAAACGAACTCGATCCGCTGCGCGACGAGGGGCTGGTCTATTACCGCAGGCTGCTGCGCGCCGGTGTGCCCGCGGTGGGACGGGTGGTGGCCGGTACATGCCACGGTGGCGACCTGTTGCTGCCAGGCATCATGCCCGACGTCTTTGCGGCGAGCATGCGCGACGTCAGCGGGTTCGCGAAGTCGCTCGGCTAGTCTCCGAGCGCGGCATAGGCGGCGTTGTAGCCAGGGATGAACGTGATCCCCGGGCCCCCATGGCATCCCGCGCTGCCAAGATAGAGCCCGCCGGTCGGGATGGGCATGTCGAGGAACCCTTTCGGCCCAGGACGATTGGGCCCCATCAGATCCGGATGCAGCAGGCCGTGGCAGAAGTCGCCGGACGGCGCGGCGAACATCGTCTCCATGTGGTAGGGCGCGAAGGTGATGTGACGCATCTGGATCTCGCGGAAGTTCGGCGCGAACCGGGTGATCTTGTCGATGACCTTCTCGGCCATCACGTTCTTGAGGTGGCGCGTGTCGCGGCTGTCCTCCACCGGTAGCGCGTATGCGAAGGCGCTCGCCGCATGCTTTCCGGGCGGCGCCATGCCGGGGTCGTGCACCGAAGGGATCTGCATCCCCATGGATGGGTTTTCGGGGATGACGCCGCGTCTGCATTCCTCCCATTGCCGTTGTTGCTCTTCGGGTGAATTGAAGATTCCGATCGATCCCTGCATGCCAGGCTCGTTGAGGAAGTCGTAGGGCGGGGCGAACTCGGGCAGGCCGTCGAGCGCGAAGTGGATCTGGACGAACGACGCCCTGTGGTCGCGGCCGCTCAGGCGCGTGACGAGGTCCGCAGGCAGGTGCTCGGCACCGACCAGATCGATCAGCGTGTGATCCGGGGAGAGGTTCGAAATGACCACCGGCGCACTGATCTCCGATCCGTCGCGCAACCGCACGCCGGTCACGCGATCGTCCTTGACGAGGATCTTCTCCACCTTGGCGCGGTACCTGACCTCACCGCCGTTCTCGACGAACATCTGGTGCAGGTGATCGCACAGCGCACCGATGCCGCCCTCCAACTTCGTCATCATCGCGGTGGTGTCGTCGGGAACGGCAAGCGCGAACGCCAAACATGTTGCGCTGCCTGGGGTGTAGGGTCCGCGATACGTCGAGTTGATGGCAAGGAAAGCCAGCATGCTTCGCAGCACGGCATGCTTCTGTTTGTCGGGCAGGTAGCGATCGATGGCGTCCATCGCCGTCCCGAAGATCACATCGTGAATCGCGGTGCGCTCTGCTTCATTCGCTGCGCACGCGTACATCTCGTCAAGCGTCTTAGGCGGTGTGCGAACATCGAAGCGGCCCAGCGCCTTTGCCGGTCCTTGGCTCCAGCCGATCAGACCGGCCATACCCATGACCGCGTCGTTGCCGTGCTTGTCGGCGAGGTGGGTCATGAATTGCATCGGGTCGCGGTAGAAGATCATCGGCTCTTCGCCGTCGTCGCCGAGGTTGACCGACATCACATCGGCATCGACGGTCGGCAGCGTGTCGAGCCCGAGCTCCTTCGCGATCTGACTCGGCATCGGGAACTGCACCGAGCCCGCGATCTCGTAGCGGAAGCCGTCGATGAGCTCGACGGTGGCCGCCATGCCTCCCGTATAGGAGTTGGCCTCCAGGCACACGGTGCGTAGACCCGCCTGCTGCAGAACTGCCGCCGCGGTGAGCCCGTTGTGGCCGGCACCCACGACGATCGCGTCGAAATCGCTCATTCTCAGAATATGTCAGTACTGACATAATTTGGCAAGAGTGGGATACGATCGCCGGGCTATGACCGCGACGCCGAACCTCCATGAGCAGCGCCGACGGTCGACGCATGAGGCACTTCGACGCGCCGCACTGGCGAGTTTCGCCAGCAGGGGCTTCGCAAATGTGACCGTGACGGAGCTTGCGCGCGAGGCCGGGGTTACCGAGCGCACCTTCTTTCGGCACTTCCCGACAAAGGAAGCCGTGCTGTTTCAGGACTACGAGACGCAGGTCGAGTGGCTCTCCGAGGCCTTGGCGCAGCGACCGGCGTCTGAGTCGGTGTTCGATGCGGTGCTGGCGAGCGTCGCGAGCTTTCCCCATGACCTCGAGGTGGTCCGGCAGGCGGCGACCGCCCGAACCGAGTTGATCAGCGCCGACCGCATCGCCGGCCATCTGCGGGTGGTGCAGTCATCGTTCGCCGGGGTGATCACCGAATTCATCAAGAAGCGGTACTCAGACAGGTACGACATCGACCTCGTGGCCGAGGTCGCCGGTGCAACGTTGGCCGCGGCTCTGGTTGTCGCAGTGGAGAATTGGGGCGGAAACGGCTGCACGGGCGATCTGGGTGAGATCACTGCGACGGCGATGAACCTCGTGCGGTCGGGTCTTGCGCCGCTGTCCTGAGTCGATGGGCGAGCTAGTTGACGAAGGGGATGCCGCTGGTGCTGTCCGGGATGAATGCCGTTTCCCCTGAGCTTTGTTGGGGTGGCGACGGATGCTCACTCGGCGGAACGCACACGCCGATATAGGGCACTTCTGCGCAGGGGCCGACGGGCACGGCGTGGGCGGGAGCGGCAAGGCCGAGAGCTATGGCGCTTGCAGTCGCGGCAAGCGCCGGGATTATCGATCTGTGTCTGGTCATCGTGAAATCCTTCCGACGACCTGTCTGCAGTTGAGCGTACGCTTCGGCGCCCCATTCAGTGCATTAAATTCCGCGCTCGAAATGTGTAGCCAGCCGAAGCAATTGCCCTTGGGCGCTTGAAATTCCGACATTACACATGCCGTTGCGGCTTACGCGGGGTTGAACTTGAAGCTCGCCTTCACGATGCCGTGGTCGCCGGTACCAGTCTCCTTGTGGTTTTCGAAGTTGAGGTGGTCGTTGTTGATGACCAAACCGTCGAACAGCCAAAGGCGTTTTCTGCTGTTGTCGTAGAACTCCTCGCTGACGAGCACATGGTCCAGCGATTCCCGAAGCCCTTGATGCACGTGGGTGTAGTAGACGTCGCGAGTGTCCCGGTACTCCTGCAGCGTCTGCGCGGTGTAGAGGCCGACGTTGGCGCCGCCCATTGCACCGCCAACAAGGATCTGCGGCTGCTCGGTCAGGATATTCGCCGTATTGCTGGTCTGGCCGTCGTTGAAGTCGCCAAGAACGATGACCGGTGTTGGGGTCGGCTTCTTCATGACGTCGGTGAGGATGATCCGCAGCGCCACCGCTTCGGCTGTGCGCCGGATCGTCGAGATGCCACCGCCGAGAGCCTTCTGGTGGTTCTTGTATTTGGCCTCATCGGCGACGAACCAAGGTTCCTTGTTGACCCGCGTCTCCAGCTTCGACTTGAGGTGCGCCACGAATACCTCGGTCGGGGGTTGATCGTCGCGCAGGTTGACCTGGAACCGCAGAACGGGCCGGGAGAACGCGTCGATGCTGACCTTGATCTCCGGGGATTGTGGATCGGCTGGGTCGTCCTTCAATTCCAGGTTGGTCGCGTCGGGAAAGCTGTCCTGCCACTTCGGTTCGCCGGTCAGAAGGCCCTTGCGCACCAGCGCCCCGCAGACAATCTTGCCGCCGGTAGCGGGTTTGTCGAGGGCGTCGTAGTCGTCTTTCAGCATCTTCGGCGCGTCCGCGGTGCCGTAGTTGTAGTTCAGCACCGCTTCGAGCGCCTTCTTGTTCCACAACTCCTCCAGGCCGACGATGTCGGGGTTGAGTGTGACCAACTGCCATACCGTCCATTGGACCTTGAGCTTGAATTCGTTCTCGGTCCACTTCTTTTGGCCCGGATTCATTGCCTTTCCCGGAACTTGGAAGTTGTACAGGTTGAACGTTGCAACGCTGAATTCCTCAAGGCTCATCGATGACTCCCCTCGTAGTGGATGATCCGAGGTGTCATCGTGGCGCGAATCGGCCTCTGCCGCACGAGTACTCGACTACTCGAGTGTTGCGAGGCTAGGTGGATGAACGTCAGCTGAACGGCGGGCGGCCGTCGATGCGTCGCGACGCCAAGCCCGCCGACCGCCACACCCTCGCGATCCAGTCGGCGTCCTCATCGGTGACGAGGTTGCCCATCACCCGCACCGCGATGTTCATCAGGAATTTCGACCGCATCGCGATAGGCCCCGTCGACGGCAGGAACCGTGGAATCGTCAGCAGTAGCGCCAGCCGTCGCGCAACCGAGAACCCCCGCGCGTAATGCGCCGAGAGGACCTCGGGCCATGCCGACGACAGGTCGTCGGTGCCCAGCAGCTCGGCTGCCAGCCGGCCCGTCTCCAGCCCGTAGTCGATGCCCTCGCCGTTCAGCGGGATTGACGCAGGCCGCGGCGTCGCCGATCAGCATCCAGTTCGGCCCGGCGACTCCGGACACCGCACCGCCCATCGGCAGCAGGGCCGACAGCCCGGCGCGCGGCTCGCCCGAGAAGCCCCATTCCTCGCGGCGCAGCGACGTGTAGTACGACATCAACGGCCGCAGTGCCGCATCGGCTGGCCGCTTCGTCGTCGCAAGGGCGCCGACGCCGATGTTCACCTCACCATCGCCGAGCGGGAAGATCCAGCCGTAGCCCGGCAGCACCTTGCCCTCGGGCGAGCGCAGCTCCAAATGCGACGTGATCCACGGTTCGTTGTGGCGTGGCGTCGCGATGTATCCGCGGATCGCAACGCCGTACACCGTCTCCTGATGCCACTGCCTACCCAACGCTCGGCCCAACGGCGAGCGCGCCCCGTCGGCCACAATCAGCGACGTGCATCCGATTTCGGCACCGGAGTCCAGCACCAGCGACGAGACGCGGCCAGCTGAATCATGCCGAACATCAATGGCTTTCGCACCCAGCAGCATCTTCGCGCCGTCATCGGCGGCCACCATCCGGATTCGGTCGTCCAGCTCCGTGCGCGGCACCGCGCTGCTGACGGCCGGGAACGACGGGCCCGGCCACTCGACCTCCACATCGCCGCCGAACCCCGACATCCGAAGTCCGCGATGTTGGACCCGGCCCTGCGAGCCACGCCCCGAGCCCCAGCCGCTGCAACTCCAGGACGGCTCGCGGGGTCAGGCCGTCACCGCAAGCCTTGTCGCGCGGGAACTGCGCGGAGTCGATGACGAGTACGTCGTGCCCGGCGCGACACGCCCACGCAGCCGCCGCCGACCCGGCGGGTCCGGCCCCGACGACGACCACGTCGGCTCGTGTGTCCACGCCTCCCAGTATGTTGGCAGGGTGAGGACACCAGCGAGTGTGGTGGCGGGAGTGGATTTCGGGGACCCCGCTTTTGCGCAGGATGTCCGCGACGGGGTGGCCCGCATCGAGGACCTGATGGCCACTGAGCTGGGCAAAGCCGACGAACTGATGTCCGAGGCCGTCCAGCATCTCTTCCAGGCCGGCGGCAAACGGTTCCGCCCGCTGTTCACGGTCCTGTCCGCTCAGCTGGGCCCAGAACCGGACGCGTGGCAGGTCACCGTCGCTGGGTCCGTCATCGAGCTGGTTCACCTCGCGACGCTGTACCACGACGACGTGATGGACGAGGCGCAGGTGCGCCGCGGCGCCCCGAGTGCGAACGCCCGCTGGAGCAACAACATCGCGATCCTGGCCGGCGACTACCTCTTCGCGACGGCCTCACGCTTGGTTTCCCGACTTGGCCCGGAGGCGGTGCGCATCATCGCCGATACGTTCGCGCAGTTGGTGACTGGTCAGATGCGCGAGACGCGCGGCATCTTGGAAGGTGTCGACGAGGTCGAGCACTACCTGAAGGTGGTCTACGAGAAGACGGCGTGCCTGATCGCGGCATCGGGCCGGTTCGGCGCGACGTTCTCCGGCGCCGGTGAGGAGCAGATCGAGCGGTTGAGCCGGCTCGGCGGCATCGTTGGCACTGCGTTCCAGATCTCCGACGACATCATCGACATCGACAGCGATCCCGAGGAATCGGGCAAGCTGCCCGGCACCGACCTGCGCGAGGGTGTGCACACG
Source organism: uncultured Actinomycetota bacterium (assembly GCA_963766465.1). Classification (GTDB taxonomy): domain Bacteria; phylum Actinomycetota; class Actinomycetes; order Mycobacteriales; family Mycobacteriaceae; genus Mycobacterium. Next base: position 596,982 of record CAVXZT010000008.1, read on the forward strand.
CTGCCCGTGCTTTACGCGCTGCGCGATACCGGCCCTGACGGGGACCGGTTGCGGCAGCTGCTGAAGGGTCCGGTCGAGAACGACGAGGACCTCGCCGAGGCGCTGCGCCTGCTTCGCGCGTCGCCAGGAATGGCGCAGGCCAAGGACACCGTGGCGCGCTATGCCGTGCAGGCCCGCGACGAGCTGGCGAACCTGCCGGACAGCCCGGGTCGCCAGGCGCTGGCCACCCTGGTCGACTACACGGTCAACCGGCACGGCTGAGGCAGTGCGGAACCCGCGGGGGCTGGCTAGGCGTTAAGACAGCGAACACTCACCCGGTTTCGAGTAGGAGGAAGCCCCGATGACCTGGCATCCGCACGCCAACAGGGCCAAGACGTTCCTGTTGCTGGTGGGCATGTCGGCGCTGATCGTGTTCATCGGTTCGCTGTTCCAGAGCAGGGCGATTCTTGGCTTGGCGGTGCTGTTCGCCGTCGGCATGAACGCATATGTGTACTTCAACAGCGACAAGATGGCGCTGCGGGCGATGCACGCCCAGCCGGTCAACGAGATGCAGGCGCCGGCGATGTATCGCATCGTGCGGGAGCTGGCGACGACGGCGCGGCAGCCGATGCCACGGCTGTATATCAGCGATACCGCGGCGCCGAACGCGTTCGCGACGGGCCGCAACCCGCGCAACGCCGCGGTGTGCTGCACGACCGGAATCCTGCAGATCCTCAACGAGCGCGAGCTGCGCGCGGTGCTTGGCCATGAGCTCAGCCACGTGTACAACCGCGACATTCTGATTTCCTGTGTGGCCGGGGCGCTGGCGGCGGTGATTACCGGATTGGCCCAGTTCGCGATGTTCGCGAGCATGTTCGGTGGCAACCGCGAAGGTGGCGCGAATCCGATTGCGCTGCTGCTGGTTTCGCTGTTGGGCCCGATCGCGGCGACGGTGGTGCGGATGGCGGTGTCGCGGTCGCGGGAGTATCAGGCCGACCAGTCGGGTGCCGAGCTGACGGGCGACCCGCTGTCGTTGGCGAGCGCGCTGCGCAAGATCAGCGCGGGGGTGCAGCAGGCGCCACTGCCGCCGGAGCCGCAGCTGGCCGATCAGGCGCATTTGATGATCGCCAACCCATTCCGCTCGGGCGAGAAGATCGGCAAGTTGTTCTCGACGCACCCGCCGGTCGAGGACCGGATCCGCCGGCTGGAGGAGATGGCGGGCCGCGGACCTGGGCAGTACTGATTCCGGCGCCTGAAACACTGCTGGTCGTTTCCGCGACACATAGGCTATGGCGGTGCTGAACAGAGTTCTTTTCGGTGTTCTAGGAGCTATGGCCGTGGCCGGCGTGCCTGGCCTTGCGGCGGCAGAGCCTCCGCCAGACCCCCCACCGCAGCCGCCTCCGCCGCCCAACGTCAATGCATTGGCGCCGGTGAAGTTGTCCGAGTACGCGGTGATGGACGGTAATTGGTTCGCGTTCACGACCGCGGACGGCGTGACGTGCGTGCTCCAGAAGGGCAACGGTTACGGCTGCAGTGGTCCGATCCCCGGCGCGCCCGACGGTGCGAATCTGGTCAGTGGTTCCTACGGCGGGGTGCCGGCCTTCGCTAGCAGTCCCGCCAACGTTTTCGGTGCGGCCGGTGCGGCCAAGCCGCTGCCAGCCGGTTCGCGGATCAGCTACCAGACCGTCAGCTGCGGCAACGATGGCGCGACGACGACATGCGTCGACAACCGTAGCCAATCGGGTTTTGTGCTCAGCCCGGCTGGCAGTTTCATACTCAACGAGGAACCGCCTCTGCTCTATCGTCCCGAGGGGACGAGCCCGTTCATGAACTGAGGTAGGGCGCGTCCCGGCCTCAGAATCCGGCGCCGTGAACCTCGTGGCCGGGCTTCTCGGCGGCAAGGCCGCGGTACGCATCCTCGACCGTGCAGCCATGGTTGACAACGCCGTCGACTTCACGCGCGATTGGCATTGAAATCCCGTACTTCTCAGCGAATTCCATAATCACGCTGGCGGCCTTCACGCCCTCGGCTACCTGATTCATCGACGTGATGATCTCGTCGATCGTCTTGCCCGAACCCAGCTGCTCGCCGACGTGACGGTTGCGGCTGCGTTGGCTGGTGCACGTGACGATGAGGTCACCCATGCCCGCCAGGCCAGCGAACGTGTCGCGGTGTCCGCCCATCGCCTCGCCGAGTTTCGACATCTCGCGCAACGCGCGGGCGATCACCATCGCGCGAGTGTTCTCGCCGATGCCCAGCGAGTACCCCATGCCGACCGCGATCGCGTACACGTTCTTCAACGCGCCTGCCATTTCAACGCCCACGACATCGTCGGTCGTGTACGTCCGAAATCGCTGTGTTCGGAACAGTTCCGCCAATTTGGCGGCCAAGTGCTGATCCGGCATCGCCAGCACCGCCGCAGCGGCATACCCCTCGCCAACCTCACGAGCGATGTTCGGCCCGGCAAGAATGCCCGCCGGATGGCCGGGCAGCACCTCGTCGACGATCTCGCTCATCCGGTAGTTCGTGCCCTGCTCTAGGCCCTTGACCAGCGACACGACCGGTACCCACGGCCGCAACTCCTTGGCCAGCTGTTCGAGCACGCCGCGGAAGCCGTGCGACGGCACGCCCATCACGACGACGTCGGCGGCATTGGCAGCTTCGGAGAAGTCGTTGGTGGCTTGCAGCGTCGGCGACAGCTCGACCTCGTCGCCGAGGTAGCGCGAGTTGCGGTGATTCTTGTTGATGTCGTCGGCGGTTTCCTCCGAGCGCACCCACTGCAGCGTCGGCCCGCGACGCGCGCAGATTGACGCCACCGTGGTGCCCCAGGATCCTCCACCGAGGACGACGACATTGGGTTCGCGTTGCGCAGCTGCCATGCCGATCAGCGTATTGCCGCGGGCCGGCGCTTGGTCGGTCTTTAGCTTTCCAATTCGCTGAGCAGCGTGTCCGCCGCCGCATCCGCCCGGATGCGGTCGCCGAGACGCTCCGCGGCCTCGCGAAAGCCCGGCTGGTCGAGGACGCGGATGACCGCCGCCCCGATAGTCGAGGCTGGGGCACTCGACTTGACGGTGATGGCTGCGCCGCGGCTGACGAGACGCGCCGCATTGTCGGCCTGGTCCCGGCCCTGCGGCATCACGACGAGTGGCACACCGGCGGCCAGCGACCGGATGACCGTGCCGTGCCCGCCGTGCGTCACGACGGCACTGGCGCATTTGAGCACTTCCGAGTGGGGCGCAGACGCGACCACCGTGACATTTCCGCTGGGCTGCAAGGCTTTTGGATCCACAGCGGGGCCGGTTGTCACGATGCCGCGGACAGGCAGGGCGGACAAGCCGTCAACTGCACGCTGTAAGCAGTCGATCTGATCCTGCGGCGTTGTCGACATCGCGACCAGGACTACGGGATCGTTCCCTGGCGGTGGCGTCCACGACTTGTCGATTGCCCACTGCGGGTCATCGAGTACGGGCCCGACGTAGCGGACGTTGTCAGGCATCTGCGCGGGAAAGTCGAATGCCGGCGAGGTCAGGACGAGAATCTTGCGGGCGCGACGGACCTGGTCCCAGAAGTCGTCGAGTGGCCGGAGGCCGAAGGACTCCCGCAGCGAGTTGATCCGGTTAAGCCCCTTGTTCCACTGCCGCGCCACCAGCGCAGTGACGACGCGGTCGCGCGCACGGCCAAAGCGACCAGCCGCGGGTTCCCCGCCGGTGCCGAACGGCGGCAGACCTTGCGCCGGAAGGCCGTAGATGTTCGCCATCAGCACGACGTACGGGAGGCCGGCGGATTCGGCGCCGATCATCGCGCCGACGGAAAAGAACGAGCACACGACGGTGTCGGGTCGGGAATCGTGCACTGCGGCGAGGAGATCAGCGGCGTAGTCCGGCGCCGGGCCTGCGAGCACGGTGTCGAGCATCCGCTTGAACAACTGAAGGGGTGTGCGGCACTCCCAGTCCCGCAGCACGTCGTGCTCGGGCCTTCGGTCGGGGCGGTTGATTCCTCGAACCCACGGCCGAAACGCGGCGCCAATTGCCAGCACCTCATCGCGCATCGAATCCTCGCCGAGAACCTCAACGCGATGACCCTTGTCGACCAGCCTGCGTGCGGCACCCAGTTCGGGTGGGACGGTGCCCCCACCATCGACAAGCGCGAACAAGTAGGAACTCACCGCAAACCATCGGCGACGACGCGCGGTCCCTGGCGAGGAATCAGCGCCGCCAATTCCTCGCGACTGGACACTCCCGTCTTGTCCATCGCACGGTAGATGTGACCTTCGATCGTGCGCACCGAGAGCGTCAGCCGGTCGGCGATCGCACGATTCGGCAGTCCCTGCCCGATCAGCATTGCGATCTCTCGCTCCCGATCGGTGAACGGCACGCGCTCCGTGGCCTGTTGAAGTGCAGGGGTACTGACGCCACCACACTGTTCGGCGAGCGCCTGCGCCCGAGCCGACGCCCCTAACGCCGAACCGCGCATTCCCTGACGGCGATGCACCGCGGCCGCGTGTGCGGCCGAATCGATGGCCGCGCCGAGGTCACCGATCTTCTCGAATTCCTCTGACACCGTGGATAACTCCGCCGCGTCGCCGGCGTCTAGCGCGGCGGCGAACCGGGCGGCAAGGCCCGCGCGGGGCCCTTCGACCGTCGCGGTGAGCTCATTTAGGCGAGCAGCGCAGCTACGGTCGCCCAACTGGATGGCGGTTTGCAGGAGCGTCACTTCCACTGCGAATTGCCCATTGGCCCTTGCGGTTTCGGCCCCCGACAACAGGATGCGGATCGCCTCGCTGACGGCGCCCTCACAAGCGGCGACCCACGCCTGGGCTAATTGGCGCTCGTTGTCCCACACCCTCCCGCCCCCGCGGAGTCGCATCGGCTGATGCCATTCGCACGCGGCGGCGAAAGCGTCCGCTGCCTCAACGCACGATCCGCGCATGGCCAGGGCGATGGCGTGCGGCAGTGAATATCGGTATCCCCAGCCGAGGCCATGGCCACTGGCCGATAGCGCCTCAACCGCCTCGCCCAGCAGCGCGCATGAGCTGTCGAGCCGGCCAGCGCCGAGCGCCGCTCGACCTGCCATACCCGTTCCGAGGGCCTGAGCGATGCCCGGGAGATCGGCTGCTTGCTCGCGCGCCTCCCCGGCTACCGTTCCGGCCTTGACTACGTCACCTGAAAGGAGCAGTGCTGTGACGCACGCGTCGGCGATGTTGAACCGGGTGTGTGGTGTGTCGAATGCGCGCGTCGCCGCGGCGTAGCCGTCCTCCGCTGTGGCCAGCGCGTCACCGGTGCGCCCGGCTTCTGCCGCCACGGAAGCCAGGGCCCATGCCGCCGACGAGCCTGCGACGGCGGGAAGGCGCTCGAGCGCCAAGTTTTTGGACGCCGCAACCGCCGCCTGAGGGTTGTCGAGTGCGAACCAGTACACAGTGAGGAAGGCGTCGATGCAGTCGCGGGCATGCGGGGGCGTGGCTTCGGACGCGGCGTCGATGAGCGTTTTCGCTTCCGCCGGGTTGGCGAGCGCGAAAAGCATATTGTTCGCGCGTAGATACGCCAGCCTCGCGCGGTCGTCGTCACTCAGCTCGGTCGTGGACAACTCGGCCAGTAGTGCATCGGCTTCCCGGCCCCGGTCAAGCCACGACAGTGCGTGCGCGCGAATGAAATACGCGTCGGCGCCGGCTCCGGCGCAGATCGCTGCGTCGGCCAGTTGATCGGCCAGTTTCAGATCCGCCAGCCACGTAGCGCCGTATGCGGCGCGAATCAGCAAGTCCGGATCGGGCTCAAGGTCGGAGTCGACGATCAACGTGGCACGGCGCACGGCGGTGCGCATGTCATCGTCGCCAGTCGCCAGTTCGCCCGCGATGAGCCCACGTAGCCGTCGCAGCCTGGTTAGGGCCGCGCGTCGCCTCCGGACTTCCCCATAGAGCGGATGGGCGACGCGGACTGCGATGCCGTCATCAGACTTATCGAAGGTGATCAGCCCGCGGGTGTCCGCGTCTTCGACCGCCGCCGGGTCGCAGATTCTGGTCAGTGACGCCAGTTGGATCGGCTCGCCGACGGCCAGCGCGTCGATCACGTCGCCCACTTTGGGTGGCAGCGTTCCGAAGCGAGCTTCGATGAGCTCGACCAAGCTGGGTGGCACCACGGGATCACCGGTCCACCGCCATCGGCCGTCCTGCTGGGCCAGCCGCCCGTCACTGACCTCTTGGTCGACGATGTTCCGCAAATAGAGAACGTTGCCGCGCGTCAGTGCCCACAGCCGGCGAGCGGCGGCGGGGTCCACGGGACCGCGCAGCGTTGCCGACAGCAGCCTGTTGGTCTCATCCTGAGACAGCGGTTGCAAGTCCAGCCACGCGAATTCGCCACTGTTCCATAGCTCCCGGAGTCCGCCGGGGACGGCTGCACCGTCGCGAACGGTGAGCACCACCTTCGCGGCGCGCCGCTGGACGATCTGCTGCACGACGAAGGTGGACAGGTCGTCGAGCAGGTGCACGTCGTCGACGGCCACAATCACCGACGTCCCCGCAGGCGCGGTAGTCAGTGCGTCGATCACACCTCGGACGAGTTGAAGATCGTCGGTACCGGCCGAGGCCCATGAGGCGAATACGCCCAGCGGCAGCGCGCGCGCCGATGAGGTCGCGGTTGCCGAACGGATCTCGCGGCCTCTGGTTGCCGCCGAGGAGGTGAGTGCGTCCCTGGCGATCCGGCTCTTACCGACCCCTGCTGCGCCGCGGATGACGAGCCCGGCGCAATCAGGGTCCGAAACGGCGGCCTCGATGAACCGCAATTCCTCGGAACGGCCGGTCAGCGGCCATGCCCTCCCCATGCGCCCAGCCTAAGAGTGGACGCGGCAACGCCGCAGGGTAACGGTGGTTAGCGGTAGTTGACGAACTGCAACGCGACCTCGAGGTCGGCCTTCCTCAGCAGGCCTTGCACGGCCTGAAGGTCGTCGCGCTTCTTGGAGCTGACGCGGACCTCGTCGCCCTGAATCTGGGTCTTGACGCCCTTGGGTCCCTCGTCGCGGATCAGCTTGGTGATCTTCTTGGCGTCCTCGCTGGAGATGCCTTGCTTGATGGTGCCGCTGACCTTGTAGGTCTTGCCCGACGCCTGCGGCTCGCCGACATCGAAGGCCTTCATCGAGATGTCGCGCCGGATCAGCTTTTCCTTGAAGACGTCGATAGCGGCCTTGATGCGCTCCTCGGTCGAGGAGGTGATGGTGACGGCCTCTTCGCCCTGCCATGCGATGGACGTGTCGGTACCGCGGAAGTCGAAGCGGGTGGCCAGCTCCTTGGCCGCCTGGTTCAGCGCGTTGTCGACCTCCTGGCGGTCGACCTTGCTGACGACGTCGAATGATGAATCCGCCATTGGATCCGCTCCTCCTTGGCTTGCTGATGCGTTTTCGTCTTAGGACCATCCTCGTTGTACCCTGCTATTCGCACCAAACCGGGTCACGGGGTGGTGCAGCACCCAGGCAGGTTGCCCGAGCGGCCAATGGGAGCGGACTGTAAATCCGTCGGCTAACGCCTACGCAGGTTCGAATCCTGCACCTGCCACCAGCATTGCCCGAGGCCAGAAATGTTTTTCTGCGACTCGCGGCGATCGAGTGACCAGTCTGCGATCCCCCAGTCAGCGGACGTGGTGTTGATCGGTTCGCTAGGTTGACGGGCTTCGCGCCTAATCCGACAACGCAAAGCGGCGCGCGATTCCGTCCCGGGCCCAAGGAGGCTAACCCGAGGAGAGATGCCCGGGAGTGAGCGGCTTACGTGGCGGGGAGCTGGTCGCTTGTGATCACCGGGGTCGTGTGGATCGTGACGGCCCGGCGGACGCGCTCCTCGATCTCGTCCAGCTCGGCGATCGTGGGCGCGTCGATGAAGAAGGACATCGCCCGGTCGTCGGAGCTCCGGATGGGGCCCAGCTCTGTGCCGAGGGCCTCATAGACGAGGACGGCGCGCAACGCCGGCGGGTCATCGGCGCGCAGGGCGGGGATGTCGGGCCACGGATTGCCGTCGTTGACCCAACGAACCTCGACTCCGGGCCACTCGACTTTCACGTCGACGAGGGTTCCGGGCTTGTGCTCGACGTAGACCTGGCGTGCGTGGCGCCGGGCCTCGGGATAGTCGGCGGGCTCTCCGAGCGCGATCCGCAGAATCTCGGGCTCCATCGGCCGGCCCGTCGCGAGTCGGTACAGCACCATGATCCCGTCTCCAGGGGTTCGGGCGGCGACCTCGATGAGGTGGGCCTCCCCCCGTTCGTCTAGCCTCCACTCGGCATGCGTGATGCCGTTTTCGACACCTAGACGGTCGAGCATCGCGTTGTTGGCCCGCTGCACCGCGTCCCACGCGTCGTCCCGTGGGGCCGGCACGGTGTGGGCCATCTCGACGAAGTACTGGGAGTCGACGTCCGTCGTCTCCTTGCGCGTGACCGAGGCAAACAAGGTCTTGCCGTCCTGGGTCAGGCTCTCGACCGAGTACTCCTGACCGGTTATTTTCTGCTCCACCAGGATGGTCTCCTGCGCCGGATACTCGTCCAGCTGCGCGGCCAACTCGGCGCGGTCGTTCACCGTGCAGACACCCTGGCTCGAGTGCCTCGTGGCTGGTTTGACAACCGCGGGGAACCGGACGGACCCATAGTCCGCGGACTCGCGCCCCCCGGGTGGGATGAGAACGGATGCCGGGCTGAGATCGGGCAGGTACCAACGCTGGAGGTACTTGCTGCGGCAGGCGCGCGACGCGCGCAACCCCGGGAACGGGAGGTCGAAGTAGTCGGCGACCAGGCCGGTCGGCTCGACCAGCGTCTCCCCTACCGCATAGATGCCGACCACGTCGTAGAGCTCCCGCCAGCGTCCGGCGTGCTCGATCACCCCGGGAAGGAACGAGCCTTCGCTCTCGACCGACCCGTCGACGAACGCGACCTCCTCGATCGAGGCGGCGGGGTGGGCGGGATCGCCACAATGCGCCTCCGCATACCGCTGGAAATCGGCCGGAGTAATCACGAGAACCTTCAGGTCTCGTGACCGCAGGTCGTCGATGTAAATGGAATCCCGGCAGACCACGGGCAGTGCGCCGGTCAGGATGAAGGCGCGGGGCCTGGCCGCTCGCTGACGCTCGCTCATGTTCGGTTCCTTCCTGACGTGATGCGCACGGTCGACGATTCACTCGGGGGCGCTGCGGCCGCGGCCATCAATACGGCGTGGTTGATTCGCACGGTCGACGATTCGCTCGGTGGCTTCGCGATCCTGACCGCTATCGGGAGGATCGGCTCATTCCGGACTGTCGGACGCTGACCGGCTGCTTCCAGCCGCAGGATTCGGCTGCCGATCCGCACGGACATCCCGGGCAGCCAAACGATTGGCTTCCACGGCGCGACCCGGATCCACTGCGAGTGCCCGGCCGGTCGGATGGCGACACCGTTCCTTGACTGGCGGTCGATGACGAACACCTGGCCGTCGACGCGGCGGATCTCCAAATGGGCTCGGGACATCCCGTTGTTGCGGGCGTCGATTCGGATGAGACGCAGTCCACTCCAAGCGGCGCCGCAGTCGTGCGGGTTCCGCCCCACGACGCAATCCCGGTCCAGTATGAATCGCGAATTGTCTTCGAGGACAACGTATTCGAGTTGCGCGTACATCCGAACCGTGGTGTGCGGACGGGCCGGTGGGCGGACCGTGAACGGGGCGGTGGGCGCTTCGGGGGTGGACGGGACTGGGACCTGGTTCGAATCGAGCGGGAAGGGCCGGCTTCGGACCGCCCAACCGACGATGGGCACGATCGCCAGGCCGGCCGCGACGAACAGCCCGCCGAGCAGCAACCAGCCGACCTGTCCTACCCCCAAACACAGGGCTCCGAGTACCGCGGGCGCCACCGCGAACGCGGCGCCGAGGCCCATGTCCTGCAGGCCCACGTACTCGCTCTGCGCGTGGGCCGGCGCCAGCTCGAAACTCAGCGCGAAAACGGCCGCCGCGTGGCACATCTCACCCACGGAGTGAACGGCCACCGCCGCGATCAGGACCGCAACCGCGGCCCACGCCGGCAGGTCGGCCGCCACCGCCGAGCCCACGCAGGCGACTAGGAAGACGAGCCCGGCGACCCGCATCGCGGCGGCGCCCTGGCTGACGGTCTTGACGTTCTTACCGACCCAGACCTGCAGTGCCACGACCCCGATCGTGTTGACGAGCAACACGGCGCCGACCATCCAGCGGGGGGCGCTCGTCTCCGTCGCGATCCAGAGTGGGAGGGCGAACGTTATGACCGCATATTGCAGACTCATCACCCCGTTGAGGATCGTGTACGCGATGAACGGTTTATCCCGCAGCGCGACCCCGCGCCGCGTACCGGGCGGAGCCGGCAGCGGCGCGAAGTGCGGGAGCCTCGCGGACACCCATGCGCCGATCAGGAAGGTCGCGGCGTTCACGAGGAACACCACCTGATATGCGGCCAGGGTGTCCAGCGTCAGCGCCAAGCTGCCGATGACGGCGCCGACGCCGACGCCGGCGTTCTCGATTGCCCGGAGCTGGGAGCGGTATGCGGCCGCGCCCTCACCGCCGACGCGGCGGATGAGCCCGCCGCGCGAGGCTCTCGATGCCGAGGTCGCCAGCATCTCCACTACGGTCACCACGACGAACATCCAGATGCTGGTCACGAAGACGTAGCCCACCATCGTCAACGCCAGCACGACCAGGCTCATGGCCGCGACCCCACGGGGACCGCGCCGGTCGGCCAGGTGCCCCATCGGAACACCGGCGAACAGGCCGATGAGTCCGGCCACGGCCAGCCATAGGCCGACCTCGGTGACCGACAGTCCCAAACCCTCGGTGAAGTACAGCACGGACACCGTGAAGAACATGCCGGTGCCGATGTTGTAGATCCCGGTTGCCAGGCCCAGCCGGCGACGTGCGCCGGCCTCGGGCACCCAAGTAGACAGCCAGTTTCCGATCATCCCGCGACTGCGCTTTCGGGCGTCATGAACGCGGCGAAGGCCCGGTTCTCCTGCAGCGGGCTCTGCGCCAAATCGCTATACCTGTCTCGCAGTTCGCGCTTGAGCACCTTGCCTGTCACGCCGACAGGGAAGTCGTCCGGAGTCCGGGCGACGTCCAGCATGGCGATGCGCGGATGGCCCGCCTTTTGCAGCACCTCGTTGGCTTCAGCCAGCAGCCGTGGAGCCTCCGCCGGCGAATCGTCGGTGATGACGACGGCGACCGGAACGATCTCGTCGCCTTGGCGGCCTGCGACGACGGCGACGTCGGTAATGGCGCTGATCTCACTGAGCAGCACCTCCTCCATGAGCACCGAGTAGCCGGTGCCCTCGGCGGTCTCGATGGCGTCCTTCGTCCGGTCCACCACGTAGTAGTTGCCGTCCTCGTCCTGATACACCAGGTCGCCGGTCAGCCAGTAGCCGCCCAGCTTCGAGCGATAGGTGGTGTCGGAGTCATTCCAGTACCCGGCGGTGATGGACGGGCCCTTGGCCCCGAAGAAACCCACCTCGCCCACCGATGCCCGGCTGCCGTCCGGCCGCAGCGCCGCGACCTCGGCGACGGGATCGGGCTTGCCGACCCGCCGGTCCGAGCGCTCCGACGACAGCGTCCGGGGCTGGACCACCAGACCCCAGCCGAGCTCGGTGGTGCCGAAGCGGTCGTAGAAGGTGGGTGGTTCCTGGTCAAGGCTGCGCTTGGCCAGGATCGCCCCGATGTGGGCCTCGTGAATGGCGTCTCCCATGTTGACCCAGTAGTCGACCGAATCGACGGTGCCGCTTGATGTTTCGAGCGCGGCCAACTCGGCATACGCGTGGGCGAATGCCATGACCCCCTTCGGTTCGTGCTGGCGCACGGCTGCCGCCAGTTCCTCACCGCTCGGGTCGTAGAGCGACACCAGCGGCGAACCGGCGAGGATGGCGTAGGCGGTGTACACGATGCACCCGAGATGCGACTGCGGTTGGGCGGTCATCATCCGCTCGTTGGCGGGTTCGATGTAATTCTCCAGGCGGTAACGCGGTCCGGCGACGCTGGACGCGTGGGTTTGGGTGACCGCCTTCGGAATTCCCGTCGTTCCCGACGAGTGCATGATCGACACCGGATCCTCTCCAGCGTGTTTGAAGCGCCAGGCGTCCGGCAGCACCGCCGCTGGCGGGGCGGGCAGGTCCTCGGCGAGTTGGACCCAACGCAGGCCCTCCATCGATCCGATCCCGTCGCTGATGGCAGCGAAGCGGGACTTGTCGGTGTAGATCCCCACCGGCGTCGTGCGCTCGCACAGGCCGAGCGCCAGTGCCGGCGATGCCTTGCTGTTGATGAGCACGCCGATGGCGCCCAACTGGGCAAGCGCGTTGAGGTGGATTGTGTAGGCGAATGTGTCGGCCATAAAGAGCGCCACGCGATCACGCGGGCCGACGCCCTGCTCGTGGTACCAGACCGACCAGCTCTGGGCGAGCGCGTCGATCTGGGCGAGCGAGAACTCCGTCTGCTCCTCCCCGGCGGTGTTGATCACCGGACGGCCCGTGCGGATGAACGGGATGTGCGGGTCGGGGTGCACGGCCATGGCCGTTGCCAGCAGGTTGCCCCCGCCGAGCTCAGGCATCGCCGCCAGGCGGGAGCGTTGTTCGGGGGTCAGCAGTGCGTGGGTGGTGATCGTCATCGGTCAAACTCCTTGTCGGATAGTGCGTTTGGTTGGGTTATTCGGTTAGTTCGGTTGGTTACCCCGCGAGCGCGCGGGCGGCCGTTTCGAGGTCGTGCTGCTGGTGCAGGGCAGACACGCCGAAGCGCATCAGTCCGGTGCCCTTGGCGACGGTGGGGTAGAAGGCGGGCAGGACCAGCACACCGGCTTCCTTCAGGCGGCGGGCGGCGGCGAACGCCTCGTCCTCGGTGTCGAACAGTGCACCCCGGACCGGCGAGCGCAACCCGGTGTTGACGAGCCTTCCGGCGGTCAGCCGATCGAACTCGGCGGCGTTGTCCCAGAGCCGCTCTTGCAGATCGGCCACTTCGCCGTTGACGTGCAACCGGGCCGCGGCGACGTTCGCGGCCAGCATCGGCACCATGATCGAATGCCCGAAGACCAACGGGTTGGCGAACTTTCGCATCACCCGCATGTCTTCGTGGCTTGGTACGACCGCGAAACCGCCTGCGCCGCCGAACGCCTTGGACAGCGAGCCGGCGAGCATGACGTTGTCCGGGAGCGTTCCGCCGAGCGCCTCGAACGCATAACCAGCACCGAGGGGTCCTTCGATCGAGACCCCGTGGGCGTCATCCACATACAGATGACCACCGAACGGTTCGATGGCGGCCAGCATCGAAGCCACGTCGATCAGGCCGCCCATCGAGCCGACGCCGTCGACGAGCACGATCGGCGTGCGACCGGTGGCCGCGAGCTCGCGGACCGCTGCGGGCAGCGCCGCGGGATCGGTCATATCGAAGCGTCGCGTCGGCCCGATCTGCTCGAGCACACCGCGGATCACCTGGATGGAGGCGTGCGCCGTCTTTTCGACGAGGAACGCGACGCCGGCGTCGGCGACGGGATAGCTGGGCAGGGCGCCGGCTCCGAGCAGCGGCAGCAAGCCCAGATGGACGTTGCTGACCGAGGTGAAGGCGGCGACCTCCGCGCCGCCGTACATCTGGGACAGGAGGGCCTCCAGCTCGCCGAGGTAAGGTGGCCGTCCCCTGTTGCGGGATGTGGAGAAGTGGAGACCGAAACGGTTCAGCGCCTCCGTTGCCGCGGCGATCAGGTCGGGGTGCGTTTCCAGGCCGAGGTAGGAGCACGAGACGAACTCCACGGCCTCGCTGCCGTCCTCCAGCGTGACTCGCTTGCCGTCCACGTCCCGCGAGGTGATGACATGCCCGGTCAGGCCCTCCGCGAAGGCCCGATCGAGCGAGTCCGAGGTCTTGCTGACGCGGGACGCGACCCAGTTGGGTTGGCTCACTTGCTTTTCCATCAAATCAGTCATCCGAGTGTCTCCTTTGTAAGGTTGGTGGTGGTTATGGCCCGCAGCGCATGCGCGCTGCGTTCGCGGTAGGCGCCCCGCAGGGGGCCGAGCACCCCGCTGAGACGGTCGAGCAAGTCTCCGAACGCCGCGGAGTCGTCGTCCTCGACGACATCCGACAGCTGCGACACCCCGCGCGACAGCGCGCGGCGAGCCGCCGGGGCGTAGGGGTTGGCCGCCTGCACGTCCCAATACACCTCTGGTGCACCTGACGTGATGCGCGCCAGCAATGACAGCAGCGCGGCGTGCGGCGGCGGAGCGATCCGATCGAGATCGGCGATGTCGACGTTCAACTCGGCCAGCGCTGCGCCGAAGGCGATCACCGCGGCATGGGTGAGGGCCTGGGCAGCGGCCGCCAAGCGATCGTGTTGGTCGGCAGTCACGTTCACCACACGGGCACCCCATTGCTCGATCAGGTCGCACAGGGCGCGCCCGCGCTGGCCGTCGCGCACGACCACCGAGGCCACCGGGTGACCGGCGAAGCCAAGGGAGGGGGCGAACATAGGGTTGAGGCTCAGCGCCTCCGCCTCGCCGGCGATCATGGCGGCGGCGTGCAGGGCGGGCACCACCGTGGACTTCACCGAACTCGTGTCGACGATGAGGGCGTCGGGCCGCAGCGTTCCGACCAGCCGGCCGATGGCGAGCAGTGCCACCGGCTCGGGCACGGACAGCAGGACGGCGTCGGCTGTTCGGACGACGTCGGCCACCTCCGCGCCGGGATCGCTAATATCGCCCCGCACGAAGCGGGTGACACGGTGGGTAGGCCCGGGGACGGCGCGGTCGACGATGACGACGTCGTTGCCCGATTCCTGCAGCCGCTCGGCGAACAGTGAACCCACCGCTCCCGAGCCGCCGGCGACGACGACGCGCCCGATGGTCGGTGCGCCGCTCACTTCGAGCCCTCCTGCCGGCCCGTCGCGGCCAGGGCGGTAATCATCGCCCTCGACTTGACGACGGTCTCGTCGAACTCGCCTTCAGGATCAGAGAGGGCGATGATGGCGCCACCGACGCCGAACGTCACCCGCCCGGCGTTGGCAACGAGGGTTCGGATCACGATGGACAGGTCGCTGGCGCCCGACAGTGAAAACCACCCGAGCGCACCGGAATACACGCCGCGGGGTCCCTGCTCGAGCCGGTCGATGATCTCCATCGTGCGGACCTTGGGGGCACCGGTCATCGACCCGCCGGGGAACGCGGCGCGGATGCAGTCGACCGCCGAGCGGCCCGGCGCGAGCGTGCCGCGGATCGTGGACACGAGCTGGTGCACCGCCGCGTAGGTCTCGACGTCGAACAGCTTCGGCACGTGGACCGATCCCACCGAGCAGACAGTGTTGAGGTCGTTGCGGAGCAGGTCCACGATCATCAGGTTCTCGGCGCGGTCCTTCGGGTTGTCGCGCAGCTCCTCCACCAGGGCACGATCCTCGGCGGCATCGCCGCCGCGGGGCCGAGTGCCCTTGATCGGCTTCGCCTCGACGGTTCCGTGCAGGTCGATCGAGATGAACCGCTCAGGGGATGCACTGAGAACGGCTACGTCGCCGAAGTCGAGGAGGGCCCCGAACGGGACCGGGCTCACCCGGCGAAGGTGGGCGAAGGTGGGCAGGACGTCGATCTCCGTGTGGACGGTGACCATGTTGGTCATGCAGATCTCGTAGGACTCACCGGTGTTGATCTCGTCGAAGCACTCGTCGATCCGCTTGAGGTAGGCGGCCCGGTCGTGCCTGAGCTGGACGTTCATGCCGATGTCGGGATCGGTCATCGCCGGGCCCGACAGCGCGAGAGCCGGGGCCGGATCGGTGGGAGCGGCAGGTAGCGTGCGCAGGGCCGACGCGGTCGTCGCCAGCCAGGCCTTGGCCTCGGCAGTCGCCGCCTCCTCGCCCGCGATCGAGAGGGCGAGTAGATAGCTGGTCCGTGTCTCGTGGTCGAGGACGAGGGCCCGGTCGGCGAAAAGCAGTGCGGCGTCGGGTGTTTCGGACTGGTGGGCCGCAGCGCCCCCGGTCTCCGCCTTCAGCTCGTAGCCCAGATAGCCGACATAGCCGAGGTTGAACTCGAACGGCAGGCCCGCCGGCGCCGGCACCGCCCGGGCGCGCAACTGGTCGTCGAGGTAGTCGAAGAACTGTTGCTGACCCCGCTCGGTGGTCCCGTCGGCCCGGCGGACGATGACCTCACGGTCAGCGACGCTGTAGGTGACATGCTCGGCGAGCGGACCGTCTCCGTTACCCATCATCGAGAAGCGCGACAATCCGTCGACCACCCGGCTGCTGTCGAGCCAGAAACCCTGCTCGCCGCCGGCGAAGAGGGACGTGTAGGCCGCCATCGCGTCGGGGTGGACGTCGAGGTGCTGCACGTGCAGGTCGTAGCGGGGATGCTCCTGCTCGGTGGTGTGCGCCGGGGCGAGGGCCGTCGATCGGCCCGCGGCGAGGGCGAAGAAGTTGGCCAGCAGGTCGTGGCCGTAGGTGCTGCTGATCGACTCTGGGTGGAACTGCACGCCCCACAACGGCAGGTGGCGGTGGCGCACGCCCATCAAGACGCCGTCCTCGGTCCACGCCAGCGCCTCGAGCTCGTCCGGAAGCGACGTGACGGCCAGCGAGTGGTAGCGCACGACGTCGTACGGCGAGGGAATGCCCGCAAAGAGGTCGACTCCCGTGTGCCGGACGGCCGAAATGCGCCCGTGCATGGGCTCGGGCGCGAGGCCCACCTTGGCGCCGAACAGGTGGCACAGGCCCTGGTGGCCGAGGCAGACGCCGAGCACCGGCAGACCGCTGTCGAGGATCACGCGGGCGCTCACACCGAAGTCGCGGTCCCGGTCGGGAGAACCCGGGCCCGGCGAGATGACGGCGGCATCGAACTCGTCGAATCGGATGTCGGCCCAAGGTGTGTCGTTGCGGACGACGGTCGGCGGTTGCCCGCACACCTCGCCGATCAATTGGTAGAGGTTGTAGGTGAACGAGTCGTAGTTGTCGACGAGGAGCACGCGCATCAGGCGGCGCTCCCGTCGGAGGTGTCGGCAGTGTTCGAGGGGGTGATGATCAGATCCTCGATGCGGCAGGTCTCCCCGATGATCAGGTCGTACAGCTGCTTCATGAAGGTCAGATCCAGGCCGTTGGCCTCGCCAAACCGTGCCGCCCTCTGCTGCACGACACCGATCCGGTGAGGTTGCATCATCGGCACGCCGTGCTCGCGCTTGTAGTAGGCGATGCTCCGGCACACGGCGACGCGTGCACCCAGTGCTGCGAGGAACTCCGCGTCGATCCGATCCAGGTCCGCGCGCAGCGTCTCGAGAGTGCCGTGGTCGGGTTTCTCCCGAGCTGTTGCAAGGTCCGCAAGTTCTCTCATGACTCGATCTCTCCTTCTCAAAACTTCCGTCAACCACTGATTCCGTGCTGGTAGAGAACCGGCACCTTGCCCCGCTTGCTGCGCGCGAACTGATCGATGCCCGCCTGTTGCACCTCGAACCCCGAGCACCGTTGGTTCACGATCACCTCGTGGATCTCATGGGCATCGGCTAGCGCCGCTCGGACCGCGTCAGTCGTGATCCCGTCCGGAGTGGTCGGCGACAGGAGCAGGCGGACCAGGTAGCGGTGGTCCTCCCACAGGACCTGAAATTGGCAGTCCGTCGGCCTGGACACGCCAAGGGGCGCCAGCGCTGCCATGAGGTGGTCACTGGAGAACGTGATCGTGTCGACCGTCATCGAGTTCGGCATGCGGCCGAGGAGCAAGACCGATCGGGCGGAGCTGCCGCAGCCGCAGGCCCCGGTCAGCAGCTGGCCGCGATCGCCGAGCCGATAGCGGAAGAGCGCCATCCCCGACGTCGTCAAGGGCGTGACGACGAGCTCACCGGGCGTGCCTGCAGGCACCGGCCTGCCGGCCTCGTCGATGACCTCCACCACGACGGCGTCCTCGTGAAGGTGATGCAGCGCCCCCGTCTGGTGCCGGCACTGGTAGCCGATAGGACCGGTCTCGGACGTCGAATAGGCCAGCGACCGCACGGTGACGTCGGGTGCGGCCGTGCGCACCATGCGCTCCCGCTCTGCTCCCAGCGACTCGCCGATGAAGAGGAAGTTCTTTAGCGGCAGCGCGCGCCCGTCCAGGCCCCGTGCCAACAGCTCGGCTCCGTACGCCGGCGAAGCGGCCAACGTATCGATCCCGTGCGCTTCGATGATCGCTGCCGCCTCGGCGGGCGAGGTGTACTCGCCCATCGCGAAGGAAAACGCAGGCAGGGACCGCGTGATGTCCTGGACGAACAGGAACGCTCCGTTCAGGTCCCCGGCGAACAGGCAATTGGCCACCCGGTTCGGCGGTGTCTCCAATGCCGCGCGGACTCCACGCACGCCCAGATGTCCAACCCGGTTGGTGAAATCCCATGAGTGATAGAGAACCTTCGGCCGACTGGCGGTCCCGCTCGATCGCAGCACGAGCCCGGGGCTCGCGCGTGTCGAAGAGAAGCTCGGAGGAATGCGGCGGGCAACCCGCGGCCAGATCCTCGCCGGAGAGAAGGGGCAGCGCCGCAAGATCGTCGACCGTGTCAACGCCCTCGAGCCCGGGGAAACGGCCCCACACGTTGGTGGACTGGCGCGCGGCTGTCAGGGTGGCTCGCAGATTGTGCTGTTGTGTGGCGACGATCTCGTCGCGGGAATGCGAGTCGAGATTGTCGGCGAGACGGATTCCTCCCACGTCGCGGAACCGCGGCTTCCTCGCGCGAGCGCCGACCGCCGCGGTGCGGGCGAGGTCCGCGTCGTTGACGATGCCGCTCTTCGGCAGCGCGCTGACGTTGGTCATGACTGAAATACTGAGGTTTGGCAAGTGATTTCGTAATCGCCGGGACGCCAGACTCCGCTTGCCGACAGGGAAGAGTTTCCTATCTGTGTGGTAAGCATCGTTGCGCAGCGCAAGTGATCCCCACTCGCGACGACCACCACCCCATAACCGTGAAGTCGGTTATGGGGTGGTGGCGTGCGTGACGATGGCACGCGGTCGAAGGTCGGCGCCGTCTACGTCGATGTGAATTGCCGCGAGGACGACGACCAGCCACGGAGCACCGACAGCCTGCGGATCGCCTCATCGAGCGTGTCATCGCGCTTGCAGAAGGCGAAGCGCACCAAGTGATTCCACGCGTCGGCGTGGTCGGCACCCGGATCGCAGAACGCGGACATCGGGATCGCCGCCACGCCTGCGCGTTCCAGCAATTGCGCACAGAACGCCGTGCTGTCGTCGTATCCCAGCGGACGCGGATCTGCGCACAGGAAGTAGGTGCCGAAACTGTCGTGCAATTCGAATCCCAGATCGGCAAGTGCTGAGCTCAGCTTGTCACGCTTGGCCTGCAACGACTCCCGCAGCGCGCCCACCCAAGCCTCCTCGGTGTTGAGTGCATGGGCCACGGCGGGCTGAAACGGCGCGCCACCGGCGTAAGAGAGGTATTGCTTGGCGGCGCGCAGTCCTGAGATGAGTTCTGCTGCGCCGCAGGCCCATCCGATCTTCCAGCCGGTGCAGTTGAAGGTCTTCGCCGCGCTGGAGATCGTGACCGTGCGGTCGGCCATCCCGGGATAGTTGGCCAGCGGGATGTGGCGGCGCCCGTCGAAGACTAGATGCTCGTAGACCTCGTCGGCGATCACCAGCAGGTCCGCATCAACCGCGAGCCTGGCGAGCGCTTTCAGATCGTCATCGGAGGCCACCATGCCCGTCGGGTTGTGCGGCGAATTGACGATGAGCGCCTTGGTCTTTGGTGTGATCGCTTTCCGGAGTCCGTCTACGTCGATCCGGAAGCCGCGACCGTCTTGCACCAACGGAACCGCGCGCCGGTGGCAGCCGGCCATCGCGATGACGGGGGAGTAGGAGTCGAAGAACGGCTCGATCAACAGGACTTCGGAGCCTGGTTCGACGAGCCCGAGGACCGCCGAGGCGATCGCCTCGGTAGCGCCGGCGGTCACCAACACCTGCGTGTCAGGGTCGTAGTCGGTGCCGAAGTGGCGCTTGCGCTGCGCGGCGATTGCTTCGCGCAGCGGCGCGATGCCAAGAGCGGGCGGGTATTGGTTGACACCCTCGGCGATGGCGTTCTCGGCGACCTTGAGCATCGCGGGCGGCCCGTCCTCGTCTGGAAACCCTTGGCCCAGGTTCACCGCGCCGATACGCGCGGCCAGCGCCGACATCTCGGCGAAGATCGTGACCGCATAGGGCTCAAGGCGGCGCACAGTCATGGCTGCTGAGCCTTGTGGCCAGAGTTGTCGCGCTGCCTGGTGATCTCCAATGCGGCAACATCGTTCATGCGAACTCTCCTTGCCGAAGCCGTTCGAAACGCTCGAGCGCCCGGTCGACCAGCGGACCGGACATCCCGGTATAGCCGGACGGATCAAACAGCCCGGATAAGTCGGAGCCGACCACTCCGGCCTCATCCAGCGCGACGGCGAGCAGGTCGGCGAGATCGGCACCGTTCCGCTCGGCCGCCGAAGTCACCTCCTCTAGTAGGCGTTTGGCGTTGGCCTTGCCGAGCAACGGCGCAAGAACAACGTTGACGCGCTCGGAGACGATGGCGCCGCGGGTCAGCCGCAGGTTCGCCGCCATCGCGTCGGGTGACACCCGAAGCGTTGCCGCAAGGCTAGCGGCATTGGCGGCCGCACCGGCTCCGATGCGCAGGCACTCCCGCAGCGGTTGCCACTCGGCATGCCATCCGCCCGAGGACCGCTCGTCCTCCACAGCCATGGAGCCGAACAGCACGAGGGCGATCGGTGGCAGCTGCCGGGCCGCGGTCGCAATGAGCGTCGCGAAGACGGGGTTGTGCTTCTGGGGCATGGCCGAAGACGCCCCCCGGCCCGGCGCCTGCTCCTCGGCGACCTCCCCGATCTCGGTCCGGGCAAGCACGAGGACGTCGGCTGCCAGCTTGCCGAGCGCACCGGTGGTGACCATCAGGCTCGCGGCGACGTCGGCCAGGGGGGTGCGGACTCCATGCCATGGCAGGTCCGGCTCGGCCAGCCCGAGGCGGCTGGCCACCAAAGCCGGCAGGCGCATCGTCGCGCCGACCGGATCGGTCGTTTCCCTCGCGTACTGGTGGTACGCCGCGAGCGTGCCCGCCGCGCCACCCAGCGAGACCGGCAGCGCCGCTCGGGTTCGGCGCACCCGCTGCACGGCATCGAGCACCAGATGCAGCCAGGTGACCGACTTCAGCCCGAAGGTGATTGGCACGGCGTGCTGGGTCAGGGTGCGCCCCGCCATCGGTGTGTTCCGGTGCCGCTCGGCGTGTCCTGCCAGGCTGTCGGCGCACGACAGCAGGTCGTTTGCAATGCGGTCCAGTGTCGCCGCGCACAGCAGCATCAGCGCGGTGTCCAAGATGTCCTGACTGGTGCTGCCGCGGTGTACATACTCGGCGGCGGACGCGTCGAGGGACCGGACCGCGGCCGTGAGCTGCTCGACGAACGCCACGACGGGGTTGGCCGTCTCCCGCACCCCCGCGGCGATCACCGCGAGGTCGATGCGAGCGGGTACGGCGGCGGTCCTGATGGCCGCCGCCGCGCCCGCCGGGATCACGCCCAGCTCGGCTTGCGCCTCGGCCAGCGCGACTTCTGTGGCGAGCATGGCTGTCAGCAACGCGTTGTCGTCAACGAGCTCAGCCGCTCCCGTCCCCGCCCATGCGGGCGCCAGAATTCCGTAGTCCAAAGTGGTCATGCTGATCTCTCAGTCAGTTTGTCGCCGCGATCGTCGGCGAGCAGCAGCGGTCGCTGGCCCTCTGCCGCGTCGCGCAGGCAGGACCGGGCGATGGCGTCCGCATCACCGAGGATCACGGAGTTGACGCCGGGGCGGATGCCCGCCGCGGTCACCCAGTGCACCGACTCGGTGGGCACGCCGAACGCGAAGCGCCGCGGGTGCGGACGATCCGCAGCATCGATCAGCCGGTAAGGACGCCGGGTGACCGCGACTCCGCCGGCGACGTAGTGACCACCGCCGCGGATCGGAATGCGGTATGGCTGGCACTCGCCCCGCGCCAGCAGCGTCCGAAGCAGCGAGTCGGTCGTCCGGTGCAGGTCGGTTTCCGGCAGGCGCGCCTCGATCAGCGTGGCGGCGCGCACGGTGACGTCCGGGCAGGCTCCGGACTGCGCGACGAAGCGTCCGTCCGAGCACTCGATGCGCACGTCCGGGCCGAGTACCTCGAGCACACCGGCGTCCATGAGGGCGCCGAACTGCTCGATGCGTTCGGCCGGCGGCCCGATCGAAAGGTGGGCGTTCAACGGCATGTACCAGCGCTGCAGTTCGTCCCGGTAGGAGTCGCCGGACAGCCCACCGTGGTCCACGAGCAACCGGATCTCGTTACGCAGGTCGCGCAGGACGTCCAGGGCGGCTTTGCGCGGACCTGTCACGTTGCCCTTGCCGGCCTCCTGCACTTCAAGGTCCAGATACGACCGCAGCCAGCTGCGGAACCGTTGGGTCGACGAGACGTCGTCGTCGGTGAATGGCGCCGCGATCTTCCGCCAGTCCCAGCCTTGGCCGGGATCTATATCGAACTTGGCGAGCACGATGCGTTGCGCGTCGCTCTCCTCGACAGCCAGGGGGTCACCGAAGATCGGCACCGTCGCGGGTTCCGCCGTGGCGAACATAGCGGTGAATTCCTCTGCGTCGCAGACACATCGACGCTCCTGCACCAGAGTCGCGTAGTACACCGTGCGGACTTCCTGGTCGATCATCGGCCAGATGTCCCGACGGAAGTCCGCGGGTGCCCCCGCTTCGGCGCGGGCCCTCAGCCGTTGAATCACCTCGGCGGTCACGTACCGGGGCTGATGCCGGCCTGCCGACCCCTTCTGATTCTTGCCGCGGGCGTGGTACGGCACTCCGCGCCGAGATCCAGCAATCAGCTTGGGCTCCCGCCCCGACGGGAGGTAGGTCAGGGTGCCCGGGTTGCTGCCGGACTCGCGAACGAACGTGCCGCCACGCCCGATGGTGAACAGCGCCATGTAGTCGAAGAAGTTGAGGCCCAAACCTCGCAAGATCACCGATTCGCCCGCGGATATGGTGTCCAGCGGCACGTCGGCCGGGTTGCTCGGTGGGATATACCGCAGGCCGTGCAGCTCCGCGAACTGACTCAGGGCCGTTTCGGACTCGCCGAGGTGATGCGGCATGTGACCGAGTGCGAGCACCACGGCCTGCAGGTCGCCGATGGTCTCGCCGGTGTTTAAAACGACTTCCTGCAAGCCATCCGGGGTGTCACGAACGTCGACCGCGGTCGCCTGGTGCGACTCGAAGCTGACAGCTGCGGGCGCCGTCCAGATCATGCGATCGCGCGCCCACTGCAGATAGCTCCCATAGAACGCCCGGGACGGATAGTCGTCCGGCCCGAGCGCGAGCGCTTCGGCCCGAACGGCCGCCGGTACGTTCGGGCTGCCGACCAACGCGATCGAGCGAGCCCACTCGTAGAGGCTCGGCCCGGTCACCACCGGTCCGGCACAGTCGACGGTGTCGTCGACGAACACGGTCACCTGGCAGGCAACCGTGTTCATCAACAACACCCGGTCCTGCGAGCTTCGCCATACCTGACCGCCCTCGAGCACATGCGGGTCGATGATGTGGATGACGAGTTCGCGCCCGGGCGGCAGAAGCGACTCAGCATTTGCGCAGAGGCGTTCCGCGACCGACAAACCGCGTGGGCCAAGCCCAACGATCGCCAGCTGCAGCTTCTCAGTGAACACCGGAGGCCCCGCTCTATGCGCCGCTCATGTGGCGGCCGAGCCCGGCCGCCAGCGGAGCGAGCCGGCCCATCAAGTCGGCGAACTGCTGTGGGCGCAACGCCTGGTTGCCATCGCACAACGCCAGCTCCGGCTGGACGTGGACATCGATGATCAGCGCGTCCGCGCCGGCCGCGACCGCGGCCAGCGACAGCGGCTCCACCAGTTCTGGCTTGCCGCCGGAATGGCTGGGATCCACCATGACCGGCAGGTGGGTGCGCTGCTTCCACAGCGCGACAGCGGTGAGGTCGAGCGTGAAGCGCGCCGATGGCTCGAACGTGCGGATACCCCGCTCGCACAGCACCACCTGGTCGTTGCCCTCGAGCAGTAGGTACTCGGCAGCGGCGAGTGTTTCCTCCACGGTGCAGCCGAAGCCGCGCTTGAGCACGACAGGAAGACCGCTCTGGCCCGCCGCGGTCAGCAGCGCGAAGTTCTGCATGTTTCGGGCTCCGATCTGCAACCCGTCGACCACCGCGGCCAGCCTCTTGACGTGCTCCGGGTCGACCACCTCGGTGATGACGGGAAGGCCGGTCCGCTCCCTGGCCTCGGCCAGCAGGTCAAGACCGTCCCACTGGAGCCCTTGGAAAGAATGTGGCGAGGTCCGCGGTTTGAAAACGCCGCCCCGCAGGCCGACAGCGCCGTGTGCGGCGACGACGGTCGCAGTGGCCATCGTTTGTTCCGGCGATTCGACCGCGCACGGTCCGGCGATCACCGCGACGGAACCGTCGCCGATCGTGGTCGGTCCGAAGGAGACCACGGTCCCGCTGGGACGGAGTTCCTTGCGCCCCAACCAGACATCACTATTCCTCGACACTTGGTGTGTCGGCGCAGGAAGCTCGGGCCCCGCCTTGTGGATCAGGTCCACATCGGATACCGAAAGGACGAGAGTGCCGCCCAGCCGGTACATCTCGGATGGTGCGCCGGCGGATTCCAGGTGCTGTATCCACCCCTCGACACCGGCGCGGGTAACGGCCTCGTCGAACACGAGCAGAGTGTCTTGTTTAGTCATGGTGCTTCCGATCGAGTTAGGCGAGCGCAGCGCTCGTGGCGAGGTTCGCGTCGCTGACGATGTCGCTCGTCGGGAGCGCGCTGACGTTGGTCATGACTGAAATGGTGAGGTTTGGCAGGTGATTTCGTAATCGCCGGGACGCCACACTCCGCTTGCCGACAGGGAAGGGTTTCCTATCTGTCTGGTAAGCATCTCTGGGCGGCGCAAGTGACCCGTGGCATCGGTCGCTTTCGATGGCCGCAACACCGAAGGACAGAAGGCCAAGACGTTGAAGTCCGCACCAGGCCGTGGGCACGCACGCCATGTCGACGAGCCGATCCCCCTTTGAGACCCCGCGCTGAAGGTGACAGCGGAAGTTGCGCCCGAAGTGAGTTGCTAGGAGGCGGGCGGCTGTGAATCCGTCGGCTAACGCCTACGCAGGTTCGAATCCTGCACC
Organism: uncultured Actinomycetota bacterium; assembly: GCA_963766465.1. GTDB lineage: Bacteria > Actinomycetota > Actinomycetes > Mycobacteriales > Mycobacteriaceae > Mycobacterium. The sequence goes on from CAVXZT010000008.1 coordinate 622,057, forward strand.
TGCCACCAGCACGCCTGAGTAGTCTGAGCCTTTCGCCTTGCCGTTTCGGATCAGATGCCGAGGAAACATTTCATGTCGGCGAGTTGCGCCATCCGCGGGAGCTTCTTCGATTTCGTCGACGACCCGTGGCAGCACCCCGGCCATGAGGACCGGGCCGCGCGCTTTGTCGACGACGGCCTCCTGATCGTCAGGGACGGCATGATCGACGACTTCGGCCCGTTTGCCGAGGTCTCCCGGCGTCACGCCGGACTGCCCGTGACGCATATCGAAGATCGCCTGATCCTTCCCGGGTTCATCGACGGCCACGTCCACTTCCCCCAGCTGCGCGTGCTCGGCGTGTTCGGCAATCAATTGCTCGACTGGCTGCAGACGTGGATCTTCCCCGAGGAACTCAAATACAAGGACCGCGACTACGCGCGCACCGCCGCCGGGCACTTTTTCGATGCGCTGCTGGCTGGCGGCACGACCACGGCGATGGCGTTCACCACCAGCTTCCCGGTGTCCACCGAGGAGTTTTTCGAGGAGGCAGCCCGTCGCGGTATGCGCGTCATTGCCGGCCTGGCGGGGATCGACCGCTTCGGACCGGACGATTTCCTCATCACGCCCGACGACTTCTACCGCGAGTCCAAGCGGCTCATCGAGCGCTACCACCGCAACGGCCGCAACCTCTATGCCATTTCGCCCCGCTTCCCGGGCGTGTGCAGCTCGAAGATGCTGGAGCGCAGCCGGCAGCTGAAGCACGAGCACGCAGACTGCTGGATCAACACCCACATCTCCGAGAACCCCTCGGAGGTGCGCATGGTGCTTTCGGAATTTCCGGATTGTCAGGACTACACGGCGGTGCACGCCAGCCACGGTCTGCTGGGCCCCAAATTCGTTGCCGGGCACGGTGTCTGGCTGTCCCGCGACGAGTTCCGCCGCTTTTCCGCGGCGGGAGCAGCCCTCGCCTTCTGTCCGCTATCCAACCTGTTTCTGGGCAGCGGCCTGTTCCCCCTCGGGCGGGCCCTCGACCCTGAGCATCCCGTACGCGTTGCGCTGGGATCCGACATGGGCGGCGGCAACGCCCTCAGCATCGTGCGGGTCCTTGAGGAGGCCTACAAGGTCGGCATGTGCAACAACACCATGCTGGACGGCTCGGTCGACCCGCGCGACCAAGACCGGGCGGAGGCCGAGCGCAACATCCTGTCGCCGTACCGGGCCTACTACTTGGCCACGCTGGGCGGCGCTCGCGCGCTCTACCTCGATGACCTCCTTGGGAATTTTGCCAAGGGTAAGGAGGCCGACTTCGTCGCGATCGACTGGAACGCAGGGCAGTCGGCCATGCGCTGGCGCCAATCGCTGATCGTCGAGGGTCCCCCGCAGACGGTGGATCAGGCGGCGCAGCTGCTCTTCGGCGTCATGATGGTCGGCGACGACCGCAACGTAGATGAAACCTGGATCGCCGGGGAGCGGGCGTACAAGAAGACACAGTGACGTAGCAGCATCGGATCGCAACTGGAGATCAAGGAAGTGACGATGTCGGAAGCGCACGACGTGGGCTTTGTCAGTGCGGAATGCTTTCGCGCCTATGTCAGTGCTGAAATCAAGGTGCCCAACACGCTAATCGCGGTCGGCCCCTACGTCGGCCACGCCGCACTGGCATCGCTACCGCCGGGCGATGAATTACGGCCTGCCGTACAGAAATTCGCCACTACGTATGCGTTCAGTCCCAGCCAGGTGAAGAGCGTGACCAAGACAGTTGTCTTGATGCACCGCAGGTTCGGGGTTCCCGTTCTGCCTGAGGATGCCGACGCGCGAGGGGCCAACGGAATCAGAATCTTCGAGAATCAGAGATTCGAAGTCGTGTACATGGAGGGCGTGATGAACATCGTGGAGGCCATCCTGCGTTTGCATGGCGAGATGGGGCGGGCTGGTGCTCCTCGCGCGTCCCGGGTTGCCGAACTCCTTGAGCGCCCCGACAAGCTGGCTGCAACAGTCGTCGCGTTCTCGGCGGCGGAGAGTGCAATAAATTCTCCAGCGGCCACTGAGCGGTCGGAGGCCTTCAAACTGATATTCAACTTCGTCAAGTCAGGTGAAACGCCACGGGCCATGGCTCCTGCGGACAAAGACTTGATTCAGGCGGAAGTCATGCCGTTCATCGTCGCGGCAGTCAGACAAGCCTTGGCCGAGCGCCAATCGAATATTTCCGATGACCAAACAGAAGAATTCGTGCGTGTCTTGACCAGTCCAGAGCTTCATCATGACGCGGCATGAAAGGGATCTAGGTATCGAAGAGCACACGGTCGTACACCCCTGCGGTGTCTGCAACCATGCGTTCGACGGCGAAGCGCTGGGCATGGCGCAGCCGTGACGCCTCGCTCATTGCCGCGCGCCGCGCAGGATCGCGCAGTAGCTGAATTACCGCTTCCGCCAGCGCCGCAGGATCCCGGGGTGGCACGATGATCCCCGTCTCCGGGACGACTGACTCTCGTGTACCACCCACGGCGGTTACGACTTGAGGAACGCCACAGGCCTGCGCCTCGAGTACGCCTATCGGGAACGCCTCCCACGCCGAGCTGAGCACGAAGACATCGAACGAGCGGAGATAGCGCCCGGGCGGCGGCTCAAACGGCAGCCACGTCACGTCGAGTCCAAGGTCAACGGCGTGCGCGCGTAGCTTGGCCTCGATCGGGCCATCCCCGACAATCACCAGCTTCGCGTCTGGCACGGCCGCCGTGATCGCCGGCATCGCATCGAGAATGGAGTCAAGCGCCTTCTGAGGTCGCAGCACGCTGACGGTGCCTACGATCGGACCTGTAGGCATCTCTGCGAGATCGCCGTCAGAGCACGGCGGGCATCCGTTGTAAACCAGTGTTACCCGATGGGGGCGCAGCCGATTCTGACGCGCAACATCGCGCTCGAATTCGCACACGCAGATCAGCGCGGCCGTTGATGGAGCAAGCGCGCGCTCGACGAATAGACTGAAGTGCCTTCGGGCGCCGGATATTTCACCTATGAACGGAAACACGTGGGGTGTGTAGACCGCAGGTCGGCGGACGAGCCGTGCCACCATGCGGGCAAGCACGCCAGCCTTTGCGGCATGGGCATGTACGAGCTTTGTTCGTCGGAGCACAGGCAAAAGTCGCGCCAGGACTCGTAACTCGTCGTGGGGATGCGCGTAGTCCCGGCGGAACGGCAACGTGACCACTTCGCACAGCGTGCTCAGCTCGTCGAGGTGGACAAAATTGCGCGGCACAACGACCACCGGCTCGTACCCGTGGGCTGGTAGTCCTCGGGCAAGCCAACGTACATGTGCCGCGGAACCCCCATCGGGTGGCTCGCAAACGAGCGCGACGCGGGTCGCCACGAGAACCTAGGCGGCCACGCGCGCATACACCGCGGCGTATGCATCCGCGACCACGTCCCAGTCGTGGTGGGTTTTCACGTACCGCCGCGCGGCGTCGCCAAGACCGTCCGGCGAGCGCAGCGTAGCGACCAGCGCCGCAGCGAATGCCTCGTCGTCATCGGCGATCCGCAGCTCGATACCGTCGCGCACCGTCAACCCTCGGCAGGCCAGCGGTGTCGCGACCGCCGGAACGGCCGCGGCCATCGCCTCCAGCAGCTTGTTCTTGATGCCGGTGCCGCTCTCCATCGGGCAGGCGTAGACGCCGGCGCTCCACAAATATGGCCGCAGGTCTGGAACATCCGCGATAACCGACGCATCCAGGGCGCGCACCCGCGGACCGGGCGACCGGCCGACGATCGACAGCGCCGCATCCGGCACCGAGCGGCGCACCAGCGGCATGATCCGCTCCGCCAATCGCACGGCGGCTTGCATGTTGGACGGTGCATCGAGAGCGCCGGTGAACAGAATCCCCGACCGGGGCCGGCCGTCCGGCGCGAACGTCGCGGCGTCAACCCCGTACGGGATCGTCACCGTGCTCAACGACGGATCGAGGGCCCTCACTTCGCGTGCATCTTCGTCTGTCGCCAGAATCACCCGGGCGAACGGACGATATGCACGCGACTGGAAGCGTCGTACCGCGTGCCCTTGCGTGAGACGCCATACCCGTTCCACCCCGCTTGCCGACGCCGCTTCGGCCTCTACGTTGCGATGCCATGCGTCGATCGGTGCGATCACCGCTGGCATATCGAGTGCGGGAGCGATGCCGGCCAGCGTGCCAAGCGTTACATGCGCGATGTCGAATCTCCTTCCTAGCTGCGGCAAATACGAGCGAAACGGCGCCGATAGCCGCCGCGCCCCAATGGGTTCGCGCATCGCAAGGGCGGCACCCCTAAGCGCCAAAGCGCGACCTGTTGATGGAGGTGCCATCGGCAGCTCGTGCAATTCCAAGCCGTCAGGAGGCGGCCCGTTCTGGTCGGGATGGCGCAGCGCGACGACGGTTACGTCGTGGTGTCGTGCCAGCCGCGAACACAGGTGCCACGTGAGCAGGCGCGAACCGTTCAGCGGCGCCCGCGGCGACTCGGACGCGCAGAAAAGGATGCGTAACCTCATTGCGTCGCAACGCCTCGGCGCTTCAGCAGCACCGCGAATAGGGACCGATTCGTCAACCCCGCGATAGCCGCATAGCAGGCGACGAGGACCAATAACTCGAGGGCCGAACCCAGCCTTGATCTCGGGTCGGGTTCGAAGCCGCCCCACCGGGCAAGAGTGACGACTCCTACGCACGTCGCTGCCGGCACCAGGAAACCGAGCATCGCGCGCGCCAGATCCCGAACTGGTGGAGCAACTTTCGCTCGACGCAATGCCACCCACACCGCAGCTACCAGAGCCCATACGATGGCCGTCTGGACGAACGCGACCGCGGTAATGCCATGCCGCGCGAAGACCAATAACAGGACCACAAGTAGCAGCAGATGGCTTGTCATGAAGCACAGATACTGGCGGAGTCGGCCGGTCACGATCATGGACTCATACCACAGAGTCAGCAGACTAAGTCCCGCGCCATATCCGCACAGCACCATTAGCGGCAAGGCGGCGGGCGCCCACCTCTCACCCAGCAACACGAGACGCTCAGCTAGCAGCACGATGATTACGTACATCCCGCCGACCACCACCAACAGCACATGGGTGACCCGTGCGACTGCGCCGGCCAGCTCGCCTTGACGACCGTCGCGAATTAGTCTGGCATACAACGGAAATGCGACATGAGCAAGGACGACGCTCAACAGCAGATACGGCAGCCAGGCGACACGGAACGCAAGCGAGTACAAGCCGAGCGAGTCGGTCCCCAGAATTCGGGACACGATCGGGAAGTCGATGTTGATCACGACGGCGAAGACGATCGCGCCAAGACCCACGTTGGCGATCCAGTGAAGAGCTTCCCGCGCTGCTTCCCGATCCCATCGTGGTCTCACGCGAACGCCAACAAGGACGGCGAGTAACCACTGCAGAACGGCTGAGACCACGAAGCCGATGGGCACCGATATCGGGCCTGCGCCACGAACAGCGAGGATGATGGTCACCACAGCGCCGATTGCCGCACTGCCGACATCCGGCAACAGCCTCAACCGAAAATCGAGACGGCGGCTCATCAGGGCCATCTGTAGCCAGGCAATCGCCATGAAGGGCAAACCAATTGCGAACGTGGCGATCAATGGAGCAGCACCGGGCGCACCCAACGCCGCGGCGATGCGTGACGAGCCGACGAGACCGACGACGGTAAGGACTGCGGTCGGGAGGAAAGACATCGTCAGCACCGTGCCGGCCATGACGTGTTCGTCGTGTTCGGTGCGGCTGACGACATGGTGGACGCCCATCGACTGGACAACCATTGCCGTCGTCGCCAACGACACCGCCAGAGCTACGACGCCCAATTCGCCTTCAGTAAAAATGGCCGCCAGTGCGAGCGTTACCACCAACTGAATGCTCTTGGTGGCGGTGTTGACCAAGCCGAGCCACAGAACGCCCGTTCGCGCGCGGTCAGAAATTCTGTCCGTCACTGCCATCGCAGTTCCTTGAGCGCGAGCATTTCGCTAATCAGCTTTTGGTACCGGTCCATCATCTGCGCCGGGTCGTGAGTCTCGCGGACTACGGACAAACCGATCATTGCCGCTTCTTTTCGCGCCGTCTCGTCGTGCAACAACTCCTGCAGCGCGGCGGTGGTCGAAGCGACATCGCCTGGGGGAATGCATCTTCCACCCCCCGATCCGAGGACTTCTCGGACACCGCCGACATCGCTCGCGACGACCGGGCGTCCCGCAGCAAGGGATTCCAGGATCGCCAGCGGCAGTCCCTCCGAGTCACTTATCAGAACGGTGATGTCCGCAGCTGTTAGCAGCGTCGACACGTCTGATCTGGTGCCCAGGAACCTAACTCGGTCGCGGAGCGGGCTCGCCTGTTGCTCCAATTGCACGCGTTGCGAACCGTCCCCGGCCAGCAACAAGATCTGCTCGCCAGGGAGATCACGCCATGCATCGAGAAGTAGATCGTGGCGCTTTGGGTGCTCCATCCGTGCCAGACAGAGGGCTACTGGCGTGTCATCCGGCAGGTTAAGTTCGGCCCGCGCTTGGCTGCGTGATCCGAGGACTGGTGGCGTCACGGCATTCCGAATTGTCGTCATGTCCACTCCGTGGAGTCCAGCCCGTAGCAGCCGGTCTCCGATCGCATCCGAGACCACGACGACTCCATCGGATGCGAAGCTCAAGATTCTGGCCGCATTTCGATAGTCCGATCTGGTCACGCCGTGAAAGATCGTCAGGACTGGCGCCCTTGGCCGCGCCAGCCGCGTCACCAGGGTTGCTGAGACATTGTGCGCGATGACGATATCGGGCTTGAAGGTTTTCAAGACACGAGCGGTGGATATCCGGGCCGCCATGAAGCCTCGGACCGTCCTGCGCGCGATGGCGACCGGAAAATGTGCAACCTTTGCTTCGGTCAAGTCGTCGACTCGGTGTCCACCATGGGAAGCGACGGCGCTGAGCCAGCCCGCGTCGGCGCCGCGCCGTGCCATCTCGACGACGACGGATTCCGCTCCGCCCGTGCCCATCTCGCTGATGACATGCAACACGCGGATGTAAGGCGTCGGGCACGAAGTGTCTTTCACACCAACAGCACTCACGTCTCGCGGTATGAGAACACCTCACGAAACGTCCGAAGTACGATCTTGATGTCCAGCCAGAGGGACCAATTCTCGATATAGAAATTGTCGTATCTGGCGCGGTCCGCAATGGAACTGTCGCCCCTCAACCCACTGACCTGAGCGAGCCCGGTGAGGCCGGGCTGTACACGGTGACGGTGGGCATATCTGTCGAACTGCAGGGAGAACTGCTCGACGAAGAATGGCTGTTCTGGTCTTGGCCCCACAAAGGTCATATCGCCGCGAAGGATGTTCCACAACTGGGGTAGCTCGTCGATCGATGTGCGGCGCAGGAACCGGCCGACCCGACCCACGCGACCGGACTTGGCCTGGCACCACGTCGGCTCTGACTCGATGTCCGCCGTGGACCGCATGGTGCGGAACTTCAACAAGTGGAACTGCTTGCCGCCGCGGCCGACCCTGGTTTGGCGGAAGACCACTCCTGGCCCAACGCTGATCCGCACCGCAAGTGCAGCGCAAATCAGCACGGGCAGTACGACAATGGTTGCGATCACCGCCAGGACGATGTCGAACAGACGCTTGATCAGCCGCGCCGATCCGTGGAGTTTGGGATTGCGAATCCACATGACCTTGCGATCGACCGTGGTCATGGCGCGCCGCCGGTTGTGGCGCACCCTTGAGTTTGCGCGTAGGCCGGTATGCCCATCTTTCGCCCCCGGGACGACTATCGGGTCTCACAGCGAACCCGAAGCGACCGTAACTCATCTTAGAATCGCAGGCTGAGCGATTGCGCAATTCTTCAACGAGCTCCGCTGCAACCGCTCACATCCGCGGGAGTACCCACGGTCGCCGACGAAGCCGGCGTACCTCGGCGCGAGAAGCAAGTTGGCTGTCGCGGCAGCCTACGGCTCTTTTGCCGTGCCGACGACGAGAACATACCAAGCCAGATGTCTGACACCAGGCAACGCGAAAAGGACCCTATCGACACGGCGGCCTAGCTTGAGTAACGCCTCCCCGAACCGTCTGTTCCGTAGCGGAACGGCGGCGAGAGTTGAGAGGCCGTAGTAGCGGACTTCAAGCAGATTCAGATGCTCGGCAAGCGTGGCGATGTCTTTAGGCGCAAGCGGATGTTCATCCGGGGTGCGCGCTTGGGGCGTCAGACGACGATAGATGTTGAACAGGGGGTTGAGCCCTAACGGTTCCCAGAATACGGCTCGCCCGCCTGGACGCAAGACCCTCGCCACTTCTCGAACTGCGGTTTCGGTCTCCAGGTGATGGATGATCCCGCTGCCGAATATCAGGTCGAACGAGTCCTCGGGGAACGTCAGGTTCATGGCATCCATGACTTGAAGGGAGACGTTGTCGTGGATGTTCTCGGATTTGAGCCGTTGAATGACCTTGTCCGAGATATCGATTGCTTGCAGGCTCTTGACGACTGGGGCCAGCGTGAAGAAGCTTCGCGAGTCACCACACCCGTATTCGAGGACGTCGCTGCCACGGGCGAGGTCCTGATACATGCGCTTGTAATCTGCGGCGCCGTTGCTGATCGCCCAGTAGTACTTCGCCTGTTCCTCGCGGCTGCCGTCGGAGGCATACATTTCGTTGTGGAAATCGCGTTCCCTGGCAATGCGATCCCGGTCGCGGGGGTTCGCCACGTAAGCTCCATTTTCGGGTTTCTGCGTTTGCGGGGTGGCGGACATGTGTGGCGATGCCGAGCGTATCTCACGCGCCGACGGTGTGTACTTACTGCCATGACCGCTCACTCGTTATCGAGTCGGGCGGGTGTGACGGCTGAGGGAGCCGCCATCCCTTACACGATTCTCCTGCTGCTGGTGGCGTCGTTTCCGTGGGACGACGCCCTCGGCTACCCGACCCGGGAGATCTCGGTCGGCAAGCTGCTCGGCGCCGGCCTTGTCGTCACCTATCTGCTGTCCCGGCCGCATCGCCGGTGGGTCGCTGTGCCGAAGGTGTTTTGGGTCGTCCTCGCCTTTCTTGGCGTGCTGGCCGTGTCGCTGCTGCGCAGCGGCCGCGTCGCCGACGGCGCGGTGCAGTCCATGCGGTACGTCCTCTTCGCGGTCTTCTACTTTCTGGTCGTCCAGCTCATCACCGACCGGGCGCGCCTGCTGCGACTCGCCCAGGTATTCGTCGGCTCGTCGGCCGTCGCCGCGATGGTGGGCACTATCCGGTTCCTCATGTCGATGACCGGGCGCGCCTCGGGTCCCATCGGCGAAGCGAATGACTTCGCCTACGTGCTGGCGACGGCGGTGCCGCTTGCCGTCTACTTGGTGTGGCGCAAGCGCGAGCACCGGGTGATCTGGCTAGTGTCCACGGGAGTCCTGCTCGTCACCATCGGCCTCACGTTTTCCCGCGGCGCCTTCGTCGGCTTAGGACTGGCCGCGCTGTGGGCGGCGCTGCACAGCCGCACCATCGCCAAGGGAGTGGTAGCCGCCATCGCGGCCGTGGCAATGTCCGGTGGGGTGCTGCTGGTTATCGATTCGCAGTGGGTGAACGAGCGCCTTAACGCCAAAACCGCTGTCGCCGACGAGAACTGGGCCTCGCGCCGCGCCCTGTGGCAGGGCGCGATCGGCATGTTCCGGGAGGAGCCGCTACTCGGCGTCGGCTCCGGCCTTTACCCGCACCTCGCTGCCGAGTTCGTCCACGACGAACCATGGGACATCGTCGAGCCGGTCGCCCATAGCGCGTATCTCGAGGTGCTCGCGGAGGATGGCGCGATCGGCCTCAGCCTCTTCGTTGCCTTCATCGCCGGGTCGTGGGTAACCCTCGTACGCGCCCGTCGCGCCGCCCAACGAGCGGACGACGCCGAAGGGGGATGGTTTGCGCTCGCCGTTCAGAGCAGCGCCATCGTCGCCGTTGTCAGCGCTGCAGCCATCAGCGCTCAGACGGCAGCGCCGATCTGGCTCACTGCGGCCATGGCCGTGCCGCTGGCGGCGAGTATCCGCGGTCAAGCGCCTTCCGGGCGCTCCCAGGACGGCGGGCAGTGAAGGTCGCACTGGTCACGTCGTTGAGCCGCGGCGGGCCGGTCACCCATGCCACGCTCCTCGCCGGCGAGCTGCGCCGGCTCAGCATCGGGGTTACCGCCGTCGTGATCGACGAACAAGCGGCCGCCGCCTTCGCTGCCGAGGGTGCCGACGTGGTGCAGGCCAGGCCACGGCGAGGGCGCGTCGGGCAGGCGGTGGTGGCGGCGTGCCGTGGCGCCGACGTCGTGCACAGCCACGACCGGCGCAGCGCGTTGTGGGTGCTCGGGCGGGCCCGCATGCCGGGACGAGCCCGGGTCCACACGCTGCACGGAATTGCCGATCCGTTCCTTCCGATTCCGGGCCAGCCGCCGCCCAACCACCGCGACCGGCTCGCCTACCAAGTTGTAGAGCCGGCCCTGCTGCGGCGGGCCGACCGGGTCATCGTGCCCTCGGCGGCCGCACGACAACTCGCCACGCAGCTCGGCCACCGCGCCGAGCAGCTTTCCGTCGTGCCCAACGGCATTCGACCGAGGCCGCCCGTACCGCAGCCGGCGGACGGGGCCATCGGGATGATCGCGTTCCTCGATCCGGTGAAGGGCGTCGACGTGTTCCTCGAAGCGGCCGCCCTGATTCGCGACCGCGATCCCACGGCCCACTTCGTCATCGCCGGCGACGGCCCCGAGCGCGACCGCCTCACTGATCTCGCGGGCCGGCTCGGCATCGGCCCGGCGGTCCGCTTCTTGGGCTCAGTCCCGTCCGCCGAGATCGTGTTCCCGGAGCTGGCCATCGCGGTCGTCAGCTCACACTTCGAGTCGAGCTCATACGTGGCCCTGGAGGCCATTGCCGCCCGGATTCCACTCGTCGCCACCCGGTGCGGCGGGCTACCAGAAGTGATCCCGTCCGATGTCGCCACGTTCGTGCCGCCGGGGGATCCGACGGCGCTCGCCGACGCCATCCTTGCGGTGCGGCAGAACCCAGCCGAAGCGCGGCGCCGCGCCGATGCCGCCCGGCGCTTTGTGCAGGCCGACCACTCGGCCGCCGCTACGGCGTTGGCCGTCCTCGACGTATACCGAAGCGCCCTCAGGCGCTGGCTCTAACGAGTGCGAACGGGTTGACCGCCGGCACCGTCACCAGTGCGTCCGCGGGGAAAAGCTCGTCCGCTAGGGCGTGCCAATCGACATCGTTCTCGGGGATGTAACGCGTCGCATCAAACATTGTCGAACTCCTTCGTTTGATCTCGTTACGGGGCTGGCTGGATCTGCGCGCCGGCGTTCAACACGTCGAGGGGAACGCGGTGACTCGGCGCAGCCTGCTCAATGGTTTCGGCTGTGTCGATCACCTCGGGACGAACGGTCACGGGAGTCAGGCTGTTCTTGGTCACCGTCGTGCTCGTGCAGCTGGTGGTACTCGTCGCCGTGTCCTTGACGCAGCAGCGGTGGGTCGTGCCGGTCTTGCCGTTCCACGTGACTTCGGTCTGCGTGTACGTGCCGCCCTTGCCTTCGCAGTCCGACTTCTCACTCGCATGTGCAGCCGGTGCGCCGACGGTCATCAATGCGCCGAGTCCGATCGCCGCCGCGGCGAGCACGGTGGGAACGAACTTGGTCGAGACGCTTGTGGTCATGCGAGTAATGCTCGTGCTTGAGCGGCGCGTCCGTAATCGCAGGGAAGCCAGATTCCACTGCTAAAAGGGGAACAGTTTCCTATCCGCCAGGTAAGGAATCAGCTCTGCTCGTCGGCCGTCTGACGGCCGGCGACCACCCTTGTCCTCGAGCGCGCGGGCCGCTGCCGCACGTTCTGCGGCCACCAGAACCAAGGGCCAAGCGCCGCCGCGATGGACGGTGTCATGAAGGCCCGAATCACCAACGTGTCGAACAGCAGGCCCATCCCGATCGTCGTGCCCATCTGGGCGACGACGACCATGGCGCTGACCGACATCGACATCATGGTGAACGCGAACACCAGGCCGGCCGCCGTCACGACGGATCCGCTGCCGCCCATGGCACGGATGATTCCGGTGTTGATCCCGGCCGGTATCTCCTCTTTCATCCGCGCCACCAATAGCAGGTTGTAGTCGGCGCCGACCGCCAACAGGATGATGACCGCCATCGCCATCACCATGAACTGCAGGTCCAAGCCCATCAGGTGCTGCCAGAACAGAACCGACAGACCGAAGGATGCGCCGAGCGACAGCACCACGGTGCCGACGATCACGGCCGCGGCGACCAGACTGCGCGTGATGATCAGCATGATGATGAAGATCAGTGTCAGCGCGGCGATGCCGGCGATCATCAGGTCGTACGCGTTGCCTTCCTGCATGTCCTTGAATGTGGAGGCGGTGCCGCCGATGTAGACCCTCGATCCCTCCAACGGTGTGCCCTTGATGGCTTCAAACGCAGCGGTCCTGATGGCCTCGATGCGATTGATGCCATCCGCGCTGAGCGGGTCCTGTTCGTGGGAGATGATGAACCGGACCGCGTGGCCGTCTGGGGAGATGAAGTTGTCCATGCCGCGCTTGAAGTCCTTGTTTTCAAAGATTTCCGGCGGCAGGTAGAAGGTGTCGTCGTTGTGGGCGTTGTTGAACGCATCGCCCATGGCGCTCTGGTTTTCGCTCATCGCATGCTGCTGATCCTGCTGGCTCGACTGGGTGGCGTATGTGGTCAGCATCATCGTCCGCGCCGACTTCATGGTTTCGATCGTCTGCGGCATCGTCGCAATCATTTGCGGCATAAGGGAATCGAGTTTTTGCAGGTCCGGTACCAGGCTCTGGAACGTGTCGGTCATGGTGTCGACCCCGTCCAGTGCGTCGAACGTCGACCGCATGGACCAGCAGATCGGGATGTTGTAGCAGTGCGGTTCCCAATAGAGGTAGTTACGAAGCGGACGGAAGAAGTCGTCGAAATCGGCAATGTGATCGCGTAATTCGGCGACATCGACGGCCATGTCGCCGGTCTTGCCCACCATGCTGTGCGTCGTCGAGCTCATCTCCTCCATGAGCTGGATCATCCGGGTCATCGTGTCGACGGTCGTCTGCATGTCGTTGGCCTGAATCAGCATGTTGTCCATGGCCTTTTGCATGTATGAGCGGTTCATCTCCTGGAAGGTGCCGCTCATGCTCATCTGAGCCGGAATCGTGCTGAACTTCAAGGGCTTACCCTCGGGGCGCGTGATCGACTGCACTCGTCCGATGCCGGGCACTCTCGTCACGGCCTTGGTGATCCGATCGATCACGAGGAAGTCCGCGGAATTGCGAAGGTCCTTGTCCGATTCGATGAGCAGCAGTTCGGGGTTCATCCTGGCGACGGGGAAGTGTCGCTCGGCCGCTGCGAATCCTTCGTTGGCCGGCAGGTCGGCGGGTAGGTACTTGCGGTCGTTGTAGCTGGGCTGGTAGCCGGGCAGGGTCAGCAGGCCGATCAACGCGAGAAGGATCGTCATGGTCAGGATCCAGCCGGGCCACCGTACGACGGCGGCACCGAGGCGCCGCCAAAACCGAATCCGCATGGCACGCTTGGGTTCTAGTAGCCCGAAGCGGCTTGCGACGGTGATGATGGCGGGCCCAAGGGACAGCGCCACAAGGACGGCGACGACCATTCCGACCGCCAACGGGATGCCGAGCGTCTGGAAATAGGGCAATCGGGTGAACGATAGGCAGAATGTCGCGCCGGCGATCGTCATCCCCGAGCCCAGCACTACATGGGCGGTGCCGCGGAACATCGTGTAGTACGCCGATTCGCGGTCTTCGCCAACCGTGCGGGCCTCCTGATAGCGGCCGATCAGGAAGATCGCATAGTCGGTTGTCGCCGCTATCGCCAGTGTCACCAAGAGCTGAGTCGCGAACGTCGACAACCCGATCAAGTTGTGGAAGCCGAGGAATGCCACCACACCACGCGTCACCGACAGGCTCAACACCAGGATCACCAACACGAGCAGGACCGTGACGATCGAGCGGTAGAAGAACAGCAGCATCGAGACGATGACGCCGACCGTCACGAGCTCGATGATTCTGATGCTTTCGTTGCCTGCGATCTCTTGGTCGGCCTGCAATGCCGGGCCGCCGGTTACGAAGACCTTGACCCCCGACGGTGGCGACAATCCCGCAATGAGTTTCTGAATCGCGGTGACCGACTCGTTGCCGAGCGCCTCGCCCATGTTCCCGGCGAGATACACCTGCACGTACGTGGCTTTGCCGTCTTCGCTCTGCGCTCCGGCGCTTGTCAGCGGGTCGCCCCAGAAGTCCTGGATGTGTTGGACGTGCTTCTTGTCGGCCCGCAGCTTGGCGATCATGTCGTCGTAGAACCGGTGCGTCTCCGGTCCAAGCCGCTCCTGGCCCTCCAGGACGATCATGGCCGAGCTGTCGGAATCGAACTCCTGGAAGACCTTGCCGACGCGCATCATCGCCGCCACGGACGGCGCCTCTTTGGGCGACATCGACACGGCCTGCATCTCGCCGACCTTTTCGAGCGACGGCACCGTGAGGGTCAGCGCCACTATGAGCCCGATCCAGCCGAGGATGATCGGGACCGCCAACCGGCGGATCCACCTGGCAATGCCGCTTCTCTGCGGTTGCTCGGCGGGGATGACGGGGTCGATCGTCGGAGCGGTCAACAGATCCTCACGGCGTTTTATTTGCCTCAGTCATACCAGAACCTGACGTGGCGCTGCGCGGTCCGCCTTGGGATCAGAGATGGACGGAGAGGAAGTCCGCGATCGCGGACGCCAGGAGAGCAGGTTGTTCTTCGGGGATGAACGTGCGGCTGCCGGGAATCAGCGCGAACTCGCCACGGGGGAGTAGTTGTGCGAGACGCTCGCCGTGCTCGCGCGGAAAGATCTTGTCGTTGTCGGCCCACAGCACCACCGCGGGCTTGTCGAAGGTGGTCAACCGGTCGGCCGCCTCGAACGTGTACTTCGTGTCGACCGCCCGCAGCATCCGCCGGAAGTCGCGCCTGACCCCTGGGTTCAAGCGAATCGGATCGGTGTAGGAACGCATGATGTCCGCAGGTAACGGCCACGAGGTCACATATCCATAGGCGGTCGGAAGTCGTTGGATCGCTTTGAATTTCGCAGTGTTGGCGACGATCCAGGTCAGGATCCGCGAGCGCGCCGCCACCTCCAGATACTTTTGTGGCGTCGGTGGGAACTTCTCGAATGCGTCGCAGGAGGTGAGCACCAAGCGACCGATCCGCTCGGGATGTCGCCCGACGAGCGCCTGGGCGACTGCGCCGCCGGTGTCGTTGGCGACGATCGTGACGTCGGTGAGGTCGAGGGCCTCGAGAAAGTCCGCGACGATGCGCGCCATCCCCGGCAGCGACAGATCGGTGTCCGGTCGCAGCGGGATGCAGTGCGAGCCCCACGGCAGATCGGGACTGATGCATCGGTGGTCCGGCAGCCCCGGTACGACCCCCCGCCAGAGATCCCCGTTCACGGCGACGCCGTGAACGAACACGATCGGCGATCCGGTGCCACGTTCGCGGTAGCTGATCGTGCCCGCAGGCACGTCGACGCGCCGCACTTCGCCCAGCTGTGGACTGATCGACATGGCCAGGACTTTACTTGCATCGTGCAAGCTGCGGAAGGCTACTGCGACTTGCCCCAGGCGGCGAGTTGAGGCGGGGTAAGCGTCGTCGGCTGCCCATCGGCTCCCGTGGCTCCCGGCGCAGGCACCACCCGTAGATCGCCGACAGTGATCGCGTCGCCGCAGTGTTCACATCGCAGCGAGCCTCCCGCTCCATGGCCGCAACCGGTGTGCTGGATCAGTACCTCGGGGCCGTCGGGCCCCTGCTCGTGGCGATCGGCCCAGGCCATCATGGTCAACACCACCGGAAACAGGTCGCGCCCCTTGTCGGTGAGGTGGTATGTGCCGCGGGAACAGGTTCGCTCCAGGACGCCGTGTTCGACGAGCTTCTGCAGCCGCGTACTCAAAATGTTCGTCGCGATCCCGAGGCTCTTCAGGAACTCGTCGTAGCGGGTCAGTCCGTGAAAAGCGTCGCGGACGATCAGCAGCGTCCAGCGCTCGCCGAGAATTTCAAGCGCACGGGCCAGGGCACAGCTCTGACGCGCGTAGTCGCTGCGAAGTGGCATGGTGCAAGTTTAGGCAGAATGTTGCTGTCCCTGACGTTGGCCGACGATAGGTTGGCGATTGACGGACACGGAATTGCCCGACCACGTCGAACTGATTGGGCGATCGAGCGAGTACGTGTGTGTGATCGCCAGCTGTGACGGTCGCCCCGTCGCACTGTGCGGCGATCGCGTGTTGGTCTACGACGAGGGGCAGCCGGAGTGTCTGGCGGAAGCCGTCACCGGGATGGTGGCGATGCCCGACGGCACGCTGGCCGTGGGCCGCGAGGCGGTCGTTCGATCGCCATCTGGGACCTGGATACCGGTGAGGAGGTCGATCGGGTCCAAAGCCCCGGCAAGGATGTCTTCCGGCTTGTCGTCAGTCGCGATGTCCGCCACTGGATTTCGTGGAACGATGTTGCGGGCTGGATGCTATGGGAAGACGGCGAGCCGAACTGGCTCACCAATGGTGTCGGCACTGCTCTCGAAACCCTCGACGGAAGTCGGTCGTGTTCACCAACGAGCGGTACCTGATCCACTACGACTGGGACGGTGCGCAATTCAGCACAATGCCGTTGCGCCGATTCTGCCCCGCGTTGGCTTGGGCGCCGGACAACGAGCTGTGGTTCGCCGCAACCGCCGACGAGCCCGGCACCCGCTTCAACCTGCGGCGGGCCAGCTGGGACCAAGTACGCGCGTCGTTAACGCCGCATGACACCGGCATGGCTCTGTAGAGCCATGCGCAATGCTCCAATGGCTGATGACGACGACCCCAATCGCCTCAAGGGCATATCGTGCACGGCGACGCTGGATTACGCTGCGCGGACGCTGACGCTTGACCACCGCGGAATGTTCCGGCGCCAAGGCGCAGAAGGCTTCACCGGTGATCGTGCCGTTCGACGAGATCGCTTCGGTCGAACATGAGGGGAAGTGGCTTCGCATCACGCGACGCGGCCACGAACCCTGGAAGGGCGGTGTGTCCAGCGACCCGCACGGCCTCAATTGCTATGTCGATACGACGGAGTGCGCGCGGCGGGTGCAGCAAGCCATCGGGATTGCAGCCCACAACCGATTCGGCCGAGCAGGCGACGCGGCGACGCAAATACCGCGGCCGAGCCCGGCGCCGAACATGACGCCGACGGCCAAGCCGAGCCCAAACCGGACGGAAAGGTCGTCAAGGCCGTCGACGGCGTCCTGGATTTTTTCAGCAAGTTCAACTGTTACCGCGTGGTGCCGCGTCGAACTGCATTCGTGCATGCGTCAGTGGCCCAATGGCCTGCGGGGCGTTGATTTCGACGAAACCTTCACGCGCACCAGCGATTAGACCCCTAGCGCCGGTCCGATAGTGGTGTTCCAGGATTCCTGCATCTCCGACTCGAACAGGCCCCATGAGTGGGAGCCCTCGTGGCCGCACGACATACGTGATCGGTACTCCGGCGGCCTTAGCGGCATCGGCGAACTGCCTCGTGCTGTCGGCGACGATGCCCTCGATCATTCCGCCGGTGATGTTGTTGGCGCCGGGGGGCAGCCTGTCGACGTCGCCCTGCCCGCCGCCGGATGCACCGACCCAGACGGCGACGCCCTTCAGCTTAGAGACGTTCAACGAAGGGTCGTGAGCCACCCACAGCGGGCCGCCGGGCGGACCCCACATGGCGTCGGCGCTCGCGCCGCCACCGATGAGCGTGATTCCAACGTTCTGGGAACCAGAGTTCGGGGTAAGGAAACCGCTGTAGGAACCGACGGCTCGATAAAGCCCCGGTGCCTGAATGGCGTAGTCGACCGCGGTGCCACCGGTGCTCGACAATCCGGCGACCGCGTTCCTGCCGTTGGTGTTGTACTGCTTGTTGATCAGCGGCGGCAGTTCCTGCGTCATGTAGGTCTGGTACTGCTTGCTAGGGTCGGCGACCCAGTCGGTGAACCAGCTGAGTCAGCACAAATATTGGGCAACCGTTACGAATGACACTGCCGCGCGTGTCGTTGAGAGGGGACTTTGTGGCAACCTCCGCGGCGATGACTTTCGCTATTCGTAGCCGGGGTAGGGCAGCGCCTTGATGACGCCGCCGTCGTTCACCGTCGGCCCCAGCAGCACTTCGGACTTTCCTGCGGCCGGGTCGTAGTCGACGAGCGCCTCCCCGTCCCCGCATGAAAGCGAGGCCTGCAGCTGGAGGTGGCCTTGGTAGGCGCCGAGCACGTCGACGCTGTTGTGGTCGTCGACCTTGGGTACCGACACCTTGGTCGGAATCCCGCCGAAGTTGTCGAGCTTGGCGAGGAAGCTGTAGCCGCACGGGCCATAGGCCTGCACGTAGGTACCTCCCGGAACACTCCAGGCGGATCCCGCTCCGAGGACCTCGCCATGATTCCCGTCGAACTGTGCCGTCAGAGCTGTCGGTGCCCCGCCGTCGATGGGGACGAGCCACAGCTGTGTCGTGCCGAAATCAGCGTCATGGCAGTCCGCGACGGCGATCGTCGAGTCGGCGTCCCACCACCGAGTCGCGGTGCAATAGCCCTGCCCCGGAACGGGCAGGGTCGTGGTTACCGTGCCGTCGTTGCCCATCACGGCGAGGCCGCCGGTTTCGTTGCCAAGCACGAGCCGCGTGCCGTCGGGTGTGGACAACAAGTCGGGATCGAACTTGCTGCCGAGTTGCTCCACCGGATACGTCAGCTGGTGGTTGCCTTCAAGGTCGACCCGCTCGAGCGAGCGTGGGCGGGTCGTGGTGTTGGACCGGCCCAGCAGGATCGCCTTGCCCTCGGGGGAGCGTGTACTGAGGGTTGACGTGGAAGCCGTCCTTGACCGTGAAGGAGGTCTGCGCGCCGGTGTGCAGGTCGACCTCGATCACTGTCGCGTCCCCGTTCACGCCGTCGACGAACAGCGCGCGGTTTCCGTCGCCAGACCAGTCGACTAATTCGGCACTGCCATCGTCACCCGACGGGAAGGTGGTGACCGGGGAGCGGCCACCGTCAGGGGAAACCAGATACAGCGTGGTCGTCGAGTTGTAGGGCGTCGGGCTCCACATCGCGAGCATCCAACCCGCGCCGACGTCCGACCAGGGGACGGCGTCGATCGGTGCCTCGTAGCGGTACGCCACGGTCTGCTCAGATGTCGAGGTCGGCGCCGCGGGTCCGCTGGAGGGTCGGTGCACCGCGGTCGTACCGGTCGACGAGCACGCGGCCAGCATCACCGCGGCCAGCGCAACGAGGCCCGAAATCTGCTTCACAGGTGGTTCCTTTCCCAGGTCGCGGCAAGTGTGACGCGCGCTTCTTGGCGCGTTCTTGGCGTTTTCTTGGTGCCGCGAGTCACGGCCGAAGCGCCCCGTTCGGCGCGCTGTGAGAGAATTTCGGGCGAAATCGCACCGGCGTAATGGCGCCAAATGGGGGAGAGAATTTCCGTGTCTGCCAACAGAATTGCTGAACTGCTGACTGTGCTCGCAGCGGCGCTGACCTGGCTTGTCGCGACCCTGGCCATTACCGAGGCCACGCACGCGCCGATGGCACTCGTCGTGCCGTTGGCGTTCGCCTTCGGCCTGCTGATCGGCGCGATCACCCGCGCGATAGCCAGCGACCCGACGCGTGGCCGGTCGGGCGTTGCCGGACGCGCTGCCGTCGCGATCGCCGTCGGCGCCGTCGTCGGTGAACTCGCGGCCCTCGTACTGTTTTCCGGCTCGATCGACCGCCTTCTCGATGAACGCGCCGCGGCGCGCGCTGGCGCCACACCCGTGGTCGCGCAGGCTTCGGCCGAGCTCGATCGGACCCGCCAGGCCCGCACCGCGCTCGACGCGGCGGTCGAACAGGCCGGCCGTCAGCGCGACGAGGCGCTCGTCGTCGCGCGCTGTGAGTACAACCCCTCGCCGGCCTGCCCGCAGACCCACATCACTGGCGTGCCCGGCACTGGGCCCGAAACACGCACGGCGAAGGACTTTCTCGCCGACACCCAGCAGCAGCTGGACACCGCCGTGACGAACCGCGATCGCGTGGCACCCGGCCTCGACACCGAGATCGCGGCGCGTGAGCAGGCGCTACAGCAGACGCGCGAAACCGCGATGACAGACGTCGACCGCGGCCTTGGCGCGCGCTGGGCGGCGATGAACGACCACACCCTTGCGAGCCCAGGAGCGATGCTGCTGCGATTGGCGGCGATCGTGTTTTTCGTGCTGCTGATCCTGTTGCCGCTGATTCTCAGGCTGTGGCGTGGGCAGACAAGCGAGGATCGCGGTTCGGCGGCGCGCGCCGAGGTGGAGCGCGCCGAGTTGGAGGCCGACACCGCGATCGCGGTCAAGCGTGCCGAGGTTCGCGCGGCCGTCGAAACACTGTGGGCCGAGCAGCAATTGGAAAGTGCCCGCCTCGCGGCCGAGGCGCAGGCAGAGATCGAGCGCGAGCAGCAGCGTCGTCGAGTCGTCGAAGCCCTCGACGCGCCGGTGCAGGCGCAATCGGAGCGCGTCATCGAACCGACGCCGGAACTGCCGGCAGCAGAAGCAGCAGAGGTATCCGACAACCTGCCTGCGCGCCGCGACGACAACTCACTGATCCCGACGATCCCGGATGTCACCAAGGCCGCCGCGCGCTGGCTCCGCCCGTTCGTGCCACCGATCATCGCGAGCGCGATAGACACCACGACCAAGCCGCTGCGCAGCGCGCGCCAGGTGTTCGAAGAGACGGAGGAGATTCACTTCTCGCTCAGGCGCACGCACAAGGTGAGCGTCCACTCCGAGGAGCATGGTTCGGCGGACTCCGACCCGGTCGCGTCGGAAATGGCCTCGGCGTCGGTGGTGTCGTCTGTGGAGCGTCAACAAATGATGACGGAACGGGAACGACACCCCGAACTGCGCGGATCCGACGGCCCCCGCCAACTACCGCCTGCGGAGTAGTTCACAACCGCGAGTTGCGCTTGTAGCGTGTTAGGCATGAGTCAAATAGCCTCGACCGCGCTGCCACCGGGGCCCCGGCTTCCCAAGTGGGTCCAGACCATCGCGTTCATGCGGTACTGGCCGCGGTTCGTGACCGCGTGCCGACGGCGCTACGGCAAGGTGTTCACGATCCGCGCGGCGACGGTGCCGCCGATGGTGTATCTGGCCGACCCCGCCGAGATCAAGAAGGTGTTCGCAGGCGACCCGAGCGTCTTTCACGCCGGCGAGGCGAATGCGATGTTGGGCGGGCTGCTCGGCGACAGTTCCGTGCTGGTGATCGACGACGACGTTCACCGCGACCGCCGACGGCTGATGCTGCCGCCGTTTCATCGCGACGCGGTCGCCAGGCAGGCCGAGCTGATGGCCGACATCGCGGCGACAAACATCGCGAGCTGGCCCGTGGGCCACTCGTTCGCGGTGGCACCGAAGATGTCCGAGATCACGCTCGAGGTGATCCTGCGGACGGTCATCGGTGCCACCGACCCTGCGCGACTCGCCGCGCTGCGCGCCGTGATGCCGAAGCTGCTCACTGTCGGCCAGTGGGCGTCGCTCGCGATCGCGCGCCCGGAGCTGCAGCGCCGCCGGCCGTGGCGAGCCCTGTGGGATCGCATCCAAGAAGCCGACCAGCTGCTCTATGCCGAGATCGCCGAGCGCCGCGCCGACCCACACCTTGATGAGCGCACCGACGTCCTCGCGATGCTGGTCCGCGCCACCGACGAAGACGGCCGCGCGCTCACCGACCGCGAACTGCGCGACCAGCTGATGACGCTGCTCGTCGCAGGCCACGACACCACCGCGACCGCGCTGTCGTGGGCGCTCGAACGGCTGACCCGCCACCCCTCGGTGCTTGCCAAGGCGCAGAAGGCGGCCGATGCAGAGGATGCGGCAGGCGATGAGTACCTCGACGCGGTGGCCAAGGAGACGCTGCGCATCCGCCCGGTGGTGTACGACGTGGGCCGGATCCTGAAGGAGCCAGTGGAGCTGGCCGGCTATCAGTTACCCGCCGGGGTGATGGTCGTCCCTGCAATTGGCTTGGTGCACAGCGATTCCGAGGTGTACCCCGACGCTGAGCGGTTCGACCCCGACCGGATGGTGGGTGCGACGTTGAGCCCGACGACGTGGTTCCCGTTCGGCGGTGGCAATCGCCGTTGCCTCGGTGCGACTTTCGCGAATGTCGAGTTGCGGGTGGTGCTGCGCGAGATCCTGCGACGGGTCGAGCTGGCCACGACGACGGACGACGGCGAACGGCAGAAAGTCAAGCACGTGATCATGGTGCCGCACAGCGGCGGGCGCATTCGTGTGCGGGCCAAGCGCGAGGTGCCCGTGAGCGGCGCGCCGAGTACCGCTATTCAGCCAGCAGGTTGACGACGCCGCGGAACACGCCAGGAAACTGGGCCGCCGCGGGCACAATGCGCGACCGCACTGCAGGCGTCGCAGTCGCTTGCAGCACGGCGGCCGTCAGCAGCCGGTAGCGTCGCGACATGCGGCGCCAGCGGCGGTCGTAGTCCTGCGGCCGGTCCGCCGCCACGCATTCCACGAGCAGCTCCGCCGCGCCGAACGCGATGCCGAGGCCCTCGCCGGTCAACGCGTCGACATACCCTGCGGCGTCGCCGACCAGCATCACCCGGTCGGCCGTCCGGTTGCGCACCCGCTGCCGCAACGGGCCAGCCGCGCGGTCAGGGCCGTGAGCCTGCCCGTCCACCCGCTGCCGCAGTGCCGGAAACGCGTCGAAGTGCTCGTCGAAACCGCCCTTGCGCGAGGTGAGGATCGCGATGCCAACACAATCGTCGGCGACCGGCGTGACGTATGCCTCCGTGTTGTCGGACCAGTACACCTCGACGCAGTCGCTCCACGGCGCCATCAAGATGTGGCGACGAATTCCCCACCTACGCGGGCCATTTGATGGGCGCGCCAGGCCGAGCGCGGCGCGGATCGGCGAATGCAGCCCGTCCGCGGCGGCCAGGTAGCGGGAGCGAAAACCGCTGCAGTGCACCGACAATGCGTCCTGGCTCACCGGTCCGATATCGCCGTGCTCAAGGCGGACACCGGCCGCCGTCGCCGCCTCCAACAGCCCGGCGTGCAAGGCCGTCCTGCGCACTCCGCGCCCGGCGCCCCCGCGGAAACGTCCGGTGACGCTACGGCCACGATCGTCGCGGTAGGTGATGCCGTGAAACGGCTTGCCCGGCGGCTCGACGCCGAGACCCTGCAACACCGAAACAGCATGCGGCATCAGGCCTTCGCCGCACGCTTTGTCGACCGGTCCGTGTCGTCGCTCAATCACGACCACCTCGAGCCCTGCTCGGGCGCCGAGGATCGCGGTGGCCAGCCCTGCCGGTCCGCCGCCGGCCACCAAGAGGTCGATCACCGCAGCCTCGCCAGCGCGGAGTTCTCGACGCCGATGCGGGTTCGGAGCAGCGCCGCGTTGAGGACCGTGAACACGACGGCGGTGACCCACGCGGTGTGCACCAGCGGCAGCGCGATCCCTTCGACGATGACCGCGACATAGTTCGGGTGGGAGAAGAACCGGTACGGCCCACCGGTCACCCGCGCCGCGTCGGGGATGACGACGACACGGGTGTTCCACTGTCGGCCGAGCGTCGCGATGCACCACCAGCGCAGCCCCTGTGCGGCAAGCACAATCACCAGCATCGGCCAGCCCAGCGCCGGCACGAACGGGCGGTAGAACGCCTCCACCAGACATCCCGCCAGCAGGCCGGTGTGTAGCACCACCATCACCGGGTAATGCCGGGCGCCGAACTCGACGCCGCCGTGAGCGCGGCTCCACGCGAGATTGCGTTGGGACACAACCAGTTCCGCGACGCGTTCGACAGCAACCGCGGCGATCAGCAGTACATAGGCGATCATGGACAGCTCAGTGCCAACGCAGCAGCACCAGTTCAGCGCAAAACCCGGGACCCATCGCCATCAGCAGGCCCGGAGTTCCGCAGGGCGGCGGCTTGGCGCGCGCGTCGCGCAATATGTGCAGCACCGAAGCCGACGAGGTGTTGCCTATCTCGCTCAATGAGCGCCACGACAACTCGAGTGCGTCGTCGTCCAGACCGAGGGCGGCGGTGATCGCCTCGAGCACCTTCGGGCCGCCGGGATGCGACACCCACGAGCCGATGTCGTCGATCGCGAGGCCGTGCTCGCCGAGGAAGCCGGTGACGTCGTCGGCGAAATACCGCTCGATCAAGTCGGGTAGATCGGGGGACAGTACAAGCCGGAAGCCCGCAGGCCCGACGTCCCAACCCATCGTGCCGAGCGAGTCGGGGTACAGCCGGCTGCGCGTCGCGAGCACATCTGGTCCGGCCATGCCGTCGCGAAGCCCGCGACGCTCGCCGACGGCGACGACAGCGGCCGCGCCGTCACCGAACAGCGCGCTGCCGACGAGGCTGGCCATCTCGGGCTCGCACGCCGGATACATCAGCGAACACAACTCGACTGACACCAAAGCGGCGACATCGTCGGGTGCACCGCGCAGATAGTCGTGCAGCCGCGCCACGCCCGCCGCACCTGCCACGCAGCCAAGTCCGAAGATCGGCACCCGACGCACGTCGGGCCGCAGACCGAGCCGTCCGGCGATGCGGGCATCCAGCGAAGGCACGGCCACACCGGTCACGGTCGTCGTGTAGATCACGTCGACATCGCCGGGCTGCAGCCCCGCGTCCTCGAGCGCGCCCGATAACGCCGCGCAGCCCAATTCCACCGCGTGCTCGATGAAAAGGTCGTTGGTTTCGCCGAAGTCGCCAAGCGTCAGGTACTGCTCTATCGGAAGGATGAAATGTCTGCTGTCAACCTTCGCGTTCGTGTGCAGTCCGCGCACGACCTGTTCGAATCCCGCGAAGCCGGGAGCCTCGACGAAAGTCTGGGTGATCTTATCCTGGGTGTAGCGGTTGGGCGGAACCACTCCATGTACGCCTGCAATAACACTCACTTACTAGACACGATGCCCGGGGCTGGTGGGTTCGATCTCCCCGCTGTGTTGTTCCTGTGTCTTGAGCGCGTGACCCTCGTTGAAACCGAGACGCCGGTGCACCGAGCCCAACCATTGAGGTGCCCACCAATTCCATTGGCCCATAACGTGCATGAAGGCCGGCACGAGGACCATCCGCACCAAAGTCGCGTCGACAAGGATCGCCAGCGTCAGCCCAAGGCCGAACAGCCGCATGACCGATACATTGGCGGCGATCAACGCGGCGAAAGAGATTGACATGATGAGCGCGGCGGCGGTGATGATCCGCCCTGTGTGGGCGATGCCGCGGGCCACGCTCTCGTCGCTGTCGGCCCGCGTCCTTCCTCGGTCCTCCGTCGCCGCAGCGGCTCCGGCGATGAGCCAGAACTCCCGGATGCGCGAGACAAGGAACACCTCGTAGTCCATCGAAAGGCCGAAGGCGATACAGAACAACAGCACCGGCATGTTGGCCACCAACGTCCCGGTCGGCGTGGTGCCGAGCGCACCGAGGTGCCCGTCCTGGAAGATCCACACCAGCGCACCGAATGCGGCGGTCAGCGAAAGAATGTTGAGTACCAATGCTTTCAGAGGCATGACGATGCTGCCGGTCAGCAGGAACAAGAGCACGAACATGATGACGGCGATGAGCCCGAGCACCAGTGGCAGCTTCGCACCGATGGCGTCGACGCTGTCGCGATTGGTCTGGGCGATTCCGGTCATGTCGACGTGTTTGCCCGCAGGGCCGGGTACCGCGTGCAGTCGGTCGAGCTGAGTTTCCGACTGGTCGGAGAACAGCGGCGCCGAGCTTTCGACGGTGAGGAACGCGCTCCCGGGGATCTGCCCGGCCGGCGCCGACGGCGGGCCAATTCGGTTGCCGTCGACGAATGTTCCCGTAGGGGCCGACACCGCGGAAACGTCGAGCACGCGCGACAGGTCGGCGGCATATCTGTCGATGTCGGGTGCGCCGACAGCGTTGGCATCCGGAACGACGACGGTCACCGCGGCGTCGGAGTTGTTGACGAAGTCGCGCCGCAGCTGGTCGCCAACCTGATGAGCGGACGCCGACTTCGGCAGCACGCGATCGTCGGGGAATCCCCAGCGCACGCTGAGGAACGGCGCGCCGAGGAACAACAGCAGCGCCACACCGGCCAAACCGAGCGGAACTGCTTTGTGCATAACGCAACTCGCGGACCGGTACCAGAATCGTCGCTCGACGGGCACGGGTTGAGGTTCGGGGCGGCCGAGCATCCGGCGGGCGACCTTGCGCACGTCGAACGAGTCCAGGTGATCGCCGAGCAGAACGAGGGCGGCAGGCGTCACCACGATCGCGGCGGCCGCCGCGAATGCGACGGTCGCGACGCCTGCGTACGCGAACGACTTCAGGAAGTGCATCGGGAAAAGCACCAGAACCGCCATGCACAAGGCGACCGTCGTGGCCGAGAACATCACGGTGCGGCCCGCCGACACCATGGTCCGCATGACGGCCTCGTCGCGGCTCGCCCCCTCGGCCAACTCGTCGCGGAACCGGCTGATCATCAGCAGGGTGTAGTCGATCGCCAGAGCAAGGCCCATCGCGGTGGTGAGGTTGAGGGCGAAGATCGACACGTCGGTGACAGACGAGATGAGCCGAAGAACGGCGAGTCCGCCAAGGATCGCCATCACACCGACGCCGACCGGCAGCGCGGCGGCCACCAGGCCGCCGAACGCCCAGACGAGCACCAGGAAACTCAGCGGGATCGCCAGCGCCTCCATCACCAGCAGGTCGCGCTGCGACTGTTCGGTGATCTGGACGTTGACCATCGCGGTTCCACCCGGCCGGACGGTGACGCCGTCTCGGTCGTGGGCCACTCGGTCGGACAACTCCTTGGCGTACTTCTGTTGCTGGCTCTCGTCGCCGGTGATACCCGCAACGATGAGCCCCGACGTGCGGTCGCGGCTGACCAGGTCCGCTGCGGCGGCCGGTGGGGTGGTCCACGGCGAGCTCACCTGCGCGACATGTGGCGAACTGCGCAGTTGGTCGACGATCTCATCGCCTACCTCGCGAGCAGCGGCGCTGTCGATTCCGCCGGGTGTCGAGACGACGAACAGCAACTGCACGTCGCCTTGATGGAACTTTTCGGTCAGGAATTGAGTCGCCCCCGCCGATTCGGAAGCCGGGTCCTGGAATCCGCTCGCGGACAGGCTCTTCGCAACGGGTATTCCAAATATGCCTAAGACAATGGTCAACAACACCGCGGAGACGATGACGCGTCGCGGTGCGGCAATGGCAAGCCGGGCGATCCGATGCAGCAGCGTAGGTCCTCCGCTCAGTTCCCCTGTATGAAATACGCACCGCATCGGTTAGTTGTTCAATCTATCGGCCACTTCTGCTCTTTAGTGACCTACGTCGCAGCACGGATGCAGCCCCGATCAGCTCCCCGTACGGTGGTACCCGCGTCGTCGGCGGAGCTGCTTATGGCCCCAGTTCCTTTGCTACGCAAGAAAGGATTCGAATGCCCTCCCCAACCGGTGGCTCGCGTCTGGGCACCCGTTTCGGGCCCTACGAGCTGAAATCTCTGATCGGTGTAGGCGGCATGGGTGAGGTGTATCGCGCCTACGACACCGTCAAGGACCGCACGGTGGCGGTCAAGGTTCTGCGGGCGGAGATGGCCGCGGACCCGGGCTTCCAGGAGCGCTTCAGGCGTGAGTCGCGAATGGCGGCGCGATTGCAGGAGCCGCACGTCATTCCTGTGCACGACTTCGGAGACATCGACGGAGTCCTGTACATCGACATGCGACTGGTCGACGGCGCCAGCCTCAAGGACGAGTTGCGGGCAAACGGTGCACTGGACCCGGGCAGAGCCGCATCGATCATCGCGCAGGTGGCGGCGGCCCTGGACGCCGCACACTCGGACGGCCTGGTGCACCGCGACATCAAGCCGGAGAACGTCCTGCTCACACCGGATGACTTCGCCTACCTGGTCGACTTCGGGATTGCCCACGGCGGCGGCGACCCGAGCATGACTACGACAGGGTTGGTCATCGGCTCGTGCGCGTACATGTCCGCGGAGCGGTTCGACGGCGGACCGGTGGGGCCACCCGCGGACGTGTATTCGCTGACATGTCTGCTTTACGAATGTCTCACCGGCCGGCCGCCATTCGAGACGGGAGACCTCAGGCAGCTGATGATGGCGCACATGTTTTCGCCGCCCCCGCGGCCTAGCATCATGCGCCGCGGCATCAGCCGCGCATTCGACGACGTCATCGCCAAGGGCATGGCCAAGACGCCCTCGGAACGCTTTTCCTCCACAGGCGGATTGGCCAAGGCCGCCACCGCGGCGGCATTGGGGGCTCCTGCGCCGTCGATGGCACCTGCTCGGCCGACCCCGCCATCGGACACCAGGCAATTCTCAGCGGTGTTCCCGAATCCGGTTGGGACCGGTTACACGCCGTACCCGCCGGAGATTCGGTTGCCCGAGACGCCGCAGCGGAAACCTCGGTTCGGCGCCACCCAAGTGGCATTGGTCGTGGCGACGATCGTGCTGATCGGGGTGGCGGTGGTTCTCGCTACGCAGCTGATGTCCGGCAATCAGGTCGGCGGCGCTCCGTCACAGACCACGCTCGCTGTGCCGCCGCCGTCGGTGAGCACGACGACTGAAACGGTCGAGCCGTCCGCCACATCCGCCTCACCGCTGCCCCCGATGCCAGGAACTGATGCTCAGGGCTTCGTCGGCCACACCGCCCGTTGCGACGAGGGGAGCACACCCGTCGCTGCGATCAGAACACTGAGCTCACTGGCGGTGGTGTGCGAGACAGCGCCGGGCAGTTACTCCTACCACGGCGAACGACTCAGCGACGGCGCCAACCTGCAACTCGCCAATGCGGTCCCCGCCGGCGGCGGATTCGACGTCACCAACCCGGCCGACGGCGCCCGCTACGAGATACGGCCTGATCGGCTGACGATCTCGAGCAACGGTCGAGTGGACTCGTCCGAGCCGCCGTTGCAATACGCCTCGGGCTAGGGGTGGCTCAATCGCTAAGCGGCTGAGTGCCTTTGGAAACCGACGTCTAGTACCTGTTGCAGGAATTCGCGACCTGGGCGATCACCGGCATATACGACTGAAGCCCCGGAAGGCCCTGCACCTGCTGGATCATCTGCGCACGCTGATCCGGTGGCGCAGCGACGAGGCTCTGAAGCCACCCACTCGCAATCGGGTTTGCGTTGAGCTCGTTGGCGGTTTCGGGTGACTGGTCGTTCAGCGCCGCCATCACCTGCGGATAGGTGCACGTCGAGTTGACGATCGCGTTCACGTCGGGTGTTGCCGAGGCGATCCCGGCCGGGGTGCTCAGCGACAGCGCCAAACCGGCGCAGGCGGCGACAATCAGTTTTGTCCTCGGCAACATGGAGTCACGCTAACACCCGTTGCGGCAAAACGTGTCTCGACGTCGCATAGCCTGAGGGCATGACACCGTTGAGAACGGGCGATGGCCTCGCCAACGTCGTCGTCACCGCGGTCGCGTCGACCACTTCTCTTGCGCCCGACGCGGAACAGACGTGGCAGTTGTTGCTGGAAGGCCGAAGCGGCATTCGCACATTGGATTCGAGTTTCATCGCAGAATTCGAATCCCCGGTGCACATCGGCGGGCCGCTGCAGGAGAATCTGGACGACCATTTCACCCGTATCGAGCTGCGTCGGCTGTCGAACATGCAGAAGATGTCGGTGCAGCTGGGGCGGCGACTCTGGGAGACCGCAGGCTCACCCGAGATCGATCCCCGGCGGCTGATGGTCTCGATCGGGATCGCGATGGGTGTTACCGACGAAATTCGTGCTCAGAACGACGCCTGGCAGGAGAAGGGCCTGCGCGCGGTTTCCCCGCTGGCTGTGCAGATGTACATGCCGAACGCGCCCGCCGCGGCGGTCGGGTTGGACCACGGAGCCAAGGCGGGGGTCGTCTCACCGGTGATGGCCGACGCCTCCGGTGGCGCGGCCATCGGCCAGGCGTGGCGGCAGCTCGTTCTCGGTGAGGCCGACATCGCGATATGTGGCGGCGTCGAGACGGTGATCGAGGCCATCCCCGTGGCCTCGTTGTGGCAGGCGGGGTTCTTGTCGACGAATAACGACGACCCGAGCGGCGCCTGCCGCCCGTTCGACAAGGATCGCGACGGCACGGTGCTCGGTGAAGGCGGCGCGCTGATGCTCATCGAGACCGAGGAACACGCGAAGGCGCGGGGCGTCCCGATCTTGGCGCGGCTGATGGCGGCGGCCACGACGTCTGACGGATACGACTCGGTCAAGCCGAACCCCGACGGTGAGGTCGCAGGCGACGCCATCGCCCGCGCTATCGAACTGGCAGGCCTGAAACCGTCCGACATCGACCACATCAACGCACATGCCTCCGGAACCACCTTCGGTGATCTGGCCGAGGCCCGCGCCATCGGCCACGCGTTCGGCGACCACACGCCTGCGGTGTATGCGCCCAAGGCGGCGCTGGGTCATTCGCTGGGCGGGTCTTCAGCCGTGGAGGCCGTGCTGACGGTGCAGGCGCTGCGCGACGGTGTCGTGCCGCCCACCCTCAACACGAAGGACCTCGATCCCGAAATTGCGCTGGACCTCGTCACGGGCGAGCCCCGCCGCGGCGATTACCGCTACGCCGTCTCCAACTCGTTGGGCATCGGCGGCTACAACGTCGCGGTGGTCTTCGGCGCCTCTTAGCTTTTCGTGAGCGTGAACTGTCCCAGCTCGCTGATGCCGCGGCGGAAGAAGTCGGAGCATCCGGTCAGGTAGCGCATGTAGCGCTCGTACACCTCATTGGATGTGGCGGCTATCGCGTCATCGCGGGCGGCTTCAAGATTCGCTGCCCAGGCATCAAGCGTCCGGACGTAGTGCTCGTTCATGTACTGCGTGTGCTCCACCGAAAACCCTGCATCGCAGGAGAATTCGACGATGTCCTCGTCGCAGGGCACCGCGCCGCCTGGAAATATCTCCTTGGCGATGAACCGCATGAACTTCAGATCGGAAATGGTGATCGGAATGCCCATGTCGGGCCAGCGCTTCAGGGGATGGCCCATGATCGTCTGCAGCACCATCCGGCCTCCGGCGGGAAGAATGTGGTAGCACGTCTCGAAGAACGCGGCGTAGCGCTCCTTCGGGAAGGCCTCGAACGCCTCGATGCTGACGATGCGGTCGACGGGCTCGTCGAACTCCTCCCAGCCGCGCAGGTGTACCTCGCCGGACCGATCGGAATCGTTCTCCGCAAGAAGGTGCTGACAGTAGACGCATTGATTCTTGGACAGCGTCAGGCCGACCACGTCGACGTCGTACTTCTGCGTCGCGCGCTTCATCACGGAGCCCCAGCCGCAACCCACGTCGAGAAGCGTCATGCCGGGTTGCAGGTCCAGCTTGCCGAGAGCGAGGTCGATCTTCGCCATCTGCGCCTCTTCGAGGGTCGCGTCGTCGCGCTCGAAATACGCGCAACTGTATGTCCGCGACGGGTCCTGAAACGTCCCGAAGAAATCGTCGGAGAGGTCGTAGTGGGCCTGGATTTCCTCGAAATGCGGCCGCATTCTCGTCGCGGCCGCTCTGCTGTGAACCTCTGTCATTCAGTCCTTCTCACACGTGAACTGGCAAACGTCGGTGTAGCCGTTGCGGAACAAATCGGCACAGCCGGTCAAGTACTTCATGAACCGCTCGTAGACCTCATCGGAGGTGACCGCGATGGCTTCCTCGCGCTTGGACTCGAGATTGGCCGCCCAGGTATCCAGGGTGCGGACGTAGTGCGGGCGAAGCGCCTGGACTCGGGTCACGTCGAACCCCGCCATGACCGCGCGCTCCTTGACCTGCGCGACCAGCGGCAGGCGACCGCCCGGATAGATCTCGTCGAGGATGAACTTGATGAAGCGCACCGTCGACATCTTCAGCGGCAACTTGCGGGCGCGCACCTCCTCGTCGCTCGGAATGACGATGGTGTGCAGCAGCATCACGCCGTCATCGGGCATCAGGTGGTAGGTCTTCTTGAAGTAGTCGTCGTATTTGCCAAAGCCGAAGTGCTCGAAGGCGCCGATCGACACGATCCGGTCGACCGGCTCGTCGTACTCCTCCCACGGCTGCAGTCGCACTTCTTTTCTGCGGGGACTGTCCGACTCTGCGAGCAACCGCTCGATGTGTTCCATCTGGTTGTGGGAGAGCGTCAGGCCGATGACGTTCACGTCGTATTTCTCTACGGCCCGCATCATCGCTGCGCCCCAGCCGCAGCCGATATCGAGCAGCGTCATCCCTGGCCGCAGGCGAAGCTTGCCGAGGGCGAGGTCGATCTTGGCCATCTGCGCTTCCTCGAGCGACATGTCGTCGCGTTCGAAGTACGCGCAGCTGTAGACCTGGTTCCGGTCCTGCCAGAGTTTGAAGAACTCGTTCGAGATATCGTAGTGAGACCGGACTTCGTCGGCATCCGACCCACGAGTTTTCGCCGCAGACTCCGATAGCCATTTGGACTGAGCCACTGGCGCGGTTCTGATCTGCGATTTATTTGGTGTATCTGCCACTGTGCATCCCTGTAGATACCTGAATACATAGTGTCGGCTTGCCTCAACACTGCTGCCGAGCCTACGCCTGCCGATACCTGGTGTTGCACAAAGGAAGTCTGCGTCCGACCGGCAAATTATTGACGAGGGCTAGCAAAATTTGCTGCGGCAATTCGGCCAAGTCGCAGACGGGGGGCCGTTGCAACGGTAAGTACATAAGGCATGGGTGCTGGGGCGTACGTGGGGCGGATCGGTGGACTGGCGGTGGCCCTGGGAATCGGGGCCGCCGTCTTCGCAGGGCAGGGGCTCGCGTCGGCTCAGCCGTCGACGACCTCTGGGTCGGAACCGTCGTCGTCGACGTCGTCGTCGTCGGAGAACAAGCAGCCGGCGGAGGAAAAAGCCGACGCATCAACGGATTCCGGCGACACCAAGCCGGCTGCCGAGCCGAAGCCGCAGAAAAAGAAGAAGTCGACGGTGCGTACCGATGCGACCGAGTCGACCAAGACGGCCGATGAGCCCAACGTTGCCGAGGATCCGGCACCGACGGTCAGCCTGGCCGTCGTGAAGCCGCAGGAAGAGCCACCGGCGACACCCGTCGTCAAGGCCAAGGATCCTGTCGCGCAGGCGTCCGTCGCGGTATCGAGTCTGGTCAGCGCGGTGCTGACCCCGTTCGCCGACGGCGCTCCTGAGGCACCGGTGGAGTCCCCGCTGCCGTGGATGATGATGGCCGCCGCGCGCCAGGAGTTCGGCAAGACGCCGACCCTCAGCAAGCTGGCCACCCCGGTGACGACATCCGGTGCCGCGGATCCTGTGCAGGCAAACACGCTGGCTACGGCCGAAGCACCGCCGACCGTGATCGCTATCCCGCAGACGTCGCTTCTGACGCCGCTGCAACACCTGCCCGTCTTCGGGCCGATGTTCGTGACGCCGGTCGTGGCGCTCATTCACCAGATACCGATCATCGGCGACGTTCTGCATCCGCTCATCGGCTACCCGATCGGGATGACGGGCGGCAGCACGCCCCGGGACTTGAAGGTAATCTCGGCCGACGGCACCGCGATCTACGTCCACTTCTTCCCCGCACAGGGCGATGCGCTCGGCACGCGGGCGCCGACGATCCTCAACGGTCCTGGCCTGGGCCTGCCCGGCGACACGAACCCCACCCTCACCGCGAATCCATTCACGGCGAACCAGATCATCGGCTTTGCCCCGCTGCTGAAGAACGGCTACAACGTCGTCACCTGGGATCCACGCGGCGAATGGAGTTCAGGCGGCAGGCTCGAGATGGATGACCCCGAATTCGAAGGCCAAGACATGAAGGCCATCATCAGTTGGATCGCGACGCAGCCCGAGGTTGCGCTCGACTCGCCGGGCGATCCGAAGATCGGCATGGTGGGCGCGTCGTATGGCGGTGGAATCCAGTTGGTGACCGCGGCAATCGATCCGCGGGTCGATGCGATCGTGCCGACCGTCGCGTGGAACAACCTCAACACCTCGATGAACAAGAACGGGGCACCCAAGACCAGCTGGGGCGGGCTGCTCACCGCTGCACTGCTGGTCACGGGCGCCCGGGCAAATCCGCACATCTACCCCGCGCTAGTCAACACCCTGCTGACCGGCGCGGTGTCGCATTCCGATCGAGACTTCCTCGACGAAAAGAGCCCCACCGAGCTGGTGAACCAGATCACCGCGCCGACCTTGCTGATCCAGGGCACAGTCGACACCTTGTTCACGTTGGCAGAGGCCGACGTGACCGCGAAAGCGCTTATTGCACATGGTGTTCCGACCAAGGTGGTGTGGTTCTGTGGCGGACACGGCGGCTGCATCTCCAGTGTCAACGACGGCGAAGTGGTCGAGCGGGCAACGATGGACTGGCTGGACCGATACGTCAAGGGCGACGTGTCGGTAGATACCGGCCCGCAGTTCGAATGGGTCGACCAGAACGGAACAAAGTTCTCGTCGAACACCTATCCGATTCCGACGGGCGCTCCGCTGACGACGTCGTCTTCGGTGGGCCAGAAGTTGCCGCTGCATCTGTTCTTCGGCGGCTCTGGCCCGAATTTCAGGGCGTTCGAGCGAGGTCTGTTCATCGGAGGATCCGCATTTCTGTTCGGCGCCAAGGCGACCAACGCGGTGGAACTCACCTCCACTGCCCAGACGACGACCTCCTACCTCGTTGGCGCGCCCCAGTTGGAGCTCACCTATTCCGGCACGGGCACCAGCAAGCACGTCTACGCCCAACTGCTCGACGACACGACGGGCCTGGTGTTGGGCAACCTCGTCACGCCGATCCCTGTGACGTTGGACGGCGGGACGCACACGGTGAAGCTTCCCTTGGAGATGGTGGCGCACACGCTGGCGCCGGGGGAGACGGTGACCCTGCAAATCGTCGCCTCGGCGACCACATATCAAACGTTCCGCGGATCGGGGCAGTTGAACGTATCGTCCATCAACCTGACGCTGCCGACCGCTAATGCGATGGCGGGAACGCCGTCAGCGGCCACCGCAGCGATGACAAACGCGGCCTAGCGGCCGGCCAGTTCCGAGCGTTGGGTGATCACATCGCCGGTGACGCAGCCGCTTTCGAGATAGAACGGCACGAACCGTCGATGCGTGAACTTCCACGCCCCGTCGATGCGAGCGATGTCGTCGTAGTAGATCCCGTACGTGTCGACGTTGAGCTGTGTGCCGCTATCGCCCAACTCACTCGTCGATGGGATCACTCCTCTGTTCACTTCATGGATCGTCGTCGTGGCCCGTGCGTGGTCAGCATCGGTAAGCGTGATGACAGGTGCGTGCGGCGTCTGGATCAAGATGTCGAATGTCGTCGTCGCGCGCAGGGTTTCCAGGAACGAGTCGCGACTCTCGTAGCGCAGGCCCAGCGGCGGGCTCTCCCATAATGCGTCGGGCGCGAACACCGCCTCGCATTGCGGCCAATCGGCACGCGTCACAGCATCGGAGTAGCGGTAGATGAGGTCTTGGATCGCCAGCCGGTCCACCCATTCGCGCAGTTCCACGTCCATACCGACTTACGATGGCCAAACGACCGCACCGGGTCAAGGGGAGGGCGAGTCGATGACCACTTTTTCGACGCTGGCAACACTCACGATTGATGGCGAGGCGCAGGCCGGCGCTGCAGGCAGCTACCCAGTGCGGAACCCGGCACGGCCGGCCGAAATCGTTGGCGAAGCTCCCGCCGCCGACCGAGCGCAGCTCGACGCGGCGGTGGCCGCGGCGCGACGGGCTGCACCGGCGTGGCGCGCGGTGGACGTCGGCGAGCGGGTCGCCAAGGTCGCGGCGGCGGCGACGGCGGCCGGCGAGCAGCTGAAGGAACGAGACGGTGCGCGGCTGTACACCAGCGAGCACGGCAAGGTGCTGGCCGAGGCGGGATTCGAGATCGACACCGCTCCGATTCTTGGGGCGATCATCGGCTCGATGGCAGAGGCGGCGCTGGCGCCCCAACAGATCGACTCGAACACGCCCTACCCGCTGGTGCGGCGAGAGCCGTATGGCGTTGCCGCGCTGGTGATTCCGTTCAACTGGCCGCTGTCGGTGATGATGATGAAGCTGGCGTCTGCGCTGGTAGCGGGGAACACGGTGGTCATCAAGCTGCCGCCGACGGTTCCGTTGGCGGCGCTGCAATTCGGTGCGACGTTAGCCGCAGCGCTCCCGCAGGGAGCGGTGAATGTGCTTGCGGCTCCGGGCATCGAGCTCGCGCAGGCGCTCGTCACGCATCCGGGCATCGACCTCATCTCGTTGACCGGTGGATCGGCGACGGGACGCGCCGTGATGGCAGCGGCAGCCTCGCGGCTGACGCCGGTGCTCCTGGAGCTCGGCGGCAACGACGCGGCGATCATCGCCCCCGACATGACGATCAGCGACCAGCTCATCGAGCAGTTGGTGACGGCGACGTACACCACCGGCGGGCAAGTCTGCATGGCGATCAAGCGGCTGTACGCACCGCGCGATCGCGTCGACGAGCTGTCGGATGCGGTGCTGGCTCGATGCGAGCGAGAGGTCGTCGGCGACGGTTTGGCCGATGAGGTGACGCTTGGCCCGCTGCATACGGCGTCGGGGCGCGACCGAGTTGAGGCGCTCGTGAAAGATGCTGCAGCACAAGGGGCGACGGTCCGCACGGCGGGACGTCTTCGCGCCGCCGACGTCGACGCCGGCGGCTACTTCGTGCTGCCGACCGTTGTCACGGGTCTGGAACAGGATTCCGCGCTGGCACGCGAAGAGCAGTTCGGCCCCGTGCTGCCGATCATTGGATACGACGACATCGACGACGCGGTCGCCGCCGCGAACGACACCGAGTTCGGCCTCACCGCTTCGGTCTGGACGGGTGACGACGCGTTGGCCGACAAGGTTACGAGCAGGCTCATCGCGGGCACGGTGAGCGTCAACTGCCACGGCATGGCGGCCCAGGATCCGCGGGTGCCGTTCGGCGGCGTCGGGCAGTCGGGTCTCGGCCGAGAACTCGGCGCCGAAGGGATCCGGGCGTTCACGCAACCTCGGGGTTACGTTCGCCAACCTGCGCCGAAATAGGGGGCGTTCCTGCACCGACGCTATGGCAGAACGGTTTTCATCAACATCACGTTGTATGCCGACCACAGCGACAGGTTGTAGTACAGCTCTTTACCCGTCGACCAGGGATGCAGGAACGGCCCGTAGATGCCGCCGGGGAACTGTCCCGACGGCACGAGCACCTGTTCGGGGCTCCACGGTCCTTGCGGCGCAGGTGCTGTCCGTGCGACGACGTCGTTGGCGCCGTTTGTGTAGAGCGCCAGGTATTGCTTGAGATACGTGTTGAACTGAGCCGACATTTCGCTTACCGGCCCGGGGATCACCACCGACGCAGCACCAGGATCACGCGGAACCCAGGCATTGCGGTCGGAGCTCCAGTATTCGTATCTCCTCAGATCCGGTACACCGGCAGGAAGGACACGCGCCACATAGGCCGAACCGCTGCGCCCTGCTGGTGTTCCGAAGGAGTAGATGTAGGGATCGCCGGGGCCGGGTTTGAGGAATGCGCCCTGTTGGAAGTTCTCGTCGCCGGGAACGTAGTGGCCTCCAGGGATGGCGTCCGGTCGGGCCGCGCGCACGGAGTCGGGATACACGCCCCAGCGTTCGCCATTGTCCGGCGATACGGCGAGTGCCGAGAAGTTCGTCGTCCAAGCGCCGTTGGCGTCCCAACTCTTGATGGACATGAAGTTGAGGTACTGGGCGCCGCCGGCGGCAATCCCGGCGGTGGGGATGATTCCCGTCTCGTTGGGCGCCCATTTGGTGCTGTTGATGATCTGTTTGGAAAGCCCAGGGCCCCACAGCGGTGAGCCGGAGTATTGGTTGGAGACAGCACCATTCGGCACGTCGATGGTGTTCGATAGGGCGCCGTCTTGGGTGCGGAACAGCGTGTTGTACCGCCATTGTTGGCCGCGGATGCCGCAATAGCCGTAGGTGTCGCCGAACGCCATGAGCACCTGATGGGCACCGGAATTGCCGTTGTCCCACATGATTCCGAGGTCGGTCCCGGTGATGGCGAAGCGTTCGATGGTCTTGTTGGGGCTGTCCGGTCCTGTCACCCAGCCGACGAGTGAGGTGCCAGGAGGTGAGGGTGCGGCAGGTGCAGGCGGCGGCGCAGCGATTGGGGCGGCGTCCGGCACCGGCTGGCCAGCGCCAGGGGGACTGGGCTGAGGTGCTACCTCCGCTTGCTGTTGCACCTGGGCGGAGCGTGGAGAAAGTGAGCCGAGGATCCTCGACGGGAGCTGACCGAGTCTGGGGAGCGGCGCGCCGTCATTCGCATTGCGTGGCCGCTGCCCCGTCGGTCGGCGATCAGACGACGAGGGCAGGTCGGGTGTCTCTTCCGCGGCGGCAGAAGGCTGCGCGGCTGCAGCGGCGCCGGTGCACGGTTCGGCGGTCGCTGGTGGGGCGACCCAGAGCCCGAGAACGGTCGCCGAAGCCACCGATATCGAGGCGATTCGAGCGCGCGGCGACATGACAAACCTCTCCAGGGGCACGACGTCGCATTGACGCCAGCAGTTGACGGATGTGACGATAGTGATCATTGGGACTGTTGTGATCGGTGATGTATTGACTGGTACGCATCCGTGACCGTGTCGCAACCCATCGATGTCGCCTGCCGACTGCCAGCATCAGATCAGCAATGTGGGAAGTAGTTGCTGTCGAAACGACATTCCCGGTAGGCGACCTCGCCACCAGATAGTGGCACGTTATCGATTGATGAACGATCTTTGCCAAACGTTGCAGTAGACACATCGCTGTGTTCACATCAGTCGGTGTCGGTGTGGCGGATGAAGGTCCTGTTCATCGCTGTGGCCATTGCCGCCGTTGCCGCGTCGATCGCCGTCGTGCTGCAAATCGGCGATAACAAACAGGCAGGGAATGCGAAGACCGTCGACGCACGCAGTGGCGACTGCCTGACCTGGCCGCCTGGCGCGCCCGATCGAGTGATGCACGTCGACTGCACCCTCGAGCATCTCTTCGAGGTCGCCGATTCCGAATTGATGGAGACCGGTCCGGATCCTGGCGATCCGGCGGCCGCAGCCGAGTTCCGCCAGATCTGCGCCCGGGCGGTCGCACGCTACCTTGGTCCGCGGTATGACCCTGGCGGGCGATTCGTCGTCGGCATGGTGTGGACTCCTCCTGCGCGCAATCGACAGCTGAGCGGGCAGCTGACGTGTGGTCTGCAGTTGCCAAGCGATGGCATCGCATCGATTAAATTCCGACGCCGGGTCGCCGACCAAGATCAGTCCAGTGTCTGGCCTGCGGGCACCTGCCTCGGCATCCGCGACGGGCAGACAACCGAGGTTCCGGTGCAGTGCGCTCTGCCGCACGCGCTCGAAATCACCGGCACGATCGACCTTTCCACCGTGTTCGACCGCGCCGCGCCGTCGGTCGCCGCTCAGGACGCGGTCGTGCGGGATGCCTGCGGTGCAGCGACATCTTTATATCTGTCGCCGGTGGCGTTAGAGGCGACGAGCCTGACTCTGCGCTATCAGCCGATCGAGGCGGCGGGATGGGGTGCAGGCAGCCGCCGAATCGCATGCCGCATTGGTTCAGCCAAACCCGATGGTGGCTGGGCGACATTGTTCGGCACTGCCAAGACCGGCCTATTCATTGACGGGCAGCCTGCCGTGGCGCTGCCAAGCCCTGCCCAACCACCGATTCCGGCCGAACCGCCAAGGCCTGCCGAACCACCCAGGCCTGTCGAACCACCGAGCCGTGCCGAACTAGCCAGCCCAGCTGAACCACCCATCGCTGACGCGGCAGAACAGGTGGTCGACCAAGTACAGCCGTCAACGTCCATCGAGCGGCCGGCAAGCGTGATCCCCCAAACCCATGTGCCCGCTGGTGCGCCGGGACCGGTACCGCATCTGGTCGGCCCGGAGGTGCCGGGTCCCGTGCCGCACGTCGTCGGCCCTGTTGCGCCTGGGCCAAGGCCGGAATCGCCGTCAGCGCAACCAGTCCCGTCGTCCGGAGCGCCACCGCCAGGCTAGCGTTGGCCCGGCGCGCACTGCGGTTCCTCCGTGATCTGAGGCAATTTGGGCCGTCACACGCCTGAACGCAATAGTGTTTGACGAAACTAGGGGCACTGATGGAGCAGTTCTCTGCACAACGGGAGTTCTCGGCCTACGGCCCGTCGCACTTGGCGGTGCTCGCAATATTCGTGATCGGCGCTGTCGCGTTGGTCTGGGTCGGGCGTCGGCAGACCGAAGCGCAGGCCCGGCTCTTCGGCCGCATCTTCGCGGCCGTGATCCTGGCGGCATTCGTCGTGGCGCTGGTCTACAAGCTGATCCGGCCCAACATGGATACGTCGATACCGCTACAGCTATGCGACGTCGCGGAACTCACGGCGGTTTATGCCTTGTGGTCGCAACGGCATTGGGCTTTCGTTCTCACCTACTACTGGTGTCTCGTCCTCAGTTCACAGGCGTTGATCACACCCGACGTCGGCACGCCAGAAGAAGGCGCCCCGGATTTCCCGCACCATCTTTTCCTCACGTTCTTTACCCTGCACGTGCTCGTGGTCTGGGCGGCCATCTACCTCACGTGGGGGCGTCGGATGCGGCCGACGTGGCGCGACTACCGGTTCGCGGTCATCGTGACGCTGGTATGGGCGGTATCCACGTTCACCTTCAACGCGATCACGGGAACCAACTACGGCTACCTCAACAGGAAACCGCCCACCGCGTCACTGCTGGACGTATTAGGCCCGTGGCCGGTGTACCTGGTCGTCGAGATCACGATCGTCCTCATCGTGTGGGCGCTGATGACCTGGCCGTGGGAGCGGGCACGGCGAGACTCCACGTGAGCTGGCCCCAGCCACACCCGTCACGTCCGCACCGCCGAGCGTGCTGGCGATACTCGCTGTTTTTGTACAAATAGCATCCACAGCACGGGCAGAGCGACGATAGTCGACGTATGGCGCTGCTGCCTGACCCGAGCCCGCGGGAGCGACAGCACATCCTCATCTCGGTGGACGACCACGTCATCGAGCCACCCGACATGTTCGACGGCCGCCTGCCCACGGCGTTGGCCGACCGGGCACCCAAGATCGTCGAATCCGACGACGGCAGCCAGGTGTGGCATTACGAGGGGCGCACGTATCCGAACATCGGGCTCAACGCGGTCATCGGGCGGCCCAAAGAGGAATGGAGCATGGAACCGGCCCGGTTCGACGAAATGCGCCGCGGCTGTTGGGATGTCCATGCCCGCATTGCCGACATGGACC
This sequence comes from uncultured Actinomycetota bacterium, assembly GCA_963766465.1. Lineage (GTDB taxonomy): Bacteria > Actinomycetota > Actinomycetes > Mycobacteriales > Mycobacteriaceae > Mycobacterium. The sequence continues at coordinate 663,226 of CAVXZT010000008.1, forward strand.
TCGCAGGTATCTGGGCGTCGCTGAACTTCCCCTCGCTGATCGCCGGCTTCGCGGGCACGGTGTTCTGGAAGAGCGACGACCCCGACCTTGGGCTCGCGGTGCTTCGGGCCTGGAACGACTGGCACCTCGAAGCGTGGGCCGGTGCCCACCCCGACCGCATCATCCCGCTGCAGCTGCCCTGGCTGGCCGACCCGCAGCTGGCGGCCGAGGAGCTGCGCCGCAACGCCGCCCGCGGCTTCAAGGCCGTGAGCTTCCCGGAGCTGCCCGCGCAGTGCGGTCTGCCCAGCCTGCACACAGGCGCGTGGGATCCGTTCCTTGCCGCCTGCGAAGAGACCGAGACCGTCATCTGCCTGCACACCGGCTCCGCACAGTGGGCGCCGATCCCCGCGCCGGACACCCCGTTCGAGGCCATCACGACGCTGTTCCCCGTCAATGCCCTTGTCGCATGCGCGGACTGGCTGTGGTCGGGCATCCCTGTCCGCTTCCCCAAGCTGAACATCACACTCGACGAAGGGGGTCTCGGCTGGGTAGCGATGCTGGCCGATCGGGCCGACTTCGTCCTCGCCCATTCCGCGTCGGGTCAAGAGGGCGGGTCCTGGAAGAGCGACCTGCTGCCGAGCGAGGTACTGCGGCGCAACTTCTGGTTCTGCTCCATTGACGACCCTTCGGCGTTCGGTGCGCTCGACGCAATCGGCGCCGGTCGCATCCTCATCGAAAGCGACTACCCGCACGCCGACTCGACGTGGCCCGATACCCAGCATGTCGTCGCACGCAACGTCGCCAAGTTGTCGGCCGAGGACGCGGCCCGCATCACCCACCTCAACGCCGCAGGACTATTCCGCCACCCGCTGCCCGACAACGAATGGTTGACATGCTCGACCTCCTGATTCGCGACGCATCCGTAGTCGACGGCACAGGTGCGCCCGCCCGTCGCGGTGACGTGGGGGTGCGCGACGGGCGAATTGTCGCGGTCGGGCTCGTGGACGAGCAGGCGACGAAAATCGTTGACGCCGAGGGGCAGACGGTCGCGCCCGGCTTCGTCGACCTACACACGCACTACGACGCGCAGCTATTCTGGGACCCGACCGCGAGCCCGTCGGTGCAGCACGGCGTCACCACGGTGTTCGGCGGCAACTGCGGCTTCACGCTGGCGCCCGCCGGACCCGACCAACAGGACTACCTCACCCGGATGTTGGCGCGGGTCGAGGGTATGCCGCTCGACGCGCTGCGCGCCGGCCTCGACTGGCAGTGGTCGTCCTTCGGCGATTGGCTGGCACGGCTCGACGGACGCACCGCCGTCAACGCAGGCTTCCTGGTGGGTCACAGTGCGATTCGACTGGCGGCGATGGGCTCCGACGCGGTCGGTGGCGAGGCGACGCACAAGCAGATCGAGAAGATGGCCGCGCTACTCAGTGCTGCGCTGGCAGACGGAGCGCTCGGGTTGTCGACGTCGCAGTCGAACACCCACAACGACGGCGAGGGTCAGCCGGTGCCGTCGCGCAGCGCTTCGCGCGAGGAACTACTGGCATTGGCGGCGGCCGTTCACAGGTATCCGGGCACCCAGCTCGAGGCGATCATCCCCGGCTGCCTTTCGGGCTTCACCGACGACGACATCGCGCTGCTCACCGACATGTCGCGGGCCGCCGACCGGCCGCTGAACTGGAACGTGCTCGGTGTGTCGGCGGGGAACCCCGAAGGGCACGAAAAGCAGTTGCGCGCATCGGAAGTCGCCGCGCAGCGAGGCGGCCGTATCGTCGCACTCACGCTGCCGCACTCGACGAAGATCCGGCTGTCGTTCCTGTCCGGCTTCGTGCTTGACGGGCTGCCCGGCTGGCGCGAAACGATGCACCTGCCGGTGGCGGAGCGGATGCGGGCACTCGCCGATCCCGCAGTACGCCAGAAGCTCGACGAGGGCGCCCACTCCGAGGAGGCCGGAATCCTTCGCGGCCTTGCTAATTGGGAACGCCTGATCCTCGTCGAGACGTTCGCTCCCGAGAATGCCGACGCGACCGGCCGCGCCGTCGGAGAAGTGGCGACGGCCCGCGGCAAGGAGCCGTTCGACGCGCTGCTCGACATCGTGATCGCCGACGAACTGCGAACCGGTCTGTCGCCGCGCCCGTTTGGTGATGACGAGGCGGACTGGCAGGCCCGCGCCGGAGTGTGGCGGAACCGGGACGCGGTGATCGGCGGCTCGGATGCAGGAGCGCACCTCGACATGATGTGCGGAGCGATCTACACGACGTCGCTGCTCGGCCACGGCGTGCGCGAGCACCAGGTGGTGAAGCTCGAGGAGGCGGTCCGGCTCATCACCGACGTGCCTGCTCGACTGTACGGGCTGACGGATCGCGGCCGCATTGCCGAAGGTTGGCACGCCGACCTGGTGATGTTCGACCCGGCGACCGTCGACCACGGCCCCGAGCACACCCGCTATGACTTGCCTTCTGGCGCACCGCGTTTGGTGGCTGATGCCTACGGGATCAGCTCGGTCATCGTCGGCGGCGTCGAGGTCTGCCGCGACGGCAATGCAACCGGAGCGATGCCAGGTACCCTCCTGCGGTCCGGCCGCGACACCGAGACGGTCACCGCTTCATGACCAGCCGCGCGCCCCTTGAGGAATTCGACCCGGCCAAGCTGCAGGACGGTCTGCTGATGGCCGTCGAGAATGTGCACGAAAAGCTGCGCGAGGCCCGGGAAAAACATCGTGTCATGGTCGGCAACCCGATCATCGAAACGTCGGCGGAGAACATCGACGTGGCAGGGGTGACGGCGCTCGGCTACGACGAGTGCCAGACCGTTCTGACAAATCCCGCCGATTTCTCGTCGTCCATCTACGAACACATCATGGGCCCGGTGATGGGTCGCACCCTGCTCGAAAAGGAAGGCGCCGAACACCATTCGAGTCGGGCGCTGGTGTCGCCGTTGTTCCGGGCGAAGCTGCTCGAGCGGTGGCGCACCGAGCTCGTCGAGGTAGTAGTGCACGAGCTGATCGACCGGTTCGCGTCGCGGGGCCGCGCAGACCTGGTGAAAGAGTTCACCTTCGCGTTCCCCGTCCAGGTGATCGCGCGGCTGATGGGGCTGCCCCGCGAAGACTATGTGCGCTTCCAGCAGCTGTCGATCGAGCTGCTCAGCGTCGTCTACAACTGGGACATCGGCATGGCCGCATCCGCCACGCTGAAGGAATACTTCGGCGAGATCCTCGCCGAGAGGCGGCGCGACCCGCAAGACGATTTGATCAGCACACTGGCCGAATCCGAGATCGACGGCGAACGGCTGTCCGATGACGAGATCTTCGCGTTTCTGTTGTTGATCCTGCCTGCGGGCGTGGAGACGACGTATCGCGCGTCGGGCAACCTACTGGTCGCGATGCTCACCGAGCCGTCACTGTTCGACACCGTGCGGGCAGACCGGAGCCTGCTTCGCGGAGCGATCGAGGAGGCGTTGCGCTGGGAGCCGCCGATCAGCACGGTGGTGCGGGTGGCTCGACGCGATTGCGAGCTGGGCGGGATATCGATCCCATCGGGCACCAACGTCAGCGTCAGCGTTGCGGCCGCCAACCGGGATCCGGCGCACTATCCGGACCCAGACCGCTTCGACCCGACCCGCAAGAACATCGCGCACCTGACGTTCGGCGCCGGCCCGCACGTCTGCCTCGGGATGCCGCTGGCCCGGATGGAGACGACGGTCGCGATCAACGCGCTGCTCGACCGTCTGCCGGACCTCCACCTGGACCCGAGGGCACCCGCGCCCGACATCAAAGGGGTGGCGTTCCGCTCACCTGCGGCGCTGCCGGTCGAATTCACTCCGGCGTAGCAGATCGCTGACTAGGCTCCTCGATGTCAGGTCACATCGCGGATCGGGGGATCCCCAGCATGAACAGACATGAGTCCACCGAAGCGCGAGCAGCCCGTGAGCAGGGATATCGAGACGACGCCCGCCGGCTTCGGGAATTCCCGGCGTTCGAGAAGTTCTCCGATGACGACCTGATGCGTCTCGTTTCTTCAGCGCATCGCACGTCGACGTCGGGGCCATGGCCGCTGATTCAAGAGCAGACACCGTCGAACTCCTGCTACATCCTGCTCAGCGGAGAGGCAGGGGTGTTTGTCGGCCACGACCGCGTCGCCACCGTGGGACCGGGGGAGGTTATCGGCGAATCCGCGCTGCGTCGCGGCAAACTGCGCAACGCCACCGTGACGACGACCGGGAAAGCCGACGTCTTGCATCTCGCGCGCAACGACCTCGACCGATTGCTTGCCGAGATACCTGCATTGCGCGAAACCATGGACGCGACTGCGGCGAAACATGTCGCGGAGGCGGCAAAAGAGGGCTAACGCCCTTCAGTTGAAAACCGCGCCGCCGCCCGTGTTGTCGTCGGGAGACTTCGGGGGGCCAGGCACCTTGGGCACGCTGGGTACTTTCTTCGGCGTGCTCTTCGTCGGCGGCGCCACCTCGGATGGCTCGATCTGAACCGGGGCTGTCTTCGGCGCTGTCGTGCGGGGCGTGGTGGGTCGAGTAACGGTCGTGGACGGTGCCCGGGAGACCTCGGGGGCCTGGGTCTGCGTCGTTGGTTCTGACTGCTGTGTGCGGGGGATCGGCACTGGTGCGGGCGCGGGTTCGGTAGTCGTCGGCGCCATCGTCGCGGGCGGCGGCAGCGGTTCGGTACTCACCGTCCGGGGAATCGCGGTCGTCGGTGAAGTGGGGAGGACGGATGTGTCCGAGACCTCCCGCGCTGGGATGTCGGCGGGTGTGACGTCGCCCCTCGGCGTGGCGAGCAGGATCGCGCCGCCGGCCCCGAGCACCAGCAGAATGGCGCCGATGCTGGCCCGGCCGCGGCGGGGGCGCGAGTTGGGCGGTGGGGTATCAGGGCCCGCCTCGGAGAGGTCGCTGATATCGAGATTCTTTGGTGGCCACCAGGATTGACCGGTGTTCGGAGAGGTATGCGGCAACGCCTCGATGGCCTGGTCGAGTGTGCGCTCACGCAGCCATGCGGGGGCTGGGACCACCACCGGCGTCGCCGCGAGCAGGGCGGCCGGATTGACAGTCCTTGCCCGGTCGTTCTCGCACACTGCGCAGTCGTCGATGTGGCGGGCGGTGCGCTTGCGCAACAGAACGGTGAACGCGCCGTCCCAGTCGGCGACCAAGTCGGACAGCTCCGGGCACGCCGACATATTCGCCTTTGCGCGCCGGGACAGCAGCAGTGCGCCGAGCGAGCGCCCGACGGTGTCGCGCAGCCGCTCGACGAGGGTGTTGGCGTTCCTCGCCGTCACGCCAAGCGCATCGGCGAGCTCGGGTCCGGCAAGTCCCTGGCGGTAGGCCAGTTCGAGGACGACGCGGTCGCGATCGCTGAGACCGCCGCTGACATCGCGGATGAGGTCGGCGATATCGGCGCGCGCCGCGAGTGTTTCGGGACTGGCGTCGAGGCTGGGCATTTCAGGCACTTCCTCGGTGGGTTGTTCACGCTTGCGGCCACGGATCGTGGCGAGGCACTCCGAGCGGGCGATCGCATACAGCCACGGCCGCAGCTTCTCGGCCTCTCGGAGTTGCCCGAGTTTCGTTGCGGCGGTGACGAACACGTCTTGTACGCAGTCCGCAGCGGCTTCGCGGTCGCGCAGCATGCCAACGCAGAAGTCATAGAGGCGGTCGGCATAGCGGTCGTAGATCGCGGCCAACGCTGCGCGGTCTCCCATGGCTGCGGCCATAGCGAGGTCGGCGTCGTCGTGATTCGACGGTGGTGTGGATGTGGAAGCCGTCACCGTAATCCCCCTGAGGTCCGATAGCGGAACCTGCGCGAATCATCTTTGCTGGTTGCGGGTGATCGTGCAATGACCTTAGGGCCGACCGGAGATTTTCCGACCGGCCCTAAGCGTTGTGTCAACGGGGTGACGAGGACAGCGGCGGCGGGCTGACCGGCGAGACGACCTTGTAGAAGCCGTAGTCGGTCTTGATGTAGGTGCCGAGCAGCCTGTTGCTGGGGTCGTACAGCTTGCAGATCTGGTCGCGGTCGATCCCACGCTTCTGCGTGCTGTACACGCCGAGGGTGGCGCCATCGGCGTACTGGCCGGGGCTCTGCTCGCAGGCCTGCTGGATCGTGGCAACGGCCGAGGCCGGTGCGCTGAAGGCCAAGGCACCGATGGCGATGGCGCCGGCGCCGACGGCCACAGTGGCGGCGGCGGTGATGCGGTTACGAAGGTTGGTAGCGGTGGTGTTCATTTTGTTGCTCCTTTGGTTGGGTCGCGGCCGTGTGCCGCGGTCATGGGTAGGAGCAACCGCCCGAGGCAATCCCTCACTTTTTTCGGAAATCTTTTTCGGGCGGTCGTTTACCCAGGTCAGAGGCCATGGCCGGGGGCGATCGATCGGTTATAATCAGGGGCGATTAACGCCAGGTCCACGAGTTGACGCTCCGAGGTGGGCGCGACGCGTGACGGGGGCTCGGGCTTCGACAGTGAGGTCAACGGGCATTCGAAGGGTCGAATGGAACGCCTGAGCGGACTTGACGCCAGCTTCCTTTACATCGAATCCGAAACACGTTCCACTGCACGTGTGCTCGGTCGTCGAGCTCGACACGTCGACGATCCCCAGTGGCTACAGCTTCGATCGATTCCATGACGACCTGGCGTTGAGGGTCAAGGCGATGCCGGAGTTCCGGGCCAAGCTCGCCGACAGCCAACTGAATCTTGACCACCCGGTGTGGGTCGAGGACAACGACTTCGACTTGTCCCGCCATCTGCAGCGGATCGCCCTGCCGTCGCCGGGAGGGCGCACGGAACTAGCCGAGATTTGTGCGCATATCGCATCGTCGCCGCTGGATCGAAGCAAGCCGGTGTGGGAGATGTGGGTGATCGAGGGCATCGCAGGCATGGACCCCCACGAGGGCGGCCCACTCGCCCTGATGATCAAGGTGCACCACTCTGCGGTTGACGGTGTGACGGCCACGAACTTGCTTGCGCAGCTGTGCAGCCCCGAGCCCGACTCGCCACCGCCAGACCCTGTAGCTGGTCGCGGCGACGCGACGGGCCTCGAAATCGCCGCGGGGGGACTGGTGAAGTTCCTGTCCCGACCGATGAACATCGCGAAGGCAGTGCCCGCGACCGTGTCGACAATCGTCAAGACCGTGAATCGCGCACGCAGCGGCGAGGCGATGGCCGCACCGTTCAGCGCCCCGTCGACGCCGTTCAACGCCGAAATCACCGGTGAGCGCAGCATCGCCCTGGCGCAGCTGGACTTCGAGGACGTCAAGCGGGTGAAGAACCGGTTCGGCGTCAAGGTCAATGATGTGGTGCTGGCGCTGTGCGCCAGCGCGCTGCGCGCGTTCCTGCTCGATAGGGGGGAGCTGCTCGGCAAACCGCTGGTGGCGGTGGTGCCCATGTCGGTGCACGAGCAGTCTGATCGGCCGGGCCGCAATCAGATAACGGGGATGTTCTGCAACCTCAAAACCGACATCGAAGATCCGGGCGAACGACTGCAGGCCATCGCCAAGGCGGATACACGTGCGAAGGAACACAGCCGGGCCATCGGTCCGACGCTGGCGCTCGACTGGACACAACTCATCACCCGCGCGATGTTCGGCTTCGTCTTGGGTTTGGCAGCCCGAACGCCGTTGACGCACACCGCGATCCACAACGCGGTGATCTCGAATGTGGCTGGTCCGCAGGACAAGCTGTATTGCCTTGGCGCCGAAATCAAGGCGTTCTATCCGCTCGGCCCGATCTTCCACGGGTCGGGACTGAACATCACGGTGATGTCGCTCAGCGGCAAACTCAACGTGGGCCTCATCTCATGCCCGCAACTGGTGGACGACCTGTGGGGGCTGGCCGACCGATTCGAGCCCGCACTGGTCGAACTGCTCGGCTAGTCGCCCGTGCGCCGGAACTCCTCCTCGAAATCGCCGCCGCCGGTGCATGCCCCTCCCGCCGCGACGGTTGCAGTTCCGCGCCCGGTGAGCAGCGCGATCGGATCGTCGAGTTGCGGTGGTTCCGGATACTCCGCGGTGATGGTGATCGGCGCGGTACCACCGGCTGCGCACGTGGTGACGCCCTGCTCGTTGCGGGTCCACTTGTCGGTCGCGAACATCAATGTGACGGCCCCGCCGTCTGCATGGAACAGGCTCATGCACCGATCGCCGGTGCGAAGACAGTACGTATTGACTTCCATTACGCTGCCGCGAACAACCTGACCGTTGGTGAAGGTTGTCGTCTGGCGATAGCTGCCGCGCAGCGCGTCGGCAACTACCGCCACCCTCTGTGGCAGGACGGATGGATCCGGCACCTTGTTGGGGTCGGGGTCGCCAGTTCTGGTGAACTTCACAGTGCGCTTGGCGGCACACGCGCTGTTGGTGGAGGCGCGGACAGTTTCGCCGGTGAGTGTGCCGTCGGGCTGCGGCTGCAGTGATGTACACCACCCAGAGTTCGTCGGGTTTGTCGCCGCCGCATTGCGCCGAGGCGAGACCGACGGCTACCCAGGTGCCTCCGATTTGGTCGAAGGTCAGATTCGACAAGAGAGCAACGCCGCCGTCACTGATGTTGGCCGCCGTCGCCATGCACCCGCCTGCGCCACATGTCGAGCGAACGCCCCAACTGCTCGTCGTCGCAGGGGCATTCGGGACCGGCTTGCCGTCGAGGTCGGTCCCTGGCCCCAAGTCGGCGCGGTAGGTGCCGTTGAAATCGGCCCCACCGACAGCAGAGGGTGGTTTCGCCGCGTTCGAATCGCCGCGTTGAGTGAGTCCCACGATCGCGGCCACACTGCCGACGACGATCAACGTCACGACGAACACCGCAGCGCCGATCAGGAGACCGCGGTGTCGCTTGCGCTTCGGGGCGGGCGGCGCAGGCGGCATGTGCAGATTGGGTGCGCTGAACTGCCCCGGCGGCGTAGGCGGATACATGTACGGGGCGTGGCCCGGCGGCGGTGTCTGCATCGGGGGTTGCGGCCAGCTTGGACTGCTGTGGCTCACCGGAACCGGATTAAGTTGTGTTGGAACCGAGGCCTGCTGGCTGGTCGGTTCGGTGATGGCACGTCGTGCGGCGGCGGCCATATCGACAGCGGTGGAGTATCGCTCGCCGGTTTGTTTGGCCAGACCCGTTTCGATCACCCGGTCCAGTCCTGGCGGAACGCTTTCCGTCAACTCCGAGGCTCTGGGAGGCGGAGCGACCATGTGGCCCACCGCGACTTGCTCGAGGGTATTGCCGGGGAACGGCGGCTCGCCGGTAAGGCATTGGAAGAGCACGCAGGCGAGGGCGTAGATGTCGGAGCTTGGTTCGATGTCGCCGGGGGTGTTGAAACGTTCGGGCGCCATGTAGGCCCAGGTGCCGATCGTCGACCCCTCGGACGTCAACTTGGTGTCGTCTGCGGCGCGGGCGATGCCGAAGTCGATGAGGTAGGCAAAGTCGTTGTTGGCCAACAAAATATTGGAGGGCTTGACGTCGCGGTGTACCAGGCCCGCTTGGTGGGCGCTGTGCAGCGCCCCGGCGATCTGCTCGATGATATGCACCGCGCGTGCGAGATTCAGCGGGCCGGTCTTCAGAAGAGTGTCCAAGTCGACGCCGTTGATCAGCCGCATGGTGACGTAGAGGCGTCCGTCGATCTCGCCGACGTCGTAGATGGGCACGACGTGGGGATCGTCGAGGCGCGCCGCGGTACGGGCTTCGCGGCGGAACCGTTTGTCGAAGTCCTCGTCCTTGGCGTAATGCGGAAGCAGCATTTTCAGCGCGACCACGCGGTCGATGGTGGTGTCGTGGGCGCGCCATACCTCGCCCATGCCACCACGGCCCAGCAACTCAATCAGCTGGTAGCGGCCAAATGGCGTCCCTTCCACCGGCTCACGATAACGGCCAATCACCGCGTCTGGGGGCGTGATCGGCCCGTAGCCGGCACCGAGGTCAGGCAAAATCAGCCGCATGCGGGTTTTCAGGGAAGCCAAGCTGCTCCGGGCGAAACGGCAATTCGCCACCGCGACTCGGGCGATCCGCGCCGGGCGGTCCCGTGCGAGGAGTCGGCAGCCTGGCAAGCCAGTCGACGGTGAGGCGCTGCTCAAGCCCTCAGACCGACGGGGGCGGACATTCAGCTGATACAGTATTCCGGTCAACAGGCCACCCTGGTCGCCGACCACGCTCACAGCCGACGTGGGCGACCAGATCACTTGGCTGGCATGGGGTCACGTAGATCTGATGAGACCGCTCGGCATAGCCGTCGGACCCAGCATGGGTCTGCTCTGTCGAGTCGGAAACGGCAAACCAAACGACAGCGGCAGGAGTACCCGAACCATTCACCGCGGAATGCACTGGGTCGGTGCAAGTTCGCGGGCAGGTCGCCCGGTTGGGTGCAAGAAGACGGGTCCATCACCGTCGACAGCGTGCCGCACCGGCTGCCGTATCGTGCCCACAGCGGCACGCTCACGGCGATCGTGGTCCGCTGGCCGCCCGCAACTGATCCCCGCGAAGCCCTGGAGTCCGTCGCGTCAGGCGATCAATCCGGTCTCTGTGCCGCCGAAGCCGCCCGGCTCGCCGACCCGCCGCAACCGCCACGGGGGTGGCACCCGCTCCCAGCCACCGGCCGGGAAGAGATCTGGGCACCCGGCGACGACTGCGTCAGCTTGAACTGCAACGACAACGTTGGCATCATGTGCCATCCCGCCGCCGCACCACTGACCACAACGCTGCGGCTGCGATGGTCGTGGCGAGTCGACGAACTCCCGTCGCAGCTACCCGAAGACACCAAGCTCACTCACGACTACGTCAGCATCGCGCTTGCAGTTCGACGACGGACAAGATCTGACCTGGTAGTGGAGCTGTGCCCTACCCCAGGGCTTCACCTATCGCTGTCCGCTCGACTACTGGCGCAAGGTGGAAACCCACATCGTCGTTCGAACCGGAGCCGCCAGACCTTGGCAGCTGGATCGACGAGGAACGGGGCGTGCTCGCCGATCACCAGGCCGCAATCGGGGGTCCTGCCCCAGTGCGAGTGGTCAATGCTTGGCTCATCGGGGTCAGCGTCTTCCAAGGCGGCCGGGCCCGCGCCCAGTTCCGCGACATCGAACTCGTAGACGGTGACACCGTTCTCCGCATCGGGTAGTCACGTCAAACGGCGGTTGCGCCAACGGGCGAAACGGTTGGTAGGCAAGCGGATCGCGGCCATCACCGCGTCCATCGGCGACGCCACCGATTTTGCGCGCGGCTCAGGCTCGGCGGTAGGCGCCGGTGGGGCGTCGCCTTCCCACCATGTCGGTTGCAGCAGCGCGGTCGTCACCGGAATCGCTCGGTCGACGCTGATGCGTCCCCACTCGCAGGCGCGGTCGATCGTCGCGACGGACGGCGCCAGGTTCGCAGGCGACAACGTCGGCGCAAACCGGACAAGATGGTCGGCGTAGGGCGCGTTGCGCACCATCTGCAGCTGTATTGCCTGGGTGATCGGGACGAGCCACAGGTGTTTCGGATCCCATTGCGGGTGAAAACAATCGAACGCGAGATAGCAGGCATTGCGGGTGCCGAGCTTCCCGTCGCGGATCCGCTTCCACGCCAGTTCGACAGGCACGTTGCTGGCCGCGCCGCCGTCGACGATCGCCGCGATGCCGTTTTCTTCGAGCATCCCATCGAGGATCGGGAGCATGCGGGGGTCGCTGGTCTCGTGGTGCAGTACACCCGGTATCGCCGACGAAAACGAGGCCGCGTCAACGACATTGAAGTCGCGGGTCAGGTCGTCGCCGCCGACGACGATCGGTTTGACCACGCGCGCATCAATGAAAGCCGCCACCTGCCACATGCGCGCCGCGACCTGCGGACCGATTCCGATTGGCAGGTGCGGGATCGACCGCAATCGCAACGTCGCCAGCTGTTGACGGCGGAACCTCGCGGGCAGCTTCGCAAAGGGCTGGCGTCGCACGCCTGCGACAACGGCGTCGTAGGGAATTGCCATGTCCGACATCCGCATTCGTCCGCCGTCCTCGCGGCGGAACATGGCGTCGGCGAACTCGTCGAAGCGCAGCGAGAACATGCCGGTCAGCCCGTGGCGGCGACGCGTGCGCGCGGATCCGAGGATGGCGCGATACGACACGGTTTTCGCCCAGGCGACGTACTCCTCGATCGGCACCGGCAGGGCGCGGCCGACGACGGCGCCAAGGACCGAGCCGAACGACGAACCGATCATGTAATCGGGCACGTGGCCTGCCTCGAGCAGACGCTCCATGGCGCCGATGTAGACAAAGCCGGCTCCGCCGCCACCGCCAAGAACCGTGACGAGTTTCTTGTAGCCGACCTCGGCATCCAGTTCGGCGACGAGAAGTCGCCTCCGTGGCCCTCGGCGAGCAGTCGGCGCGCTACGTCCTGGTCGTCGACCAGGCCCGCGAGCACATCGCGCGCCGCCGTCAGCGCCGTCGCCGGATCGCGTTCCTCGCGCAGCGACCCGTAGAGTTCGTCAACCACCCGGTCCCGCCACGGCGCGATCTCGGCGCCGACGGACACGTCCCCGCGCCCGCGCGTCCCGCCCGGGCCGGCCGCTCCCGGCTCGAAATCGTCGAGCCTTGCGAAATTGAGGATGTAACGCAGCTTGCGAAGCTGCTCGCTCCTCAACACGTCCGGAGCTGCGAGGTGATGCCGGATGAGCCGGTTCTCCATCTTCTGCAACAGAAGCGCCGGTTCGGCGGCAGGCGGTTCGAGCGTCGAGGGCGTCGATGGCCTCGTCCGCGATCGTCTCGCCGTGTTCGAACTCCACGGTCAGCTCTCGGCCTGCGACCGGATCCAGTCGAGGTTGGCCTGCATGTTCTGCTGCCATTCGGATAGCCGCCGCGCGACGATCCTTGCTTCCTTGTCCGGTTGCGCGGCGATTCCTGGCGTCAGTCCGGACGGTCCAGGTCCCATCCGACCCCACTGCCGAATCAGCACGCCGTCGCTGGTCGGTTCCACCTCGAATCCCCACGTCGCGCCGACCCCCTCGGGACCATGACGTTCCACACCCAGCGGCGCTCCTCCTCGACCTCGACGACCTCGCACACCGTCTGCCAGGCGCCGAACGCGTCATGCTGGCTGCGGCCGCGGAAGTGGGCGCCGAACTGACACCGTCGGCGCCGTCGAGCCATTCGACGGACTGCAGCTCATGTTGAGCACCGCGCTGGCAGAGTGATGTCGGTGACGTACTTCCAGGCGGTGGGGACGTCGCAGCGGACCCGCTGGGTCACTTCTATCGTTGGCTGATCGCGGTAGCGCACCGTTGCAGCATGCCAAGTCTGTGCGGCGGAGCGTCAGGAACCATAGGAAAGCGGGGCAACCGGTGAAGGTCGGCACCATGATCGAGCCCCGGTTGCCGGGGGCAGTGGAGTTCGCGACGGCCGCCGAACGGATCGGCGTCGATTCGGTGTGGGTGCCCGAGGTGTGGGGCTACGACGCGCTGACGGGGCTGGCGTATGTGGCGGCGAAGACATCGACGCTCAAGCTTGGAACGTTTGTGGTGCAGCTGGGTTCGCGCAGTCCCGCATGCTGGCGACGTCGGCGCTGAGCCTGCAGGAGCTGTCGGGCGGCAGGTTTTTGTTGGGTGTCGGCTCGTCGGGGCCGGGGGTGATGGAGGGCTGGCACGGCGTCCGGTTCCGCAAGCCGGTGGAGACGACAAGGGAAACCATCGAGATCGTCAGGATCGTCAGCCGCGGCGACCGGCTCGAGCACGACGGCGAGATCTATCCGCTGCCGCTTCCCGACAGCAGCGGCACTGACGCTGCGACCGCTGGTGAACCCGCGGCACGTGCCTGTCTATGTGGCGGCGATGGGTCCGCGAAACCTGCGTCTTACTGGTGAAACAGCCGACGGCTGGCTGGGCAATGCGTTCATTCCCGAGGCTGCCGAGGTGTTCTTCGGTCCGTTGCGGGAAGGGGTCGAGCAGGCGGGCGGACGTTGGCGGATCTCGACCTCGTTGCGCCGGTCGCGGTCGAGTTCCACGACGACGAAGCGTCGGTCGACGCGGCGGCACGTAAGCATGCCGCCGGGTACGCGTTCACGATCGGCGCGATGGGCGCGGGCGGTCGCAATTTCTACAACGACGCATTCACGAGGCTGGGCTACGGCGACGAAGTCGCTAACGTCGCCGAACTGTGGCAGAGCGGGAAACGAGACGAGGCCCGCGAAGCGGTTCCGCTGGATCTCGGCCGCCTCACGAATCTTGTTGGTACACCTGACAGTATCGCCGAACGGGTGAGCAAGTATCGGGCCGCGGGGATTACAACGCTGCTGGCCAAGTTGGAGGGCGGCTACCCGGAGCAGCTGGCGACACTCGAGAGACTGATCGGCATCGTCGCCGACGGATAGAGCTGAAGGTCAGCTCGAGGTCTCGGCGGGTGTGGCGATCGGTGAGTTCTGGCTACGCGCCGCACTCACGATGGCGCAGGCGGTCTGGAATGCCTGGGTGTGCTGGTGGGCGTACAGAATGGGGAGATCGGCGGCTTGGCGCAGCAGCATGATGGCAAGGCCGTTAGTCGTGCGGCAGGGCACGACCAGCAGATTTGCGCAGGCGTCACTTCCCTTGATGGTGATGATGCGGAAACGGCGGGTTTCGCGACCTGGCGTTGCCGCAACACCGTGACGGTTGAGCGAGTCGAGATCGGGCACACCCTCCAGCGGTGACCAGTTGACGCCGATATCGATGACACGACCCAAACGCTCTCCGAGCGCCTCGATCAACTCGGGGAGCTCACGTGCGATCGAGGCCGAGTGCGGCCACCATGCCCCGTCGAGCCCGTCGCCGAGTAGGGAGGCCAAGGTAAACCGAACCGGACTGCTGAAGCGTCGGCCGGTTATCTCGCGAGTCATGCCGAAACCGGCTGAGTCGCAAGGAGATCGACGTGTGATCCCGTGTGATCCATGGACGGTTCCTTTAGTTCGAGGCGGACCCGGCGCAAGTGTGCCGTAAGTCGGCTTACGAATCGGATCGCACGTGATCGTGTTCGGCCGGATGCCGGGCGAGGATCACCGTTGACAACGAAACGGTTCACGTTCAAGGCTACACCCAGGGGTTTGCGGAGGTCGGGCCAGCCATCCGCCGGGTGGTCAGCGCATTCGTCGCGTGCCAAAAGTGTTCTGTCGCAGTCAAAAAGTGGCAACTACCAGGGCTGGAGGAGGGATTCTAAGGCTGCCCGTGCTACCCTCATCCGGGATGTCTTTCGCATCCGTTCAGAATGAAAGAAGTTGAAAAGTATGGCACAGGGAACTGTGAAGTGGTTTAACAGCGACAAGGGCTTCGGCTTTATCGCTCCCGATGGCGACGGCGCAGATGTGTTCGTCCACTACTCGGAGATCCAGGGCAACGGCTACAAGTCGCTCGAGGAGAACCAGCGAGTTGAGTTCAGCATCGAGCAGGGGGCCAAGGGCCCGCAGGCAGTCGGAGTGACTGCCGTCTAATCACGCTCAACGTCATGTGGGCTGGTGGGTTGATTCCCGCCAGCCCACAATTCGTTTATCACCCTTACAAACATTGACGCACAACAGCTTTCACTGTTGCGGCTAGAGTTTGATCGGTCGGGATGACAGACGTGCAGGTCAGCGGTATGTCGGAGGTCGTCCTTGGGTGTACCCTGAAGGAAGTTGGGAACCCAGCTAGTCCGGGATGAGTCAGCCGTCTTCCGCTGACCGCGCCGAGCAACCGCTCACGCCGGACACGCAGGTGACAACCTCTAGTTGGGATCACCTTGACCGCCTTGACCACGTTTCCATCGTCGATGTTTCCCGTTGTGGATCAGGGATTTTCTGGGGCTCCGAGCTTCGGCATTCTGAGTACGTATCCACCGACACCATGCGGGCTGGCGACCTTCAGCTCGGCCCTCGCCAACGGGTTGGACACCCACGGCGCCGACGTCAGCGTCGTGCGGGTGTCCGACGGGCAGGTCTCGGAGAGTTCCCGTGTCATCGGAGAGCTGGTCAACGGCTCCTCGGCATCCCTCGGAGCATGCACCGAGTTGTTGAACAAGAACGACGTGGCGGTCATCCAGCACGAGTACGGCATCTACGGAGGCGCCGACGGAGACGAGGTCTTGGACGTCATGGACGGGTTGCGCGTCCCGTCGATCGTCATCGCCCATACGATCCTCAAAGATCCGACGCCACACCAACGTTCGGTTCTCGAGGCGGTCGCGGCGCGGGCCGACCAGGTGATCGTGATGTCCGACGCGGCCAGTCAACGACTATGCCATGGCTTCGACATCGATCGCCACAAGATCACCACGATCCCGCACGGTGCGACCGTTCCGAAGAACGGTTCCGTCTCGCGGCGCGGTCGACCGACGCTGTTGACCTGGGGCCTGCTCGGCCCTGGCAAGGGCATCGAGCGGGTGATCGAGGCGATGGGATCGCTGCGTGATCTGCCTGGCAGTCCGCGGTACCTGGTTGCCGGCCGGACGCACCCGAAGGTGCTGGCCGCCGACGGCGAGGCGTACCGCGATGCCCGGATGGAACAGGCGCGGCGCAGCGGCGTCGGCGATTCGGTGTGCTTCGACACGGGCTACCGCAACGTTTCGATGCTGACCGACCTCATCCAGTCCGCTGCGGTCGTCGTTTTGCCCTACGACTCGACCGACCAGGTCACCTCCGGTGTGCTGGTCGACGCCATCGCGAGCGGCAGGCCAGTTGTGGCCACCGCATTCCCGCACGCCATCGAGCTCCTCTCCAGTGGGGCCGGCATCGTCGTCCCGCATGACGACCCGGAT
Organism: uncultured Actinomycetota bacterium; assembly: GCA_963766465.1. Taxonomy (GTDB): domain Bacteria; phylum Actinomycetota; class Actinomycetes; order Mycobacteriales; family Mycobacteriaceae; genus Mycobacterium. Next base: position 679,895 of record CAVXZT010000008.1, read on the forward strand.
GCCATGGCCTCCGCACTGCGTCGCGTGCTCACGCAGCCGCGGCTCGCCGGTGACATGGCAGCCGAGGCTCGCCGGATGGCGCCCGACATGGCGTGGCCGGTCGTCGCGAATGCATACCGGAACCTGGCGCATCGGGTCCTCACGCAGCGGCGGGCACGGGTATGACCACGCCGACGCCTGCCCCGGTATTCGACCATCTGTTGCGGCTGACCGACCGTCGCGGCACCTTCGAGCACGCTCGGCTCGCCGAGCCCCGGCCCGACCACGGCTACTGCACCGACGACGTGGCCCGCGTCCTTGTCGTCGCCACCCGAGAGCCCGACACCGATGGCTTGGTGAACGGCCTCGCCGGGGTTGCGGTGCGGTTCTTGAACGAGGCGCAGAGTTACGGCGGCGCATGCCGCAACCGGATGGACAACACGGGACGTTGGACCGACGAGCCGTCAACAGGGGACCACTGGGGCAGGTGCATCTGGGGACTCGGAACAGCCGCTGCGCACAGTGATGTCAGCTTGGTTGGCAGGTTGGCGGTCATTCAGTTGGAACGCGCCGCAAAGGCACGATCGAGTTCGCCGCGGGCGATGGCCTACGCGGCGCTGGGCGCTGCCGAGCTTCTCGCCGTCGACCCCGGTCACCAGGTGGCGCGCAAGCTCATCACCGACTACGCCGCCTCGGTTCCCGCTGCCGACAACAATCCGGCGTGGCCATGGCCTGAAGCACGACTGGCTTACGCGAACGCCGTTATCCCCGAAGCGATGATCGCGGCAGGAGTGGCGCTGGACGACACTTCGTTGCGGCAGCGCGGCCTCGATCTGTTGGGCTGGCTGATCGAAATCGAAACGGCCGACGGCCATCTGTCCCCCACACCCGTCGGCGGCAGAGGTGCCGAGGATGCGAAGCCCGGATTCGACCAGCAACCGACCGAGGTGGCCACTCTCGCCGATGCGTGCGCGCGTGCCGCTGTCGTCGACGCGGGGGCGATCTGGCTAGATACCGTCCGTGCTGCTGCGGCCTGGTTCACGGGTGCCAACGACGCGGGACAGCTGATGTGGGACCCGGAAACGGGTGGCGGATACGACGGGCTGCACGCCGACGGGGTGAACGGCAACCAGGGCGCCGAGTCGACCCTGGCGGTGATCTCGACCCTTCAGCACGCTCAGCGTTTATCGACTGTGCAGCAATGACTTCGGTTCGGGCCGGGCTCGTCACCCGCAGCCCGCAGAGGATCGCTGCGGACCGGTCGAGGGTGATCACCCGGCTGTTCGTGCCCGGCCAGGAGGGTTTCGAGCTTCAGGATTCCCGCGCGGGTGCAGTGCTTGCCCGCATCCTGGCGCTTGACGAGGACGAGGTGCGCGCGTCGTTGGACGACGTCGTGACCCGCTTCGACGGGCGGCACCGCGATCTGGTCGGCACATTCCGCAGGCACGCCCACGAAGTCGCCGACCGCATCGATGCCACCCACGATCCTTCCGAATCGCGAATGTTGTTGCTAGGCGCGGTTTTCACGAACGAGTACGCGATCGAGGGTGCGGCGTTGTGCAACCCCAGCATGGTCGCTCACCCCGACCAGGCCGGAACCCCACCGGGTGGCCTGCGCTTCGTAATGAGCGTGCGGGGCATCGGAGAGGGGCATCGTTCGTCCATCGGGTTCCTGACCGGAATCGTCGACGGGACAGGTGCCGTCGACGTCGACGATCGGGCTCCGTTCACCAGTGTCGGAGAAGTCGTGCCGACGCTGCTGGACGGCACGGTGATGCGCCGTGAGCTCGGTCGGCTGCACGGTACCGGTGAGGCCGCCGACTATGTCCTCGATGCGCTCGGCGCCCAGTTCACCCGCGCCGACCTCGATGAACAGCTCGACAAGCTTCAGAGCCACCGAAGGACGCGTGGCCACGCGGCCGCGACGATTTCGCTCATCAGGTCCATCGCCGAACGCACGTACGGAATCGAATTCGACGACGTTCCGCTCTCCGAGCGTGTCCTGTATCCGGCGATGAGCGCCGAGGCCGCAGGCATGGAGGACGCACGGTTCGTCCGTTTCGTCGACGACGACGGGTCAGTCACGTACTACGCCAGCTACACCGCTTACAGCGGATCTCACATCAGCCAGCAGCTGCTGGAGACGGCAGACTTCCGGTCGTTCACGTCAACGCCGATGGTGGGAAGCGCGGCGACCAACAAAGGCCTGGCATTGTTCCCCCGTAGGATTCGGGGACGCTTCGCGGCATTGTCGAGATCGGATCGCGAATCGAATTCGATTGCGTATTCAGATCATCCGTTCGAATGGACCGATTCGGTTCGATGCCAGCGGCCGGTTCGAGCCTGGGAGGCGCTGCAACTCGGGAACTGTGGTCCGCCCATCGAGACCGAGGCGGGCTGGCTGGTGCTCACCCACGGCGTCGGCGCGATGCGCACCTACCGGATCGGGGCGATGCTGCTCGATCTCGAGGATCCGACGCGGATCGTCGGTCAGCTCAGGGAGCCGCTGCTGAGTCCCGTCGCCGACGAGCAGGATGGCTACGTCCCCAACGTCGTCTACTCGTGCGGCGCGCTGGTACATGGGGGAACATTGGTATTGCCGTATGGCATCGGCGACGCCGCCATCGGTTTCGCGATGGTGCCGCTGGGCGATCTGCTGACTGCGCTCGACGCGTGACCGTCGGTCGATAGGGAGGGGAACGTATGAGACGAGAGGTTGGCGCTCACCTCGAGGTCGAGATCACGGCGCCGACGACCTTGGAGTTCCAGATCGCGGTCGCACCGCATCCCAATACCGAGGTGCACGAGTCACTGTCCTTCGACTTGGATGGGGCGAGCGTGCAGGCCCTGGAGATCAGTGGTACCCACGGCAACCGGATTCACAAGATGGACGTGCCTGTCGGCAACCTGAAGGTCGAGTACACCGCAGCGATTGTCGGACGCACCAACCCGGCACCGGTTACCGAATACGACCTCTCCATGTATCTGCGTCCCAGCCGCTACGCAGAGGCCGACAAGTTCTATGGTTTCGCCGCAACGGAATTCGGGGAGTACATCGATTCGACCACGCTCTTGGAGAAGGTGTCCTCGTGGGTGGGTCACCGGCTGAACTACGTGCCGGGGTCCAGCGATCCGATCGACGGGGCGGTGGATACATTGCTCGCCGGCGCGGGGGTGTGCCGCGACTTCGCGCACCTGGTGGTGGCGATGCTGCGAGCGGTGAATGTGCCTGCCCGCGTGGTTTCGGTGTACGCCCCGGGGTTGTACCCCATGGACTTCCACGCGGTGGCAGAGGCGTTCGTCGAGGGGCACTGGCGGGTGGTCGACGGGACCCTGCTGGCGCCGCGGCAGGCGTTGGTGCGCATCGCCACCGGACGCGATGCCGCCGACATCGCGTTCCTCGACAACCACAAGGGTGCGATCGCGCTCACCACGATGGAGGTGACGGCGATCGTCGACGGCGACCTGCCAAGGGACTCGATCGACCAACTGGTGTCGATCGGCTGACCGCGGCAACCCCGATGGCGGGGAAGGGCGTAACGTCATAGGTATCGGGCAGCTCGGTTGCGAGCGAAACATGCTCGACCGAAAAGGAAAACGCGATGTCTTCGCAAACAACACTCCGCACTCCCTACGACATCCGTGTCGAGCTCGTGACGGACACCATCAAGACTCAGTCGAAGCTCGGAGATAAGGCGGCAAGCGAACTCGCCGTGCACATCTTGCACACGCTGAATTCGATCCCCGAGAAGATCCGGTGAAACTCTGGGGCTAAGCGAGGCCGCGATGAGCAAGTCTGAGGACGAACAACGAAACGTCTTTCGGGAGACGGTGATCCGCGTTGGTGCGGGTTTCGTCGCGAAGGAGCGCCCGTTCGTATTGGATTCGCTGTCCACGCTCGCGCCGCATGTGGGGAGGTGGGATCCGCATGATGTGGATATCGACGTCTCCCTGCAGGACCGTGGGGGCAACGAGCAGCGCGTCACGTTGCGCACGAATCTGCCCGGACTTCCTCCGCTAGTAGCGGTCGCCGAGAACCCGGATGTAACCCGTGCTCTGGGTGAAGCAAAGCGTGAGCTGATCCGGCAGCTTGAACATCAAAAGTCAGCGCGCGAACCCATGAACAACCGTCGCAGGCGTGCCACGATTCGGCACCCGGGCGCATCGGCGCCCGAGATCACCGAGCGCTGAGCTGCTCGGTACGAACATGGTGCGGATAGGCATCTTCGCGGTGCTGAAACGACAGGATGCTCGGATTGAGGACGACGCCGTCGCGGATTTCGATGGCCCGCTGGATCGTCGCAGTCGAGCTCCACGCCGCAGGCCCGGCGAGAAGCGTTTCGATGTGCGGTAACAGTGCCTCGCTGATCTCCCAGGTCGCCGAGTTCCACAAGTAGGACGGGCTGTGGTCCACTGCGTAGTAGTGCACGCCGTTCGCCAACTCGACGACCGGTTGGGCGAACGAGGTTGGATGCGCCCAGCTGAAACCCATAACCACGTCGCAGGAGACGTCGACGATCAGGCTTCCCGGTGCGAATGACGGAAGGTCGTTCTCGGTCACGAAGATCAGGGGCGCGTCGGGATCCTGCAGCACGCAGTTGACGACGATGTCGTTGTCGGCCAGAAACCGGGCCACCGGGATAACGCCGTCGTCCGGTGTATCCGCCCACGTGTGTTCGGGCGCGTCGTCGTCGCGCCCCATCTGAACGATCTGAGTGGAGTGAATCGGCGAACCGACAGCGGCCACATCGCGATTGGTCAGCACCCGCACATCGTCGACGCCGTGGGCGTTCAACGCGGTGACCGCGCCGCGGGCAGTAGCGCCGAATCCGATGACGGCAGCGCGCAGACGCCGACCGTAAATGCCGGTAATCCCGGCCAGTTGCATGGCGTGCAGGACGGAACAGTACCCGGCGAGCTCGTTGTTCTTGTGGAAGACGTGCAGCCCGAATCCACCGTCGGCCTGCCAGTGGTTCATCGCCTCGAAGGCGATCAACGTCAACCGCCGATCAATGGCGATCTGCGTCAGCGCAGCATCCTGCACGCAATGCGGCCAGCCCAAGACGACCTGTCCCACATTGAGTTCGGTTAGATCCTCTGCCTGCACTTTCGGCAACAAAATGATGTCGCAGCCAGCGATGAGCTGTTCCCGACTCCTGATGCCACCGACGAGCTCGGCCAATGCGTCATCCGTCGCACCAAACTGCGCACCGTAGCCATCTTCGAGGAAGATCCGATGCCGGACCTTCTCGTCGATCCTGGCGAAGTGCGCAGGGTGAATTGGCAGTCTGCGCTCGTTCGGTTTGCGTGAACGAGCAAGAACGCCTAGCGAAAGCTGTTGCGCGTCAGCGCTTCTTGTCATGGAACAAAGCCTCGGCCGACGAGGCCTTGGCCGCCGTCTTGGCGTGCTTGGCGGCGCGCTTCTCCTTCAGGGATTTTCCGGCCTTCTTGGACATCGTTTGCCGAGGAGATTTGTCAGTCATCGCTGGCCCCTTGATCGCGGGGGCCTGATTGGTCCCGATGCTCTGACCTTACGCCCTTTGGCCCGGCCGTCACCCTACGAGCCGGGGCATTCCGGGGGGCTGTGCGGCCGCGGTCAGTTTGTCCGCCTGGTCCCTCATCTCGTTCAGCTGGTCGCGGGAGGTGACTGCTTCACTGCGATGGGCCGTCGCTTGCTCTTGCAGCCTGCACGCCCGGACAGTCTTGATGTCAACCTCGACCTGAGCTGCATGGGCCCGCGCATCGAACTCGTCGGCTAGGGCTTCTTGACGCTCAAGTTGCAGCGCGTCCTCCTCGGCTTGACCGAGGATCGACTTGCCCTTGCCGTTCTGTTGATTTCGTGTTTTGTACGCCACGAGGGCGACCACGCTGGTGAGCACAAGTGCCGCCATTGCGGTGACGAGGATCAAAACTGTTGTGTTGGTACCGATGTCGGCCCCTTAGCTTGGTCGAGCTTGGATGGAACTCGGTCGGATGAACTCGTGTCGGCGGATACTCCGGCGATCTCATTCCGCGACTGCGGGTTCACTTCGGCTCGTCCGGTTATCGAGTACTCACCGGATACGCAGCGACCGAGTGAAGGACGTCTGTGTCGGTGTGTTCTGCCTTTGGTTGCTCTACTCCGCGCACGCACCATCAGGAGGCAGAGTCCGAGCGACGCCACCGCGCTGACCGCGATCCCAAAGAGGAACAACGTGCCGGTCGACCCCGTGAGGTGATATCCGAACACGGTGAAATCGGTCAGCGGGTGGGCCGCCCAAGCATTGCTCAGCACGCCCACCCCTCGGCAGCGAGCAAAACAATCATTCCCACGATGATTAGCATTCGAGGCCTCTCATCTGCAGGTAGACCCCCAGTACACGCTAAATTCTCTGGGGTGTCAACATTGTTGACGTATGGCGTTAACATACGATGTGTCTCATCTGGAATCAGCCGAACAGGAGTGCTGCCCGAGATGGTGAAGCAACGGACCGCGCCGGGTGCACGCGCCGCGGCAACTGAGGTGTCCAGCGCGGCCACCGCGCACGACGACGGCCAGGTCAGTAGGTCGGTGATTCTGCAATCCGCACTGAGGATCGTCGACCGCGACGGTGTCGACGGCCTGTCCATGCGCCGGCTCAGCGACGAGGTGGGCAGAGATCCCACTGTGATCTACCGGCACGTGCCGAACAAGGCGGCACTGCTCGACGGTGTCGCCGAGATGGTGCTCGGACAACTACGGGTGGACACCGCCGATCGCGACTGGGTGGGTCAGCTGCGTGCGGTCGCCCATGACTTCCGTCGTCTCGCCCTCGCGCATCCCAACGTGGTGCCGCTGTTGGTGACTCGACCGCTTGCTACGCCATTGGGCCGGCGGCCGCTTGGGATGCTGCGGCATCTGGAGGATGTACTTGCGTTGCTCACCACCGCAGGATTCAGCGGGAAAGACGCCCTGCACATCTACCGGGTGCTCTTCGGGTACCTGCATGGCCACATCCTCAACGAGTTGCAGGAAGTCATCGAGCGACCCGAGGAGACAGATGATGTGTTGCGTCTGGGCCTGCACCGGCTCACGGTGACCGAGTTCCCTCAGGTGCGGGCGCTGGCATCGGCTCTGGCTAATTACGACGGCAACGGTGAGCTCGACCGCGGCCTTGATCTATTGCTCTTGGGATTGACCTCCACGATGAAACCAGCGGGTGGTCGGTCTCGATCGTGATGCGGCCCTTCACCCAACGCTCCGCGCTTACAAATCCTTCAGTTCCTGGGTAATTTCGTTGACCGAGGATTTCGCGTCTCCGAAGAGCATCGTGGTCTTCGGGTCGAAGTACAGCTCGTTGTCGATGCCTGCGAATCCGGCATTCATCGAGCGCTTGAGCACGATGATCGACTGGGCCTGGTCCACGTTGAGGATCGGCATCCCGTAGATCGGAGACGCCGGATTCGACCGTGCCGCCGGGTTGGTCACGTCGTTGGCGCCGATGACCAGTGCCACGTCGGCCCTGCTGAACTCGCCGTTGATCTCGTCCATCTCTTTCAGCTGCTCGTATGGCACGTCGGCCTCGGCGAGGAGCACGTTCATATGGCCCGGCATCCTCCCGGCGACCGGGTGAATGGCGTGTCTGACCTCAACGCCGCGGCCCTCGAGCAGGCTGGCCATCTCCCGCACCGCGTGCTGTGCCTGCGACACGGCCATGCCGTAGCCGGGAACGATGACCACCTGGCTCGCATAGCCCATCTGCAGCGCCGCGTCGGCCGCACTGGTCTGCCGCACGGACTGGTCCACCGGACCACCTGCCGCGCCCGCGGCGGCGGGCGTCCCGCCGAACCCGCCCGCCACGATGGCCGGGATCGACCGGTTCATCGCCTTGGCCATCAGGTTGGTCAGGATGGTGCCGGAGGCGCCGACGATCATGCCCGCGACGATCATCGCGGTGTTGTCCAGCGCAAGCCCGGTCGCCGCGGCGGAGAGCCCGGTGAGCGCGTTGAGTAGCGAGATCACCACCGGCATGTCCGCCCCGCCGATCGGCAGCACGACCATCACGCCGAGCACCGCCGCGGTGACCAGGACGGCGACGATCAGCAGCTCGGACCGCTGGCCGAGACCGATCGCGACGGCACACCCAACCGAGACGAGCAGGAGTGCTGCGTTGAAGGGCTGCTGCGCCCTTCCCATACTGATCGGCTTGCCCGGCAACACTTCCTGCAGCTTGCCGAAGGCGATCAGGGAGCCCCAGAAGGACACCGAGCCGACGATTGCCGCGAAAAGCGAAGTGACGGTGACATATCCGGCCACCGTCGCGTACCCGTGGCTTTCACGGAACTCCACCCAGGCCACCAGCGCCACGGCGCCGCCGCCCACTCCGTTGAACAGTGCCACCAGCTGTGGCATGGCAGTCATCTTGACCTGCTTTGCCGACGGCACGCCGATGACGGTGCCGAGGACGAGGCCGAGCGCGATCAACAACCAGTTGCTCGTCCCGGGCGTCAACAGCGTCGCCACGATCGCGATCACCATGCCGACACCCGCGATGAGATTGCCGCGCACCGCCGTTCGTGGTCCGGTCAGGCCCATCAGGCCGTAGATGAACAATGCAAACGCGACGATGTAGAGACCCGCGATGAGCTCACTCATGGTCTGTTGCAACCTTTCCCGAGTCGGGGCTCGGCTTCTTCTTGAACATCGCGAGCATCCGGTCCGTCACAAGGAACCCGCCAACCACGTTGATGGCGCCGAAGGCGATGGCGATCACCAGCAGCGTCCGCTCGAAGGCACCGGACGCCGAGCGGCCGAGCAGAACCAGGCCCGCGAGCAGCACGATGCCGTGGATGGCGTTGGTGCCGGACATCAGCGGCGTGTGCAGGGTGTTGGGCACCTTGGAGATCACAGCGAAGCCGACGAAGGCGGCTAACACCAGGATCGCCAGATTGGAGAGCAGTGTCATCGGGCCTCCGTCAACTGGTCACTGGATGAGGTCACGCAGCACGCGGAGAGGATCTCGTCGGAGAGGTCCGGCACGATCTCGCCGTCGGACAGCATGTGTTCGAGCAGCGCAGCGACATTGCGGGCGTAAAGCTCGCTAGCGTGCTCGGGCATCGTCGCGGGCAGGTTCAACGGCGATGCGATGGTGACGCCGTGCCGAACGACGGTTTCCCCCGGCGCGGTGAGTTCGCAGTTGCCGCCTGCTTCGCCGGCGAGGTCGACGACCACGCTGCCCGCGCGCATTCGGCGCACCGCCTCGGCGGTGACCAGTCGGGGTGCCGGGCGGCCGGGAACGAGCGCCGTCGTGATCACCACGTCGAAGCCGGAGATCGCTTCGGTAAGCCGCAGCTGCTGCTCGGCCTGCTCCTCTGAGGTGAGCGCGCGGGCGTAGCCGCCGTCGCCTGCAGCCTGCACACCGAGCTCCAGCCATTGGGCGCCGAGCGACCGGACCTGTTCGGCGACCTCGGGCCGGACGTCGAAGCCGGTGGTGCGGGCACCGAGCCGCTTGGCGGTGGCCAGCGCCTGAAGCCCGGCGACGCCGACGCCGAGCACAAGAACCGTCGACGGTTTCACCGTTCCTGCGGCCGTGGTGAGCATGGGGAAGAAGCGCGTCGAGCAGTCGGCGGCGAGCAGCACCGACTTGTACCCCGCGACGTTGGCCTGCGACGACAGCGCGTCCATGGTCTGCGCACGGGAGATGCGCGGCACGGCTTCCATGGCGAACCCGGTGACGCCCGCCAACCGCAGTCGGTCCGCGACCTCGGGGCGGGTGCGTGGCGCCAGGAACCCGGTCACGATCGATCCAGGCTTCAGCATGCTGATTTCGTCGTCGGTTGGTGGGTTCACCTTGACGACGACGTCGGAAGGCCATGGGTCACCGATGGTGGCTCCGGCCTCTTCGTACTGCTCGTCGGCGATCAGGGCCGCGGCGCCGGCGTCCGCCTCGACTACGACGGAAAGGCCTGCACCGCAGAGTCGTTCGACGACCTTGGGGACCAGCGCAACGCGGCGTTCGCCGGGAATGGTTTCCCGGGGCACTCCGATAAGCGTCATATTCCTCTTCCTGGCTTGGCCGGGCAGAACGTTCCAGGGCTGCGCGCATGTGGGCATGCGTCGATGCCCAGCAGGAACTGGGATCAGAATAGGTATATCGCATACAGTATGCAACAGGTACGCTGAGTCCCTGTCCGAGCCTAGACACTCGGACATACCAGTGCATACAGTATGCGAACGAAAGGGGTCGCCGTGAGGATTGCAGTGGTTGGCGCGGGAGCGATCGGCGCCTACTGGGGCGCCGCAATGCAGCGTGGTGGGGCAGACGTGCACCTCATCGCCAGGAACCAGCACCTGCACGCGATGCGGGAAAACGGTGTGCGCGTGCTCAGTGAGCGTGGCGATTTCGTGGCTTTCCCGCATGCGACGGATGACCCACACGAGATCGGGCCCGTCGACTATGTCTTCCTCGGCCTGAAGGCGCACAGCTACCCGTCGTGCGGTCCGTTGGTGGAACCGCTGCTGGGCCCGAACACCGCAGTTCTGGCCGCGCAGAACGGAATTCCGTGGTGGTACTTCCACGAGTTGCCCGGCCCGTACACGGGCCGTCGGGTCGAGGCCGTCGATCCGGATGGTGCCACTAGCGCAGTGTTGTCGCGGGAGCGGGCGATCGGTTGTGTGGTGTATCCGGCCACCACGATCGAGGCGCCTGGGGTGATCCGGCACATCGAAGGCACTCGGTTCTCGATCGGGGAGCCGTCGGGGGAGATCTCGCAGCGCTGTATTGCGTTGAGCGAAGCGATGATTGCCGGCGGACTGAAGGCGCCCGTCGAGGCGGACCTGCGCAGCGACATCTGGATCAAGCTGATGGGAAATGTCGCGTTCAACCCGCTCAGCGCGCTCACCAGAGCGACGATGGTGGAGTTGTGCCAGCACCCCGGCACCCGGCGAGTGGTCACCCAGTTGATGGAGGAGACGCTCGACATTGCCGCAAGGGTGGGCAGCACCCCCGACATCTCGATCGAGAAGCGGTTGCGCGGAGCCGAGAACGTGGGGCACCACAAGACGTCCATGCTGCAAGACCTCGAGGCGGGTAAGCAGCTGGAGCTCGACGCCATCGTGACCGCGGTGGTGGAGATGGCCGACCTGACGGGAGCCCCAGCACCGACGCTGCGGACCATCCACGCCGCCACCGATCTGCTGGCACGCACATGCGAGTCAGTGCCGCAGCCCGTTATGTCCTGAGGGGACCGACCGTGAATCGTCGCGCAAAGATTGTCTGCACTTTAGGGCCCGCCACCAGTACCGCGGAGGCGCTGGCCGAACTCGTCGACGCCGGAATGAATGTGGCGCGACTGAATTTCAGCCACGGCACGCACGCGGAGCACTCTGCCGTCTACGACACCGTCCGCCGGATCTCCGCCGAACGCGCGCGTCCCATCGGGGTGCTCGCGGATCTACAGGGACCCAAGATCCGGCTCGGCTGGTTCGCCGCCGGTCCGGTGGTCTGGGCCACCGGTGAGCACATCGTCATCACCACCGCGGAGTGTCCCGGTGACCATGACCGCGTCTCCACCACGTATGAGGGGTTGGCTGCCGATGTGGCGGCCGGTGATCGGCTGCTCGTCGACGACGGCAAGGTCGACCTGCGCGTGGTCGACGTCAGCGGCGACGACATCACGTGCGAGGTGCTGCAGGGCGGCCCGGTCAGCGATCACAAGGGCATCTCACTGCCGGGTGTCGACGTCAGCGTGCCTCCCCTGTCTGAGAAGGACATCGAAGACCTGAAGTTCGCCCTCGAGCTCGGCGTCGACATGGTTGCCATGTCGTTCGTGCGGGCACCCGAGGAGGTCAAGCTCGCCCACGCCGTGATGGACGAGGTCGGCGTGTGGGTGCCGGTGATGGCGAAACTCGAGAAACCCGAAGCGGTTTCGGACCTGTCCGCGATCGTCGATGCGTTCGACGGTCTGATGGTGGCCCGCGGGGATCTCGGCGTGGAGATGCCGCTGGAGCAGGTTCCGCTGGTGCAGAAGCGGGCCATCGATCTGTGCCGCCAGGCGGCCAAGCCGGTGATCGTCGCAACGCAGATGCTGGATTCGATGATCACCGATCGGCGGCCGACCCGCGCCGAGGTCTCCGACGTGGCCAACGCTGTCCTCGACGGAACCGACGCGGTGATGCTGTCCGCCGAGTCGAGCGTGGGGAAGTTTCCCGCCCACACGGTCGCGACGATGGCACGCATTGTCGAGGCGGCCGAGGACATGCCGCGTCAAGGGGTAGCGCCCGAGTGGGTTGTCGAGGACGACGGCGACGACGTCGGCGTCGGCGATGCGGTCGCGGCGGCCGCTTGCGAGCTGGGCAGGCGGCTCGGCGCCGCGGCGTTGTGCTGCTTCACCAGGACGGGTGACACGGGCCTGCGACTGGCGCGCCAGCGATCGCCGTTGCCGCTGTTGGCTTTTGCGCACGACGAGTCGGTTCGGGCCCGCCTGGCGTTCTCCTGGGGCATCGAGTCCGCCGTGCTGGCACCCGCGACCACGGCCGAAACGCTGCCCACCGAGGTGGGCCGGGGGTTGGCCGCCATGGGCATGTACCAGCCGGGAAGTCTGGTCGTGGTGGTGTCCGGGAGCCGCAGCGGTGTGTCGGGATGCACCGATTCGGTGCGGGTGCTGCGGATCGAGTGATCGATCAGTCCGACTCGACCTGCTTCTGGAGTTCGGACAGCTTGGTGCGCAACGCTTTCTCGGCTTCGCGGCGCTCGGTGACCTCGCGCATGATGGCCGAGATCCCCACGATCTGGTCGGCCTCGTCGCGCAAGAGCGCCACACTGAATTCGATCGACAGCCGATGTCCGTCGCGGTGCAGGGCGGGCACGCTCAACAGCTTGTCCCCATAGCGGGTGTATCCGGTGAGCATTGTCTGTTGGTAACCCTGCCAATGCCGTGCCCGCAGCTTCTCCGGGATGATCACGTCGAGGTTTTGGCCGACGACGTCGGCAGCCGCGAACCCGAAGATCCGGGCGGCGCCCTCGTTCCACAGCAGGATGAGTCCGTCCGGATCGGTCACCACGATGGCCTCGGCGGATTCGGTCACGACCGCCTCGGCGAGCCAGGCGTTGGTCACTCGGCTCTTGGTTGATTGCCCATTCGTCGACACCGTCTCGCTCATGTGCTGCTGCCTTTCACGTCGCTGTTCCAGGTGGACATCTCTGTCATGCCATAGGTAGCATACCGAATAGGGAATACTGCATACAATCCTGTATAGTTCCTGATGGCCGGTCCAGAACGAGGAGGAGTGCCCATGCTGCTACGCCAGCTGGAGTACTTCGTGGCCGTCGCCAGGGAGAGGCACTTCGCCCGTGCTGCGGAGGCCTGCTACGTGTCGCAGCCCGCCCTCTCCACGGCCGTCGCCAAGCTGGAGCGGGAGCTGAACGTCACGCTCATCAACCGCGGTCAGAACTTCGAGGGTCTGACGCTTGAGGGCGAACGGCTCGTGGTCTGGGCCAAGCGGGTGCTCGCCGAACACGACAACCTGAAGGCCGAAGCCGCCGCGATGCGGTCCGGTATCTCCGGCACGCTCCGCCTTGGCACGGGGCCGACGGTGTCGACGACGACCGCACTGCCCGTCGCCGCCTTCTGCGCGCTGCACCCGCTGGCCAAGGTGACCATCTGCTCTCGGTTGTCGTCCACGGAGCTGCTGCGCCAACTGCGCGACTTCGAGCTGGATGCCGCCATCGCCCACTTTGGGCCGGACGACCAGTCCGGCCTTGAGGTCGTGCCGCTGTACAAGGAACGGTATGTCTTGCTCGTCTCCGGCGAGCAGCTCGTGCCCGCCACCCGCACCATCACGTGGGCCGAGGCGGCCCAACTGCCGCTCGCATTGCTGATGCCGAACATGCGATTCCGCCAGTTCATCGACAAGGCGTTCGCGGCGAATGGCGCAGTGGCGATACCTCAGGTGGAGACGGATTCGGTCGCCTCGCTGTGCGCACACGTGGCAACGGGCGCATGGGCGAGCGTGGTACCGCACACCTGGCTGCGCGCGATGCCGGTCACAGGAACGGCGAGAGCCATCCGCCTCGTCGAACCCGAAACGACCGCCCAGATCTCCATGGCGATCCATGCCGGCCCCGGTTCGGTTGCGGCCAGGGCGTTCTTGAACGTGGCGGCGGGCCCGCATTTGGACGAAGCCTTCGATCTGGAGCGCTGCGGCGACGCTGCGGCTCCCCTTGATAACCGGCGTTTATCGGCCGGTTGACAGCAGGTCTTGGACAGCCCGATCCACAACGTGAAAAGTCGTAGTACGTAAGGGAAATCGCAATCTTCTCGAAAGACTAGGAAGGGTCCACATCATGACCGTCGCTCCCATGCGAGACACGGAGCCGGAGGGTACCGACGACGTGGGCACCCTCACTGACGGGATCCACTTGGTCGTCGACGCGCTCAAGCTCAACGACGTGCAGACCATCTACGGTGTCGTCGGAATCCCGATCACCGACCTGGCCCGCCTCGCACAGGCGTCGGGCATCCGCTACATCGGCTTCCGCCACGAGAGCGATGCCGGCCATGCGGCGGCCGCGGCAGGCTTCCTGACCAAGAAGCCCGGCATCTGTCTGACCGTGTCGGCACCCGGCTTCCTCAACGGGCTTGTTGCGCTTGCCAATGCCACCACGAACTGCTTCCCGATGGTTCAGATCTCGGGGTCTAGTGAGCGCCATCTCGTCGACCTCCAGCGCGGAGACTACGAAGAGATGGATCAGCTGGCGGCGGCCAAGATGTTCGCCAAGGCGGCCTACCGAGTATCTCGGGCCGAGGACATCGGCCGTGGCATCGCAAGGGCGATCCGCACCGCGGTGTCCGGCAGGCCAGGCGGCGTCTACCTCGACATCCCGGCCGCCGTGCTCGGCGAGGTGCTCGACGCCGAAGAGGCCGCGGCGACGCTGTGGCGGGTTGTCAACCCGGCACCGCGCCAGCTGCCAGAAACCGAGGCGGTCGACTCCGCAATCGACCTGCTGGCCAACGCCAAGCGGCCGTTGATCGTGCTCGGCAAGGGCGCCGCCTACGCGCAGGCCGATGAGCAGATCCGCGAATTCGTCGAGACCACAGGCGTTCCGTACGTGCCGATGTCGATGGCGAAAGGCTTGCTGCCCGACGACCACCCGCAGTCGGCAGCAACCGCCCGATCGCTGGCGTTGAAGAATGCCGACGTGGTGATGCTGGTCGGTGCGCGGCTGAACTGGCTGCTCGGATTTGGCGATGCGCCGCAATGGAACCCGAACGCCAAATTCATTCAGGTCGACATCGCCGCAGCCGAGATGGACAGCAACCAACCCATCGCCGCCCCGCTCGTTGGTGACGTCGGTTCGGTGATGGAGGCACTCCTCGAAAGGGCCAAACCCGGTCAGATCACCGTGCAGACCCAATGGCGCGAGGAACTCGCGGCCAAGTCGGCGCAGAACGTCGCCAAGATGGCGGGTCGCCTTGAGGCCGCCCTGACTGCAACCCCGATGAAGTTCCTCGGCGCGTTGCAGGCCATCCGCGACGTGCTGCACGACAACCCGCAGGCGTATGTCGTCAATGAGGGCGCGAATGCACTTGACTTGGCGCGCAACACAATCGGCATGCAGGTACCCCGTCACCGACTGGACAGCGGGACGTGGGGCGTCATGGGCATCGGCATGGGCTACGCGATCGCCGCCGCCGTCGAGACCGGCGAGCCGGTCGTCGCGATCGAAGGTGACAGCGCGTTCGGGTTCAGCGGCATGGAGCTCGAGGCGATCTGCCGGTACAACCTGCCGATCGTCACCGTCGTCCTCAACAACAGCGGCGTCTACCGCGGCGACGACGTCTCCGGCTCCGCGGACCCGGCGCCGACAGCGCTGCAGGCCCGCCACGAATACATGATCAAGGCGTTCGGAGGCAAGGGATATCAGGCGACGACGCCCGACGAGGTCGCCGCCTGCCTGCGGGAGGCCCTGGCATCGGGCAGGCCGGCACTCATCGACTGCATCATCGACCCCTCCGACGGCACCGAGAGCGGCAACATCGCCCATCTCAACCCCAAGGGCATTACCAACCAACGCTGAACGATTGAGGAAAGGAACGTGTCATGACTGAACTACCACTCGCAGGGATCAAGGTGATCGACTTCACCGGCGTCCAGGCAGGCCCGGCGTGCACCCAGATGCTCGCCTGGTTCGGAGCCGATGTGCTGAAGGTCGAGCGTCCCGGCGGGGGTGACGTGACGCGAGGTCAGCTGCGGGACATCCCCGACGTCGACGCCCTGTACTTCACCATGCTCAACAGCAACAAGCGCTCGCTGGCGATCAACACGAAGTCACCAGAGGGACTCGAGGTGATGGAGAAGCTGATCCGCGATGCCGATGTGCTGGTCGAGAACTTCGCACCAGGTGCCATGGACCGGATGGGCCTGTCGTGGGACAAGCTGCAGGAGTGGAACCCGCGGCTGATCTTCGGCTCTGTCAAGGGATTCAACGACGCGTCACCGTGGAATGACCTCAAGGTCTACGAGAATGTCGCGCAGTGTGCAGGTGGCGCCGCGTCGACCACCGGCTTCTGGGACGGTCCCCCGACCGTCAGCGGTGCAGCCCTCGGCGACAGCAACACGGGCATGCATCTGCTGATCGGCATCCTCACCGCGCTGATCGCACGCGACAAGACCGGAAAGGGTCAGAAGGTCTCGGCCTCGATGCAGGACTCCGTGCTCAACCTGTGCCGGGTCAAGCTTCGCGACCAGCAGCGGCTGGAAGCGGTTGGCTACCTTGAGGAGTACCCGCAGTACCCTAATGGCGAGTTCGGCGACACCGTCCCGCGCGGCGGCAACGCAGGCGGCGGTGGCCAGCCGGGCTGGGTGCTCAAGTGCAAGGGCTGGGAGGACGACCCCAACGCCTACATCTACTTCACGGTCCAGGAGCAGAACTGGAAGCGCACGGCCGAGGTCATCGGCAGGCCGGAATGGGCCGAGGACCCGGGCTACAGCACCGCGCTCGCCCGCCAGGACAAGATCTTCGACATCTTCGCCGAGATCGAGAAGTGGCTGGCCGACAAGACCAAGTACGAGGCGGTCGACATCCTGCGCGAGTGGGAGGTGCCCTGCGCGCCGGTGATGAGCATGAAGGAGCTCGCCGTTGACCCGGCGCTGCGCGAGGCAGGCAGTGTCGTCGAGGTGGATCAGAAGGGCCGCGGGTCGTTCCTGACCGTCGGCAGCCCGATCAAGTTCTCCGCGTTCAAGCCCGAGATCAAGGGCGCCCCACTGCTCGGCGAGCACACCGACGAGGTTCTCGCCCAGCTGGGATACGACGCGGACACCATCGAGCAGTTCCACAAGAACAAGGTCGTCGTCTAGATCGGCCCGCCCGGGTGTGAACCGCCCCAGGTCACAAGCCTGGGGCGGTTCCGCCCAATCGCCTATCCCGGAGGAAGTCCATGAATCCCACGACAACGGGGGAGGCGACGGTCGCAGCCGTGGTCAGAGAGATCGCTGCCGCCCATCGCTCACAGCGCGGCGCGCTGCTTCCCATCCTGCATGCGGTCCAGGAGTCGCTGGGTTGTGTTCCGCGGGAGGCGATTCCAGTACTGGCGGAGGAACTCAACCTGTCTCGCGCCGACGTGCACGGGGTCGTCAGCTTCTACCACGACTTCCGATCCGAACCCGCGGGCCGCACGACGGTTCGGGTCTGCCGGGCCGAGGCGTGTCAGGCTCTCGGCGCCGAAGGACTGGTGGCGCACCTGCAGGCTCGCTACGGCGTGGCGCTTGGGGAGACCACGTGGGACCGATCGCTGACCGCCGAACAGGTCTTCTGCCTTGGCAACTGCGCGCTGGGGCCCGCGGCTCAGGTGGACGGCCGGCTACACGGCAGGCTGGACGAGACTCGCCTGTCGCTGATCCTCGAGAAGGCGATCTCCCAATGAGTGCGACACCGGTCACGGTCTACGTGCCAAGGGATTCCGCGGCGACATCGGTCGGGGCGGACGAGGTCGCCGACGAACTGCTGCGCGCCGCGGTCCGGGTGGGCCGGCCAATCCGGTTGATTCGCAACGGGTCTCGCGGCATGCTGTGGCTGGAACCGTTGGTCGAGGTGGTGACGCAGGAAGGACGAATCGGCTACGGACCCGTCAGCCCCGGTGACGTCGACGACCTCGTGGCTGCAGGCCTGTTCGACGGCGCGGCCCACCCGTCACGGGTGGGCGTGGTCGAGGACCTCCCCTGGATGGCGAGCCAGGACCGGATCACGTTCGCACGAGTGGGCGTCACCGATCCGTTGTCCCCCAACGACTATCTGAGTCACGGCGGCCTCGCCGGGCTGCGGCGGGCGCTGGAGATGTCGCAGGCCGAGGTGGTCGCCGAGGTGACGGACTCCGGGTTGCGCGGGCGCGGAGGCGCCGGCTTCCCGGCAGGCATCAAATGGAAGACCGTCGGAGAATGCGTCGACGAGCTGAAGTTCGTCTGCTGCAACGCGGACGAAGGAGACAGCGGCACGTTCGCGGACCGGATGGTCATGGAGGGCGATCCGTTCATGCTCATCGAGGGCATGACGATCGCCGCCTATGCCGTCGGTGCCTCCGAGGGTTACATCTACATCAGGTCCGAGTACCCCGACGCCGTGGCGACAATGCGTTCCGCCATCGAGATCGCGCGTGGGCAAGGCTGGCTCGGCGACAGCGTCCTCGGCTCGTCGCTGAGCTTCGACATGCATGTCCGTGTCGGTGGCGGCGCCTACATCTGCGGCGAGGAAACCTCCATGCTGGAAAGCCTGGAGGGCAAGCGCGGCATGGTCCGTGCGAAGCCGCCGATCCCGGCCATCCACGGCCTGTTCGGCAAGCCGACAGTAGTGAACAACGTGCTCACGCTGTCCAGCGTGCCGACGGTCATGGCAGACGGTGCGGCGGCGTATCAGCAGTTCGGTGTCGAGCGTTCGCGTGGCACGCAGCTGTTCCAGCTCGGCGGTAACATTCGCCAGGGCGGTCTCGTGGAGAAGGCCTTCGGGGTGACGCTGGGTGAACTCGTGAACGGCTATGGCGGAGGGACCCTTTCGGGGCGTCCGGTGCGCGCTGTCCAGGTTGGCGGTCCGCTCGGCG
This sequence comes from uncultured Actinomycetota bacterium, assembly GCA_963766465.1. Classification (GTDB taxonomy): domain Bacteria; phylum Actinomycetota; class Actinomycetes; order Mycobacteriales; family Mycobacteriaceae; genus Mycobacterium. The sequence continues at coordinate 698,924 of CAVXZT010000008.1, forward strand.
CATACCTGCCGAGTTCCCAGTTCGACCTGCCGATGGATTATGAGGCGTTCGTTGCGGCCGGTGCGATGGTCGGTCACGGCGGCGTCGTCGTGTTCGACGACACCGTCGACATGGCGGCGCAGGCCCGGTTCGCCATGGAGTTCTGCGCCGCCGAGTCGTGCGGCAAGTGCACGCCGTGCCGCGTGGGTTCGGTGCGTGGCGTCGAGGTGATCGACCGGATCAGGGCGGGTGAGCACCGCGACGAGAACCTGGCCCTGCTCGAAGACCTCTGCGATGTGATGACCGAGGGCTCGTTGTGTGCGATGGGCGGGCTGACTCCGATGCCGGTGCGCAGCGCGATCGAACATTTCCCAGACGATTTCTATGCCGGGCAACCGATTTCGCCAGGCATGCAGCTTCCCATCAGCGTGAAGACGGAAGGTACACCATGACGTTGCTCAAGGAACCTGACTTCGGCACCCCGGCCAAGGACGGCCCCGCGTCGGTCTCGCTCGAGGTCGACGGGATGCGGGTCGCCGTTCCTGAAGGCACATCCGTCATGCGGGCCGCTGCGATGGCCGGCGTCGACGTGCCCAAGCTTTGCGCAACGGATTCGCTCGAAGCGTTCGGCTCCTGCCGGCTGTGTCTTGTCGAGATCGACGGCCGCCGTGGCACTCCCGCCTCGTGCACCACCCCGGTCGCCGACGGCATGGTCGTACATACCCAGACGCCGAAAGTCGCCAAGCTCCGTGAGAACGTGATGGAGCTCTACATCTCCGACCATCCGCTGGACTGCCTGACCTGTCCGGCGAACGGGGATTGCGAATTGCAGGACATGGCGGGCGTGGTCGGGCTGCGTCAGGTCAGGTACGGCTACGACGGGGCGAACCACCTGGACGCGGTCGTCGACGACAGCAATCCGTACTTCGACTTCGACCCGTCGAAATGCATTGCCTGTTCCCGTTGTGTGCGGGCCTGTGACGAGATTCAGGGCACGTTCGCGCTGACGATCGAAGGCCGTGGCTTCGACTCGAAGGTGTCGGCCGGTGCGGGCGAGTCGTTCATGGACTCGGAATGCGTATCGTGCGGCGCCTGTGTGCAGGCGTGCCCGACATCCACCCTGCAGGAGAAGTCGGTGATCCAGCTGGGGATGCCGACCCGGTCGGTGATCACCACGTGCGCCTACTGCGGTGTCGGCTGCTCGTTCAAGGCGGAGTTGCGCGGTGACGAGGTGGTCCGCATGGTGCCCCACAAGGATGGCGGCGCCAACGAGGGCCACTCGTGTGTCAAGGGGCGGTTCGCATTCGGCTACGCAACGCACCCTGACCGGATGCTGCGCCCGATGGTTCGCGAGAAGATCACCGACCCGTGGCGTGAGGTCGAGTGGGACGAGGCGATCGGCACTGTCGCCCGCAGGATGCTGGAGATCAAGCAGCGGCACGGTGCTGGGGCGATCGGCGGGATCACCTCGTCGCGGTGCACCAACGAAGAGGTCTACGTCGTCCAGAAGATGGTTCGCGCCGCGTTCGGCAGCAACAACGTGGACACGTGTGCCCGGGTGTGCCACTCGCCAACGGGGTATGGGCTCAAGCAGACCTTCGGCGAGTCGGCAGGCACGCAGGACTTTAAGTCCGTGGCGCAGGCCGATGTCATCATGGTGATCGGGGCCAACCCAACGGACGGGCACCCGGTCTTCGCGTCCAGAATGAAGCAGCGGTTGCGTCAGGGGGCGCGGCTCATCGTGGCCGACCCGCGCCGCATCGACTTGGTGCGCTCGCCGCACGTCGAGGCTGATCACCACCTGCAGTTGCGGCCAGGAACGAACGTGGCGGTCGTCAATGCCATGGCGCACGTTGTGGTGACCGAGGGCCTGATGGACAAGGCGTTCGTGGCGGACAGGTGTGAGGGATTCGACGAGTGGGCAGCGTTCATCTCCGGCGACGAGCACAGCCCCGAGGCCGTCGAGTCGATCACCGCTGTGCCCGCCGAGGAGCTGCGCGCCGCCGCACGCCTGTATGCGATGGCGCCGAACGGGGCGATTTACTACGGCCTTGGCGTGACGGAACACAGCCAGGGCTCGACCATGGTCATGGGTATGGCGAATCTGGCCATGGCGTGCGGCAATATCGGCCGCGACGGTGTCGGTGTGAACCCGCTGCGCGGCCAGAACAACGTGCAGGGCGCCTGCGACATGGGTTCCTTCCCGCACGAGCTGAGCGGCTACCGGCACGTGTCGGACGACGCGGTGCGCACGGTGTTCGAAAACCTCTGGGGTACAACACTGTTGGCTGAGCCGGGGTTGCGCATCCCGAACATGTTCGACGCCGCGATCGAGGGCACATTCCGGGGGCTGTTCGTCCACGGTGAAGACATCGCGCAATCCGACCCGAACGTCAAGCATGTCCTGGCGGCACTGGGGGCGATGGAGCTGGTGGTGGTCCAGGACCTGTTCCTCAACGAGACCGCGAAGTACGCCCACGTGTTCCTGCCTGGCGCGTCGTTCCTGGAGAAAGACGGCACCTTCACCAACGCCGAACGCCGGATCAACCGAGTCCGCGCGGTGATGAAGCCGAAGAGCGGCCAGCACGAATGGGACATCGTCTGCCAGATCGCCACGGCGATGGGCTATCCCATGCACTACGACCATCCCAGCCAGATCATGGACGAGATCGCTTCTGTGACACCGACGTTCGCGGGTGTTTCGTTCGACAAACTCGACGAGGCGGGCAGCATCCAGTGGCCGTGCGACGAGGGCGCGCCCGAGGGTACGCCGATCATGCATGTCGATTCGTTCACCAGGGGCCTTGGCAGATTCGTGCCGACTCCGTTCGTGGCGACCGATGAGCGCAGCACTCGGCGGTTCCCGCTGATCCTGACGACGGGCCGAATCCTCAGTCAGTACAACGTCGGAGCGCAGACCCGGCGCACCGCGAACATCGCGTGGCACGAAGAGGATGTGCTGGAGATCCATCCCCACGACGCCGAGGTGCGCGGTATCGAGGACGGCGACGAGGTCACGTTGGCCAGCCGGGTCGGCGCGACGACGCTGCATGCGCAGCTATCCGATCGGATGCCGACCGGCGTCGTGTACACCACGTTCCACTACCCGGTGACTGGGGCGAACGTCGTGACAACAGAGAACTCCGACTGGGCGACGAACTGCCCGGAGTACAAGGTGACGGCTGTCCAGGTGTCGCTCACGCATCCGGTTTCGCATCTGAATGGCGAAGCGACCGCAGACCGTGAGCTGGTCGTTGGACTCGTGGATTGACATGTCGCACAACGTGCCTACCGAGATCACGCTGATCAACAAGATCGCCGTTCACCTCGCCTACCTGCCCACGGATGAGGCGGTCGCCGAGGTCGCCAACCACGTCAGTAGGTTCTGGGACCCACGCATGAAACGACGACTATTCGAGCTCGTCGATTCGGAGACAACGGATTTCGAACCTGTCGCGGTGGCCGCGACGGCCCTGCTACGGTAGTCGTTACATGTCACGTAATCGGATATGCCAAGGAACCGAGCAATCTGAAGCTTAGTCGCCGAAACATGGACCCTTAAAGTCTAACGTCCGGGTTCCGGTTAGACGCGGGATCGGGTTGGGGCAGGCTGGGGCCATTGTGTATCCGGTTTGTATGACCGTCCTGCCGCTCGAGCCGGTGATACAGCCTTGGTCCCGGTCTTCATGTCGCAACAGCCAGGCCCAATGCCTCGGCGATCGTTAAATGGAAGAACTTCATCGGCCCGCCACCCCGTTCGGCAGACGTATCGCCGTCATGGCATCGCCTCGGCCCACGCCATGTGTCCTTCATAGCCAAGCAAATTCGCCATAGCGCGGTAACGTGCGCGAAGATCACGGTAGGCGGCGTCGTCTCTGCACGCCTTTGCCAGCAGCGTCCTCAGCCGCAACACCATGATGTCGCGGAGCGGCTGATGCTCTTCGACCGACGCGGCCAACCGGTCAATCGCCGCCTCGACCTCGGATAGCTCGCTCGTGTCAGCCTCGAGTAGCGTCTCCACCAGCATGCCCGTTGCGCCGAGGCAATACGTGTGGTGGCGGCGCGAGAACAGTAGGTCGACGGCTTCACGCATCGACGGCAGCGCGGCGTCGCGATGGCCACGCCGAGCCCGCTCGCGGTCGATGTACAAGTTGAGCATCGGCACCTCCGCCAGGCTGAATCCGCCCTGCAGGATCTGGTCGCGCACCTGCTCGAGAAGCGCAACTCCTCGGCCGCTGTCAGCAGAGTCGTGGTGGATCAGTGCGGAACCCATTGACATCCGGGCTTGTGCCAGCGCGAAATCATCACCGGATTGCTCACAGATCTGCAATGACTCGCCGATCGCGCGTAGCGCGCTGTCATCGGAACGAACTACGCCGGCGAATAGCGCCAGGTCGTACTTGTAGGCCCCGACCGTCGCGCAGGACAGGGCATCGCCGGTTCGGGCCCGCGCCCACGCGTCATCTAGATCCACGCGCCAGCCAGGAAGACCCAACCAGTATCGGGCCACACCACGGGCTCCCACTGCCAGGGCCAGCGGCGAATCCACGACGAGGTTGCCCTTCGCAGGATCGCCCTCCGCCAAGTCGATGGTCATCTGCGACCACCGCAAGACATCGGCCATCTCGGCGGACAGGGCCTTGATAAGTATCCCTACGTACGAAAGCCCCACTGTCAGCTTCGAATCGCCAATCGATTCCAGCAGAGTCAGATGCTCTGACGCCAGCTGCGACGCTTCACTCACATGGCCCTCATCCAGCGTGTCGGCCAGCAATCCGAACATGCCGATCGCGAGGGACGCTTTGTCCCCGGACGCCTCACACAACTCCTGCAGCTCGGGGAATCGCGCCGCGGAACCGCCCCGCCGCACCCTAAAAGCATTGGCGCACAATAGAGCACGCGGAGCGACACGCATCGCGGACGTGCTTGCATCGTCGTGCGGCAACTTCTCGGCAAGCTGACCCGCCCGCTCCCAGCTCCGTACCGCAGCAGCGACGTCGCGCGTGATTGACCACTCGCCTGCGCGCATATGCCACGAATACGCCGCACGCGCATCACCGGCAGCGTCGAGATGTTCGGCGATCAGCGCAGCGTTCTGCTCGGCCGATTCCGGTTGGCCGGCTTCGATCGCGGCTGCCAGCCGCCGGTGCAGTTTTGCTCGGTCGGATTTCAGCTGTGCTTCATAGGCGACGTCGCGGATCAGCGGGTGCCGGAAGGCGTACTCGCTACAAGGTGTGTAGCGCACCTGGTCGATGAGTTCAGCAGCGATCAAATCGTCGAGCACAGGGTCGACGCCCAGCGCGGTCAGCAACTCGATGGTAAATCGCGATCCGATCACTGCCGCGGCACTCAGCGTGCGTTTGACCGCGCTGTGCAGCCGGTCGATACGTGCGGCGATGGCGGCCTGGAGCGTGGCAGGCACGCTGATGTCGGTGACATCTTCGGGAACCACATATTCTCCTGGCCGACCGACGATGACCCCACGGTCGGCCAGGTCCCGCGCGATCGCCTCGACGAAAAACGGGTTCCCTGCCGCACGTTCCACAATCTGGTCGGCGAGTCCGGCGACCGACGGATGCGCGCCAAGCTGCTCGGCGACGAGGGCGGCGGTTTGCGGATCATCGAGCGGCGCCAGGGCAATGGTTTGGCCGCCGCGCGCCTGGCTCAGCCGGCCGCGGTACTCCGGGCGGTACGTGATCAGCGTGAGTGAGCGAGTTTGGGGAACGACGGGCAAGAACTCGGTTAGAACCGACTCGCTGGTCTCGTCGATCCAGTGGGCGTCCTCGATGATAAACACGGCGGGCGTCGTGCGCCTCAGCACGGCCGCATTCACAACCGAAGCAACCCTGCGCCGACGGGCCTCGGGCGCCACTTCGGGCACCGCGACCGTTGGATCGCCGATGCCGAGCAGATCGTCAAGGAGCACGAGATCGGCATGATCGGCCCCGGGATTCTGCTCCCTCACACGTTCCCGCGCTGCCGAAGCGTCGAGCCCTTCTATCCCTATCGCGGCGCGCAGCAGTCCGTTGGAGGCGTAGAACGGGACATCGCACGTGTGAGATTCGCAATACGCCGAAAAGACTTCGACACCACGGCTTGTCGCGATAGCAGTCAACTCGGACAAGATGCGGCTCTTGCCGATGCCTGCCGGTCCCACCACGCCGGCGACGCACCCGTGTCCCTTGATAGCTTGATCCAACATGCCCGCGAGCGCACCCAACTGCCACTCACGCCCGACGAGGGTGGACGCTGGCCGCCGCAATCGCTCACCACGGGCAACCGCGCCGATCAGGCGATGCGCCGGCACTGGATCGGCGGCGCCCTTGATATCCACCATCTCGGCTGCGCTGAGCACAGCCAAGTCCTCGACCAAATGTGCAGTGGAAGAACTCAGCATGATCTCGCCTGCGGGCGCAGCCGATTCCATGCGCTGGGCCATTCCGACGTGCTCACCGATAGCGGTGTAACCTAATGAACCCGAACCGATTTCACCCGCGATGACCTGGCCCGAGTTGAGCCCCACGCGTACAGACAGATCAATGTGGTCACGGCGCTGAACCTCAGTAGCCAATTCCTTGACGGTCTCCTGGATTGCGAGGGCAGCAAGACAGGCGCGAAACGCATGGTCCTCCAGCGCAAATGGTGCGCCGAAGACAGCCATGAGGCCATCGCCGGTGAACTTGTCCACGGTTCCGCCGTAGCGCTTCACCACCGACGCAGATCGCTCGACGAGATCGGCCATGATCTCGCGCAGACGCTCCGCCCCCACGGCCGCTGCGATGTCCATTGAATGAACGACGTCGGCGAACAGCACCGTCACCTGCTTGTACTCAGCGGATCTACTGACCGGTGCAAGGGGTGTACCGCACTCGCTACAGAACTTGGAATTCTGCTGCAGCTCCATGCCACACGACCCACACGACAGTCTAGTTGCTGTCAGTGCGCCTCGACGGTCCTCTGTGCCGTCCACGTCAGTATCGTTTCACCCCTGCGCAGGGATGTCCGTCATATCGCCACGCCGCCCGACAAGGAGCTTTGAGACCCTCGTATCACGACTATTTCGAGACCGGGTTCGCTTCTGTCGGTGTCGGCCGCCCAACCGCTCGACGTGGCACGGCCAGCCCAGGTCGGTGGTGGTCTGTCGGAATTATCCGTTGCAGAGGCGGTGTCGCCGCCGCGCCGCCCGCCATCTACATCCCACGGGTGGGCAGGCCCGACTGCATACAAGCAGTGGTCAAAGGCGATGGCGCCACCAGACCACCGGCCGGCCGATCCGCGACCAGATCTCAACCCCTTTGACTGCGCAACATTAGCTAGCCTAAATTCATGCCCGCGGAGGGCGATTTGGTGCAATCCACGACGGGACGCTGGGAGAACGGACGCGGCCGGGCAAGCTATCTGCGGCGCCGGCTACGCGAGTCGAGGGCACACGCGCTGCTCTGCCCGCCGACGCCTTCGTGGTCGACATCCCGCCAGAAATCGATGTCGTACTGGGTGTCCGGGATTTGGATCATCTCGAGGGACGGGGTGTGACCCCGCGTCAGTTCCAGCTCTTCGACGTCGATGTCGAGGCGGTCGACGCCGTTGAGAATGCGTTCGGCGTCATTGACAAGGCGTCGCATGGCCGGGGTATCAGCACATTTCGACGCCAACGATGTCACGCACTTCAAAAGGGCACCACTGAGCTCGTTGAGCTCTTCTCGATCGGCAGCGCTCGACATCGAATCTCCTTGGGGGCTAAGCCATTATCGGGGCAGGTGGATTTCCGGGTATCCGGGGCGATGGAGCAGCCGTGTCATGACGGCGGCGCACAGGCTGAGCAGGCCGGCGGCGACGAACAGATGCGTGAGGCCATCCGACGCGACCACCAACGCGGGCAGCCCGACGCCGATGATGCCGCCGAACAGCTTGGCGCTGTAGACCACGCCGAAGTTGCGCACGGCGTTGCGCTCGCCGAAGTAGTCGGCAACCAGGCTGGCGAACAGCGGGTAGAACGCGCCACCCGCCATCCCGCTCAGCGCAGCGAAGGCCACGAAGGCGGTGGCCTGCCCGACCGATGCGGAATGGACGAGCCCCAACTGTGCGCAGCCCTCGAGGACAAGCGCGACGCTCAGCGTCTGCCGGCGTCCGAAGCGGTCGGAGATCCGGCCGGCGACGCTGCGGCCCGCTCCGTTGACGACGGCGAGCAGGCCGACCGCCGACGCTCCGATGGCGAGCGAAAAGCCGTGGGACATCGCGACGAACGGGATGTACACGATGGCCAGCAGCGAGGCCGCGGCGGCGAACACCAGGATGAGGTACATGACCACGAACGCAGGCGTCCGGACGGCCTCGCGAGGTGAGTACTGCCGCAACGCCGGGACGTTGTTGCGCAGGCCGCGGTTCACCCGCTTGTCGATGGCCCACAGTTTGGGGTCGATCTCGGGTGGCCACCATCCCGCAGGCGGATCCCGCAGGAGCGCACCGCACACCGCGACGACGAGGAGGACGCAGACGCCAACGCCTGCGAAGATCTCCGCCCGGTTTCCTGGTGTGAGGACGGCGGCGAAGAGCGCGATGAACGGCACGGCGCCATAGCCGAAGGCCCCGGTGACAGATCCGACCCGGACGGCGCGCTCCTCCGGATACCACTTCGCGACGGTGGATGTGCATGTGGCATAGACGATTCCGGCGCCGGTGCCGCATAGCACGGAGTAGCCCAGCACTGCGAGCGCAAGGCTGTCGGTGTAGGCGAGGGTCAACGGGCCTGCGGCACACAAAACGGCCCCGACGAGCACGGCGCGCGACGGGGCCAGCGCAAACCGGTGGCTCAATGCGGCAGTAGGTGCGGCCGCGCCGGCCTGGAACACCACCCACAGGGCGAGCACCCATAGTGCGCCCGTCACAGTCGAACCGTTGGTCGCGTGCAGGGCGGTGACGGCGACGCCGTAGCCGTACTGCAGCACGCCGATGCCGGCCATGGCCGCCCACGAGAGCCCAAGCATCCACTGCCGGGAGTGGCCCATGATGTCGTGCGGTCGCTCACCGACCCGGTATGAACGTCCGTGGACGTCCCGTACTTCGATTACTGCGACTGGGGCGCTGGTGGGGGACATGTAGACTCCTATTGCATACAGTATGCGATGAGTTTAACGTGACCTGGATCACTTGTCCATCGGAGAACAACCATCGGGAGTCGGCGTGGGACGTCTAACCAGTAGATACCGAGTCGTGCGCATGGCCGACGGAGTCGCAGATGCCCGTCCCGACACTCTCGCCGCGGAAGAACCTCTGGAAATCAGGGTGGCCGGCCGTCCGCTCACCGTGACGATGCGGACGCCGGGCGATGACTTCGACCTTGCCCGAGGCTTTCTCGTGAGCGAGGGCGTGGTGTCTACCGGCACCGACATCGCCGCGATCCGTTACTGCGCGGGAGCGACGGCCAATGGCGTCAACACCTACAACGTGCTCGACGTGCTCCTCGACGACGGCGTCGCTGCACCCGACCCGTCGCTCGAACGCAACTTCTATACAACGTCGTCGTGCGGTTTGTGCGGCAAGGCCAGCCTCGAGGCGGTACGCACGATCAGCAAGTGGCGCATCGATCGTGATCCGCTGCGGCTCACCGCCGCAACGATCACCACGCTGCCGGACAAACTGAGGGCGGCTCAGCGGGTCTTCGAGCGCACGGGCGGGCTCCACGCGGCCGGACTGTTCGACGCCGACGGCGAGTTGTTATGTGTGCGGGAGGACGTCGGCAGGCACAACGCCGTGGACAAGGCCATCGGCTGGGCGCTCGACGCAGGCCGCCTGCCGTTGATCGGCACGACTCTGATGGTCAGTGGCCGGGCTTCCTTCGAACTGGTGCAGAAGGCGGTGATGGCCGGGGTCCCCGCGCTTGCCGCGGTGTCCGCGCCGTCGTCGCTCGCCGTCGATCTGGCCAGGGAGATGGGGCTGACGTTGATCGGCTTCCTGCGCGGATCGTCGATGAACATCTATTCGGGAGTCGAGCGCATCGACGAAACCTACTCGGCGTCGGCCTTGGCAAGCCGCTGTTCGTGATAGGCCTCGCGAGTCAGTTCCGTGTGCCGAGTCATGATGTCGGTCGCCTGATCGACGTCGCCGGCGGCGATGGCCTTGATCAACTCGGCGTGCTCGGTCCACGCGCCGTGGCCGCGTGGCTGCGCGATCGGGAGGTAGTACCAGCGCCACTTGCGTTCGACGAGTGCGATGTGTTCGGCGAGCACTGCGTTGCCCGCGAGGGCAGTGATCGACGCGTGCAGGGCAGCGTTGGCTGCCACCAATCCCTCAGGGTCGTTGGCGGCCAATGCGTTCAATCCGTCCTGCTGCAACTCCCACAGCCTGTTGACGTCCTCGGGTGTGGCTCGCTCAGCGGCGAGCCTGGCCGAATATGCCTCTAGGACGGTTCGGACGCTGAGAAGCTGATCCACCTCCTCCTCGGAAGGGACGTGCACGAAAGCGCCCTGTGCGGGCCGTAGCTCGATCCAGCCGTCGGTTTGCAAGCGCTGCAAGGCTTCTCGCACCGGCTGCCTGCTGACGCCGAGGTACTCCGCCAGCTCGTTCTCGACAAGGTGCTGACCCCGCTTGAGGGTTCCGTGCACGATCAGTTCCACGATCGCTTCGTAGACGGCCTGGCGCAGAGGGGCGGGACGCTGCACCCGTCGCGCGGCGCCGTCGGTCAGCACGTTCCGCGAACCCTGGGCGGGAAGTGTCATCGAGCCCTCCTTAACCAACTGCTACCGAGCGGATACAAAGATACAGCTTTTCGTATGCAATAACCTGCCTACCACGCAGGTGTCCAATGTTTGAGTACCCGGATTGCCAAACGAAACACCCCGGGTGAGTGAGCCCTGAACAGGACCACCACACCCGGGGTGCTGACTCGCAAGAGCCGAAGGGACGCTAGTCGACTGCCAGCGCCCTCTCCTTCATCGGCGTCACGTCGATCGGCGCCTGCTCCGTCGGCGCCTTCGTCCGCAGCTTGGGCTGACGGAGGAAGATCGAGATGAAGGCGCAAGCCACGCCCACCGAACCGGCGATCATGAACGCGGCGCCGTAACCCCAGTTGTCCACCACGACCGAACCCATGCCGGCACCGACCAGGCCGGAGATCACCTTCGAGCTGTAGACCAGGCCGTAGTTGGTGGCGTTGTTGTTCTCACCGAAGTAGTCGGCGGTCATCGCCGCGAACAGCGGGAAGATCGCGCCGCCACCGAAGCCCGAGACCATCGAAGCAATCAGGAACAGCGGCATGCTGCCGATGGAGCCGGACAGGAACACCGCGTACTGGGACAGCCCCAGCACCACGCAGACGATGATGAGCGTGTTCCGGCGCCCGTACAGATCGGAGATCCAGCCGATCACCCCTCGCCCGGTGCCGTTGATGATTGCCTTGAGGCTCATTGCGAGCGCCACGATCCCGCCGGCGAAACCCATCTCCTTGCCGAAGGGCACCTGCATGGCGATGCCGAAGATGTTGATGCCTGCGGTGCAGAGCAGGACGAACCACATCAGCGGAAGGATGCCGGTCTTGACGGCCTCCATCGGCGTGTACTGCTTCTTCGCGGGAGGATTCTTCAGCAGCGCCCGGCGAACTCGCGGATCGTCACTGGCCACCAGCGGGTCGACGTGTGCGGGCCACCAGTTTTTCGGTGGGTCCTTGAAGAAGAACCCGCTGACGGCCACCAACGCGGCGAGGAAGATGCCGACCGCGAGGAGGAGTGGCTTGTAGTTGCTGACATCCAGGTACGAGGTGAACAGGAAGATGAAGGGCACCGAGCCGTAGGCGAAACCGCCGTTGACGAAACCGGTCTTTCCGCCCTTACGTTCCGGATACCACTTGCCCACCATGTTGACGCAGGTGGCGTAGACGAAACCGGCCGCGGTTCCGCCGAAGACTCCGAATCCCAAGTACGCCCACAACACGTTCGGTGCGTATGCCAGAGACAGATATCCAATCAGTGCCCCGCCTGCGCCGAGCATCATCGCTGCGCGCGCCGACAACTTGCCGCTCTCCCGCAATCGGCCGGCCGGGAACGCCACCGCGGCCTGGAAGAACACCCATACGCCAAGCAACCAAAAGATATGGCCGTGCCCCCAGTGGTGGGCGTCTACGAGCGTGTCCTCTGCCGAGGTGAACGCGTATTCGGACGAGCTGATGGCCATCATCGCGATCCACGGCATCCATACCATCCATGCCCGTGAGCGCCCCAGGATGTCGCGGTCGGTCTCCCCGATCCGATACACCCTGCCGTTGTCGTCGATTACCTCGCGGTATCTCGGCTGCGTTGGCGAACTCATACTGTCGAACCTCCTGGTGCCATGTGATCCTGCGACTGTTTTCTCGGGCTGGTGGGGGAATTCATCAGATGACCTCTTCGCGTTGAGGCTGAGCTTGTTGCCGAGGCTGACGTCTCAGCCCTCGCCGTCCGCACGGCCGATGGGATATTGCATACAGCGGTCTGTGAAGACAGTCACTTAACTTTCGGAAAAGTAACCGGCATCACATAGCGCGGTATACTACATACAATCCTGGGATGCGCAAGATCGGTTCCCTGTGGGTCCCCTGCCGGGTAGGCGGATGACGACTGGCCGACATGCTGGGCCGGCGATCCATAGTTCGACGACCAAGACATCGAAAGCCATTGTGGGCGAGCATGTTTGGATCAGCATGTCGACGTAGCGTGACGCCAGCCCTAGCTGGGAGTTCGCTGTGTGAATGCCAGGCGTCGGCTCGCCGCTCGGGCCTCGGAACCGTGGTGTGCAAGTGGCCTCTTAGGCGCCCATCAAAAACTTCCCGGTTCCCTGGACAAGTGGTTGTAACGTGCGCCACACTGTGGTCTACCGCATACGGTATGCAATGTTGTGACAGCCGTCGCACCGCAGCGATTGAAGGGAGTTGTGATCATGGGTGAAATTCCGAAGGCATTGGACGGCGTCCGCATCCTCGACATGACGCACGTGCAGTCGGGTCCTTCTGCGACACAACTACTCGCGTGGCTCGGCGCGGACGTCATCAAGCTGGAGGCGCCCGCAGGCGGCGACGTCACCCGCAGGCAGCTTCGCGACATCCCAGGCGCCGACAGCCTGTACTTCACGATGCTCAACTGCAATAAGCGCAGCATCACCCTCAACATGAAGAGCGACGAGGGTCAGCAGATCTTCACCGACCTGGTGTCCCGCGTCGACATCCTCGTTGAGAACTTCGGGCCAGGCGTGGTCGATCGGTTCGGGTTCACCTGGGAGCGGCTGCGTGAGATCAACCCGCGGCTGATCTATGCGTCGATCAAGGGGTTCGGCCCCGGCAAGTACTTCAACTTCAAGGCCTACGAAGTCATCGCGCAAGCGATGGGCGGCTCCATGGCCACAACCGGTTTCGAGCACGGGCCGCCGACGGCCACCGGTGCGCAGATCGGCGATTCGGGAACCGGCATCCATCTGGTCACGGGAATCCTTGCGGCGCTCTATCAGCGCACGAACACCGGTCGTGGGCAGCGCGTCGAGGTCGCAATGCAGGACGCCGTGCTCAATCTCTGCCGGGTGAAGCTGCGCGACCAGCAACGCCTTGAGCACGGCCCGCTGGGGGAGTACCCGAACGAACACTTCACCGACGAGGTCCCGCGGTCGGGGAACGCATCCGGCGGGGGCCAACCCGGTTGGGCGGTTCGCACCAAGGGCGGCGGGCCCAACGACTACATCTATGTGATTGTCCAGCCCCAGATCTGGGCGCCGCTGGCGGAACTGATCGGCAGGCCAGACCTCGCCGATCATCCTGACTGGGCTCAGCCTGAGGATCGACTGCCCAAGTTGGACAAGGTCTTCGCGATGATCGAGGACTGGTCCGGGCAGCACACCAAGTGGGAGGCGCTGGAGGCGCTGAATGCCCTCCACGTCCCATGTGGACCGGTGCTGAGCACCAAGGAACTGATCGAGGACGAGACACTCGCCGATCTCGGCGCGATCGTCACCGTCGACCATCCCGAGCGGGGCCCGTTCAAGACCGTCGGCTCTCCGCTGCGGTTGTCGGACTCGCCGGTCGACATCGTCCGGTCGCCGTTGCTCGGCGAGCACACCGACGAGATCTGCACGGAGCTCGGCTACTCGCCCGAGCAACTGGAGCTGTTCAGGAGTGCTGGAGCCATCTGAGCATGTCAGTGGTCCTACGTCGAAAGGGCGATGTCACTATGCGCTAACCGCTCGACAGCACGGGAGGTGCTGTCCAATTGCTGCCCGGGGGCCGTATCCCCGTGCAGCGCAAGCGCTTCCTGTGTCTGTCGCGAAAACCTGACGCGATGGGCGGTAGAAGCGCGAGCCTGTAACCCTCGCTAGAAAGAGAATCAACGATGTCCTCAACCAATGCAAGTTATCGGGAGATCACCGACGAGAACAACCGTGTCTACCGCGTCGGTGAGACCGATCGTGAGCTCCTCGGGAGATCCCGGGCCTGGATGGTCTGGCTGCCGTGGGCCGCCATGATGGCGATCAGTGTCTATGAGTACGGCTATGGCGCCGCCGCGAAATCACTGCGCGACGCGCACCACTGGACCATGTCCGAGACATTCTGGCTGCTGTCCATCTGGGCCTTCTTCCAGGCACTCGTCGCGTTCCCCGCCGGGAAGCTCCGTGAGAAGGACATTGTGTCGGCCAGGACTGCGATGCTGGCCGGCGCGGTCCTGTCGGCGATCGGCTTCGTCAGCATCGCGAACAGCGACAGCCTGGTCATCGCCTACCTCGGATTCTCCGTATGCGGCGGTATCGGTGCAGGCCTGGTCTACGCGACGTGCATCAACCTCGTAGGCAAGTGGTATCCGGAGCGGCGTGGCGGCAAGACCGGGTTCGTCAACGGTGGATTCGCTTACGGCGCTGTGCCATTCATCTTCATCTTCAGCTACGCCCTCCACCCGAACACCTATGCCTGGGTGCTCGACTTGGTCGCTGTATACATGCTGGTGGTCGTCGCCATATGCGGACTTCTGTTCCGGGACCCGCCGAAGAACTGGTGGCCGTCCGACGTCGACCCACTCAAGTGGGCGTCAAGCAAGAAAGGCGCTGAGAGCCTTCGGAAGAACCCGCCCGCCGTGCGGCAGTACACACCGCTGGAGGCGGTCAAGACGGGCATGCTGCCCCTGATGTGGTTGTCGCTGGGGATCAGTGCAGGCGTCTCGCTGTTCGGCATCAGCTACATGGTGCCGTTCGCGAAGGAACTCGGGTTCGGACCGCTGATCGCGGCATCATCCGCAGGCGTGCTGTCGATCATCAACGGCACCGGTCGCACGCTGACCGGTTATCTATCGGACCGGTTCGGCCGCAAGCAGACGCTGCTCGCCGTGTTGCTGGTATCGGCGGTAGCACTGGTCGGCCTGTTGTACGCAGGCAAGGCGCAGAACGAGATCGCGTTCCTGCTCTTCGCGTTCCTGGTGGGGTTCGGCGGCGGCGCCTTCTACCCGATGTTCGCCTCGCTGACCCCGGATTACTTCGGCGAGAACAACAACGCCAGCAACTACGGCCTCGTCTACAGCTCCAAGTTGCTTGGCTCGGTCGTGGGAATCGGCGTCGGCGCGAGCGTCATCGACAAGTGGGGCTATGGCGGTGCCTACTGGATCGCCGCCGTGAGTGCTCTGGTCTCAGCCGGGATCGCGCTCTTCCTCCGGCAGCCCGGTCGGCGCGTGCCTGCGGCCGTGCCGAGCACGGCCAAAGTGGAGAGGCCGATGGCCGCGACGCTGGCCGACTGAAAAGGCCCGTCGCACGCGGGAATTCGGTGGCCGAGGGGAAGTGCCGGTCAGGCAGTCCCCTCGGCCGTCTCCCGTTGTTCGTGATAGATCTCCCGGGTGCGCTCGGTGTGCGCCCGCATCAGGTCGGCTGCCCGCTTGGAGCTGCGGCGGCCAATCGCTTGGATGAGTTCGGCGTGTTCGTCCCAGGCGTCCTTGCCTCGCGCCAGTGCGATGGGAAGGTAGTACCACCGCACCCGACGGTCGACCGACCCGATCAGATCAGACAGAACCTTGTTGCCGGAGATCGCGACGACTGCGGCGTGCAGAGCGGCATTGGCGGCGACAAGACCTTCCTGGTCGTCGTCGGCGAGCGCCTTCTCGCCTGCGCGTTGAAGCTCCCAGAGGTGTTCGACATGATCCGGTGTCGCGCCCTGTGCGGCCAGCCTGGCGGACTCCGCCTCGAGAAGGGTCCGCACGGCGAGAAGCTGATCGGCTTCGGTATCGGTGGGGGTGTGGACGAACGCGCCGAGGGTGGGGCGGAGGTCCACCCAGCCCTCGCTCTGCATGCGCTGCAGCGCCTCCCGGACAGGTTGCCTGCTGACCCCGAGCTGGGCCGCCAACTCGTGTTCGACCAGGTGCGCACCCGGTTCCAACTCGCGAGTGACAATCATTTCGACGAGCACGTCGTAGACGGCCTGACGCAGCGGTGCAGGGCGCTCTAGCGGAGCGGCTTTTCGCAGGTTACCGGCGGGGTCGGCTGACGGATAGGTCATGGCGCTCCAAGCATACGATCGTCGGGATGCGATCCCGGCCCGCATCGCGGGTGTTTGCCCGCTACATGATAATTTCGTACTACGAAACGGTACTGCCGCCAGGCGGAGCGACTCAAGAGATCGGAGGGCATCGATGGCGGATGACTCGCCGATCAAGGGCAGCGTCCAATCGGTTGAGCGCGCGTTTGAGCTGCTGGAGATCATGGCGAGCGCAGGCCCGTCAATTGCGTTCGGAGAGTTGGCAGCTCGTGCCGAACTGCCACAACCAACGATTCATCGCCTCGTGCGGACGTTGTTGAACATGGGTTATGTCAGGCAGCTCCCCAATCGGCACTATGCGTTGGGGCCCAAGCTGATTCGATTGGGAGAGAGTGCAGCCCAGCTCATCGGCACATGGTCGCGTCCCCACCTCGCTGATCTGGTGGAGCGGACGGGCGAGAGCGCCAACATGGCGGTGCTGGACAACGATATGGCGGTCTACGTTGCTCAAGTCCCGTCGCCGCACTCCATGCGGATGTTCACAGAAGTAGGCCGCCGGGTGTACTTGCATTGCACCGGGGTTGGCAAGGCGCTGCTGATGCAGCTGCCGAACGAGACGGTGGTTGCGCTGCTGAAGCGCGCCGGGATGCCGGCCGCCAGCGATAACACGCATACCACGCCGGACGAGCTCCTCCGGGACATCGAGCTGAGCCGGTCGCGCGGCTATGCCATCGACGAAGGCGAGCAGGAGCTCGGGGTGCGGTGCTTCGCGGTGCCGGTGCCCGACGCCCCGACCTTGACCGCGATCTCGATCTCGGGGCCTGCGGCGCGTCTCACGTTGAAGTCGGCGACGAAGGTTGCGCCGCTGCTGAAGCGAGTGGCTCGCGATCTCGCCTCGGAGTTCGACAAAGAGGCTGGCTAGCGGCCAACTATATCCCGAGGCACCGTCTCAATCGAGGAGCAGCGCGGCCGCGGTTGGGGCGTCGTCGAGTGATTGGGCGAGATCGTTGAACTCCATGACATTGTCGATCTCGGTGCCCATCGCGATGTTGGTGATCCGCTCCAGGAAGACTTCGACCACCACCGGCACCTTGTGCTCGTGGGCGAGCTGCTGCGCGCGGGTCAAGGCCGGGCCGATGTCGTCCGGCTCACTGACTTGAATCGCCTTGCAGCCAAGGCCTTCAGCGACCCGCAGGTGGTCGACGCCGTAACCCTTGGGCACGGTGCCGTCTTCCTCCTGCGCGTTGATGTTGTCGAAGCCCAGCGACACACAGAAGTTCATGTCGAAGTTTCGTTGGGCCTGGCGGATCAACCCGAGGTAGGAGTTGTTCACCACGACATGAACATAGGGAAGGTTGAACTGCGCCCCGACCGCGAGCTCCTCGATCATGAATTGGAAGTCGTAGTCGCCCGACAGCCCGACCACGGTGGCGCTGGGGTCGGCGGCGACCACACCCAGAGCTGCAGGAACGGTCCACCCGAGTGGTCCGGCCTGACCGCAGTTGATCCAGTTGCGTGGCTTGTACACCTGCAGGAACTGGCCGCCTGCGATCTGCGACAGTCCAATCGCGGTGACGTAGCGAACATCTCGGCCGAGGATGCGGTTCATCTCCTCGTAGACGCGTTGCGGTTTGATCGGCACGTCATCGAAGTGCGTCTTACGATGCATCGTCTCCTTGCGCAGCCTGCAGTCGTCGCCCCAGCTGCTCCAATCCGGCAGCGTGCCCGCGGCGCGTCGCTCCTTGGCGATGGCGACGAACTGCTCGAGCGCGGCCTTGGCGTCCGAGACGATCCCGAAGTCAGGGGCGAAGACGCGGCCGATCTGGGTTGGCTCGATGTCGACGTGGACGAAACGCCTTCCCTTGCGGTAGGTCTCGAGACCGCCGGTGTGCCTGTTGGCCCACCGGTTGCCGATTCCGAGCACAAAGTCGGATTCGAGCATGGTCGCATTGCCGTAGCGATGTGCGGTCTGCAGACCGACCATTCCCGCCGCCAGGCGGTGATCGTCGGGGATGGTGCCCCACCCCATCAGGGTCGGAACCACAGGGACATTGAGGATCTCCGCCAGCTCCACCAGCAGATCGGAGGCATCGGCGTTGATGATGCCGCCGCCCGCGACCAGCAGCGGACGATCGGCCGTCACGAGCATGTCAATTGCCTTGGCCGCCTGAGCCCGTGTTGCCGTCGGCTTGTAGGCGGGCAGCGGCTCGTAGGCCTCTGGGTCGAAGTCGATCTCGGCCATCTGCACGTCGATGGGCAGGTCGATGAGCACCGGCCCTGGCCGCCCCGAACGCATCAGGTGAAATGCCTGAGCGAACGCGCCGGGAACCTGGCCCGGTTCGAGCACCGTCATCGCCATCTTCGTGACGGGCGCTGCGATGGAGGCGATGTCGACCGCTTGGAAGTCCTCTTTGTGTAGCCTGCTCACCGGCGCCTGGCCGGTGATCGCGAGGATGGGAATGGAATCCGCCTGTGCGGAGTACAACCCGGTGATCATGTCCGTGCCCGCCGGACCCGAAGTGCCGATGCAGACGCCGATGTTTCCTGCCGCGGCGCGGGTGTAGCCCTCGGCCATGTGGCTGGCGCCCTCGACGTGCCGGGCAAGGATGTGCTTGATCCCGCCGTGTGCACGCATCGCAGAATAGAACGGGTTGATCGCCGCGCCGGGTAGTCCGAAAGCCTGTGTAGCGCCTTCAATTTCGAGGATCCTGACGGCCGCGTCGACCGTCCGCATCCGCGTCATTTCGCGTGCCTGCCGACGAGCCCGGACAGCCGCTCGACACCCAGCAGCAGACCCGAATGGTCAAGTCCGCCGTCGCCGTTGGCTATGGAGGAGGCCATGAGTTGGGCGACCACCGCGCCGAGCGGGGTCACGACGCCGGCTTCACGGGCGGCCGCGGTGACGATGCCGAGGTCCTTGTGGTGAAGGGCGATGCGGAAGCCGGGGTCGAAATTGCGGTCCAGCATCTTCTGCGCCTTCTGATCCAGCACGGCCGACCCGGCCAGCCCACCGCCAAGCACCTTGACTGCGGCGTCGATGTCCACGCCATAGGCCTTCAGGAAGGTGAGCGCCTCAGCGAGCAACTCGATGTTGCCCGCGACGATCAGCTGGTTGGCCGCCTTGACGGTCTGGCCGGACCCATTGGGGCCGACGTGCACGATCGTCTTGCCGACGACGTCGAAAAGCGGCTTGGCTGCGGCGAAGTCGGCCTCGGATCCACCGACCATGATCGACAGCGTGGCGTTTTTGGCGCCGGGTTCGCCGCCGGACACCGGTGCGTCGAGGACCCGCAGGCCGCGCTCGGCGCCGAGCTGGGCCAGCTCTTTCGTGACGTCGGGCCGGATGCTGGAGAAATCGATGACCAGGGTGCCCGGTTGGGCGTTGGCGAAGACTCCGTCGTCGCCGAGCAGCACGGCCGAAACGTCGGGGGAGTCGGGCACCATGATCGCGACGACGTCGGCGTCCTTGACGGCCTGTTCGGTCGACGCGGCGGACTGGCCGCCCTCTTCGACCAGAGCGGCGAGGCGTTCCTGCGAATGGTCGCGGCCGATGACGGTGTGCCCGGCCTTGACTAGATGGGATGCCATCGGGCCGCCCATGATGCCCAGCCCGATGAAAGCGATTGTGCTCATTGGATCCTCGTCTCTAGATGTCTGTGGTGATCAGGCGGTGACGCTGCGCGCACCGCGCTCGGAAGGGGGCAGCCAGTCGAACGTGTCGGGTCTGGTCGCCTTGTATTCCAGACCTACGTATCCCGCGTAGCCAAGGGCATCCAGCTGCGCGAGGTAGATGTCCAGTGGGATCTCGCCCGTGCCGGGCTCACCGCGCCCCGGTGCATCGGCAATCTGCACATGCCCGATTCGGTTGCCGTAGTGGCGAATCACGGTGTTGATGTCGTCGCCGTTGACGTGGAGGTGGTAGAAGTCGGCGAGCAGTCGCACGTTCGTTGCGCCGTATTCCTTCTCTACCCGGTCGATCACGCGGATGACGTCCTCGGCCGTCTTGAGTGGATAGTTCGGTGCGCCGCTCACCGGCTCGACAAGCACCGTGGCGCCGATGCGGTCAGCCGCCCGTGCAGCGTAGGCGAGGTTTTGCGCGCCTACATAGTCCTGAGTCGCCGGTGCGGATGTCGCGATGCGATTGCCGTAGAGCGCGTTGAAGGCGCGGGTTCCCAGCGTCTCGGCGATACCAACGGCGACATCCACGTTGTCGCGGAACGCCCTCGACATTGAAGAATCGGAAAGGATCCCGCGATCGCCTGCTGGCATGTCACCGGCGGCGAAGTTGAGACCGGTCAACTGCACGCCGGCGTCCTGGATGGCGCGGACGAAGGCGGTGACATCGGCGTCCGACGGCGTGGGGTCTGCGAACGGCCACCAGAATTCGACCGCCTCGAAGCCGGCGTCTCGAGCCACGCGCGGTCGGTCGAGCAGCGGTAGGTCGGTCAGCAGGATCGAGCAGTTGACGGTGTAGGTGGCGTTCACCACGGGTTCCTTTCTGTGCTGCCAGGTCCCGAGACCAAGGCATAGCCGGCGAGAGCCCAACCGAGGGGGAACATCGCGAGTGCGCCGTACAGGATGTACATCGGCTACTCCGTTCCGTAATACGGAATGAAACTATCGCTGTATACAAAAGTGAACCCGCTAGGGCGGCTGCTTGTCAAGGGTGATTGTCCGTAAACAGGGCTTCCCTTGGCGAGATTGCCGGTAGCAGCTATCCCCACGGAGGGCTAGCCGGTGTGGGCGAAATGTGGGTAGGTTTGGCCCAACGCGATGAAATCAGTATTCCGGATTGCGGAATAAGAAGGGAACCGAAGTGTCCTCGCTGCTAAATACGACGGGGCGCGTGGTGATCGCGCCCGACAAGTTCAAGGGTTCACTGACGGCCGGAGAGGCCGCGCGGGCGATGGCGCTGGGCGTGAAGCGGGCGAACCCCGAACTGGCGACAGTGGAGTGCCCGGTAGCCGACGGCGGCGACGGAACGCTCGACACCGCCGTCGCGGCGGGGTTCGATCGGGTTCCCGTTTATGCCGAGGGACCCACGGGCCAGGTGGTGCTAACGGCGTACGCACGCAGTGGGAGAACCGCCGTGGTTGAGATGGCCGAGGTCTGTGGCTTGCAGCGATTGCCCGGTGGCACAACAGCTCCCGTGACCGCATCCAGCTATGGCCTCGGGCAGGTGGTTGGGCAGGCCCTCGATCACGGATGCCGTGACATCGTCATCGGCGTCGGCGGCAGCGCAAGCACCGACGGCGGAGCCGGCTTTCTCGCCGCGCTAGGCGCCGTGGCGCTCGATGCGAACGGCTCGCGGCTGGTTCCCGGAGGTCAGTACATCGGCCGCGCCGCGCAGCTTGATCTCACCGGTCTGCATCCCGAAATCGCTTCCGCCGCTTTAACGATCGCCGTCGATGTCGACAACCCGCTGTACGGCCCGTTGGGCGCAGCGCATGTCTATGCGCCGCAGAAGGGCGCGGACCCTCTGCAAGTGAGTGAGCTCGACGGCGGCCTGCGGGTGTGGGCAGATGTTGTCGAGGGCGCGACGGGGAAAGATTGCCGAGCGGCAGCAGGAGCGGGAGCAGCGGGCGGCGTCGGGTTCGCCGCGATGGCTGCGCTGGGTGCGCAGATGCGTGCTGGCATCGAAGTGATCCTCGACCTCATCGAACTCGACAAGCACCTAGTGGGCGCCTGCGCCGCGATCACTGGCGAGGGCTCGCTCGATCACCAATCCTTGCGGGGCAAGGCCGCGGTGGGCGTTTCTCGCCGGGCCGGCGCCCATGGCGTCCCGACGTTCGCCGTTGCAGGCGTGTCGACGCTGGACCCGGCGGACGTCGACACCGCCGGGCTCGCAGGCGTCTACGCGCTCAGCGATCTGGAGCCGGACCGTCCGCGCTCAATCAGCCGGGCTGGTGAGCTGCTCACCTTGGCGACGGAGCGATTGACTAGCGAATGGCTAGGCCGGCGCTAGCTTGACGGCGACAATGCCTTCTCGTTCCGCCGTCTCCCTGAACTCCTCGACGGTGGGAATTCGCTGCTCGCGGAACGCCAACCCCATCATCCGCTGCGCCTGCTTGACGCCATAGGAGTTGGCAAGGCGAAGGGACAGATCGGAGACGACTGCGGGGTCCACGATGAGTTCACCGTTCATCTTGGTGGTCTTGCCGTTGAGCAAAACCTCGGCGGGGCGGCCGCCGCGAAAGTTCTTCGTCCAGGCCGCGCCGGCCAGGGCGAAGAGCTGATTGTCAATGAGGTGCGCGCTCACCGGGATTGAGTACTGATTTCCCGACTTGCGTCCGGTGAAGCTCAGCACCATGAGCTGCTTGCGCATCGGGCCGGCGAGCGGAGTGCGCAGAAAAAGCTTCAGGGCGGGGTTGACGGCGCGCAGTAGCCCCTCTGGCGGATGCGAGACGGCGACCGCGGGGGTCTGATCTGTCATGTGTTCACCGTATGACCAAGCACACGATGTGACCAGCGTAAGGACGCCTCCGGCAAATTGATATATCTTCAATCGACACATGATGCGGGGGCAGCCGCGTCTGAGGAGTAAACGCGGTGGATTCGACACCATTCGGGCACTATCGGCTTGAGCAGCTGATCGGCCGTGGCGGGATGGGCGAGGTCTACCGGGCCTATGACACCAAAACCGACCGAATTGTCGCGCTGAAGCTCCTGCCACCGCATATGGCCGCCGACGAGACGTTTCAGCAGCGGTTCCGGCGCGAGTCGCAGGCCGCCGCGGGGCTCAACGACCCGCATGTGGTGCCGATCCATGGTTTCGGGGAGATCGACGGCCGGCTTTACCTGGATATGCGGCTGATCGAGGGCAGCAACCTGGGGACGATCCTCGAGGAGACCGAGGCGCCGCTGGAACCGGCGTACGCGGTGAATATGGTCGAGCAGGTCGCGACAGCACTGGATGCGGCTCACGATGCGGGGCTGATTCACCGGGACGTCAAGCCGTCGAACATCTTGATCACCCCGCGTGAGTTCGTGTACCTGATCGACTTCGGTCTGGCCCGCACGACCGGTGACAAGGGCTTGACCACGGCGGGCAGCACGCTGGGGACGATGTCGTACATGGCCCCGGAGCGCTTCGAGGCGGGGCAGGTCGATCCACGCTCGGACATCTACGCGCTGACGTGTGTGCTCTATGAATGCCTCACCGGTGAGCGGCCGTATCCGGCCGACAGCCTCGAGCAGCAGATCGCAGGGCACATGACGGCGGCGGTGCCGCGGCCGTCGGCGATAAATCCGAAGCTGAAGGCGTACGACGAAGTCATCGCCAAGGGCATGGCCAAGAAGCCGGCGAAGCGTTACCAGACGGCGGGTGAGCTGGCCGCTGCGGCGCGGCGCGCACTGAATGTGCCCGTGCGCGTCACGGGC
This sequence comes from uncultured Actinomycetota bacterium, assembly GCA_963766465.1. Taxonomy (GTDB): domain Bacteria; phylum Actinomycetota; class Actinomycetes; order Mycobacteriales; family Mycobacteriaceae; genus Mycobacterium. The sequence continues at coordinate 722,745 of CAVXZT010000008.1, forward strand.
CGCAGTGGGCGGCATTCTGCACGGCGGGCGCAGCCGAGGCTGCGGGTGTCGCGGCGGGTGATGGCGGTCGCAGGCATCTCCCTGTTGGTGGTGGCGGCGGGCCTCGTCGGCGCGTGGCAGTTGTGGGGCGGGCCCAAGCAAGGGGATACGCGGCCGGCGAGCGTGGCGGATTCGACGGCGACGCCGACGGCGGCTCCCGGTGTGGTGGAGTCGATCGCGGCGACGGTGCCCGAGGAGATCAAGTCGACGGGCAAGTTGGTGATCGGTGTCAATACGCCTTATCCACCAAACGAATTCAAGGACAGCTCGGGTCAGATCGTGGGCTTCGACGTGGATCTGATGAATGCGATCGCGCGGACGCTTGGGTTGGTGCCGGAGTACCGGGAGACCGCGTTCGAGGCCATCATCCCGTCGGTGCGGGCCGGCGACTTCAACGTGGGCATGTCGTCGTTCACCGATACCAAAGAGCGCGAGGGTTCGGCGGACTTCGTGACGTACTTCCAGGCGGGGTTCTTGTGGGCTCAGAAGGTGGGGGCCGGGATCGATCCGAACAACGCGTGCGGGCTTCGGGTCGGCGTGCAGTACGCCGCGCTTCAGGAGACAGAGGAGATCCCGGCGAAGAGCCAAGCGTGTGAAGAGGCGGGCAAGCCCGAGATCGACAAGGTGGTCTTCGTCAGCCAGAACGATCTGAATGCCGCGTTGGTCAACGGGGAAGTGGACGCGATGTCGGCGGATTCGCCGGCAACGGGGTTCGCGATCAAGACGTCGGGCGGCGTGCTGGAGTCGGCAGGGGAGATCTTCGATACGGCGCCGTACGGGTGGCCGGTGGCGAAGGGTTCGGCGCTGGCGCAGTCACTGCGGAAGGCGTTGGAGCATGTCATCTCAACGGGGGAGTACCGGACCATCGCCACGATGTGGGGTGTCGAGAAGGGCATGATCACGGGTCCGGTGATCAACGGCGCGATTCGGTAACCGATGCCGGTGTCTATCGGCCTCGGGTGTAGATTAGCTAGTAGGCCGTTCGCGCTAGCACTGCGCACCGATCGCCCTTCGCCCGTTACGGGCTGAACCTGAACTAGCTCAAGGACTTACCGCATGGAATCGTCTGACCTGTTTTCGCACCCGTACGAACCCGAGGCCGTGCCGACCTCCGAGCAGTCTTCGGACGAGGTGCAGAATCCTGCTTTTTCCGATCTCTCCCAAAGCCATTCGCCTGCGGCAAAACCGCCGCACAAGGGGACGGACGACTGACCAAGTTTGCCCCGTGAAGGGTGGGAGGCGCGACGCCGTCGTTCGTGGCTTCGCCACCGCTCCGCTCACCTTCGTGTGGCTACTCGTACTGCTCGTCACTACTCGCATTCAGCGATCGGCTGGGCGGCTCGGATCGCGACGAATCCAGCGAAGCCATTCCACGAACCTGCGCCGCCTGGACACCGAACCGTCGCGGGTTCTGGCGACGAGCCTATTCTGGCTCGACGAGCGCAAGTGGTGGCCGTATGTGCCGGTATTTGTCTGTGTGGTTGGACCGGCCGAACGTCGATTGCGTTGGTGGCGTTGGGTTCTGGTCGGTGTTTCGGCGCATGTCATTGCGACCTTCGTGGGCCAAAGTTTTCTGCGGCAGTCGATCAGGACCGGGAAAGCGCCTCGGCGGCTGGTCAATGCGCGCGACGTCGGGGTGAGTTACTTCGTGTTCGGAGTGGCGGGCGGGTTGTCGGGGTATACCCAGCGGCCTTGGCGACTCCGGTTTCAGGTGGCGACTGTGACTGCGTTGGCGGGCAATGCGGCGGTCAGGCCGACATTCACGGAATTGGGGCACTTGACGGCCTTCATTGTTGGGCTGTCGGCCAGCCCGCTGGCGCCCGATCGCGATGGAATGCCATACCCAAGTTTGTTTCGCTAGCGGGCTTACGAGGTACTCCGGTGGTTCGTAACCACCACAGGAGATGACATTGTGAGCGCAACGGACAAGGCAAAGAACAAGATCGACGACCTCGCCGGCAAAACGAAGGAAGCGGTCGGCAACATCAGCGGCGACGACCGCACCCGCAATGAGGGTAGGGCCGATCAGGCGAAGTCGAGCCTCAAGGACGCCGGCGAAAAGGTCAAGGACGCCTTCAAGAAGTAGGTCGACACCAACGTCGGATTCGCCGTCGATAAGCGCCGCTTGGTGTTTCAATCGACCATATGACTGCTTCGACCGCAGAATTGCCGCCGCCGTCGGGCGCCGCCGCGACCAGACGGGCGATCTGGAACACCATCCGCGGATCGTCGGGCAACCTCGTCGAGTGGTACGACGTCTACATCTACACCGTCTTCGCCTCGTATTTCGAAAACAAGTTCTTCGACGAGGCCGACGAGAACTCGACGGTCTATATCTATGCGATCTTCGCGATCACGTTCGTGATGCGGCCGGTCGGGTCGTGGTTCTTCGGCCGGTACGCCGACCGCCGTGGCCGCAGGGCCGCACTGACGTTCAGTGTGTCGCTGATGGCGGCCTGTTCGATGGTCGTCGCGCTGATACCTGGCCGGGCGAGCATCGGGATGGCTGCGCCGATCATCCTCATCCTCGCCCGGTTGGTGCAGGGGTTCGCGACCGGCGGCGAGTACGGCACGTCGGCGACGTACATGTCGGAGGCGGCGACGCGTGAGCGGCGTGGTTTCTTCTCGTCGTTCCAGTACGTGACGCTGGTCGGCGGTCACGTGCTCGCGCAATTCACGCTGCTGATCGTGTTGACGGTCTTCAACGACGACCAGGTCCACGAGTTCGGCTGGCGCATCGGCTTCGCCATCGGCGGTGTGGCCGCGATTGTGGTGTTCTGGCTGCGCCGCACGATGGACGAGTCGCTCAGCGAGGAAACCCTGGCAGCAGTCAGGGAGGGCAAGGACCCGGGCGCCGGCTCCATCCGAGTACTGGTCACTCGCTACTGGCGGCCATTGCTGCTGTGCTTCCTGATCACAATGGGCGGCACCGTCGCGTTCTACACCTACAGCGTCAACGCGCCCGCGATCGTCAAGGCCACGTACAAGTCGGAGGCAATGGTCGCGACGTGGATCAACCTGGCCGGCCTGATCTTCTTGATGCTGCTGCAGCCGATCGGCGGAATCATCAGCGACAAGGTCGGACGCAAGCCGCTTCTGTTGTGGTTCGGTATCGGCGCGCTGTTCTACACGTATGTTCTGATCACCTATCTGCCCCAAACACGTTCGCCGATAATGTCTTTCCTGTTGGTGGCCGTCGGCTACGTGATTCTGACCGGGTACACGTCGATCAACGCGTTGGTGAAGTCCGAGCTGTTCCCCGCGCATGTGCGGGCGCTCGGCGTCGGCGTCGGCTACGCGCTGGCGAACTCGATGTTCGGCGGCACCGCACCGCTGATCTACCAGGCGATGAAGGCGCGCGACCAGGTGCCGTTGTTCATCGCGTATGTGACCGTCTGCATCGCGGTGTCGCTGGTCGTCTACATCTTCTTCATCAAGAACAAGTCCGAGACGTACCTCGACCGCGAGCAGGGAGCGGCGTTCCGATAACTACCTGACGTTGCAGCCGGTGCCCCGTGAGGTGTCAGTGGAACAACAATGCCGAAAGCGACCGCCCGGCGAGCGCCTGCGGATCGTCGTTGATGCCCACATGTCCGAGATCGTGCCCGATGGACAGCGTTGAGATTCCGTGGAGCAGCGACCAGGTCGGTCCTGCGATCTCGCGCGGGTCGCCCGCGGGCAGGATATTGGCCTCTTGGCATTGAGTGATCGCGACGAGCAGGTCCTCGAACGCGCGTGCTCCCGCGGTCAGTAGTTCGGGATGGTCACGCTTGTCGATCTCGGCGCCGAACATCGCTTGGTAATAGTCGGGATGCGTGACGGCCCAGCGCACGTAGGCCCGCGCCATCTTGAGCATGCGCTCGTGGAGGTCGGGCGTATCGGCGGCGACCGCGGTCAGCGTCTCGTGGAGTTGGACGAATCCTTGAGTGGCGACCGCCGCCAGCAGGTCGGCCTTGTCCGCGAAGTGGCGATAGGGCGCGGCGGCGCTCACGCCCGCACGGCGGGCGACCTCTCTGAGGGTGAAGCCTTTCGGCCCCTTCTCGCTGACCAGGCCTAGCGCCGCCTCCGTGAGAGCGCGCTTGAGATCACCGTGGTGATAGGTGTCGCGATGCTCGGTCGACGGCTCGGGAATCTTCTCTCGACGCGCCATGTTGACAATGTTAACATGATCCCATGTTAACGACGTCAACATCTACGGAAGGGCCGAAAATGTCGAAGAAACACGAGGTAGACGCGGGATGGGCGGTCGTCACCGGTGCGAGCTCAGGCCTCGGCGCATTGTTCGCCGAGAAGCTCGCCCAGCGCGGGCTACCCCTGGTGCTCGCCGGGCGGGACGAAGCGCGTCTGGCGGAAGTGCGGCAGCGAGTCCAGCGACTGGCGCCCGGAACCGACGTCGAACTCGTGGTTGGTGACCTCGGCAGCCAAGCGGGTGTCGAGGCGCTGATTGCAGTACTGAACGGACGGCCGATCGACGTCCTGGTCAACAATGCGGGGTTCGGCACCTACGGGCGGCTTTCGGAGGTCGACGGTGACCGGGAACACGACCTGATCGCCGTCAACGTCGACGCGCTGGTGGGTCTCACTCACGCAGTTCTGCCAGGCATGCTGACACGCGGGCACGGAAAGATTCTGAATGTCGCGTCCACCATCGCATTTCAGCCCGCCCCCTATCAGGCGACCTACGGGGCCTCGAAGGCGTTCGTGCTGTCGTTCAGTCAGGCACTGTGGGCGGAGACGAGAAACACGGGCGTCACGGTGACCGCCTTGTGCCCAGGGCCGACCCGCACCGGTTTTGTCGACGCGTTGGATGCGGACGTGTCGAAGACCGCGATCTACCAACGGCTCGCCGCACCCGAACCCGTTGTGGTCGCCGGACTTCGGGCCCTCGATCGCGGGCGGCCGGTGGTGGTGCCCGGTCTGCGGAACCGGGTGATGGCCACCGCGTCACGTCTGAGCCCCGGTTGGGTCGGGGCGTTGATCAGTGGCCGGATGCTCCGTCCCGCAAGCGAGCATCGAGCCCACGCGGCGGCGCAATGATCGCCCGTCGCGAGGCGGAGCGGATGGTCGCCGAGGTACGCGATGATCCCGCCAGTCGTATTCGCCTGGCCACCAACGCCTATGCGTTTGGGGGTCGACGGCTTCGACCGTACCGGCGGGCCGTTGCCGCGTTCATGCGGTGGCAGCAGTCGCGGGGCGTGCTCAATGCGCTGGACGGCGACAGCCCCGGCAGCCCGTGGTGGCGCGCGGTCAACGAGGATCTGTTGCGCGACACCGTCGAAGCGAAGCTTTTGATCGAGCATGGGGAGGGCCAGCCGTCACGGCCAAGCGTCGTGCGCTGGGTGGATTTCTTCAACGCTCCGTCGGCGCAGTCGTGGTACGCGGCGCACAACGCCAGCGTCGTCAGCGGATACCTGAAGCATGAGGCGCTCGCTGCGGTCGAGGCGCCGGCTGAGCGATTCTTCATGAACGTCGTGCTGGTGCGCGTCCTGTATGCGCACGCTCTGGTGCTCGACGGCGACCTCGCACTGGGCCGGTTGTCGTTCCTCGCGCGACTGATCGGTCATCCGCGGTCGCGGGGTCCGCAAGCGTTGCTCTCGATGAAAGACGTTCTGCCCGACGAATATCCGATCCAGGGTCTGGCAATAGAGGAGCTCATCGCCGCCGAAAACAAGCTGGGTCGGATGATGGATTACGGTGTGATCGGCGTGCGTGTCGACGCGCTGTACGCCGCGTTCGCACGAGCCCTAAATGAGCCGCGCCTGCTCGAGTTGGTCGTTGACGGAGCGCCCGCCTACGCGTGGCCGGCCGATCAACGGCACGTGTGGAAGCCGCAGTCGCAGGGGCGGTTCACCTCATTGATTGAATTCCTGACCCGGCCGTCGCCGACCCGCGATACTGCAGAGCGGGAACGGGGGAGACATGACGGGCGTGAAATCGTTGGCAGCAGCAGCATGCCTAGTGGTGATGACCGTTTCGTGCGCTTCGGCGGCGGACAAGCCGGTAGCACCAGTAACTAGCGAACCGCCGCCAAAGCCGGAACTCACGCAGGTGACCACGTCGATGTTCGTCGATCAGTCTGCGGTCCCCAACAGCTCGGCGATGAAATTCTCGCCGCCCGAGATCAATGACGTCGAAGGAACGGGCGACCCGGTCGATCCGCCCGAGTGTGGGCCGAGCTACTGGGGACCGACCCCCACGCAAGCGGGAACCGTTTCTTGGTCATCGGTCGGCGAAGGCAGATTCTTTTTCCTGTTCCTTTCCGTGCCCGCAGAGCGGCCAGATCTCAGGAGCCTGCTTGGCAAGTGTGGAACGGTCAAATTCCAAGGCGTTACCACCACGGCCGCTCTGCTGCCCCTGCCGGGGCTGCCGAGTTGGGCCCTCGCAACGCGTGTTGGCACGCAAGGTACTGGCGGCGCAGGCATCATTGGCCTTTGCCGCGGTCTCTACGTTTCGGTGGCCTTCACGCAGAAGGCCGGCGGTGACCTCTCACCCAACGACACAGATGCTTTGGTGAAGCTCTTCAACACTCAGGTGGCAAAGCTCGAAGCGATCTGACGCGTCAGGCGACGGTGTCGAGGGCGTCGAGGATGTCGCTGACCTCGGTGCGGGTGGTGTAGTTGGGGTGCACGTCGATCCAGCGGATCACCCCGGTCGGGTCGACGATGACGACAGTGGGCATCGGTATTCCGTAGGTGCCGTCGGCGTTGGCTTCGGGTAGGTCTAGACCCATCGCGCGCTGCGCGGCTTGGGCATCGTCTGGGGGTGCGGTCATCACGCCGAGCCGGTTGGCGATCTTGTTGCCCGGATCGGACAGCACGGTGAAGGTCAGTGCGTTCTTCTCCTGGGTGGACAGTGAGCCGTCGGACTTCTGCGGGCTGATGGCCACCAGCGCAGCGCCCTTGGCGGCCAGTGTGGGGACGAGGTCTTCCTGGTAGGCGCGCAGCGCCAAATTGCAGTAGGGGCACCACGCGCCGCGGTAGAGGACGACCACCGCGGTGCGCCCGCCCAGCGCGGCCGACAGTGTGGTCGAAGCGCCGTTGACGTCGAGCAGGTCGAAATCGCCGAGCGTGTCGCCGGGTTCGGCAATGCCGGTGGGGATGCCGTGGGCATCCAGGCCGGCCTGCTCGGCGCCGAACACACCGAGGACCTCATCGGGGATCTGGCCGGCCCTCCCCGCGTCCATCTTGGCGACGCGATCGGCGATCGTGGTGGTGTTGGCGTTGGCAGCGGTCGTCATCAAAGAGCCTTTCAGATGTGTGCCGGTGCCACACACGGTTTCCGGCGGGTTTCGAACTTGCGAGACGACGCGAGCCTGCACCCGGAAAAATGGAGTGTCAACTCCAAAAGTGACGGCGCAACACTCGATGGATCAGGTTCTGGAGTTGACACTCCATTTTTATCGGGCTCCAATGGAGTGAAGACCTAGAAAGCCGCTCCGATGCCTATCACCTCGCCACAGAAGCTGACCCCCAAGGGCCGCGCGACCCGAGAACGGATCGTGGCCGCTGCCGCCGAACTGATGTCGCAGCGTGGGGTGGCGCGCACCACCATCGAGGACATCCAGCAAGCCGCGGCGGTGAGCACTTCGCAGATGTATCACTACTTCGCCGACAAAGGCGACCTCGTCGCAGCGGTCATCGACTTCCAGACCGACCGGGTCCTGGCCGTTCAGCATCTGGGTCTGGACCGCCTGGAGTCCCTTGAGGACCTGCGCCGGTGGCGCGACATCATGGTCGACATGATGCGCGGCCTTGGCTGTGTCGGCGGCTGCCCCGTCGGATCGCTGGCCAGCGATATCGCTGAAACCGACCCGCTGGCCCGCGCGCAGGTGGCGCGGTCGTTTGTTCAGTGGGAGAACATGATTCGCAACGGGTTCAAGGCCATTGCCTCTCGCGGCGAACTACCCGACGGCACCGATGTCGACAACCTGGCACTCGCGATGCTGGCGGCCATCCAGGGCGGCCTACTGCTCAGCCAGGTCCGCCGTGACACTACCCCCCTCGAAGCTGCTGTCGACGCCATGATCGAACACCTCCGTGCCCTCGGGGTACGTTGAGTTCCTCGTATTGGCGACTCGCGTCAGGCCACCGTCATCGCTTCGCGTTCCATCACCTCGGCCGCGACGCGCTCGCCAGAGCGGACGGCTCCGTCGATGAATCCGTACATTTGCGCCGACGTTTCGGTTCCGGCCCAATGGATTCGGCCGCAGGGTTCGCGCAGGGCGGGGCCGAACTCCGTGAGCACGCCCGGTGGGGTGTGGCTGATCATGCCGCCGCCGGAATAGCGCTCGGTCGCCCAGTTCTGCTCAATGTAGTCAACGGGTTTCAGTGCCTTGTCGCCGAAGCGTTCGGCGACAGCGGCGAGTACGGCCTTCTTGCGCTCGTCGTCACTGAGCTTGCATAGCCGGCGCGCCTCGGGGCCCTCCGTGATGGCGGTCAGCACCCCGGGACTGCCGGTGTCGGTGCAGGAGTCGATGGTGAGGTTGGCCGCCGTGCCCGGTCCGAAGGACTGGCCCGACAGGCCGTCGGCGCGCCAGAACGGCTCGTCGTGGATCATCGCAATCTTGAAGACCGCGCCGAGCGGCATCCGCTGGTGCAGGAACGATCGGTCAATGGGAAGCATTGGCTCGTACAGGATTTGGCTGGCGATGGCGATCGGCACCGCGACGACAACGCGGCGCGCGCGCACCACCATGTCGTCGGAGCGGACGATGACGCCGTCGGGGTACTGGTTGATGCTGCGGACCGGCTGCGACAGATGGAGGCTGTCGCCGAGTTCGGCGACGACGGCGCGGTGGATGGCGCCCATGCCGCCGACAGGCCGGGCATCTTCGGCGGCGTCCTTGACACCCAGCACGAAGCTGGGCCCGCCGGCCGAGGCCATTTGGTAGAGCACGAACAGCAGCGACACCTCGGAGGCGGCCGAGGTGTAGAGGCCGGCGACGGCGGATTCCAGGAGTTCATGGGCGGGCTTGGACAGCGTGTTGCGATCGAGCCAGGCGGCCCAGCTGAGCTGATCCCACTTCTGCGCCTTGGGCGCATCCCACGGGGCGTCGACGGGAATGGACTTGCACATCTGGGTCAGCTCGAGGAAGACGGCGCCGATGTTGGCGACGGCCCATGGGCTCATCGACAACGGGATGGTGCCCTTGTAGCGGTACTTCTTGCCGTCGACGAACATCATGGCGTCGCCGTCGACGTACTGCTTGTAGCTCGGCACGCCGAATTCGTTCATGAGTCCGTAGATGGCGTCCTGGCCGGGACCGATCCAGGCGCCGCCGCGGTCGATCCACGTCCCGTCGTCGCGGGTCTGCGTGAAGGTGCGACCGCCGACGCGGTCACGGGCCTCGAGCAACGTCACGGAGTGGCCCGCCTGTTTCAGCCGCAGGGCGGCGGCCAATCCGGCGAATCCCGCACCTACCACGCAATAGTCCACGTCGGCCATCAGCTTGCCCCTTGTTTGAGCCGTATTTGCTAGCTAATAGGCGTACGCGTAATTACCGTGTGTGTCAATAACTCGGATTCGTGGCCGGAACGTGATCCGCAACCGTTGACCAATGCGTTAGCGACGGCTAACGTATCTACGTGTGCCCGACATGCTGGAAGTGGCAGCAGAGCCGACGCGACGTCGGCTGTTGCAGCTTCTGGCAGCGGGCGAGCTCACCGTCACCCAGCTGGCATCGCGGTTTTCAGTCACCCGCTCGGCGATTTCGCAGCATCTGGGGATCCTCGCCGAGGTCGGTCTTGTCACCGCCCGCAAGCAGGGGCGGGAAAGGTATTACCGGCTCGACGAGCGTGGGGTGCAGCAGCTCCGCGCGCTGTTCGATTCGTTCTGGAGCGACGAGCTCGACCGCCTCGTCGCCGATGCTAACCAAACCCAAAAGGAAACTCCGCCATGATATTTGACAAATCTGTGGTTGTGCCGCTAGATCCGGAAGCCACATTCGACCTTGTCACCCAGCCCGACAGGCTGCGGCGGTGGATGACCGTCGCAGCGCGGGTGGACTTGCGCGCCGGCGGTGACTATCGCTGGACCGTGACGCCGGGACACCACGCGGCGGGCACGATCGTCGACGTCGACCCGGGCAAGCGCGTGACGTACGCGTTCGGGTGGGAAGAGGACGCAGATCTGCCGCCGGGCGCGTCGACGGTCACGGTGACGTTGACGCCGGTAGACGGTGGCACCGAGGTCCGGCTGGTGCACGAAGGGCTGACCGACGAGCAGGCGGTGCGCCACGCCGAGGGGTGGAATCACTTCCTCGGCCGCCTGGTGGAAGCGGGCCGCGACGGCGACGCCGGACCGGACGACTGGGTGGCGGTGCCCGATCCGATCGACGAATTGTCCTGTGCCGAAGCGACATTGGCGGTGCTGCAGAATGTGCTGCGTGGGCTGGATTCCTCCGACCTGACAAGGCAGACACCGTGCAGCGAATACACGGTCGCGCAGCTGGCGGATCATCTTTTGACCGGGATGACCAGGATCGGCTCGGCCGCGGGTGCGCAGATGCCGCAGCGCGATCTGGACGCAGCGCTGGAAACCCAGGTGGCCGATGTGGCCGATGCGGTGCTCGAGGCCTGGCGTCGCAAAGGCGTGGAGGGTACCGTCGAATTGGCGGCGACTCAGCTGCCCGCAGCGGCTGCAGTCGGGATCCTGTCGCTCGAATTCTTAGTCCATGCTTGGGATTTCGCAATGGCCACCGATCGTCGTGTTGTCGTCTCCGAGCCGGTGTGCGACTACGTGCAGGGCCTGGCCGCCAAGATCGTCACCCCGCAGCTGCGCCCCGGCAGATTCGATGATCCCGTCACGATCTCCGCCGACATCGGCGCCCTCGAGCGGCTCATTGCGTTCACCGGTCGGCAACCGGCCGTTGTCCAAACATCTGCCAACTAACGAAAGATCTGTCATGCCAAAGAAAACCGGATACGAGCAGGGCACGCCGAGCTGGGCCGACCTGCAGACCACCGACCAGGACGCGGGTAAGGCGTTCTACGCGTCGCTGTTGGGCTGGAGCTTCGACGACCGGCCGATGCCGCAGGGCGGCACGTACTCCATGGCGCTGCTGAACGGCGAAACCGTCGCGGCGATCGCGCCGATGCCGCCGGGCGCGCCGGAGGGTATGCCGCCGATGTGGAACACGTACCTCGCGGTGGACGACATCGCTGCGACGGTCGAGAAGGTCGGCCCGGCGGGCGGACAGGTTCTAATGCCAGCAATGGCCGTCGGCGATGCCGGCACGATGGCGTTCGTCGCCGATCCGACCGGTGCGGTGGTGGGGCTGTGGCAGGCGAATCAGCACATCGGCGCGACGTTGGTCAACGAGCCGGGGGCGATCATCTGGAATGAATTGATCACGGACAAGCCGGAGTCGGCGCTGGAGTTCTATGAGGCGGTACTCGGCGTGGGCACCGCGACGATGGAGATGGGCCCCGGGCAGACGTACAACCTGCTTAAGGTCGGCGATACCGAAGTCGCCGGCTGCATGGAACCGCCGATGCCCGGCGTGCCGAACCACTGGCATGTGTACTTCGCGGTGCCGGACGCCGACGCCACTGCTGCGCAGGCGAGCTCTGCGGGCGGGCAGGTTGCCGTCGAGCCGTTCGACATCCCGACGGTGGGGCGGTCCGCTGTCCTGACGGACCCCCAGGGAGCGATGTTCAGCGTGTTGACACCGGCGGCCCAGGGGTAGCTCACTGTGGTGTAGTTCGCTGCAACGGGTTCCGATGCGAGGTCAGTGCGCCTAAACTTGAGCGCAAATGACATTGGTGCGAACGGGCATTGCTGTTGGCGCCGTTGTGTTTGCACTCGCGGGCTGCTCGCGTGGCGACACCGTGCAGGCACCACAGACTTCAGCCGCACCTGCGCCGGCGCCCGCTGCGGCTCCCGCGCCTCCGCCGCCAGTTGCGGCTCCGGCACCCGACTTCGCGACAGTCTCCAAACTTATCGACGATGCGATCGCAGCGCAGAAGCTGCCGGGCGCTGTCGTTGTGATCGGCCACGGCGGCAAGGTCGTCTTCCACCAGGCGTATGGCTCGCGCAAGCTCGCAGGCGAGCAGGGGCTCGATGGTTCGCCTTCACCCGCTGAGCCCATGACCGAGGACACGATCTTCGACATGGCGTCGTTGACGAAACCCCTTGCCACCGCGACTGCCGTCATGCAGCTGTACGAACAGGGCAAGGTTGCGTTCGACGATCCGGCGCAGCAGTACCTGCCTGGCTTCAATACGTCGAACGATCCACAGCGTGCGAAGGTGACCGTTCGTATGTTGCTCACGCACACGTCGGGCGAAACGGGAGACGTCGACCTCAAAGATCCGTGGGGACTGGCCGAAGCCGACAAGTGGGAGGGCCTTCATCGCGCGCTCACCACGCCGCTGGAATCGGCGCCCGGAGAGCGTTTCCGCTACTCCGACATCAACTTGATCCTGCTTGGCGCCCTAATCGAGAACGTCACAGGCGTAAGGGAAGACGACTACGTTGCGCAACACGTCTTCGCGCCGCTCGGCATGGAAGAGACCCGATATCTCCCGCCGGCGAGCCTCTTGTCGCGCATCGCACCGACAGCAATTGGCGAGCACGGCAACCTGCTTCGCGGCGAGGTGCACGATACGACAGCGCGGCGGATGGGTGGAGTTGCCGGTCATGCCGGACTGTTCTCGACGGCACACGATGTCAGCGTCTACGCGCAGGCCTTGCTTGATCGTCTTGCGGGCCTCCCGAGCACGTTTCCGCTGACGCAGGCGACTCTGCAGTTGATGACGACTCCGCAGCAGCCCGGGCATACACCCGAACAACTCCAAGCCGCGAACGAGGCCACCCGGGAAGCCGTCGCAACGAAACCGAACACCACGGATCCGCTTCTCGCTCCGCACTATCCGGCGATTGCGGGACAGAACCTGCGCGGGTTCGGCTGGGACATCGATAGTCGGCTATCCGTGCCGCGAGGCGTCGTCTTCCCTATCGGGAGCTTCGGCCACACCGGCTTCACCGGAACCACGCTGTGGTTAGACCCGGGTTCGGATACGTATGTCGTCCTGCTCTCGAATTCGATCCAGGTGCGGGGCAGCCCACCGATCCAGGAGCTGCGGGGCGATGTGGCGACGGCGACCGCCCGGGCCCTGCGCCTCTACGGCAGTGGGTAACGGTCAGGTTTGGGTATACGGGCAATGAAGCGGAGATGGTGGACACCGCGCAGACGGTCCCGAGGTGGTGAATTGAGTGCGTGAACACGAGCTGGTGGCAGCTCGCGATCAGATGCAACAACTGGTTCGGGTCATCGTGAAGATCGGTTCCGACCTGGACCTAAACGTGACATTGCGTCGCATCGTCGACGGAGCCATGGAGCTCACCGATGCGCGATACGGAGCACTGGGAATACGCGGGCCCGACCGCAGTTTCATCTCCTTTGTCCGGGCGGGAATCGACAACGACACAGCGCGGGGACTGGGTGAGTTGGCAGTGGGTCAGGGTCTGCGCATCGATGATTTGAGTGTTCATTCAGATGCTCGGTGGCTGCAGTTACAGGGCTCGCCGTTTCGGGCGCTTCTCGGGATCCCGATCATCGTGCGCGGAGCCGACTTCGGCACCCTTTACCTTTCCGACGACCGGCCCGGCCGAGTCTTTTCCGACGCGCAAGAGGGCGCCGCGAGGGCATTGGCCACGGCGGCGGCCGCCGCAATCGACAATGCGCGACTGTTCGAGCGAGAACGAGAATCGTCCAAATGGACGAAGGCCAGTCGCGAGATCACGACCGCGCTGCTGTCTGGCGACCCGCAGACAGGACCGCTGCAACTTATCGTGAACCGGGCGCTTGAATTGGCCGGCGCTGAGCAGGCGATTCTTCTGGTTCCGATGGAGCCCGATGTCACCGCCAACGAAGCCGACGCCCTTGTGGTGGCGGCTACGGCGGGCCGGTACGCCTCGCAGGTGATCGGCCAGCAGGTCCCGATGCAGGGCTCCACCACGGGTGGTGTTGCACATCGTGGTCAACCGCTCATCACTGATTCCTTCCAGTATCCAATCCAGGGGTTCACCGATGTCGGTGAACGCTCGGCGATCGTCATGCCGTTGATTGCAGACGCCAGGGTGCTTGGCGTTATCGCCGTGGCACGCCACCCACAGGAGCCGCCTTTCGGCAACGATTACCTCGAGCTCGTCAGTGACTTCGCCCAACACGCTGCAATTGCATTGGCACTAGCGGCGGGGCGCGAACATGCACTCAACCAGCAACTCGCCCAAGCGGACTCTGTCGACGACGCGATACTCGCCGCAGCGGAAGAACTGCGCCGGCTCTGGCGGGCACGCCGCGTTCTGACCGTCACCTTCACCGCCCGTCATTCCTCCACCAGCGCACCGCAAGTCGTGTCGGTCGGCGAACCCGCGCAGTGGGCTGACCTGTCTGCACGTACACGTCAGGTGCTCAGCTCACTGCGCGACGGCGACCTACTCACTCCCAACACGACGAGGCCAGGGACGGCGGGCATCGCGCTGCAGCACCCCGAGGGCGTGCTCGTGGTCTGGATCGAGCTGGCCGAACGCCGGCCGTTCACCCTCGAAGACCAGACCCTGCTAACGGTGTTGGCAGGCCGCCTCGGCCAGGGCCTGCAGCGGGTGCACCAGGTTGACCAGCAGCGCGAGACCGCCTTGGCGCTGCAACACGCGATCCTCGGCCCCGCGCAACTACCGCGGGGCTTCTCGGTGCGCTATCAGGCCGCCAGCCGACCCCTACAGGTCGGCGGTGACTGGTACGACATCGTCGACCTGGAGGACGGACGCATCGGGTTCGTCGTCGGCGACTGCGTCGGTCATGGTCTCGCCGCCGCCACCGTGATGGGACAGGTGCGCAGCGCCTGTCGCGCACTGCTATTCGAAAATCCCAGCCCCGCCGCGGCGCTCTCCGGGCTGGACCGCTTCGCCGCGCGGCTGCCCGGCGCCCAAACCACCACGGCCGTCTGCGCGGTGCTCAACCCCGACACGGGTGAACTGGTGTACTCCAGTGCCGGGCACCCACCGCCCATCCTGGTCCACGCCGACGGCACTACCCGGATGCTCGACGATGGCCACACCATCGCATTGGGCGTCCGACCCAATTGGTCGCGCCCTGAAGGCCGCGTGACCGTACCGGCGCGCGCGACGCTGCTGCTCTACACCGATGGTTTAGTCGAACGCCGCCGAATTGCATTGGAGCAAGGTCTCTCTCGCCTCGCCACCGTCGTTCAACACGGTCGTGTCGCCACTCTAAGTGATCTGGCGGATCAAATTATGTCCAGTCTCGCGCCAAGCGAGGGCTATCAGGACGACGTCGTTCTCCTGCTCTACCGCCATCCCGGACCATTGGAGCTGAATTTTCCCGCCAATGTCAGCCAACTCGCGCCCACCCGCACCGCGTTGCGCAACTGGTTGACCCAAGCCCGGCTGGACCCGGAGCAGGCCCTGGACGTGCTCGTCGCCGCCGGGGAAGCCGTAACTAACGCCATCGAACACGGTCATCGCGACCGGCCGGAGGGCAGGATCAGTCTGAGCGCGACCGCATTGGTCGACCAGGTGCAGTTGATCATCTCCGACACCGGCACGTGGAAGCCGCAAGCACCGGCTACTGATTCCCTTCGTGGCCGCGGCATCCTCCTGATGCGAACGCTCATGCATGGCGTCACCATTGACCCTCAAGCCGCGGGAACCACAGTCCACCTATCCGCGAGGATCACCTGATGACCACACCGCTGACTCTGAACACCACGCGCGACGACGGTCAAATCGCGCTAATCGCAGTGGGAGAAATCGACCAGAGCAACATCGACGCATTCAGCGGAGCCCTCGCGGCCGCCACCGCCGACGCCGCTAGCAACAGTGAAACGCTTACCGTAGACCTCAGCGCTGTGGAATACCTGGACAGCGCCGCCATCAACGCCCTGTACGCCAGCACCGAACACATCAAACTCATCGCCCATCCGCTCCTTATGCGCATCCTCACCGTCAGCGGCATAAGCGAACTGATTACGATCGAGCTCCCGCCGACGACCTGATGGACGACGTTCAGCGCTCAAAGTGTTGATAGTCCTTGGGAGTTCGCCAGTCGCCGCCCCAGTGCCAACCACGATCGGTGAAGACGCGGACGACGGGGTCTTCCGCGTGTAGGACTCCGGGGTCTGTGCGGTTGCGGTCGACGTACGGTGCGGCGGTCTTGGGTTGGAACAGACCCGCCCGATCGACGTAGGGATTGAACAACGGGTTGAGGTCGATGGCTCGACCGTATGCGTGCGGAGACCAGCGGCCGGTGCCGGGAATCTCTCGGCAGTTGAAGGCCGAGGTGTTGTTGTCTTCCATCGACAACTCGTCGTCGGCATTGGGGTAGTTGTCGAGCGTGCGGACCTTCTCGATCGGATAGCGCAATTGAAGGAGTTGGTCGAAGATCGCGAGGACCTCTGGGGCCAGATCTTGGTTGACGATTAGGTCGCCGCGGTGGGTCTGGTCGTCGAAGCCGAGGTAGGTGACTTCGATGCGGCGTAGGTCGTGTGGTTCGACGGGGCATCCGGGATGCCAGCTGGGGCCGAGGTCGGCGGCGGTGACGGGCTGGATGGTGTCGGCGCGCGCCGTGAAGCTGCACAGCACAAGTGCGGCGCTGACTACTGCCAGCACGGCAATATGCCTTCCCAACACCGTCATCAAGTGATGACGCTGCCAGAAAGGACGGAGTCCGCCAAGCGCGAACCTTGGAAGTTGCTGTGGGGGAATAAATTCAAACGTGGCTTAGTTGGCTAACCGCGTGCCCGCCCCCGTCTCTTCCGCGTCCTTCGGACTGATCTGATGCGTCAGGGACCCCTCGCCGGACGGTATCCGGCGGTGGCCGCGATGGTCACACTCGCATTGATTCCGTATCTAGCTCTGTCGGCGGCGATCGACCCGCTGGTGCCGATCATCTCCGAGCAGCTCCACATGTCCGCGCAGGCGATGAGCCTGAGCTCGGGGCTGGGCAATGCGGCGTACGCGGTCGGTACTGTCCTTGCGGTTCAGTTCGCCCAGCACCTGCCGCAGCGAAGGATGCTTCTCGGCTATGCGGTGGTGCTGGCCGTGGGGTCGGTGCTTGCCGCGGCTGCGCAGAACCCGGGCATGTTCATCGGCGGACATGTGCTGCAGGGGCTGGCGACGAGCATGCTTCTGATCGCCGCCGCGCCGCCGCTGACCATCGGCTTCCCTCGAGACAAGCTCCGCAACACCGCGGTCATCATGAACATGTGCGTCTTCGGCGCGGTCGCGCTCGGCCCGTTCATCGGAGGTGTGCAGGCCGAAGCCCATGCGTGGCGGCCGCTGTTCTGGATCGTCGCCGCCATCGCCGTGCTGGCTTTGATCATGGCGGCGTTGACATTTGAGGATGCGCCGCCTGCGGATCTCGACGCGCCGCGCGACTTGAAGGCGATCGCGTTGGCGGCGGTCGGGTGTACGGCCGCGTTCGTGGGTGCGGCGCAGCTGACCACGCACGCATTCAGCGACCTGGCGGCCAGCGTGCCGATGTTCGGCGGTCTCGCGCTGATTGTCGTGTTGATCGCCTACCAGTTCAGGGCGCAGCGTCCACTGCTGACGGTCCGCACCATGTTGACGAGTGCGATTCCGGTCGCAGGAGTCGGTGTCGCACTGTTCGCGGCAGCGGCGTCGGTGGCGGCCACGGCGTTGACGGCGAACGTGTTGATGCAGAGCTTCAGCCCCGTTCAAGTCGGACTGCTGTATCTGCCAGAGGTCGGGGGCGCCGTCGTGATGGCGGTCGTCTTCGGCTTCGTCATCACTCGCAAAGCGATGCATTACCTGCCGCTGGTGGGGATGGCGCTTCTGGCAGCAGGCATCGTCGTATTCGGGCTCGCGCTTCCTGCGAATGTGCCGTTGATTCTGATCGGCTCGGGGTTGACGGGGCTGGCGTTGGGAGCGACGGTGGCGCCGGCGTTGTTCGTGGCGGGGTTCTCGTTGCAGTCGTCGAGCCTGCAGCGGGTGTTCGCGATCATCGAGCTGCTGCGGGCGGTGGCCGCGTTCATGGTGGCGCCGATCCTCGCCCACGTGGCGATTGCGCTGCCCGGTGATCTGAACGCAGGCACGGGTGTGACGCTCTGGATCGGCCTCGGGTTGGCCATCGGCGGAGCGATATTCGGGGTGGCGATCTATGCGCTGAGTGGGGCGCGACCGCAGAAGCCGGACTTGGACGAGTTCCTCGATGGGGAGTTGCCTGCGTGGTATTCGCCGCCGTTGTTGGCCCGATTGCGGTCGGGGCTGTCGTCACCGGTGGCGGTGTCCGAGCGTGCCGAACCGACGCCGGTGCAGTGGGATGGGCCGGCCTCCGGCGGACCGGTGGTGTTCGCCTACGACGGAACAACACTGGCGGAGAACGCAATTCACCAAGCAGCTCGCCAACTCGGGCCGGGGCGATGTGCATTGGTAGTCTGCGTGTGGCAGCCGGCGGACGTGGGATTCACGCCGACCGATGAGGGTCACTTTGACGCCGATAAAGCCGCCGAGGTCCGGCGGGCAGCCGAGAGGACCGCCGCTCATGGTGCGTCCTTGGCGGCAAGGGCCGGGTTCCGTGCCGAGAGCATCGCGGTCGAGGCTGCTCCGACATGGAAGGGAATCGTGCGTGCCGCAGACGAGCACGGTGCGAGCGTCATCGTGCTCGGACCGCACCGCCGCAGCGGGCTCCTGGGTTACCTACAGGGAAGTGTCGCGGCCGCGGTGGTCGCGCATTCGGATGTTCCGGTGATGGTGGTTCCCGAGGGGTCGAGCGCTGCGTACGTCGTGACCCTCCCAGAGCCCGCTCGAAGTGCGGGGATCTGAGCGCGCGCTAACGCTGCCGTGGCGGCCGTCGATAGCAGAGGCATGACCACGTTCCGTGTTGCCGGCGCGCTCGCCGTCGCGCTGACTGCGCCCTGGTTGTGGGTGGCAACGGCGCACGCCGTAGGCCACGCGCAACTCGGCGAAGTTCCCGTGGTGGCGTCCCCGACGTGTGCCGGCAGCGTCAGCGCCGATGCCCAGGTGACGTCGGTGCAGGTCGGCGATCGTATCGAGGACGGTGTTCGCGTCGCGATTCACTTCGACGCAGGCATCTACGACGGTTCCTGCGCGCTCACGGTGACCGCTAAATGGACGAATCTCGACACCGGCGCCTCTGGAAGCAAAGACATCACCGCGGTATCGACGATTGACGGGCACTACGGTTTCATCGGCTACGCGAACACCACGCTCGAAACGGGTAGCGGCACGGTGGTCGTCACGCTTAGTTCGCACCCGGGTGCCGAAATGCGCCTCACGGCATGAGATCTAGCTCTCCGGCGGCTTGGGAAAATCCGTTGTCTCGTCGGATGACCGCTCGCGGCGCAGAATTCGGAGCGTAGCGGTCGGCGCGGACCACTCCTCCGTTGGTGCCGCCGGGATCACCGTCGTCGAATCTTCTTTGAGCCGAACAATTTTCGGGATCACCGCGGTCGGCGCGGGCTGCCCGACCGTCGGTGCAGCAGCGGTCGCCGGCTCAGGCGAAGGTGCGCGCGGCGCGGGTGTGAAGCTGGCCTCGCGGCGGCGCCCCAGGTAGCCCGCCAACGGGCCGGTGAACAACATGGCGATCAGCACGGTCAGGCTCAGGAAACAGATGGCCACGTCGAACGTGCTGGTGATCTGCTGGGCGAGGTTGTTGCCGAAGACGGCGTCGGGTGACGCTTCGGCGTACCGCGGGGCGAGGGCGACGCCGATGGCCAGGTTCGCGACCGTGAAGACGAACAGCGCCCCGCTGAAGGCCGCGAAGACGCTCGGCGTGGCCTCGCCTCGACCGAGTTGGCGGTGCAGCCACCGCGCGATGATGCCGGTGACCAGGTTGAACGCCGTCATCGCCACGCTGTCGTACACAGCGTGGGGCAAGTCCAGCGACACCGCGATCAGGTAGTCGACAACGCGGCATACGGCGGCGGCGAACGCCCAGAACGCGATGAGCGTCAGGCACTTCTGCGCTGCCGAGCGGTACGCACCGATCGTCGGCGGTTTGATCAGGAAGACGGCGTAGAGCGTCGTCGGGGCGACGATCGCTGCGGCGGCCGCCCAGAACAGATAACCCTCGTATCCGACGGCGGCCGTCGACGTGTTCTGCGCGATGCCGTGGAAGGCGTCGACGTCGCGGCCAACCGGGAAGACCCACACAAGCGTGCTGGCGAGCGCGGCCGAGCCGCCCAGTGCGGTGGTGGCCAGCCGGGCGGCGGCGGACTTCTCGAGAAGCCAGCGTGAGGCGATCACCAACGCGATCATCGCGACCGCGCCGTAGAGCAGCGTCGTGACGATGACGGCGACGTCGTGACCGCCGAATTCGCCGTTCGTGACGAACAGGTAGCGCAGCCGCCAGAACAGGTTGAAGGCGACTGCGAACGTCGCCAGCGCAATCGATAACGCACCCAGCGTCCGCGCGGCGGAGTACCAGCGCCGAAAACCGTTGTCCTCGATGGTGATACTGGTGATCGGCGGCTGTGCGGCGAGCAGCGCACCCCCGGCACCCACGATCAGGCCGGGGCCGATGCCCGGTGGCGTTAAACCGGTTCCGCCGTCCCACACGGTGTGCACCAGGTGGTACCCGACGAAGCCGAGCGCGAGGGCGAGGTAGGCGACGGTGAGGAGCAGCCGTATCAGGCTGGTCCGGCGGACGTCGGGCTCGGGGGCGGCGAGCCGGAAAGGGCCGACGTGTGGCGCCAGCGCGGCGGCCACGGCGAGCAACGTCACGAAGATAACGAGGACGAAGAACAGGCCGTTGCTGCCAGGGATGCCGACGCCGAACTCGAGGTTCCACGGCAGCAGCAGTGCGATCAGGAGCAGCGCGACCGCAACGCCGTCGCGGACGATGTTGGTGCGGCCGGGCACGTATCCCACGCGGGGCGACCGGGCGACGGTGGCGGGCGCGTCGTAACGCTGGTCGCTCAACTGACGATCCCTTCCCTGAGGAGTTCTTACCTCAGCGTGCGCATTTTTGCTTCCGTGCACAAGCAAAGCTGGCGAACGCCAAGGTAGCTTGGGAACGTCTGTGAGGCGTCGATTATGCAGGGAGTGGGCCGGTGGACGTAGTCCTCGGGGTGGCGGTCACCGGGCGCGTGGCGCGCCTGGCGATGATCGGCGCGCCGGCCTCGGGCGGCCAGGTGCTCGACCAGTACGCGTTGGACCTGCCTGACAACGGAGCAACCGATCTGGCCGACACCATCGTCGGCACATACCGTGCGGTGGCCGACTCGGGCAACCGGATGGCGGCGATTCGGCTGTGCCTGCCCGACGCGTCGCAGGCGGAGACTCTGCGGCAGACGGTGTTGGGCGCGGGTGCGCAGAACGTCGAAGTGGTGGCCGAGACCGAGGCCGCCGCGGCGCTGGCGCGCAGCGTCGGTGCGGACGCGGCACTGCTGCTGTCCGACGACGACACCGTATCGCTGACGGTGGTGGGCGAGGACGAGGAGTCGACGTCGGTGTTGGCGTCGGTGCCGATCGGTGTGGCCGGTGCGGCCGTCGCGTGCGCGGCGGTGTTGCAGAACATGCCCAGTGGCGAGACCCACCGGATCATGCTGGTGAGCCAGCGTCTGGATCTGGATTCGGTTGCGGCAGAGCTGAGTTCGACGGCGCCGGTGGAGGTGCCGACCGATGCGGGGTACGCGATCGCGCGGGGCGCGGCGCAGACGGCCGACGACTCCGGGTTCCCGGCAGGCGCGGCGACGATGATGGCGCCCGCGGCCGCGGACGCGACGATGATGGCGCCTGTCGCCGGTGACGCGACGCAGATGGCGCCCGCCGCCGGTGACGCGACGCAGATGGCGCCGGCGACCGCCGGTGACTCGGTGGTCGGGCCGCAACTGGCGTACTCGGAAGAGGAGCCGGGCGATTACGAGCTGCCCTTCGATTCGCTCGAGGAATTCGTTCCGGAGCTGGAGGACGAAGAGGCATATACCGCGATGATCGGGCCGCCGCCGCGGAAGACGCTGTTGATGGGTAGCGCGATGGCGTTCGTGGTGGCGAGCTTCGCGACGCTGGCGGTGACGGTCGCGATCAACGTCCGGCCGGTGGCCGATGTCGAGGCGCAGGCGGTGCCGGCGACCCAGGCGGAAACGGTGCCAGGGCGATTCCTGCCACAGGTGCCGCACGAGCCGGATCCGGTGGCGCTGCCCGTGGCGGTGGTGTCGCCGGCGCCCGCGGCTCCGGCTCCGGCTCCGAATGTGCAGCCGAATCGCGGGCCGAACAGCTTCGCGCCGGAGGCCCCAGCGCCTCAGGCACCGCCGGTCGAACCGGTTCCGGGAGCGCCGGTGGTCCCGATTCCGCCGGTCATCCCGTTCCCGCCGCCGTTCTACCCGTTCCCGACCATTCCGACGTTCACGACGACGATTACGTCAACGCCGACGACCACGACGACCACCAGCACGACGACGACAACGACTCCGACGACAACGACAACAACGCCGACGACGACCACCGAGACGACGACGTCGACGTCGGAGCCCACCACGATTCCGACGGTCATTCCGAAGACGGTGCCGACGGCGGCGCCGGAGCCTGCGTACACGGCACCTGCCGTAGCTCCCGAGCCTGCCTACACCGCGCCGGTCGCACCGGCCTACACGCCGCCCGCAGTAGCGAGCCGGTTGCTCCCGTTGCGCCGGCACCGGCTCCTGTCGTCGAAGCCCCTGCCCCGGTGATTGACTCGCCAGCCCCGGTAATCGAGGCGCCGGTGACGACTCTCCCGGCGTCACCGTAGACCCGGCCAGCACCCGCGACGCTCAGCCTGCGAGCGCCGCGTCGAAGAAATCCAGCTCTAGGCGCATCGCCCGCCGGTAGGTCGCGTGCACGGCGGGATTGTCGTCGTCCTGTTCGTCGAGCAGTTGCTCCAGCCGGGCGGCCAGTGCCTGGAAGCTCGGGTCGGCGTAGGTCTGCACCCACTCCGCGAACGGTCCAGCAGCGCTCGCATCAAGCGATCCACCGAGCCAGGCGTACAGGCGCATGCACGGCGTCATCGCCGCGAACACCAACGCCAGCCCGCCGGTGGCGGCGGTCGCCAGCAGGAATTCGGTGTAGGCCAGGGTCGCCGATGTCGGCACGATGCCGGCCATGTCTATGCCCCACCGGGCGGCGTAGGACGAGTGCAGGCCGAGTTCCTCGCGCACCCCACCGAGCAGATCGGCCAGCGCGAGCAGCGTGGGTGTGTCGGTACTGCGAGCGAGGGCCAATGCGTATGCGCGAGCAAAGGATTCGAGGAAGAAGGCGTCCTGCGCGACGTAGCCCGCGAAGATTTCACGGGGCAGGGAGCCGTCACCGAGGCGGCTCACGAAAGGGTGCGCGAGCGCCGCGGCCGCCAAGTCGCCGTTGTCGGCCCACAACCGAGCGGACAGCGTCATGCCAGCGCCATGTCCCAGAACGCCACCTCGTGTGCCAGTACGTCGGCGACAAGCTTGTCGTGTCGGTCCGGGATGGCCAGGACGCCGAGCGCGTCGACGTAATCCGCGAAGGCTGGCGCCGACCAGTGCTCTATGAACTCACCGAACGGGGACGTGGCCGACGCGGCGAAGGCCCATGCGAGCAGGTACACCCGTTCGAGCACCCACAGCGCCGTCACCGCCGCCTCATACGGCGTGGCGTCCAGTCGATCCAGCAGTTCGCGGTAGGCGAGCGTCGCCGGTAGTGCCGGCTGCTCCAGGTTCATCCCCCTCCGCGCGGCCTGGTCTTCGAACCAGTCCAGCTCCGCGACCAGCGCCACGCATCCCCCGGCGAGCACCGTCTGAGCTGTTCGCGGCGCTCGTGCCAGCAGCCGAGCCTGGAAGATCAGCAGGTCACCGACGAACAGCGCGTCCTGCACAAGCCACCGGTCAAACGCGGAGTCGGTGATTGTGCCCTCGCGCACCGCTTCGAGAAAAGGATGTCGGGTAGCGGCGGACCACAGCGAATCAAGCACGCCCCGAAGGATAGTCACGCCGGTGTCGCCCTAGACACCCGCCTGCGCCGTGCGCGCATCGCCTCGTCGAGCATCAGCTCCGTGTGCTCTAGGAACTCTTGGCGCGGCTCATTACCAATACCCGATGATCCGCCCCGCGCAGACGGCCGTCAGCCAGCTGATTAGCGACAGGCCACCCATGAGCGCCAGTCGCCGCGCTTCGGAGTGGGAAAGGTTGCGGGTTGTTCGGGCCCGCCACGCCGCCGTGCGGCGCAACACTATGGCATTCGCGAGCCCGAGCCCGATCGCCGAGAACTTCACCAGCAGAACAGGGTTGTCCTCATACTCCAGGGCATTGGCCGCCAAGAGGCAGACACCGCTGGCTGCGGCGAGCGCGAAGCCTGCCATCGCCACTGGGGCGGCAACGGTGGTGATCGGTGCCAGCGGTGCGCGGCGCCACCCGCCCATCAATCTCAGATCGAGAACGAGCACGGCACCAAAGAGCGTCGCGACACCGAGGACATGAATCACGTTGACGACGGGATAGGTCCACGGGCCGGAGTCGCGCATGAACGTGCCGAGCGCGGACGACTCTAGCCAGGCGAGCGCGTCTGTCATGCGCGCGCCGCCGGACTAGGCATCAATCGCGCTCGGGGTAGACGTCGAACACCTTTCCGTTCCACGTGAGGCGCTCTGCCTTGATTTCGAGCGTCGCCTCGTCCAGATGCCGGTGGCCGCTTGCGGTCACCGTCGCGTCGACGGGGACCGCGTCCTCGGTCAGGCCGGCGGCGGCGGTGCGCGTCGATGGGGCGAACACCACGTCCCACAGCTCTTCGCCGACTCTGATCTGCGCCGTGGCGTGCGGCCCGGCGAGGCTCACGGGCGTCTCGAGCGTGCCCGTGATTTCAGATTGCTCGTCTTGATATTCGCTCCATCCGTGGTGGGCGCTGACCGGCGCTGCCGTTGCCACGGCCATGAGCACGATGGCGGCCAGGATGGTGATCCAGTTGGAGTGCTTCCGCATGTCGGACCTCCTGGTGCCAGGGTAGTCGCGCAAGCATGAAACAGGAGCTCGAAGTCGTCGCTGATACGACGGCCTCAGAACGGCGATGGGATGCGCCAATTCCGGGTACTCCTGCCGGGTGGTCACCACCCCATGGCTAGTGACGCGAGCCGCGGTAGCGGTCGCCTCGGCCTTCGCGTTAGTCGTCGCGTGTGCAAACGGTCCCGAATCTGTCGGCCAACCGGCAAGCGGCGGCGCGGAGGACGTCGCCACCAACCTTGATGTGCCGTGGGGAATCGCTTTCCTGCCCGACGGGAGCGCGCTGATCGCCGAGCGTGACAGCGGCGCGATCCAGCACATGCCGCAGCCGGGTGCGGTCAATAACGTCGGTACCGTGGCTGGCGTCGCGGCGCGCGGCGAAGGCGGGCTGCTGGGCCTGGCCACAGCGGGGCAGACGGTGTTCGCCTATCTCACGACCGCGCAGGACAACCGCGTGGTGACGATGCGGTTCGACGGGGCGTCGCTTGGCGAGCCGTCGCCGATCCTCACGGGCATTCCCGCGGGTTCCATTCACGACGGCGGGCGGATCGCGTTCGGCCCGGACGGCAAGCTGTACGTGACGACGGGTGAGAGCGGCGATCCGGGGCTGGCGCAGGACCGGTCGTCGCTGGGCGGCAAGATTCTTCGCATCAATGCCGACGGCTCCATCCCGTCGGACAATCCGGATCCGGCTTCGCCGGTCTGGTCCTTCGGCCATCGCAATATCCAAGGGCTGGCTTGGGATTCGGCCGGACGGCTGTGGGTGACGGAGTACGGCGCGAACCGGTTGGACGAGCTCAATATGATCCAGCGGGGCGGAAACTACGGTTGGCCGATGGCCGAAGGCCGCGCCGACACTGCGGGGCTGATTGACCCGGCGGTCGAGTGGGCGACCGGTGAAGCGTCACCGTCGGGTCTGGCGTACTTCGGTGGCTCGCTGTGGGTAGCTTGCCTGCGCGGTCAGCGGCTCTACCGAGTACCGGTCGGCGCCGACGGATCAGTTGCCGATCCGTCGCCGCTGTTTGTCGGACAGTACGGGCGGTTGCGCACCGTTGTCGCCGCACCCGACGGTGCGCTGTGGTTCACCACCAGCAACCGCGACGGTCGGGGAAGCGCGCGCGACGGCGACGACCGGATCCTGCAGTTCCGGCCGTAAGCGCCCGGCGTCACACACCGGCCGGCACGCGTGTCGCACTAGCGCGCATCTCTTGGCGCAGCGTGGTGAACTCCGAGATCGTCCTGGTCGCCACCGACGCGACCGGCCGGGCGTTGCGGCCTGTGGGCTCCGTCTTCGACACCATCACCACACTGTCGATGTAGGGCTGGATGGTGGTGGCGTTCTGCACCGTCGCGACGATCACCAGCTGGAAACCGAACTTGCGGAACGCCTGCAGCGCCTGCTGCGCGAACTGCGGGTCGGACTTCGAGAATGCCTCGTCGAGCATCAGCTGCGCGAAAACCGGTGTGTTGTCGTCGCTTTCGGGGCTGGCCAGGTTGAAGCTCAGCGCCCCGGCGAGGCAGAACGCCATCAGCTTCTCCTGCTCGCCGCCGGAGTTGTCGCCGGCATTGCTGTGCGTGCGGATCAGCTCCTCGTTACTGACGTCCCACTCAGCGCAGTCAAAGGTGAACCGGTTGCGCACGTCCAGCGCGTCGCGGGTCCACGCCTTGTCCTCCGGCGCGGTGGACGCCAGCCGGTTGCGCAGCCGCAGGATGTCGGCGTACTGGTCGAGGATCGCCTGCTTGTCGCCGAGCCCGACCTCGGCGATGCGCCGCGAGATGGACCGCACGATCTCGGTGAGCTCGCCCACCGCCTGCAGGTGGCGCGGAGTCGCCCGCAGCGTCAACCGGGTGCCGCGGTTGAACTCCACGGAACCCAAACCGGTGTTGACGCGGTCGATTTGCTCGCTGATGCGTCGGGTCTCCTGCTCGGCGACGCGGTGCAACGTCAGGATCGCGTCGGGCGCCTGCTCGGTGACCAGCCGCATCATCCGCTCGTAGGCCTCAGGCAGTTCGCGTTCGTCGATGTGGCGGCACAGTGCGACGTAGTCGTGGACGCGCTCGTCGAAGTTCTCGCTGTCGTTGGGGATCGCGTCGGGGAACGACGTGTCGAACGTGTTGAGGATGCGAGCCAGCTCGTCGTAGGAGCGGCGGCGGCTCTCACGCAGTTGTTCGCGCTCCTTCTTGATCGCGGTGAACAGCGCCTCGCGGTGCGGCTCGGGATCGAGCAGCTCCAGCGACAACGGCAACGTAGCGGCGTAGCGGTGCAGCAGCTCGGTCAGCGGTTCCGACACGAACGCGGAAGACAGCCGCTCCTGCAGGTCCATCAGCCGGGTGCGGCGGTCGTCGAGGGCGTCGCGACGGGTCTGGATGGCGCCGCGGCGGGTCATGAATTTCTGGATCTGCGACCAGCATTCGTCGGCGCGGGCGTTGAGCGCCTCGATGTCGGGGTTCTCGGCCATCAGCAGCTCGTACTGTTCGCGCAGCCGCTCGGCGTGCCCGTCGGCGGTCTCGGTGTCGATGTGGCTCCACTGCGGGTACTGCTCGCAGATCGCCTTGCACGCCGCGGCCCGGTCGCGCCACTGCTGGCGCTGGGCGGCGATCTCGTCGGCCTTGTGGCGGGCGTGCTGGTAGGTCTCTTCGGCGGCGGCCAGTTCGAGTGTGAGCGCGTTGATCTTGGCGGTGACGTCGCCCTGGTACAGGTATTCGGACTGTTTGACCGCGCGCCGGTCGTCCTTGATCGCCAGCCTGTCGGAATCCTTGTACAGCCCGGCGTCGGTGACGGCGCGGCGGAACCGGTCGAACACGTCGGGGGAGTCGACGCAGACGTGATCGCCGGAGTTGGTGATGACGTCGACGGCCTCGGCTGCGCACGGATGCGCTGGGGTCGACGGCGAACAGCTTGCCCGCCAACGTGTTCGGCTCGGGATCGACGGGTTCAGCACCGAGGAGCTTCGCCCGTACGTGGTGCAGCTGCAGCCGGCCGCGCATGTCGGTGTCGTTGACGAAGCGCAGCACCTTCGCCCAGTGCTGGTCGGGTACCAGCAGCCGCAGGCCCGCGCCGCGCAGCACCTTCTCGACGGCGAGTCGCCAGCGGGTCTGGTCGGGCTTCAGGTCCAGCAGTTCGGCGATGTAGGGCAGCTCGGTGGCGTCGGCGCCGACGGCGGCGCAGATGTGGTCGCGCATCGCGAGGGCGAACTCCGGCAGCGCAGAGCCGACGTGTTCGACGCGTTTGAGTTCCTTGGCGGCGTCGTCGCGGGCGAGGCGGGCGGACTTCTGCGCGTATTCGGCGTCGGTGGATGCCTCGCGGTTGCGTTCGACCTTGGCGAGCAGTTCGGTGGCCTGGGTGAGCAGTTCCTCGCGCAGGTTCCAGAACTCGTCGGAGGTGTCGGGGATCTCGACGTCCTGGGCGGTGAGCAGGTCTTCGTAGGCGGCGCGACGGCGCTCCACCTGCTCGGCCTCGGTTTCGGCGGCGGTCACCTGCGACTGAAGTGGGGCGATGTTCGCGCTGGTTCCGCTGATCTGCGCGTTGAGCGAATCCGCTTCGGCCTTGGCCAGATTCAGTGAGCGGGTGACGTCCTCGTTCTCGTTCTCGAGCTGGTCGATGGTGCCGTCGAGCGACGTGATCTGCTCGGGGCACTGGGCGAGCCGGACGTGGTCGGTGTAGGCCCGCACCATCGGCGCGTCGACGAGGTCGATGATGCCGAGGTCGGAGGACTCCGAGGCGTAGCGGTGCTGGATCTGTTCGATGTCGCCGAGGATCTTGCGCTTCTTCTGCGCGACGGCCAGCAGCTCGCGGGCCTCGACGAGCGGGTCGATCTGCTTGAGCGCCTCGGGCAGCCGGGCCAGGCTGTCGGGTTCGTCGAGCATGAACTCGCGGACGAACTGCTCCAGTCCGCCAACGCTTTTCAGCGACTTGGCCTTGCCGAGCAGCTGCTGGGCGGCGTCGGAGGCGCGGATGCCGATGGTGGCGTACAGCTGCGCGAGGTACTGCGATTCGACCTTGGTGGAGAACCGCCAGTCTTCCTTGAAGACGCCGGCGTCGAAGCGGCCGGCTGCCCAGCGGTTGCAGACGTCCTCGATGTCGAGGTTGCCGTCGCCGAGCACGAACCGGCTCGACGAGTCGTTGCGGGACTCGCCGGTCAGCCACTTGAGCACGAGGCCGGTGACGGTGCGGCCGGAGTCGCTGGCGTAGGTGACCGCGACGGCCGACCAGGCGGTGCCGTCGCCGCGCAGGTACATCACGCGGCTGGTGCCGCCGTCGCTGCGCTGGCCCCAGGCGCCGCGCACGTACTTGTCGACGGTGCGGCGGCCCGCGCTGGAGCCGGCGGCGGTGTTGTCGCCGGAGGCGTTGAAGTTGCGCCGGTTGAACGGCAGGAAGCCCAGCGAGATCGCATCCAACAATGAGGACTTGCCGCTGCCGGAGGCGCCGGCGATGAGAGCGCCTCCGCTGCTGAACGGGATGGAGTGGTAGCCGTCGAAGACGCCCCAGTTGATGACCTGCAGCCGGGACAGGTGGAACTGCTCGGTCAATGTCGTCCTCTGCGTTGTTGGTCCGACGCCCCAACATAGGCGACGGGGGCGACAACTCCCGCGCTGGAAGGGTCGTGTCGGCGGGGAAGATGGCGCTCGGATCCGTTTGCCGAGGTCGGCGGAATGGCTCCTCGCCCAAGGCATTGCGACAGCTCAGCGCACGGCTGGTATCAGTGTGAAACGCGAGATTCATGGTGCTGCTGGGGCAGGCGTGCGGGGCCAGCTCGTCGATCTGATGCTGCAACTGGTTCCACGCGCGTCTGCGTGCCGGCTCGCTCTTGATCCAGCCGCGCTTCGTTCGCGTCGCTGGCGACCTGAGTCGGTGTCAATCCCTCGGCTCCAACGGGCGGACCCGTCTGTGGAATCGGTGTCTTGCCGGTCGCCATGTTGATGGCCTGCCGGCCCAGATGGGAGCGTCGGAGTTCGGGACGTTCAAGGACAATCCTGGCGATCATGACGTCTACATCGCCGGGCCTGACGGTGTCGAATTCCGGTCGGGCACCCAGGAGGCGTCGACGCTCATGGCCAAGTCTGACTGTCGGCTAAGCCAGACGGACTCAGCACCTCGGTAGAGGTTCAGGCATCCGAGTTGTTCGAACTGCTGCTGTGGCCATGCAACTATGCCGCTGCGCGGTGCGGGGACACCAACTAGGTCAGCAGACCTTCTTTGACCAACCAGGACCGCGCCACCAGGGCGGGATCCTCGCCGTCGTTGTCGACTTTGGCATTGAGCGCAAGCATGACGTCATTGGTGAGCTTCGGATTGAGTTGACCGAAGATATCTGCCAGTTCGGGGTGCGCGGCCAGTAGATCGGAGTTGATCACCTCGGTGAGGTTGTACAACGGGAAGAACTGCTTGTCGTCCTCGAGGACCCGTAGATGAAGCGCCGGAATCCTGCCGTCCGTGGTGAACACTTCACCGAAGTTGCAGTCGCCCTTGGCAGTTGCCGTATAGATGACCCCGGTGTCGAGCGTGGTCACATTTCCGAGCGCCGCTTTCGACAGTCCGTAGATCTGCAGCATCGGCACGAAACCGTCGTTGCGGCTGGCGAACTCGCTTTCGACGCAGAACGTGAGCTCCGACTTCGGAAGCTTGGCCAGGTCGGATAGTTTCGTCACCCCGAGGGTCTTGGCCTTCGCCTCTCGAATCGCGAAGGCGTAGGTGTTATTCAGGGGCGCGGGAGGAAGCCAGGTGAGGCCGTTCTTTTGATCCTCGTCGTTGACCGCGTGCCATTGCGCCTGCGAGCCCTTGACGGGCTGGTCGTGACCCATGTAGTTGATCCACCCGGTACCGGTGTACTCCGGTGTCACGTCGGCGTCGCCGTCGAGCAGCGCCTGTCGCACGCCGAAGCTTCCCGGGGTGTTGGTCATGTTGGTGACGTCGGCGCCGGCGGTGCTCAGGATGATGGAGACCATGTTGCCGAGGATCAGCTGCTCGGTGAAATCCTTCGCCGCCACAGTGATTTTCACTCCGTCGAGCGAGTCGTAGTGCTGAATCGCGCCCGGCTTGGCCTCGAGCACCGCGCCGCTGGCCGACTCCAGCCCGCAACCGGACACCGTCAACGCCGCAGCGGTCGTGGCGATGAACATCCGCGTGAACGCCAAGCGCATACGGTCACAGTCCTTTCGGCGCCGCGGCTATTTCGACCACGCGTGCCAGCCAGTCGATGAACAACGCGAGCGCTGCCACCAGGATCGCCCCCACGACGAGCGTGACGGACTGCTGCAGCTTGATGCCGGTGGTGATCAATTGGCCCAGCCCGCCGGCGCCGGTGAAGGAGGCCAAGGCAGCGGTACCGACGATGAGAACCAGTGCGGTACGGACCCCGGCGACGATAACAGGGAGCGCGAGCGGCAGTTCGACCCGCAGGAGGGTGGCGGTGCTCGACATTCCCATCCCGCGTGCGGCCTCCACGAGCCGCGGATCGACACCGTCGAGACCGGTAACGGTGTTGGCCACGATCGGCAGTGCGCCGTACACGACGAGCGCGGCGACAGCGCCCGCGGGCCCGATCCCGAACAGGACGGCGCCGAGGGCGATCAGGCCGATGGCCGGTGCGGCCTGACCGAAGCCCGCGACGGTGATGATCGGCTTTGAGAACCGGCGCATCGCACCCCGGGTCAGCGCGATGCCCAGCGGAATCGCGACCACACACGTCAGCACGGTGGCCGCCAAGCTGACCGTCATGTGTTCGCGCAGCAGGGTCAGCAGGTTCGGCACTCCGAGCGAACGCTGTTCGGAATCGGACACTTTCGCAACCTGCACATAAACGAGGCACCCTGCCACCGCGGCGACGCAGATCAGCGGCTGCAGCAGCCAGCGGCCGAGGTTCAATCGCCGCGCGCCTCCGTCGGCGGCGCGGCCCAGGTCGGGTTCTGCCAGGACCGAGGTCACGGCGTCGACTCCTCCACCCGCGCTTCGCCGCGCGAACCGGAGATCGCATCCATGATCGTCTCCACCCGGATGACGCCCTGATAAACATTGCGCCGACCGGTGACGACGACGACGCCGTGGGATGACGTCAGCATCTCGTCGAGCGCGTCGTTGAGCGTCGACGCCAGGTTCACAGACTCGAGGTCGTAGTCGCGGGCCACCTCGGCCAGCGACTTCGGGTCGGCCAACTCATCGAGTGACATCCACCGCTGCGGACGCTCCTGGCCGTCCAGAACGATGACGTGCTCACGGTCAACAGATCTCGCGGACCGCACCGCTTCGGCCGGGTCGTCGCCGACATGAGCAACGGCCGCGTCGTGCAGCTCCACATCGCGCACGCGGCTGAGGGTGAGTTGCTTGAGCGCTGCACCGGCGCCGACGAAATCGCGGACGAAGTCGTTGGCGGGCCTGGTCAGAATCTCTTCCGGGGTGTCGTACTGCACGATCGTCGACCCGGCCTGCAGAATTGCGATCCGGTCACCGAGCTTGACCGCCTCATCGAAGTCGTGGGTAACGAAGACGATCGTCTTTCGGAGCTCGTCCTGCAGACGCAGCAGTTCGTCCTGCAACCGCTGACGCGTGATCGGGTCGACGGCGCCAAAAGGTTCGTCCATCAACAGCACTGGGGGATCGGCAGCCAGCGCGCGCGCAACGCCCACTCGCTGTTGTTGACCGCCCGACAGCTCGCGAGGGTAGCGGCCGCGAAATTGGGCGGGGTCGAGGCTGACCAGATCGAGCAGCTCGTCGACTCGCTCGTCTACGCGCTTCTTGTCCCACTTGAGCAGGCGCGGCACGATCGCGATGTTGTCGCCCACGGTGAAGTGAGGGAACAGGCCCGCACCCTGGATGACGTAGCCGATGTGGCGACGGAGTTCGTCGGCGTTGCGCTTGGTGATGTCGTCGTCGCCGACGAAGATGCGTCCGCTCGTCGGCTCGATCAGGCGGTTGATCATCTTCATTGTCGTCGTCTTGCCGCAACCCGAGGGCCCGACGAATATCACGATCTCACCGGCGGGGATCTCGATGGTCACGTTGTCCACCGCAGGCGCGGAGGTCTCGTCGTAACGCTTCGTCACGCTGTCGAGGAAGATGCGAGCGGCGCCGGACGGGGAGTTGTCACCGGGCTGGTCGGCCAAATCGGTGGTCGCCGAATCAGACACGGATCCCCCTTGGGGTCGTTAGCCGGGTGATGGCATTGAGCACGGTGTCGAGAATGACGGCCAGAATCAGGATGCCGACGGTGGCGGCGACGATCGAATTGGTCGCGTTGGCGCCGCCCATGCGGGAGATCCCCGAGAAGATGTAACCGCCGAGCCCCGGTCCGAGGGCGAACGCCGCGATCGCCGCGATGCCCATGAGCATCTGGGCCGACACCCGCACGCCGGTCATGATCACCGGCCACGCTAGCGGCAACTCGAGTCGCACGAGGGTGGCCAGCCTGCTCATCCCCATGCCGCGTGCCGACTCCACCAGGGCCTTGTCGACGCCAGAGAGACCAACGACCACATTGCGCAGGATCGGGAAGACTCCGAAGAACGACAGCATGATCACCGAGGGCAGGACGCCGAGGCCGACGAACCCGACCAGCACGCCGAGAAATGCGTAGGACGGAATAGTCAGTCCGACGGCGGTCATGGCGTTGCCCGTGACCCTGCCCAGCGGTGAGCGGTAGAGCAAGACTCCGAGTACGACCGCGATTGCCGTCGCGATCAGCAGGGTCTGGATCACGAGACTCATGTGCTGGTAGGCGAGGAAAGAGAGGACCGCCCATCGGTCGTGTACGAAATCGGCCAAGCCCATGAAGCCCCGGTGCCTCACTGTTCTATTCAGAAAATCGCACGCGAAATGCAGCGTTGTCCTTTTACCCGGGAATGTGCCGAGCCAAACCTTGCGGCCGTTGTCTTCTGTGACGGCGCCCGACGACGCCGGCTTGGCGGACGCCGAAACGGGTAGATCTCAGGCATGAATATCACGCCGGAGTGCAGCGAGGACCATTTCGTTTCTCAAGGGGCGTATGTGACATTGCGCGGCACGACATGACGGAGACTGATCAGCGCGATCTCGGGGACTCCGACAGCCCGCTCGAGGACGAACTCGAGGACGCATTTCAGCGGATGATCGGCGAAGGCACTCAGCGTCTGCATCGCCCGTGGCGCGAAGTGCTCACGACCGGTTTCTTCGGCGGCACTGAGGTGGCGATGGGCGTGCTCGCCTATCTGTCCGTCTATAACGTCACCCACGAACCGTTGCTCGCGGGCCTTGCGTTCTCGATCGGTTTTCTCGCGCTGCTGCTCGGCCGCAGCGAGCTTTTCACCGAGGGTTTCCTGGTGCCTGTCACGACGGTGGTGGCCAAGCGGGCCACTATCGGTCAATTGCTCAAACTCTGGAGCGGAACGCTGTCGGCGAACCTCGTCGGCGGCTGGCTGATCATGTGGCTCGTAATGACCGGGTTTCCGAAGCTGCGGGCGCAGACCGTCGAGTCTGCCCGGCATTTCATCGAGGCTCCCCTATCGGCGGAGTCGTTGGCGCTCGCTCTGCTCGGCGGGATGGTCATCACTTTGATGACCCGGATGCAGCACGGCACCGACTCGGTCCCGGGCAAGATCGCCGCGGCCGTGGCGGGAGCGTTCCTTCTCGCCGGCCTGCAGATGTTCCACTCGATTCTCGACTCGCTGTTGATCTTCGGAGCCCTGCAGTCCGGCGATGCGCCATTCGGGTACCTCGACTGGCTGGCGTGGTTCGGTTACACGCTGGCCGCCAATATCGTGGGCGGCCTGGTCCTGGTGACCTTGCTGCGCCTCGTTCGGTCGAAGGACCGGCTCAAGGAAGAGCGCGACGACGCGGAGTCATGAGCTGCGTCCGATCGCATCCCGGTAGGTGTGCACTCGCCCCGGGATCGTCGACAGCACCGCGATGGTGCGGCCGTCACGGGCGTATGTCGCCGTGAACTCCCAGTTGTCGAGTCGTCCCTCGACCACTTCGAAGGCATCGTAATCGGTTGGTACACCGAGCATCTGGATCTTGACGTGGTATTGGTCGGACCAGAAGTACGGAATGTCGTCGTACGCCTCGGCGCCGTCGGGCCCGGCCAGCAGCGTCCTGGCCGCGACCTCGCCCTGGCGCCCGGCGTGGTCCCAGTGCTCGATGCGCAGATGACGCTCGTAGCGGGGATGCCACCAGCGTGCGACGTCACCGACCGCAACGACGTCGCTGCCCCCCTCGGCCGCGCCCGTAGCGTCGCAGACCACGCCGTCGTCGACGCGCAATCCCGACCCGTCGAGCCAGTCGGTGGCTGGCGTGACGCCGAGCCCGACGATGACGAGATCGGCGGGCAGTTCAGAGCCGTCGCCGAGCCGCACGCCCTTCACGCGTCCGTCGCTGACGAAGGTGTCGACTTCCGCACCGACGCGGACGTCGACGCCGTGCTGTCGATGCAATCGGGTGAAGCACGCCGCCATTTCGCCGCCCAACGCGGACGACAAGAGCCCGTCGTTGCGTTCGACAACAGCGACGTCGAGTTCCAGAGACCGGCACGTCGCGGCGACCTCGGCGCCGATGAAGCCGCCCCCGACCACGGCGACGCGTGGATGCGATTGGAGTCGCTCGCGGATGGCGAGGCAGTCGTCGACGGTGCGCAACAGCATCACGCCGTCGGGCACAGGGTCGCCCGCCCAGGCACGTGGGACGGCGCCGGTCGCGATGACGAGACCGTCGTAATTCATCCAGACGTTGGTGCCGTCGTCGTCGAGTTCGAGCTTCTTGGACGACGGGTCAAGCCGCACCGCCTTCGCTCCCCGTATGACGCGTGCGCCGAGATCGAACTGCGGGGCCAGGTCGATGCCGGCACGCTGGATGCGTCCGCTGAGCAATTTCTTGGACAGCGGCGGACGGTGATAAGGGGCGTGCCACTCGTCGCCGGCGATGGTCAGCGCGCCCGTATATCCTTCTTGCCGAAGGGTTTCCGCCGCGCGCACACCGGCGATGCCGGCGCCGACGACGACGATGTCTCGGAGCTGATGATCAGCGGGCATCGGTCAGTCCTTCACTGTGATCGCCTGCGTCGGGCAGGACACCTCGGCGCCCTTGAGCTGCTGGCGCAGGTCGTCGTCGGGTTGGTCTTGCAGGACGTGAAGGCCGTCCTCCTGGACGTCGAATACCTCGTGACAGATGCTCATGCAGACCCCGTTGCCGTCACAGGTGTCGAAATCGACCGCTACTTTCATTGCACTGCAACCCTTTCCGTGTCTGTAGCCTGCTGGCCGCTGGTCATCTCGGCGCCCTGTGCTCGCTGCTGGGCGTTGGCACGTTCGCGGGCGGCTCGCGCGGTCGGTGAGTACTCGAGGTAGTCGATCGCCATCTGGGTGGACGCCTCGGTGCTGGGATGGTGGCTGGGCCGCATGTAGCGCGACGGCATGGTGACCAATAAGGTCCACGGACCAGGCAGTCGGTACTGGCGCGCGGCACGCAGCCAGTCGCGCCAGCGCCACTTCTGGTCGATAGTCGGGTCGGCGGCCATCAGGTAGCGCGCCCCGGCGATCCACCAGCCGATGAACAGCGGCGCGGTCTGCAGCATCGAGAATGCCCTGATGAAGTAGTTGCCGCAGACGTGTTGGTAGACGTCGTAGACGAGCGAGCGATGTTCGACCTCTTCGGCGCCGTGCCACCGCAGCAGGTCGAGCATCATCGGGTCGGTGCGGGCGTAGTCGAGGCCGCGGTTCTGCAGCACCCACTGCCCGAGCGCGGCGGTGAAGTGTTCGAGGGCGGCGACGTCGGCGAGACGGCGGTAGAGCCACCAGCGCCGCAGTGGCGGTGGGAAGAATTTCGGGGGATCCCCCAGCGTGATGGACAGGGTTCGGCCGAGGCGTTGGGTGTAGGGCTTGGTGTCGATGCCCTGCTCGGCGAGGTGGTCGAGCACGATCTGGTGGGCCCAGGCGTGCCAGGACTCCTGCTGGACGAACGGTTTGATGGCCGCTTCGAGTTCGGGGTCGTCGACGAGGGACGACGCCTCCAGCACGGCCTTGATGAAGTGCCGCTCGCCCTCGGGCAATAGGAGGTGAAGCACGTTCATCATGTGCGTGGAGAATGGGTCGTCGGGCACCCAGTGCAGCGGTGTCTCCGACCAGTCGAAGCGGACCATACGGCGGTACATCGGATGTCCGTCGTGATGCAGTTGGACTTCAGGCATCGAACCTCCCCGGGGTGACTACGGCGTCGGTGAGGATCGACTACCCGCGTCGCTCGCGGGTTATGCGTACCGGCGGTATCGCGTACCTGTGAGCTTGCTGGTGGTCGCCGGGATCGGGGATGACATTTTGGTCAGTCGTCCTCGTCCTCTGCTGGCGCTCCGCCGTTGAGCAGCTGTTCGAACTGCTGCTGGAGCTCGGTGATGACCGAGGCGGTCATGATGGCGGTGATGACGGGGCTGATCGTGTAGCTGTCCTCGTCGTCGCGGGTTTTGCGCAGGATCTCCAGGCCGTTGAGGCGGGCGATGGCGCCGTCGACGCGCACGGCGAAGGTGACGGCGTCGCGGTCGGTGTCGTTGAGGACTCCGGAGAACAGGCCGTGCATCTCCTCGCGGCTGATCAACACGCTCTGCCCGCCGGAGGCGCGCATCATCTGAGCGAGGTGCAGGGCGAGGATCGAGTCGTAGGTGCCGAGTGGTTCGCGGCGCAGAAGCTTGATGCCCCTTGCGGATTCGTAGCGGGCTTGTTCGACAAATGCGACGTCGGTGGTATCGACGATGCGCAGCAGCAGGTCGAGTTCGGAGAGCCGCACGGACAGTTCGTTGCGGTATTCGAGCACCCAGCTGTAGAGGTCGGCGTCGGCTTCGGCGCTGATGTAGCGGCGGGTGAGCAGGTGCTGCAGGGCCCAGCAGGCGCGGTCGGGCAGCTCGGAGACGTCGCCGTCGAAGCGCGGCCTGCGCTGAACGGGTGGACGGGCTTGTTGATCGACTTGCGGCAGCGAGGAGAAGTCGATGTCGGCTTCGGTGGTCACGAGGCGGCTCCAGCGATAGTTTCCGTGAAAGTTAAACAGGGGACGGCCATTTCGCGGTCGCGGCCGTCGAGTGAGCGGAAGCGGACGGTCGTCGACCCGATGGCGTCGGGGTTGGGCTGCTTGAGGGCCCAGGACCAGAGCACGATGACGTGGCCGAGGTAGGCGGTGTCGAGCATGGCGACGGCTTCCGGCAGCGAGACGGGTCCGGTCGGTGATGGCGTGGTTGAGCATGTCGGACATGGCGGGCGCGTCGACCTGGGTGGTGAGGGCGGCGAAGCTGGTGAGGTCGACCTCGGTGTCGCCGTGCACGGCGGGCTTGGGGTTGGACAGGTCGCCGATCTTGAAGCTAAGGGCGCCAACGGAACTGATGGCGTGGCGGGCGAGCGGGACGTCGATGTCGAGGCGGGAGTCGGTGAAGGAGGACTTGAGTAGGGCGCGGGCGGCGCCGATGGCCTCGTTGAGTTGGCGGGCGACGCCGCGGCTCTGCTCCATGGTGCCGAAGGCGGTGAAGCGTTTGACGCGTTGGGCGCAGCGCTGCTGGATGCGTTCGACCTCGTCGATCTGGTGGCCGACGAGTTCGAAGAAGCCGGCCATGACCTTGCGCAGCGCGGGGTCGAGCGCGGGCAGGGCTTCGGCGACGGCGGCGACGTCGGCCTCGAACTCGGCGCGCTGGTCGGGGTCGTTGATCATGCGCAGGAAGGCGCGGTGTGAGTCGCGGCCCTGCGAGTCCCAGGCGGCTTGGTAGTCGGTGTACATCTGGCGCTGGCGGTCGCGGTACTCGGTGTTGCTGTCGATGGGCTCGTCCAGGGCGGCGGTGGCCTGCTCGATCATGGTGCCGTACTGGCCGATGTCGGTGATGAGGCGTTCCATCTGCAGGGCGATGGCGCGGGCCTCGTCGTAGCAATCGGTGACGTCGGGTTGGGGGCGCTGGCCAGCGTCGAGTTGGTCGAGTTCAACGTGGCGGGCGGCGATTTCGGCTTCGATGTGCTTGCGGATGCGTGCGGGGTCGTTGTCGACTTTGACTGCGACTTGCTTGAGGCGCGAGGCGATGCCGGTGATGGAGCCGCCGGTGGCGATGGTGTCCTGGCGGCGCATGCCGCGGAGGAAATCGAGCGCCCGGCGGGCGTCCTGGGTGAGGTAGCAGACGTTCTGGTCGTGGCGTTCGTCGACGATGCGGTGCAGCCAGCCCTGGGCGGCCCAGGACTTGATGAGGGCGAGGCCGGACTGGGCGTCTTCGAGCACTTCGAGGTCGCGTTCGAGCCGCACGACGAGCTCGGTCTCGGGCACAGCGCCGTCGCTGAGGTGGCGCTCCATGAGCGTCGCGTAGAGGCTGAGGTTGGTGGCGGCGAGCAGGCGGATGGCGCGGGAGCCTTGAAGATCGCGGTTGAGCTCGAGCAGGTCGGTCGCCGACAGTGTCATGTTGTCGTCGTGCACCCGTGTTCCTCTATTCAGTGCGTTGTCTGGAGGCCAACATA
This sequence comes from uncultured Actinomycetota bacterium, assembly GCA_963766465.1. Classification (GTDB taxonomy): domain Bacteria; phylum Actinomycetota; class Actinomycetes; order Mycobacteriales; family Mycobacteriaceae; genus Mycobacterium. Next base: position 762,161 of record CAVXZT010000008.1, read on the forward strand.
GGACACGGCGACGACATCTCCGGCTCGGGCCGAGGTCGTGTCGGTGGGGAATTTCGTCACGTCGACGTTTGCCGACGTCAGCGGAATAGCTTTGCGTTCAAGGGATTGTGGAGTGTGGTCGGCGGGTGGTGTCAGTGTGAAACTTGTTACTCATGGTGCAGGCGCTTGCTCGGCCGGGGAGCGCGTGGTCGGTGCGGACTCTATGCCTACCGTTCTCTAACCTCGAGAAGCGATTGCAGCGCATCGCGCGTCTCAGGGTCGACTGAGTAAATTGCGGTTCCGACCATTCCTCGGGTGAGGAGGACCTTGTAGACATTGCGAACGAGCAGATCGAAGCGGCGATCAGAAACTGCCGTCTGATTACGAAAGTCCGGATCCTTGTTTTCGCTCCGAACCGAAATGAAACGGCCACCACGCCACACCAGATCTGGACCGATGATGACGCCGTTCCAGTCGTACTCGAATCCCTGCGCCGTATAGATGCAGCCGACCTGCCCGAAGCCGCCGTCCTCAGTCGCCCAAAGTGCACTCGGTGGCGCATGTCCGATACGTCGATCGCTCTTGCTGTTCCACGGACGTGCCCAGTCGCCGATCTGGACGTCTGGCACCAATGTTCCATCCTTGCGTGCTTCACTCCAGCGCCAGCAGAACCCGGCTGTCATTCTTGCCGAATACCCGTGGTCCATCTTCTCTCGGAGAAGACTTTCCAGATCTAATGGACTGTCAACAAGTTGCACGTCGAACTGGGGATCACCGTGCCACGGTACTGGGGGGTCGTCGGTCAGCCCAAGCAGTCGACCCACCCAGAGGAGGTATTCTTCGCTTCCGCCACAACGGAACTGCGCGCCGAGTTCGATGTGCTGGAAGTCGTGACCGAGGTGAGCTGTGTGATGCTCAATCTGTCCCAAAGTACCCATCTCGCCCGGTCGCACGACTTGATTCTCGTCGAGCAGAAATACAGGAACGCGCGCTGCGGCGATGAGTTCATCGAGTTGAGTTCGGTCGGTTCGGAATTCAGCCCGTGTGTAGCGGTTCGCGGACGTTTCTCGGATGCGGTGGGCCTCGTCCATGATCAACACGTCCAGCCCGTTCGGATCGGCAGACATGAACTGGTTGAAGTACTTAAACATTGCCTGCACTGCCCGCGCGCGATGGCCCGCGACCTTGCGGAGCGTCTGAGTGAATGACCTCGACCCAGTTGCATGCACGACCGTACGGCCTCTGCGTGCGAGTTCGCCTAGAACTGAGAGCGCAACTGCGCTCTTTCCCGAACCGGGCCCACCCGTTACTGCGATGACTCGTTTCTCGTTCCCAGCGCGAGCTCGTTCGACTGCGTGCAAGATCAAGTCGACAGCAAGCTGTTGATTGCCAATCAGTTGAAATTGTGGCCGGTCGCGGATCTCGGAGGCTGCGACTTTGAGCAACTGAGTCGACGGCGCGACAGCCGAGTGCATCAGGATGTCCCCTGACGTGTGACCCGGCCGCGCGGCGAGCCGGGACTTGAGGAAGTCCACCATCGCGGATTTGTCCGCGCCTGTGAAGAACCGTCCGTTTGTGGACACCGGAACTGCTAGCAGATCCTTAAATTCGGGCGGGTTAATGGCGTTATGGAGGTAGGCCATGCCAGCGAGCGCGTCGGGCTGGTCTGAGATGGCACGGGCAAAATTAGCCAGGTATTCGCAGTAACCACGAACCTGTATGACTGGATGCAACTTTGGCGGACCCGGCATGCCCGGGACCTCGACGAGCTCCGGGTCGCCTTCAAACGTGAACGCGGTGGACCACTGCTTCAGCTCGACGATTACGTAGGACGGTTGTCCCGTCAGGGGGTGGACTCCAGCCAAAATCACGTCAGCACGTTGAGATGTGAGTGGGAGGTGATACTCCACTAGCATCTCGACTTCGCCGAGACCCGCATCAACGAGATCAATCGCGAATGCTGGAAGGCTCTTCCGCCATGACGATTGTTCGGATGGAGACGCACGTCGACCGGTTTGGTACAACATCTGCTCCAACAGCTGCTCGACGAGCGATTGGGGTTCCTGTTCACCAACGCGATCTGCGGTCGTCCTGATAAGCGTCAAGTCGGGTCCCCTGAGCAGCACGAAACAAGTCGTGCGGGTGGGGACATATCCGGCGGCTAGTCGCTCGCAATGGAAGTCCGTCGGACCGCGACAGTCATGCTAGAGCAGCCATCCGACGGCAACGTCGCGCGACGCGAGCCGAATCGTCGTCGATTTGTCCGCCTGCTAGCGAAGTGACCGACCAAGAGTCGTTGTTGTGCTCGTCGCAGCATTTGCAGGCGATCAACCGATCTGGCCCACGACGGTCGGATGCTGACTGAGTTTGGCAGTTGATGTCGTTGCCATCGACTAGCGTCCGCCTAGTGGATCTGGGGATATACGAGTCGTTGCTGACTGCGAGCCTGAATCAACAGATCAAGCAGTCGGCCGGTTTGCGTGCCGAGTTCGGCAGTGTTGACGAGGCTGAACAAGCCTTGACGATGACCCGCCATCTAGCGCCGATCATCGAGCGATCATTGCGCGCCGCGACAAACAGCGACGAGCGGGCGGACCTGGTGCATAGGATTCTCGAACTGCTTCCAGACGCCTTCGCCGAAGGACAAGCTCTACACAGGCCGGACTCGGGAAAAATTCCGCGGCTCGAGGAACTAGCGAGCAAAAGCGCCCTCGACCTTGCGCGACTACCCCGACCGGCCATTCCCTTCAGTGACGCCGCGCTCATGACGAACGCTCGCGACGAGCCCACGCTCGCTGCCGAGCTACGCGCCGAGATTGCGAGCGCCAACCATGTCGACCTGCTCTGCGCGTTCGTCAAATGGCACGGGCTGCGACTGCTTGAGGACCAACTTAATGAACTGCGCCAGCGAGGCATCCCGCTGCGAGTCATCACGACTACGTATCTTGGCGCGACCGACGCTCGGGCCCTCGATGCTCTGGTCAACGAGTTCGGAGCGGAAGTCCGTGTCAACTACGAAACCGACCGGACCCGGCTGCACGCTAAAGCCTGGCTGCTACGGCGGAACACCGGCTTCCACACTGCATACGTCGGATCAAGCAACCTGTCTCACGCTGCGCTTGTCGACGGCCTCGAATGGAACGTCCGTTTGTCCGCGATATCGACGCCACACCTCCTCGACAAGTTCCGCGCTACGTTCGACTCCTATTGGGAGAACCGGGAATTCGAGCTCTATCGACCCGCAGAGGATGGCGAGCGCCTGCGAAGAGCGCTCGAAATGGCATCGGGCACACGTACGCGCGACACACTGACCGTTACCTTGTCGGGGCTGGAGGTAACCCCCAAGCCTTATCAAGCCGAGATGCTCGAGCAGCTCGACGCGGAACGGATCACTCACGATCGCCATCGAAATCTGGTAGTGGCGGCCACCGGTACCGGAAAGACCGTCGTCGCAGCTTTGGACTACCGCAGCCTCGCTCGTAATACCCATGGCCGCGACCTCTCGCTGCTGTTTGTCGCGCATCGAAAGGAGATCCTCGCTCAGTCGCAACGCATGTATCGGGAGGTGCTGACTGACGCGACGTTCGGCGAGCTTCTTGTCGACGGACACGAACCGGCCAAATGGCGGCACGTGTTCGCCAGCATCCAATCGCTATCTCAACAACGGCTCTCGCGAATTGACCCGAAGCAGTTCGACGTTGTGGTCATTGACGAGTTTCATCATGCGGAGGCAGCGTCCTACCGTCGGTTGCTCGATCATGTGCAACCGATTGAACTCGTCGGCTTAACTGCTACCCCTGAGCGTGCAGATGGTGTCGACGTCCGCGAGTTCTTCGAGGGTCGTATCGCCGCCGAGCTCAGGCTGTGGGAGGCACTGGAGCAGAACTTGCTATGTCCGTTCCACTACTTCGGAATTCACGATGGAACGGATCTCGAGGCGGTTCAGTGGAGACGTGGTGGCTACGACCTCACGGCATTGAGCAATGTGTACACCGGAGATGACGCACGGACCCGAATCATTCTCAAATCGGTTAACGACAAGATCGCCAACGTTGCGACAATGCGAGCCTTGGGGTTCTGCGTCAGCGTCGACCACGCGCGCTACATGGCTCATCGGTTCAACGATGCCGGCATCCCGTCGCTGGCGGTGTCCGCCGAAACCACGGCGATAGATCGGCGGGCGGCGCTTGCCGCATTGCGCAATCGCGAAATCAACGTTGTCTTTGCCGTCGATCTCTTCAACGAAGGTCTCGACATCCCAGAGGTCGACACCGTGCTGTTTCTCAGGCCCACTGAGAGCGCAACCGTGTTCCTCCAACAACTCGGACGCGGGCTCCGGCTTACTCAGGGCAAGACTGTGCTTACGGCTCTCGATTTCGTTGGTCACCAGCGCCGCGAGTTTCGTTTTGATCAGCGATTCCGAGCTCTGAGCGGCCTTGGCGGAAAGGCGCTGCAGCGACAGGTCGAAGAGGGTTTTCCGTTCTTGCCTTCGGGAAGCCAGATCATGCTCGACAGCGTCGCTCAACAGGTTGTCCTCGAGAACGTCAGGCTGCAAGTAGCACCGAGGTGGGCGACGCTGGTGTCAGAGGTGCGTGCACACCCTAACGACAGAATCGCGCCCTACCTCGACGAGTCCGGGCGAGGATTGGCAGACGTGCTCAAGAACAATCGGTCCTGGACGACGCTGTGCCGTGAGGCTGGAAAGCGCGTCGACACGGTGGGCCGACGCGAAGCTGACCTCGTTAAGAGAGTGCGTGTGTTCGCCCACGTTGACGATCGACGACGATGGGCCGGATATCAGTCCATCTTGAACGGCGAGGTCGACCTCTCTAACCCGGCAGAGAAGCGACTGGCGAGGATGCTCTTCTACTCCCTATTCCCTAATGCGGGCGGATTCACCAGCATTGCCGATGGGCTCAAAGCCCTCGCTGGTGAAGCCGTCGTCGATGAGATGCGTCAAGTCCTCGACATTGCGTTCGACACGGCAAGGCGGACAACCTACGGGTTAGGCACACTGATCTCCGAGCTCGCAGATGTACCCCTCGAGGTGCACGCTAGCTATTCCAGGGAGGAGATCCTCTCCGCACTGGATTTCGCGTCGCTGCAACGCACTCCCAGCACGATGCGGGAAGGCGTGGCGTGGTGCGACGAAGTAGACGCCGACGCCTTCCTCATTACCCTGAAGAAATCGGAGCGGGACTACTCGCCGACGACGATGTACCGCGATTTCGCGCTGAGCCCAGACCTATTTCACTGGGAATCACAGTCGATGACATCTGAGGTCTCGCCGACCGGGCAGCGCTATGTCCATCATCGTGAGCGTGGGTCGCATGTCCTGCTGTTCGTCCGGGGGGCGAAGATGAACGCACTAGGGACGTCGCCTTACGTGTTCTTGGGCCCGGCTGACTACGTGTCGCATGAGGGCGACCGGCCGATGGCCATCACCTGGAAACTGCGGCGGTCCATGCCGACCGAGGTCTTCCAGGCTTCTACGGTGGCGGTGGCCTAATCGGCAGGCCGAGTGCTTGCGCCCAATGCCGACGACGCGAACCGCGCAGCGGTTAGTCTCTTGTAGTCATGGACGTACCGTGGCGTGTGCGTGAGCTAGGCCGTGAGTTGACTGATCCCGCCAAATTGATCGAGCCACTGCGATTTCCTCGGGGCGCAGCTGAAGTGGAGCGTCCAGGCATGTACGCGTGGTGGGGTGACGCCGAAGCCCGCACCGTACTGGGGGAGGAAGTCGGAACACCACTGTCAGGCTTGCTGTACGCCGGCCAGGCCGGTGCGACTAAGTGGCCCTCGGGCAAGTAAATCGAATGCAACACTTGGAAGTCGCATTTCGCGACAACATATCCGAGGTAACGCGCGCTCGTCGACGTTCCGACTTACGATCTCGACGCTGCTGCTCCTTCGTTACGCGTTGGTCCCAATGTCAGGCGGCAGACTCGAAAAGTCAAGCAACGCATTTGTCAGCGAATGGATCGCTGAACATCTACTGATCAGCATCGCTCCGTTCGATAACCGCGACGCCCTCCGTGACGTCGAGGACGAGGTGCTCGGATTACTTGATCCACCACTGAATCTCGATCGGTGCGTGCCGACCCCTGCCCGAGCGCTGATAACCGAGCGCCGACGACTCTTAGCTCGCTAGATCCACGAGGGCGGAAAGCCGAGGTCCAGTCGCACGCTCTGCTTGTACCCGTTCCACGTTGGAACGCCGGTCGGCTGACCCCGGTAAATGCCCCGGGCAGCAGCTGCGACGCGATCGCGCTCCGTCGGCCACTCTAGTTTTGCGGCGATATTTTCCAGCACTAAGACTCGGTCCGTCTGCAGTACGCGATCGATGATCGAGACAGCTGGGAGCGCGCCGCTCTTGTCTCCGTTGCACCGTTTGCACGCCAGGACCAGGTTCGTGAGCCCGTCGATACCGACCAACGACCAGGGCAGAACATGATCAATCGGGTTGTTTTCTGGCAAGTGCGATCCGCAGTAGAAGCAGTGTGGGCCGAATGCGTCCTTGAACGGCTGTCTGATCGCGGTGAGCGCCGTGCGCTCGCGACCGAACAAGTGCCCAGCGACATCGGGGACTTCAGCGTCAACAAACTTGTTCATTCGGCGCACGTCATCAACCCACATGATTTGCAGTGCAGGCCTCAATAAGCCGGCCAAGCGCGCTAGCCCATATGCGACACCGGGCTTCAGCTCAATGGCGTCGCCGTGCGAACGGAGTGTCGAGCGCGTGACGTGCTCGTTCAGGAAGGAATCGTCATACAGAAACGGGTCACTACTCGATGAGCCCGGCAGCTTCTGGAGCCGATGCAGTGGCTGTCGGGCTAGACACAATGTGATCTCGTCGATCGCGTGTTCGTAGGCGGCCGGGGCTCGGAGGCGTGCGCCGTCGACTGACACAGCCGCGCGCCCGGAGGTTGTACGGAAGTTGTTCGTCGCGATCAAGATCCGCGCCCGCGGCTGACTGGACTGGCGAAGCTCCTGACCATCGAACGGTCTGACTTGCTGCCAATAGACTTCGAGCACTCGATGCGCCAGTTCGGGCAGCGGCACCCGCAGCACGTCCCTTGGCTGAGGTGGCAATTCTTCGATGCAGTGCTCAATCAGCGCCATCAGCGTAGCAAGCTTGTACGTCGCTGTGCGGAGACCGGTCTCGAGGATCGCCACCACCCGTTGTCCCAACAACACAGGGTCTACCGCGTCATCCTGCATGGCATGCCGCAGATGTCGGGACCGGGTACAAGAACAACTGCACCTATGCATTATGAGTCGGCTCGTGGTTAAACGAGCGCAGCGTCGTGCGCTTCACACCCAGCAGTTTCTTGACAACTGAGGATCATGCCTTAACCCGAGGTCAGAATCAGATCGCAGTGAAACCACCGGAGTAGCGGATCGGGCCAAGACAGCCATGCTGGAGGTGAAGATACCGACGGTCCTGGAACGCGTCATCTGACCGTGCCATCGAAAGTGCGCTCGCCCCGCCTCACGCCATGGAAAACAGCTCTTGCATCACAACCACGCTCGCCACACGCTGCAGGCCGCCTTCCACTGCGATGCGTTGATCGACTGGACATTCGAGCAGCTGATCCAGCGCCGTTGAGACTTTCGTCATGTCGTAGATCGGCTGGTCCTTCGCGGCTTGCGATGCGAACGTATCCCGGTAGAAGGTGAGCATCGGGTCGTTCTTATTGCGTGTCGGAGGCGTCGTGAACGGATGCTTCTGGCGGTCATACACCTCGGGGATCAACACGTCCTTGGCCGCTTCGCGCAGAACATGTTTCTCCCGAATGCCTTTCACTTTCATGTTCACCGGCACGCGAGCCGCGACTTCGGCGACATGGTGGTCCAGGAACGGCACTCGCCCTTCGATGGAGTGCGCCATCTCCATCCGATCGGCCAGATAGTTCAGGATGAAGTTCGGCAGCACCGTCTTGGCGTTGACATAGAGCATCTGATTCAGCCGGTCGCGGCCAGCGACGCGTTGCGCAAGCGGCAAGCGATCCAGCGCGGACACCAGCGGCTGAAACTCCCGAACGGCCGCCGGGAGGTCATCGCGGAACATCGCGCTCACGCTATTGGTCTGGGCCGCACCCATATTGAGCGACGCCGGCAGCCAGCCGAGCCTGCGCTCCACCGCCTGCATCTCCGGGCTGTCGACCTGCTCCGGCATCAACAACGCGCGAGTCGCCTCATTGGCGCCGAGCATCTCATCGAGGAGCGCCGACTTCTCGGCGGCACTCAACGCCGCGTTGTCATTCAGCGCGTCGACCCGGAAGTACGCATAGCCTCCCAGCATTTCGTCGGCGCCTTCGCCGGTGAACACCACCTTGATGCCCGCGGCTCGCACGGCACGGCTGAGCAGATACTTGGCGACGCCGTGGCCGTTGAACATCTGCGTTTCGGCGTGCCAGATCGCATCCTTGAATGACTCGGCGATCTCCCGCCCAGTGATCGGAATTGGGTGATACGTCGCGCCGACATGCTTGGCCTGAGCTTCAGCGATGCTGGCTTCGTCATAGAGCGGGTTCTCAAAGGTCAGCGTAAACGCGCGGATCGGCCGGTCCATCTCCTGCTGCGCGAGCCCGAGGACGGCGCATGAGTCGATGCCACCACTGAGATACGACGCGACCTCGACATCGGCGACCAGTCGTTGCCGCACGGCATCGAGCAGAGCCTCGCGGAATTCGTCGACGATCTCGGCGTCGCTTCGCGTGTCCGCCCGCATCTGCTCGGCAGTCGGGATCTCCCAATCCCAATACGGATAGATGCGAACATCGCCATCTCTGGCGATCGCATAGCAACCCGGCGGCACGGTACTGATCCCGGCGAACTCGGTCTTCTCGTGGGATCTGCCCATACCTCCGATGGCGCCCTCGAGGTCCCACGCGGCCGGCACACCCAGCGCCAATAGCGCCTTGATCTCCGACGCGAAGAACACGTCGCCGTTCACCACTGCGTAGTAGAGCGGCTTGACCCCGAAGCGGTCGCGGACCGCGATCATCGCCCGTTGGCGTTCGTCGGCAATGACGATCGCGAACTCGCCCCGCAGGAGCGTCGCGGCCTGCATGCCGCGCTCCTGATAGAGGTGCAGCGCAATTTCGCTGTCGCTCTCGGTGGAGAAGTGATAGCCCTTGGCTCGCAGACGCTCGCGCAGCTCGCGGTAGCCGTAAAACTCGCCGTTCACGACCAGATGCACCGCGCCATCCGGGCTGGTCATGGGCTGACTGCCGTTCCTCAAACCGATGATCGACAACCGCGTGTGTCCGAGCGTCCACTGCCCATCACGCGACGTCCAGATGCCGGTGCCATCCGGCCCGCGGTGTTCCAAGAGCTTGAGCGCCGTATCGCAGCGGTCACTGGAAACGCCGTGACGTGTCATCGCGGCGAAAATTCCGCACATCGTTGTGCCCTCCGACTTCCCCCGCGCGCCGACCTGGGAACGTCGGCACGCAACTCCACGATGACGCCACCGAACTGGCAGCGCTGCCTTTTGGAACTAACGCCGGGGCTTTACTCGCCAATTCAACCGTCTGCGGACTGACCTCGGCGAGAGTCGCAGTTCGAGGTGCCGGTCATCCGGCTAGAACCGCGATAGCTGTCGCCGACTAGCCGAAGCCGAACGTCAATTGGTCGGCTGAGGTTCGATCATTCGTCGGCGCGGGCGGCGCAGCCGAGTCAAGAAGCACGGAACTCTGACTCATATCCGTCAGTTCAATCGCACCTTGTTGTACGAGTGCCTTATTGCCTGGGCCACTGCCAGCACCGACCCACGACGCAACACGGCCAAACTCGTTCTTCAGCGCTTCGACTGCGCCCGCCCATGTGCCACCGGTGTCTTGATCGCTCGCCACTACGACGGTGCATCGAGCCAGCCCATAGATGATCTTGTTGCGCGCCATGGCATTTCCGACTGAGAACCCCACGTCAGGTCCAAACGGGGTGATCAGGCAGATCTGCCCCCGGGAAATGCCCTTCCTCATTCCCGGCTTCGCAACAGCTCGCTGCAACGAATCAGCGAGGACGCCGACAACGTGGCCGCCCTCGTCGAACGCACTGTTCATCGCGTCGCGGTCGACTCCACGAGCAGCCCCAGATATGACAGGCATACCGGATTTCACCGCCATTCGAGCGATCGCCCGGGCCACATCGGACCCTTCCTCAGACACATTCCGCGAACCGACTATCCCGACGCCATCCGTGCCTAACGGCGACACATCACCGACACCGTGGAGCACAACAGGTGCCGCGTCACGCAGTCTGGAGCGCAGGCGCTCGGGGTACGTCTTGCCGACGCCGGTGACGGTCCATATCCCAGAGTGGTCGAGCTTCTCGACGGCGAGTGCGAGTGCGGCACTGCGATCAATCAAACGCGCGATCCGCTCGGCGGTGTCACTGGGAACTAGATACTCAGATGCGATGTCGGCTGCCGTCATGCCATGCAACGCCGAGGGTTGAACGTCACGACGCAACGTCCAGAATTCTCGTGACGACAAGGGTTTGACCGTCGAATCAACCAGGCGGCTGGTCAACGCCAACGCAGCGAGGTCCTGGTCGTCGAGCATCGTCATCCCTTTGTCGCCGCCACCACGAAGGGGTACACCGGACCGGCCCCCTCGCTAAGCAGCAGATCGCCCAATACCGTCATTGTCCACCTCGAGTCGGCGACGTCGTCGACAAGCAGGATCGGCCCCGGCGGCACCGTTCCTTGCATCGCAAACACCCCGTCGACGTTGCGGAGCTGCTGCGCACTGTTCTCCATCAACTTCTGCGGCGAATTGTCCCTCACTTTCGCCAAGCACTGAGATAACCGCAGGTCGAGCAGAGCGGCGAGGCGACCCGCGAAATCCTTGACCAGTGTTCGACTGGGATCGTTGCTCGGCACGTAGACGACGATTCCATCGAATCCGGGCATCCACTCTTCGATCAGGGCGGCGGACGCTTCGACAATTTCGTCGCTGAGAACCTCGCCGCTGCGCTTCGTGTCTAGGAATTCGTCGCCCCACCCCGGATCGGTGAGATAACACAACGCCCGGCCCGGCTCGACTCGATTCGCGATCCTGCCCGAACGATGTCCCGCCCACTGTTTCCGTGGCTCGATGGTGATGGGCCGCCTCCGGATGAACTGGAGCGCCCTACCGACCAACTTTGCGTCCGTCGTGCTGTCGACGTAGGAACCCGTGCAGTTATCGCAACGGCCGCACCCGGCAATGTCACTGTCGTCGAGGGAATTGCGAAGAAAAGCCATCCGACACTCGGACGTGGTCGCATAGTCCCGCATCGCCTGGTGCTCAGCCAACCGGGCATCCATGACCCTCTCGATTCGTGCGGTGTCGAAAGACCACGGGCGCAGCGTGCGCCGATACTTCGACCGCTCTTTTTCGACAGCGCCTTCGACGTCGAGAACCTTGAGCAGCCCCGCGATTCGCGAAGCCGGCATGTTGACGCGTTCTTCGATCTCGCGTTGGCCGACCCAATCCATCTCAGCTGCGAGATACTCGACGACCTGCTCAGCGTGCCACTGCACGGGCAGACCATGGTCGAGGAAGTATCGCCAGATGTCCTCGTCACGTTCACTCCACAGCAGGACAACCTGGGCGTGGTCCACGGCGCGGCCGGCGCGACCCACCTGCTGGTAGTACGCCACGGGAGAATCCGGTGACTGGAAGTGGATGACGAACGCGAGATCGGGCTTGTCGAACCCCATGCCGAGCGCCGAGGTGGCGGCTACGACCTTGAGCTGATTCGCTTTGAGCTGTTCCTCGATCACGATTCGCTGTTCGGGATCCGTCTCGCCCGAATACGCCGCAGCGGCAATACCGTTGGCGTTCAACCAGTCCGCTACGCGTGCGGTGTCTGCGACCGTCAGACAGTAGACGATCCCAGATCCGGCGATCTGTGGAATCCGTTGAGCCAGCCACGCCATCCGTTGAACTATTGTCGGCATCCTGAGCGCGGACAGTGACAAGCTCTCGCGGTCGAGGCTGCCGCGTAGCACCTTGAGGTCGGCTCCTAGTTGCTGCTGGATATCAGCGACTACACGGTCATTGGCTGTCGCCGTCGTACAGAGCACGGGGACGCCACTTGGCATAAGGTCGAGAACTCGAACCAACCGGCGGTAATCCGGCCGGAAATCGTGCCCCCAGTCGCTGATGCAGTGCGCCTCGTCGATCACCAGCAGACCCGCACTGCCAGACAGCGGCCCGAGGAGCTCGTCCCTGAACTCCGCGTTGTTGAATCGCTCCGGGGATACCAGCAGGAGATCGACTCTGTTCGCGAGCAGATCGTCCTTGACGTCCTGCCAATCTTCTTTGTTGCTGCTGTTGATCGTCACCGCGTTCAGGTGTAGCCGCGAGGCCGCCTGGATCTGATCGCGCATGAGTGCAAGCAGGGGCGAGACGATAATGGTGGTGCCGGCACCGTTGTTGCGGAGCAGCCGAGTGGCGACGAAATAGACGGCGCTCTTGCCCCAGCCCGTGCGCTGAACAACCAGAAGGCGACTGCGATTCTGGACCAGCGACGTGATGGCTTCCAGCTGGCCGTCCCGGAACTGCGCTGAAGGGCCGAGTGCCTGGTGGAGTATGGCCAGGGCCTCACCCTCGAAATCGGTGCTCAACGCCGTCAGCCCCTCCCCGTCAGCAATCTCGTCTTTCGTCGCGCAAGACTATTCCGAACAACTGACAGCGTTCGCTGCTCCGCATTGCTCAACTGGTCGGTCAGCGAGACTATGCCGTCGAGCGCGTCGAAGAGGAAGCTCTATGCAACGTTGCAGAGCCGACCGAGGTTGGCGTCAACCGCACGCCCGTAGTCCGGAATCGACTGCGGTACGTGCTGGGGGAGACTCCGAGGGCTCGGCGGAAGGTGCGTCGCATCGTGTCGGCAGATCCGAAGCCCGCTCGTCGCGCAACGGCTTCCTGACCGATGTCTCCGGTGGCGAGCAGCACCTTGGCTGCCTCCAGTCGCGCCCGCTCGACGAACCGTGCCGGGGTCATCCCCACCTGAACCCGGAACATGCGCACCAGATGTCGCTCGCTTACTGCCGCGCGATCCGCCATCGTCGCGATGGAGTGGTCAGCGCCGGGATCGGCGACAACAGAGTCCAGGATCTCGCGGAGCCCCATCGATACCGGCAGCGCCGCCTCCGTCCAGACACTGAACTGGGCTTGACCGCCCGGGCGCTGGAGGAACACCACCATCCACCGCGCCACGCGCCTGGCCACGTCCGGACCGTAGTCGCTTTCCACGAGTGCGAGGCCGAGGTCGATACCGGCGCTGATCCCGGCACCGGTGATGAATGGTCCGTCCTGAACGAATAGGGAATCTGGGTCCACCGCGACGTGGGGATAGGCGCGAGCCAACTCCTGGCAATGCGCCCAATGCGTGGTCGCGCGTCGGCCGTCGAGCAATCCGAGTGCGGCGAGCACAAACGCCCCCGTGCATACCGACGCCACCCTGCGCGCCCGTGGCGCCAGTTCGCGCACCATCTCCAACGCTGATGGGACGACGTCCGGCGTCTGCTCTTCGGGGATGTCATGTTCACCGGGGGTGAAGGTGAAGTCGGCAGGGACTCCACCCGGCACGATCAGCGTGTCGATCCGGTCGGGCACCTCCGCGAGAGATGTGTGGACATTCAGCTCGACGAACGACGTCGTCTCCACGGGTTTGCCGGTCAGCGAGGCCAATATCACTTCATAGCGCGCGCCAAAGTCGTTGGCGCGCGCGAAGATTTCCAGCGGTGCCGCCACGTCCTGCAACGTCACCTTGTCATACAGCGCAAAGACGACGGTCTTGCGGGCCCTTTCGTCGGACACCATGCCGCTGTCCTCTCGTGACCCCCGTCCGAGGGAAGACATCAAGTTAGCGGGCGTCTGTTACAGTCCACGTTGCGGGCTGAGCCCAAGTCCGGATTTGCGCGGATCGTGTCCGGTCTTGATGGCCTGAGAAATTCGAGCGTAACCCGGTCGAAACCTACTGACGTGAACCTGATCTCACGAGTTCCTTCGAAGGAGGCGAGCCCATGGATTCTCGGACAGCGTTGACGCTGAGCATCGGCGTCCTCGGTGGCCTGGCGGTCGCGCTGACCGCAGAAGTCATCACGGTGCCCATTTGGGTGGTGTTCTTGGCCTGGGCGTCGTTCTTCTTCGTCGGCGGCGGGATCGCCGGCTGGGTTCGATCGGTGTCGTCGAACCTCGTCGGCGTGGTCATCGCCTCAGCCAGCCTCTATGCCGCGTACCTGATGGGCGGCAGCCTGCTGGTCACCGCCATCGCGGTGGGCGTTGGCAGTGCGTTGATGGTGCAGGCGTCGTGGCTGCCGATGCTGTCCACCACCCCGGCCGTCGTCGTCGGATTCGCCTCCACCGTGTCGACGGTGGCGGGAACCCGCAACGACATCACCATCACGACCATCTCGCACCCTGGCCTTGTCGCCGCCGTCGCGTGTGTTCTCGGGGCGTCCTTCGGACTGCTCTCGGAGTACGCCGCCACCGCGATGACGAAGAAATCCGCTGTGGCGAGCGGGGCCCCGTCCACGGAAGGAAGCGCCGGCCTGATGAAACTGCAGCACTATCTCGGCGGCCTGGAAGGCCTGCCCGAGCCGTTGGCCATGGAAAAGCGTGTCTTCGTTGAGGATTGGGAGAGACGCATCTTCGGCATCCACGTCGCGATGATGGGGCTGTCGAACCACCTCACCTCGGCGCTGCCTGCCTACCCCATCGACGAGGTGCCGACGGCCTTCAAAGACGAATGGACGTGGGCCGACCTGCGCACCGGCGCCGAGGCGATGAACCCCTTCGACTACTTCAAGTTCCGCTACTACGAAAAATGGTTGGGCGGCATCACCCAGTTCTTCATCGACAAGGGCTACGTGACGGAGGACGAACTCGCCGAGCGCGCGGCCGAACTCCCTTCAGCACCAGATGGTTCGGGCGAGGCGGCGGTCGACGATCAGGTGATCGCCTATCTGCGTGAGGGCGACAGTCCCCGCCGCGACGTTGCGCACCCGAAGTTCGCGGTCGGCGCAGGCGTGCGCATCACCAACGTGCCTGCCGACGCGCACAGTCGGTTGCCGGGCTACCTCCGCGGACGCGTCGGCACCGTGGAGCGCGTCTTCGAAGGTGACTACGCCTACTTCTGCCACACCGGCGACGGCATCGGCGACCCGATGCCGATCTACATTGTCGAATTCGAACCGGCAGAAATCTGGGGCTCGCGCGCCGAGGATGGCCCGCTGTCGCTGTACGCCGAGCTTTTCGAGGCCTATTTGGAACCGATCGAGGAGGAGTCATGACCGGCCAGTTCGCCTACCCACCAGACCGCGAAGAGGCCAGCGCCAAGAAGGCGGCCGCTCTGGAGTCCCTGCTGATCGAGAAGGGGGTCATCACACCTCAGACCGTGGACAAGGTGCTCGCGTATTTCGAGACGGAGATGACTCCGCTCAATGGCAAGAAAATCGTGGTGAAAGCCTGGACTGATCCGGAATTCGCCGAAAAGATCGTCGTCGACACCCCTGCGGCCATCGCCGAGCTGGACTTCATTGAGGGCATGGCAGGTGCCGAGGGCGAGCACCTGCAGGCCGTGGCGAACAATCCCGGCGTGCACAACCTGGTGATCTGCACGCTGTGCTCCTGCTTCCCGTGGCCGGTGCTCGGACTGCCGCCCTACTGGTACAAGGATCCGACGTTCCGGTCGCGCGCGGCCCGTGAACCGCGCAAGGTGCTCGCCGAGATCGGCGTGGAACTGCCCGCCGACACTGAGATCAAGGTGTGGGACTCCAGCGGTCACTCGCGGTGGTTCGTCATTCCCGAAAGGCCCGCGGGCACAGAAGATTTCACCGACGAGATGTTGATGGATCTGGTGACCACCGAGGCGATGATCGGTGTGGCGCTGGCCGGGCAGCCGTCATGAAGCTGCACGAGACCTGCACCACCGATCAGGCGGCGCCGCAGTTCGATCACGAATGGCAGCGCAGGGCTTTCGGATTGGCGCTCGCGTTGTCCGAATTCCGTCACTACCCGTGGAGCGAATTCCAGGAAACCCTGATCGCGACGATCGGGGAGTGGGAGAGCGCCCCGGAATCCGAACGCGGGGAGTGGGAGTACTACGACCACTGGATCGCCACCCTCGAGACGCTCGTCGACCGCCACCAACTGCTGACCGCACCGGTGCTGACCGACGCCAGCGACCACGCCCTCTCGCACGACCACGACCACGACCACTAGGAGTTTTCGATGACCAATGTTGATGCTGTCCGCGCCGTGCCGCGCGTGGGCCTGCGAGCGACGGCGGCGACCCTGGCCACCCCGATGCGGTTGGCCGTGATCACGATGCTCGCGCTGATCGCCTACTATTTCGTCGGCTACGACCAGGGAGCGGTGTCGGTGTTCGGTTCGGACACCCACATCCACGAGTTCATCCACGACGCCAGGCACCTTCTGGGATTCCCATGTCACTAGCGATCGAAATGCCTTCTGCTGTCCGCTTCCTCGTTCCCGGCGCGGTCGCGGGTGTCGCGGCGTTCGCATTCAGCCGTGTGATGATCGAGCCACTGATCGGCGCCGCGGTGGACTACGAGGGTGCGCGCGAGCACGCCGAGTCGCTACTTGCCGGTGGCGAGCACGAGCACGGTCATGAGCTGTTTACCCGGGCGGTTCAAGAGAACGTCGGTGCTGCGGTCGGAGTCGTCGTATTTCGGCATCGTGATGGGTGTGCTGTTCGCGGTCGCCTACGCCTCGATTCGCGCGGTGCTCGAGCGACGCGGCGTTAGGCCGGACTCGACCGGTCTGGCGTTGTTGCTCGCTGCGGGCATGTTCGTGGCGATCGCGGCGGTGCCGAGCCTGAAGTATCCGGCGAACCCGCCCACTGTCGGGCTGGAAGAAACTGTGGGAGCGCGTAGTTCGGCGTTTCTGGCGATGACGGTGATCTCCGTCGTCGGGGCATGCGTCGCGGTGGCCGCGGGTTTGGCATGGTCGCGCCGGTGGGGTCTATGGCGGGCCGTTGCTCTTGCGGTCGGAGGCTATGTCGCGGTGATGCTGTGCGCGATGATGTTGCTGCCCAGCTTTCACGAAGTCCCCGGACCGCTGAGCGGACCCGACGGCCTGGTGCTCGACGGCTTTCCCGCTGAGGTACTTGCCGAATTCCGGACCTATTCGTTGATGAACCAGGCACTGATGTGGTTGGTCATCGGCGTGACCTGGGCGTGCCTTGCAGCCTATTCACGGGCGTCGCGGGAGGCCTCGGTGTCACCGCTGCCGGTGTGACGTTGCGCCTTCCGCACTCCGTCCCTTGGCGTTCTCACGACGGTGTCGCCGACTGCCAACGCCTTCCATGTGCCGCGGTCGACGCGCGTCTTGATGGTCTCGCCGTCGTCGAGCCGAACCAGTATGCGCCGGTACAGGTTCGACCCGTCCAGCAGCGCCCGGTACTTCTTGACGACGGTGCCCCGCCATTCGGGTGCGGACATCTCATTCACCGGGTGACGGCGTAGCGGAGGTGGGCCACGCCGGGGGCTTGCAGGACGCGGACCAGTTCCAACTCGGGGGAGCCAGCGTCGAAGCCATCGAATAGGCGTTGGCCGGAGCCGAGAATCACCGCGCTCACTTGCAGGTCGATCTCGTCGACGAGGCCGGCCTTGATCGCCTGCCGGGCGCAGGAGGCGCCTCCGGCGATGGAGATGTCCCGGTCGCCGGCAGCCGCCTGAGCTTGTGCGTAGGCAGCTTCGATTCCGTCGGTCACGAAATGGAAGGTGGTACCACCCTTCATTTCGATCGGCTCATGTGCGTGATGGGTGAGAACGAAGACCGGGCAATGATATGGCGGGGTGTCGCCCCACCAGCCTTTCCAGTCGGAGTCGGCCCATTCGCCACGGATAGGTCCGAACATGTTGCGGCCCATGATTGTTGCGCCCATGCCATCCAACATCTCGGACATCACCTGCTGGTTCACCGAGTGATCGCTGGCCGGCCCTATATGCCAATGGTGAACAGAGATGCCACCCACGCCGAGGGGATTCTCCTCACTCTGGTCGGGCCCCGCGACGTAGCCGTCCGCGGAGATCGACATCGAGAGGTTGGTTCGCGGCATGTCAAATTCCATTCGGTCGGGTCGATTAGTGGTCGGTGCCTCTAAGAAGACCACCGGCCCACCCGAAACTCATCGGCTTCTGTTCGGCCTCCAGGATTCCGCGAATTCCGGGCGGCCGTCTCGCGGCCGAGATTTGTCGGACCGGGCTGCAATGATGTCGTTATGTCCTCGACCGCAACGCCAGACGCGGTTGTAGCACGTCCGAAAGACCGCCTTGAGGAGTTGTTCGACGAGTTGGCGGAGTTGGCGGGTCAGCGCAATGCGATTGATGGGCGCATTGTGGACATCGTCGCCGAGATCGATCGCGACGGGCTGTGCGGTATGACGGGTGCGCGGTCGGTGGCGGCGTTGGTGGCCTGGAAGACCGGCTCGTCGTCGGCAAACGCCCACACGATCGCCACCGTGGCGCACCGGCTGGAAGAGTTCCCCCGCTGCGCCCAAGGCATGCGGGCGGGCCGACTGTCACTGGATCAGGTCGGGGTGATCGCGGCGCGGGCGGGCGAGGGATCCGATGCGCACTACGCGGAGCTGGCCGCAGTAGCGACGGTCAACCAACTGCGCACTGCGGTCAAGCTCGAACCGCGACCCGAACCCGATCCTCGGCCTGAGCCGCAACGGTCGATCACCAAAACCTCCGACGACGACTTCACCACCTGGCGGATCAAACTCGACCACCTCGACGCCGCGAAGTTCGATGCGGCATTGCAGTCTCATCTTGATGCGCTGATGGCCGAGTGGAAGCACGACAATGGCGGCCACGGATCAGATCAGGGGCCTGCGTTGCCGAACACCCCCGACGCTTTCATGCGCTTGGTGGAGGCCGGATGGGACGCCGATGTGGCCCGCCGACCCCACGGGCAGCACACCACCGTGGTGGCGCATCTGGATGTCAAAGACAAGGCCGCCCAGTTGCATCTGGGTCCGCTGCTCACCGATGCCGAACGCCAATACCTGACCTGTGACGCCACCTGCGAAGTGTGGTTCGAACGCGACGGGCAGCCCCTCGGCGCCGGGCGGGCGACGCGGCTGATCAACCGGCGGCTGCGCCGTGCTCTCGAGCACCGCCACCCCACGTGCGCGGTTCCCGGCTGTGGAGCCACCCGCGGTCTACATGCACACCACATCCGGCACTGGGAAGACGGCGGCCCGACCGAGCTGGACAACCTCGTGCTCTTATGCCCTCATCACCACCGGCTGCACCATCGGGGCGTCATCACGATCACCGGCCCCCCAGACGAACTGTCCGTCACCGATAGCGACGGCCAACCTCTCAGCCCAGCATCGCTGGCCCGCCCACCGACCCGACCCCCACCTGCGGTTCCGCCCTGCCCCGGACCCACGGGCGAACGCGCTGACTGGTGGTGGTATGAACCCTTCCAGCCGCAGCCACCACCAACAAACAACTAGGTGGGTAACTCATCGAACCCCAAATAGGTTGGGGCATAGAGAGATTGGTTCGAAGTGCGTTTAGCTGCCGCATCTCGAAAATCGCGCTGACAGCCAATGACTCCATCCTGGTGAATATAAGTCCGGACTCGCTACCGGCCGACGGCAATTTTATTGACGAAGTGTCGTCCGCCGTGTTGATACGGTTCGTCTATAGCATTGGCACCAACGCTAATGCTCGTATCTGGAGTCGCATGAACATCATCCGCGTCGCACTCCTCCCCGATTTCATGTGGGGCGACGACGTGGTGTTGTTGGCCATGGACGGTGTGGGGGTGACTACCTTTACAGATGCGCTGAATGACGCCGTGCGGCTAGGGTCAATGCAGCTGGAGCACGATGGAGTTGCACATGAGTTCGTCATACAGGCCGGCGTAGCCGATATCGAACTGGGTGAAAATCGTGTCGTGTGGCGGCTCGACGACGCCAAAGCAGTTGAAATCGTCGAGGACTTGACCATCATGAGAGACGGCGACGCCCCAGGCCAGTACGTCGACATCTCTTCGCCCACAAAGACGCTCGTTCTCTCGCGCGACGAGTACGTGCGCGTCGTGCCCCCGTCGTAGGCAGCGCAGACCACGTGACGCCTCCTGCAAGCTGCCACAGCGCAGTGCTGATCCGCGGGCTCCTCGTGACGACGTTGCTCATCGGAATGTCCGCCATCGGAATCGGTTGGGCGGCTGCGGATCCCAATGCACTCTGGACGATCGTCCACGATCAATGTTCCCCGCACGAGGCGCAAGACAACGACCCTGCGCCGTGTGCGTTGGTGGACGCGCAGGATGGATACGCGGTCCTCAAGGACCTAGTCGGGGAGCGGCAATTCCTGCTCATCCCTACGTTGCAGATCCCCGGCATCGAGAGCCCGATTCTGCTGGATCCTGGGGCGAAGGACTACTTCGCCGACGCTTGGCGCGCCCGCTACTTCGTCGAGGACCGGGCGGAACGGTCGTTGCCGCCGGACTGGGTGAGCCTTGCAGTCAACTCGATGGTGGCGCGGTCGCAGAACCAATTTCATATCCACATCGACTGTCTCAGGGCCGATGTCCACCAATCTCTCGTACAGCATGCCGCCTCGATCGGGCCTACCTGGGCGTCCCTCGCCGTCCCGCTTGCGGGTGCGCCTTACAGCGCTATCAAGATCTCGGATCTCAATGACATCAACGTTTTTCGGCTGTTGGCCGACGGCCTCCCGGGTGCACGCGAGGATATGAGCCGGCGCACGCTCGTCGTCGTGGGTTCACCGAGCGGTTCGGGCTTCGTCGTCCTCGCGGGACAAGCCGACGCCGCTGCGGGCGATGAGGGTAGCGGTGAGGACCTCCAGGACCACACGGTGTGTGCCGCGCCCGCCGCCGGAAAATAGGAAACCTGGGTGGGCGACGGCGTCCGCTCTACTCTTCCGCCGCCACCAACGACCCCAGCTTCACGTCGGGGTTGTCGCGTTGGAAGCCCTCCAGCCGCCATCGGGTGGAGAACAACACGAGCATGACTCCGTCGGTGCGGGTCAGGACTTCCGCTGACACCTGCTTGTTCATGAACTCGGCGTCCGCGGGGTCGACGATCCGCGCGACTTGGTAAGGCAGTGACTCCAGCGAGATCGGTGCGCTGAGCTCGGTGGCCATCCGGTGGACGGCCACCTCGAACTGCATCGGGCCGACCGCGGCGAGCACCGGCGCCTGGTCGCCGCGACGGTCGGAGCGCAGCACCTGAACAACGCCCTCCTGCGCCAGCTGTTCGATCCCGCGGCGAAACTGCTTGTGCTTACTCGGATCGGCGCCGCGGGCCACGGCGAAATGCTCGGGGGAGAAGCTCGGTATCGGCGGATACTGCACGGGGACATCGCGATACAACGTGTCGCCCGGCCGCAGCGCGGCGGCGTTGGCCAGCCCGATCACATCACCGGGCCACGCGCTGTCCAAGGTGGCGCGTTGCTGGCCGAACACCGATTGCGCGTACTTGGTGACGAATGGTTTGCCGGTGGCGGCGTGGGTGAGGACATCCCCGCGTTCGAATGTGCCCGAGCACACCCGCGCGTAGGCGATGCGATCGCGGTGGGCCGAGTCCATGCCGGCCTGCACCTTGAAAACGAAGGCGCTGAACGGTGATTCGGTGGCGCGCCGAGTCCCATCGACATCGACGGCCCCGTTGGGCGGCGGTGCGAGTTCGACGAGCACATCGAGGAGCTGATTCACGCCGAAGTTCAGCGCCGCCGACGTGAACAGGACAGGTGTGGCCGCGCCGCTGAGGAACTGCTCACGGTCGTAGTCGGAGCCGTCCGCGGACAGCAGTTCGGACTCCTCGACGGCGTGGTCCCAGTCGTCGCCGGCGGCGCTATGCGCGTCGGCCGCCGCGATGTGCTCTTCGGGGGCCGCGGTCGCGCCGCCCGCTGTGCGGGTGAACTGGATAAAGCTTCCGGTCCGGCGGTCGAGTACCCCTTTGAAGTCTCCGGCGATGCCGACCGGCCACGTCAGGGGCGTGGGGCGCAGCCCGATCCGTGCGTGGATCTCGTCCATCAGCTCCAGGGCGTGGCGACCGGGACGGTCCCACTTGTTGATCACCGTGATGATCGGGATCCGACGGTGCTTACACACCTGGAACAGCTTCAGTGTCTGCGGCTCAAGGCCTTTCGCGGCATCGATGAGCATCACCGCGGAGTCGACGGCCGTCAGCACCCGGTAGGTGTCTTCGGAGAAGTCGGCGTGGCCGGGGGTGTCGAGCAGGTTGATGACGCATGTGCGGTACGGGAACTGCAACGCGGTCGATGTGATCGAGATGCCCCTGGCCTTCTCCATTTCCATCCAGTCAGACACCGTCGCGCGACGGCCCGCTTTGCCGTGGACCGCCCCGGCTTCGGTGATGGCCCGAGCGTGCAGCGCCAGTGCCTCGGTCAACGTGGATTTGCCGGCGTCGGGATGGCTGATGACGGCGAAGGTCCTGCGGCGGTCCGCCTCGGAGGAGATACGGCTAGGTGGCGAGGTGTTGGCGGCCGGCGGAGCGGCCAGGGCATTGTCGGTCATAGCGCCAGCCATGGTATGGGGGCTTGGGTGCAAACCAGTAATCGACAATGGAGCGCGATGATCCTTCCGAAGATCCGTGACCCTCGAGACACAAGAGGGCGTCAGTCAGTAGCGACCCACGCCAGGAACTCGTCCGCCGTGAACACCGGCTTGCCGTACTCAACGGCCTTTCGCGCCTTTCCCGACTGTGTGCCCGCCTCGGCGACCACCAACACCTCACAGCGAGTCTTGGTGACCGACGGCACCGGCCTCAGCCCCGCCGATGCCGCCAGTTGTTCCATCTCCCAGCGCTCCACGATTCGCCCCGCGCTGTCCTGCGCCGTCCCCGTGAAACAGATTCGCGTCCCCGGTACCAACGCCGCGCCGATGTCATCGCGCTCGAACGACGCAGAATCCGAGACGATGTCGACACCCAACAGCGTGGAGGCCTCCCGTAGCCGCGCCACCACGTCCGCGGGCAACATTGCCCGCTCAGCCGCGGCCCGCAGCTGATCGGCGACCGACTGTCGCGCCGCCGCGTCCCACGGCGTGTCCTCGTCTCTGCGCAGCGACGACGCCATCACGCCGCCCAGCACCACCGCACCGACATCCCGGCTCACCCGCAGCAGCGCCGACAACCCCGGCAGATGGCCTGCCGCGGGCGTTGGCGTCGAGTGATCCCGGCTCACCAGCAGCCCCGACATCGATTCCGCCGGTTCGGGTTCCTCGAACGGCGACGACCCCTGCTCCGAATCGGCCCCGCCATGCGCATCCAAGGCCGAACGGGCCCGCTCGAGCGCGGTCCGACCCGACTCCCGGACCCCGCGCAGCTCGACACCGAGCGGCATCGCCGTCACGTACCCCAGCCTCTTCAGCTCGAAGTCGATCAGGCCCAGCGTCTCGTCCACCTGGACTCCGACGGGCGTGCAGCCCGCCAGCATCGGGGCGATCACCGCCCACGCTTCCCTTAGCGTCGGCGCAAGCAAAACGTCAGAAACGCTGATCCCGAACGTGTTTCGGGCGTCGGCAAGGTCCCGCTGGGGGTTGATCAGCGTCGTCACTGCCGTGCCGTCGTCGAAAGCCACCGCCAGCTCCACCGGCCGTGGCCGCGACATCCGGCCTTCGTCGCCCACCGTCAGCATCCCGATCGCGCAGTACCGGCGTGCCCCGGAGTCGCTGACCGAGGTTCGCAGAAACCGCGCGATCCGGCGGTCGGTCTTCAGATCCTTCGGCAGCACAGGCCTTTTCAGCACCAGCCCGGCCAAGGACGTGCAGCGGCTCAATGCCACATAGAGCTGGCCCGTCGAGAACATCCCACCCGACAGGTCCACCACCAGACGTTCCAGCGTCTGCCCCTGGCTCTTGTGGATCGTGATCGCCCACGCCAGCTTGAACGGCAGCTGCGTGTACGAGCCGATCACCTCCCGGCCCAGCGAACCGCCGGAAACCACCGGCCGCGTCGCCTCCCACGTATACGGCGTCACGTCGACGCACGACCCGTCCGGGAATTCCACTTCGACGACGGCTCCATAGCGGTCGTAGTCGATGCCGATGACCCGGCCGATGGTGCCGTTGACCCAACGGTCGCCCTGGTCGTTGTTCAGCATCATCACCTGCGCGCCGACCTTGAACCGCAGCGTCTCCTCGACCGGAGGGTCGAACAACGACAAGTCGCCCGACACCCGCGCGTGGTGGACCAACTCCTCGCCAGGCAACCGTTCCAGGTGCTGGCGGTTACGTGCGGTCACCAGTCGATTGGTCGGCGCCAAGGTCAGCCAGAACTCGTCATCGGGTGGAACGAAATCCGCGTCGGCGCGCGCGTTGAGTAGCTCCTGCGCATGGCCCAGCAACACGCCTTCACGAATCTCGTTGAGAATCGCCGTCATTCGGTCATCGCCGAGCTGTCGGAACACCGTCGTCAAGCCGACGGTGGGGAAGTCGTCGCGACGGAAGCTGTGCGCTGAGAAGAAGTACGGCGTGTCGTAGGTCGTCTTGAAGAACTCAGCCTCGCCCTCGCTGACGACCGGCGGTAGCTGATAGAGGTCGCCCACCAGGACGATCTGCACCCCGCCGAACGGCACTCCCGGCTCCGGCCCGAACCGCTCCAACGCCGCGGCCAGCATGTCGAAAACGTCTGCGCGCACCATCGACGCCTCGTCGATGATCAACGTCTGCAGCGATGCGAGCGTCTTGGCGAAACGGCCAGGCCGATAGCCGCCGCCACGGACATCGTCCAGCATCGTCGTGGTTCGAAAACCGAACAGCCGATGGATGGTGTAGCCGTCGACGTTCAGCGCGGCGATACCCGTCGGCGCAACCACCACCACTGCGCGGTCGGTCTCCACCATGAAGCGGCGGATCAAGGTCGACTTGCCCGTGCCTGCCTTGCCGGTCAGGAAGAGATGCCTGCCGCCGGCCAGCAGCTCGAGCGCATGGCGGAACTCGTCGGTCAGGACGAGTCTGCTGGTCACCCCCGCCACGGTTGCCCAGGCTACTGCGGCTTCGCACAACCTGATCCAGATACCTTGGGTGGTATCTGACGGTATCAAGCGATACCATCTATTCGTGGCGATGACACTGCGACTGAGTGAAGACCAGGCGGCACGGCTGCGAGAGGCCGCCGAGCGCGAGGGAGTCTCGATGCAGGCCCTGGCGCTGCGGGCGGTTGACGAGTTCCTCAACCGGCGCACCGCACACCGTGACGCGCTACTGGCTCAGATTCTCGACGAAGACGCCGGTGTGCTGCGGCGGCTTGCCGACTCGTGAGCATCGACTACCTGGAGTTGGATGATCTTCTGGTGGCTGCCATTGCCTTTCTTGGGCACGCACCGGAGGTCCGCGACTACGGACTCCTCGAGTCGGCGCTAGCACGCCCCCGGGCGACTGTGTTCGGCGAGGATGCCTACCCAACGCTTCACGAGAAGGCCGCGGCGCTTCTGGATTCCCTCGTCAACAATCACGCGCTCGTTGACGGCAACAAGCGTCTCGGCTGGGTGGCTACCCGGTTGTTCTACGGCCTCAATGGCTACGCCGTCGTGGGGTCTGAGGATGACAAGTTCGGTCTCGTAATCGCGGTGGCTACTGGTGAACTCGACACTGTCAGCAAGATTGCCCATTTGTCGTCAGAGCTCGCCGTCCCGGCATCGTGACTCACCATCCGTTGTGACGCCTATTCGTCGAGCATCGCGACACCGTCGCACCACGCGCTGACGACGTCCTCGACACGCTGGTGCACTTGTGCCCGAGCCGATTCGCGGTCGACACCCGACATGAGCAGGGCGTCGTAGTCGGTGTCAACGTGGCGGACGGAGGCGACGACGGCAAGCCGGACAGCGTCGGCGTCCAGCGCCCGGCCCGCGGCGGTTCGTCCCACACGGCCGCTGCCGCGTGCCGCCGCGTGAAGTGCGATCGCCTCGGCACGGTCGACCGGACAGCCGGGGAACTGCTCGCGGATCGCGGCGCCGAACTCACCGCGGAAGGCCACATCCTGATCCGCCCGGCGGCTCTGCTCGCGTGTCCTTCGGCGAGCGCGCACGTCGGCATCGGAGAGGCACTCCTGCGCGGCTTGTTCGATCGCCGCTGCTTCCGCCAAAATCCCTTGCCGCTCATAGCGATTGCGGCGCGTGCTCCAGCGCACCACGACGGCGGACAGTCGGCTTGCCTTCGTGGCGCGCCGGGTCAGCGCGGCGTCCCCGGAAGGCAGAAACTCGAGGTGTCCGAGGTCGGCGCAGTCCAGACAAAGTGAACCCGCCTTGTCCATGCGAAGGAAGTCGCCGGTGTCGCCGCAGGACGCGCACGTCCACGCGCTGTGCGGAGAGATCACGATGATCCGTTGGGGACGACGCGATGGGCGCTCGACTACAGGTTCAGGAGCGTCGGCTGTCGCCCATTGGGTGCGGTAGGCGCGTTCGGCGTCAGAGTGACCGTCGGCTGTGAATTGCAGGTCTTGGTAGTCGGCCTCTGACGGCATTAGGCCGCGGTCTTCGGCCCAGTGCTGCAGCGCCGCAAGGGCCGCGGGGACTTTGTCGGCGTCGACCCCAAGGCACCGATCGAGCGAAGGGACTCGGCCCCGCTTCCACCGCTCGACGCTCGGTTCGGCGAGCCAGCCGAGACCGACGAGCACATCGATAGGGCGGACATATCGCTGGTCGGCCACAGTTGCCTCAGCGATCCGTGCTACTCGTGTTTGGAGGCGCGCCATGGCGAGGTCGACGTTGCGGGGGCTATTCGGTCGTCCCGCTATGCCCTTGATCGGTGATGATTGTTTGAAGCAGGTCGACAATCTGGTGTTGCCCGGCGGCCATGACGTCGAACTTCCCGCGCATCTCGGTGAAGCCGTTGTCGACGTGTGTACGGAGTCCGACGAACTCCTGCCGAAGGTCAACGAAGTCCTGTCGAAGAGCATTGAAACTCGCGGTGGTGGCTTGGCGGAAGTCGCGTATTTCGCCGCGGAACTCGCTCACGTCGCGGTCGGCGGCCCCGGCGAGCACGCGAGCGGCGGCCGCGTCCTGCTCGCTCGCCTGCACGCGTCCCTTTAGATCGCGCACGTGCTCTTCGAGCGCGTCGACGCGCGATTCGTGGTCCCCGGATTCCACAAGTCGAGCCTAGCGGTGTCCACCGCGCGCCGGATTCACAATTTTTCGTCCCGGGCTACGAAATCTGCTGGGCGTACGACGGAACCGAAGAACTCGCGGGATATGTGGGAGCCCAGCTGCGGCCCGATTCCTGGGATAAGAAGCCGACGCTGAAGCTCGCTCGGAGCCGAAAACACCTGTGCCACCTCATCTCTGTGGTTGACGCCGACGGCCAGCTGCGGTTCTGGCCGCTGTGGTGGCACCTAAGCAAGGCCTGGCATGGACCGGCGTTGCTGGACAAGCTGCCCGGCTCGAGTATCCGCCGGATCAGGCTCGGCAAGATCCCCGAAGGCGGCGCTCACATCGACGTGCTCGGTCCATGAGGCAGTCAAGCGAATCACTCTGATCACCGGAGAATCCCAGGCCCAAGCGGTGGCGACGGCCGTGCGTGAGCGGCTGGCCAGGTTGGAGAAGGACGAACTTGCCACCCGGCTCCTGGCCATCGGCGACAAGACTGCAAGCCGCATGAGCTCCGAGGCCAAGGCCCTCGATCATGGTGCGCTGCTCTACGACGACCGGGGGCTGCCATCGTGATCGTCGATACGTCGGTCATCATCGCGGTACTCGCTGCCGAGGATGACGCGGCGATCTACGCCCACGCGATCGCCGATGCAAGCGTGCGACGCCTGTCGGCTGCGAGCTATCTCGAGTGCGGGATCGTTCTCGATCACCAGCAAGCTCCGGTCGTCAGCAGAAGCTTGGACGAGCTGCTTGCTGAAGCGGAGTTCGTGATCGAGCCGGTGACCGAGCACCAGGCCCGGCTGGCTCGTCAGGCCTACGCAGACTTCGGCAGAGGCAGCGGCCATCGCGCTGGACTGAACTTCGGCGACTGCCTCTCGTACGCGCTGGCGCTCGACACTCGCGAGCCGCTGTTATGGAAGGGCGACGATTTCGGGCATACGGGTATTGCGTCCGCGCGCACGCGGTAGCCCCGGAAGTGGCAGCGGTGAGTCACGTTCGGCGCCCTCCACAACACTTCGGGCTCACGATTTCAAAGTTACTTCCGTTGCAATCGAGCCAATGGAGTCCCGAGTTGCGCAACGTGCGATTGCCGCAATTCGCGTTTCGACACAGATTCGTCGGGGTAACGTCCGCGATGAATACAGCGTCGACACAGAAACGGAGTAAGGATGAAGATCCAGAAACTTGTGGCACCTGTTGGCGTCGCAGCAATCGCAATCGGCATGGCGGCCGCCACAGCGGCCCCGGCGTCAGCGATTGACAACATTAAGCCATTCGGTCAGCCGGAGTCACTGAAAGATGTCACCGGTGCCCCGATGATCACGTATACGGTCCACGGGCTAAAGCCGAGTTCGGACGCCGTGTTCCATAACGGCCAGCTGTATGAAGCGAACGTCACCTTCGAAGGGGGCGTACCCCTCGCCCCGATGTTCAACGCCCGCGCTGAGAACGGGGATAACTACCGGGTCGTCGGTGGTGGAATTCCCGGCAAGCTCTACTTCGACGTCGTGGGCATGACTCCCAACAGCGTCGTGTACAACGACAGCGGACGGGATCTGCTTGGTTGGGTCTCGACGGGCCCGATGGACAGCGGCGCCCCCGACGTCGCAGGCGAGACCACCGAGGACATCGGCGGCGGAGCCACCGATGGCAGTTCCGAAACGGGAGGCAATGAAGCTGCACCGGCCGTCGAGGCGCCGGCCCCCTTCGAGCTCACCCCAGAGGAGGTGGCTGAGCCAGGGTTCAACAACGGCGGCGGGCGTCGCTGATTGTTCCGTCACCACTAAGCGGTAAATCGTTGCGCGAAGTCTGGCAGTCAGCTGTGAGGCCTTGAATTCGACCGCGCAACAAGACCGTTACGAATCCGCACCGCTCCGTCGAGTTGCGCGCGCCCCGAGACCCTCTGTCTAATATTGAGCCGTCCCGGCCCTCGCCGAACCACAACGGAGAACAGTTGACGTCTACCCGCCGTGTCCGCGGTGCCTGCCTTGCGGCTGTGTGCGCCGTCATCGCGGTGCTCGGCGGTGTCGTCCTCTCGACCACTCCCGACTGCACCGGCAGTTGCCAGACATTGACCGCCGCGCCCGTCCCACAGGCAGCCTCGCAGCCCGCGCCACCGCAGCCCGCCGCGGTCTGGACCGCACCGTCGTCGGGCGCCGACCACGTCAGCCCCTCAGGTCCCGTGCTCGTGACTGCCACGAGTGGCACGATCACCGGAGTCGAGATGCGCAGTGACTCCGGCAAGGTCATCCCCGGCGTGCTCACCCCGGATGGCACGGTGTGGAAGCCGACCGATCAACTCGGTTACGGCCGCACCTACACCATGGCGATTACCGCCCGCGGCCCCGGCGGTATGCCATCGCGCCAGACATCCAGCTTCACCACCCTCAGTCCCGGCAACCAGACCGAGGTCTATCTCGAAACCACAGCCGGCGGCCTGTTGCAGGACGGCGCGACCTACGGCGTCGGCATGGTGATCGTCGCGAAGTTCGACGAGCCCATCGACAACAAGGCCAACGCCGAACGCCACCTCGTCGTCACCACCAACCCGCCGACCGCCGGGTCGTGGAACTGGCTCGACGACCAGACCGCGCACTGGCGGCCCGAGAAGTACTACACCCCAGGCACATCCGTCACCATCGCGGCCAGCCTGTACGGCACTCCGCTCGGCGACGGGCTCTACGGTCAAGAAGACGAGCACCTGTCGTTCCGTATCGGCGACTCGCACATCTCCATCGCCGACGACAACACCAAGCAGGTCACCGTCTCCGAGAACGGCAAGGTCGTCCGAACCATGCCGACCTCGATGGGCATGGGCGGCACCGAAGAAATCGACGGCAACACGCTGAGCTTCTGGACTCCGCCGGGTGTCTACACCGTCATGGACAAAGCCAACCCGGTGATCATGGACTCCTCGACCTTCGGGTTGCCCATCAACTCCCGCCTCGGTTATCGCGAGACCATCCCGTACGCCACTCGCATCAGCAGGGACGGCATCTACCTCCACCAGCTCAACGCGACGGTGTGGGCGCAGGGCAATACCGACACCAGCCACGGCTGCCTGAACCTCAACAGCGACAACGCCGAATGGTTCTACAACTTCTCCGTACCCGGCGACGTCGTCGAGGTCCGCAACACCGGCGGGAAGTCGCTGCAGTTGTGGGATAACGGCGACTGGACCGTGCCGTGGGACCAGTGGCGCAAGGGCAGCGCGCTGTCCTGACGGCCGGCTAAGCCGAAATGCGTTGCGCGACGGCGCCGTATTGCTCCAGACGGTCGCCGAGCGCGTTGTACAGCACGATGCGCGTGGCCACCCCGCCGTACTTCGCGATCAGCGCGTCGGCCAGGCCGTCCCAGGTCGACTCGGTGGCGAACGTCGCGATGTGTTCGTCGGTGATCTGCGCCGCCATTCCCTTGAAGTCACCGGCCTTCTGCTTCTCCCGGATGCGGGCGGTCGTCCCCTCGAAGCCGGCTTCGTCCCAGATGAAGGCGTAGTTGGGCGTGCTTCCGTAGAAGCTCATGCTGGCTCGCACAAGCTCACGCTCGTTGTGGCGTTCCTCGTCGCTGTCACCGACGATCGTCATCACCGGCACGATCACCGCGACGTCCGACGGTGACCGCCCCGACTTCGCCGCTCCCGCAACCACATTCGGCATGACATGACGCTGGAGATAACCCGGCTCGCCAAGCGGATGGACATGCACTCCGTCCGCCACTTCGCCTGCCATCCGTAGCATCCACGGATTCACCGCTGCCACATCGACTTTCGGTTCAGGTGCGTCGATCGGTCCGGCGCTCCACTGCGGGGTGATGAAGTCGAGGTCGTAGAACTCGCCGTGGTGATCAAGCGTCCCGGTTCTGAACGCGGCGAAACACGCCTTCACGGCGAGCACGTAGTCCCGTAACCGCGGGCCTGGTCGCTCGAAGGCCACGCCGTACCGTCGCACGACATGCGTGCGCACCTGCGTGCCAAGGCCGAGGCGAAACTTCCCGCCCGTCGCCTCCTGCAATTCCCACGCCGTCGCCGCCGTGACGAACGGACTCCGCGGAAACGCCACCGCGACACCAGTTGAGAGTTCCAGTCCCGGCGCCGCCACCGATGCCACCGCTGCGTTGAGATACGCGGTCCGACCCGTCTCGGTGAACAGCATCCCGTCGAAACCCGCCGCCTGCGTTCGTGCCGCCAAGTCCCCGGCCTTGGCCAACGACTGCGGAATCGTCATCACGTCGACGCGCACGGTGGAACGCTACTCCGGCGACACCACTAGCCCCACTAACGACGGGTGTTTGCCAGCGGCTATCCAAATTGCGATCTCCTCGTGCTGTGAGGCCAGTCACTTGTGCGCTACATTGTGTGCGCTGTCACACAACGGAGGGACGGTCGATGGTCGGCGCAGACAAGGACTCCATCGGAGAGCCGCGGCCCGTGCGGCCGGTTCACCCGAGCTCGGCTGTCCACGGGCACCGCGTGCTACTCGGCATGTTGCTCGTCCTGATCGGCATCTCCGCAATCGTCGGTGTCGTCGTCGCCGCTACGTCCGGACAGCCGACCATCGCCCTCGTCATCGCCCTCTTCGCAGGCGCCTTCTTCTCCCGCGTCGGCTGCTGACCCCTTAACGTCCCACCCGCCCTCGTAATACGCGTACGACTAGAGGAGGGTGGAGGTATGACCGCGCCACCGACGCTGCCCTCGTTCGGTTAGATGTGGCGATTCACGACCAGCTCCTCGCCGCCGTTGACGGCCGACGAGGAGTAGAAGCCGCCGACCGCCTCTGCGAAGCATGCGTGGGGCTTTTCGACATTGACGCCGCGGCCATTTCGCTCGTCTTCGACGGCTCCAACAGCGGAACCCTGGGATCCAGCAGTGCCCTCGCGCGCACCTACGACGAGCTCCAGTTCACCCTCGGCGAAGGCCCCTGCCTCGAGTCCGTCGCGCTTCGCACCCCGGTCCTGGTCGCCGACCTCGCCGACCCCGACGATCCTCGCTGGCCCATCTACGGGCCCGCCATGCTCTCCCACAAGATCCGCGGAGTCTTCGCGATGCCCGTGCTCGTGGCCGGCGAACACCTCGGCGCACTCGACTTTTTCCGCACTCAACCCGGCCACCTCGAGAGCGAATACTTCGCCGGCGGCATCGTCGCTGCCGAACTCGCCGGCGTCCCAATGCTTGACCTCCTCGACGCCGACCTCCTTGCCGCCGTCAACGACCCCGGCAGCAACGCCTGGACCGAACTGCACGATCTCTCCCGCGCCGAGGTCAGCCAGGCCACCGGCGCGCTGGTCGCCCAACTCGGCGTCGAACCCGCCGAGGCGCTGGTGCGCCTGCGTGCGCACGCCTACGCCACCGGCCGCAGCTCCACCGACGTCGCCCGCGACATCCTCGAACGGCGGCTCACGCTGGAGGCCAACTAAATGCACACCCCACGAAACCCAGGACGGAGTGCGAGATGACCGAATCCCCTCGTGAAACCCGTGTACTGGCGGCGGTCGTGTCGCTCGTCGACAGCCTGCTCTACGACTTCGACGTCGTCGACCTGCTGACCGAACTCACCGAGCGCTGCGCGCAGCTTCTCGATGTCGAGTCGGCCGGGCTACTGCTCGCCGACCCGCTCGAGCAACTCCGCCTGCTCGCGGCCACCTCCGAGGCCACCCGCGAACTGGAACTGTTCCAGTTACAGGCCGACGAAGGTCCCTGCGTGGACTGTTATTTCAGCGGTGACCCCGTCTCGGTGGCCGACCTACAGTCCGAGGCCGGCCGTTGGCCCCGGTTCGTTCCCGCCGCGCGCGGCGCGGGCTTCGCCTCCGTGCACGCCGTTCCGATGCGCGCCGCAGGCACCACCATGGGCACACTCGGCCTGTTCGGCGCTCGCGCCGGTGCACTCAGCGACGCCGATCTCCTGGTGGCCCAAACCCTGGCTCACATCGCCTCCGTCGCGATACTGCAGGAGCACCCGCCGACGCCCTACACCGTGATGCCCCAGCTGCGCTCCGCACTGACCAGCCGTGTCCTTGTCGAACAGGCCAAGGGCTTCGTGCGCGAAATCCTCGACGTCTCCCTCGAACAGGCGTTCACCCTGCTGCGGTCCTACTCCCGCGCCAACGGCGAACACCTGACCGACGTCGCCCGCCGCCTGATGACCGATCGGCACTCCCGCCCGGTGCTGATCGCCGCCATCTCCGAATTCGCCGCGGCCCAGCCGACTTAAGGATTATGCCGCGCCCGAGCGCGCCGGACAGCCTCTTCCACCAACCGCTCGGCAACAAGATTCAGCTTCGCGTTCTCTGTCTGGCTCATCCTGGTGAGCCGATCGAACGCCACCTCCCCGCTGACGCCCGACCGGCTGCGAATGATGCCGATCGCCTGGTCGATCACCGCCCTGCTGTCGAGCGCACGCTGCAGCGATTTCGTCCGCTCCTGCGCCCGTGCCAGTAGCTGCGCGTTGTACACCGACACGGCAGCGGGCCCGGCGAACTGCGACCCGAGCTGCACGGCGTGATTGCCGAACGCATCACGCTGGCGGGCATAGGTATTGATCGCGCCGATCACTTCATCACCGACCATCAGCGGCAGTGACAGCGCCGAATGAACTGCCATCCGCGCCACCCGCCCGCCGAAGTGGGGCCAGCGGCTGTCACTGCCCAGCGATCCGCTGACGCATGCCTTCTTCAACTCCATACACGTGATGCACGGCCCCTCGCGGAGCTCCTCGTACTGGATGACATCAATGTCGTGCACCAACTCCGCTGTGGCAGCCCACGTCTGAATGCGTGGTTTGCCGTCGTGGTGCTGGATCAGGGCGACGCCAACACCGTCGACACCGGGGATGGCCTGCGCCGCGAACTCCGCCACGTCGCCGAGCAGATCGATCACCCCGCGCGCGCCGGCCACCAGCCCGGCCACCCCGCGCAGCCCGGTGTACAGGTCGATCTCGTCGGCCTCCAGCTGTGCTTGCGACAGGTCGGACTGCGCCTGCGTCGGGCGACCGGGCTGTGCGTCGTATTCAGCCATGGTTATCGATAAAAATACCCGCGACGCGGCCTGATTACACCGGTTCAGTTCACCAGCGCGAGCGCATGGGCGCGTCGCAGCTTGCCCGACGGGGTCTTGGGGATCATGCCCGGCTGCAGCACCACCACGTTGCGGGGCCGGACATCGACCTCGGCGAACACCTCGTGGGCTACCTGGCGCTCGATGCGGCGCACCTCGTCGTGATCTTGAAACTCCTTGGACTCCACCGCAACTGCGAACGTCTCCCGCGAGTGCCCCGCGTCCAGCCGCACAGCCACCGAGCAGCCAGGCCGCACGCCTGCGACGCGGCAGGCGGCGCGCTCGATGTCGGTCGGGTAGATGTTCTTGCCGGCCATGATGATCACGTCCTTGAGCCGGCCGCACACCACCACGTTCCCGGTTTCGGTGAGATAGCCCAGGTCACCGGTGTCATACCAGCCCCGTTCGTCCTGCGCGGCGAGGAATCCGCCCTCGGTGGTGTAGCCCTTGGTTACCGGGTCGCCGCGCACCTCGAGGACGCCGACGCCGCGTGCCCCCAACACGCTGCCGTCCTCGTCGATGACGCGCACCTCCAGGCCGTCCAGCGGCTTGCCGAGCGACACCAGTCGCCGTGTGTGTCCCTTGGTGGCCGGGACGGCGCGGTGCAGAACGGCCAGCAGGTCGGCGTCCACCTCGTCGACGACCATGCCGCCGTCGCACTCGGAGAACGACACCGCCACCGTGGTCTCCGCCATGCCGTAGGCGGGGATGATCGCCTCGGGCCGCAGCCCGAACGGCGCGCCCGCATCGCACAGGTCCTCGACGTCAAGCGGATCGACCTGTTCGGCGCCCGACAACGCCCACCGCAGCGACGACAGGTCGTATTCGCCGGGGGTCGCCTGCCTGCGTAGCCGCTTGGCGAACAGGTTGTAGGCAAAGTTCGGCGCGGCCGTCATGGTGCCCTTGTACTTGTCAATCAGCTTGGCCCACAACAACGTATCGCGCAGGAAATCCATCGGTGTGATCTTGACGAGCTCGCCGCCGTAGTACATCGGCACGGTGAGATAGCCCGTCATGCCCATGTCGTGGAAGCAGGGCAGCCAGCTCACGATCACGTCGGTCTCGACGTCGAAGTTGCAGCCGACGATCATCGCCTCGGCATTGGCGACGAAGTTGCGATGGCTGATCTGGACGGCCTTCGGTGAACCCGTAGACCCAGACGTCAACTGCATGAGCGCGATGTCATCGTCGTCGGTATCGACGGGGGCGATCGGTCGACCCCTGAGTAGGTCTTCGATGGTCAGCACGCGCATCCCCAGCTCAGCGAGCAGAGGCGCCGCCGCCATGAACGGATCCGACACCACGACGGCTGCGGCGTTGATCATCTTGATGACGCCGGTGGTCTCTTCGGCCCAGCGCGCCAGGTCGGTGCGCGGGGTTGGCTGGTGCAGCATGGTCAGGCTGGCGCCGCGCATCCAAATACCTTGAGCGGTCGGGGCGATCTCGACGGGGGCGCCGGCCAGCACCGCCACCGCGTCGCCGTGCCCGACGCCCGCGGCGGCAAGCCCACCCGCAACGCAGCGTGCCCGTCGATGCACCTCGGTCCAGGTGTGCCGGACCGGCGCATCGGGTTCACCGGTGGTCATGCCCTTCAGGCTCGTTCGAGCGTTGAAGAACATCGTCTCGGTAAATTGGCTCACGACAATCCCTTTGGCTTCTGCACTTTCGCGCTGTGCATGTGTAGTGCCAGGTTGGAGCCGCTGAGGTACGACCGTCCTCTTTTGTTCACCTCAGGTTCCCTCCCCCCAGTCGGAGCGAGGAGCCAAACGTTCGGACGGCCTGACTGTACAGACCCGCTCCTGCTCGATCACGGCAGCACGCCGCGACCGGTACGTATTGTGACCTTTGCTTCTGTTCCAGTTGGCACGAAATCCCCACACCCGAATGCCCAACCGTCAAAGTCGGCTGACGTCGGGGTTTACCCCTGTCGACGGGGATTCAGATCGCCGCCGTGACGTTTCCGTAGGGCTGACGAGCCAACCCGGATTCGACCGTATCGCGAAGGGCCCGCCGCATCCAAGAATTGGACGGGAATCGTGATCAGGCGTCTATTCCAGCGAGACGGCGTCCCAGGCCAGAGGCCCGCACCGCGCGCCGTTCGACCGCCCCCCGAACCGCGGCCTCGGGGCCGACCACCCGAATCTTCTGCTTGGCCCGGGTCACCGCGGTGTAGAACAGCTCCCGCGTCAACAGTCGCGAATCCTCGGGCGGCATAAGCACAGTTATTTCCTTAGCCTGGCTGCCCTGGCTCTTGTGGATGGTCATTGCGTGCACGGTGTCGACGTCGGCTAGCCGGCTCGTCGCGAACTCGAGCGGCTCCGCGCCGGCGATCGCCGCTCGCAGCACGCCATCCTTGAGCAGCGTCACGCCCGTGTCGCCGTTGTAGAGGCCGAGGCCGTAATCGTTGGCCGTCACAAGGATTGGCCTGCCGAGGTACCAGGACGTCCATATCGGCTCGCCGGTCGCTTCGGTCAGCCACCGCTCGGTCTGGCGATTCCAATATCGGACTCCGTAGGGCCCTCGGCGGTGAGCGCACAACAACCGATGATCGTCGAGGGTCTTGAGCGCGGCCGCGGCGTCACCGAGCAGCGCGGCCTGGCGCAGTGCAACGGCATGGGGGACAAGCACTTTCCTCAGATGCTCCGATGGCTCGTCGTCCTCGATCCACTCGATGTGCTCGCCTCCTTTGCGCAGGACTTCGATTGTTGCGTTCGCGTCGCCGTCGCGAATTGCCGTCGCGAGCGCGCCGATCGATTCGCCGAACCTGTGCGGCGTCTTGAGTTCCGCGATCTTGGTTTTGTCCAGTCCGTCGACGAGATCCGCCAATACCGCGCCGGCCTCCACCGACGCCAGCTGGTCCGGGTCGCCCACCAAGATCAACCGCGCGTCGGGACGCACCGCCTCCAGCAGCCGCGCCATCATCGTCAGCGACACCATCGATGTCTCGTCCACCACGATGACGTCGTGCGGGAGCCGATTGCCCCGATTGTGGCGAAACCGCGCGGAGGTGTCCGGTCGGCTGCCCAACAGCCGATGCAGTGTCGTTGCGTGCAATCCCTTCAATGCTTCCTGGTCTGCCGGGTCCAGCTTGCTCACCTCGAGCTGGACCGCCTCCTGCAGCCGCGCCGCCGCCTTACCCGTCGGCGCCGCCAGCGCGATGCGTAAGTGGGTCCCACTGGTCAGCACGGCCAACAGCCGCGCCACCGTCGTGGTCTTGCCGGTCCCCGGACCGCCCGTCAGCACGGTCAGTCCCTGTGAGAGCGCGATTTCCGCCGCTGCCCGTTGTTCTTCGAATCCCTTCGGGAAATGTCGCTCAGAGGCGGGCACAACGACATGTGGTCGAGCGGCGAGAAGAGACAGCACGTCCTCGCACACCTGCTGCTCCTCCAGCCAGTACCGGTCGAGATACAGCTGATCCCCATCGACGTGCAGCACTGGCGGTTGTCCTGCGAGCGGACTCGCCGTGATGGTCGCAAGCCACTCGTCGACATCGATCTGCTGCTGCTCGACCGACCGCAGGTCCAGACAGACCGATCCATGCCGCAACGCCCGCACAACCAACGCGACGGCAAGCTGTACCGATTCGTCGGGCTCCTTTGCGAGGGCGCTAAGCCGCTGCGCCACATGCACATCCGACGACTCGATCACTTCGGCCTCGGTGAATGTCCGCAGTAACCCTGTGACGCTTCGCGCCTGCCGCCATTCGACTGTCATGCGATCACATCCGACATTCCCGTAATCAGCGACGCGGGCGGCTGCCAGTCGAAGACGCCCGCGGGATGGCCGTCGACCACCTGCGTGTCCGGCCCGCACATCCCGCGCAGGAACAGATACATCACGCCACCCAGATGTTTGTCCGGTGTGTATCCGGGGAGCCGCCACCGCAGGAACCTGTGCAGCACAACGCTATACAGCAATGCCTGCAGTGGATAATCCGTGTGCAGCATGGCCTCGACCAGCCGCGGACGCGCATAGTCGGCCGCCGTCAGCGGCTGCGACGGATCGCCGAGCCAGTTCGTCTTGTAATCCACGACGACATACCGCTCGCCGACCCGCAGCACTGCGTCGACCGAACCAGTCAGGTATCCCTTCAGCGACTGCCCGCCCAATGCAGGTCCGGCCAATCGATCGGCGTACGACGCCAACGGG
This sequence comes from uncultured Actinomycetota bacterium, assembly GCA_963766465.1. Lineage (GTDB taxonomy): Bacteria > Actinomycetota > Actinomycetes > Mycobacteriales > Mycobacteriaceae > Mycobacterium. The sequence goes on from CAVXZT010000008.1 coordinate 800,458, forward strand.
TCGTCCTTCGGCAGGTGATGCTTCAGCAGCTTCCCGACATCCGCCAGCCGGATCTCCGGGCCTGCACTGCGCACATCCCCACCCGCCAAGCGGGAATTCGAAGTCCATCTCCCGCATCCGGTCCCGCAGGCCGATCTGCCGCAGCGTCAAGCCGTCGGCCAGCGGGCCCAGCGGTGTGTCGTGCATCGGGACCATCGCCGCCGCCAACTCCGATGCCTCGACGTCGACCGGCCACCACACCGAGTGCTCCCGAATCTGCGTCTCAAGCTCGACAGCGAGATCGTTGGCGAACGGGTCGGCCGTCTCCAACACCGCGTGCACCAGCGTGCCGAACTTCGCGCCCGACGGCAGGTCCGCCATCGGCGAAGGAACGTCGGCGCCGGTCGCCGCCGCCACCAACGGGATCTCGGCCACCTCGTCGTCCAGCTCCACCACCTCCGGCTCGCTGCTCACCGGAGTCGTCTCGGCGGCGCGGATCAGACCCGAGTACGACGTGCGCCGCCACGACGTGTCGATCGCGCGGTGGAAGTGGCGGACATCGAGATCCGACGGCGGCTCGATCTGAGGAAGAACTGGAATCGGGCGCGCCACCGACTCTTCGATCGTCGGGCCTCCTGCGGCTTCCCACTCCTTGAATCGCGCCATCGCGTCGGCATCCGAGATCTTCGACGGCAGAACGGTATCCGGCACCGCCGACTCACCTGGTCGGCGTCCTCGCAGAAGCCGTGACAGGCCGCCGTTCGGCTCGTCGTAGGACGGGGCCCACCACGCCACCACCTGCGCCTGCGCGCGTGTCAACGCCACATACGTCAGCCGGCTGTCGTCGCTTGCATCCTCGGCCCGTCCGGCCTGCGAGACCGTCGTGAAGTCCGGGCTGTCCTCTCCGCCGACATGCAGACACCGCGTATCCCCGTCGTGGAACAGCACGAGCTCCCGTTGCTGAACATTGCGGTTGAACGCAAACGGCAAATACACCACCGGGAACTGCAGGCCTTTCGCCCCCCACACCGTCATGATCTGCACCGCAGCCGCGTCGTTGTCGAGCCTGCGGGCCCGTTCCGCTGCGCCGCTTCGCTCCTCACGCTGCGCCCGAAGCCAGTCGCGCAACGCGGGCAGGCTGAAGTGCTCGCGGTGCGCCGCCTCCTGCAGCAGCTGCGTCACGTGCGACAGGTCCGTCATCAGCCGTTCGCCGCCCTGCCATGACAACACCCGGTCACTCATGCCGTTGAGTTGGGCAGCCTCGAAGATCGCGGCGACACCACGTTCACGAGCGTGACCCGCCCACTCCCGCAACGTCTCCGCGATGGTGTCGGTCAGCTCGTCGCCGCCCTCGACGAGATCCTCGGCCGTCTTGCCGAAGAAGATCGTCGACGCGGCGGCACGCACCATGCCGGGGCGATGCGGCTGGTCGAACGCTTCCAGAAGCGCCAGCCAGTCCTCGGCCACGTCGGAGTTGAAGATGTCGGAGTCGCCCGTGTACACCGCGGGAATGCCCGCCTCGCACAGCGCCTCGTAGCAGACGCGCGCGTCCCTGTGGCTCTCGACGATCACCGCGACGTCGCCTGCGGCTATCGGCCTACCGTCGAAGGTGGCGTCGCTGGTGAGCAATTTCGCGATATCGGCGGCCAGATCGCGCGGGATATGCGTTCGCAGATCGGCGATCGACACCACCTTTGTTCCACTGCGGCGGAACGCTTCCCGGCTTACCACCCGCAGCCGGAACGGGTCACCCGCCGGCGCGCCGACCAGGCGCGTTCCTTCATGCTGTGCCGCGATCCTGTGGACGATGATCCGCGGGTCGCCGAGTTGCGCATCTTCGAGAACCACCTGCAGCCGATCCACCAGCGCTGCGTCGCTGCGCCAGTTCGTGTTCAGCGTCATCCGCACGCCCGCAGTCTCTGCCGCCTTTAGATACGTGACGATGTCGCCGCCGCGGAACGCGTAGATGGCCTGCTTGGGATCGCCGATCAGGATCAGCGTGGAGCGGTCCGTGAACGCACGGTCGATCACCTTCCACTGCACCGGATCGGTGTCCTGGAACTCGTCGACCATGACGATCGGCCAGCGCTGATGCATCCGCACCTGAGCGGGCGAATCGTCCGTGTCCAGCGCGGCGGCAAGCCGGCTGAGCAGGTCGTCGTACCCGAGGATGCCGCGCCGCCGCTTGCGGATTTCGACTTCGGCCAGAACGTCTTTCGCAAAGTCGACGCATACCGCGGCGCGCGAGTCCGGCGCGGGATCTATGGGGCGCAGCTCCGTGGCGGGGTTGTTGACGACCTCCCTGGCGAGCCGCAGCGCGTCGGGGTAGGCCAACAGCGGATCCTCGCGGTCGCGGGCGAAATGCGCGAGGTAGAGATCCTCCACGATCTCGGTGACCAAATCGTCGAGGCTTTCCACCAACGTGACACCGCTATCCGTGTCGCCTGCCACGCCGAGGGACTTCAAGACGAGTTGGCAGAACTGGTGGGTGGTGGCGATCGTCGCGGCGTCGAAAGAGGCCAGCGCGTCGCGCAACCGTTGACGATGGTCGGGTCGTTCCTCGGCGGCCGCCGCGTCGACGAGTTGGCGGCGCACGCGGTCACGCAGCTCCTGGCTGGCCGACCGGCTGAAGGTGATCAACAGCATCTGGTCCAAACTCGCTACACCTTCGGCGATGTAGCGCGTGACCAGACCGGCCAACGTGAACGTCTTACCCGTGCCTGCGCTTGCCTCCAACACGGTCGTCGAACGCTCCGCGGGCAGCGGTCCCGACAGATCGAACGGCTCCATCAGCTGTCCATCGCTCGCAGCATGGGCAGCCACAGTCGGCAGGCGTACGTGTCGAGGCCTCTGTCGACGAGGTGTTGCAGCCATGCACCCTTACCGAACGCACGCTCGTACGCCTTCTCGGCGTCCTCGCCGGGATAACGGCCGCTTTGCCATCGGTACCGCGCCTGCTGTTCCGGATCGCGATGTGTGTGCTGCGCCTCGGCCCACGCGAAGGACGTCTTCGTCGGCAGCGGAAGTGGTTCGCGTCGGCCCTCGTCGTACAGGGCGACCAGATCGGCCAGCAGGTCGACCGCGGATTCCTCGGGCCTGCCGAGGACCTCTCGCTGCGGTTGAGTGCCGCGCTTGGGGCGCCCGATGCAGATCGCCGACCAATCGCGGTTCGGTGCGTGAGCGAGCAACGCCAGCAAGGGAATCCACGACATCAGCAGGTGGCGTCCACCGAGCTTGGAATACGTCACCTCGACGAGTCGCTCACCGAACACCGGCGAAACCGTTCCGGTGAGCCGCCGACCGTCGCCGAGATCGATGTCGACGTCCACCGCCTTCGGATCGAGGCCGCGATCGTGTCGGGCGGCTTCTGCCAATACGCCGGCCTGGTCGCGGATCTCGGTGGCCTTCCGCCAGCCGAGCTGACCAGGCGGCAGCGTGCCGCGACGCCACTCGGCTTGCCGCGCCTGATCGGGATCCATGCCGTGAAGCATGTCGCGCAGCATGCGGTCGCCGACGGTCCATTCTTCGAGGGCGTTGATGTCGACGGGCATCGCGTCCTCGACCCCGTCGACATCCCACGGCAGCGTGTAGTCGAGCGCGCGGAAGAAGCCCTTCACCGGATCGCGAAAGAAGGCGACGAGGTCGGCGAGCGCGACGTCTTCGGGCGGTGGGCCCGCCAGCGGTCCGGAGATGAACGGTGGCCGCTCGGCGCGGTGACCGGAACGGGCAATCGCCGCGCGCTTCACAGTGGAATCGAAGGTGAACGGTTGGTCGGGGATCAGCTCACCGGGGATCACGTTTCGAGTGTCGAAGGGCTGCAACGGATGTTGGACGACGATCTCTTTGCGCACCTCGTCTGGTGTGGTCATGTCGAGCGTGTCGAGCAGCTCGGCCAGCGGCACTGCAGGCGGCCGTTCGTGCCCGGAGTATTCGTTGGCGCCGGTGTACGTGATCACCAGTGTCTCGGTGGCCGCGCCGATCGCGTCGAGCAGCAGCTGCCTGTCCTCCGAGCGGATGTCGCGCTCACCGGTCATCGGGTTGCGGGCCAACACGTCGTCGCCGTCGACGACTCCGAGCCGTGGGAACACCCCGTCGTCGAGACCGACGAGGCAGACCACCCGGTGCGGCACCGACCGCATCGGCACCATCGTGCAGACGGTCAGCGTTCCGGTGCGGAAATTGGCGCGGGTCGGGCGGCCGGCGAGGTGGCGCTGCAGCAGAGCGCGGATGTCGGGCAGCCGCATCGTGGTGTCCGCCCGCGGGCCTGCGCTGGTCAACACGTCGCCGAACTCGCGCTGCAGCTGGCTGGTCTGCCACGCGTCGTCCTCGCTGACCTTGGCGAGCAGTTCGATGCCGTGCTCCAGCGCGTCGAGCCAGTCGCGTAGCGGCCTTGGGCCGGTGAGTGATTCGACGACGTGCTGCAACCGGTCGATGTACTCGGCCAGCTTGCCCGTCAACTCGACTCGGTTGCTGCTGACATCGTCGAGCGGCAGTGTGGTGTCGATCCAGGCATGCGAATCGTCGGACATCGCGACGCCCGCCAGCACGCGGTCGATGCCGAAACGCCAAGTGTTCTGGATGAAGTCGACACCGAACGGCTCACGATGCTCGCTGTTGAAACCCCAGCGGATGTTCGCCTCCCGCACCCACCGGGTGATGTCCTCGAGGTCGTCATCGCTGAATTCGAACCGGGCCCGGATGGGCGCGGCCGCGGCGAGGTTGAGTACCTCACTGGAGGTGGCCCGACCGCCTGCGAGTGCGAGCAGCTGCGACGCGACGCCGAGCAGTGGGTTGGTCTGCACGAGCGATCGGTCGGCGAGGCGCACCCGCAGCTTGTGAGCCGGATGCACACCGTGGAGCATGTCGCCGAGACCGAAGCCGGCGACGATCAGCGGCGCGTAGGTCTCGATGTCTGGGCACATGACGAGGATGTCGCGGGGTTCGAGTGTGTTGTCGTCGGCGAGCAGGCCGAGTAGCACTTCGCGCAGGACGTCGATCTGGCGGGCGGGTCCGTGGCAACTGTGCACCTGCACCGAGCGGTCCTTGGCGCTGTGCTTTCGGCCTTCTGGCCGAACGGCATTGGCGGTGATGTCGGACTGCAGCCAGCCAAGCAGGGTGTCGGGGCGGTCGTTTGCACCGAGATGCTCGTCGGTCTGCGGGTCGGCGGGCAGGCTGCGTTGTAGTTCGCGAAGGTCGCGGCCCAGGGTGGCGAGCAGCGGGTGGGAGACGTTGCGGTGGCTGGTGTCGTCGCGGCGGGGGATCTGCCCGTGGTCGCCGGCAAGCTGTCGCCAGAGGTCGTCGCTAGGGTGCGGCAGCCACAGGTGTAGATCGTGATGGGTGGCGAGGGCCTGCAGCAGTTCGATCTCGGTGGACGGAAGTCGGGTGTGCCCGAACAAGGAAAGCCGCTCTGGCAGATCGGTGGGGGACTCCTGCAGTGTGGCAAGGGTTTTCGCGTGTCGGATATGGGGTGCGTCGGCGTCGACCTTGTCGAGCAGGGCGCGCCAGAGGGGCGGCTGCCATTGCAGGTCGCAAGCGATGTCACCGGCGTTGTCGTTTTCCCAGTCGATGAGCAGCTGCGGTCGCTGGCGGGCGTAGGAAGCGAATAGCCCGGCGAGGCGGCGTGCGACGGCGTAGCGCCGGCCCTGCCGAAGCTCGCGCTCTTCACCGGTCTCGAAGTGGCCGAGGTGGGTGGCCAGGGTCTTGCACCAGTCCTCGTCGCAGCTGGCGTCGATGACGTCGAGTAGCGGCCACACCATGGCGTCGGGGGACCAGGGGTCGTCGTCCGTCGTGCCGGTGATTTCCGCGATGAGGGAGTGCGGATTGCGGAACGAGATGCCTGCGCAGACGCCGTCTTGGCCGTCGCCGCGACCGAGGATGTGGGACAGGCGCTGGCTCAACCAGCGTTCGACGCCCTTGGCGGGCACGATGACCAGCTCTTCGGCGAAGGGGTCAGACAGGGGAGTGGTCAGCAGTTGGCCGAGGCCGTCGGCGAGGAGGTCGGTGCGCTCAGCGCGGTGGAGGTGCAGCGCCATCGAGCGTCAGACTACGGCGGTCGCGCTCAGTTGCCGTTGTGACGCCCGAGGATCAGGTCCTTGATTTCGGCGAGCTGTTCATCGACGGTGCGGAAGTTGGCTCGAGTCTCCTGGCGGAAGTCGGCCATTTCGATGCGGAAGTCCGCTAGATCCGTCTCTACAGCCGTGATCCGAAGCGAGTGCTCGCGCTGATTGGCGCCCAACGCGTTGACTGCCGCCAGAACGGCCCGGTAGTCGGCCTGGGAGGCTTCGAGCGCCGCTACGCGCGCTTCCAAGTCCTCCAATGTGGCCACCACAGCATCCTATGGCCGCGACGGTTGCATAGGCGACGGAAGTCTCGCAGGTTGTGGATAGCTACGACTCGACGAGGTCCTTCAGTTCGTCGACGACGCGGCCGAGTTCGTCGACCATCCAGCTTCTGCACCCGCGGCTGCGGTAGGCGTCGAGCAACTCGCCGTAGTACCAGAGGTGGTCGTGCGGATCCTTGACGGTGAACCGCTGCCATAGCGCCGGGCCGTGCTCGTGATAGTCCCGCAGCATCGACCGCGCGTTGTCGAGCTTGTCGGCCACTGACACCAGAAGCGTGTCCTCACCAACGGTGCCAAGGTGATTGATGTAGTCCTGCTTGCGTTCTCGCCACGGCGGCTTCGGTGTCTTGTCGGTGTCGCTGCACTCCTCGACGATCCGCGCAACGTTGTCGCCGAACTCTTTTCGGATTTCGCTCAGTGTTTCGGGACCTCCGGCATCCTCAACGGCGTCGTGCAGCAGCGCCGCAATGGCCTGCGCCTCCGAGCCGTTGTCGTTGATCACCAAACCCGCCACCGACAGCAGATGTCCGACGTAAGGAATGTCCCCGCCCTTCCGTACCTGGGTGTGGTGCTTCTCCTCGGCGTAGACCATCGCCTTGCCGAACTGATCCGTCAGCCGCGGCGTCTTCGTTTGCTCGCTCATCGTCTTTCCTCACGTCTCACCTCGACCTTAGTGGCGGGGTCAGACAGTTCGATAAGCTGGGCAAGGTCTACTCGCCCTTGTGGATTCGGTGCGCACTGTTCATCGACCCGCCCGTCGCGCGACGATCAGATATTGAACGGCGTGAGCCCCTTAGTTGACCGTGCCGTCCGTGCCAGGATCACCCGGGCTGCCGGGTGTGCCGGTGTCTCCGGTGTCTCCGGTGTTGCCCGGTGCGCCGCTGCTGCCCTTCCCGCCGAAGATGCTGCCGTTGCCGCCGCCGCCGGCCGGGCCTCCGGCGCCGCCGCCTCCTCCGGGTCCGCCCGCGCCTGCCGTCCCGGCCTTGCCGGCAGTGCCTGCCGTCGAGCCGGCCGGGTCGGTGAGTGACGTGTCGCCGCCGTCGCCGCCGTCGCCGCCGTTTCCACCCTTGGCGCCGGTACCGCCCGTGCCACCTTGGCCGCCTTGGCCGCCGGTGCCGCCGCCGCCAAACAGGATGCCACCTGCACCGCCCTTGCCGCCTGTAGCACCTTTGCCGCCGGTGAGGCCCTGGGCTCCGGTGCCGCCAGGACCGCCGTCGCCGCCGTTGCCTGCCGTGGCGCCGCCAAACGCATTGTCGGTGGAAGCGTTGCCGCCGTCGGCGCCATTGCCGCCGTTTGCGCCCGTTCCGCCGGCACCGCCGGCCCCGCCCGCACCGCCGGCCGCGCCCGCGTCGGCGTTGGCTTGGCCGCCATTGGCGCCGTCGCCGCCGTTTGCTCCGGCGCCACCGGCGCCACCGGCACCGCCGGTGCCGCCCACTGCGCTGATTTGACCTGGACCGCCGGTGACTCCGGTGCCGGGGGAGCCGTCGCCGCCCGCTTGGCCGGGGTTCCCGTCGTCACCGGGGTTTCCGTTGTTTCCGATAAAGAGTTCGTCGCTGCCTGTCCCGCCAGCGTTGAGTGTGCCGTCGGCTGCCGTTGTGCCGTCGGGCAGCGGGTTGGTGCCGGCTTTTCCTGTGGTGCCGATTCCGCCCATGCCGCCGTCGCCGCCGAAGCCGATCAGGATCGCGCCGTTGCCGCCGTCGCCGCCGTTGGCCCCTTCCCCACCGGTGCCGCCTGCGCCGCCGTTGCCGATCAGGATGCCGCCGTGGCCGCCGTTGCCACCTTGCTGGCCGGGTGCGCCGTCGCCGCCTCTACCGCCGGTGCCGAATAGCAGTCCGGCGTTGCCGCCGTTCTGCCCGTCGGTGGCGTTCCAGCCGTTGCCGATCAATATCCCGGCGTTCGGATTTTCCTCGGTGCCGTTACCGACGAAGACGCGAAGGAGCGCGCCGAGGAAGTTGCCTGCGTTTCCTGGATTCGGGAGCGCCAGCGTTTGCACCGACGGCTCGGCCATCAACGACATCTCGCCGGCGGGCGCACTCATCGCCGCGAACGAGGACGCGAATGCGGTTGGGCCACCATTGTCACCACCGGTGGTGGTCGGCAAGACAACCGTGCCAGGGGAGAAGAAGCTGGATAGCCGGGTCAACCCGGTCGCGCTGAGCGCCGACGATCCCGACGCGAGCGCGGTCTGCACACCGAAATCTGGTGCGCCACCGCCGCTTGAGCCGCCCGACGGAATCAAACCGAGGATGACCAAGGGGGTCTCGGCGCCTTGCAGCAAGGAGAATGCTGCCGGGGCGACCGCCGGTGGCGTCGCCGTCGACGCATCCGTCGGCGGGGCCACCGGGCTTTCGGCCGGCCGGGTCGCGCTCGGTGACACCAGCAACACGCTGACTCCCGCGATCGCGACACCGGTTGAGACATACGGGCGAATGGCTGACTTCATGAGTTCCCCCGAACTCGATAGCAAAATACTATGGACCAGCTAACGGTGAAGGTACACCCAACTCCGACCACTCGTCGCACTTTGGCAAACTTTCGCTTACTGTCATAGTCGCTCGTTAAGCGCCCGTTACGCTCGGCTTATGAAGTCAGTCACCTGCACCAACGCAAAACTCGAGGTGGTCGATCAACCGAACCCGACGCCCGCGAAGGGGCAGCTGCTGGTCGACGTCCTGCGCTGCGGTATCTGCGGCTCCGACCTGCACGCCCGCAACTATTGCGACGAACTCGCCGACGTGATGGCCGAGACCGGCTACCCCGACTTCATGCGCTCGACCCAGTCGGTGGTCTTCGGCCACGAGTTCTGCGGCGAAGTCCTCGACCACGGTCCGGGCACCCGCAAGGCGCTGCGCGCGGGCACGCCCGTCGTCGCGGTCCCGCTGGTCCGACGCGGCAAGGACGTCCACGCCATCGGACTGTCGACAGCGGCCCCCGGCGGCTACGCCGAACAACTCATCGTCGAGCAGTCCCTCGCGCTGCCCGTCCCGAACGGGCTGCCCGCCGACAAGGCCGCGCTGACCGAGCCGATGGCCGTCGGCTGGCACGCCGTTCAGCGCGGCGAGGTCAAGAAGGGACAGGTCGCGATCGTCATCGGCTGCGGGCCGATCGGCCTTGCGGTCATCCTGATGCTCAAGGCCCACGGCGTGCGCACCGTTATCGCCAGCGACTACTCACCCGGGCGTCGCGCACTCGCCACCAGATGCGGCGCCGACGTCGTCGTCGACCCCGCCCAGGACTCTCCCTACGCCAAAGCCAAGGGGCACGGCCACCTCGAAACCGCGCCCGACGCTTTGGGTCTCGCCGTCAGCACCGTCGAGAAGCTGCACAAACTGCGGCTACCCTGGTGGCATGTCTGGCGCGCCGCCGATGCCGTCGGCGCCGCCACGCCAAAGCACCCCGTCGTCTTTGAATGCGTTGGCGTGCCGGGCATCATCGAAGACATCATCACCGGCGCTCCGCTGTTCTCCCGCGTCGTCGTCGTTGGCGTGTGCATGGGCGCCGACCGGCTGCGGCCGTCGATGGCGATCAACAAGGAGATCGACCTGCGCTTCGTACTCGGTTACACGCCAATGGAATTCCGCGACACGCTGCACATGCTCGCCGACGGCAAGGTCGACGTCACCCCGCTGATCACCGGGACCGTCGGGCTGGACGGCGTCGGGAATGCTTTCGATGCGCTGGGCGATCCCGAGGCGCACGCCAAGATCCTGATCGATCCCAAGAGCGACACCACAAGCCCCAGCTGAGGAGCCGACCATGGACGTCCTGCGCACCCCCGACTCCCGCTTCGAGAACCTGCACGGTTTCCCATTCGAGCCGCATTACGTCGACGTCGCGGCCAGCGACACTGACAGCGTTCGGATGCATTACATAGACGAAGGGCCCTCCGACGGCTCGCCGATCGTGCTGCTGCACGGCGAGCCGACGTGGAGTTACCTGTACCGCACCATGATTCCGCCGCTCGTCGAAGGTGGCCATCGCGTGCTGGCACCCGACCTGATCGGCTTCGGCCGCTCCGACAAGCCCAGCGCCACATCGGATTACACGTATCTGCGCCACGTCGAGTGGGTGACGTCGTGGTTCGAGAGCCTCGATCTTCAGGACGTCACCCTCTTCGTGCAGGACTGGGGGTCGTTGATCGGCCTGCGTATCGCCGGCGAACAGGGCCACCGCATCGGCCGCATCGTGGTCGCCAACGGATTCCTGCCCATTGCTCAGCAGCCCGCGAATATCGCCTTTCGCACCTGGCGGGCCGCGGCGCGTTACTCCCCGGTGTTTCCGTGCGGCCGCATCGTGTCCGTCGGCACGGTCACGAACGTATCGAAGGACATCAGGGCCGGATACGATGCGCCCTTCCCCGACAAGAGCTTTCAGGCCGGGGCTCGCGCCTTCCCGCAGCTGACGCCGACATCGCCCGACGACCCAGCCATCCCGGCGAACCGCGCCGCATGGGAGGAGCTTGGTCGGTGGGAGAAACCGTTCCTGTGCGTGTTCGGGGCCAAGGACCCCATTCTCGGGCGGGCCGACCGCCCACTGATCGACCATGTCCCCGGTGCGACCGGTCAACCGCATGACCGCATCAACGGCAGCCACTTCGTGCAGGAGGATTGCGGACCCGACCTGGCCGCACGAATGCTGTCTTGGGACCCGGTGCGGGGCTGAGTCGCCTACACTGGAATCGCTTCACGAGTTGCGGTCGCCAAGCTCCGACTTGACCGCACGCCAACCCCACGCTCGTGGGTGGCTCGGATGACGAAGCGGTCTGCACCGACCGGTGCCGGCAAGAGCGCCTCTTATCGGGGCCCTGAAAAGGGAGTTCCATGCGCAAGCACTTCTTCCGAGCGTTCGTCGCCGACCCCGTATGTGCGTCGTCGGGCCCAGGCCATCACGTCGACATCGGCCGCTACTTCATGGCCGTCGTCAAGACGTCCGTGATCATTCCCGTGCGAGCTGACGTGTGTGACTACGGGTTCATCCGACTCGACTGGGACGGTCAGTCCGCCGAACTCTGGCACCACCGGCCCGACGATGTGGACGCCGCACTGCGCGGCACCGACGGTGTGGCCGAGTGGGCGCCTGAGTGGCGGATGCTGTTCGCACCGGGAGCGTCTCTGGCCGACGAGCGCACCGCGTTCACGCTGGCCTATCCCGACGAGTGCACCGAGTGCACTACCGACTCAGCCCTGCTGGACCGTGTTGTTTCCGGCGTTGTTGATGTCCGGTGAGCCGGAGTGGTACGTGATCACGTTGTCGAAGCCCGACGCGCTGATCTGATCGGCGGTGTCGAGGGTGACCTTGTTCTGCATGCCCGACACCGTGATGGTCGTGCAGTGGCCGGTGATCGTGACGGTGTTGGAAACGCCGCTGATGCTGACGCGGTTGTCGTTGCATTCGAGCGTCTTGTTCTCGCCCATGCCTGCGACGCTCAGCGCCCCACCCGGCGGGGCCTCAGTCGGCTGAACCGGCATGCCTGGCGTGCTTGGCATCGACGGGAAGCTCGGCATGCTGACGCCTGGGATATCGGGGAAGGTACTCGTCGACCTGTTCACGATGACGAACCCGACGCCCGCGGCGATCGCCATGAAGATGACGGCGCCGATGCCGAGCACGATCCACGGAATGCCCGCCGATACCTTCTTCGGCGGCTGGCCCCACGGGGCGCCGTAGCCCGGCGGCGCGTATTGATTGGCTCCGTATTGATTTCCGTAGTCCGGCCCTGTGACCGGCGGTGGCATCGGTGGTACCGGCGGGGCCTGGTAGGCGCCGCCGCCGGTGTAGGCGTTTGATCCCACCTCGCTGGCCCGCGCGTTGTCGGCGAGCGGCTGCTCCAGTGCCCTGATACGGGCCTCGGGGTCGTCCTGTGGATTCACGCGCAGATGCTCCCATACCCAGTTGTGCCGTGCTCGACAAGCAACGCGTCACACCGTTGCTTGCCAAAGTATGACCAACGCCTGACACGGGCGTGAGGATCATCGAAAAGTGGTAACCAAGAAGTGTGGTGGCACCAGGTTTCATCGCCATCGGCAGCGGTCCGGCAGGGTTGAGCGCGGCGGAGACGTTCCGCAGCAAGCACCCCAACATCCCCGTGCGGATTCTCAGCGCCGACCCCGCCATGCCCTACGCCAAGCCCCCGCTGAGCAAGGCCTACCTCTGCGGCCAAGAGGCGAAGCTCGACCTGCACAGCCCCGGCTGGTTCGACCGCCACGACGTCGAGCTGGTGCGCGGTATCACCGTCGACCACATCGACCTGGCTCGCCAAGAAGTGGTCACTGAGGGCGGCCGTCCCTACCCGTACTGGCATCTCGTGCTTGGCTGTGGCGCCAACGCCGTCCCGCTACGCGTCCCCGGTGCGGAGGCCGCACTCACCCTTCGGTCGTTCGCCGACGCCGTCATCCTGAAGATGGCCGCCCGCAGCGCCGACTCGGCGGTCGTGATCGGCGGCGGGCTGATCGGCTGCGAAGCCGCCGCCTGCCTGGCCAGCTGCGGTGTGCCGACAACGATGGTGGCCGCCGAATCCGTCCCGCTGTTGCGCCGGTTCGGCGACCAGGTCGGCGAACGCGTCGCAAAGATCCTGTCCGACAATGGGGTTCGCTTCCTCGGGTCGACGACCGTCGCCGCAATCGATGACACCAAGGTTCAGCTCGACACCGGCGCCACGCTGGACGGCGATGTCGTCGTTTCGGCCACCGGTGTGCGACCCGACCCGCACCTCGCCGAGGCCGTCGGCCTCGACACCGAAGACGGTCGCATCGTCGTCGACGAGCACATGCACACCTCGGCGCTCAACGTCTACGCCGCGGGCGATGTCGCGCTGGCCTACAACGTGACCGCGGGGCGGCGCATCCGCGCCGAGCACTGGCGCGACGCCGCTCAGCAAGGGCTGATCGCCGGGCTGTCTGCGGCCGGCCGCACCGCGGCGTGGGATAAAGTGCCCGGATTCTCTTGCACCGTAGGCGAATCCACGCTGAAGTACTGCGGGTGGGGCACCGGCTTCGAGCACAGCAGGCTCGTCGACCACCGCAACGGTTTCACCGTCTGGTACGAGTCGGGTGGCGAGGTGGTCGGCGTGCTCAGCCTCAACGCCGACGAAGACTATCGACTGGCCGACCAGCTGGTCCGGTCGCACTCGCCTATGGCGATCTAAGTCACTGAATTCCGCGGGGGAGCGTGCGCTCCGGATCGCAGATTCTTAAGACCCGCGCAACGGCAGGCCCGTCCACCAGCGTCCAACTGACCGATGCGCGAGAGCTACGGACGTCGATCGTCCGTAAAGCTGAAAAGCCAGCGGTGGCAAAGAAACTGACATCGCTAAGGTCCAGAATCAGGCTGCGGCAATTCGCTCCGCGCCGGCGCACGAAGTCCAGCAGTTCGGAGGTGTTGGACGCGTCGATATCACCGGAAGCGGTGATCCGCACGACGGTGGAATTCAGCCAGTCGGCGGAAAGCTGCAGGTCAGCGCGGCGAGTAGCAGTGGGGAGAGCGCGGGTGGTCATAGTGGTCATTGGTTGGTCGACTCCAAGGGGTTCAGCCGGATAAGACGTCGGCTGGGAACTCAACCTGATCTTGACCTTACTCCGGTCGATGCTCAGCACTGCAACTCACTGGCCTTTTCTCATAGAACCGCCACTAATGCGACGCCTGAGGTTGTTGTGCTACAACCAGTCTCGTCGGCGGAACATCCAGTACAGGCCGAGAACTACCAGCACGTTGATCGCGGTGCTCGTTAAGAAACCGCCGACGGCGTTGATTCCGGGATACTCGACGTTCTGCCCATAGAAGCCGGTGATCGCGGTCGGCACCGCGATGATCGCCGCCCACCCGGTCAGCTTCTTCATCACGGTGTTCAGTCGCGCGTCCTGCAGCGACAGGTTCGTCTCGAACACCGTCGTGACCATGTCTGTAAACGATTCCGTCCACTCGGATACGCGCAGCACATGGTCGTACAGATCCGAATACAGCGGCTCGAGCTCCGGCGCGGTCTTGGCGTCCAGCCTGCGGTGCTGAATCGAGCTGACGACTTCACGCGTCGGCAACACCACACGACGCAGTTCGACGAGGTCCTTTCGCATACGGAACGTCTTGCGCTGCAAGCCACTTCGCGGCGTGTTCTCGAACAAATCATCCTCGAGCGCCTCGATGCCGTCGTCGAGCGACTGCACCGCCTCGAAGTGCCCATCGACCACCACGTCGAGCAGACCGTGGACCAACGATCCGACGCCATACTCCTGGCCGCCCAGCTCGTCGAACCGCTGCGACACCGTGTCGACGTCGAAGTGCGATGAGAGCCGGACCGTGATCAGCCCGCGGGGCAGCACGAATCCGGAGATGCGGTGCACGTCGAGCATCGACTCCGTCTCGTCGGTGGTCTCCTTGGTGGTGACCCCGTACACCGTGAAGAAGGTATGGCTGCGGTAGACGACGGCCTTGGTGCGTTCGGCATCCGCGATCGTGTCTTCCACCCGGTCGGGGTCGTAGATGTCGCACCACACCAGCGCGTCGTTCTCGGCCAGGTAGTCCGAGATCGACGGGAAGTCGAAGTCGTCCTGCGGCTTGCCGGCCCGCCACACCCTGCCTCCGACGTGCGTCACCCCACCATCATGTCGGTGGTGGCCCGGCTGTGGCGCTTACGCAGCCCTGGGACCAGCATCGGAACCGTCTCGCGGTACGCGGCATAGCGGGGGCCCAGCGCGGCCATCAGGTCGCGCTCCTCCAGTTGCATCGCCACCAGAATCCAGGCTGTCGTCATGGCCGCGAACAACAGATGGCCCACCGTCATCGTCGGTGCCGCCCAGAACGCGACGATGAAGCCCAGGTTCAGCGGATGACGTATCACCCGATAGAACAGCGTCGTGCGAAACCCGGTCTCTGACAGTGATCGCGACCGCCACACCGCGAAGACCTGGCGCAACCCGAACAGTTCGAAGTGGTTGATCATGAACGTCGAAGCCAAGACGATGCCCCAGCCGAGCCAAAACAGTGTCCACACCGCCAGCCGCGCCGGCTGCCAAGTCACATCCCACACGACGGCCGGTATCGCGCGCCACTGCCAAAGCAGCAGGGCCAGAACCAGACTCGCCAGCAGAACATATGTGCTGCGTTCGATTGGCTGGGGTACGAAGCGCGTCCACCAACGCTTGAACGCCGGTCGTGCCATCACGCTGTGCTGTGCGGCGAACAGCGTCAACAACAGCACGTCGACGGCCACCGCCCACCCGGCGGGGGCCGCAATCGCGTTGTCGACGCTACGAGGGGTCAGGCCGCCGACGAAGCCGATCGCGTAGACGAACACGACGAGGAACAGCGCATAGCTGATCGCGCCATAAGTGAGTGCGAAGTAACGGTTCATGGCTTCAATCGTCGGGCGTGCAGGCCCCCGTCACATGGGGCGAATGCCTCAATTAGCGACCTGGCCGACCAGCCCGTGTTCGAGTGCGTACATGCTGGCCCCGATGCGATTCGAGACGCCGATTTTGGCGTAGCTGCGTTCGACATGGTTGCGCGCGGTCTTCTCACTGATCACCAGTTTGGCGGCGATCTCCTTGTTGCTGGCCCCCTGCGCCACCAGCCGCAGCACCTCGACCTCGCGAGCCGTCAGTCCGTCCGGCCGCGACGTGGATTTGTGCGACGCATGACCCGCCGCGTGCAACACCGCTTCGGCGGCGACCTCGTCGAGCTCACCGTCGCGAACCCGTCCGCGCAATCGTCGCGCCGCACCCGCTGGCAACAACGCCTCGCGATACGGCCTTGGCTCCAGCGCCGACTGGTAGCTGACCGCGGCCGCGACCAGCCGGTCCGGCATCGTCAGCTGGCGCGCCGACAGCCCGCGCGGATACCCCGAGCCGTTCAGGCACTCGTGATGATTGGCGGCAATCGATGCCACCAGCTGCAGGCCGGGAACCCGATGCAGAATCCGCTCGGTCAGATACGGGTGGAACCGCATTCGCTCGAACTCCGCCATCGTCAAATCGCCTGGCTTGGACCAGATCTGGTTCGACACCCCGATGCGGCCGATGTCGTGAATGTGGGCGGCCCTGCGGGTCAGCGCGACGTCAGCGGCATCGAGTCCGACCGCGACCGCGGCGTCTGCTGCCAGCTGTGCGGTAGCGCGTGAATGCCCAAGCGTGAACGGGCATTTCAGGTCGACGAAGTCGCCGATTGCAACGAGCAGCTCGTCGAGCGCGGATTCGTCGAGCTTGGTGTGACGGTCCGGCGCCTGCTGCAGTGCTGGTGCCCACACATCTCCGGTCGCGGGGACGGCGAGCAGCGATTCGGGGTCTTCGAGGAACGCATCCACGACAGCGCGGTCGAACTGGCCGCCCCGGCGGCTGCGCGCCATCGTCACCGCACCGCCGGTGCCGTACTCGCGCTGATGCACCTCGACCATGTCGGCGACCTGGGCGACCCGCATCTCGATCGGAATCTGCTCGCCTGCAACGCCTTCCGGTAGCCCGCCGCCGTCGAAGCGCTCGAAGGTACACCGCACCGCGGCCTGCACATCGGAGGCGAGGCCGATCCTTTCGGCGAGCAGGGCCGCCGATGTGCAGTGCGAGTGGATCAGGTTGGAGATATGGCCGCGGGCGTTGAGATAGAGCGCCGAGATGGTCCTCAGCCGCTGCAACACCGACTCGCCGTGCCGGATATTTGTCAGCAGGAACCTTTGATACGGCAGCCCCGTCCAGTCCACCAGATACGCGCTGCGCCGCACCGAGATGTCGTCGCCGAACCACCGCGCGTACTCGTGCGAGTCAGCGTGACAGCCGATCCACATGATCAGCGTCGAGTAGTAGATGCAGTCGCGCTGGGCGCGCGGCAGCCCAAGCCGGTCGGCCAGCCGGGTCGCGATCAACGCCGACCGCAGCATGTGTTCGGCGGGCTGACCGAGCCCGAGGTCGATGGCCACTGACAGCGCCGCCAGAACTTCCGCACGGGTCGGAAGCTCTGGCGGGCGGTCGGAAGTCACCTGCCGATTCTGCGCTGTCGCCTCGGCTTGGTCAGCTGGATAGATCAAGACGCTCACCGTCGCGATGTCGTGCGATGTCGAACGGCTCGAAGCGGCCCTGCGCGACCACGCAGATGCCTCGCTGGGGCAGCTGGAAGTCGGCGAGGTTGCCTTGCACCGCGTGCGGCCCGATCGGCCCGAGGTCCTCGCCGGCCACGAAGGCTGCCGAGTCGGCTACCGCCCACACGCGTTTCGGCGCGATCCGGAATTCCTGGCCGTTGGGCAGGTTTCCGGTCAGCCGGATCTTGCCGACACGGAGCAGGGGGCCCACGACGCGGCTCATCAGCGACAGCGTTCTGCGGCTGGTCCACGCCGCGTTGGGCATCCGGCTGCCGATGGCGCTCATCAGGCGCGTCGTCGCGGTCTTCTTGACGTCGACGCGCCAATCCAGCAGTCCCGCAATGGAAATCTGCAGTGACCACGGGGTGACCCAGGCGGATTCGATGCCGCACACCACGGGGTCCACCGGTGTGACGGAGCTGAAGTATCGCGAGCAGCTCTGCGGGCCCGGTGTCGTGGCGTAGAAGGTCCAGACGCCGTCAGGATCGCGATGCCACACCGACTTGTAGGCCGGTGAGAACGAGGTCGCGGGGAAGTCGCGGAACGCGAGGTAGTGCCCGTTGGCGAAGGGCAGACCCATCACGCCGAAGCCGACGACTCGCTCGTCGTCCCCGGAGGGCAGGTCCAGGTGCTTTGTGGCCGCCGCGGCCGCTTGGGGGGTTGGGAATGTTGTCATGCCGTCATGGTGTGACGGCGGGCGGGCACGGCGCGTGGGGCATTCGCCTCAACTTGCCCGCCTCTGAGCGACTATCGCAGCCCGGTGAGCAGCGACGTCACCCCGAGCTTCCATCGCCGCTCGATCAGCGGACCCGACCCGAGCCATCGGCCCGCCTCCTGCACCGCCAAACCCTGTGCCAGAGCCAGCAATACATGCGCCATATCGTTCGGGTCGCCCGAGAGCAGACCGGCATCGATGCACCGCTGGATCCGGCCGACGAACACCTCCCGCACCGACGCCCCCGCCGCCAGCTCGTCGGGCCCTGGCTCGAAGTCCGTGAAGGGGCGCGAGAACATCACCTGCGCCAGCCGCGGATACGCCCGGCAGAACAATCGGAACACCGGAACCAGCCGCTCCAGATCCGCGACGGGATCCTCCGTCACGGGTACCTTCGCCAGCTCCCCGCCGAGCAGCCGGAATCCCTCAAAGAACATCGCCCGCACCAGGCCGGCCTTGTCGTCGAACAGCTCGTAGACCGCGGGCACCGATGTGCCGGCGCGCTCGGCGACACGTCGCGTGGTGAACCGCGCGATGCCCTCCTCGGAAAGCGTCGCGATCGCGACGTCAAGCAGCCGGTCCCGAAGCTCGGGCGTGCGCTGCTTGGCCCTCGGCATCGGCCAGACCTAGCCGAGGGTGAATTCTGTTGCAAGCCCGTCGATTCCGGACTGAATCGCCTTGAGCGCGGACTCGCGTGCCTTCAGTTTGGTTGCTCGGTGCGCGCCTGCGTGCAACGTCGACGCGGCCTGCGCCGCCACTTCCTGTGCACGCGCCAACACCTTGTCGGCTTCCACGATCTCGTCGAGCCATCCGGCGGCCAGCGCCTCGTCGCCTGCGAACGTCGCCGCCATCGAGCAGCCACGCTCGAATGCCGCGGGTGTGAGCCGCTGCCGCATGATCTCGATCGCCGAGATCGGAATCGTCATGCCGATCGCCACCTCGATCGCCTGGCACCGCGACTTGGGCTGCCCCACCCGGTGGTCGCCTGAGAGCAACAGGAACGAGCCCATCGCGATGGCCGGGCCCGTCGCCGCCATGATCACCGGCACTGGGAACGTCAGGCACCGCACCGACAGTTCGAAGCCGCCCGCGAGCATGCCCAGCGCGGCCTTCGCGTCGCCCGACTGGAACACGGCGAGATCGAAGCCGCCGCTGAACACCCGCTGATTGCCCGCGATCACCACGGCCTTGGCTGAGTCCTTCTCCGCCCGGTCGAGCGCCTGGTTGATGGCGGACTGCATGTCCGGGCCCAGCACATTGACCTTGCCGTCGTCGAGGGTGATGCTCGCGACGGATTCGGTGAGTTCGTAGCTAACGGCGCTGGTCATGGCCTCTCCTGTGCGTGCGGCAGCATTTCAGACTGATGTTACGTAACAGTGTTACGAAAGCCAACAACCACGATTCGGGTAGTGCGCTACGCGTGTTCGCCCCCGTGGGCCGTCCATAGCGTGAGAACAACGCCGACGACAGGGGGTCGACGGCGCGACACAGGGGGCAAGACATGCGATCAGAGCGGAAGCGGTCAGCCGACCATCTCGAGTCCGAACGCCGCAGCACGAAGCGCCGCAAGGAACCACGCAAGAGCGGTGTGCCCAAACTCAGCCTCTGGGAATGCGGGATCGGATCCGGCTGGAAGTGACGGCCTAGCCGAGGTCGCGGCGATGCCTGCCGTTGATGATCGTGGTGTGGGCCTCGTCGAAGGCGATGTTGTCGCTGACCCGCGCGGGGGCGTATTTGTCGTTGGCCCGCGCGGGTGAGTAGCTGTCGTTGACCGCCGCCGGCGCGAAGTTGTCGTTGACCTCCGCGGGCGGGAAGTTGTCCTCGACCACCGCGGGCGTGTGGTTGAACTCGGCGCGGTAGCGGTCGCGGAGCTCGTCGGCGGCCGCTCGGACACGGTTTATCTCGACGCGCAACACTTCGTCGCGGCTTTCACTGGCTGCGTAGTGGTAGTAGGTCAACAGATGGCGCAGCAGCTCGAGTTTCTGCTTCTCCTGCCGGGCCAGGTCGTGAGTCGTCAGCAGTTCCAGCCGCTCCACCGGGTGCAGTGTCGCCCAGTCGAGGATCGCGCTGGTCTTGTACTGGTACCTCTTCTGCTTGCTCTCCGGGTTCTTGGGCTCGTCGAAGTAGGTGACCGCGCCGTGGAAGCGTGACGCAATGGATTCACCCAGCTCGCGACGGTCCAACGCCGAATCCCACACGATGCGCCACTCCTGCGTCGGCGCCAGGTACGGAATCTCTGCGGGCAGGTTCAGCGGCGTGATGTCGACGTAGCGGTCCTCGTAGGCGCTCTCGTATTTACCGACGGTCGGCGGATTGACGAATTCGAATCGGATGCCGTACGCCGGCGTCTTGCCGAAGTTCTTGACGACGAGCTCGACGAGATGCCAGTCAGAGGCGCTGGGCTCCATGAACATCGACACGTTGGGCTGCATGAGCTCTGCGGCATCTTCCCTGGCCCGCTGATACTGACGCCAGGCGTAGACCAACGCGGCGATGAGGGCGACGACGACCACCCAGGCCGCTATCGCGATCCACACACCGGCGGACACGTCGGCTAGGCCCCGAAACCAATCCACGCAGGCAGTAAACCACGCCTAGTGCCTTACCACAGAATTCGCCAGACATTCGCAAAGACCGTTGCTGAGAAGTCGCTGCCTGGCGGGTATGTAGTGACAGGAGTGCATCACAGGGATCTGGGCGGATTGCCCACGGCGGCGAAATATTGTCGCTGCGGACAAATTCGCACGTCACACCTTCTGGCGAATCGGGGTGTTTTGGCCCGCGGCAAGCCACCATTTCCCCTCCCGCCACACCAGTACATAGAGCGCCATCTCGGAGAACACCGACGCATCGTCGATCGGGATCGGCTGGCCGTCGGCGTCCATCGCGACCCGCCGCACGTGGGCGATCGCCACATCCGGCGTCGGCGCCGTCACATTCACGGTCTCGTAGCGCGATCTCGGCCCTGCGACGGCCACGCCACCGCCGAACATGTCGCGATGAATCGGGTGCAACGTGTCGTAGCCGATCAGGGTCGCGCCGTAGGGACTGCCCCACATCACGTCGTCAGCGAAGTCGGCGTTGTAGGTCTCCGCGTCCGCCGCATCGATTCCCGCCTGCAAACGGGCTACGAATCCGTCGACGGCGTCGCGCGCCTGCTGCAGCAATTCGGGATCGGTCAGGGTCTGTTGCTTCGTTGGCATGTCAGCGACGTTAGGACCTCAATCACCGTTGAGGTCAAGGTGATTCGCAGTCCTAGGAAGCGGCAGCCGCCAGCACGGCGGGTTCGACCGGCGCCGCGGCCGGCTCGGCATCCACCAGCCGTTCGCTGCGGGCCAGCCAGTCGGTGTCTGCCCACACCACTTCGGCGGGCAGCCGCCGCCAGTACTCCGGATGTGCCCGCAGGTAGACGTCGACGCTGGCGTGCACCAGCGGGCTGGCAGGCAGCCGTCGCAGCGAAATCGTGCGCGCGCTGCCCGCGAGGGCGTCGTATTCACTCGGCGCAGGTGCCGCGCATCGGTTGCCACCTCGGACGGTGACGCCTGCCTGCGCCGCGCCATCGAGCATCCAGTCCAGCGCGATGTCCGCCAGTGGCCAGCACGCTCCTGGCCCGCCCGCGACGTCGCAGTGCGCGCCGCGGAACCAGACTTCCTCAACACAGTCCGGCGCCTCCACAAGGTGACCGGTACGCGAACCGTGGCCGCCGTCGACCGCGACTGCATGCCTGCCCGCGACGACATTGGCCACCGGCAGCGCATGCCGATGCGGCACCTTCGCCATGTCCCAGAGGCCCAAAAACTGTACGGGAACGCCGATTTCGCGGTGTCCGGCCAGTCGTGCCGCCAGCATGGTGACCCGTCGCCAGTCCTGCGGGCTGCGATGTGTGCGCGGAAGTGCATAGGTGGCCAGCACGTAGTCCATTAGCTCTGGCAGCACGCCGATGGTGCCGAGCAGCCGGGTCAGGGCGTGAGCGCACGAGGCGCCGCGGCCGACCCCGAAGATGAAGATCCGGTCGCCCGGATCCCACCAGTCGACGAGGAATTCGTATGCCTCGGCGATCGTGGCCCTCGCGTCGTCGACGGCGGCCTGGCGCCATCGCAGCCTGGCCAACCGGCGGTCGGTGGCCTGCGGGCGCGTGCCAGGGTGATACCAGGTGATCTGGTCGTCGCTCTCATCGAGAAGGCGCAGCAACGCCTCGGCGTTCGTGGCGTCGCGCGGCCCAGGATGGCCACGCGCACGGTCGAAGCACAGCACGATGTTCTTCACGACGACCCCCGACGGATCTATTGACGCTGTTGGGGATTAGTTTGCCCGGCAAAAGTCGCGGTGTCCTGCGTATCGCACTACTCGAATTGACAATTTCTACGGATTCTCTACATTGCGAGCTCAATATCCGCGGATTCCGTCGCCGATATGCCGCATGCACGGGCGAATTCCTCCGCCGTCAGCCCATCCGCCGAGTTCATATCGCAGCGGCCGAATGGTGGCGCACCCTCCGGCAGACCGCCGCCGTAGCCGGACCCGTCGGTGTACTGGTGGGCGACCTTGCCCGGATACGGCGGGTTGCGGCCGTATCCGGCGACCACCAACCGGACGCCCGGCGGTTTGTTCGGCCACAGGCTGTTCAGGTCGCCGACATTGCCGTACCCGATCACCTTCGCCGTCGACCCGACGAACTCGCCGACCGCGTTATAGGCCGCGTTGATTCCCGCCGACCGGTCGCCGAGGATCTGGCTGCCCCACGACTCCACATCGAGCATCACCGCCATCTTTGGATGCGGCGTGCCGACCAGATCCTTGAACGTGTCGACGGTTTGCTGCCAATTGGGCCGCCAGACAAAGTAAACGATGAAGAACGTCAGGCGGCCGCTGTCGGCGTTGCGCAGACACCATCCATAGTTGTTGACCCAGCGGCGATCTCGATGTGTGCCGTCGTTGGACCTGATGCACAACACCGGATACGGATAACTGTCATTGACGCCGACCTGCCACTCGGACACATCGGCATAGAGCGTGTCAGCCACGTCTCCAGTCTGCGCGCACCTACGACAAGGGAACCTCGACGCCTGCGCTCCCACCCTCGCCGTGCAGCTCGAGTGATTCCGGCGCAGTCCCCGGCGGGACATCGAAAGCGATTGCTACATCTGCAGTGTCACCCGGCTGCAACTGCACCACAGTGCCCTCGAGATAGGCCGTCGCCACGTCGTCGATCGAGTAAACGGCGCCACCTGCATGCAGCTTCTGGAACATCCCGACGAATGAAGCCGGCGCATCGCCAGAGTTCAACAGCGTCAGGTGCACGACCAAATATTCACCCTGTGCGGCCTGCTCCACGGGCACGGCCGCCGATCGCACCGACGAAGCGGGTTCCGTACCGGTGACCGCGAACGTGACGTTGCCGTCGGTAGCTTGGGGGCCGGAACCTGAAGCGGTCGTTGGTGATTCGCTTGTGGTCTCCGGCTCGCTGGTCTCATCCGAAGAGGTCGTCGGCGTCGCGGATTCCGATGTGCTGCTGGGACCCGAGATCGATGTGGTCTCGGGCTTGTTGAAGAACACGCCGTAAATCACGACAACCACCAGCACCGCCAGCAGGGCCGCGCATGCCGAGCCGAACCAGATGAGGGTCTTGCGGCGATCGTCAGGCGCCGTCGGCTCGCTGGAAGGTGGCGGCGCGACCGGTGCGCCGGCGAACGGCGGCTGGGCCGGTGGAGGGGGCGGCGGCGGGACGATCGGCGTGGTCTGCTGCGCACTGGGCAGGCTCGACGGAAGCTCGATGACCGCGGTCGGTCCCGGCTCCGGCTCTGGCTCTGGCGACGGGGCAGGCGCTGGCGTCGGCACAGCAAGCTCGTCGGAAGGTCGATGACCGCGGTGGGACCTGGCTCGGGTTCCGGTGTCGGCTCGGGCTCGGGTTCCGGCTCAGGGGCCCGGTGTGCGCCTGTGGGCCGGGTCTGGACGATGGCGGTTGGCTGCTCGCTTGCCGGGGGTTCCGCCGGGGGTGTGGGCTGTGCAGGTTCGGGGGCGGCGGGGTGGCGGTGCTCGGTCCACCCGGACCCGTCCCAATACCGTTGGCCGCCTGAGCCGTCGGGATCGGGATACCAACCGGCGGGCGTGGGCGGTGTGGTCACGGCGGGAGCGTAACGCAGGTTCACAGGAAGCGGCGTGACTTTGCTCACGCAAACGATCGCTGCGGCCTGCGTCAGCCGCCCATCAGCAGGCGCCACTGCTCCAGATTGCTTGCCCGGTACACGTAGTTGGTGCGACGCACCTCCGACAGCTGCGCGCTCGGCTCCGCCGAGTACCAGTGGCCAGGAAACACGGTGGGATCGCCGGGCAGCTGCGCGAGCGCCTGCAGGCTGCGGTAGATCGCGTCGACGTCGCCGCCGGGGAAGTCGGTGCGCCCACAGCCCTCGAGGAACAACGTGTCGCCCGCCACGAGCCGCCCGTCGAGCAGGAAGCACTGGCTGCCCGGCGTGTGGCCCGGAGTGTGCAGAAGTTCGATGTCGATGTCGCCGACGCTCACGACATCGCCGTGCTCATGAGTGGTGAGCTCGGACAGCGCGATGCCGGTGGTTCGTGAAACCCAGTCCGCCTCATGGGTATTGACGTGCACCGGCGCGCTGACCCGCTCCAGCAGCTCGGCGAGGCCCTTGAGTTCGAAGCCCATCATCGAGCCGCCGACATGGTCGGGGTGGTGGTGGGTCACCAGCACGCCCGAAAGGTGCATGCCGTCGGCTTCGAGTGCGTCGACCAGATCCTGTGCGGCGTAGGCAGGGTCGACGACGACGGCGTCTCCTGTCTCGCGGTCGCCGATGAGGTAGGAGAAGTTGCGCATCTGCTGCGCGATCATGTCGCCGGTCGCGAAGTCCTGCCCCGAGAGCAGCTGCCGAAAGTAGAGACGGTCGGTCATGACGTCAGACTATGTGGCCGCAGGCTTGAGCCGGACCATGCGGGTGGTGCTGCTCTCGTCGAGCTCCGCGACCTCGCTGCGCGCACGAAGGAAGTCGCTGAATGACCGGAATCCCAGCGATTTTTCGGAAAACGACGGGTCCATCCGCTTCATCTGGGCTTTGACCGCCGAATTGTGCAGCCAATCGGCGTCGTCCTTCTCGTGACCGATCCGCAGCGCCCGCTCCAGCAGCCCGGTGGCTGCGGCCTGTGGGTCCGGCCCCTCGGGTTCCTCGTCGGGCTGTTGCGCCTTGGTGCGCCGCGTCGCTTTCTTGGCGGGTGCAGCCGCCAAGGCGGGGACTCCGGGAAGCGCGTCGTAGGTGACGAACTCGTCGCAGGCGGCCGTGAGCGACTTGCTGATCGAACCGGTGATGCCGATGCCGACGACGTAGCGCCCCAGGCGCTTGCAGCGCTGAGCCAGCGCGATGTAGTCCGAATCGCCGGCCACGATGACCACGTGGGTCAGATCGGGCAACCGGAACATGTCCTCGACGGTGTCGACCGCCAACCGGATGTCGGCCCCGTTCTTCGCGTACGCGGCGGCGGGAAAGAGCTGAACCAGATCGACAGCCCTGCCGACGAGCTGGCCGCGGTATTCGGCGTTGACGTCGGCCGACCAGTCGGCATAGGCCTTCGTCAACACCAGGGTGCCGAACGATGAGGCGAAGTCGATGATGGCGCCGACGTCGACGGTCGCCGCGGTCAGCCGCCCCGGTGACTTGTGGAAGCCGGCGGCCTTGTCCTTCTGAAACGCATTGCGGCCGTGCACCTGGTCGTAACGAGAGATGACGATGTTGTCGAAGTCGAGGTATACCGCGACGCGTGGCGTGCCGGGTTCTGTCACGGTTCCGGTCTATCACCTGACGCCGAAACTGCGCACAGATCGCCATTCTTGGCGAATTCGCGATCTGGAAGCAGTCTGGAGCAAACTCATCGACTTCCCAGTAATGTCTCAACTCGTGACTACACCCGCTGGTTGGTACCCAGACCCGGACGGCACGGGCGGCCAACGTTATTTCAACGGCGAATCCTGGACGGAACATCGCACCCCCGGCGCCGCGGCACCGCAGGCGGCCTCGGTTGCGCCCTCTGCGTCGAAGTCCGGCCCGGACCCCAAGGTGCTCATCGGCATTGGCGCGGCCGTCGTCGTGCTCATCGGTGTCATCGTGACCGCGGTCATCCTGACGATGAACACCAAGACGGGTGAGGACTCCGTCACCCACAAGCCCGCCGAGGCGAGCGCGTCGTCGGAAGCCGCATCGGAGCCCGAGTCGGCTACCGAGGAACCGGACCCCACGGAAACCGAGGCTGCCGGCGTCGGTCAAGAGGTACGCGACGGCAACTTCTCCTTCGTCATCGCCGGCATCGAGCGCGTCGACGCCGTCGCCGACCCCGAGTTCCCCGAGATCCAGAAGACGGCGGAAGGCGAATTCGTCATCGTCAAAATGACCGTCACCAACATCGGCACCGAACCGCAGACGTTTTTCGCGTCGTTCAACACCTTGTCCGACGGCAGCACGGTCTACCAGTCCGACGACGAGGCGTGGATCTATCTCGGCAATACGCTGGCCGACCTGAATCCTGGCGATTCGATCGACACGGCCGTCGTATTCGACGTGCCGAAGGGCACCGACGTGGAGTCCATCGAACTGCATGACGGGCCGTTCTCGGAGGGCGTCACGGTCGGTCTATAGCGCCTTCGATGACCAGCGGTTTGGCAGGTCAAACCGCGAGAATGTACCCTCTTTAAGGCCCACGCCACTTGCTGCGCGGGTCTGGCCCCCTTAGCTCAGTCGGTAGAGCGTTTCCATGGTAAGGAAAAGGTCAACGGTTCGATTCCGTTAGGGGGCTCGGTGGACGCCGATCAAGGCGGCGGCGCCCGGCAAGGCGGTGTAGCTCAGTCGGTTAGAGCGAACGACTCATAATCGTTAGGTCGCCGGTTCGAGTCCGGCCATCGCTACAAGACGAACAACGAAAGATTTCAGGAAGAGGGCAGCTGACGTGGCGTCCAGTACAGACGTACGGCCAAAGATCACATTGGCCTGCGAGGTGTGCAAACACCGCAACTACATCACCAAGAAGAATCGTCGCAACGATCCCGACCGGCTCGAGCTGAAGAAGTTCTGCCCGAACTGCGGCAAGCACCAGGCTCACAAGGAATCGCGTTAACGCGCGACAACTCGCAGGCGTTTGCCTGGAGTTGACGGGATAGGTGCCACCAGCCGTGGCGTTGTCAGAGCAGATCGTCGGGATGCACTACCGCCATCCCGACCATTACGTCGTAGGTCGCGAGAAGATCCGCGAGTACGCCGTCGCCGTCAAGAATGACGACGCCTCGTATTTCGACGAGAAGGCCGCCGCCGACCTCGGCCACGACGCGTTGCCAGCGCCGTTGACGTTCATTTCGGTCTTCGGATACCAGGCGCAGACGGCCTTTTTCGCCAGCGCCAACATCGGTGTCTCGGACATGCAGATCGTCCAGGTGGACCAGGTGCTGAAGATGCGCAAGCCTATCCACGCAGGGGACACGCTGTACTGCGACGTGTACGTGGACTCCGTTAAGCAGGCGCACGGCACCGACATCATCGTGACGAAGAACATCATCAGCGACGACAAGGGTGACGTCGTGCAGGAGACGTACACCACCCTGGCGGGTCGTTCGGGTGAAGAGGGAGAAGAGGGTTTCAACGATGGCATTGCGTGAGTTCGATTCGGTGAAGGTGGGTGACCAGCTGCCGGAGAAGGTGATTCCGCTGACTCGCGGCGATCTGGTGAACTACGCGGGCGTTTCCGGCGACCTGAACCCCATTCACTGGGACGACGACATCGCGAAGCAGGTCGGCCTGGACAGCGCGATCGCGCACGGCATGCTCACCATGGGCCTTGGTGGCGGGTACGTGACGTCGTGGATCGGCGATCCCGCAGCGGTGACCGAATACAACGTGCGGTTCACCGCTGTGGTCCCGGTGCCCAACGATGGCGTTGGCGCGGAAATCGTGTTCAATGGTCGTGTGAAATCCGTTGAACCTGAGACGAAGTCGGTGACGATCGCATTGACCGCTACTTCTGGGGGAAAGAAAATCTTCGGTCGCGCGGTGGCTACAGCAAAGCTGGCGTAGCCAATGCCTATGAAGACCAACATCGAGGGCATGGTCTGGAAGTACCCCGACACCTTCGTTGTGGGCCGCGAACAGGTCCGCCAGTACGCAAGGGCCGTGAAATCGGCCGTTCCAGGCACCGTCGACGAGGCCGCGGCCGCCGAACTCGGCCACGACGCGCTTATCGCGCCGCTGACTTTTGCCGCGGTCTTCGCGGTGATGATCCAGAACCACTTCTTTCAGCATGTCGACGTCGGTCTGGAGACCATGCAGATCGTCCAGGTCGACCAGAAGTTCCACTTCCGCCGGCCGATCAAGGTCGGTGACGTGTTGACCGGGACCATGCACGTCGAGTCGGTCGTCGAGAAGTTCGGCGCCGACATCGTGACGACTCGCAATGTCTGCGCCGAGCTGGACGGCACGATCGTGATGGAGGCGTTTACCGTGCTCATGGGGCACGAGGGCGACACCTCGATCTCGGCGAAATGGGATCCGGAAACGGGCCAGGTCGTCCGCACTGCGGTGGCCGACGCCGGCCTGGTAGCGGATTAGTAACTGACACCGGGTCCGCGCTACACTCGAACCTCGGGGTTTTCCCAGTCCAGCGCGCTGCTCGTCGGTTTCAGATCGACCGAACGGGGAGCGCGCGGTTTGTGTAAGCCCCGGACACCTGCAGGTTGGCCTGCCAACCTCATAGGGGCGTAGCTCAACTGGCAGAGCAGCGGTCTCCAAAACCGCAGGTTGCAGGTTCAAGTCCTGTCGCCCCTGCTCAACTGAATACTCGACAAGCGTGGACACTGGAAGGTGACCACAAGAAACCAGACGAAAGGCATGCGGTGAGCGACGAGCGCGATAGTGCCGGCTCCGCAAGCGACGGCACCGTAACCGACAGCACCGACGACACCGGTGGTCATACCGCCGTGGTGACCCGGCCGGTGCGCCCGACAGGCAAGCGGTCGCGCCGCGGTGCGGTCGACGCTGAGAGCGATGCCGTCGACCTGGCGACCGACACGAAGGCCGCCCCCACCAAGAACGGTCGCGGCACCTCGAAGAAGACCGCCAAGAAGTCCGCCGACGAGCCGTCGCGCAACCCGTTCATCTTCGTCTGGACCTTCCTGAAGCAGGTCGTCGCCGAGCTGCGCAAGGTGATCTGGCCGAACCGCAAGCAGATGGTCAACTACACCGCCGTGGTGCTCGCCTTCCTGGCGTTCATGGTGACGCTGATCGGCCTGGTCGACATGGGCCTGGTCAAGCTCGTGACGTTGATATTCGGCTGACGAGCAGAATTTAGAGAGGACTGAAAAGTGACTTCCTTCGAGGGCGAATCGCCTTCGGCCGAGAGTGTCGACGTCATTGACGGGGAGACGCTGAGGCCACCGTCGACGAAACGAACGTCGACGCGGTGAGCGAGGATGCCGACGCGGCTCCCGCCGAGGTCGAGGCTGCTCCAGAAGAGGCTCCCGCGGACGCTGCAAAGTCTGATGTCGCCGCCGGCGCGGCTCCGGAAGACGAGGAAGAGGATCCCGCCGTCGCGCTCAAGAAGGAGCTGCGCCTGCGGCCCGGCGACTGGTACGTCATCCACTCCTACGCCGGCTATGAGAACAAGGTGAAGGCCAACCTCGAGACTCGCGTGCAGAACCTCGACGTCGGCGATTACATCTTCCAGGTCGAGGTGCCCACCGAGGAGGTCACCGAGATCAAGAACGGCCAGCGCAAGCAGGTCAATCGCAAGGTGTTGCCGGGCTACATCCTGGTGCGCATGGAGCTCAACGACGAATCGTGGGGCGCGGTGCGTAACACACCCGGCGTTACCGGCTTCGTCGGCGCGACGTCGCGGCCGTCGCCGCTGTCGCTCGACGACGTGGTGAAGTTCCTGCTGCCGCCCGCGATGGCCAAGAAGGCAGCCAAGAGCACGGCAGGCGCGGCCGCGTCCTCCGAGGCCACCCTGGAACGCCCGGAGATCCTGGTGGACTTCGAGGTCGGCGAGTCGGTCACCGTCATGGACGGGCCGTTCGCGACCTTGCCCGCCTCGATCAGCGAGGTCAACGCGGAACAACAGAAACTCAAGGTGCTGGTGTCCATCTTCGGCCGCGAAACACCTGTCGAACTGACCTTCAACCAGGTCGCCAAGATCTAGAGCGATTTCGTGTGCGTTAAGGAGCGCTGAGCGCTCGGAAACCGCACACGAAATCGCAGGAAACCGAGAGAGGAAACACCAACACATGGCCCCGAAGAAGAAAGTCATCGGGCTGATCAAGCTGCAGATCCAGGCCGGGCAGGCCAACCCCGCCCCGCCGGTGGGTCCTGCACTCGGCCAGCACGGCGTCAACATCATGGAGTTCTGCAAGGCGTACAACGCCGCGACGGAGAGCCAACGCGGCAACGTCATCCCCGTGGAGATCACCGTCTACGAGGACCGCAGCTTCACCTTCAACCTGAAGACCCCGCCCGCTGCCAAGCTGCTGCTGAAGGCCGCTGGCGTGCAGAAGGGTTCCGGCACTCCGCAATCGGTCAAGGTCGCCAAGGTGACCTGGGATCAGGTGCGCGAGATCGCCGAGACCAAGAAGGAAGACTTGAACGCGAACGACATTGACGCCGCGTCCAAGATCATCGCCGGCACCGCCCGGTCGATGGGGATCACCGTCGTATAGACGGATCCCGTGGGAGGGCCAGCTTCGGCCCGCCAACCACAACTCATCAACTAGGAGATACCAATGAGCAAGAACAGCAAGGCATATCGCGAAGCCGCGGAGAAGATCGACCACGACCAGTTGTATCCGCCGCTGGAGGCCGTCCGGCTGGCGAAGGAGACGTCGTCGAAGAAGCAGGACGCCACCGTCGAGGTCGCGATCCGGCTCGGCGTCGATCCGCGTAAGGCCGACCAATTGGTGCGCGGCACCGTGAACCTGCCGCACGGCACCGGCAAGACCGCCCGCGTCGCGGTGTTCGCGGTGGGCGACAAGGCCGAAGAGGCCACCGCGGCCGGCGCCGACATCGTCGGCAGTGACGATCTGATCGAGAAGATCCAGGGCGGCTTTCTTGACTTCGACGCCGCGATCGCAACGCCGGATCAAATGGCCAAGGTCGGTCGCATCGCCCGCGTGCTCGGGCCGCGAGGTCTGATGCCGAACCCGAAGACCGGCACGGTCACCCCCGACGTCGCCAAGGCTGTCAACGACATCAAGGGCGGCAAGATCAACTTCCGCGTCGACAAGCAGGCCAACCTGCACTTCATCATCGGCAAGGCGTCGTTTGACGAGAAGGCGCTTGTCGAGAACTACGGCGCAGCGCTCGATGAGATCCTGCGCGCCAAGCCGTCGTCGTCGAAGGGCCGCTACCTGAAGAAGGTCGTCGTCTCGACCACCACCGGCCCCGGCATCCCGGTGGACCCGGCGGTCACCCGCAACTTCGCCGAGGCGTGAGGCTAGGGTTCCGCTGCGCAGCATGACTGGCCAAATGCGCCGGCGCCGCGGTCCCGGAGTTGACCTTCCGCTTCGTCAGCGGATCCTGCGCGCCTTGCGACGCGCGTCGCGACGGTCGTTCAACTTTGCGCTGGAGTGGCTACGGACACCAGTCCGGCGGCCTGAAGTATTGCTCGCAACTGGTGAAGCGTCGCCAGAAAAGGCTCGAGAGGTCGAGGCGCGTCTGCGCTTCTTGTTCACACACCTCGAGAAAACTCTGGACCTTCGTAGTGTGCGCGATCCGTCGCCGTGGGCCTACCTCCGCAATACCGCCGTTGTCGCGGTGGAAGCCGCCGCAGTTCCCGCATTTGCTCGTCGATACCTCGACATCGTCGCAGACCTCGATTATGAGACGAATCCATTCGATGGATGGGCCTTGATGGACCTTGGCGTCGCTCTAGCCCGCGGTCGCCGACGCAAGTCGGTCGCGGCCGCTCACGAGGCTTTTGTGGACCATGTTCAGAGGCTCAAAGTTGACGGCCCGCGGCCCGTTTATCTCTTCGGCACCGGGCCGTCGCTGCAGTTGGCCCGCGAGCGCTCGTTTGCGGATGGAATAACTATTGTGTGCAACACGATCGTTCGGGATCCGGATCTGTGGCATCACCTGGCGCCGGCGTTCCTTGCTGCGGGCGATGCTTTATACCATTTCGGCGACACTCCACACGCGCTCGCGTTTCGCGCCGATGCGTTGCGGCGACTTCAGGAATCAAACGGTCGTACGTTATTTGTGTATCCGGCCCCGTTTGATGTCATCGTGCGTTCCGAGTTTCGGGATGTTGAATCCTTGTTAGTGCCAATCCCTTTCGGCGTGCACACAGATATTGCCGTGGACCTCACGAAGCGCTTCTGTCTTCCTGACCATGAGAATGTGCTGCCTATTCTACTGCTACCGTTGGGTTGTACATTGAGTTCCGATGTGCGGCTGTGGGGGTTCGATGGGCGCGCACCGAGCGATAGCGGCTTCTGGGCGAACTCTGACCGCCACTCCTACCCCGAACTCATGCAGTCCATTCGGGATTCGCATCCAGCGTTCTTTGCCTACGCGGCGCCCGAGGGCAACGAGGTGAAGTACGTAAACAAAGTTCACGGCGACCGGTTGAACCAACATCTCACTGAAGCAGAAGGCCGTGGTTTCCGCTTCCAGATGCTCCACCGCACATGGACGCCAACTCTTCAGAAGCGGTACAGCGGGTAGCGTCGCACCACTCGAGGCAGCAATGCGTGGCAGCCATGAAGGTATGGATCCGGGCAGGCAGCCATCTGCGTATTTTGCGCGTCAGTGGCGCGATGTCCGCGCTGCGTGGGGCTGCTGCGGTCAGCCTGATCAGCCCGCGCTTGACAGGCAACTCCAACAAATACCGCTAGCAGCCAGAAGGTTTCCTGATTCCCGCCGGGTGTCAGTGACACCTCCGTCATTGCCGCTGAGAAGTAGGGCGGCCAGTGCAACAATCGCGCTTAACCCTAAAGAGCCCCAATCACTTCGACGGTTTGCGAGGCGGGTGCTAGCCCAATATGTAGCGAGAACCAGAAGGAGCCAGCCAATCAGGCCCCCATCGAACAATTGCTGCAGGAAGGAGTTATGCATGTGCCCGACAAGTTCTGGATCTTTAACAATTGACGTTACTTGGTCGGTATAGGTGAGCGAGGCGCCTGATCGATAGTGCCCATTCACGCCGAACCCAAATAGCATATGAGGAAGATCATTAACCGAATCGATCCAAAACTTGATCGATTTGTCCCATATGTAGCTTCGGCCCTCGAGCGAGGTAACAGATTCTACGTCGCTTATACGGCCCGGCGCAAAAGATAATAGTGGTGCGACCAGAGATTGGACCGAGGTGATAATGCTCGGTAGAACGAGTGCGGAAATAACAGCAAATATGGTTGTGGCTTGTGCAAGCCAACGTGTGATGAAAGGAAAACAAATTACGGTAATCGAGAGCACGGCTGCCACGACCATCGGGGCGCGAGTGCCGGAATTGATTATAACGATGATCGCCGCGATCAAACATGTCAGCCGCAGCGAACGTCGAAGCCAGCCCGATTCTGGTATCAGAAAAATGATAGCTGCGACATACATTGCCGCAATAACAGGCGGGATGTTTATTGACCACGTCAACGGATAAATCGTACGGACAAACCCACTGGATTCGACTAAGCCGCCAAACCGAACATTCGAGGCCGGCGACTGTAACCCGGCCGCGTAGCACAGGACATTCGCGAGCAGGTACAGTCCACAGCCGTCAATCAGCGACGCTATTATTCTTCGTGCATCAACTGTCATTATGAGCCGGACTATAAGCACGCCGACGACGAGGAACGTTAGCAATGGGCCGACGGCTGCAGGTCTGCTGTAAACGATTGCGGCCGAGGCAATCAGGAGCAACAAGGGGCCGGGCTCGACTCGAAATCTGTCTTCGCGCCTGCGCGTGAAGGCTGCGGCGAGGAGTAATCCGGTGATGAGCAGTGATGCCCGAGTGCTGAAGGGTCGGATGGCCAGGACAGTAGGGAGGAGCACCACAATCCAGTCCGGTTGTGCGCCGACTGTGGGGTGAACCAATTGTCGGGGGCCGAACCGAGCGAGCACGACAACGGCCAACGTGCATAGGGCTATCGCCGCAATCGACAAGGCCGGATTGAATGTGGCTGCCGCCGCG
Source organism: uncultured Actinomycetota bacterium (assembly GCA_963766465.1). Classification (GTDB taxonomy): domain Bacteria; phylum Actinomycetota; class Actinomycetes; order Mycobacteriales; family Mycobacteriaceae; genus Mycobacterium. Next base: position 834,712 of record CAVXZT010000008.1, read on the forward strand.
GTCACGAACACAAATGGGAGCAATGCGGGCATGACCCATTTGACGGTCATCGGCTCCCCTTCCGGCTAGCTGTCGGACCCATCGCCTCGGCGCAAACCGATGTTGTCCTGCGTTCGCCTTAGGAGTTGTTGCCGGAGCTGGACGCAATTCTGCGCGGGCGTCATCGTGAGTATCGCGCCGAGTAGCGGAGCGCCGATATCTTTCAGATTTCTAACCGCTTGCGCGAGTTGCTCACGTTCTGTCTGCCCCCATCGTGCCGTGATCAGCACGCCGTCGGCATAGGCCGACAGGATCGCGGCATCTGTGACCTCGAGCAGCGGGGACGAATCCACGACGACATAGTCGAACCGGGCACGCAATTCGCCCAAGGTTTTCTGGGCCGCCGACGACCCGAGCAGCAGCTCGCTCGGGTTCGGCGGGAGCGCTCCCGAGGTGAGGACGGTAAGTTTCGAAAACCGAGTCTCGTGCAGCACGTCATCAAGCGATGCCCGACCGGCCAGCACTGTGCTGAATCCGACCGTTCCGACCAGGTCGAGGTATTTGTCCAGCCTAGGCCGCCGCAAATCGCCGTCGACTAGCACCACATTGTGTCCGACTTCAGCCAACGCCAGCGCAACGTTTAACGCGGTGGTGGATTTGCCTTCGTCCTGCACCGAACTGGTGATGACGATCACGCGCGGCGGATGGTCGACCGCGGGGAACTGCAAGTTGGTCCGAAGCTTGCGAAATGCCTCAGCAATCGCCGAGTTGTCGCTGTCGAAAGCGATCGCAGGCTTCTTCCGGCGCTCCTTATCGAGCGGAATGCTGCCGACGAGCCCGACACCCGCGAAGTCTTCAAGAGTCTGTCGATCCTTGACGGTGGTGTCGAGCCGTTCGCGGAGAAACCCGAGACCAAGTCCCAAGAACACGCCGACTGCAAGGCCGATGAGAAGGTTTTGAGCCGTCTTCGGGGACACCGGATCTTCGGGAAGCGACGCGCGTTGCTCGACGACAACGCGAGCATCCGGCGCCGCCCCGCTTTCCGGAGTTTCCACTTCGCGAACCATGGCGACGAACTCGTCGGACAATGCGTCGGCGATGTCACGTGCCCGCGCGGGTGACTCATCGAGGACCGCTAAGTCGATCACGACCGTATTGGCCTTCGCACTTGCCTTGACGTGTTCTTGTAGCTCTGTTGCGCTCATCTTGATGCCGAGTTTGGCGATCGTGCGCTGAGCCAGGGTTTCGCCCATAAGTAGCTCGGTGTACGAGGTTATGCGCTCCTTATAGAAGCTATCCGCCTCATATAGTTCGGTGACCGAGGTGCCGGACGCGGTGGACACGAAGAGTCTCGTCGAGGCCTCGTAGAGCGGAGTCGTCAGCAACGTGACGGTGGCGGCTCCCATAACGGCGACAGCAATCGTGACGCAGATGGTGACCCACCGGTTTCGCAGCAAGTGCACGAACTCCGGGATGGTCAACGCGGGCTCTTCATCGCTGGTATTCCCCCTCGTGCGCTTCGTCGGATGACGCCGCGATTTTGCCGAAGTATACCGTCGTGATTTCGTCAGCGCCCCCAAACGGGGAGAGCCACAGCAAACATAATGAAGCCCTAGCCTCCCCTACGCGATGTTCGAAGTCCGGCCTCATCGCAAGCATTCGGAGGGCGGCGGTCACCCGCAACATCTCCGAGGCGTAGTCAGCGAGCGGCGTCGCGGTAGCCTCCTGGCGGCCACTCCGATCCGAGCAACACATCCGAGCTCAGCCGCTCGATAGGGATGCCGGCGTGCTGGCTTGTCAGCTTCGTAGTAATCGCGGGAATCCTCCTTGTCGCAATCGCGGTCATCGCTTTGCCCAGCCCTTCTTCACAAGACCTGCAGCCAACTTGTCGGTCGCGACAGCTTCGATAGTTGAGGGTATCGACGTGCAACGTTGCGCGAATCGGTTGTTTCCCTAACGGTTGTCAACGTCGGTCGAAATTTGACCCCTTTGCGACGGTTGAAAATTGACCCCCTTGGTGTTCATTCTTCTGTGGTTGACCCTGGGACTCGCCCGAGGTCGCGGTCTTTGATGCGGTAGGAGTCGCCCTTGAGGGCGATGACTTCGGCGTGGTGGACCAGGCGGTCGATCATGGCGGCGGCTACGACGTCGTCGCCGAACACTTCGCCCCAGCGTCCGAACGGTTTGTTGGAGGTGACGATGAGGCTGGCTCGCTCGTAGCGGGAGGACACCAGTTGGAAGAACAGGTTGGCGGCCTCGGGTTCGAACGGGATGTAGCCAACTTCATCGACGACGATCAGCGGGTAGCGGCCGAGTCGGACGAGTTCTTGTTGCAGCCGGCCGGTGTGGTGGGCTTCGGCGAGTCGGGCGACCCATTCCGACGCGGTGGCGAACAGCACCCGGTGGCCGGCCTGACACGCCCGGATCGCGATACCGATCGCCAGGTGGGTCTTGCCGGTGCCCGGCGGGCCGAGGAAGACGACGTTGTCTTTGGCGACGACGAAGTCCAGTGTCCCGAGGTGGGCGATGGTGTCGCGTTTGAGTCCGCGGGCGTGGTCGAAGTCGAACTCTTCCAACGACTTTCGTGATGGAAATCGGGCCGCGCGGATGCGGCCCTCGCCGCCATGGGATTCGCGTGCGGAGACCTCGCGTTGCAGACACGCCACCAGGAACTCTTCATGGGTCCAGGATTCCGCACGGGCCCGCTCGGCCAGCCGGGCGACGGCCTCGCGCATCGTGGGGGCTTTCAGGGCGCGGGTGAGGAAGCCGATCTCGGCGCTGAGATCTCGGTGGCTCGAGGCCACTGCGGTGGGCTTGGCGGTGGTTTTAGTGGTCATGACACCAGTCCGCCTTCGCCGAGATCGATGCCCAGGGCTGTGTCGTAGTCGGCAAGGCAGCGCTGCTCGACGCTGAGATGGTCCTCGTGTTCACGCACTGGCCGCAGTGCGCCGATTCGGTTGTGGCGCAGCATGTTGGCCGCTGCGCGGTGTTCGGGGTCGGTGATGCTCTGATGCCAGGCCCACACCCTTTCGTGATCGGCGACCGTCTTGCCGTCACAGAACACCTGCACCCGGTCCAGATCCGCGGTGACCTCGATGCGCCGCCCGATCACCGCGGGGTGCACCGAGTAGTCGTTGGAGTCCAACCGGATGTAGTGATCGCGCGCAAGCCGCGTGCCGTTGCGCCACCCCACCTGCGGAGCCACCGGCGGCAGCGCCAGCATCGCGTGGCGGTCCGCGGCGATCCGATCCGTCGGTGCACACCCCAACACGCGGCGTCGCCGAGCGTTGACGATCGCCAGCCACTTACCGAACTGATGGTTGAAATCCCCGGGACCGGTGAACGTGCGGCCGGGCAGAAATGACCGCTCGAAGTAGTCGTGTGCCCGTTCGATGATGCCCTTGTGCTCGGGTTCACCGGGTTTGAGCACCACCACCTTGGTGCCCAGCACACCACGAAACGCCTGACAATCCCTGGTCAATTCGGTCCGCCCGGAGCGCCACCGCCCGATCGCGCCCTCACCGTCCCAGACCAAGGTGCGCGGCACCGCACCCAGGGCGCTGATCAACTGCCACCACCCGGCGAACAGATCCTCAGCACGGCGCGAGGGCACCAGGATCGCCGCCAGCCACCGTGAATAACCACACACCATCGTCAGCACCGGCAACTGCGTCGGCGTACGGGTTTGGCCATAGCCGACCGGGATCGTCGTCGGTGGGAACCACAAGTCGCACTGCGCGATATCGCCGGCGTCATAGGTCGTGCGCCCCGCCGGATCCGGCGGCAGATACGCCGGGCGCAACTCCCGGACCCGCTCGTTGAACACTGTCATCCCACGCGGCCAGCCGACCCGCTCAGCGATCACCGTCGCCGGCATCGTCGGCACCGCCCTCAGCTGGGCGCGGATCGCGTCCTCGAACGCATCCACCGCCGAACCGGCCGGCTTGCGCTCATACTTCGGCGGCCCCTCACTGGCCAACGCCGTGCGCACCGTGTTCCGTGAGATCTTCAACGTCCTGGCGATCAACTTGATCGGCAACCCCTCCGCTCGATGCAGCCTGCGGATCTCAGCCCAGTCCTCCACTGACAACAACTCCCTTCTCCTCTCGGCTCATAAGCCGAGACTCAGACGGAGGGGGTCAAAATTCGGGCGTCGACACGGGGTCAGTTTTCAGGCGACGCCGACAACGGTTTGTCACCCCCGTACCCCCTACGACCTGTCCCACGCGCGGTGTTCAGGGGCGCACAGGGTGATCCCCGCCGTCGTCGACTGCGCTACCTGAGGAAGGTGGTCGTCAAGACCACTACCGGCGCGCCTAGTGACCTGGGATCAGGTGCGCGAGATCGCAGAGTCCAAGAACGAAGACTTGAACGCCAACCCGCATCGAGGCCGCGAAGCTGGCCACATTGCGCAAAATCCCCAACTTCGGGTGGGGGATCATTGCGTTTGTCCCCCGAATGGTCGACATTGGGGAACTTCAGATCAGTTGCTGAACTCGCGCTGGATTGTGGTGGTTTCAACTGTTCTTGGGCCGGTGACAGGTCTGAAGCATGTCCAGGAATCACCCCGTTTCGCCGCCGAACCGCCGCCGGGTCGCGTGTGTGTCGGTCCGGTCGGATATTGAGATCAATGCTGGTCGTCACGATACGACCCAACTCCCATCCGCCGCGAGAAGAAGTCGCAGGACGCACGCACGACCCCGGCTCGACCCAGCTAATCAGTGCCGCTTAGTTCTTGCGATAGCAACAATCGACGGGCATAACCTATCCGGATCTCGGGTTTTGGCTTCGGTGCCGCCCCTCCGTAGCTAATCAGCGCAAGCGTGAATAAATTTGCGACAATAGCGTGCTTGCACCTGTTAACAGGGGTGTAACTGTCAAAATGTAGGGAAACTCCTGATTGCTAGCTGGAAGCCTGGTTAAATATGCTCAGTCTGTTCGAGAAGTAGGCGAACTCGAGCCGTTGGATCCGTGGGGTGGCGAAGATGCACCGGAGCCAGGGGGTCTGCAACGGGTTCTCCAGAGCTCAGCAGCAACGTCGTCACCGCACGACAACGGGGGTAGGGCATGTGGTTTGCGTATAGGCAACAGCGTGACGCTGGTCAGCCAGGGGGATCGACCGGTGTGGCGCCAATGGGGGCGCGATGGGATCGCACGACGCCAAAGGTCGGTGCTGATTCTGAGTCCCTGGTGCGATATCTCAGGCACGCAATGCGTGCGACCTCGGCGGCCGCGGAAATGTCTCCGGTCCGAGGCGAGAGGAATTTGCTAAATAACGTCGACGCAAATTATGCGCGCGCCGCTGTGGGTGGTCGATCATGACCGTCGTCGATCCGGGGCGGCCGGCCGCTCCTTGGACTTCGGACCATCCAAGTCAGCCGATCCCACTGGTCCGGCCCCTTGACGCCTCCGCATTGAAGGAGGACTCGTCGCTCGCGTCCGACCCGCGTGAGGGCGCTGGCCTTCAGTTCTTGGGCCGTATTCGCGCATGGATGCTCATCCCGTTCGTCGATTTCGTGCTCATCATGCTTCCCCTTACCTGGCGCCCGATGCAGACCCACGAGGTCGTCGCGATGGCCGTTCTTGCGACACTTTTCCTGGCCGCAGGCGGTCGGTACCAGGCGCGTTTGCATCTCAGCGTCTTGGACGAGCTGCCGACAATTCTCACTCGGATGCTGACTGCGACGGCGGCGGTTGCCGCAGCGGTTCTCTATCTGCACCAAAGCGGCGCGCTGCCCCAAAGTGGAGCGATACTCGCTTTCCTCGAGACTGCAATCCAGGCCACAGCGCTAGTCGCTAGTTGGTCGCGTGATCACCACGCGTCTGACTGCATTCGCGCGACGCCGGGGGATTGCGCAGTATCGCACCGTCGTGATCGGGGGCGGCCCGCTGGCCGCGGAGGTGGCGAAAATTCTCGCTGCGCACCCGGATTACGGCCTCACGGTGGACGGATTCGTTGACGACGGTGACGACTTCCCGGCCGAGATGCACATGCCGCGCCTAGGCCGGCTCGCAGATCTGGACATCGCTGTTCAAACAACCAACGCGTGCACTCTTATGGTGGCCGATGGCAACTTCGACGAACGTGCGTTGGTGGATGCGGTGCGGACCGAGGAGTGCCAGTCGGCAGACCTACTGGTCGTCCCGCGGATGCATCACTTCCACACCCAGACCGGGATGGCTGATCACATCGGGTCCATCCCGATCATGCGCATCCGCAACCCCAACCTGCGCGGGCCGGCGCGCCTGATCAAGCGCGCGTTCGACATCGTGTTGGCGATGACTGCATTAATCGTCTTGTCGCCGTTGCTGATGGTCGCTGCGCTCGCTGTTCGCCTCGAGGGCGGACCGGGTGTCATCTTCCGGCAGGTGAGGGTGGGTCGCGGCGGAGAGCAGTTCGAGCTGTTGAAGTTTCGCTCCATGCGGCCGGTCGATGACCGCGAGTCGCAGACGAAGTGGTCGTGTGGCAACCGATAACCGCGTCGGCCCGGTCGGGCGGTTCCTGCGCGCCACCTCGATCGACGAGTTACCCCAGCTGTGGAACATCGTTCGCGGTGATATGACCCTTGTTGGGCCGAGACCAGAACGCCCGCATTTCGTCGAGCTGTTCTCTGCACAGTACGACCGATACGCCCAACGACACCGCGTACGAGCCGGACTTACCGGATTCGCCCAAGTCAGTGGACTGCGCGGAGACACCTCCATTGCCGACCGCGCCCGACACGACAACTTCTATATCGAAAACTGGTCCCTGTGGCTGGACATCAAGATCATCCTCAGAACATTCCGCGAGGTCGTTCTTCGTCGAGGATGCTGAGCTGCTGTTGCGCGACTGAACAACGCATCGACCTGAGTTGGCTCGTACTCGGCTGTTTAATCGGCCGCACTTGCGGAGGAACGCCGGAGGAGCGCAAGTATCGGCGGCAATAGGTCGGCGATCTGTGAACCAACGATGCTGTGGAACTCCCGGTTTTGACCAATCGGGTCAGGAATGTCTGACAGTTCGAGCGCCGCCAATTCGGGGCGTAGCGCTGCGAGATCCGCGAAGTGCATTGCGCCGCAATCCGAAACAAGTCGAGCGGCCTCGTTTAGCGTGAAGGTTCTGTGGAGCTGACGCGGGGCAAGCTCCAGAACAGCCTCACAATGTGCCCGGGTCATGGTGAGTACGAGATCGGCGTCTGAGGCAATCCTTGACGTGACCTGCCGAGCGGCGAAGTTGGACGCCTCGCCGCCGAGCTGCTCAAGAATCAGCGCTGCCTCAGGGTGAATCGGGTGCCCGATGACGGCGTGGGTGCCCGCACTGGATGATCGGAAATCCGGAATCTGGGTCCGAGCGGCATACGCTGTCGCAAGCCGCTCGGCGATCGGTGACCGACAGATGTTTCCAGTGCACACAAATAGTACGTGCAGAGCTCACCCCCCGCGATCGCTGTTTTGCCCCTAGCCGAAGCCGCCGATATCACTATGCCGCTTCTCCGACGCTTTGCGGGCCGCTTTGCGATTGCTCGAACCGGGCGGCCACTGCGGGCCCGGAGTCAGTGGACTCGACATTGCTGGGAACTCTTCGCAAGGCTGAATTTCTCGCATCACTACGCGGTAAACGTCCTGGTGCGCGGAGCAAGCAGCTAACCCAGGATGCTGCCAAGGGCCCAGGAAGAAGGATGCCCGGCAGTCTCTCGGGATAGGCTCGGGTGCGATCATTTCGACTCATTCGTCTCAGCTTATTCTCGAAATTGACGAGAACGTCAAGAGTTCGTTGCGACCGAAAGCATAGGGAAAGCCCTATTCCCCTTGACGGTGTCAGCTAATATGCTGTGATCTAGTCGAGCCGGGGGGCCGACAGGGTTAGCCACAGTTCATGCCGTACGTCGCGTCGGCCCCGAAGTTCGCAGCGACAAGGTCGTCGCCCGACGACTAATTGGGGGTGTGGGATGAAGTGTGCTCGGTATACCCGTTCTCGGGCGTGCGGCTCCGCGGGGGGCGCTGAGGGGATGGTCGGGGACCGGGCGACACCTCTATCGACGACCGCGCCCGAAATGACAACTTCAACATCGAGAACTCGTCGCTGTGGCCGGATATCAAGATCATCTGCCGAACATGCTGGTTCGCCGGCAGGTGACCAACTGCCATGATTACGAAGCGTGTGGTCACCATTTCGGAACACGACCTCCCCTCGGTAGCCCAGATGTTGTTAGACCGCATGGCGGCCAACGGGTTTGTCCCTGACGCCGTTGTGGGGATCGCGACTGGCGGCGCGCTGGTCGTTGGCTCGCTCCCAGCGGATTCGGGCGTCACAAAGTTCACATGTACTTTTCAGCGGCCAAGCACCGTTACCAAACAGCGAGTTCGTGTGGGCCGTCGGGTGCTCAAGAAGATGCCGTACCGATTCACTAATGTCTTGCGGCTCATTGAGGATCGTGTAGGGGAGCGTTCAACGCCCACCGTGCCTCTTCCTTCGCCGGGCCTTGAAGAGGCGCTGGACATCATCGGCGAAGCGGCCCGAAAACGCGGCCTCCGTAGGATCGCGGTGATCGACGACGCGGTCGATAGTGGCGCTACGCTCGCCTGCGTAATGACGGCGCTCAGGCAACGCCTTTCAGCTGAGGTAACTGTCCGCAGTGGGGCGATCACACGGACACGGAGTCCCGCGAAGACTATCGTTCAGCCGGACTACGTTCTCTACGAGAACACGCTATGTCGGTTCCACTGGTCCTACGACTACCAAGGGACCTTGTGAACTCTGACGCCATCCCGAAGGTTCTATTCGTCGACCTGGACGGCACTCTGGTGCTGGACAATTCGTTTCACCTCTTTCTGTGGTCGATCTGGGTTGAGGGCGGATGGAAGTTGCGCGCCGCATTGGTATGTGCCGGCTTGACCCGCGCGTTCAGAGGTGGCAACGGCCGAATCCGCATGAAGCAGCGTGTACTCCACGCATTCGCACAGGCTGCGCCCGACCGTCAACGAATCGTGGTGCAGCACACATTGGCGAAGATGAATCGCACCGTATCGCGGCCTGTGCTCGCGCGGGTCTCCGCCTACCGAGGCGAAGGGTGGCTCGCGGTACTCGCTACTGCGGCACCGGAGTGCTATGCCCGACCGTTCGCTGACGCGCTCGGCTTCGACGACTGTTTGGCAAGTCCACTTGTGACTACTTCCGAAGCCTGGGTCGAGCTAGTAGGTGCGCAAAAAGCCGATGCCTGCAGGGGGTGGGCCAAGGCCGCATCTCGCGGCGCGATTCCTGAGGTCGTTGTTATTAGCGACCATCTCGATGACTTGCCACTTCTCCGACTGGCCTCTCGCGTTGTATTGCAGGCGACACCGGACGATGCCGCATCGTTGATAGATGGGCTGTCCGCGGGGACACAAATTGAGCAGATCGATCCGGTGGGTTGCGATGAGCAGGGTGGAATGTGGCTTTGGATCAACGACAGTCCTTCCGGGCCATACGATCCTTGGGAGGTTGAAACCATCTTGAGTAAGCATCGCTATGCCCTGCTGTATCGAGGCGATTCGCGCTGGGGCCGAGTGCTTGCTGGGGACAGTTTGGCGGGTGCCGCGCTGCGGGTGGAGTGCCCGCGGCCGCCGGCCCCCCGTGATCGCATGTCCGTGGCTGCGCGTCGGCTCATCGTTCGTGACGTCCTCGGCGTGTTCCACTAGGACACTGATGGCAAAGATTGTTGCAGTCGCGGAATACCGCGATGAGCCATGTGAAGGCATGCAAGTGGTGTCCAAGACTTTGGTCGACGCTTTGCGACGGGCTGGTCATACGGTGCGGGTAATAGAGCCCCGCCACCTTCCGAGGTCTTTTCCGTCGCTCCTGCCCCATCGGCCAGATCTCGTGTTGTTCACGCATGGACCGGGAGTAGGTGTTGTCGCGTCATCGTTGATAATGCGCAAGGTGCTGCGCGCTCGAATCGTCTGGGTTGCGTCACGGCCGGACCTGGGATCGATTCCGCGTTGGCTCAAGCGGCACAGGACGGCTCATACGGTGCTATGCAACATGCGACGTCCAGATCTCGTAGCCGTCGCCCGCGACGCGGAATTTATGGAGCAATTTATCGGGATCGACCCAGCCAGAGTCGGGTCGAATACCGAAAAGCAATGCCCTTGGCCAGATTTGAGGGCGACGGGCCGCCCGGTCCTCCTCCATGTGGGGCATCTAAAGCGTAATCGCGGGCTGGACGTGTTGGCTGCCGCGAAGCGGTGCCTAGGCGATCAGATTGAGATTGTCGTGCAAGGTGGTCCCGCGCTGCCGACGGATGCCGGCGTTCTAAGCGATCTGGAGTCGTCCGGCGTCCGGGTGCTCCGTACTTTCGAGCCCAATCTCCGCCGCCTCTATGAGGCAGCAGATCTCTACGTGTTTCCGCTGCAGGAGGGATCCGGGGGAGCGATCGATCTTCCGCTCGGAGTGCTCGAAGCGGTGGCCTGTGGGACGCCGGTGCTCTCAACGGATTTCGGGGTCCTCAAGCAAGCGCTGAATGCTGTGTCGGGCGTAACGTTCTGCAGCCAAGCCGAGTTTTTGCCGGTTCTGCGGGCGCTTCTAGAAACTGGGGGACTGCAGGCCAGGCCCGGCGGACTTCCTGATCACCTGCACGCGGCCCGCACGACGGAGGCTGTCCTTCGGATCGTGGAGGCATCGCCATGCGCCGCATAGTAACGATCATGGGAACAGATGGAAGCGGCAAGACGACGCTAAGCACGGCGCTTGTCGAACTTCTTCGAGAAGAAGGCATCGATGCTGCCCGCGAATGGCTTGCCGCCGAGAGCTACATCATGGCGCCAGTGCGCGTAGCCCTGAGATTGCGGTGGCGCAAGATGGAGTCACCGGAACAATCGGCGCTGGACACGAACTCCTCCCGCGAGGTAGCCCAAAAGCAGGCGATGGTCACTCGCTACCAGTGGGCCACACGGGTTTATATCGGCGCCTTGCTACTTGACTATCGCTTGCAGCTGGCATTCAAGTTTCTGCGTAGTCGTCGTCGTCAGGTACTGGTCGCCGACAGGTATCTGTTCGACGTAGTGGTCAATCTGGCGTTGACACTGGGGATGTCGCCAGCCGAAGCAGTCGAGCTCTCGCAACGGCAATTAGCACGGCTTCCCCTGCCACAGGTGCGGGTGTTCCTCCGCGTCGAGCCCGAGGTCTCCTTACAGCGTAAGGATGATATCCCTGATGTCGAGTACCTACGCCTGAGGTTCCAATACTACGAAGCCATCGCGTCCGCTTTTGGTTTCGTCGTCCTTGACGGGACGCGTCCCGTCGAGGAGAACTGCCGTGGCTTCGCGATCACGTGGTCAACTCGCTCGCCAAACCCCATGTGCACTACGTCCATTCGAACAATGAAGACGTTGGTGGCGCGGACCTAGTTTTGGTCTCGATGGCGCGGCATATGCGGTCGTGGGGGCAGGGGTACCGCACGACTGTGAGTCTCCGTTTGGCGACCGCAGCCGCTCGCGCACACGCTGACGTGGGGACTCCGGTCGTGCTTGCACCGGTTGTTCGCCCGCAAGTGACTGCGGGTGCACGAGGGCTCCTGAAGTTGGCCGTAACAGCGCCACTGACGCTGCTTCATTTCTTGCGCTTGTTTGGCCGGGAACATCCCGACATCGTGCACGTGAACGATTTGTATGATTTCCTCCCTGCGCTCGCTGCGCGCATGCGGCGTATTCCGGTCGTCTACCACATCCGGATGATCAGGCCGGGTGCTGTCCGCAATGGTTTCAAGTGCCTGCTTCCGCGCATCTCCAGCCAGGTCATATCCGTGTCAGACGCCGTGCGGCGCGAATACGACCCACACGAATCGCACGCTGACCGTCACTGCGTCATCCATGACCTAGGGAACCCGACTCTGGTGGAGTTCGCAGGGGACGTCACCGTGAGCCAGCCCCGCCCGGCTGGGCTGATCCCGGGCGAGCGGTTGGTGATCATGGTCGGCCGCATTCAGGAGTGGAAGGGGCAGCGGGTCTTTCTGGAGGCGGTCAGCAGGCTCCCCGACGAGGTCCGCCGCAGGCACGCGTTCGTCTTGGTGGGCGGCGGTGTGGAAGGCCGATCGGATTACTGGGGTTCCCCCGAATACTTCCGTGAGGTCACGACAGAAGCGGAGCGATTAGGCGTCCAGTGGCTTGGCGAACGCGACGACGTCCCCGCTCTTCTGCTAGCGGCAGACGTATCTGTGCACTGTTCGATCAAACCCGATCCGTTCCCGGGTGTCGTAATCGAGAGTCTGCTTGCCGGAACCGCTACAGTCGCCGCTGATATCGGCGGCGTGCCCGAGATGATTCATGATCCGCAGGTCGGACTGCTCTACCGCCCCGGGGACGCTTCGGAACTGTCGAACCACCTACTCAGGCTCTTGACGCAGGATACGGCCCCGAGGGCTCAGTATGCCAAGGCGGCTCGGAGTCGGGCGCTACGTTTGGTAGCCCCCGAATCGGTTGATGCGCGAGTCGACGAGGTGTACCGCAGCCTGCTCGGCGGACCCGGCCGGTCCAGTATTCGTCCTTGCGCGCCGACAGAGCGAGTGGCCGGCTGATGGCGACTAGGGCATGAAGGACAAGGCAGAGAAATCGCGACTCCTTTTCCAGACCATCGGCTGGCCCATCGGCACAGGCGCGGTCACCCCGCAAGCAGCCGATGTCGAGGAGATGACCGAGTTCGCATTCAAGAGTCGGGTCGGTCTCTTGTTCCTCGAGGAGTGTCTGCGCCGGGGCGTCGCGCTTGGGCCCAAGGCGACTGAACTCCATCGATCGCTGACGACCAGGCGTGCCGCCACCGACCGTGTAGTAGCCAAACTGGCGCGGCGGCTCGATGAAGTGGCCAAAAACGATTGGGTTCTCTTCAAGTCGATCAAGCCTTTTGCGTCTACGCCCAATGACACCGACTGGTTCCCCTTCGACGCTCGTCGCCATCGGGAACTGGTCGAGCACCTCACAGCTGACGGCGGGTTCAAATGGATGGAGGATGCGCCCCGCCAAACCACCCTCATCGAGCAGGGTGGAGAGGGTATTACCGATACCACGAAAAAGGGCGGCGTCTACTACATCGACTGCTACGTGGCGCCGTCGACCGACTACTTCATCTATCTCGATCCGCGCCGCATGCGAAATCTCACCGAGCAAGTGGAAGTAGACGGGTACGCGGTGCCGATTCTGCAGCCACATGCCGAACTCACGGCGATCATGTTCCACAATGTCTTTCCCGAGAAGACGTTCACAATCGAAGCCTATTACCTGATCAAGCGCTATCTAGATTTGATCGAGGAGCGGGGGACACTCGACGACTTCATCGAGGTGTGTCGGGAGCAGAAGGTCGAGTACGCCTGCGCAGCGAATCTCGCCCTGACGCGCGATATCGACGCTGGGCAATTCGGGCTCGAGGACCGTCGGGTCGCTCACGTCCTCGCCGGACTTGGCCACGAGAAACTCCGGATCGCGAACTTCAACCCGAACGGCCCTTTTCCGTACGCGTTTCCGGCGAAGGTTTTCTGGCGGGCGTTCGTGTCTAAGCAGCGTGACAGAACGTCTTTCCTGTCGACGCTGAACCAGGCAGTACACATGCTAACCCAGTGTTCTTCGCTGACGTAGTTCGAAGTCATCTGGCGACGCACGGTCAAGGGCGGGGTCTATGAGCAGAACTGACCCAGGCCTCCCTGCCGTCACGGTGCTGATGCCGGTCTACAACGGAGCGCGCTTCCTGCGTGAGCAGGTCGACAGCATCCTCGCCCAGCAGGGCGTCGCCCTGCGGCTCGTCATCCTCGACGACGGGTCCACTGACGACTCCTTCGCGCTGGCGACCGACCTCGCCGAGCAGGACGAACGAATCACGCTCGCGGAGCGTCGACCGAACGCTGGCCTCACTGCCGCGGTCGCCCGCCTGCTCAGCTTCGTCGAGACTCCATACTTCGCGATGTCGGACCAGGACGACATCTGGGATTCCGACAAGCTGGCCCAGTCGATCGCTCGTCTAGAGGCCACGGGTGCGGCGCTGGTCTACAGCGATGTGCGCCTGTGCGACGAGGAGGGTGTTGTAACCGAGCCGAGCTACCTGGGCTCGCGTCGCCTGCAACCCGTGGAGGGGACGACCCGCTCGCCAGCATCTTCCGCAATCCCGTGGTGGGCCACACGATCCTCGCCCGACGCGAGGTCGCCGAGACGGCGCGGGGCCTTCCTCGAAGCTGCGGTACTACGAGCCCTGGCTGGTCGCGGCAGCATGCCGCAACGGCGGGATCGCCATGGTCCCTGCCCAGCTCGGCTGCTACCGGGTCCACGCCTCGAACGTCGTTGGCCCACGCCGTTCGGGGCGCATTCCGGTCTCGGCTTCGGCCGAAATGGCCGCGCACCTTCGCGGAGGCAGGCGAACCGGTCGAGCGCCCTCCGGGCCGCTGCCCACCTCTGTCCGGACCTTCGGCCCCTTGCGGCGGCTTACGACGCCACGGGTCCGCGACGGATCATAGCTAGCGTCAGGCTCGCCGGGACCCTGCGGCGCCGCTGTCCCGAGATCAAAATCGCGCATGTCCTTCGCGAGGTGGCGCTGCTGCTCGCTTGGCGCGCACCCCGCTCGCGGTGGCTGCCGACAAGGGGGGAGACATGGCAACAGTGACGTTCATCCTCCCCGGGATTGCACGCCGACCCGTCGGCGGTTACAAGGTCGTCTACCAGTACGCCAATCACCTCGTCGCCCGCGGCCACGCCGTCCACCTCGTCCACATGCGCATGAGCCACCTGCGACCCACGTCCCTGCCCGTCGCGCAGTGGCCGCCGTGCGGTACACCCTGCAGTGGCGGCACCGGCCGGCCTGGGCGGGTCTCGCTCCCGAGATTCACGTGCGCAACTACGCCGCCGTCGACGAACGACGTGTGCCCACAGCGATGTGGTGGTGGCCACCTCCGTCGGCACCGCAGACCTGGTACGCCGCCTCATCGGCGCTCGAACGCGCGGGGTCTACCTGATCCAGCATTTCGAGGACTTCTCCCTGCCCCGTGACGCCGTGCTGGAGACCTGGCGCTACCCGCTGACCCGCGTCGTCGTCTCCGGCTGGCTGAAGTCGATCGCGGACGCGCACGGCCTGCCGGCCAGCCTGGTCGAGAACGGGGTGGACACCGATCGGTTCCCCCCCGGTCCGCCTATCGGTTGCCGACCGCGCAGCGCGCTGGCCATGGTATCGGAGCAGGCATTCAAGCGGACCGACCTCTTGGTGGACGCGTTCAACGCGCTGGCCGAGGCCGAGCCGGCCACCCGCCTGCGCACGTTCGGTGCCTGTCGGCGGCCTCCCGGTCTCCATCCCGCGGTTTCGCACCACGAGGACCCGGCGCCGGGTGTCCTGACGGCGCTCTACCAGGGAGCGCAGGTGTTCGTGTGCGCCAGCGACTTCGAGGGTTTTGGGCTGCCCGCGCTGGAGGCCATGGCCTGTGGCGCTGTCGTGGTGAGCACGGACAACGGTGGCGTGCCATCGTTCGCCGGTGGCGCCGCCGTGGTCGTCGAACGAGGGGACGCCCGCGCCATCGCCCAGGCGACGCGACAACTCCTCGACTCGCCCGAGGAGCTCGCGCGAAGGGCCGTCGTAGGGCTGGCGCGCGCGGAGGAGCTGAGCCTTCGGGCGGCCGCCGACCGGTTCGAAGCAGTTCTGGTCGGGTCGTGACATGGCCAGCCTTGGGTCATCCCTGCTACGCCGGGTGTCCGCCTTCGGCGGGCTCTCGATGGTCGGCGCCGTCTCGCCCCTGCTCGTGCTACCCGTCATCGCGCGAGCTGTGAGCCCGGGCGTCTGGGCGTCGTTGCTGTCCTGTCAGGCGGTGGGCGCATTTGCCGGCTTGCTGATCCTGTCCGGATGGGGCGTCAACGGTCAGGCGCACGCGGCGGTGGCCGCGAGCAGCTCGGAACGGGACGCGATCTACCGTGCCTCGGTCGGCTCGCGACTGAAATTGGGGGCTGTCGTGCTTCCGCTGTGCGCCGGCCTCGGTCTCGCCATGAGTAACGGCGCGATGCCTGTAACCCATGTCCTCATGTGTGTCTCGGCCTCGTGGTCGGGGTTCACCCTGAACTGGTTCGCGGTGGGGGCGGGCCGACCGTCGTGGATCGCTGGCTACGAGGTGTTTCCGCGGTTGTCGGCCGCGGCGGCGTCGGCGGCGGTGATCCTCGTGACAGGTGCGGTGTGGGTGTATCCAGTCACTCTCCTGGTCCTCCTGATTGTCGGCCTGACCTGTTTTCACCTGCGGGAGTTCGACAGCTGGCTCCCGGCAGGCGCGACCCTTCCTCCGACGCTGGGCCTGGCCGAGCGCCTCCGCGGAGCCGCGTTGTCGTTAGTGGGTGCGGCCTACTCGTCCGCTCCTGTCCCGATAGCGCATGTGCTGTCGCTGTCGGGGGCCCCCGCCCTGGCGAGCACCGACCGTCTGTACCGATACGCGCTGGTCTCCGTGAGCAGCCTGGCGAACGCGCTCCAGCAGTGGGTCCTGGGTGACCGTACGAGGTCGTCGGCGCACGTGACCGCCCTCCGACTCCACCTTGTTCTGGGACTGCTCGGCGCCGCGGGCATCTCGTCGCTTGGGCCGACAGTGGGACGGTTCCTGTTCGGTAACGACGTCGCCCCGTCGTACGCGATCTGCGGCGGGTACGCCGTCGCCTTCCTCTTCGTCTCCGTCGGCACGCCGCTGTGGCGCAACGTGCTGGTGCCGGCCAACCGCACCGACGCGGTGCTGCGCGCAACGATCGTCTCCGGTGTGGTGGCGGTGCTCCTCATGGCCGCAACCGGCCGTGCGGTGGGTGCGGCGGGCGTATCGTGGAGCCTTGCCTGCGGGGACTTCCTGTTCTTCATGCTGACGGCGCCGATCGCCCGACGGCTGCTGAAGGAGGAGGCTGTTCGTGGTTCAGACGACTGAATGCTCGGGCACCTCTACGGCCCGCTTGCGCCGGGGAGCCCGGCAGGCATTGGGCCCGGCAGAAGAAGGTCCAACCGCCCATGACGGCGACGCGCGTGCGCGAACGAGAGCCTTTGGCCTGCTCTGCCTCGCCCTCCTCGTGAAGTCGGTCGGCCCGGGTGCGGTGAACTACGCGACGAACCCGCACCCACCGCCCAGCCTCGAGGCTGTCGCTGAAGTCTCCCCGCTGGCCTCGCAGGTTTCGGCCCTCGGCAGCGTGCTGGTCCTGCTTGTGTCGGCCGTCGCCGTGGGACGGTTTGGACGCACCGGCTTGCGCGTGGGCGGTGGCGCCCTGATGCTGATGGCGCTCGCGATCCTCACGCAGCTTCGAATGACGGCCGGTTCGCACGTCTCGCTCAACGCACTCGCCGCTCAGGTTTCCCTTGTCGCGGTCGTGCTCGCGGTGTGCGCGCTTCGACCCTCGGTGAGCGACCTTGGGGTAATTGGCCTGGCGGGCGTGCTGGTGGCCGCCTACTCGGCTGCTTTCTACGCGATCCTGCCGGACAACGCGCTTTTCCTCATTTCCGGCGCAGATTCGATCGCAGTGGACAAAGCGGTCGTGGCGAATGTGGTCCTCGCCGGTCCGATGAGCCATTCCAACGCGCTCGGGTCGTTCCTGGCTTTGACGTTACCCTTCATCGGGCTGTGGCGCAGTCGGCCGCGTCGGCTCCTCGGATACGGCGTCGTCGTGGCTGTCCTTCTCCTTACCGCCTCACGCACCGCCATCATCGCGGTCGGCGTGATCGTGGCCTTCGCGCTGCTCCGCTCGCTCGCGGCCCCGTTCCGCGCTCGCACCGCTACTGCCGTCGCTCTCATCGGTGCGGGCGCGTCCATCGTCGCACTCCCCCTTCTCGTGACCGACTCCGCAGCCTTCTCCACCCGGGCCGCGGTTTGGCAGGGGGCGCTTACCGCCTGGGGAGGTGACGGCTCCCCGCTTTTTGGAATCGGGGCGTACTGGGACCGCGGCGTGTCAGCATCTGTCACGCATTTGGGACCGCGCACGACGTCGGGCCACAACCTTTTCGTGCAGTGGGGGGTGACCGGAGGTCTCGTGATGCTCGCCCTCGGTTTCGTTCTCCTGGTGACGCTCAGCCGAAAGGCCCTCACGCTGGACCGCGGCCGCGTAGTACCCGTGGCGACCGGCTACGTCCTAGTTCTCCTGACGGTGTCGATCGCCGAGTTCAACCTCACGTTCACCGTGGCGTCACAGCTGTTCGTGTGTACGGGTCTCGCCATGACCGCTCTCCTGGTCGCGAGTGAGCAGCCGGCTCGCGGGGGTGCCCCGGACCCTGCCGAGCCCGCAGGCTCACGAACTGACCTGTCTCCGGCCAGGCCGCCATCCCGCCGCAAGGCATCGATCGAAGCCGGCCGTCGGTCGGCCGCGGGACGACTAAGTTCGCGGCCGTCGGCGTAGCCACCCAACCGCGCTAGACAACCGCCGCTGACCCCTTTCTGGGAAACGTCGCCAGTCTCGGAGCGTAAACCCGGTCTGGGCATCAGTCGACGGGCAGATCGGCGAAGCGCCACACCCCGAGGGACTTGTCGGTGAACCGCCTACCGGCCTCAGTGCAGCCCTCGTTGATGAGTTCGAGCGGCTCCGGGAAATTGTACGGCGGTGCGGTTAGGTCGATAGGTCGGTAGTCGCCGGTCTCGATATCGCGGTTCTTCCGGCCGGGGAACGTCGTGGTGATGAGGTAGGTGGCACCGGACTTCTTGAGGTTACGCAGCGCGTCGAGTGTCAGTGCCTCGGAGAAGTGAATGAACAGATCCCGGCACAGCACCGCATCCGCCTGGGGCAGCTGGTCGGTGACAATGTCGAGCCGGTGGAACTCGTGGCGTGCGTCGTTGTCGTCGCGGTACACCACCGCGGGCACCACGTCGACGCCGATGTACCGCTCGAGGTCGTGGGTGACGTGCCGCCACCAGACCCCGTCACCACAGGGCGCGTCGAGCAGGACCCTGATGCCACGGCGGTCGAAAAGCGACGGCAGTTCGCGGCGGATGATCGCGGTCTGCTCGAGGTTCGACCCGCCGCCCGAGCGAGAGTCGGTGTCCTGCCAGGTGTTCCGCGAGTAGTAGAGCCTGAACATGAGCCGCCGACCCCCCGGGGTACGAGTCAGCCGGGAGAATAGCAACGCGCGGCGCACCAGCTCCTCAAGGAATCCTCGGAACCCGAGCCTTTGGTAAAGGCCTCGCAGGAACATAAGCCGCCGGCCCCACTGGGTAGGGGTCAGCCGTGAGGACAGCAACGCAATGTTTCCCTTCGTGACTGACCGGCCTCTCGGACCGGGGTGATCGGTTCTCGGAGCGCTGAGATCGTTCCAACCCACGGGACGGCCTCGATCAACCGGAACCCAACATCTCAGTCGGCTAACTGTACCGGTGGCTCCTTCATGTAGGACGGAGCATCGACGCCGAAGAGCCGAAGAATGGTGGGAGCGACTGAGGTTAGCGGTATTTTGTCCTCAATCATGCGTGGCGCCATCGACTGGACCCAGAAGCAGCCGTCGGTGTGGTGGCGGCCGCTTCGGATGCTGTGGATCCGGAGGAAGTGCTCATCGAACGGCACCTGCGCGCCGTCCGGCAGCGTCACCATTCCCTGGTCCAGGCACCAGTCGTTCAACGCGCATCCGACCTTGACTCTGAGCGCCTCCGTCTGCTCCACGTAGAACACAGGCTCGTCGCCGATTCTGCAGCCCTTCAGCCGTTCCATGGCGTCGTAAGCGGCCGTTTCATTCTGGAAGGACAGGAAGAACCTTTCGGCCATGACCGGTTCGACCGCGGCAAGGGCTACGTCAACGCCGATTAGGTCCAGCAACCGGTCGAAGTCCTTCGGCCGGTACGTGCACATCGTCGTGTCCCAGGGCTCCTGGCTTAGGGCGGTGACGAATACGAGCCTGTCGTGGGGGAAGTCCGAGAGGAAGCGACCGATAAGGTGGTCATGGTTACGGTATCCGGCGAGCACTGCGTCTGCCAGGGACGGGTGGTCCTCGGGGGGTGACGGCACTGCGAAACTCGCGGGCCGGAAGTTCCGCCAGTAATAGTGTTGGAAGTGGGCGGTTGAGTTGGAGAAGAAGGTGGCGTAGGCAACTTCGTTGCGGCGCACTAGGTTACGGAAGACGTCGTAGGAAATAGCATCCAGGACGAGAGACCGTCGCCACTTCAACCCCGGGTCGCGCCGCTCGGCGATCAGCTGTCGCGCCGCCGAGATGGCAGTGGCCGGGGTTAGGCCGTGAGTAGCCACGTATTTCAGGAACGGGACGGCCGCCCGCCTGTCCAGCGTGTCGGCGGCGTTCTCCTGCACTGCGGAGACCACGAAGTTGGTGAAGGCCCCCAGACTGGCGGGATGCGGCGCCGAGCCCGCGTTCCACGGATCGGGCATGACGAACCCGTCGAGCGGCCCGTAATCCAGGTTCATCGAGCCGAACACACCGACCTTGAACCCGGCGCCAGCCAACTCGCGGGCGACCCCCCGGCCGTTGATCCTTCCCGCCTCGCCGAGGTGCTGGAGGCCGTGGTCGCGGTCATTGATTCCTGTGTGAAGCGTCGGCCATTGGACCCACGGCTCGAGGTTGAGCTCTTCGGACGCGTCGGTGATGAAGACCTCGGAGGAGTCCCGCAGCCGCCGAAAATTCGGCAGCTCCCCAGCCTCGATGAACTCGTCGATGAGCGTCGGGCTCAACTCGTTGAACTCGATCTGAATTGTCCGCCGCATCGGCGACTACCCCCCGGCAGGTCTCTGTGAAAGCCAAAAATACCACATCTCACTCGCCGTGTAGCGAAGTGCAATCGAGGTCGTATCCAAAGCCCACGCCGTATGGCGGTGGGCCCATAGTTACCCCGATGCGGCCACCGCCGAGCCCGCGCACGCTTCCGCTGACCGGGCTGTAGCGGCTGATGGGTGCACGTCTACATCTGAGTTGCGCAAGCGGTTCTTCATGATGGCGGGGACACCGACGGTTGCCTTCGGCGCCCGTGAGAGGTCAACCGGCACGTCGCCTACGGGCACGACAGGCGCTGAGAACGCGCGGGAGGCGAAACGCCCCACCGCGTCGGGAGGACAAGTGCCCCACTCGACCCGCCGCGTTTCCGTTCCACTTCACCTGCCCGACGTCGTTACCTAGGCGGCACGCGTTTGATACACACCGGCGTGCCGGATTAGCTCTCGGTCGTAACACCTCGACGGCCAGTCGATCGGTTCGCTCGCCTACGTTTTGAACCTCCAGCTACAGCAGTAGAAGCTGCCTTTTTCGTTTCGTCGCCGTAGTAGCTGTAGCCATAGCTGTACGCTGCGCCTCCCCGTGTGGGCGTCATCGTGAAAACCGCGCCGAGCAACGAAGCTCCGACATCCCCGAGATGTTCCACCGCGTGCGCTAGCTGCTCTCGTTTGGTCTGCCCGAATCGGGCCATGATGAGAACACCGTCGGTTTCAGATGCCAGAACTGCGGCGTCCGTAACCGCGAGAAGCGGAGAGGAATCAACCACGACGTAGTCGAAGTGGGCACGCAATTCGTCCAAGACTTTCTTGCTGCCATCGACCCAAGTAGTTCACTTGGGTTCGGCGGAACAGCTCCTGAGGCGAGGAGCGTCACTCCCGCGAAACGTGTCTTCTGCAGCACCTCATTGAGAGATGCTCGGCCAGCCAGCACTGTGCTGAACCCGACCGACCCGATCAACTCGAGGTAATCGCCCAGTCTGGGGCGTCGCAGATCACCATCAACTAGCACCACGTTGTGTTCGGCTTCCGCCAACGCCAACGCGATGTTTATCGCTGTGGTGGATTTCCCCTCGTTGGGCGTCGAGCTCGTGATGAGGAGTACCCGTGGTGGATCATCGACCGCGAGGAACTGCAAGTTGGTCCGAACTTTGCGGAAGGCTTCAGCAATTGCGGAGTTGTCGCTTTCGAAAATTATGGCCGGTTCTTTACGCCGCGCCTTATCAAGCGGAATGCTGCCGACTAGTCCGACGCCAGTGATGTCTTCAAGAATTTGTCGGTCCTTCACGGTGTTGTCGAGCTGATCGCGGAGGAACGCGAGGCCGATGCCCAACAGCCCGCCGAGGGCGAGGCCAATGGCAAGGTTGCGACGGGTTTTCGGAGATACCGGGCTGTCGGGCATCGACGCGCGCTGCTCGACAACGACGCGCGCGTCCGGCATGGCGCCGTCCCCGGGCGTTTCCAATTCGCGAATCATGACAACGAACTCGTCGGACAATGCGTCGGCAATGTCACGTGCCTGTTCCGGTGACTCGTCAGTGACCGTTACGCTGATTAAGACCGTTTCGAGGGTCGAGGTCGCCTTGACGTGGTTTTGGAGGTCTTCGGCGCTCATGTCCAGACTTAGTTTGTCGATAGTGCGCTGGGCCAAGGTCTCGCCCATAATCAGCTCGGTGTACGACTTCACTCGTTCTTGGGAGAACCGGTTGCCTGTATATATCTCGTCCACCGATGCGCCGGACGCGGTGGACACGAAGAGTCGGGTTGAGGCCTCGTAGAGCGGCGTCGTGAGCAAACTGAATGCCAAGGCTGCCAACACCGCGGCGATGGTCGTGATGCCGATGATCAGCCACCGCGTACGCAGTAGTTTCAAGAAGTCCTGAAAAGTCACGGCAAGGCCCCTTATCGCTGATTGTCCCCTCGCAAGCTTCGCCTGGCGAAGCCGCCATCTGCCGAAGCATACCGTTGCTGATTTCGGCGCACCGGACAAAAGCGAGTGCAGAAGCAAACAGTAGGAGGCCTTGACCTTCATCCGTTGCGCTCGGGCTCGAGATTACAGGGAGCGGCATTATCCATGCTTGCCAGCAAATTCGCCGTGGAATTGGAAATTCGCCGATCGTGGATCAACGATTTCGGAGCTGATGAACATCGTGGTGGCGGCGTTGGGCGGCGGTAGGCTGGCGCTGGCGGTTTCCGCGGCCTGATCGCCGGTGCGCAGTTGTAGTAGTTCCTCCCATCGCACACCTGGCCGTCGGCTGAATGTAGATCACCACCTGGCAGCCGAGCGCACTGACAGTTGTCGATGCCGGTGCGCGATGCGCCCGGAATCGCTTGGCGCCCAACATATTTGTGGGGACCAATGTGAATCTGATGGGCGTCAGCTGATCTGATCGCGGCAGTGTGCGTGGCGTGCGACTTCGCGCCCGACCAAGGCTGGCGTCGACAGACGACGGTTGGCTCCGCATTCACTCTTGCGATTCCACGGTCACCTTAAATGAGCTTTGCGGGGCAGAGGTGTCGCGTCGAAGGGCTCGCTTGATACGCAGCTGCCACTCCAGGGGGAGACGGTCGTATACAGCAAAGGCTGGGGCTGAGAGCGTTCGATACCGGACTCCGCGATGAGCGCGCCGCGCTGCCGCGCTGACGCGATCGTCCGTAAACCGCCTATCATCTTCCTGCAGCCAGTTCAGGAAGATTTTGCGCTGGCGCAGGCGGTCAGCGCGCGTTGCTTGCCCAATGCAGGAGGCGTCGTGCTGCCGGTACCGAATCCATAGCTGCGATGAGATGTAGACGGGGTAGCGCAAGAAAACCTTTATGAAGAATGCCTGATCCTCTAAGAATCCGCGGAACTGCTCTTCGAATCCGCCAACCGAGTCGAACGCGGAGCGCTGCACGAGTATGTCTGTCCCCATGCCGCTTCCGCGGCCCAACGGGCGGAGCGTTAGGGCGGCTTCGGGCGGGTCAAGACGTCGGTCGGCTACGCCGCCGGTCAGCACGACGCGGTCCGATCCCATCGCGCCGGGATCCCAGCTGTACCACAGAAGCATCGCGCCGCAGACCATGGCCACGTCAGGCATGCTCGTCAGCAGATTGACCTGCTCGGAAAGCTTGGTCGGTAGCCACACGTCATCCGCGTCGATAAATGCAATGTAAGGCGAATTGCTCTGTGCCACACCGAGATTGCGCGAAGCGCTCATTCCGCGATTCCGGTGCTGGGGATGGTCGACGTAGTGAATCATCTCGTCGTGGGCCGCCAAATCGCGGGCGATCGTGGTGCTGCGGTCGGTTGAGCCGTCGTCGACGAGGATCAGTTCCCAATCCGTGAGTGTCTGGTCACGAACGCTCTGCACCGCCTCCTCGATGAAGCGCTCTTCATCAAGGAAGATCAGCACGACCGAAACCAGAGCCATGGCTACAGTGTGCAGATTTGCTGCGCTTTTCGGACCACAAACGCGCCAGGCCCAGGCAAGTGCGATTGAGGCTGCCGTGGGCGATGGCTACTGCCATGGCATTTGGCCTCGTGCTGTCAGGCGCCGTTCTCACGGCATTCGCGCGGATTCGAGGGGACCTCAGATGTGCCGGTTGCCGTTGCCTGCTCTTGGTGTCGCGTACGGCCGATGGTGTGCTTCACCCGCTTCTTGAACCCGGTGGGAAGGTGGTCGCGGATATCGTCGTACGCGTAGGACGCCGGGAGCATGAGCTTCCGGTACCGGACTTGTCGTCGGGCGCGCCGAAGAGCTTCGCGGACACGGCGATCGGCGAGCCGCTCAACGTCGTCCTTCAGCCAGTCAAGGAAGACACCTCGCACGCGTAGATAAGCCCGACGAGAAATTTCCGCACAAGCGGAATCTGCATGCTGCCGGTAGTAGAGCCACCCTCGCGACGATATGTAAATGGGGTACCGAAGGAAGATCCGAATGAGGAACGTCTGGTCCTCGTACATTCCACGAAAACGCTCATCGAAGCCGCCGACCTCCGCGAACACACTCCGCCTGACGAGGAAGTCGACCCCTGCGCCGTTCGACTTCGCCAGCGGATAGATCTGCAGCGCCGCCTCCGGCGGGTCAAGCCGTCGGTCGGCGAAACCTCCCGTCAGTTTGAGGCTGTCCTGTTGGGTCGACCCCGGCGACCAGCTGTGCCAGTAGACGATCGCGCCGTTGACCATGGCCACGTCGGGCATCTTCTCCAAGACGTCGACTTGCTCGGCCAACTTACATTGCGCCCACACGTCGTCTCCGTCGAGAAACGCAAGATAAGGCGCGGACGCATGCGCAACGCCGAAGTTCCGCGATGCCGCCATCCCGCGGTTTTCATGTCCCGGATGGTCGACGTAGCAGATCCTTTCGTCCTGAGACGCCAGCTTTCGCGCAATCTCAGTGCTTCGGTCGGTGGATCCGTCGTCAACGAGGATCAATTCCCAGTCAGTCAGTGTCTGCTCGAACACGCTGCGCACCGCATCCTCAAGAAAGCGCTCTTCGTTGAGGAAGATCAGCACGACGGAAACGCGTGGCATGCTCCAAGTTTGTCGATTCGCTGTCCGAGTGGCAAGCACAGGTCGGAGGAGCATCACGATGTAGCTACTAGTTCCCGCGTGGCTCTGGTGCTCCCGCTAAGCTGTATCGGTGGGGATTCCTCGAGGCGATTCTCGAGCTGATGCGGGGCTTTTTTTGCATCGCGGGTCGGGTGTCCGTGATGGTTGGCGCGTACGCAGGGTGCTCGAGCATGCAGCCGCAGGCGCCAGCATCGCGCTCAAATTGCACCTCAAGCGGATCCTCAGGCTTATGGGGCGGATCTTCAAGCCGCTACTTTGGCGACCGCTGCTGCTCGCCACGCGGGCTTCCAATCGCCGAGCCGGCCTTGTCCTCATGTACCACTCGGTCGGAGATCGGGACGGAGATCCGCTGCGCGAGCTGGTCCCGCCGATCTCCCGAGGACGTTTCGCGCGCCAGATTGCCTATTTGCGTCGCGATTACCGGCTCGTAGAGCTGTCGGACCTCCAACATGCGGTCGCCGCCCGGCGCAAGGGTGAGCCTTTTCCGGTCGCGCTGACGTTCGACGACGACCTCGGCTATCACGTCACTCATGCGCTTCCCGAGCTCCGCGCGGCAGATGCGCCGGCGACGTTCTTTCTGTGCGGCTCGTTCCTCGAGGGCCCGTCTCGCGATTATTGGTGGCAGCGCTTGCAACGGGCGGTCGATCGTGGCGCCGACGTCACTTCTCTCCTCGGCGATGGCACCATTCATCACATTGGTCGGGCAATCGAAGTGCTGGCACCCGAGTCGCGTGATGCTGTCGCCCACAAACTCGAGCAACTAGCCGCCCCGCCGCCGGAACACGAGTTGCTGACCGCGCAGGACGCTCGCCGCTTGCCGCACATCGGTTTTCACACCATTCGCCACGACCGGCTCACGGAGCTCGATGACGAGCAGCTGGCGCGCGCATTGACCGAAGGCCGAGCCGAACTCGCCGAGTTCGCCGGGTACCCAGTGGACACGATTGCATATCCCCACGGTCGGTTCGACGCCCGCGTGGTCGAGGCCGCGCGGAAATGTGACTTCCGGATCGGCGTCACCTGCACGAGGGAAGCTGTCACACCGGGCTCAGATCCCCTTGCTCTTGGTCGCTACGAGCCCAAACCGCACAGTAACGACGGAGAATTCGCGTTTGACGTCGTCCGGACTTTGCTGAAGTCTCCGACGCGATGACTGCCGAACAGCGCTCTGTTGCCCGCCGGGCCTTTGACCTCTTGCCCGCGTCCGTTCAGGGCGGCATCCGCCGCCGCTACCTCCGGTTGGGGCTGCCACGCCAAATCGTCCGTCTTGGCACACCCCGTCGGCTGCTGCCGATCAGCCGCAACTTCGGCGGAAGCCGCGGAACTCCGATTGACCGCTATTACATTGACGACTTCCTGCGCCGCCACAGCGGCCTTTCCGCGTACACGCCGGGAGCGATCCGTGGGGACGTGCTTGAGGTTGGCAATGACACGTACGCCCGGCACTTCGGCTTGGGCGTGGATCGCATCGATGTGCTCGACGCGTCGCCGGAGAGCCCGCGGAGCACGATCGTCGCCGACCTCGCCGACGGGAGCAACCTGCCCTCGGACACGTACGACTGCGTCATCTGCATCCAGACGCTGCTCGTGATCTACGACGTCAAGGCGGCCATCCGCACAATCCACCGCATTCTGAAACCGGGCGGTACTGCGCTGGTCACGGTTCCAGGCATATCTCAGATCTGCCGCCCCGACATTGACTCATGGGGGGACTACTGGCGGTTTACCACGCTGTCGGCACGCCGCCTTTTCGAGGAAGCCTTCGAGCCCGCGAACGTCACGGTGGATTGTTGGGGGAACGTCGTCGCGGCGTCGGCATTCTTGTACGGCCTCGCCGCAGAGGACATGAGCCGGCGTGAGCTCGACCTCCAAGACCCCGACTTCCAGGTCACAATCGGCATCAAGGCCGTGAAGTAGATCGCAATCCTTCTCAGAAACCAGGGCCTCCCGCCGACCGTCGATGCGTCCGGTCATTCGAACAAGGTTAATTTCCCAGCACGAAGATTTCGTATGTAGGGCCGACCAAAAAAGATTGTGCAGACTCTCGTGCCATTGTCCTACACTGCGGCAACTTTTCTGCGTTCTGACGCCGTACCACGAGCGCGTGTGCTCGTTCCAGGATTGCGGTGCAGGACTTCCGCAATTCTGACGGCGATATGGTCTCGAATGGTTTGGCCGCCAAGCCGCCCGGCTCGGGTGTCGGATAACCTGGCTCATCCGACACGTACACAAAGCTCGTCACGTCGCGAAGGGCAAATCTCATTGCGTCGCCCTCGCTCGTCACACCATAAACGGTAGCTTTATGACCGTAGATAATCATGAATGGGACTGCAAGGACGCACCCAACGCCAACGGCGGTCGGCCATTCATCGCGATTCATCATCGAGCTACCGATTCCGCGCACCGCGATGCTCACCGCTGCGAACACCATGAACATGGTGGGCAGTCCGTAATAATCATGGTCTGCGTAAAGATCTGTGAAGACCAGCCAACCTGACATGTATCCAACGACTAGCGGTAGCAATAGTCTAAACGCCTTGGAGCGTCCTACGACTATGTAGGCTGCCAGCGCGATCAATGCCACAATTGCTAGCCAGCTAAACGCGCATGCGTCATTGAAATGGCGCGCCGCCCATATCCATGTTTTAGGGGAGATGCGATCGTTGAGCGTGCCGAAGTACCAGCGCAGCTTCCCGCTCGCGAACGGCCAACCAGTAATCGACCACCTGACCATTTCGGCGGCAAGAGCCGCGGACAACGAAATTGCGAGTACTCCGGTAAGTCGCAGCCAGGCGCCGCGATTTGACATCGTTAAATGCCGATTTACGAGTAGCCATGTCACATAGAAGGTGAGGAAAACGAAAGCGACTGGGGATTTAATGAGCGCGCCGAGAGCGATTAACGGCAAGGCGTGCCAGTAGCGTGATTCGTGCGAAGGGCTGACTAAGAGCATTGCTGCCGCAATCGAACACGTCATGCTCAGAAGATCTGGTAGCGGCGTCGAGTAATAGTTCAGATAAAGCGGCGACGTGACTAGGAGGACCGCAAGCACTAATCCGCTACCCGGTCTCAGTGTATCTGCGATCCGGGCTCCCGCATATATGAATATGACGAACAGAACGGCATCAAAGACACGCACGATAAGCAGCGGCTCGCTACCGGTGATTGTTGCGAGGCCCGCAATGATCGCTTGGTACACGGGCATGTCGAATACTTCCGCCCAGCCGTGAAATGTGTCAACCGGGCCAAGCCCGCGCTGACCGAGCATGCCGAGTATTTGGGAATAGCTGTCTGCCAGGCGCCACGTGTGGTAGCCATTCAGGCCCACGTAGCTCGCACTGATGATCGACACGACACCGAATCCAGTTATGATTGGAATGGCGAATCTGTTGACGGAAGTGCAAGCATTAGCCACGTTCTCCGGCATTCGCTTACCTCGCGCACGAAGTGCGCTCGACAGTCGGTGTGTGGTCCGGTTCGCAATCAGAGCGCGGGCTCCCTACGGACGTTCCATTCGATCTCGGGTTGTACGGCGCGCGTACGCTCCAGAAACCCTTTGGGATCCTCCGCCCGTGGCGCGACGCGGATCCTCAGCAAGTCGAGTTGGACCGAATCCTCGTAGTCATTGCCGATCCAGGTGCGCAACGTGTACGTGCCCGCCCGCAGCACCGGTGGGATCGTCGCCGAAACCACGTAGAGCCCAGGCTCGCCGGACAGCTCGTTACCAATTGGTCGGTCGCGCACGTCGTCGTCGATGATCATCGCGCCCAGCTCGTCGACGAGCATGAAGGCGACGTTCACGTCAGTGATTGCGTCGCGCAGCTCGAATGCCATCTCGATCGTGAACGGACGGCCGCGCTCTGGCGTTGCGAGCACCTGACCCGTCGCGGTGTCGCGCACGGTGACCCGCTGCACGACCACTGCCGCGCCTGATTCCGCATCGAACTCTTCGTCGAGCAACTGCCCGGGGGCCACGTGCGAAAGATACGAAGACACGACTTCGCGTGCCGGGCCGTCGGATTGGACGTGGCCTCCTTGCAGCCACACTGCGCGACTACAGAGTTGCGTGATCGCGCCTAGGTCATGGCTCACGAAAAGCACCGTGCGATCGCGCCGCCCCATCTCAGCCATCTTCCCCATGCACTTTTCGCGAAATGCCGAATCCCCGACGGCAAGCACCTCATCGACAACCACAATCGGCGGCTCGAGGTGGGCTGAGACCGCGAAGGCCAGGCGCAGGCGCATACCCTCCGAGTAGCGCTTGACAGGGGTGTCGAGAAATCGCTGGACGCCAGAGAACTCGACGATTTCGTCGAAGCGCTCGCCAACTTCGCGGCGTCGCATGCCCATCACGGTGCCGCTCAGGAAGATGTTCTCTCGACCGGTCAGCTCCGGGTGAAAACCGGTACCCACATCGAGAAGCGAAGCAACCGTACCGCGAGTTCGCGCAAGACCCTCGGTGGGGAAAGTGATTCCGGCGAGGATCCGCAACAGCGTGGTTTTGCCGGCTCCGTTGGGCCCGACGATTCCCAGCGTCTCGCCGCGCTCAACTTCCAAATCTATGCCGCGAAGAGCCCATAGTTGTTGCTTCGTCGTCTCGCCGCGTCGCACGGCCCGGGCCAGAGCCTCGCGCAGTGTGTCGTATCGCGCGGAGCCGACGCCCAGTCGGAAGCGCTTCCCGAGGCTCTCGGTTTGGATCGCGGGCTCGCCCATTTAAATCGTGTCCGCGAAGACGCGCTCCGCCGCGCGGAACCAGGCGGCGCCGGAAACCAGTAGCACGAACTAGCGAGACGACCGACACGGCGAGCTGCGGGCCTGGCGAAGGGCCGTCGAGTAGCGCCCAGCGCATGCCGTCGATCAGACCGGCGGCCGGATTGAGGTTGTATACCCACTTCCAACCGCTGGGCACCAGCGAACTGCTGATCGCGACTGGACTGATCCACATCCACGCCTGCAACAGAAAACCGAGCATGTATCGGACGTCGCGATAGAGAACGTTTGCAGCAGACAGCCACAGCCCAACGGCGACGGCCAGCAGGATTGCCCCGACAATCCACAGCGGTAGCGTCAGCACCTGTAGCGGCGGCATGACACGATCGACTGCAAGTACCGGGATAAGTAGGACAAGCGCGATCAACAGTTCCACGGTTGCGGCCATCACGGCGGCCACCGGAGCGAGCATTCTCGGGAAGTAGACCTTCGTTACCAGGTCGCGATCCTCGACGAGCGACGTCGCCGCCGCCGAGACGGCGGTCGAGACGAACGTCCAGAGCGTCAGACCGGCCAGCGCAAACGAGGTGTAGGGCACGCCGTCGCTGGGCAGCTGCGCGAGGCGGCCGAATACCACAGCGAAGATCAGCATTGCCGTCAGTGGCTGCAGCACCACCCAGGCGACGCCGAGAAGCGTCTGGCGATAGATCAACTGCAGATCTCGAAGCGCGAGGATCAGCGCGAGGTCCCGGTATGCCCACAGCTCGCGCAGTTCGAAACGGGGCAGCCCGCGCTTAGGCGGCTTGATCTCCCGCCAGTGAAGCTGGGGATGCTCCGCGGCACGTGCGCGAAATATCGGGGACATGACGGTCGAATCGTATTCGCTGATTGGAGGCTAGGGGGTGCTCTTCAGCAGTTGGCTTCTTAGCTGTCGGTTGAGGTCGCCAAGTTCGGCTCGCGTCTGCTCGGCGGCCAACCCGCCAGCTACACGCGTACCCAACCTCCTAGGTAGTACAACCTCTCAGGTCAGTACAACTGATATGTAGGCGTGGTCTGTCAATAGGCAGGTGAAAGCCGCCCCGGTTTGATGCCGGGGCGGCTTTCGTTTGATCGGTGTCAGTCGGTGCGGCGGCGGTCGTTGGTCAACGACGGTGGTGTCAGACTGATATGCGCGGGTTGGGTACCGCAAGACGATGGTTCGGCGCGAACGGTGGCTGCTCTCTAGGGACGGGCGTCACACCAGCACTCGATGAATGCCGTTGTGGCTCATAGCTGTAACGCAGATCCAGTTCGCTTACCTCGCCGCCGACCGGCCGACGCCGATCAAGCCTGTGTGGTGGCCGGTTAGTTCAGGGTGGCCAGTGACCAGCACCAGCCAGCAAGCTCGCGGGCGACCGCGACATTGGCCACTACGTGATGCTTCTTGCGTTCGTTGAAACGGCACCATTGCTGGTGCAGGCGGCGGTTACCGGCGTGCCCGCGAGCCTTCAGGGCGGGCTCGACCTTGGCCCAGCGGGCTCGCATCGTCGGACCGGGATTGCGATAGGCGGCCCGGTGGTGCAGGCCGCCTCGATCAACAATCGGCGTACGTGAGCATTGCCGGCTTTGGTGATCGAGCCCTGAACCCGCGAGGTGCCCGAGGAGTACTCGGTAGGAACCAGGCCGACATAGGCGCCGATCGAGGACCCGGTGAACCGGGTCCAATCCCCGATCTCCACCGACAGCGCCAATCCGGTGTAGTGCCGAGATCCCGCGCAGACAGCCCAGCCGGTCGACCGTGTCAGCCCACCGCGGCGAGGCCGCGATCGTGACGATCTGTTCATCGAGGCGGTCCCGAGCCGCGGTCGCCGATAACACGGCGTCGAAGTGATGCTCGAAGGCTGCCGTGGTGTGGGAATCATCGAAACGTTGTCGACGCAGCCAGGTTTCGTGCACCCCATTCCAGGCCTGCCCACCCGAATACACCCGGCCGTGGCGCAGCAGCAGTTTGGACAACCGGTGCCGAACCCGCATCAGATCCGCGCGGGCATCCTCACGAGCCCGGACCAGATCGCGCACCGCCTCCACGTCGGCCTCGGGCACGGTCACCGCGGTGATCTCACCCAGGCGTAGCAGCCGGCTCAGATGCGCGGCATCACGGGCATCGGTCTTGACCCGATCCCCGCTGGGGCGGATCAACTTCGACGGCGCAGCGACCACGCAGTCGATTTCGGCAGCAGCCAACGCCCGCGCCAGACCGAACCCCGTCGGCCCGGCCTCATAGGCCACCCGCACCGGGCCGCGCAGGCGATGCAACCAGTCCAGGATCTCGCCGTGATCTGGGCACAACCGTGCCCGCTCGACCCGACCCGTCTCTTCATCCACAGCATGCGCAACCACCGAAAGCGCATGCACATCCAACCCGACACTCGTACCGTTGAAACTCACCGGAGGCCTCCTGATCTGCAACTGTGGCTCTACCAGTGCGAGTGTTCACTCGATACCGGCAACCCACGTCCGATTGCAGCCCGAGGCCTTCGGCCTCAAGTCGCCTCCATACCGTCTAGTCGTGCTGAGCGAGACGCGGAATTGTTTGCATGACGCACATCGGGCCGGCCATATCTGCTGAAACTTTAGACGTTCGCGCTAGTTCAGCTAACCGAGGGTTGATTACGTGCGGGACGATACTCCCTCGACTTGTCCTGGCGCGACCGATGCGCAACCAGTTTGCCTAGAACTCTTCGGCGTTAGCCTTACCTTGCAACTTTCGACGATAGCGTTAATTCTAGCAAATGTTGCACTGTTTTCTGCCATCGGCCGATGGCGGTCTAATTGATAGTCTTCAGTGCAGGTAGTATGGGCTAAACCGACACAAGCAAGGGAACCATCCGATTTCCTGGCTTCGTCTTGGTTAATACGATATGTTCTGAATGAGAGGTGCGGAAGACGCGCTGTTGGATCGCAGTAGTGGTTGCAGCGGCCACAGATGGAGGTTGATCGCAGCGCCGAGTTCCAAAATTTCAGCAGCAAAGTTGTCGCCCACGCGACAACCTACGGGGGTAGGGGATACAAATGCTGTGCCCTTCGCATAGGCGCGACACCGACGCAGTTCGGCCAAGGGGGATGGCCGACGTTTCGTTATCGCACGGCATGCATGGAGCGATTCCGCGACACTCGGTCTCGCCCGCGCCCCTCGCTGCTCGCCTCACCACCACCTTGACCCCCGGAACGTCAACCACCCCAGGGCGCCATCGGCGCTTCTGTGGGACCACGCCGATCCCCGTAGTTTCCGCAAACGGTCGGCCTGAGGTGCGGAACAAGGAGGGGGCATGCGGCAACGAGCTGTATTAACGGGTGGGGCGGGATTTGTCGGCTCGCATCTGGCGGAACGTCTGTTGGCTCATGACATTGACGTGATCTGCCTGGACAACTTCGTGACAGGCTCGGCCGATAACGTTGCCCACCTAAAGGGTCGCGACGGCTTTCGACTGATCAAATGCGATGTCAGTGACCACATTTCGATCCCTGGGCCCGTTGACTACGTGCTGCATTTCGCTTCCCCTGCTTCACCAGTCGACTATGCGGAGCTTCCGATTGAGACGATGAAGGCGGGCTCGCTTGGCACGCTGCACACCCTGGGCTTGGCGAAGGAGAAGGGTGCCCGCTTCTTGCTGGCGTCGACCTCGGAGTCATACGGCGACCCGCTCGTCCATCCTCAGCCCGAGAGCTACTGGGGCAATGTCAATCCGGTCGGTCCCCGCTCGTGTTACGACGAGGCGAAGCGATTCGCCGAGGCATTGACCACGTCGTACCGAACCAAGCACGGGGTCAACACCGCGATCATGCGGATCTTCAACACGTACGGCCCGCGAATGCGCCCAAATGACGGCCGTGCCATCCCGAACTTCGTGAATCAGGCCCTTTCCGGTGCCCCCATCACTGTTCAGGGCGACGGAAGTCAGACGCGGTCGTTGTGTCATGTCGACGACCTGGTCGAGGGGGCGTTGCGGCTGTTGTTCTCGGACCTCTCCGGCCCGGTCAACATCGGTAACCCACACGAAATGAGCGTCCTTGAGCTGGCGAATCTCGTCCGCGATCTCACCGAATCCGACTCTCCGCTGGAATTCATCGAACGCGCCAAGGATGATCCGTCGCAGCGCCGGCCCGACATCACCCTCGCGCGCACCGAACTGCACTGGGAACCGGAGGTCGACGTGCGCGACGGCGTGTCGCAGACGATCGCATGGTTCCGCGATCAGGCCGGGATGGCTTCGCTAGTCGGCTCGTCAACACCGCTCGAGGTGCATGTCGGGACAGATAGCCCCCGACACAAGGTCGCGGTCATCGGCACCGGCTACGTCGGAGCAGTGACCTCCATCTGCTTGGCGTTCCTCGGTCACTCCGTGTGTGGCCTCGATACAGACTCGATGCGCGCTGCTCAGCTCAACAACGGTCAGGCGCCGTTCCATGAGCCGGCATTACCGGAGTTATTGCAGTCGACGCTGTCGTCCGGGCGGCTGAGGTTCACAGATGAACCCAGTGAGGCGCTATCCGATGCGGACTTCGTTTTCCTGTGCGTGGGAACTCCTCCTGGACCCGACGGTTCACCCGACCTCACACAGCTGGAAAGTGCAATTGAGTCCTTGGCGCCGTACGTGCGCGCCGGTGCGGTCATCATCAACAAGTCGACAGTGCCGGTCGGCTCAGGCAACTGGACGCGCACGATCTTGGAAGACGCCCTTGAAGGCAACCGAGAGTTGTCCTTCCACGTCGTTTCCAACCCGGAGTTCCTGCGCGAGGGCTGCGCTATCAACGACTTCCTCTACCCCGATCGCGTCGTCTTGGGCGGCTCCGAGGAGGACGTCAGCCGAGTCGCCCAGCTGTACCAGCCAGTGCTCGACCAGTCGTTCGACGGTGGACGGCGACGCCTCCGGCCGTCACTGATCACAACGGAATTGGCGTCCGCAGAGATGATCAAGTACGCGGCGAATGCGTTCCTGGCGACCAAGATCAGTTTCGCCAATGAGATTGCGCAGCTGTGCGAGTTGGTGGGGGCCGACGTCCGTAAGGTGCTCCCCGCCATCGGCGCCGACCACCGTGTCGGGGCCGCGTTCCTGAATCCCGGTGTCGGGTGGGGTGGTTCGTGCTTCGGTAAGGACGTTGCGGCACTCATCTCGACGGGCGAGGAGTACGGCTACACATCCGCGATGCTGCAGGCGACGGTCGAGATCAACAAGGGGCAGCGGGCGAGTGTCGTACGCAAGCTGCAGCGTGAGCTCCATATTCTGAAGGGCCGCCGGATCGCGCTGCTCGGGCTGACATTCAAGCCGGGGACGGACGATATGCGCGATGCCCCGGCCCTCGATATCGCTCGGCGACTACTGGCTGCCGGCGCCGTGGTCTCCGCCTTCGATCCAGTGGTGAAGGCGCTGCCCGACGAGCTTGGCGCTGTACGTCTGACACGCGACGCTTACGATGCGGCTGACAGAGCAGACGCGGTCGTCGTGGCAACTGAATGGCCTGAGTTCTGCCAGATCGACCCTGCCAACCTGCAACGAGTGATGCGTGGCGATCTTGTCATCGACGGCCGAAACTTCCTGTCTGAAGCCAGCTTTAACGGATCGGGCCTACGGCTGATCGGTTTCGGCTGGTAACGCGGCTGCTCTGCACGGTGGGGAGGGTGGAGTGAGCGTTTCATCGACATCGCGTCGACAATCTGTCCCCGGTTTAGGGCGCCACGTGACCGCCCTATCCACAACCCCATCCCGATCCGGAGCCTCCGAGGGATGCGGTCGCACATCGGGCGGTCGCCAGCTGAAGCAGACGACGCAGGTGAAAGTCCACGGTTACCAGTGGAAACGCTCCTATCGTCTTCGGTTGATGATCGTTGACACGATCCCGGTCGTCGCGGCTGTCTCCCTGGCATCGATCGGACGATTCGGCGTGCCCGCAGACGACAGTTCACCCAACGGCAGAAGCTGGGTGTTTGTCGTGCTCTATTCCGTGGCCTTGGTGGTTGTCTGGCTTGCTGCACTCGGCTTCGCGCAATCGCGTGATCTGTCGCTCACCGGAATCGGGGTGGAGGAATATCGCCGGGTTATGACCGCGACAGCATGGGTGTTCGGCATCATCGCTGTGGGCGGGCTGCTGCTGAATGAACAGATTGCGCGTGGCTATCTATTGATCGCGCTACCAGTTGGCCTGGTGGGTCTGATCACCGGCCGTTATCTGCTCGGGCGAAACCTGGCGAAGAAGAGGTCGCGCGGTGAGTTCACGAATCACGTTGTAGTGCTGGGCAAACCGGATTCGATCGTGTCGCTGTGTAACAGCTTCGGCCGCGCAACGTCCTCCGGATACAAGGTGGTCGGCGCGTGCGTTCCCGATCATGATCGCGAGCTCGGCGAGGTGATCGAGACTCCTGGCGGCCAAGTCCCGATTCTGGGGGATGCGAGTTCCGTGGAAGAGGCGCTACGCCTGACGGGCGCCGACGCACTTGCCGTTGCCGCGGTTGAGCGACTTGGCCACGAGCACATCAGGAGGCTGGCGTGGCGACTGGACCTCTTGCAAGTCGACCTGATCGTGGTTCCCGGGATGACGGATATCGCCGGGCCAAGGCTGAAAGTACGCCCTATCGACGACGTTCCGCTGTTTCACATCGCTAGGCCGGAACGCGACGGTAGGCCATCGAGGTATGGCAAACGGATCTTCGATCTCGCCTTCGCATCCGTGGCTTTGGTGCTCCTCGTTCCGGTCTTTGCAGTCATTGCAGTCGCTATCAAGCTTGACGACAAAGGCCCAGTGTTCTTTCGCCAGCAGCGACCTGGCCTGCACGGCAGGCCTTTTCGCATCCTGAAGTTCAGGACAATGTCTGTGAACGCTGACAC
Organism: uncultured Actinomycetota bacterium; assembly: GCA_963766465.1. Classification (GTDB taxonomy): domain Bacteria; phylum Actinomycetota; class Actinomycetes; order Mycobacteriales; family Mycobacteriaceae; genus Mycobacterium. Next base: position 871,441 of record CAVXZT010000008.1, read on the forward strand.
GAGTCAGCACGCTGCTGTCTCGGTCGAACCGGCCAAGGAGATCTTCTTCGCCAAGACCGAGTCCGACAACCGTGTGACGCGAGTGGGACGCTTCTTGAGGAAGACCAGTTTCGACGAGATCCCGCAATTGGTCAACGTTCTGACCGGCTCCATGAGCATCGTCGGGCCGCGGCCATTGATCCCCGGTGAGGGGTTATCGGTCGAGCATTACATGGAGCGCAGGGCCTTGGTGAAGCCGGGAATCACCGGGCTATGGCAGATCTCAGGGCGATCAGCCGTATCCGCCGAGGAGCGCATACGGCTTGATCACTCGTATGTCGACAACTGGTCGTTGCTCCGCGACGTGGTCATTGTCTTGCGGACCGTTCGTGCCGTACTCAAGGGCCGAGGCGCGTACTAGGCGATCGCCAGGGGCGCTTCAAGAGTTTGCTGCTGTACGGGCTTGGTGCTGGTAACGTTATTTTGGCATGTTGCTATCGTTAAGGCCGATTCCGAAACCTACAGTCCTGCATGGGGGAGCTACCGTGGTGACTAAGCTGCTGGCTCCGTTATGTGCGGGATAGCCGGAATCCGCCGGTTCGACGGCGAACCGGTGAGCCGCGACGCGTTGGCTCGAATGGCGAGGTCCCTCGCCCATCGGGGGCCGGACGCGACCGGAATCTGGACAGATGGTGCTGTCGGATTCGCTCATACTCGGCTGTCGATCATCGACCTCGAAGGGTCGCACCAGCCGATGGCGAGCGCTGGAGGGAAATCTCACCTCGTCTTCAACGGAGAGATTCTGAACTACCGCGAGCTGCGCTCCGGACTGTCGTATCCATTCCGTACGCAGGGCGACACCGAGGTGCTCCTGGCCCTCCACGAGAAATACGGACCGGCCGGGGTCGAGCGGCTGCGGGGCCAATTCGCCTACGCCATACATGATTTCGCGACCGGTGACACACACCTGTTCCGCGATCGGCTCGGGATTCTGCCCCTCTACTACTACGTCGACAACAAGGTGTTCGCGTTCGCCTCGGAAATCAAAGCGCTGCTTCCTCTGATCGACAGGCCGGCGATCGACGAGGACAGCCTTCACGACTATCTGGCCCACCGTGCCGTGCCTGCGCCGTACACCTTCGTCAAGGGGGTCCGCAAGGTACAACAGGGCCATCACCTGGTGGTCAAGCCCGACGGAAGCGTGCATTCGACCGCCTATTGGCAGCTGTCCACACATCCGGATGGTCGCAGGGTGACACCCGGGGAAGCGGTCCGGCTTGTCGATGACGCGCTGACCGCTTCGGTGCGCGAAGCCCTTGTCGCCGACGTGCCGGTTGGGGCCTATCTTTCCGGTGGTGTGGACAGCAGCCTGGTAACCGCGATAGCGGCTCAGGAGCGTCAAGGTGCGAGCCTGCACACCTTCTCCGCCGGCTTCGGCGACAACCGCGTCGACGAAACCTCATGGGCGCGCACCGTTGCAGGAATTGTGGGCAGCACTCACCACGAAGTGATCGTCACAGCTGACGACTTCCAGCAGAACTGGGCCAAGTTGAGCTGGCACCGAGACGCCCCGCTGTCCGAGCCCGCCGACGTCGCAGTCTTTCACCTCGCCCAACTAGCCCGCCAAGAAGTGAAAGTCGTCCTCTCCGGCGAGGGCAGCGACGAGTTGTTCGGCGGCTACCGGAAGTACCACCTCGCCAACGCAACTCACTGGGGTGGTCTGATTCCCGGGAGCGCACTGCGGTTCCTGGAAAAGGAGCTGCCAGTCGGTAAGTCTCGTATCGGCATTGCGATGCGTGCCATTTCAGAACCGAGCCGAGCCGAGCGAATGCGCGGCTGGTTTGCGCCGTTCACGGCGTCGGAACGGGCGCGACTGATTGGACGTGAAGCCACACGCAGCGTCCTTGAACCATATATTCGCGGGGGCGGCGATGCGCTACGCCGGATGCTCTATGCCGACGCGCACACGTGGCTCGCCGACAACCTCCTCGAACGTGGCGACCGGATGTCAATGGCCGCGTCGCTGGAACTGCGCCCGCCCTTCCTTGACCACCGCTTGGTAGAACTCGCGTTCGCACTGCCAAGCAATGTGAAGGTGCGGAGGCGGACCTCGAAATGGGTGGTCAAGGAGATTGCCCGTCGGCACCTGCCTGATGTCGTCGTCGATCGACCCAAAGTGGGCTTCGCGGTTCCCCTCGACGCGTGGTTCCGTGGTGGCCTGCGCGACATGGCGTTCGACCTGCTGACCGGCCCGTCTTCATTCGTGGCAAGCACTTTCGACGGTCGGGCGGTGCAACAACTGCTCGACGATCATTTCGCCGCAGACCGCGACGAGCAGATCCGGATCTGGACGTTGTTGTCGCTTGAGGTGTGGCACCGCGAGCTAGTGAGCAGACTCAGCGGGCACACGCTCAGCAATTAGAGGCCCGGCGCTGATCAAACGTCGGCAGGCAGAGAGGTAATCGCACGTATGGCTCGGCCAAAGTGGGATTGGGCGGACGTGGCGAATGACGGAGACCCCTGATGAGCGAGGATGCCAAGCCGGACGTCGGCCCGGGGCCGGCACCCTCGGTTAGTGTCGTCGTGCCCACCATCGGACGACCGGAACTCCTCCGCGCCTTGCGTAGCGTGCGCGCCCAGCGCACCGCTGCGCGCGTTGAACTGATCGTGGTCCACGACGGCAAGCCCGGCACTGAATTACATTCTGAGGTAGCTGATTTGGCGGATCACGTCCTGCGTACCTCAGGCCGCATCGGCGGCTGCCGTGCGCGGAATCTAGGCATCGCTGCGGCGACCGGCGATCTGTTGGCGCTACTCGACGACGACGACGAATGGTTGCCCAACAAGCTGGAAGCACAGTTCGCAGTATTGCGAGAGGCGTCGGACCCGACGCGTACCGTAGTCGGGTGCCGACAGGTGTACGTCGATTCCCGAACTGGCACCGTGTCGCGGTCAAGCCCGAGAAGGCTGGTCGCTCAAGGCGAATCAGTAGAGCACTATCTGTTTCGACGCCGACCGCCCAACGGCGGACGCCCGAACGTGCTCAGTTCGACATTGCTCTGCCCGCGTGAGTTGGCGCTCGCAACACCGTGGGATGACTCGCTCGCCAAACACCAGGATTGGGATTGGCTCGTAAGGCTGGGGCGCACGCCCGGCGCTAGCTTTGTCCAAGCAGCTGAGCCGGTCGTGCGGATTCAGCTCGGCTCCGAGCAGTCGATCACCGCGAATGACGATTGGCAAAGCTCTCTCGACTGGGCGAATCGTGCGCTTCGCAGTGATCCAGCGGTGTATGCCGATTTCGTTGCAGGCCAGCCCTTGCGCTACGCGTTGGGAGCTCGCTCGTGGACAGGCGTCCGAACCGTCCTCGCCGCATTGCGGAGCGCTAAACACCTGCCTTCCCTTGGGCCACTCATCATTGGCGTTGCCGGGCTGTTGCCCCGCCGCGCGATCGACCGGGCAACGATAGCGACCGGAGGCGTGCGGTGAGCCGGTCACCGCAGCCAACAGTCGCCCACGTCAAGCGCACCTTTCTGGAGGCGACCGAGACCTTCATCGGCAACCAGATCTGCTCGCTCGAGCACTACCGATCGGTCGTACTGTGCCACCACCGGACCGGCCAGCCTGCGTTCCGGCCGACCGCCCTCCACGCAGCGACCGAGTTGATTGGCCGGCGCGATCGGTTCGTCGAGCGGATCGGCTACGGCGCCATGCCCCGGCCGACCCCGGCCGTAATCGCGGCGCTGGCCGACCGCGCGGCCGCCGAGTCGGCGCAATTGCTGCACATGCACTACCTCGTTGACTCGCGGTACTTCATCGATCTCAAGCGCCGACTCGGCCTGCCGGCGATCGTGTCGGTCTACGGCTACGACGTCTCGAGATTCCCGAACCGACTCGGCGGTTACGGCGCTCGATATCTGCGTCCGATTTGGTCGGAGATGGACCTTTTCATCGCCATGTCGCAGGACATGAAGAACGACCTCATCTCCCTTGGCTGCCCTGAGGAGCGCATCGTCGTCCACTTCTACGGCACGCCGACGGGCCGCTTCGCCTACCCCGAGCGGTCCTACTCCCAGCCGGAGATCGTGCAGATCCTCAGCTGCGGGACGTTCGAGCGCAAGAAGGCGCAACATCACGTCCTCGAGGCGCTGCATCGGGTCAGCGCGGCCGAGCCGGACCTACCGCGCTTCCACCTGACCCTGATCGGCCGCGGACCGATGCGTGCCGAGTTAGAAAGTCAGGCCGCCGGCTATGGCTGGCAGGATCGCGTAACCTTCGCCGGCCATGTGCCGCACGAGGACCCGCGCCTGGTCGACGCATACCGGCACGCCGACATCTTCACGCTCCCGAGCCAGACCCTGCCTAATGGCGACAAGGAGGGCATCCCGACCGTGCTGGCCGAGGCGATGGCGGCAGGTCTGCCCTGCGCGACGACATTCCACGCAGGGATTCCCGAGTTGGTAGTCCCTGACGAGTGCGGGCTTCTCGTCGGCGAGGGCGACATCGGTGCGCTCGCGGAAGCGTTCTCGCGCCTGCTCCGCGAGCCCGCGCTGCGGGAGCGGCTCGGTCGCAACGCCGCCAGCGCTGTTCAGCAGAACGCCGAATTGTCCGCTCGGAGCGCCAATCTGGAGCGGATTTACGACCGGGCCCTCGCCGAAGCAAATTGACAGTTATGCGTAGCGCAGAACGCTTGACCATGCCGCTGGCCTACCACGGCGAGGGCCCATTCTGGGATGCGGCGACGGGTCGAATTTTCTGCATGGACGTTCTCGAGGGTGAGCTCGTTGCGGTCGATCGTGCGGGCGCACTGTCCCGCTACAGCATGCCGAGTCGGGTCACCACGGTGATCAGACGTCGGGCATCCGGTGGATTTGTGATTGCCACGGAGCGTGGAATCATCAGTGCGAATGAGGATTTGACGGCATTCGAGCCAATCGCAGACGTCATCGATGATTCGAACCTCCGTACCAACGACGGCGGCTGCGATCCGCTCGGCGGCTTCGTCATCGGCACTATGGCCTACGACGAGCGGCCTGGTGGGGGAGCCGTCTACAGGGTGACGCCCGATCATCAGGTGATCGAGCTGCTTTCACCTGTGTCGATCTCGAACGGGGTCCAGTGGTCCGCGGACGGCACTCGCGTCTTCTACATCGACACCCCAACGCGACGAGTCGATACATTCGACGTCGATCCCGAGACGGGCGCATGGTCGGACCGCCGCGTCCATATCGAACTCGACCGGGGACCGGGCTATCCGGATGGGGCGGTGATCGACGAAGACGACGGACTGTGGGTTGCGTTGTGGGGCGCCGGAGCCGTCAACCATTACGACGCAACGGGCCACCTCGTCGAGACGATCACCGTGCCCGGCGTCACCCAGGCGAGCTCGTGCGCATTCGGCGGCGATGGACGCGACGTCCTGTACATCACCACCTCGCGTCAGGGATTGCCCTCCGGTCACGAGCCTTTCGCTGGCGCAATATTCGCAGTGCAGACGAAGTCGCGGGGTGCCGTGGCACGGGAGTTTGCCGGGTGACGGCATCGGTTACGTTCGCGGCCTGCCGCGACGAGCGCCCGACATTCGCCCGGCGTATGCGACAAGGTTTCTTGGATGAAATGGGCTCAGACGCATGACGCCAGTACGGCCAGCGAAAATGAGTCGAGCATGCTGGGCCGTCTTGCGCAGTGTCCACGCTCGGTCTCCGAACACCTCGGTGAGCGCTCGGGATGCCATCTGATTGCGTTGGTACCAGGAGCGGTAGCTCTCCGCTTTGAGGTGCGCGTTGAACACGCCGAGCGCTGCGTCGTACACGATTACATGTCCCGCCTCCGTTGCCCGGTTCGCCCACTCCTTGTCCTCGGCATAGATCATTTCTTCGTTGAATGGAAGTTGGGTGCAAACGCTTCGGCGTAGCAGAGCTGCGGTGTTTGAGAAGCCGACAAAACCGTAAAACGGACGATCCTGCACGACGATATCGCGCATCGCGCCGATGGTGAGGCGATGTTCTGCAGAAAGCGACCGATTGGGTCGTACAGGGTTATTCGGCGCACCATTGACACCAGCGACCCGACTATCGCAGAAGTGTTGTAGTGCAATCTCAAGCCAACGGTTATCGGGAAGAGGGCAATGCGCCGAGAGGACAAGTACGTAGTCCGCACTCGATGCGGCGATACCGGTATTGATGGCGCCGCCATATGTGAAAGTGTCTGCGGGTATGGACACGATCCGCGCACCCATTTCACGGGCGATCTCTGGGGTGGCATCGAGTGATCCTGAATCGACGACGATTACTTCGACTGGAACCGTTTGGCGTTTCACCGATTCAATTACGTCGCGAATAGTGCGCGCCTTGTCCTTCGCGCGAATTACGACGCTGACAACCGGCTCATCCAACGCCATTCTGCCTTTCGCCGATGCATCGACTCGCATGCTACGCCTGGACGAGTCGTTTCGGGCGAAGATGTGGCCGGTGGAGACGGACATCGCCGACCGTTCGCCGCGCTTCTACACCCCGGGCTGGTGTCTGCGGTGGGCGACGGCATGAAGTAACGGCCGGTTCGCCAACAGCCGGCGGGCGCGCGCAGGACGGAAGGATCATTCCTTTGCTGCACCGAGTACCTCCACCGGTTCGACAGGTGCTCCCTTGGCTTTTACCGAACACTAGCCTGGTACGTCAACGATGCTCTATGGTTTCAGGAGATTGCCACGGCTCAGCCGGTAGGAGACTAGACTTTCGGGGGTGTCTTTGCTGCGGTCAATTCTGGTTTCACGATTGCCGCGTCCGGTTGTTCAACGGCTGCGGGCCGTGAAGCACAGACTGATGGGGAACTGGGTCGACGAGGCAAAGATCATCGCCAGCGTGGCGTCCGCTCGACCGGGGTCTGCTGATCCATTGCTTGTCGACGTAGGTGCGCATTATGGCGCGGTAACGGCCCTGTTCGCAGAGAAAGGGTGGTCGGCCGTCGCCTATGAACCCGATCCGGCCAACCGGGAACAATTCAAGCAGCGTGTGGGTGGCCATCCGCGGGTGCAGTTGTCTGCGGCTGCGGTGTCGGATAAATCCGCACAATCCGCTTCGCTGTTTACTTCTTCAGTGGCCACGGGTATCAGCACCCTCGCCGCGTTTCATCAGTCACATCAGCCGACCGCCGTAGTCGAAGTAGTTGCCCTCGCGCAGGATTTGCGCGCACGTCACGTCCAACGGGTCGATTTCCTCAAGATCGACATTGAGGGTTTTGATTATTTTGCTTTAAAAGGTTTCGATTGGACGTACGCACCGCGATTCGTGCTTTACGAGTTCGAAGATCGCAAAACAGTCCCGCTTGGCTATTCCCTGGCCGACAGCAGCGCCTTTGTAGGAGGCCGTGGCTATCACCTTTTGTACTCTGTCTGGGAGCCAATAGTTGAGTACGGCGCACGCCATCGGTGGCGAGGCCTGTTCTCCGGGCCGCCATCGGACGCAGCGAACTGCTGGGGAAACGTGCTCTGTTTTCGGGACGAGGCAGATGCTGCCCTGTGTATGAAGACGTTCGGCGCGCGCTCGCGTCGGTTGTTTGGCCGGCGTGGCCATGACTGACGGCGTAACCCGCTATTCGTTTCCGGTTTTTCGGCGGATCCGGCGGGCCGCGCGACGGCGGTTCAACTTCGCGGTGAATATGCTGCGGCAACCGGTGCGTCGGCGCGAAGTGTTGCTTGTTACGGGTAACGCGTCGTCAGCAAAGGCTCAAGAGGTCGAGGCGCGTGTGCGCTTCTTGTTCTCACACCTCGAAAAAACGCTGGAACTTCGTAGGGTGCGCCGGGCGTCGCCGCTGGCCTATCTACGCAACACGGCGGTTGTCGCAGCGGATGCCGCCGCGGTTCCGGCATTCGCCCGTCAATACCTGGATAGGGTCGCCGACCTCGACTACGAGTCGAATCCGCACGACGGATGGGCGCTGCTTGATTTTGGCGAAGCGCTAACCCGTGCCGCCCGACAGAAGACGGTCGCGACCGGTTACAAGACATTTGTCGATCATGTCGAAAGAATCAAAAGTGATGGACCAAGGCCCGTTTACCTCTTCGGGACGGGCCCGTCACTGCAGCTAGCCCGCCAGCGATCGTTTGAGGACGGCACCACGATCGTCTGCAACACGATCGTTCGGGATCCGGATCTGTGGCATCACCTAGCGCCGGCATTCCTTGCCGCGGCCGATGCGATCTACTATTTCGGCCCAACTCCACACGCGCGGGCTTTTCGAGCCGATGCGTTGCAGCGACTTAAGGAGTCAAACGGTCGCACGTTGTTTGTGTACCCGGCCTGCTGTGATGTCATCGTTCGGTCCGAGTTCCGGGAAGTTGAGCCAGTGTTAGTCCCAGTCCCGTGGGGCGAGCACACAGATATGACCGTAGACCTCACAAAGCGTTTCGGACTTCCCCACAATGCAAATGTGCTGACACTTCTGCTGCTCCCGTTGGGATGCACAGTGAGCTCCGATGTGCGACTGTGGGGGTTCGACGGGCGCGCACCAAGCGATATCGGATTCTGGGCCAACTCTGAACGCCACTCGTACCCCGAGCTCATGCAGTCCCTTCGGGATTCTTATCCCGCATTTTTTCCCTTTTGGACGCCCGAGGGCAACGAGGTGAAGTACGCCAACGACGTTCACGGCGATCTGCTGGACGAACGTCTCGCTGAAGCCGAACGCCGTGGCTTCCGCTTCGAGATGCTGCACCGCTCATGGACGCCAACCTTTCAGAAACGTTACAGCGGATAGTCTTTGGAAGGGTATGCATGGTCGAAGCGCAAGGACAGATGGCGGCTACCCAGCGTGTACGTGACGCACTAAAACGTATCCCTGGTGCGCACGGCGCAGCGACGCTGGCGCGACAATCGTTCGGTTACGTTCGACGACCCCGCCAGCTCGACCGCTACTTCCGCGAGCTACCACCGCACAAACGGTGCTTGTTCATCGGATCTGGACTCATGACGGTCGACGGCTGGTTATGCAGCGACTTGGTGCCCCGGAGAGCGTCGACTATGTACCTGGACGCCACCAAGCCCTGGCCGATGCCATCGGCGTCGCTCGGCTATGTGGGGTGCGAGCACATGATCGAGCACGTACCCCACGACGCTGGGATGCGGGTGCTAAGCGAGGCGCATCGAGTTCTTCTGCCCCAGGGGGTGTTGCGCGTCTCGACCCCGAATCTGGATGTGATTCGGATGCTTCCTGATCTAGATGACGCAGACGTGCTGGAGTACGTGCGGTGGATTAACCACAATTTTGGCTCACCCATGGAGCGGGCCGAGCCAGACAACCCTATTCACGCGTTGAATCGAGCAGTGCGAGAGTGGGGTCACCAATACATCTATGACGAGGCGACACTTCGAAAGGCACTGACTGCAGCGGGTTTTCGCGACATCGTATGCTGCGCGCCCGGCCAGTCTGAGCATCCTGAGCTAGTCGGCGTGGACAGACACGCGACGGAGATCGGCGAGGTGCCCAACCGCGTGGAGTCCCTAATCTTGGAGGCGACAGCTTGACAGGGACGCCGCGCACCCGGCGAGTCAATCCCCGGTTTAAAGGGTTCGACTGGACGTAGCAGCTTGCGCACCACCGGTGTCGTGGCCGGTTGTTAGTCGAGTCAGCCTGGTCCCGCTCGCTTGACAGGCAACCCCAACGAGGATCACCCAAAGAAACAAGCTGTCCTGAACCAGGCCGGGTGCCAGTGCCCCCTCAGTCATGCCGTTCAAAAGTAGGGCAGCCATTGCAACAATGGCACTCAAACCCGCATTGCCCCAATCATTTCGGCGCTTTGACAGCCTTGCACTCGCCCAAAACGCGGCGGCTAGCATCAGCGCGAAGCCCACGATGCCCCCATCGAACAGCTGCTGAAGAAACGAATTATGCATCGTCACAAGTTCCGGAGTGCTCGTGAGCAACTTGAATTTGTCGCTGTAGAGGTGTGAAGCACCCGATCGGAAGTGTCCATTTACACCAAACCCGAGCAACGAGTGCGGAAAATCACTGAAGCGGTCGAACCAAAACCTGATCGAAACCTCCCATACGTAATCTCGGCCTTCGATCGACGCAATTGATTGTGCATTGCTCACTCGACCTGGCGCTAACGACAGGAGCGGCGCGATCGCAGATTGGGTCGACACGATCACGGCCGGCAAGACAAAAGCGGAAACCGCGGCAAATATTGTTACGGCCTGGCCTATCCAACGGACGCTGAACGGGAGGCAGATAACTATTATTGATAGTGCTGCAGCAACCGCGATCGGGGCACGAGTGCCGGTGAAGACTAACACCATAGCCGCCGCGACCAGGCATATGAGCCGCAGCGCACGTCGAAGCCACCCCGGCTCCAGTATCAGAAAAATGACCGCCACAACATAAATTGAGGCAATAGTTGGCGCAGTATTGAGTGACGAAGCGAACGGGTAAAAGGTGCGTACGAAACCCGTGGACTGGACAATGGCACCAACCCGAAACTCCGCGGCAGGCGATGGTAGGCCTGCTGCATGCGCCAATACATTTGCGACTAGGTATAGTCCACAACCATCAACTAGCGAGGTGATGATTTTCCGCGCATCAACCGTCACTGCGAGCCGGAGGGCTAGCCCGCTTATAAGGGCGAAAGTTATGAATTCGGAAATGAATTCTGGCCGGCTGAAAACGATCGCGGCGGCGGCAAACAGGAGTAGCAAAGGACCAGCTTGGATTGGGAATCTGCCGTCCGGCTTTCGGATGAACGCTGCGGCAACCAGAAGTCCAGTGATGAGCAGTGACGCCCGGGGGCTAAACGGTCGGATGGTCACGACGATAGGGAGGAGCATGACGATCCAGTCGGGTTGTAAGCCGACTGTTCGATAGACCGAACGATGATCCGGGCGGTATCGAGCGAGCGCGGTCCCGGCTAATAGAACTAGAGCCACCGCCGCGAACGCCGATGTGGGACGGATTGTGGCCATCGCCCCGATCAAGAACATAACTGGGAGCGACGCGATGGTGATCCACCTGACGGCCATCAGGTCTTCTGCTTTCGGCGCGCGGTCAAGCCAACAGCGCCAAGAGCCAAAACGAGACCGCCTATGGCGAACGCCCGTCCGAGTGCCCCCACCGGCGACGCAAGCGCGGCGACGCTACAAAGGAGCGCAGCAGTACCGAGAACGACTCCTGGCCATTGGTCGAGCCACGTGCTCCATGCGACATCGAGCTTGAGGACACATGCGATGACCATCGCGACAGCGGCCATCACGACATATCCCGCGGCGGTTGCATAGGCGGCGCCGGCCGCGCCGTAGCTGCGCCCTACGATCAGGATCGAGACGAGAATTAGCACCGCCCCGGCCCCCGATGCCACCGCGCTGTATTTCGGCAGTCCGGCTGTTTGGGTCATGTAGTTCATCGGTATTAGGTAGAGGCCGTACGCCACTTGGCCGATGAGCAACACTCCGGTGATCGCAAATGACGGCCAGAATGCTTCGGCGAAGATCAATGGACCCGCGAGCGCTACCCCACAGCCGACAACTGCTGAAACGACGAACGCGGCGATGAGCTGCCATCTGACAAGGGCGAGGGTCTCACGGGTTGGCGCCGGGAAGTTCTCGCGCGCGAACCGGGGGAGGACGGCTCGGTTGATCTCCTGGAGGACAAGACTCGCTACCGAGGCAATGTTCAAGCCGAACGCGAGGAGGCCCACCTGGTCAAGGGTCGACACCGCTGCCATGGCAGGCCGACTCAATGTTGCGAGTGACCAAAGTGCGGCGGTGTGCGGGATCATCGGAAGGCTGAAGCTCAGGACGGAGCGAACGTGGTTGTGCGTCACCTGTACGCGCGGCAGCCGCACCAGCGAAATCGCCAGGGCCGCCGACAATCCCGCACTGAACAAGTCGGAAATCGCCCAACCCAGCACGCCCATCTGCAATCCGACGACGAGCAGGAGCTTCGACGCCGCAGTAGCTAGAATCGAGGCTGAGGACAGCCATACGAATCGGCGGAGATCCTCGCGTGCCTGGGCCACCCACAGGCCGAAAACGGTAGCGGCGGGTTGAAGTCCAATCGCGAGTAGCTCTATTCCCCAAACGAATCCGCTGACGCCGAGCAGCTCGGGCACCAACGAGACGAACACCACAGCCCCAAGCGCGAAAGCGATTGGCAGGATGAAGTAGCAGTATGTGCCAGCGACACGAAGCAAGGCCGGGCCATCGTCTTCGCCACGGGCCGCGGCGCGGATTATCTGCTGGATGAGCGGTGCCGCGACGACCCCTGTCACCATCAGCGAAGTGGCGGTCAGCATCGAAGCAGCGCCGTACTCGACGGGTGACATCACATGGGTAATGAACGGGAGGAGTAGAAGCGACAAGCCTCGCTGGAGACCGGCGAGCGAGATGTAGGTAACCGCGGCTTGCCTCGTATTCCCGAGCCGTGCCATGGCTACTATTCGGAACCCAGCCGCGCGGTGGCCCCACCGTCGACGACCAGAACGGTTCCCGTTATGAAGCGGGCGTCGTCACCAATCAGAAATGACACCGCGCCGGCGACCTCACTCGGCTCTCCGATGCGGTGGAGTGCGGTGCGCTCGCGCAGGATCGCCTTACGCTCCTCGGCCGACTCGCCCCATCGCATGAAACCCTCGCGCAATTTCGCTGTGTCGATTGCGCCAGGAGCGACTGCGTTGACGCGGATCTCGGGGGCGAGATCCATTGCGGCGGAGCGCACCCAGCCCTCCAGTGCGGCCTTCGTCGTGGCGTACGCTGTGATGCCGCCCGTTGTGGCGCGGCCGTGCACGCTGCTTATGACGACAACCGACCCCTCGTTGGCCGCAAGATTCTCGCGGGCGCCCGACACGAGCGCGTCGACAGCGATGACGTTGACCCGCAGGGCATTTGCCCATTCGTCCCACGGCGTCTCGCCTGCGGCACCGATGGGCTGCACGGCGCCGTTGTGCACCACCGCTTTCAGGTTGTAATCCGTGGCTAGTTCGCGGCCAACGCCCACGAGCTGCTCAATGTTGCCGAGGTCTACCTTGAGGTGGATATCGGCGGACAGAGCATCGTTGCGGTCGATCCCGATCGCGATGTAGCCCTCTTTGCGCATGCGTTCGCACAACGCCGCACCGATCCCGCCGGCCGCGCCCGTGACGATGACCGCGCGAGTCATCGCGAAAGCTCCTCGAGGAGAAAGTCGACTGCCGCCTCGCTCGCCCGTGCAACGCCTTCGCGCGTGTTCGACGCATTGTGGGCGCCCAGAACGACATTCGGGAGTGCGCGGAGTTCGCTCACAAGCGGGAGGGGTTCGACTTCGAACACGTCGAGCGCGGCCCCCGCAAGCCGACCACGCTTGAGGGCGTCGACAAGGGCCGTCTCTGCGACGACTGGGCCCCTCGCGACGTTCACCAAGTAGGCGTCCGGTCGTATGAGTGCGAGCCGCTCGGCGTTGATGAGATGGAACGTTTCCGGCGTCAACGGGCAGGCGAGGACGACGAAACGGCTCGTCGCCAAGAGCTTGTCCAGGTCGACCAGGGACACCCCCGGCTGCGCGGCGTCGACGAATGGGTCGCAGGCAAAGACATCCATGTCGAAACCCAGCCCCCGTCTGGCGATCTCACGTCCGATCGCGCCGAATCCGACGATGCCGAGGCGTGAGCCGGCGAGTGTAACGCCCTCCGCCTTCGGCCACTCGCCACGACGAACGGCGGCGTCCACAGCGATGTAGCCCCGCGTGAGGTTCAGGATGTAGCCAAATGCCGAATCGGCGACTTCGTGGCCGAAGACGCCCGGGGTATTGCGAACTGTTACGCAATGTTGTCGCGCGGCTTCCTGGTCGACGGAATCCATGCCGATCCCCCAGCGGATCACCGTCTTCAGTTTCGCCGCTCCGTCGAAGAACTCGCGGTTCAACTGGTCGTCGCCTGCGATGATGCCAACCATCCGGGGGCCGTATTCGAGCAGTTCGGCCGCGGTGAACTGTTGGCGTCCACCGAGTTCCGGGGCAACGACTTCGTAGCCGAGTTTCTCGATGCGTTCGCGGTGCTGCGGGAGTTCGACCTGCATCTGTCGGCAGGTTATGAGGACCAGCGGCGCACTCATGTGCTGATCTCACTGTGCTCGGCGATGGCGGCGGCCAGGGAGAAATCCTCTTCCGTGTCGATGTCCACCGCCTCCAGGGAGCCCATCTCGAACATGAACGGACGTGCTCCGATTCGGTTGCCCCGCGCCCGCAGCAAGTCGGGTGTGAATATGAAGAAACACGAATTCTCGATGAAAAGCGGTGCAAGATCCTGCGTTCGAAGCAACACCGACGGATCGTGATTGATTGGTTTGATCTCTGCGTCCCACAGGCGGGCCTGCAGGCGGGTCACGCTGAATATTGAGTCGAACTCACATTGCGGCGCTGTGAAGAGTCTCAGCGCCGCACCTACGGTGTCGGCCTTGAGAAATGGGTTAGTTGAGTGTGTTTGTAGCGCGACGTCGGCGTCGACCTGGTCGAGAGTGTTCAGGAGCACATCGTTCATGGCGATTGCGCCGTCGCGTAGGTGCTCCGGCCGAAGAAGCACCTGCACGTGCGGAAAGTTCTCGGCGCAATTGTCGATGATGAAGTCGCTGTCGGTGTCGATCACGATGGAATCAATTTCGGCCACCGCAGTCAGAGTGCGAATGATGTGGTGGTACAAAGGGATTCCAGCCAGGTGCCGGTAATTCTTACCGGGGACGCGTTCACTGTTGTGGCGCATCGGGACTATGGCGACTGTGCGGGCCATCTCGTTCTACCAGTGATATCTAGAAGTCGTCCGAGTACTCGATCTTGCGACCGGGCTCAGGTGGTGGGTCATCGCCGTCTGAATCGGCGGGATAGTAGAAGCGCTCCAACAGCCGCGCGGACACACGGTCCGGCGCCCGAAAGCCTTGCCATGCCCCGATGAACTGGGCGAACCGGAACTGCGGGATGCTCAGCACGTTGCTGCGAAGTCGACTCACCTTAAGCGCTTCCGTGTAGTCACTTGCGATGTTCGTGAGCGCGAGCCCTACGGCGCTCGGCAAGGACATCTTCGAACCCTCGACGATGCGGGCATACGCCATCGCCTCCCGCCGATACCTGTTGCGGATGGTTCTCCAGGTCTCCTCATGCACATGGACCACTGGCGCGTCCGCGACATAGGCGATCTTGTAGCCCTTGTCGAGCGCCTTCTTCGCAAAATCGAGATCCTCGAGCCCGGTGAGGCTCTCGTCGTAGGGCGTGTGGTCCCATACCGATTTCATCACGGCGGCATTGGCGTTGTTGCTGAACGGATGACCCTGGTCCCAGATGTTCTGGTTGGGAAACCATTTCAGCATCACCCGCGATTCGGAAAACCTCGTCTTCTCGTCTCCGACCTGGCGCCCATATGCGATGGCAACGCCGTCGCGGTCGAACGCGCTGACGATGTGCTCGACGTAGGTGTTGTACACGGGGTAGACGTGCGCTGAGGCGAACAGCAGAATGTCACCACTCGCCGCGGCGCAGCCTCTGTTGAGCGCGCGCCCGAAGGAGAACTCGTTCTTGGCGATGTGCACAATGCTGCAGCCGGCGGCCTCGGCGATCGCGACAGTGTCGTCGGTGGAACCCGAATCCACCAGGACGATCTCATCGAGTTTGACGGTCTGCTGCTCGAGTCCCTCCAGTAACCGGCCGATGTGCTTGCCTTCGTTGTAGGCACGGATAACCGCCGATACCCGGAGTGGCGAATCTGTCTCACTCATCATTCATCAGCCTGCGGAACTGAACTCGCCGCGGATGCCCTCACGACGACCGGATGGCGCCCTATGAACGCCGTAGTAGCTGTAGTTGTAAGTCGTTTTTCCGCGCCTGGGCGTCATGGTGAATACGCCGCCGAGTATTCGGGCTCCGACGTTCGTGAGGTTTCCAACAGCGTGTGCGAGCTGATCTCGTTTGGTCTTGGCGAATCGCGCGAGCACCACCACGCCGTCTGACTCAGCCGCCAGGATCGCGGCATCCGTAAACTCCAGCAGTGCAGGTGAATCCACCACCACATAGTCGAAGCGTGAACGCAATTCGTTGATGAACTTCTTAGCTGCCTCCGATCCGAGCAGCTCGCTTGGGTTCGGTGGTACTTCCCCCGCCGTGACACCGGTCAATCCCGAGAAGCGGGTCTGCTGCAACACCTCATCGAGGGCTACCCCACCAGTCAGCACGGTGCTCAGGCCTGCCGACCCGGTCAAGCCGAGGTGCTCGTTCAACTTGGGGTGTCGCATATCGCCATCAACCACCACCACGTTGAGTTCGGCGTCGGCCAACGCGAGCGCGATGTTAATCGCCGTCGTGGTCTTGCCCTCGGACGGTAGGCAGCTGCTGACGACGAATACGCGCGGTGGGTTATCGACTTCGAGGAACTGCACGTTGGTCCGGAAAGCGCGAAACGCTTCGGCTATCCGCGAGCGATCGCTTTTGAACGAGATGGCTGCATTCTTCCTGCGGCTCCTGTCGAATGGAACGTTGCCGACGAGTCCGGCACCCGTGATCTCTTCGAGAATTTCACGGCTGTTGACGGTGCGGTCCAAGCGGTCGCGGACATATGCGAGTCCAATTCCCAACGCCAAGCCGAGCGCGAGGCCGGCTCCAAGGTTGAGTGCCGGTTTCGGACTGACCGGATGGGTGGGAAGCGATGCCTCTTGCTGGACGACGACACGAGCGTCAGGCTGGGCATCTTCGTTCGCGCTCTCCAATTCGCTGACCATTGTTACGAACTCGTCGGACAACGCGTTGGCGATGTCGCGCGCTGCGGTGGGTGACGAGTCACGGACCGATACATTTATCAGGACCGACTCCGTCGCCGAGCTAGCCGTGACGTGTCCCGCTAGCTCTTTTGCGCTCATGTCCAGGTGGAGTCGGTCAACTGTGCGCTGAGCTAGCGTCTCGGTGATCAGTAGGTCGGTGTACGTGTGCACGCGGTCTTGGGAGTAGAGGTTGCCCTGTTGCACCTCGTTTACCGATTTGGGCGGCGTCGCGGTCGACACGAAGAGCCGTGTTGAGGCCTCGTATTGCGGGGTCATGCGCATTGTCATCGCGACGGCTCCGGCGACGGCGAGGATCACCGCGGCGACGACGATGAACCAGTGAGCGCGCAACACTCGAACGAAGTCTCGAATATCCACGCCGCCCCCATCACTTACTGTCCCCCGCGCGCTCCGTCAGCCTACTCGGGGTTTGCTGGAGTGTACAGATATTGATTGCGGCAAGGCTTTGAAACGGCTAAAACGGTGTCGGACGAAGCACCTGTGTATTGCCTGAAAAGGGGCGAAGGTTACGTCTATCAGAGGTCCCCGATGAGGCGGCCGAGCTCGGCGCGCGTCTTGATGTCGAGCTTGCGGTAGATCCGGACGAGGTTTGCTTCGACGGTTTTCGGGCTGATGAACAGTGCGGCCGCGACGTCCCGATTCGTCATGCCCGATGCCGCCAGCTCCGCGACTCGACGCTCCGATGGTGTGAGCGCGAGATCGTGGGTGGGGACCACCTTGGTCCTGGCGAGCTCGGCACGGGCGCGGTCGGCCCACAGCTGGGTTCCCATCGATTCGAAGGTCTGCAGCGCCTCGCGGAATGTGCGAGTTGACGTGTCTTTTTGCCGTTGGCGGCGCTGCAACTGGCCGAGCAACAGTTGGGTGCGGGCACGTTCGAACGGCATCGGCAGTCGATCGTGCTCGGCCATCGCGTCTTGTGCGGTGCGCGCCGCCGCCTCGACGTCGCCAAGGGCAGCCAGCCACATGCTGCGACAGCGGGCGCCGACGGCGAGCATCCATGGGCGGTCTAGCCGGCGGCCGTTGCGTTCCAATGCTTCGATCAATGGCTCGGCCTCGGCGGTGCGGCCCAGCGACAGCATGGCCTCGACGGCGTCGGGGATGAACGACGCCGTCATTATCTCGGTGCCGGGGATCGCCTCGAATGTGTGCTGCATCGGCTGCACCGTTGCGAGGGCCTCGGCGTGCCTGCCGAGCGAGACGTCGAGGAATCCCAAGGTCATCACGGGCCACTCGGCGAGACGCGGTGATTCACTTCGGCTCGCGATCTCCAGGGCGGCTTGGGCATCGGCGCGCGAATCATCTTCTCGCCCAATGTAAGCACTCACCATTGCCCGCATGGAAAGGGCGATCGCCAACGAACCTCCGCCCTGCTCGGCGCGCTCCATGGCTTCGTCAGCCAGCCGCGCGGCCTCGACCAGGTTGCCCCGCCAGATCTCGAACAACGCGCTGCAGCTCGCGACGGCGGCCAGGTCGTTCTCTGCGCCGAGCTCGGTGCATCGGCGGCCAAGCGCCTCCATTTTGGCGTGCGCCGCGTCCAGCTGTCCGATCCAAGCCAGCATCAACGCTTCGATCATGCTGGCGCTAAATGTGATGAGGTCAGCGCTGTCGCGATCTTCCAACTCAAGCGCCCGTCGCAGACTGACCTCGTCGAACCCGTTCCCGTACATGAAGTTCAACTGGACCGACATTGCCAGCGCCCTGCTGATCAGGACTGGATCATCGAGTTGTTCTGCGTGTGTCACCGCCATGCGCGCACTGACCAAGGACTCCTCGTACTTCGCCATCATTCGTTGGCCGAACGCAAGCGCGATCAGGGTCTGAACGAGCAGGCCCGGGCTCTCTTCGGTGTCATCGACTGCGCGCTCGAGAACGGCGATAGCTTCAACCCAGTTGTCGTCGTAGAGGTGTACGCCTGCCATCAGATTGAGCGCGGTTGCTCGCAGCGTTCCAGGTGGCAGCTGGTTCAGGGTCGGCTCCAGAAGTGCGCGGGCTCGTTCGGGATTGCCCGCGTTGAAATGGTAGAGCGCCGCCGGGATTCGGCGTTCGGGGGCATCGCCGCCGAGGCCGATGGCCAGTTCCAGTAACTCGGCCGCAGCGGCGGGGGCGCCTCGGGCCATCGCCGCGCCTGCCCCGGTGTCCAGCGCGTGCAGTGTCTCGGGATCCGCGCTGGAGGCCGCAAGCGCCATGTGCCTGGCCCTCAGTTCAGGCAGCGCCACAGTCTGTGCGAGCGATCGGTGCATGGCGCGACGCTCAGCAGGACTTGCGTCGGTGTAGACGCTCTGGGCCAGAAGGGGATGGGCGAATCGCACGACATTGCCGTCAATCCCGATGATGCCCTTGGCTTCTGCCTCACCAAGCAGTTCGACGGGAGCGCCGGTGACCTGGTTGAGTAACTCCACGGTCGGGTTCGCGACAGAAGCGGCGGCCAACAACAGCTTTCGCGCGTCGCGGTCCAGCTGTCCGATCCGAAGCCTCATCAATTCCGACAGCGAGCCAGGTAGCGCGGACTGCGCGTTGGGGGACCCGACGTCGATCGCACGGGCCAACTCGAGTGCGTAAAACGGATTTCCGCCGGAGATCTCGGCGATTCGCACCATCGTCGGTCGCGGGAACGATTTCCCCAGTCGTGCGGAGAGCAGCGCATGCAGGCCGCCAAGGCTCAGCGGGCCGACGCGCACCCGCTCGATGTCTTCAGGTTTTGAAAGATTCAGCCACGTCACCGCGCTCGCGCCGGCGGCATCCAACCGCTCGGTCAGCAGCAATCCGACCCGCCCCTTGAATCGACGGGCGGCGAACGCCACCACATCCTGACTGGACCGATCGACCCACTGCACATCGTCGATGGCGATGAGCACCGGCGAATCTGCGGCGATGTGTTCGAATACCGCCGCAAACGCCACGGCGACGGCGCGCTGATCTGTTGGCTGATCCTCGCTGCTTGCCCTCAGCAGCACCCGGTCGACCGCGATGCGCTGCATGTCGGGTAGCCCGGCGAGGATCGTGGCGTCAATGCCGCGCAGCAGGTCCGCCACCGCCGCAAGGGCGAGGACAGACTCTGTCTGGCCCACGCGCGCAGTGAACACCTGGTATCCGCTTTCGCGGGCATCCTCGATGGCCGATAACCATAGAGTGGTCTTACCGATGCCGGGCTCGCCCTCGATGACGAGCCCGGAAGGTTTGTGTGCTGCCGACCTCAAGAACTCGGATACGGCCCGGCGCTCGAACGGGCGGCTTACAACCGCTGGCATTCAGGACCCCCACCCATCGCAGACAGCAAACAAACCATACAACGCGGGTTAAAAGGGTGCGCAGTATTACGACACGATGGCGAGCAGCTAGATCCTAGTTTTGATGACCGGCGGTCAATCCATTTGCGCGGCGATCGGCAACCTCGGGGGCGGGTCGCTGCGAATCCGCGTGCCGACGTGACCGGAGAGCCGCTGGTGTGGCACGCCCGCCTGATGGCACGTCCTCGTCACGATGTCGCCTGACGGCGCGCCGAAGACTCCGTAGAGCACTTCGTCGGTGGGAACCGCAAGAGTGACGACGAGCCGCACGGGCGTTCCCTCGCTGCTGACGAGGGTTGCGGCGGCGTCGAGCTTGGCCACCACGTCATCGACCGACCTCTCGGTCAGCTCAGGCAGATACCACTCTGCAAGGTAGTACGCGACGTCGTCAACGGCGTCCATGGGATCGAAGGTAGCGTTCAGCGGCTGCTGTGGAATCGGGTGTTTCCCTACAGGTTGGCGTTCGGACCTGCTATGACGCGCGCGTTAATCCGGTAGCTGGAGCTCAGTCACAATTGCCAACGGGAGGCCTGACTGAGTCAACCGCGCCCGACCATCGCCTTGGCACTTTCCATGTGCGCGACGGCATTGTCCAAATGCTTTTCTGCCGTGCTAATTTCACCCAGACTGGGATTTGGTCCTGCATTAAGGCAGGGCCGTACCGCCATGCGCAGTTCGCTCAAGCCGGCGCTGACCTCGTCCGTTAAGGCCTGGCTCGGGGCGGGCAACAAAGATCTGAGATCCTGGGCCGAGTTGTGAAGTTGCAAGCAGGCCGCCTTCACGCCCTTGAGGTTCTTGGCATCCGCCGAGGCCTTCAGAGTCGAAATCCCATTCTGGATCGCGAGGGCCGGCCCAAGAGCCTGCTGACCCCAATCACTGATCGGAGATGCCGCCGCCGACGGTGCCAGCTGCATCCCCGCCGCGAGCGCGACCCCGCAGGCGGTCGCGAGCCATCCGGCGCGGTTACGTGCCCTCATGTTCCTGTCCCCCTTCACCCGACCCCAAGCGGCTAACAGACGATTCCCACTGTAGAACAGAGAACCGCAGCATGGGAACGGCTTGGAAATCCGGTCGGGAAATCATGGCAAACGTCAATTTACTTAGCTAGTCAACCTGATATCGGCGATCAGGGCGCGGTGGTCTGAGCCGGGCACAGCGACTGTTCGTACGGACGTCGCTGTGCCGCCGTGCAGCAGAATGTGGTCAACCGCGAACACGGGCGGGATGACGATGTCGGCGGGATGGGTCCGCGTCAGGCCGGCGCCGGCCTGTTCGGCCGCGTCGTGATATCCGTTCCGCAACAATCGTCGGAACTCGAGCACATCCGGTGTGGCATTGAGGTCGCCGGCCACGATCACCGGGCCGCTCGCCGACGCGCCGAGCTCATTGAGCACCGAAACGAGACGGGCCAGGTCGTCGCGCCAGCCCCGGATCGGCTCTGGCCACGGTGCCGACATGTGTGTAGTCACGACGGTGGCCTCCGCAGGCGCACCGGGAATGCTCACGCCCATGGTGATCAAGCCGAGCCAGAATTCGTCGTAGTCCACACCGGGTGTCATCGGATATCGACTCCAGATGCCGACGCCGGCAGGACCTTCTCGGGTGCGCAGAACGCTATAGGGGAGGGTCTCGCCGATGCCGGCCGCCGAGATCTGCTCTGCCTTCTCCGGCGTAAGCTCTTGCACCGCAAGGATATCGGCGTGCTCACGCGCCAATCTGACAACGGCGGCTGCGTCCGCGCGGCCGTAACGAAGGTTCGCCGACATCACCCGGACTCCGATGCCGGGCGCCGCGGCGCTGCGCACGTACCACGGCAGCTGGACTGCGACAGTTGCGATCGTCACCGCCGCCGCGGCCGCCGCCAAGATCCAGTCGCGTTGAAGCGCGAACGCGATCAGCGACAGCGGCGCACCGAGCATCAAGTACGGGGCCAGCGCCGCCACCCCGAGCAGGACGCGGTTGGTGATCGGCACATACCTCACGACCAATGCGATCGCGGCGACGGCCAACGCGACGACTCCCGCAGGCACAAGGATGTGCACCAGCGCGATGGTATCTGCGCCTCAGCGGTGTCCCGCACACTCCGCGACGCGCCGCCGGATGAACTCTCTTGCCGGGCCCGAGCCGCCGCGGTCCAACGCGATCCGATACCACGTCAGGGCCTCGTCATGCCGGCCTGCGCGGCGCAGAAGGTCGGCGCGGATCGAGGTCACGGCATTGGACCGGGCCAGTCGTGGGTCGTCGGCGACGTCGTCGAGCGCCGCAAGGCCGGCCGTGAACCCGTCGCGGAAGCCGATTGCCAGTGCACGGTTGGCCCGGGCAACGGGGGAGTCGGTGATCTCGATCAGCCGGTCGTAGGCCGCGCAGATCGTGGTCCAGTCGGTTTGTCGCCAGCTCGGCGCCGTTGCGTGCACCGCCGCGATGACCGCCTGCGGGAGATAGGGTCCGGTGGCCCCGGCTGCCAGTGCAAGCCGATCCAGGCCGCGTGCGATGCGGCCGCGGTCCCAGCGGCTGCGGTCCTGTTCGTCGAGCGGAATCAGCGCACCGTCATCGTCAACGCGGGTCGTGCGCCGTGAATCCTGCAGCAAGATAAGGGCGGTCAGCGCCTGCGCATCGCGTTCGCCAGGCATCAATGCGCACGCTTCACCGGCAAGGCGCACGGCTTCGTCACAAAGCTCATCGCGAATAGCCGACGGTCCCGCCGTCGACCAGTAGCCCTCGGTGAACACCGAATAGATACACGCCAGCACGTGCGGTGTGCGTTCCGGCAACACTTCGGCGGGCGGAACCCGCAGCGGGATGTTGGCATGGCGGATCTTGTTCTTAGCCCGCGTGATCCGCTGGCCGACAGCCGCTTCGGATTGCAACAGCGCCCGCGCGATTTCCGCGACCGTGAGCCCGGAGATCAGCCGCAGCGTCAGCGCCAATCGTGAGGTCGGGTCGAGTGCGGGATGAGCGCAGGTGAACATCATCCGCAGTTCGTCGTCGCGAACTGGATGTACGTCCGCGTGATCAGTTCGGGCCCGAATTTCGTCCACCACGGCTGCGAGTTCCTTTCCCGGGCGGACGGATTCACGTCGCAGCCGATCCAGTGCCCGGTTGCGGGCGACCGTCACGATCCATCCGCCCGCGTTATCGGGCACACCGTCACGCGGCCAGGCGCGCAGCGCCTCCGTGAAGGCTTCCTGGACGGCGTCTTCGGCAACGGTGATATCACCCGACCAGCGGGCGAGCGCCGCAACGGCCGGGCCCCATTCGCGCCGAAAGACGCCGTCCAGGTTGGTCATTGAGTGGCTACAGGCCAGAGACGCCCATGAGTTGCCGCAGCTCGACCGTCGTCGCCGGAATCATCGACGCGACCTTGATGGCCTCGTCACGGTCGGCGACGTTGATGATGTAGAACCCGTTGGCCACCTCGGCGCCCTCGATGTACGGGCCGTCGGTCAGTAGCACCTCGCCGTCGCGCACCCGCACCGACGTCGCCGTCGCAGGCGGATGCAGCGCCGCGCCGCCATCGGTTCGGTCGCCGGCGGCGGCACCGAACTTCTGATGCGCTGCGATACCGGCCTCCCACTCGGGCGCGCCAGGTGCGACGGCGTTGGCCGGGGGCTCCAACAGCAGTGCCAGCCAACTGGTGTCGACCGGTCGGCTCGGTGGGGTGTAGAACACCGTCGGCCAGAGCTCGACTGCCCCAAACTTCGCGACGGGAACGTCGCGCGTCAGCGCCAGTGCCTCGTCGAGATTCTCCGCCTCGAAAATGTAGTAGCCGCAGGCGACCTCGGAGCTTTCCGCGAACGGGCCGTCGGTCACCGTCGGCGCGTCGGGCCCGCCGGTGATCCGCACACCGGTCGCCGATGGCATGAGCGCGTCGCCCGCGCAGATGGCCGAGCCGGCCTTGGCATGGAACGCCTCGAATTCGGCCATCCCGGCGGCCTGTGCCTCGGGGTCGGGCGCCACGGGGGGCTCGGTGCTGAGCAGGAGCGCGAAGTAATGCATGGGATCACCTTCCGGAAGTGAGCAGAACCCTTCTGTTCCACTCTCTACCTCTCCGACGAACGGCACCGCGAGAATCCGACAGCGTCGGCGAATCTTGCGTAAGCAAACTTCCGAGTTCCGCTAACCGGGTTGTCGCCGTTGTGTGATCGTTGACACATGCGTAAGTGGGTGCGAATCGTCTACTTGTTCGTCTTGGGAACGCTGAGTTCCGTCGTCCTCAGCGCGGTGACGGCGTTGACAGCCGCCGTCAGCCTTGCCGCCACAGCGTTGATCGTGCCGGGCACCGGCACGCCGAATGCCAACATCGTCGAGAACTACATGGAGCACGCGCGCGACCGCTACATGGGCGGAACGGCGTGCGACGCCGGCGGCTGCCCCGACAACAAACTGATCGGGATCGACTACCCCGCATCCTTCTTTCCGCTGATCATCTTTCCCACCTGGTGTAGGTCCGGCCCGAACGGATGCGACACATGGAACGACTCGGTGGGTCAAGGCGTGCAAGGCCTCGACACCAAGTTGCGGGACTTGCTGAATAACACATCGGAGGACATCGTCATCTTCGGCTACTCGCAGGGCGGAGCGGTTGTCTCGGACGAGTTGCGCAATCTCGGTGACCTGACCCCGGAGCAGCGTGCCCGGCTGGAAGTGGTCGTGATCGGCAACGCCTACAACCCCGACGGCGGCCTCTTCACGCGGCTCGGCTTCCTACCGACGATCCCGTTCCTGAACATCACATTCGGTCCAAAGATGCCGACCGACACCGGAATACCGATCAAGAGCGTCGGCTTCCAGTACGACCCCGTGATGTACGCGCCGACGTACTGGGGGAACCCGTTCTCGATGCTGACCGCGCTGGCCGCGTTCGAGACGGTCCACGGCTACTACCTGACGCCCAACGAGAACGGCCCCAACGATCCGATCGCGTACGGATACACGCCGGAGCAGCTCGCCGAACAGTTGGACGAGACTTTGCATCCCGAGAACTTCCGGAGGGATTCCAACGGCAACGTCTACGTGATGATCCCCGCCAAGAGCCAGCCGGTCGCGGACTTCATTCTGCAGACGGTGCCTGCCCCACTGACACCGGTCGTCAAGCCGTTCGTCGACCTGGTTTCGCCGGTGTGGAAGGTGCTGTCTGACCTCGGCTACGACTTCAGCGGCGATCCGGGTAAGGAGAGGTGGCTGTCTCCGCTGCCGTTCAATCCCATCCAGAACTGGCCCGCGGTGGGCGTGAACCTCGTCGCGGCGACGATTCAGGGCATCCAGGCCTTCATCGGCGACCTCGGCGGGCTGACGAGCGTCCTCCCTGCGACTGTGGCGCCGACGTCGACCACACCGGTGTCGACATTGGCAGCGGCAAGAACAACGTCGCCAACATCGCCGACGAAGTCCACCGAGACGACAGAGACCACCGCGAAGGTCTCCGACACCAACCGGTCGACGTCGAAGCTGACGCTGGTGAAGGATCCCGAGACGCCGGTCACCAAGCCGGAGGAAACGCCCGCGACGAAGCCGGAGGAGGCGTCCAAGCCGGCGCCAACGGCGGACGAGAAGAAGTCCGACGACAAGAAGGACGACACGAACAAGGGCGACGCGAAGAAGGACGCGACCGACAAGAAGGACGCGACCGACAAGACCGAAGCTAACGACAAGAAGGCCGCTACCGACAAGAAGGATGCTGACTCGGCCAAGGCTGCGGCCTGACCGCATAGGCAAATCCCCCGACACACCAGGTGGTGGCGGGGGATTTCCTTTGAGACGTGTGGGCCCACGCGCAAGCCGGGGACTAGGCTGCCGCGCCCGGCTTGAGGTACGTGACCAGGTGGACGTCGATGTACTCGTCGGCGAACTTCTCCGAGCAGCCGCGCAGGTACTTCATATAGCGGTCGTAGACCTCTTCAGACTGGATTTCGATGGCCTTCGACTTGTTGGCCTCCAGCGCATCCGCCCACAGGTCCAGGGTCTTGACGTAGTGCGCGCGCATCGACATCGGCTCAGCCACGGTGAATCCGGCTTGCTCACCGTGGTCGCGCATCATCTGCGACATCGGGAGTCGAGCGCCGGGGAAGATCTCGGTCACCATGAACTTGATGAACCGGAGCACCTTGAACGACAGCGGTATTCCGCGCTCCAGGAATTCGTCGGGGTGGTAGCAGACGTTGCTCTGGATCGTCATCCGGCCATCGTCGGGCAGGATATTGAAGGAGTTCTTGAAGAAGTCGGCGTATCGCTCGAAGCCGAAATGTTCGAACGCCTCGATGGACAGGATGCGGTCGACGGGCTCGTCGAACTCCTCCCAGCCGCGGAGCAGCACCCGCCGACTGCGGTCGGTATCGACCTCGTCGAGCACCCGCTGCGCGCGGGCGAACTGGTTCTGACTGATCGTCAGGCCGATCACATTGACGTCGTGCCGCTCGATTGCCCGCTTCAGGGTGGAGCCCCAGCCGCAGCCAATGTCGAGCAGCGTCATTCCAGGCTTCAAGTCCAGCCGGTCCAGGTGCAGGTCGACCTTGGCGAGCTGGGCCTCTTCCAGGGTCAGGTCCTCAGGCTCGAAGAACGCGCAGCTGTAGATGCGGCTCGGGTCCTGGAACAGGCCGAAGAAGTCGTCGGAGAGGTCGTAATGCGCGTGGATGTTCTCGAAGTTCCGTCGCATCTTCTCCGAGATGGCTGCCCCCTGGGACATGGTCCCGCTACCTCCTGAGATTGAACACGGCCTGCCCGATAGTTAAGCAGATATCAAATCGCAAATCCCCCGCACGCGCTCCGCTGCGGGGGATTTTGCTGAGCGTACGGCAATGCCGTGCAGGTTACGCGGCCGCACCCGGCTTCAGGTACGTCACCAGGCTCACGTCGATGGTCTCATCGACGAAGTAGTACTGGCAGCCGGTCAGGTACTTCATGTAGCGGTTGTAGTTCTCTTCGTCGGTGGCCGCGATCGCCTCGTCCTTGTGCTGCTCGAGTCGGCTAGCCCAGATGCCGAGCGTCTTGATGTAGTGATTGCGCAGCGACAACGTCTCGGGCACCACAAAGCCGGCCGTCTGGCCGTGGTCGACCATCATCTGAGTGGTCGGGACTCGACCGCCAGGGAAGATCTCAGTGATCATGAACTTGACGAACCGGGCCAGCTCGAAAGTCAGCTTCTTGCCCTTCTCGGCCAGGTCGTAGGGGTGATAGCCGACGCTGCTCTGGATGGTCATCCGGCCGTCGTCGGGCAGGATGTCGAAGCAGGTCTTGAAGAAGTCGTCCCAGCGGTCCCTGCCGAAGTGCTCGAAGGCCTCGATCGACACGATCCGGTCGACCGGGCTGTGGAACTGCTCCCAGCCCTCCAGCCGGACATCGAACGTGCGCTTGCTGTCGATCTTGCCCAGCAGCTCGTTGCAGTACGCCTGCTGGTTCTTGCTCAGCGTCAGGCCGATCACGTTGACGTCGTACTTCTCCATCGCGCGCTGCAGCGTCAGGCCCCAGCCGCAGCCGACCTCGAGCAGCGTCATGCCCGGCTTGAGCTCGAGCCTGTCGAGGTGCTGGTCGACGTTGGCGATCTGCGCCTCCGACAGCGTGACTTTCGGGCCGGTGAAGTACGCACAGCTGTATTTGCGCGTCGGGTCCTGGAACACACCGAAGAAGTCGTCTGACAGGTCGTAATGAGCCTGGATGTCCTCAAAGTGGGGGCGCATATCCTTCGTGCCGGTTGAGTTATCAGACATGTTTTCCCTGGTAGACCTTTCTCGGTGATGCGCTGGAACTACCGCCAGCAGCCGATCACTTGTGGGTAATGCTGCGACCGTACCCCCGGCACGGTCCGTCGACGTGCGAACACGCGTCTCAAGCGGTACACATTAGCGTTTAGCGGGGGCCGGACTCCAATTCGGTGCTACTTCCGCAGCGTGAACTGGTTGACCTCGGCCTGGCGCAGCTCGAAGGCCTTCGCGCACCCGCTCAGGTACGTCATGTAGCGGTCGTAGACATCCTCGGACGTAAGCGCGACAGCCTCGTCGCGCTTAGAGCGCAACGTGTCGGCCCATATCGCCAACGTCCGGGCGTAGTGGGGTTGTAGCGACTGCGTCTGCGTGAGCGTGAAGCCGGCCGCCGCGGCGAATTCGCCGACCTTTGGGGTCGTGCACAACTGGCCGCCGGGGAAGATCTCCTTCATGATGAATCTCACCAACCGGGCGAGCTCCATAGTCAGCGGAATGCCATGCTCCCGGGCGTACTCCATCGATATGCCGCATATCGTGTGCAGCAGCATCACTCCGTCATCGGGCAGCGCCGCGTAGGCCATCTTGAAGAATTCGGGGTGGCGGTCGTGGCCGAAGTGCTCGAACGCGCCGATCGAGACGATCCGGTCGACCGGCTCGTCGAACTGCTCCCAACCCTTCAGCAGCACCCGCATGGACCGTGGACTGTTCACATCCGCCAACACCTTCTCGGCGTGGTCATGCTGATTCTCCGAGAGCGTCAGCCCGATGACATTGACGTCGTAGCGTTCGACGGCGCGCCGCATCGTGGCGCCCCAGCCACAACCGATGTCGAGCAGCGTCATCCCGGGCCGCAGGCCGAGCTTGCCGAGTGACAGGTCGATCTTTGCGATCTGAGCCTCGTCGAGCGACATGTCGTCGCGTTCGAAGTACGCGCAGCTGTAGGTCTGTGTCGGATCCAGGAACAGCCGATAGAAGTCGTCCGACAAGTCGTAATGCGACTGCACATCCTCGAAATGAGGAGTTAGTTCGGTCATGGGCTACTTGGCCAATGTGAATTGGTGGACGTCGATATAGCCCATGCGGAAACCCTTGGCGCAGCCGGTGAGGTAGTGCATGTAGCGGTCGTAGACCTCTTCCGACTGCACCGCGATGGCCTCGTCCTTGTGCGCCTCCAGTGCCGCCGCCCAGGTGTCCAGGGTCCGCGCGTAGTGCAGCTGCAGCGACTGGCGGCGGGTCAGCGTGAAGCCGGCAGGCGTCGCGTGCTCCTCGACCTTCTCGATCGACGGTAGGCGCCCGCCGGGGAAGATCTCGGTGAGGATGAACTTCACGAACCGTGCGACCTCGAAGGTGAGCGGAATCTTCCGATCGGCCATCTGCGGCAGCGTCAGCGCCGTGATCGTGTGCAGCAGCATCACGCCGTCATCGGGCAGTACGTTGTAGGCCATCTTGAAGAACTCGTCGTAGCGGTCGAAACCGAAGTGCTCGAATGCGCCGATGCTCACGATGCGGTCGACCGGCTCGTCGAACTGCTCCCAGCCCTGCAGCAGCACTCGCTTGCTGCGTGGACTGTCAGACTGCGCGAAAACCGTTTCGACACGGGCCTTTTGGTTCTCGCTGAGAGTTAGGCCGACGACATTGACGTCGTAGCGCTCGATCGCCCGCATCATCGTCGAACCCCAGCCGCAGCCGACGTCGAGCAGTGTCATCCCCGATTCCAGCCCGAGCTTGCCCAGCGCCAGGTCGATCTTGGCGAGCTGGGCCTCTTCCAACGTCATATCGTCGCGTTCGAAATACGCGCAGCTGTAGGTCCGGGTGGGATCCAGCCACAGCCGGAAGAAATCGTCAGACAGGTCGTAATGCGCCTGGACGTCTTC
The DNA here is from genome assembly GCA_963766465.1 of uncultured Actinomycetota bacterium. Classification (GTDB taxonomy): domain Bacteria; phylum Actinomycetota; class Actinomycetes; order Mycobacteriales; family Mycobacteriaceae; genus Mycobacterium. The sequence continues at coordinate 901,056 of CAVXZT010000008.1, forward strand.
GAAATGAGGTTGCAACTTGGCTGCTCGAGCCATGGTGGGTGCCTTTCTGGCTGTTCAGAAGCTCTGCCGGCGTCGCCGTTGACTTTGCAAGCCCTGAAGCACTCAACCCGAATGCTACGCGGCCGTTGCGGTAGCTAACGACTTGAAACGCTGCGCCGCAGGTCCTAACTGGTCTCGGCGAAATTTCTCTTGAGTTCCCCGACGATGTCGTCCCACAGCTCGCGGGGCAGGTCGTGGCCCATGCCGTCGAACAGCACCAGCCGGGCACCCTTGATGGCTCGGGCGATCGCGCGTCCGCCGAACGGCCGCATCAGCCTGTCCGCCTTTCCGTGGATCACCAGGGTTGGGACGCTGATCCGCCGGTCGTAGCCGAGCAGGCTGCCGGTGCCGAGAATCGCGGCGAAGTGGCGACCGACGCCTGCGGGGTAATAGGACCGGTCGTAGCCCTCGAGCGCCTCGTCGCGGATGCGTTCCTCTGGCGCCGGATAACCGGGGCTGCCGGTGATTCTGGTTACCCGGATCGCGTTCTCGACGATCGCCTCGCGCGTCGTGTCCTTGGGCTTCTGCAGGATGGCCAGCAGCTGCTTGGGGCCCGGCGGCGGCAGCATCGGCTGGTTGTTGCTCGAGAAGATGATCGCGAGCGTCTTGGTCCGCACCTTGTGCCTGGCCGCGAAGACCTGCGCGATCATGCCGCCCATCGATGCGCCGACGATGTGAGCCGTGTCGATCTTCAGGTGGTCCAACAGTGCCGCCGCGTCGTCGGCGACGTCTTCGAGGGTGTAGACCGCGGGGCTTTTCAGGCCGAGAAACGAGCGCACCATCCGGGGCGCCAGCGGCGCGCCGGTGTGCTTACCGGTCACCTTTGTGGACAGGCCGACGTCGCGATTGTCATACCGGATGACGCGCAGGCCCTGGTCGACGAGCTTCTCGCAGAACTCCTTGCGCCACAACAACAGTTGCGCGCCAAGGCCCATCACCAGCAGGACGGCCGGGTGGTTGGGATCGCCCATGTCCTCGTAATAGATGTCCAGATCGCCTGAGCGGGCGGTCCCGGTGCGCAGTTCCACTTAGGCCTCAACTTCTTCGGAATGCTCGCGGCTGACCTCGACCATGAAGTTGGCGAAGTATCCTGTCAGCTGCGGGTCGGACATCATCTGCCACTTGGGCGCAAGCAGCTTCATATAGCGCTCGACGTAGAGGAACTGCTTGCCGATCAGCACGAGCTCCCGCGGCAGTTTCACGTCGTAGGCATCGGCCAGAGCGGACAGCTGCTTGCCGATCTCCGCGTAGCTCAAATCGCCCAGCGACGTCATGGTCAATGGGGTCGCGAACTTCTCGAGGTCCTTCGCGGCCTCTGCCTCGGGTTTGACGGTCCCCACCGCGCCCATCAGCACGACGATCTTGCCCGCCGCGGCGTGGTCCTTCGTGACCAGCAACGCGTACACCAGTTCTCTTAAGAGCCAACGCGTTCGAGGATCGATGCGGCCCATGATGCCGAAGTCGAAGAACACGATCTTGCCGTCGTTGTCGACATAGAGGTTGCCCGCGTGCAGGTCGCCATGGAAGAGCCCGTGCCGCAGCCCACCCTCGAAAAGGCTGAACAGCAACGCCTTCACGAGTTCGGTGCCGTCGAAGCCCGCCTTGCGGATAGCGGCGGCGTCGTCGATGCGGATGCCCTGCACACGTTCCATCGTCAACACGCGCTCGCTCGTCAGATCCCAATACACCTGCGGCACACGGATGTTCTTGCCCAACGGGGAGGCGTGCATATGCGCCACCCAGGCGTCCATCGACTGCGCCTCGAGGCGGAAGTCGAGCTCCTCGGCGAGGTTGTCGGCGAAGTCGGCGACGACGTCCTGGGCGGACAAGCGCCTACCGAGCTTGGCCAGCTCGACGATCTGAGCGCCACGCTTGAGGATCTGCAGATCGGCGGCGACGCGGCGGCGGATGCCCGGCCGCTGGATCTTGACCACGACCTCCTCGCCGCTGTGCAGCGTCGCATAGTGCACCTGCGCGATCGACGCCGACGCGAACGGCGTCTCCTCGAAGCTCTTGAACAGCTTGGCGGGCTCGTCGCCGAGGTCCTCCTTGAACAGCTTGTGGATTTCCTCGGTGTCGGCGGGCGGGACCGCGTCGAGCAGGCTGCGGAACTCACGCGACATCGACTCGCCGAACGCGCCAGGGCTGGACGCGATGATCTGGCCGAACTTGACGTAGGTGGGTCCGAGGTCGGAGAACGCCTTCGGGACCTGCTTGATGATCTTCTGCTGGAGCGAGCCCTTGCCGGCAAGGTTGGTGACGACCCGTGCGCCGGTGCGAGTGATCTGCCAACCCGTCGCGCCGATGCGCGCGGCCTCGACCGGCAGGGGCACGCGGTCCAGCTTGGCTAGCTCGCGATGCTTATTACTCATGAGTGCAGTGTCTCAAAGACCCGGCGATCAGCGAAAAAGCGTGTGGACTGGGTCACACTGCGGCGAAGTTCTCCGTCAGCGCCTCAACCACCGGCCGCCACACCGGTTCGGGCAGATCGTGGCCCATGCCATCGACAACGACGTAGCGGGCGCCGTCGATGACGCGGGCGACGTTGCGTCCGTTGCGGGGTCGCACCATCGGATCCTCCGAGCCGTGGATGACGACAGTCGGCGCGGTGATGCGACGCGCGTATCGCGTCAGATTGCCTGTGCCCAGGATCGCGTCGAACTGGCGCAGCATGCCCTGCGGGTAGTCGCTGCGGGCGCGCAGCTCCTCGACCCGTCCGCGCAATTGGTCAACGGGCGGAAGGAAGTTGGGGCCGTTGATGATCGAGATGTTGCGAACTTCGAACGCCAGCCTGTCCTCCCAGGGTGCGTCCTTGGCGGGCGCGCCGAACGCCAGCTTGATCACCCGCCACCGCGGAAGCGCCGAGAACGCCTTGCCTGTGCTCGACATGATGATGCCCAGCGACTGCACGCGATCCGGATGGCGGCCCGCCAGCACCTGGGCGATCATCCCGCCCATCGACGCGCCGACGACGTGCGCGCGGTCGATCTGCAGGTGGTCGAGCAGGCCGTTGGCGTCTTCGGCCAGGTCGATCAGGGTGTAGGGCACCGGGCTTGTCCGGCCGACCATGTAGCGCGCCACCCGCCGGTACACCGAGCCGTCTGCGCGGCGGCCGTGCATCTTGGTCGACAAGCCGATGTCGCGATGGTCGAACCGGATCACCCGATAGCCCCGCTTGACCAGCTGGGCGCAGAAGCCGTCGGGCCACATGGGCAGCTGGGCGCCGACGCCCATGATCAGCAGGACCGGCGGGTCTGCGGGGTCGCCGAGGTCTTCGTAGAAGATCTCGACTCCCTCGCCGCAGACCGCCGTCCCGCTTCGGGTTTGCACTTCCTCTGATCTACACCCCGGCCTGGCTCTCGCAGCGCCACTCTTGATGAAGTCGGTCTCCGGCCATTCCTCGATGGCGGCCATCAGCTCGTACATCGTTGCGCCGTCGACCGATTCGCGAATGATGTCGGCGTGCCCGGCGTGCCGGGTCAGCTCCTCGATCAGGTGCAGCGCAACCCAGCGCACGGTCCAGTGGTCGAGGTCCTGCGGGAACCAGGGCACGTCGTGCGGCACCGGTACCGGGGTATCGAGATCGGCTTCGGCGAACACGCGCAGCGTCTCGGCGTTCTGCCTGTTCAGCTCGTCGAGCAGGTCGGCGAGGGTTTCGTCGTCGCGCATCACGTACTGGTCCGCGTACTCCGCCATCACTCTCTTCCATCGGCCGGTCGTCCTTCGGCGGGCGAGTCGGGTGCCGTCGCGGCGCGCTGCACCCAGCCCTTCTGCACATTGGCGGCGTGCTTGATCAGGCCGCCGATCGACAGCGCGCTGACCGACGGTGTGGACCGCGCCTGCTCGTCGGTCAGGCCGTAGGCCACCGCGAAGAACGCGTCCTGGTTGAACCGCAGGAACTCGATCAACGTCTGGCGCTCACCTGCGGCGGGCGGGGGCATTCCTGGCATTGCTCAGTTGCCTTTCTTGGTGGTGGTGTGTGCGTAAAGATCGCGGATGCAAGCGATTTCGGCGCCGTGGTGGATGACCTCTCTGTTGATGTGCAGGATCAGCGCGGTGATCGGATAGTCGGCGTACGGCCCTTCGGCGGGCCCGCACGGCCGGCCCAGGCCATCATCGGACAAGCGCGCGCACGCCGTCGATCCAGTTCCGGTACTGCTCGTCGAGCTGGCGCAGCGCGGTCGCGGCGTCGGTGGCGTAGTGCCAGGACTGGTAGTCGGCCGGCGGGCCGCCGAAATGGGAGTGGTTGCGCATCGCGAACACGCCGACGATGACGTGGGCGAGCCGCCACGCGATCGTCGTGAACGGCTCCGGCTCCGGCTGCGGGATAGGTCGAAGTCGATCGCGCCGTCGCGGATGAACGGTCCAGCAGTCCGGCACCGGCTGCCAGAAGTACTCGTCGTCGGTCAGGCCGTCGAGCCGCGGGCGCAGCTGCTGCCGTCCAGTGGAAGTCGAGCTGGTCGGCCAGTTGGGTGGTCACGTCGTCGTCATGGTCAAGGACTCACCCTCGCAGCATATAGCGGACAGTTTCTGTCCTATGAATGTGGCAGGGTTGATTGCATGTCGGAAACGACGAGCCGCGTGCTGCAGCTGCTCGGGTTGCTGCAGTCGCGACGGGTGTGGACGGGTGAGGAGCTGGCCGAGCGGCTGGCGTGACGACGCGCAGCGTGCGCCGCGACGTGGAGCGGCTGCGTGACCTCGGCTATCCGGTGCACGCCAGCAAGGGCCACGGCGGCGGATATCAGCTGGGCGCCGGGCGCGGCCTTGCCGCCGCTGCTGCTCGACCCCGACGAGGCCGTCGCCATGGCGGTGTGCCTGCGGCTGGCCGCGGGCGGCAGCGTCGCAGGCGTCGGCGAATCGGCGCTGCGCGCACTGAGCAAGCTCGACCAGGTGATGCCCGCGCGGCTGCGGTCGCAGGTGGCGGCGGTACACGACGCGACGGTGACGCTGACGTCGCCGTCAGTCGGACTCACCCGTCGAACCCGACGTACTGATGACGCTGGCGCGGGCCTGCCGCGACCGCGAGCACGTCACCACGGCTACGTCGACCGGGCGGGCAGCGCCACCGAGCGGCGGCTGGAGCCGTACCAGCTGGTGACGACGGGCGGCGCTGGTATCTGCTGGCCTACGACCGCGATCGCGAGGACTGGCGCAGCCTGCGGCTGGACCGGATGACCGATGTGCAGGCGCTCGGCAGCACGTTCGTCGCCGCGCGAGGCGCCCGACGCGGCGGCCTACGTGCGGCGTTCGATCAGCGCGTCGCCGTACCGCTACGTCGCCCGGGTGCGGTATCAGGCACCCGAACACGTTGTGGCCCAGCACTTTTCCCCGGCATCGGTCACCATCGAGCCGGACGGCCCCGACGCCTGCATCGTCACCGCCGGGGCCGACGACCCCGAGCGGATGGTGTTGTACCTGGCGATGGCCGGGTGCGACTTCGAGGTGCTCGAGCCGCCCGAAGTGGTGCGGGCGGTGGGCGCGCTCGCGGAACGGCTGCGCCGCGCTGCGGGTCAGGCGGTGATACCCAACCGGTCGGTGAGAAACAGGAACGCCACTGCGAAGTCGTTGTCGGCAGTCGCGGCCCGCAACCCGTTCCCAGTCGACCTGCTCGCGGACCGCGCGCACCGCCGGCAGCAACGACGCGAAGTCGCAATGATGCTCGTGGAGCGACGCACAGCTTCTCGCGTCACCACGTAGCGTCGGCGCCAACACCGGCATCCTGATCGCGAGCACGTCGAAGCTCGTCGCGGCGAGGATCGTCTCCGCGTCGACCGGCACGCCGTTGAGTCGATGCAGCACGTCGATACGACGTCATTGCCGACGCACGCCTTGAACAACCAGTCCTCGGGCGTGCGATCGATGTGGAAGCCGGCCTCCTCCAGCGTGGCCGCCGCCGCCTCGGCGTCGGGCTCGGCGACGACGAAGTCCACGTCGTGCACGGGTTCTGGGCCGCCGTACACCCACAGCGCGTAGCTGCCCGCCAAGCGCGAATCGGGACCCTGCGCGCTTGCAGCGCCGACGCGGCGCGCCTGAGTGCGTCGCGCAGCTCATCGTTGCGTGCGGGCACGTGCCCTGATCGGCATCGGTCATCGTGGGTATGTGAGTACCCATGCGGATGGCCACCTTCAACATCCTGCACGGACGCAGCGTTCACGACGGCGCTGTCGATCTGGACCGACTCGTCGACGCGATCCGGCGAACTCGATGCCGACGTGCTCGCGCTTCAGGAGGTCGACCTGACCAGCCCCGCTCGGGGATGGCCGATTTGACCGCGGTCGCCGCGGAGGCCATGGGCGCGGTGAGTCACCGGTTCGTCGCGGCGATCGCCGGCACGCCGGGCGCGACGTGGATGGCCGCCACCGGCCGCGAACAGCCGGGCACCGCCGCCTACGGCATCGCGCTGCTGTCGCGGTTCCCGCCGACGACTGGCAGGTGGTGCGTCTGCCCCGGATCCCGACGCGGTTCCCGATGTACCTACCGGGGCCGCGCCGCGTGCAGGTGGTCAACGAGGAGCCACGGGCCGGCGATGGTCGCGCGGCTCGACACCCCGCTGGGGCCGCTGACCGTCGCCAACACCCACCTGTCGTTCGTGCCCGGGGTGGAATCGGCGGCAGCTGCGGCTACTGGTCCGGGATCTACGCGGCTTTCCCGGCCCGCAGGTCCTGATGGGCGACCTGAACATGACGCCACCGGCGACCGCGCCGGTGGAGCGGCCTGCGGCCGCTCGGCGAGGCGCCGACGTTCCCGGCCGACGAGCCCGACATCAGCTGGACCACATCCTGACCGACGACGCGGCCTGCGGGTGGAGGGATGCTGCGGCGCCAGGGCTGCCGATCTCGGATCATCGCGCGCTCGTCATCGACATTTCGCGGCTATGACGCCGTAGTGTTCTGGCGTGCACGTCATCTCCGCGGAGTCGACGGAGCTGTTCACCGGGCCGTCGGACGCGCCGCTGCAACTGGTGCGGGTCACCTACGCGGCTGGTGCGCGGGACCGTGCGTGTCGAGGGCGACGGTCTGACCGGCCAGGCCACGGCCGAGCCGGGTGACGGCAGCGTCGAGGTGACGGTACTCGGTGACCGATCCGGTGGTCGGCGAGCAGCGCGACGCGCGCCTCGTCGCCGGAGACACCATCACGCCGTTCGTCTTCACCGTCGCCGAGCCCGGCTGGACGCTGTACATGATCAGCCACTTCCACTACGACCCGGTGTGGTGGAACACCCAGGCGGCCTACACCAGCGTGTGGAGCGAGGACCCGCCCGGCCGCTGCCGCCAGACGAACGGCTTCGAGCTCGTGCGCGCGCACCTCGAAATGGCCCGGCGTGAGCCCGAGTACAAGTTCGTGCTCGCCGAGGTCGACTACCTCAAGCCGTACTGGGACACCTATCCCGAGGACCGCGACGATTTGCGCCGGTTCATCGCCGACGGTCGAGTCGAGGTGATGGGCGGCGCCTACAACGAACCAAACACCAACCTCACCAGCCCCGAGACGACCATTCGAAACTTCGTGCACGGCATCGGCTTTCAGCGCGACGTGCTCGGCGCCGACCCGGCCACCGCCTGGCAGCTCGACGTCTTCGGTCACGACCCGCAGTTTCCCGGCATGGCGGCCGATGCCGGGTTGACCTCGAGTTCGTGGGCGCGCGGTCCGCATCATCAGTGGGGCCCGATGGCCGGTGACGGAGACCCCGAGCGATGCAGTTCTGCAGCGAGTTCGAATGGATCGCCCCATCGGGTCGCGGCCTGCTGACGCACTACATGCCCGCGCACTATTCGGCGGGGTGGTGGATGGACTCGTCGGCGACGCTTGCCGAAGCCGAGACCGCGACGTACGAGTTGTTCGCCTCGCTGAAGAAGGTGGCGCTGACACGCAATGTGCTGCTGCCGGTCGGCACCGACTACACGCCGCCGAACAAGTGGGTCACCGAGATTCACCGCGACTGGAATGCGCGCTACACCTGGCCGAGGTTCGTGTGCGCGCTACCCAAGGAGTTCTTCGCCGCGCGTGCGCGACGAGCTTTCCGGGCGCGGAGTCGAAGCCTCGCCGCAGACGCGGGACATGAACCCGATCTACACCGGCTGTCACGTGTCCTACATCGACACCAAGCAGGCCAACCGGGCCGCCGAGGACGCGGTGCTCGACGCCGAGAAGTTCGCGGTGTTCGCCGGCCTGCTCGGCGGCGCGACGTATCCGGAGGCGGCGCTGGCCAAGGCATGGGGGCAGCTCGCGTACGGCGCCCACCACGATGCGATCACCGGCTCGGAGTCCGACCAGGTCTACCTCGACCTGCTGACTGGATGGCGCGACGCATGGGACCTCGGCAGGACGGCTCGCGACAACGCACTGGCGCTGCTGTCCAGTGCGGTCGACAACCCCGTCGTGGTATGGAATGCCTTGGCACATAAGCGCACTGATGTCGTCACGGCCAGGTTCGAAAGCCCGTCGCCGCCGCGGTGCAAGTAACTGACTCCGAGGGCACTGAACTTCCCGTCTCATATCGAACATGACGGACGGTCGGTCAGTTGGCTGGCCCGCGACGTGCCGTCCATGGGCTGGCAGTCCTACCGGCTGACTCCCGCCAAGGCTGCGGACGGCTGGGAACCATTGGGCGGCTTTGCTATTGCCAACGAGCACTACCAGCTCGAGCGTGGACCCGGCGCGCGGCGGCGGGGTGACCTCGCTGAGAGAAACTGTGTCGGGTCGCGAGCTCATCACCGATGGCAAGGTCGGCAACGAGCTGGCAGTCTACGACGAGTATCCCGCTCACCCGGAGGCCGGCGAGGGTCCGTGGCACCTGCTGCCGAAGGGCCCGGTCGTCAGCTCGTCGGCCGAGCCGGCCTCGGCTCAGGCGTACCGCAGCCCGCTCGGCGAGCGGCTGATCGTGCGGGGCCGCATCGGTGATGTGCTGCGCTACACGCAGACTCTGACGCTATGGCACGGCGTGGCGCGCGTCGACTGCCAGACCACCGTCGACGAGTTCACCGGCGCCGATCGCCTGCTGCGGCTGCGCTGGCCGTGCCCGGTGCCTGGCGCGCTTCCGGTGAGCGAAGTCGGCGACGCGGTGATCGGGCGGGGCTTCGGATTGCTGCATGAAGCCGGTTCCGAGTCGGCCGTCGACTCCGCGAAGCACCCGTGGACGCTGGACAACCCCGCCTACGGCTGGTTCGGGTTGTCGTCGGCCGTGAGGGTCCGTGTCGGTAAGGGGCGACGTGCGGTGTCCGTCGCCGAGGTGGTGTCGCCGACGGAGGCGGAGTCGGCGGGGTTGGCGCGGGCCCTTATGGTGGCGCTCGTCCGCGCCGGTGTCACCGCGACCTGCAGCAGCGCCGAGAAGCCGCGCTACGGCGACCTCGCCGTCGACTCCAACCTGCCCGACGCGCGAATATCGCTTGGCGGGCCCCGACGAGAATGCGTTCACCGCAGCGGTTTTGGCTGAAGCCGAGCCGGTGTACGCCGAGGAACTCAAGCGCCAGTTGTACAGCACCGGTACTGCCAGGGTATGGGTGCCGCCCGTCGCGCCGCTGACCGAAGAGTGGGTGCCTGGCGCGGACCTGCGCGGGGTGCGCGCGCTGCCGGTGCTCGTCATCGCAGGCTCGGCACTTGGGGACGCTGTGACGTCGTTGGTGGAGGACCTCGGCGACTTCGAAATAGTCGTCGAACAGGAGGCGCCGTCGGGGCTCGGCGCGTTCGAGGACCGCACCGTCGCGGTGCTCAACCGCGGAATGCCTGGCTTCGCCGTCGAATCCGACGGGACGCTGCACACGTCGCTGATGCGCTCGTGCACCGGCTGGCCGTCCGGTACGTGGATCGACCCGCCGCGGCGCACCGCCCCGGACGGCTCCAACTTCCAGCTGCAGCATTGGACCCACACCTTCGACTACGCGGTGGTGTCCGGTAACGGGGACTGGCGGGAAGCGGGCGTTCCCGCGCGCAGTGCGGAGTTCTCCCGACCGCTTCTCGCCGTCGCCGAAAAGACGAGTGCTGCCGGCGGATTGCCGCACTGGGGGTCGCTGCTGGAAATCGAGCCGGCGGGCAGGGTTCAGCTCGGCGCGCTGAAGGCGGCAGGCAATCCGTTGGCCTCCGGCAACAGCCAGACCAACCACCCGTCGGACGGCGTCGCCATTCGGCTGGTCGAAACATCTGGCACCACAACCGATGTCATTGTCCGTTCGGGGCTGCGGCGGGTTTCGGCGGCGGCTCGCGTCGACCTGCTCGAACAGCCTCGCGTACAGCATTCCCCAACGTTGTGGGGTCCCCATGCGCCCTACGGACTCACCCTGCACGGCTATGAGATCGCCACCGTGCTGACCCGACTCAACATGCCGCAAGTGCTTGAGGCCGACCACACCGTGCTGGCACCCGATGCCGAGGCAGCGCAACCGCTTTATGCGCGGTACTGGCTGCACAACCGTGGCCCTGCGGCGCTCGGTGGCCTGCCTGCGATTGCCTACCTGCACCCGCAGCACATCGCCGCCGAGCCGAATTCGCAAGTGCAGCTGCGACTTACCGCAGCCAGCGACTGCAGTGACACGATGCTGCACGGCAAGGTCCGGCTGCTGTGTCCCGGCGGCTGGACCGCCGAGCCCGCGGAGCTGTCGTTCGTCCTTCCGCCAGGTGAGCACCTGGAGACCGATGTATCGCTCACCGCGCCGGCGGCAGCGCAGCCAGGGTTGTACCCGGTGCGTGCGGAGCTGGCATTGACGGGCAGTCATCTGCCGCCCGCGTGGCGTCAGGTGGTCGAGGACGTCTGCGTCGTCACACTCGGAACCCCCACCGACAGCCTGCTGCGCTTGGTGAGTGAGCCGGAGCCCGTCGACGTCAAAGCGGGCGAGACCGCGCGGCTGGCCGTCACTGTCGGCACCGACGCGCATGCCGCCCTTGCCGTCGAGGCACATCTGATCAGCCCGTGGGGGACATGGGAGTGGATGGGGCCCGCGGCGTCTGGCGTCGAGCTGGCGGGCCGCGGCACGGTGGAACTCTCCTTCGACGTCGCGCCGCCGGTCTGGGTGGAACCCGGCGAATGGTGGGCGCTGATCCGGGTTGGCGGCGCCGGGCAGCTGCTCTACTCGTCCGCAGTGAAGGTCACGGTGCGATGAGCGTCGCGGCGATGGTCGGCGGTGTGCCGGTGCGCGTCGACGAGGTCGATGCCCGCGAAGACCGGTTGCGTGCCTCCCGAATCGCGTCGTCGCTTCCGCGCCGCGGTACCAGCGAAGGTAGGCAGCTGCGCCGCTGGCTCACACAGTTGTTGGTGACCGAACGCGTGGTCGCGGCGGAGGCGGCGACGCGCGGGCTGAGGGCCGACGATGCGCCCAGCGAGGGCGAGCTGCTGCCGGACACGACGACGCGGCTGGAGATCGGCAGCATCGCCGGGTCGGTGCTGGCCGATCCGCTGGCCAGGGCGCTGTATGTGAGCGTGACCGCCGCCGTCGAGATCACCGACGCCGAGGTGCGCGACTACTTTGAGCGCAACCCGCGGCGATTCGCGAGCACCGCGCAGATCGCCGACCACCTGCGTGGCGCGGCCCGGCGCCGCGCGTTCCGGCTGTGGTTGGACGCTCAGTGCGCCGAGTTGGTCGAGCTTGCGCCCGGCTACGAGCATCCCGGCGACCCGCGTCAGCCCGACAACACCCACAGGCACTGATGGACGTCACGCTCGCACTCGACATCGGCGGCACCAAGATCGCCGCGGGGCTCGTCGATGCCGATGGCACGCTGGTGCATCAGGCCAAGTTGCCGACGCCGGACGGCGACGCCGAAGCGGTGTGGACTGTGGTCGACACGTTGGTCACCGAGGCACTCGCCGAGGCCGGTGGAAGCGTGCGCGGCGTCGGCATCGCCTCAGCGGGTCCGATCGACCTTCCAGCCGGCACCGTCAGCCCCATCAATATCACCGAGTGGCAACGCTTTCCGATCGTCGAACGGGTATCGGCGCTGACCGGTGCGCCTGTGCGGCTCGGCGGCGACGGGTTGTGCATGGCGTTGGGGGAGCGGTGGCGCGGGGCCGGCCGAGACGCCCAGTTTCTGCTCGGCATGGTGGTGTCGACCGGTGTCGGCGGCGGGCTGGTGCTCGACGGCGCTCCGTACGACGGTCGAACCGGCAACGCCGGCCACGTCGGCCACGTCGTCGTCGACCCGGACGGCGGACCGTGTTCGTGCGGCGGACGGGGCTGCGTTGAGACGATCGCCGCGGGACCGCGGATGGCGCAGTGGGCGCGCGACCATGGCTGGGACGCCTCGGCTGAGGCCGACGCCAAGGAACTCGCCGATGCGGCCAACGCTGGTGTGGCGGTTGCTCTTCAGGCATTCCGCCGTGGCGCTACGGCGGTAGCGGCGATGATCGCGTCAGTCGGAGCGGTGTGCGACCTGGACCTTGTCGTGGTCGGCGGCGGCGTGGCCAAGTCGGGGGCGTTGCTCTTCGACCCGTTACGCGAGGCGCTGGCGACCTACGCCCGGCTGGACTTCCTGCGTGGGCTGCGGGTGCTGCCGGCCGAGCTCGGCGGCGACGCAGGCCTGGTTGGTGCCGCAGCTCTCCTTGATGCCTGAGAAGGCCTGCGCGCCATGTGCTTTCGGCCCCAATCGCACAGGCCCTGCAGCACGGGGGCCAGCGTCATGCCGTACTCCGAAATCGAGTAGTGCACACACGGAGGGACCGTGCCCGCGTCGTGGCGGATAAGGATGCCGGCGTCCACCAATTCGTGCAGATGCCGAATCAGCATGCGCTCGGTGATGTCAGGGATGCTGCGACGTAGTTCGGCGGTACGCATCGGCCCGTCTTGCAACCGCCACAGGATGGTGCCCTTCCAGCGACCGTCGATGACGGTCAGTGCGGTGTCGATCGGACACTCGTTGATCCCCTTCTTCGACACCGCCATCGGAACCTCCCTTGTGCTGACGAATTTGTCAGTACCTTGTTTTTTGTCAGCATAACCCGCAGGGTCGACGGTATGGAACACGTCATCGCAATCGCGGCACTCGTGCTCGCCGGTCCGCTGGTCGGAGTGGAGCTCGGGGTGGCGGCCTTCTCCAACCCGCTCGCCGCCAAGCTCCCCGACGATGCCTATCGCGTATTCCGCAGTGGCGGGAGTCGACTTCTCGGTGCACTGATGCCGTTCTGGTACATCGGCACGCTCGTGGTTCTGATCGCCGGCGCCGCCCTGTCGCTGGACGTCCTCGCCGTCACGGCCGTCGCGCTCATGGGGGCTGCTGTTCTGCTGACCGTCACGGTGCTTGTTCCGATCAACAATCGGATCGGTGCCTGGAAGTCAGACAGCGATGTGGACCGCGATCTGGCCGCCCGCTGGGACCGGCTGCACTGGGTACGGGTGGCCCTGCTGGCCGCGATGTTCGTCGTGCTGGCCGTCGCCGTGGTGTGATTTCGGCGCGCTAACGCCCGTCACGGGCGTCTGTACGCGCGCCGAAATCGCATCGTTTTGGCTGATCGGCGGGCGGTCCGCTATTCTTGACCAGTTCCACCAAAGACCGTCGGTCACCGAGCAATCGGTTGAAGGTTCCGGGATTACCCGGGCGGCCCACGCAGGAGGACGAGGCTACTGCTTCTTGTGCGCCCCGACCTGTCTGTGTCGGGGCGTTCGTCGTTTCCGGGCCGATTGACGGTTCCCACTACGAGGAGGCATGCATGGCCAAGGCTGACAAGGCCACCGCGGTTGCCGACATCGCCGAGCAGTTCAAGGGGTCGACGGCCACGCTCGTCACCGAGTACCGCGGGCTGACCGTCGCCAACCTCAAAGAGCTGCGCCGATCGCTCGGTGACTCCGCCACATACACGGTCGCCAAGAACACGCTGGTCAAGCGTGCCGCGGCGGAGGCGGGCATCGAGGGTCTCGACGAGCTGTTCATCGGTCCCACCGCGATCGCGTTCGTCAAGGGTGAGGCCGTCGACGCTGCCAAGGCGATCAAGAAGTTCGCCAAGGACAACAAGTCCCTCGTCATCAAGGGCGGCTATATGGACGGCCGCCCGCTGAGCGTTTCCGAGGTCGAGAAGATCGCTGACCTGGAGTCGCGTGAGGTGCTGCTGGCCAAGCTGGCCGGCGCGATGAAGGCCAATCTGTCCAAGGCCGCAGGACTGTTCAACGCTCCCGCGTCGCAGGCCGCGCGACTGTTCGCAGCACTGCAAGAGAAGAAGGCCGCCGAGGCACCCGTCGCCGAAGCTCCCGCCGAGGCACCCGCCGCCGAAGCTCCCGCCGAGGCAGCAGCTGAAGACCAGGCACCGGCCGACGCGGCCGAATAGCCCGACCACACAACCAGCAAGAAGAAAAATCAGGAAGGTTCACACCATGGCCAAGATTTCCACCGACGACCTGCTCGACGCGTTCAAGGAACTGACGCTGCTCGAGCTCTCTGAGTTCGTCAAGAAGTTCGAGGAGACCTTCGAGGTCACCGCCGCCGCTCCGGTCGCCGTCGCGGCCGCCGGCCCCGCCGCTGCCGGTGCACCGGCCGAGGCCGCCGAGGAGCAGTCGGAGTTCGACGTCATCCTCGAGGGTGCCGGCGAGAAGAAGATCGGCGTGATCAAGGTTGTCCGCGAGATCGTCTCCGGCCTGGGCCTCAAGGAGGCCAAGGACCTCGTCGACGGCGCTCCCAAGCCGCTGCTCGAGAAGGTCGCCAAGGAGGCCGCCGAGGACGCCAAGGCGAAGCTCGAGGCTGCAGGCGCGACGGTTACCGTCAAGTAACTTCCTCGCACTGTGGGGTCGATCTGGCAAACAGGTCGGCCCCACAGTCATATCTGCCTGCGGTGAGAATGTGATCTCAGACGAGTGTTACCGTCTCCCGACGTAAGCTACAGTGACTCAAGCCACAGGCGGGAGGCATGTGGCGGGGATCAGGCACTGGCGGAAGGATCGCGCGTGGGCATTGGAATTGAAGTTGAGGGACTGACGAAGTCCTTCGGGCCCCAGCGAATTTGGGAAGACGTCACGATGTCCATCCCGGCCGGTGAGGTCAGCGTGCTGCTTGGCCCGTCGGGTACCGGTAAGTCGGTGTTTTTGAAGTCTCTGATCGGGCTGCTTCGCCCCGAGCGCGGCAAGATCGTCGTCGATGGCACCAACATCATCGAGTGCTCTGCCAAGGAGCTGTACGAGATCCGCACGCTGTTCGGCGTGATGTTCCAGGACGGTGCCCTGTTCGGCTCCATGAGCCTGTATGACAACACCGCCTTCCCTCTTCGCGAGCACACCAAGAAGAAGGAAAGCGAGATCCGCAATATCGTCATGGAGAAGCTCGAGCTGGTCGGCTTGGGCGGGGATGAGAACAAGTTCCCCGGCGAGATCTCCGGCGGTATGCGCAAGCGCGCCGGGCTGGCCCGCTCCCTCGTGCTGGACCCGCAGATCATCCTCTGCGACGAGCCGGACTCGGGTCTGGACCCGGTCCGTACCGCCTATCTGTCGCAGCTGTTGATCGACATCAACGCTCAGATCGACTGCACGATCCTGATCGTCACGCACAACATCAACATCGCGCGCACGGTGCCTGACAACATGGGCATGCTGTTCCGCAAGCATTTGGTGATGTTCGGCCCCCGGGAGGTGCTGCTGACCAGTGAGGAGCCGGTGGTCAAGCAGTTCCTCAACGGTCGCCGCATCGGCCCGATCGGTATGTCCGAGGAGAAGGACGAGTCGCAGATGGCCGAAGAGCAGGCCATGGTCGACGCGGGCCACCACGACGGCGGTACCGAGGAGATCGAGGGCGTGCCGCCGCAGATCATGGCGACCCCGGGGATGCCGGAACGTCAGGCCGTCGGGCGTCGCCAGGCGCGGGTGCGCGACATGATGCACACGCTGCCGCCTGCCGCGCAGGCAGCGATCCGCGACGACCTCGAGGGCACCCACAAGTACGCCACGCACACGATGCCCGACGACGCGGCGACGGCTCGCCATCGTTCCGAGGACGACGCGCCCACCGGACGGATCCCGGTTACCGGGGAGCGCTAGCCTCCAGGTATGGCCGTCGAGCAGAAGGTGACCTTCTGCCGAATCTGCGAGCCGCTGTGCGGCATGATCGCGACCGTCGAAGACGGCCGGCTCACCTCTCTGCGGCCTGATAAGGACCATCCGCTTTCGGCGGGGTTCGCGTGCCAGAAGGGCATCGCGTTCACCGAAGTCGTCAACGACCCCGACCGCGTCACCACCCCGCTGCGCCGCACGGCCGACGGCGGGTTCGAACCTGTCAGCTGGGATGAGGCGATGGCCGACATCGCGCACCGGCTGACCGACATCCATCGCACCCATGGCTCCGGCGCGATCGGCTGGTACTACGGCAACCCCGGTGCCTTCAGCTACTCCCACACCCTGAGCCTCAACACCTTCATGCTCGGATTCGGACCTCGGATGCACGTGTTCACCGCCGGGTCTCAAGACGTCAACAACCGCTTCGTAGCCAGCCAAATGCTGTACGGGTCGCCGCTGGCACTGCCTGTGCCCGACGTCCTGCGTACCGACCTTCTCGTCGTGATCGGCGCGAACCCGATCATCTCCCACGGCAGTGTGCTCACCGTGCCGCGGATCAAGGACCGCATGCACGACATCGTCAAACGCGGCGGCAGGGTGATCGTCATCGATCCGCGCAAGACCGAGACCGCTGCGCAGTTCGAGTGGCTGGGCATCATTCCGGACGGCGACGCGTACCTGCTGTTGTCGCTGCTGCATGTGCTGTTCGGCGAGAACCTCAGCGACCGTGCCCATCTCGTCCGCCAGGCCGACGGTGGGGTCTGGCTGGAACAGCTGGCCAGGCCGTTCAGCCCCGATGCCACGGAGGCCCGCACCGGCATCGACCCCGACACGGTGCGCGCACTGGCTCGCGATCTCGCCCGCACCCGGCGCGCCGCGGTATACGGCCGCGTCGGAACTAGCACCGGTGAAAATGGCACGCTCACAACGTATTTGCTCGACGCAGTCAACCTGGTAGCCGGGAACACAGATGTGCCTGGCGGCAGCATGTTCGGCACGTTCGGCATGCCCGGGGAGCGCTGGGGGATGAAGGCGCTCGGCGCGGCACTGCGCATCACGTACAACCGCAGGCGGTCCCGGATCGGCGACTTCCCTTCGGTGCTGTTGTCGGAGCCTGCGGGCGTGATGGCCAAGGAGATCACCACACCGGGTCGCGGCCAGGTCCGCGCGCTGTTCGTCAGTGCGGGCAACCCGGTGCTGTCGGTGCCCAACGGCGACGAATTGGAAGAAGCGCTCGGGGGACTCGATCTGATGGTCGGCGTCGACCTCTACGTCAACGAGACTCTCGCGCACTGCGACTACGTGCTGCCCGCGGCGACGATGTACGAGCGCGACGACTTCCCGCTGCCGTTCCAGACGCTGCAGCCCACCCCGTTCCGACAGGCCACCGAGGCCGTCGTCGCCCCCGCCGGGCAAGCCCGCGCCGAATGGGAAGTGATCGACGACCTCACCCGTCGGATGTGGCGCCGTACACCGGGCCTGGCCGCGCTGGCGGCGACGCGAAAGGCGTTGTCGCTCTTCGGTGTCCGGCTGAGTCCACGTTTACTCGTGGACGCTGTGATTCGGCTGGGGGAGGGCGGCGACTGGTTCGGGCTGCGTCGCAGAGGGCTGACCTTCTCTCGCCTTGCGGCCGATCATCCGCACGGCAAGGTGCTGGCGCAGAACCTGCGCGACGGCGTGCTGCGCAAGGTCGTCGTCTACCGCGGGGGGCGGGTGCGGCTGCGGCACGACGAGATCGCTGCCGAGATCGAGGCGCTGTCGCGCCGCCGGGTGCCCGACGGGTATCCCATGAGGCTGATCGGAATGCGCGAGGCGCGCTCGGAGAACTCGTGGATGCACAACGCGCCGCTGCTCATGCGCGGCGAGCGTGCCCACCATGTGCGCATGCACGTCGACGATGCCGCGGCGGCCAACATCGTCGACGGCGATGTCGTGCGCATCGCCTCGCCGCACGGCGAGATCGAGCTGCCCGTCATGGTGACCAAGGACATCGTCGCCGGCGTGGTCGCCGTCCCGCACGGCTGGGGCCACAAGGGCACCGGCAGCTGGCGGATCGCCAACGACGCCGGCGGCGCGAACGTCAACCGGCTGATGTCCAGTGCCCCCGAAGACCTGGAACGACTGGCGGGGATGGCCCGCCTGACCGGCGTGCCGGTCCGGGTCGAGCGGGTCGCGTCCTAACACTTGAGTCAATTCCTGTAAACGCCCCCGCTGGTTGACAACGCGCGTTATCGTTTCGGCGATCGGGGACAGGAGACGCTCATGTTGGATCGGTTCGCGGTGTGGTTGGGCGCAGGCGTTTTGACCGCGGGCGTGGCGGCAGCGATGGTGTCGGGGCCAGGCATTGCAGCGCCGACAGTCCACCCGGGTCAGGCGACAAGGGCGCGACGTCGTCGGAGTCAGCGAAACCGACTGAAAACAAAGCGGATTCGGACACGCCGAAGAAGGACGCGGCCGCCGATCCGACGACGGCCGTCGATGAACCCGACGAGACGAAGCCGCCCGACCCAGCAGCCAGACGAGAAGCCGACGGCCGCGGCACCGTCAAAGACGTGAAGCCGACCGAATCAGATACCGCGGAGAAGATCGCGAACCAGCCGCTCAAACGGGCCGCGCTCGAGCGCAAGCCCGCCGCGAAGCCTGCGGCCAAGCAGGATATCCAGGAGCCCGCTGCGCAGGAATCCATCGAAACGACCGTCGAGGCCGCCGTCGTGCCAACCTCGCGTAGTGCCAGGACCACGGCCACCCTGAAAACCGCCGCTGCGCCCCAGGCCGCGGCGGTGGCGTTCGCAGCCGCGGCACCATCGGCCGCGGAAGTCACCTCCACAGCGGCGGCGACACCGCTGTCCGGTCTGCTCAGTGCGATCGGGACGATCGTCTTCAACCTGTACGGCTTCGCGACCAGGCTGGTCGGAGGTCCGCCGACCCTTCCGCCGAACAGCACGGTCACAGTGCGCAGTTCCACGCTTCGGCTTGACTGCGGATGCGACGAGGGTGACGAAATCGTGGTGCCGGCCGACTGGTACGTCCCGGATAGCGCCAAACCGCCGACGGGATTGATCTACCTTCAGCACGGCTTCCTGGCCCAAGGCCCGTGGTACAGCCACACCGCAGCGGCCCTGGCTGAGCAGACCAACAGCATCGTGGTCGCACCGTCGATAACGTCGAACTTCTTGGCATCCGACGCATGCTGGCTCGGTGCGCCGCCGATGCAGGAAGCAGTCGCGAATCTGTTCGAAGATGAGAACACTGCCCTCGCCGAGAGTGCGTTGGCGGCAGGCTATTCCGGCCCGATTCCGGACCAGGTCGTATTGATGGGCCACTCCCTCGGCGGAGGCCTTGTCGCGGGTGCGGCCGGCTTCATGGTCACGAACGAAACCGTCGACAGGCTTGCCGGGGTTGTCATGCTCGACGGCGTCGGATTCGAGGTCGACGCCATGGCGACCTCACTCGGGGACGTGCCCGACGACATTCCGATCTACCAGCTCGCGGCGCCGAGGTACTTCTGGAATCAGTTCGGCGTCGGCACCGATGCGCTGCTCGAGGCGCGGCCGGACACGTTCATCGGCGTGACATTGGTCGGTGGCTCCCACGTCGATTCCATGCGCGGCGGCAACCCGCTCATCCAGTTCTCGCAGCAGCTGGTGTCCGGCTTCTCGAAGCCGCAGAACGTCGCGGCGGCTCAGATTCTGATGGTGGGTTGGGTCAGGGACATGTTCGCTGGCACCCAGGACGATGGCATCTACCTCGACCCCGGCGAGGAGTTCGTCCTCGACACGCCTGCGGGCCAGGCGACGCTGGTTGACCTTCCGAATTCGCTCACAAAGCCGTTCCTGTTGAACCCGCTGCAAGCGTTGGTGCCGATGGGGAACGGTTTCTTCACGTTCGAGCCCGCGTGCGTCGCCGAGTCGATCGCGACGAAGGGCTGCACGGATTCAATCGCTGCCTGACACCCTAAGCACTTCGTGTAAACGGCCGCACTGGAGCGGGCGCCCGATTACCGTTTGCTGGGTTGGTGATGGGAGGCGGCGTGTTCAACCGGTTCTTGCTGTGGCTCAGTGCCTGCGTCGTTGCCGCCGGTGTGTCGACGGCGATGGTGGCCGGGGCGGGATTGGCGTTCGCCGACGACGGCACGACGTCGGGTACAGGTAGCGGGTCGTCGTCGCAGTCGTCGAATTCCACGGGGAAGAAAGCGGATTCACGGAAGGAAGGGTCGAAGCCTAAGCCCAAGAAGGAGCCGCCCGCAAGTAATGAGCAATCAGCGGACCCCGCAGGCAAGGACACCGAACAGCCCGCGGAGGCCGCGTCGTCCGGAACCACGAAGCGGAACGACCACGAGGCGGCTGAACCGACGGCAAGCAAGATGCCGGATCGGCTCGACACCCCTGCTGCGGCGTCGGCGCCCGAGGTCAAGAAGGAAGCCAAGAAGGCCGACGACACCAACGACGCCGTCGACGCGAAAGTCGCCGACGTGCAGGCTCAGGCCGAGAGTATCCGCGGCGGGTGACGCCGACGCGGCCGGACCGATCGACGAAGCCGTCGTCGCGGCGAAGACCAAGCAGACCGATGCCACCACCACATTCGCGTTCGCGGCTGCGGAGCCGGTTGCACCGCCAGCCCGGCCGACGCTGATCAACGTGGTCGGGTCGTTCTTCTGGGGCCTGTTCGACATGGTCACAAAGGTCCTCACCGGCCCTCCGGTGGTTCCGCCCGGCAGCACAGTGACGGCGGGTCGGTCGACGCTGCAGATCGACTGCGGGGACGGCTACACCGCAGACGCGGATTGGTACTTCCCGACCGAAGGCCAACCCGACAAGTTCATCTACTTCCAGCATGGATTCCCGGGCAACGCCGCCGTCTACAACCTCACCTTGACGGAGCTGGCCGAGCGGAACAACGCCGTTGTCGTCGCCCCCACGATCACAGGGGATGTCTTCGCCTGCGACGCGTGCAATCTCACGGGTGATCCCATGCATGCCGCGGTAGCGAAGCTGTTCGAGGGAGACCGCGCGGCGCTACTTGCCAGCGCCCAGGCGGCTGGTTACGAAGGCACGCTGCCCGAGGAGTTCGTCTTCGTCGGGCAGTCGCACGGCGGCCAGCTGGCGGCGGGTGCGTCGCGCTACTTCAAGGAGTTCGCCCCGGCAGGTGAGAAGTCCAATCTGGTCGGCGCGGTGCTGTTCGACAGCTCGGCTGCGGGCGGCGCGCTCGCCCGCGCACTCGACAAGCTGCCGCCCGACTTCCCCATCCTGCACATCTCGGCGGCGCCGGCCGTGCTGAACACATTCGGCAGCGCGGACGCCGTGTTCCAGCAGAAGCGGCCAGGCCAGTTCAACGGTGTTCAGCTGATCGGTGGCACCCACTCGGACGGCTACCGGTCCTCCGCCGTGTTCGGTTTCGCCCAGTTCGTGGTCGCCCTGGTCACCGGCCCGTCCAGGCCCGAGAACGTCGAGGCCGTTCAGGTGCTCACGCAGGGCTGGATCACCGACATGTATGCCGATCGGGTGTACGACCCGATGACGAGGACCGGCGTCTACGGGGTGCCGGGCGCACCGGGTGAGGCGGTCGTCGACATCCCGACGGACGCGGGTGTCGCCCACGGCTACGTTCTGCCCGCTCCCAGGAGCCAGTTCACGGCGCTGCTGTCGCTGGTGCTCGGGGCGTTCTTCGAATTGCCGACGCTCTTCAACCTTGACGTCTGCGCGGTGGACCCATCGGCTGCGGCCGCGACGGCCACGTGTGCCGCCGCGCCGCAAACCCAGAATTAACGGAAAAACTCCACACCAAACACGGCGTTATCTCTTGACGGACGGAGGCAAACGGGCCAATCTGTTGGGCAGCATGTGTGCACGGGTAGAGGACGCCAGCCAGCGCCCGGTTACTTTTGCATGCCGTGGTTGAGGAATACGCCGTCCTGCGGTATGGTTGGACGTTGCGCTGGCTGCATCCTGCCCACCTAAACCCGCACATGACACCGATGTCCTAGCCTGAGCCCCGCTCAGTGATCTAGTCGCGTGCCGTGCGTTCGGGAAGCTTGTGGTCTTGAAAGGCCAGCCGAACCGACGCAGATATAGCGACAACAGGACCGGCAGCTTCTGCCCCCGAATCGTCGCATGAGGTGCTGGAAGGATGCATCTTGGCAGGCTCGCGCCAGATCAAGTCAGCAGTAGATACCACTAATAACTCCGTCCCCGGAGCACCCAACCGAATTTCATTTGCAAAGCTCCGTGAACCGCTCGAGGTTCCGGGGCTACTTGAGGTGCAGACCGAGTCGTTCCAGTGGCTCGTCGGCGCCGAGGAGTGGCGTGAGAAGGCCAAGGCGCGCGGCGACGTGAACCCGGTCGGGGGCCTCGAAGAGGTGCTCACCGAGCTCTCGCCGATCGAGGACTTCTCCGGCTCGATGTCGCTGTCGTTCTCGGACCCGCGCTTCGACGAGGTCAAGGCGCCGGTCGACGAGTGCAAAGACAAGGACATGACCTACGCGGCTCCGCTGTTCGTCACGGCCGAGTTCATCAACAACAACACCGGTGAGATCAAGAGCCAGACGGTCTTCATGGGCGACTTCCCGATGATGACCGAGAAGGGCACCTTCATCATCAACGGCACCGAGCGTGTCGTGGTGTCCCAGCTGGTCCGGTCGCCGGGCGTGTACTTCGATGAGAACATCGACAAGTCCACCGAGAAGACGCTGCACAGCGTCAAGGTGATTCCCGGCCGCGGTGCGTGGCTGGAGTTCGACGTCGACAAGCGCGACACCGTCGGTGTGCGCATCGACCGCAAGCGGCGGCAGCCGGTCACCGTGCTGCTGAAGGCGCTTGGCTGGACCAACGAGCAGATCGTCGAGCGCTTCGGCTTCTCCGAGATCATGATGGGGACGCTGGAGAAGGACAACACCGCAGGCACCGACGAGGCGCTGCTCGACATCTACCGCAAGCTGCGTCCAGGCGAGCCGCCCACCAAGGAGTCCGCGCAGACCCTTCTGGAGAACCTGTTCTTCAAGGAGAAGCGCTACGACCTGGCCCGCGTTGGTCGCTACAAGGTCAACAAGAAGCTCGGCCTGAACACCGGCAAGCCGATCACGTCGTCGACGCTGACCGAAGAGGACGTCGTCGCCACCATCGAGTACCTGGTGCGTCTGCACGAGGGCCAGACCACGATGACCGCCCCCGGCGGCGCCGAGGTTCCCGTGGAGACCGACGACATCGACCACTTCGGCAACCGGCGCCTGCGCACGGTCGGCGAGCTGATCCAGAACCAGATCCGGGTCGGCCTGTCCCGTATGGAGCGCGTCGTCCGCGAGCGGATGACGACGCAGGACGTCGAGGCGATCACGCCGCAGACCCTGATCAACATCCGTCCCGTTGTGGCGGCGATCAAGGAGTTCTTCGGCACCAGCCAGCTGAGCCAGTTCATGGACCAGAACAACCCGCTTTCGGGCCTGACCCACAAGCGCCGCCTTTCGGCGCTGGGCCCCGGCGGTCTGTCCCGTGAGCGTGCCGGCCTCGAGGTCCGCGACGTGCACTCCAGCCACTACGGCCGGATGTGCCCGATCGAGACGCCGGAAGGCCCGAACATCGGTCTGATCGGTTCGCTTTCGGTGTACGCGCGGGTAAACCCGTTCGGCTTCATCGAGACGCCGTATCGCAAGGTGGTCAAGGGTGTCGTCACCGACGAAATCCATTACCTGACCGCCGACGAGGAGGACCGCCACGTCGTGGCGCAGGCCAACTCGCCGATCGACGACAAGGGCCGCTTCACCGAAGAGCGCATCCTCGTCCGCCGCAAGGGCGGCGAGGTCGAGAACGTGACGCCCGCCGACGTCGACTACATGGACGTCTCACCGCGCCAGATGGTGTCGGTCGCGACGGCGATGATCCCGTTCCTCGAGCACGACGACGCCAACCGTGCCCTGATGGGTGCCAACATGCAGCGCCAGGCGGTTCCGCTGGTGCGCAGCGAGGCCCCGTTGGTCGGTACCGGCATGGAGCTGCGCGCCGCGATCGACGCGGGCGATGTCGTCGTCGCCGACAAGGCAGGCGTGATCGAAGAGGTCTCCGCCGACTACATCACCGTGATGGCCGACGACGGCACCCGGCACACCTACCGGATGCGCAAGTTCGCTCGGTCCAACCACGGCACCTGCGCCAACCAGCGTCCGATCGTGGACGCCGGGCAGCGTGTCGAGGCGGGCCAGGTCATCGCCGACGGACCGTGCACCGAGAACGGTGAGATGGCCCTTGGCAAGAACCTGCTCGTGGCGATCATGCCGTGGGAGGGCCACAACTACGAGGACGCGATCATCCTCTCCAACCGCCTGGTTGAGGAGGACGTGCTCACCTCGATTCACATCGAGGAGCACGAGATCGACGCCCGCGACACCAAGCTGGGCGCCGAGGAGATCACTCGGGACATCCCGAACGTCTCCGATGAGGTGCTTGCCGATCTCGACGAGCGCGGCATCGTCCGCATCGGTGCCGAGGTCCGCGACGGCGACATCCTGGTCGGCAAGGTCACGCCGAAGGGCGAGACCGAGCTGACCCCGGAGGAGCGGCTGCTTCGCGCGATCTTCGGTGAGAAGGCTCGCGAGGTTCGCGACACGTCGCTGAAGGTGCCGCACGGTGAGTCCGGCAAGGTCATCGGTATCCGCGTGTTCTCGCGCGAGGACGACGACGAGCTGCCTGCAGGCGTCAACGAACTGGTCCGCGTCTACGTGGCCCAGAAGCGCAAGATCTCCGACGGCGACAAGCTCGCCGGACGCCACGGCAACAAGGGCGTCATCGGCAAGATCCTGCCCGTCGAGGACATGCCGTTCCTTCCGGACGGCACCCCGGTCGACATCATCCTGAACACGCACGGTGTGCCGCGACGGATGAACATCGGCCAGATCCTCGAGACCCACCTCGGCTGGGTTGCCAAGGCCGGCTGGAAGATCAACGGTTCACCGGACTGGGCTGCGAACCTGCCGAAGGAACTGTTGGAGTCCGAGCCGGGCAGCATCGTCTCGACGCCGGTGTTCGACGGCGCTCGCGAAAACGAGCTGCAGGGACTGTTGTCCTCGACGCTGCCCAACCGCGACGGCGACACTCTCGTCGACGAGGACGGCAAGGCGATGCTGTTCGACGGTCGCAGTGGCGAGCCGTTCCCGTACCCGGTGACGGTCGGCTATATGTACATCCTGAAGCTGCACCACCTTGTGGACGACAAGATCCACGCCCGCTCCACCGGCCCGTACTCGATGATCACCCAGCAGCCGCTGGGCGGTAAGGCGCAGTTCGGTGGCCAGCGGTTCGGTGAGATGGAGTGCTGGGCCATGCAGGCCTACGGCGCGGCATACACGCTGCAGGAGCTGCTGACCATCAAGTCCGACGACACCGTCGGCCGGGTCAAGGTGTACGAGGCGATCGTCAAGGGCGAGAACATCCCCGAGCCGGGCATTCCGGAGTCGTTCAAGGTGCTTCTCAAGGAGCTGCAGTCGCTCTGCCTGAATGTTGAGGTGCTGTCTTCGGACGGTGCGGCGATCGAGATGCGCGATGGCGACGACGAGGACCTGGAGCGCGCTGCTGCGAACCTGGGAATCAACTTGTCGCGCAACGAATCTGCCTCTGTAGAGGACTTGGCGTAGATCTCTCCTTATGAATTTGGTTACTAATCCCGCAAGGGGAAAGGGAGTTACGTGCTAGACGTCAACTTCTTCGATGAACTCCGCATCGGCCTGGCCACCGCGGACGACATCCGCAACTGGTCCTTCGGCGAGGTCAAGAAGCCGGAGACCATCAACTACCGCACGCTCAAGCCAGAGAAGGACGGCCTGTTCTGCGAGAAGATCTTCGGACCGACTCGCGACTGGGAGTGCTACTGCGGCAAGTACAAGCGCGTCCGTTTCAAGGGCATCATCTGCGAGCGCTGCGGCGTCGAGGTCACTCGCGCCAAGGTGCGTCGTGAGCGGATGGGCCACATCGAGCTGGCCGCTCCCGTTACGCATATCTGGTACTTCAAGGGTGTGCCGTCGCGGCTCGGCTACTTGCTCGACCTTGCACCGAAGGATCTCGAGAAGATCATCTACTTCGCGGCCTACGTCATCACTGCCGTGGACGACGAGATGCGCCACAACGAGCTGTCGACGCTCGAGGCCGAGATGGTCGTCGAGAAGAAGGCCGTCGAGGATCAGCGCGACGCCGATCTGGAGGCCAGGGCGCAGAAGCTCGAGGCCGACATGAAGGAGCTCGAGGACGAGGGCGCCAAGTCCGACGTGAAGCGCAAGGTTCGCGACGGCGGCGAGCGCGAGATGCGTCAGATGCGCGACCGCGCCCAGCGCGAGCTGGACCGGCTCGACGAGATCTGGACCACCTTCACCAAGCTGGCCCCCAAGCAGCTGATCGTCGACGAGGTGCTCTACCGCGAGCTCGTCGACCGCTACGGCGAGTACTTCAACGGCGCCATGGGCGCGGAGTCGATCAAGAAGCTCATCGAGAACTTCGACATCGACGCCGAGGCCGATAGCCTGCGCGACACCATTCGTAACGGCAAGGGCCAGAAGAAGCTTCGTGCTCTCAAGCGCCTGAAGGTCGTCGCGGCATTCCAGTCCAACAGCAATTCGCCGATGGGCATGGTGCTCGACGCGGTTCCGGTGATCCCGCCGGAGCTGCGCCCGATGGTGCAGCTCGACGGTGGCCGCTTTGCCACGTCGGACCTCAACGATCTGTACCGCCGCGTGATCAACCGCAACAACCGCCTCAAGAGGCTGATCGATCTCGGCGCGCCCGAGATCATCGTCAACAACGAGAAGCGGATGCTGCAGGAGTCGGTGGACGCGCTGTTCGACAACGGCCGTCGCGGCCGTCCCGTCACCGGCCCGGGCAACCGTCCGCTGAAGTCGCTTTCGGATCTGTTGAAGGGCAAGCAGGGCCGGTTCCGTCAGAACCTGCTCGGCAAGCGTGTCGACTACTCCGGCCGTTCGGTCATCGTGGTCGGCCCGCAGCTCAAGCTGCACCAGTGCGGCCTGCCCAAGCTGATGGCTCTCGAGCTGTTCAAGCCGTTCGTGATGAAGCGTCTTGTCGACCTGAACCACGCGCAGAACATCAAGAGCGCCAAGCGGATGGTGGAGCGTCAGCGCCCGCAGGTGTGGGACGTTCTCGAAGAGGTCATCGGCGAGCACCCGGTGCTGCTGAACCGTGCACCAACTCTGCACCGCCTCGGCATCCAGGCTTTCGAGCCGATGCTGGTGGAGGGCAAGGCGATTCAGCTGCACCCGCTGGTGTGTGAGGCGTTCAACGCCGACTTCGACGGTGACCAGATGGCCGTGCACCTTCCGCTGTCCGCGGAGGCGCAGGCCGAGGCTCGCATCCTGATGCTGTCGTCGAACAACATCCTGTCGCCTGCGTCGGGCCGCCCGCTGGCCATGCCGCGTCTGGACATGGTGACTGGGCTGTACTTCCTGACCACCGAGATCCCCGGTGACACCGGCGAGTTCGTGGCTGCTGCCAAGGACCGGCCCGAGTTCGGCGTGTACAGCTCGCCGGCCGAGGCCATCATGGCCCTTGACCGCGGCGCGTTGAGTGTGCGCGCCAAGATCCGGGTGCGGCTGACCCAGCTGCGTCCGCCCGTCGATGTCGAGGCCGAGCTGTTCCCCGACGGCTGGAAGCCAGGCGATGCCTGGACGGCCGAGACCACGCTGGGCCGGGTGATGTTCAACGAACTGCTCCCGATTTCGTATCCGTTCGTCAACGAGCAGATGCACAAGAAGGTGCAGGCGCGCATCGTCAACGACCTGGCTGAGCGCTACCCGATGATCGTGGTCGCGCAGACCGTGGACAAGCTCAAGGACGCCGGCTTCCACTGGGCCACCCGTTCGGGTGTCACCGTGTCAATGGCCGACGTGCTTGTGCCGCCGGAGAAGGCGGAGATCCTGGACCGCTACGAGAAGGAAGCGGATCAGATCGAGAAGAAGTACCAGCGCGGCGCGCTCAACCACGACGAGCGCAACGAGGCGTTGGTCAAGATCTGGCAGGACGCGACCGAAGAGGTCGGTAAGGCGCTGGAGGCGCACTACCCGGCGGACAACCCGATCATCACGATCGTGAAGTCGGGCGCCACGGGCAACCTGACCCAGACCCGCACGCTGGCGGGCATGAAGGGTCTGGTGACCAACCCGAAGGGTGAG
This sequence comes from uncultured Actinomycetota bacterium, assembly GCA_963766465.1. Classification (GTDB taxonomy): domain Bacteria; phylum Actinomycetota; class Actinomycetes; order Mycobacteriales; family Mycobacteriaceae; genus Mycobacterium. Next base: position 929,208 of record CAVXZT010000008.1, read on the forward strand.
TTCATCCCGCGTCCGATCAAGTCCTCGTTCCGCGAGGGCCTGACGGTGCTGGAGTACTTCATCAACACCCACGGCGCCCGGAAGGGGCTGGCGGACACCGCGCTTCGCACCGCCGACTCGGGTTACCTGACCCGTCGTCTTGTGGACGTCAGCCAGGACGTCATCGTGCGCGAGACCGACTGCGAGACCGAGCGTGGCATCAACGTCGTGCTGGCCGAGCTGGTGGACAAGTCGCTGATTCGCGATCAGCACATCGAGACGTCTGCTTACGCGCGGACCTTGGCGACCGATGCGGTCGACAAGAAGGGCAACGTCGTCGTCGAGCGCGGCCACGACCTTGGCGACCCGGCGATCGACGCACTGCTGGCCGCGGGCATCACCGAGGTGAAGGTCCGCTCCGTGCTGACCTGCACCACCGGCACCGGCGTGTGCGCGATGTGCTACGGCCGTTCGATGGCGACAGGCAAGCTCGTCGACATCGGCGAGGCGGTCGGCATCGTCGCGGCGCAGTCCATCGGTGAGCCCGGCACGCAGCTGACCATGCGTACGTTCCACCAGGGTGGCGTCACCGGCGGTGGCGACATCACCGGTGGTCTGCCTCGCGTGCAGGAGCTGTTCGAGGCCCGCGTTCCGCGGGACAAGGCGCCCATCGCCGACGTCACCGGACGCGTGCAGCTCGAAGAGGGTGAGCGCTTCTACAAGATCACCATCATCCCGGATGACGGTGGCGAGGAAGTGGTGTACGACAAGCTCTCCCGTCGTCAGCGCCTGAAGGTGTTCAAGCACGACGACGGTTCCGAGCGGCTGCTCACCGACGGTGACCACGTCGAGGTGGGCCAGCAGCTGATGGAAGGCTCGGCCGACCCGCACGAGGTGCTTCGTGTCCAGGGCCCCCGCGAGGTGCAGATCCACCTCGTCAAGGAGGTCCAGGAGGTCTACCGCGCTCAGGGTGTGTCGATCCACGACAAGCACATCGAGGTCATCGTCCGGCAGATGCTGCGGCGCGTCACGATCATCGATTCGGGTGCGACTGAGTTCCTGCCCGGCTCGCTGACCGAGCGTGGCGAGTTCGAGTCGGAGAACCGTCGGGTGGTTGCCGAGGGCGCAGAGCCCGCGGCGGGTCGCCCGGTGCTGATGGGTATCACCAAGGCGTCGCTGGCCACCGATTCGTGGCTGTCGGCGGCGTCGTTCCAGGAGACCACTCGAGTGCTGACCGATGCGGCGATCAACTGCCGCAGCGACAAGCTCCAGGGTCTGAAGGAGAACGTGATCATCGGCAAGCTGATCCCGGCCGGTACCGGCATCAACCGGTACCGCAACATCCAGGTGCAACCGACCGAAGAGGCGCGGGCTGCCGCGTACACGATCCCGTCCTACGAGGATCAGTACTACAGCCCGGACTTCGGCCAGGCCACCGGTGCCGCGGTTCCGCTGGACGACTACGGCTACAGCGACTACCGCTAGTCCAATACGCAAAAGCCCCCGGTCTACGCCGGGGGCTTTTGCGTGCGCGAGTGGCCAGTTATCGCACAGGATTGAGCATTTGGCGTCCCATAACTGGCCACTCACCGTGCTGTCGTCAGGGCCGCCACTCCCGGCCCGTCGAGTTCATCGAGCCCAACCTGCCGACCGGAGACCGCCAGGAGAAGTGCGAGCGCTGTTCCGCTGACCTCTGGACCCTCGCCGATCGACAGGTCGGCGTCCGTTGCCGTGAGCCGGATCGGGGCCACGAGTTCCTTCGCTCCGCCGAAAGATGCTGTGGTGCGTGCAAGGTGGCGCAGCGACCTGGCGATGGCCTCCTGCGGGTAGTCGCGGGTGAGGTCCAGCGGGCGACGGATGTCCTCGCCGTGAAGCACCTCCTCGACGATTCGGGTGTCGAGCGGCGCAGGTGGGGTCGACGTTCGGGTCGCCACCTGACGAAGCCGCGCCAACGTCTCGTGTGGCATGGCGCCGCGCGCGCGTTGCACACCCCGGGCGTTCTGCCGGTCGAAGTCGAACCCCGCCCGAACGATGTCCGCCAAGAAGCTGAGCCGGGTCGTTTGATTCGTGTTGACCATGTGGGCGACGACGTCGTGAACGGTCCAGTCGATACATAGCGACGGCTGCTGCCACTGCGCGTCATCGAGGTTCTCGAGGTCCTCGATCAGCGCCGCGCGCTCAGCGTGCACCATCGGCCAGATGTCGTTTCGCATGCCAGTTAGACCGGCGGCGCTGGAGGAACTCATCGCCGCATACGGCGGACGTGCACACTCGACGTATGCGGGCCGGTCGATGCGCCCGACCCGCTTCATCGATCCTGCGTCGATCCGTTGTCCCGCCGTGGACTACGTCGGATCCGAGGCCCGTCCTCGCGGCGGTGACGCCAAGGTTGGGCGGCGCGGTCAGCGGCCGTCGACGATGACGCCGGCTTCGGCTTCGAACGGCTTCACCACGGAGGTGAAGTCGGACGCCGCGCCTTGTTGCTCCATGACGTTCTCCCAGAGCTTGGTCACCGCTTCGGCGATTGGCGTCGGCGTGCCGAGTGCCTGAGCCTCCTGCAGATAGAGGCGGACGTCCTTGACCATCAGTCCGGTCGCGAAACCGTAGTCGAAAGTCCGGGGCAGCACCGCACGGGGGAACTTGTCGCGGCTGGCGTGCGTGCCGCCTGATCCGGCGTTGAGGACATCGATCATCACCTGCGCGTCGAGCCCCGCCTTGACCCCCATCACCATCACCTCGGCGGTGGCCGCGAGTGCTGTCGCTGCCATCAGGTTGTTCACCAGCTTCATGGTCTGCGCCGCACCCGGTTGTTCGCCGACGAAGATCGCGTGGCCGAACGACTCGATCACCGGGGTAATTGCATCGAACTCACTGCGCGGACCCGAGACCATGACAGCGAGCGTTCCCTTCTCGGCGCCCGCCACGCCGCCGCTGACAGGACTGTCGAAAGCGGCGATCCCCCGCGCCGCCAATATCGCGTGATTGTGTTCGGCCACTTGACTTCCCACCGTTGACAGGTCGACGAAGCGCCGCACGCGCGTGCCGTCGACGACACCGCCGGGGCCGGTGGCCACCTGCTGTGACACCGCAGGCGTCGGCAAACTGGCCAGCACCGTTTCGGCGAGATCGCCCACTTCTTTGACCGACGCCGCGGCCTGGGCGCCCAGTGCTACCGCGCGACCGACGGCCTCACTGTTCGTGTCGTAGACGACGACTCGATACCCGGCGGAGATGACGCGAGCCGCGATCGGGAATCCCATGTTGCCCAACCCGATGATCCCGATATCCAACAGGACTGCGCCTATTCGCCGTCGAGTTCCGCGAACGCCTCGCGGGCGATCCGGAAGCCGTCGACGCCCGCGGGCACGCCCGCGTAGATCGCCACTTGCATGAAGACTTCACGGATCTCGTCGCGGGAGACTCCATTGGTAAGCGCCCCTTTGACGTGAGTGCGCAACTCATTGGGGCGGTTCAGAACCGCGATCATGGCGATGTTCAGCATGCTGCGGGTCGCCAGCGACAGGCCGTCGCGGCCCCATACAGCGCCCCAGCAGTACTCGGTGACGAGGTCCTGAAACGGCTTGTTGAAGTCGTCGGCGTTGCCTTCCGCTTTCTGGACGTAGGCGTCGCCGAGCACCGCTGTGCGGATCTCCCGGCCTCTGTCATAGGTGTGCTGATCCATGACAGCTGATTGTGCACTGGCGCTCGGCAGTGTCTGACGCCCCGCCTAGACTTGGCCCCGTGCTTATTGGTTCGCACGTCCACCAAGACGATCCCCTTGCCGCGGCCGAGGCAGATGGCGCCGATGTGGTGCAGTTCTTCCTCGGCAACCCGCAGAGCTGGAAGAAGCCCCCGCCGCGCGATGACGCGGAGGTGCTGAAGGCGGCGAGCATGCCGCTGTACGTGCACGCGCCGTACCTGATCAACGTCGCCTCGGCGAACAACCGGGTGCGCATCCCGTCGCGCAAGATCCTGCAGGACACCTGCGACGCTGCGGCGGGTGTGGGTGCCACCGCGGTCATCGTGCACGGCGGCCACGCCGACGACAACGACGTGGACGCCGGGTTCGAGCGGTGGGTGAAGGCGCTCAAGGCCCTCGAGACCGATGTGCCGGTGTATCTGGAGAACACTGCGGGCGGCGACCACGCCATGGCCCGTCACTTCGACGTCATCGGCCGGCTGTGGGATCACATCGGCGACAGCGGCATCGGGTTCTGCCTCGACACCTGCCACGCGTGGGCCGCTGGAGAGGCCCTGATCGACGCGGTCGACCGCATCCTGGCCCTAACCGGGCGCATCGACCTGGTGCACTGCAACGACTCGAGAGACGCCGCAGGCTCCGGCGCAGACCGGCATGCCAACTTCGGCACCGGTCAGATCGACCCAGAACTGCTGGTTGCGGTTGTCAAGGCCGCAGGCGCGCCGGTCATTTGCGAAACTGCCGATGAGGGCCGAAAGGACGACATCGCGTTCCTGCGCGAACACTTGGGCTAGGCGCGTCTGAAACACGGTTCGATAACCGAACGATTACCCAACGCGTGGTAACGCCGCGGTGAACTACTCTGAATCGAGTGTCGGCAGTCGACGACTCGCCAATTGCGTTGGATCGCTTCCCGGATGCCGATCAGACGCGCGAGCGTCGACTGACAATTGCCCGACGGACCGCCATCGCGATATGGGCGGTCGTGGTTGTTTATCGAACTGTCACAACGGGTTTCGCGTTCAACCGAGAGTTGTTGCTGCTCTACATCTGCAGCGGACTTCTCGTCGCAAGCATCGGCCAGGGTCGCCGGATGCTGCAGGTCATAAGGGACTGGCTGCCGTTTGCGTTGGTGCTCGTTGCATACGACCTCAGCAGGGGAGCGGCCACTCTGATCGGGCGGCCGACGTTGTGGCACTGGCAGGTCGACGCGGATCGCTGGTTGTTCTTCGGCACAGTGCCGACCGTGTGGCTGCAGGAACGACTGAAGCTGCCCTACCCGCCGTGGTGGGAGATCGCCATAAGCAGCGTCTATATGTCATTTTTCATCCTTCCGTACGTAGTTGCAGCGGCGCTATGGCTACGCGACCGGGAGGAATGGAAGGCGTTCGTCCGCTTGTTCGTTGGGCTGTCGTTCGGCGCGTTGATCATCTACGCACTGCTGCCGGCCGCGCCGCCGTGGGCTGCAGCGCGGTGTACCTCGGCCGATGTCGCAGGCGGTCCTTCGGGTCCGCGCTGCATGTTCCGGCCAGCGCGCGGTGTTCCGGACGGCGGACTGCTCGGCGCGATGCAGAGCTCCGTGGACGGCGCCAACGGCTGGGTCGAGCGGATCGTCGGGCGAGGTTGGGGAAAGCTGAACCTGCACTCCGCGAGCGCGCTCATCGATCAGGGACAGGCCAGCGTGAACCTGGTCGCCGCGGTCCCGTCGCTGCATGCGGCTCTGACCGCGGCAGTAGCAGCTTTTCTGTGGACCCGCGTTGACCGGAAATGGCGGCCACTGCTGGTGGCATACGTCCTGGTCATGGCGTTCACTCTGGTGTACACGGCCGAGCACTACGTCGTCGACATTCTCCTCGGCTGGGTGCTGGCGGCCGCGGTGCTGCTGGGGGTGAACTGGTTCGAGACGAGGCGGAATCGAGCAACTCTCGACGTTGATGGGACTGCTGCACTCGGGAAGGAATTTCCGCGCCCCACAGAGCGCGAAACGTATTGCATTCGCGACATAAGCCTGTGAAAACGCTGGAAACGACCTGAATAGCGAGCAGTTGACGTATGCGTAATCTTTTCTATTTTAAATAGCTCCCAAAAGTACCTATTTGCTTTCGCAATTGATGCATTGTGAAGCAAATCGGAGATATTCCGACTTAACTCGCGTCGAAGTAAAGTTTGCCTCTATTGGTGGCGACTCGCGGCTCCCGGCCGCTCGCAGGGGGGGTTTATCGTGCCCAAACAACGCAAAACCGAATCGAAACCGACCAGGGTATCCGTTCGTCCGATTGTTACCACGGGATTTGCTGGCGCCGCATTGGTCGGGGCTGGTCTAATGCTTGCAGCTGCCCCCGGCCAACCGGGGCCAATCACGACCGCTATTGAGTTGGCCTCCGTCGACAAGCCGCTGGCCCCGATAACCGACGAACTCTGGTGGCTAGACGGCAGCAGCCTGTTCGGGTCAAGCTTCGAACCCCCCGCACCTAACGCGCTGCTGTCAGCGAGCCTGTCCTCGTCGCCGCAGGATTTGTTCGGCAGCTTCTTCAACAATGTCTTCGCCAACCGGTGTGGGTTGGTATGCAACGGTGCCGATGGCACGGAAGAAAACCCGGACGGCCAAGGCGGCGGCCTGTTGTTCGGCAACGGCGGGAAAGGCTGGACGAGCACGGTCGCGGGGGTGGACGCAGGCAACGGTGGCAAGGGCGGGCTGTTCTTCGGCAACGGCGGACGCGGCGGCGACGGCGCCAACGGTGTCGGCAACCTTGCCGGTAGCAACGGCGGTGACGGCGGCGAGTCCGGGTTCTTCTCCCTGATAGGCAAGGCCGGCGACGGAGGTCGGGGCGGCGACGGCGCGCGCGGTGCCATTGGCGGGACCGGCAAGGCCGGCGAGACAGGCACCGCAGGCACCGCCGGCACCGCCGGCGGGGAGGGTGCAGTGGGTCAGGCTGGTTCTGCGGGCCAGGCGGGTACGGCAGGTACGGCCGGTGTGGCCGGTAATCCCGGTATCCGCGGCTCTGAGGGTGTCGAAGGCGAACGCGGTGAGAGTGGCGGCCTCATTTCCACGGACGGCGACGACGGCCACACAGGTGGTCCAGGCTTCATCGGTGATCCCGGCTTCGCGGGCAAGGCAGGCGGGGTGGGCGGCACCGGTAGCGGGGGAGTGATCGGCGACATCGGGGGCACGGGGAAGTCCGGCAACCCGGGCGGAGTCGGAGCCACAGGTGGCACCGGGGTCCAGGGTGGAACCGGCGGCTTCGCCACTCCCGCCGGTAACGGTGGAAACGGCGGCAACGTCGGTTCCTTTTTCGGCATCTTCGGTAAGGGCGGACTTGGCGGCGACGGAGGTATCGGCGGACCCGGCGGCACTGGGGGGACCGGAGGTATCGGCGGCACGGGCGGTACTGGTGGCACCGGCGGAACTGGTGGCACCGGCGGCACCGGCGGCACCGGCGGAACTGGTGGCACCGGCGGCACCGGCGGCACCGGCGGAACCGGCGGCACCGGTGGTACCGGAGGCCCAGGCGGCACCGGGGGCGCTGGCGGTGTCGGCTCGATCATCATCGGTGGTGGCTTCGGATTCGGCGGCCACGGGGGTCCCGGTGGAGCCGGTGGGCCGGGTGGTACTGGTGGCACCGGTGGCACGGGCGGTACTGGTGGCGTTGGCGGCGTAGGCGCACTGGGCGGCAACGGCGGTCTCGGCGGCCAAGGCGGCACGGGTGGCACGGGTGGCGTCGGAGGTGAGGGGGGCCAAGGTGGCGCAGGCGGTGCGGGCGCTGCGGGCGGAGCCGCCGGTGCGGGCGGTAAAGGCGGCTTCTTCGGCGGATCTGGCGGGGGCGGCAACACCGGTGCTACCGGAGCAACGGGTGCGACGGGAACGCAAGGAGCAGGCGGCGCAACTGGCGCTGTCGGTGCAACGGGCGCGACTGGAGGCTTCGGCGCGATAGGCGCGACCGGTGCGACCGGTGCGACCGGCGCGACCGGCGCCACCGGTGCGACCGGCGCGCCTGGCGGAACCGGGGCGGCCGGCCTTCCCGGCCAGCCGCGTCCAGTGGGCGAAGGCTCCATACACCGCAACGGTGGCACCGGCGGAACTGGTGGTACCGGCGGCACCGGCGGCGCTGGTGGCGGCGGCGGCACGGGCGGAGGCGGCGGACAAGGTGGTGGCGGCGGCGCGGGCGGCGGAGGCGGCTCAGGTGGTGGAGGCGGCGAAGGCGGTGAGGGCGGCTCGAACGTCTAGTCCGCCACGCAAAGCACTTCGTCGAGGCTTGCGGTTCGCAGCCCGGCCACGGCGGCTCGTTGTTCGAGCGCCGCCTTCGGGTCGGTGTCGGCGCGGTCGATACCGCCCATGCGGTCAAGGCGCGCGGTGTCGAACATCGCTGGACCGATTGCCACGTCTTCACCGAGGACATAGCGGCCGGCCCGGTCGGATCGGCGCACCGCGCTCTCGACCGCGCTGACACCGGTGAGCGCGGTCGCATCGCCGACGTTGATGCCGACTTGAAATACGTCCGGTTCGGCATCGAGCACCGCTGTCAGGCGCCCAATGTACGATTCGGGCGCGAAGAACCGCCAGCCCGCGCCGATGTGCAACCAGAAGCGTCCCGCGACCTCGTCGCGCACTCGCGCAAACCGGGCCGCTGGCCCGTCGTCAGGCGTCTCGTCGAGGAACTCGAGGAATTGGTAGCGCTCGAGGAGTGTCGCGCGGTCGCCCGCAGGCAGTCCGAAGGGAAGGACGACAAAACGGCGGACTTGCGACACGTCACTGCAGCAGCGGAGAAACGAGTTGACCGTCTGCTCGATCGTGATTCGATCCGGCCCCGCGAGCAGGCTGACGGTCACCTGGGAATCACTGTGCCCAGCAAGAACTTTCGGCACATCTTCTGGGTATGGCAACGCAGCTTCGATCATCTTCGGCGCGCTGATGTCCCGGTTCTGGGCGATCCGTTTCCGATCATCGTCGGGCAGGTCGTCGCGGGCCAGCAGATTTCGGCACAGCGTGAACGACTCCTCGTATTTGCCGATCCACGATCCGCACACCGCCTGTTCGTCGAGCGCGCGCCAGCGGTAGATGTCCGCGTCGACAAACAGAATGTCCGCTTCCGGCAATGGAATTCGAGCGGCACGCTCGGCAAACAGGTGACCAAGCCAGTACTGCTGGTCGGTGCGATACCGAGTAGCGATCGCATGGAGGGGCTCGACGCGGATTGGCCGATTCTCCCAGGCCCGTAGAAACGCGTCTTGCACTTCAGGCCAGGCCGTACCGGAGCGGGCCATCGACTCGGCGGCCCGGAACATCGAGTAGTAGACCTCCTCGTCCCAGCCGCCCATGCGAGCACGCCGCTCAGACCATTCCCGTGCGTTGGCGTAGTCCCCGAGGTTGAAGTAGCTCTGCGCCAGGTAGAAGATGGACCGCGCATCGTCGGGGTGGCGTTCGACTTCGGTGAGCAGAAGATCGCGGTCCCGCGCATACTTCTGCGGATCCAGGTTTCGGCCTCCGAGGCGCCGCGACTCGATGAAGTACTCGCCCTCGATGCGCTTCTCGACGAATGGGTCGTCACAGTGGGGGTACTCGTGCACGACACCCATGTAGCGCCAAGGCATCCCGTCGCGGAACAACTGCCGTCTCCAGTAGATGCAGTTTGTCTCGCCGTCGCGTAGGCGCATGGCATACACGTCGGCGTCGAGCCCGCCGAGGTCCAGAGGGCCCGTCACGATGTCGTCGGCGTCCATCACCCAGATGTAGTCGCCGTGCCCCTGGCCGAGGGTCAATGCTTCCGAGCGGTTGTAGCCGAAATCCCGCCACGGCCGTTCGTGAAGTTCGCCGGCGATGCCAAGGCGGGCCATGTGGCTCCGGATCACATCCTGGGTTCCGTCGTCGGACCCGGTGTCGACGATCACCCAGGATGAGATGAAGGGCGCGACGGCGTCGAACAATTCGTGGATGATGTGCGCCTCGTTCCGCACAATCATGTTGAGACAGATCGATGCGGGTGCGGACATGCTCAGCGTCCCCCAACCGTGTCCTCAAAGATCCCATGGGTGGAATCTCCGGTGTGTTCCTTCTACACCGACGAGGTTGCTGTTGTTGGCAAACGAACTGAATTTCATCTAGCCCCACTGATGTACCCGTTTCTGGCGCACTAATCGGCACAGGCAAATGCGAGCCGTGGCCGCCCGCACAATGTATTACACCTCTTGTTCGGTTGTCGAAAAACTGTAATATGGGGGCATGCCAGACACGCATGTCGTCACCAACCAGGTCCCGGCGCTCGAGAACTACAACCCCGCGACATCGCCGGTACTGACCGAGGCACTGATCCGCGAGGGCGGTGAGTGGGGCATCGACGAGGTAACCGAACTCGGGGCGCTCTCCGGCAGCCCGAAGGCTCAGCGGTGGGGTGAGCTCGCCGACCGCAACCAGCCGATCCTGCGCACCCACGATCGTTACGGCCACCGCGTTGACGAGGTCGAGTACGACCCGGCCTACCACGAGCTGATGAAGGTCGCGGTCGGCCACGGGTTGCACGCCGCCCCGTGGGCAGACGACCGCCCTGGCGCGCACGTCGTTCGCGCCGCCAAGACCTCGGTGTGGACGCCCGAGCCCGGCCATATCTGCCCGATCTCGATGACATATGCCGTCGTGCCTGCGCTTCGCAACAACCCGGAACTGGCCGCCATCTACGAGCCACTACTCGCCAGCCGCGAGTACGACCCCGAGCTCAAGGTGCCCAGCGCCAAACCCGGTATCACCGCGGGGATGTCGATGACCGAGAAGCAAGGCGGCTCCGACGTTCGCGCAGGAACCACGCAAGCGACGCCGAACGCCGACGGTACCTACAGCCTCACCGGCCACAAGTGGTTCACCTCGGCGCCGATGTGTGACATCTTCCTTGTCTTGGCCCAGGCGCCGGGCGGACTGAGCTGTTTCTTCCTGCCGCGAATCCTGCCCGACGGCAGCCGCAATCGGATGAATCTGGCGCGGCTCAAGGACAAGCTGGGCAACCACGCCAACGCCTCCAGTGAGGTCGAATACGACGGCGCCACCGCCTGGCTGGTCGGCGACGAGGGCCGCGGCGTGCCGACCATCATCGAGATGGTCAACCTCACCCGGCTGGACTGCACGCTTGGCAGCGCCACCAGCATGCGCAGCGGGCTGACCCGCGCCATTCACCACGCGCAGCACCGAAAGGCGTTCGGCGAATACCTGATTGACCAACCGCTGATGCGCAACGTCCTGGCCGATCTCGCGGTCGAAGCCGAAGCCGCGACCATGCTCGCGATGCGGATGGCCGGCGCCACGGATGCGGTCGTGCGCGGCGACGAACGCGAAGCCCTCCTGCGTCGCATAGGCCTCGCCGCTGGCAAGTACTGGGTGTGCAAGCGCGCCACCCCCCACGCCGCGGAGGCGATGGAATGCCTTGGCGGCAACGGCTACGTCGAGGAGTCGGGCATGCCGCGGCTGTATCGCGAGGCGCCGCTGATGGGCATCTGGGAGGGTTCCGGCAACGTGAGTGCGCTGGACACACTGCGCGCCATGGCAACTCGGCCGGAATGTGTCGGCGTGCTGTTCGACGAACTGGCCACCACGGCCGGCCAGGACGCGCGCCTGGACGCTCACGTCGACACGCTCAAGCCCGCGCTTGACGATCTCGAGACTGTTCAGTACCGAGCGCGCAAGATCGCCGAGGACATCAGCCTCGCGCTGCAGGGCTCGCTGTTGGTACGGCACGGCCACCCGGCCGTGGCCGAGGCGTTCCTGGCCACCCGCATGGGCGGCCAATGGGGCGGCGCATTCGGAACCATGCCCATCGGCCTGGATCTGGCGCCGATCCTGGAACGTGCGATGGTCAACGGATGACCCACTGCGCTTATCCGAAACAAAAAAACAATCTTTGGATGACCCACGCGATCAGGCCCGTTGACTTCGACAACCTCAAAACGATGACCTACGAGGTCACCGACCGGGTTGCGCGGATCACGTTCAACCGCCCGGAAAAGGGCAATGCGATCGTCGCCGACACCCCGCTGGAACTGTCGGCACTGGTGGAAAGGGCCGACCTCGACCCCAACGTGCACGTGATCCTGGTATCCGGTCGCGGAGAAGGCTTTTGCGCTGGGTTCGACCTTTCCGCGTACGCCGAGGGGTCATCCTCGGCGGGCGGAGGCAGTCGCTACGCGGACACCGTGTTGTCCGGCAAGACGCAGGCCATCAACCATCTGCCCGATCAGCCGTGGGATCCGATGATCGACTATCAGATGATGAGCCGGTTCGTCCGTGGCTTCTCTTCCCTGCTGCACGCCGACAAGCCGACGGTCGTCAAGATCCACGGCTACTGCGTGGCAGGTGGCACGGACATCGCCCTGCACGCCGATCAGGTGATCGCTGCGGCCGACGCCAAGATCGGCTATCCGCCGACCCGGGTGTGGGGAGTGCCCGCGGCGGGCATGTGGGCGCATCGCATCGGTGACCAACGCGCCAAACGCCTTCTGCTGACCGGTGATTGCATCACCGGTGCGCAGGCTGCCGAATGGGGACTCGCAGTCGAGGCGCCCGACGCCAAGGACCTCGACGAACGCACCGAGCGCCTCGTCGCGCGGATCGCGGCCGTGCCGATCAACCAGCTCATCATGGTCAAGCTTGCGATGAACACTGCGCTATTGCAGCAGGGCATCGCGACCAGCCGAATGGTCAGCACGGTCTTCGACGGCATCGCCCGTCACACCCCCGAGGGCCACGCATTCGTCGCGCAGTCGCGCGAGCACGGCTTCCGTGACGCTGTCCGGCAGCGCGATGAGCCGTTCGGCGACCACGGGCGCAAGGCGTCCGGGGTGTAGCAATGCCCAGGCTTTCGCGGATGACGGCCCGCTCTGTTGTCCTGAGCGTCTTGCTCGGCGCCCACCCTGCCTGGGCCACTGCGAGCGAACTGATCAGGCTGACAGCCGATTTCGATATCCGTGAGCCGACCGTTCGGGTGGCGCTGACCCGGATGGTGAGCGCAGGCGACCTGGTGCGTTCTGAGGACGGCTACCGGCTGTCCGCTCGGCTGCTGGCCCGGCAGCGGCGCCAGGACGACGCGATCAACCCACGGCTTCGCGACTGGGACGGCACCTGGACCACCCTCGTGATCACCAGCGTCGGCACGGATGCCCGCACTCGCGCGGCGCTGCGGACCACGCTGCAGGACAAGCGGTTCGCCGAGCTTCGCGAGGGCATCTGGCTGCGACCCGACAACCTCGACGGCGAGCTGACAGCCGAAGTGCTGGACCGGGTACGGTTACTGTATTCACGGGACGACGACCCCGCTGAGCTCGCCGCGCGCCTGTGGGACCTGCCGGAATGGGTGCGCGTCGGCCGCGAACTACTCGACGAAATAGCAACGGCCGCTGATGTTCCCGGACGTTTCGTGTCAGCAGCGGCCATCGTGCGCCACCTAATCACCGACCCGGTGTTGCCCGCCGAACTGCTGCCAGAAGACTGGCCCGGTGATGCACTGCGGACGGCCTACACGAACTTCGCCGCGGAACTGGTCGCGCGGCGTGACGGCGTCGAACTGATGGAGGCAACATGACGAGTGGTGGCGTGCGGGTCGAGCGCAGCGGCCCGGTGACGACGGTGATCATGAATCGGCCAGAGGCGCGCAACGCCGTCAACGGGGCGGCGGCGGCGGAGCTCTACGCCGCGTTCGACGACTTCGACAAGGACGACTCAACGGCGGTCGCAGTGCTCTGGGGCGACAACGGAACCTTCTGTGCAGGAGCCGATCTCAAGGCCATCGGAACACCGGAGTCCAACCCGGTGCATCGGACCGGACCCGGTCCGATGGGGCCGAGCCGGATGGCGTTGTCGAAACCGGTGATCGCGGCCGTCAGTGGCTACGCAGTGGCGGGTGGCCTGGAACTCGCACTGTGGTGCGATATGCGCGTCGTCGAAGAGGATGCAGTTTTCGGCGTCTTCTGTCGGCGGTGGGGCGTTCCGCTCATCGACGGTGGCACCGTCCGGCTGCCGCGTCTGGTCGGGCACGGCAGGGCGTTGGACATGATCCTCACCGGAAGGCCGGTGGATGCGAAAGAGGCGTACGCGACGGGGCTGGCCAGTCGCGTTGTGCCCAAAGGCGAAGCACGCCAACGGGCAGAGGAACTCGGCCACCAGCTGGCCGCGCTGCCACAGGAGTGCATGCGGGCGGACCGACTGTCGATGCTGAATCAATGGGGCCTGTCAGAGTGCGAGGCGATGGACTTCGAATTCGGCAGCATGTCTAAAGTCGCCGCCGAGTCGCTGGCCGGTGCGCAACGCTTCGCAGGTGGAGCAGGTAGGCACGGGACGAGCGCCTAGTCCCCGGCTGGCGCGTGGGCCCAGTCAGCCCTTCGAAATCTTGTTGCCGGAGCCGGTGTCGTTGATCTTCGGGTCGCCGGTCTTATAGGTGATTGTGTTGTTCAGGCCGACGACCGTTAGCTCCTTCTCGACCGTCTCGAAGGTGATCGTGTTGTCGGCGCCGCCCACGTTCACATTGGCGCAAGTGCCCTTGACGGTCAGCTTGTTATTGGAACCGCCGATGTTGAGCGACTTTCCGTCGGCGCAATCGATCTCGGCGGTCGTACCAAACGACCCATAGTTGATGATGTTGCCGATCTCGACCTGCGCTCCGGACGAACCGGCCGTCGCGGTCGGGGTGTTGGTGTCCTTGCTTTCCGAGCCGCAACCGGAAAGCCCGACTGCAACGGCTGCGATTGCAAACCCTGCGATCACCGAACGTGCGGACATATCAGGCGGCTACCCGATCGATGCGGTTCACCATGCCCAGTTCGCGGCCGCGATCCCAGACAGTCGGTTCACCGTTCTTGTAGAAGACGGACTGGTCGCTGCCGTACACGATGATGTTGTCGACGACGTTGTCGGCGACAATGACGTTCGACGAACCCTGCACCGTCACCGCCCAGCAGCTGCCGAGCGCATAGATGGTGTTACTCGTTCCCACGACGATGAGCGTCGACTCGTTGCAGTCGATCGTCTGCTCGAGGCCCTGGCCTGTGATGTGGGTGTCGCCGTTCTTCGCCTGCGCGGCGGGTACTCCTACGCCAAGCGCCACAGGGAATGTGATCACGCAGGCCGCCAGCGATCGGCCCACAGCTCTCGAAATCACGATCGTCCCCTTTTGGTCGGTGAGCCCCGATGGAGGTAGAGCGTACGTCGCGCAACGACCATCGTGGCAGTAGTTCGCACGAGTCGCCTTCGTCGACGGTGCTGGGTAGCGTGATGAACGATGCGTTGGCGGGTCAAACAGGTTGCTGCCGTGGCGGTCATTGCGGTAGTCACCGTCGCAGGGTGTTCTCAGACCGTCAGCGGGACCGCGCGACGGCCCCAATTCGCTGTCCCCGATCCCAACCGCAGCTATGGGTATGTCGATGACCGGTGTGGATTGCTTGTCGACAGTTCTATTCAGCAGGCGCTTGGCGCCGACCACATCGTGCGGCCCTACAGCGGCGCGGTCTGCCAGTACGTTTTGGCCCGCGGCTCGGCGATGGTCGACGTCACCTTTGCCTGGTACGAGACCGGCAGCCTGGGCCGCGAACGCACGGTTGCCGCCGAGCGCGGCGCGACTGTCACCGAGAAGGTCGTCGAACGGCATCAGGCGTTTCTGGCGCGCCGCGACACCACTGGCGCTGCCTGTTCGGCCACCGCGGCGGCAGGCACAGGGGTTCTCAGCTGGTGGGTCCAATTCCGCGGCCAGCACAGCGGCGATCCCTGCAAGGACGCCGAGAAATTGCTCACCGCCACCCTGCAGTCGGACATGTGATCGTGGCCGTCCCGAGAACGCCGTCGTGGTGTGTGAGCGTGCTTGCGGCGCTGGCCGCCGTGCTGGCCGGTTGCGGCCCGTCGGATCACCCGGCGACGCCCGCCTCACCGGCACCGTCACCACCGGGAGCCGGTTTCCGCAGCGCGGACTGCAACGGGATCACCGACGCCGACGTGACCAAGGCCGTCGGATCGTCGATGTTCACCAATGCCGTCGTCAGCGACACCGGGTGCTTCTGGCAGGAGAACACGGTGCTGGGCACTTTCGGCGCTGGCATGGGCATCTCCACCTGGTGGTACCGCGGCAGCGATATGGACACCGAGCGGTCGCTGGAACAGCAGGCCGGCCGCACGCTCACCGAATTGTCGATCGACGGCAACAAGGGCTTTAAGGCCTATGACGCCAACGCGTGCAGCATCTACGTTGCCAAAGGCACCGACGTCATCACCTGGTCGATCCAGACGATGAATCCGGCGACGCTGCCCGATCTGTGCACGATCACCGGCCAACTCGCCGAGCTCAGTCAAGACCGCGTCAACTGACCTCAGAGAAACTAGAGGTGTTAGTTTTTCGCTGACCCGATCTCGTGGTCCCACCGACGACCCTAAGGGTGAACCTCACATGGCAGCTCGGCCGGCGGCACGTGCGACCAGGTTGAGCCGCGATTCCATCGTCAATGCGGCGCTGACGTTCCTCGATCGTGAGGGTTGGGATGCGCTGACCATCAACGCGCTGGCCAACCAGCTCGGCACCAAGGGCCCGTCGCTCTACAACCACGTCAACAGCCTTGAAGACCTGCGCCGCACCGTCCGGATGCGGGTTGTCGGCGACATCATCGACATGCTCAACACTGTCGGAGATGGCCGAACGCGAGACGACGCCGTAACGGCGATGGCCAGCGCATACCGCAGCTACGCCCATCACCACCCCGGCAGGTACTCGGCGTTCACCCGGATGCCGCTGGGTGGCGATGACCCCGAGTTCACCGAGGCCACGAGGGCGGCCGCCGCCCCGGTCATCTCGGTGCTGGCCTCCTACGGGCTCGACGGCGATAACGCGTTCTATGCGGCGCTGGAGTTCTGGTCGGCGATGCATGGTTTCGTCCTGCTGGAGATGACAGGAGCGATGTCTGGCATCGACACCGACGTCGTGTTCACCGACATGGTGATGAGGCTCGCGACCGGGATGGAGAGACGGTAGCGCTGACCTGCGGTTAGGCGGGCTGGCGCAGGTTTGGAGCGCTGCGGCTGCCCTGGTATTGTGGACGATCGTGCCTGGCAACTAAGGCGCATTGCAGATTGGGAACCACAAAAAAATCTGCAAGCATGCCTGCACGCCGGGCCAATTCGCATGTCAACCATGCCCTGGAAATGCAACGAATATTCCGCGGCGGGCGCATGCGACACACCCGGTCGCGGGGTAAGCGAGCGGGACATAACTGCAGTACAGAGACTTACAGAGCACCAAGAGACAGCACAGCAATAGAGAAAGCCGGTAGATGCCAACCATCCAGCAGTTGGTCCGCAAGGGTCGCCGCGACAAGATCGCCAAGGTCAAGACCGCGGCCCTCAAGGGCAGCCCGCAGCGCCGCGGCGTGTGCACCCGCGTGTACACCACCACGCCGAAGAAGCCGAACTCGGCGCTTCGCAAGGTCGCCCGCGTCAAGCTGACGAGCCAGGTTGAGGTCACCGCCTACATCCCCGGCGAGGGACACAACCTGCAGGAGCACTCGATGGTGCTGGTGCGTGGCGGTCGTGTGAAGGACCTGCCGGGTGTGCGTTACAAGATCATCCGCGGCTCGCTGGACACCCAGGGTGTCAAGGGCCGCAAGCAGGCCCGCAGCCGCTACGGCGCCAAGAAGGAGAAGAGCTGATGCCGCGCAAGGGGCCCGCACCCAAGCGTCCGTTGGTCAACGATCCGGTCTACGGATCGCAGTTGGTCACCCAACTGGTCAACAAAGTGCTGCTGGACGGGAAGAAATCGCTGGCCGAACGCATTGTTTATGGTGCGCTCGAGCAGGCCCGTGACAAGACCGGCACAGATCCGGTGGTCACTCTCAAGCGCGCTCTCGACAACGTCAAGCCCGCACTCGAGGTCCGTAGCCGCCGCGTCGGTGGTGCGACCTACCAGGTGCCCGTCGAGGTCCGTGCCGAACGGTCCGTGACGCTGGCACTGCGCTGGCTGGTCAGCTTCTCGAAGGCGCGCCGCGAGAAGACCATGGTCGAGCGGTTGGCGAACGAGATTCTCGACGCCAGCAATGGCCTGGGTGCCGCCGTCAAGCGACGCGAGGACACCCACAAGATGGCCGAAGCAAACCGGGCATTCGCGCACTACCGCTGGTGATTTCAACGCCTGCCGGCAGTGCTGCCCGGGCGTAACGACAACAGCAACTATCAAGCGAAAGAGAAGACTGCCGTGGCACAGGACGTGCTGACCGACCTCACCAAGGTCCGCAACATCGGCATCATGGCGCACATTGATGCCGGCAAGACGACGACGACCGAGCGCATCCTCTATTACACCGGTATCAGCTACAAGATCGGTGAGGTGCACGACGGCGCCGCCACGATGGACTGGATGGAGCAGGAGCAGGAGCGGGGTATCACCATCACCTCCGCCGCTACCACGTGCTTCTGGAACGGCAACCAGATCAACATCATCGATACCCCCGGACACGTCGACTTCACCGTTGAGGTGGAGCGCAGCCTTCGGGTACTCGACGGTGCCGTTGCCGTCTTCGACGGCAAGGAGGGTGTCGAGCCGCAGTCCGAGCAGGTCTGGCGCCAGGCCGACAAGTACGACGTCCCCCGTATCTGCTTCGTCAACAAGATGGACAAGATCGGCGCGGACTTCTACTTCTCGGTGAAAACCATGGAAGACCGCTTGGGCGCCAACGTGATTCCGATCCAGCTGCCGGTTGGCTCGGAGGGTGACTTCGAGGGTGTCGTCGACCTGGTCGAGATGAACGCCAAGGTGTGGCGCGGCGAGACCAAGCTGGGCGAGACCTACGAGACCGTCGAGATCCCCGCCGACCTTCAGGAGAAGGCGGACGAGTACCGCACCAAGCTGCTCGAAGCCGTCGCCGAGACCGACGAGGCTCTGCTGGAGAAGTATTTCGGCGGCGAGTCGCTGTCGGTCGAGGAGATTAAGGGTGCGCTTCGCAAGCTCACCATCAACTCCGAGGCGTACCTGGTGCTCTGCGGCAGCGCGTTCAAGAACAAGGGTGTCCAGCCCATGCTCGACGCGGTGATCGACTACCTGCCGTCGCCGCTCGATGTGCCGCCTGCCGTTGGCCATGCGCCCGGCAAGGAGGACGAGGAGATCGTCCGTAAGCCGTCGACGGATGAGCCGTTCTCGGCACTGGCGTTCAAGGTCGCCACCCACCCGTTCTTCGGCAAGCTGACGTACGTTCGGGTGTACTCGGGCAAGGTCGACTCCGGCGCCCAGGTCATCAACGCCACCAAGGGCAAGAAGGAGCGGCTGGGCAAGCTGTTCCAGATGCACTCCAACAAGGAGAACCCGGTGGAGACCGCTGCGGCGGGCCACATCTACGCGGTGATCGGCCTCAAGGACACCACCACCGGCGACACCTTGAGCGACGCGAACAACCAGGTCGTGCTGGAGTCGATGACGTTCCCCGATCCGGTGATCGAGGTGGCCATCGAGCCCAAGACCAAGAGCGACCAGGAGAAGCTGAGCCTCTCGATCCAGAAGCTCGCCGAGGAGGATCCGACCTTCAAGGTGCACCTGGACCAGGAGACCGGCCAGACCGTGATCGGCGGCATGGGCGAACTTCACCTGGACATCCTGGTGGACCGCATGCGCCGTGAGTTCAAGGTCGAGGCCAACGTCGGCAAGCCGCAGGTCGCCTACAAGGAGACCATCAAGCGCAAGGTCGACAAGGTCGAGTTCACCCACAAGAAGCAGACGGGTGGCTCGGGCCAGTTCGCGAAGGTCATCGTCAGCGTCGAGCCGTTCACCGGCGAGGACGGCGCCACCTACGAGTTCGAGAACAAGGTCACCGGTGGCCGTATCCCGCGCGAGTACATCCCGTCGGTGGATGCCGGTGCGCAGGACGCCATGCAGTACGGCGTACTGGCCGGCTACCCGCTGGTGAACCTGAAGCTCACCCTGCTTGACGGTGCCTACCACGAGGTTGACTCGTCGGAAATGGCATTCAAGGTCGCCGGTTCTCAGGTGCTGAAAAAGGCTGCGCAGCAAGCGCAACCAGCCATCTTGGAACCGATCATGGCCGTCGAGGTCACCACGCCCGAGGACTATATGGGCGACGTGATCGGCGACCTGAACTCCCGCCGTGGTCAGATCCAGGCCATGGAGGAGCGGAGCGGTGCCCGCGTCGTCAAGGCGCATGTGCCGCTTTCGGAGATGTTCGGTTATGTCGGCGATCTAAGGTCGAAGACTCAGGGCCGGGCGAACTACTCCATGGTGTTCGATTCGTACGCCGAAGTTCCGGCGAACGTGTCGAAGGAGATCATCGCGAAGGCGACGGGTCAGTAATTTCTGACCCGTCGGCTTGGCGGGACCACACAACTGCAAAGATCAACACTGCTTAACAACAAGCACCAACACAGTCCAGGAGGACACAGAAGTGGCGAAGGCGAAGTTCGAGCGGACGAAGCCGCACGTCAACATCGGGACCATTGGTCACGTTGACCACGGCAAGACCACGCTGACCGCAGCAATCACCAAGGTTCTGCACGACAAGTTTCCCGATTTGAACGAGTCGCGCGCATTCGACCAGATCGACAATGCGCCCGAGGAACGTCAGCGCGGTATCACGATCAACATCTCCCACGTGGAGTACCAGACCGAGAAGCGTCACTACGCGCACGTCGACGCTCCCGGCCACGCTGACTACATCAAGAACATGATCACCGGTGCCGCCCAGATGGACGGCGCGATTCTGGTGGTCGCCGCCACCGACGGCCCGATGCCGCAGACGCGCGAGCACGTGCTGCTCGCCCGTCAGGTCGGTGTGCCCTACATCCTGGTCGCACTGAACAAGGCCGACGCGGTCGACGACGAGGAGCTGCTCGAGCTCGTCGAGCTGGAGGTCCGCGAGCTGCTGGCCGCTCAGGAGTTCGACGAGGAAGCCCCGGTCATCAAGGTCTCGGCGCTGAAGGCCCTTGAGGGCGACGAGAAGTGGGTCGAGTCGATCGTCGAGCTGATGGCCGCCGTCGACGAGTCGATCCCGGACCCCGTCCGCGAGACCGACAAGCCGTTCCTGATGCCCGTCGAGGACGTCTTCACGATCACCGGCCGCGGCACCGTGGTCACCGGTCGTGTGGAGCGCGGCGTGGTCAACGTGAACGAGGAAGTCGAGATCGTCGGCATCCGCCCGGACACCACCAAGACCACCGTCACCGGTGTCGAGATGTTCCGCAAGCTGCTCGACCAGGGTCAGGCCGGCGACAACGTCGGTCTGCTGCTGCGCGGCATCAAGCGCGAGGACGTCGAGCGGGGCCAGGTCGTCGTGAAGCCCGGCACCACCACGCCGCACACCGACTTCGAGGGCAGCGTCTACATCCTGTCCAAGGACGAGGGCGGTCGGCACACGCCGTTCTTCAACAACTACCGTCCGCAGTTCTACTTCCGCACCACGGACGTGACCGGTGTGGTGACGCTGCCTGAGGGCACCGAGATGGTGATGCCCGGTGACAACACCGACATCTCCGTCAAGCTGATCCAGCCCGTCGCCATGGACGAGGGTCTGCGCTTCGCGATTCGCGAGGGCGGCCGTACCGTCGGCGCCGGCCGGGTTACCAAGATCGTCAAGTGATCTAGTACTACCGCGAAGCGGCGCTCATCTTCGGGTGGGCGCCGCTTTCGATTGCGGGCCCCGGTGTGCCGCTCGCCCGTCACGGATCAGTAACGGCGGTAACGCACGGGACGACTGGGGCGATTAAACACGCGTATCCCCTGGTCGGGGCAACGAAGGGTTGGGGTTTCATGTTTCGTAGCATCACCACGCTGACGTGCGCCGCCGCTGTGGCAGGCACCGCATTTGTCGGTCTCGCCGCCGGTACCGCGAATGCTGTTCCCAGCTGTCCGGACGTGCACTGGATCGGGGCCGCAGGTTCGGGTGAGCGGGTAGGCACCGACCTGACCACCTACAACGGCATGGGTCGAGTCGTCTACCAGTCCCTGAACGAGCTGTCGGCGGAGCTGCAACACGACGGCCGCACCCTGACCGCCGAGGCGGTCGACTACCCCGCGGTCGCGGCGCCCGGCGAGGACGGCGGTGTCGGGGAGTGGCTCGGCTTCATGGGCAGCGTTGACACCGGTGCCGCGGCGTTGGGCCAGCAGTACGAGGCGTTCGTCCAGCAGTGCCCGACGTCCAAAGTGGTGCTTGCGGGCTATTCACAGGGTGCGATGGTGGTGCACCGCAATCTTGCGGCGCTCGCCGCGAGCCCGAACCTGGCCGCGGTGCTCCTCGTCGCCGACGGCGACCGGCGGCCCGATGACCCGACGTTCAACCTGGGGACGGCCAGTGGCATTCCGGAACGCGGCAAGGGCGTCGCACAGGATTGGCCGATCCTGGCCCATGCGCCCGCTGCGCTGGATCCGGCGATCGGCGCCCGCACGATCAGCGTGTGCAATCTCAACGACGCGGTTTGCGACTACGACGAGGACGCCGACGACTCAAAGGCGGCCTACGCGCGCCGCGTGTCCGTCCACACGAGTTATGCCAGTACCCCGGGACTGGCCTGGACGGCGCCGCTGCACTTCCTGCTCGGGCCGGCACCGACCGCACCGACCGCACCTCAGGGACCGTTGCCGGGCCCTGACGCCCTCGCGATCAACAGCACGACCGCGCCTGCGGGCAGCAGCAGCACCGCAAGCACCGCGACGATGGCGGAGACCGCACCCGCGGCCGACATGCCGGCGTCCTGAAGCATCTCCAACACGGTTCCTGACACCGCAACACCGACTCCGGCGAGCGTTACCAACGCGGTCAGCGTGACACCCGCGGCCTCGCCCGCCCGTTCGGGACGGACGACGGCCTGCGTCGCCACGGTCGTGAACGCGTAGACCAACCCGAGTGTGAAGCCGCACGCTGTGAGCGCCGAAAGGTAGCCCACCCAACCGCTCGAACTTGCAAGGGCGGCAAGCGATAGCGCAGCCGCCACACTCGTCAGTCCCATCACCAGAACCGGTGGCCGGCTGGCGGCGAGTCTTCCCGAAATCGCGCCACCGAGAGCGGCGCCTGCTGACGGACCGAGAAAGGCAAGGCCCGCCATCAGCGGATCAAGCCCGCGCACCTGCTGCAGATACAACGTCGCCAGGAAGATCGTGACACCGTAGGCGACGTTCGCGATCGTCCCTGCGATCACCAGGATTGTGAATCGGGGGTTTCGCAGCAGCGACAGGTCGACCAGTGGCCAGCGCACCCGCCTCTCCACCACCACGAACACGATCAGCGCCGCCAATGAGCACACGAACGCGACGATCGTCGGCGCCGACAGCCATCCCCAGCTCGGTGCACGATCAAATGTCAACGTGAACAACCCAATTCCGATTGTGATGAGTGCCAGCCCGCTGACGTCGATGCGGCGAGGCACTGTTTCGTCGAAGGATTCGGTGATGCTGCGTGCTCCGATGGCCAGCGCGACGAGTGTGAGCGGTACGTTCAGCCAGAATATCCACCGCCAGCCGACAGTCTCGGTGAGTAGGCCGCCGATGAGTGGGCCTGCCGCATTGCCCAATCCCGCTATGCCGTAAGCCAGCCCGATGGCATGACTGGCACGCACGGATGGGAAGGCGTTTGTCAGCACGCTCACCGACACCGGAAAGATCAGCGCGGCCCCAACGCCCTGTAGCGCGCGGAAGGCGATGACGAGCGTCGCCGACGGTGCCAGCGCGCACAGGGCTGAGGACAAGCCGAACAATGCGATGCCCGCCAAGAGGGCACGCCGGCGCCCGAAGATGTCGCCGATGCGGCCCGCAGGCACCATGAATGCGCCGAGCGCGAGCATGTAGACACTGATCACCCATTGCAGGTCCGTTGCCGTGCTGTTCAGATCGCTTGCCATCCGCGGCAACGCGAGATTCATGGCGAAGTAGTCGATTTGCACGCAGAACAGCGCCATCGAGACGGCCGCGAGGATCCACCGGAAATGCACAGGCTCTTCGGAGGCGGTCACCGCCCGAACGATACGACTCACGACCGAAGGATTGGCGCTAATCTGACACGCGAACCGGGCAAACGACAGGAGCGTGGCAGATGCTAAGGCGTTACATCAAGTCTCAGATCATGGTCCTCATCTGTGGCGGCCTCGTCGGCCCCATCTTTTTGGCGGTCTACTTCGCGACGGGCCAGAGCGGGCTGATGAAGTGGATGTTCTGGGTCGGCCTTCTCATCACCGCCGCGGACGTGCTGATCGCACTGGCGCTGGCGAACTTCGGCGCAAAGTCGGCGGCCAAGACGCAGGCCCTGGAGCAGAGCGGTGTCCTGGCGCTGGCGCAGGTTGTCGGCATCCACGAGACGGGCACCCGCATCAACGAGCAGCCGTTGGTGAAAATCGACCTGCAGATCTCCGGCCCCGGCATCTCACCATTCGCCACGCAGGACCGGGTGATCGCATCCATCACGCGGCTGCCGATGATCACCAACCGCAAACTGGTCGCGCTCGTCGACCCCACCACGAATCAGTATCAAATCGACTGGGAGCGAAGTGCTTTGGTCGGTGGGATGATGCCAGCGACCTTCACCATCGCCGAGGACAACAAGACCTACGACCTGAGCGGTCAGGCGGGCCCGCTGATGGAGATCCTGCAAATCCTCAAAGCCAACGGCATCGGTATCAACAACATGATCGACCTGCGCTCCAACCCGGCGGCTCGTCAGCAGGTGCAGGCTGTGGTGCGGCGCGCCGCGGCGGCGCAGCAGGCACCGACCGCTGCACCCGCTGCGCCGTATGTGTCACCTGGTGCGCCGCCTCCACCGCCCGAGCCGACGACCGCGCAACGGCTGCAGGAATTGGAGACACTTCGCGCGACCGGCTCGATTTCCGACGATGAATACAACGCCAAGCGTCAGCAGATCCTGTCGGATCTCTAGCCGGATTCGAGGTAACCGAAAAGGTCAGCCTTCCAACACTGACCGCGACCGCCCGGCAAACGACAGGAGCTGGCAGATGTTGTTGCGTTACATAAAAGTTCAGGCGTTCGTCCTTTTATGTGGGATCGCCGGCCCGATCTTCCTGGTCATCTACTTCGCGTCGGGTGCGCAGCCGAGCCTGAAGTGGATGCTCTGGGCCGGGTGGCTGATCATCGTCCTCGATGTCCTGATCGCCTTGGGGATCACCAGCATGGGCGCGCGGTCCGCGGCCAAGACCCAAGCCCTTGAGCAGAACGGCGTCCTAGCGGTGGCCAAGGTCATCCGCATCCACGAGACGACCACCACAGTCAACGGAAATCCTTTGGTGAAGCTTGATCTGCAGATCTCCGGCCAGGGCATCACGCCATTCGCCACGCAGGACAGGGTCATCGCCAAGATCACCCGGCTGCCCATGATCACCAAGCGCAACCTGGTCGCGCTTGTCGACCCCGCCACGAATGAGTACCAAATCGACTGGGAACGAAGCGCTTTGGTCGCCGGCGAGATGCCCGCGAACTTCGCCATCGCCGAGGACAACAGGAGCTACGACCTGAGCGGTCAGGCGGGCCCGCTGATGGAGATCCTGCAAATCCTCAAGGCCAACGGCATCGCCATGAACAACATGACCGATCTGCACTCCAACCCGGCGGCGCATCAGCAGGTGCAGGCGGCGGTTCGGCGCGCCGCGGCGGCGCAACCGGCAGTTGCCGCTCCTGGGCCCGCGGCGGCACCGCCCGCTTCGTCCCCCTCGTACGTGTTGCCGCCCGAGGTGTCGACGGCGCAGCGGCTGCAGGAATTGGAGACCCTTCGCGCCACCGGCTCGATCTCCGATGACGAGTACAACGCCAAACGTCAGCAGATCCTGACCGATCTCTAGCCCGGATTCGCACCAACGGCGACGCGGTTGTGGTGTTCTTGGCAAGTGACGAATCCGTCTGCTAATTACGGGGTTTACTCCGAGGTCGGCAAGCTGCGCAAGGTACTGGTGTGCTCGCCAGGCCTCGCGCATGAGCGGCTCACGCCGACCAATTGCGATGACCTGTTGTTCGACGACGTGCTGTGGGTGCAGAACGCCCGGCGAGACCACTTCGACTTCATTGACAAGATGCGCGACCGCGATGTCGAGGTGGTCGAACTGCACGACGTGCTTACCGAGACGATGAAGGACCCCGCGGCCAAGGCGTGGCTGCTGGACCGCAAGATCGCCCCCAACGAGGTGGGCCTCGGCCTCGTCGACGACACCCGTGGCTACCTGGAGTCGTTGCAGCCGCGGCGGCTCGCCGAGCTGCTGATCGGCGGCATGTCGACCCGCGACCTGCCCAAGGAGTTGCAGTCGGGCTACCGGGCGCTGGCCCGCGAAAGCACCGGTGTCACAGAGTATTTGATGCCGCCGCTGCCGAACACGCTGTACACCCGCGACACCACGTGCTGGATCTACGGCGGTGTGACGCTCAACCCCCTGTTCTGGCCGGCGCGACACGACGAGACGCTGCTGATGAAGGCGATCTATGAGTTCCATCCCGATTTCGTCGGCTCCCGGGTGTGGTGGGGTGATCCCGAGCAACAGTGGGGCATGGCCAGCATCGAGGGCGGCGATGTTCTGGTGCCGGGCAACGGTGTCGTGATCATCGGGATGAGCGAACGCACATCGCGTCAGGCCATCACGCAGGTGGCGTCCAAGCTGTTCGCCGAGGAGGCGGCGACGCAGGTGATCGTCGCGGGCATGCCCAAACTGCGTGCGGCCATGCACCTGGACACCATCTTCACGTTCGCCGACCGCGACGTAGTGACCATCTATCCCGGCATCGTCGACGCGATGCAGACCTTCATCCTGCACCCCAGCGACAACGACATTCGCGTGGACGTGGTCGAGGCGAACAAGCCGTTCGTCGAAGTGGTGGCCGCGGGGCTCGGACTGGACAAGTTGCGGGTGGTCGAGACCGGCGGCACCGCGTACGACTCGGAGCGCCAGCAGTGGGACAGCGGCAACAACCTCGTCGCCGTCGAACCCGGCGTGGTGTTCGCCTACGACCGCAACACCCACACCAACACACTGCTGCGCCGGGCAGGCATCGAGGTGGTCACGATCGTCGGTGCCGAACTCGGGCGCGGCCGCGGTGGCGGCCACTGTATGACCTGCCCGCTGAGCCGGGACCCGGTGTACTGAGGGGACCGGGACTAGAACACGTTCCAGTTCGGCTGTTAGCCTTGTCCGCAGGCTCACGAAAGGAGCAGCGGTGACGGCGAATGGCGGACCCCTGGACGGGCGAGTGGCGTTCATTACGGGGGCCGCACGCGGCCAGGGCCGGGCACATGCGATCCGGCTGGCCAACGAGGGTGCAGACATCATCGCGATCGATGTCTGTGGCCCGATCTCGGAGACCATCACTTATCCGCTGGCGACCTCCGACGAACTGGCCGAGACAGTTGCCGCTGTGGAGGCCACCGGCCGCAAGGTGCTGGCCCGCGAGGTCGACATCCGCGACCTCGCAGCGCTGCAGCAGGTGGTGGCCGACGGCGTCGAGCAGTTCGGCAGGCTGGACATCCTGGTTGCCAACGCCGGCGTGCTGAGCTGGGGCCGGATGTTCGAGATGTCCGAAGAGCAGTGGGACACCGTCATCGACGTCAACCTGAACGGGACATGGCGGACCATTCGCGCCGCCGTGCCCGCGATGATCGAAGCAGGCAACGGCGGGTCGATCATCATCGTCAGTTCATCGGCGGGAACGAAGGCCACGCCGGGCAACGGCCACTACTCGGCGTCCAAGCACGGCCTAGTCGCCATCACCAACGCATTGGCGATCGAGGTGGGGGAGTTCGGGATTCGGGTCAACTCGATTCACCCGTACTCGATCGATACGCCGATGGTGGAGAAGGAGGCGATGATGGCCATCTTCTCCAAGTATCCGCAGTATCTGCACAGCTTCTCGCCGATGCCCTACCACCCCGTCAACCACCAGGGCAAGAAGGGGCTGCAGGAGTTCATGACGGCCGAGGAGGTTTCCGACGTGGTCGCATGGCTGGCCGGCGACGGGTCGGCGACGATCTCGGGTAGCCAGATCGCCGTCGACCGCGGTACCGCGAAGTACTAGCCGGGAAGCACCAGAACCGGAACTGGGCTGTGCCGCAGGATCTTTGAGCCGCGCGAGCCGAGAAAGACCCTTGCGATACCGCCCACTGGTGATGTGCCGATGGCCAGCAGGTCGCCCTCCTGCCAGTCGGCGTTATCCAGTGACTCGTCCCAGCCGTTGCCCGAGACAACCTGCAAATCCACGTCCTCGCCGACGATGCCGTCGGACTTCAACTGCGCCAGGGTTTCTCGTGCATGCGTCGCCAACTGTTCGAGGATCGAGTCCTCGGCACTCAGCCCGACCTCCGGTGGATACATCGTGCGGCCACGGACTGCGAAGGTGACGACCCGCATCGGGACGTTCAGCCGTTCGGCGAGCGCGGCGACCCGTTCGACCACATAGAGCGTCTCCGGAGTGCCGGGGTAGGCGGCGGTAATCCGGGTCAGTCCACCGGCTTTCGATCCGCGGTAGCCGCGTGGGCTGATGGCGAGGGGAACCGGTGACGAGTGCAGCAGCCGGTCCGCTGTGGATCCGACCACGACCTGCCCGAGCTTGCCGTCGGCCGCGGAGCCAAGGATCAGCACCTCGGGTTCGAGTTCGCCGACCGCTTCCAACAGGCCGCCAGACGTCGATCGGTGAGCGGCCTTGTGGTACTTGACCTCGAGCCCCGGTGCGATCGCGTCAATGCATCCCTGTGCCTCCTTGGCCGAGTTCGCGGCCAATTGCTCGGCATACTGCGCGTATTCGCCGTCGATCCGGCCCAGCGACGGAACCACCCACGGCCGCGGCACAACCGTGACGACCGTCAGCGACGTCTTCAATGTCTTGGCGGCTTCAGCCGCCAAGTACAGGGGCGACCGGCCGCTCTTGCCTGCCAGGTAGCCGACGGCGACCGTCACGGCGATTCCTTCGGGGGGATCAGTACTTCGTCCTCCTGCGGTGCGGCGGTCGGAATGAGGCCGTCACCGCCGTCGATGAGCGCGCTGTGGCGTCGGCTCCAGAGGAAGTAGAAGCTCAAGACCGCCACCACCCATATCCCGAACCAAATCCAGGTGTCCGGGGGCAGGCCGTACAGGATCCATAAGCACGCCGCGATGGACAGGATGGGTGTCACCGGATAGCCGGGAACCTTGAAGCCACGAGGCAGATCGGGTTCGCGGCGCCGCAGGATGATCACGCCGATCGCGACGGTGATGAAGGCGACGAGTGTGCCGATCGACACCAGGTCCCAGAGATAGTCGATGGGGACGAAGCCCGCCAAGAGTCCCGTGATGACGGCGACGATGATCGTGTTGTTCACCGGTGTCATGCTGCGCGGGTTGACCTTGGCGAACATCGACGGGAGGAGCCCGTCGCGACCCATCGCGAACAGGATGCGGGTTTGGCCGTACATCACCACGAGCGTGACGGAGAAGATCGAGATCACCGCTCCGGCAGCGAGAATCGTGCTGGCCCAGGTCGAACCGCCGAGAACATTCTCCAGGATGACCGATAACCCTGCCTCGGCTTGGTCTTCGCCTCCGAACGCATCGGCTTCCTGTGTGCCAAGGCCGGCGAACGCCACCAGGATGTAGATGGTGGTGACGGCGATCAGCGCGGCGATGATCGCGCGCGGCATGGTCTTCTGTGGATCCTTCACTTCGTCGCCCGCCGTGGAAACCGCGTCGAGTCCGATGAAGGTGAAGAAGATGGTGGCCGCACCCGCAGTGATTCCGGCAAAACCCTTGTCCCAGAACCCGGCGAAGTGGTCGGTGGTGAACGCGGTCGCCGCAACGGCGACGAAAAGCGCAAGCACCCCCAACTTGAGAATCACCATGACCGTGTTGACCTTCGCGGACTCGCTGGCACCGCGAATCAGCAACAGCGCACACATGACGATCAACAGCATGGCGGGCAGGTTGACGATGCCCGGGGTCTCACCGAACGGCGCCGCGGTCAGCGAATGCGGTATCTGAACCCCAAATAGATTGTCCAGCAGCTTGTTCAGATAGCCGCTCCAGCCGACAGCAGTCGCCGACATCGAGACGCCGTACTCCAGAAGCAGGCAGGCGGCGACGCCCATCGCAACGACCTCGCCCATCGTCGTATAGGCGTACGAATATGTCGAACCGGAAACTGGTACAGCGGAGGCCATTTCGGCATAACAGATGGCGGACAGCCCTGCGGCGATTCCTGCGATCACGAAAGAGATCAACACAGCCGGTCCGGCCTTCGGCACCGCCTGTTGCAGCACGATGAAGATGCCGGTGCCGACGGTGGCACCGACGCCGAACATCGTCAGCTGGAATGCGCCGATACTTCGTTTCAGGTGATCGGAGGCGCCATGCGCGACCGGCGCACCCGTCACGGGCCTGCGCCGCAGCAGCTGGTCTTTGAGACTGATCGATGGGGCAGTCATGGTGCCTCCTGTGGGGCTATAACTCAGTACCGGACAAGTCTGAACCCGCCTCGGCCAAAACGTCGGCGAACTGGCCAATCGCCCAGTCGATCTCCTCGGCCGTGATAACCAACGGCGGCGCGAAACGCAGCGTCGAGCCGTGCGTGTCCTTAACCAGCACACCGCGTTCCGCCAGCTTCAGGGTTACCTGCTTGCCGGTGGCCAGCGACGGGTCGATGTCGACGCCGGCCCACAGCCCCATGCCGCGCACAGCGACCACACCGTGCCCGATCAAGGCGTTAAGACGCGCATGCAGGTGCTCACCCAGTTCGGTTGAGCGAGCCTGGAATTCGCCGCGCTGCAAAATGCCCACCACCGTGCTGCCGATCGCCGCGGCAAGCGGGTTGCCGCCGAACGTCGAGCCGTGCTCACCCGGGTGCAGAACGCCGAGGATGTCGCGGTTGGCCACCACCGCCGATACCGGAACCACGCCGCCGCCAAGGGCTTTGCCAAGCAGATAAATGTCGGGTACAACGCCCCAGTGGTCGCAGGCGAACGTGCGCCCGGTGCGAGCAAGACCGGACTGGATCTCGTCGGCGATCATCAGCACGTTGTGTTCGGTGCACAGCGCCCGCACCTGCGGCAGGTAGTCGTCGGGCGGCACGATGATGCCCGCCTCGCCCTGGATGGGTTCGATCAGCACTGCGACGGTGTTGGCGTCGATGGCGGCGGCCATCGCGTCGGCGTCGCCGAACGGCGCGGCCCGGAAGCCCGGAGTGTAGGGTCCGAAACCGCGGCGCGCCGTCTCGTCGTCGGAGAAACTGATGATCGTTGTGGTGCGGCCATGGAAGTTGTTGTGCGCCACCACGATATTGCTCGCGCCGGCTGGCACGCCCTTGACGTCGGTGCCCCACTTGCGGGCCACCTTGATGCCGCTCTCGACGGCTTCGGCGCCGCTGTTCATCGGCAGCACTATGTCCTTGCCGCACAGCTCCGCGAGGGCCTCGCAGAACGGTCCGAGCTGGTCGGAATGGAAGGCGCGGCTGACAAGGGTCACGGTGTCGAGCTGCGCATGGGCGGTGGCAATGATCTCCGGGTTGCGGTGCCCGAAGTTCACTGCCGAGTAGGCCGCCAGGCAGTCCAGGTAGCGGCGGCCCTCCACGTCGGTGATCCACGCGCCTTCGGCGCTGGCCGCCACCACCGGCAGCGGCGAGTAGTTGTGGGCGACATAGCGATCGTCAACGGTGATCGCGGCGTCGGTGGCAGTCACGGGTGTCAGATTGTCGCCTCCGGCGACGGTGGCAATCATGGTCACGGATGTACCTCCAGCGTGCAGCATTTGACGGATCCGCCGCCCTTGAGCAGCTCGGACAGGTCGACGCCGATGGGCCGGAAGCCGGCCTGGCGCAATTGCTCGGCGAAGCCCGTTGCAGCGGCCGGCAGGACGACGTTGAGACCGTCGGACACGGCGTTGAGGCCGAGCACGTATGCGTCGGCGCTGGCGACCTCGATGGCGTCGGGAAACAGCTCGAGCAATTGAGCGCGGGCCTCGTCGCTGAAGGCCGGTGGGTAGTAAGCGATGGTGGTGTCGTCGAGCACCGCCAGCGCGGTGTCGAGATGATAGAAGCGCGGATCGACCAACTCGAGGCTGACGACCGGCATGCCCACTAGGGCCGCGATTTCGGCGTGGGCCGCACGCTCGGTGCGGAATCCGTATCCGGCTAACACGATTGAGCCGACGACGAGTAGGTCACCCTGGCCCTCGTTGACGTGCCGGGTGTCGGCAGGGTCGAAGCCGTGGCGAGCCATCCACTCGGCGTAGGCGACGGACTCGCCGGCGCGCTGCGGGTAGGCGAACCGGGCGACCACCGCCTTGCCGTTCACCAGCAGGCCGCCGTTGGCGGCGTACACCATGTCGGGCAGGCCAGCGACGGGCTCGACCAACTCGACCGTGTGCCCGAGTTCCTTGTATGTCTGGCGCAGGGTCTCCCACTGATTCATCGCGACGTGGGTGTCAACGGCCGTCGAGGTGTCCATCCACGGGTTGATGGCGTACTCGACGGCGAAGAAGGTCGGGGCCGTCATCGCGTAGTGGCGCGTGCGCGCACGCTTCGCTGTGGCGACAGAAATCGTCATGAATAGACGGTATAAGCGATTCAATTTGCAATCAATCGCCACTCATTGCGTATACGTGCATGATCTGTTGTGCCAGATGTACGATAGCGACGGTTTATTGCGTAGGAGTGATCATGGACCGTTTGGACGACACCGACGAGCGCATTCTGGCCGAGCTCGCCGAGCACGCCAGGGCGACGTTCGCCGAGATCGGGGAGCGGGTCAACCTGTCGCCGCCCGCCGTCAAGCGGCGGGTGGACCGCATGCTCGACAACGGCGTCATCCGCGGCTTCACCACAGTCGTCGACCGCAATGCGCTCGGCTGGACGACCGAGGCCTACGTGCAGGTGTTCTGCCATGGCACCATCGCCCCCGACGAGCTGCGGGCGGCGTGGGTAGACATCCCCGAAGTGGTCAGCGCCGCGACCGTGACGGGTACGTCCGACGCGATGCTGCACGTGCTAGCCCGCGATATGCAGCATCTCGAGCAGGCATTGGAACGCATCCGTTCCAGTGCCGATATCGAGCGCAGTGAAAGCATCGTCGTCTTGTCGAACATCATCGAGCGGCGGCCGTGATGGTGCTACAACCGCAGGGTGGCGTACCTATCGCAGCGCCGATCGTGTAAGAACTCCACGTGACTACTAGTGGGGGCATCGTCATCGTCGGTGGCGGGCTGGCTGCTGCGCGAACAGCCGAGCAGCTGCGCCGTTCCGAGCACACCGGACCGATCACCATCCTCAGCGACGAGGACCATCTGCCATACGACCGGCCGCCGCTCTCCAAAGAGGTGCTGCGCGCCGAAACCGACGACGTCACCCTCAAGCCTGCCGAGTTCTACGACGAGAACGACATCACTGTGTTGCTCGGCAAGGCGGTGCGGTCGGTGAAAACCGACGAGAAGACGGTGACGTTGGCCGACGACAGCGAGTTGGGCTACGACGAGCTGATTATCGCGACGGGACTGGTGCCCAAGCGCATTCCGTCGTTCCCGGATCTGCCGGGCATCCACGTGTTGCGGAATTTCGACGAGAGCCTGAGGCTGCGCGAGGAGGCTGGTTCGGCCCGGCGTGCGGTGGTCGTCGGCGCCGGGTTCATCGGCTGCGAGGTGGCTGCCAGCATGCGCGGCATGGGCGTGGATGTTGTTCTGGTGGAGCCACAGCCGACTCCGCTGGCATCGGTGCTGGGCGAGCAGATCGGGGAGCTGGTGGCCCGGCTGCATCGCGCCGAGGGTGTCGACGTGCGCTGCGGCATCGGTGTCGCAGAGGTCGGCGGCACCGACAAGGTGGAGAAGGTCGTGCTGTCCGACGGCACCGAACTCGACGCGGACCTCGTCGTGGTCGGCATCGGCTCGTACCCCGCGACGGATTGGCTCGACGGCAGCGGCATCGACGTCGAAAACGGCGTCGTATGCGATACCCACGGCCGCGCGAGCGCGCCGCACGTGTGGGCCATCGGCGACGTCGCGTCCTGGCGCCACACCCTCGGACACCAAGTGCGCGTGGAACATTGGAGCAATGTTGCGGACCAGGCCAGAGGCATGGTCGCCGCGCTACTCGGCAAGGACTTGCCTGCCACCGTCACTGTGCCGTACTTCTGGAGCGACCAGTACGACGTCAAGATCCAGTGCCTCGGCGAGCCTGAGGCCGACGATATTGTGCACATCGTCGAGGACGACGGCCGCAAGTTCCTGGCGTTCTACGAACGCGACGGCGTGGTCGCAGGCGTGGTCGGCGGCGGCATGCCCGGCAAGGTGATGAAGGTCCGCTCCAAGATCGCTGCGGGCGCGCCGATCGCCGACGTCCTCGGCTAGAACTCGCCGAGGTAGAAGCGCGAGCCCTGGTCGTCGGTGCATTGCGCCGACTTGCCGTAGGCCTGTTGCGACGGCTCTTCGATGACCGTGCCGCCCGCCTCGCGGACCCGCGCCACCGCGGCGTCGACGTCCTCGACAGTCCACATCGGGACGGTCACCTGTTGTGAGTTGCCGCCCGCGATGCCTGCCATCGGGTGGGTCTGCTGGACGCCCCAGCCGTCGTCGATGCGGCCCGGTTCGAAGGTCCAGAACAGCACCCGGCTGTAGAACGCCTTGAACGCCGACGAGTCGGTCACCTCGTAAGTGATGTACGAAACTTCGCCTGGCCCAGAGCCATTGAGCTCAGGACGGGGCTGACCTGGGTTCGGCTGGAAGACGCCGAACGACGTTCCCTGCGGATCGGTAGCACCACTTAGAGTGCCGAAGTCGAACTGCTCGAGTTGATCGACCGTACCGCCGCCGTCCACGATCGACTTCCTGGCGCCCTCCAAGTCGGCCACCGCATAGCAGCAGAAGAGGGTCGGTGGGCCGGCGACTGAATAGATGCCGATGCGCTGTTTGGTGTTGGTGACCTGATGGGTCTCCGGATCGTACGTCCACCCGAGCACATGACCGTAGAACGCCGCGGCGCGGTCGGCGTCGGGCGCCCACACCGAGATGTAGCCGACATCCCCGTGTTGGATCGGCACCGCGGCGCCGGTCACCGGTCCGCTGAGCATCCAGCGATGCCCGAACGGGTCGACGATCGTGGCGTTTCTCGAACCGTAGTTCTCGTAGGGCTCGCTCTGGACCTGGGCACCTCGTTCGCGGGCCCGGTCCAGCGCCACGTCGGTATCGGGGACATGCAGCATCAGGCTGACCGAAGTCGCTTGCGGGCCAGGCGCTTTGAGTCCGATCTCGGGGTACTCGTCGGCGAGGTAGAGCACGCCGCCCGCGATGGCCAGCTCGGCGTGCCCGATGCGACCGTCGTCCATCTCGAACGGGTCTCCGACCACCGCCGCACCGAAAGCGTCGACGTACCAGGCGATGGCGTCGCGTGCGTTGGCAACGGTCAGATACGGCAGCGCCGCAGGCCGCGGGGGAGCCGTTGCAACGGCAGGTTGTGCGGCGGGCTCGTTGAGCTCGGCGATGGCGGTATCGGTGCCACTCATGACAACTCCTTGTGATTGATTGGGAAGGGACACTGCGGATTCCAGGCGTGAGCGCAGCCGGGCCGCGAACGCCGGATCGGGCTGGACCGGAAGCTCGTCGCCATGCAGCACGCTCAGCGGATCGTGGCTGTTGTTCATGACCGCCCTCCTTCCGGCTCCGGGTACTCATGTCTGAAGGCGCGGCGGGCGCGTACGAGCAGCGCCTCGGTGGCGTGCAAGGTGCGCCCGATCAGCTCCGCGCACTCGGGCACCGAGCAGTCGTCCATGTACCGCAAGGCCAACACCGTGCGGTGCTGTTCGGAGAGCCTGGTCAGCACGCTCTCGGCGACGATGCGATCCAGCGCTGCATCCCAGTCGTCAGCCGGGTTAACCGGCTCGGGCAGTTCGGCGACCGGGATGCTGAACCGGTCGTGTCGACGCCGGTAGTGGTCGGCGAGCTTGTGCCGCGCCACCCCCAGCAGCCACGGCACGGTCATGGGCGGCGGCGGCTCCTTGCGGGCAGCGTCCATCGCCGCCAGAAAGGTGTCCGACGTCAGGTCTTCGGCCGTTCCGCGGTCGCCGCAGCGCCGGACGAAGTACCCGTACACGACCGGCAGTGCCTCGTCGTACACCGCCAGCAGTGCCCGCGGACCGTCGTTGCCATCCGGTTCGGCGCTCACATCCTTATAGTCGCCGTCGCGGGCCGAACTCCGACGCCCCATTGTGAAAAATTATTCTGCGCCGTCTCCATCGGAGATTCGGATGATGGTCTTGCCATGGGCGGGACGGTCGGCGAATGCCGATGCCGCTTCTGCCAGTGGGCGCACCGCTCCGATAATTGGACGCAGCCGCCCGTCCTTCAGCCGGAGTTCAAGGGCGGCGAGCCCGGCGCGACCGGGTTCGACGACGAAGAAGACCGCCCGCGCACCTTCGGGCCGCACCCGCGGGGGTTCGGCGATCGTCACGAGGGCACCGCCCGAACGCACCAGTTGTGCCGAGCGATCGAGGATCTCGCCGCCGATCACATCGAACACCACGTCGACCTGGCCGATGTCTTCCAGCCGATCCTGTTGCAAATCCAGGAAAGCGTCGGCCCCGAGACCGAGCACCGTGTCCTTCTGTGCGGTGCGCCCGCTTCCGACCACCCGTGCGCCCACCTCGCGTGCAAGTTGCACGGCGATCGAACCGACCGTTCCGGCGGCGCCGTTGACGAAGACAGTCTGCCCGGCCGCCAGTTGTCCGTGGTCGAACAACCCCTGCCACGCGGTCAGTCCGGACATCGGCAGCGCTGCTGCCACCGAGTGATCGATGCCGGCCGACAGCGGCGCAAGGTTACGGGCCTCGACCGCGACGTATTCCGCGAGCGTTCCGTTGCGGCTCCAGTCGGTGAGGCCGAACACTCGTTGGCCGACCGCCAGACCGGTTGTGCCATAACCCAACTCGGCGACGACGCCCGACAGTTCGTGCCCGGGAATGGTCGGTGTGCGGTCACGCCCCGCGCGGTCCACCCACGTCCCCGGCCACTCGAGTTCGTCCTTGGTGAAGCTTGCCGCATGGACGCGGACGACGACATCGTTCTCCGCGGCGTGCGGGTAGGGCGCCTCTGCCAGGGAAAGTCCCGAGATGCCTGCTGCGCGGTCTCGCGCGACGATCGCTTCCATATCCAAACCTCGTTTCTTGTTGTGCGCGTCAGCCCGCATGCTGGCGAACACTCGGGTGGCGAAGATGGTCGCGCGCCATGATCTCTTCCGGTTCGAGCATGGTGATCATGTCGACGTCGGGAGCGCAGATGCACACCGCGAGAAAGCGGGTCCAGTTGATCGGCTCCAGGTTCGCAACCTGGTAGTGCACCACATCACCGCCGGACTCCCAGAATGCTTGACCCGCAACGATTTCGCGGGGTGCTTCGCCCTCGAGCTCGAAGAGCATTCTGCCCTCCAGTACGTAGCCGAACACCGGTCCGGAGTGGCGATGTGGCGCCACACCAGCGTCGGCGGGAGGGAGTTCGACAAGTTGTGTCATCGCATGCGCACCCTCTGGAATCCAGGGCGGGGTGGCGGATAGGAGATCTGTCACCTTTATGTTTCCTGCTGCCAACATGTTCTACACCGGTCCGTTCAGAAGGGTAGGGGGAGGACGATCTCGCGGTGCCTGACGTTGGGGTCGACATCCCCCGGCGGGGCGGCCTGCGCCCCTCCATCACAGCAACCAGGCATCATCAAGTCCAACGAATGTTATCGATATATTCTATCTATGAAATAGATAGACTGGGCAGATGGAATTTCGGCAGCTCGAGTACTTCATCGCCGTCGCCAGCGAGATGAACTTCTCGCGCGCCGCCGAGCGAGTGCACGTTGTGCAGTCCGCACTCTCGACATCGGTGGGCAAGCTGGAAAAGGAGCTGGGGGTCGAACTGTTCGACCGGTCCAAGCAGCAGATCCGAATGACCCCGGCTGGCGAGCTGTTTCGTGAGCACGCACGCCGGGTGATCCACACCGCGCGGCTTGCCAAGGATTCGATCGGCGACTACCGCGGCGAGTTGTCAGGAACCGTTGAACTGGGGTCCCTCATATCATTTGGCGCACTCGATGTACCGCGAGTGCTTGGAGAATTTCACCGCAACTACCCATATGTCCGAATCAGACTGCGGCAGAGCCAAACCGGCTCCATGGCGTACCTGTCCGCGATTGCCGACGGTTCGCTCGACCTGGCGTTGGTGTCGGCGCCGGACCGGTTTCCGGCCCGCATCGAGATGCAGCTGCTCTCCCAGGAGCCGATGATGTACGTCTGCAGGCCCGACCATCATCTAGCCCGGCGCGATCATGTCGGCCTCGCCGATCTCGCCGCGGAGGACCTGATCGGGTTCCCCATCGAATTCGGCCTGCGCAGACTTGTCGAGGATGCGTTCGCCGAGGCGGGCGTCGCATCGCACACGCCGTACGAAGTGTCGGCCTCCTACTCGATTGCTGCCGACTTGGTGCGACAGGGCCTCGGCACCATCTTCATGCCCGCCAGCGAAGCAAGCCGCTATCCCGACCTCCGTGCGGTGGCGGTGCGGCCGGCGCTGATGTGGACCATCTACCTCGCCTCGGCGGGACCTGCGAACATCGCACCGGCCAGCGCCAAGCTCGCCGAACTACTGCTCGCTGCCTGCCCGCCAACGTGATTCGCACACGGGTGGTCAGCCCCGATTCAGCGCGTCGAGCCCCTGCCGGACCGTGTCGAATGAGTCGCCGAGCGCCTGCGCCAGCGATACGGACTCGTCGGCCAGCCAGTGTTCATAGGCCGAAAGCGCGACGCCGAGCATCGTCCATGCGACGGTCTGAGGGACGAGGTCGGCTGCCTTGGCGTCCAGCCGCCGCGCGACGAATGCGGCGACGACGGCCCGCCAGCCGGCATACATTGTCATCGAATACGCCTGCAGCGCAGCGGTCTGAAGGATGACGCGCATCCGCCGCCGGTGCCGGGCCGTCTCCTGCTCGTCGAAGCTGTTGAACGCCAACAGCGCTGTGCGCAGCGCCTCGCCGATCGGGACGTCGGGTTCAACATCGTTGAGCAGATCCCGCATGTGGTCGAGGTGCACGTCGAAGTCGCCCCACGGGAGAGCGTTCTTGGACGGGTAGTAGCGAAACAGGGTGCGGCGGGCGATCCCTGCCGCTCCGGCGACGTCGTCGACGCTGACCTCGTCGAAGCCCCTGGCGGCGAACAGGTCGATGGCCACATTGCTGATGTGGTCCCAGGTCGTGGAGCGTCGACGGCCAACGCGGTGCTGGGAAATCGGCCGCATTCACTACTCCTTTCGACCTACCCACTTCCGTTATGGCACTCGATGCCATATTATTGCGACTTCGGTCACATTGTCGAGACTCAACGTAGTGAAAGGTGCTGCTCATGGAGCCTAACCAGCAAGTAGAGACGGACGCCGAACTCGTCACCGAGACCTTGGTCGAAGAGGTGTCGATCGACGGGATGTGCGGGGTCTACTGACAGTGTCGTCGGCTGTCGCGACCTTCGATCCGGACCTCAGCTGGCGGTTGCACCACCAGGTGGCGGTGCGGCCCGAGCCGTTCGGTGCGCTGCTGTATCACTTCGGCACGCGCAAGCTGTCGTTCCTCAAGAACCGAACGATCGTCGAGGTGGTCAATTCGTTGAGCGACCACCCCGACGCCCGTTCGGCATGCCGCGCCGCCGGAATCGACGACGCGCAGCAGGCGCCGTATCTGCACGCACTCGGCGTGCTGGCCCAGTCCAAGATGCTCGTAGTGGGAGAACCATGACGTCTTTAGCACCCGTGCCACGGCTCGTCGAACAGTTCGAGCACGGCCTCGACGCGCCGATCTGTCTGACGTGGGAGCTCACCTACGCGTGCAACCTTGCGTGCGTGCACTGCCTGTCCTCGTCGGGCAAGCGCGATCCGCGCGAGCTGACGACCCAGCAGTGCAAGGACATCATCGATGAGCTCGAGCGCATGCAGGTGTTCTATGTGAACATCGGTGGCGGCGAGCCGACTGTGCGGCCGGACTTTTGGGAGCTCGTCGACTATGCCACCGCGCATCACGTCGGCGTGAAGTTCTCCACCAACGGCGTACGTATCACTCCGCAGGTTGCAACCCGGTTGGCCGCAAGCGATTACGTCGACGTGCAGATCTCGCTTGATGGCGCGACGGCCGAGGTCAACGACGCAGTGCGCGGCCCGGGTTCGTTCGCGATGGCGATCCGGGCGTTGGAGAATCTGGCCGACGCGGGGTTCAAGGATGCCAAGATCTCCGTCGTCGTGACGCGGCACAATGTCGACCAGCTCGATGAATTCGCAGCTCTGGCAGCGCGTTACGGTGCGACCCTGCGCATCACCCGGTTGCGTCCATCCGGCCGTGGAGCCGACGTGTGGGACGAACTACATCCGACCGCCGAGCAGCAGGTGCAGCTCTACGACTGGTTGGTGGCCAAGGGCGACCGGGTGCTCACCGGTGACTCCTTCTTCCATTTGTCGGGCCTTGGCGAGCCGGGTGCGCTCGCCGGGCTGAACCTGTGCGGGGCCGGTCGTGTGGTCTGCCTTATCGACCCGGTTGGCGACGTGTACGCGTGCCCGTTCGCCATTCATGACCGCTTTCTTGCCGGAAACATCCTGTCGGACAGCGGGTTTGACAATGTCTGGAAGAATGCGCCCCTGTTCCGGGAGCTGCGGGAGCCGCAATCGGCCGGCGCATGCGGCAGCTGCGGGCACTACGACAGCTGCCGTGGCGGCTGCATGGCCGCGAAGTTCTTCACGGGCCTACCGCTGGACGGGCCCGACCCCGAATGCGTGGTGGGCTATGGCGCGCCCGCACTCGAGCAGGAGAGGGTCAAGCCCAGGCCCAGCGGCGACCACTCACGCGGAAGCAAGCAGGGGCCGATACCGCTCAAACTCCTCACCGTCCCACCTCAGAAGTTCTGTAACGAAAGTCCTGTGTAGATCATGGCTCGCGACACCTGGTTCGAAACCGTCTCCATCGCGCAGGAGCGCGCCAAGAAGCGACTGCCCAAGTCCGTCTACGCCGCGCTCATCGCCGGTAGCGAGAAGGGACTGACGGTCACCGGCAACGTCGACGCATTCGGCGAGCTGGGCTTCGCGCCGCACGTGATCGGCGCGCTCGAGAAGCGAGACCTCTCGACAACCGTTATGGGACAGGATATTTCGCTTCCGGTGGTGATCTCACCGACAGGTGTGCAGACCGTCCATCCAGACGGTGAGGTCGCCGTGGCACGGGCGTCGGCCGCTCGCGGCACCGCGATGGGACTGTCGTCATTCGCGAGTAAGCCGATCGAAGAGGTCATCGCCGCCAACCCCAAGCTGTTCTTCCAGGTCTACTGGCTCGGCGGGCGGGACGGGATCGCGGCACGGGTGGAACGCGCGCGTGCAGCAGGCGCGGCCGGCTTGATCGTCACCACCGACTGGAGCTTCTCGCACGGTCGCGACTGGGGCAGCCCCAAGATCCCCGAAAAGATGAGCCTGGGCACCATCGTGCGGATGCTGCCTGAGCTCCTGAGCAGGCCGCGGTACCTCATGCAGTGGGCGAAGAACATTCGTCCGCCAGACCTACGAGTGCCCAATCAGGCGCCGCTCGGCGAGCAAGGGCCGCCGTTCTTCGCCGCTTACGGCGAGTGGATGGGTACGCCACCCCCGACGTGGGAGGACATCGCCTGGCTGCGCGAGCTGTGGGGCGGGCCGTTCATGCTCAAGGGCGTGATGCGTGTCGATGACGCGAAACGTGCTGTGGATGCCGGTGTTTCGGCCATTTCGGTGTCCAATCACGGCGGCAACAACCTGGACGGCACACCCGCGTCAATTAGGGCGCTGCCTGTGATCGCCGACGCTGTCGGCAACGAGGTCGAGGTGCTGCTGGACGGTGGCATTCGGCGGGGCAGCGACGTGGTCAAGGCGCTGGCGCTTGGCGCTCGCGCGGTGATGATCGGCCGCGCCTCCCTCTGGGGCCTTGCGGCTAACGGTCAACCTGGGGTTGAGAATGTCCTCGACGTGTTGCGCGGAGGAATCGACTCGGCGTTGATGGGCCTTGGTCGCGCGTCGGTCCACGATCTTGTTGCCGGTGACATTCTCGTCCCGCCGGGCTTCACGCGAGCGCTCGGCGTGCCCAGCGGCGCCGACGACTGACCAGCAACACCGTCAGCATCGAAGATCCTGGTACAGGCGTGGCGTAGGGGGCTGGCGTGATTAATCGGCGGCCGACTGTGGGAAATTCTCGGAAATCAATTGCTGCGCATGCGCCAACAATTGGCGCACGCCAGGTGAATTCGGCCTACCATCGGCGGGTGGCTTTCCCCAGCGAGCTCGCGGACTCAACGTCGAGACAGCTGCAAAGCACGTCGCCCGCGTTGATTATCCCCGTTGGTTCGGTTGAGCAGCATGGACCCCACCTGCCGCTGGACACGGACACCCGGATCGCCACCGCCGTCGCCCGCTCGGTTGCTGAGCGGTTGGCCGACTGGAATGAATCCAACTGGACCCTGGCTCCC
The DNA here is from genome assembly GCA_963766465.1 of uncultured Actinomycetota bacterium. Classification (GTDB taxonomy): domain Bacteria; phylum Actinomycetota; class Actinomycetes; order Mycobacteriales; family Mycobacteriaceae; genus Mycobacterium. The sequence continues at coordinate 971,308 of CAVXZT010000008.1, forward strand.
GCGATCGGCTACGGCGCGAGTGGCGAGCACGAAGGCTTCCCCGGCACCGTCTCCATCGGGACCTCGGCGCTGCGGCTTTTGCTGGTGGAGTTCGGCCGGTCCGCATCGCAATGGGCATCGCGCCTCGTCTTTATCAACGGACACGGCGGAAACGTCGAGGCGTTGGCTGCCGCGGTGGCTTTGCTTCGGTACGAAGGGCGCGACGCAGGCTGGTGCTCGTGCACTGCTGCGAACTCCGATGCACATGCTGGCCACACCGAAACGTCTGTATTGCTACATATTTCACCGGCCGACGTATGGGTTGATGAGCGACTCCCCGGCAACAGTGCGCCGCTGGCACAGTTGATGCCGCAGATGCGGCAGGGTGGCGTAGCGGCCGTTAGCGAACTCGGTGTTCTCGGTGACCCGACGACGGCGACGCCCGAGGAGGGCGAACGCATCCTCACCGAGATGGTTGACGCATGTTTGCGGCGTATCGCCAGGTGGGCGCCGGACCGCGACGGGATGCTGACATGACCGGACCGCGGCTGCCCGACGGGTTCGCCGTTCAGGTTGATCGCCGGGTGAAGGTGCTCGGTGAGGGCTCCGCCCTGCTCGGCGGATCACCCACTCGGCTGCTGCGCCTCGCACCCGCCGCGCAGACCCTGCTCACCGGCGGCAGGCTCGAGGTGCACGACGCGGTGAGCGCGCAACTCGCGCGCACACTGCTCGACGCCACAGTCGCACATCCGAGGCCGGCCACCGGTCCTTCGCACCGTGATGTCACGGTCGTTATCCCGGTGCGCGACAACGTTTCTGGCCTGCTTCGCCTCGTCGGCACGCTGCGGGGCATGCGGGTGGTGGTCGTCGACGACGGCTCGAACGTGCCCGTGCAACAGAGCGACTTCGACGACATGCACTGCGACATTCAAGTGCTGAGGCACGCCCGCAGCAAGGGGCCCGCGGCGGCGCGCAACACCGGCCTCGTCGCCTGCAACACCGACTTCGTCGCGTTCCTCGACTCCGACGTGGTGCCACGGCGGGGGTGGCTGGAAGCGCTGCTCGGCCATTTCTGTGACCCCGCCGTCGCGCTCGTCGCGCCGCGGATCGTGGGACTGAGGCAGGCCGACAACTTGGTGGCCCGCTACGAGGCGGTGCGCTCGTCACTGGACCTGGGTCTGCGCGAGGCGCCGGTGGTGCCGTACGGCACGGTGTCCTACGTCCCCAGCGCGGCCATCATCTGCCGCCGCGCCCTCCTGAAGGAATTGGGCGGATTCGACGAGACGCTTAAGTCAGGCGAGGACGTCGACCTATGCTGGCGGTTCATCGAGGCGGGAGCCCGGCTGCGCTACGAACCCATCGCCCTCGTCGCTCACGACCACCGGACGCAAATGCGAGATTGGCTCGCGCGCAAGTCTTTCTACGGTGAAGCAGCGGCGCCGCTGTCAATTCGGCATCCCGGCAAGACCGCGCCGCTGGTGATTTCCGGATGGACACTGGTGGTGTGGATCCTGCTCGCCATGGGTTCGGGTATCGGGTACCTGGCGTCGATGATCGTCGCGACGCTTACTGGCCGCCGCATCGCGAAATCATTGAGCACGGTCGAGACCGAACCCAAGGAAGTGGCGGTGGTAGCCGCGCACGGCCTGTGGTCCGCCGCCCTGCAGCTGGCGGCCGCGATCTGTCGGCACTACTGGCCCCTAGCGCTGATCGCGGCGGTTCTGTCCCGGCGCTGCCGCCAGGTGGTGCTGGTGGCAGCGGTGGTCGACGGGGTGGTGGATTGGATCACCCGCAACGGGAACGCCGACGACGACACCAAGCGGGTGGGCCTGCTCACCTACGTGTTGCTGAAGCGTCTCGATGACATTGCCTACGGCGCCGGACTGTGGACAGGCGTGGTACGCGAACGGCACGCCGGCGCCCTCAAACCCCAGATCCGGACCTGACCCCGCCTTGCACAGCGATGTGCTGATCGTCGGCGCCGGAAGCGCCGGATCTGTTCTCGCCGAACGCCTTTCCGTCGATCCGCGGTGCCTAGTAACGGTCGTCGAGTCCGGCCCCGGTCCGTCCGATCCGCGAGTGCTCGGCCAGATCAATGGACTGCACCTACCGATCGGTGACGCAAGCTCGGTAGTGCGGCGTTATCCGACCATCTTGACCGACGAGCCAACGCGACATGCGCAGATCATGCGTGGCGCAGTGGTGGGCGGCTCGGGGGCAGTCAATGGCGGTTACTTCTGCCGAGGTCTACCAACGGATTTTGACGGCTGGGGGATACCGGGTTGGACGTGGTCCGATGTGCTTCCGCACTTTCGTGCCGTCGAAACAGACCTGGACTTCGACACGGCCGTGCATGGCACTGATGGTCCGATTCTCGTGCGGCGAGTCGCCGAATTCGACGGCTGCACAGCGCTATTCGTCGAAGCAGCTGCGGGCGCAGGGTTTCAGTGGATCCATGATCTCAACGGGTCGACAAGGGAGGCACCACTGCATCCCGGCATCGGCGCGGTCCCGCTGAACATCAACGGGGGCACTCGGGTTGGGCCGGGTGGCGCCTACTTGGAGCCGGCGATGGATCGCCGCAATCTGACGTTGCTCACCAACACCATGGTAGCGCGCATCCGGATGGTGAAAGCCCGGGCGGTGGGCGTCGACTGTGTCGGTCCCGACGGTGCGATTGATCTGACAGCCGATCGAATCATTCTGTGCGCCGGTGCAATCGGATCAGCGCACCTGCTGATGCTGTCCGGCGTTGGCCCGCAGGATGCGCTGATGTCGGTTGACATCCCGGTGGTAGCCGACTTGCCGGTCGGTACGGCGACGTCCGACCACCCCGAGTGGGTATTGCCGGTGGACTGGTCTGAGTCGCATGGCCTGCCGCCGCTTGAGGCGGTGTTGACCACATCCGATGGTCTCGAAATCCGGCCCTATACAGCGGGATTCGGTGCAATGGTTCGCGGCCGACGCGACGATCCGGGAGACCACCCCCACATCGGAGTCGCATTGATGCAGCCGAGGTCCAGGGGCAGGATCCGGCTGGCATCCGACGACCCTGAAACGCTCCCGGTTATCGAGCACCGCTACGACAGCGAGCAGGCGGATGTCACCGCGCTACGCGCCGGCGCGGAGCTCGCACGCGAACTGGCCGGTGCAAGAGCGGAATCGGCGACGGTGTCGTGGTCAACGTCGCAGCACCTGTCCAGCACCGCACCGATGGGCAATGCCGACGATGAGGCTGCGGTGGTTGACCCTCAGTGCCGGGTGCGCGGTGTTGACGGGCTATGGGTGGTCGACGGCTCGGTGCTTCCCACCATTACCAGCCGAGGCCCGCACGCCACCATCGTCATGCTCGGCCGCCGGGCTGCCGAGTTCATCATCTGACGTCGGCTGCCGAGTCAGTCGTTGCACGAATGGGAACTGTTGACCGTCGCGCCCCGGTGCCCAGACGGCGACAAAAACTGCTGCGACAGCAATGATCACGGACAGGATCAGCAGGGAAAGGTGCATCGACTGCAGGAAAGCGTTCTCCGCGAGCTCCGCTACTTGCCCTCCCTGAGGCCCCATCCGGTCGGCCACTGCGAGCGCCTGTGCGAGGGATTCCAGCGCCGGGCCTCTTACCTGCTCGGGGAAGCCGGCCAACGCTGGACCGAGCGCATTGCTGTAGTGGGCGGCAACCACGGACCCGGCGACGGCGATGCCAATCGCAGCACCGACCTCGCGCGTCGTGTCGTTGACGGCCGACGCGACGCCCTGCTTCTCGTCGGGCACCGCGCCCATGATCGCCGACGTCGTCGGCGCAACGCACAGCCCGATGCCCGCGCTGACGATGAGGACAGGCCAGACAAACTCGAGATAGGAAGAGTTTGCATCGAACACCCGCATGCAGAACATGCCGATAGCGATCAGAAACAATCCGACGGCCACCGCCGATCTCAGCCCGACCTTGGGGAGATACAGATGCAGCGTCGCCCCGAGGATCAGGATCGGTACGGCCAGCGGCACGAGCGCGAAGGCCGTGCCCAGCGGGCTGTAGCCAAGTATCAGCTGCATGTACTGCATGGCGACGAAAAAGAAACCGAAGTTGGCGAAGAACAGGAAGGTGATCCCGACGGCCCCTGTCGCGAAATCCGGGCTGCCGAACAACCGCATATCGAGCAGGGGATGTGTGCGGCGTAATTCGACAATCGCGAACGCGACCGCGAGTGCGACGCCTGCGGCCATGCAGCCCCACACCATGGGGTTGGTCCAGCCGCGGCCGGGGGCCTCGATGACGCCGAACACGAACACGGCCACGGCGGCACCGATGAGCACAGCACCGATCCAATCGATCGGTGTCTCGCTTTCGTCTCGCGACGACCCGATCGTGCACGTGCAGATGAACATGACGAACGCCGCGGCCGTAAACGCATAGAAGATCGACTGCCACGAGAAGAAGTGCATCAGGATCCCTGTGCCAAGAAATCCGAAGACGGCACCGGAACTCGCCATGCCCGCCCAAATCCCCACGGCCTTATTGCGTTCCGATTTTGGGAAGGCGGCGGTGAGGAGCGACAACGTCGCGGGCATGATCAACGCGGCACCGGCTCCCGCTACCGCCCGCGCGACGATGATCTGCAGGGGACTACCGAGTATCACCGGCGCGATGGAGGCGAGTCCGAAGATGGCCAGTCCGACGAGCAGTGCGCCCCGTCGACCGTAGCGGTCGCCGATCGCGCCCGCAGGCAGCAGCAGGCACGCCAACACCAACGTGTAGCCGTCGACGATCCAGGTGAGTTGGCCCTGAGTGGCTGAGGTCTCCACAGCGAGATCCGGAAGTGCCGCGTTCAGCGCGACCATCGACGTGATCACCAACAACACGTCGGTGCTCGCGACCGCCAGCAGCCAGACACGTCTGCGCTTGGACAGGTTGGTGATTGAGGCGTCGTTATCCTGATCGGACCGGTCGAGGGTGTCGATTATCGTCGTCGCCTTCCTATGGTGGATACTTTTGAGACTAACAGTCTCGTTACGAGACCGATAGTCTTGTTTCGGTCGGAAAGGTGGTGTGAACTATGACCGCCACGAGTAGCGATCCGCGGCCGGCCCGCTCGCGGGCTCGATTGCTTGACGCCGCGACAGCGCTCTTGCGTTCGGGTGGCCCCAGCGCGGTGACCATCGACGCCGTCACCCGCAGCGCCAACGTGGCGCGCGCCACGTTATATCGCCACTTCTCAAGCGCCAACGACCTTTTGGCCGCGGCGTTCACCAGCATGTTGCAGCCCGCACCGATGCCTCCGTCGGAGGGCAGCCTGCGTGACCAACTGCTCTCGGTGGTGGTGGGATGGGCCGCGTCGATCGCCGAAGTGCCCACCATGCTCACCGCGATGACCTGGATAGCATCCGGTCCCGATATCGGCGCCTATTCCGATGTGCACCAGTCGGATTCGGATGCGGTCGGAACTCTGCGAGCCCGGATCATCCAGCTGTACTCAGCGCCGTTCGAGGCTCTCTTCGACAGCCCCCAAGTCACGGCGGAACTCAACGAGGTCGACCACGTTCAGGCGATGGCGTTACTCATCGGTCCGCTGATCCTCGGAAGGCTCTCGACTGTGGCCGATTTCGACTATCGCACCTGCGCGGAGGCCGCCGTCGACGGATTCCTCGCCACCCACGCGAAGAGCCGGCCGATCACCGCAAGGAGTAGCGAATCGGCAGGTGCTTGAGTCCACCGACGAATGTGGTGGCAGCGAGTTCTGGCTCACCCGCGAGCTCGATGGACTCCAGCCGCGGAATCAGTTCGGAGTAGAGGCTGTTCATTTCCATCCGCGCCAGCGCGGCGCCGAGACAGAAATGCACCCCATATCCGAACGCGACATGCTTGTTGGGGTCGCGACCGACGTCAAAGCGGAACGGCTCGTCGAATACCTCTTCGTCCCGGTTGCCGGAAACATAAGCCAGGTAGACGGATTCACCCTTGGCGATGGGCACACCGCGGACACTGGTGTCTTCGGCGGCGGTGCGCATGAACTCCTTGACCGGGGTGGTCCACCGGATCATTTCCTCGACCGCTGTTGGCATCAGGTCCATGTCGTCGCGCAATCGCGTTAACTCGTCGGGGTTTTCGATCAGCGCGAGCAGCCCGCCGGAGATGGCATCCTTCGTGGTGTCGTGGCCCGCACTGGCGACGATCACGTAGTAGGACGCGGTATCGACATCGGACAGCTGCTCACCGTCGATGCGGCCGTTGGCGATGGCCGACGCCAGGTCCTCCGTCGGATGTTCGCGGCGTGACGCCGTTAGCGCAGAGAAGTACGTGAAGAAGTCGATCAGAATCGCCAGTTGCTCCTCCGGCGTCGTGCCGCGCTTGTTGTACTCCTCGTCGTCGCCGCCGAACATTTCCTGCGTGAGCTGGTGCATCCGCGGGAAGTCCTCCTCGGGCAGGCCGAGCAGCGACATGATCACGTAGAGCGGAAAGTTCACCGCGACCTCCGTGACGAAATCGCATTCCGGGCCGACGTCGCGCATCCGGTCGACATAGCGCTTGGCCAGCAGGTCGGTCTGCGTCTTGAGGTCGCGCATCGCCTTGGGGCGGAACCAGTCAGCCCCGATGGAACGGACCTTGCGGTGATGCGGGTCGTCCATGTGGATGAGGGTGCGCAGGCCCATCCCAGAGTCGAGCTGTTCCTTGGCGAAGTCGTCGGCCTCGGCGGTGGTGAGCAGCGGTCGTGGCTCGGACAGGAAGAGGTCGTTGGCGCGCTCGATGGCCATGATGTCGGCGTGCTTGGTGATCGCCCAGAACGGTCGGTACGGCGGGTTGTCCACCCACGCCACGGGATTGTTCGCACGCAGATGCGTCAGCGCCGCGTGCAGCCGTGCATCGTCGGCATACGCGGTCGGATCGGCGAAAACTCTCGCGGCGTCGTCCATCGTCGGCGTGCTCATACAGGCTCCTCGCAGTCAAACTTGACGGGTGTCAAGTTCGAAGTCTATGTGATGGGGGCCACGTTAGGGAAGGCCTGATTCCAAGCGGTGCCGTTAGGCTCGGACCTCGTGCTGCCAGCAACCGTTCATCGTCGCTGCCGTCTCGTGCTGGCGTTCGTCCTGGCGGTACTGGTGGCGGCCGGATGTGGCCGCGGCGACGTGGCCCAAACACCAGCCGCGCCCGCGCCTGCCGATCCGGGGGTAGTGCAGACCGCAGCAGGCACCATTCGGGGCATTGTCAAGCCGGATCACCGGCTGTTCGCCGGAATTCCTTATGCCGCACCGCCGGTCGCGCCGCTGCGCTGGCAGCCGCCAGCTCCGGCACCGGCCTGGCAGGGGATTCGTCTGGCGATGCGCCCTGGCCCGCGATGTATGCAGGATCCGGGCGTTGACCTGGAGCTCGGCAGGCAGACCGACGAGGACTGCCTGACCCTCAATGTGTGGACTCCTCCCAAAAGCGACGAACGGCGTCCCGTGATGGTGTGGATCCACGGCGGCGGGTTCGCCAGCGGTAGTGGCAGTCTCTACGTCGCGAACGAGCTTGCATCGCGGGGTGACGTCATCGTCGTCACGATCAACTATCGGCTCGGCGCGCTGGGCTTCCTCGCCCATCCCGCGCTCGGCCCGCAAGGTGCCGTCGGCAATTACGGCCTGGCCGACCAGCAGGCCGCACTTCGATGGGTGCGTGACAACATTGCCAAGTTCGGGGGCGACCCCGACAAGGTCACGATTGCCGGTGAATCGGCGGGCGGCACATCCGTGTGCGACCACCTCGTTGCGCCGGACTCCGCGGGTTTGTTCCGGGCAGCGATCATCCAGAGCGGGCCGTGTCAGGCGCAGTTGGCGTTGCCCGCCGCGGAGAAGGCCAGCCTCGACTATGCGGCCGAAGTCGGTTGCGGTCAGCCGGAATCCGCTGCGCAGTGCCTGCGGGCGCTGCCGGCGAACAAATTGCGCGCACCGGTCTGGTACTACCGCATCGGCCGCGACGAACTGTCCGGCCCTGTCACAGGGACCACTGTGCTGCCGGTGGACCCGCTCACCGGGATCACCGAGGGGCGGGCGGCCCGCGTCCCGGTGCTGATCGGCAGCAATCGCGACGAGTTCACGCTCTTCGTCGCGCTGCAGTATCTGCGCGGCAAGGGGTACGCCGCGGACCAGTATCCGGAGCTGCTCAAGGACACCTTCGGCCCAAATGCCGATGCGGTCGAAGTGCATTACCCGCTGAGCAGCTATGCGAGTGTGCCCCTTGCCTATTCGGCGGCGGTCACCGACGGGGTGTTCGCCTGCGAAGCCGACCGCATGGCCGGCGTCTTGTCTGGAAGAGACCCTGTGTATGCCTACGAGTTCAACGATCGCGACGCGCCGGCGCCAGACGCTATGCGCCAGTTGCCGTTCCCGGTGGGGGCGAGCCATTCGTTGGAGCTGCGCTACCTGTTCGACATCGGCAATGCTCCGCCGCTGAGTCCCGCGCAGCGCGCGCTTGCGGATCAGATGATCGATTACTGGACGGCGTTCGTCACATCGGGTTCCCCTCAAGCGCCGGGTCAGCCGGACTGGCCGACGTTCAACGGCGCGACGGGAAAGGTGTTGTCCCTACAACCGGACGGCAGCCGCGTCGTCTCGAACTTCGACCAAGAGCATCAGTGCGCGTTCTGGGCGAGCGTGAAAGGCTAACCGCCATGCCAACTCCCGATCCGAATAGGTTCGCCGAAGAGTGGGTGCGGGCCTGGAACGCACACGATATCGAGGCGGTGCTCGACCATTTCGGCGATGACGTCATGTTCACCTCGCCGGTGGCCGCGCGCGTTGTACCCGAGAGCGGGGGAGTGGTGCGTGGGAAGGCCGCGTTGCGCGATTACTGGACGGTCGCGTTAAGTCAGCAAGCCGACCTGCAATTCGAGGTGATCGGCGTGTACAGCGGCGAGTCAACATTGGTGATCAATTACCGCAACCATCCCGGCCGGTTGGTCAACGAGGTGCTGACGTTCGACGGCGACGGCCTGGTGCGCGTAGGCCACGGCACGTATCTGGAGTAACAGAACGCGCAGGCGCCTCAGGACTTCAACGCGTCCTTGATGGTTGCGTTTGCGACTGCCAGGTCGGCCCGCAACACCCTGATCGGATGGCGGGCGGTGATACGCGACTGCTCAACAACATTGCCTTCGACGATATGGCCCGCAGCAATTACCAGTTGCGACAGAGCGAACAGCGTCGCGCCGGCCCGTGGTCTACCTATTGCCGCCGTAACGGCGCCCGGGAGCGCTAGGCCGTACCACGCAACGACCGCGCACCAGCGGTTGAATGGATTGACGTGCTCTGCCTGTTGCTGAGCCGCGAATTCCTGGTACGAGGCAACCATCTCTAGAGATTCACACAGTCGGGGTGTCGAAACTGGCAAATGAACGGCTACGCCGGCGTCACCCAACACGTGATGTCGGCGTGCACCACTTCTCTGCCGGACTTGTCGACGACGCTGACGGGCACGACTAGTTCGACGCCTTCGGTGATCGAGTCGAAGTCGGGCGGGGCCACGCGTGCCTGCGCCCGCAGCCCGGTCGTCGCCATCTGGCGGTACTGCACATTCATCGCCTTGGGGATCCACCGATGGCTGGTCGGCACCGTGGCCTCCATCAGCATCCCCATCGCGATCTCCGCGGCGTTGCACGACGCGATCGCGTGCACGGTGTGCAGATGGTTATAGACGAAGAACCACTTGGGGACGGTGACCTCGGCGAAGCCAGGCTCCATCCGCACCACATGCGGCACGATCGACGCGAAATACGGCACTCGCACCATCGCGGCGGCCGAGAACAGCCGGCTGCCGCCTGGCTGCTCGGAGAGGCGTTTCCACATGCGATAGGTGGTGGTCGGGGCTGCCATGCCGAGCTACCTTACTCTGGAGTAAGGTAGCCGTGGGTTTCCGGTGGCCAGAGCCTTGGCCGGAGATTTGGAGGAGGCCCCACATCTAGGGCATACTGTTCGGGTTGCCTTGAGCCGGGTTCGCGCCTGGTCGGGGCATCCGACCAGCGTCCTAACGGACGCATCCGGTCCCAACTCTCGATCGCGACGATTTTCGCCGCGGCTGAGTGTGCGTGCGGGCGACACACCCGACCGCGTGGACCGGTGAACCACAGACAGATGAACAGCGGCGGCATACCAGCGCGACATGCGCGGGGACCCCAGTAGGAGTGAGGTAGGAGAAGCGTGGCGGGACAGAAGATCCGCATCAGGCTCAAGGCCTACGACCACGAGGCGATTGACGCCTCGGCGCGCAAGATCGTGGAAACGGTTACCCGTACCGGCGCCAGCGTGGTTGGTCCTGTGCCGCTGCCGACTGAGAAGAACGTGTACTGCGTCATCCGGTCCCCGCATAAGTACAAGGACTCGCGGGAGCACTTCGAGATGCGTACGCACAAGCGACTGATCGACATCCTCGACCCGACGCCGAAGACCGTTGACGCTCTGATGCGCATCGATCTACCGGCAAGTGTCGACGTCAACATCCAGTAGGAGACCCAGAGAAATGGCTAGAAAAGGCATTTTGGGCACCAAGCTGGGCATGACGCAGGTGTTCGATGAGAACAACAAGGTCGTGCCGGTGACGGTCGTGAAGGCCGGGCCCAACGTCGTGACGCTGATCCGCACGCAAGAGCGCGACGGCTACAGCGCAGTGCAGCTCGCCTACGGCGAGATCAGCCCCCGCAAGGTGAACAAGCCCCTTTCCGGGCAGTACGCCGCTGCGGGTGTGAACCCGCGCCGCCACATCGCCGAGTTCCGGCTCGACGACGAGGCCGCCGCCGGTGAGTACGAGGTCGGCCAGGAGTTGACCGCCGAGATCTTCGCCGACGGCACGTTCGTCGACGTCACCGGCACCTCCAAGGGCAAGGGCTTCGCAGGCACCATGAAGCGCCACGGCTTTTCCGGCCAGGGCGCCAGCCACGGGGCCCAGGCGGTGCACCGTCGTCCCGGATCCATCGGTGGCTGCGCCACCCCCGGCCGGGTGTTCAAGGGCACCCGCATGTCAGGCCGGATGGGCAGCGACCGCATTACGACTCAGAACCTTGTCGTGCACAAGGTCGATGCCGAAAACGGTGTGCTGCTGATCAAGGGCGCCATCCCCGGACGCAACGGTGGACTGGTGATGGTCCGCAGCGCAATCAAGAGGAGCGAGAAGTGACTGCGGACGCGAGGAGCAAAACAGCAGGCGCTGCCAAGACACTCAAGATTGACGTCCACACCCCGGCGGGTAAGAAGGACGGCTCAGTTGAGCTGCCCGCCGAGCTGTTCGACGTCGAGCCGAACATCGCGCTGATGCACCAGGTGGTGACCGCGCAGCTGGCCGCGGGCCGTCAGGGCACGCACTCGACGAAGACCCGCGGCGAGGTTCGCGGCGGCGGCAAGAAGCCGTACCGGCAAAAGGGCACCGGCCGCGCCCGTCAGGGTTCGACGCGTGCACCGCAGTTCACCGGCGGTGGCGTCGTGCATGGCCCCAAGCCGCGCGACTACAGCGAGCGCACCCCGAAGAAGATGATCGCCGCCGCCCTGCGCGGCGCGCTTTCGGACCGGGCGCGCAACGGCCGCATCCACGCCGTCACTGAGCTGGTGGAGGGTCAGAACCCGTCGACCAAGAGCGCCAAGGCGTTCCTGGCCACGCTGACCGAGCACAAGCAGGTGCTGGTCGTGATCGGCCGCAGCGACGAGACCGGTGCGCTGTCCGTTCGCAACCTGCCTGGCGTGCATGTGCTTTCGCCAGACCAGCTGAATACGCATGACGTGCTGCGGGCCGACGACCTGGTGTTCAGCGTTGAGGCGCTGAACAGCTACATCACGGCCAACACAAAGACCGCCGAGGAGGTTTCGGCCTGATGGCGACCGTCACAGACCCCCGCGACATCATCCTGTCCCCGGTTATCTCGGAGAAGTCCTACGGGCTGATCGAGGACAACGTGTACACGTTCGTCGTGCACCCCGACTCGAACAAGACGCAGATCAAGATCGCGATCGAGAAGATCTTCAAGGTCAAGGTCGAGTCGGTGAACACGCTGAACCGCAACGGCAAGCGCAAGCGCACCCGCGCCGGCTACGGCAAGCGCAAGGACACCAAGCGCGCCATCGTGACGTTGGCCGCTGGCAGCAAGCCAATTGACCTGTTCGGAGCTCCGGCATGAGTTTTCCAGGCCGGCGGATAAGCAGAGAGACCTAGAGAATCATGGGAATTCGCAAGTACAAGCCGACGACCCCCGGTCGTCGCGGTGCCAGCGTCTCCGATTTCGCCGAGATCACTCGCGACCATCCGGAGAAGTCGCTGGTTCGCCCGCTGCACGGTAAGGGCGGTCGTAACGCGCACGGCCGAATCACCACCCGGCACAAGGGCGGTGGCCACAAGCGCGCTTACCGCGTCATCGACTTCCGTCGCAACGACAAGGACGGCGTCAACGCCAAGGTCGCACACATCGAGTACGACCCCAACCGCACCGCGAACATCGCGCTGCTGCACTTCCTCGACGGCGAGAAGCGCTACATCATTGCGCCGCAGGGGCTTTCGCAGGGCGACATCGTGGAGTCCGGTGCCAATGCCGACATCAAGCCCGGCAACAACCTGCCGCTGCGCAACATCCCGGCCGGTACCGTGATCCACGCGGTCGAGCTGCGGCCTGGCGGCGGCGCGAAGCTGGCCCGCTCGGCGGGTTCGAGCATCCAGCTGCTTGGTAAGGAAGGCACCTACGCCTCGGTGCGTATGCCCTCCGGTGAGATCCGCCGTGTGGACGTGCGCTGCCGCGCGACGGTCGGCGAGGTCGGCAACGCCGAGCAGGCCAACATCAACTGGGGTAAGGCCGGCCGTATGCGGTGGAAGGGCAAGCGCCCCACCGTCCGCGGTGTCGTGATGAACCCGGTCGACCACCCGCACGGCGGTGGCGAGGGCAAGACCTCCGGCGGCCGTCACCCGGTCAGCCCGTGGGGTAAGCCCGAGGGTCGCACCCGCAAGAAGCACAAGCCGAGCGACAAGCTCATCGTCCGACGCCGGCGTACCGGCAAGAAGCACCACCGGTAGGAGTAGCCGATGCCACGCAGCCTTAAGAAGGGTCCGTTCGTCGACGACCATCTGCTGAAGAAGGTCGACGTTCAGAACGAGAAGAACACCAAGCAGGTCATCAAGACCTGGTCGCGTCGTTCGACCATCATCCCCGACTTCATCGGGCATACCTTCGCGGTCCACGACGGCCGCAAGCATGTCCCGGTGTTCGTCACCGAGGCGATGGTCGGGCACAAGCTCGGCGAGTTCGCACCGACCCGCACGTTCAAGGGTCACATCAAGGACGACCGGAAGGCTAAGCGCCGGTAATGACTACGACGACTGAATACCCGTCCGCGGTCGCGAAGGCGCGCTTCGTGCGCATGTCGCCGACGAAGGCACGCCGCGTCATCGACCTGGTGCGCGGCAAGTCGGTGACCGATGCGCTGGATATCCTCCGGTGGGCGCCGCAGGAGGCCAGCGAGCCGGTCGCCAAGGTGATCGCCAGTGCCGCAGCCAACGCGCAGAACAACGAGGGCCTGGATCCGTCCACCCTCGTGGTTGCCACGATCTACGCCGATGGCGGCCCGACCGCCAAGCGAATCCGGCCGCGCGCCCAGGGGCGTGCGTTCCGAATCCGGAAGCGCACCAGCCACATCACGGTGATCGTGGAGAGCCGCCCTTCCAAGGAAGAGCGGGGCGCAGGCCGGTCGGTCAGCGCATCGCGCGCACGTCGTGCGCAGGGCAGCAAGGCCGCGGCGGCCAAGACGGCGCCTGCGACCGAGGTGACCGTTGAGACCACGGCTACTGAGAAGGCTCCGGCCAAGAAGGCGGCCGCGAAGAAGGCACCTGAGAAGGCCGCCGCGAAGAAGGCTCCGGCCAAGAAGGCTTCCGGAGCCGCTGCGGCGGCGACATCAGATCCAGCTAAGAAATCCTCAGAAACCAAAGCTTCTGACGAAGCGAAGGAGGGCTCAGAGTAGTGGGCCAGAAAATCAATCCCCACGGCTTCCGACTCGGTATCACCACCGACTGGAAGTCGCGGTGGTACGCCGACAAGCAGTACAAGGATTACGTCAAGGAAGACGTGGCAATCCGTCGGCTGCTGGCCACCGGTCTTGAGCGCGCCGGCATCGCCGACGTGGAGATCGAGCGCACCCGTGACCGGGTTCGCGTCGACATCCACACCGCGCGGCCCGGCATCGTCATCGGCCGCCGCGGCACCGAGGCCGACCGCATCCGCGCTGACCTCGAGAAGCTGACCGGCAAGCAGGTGCAGCTGAACATCCTCGAGGTGAAGAACCCCGAGTCAGTGGCTCAGTTGGTGGCTCAGGGTGTGGCAGAGCAGCTTTCGAACCGCGTGGCGTTCCGCCGCGCGATGCGCAAGGCGATCCAGTCCGCGATGCGCCAGCCCAACGTCAAGGGCATCCGGGTGCAGTGCTCCGGCCGCCTTGGCGGTGCCGAGATGAGCCGCTCGGAGTTCTACCGCGAGGGTCGGGTGCCGCTGCATACGCTGCGCGCCGACATCGACTACGGCCTGTACGAGGCCAAGACGACGTTCGGCCGCATCGGCGTGAAGGTGTGGATCTACAAGGGCGACATCGTCGGTGGCAAGCGCGAGCAGACCGCGGCGGTTCCGGCCGGTGCCGATCGTCCGCGCCGCGAGCGCCCGTCGGGCACCCGCCCGCGCCGTAGCGGCGCGTCGGGTACCACCGCGACGAGCACCGACGCGGGTCGTGCTGCAGGCGGAGCCGAGGACGCTTCGGCTGCGCCCGAACCGGTCGCAGAGGCTGCTCCCGAGGCCGCTGTCGAAGCTTCTCCCTCTGTGACCACGGAAACTACGGAGAGCTAGTCATGTTGATTCCCCGCAAGGTGAAGCACCGCAAGCAACACCATCCGCGTCAGCGCGGCATGGCCAGCGGTGGCACGTCGGTGAGTTTCGGTGAGTACGGCATCCAGGCACTGGAGCACGCGTACATCACCAACCGGCAGATCGAGTCCGCTCGTATCGCCATCAACCGGCACATCAAGCGTGGCGGTAAGGTGTGGATCAACATCTTCCCCGACCGTCCGCTGACCAAGAAGCCCGCCGAAACCCGCATGGGCTCCGGCAAGGGTTCGCCGGAGTGGTGGGTGGCCAACGTCAAACCGGGCCGCGTGTTGTTCGAGCTGAGCTACCCCGATGAGAAAACCGCGCGGGAAGCGTTGACCCGCGCGATCCACAAGTTGCCGATCAAGGCACGCATCGTTACCCGAGAGGAGCAGTTCTGATGGCAGTGGGAGTGTCGCCAGGCGAACTGCGCGAGATGACGGACACCGAGTTGAAGGACAAGCTGCGCGAGTCCAAGGAAGAGCTGTTCAATCTGCGCTTCCAGATGGCGACCGGTCAGCTCACCAACAACCGTCGGCTTCGTTTGGTGCGTCAAGAAATTGCGCGTGTGTACACAGTGCTGCGCGAACGTGAGCTGGGTCTGGCTTCCGGACCCGCCGGTGAGGAATCGTGATGGCAGAGAAGACAGCAGCTAAGGCCACGGAGAAGGGCCCGAAGTACACCCCGCGCACCGAGAAGCCGCGCAATCGGCGTAAGACCCGCATCGGGTACGTGGTGTCGGACAAGATGCAGAAGACCATCGTGGTCGAGCTCGAGGACCGGGTGCGTCACCCGCTCTACGGCAAGATCATCCGCACCACCACGAAGGTGAAGGCACACGATGAGAACGGCATCGCCGGTGTCGGCGACCGGGTTTCGCTGATGGAGACCCGTCCGCTGTCGGCCACCAAGCGGTGGCGGCTGGTCGAGATCCTCGAGAAGGCCAAGTAGCACACGGCTTTACACTCACGAACCCCCGGCTTCGCGTCGGGGGTTTTGTGTACCTGTACTAGTCGTCGTCGCCGTTCTTGGCTTCGCGCCACGCCCGCTCGAACGGCAGCCGCCACGCATTGGGCGCGATCAGCTGATGAATCGCGTTGGGACCCCAGGTGCCAGGCTGGTAGACCTTCGCGGGAGGCAGGTCCTTCAGCAGCGCTTTCGACCGCTCCCATAGCGACTCGATGCCTTCGGCAGTGGTGAACAACGTGTGGTCACCGCGCATCGCGTCGAGGATCAGTCGCTCGTAGGCCTCCAGCACGTCTCCTGCGGTATCGATCTCCTGTGTGGAGAACTGCATCGACAGCTTGTCGAGCTTCATCCCGGGACCGGGCCGCTTGCCGTAGAAGGACAGCGACACCTTGGAGTTGTCGGCGAGGTCGAACGTAAGGTGATCGGGGCCCTGTGACCCGACGCCGGATCCGGACGGAAACATCGTCCGCGGCGCCTCTTTGAACGCGATCGAGATGATGCGGATGCCCTCGGCCATTCTCTTTCCGGTGCGCAGATAGATCGGCACGCCTGCCCAGCGCCAGTTGTCGATGCCCACCTTGAGTGCGATGAAGGTCTCGGTATCGGAATCCTTTGCCACACCTTCGTTGCCGCGGTAGCCGGCATACTGACCGCGGACGACATCCGAACATTTCACCGGCAACATCGACCGGAACACCTTGTTCTTCTCCTCGCTGATGGCGCGAGGTTCCAGAGCGGTCGGCGGTTCCATCACCACGAACGCCATCACCTGGAACAGATGGGTGACGACCATGTCCTTGTAGGCGCCGGTGCTCTCATAGAAGTTGGCGCGCTGATCGAGGCCCAGCGTCTCAGGGATGTCGATCTGGATGTGGTCGATGAAGTTGCGGTTCCAGATCGGTTCGAACAGGCCGTTGGCGAACCGGAAGGCCAGGATGTTCTGAGCGGCCTCCTTGCCGAGGAAGTGGTCGATCCGAAAGATCTGTTTCTCGTCGAACGTCTCGTGTACGAAGTCGTTGAGTTCCACGGCACTGGCAAGGTCGGTGCCGAACGGCTTCTCCATCACCACGCGCGAGCGGTCAACGAGGTTCGCATCGCGCAGCATGGTGATCACAGCGCGGGCGGCCTTCGGTGGCACCGACAGGTAGTGCAGCCGACGGACATCCGGTCCGAGCTTTTTCTCAGCCTCGGCGACGGCGGCAGCGAGAGCTTCGGGGCCCGCGCTCTGAGAAACGTAGGTGACCGTCTCGGCGAACCGTGTCCATTGTTCCTTGCTGAGCTTGTGTGTGCCGAATTCCTCGACGGCCGACTTAGCCAGCTTGAGGAACTCTTCGGTCGTGTAGTCCTCCAGCGATGTCGCGACGATCTCGATGTTAGGAGCGAGCTCCGACTGGTCCAGAAACGCCAGGCCGGGAATCAGTTTGCGTCGTGCCAGATCACCCGTCGCGCCGAACAGAACGACGACGTGCGGGTCAACCGCGTAATCGTCATGACGGCTTGGACGTGAGCCGGGGTGTGGATATGAGATGGTCTGCGGTTTGCTTGTCGCCACGCTCGGCATACTTTCACCTATACCCGGGTCGGCGCAGGTTATGCGATGTCCCGCCACGGGCTGGACAACATGCCTTAACCCGCGACCTTCGCGGCGATGCCGTCGAGCAGTTGACCCAGTCCGGACCGAAACTCGGCCTGAGGGTCGTCGCTCTGCTGGTCGAACACCCCTGCCTCCACGGCGGCCGACAGCGCAGGGAACCGATCGGCGGTCAACAGCCGACGAAGCAGTTCGGGGTAGTTCGACAGGTTGGTCTGGATGGCCTCGATGTCCAGTGCGGCGGCCCCGCGGACGTAGTGCAGTACCGCCATGACGGCCGCCAGCTTGTCCCGCTCGGCCAGGCCGGTGTCGCCCAGCGCCGCAAGCCCGGCATCCAGCCACGCCAGCTGTCCCGGGTCGGCAGGCGGGCCCGCCGCAGCGGTCTGCAGGATCCACGGGTGCCGGTGGTAGATGTTCCACAGTCCGGCTGCCCAATCAGTAAGTGCTCCATGCCAATCCGACGGATCGGCAGGTGTCGGCGGAGGGTCTGGTGCGGTCGAGAGCATGAACGTCACCAACTCGTCCTTGTTGGCGACGTGGCGATACAGCGACATGGTGCCGCAGCTAAGCCGTTCGGCCAGCCGCGCCATGGACAACGCGCCGAGTCCCTCGGACTCGACCAGGTCGATGGCCGCCGCGACGATGCGCTCGCGGCTCAGTCCGCGGGTGCGCCGCGACGGCGGTGCGTCCCGCCACAGGATCTCCAGCGCTCGGGGCAGCGGCTCGTCGGTCGTCATCACCCGCAAGCCTAATCGCTAGCCAGAACAAAAGCGTATGCCGTACGCTTTTGCGTATGACATACGCATCACCCGCTCCCAAGAGGAGATGGCCCGCCCCCGCCCTCGCCGTGATCGTCGTCGCATTCCTGGCGTACTCGCTTCCGCCGTACTTCACCGGCGGGACGCGGGTACCCGCGACGTTCGCGTTGCACTATCCGCTGCTGGTCGGCCACGTGATGTTCGCCAGTGTGGCGATGGTGTCCGCAGTGGCGCAGATCTGGCCGGGGTTGCGCGCGCGTCGCCCCGCCCTGCACCGGCGCGTCGGGCGGGTTTACGTGTGCGCGGCGATCCCCGCCGCGGTGTGCGCGATGGTGATCGGGGCGGCGACACCGTTCGGTCCGGTCCTGGCCGTCAGCAATGTCTTCCTCGCGTCGCTGTGGCTGTGGTTCACGATCAACGGCTACCTCGCGGCCCGGCAACGACGGTTCGCGCAGCATCGACGGAACATGGTGCTCAGCGCAACGGTGGCGCTGTCCATCATCACCAACCGGATCTGGACACCGATATTGGTGATCACATTCCTGCCGTTGCAGGACAGTGTTTTTGGCGGCAACGAAGAGCACTTCGTGTGGCTTGTCGCAGGCGTCGGCGCCTGGTTGGGCTGGACGATTCCGTTCTTCACGGTGCTGCGGTGGTTGCGACGCAAGGAAATACGGGAGGTTGAGCGCCGGGCACCTGCTTCGGTGGGAAATTACTAAAAGTTTCGCTGGCACAGGCGAAGTCACGCAATGAAGTCGACAACAGCGGTCATCCTGTTGCCGTCGGAGGCGGTGGCGGCACCTGCTGCGGTCAACCCAGTCAAGGATGATCGTGCGGTGTGGCGGGCTCTGGTCATCCACCAGTTCACTGCCGCCTCGGATGTGGCAGCGCTGCCGCTACCCACATAGACGATCTCGCTGTTGTGTGAAGATTGAACACCGGCGTCGGTGATGCGGGATCCGGGGTTCGAGCCGTCGGAACCGGTATGGAGGGTCACGCCGCTGTTGAGCATGTCGTTGGCGTGCCGTTGTGCAGCCATCGCCAGTTGCGGATGATGCGGACCGGCCCGCAGGTAGCGCGGTAAGTGTTGACGGCGCCGAGCAACGCCATGCCGCGATCGTCGGCTTGTGCCGGGGTGACGGCGAGAGCGCCGACCACGATGAGCAAGACCGCGCACAGCGGCGAGACCGTGAATTGTTGGAAGCTTGTCGTCATCGTCGTGCTCCGGTCCCACATCGCCCGCCGGGCTGTATCCGCAGCCTGTACTTCGACGGTAGGCGCGCGGGAGTCGGTGGACATCAGTAATGGCGCCGTCGTCAATATTGCCATGACCGACCCCGAGCAGGTGTACCCTCGCCGCCACTGACGAGCAAAGTGGCGGGCGACCGCAGAACGGAGCCAGCGATGGCACGGGAATTCAACGGCAAGATCGAGCTGGACATCAGGGATTCAGAGCCGGACTGGGGCCCGTACGCCGCGCCGACGGCACCCGAGGATGCGCCCAACGTCTTATATCTGGTGTGGGACGACACAGGCATCGCGACATGGGACTGCTTCGGCGGGCTGGTAGAGATGCCGACCATGAGCCGCATCGCCGAACGTGGTGTGCGGCTGTCACAGTTCCACACAACCGCGCTGTGCTCTCCGACCCGCGCCTCGCTGCTGACCGGGCGCAACGCCACCACGGTGGGGATGGCCACCATCGAGGAGTTCACCGATGGCTTTCCCGGCTGCAACGGGCGCATCCCGAATGAAACCGCCTTGCTCTCAGAGGTTCTCGCTGAGAACGGCTATAGCACGTATTGCGTGGGCAAGTGGCACCTGACGCCGCTGGAGGAATCCAATCTGGCCTCCACGAAACGACACTGGCCACTGTCGCGTGGCTTCGAGCGGTTCTACGGTTTCATGGGCGGCGAAACTGATCAGTGGTATCCCGAACTCGTCTACGACAATCACCCCGTTGCCCCGCCGGGGCTACCTGAGGACGGCTATCACCTGTCAAAGGACATCGCCGACAAGACAATCGAATTCATCCGCGACGCGAAGGTGATCGCGCCCGACAAGCCGTGGTTCTCCTACGTCTGCCCAGGGGCGGGGCACGCACCGCACCACGTCTTCAAGGAGTGGGTCGACAAGTACGCGGGCAAGTTCGATATGGGCTACGAGCGCTACCGCGAAATCGTGCTCGAGAACCAGAAGAAGCTCGGCATCGTCCCGCCGGATACGGAGCTCTCGCCGGTCAATCCCTATCTCGATGTCAAGGGGCCCAACGGCGAAGCGTGGCCACCGCAGGACACGGTGCGCCCGTGGGATTCACTCGGCGATGACGACAAGCGGCTGTTCTGTCGGATGGCCGAGGTGTTCGCCGGCTTCCTGAGCTACACCGATGCCCAAATCGGCCGCGTCCTCGACTATTTGGAGAAGTCTGGCCAGCTGGACAACACGGTCATCGTGGTGATCTCCGACAACGGTGCCAGTGGCGAGGGCGGTCCGAACGGCTCGGTGAACGAGGTCAAATTCTTCAACGGCTACGTCGACACCGTAGAAGAAGGACTGCGGTTCATGGACAACCTCGGCGGACCGGAGACCTACAACCACTATCCGATCGGCTGGGCGATGGCCTTCAACACGCCCTACAAGCTGTTCAAGCGTTACGCCTCCCACGAGGGTGGGATCGCCGACACCGCAATCATCTCTTGGCCCAAGGGAATTGCCGCTCACGGCGAGGTGAGAGACAACTATGTCAACGTCTGCGACATCACGCCAACGGTGTACGACCTGCTTGGCATCACCCCACCGGCCACCGTCAAGGGCTTCCCGCAGAAGCCACTGGATGGGGTGAGTTTCAAGGTGGCCCTTGATGATCCGGCCGCGCCAACCGGCAAGGACACACAGTTCTACGCCATGCTCGGGACGCGCGGAATCTGGCATAAGGGATGGTTCGCCAATACGGTGCACGCCGCCACCCCCGCCGGCTGGTCGCACTTCGACAAGGACCGCTGGGAGCTGTTCCACATCGAGGCCGACCGCAGCCAGTGCCGCGACCTTGCCGCCGAGGACCCCGACAAGCTGGAGGACCTCAAGTCGCTGTGGTTGAGCGAGGCACAGAAGTACAACGGGCTGCCGCTGGCGGACTTGAACATCCTCGAGACGATGACGCGATGGCGGCCGTACCTGGCAGGCACTCGCGAGTCGTACTTCTACTATCCCGGCACCGCCGATGTCGGCATGGGCGCCGCCGTTGAGATCCAGGGTCGGTCGTTCGTGATCCTCGCGGAGGTCAGCGTCGACACCACCGGTGCAGAGGGCGTGATCATGAAGCACGGTGGCGCCCACGGCGGGCACGTGCTGTTCATTCAGGACGGACGGCTGCAGTACGTCTACAACTTCCTCGGCGAGGAGGAGCAGCAGTTGTCCTCTTCGGACGCCGTGCCCCTCGGCATGCGCACCCTGGGGGTGGCCTTCACGCGTACCGGCACCGTGGAAGGAAGTCACACGCCGCTGGGCAACGCCGCGCTCTACATCGATGACACCGAGGTGGCCAGTCGGGAGGGAATCAGAATCCATCCCGGCACGTTCGGCCTTGCGGGCGCCAGCCTGAGCGTCGGCAAGAACACCGGATCGCCGGTCTCGCGGGCGTACAAGGCGCCGTTCCCGTTCACAGGTGGCACCATCGCTCAGGTGAACGTTGATGTCTCGGGCAAGCCCTACGTGGATCTGGAACGCGAGTTCGCGCGAGCGTTCGCGAAGGACTGATGAAGCGGATTGTTTTCGTCGCTCTCGGGCTCGCCTGTTTGGTGGCGGGTTGCGTCCGGACCAGCGACGGTGATCCCGTAGCCGCGGATCTGGGCAGGACGGCGACGTCGTCGGGCCCCTCGGCGACCGTCCAACCGACGACACAAGAGTCCGACCCGTCCGCGTACGGAGTCGTTCCGACCAAGAGGGCGCCGGTGCCACCGAATACCGTCGCCTGCTCGCAGCCGCTCAAGCCCGGCGTGCGGATGGCCGCCCAAGTCAAAAACCCGCAGGCGCCCAAGGTCACCGTCGGCGTTCCCGAGGGCTGGTCGATGTCGGCGGGCTCCGGCGATATCGGTGGCCAACTGACCGGGCCGGACGGTATGACGGCGACCATCACGATCGCCCAGACCCAGCTCGATCCTGCGGCCGCGTTCACGAAGTATGCCGACGACCTGATGGAGGAGGCCGCCGTCAGCAGTGTCAGCGTGCTGCCCGGTGAACTCTGCGAATACAGCGGCCAGAAGCTGATGGGCGCGTGGTCGGATACGCCGCAGAACGCCGTCGAATTCGAGGACCGCATCGTCCACGTGTGGACCAACAGCGGCAACGACTATCTCGTCTCCGTGCACGTGGAGGCGCCGACGGGAACATCCGGATTCGACGACGCCGCTTCGGTGCTGACCGAGGACTTCGAGATCGTCCTACCGTAAAGCCATGCTTACCGAGCTCGTCGCCCTTCCGGGCGGGTCCTTCCGGATGGGCTCAACGCAGTTCTATCCGGAAGAGGCGCCGGTGCACACCGCCACCGTCGGCGCCCTCGCCATCGAGCGCCACCCGGTGACCAACGCCCAGTTCGCCGAATTCGTCGCCGACACCGGTTATGTCACCGTCGCCGAGCAGGCGCCGGATCCCTCGCTGTATCCCGGTGCGGCACCTGAGGATCTGGTGCCGGGTGCGCTGGTGTTCCGGCCGACCGGGGGTCCGGTGGATCTGCGCGATTGGCGGCAATGGTGGCACTGGGCGCCCGGGGCCGACTGGCGCCACCCGTTCGGCCCGGAAAGCGGTGGCCGGACCTTCGAAGACCGGCCCGACCACCCGGTGGTGCAGGTCGCCTATCCCGACGCGGCGGCGTACGCCCGCTGGGCGGGCCGTCGACTGCCGACCGAGGCCGAGTGGGAGTACTCGGCGCGTGGCGGCGCAACAACGATGTATGCGTGGGGCGACGACGTCGCTCCCGGCGGTCAGCTGATGGCCAACACCTGGCAGGGTCGGTTCCCGTATCGCAATGACGGCGCGCTCGGATGGACGGGAACTTCACCGGTCGGCACATTTCCCCCGAACGGGTTCGGTCTGATCGACATGATCGGAAATGTGTGGGAGTGGACGACGACGCGGTTCTCGGCACACCACCGGCTCGACGGTGCCGTTGAGTCCTGTTGCGGGCCTTCGGGAGCCGATCCGGCCGTCAATCAGGCACTCAAGGGTGGTTCGTACCTATGCGCGCCGGAGTACTGCCACCGCTATCGCCCCGCGGCCCGTTCGCCGCAGTCACAGGACAGCGCGACGACGCACATCGGGTTCCGCTGCGTGGTCGACCTTTCGTAGCCGTCGAGTGGCCACTTATGCCACGCATTTCGTCGCGAACCGTGACATAAGTGGCCATTCGGCGCCGACTAGGTCGCGTCACCCTGACCGCCGAAGCGCACAGCGAGCGTCCGGAACGCACCGGGAGCCAGCGCGCGCACGGTCGGGGCGATCCGAAGCCACCGCGGTCGCCATTCTTCGGCGCGGTCGCGCTCCACCGCTCGGACCACGGCGTCGGCCACCGTGTCGGCAGCTATCGGCCGCGGTCGTGTTCGCGTGTAAGGACTGCCGCGGGTCTCGAAGAAGCCGGTGTCGACCACGCCGGGAATGACGACGCTGATGTTGACGCCGGAGCCGGCGGTCTCGCCCCGCAGGCTGTCGGCGAACGCGTCGAGGCCGGCCTTGGTCGCGGAGTAGACGGCCTCGCCGGCGACGCCGGTACGGCCCGCGATCGACGTGACGAAGCAGATCGCGCCGCGCTTGCGCTCGACCATCCCCGGCAACAGCGCATGGGTGAGCTCGATCGAGGCCAGTAGGTCGACCTCGATGAGCCGCCGAATCACGTCGACGTCCATGCCGGACACACGCCCGAAATAGCCGAACCCGGCGTTGTTCACCAGGACGTCGACGCGCCCGAACGCATCGCGGGCCTCCGTGGCGAGCCGCTGCCGGTCCGCAGGTACGGCGAGGTCGGCGATCAGCGCGGTCCCACCGACCTCGCGTGCGACTTCGCGGGTGCGGTCGTGATCGCGTCCGTGCACCAGCACGTGGGCGCCTTTCGCGGCGAAGCCGGCCGCGGCGACTTGGCCGATTCCGGCCGATGCGCCCGTGACCAGCACGACGGCGTCGGTCAATTGCATAGCCACCATGATCGGTGGTTCAGGCGGTCAAGACGGCATGTTCGCCGCGGTCCGTATCGGCCCGGTACAACCGCCGCGTGCTCGACGCGTTGGCCAAGCCAACGACACCCACCGCAATCAACACCCCCGATACCGCAATCGCCGCCAACACTCCGGGGTCGCGGGGTGCGGGCGCGTCGAAGGCGAGGATCCCCAACACGAAGCTCGCAACGGGGTTGGTGACGCTCATCGCGGCGACGGCCGGCGGCAGCGGTCCACTGGCAAAAGCTATCTGTACCAACAACATTCCGCTCACCGCAGTTGCGGCCAACGCGTAGACCGGCCAGTCGAGGAGCGTGGCCAGCGCGCCGCCGTGAAACACGTCCTCGACCGTCAGCTTCAGATAGACGGCGTTGAGTGCGTGACACAGGCCGGCAGCGACACCGATGAGGAGGCCGGCCAGCCAAGGGAACGTATGCCGGCTCACCTGGCGCAGCATCACGATGAGGCCGACCATGCACGCCGTCGCCAGCAGTACGCGATGTCGGTGCGGGGCACCGGTCAGGGGTGAGGCATCGGCAGTCAGCAGGAGCACAAGGCCGGCGCAGACCGCGAGCGCCGACAACCAGTCACGCACCGACGGCCAGCGGCGTTGCTCGCCCGACGCCAGCGACAGCACGAACAGCAACTGCGCGGCCATCATCGGCTGGACCGCGGCCACCGACCCGACCTTGAGTGCCGCCGCCTGGGTGCCGACACCGCAGAGGTTCGTAAGCCAACCGGCCAGCCAGGTCCTGTTTCGCACAAGACGGCCGAGCAGTCGCTTGACGCCGGCCGCACTCCTCAGTGATGCGGCGTCACCGCCGACGATGGTTCGCGCCTCACGCTGCTGCAGGAATGCGGACAACGCGAACAAGAACGCGGCCGCAAGCGCCAACGCCGCGACGCCGATCATGAGGACATCGCAACCCAGTTTGACCGGGCGCAGTACGACCAGGTGAACTTGCGCAAAATGCCAGGTATTGGCGGTGTGTCGGGTGCAAACATGCGCATTCGCGGGGTTGCGAGGGCTGACCAGGGGCGATTTGGTTCTGAGCTGGTCGTCACCTAGAATTCAACGGTTGCCTTGGGCAGACCTCGGCCGATCCTCCGGATAGGCCCTGCGTGCTCTTCGGAAACAGCAAGACCGCGCATGTCAGGTCGGAATCTGCCATGCATACATAACCAGGTCGAGGAGATCGAGTGATTCAGCAGGAATCGCGGGTGAAGGTCGCCGACAACACGGGCGCCAAGGAGATCTTGTGCATCCGCGTGCTCGGTGGCTCTGCGCGGCGCTATGCCGGCATCGGCGACATCATCGTGGCGACGGTCAAGGACGCCATCCCCGGCGGCGGTGTCAAGCGCGGCGAGGTGGTCAAGGCCGTCATCGTGCGCACCGTCAAGGAGCGCCGCCGCGCCGATGGCAGTTACATCAAGTTCGACGAGAACGCCGCCGTCCTCATCAAGCCCGACAACGATCCGCGCGGCACGCGCATCTTCGGCCCGGTCGGCCGGGAGCTGCGCGAGAAGCGCTTCATGAAGATCGTCTCGCTCGCCCCGGAGGTGTTGTAAATGAACGTCCACAAGGGCGACACGGTGCTCGTTATCTCCGGTAAGGACAAGGGCGCCAAGGGCAAGGTCCTGGTGGCCTTCCCGGACCGCAACAAGATCCTCGTCGAGGGCGTCAACCGGATCAAGAAGCACACCCCCGTATCGCGCACCGAGCGTGGCGCGTCGTCTGGCGGCATCGTCACGCAGGAGGCGCCGATTCACGTCAGCAACGTGATGCTGCTCGACTCCGACGGCAAGCCGACCCGGGTGACCTCCCGCGTCGACGACGAGACCGGCAAGAAGGTCCGCGTCGCCAAGACCAATGGCAAGGACCTCTGAGATGACTACTGCTGAAAAGACCCTGCCTCGCCTCAAGCAGCGCTACCGCGAGGAGATCAAAGACGCGCTGTTCAAGGAATTCGGCTACGCCAACGTCATGCAGATCCCCGGTGTGGTGAAGGTCGTCGTGAACATGGGTGTCGGCGACGCCGCCCGCGACGCCAAGCTGATCAACGGCGCAGTCAACGATCTCTCGCTGATCACCGGACAGAAGCCCGAGATCCGCAAGGCCCGCAAGTCGATCGCCCAGTTCAAGCTGCGCGAGGGCATGCCGATCGGTGCGCGCGTGACGCTGCGCGGCGATCGGATGTGGGAGTTCCTTGACCGGCTGATCTCGATTGCGCTGCCGCGTATCCGTGACTTCCGCGGCTTGTCGCCCAAGCAGTTCGACGGCACCGGCAACTACACCTTCGGGCTGACCGAGCAGTCGGTGTTCCACGAGATCGACGTGGACAGCATTGATCGGCCCCGTGGCATGGACATCACCGTCGTCACCTCGGCGACAAACGACGACGAAGGACGAGCGCTGCTGCGGGCCCTCGGCTTCCCCTTCAAGGAGAACTGAACAGATGGCAAAGAAGGCTCTGGTCAACAAGGCCAATAAGAAGCCCAAGTTCAAGGTGCGTGCGTACACCCGGTGCAACAAGTGCGGTCGCCCGCACGCCGTTTACCGCAAGTTCGGGCTCTGCCGTATCTGCCTGCGTGAGATGGCACATGCCGGTGAGCTGCCAGGTGTGCAGAAGTCCAGCTGGTGACAGTGAAAGACCAACAAACCACTTAGGGAAAGTGCGCGGTAGGCCCCGTAGGGGAACCGCCGCGAGGAAGGTGAAACCGCTGTCATGACTATGACGGACCCGATCGCAGACTTCTTGACACGTCTGCGCAACGCCAATTCGGCGTACCACGACGAGGTGACCCTGCCGCACTCGAAGATCAAGGCGAATATCGCCGAGATCCTCAAGGAGCAGGGCTACATCAGCGACTTCCGCACCGAGGATGCTCGGGTGGGCAAGTCGCTGGTTGTTCAGCTGAAGTACGGCCCAAGCCGTGAACGCAGCATCGCGGGACTGCGCAGGGTGTCCAAGCCCGGTCTGCGCGTCTATGCGAAATCCACCAACCTGCCAAGGGTTCTGGGTGGCCTCGGCGTGGCGATCATCTCCACGTCGTCGGGTCTGCTCACCGACCGTCAGGCAGCTCGCCAGGGCGTGGGCGGCGAAGTCCTCGCGTACGTGTGGTGAGGGAGAACTAACCATGTCGCGTATTGGAAAGCAGCCGGTCGTCATTCCCAGTGGGGTCGACGTGACGATCGATGGGCAGAACGTTTCGGTCAAGGGACCGAAGGGCACGCTGGATTTGGCGGTCGCTGAGCCGATCACCGTGTCGCGTAATGACGACGGCGCCATCGTGGTGGCCCGGCCCGACGACGAGCGGCGCAACCGCTCGCTGCACGGGCTGTCACGCACGTTGGTCGCCAACCTGGTCACCGGTGTCACCGAGGGTTACACCACCAAGATGGAGATCTTCGGCGTCGGCTACCGCGTGCAGCTCAAGGGCAACACCCTCGAGTTCGCGCTCGGCTACAGCCATCCTGTGCTGATCGAGGCGCCGGACGGCATCACCTTCGCGGTGGAGACGCCCACCAAGTTCTCGATCTCGGGTATCGACAAGCAGAAGGTCGGCCAGATCTCGGCGAACATCCGCCGCCTGCGGCGCCCGGACCCCTACAAGGGCAAGGGCGTTCGCTATGAGGGCGAGCAGATCCGCCGCAAGGTCGGAAAGACAGGTAAGTAAAATGGCTTCTACCACAAAAGATCCGGCGTCAAAGACACGTAAGCCCGTGGGGCAGAACGTGTCCGAGGCGCGGCGCGCCTCGCGGCTGCGGCGGCACGCCCGGCTGCGCAAGAAGATCGAGGGTAGCGCCGAGACGCCTCGCCTCGTGGTCAACCGGTCGGCGCGACATATCCACGTGCAGTTGGTGGACGACCTCACCGGCACCACGCTGGCCGCCGCCTCATCGATCGAGGCCGACGTGCGTGCGGTCGACGGCGACAAGAAGGCCCACAGCGTGCGGGTCGGACAGCTCATCGCGGAGCGCGCGAAGGCCGCAGGGATCGAAGCGGTTGTCTTCGATCGCGGTGGCTACACCTACGGTGGCCGCATCGCGGCGCTGGCCGACGCGGCGCGCGAAGGCGGGCTGAAGTTCTAATGACTGTTAACGGAAGGACTGCATGATGGCCGATCAGGCAACATCTGGTGCCGGCGGCCCAGGTACATCGGACGGCCGCGGACAGCGGGGCGACCGCGACGGCCGGGGTCGTCGCGACGACCGCGGCGGTGGCCGTGGCGGCCGCGACGGTGGCGAGAAGAGTAACTACCTCGAGCGCGTCGTCGCGATCAACCGTGTTTCCAAGGTGGTCAAGGGTGGCCGGCGGTTCAGCTTCACCGCGCTGGTCATCGTCGGCGACGGTAAGGGCATGGTCGGCGTCGGTTACGGCAAGGCCAAGGAAGTTCCCGCCGCGATCGCCAAGGGCGTCGAGGAAGCGCGCAAGGGCTTCTTCCGCGTTCCGCTGATCGGTGGCACCATCGTCCACCCGGTGCAGGGTGAGGCCGCAGCCGGCGTGGTGATGCTGCGTCCGGCCAGCCCCGGTACCGGTGTGATCGCCGGCGGTGCAGCTCGTGCAGTGCTGGAGTGCGCTGGCGTGCACGACATCCTGGCAAAGTCGCTTGGCAGTGACAACGCGATCAACGTGGTTCACGCCACCGTTGCCGCGCTGAAGATGTTGCAACGTCCCGAAGAGGTGGCCGCCCGGCGCGGGCTGCCCATCGAAGACGTCGCGCCGCCCAGCATGCTGCGGCAGCGGCGCGAGGCCGAGGCGCTCGCCGTCGCGGCTGCACGTGAAGGAACGTCGTAACTATGGCTGAACTGAAGATCACCCAGGTGCGCAGCACCATCGGCGCGCGCTGGAATCAACGCGAAAGCCTGCGGACGCTCGGATTGCGCAAGATCCGGCAGTCGGTGGTCCGCGAGGACAACGCGCAGACCCGTGGACTGATCAAGGTCGTCCACCACCTCGTCGAAGTAGAAGAGGCCTGACAGTGACTATCAAACTGCACGACCTGCGCCCGGCGCCGGGGTCGAAGACCGCGAAGACCCGCGTGGGTCGCGGCGAGGGCTCCAAGGGCAAGACCGCCGGTCGCGGCACGAAGGGCACCAAGGCCCGCAAGAACGTCCCCGCGACGTTCGAGGGTGGGCAGATGCCGATCCACATGCGGCTGCCCAAGCTCAAGGGATTCAAGAACCGGTTCCGCACCGAGTACGAGGTCGTCAACGTCGGCGACATCAACAAGCTGTTCCCCAAGGGCGGCGACGTGGGTGTCGACGAGCTGGTGGCCGCCGGTGCGGTGCGCAAGAACTCGTTGGTGAAGGTTCTCGCCGACGGCAAGCTGACCGTCAAGGTCAACGTCACCGCTCATAAGTTCAGCGGCAGCGCGCGCGAAAAGATCACCGCCGCAGGCGGTTCCGCGACCGAACTTTAGTTCGTAAGTAGTAGGGCCCCGCACGCCTCGGCGTGGCGGGGCCTTCTGCTTCTCAGGAGCTACTGTCCCCAGTTGAAGCAGCCGACGCCGGGTACGCAACCCCCGCCGCCCCACGGGCCGCCATGGCCGCACGCTCCATCCGCAGTACAGCCGCCGCCACCGAGGGGACCGCCGCTACCGCACGTGCCGTCGGCAGTGCACCCGCTGCCGCCGCCGGCATCGCCGGAGCCACAGACCCCGTTGTAGCAGCCGTCACCACCGGGGCTGAGGGGAACGGTGATGCTCGATGCGCCCGTCGCCACCGCGAACGACTCTGCTGCTGCAATTGGCGCCGCGGCGATAGCCGTCGCGGCCGCACCCGCCATTACCAGCGGGGCGATGAAATTCAATATCGCCTTCATAATTCCGGTTTTACCACGACATTCAGGAAACTTAAAGGTGCTAATTTTCGGCAAAACCTTTGAGTCAGCTGAGCAGCGGAATCACGTCTGCAGCAAGCCGTTCCATCTGCTCACGATCCTCCGCGATGTGCTGGCCAACTGGGTTCAGCAGGACCATCTCGGCGCCAGCGTCGATGACCTCGCGAATTCCGCGCACCACATCGAAAGGGGTTCCCGACACCGGAACCTCGCCGAGAAGCGATGCCGACGGGTCGCCGTAAATGCGGTGCAGGCCGGCGAGCACCCGGGTCCGCGCGCGGGCGGCGTCGTCGTCAACCGTGACGTAGACGCGCTTGGCGATCCTGAACTGTGTCGGATCCTTGCCCTGCTCGTCGAGTTCGCGGCGGACGACCTCGACGGCTTCGACAAAGTTCGCCGTGGTCGACGAGCCCGCGCCCATAAAGGCGTCGCCCAGGCGGACCCCGCGGGCCAAGGCTCTTGGTGCGCTGCCGCCGAACCACAGCGGCGGGTGTGGCCGCTGCACCGGCTTGGGCTGAATCAGCAGGCCGTCAACATCGCGGAAGCGGCCGTGGAACGTCACGGGATCGTCTGCCCACGCTGCCTCCATCAGCTCCAAACCCTCGGTGAAATAGCTGATAAACGTAGCCTTCTCGACGCCGAACGCAGAGAACGGCCTGAAGTTGCCGCCATGCCCGACGCCGACGTCCAACCGACCATGGCTGAGCTGGTCGACAGCGGTGATCGCGGTCGCGAGCTGAAGCGGGTCGTGCAACGAGCTGATGAGCACCGCGACGCCGAGTCGCAATCGGGTGGTGTGCGCGGCGGCCCAGGACAGCAGCTGCAGGGGCGCGAGAGACGGTGCGGGACCGACGATTTGCTCGAGCGTCCAACCGCCTTCGAACCCCAGTTCTTCCGCTCGCGTGAGGAAGCCGCGTGTCGCTTCCGCGTCGAAGCCATCGGCCACTTGCTGGGGAATCGAAATCGAGAACCTCACCCGACCACGGTACGACCGCAACCTTGGAGTGGTGAGATGTGCGGATGGCCGACATCGTCGAGCGATACCTTGACGCCATCGCCTCGCACGATTGGCACATCGTCGATGGCTCCATAGCCGACGACATCGTGCGCGTCGGGCCCTACGGCGACCGCTACACGGGGCGTGTCGAGTACATGGCCTTCATCTCCGACCTGATGCCAAAGCTCAAGGGCTACGCGATGAAGCTCGGCAGGGTGACCTACGTCGATGACGGGCGGGTTTACGCCGAGCTCAGCGAAACCGTGGAGTTGGACGGGAAACCCATGCGAACGCCTGAGGTGCTCGTCTTCGAGCTCAACCGCGAGGGCCGCATCGCGCGCGTCGACGTCTTCATCCAGACGCCGGAGGGCTGAAAACCGTCGCGTCGGTACGCTCGGATCATGTTTGCTTTCCTACCCGGTATCCCCGGCGCCGACGACCTGCGCACACTGGCCCGGCGGGTGGACACCGCCCGGCACCACGGCGTTCCCAACGGATGTGTGCTCGAGCTGGACCTACAGGTCGTGCCACAAGAGACCGGCGGCTTCGATCCGTTCGCGATGATCGCCAGCGGCGGCAAGCCACTGCTGTTGCGCGAAGCCGTCGCCGCGATCCATCGCGCCGCCGAGGACTCGCGGGTGGCCGGGCTCATCGCCCGCGTTCAGATTCCCGCCGCCGCGGCGGGGCCGGTGGAGGAGCTGCGCGAGGCGATCACGGCCTTCAGCGACGTCAAGCCGTCGCTGGCGTGGGCCGAGACATATCCCGGCACGCTCTCGTACTACTTGGCTTCGGCGTTCCGTGAGGTGTGGATGCAGCCGTCGGGCACCGTCGGGCTTGTCGGGTTCGCCACCAATGCGTTATTCCTGCGCGACGCGCTCGACAAGGTGGGTATCGAGGCACAGTTCATCGCCCGCGGCGAATACAAGTCCGCGGCAAACCTTTTCACGCAGGATCGCTACACCGACGCCCATCGCGAGGCGGACGGCCGGCTGATCGAAAGCCTGCACACCCAGGTGTGGAAGGCTGTTGCCGATTCACGGCATCTGGAACCCGCGGAGGTTGACGCGCTGGCCGACAAGGCGCCGCTGCTGCGCGACGACGCGGTTACCGGACGCTTGATCGACCGCATCGGCTTCCGTGACGAGGCCTACGCGCGTATCGGTGAACTCACTGGGGCACCTGGCATTTCGCCGGAGGGCGACTCCGACGACGCGCCGCCGCGGCTCTATCTTTCGCGGTATGCCCGCGCCACCGCTTCGAGGCCAACGCCGTCGATGCCGCCGATCCCTGGCCGCAAGACAAAGCCGACCATCGCCGTCGTCACGCTGCACGGTCCGATCGTCAGCGGCCGCGGCGGCCCGCAGCTGCTGCCCATCGGAAACTCGAGCGCAGGCGGTGACACCATCGCCGCTGCGCTGCGTGAGGCCGCCGCCGACGATTCGGTGTCGGCGATCGTGCTGCGCGTGGACAGCCCTGGCGGCTCGGTTACCGGCTCGGAAACCATTTGGCGCGAAGTGAATCGGGTTCGAGACCGCGGCAAACCGGTGGTCGCGTCGATGGGTGCCGTGGCGGCATCGGGTGGCTACTACGTGTCGATGTCTGCCGACGCGATCGTCGCCAACGCGGGGACGATCACCGGCTCGATCGGCGTGGTGACCGGCAAGCTGGTGGCCCGCGAGCTCAAGGACCGCC
The DNA here is from genome assembly GCA_963766465.1 of uncultured Actinomycetota bacterium. GTDB lineage: Bacteria > Actinomycetota > Actinomycetes > Mycobacteriales > Mycobacteriaceae > Mycobacterium. Next base: position 1,004,180 of record CAVXZT010000008.1, read on the forward strand.
TCGGCGTCGGCTCGGATTCGGTGCGCACCAATCCCAACGCCGACGCGTGGTCCATCAACAAACCGTTCACCGACGAGCAACACGCGCACGTGGAGGCCGAAGCCGACCTGTTCTACACCGACTTCATCGAGCGGGTTGCGCAGGGCCGCAAGATGACCGTGGAGGACGTCGACGCGATCGCGCGCGGCCGGGTGTGGACCGGTGCCGACGCCCTGGAACGCGGGTTGGTCGACGAGATCGGCGGGCTGCGCACCGCGATCACGCGCGCCAAGGTGCTTGCCGGGCTGGAGCCCGACGCCGACGTCCGCATTGCCGGCTACCCAGGGTCGTCGCTGATGGATCTGCTGCGACCGAAGGCGTCGTCGGAGCCCGCGGCGGCGTCGTTGCCGGATGCGGTGGGCGCGCTGCTCGGCCGCTCGGTGGCAGGCGTGCTCAGCCAGGCCGAGCGATCGTTGACCGGCGTCAGCGCGCTCTGGTTGGGGGATTACCGCTTCTAACGGTCGAGTGGCCACTTGTGGCACGGATATCGATGAAACGCGTGTCATAACTGGCCACTCGGGCCAGCCTGGACTGATGGCGTTCTCGGCAGCGGGCAAGCGAGTGCTGATCACCGGCGCCTCGTCGGGTATCGGCGCCGCACTGGCCCTGGCGCTGGCCAAGGACGGCGCGATCGTCTGCCTGATCGCCCGTCGGCGCGACCGGCTCGCCGAGGTGCTTGCGGATTGCCAGAACTACTCGCCCGACTCGACGATGTTGGTTGCCGACCTCGCCGACAGCGCCGCCATCGACCCGCTGGCGCAGCAGGCGGCCGAAGCGCTTGGCGGGATCGATGTGCTCGTCAACAACGCGGCGGTACCCAAGCGTCGGGTCGTGACGGCATTGGTGCCGACCGACGTGGAAGCCGTCATGCGAGTGAACTTCTTCGCCCCGATGCGGCTCACCCTCGCTGTGCTGCCCCAGATGCTCTCGCGGCGCGAAGGGATGATCGTCAACGTGTCCAGCGTCGGTGGCAGGTTGGGGATCATTCACGAATCCGCCTACTGTGCAAGCAAGTTCGCACTGTGCGGGTGGAGCGAATCGATGGCCGTCGACCTGCACGGCACCGGAGTATCGGTGAAGCTGATCGAGCCAGGGCCCGTCGACACGGCGATCTGGGATCAGCCCGACAACGAGGACCCCATCTATGAGGGGCCGAAGGTCAGTGCGGAAGAAGTGGCGGACGGCATCATCGCCGCGCTGGGCGAGGACGGCTTCGAGTACTACGTGCCTGACATGAAGGCGGTGGTCGACCTCAAGAACACCGACATCGACACCTACATCGCCGGGGCGGCAGGAATGGGCCGGCCATGAGGGCGCTGGTCTTCGGTGTCCCGCCCGAGCCGTTCGAGGTGCCCGACGACGCCAACCTGCTCACCCGCAACCTGGCGCACTCACCCGTCGGCCTGCAGGATGTGCCGGATCCTCAACCGCTGCACGATGATTGGGTAATCACCAGGCCGAGGCTGACAGGGATCTGCGGCTCGGACTCCAAGCAGATCCTGCTCGACTTCGGCGAGGGTGACACCGACAACGCGATGGCGGCGTTCTGCTCGTTTCCGCAAGTGATGGGTCACGAAGTCGTCGCCGACGTGGTGGCACTGGGTCCGGCCGCCCGCGGATTGGAGATCGGACAGCGGGTCGTACTCAACCCGTGGCTGTCGTGCGGACCACGCGGCATCAAACCCCCTTGTCCGGCATGTGAAACCGGGGACCACAGCCTGTGCTGGAGCTTCACCGACGGCGACATCAAGCCGGGCATCCACACCGGGGTATCTGCGGACGTGACCGGCGGCTACGCCGAGCTGATGCCTGCCCACGACAGCATGCTCTTCGCCGTCCCGGATTCGGTGCCCGACGAGGTCGCGGTGTTCGCCGACCCGTTCTCGGTGTCTCTGCACGCCATCACCCGACATCCGCCACCGGCCTCGGGTCGGGTCCTCGTCTACGGGGCGGGCTCCCTCGGGTTGTGCGCGGTCGCGGTGCTGCGTGCGCTGTACCCCCAAGTCGCGGTCGCGGTGGTGGCGCGCTTCGACCCACAGGCGGAACTGTCACGCCGCTTCGGGGCGGACAAGGTGCTGGCACACGAACCTCGGCTGTCCGTCATCGAGGAGCTTGTCGAGTGGGGAGGCGGTCGTCTGCGACAGCCGTTGCAGGGACTGCCGATGGCGTACCCGGGACCGATCGACGTGGTCTACGACACCGTCGGCAAGCCGGAGACGTTCGAAGTCGGCGTGCGTGTTCTCAAGGCGCGGGGAACCCTGGTGAAGGCGGGCGTGCACGCGCCGGGACGATGGGAGTGGAGCCCCCTCTACTTCAAGGAGATCAATTGGGTCGGGTCCAACGCGTTTGGCGTCGAACACGTTTCGGGGGAGCGCAAGCATGCGATCGCGCACTACCTCGACCTTGCCGCTGACGGTCGAGTGGACCTGAGTCCGATGCTGACTCACACCTTCGGGCTCGAGCAGTGGCGCGACGCGTTCCTGGCGATCGCCAATCAGCTGGAGTCGGGCGCGGTGAAGGTCGCGATCGACTTCCGCTAGCCCGCCCGACCGCGCCACTGCCGCGGCGAAGCGCCGTGTGTGCGGTGGAATTGCCTGCTGAAGTACCCGGGATCGGAGGTCCCGACCCGGCGGGCGATCTCGCCGACGGGCAGCTCGGTGTCGGCCAGCAAGCTACGGGCTTCGGCCATGCGTCGTTCGATGATCCACTCCTGAACCGTGCGGCCGGTGCGACGGCGCACGACAGTAGTCAGATGCCCCGGTGTGATCCCGAGCTCGTTCGCGACGTCGCGGAGGGACAGCGGCTCACCGAGGCGCCGGTCGATTACCGAGAACACGTCGGCGAGTAGGGGTTCGCCGCTGCGCTTGAGGTCGTCCACCACGTCGGTGGCGAGCCGCGCGATATCGATCAACAGCAGAGTCAGCTGCGCGAGCGAGGCCTGCCGATAGCCCTCCTGACGTCCAGCCAGCTCGGCCTCGATCGAGTCGATCACGTTGGCCCACACCGGCTGCCGCTCCGCGGGCACCTTCATCTCCAGCAGCCCGCTGGCGTGGCCGTGGACGAACGGGAATAGCAGTGGGTGAACCCGCCAAGCCGGCCACGGCGATCGCCCGTCGCCGTCGAGCGCTGCAGGATCGAAGAACACCGCGACCCCGTCGTGTCGCTGTGCGACCTGTCCCGGATCGACCGCGGCGCCCGGCGCCACCACGTACACCAGGCCAGTCGTGTGCTCGTACCAAAGGGCAGGGAAGTCGTGGATGTGCACGCCGATTTCGCGGACCTCGCTCCGGACCGCTCGGACCACTGCGACCGGGGGCGTGTCGAAATCCGACCGGTACTGATAAACCGGGACCCCGTCGCGGTGACGGACCAGCCGAGTGGGTCGACGCATACGACCGAAGATAGTCCCATTTCTCCCGATAATCACCCAACACCTGTGTGCGGTAGCAGGCAACCATGGAACACATGACCGAACATCGTCCACATTCCGTGACCGAGCACGACTTCATCCCCGCCGCCGGACGCGATGCATTCCTTCCGGGTTACGACCTGCTGACCCGCGTTTTCGGCATGAGCAAGCCTTACGACGCACTCGTCGCACAGGCCGACCTTGCGCCCGGGTTGCGCGTCCTTGAAATCGGCTGCGGTACCGGCAACGTCACGACTCGCGTCAAGCGCGCTGAGCCGTATGCCGACGTAGTGGGTACCGATCCCGACCCGCGGGCACTTGCGCGTGCACAACGAAAGGCACGTCGAATGACGGGTATTCGGTTCGAGCGCGCGTTCGCACAAGAGCTCCCGTTCGCCGATGGCGAATTCGACCGGGTGCTGTCGTCGATGATGCTGCATCACCTGGCCGACGAGGTGAAAGCGGCAACCGCAGCGGAGATTCACCGCGTTCTGCGTCCCGGCGGTCAGCTGCACATCCTCGACATCGGTGGACCGATGACCGCAAGCGACGGTGTGATGGCTCGGCGAATGTTGCGCAACCCGCACATCGTGGGGAACCTCGGGGACGCGCTCCCGCGACTATTGCGGTCGGTCGGGTTCGACTGCAACGTAGTGGCCTCGCGGCCGCATCGCTTCGTCGGACGGCTCACGCGCTATCGCGCAATCGCCTCTACATCGGGTTTTGGCGGAGGTAGCCGTACACCGCGCCGAAGTTCTTGTTGACCTCGTCGGGGATGGGCACTGGGCCACCGAGAGCCCGTGCACCCCAGACGATCTGGGCGGTCCGCTCGACGAGTGCCGTCACGTGCAGGGCCTTGTCGGGTCGGGGTGCCACCGCCACCAGGCCGTGATTGGCGATCAACGCGGCCGCTCGGCCTTCCAACGCTTTGACAGCGTTGGTGCCGACATCGGGTGTGCCCGACGCCGCGTACTCGGCACAGCGAATGTCTCCGCCGCAGTAGACGGCGAACTCGTCGACGGATGCCGGAATGGGCTGATGCGCAACCGCGAACATGGTGGCCCACACCGGATGGCTGTGGATCACGCTGCCGATGTCGTCGAACGCCTGATAGCAGGACAGGTGAAGGTGCATCTCACTGGACGGCGAACGACCTTCCTTGGCATGCAGCACCGCACCTTCCGGGTCGACCAGCACGAGATCGTCGAGTGCCATGTCGGCGTAGTCGACCGATGACGGCGTGATGACGAGGTTGCCGTCCTCGCGACGGGCCGAAATGTTGCCCGCGGTGCCCTCGACGAGTCCGCGCCGCAGCATGTCCTTGGCGGCGGCCAGAACGGCCGTTTCCGGGTTGTCGACGAATCTCATCGGGCCAGCACCTCCGGGTTGACGATGTGCGTGGGCGTGCGTCCAGACAGCAGCGCCTCGAGGCCGTCGGCGACGACCTGCGCCTGCCGGGCCTCAGTGTTCCACGTGGCCCCGCCGATATGGGGCGTGAGGACGACGTTGGGCATGCTCACCAGCGGGTGATCGGTTGGGAGCCATTCGCCGACAAAGTGGTCAAGGCCAGCGGCGGCGACCTTGCCGCTGCGCAGGGCTTCGACAAGGGCGTCGGTGTCGTGCAGCTGGGCTCTGGCCGTGTTGAGGAACACCGCCCCGTCGCGCATCGTGGCGAACTGCGGGGCGCCGATCATGCCGATGGTCTCGTCGGTGACCGGTGCATGCAGCGAGACGATGTCGGCGAGGGCGAGCAGTTCGTCGAGACTGTGGCGCGCCTCGTCGCTGTACGGGTCATAGGCGATGACGTCGACGCCCAGTCCCTTCAGGCGCCATCGCAGCGCCCTTGCGACGGCGCCAAGGCCGACCAGCCCTGCCGTTAGCCCCGCCACCTCCCACGCCCGGAACCGCTGGTAGGGGATCGTGCCGTCGCGAAACACCTGCCCCTCCCTGACGTCGGCGTCGGCCGGCAACACCTGCCGCGTTGCCGCGAACAGCAGGGCGATCGTCATTTCGGCGACGGCGTCGGCGTTGCGGCCGGGGGTGTAGAGCACAGGGATGCCCGCACCGGTGGCGCCGGGGACATCGACGTTGTTCGGGTCGCCGCGGGTCGAAGCGATGGCCCGCAGCGGCAGGTCGAACACCGGGCCGCTTACCGAATCACTCTCGACGACAAGCACATCCGCGTTCTCTGCCGAGGCTCGTTCGGCCAGCTGCTCGGCGGTGTAGATCCGAAGCGGCGTCTGATCGATCCACGGGTCGTAGATCACGTCGGCAAGCTCGCGGAGCTTGTCGAAACCGGGACCACGCAATGGAGCCGTCACCAGGGCCCGAAGTCGTGTCACGACTGATCATGCTGGCGTACGGTGACGCCCGTGTCAGGCAAAGCCGTCACAATCGGCATCGACATCGGCACCACCGCCGTCAAAGCCGTGGCCGCCGACGAGGACGGCCATGTGGTGGCAAGGGCACGAGTTCCCCACCAGCTGCGGGTGCCCGGCCCCGACCGCCTCGAGCACGACGCCGACCAGGCGTGGCGGCGGGGCCCGCTGGCCGCGCTCGGCGAACTCGGCAGGCCCGACGCGGTCGCGGTTGCGGTCACGGCGATGGTGCCGTCCCTGACAGCCGTCGACGACCAGGGTGGGCCGCTGACCCCGGGTCTGCTGTACGGCGACAGCCGGGGCAGGGGACCGGCGGGCCCCGACACCACCTTCATGAGCACTGAAACGGTCGAATTCCTGCGCTGGACGGCGCGTGAGGCACCCGATGCCAAGGGGTACTGGCCTGCGGCGGCCGTGGCCAACCACGCGTTGGCGGGCGAGGCCGTTGTCGACAACGCCACCGCGAGCACGACGTATCCGTTATTCGACGGCAACGGCTGGAACGAAGATGCCTGCGCGGACTGCGGTGCGACGGCCGACCGCATGCCCAGGGTCGAGCCGACCGGGGCCGCGGTCGGCCAGCTGCGCGATGCCGATTCCTTGCTGGCGGCCGGTTCGGTCGATGCCCTGTGCGAGCAGCTGATCGCGGATGCGGGCAGCGTCGGCGACGTGGTCGTGCTCTGCGGCACCACCCTGATCGTGTGGATAACGATCCCGGAATATCGCGACGTGCCCGGCCTGTGGACCCTGCCGCACATCGCGGAAGGAAAGTTTCAGATCGGCGGGCCAAGCAACGCAGGTGGTCTTTTCCTCAACTGGGTGAATGCCCTTGCCGCCGAAGATAACTCGCCGGTTGATCCTGGACGGGTTCCGGTGTGGTCGCCGTACGTTCGCGGTGAGCGCACGCCGTACTACGATCCGGGTCGTCGGGCGGCGCTCGACAGCCTTGACCTCACCCATGGCGGTGCCGCGCTGCGGCGGGCGGGCTACGAAGCGTCAGGTTTCGTCGTGCGGCAGTTCATCGAGATGAGCGGCGCGACCGCTGCTCGAATCGTGGCGACCGGTGGCGGAACCCGTGTGCAGCCATGGATGCAAGCCCTCGCCGATGCCACCGGTCTGCCCGTCGACGTGTCGGCCGTACCGGAGGGCGCCGCCTTGGGAGCGGCGTTCATCGGCAGGGTGGCGGCGGGCCTCGAAACGTCAACGGCCGACGCCGCCAGGTGGGCGTCGACGGAACGCGTCGTCGAACCAAATCCTGTGTGGATCAACCCGATCCAGGACCGCTTTGCCCGTTTCCTAGAGTTGGCGGGGCAGCCGTGACGGGCGGTCTGTTCGACGACGCGTCGATGGTTTCGACCGTCGTGCGGGTGCGTGATGTGGCCGCATCCGTGGCGTGGTATCGCGAGAAGCTTGGGCTGGAACCGATTCACGTCGGCGCCGATGGGCCTGAACATCCCATCGCCGTCTACACGATCGCGGGTGCGGTGGTCTCGCTGTGGCAGCTGCCTGCCAATCAGTCACGCGTGCGCGAAGACAACGATCGCAACACCTACGTGGTCGTGGTCATGAGCGGCGACCTCGAGCCCGCGCGGCGTGAACTGATCGACCGGGGAGTCGACGTTGGGGAGGTCCGCCGCAGCGCGAACAACGAGTTCGTCTGGTTCCACGACCTCGACGGCAACCGGTTCGAGCTGAGCAGGCCGCTCTGAGCTAGCGCTTCACAGCGCTGACGTAGCTGAGGTTGGCGAAGAACCCCATGGTCTCATTCTCTGGGAACTCAAAACCGTTGGCGGCGTATGCATCACGCATTTCCTGGGCCGACACGTCCCAGCCGTGTGCGGTCAGGTACTCGATGACATGACTGCGCTCGCCGTGGTAGATGAGGTCCTTCATCTCGATGTCCGAGCCGTACTTCTTGAACCGGTCGGTGATCTGCTGTGAGCGCTCGTCGGAGAACATGCTGACGTCAGGAATGTGTTCGGTGGCCACCCGACTGCCCGGCGCGCTGAGCTCGTTGATCCGGTCGAACAGCAGATCCTGAGCCTCGGGTGGCAGGTAGATCAGCAGGCCCTCGGCGATCCACGCGGTGGGCTGGGTGGGATCGAAACCGTTGTCCAGCAGCGCCTTCGGCCAGTCATTGCGCAGGTCAATCGCGATGGTGCGCCGGTCGGCCTTGGGGTTCGCGCCGAGGCCGGACAACGTCTGGGTCTTGAAGTCGATGACCTCCGGCTGGTCGAGCTCGTACACGGTTGTCCCGTCATGCCACGGCAGCCGGTAAGCGCGCGCATCCAAGCCGGCGGCCAGGATCACCGCTTGGCGTACGCCCGCGGCCGCGGCATCGGTGAACAACTTGTCGAACCATCGGGTGCGAACTGCCATCCCCTCGGCCGCGCGACGCATGTTGAACTCGGGGTCGACGTCCTCGAATTTGATCTCACCGTCGAGGGCGCGGACGAAGAAGTCCAGTCCCACCGCGCGTACCAGCGGTTCGGCGAACCGGTCGTCGATCAGCCCTTCGCGGTTGGCGAGTGCCCGTTGGGCGGCCACCATCGTTGCAGTGGCGCCAACGCTGGACGCCAGGTCCCAGGAATCGTTGTCGGTGCGTGCCATGTCTCCTACTTTAGGGTTGCGCTGATGAGCTTGACGTCGGCCATCACGCGACCACGTTCGTCGTCGGGAAGCGTGAAACCGTTGGCGGTGTATAGGTCCGGCACGGTGTCCGCGGTGACGTGCCAACCGCCGGCCTCGAGGTACCGGGTGACGTGGCTGCGCTTGCCGCGGTAAACCAATTCCCGTAGGTCGACATTCACGCCGAGGCGGCGCCACCGCTCAGTGCGGGTCTGTGCCCAATCGTCGGTGAAGACGTCGGTGTCGGGGATGAACTCGGTTGCCAGCCTGCTGCCCGCAGGACTCAGTGAGGCGATGTTGTCGAACAACTGGTCCTGAGCATCGGGCGGAAGGTAGATCAGCAGTCCCTCGGCGATCCACGCCGTGGGCTGTGTGAGGTCGAATCCCTTCGCGCGCAGGGCTGCCGGCCAGTCATTGCGAAGATCGATGCCCACGACACGCACGTCGGCGGTCGGACGGGCACCGAGATCGCCGAGCGTCGTGGTCTTGAACTCGATGACCTGTGGCTGATCGATCTCGAAGACGGTCGTCCCCGACGGCCACGGCAGGCGATAGCCGCGCGCGTCGAGTCCTGAGGCCAGGATGACTGCTTGGCGGATGCCGGCGTCGGTCGCGGCGGTGAAGAAGTTGTCGAAGTATCGGGTGCGCACCGCGATGCCCTCGGCAATCCGCTGACGGTTGAACGATGGGTCGGCGTCATCGAGGTCGATGTCACCGGTCAGCATCTTGGTGAAGATTTCGGAGCCGACCGCTTTCACCAACGGTTCGGCGAACGGATCGTCGATCAACTGGTTCGGACCCCGTGAGGCCAGCGCGCGACCGGCGGCGACTCCGGTCGCCGTCTCACCGACGCTTGATGCCAGATCCCAGGTGTCGCTTTCGGTTCGGGCCATGCGGATCTCCTACTTTCGTGTGGCGATGACGGCCAGCGAGTTACGCAGCGGCGAAAGCTCTTCGGTATCAGGGAATTCGCGGCCGTAGCCGGCGAACACTTCGGGTCGGGAGCGGGCGTTGACCTGCCAGCCGTGGTCGGTCAGATACTCGACGACGGGATTGCGGTCGCCTTCGTAGAACAGCTTCGACAGATCTACATCGAACCCATGCTGTTGCCACTGGGCACCCATTGTCTTGGTGCGTTGCGCGACGGCGGCTCCGGCGTCGGGATGGTATTCGGTGGCCAGTTGGCTTCCGGCTGCGCTGAGCGCGGTGATGTTGTCGAACAACCGGTCCTGGGCGTCGGGCGGAAGGTAGACCAACAACCCCTCGGCACTCCACGCCGTCGGCTGCGTCTCGTCAAACCCGCTGCGGCGCAACGCGGCCGGCCAGTCCTCGCGAAGGTCGATGCTGACTGCACGGCGCTCGGCAGTCGGTGTGGCGCCGATGGCCGTCATCGTCGTGGACTTGAACGCGATGACCTTGGGTTGGTCGATCTCGTAGACCGTGCTGCCCGTCGGCCACGGCAGCCGGTAGGGCCTGGAATCCAGGCCCGACGCCAGGATCACTGCCTGCCGGATACCCGCCTCACCCGCTTGGACGAAGAAGTCGTCGAAGAACCGGGTGCGGACGGCGATCACGCCTGCCATCACCTTGGGGCCGTCGCCTTCGATCGTCGACAACGGAATCTCACCGTCGACCAGCCGGGTGAAAAAGTCGACGCCCACCGCGCGCACAAGCGCCGCGGCGTACGGGTCGTCGATCAGCCGGTCGGGTTCTCTGCTGGCCAGGGCGCGGGCCGCGGCGACCATGGTGGCCGTCACGCCCACGCTGGATGCCAGATCCCAGCTGTCGGCGTCGGTGCGACTCATCGGGTACCGCCCAACACCCCACTGACGTATTGCAGATCTCCGAAGTTGCCCTCGTCCTCAACCTCAAGGGGAGGCAGGCCGTTGGCGGCGAACAGCTCCGTGACGCTCTGCCGGCTCAGCTGCCAGCCGTGGTCGCCCAGATACGAGGCCGCCTCGTTGCGGTCGCCGAGGTAAACCAGGTCGGCGAAGTCGAGGTCGAAGCCGTGCTCGCGCCACCGCTCGGAGGCGGCCTGCATGCGCTCGATCGCCCGCTCGTGATCGGCGGGGTCGATGTTCGGCACGCTTTCCACGGCTACCCGGCTGCCGGGCGCGCTCAGCTCGGTGATGGTGTCGAGCAGCCGGTCCTGCGCATCCGGCGGTAGGTAGCCCAGCAGGCCCTCCGCACTCCATGCCGTCGGCTGGTTCGGGTCGAAGCCCTCTTCGATCAGTGCCGACGGCCAGTCGTAGCGCAGATCCATCGCGACCGGGCGGCGCTGGGCGGTCGGTTCGGCGCCCAGCTGGGCCAGGGTCCTGGACTTGAACTCGATGACGTCGGGCTGGTCGATCTCATACACCGTGGTGCCCGCGGGCCACTCCAGCCGGTAAGCGCGCGAATCCAGGCCCGACGCCAGGATCACCGCTTGCCGGATGCCGCCTTCGGTGGCACTCAGAAAGAACTCGTCGAAGAACTTGGTCCGCACCGCCATGTTGTCGGTCATCCGCTGCATGCCGACCGACTCACTGTCGCTGTCGAGGTCCTCCGGACGCAGGTCGCCGGTGACCAGGCGGGTGAAGAAGTCGACGCCGACCGCGCGCACAAGTGGCTCGGCGAACGGATCGTCGATCAGTGCATCGTCGGCAGTGGAGGCCATCGCGCGGGCCGCTGCCACCATGGTGGCCGTCGCCCCGACACTCGATGCCAGATCCCACGTGTCGTTGTCTGTGCGTGCCATCCGTGACCCCTGTCTACGTAAAACAAAACGCGTTACTTAGGTGATGTAACGACCTGGCGCCGACTGTACGCTCCGAATCTGAAAGCAGGCTCTGCCGTCGCTGCCCGCAGCGGATGCGGGCCAACGCAACCTCAACTGTTAGTCTCGTAGACTGTTTGACGTGTGACTCCGCAGGCTGCGCGCCTGGCCGGGGCATCGCGCATGACTTAACCAATACGCTGGTAAATCCAGCCCCGTTCGCACGCCGCGATCCAACAGGTCGGCTGCGCAGGAGGAAGAGTGCTGTCGGCTTTCATCTCGTCTCTGCGGACACCCGACCTGCGGCGCAAGATCCTGTTCACCCTCGGCATCGTCATCCTGTACCGGGTGGGCGCCTCGATCCCTTCGCCGGGCGTCAATTACCCGAACGTGCAGAAGTGCGTCGCGCAGGTCACCGGCGGCGACTCGGCGCAGATCTACTCGCTGATCAACTTGTTCTCCGGCGGCGCGCTGCTGCATCTCACGGTGTTCGCGGTCGGCATCATGCCGTACATCACCGCCAGCATCATCGTGCAGCTGCTCGGCGTCGTGATCCCGCGCTTCGAACAGCTGCGTAAAGAGGGTCAAGCGGGCCAGGCGAAGCTCACCCAATACACCCGCTACCTGACGATCGCACTGGCCATCCTTCAGGCCACCAGCATCGTGGCGCTGGCCGCCAACGGTGGGCTGCTGCAGGGCTGCACGCTCGACATCATCCAGGGCCAGAGCGAGGGCCTGAACATCTTCACGCTGGTCGTGCTGGTGCTGGTGCTGACGGCGGGTGCGGCGCTGGTGATGTGGATGGGCGAGCTGGTCACCGAGCGCGGCATCGGCAACGGCATGTCGCTGATGATCTTCGCGGGCATCGCAGCGCGTATCCCGATCGAGGGCAAGACCATCCTGGACAGCCGCGGTGGCATGGTGTTCACCGCGGTCTGCGTGGCGGCGCTGATCATCATCATCGGCGTCGTGTTCGTCGAGCAGGGCCAGCGACGCATCCCGGTGCAATACGCCAAACGGATGGTCGGCAGGCGTATGTACGGCGGCACGTCGACATATCTGCCGCTCAAGGTCAACCAGGCCGGCGTTATCCCCGTCATCTTCGCGTCGTCGCTGATCTACATCCCGCACCTGATTACGCAGCTCATCACCAGTGGAAACCCGAATGCGAGCAACGGCTGGTGGCCGCGGTTCGTCGCCAACTATCTGACGAACCCTGCGGATCCGGTCTATATCGCCGTCTACTTCGGGCTGATCATCTTCTTCACGTACTTCTACGTGTCGATCACGTTCAACCCCGACGAGCGTGCCGACGAGATGAAGAAGTTCGGCGGCTTCATCCCCGGCATCCGCCCGGGCAAACCCACCGCCGACTACCTGCGTTATGTGCTGAGCCGGATCACCCTTCCTGGCTCGATCTATCTGGGCGTGATCGCCGTGTTGCCGAACCTGTTCCTGGAGATGGGCAACAGCGGCGGCGTGCAGAACTTGCCGTTCGGCGGAACTGCGGTTCTGATCATGATTGGCGTCGGATTGGATACCGTCAAACAGATCGAGAGCCAGCTCATGCAACGTAACTACGAAGGGTTCCTGAAGTGAGAGTCGTCCTACTCGGGCCGCCCGGTGCGGGCAAAGGCACACAGGCTCTGCAGCTGTCGGAGAAGCTCGGCATACCGCAGATCTCGACCGGGGACCTGTTCCGCAAGAACATCAGCGAGGGCACGCCGCTGGGCGTCGAGGCCAAGCGCTATCTCGACGCCGGCGATCTGGTCCCTTCGGAGTTGACGAACAAACTGGTCGAAGACCGGATCGAGCAGCCCGACGCCACCGACGGCTTTATTCTCGACGGCTACCCCCGCTCGGTGGAGCAGGCTCGGGCGCTCGACGAGATGCTCAAGAACCACAACACCAAGCTCGACGCGGTGCTGGAGTTCGCCGTCTCCGAGGCGGAGCTGTTCGAGCGTTTGAAGTCAAGGGGTCGCGCCGACGACACCGAAGAGGTCATCCACAACCGGATGCAGGTGTACCGGGACGAGACCGAGCCGCTGCTGGAGTACTACAGCCACAACAACCTGCAGACCGTCGACGCGGTGGGCGCGCTCGATGAGGTCTTTGCCCGGGCACTGCGGGCTCTCGGCAAGTAATCGATGATCGGCCTTCCGGGGCTGCGTAGCCGCAAGGTCGTCGCGCAGCGCAGCGACGGTGAACTCGACGCGATGGCAGCGGCCGGGTCGTTGGTCGCTTCCGCGCTTCTAGCCGTACGGCAGGCCGCCGCTCCCGGGGTCTCCACACTGGCGCTCGACGAGATCGCCGAGTCGGTCATCCGCGACGGCGGCGGTATTCCATCCTTTCTCGGTTACCACGGCTTCCCGGCCAGCATCTGTTCTTCGGTGAATGACCGTGTGGTGCATGGGATTCCGTCAGCGGGCGAGACATTGGCACCTGGCGATCTGGTTTCCATCGACTGCGGCGCGATCCTCGACGGCTGGCACGGCGACTCAGCGGTCACGTTCGGCATCGGGACCCTGATCCCCGTCGACGACATGTTGTCCCGTGCGACTCGGGAATCCATGGAGGCCGGCGTCGCCGCCATGGTGCCCGGAAACCGGCTCACTGACGTCTCCCACGCCATCGAGGTCGAAACGCACGCCGCCGAGGCGCGATATGACCGCAAGTTCGGCATTGTCGCTGGATACGGGGGTCACGGCATCGGCCGCCAGATGCACATGGACCCGTTCCTGCCCAATGAGGGGGCCCCCGGCCGCGGGCCCCACCTGGCGCCGGGTTCGGTGCTGGCCATCGAACCGATGCTCACCCTCGGTACCACGAAGACCGTTGTGCTGGAAGACGAATGGACCGTCGTGACCGCCGACGGGTCGCGCGCTGCGCACTGGGAGCACACCGTGGCCGTCACGGATGATGGCCCGCGAATCCTCACGGTGTAGTACCGGACTTCCGCCGAACGTGGGTTACCCGCACGTCGAAGCTGCCCATGGCGTGTATCAAGCCCACACTCGGCGCCCGCCGTCGTTGATGCGAAATTCGCGATTCTGGCTGCTGACCGCAGCGAGGCGGCGGAGCATAGCGATGAACCAGATCACCACCAACGTCGTATCAAAGACGGAGGTTGGTAGTGGACGATCCAGAGGCCGCCATGATGCGGGTGCTTTACGACGAGCACGCCGCCGCATTGTGGCGCTATGCCCTGCGGCTAACTGGTGATCAAGCGCGCGCGGAGGATGTTGTGCAGGAGACGCTGCTTCGGGCGTGGCGTCACCCCGAAGTGACCGACGAGGTCGAACGGTCGGCAAGGGCCTGGCTGTTCACCGTGGCGCGTAACCTCATCATCGACGAGCGCCGCAGCGCGCGGTGGCGCAACGAATCGGGCACACCCGACTTAGAACAGGTTGCCGACCGCGCTGGACCAGACGAGGTGGACTCCGCGTTGGACCGGTTGCTTCTTGGCACGGCCTTCAGCCAGCTGTCCGAAGAACACCGTGCGGTGATCCGCCGGTCGTACTACCAGGGGTGGACCACCGCACAGATCGCGAACGATCTTCAGATCGCGGAGGGAACGGTGAAATCCCGACTTCACTACGCCGTTCGGGCGTTGCGGCTCAATCTCCAGGAAATGGGGGTGACACGATGACAGAATTCGGTTTTCCCCTAGGCGGTGATCTGTTGGACGGCGATCGCTACGTGACCTGGGACGCGGCCTATGTCCTCGGTTCGCTGACAAGCAGTGAACGCCGCGAGTACGAGGCGCACCTGGAAACCTGCAAGCGGTGCCGATCGGCTGTCGCCGAGATCAGCGGTATCCCCGCGATGTTGGCGATGCTGGATCTCGAGGACGTGCGTGCGCTCGACGAGGAGACGCCGGAAACGCCGCCCCTTCGGCCCGAGGTACTCGACTCGGTACTCGACAAGGTCCGGTGGCGACGCAGGCGGTCCCGCTGGCTGACGTCGGCTGCGGTCGGGGTGGCCGCCGCGCTGCTCGCGGTCGGGGTGGTGATCGCCATCCGTCCCGAGATCGTGGGCCTGGAGAACTCGACCCCGCAGGAAACCACCCAGGCGCAGGGGATCGAGATGGCCAAGGTCTCGGAGACGCCGATCAACGCCTCGATCTCACTGACCGGCTACGGCTGGGGCACCCGCATCGACATGGCCTGCTCGTACGGTGACTGGGGCCAGAGCGGCAACACCGAACCACAGAACCTCGGCATGGTCGTGGTCGGCCGTGACGGTAGCCACACGCAGGTCGCGACGTGGCTCGGATTGTCCGGCGCTACTGCGCTGCCGAGCGCAACAACTCCGATCCAGAAGGACGAAATCGCTGCGGTGCAACTGGTTTCGCCCGACGACGGGAAGGTGCTGCTCGAAACGAGCCTGTGATTCGGGCCACTCAGTGAACCCAACTACTTTGCGAGTCGTGTCACTGGTGGGGGCTCGGGAAGCTGGTGAGAAATGGCCGGTAGGCATCGAGTTGTCGACCACATCGTCGAACAGCTTGCGGCGAGTGGCGTCGACTTCATCTTCGGTGTCGACGGTGCCAATATCGAGGACCTCTACGACGCGGCGTTCTTCCGTGACGACATCACCGCGGTTCTGGCCAAACACGAGTTCTGCGCGGCCACCATGGCCGACGGCTACAGTCGCAGCGGTGCCGGGCTCGGTGTCGTTGCCGCGACCTCGGGCGGCGGGTGCCTCAACACCGTGCCGGGGCTGGGCGAGGCGTTCGCCAGCCGCGTGCCGGTACTGGCGCTGATCGGCCAACCGCCGACCATGCTCGACGGTCGCGGCTCCTTCCAGGACACCAGCGGCCGCAACGGCGCGTTGGACGCCGAGGCGCTGTTCTCCGCGGTTTCGGTGTATTGCCGGCGGATTGTGACGCCGGAGGACATCGTGTCCGCACTGCCCGAGGCGGTGGCGGCGGCGCGCACGGGCGGTCCCGCGGTCCTGCTGCTGCCCAAGGACATTCAGCAGGCCGAGATCGGGGTCAACGGCGGTGTCCGCTGGTTCGAACCGATCGAGACCCGACTCGGTGACCCGGAGGCGATCGCGTGCGCGCTGCGCCACGCCGACGGGCCGATCACGATCATCGCAGGCGAGCAGGTCGCGAGGGATGACGCTCGCGACGCACTCGAGCAGCTACGCGCAATGTTGCGAGCAAGGATTGCCACCGTGCCCGACGCCAAGGACGTCGCGGGCACGCCCGGTTTGGGGTCGTCTTCGGCGCTCGGTGTTACGGGAGTCATGGGGCATCCCGGGGTTGTCGACGCCATCGCCGACAGTGCGCTTTGCCTTCTGCTCGGCACCCGCCTGAGCGTGACATCCCGTGCCGGGCTGGACGATGCCCTTGCATCCGTGCCTGTGTTCTCGCTCGGCTCCGCAGCGCCGTACGTGCCATGCACCCACGTGCACACAGACGACCTTCGCGGCTCGCTGACGATGTTGACCGCGGCACTGTCAGGTGGCGGTCGGCCGACGCGAACGCGAGTTCCCGACGAGGTCTCGCAGACAGAGCTGCGGCCACCGGCGTTCCGCGGCGCCGGAATTCGGTACCGCGATGCGATGACGGTGCTCGACGCAGCATTGCCCGACGGGACGGACATCGTCGTCGACGCTGGGAATATCGGAGCGTCGGCGATCCATTACCTGCCGGTGCGACGCGACGGCCGTTTCATTGTCGCGCTCGGCATGGGCGGGATGGGGTACAGCTTCGGCGCGGGTGTTGGCATGGCCTTTGGGAGGCATCGACGCACGGTCGTCATTGCAGGCGACGGCTCATTCTTCATGCACGGCATGGAGATTCACACCGCGGTCCAGTACAAGCTGCCGGTGACGTTCCTGCTGTTCGACAACCATGCGCACGCGATGTGCGTGACGCGCGAGCAGCTGTTCTATGACGACCTGTACAGCTACAACCGATTCGGCCCAAGCAGACTTGGTGCCGGACTGGCAACGATGTTTCCAGGGCTGCAGGCGGTGGACGTCGACGACATCTCCGAACTGCGAGCCGCGGTTCGGACTGCGTTGAACGTCGACGGCCCTTCAGTGGTCAGCGTCGAATGCTCGCCCGACGAAATCCCCCCATTTGCAGCCTTTCTCGGCAATGCCGCCGCAAAGCAACCGCACCTCACAAAGGAGAACCACTCCAATGTCACTGCCCGCGCTTGACGACATCACCGCTCACAGGGGCACTATCGATCCGATCGACGACGTGGTCCGCATCGAGACCGCGCCTCGGGAGAAGGCCACCCCAATCATCATGGAGATGATGCGGTCGGTGTACCCGCACGACCAGGTGTTCGGCGAGTTCTGCACCGTCAACAGCTATATCGACTGTCCGCCCGACGAGCTGTTCGACTACATGTCGGACACCCGCTGTCTCGAGGAGTGGACGTACAGCCTGCGGGGATTCACCCCGACCGAGGAACCCGGCCTGTGGCTCGCATACGACCGATTGGGTTCGGAGACACAGATCTTCACCCGCACTCATGCAAACAGGGACGCCATGACCGTCGACTACCACTGCGCGTGGGATCAGGGCAAGCACCTCTGGATGATCTACCTGATTCGGATCGTCGACGCACAGGTGGTGTTCGACAAGCCGGGCTCGGTCGTGTTGTGGACCAACTGCCACCACCCGTTCTACGACAAGAATCCCTACCCGGAGGCCGCCCCGCCCGAGCGGCCGGTCTGGGTCGGGGACTTCTGGGACATGTTCGGCCCTGGCCACCTACTGGAGTTGAAGAACCTCAAGGCAATTGCCGAATACCGCCACCACAACGGCCTGCCGGTCACCCCGGACTGGATGAAGTGAGGATCGCATGACCGTCAGCCTGATAGACGTTTCGACGTATCTGCCCGGCGAGCCGATCGGCGCCGAGTACTATGCCCAGTTCGCGGAGTCCGACGACCTGCGCGACAACGTGATGTTCCGCGCGCCGAAATTCCGCCACCACGTGGCCCAGGATGAGACGGCGATCGACATGGTGGAGCGGGCCGCGGCAGGATTGATCGAGCGCCACGGCCAGGACGTGCTCGCCGACGTCGACGTGCTGATCACCCACACTCAACAACCGGACGCGCCGTTCTACGGCGGAGGCGGCGGGATGGCGCATCGCCTTGGCATGAAACCGAATTGGGTGCTGGACCTCCACAACGGCGGATGTGCCGCGTTCGTGCTCGGGCTCCAGTTGGCCCGCCAGCTGCTTTCGTCGGGCGCGGGGAAGAGCGCGCTCATCGCGATAGCTCAGAACGCCGCAGGACAGGTATTCGACCAGCCGACGGTCCGTCCAAAGGCACAGGCTTCGGTGCCGGGCGATGGCGCCGCGGTCGGGCTCGTCAGGCTGTCCGACCAATCGCCGATCCTCGACATCGAATGCCGCACCTACGGCGAGTACGCCGGAGACATGACCCTGGCCGTCGACCCGCCGCGCAAGTGGTGGCAGCCGGGAGTCGGCGAGCTTCACATCGGCTTCACTGAAAGCAAGATCACCAAAGTGCTTGCCAGGGGCAACCGTCAGGTTCCGGAGGTGTCCTACGCCGTGTGTGACCGAATCGGCGTGAAACCCAAGGATCTTGACCTGCTGGTCACCAACCAGCCCAACCGCGTGTTTCTGCGCAACTGGCGCGAAGCGCTGGAACTGGATAAATCGAGACACCTCGATACTTTTGATGAGTGCGGGAACCTGTTCGCCGCAGGCATCCCGATCAACCTCGACCGGGCCATCTCAGACGGCACCCTGAAGAAGGGCGATGTAGTCATGATGGCGGCGTTCGCGCACGCTGGCGACTTCGCAGGGGCCGCCGCGATCAAGTGGGGCGGTCGCGACTGATGGCCACACTCAAGCCCGAACTGACTGAAGCAGTCGCGGCTCTGCCCAGCGCGCTCAACCCATTGGCGTTGTCGCTCAACGAGAATCCGTTTCCGCCGCTTCCTGCGGTTCGCTCGGCGCTGATCGAGTCGGTCGACGCGGCCAACCGCTATCCCGAGTACCTGCCGGAGCGATTGCGCTCCTTGATCGCAGGGCGTGTCGGAGTGCGCGACGACCAGGTGGTGATCGGGGTCGGCGCGACAGGTGTCATCTTGCAGGTGCTGCAGGCGGTCACGAGTCCTGGCGAGAAGATCGTGATGACGTCGCCGACGTTCGACGGGTATCCAATCTTCGCGCAGATGAATCGGCTCGAGTCGGTCACCGTGGCGTTGGATGCGCATGGCCATCACGACCTCGACACCATGGCCGCGGCGGCAGAGCACGCGAGCGTGGTCGTGGTCTGCAGGCCGCACAACCCGACGGGCACTATCGAACCCGCTGCCGACGTTGAGCGCTTCTTGCGGCGGGTGCCGCGGGACACCGTCGTGCTGCTGGACGAGGCTTACGTGGAGTTCCTGTCGCCGGCGTATCGGATCGACGGGCCAGCTCTCGTCGAGCGGTATCCGAATGTCGTGGTGCTGCGCACGTTCTCGAAGGCATACGGGCTAGCAGGCCTGAGGATTGGCTACGGCTTCTGCGCACCAGAACTGGCAAGGCGGCTGTGGACGATGCAACCCCCATTCGGAATCGGCATCACCAGCCTGGTCGCAGTGGCGGCGTCGTATGACGCTGAAAACCAGCTGCGGCAACGCATTCAGATGATCGCCTCTGAGCGGCGCTACCTGCGCATGCGGCTGAGGTCGATGGGTGTGTACAGCACCGACGGCCACGCCAACTTCGTCTTCCTTCCGCCGTGGCGCCACCCGTGGCGCGAGGTGTTCGACGGCACCGGGGTGCAGGTCCGCAACTACGCCGACGGCAGCGTTCGGATCACCGTGGGCAGCAGGCAGTCGACTCGCGCGGTGCTATCGGCCGTGGCATCGATCGCAAAGGGCTGACTGGGTTTGCTGCGGCAGTTCGGCGACTGAAGAACGGCGCGTGCGGTATGAAGAGGCGTGCGCACGGAACCCGGAGAGCGTGATCCGATCGCGTTGGCGCGCGCCAATTGGGAGCGGTCGGGCTGGGGCGACGTCGCCGACGGCATGGTTGCGGTGACGTCGGTTATGCGTGCACACCAGATCCTGCTTGCCCGTGTCGAAACCTCGCTGAGGCCCTACGACCTGAGTTTCTCGCGCTACGAGTTGCTACGACTGCTGGCGTTCAGCCGGAGCGGCGCGCTGCCGATCACCAAGGCGTCGGACCGGTTGCAGGTACACGTCACAAGCGTCACGCACGCCATCCGCCGGCTGGAGGCCGACGGGCTGGTGGAACGCATCCCGCATCCGACCGACGGCCGCACCACGCTGGTGCAGCTCACCGACCTCGGCCGGTCGACGGTCGAGGACGCGACCGTCACCCTCAACAAAGAGGTGTTCGCCGATATCGGAATGTCCGGCGACGAGTCTCGGTCGCTCGCGGAGTCCATCGAAACGCTCCGCCGTAGTTCGGGCGACTTCTAGCTTTCTTCTGCTCGCACCGGAGACGGCAGTGGGATCGTGGCCGTCACCGCGGTGCCTGCGCCAGGCCGTGACCGGATGTTGAGTCTGCCGCCGACGATTTCGGCGCGTTCGGCCATCGAAAGCAGGCCGTAGCCGCCCATCTCGTCACCGCCGAGCGGATGCTCGAACTTGTCGAAACCCACTCCGTCGTCGACGATTTCGAGACGCGCGGTGTCGCTGTCGACAAAGAACGTCAGCCGCGCTCGCTTTGCATTGGCATGTTTGATGATGTTCTGCAGGCATTCCTGGGCGATGCGATACAGCGCAATCTCGATGTGGTCGGGAAGCCGGGTGTCGTCGAGGTCGAGTTCCATGTCGATGTCGGGGATCGAGCGGGCCAGGCTGGCCAGCCCACCGGACAGTCCGAGATCGTCGAGCACCGGCGGCCGCAGCCCACTGATCGCTCCGCGGGCCTCCTGCAGTGTCAGGTCGACCAGCTCGCGAGCCTTGCCCAGCTGCTCGGCCATCAACTCTGGATCGTCGACGGCTCGGGTCGCCGCGTCGAGCCGGTACGACAGGGTGACGAGCCTCTGCGAGATGCCGTCGTGGATGTCGCCCGCCAGCCGGCGCCGCTCGATCTCCTGGGCCTCGATGACCTGCTCGACGAAATTCTCATGCGCGCGTTCGCGAGCCACCAACTGCCGGTGCAGCCGGGCCTGATGCAGCGCGCCCGCGATCAGCCGGCCGATCACGAGCAGGAGTTCGACGTCGCGATCGCTGAATTCGCGGCGTTCGACGGTGTGCACGTTGAGGACCCCGACCAGCCCACCTGGGTCGGTCTCCATCGGCACCGACACCATCGACGTGAAGTCCTTGCCGCGCAACGACTCAAACGGCATGTACCGCGGGTCGGCCTCCTTGTCGTGGCTGATCACCACGGGCTCGCGGTGGCTGGCCACCCATCCCGAAATGCCCTGCCCCAGCGGCAGCCGGATCTCGCCGACCGCAGCGTCGAACGGAGGCGTCGCGCCTGCGAGTGTCAGCGACCGGTCGGTGTCGTCGAGCACATGCACGAAGCACACATCGCTGGCGGTGGCGGCGGTGATCATCCGCGCCGCCGCTGCAGCGAGCGGTTCGACGCCGGGGCCTTTCGACGCGGCCTGGATCAGCTCACGCAGCAAGGCGAGTTCGCGGTCGGCGTCGACGAGGTCGCGGACAGCGTTGGGTGGGCGGGCTCTCATCGAAGCCTCCATCGGTTGGAAGTCCTGAATTTCAGTCCGCGGACGCCGGTCCCGAAAGGTGTGGGCGCGCGACGCCCAAGGATGTCGGTGTTGGTGGTTACGGTGCGGATATGTTGCGGTTTCGACTGTTGCCGACGCTTGAGCAAGAGGAGGCGCTGCTGGGGCACTGTCGGGATGCGCGGTATGTGTGGAATTTGGCGGTGGAGCAGCAACGGCACTGGCAGCCAGGCCGCAAGGCTCCCGGCTATCTGGAGCAGTGCGCGCAGTTGACGGAGGCCCGCGCCGAGTACGAGTGGCTTCGTACGGGAAGTCAGACGGTGCAGCAGCAAGCATTGCGGGATTTCGCGCAGGCCATGCAGAACTTCTTCAACGGCACACACCGCCGCCCCAAATGGCGTAAAGCCAGTGTGCACGAAGGGTTTCGGTAGGTGGGTGTGAAGCCCTATCAGGTTGATCGGCTGAACCGCCGCTTCGGCCGGGTATGGGTGCCGAAAATCGGGTGGGTGCGGTTTCGCTTGTCGCGGCCGGTGCCGGAGGGCGTCAAATCCTATCGGGTTACCCGGGATCGGGCTGGCCGCTGGCATATCGCGTTCGCCCACATCCCCGAGCCGATCGTCGGGCCGGATGACGGCAGCGTGGTCGGCATCGACCGCGGTGTCGCTGTGTCGGCCGCGCTGTCCACCGGCAAGCTCCTGCGCGCACCCGGACTTACCCCCGGCGAGTCGAAACGGTTGAAGGTGTTGCAGCAACGGCTCGCCCGCGCCCAGCGCGGTTCCGATCGCCGCGAGAAGACCAAGCTGGCGATCGCGAGACTGAAAGCCCGCGAGAGAGATCGGCGGAAGGACTGGATAGAGAAAACCACCACCGACCTCGCACGGCGGTTCGACCTGATCAGGATCGAGGATCTTGATGTGCGGGCGATGACGCGCTCCGCGCGCGGCACCGTTGAACAACCAGGCGTGAGAGTCGCCCAGAAACGTGCTCTCAACCGCGAAATCAGCCGAAGCGGCTGGGGCCAGTTCGCAACACGTCTGCAGCACAAGGCTTTGGGCCGGGTCGAGCAGATCCCGGCTGCGTTCACGTCGCAACGTTGCTCCGCCTGCGGGCACGTCGCACCCGGAAACCGCAAGAGTCAAGCGGTTTTCGAGTGCGAGGCCTGCGATGCTGGTCGATGCAATGCCGATATCAACGCTGCACGCAACATCGCCGCCGGACGGGCGGTGACAGCACGGGGAGACCTCGCCAGCGGGCGGTCTGCGAACCGTGAACCTCAACTCTCCCCTCCTGCCGCGTAAGCCGGTGGGATGGGTGTCGAATCTTCGGCCTTTAGGGCTGGGGAGGACGTCAATGATAAATCCCCTCCCGCAGCGCAGTCGCGACGGCGCCCGTCCGGTCACTGACTCCGAGCTTGCGGTAGATCGAGCTCAGATGACTCTTGACGGTCTCGTCGCCGATGACCAGCTTGGTGGCGATGGCGCGGTTGGACAGCCCGTTGACGACGAACGACAGGATCTCGCTTTCGCGCTGCGTCAGGCCTTGGCGGGCGCCCGGCCAGAACTCGTCGCGCTGGAGGCGGGCCGCGGTGTCGACCGCCCTTGCGGCCATGCTCGGGTCGATCGCGGTCGCGCCACCGTGCACGAACTCGAGCTGACGGACCAGCTCGTCGCTGCTGATGCTCTTCAGCAGGTAGCCCGACGCGCCGACTCGCAGAGCCTGAAACAGATACTGCTCGTCGTCGTAGACCGACAGCATCACGACCTTGCGTTTCGGATCGCTCTCACGCAGCTGAAGACACAGGTCAAGGCCGCTGGCACCCTGCATGCGGACGTCGCACAGCACGATGTCGGGGTCGAGATCGTCCACCACGCCCGACGCCCTCTCAGCGCCAACGGCCTGGCCGACGACTTCGACCCGGTCGGAGAACGCGGCGAGCATCGCCTTGAGGCCCTCGATGACCATCTCGTGGTCGTCGACCAGCACAAGACGCACCGGAGGACTGCTCGTCATGGCACCACCTTAGAGCTGGCGTTTTCCTGGGGTAGGGGAACTTGGCCTGGCCGATCCCCCAATTGGGGGAGGACCGATGGCTGTGATGTGGGCCACCCTATCCACATGCCTACAACGCAGCAGAAATCATGGCGCGCGGGTCGGTTCTGGTGGGACGCCAATGCGTCGGCGCAAAGCGTTGTTTATCCGCTGCGTGCGGTGATCTTCGACCTCGATGCCCTGGTCGACATCGAATGCGACGGCCACCGGCTGGCGTACAACGCCGCATTCGCCGCGCATGGCCTGGACATCAAGTGGTCCGTCGACCGGTATCGGCAGCTCTTGGCCCTCGGTGACGAGCGGCAGCGGGTCTCCGCCGAGCTGCGCAAGCGCGGCATCCTCACGGAATCCGATGTGCTGACCGCGTTGCTCGCCGACGAGATCTACGCGACCAAGACCATGATGTTCGACGAGTTCATCAACGATGCCGATCTGACGCCGCGGCGCGGTCTCGTCGACCTCGTGATGGACGCGTTCGCCGCAGGCGTCTGGGTGGGCGTTGTGACGAACGGCCCGCGAAGCTGGGCCGATCCGCTGATCCGCGCACTCGTCGGCGATGGGCTGGTCGAAACGGTCGTGACCGCTGACGACGTGAAGAAGTCCATGCCGGATCGCGAGGCCCACCAGAACGCGCTGTGGGAACTCGGGATACCCGCGGAGAACGCACTTGCGGTGACCGGCTCCGCGTCAGGGCTGCGGGCAGCGACCGCCGCCGGTCTGGCCACCGTCGTCATCACGGGCGGCGGCACCCCCGATCTCCCGGCGGCGGTAGCGGTGCGACCCGACTACACCGGCACCGAGCCGCTGCTCATCGCCGACTGCCAACGCCTGCATGGCCGCTGGTGGGCCGCCCACAAGAGGGCTGCCGCGTAACTCGGCGCTCGTTGCCGAAGGTCGACCAATTGGTGAAAGTTTCACCAATAGCGCAGCGCGCCAGTCGCGGTCGCGGTCCAATAGCGCCAATGAATAATGCGCGCCTGACCCCCCGACGCTGTGGTCATCTGGCGCTGGCGGCTCTTTGCGTATTCGCATATCTCGCCGTAGGCGCGGCGCCCGCATCGGCAGGCCAACCAGGGCGGCTCGACGTCGGGGGACTGGCCCGCACCTACAGCCTGCACGTGCCTCCTGGTCTCGAGCATCCTGCTGGGCTCGTCGTCAATCTGCATGGCGCAGGCTCGATCGGTGCCGGCTGGGAGTGGGAAACGAACTACGACGCCGTCGCCGATCGGCACGGGTTCGTCGTGGTCTACCCCGACGGCATCGACTTCAGCTGGGCCGACGGCCGCGGTGCGTCGGTGCCCGACCGCACAGGGGTCGACGACGTCGGCTTCATCACGGGACTGGTCGCCAAGCTGGTCTCCGACTTCGGCATCGAACCGGGCCACGTGTACGCGACCGGGATGTCAGCCGGTGCGTTCATGGTCAACCGGCTCGCCTGCGAACGCGCCGATGTCTTCGCCGCCGTCGCCCCGGTGGCAGGAACCCTCGGCGTGAACATGGGGTGTGCGCCGTCGCGCCCGGTGGCGGTGCTGGAGACGCACGGCACCGCCGATCCGGTCGTGCCTTTCAACGGCGGCCCGATGGTCGGGCGGGGCGGCCCAAGCGACATCATCTCCGCTACCGAGCTAGCAGCTCGCTTCCGGCAGGCCGGCGGCGATGTGGTGCTGAAACAGATCGATGGCCTTGGGCATATCTGGCCCGGTGACGCCTCCGAAGCGTCGGCGCAATTCTTCGCAGGCCACGCGAGGTAGCGGCTTATCACCTCCTAGGGCGGAAACAAACGTCAACTCCGCCGACGTGGGATGGAGCGAACATGGCGCAAAGCACCAAGATGCCTCCCGATCTGATGGGTGGTGACGTCGACGAGGGCTACGGCGCGGTCGCCGATGCCTTTCGTCGCAACCTGAGCAGCGGCAACGAGGTCGGCGCCGCTGTCGCGGTGTACCGCGACGGCCGAAAGGTCGTCGACCTGTGGGGCGGCTACCGCAACGGAAAGAGCCAAGCGCCATGGGAGCAGGACACGATCGTCAATGTGTTCTCGACCACGAAAGGTGTTGCCTCGCTGGCAGTCGCGCTCGCGGCGTCGCGTGGGCTGATCGATTACGACGCAAAGGTGGCGGACTACTGGCCGGAGTTCGCGCAAGCGGGCAAGGGTGCGATCACCGTCCGGCAGTTGCTCGGCCACCAGGCCGGGTTGCCCACCATCAAACCCCAACTGACACTGGCCGAATTTCGGATCCTGTGAAGTTGTCGGCGAGACTTGCCGAGCAGAAGCCCCGTTTGGCCGCCAGGCACCAGGCACGGCTACCACGCGATCACTCTCGGTTGGTATGAGTCCGAACTGATCCGTCACGCGGACCCCCAGGGGCGCACACTCGGCCGATACTTCGCCGAGGAGATCGCAACGCCACTCGACTTGGATTTCTATATCGGCCTGCCGGCGTCTGTGGACCGCAACCGGGTGGCGCTGATAGACCCAATCGCCAAGCGTGATGCGCTGCTGAATCTCCACACGCTGCCGCCCCGACTCGCGGCCGCGTTCGCCAACCCGTTCAGCCTGGTCGGGCGAGCCACCACCGTCACGGCAGATCTCAAGGAACCTGACGACATGAACCGTGAGGAGTTCCGAGTTCTCGAGATGCCAGGCATGAACGGGATGGGGACCGCGCGGTCGGTCGCAAAGCTCTATGGCAGCGCCGCGACCGGCGGTTCCGAATTGGGCTTGAGCGCAGGCGTCCGCGAGGCACTGGAAGGTCCCGCGGTGTCGCCGACAATGGGAGTGCGCGACAAGGTGATGCACTTCGATACGTCGTACTCGCTCGGGCTCGGCAAGCCTATGTCCACGTTTGTGTTTGGCTCGTCGGACCGGGCTTACGGATGGCCGGGAGCCGGTGGTTCCTTCGGATTCGCGGATCCGGATACCGGTATCGGCTTCGGATATGTGATGAACAACATGCGTTTCGCCATGTTGGACGACCCGAGGCACGTCGCGCTGCGGCAAGCGCTGTTCCGAGATGTGCTTGGGGCGCGAACCCAGCGCTGAAGCGGGCACTCAGCGCTTCGTGTCGCGCCAGTCGACCAGTTTCTGCACCGTGCTGAGGTCGTACTTGCCCTCCGACGCGCGGACCTCGGTATGGAACAACGTGGCTCCTGCGGCCAGGTAGGCGTCCGCCGACTGCGGATCGGCCCACAGCGTCGAGCGCTCGATGTCGCTGTCGGCGCGCCCGAATCCGGCGGCCAGTTCGGCGACGCGCGCACTGGCCTCGCGGTAGGAGTCGATGGGCAGGAACGTGTGCCAGATGTCGGCATGGCGTGCGACTGCGGGCAAGGTGCGCTTGGGACCGGATCCGCCGATCAGGATCGGGATCTTGCGCTGCGGTGCCGGCCGCAACAGCTCGAACCTGCGCTCGATGCGCAGCAATCCCTCATCGAAGAGGTCCGCCCGCGACTTGGCCGTTCCGTATTCGAAACCGTAAGTGGTGTAATCCTTCTCGTACCAACCAGCACCGACGCCGAGGATGGCCCGGCCGCCGCTGATGTGGTCCACGGTGCGCGCCATGTCCGCGAGTAGATCGGGGTTGCGGTAGCCGATGCCTGCCACCAGCAGTCCGAGTTCGGCGCGTGTGGTGATCTCGCCCCAGGACGCCAGCGCGGTCCAGCCTTCGAAGTTGTTGACATCCGGCTGCACCTCGGCCAGCACGGGCTTCGCGTCGACGATCGACTCGATGAACGGCGCATGGAAGTGGTCATAGCCGAAGATGACATTCACCCCGATCTCCTCGGCATCCAGGACAGCCTGCCGCCAGGTGGGGTAGTCAGGGGTGTCGGCGGGCTGAATTTGAACGGCAACACGTACGGGAAACGTCACTTACGAGACAAGCAATCCTCGACGCGATTTATTCCGTTCCGCTGGCTGATGGCCGGTTGTCAAGTCCAAAAGTGTTGAGCGACTGAATCTGTGGACCAATTCGCGTCTGTGGATAACTTTCTCGAGGGTTTGCCGCGCCGGGCATAATTGCAAGTATGTTCGACTCGGAGTTCTCGACGGCGGATGACGCGACGGTCGTCGCCGCCATCGAGGAGGGCTCGCGAGCAGAAGCTGCTGCTGGGGCTCGCCGGCTGGCCGCGATCGCTGAACTCGCCCGTCGCCGAGTCGTTGACGACGAGCGGGCGGACTGGGCGTTCGACGGTTGGGCTTCGGCGGCCGCCGAGGTTGCGGCAGCCATGACGGTTGGCCACCGCCGCGCCTCGAGAGAAATGCGGATCGCGGTCGTGCTGCGTGACCGCCTTCCGCGCGTGGCGGCGTTGTATATGCAGGGCACGCTCAGCTCGCGGGTGGTCTCCACGATCACCTGGCGCACTCAACTTGTCGAAGACGCCGAGGCGCTGGCCCTCATCGACGCCGCCCTTGCGGAGGGAGCGACCAAATGGGGTCCGCTCTCGGAGCAGAGACTCGATGAGGCGATCGACGGGTGGATCCTGCGATTCGACCCCGCGGCCGTGCGCCGCTCTGAATCATCTACGCGTAGTCGGGACTTCTCGATCGGCGATCTCGATGATCCGGCCGAAACCACATCGGTGTGGGGCCGGCTGCTGGCCACCGACGCGGCGGTGCTCAAGCGTCGCGTCGCACAGATGGTGCAGGGCGTCTGTGACGACGATCCTCGCACCATCGGCGAGCGCCGCTCAGACGCCGTGGGCGCCATCGCCGCAGGCAGTTTCCGTGTGGCGTGCCAATGCGGTTCAGAGACGTGCCCAGCAGGCGATGTGCCGAGTTCCTCCAACGTGGTGATCCGGGTCCTGGCGGAACAATCAGCGATCGATGCGGCGACTGCATCGGTCAACGTCGCAACTGCGGTCGGCGCGCCAACTGAGTCGGACAATGAAGCGTCGCAGGAAGAGCCGTCCGAGGCGCCTGCGGTTACTCCGCCCGCAGCGCTAATAGTCGGAGAGGGCGTCGTGCCGACGCCGCTGCTGGCGCAGCTGATCCGCGGCGGCGCCAAGGTCCGTCCGATCTCCATCCCCAGCGATGAGCCGGAGCCGAACTATCGACCGTCGGCAGAGTTGGCCGAGTTCGTGCGGATGCGAGATCTATACTGCCGCGCGCCCGGCTGCGACGTGCCGGCCGATCGTTGCGACCTCGACCACACCATCCCCTATCCGGTCGGGCCGACCCACGCGTCAAACATCAAGTGCCTGTGTCGAACTAACCATCTGATGAAGACGTTCGGCGGATGGCACGATATTCAGTTGCCCGACGGCACGGTCATTTGGATCTCACCCAGCGGCAGGAAGTACATCACCAAACCTGGCAGTCGGCTGTTCTTCGAGGCATGGGACACCACGACCGCCGACCTTCCGCCCCCGTCGATCGTGGTGCCGAACACCGGCGACCGTGGCCTGATGATGCCCAGACGACGACGTGCCCGCGCTGCCGAACACGCCGCATGGATCAAGGCCGAACGCGCGCGCAACGAAGCGGCTGCACCCTTCTAGCCCTTGCGGATCATTTCGATGACAGGGCTGAAGTCCTTGTCCGCGCGATCGGCGCCTTGTTGGCAAAGTAGCGGGCAATGAGATCTCACAAGTCTGCCGATTATCGGCGACGTGAATAAGCGTTGCTGGTGGCGGTATTTGACTTTGCTTGGAAATCGGCACGTGACCCTTGACGGAACCCACAGCAAACGAATACTGGATCTGGGTGGGAGCAAGTTCCCCGGATGGGGACCCCGGCTGAGGGGAGGCCGGGTTGGCGGAATGCAATGACATTTCCTGCGCGGACGAATGTTGGTTGGTCCATTTGTGTTGCGGTGATTGCCGATACCGCGTCGATACGTCACAAAGCAAGCAGCACACTACTTTTCACAATGCTTTTCAGATCATAAGTGTTTCATCATCGCGAGAGGAGCGAACTGATGGCCGATCACACGATGCCGCGTAAGCGGTTGACCCTCAATAGGGCCCTCGTCGCTGCCGTGGCGACTGGCGGTATGGCAATGGCAGCCCTTGGTGCTTCTGTTGCGCTGGACCCGGCGACGGCGAATGCCGCTTGTGCGCAAGGGTTTACTGCATTTGGCAATACCGGCGCGGCGAGTCCCAGCAGCGTCAATGTCGGGTCAGGCAACAACGTGAACGTCCAAGGGTCGTTTTCCGGCGTCAACGTTGCCAAGAATCAATCCGAGGTCGGCAACAACGGGGACAACAAAGCGATCCTCAGCCCGACTATTTGCCTGCCGATCGGCAACCCGTTCACCCCGTTCACTGGCAATACCGGTGCGGCCAGTCCGAGCTCAATGAACTTCTTCTCGGGCAACAACGTCAACGCCCAGTTCAATGGCTTCGGACCTAACGTAGCCTTCAACCGAACCGACGTTGGCAACAACGGCGGCAATTTCGCCTTCGGCAGTCCGACTATCGGCTGAGGCAGCTTCCACCCGCGCACATCTAACCCTTGCGGATCAGTTCGATGACGGCGCTGAAGTCCTTGTCGGCGTGGTCGGCTGCGTACTTCGCATAGATCTCTGCGGCGTGACTGCCTAGCGGCGCGGACGAGCCTGTCGACTTCACCGCGTCCATCGCCAGGCCGATGTCCTTGTTCATCAGCGCGGTGGCGAAGCCCGGCTTGAAGTCGTTGTTGGCAGGAGACGTCGGAACCGGTCCGGGCACAGGGCAGTTCGTGTGTATCGCCCAGCAGTTGCCGGTCGCTCCGGTGATCACGTCGAATAGCGACTGCGCGGACAGGCCGAGCTTCTCGGCCAGGACGAAGGCCTCGCCTGCAGCGATCTGCTGCACGGCAAGCACCATGTTGTTGCACAGTTTGGCGGCCTGTCCGGTGCCCGAGTCGCCGCAGTGAATGATCTTGCCCGCCAACGGTTCCAGCACCGGCCTTGCCCGCACCACCGCGTCGGCTTCACCGCCGACCATGAACGCCAGCGTGCCTGCCGTGGCGCCCTTCACGCCGCCGGAGACCGGTGCGTCGAGCTGTGCGTGCCCGTGTTCGGCGGCGTGCGCGTGGATCACGCGGGCGTCGTCGACCGAGATGGTGGAGGTGTCGATGAATAGCGTCCCTTTGGGCGCGGCTGGTAGCGCCTCGGCGTACACCGCTTTCACGATGTCGCCGTTGGGCAGTGACGTGATGACGACATCGGCTTCCGAGGCCGCCTGCGCGCCGCTGTCGAAGATCTTTGCGCCCTTGTCGGCGGCGGCTTCCGCGAGCGCGGCGACCGGGTCGAAGCCGCGCACCGTGTGCCCTGCCGCGACGAGGTTCGCGGCCATCGGCCCGCCCATGTGGCCCAGCCCCAAGAACGCGACTGTCGTCATCTGCTCTCCTTATGCGGATGCGCGGGCACGGGCGGCCTCGGCCCGACCGATGACCACGCGCATGATTTCGTTCGTTCCCTCGAGAATTCGATGCACCCGCAGATCGCGGACGATCTTCTCCAGCCCGTACTCGCGCAGATACCCGTAGCCGCCGTGCAGCTGCAGCGCCTGGTCGGCGACGTCGAAACACGCGTCGGTGACATAGCGTTTAGCCATCGCGCACAGCTCCACCTTGTCGGGGTGGTTGTCGTCCAGCGCGGTTGCCGCACGCCACAACAGGGTTCGCGACGCCTGCAGCGCGGTGGCCATATCGGCCAGCGTGAACCGGATGGTCGGCTCGTCGAGCAGGGATCCGCCGAACGCCTGGCGGTCGGCCAGATAACCAGTCGCCTTGTCGTAAGCGGATTGGGCACCGCCGAGTGAGCATGCGGCGATGTTGATCCGGCCGCCGTTGAGCCCGTTCATCGCGATGCCGAACCCGGTGCCTTCGCCATCAGCGCCGCCCAACATGGCGTCGGCGGGCACCCGAACACCCTCGAAGACGACCTGCGCCGTCGGCTGTGCGTTCCAGCCCATCTTCTGTTCGTCTGCACCGAAACTCAGTCCCGGCGCGTCCTTTTCGACCACAAATGCCGAAATGCCGCGGGGGCCGTCGCCGCCGGTGCGGGCCATCACGACGTACACGTCGGACACCCCCGCGCCGGAGATGAACTGCTTGACCCCGTCGATGACGAAGTCGTCACCCGCACGAACGGCCTTGGTGCGCAACGCACCCGCATCCGATCCCGCACCCGGCTCGGTCAGGCAGTAGGAGGCGATGGCCTCCATCGATGCCAGCCGCGGCACCCACGACTTGCGCTGTTCATCGGTGCCGAAGGTGTCGACCATCCACGCACACATGTTGTGGATGGACATGAACGCCGCGATGGTGGGGTCTGCGGCTGCCAGCTGCTCGAAGATGCGCACCGCATCGAGTCGGCGCAGCTCACTGCCGCCGACATCCTCCCGGCAGTAGATGGCGGCCATCCCGAGCTCGGCCGCCTCGCGCAACACGTCAGTGGGGAAGTGGTGCTTCTCGTCCCACTCCAACGCGTATGGCGCGAGGCGCTTTTCGGCGAACGCGGCCGCCGTCTCGGCGATCACGCGTTCGTCGTCGTCCAGCCCGAAGATGTCCATCTACTTCATGGTCGGGATGACGAACTCGGCGCCGTGGCTACCCGCGGGCCAGCGCTGTGTCACCGTCTTGACCTTGGTGTAAAAGATGATCGACGACGGTCCGTGCTGGTTGAGATCGCCGAAGCCGGACCGCTTCCAGCCGCCGAAGGTGTGGTAGGCCACCGGCACGGGGATCGGCACGTTCACGCCCACCATGCCGACCTGCACCCGCGATACGAAGTCGCGTGCGGTGTCGCCGTCGCGGGTGAAAATCGCTACGCCGTTGCCGTACTCGTGCTCCGAGGGCAGCGCCAGCGCTTCCTCGTAGGTTTCCGCACGCACGATGCACAACACCGGGCCGAAGATCTCATCGGTGTAGATCGACATGTCGGGCGTGACGTGGTCGAACAGTGTCGGGCCGATGAAGTAGCCGCCTTCGAGGTTCGCGTCGCCAAACTGCAGGTCGTCGCTGGCGCGCTCGCGGCCGTCGACGACGGCCTCCGCGCCTGCCTCGACGCCCTGGTCGATGTAATCCTTCACCCTGGCGAGCGCGGCCTCGGCGACCAGCGGGCCGTAGTCCGCCTTCGGATCGAGGCTGTGGCCCACCCGCAGGTTGTTGACCCGTTCGATCAGCCTGGCGCGCAGGCGATCTGCGGTCTGCTGGCCGACCGGAACGGCGACGCTGATCGCCATGCACCGCTCGCCCGCGCTGCCGTAGCCTGCGCCGATCAGCGCGTCAACGGCGTTGTCGAGGTCAGCGTCGGGCATCACGATCATGTGGTTCTTGGCGCCGCCGAAGCACTGCGCCCGCTTGCCGTGCGCGGCCGCGGTCGAGTAGATGTACTGCGCGATGTCGGAGCTGCCGACGAAGCCGACGGCCTGGATGTCCGGGTGCTCGAGGATCGCGTCGACGGCCTCCTTGTCGCCGTGCACCACCTGGAACACGCCGGGCGGCAGGCCCGCCTCCAGGAACAGCTCGGCCAGCCGGACGGGTACCGACGGATCGCGCTCGCTGGGCTTGAGGATGAACGCATTGCCGCACGCCAAGGCGGGCCCGGCCTTCCACAGCGGGATCATCGCCGGGAAGTTGAACGGGGTGATGCCCGCGACCACGCCGAGCGGTTGGCGCAGCGAGTACACATCAATGCCGGTGCCCGCGCCTTCGGTGTACTCCCCCTTGATGAGGTGCGGGATGCCTATGGCGAACTCGATCACCTCGATGCCGCGCTGGATGTCGCCCTTCGAATCCGCGACGGTCTTGCCGTGTTCCAAACTGAGGAGTTCGGCCAATTCTTCTATGTTCTGGTTGACCAGGTCGACGAACTTCATCATCACCCGCGCCCGGCGTTGTGGGTTGAAGGCCGCCCACACCTTCTGCGCCTCGACCGCTCCGGCGACAGCGGCGTCGATGTCGGCCGACGACGCCATCGGCGCCTTGGCCTGCACCTGCCCGGTGTTGGGGTCCATCACGTCGGCGGTGCGGGTGGACTTCCCGGTGGTGCGCTTGCCGCCGATGAAATGCGAAATTTGTGTGGTCATGAGCTTGCCCCTCGCCTGAATGGCTGAATACTAGGACATCCTAGTATTCCATCGGGACACCGCGCAAGGGGCGTCGCGATCTCACGTCTGGCCCCCGCCGGACGTCTGCACTATGTGGAGAGAATCGATACGCAATTCGACGTAGCCGGAGACGCATGTGCCGCCTGGATGTACCGGCCCGAGCACGCGGGTGTGCACCCGGTCGTGGTGATGGCGCACGGCCTGTCAGGAACGCGTCGCGATCGGTTGGGCGCGTTCGCCGAACGGTTCG
This sequence comes from uncultured Actinomycetota bacterium, assembly GCA_963766465.1. Classification (GTDB taxonomy): domain Bacteria; phylum Actinomycetota; class Actinomycetes; order Mycobacteriales; family Mycobacteriaceae; genus Mycobacterium. The sequence continues at coordinate 1,038,379 of CAVXZT010000008.1, forward strand.
CGCAGCGAGGGTGCTTCGCGTTGGTGTTCGACCACAGGGGGTTCGGCGACAGCGCCGGATCGCCTGACCTGTTCGAGCCCGCACGCCAGCTCGTGGACTGGGCGGAGGCGATTGCGTTCGCGCGTCAATGGCCAGGGGTCGACCCAGATCGAGTCGTAACGTCCGGATCGTCGATGGGTGGTGGCAACGCGCTCGCCGCCGCGTACCGCGATACCCGGGTCGCCGCGGCCATTAGTCAGGTGCCGTTCCTCGACATGGTCCGGCAGGTCTACCGCGCTCATCCCCGGGTGTCCTCGCGGATGCTGCTTGCTGCGATCCGTAACGAGTATCTGCCCGCGGTGGGCCAACCCACCGAAGCGGCGTTCATCAACGCGCCGGGCAGCGAAGCCGGATGGCGCCATGTCGTCGCGATCGGCGAGGACTCCCGATGGCGTGACCGCGTGTCGTCGCGGTGGCTGTTGGGGCCTCCCTACAACCCCGGTCGCTGTGCGAAGCGCCTGCATTGCCCATGGCTGGTGTGTGTCGGTGGAGCCGACCGGGTCGCCCGCCCAGAAGCGGCGATCGCCGCAGCCAACCGGGCGCCTCGCGGTGAGTTGCGCGTCTATCCCGGCGTTGATCACTTCGACATCTATGACGGGCCTCAGCACGAGGCGGTCGTGTCCGACCAGTTGGAGTTTCTGGAGCGCCACGTACTCGACTAGCCGGGCGGCGGCCCGAAGGCTCCAAGCAGAAACTCGTCGAAAACGCGATCGTGCTCGACCTCGAACGCCTCCTCGAACGTCACCCCCGCGCTGGAGATCAGGTAGCGCTTGGTGGCTTCGAGGGCGGGCTGCGGCGCTTCGGCGATCACCCGAGCCGTGGCCTTCGCCGAGTCGAGGAGGTTGTCGGTGACTGTGCTGACCAACCCCAACCGATGCGCCTCGGCCGCGTCGATGCGCCGCCCGGTCAGGCACAGGTCGCGTGCGATGCCCGCGCCGACGATCCACTGCAGCGGTGTGAACAGGGGAGGGGCGCCGAACTTGATTTCGGGGTGGGCGAATTCCGCGGTCGGAACTGCAATGCGGATGTCGCACAGCAGGGCGAGGTCGAATCCGCCGCCGAACGCGGCGCCGTTGATCGCCGCGATCATCGGCTTCGCGAACCCCCAGACGGCCCGGTGGTATCGGCGGGAACTGTCACGGATGGTGCGGGCGAGGTCGTGCTGTGCGAACTCCTTGAGGTCGAAGCCCGCGCAGAACGCCGTTCCTGTGCCAGTGAGCACGGCGACGCGGACGCGGTCATCGGTCGCCCATTCGTCGAGCGTGTCGGAGATGGCGTCGCGCATCGCGATCGAGAGCGCATTGCGGCGCTGCTCGTTGTCGAGACGCAGAACCGCAATTCCGTCGGAGTCGATGTCGGTCGCCAGCATTCTCGGAGATTAACGCCTCACATACCCGCACATACCCGGTGGCCGGCGACTGCAGGGTGTGACGAGAAGAGACGTCCCGGGCGCTGGTGTTTCGCTGAGCGCCTAAGCAACTGGGGTATGTGCATCGCCAATTGGCCGGAATGGGGTAGCGCTCTACTCCAGGCACATAGTGGCGATCCTCTGACACTGAACTAGGTCGCTCACCCAAACAAGAATGGGAGCAGCACATGCGTTACCGAAGTTCACGGTGGCGGTGGCCGCCGCGGGGGCAGGGGTCATCTGCCTCGCCCACCGCCGCCGCCGAAGAGACAGCAACGGAACCCGGCACCGTCACCGTGCCAGGAGCGCGCGGCGTTGAGCCGTGCTTCCGTCGGCACGATCCGCGGAATCATTCCGTGCGTCCGGGTCGGCGTGCCAGTGGTGCCAGAAGCGCGCATCCTTGAGCCTTGCTTGCGGGTGGGCGACGGGTCCGGCCCTGTCAGCTGACCTGGCGTCGGCGTTCGCCGCCGCCGCCTCCGCCCTGGACGGAGCGCCGGAAGCCGATGCGGTGCGTGCGCGTCAGGCGGCGCACGCGATGAGCGCCGCGCTGACCGCGGCCCCCGGCGCCGACCCCGCCACCGTCGCCGACGAGTGCGGCGTCGACCGCGAGGCGCTGGCGGACGTGCTCAGCCACGCGGCCGACTACGTCGCCGACATCGTCCCGCTGGTGGCGCTGGCCGGCCACCTGCACCCGGCTGGCTGGTGGTGCACCGAGCCGCTGCGGATCTTCGACGACGGGCTGCTGGACGCGCTGCGCGCCGAGGCCGCACCAGGGGTGACCACCGAGGAGGCGCCGGTGCTTGCCGCACTGTGCTCATCCGACGCGGTGGCCGACGCGGCTGGCCGGGCTGCCGGGCGGGCTTTGATTCCGGCGCTGGCGGCGGCCTACCAGTTCGACGAGGACCTTCCGATCCACCTCGACCGCGAACCGTTCTCGTTCGTGCTGCACGTAGTGCTCGAGCACCGCCTTCCCGACGGTGCGCAAGCCGCCCGGCTGCAGGTGCTCGGGCCCGCGGGTGAGGAGTGGCTCACGCCCGGCGTGGGTGAGGGCCTGGTGCTGGCCGGCCGGGGCACGTTGCACTGCTGGGAGCCCCTCGCCAAGGGCGAGCACCGCACCATGATCGCCATCGGCCTCACGCCCAGCTAGCCACCGTCATCGGGGGCTTCGCAGCCCGTCGATGAACGCCCGGGTTTCGTCCCAGGTCGGCAGTAGACCGGCGGCCTGGACCTCGGAGAGCGTGGGCGCCGCACGGTCCCGGTCCGAGATGAGGAGTTCGCCGTCGACAGCGGGCCAGGCGATGTCCAGAGCCGGGTCGAGCGGGTTTATCGTGTGCTCGCGGTCGGGGGCATAGCCCGCCGAGCACAGGTACATCACGGTCGAATCATCTTCGAGCGCAAGGAAGGCGTGGCCAAGGCCCTCGGAGAGGTAGACCGTCCGGCGGTGTTGGTCATCGAGCGCGACGGCATCCCACTTGCCGAATGTTGGCGAGCCGACCCGAATGTCGACGACAACGTCGTACACCGACCCGCGCACGCAGGTGACGTACTTGGCCTGGCTGGGCGGCAGCTGTGCGAAATGCACGCCGCGCAGCACACCCGCGGCTGACACCGAGCAGTTGGCCTGACGCAGATCCAACCGGTGCCCGGCGAACTCGGCGAACTCCGCATCGGTGAACCATTCGAACAACATCCCGCGGGAGTCGGCATGCATCGCGGGGGTGAGCTCCCATGCGCCGGGGATCGCCAGTTCGCGGACTGTCACTGGCCGCGCTCTTCATATTGAGTTTCGGCGGCGTCTTTGATTGGGCGCCACCATGATTCGTTGTCTCGATACCAGTCGATGGTGGCCCGCAGTCCTTCGTCGAAGTCGGTGTGCTTTGGCCCCCAGCCTAATTCGTTGTACAACGGTGATGGGTCGATCGCATACCGCAGATCGTGGCCTGCGCGGTCGGTGACGTGGTCGAAGTCACCGGGGTTGCGGCCCATCAGCGTCAAGATCGTTCGGAGCACCGATAGGTTGTCGCGTTCCCCTTGCGCGCCAATCAGATACGTGCGGCCGATCTGACCGTCGGCCAGAATCCGCCACACCGCGCTGTTGTGGTCGTCGACGTGGATCCAGTCCCGCACGTTGGCGCCGCTGCCGTAGAGCTTGGGCCGGCGCCCGGTCAGGATGTTGGTGATCTGGCGGGGGATGAACTTCTCTACGTGTTGGTAAGGCCCGTAGTTGTTGGAGCAGTTGGAGATCGTTGCGGCCACACCGTAGGAGCGCACCCACGCGCGCACCAGCATGTCGGCAGCGGCCTTGGTGGACGAGTACGGGCTGGACGGGTTGTACGGCGTGGACTCCGTGAACCGCTGCGGACTGCCGAGTTCCAGGTCGCCGTAGACCTCGTCGGTCGACACGTGATGAAGCCGGACTCCATGGGCGCGCACCGCTTCGAGCACAGTGAAGGTGCCGATGACGTTGGCGCGCAGGAACGGCTCGGGGTCGGCGAGGGCGTTGTCGACGTGGGTTTCGGCGGCGAAATGCACGACGGCGTCGGCCTCGGCCACCAGCTTGGACACCAACTCGGCGTCGGTGATGTCGCCCTGCACCATGCGGACGTCGCCCTCGACGGGGGCCAGCGATTCGCGGCTACCCGCGTAGGTCAGGGCATCGAGCACCGTCACGGAGTCCTCGGGGTGTTCGCGCACGCAGGCGTGCACGAAGTTGGCGCCGATGAACCCCGCGCCGCCGGTGACCAGCAACCGCATGGGTCAAACCCTAGCGGGCCGCGGCGGGTGTGCAGATCATCGCGACCGCGTCGTTCTGTGCGTCGACGCCTGCGGTGCCGATCCTGCGCGCGAGCCGCGACCGCAACTCGGCTCGCGCCGTCGGGTCGAGCACCAAGCGATTCGAGTAGGTGAACACCAGGTTCAGGTAGTCCTCGCCCGCGTAGTGGATCTGTTCGACATAGGTCCGTCGTTCGATGGAGAAACCACACTCCTCGATGAGAACCGTCACCTCATTCTCGGCGTTGGCTGCCGACGTCGCGGTCACGTCGACGTAGTCCGCATTGACCTCGTCGAGATCCTGCTGCGTCGGCGCGGTGGGCACGATCCGATTCGCAAGTAGCGCCAACCGACCGCCGGGGCGCAGGATCGCCGCGACCTTCTTCAGCGCGGGCCGTGGGTCGACCCAGTGGAAGGACTGCGCGAACACGACGAGATCAAACTCTTGACCCGCAGGCTGCCAGTCCTCGAAGGTCGCCTGCTCGACGCGGATACCCTTCGCGGCTGCCAGACGTGCCATCCGCTCGTCCGGCTCGACAGCGAGCACATCGGCCCCGGCGTCCGCCAATTGTGTTGCTGCGATTCCGGTTCCGGTCCCCACATCGAGTACCCGAACGCCGCGGCGCGTGATCAGGTCGGCGATCAGCGGCCGTGGGTAGCGCGGACGGTGGCGGTCGTATTCATCGGCGGCCGCGCCGAATGAATCGGCCCGACGGCGGTCTGTGTGGGTAGGGGATCGGTCGGGCATTCAGCCCTTCAAGCCCAGCGGTCCCGCCAATTCGGTCAGCGTCGGCAGCAGCTTGTCCCAGCCGCCCAACACCTGAATCGTCACGTGATCGGCGCCGGCATCCAGATGCTCGCCGAGCCGCTTGGCGATGTCGTCGGCCGTGCCGTGTGCGACGACCGCGTCGATCAGCTTGTCGCTGCCCGGCTTCGCGATGTCCTCGTCGGTGAAGCCCAGCCGCTTCCAGTTGTTCAGGTAATTGGACAGGTTCAGATAGAAGTCGACGGTCTCGCGGCCGATCGCCCGAGCCTCGTCGGCGTCCGTCGTCAGCACCACCTTGTGCTCGGGCGCCAGGAACACCGAGTTACCGATCACGTCGCGTGCTTGTGCGGTGTGCTCCGGCGTGGTCAGGTACGGGTGCGCGCCCGCGCTGCGCTGCGCCGACAGCTTGAGCACCTTCGGGCCCAGCGCCGCGACGACCCGGCGGCTGGTCGGCACGCACTCCGCGTCGAGCACGTCCAGGTACTCGACCAACACGTCGTAGGGCTTGCGGTACTCCTCGGTGTGCTCCGGATGGCCGATGCCGACGCCGAGCAGGAAGCGGCCTGGGTAGGCGTCTTCAACGCGGTGATAGGCCTCCGCAACCTGTTTGGCCGGTGCTGTCCACACGTTGACGATGCCCGTGGCCACCTGCAGCGTCTCGGTGCGCTCGAGGATCGGCTCGACGTAGTTCAGGTCGCCGGCGGGCGATCCGCCGACCCATATTGCGCCATAGCCCAGCTTCTCGATCTCGACGGCCTGCTCGGGCTTCGGCACCCCGAACGTCCAGACGCCGTAGCGGCCGAGTCCAGGCTTGAGCAGATCGGCTTCAGTCATGTGAATCCCCCTGGGGTCGGAAAGCTCACTGCAGGCCGAGTGGCCCGGCGAGTTCGGCAAGTGCAGGCACCAGCTTGTCAGGTGACGTGAGCACCTGCACGGGCACGTGGTCGGCGCCGGCGTCGAGGTGCTCCTTCAGGCGCGCGGCGATCGCGTCCGTCGTGCCGTAGGCGACGACCGCGTCCACCAGACGATCACTGCCCGGCTTGGCCACCTCTTCATCGGTGAAGCCCAGCCGTTTCCAGCTGTTGAGGTAGTTCGTCAGGTTGAGGTAGATCTCGAGCGCCTTGCGGCCGACGGCGCGCGCCTTCTCGGCGTCGGTGGTGAGCACCACCTTGTGCTCGGGGGCGATGAACGCCTCGGGGCCGACGAGCTCGCGTGCCTCGGCGGTGTGCTCGGGTGTCGTCAAGTAAGGGTGTGCACCGGCGCTACGACGGGCGGACAGCTTGAGTACCTGCGGGCCAAGCGCCGCGACGACGCGCCGGTTCTTGGGCACGCCGTACTCGTCGAGCTTGTCGAGGTAATCGTTGAGCGCGTCGTACGGCTTCTTGTATTCGTGGCCCGCCTCGGGGTGGCCGACGCCGATGCCGAGCAGGAAGCGGCCGGGGTAGGCCTTGTCGATGCGATGGAAGGACTCCGCGACGGGTCCGGCGTCCGCGGTCCAGATGTTGACGATGCCCGTCGCGACCTGCAGCGTGGTGGTCTTTTCGAGGATCGGCTCGACCCAGTCCAGCTCGGCGGGCGGTGAGCCGCCTACCCACACGGCGCCGTAGCCCAGCGCCTCGATGTCTTTCGCTTGTTCAGGGGTTACTCCGCGTCCGAACGATCCGAAACGGCCAAGGTTGGGCTTCTCGTCTGTCATGTGAACTCCAACCCGCGCCGCGGCGGCGGCTATTCCGCTGTGGCCGGAAGTTCGATCGGTGTTGGCAATTCAGGTGCCGGCGCCACAAGCGGCAGCAGGACGATGAACTTCGTGTGCCCCGGTTCGGACTGCACACGCAGATCGCCGTGGTGCTTCTCCACCACGATGCGGCGGGCCAGATCCAGGCCGAGGCCGGTGCCCTCGCCGAACGGCTTGGTGGTGAAGAACGGGTTGAAGATGTTCTCGATGATGTCCGGGGGAATGCCGGGACCGTCGTCGCAGATCTCGACGCGAATCATCTCTTCGTTCTCGCGCATCGTGCGCAACGTCAGTGTGCCCTTGCCGTTCATCGCCTGTATGCCGTTGTCGATGATGTTCGTCCAGACCTGGTTGAGATCGCCTGGGTAGCAAAGCAATTGGGGCAGGGACTTGTCGAGATCCTTGACCACCTTGACGGCGCCGTCCTTGCCGATCTTGTCGCCGAACATCATCACGGTGCTCCATAGCAACTCGTGGATGTCGGCGCTCTGGTACTCCGCACGGTCCATCTGTGAGTACTGCTTGGCGCCTGCAAGCAGCGCGGAAATGCGCTTACTGGCCTCTGCGATCTGGTTCATCAGGAGTTCGGTCTCGATGGTGTAGCGCAGCCACCCGATGGCGCCCTGCAACGACGCCGTGGCGTCGACCTCGTCGACCGACCCCGAGACGCGTTCGAGCCAGTCGATATCGAGTCCCGCGTCGACGAACGTCGGCGCGTATTCCCATGCACCGACGATGTTTCGCTCCTCGAGCCAATCGCCGATCTGTTCCTCGCGATCGGATGTTTCGAGCGCCGTCAGTTCGACCGACTTGGACTTGGCGACCTGCTCGGCGACTTCCTCCTGGATGCTGACCAGCACGCGCAGCGCCTCAGGGCTGAATTTGCCGTCGGCGAGCATCGCCAGCTTGTGGCGCATGCCTGCGACCTTCTCGCGCAGGTCGGCGACCGCCCGCGCCGTCGCTGCGGCAGGGTTGTTCAGCTGGTGCGTGAGCCCGGCCGACAACTGGCCGAGCGCCAGCAGCTTCTCGCGCTGGCCGATGATCTGGCGCTGTCGCATCCCGCCGACCAGATGGCCTTCGAGCAGGTGTACGGCCATAGGGAACTCGGCCTGCATGAACCGCGAGAACGCCGACGCGTCCAGCACGAAGAACCGTGATGGCTTGGTCACTCGGACCGATGCCGCGTAATTGCTCTCTGCGCCGGGGATGTATGCCGACCAGGCGCCGCAATACACACCGCGCTGCGCGGTGCGGGTGGTTTCGATGTCGACGCCGCCCGAGCGCTTGGACATCACCAGTTCGCCGTCGAGCAGGACATACAAGCACGTCGCCGGATCGCCTTCGCTGATGATTGGGCCGGGCTCGAACGCCTGGATGTGGCCGTTGTCGCACAGAATCGTCAGCTGCTCATCGGTGAGGGCCTCGAACAGGAACAGCGTCCGCAGTTCGTCAGGCAGACACTTGTTTGAATCGCCCATCATCCACTCCTAGGCCTCGGCCAAATACCGGTGCACCAACATCACTGCCATCGATCCTTCGCCGACGGCGGCGGCCACCCGTTTGGCTGACTCGGCACGCACATCCCCTGCAACAAACACACCGGGCACACTTGTTTCCAAGTGGTGAGGCGGACGGTCCAGCGTCCAGCCTGCGACGTCGCGCAGGTCCGGGCCGGACAGGATGAATCCGTGGTCGTCCTTGGCGATCACATCCAGCCAATCGGTCCGCGGTTCGGCACCGATGAAGCAGCACAGCCGGTCGGCGGTCACTGTCTCCTTTTGGCCGGACTGCCTGTCCGATAGCACAAGGCTGGTGAGGTGGTCGTCCTCGCCGACGTGACTCGACCACCTCGGTACAGGTGCGGACGGTGATGTTGGCGTTCTTCTCGATCTGCTGGATCAGGTAGTACGACATCGATGATTCCAGCGACGGCCCGCGGACAAGCATCGTCACCGATTTCGCCGTGCGCGACATGAACATCGCCGCCTGCCCCGCCGAATTCGCGCCTCCGACGATGTAGACGTCCTCGCCGGCGCATTCCGAGCCGTCGGAGACGGACGCGCCGTAGAAGACGCCGCGCCCCACGTAATTGCACCCGGCGTTGTCGGGGTCGTCCCAGCACCCGGTCACCTGCAGTTGCCGGTATTCGACGCCGGTGGCAAGAATGACGGCCTGGGCGCTGACGCTGCCGCCGTCCTCGAAATCGATCGTGCGCGCGGTGCCGCTGTCCCCGGCCTGCAGCCTGACCGCCTTGCGGGTGGTGATCACCTCGGCGCCGAAGCGTTCGGCCTGACGGCGCGCTGACGTGGTCAACTCTGCGCCCGAGACGCCGGTGGGAAAGCCGAGATAGTTCTCGATCCTGGAGCTGCGGCCTGCCTGGCCACCCGTTGTGGTCTCCTCGATCAGCACGGTTTTCAGGCCTTCAGACGCGCCGTACACCGCGGCAGCGAGGCCGGCGGGTCCGCCGCCGATGACGGCGAGCTCGTACATCTCCATCGACGGGTTCGTCGAAAGGCCCAACATCGAGGCCAGCTCGCCGTCCGTCGGCTCGACGAGCGTCTCGCCCTGCTCCGTGATGACGACGGGGAGCTGAAAACCGTCGAGACCTGCCGCGTCAAGCAGCTGCTTACCCTTGGCCTCGTCGGCCATGAAGGAGCGGAATGAGTGCTGGTTGCGGGCCAAGAACTGACGCACCTCCCAGGACCGCTCGTTCCAGCGGTGCCCGATCACCTTGGTGTGCGGGATGGCCCGGTCGCCGGTCGCATGCCACGCCTCGAGCAGCCCGTCGATGACGGGATAGAGCTTCTCCTCGGGCGGATCCCACGGCTTGAGCAGGTAGTGGTCCAGGTCGACGACGTTGATGGCGTCGATCGCCGCATGGGTGTCCGCGTATGCCGTCAGCAGCACGCGGCGGGCCAGGGGGTAGATGTCCATGGCCTCTTCGAGGAATTCGATGCCGCTCATCTGCGGCATCCGGTAGTCGGCGACGAACACCGCGACGGTGTCACCGCGCAGCTTGAGTTCGTGCAGTGTCTGCAGCGCATCGGGGCCTGATTCGGCGCGCACGATGCGGTATCTCTCGCCGTAATGGCGTCGCAGGTCACGGGCGACCGCGCGGGACACCGCGGGGTCGTCGTCAACGGTCAGAATTACGGGTTTTCGGGGCTGGGGCGTCGGGCCAGTCATCAGTTCTAATTATGCGCCCTGCGTCCAGCGGATATACCTGTCCGCTGGTCGCCGATCGTGGGGCTACAGGTCCGTTGAGGATGCGACGTGGATGAACTCGTCGTCGACACCGGTGATGCGGACGGCGGTGGAGGCGGGCAACGCCGCATGGTTGTTGCTCTTGGCGGGCAGGCGCACGCGGTTGCCGTCGCGATCCTTGAACGACACCTCGCCGGAGTCGCCGACGGGGACTGCGCGGGTGACCGTGCCGCCGAGCCCGACGTAGCCGGCGCGGATACGCGCTTCCCGCCGCCTACGGACGTCAGGAAGCACGAACTTGTAGACGATCGCCATGAAGACCACCCAGCTGAGCACCGTGACGACCGAAAACCCGGTTGTTCCGATGTCGGCCCAGGTCATGGCAAGGCCGCCGACCCCGGCCGCCACAAAGCCGACTGCCTGACCCATCAGCTGAAACGGCGGATTCTCGTTCTCGGAGCGACGCATGAAGGTGAAAATCACCAACGTCGACGCCACCTCCACGACGCCGAAGATGGTGAGGATGATGAAGAGAGCCGTCATCGCTGCCTCCCTCCATGAGCTGCGGATTCGATGATTTTGGGGTAGACGCCCGAACAGGTAGTATCGATCAACGGTGCGGCATCCGCGCCGGCTCTTGCGTGCCCCATGTCCATGGAATTTCTGGAATTTCTGTCCACTGGCTCACGTTTTTAGTCGGGCAAAGCTGTGCCAACGATCAGGGACAACGGAGGATATGGCCAAGAAAGACGGTGCCATCGAGGTCGAGGGCCGCGTGGTCGAGCCCCTGCCCAATGCGATGTTCCGCATTGAGCTGGAGAACGGACACAAGGTTCTTGCCCACATCAGCGGCAAGATGCGGCAGCACTACATCCGCATCCTGCCCGAGGACCGCGTCGTAGTGGAGCTGTCTCCCTACGACCTGTCCCGGGGCCGCATTGTTTATCGGTACAAGTAACTACAGAGAACAGGATCGAACCAGCCGTGAAGGTGAACCCGAGCGTCAAGCCCATTTGCGATAAGTGCAGGGTGATCCGCCGGCATGGGCGGGTCATGGTGATCTGCTCCGATCCGCGCCACAAGCAGAGACAAGGCTAGTCAGGGCTGACTTAAGCCCTGCACTTACAACTGAATGATGACCTCCCAGTACCACTGAGCGGATTCGCTGCTCAACCACGTTCGGCACGGAGGCCGGACCCCGACGCAGTCGGGAACGGACTGGGAACAGACCTCCGCAACGAGAAGGAACACACCACTGTGGCACGTCTAGTGGGCGTTGACCTCCCGCGCGATAAGCGCATGGAGATCGCCCTGACCTACATCTACGGCGTCGGCCGTACCCGCTCCCAGGAGATCCTGGAAGCCACCGGAATCGACCGGAATCTGCGCACCAAGGACCTGACCGACGATCAGGTGACCCAGTTGCGCGAATACATCGAGGCCAGCCTCAAGGTGGAGGGCGATCTGCGCCGCGAGGTGCAGGCCGACATCCGCCGCAAGATCGAGATCGGCTGCTACCAGGGCCTGCGGCATCGCCGCGGCCTGCCGGTGCGCGGCCAGCGGACCAAGACCAATGCGCGCACCCGCAAGGGCCCGAAGCGCACCATCGCCGGCAAGAAGAAGGCCAGGTAACCGATGCCTCCCGCGAAGAAAGCAACAGGCTCTGCCCCCAAGAAGGGGCAGAAGACCCGCCGCAGGGAAAAGAAGAACGTCCCGCACGGCGCCGCGCACATCAAGAGCACGTTCAACAACACGATCGTGTCGATCACCGACCCGCAGGGCAATGTCATCGCCTGGGCGTCGTCGGGCCACGTCGGCTTCAAGGGTTCGCGCAAGTCGACCCCGTTCGCCGCTCAGCTGGCCGCCGAGAACGCTGCCCGCAAGGCGCAGGAGCACGGCGTGAAGAAGGTCGACGTGTTCGTGAAGGGCCCGGGCTCGGGCCGCGAGACCGCGATCCGGTCGCTGCAGGCCGCCGGGCTTGAGGTCGGCGCGATTTCCGATGTCACCCCGCAGCCGCACAACGGCTGCCGTCCGCCCAAGCGGCGCCGGGTCTAGAGGAGATAGAGAGAGATGGCTCGTTACACCGGACCCGCCACGCGCAAGTCGCGTCGCCTCGGCGTCGACCTTGTCGGCGGCGATCAGTCGTTCGAGAAGCGCCCCTACCCGCCCGGCCAGCACGGCCGCGCGCGCGTCAAGGAGAGCGAATACCGCCAGCAGCTGCAGGAGAAGCAGAAGGCACGCTTCACCTACGGCGTGATGGAGAAGCAGTTCCGCCGTTACTACGAAGAGGCCAACCGCGTCTCGGGCAAGACGGGCGAGAACCTGCTGCGCATCCTCGAGAGCCGGCTGGACAACGTGGTCTACCGCACCGGACTGGCCCGCACCCGCCGGATGGCGCGTCAGCTGGTCAGCCACGGTCACTTCACCGTCAATGGCGTCAAGGTCGACATCCCGAGCTACCGGGTGTCGCAGTACGACATCATCGACATCAAGGACAAGTCGATCAACACACTGCCGTTCGAGGTGTCGCGTGAGACCGCCGGTGACCGGCCGATCCCCGGCTGGCTGCAGGTGATCGGTGAGCGCCAGCGCATCCTGGTGCACCAGCTGCCGGAGCGCGCCCAGATCGACGTGCCGCTCAATGAGCAGCTGATCGTCGAGTTCTACTCGAAGTAAAGACTTCTCGGCCGTCCAGACGGCGGCTGGGATCGCGGCATCAAATAGTGGGTGCCGTGGAGGAGGAAAGAAAAACATGCTGATTTCTCAGCGACCCACACTGGCCGAGGAAATCAAGGCCGACAACAGGTCCCAGTTCGTCATCGAGCCGCTGGAGCCCGGATTCGGTTACACCCTTGGCAATTCGCTTCGGCGCACACTGCTGTCGTCCATTCCGGGCGCGGCGGTCACCAGCATTCGCATCGACGGCGTGCTGCACGAGTTCACCACCGTCCCCGGTGTGAAGGAAGATGTCACCGACATCATCCTGAACCTCAAGGGTCTGGTCGTGTCCTCGGAGGAGGACGAGCCCGTCACCATGTACCTGCGCAAGCAGGGCCCCGGCGAGGTCACCGCGGGTGACATCGTCCCGCCGGCCGGCGTGACGGTGCACAACCCCGAGATGCACATCGCGACGCTGAACGACAAGGGCAAGCTCGAGGTCGAGCTGGTCGTCGAGCGCGGCCGTGGCTATGTGCCTGCCGTGCAGAACAAGGCGTCGGGTGCCGAAATCGGCCGTATCCCGGTCGATTCCATCTACTCGCCGGTGCTCAAGGTCACCTACAAGGTGGAGGCGACCCGCGTCGAGCAGCGCACCGACTTCGACAAGCTGATCCTCGACGTCGAGACCAAGAGTTCGATCACCGCTCGTGACGCGCTTGCGTCCGCGGGCAAGACGCTGGTCGAACTGTTCGGTCTGGCACGCGAACTCAACGTCGAGGCCGAGGGCATCGAGATCGGGCCGTCGCCTGCCGAGGCCGACCATATCGCCTCGTTCGCACTGCCGATCGACGATCTGGACTTGACGGTGCGGTCGTACAACTGCCTCAAGCGCGAGGGTGTGCACACGGTGGGCGAGCTCGTCGCCCGCACGGAGTCCGATCTGCTGGACATCCGCAACTTCGGCCAGAAGTCCATCGACGAGGTGAAGATCAAGCTGCACCAGCTCGGTCTCTCGCTCAAGGACAGCCCGGCCACGTTTGATCCGTCCGAGGTCGCCGGTTACGACGTCGCCACCGGCACCTGGAACAGCGACGCCGGCTACGACCTGGACGACAACCAGGACTACGCCGAAACCGAACAGCTCTAAGAAGTCCGTCCCGGTCCTACCTGATACGGGGACCGGCCCCGAATAGGAGATAGTCGCAATGCCCAAGCCCACCAAGGGACCTCGCCTCGGCGGGTCGTCCTCGCACCAGAAGGCGCTGCTGGCCAACCTGGCCACGTCGCTGTTCGAGCACGGCCGGATCAAGACGACCGAGCCCAAGGCGCGGGCGTTGCGGCCCTATGCGGAGAAGCTGATCACCCATGCCAAGAAGGGCACGCTGCACAACCGGCGTGAGGTGATGAAGAAGATCCGCGACAAGGACGTGGTGCACGCGCTGTTCGCCGAGATCGGTCCGTTCTTCTCGGATCGTAACGGCGGCTACACCCGCATCATCAAGGTGGAGGCACGCAAGGGCGACAACGCCCCGATGGCCGTCATCGAGCTGGTGCGGGAGAAGACGGTGACCGACGAGGCCAACCGTGCGCGTCGCGCAGCTGGGTCGAAGAAGGCAGCTCCTGTCGCCGCAGCTGCGGCACCTCAGGCTGCAGTTGAGCCGGAGGCCGCGGTCGGTCCCGAGGCAGAAGAGACCGTCGAGGACGTCAAGGCCGAGGACGCCGCCATCGAGGAGGCCCAGACCGCTGAGGCCGAAGCCGAGGTCGAGGCCGACGACGCCAAGTAGTCGCGAAGCTGTGAACGAACCCGCCATCGATTCCGGTGGCGGGTTTGTTCGTCTTCGGCTCGATATCGCCTACGACGGAACCGACTTCGCCGGGTGGGCACTGCAAGCGGGGCAGCGCACCGTCGCGGGTGTTCTGGACGAGGCGCTGTCAACGGTGTTCCGCACCCCGGTGCTGTCCCGTGCGGCGGGCCGCACCGACGCAGGCGTGCATGCCACGGGTCAGGTGGTTCACGTCGATGTTCCGACGGACGCGTTGCCCCACGCCTACCCGCGTACGACCCGTTCGGGTGAGAGCGAGTTCCTGCCGCTGGTGCGGCGACTCGCGAGGTTCTTGCCCGCCGATGTGCGTGTCCACGACATCAACCGTGCCGCAGCGGGTTTCGACGCCCGGTTCTCCGCACTGCGGCGGCATTACGTCTACCGGCTGTCGACGGCCCCGTACGGTGTCGAGCCGCACGAGGCACGCTATGTGACGACATGGCCGCGTCCGCTTGACGTCGAGGCGATGTCAGTCGCATCGCGAGAGCTGCTGGGGCTGAACAACTTCGCCGCGTTCTGCCGCCAGCGTGAGGGCGCCACCACGATTCGCGACCTTCAGCGGCTGGACTGGTCCCGCGACGGCGACCGCATCACCGCGCACGTGAGCGCCGACGCGTTCTGTTGGGCGATGGTGCGCTCACTGGTCGGCGCGCTGTTGGCGGTCGGCGAGCACCGTCGTGAACCCGGTTGGTGCGCCACACTCTTGACATCCACCCACCGCTCGAGCGATTTCTCCGCCGCGCCGCCGCACGGCCTCACGCTCGTCGGCGTCGACTATCCGCCCGACGACGAACTCGAGGCGCGCACCAAGGTCACCCGGGATGTGCGGGTCGTCGACTAGATCCGGCCCGCGACGAAGTCGGCCGCCTGGTTCGCCATGCCCGCCTGGATGTACGCGTTGGCGAGGTGGGCGGGCCAGTTGTCTTCCCATGTGTCGGGGTCGGCCGGGTTGCAGACGGGATCGGCACCGTGGCACAACTCGATGGTTCTCTCGCTGTACATCGGGTTGAAGTTGGTGATGGGCCCTACCCACGCGGCGCCGTTGCCGAAGAGTGCGACGGCGGCGATGTGCAGATCGGCGCCGGGGGGCATGGGCGCCTTGAAGCCGAAGAAGTCGAACGGGACCGCGAGCACGACATCGGTGACCGCTGCGCCGAGCGAATAGCCGCCCAGCACCAGCCGCGTGTCGGGGCAGCCGTTCATCATCGACTGAATGTGTCCACTCATGTCGTTGGCGCCGTCATCGATCTCGTTGTCGGCGGGATAACGCACCGCGTAGACGTTGATGTTCTTGTTCGTCTTCGAGCGCAGCGCGCTGATGAACGCATTGCCGAGGATGCCGACGCCCGGCGATTCCAGTCGGCCTCGCGCGAAGATGACCTCGACCGCAGGACATGCGGCCGACGCGGACGGCGTCATGTGCGGCGATATTGCGGGAACTACCAGCAGTCCGGCCGCGACGAGCGCAACGAGGACTCCGGTGATGAGATGGCGACGGATCACCAAATCGACTCTAGCCGAACGAATTGACGCGCTCGGCGGTAACTCGTGAAGCGAGGGTTAAAGGAGGCCCGCCGCGAAGCTGGCCGCCTGGTTCGTCGGCCCGCCAACATAGGACTTGTGCGCGGCGATACTCTCGCCGTCCGTCTGGCAGATCGGATCGTCACCGTTGCAAAGGTCGATGGACCTTCCGCCCCATAGCGGGCTCACCGTGAGCGGCAACCCCAGCTTGGCCGACGGGTTGCCGAACACGGCGATAGCGGCGACGTGGTCGGGCGCGTTGGGTGGAAGCGGGTTGTCGTACCCGACAGCGGGGATGACCGGCACCGCGCTGATGACGTCGATCACCGCCGCGCCCTGCGAGTACCCGCCCAATACCAACCGGGTGTTGGGACAGGTGTTGATCATGTACTGGACGTGGCCGCTGGCATCGTTGGCGCCGCCGGCCGCGGCCAGGAAGTCGAAGCTGGCGGGGTAGTTGACCGCGTATGCCCCGACCGACCTGCCGCCGACCTTGCCGCGCAGCGAGTCGACGAACGCGCCGCCGACGTTTCCAAGGCCCGGCGCGTCATTGGTGCCGCGCGCGAAGACCACCTCGATGTCGGGGCATTCGTCGGCCGATGCGGTCGCGATGTCGCCAAATGGCATGGGCGACACCGCCGGTAGCAGAACAGCAGCTGAGGCCGTCAGAGCGGCCGTTGCCGAGGCGATGGACCAGCGGCGAAATCGATTAAATGGCACAACAGATGATAGCGCCGGGATTGGCTAAATAAGGCGAGCGACGTAATTTGCGGCCTGTTGTGTCAGGCCTGCGCTCACATAATCGCTATGGGCGAACGGGTTCCGGCCGCGAGAACAGATCGGGTCGCCGTCCTTGCACAGATCGATCGCCCGGCCGCCGAAAACCGAACTCGTGATCGGATTGCTGAACTTGGTCGCGGGGTTGCCGAAGACCGCAACCGCGGCGACGTAGGGGACAAGATTTGCCGGCAGTGGGGCCGCCGATCCGACGTCACCGATCTTGTTGCCGAGCGGCGGGATGCCGGCGAGCATGTCGACGACCGCGGCGCCCTGTGAATAACCGCCGACCACGAGCTTGGTCGACGGGCAGGTCGAAGCCATTGTCGAGATGCGGTTGGCGGCGTCGATCGCGCCGTCGGCTGCCTGCAGGAAGTCGTAGCTCGCGGGGTAGTTCACCGCGTAGGTCGTAAGGGTGCGCCCGCCGACCTGTGCCCTGAGAGCTTCGGAGAAGGCCGTACCGGGATCTCCCAGGCCAGGCGAGTCGTGGGTGCCGCGGGCGAAGATCACCTCGATGTCGGGGCACGGATCGGCCGTCGCCGATGGGGCGATGGCGAAGGTCGTGGCCGCGCAGACCATGGCCGAGGCGATAGCGGCCAACCGGGCCGACATACGGAGCAACGTCACGTCGGCCATCTTCACATATCGGGCTTAGCCGCTGCCAATCGTTTGCCCGGATGGCGCCTCATTGACGGGACCGTCAGGCCAGGTCACGTCGGTCAGCTTGTCGGTGCGGTCGCCCACCCTGGCCAGTGCCAGCCCCCCAAGCACCACCGCTCCGCCGATGGCCTGGATGGGCGCGATGGCCTCACCGAGCAGCACCCAGGCGGCCAGCACGGCGAACATCACCTCGGACAGGCCGACAAGCGACGCGAACCGCGGCCGCAGCCGGGCGATGCCCATGATGCCGAGGGTGTAGGCGATCGCGGTGGGGATCAGTGCAAGCGCGATGACGGGCACCACCCACGACGTCGTCCACCCAGCGACGACGGCATCGTTGGTGGTGAAGGTCATGGGCATCACGCCGCTGGCGCCGAGGGACGCGACCACTATCGTGCCGACGATCAGTCCGGCCGTGGCGAGTGTGATGGAGTTCAGGCCGTCGCCGTCGGCGGCGACTTCGTCGGACATCATGAAGTAGCAGGCGGCGCAGACGGCCGCGGCCAGGGCCCAGGCGACGCCGATCAAGTTGATGTGTGCGCCACTGAAAACGTTGAGCACCAACATGATTCCCACGATTGCGATCACGACACCGCAAAGCGTCAGGTTGCTCGGGCGACGTCTGGTGGTGGCCCAGAGCCAACCGACCACCAGGATCGGGGCGGTGTATTCCAACAGCAGTGCAACGCCGACGGACAGGTGCTCGACGGCATTGAAGTAGCAGAGCTGTGCGCCTGCGATCGGAACCACTCCGTACGCGACGACGGTCTTGGCGTGCTGCAGCGCCTCGCGGAACCAGTTGGGCCTGACGACCGTCGCGAAGATGGCCATCAGCAGGGCGCCGCCGGCCAGCCGGGCGGTGACAGCGGCGGTCGGGCTCCAGCCGGCTTCCATCAGCGACTTGGCGAACGGTCCCGAGGAGCCGAACGCGAACGCGGAGCCGACTGCAAGCAGAAGACCGAACCGGAAGTGGTCGACGGTCGGCTGTGTTGTCGCCATGGGTGCACCTCCGGGATGTAATGAGTAAAATCTAATTTGGTCGTGACATTACTTCGGGAAAGGGTCATGCGTCAAATGCTTTTTACTCATGACACCGAGCTCACTTTGCGGGCGGCATCTGCGCTCATCAACAGCAATACGGACGGTGAACAGCTCGGCGACGTGGCCGCCCTCGAGGCTTTCCTGGACGGATGGGGTTATACGGGCCGGCGCGATCACGACGCCGCCGAGTTGGAGTCGATCCACCGGTTGCGGCAGCGGCTCGGCAAGATCTGGGAGGTCGCCGGCGACGAGGTTCAGTCCGTGGAGCTGGTGAACGCACTGCTCCGCGACACCAATGCCTCGCCGTGGCTTACGCGGCACCCCGAGCAGCCGGAATGGCACCTGCATATGGCGTCCGTCCACGACCCGCTCTGGCAGCGCATGGGCGCCGAGTTTGCAATGTCGCTGGCCGACCTCATCCGGATCGGAGAGCTGCGGCGTTTGAAGGTCTGCGCGGCACCGGATTGCGAGGCGGTGCTGCTGGACTTGTCGCGCAACCGGTCGGGGAAGTTCTGCGACACGGGCAACTGCGGCAACCGCCAGCATGTGGCGGCCTACCGCGAGCGCCGATCCAAAGAGGGTTAGCTCGCCGCGTGCGGCGGGCCCAGGTACGGGAACACGTTGAGCGTGTCCGTGTGCGGGCTCAGCCCCGATGGCGGGCACTCACCTTTGGTCAGGAATGCCAGCCGGTAGTCGATGACGTCGTCGGTGAAGACGCGGCCGTTCGGATACTTGGCCGGCTTCGACGGGTTGAAGGTCAGCATGTCGGGCAGCGTGCCCTCGTTGTCGATCGCCTTGATCGCTTCTTCGCGGGAGTAGCCGCCGGTGTGGCCCAGCTGATGGATGAACATATCGATCCACCGCGTCCTGTCGTTGACCGGCTCGCTGGCGTTGTACTCCTCCTTGGTGTCATCGGTGTTGAAGAAGCTGCTGACCGACGGGTGACCCGCGCGGTCGACGTGCAGCAACTTGCCGTCACGGCGCAGGCTGCAGCGGCCCCAGATCCTGATTTCGGGATCGGCGCCAAGGAAGCTGGTCGGCATCTCGATGGCGGTGGAGAAGACGTTGGCCTCGGTGTTGGAATCCACACCGGTCCACGGAGACCCGCCGGGGAGGGTCAGGTCGGTGAAGTTGCGCGTGCCTGAGGTGTCGAACAGCTCCTTGACCCCGTCGAAGTCGAAGAAGAACGCGTCACTTCGGGCGCCGGCGAAGAACGTGAAGTCGCCGGACGTCGCGATGTGGGGTTCGTCCCCCACGAAGGAGACCGGAACGGCGGAGAAAATCTTCTCGCCGACAGCTTCGGCGGACTCGGCGTCGTCGTTGGCCGCGAGGTACACGTCGACGGTCTGCTTGCCGTCCTGCGGCTCGGAAAACACGTAGCTGAACGCGATGTCGTTCTGCAGATCGCCGTCGTTGTCGACAGCAAGCCGGTAGATCGCATCGGGGTGCAGGGCATCGGCGAGGGGATTGGCGTTGAGGATGATGACGGTCCGCGTCGGGTCGGCCGGTGAGGTGAAGGCGTAGAGGTCGCAGAGATCCAGACGCTGGTCCCCTAGAGGCGGTCCCAGGCTGAGGCCGGTGAAGTGGTTGGACATGCCGGTGAACGTACATCGGTCTCAACGCGGCGAGCAGCGATTGGAGAACTATTAACGGAATTGTCAGCGGGCGGTCGGCGACGAAACTGGTGACCCGAGGCCGG
This sequence comes from uncultured Actinomycetota bacterium, assembly GCA_963766465.1. GTDB lineage: Bacteria > Actinomycetota > Actinomycetes > Mycobacteriales > Mycobacteriaceae > Mycobacterium. The sequence goes on from CAVXZT010000008.1 coordinate 1,058,482, forward strand.
CTCGGCGGCCAATACAGTCAATTCCGGGGGAGATATGGCTCGGCAATCAAGTACACAGCTGCATGTCAGCGGATATCGATTCCTGCTGCGCCGGTTGGAACACGCGTTGGTGCGCGGCGACCTCCGGATGCTCGACGATCCGCTTCGCGCGCAATCGCTTTCGTTGCTCGCCGGTGCCATACTTGCAGTGATCATCGTCGCCGCGTGCGCGATCTTGGCGTTCTTTCGGCCACCTGGTGCGCTCGGCAGCGCGCCGATTGTCATCATTCGCGACACCGGCGCGCTCTACGTGCGGATCGGCGACGTCGTGCATCCGGTGCTCAACCTCGCGTCCGCGCGGCTCATTGCGGGCACGCCCGCGAACCCCGAAGCGGTTAGCGTGTCCGCAATTCACAATGCGAAACGCGGTCCTTTGGTGGGTATTCCGGGTGCTCCGGCCACCATCGCCGCACCACTTGGCGGAGACGAATCGGGCTGGACGGTCTGCGATGACGCGACGAACACTAGCGTCATCGCTGGCGACCTACGTGACGGGCTCGCCGCCGGACGCAACCTTCTCGTCACTCCCCGCTCGGAAAGTGCCGCGTCGACATATCTGCTGTATGACGGTCGGCGCGCGAGAGTGGACCTGCGTAACCGCGCCGTCGTCCGAGCTCTGAAACTGGATTCTGTTAGGCCGCGGCCTGTTTCGCGTGCCCTACTGGACGCGATCCCCGAGTTTCCGCCTATCGCTGCGCCCCACATTCCCGCCATCGGCGCACCCAGCCTCTTGCATGGATTTCCGGTAGGCACGGTGGTTCGGATAGCCCGCGTTGCCGGCCAGGAATATTACGTCGTACTCGCGCGGGGAGTGCAGCGGATCGGGCAGGTTGCCGCCGACCTCATCCGGTTCACCGACTCACAGGACACCCGTGACATCGCGACCGTCGCTCCCGATGTCATCGGAACAGTACCGATTCTCGACACGCTGAACGTCTCAGCGTTTCCCGAGCGTGGGGGCACGTCCAACGACACCATTGCGTGCGCCCGCTGGCAACTCGGTCGGGCAGGCGTGAATGCCGCTGTGTTGATGGGTGATTCGCTTCCGATTGACGGCGCGGGCCCGGTCACGCTGGCCCAAGCCGACCGTGACGGTCCGAGCGTCGACAGCTTCGCTATCCCACTGGGCCGCAGTGCTTACGTTCGGTCATCAGGGATCACGGGAGACGGCCCGAAAGCCGGCGCTCTCTACTTCGTTGACGATTCGGGCGTCGTGTTCGGCCTGCGCGACGAGGATACGGCCAAGCACCTCGGCCTCACCGGCGCGCCCGTGCCGGCGCCTTGGCCGATCCTCGCGCGGCTGCCGCGCGGCCCAGAGCTGAGTAAGGAGGCCGCGTCAGTCGCGCGTGACAGCGTCGCGGGCCCGCCGTAATCGGGCCGCCGACGCGGTCATGACGACTGTAGCCACGGATACCGCGAGACAGATCGCCGCTCCGCCGACGGCGTACCGGTGGGGCCGATGGTCGGTCGGCGTTGCGGGGGGATGCGACACGGGTCGAGACTGCATTCTCTCGAGAACAGGTGACGACGTTCCGTCACCACTGACCGCGGCCAGCGCGTCGACGACACCATGCCCTAGAGCCGGATCCCATCCCGCAGACGGACGGTGAGCCGTCTCTTCAATGCGTTGCATGACCTGTCGCGCAGTCAGTTCGGGCGATCGCGACCGCACCAAAGCGACGATGCCACTCACCACGGGTGCGGAATAGCTGGTACCCGAAATCGGCATCGGGTCGGCGGACGTGGGAAGGCTACTCAGTAGGCCCTCACCATCGGGATCCAGCGACACGATGTTTTCCCCCGGCGCCGCGACGTCTACCCACGGCCCGGCCAGGCTGAAAGCAGACGCTGCTCCCCGAGCATCGACCGATCCGACAGTCAGCACGTAGTCGTCGTACCAGGCGGGACTGGCGACAACGGCTACGCGATCCCAATCCGGTTGTCCGGGACGAGTCGGATCGGTTGTGGGGTTCTGCTCGGGACACTGGCCGGGACCGCCGACGTTCCCTGCGGCCGCCACGACAACGACGTTCTTGACGTCGACGGCGTAGGCCAACGCGGCGCCGAGCGGACGATCATCCAGGCTATCGTCGGTGGACAGGCACGCGACCGACGACACGTTGATCACCGTCGCACCCATATCGGCGGCCGTGCGAACTGCCTTGGCAAGAGTGTCCACGTCGCCAAAACCGGATCCGGACTTATCGTCGGCCGCCCGAAACTTGTTGCTGGATTGGCGAATGCTGAGGATTGTGGCGTCGGGTGCGATACCACTGAACGTCGACCGGCCGGAACCCGGCTCTGCACCAACAATTCCTGCAACTATCGTGCCGTGCCCGTCGCAGTCGTCGGTGCCGTCCCCGGAGTGCACGTAGTCGCCGCCGGGAACGAGATGAGGAAGAAGACGATGGCGTGCCACGCCGGTGTCGATGATGGCGACAGTCTGCCCCGCTCCGCGTGTGAATTCCCAAACTTGCTGCAGGTTGAGGTCATTGAGCTGACCTGCGGCAGCCACCTCCGTCTCGGCTGTGGGTGCTGCTGCACATTGCTCTTGTTGCTCAGTGGGTCGCGGTGGTGCCGGTGGGCCCGGCTTGGGCAACATCGAATCGTCGACAGGCGGTGGTGTAACCGCGGATGCCGGCGGGGCACTGAAGAGTGGAAAGGTGGCGAGAACACCAGCGACGCAAAGCCGTATCACCCGTGGAGCGCGAGTCGTCACGGCAGGCTCACACCGCGGATCAGCCCGTAAAGCCCGCCGACCCAACAGGCGAGTGGCACGACCGCTGCGAGCGCGAGGTATTCCGTCACTTCGACTGTGCGACGCACGACGGGGTTGGCCGTTGCGCCCAACCCTCCGCCCAACATGCTGAGGCCGACCACGGTGACGAGGAGGCAAACCCAATTGGCGTGGCTCGGCATCGAAACCACGACGATCGCGACGCCAGCGCCAGCTGCTACCGTGCCACCGACGATGAGTGCGGTGCGCCGGCACATGTCGATGTGTGAGCGGGCGCGCAGAACCATCACAAGCCCGACTACGACCGCGAACACCGCACCCTTTGGCCACACAGCACCGTCGCCGACAACGTCCGATGCGACGAGCGCTGCGCCGAGCGCCGCTGCGCCCGCCGAACCGATCACCAGGCCGGTCAAGGTGTTATGTGCGGTGACAGCACGAGGCATGACTGAGCCGGGACCATCGTGTGCAGGGTCAGCTGTGAGCATCACGGGCGCCATGCCAGCCGTAGCGATCGACAACCTCGCTGCCACGCCGAGAGTGCCGAGAGACAGCACCGACAGCGCCGCACCCGTCGTCGCGACCGGCAACGTCCAGGCGACACCGCAGGTAGATGCCACACTCGTAGAGCCGGTGAATGTTGCCACTGCCGTCAAACAGACTGCGCCGCAGCGGGTGACGCGAAGAAGCAGAATCGAGCTCGTGAATGCGATCGCGGCGCCCAGTAGTGAATTGGCCGTCGACAGGCCGGCGGGCACAGCGAGAAAGCCGACTGCAGCGGCGAACACGACGGCGATGACGCTCAGCGTGACGCAGGGGATCGGATCGGCGTGGGCGCGTCGCATGGCGACTGCCCCGATCGCAGCGCCTGATGCAATGATGCCGCCGGTGACCAGGTGACCGGTCGCCTCGGTGGTGACGCCGCACCAAACCAATGCCGTCGCTGCGAGCGCGGAAGTGCACAGACACACCGCGATCGCAGTGATTCGGGTTGGCGCGGGGCCGGCGTCGGCGGTCTCGACTGCCGCACGCCACGGATCGTCATTTACCCATTCAGGCGGGGGAGGGGCCGTGGTCGTCAGCAGGAGCAGCTCGCCGTCACGAATAGCGTTGTCGTGCAGGCTCGCCGCGGAGTCGAGCCGCCCATGACCCACTCGCGATAGTTGGCACTGCCGCCCCTCGACCACATCGATTCCGCCATTCCGGACGAGGTCGACGATGGACGGCAAGAGCACGCCGACCGGTGTCTGCATCGGCAGAGCGAGATCCACGGTTCCCGGGCCGTGCTGAATCGATAGCCGGCACAGTCGATCAGGCATCGCATCACCCCCCGGTTGACGCCTGGCACCTACGGTAGTCCGATTGTTGCGTGTGGCTGCGCGGCAATCTCGCGGCCTGTGGATGGAACGAAACCGGAACGCGCAACGTCCTTCAGACGATGGACTTCGCCCGTGAAAAACGACTACCCGCACCTGAGCTGGCTGAGGGTGACCTCACGGTCGACGCACCGCCCGAGGTGCCGAAGGCCTTGCCCGCAAACCCGATTGCTCGCCTGATGCCGGTGGCCATTCTCGCCGCCATGGGCGGCATGATGACGCTGTACTTCACGTCGGGCACCTCGACGACCCGTGGTCCCATGTTCATGTTCTTTCCCATCATGATGCTGGCGTCCGTGATCGGCTCGCTCGCGTACGGAACCCGCGGTGGCAACCACACCACCGAACTGAACGAGGATCGGCGCAACTACCTCGGCTACCTCGACGCGTTGGAACAGATGGTTGTCAAGACGGCGGCCGACCAACACCGCGCGCGGAACTGGGTCCATCCCGACCCGGAGGTGTTGTGGACGCTGGCGGGTGGTAGGCGGATGTGGGAGCGCCGAAGCGAAGATCCAGACTTCTGCCTTGTCCGTGTCGGCCGCGCCGACCAGCCGCTCTCCACCACACTCGTGGCACCGGAGCTTGGTCCGATCGATGGCCGGGATCCGGTGACGTCGAACGCGTTGCAGCGGCTGATCGAACGTAGGTCCCTGGTCGGCGACGTACCGGTAGCGGTGGCATTGCGGTCGTTGTCGGCGGTTGGCGTCGAAGGGGATCCTGCGTCCGCCCGAGCACTGCTGCGCGCGATGGTATGCCAACTGGCTGTCTTGCACAGCCCCGAGGATGTCCGGATCGCAGTCGTGGTCGATTCGACGTCGGAGACCGAATGGGAGTGGCTGAAATGGATTCCCCACCATCAGCATCCGTGTCTGACCGACGCGCTCGGACCGGCCAGGATGACGTACCGAAGCATCGACGAGGCGGCCATCGGCTGCAGGCCGCCGGACGATGGTGAACTGCCGCATGCGGTGATCGTCGTCGATACGCGCGCGACACGTGCGATCGAACAACCCTTCACCGACGGTCCGCGCCTGGCGCTGCGGCTGGACGGTGCCACGAGCCCTGACAGTTTGTCGGCGGACCAAGCTTCGGTGTGCGCGCGAAGGCTGGCTCCTTACCGGCCCGTCTCAAACGATGTCGTCAGACCGACGTCGGCGGCGGTCGACTGGCTTGCGCTGACGGGCCTCGACGATCCCGCGAGCATCGACCCTGCGCAGCGATGGCGCACACAGCGGGGCCGGCAATACCTTCGAGTGCCCATCGGTGTGTCTGAACACGGCGACCCAGTGGAACTCGACATCAAGGAAGCCGCGCGAAACGGCATGGGACCGCATGGCTTATGCGTCGGAGCTACCGGGTCGGGAAAGTCAGAGTTCTTGCGCACGTTGATCCTCGGCATGATTGCCGCCCATTCTCCCGAGGTCCTCAACCTGGTGCTCGTTGACTTCAAGGGCGGCGCGACGTTTCTGGGTCTGGACCGGGTACGTCATGTGTCGGCGATCATCACCAACTTGGCCGACGAAGCGCACCTCGTCGCGCGGATGCACGATGCTCTCGCCGGCGAGATGAACCGCAGACAGGAACTGCTCAGGGCCGCAGGTCACTTCGTGAACGTGGCGGATTACGAACACGCCCGCTCCCAAGGCCTTGCGGTGCCACCGCTGCCCGCCCTCTTCATCGTGGTCGACGAGTTCTCCGAACTGCTCAGTCAGCACCCCGACTTCGCCGAGTTGTTCGTTGTGATCGGACGGCTCGGCCGCTCGCTCGGTATGCATCTGCTGCTGGCCAGCCAACGGCTTGACGAGGGTCGGCTGCGCGGGCTGGAGACGCACCTGTCTTACCGGATATGCCTGAAAACGTTCTCCGCCAGTGAGTCCCGGGGAGTGCTCGGGGTACCCGACGCCTACCACCTGCCGAGTTCGCCGGGCGCGGCATATCTGAAAACTGCGTCAGGAGAGCTGGTCCGATTTCAGACGTCCTTCGTGTCTGCCCCGTACTTGAGGCCAAGCCATTCGGAGCGTGCTGACGCGCCAGGCACCCCTCGGGTGTTCACCGCGGCGCCAGCCGGCCCGTTGACCGAGCATCCAGACCATGGGCACCACGACGACGGCGCGCGGACGCGGACCCTGATGGACACCGTACTGGACCGGTTGGCGGACCACGGCATGCCTGCACATCCCGTTTGGCTGCCGCCGTTGAAAGAGTCGCCGGCACTTGATGTTTTGATCCGCACCACCGCACTGGATCGTCCGCTGTCGGTACCGATCGGCTTGGTTGACCGTCCGTTCGACCAGCGTCGCGATGTGTTGACAGTCAACTTGGCCGGAGCGGCAGGCCATGTCGCGATTGTGGGTGCACCGCAATCGGGCAAGTCGACGGCGCTGCGCACGTTGGTGATTTCGGTCGCCGCCACCCACGATCCGTCAACCGCCCAGTTCTACTGTCTCGACTTCGGCGGTGGTGCGCTGTCGTCCCTGCGGCACGTCCCGCATATCGGATCGGTGGCGGCACGGTCCGATGTCGACCTGTGCCGGCGCACCGTCGCGGAAATGGAAGCCATTGTGCGGGCGAGGGAAGATCGTTTCAGGCGTGTTGGCGTCGAATCGATGGCTGGCTATCGCCAATTGCGGTCCGCCGGCGATGCGTCCGTCGCAGACGATCCATATGGTGATGTGTTCCTGGTCATCGACGGCTGGGCCACCCTGCGCCAGGACTTCGACGCCCTCGAGCCAGCGGTCATCGCCATCGCCGCTCAGGGTCTTTCGTTCGGTGTGCATGTCGTCGTCGCCGCCTCCCGCTGGGCGGAGATACGACCCTCACTAAAAGATCAGATCGGCACCCGCATCGAACTTCGGCTCGGTGACCCCGCCGACTCCGAGATGGATCGCAGGCGCGCCCGCGAGCTGTCTCAGCTCTCGCCGGGACGGGGTATCACCCGCGACGGGAAAGAGATGGTGATTGCCCTGCCACGGTTGGACGCGGCGGGGCCGACCGACCGATGGGCCGGCCGTCGTGCCCGTCCAATCGAACTCCTGCCGCTGCAGGTTGCCCACGGGGCCGTGGCCGCGGCAGACCCCGCGCGCGCAGCGACACAAGTAGCTCTCGGCCTCGGTGAGCGCGAATTGCAGCCTGTCGTACTGGATTTCGCCGAGCAGGCGCATCTCATTGTGCTGGGTGACGTCGAGTGTGGGAAGACGTCGGCTCTGCGTCTGCTTTGCCGGGAGATTATGCGGACCAACTCCGCCGATTCGGCGCAGATCGAGATCATCGACTTCCGCCGGACGCTGCTCGGTGTCGTCGAGTCTGCCCACCTCGGTGGATATGCGATATCCGCACCCGCGCTGGTTGCCCGCATGCCGGTCCTGCTCGAACGGTTGCAAGCACGGATGCCCGGCGAGAATGTGAGGCAACAACAGCTGCGCACCCGCTCCTGGTGGTCTGGTCCCGAGATCTATCTCGTCATCGACGACTACGACCTGGTCGCCGGCGCGACCGGCAACCCGTTGACACCTCTGGTCGACTACCTGCCGCACGCCAAAGACCTTGGACTGCATGTCATCGTCGCGCGTCGCTCGGGCGGAGCCGCAAGGGCCATGTTCGATCCCGTTCTGGCGCGGCTGCGCGACTTGGGCTGCATGGGTTTGATGATGAGCGCGAGTCCAGATGAAGGAATCCTGCTGGGTTCGGTCAAGCCGTTCAAGCAACCGCCGGGACGAGGAACTCTGATCACGCGTGGTCAACCCGATCAGGTCATCCAGGTGGCGTGGACCGATCCGCCGTGACGGGCATTGTCGTCGAGATAGGTCCGGCAATAGTCCGGGGTCCCAATCATGTCGATGCGGAGTGGGTTTCGGCTGCAATCGACGGCATCGACGATGAACTGATCCTGATCGACGAGTGTCCTATCGCCGTCGAGGACGTGTGGCAGGCGGTCATGCGAGACGTCATCGGGGATTGCTCCGAAACGATCGTGCTCGTCTGTTCGACGTGGTGGGCGCCGTCGCGGGTTGACCGCGTGCGGGAGGCAGCATGCTCGGTCGCTAAGGATTGTGTGGTGCTGCAACGGGCACACGCGCTTCGCGACGGACTATCTGATCGATTGATGACGGTGGTGGAGATCGCGCAGGAATTTGTGGTGGTGTCGCCGCCCAGAGGCGACCTGCACGTAGTGGCACGTGGCGACACCGAAGCCATTGTGGCGACGATTCCGAGTATGACGGCGGTTTTGCTGGATGGTCCCGTAGGAGTCGAGGGAGCCGCCCCACTAGTCGCGGCGGTCGCTGATCGCCTGCGGGCCAAAGGTATTGCCGTCACAATCGCCGACAGAGACTGGGCCCGACGCGTCGTCGACGCGCCACCGTCGCGGGAAGGCGTCCACAGCGCGCAGACTCGTCCGGTCAGCTACCGCGGCAGAAACGCGACGGCCGTGTTGGTCGGCACGCTGTTCTCGGCTGCTGCGTTGTGCGGCGGGTTCGCCGCGCGACAGGACGTGCCGCGGTCCGACGTGAACTTGCCGATGACGCTGTTGGTGGAGGGACGTGTGGGCGTGATGGTGCCTGCGCAGTGGGTTGTCGAGCGCGTCACATCGGGACCCGGATCGGAGCGGGTGCAGGTCGTTTCGCCGACGGACGCCGACATCGCGGTGCATGTCACGCAGTCGACGCTGCCGCCGCACCCATCGCACGACCAAGTGGCGGAATCGCTGCGCAGCGCGCTGAGTGACGAGCCCACCGGGGTGTTCGTCGACTTCAATCCGGCCGACCGTCGAGCCGGGCAATCGGTGGTGACGTACCAGGAGATACGAGCGGACCGTCACATCGCGTGGGCGGTACTCGTCGACGAGTCACTGCGGATTGCCATCGGGTGCCAGAGCGCGCCCGGACGGGAAGCGACGGTGCGCGAGGTATGCGATCAAGCGATTCGGTCCGCGCACGCGGTGTTCTGAAACTCCGCGATCAATGGAACCGAATCGGAAGCGATCGCGTCCAACTTGATATCGAGTACGGACACCACGGAAGGATCGTGATGACGACACCAGCGGGCGGATCGCTCACTACCGACTTCGAGCTCATGGCCGCAGTCGCAGGCAAGACGGATGCACGCAACGAGGAGATACGCGCCATGCTGCAGTCCTTCATCAGTCGGATGGGAGGCGTGCCGCAGTCGGTCTGGGGAGGTGTGGCCGCGGCCCGTTTCCGCGATGTCGTCGAGCGGTGGAATGGGGAGTCGATGAAACTTCACGCCGCTCTGCAGCGGATAGCGGAGACCATTCGCTACAACGAGCGGACCCTGCGCGAGGCCGGCGAAAGCCACTCGCATCAAATCGGTTCCGTCGCCACCAACCTGTAAGGAGTTCTGTCGTGGACCACATGCTGGCGTACAACTTCGACGAAATTGAATACACGGTGCGGCAGGATATTCACACCACCTCCGCGCGGTTGAACGCGGCGCTCGACGAGCTACGGGCGCAGATCGCACCACTCCAACAGGTCTGGACGCGGGAGGCCGCGGAGGCCTATCGCGTCGAGCAGACACGTTGGGAGCAGGCGGCGACGGCGCTCAACGAGATCCTGTTCAGCCTGGGCAATGCAGTTCGTGATGGCGCAGACGAGGTCGCGACCACCGACCGCGCCGCCGCCAACGCATGGGGCGCCTAGCCCCGCACAAACTCTGTGCGGTCCCGTAGGGAGGGGAGCCCTCGGGACCGCACAGTCACGTCATGACTCGCAGCCGATGCCGTCGTTGTCGCGGTCGAGCCACGGGCCGTAGGCCGGATCATCCGAAGGGATGTCGTACCTGCCGTCCGCCGCAGCGGTCTTGCAGTTGGGATACGGCGCATCTGCGGCGGCAATCGGAGCTAACCCGACTGCGGCGGCGGCGACGAGGAAAGCGGCAGACGCAACGATCCGAAACATGTGTTTGCGGTCGCCCAGATCTGCACCAGGGTTGTGCGCGGGCGGAAATGACAGCCCAGGTGCAGAACTCGGCGACGAATCCGGTGTTCGGTCCCATCTGGGATTCGTGAGGCGTAATTTTCCAGCTAATACGGACCATTGGGGGAGACATGAACAAGTACGCAAAACTGTCGGGGACGGCAATTATGGCAAGCCTCGGCGCCCTGGCGCTGGCGCCGACGGCGACCGCGGATACGACGCTTGTGCTCTTCGAGCACGACACCGTGCAATACCAGGCGGACCTCGGCGGGCCCGGACCGGGCGAGAGTGACCAATTCGTCTTCGCCGGCGATCTGTTCGACCGGCCCGGCGGTACGTGGCTGGGGACGATCGGTGGCAGTTGCACCGTGCTGACCGGCAACGCGACGGCAGGTCAGCAGGCGTGCAACGCCACGGTCAACCTCGCAGGCGGACAGATCGTCGTCCAGGGCGTGTCAGACACCGCAGCGCTCTTTGTCCGCGGCGATACGGTTTCGCAGTCAATAGTCGGTGGCTCCGGGATCTACCAGAACGCACGCGGCACCGCCACCATCCAGGTACCTCCCGATGTGCCGAACCAGACGGACGCCAACGTCGTCCTCAACCTCACGGGATAGTTCCCAACGAACGCGTTTTGACCTGCGAGGACGTCCACCGGTAAGCTGCCTCGTTGGCGTGCGGTACGCAAGCCGGGCCTCGGGTCGATGTCGGTCGCCGAGAACCACCCGAACCGCCAACGCTGGACCGGCACCCGGGTCACCGGGATCCAACCCGAGAAGAGAAGGTAAGCGCTGTGCCTACATACACGCCGAAGGCGGGTGACACCACGCGTTCGTGGTACGTCATCGACGCCACCGACGTGGTGCTCGGCCGGCTCGCCGTGGAAGCAGCCAAACTGCTTCGCGGCAAGCACAAGCCGACATTCACGCCCAATGTCGATGGTGGCGACTTCGTCATCGTCATCAATGCAGACAAGGTCGCCATCAGTGGCGACAAGCTCCAGAACAAGTTCGCTTACCGCCACTCGGGTTTCCCCGGCGGTCTGCGGGCGCGCTCGCTCGGCGACGAGATGGAGAAGCACGCCGACCGGGTCGTCGAGAAGGCGATCATCGGAATGCTTCCCCACAACAAGCTGAGCCGCCAGGTCCAGAAGAAGCTGCGCGTCTACGTCGGGCCGGAGCATCCGCACACCGCCCAGCAGCCGATTCCGTTCGAGATCAAGCAGGTGACCCAGTGACCGAGACCAACGAGACCCCCGAGGTGACCAGCGACGACGTCGCCGAGGCTGTGGCGGAGGTCGTTGCCGAGACCGAGGCCGTCGCCGAGACCGAGGCTCCGGCTGAGGCCCCGACTGAGGCTGTGGCCCCGGCCGAGCCCGAGGCGGCACCCGCCGCGGCTCCGCGTGAGCCGGTCATCATCGACCGTCCCATCCAGACCGTCGGCCGCCGCAAGGAAGCCGTGGTGCGGGTGCGTCTGGTGCCCGGCACCGGCCAGTTCCACCTGGACGGCCGCACCCTGGAGGCGTACTTCCCGAACAAGGTGCACCAGCAGCTGATCAAGGCTCCGCTGGTGACCGTGGACCGGGTGGACGCCTTCGACATCCACGCCCACCTCGATGGCGGCGGCCCGTCCGGTCAGGCCGGCGCGCTGCGCCTGGCCATCGCGCGTGCGCTGATCCTGGTGCAGCCTGAGGATCGGCCCGCGCTGAAGAAGGCCGGCTTCCTCACCCGCGACCCGCGGGCCATCGAGCGCAAGAAGTACGGCCTCAAGAAGGCCCGCAAGGCGCCTCAGTACAGCAAGCGCTGATCGATTCCGCCGAGCGTGCGCAAAGTGGCGCGCTATTTCGGCGTGTCTGCGTACAGACACGCACGCTCGGCGGATCGTGGTGGCTACCTCGACACTTGTGTGATCGGCCGCCAACTATGAGAGGTTTGTCGGCATGGCTCGACTGTTCGGCACCGACGGAGTGCGCGGGGTCGCCAATCAGGACCTGACCGCCGAGTTGGCGCTGGGATTGGGCTCCGCGGCGGCGCGCCGGCTGGGCAGCGTCGGGGGTCATGCGCGCCGCGTCGCCGTGGTCGGCCGAGATCCGCGGGCCAGCAGCGAGATGCTCGAGGCGGCCGTGATCGCCGGGGTGACCAGTGAAGGTGTCGACGCGCTTCGCGTCGGCGTCCTGCCGACCCCCGCAGTGGCATACCTGACCAACGCATACGACGCCGACTTCGGCGTGATGATCTCGGCGTCGCATAACCCGATGCCGGACAACGGCATCAAGATCTTCGGGCCGGGCGGACACAAGCTCGACGACGCCGCCGAGGACCGCATCGAAGAACTCGTCATCCAGGGGCCCGGAAGCCGGCCGACCGGTGCCGGCATCGGTCGGGTCGTCGACGCAGAGGACGCGCTCGACCGCTACCTGCGTCATGCCGGCAAGGCGCTCACCACCCGACTCGACGAACTAACCGTCGTCGTCGACTGCGCTCACGGCGCCGGGTCCGCCGCCGCGCCGCGTGCGTACCGGGCGGCGGGCGCGAACGTCATTGCGATCAACGACAAGCCCGACGGGCTGAACATCAACGACGACTGCGGGTCGACACACATGGAGGGGCTGAGGTCCGCGGTCGTATCCCACGGCGCCCACCTGGGGCTCGCTCATGACGGCGATGCCGACCGCTGCCTGGCCATCGACGCCACCGGCCGGATCATCGACGGCGACGCCATCATGGTGATCCTGGCGATCGCGATGCGCGACGCCGGCGAGCTGGCGTCCAACACACTGGTGGCGACCGTGATGAGCAACCTCGGGCTGCATCTGGCCATGCGCGCGGCAGGCATCGAGGTCCGCACCACCGGCGTCGGCGACCGCTACGTGCTCGAAGAGTTGAGGGCGGGCGAATATTCGCTCGGCGGTGAACAGTCGGGCCACATCGTCATGCCGGCACTCGGCACGACTGGAGACGGCATCGTCACCGGCTTGCGGCTGATGTCGCGGATGGCCCAGACCCGCTCGTCGTTGGCGGCGCTGGCCGAACCGATGAAGACACTGCCCCAGGTGTTGATCAACGTCCAGGTCGCGGACAAGGCCACGGTGGCCGACGCGCCGTCGGTGCGCTCGGCGGTGGCCGATGCCGAGGCCGAACTCGGCGACAGCGGCCGAATTCTGTTGCGGCCCTCTGGAACTGAACAGGTCGTCCGCGTGATGGTCGAGGCCGCCGACGAAGATACCGCACGGCAGGTCGCCGTCCGGGTCGCCGAATCGGTCAACAACCAGCGCTGAAATTCGTTGGAACCGGCGGGGGTTCGCCGGCGTCCAAGCGTGTATGGGAGAACCTGACGTCGCCCGCGTCGACGTGGCGGCGCTGCACGCTATAGCGCGCCAGTACGAGGCGGCCGCCGACATAATCGATGGCGCCGTGCGAACGCATCTGACCGGGTTGATGTTCGACGGCGCAACAGCGGGTCGCGTGCACGTCGCTCGGGGCGATGCCCTACGCACCGCCGTCGATCATGTCGTCGACCAACTCGGCCAGTGGTCGAGGGCCGCCGCCGAGGTCGCCGCCGCGCTGCGTGCGTCCGCGAATCGGTACGCCGAAGCCGATGCCAGCGCCGCCAGGCGCGTGGGATAGCGATGACCGAAAAGTTCGACGTTGCATCACGTTTGGCCGACGGCCGCCCTGCGGTCGATAATATTCAGACCTACGTGTGGGCCTGCCATGCGCTCGGATACGCGAACCCGGACCTGACGCTGCACGCCTCCCAGGTCAGCGATTGGTACGGCAGCGAGGACGGCCTCGACCTGCGGGCGCTCGACGCCGACGGTGCCGCGCTCGAGGCGGTGGTGGCGGCGACGGAGGATGCGCTGACGCGCCAGGACGATCAACTCGGCGCGCTGTCCGCCGCCTGGCAAGGCCGCAGCGCGGACCTATCCCGTGAATTCCTGCGCCGGCACGGCGAGGCATCGACGGCGGCGGCGACCGCCGTGCGCACCGCTGCGGACGCGCTGGCGACGCTGCGGGACAACTTGTGGCACGTCGTCGATGGGAAGGTCGCTGCGTCGATCGCTGCCGAGGGCCGCGCAGCCGACGAGTGGCTGGCCGCCGCACACACCGTGACGACGGGTGCGGGGGATCGCGCGGCCGCCAGTGAGCGGATCGACCAGGAGGTGAAGCCGTTCGTCGACAACGACATTCGCGGCGACTGGCTGGCGGCGATGCGCTCGGCGATGGTCGCGGTGACGGACTTCTACGACGCCGCGACCGCGGAGCTCACTGCCGAACCCGATGCGGTGTTCGAGGTGCCCGGCGAGCTCGGTCCGTCGTGGACTCCGCCACCGCGTGATCGACGAGGCCGCCACGGTTCCCGCAGCCGCGAATGCTCTATCGCAGCCCGTCGCTGCGCCGCCGTCGTGGGGTGCGCCGGCAGCACCGATGCCGACGTCGGCGCCATCACTGCCCCCACCGATGCCGCCACCGCCACCGCCAGCGCCGCCCGTCGACGCGGGGTCAGCCGCGCCCGCAATGGCCGCACCTCCGTCGGCGCCGTCACTCGGCGGACTGCCGGACGTCGGTGGTGGCGTGTCCGGACTCGGACAGCAGCTCGCCGATGCGTTCGGCAGCCTGCTGGGATCGGCCGACGACGGCTTGGCGGAGACACCCGACGTCGACGAGCCGGAGCACGACGAGGATGTCGAGGACGACCTAGACGATGACGACGAAGACGACGATGACCCCGTTGACCCAGCAGCCCATCTCGAAACGGAGCCTGTGGCTGAGTTACCCGTCGAGCCCATCTGCGAACCAGCCGAGGCGCCCGTCGCGATCGACCCGCCACCGCTCGTAGAGCCGGCACCCACTTCGGTCTCGCCGCTACCCGAGCCTGCACCGCCGCCTGAGCCTCGGGCCGTCGCCGAAACCCCATGTGAGATCGCGGCTGACGAATTACCGCAGGTGGGCGGGTAACCGGGAGTAGCCCCCATCGGTGTGAAACTGCGAGTGCCGGAAGTCGTCCTGCTGTTCACGCTGGGGGCGGCGGCGTCGCTGATCGGCGATTACAGCCACGTGGCGACGGGCACCACCGAATACCTGACCGACGCGGTTCCATTCATTTGGAGCAGCCCGATCTGGTTCCCGCTCCTCGTCGCGACGGCGACCGTATCGCTTGCAGAACTGCGACTGCGCACGCGGCCTCCCCGGACGTCGGTCACCGCGCGTCAGGGTCTCGCGGGTGTCGCGGCGGTCCTCGGGATCTACATCATCACCGCGCTCGAGCACACGGCACCCGCCGTTCCGGTGACGGTGCTGATTTACGTTCTCGCAGCGATCACCTGGTGCGTCCTCGGTGACGGTGCCGGCGCGGTGTGCGGTGTGCTCGCCGCGATCGGCGGGCCGATCGTCGAAGCCGTGATCGCCGGGGCAGGCGTGTTCCGCTACGCCGACGACTCGAACGCGTTGTTCGGGGTGGCGCCGTGGCTACCGGCGCTGTACTTCGCGTTCGGCGTCGTGGTGGCGGTGCTCGCTGAAATCGCTGCCAAGGACAGGGAACCGAGCGTCAGATCGTCTGTTTCCGGCACGCCAGCGCCGAGCTGACAAACGCGTCACGGGCCGGGTTATCGGTCGCGGCATCCCAGATCAGTGTCACCTGGCTCGGGCCGATGTCCTGAATCGGCAGTACTCGAACGTCCGGCCTGCGATAGAAGGCCGTTGTCGAGCGCGGCAGGATCACGATACCGTCCTGCGCGGCAACGAGTTCCAACTTCTCCTCCACGGTGTGCGCCATTTGGCCCGGGCGGCGATGCTCGGGGGTGGCGATCGCAAACCACTCAGGCACCGTGGCCGGGTCCTGCAGCAGCCGCCTGGATGCCAGATCGACCAGTCGCACGGATCGCTTCTTTGCGAGTGGATCGGCGGTAGGCAAGACGACGTCCCGCGGTTCCTCCAGCAGTGGTGCGGTCCCGAGCCCGCGGCGGTCGATCGGTTCGCGCGCGTACACCACGTCGACATCACCGCTGCGGACGACGTCGACCTGCTCGGCCCACCCGACTTGTACCACGACCGCACGGCGCGACGGGTCTTCGTCTTCGAAGGCCGCCGCGGCGGCCGTGGCCAACAGGCCGGGCATCACGCCGACGGTTACGGTCGCGGTCGGCTCGGCCACTCGAAACAGACGCTTACGCAATGCTTTCGACTCGGCGAGTAAGAAGCGGGCATCCTTGAGCAATAGCTCGCCCGCAGCGGTCAACCGAGTTCCGCGCGAATCGCGGGCCAAAAGCTGCACGCCGAGGTCCGCTTCGAACGAGCGGATCTGGCGCGACAGCACCGGCTGTGCGATGTGCAGCCGCTCTGCGGCGCGGCCGTAGTTCAGTTCTTCGGCGACTGCCACGAAGTAGCGGAGTTTGCGCATGTCGAGGTCGGGCGCGGCCATGCCCTCAGGGTATCGCTCCAGCGACCAAAAGAGTCTTGGACGGCTTATCCATTCCGGCCGAGAGTGGATGCATGAGCCTGAAGAACGCGCGCGTCCTCGTCATCGGCGGCACCTCCGGCATCGGCCTCGGAGTCGCGTCCGCAGCGGCAGAGCGCGGCGCCATCCCGATCGTGGTCTCACGTCGGCGGTCCAGCGTCGACCGCGCCCTCTCCCAGCTGCCCGAGCGTGCCCGCGGCGCCACCGTCGACCTCACCGACCTGTCGGCAATGGAGCGGGTGGCCACTGACATCGGCGACATCGAACACCTCGTGTTCACCGCGGGCGAGCCACTCGAACTCGCGCCGCTGGCCGGCCTCACCCCGGACGTCATCACAGGCTTCTTTCAGACCCGTTTCGTCGGTGCATTGACTGCCGTGCGCGTGTTCAGCCCGCGCATCACGTCAGGTGGGTCGATCACGCTGACCAGCGGTACCGCCGCTGAGCAACCCGGCTTCGGGGCGCTGCCGGTGAGCCTCTGCGGTGCGATGAACGCGCTGACCAAGGCGCTGGCAGTCGAATTGGCGCCGATCCGGGTCAACGCCGTCGCACCCGGCGTCGTCCGCACCCCGCTATGGGACGCGATGAACCAAGCGGACCGGCAAGCGATGTACGACCAAGCTGCACAGCAACTTCCGTTGGGCCGGGTCGGTGAGGTCGGCGACACGGCACACGCCTACGTTTACTGCATGGAACAGGCGTTCGGCACCGGCGTGGTGCTGACCGTCGACGGCGGAACCACCCTGGTATAGGGCAGATCCGCCGTTAGCGCGCGGCGCCCGCGGGGCGTCTGCTGCGCGACGGCCGACGCCGACGCGCCTGCTGAGTCTGCTGGCGCTGGTGAGGTTGTCGCGGCTGCGTCGGCTCCGGTCGGGACGTC
Source organism: uncultured Actinomycetota bacterium (assembly GCA_963766465.1). Taxonomy (GTDB): domain Bacteria; phylum Actinomycetota; class Actinomycetes; order Mycobacteriales; family Mycobacteriaceae; genus Mycobacterium. The sequence goes on from CAVXZT010000008.1 coordinate 1,075,906, forward strand.
ACTACGGGCTGACCGTACTTGCGTTCCCCGGGGGCGATCTCGTGCAGCACCGGATGCGTCGATCCGCTGAACCGGGTGACTGTCGGCTTCACGCCCGCTTTACGGGTGAGGCTGCGCACGTCGGACACCTGCTCGTCGAGCATCAGCGTCACGACCGTGCCGTCCGCGCCAGCGCGGGCCGTCCGACCCGAACGGTGTAGGTATGCCTTGTGTTCCACCGGAGGATCGGCGTGAACGACGAGCGTCACATCGTCGACATGGATGCCGCGCGCGGCGATATCCGTCGCGACCAGCACCCAGGCCGAACCGTCGGAGAAGGCCGCGAGGTTGCGCGTACGGGCGTTCTGAGACAGGTTGCCGTGCAACTCAACCGCGGGCACGCCTCGCGAATTCAGCTGGCGGGCAAGGTTCTTGGCGCCGTGCTTGGTACGCGCGAAGACGATCTTCCGTCCAGGCGACGCGGCAAGGTCGGCCAGCACGTGAACCCGTGACGCCTTGTCGACGTGAAGCACATGGTGGTCCATGGCACTGACCGGCGACTGCGCCGAATCGACGCTGTGCACGACGGGGTTGTTCAGGTATCGCTTGACGATGACGTCGACGCCGCCGTCCAGCGTTGCGGAGAACAGCATCCGCTGGCCGTTGCGCGGGGTCTTGTCCAGCAGTCGCTTGACCGGCGGAAGGAAGCCGAGATCGGCCATGTGGTCGGCCTCGTCGAGAATCGTGATCTCGATGCCCGACAGGTCGGCATGGCGGGATTTCACGTGGTCTTCCAGCCGGCCGGGGCAGGCGATGACGATGTCGACGCCCTGGCGCAGTTTCTGAATCTGAGGCTGCGGGGAGACACCGCCGAAGACGGTGACCGACCGCAGGTTGGTCGCGGCGGCCAATGGCGCAAGGGCAGCGTCGATCTGGGCGACGAGCTCGCGAGTGGGCGCGAGGATGAGTGCCCGCGGACGTCCAGGCACGCGCTTGGTCTGACTTGTTGTGAGTCGCGTCACCATTGGCAGCAGGAAGGCATATGTCTTGCCGGAACCGGTGCGGCCGCGGCCGAGGACATCCCGGCCCGCAAGCGAATCCGGCAATGTCGCTGCCTGGATCGGGAAGGGCTTCTCGATGCCGTTGGCAGCGAGTACATCGACAACAGCCTTGGGCAGGCCGAGGTCGGAGAAAGTGGACACGGTTGAGCCACTTGGGTTTTGGACAGACAAGGTTAAAGCTCCGAAAGTTTGAGAGTGGTCGTCCTGCCCGGCGCGGATGATTCCGCGGCGCTCGGTATGACGATCGAGAAGCGGCAAAAGGCAGAACAGACGTTGCCGCTGCACATCACTCTACAGGGCCACGGCCGATTCGCTTAATCGCTTAGGGCAGTAAGGACTGCACTTCCTCGACGTAGCGCACGGATTCGCGACGGTCACTGGACAGCGGCTGCAGCAGCAGCGTGGTCACTCCCGCTTCGGCGTACGCGGCGATCCGCTCCTTGATGAAGCCGTGCGGGCCCACCAGCGACACGTTGCGCACCAGCTCGTCGGGCACCGCCTCGATGGCCTCTGCCTTCTTGCCGTCGAGGTACAGATCCTGGATGTGGTTGGCCACGTCTCCGTACCCGTAGCTGGTGGCCAGGTTGTGGTAGAAGTTCTTGCCGCGGGCGCCCATGCCGCCGATGTAGAGCGCTAATTGTGGCTTCGCCCAGGCCAATCGGTCGTCGACATCATCGCCGATCGCCAGTGGGGCGCTCACCGTGATGTCCAGCGGACCCAGGCCGGGGTCGCGCTTGGCATACCCCGATCGCAGCGACTCGCCCCACACGTCGTCGATCTTCTCCGGCAGGAAGAACACCGGCTGCCATCCCTCGGCGATCTCGGCGGTGAGTTCGACGTTCTTGGGGCCCAGCGCCGCGATGGTGATCGGAATGCGGTCGCGGACAGGGTGATTGATCAATTGCAGCGGCTTGCCAAGGCCGGTGCCCTTGTCGGCAGGCAGCGGAATCTGGTAGTGCTTCCCGTCGAATTGGACGCGCTCGCGTCGCCACACCTGCCTACAGATTTCGACGACCTCGCGGGTGCGGCCAAGCGGCGCGTCGAAAGGCACACCGTGGAAGCCCTCCATCACCTGTGGGCCCGATGTGCCGATGCCCAGCCGGAAGCGGCCGTCGGACACGTAGTCGAGGCCGGCTGCCGTCATCGCAAGCAGTGTTGGGGTTCGGATGTAGATCGGGACCACGCCTGTGGCGAGCTCGATCCGGGACGTCTTGGCCGCAAGGAAGCCCAGCTGGCTGATCGCGTCATAGGAATAGGCCTCGGCCACCAGGGCGATGTCGACGCCGATCTTCTCCAGCTCGACCACCTCGTCGACGGCTTCGAGGAAGCCGCCGGCGTAGTTCAGAAAGATGCCTGTCCGCATGCTGGAGTTATACACCCAACCGGTTGGTTGGCCGAATCAGGGTTTCAATAATGCGACCACCTTGTCCTCGAGCCCCACCGGGTCGTCGGAAAACGGATCCACGGCGGGCGCCTTGGGCAGGTCGATCTCGGGGTCGGCGAAGTCGCGGTAATCCTTGTCGCCGGTCAGCGTGTGCAGGAGATAGCCCGTCAGCAGCGCGCGCACCACCTTCTGCGTGCTGCGGTCGGCACCGGGCAGCCCGATCACCCGGGCCAGACGACGACCTTCGATCAGGCCCCCGGCCTTGGCCTTGTTGACCGTGCGAAGCGTCGCGCCCTTCCAAACTCGCGCCAACTCAACGGCGTTGGAACGCAACGTCATCGGATCACCGGGTGCGGTGAGTATCAGGCCTGGCACCTGCAGCGCCGCTGCGGGTTCCTCGGCAGCCGGCTTGCTGATCGTCGGAAACATTGCGACGACGGCCTTCGGCTTGACCGGCATACCTGCGGCCGCGAACACCGCCGCCGAGCCGCCGAAACCATGCCCGACCACACCAAGCTTGGTCGGATGCACGCTGATTTTTCCCGGCCCCAGTCGCACGCCGGCGACGATGTCGAGCGTCGTGCCGAGATCGAACGCCATATTGAGCACCGACGGCGCGATGCCCGTCTCGGTATCCGGCGCGGCGGCGACAATGCCCCATGACGCCAGATGCTCCAGCGTCCCGAGGTAGCGGTCGGCCTTCGCGACCCAATCGTGACCGAACGCCACGCCCGCAAGGTTCATCCCCGATTCGGGGGTGTAGACGACGCCGGATAGTCCGGCAAAGGCCAGGTCACCGCGCAAAACGCGGTGCGGGCCGCGGCGGGTCAAAGCGGCAAACAGCTTCTTCGTGCGGGCCACCTGACGACCGTAGCCCACAGGGGTGTGACCTGCGCCCTGCACTACCCTGGATGCCTATGTGCGGAATCGTCGGCTACGTCGGGCAGCGTCCTGCCCGCGGCATCGTCGTCGATGCCCTGCGCCGCATGGAGTACCGCGGATACGACTCGTCCGGTGTCGCGCTGATCGACGGCAACGGCCAGCTGACTGTGCGTCGTCGGGCCGGCCGGCTCGCCAACCTAGAAGCCGATCTCGCCGAGACCGACGACGCCAGCCTGGTGGGCAGCACCGGCATCGGTCACACGCGCTGGGCCACGCATGGCAGGCCCACCGACCGCAACGCCCATCCGCACCGCGACGCGACAGCCAAAATCGCGGTCGTCCACAACGGGATCATCGAGAACTTCGCCGCACTGCGCGCCGAGTTGGAGGCCATCGGCGTCGAGTTCGCCAGCGACACCGACACCGAGGTCGCGGTGCACCTTGTCGCGTGGCAGTACAACCATGGCGAGCACGCCGGCGACTTCGCGGCCTCCGTGCTCGCTGTGCTGCCCCGGCTGGAGGGTCATTTCACACTGGTGTTCGCCAACGCCGACGAGCCGGGCATGATCGTCGCCGCGCGGCGCTCCACGCCGCTGGTCGTCGGTGTCGGCGACGGCGAGATGTTCGTCGGCTCGGACGTCGCCGCCTTCATCGAACACACCCGTGACGCAATCGAACTGGGCCAGGACCAGGCGGTGGTCGTCACCGCCGACGGCTACCGCATCACCGATTTTGAGGGCAATCCCGCTGATCCTTCTAAGGACTACCGGAAGTTCCACATCGACTGGGACATGTCAGCCGCCGAGAAGGGTGGCTACGAGTACTTCATGCTCAAGGAGATCGCTGAGCAGCCGGCGGCGGTCGCGGACACCCTGCTTGGCCACTTCGCCGACGGCCGCATAGTGCTCGACGAGCAGCGCCTCTCGGATCAGGAGCTGCGCGAGATCGACAAGGTGTTCGTCGTCGCCTGCGGTACCGCGTATCACTCCGGGCTGCTGGCCAAGTACGCCATCGAGCACTGGACCCGGCTGCCCGTCGAGGTCGAGCTGGCCAGCGAATTCCGTTACCGCGACCCGGTTCTGGACAGCCACACTCTCGTCGTCGCCATCTCGCAGTCCGGTGAGACCGCAGACACGCTTGAGGCGGTCCGGCACGCCAAGGAGCAGAAGGCCAAGGTGCTGGCCATCTGCAACACCAACGGCAGCCAGATTCCCCGCGAATGCGACGCGGTGCTGTACACGCGGGCCGGGCCGGAGATCGGCGTCGCGTCGACGAAGACATTCCTGGCCCAGGTGGCCGCGAATTACCTTGTTGGGCTTGCCCTTGCCCAGGCTCGGGGGACCAAGTATCCCGACGAAGTGGAGCGCGTGTACCGCGACCTGGAGGCGATGCCCGAGCTGATCGCTCGGGTCCTGGAGACCTCCGAACCGGTGTCCGCACTGGCCCGTCAGTTCGCACAGTCACAGGCGGTGCTGTTCCTCGGCCGCCACGTCGGTTACCCCGTCGCGCTCGAAGGTGCGCTCAAGCTCAAGGAATTGGCATACATGCACGCCGAGGGGTTCGCCGCCGGTGAGCTCAAGCACGGGCCGATCGCGTTGATCGAAGACGGCCTGCCGGTGATCGTCGTGATGCCTTCGCCGAAGAATGCCCCGACGCTGCACGCCAAGCTGCTGTCGAACATCCGGGAGATCCAGGCCCGCGGCGCGATCACCATCGTCATCGGCGAGGAAGGCGATGAGACCGTGCGGCCGTACGCCGATCATCTGATCGAAATACCCGCGGTGTCAACGCTTTTCCAGCCGTTGCTGTCGACGATTCCGCTGCAGGTGTTCGCTGCCGCAGTCGCACAGGCCCGCGGCTACGACGTGGACAAGCCCCGCAACCTGGCGAAGTCCGTCACCGTCGAATAGTGCGACGCAGCAACGTCGGAAGCTTCAAGAGTGAGCAGGCCCGCGCGCACTTTCTGAGCGTCTATCAGGCCGCCATGGCAGAACTACCGCCGGTGAGCGAGTCTGCCGATGTACCAACCTCATTCGGCACGGTTCGGGCATACAGGTTCGACGGGCCGTCTACTGGTCCGCCGGTGGTCGTACTGCCGGGCCGCAACGCCTCCACGCCGATGTGGCGGGCCAACATTCCCGGGCTGCTCGAACACCGCACGGTCATCGGGATCGACCTCCTTGGCGAGGCCGGGATGTCCTTGCAGGACAAGCCGATCACGGGTCCCGACGACGAGGCGCGCTGGCTGGACGACGCCATCGCCGGCCTCGGACTGGATCGGGTGCATCTACTTGGCGTGTCGATCGGCGGCTGGACGGCCGTCAACTACGCGGTCCGCCGGCCCGGCCGCGCGGCCTCGCTGGCGCTGCTGGACCCGGTGATGACGTTCGCTCCGATCCCAGTGAAGGCGCTTCTGGTGTCGGCGGGACTGTTCTTGCCGGTGCCGGAGTCAGTGCGGCGCCGGGTGTTCAGCTGGATATCCGGGGGAGCCGACGTCGACGAATCGTTGTCGGAGGCCGCGTTGATCTCCGCCGGATCCACCGACTTCGCGTTGCGCAAGGCGATGCCGAGATCGTTCACCGACGACGAGCTGCGGTCGCTCGACGTGCCCGTGCTCGCGCTGATTGCCGGCCGAAGCGTGATGCTCGACGCGGCACTCGCGACAGCGCGGGCACGAAGCCTGCTACCGCACGGTCAGATCGAGCTGTGGGCCGACGCCTCGCACGCCATCAACGGCGAGTACCCGGCAGAAATAGCCGAGCGGGCGGGCGCATTCTGGGCTGACGTCGACGCGGCGGGCAACGGCGTGTCGTCGCCATAGCTGCGGTGTCGGTGACACGATGACGTCGTGTCTCTCGTCGAGATCATCGAGGGGATCGGTTCAACGATCGATGCGATCGGCGTCGCCGTCATCGCAGGCGGTGCGGTACTCGCTTTCTTCTTGACACTCGGGCGACTTCGTCAGGAGGACGGGGGTGCCTACGATTTTTTCCGGCGGCGGCTGGGCCGCGCGATCCTTCTCGGTCTTGAATTCTTGGTCGCCGCGGACATCATCCGCACTGTCGCCGTCACACCGACCGGCGAGAGCGTTCTAGTGCTGGGTGGCATCGTGCTGATCCGTACCTTCCTCAGCTTCTCTCTCCAATTGGAGATGACCGGTGCGTGGCCATGGCAGCAGCGATTCGTCGCAAATACCGAGAAATCTCACACGCGCTCAGCCGACTGATGCGGGCTCGGACTGTTTGAGGCCGGACGCCAGCACGAGCCCCGCGAGGATGCCGGCCACCAAAAGCAGTGCCGGGACATCGCCCACCAAATGCCCCTTCTGGTGATCCATGTGGTCTCCGCCGCCGAACGACTGCACCGCCATGATCGCGGCGTGTACGACGCTGGACCACACGGAGAACCAGATCAGGCTGAGGTTGGCCCGCGGGTCTCGTGCCGCGTTGATCAGGAAGACGCCCAGCGTCGCGTACAACCCGACAATCATCATGAAGTAGTTCGACGCCTGCGGCGGGCCGGCGTGCCACGCCCACCCCGACGGCCAGACCACGGCAAGTGGATAGAGAAGCAGACACAACGCGCCAAAGACGGCAAGTGCGATCTGGAGCAACTTGTAAGCGGATGGCATCTGCCCTCCAAGATGAGTTCCGTTTCGTCGATGTAGATACGTCTACACCCGTTGAAATGGTTCAAAGGCGGCTCGAGCCAGATGCTCCTGAAGGAAGGGCCTGATCAACGCGACGACCTCGGCCAGCCGGCTCTCCAGCAGGAAGTGGCCGCCGTCGAGGAGGTTGATCTCCGCGGCGGGCAGATCGCGGGCGAACGCCAACGCGCCGTCCGGGCCGAAGATCTGGTCGTTGCGGCCCCACACCGCCAGCAGCGGCACCTGCGAGGTACGGAAGTAGTCGTGCACGCGCGGGTACAGGTCGACGTTGCTGCTGTAGTCGGCGAAGAGCTCCAATTGAGCGGCGACCCGCTCCGGAGTGCTCGCCACCGCTGAGTGCGCGTTGATCCACGTGTCGGGGTCGACGACCGATGGATCCGAAACGCCATGGGTGAATTGCCATTTCAGCCCGTCGAGGCTGATGATCTCCGTCAGCGCGGCGGCGTTGGATTCGGAACGCTCGCGCCCGTAGGCGAACAGCGGCTCCATCGCGTCGCCGAAGAACCCCTCCACGTAGGCGTTTCCGTTCTGGCTGATGATCGCACCGATGCGCTCGGGGTGGCGCATCGCCAGCCGCCAGCCCACCGGGGCGCCGTAGTCCTGGACAAAGATCGCGTACCGCTGCAGGCCGAGGTGGTTCAGCAGCCCGTCGACATGATCGGCGAGGTTGTCGAAGGTGTAGCTGAACTCGTCGACGCCGGGCACATCGGAGTGTCCGAAGCCGGGGTAGTCGGGGGCGATCACGTGGTAGCGGTCGGCGAGCGCCGGAATCAGGTTGCGGTACTGGTGCGAGCTGGCCGGCGTGCCGTGCAGCAGGACGACGGCAGGCGCAGCGGGCGAGCCGGCCTCACGGTAAAAGATCCGGCGACCGGCGATCTCGGCGAAGCGATGGTGGGTGACCATCTCTAACCCCTTTCAGTTGTTGTACTGGTTAGACGCAGTCAACCCCACTAGCTCTAACCTGTCAAGTGTTTTATGATGGTTAGCATGTCCTCCACAGTAGATTGGCAGACCGTTCTGCTGGACCTGCTCAACACCACCCCGATGATCGACGGGCAGATGGTTGATCGGCTCGCCGAAGCGCCTGCCGCGCGCACGTGGTTGCGCACCCACGGGGCAGGCAGTGAGGACGTCGACGCAGTGCGGACCGCACGCGACGACCTGCAACGCGTGGTCCAGATGGAAGCCGACGCGTCGGTCCTTCGTCGCTATCTGTCGGGTGTTCGCCAAGTCCCCGACATCGGAGCCGACGGCCTCGCCTGGTCGCTGGAGGCCGATTGGACCGCCCGGCTTGTGCTCGCCTGGGGCGAGCTGGAAAGAGACATGCCGGGCCGGCTGCGGCCGTGCGCCAACGACGAGTGCCGGTTGTTCCTCATCGACCGCTCACGAGCCGGGACTGCGCGCTGGTGCTCGATGAGCGGCTGCGGCAATCGGATGAAGGCGCGCCGCCACTACAGCCGGACCCGCGGGGACTGAGACGCTGCCTATGCGTGGTGGTCGAAACCTGCTGGGCGGCTCAACAATTCATGATGGCGTTCATCGAGTGCGCCGCGAGGCAACACGCCGGCGGCATCGAGAACGTCCTCCAGCGCAGCCGCCCAGCTCTGCCAGTACGGTCGTTGGTCGTCGTCGGCGATATGACTGATCAATCGCTTTCGAAACGTCTCCCAGTCGCACGCCCCTGACCGGCATGCGGCGATGGTGAGTCCGAAGACCCGGCGTTCCCACGGCGTCGCGAACACGATCTCGCCGTTGTCGCGGGGCGGCGACAGCGGTCCCGCGAGGTCGGCGTCGAGACTCGGAGTCTCAGCTGTCATGGACGTTGTCGGGGGACAGCGGTCGGCCCACCCCGATCATCGAATCACGTGTGACGAGTCGCACCAGTTCCGCCTCGCCGAGGCCATCGGTCCCGGCAGGCCGCTCGGGGACCACCAGATAGCGTGCCTCCGCCGAGCTGTCCCAGACCCTGACGAGTACCTCGGGTGGCAGCTCGAGCCCCATCTCCGCGAGTACGGCGCGCGGCTGGGCGACCATCCGCGAGCGATACGCCGAAGACTTGTACCAGGCAGGCGGCAGCCCGAGCACTGGCCAGGGATAGCAAGAGCACAGCGTGCACACCACCACGTTGTGGACCGCCGGCGTGTTCGGTACCGCGACGATCATGTGACCCTCGGGGCCGCCGAAGCCGAGTTCCGCGACGGCGCGTGTTCCGTCGTCGAGCAGTCGGTGCCGATAACCCGGATCGGTCCAGGCGCGGGCGATCACCTTGGCGCCGTTGAGCGGTCCCACGTTCGTCTCGTAGTGGTCGACCACCTCGTCGACGACGCTGGAATCGACGATCCCCTTCTCCGCGAGCAGGGCTTCGAGCGCCTCGACCCGGGCCGCCGTCGCGTCGCTCATACCGCCTCCAGATAGGACTCAAAGAGGTCTACCCGCACCTCGGTGCCGGGCTCGGCTGCGTCTCCCCACAAATCGGAACCCTGGAAGGCGACTGTGTACTGATGCTGCGGCATCGCGTGCCTGCCTACGGTTTTGGCGTCGGGAAACACGGTCGCGCCGAGTTCGGCGACGATCACGCCGGGTCTCCCGGTCACATACCCCGGCTGTCGCGTGTACGGCACCGCTCGGGTGCCGCGCACGCGTACGCGATCGCCTGACGTGAAGCGCGCGCGGCGCAGCGCGGGCCGCGTCGTGCCCAGCAGCCGGGGGACCACCTGACCGGCGAACCAGCGGGGCAGCGTGGGATGCAGCACGGAGCGGACCAGGTGTGAAGTGGCTGCGAGGCGCGCTCGCGACACGCGCCGGCGCCCGGTAGGCCCGGACCGTCCGGCGGCTCGGGCATCGACCTCGCCGGGCGCGAGGTACCCGGCCGCCACAAGTAGATCCTCGAAGCCTCCGAGCCAACGCCCGTAATAGCTCGAGAGATAGACGTCGCGCGGCTGTCTCTCCATGGAGAAGCGAAGGATGTCGGTATTGCGGCCGAGCAGCGGCAGCAGGAAGTTGGAGATGCCGAAGACCCGGCCCTCCCAACGTTCGTGGAATACCGGCTCGTCCGACTCCCGAGTGACCGGGCCGAAGAACTCGGTTCGGCCGCCCATGTCACTCGGCGCGGTCATGGCGCGACCATACACCCGGTATTTGACCCTTATGACCAGTTCAAACGCGTGATCGTGGAATCCTGGTACCGATGCGGCACTACTACACCGCCGACGAGATCCGCGAAGCCGAAGCGCCACTGCTGGCATCGCTGCCCGAGGGCGGGCTGATGCGACGGGCGGCGTTCGGTTTGGCCGGCGCGATCGTCCGTGAACTGATCCTGTTGACCGGTGGCATCTCAGGGCGCCGGGTCTGCGCCGTCGTCGGCTCCGGCGACAACGGCGGCGACGCGCTGTGGGCCGCGACCTTCGTGCGCCGCCGAGGTGCCGCCGCCGCAGCGGTGCTTCTCAACCCGGAACGCACCCATAAGGCGGCGCTGGCGGCCTTCACCCGGGCCGGCGGCAGAATCGTGGAAACCGTCCCGGCGGTAACCGATTTAGTGATCGACGGCGTGGTCGGCATCTCCGGCTCCGGTCCGCTGCGGCGCAACGCGGACGAAATCTTCGCCGCGGTCGACGAGGCGGGCATTCCGGTCGTGGCCGTCGACATTCCGAGCGGCATCGACGTGCAGACTGGCGCTGCCGACGGCCCGCATGTGAACGCCGCCCTTACCGTGACGTTCGGCGGCTTGAAACCCGTTCATGCCCTTGGCGATTGCGGCCGGGTCGAGCTCGTCGACATCGGCCTCGAACTGCCACCCACCGACGTGCTGGGTTTCGACGCCGCCGACGTTGCCGCCCGGTGGCCGGTGCCCGGCCCCGACGACGACAAGTACACGCAGGGCGTCACCGGCATCCTCGCCGGTTCGGCGACCTATCCCGGTGCGGCCGTGTTGTGCACCGGCGCTGCCGTCGCCGCCACCTCCGGCATGGTCCGCTACGCGGGAAGCGCTGGTCCACAAGTGCTTTCGCAATGGCCAGAAGTCATCGCAGCGCCGACCGCAAGCGCGTCGGGTCGGGTGCAGGCATGGGCGGTCGGTCCAGGTCTTGGCACCGACGACACCGGGGCGAGCGCGCTGTGGTTCGCGCTCGAGAGCAACCTGCCGGTGATCGTCGACGCCGATGCCCTGACCATCCTCGCGACGCATCCCGACCTCGTCACCGGTCGCACCGCGCCGACCGTATTGACCCCGCACGCAGGCGAATTCGCGCGACTTGCCGGTGCTCCGCCTGGCACCGACCGCGTCGCCGCCACGCGCAAGCTGGCCGACCAGCTCGGCGTCACCGTGCTGCTGAAGGGCAACGTCACGGTCATCGCTGAACCCGGTGGTCCGGTCTACCTGAATCCCGCGGGCCAATCATGGGCCGCCACCGCGGGATCGGGCGACGTGCTTTCGGGCATCCTCGGTGCTCTGCTGGCAGCAGGGCTGCCCGCCGGTGAAGCCGCCGCCGCGGCCGCCTTCGTCCATGCCCGCGCCGCAGATCTGTCGGCTGCCGATCCCGGTCCCCGCCCGGCGCCGACGTCGGCGTCGCGCATCCTCGCCCACGTTCGTGCCGCGATCGCTTCCCTGTAACGAAAGGATTTGCCATGCCGCACAAGGCTCCTCGCGTCCCCCAGATCGCCCCGGCCTACACGGGGAGGCTCGCGATGGCACCGGTGCCCTCGCTGCGGTTGCCCGATGAATGTATGGATCCCGACAACGCCTACCGCTTCATTCACGACGAGTTGATGCTCGACGGAAGCAGCCGGTTGAACCTCGCGACGTTCGTCACCACCTGGATGGATCCGCAGGCCGAGAAGCTGATGGCCGAGACGTTCGACAAGAACATGATCGACAAGGACGAGTACCCGGCCACCGCGGCGATCGAGGAGCGTTGTGTGTGCATGGTGGCCGACCTTTTCCACGCCGAGGACCTGCGCGACGACGACCCGTCGAGCGCCGTCGGGGTGTCGACGGTCGGATCCAGCGAGGCGGTGATGCTGGCCGGCCTGGCGTTGAAGTGGCGGTGGCGCGAGAAGGTGGGGAAGGACTGGAAGGGCCGAACGCCGAATCTGGTGATGGGCTCCAACGTGCAGGTGGTGTGGGAGAAGTTCTGCCGCTACTTCGACGTCGAACCGCGTTATTTGCCGATGGCAGAAGGCCGCTACGTCATCACACCGGAGCAGGTGCTGGACAACATCGACGAGGACACCATCGGCGTGGTGGGGATCCTCGGCACCACATTCACAGGCGAGTTTGAACCGATCGCCGAGATATGCGCGGCGCTGGACAAGCTCGCCGCAGGCGGTGGCCTCGACATCCCCGTGCACGTCGACGCGGCCAGCGGCGGCTTCGTTGTGCCGTTCCTTCACCCCGACCTCGAATGGGACTTCCGGCTGCCACGGGTGGTGTCGATCAACGTCAGCGGGCACAAGTACGGCCTGACCTACCCGGGCATCGGTTTCGTGGTGTGGCGCAGCAAGGAGCACCTGCCAGAGGATCTGGTGTTCCGGGTCAACTACCTCGGCGGCGACATGCCGACGTTCACGCTCAACTTCTCCCGGCCGGGCAATCAGGTGGTCGGCCAGTACTACAACTTCCTGCGGCTGGGCCGGGCGGGCTTTGGCCAGGTGATGCAGTGCCTGTCGCAAACCGCCCGCTGGCTGGGCGACGCATTGAGCGAGAGCAAGCACTTCGAGGTGGTGGCCGACGGCTCGGCGATTCCGGTGGTCAGCTTCCGGCTGGCCGGTGATTTCGGCTACACCGAGTTCGACGTATCGCACGCGCTGCGCGCCTACGGGTGGCAGGTGCCTGCCTACACCATGCCCGAGGGTGCGACCGACATCACGATGCTGCGCATCGTGGTGCGCGAGGGTTTCTCCGCTGACCTGGGCAGGGTCCTTCGTGACGACCTGAACACCGTGATGGCCCAGCTCGACGAGCTGAAGCCCCGCGGCACCTTCGACGAGATACAGCCCTTCGCCCACTAACGACCTCGCCGAACGTTCCTTACCGCTCGACTTCCGGCGGAATTCTCGCGCGGTAAGGAACGTTCGGCGCAAGGAATTGGGTCTGGGACAATCGGCGAAGGTGATATGACCATGCAGACGACTGAGCTTTCGCTGACCCCCACCGCCGCCGCAGAGGCCGTGGTGGATCTCGACGCGATCGCCCACAACGTGCGACTGCTGCGTGAGCTCGCGGGGTCGGCCCAGGTGATGGCCGTCGTCAAGGCCGACGGGTACGGCCACGGCGCCACTCAGGCGGGGCGTGCCGCGCTGGCCGCAGGAGCGGCCGAACTCGGTGTCGCCACCATCGACGAGGCACTGGCGCTGCGCCGCGACGGAATCTCCGCCCCTGTGCTGGCGTGGCTGCACTCGCCGGGTACCGACTACGCGCCCGCGCTCGCGGCCGACATTCAGATCGCGCTGTCCTCGCCGCGCCAGCTCCGCGAACTGCTCGTCGCGGTCGAGCGGACGGGTCGCACCGCATCCATCACCGTCAAGGTGGACACCGGGTTGAACCGCAATGGCGTTAGCGTCGCCGACTACCCGGAGATGCTGACCGCACTGCGACATGCGCAGGCGGACGACGCGATCCGGCTTCGCGGCATCATGTCGCACCTGGTGCACGGCGACGACCCCGAGAACTCACTCAACGACCTTCAGGCGCAGCGGCTGCGCGACATGCTGGCGCAGGCCCGTGACCAAGGCGTGCACCCTGAGATCGCGCACCTCTGCAATTCTCCCGCCGCGATGACCCGCCCCGATCTCGCCTTCGATATGGTGCGGCCCGGTATCGCGATTTACGGGCAGACTCCCATCCCGGAGCGCGGTGACATGGGTTTGCTTCCGGCCATGACACTGAAATGCCCTGTCGCACTTGTAAGGTCGGTGCGAGCAGGCGACGGCGTGTCGTACGGGCATACCTGGATCGCCAAGAGCGACACCACGCTGGCGTTGCTGCCGATCGGTTATGCCGACGGAGTGTTCCGGACGTTGAGCGGTCGCATCGACGTGCTGATCAACGGGCGGCTGCGCCGCAGCGTCGGCCGCATTTGCATGGACCAGTTCGTGGTCGACCTCGGTCCCGGCGAGATCGACGTCGACCGAGGGTGACGACGCCATCCTGTTCGGTCCCGGCACGCAGGGCGAGCACACGGCGCAGGATTGGGCCGAGTTGCTCGGCACCATCAATTACGAGGTGGTCACCAGCCCTCGCGGCCGGGTCACCCGAACGTACCGCGGAGCGGCGACGGGCCAAAGTCGTTGAGCGATAAGCAGACTGTCCGCTCACGCGGACGAGGTTCGAGCGTGCGGTGGTTGGCTGGCGCGGCGGGGCTGTCGGCTGTCGGCAGTGCCGCTGGGGTATCAGTTGCCAGGTCCTCTGCGTCGGCACGTCAGCACCGACGATCCCTACGAGTATGAGGACTTCGAGCTCCTCGACGATGACCGCAGCTATGTGGTGACGACGCCAGACGGAGTAGACCTCGCTGTTCGGGAGGTCGGCCCAGAGGAGGCGCCGCTGACCGTCGTGTTCGCACACGGCTTCTGTCTTCGGATGGGCGCCTTCTACTTTCAGCGTGCACGACTTGCCGCGCAGTGGGGCCCGCAGGTCCGCATGGTGTTCTACGACCAACGAGGACACGGCCAGTCCGCAGAGGCCCCACCCGACTCCTACTCCGTGACGCAATTGGGCGAGGACCTGGAAACCATCCTCGCAGTGATGGCGCCGCGCGGCCCCGTGGTGCTGGTCGGACATTCGATGGGCGGGATGACTGTCCTGTCGCATGCGCGGCAGTTCCCGAAGCGCTATCCGACCCGTGTCGTGGGCGCGGCGATCATCGCCTCGGCAGCAGAAGGGGTTTCACGCTCGCCGCTAGGGGAGATCCTGAAGAATCCGGCGCTCGAGGCGGTGCGCTTCGCCGTCCGATACGCGCCGAAGACGGTGCATCGCACCCGCGGTGCCGCCAGTTCGGTGATCGGCCCGATCCTGCGGGCGGCGTCCTATGGCGACGAGGAGATCAGCCCGAGCGTCGTGGCGTTCTCCGAGAAGATGATGCACGACACGCCCATCGCGACGCTGGTCGAATTCCTGCATGCCCTCGAAGTCCACGACGAGACGGATGGGCTGTCCGCGCTGGCGAAAGTGCCCACCCTGATCGCCTGCGGCGACCGCGACATGCTCACGCCGATGGGGTACTCGCAAAGCATGGCGGCTGCGCTGCCGAAGTCCGAACTCGTGATCGTCGGTGGCGCCGGGCATTTGGTCCAACTCGAACAACCCGAGGCCATCGACGACGGCCTGGTCCGTCTTGTCGAGCGGGCCACGCCCTCCAAGCTGGTTGCGCTCACGCGGCGGGTGCGGAACCGGGTGCGCAGACATGACTGAGCGCGGCGCCGGCACCGCTGAGCTGGCCACGGCCGAGGACACCATCGCGCTCGGCGCCCAGCTGGGTGCACAATTGAGCGCCGGTGACGTGGTTGTGCTTTCGGGGCCACTCGGTGCGGGAAAAACGGTGCTGGCCAAGGGGATAGCACAAGCGATGGATGTGGAAGGACCGGTGATATCGCCGACGTTCGTGTTGGCCCGTGTGCACCGCGCACGCCGTGCCGATGCCCCGGCGATGATCCACGTCGACTTGTATCGGCTGCTCGACGATGCCTCGGTCGATCTGCTCGCCGAGCTCGACTCACTGGACCTCGACACCGATCTGGACGACGCCGTCGTCGTCGTGGAATGGGGCGAGGGACTGGCCGAACGACTGTCGGACAGTCACCTCGACATCCGTCTCGAACGCGGGCGGGAAACCGAAACCCGCACTGCCATCTGGCAATGGAACGTGCCGTGAGCACGATCATTCTTGCCATCGACACTGCGACGCCCGCGGTCACCGCAGGCATCGTGAAGCTCGACGGCCCCGAGGTGCTAGCCGAGCGTGTCACGGTCGACGCCCGCGCACACGCCGAGCAGCTCACCCCGAACGTGCTCGGCGCGCTGGCCGACGCAGGCTTGACCGTCGACGATCTGACCGCCGTTGTGGTCGGTTGCGGCCCAGGCCCTTTCACGGGGCTGCGGGTCGGCATGGCCACCGCAGCGGCCTACGGTCACGCGCTGGGTATTCCGGTGCACGGGGTCTGCAGCCTCGACGCGATCGGCATAGAAACGCGCGGGCACCGAGTCCGAACTACTCGTGGTGACCGACGCCCGTCGACGCGAGGTGTACTGGGCGCGGTATCGCGACGGCCTGCGGGTCGACGGTCCTGCGGTTGACGCGCCCGCCGACGTGCCCGGCGCCGCTCAGGCCTTGGAGCGACCGCCGGTCTATCCTACGGTGGCGGGCCTCGTCCGCGCCGTGGCCGACTGGAATTCCGAACCGGCACCGTTGATTCCGCTGTATCTGCGGCGCCCCGACGCCAAGCCGCAACCGTCGGCAGTGAAGCGATGACCGTGGTACTCGGCCCGCTGACCCGCACCGACGCGGCACGATGCGCGGAGCTGGAGTCGCAACTGTTCGACGGCGACGACCCGTGGCCTGCCCGCGCATTCCTCGCCGAACTCGAAGCCAAGCACAATCACTACGTCGCCGCGCGCGCTGACGACAAGCTCGTCGGCTATGGCGGTATCGCGCGGCTCGGGCGAAAGAAGCCCTACGAGTACGAGATCCACACCATCGGTGTCGACACCGCCTACCAGGGCCAGGGTATCGGCCGTCAGCTGCTGGCCGCCCTGCTCGAGCATGCCGATGGCGGAACGATTTTCCTCGAGGTCAGAACGGACAACGAGACCGCGATCTCGCTCTACGAGAGCGTGGGGTTTGTCAGAGTCGGCATGCGCAGGCGGTACTACCGGGCCAGCGGAGCCGACGCTTACACCATGAGACGGGATCCGCCATGACCATCATCCTGGCCATCGAAAGCTCCTGCGACGAAACCGGTGTCGGCATCGCCCGGCTCGATGACGACGGCGCCGTAACGCTGCTCGCCGACGAGGTGGCCTCCAGCGTCGACGAGCACGCCCGGTTCGGAGGTGTGGTTCCCGAGATCGCGTCGCGCGCCCATCTTGAGGCATTGGGTCCCACGATGCGGCGCGCGCTCGAGACCGCGAACGTAGACAAGCCGGACATCGTCGCCGCCACCATCGGGCCAGGGCTTGCCGGTGCGTTGTTGGTGGGAGTGGCTGCGGCCAAGGCATATTCGGCGGCGTGGCAGGTGCCGTTCTACGCCGTCAACCATCTCGGCGGTCACCTGGCTGCGGACGTCTACGACCACGGCCCGCTGCCCGAGAGCGTCGGCCTGCTGGTGTCAGGCGGGCACACCAGCCTGCTGCACGTGCGGTCGCTTGGCGAGCCGATCGTCGAACTCGGCAGCACCGTCGATGACGCTGCCGGCGAGGCGTACGACAAGGTCGCGCGGCTGCTCGGCCTCGGCTATCCCGGCGGAAGGGTGCTCGACGAGCTGGCCCGTACGGGCGATCGCGACGCAATTGTGTTCCCGCGCGGCATGACCGGGCCTCGCGACGACCCGTATGGGTTCAGCTTCTCCGGGCTAAAGACCGCCGTCGCGCGCTACGTAGAAAGCAACCCTGACGCCCCGCAGGCCGATGTCGCGGCGGGCTTCCAGGAGGCGGTTGCCGACGTGCTGACGCGAAAAGCTGTCCGCGCCGCGAAGGAACTCAACGTGAAGACGCTGCTGATCGCCGGCGGGGTGGCCGCGAACTCGCGACTGCGCGAGCTAGCCGAGGAACGCTGCGCCGCCAATGGACTGATGCTGCGAATCCCGCGGCCGCGGTTGTGCACCGACAACGGCGCGATGATCGCGTCGTTCGCCGCGCATCTGATCGCAGCCGGAGCGCCGCCGTCGCCGCTGGACGCCGCCAGCGATCCCGGTATGCCCGTCGTGAAGGGACAGGTGGCTTGAGTACCGCAGACGACAAACTGGCCATCACCGAACTGCTCTACCGCTACGCCGAGCTGATCGACGCAGGCGACTTCGACGGCGTCGGTGCGTTGCTATCGCGCGCGACGTTCGGTGGAACCGGCCCGCAGGGGGTGGCGGGCGCCGGGAGCATCGCCAAGCTGTTCGCGGCGACGACCCGTCGCTATCCCGACCACGGCAACACGCCACGCACCCGCCATCTGGTGCTGAACCCGATCGTCGAGCTGCGCGGCGACGGGACCGCGGCATCGCGGTCCACCTTCTGCGTCGTGCAGGACACCGCGGCCGTCCCGATCCAGCCGATCGTCGTCGGACGGTATTTCGACACCTTCGGCCGCGACGAGAGCGGCTGGCATTTCACCGAGCGCAAGGTGGAGATCCAGATGCTCGGCAATGTGTCCGATCATTTGATGGTCGATACAGACAATTTCGGCTGATCGGTGCGGCAGACTCGCTGCTGTGCACTACGACCTGCGCCTGCGGCCACCGCAGCCCGAGACACCGGCACCGGACGCGTTCACGATCCACCGCCGGGAGGTGCCGCCGACCGAAGGCCGTGACGGGCTGTCGCTGGCATTCGTGCACGAAGGTCTCGGCGGGTATCCGCTGCTGTTGGTGCACGGGTACCCCGAGACCAAACGCATCTGGTGGCGCAACATCGGTCCGCTTGCCGAGGCCGGGTACGAGGTGATCGCCCCCGATCTGCGCGGCTACGGCGACTCGGACGTGTCCGCCGAGGATGTCTACGACCTCGCGGCCTGGAGCCGCGACCTCTACCTGCTCGTCCACGACGTGCTCGGCCACGAGCGGTGCGGCGTGGTCGCCGGTGACCTCGGCGGCGCCATTGCCTGCGACCTTCTCCACCGCTACCCGGGATTCGTCGAGAAGCTGGTGTTCTTCGATTCCGCGCCGCCCTTCCTGTTCAAGGAGTACGCCGCGGCAGGCATCGATGTCGCGTCGATTCGCGCGATCGGCGACGGGCCGACGGCCGACTACCGATACCGGCAGGGCGTGACGCCGGACGAGCTCGCGGCAGACCTCGACACGCCTGCCAAGCGCCGCCGCTACATCACCGAGTTCTACGGCCACCGGCTGTGGGCGTCGCCGGGCACGTTCACCGCGGCCGACGCCGAGTTCATGGCCGAACCGTTCTCTACCGAAGAGCGGATGCGTGGCGGCTGGGCGTGCTATCAGCTCATGCAGGGACGGAGGAAGATGAGCGAGCCGCCGATCCTGGACCGCAAGGTCGACATCCCGACACTCATCCTCTACGGGATGGACGACCAGGTGGTCGGCCCCGACTTCCTGCATACGTGCGAGGTGGCCTTCACCGACCGCGCCGGGCCGGTCGTGGTTCCCGGTGCCGGACACTTCCTGCAATGGGAGCGTGCCGACCTGTTCAATCCGCTGGTGATCGCGTTCTTCGGCGACCTGCGTGTTCGCCATGAGCGTTAGGCAGTGGGCCGACCTTGAGTGCTAGCACTCTCATGTATAGAGTGCTAGGTGGCAGGCGCCCAACCCCTGTTCCGGCACCCGCGACGACGGCGCGAGGCACGGACGTTTTGCCGAACACCTGTTAATTCGCGTCCGGGAAACCCGGACCAACACCCGAACTAGTGGAGGCTCAACATCGTGGCGAAGGTGAACATCAAGCCACTCGAGGACAAGATCCTCGTACAGGCCAACGAGGCCGAGACCACGACCGCGTCCGGTCTGGTCATTCCTGACACCGCCAAGGAGAAGCCGCAGGAAGGCACCGTCGTCGCAGTAGGCCCCGGCCGCTGGGACGAGGATGGCGACAAGCGGATCCCGCTGGACGTGTCGAAGGGTGACGTCGTTATCTACAGCAAGTACGGCGGCACCGAGATCAAGTACAACGGCGAGGAATACCTGATCCTGTCGGCACGCGACGTGCTGGCAGTCGTCGACAAGTAAGCACTCGTGTTCCGCCCCGGAGATCCCCGTAACCGCGGGTGATTTCCGGGGCGGCATGCGTACATAGGGAATTTCATTCCACAAAGGAAAGACATTGAGCAAGCAGATTGAGTTCAACGAAACTGCGCGCCGCGCATTGGAAGCCGGCGTGGACAAGCTCGCCGACGCGGTCCGCGTAACGCTGGGCCCGCGGGGCAGGCACGTCGTGCTGGCCAAGGCGTTCGGCGGCCCGACCGTGACCAACGACGGCGTCACCGTCGCCCGCGAGATCGACCTGGAAGACCCGTTCGAGAACCTGGGTGCACAGCTCGTCAAGTCGGTGGCCACCAAGACCAACGACGTCGCTGGCGACGGCACCACCACCGCGACCGTGCTCGCGCAGGCACTGGTCAAGGCCGGCCTGCGGAACGTCGCGGCTGGCGCGAACCCGATGTCGTTGGGCGTCGGCATCTCCAAGGCCGCCGACGCGGTGTCGGAGGCCTTGCTGGCCTCGGCGACGCCGGTGTCCGACAAGAAGTCGATCGCTCAGGTCGCGACCGTGTCATCGCGTGACGAAGAGGTCGGCGAGCTGGTCGGCGAGGCGATGACCAAGGTCGGCCACGATGGCGTCGTCACCGTGGAGGAGTCGTCCACGCTGAACACCGAGCTCGAGGTCACCGAGGGCGTCGGCTTCGACAAGGGCTTCGTCTCGGCGTACTTCATCACCGACTTCGACGCACAGGAAGCGGTGCTCGAAGACGCGCTGGTGTTGCTGCACCGCGAGAAGATCAGCTCGCTGCCGGACCTGCTGCCGCTGCTGGAGAAGGTCGCCGAGAGTGGCAAGCCGCTGCTGATTGTCGCCGAAGACGTTGAGGGCGAGGCCCTTTCGACGTTGGTGGTCAACGCGATTCGCAAGACGCTGAAGGCCGTCGCGGTCAAGGCGCCGTTCTTCGGTGATCGTCGGAAGGCGTTCCTCGACGATCTCGCCGTCGTCACCGGCGGTCAGGTGGTCAACCCCGACGTTGGTTTGGTGCTTCGCGAGGTCGGACTGGAGGTTCTCGGCACCGCGCGGCGCGTGGTGGTCACCAAGGACAGCACCGTGATTGTTGACGGCGGCGGCACCAAGGACGCCATCGAGGCCCGCACGGCGCAACTGCGGGCGGAGATCGAGGCAAGCGACTCCGATTGGGACCGGGAGAAGCTCGAGGAGCGGCTGGCCAAGCTGTCCGGCGGTGTCGCGGTGATCAAGGTCGGCGCGGCCACGGAGACTGACCTCAAGAAGCGCAAGGAGGCCGTCGAGGACGCCGTGTCCGCGGCCAAGGCTGCGGTCGAGGAGGGCATCATCCCCGGCGGCGGTTCTGCGTTGATTCGCGCCCGCAAGGCGCTGGCCAAGCTGCGTGAGGGGCTGACCGGCGACGAGGCCCTTGGCGTCGAGGTGTTCTCGTCGGCGTTGTCTGCTCCGTTGTACTGGATCGCCACCAATGCCGGGCTGGACGGCTCGGTGGTGGTGAACAAGGTGTCCGAGCTGCCCGAAGGGCATGGCTTCAACGGTGCCACCCTGACCTACGGCGATCTCGCCGCCGACGGCATCGTCGACCCGGTCAAGGTGACCCGCTCTGCGGTGCTGAACGCTGCATCGGTGGCCAGGATGATCCTGACCACCGAGACGGCAATTGTGGACAAGCCGGCCGAGGAAGAAGACCACGGCCACGGCCATCACGGCCACGCTCACTAACTACGCGCAAAGAGACGCCCCCGGTCACAATGACCGGGGGTGCTTCTTTTGGCGACCGAAATTCCTGAATCTAGATATCTTGTCTGCGAGCCTCGCCGGGGGCTTACGCTTCCAATGGAATCGGGCAACTCGATGACGAGGAAGTATGCCCCTGATGCGGCTGTCTCATGCAGCGGCCGGGCTCTTTGCCTCTGTGGCCGCGATCGCGTTTGTGTCACCGGCCGGTGCCGACCCGATGAACGACGGTTTCTTTCTCGTCGGGCCTGACATTGCGCCGGGCCTGTACCGCACGGACGGGTCGGCGTCGACCTTCGCGGTTTGGATAAACGATGTGCCAACACAGGACTCGATGTGCTTGTGGTTTACCTACAGCACGCCTGACGCGAACAAGGACCATGTAGTGGCGACGAATATGTCTATCGGTCCGATGTACGCGACTCTCAACTCGACGGTGAAGGCCTTCGAGTCGCAGAACTGTCAACCCTGGACCCGGGTCACCTAAGCGGTGCTTCTTTTTCGGTCCCGGCCGGCCGTGGGCACCCGCTGGGCTTGCCGGATGCAATTAGTCCTGGCCACACGCTCCGAGAGGGAGCCTGGGTCCGCGATCGAGCCACTGGCGGTGCTGTGGTTCTAGGTCTCGATGGTAAGCAGCGCATGCAGGTGTTCAACGAGGGACTGAGGCTGCTCCTGCTGCACCCAGTGACCGGCGCCCGGCACCAGGCGCACGCTCGTCATTTGTGCAAATGCCCTTTCACGCATTGTGTCCAGGGCACCGGGCATCTGGTATGTGCCCCAGTCGCTTTGGCCGGCGATGAACATGGAGGGCACGGCAATTGACTTGCCCGAGAACAGAGTCAGGTCGGCGATGAGATGCGGTTCGAGACTGGCCCTGTACCAGTTGAGACCACCCTGAAAGCCTGTGCGCTCGTATTCTTCGGCGTAGACGGCGATCTCGGCCTCTGGCAGCCAATGGTTGGCGGCGATTTCGGTCGCCGAAGGCATGAATGGGCGCACGGTCTCGGCCATCGTTTGGTCGCGATCCATCACGTAGTAGGTGGGCATCTTGGCCAACTCTTCAGCCGAAAAGTCCGCGAGCTGATGAGGCTCGTTCCCTGTCCAGTCGGCGCTCTTGTAATGGAAGTAGGCGCGCAGGAATGTGCCCACACCCTCTGGGTCACAACACATGTCGTCGTTGGCGGACCTGGTTGTGTAATAGCGTTGGTAGTGCTTCCGCGGGCGCAGCAGACGACCTAGGTCAGCTTCGATGTCATCGGTAGCGTTCCTCGGCTCGGCGCGGTGTGAGCCAGCCGCAGCTGTGTCGAATGGTAATGTCGGCGGCCCCGGGAACGGCGCGCTGAGGATGGCGCAGCGCTGGTAGACATCGGGCCGGGTCAGAGCACACCAGGACGCAACGGGCGCACCGAAGTCGTGGCCGATCACGGCCGCTGCCTGCCGGTAGCCGAGCGCGAACGTGAGCGCCACCGCATCGCGAGCCAGATTGAGCATCGAGTAGAGGCGCAGATCCTGGTCGTAGGTTGCGCTCCACCCTGTGGTGCGACCGTAGCCGCGCTGATCCGGCGCCACGACGTGGTAGCCGAGCTCAGCGAGCGGGACTATGACCTTGCGCCAGGAGTAGGCGATTTCGGGAAAGCCGTGCAGCAGGAGCAACAATGGCTGGCCGGGTTTCTCATGCCCCGCCTCGAGCAGATGCATGCGGAGGCCGTTGACGCTCTCGACGAAGCGGGAGTGCACGCCCGCGGGCAAGTGGCGGGTATCAAGGGGCGCCAGGGGCATTGTGGTGAGCTCCTTGTGGGACGGATGGATCATACTCGCGGACAAGGCGGCCGAGGAAGAAACCACGGCCACGGCCATCACAGCGACGCTCATTAGAACCGTTCACAACGAAAACACCGCCGGCTCAACGAGTCGGGGGTGTTTCTTTTGTCGGTCTGGGTCGGCAGTCCACGTTTACTGTCGCGGAATGGAACGCATTTGGCAGTGGGCGTGGGATCGGCACGGGGCAAGATACTCGTGGGCGGTCTACGTGGTCACGTTTGCCTTGATATTGCCGGTCTATCTCCTTCCGTCGTTTGTTGTTGTCGCTGCCGAGGAGTCCGATCATTACGTCCAGGCGGCCACCGTCACCGTCATCGCCGTGCTCGTGATGGTGTACGTGATGCTTCTTCCCGGCCAGCGTCCGAGCCGCCTTTTTGAACAGTGGATAGCCGGTCAGGAGGTCGATCGGGAGAGGGCGCTGGAAGCGACGTACACCTGGGCTCGGGGGGTGGTTGCTCGGACGCTGGGGGGCCACGCTGTTGGAGTCGCCCTGCTCTTGGGGGTTGTCGGTGTGGTCGCCGGGGCAAGCGGGTCGCGGCTCGTCCAGTACGGGATATTTGGCGCCGCCTTCGGAACCGCCGTCCAACTGATCGCTGTGCACAGCATTTCGGAGGCAGTGCAGCGGCCAGCCAGGGTCGCCATCGCCGGTGACACAGGGATCGGTGACTCTCTGCCCCGCTCTCGCCCGACCTTTGCCGCGTGGTCGAACGCTTGCATCCTCGCGACCGCGTTCTCGTTCGCGACCGGGGGCGCGATGCTGGCGGCCGTCTTCGACTCGGCTGCTCCGATTCCCGTGCTCGCCCTGGTGATCGGGGGTGCGGTGACGCTGGGCTACGGAGTGCCGATCACGGTCGGTGCCGCATTCTCACCGTCCCTGCAGCCCGTTCGCGATCTCGCCGCAGGGACAAGACGTGTAGCGGCCGGTGACTACAGCCAACGCCTGCCGGTGGTTCAGGACGATGACCTCGGCGCGTTGGCGGCGTCGTTCAACCGCATGCAAGCGGGTTTGGCTGAGCGGCAACGACTTCAGGCCGCGTTCGGCACCTACGTGGACCCCGCTCTGGCGACGCGTCTCCTCGAGCAGGGTGACGATGTGTTCACCGGTGAGCGCCGCGAGGTGAGCGTGATGTTCGTCGACATCCGGGACTTCACGCCGTTCGCCGAGGCGAACACCGCCGAGGACACCGTCGCGCGGCTCAACGCCCTGTTCGAGATTGTCGTGCCCGCCGTCGTCGACGCAGGCGGGCACGTCAACAAGTTCCTCGGCGACGGCGCCATGGCGGTGTTCGGTGCGCCGAATGACCTTGCGGATCATGCTGATTCAGCGGTGGCCGCCGCAGTTCTGATCCACCGGCTTGTCGCCGAGCGGTTCGGCGGTGAGCTTCGGATCGGTATCGGGATCAATACCGGTGTGGTGATCGCGGGCACCATCGGCGGTGGAAGCCACCTCGAGTTCACCCTGATCGGTGACACCGTCAACGTCGCCGCCCGCGTCGAACAGCTCACCAAGACCACCGGCGACACAATCCTTATGACCCACCAGACCGTGGACGCCCTGGCGTCTAGACCGCCCGACCTCACCGACCGGGGATCGCACGCGCTGAAAGGCAAGTCAGCCCCGGTGCAGGTCTTCGGGCTCGACCCAGCGGCGGCACGTAGCCATCGCCTCGGCCACTAGTCCTTTTCCGTCTTTGCGCGAACGCTGCGGAATCGCTGGCTGGTCACTACCATTTTTCTCATGGCAAAACCCAAGGGATGATCCCCGTCTAGTCCGGGTTCCCCTGCACAGATAAGGATTCCGACGGTGCACACAATCATCTTGAACAATCGGCGAGGTGCGGATATCGCCGGTGCCCGGCACCAAACTCGCCGGGGAGGCTTTCACCATCGCCGATGACGGCCGTGGCGTTCGCGGGTTCGTCCGGGACGGTGGCGTCGAGGGCCGCAACATCAACTTCACGATTTCGTGGATCGAAGAATCGGACCCCGCGTGGACCTTCAAGGACACTATGGGTGACGACGGCCTCATCTATCGGGGCTTGATGCAGGGTCCTGGGTTCATGTCGCTGTGGGACTCCACAACTCCGCTCGCGTGCAACGACCCGGTCATCGCCACAAAGCCGTTACCGGATGATCTCGTGACACCGCCCGTGCCGGCGACGACAACAGTGCCGGGTCCCATCATTGCGCCTTAATAAGCCGCGCGGTCTGCAAGAGGAATCGAATCGCGCTTCACGGTTGTTGAAGAGATGCGTGACTATTCGCCTCGGACTTCAGATTCCCAACTTCTCCTATGGCGCCCCTGTCGCCGAACTCTTTCCGGCCGTGATGGCGCAGGCCCGAGAGGCTGAGGCCGCCGGCTTCGACACGGTGTTGGTGATGGATCACTTCTACCAACTGCCAACGTTGGGCGAACCGGACGAGCCGATGCTCGAGGCGTACACCGCGCTCGGGGCGTTGGCGAGCGTGACGGAGAACATCCAGGTGTCGACGCTGGTGACCGGCAATACCTACCGCCACCCGACTCTGCTCGCCAAGGCCATCTCGACGCTGGACGTAGTCAGCGGTGGCCGGGCGATCCTCGGCATCGGCGCCGGCTGGTTCGAGCTCGAACACCAGCAACTGGGCTTCGAATTCGGCACGTTCACAGAGAGATTCGAGAAGCTCGAGGAAGCGCTGCAGATCATCCTCCCGATGACCCACGGCGAGCGGCCCACGTTTTCGGGCAAGTGGTATCACACCGAGAACGCGATCAACGAGCCCCGCTACCGCGACCACATCCCGGTCATGCTCGGCGGCAGTGGCGAAAAGAAAACGTTCAGGTTGGCAGCGCGTTACGCCGACCACCTCAACCTGATCACCCCGATCTCAGAGCTGCGCCACAAGCTCGATGTGCTCGGGCAGCGATGCGTCGAAGCAGAGCGTGATCCTTCGACGCTGGAAACCTCGACCCTGCTGACGGTGGTGCTCGACGGCCACGACACCCGACGCGATGTCCCCGAGGCGATCGGCGGTCGCGCTGTGCGCGGCACCGCCGAGCAGGTGGCAGAGCAGATCAAGGCCAACGTGCTTGATGTCGGCGTCGAGGGTGTGATCGTCAATCTGCCCACCCACGGATACACGCCAGGGGTCATCACCGCGGTCGGAGAGGCGTTGAAAGCCCTGTTCGTGTAGCGACGACGGGTTCGTCGCGTGCGTTGTGCTGCGGAAATGGTCGCGCCTCACAGCGAATGGCAAGGTTGACGATCATGAACCGACGTTGGTTGACGCTTGCAATCGTGGGGATCGCCGTCTTGGGCATCCTGACGGCTTGCTCTGGAGCGCACGAGAACGCTTCGCGACAGGACGCCGGCATGACCGCGCCTGCGGCAGGCATGAAGGACAGCGTGACCGCGCCGGCGCCGGAGTTCGGGCCCGTGCCACCACCCGGCGCGCCGCCGCCGGATGCCCAGCGCGACGTCGTCAAGACCGCGTCGATGACCGTCACGGTGTCCAATACGTCCGAGGCGGCCGACAAGGCCGCTGTGCTTGTGGAGGACGCCGACGGTCGGGTGGACCGTCGCTCCGAGGATGCGGGGTCCAACAGAGGTCTGGCTCGCACCGCCGTCGTGTTGCGAGTGCCCGTCGCGAAACTCGACGGTCTGCTGCGCGAGCTGAAGACACTGGGCAAGGTGCAAACCGCGGAAACCACATCCGAGGACGTCACGGCACAGCGTGTGGACCTCGACGCGCGGATCAAGGCCCTCCAGACCTCGGTGGATCGACTTCTGGCGATCATGCGTGACGCCAAGGACCCCGACGCGCTCATCAAGGCTGAGGACGCGCTCTCTGAGCGCCAGGCGGAGCTGGACAGCCTGCGGGCCCAGCGCGATCAGCTCGGCGATCGAATCGCCTACAGCACTGTCAACGTCACCTTCGTCGCCGAGCAGGTCGGCGGTCCGTCGCCGAAGCAATACCAAGGCTTCTCCGGTCAGATCGAACGTGGTTGGGATGCCCTGGTTTCGGTGGTTGGCAACCTGGTCCTGTTGTTCGGCCTGCTGCTGCCGTGGCTGGGCGCGCTGGCCGTCGCGGCTGGAATCGTCTACGGAATCGTCCGCTTGGCGCGAGGGCGGCGTTCGCAACAGGGACCACCCGCACCCGAAGAAGGCCCCACTCCGCCCGTGACGGAGTGAGGCCCCTCGAGTCAAAGCTATGAGGCGCGGCGGATGCCTCGCTTGAGCAAGAGTTCGCGCTCCGCCTCAGAGAGGCCGCCCCAGATGCCGTAGGGCTCGCCAACCGCGAGCGCGTGGCTGCGGCACTGAGTGATCACCGGGCATTGCCTGCACATCTCCTTGGCGCGCATCTCGCGTTGCGCGCGCGCCCTGCCGCGCTCGCCGTCGGGATGGAAGAACATAGCGGAATCGACGCCCCGGCAAAGGCCGGCGATCTGCCAATCCCAGATATCAGCGTTGGGTCCGGGTAGCTGCTGCGGCTGTGGCATTGGAAAACCCCTCTCTACACACCTTTTTCGCGAACGAACGGATGCGTGAGTTGTGGAACCGAACCGAGCACAAGTCGCCGATGACTACTCGTGCACACAAAGTAGGGGCACTCACGAAATTCCGTCAATAGCCCGAACATGTGCTCATGGCCATAACCGCAGGCGGAGAATTTACATCACGTTCATCATTGCGACCCGCCGGCAACGACATCGGTGGTAACGAAACACCGGAGGGGCGATCACATCTCGTGTTTCCGCTGATCGGCTCCCGCGATGTCGCACAGATATTTTCGCGCCCCCAGAAGGCCGTTGACATCGAATTAACATGGCCACCACAAACTGTTAACCGATGTGGATTCGGCGATTTGTTGAATGCGTGCCCGCCGGTACCGGGTTTTGCGCGACCCATTGATAGCGTCGCGGTCCGATGAACATCGTGCTCGCCAACGCCGCGTTCGGCGACGATCCGCGACGCTGGCCGCTGCCGCCCGCGTCGACGCCGCACGAGTTGTGGCTGCACGCCGTCGCCGCAGGCGGTCAGGGCCGCTACGGCAGCGCGATGGCCGATCTGGCGGGCCTGCTGCGGCGCGACGATCCGGTCGCGTCGCTGGCACACAGCACCCATGCGTCGTTCCTGCGGCAGCTCGGCTGGCACGACCGGGCCCGTCGGTGGGACGGCCGGGCGATGGCCTTGGCAGGTTCGGACGAGGAGGCCGGCGCCGACGCACTCATCGGGCTGGCCGCCGACGCGCTCGGCGTCGGCCGGTTCGCGGCTTCCGCAGCGGCCTTGCGGCGCGCCGGTGAACTGTTCACCGGATCGTTGCCGCCGCGGTTGCCGGTGCGGCTGGCATGGGTGTCCGCTGAACTCGCGATGGCACGTGGCGATGGCCAGATGGCAGTCGGCCACGCCCGACGGGCCGTAGAACTGGCCGCAGGGTTCGGTTCGGCGCGTCACGCCGTGAAATCGGAGGTCATCCTGGCCGCGGCGCTATGTAGCGGCGGGGAGATCGACGCGGCCCGGCGCGCTGCCGACGCCGCGCTGGCAGACGCCGAGCGACTGGGAATCATCCCGCTGTGCTGGGCGTTAGCCTGCCTGCTGGCCGACATCGGCAGCGCACGCCACTCGGCGGCAGAAGTGCTGAGGATTCGTAACGAATGCGCAGCTACGGTGCGTCGTCGGGGTGGCGACCTGGCGCAGCGCTGACAATGGTCGCGCCGATCGGATCGTTATTGTTTAGCTGACGTCCACACTTCGGGGACGTGTCCCTCACGTAACGCTGGAGATGCCGCCCACGATGACAAATTCGGGAGATCGTCTCGATGTTGTCGTTGCTGAGGCAGTGGCGGGCAACCGGGACGCGCTTCGGGAGGTGCTGGAGATCATCCGCCCGATCGTTGTCCGGTACTGCCGGGCCAGGGTCGGGGCGACCGAGCGGAGCGGTCTCTCAGCCGACGACGTTGCTCAGGAGGTTTGCTTGGCCGCCATCACGGCGCTGCCGCGCTACAAGGATCAGGGACGACCCTTCCTGGCCTTCGTGTATGGCATCGCCGCCCACAAGGTTGCCGACGCGCATCGCGCGGCAGCCAGGAACCGCTCTGAGCCGACGGATGTCGTGCCCGAGCGGCTCTCGGTGGATGCCGGTCCCGAGCAGATGGCCCTCGACTCCGAAGCGTCGGAGCGGATGAACAGGCTCCTCGCGGTGCTGCCCGAGAAGCAGCGAGAAATTTTGATTTTGCGTGTCGTCGTCGGCATGAGTGCCGAAGAAACGGCCGAGGCGGTCGGTAGCACCGCAGGCGCGGTCCGGGTGGCGCAGCACCGCGCCCTGGCACGGCTGAAGGCCGAAATCACGGCGACGGAGCACGGCCATGCCTGACTTCGGACGCTGGGGCGCCAACGGGGGAGACCCGTCGCTCAACGAGATCAACCGCAGTGACCGCTTCCTTGACTCGCTCGCGTCGCAGCAACCGGTGTACTCGACCGACCCCAGCGAGGCCGAGCTCGCGCAGCTGCTCGCCGGATGGCGCGACGAGGTGCGCACGCCGCCGCTGATGGCACCCGTCACACCGCGCGACGCGGCGGTGGCGCTGACCCGTGCCGTGGAATCGCGCAAACGCACCCGCACGTCGATGGCCTTGGTGGGTTCGGTTGCCGCGGCAGTGTTGTGCCTCGGCGGTTTCGGTGCGGTGGTGGCAGGCGCCGGGCCGGGCGACCCGCTGTACGGCTTGCACACCATGCTGTTCGGCGAGGAGACGCAGACACGCACCGATCAGGTGACCCTCGCCTCACAGCAGTTGGCCGAGGTGCAGCAGCTGATCGACGATGGTCAATGGGATGCCGCGCAGGACAAGCTGCAGACGCTGACGACCACCGTCGCGACGGTGAATGACGTTGAGCAGAAACAAGAATTGGTCAGTCAGTGGCAAGAGCTGACGGTCAAGGTCGACGCCAAGGACGCCAACGCGACCCTGCCGCCAGGCGAACCGCCTCCGCCGATGCCTGAGCCGGTCGTCGTTGCGCCCGGGTCGGACAGTGCGACAACGAGTTCGACGAGCACGTCGTCGGAGACGAGCAGCTCGACCTCGTCGTCGGAGACTTCCACGTCGTCGTCCGAGACCTCCACTTCGCCGTCGACCACCACCACGAGCTCGCCGACATCGAGTTCGCCTGTGCCCGAACCGCCACCACCGAGCGGTACCCCGACGACTACGACGTCGCCGCCGACGACCTCCACTACGACAACAACGACGAAGGCGGTCACGACGACCACCACCACGTCGCAGGCCGCCCCGCCTGCGGGTGGCAGTGCCCAAGCGGTCGTGCCTCCAACGGCGGCAGCACCGCCGAGCGTGGCCGCACCCGCTCCTGTAGTGGTGGCTCCGCCAAGTGTGGCTGCGCCGGCGCCGGTAGTCGTTGCGCCGCCGCCCCCGGCTCCCGCGTCACCGCCCCCGCCCGCCGCGCCGCCGCCGGCTGTCGCTCCAGCGGCGCCACCGCAGCCTGCTCCGGAGACTCAGGCGCCGGAAAGCCAGGCGCCGGAGACCAACCCGGTCACGACCACGCTGGTTACGCCGCCGCCCAAGAAGCGCGGAGACGGCGAATAGAGGGGTTCAGCCCTCAGCGATATCCGTCGGATTCCGACGTGGCTTCATTGAGCGACGCGTCGGCATAGCCGCGGCAGTAGTCCCAGGTCACGTAGGCGTCGGGTTCCGGATCGAAGGCCGGTTCGTGCGGGCGCACGGTGCCGTCGACCAGCAGCTGCAATAGGTTGGCGCGCAGCATGTCCCAATCGTGGTAGTGGTCCTGCTGGCATTCGTCGCAGCACACCACAAGTCCGCGAATTCCCTTGTGCGCCAGCAGCGCCTCGTACACCGCCAGGTCGGCGAGATCTGCCTCGACCGCGGTTCGCTCCTGGGGATCCAGCGGCTGGCCCGGCTCTAGCGCATCGAGCGCCGCCGAAGGGTCGCACGGGTCATCGGCGAACGGATCGGGCGGCAAACCCGGTGGCAGGTGATCACGCACGACTCCACACTACGCAGCCCCACTGGTATCGCGCCAGCCGTTAGGGGCCTCGCCACCAGCGAGTCCACGAGGCAGCGTGGGGCCAAAGCGGCGACGTCATTGCAGATAAGATAGTCATCTAGCTCGTCACTGGAGGCCTCACCGATGTCGATCGCTGAAAGCAGCATCCCTCTCGCCGTTCCGGTGCCCACCGGCGGCGATGATCCGACGAAGATCGCGATGCTCGGGCTCACGTTCGACGATGTTCTGCTGCTGCCCGCCGCTTCAGATGTGGTCCCCGCCACAGCCGACACCTCCAGCCAACTCACGCGCAAGATCCGGCTGAGGGTGCCGCTCGTCAGCTCGGCGATGGACACCGTGACGGAGTCCAGGATGGCGATCGCGATGGCCCGGGCAGGCGGTATGGGTGTGCTTCATCGCAATCTTCCGGTGGCCGAGCAGGCGGGCCAGGTCGAGACGGTCAAGCGCTCGGAGGCCGGCATGGTCACCGATCCGGTTACCTGCTCGCCGGACAACACGCTGGCCGAGGTCGACGCGATGTGCGCGCGGTTCCGGATCTCCGGGCTTCCCGTCGTCGATGACACCGGTGAGCTCGTCGGCATCATCACCAACCGCGATATGCGCTTCGAGGTCGACCAGTCCAAGCCCGTCTCCGAAGTGATGACGAAGGCACCGCTGATCACCGCGCAGGCCGGCGTCTCCGCTGAGGCGGCGCTAGGACTGTTGCGGCGCTACAAGATTGAGAAGCTGCCGATCGTCGATGGGCACGGCAAGCTGACCGGGCTGATCACCGTCAAGGACTTCGTCAAGACCGAGCAGTTCCCGTTGTCCACCAAGGACAGCGATGGCAGGCTGCTCGTCGGCGCCGCTGTCGGTGTCGGCGACGATTCGTGGACGCGGGCGATGACGCTTGTCGACGCAGGGGTCGACGTATTGATCGTCGACACCGCGCATGCGCACAACCGGCTGGTACTCGACATGGTGCACCGGCTCAAGACCGTAGTGGGCGACCGGGTCGAGGTGATCGGCGGCAACGTCGCCACTCGGGCCGCGGCGGCCGCCCTCGTACAGGCCGGGGCCGACGCGGTGAAGGTCGGTGTCGGGCCGGGGTCGATCTGCACCACGCGAGTGGTCGCAGGTGTTGGTGCCCCGCAGATCACCGCGATCCTGGAGGCCGTTGCCGCGTGCGCCCCCTCGGGCGTGCCGGTGATCGCCGACGGCGGACTGCAGTACTCCGGTGACATCGCCAAGGCGCTGGCCGCGGGTGCGTCCACCACGATGCTTGGTTCGCTGCTGGCAGGCACCGCCGAATCGCCCGGCGAGCTGATCTTCGTCAACGGCAAGCAGTTCAAGAGCTACCGCGGCATGGGCTCGCTCGGCGCGATGCAGGGCAGGGGCGGCGGGAAGTCCTATTCGAAGGACCGCTACTTCCAGGACGACGCGCTGTCCGAGGACAAGCTGGTGCCCGAGGGCATCGAGGGCCGGGTACCGTTCCGCGGCCCGTTGTCGACGGTGATCCATCAGCTCACCGGCGGCCTGCGCGCAGCCATGGGCTATACCGGTTCCTCGACCATCGAGCAGTTGCAGCAGGCGCAGTTCGTGCAGATCACGGCGGCGGGGTTGAAAGAGAGCCATCCGCACGACATCGCGATGACCGTCGAAGCGCCCAATTACTACGCCCGCTGAGGGGGAGTCACACCATGCGAGACGTGGTTGAAATCGGCATGGGCAGAACCGCCCGTCGCACCTATGAACTCGATGACATCAATATCGTGCCGTCGCGGCGGACCC
Source organism: uncultured Actinomycetota bacterium (assembly GCA_963766465.1). GTDB lineage: Bacteria > Actinomycetota > Actinomycetes > Mycobacteriales > Mycobacteriaceae > Mycobacterium. The sequence goes on from CAVXZT010000008.1 coordinate 1,109,105, forward strand.
GATCGAGCCAGGACGTCTCGACGACCTGGCAGCTGGACGCCTACCGGTTCGAGATCCCAGTGGTGTCGCATCCGACCGACGCGCTGGTATCGCCCGAGTTCGCCATCGAACTGGGCCGCGCCGGCGGCCTCGGTGTGCTCAACGGCGAAGGTCTGATCGGTCGGCACGCCGACGTCGAGGAAAAGATCGCCCAGGTGATCGAGGCCGCCGAGAAGGAGCCGGAGATGTCGGCGGCCATCCGGCTGCTGCAGCAATTGCATTCGGCGCCACTGGATCCCGAGCTGCTGGGTGCTGCGGTGGCGCGCATCCGAGAGGCCGGGGTGACGACGGCCGTGCGGGTGAGCCCGCAGAACGCGCAGTCGCTTACCCCCGCGTTGGTCGCGGCGGGCATCGATCTGCTCGTCATCCAGGGCACCATCATTTCGGCCGAACGTGTCGCGCAGGACGGCGAACCGCTGAACCTGAAGACCTTCATCTCCGAACTCGACGTGCCGGTGGTCGCCGGCGGTGTGCTCGACCACCGCACGGCCCTGCATCTGATGCGCACCGGCGCGGCGGGCGTCATCGTCGGCTACGGCTCGACGTCCGGCGTGACCACGAGCGACGAGGTGCTGGGCATCAGCGTGCCGATGGCGACGGCGATCGCCGACGCGGCAGCCGCGCGTCGCGAATACCTCGACGAGACCGGCGGCCGCTATGTGCACGTGCTGGCCGACGGCGATATCCACACTTCCGGCGACCTGGCCAAGGCCATCGCGTGCGGGGCCGACGCGGTGGTGCTCGGCACTCCGCTGTCGACGGCGGCCGAGGCGCTCGGTGGCGGCTGGTTCTGGCCGACGGCTGCGGCGCACCCGTCGCTTCCCAGGGGCGGGCTGCTGCAGGTGGCGATCGGTGAGCGGCCGTCCCTCCAGCAGGTGCTGAACGGCCCGTCGGACGACCCGTTCGGCTCGCTGAACCTCGTCGGCGGGTTGCGCCGGTCGATGGCCAAGGCCGGTTATTGCGACCTCAAGGAGTTTCAGAAGGTCGGCCTGACCGTCGGAAGCTGATCGTTAGACCCGCTTTACAAATTAGTCCATCCTGTCTAGAACTTGGCCGGGCAGTGAGGCCATACTGAGCGGATGAAACCTGACTATGACGTTCTGATCATTGGTTCGGGGTTTGGGGGGAGTGTCACCGCTCTGCGTCTCACCGAGAAGGGCTACCGCGTGGGGGTGCTCGAGGCGGGCAGGCGGTTCAATGACGAAGACTTCGCCAAGACCTCGTGGAACCTGCGCAAGTTCTTGTGGGCGCCGAAGTTCGGGATGTACGGCATCCAGCGGATCCACCTGTTGCGCAACGTCATGATCCTGGCCGGCGCCGGGGTCGGCGGCGGATCGCTGAATTACGCCAACACGTTGTATGTGCCGCCGGAACCGTTCTTCGCCGATCCGCAGTGGAAGAACATCACCGACTGGCGCGCTGAACTGATGCCGCATTACGACCAGGCGCAGCGCATGCTCGGCGTCGTCAAGAATCCGACCTTCACCGACGCCGACCGCCTCATGAAAGAGGTCGCCGAGGAGATGGGCGTCGGCGACACGTTCGTGGCGACCCCGGTCGGCGTGTTCTTCGGGCCGGATGGCGAGAAGACCCCCGGCAAGACCGTACCCGACCCGTACTTCGGCGGTGCCGGGCCGGCACGCACTGGCTGCATCGAATGCGGCTCCTGCATGACGGGCTGCCGCTACGGCGCCAAGAACACGTTGCTCAAGAACTACCTTGGCCTGGCGGAAAAGGCTGGGGCAGAAGTCATTCCGATGACCACCGTCACCGGGCTGGAGCAGCGGCCCGACGGGCTATGGAAGGTGCGCACGGCGCGGACCGGATTGCTTTCTCGCAAGCGGCGGACTTACACCGCCTCGCACGTGGTGCTGGCCGCCGGCACGTGGGGCACCCAGAAGCTGCTGTTCAAGATGCGCGACAAGGGCAAGCTGCCCAAGCTGTCGGACAAGCTGGGCCTGCTGACCCGAACCAACTCGGAGTCGATCGTCGGCGCCGCAACGTTCAGCGTCTCAAAGGATCTCGATCTCACGCACGGGGTCGCGATCACCTCGTCGATCCATCCGACTTCCGACACACACGTCGAACCGGTTCGGTACGGCAAGGGGTCCAATGCGATGGGAATACTGCAGACCCTAATGACCGACGGCGCAGGGCCGCAGGGCACCGATGTGCCGCGGTGGCGGCAGTTCTTCCGCAACGCCGCAGGCGATCCGCGGGCCACTTTCCGGATGCTCAACGTCCGGAACTGGAGTGAGCGGACGGTGATCGCGTTGGTGATGCAGCACCTGGACAATTCGATCACGACCTTCACCGAGCGCTCCAAGCTGGGATTCCGGCGGATGACCAGCAAGCAAGGCCACGGCGAGCCGAACCCGACGTGGATTCCGGCAGGCAACGAGGTGACCCGCCGGATTGCCAAGAAGATCGACGGCGTAGCGGGTGGCACCTGGGGCGAGTTGTTCAACATCCCGCTCACCGCGCACTTCCTTGGCGGGGCGGCGATCGGCGACACCCCGGAGCATGGAGTGATCGATCCCTACCAGCGGGTGTACGGATATCCGACGCTCTCCGTGCATGACGGCGCATCGGTTTCGGCGAATCTTGGTGTGAACCCGTCGCTTTCGATCACCGCGCAGGCCGAGCGGGCGGCGTCGCTGTGGCCGAACAAGGGTCAGGTGGATCAGCGCCCGGCGCAGGGCCAGCCGTACAAGCGGCTTGCACCGATTCCGCCGGAGCATCCGGTCGTGCCCGCCGATGCCCCAGGGGCCCTGCGACACATTCCGACCGAACCGGTCAGCTCAGCGGGCTAACAGCAACGTCTACGGAAAGATCCACCTGTGGTTCTGGTGGCTGTCGCCTGCGTGCAGGTATGAATTTCGCTGTCTTGTCGTGACTTTGCGAGGAAAGCGAGATTCCGTTGGCGTTTACTCTTGTGCGCATCTGCCGTCGCGCGCCGTTGACAATCGGCGTCGCCGCCATCGCGGCGGGAATGCTGACGGTGGCGTGTGGATCGAACGGCACGACGACGCCCACCACGAGCACGACCACGACCACCACGACGACTACGTCCAGTTCGGCCGCCAACTCCGGGGGCGGTCATCACGATAAGCACGACTCGTCTGGCGGTTCGGGTAATGGCGGCACCGTCGTCGAGACGGTTGCCCCCAGCACCGTCACCGCTGATCCGACCACCGTCACCAACACCGAGACCGACGTCCAAACCACGGTCCAAACGTCCGTCGCCACGGCCACCCAGACGGTCACCGCCACGCCGACATACCAACAGCGCGACCAAAACGGGCGCAACGACAACCGGTCTCAGTTCGGGAACCAGCAAGGTCATTGACTTCATTACCTCTGACGTAATCGACACTCGGTCGGCGAGCGGTCAGTATCGGGTCATGCCAAGGATGCTGACCTCAGACCGTGTCGACCTGTTCTTCACCGATGAGGGCGACGGACCGCCCGTCGTGTTCACACACTCGTGGGCGCTCAACTCCGACCAGTGGCACTATGTCGTCGCGGGTCTGCTCGACAAGGGCCACCGTTGCGTCACGTACGACCGGCGCGGCCACGGCCGCTCGGACAGACATTGCGGCGGCTGGAACATGGATCTACTCGCCGACGACCTGGCGCAACTCCTCGAGCATCTCGACCTGAAAGACGTGACCCTGGTCGGGCATTCGATGGGCTGCAGCGAGATCGTTCGGTACGTCACGCGCCGCGGCAGCGGCCGGGTCACGCGGGCCGTGTTCCTCGCGCCGATCCTGCCGCTGATGATCAAGCGCGCAGACAACCCCGATGGGATCGACGGGGCCTACCTCGACGCTTCTCTTGATCTTCTCGGGCGTGATGTGCCGCAGTGGTGTTCGGACAACGCGCTACCGTACTTCGGCGTGCACCCGAATGTGTCGGCCGGGATGACCGAATGGACCAGCAGGCAGATCGTCGATACACCGGTCAAGACCCTGGTCGACACGATGAGATTGGGTGCAGAAACCGATTTCCGTGCTGAGCTGCCTGCATTCGACGTGCCCAGTCTCCTGATGCATGGTGATGCTGATGCGTCGGCGCCGTTCGAGATCACTGGCCGCAAGACCGCTGCGTTGCTGCCCCACGCCACATTGATCGAACTGCCGGAGGTGGGCCACGGCCTCTATGTGTCGCATGCACCGCAGATCGTTGAGGAAATTTCGGCGTTCGCGAAACGTTGCCGTCAAAACATTGAGTGCTCTATGGTTTGCGCGTGCGGACCTACAAAGTGGCGGTGTGGGCGACCGGCGGAGTCGGCAGATTCGCGATCCGCACGATCGTCGATCGGCCGAACCTCGAGCTCGTGGGCGCCTGGGTGCATTCGGAGCGCAAGGACGGTGAGGACGTCGGAACCCTTGCGGGGATCGCGCCTGCCGGCGTGCGCGCCAGCCGTGAAGAGGCGGCCGTGCTGGGCGGCGACGCGGATTGCGTCGTCTACGCGGCTCCGGCGGGCTCTCGACCGAAAGAAGCCCTGGCCGACCTCTGCCGCATCCTGGCCGCGGGCAAGAACGTAGTCACCACGTCACTGCCCGGGCTCGTGTACGAGAAAGGCTCGCTGTCGGAACGCTATCTCGACGCGATTCGCCAAGCGGCGCAAGCCGGTTCGAGTTCGATCTTCTCCTCCGGCATAGAACCGGGATTCGGCTGCGACCTCTTCCCGATCGCGCTGATGACGATGTCGCACAAGGTGTACTCCGTTCGCGGCATCGAAATCACCGACTACTCGCGATACCCGGTCGAGTTCGACATGCGCGAGCTGTTCGGGTTCGGCCAGCCGCTGGACTATCAGGGCGGCCTGAAAAGCCCCGGCGTGTTGACGTGGGGCTGGGGCGCCGCGGTGACCATGGTCGCCGATGCCCTCGGCGTGGAACTCGACGAGATCAGGGAATCGTGCGAGTTCCTGCCGACGCTGCGGCGGCTCGAAACCGCCTGCGGTGTCATCGAAGCGGGCACCGTCGGCGCGACGTTCGCGAAGTGCATCGGCGTGGTCGACGGCCAGGAGGTCATCACCATCGAGCACGTCGACCGGATGGCCGACGATCTCGCACCGGACTGGCCCAAGAGTCGCACCGGCGGAATCGACGGCGTGTGGCGGGTCATCATCGACGGCGAGCCGAGTTTCGACGCCGAATTCGAAGTCGGCTTCCGCAACGACGAGGACTCCAGCGACCATGGTCTGCTCGCCACGGGCATGCGCGCCGTCAACGCCATCCCGTGGGTGTGCGATGCACAACCCGGCATCGTCGACGCGCTGCATCTGCCGTTGACCTCACCGCTGGGCGCACTGCACCCGCACCGCGACGGCATACCGGCGTTCTGACATGGGCACACTCGACGGCAAGATCGCGATCGTCACCGGTACGAGCAGGGGAGTCGGTGTCGGCATCGCGCACGAACTGCTGCGCGCGGGAGCCACCGTCATCGGCTGCTCACGCTCCAAACTCGACTCGCTCCCCGGCGCCGAAGCCGATCCGAACTGGGCGCGCCGGTCCGCGCAAATGACCTGCGACCAAGGCGATTACCGCGCCATCGACGCCTTGGTATCGGAGGTCGCGGCGACCTATGGCCGCATCGACATCCTCGTCAACAACGCGGGCGGTACGGTGCCCACCCCGAACGTGGAGGACGTGCCCGCGCTCGTCTCGAAGATCCAGGGCGCACCGCGCAGCGACGACGGCTACGAGCGCACGGTGCTTTTCCACTCGTTCGCGATCCAGATGAACCTGATCAGCCCCATGTGGTTCGCCATTCGCGTGTTTCGGCAGATGCGCGACCAGGACGGCACCGGCTCGATCGTCAACATATCCAGCGGCGCAGGCCACCCCGCCGGCTCGCCGACGCTGGTGTCCTACGGCGCGGCCAAGGCCGGCCTGAACCACCTGACCCGATCGCTTGCCGAGGAATGGGGTCCACACGTTCGTGTCAATTGCCTGGCCCTCGGCCCGACCATGACGGACAACTTCCGCAGCTTCGTGCTGCCCAAGGACGACCCCGATGGTGCCGAGTATTTCCGTGACGTTCCGCTCAAACGAGCGGGCGAGCCCGCCGAAGTGGGCAGGGCGTGTGTGTTTTTGTGCAGTGGTGCAGCCGATTTCATCAACGGAACGACGATCGAGATCGACGGCGGCATGCTGCCCGGCGTGCTGTACGAAGCCGGCCTGAAAACCATCACCGACCTGCTCTAGGGGACACGCGTGCGACGAGTCATCCAGTTCTCCACCGGCAACGTGGGTCGCCACGCGCTGCGCACCATCATCGGGCGACCAGACCTCGAACTCGTGGGGGTGCACGCCAACGGGGCGCAGAAGGTGGGGCGAGACGCCGCCGAGCTATGTGGCCTCGATGTGCCAAGCGGCGTGGTGGCCACCGACGACGTCGACGGGCTGGTCGCTCTGCGCGCCGATTGTGTGGTGTACACGTCACAGGCCGAGACCCGTCCCCGCGACGCCATCGACGACATCTCCCGATTCCTGGCCGCGGGCACCAATGTAGTTGGCACCTCGATGGTCTGGCTGGTCGCACCCGGTCACGCCGACGACTGGTTACGCGACCCGCTGGAACGGGCATGCAAGGCCGGCGACACCTCGCTCTACATTAACGGCATCGACCCCGGCTTCTCCGGAGACACCCTGGTATACACTGCGTTGAGCCTTTCGGCGCGTGCTGACGCGATCACCGTGCAGGAGATCTTCGACTACGGCAGCTACGACGATGCTGAATTCACAGGTGTCAGCATGGGATTCGGCACCACACCCGATCACACACCGATCATGTTCCAGCCCGGTGTGCTGGCATCCCTGTGGGGTGGACAAATCAGAAGCCTCGCCGACGGCCTCGGCGTCGAGCTCGACGACGTTCGTGAGCGGCACGAGACCTGGGTGACGCCCGAACCGATCGAATGCGTGATGATGACCGTGCCCGCAGGACGGGTGGCGGCCGTTCGGTTCGCGGTCGAAGGTATCCGCGACGGCCGGCCGGTCATCACCATGGAACACGTCAACCGGCTCACCGACGCCGCCGCTCCGCACTGGCCTTACCCACCCGACGGGCGACCAGGCGTGCACCGCGTGACCGTCACCGGCGACCCTGGCGTCGAGATCAATGCACACGTCGGGCTTGGCATCGATCACAATCAGGGCGGCGTGATCGCCACCGCCGCCCGCGCGGTCAACATGATCGAACCGGTGTGCACAGCGTCAAGTGGCCTGCTCGCCGCGCAGGACCTGCCCGCCGCGCACATCCGCGGCGTGGTGTGGTGACCTGGACGCCATGACACCCGCAGTCGCGCCGCGACGACCCGCCAACGGCAGTCAACTGCGCGCCGACCGCACCCGCGCACTCGTGATCGACGAGACTGTCCGCTGCATCCTCGAGGAGGGTTTCGCCGCCGCCAGCGCCAAGCACATCACCGAACGCGCAGGCGTGACATGGGGCGTGGTGCAGTACCACTTCGGGGACCGCGACGGATTGCTGATGGCCGTTGTCGACAATGGCTTCGCCGAACTGTTGGAGGCGCTGCGCGAATTGCCTGCCGGCGCCGAAAACGTACGCGACCGAACCGAATTCATCGTCAACGCGGCATGGGACGCGTTCTCCAGTCCCACCTCGATGGCGGCGCTGGAGATCCTGATCGCTACCCGCGCCATGCGCGATACCGGTGCAAGCGAACACCTCTCCGCACTCGGCACCGCCTTCGCCAAGCTGGGCAAGCACATCGGCGAAGGGCTGGGCGCGCGGCACGCGGCGGCGATCGGCAACCTGATCTGGGCCACCTTGCGCGGCCTTGTCGTCGCTGCGCTGGTCGTTCCCGACGCGCTCGACACCCGCCGCGAGCGGCGCGCGCTCGTCGAGATGATCACCCGCTACGTCGACGGAGTAAAGGTGTGAACTTCCTGCAACGCCGTCGGGCGCGGTTCCTCATCAAGCGGGGGCAGGCGTTCGCCGACGAACCGTTGGTCGCTGTCGCCAACTTCACCTGGGTGGGCAACAGCATGGGCGCCCAGCCCGGCGTACGAGGCCGCGGCGACTGGGCGGGCGGGCTGCCGGACTGTTATGTGACCGTGCCGAGACTTCGTCAGTTGTTGTCTGTCGTTTCATCGGTCGGTAGTGGCTGACGTCTTGCGCGGCCGGTTGTCAGTGGTTGCTTATAGCGTGCGCACACATGACCGATCGGTTGACGTACACCGTTGAATCCGCCATTCATCCGGGGTCAGGTGAGCGGCGTTTTGTCGTGGTTGGATCGGATGAGGTCCTTCATCGCGACGCGTCTCAATGGCTCGACTTCCTGACCGCGATTGGGCGATCCCCGAACACAATTCGTGAGTATGGGCGCCGGATGGCGTGGTTTCTGACGTGGTGTTCCGGGGTTGTCGATTGGCGAAGAATCACGGTGAGTCACCTGGTGATGTGGCGGCGATCGCTTGTCGCTGACTCTGAGACGTCGCGCGGCGCTGGAGCGGTCGCGATCTGCATGGCGGCGGTGCGCTCGTTCTACGAGTGGTCCGACGGTCATGGCCTGCTTCTCAAGACGTCGTTGCCAAGATGACGCATATCAAGTACTTCGCCCCGGGTACTGCTGGTGGTGGTGAACACGGGGCTCGTCGCCGCAGCCGCCGAGAACGCCGCACTCCAACGCCGGCTCGACGAGCACGATCGCCTCATCGCGGTTCTTCATGAGGACCTCGCCGCCTCCCGCCAGGGCCACGCCGATGACATCGCACGCCTGACCGCCGACACCACCTCACCGGTCGCGGTCATCCGTCATCAGTCGTAACGACTCGCTCAGGAGGCATCCCGCCAGGCGCGAGCAGAGCTGAACGCCGTCTCGAAGTAGCCGACATACGAGAGTCTCAGAACTTCGTCTCGGAGATGGCTCGGCGATATGACGGACATCGCTGACCAGCGGTGACACGATACTGACGTGGATGGCACTGGGGACGGTCGCGGTGCGGTGACAGCAGCGGGACCGTTGTGCGGGTCGTGCGGCACGGAGCTGCCGCCGGAGTCACGATTCTGCAGCAAGTGCGGCGCGCCGGTCAGGTCAGCCGCGACAGCGGCGGAGTACAAGCAGGTGACGGTGCTGTTCGCCGATGTTGTTCATTCGATGGATATCGCGGCGGCCGTCGGTGCGGAGCGGCTGCGCGAGATCATGGCCGAGGTGGCCGACCGTTGTGCGACGGTGGTGCAGCGGTACGAAGGCACGGTCGACAAGTTCACCGGCGACGGGATCATGGCCGTGTTTGGTGCGCCGGTGGCGTTGGAGGATCACGCTGTCCGAGCCTGCCTAGCCGCATTGGGTGTTCAAGAGGAGGCCAACCGGCTTGCGGCCGACGTTTATGATCGCGACGGTATAGACCTGCGGTTGCGCGTAGGCCTGAACTCTGGCCAGGTGATCGCCGGTGAGATCGGTTCTAGGCCTTTCGGTTACACCGCCATTGGTGAGCAGGTTGGGATGGCTCAGCGGATGGAGTCGGTCGCGCCGCCAGGTGGGGTAATGCTCAGTCTGTCAACAGCGCGCCTGGTTGGTGACACAGCGGCTCTCGGTGAGCCGGAGATGGTGCGCATTAAGGGTGCCGAGGAACCAGTGGCCGCCCATCGACTGTTGGGCATGGACGAGCAGCATCGCGCCGTCGGACGCTCCGAGTCTGATCTTGTCGGCCGGCACTGGGAAATGGGCGCCGCTGAGGGCCTCCTCCATCGCGCTGTCGACGGCCACGGCGCGGTAGTCGCCCTGGTGGGCTCAGCGGGCATTGGCAAGAGCCGGGTAGCGCGCGAGATCGCTGCGATTGCGGCTGCTCGTGGTGTCGACGTGTTCACCGCCTTTTGCGAATCGCACACCACTGACATTCCCTTCCACGTCGTGGCACGGCTGCTGCGTGCAGCCACCGGCGTTAGCGACGTGGACGGTGCGCCCGCCCGTGACCGAGTGCGCGCCCGAGTGCCGGATTCAGACCCCGAGGACTTGTTGCTCTTCGATGACCTGCTGGGTATCGCCGACCCAAGTGCTCCCTTACCGGCCATCGATCCCGATGCCCGTCGGCGACGATTGACAGCCCTGGTCAATGCGGCCTCGCTAGCCCGCCAAGCCCCAGCGGTCTATGCCATTGAGGATGCACACTGGATCGACAAGGCCAGCGAGTCGATGCTGACAGAGTTCCTCACGGTGATCCCGCAGACGCCCTCGCTGGTCCTTATCACCTACCGGCCCGAGTACGAGGGCGCGCTGGCGCGGGTGCACGGTGGACAAACGATCGCCCTTGCGCCGCTGAGTGATCCGGAAACCACAGCATTGGTCTCGCAGCTGCTCGGGCCGGACCCGTCGGTAGGTGGGGTGGCCACCATGATCGCCGAGAAGGCCGCTGGCAACCCGTTTTTCGCTGAGGAGATAGTGCGCGACCTAGCCGAGCGCGGCGTGCTGCGCGGCAACCGCAGCGCATACGAATCGACTGCCGATGCTGCCGAGGTCAGTGTGCCTGCGACCTTGCAGGCGACCATCGCCGCCCGCATCGACCGCCTCGACCTGGCGGCCAAGCGCACATTGAGCGCAGCGGCTGTCATCGGTTCGCGGTTCAGCCGCGGCCTCCTCGAAACCCTGGGCGTTGATCCTGTCCTTGAGGAGTTGGTGAGCGGCGATTTCGTCGATCAGATCACATTTGGCCGACAGCCCGACTACGTGTTTCATCACCCGCTAGTCCGCACCGTCGCCTACGAATCGCAGCTGAAATCCGATCGCGCCGAGCTGCACGGGCGCGTTGCGGCCGCCATCGAATCGCATGACCCCGCCGCAACCGACGAGAACGCGGCGCTGATCGCCGAACATCTAGAGGCCGCCGGGTATCTGCGCGACGCGTACTCCTGGCACATGCGCGCCGCAACCTGGTCGACCAACCGCGACCTCGCTGCGGCCAGGGCGAGTTGGCTGCGGGCTCAAGAGATCGCCGACCGATTACCCGCCGATAATCCAGACCGCGCAACGATGCGCGTCACTCCCCGCACGCTGCTCTACGGGACGGCATGGCGAAAAGGCGGCAGTGCCGAGGACGCCGCGTTTGAGGAGCTGCGCGAGCTGACCCTGGCCGCCGGTGACCGGGTGTCGCTGGCGATCGCGATGGCCGGGCGGGTATCGACATTGATCACCCATGCCCGCATCGCCGAGGCGTCGCTGCTGGGCTCCGAGCTCATCGCGCTGCTCGAGTCGATCGAGGACCCGACACTGACGGTAGGCCTGCTGTACATCGCCGGCGCCTCGAAGCTTTTTGCGGGCGACATCGGAGAAGCTCTGCGGCTATTCCAGCGGGTCATCGATCTGGCCGGCGGCGACCCCACCAAAGGCGCTCTGATCCTGGGATCACCACTGGCGACTGCGCTCACCATGCGCGGGAGCGCGCGCAGCAGCCTCGGCATGCCGGGCTGGAAAGACGACTTCGACGAAGCGGCCGCGATGGTATCCCAGCACGACCCCACTGCGCGCGCGCTACTCGCCCTTTACAAGTACGGCACGGTGACGAGCGGTGCGTCCTTACCCGGCGCTGCCGCCCTGCGAGACACCGCCGAACTTCTGGAGACCGCGCAACGATCCGGTGACGATCTGTCGGTCAGCTCTGCTCAATATGCCCGCGGGATTGTCTTGGCGCACCAGGACGGTCCGCACCGCCGGGAAGGCATCGAGCTACTCGTCCGGGCCCGCGACGCCGCGCTGCAGGAAGGCTTCATGTTGTTCCAAATACCCACCATCGACACATACCTGGCCCAGGACAAGGCCCGCAACGGCGATCTGGACGGCGCCATCGACCTGACCCGACAGGTGCTCGATGGGCTGCTCGAATCGCGGATTTACATCAATTACGCTTTCGCCACCAACGTGTTGGTGGAGGCGCTGCTGGCCCGCTGCGCCGATGATGACATCCGGCAAGCCCAAGCCGCTGTCGACCGTTTGGCGGAAGTGCCAACCGAACCCGGAGTTGTGCTGTACGAACTCGCGTTGGTCCGGCTGCGGGCATTGCTCGCCCGGGCCCACGGCGATGAGGCCGGTTACCGGGATTATGCCGACCGTTATCGAGAAATGGCCCGCACCACCGGTTTCGAGGGGCACATGGCGATCGCCGAGGCGATGCCATGACGGCGGTCGGGCCGGACGGACCTCTGGCGTCGCGAAACAGACCACATTTGAGACAGTCGCCCGTCTATCGGCGGCGCACTGGTCTGCCCGTCGTGTCTCAAAAGTCTGCCTCAAAAGTGCACAACTGACATGAACTGACAGAAGAATCGCGAAAATCGGCATGTCAGCCGCGGACGGGGCCAGATAAGGACTGGACGCTGATCGGAGCGGGCACAACGCGGCTATTCGTCATCGCCACCCATCACGCGCGGCCAGACAAGGGCACCGAGCTGATCGGCAGTTGGCCTCTGGCCCAGGCGCAGATGACCGAGGAGAGCTACCCGCGCAAGGCCAGCCCCGTGCCGTTGGGCGCTTGGCGCGCAATACGTTTCGACTTTCCCGACCGCGAACCCGCCGTGCTGCAACCGTTCGGACGCGAGGTGGACGACCTGCTGCAGGCACACCGAGCGGCGCAACCGGCAAACGGCGTGCGTTGGGAGGCACTCGCCGAGGTCGCGCTGATGACGACGTCACGCGGCCCGTTCGAGGAAGATGTTTTCTTCGTGCTGACCTACGACGACGGCTCCAACACCGCCGTTCCACTCGGTGAGGCAGCGGAATTGCTGCCGCGTCTGCAGCAGTTGCCAGGTTTCGACAATGAGACCTTCATCCAGGCGATGGGCGTCAGTGAAGAAGGCATTTCGTGGCTATGGCGCCGATAGTTTGATAGCCCCGCGGGCAGCAAACCCGTGCTCTATATTGGGCTGGTTTGAGCGCTGTGCACGCTGATCGCAGCGCCCGTTGGTTCTAGACGAAGGACTGCCATGACATATCCGCCTCCGCCCCCGCCACCGTCCGAGCCGCCGCCCTACGGCGCGCCGCAGGCCGGTTATCCGGCGCAACAGCCGGACAGCAACCTGGTGTGGGGAATCCTGTGCGCGGTGCTGTGCTGTCTGCCGTTCGGCGTGGTGTCGATCGTCTACTCCAGCAAGGTTTCCGGGCTGTGGGCGCAGGGCCGTTTCGCCGAGGCGCAGAAGGCGTCCGACGACGCCAAGAAGTGGGCAATCTACGGTGCGATTGCCGGCGTCATCGTCGGCATCATTTACGCCATCATCGCCGTCGCCGGCGGCATGTCCAGCTACATGTGATGCACGTTCGCCCGCTCGCCGCACCGTTGGCGGTCGCCGCCGCGGCGGCGGGCGGGTGCGTATGCATCTGGCTGGCGAATCCGACGGTGCCCGGTGGAATCCTCCCGGTGTGCCCGACGAAGGCCCTATTCGGCATCGACTGCCCCGGGTGCGGCAGCCTGCGGATGATCTATTCACTACTCCATCTCGACTTCGCCTCGGCGTTGCACTACAACGCGCTTGGGCTGGTGGCGGTGGTGCTGCTGGGGTGGGCGCTCGCGGCATGGACATACGGAAGGCTGGCGGGGCGACCGGTGCGTAGCTGGCAGCATCTGCGGTGGTCGGCGCCGACGGCGCTTGCGCTGACCGCTGTGTGGTTTGTGGTGCGCAACTTGGGCTTTGGCCCGTTTCCACTGCTGCACGTCTGAACTGTCGACGTAACGACACCCGTTTTGCCCGGCCAACTAGACTGAACCGGTGGAATCAGCATCCCCCCGTCCCGTGTTGGTGGTCGACTTCGGCGCGCAGTACGCGCAGCTGATCGCCCGCCGAGTCCGCGAGGCCAGGGTGTTTTCGGAGGTCATCCCGCACACCGCGAGCGTCGAGGAAATCAAGGCCAAGGATCCGCAGGCCGTCGTCCTTTCGGGCGGTCCTGCCAGCGTCTACGCCGACGGCGCCCCGCAGCTGGACCCCGCGCTGTTCGACCTCGGGATTCCGGTGTTCGGCATCTGCTACGGCTTTCAGGCGATGGCCCAGGCGCTCGGCGGTACCGTCACCCACACCGGCACCAGCGAGTACGGCCGCACCGAACTGAATGTGACTGGGGGACAGCTTCATTCCGATCTGCCCGTAACGCAGCCGGTATGGATGAGCCATGGCGACGCGGTAACGTCCGCCCCGGACGGGTTCGACGTGGTGGCCACCAGCGCCGGTGCACCGGTGGCGGCCTTCGAGGATCGGGCCCGACGACTGGCGGGTGTCCAGTACCACCCCGAGGTGTTACACACCCCGCACGGGCAGCAGGTGCTCAGCCGGTTCCTGCACGAATTCGCAGGCATCGGCGCCACGTGGACGCCCGCGAACATCGCCGACGCGCTGGTCGAACAGGTCCGCAACCAGATCGGTGACGGCCGGGCGATCTGCGGGCTGTCCGGCGGCGTGGACTCCGCGGTGGCCGCGGCGCTGGTGCAGCGCGCCATCGGCGACCGGCTGACCTGCGTTTTCGTCGACCATGGCCTGCTGCGCGCCGGCGAGCGGGCGCAGGTGCAGCGCGATTTCGTCGCAGCGACCGGCGCCAACCTCGTCACCGTCGACGTCGCCGACCGGTTCCTCGAGGCGCTGGCCGGAGTCACCAATCCCGAAGGCAAGCGAAAGATCATCGGCCGCGAGTTCATCCGTGCGTTCGAAGGTGCGGTGCGAGACACCCTGGGGGCCAGTGACTCCGAGGTCGAGTTTCTGGTGCAGGGCACGCTGTATCCGGACGTGGTGGAGTCGGGCGGCGGCACCGGCACGGCAAACATCAAGAGCCACCACAACGTTGGCGGGCTTCCTGGTGATCTGAAGTTCAAACTCGTCGAGCCGCTGCGGCTGCTGTTCAAGGACGAGGTGCGGGCCGTGGGCCGCGAACTCGGTCTGCCCGAGGAAATTGTTGCACGCCAACCATTCCCGGGTCCCGGCCTCGGCATCCGGATCGTCGGCGAGGTGACCGCCGCGCGCCTTGACACGCTGCGGCGCGCCGACGCGATCGCCCGGGAAGAACTCACCGCGGCGGGGCTGGACAACCAGATCTGGCAGTGCCCGGTGGTGCTGCTTGCCGATATTCGGTCGGTGGGGGTGCAGGGCGACGGCCGCACCTACGGTCACCCGATCGTGCTACGCCCGGTGTCCAGCGAGGACGCGATGACCGCGGACTGGACGCGGGTGCCCTACGAGGTCCTCGAACGCATCTCCACGCGCATCACCAACGAGGTTCCCGAGGTCAACAGGGTTGTGCTCGATGTCACCAGCAAGCCGCCGGGCACCATCGAGTGGGAGTAACTCTTCTGCGCGAGCAGACGCAAAATGCCCCTTTTCGTCGGCGTGTCGGGGACTTTTACGTCTGCTCGCCGGGATCTGCCTTCTCGACGTAGTCGGCAAGAATCCGGCTGACCAATTCCTCGATCGTCGACTCGATCGACGAGGCAAGCGTCGCGGTGACCGCCGCGACCGCCTGGGTACGAAACTGCACCAGCATGGTGATCAGCTCGGCGACCTCGGTGTCGTCGGGCAGTGCTACACCGGGCTTGATGTGGTCCTGCACGTGCTCGGCGCCCGCCTGCACGAGGATCGAGCTGATCTGATTCACCAGCGGCAGCACCCGCTCGTGGATGTCGATGAGTTTGTCGATGGTGATGCCGTACTGGCGCACATCGTTGAACGCTTCGATCAGCTTGGGCCGGACAAGCGTCGCGTCCTGACCGTCCTGCTCGATGCGGATCAGGCCCGAGCCGACGAGACGGTCAAATGCATGCTCGTCGTTGATCAGTCGCTTCGCCTCGGCGATCGCCATCGTCTGCGGTTTCTCCGCGGCCCACGTCCCAGCGATCGCCGTTTCGAGGCCAAGCACGTCGCCGAGATCCTTGCCCTGTTCCCAGGCCGTGATCATCTCGCGCACATGCGCGATGTTGTAGCCGCGGTCCAGCATCGAGGTGATCAGCCGCAACCGGGTGAGATGCGTGTCGTTGAACAGCGCGATGCGACCCACCCGCAGCGGCGGGTGCAGCAGTCCCCGGTCGCGGTACACGCGGATATTGCGGGTCGTCGTGCCTGCCAGCCGCGCCAGGTCGTCGATGCGGTACTCGCCGGACGCCGCCGCCCCGCGTGGGTGACCCACCACCGCGTCGAACAACTCCGATACCGCGATCTCGACGACGTCGCGCGATCCACGCCGCACCCGTCGGCGCAGGCCGGTCAGAATTGTCGAGATCGCACCAGCCTGCTGCCGCGACGGCCTGTCAGGCTTGGCGTTCATGCGCTTGAGCGGGCACCGATGCGCGCATCGCGCTCCACCGCGACGTAATCACCGAACCGGAAGTCCCGCATCTGTCGAAGATACTGCGTGGCGAATCCCGGGTACATCGATGCGTTGAACCCGTCGGCGGTCAGATACCAGCTGCTGCAGCCCGACATCCACGTCGTCTTGGTCAACCGCTTCTGGATGTGGTCGTTGTAGCGCCGCTGCACGTCGGCGCGCACATCCAGGTATCGCAGGTTCTCGCGGAGGATGGTGGTGATTCCCTGCACGGCGTAGTCGAGCTGACCTTCGACGTAGACCAGCAGCGAATTGTGTCCCGGCCCCGAATTGGGTCCCGTCATCAAGAACAGGTTGGGGTAGCCGTGCGCGTTGATGCTCTTGTACGCCTGCGCTCCGGTCGCCCACTCCTGGCTCAGTGATCGGCCGCCGATGCCGCTGACGGGGTAGGGCGGCCCGGTCAGGTGCACGTCGTAACCGGTGGCGAAGACGATGCAGTCGAGGTGGTGCTCGACGCCGTCACTGGTGCGGATGCCGACGGGGCTTGCGGTCGCGATCGGCCAGTCGATGAGCTTGCAGTTGTCGCGCTGCAGCGCGGGGTAGTAGTCGCTGGAGATCAGCATTCGCTTGCAACCAGGCCTGAAGTCCGGGGTGAGCTGACGTCGCAACCACGGATCCTTGACCGCCCTGCGCAAGTGCGCCTTACCCAACCTGGCGACCAACCCGGTCAGCGGTGTGTCCCACACCATTGCCGTTGCGGTGATTTCGTGACCCCAGAAAAGCGCCTGCCGTGCAAGCTCTTGAGCGGCAGGCACTTTAGCGAACAGCGTCTGAGCCGCTGCGGGGGTGGCTCCATCGAGCCGCGGTAGCACCCAGCCGGGTGTGCGCTGGAATACCTTGACGAACTCTGCCTGCTTGACCAGTTCCGGCACGATCTGCACGGCGCTGGCACCTGTGCCGATGACGGCGACCCGCTTACCGGTGAAATCGTAGTCGTGATCCCAGCGGGCACTGTGGATCTTGTGCCCAACGTAGCGGTCGAGGCCGCGGATATCGGGCCATTTGTGGTCAGGCAGCGGCCCAGATGCCATCACCACGGCGCGGGCCTGGAACTTCTTGCGGCCCTTGGCTTTCAAGGTCCAGATGCCCTCGGCCTCGTCGAAGACCAGCTCGTTGACCTCCACGCCGAACTGCACCTTGGGCTCCAGGCCGGAATTGCTGACCATGTCCTCGATGTGGCGGCAGATCTCATCGGCCGGTGAGTAGGCGCGTGACCAGGACGGGTTCTTGACGAACGAGTAGGAGTACAGCAGTGACGGGACATCGCACGCCGCACCGGGATACGTGTTGTCCCGCCATGTCCCGCCGACGCGGTTGGAGCGTTCCAGGATGACGAAGTCGTCGACGCCTGCCTCGGTGAGTTTGATCGCCGCACCGACTCCGGTGAAACCGGCGCCGACGATGATCGTGTCGTATATGCGATTTTGCATGTCAGGCCGCCGGCTCATGGGTGACCTCTTTGACCCAGGTCGGTACCGACGGCAGCAGTGGCCGCGGGTACCGGTCGGAGAGCCAGACCATCGAGTTGGCCAGCAGGTGGTACGGGTGACGGGGGTTGGTGACCACGCCCGCGTATCGCCTCAGGAACCGGTATGTCGGTACCCGCCCGGTGTATTGGCCGCGGTCGCCGAGCTCCTTGAATCGCTTCACGGCCTTGTACAGCCGCTCTGGCTCCATGCCCATGGCGGTGATCTCGTTGCGGATCCTGTTGATCAGTGGCGCACCCATGACCGCGCCGATGACGAGACCCGGAGTGGCGTTGTGGCCGACGAAGTCGATCAGTAACCTTCGGATCTTCGCGTGCCCGATCATGTCGAGCACCTCGAAATCGACGACGAGGTGGCGTGACTCGTCGTTGTTGATCTTCTCGAAGACCTGGTGGCACACCGGGTCATGCACCTCGTCGAGGAGGAACTTCAGCAGCGCGCCGTCAAGGGCGACCTCCAGCATCGGGATCACCGTGCCGAGGAGCGACAGCGGCATGTCGTCCGCCCAACGGTCCAGCCAATCGATGGCCAACCGGATGTTGACATTGGGTTCGGGGACTTCGCCGTCGGAGAGCATGCCCCACCGCTTCATCAGTGCGAGTTCGGCGTTGGCGTGCCGTTGCTCCTCGGCGTGGAAGTAGCGGTAGATCTCCGCGATCGTCGGCGTCGGTGCTTTCTTGGCCAGTGCCGCGAAGCCGCGGGCGCCGATGTTCTCGATCCAGCAGAGGTCGGCCATGAAGGCCTTCAGCTGTGGGCGCTGCTCGTCGGTGATCATCTCGGCACCCGGTGCGTCCCAGTCGATGTCTGCAAGCGCCCACTGGCGATCCTTGATCTTCGCCAGCATGGCGTCCATATCGATGGCCATTTCGAACCTCCTAGGTCGTTACCCGCGTAGTGAGGCCGACGGCGCGGGTGTACACCGTCGGAGTGAAACGCTTGATGCCCCAGCCGATCCGGGCGTCGAGTTGCGGCATGCAGTAGAGGCCGCCGCGGTCGTTGGTGTCCAGGCACATGCGGGCAACGCGCTCCGGTGAGAAGCCGACCCAGCGCATCAGCCGGTCGGCCATTTGTGTCGACTTATCCGTGATGCGGCCCGCTTCGACGATGTTGGTCTTGACGAACGTCGGGCACAGCACCGTCACGTTCACGCCGGTGCCGCTCATTTCGGCGGCCAGCGTTTCCGAAAGCGACAGCACGCCTGCCTTGCTGACGTTGTAGGCCGCCATGCCGGGTGCCGCTCCGAAGGCCGCGGCCGAGGCGACGTTGATGATGCCTGCCGGCTGGCCTGCCTCGCGAAGGATCGGGGCGAACACGTGGCAGCCGTGGATGGGACCCCACAGGTTGATGTCGAGCACCCAGTTCCAGTCGTCGAGGCTTACCTCTCCTATCGGATGGCCGCCCGCGCCGACGCCCGCGTTGTTGATCACCACGGTTGGTGGCCCGCCGAACCAATCCTGTGCGTCTGCGGCAAGGCAGTTCACGTCGTCTATCTGCGACACATCGCAGCGCAATGCGAGGGCCTTGCCGCCGTCGATTCCGATCGCGTCGGCCGTTGCCTGGGCGGCGTTTTCGTCGATGTCGCTGCACACCACCCGGCCGCCCCGCTTGGCGAGTTCGACGGCGAAGGCCGCGCCGATACCGCTGCCCGCGCCGGTGATGACGGCGGCCGCGTCACGGCTTCGCTTATCCGATCCGAAGAGTCCCATGATGTTTAACCCGCCGCTTCCTGAATTGTTTTGTCGCGCAGCCCTTGTGATGTGAACGCCGCGATCCGGCGCACTGCCGGCATTGCTTCTGGCGTCAGCCGCGGCAGCGCCTGGAAGACATGCACCTGATCTGGCCAAACCTCGAGTTCGCAGCCTCCGCCGGCGCTGCGGATGTCGTCGGCGAGGGCGATCGCATCGGCGGCCAGCATCTCGGCCCCGCCTGCCTGGATGAGCGTGGGCGGCAGGGTGCGCCCGCCTGCGACATCGAGCTTCAGTCGGGGATGGCTGGGATCAATTCCCGCGCAGTACAACTCGATCAGTCGGATCGCGTCGCGGGAGCGGATTGCCGGATCTTGGCGCACCTGTTCGCGAGTGCGGGCGAGCGTGAAGGTGAGATCCACCACGGGGGAGAGCAACACCAGCGCGGACGGATGCGCGACGTCGGGTTGCAGCAGCAGGTCGACGGACAGATGCCCACCTGCGGAGTCTCCTGCGACGATGGTCTTTTCGGGAGCGAGGCCTCGGTCGGCAGTGAGCCAGTCCCAGCCGGATCGGACATCGTCTGCGGCGCTGGGGAATCGATGCCGTGGCGCCAGCCGATAGTCGACGCTGAACACCGGAAGTCCGGTCAGGCGGGATAGCCACGAGGTCAGCCGGCGATGGGTGCGCGGTGAGCACAGGACGTAGCCACTGCCGTGGACGAAATATATTGCGGCATCGCGCCGGTCCCGCGGAACTCCGGCGCCGTAGACCCATTCACCGACGACGCGGCGGCCGTCGGATGTCCTGGTGTCGACAGGGACGGCGTGTGTGCCTGCAAGCGACGGCCCGAAGGTGTCCATGACGCGGGCCACGATCTGGCGGGACACCCACACACCCCATGCCTGGTTGGACGGAAGCACGGCGCTGATCTGCCGAAGGGTCAGGCTGCTGACTGCTGCGGCACTGCGGGAACGTAGCGAACCCCGCTCGTCATTGAGCACAGCCGCAGTACAACACCAAATGATGACATTTGTCAATGTCACCATCGATCAATGGGAAGGTCTATCTGAGGCCTGCGCCGCTTGACGGTGTCGGTGGGCGGGTGTTTACTCGGGGTATCGAACATACATTCGAACATAGGGTGATTCTGATGATGCAGGAGGTGCTGCTGTGACGGCAGCGATGACCCTGGAGCAGCGTCCGCCTGACCGCGCTGAGCAGGTAGAACACCTGCGTCGCAAGATCGCTGCGGTCTCAGGAAAGGTCGGTGGCGGCAGGCGGGGCCCGGCGCCGTCGACCGACCCGCTTCCGGACTCGGAATCTTTGCTGCCGCTGCCCGAATCACTGGCCGAACTGCTGCCAACGTCGTTGCCGCGCGGGACCGTGGCGGTGTTGTCGGGTGCCCGATCGCTGCCGCTGAGCATGGTGGCGGCGGTGACGGCGGAGGGTGGGCACGCCGCGATCGTCGGCCAGCCCGACGTCGGACTTCTGGCGGCCGTCGAAATGGGAGCGGACCTGAGCAGGATCGCGGTCATCCCCGAACCCGGTGCCGATCCGGTCGAGGTGGCCGCCGTGCTGATGGATGGCATGGATTTGGTGGTGCTCAGTCTGGGTGGGCGGTCGGTGCCTGCCGGCCGGGCGCGGGCAGTGGTGGCCAGGGCACGACAGAAGGGCTGCACCCTGCTGGTCACTGGCGGCGACTGGCAAGGGGCATCCACTCGGCTGGAGGCAAGGGTCTGTGGCTACGAGGTCACCGGCGCGGGGGACGGCGCGCCGACTCCAGGATGCGGGCGGATCAACCGGGTGCGGTTGGCCATGCGGGCCAGGGGTCGGTCCTTCGGCACCGTTCGTGCGGTAGGCGGATGAGTGTCTTCCGGGTCCACCTCGCGAGTGCTGGCCGTCTGGTGCATGGATTGGCCTGCGGTTGCCGCGTTGGCCGCGGCAGGCCTTCCTCCCACGACGCCGGCCGCGGTCACGCTGGCCAACCGGGTGATCGCGTGTTCGGCATCGGCCCGTGCGGCAGGCGTGCGCCGCGGTCTGCGCCGCAGGGAATCGCAAGCGCGGTGTCCGGAGTTGCATGTCGTCACAGCCGATCCCGCGCGCGATGCCCGCCATTTCGAAGATGTGACGGCCGCGGTCGACGACCTGGTGCCGCGGGCCGAGGTGTTGCGCCCGGGTCTTTTGGTGCTGCAGGTTCGCGGCGCGGCCCGCTACTTCGGCTCTGAACAGGCCGCCGCCGAACGGCTGGTCGACGCGGTAGCCGCGGCCGGGGCCGAATGCCAGGCCGGCATCGCTGACCAATTGCCAACCGCCGTCTTCGCCGCACGGGCGGGGCGGATCGTCGAGCCCGGCAAGGACGCATTGTTCCTATCCACGCTGTCGATCCGGCAGTTGGCCACCGAGCCGAGCCTCGCCGCACCTGGTCGCGAAGATTTAGCAGACCTGTTGTGGCGGATGGGGATTCGCAACATCGGACAGTTCGCAGCATTGTCGCGCAGCGATGTGGCTTCCCGGTTCGGTGCCGACGCCGTTGCCGCGCACCGGTTCGCCCGCGGTGAGCCAACACGCGGTCCGTCGGGGCGTGAGCCGCCGCAGGAACTCGATGCGGTGATGAACTGCGATCCGCCGATCGATCGCGTCGATGCCGCTGCGTTCGCCGGTCGGTCGCTGGCCGCCGACCTGCACCGCAGTCTCGAGGCATCGGGGGTCGGATGCACCCGGCTGGCCATCCATGCCGTCACCGCCAACGGCGAAGAGCTGGAACGGGTTTGGCGTTGCGCCGAACCGCTGACCGAGGACGCCACCGCTGACCGGGTGCGCTGGCAGCTGGACGGCTGGCTGAACAAGCGCAATCCGAACGACCGGCCGACTGCTCCTGTGACGCTGATACGGCTGCGGCCGGTGGAAGTAATTTCGGCCGAGGCGCTGCAGCTGCCGCTGTGGGGTGGCATAGGTGAAGAGGATCGGCTGCGGGCCCGCCGCGCGCTGGTGCGAGTTCAGGGCCTGCTCGGACCGGAGGCGGTGCAGGTGCCGGTGCTCAGCGGCGGCCGCGGGCCTGCCGAACGCATCACCTTCACACCGCTTGGCGACGAGCTCGTGCCGCGGGCAGATCCGGCGCAGCCGTGGCCTGGTCAGCTTCCTGAGCCGTCGCCGACCGTACTGCTCGACGACCCGGTCGAGTTGCTCGACGTCGACGGCAATCCGGTGCGGGTGACCGGGCGCGGGCTGTTCTCCGCCGACCCGTGGCGGCTGGCGGCACCGGACTCCATCGACCCCCGGGTCGCTGCGCTCCTGCCCGCCGGTGATGGCCGGTTGTCCTGGTGGGCCGGGCCATGGCCCGTCGACGAGCGGTGGTGGGATCCCGACCAGTCCAAGGCCGGACGCACCGCAAGGGCGCAGGTGCTGCTCGATGGCAACCCTGCGCAGGCCTTGCTGCTGTGCTACCGGCAGCGGCGCTGGTACGTCGAGGGGATCTACGAATAGCAGTACCCGCACCTGGCCTGAGTGGAAGGATTTGCACGCCTGCCAGGAGGAACACGATGACCGACATCATTGACCCGACCAAGACATACAGGCTGATCGAGCAGAGGATCGCGAAGACGACCAAGCCACGGCATCTATTGATGCTCAACCGGCTGCTGCAACATGCCATGGGCGAGGTCAAGCTCGATCTCGATCTCGTGATGTCGACCCTCTGCCCGAACCCGCGCTATATCGCCTGGGGTGCACCCGCGGATATGAGTCCGGTAGGGCGGGACGCAGTGCGAGCCTTCTACGAGGACACGATCGTCAAGGGCGGCCAGGCCTTCTTGGAGCTGGATATGGACCGCATCGTCGTCGATGACGAAACCATTGTCACCGAAGGCGATTTCCGCGCCATTTACCACGGCGCTGACGCGGCGACGAGGGGCTTTCCCGCCGATGACCCTGCGGCCTTCTATCTCTTGAAGCTGCGCATGCTGATCGTCTGGCCGTTCGATGCCGACGGATTCATCATCGGCGAGGAGAGCTACTCCGCCATCACGACGCCCGACTTCTTCACCACGCTCGAGGCATCTCAGGTGCCGCAGACGTTCCGAGACTACATCGGCGCCCGCTAGACAGGATCAGTTGTGCACAACTGAATTGTGCGCTACAGTTCTGTCATGGCCACGATGAGTCTTGACCGACATCTCTGCTTCGCCCTGTATTCGGCGTCTCGGGCGATGACGGCTGCGTACCGGCCGATCCTGACCGAGCTCAACCTCACCTACCCGCAGTACCTGGTGCTGTTGGTGCTGTGGGAAGACGACCGTGTCACCGTCGGCAAGCTCGGCGAGCGACTGCAACTCGACTCGGGGACGCTGTCCCCGCTGCTGAAGCGCTTGGAAGCCAACGGGTTTGTCCGCCGCGAGAGATCGCCGGACGACGAACGCCTGGTCGACGTGACACTCACACCGGCGGGCCGCCGACTCGAGCGCAAGGCCCAGTGCATCCCGGAAGAGCTGTTCAGCTCGACCGGAATGTCCGAACAAGAAGCTGCGGATCTGCGCGATGCAGTCCGCCAACTCACCGATGCACTCAACGCATCACTACGAAAGGAATCCGTATGAAGACCCTCTACACCGCCGAAGCGCTGGCCACCGGCGAAGGACGTGACGGTCATGGCCGCACGTCCGACGGCACGCTCGACCTAGACCTGGCGATCCCTAAGGAGATGGGTGGCAGCGGCAACGGCACCAACCCCGAGCAGCTGTTCGCCATCGGCTATGCCGCCTGCTTCCACTCGGCGCTACGGCTGGTCGGCCGTCAGGAGAAGGCCGACGTCGACGATTCTGCTGTCGGAGCGCGCGTTTCGCTCGGCCAGATCGACAACGGCGGCTTCGGCCTTGCGGTGGAGCTCGAGGTGACCTTGCCCAATATGGACCACGACGCCGGCCTGGCGCTGGCCGAGAAGGCACACCAGGTGTGCCCCTACTCGAACGCCACCCGCGGCAACATCGACGTCAAGCTCGTCGTCACCGACGACTGAGTTTCGGCGAGCGGGTCAGGCCAGCCGCTGCGCGAACGGCCCGACCCGCTCGATGTACCGGTCGAAGAAAGCGGCGGGGTCGACCTCGACACCGATGAGAGCGTTGGGTTCTCGTCCCCAGTGACCGCTCCAGTCCGCGACCGTCATGCCGCGCGTCAGCGTGCCGGTCAGTTCGACATCGATGGCGGCGGGCCGGTACTGCACCAGATCGGGATCCAATGCGACGGCCGCGGCCAGCGGGTCGTGCAGATGCGCGAGGTACCCCTCACCCTGGTCGAAGTGGAATTCGAAGTAGAACCGCATCGCGTCTTCGAGCACGCGGATCAGCGGGTTGGACGCCACCGAACGGGTGCCGCGGTCGTCGAGCACGCTCATCGGAACCGATGACGATTCCGCCGCCGTCGCGAGCCGGCTCAAGATGGCCGGCGACATCGCGACGTTTTCGGTCAGGTTGAGCCCCAACATGATTGGGATGTGCTTCGGCGGTTCGAGTCCCCACGCTGCGCCCCATACGGCGAACACCTCTGCTGCCGCCTCGGGGTCGACGCTGATGTTCCACTCCGCCACAGGGGTGGTGTTGCCGCGGTAATCGAACGCGCCGCCCATGATCACCAACCGCCGCAGCAGAGTGGGCAGTGCCGGCTCGATGCGCAGAGCCAGCGCTAGATTGGTCAGCGGTCCGGTGGCGATTGCCACAAGCTCGCCGGGATAGGCGTGTGCGGCGAGCACCCATGCCTCTGCGGCATCGTGCGCGGTGAGCTGTCGATCAGTCGACGGTAACTGGGCATAACCCAGACCCTCTGGTCCGTGGGTGTCCTCGGCGGTGCGCAGCGGTGTGCTGACCGGCTGCTCTGAGCCCTTCGACACCGGCACGCCGGAGATCTGACAGAGGTCAAGCAGCCCGAGGTTGTTCTCGCAAACCTGTTGAACCGGAACGTTTCCCGCCGTCGACGCGATGCCGACGACGTCGGCATCGTCACTGGCGAACAGATACACCAGCGCCATCGCATCGTCGACGCCCGTATCGACGTCGACGAACACGGGCTTCACTTCGCCAACGATAGGGCTGTCCACCTACCAGTGCACGCCGGGCACCAGCCGCACCGCGCGCTTGATCGGGCGCGGCACGCGCAGGGACGCGACCCCCCTCGCCGGGCGTTTCGGGCGCCGGGGTGTGCGCTGCTGAACCGATTCGGCCTCCACACCGCGGGCCGCGGGAGAGTCGGGATAGCCGAGATAGATCTGATGCAGCACACGGCGGGAGAGCTTCGGGGTGAAATACATGCCGACGTCTGCGAGCGTCCCAACCGGAGTGTCGATGCGCGCGGGTTTGTCCACCAGGCCGCGCACCACCATCGCCGCCGCGTGCTCGGAGGTGATCGGAGGCATCGGATTGAGCCGCCGCGACGGCGCGATCATCGGTGTCTTCACCAACGGCATGTGGATGCTCGTGAAGGTGATGTGATCCGACAGCGTTTCGGTGCCGACGACCTCGGCGAACGCGTCGAGCGCCGCCTTGCTCGGAATATAGGCGCTGTATTTGGGACTGTTGGCCTGAACGCCCGCGCTGGACACGTTGACGACATGGCCGAACTGGCGCTCGCGCCAGTGCGGTAGCAGCGCGAGGACCATGCGGACAGCCCCGAAGTAATTGACCGCCATCACCCGTTCGTAGTCGTGCAACCGGTCGGTGGACGCGGAGATCGAGCGGCGGATGGACCGTCCCGCGTTGTTGACCAGATAGTCGACGTGGCCGAACCGGCCGAGGATGTCCTTGACGGTGTGCTCGACCGACGTCGAGTCCGTGACATCACATGTGAACGCATAAGCCTGCCCGCCGGCCGCGCGGATCTCGGCGATGAGATCGTCGAGCGCTTCGGCGTTGCGCGCCAGTGCGAATACCGTCGCACCCCGTTCGGCGACAGCGATCGCCGACGCACGGCCGATGCCACTCGACGCACCGGTGATGATCACGTGCTTACGGACCAGCGGCCCCGCGGGATCGTCGCGACGGGCCCGGTCGGGGTCCAGATGTTCGGCCCAATAGCGCCACAGCTGCGGTGCATAGGACGCGAATTCCGGCACCGTTATCCCCGTGTCGCGCAAGGCTTCTGCGGTATTGGTGGATGTGAAGGTGGGCGCGAGGTCGACGACGTCGAGGATCTCACCGGGTATGCCCAGCTGGGTGGCGGCCATATTGCGCAACACCTTGGCGCGCCCTGTGACCCGGAGGAACGGCGTCGCGGTGGAACCCGGAAGTGACCCGCGCAGCGGCGGCAGCCCTGCCGCTTCGGCGACTCCCCGGTAGATGCCCCGCAGCCCAATGGTTTTCGGGGCGGTGAGGTGGAAGGTCTGCCCGTCGCGACCATCGGTGTGTATCAGCTCAACGATCGCGTCGACCACGAAGTCGACAGGAACCATGTTGGTTCGACCGGTGCCCGGTAGCACCATCGGGGTGAACCTTGGCAATACGGCCAGCTTCCTCAGCAGGCCGAAGAAGTAGTAGGGGCCGTCGATCTTGTCCATTTCTCCGGTCCGGGAGTCGCCGACCACCACCGCGGGCCGATACACCCGATACGGCAACCCCGCTGCCGAGCGGACCAGCAGCTCGGCCTCGAACTTCGTCTGGTGGTATGGCGTCGGCAGATCCTGCCCGACGTCGAAATCGTCCTCGGTGAACTCGCCGTGATAGGTGCCTGCGACCGCGATCGACGACACATGATGCAGTGTGGCGTCCAGCCGGCGGGCCAGGTCGATCACCGCGCGGGTGCCCTCGACATTGGCCGCCCTTTGGGCGGCGTCGTCGGCGGTGATGTCGTAGATCGCCGCGCAATGCACGATGTGGTCGACGGCGCCGAGCTCGGCAACGGCCTCGTCAGTGAGGCCGAGGCTTGCCGCCGTGAGGTCGCCGACCAGCGCCTTCGCCCGCTCTCCCCAGGCCTGGTCACCCTCGGTGGCGAGTCTCTCGAAGCGGGAGAGCGACTCTCGCCGGACAAGCACCCACACTTCGGCATCGTCGCGCCGGGCCAGAATCTGTGACACGACCCTGCGGCCAATAAACCCGGTACCGCCGGTAACGACATAGCGCATGCGAGCCATGGTCACCCCTTATCAGGCAAAGGTCAACACGGTGTGACGCGGTCGTGGTGGTGCCTATATCGTCCGACTATGCCGATCGATCCCAACGCCATAGGCGAGAAAACCGACCCCCAACTCTTCGAATGGAACGACCGAGACACCCTGCTCTACGCGCTGGGCGTCGGTGCCGGGCTCGACGACCTGGCCTTCACGACCGAGAACAGCCACGACACGCCGCAACAGGTGCTGCCCACCTACGCCGTGATCGCCTGCCTCCCGTTCGCCGCGGCCGCAAAGATCGGCACGTTCAACTTCGCCATGCTGCTGCATGGGTCTCAGGGGATCCGGCTGTTCAAGCCGCTGCCGCCTGCCGGCAAGCTCAGCGTCGTCGCCGAGGTCGCCGACATCCAGGACAAGGGTGAGGGCAAGAACGCGATCGTCATGCTGAAGGCGACGGGCACGGACCCCGACACGTCGGAGGTCGTCGCAGAAACATTCACGACCGCGGTCATCCGCGGCGAGGGCGGCTTCGGTGGCCAGCCGGGGCAGCGGCCCGTTGCACCGGAGATCCCCGATCGGGAACCCGACGCGAAGATCGTGCTGCCCACCCGCGAGGATCAGGCGCTCATCTACCGGTTGTCGGGCGACCGCAACCCGCTGCACAGCGACCCGTGGTTCGCGCAGAACCTGGCTGGCTTCCCGAAGCCAATCCTGCACGGGCTCTGCACATATGGGGTTGCCGGTCGCGCGCTGGTGAGCGAGCTCGGCGGCGGCGACGCCACCAAGGTCAGCGCTGTCGACGCGCGGTTCACCTCGCCGGTGTTCCCTGGCGAGACGCTCACCACATCGATCTGGCGCACCGAGCCCGGGCACGCGGTGTTCCGGACCGAGGCCTCCGGTCCTGACGGATCCGATGCCCGACTCGTGCTGGAGGACGGCGCCGCCGAATACACCGATTGACCGACATTCACCATCGCTGATTGACAGGATGTCGACGGGAGTGGCACAACGGGGTGCCGGATGGGCGGTGGTCGGATATGAAGTTGGTCGTCGGTTACCTGGCCACGCCCGGCGGTGCGGATGCGATCGCCCTCGCCTCGCGGTTGGCGCGGACGCTTGGCGCCGAATTGGAACTCTGCCTCATCCTGCCGCCCGATCCCCCGGGCGTTGCACGCTTGTCGGTCGGCGGCTATGACGAGCTGCTGAAGGAGCAGGCGGATAAGTGGCTCAGCGAGGCGAGTGCCGCCGTTCCTGATGACGTCGTCGCGCGCAACAACGTGTCCTTTGACGAATACTTCGCCGACGGACTGATCAACCAGGTTGCACGACTCGAGGCCGACGCGATCGTTGTCGGTGGATCGGGGGGTGGGCTGGCGGGTCCATACTCACTCGGCTCGGTGGTCAACGAGCTGCTGCACTCGTCGCCCGTTCCGGTGGCGGTGGCGCCGAGGGGGACTCGTCACTCGGACGTCGAACGGGTCCGCGAGGTGACGTGCGCGATCGGCGAACGGCAGGGCGCGGATCTGTTGCTGCGCACTGCGGTTCGGTTCAGCAAGGCAGCAGGAACGCCGCTACGTCTGGCTTCCCTGGTAGCACTCGACCCGACGTTCGGCTCGCTTCGTGCCGATGCGGACGCCGTCAGGGAACGTGCGCTTGCGCATGCGCAGCACACCCTCGAGACAGCGAAAAAGGCTCTGCCCGAGGAGATTCCGGTGACCTCGACCATCGTCGACGGCCCAACTGTCGAAGATGCGGTGAGCAAGCTCACCTGGCGCGACGGTGACCTGATCATGGTTGGATCGAGCAGACTCAGCACGCCCAAGCGCCTGTTCCTCGGCTCGACAGCCGCGAAAATGCTCCGTGTGCTGGATGTTCCGATGATGGTCGTGCCACGTGACCAACTCGGCGCGAACGACCTGCCCTGAGCGGTATCTAACTGCGAACGGCGCGCTCAAGCGACGCGAGTGACTCCTCGATGAAGTCTGGGCCGAACACCGGCACCCCGATGGTGTCTCGGAACTCCTGCTCCGTATCGCTCCAGTCATAGGTGATGGTGACGTCGGTGCCCTCGCCGTTGGGGGTCAGGTCGTAGCGCCACCACCAGCCGCCGGGACCGTGTTTGCCGGCTTCGTCCAATTGCCCGGGAAGCCAAGCAATGGTGCGATCCTGCTCAAAGTTCGTCACCAGGTTGTGCATGACGTAGTGGCCGCCGGCCTGTTCGAGGAACATGTTCACGCCGAACATCTGTCCCTTCCCGGTGATAGGGGCGGTGTCGATGGCATCGCGGACCCAGTCGCCCGGTTCGGTGTCCTTATGACGGGCCGGGTTGGCCAGTACCGCGAAGATCTCGGCAGGGGCCGCCGGGATCGTGCGGGTGACGACGTATCGCTCTTCGGTCGATGTGGTCACTTCGAGTCTCCGTTCGGGCCGTAGGCCTTCGCGATGTCCGGTGAGTCGGGCCACAGCGACCAAGCCGGACCCGATGGCCAGCCGTCGGGGGAGTCCTGCCAATCCTCCTGGCGGCCCCACGGCAGCAGGTCGATCAACCCGAAGGTGTAGGTGAGTTGCTCAGTGCCGCGGCCGTTCGTATGCCAGGTGCGGTAGACCTTTTCGCCGTCGCGGAAAAATACGTTGACCGCGAATCCCTCGCCTGGCGGAGCGTCGACGTCGGCGCCGAAGGAGCTCTCGGACGACGAATACCACTCCATCTTGTTACCGACCTTCGCCTTGTACGCCAACGCATCCTTGATCGGCCCGTTCGTGACGATGACCATGCGGGCGTCGAAGCTTTCGAGGAATTCCAGTCGGGTCCACCCCGCCGTCAGGCCGGTGCAGCCGCCGCACTGCCACTCCTCATTCTCGAACCACATGTGGTTGTAGACGATGAGCTGCGAGCGTCCCTCGAATACGTCGGCCAGCCGGACCGGTTTGTCCTTGCCGATCAACGTGTAGTCCGACATCTCGACCATCGGCAACCGCCGGCGCTGCGCCGCAATCGCGTCGAGTTCGCGGGTGGCGGCCTTCTCCCGTCGCCGTAGGTCGTCGAGTGCGGCCCGCCAGGTGGCGTGGTCGACCACCGGGGGTAGGGCGGTTTTGGTCTGGTTGGTCACGATTCCTCCAGAAACGTCGGGAGTTGTCTGCTCTCAAGTGTTGACCGAACTCAGGCGCAGAAATCATCGTTCAGGGTTAAAAGAGATCCGGCGTCGCCGGGGGCACATCATCGAGAAACGCACTCACCATCGGCACCAGCACCGCTGTCTCCCCAGAGATGCCGATGTGGGACATCGCCGGCAGGATCACCAAGCGCGCGGCCGGAACCTTGTCCAGGGTGCCCGACGCCGCCGCGTCCTTGTCGCCGCCGCCGCGCAGCTTGAACATCGCCAGCGCATGCTCGGGCTTCACGCCATCCGCATCGCCGATGATGACCATCGTCGGTGCAGAAATCGAACGCATCTGCTCGTCGCTGATGTTCTGGTCATCGGCGTTCAGAACTTTCATCTTTTCGAGGTAGGCGTCGTACGCCTTCATGTCCGGCGTGTGCTCGATGAATGCTTTCTCGACGGGCGTGCCTGCAAACTCTTTGGCGCTCAGGCCCTTTATGCCCTCGGGCACCGACGGGTACCAGCCGTCCCTGCGGTAGGTGGCTGACATCGAGACCAGCTTGTTGACGAGCATCGGGTGACGGAGCGCGAGCTGCAGCGCGACCCCGCCGCCTTGCGAGTAGCCCATCACATCCGCGCGGTCGACCTTCAGCGCACGCAGAAGTGCTGCGGCGTCGTCGCCGAACTGCTCGTACGACATCTCGCGCGGGGTGTCCGGGGTGCGACCGTGTCCTTGCTGATCGAAGGCGATCACTGCGCGTTTGTCCGTGAAGGCGGACGCCCACGAGTTCATCGAGTCGGTGGCCATGAACGCGCCGGGGATGAGCAGCAACGGGAACATTTCCGATTTGCCGAGCTCGCCATACACCTCGTAATAGAGGTTCAGGCCGTTGATCGGCAGGTGACCACTGTGCGAAGGCTTCATTCCCATGAGGTGTTGACCGGATACGAAGGCGCAAATCATCGCCCTCGTGTTCGAACATACATTCGATTATATTGAGAGAATGGGCTGGTTCACCGGACCGCCGAGCTGGGGCGAGATGGAGCGGGTGCTCAACGGCAAGCCGCGCCACGCCGGCTGGCCCATTGACGAGCAAGTGGGCGACGGCGGCGACAGCCCGGCGTGGTCGCGTAAGCGGGGGAGCTACGAACCGCTGGATATGCAGCGGCCGGGCTCGACGGTCCCGTACGCCGAGCTGCATGCGCATTCGGCGTACAGCTTCCTCGACGGCGCCAGCACGCCGGAGGAACTCGTCGAGGAGGCCGCCCGGCTCGATCTGCGGGCCATCGCACTCACCGACCACGACGGGCTCTACGGCGTGGTGCGGTTCGCGGAGGCCGCCAAGGAACTTCAGATGCAGACGGTGTTCGGCGCGGAGCTGTCACTCGGCGGTGGCGACCGCACCGAGGATCCCGATCCGCCAGGACCGCATCTGCTGGTGCTGGCCCGCGGGCCGGAGGGCTATCGACGGCTGTCTCGGCAGCTGGCGACCGCGCATCTGGCAGGCGGCGAGAAAGGCAAGCTGCGCTATGACTATGACGCGCTGACCGAGGCTGCTGGCGGACACTGGCACATCCTGACCGGCTGCCGCAAAGGGCATGTGCGCCAAGCTCTTTCCGAGGGAGGCCCGGAGGCGGCCAGCAAGGCGCTTGCCGACCTGGTGGACCGGTTCGGCGCCGATCGGGTAAGCATCGAGCTGACCCATCACGGCCATCCTCTCGACGACGAGCGCAACGCCGCGCTTGCCGAGCTTGCGCCGAAGTTCGGCCTTGGTCTCGTCGCGACCACCGCCGCCCACTTCGCCGCACCGTCGCGGGGTCGGCTGGCCATGGCGATGGGCGCCATCAGGGCCCGCAACTCGATGGACGAAGCGGCCGGTTTCCTTGCGCCGCTGGGCGGCTCGCACCTGCGGTCGGGGGAGGAGATGGCACGGCTGTTCGCACATTGTCCCGAGGTGGTGACGGCCGCCACCGACCTCGGCGAGCAGTGCGCGTTCGGGCTGGCGTTGATCGCTCCTCAGCTGCCGCCGTTCGACGTCCCCGACGGGCACACCGAGGACAGCTGGCTGCGGCATCTGGTCATGGAGGGGGCACGGGGGCGGTATGGTCCGCCGGGGCGATCGCCGCGGGCGTATGCACAGATCGAGCATGAGCTGAAAATCATTGAACAGCTGACCTTTCCGGGCTACTTCCTGGTGGTACACGACATCACCCGGTTCTGCAGAGACAACGGTATCCTGGCGCAGGGCCGCGGCTCGGCGGCCAACTCAGCGGTCTGTTACGCGCTCGGCGTCACCAACGTCGATCCGGTCGCAAACGAGTTGCTGTTCGAGCGGTTCCTGTCCCCGGCACGCGATGGGCCGCCGGACATCGATATCGACATCGAATCCGACCTGCGCGAGAACGCGATTCAGTATGTCTACGAACGTTACGGCCGTGACTACGCCGCGCAGGTCGCCAACGTCATCACCTATCGCGGTCGCAGCGCGGTACGCGACATGGCCCGCGCGCTTGGCTTCTCCCAAGGCCAGCAGGACGCGTGGAGCAAGCAGATCAGCCAGTGGGGGAACCTGGCCGAGGCAACCCATGTCGAGGACATCCCCGATCCGGTGATCGACTTGGCCAAGCAGGTCTCCAACCTGCCGCGGCACATGGGCATCCACTCCGGTGGAATGGTCATCTGCGACCGCCCGATCGCCGACGTGTGCCCGGTGGAGTGGGCGCGGATGGAGAACCGCAGCGTCCTACAGTGGGACAAAGACGACTGCGCGGCAATCGGTTTGGTGAAGTTCGACCTGCTTGGTCTTGGCATGCTCTCGGCGCTGCACTACGTCATCGACCTGCTCTCCGAGCACAAGGGCATCGAGGTGGATCTGTCTAAGTTGGATCTATCCGAGCCCGCCGTTTACGAGATGCTGCAGCGCGCCGACTCCGTCGGGGTGTTCCAGGTGGAGTCGCGAGCGCAGATGGCTACGCTGCCGCGCCTGCGGCCGAGGGTGTTCTACGACCTGGTGGTCGAGGTCGCGTTGATACGTCCCGGGCCGATCCAGGGCGGGTCGGTGCACCCGTTCATCAAGCGGCGCAACGGGGAGGAACCCATCACCTACGACCATCCGTCGATGGAGTCTGCACTGCGGAAGACGTTGGGGGTGCCGCTGTTTCAGGAGCAGCTCATGCAACTCGCGGTCGACTGCGCAGGCTTCTCCGCGGCAGAGGCCGACCAGTTGCGTCGGGCGATGGGGTCCAAGCGCTCCACGGAGCGGATGCGCCGACTGCGCGGCAGGTTCTACGACGGCATGCGTGCGCGGCACGGAATCACCGGCGAGGTGGCCGACCGGATCTACGAGAAGCTGGAGGCCTTCGCCAATTTCGGCTTCCCGGAAAGCCATTCGCTGTCGTTCGCCTCGCTGGTGTTCTACTCGTCATGGTTCAAGCTGCACCACCCTGCGGCGTTCTGTGCGGCGCTGCTGCGGGCGCAGCCGATGGGCTTCTACTCGCCGCAGTCGCTGGTCGCCGATGCCCGGCGGCACGGCGTCGCCGTGCACGGTCCTGACGTCAACGCCAGCCTCGCGTACGCGACGCTGGAGAACGAAGGACTGGATGTGCGGCTGGGCCTCGGCAGTGTCCGCCACATCGGCGACGAGTTGGCGGAGCAGATCGTCGAGGAGCGAAAGGCCAACGGGCCGTTCGGTTCCCTACTCGATCTGACTCAGAGGCTGCAGCTTTCCGTACCGCAGACCGAGGCGCTGGCCACCGCGGGGGCGCTGGGCTGTTTCGGCATCACCCGCCGCGAAGGGCTGTGGGCGGCCGGTGCGGCGGCCACTCAGCGACCGGACCGGCTGCCGGGGGTTGGGTCGTCGTCGCATATTCCGTCGTTGCCCGGCATGACCGAACTGGAGCTGGCCGCCGCGGACGTGTGGGCCACCGGCGTCTCACCGGACACCTATCCCACCCAGTTCCTGCGGGAGGACCTCGACGCCATCGGCGTCGTGCCCGCCGACCAGCTGCTGTCGGTGCCCGACGGAACCCGGGTGCTGGTGGCAGGGGCGGTGACGCATCGGCAGCGGCCCGCGACCGCGCAGGGCGTCACATTCGTCAACCTCGAGGACGAAACCGGGATGGTCAACGTCCTGTGCTCGCCAGGCGTTTGGGCGCGACACCGCAAGTTGGCGCAGACGGCGTCGGCGCTGCTGATCCGCGGTCAGGTGCAGAACGCCAGCGGTGCGGTCACCGTCGTCGCCGACAGGATGGGCAAGCTCAGCATGGCCGTCAGCTCCCGCAGCCGCGACTTCCGCTAGACGGCCTAGCCGCCGGTGGGCGTCGTCCAGACCTTGTCGACGGCGATCTTCAGCCGGGTGTTGTACGCGGCAAGGAACTCATTGGTGAATCCAAGGCTGGCGGCGTACTCGCCGTACTTCGCCACGTACCGCTCGTCGCCCAACGGATCGGCGCCCTCCGCATCGATCGACGTGACGCCGCCGACGATGATGATCCCGGAACCGTTGCCGTCGGAGTCCAGATTGAAGCTCACCCGCGGATGGGCTTTGACATGTCGGACCTTGGCGGCGTTGGGCTCTGTGTAGACGATCACATCGGTGCCGTCGAAGTAGAACCACACCAGCTTCGGGACCGGCTGGCCGGACTTCGCGACCGTCGTCAGCCAACCGTACTTATCGGACGAGAGCCGCTCGGAGACCTCTTGTGTGAATTCGACTGTCATAGAAGCGAATGTAGTCTCAGCGAAATGACAGCCCAGAAGACTTTGAATCTGTCCGCCGATGAAGTCCTGACCACCACGCGCTCGGTGCGTAAGCGGCTGGATCTGGAGAAGCCGGTGTCACGCGAGGTGCTGCTGGAATGTCTCGACTTGGCGCTTCAGGCGCCGACGGGCTCCAACACTCAAGGCTGGCAATGGGTGTTCGTCGAAGACGCCGACAAGAAGAAGGCGCTCGCGGACATCTACCGCACCAATGCGACGCCCTACCTCGATCTGCCCAAGCCCGAGTATGGGGATGTTCGCGACGAGCAGAGGCCCCGGGTCTACGACTCGGCGAAATATCTCAACGATCATCTTTACGAGGTACCGGTGATGTTGATTCCTTGCCTGGAAGGACGTCCCGACGGCGCGCCCGCGGCACTGAGTGCGTCCTACTGGGGATCGCTGCTGCCTGCGGTGTGGAGTTTCATGCTGGCCCTGCGGTCACGCGGCCTGGGATCGGCCTACACGACGCTGCACTTGCTCGGCGACGGCGAGAAGCAGGCCGCTGATTTGCTCGGCATCCCGTACGACAAGTACAGCCAGGCCGGCCTGTTCCCGATCGCCTACACCAAGGGCACCGATTTCCGTCCCGCGAATCGGCTGCCTGCCCAGCAGGTCACGCACTGGGACAGTTGGTAATTCTCTTCGCGCAAGCGTCCCCTGCCCTTCGGGCGTGGGCCCACATCGGAAGGTAATCAAACAGCGCCGCTGAACCCCTGCTGCCGCCATGCCTCGTAGACGGCGACGGTCGCGGCGTTGGACAGGTTCAGTGACCTCCTGCCCGCGAGCATCGGAATGCGCACCTGCGCCGTGATGCGCGGGTCGGCGAGCGTCGCCGCGTCGAGCCCGGTGGGCTCCGGACCGAACATCAACACGTCACCCGGGCGGTAGCTGACGTCGGCGAACGACGTCGTGGCGTGCGCGGTGAACGCGTAAACGCGCGCGGGCGCCATGGCCTCCCAGGCGGCAGGCAGGTCGCAGTGCACGGTGACCGACGCCAGGTCGTGATAGTCCAGGCCCGCGCGGCGCAATTTGGGTTCGGACAAGTCGAATCCGAGGGGCTCGACCAGATGCAATTCGCATCCCGTCGCGGCGACCATCCTGATGGCATTACCGGTATTGGGCGCGATCCGCGGCGAGTAGAACATCAGCTTGAACACGACGCGCTATCCCCCGGGTATACGCGCTAGGAATCGCTCAATCGTCCTTCGCGTGACCGGGCACACCGGGAGTCGGATCGTTGGCGGGATCAGCCAGTGGGTGAGGCCCTTTGGCGTCATCGGGCAACGCGTGGCCAGGAACCCCAGGAGTCGGGTCACCTGACGGATCTACCTCGTACTTCTGGCCGTCAGCCATGCTGTCCCCTCTCACTGCGGCACTGGTTGATTCGAACACCGCGAACCATACGCTTGGCCGACGTTTGGCACGCCGCGATGACCGCAGTCCGCGAATGCGGCAGCGTCGTGAACTATTTGCTCGGACGCCACAAAACAGCTCGTCAGCGGGGTTATGAACTCTGTCTGTTCAGTAAGAATTGTGGAAACACCCGCACATGGCTGGCATACTCGACCAATTGCCAGGCGTAGAACGCGCGCCCATACGAGGGCGAAATCAGCAGGAAGCCTTATGAACGTTGCTCCATTAATGAAATGCGGACCGGCCGCCGATAGTAGTGGTGTGCGCCGATGACCGCGTTCTCGCAGCTGAAGAAGGCTGACGGCACGTTCGTCGATTTCGAACCAAAGGCGAAGCCACCGGCCAAACGACCGTCGCGATGGTCGATCGCGAATTGGCCGGTCCGCTGGAAAGTGTTCGCGATCGTTTTGGTGCCGCTGGTTCTGGCTGGCGCGTTCGGCGGATTGCGCATCTACTCGAGCGCGACGGAGGCGGGTGATTTGCGGCGCGCCGCCGATCGCGCGGAAATGGTGCCCGCGATCGAGACCTACATGGCCTCACTCGACGGCGCAATGCTGGCGAGTTCCACTGGTGGTGACACCCAGGCGGCGTTGACCAAATTCGACACCAGCCGGCAGGAATTGCAGCGACGGCTGGCCGACACCGACATCGCGCCGGATGTCAGCAAGGGCGTCACCACCATGATCGGCGCCGGTCAGGCGCTGATGGACAAGGTCACGGCGAACAGCGTCGGGCTGCGTGACCGGGTGCAGGCGTACACGCCGATCCTGCTGACCGCCGAGGACGCGATCAACGGCTCGGTTCGGGTCGACGATGAGCGCATCCGCGCCGAGACGCTTGGCCTGAGCCGCGCGGTCGGCGCACGCGGCCAGATGATGATTCAGCAGTTACTGGTCAACCTCGGCGGTGAGCTGCCCGATCCCGAGCTGCGCATGTCGATGAACACCGTGGCAGGCACCGAGCCGTCGACGTTGTTCGGGATGAGCCAGGTGCTGGGCGTCGGTTCGCCCGAGGCCCAGAAGCTGCAGGAAGAGTTCGTCAAGCGGATGTCGATCATGTCCGATCCGGCGGCCGTGCTGGTGAACAACCCGGACCTGAGCGCATCGATTCAAGTCACCAACCAGATCGCGAACAAGATCGTCGCCGACACGTCGTCTGCGGTGACGGATGCAGTGGAGAGCGAGGCCGCCGCGCAGCGCACCGCTGCGATCCGCGACTCGGCGATCGTCGTCGGCGCGATGCTGCTGGCGCTACTGCTGGTCATCGTGGTGGCGCGGTCGTTGGTGCGCCCGCTGCGCCGGCTCAGGGACAGCGCGCTGCGGGTGGCACACGACGACCTGGCCCGCGAGATCGAACGCGTCCGTGCGGGTGCGGAGCCCAGCCACGTCCAGCCGATCCCGGTTTACACCTCCGAAGAGGTCGGACAGGTGGCGCACGCCGTCGACGAGCTGCACGAGCAGGCCGTCCTGCTGGCCGGTGAGCAGTCCCAGCTGCAGCTGCAGGTGAGTGACATGTTCGAGACGCTTTCGCGGCGCAGCCGGTCGCTGGTGGACCAGCAGCTGTCGCTGATCGATCGCCTCGAGCGCAACGAGGAGGATCCCGACCGGCTGGAGAGTCTGTTCCGGCTCGACCACCTCGCCGCCCGCATGCGCCGCAACGGCGCCAACCTGCTGGTGCTCGCGGGCGCCAAGGTGCCCCGCGAGCAGGCTGAGCCGGTGCCGGTGTCGGCGATCATCAACGCGGCCGCCTCGGAGGTGGAGGACTACACCCGAGTGGTCACCGCGACGGTCCCCGACAGCGAGATCCACGGCGCGATCGCAGGCGACCTTGTGCACCTGCTGGCCGAGCTGCTCGACAACGGGTTGCGCTACTCGCCGCCGATCTCCCAGGTTCGGGTATCCGCGGTACACACGGGCAACGGCGGCCTTGTCATCGAGGTCAGCGATATCGGCATCGGCATGACCGAACCGGATCTGCGGGTGGCCAACACCCGTCTGCAGTCCGGCGGCGAGGTTAACGCCTACACCGCGCGGCACATGGGCCTGTTCGTGGTCGGGCGGCTCGCCGGGCAGCACGGACTCGTGGTCCGGTTGCGCAGCACCATTGCGGGCGAACCGAATTCGGGCACAACCGCCGGTGTTTTCGTGCCGTCCGAGTTGCTCGTCGGGGGCCAGGCGCCCGACCAATACGGCGAATCCGACTACAGCGCACCCGCCGACGCCCACGCGGGGATACACACCGCGCTGGCGCTGGATGAGGATCACGAGTACACCGACTACGGCCGTGAGCCGGGCCAGGAGTACCTCAACGGCCACTCAGAGGTGCCGGTGTCGTTGTTGCCTCAGCGCAACCCCGGCGCCAGCGGAATTTCCGACATCCCGACCTCGCTGGCCCAGCCCGTGGCCGAAGAGTCGGCGGAGGAATGGCCCGCCGAGGAGCTGTGGCCGGAGGATTCGATGCCGGCACAGACGGCCCAGCCGACGCCGTGGGACCAGCCGGCCGAGCCGGCCCCATGGGCGAAGCGGGTTCCGCCCGCTCCCGACTCTGAACGAGCCGGCGAGGCCGAGCGTGCGCCCACCGACACGTCGGCATACTTCGCGTCCCGCGCGCAGGCCGCCAGCAACGGCGTGCCCGCACGGGAGCCGGTGGCCGAGCCGCAGCAGGAGTTACCGCTGCGGCCCGAGGAGCCCGTCGCGGCCGAGTCCGCGCTGCCAGAGCCGTCCCGGCACGCTGTGGACCAGTCGTCCGAGACAGCAGGCGCCGACGATGCGATCTATCAGCGGATGCTGTCCGAATGGCTCGTCGATCCCACCGACCTGGCGAAGAGCGACGACCTGAACTGGGAATCGGTCTGGGATCACGGCTGGTCAGCCGCCGCGGCGGCCGAGGATGCGCCGGTTACAGAGCACACCGAGGAGGGTCTGCCGATGCGGCGGCCCGGAGCGCGCCTCGTGCCTGGCGCTGCCGATTCCGCAGGCACCGACGGTCCGTCCAACGGCAGTCACAGCGCGAACGGCGGTGCTCACAGGAGCGACGACGGCGACGACCAGGTAGCATCGGCGGCTGAGTTCGACACCGGCGGTGGGCCGATTCCGCCGCGCGATCCGGACGCCGTCCGCGCAAGCATCAGCAACCATTTCGGTGGCGTGCATGCCGGGCGATCACACGCCCAAGAAACCAGAGGAACCGATAAAGAATGACCCATCCGCCACGTTCGACGCAGCGTGACTCGCTCGACTGGCTGGTCTCCAAGTTCGCCCGCGAAGTATCCGGCGTCTCGCACGCCGTCTTGGTGTCCGCCGACGGTCTGCTGATGGCCGCCAGTGAGCACATGCCGATCGAACGAGCCGACCAACTCGCGGCCGTGGCCTCCGGGCTCGCGAGCCTGTCGACGGGCGCGGCGCAGCTCTTCGACGGTGGTTATGTGCTGCAGTCCGTCGTCGAGATGGAGAACGGGTATCTGTTGTTGATGCGTGTCGGCGACGGCTCGAACCTCGCGACGCTGGCGACCCGGAACTGCGATATCGGCCAGATCGGTTACGAGATGGCCATTTTGGTGGAACGTGTTGGCGCCATGGTCCAGTCGTCGCGACGCGCCCCGCAGCACTCGTGAGCGGCCTATGGACAATTGGGAACGGGACGATACGGACGAACCGCAGCTGGTCCGGCCGTACACACTGACGGCCGGCCGTACCGATTCCCGCATCAACCTGCCGCTGGAGGCCCCGGTCGAGACGATCGCCGCTCCACGGAAACCACCGCGCTGGCCCGGAAACGACGTGCGCGGCCAGATCCTCACGCTGTGTGCCGACAGCCCGTCGGTCGCCGAGATCGCTGCCGTCTTATCCTTGCCGCTCGGCGTGGCGCGGGTGCTCATCGGCGACCTTGTGACGCAAGGTTATCTGCGGGTGCACACCACCCTGGGTGATTCCAGCACCGACGACGAACGACGCGAATTGATAGGAAGGACGCTGCGTGGCCTACGAGCGCTCTGAGAGGCGGGAGACCGCCTCGACGAAGATCGTCATCTCCGGTGGCTTCGGCGCCGGCAAGACGACGTTCGTGGGGGCGGTGTCAGAAATCATGCCGCTGCGTACCGAGGCGTTGGTGACCAACGCGTCGGAGGGGGTCGACGGTCTCGACGCCACCCCGAACAAGAACACCACCACCGTGGCGATGGACTTCGGCCGCATCACCCTCGCGGAGGATCTGGTGCTCTACCTGTTCGGCACGCCGGGACAGCGCCGGTTCTGGTTCATGTGGGACGACC
Organism: uncultured Actinomycetota bacterium; assembly: GCA_963766465.1. Classification (GTDB taxonomy): domain Bacteria; phylum Actinomycetota; class Actinomycetes; order Mycobacteriales; family Mycobacteriaceae; genus Mycobacterium. The sequence continues at coordinate 1,150,284 of CAVXZT010000008.1, forward strand.
TGGTGCGCGGCGCCATCGGCGCGATTATCCTCGTCGACGTGCGACGCCTGGAGGATAGCTTCGCCGCGGTTGACTTCTTCGAGGCGCGCAAGCTCCCTTTCCTGATCGCTGTCAACGAATTCGACGGCGCACCAAGACATCCCGCTCAGGCGGTGCGCAAAGCTCTGTCGCTGCGCGACGACATCCCGGTGATCACGGTCGACGCCCGCGATCGCCATTCAACGAAGGCCGCGCTGATCGCCGTCACCGAATACGCGCTGAACACCCTCACGCCGCTGCGCGGCTGACCGCGTGGACGACGAAACAGTCTGGGCCGAACGGGAATTCGACGGACACGATTTCCGCGACGAGGACCTGACCCGCCTTCGCACCGAGCGTGTCGTGTTCACCGAATGCGACTTCAGCGGTGTGGACATGTCCGAATCCGAGCACGTCGGCTCGGCGTTCCGCAATTGCACATTCCGGCGTACATCGTTGTGGCACAGCACCTTCAGGCACTGTAGCTTCCTCGGCTCGGTATTCACAGAGTGCCGCATGCGGCCGCTGCAATTGGTCGAGGTGGACTTCACGCTTGCGGTGCTCGGCGGTGCCGACCTGCGCGGTGTCGACTTTTCCGACTGCCGACTTCGGGAAGCCAGCCTGGTGGAAGCCGACCTACGTAAGGCGGTGCTTCGACGCGCCGACCTCAGCGGTGCCCGGCTGCAGAACGCCAAGATGAACGAGGCCGATCTACGCGGCGCCCGGGTGGATCCGACTCTGTGGACCACCACGACACTGCGCGGCGCGAAGGTCGACATCGACCAAGCGATGGCCTACGCGGCCGCGCACGGCCTCGACATCCACGGGGAGTGATGGCTCGGAAGCTCAGCCACCCTTGAGACGAATCTTCCACCGCACGAAGCTGACGTAGCCGACGCAGATCGCGCCGAGCATGGCCATGTTGAACCACCACGCTCCCGCGGTGTGTCTCCAATGCGAGTCTTGCGGTGTCAGCGGGCCGGGGACGAGTCGCAGCAGATCGATCGTCGACGCGGTGCTGGCGAATCCCCACCGCGCCGGCGTGATCCACGACAACTGGTCGAGACCCACTCGGCCTGTCACCGGGATCATTCCGCCCTGGAACACCAGCTGCGACATGATCGCGATCACCAGCAGCGGCATGATCTGCTCGTTCGATTTGGCCAGCGCCGAGAGCGCCAAGCCGGTCATCGCCGCTGCCACACAGCACGCCGCCATGTCGGTATACAGCTCAAGGGTCCGAGGGGGTATCACCGCGCCGCTGGTCACGGCGCCAGGGCCCCACTTCTTCCCCCAGACGTTGATGCCGACGACGATCGCCGACTGCATCAGCGCGAACCCGGCGAAGACGAAGACCTTGGCCAAGATGTAAGCGGTCGTGGACAGCCCAACAGCCTGCTCGCGCAGGAAGATCGCCCGCTCCCCGATTAGCGCGCGGATCGTGAGCGCGGTGCCCATGAAGATGGCGCCGACATTAAGCAGCACGAGGATCTGCCCCGGCTCGTTGGGCGCCTCGCCACCCTGGATCGCGGGAACGGGGACACCGAACCCGACGTCGCCGGGCACCGACAGCGACAACACACCCATGATGAACGGAAGAAACGCCAGGAAAATGAAGTAACCGCGATCGGACACGATCAGCCGCATCTGGCGACGCGCGATCGTCGAGAACTGCCTGGGCAGACTGGTTTTCGTCGGTTTGCCGAGGTCGGTGGGTTTGGCCGCGGGCGGCGGTGGCGGCGGCGGTCCGTGCTGGGCGAGAAATTTCTTGTGGGCCCCGTCAGGATCGCCCGCAACGCCGCTGAAGATGTCGGCCCAGTTGGTGGTGCCCATCGACGCGCCGATCTGGTTGGGCGGCCCGTAGAACGCGGTCTTGCCGCCGGGCGCCAGCAGCAGCACCTGATCGCACACGTCGAGATAGGTCAGTGAGTGGGTGACCACCAGCACCACGCGGCCGGCGTCGGCCAGCTGGCGCAGCATCGTCATGACCTGCCGGTCCAGCGCCGGGTCGAGGCCCGAGGTGGGCTCGTCGAGGATCAGCAGCGACGGACCCGTCAGCAGCTCGAGTGCGACCGAGGCGCGCTTGCGCTGCCCGCCCGAGAGCTTGTCGACGCGGGTGTCGAGGTGGTTCGTCATCTCGAGTTCTTCGAGCACCTCGTTGACGACTTGTTCGCGGTCGGCCTTGTTGGTGTCGGGTGGTAGCCGAAGCTCGGCGGCGTACATCAGTGCCTGCCTGACCGTCAGCTGGCCGTGCACCACGTCGTCCTGCGGCACCATCCCGATCCGGGATCGCAGCGAGGCGTACTCGGCATGGATGTCGTGGCCCTCAAACGAGACCGCGCCCGTCGTGGGGTGGGTGTATCCGGCGACCAACCGCGCGAACGTCGACTTGCCCGCGCCCGACGGCCCGATGACGGCGGTCAGTGTGCCGGGCCGTGCCGAGATCGAGATGTTGTCCAGCAGCGTCTTGTTGCCCTCGATGGTCCACGTGACGCCGTGCACCTCGAGTCCACCGGTGCGGGTGTCGGCCTCGGTCGCGGTGCCGCGGGCCAGCGTGCCGCCGCGGAACACCAGGTCGACGTTGCCGATGGTAACGGTGTCGCCGTCGTTCAGCATCGCCGACTCGACGCGGGCACCGTTGACGAACGTGCCGTTGATGCTTCGGTTGTCCCGGATCTCGGTGCCGCTGGGGCCAGGAATCAATGTTGCGTGGTGTCGCGACGCCAGCACGTCGGGGATGACGATGTCGTTGTCGGTTGCGCGGCCGATCTTCATCGATCCCGGCGGGGCCTTTGGCGGGCTACCGGGCCGCAGGATCTTGAGCATGCTCGTCGCGAGGTTGCCGTCACTCGAACGGGGTGCCGCCGTCGGCCCCATCTGGGTGACCGATTCGAGACCGGGGGAGGAGATCGGCTGAGCCACCGGGGTCGGGTGGACCGGCGCCGGCGTGCTCGGCGCATACGCTGCCGGGCCGCTCGGATAGGCCTGTGGAACCGATGGGCTGCTCGGTTGGCCCTGCGGCCCCGAGGGGTATCGCGGCTGTGGGCCCGACGGGTACATCTGTTGCGGGCGAGACGAGCCCGGTGGCTGCTGGATAGGCGGACGCGCCGTCGGCGGCGGCGGGGTCGGCGAGTGTTGGGGCGGCCGCGAGGCGACCGGTACCGAGGTGGTTTGCGGAGGCGTGCCTGCCGACCCCTGATGGCGGCCGACCTCGAATGTCAGGCCTGGGCCGTCGGGATTGCCGATGTTGATCTGCAGGCCGTCGCGAATGTCGACGGTGGGCACCCGGCGCCCGTTTGCGTACATGCCGTTGAGGCTGCCGTTGTCGATCGCGACCCAGCGGCCCTGGTCGAAGCGCAGCACCAAGTGGGCACGCGAGATCAGTGGGTGGGCGATGCGGACGTCAGCGCGGAGGTCGCGGCCGATCACGACATCGTTGCCTGGCGCGAAGGTGCGCGTAGAGCCGTCGTAGCGAACGGTCAGCGCGGGCGGGGCTGGTCGGCTCATCGGGCCCAACTCTATCCGTACCTTCGCCGGATAGGGCGCTGGTCCGTGGAGCGCGTCACGACTCCGGTCGGATGCCCCATCTGGCGGTGTCGGTGATCTGTTGCAATGCCGCAATCCGGTCGCCGCGTGTCGTGATGATGTGGGCGAACGCGGCGTCGACGGCAGAACCGCCGTCGCGCGCCGGGCCCCAGTACCGGCCGAGCACCACCACCCGCTCATCGTCGACATGCAGATAATCGGAGGGATCGACATGCATGTCGTAGAGGGATGCGATGTGACCCCACACGCCGGTGAGCATGTCGACCGCACCGTGATGCTGGCCGCCGACACCGTGCGGCATGCCGGCGCTCACCGTGCCGACGAAATCCTCTGTCAACAAACCGAATATCGCTTCACCGTCGGCGTGTGCCATCGCGACGTACAGCCGCTGTGCTACCGCAGTGGGTGTGGAGCATGAGACCTCGCATCCATATTAGAGGGTAGTCTCTACTATAGTGTGGGGCAATGCCTCGGCCCGCCAGATTCACCCTCGACGAACTGCTGGATGCGGCCGCGGCACTGCTGGCCGCCGACGGGCCCGCCGCGGTGACCATGTCGGCGGTGGCCCGCGCCGCCCACGCGCCGAGCGGCTCGATGTATCACCGCTTCCCAACGCGAGCCGCTTTGTGCGGCGAACTGTGGACACGCACCGAGGAGCGATTCCACGCCGGCGTCAGTGCCGCCTTGGCGACGTCGCAGGACCCGCAGACCCGATGCGTCGCGGCCGCCCGGTTCACCGTGCAGTGGTGCCGCGATCACCCGGTCGAGGCTCAAGTGCTGCTGACCGGTGCCGATGCGCTGGACGCCGCCGAATGGCCCGACGATCTGACGAGCCGCCGCAAGCGTTTGCACCGCTCGCTGCGCCGAACGCTGGCCGGAATGCCCGTTGACCGGGATCGGGTCAACGCGGCCGTCGTCGACATTCCGTACGCCGTGGTGCGCAGACACCTGGCGGCACGGCAGACCATCCCCGCGAGCGCGGATGCCATCGTCGAACAATGCGCGCGGACGCTTATACCGGCTAGTTAACTTCTCGCCCTGCGCTCGGCGAGTCGCGTTCGACTTCTGTCAACTTCGTGATCTGCTGAGGCATGCGGTCTGTGAAGGCCACGGCATGGCGGCGCGGCAAACTGGGTCGAGCGATGCTCCCCGTGCTTTTTGTGTGCGCCGTTCTCATCATCACCCTGCTCGTGGCGAACCTGCAGTCGAAGGCAGGCGCGGAACCCGGGGTGTTCCAGACCGACGACCGGGGCTTCATCGACAAGGCGGCCCGATGCGACGCGCCGAGATCCGCCGTCGCTTTCGGCCGTACGGAACAGTCGCTGGTCACGATCTGCGTCGACGGCAGCGGCCATTATGAATATCGCGGGATGCGGGTGAAGGACGACTACGCGCTCGACGTCCCCGGCGCCGTGATGCTTGGCGGCAAGTACGTGGCCCGCAACGACCATTTCACCTACATCTTCTCGGCGAAGGAACTGATGATCCTGCAGGGCTGGGGATGGGTGATTCGCAAGGAGCCGATGGTCGCGTTCATCGAGCCGCGGCAGTCGGCCGGCGGCTAGCCGATCGCGACCCGGTCCGGCGATCCTGTCACCACACAGTGGGTGTGGCTGTAGATGGTGGCCATGCACTGATTGCAGTGGGTACATGCCGACCGAACCGCACTGTCGGCCTGGATTCGGTTGAGTAGATCCGGCTCGGCGAGCAGCGCCCGGCCCATCGCGATGAAGTCGAAGCCCTCCGCCATCGCCAGGTCCATGGTTTCGCGGTTGGTGATGCCGCCGAGCAGGATCAGCGGCATCTTCAGCTCGGCGCGGAACAGCTTGGCGTCGCGTAGCAGATAGGCCTCGCGGTAGGGGTACTCACGGAAGAACTTCTTGCCGGTCATCCGGATGCCCCATCGCAGAGGCGGTTTGAAGGCGCCCGCGAATTGCTTGACCGGGGCGTCGCCGCGGAACAAGTACATCGGGTTGACCAGCGAGCTGCCCGCGGTCAGTTCGATGGCATCAAGGCCACCGTCCTCCTCGAGCCACTTCGCCGTCTGCAGGGACTCCTCTGTCGAGATGCCGCCGCGCACGCCGTCAGACATGTTGAGTTTCGCGGTCACCGCGATCTGGTCTTTCACCGCGCGCCGCACCGCCATCACCATGCCGCGGGCGACCTTGGCGCGGTTCTCGAGCGACCCACCGAATTCGTCGGTGCGGCGATTGATCAGCGGGCTGAGAAACGAGCTGGCGAAGTAGTTGTGCCCGAGGTGGACCTCGACGGCGTCGAAGCCGGCTTCGATCGCGAACCGGGCCGCGTCGGCGTGCGCCTTGATGACGTCGGCGATGTCGTCCTTGGTGGCCTTCTTGGCGAAACGCATGGAGAGCGGGTTGAAGAACCGCACCGGTGCCAGCGCCTTGGCCTTCGTCGTGCGGGCATTGGCCACGGGTCCGGCGTGACCGATCTGGGCGCTGATCGCGGCGCCCTCGGCATGGATGGCAGCCGTCAGTTTCTGCAGCCCGGGGATGGCCTCGGGACGCCACCAGATCACGTTGCCCTCGGTGCGCCCGCCTTTCGACACGGCGAGGTACGCGACGGTCGTCATGCCGACGCCGCCCGCTGCGGGCAGCCGGTGATAAGTGATCAGGTCGTCGGTGACGAGCGCGTTTGGCGTCGCGGCCTCGAACGTCGCCGCCTTGATAATGCGGTTGCGCAGGGTCACCGGGCCGAGCTTGGCCGGGGTGAACACATTGGGCTGAGTGTTCATGGAGGTGAGCCTGCCACAATGGCTGCCGTGGGTGCGATCACACTGGACGGCAAGGCCACGCGCGACGAGATTTTCGTCGACCTCAAGGAACGGGTGGCGGCGCTGACCGCCGCCGGTCGAACACCCGGACTGGGCACGGTCCTGGTCGGCGACGACCCCGGCTCGCACGCTTATGTGCGTGGCAAGCACGCCGACTGCGCGAAGGTTGGCATCAACTCGATTCGCCGCGACCTTCCGGCCGATATCAGCCAGGCCAAGCTCGACGAGACCATCGACGAACTCAACGCCAACCCCGACTGCACGGGCTACATCGTGCAGCTGCCGCTGCCCAAGCACCTGAACGAGAACGCCGCGCTGGAGCGCGTCGACCCCGGCAAGGATGCCGACGGGCTGCATCCGACGAACCTCGGCAGGCTGGTGCTCAACGAGCCGGCCCCGCTGCCGTGTACGCCGCGCGGAATCGTGCACTTGTTGCGTCGCTACGAGGTGGAGATCGCAGGTGCGCACGCCGTGGTGATCGGGCGTGGCGTGACGGTAGGGCGGCCGCTCGGACTTCTGCTGACGCGGCGGTCGGAGAACGCGACGGTAACGTTGTGCCACACCGCAACTCGGCATCTGCCTCAGCTGACCCGCGAGGCGGACATCATCGTCGCTGCAGCGGGTGTGCAGCACCTGGTCACCGCGGAAATGGTGCGGCCCGGCGCGGCCGTGGTGGACGTGGGTGTGGCGCGTGATGCGGACGGGAAGCTGGTCGGCGACGTGCACCCAGACGTATGGGACGTCGCGGGTCACGTGTCGCCCAACCCCGGAGGTGTCGGCCCGCTTACCCGAGCGTTCCTACTGACCAACGTCGTCGAACGCGCAGAAGCTCTCGCGTGAGTCTGAAGGAGTTCGCCCGCAAGGTGTTTGGCGGGCAGTGGCCGATCCTGCTGGTCGGCGTGATCATTGTGGCGGCCTTCGGATTGGTTGTCGCCGGGTACTGGCGACGCGGTGCGTTGGTGCTCGCCATCGGCGTCGGCGTCGCGGCCGCGTTTCGGCTGGCGCTGCCCGAAGACCGGGCAGGTCTGCTGGCAGTACGCAGCAGGACCATCGACTTCGCCACGACTGCGACGGTCAGTGCGGCCATGCTCTATGTCGCATGGACGATCGATCCGTTGGGCACTAGCTAAAACGCGATGCCGAGTGGCCAGCTAAGGCACGCGATTGGCTCAAATCCGTGACATAGGTGGCCACTCGACCGCTCATCCCAATTTCAACGCGGCAGCGACGACCGGCTTGGCCCACTCGGGTGTCGGCGAAAGATCTTGTGGGCCAACGATTTCGCCGTGGTCGAGATGCAACACCAGCACCGGCCGTGGCGCATGCCCGGCGGCGGGGTCTGCTTCTGCGGAGTTGTCGTAGACACGCAGCTCGGTCAGGTGCGGTAGCAGCTCCACCAGATTCAGCCTGCTGTGCCGCCAGCGGCGCCGGATACTGGACTCCGGAATGTCGTGGCCGCCGGCTCGAACGCGGTTACGGACACGTTCGATGTGCAGGTCAGCGCTCGCCAGCCCGACGTACCAGATGCGCACTTCGAAGCCCTGCGACGCCGCCTCGGAGAGCAGCCGCGGCATCGTGCTTCCCCCGAGCGTGGTCTCGAACGCGAAGTCCTTGCGCTCGCTGATCGCCCGTTCGAGCAGCCGCCGGCCCTGCTGCCATGCCGCGGCGTTGGCCTTCAGCTGGTCCAGACCCGGGTTGGCCGCGATCAACTCACGCGCCGCCTCGTCGGGATTGAAGTAGTCGGCGCCGGACGCGCGGATCATTGCGCCGCCGATGCTGCTCTTGCCCGCGCCGTTGATCCCGGCGAGGACATACAGGCGCGGAGGCTGGGCCTTGCGGGCCATTCGACGACCGGGCTAGCGCTTGGCCGCCTTGACCGCGGAGCGGCCGAGTTGCTCCGGCGTGGCGTCGAACGCGGACGCCATCGCGCTCTTCGATCGCGTCGTCTGCATGCTCTCCAGCAGTTGGTCGAATTGGCCGGACAGGTCGTCGAGCGCGGGTGTGTTGGCCTTTGTCAGAGCTTCGAACTCCGCATAGGACAACAACACCGCCTTCGGGGTGTTGTGTTTGGTGATCGCGACCGCGCCACCGAGCGCAGCCTGCTCGAAGATCGTGCCGAACTCGTTCTTGAAGCGGGTGGCGGCGACGGTCGGGACGTCGACCAGCTCACCTTCGCGGTTGCGGAACGTCAGTGTAGGCATAGAGGCCATTATAGCCATTACGTACAGAATGATCATTTCGATGGAGTCGTCCACCTTCTAATCCTGAATGTTGCCTGTCAGGCAATTTTGCCTACCGGGCAATTTTTCGGCTAGCCTGGTCGCATGGACACTGCGCTGGGGCTTCGGGAGCGAAAGAAGCTCGGCACCCGCTGGGCGCTCAGCGACGCCGCGTTGGAGCTTGCGTTGGAGCGCGGGCTGGACAACGTCACTCGCGAAGACATCGCCAACAAGGCCGGCGTATCGCTGCGGACTTTTAACAACTACTTCACGGGCAAGTACGAAGCGGTCGCCTTCCGGCAGGTCGATCGAACGCGACAGAGCCTGGAGGCCTTCCGTGAGCGACCCGCCGACGAGCCGCTCTGGACGGCGATCACCGAGGCGATGCTTCAGCCGCTGGAAGCCGAGGGCGCAGCCGATATCCGGCCGACGCGCGGGGAGCTGGCCGTGATCCGGGAGATGCTTTCCGCGAGGGATCTGCGTGCCGCGCTAACTAAGGACCTAATGACCGACTGGATCGACGCGATCGCGGAACGCACCGGAACCGATCCTGCTCGCGACATGTACCCACGATTGGTCACTGCAGTCGTCCGGGCGGTCGGTGAAACGGCGATGGAGGCCTACGCCTATGCCGATCCACCCGTCGCCTACACCGAACTCCTTCGTCGCGGCCTTGCCGACGTCGCGGCTGGATTACCCGAAAGGTGATGCCGATGTCAGAACCCCAAGTCCCCGTTGTCATCTCAGGCGCAGGCCCCAACGGGCTCATGGTGGCGTGCGAACTGGCGCTGGCGGGCGTTCGGCCCGTAGTGCTCGAACGCCTGTCCGGTCCCAGCGACGAGCCGAAGGCCAACGGCATGGTCGGCCAGGTGGTTCGACAACTGGATATGCGTGGGCTCTACCAGAGGTTCACCGGATCGGACGACCCTCCGCACCCCGCCTACCAATGGATATTCAGTGGAATGTCGGTGCCGCTCTTCGGCGTTCCCGACAACCCGATGTATGCGTTGATGATGGCGCAGCCGCGGCTTGTCCGGCTGCTTGACGAGCGCCTGCGCGAACTCGGTGTCGACGTCCGCTGGGGCCACGAACTTGTCGGCGTACAGACGCGATCCGACGGCGCCTCCGTCGACGTGTCGGGACCGGACGGCGCGTACACGCTGGACACGACGTACCTCGTGGGCGCCGACGGTGGCCGCAGCACCGTTCGGAAGCTGGCGGGTATCGACTTCCCCGGCCACACGTCCAGCACGATCGCCCGAGTCGCTCACGTGCGGGTGCCCGACGAAATGCGTGGCCCCAACGGGAGCATCGACGTGCCGGGCGTGGGTCCGCTGCCCTTCGGGCACAACCGACTCGACAACGGAGGATTCATCTACGCCGAGTTCGAGAGTGAGCGGTCGATGGTCGGGACCATCGAGTTCGATGAGCCCGGCGATGATTTGGAGCCGATGACGCTCGACGAGCTCCGTGACAGTGCGCGGCGGGTGCTCGGCGTTGAACTGCCCGTCGAGCCGCCGCCGGGGCCGGGGCCACATGCGTTGCGCCGCATCGCCGGGCAGAACACCCGTCAGGCTGATCGCTACCGTGCGGGAAACATCTTCCTGGTCGGCGATTCCGCTCACGTGCATTCCGCGATGGGTGGACCAGGCCTGAACTTGGGCATGCAGGACGCGGTGAACCTCGGGTGGAAGCTGGCGGCCGCCGTCAAAGGCTGGGCGCCTGCGGGACTTCTCGATACCTACCAGTCCGAGCGGTATCCCGTCGGCGAGCGGGTGATGATGCACTCCATGTCCCAGACGGCCCTGTTCGGGCCTGGACCCGAGATCGCGGCGCTGCGAAAGCTTTTCAACGAGTTGCTGCAGCAGCCAAGCGTCGCCGAACACATGGCGCATCTCCTCGCCGGCTCCGACGTCCGCTACGACGTCGGCAGCGACCATCGGCTCGCGGGGCGGTTGGTGCCCGACGTCACCCTCGACGATGGGCGACGGGTGGCCGACCTGCTTCACCCGGCACGCCCGGTATTGCTCGACTCGTCCGGCGGACATGTGGGTCAAGCCGCACGCGGATGGGCCGACCGCGTCGACGTCGTGGTCGGCACCGCCGACGACGTCGAGGTGTGCGCGTTGTTGGTCCGACCCGACGGCTACGTCGCTTGGGCGGCAGACACATTCGAGGCCGACGACCAGGCCGCGTTGCACGCCGCGCTGCAGAGATGGTTCGGCGTCAGCCTCGCAGAGCACGGCGCAGCACACCGGGATGGCGGGCTATCTTCGGCCCCAGCAGAAGAGCGAACAGCGTGATGGCCAGCCACGGCCGCAGGTGGGGTCGGATCCGCACGATCAGCCCGGCATCGTTGAGCTCAAGCACCATCGCATCGGTGATCGTGACACCCGCGATCCGCGCGTCGCTGACTGCGACGCGGGTTGCGCCATCGCCGATGACCTCCCGCCAGGTGAGGCCGGACAGCGCGCCGTAGACGGCGCCGAGCAGCACGCGCAGGTCGTCACGGCCGCGGAACACCATGCGGCCGAACAGTGGCGACAGCAGCTCCGCATCGGGCGCGAGCGTGCCGACGATTCGGTTGACATCATTGGTGCGGGTCGCGTCGCAGAACACGTCCACCGCATCCTTGGTTTCTGTTTCGGCCATAAATGCACCGTAACCAGCTCCATTGTAAAAAGCAATGGACTATGTTGGTGGTATGCCGAAACAGCCGTTCGCTGACATCACGTGCTCGATTGCGCGGGCGGTCGACGTGGTCGGGCAGCGGTGGACGCCGCTGATCGTTCGGGATCTCTTCGCCGGTATGACGAAGTTCGAGGACATCCGTCGCGACCTCGGCATCGCCCCCAACATCTTGGCCGCCCGGCTGGACGAGCTCGAGGGTCACGGCGTTGTCGAACGGCGTCAGTATCAGAGCGCCCCCGCACGCCACGAGTACGTGCTCACCGAGAAGGGCAGCGACCTATATCCCGTGATCGCGACATTGATGGCGTTCGGCGATAAATGGCAGTCAAAACCCGACGGCCCACCGACGCTCACCGTGCACGCCGATTGCGGCCACGTGACGACCGCCAAGACGGTGTGTGCCGAATGTGGCGGAGAGCTCAACGCCGGCAACGTAACCCACGCCGCAGGGCCTGGCGCCCGGCCGGGGCCCGGCACGGCTCTCATCGGCGACTACATCGTCGGTCGGCCGCCGTCGCCCCGATACAGTCCCGACGTGATGACGTCCCGCGGCGAAGCCATCAAAGCGGTAGTCCGTCGCAACACCGAACAAGTTCAGGGCCAAGGCGATTTCGCCCTGTTCGACGAACTGTTCGCCGACGATTTCGTCGACCACACGCCCCAGCCGGGCACCACGCCCGACAAAGCCGGTGTCCTCGTCCTGTACAAGCGACTGCGCGACGCGTTTCCCGACTTTCGACCCGAAATCCATTGGCAAACCATCGATTCCGACATCGTTACGACCTACAAGGTCTACCACGGCACCCACCTGGGTGACTTTCTCGGTATCGCGCCAACCGGTAAGGCCATCCAATTCGAAACGGTCGACGCCATGCGGGTCCGCGACGGAAAGATCACCGACCACTGGGGAGTGGCGAACCTGTACTCCGTCCTGCAACAACTCGGACAGCTACCTGCCTGACCGCGTGACCTGAACAACGGGCCTGCGGCGTCAGGCCAGCGTCGCCCTGATACCCAACGTGACGTACGGCAGTGCCAGGCCATTGCTGTTGGCCAACGCCGGATGGGTGGCCAGTAGGTTGCGGACCCTTTCCAGTGTGCGGGTCCGCACCTTCTCCGGCGAGGTGATGCAATAACTCCGCGACGCGACGAGGTCGATAAGCGCCTGCGGCGTCAGGTAACTCGTCCACTCGACCTGATGGCGCTGCACATCGGTGAACGATTCGGGCAGCGTTGTCTTTTCGTTGAACTTGGCATCCTCATGGCCGATGATGCGGCCGAGGTCCTTCACCCAACCCAGCCGCTCGTCGCGGGCGTTCCACACCAGGCCAAGCCGGCCACCGGGCCGCAGCACCCGGGCCACCTCCTTGACCGCGCGCTCGGTGTCGAACCAATGCCAGGCCTGCGCCACCAGCACCGCGTCGACGCTGTCGTCGGGCAGCGGAATCTCCTCCGCGGTGCCAAGCAGCGCCGGGGTGTCGGGCAGCGAATTGCTGAGCAGCTCAAGCATCTCCGGGATCGGGTCGACGGCGAACACGTTCAGGCCGCGCTCCACCAGCCGCGTCGTCAGCTTGCCGGTGCCCGCGCCTAGGTCGAGCACATCGGAGGCCCCCGACGGCAGCAGCCAATCGATCGCTTCCGGGGGATAGGACGGTCGGCCTCGCTCGTACGCCGCGGCTTCCACGCCGAACGACAGTGAACGCTCCGGGGGCTTGGCAGTCGGCTCGTCGCCCGAGCGGCTCGTCGGTGTCACCGCTCGGCCAATTCCAATGTCTCGCGGATCAACTTGCCCACCGCGTCGGATTCCAGCAGGAACCCATCGTGGCCGTAGATCGAGTCGACCACTTTGAGCTCGGCACAGCCGGGCAGCAGATCGGCCAGTTCCTCTTGTAACCGCAGCGGATACAACCGGTCCGAGGTGATGCCACCGACGATCGTCGGGACGGGGCAGCCGCGCAGCGCCGCCTCCACACCGCCGCGTCCACGGCCGACGTCGTGGCTCGAAAGCGCCTCGGTCAACGCCACATACGTGCCCGCATCGAAGCGGGCAAGCAGTTTGCGGCCCTGATACTCCAGATAGCTCTGCACCGAGTAGCGCCCACCAGTCCCCGGGTCCTCGTCGCCTTGGGGATCGTTGGCGAACCGGCTGTCCAGTTCGGCCTCGCCCCGATACGTGAGATGGGCAAAACGCCGCGCGATCTCCATGCCGAGATCCGGTGAACGACCGGTGCCGTAATAGTCACCGTTGCACCAGCCGGGGTCGGACTTGATGGCAGCGACCTGCGTGCTCTGGGTGCCGATCTGGTCGGCGGTTGCGCGTGCCCCGACCGCCAGTACCAGCGCCGAACGCACCGCGTCGGGATGGCTGACGATCCACTCCAGTGCCCGCGCGCCGCCCATCGAGCCGCCGACAACCGCGGCCACCTCGGTGATACCCAGCGCGGCGAGCGCGGAAATGTCGGCCTCGACCTGGTCACGCACGGACACCAGCGGAAACCTTGACCCCCAAGGTTTTCCATCCGGCGCATGCGAACTCGGACCCGTCGACCCGCGAAAGCCGCCAAGCACGTTGGTGGCGATCGCACACCAGCGGTCGGTGTCGATCGGTGCACCGGGCCCGGCCACACCTTCCCACCAGCCTTCGGTCTCGACGCCTGGACCCACAGGGCCGGTGACGTGCGAGTCGCCGGTCAGCGCGTGCAGCACGACGACCACGTTGTCGCGGTTGGGCGACAGGTCGCCCCACCGCTGCACGGCGATCGTTACGTCGTCGACGACTGCGCCGTTCTCCAAAGTCAGCGAGCCGATGTCGACAAGGCCGACTTCACCCTCGGCTGGCAGCGTTGCGGTAGCCACGTCGAAGACCGTCATCAGAACGCCGCCGTGGTGTGCGGGTCTGTCGCCGCAGACCCACTGAACGGCTTGGCCGCGGCGAACCCTTGATCCAGATCAGCCAGGATGTCGTCGATGCCCTCGATGCCTACCGCGAGCCGCACCAGCCCGGGCGTCACACCGGTGGCCAGCTGCTCTTCCGAGGTGAGCTGAGCGTGCGTCGTCGACGCCGGATGGATCACCAACGACCGGACGTCGCCGATGTTGGCGACATGGCTATGCAGCGTCAGCGCATTGACGAAAGCCTTGCCCGCGTCGATGCCGCCGGCCAGCTCGAACGCCAGCACCGCTCCGGTTCCCTTGGGCGCCAGCTTCTTTCCCAGCTTGTACCACGGGGAGGTGGGCAGCCCGGCGTAGTTCACCGACACCACGTCGGGATGTCCGGCCAGGTATTCGGCGACCTTCTGCGCATTGGCCACATGGCGCTCAACGCGAAGGCTCAGCGTTTCTAATCCCTGAGCGACCAGGAACGCGTTGAACGGAGACGCGGCCGATCCCAGGTCACGCAGCAGTTGCACGCGCGCCTTCAACGCATACGCGGGCGGACCCAGCTCGGCGAACACCACGCCGTGATAGCTCGGGTCGGGCGTCGTGAAGCCGGGGAACTTGCCGTTGGTCCAGTCGAAGGTGCCGCCGTCGACGATCACGCCCGCGATTGCCGCGCCGTGCCCGCCGAGGTACTTCGTCGCCGAGTGCACGACGATGTCAGCGCCGTGGGCCAGCGGCTGGATCAGATACGGGGTGGCGACGGTGTTGTCGACGATCAACGGCACGCCCGCCTCGTGCGCGACGGCCGCGACGTTGGGGATGTCGAGGATGTCGTTTTGCGGGTTGGAGATGGTCTCGGCGAAGAACGCCTTGGTGTTGGGCTGCACGGCTGCGCGCCAGGAGTCGAGGTCGTCCGGGTTCTCCACGAAGCTGACCTCGATGCCGATCTTGGGCAGCGTGTAGTGGAAGAGGTTGTAGGTGCCGCCGTAGAGCCTGGGGCTCGACACGATATGGTCGCCGGCGTTGGCGAGGTTGAGGATCGCGAAGTGCTCGGCGGCCTGACCGGACGCCAGGAACAGGGCCGCGACACCGCCCTCGAGCGCCGCGATGCGCTGCTCGACGACGTCCTGGGTCGGGTTCATGATCCGGGTGTAAATGTTGCCGGGCTCGGCAAGGCCGAACAGCGCGGCGGCGTGCTCGGTGCTGTTGAAGGTGTACGACGTGGTCTGGTAGATCGGCAGCGCACGCGCGTTAGTGGCGATGTCTGGCGTCTGACCTGCGTGGACCTGTTTGGTCTCGAACGACCAATGCGCGGTCGGGTCTTCTGGCGTGCTCATACGGAACGGACCTCCATCTGTCTCTGGGGGCCCGTCACAACGGACCCGCGCTTGCCGGTAGCCGGTTGGGGCTACTCAACCTGGTCAATCACCCGGGGCACCCCACCGCGGTTGGAGGGTTGCCGGCCAGCAAGCCGGGGCTTGACGCTGGCACTCATGACCGAAGAGAAGCGTATCGCATGCCGCTGAGTGCGTGCCACCAGGTGTTCCTGTGCCGCCGAGGGTGGCCACGCGTAGCGTCGTGTTCGACGCGATACTGGTAGCCGCCGTGACAACGAAGACGCCTGGAGAAGACAAAATGAGCGCCGAGCAGCCGACCATCATCTACACGTTGACCGACGAGGCGCCGCTGCTTGCGACCTACGGTTTTCTGCCGATCATTCGCACCTTCACTGAGCCGGCCGGGATCAACGTCGAAACCAGCGACATCTCGGTGGCCGCACGCATCCTCGCCGAATTCGCCGATGACCTGACCGAAGAGCAGCGCGTGCCGGACAACCTTTCCGAGCTCGGCAAGCTGACTCAGCTGCCCGACACCAACATCATCAAGTTGCCGAACATCAGCGCCTCTGTGCCACAGCTCTCGGCTGCGATCGAGGAACTGCAGGCGAAGGGTTACGCGATACCGGACTACCCGGCGCACCCCAAGACCGACGACGAGAAGGCCCTCAAGGAGCGCTACGGCAAGATCCTCGGCAGCGCGGTGAACCCTGTTCTGCGCGAAGGGAACTCGGATCGGCGCGCCCCCAACGCCGTCAAGGAGTACGCGCGCAGGCACCCGCACAGCATGGGCGAATTTTCCCAGGCATCGCGAACTCACGTCGCGACCATGAACGGCGGCGACTTCTACCACGGGGAGAAGTCGATGACCCTGGACCGCGCGCGCGACGTGCGGATGGAGCTGAAGAGCAAGCGCGGCGAGACGATCGTGCTCAAGCCCGAGACGAAGCTCGGCGAGGGCGACGTCATCGAGAGCATGTTCATGAGCAAGAAGGCTCTTGTCGAGTTCTACGAGCAGCAGATCGAGGATGCGTACAAGACCGGCGTGATGTTCTCGCTGCACGTCAAGGCGACGATGATGAAGGTCAGCCACCCCATCGTCTTTGGCCACGCGGTCAAGACCTTCTACAAGGACGCCTTCGCCAAGCACCAGAAGCTGTTCGATGAACTGGGCGTCAACGTCAACAACGGCATGGTCGACCTCTACAACAAGATCGAGTCGCTGCCGTCCTCCCAACGCGAAGAGATCATCCGGGACATTCACGAGGTCCACGAAAACCGGCCGGAGCTGGCCATGGTGGATTCGGCGAGGGGTATCACCAACTTCCACTCGCCGAGCGACGTGATCGTCGACGCCTCGATGCCCGCGATGATCCGGCTTGGCGGCAAGATGTACGGCGCCGACGGACGCACCAAGGACACCAAGGCCGTCAACCCGGAGTCCACGTTTTCCCGGATCTACCAGGAGATGATCAACTTCTGTAAGACCCACGGCCAGTTCGACCCGACGACCATGGGCACCGTCCCCAACGTCGGCCTGATGGCGCAGGCGGCCGAGGAGTACGGGTCACACGACAAGACATTCGAGATCCCCGAGGATGGCGTCGCCGACATCGTCGACATCGCCACCGGCGAAGTGCTGCTATCGCAGAACGTCGAGGAGGGCGACATCTGGCGCATGCCCGTCACGAAGGACGCCGCGATCAGGGACTGGGTCAAGCTGGCCGTCACCCGCGCGCGTGCCTCGGGGATGACGGTGCTGTTCTGGCTGGATACCGAGCGTCCGCACGAGGTTGAGCTGCGCAAGAAGGTCAAGGCCTATCTGGAGGACCACGACACCGAGGGCCTCCACATCCAGATCATGCCGCAGGTGTGGGCCATGCGTTACACGCTGGAGCGGCTGATCCGCGGCCAGGACACCATCGCCGCGACCGGCAACATTCTGCGCGATTACCTGACCGACCTGTTCCCCATTCTCGAGCTGGGCACCAGCGCCAAGATGCTGTCCATCGTTCCGCTGATGGCCGGCGGCGGCATGTATGAGACGGGCGCAGGCGGGTCGGCGCCGAAGCATGTCCATCAGCTGGTGGAGGAAAACCATCTGCGCTGGGATTCGCTCGGCGAATTCCTCGCGTTGGGTGCCTGCTTCGAGGATTTGGGCGACAAGACCGGCAACAAGCGTGCCGCGCTTCTGGGTACGACGTTGGACGCCGCGATCGGCAAGCTGCTGGAGAACGACAAGGGCCCGTCGCGCAAGACCGGTGAGCTCGACAACCGCGGCAGCCAGTTCTACCTCGCGTTGTACTGGGCGCAGGAACTCGCGGCTCAGTCCGAGGACCAGGAGCTGGCCGACCACTTCGCCAAGTTGGCCAAGTCGCTGTCCGAGAAGGAGGACGCCGTCGTCTCCGAACTCGCAGCGGTGCAAGGCGATTCGGTGGACATAGGGGGCTACTACTACCCGGACCCCGATCTGACCGCGGCAGTGATGCGGCCGAGCAAGACGTTCAACTCGGCCCTCGAGGCCGCCCAAGGCTGACGCTGTGGCCAACATGCCCAAGATCAAAGTCGAAGGCACGGTAGTAGAACTCGATGGCGACGAGATGACTCGCATCATCTGGAAGCTCATCAAGGAAACTCTGATCTACCCGTACCTCGACGTGAACCTGGACTACTACGACCTCGGCATCGAGCATCGCGACGCGACCGACGACCAGGTGACCATCGACGCGGCGGAAGCCATCAAACGACACGGCGTCGGCGTGAAGTGCGCAACGATCACTCCCGACGAGGCCCGCGTCAAGGAGTTCAACCTCAAGAAGATGTGGCTGTCGCCCAATGGCACCATCCGAAACATCCTGGGCGGCACTATTTTCCGCGCGCCGATCGTCATCGAGAACGTGCCGCGACTGGTTCCAGGGTGGACCAAACCGATCATCATCGGCCGTCACGCGTTCGGAGATCAGTACCGCGCCGACAACTTCAAGGTCGACCGCCCAGGTACCTTCACCGTCACTTTCACGCCCGACGACGGCAGTGAGCCGATCGTGCACGACGTCGTCAAGATCCCGGAGGGTGGCGGCGTCGTGATGGGGATGTACAACTTCAAGAAGTCGATCCAGGACTTCGCGCGGTCGTCGTTCAATTACGGTCTGCAGCAGAACTATCCGGTGTACCTGTCGACGAAGAACACGATCCTCAAGGGTTACGACGGGATGTTCAAGGACGAGTTCGAGCGCATCTTCAACGAGGAGTACTCCGAACAGTTCGACGCCAAGGGGCTCACATATGAGCACCGGCTGATCGACGACATGGTCGCCTCCTGCCTAAAGTGGGAGGGCGGCTACGTGTGGGCGTGTAAGAACTACGACGGCGACGTCCAGTCGGACACCGTCGCGCAGGGCTACGGCTCACTGGGACTGATGACTTCGGTGTTGATGACCCCGGACGGCAAGACCGTCGAGGCCGAGGCCGCACATGGCACCGTCACCCGCCACTACCGGCAGCACCAACAGGGCAAGCCCACCTCTACGAACCCGATCGCCTCGATCTTCGCGTGGACCCGCGGGCTGGAGCATCGCGGCAAGCTCGACAACACCCCCGACGTGATCGAGTTCGCGAACACGTTGGAGGAGAGCGTCATCGGCACGGTCGAGGGCGGTCATATGACCAAGGACCTGGCGCTGTTGATCGGCGACCAGCAGCCGTATCAGACCAGCGAGGAATTCCTCGACACGATCGCAGGCAACTTCAAGAAATCGCTCGACGCCTAGCCGATAGCTTTGTGTGGCGGCTGCTTCGCGAAGCGGTCGACGAAGTCGACGATCAGGTCGGCAATCCTGCGCGGCGCCTCGAACATCGGGATGTGCCCGACGCCGTCGAGATGCGTGATCTGGGTGTCCTTCGGCAGATGCGTGGTGAAGTGGCGGGTGAACCGCGGATGGGGCAGGACGCGGTCCTTTTCGCAGGTGACCAGGTGCGTCGGCACGCTGCCGTCGGCCATCTCCAACAGGCCCGGCAGCGTCAGCGCCTTGAACAGCAACTGGTAGTACGCCGGGCAGTGCGAGACGTCATCGATGATCTGGAGCAGATCCTCGTCACTCAGGCCGTCGGCGGTGGCGCTGACGGGTAGGGCGGTCAACTTGCGGCTGAGCGGCAGGCGGAGCACGCGGGGACCGAGCGCCAGGGTCAGCAGCCACAGCGGTATGCCCGCGAGGAACTTGCCGACGATCTCGAACTTCACCGGGGTGAACTGACGCCAGCCGCCTGCCGGTGCGATCCCCGTCAACGTGCGGGCCCTGCCCCGGTGCTCCAACTCGAAGGCCACCCAGCCACCGAGCGAGTTGCCGACGATGTGTGCGGTGTCCCAGCCCAGCGCGTCCATCCGGCGTTCGACGTCGTCGGCCAGCGCACCCGAGCTCAGGAAAAACGGCCCCTTGGCGCCGCCGTTGTGACCAGGCATGGTCGGCGCGAGGACCTCGTAGCGCCCGGTTTCAGCAATCAGCGGTGCGACGTCTTTCCACACGTTCTGGGACATCATGAACGGATGCAGCAAAAGGATCGGCTCGCCGGAACCCAGATGAATGGGCGCGCGCAGCGACATTCCAGTCATCTGCCCGACACTAAAGGTGATACCGGCGGTACCGCAAGCTCGTCCGATACGGTCTGACCCCGTGATCGTGTCCACCGTCAACGTCAACGGCATCCGCGCCGCGATCAAGCAGCGGTCGCCGGCGAACCTGGGGCTGCTGCCCTGGCTGGCCGCGACGACTGCCGACGTGGTGTGCCTGCAGGAGACCAGGGCGGACGACGAGCAGCTGGCAGGTGCGCTGGCGCCCGCGCTGTCCGACGGCTGGCATTTGGCATCGGCGGGCGGGGATCTCAAGGGCCGCAACGGTGTTGCAGTGCTGAGTCGGCATCCGATCAAGTCGGTGAAGGACTTGGGTGTGGACGAGTTCGCGCTTCACGGCCGCTACGTGGAGGTCGACATCGACGGACTGACCGTCGCAAGTGTCTACATCCAGACCGGCGAGGCAGGCACCGACCGTCAGCTGGAGAAGGAGCGCTTCATGGCGGCGCTGGCGCACCGGATGGCGACGCTGACGGACCGCGACGCCGTCGTCTGCGGGGACTGGAACATCGCGCACACCGAGAAGGACATCAAGAACTGGAAGGGCAACGTCAAGAAGTCGGGTTTTCTGCCTGCGGAGCGGCAGTGGCTCACCGAACTGCTCGATTCGGGCTGGGTCGACGTGGTGCGGGTGATGCACCCGGATGGCGCGGGTCCGTACTCGTGGTGGTCATGGCGCGGAAGGGCGTTCGACAACGACGCGGGCTGGCGCATCGACTACCAGTTGGCGACCAGGGGTCTGGCGGCGCGGGCGAGCGCCGCGCGGGTGGAGCGGGCGGCCGCGTATGCGCTGCGGTGGTCCGACCACGCGCCGGTGACCGTTGAGTATTCACCCGCGGTGGGCTGTGGGTCGGACGCGGGACGGTTAGGGTCAGCCAATGAGCGTTGAGACCATTGCTCCCCGCCGCCATCACGTCGTCATCATCGGCTCTGGCTTCGGCGGACTGTTCGCCGCGAAGCACCTCAAGCGCGCTGACGTCGACGTCACCCTCATCGCGAAGACGACCCACCATCTGTTCCAGCCGCTGCTCTATCAAGTGGCAACAGGCATCCTTTCGGTCGGCGAGATCGCGCCTGCCACACGAATCATCTTGCGCAAGCAGAAGAATGCCCAAGTGCTGCTCGGTGATGTCGTCGGCATCGACTTGAAGAACAACACCGTCACCTCGAAGCTGCTGGACTGGGAGCGGGTGACGCCGTTCGACAGCCTGATCGTGGCCGCAGGCGCCCAGCAGTCCTACTTCGGGAATGACCACTTCGAGGCGTTTGCGCCAGGCATGAAGACCGTCGATGACGCGCTCGAGTTGCGCGGTCGCATCCTCGGGGCGTTCGAGGCGGCCGAGGTGACGACGTCGGAGGCCGAACGCAAGCGCCGGCTGACGTTCGTCGTGGTTGGCGCGGGGCCGACCGGTGTCGAGGTCGTCGGCCAGATCGCAGAGCTCGCCGACCGGACCCTGTCCGGGGCGTTCCGCACGATCGACCCCGCTGAGGCTCGCGTGATTCTCGTCGAGGCCGCCCCCGCAGTGTTGCCGCCGATGGGGCCGAAGCTCGGGCTCAAGGCACAGCGCCGGCTGGAGAAGATGGGCGTCGAGGTCAAGCTGAACACCATGGTCACCGACGTCGACTACATGGGTCTGACCGTCAAGGAGAAAGACGGCGAAGAACACCGCATCGAGTGCGCCGTCAAGGTCTGGTCGGCCGGCGTGCAGGCCAGCCCACTCGGCAAGCTGGTCGCCGAGCAGTCCGACGGCACGGAGGTCGACCGGGCCGGCCGTGTGGTCGTCGAACCCGACCTCACCGTCAAGGGGCATCCGAACGTGTTCGTCATCGGCGACCTGATGAGCGTGCCCAACGTTCCAGGGATGGCCCAGGGCGCAATCCAAGGCGCCGTCTATTCCACGAAGCAGATCAAGGGCGGCCTCAAGGGTGAAGACCCGGCGACGCGAAAGCCGTTCAAGTACTTCAACAAAGGCAGCATGTCGACGATCTCGCGCTTCAGCGCGGTGTGCCAGATCGGCAAACTGGAGTTCGGCGGATTTCTGGCCTGGCTGGCCTGGCTGGGCCTGCACCTGTACTACCTCGTCGGTGGCCGCAACCGCCTGATGGCCGTGATCTCGTGGTTCGTCACCTTCCTCGGCAGGGGGCGGGGGCAGCTGGCGATCACCGAACGCTGGGTGTTCGCGCGCAGGGCGTTGGAGCAGTCCAAGGAGCAGAGCGCCCAAAAATCCATTGGATGAGGCGTGACAAGATTGGTGCATCATGAGTGCTTCCCGCCCCGTCGTTTTCTCAGGAGTCCAGCCGACGTCTGATTCGCTGCACCTCGGCAATGCGTTGGGTGCGATCAAACAGTGGGTGGGTCTGCAGGACGAGTACGACGCCTACTTCTGCGTCGTCGACCTGCACGCGATAACGCTTCCGCAGGATCCCGAGCAGTTGCGCCGTCGCACCCTTGTCACCGCCGCGCAGTATCTGGCGCTGGGCATCGACCCGTCGCGGTGCACGATCTTCGTGCAGAGCCATGTGCCCGAGCACGCCGAACTCGCTTGGGTGCTTGGCTGTTTCACCGGTTTCGGCCAGGCGCAGCGGATGACGCAGTTCAAGGACAAGTCGCAGAAGGAAGGCACCGACGCGACCACTGTCGGGCTGTTCACCTATCCGGTCCTGATGGCCGCCGACGTGCTGCTGTACGACGCCGACCTGGTGCCCGTTGGGGAGGACCAGCGTCAGCACCTCGAGCTGGCCCGCGACGTCGCTCAGCGTTTCAACTCGCGGTTCCCCGACACGTTCGTCGTGCCAGACGTGCTGATCCAGAAGGCCACCGCCAAGATCTACGACCTGGCCGACCCGACGTCGAAGATGAGCAAATCTGCCGCCACCGAGGCTGGGTTGATCAGCCTGCTCGACGACCCGAAAGTATCGGCCAAGAAGATCCGTTCGGCCGTCACCGACAGCGAGCGAGAGATCCGCTACGACCCGAGCGCGAAACCAGGGGTGTCCAATCTGCTGACCATCCAGTCGGCGGTGACGGGTACCGATGTCGACACGCTCGTCGAGGGTTACGCCGGTCGCGGCTACGGCGATCTGAAGGCCGACACCGCCGAGGCCGTCGTCGAATTCGTGACGCCGCTCAAGTCCCGCGTCGACGAACTGCTTGCGGATCCATCCGAGCTCGAGTCCGCGCTCGCGGCAGGCGCGGAGCGTGCCAAGGACGTGTCTGCGAAGACACTCAAGCGGGTATATGACCGGTTAGGGTTCTTAGCGCCACGCACGTAACGGTTCGGGGAGGTCGGGATGACGGAGCCGGCCAAACCGGGATTCCTTGATCGGCTTCGGACGCGGTATGCCTGGTTCGATCACGTGATGCGGGCGCAGCAGCGCTATCAGGACAGCAAGGGCGACTTCTACGCAGCGGGCATCACGTACTTCACGATCTTCGCGTTGTTCCCCTTGCTCATGGTGGGCTTCGCCGCAGCCGGTTTCGTATTGGCCCGCAATCCCGATCTGCTCGCCGACGTTACGGCGCAGATCAAATCGAAAGTGTCCGGCGATTTCGGTGAGCAACTGGTCGACCTGACGGACTCGGCGATCGAGTCGCGCACCTCGGTCGGCATCATCGGCCTGGCCACGGCTGCGTGGGCGGGGCTTGGCTGGATGGCGAATCTGCGCGAAGCGCTGAGTCAGATGTGGGGCATGATGCGCAACGAGCCGCCAGGGTTCGTTCGCGCCAAGCTGTCCGATCTCGCTGCGATGCTCGGGTTCTTCGTTGCGATCGCCGTCACCGTGGCGCTGACGGTGCTCGGCAATTCCGACCTGATGAGGCGTGTCCTGGAATGGCTTGGGCTGCAAGATGCCCCGGGCGTCAGCCTGGTCCTGCGGGTGGTCTCACTGCTCGTATCGGTGCTGATCTCCTGGCTGCTATTCACCTGGATCATCGCGCGGTTGCCCCGCGAATCGGTCAGCTTTCGCAGCTCTGCTCGAGCCGGGTTGATCGCGGCCGTCGGGTTCGAGGTATTCAAGCAGCTCGGCTCGATCTACCTGCAGTCAGTCGTGCACGGTCCGGCAGGCGCCACCTTCGGTCCGGTGCTGGGCCTCATGGTGTTCGCGTACATCACCGCGCGGCTGATCTTGTTCGCGACGGCATGGGCGGCCACGTCCACCGAGAATCTCACCGCCGCACCGGTCGATGCGCCTGCGCCGGCGCAGATTACGCCGCGGATGCAGATCCGTGAGGGCCTCGGGGTTCGCGGAGTGTTGACGGCCGTTGCGGTCGGTGCCTTTGGCGCGCTTGGTCTTTCGCGGCTACGACGGCGTTAGTGCCGCTCGCAGGGCGTCGACCGACGGCATTTCCTGCGTTGACACGTCGGCGGTTTCTGGGGTTCCCATGAACGCGACTTCCGAGGTCATCCGGTCAGCGCTGAAGCGCAGGAACAGACCGACTGGCGTCGTTATAAGCGACTGATCGATGAGCAGGAGTGTCAGCATCACGCCGCTGGTCGCGATCGTGTCGCCGTCGACCACGAAATCGTCGAACTCGGTCCACATGAGCGCGCCTGCGGCGGCCTGTGCCGCAACGCCTTCAGCGATCATGCTGCCGGGAAGCGTCACTGTCGTTCCGCCGCTGTGCATCACGACTTCGAAGGTGGGATCGAGGGCCGCTGCGACGTATTCGGTCTCACCAAGTAGCTCACCGACTAGACGCTGACCGAGAGCTTTCATCGATGCGTTTGCGGATGGCTGCCGATAGCGGTCGAACGATTTCAGGATTCGACTCTCTAGGGAATTCTCGGCAGCCATTAGTGCTGCGGGCGTCGGTTCAGCGACCGCGCGCCCAAGATCAGCCCGAATACGATCATGGCGCCGACGATGCCCACGCCCACCCGGACGGGCATCGCGTCGACATCCGGCAGCGAGGCGGAAGCCTGGCTGGCGACCGGGTTGCCCGCTGCCGCTTCGGTTTTCGGGGCGAGCAGCGAGGGATCGGGTTCGATCAGCGTGCCCACTTTGGTGCCCGGCGCGGTCGCGAATCCGTAGTCAAGTAGATGTGCCGCCTGCTCCCACGGCGCGATCGGCTCGCGGGTGCCGCGCATCAGCACGGCCACCAGTCGCCGGCCGTCATGGTTGGCGGCACCGACGAACGTTTGGCCGGCGTCGTCGGTGTAGCCGGTCTTGCCACCCAGCGCGCCGGGGTAGTTGTACAGCAGCTGGTTGTCGTTTTCGACCGGATAGCCGGCGTCGCCGCGGCCGGGAAAGTCGAAGCTTCGCGTGGCGACGATGTCGGCGAAAGTAGGGTTCTGCCAGGCATATCGGTAGAACAGGCCGATGTCGTAGGCCGATGTGCTCATGCCAGGACCGTCCAGGCCCGACGGTGTCGCAGCGCGGGTGTCACGGCCGCCGAGCTTGCCCGCCAAATCGTTGATCTTCGACAGCGCGGTGTCCATCCCGCCGAGCTGGGCTGCCAGCGCGTGCGCGGCGTCGTTGCCGGAGTGCATGAGAAGACCGTGCAGCAAGTCGTTGATCGAGTACCAGCCGTTTTCGCCGACGCCGACCTTGGTGCCCTCGGCGTTCGCGTCGTCCTGGGTACCTGCCACGACCTTGTGGATCGGCAGGTCCCGCAGCGACTGCAGAGCGATCAGTACCTTGATGATGCTGGCCGGGCGGTGGCGGCCGTGCGGGTCCCGCGCGGCGATGATGTCGCCGGTGTCCAGATCGGCAACCAGCCACGCCTCGGCGGAGATGTCCCCTGGGAGGGGCGGCGTGCCGGGCGCGGCGACGATGCCGCAGCCGGAGAGCGCGTCACCGCCGAGCGGCTTGGCGGGCACCGGCAGCGGGGCCGGTGGATCGCCCGCCTCAGGCACCTCGGATGAGTCGACCGCAGGCGGCGTCGCCTCACGGTACGGGCACACCACGCCTTCGGGCGCCGCGTCCGGCTCGGCTGTTGCCACCGCGGGACCGGCCGCTAGGAAAAGAGCCGCTGCCAGGGCTGCGGCGCGCGGAAACGCGCTTCGAATCTTCGCCATCGTGACCGCAGATTAGGCGATTGCGGGCCGATTTCCGGGGAGGCACGCTGTGACTCAAGTGGTTGGAGTTACGAATGGGACCTCGCTGGCACCTCGCTGTGCGCGAGCGCCGGAAACTCGATGGTCGACATCCAGAGCTTGTCACCGGATTCGACGACGCCGGTGACTCCGCCGAAATCCGCGCGCTTGGTGCGGATGCCGCCGACAGCCTCACCGCTGTCGGCGTCGAATCCGACCACCCAGATCTCCGGCTGGACTTTCGGTTGCAGCCGCTCGGGCAACCGCCAGATCACCTTGCGTATCCAAGGCGCTCGTGGCATCAAGCCCTCCGCGGAGGCGTTCGCGGGCGTCACCATCGCGACCCAGATTCGATTGTCCGATCCCGTTGAGATGTTGTCGGGCATTCCGGGAAGGTGGACAGCCAACGGCGTCACGGTTCCGGCCTGCGGGCCCTTGAGCCAGTATTTCGACAGCCGGCGACCCATCGTCTCGGCGAAGACCAGTGCCGACTCATCGGGGGTCGCGGTCACGCCGTTGGCGAAGTAGAGCCTGTCGACCAGCGTGGTGACCGTGCCGTCGGTCGCGAGTCGATACAGACCGCCATCGCCGCGGGCTTCCAGGATCGCTGCCAGGAAGTGCTCGAAGTGAAACGCGCTCGTCGACTCTGTGAAATAGATTGTGCCGTCCGAGGTCTCGGTCACATTCGAACAGAATCGCAGCGGCCGCCCGTCGACCGATTCCACCAAGGTTGTCAGTTCCCCGGTGGTGCGGTCCATCGCCAGCAGCCCGCGGTAGCTGTCGCAGATCAGCAGCCGGCCGTCGCGCGCCACGTGCATGCCCAGCGGCCGTCCGCCCGTGTCGGCGACGACCGCAGCCTGGCCACCGTCGGGCGAGACGCGGACGATGCGCCCGTCGAGCAGACCCGCCCAGAGTTGGCCCCCGGCGTCGACAACGACATCCTCGGGTCCGTCACCTGGCACCGGAACGACGGTGACGGTGCCTTCGGGTACATCCGGCAACGGGTCGACTGGCGGTGGCTGCCAGCGGACGGGATTGATCGGCGGCTTCGGCGACGCAGTCACCCGCCCGAACTTACGCCCGCTATTAATTAACCGACTAATCGGTCTAGTTTTGGCGAGGTGCGTACTTTCAAGGACCGACATCCTCGCCTCTACGCCTACCGCCATGTCGCCGTGGTGGCAGGTGAAATGGCTGTGGCGCTGGTAGGCATCGCCGCCCTGGTCAATCTGCTTCTCGACGACGTCCTGCGATGGATGCGCGACACACTGTCGGACATCCGGCTGCCGCGGATCAATCTGCCGGACTTGCCGGCCTTGCCGCTTCCCGACCTTCCGGACATCCACCTGCCCGGCTGGGTGGGCTCCGTGGTCGATGTCGTCAAATATGTCGTTCCATTCGCGATTGCGGTCGCGGTGGCACAGCGTGAAATCCGTCGGAGGCGGACCGATGAGAACAGTTGACCCGCAACGGCATCGGCAGCGACGGCTGCAGATCATCAACGCCGCGGTGGAGTTGTTCGCCGCCAACGGTTTTGACAGGACCACGACCGCCGAGGTCTGCGCCCGAGCCGGCATGAGTCCGGGCAACCTGTTCCACTACTTCCCGAACAAACGGGCCATCTTTGTCGGCATCTTCGAGTTCGACCGCGACGAGTGGGATGCGGCGTTCACAGCAGCCAGGGCCATCGACGATCCGTGGCGTGCGCTGATGACGTTGGTAGACAAGATCGCCGACGACGCATCAAGCCCTTTGGTGTCGGGACTGATGGTCGAGGTGCTGGCGCAAGCGCACCACGACGCCGCATTCGCCGCATTGCTCGCCGAGAACGACCGCCGCATGACCGACTGTTTCGCCGAGCTGCTCGACGCCGCCGCGTCACACGGGATGATCACGCCGACCATGCCGTCACTTGTGCTGGCACGCTGGATCGCGATCCTCACCGACGGCCTCTACGGCCGTGGCTACGCCGAGCCCAACCATGACCCCGCCGCCGACCTGGCGACCGTGAAGCAGTTGATCGCCAGGATGGCCGGTCGCCAGCCTTAGAGCAGCCGGCCAGCTTCGCCCAGCACGCCGTGCAGGATGTCGTAGATGGCGTCGAATTCCTTCTGCCCGCTGATCAGTGGCGGCGCCAACTGCACGACTGGGTCGCCGCGGTCGTCGGCACGGCAGTACAGACCGGCCTCGAAGATCGCAGGCGTAAGGAATCCGCGCAGCAGCCGCTCAGATTCCTCGTCGTTGAACGTCTCCTTGGTGGCTTTGTCCTTGACCAGTTCGATGCCGTAGAAGAAGCCTTCGCCGCGAATGTCGCCGACGATCGGAAGGTCGTAGAGCTTCTCCAGGGTGGCGCGGAACGCGGGTGCGTTCTCCTTGACGTGGTCGTTGATGCCCTCGCGCTCGAAGATGTCGAGGTTGGCCAGCGCCACCGCGGACGAGACGGGATGCCCGCCGAACGTGTAGCCGTGCCCGAACGTGGTCTTGCCGTCGTTGAACGGCTCGAACAACCGGTCGCTGGCGATCATCGCGCCGATCGGTGAGTAGCCGGACGTCAAACCCTTTGCGCAGGTGATGATGTCGGGCACATAGCCGAGATCGTCGCAGGCGAACATCGAACCGATGCGGCCGTAGGCGCAGATCACCTCGTCGGACACCAGGAGCACGTCGTACTCGTCGCAGATTTCGCGAACGCGTTCGAAATACCCTGGGGGTGGCGGGAAGCAGCCGCCGGCGTTCTGGACCGGTTCGAGGAAGACGGCCGCGACGGTGTCGGGACCCTCGAACTCGATAGCCTCGGCGATGCGGTCCGCGCAGTACTGACCGAACGCCTTGATGTCGTGCTCGAACGCCGCCGGTGCCCGGTAGAAGTTGGTGTTGGGCACGCGGAAACCGCCCGGGGTGGGCGGATCGAACGGCGCCTTGAACACCGGAAGGCCGGTGATCGCCAGCGCGCCTTGCGGCGTGCCGTGGTAGGCGATCGAACGCGAAATCACCTTGTACTTACCGGGTTTGCCGGTCAACTTGAAGTAGTTCTTGGCCAGCTTCCAAGCGGACTCGACCGCTTCACCGCCGCCGGTGGTGAAGAACACCCGGTTGAGATCGCCGGGCGCATAGCCGGCGATCCGCTCGGACAGCTCGATCGCCGGTGGAGTGGCATAGGACCACAGCGGGAAGAACGCCAGCGTCTCGGCCTGCTTGGCCGCCGCCTCCGCGAGCTCCTTGCGGCCGTGGCCGACCTGAACGACGAAAAGGCCTGAGAGGCCGTCGATGTAGCTCTTGCCGTTGCTGTCCCAGATGGTGACGCCCTCGCCGCGGGTGATGATCGGCGGTGTGATGCCTGCGCCGTGGCGGGCGAAGTGACCCCACAGGTGGCGGTTGGCCTTTGCGCCAAGCTCCGCGGTAGTTTCTTGTGCGATATCGATAGTTGTCATCTTGTACCCCAATTGTATTGCTGTTTAACGAGTCTCAGGTAAACAAGTGTTTCGGTGGATATCACTCCTGGCAATGCTCGGATCTTGGTATTGAGTAGGTCGAGAAGGTCGTCGTCGTCCTCGCAGACCACTTCGATGATGGCGTCGAACGAGCCCGCGGTGAGCACGACATAGTCGACGGATTCGATGGCCGCCAGCTTTTCGGCGACCTTCGTGGTGTCGCCGGTGCAGCGGATGCCGATCATCGCCTGCCTGGCGAAACCGAGCTGCATCGGATCGGTGACCGCCACGATCTGCATGACGCCGGCGTCGACCATACGCTGGACGCGCTGACGCACGGCGGCCTCGGACAGCCCAACCGCCTTGCCGATGCCCGCATACGACCGACGGCCGTCCCCCTGCAACTTCTCGATGATCTGCTTCGACAAGTCGTCGAGCTGGAACGCAGCGCCGGGCCGGGAGGTGCTCACGCGGAGCGAGACAGGCCCGATGCCTTGCGAAGCGCCCTGGTTGGCCATGCCAGTGATTGTGCACGGAATCCGTCGTTACAAGCAACCACGACCATGAAATCCCTCGTTTGGATGGCCTCGCGCAGCGGGAATGCGTAGCCGCGGTGTTGACCGTCCGCTAGCGTTGGGCCATGACTGCGACAGTTTCCACCAGCGTGGCAGGCAGCTGGATCGACGGTGCCCCGGTGGTGACCGGCGGCGGCCTGCATCAGGTGATCAACCCCGCGACCGGTGAGCCCGCTGCCGACTACGCGATGGCGACGCCCGCCGATGTGGACCGGGCCGTCGCCTCTGCGCGTGCAGCGCTGCCCGGCTGGGCGACCGCGACACCCGCCGACCGGTCCACTGTGCTAGCCAAGCTGGCCGCGCTGGCCGGCGAGCACGCCGACGATCTGGTGGCCGAAGAGGTCAGCCAGACCGGTAAGCCAGTGCGGCTTGCCACAGAATTCGACGTGCCGGGCAGCGTCGACAACATCGACTTCTTCGCGGGCGCGGCCCGCCACCTCGAGGGCAAGGCCACCGCGGAGTACTCCGGTGACCACACGTCGAGCATTCGGCGCGAGGCGATCGGCGTGGTCGGCACCATCACCCCGTGGAACTACCCGCTGCAGATGGCGGTGTGGAAAGTGTTGCCCGCGTTGGCCGCCGGTTGCACCGTGGTGATCAAGCCGTGTGAGCTGACGCCGCTGACGACGCTGACGCTGGCCCGGCTGGCCAGCGAAGCCGGGCTGCCCGACGGCGTGTTCAACGTGGTGACCGGGGCGGGTTCAGATGCCGGTACCGCGTTGGCCGGGCACGTGGGCGTCGATCTCGTGACGTTCACCGGGTCGACGGCGGTGGGCCGCAAGGTGATGGCCGCCGCCGCGACCCAGGGCCACCGGGTGCAGCTCGAGCTGGGTGGCAAGGCGCCGTTCGTGGTGTTCGACGACGCCGACCTGGACGCCGCGATCCAAGGTGCGGTCGCCGGCGCATTGATCAATACGGGGCAGGACTGCACCGCCGCGACACGCGCGATCGTGGCCCGTGAGCTCTACGACGACTTCGTCGCAGGCGTCGGCGAGGTGATGGGCAAGATCGTCATCGGCGACCCGCAGGATGCCGATACCGATCTGGGTCCGCTGATCTCGATGGCGCATCGCGAGAAGGTGGCGGCCATGGTTTCGCGGGCACCGGACCAGGGTGGCCGCATCGTCACGGGTGGTGTCGCCCCCGATCGGCCAGGCTCGTTCTACCGGCCGACGCTGATCGCCGATGTCGACGAACGCTCGGAGGTTTACCGCGACGAGATCTTCGGCCCGGTGCTGACCGTGCGCACGTTCACCGACGACGACGATGCGCTGCGTCAGGCCAACGACACCGAGTACGGCCTCGCCGCATCGGCGTGGACGCGCGATGTGTACCGCGCGCAGCGCGCGTCGCGTGAGATCAAGGCCGGCTGCGTCTGGATCAACGACCACATCCCGATCATCAGCGAGATGCCGCACGGCGGCATCGGTGCCTCCGGCTTCGGCAAGGATATGAGCGACTACTCCCTCGAGGAGTACCTCACCATCAAGCACGTGATGAGCGATATCACCGGCGTCGCCGACAAGGATTGGCACCGAACAATTTTCACTAAGCGCTAGGTGCCGCCCGCTGATCTTCAGAAGGTATCCGGGACCTTGACTTCGGTTTGGGCGTTGAGGGTTTCGCCGCGGAAGAACCGCTTGGTGCCGAACGCGAAGCACAGCAGCATGAGCGGCACACCGAGCACCAGCATTCCGACACCGAGCACGAAGACGCCGCCGATCGGACCGAACGCGGTGTAGCCGTAGTCCGGCGCGATCATGTCTTTGGCGCTGATGCCGAAAGCCGTTGCCATCGCGATGCCGCCGATTAGCGGAAAGATGCCGCGGAAGAACAGGTTTCGGGCCGACAAAAAGAGCGTCTTGCGGAAGTACCAGACGCAGGCAAACGCGGTGATGCCGTAGTAGAACGACACCGCGAGACCAAGCGACAGGACGGAGTCGGCGAGCGCATTTTCGGACACGAACGTCAGCAGTAGGTAGAAGAACAGCGCCGACAGTCCCATCACGATCGTGCCGAATGCCGGGGTCATGTAGCGCGGGTGGACGTTCGCGAATCGCTTGGGGATCGCCTCGTATACCGCCATCGAGAGTGTGCCGCGAGCCGTCGGCAGGATGGTGGTCTGCGTCGACGACAGCGCCGATATCGAAACCGTCAGCAGCAGAGCCGATGCCGCGATGCTGCCTGCAACCGGATCGCCAAGCACCGTCAAAACGTCGTCGGTGTTCATCGCGTTGTTCAGGCCGATGCCGGTATCGCCGAATCCCGCGAAGGACTGGATGGAGTAGGCCACCAGCACGTAGGTGCACACCAGGATCAGCGTGGTGATGACGGCCGCGATGCCGGGAGTACGGCCGGGGTTCTTGGTTTCTTCGCCGACGGCCAGACAGGCGTCCCAGCCCCAGTAGATGAAGATGCACAGGATGATGGCCTGGGCGATCGACGAGACCTCCAGCCCGCTCGGCCACAGCCACGACAACTCCGGCATGATCGCCTGCGCCCCGGCGCTGCCTGCGAACACGCGGACCAGCGCGATGACGCTGACGATGGTCAGCACACCGAACTGGATCGCGATCAGGACGTTCTGCACTCGTTCGGACACCACGATGCCGCGGGCGCTGATCAGCGTCATCGCGATGATGAAGAAGGACCCGAGCAGCACCTTGGCGGTCACATTCTCGGCCAGGTCGTCGAGGCGAAGGAAATAAAACAGGTAGGTCGCGGCGATCTCGGCGACGTTGGCCAGCACGATGATCGCCGAGACGGCCAGTCCCCAGCCGCCGATCCAACCGATCCACGGGCCGAACGCCTTCGTGCTCCAGGTGAAGGTGGTGCCGCAGTCGGGCGTGTCCTGGGACAGTTCCTTGTAGGCGAACGCGACGAGCAGCATCGGGATGAACGCCAGCACGAACATCGAGGGCGCCTTCTCTTGCACCTCGAGGACGACATAGCCCAGAGTGGCGGCCAGGCTGTAGGCCGGGGCGACGGCGGCAAGCCCGATGACGATGTTGCCGACCAGGCCCAGGGCGCCGGCTTGCAGGCCCTTGCCGCCGACGGCGGTTGCCGGCGGTTCCTTGATTGTCATGCGGGAAATATACGGTTTCGTCGTTGCTGCGGGGCTGCTACGCGGACATCGTTCTACTCCAGCTGGCTTGCAACGAAATCCGTCACAATGCCACGGATCTAGACTGGCTTCATGACCGCCAGCACGCGGGTCGACGAGTTCGAGGAGCTGCGGCCGCATCTCCTCTCCGTTGCCTACCGACTGACCGGCACCGTGGCCGACGCCGAGGACGCTGTGCAGGATGCGTGGCTGCGGTGGGACCGCACGGCGGAGTCCATCACCGATCTGCGGGCTTGGTTGACGACGGTAGTCAGCAGGCTGAGCTTGGATCGGCTGCGCTCGGCGGTCAAGCGCCGTGAGACCTATTTCGGCGAATGGCTACCGGAACCGGTAGTGACGGGCTTCGACGGCGACGATCCGCTCGCAGCTGTGGTCGCAGGTGAGGACGCACGATTCGCGGCGATGGTGGTGCTGGAGCGACTCAACCCCGACCAGCGGGTCGCGTTCGTCCTGCACGATGGCTTCGCGGTGCCCTTCGGCGAGATCGCCTCGGTGCTCGGTGTCAGCGGTGCCTCGGCCCGCCAGCTGGCCTCTCGTGCGCGACGGGCCCTCGCGTCGGCTCCGGCGGGCGTGGCCGACGACACCCACAATGAGGTGGCAGGCTCGCTGATGGCGGCGCTTGCCGACGGTGACATGGAAGCCGTTGTGCGCCTTCTGCATCCGGAGGTCACGTTTACCGGCGATTCCAACCGCAGGGCGCCGACGGCCGCGCGCGTCATCCACGGCCCGGACAAGGTGGCGCGGTTCCTGTTCGGTCTTGCCCGTCGCTACGGACCTGCTTGGCTGGAGACGAATCAACTGGCAATGGTCAACGGCCAGCTAGGCAGCTACACCAGCGGGGGACCTGCCCGTGACGGCTACCCGGCGATGACGCCGCGGGTGACCGCGATGACGGTGCGCGATGGAAAGGTCTGCGCCATATGGGATGTCGCCAACCCGGACAAGTTCACCGGCTCGCCGCTTGCTCCTCGTCCGTCGCCCACGGAACCCGGCACGCGTCACCGGAGTTGAAGCCCTGCTCGGTGATGCCGAGAGCCGAGTACATGCGCGCCCGCATGTTCTCAACCCCGATCTGGTAGGTCAGCTCGATCACGCCCGCGTCGCCGAATCGGCGTTGTAGGTCGGCGACCTGCTCGTCGGTGACGGTGTGGGGATCTGTCGTCATCGCATCGGCGTAACGAATGGCGGCGCGTTCATCGTCGGTGTAGGAAGGCGAGGTCGCGTAATCGTCGATGTGCTTCAGCCGTTCGACATCGAGTCCGTCGAGGCGCTGCAGCATCGAGCCGAAGTCGACGCACCACGAGCATCCGACCGTGCGGGCGGTCCAGAACACCGCGAGTTCGAGGATGTTCTTCGGCAGCTTCTTCGACGCCGAGCCCAGTAAGCCCTCGTGCACGACGTTGGCGAGCATGAGCCGCGGGTGATGGGCGGCGACGGCGAACGGCTCGGGTACCTCGCCGAACCGGCGCTTGGCCACCCGGTAGAAGACCTTCGCCAGCAGCGAGGCCTGCTTCGGGGTTACCGGATCAATGCGGGATGTTTGTGTCATACCCGTTAGACGAGACAGCCCGCCGATGTGTGACAGCGACTAGCGGGCGAACATCAGCGCGCGTTTGACCTCTTGGATGGCCTGGGTCACCTGGATGCCACGCGGGCAGGACTCCGTGCAGTTGAACGTGGTCCGGCAGCGCCAGACACCGTCGACCTCGTTGAGGATGTCCAACCGCTCGGCGGCACCCTCGTCGCGGCTGTCGAAGATGAACCGGTGGGCATTGACGATCGCGGCCGGCCCGAAGTAGCTGCCCTCGCTCCAGTACACGGGGCAGCTGGTCGTGCAGCACGCGCACAGGATGCACTTGGTGGTGTCGTCGTAGCGGTGGCGGTCGGTCTGGCTCTGAATCCGTTCCCGCGTAGGCGGATTGCCGCTGGTGATCAGGAACGGCTTGATTGCGCGGTAGGCGTCGAAGAACGGCTCCATGTCGACGACGAGGTCCTTTTCCACGGGCAGCCCGCGGATCGGCTCGATCGTGACGGTGAGCTGCTTGCCCGCTTTCTTCGGGAGCAGATCGCGCATCAGCACCTTGCACGCGAGTCGGTTGACCCCGTTGATGCGCATCGCGTCGGAGCCGCACACTCCGTGCGCGCACGACCGCCGGAACGTCAGGGTGCCGTCCAGGTACCACTTGACGTAGTGCAGCAGGTTGAGCAGTCGGTCGCTGGGCAGGCAGGGGACACGGAAGCTCTGCCAGCCGGCGGCGTCGGGATCCTCCGGGTTGAACCGGGCGATCTTCAGCGTCACCATCACTGCGCCATCGGGCACCGGAGGTAGCTCGGTGTCCTTGGTCCCTGGGTTTTCGACGTCAGGCGCGATCGTCATCGTCAGTACTTCCGTTCCATCGGCTCGTAACGCGTCTGCACCACCGGCTTGTAGTCCAACCTGATATCGGACAGCAGGTCGGCGCCCTCCTTGTAGGCCATGGTGTGGCGCATGTAGTTGGTGTCGTCGCGGTTGGGGTAGTCCTCGCGGGCGTGACCGCCGCGCGACTCCTTGCGGTTGAGGGCACCGACGACCGTCACCTCGGCCAACTCCAGCAAGAAGCCGAGCTCGATCGCCTCCAGCAGATCGCTGTTGTACCTTTTGCCCTTGTCATGCACCGTGATTCGGGAGTAGCGCTCTTTGAGCGCGTGGATATCGGTGAGCGCCTGCTTCAGTGTCTCCTCGGTGCGGAACACCGCGGCATTGTTGTCCATCGACTGTTGCAGCGCGCCTCTGATGTCGGCGACGCGTTCGTTGCCGTGTTCGGAGAGGATGTCGCCGACCCAGCCGACGACCATCCCCGCCGGATCGGCAGGCAGGTCGATGTGGTCGTGTCCCAGCGCGTAGTTCGCCGCCGAGATGCCTGCGCGGCGGCCGAACACGTTGATGTCCAGCAGCGAGTTGGTGCCCAACCGGTTGGACCCGTGCACCGAGACGCACGCGCACTCGCC
Organism: uncultured Actinomycetota bacterium; assembly: GCA_963766465.1. Lineage (GTDB taxonomy): Bacteria > Actinomycetota > Actinomycetes > Mycobacteriales > Mycobacteriaceae > Mycobacterium. The sequence continues at coordinate 1,186,549 of CAVXZT010000008.1, forward strand.
CGCCGCGTACAAGCCAGGGACGATCGTCGAATTGTCCCGCAGCACCTGGCCGTTCACCGTGGTCGGGATGCCGCCCATCACGTAGTGGCACGTCGGATAGACGGGCACTAGTTCGGTCACCGGGTCGACGCCGAGATAGGTGCGGGCGAACTCGGTGATGTCGGGCAGCTTCGCGGCGAGCACGTCCGCGCCGAGGTGACGCACGTCGATGTAGACATAGTCCTTGTTCGGGCCTGCGCCGCGACCCTCGAGCACCTCGAGAACCATCGAGCGGGCGACGATGTCACGGGGCGCAAGGTCGACGATGGTGGGGGCGTAGCGCTCCATGAAGCGCTCACCGTCGCCATTGAGCAGGCGACCGCCCTCGCCGCGGACCGCCTCGGAGATCAGGATTCCCAGCCCCGCGAGTCCGGTCGGATGGAATTGGTGAAACTCCATGTCCTCCAACGGCAATCCCTTGCGGAACACGATGCCCAAGCCGTCACCGGTCAGCGTGTGGGCGTTGGAGGTGGTCTTGTACATCCGGCCCGACCCGCCGGTGGCGAACACGATCGCCTTGGCGTGGAAGATGTGGATATCGCCGGTGGCAAGCTCGTAGGCGATGACGCCGGTCGCCACCGGGCCGCCGGGCGTCTCGGTAATCGCGATGTCGAGGGCGTAGAACTCGTTGAAGAACTCGACGTCGTGCTTGACGCAGTTTTGATACAGCGTCTGCAGGATCATGTGGCCGGTGCGGTCGGCCGCGTAGCAGGCCCGGCGCACCGGCGCCTTGCCGTGGTCGCGGGTGTGCCCGCCGAACCGGCGCTGGTCGATGCGGCCCTCGGGGGTGCGGTTGAACGGCATCCCCATCTTCTCCAGGTCGAGCACCGCGTCGATGGCTTCCTTGCACATGATCTCGACGGCGTCCTGGTCGGCCAGGTAGTCGCCACCCTTGACGGTGTCGAAGGTGTGCCACTCCCAGTTGTCCTCTTCGACGTTGGCCAGCGCGGCGCACATGCCGCCCTGCGCCGCACCGGTGTGGCTGCGCGTGGGGTAGAGCTTGGTCAGCACCGCGGTGCGTGCCCGAGGACCCGCCTCGACCGCCGCACGCATGCCTGCGCCGCCCGCACCGACGATGACCACGTCGTAGCGATGTTCGACAATCATGTATCAGTCCCCGTCACGAGATGTTCGCGTCGAAGGTGACGAGCACATAGGTGCCCAGCACCAACGTGAAGCCCGTCGCCAGCAACAACAGCGAATTGAGATAGAACTTGGTGGTGTTCTTGCGGGCGTAGTCGCCGATGATGGTGCGCATCCCGTTGGCGCCATGCACCAATGCCAGCCACAACAACGCCATATCCCAGATCTGCCAGAACGGCGAGGCCCAGCGCTGGGCGACATAGTTGAAGTCGATGCGGTAAACCCCGCCGTCCCAGATCAGCCCGATGAACAAGTGCCCGAGCGCAAGAAAGACGAGGGCCACACCAGAGAACCTCATGAAGAGCCAGGCGTACTTCTCGAAGTACGGGATGCCCCTGGGGCGACGGGGTGCGCGCGGATGGTCCAGGCTGGCGGGCCGGTCGTGTTCCTTTTCCTGCACCGGCGCCAGCCGGCCTTCCTTGTGGTGCGGTGTCCAAGGTGCTCCCGCTGGCCCGGTCACAGGAATCGCTCCGCCATGTGCATGCCGAGTACGCCCAGCGCCGGAATCATCACGGCGAACCAGACGCCGAGGACGATCCACAACATCAGCCGCTGGTAGCGCGGGCCGTGCTGCCAGAAATCGATGAGGATGACGCGCAGGCCGTTGAGGGCGTGGTAGAGCACCGCCGCGACCAGGCCCACCTCCATCAGCCCGACTAGCGGGGTCTTGTAGGTGTCGATGACCTCGTTGTAGGCCTGCGGGCTGATCCGGACCAGGGCGGTGTCCAGCACGTGCACGAGCAGGAAGAAGAAGATGGTTGCCCCGGTGATGCGGTGCAGCACCCAGGACCACATCCCTGGATCGCCACGGTAGAGGGACCGTCTGCGCGGCGGTCGAGATCGCGGAGCCGGGACCGCCGGATCCGCGGATGTCGCAGTACTCATCTGGCCTCCAACGCCATCGGTGGACGCTTGGGCTCGGAGCCGCTGCGGCGGCGACATCGGCCGCGGCGAAGAATCCCTGCCCAAACCTCGGGGCGACTCTAAACCCAGTTGTACTGCTTAACGAACTACCGTTTAGCCGTCGGCGCACGGTAAACGGCAAAACTTAGGGTTACCTTCCTCACGTACTCGGTCACGGAACGGGAGCTTCGGAATGCATTCAGATTCGATCCGGCGAGGTTGATATGACATCCGATATCGACTGGAAGATGTTGCGGCACAAGGCAATCGAGGCATCTATCCACGCCTATGCGCCGTACTCGGAATTCCCCGTCGGCGCGGCCGCGCTGGTCGACGATCACCGGATGGTGGCGGGTTGCAATGTGGAGAATGTCTCATATGGTCTTGGTCTCTGTGCCGAGTGCGCAGTGGTCTGCGCCCTGCATTCGAGCGGCGGGGGAAGACTGATCGCACTGTCGTGTGTGGACGCGACGGGCGAGGTGTTGATGCCGTGTGGACGCTGTCGTCAGGTGCTGATGGAGCACGGCGGGCCGGGGCTGCTGATCGACCACCCCCTTGGGCCCAAGCCGTTGAGCGAACTGCTGCCCGATGCCTTCGGGCCGCAAGATTTGGCGCGCCGAGACGAGCCTGCGCACGAGGAAACGCCGTGACCCAGTTCACATTCGACGCTCCGACGGTCATCAGGACCAAGCGCGACGGAGGGGTGCTGTCGGATGCGGCGATCGACTGGGTGATCGACGGCTATACGCACGGCCGAGTCGCCGACGAACAGATGTCGGCGTTGTTGATGGCCATCTTCCTGCGGGGCATGACCGGCGCCGAGATCGCCCGCTGGACGGCGGCGATGGTGGCCTCAGGGGAACGGTTGGACTTTACAGATCTGCGGCGCGACGGAAAGCCACTGGCGTTGGTGGACAAGCATTCCACCGGTGGTGTCGGCGACAAGATCACCATCCCCCTGGTTCCGGTCGTGATGGCGTGCGGGGGAGCGGTGCCGCAGGCCGCAGGCCGCGGCCTCGGCCATACCGGAGGAACCCTCGACAAGCTCGAGTCCATCCCCGGTTTCACTGCAGAGATCTCCAAAGCCCAAATCCGGCAACAGCTTTGCGATCTCGGTGCTGCGATCTTCGCGGCAGGAGAGCTGGCCCCCGCTGACCGCAAGATCTATGCGCTACGCGACGTGACCGGTACCACCGAGTCGCTGCCGTTGATCGCCAGCTCAGTGATGAGCAAGAAGATCGCCGAGGGTACTCGGGCGCTGGTGCTCGACAGCAAGGTCGGCAGCGGCGCATTCCTTGCGACCGAGGCGGAGTCTCGCGACCTGGCCCGCACCATGGTGGAGCTGGGCACCGCGGCTGGGCTGGTGACCCGCGCGCTGCTGACGGATATGGAGACACCGCTGGGCCGCGCCGTCGGCAACGCGGTCGAGGTCGAGGAATCGCTTGAGGTGCTGGCGGGCGGAGGGCCCGCCGACGTGGTGGAGCTGACGCTGGCGTTTGCCGCCGAGATGCTGGACGCCGCGGGGCTGGATGGGGTCGACCCCGCCGAGACGCTGCAGGATGGGTCGGCGATGGACCGGTTCCGTGAGCTGGTCGCCGCACAGGGCGGCGATGTGTCCCGTCCGATGCCGATCGGTACGAATTCCGAGACCATCTGTGCGCCGCGCGATGGCACGATGGGAAAGATCGACGCGATGGCGGTGGGACTGACGGTGTGGCGGCTGGGTGCGGGCCGCGCGGTCCCGGGTGAGCGGGTGCAGGCCGGCGCAGGGCTGCGCATCCATCGGCGCCCGGGCGAGCCCGTTACCGCCGGCGAAGCGGTGTTCACGCTGTACACCGAAACCCCGCAGCGGTTCGAGGCCGCCATGGCCGAGTTGGACGGCGGGTGGAGCGTCGGCGACTCCGCACCGAAACAGCGGCCGCTGATCATCGATCGGGTCGCGCCGTGACCACACCGCTGACGCTGGACTCGATCAGGCACGCGCCCAAGGCCCTGCTGCACGACCACCTCGACGGCGGGCTGCGGCCCGCGACGGTGCTGGAGCTCGCCGGGGCCGACGGTTACGACGACCTGCCCGCCGCCGGCGTCGACGAGCTCGCGGCATGGTTCCGCGCGTCAGCGCACAGCGGGTCGCTGGAGCGCTACCTCGAACCGTTCGCGCACACCGTCGGGGTGATGCAGTCGCCGGAGGCCTTGTACCGGGTGGCCTACGAATGCGTCGAAGACCTGGCGGCGGACAACGTCGTATACGCCGAAGTCCGGTTCGCGCCGGAACTGCACATCGAACGCGGGTTGTCGCTCGACGCGGTCGTCGATGCGGTGCTGGCCGGCTTCGCCGACGGCGAGAAGGCCGCCAGCGCCGAGGGCCGCGGTATCACCGTGCGCTGCCTGGTTACCGCGATGCGGCACGCCGCGCGGTCGCGCGAGATCGCCGAGCTGGCCATCCGGTTTCGGGACCAGGGCGTTGTCGGTTTCGACATCGCAGGCGCTGAGGCCGGATACCCGCCGACGCGGCATCTCGATGCATTCGAGTACATGCGAAGCAATAACGCCCGCTTTACCATTCACGCCGGCGAGGCGTTCGGGCTGCCGTCCATCCACGAGGCCATCGCATTCTGCGGCGCCGATCGGCTCGGCCACGGCGTGCGGATCGTCGACGACATCCACGAGGATCCTGGCGGGACTTTCCGGCTTGGCCGCCTCGCATCGCTATTGCGGGACAAGCGGGTTCCGTTTGAATTGTGCCCGTCGTCGAACGTGCAGACCGGCGCGGTCGGCAGCATCGCCGAGCATCCCTTCGACCTGCTGGCCCGGCTGCGGTTCCGTGTCACCGTCAACACCGACAACCGGTTGATGAGCGACACCACGATGAGCCAGGAGATGCAGCGGCTGGTGGAGGCGTTTGGCTACGGGTGGAGTGACCTCGCGCGCTTCACGATCAACGCGATGAAGTCGGCGTTCATCCCGTTCGACGAACGCCTGGCCATCATTGACGATGTGATCAAGCCGCGCTATGCCGTTCTGATCGGCTAGCGGACGTCAGCTGAGCACCGTGTGCAGCGTGTCGGCGAATTCGGTTGGCGCTGACATGAATCCGCCGTGATCGCCGGGGAATGCGACGGGCGTGTTGCCGAGCAGTTCGGCCATGGCCGTAGACGTCCGGTGCGTCAACAGGTGTCCGGACTCCACCCCGAGACCGACCAAAACCTTTGTCGGACTTGCCTTCAGCGCCTCGACGTCGGGAATGTATTGAGTCGTGTGCCACAGTTCATGGTTGAAGAATCGGCCGGATTCGCGACGCTCATCCTCCGACGGTTCGGGCGGCGTTGGCGTCTCCGCCCCCTCAGGGGCCGACATGTCGAATCCGGCGTTGGCCATGAACTTGAACCAGGCGACCTGCATGCCGTCGGTGCGGTACGTGTCGATGATGTCCTGGGTGTTCGCGCGTTGCTGCTCAGCGTCGGGCAACAGTTCGAGAAGGGGCGGCTCATGGGCGATCAGCGCGCGGACTCGTCCGGGATGCCTGACGACTAGCGCCAGTCCCGTCACGGCACCGCCGCTGGAGCCGAATACATCCGCCGACTCGGCGCCGAGGTCGTCGAGGATGGCGGCGATGTCGTCGGCACGCGACTCGGGCGTCGACTCCTCGTTCGGATCGTCGATCGTGCTATTGGCGAAGCCGCGGGGATCGTAGGTGACGACGGTGTGGTCGCTCGCCAACGCGTCGGCCAAAGATGCGAACTCCGCCGACGCCATCGGCGAGCCGATGACGAGCAGCAGCGGGCCGGCGCCGCGGACTTCATAGTGCAGGCGGGCGCCGGGGACGGTGAGGGAGCGGACGGTGGGGGTGCTAGGCAGGGTCATAGTCGTGCAGACCACCGCCGGGTCGTGAACTCATCGCGACGTATCGTCAGGCGGTGATCACCGGCGCTCATGTCATCGTGTACAGCCGCGACGCCGAAGCGGACCGCGCGTTCTTGCGCGACGTGCTCGAGTACCCGCACGTCGACGCGGGAGGCGGCTGGCTAATTTTCAAGCTGCCGCCCGCCGAGGTGGCCGTGCACCCTGTCGAGGGCCGCGCAGGGTCCCACGAGCTGTACCTGATGTGCGACGACGTCAACGCCACGGTCGAGCAGTTGGCGGCCAAGAGTGTCGCGTGCGGGCCGGTCAGCGACCAGGGCTGGGGGCTGTTGACCAGCATCCGGCTCCCTGGCGGCGGCGAGCTCGGTCTGTACGAGCCACGCCATCCGAAGGCGACCGAGTTGTAGCGCTACTCCTGGCGCAGCCGCGATTCGACGAAGGCCTCCAGCGCCTCCCACTGTTGGACGGCCTTTGCGTATGGCGGCGTCGGGCGGCTGACCGCGGGGTCGAGCACGTGAGCCACCAGCCGGCCAAGCGGCTGATCGGCGTCCAGAGACTCGTCGACGGTGGTGTCCTCGGCGTAATCGCTGACATCTCTGAGAAATTCGACGGCGAGTTCCAGTTGGTCGCGGTCGATGGCGTCAGGGCCGTCAGCCAGATCGTCGGCGATCCCGGTCAATACGTAGACGTTGTCGTCGCTGATATCGACCTGCAACGAGCCGTCGGTGGCCGCCGTGCGGATGTCGTCATAGGTGGCCAGGTCGGACAGGTCATGGTCGTGTTCGTCGGCCAGGTAACGGGCAAGCGCGCCACCGGAGCCGAACACGCTGACTCTTCCGTTGCGGCCCAGGAAGATTGGCCGGTCATCGAGGTAGCAGCGCAACGTGAAGAACGTGCCGGCACTGGTCAGAATTCGGACCGGATCGATGCCAACCCGCTGCCAGAAGTCCTCGTCGCTACCGAGCACCTTCTCCACGGCCGCTGAGGCGAGTGCCTCGGCTTCGGGGTCGGCGTCGACGACGTCGTCGATCACGACATCCGACTCGTCCTGATCTTCCGCCTCCTCAACTTCCTCGGGTTCGGGCGCGGGTTCGGCCAGTTCGGCTTCGGCCTTCTTCGAGGCCGCCTCGTCGACGTCGGGAATCGTGACAATCTCATCGATCGCGTCGACCACGCTGTCCCAACCGCGGCCGATCACCGCCTCGATCTCGGACCACCGCTTGCGGCCGGGTCGTCCCGAGAACGCCTCGATGCCGCCGCCGACCGATCCGAGCATCGGGTTGCCGTTGAAGAACTTGGTGACCGCGGGCATCTCACAGACCGATCCGACGGACGACGCAATCGCCAGCGTGCTGTGCAGCGCCTTGATCGTCTCCTCGCTGGGCTTCTCCGCGGCCAGCTCCTGGAGGCTGACGAGATCGTATTGGTGACCCTCGGGGGGGTCGAACGTGTGCGCGTTCGCCTCGGTCAACCCCTCCCAGGCGGGATGGTCGGCCAGGTCGTTGTCCTTGTTGGTCCTGACGAATGCGGCCAGGTCAGCGACGGACTCGAACGCATAGAGATCTTCGTCCTTGCCGAGGAACGCCTCCCATTCGTCGCCCTCGTCGCGCCAGCGTGGAGCCCACAATGTGTACAGGTCGCCCTTGGTCAGCCCAAGCCGAATCGGCACGATGTCAGCAGCCATGGCGCACAGCCTAACTACGGCACCTGGTGGCCTCGACGGTCACCGGCCCTAAAGCCGGCTCGCCGCGAGTCAAGATTCCTCCAAGGCCGTCCCCGCACCCTTACGGCATGACAGAGAATGCGCACGACCAGCAGCGAGCTCGCGCGACCCGCGCCACCGGATGGCTGGGCCTCGCCTGCCTCGCCGCACTCGCGTCCGTAACGGTTGTTGGCTGCTCGTCAACAGCTGAGCCGACCGCGGTCCAGGCCACGTCAGCACCGGCCGTGACCGTGACGGTGACGTCTCAGCCGGCAGCTCCAACAGTGACGGTGACAGCTGCCCCCGCCCCAGCGCCAGTAACGACGGTCATCGTCCACCCCGACGGGCCGAGCGGTTTCCGGTCGCCGTCGGGCAACATCAACTGCACGCTGTCCACCCCTGGCGGCGAAAACCAGGCCCGCTGTGAGGTCGTCGAACACACCTGGACGGCCCCGCCGCCGCCGGATTGCCATCTGGACTCCGGCGACCGGTTCTATCTGACGCAGGGTGGCACGGCCGTCGCCGGCTGCTATGGCCAGGAGTTCGGCCCGGGGCCGTTTCCGACTCTCGAATACGGGCAGTCGCGATCCTTCGGCACGCTCACGTGTAACAGCGAGTTCACCGGAGTGACGTGCACCGACAGCGGCACCGGCCACTACTTCCGGATCTCGCGCGACAGCTACGAACTCGGCTAGTCAGGCAGTCGGCCGCCAGAACCCCTGAAAACCCTGTCCTGCGTTGTCCGTGCGGACCGGAGACAGCTTTACGGGGTCACCTGCCTCGATCATCGTCCCGTTGCCGACGACCATCGCGACGTGTCCGTCCCACACTGCCAGGTCGCCCGGCCGCAGCGAACCGGGATCGATGGCTGCGCCGATGTCCTGCTCTTGCGCCAGCCGCGGAATGTTGAGTCCCGCTTCGTGATACGCCCACTGGGTCAGACCGCTGCAGTCCAGGCCGACGCCAGGCGTGGTGCCACCCCAGTCGTAGGGCACGCCGAGTTGGGTCAGCGCATGCCGAACGGCGCTGGCCGCCACGGCGTTCGGTGCCATCGCGCTGCTGCCGTCGGGTAGCCGGACCGCGAAGCCGTCGCCGAACGCCGCGGCATCAGGTATCTCCGCCCGTGAGAACCCCGCAAGATCCCCGAAACCGCTCGAATTCGGCGTCCCACCCGAACCCGACAGCGGGCTCATCGGCGGCATGGACGGACTCGCCATCCCGGCCGGCGTCGTCGCGACGGGAGAGGTCTGCGCTGTCGGAGGTGAGAGAGTGCCGGCGTGACCGTCCAACTCCGCCCGAAGCTCGTCGACAACGGCGACGGCCTCCTCGAGCGATCTGCGTGCCTCGACCAACAACTCTGAGGCGACACCGGGGGAGTCCAGGTGTGGCTCCAGCGCAGCGGCTCGGGCCTCGAAGTGTTCGACGATCGCCCGCAGCCGCTCGTTGGCCCGCGCCACGGCCGCACCTGCGGTCTGCGCCGTCACCCCCAACGCGTCCACTCTGTCCGCGAGCGCGTCAGCGGCCGCCAACGTCGTCGCCGCGAACTCGGCCGCGGCATCCGCTCCCGCGCCTGACCAATTCGCCTCGGCGAGGCTCCACGCGCGACGAGAGGCGTCGGCGATGTCGGCCAGCGCGCTGCGCGCTTGGCTCAGCGCGACGGCTGGACCACCTGACCACCCCGGGCCGACGAGTGACTGCACCTCGCGGATCTGCGCCGACAGGGCGGCGATCAGAGCGCTCGGCATGGCTAGGCCTCGGCGATCAGACGGCCGCCCTGGGCGTCGGCCGCCTCGTAGGCGCCCGCCGAGGCGCGCGCGGTGTCGCATCCCGCCGCGACCTTGTCGCCGAGTGCCGCCACAGCCAGGGACGCATCCGTGGCGGCGTCGGCAAGCGCGGTCAGGAAGCGGGTGCCGACGGGACCCAGCATCGAGCTCGCCGCGGGACCCGGCATCGACGACAAGGCGGCCGCCACGGCGGCGAGGTCGGCTGCCTGCGTCAAACTGGCGGCGCCGAAGGCACGAATAGCATCGGTGTCGGCGAACATGGGTGTTAGGACGGCCGCGGTGACTGTTCGGTTCCACTAGGGTCGGCGCATGGATGTGCGCGTCGTAGAGCACCCACTGGCCGCCGCGCGGTTGACCACTCTGCGCGACGAGCGCACGGACAACGCGGCGTTCCGTGCCGCACTGCGCGACCTGACCCTGATGTTGGTATACGAGGCGACGCGTGACGCCCCTTGCGAGCCCGTTTCGGTGCGAACACCCGTGGCCGAGACCACCGGGTCGCGATTGGCCAATCCACCGCTGCTGGTGCCGGTGCTGCGCGCCGGGCTCGGCATGGTCGATCAGGCCCATGCGCTGATCCCTGAAGCCCGAGTAGGTTTCGTCGGGGTGGCCCGCGACGAGGAAACCCATGAGCCCACACAGTATTTGGAGTCGCTGCCGGACGACCTGAGTACCCAACCGGTGATGGTGCTCGATCCGATGCTGGCCACCGGCGGCTCGATGGCGCACACCCTCGGACTGCTGTATTCCCGCAACGCCGTCGATATCACCGCGGTCTGCGTCGTCGCCGCGCCGGAAGGAATTGCGGCGTTGGAGAAGGCGGCCCCGAACCTACGGCTGTTCACAGCGGCCATCGACGAGCGGCTCAACGAGATCGCCTACATCGTGCCCGGTCTCGGCGACGCCGGCGACCGCCAGTTCGGGCCGCGCTAGAAGCGTTGCGCGACGGAAACCAGCTGGTCCTGCAGGCGTCGCGCGCGAGTCCGTGCCTCACTCAGATCGCTGACGTCGCCGCAGCGAACCTCGATGTAGGACTTGATCTTTGGCTCCGTGCCTGACGGCCGAATCACGACGCGAAAAGTGGTTTCGCCGTCGCCGCCGAAGAAAATGAGCGCATCGGCCCGCAGCGCAGGCTCCAGCAGCTGATCGGTGACGGTCACATCGAAGCCGGCCAGCCGATCCGGCGGCGTCGCCCGGAGCCGGGCCATCACCGCTTCGGCCTCGTCAACGTCGGCGACACGTCGGGTCACCGCGGTGGTGGTGTGCACGCCGTGGCGCAGGGCGAGGCCATCCAGTGCATCGAGCACCGTGCGGCCCTGATTCCGTAGTGCCGCAACCAGATCGCAGGCCAGCACTGCCGCACTGATGCCGTCCTTGTCGCGGACCGCGCCAGGGTCGACGCAGTGGCCGATCGCCTCTTCGTAGGCGTAGACGAGTGTGCAGCCGGGCAGGCCGGCGTCGGCTCGCGACAACCACTTGAACCCGGTGAGCGTCTCGACGTGTTGGGCGCCATGGTCCGTCGCGATCGCAGCCAGCATGCGCGATGACACCACCGTGCTGGCTACCACCGTCGCCTCCGAGACTGGACCTGCCTCGAGCTGCGAAAGGATGTAATCGCCGAGCAGCCAACCCGTTTCGTCACCCGAGAGCATGCGCCAGCCGTCTGGCGTCGGCACCCCGATCGCGCAGCGGTCAGCGTCGGGGTCCAGCGCAATCGCGATCTCGGCGTCGACATCGGCGGCCAGCCTCAGCAGCGCGTCGACCGCGCCGGGCTCCTCCGGGTTTGGGAACGTCACTGTGGAAAAGTCCGGATCGGGCGCGAACTGGCTCTCGACGACGTGCACGTCGGAGAGTCCCGCCCGCACCAGGGCGTCCATCACGAACTCACCGCCAACCCCGTGCAACGGCGTCAGCGCCACCCGCACCGACCCGTGGGTGTGTCGGACCTTGGCCGCACGATCGACGTACTGCTGAACGTCCTCGACGCCGGAAGGTTTGACGGGTTGGCGAGGGATTTGGTCGGCGAAGGGGGCGTCTGCGACGGCTCGCTCGATCTCCTGGTCGGTGGGCGGAACGATCGGGAACCCACCCTCGAAGTACACCTTGTAGCCGTTGTCGGACGGCGGGTTGTGCGATGCGGTGATCTGGATGCCGCCGGCCGCACTGTTGTGGCGGACGGTGAACGCCACCACGGGTGTCGGTACAGCGGCGAACATCAATGTGACGGGAAATCCTTGGGCGGCAAATACTTCCGCTGCGGCAAGCGCGAAACCTTCGGATCCGTGCCGGGTGTCTCGGCCGACCACGACAGGCTTACCGGCCAGGCCGCGGTCCCTGAGTACCTTCGCCACCGCCCAGCTGGTGCGCAGCACGACGGCCAGGTTCATCCCGTTCGGTCCGCCGCGCAGGGGCCCACGCAAACCCGCCGTGCCGAACGTCAGCGGTTGGGAGAACCGCTCGTCGAGTTCCACCTGGCTGAGTGCCGCCAACTCTGCGGCGGTCTGCGGATCGGGGTCGTGAGAGATCCACTCCTGCGCGGCCGTCGAGGTCCGCGACGAAGTCATACGGCTAGTGTGCCCGCTTTCGCGTCGGTGTAAGCCAGCTTGCGGAGCACCGGCGCGACGAGCATCAACAGGTCGAATTCCAGCGGCGCGAGGTTGTCGTGCATGGTCGCGTGCAGCCAGGCGTCGCGCTCGGCGCGGTCGGCCTCGAGCAGCGCGGTGCCCGCCGCCGTGATCTCGATGAGCTGTCGGCGCCGATCGGTTTCGTCGGGGCGGCGCGCGATGAGGTCGCGGCTAACGAGTTCGTTGATGCTGTCGGTGAGCGACTGCACCCGCACGTGCAACAGGCTGCCGAGCTCGGCGGGTGTGGTGACGCCGGCACGGCTGATCTCGCTGAGCAGTTCCATCTGGCTCAGCGTCAAGCCGTGGTCGAGGCGGTGCCTGCGCATCTGGCGCGCCACCGCCATGATCGATTCCCGCAGCTCGGTGGCCGACGAGTCAACGCGCGTCATAACCAAGGTATACCTTGGCAAAGTCGATATGTCACGCGCATCACCGTGAGTTGCAGCCGGAAAATAGCAAGGGCATACTTGGTATCAAGATGGCATTGATGCGGCTGATACTCAGGTGGGCCTTACTGATAGCAGTGACGGCCGCTGTCACCATCCCCCTCACGCGCGTCGGTGTGCCGTCCGCCGCACTGTTCGCCGCGCTGATCGTCGGTGTCGTGCTGGCGCTGGCATCGCTGGCTCCCAGTCGGCTGCCCCGCGGGGCTGGAGTTGCCGCGCAGGGCGTGCTGGGCGTCTACATCGGCACCATGGTCCACCAGGACGCCGTCGCCGCACTCCGTTCCGACTGGCTCGTCGTCATCGCCGTCGCGGTGGCCACACTGCTGCTCAGCATCGTTGCGGGGACGCTGCTTGGGATTCACCGTGACGTCACGCCGCTGACAGGGTCGCTGGCGCTCGTTGCCGGCGGCGCATCGGGGCTCGTCGCCATCGCCCGCGAACTCGGTGGCGACGACCGCGTGGTCGCTGTCGTCCAGTACCTGCGTGTCGGACTCGTCACCGCGTCGATGCCCGTGGTGGTGACGCTGATCTACCACGCCGACAAGACGCGCGGTGCTGCCTCCGTCGCTCATACAGATTCCGCCCCTTGGTATTTCAGCCTCGGTGTGCTGACAGCACTGGTGTTTGTCGGGGCCACCGTCGGCCGGTTGATCCGATTGCCAGGGGCGGGTCTCCTCGGACCGTTGGCACTGACCGTTGCGCTGGAACTGACCGGTTTTTCGTTCGGCCTGACCGTTCCGATGGTGCTGGTGCAGGCCGGCTACATGTTGATCGGCTGGCAAGCCGGCGTGGCGTTCACGCGCGAATCGCTGAAAGCGGTCGGCCGCATGATGCCCGCCGCGATCGGGCTGATCGTCGCGCTCGGCGTGGCGACCGCAGGCCTCGGCGCGCTACTAGCGCACTTCGCCGGGCTCACCCCGCTGGAGGGCTATCTCGCCACCAGCCCCGGCGGTGTGTACGCCGTGCTCGCGACCGCCGTCGAAACCGGGTCCAACGTGACGTTCATCATCGCGGCGCAGGTGGTGCGCATCCTTCTGATGCTTTTTGCGGCACCGCTGATGGCCCGCGCCGTGGTGCGGATCAGCAACCGGGTCGGCCGTCAGACTCGCGCGATCACGGAGCCGAGCAGGGAGCCCATCCGCGTCGCGGATTGACGGCCCGCCTCCAGCACCTCGTCGTGGCTCAGTGGCTGGCCCGTCATGCCTGCCGCCAGATTCGTCACCAGCGACACCGCCAGCACCTGCGCTCCTGCGGCACGGGCCGCGATGGTCTCGTGCACGGTCGACATCCCCACCAGGTCCGCGCCCAGCGTGCGCAGCATCCTGATCTCGGCGGGCGTCTCGTAGTGCGGCCCAGGCAGACCGGCGTAAACGCCCTCGGCCAGCGAGGGATCGATTTCGCGGGCCAGTGTTCGCAGCCGCGGCGAATACGCGTCGGTCAGGTCGACGAACTGCGCGCCGACCAGCGGTGAGCGCGCGGTGAGGTTGAGGTGGTCGCTGATCAGCACGGGCTGGCCGACCGTGTAGTCGGCGCGGAGTCCGCCCGCCGCATTGGTCAGCATCACGGTGCGCGCGCCCGCTGCGCACGCGGCGCGTACGGGGTGCACGACGTGGCGCAGCTCGTGGCCCTCGTAGGCGTGGATCCGGCCGACGAAAACCAGCACCCGGTGGTCGCCGACGTGCAGCGACAACACCTGGCCGCCGTGCCCCTCGGCGGTCGGCGGAGTGAACCCCGGCAACTCGGCCATCGGCACCACGGCCACCGGATCGCCCAGCTGCGCGGCGGCAGGGGCCCAACCGGAACCCAGGATGACGGCGATGTCGTGCTCGTCGACGCCGGTGCGATCGCGCACGGCACTTGCAGCTTTTGCGGCTACCTCGTCCGGTTCGGTCACAGTGGGCGAGCCTAAAGCGTGTCGAACAAGTCCGGGTGGATTGTCGGCACCGCCCTTCTCGGGCGTCCTCGGTTTTACGCCACAGGGCGGCATCAACCTCGGTTCCCGCGTCATTCGGGCTGGTTTCGCCGATCCGCATGGCGTATCGGCCAGCGCCGTCCCGTCGGCGGGCTTTGGTGGCCCAGCCTCCGTGCTTGGGGGTCCGGGGATCTTGGTAAGTCATGTTGGGCCAGCAAGCGAGGTTGCTCGCCGCGTTGAGATCACGGTCAGTCGAATGCCCACAAATGCAGGTGAAGACTCGGTCGGCCAATGTCAACGTGGCGTTGCGAACGCCGCAGCGCGAGCAGAGCTGGCTGGAGGGGAACCAGCGATCCGCGATGCGGACGGCGCCGCTACGCCAGGCCTGTTTGTATGCCGGCTGACGGCCGAATTCGCCCCAGCCCGCATCGGAGATCGCTCGGGAGAGTCGACGGTTGCCCAGCATGCCGGTCACGTTGAGGTCTTCGATAATGAGCCGGTCGTGGGTCTTGACCAACGCGTTAGACACCTGATGCAGGAAGTGCCGGCGAATATTGGCATTAACGCTGACCCACCAGCGACCAGCCCGGTGCGTGATTGTGGCGAAGCAGATCTCGCCCGCCCCCTGGTAAGCATGCGTCGGAGCGGGCGGGTGTCGTCGTGTACTGCAACCGTGCCTATGCCAGGCAGGGTGATTGACCGAGCCCGAGTCGCATCACCAACGCGGATCGCCCCGGGACGGCCTTTGGAGGCTTTGTTGCGCAGCCGAAACGACCGCACACCGCTCGCTCTCTTCTTGAACCTGGGGAATCCGACGCGCTTACCCTTGCGCTTGCCCAAACGGGAACTTGACCACGCTGCGAGCGCGCGACCGCAGTCGACGGCGGCCTCCTCGAACACCTGCTGACACACCTGGTTCCGCCATGTCAGCCCAGTCACCTCGATGTGGGCAACGCCGTGCGCATTGACGGCGAAAACACGGCCAGCGTCAGGGCTCTTCTTCCAGGCATTGAAGGTCTTGATGAGGTCAAAGCCGGTCCACGGCACCTCCACGGAGCGTGCCGGGCAGCTTGCCGTGAGTCCAGTTTTCACAATTTGCAGGCACTGGTTGAAAGCGAACCGGATGCTCCCGCGTGACGATCGGGCACCTTCCGTTGCTCGACCGTCGGGTCGAGGCAGTAACGGAACGTGGTGTGCCGGGCCATCAAGTTGCAGTCTGACATCGCGCACCGACGCGCGCCGCAACGAGGCCACGACGAAGGGGAACCGTTGCAGATAGTGCGTCGACGGCAAGCGGAGCCCGCACTTCTCCGGCAAGTGCGGCCGCAAACGCAATCGCGTCTCAGTGAGATACTGCTGAGATGCCCACCGCCACCGCGTCGACAAGCGTCGAAGACGCCGTCAACCGTCGCCGCGGCGATTTGGTGGAGCTATCGCACTCGATTCACGCCGAACCGGAACTCGCGTTCACCGAACACCGCAGCTGCGCGAAGACGCGGGCATTGGTCGCCGACTACGGCTTCGAGATCACGGCGGCACCCGGCGGATTGGACACCGCATTCCGCGCCGACTACGGCAGTGGCCCGCTGGTCGTCGGCATCTGCGCCGAGTACGACGCGTTGCCCGAGATCGGACATGCCTGCGGCCACAACATCATCGCCGCATCCGCCGTCGGCACGGCGCTGGCGTTGGCTGAGGTCGCCGACGAGCTGGGTCTGACCGTCGCGCTGATCGGCACCCCCGCCGAGGAGGCCGGTGGCGGTAAAGCGTTGCTACTCAAGGCCGGAACGTTCGACGACATCGCCGCCACGGTGATGCTGCACCCCGGGCCGCTCGACATCGCGCGAGCACGCTCGTTGGCGCTGTCGCAGGTTGCGGTCGGCTACTCGGGCCGGGAGGCGCATGCCGCCGTCGCGCCATATCTCGGGATCAATGCCGTTGACGCCATCACCGTCGCACAGGTCGCCATCGGCCTGCTGCGTCAGCAGTTGATGCCCGGCCAGATGATGCACGGCATCGTCACCGACGGCGGCCAGGCCACGAACGTCATCCCCGCCCGCGCGGAGATGCACTACACCATGCGCGCCAACGACGCCGCTTCACTGCGCGAGCTCGAAGGCAGAATGGCCGACTGCTTCCTGGCCGGTGCGGTGGCCACGGGATGTGACTACCGCGTCAAGGAGACCGAGCCTCCGTACGACGAGCTGGCTCCCGACCAATGGCTGGCGGACACCTTCCGTGCCGAGATGGTGCGGCTGGGCAGGAACCCGGTCGGCCAGGACGTGGAAGCGGCGATGCCGTTGGGCAGCACCGATATGGGAAACGTCACCCAGGTGATGCCGGGAATCCACCCGATCGTCGGCATCGACGCGGGCGGCGCGTCGGTGCACCAACCGGCGTTCGCGGCCGCGGCGGCCGGTCCCAGCGCCGACAAGGCGGTCGTTGAGGGCGCAATCATGCTGGCCCGCACCGTCGTCAGCCTGGCCGAGACACCGGCCGAGCGGGATCGGGTGCTGGAACTGCAGGCCAGGCGGGCGTCATGAGCATCATCGACGCCACCGAGCTGTGGCTGGACACCCACTACGACGACCTCGTCGGGTGGCGCAGGCACATCCACGCACACCCTGAACTGGGGCGACAGGAGTTCGCGACCACCCAGTTCGTCGCCTCCCATTTGGCCGACGCGGGCCTCAACCCGAAGGTGTTGCCCGGCGGAACGGGACTGACCTGCGACTTCGGGCCCGAGCATGGGCCACGGATCGCGCTGCGGGCCGATATGGATGCGCTGCCGATGGCCGACCGGACCGGCGCGTCGTACGCGTCGCTGGTGCCCAATGTCGCCCATGCCTGCGGTCACGATGCGCACACCGCGATCTTGCTTGGAGCGGCGCTGGCGCTGGCGTCGGTGCCTGAACTGCCGGTTGGTGTGCGGCTGATCTTCCAGGCCGCCGAGGAGCTGATGCCCGGCGGCGCGATCGACGCGATCGCTGCCGGTGCGCTGACGGGCGTGTCGCGGATCTTTGCGCTGCATTGCGACCCGCGGCTGGCGGTCGGCAAGGTCGCGGTGCGGCCAGGGCCGATCACGTCGGCGGCCGATCAGATCGAGGTCACCCTGCAGTCGCACGGCGGACACACGTCGCGGCCGCATCTGACTGGCGACCTGGTGTACGGGCTCGGCACATTGATCACCGGTGTGCCCGGCGTGTTATCGCGCCGTATCGATCCGCGCAACAGCACGGTGATGGTGTGGGGTGCGGTCAACGCAGGCGTGGCCCCCAATGCGATCCCGCAATCCGGCTCACTGGCGGGCACCATCCGGACCGCGAGCCGCGAAACCTGGCTTACGCTGGAATCGATTGTGAGCGAGATTGTTTCGTCTCTGCTGGCCCCACTGGGCATCGAGCACAGCGTGCAGTATCGCCGCGGCGTGCCGCCGGTAGTCAACGAGGAGATCTCGACGCGCATCCTCACTCACGCGATCGAGGCAATCGGCACCGACGTGCTGTGCGACACCCGCCAGTCCGGCGGCGGCGAGGATTTCTCCTGGTACCTCGAAGACGTGCCGGGCGCGATGGCGCGGTTAGGTGTGTGGTCGGGCCGCGGTCCGCAGCTCGACCTGCATCAGCCGACGTTCGATCTGGATGAGCGATCGCTGGCGGTGGGCATTCGGGTGCTGGTCAACATCATCGACCAAGCCGCCGCGTTCTAGATTCATTGACTCTGCGCTGAGGGCGCAGCGTACTCGCACTTTTGCGCCCTGCGCGCAGAGTCAACGCTGCAACTAGGTGCCTGGGCCGATGTTGCGCGCAGGACGGGTACGCAGATCATGCACGTATTCCTCTGGCGCACCTGCGATTTCGGCGGCGTCAGCCATCACGCCGAGGTAACGCGCCGACGGTATACCGCCCTCCCACGCGTCGATCACGTACAGCCAGGCCAGCACCGGATCGGTGGTGGTGTCCGACGACGTGCGATCCACCCGACACCGGATCTTCTTGTGGACGCCCAGCTCTGAACCTTCCCAGCGGTCGAGGTTCTTCTCGTCTTCCCTGGTCATGTCGTAGAGCACGACGAACACCTTCGACGCCGGATCCTCAACGACGGTGGCCAGCGCGCCGTCCCAGCCGATGTCCTCGCCGCCGAACGTCAGCCGCCAGCCATGCAGCCACCCCGTTCCCGCCATCGGGGAATGGGGAGCCCGCTCCAGCATCTGCTCCGGATGCATGTTCGATCCGTAAGCGGCGTATAGCGGCACGGGGAAAGCCTAAAGCTTCGCTGACTGGCTGGGCGATCAACGCCACGCTTGGCTAGGTTAAGGCGGTGGCAACCCGCATCGTGGTCATCGGCGGCGGGCCCGCAGGCTATGAGGCGGCACTGGTCGCCGCGGCCCGCGGGCGAGACGTCGCCGAGGTCACCGTCGTCGACTGCGACGGCATCGGCGGCGCCTGCGTGCTGTGGGACTGCGTGCCGTCCAAGACGTTCATCGCCTCGACCGGCGTGCGCACGGAACTTCGCCGCGCGGCGGGCCTTGGGTTCGACATCGCAATCGAGGACGCCAAGATCTCGTTGGAGCAGATCCACAACCGCGTGAAGACGCTTGCCAAGTCGCAATCGACCGATATTGGCCATCAGCTGCTCCACGCGGGCGTCAATGTCGTGCACGGTAAAGGGGAGCTGGTCGACGACACCTCCGGCATGGCCCACCACCGCGTGAAGGTCACCACCGTCGCCGGCAAGGTAGGTGTGCTCAAGGCCGACGTCGTGCTGATCGCCACCGGCGCCAGCCCACGCGTCCTTCCCAACGCCAGGCCGGACGGCGACCGAATCCTCAACTGGCGCCAGCTTTATGACCTCACCGAGCTGCCCGAACACCTCGTCATCGTCGGGTCGGGTGTCACAGGTGCCGAATTCTGTAATGCGTACACCGAACTGGGCGTGCCTGTGACCGTGGTGGCCAGCCGCGACCAGATTCTGCCGCACGAGGACTCTGATGCCGCCGCGGTTCTTGAGCAGGCCTTCGCCGAACGCGGGGTAAAGCTGGTGAAGAACGCGCGCGCCGACTCGGTGACACGGACGTCCGATGGCGTGTTGGTGACGTTGGCGGACGGGCGAACTGTCGAAGGCAGCCACGCCCTGATGACGGTCGGTTCGGTGCCAAACACCGGGGGACTCGGCCTCGAAAAGGTCGGCATCGAGCTCGGCCCAGGCAACTATCTGACGGTCGATCGGGTGTCGCGGACCTCGGCGTCGGGAATCTACGCAGCGGGCGACTGCACGGGGCTGCTGCCGCTGGCCTCGGTGGCGGCCATGCAGGGCCGCATCGCGATGTACCACGCACTGGGTGAGGGAGTTTCGCCGATCCGGCTGCGCACCGTGTCCGCGGCGGTGTTCACCCGGCCCGAGATCGCGGCTGTCGGGGTTCCGCAGACCGCAATCGACAGTGGCAGCGTGCCGGCCCGCACCCTGATGCTGCCGCTCAACACCAACGCGCGGGCCAAGATGTCGCTGTTGCGCCTCGGTTTCGTGAAGATCTTCTGCCGCCCGGCGACGGGCGTCGTGATCGGCGGCGTAGTCGTCGCACCCATCGCATCGGAGCTGATCCTGCCGATTGCGCTCGCAGTGCAGAACAATCTGTCGGTGACCGACTTGGCACAGACGCTATCGGTGTATCCGTCGCTGTCGGGCTCCATCGTCGAGGCGGCCCGCCGGTTGATGGCACACGACGATTTGGACTGACTCCACGTAACCTGGGAACGGGCCGAAACGTACCGACGAGTAACAAGGAGAGTCCATAGAAGTGATTGACCCGAACCCCGCACCGGGCAAGGGACAGACCTTCCTGGGCCCCAAGCAGCGGGAACAGGCCTGGGAGAAGCTCGGCAGTGAACAGTTCGACGTGGTCGTCGTCGGCGGCGGTGTGGTCGGGGCCGGAGCCGCCCTTGACGCAGCCACCCGCGGTTTGAAGGTGGCGCTCGTCGAGGCCCGCGATTTCGCGTCGGGGACCTCCAGTAGGTCTTCGAAGATGTTTCACGGCGGGCTGCGCTACCTGGAGCAGCTGGAGTTCGGGTTGGTCCGCGAAGCGCTGCACGAGCGGGAGCTGTCGCTCACCACGCTGGCGCCGCATCTGGTCAAGCCGCTGCCGTTTCTGTTCCCGCTGACCAATCGGTGGTGGGAGCGGCCGTATGTGGCCGCGGGCATCCTGTTGTATGACCAGCTCGGTGGCGCGAAATCGGTTCCGGCGCAAAAGCATTTGACTCGGGCGGGCGCTCTGCGGCTGTCGCCAGGACTGAAGCGGAGCTCGCTGATCGGCGGGATCCGGTATTACGACACCGTCGTCGACGACGCCCGTCACACGATGACGGTGGCGCGCACTGCAGCCCAATACGGCGCGGTGGTGCGCTCGTCGAGCCAGGTGGTATCGCTGCTGCGGGAGGGCGACCGGGTGACCGGGGTGACGATCCGCGATTCGGAGGACGGCGCGGTCACCGACGTGCACGGCCATGTGGTGGTCAACGCCACCGGTGTGTGGACCGACGAGATCCAGGCGCTGTCCAAGGAACGCGGACGGTTCCGGGTGCGGGCCTCCAAGGGGGTGCACATCGTGGTGCCCCGCGACCGGGTGGTCAGCGAGGTCGCGATCATCCTTCGGACCGAGAAGTCGGTGCTGTTCGTCATCCCATGGGGCACTCACTGGATCATCGGCACGACGGACACCGACTGGAACCTCGACCTGGCCCACCCCGCGGCCACCAAGGCCGACATCGACTACATCCTGCGGACCGTGAACACGGTGCTGGCGACACCGCTGAGCCACGATGACATCGACGGCGTCTACGCTGGGCTGCGCCCGCTGCTGGCAGGGGAGAGCGAGGAAACGTCCAAGCTGTCCCGCGAACACGCCGTCGCGGTGCCTGCCCCGGGACTGGTGGCCATCGCGGGTGGCAAGTACACCACCTATCGGGTGATGGCCGCCGATGCGATCGACGCCGCCGCCGAGTACATCCCGGCCAGGGTGGCGTTGTCCATCACCGAGAAGGTGCCACTGATGGGCGCCGACGGCTACTTCGCGTTGATCAACCAAACCGAAAGCGTCGGTGCGCATTACGGCCTGCATCCGTACCGTGTCCGCCATCTGCTCGACCGGTACGGCTCGCTGATCGGCGAGGTGTTGGCGATGGCCGAGGGCCGGCCGGAACTGCTGACACCGATCACCGAGGCGCCGGTGTATCTGAAGGTGGAGGCGTGGTACGCCGCCGCGGCCGAGGGTGCGCTGCACCTGGAGGACATCCTCGCGCGTCGGATGCGGATCTCGATCGAGTACCCGCACCGCGGGATGGATTGCGCGCGCGAAGTGGCCGAGGTCGTCGCCCCTGTGCTGGGGTGGAGCGCCGAGGACATCGACCGTGAAGTGGCGACCTACATTGCCCGTGTCGAAGCTGAGGTGATGTCGCAGGCCCAGCCCGACGACGAGTCCGCCGACGCGCTGCGTGCTGCCGCGCCGGAGGCGCGAGCCGAGATCCTCGAGCCGGTACCGCTCAATTGAGGCGTGCCGCACCGCTTCCGGTGCGCGACGGCCTGGGTCCGGCGCGGGTGCGCCTACGCGGCGGGCTGGTGGTCGACGAGTTCCGCGCCCGGTGGGGCGACGATGCTGCGGCGAAAGTGCTTGCGGGAGAGGTGGTCTTGCCCGACGGCACCGTTGTCGGCGCAACGACCGCGTTGAGGCCCGGCGCGCATGTGTACTTCTACCGGGAACTGCGCGACGAGGTGCCGGTGCCCTTCGACATTCCGGTGCTGCACCGAGACGACGACATCGTCGTTGTCGACAAGCCGCATTTCCTTGCGACAATGCCCCGTGGCCGCCACGTTTCGCAGTCCGCTGTGGTGCTCCTGCGCCAGGAGCTCGATCTGCCGGAGCTGTCGCCAGCGCACCGGCTGGACCGGTTGACGGCCGGGGTGCTGTTGTTCACCACGCGCCGTGATATTCGGGGCGCGTACCAGACGCTGTTCGCCCGCGGCGAGGTGCGAAAGACGTATCTAGCGAGGGCGGCGATGAGCCCGGACCTTGAATTCCCGGTGTTGATACGGAGTCGAATCATCAAGCGAACGGGGCACTTACAAGCGGTTGAGGAGCCGGGTGAGTCGAACTCGGAGACGCTGGTCGAGCATCTCGGAGATGGGCTCTACCGGTTGACTCCCCGTACCGGCCGCACCCATCAGCTGCGCGTGCACATGGCGTCGCTGGGCTTGCCGATCCTGGGAGATCCGCTCTATCCCGACATGATCGACGTCGCTCCGGACAGCTTCTCAACGCCGCTACAACTCCTGGCCGACAGCATCGAGTTCGACGACCCGGGCGACGGGCGTCAACGCGAGTTTGTCAGCAGCCGCACGCTGTAACTTCACCGACGGACGTCGGGTGGTGGCTGCCCTACATCGGCGCCCGCGGCGATCACCGCGCGATTGCGTTCCGCGACGGTCCTCAGCACCACCTTGACCAGCCAGCGGTCGTAGCTCAGAAATCCGTTGACTTCGTTTTCGACGTCGGTGGTCTGGGTGTAGATCGCACCCGACAGGCCGCCTTCACGCACCACCTTCTCGAGATCCCGGCTTACTTCGACGTATCGTCCGGTCAGGCGCGCCTGGCTGTCGGTCATCTCGTAGGACTCCGGCCGTCCCGGCCAGTTGTTCCCCGCGAGCACCAACCCGAGGCCGCCGTACTCGCCGTCCACCATCACCCGGGTGTCGTCCACCGGCTGCCGGCCGGGTATGTCGACGTGGTTGGCGCGCTTGCGTTCGTCGAGCGTCAACGGGTGCCCCGGCCCGAGATAGGTGTGATCGTCGTAGATGTCCCCGGCCCTGGTGTCACCGCGGGATTTACAGCAGTTCACCCCGCTGTTCGCGTTCACCATCCGCGTCGGATCTTCGGCTTTCACCGCGTTCGCGATCCGGGCGGTGTCGAACTCACCCCAGCCCTCGTTGAACGGCACCCACCCGATGATCGAGGTGACGCTTCGCAGCTGATCCACGATCTCCGCGAGTTCCTTCTCGAAATGGGCTTTCGCTTCGGGGCTCGGCTCGGGCGCGGGGCCCGTCGGGATATCGAGCGACACGTCCAGTGACGGCATGTCCTGCCACACCATCAACCCGAGCTTGTCCGCCCAGTAGTACCAGCGCGCCGGTTCCACCTTGGCGTGCTTGCGGACGAAGTTCATGCCAAGCGCCTTGATCCGCTCGAGGTCGAACCTCAGCGCGTCGTCGGTCGGTGCGGTGTAGATCCCGTCCGGCCAGTAGCCCTGGTCCAGCGGGCCGTGCAGGAAGGTGATCTTGCCGTTCAACGCGATACGCGGCCTGCCCTTCGGATCTAGGACAGTGCCGATCGTGCGCAAGCCGGCGTAGCTGGAAACCTCGTCGACGACCTTCCCGATGGGGTTCACCAGCCGAACCTTGAGGTCGTAGAGGTACGGGTCGTCCGGCGTCCACAGTCGCGGGTTCGGCACCGGGATACGCACCGGCTGGCCCGGTTTTCCTGACGCGCGGGCCACTTCGCCGCCATCGGGCGCGGAGACGACCACCTCCGCGTGCTGGTCAGTTGTCCCGGATACCCTTGGCGTGACCGTGAAACCGGTCAGGTCAGGGGTGATGTCGAGCTTGTCGACGTGTGCGGTGCGCACCGGCTCCATCCACACTGTTTGCCAGATGCCTGATGCTCCGGTGTAGAAGAGCCCGCTGGGATCGCTGCGCTGCTTGCCGACCGGGAACGGCTTGGATTCGTTGCCGTCCTCCGCCCGCACGATCAACTCCTGCGGGCCCGTCGATCGCAGCGCTTCTGTGATGTCCACGGTGAACTCGGTGTACCCGCCTTCGTGGTACGCCATCTTCACGTTGTTCACCCACACGGTGGCGATTTGGTCGACCGCGCCGAAGTGCAGCAGCACGCGCTTCCCGCGCCACCCGAACGGCACCTTGAATACCTTGCGGTACCACATCTGGTCGTCGTGGCGCTGGATACCAGACAACGCCGATTCCGTTGGGTAGGGGGCCAGGATCTGCTCGTCGAATTTGTTCGCCGAAGGAGGTACGGACAGAGCGGTCTGTTCGGAACGGCCCGTGTACGCCCACAGTCCGTTGAGGTTCAGCCATCGCGTCCGCTCCATCTGCGGTCGCGGGTATTCGGGAAGGGCGTTCTTCGGCCCGACCAGCTGGGTCCACGGTGTGGACAACGGCGATCGCTTCTGCTGCCAGCCCTCCGCTGCGTAGGCAGGCGTGCTCACCATCGCCATGCCCGCCAACAGTGCCACCCCCACGATCGCCAAACGTCTGAACTGCTTGAGGCCAGCGGCCATAAGGTTGCTACTCCGAAGGTCGAAAACCCCGATAAGACCGACGTGCGGCGGGTGCCCCACCTGCCGCACACACGGCTTCTGTCCAGCAAACGAAATCCAACTAGTCGGCTACGAAGCAATCCGGCGGTTCTCTACGAACTTGCTCCGAAACGGACTGAAAGGAAGCGGTTGCCCATGGCAATGTAGCCTACCATCGAACAAGATCGCTATGGATTGCGAAATGCAGTTCACACAGTCATTTTTCAGCATGTGTGCGGCAGCGGAGTCGTGTGAGTGGCAAAGTCAGACGCCATGGGAAAACCAGCGGTCGACGGGCCGCTTCTGCCAGATCGTCGGCGCTGATTCGCACACCCAGACGTAGGCTACTTCCACCGGGGAGCAAAATACTTCCGGCTCGCCGAGGCAGGGACGGATGACCGCGTTTACCCACGGCAGGGCACACTCGCTGCCAGAATCGTCATGTGAAGATCCGGTCGCGGTCATGAGATGGTCGGTGGAACCGACGCCCGAACAACTCGCGGCGCTCGCGGCGCGGCCGGCGGACGCGCCCGTCGTGATGATCAACCTCCTGCAATTCCGCGCCGATGGTGGCCGCGAAAGCTACCTCCGGTACGCGCAAGCGGTCGCTCCGCACCTTCTACGGGTAGGCGGGACCGTCCGTTACGCTGGCGCGTCGCCGAGTGTGGTCATCGGTGACGGCGAAAAGCCTTCGTGGGACGCCATCGTCGTTGTCGAATATCCGTCGCCCGCAGCGTTTCTCGACATGGTGTCAAATGAGGAGTATCTCAAGGTGCACGAACACCGCGCGGCGGGGCTCGACCGCGGCGACCTGATTGCCACCTCGATCTGGTCGATGACCGATTGACGCCATGTACCTGATCACCGGGGCAGGCGGGGGCGTTGGCAGTGTCAGCCGTCGCGTCGTGGAGCTACTCCTGGACCACGGCGAGCATGTGCGCGCCATGGTGCGCCGCGACGACGAGCGCGCCGATCAACTGAGGGCACTTGGTGCGGAGGTGGTCGTCGGCGATCTCACGCGCGCAGGCGATATCGCCGCCGCGATGCAAGGCGCCAGCCGAATGTTCTTCAACATGAGCGTGTCACCGGATTACTTGCGGGCCACGACCGAGGTGTGCGCCGTGGCGCTGGAACTGGGCCATCTGGACGTGATCGTCAACATTTCGCAGATGACGGTGTCGCAGATGTCGCTGACGAGCACCGGCGAGTCAAAGCAGCATCGGTTGCACTGGCTGGCCGAGCATGTCCTCAACTGGTCGGGGTTACCGGTAATCCATGTGCGCCCAACGGCTTTCCTCGACAATCCGTTGTTCACCGCCCTCGCCGCGCCCACCATCCGGGACCGCGGAGTGCTCGCGCTGCCATTCGGAACCGGTCGCACCTCGCCGATCGCCGCCGCCGACGTGGCGCGCGTCATTGCCGCCCTACTGCTAGATCCCGCCGACCGTATCGGCAACGTGTACGAACTGACCGGTCCGGAAGTCCTCGACATCGAAGGCCTGGCAGAGCAGTACTCCCGTGGGCTTGGACGGTCCGTTGTCGGCGAAGACGTCCCTTACGACAATTGGCAGCGTGAGGTGCTGACACCGATCGGCCTTCCGGAGTACGTCCAGCAGCACATCGCCACGATGGCACGGCTGCATCGCGAAGATCGCTACAACCGCGCGACCGACGACGTCGAACGCATCACCGGTGAGCCGGCCCAAACCGTTGAGCAGTACGTGGCGTCTAATCGCGGTCTGTTCTACTGACCGCGTGGATCGCACATCATATGACCGACTTTTCGACATGACGGGCCGCACCGTCATCGTGACGGGCGGAACTAGAGGCATCGGCCTTGCATTGGCAGAGGGCTTCGTGCTGGCCGGTGCGAATGTGGTGGTGGCCAGCCGCAAACCCGATGCCTGCGAGCGGGCCGCGGAGCACCTGCGCGGACTTGGCGGCGCGGCCATCGGCGTACCCACGCACAGCGGCAACGTCGACGACCTCGGCGCACTTGTGCAACGGACGGTCGATGAGTTCGGCGGCATCGACGTCGTGGTGAACAACGCCGCCAACGCGCTTGCCCAGCCGCTGGGCGAGATGACACCCGAAGCGTGGGCGAAGTCCTACGAGGTGAATCTGCAAGGACCAGTGTTTCTGGTGCAGCACGCGCTGCCGCATCTGAAGGCCAGCCCCGCCGCCGCGGTGCTGAACATGGTGTCGGTGGGTGCGTTCAACTTCGCGCCTGCGCTTGCTATCTATGCCTCAGGCAAGGCCGCGTTGATGTCGGTCACGCGGTCCATGGCCGCAGAGTTGGTCCGCTTCGGAATCCGGGTCAACGCGCTCGCGCCGGGACCCGTCGACACCGACATGATGCGCAACAACCCGCAGGAGGCCATCGACTACATGGTCGGTGGAACACTGATGAAGCGTCTGGCGTCTGCCGACGAAATGGTCGGCGCCGCACTGCTGTTGACGTCTGACGCCGGCAGCTACATCACCGGGCAGGTCATCATTGCCGACGGTGGTGGAACGCCTCGCTAGCCTCGGCGATGCCCCCACCGGTGGACGACAGGATCTGACTGCGGTTCTCCACATGCAAGGCCGCCTCCAGACTTCCCGCCTCGAGGTTCGCCCACATCACCTGCTTGGTCGACTCAACCCCGAATTTCCCGTAGCTGCACAGTGTTTCGGCTATCGCTAGCGCGTCGTCGACCACTGATTCCGACAGCCGCGAGACGATACCCAGCCGCAGGGCCTCCTCGGCGTAGACGTCGCGCGCCGTCAGGATCAGGTCGAATGCGGGCCCCGCACCGATGATGCGCGGCAGCGTGTAGCTCACCCCGATGTCGCAGCCGCCGAGGCCGAGCTTGATGAATTGGGTGCAGAACCGCGCCGACTCGGAGGCGACCCGGATGTCGCAGGCAAGCGCGATGCCGAAGCCGCCGCCGTAGGCGGGGCCGTTGACCGCCGCGATCACCGGCTGCCGAAGTCTGTGTATCCGCGCAGTGAGGTTCGCGATGCGCTCCTGCCAGCGCATACCCGACCGCGGGAACTCGGTGCCGCCGCCCGCCTCCGCGGGGCTCGGATCCGTCAGGTCCAGACCCGAGCAGAATCCCCGCCCGGCCCCGGTGAGCACCACGGCCCGGCACTCGTTACTGGCGCCGATGGCGTCGAGGGCGGCGTGTAGCTCCTCGACGAGCTCGTAATTCAGCGCGTTGAGCTTCTCCGGCCGGTTCAGCGTGAGGGCGGCGATGTCGGGACGCGGATAGGTCAATTCGAGGTGCGACATGCGCCACACGCTAGCCCCCGCTGCGCCACCCGCTGACGCCGACGGCGATCATCCGCAGCTGCTTGACCGCTATGCGCTTGATCTCGTCGATCGCCGTCGCATCGGTTGCGTCCTCGATGGCCTCGGCGATCACGATCATCGAATTCACGAAGAGGCTGGCGAGGATGTTGAGGTCTTCGCTGCTCCACGTGTTCAGCCCGGGAACACGTGCCAGGTCGATCGCCAACTCTGAAGTGATCAATCGGATTTCGGTGCGGATCGCGTAACGCAAAACGGTCACACCGCTGGAGCGCTCACGTCCGATGAAGCGCCAGTATTCACGCCGTTCGTTGACTCCGTCGATGAGGATGTCGACCGACGATTCGATGACGCGGTTGGGATCGAGCTTGCCGGCTCGTGCGCTGCGCAGCATGTCTCGCAGTGCGCGAAACGACTCGTCGATGAGTACGAGGCCGAGCGCCTCCATCGACTCGAAGTGCCGATAGAACGCCGCGGGCACGATGCCCGCCTCTCGGGTGACCTCACGCAGGCTCAGCACGGCGAAGCTGCGGTCCTCGAGCAGCCGCAATGAGGCGGCGACAATCGCCCGACGGGTGGCCTCCTTGCGCTCGTCGCGCGACAAGGTGTCCCTGGACCGAGACTTGCTCGACCTGCTGGAACGGCCCGTTCGTGAACTGGGCGTACGACTGTTCACTTTGTGAAACCTACCACACGCAGGCCGAATCACTTGACGGCGCCCAGCAGCGGCGCGCACGGTATACACATGTTCACTCAAACTTTGACTCGCCGCGTGCGACGGTCGCATCTGCTGGAGCTGCTGACCGGCCCCCACGGCGTGGATCGATACACAGAGCTGGTCGACGCGACCTGGACGCAGGCAGACGCCCGCGCGAAGGTGATCGCCGTGCGTCGGCAGACCCCCCGCAGCGTCACGCTGACGCTGGAACCGAATCGCGCGTTCACCGGCTTCCGCGCCGGGCAGCACATCAACCTGACGGTCGAGATCGACGGTCGTCGCCGCACCCGGCCGTACTCTCCTGCGAGTGCCGAGGGTGCCCCTCACATCGAGCTGACCATCGGCCGCCACGATGGCGGCCTGGTCTCGACGTACCTGTGCGACCACGCCCGCCCCGGCATGGTTGTCGGCCTCGACTCCGTCGGCGGCGACTTCACCCTCCCGGAGAGTCGGCCGCGGCGAACGCTGTTCGTGTCCGGCGGCAGCGGCATTACCCCGGTGATGTCGATGTTGCGCACGATGCGGAACGAAGGCTTCGATCGCGAGGTCGCCTTCATCCACTACGCGCGCAACGCGAAGGAAGCCTGCTACGCCGAGGAGCTCGCCGCGATGTCCGGCGTCCGGGTATTGCACGGCTACACCCGGGACGGGCGCGGCGATCTCACTGGTCATTTCGACGCGGATCATCTGGCCACCGCGATGCACCAGCCCGACGCGGTATTCGTGTGTGGGCCACCTGCACTCGTGGAGGCGGTGCGGACGCACTACCCGGAGGCATCGTCGGAAAGCTTTGTGCCTCCGGTATTGACGGCGCTGGCCGAATCGTCCGGCGGTCGAATTGCATTCACCGACAGCGGCGTCGAACTCACTGACGACGGCCGCCCGCTGCTCGAGCAGGCCGAGGCCGCAGGCCTGACGCCAGAAAGCGGATGCCGGATGGGCATCTGCCACAGCTGCACCCGCCGCAAGAACAGCGGCGTGGTGAAGAACCTGATCACCGGCGCGGTGTCGAGCGCTGACGCGGAGGACGTGCAGATCTGCGTGTCCGCTCCCGTCGGCGACGTCGACCTCGCGCTCTAACGAAAGGAGTTGGACGACATGACTGTCACCACTGCCACGCAACCGAAGACCATCACGAAAACCGTCGGCGGCAAGGCCGTCACGATGACCCCCGAACAGGCCGAGTCATTCGGCCGTGAGCTCGATGCACTGAAGGAACGCGTGATCGCCGATCTTGGTGAGCGCGACACCACCTACATCCGGCGCGTCATCAAGGCCCAGCGCGCGCTGGAGATCGGTGGCCGTGCGCTGCTGTTCGGCAGCATCTTCCCGCCGTTCTGGTTCGCTGGCACCGCAATGCTGGGCATCTCGAAGATCCTCGACAACATGGAGATCGGCCACAACATCATGCACGGCCAGTACGACTGGACGGGCGATCCGGCATTGTCGGGCAAGAAGTTCGAGTGGGACACCGCATGCCCCGCCGACCAGTGGCGCCATTCGCACAACTACATGCACCACACCTACACGAACATCGTCGGGATGGACCGCGACATCGGCTACGGCATTCTGCGGATGAGCGAAGACCAACCGTGGCGGCCGTACTTCCTTGGCAACCCGGTGTACGCCTTCCTTCTCATGGTGCTGTTCCAGTACGGCGTCGCGCTGCACGAGTTGGAGACCGAGCGGATCAGGGCAGGCGAGATCACGATCGCCGATAAGCGCGAGATCCTCGAGGGCATCTGGCGCAAGACCAAGCGGCAGACGCTGAAGGACTATGTGGCCTTCCCGCTGCTGGCCGGCCCGTTCGCGCCGTTCGTGCTCGCCGGCAACCTGACCGCGAACCTGATGCGTAACGTCTGGTCCTACATGATCATCTTCTGCGGCCACTTCCCCGAGGACACCCAGGAGTTCTCGATCGAGGAGACCAAGGCCGAGACTCGCGGAATGTGGTACTTCCGCCAAATCCTCGGATCGGCAAACCTGAGCGGCGGCAAGCTCTTTCACATCCTGAGTGGCAACCTGTCGTTCCAGATCGAGCACCACCTGTTCCCCGACATCCCGGCGCACCGCCACGCGGAGATCGCTCCCGAGGTTCAGGAGATCTGCGAGCGCTACGGCATCCCTTACAACACGGGCTCGCTGCCACACCAGTTCGCCACGGTCGTAAGCAAGATCCTCAAACTGGCACTGCCGTCACGCTTGACAAGACGGGCACCAGTAGGTGACGCGGTCTCCGCTGCTGTCTGATTCGATTGCCGTGCCGCATCGTCGGCACGGCTTACCGGCCCGGCCGTAGACCCACAGGTCGCGGCCGGGTCTGGTATCGCCCGTTGTTGCGCGGTTCCAGCGAGACCGGTTGAGCCACAACATGTCACGAGCTCGCTGCACCATCCGAAGCGGGTCCTTGACGTCTTTCATCGGCGCGGTAGGCAAATGGCCCCTGACGAAGCACAACTCGTTGCAGTAAACATTGCCGACACCGGCCATCACCCGCTGATCGAGCAGCGCCTGCGCAAGGGGCCGGTCCCCGTCGCTCGTCAGATTCTTTGCCGCGACGTGAGGGTCCCAATCGTCGCCGAGCAGGTCGGGGCCCAGGTGCGCGACGGTGTCCATATCGTGTTCGCGGTCCAATACTTCGAGCATGCCGAGATCGATGCCGGCCGCTTGAATGTCGCCCGTCTCCAAGATGATTCGGATCCGGTGCCCAGCCCTGCTGGGCTTGTTCACCGGGGTGACCTTCCAGCTGCCTTCCATCTTCAGATGCGAATGAATGCTGGCCGATCCGATCCGGATGAACAGGTGCTTTCCCCTGCTGATCACCTCGTCGACGACCTGGCCGGTCAGATCGATGGTGGCGTATTTCGGTACTCGGACGTCGCACCGGGTCAGCGTCTTGCCTGCCAACGCGTCGCGCAGGACGGTGGCGGTGTGCCAGACGGTATCGCCCTCAGGCATCGATCATCTGCAGCGAGAGTTGCCACAGCCGTTCGGCATTGGCCGGGTCGAGCGCATACGCCGCGACGCCGCCCCGGCCGGGTCCGCCGCGTCGGTCAACCCTTACGGCTTCGTTGCAGTCCTCGAAGTAGCGGCCGCCGATTCCGTCGAGCAATGGGGAAGCCGCCAGCAGCACCGAGGTCGCAGCTCCCTGCTCGACTGACTTGAAGTCGGTGCCGGCCGCACGAAACGCGTCCAGCGCCTGCTCGGCGTAGTGCGCGGGGAGATGGCGTTGTAGCGGGGTGGCGATGCCGCCCGGCATCAGCGCGTTGACGAAGATGCCTTCCGGAGCCCAACGGCGCGTGGCTTCCACGGCGAACAGCACATTGGCGGTCTTCGACTGACCGTATGCGCCGAACGGGTCGTAATCACGGAACGCGTAGTCGATGTCGTCGAACACCACCGGCGAGCGCAGGTGCCCGCCAGAGCTCACCGATACGATGCGGGCGGAGCCGGCCGCGGCAAGCGAATCGTGGAGCCCCAACGCGAGCGCGAAATGCCCGAGATGATTTGTCGCGAACTGCATCTCGTGGCCGCTCGACGACAGCGTCAGTTCTTGAATGGCCATCACGCCAGCGTTGTTGACCAGGATGTCAAGCGGGCCGCTCCATGTCGCGACGAAGGCGCGGACGCTCGACAGGTCGCTGAGGTCCAGTGCGCCGACTGTGACGGTGTCGTTGCCGGTGCCCTCGCGGATGTCGGCGGCCACCCGCTCACCCGTCTCTGTGTTGCGCACGGCGAGCGTGACCGCCGCACCGGCACCCGCCAGTGCGCGGGCGGTCTCGACGCCGATGCCCGACGAGGCGCCGGTGACGATGGCCCGCTTACCGGACAGATCAACGCCGGCAATGACCTCGGCGGCCGTAGAAGTGAACCCGAAGGGTGTCTTGATCAAGTCAGCGCTCATGTGAGTGCCGAACACGCGGGGCTCGGACGGTGTTCCCCGCCGCGGTGATCGCCCTTTCAGCCTGCTCGGCGATGCGTGCGACCAACGCACTCGCTGAGTCGAGGTCCGTGATGAGGTCAACGGCTTCACCGGCCCAGATCGGCAGGTAGTCGCGGTCGCCACGGTCAACCGCGGTCCGGAACTCGGCGAGTGCTCGGTCGTCGTTCGCCAGCGCGGACTCGCGGCCTTGCCAGGTGTCGGTGAAGCCGTTCCGCAGCGTTCGCGCTGAGTATTCAGACGGCCAGCCCGCGTCTGCGGCGATGTCGAGGACGCGTCCGCGGATGGTGTCGGCGGCGCCGGCGGTGGTGATCGCCTTGATCTCTTCGGCATCGAGCAGTGCTTCGTTGGTTGCCTCGAAGCGGGTTCCGACCATGGCGCCTGCGGAGCCGAGCATCAGCGCGGCCGCTAAACCGCGGCCGTCGGCGATACCGCCCGCGGCCAGCACCGGTGTGTCCGCTGCAATGTCCACCACCGCAGGCACGAACGGCAGCGTCGCGCGTCCTCCACCGTGTCCGCCGGCTTCAGCACCTTGTGCCACAACGACGTTCGCGCCGACGCTCAGCGCGCGTCGCGCCTCATCCGTCGTCGTCACCTGAACCATAAGTGGAATACCTGAAGCGCGGATCACCTCGGCGAACGGGGCGGGATCACCGAAAGACAGCATGATGGCCGCGGGGGACTGTTCGATCGCCGCTTCGATGGCTTCGCATCCGATGGCCCACGTCAAGAACCCGATGCCCCACGGCTTCGAAGTCGCCGCCCGCGCCACAGCGCATTCGCGCTCGAGCCATCCCAGGCCCCCGCGCCCGGCGCCGAGCATTCCGAGACCGCCGCCCTCGGAGACCGCGGCCGTCAGCGCGCCGCCTGCAACACCAGCCATCGGGGCGAGTACGAGGGGATGCTCGATGCCGAACATCTCCGTCAGCGGGGTCGACAGCGACATGCCCCCACTGTAGAAGTGCTCTTCACCGCAGTCGCAGGCCCCTTGGCGTGCGAGCGAAGCCAGCGCCCATCAACGCATCCTGTACGGCGGCCCGCTCACCCTCGGCGCCCGGTTCCAGCACCGGTACGCCGTTGATCTTCTCGACCAGCAGCGAACCGACGCGTCCGCTGCTGACCAGATCGGTCAGTGCCGATGCCGCAGCGATGTGCGCCTCAGCGTCGTCGGTGAAGCTCAGCAGCGAGCGCCCGCCCCGTTCGAGGAACCACGTCAGCTCACCGTCGACCATTGCCACCAGCGCGCCCGCCTTACGGCCCGGCCGGTGCGTCGCGTCCTCGTCAGCCACCTTTCTCGACGGCCACGGCAGCGCGGCCCCGTACGGGTTGGCGGGATCGGCCGCCGCGAGCACCACCGCGTGATAATCGCGGTGCTCCGGGTCGACACCGTCGAGGTAGGACCGCAACCGGTCGACCGTCGAGGCCACCGCGAACTGGGCCCCGCCCAACGATTCGACGAAGTAGCCCCGCTGGCACCGGCCCGCGTCTTCAAACGCTGTCAGCACCTTGTACAGCATCGCGAAGCCGCCGGGCACCTCCTCGGCCCCGACCGCACCCTTGGTCAGCACGCCATACCGGTTGAGCAACAGCTCGGCCTGGAAATGTGCGCGGACGGTCGACTCGGGCTCGGCGGCGGGCAGCGCCGACCAGCGGCCGGCCACCGTCGGCTCGGCGGTGCGCGCCTGCGCATGCGCGACGCTGTAGCGGCTCAATCGCGGCGACCGTTGCCGCTGCCGGTGCGCCGGGGCCGCGCGGCGGCCGCCCGACCGACGCGTTCCCGCCAGCATCGCCCGGACAGGTGCGAACGTGTCGCCGGTGATCCAACCGGCCCAAATCAGTTCCCACAAGGCCTGTTTCAGCTCGTCGCCGGGATTATCCGCTAGCTGCCGGTAGAAGAAAGCTCCACCCCCGCCGAGTGTGGCCATGATCGCTCGATGCGTTTCGGTGAACTCGATCTCCTTCGCCGCGGCCAGCGTCAGCGGCGCCGAGTCGGCGGGATGGAACGCGATCCAGCCATCCGACCCGGAGGCGCCACCACCGATCTGACCCACCCCGGACCAGGTGACGTCACCCGCTGCGAGAAGTTCGTCGAGCATCGCGGGCTGGTAATCCCGAACTCGCTGACCGAACACCAACGGCTCGACCGCTGAGGCAGGCATGGGAACTCCTGCCAACTGATCGATCACCGAAGCCAGGCCGTCGATGCCCGAGTTGTGCGATGCCACCTGCTGCCAGGACGGCAGGAAGCGACCGTAAGCGGCTGTGCTGACGGGCTCGACCTGCGCCCGCAGTGCGGCCAACGACCGACGCCGCAGGATCTTCAAAACATCTGCGTCACACCACTGATCGCCATCGGCCGAGTCGGTGAATTCGCCTCGGATCAGCTTGCCGTCGATCGCGAGCCTGCCGAGAACTTCAGCGGTCACGCGCAGGCCGAGGCCGAACCGCGCCGCGGCGGCGTGCGTCGTGAACGGCCCGCGGGTACGAGCGTACCGGCCGAGAAGCTCACCCAGCGGGTCGTCGACCGATTCGGTGAACGCCGCAGGCACTCCGACGGGCACCGCCACCCCTACGCCGTCGCGCAGCAGACCGATGTCTTCGACTGCTACCCACCAGGTTTGGTCGGCGAACGAGACGGTCAGCGCGCGTCTGGCAGCCTGCAGGCCGTCGAGCCAGCCGGCCACTTCGGTGACCGTGCAGCGGTCCGCAATCTCGTGCTCGGTCAGCGGGCCCAACACCCGCAGCAGATCAGCGATGCCCTCGGCGTCGCGGGCAAGCCGGTCCGAGCTCAGGTGTTGTAGCTGCTGCGTGGTCGTCGTGATGACCTGCGGATCGAGCAGCTCCCGCAGCTCGACGCGGCCCAGCAGCTCGGCGAGCAACACGCTGTCCAACGACAGTGCCGCGGCGCGCCGCTCGGCCAGCGGGCTGTCGCCCTCGTACATGAATGCGCCGACGTAGCCGAACAGCAGTGACGCCGCGAACGGCGACGGCGTGGCGGTCTCCACCTCGACCACCCGCAGCCGGCGCTGAGCGACGCGGTGCATCAGCTCGGTGAGCGCGGGCACGTCATAGACGTCCTGCAGACATTCCCGGACCGCCTCAAGCACGATCGGGAAATCCGGGTACTTGCGGGCCACGTCGAGCAGCTGGGCGGCGCGCTGCCGCTGATGCCACAACGGCGACCGCTTGCCGGGATGTCTGCGCGGCAAAAGCAGCGCACGCGCGGCACATTCGCGGAAACGGGATGCGAACAGCGCCGAGCCGCCCACTTCGGCGGTGACGATCGGCTCGATCTCGTCGGCGTCGAACACGAACAGGTCAGCCCCAGGGGGCGGTGTTCCGACATCAGACCAAGTGTCCGGCAGTCGAACGATGATGCCGTCGTCGGAAGCGGTCGGCTTCTCGTCGATGCCGTAGCGCTCCCGCAGCCGTCGTGACACCGCCAGCGCAAGTGGCCCGTGCACCCGAAGCCCATAGGGGGAGTGCAGGATCACCCGCCAGTCGCCCAGCTCGTCGCGGAACCGTTCGACCAGGAACGTGGTGTCGCTCGGCACGATGCCGGTGGCCTGCCGCTGGTCGTCGAGCAGCTGCCACAGGTTGTCAGAGGCGAACTCGTCGAAACCGATTGCGCGGCAACGCTCTGCGAATTCGTCGCGGCCCAACCTCGCCAGCTCGCCGGTGAATGCGCCAACCGCCGCGCCCAATTCGGCGGGCCTGCCAACGCCGTCACCCTTCCAGAACGGCAGTCGCGCAGGCTGCCCCGGCGCGGGAATGACGAGTACCCGGTCGTGGGTGATTTCGGTGATGCGCCAACTGGTCGCACCCAGCGAGATCACGTCGCCGGGCCTGGACTCGTAGACCATTTCCTCGTCCAGTTCACCTACTCGCGAAGGCTTTTCGGAGTCAGTCGCCAGGTAGACCGTGAACATGCCGCGGTCGGGAATCGCACCTCCCGAGGTCACCGCCAGCCGCTGCGCGCCAGGACGCGCTGTCAGCGTTCCCGCGTCACGGTCGTACACCAGCCGCGGGCGCAACTCGGCGAATTCGGTGGACGGGTACTTGCCACTCAAAAGATCAAGCGTCGCCTCGAATGCGCTGCGCGGCAGCGTCGCAAACGGGGCGCTGCGCCGCACCGCGTCGAACCAGTGGTCGGCGTCCAGCGGCTCGAGCGCGCACGCCGCGACCGTGTGCTGAGCCAGCACGTCGAGCGGATTGGTCGGCACCCGCATGGTCTCGATATCGCCTGACAGCATCCGCCGCACCGTCACCGCGCAGCTGATCAGATCCGTTCGGTGCTTGGGAAACAGCACACCCTGCGAGATCTCGCCCACCTGGTGACCGGCGCGACCGATGCGCTGCAGGCCGCTGGCCACCGACGGCGGCGCCTCGACCTGGATCACCAGATCGACCGCGCCCATGTCGATGCCCAACTCCAGGCTCGACGTGGCGACGACGGCGCGCAAACGTCCGCTCTTGAGGTCATCCTCGACCTGCGCACGCTGCTCCTTGCTGACCGAGCCGTGATGCGCTCGGGCCAGCAGCGGCTCGGCCCCAAAGGCCTGACCGCTGGCCATCAGCTGGGCCGGCGAGCCGCCGCCGACCTGAGGATTTCGCGCGCCAGGCAGCTCGATTCCTGACCGTTCAGCGTGAATCTCGTTGAGCCGCGAGGTCAAACGCTCGGCCAGCCGGCGTGAGTTGGCGAACACGATCGAGCTGCGGTGCGCCTCGATCAGGTCGACGATGCGTGCCTCGACGTCGGGCCAGATGGTGTTGTTTTCGAGGTTCGCCATGTCCGGGACCGGCACCTGCACCGAGAGGTCGAACGTCTTGGCGGCGGGCGGCGCGACGATCGTCGTTCTCGCCTGACCCGAAAGGAATCGTGCGACCTCCTCCGGCGGCCGCACGGTCGCCGACAGACCGATGCGCTGTGCCGATGTTGCCAACAGCTGATCGAGCCGCTCCAGCGACAGAGCCAGGTGCGCACCGCGTTTGGTGCCGGCGACCGCGTGCACCTCATCAACGATGACCGTCTGCACCTCGGTCAGCGTCTCGCGAGCCGCCGACGTGAGCATCAGGAACAACGATTCCGGCGTGGTGATCAGGATGTCCGGCGGCTTGGCGATCAGCTCGCGGCGGCGGGCGGGCGTGGTGTCGCCGGACCGCACACCGACGCTGATGTCCGGTGCGGGCACACCACGGCGCTCGGCGATGCGGCCGATGCCGGTCAACGGTGTGCGCAGGTTCCGCTCGACGTCGACGGCCAGCGCCTTCAGCGGCGAGACGTACAGCACCCGGGTGCCGGCGCTGGCGGGCCTTGGCTCGGATGAGGCAAGCCGGTCGATCGCCCACAGGAACGCGGCGAGCGTCTTGCCGGACCCGGTCGGCGCGATGACCAGAGTGTTATCGCCGTCGGCGATCGCCGACCACGCCTGGGCCTGCGCGGGAGTGGGCTCGGCGAATGTGCCCGTGAACCACTCGCGGGTCAGCGCGCTGAAGCGCCCAAGTGGATCGGAGATCATCTCGTCATGGTGCCAACCCGCACCGACAATTATCAGCGATGCGCAGTTGAGACGGCTTCTGCCAGCTCAGCGGGGACACCGGGCACCCGCCCGATCGCGTCGAGCAGGGTGTGCGCGCAGACGTCGGCCACGTATTCGGCATCGATCGACGGGTCCAGCAGCCGCTGCCGGCACATCTCGAAATTGAACGCGAGCCAGCCGTAAATGGTGACCCGCAGATCGCGTTCCACCTTGGAGTCCATCGCGCCGCCGACCGCATCCATGATTCTGCCGATGATCCGGTTGGCCTGGCGGTCGTTGTCGATGTCCTCGATGCCGCGCAGGATCGGGTCGGAGTTGCCCATGCCCATGTAGGCGGCCCAGGCGCCGTGCGGGTGTTCCTCGTCGTAGCGCAGATACGCCAGCACACCCGCGCGCAACTGGTTGAACAGGCTCGCCTCCGGGTCGGGCGGGGTATTGGTTGCCTCGAAGAGTCGCTCGCCCTCGGCGCGAACAACGGCAGTGAAGAAAGCGCGCTTGTCGGGGAAGTAGTGGTACATCAGCGCGCGTGACACCCCGGCGCGCTCAGCGATCTCGTCGATGCGCACCTCGTCGTACGGTCGCTGGCCGAACACCTCCGCGCCCAACGCGAGCAGTTCGTTGCGGCGATCGTCGGGGGACAGTCGCCGTCGGGCCGCCGATGAGCCGCTTGCGCGAAGAGCGTCGGGTTCAGCCATGCCGCCATCCTAATTGGCATATGTCTAACAGCGGCGAATGATCGTACTCAGCTGTCAACGTTCGGCCGCCGAATCTGCTCGCGTCCTGGCGGCTGCGGGGGCGGCGGTAACAGCTGCTCGCGGCGCTTCACGGGAACCGAAGTGGGCGAGTTGGTGCGCAGGTCGAGCGGTTCGCCGGCATGGCGAATTGACAGTTTGCGGTCCGGCCCGTCGCGAAGCGCGTAGGTCACCTCGTCGTGGGTGACGTCGACCGTCATCCGGAAATCCTTCCAGCGCAGTCGAAACCGCATCCGCGTGATGGCATTCGGTAGCTGTGGGTCGAGGGCAAGTTCACCCTCGTCGTCCCGCAGGCCCCCGAATCCGGCGACCAACGCCGTCCATGCGCCCGCCAGTGACGCCATATGCAGCCCATCGCGAGTGTTCTTGTGCAGGTCTCGCAGGTCGATCAGCGCCGCTTCGTACAGGTAGTCGTGCGCCAGTTCCAGATGGCCCACCTCGGCACACATCACGGCCTGCGTGCAGGCAGACAGGGACGAGTCCCTGGTGGTACGAGGTTCGTAATAGTCCACGTTGCGTGCCTTCTCCTCTGGCGAGAACGCCTGGCTGCGCCAGTGCATCGCGAGCTCGAGATCGGCCTGCTTGATGACTTGAGACGGGTAGAGCCGCACGTAGGGTTCGTGCAGAAGCAGCGGATACGACGTGTTCTCGGTGAAGTTCCACTCGCGCAGTTTGGTGAAGCCCTCGCATTGCTCATGCACAGCGAGTTCGTCGTCGTACGGGATGTGCACCGAATCGGCCGCATCGCGCCACGCGGCGGTCTCCTCCGAGTCCACCCCCATTGCGGAGGCGGCGTCGGGGTGACGCCCGCAGGCCTCTGCGGCGATGCGTAAGTTGTGCGCCGCCATCAGATTGGTGAACACGTTGTCGCTGACGAGGGCGGTGTACTCGTCGGGACCGGTGACGCCGTCCAGATGCCAGACCCCGTGCCGGTCGTGATGGCCCAACGAAAGCCACAGCCGCGCGGTTTCGATCAGCACCTCCAGACCACAGTCGGCTTCGAGCGAATCATCGCCTGTGACGACGCGATACCTCTCGAATGCCATGGCGATGTCAGCGTTGACATGCCAGGCTGCCGTGCCCGCTGGCCAATACCCCGAACACTCCTGCCCTCGGATCGTCCGCCAGGGAAATGCGGCCCCTGCGAGATCGAGTTCGGCGGCGCGGTCACGCGCCAGATCCAGCGTTGACGCCCGCCATCGCAGCGCATCTGCAGCCGCCTTGGGTGCGGTGTAGGTGAGCACGGGAAGGACGAATCCCTCGGTATCCCAGAAGGTGTGGCCGTCGTATCCGGTGCCCGTAAGGCCCTTTCCCGCAATCGCCCGTTGTTCGGCGCGCGCACTGGCCTGCAGTACGTG
The DNA here is from genome assembly GCA_963766465.1 of uncultured Actinomycetota bacterium. Classification (GTDB taxonomy): domain Bacteria; phylum Actinomycetota; class Actinomycetes; order Mycobacteriales; family Mycobacteriaceae; genus Mycobacterium. Next base: position 1,226,924 of record CAVXZT010000008.1, read on the forward strand.
GAACAGACCGAAGCGCACGGCTTGCTGACAAACGGCGTCGCCGTCTACCTCGACGTCCGCACAATCCCAGAACTCGTCAAGGCACTCGCGCTGCAACTCGAGCAGTCCGTCCCACCCGCTGTACTGACCGCCCGCGACCGCGCCGAGCACTTGGTCGCGCAACGCGGGGCGTGATCGCAGGCTGGACCATCCGTAGGCGAGAAACTTGACGACGCGCAGCTGCTGTCCTGGCCGCAGTCCGCAGATGATCGTCGTTCGTGCCCAGTCCTCGCCTGCCTCGGTGTTCGCCTCGACCCTGCCGGGCACCTCGATCAGGTGCTCCATCGCGGCGGCCATCATCAAGCCGCTGCTTCGGGTTCGGTGCACCAGACACGCTCCGTTGTTGGCCGCGTCGTGCTGCACGGCCTCCAGCGGCTTTGACAACACTGCGGCGACCCGCGGATCGGCGGACGGTCGCGGCTGGTCTTCATTCGCGACAAGCTCGGATTGCACTGTGACACGGGTGAATTCGTCGACAGCTTCCACCACGTACTCGATGGCTGCCACACTGCGCTGCGCCAACGACACGAGTCGCGTCGTGCGCAGCTTCACCTGCTTGCCCGCCGGAGAGGTCCAGCTCACGTCGCGGGCCAGGGTGCCCGCCCGCAGGTCCAGCACTCGTTCGTGCGAGTGGAGCTTCCCGTAGCGGACGTCGAACGGTTCGTCGTCCACGAGCAGGCGCATGATCTTGCCGTTGGTCACGTCGATCAGTGACTGACCGTCCTCCGGATAGCTGTATCCCGCTTCGGCGTACGGCAGTGGACGGGTCTCGTAGAACGAGTTGAGGTAGGTGCCGGGCAGTCCGTACGGTTCGCCCTCGTCGAGGTTGCCGCGGAGTCCGATGTGACCGTTGGACAACGCGAACACCGACTCTGACTGTGCCAGAAGATCGAGATTCAGATTGGTCTCGCGCACGTGCCACGGCTCGACGGGGAAGGTTTCGTCGGTGATCATCAGTTCGGCAGCAGCTCGGCGAGATCGGTCACCACGACGTCGGCGCCGTTGCGGCGCAACGCTTCTGACTGGCCGACTCGATCGACACCGACGACGCAGCCGAAGTCGCCGCGCCGGCCTGCCTCGACGCCGGCCAACGCGTCTTCGAAAACCGCTGCGTCCGCGGGCGTCACATCGAGCAGCTCGGCGGCGCGAAGGAACGAGTCAGGCGCCGGCTTGCCCTCGATGTGTTGCTCGCGCATCGTCACACCGTCGACTCGGTGCTGGACGAATTTGTCGAGCGCGGTGACCTTGAGCACTTCGCGAGTGTTGGAGCTTGACGACACGACGGCGACCGCCAAGCCCGCGGCGGAAACCGCCTCGAGATACTGGCGCGATCCCTCGAACACCTTCACGCCGTCGTCGTGGATGGCCTGCTGGAATTGTTCGTTCTTGCGATTGCCCAACCCCTGCACCGTTTCCGCCGATGGCCCGTCGTCCGGGCCACCTTCGGGGAGGGTGATGCCACGAGAGTCCAGAAACGACCGCACACCGTCCTCTCGTTTCTTGCCGTCGACATAGGTCTGATAGTCGGCGGTCACATCAAAAGGAACGAACTTCTCTCCGTTTCGCTTCGCTCGGTCCTGCAGGTACGAGTCGAACATGGTTTTCCATGCCGTTTTGTGCACGCTCGCGGTGTCGGTCAGTACTCCGTCGAGATCGAACAGGCAGGCGCGCACGGTATCGGGCAGCCCAAGCATGGTCGTAGAGTGACCAACTGTTGCGGTATCGAAACGCGAGAGGCCCGGCGTCAGCCGAAGTGCACGCCCTGCGCCAGGGGCAGCTCGGAGGAGTAGTTGACGGTGTTGGTGGCCCGACGCATGTAGGCCTTCCACGCATCCGAACCCGATTCGCGGCCGCCGCCGGTCTGCTTCTCGCCGCCGAACGCACCGCCGATCTCCGCACCCGAGGTGCCGATGTTGACGTTGGCGATGCCGCAGTCGGAACCGTCGGCCGCCATGAAGCGCTCCGCTTCCCGCGCGTCGAGAGTGAAGATCGCCGACGAAAGACCCTGCGGCACCTCGTTGTTCAGCGCGATCGCATCGTCGAGCTCGTCGTAGGTCAACACGTAGAGGATCGGCGCAAACGTCTCGTCGTGCACCACCTCGGTCTGAGAGGGCATCCGCACCACCGCAGGTGCGACGTAGTAGGCGCTCTCGTCACCGACGTCGTGGCGCTCGCCGCCGGACACCTCGCCGCCGTCGGCGCGGGCCTGCTCGAGGGCGCGAACCATGTCGCGGTAGGCGGTCTCGTGGATGAGCGGGCCGACCAGTGTGCCGTCCGCGGCCGGGTCGCCGATCGGCAGCTGCCGGTAGGCGTTGGTGATGCGATCCACCAGTTCGTCGGCCACCGACGAATGCACGATCAGCCTGCGCAGCGAGGTGCAGCGCTGGCCCGCGGTGCCCGCCGCGGAGAACACGATTCCCCGCACCGCGAGGTCGAGGTCGGCCGACGGGGTGACGATCGCCGCGTTGTTGCCGCCCAGCTCCAGCAGCGCCTTGCCGAACCGCTGCGCCACCCGCGGACCGACCTGCTGACCCATTCGCACCGACCCGGTCGCGCTGAGCAACGCCACCCGGGGATCGTCGACAAGACGCTCGCCGACCTCGCGGCCGCCCTGGACGAGCCGGCTCACCTCGCGCGGAGCCCCCACGTCGTCGGCGGCCCGTTCGATCAAGGCCTGGCATGCCAGCGCCGTCAGGGGAGTCAGCTCCGACGGCTTCCATACCACGGTGTCACCGCACACCAACGCGATCGCGGTGTTCCACGCCCACACCGCGACCGGGAAGTTGAACGCGGTAATGACACCCACGACGCCGAGCGGATGCCAAGTCTCCATGAGTCGGTGCCCTGGACGTTCGGACGCGATGGTCTTGCCGTACAGCTGGCGCGAAAGGCCGACGGCGAACTGGCAGATATCGATCATCTCCTGCACCTCGCCGAGGGCTTCGGAGGTGATCTTGCCTGCCTCGATCGTGACAAGGGTGGCGAGATCGGACTTGTGCTCGATGAGCAGCTCGCCAAGCCGGGCCACCAGCGCACCCCTGACCGGTGCCGGGGTAGTCCGCCATTTCGTAAACGCCTGCGCGGCTTCGGCTATCGCGGTGTCGGCCTGTTCTGCGATCGTCTCAGCGATGGTGAACAGCACCTCGCCGGTGATGGGTGTGCTGGCCTGCAGGCCGTGGCCGCCCGGCTCGCTGAGCTCGGCCTGCGAGCCGACTGCGCTCAGCGCGTCGCGAGCCTGGCTACGCAATGCGTCGGCCGTTGGAAGCTTGGATGTCTGAACGCTGGTCATGATGATGCGACTTTCTCGTAGAGGTCGTATGGGTCGTGAATGTGGTGTCCGATCCGACCGGCCAACCAACTCAAGCTGTAATCCGCATTGTCGGCCGCTTCGGCCGCCTGCGTGTCGGAATCGAGGTTGGAGCGAAAGATCCCCGCGGCCGATGCCGGCAGGAAATCCTCGTAGACAACGGGTTTCGATGGGTCCCCACCGTGGTAGTAGGCCAGCCCGCTGGCGGCCATCTTCTCGTGGGTGGCGGGGAAATACTCGTCCCACACCCCGGCGGGATCAGCTGTGGCCATCGCGGCGTCATAGCGTTGACGGCCCACCGGGGTCAGCGCGACGCCCCGCGCCTCGACCTCGCCGAAGCGCACCCGCAGTGTTCCGTCAGAAACCGTGCCGTCGGCATCGCGGAAAGGGCGTGGCTCGGCAAGGGCACGAAATGACGTCTGCCGCAACAACACATCGGGACCAGACCAGGCAGGCGGACCCTGAATGGCGTCGATCATGGCAATGCGGCGGGCCGCCATACGCCGGTACAGCTCGTCGATGTCGAGCACCCGGGGAGTCAGGTGGTTGATGTGCGTGGTGCGCACACCGGCGATGTCGGCGGCCACCGCCGAGACGTTGGTCAGCTCGTCGTGCCAGCCGCGATCGATCGGTTCACGCGACAGAGCGAACACGGCCACCGCCGCGGCCACGAACCGGTCGGCGCATTCGCGTAGCGCACCGCCATCTGCGGCGATGCGGCTGGCCTCAGCGATAAGCGCCGGATCGAAGAGCTGCCGCGCGGCAACGAACCGGTCGACACGGTCGCGCAGGTCGGCAGGGAAGAAGCGGGTGTCAGCCGTCGCGAGCATCGAGGTGAACACCCGGAACGGGTTGCGGTCCAGTTGGTCGTTATCGATCGGCCGGAAGGCGGTCGACACCACCGGCACCGGCGACGCGGCGTCGCGCAGGTCGTAGAAGCCGACCGGGTACATGCCGAACGCAGAGAAGAGGTCAGCCAGGTCGGCAAGTTCTCGGGCGCTGCCGACGCGGATCGCGCCGTGGCGTTCGGCGGTCACCCGCTCGGACGCGCCGAATTCGCGGTTCACCGCGACGCTCTCCTCGACCAGGGTGGTGTACGCAGGCACCTCGGCGGCGTACATCCGTGACAATGCCGCGGCGAATTTCGCGCGCAGCTCCCACGTTTCGACACGTTGACTCATGGCGTGTGCCGCCTCGGATACAGTGCGGCCATGGGTGAACCCGACGAACACCCGCATGAACCGGTGCAGCTCGACGAGATCGACCGCAAACTGGTGCGGGAACTGATCGTCGACGGGAGGGCCACGCTGGCCCACCTCGCCGCGACCGCAGGACTGTCGGTGTCGGCCGTCCAGTCGCGGGTGCGCCGGCTGGAGTCTCGAGGCGTCGTCACCGGGTATTCGGCGCGGATCAACCCCGAGGCAGTCGGGAAAATGCTTTCGGCGTTCGTGGCCATCACCCCTCTCGATCCCTCTCAACCTGATGATGCGCCCGCGCGGCTCGAACACATACCGGCCATCGTGTCGTGTCACTCGGTGGCCGGCGAGGAGAGTTACGTCCTGCTGGTTCGTGTCGAGTCCCCGCGGGCGCTCGAAGACTTGCTGCAACAGATACGGACCGCGGCGAACGTCCGTACCCGAAGCACGATCATCTTACAAACTTTTTACGACGCACGCGACTTCGTACCGTAATAGTTACGGCCAGATGGTGTAGAGGCCGTAAATAATGCGTTAAGATGGGTTCATGACCGCTGTCCTGACACCGACTGAACTGGCTGCCGCCATCGGTCCCGCCGATGTCCGCGACGTCCTGGCGCGCAGTATCCTCGCCGATGGGCTCGACTTCGTCCTCGACGTCGACCGCTCGTCGGGTTCGTATCTGGTGGATGCCCGCACCGGCGAGCGCTACCTCGACATGTTCACCTTCTTCGCATCATCCGCGCTGGGCATGAACCACCCGGCGCTGGCCGACGACGATGAGTTCCGCGCGGAGTTGGCGCAGGCAGCGGTGAACAAGCCAAGCAATTCCGACGTGTACAGCGTGCCGATGGCGCGTTTCGTCGACACGTTCTCTCGCGTGCTCGGCGACCCCGCGCTGCCGCACCTGTTCTTCGTGGACGGGGGAGCGCTTGCCGTCGAGAACGCGCTGAAGGTGGCGTTCGACTGGAAGAGCCGGCACAACGAGGCTCGCGGCGTTGACCCGGAGCTGGGCACCAAGGTGCTGCACCTGCGCGGCGCGTTCCACGGCCGCAGCGGTTACACGCTGTCGCTGACCAACACCGATCCGAACAAGGTCGCCCGGTTCCCGAAGTTCGACTGGCCCCGAATCGATGCGCCCTACATCCGGCCCGATGCGAACATGGACGCGCTGGAAGCCGAATCGTTGCGTCAGGCCCGCGAGGCGTTCGAAGCCCACCCGAATGACATCGCCTGCTTCATCGCCGAGCCGATCCAGGGAGAGGGCGGCGACCGTCACTTCCGGCCGCAGTTCTTCGCAGCGATGCGAGAACTGTGCGACGAGTACGACGCGCTGCTCATTTTCGACGAAGTGCAGACCGGTTGCGGGATGACCGGAACCCCTTGGGCCTATCAGCAATTGGGTGTCGCGCCCGATGTGGTGGCGTTCGGAAAGAAGACGCAGGTGTGCGGCATCATGGCCGGCCGTCGGGTCGACGAGGTGCCCGACAATGTGTTCACGGTCAGCTCCCGGATCAACTCGACCTGGGGCGGGAACCTCGTCGACATGGTGCGGTCGCGCCGCATTCTCGAGATCATCGAGTCCGATGAGCTGCTTGTCCGCGCCGCGAAGGCGGGTCGCTATCTGCTCGACCGGCTCGAAGGTCTTGCGGCGGAGTTCCCGGGGTTGGTGCTCGACGTGCGCGGCCGCGGGCTGATGTGTGCATTCAGCTTGCCGTCCGCTGCGCAGCGCGACGAGTTGATCCGCCTGCTCTGGGACGGCAGGGTGATCATGCTGGCCAGTGGTGCGACCAGCGTGCGGTTCCGGCCAGCGCTGACGGTCTCGCGCGAGGAGATCGACGCCGCCGTCGCCGCCGTGCGCGACGTGCTCAGCTAGGCCTGATCGGCCTCAAACGGCGCAGCGGGCTCCGTGAGGCGCCGGATCGTCGACCGCAATCGCGGCAAGTCGGCACCGCCGACGAGCTCGCAGCCGTGTAGTTCGGCGAGTTTTCGTGCGGCGGGGGTGAATTCGTTGTTGGTGACCACCATCGTCCGCGTGCAGTCTTGCATCGGCGCGCCCGCGACCACCTCCTGAACGGCGCTTGCGCCGACTGGGCGGGACTGTCGTTTGCATTGAATGGCAAGGCGATTGGGACGCTTGCCAACGATCACGTCGACACCCCAGTCGCCTGTGATCGAGGTCATGATCACCGGCATCCCATTAGACCGGGCGATCCGCGCGACGTAGTCCTCGAACTCGGTGCCCGACAATTCGGCCGCCTCATCGTCGGGAGTGCTCACGCCGTCGAGTGCGCCGCGAAGGAATCGGGGCGCCGCTGCGAGAACGGCCGGTGCGAGGGCTCCGATCACCAGGCTCCAGACGGGGGAGCGCCGAGGACATAGGCTGCGATGCCTGACGCCGCCGACACAACCACGTAGAGCCTCGTGCGCGTCACGGGCGAATGGTAGGTCGTCACGCCGACATATCCGATCAACGACCGGCCGGATCTGGTTCGATGCCGGACTGTTGGCTGACCAGGTTAATCTGCACAGCATGAGCGATGAGCTGGCCGACTTCGAGGGGCAATCGCCCGTCGAGCACGCATTGGCGGGCGGCGACCCCCAGCGTGTCGGGTGGTTCCGGTTCTATTTCGCCGACGAACACTGGGAGTGGTCACCTCAGGTCGAGCGCATGCACGGTTATGAGGCCGGCACCGTGCACCCGACCACGGACCTGGTGCTGTCCCACAAGCATCCCGACGACTACGGCCAGGTGGCAGCCACCCTGGAGGAGATCCGCCGCACCTCGGGCGCGTTCTCTACCCGGCACCGCATCCTTGACACCCGGGGCGATGTGCATCACGTCGTTGTGGTCGGTGACCAGCTGTTCGACGACTCGGGCCTGGTGATCGGCACGCACGGCTTCTACGTCGACGTCACACCGTCGATCAAGGAGGCCCACGACGAGAGCGTCACCGAGGCGGTAGCCGAGATCGCGGAGGCGCGCAGCGGCATCGAACAGGCAAAAGGCATGCTCATGCTCATCTACCGGATCAACGCCGAATCGGCGTTCGAGCTGCTCAAATGGCGCTCCCAGGAGACCAACACCAAGTTGCGCGCGCTGGCCGAGCAAATCGCGAGTGACTTTCTCGGGCTTTCCTACGAAGAAGAACTGCCCGTCAGGGCTGTGTACGACAGGCTGCTGCTGACCGCGCATTTGCGCGTCGAATCCTGAGGTTTATTCGCTCCCCGGCCAGGGAATTCTCCGCACGTGGCTGTGCATCACACCCCTAACGACCTGCGCCAGGACGACGCGAACGTCCGCGACGCCGTGCGGTTCGGCCTCGTGGTCGCGGTACTTGGCGCGGCCTTCGTAGTCTTCGCCGCCCTCTGGGTCAGCACCTGTCACGGCGCGACCGCAGACACGATGGCCTGCGGGGTCCCCCAACGTACCCTCCTCGCGGTGGGCGCGCCGCTCATTCTGTTGGCCGGCGGTCTTCGCGCCTTCGTCCGTACCTATCAGACCTGGCGAAACCACGAGACGTGGTGGGCCTGGCAGGGCGCAGGCTGGTTTCTGCTCACGCTGATGCTCTTGGTGCTGACGATGAGCATGCCCGCTCTGGCCGGGCCAGCGCTGTTGAGTGACTTTCTCTGACGTGTCCGTTTCTCCCACAACGCCGTCAAGTAGATCTACCGTTGAATTAGCCCATGTTGTGCCGGGCGAAGGTATGCCGAGAGAGGAGTACCGATGAAAGGCCCGAAGGATCCCGTCGACCACTCGAGGACAACGCGGCCGCACGCCGGCGAGTCGATGAAGGACAACAAAATCATGCCGGGGCTCATCGTAATCGGTGTCACCCTGGTGCTGTTCGTGTCGTGCCTTGCGGCGTTCGCCACCAAACACCACGACGTCGGCTTGACGCTGGCATCGCTCGCGGGCGCTGGATTCATCGTCGGCGCGGGCTGGCTGCTCGTCGAACACCTGCGGGTACGCCGCATCGAAGACCGTTGGTACGCAGAGCATCCCGACGCGGAGCGACAAAGGCCAAGCAGTTAGGAGACAACAAGAGATCGGGCCCAGCCAATTGGCTGGGCCCGATCTGTTGTGCCTTGACTACCGCTGCTCGGCCTCTTGGCGCTTCTCAGCTGCCTTGGCGCCGCCGCGGGCCGCCTCGGCCTCGGCTTCCTTCTTGGCGACATCGCGCTGGGCGTCGGCTTTATCCTGCTGCGCCTTGCCCTCGCGGACCATATCGTCACGGCCCGTTACGGTTCCGACCGCTTCCTTGGCCTTGCCCTTGACGTCCTCGACGACGCCCTTGATGCCTTCTTCCGGGCCAGAGTTGTTCTTGTCAGTCATAATTGCCTTTCACTCTTGGCGGGATTGGTCGTTGCCCACTTCTTGAGCGTGGGGACCCTTATGGGCCGCATGGGGGATCTCCCCACGCAGTGACTTGGGTTCCCACTCGGCCCGATCGGCAAACCTCCGGACCAGATTCGGGTGGATCGTGTTTGACCGCTGGACGATTCAATTCCGTTCAACCCTTGGCCACCTTTCGGATCAGCCGAGCGGTGCTGTCCTCCAGGATGGCCTGCCGCTCACCGGGGGCCTTGGTGCGGTTCGCCCGCCGTACGCCCGCGGCGATCGTCAGGCCGGACTCATAACCTTCGAGCACCCGCGGATCGACGTACGACGAACGGGCCACGGCCGGAGTGTTGCCGAGCTCTTCTGCGACTTCCTTCATCACCGCGGATTCCACGCGTTTGATCGCGGTCTTGTTCTCTGGGGGGTCCGAGTCGACCAACGCGGCGGCCGCGAGCACTGTGCCATGCCAGGTGCGCAGGTCCTTGACGGTGTACTCGTCGCCGACGAGTTCCTTGAACCGTGCGTTGAGGTCTTCGGCGTGAAGGTCGGTCCAGCCGGAGCCGTTGCGGCACACGAGGAATCGCTCCGTGCGGCCGCGCCTGCGCAGCAGTGCCCGCACCGACCGAACTACCTCGGGATCGTCGATCAACAACGTTCGGCGCACACCGCTCTTGGCGGGGTAGTCGAACTCGACGGCCTGCTTCTGCAGAGCGACGTGTTCGCACAGCAGTGTGGAGAGGCCATATGAGTTGTTTTCCTCGGCATACTGTTCGCCACCCGCCCGGAAGTAGCCGAGGTCGAGTATGTGCAGGGCGAGGGCAACCACCCGGTCGCGCGCGAGGCCGCGACGGCGAAGGTCGGCGGCGATGCGCCGTCGCATGTCTGGCAGCGCGCCCGACATCTCCAGCACCCTGTCGAACTTCTCCTCGTTGCGCTCCTCCTGCCACTTCTGGTGGTAGAGGTATTGGCAACGGCCCGCGGCGTCGGTTCCGACCGCCTGGATGTGCCCGTTGGGATACGAGCAGATCCACACCTTCCTCCATGCGGGCGGGATCACTAGCTCCTTGATGCGTTCAAGCGTCTCCGCATCGGTGACCGGTGTGCCGTCGGGATTCTGGTAGCTGAACCCGGGTCCGCGGCGCACCCGGCGTATCCCGGGGCCGCGAACGGCGCTACGGCGAAGTCGCATGTTTGACGGACGACCACGGCGGGGTATTGCAGGTGGACCATGGCGAAGAGGACATCGAACGGCGCGGCGCCGGAGTTCTCGTCATTGGCGCTGTCATTGCATCATCGGCGCCAGCATGATGAACGCCCCGGCGTATATCGCGACCCCCACCAGGATCAGCACCACGAGCACGAGTCCGACGGCGATGAGTACCCGGCGCAGCGGGCGGGTGGCGGTCGCGTCGTCGACCTGACCCTGTGGCGCAATGTCGTTCATGACAGAGGATTACCCCGCCGGCATCATTGCCACACGTCCTTCCTAACCGGTCATTCGAGCGCCGATGGTTAGCTGGGATCCGACCTGGGGTAGTCTCGCGAGAACATTGCCGGGAGGTCATATGGCCGACGTCGCGAACACGGACAACGGGCAGCAACGCAGCGGCCGATCGGTCGAACTCCGGGTCTCCGCGCAGCTTGAGAACCTAGCGATGCTGCGCACTCTCGTGGCCGCCGTCGGCACCTTCGAGGACCTCGATTTCGACGCCGTCGCCGACCTGCGCCTCGCCGTCGACGAAGCCTGCACGCGGTTGATCCGGTCGGCGGTTCCCGACGCAACGCTTCTGCTGGTGGTCGATCCTCGCGAGGATGCGGTGGTCATCAACGCATCGACCACGTGCAAGAGCCCGGACATCCTGGCCCCGGGCAGCTTCAGTTGGCACGTTCTGAGTTCGCTGACCGACGAGGTGCGGACCTTCCAGGACGGAAAGGCCCCCGAGGAGGGGCTGGTATTCGGGATCTCCTTGACCGCGAGGCGAGCGAGCTCTCTGAGGTGACCCCTTCGCAGGCCAAGGGTTCGTCGAAGCGGTCGAACGCTGAATACGCGGATGTCGCCGACATGTTCCGCGAGCTTGAGCAGCTACCCGATTCGTCGACGCAATTCCAGCGTCAACGCGACCGGATCGTGGAGCGATGCCTGCCATTGGCCGATCACATCGCCCGCAGATTCGATGGGCGCGGCGAGCCGCGCGACGACCTGGTGCAGGTGGCCCGCGTGGGATTGGTCAACGCGGTCATCCGGTTCGATGTCCACGCCGGCTCGGATTTCGTGTCGTTTGCGGTGCCGACCATCATGGGTGAGGTCCGCAGGCATTTCCGCGACAACAGCTGGTCGGTCAAGGTGCCGCGCAGGCTCAAGGAACTGCACCTGAGGTTGGGCGCCGCGACGGCCGATCTGTCACAGCGACTTGGCCGCGCGCCCACTGCGACGGAGCTGGCCGCCGAGCTGGAAATGGACCGCGACGAGGTGATCGAGGGCCTTGTCGCGGGAAGCTCCTACAACACGCTGTCGATCGACAGCGGCGGCAGCGGCAGCGAGGATGCGCCTGCGATTGCCGACACGCTCGGCGATGTCGATCTCAGCCTGGATCAGATCGAGAACCGGGAATCGTTGCGGCCCTTGCTCGCTAAGTTGCCGGAGCGGGAGCGGACCGTGCTGCTGCTGCGGTTCTTCGAATCGTTGACGCAGACACAGATCGCCGAACGGGTAGGCATCTCGCAGATGCACGTGTCCCGTTTGTTGGCGAAGTCGCTAGCGCGCCTGCGCGACGAGCTGCAGTAACCGCCGCGGTTCACCCTGCACGGCGGACACCGCCGTTTCGACGCTGTCGCAGATCGGCAAGGCCGAATCGGGATCGCAGATGCGCAGCAGCCGGGTGACGGCCGGGCTCGGCGTCAGCGCCCATTCGATCTTCTCCCCTGCACAGCGCACATTCACGCTGTGCAGCGCGGAAAAGCCCGCGGTACCGAAGAACTCCACGCCCGTCAGATCCAGCACCAGGCGATCGGTGTGGGCAGCGTGGCGCAGCGAGTAGTTGACGAACTCCTGCGCGTTGGCCGCGTCGAGTTCGCCATGTGCGGTGATGACCGCCGTTTCTGGCTCCAGCCACCTGGTGGCGAAGTGAGCCGTGTGGCAGTCGGTGCGTTCAATGAGGGGCTCGGGCGTCGCCGAATGAGCATGTGAAGAGGTAGACATTGTGACTCCATCAGTCGGAATACTTGATTTCGTACTGTGGTTCACGTCAAGGTTGGCTCTGCGTCCTCAAAGCCTTCGCTGCAGGGCGGGAGTTCTGCCCTGCACGTCGTATTGACGTCTCCAGCGGCTGTGAACTCAACCTGCATTGCATTTTAGGCCGGACGGCCGCCGCGCGGCAATCGATCTAAGAGGTTTTTCAATAGACCCAGCTCAGTCACACTGTTCGTATGTCGAAAGGCGCCGCCGCGGCCGGTGTGCTGCTCGCGGCCGGGGCGGGGACCCGGTATGGCATGCCAAAGGTGCTTGCCGAAAACGGCGACTGGCTGCGCGCCTGCGTCACCGCACTTGCCGAAGGGGGCTGCGACGACGTCGTCGTGGTGTTGGGTGCCGCAGTGGTCGACGTGCCAGCGCCCGCGCGGGCGGTGCTTGCAGAGGACTGGGCGCAGGGGCTCAGCGCGTCGGTCCGGGCAGGTGTGACCGCCATCGACGCGGACTATGTCGTTCTGCACGCGGTCGACACACCAGGTGTCGGCGCTGACGCGGTGCGTCGGGTGCTCGACGCCGCGCGCACGTCACCATCGGGGCTGGCCCGTGCGCGCTACGGAAACCGGCCGGGCCATCCCGTCGTCATCGCGCGCACGCACTGGCCGCAACTGCTCGACGGACTTCGCGGCGACGAGGGAGCGCGTCCGTTTCTTCGCGACCGCACCGACGTGGTCGCGGTGGACTGTGCCGACCTGGCGTCCGGCGATGACATCGATGCGACTACACCGTGATGCCTAGCATGGCCGCGGCAAACCGGCGCACGGATTGTTCGGCGATCGCCGCCGCATCGGTGTGGCCGTCGCGTGCCCTTGTTCGGACGGTGGCGGCCACCGGATCAACCGTCACCTCGGCCAACAACTCGCCGGTTGTCGGTTCGCAGACCGCCCACGTATAGCCGGTATCGGACGCCCATAGCGCGCTGCATCGCGTGACATAGTCCGGGTCGGTTTCACCGAGGTCGGCCAGCGCGGGGCGATCGTCGATGAGCTCGTCCTGCCGCGGTGCACGCAGATACCAAGCACCGGCGTTTATCTCAACGGGCTCCATCTTGTGATGGTAGGCAGTTCATATGAACATCACAGTTGTTGGGGCCAGCGGTTTGATCGGCACCAAGGTTGTCGGTCTTCTGGAAGGTGAAGGTCACCAAGTCGCGGCCGCATCACGGACATCGGGAGTCGACGTGCTGACCGGGGACGGCCTTGCTGATGCGCTCGCCGGCGCGAACGTCCTTGTCGACCTGCTCAATTCGCCGTCGTTCGAAGACGACGCGGTGATGGAGTTCTTCACGGCGTCGACGACCAACCTGGTCGCCGCGGCCAGGGCCGCCGGGGTGGGTCACTATGTCGCGCTGTCGATCGTCGGTGTCGATGGGCTACCCGACAGCGGCTACATGCGGGCCAAGGTGATGCAGGAGAAGATCATCACCGAATCCGGTCTTCCGTACACGATCGTGCGGGCAACTCAGTTCGCCGAATTCGCCGATGGCATCACCGACTCGATGATCGCCGGCGACGAAGTGCGGGTACCCGACGCGCTGATCCAACCGATCCCCGCCGACAATGTCGCTACCGACGTTGCCCGCGCGGCCGCTGCCGAACCTCTCAATGACTTCGTGAATATCGGTGGGCCGGAAAAGATCTCGTTCGAACAGATGGCTCGTGACGTGTTGGCCCGGCGCGGTGACGACAAGACCGTCGTCGTCGACACGGATGCCCACTACTTCGGAACGGCGCTGGCCGAGCGCAGCCTCGTGACGCCCGACTAGCTACTTGATCTCCGCCAGCACGGTGCCCTGGGTGACGGCGGCACCGGCCTCCACCGCCAGCCCGGTGATGGTGCCGTCCTTGTGCGCGGTGACGGGGTTCTCCATCTTCATCGCCTCGAGGACGACGACGAGATCGCCAGCGGCGACCTCCTGACCCTCCTCGACGGCCACCTTGACCACGGTGCCCTGCATCGGGGCGGTCACCGCATCGCCGGACGCGGCCGCGCCGCCGTGGGCGCCGCGCTTGCGGGGCTTGGGCTTCTTCCGAACAACGTTGCCAACACCGCCACCGCCGGACCCGCCGCCTCCGATGGCAAGGTCGCCGGGCAGCGACACCTCGAGCCGGCGGCCGCCAACCTCGACGACGACGGTTTGCCGAGGGATGGTGTCCTCTTCCTCGATCGGATCACCACCGGTGAAGGGTTCGACGGTGTTGTCCCACTCCGTTTCGATCCACCGGGTGTGGACGGTGAAGCCGTCGTCGTCGCCGATGAACGCGGGGTCGGACACGATGGCGCGGTGGAACGGGATCACGGTGGCCAGGCCCTCGACATGGAACTCTGCAAGTGCCCTGCGCGCGCGTCCTAACGCCTCGTCGCGAGTGGCGCCGTGCACGATGAGCTTGGCGAGCATCGAGTCGAATTGGCCGCCGATCACCGAGCCGGACTCCACACCGGAGTCCAGCCGGACACCGGGGCCGCTCGGCGGCTCGAACTTGGTAACCGGTCCGGGGGCGGGCAGGAAGCCGCGGCCGGCGTCCTCGCCGTTGATCCGGAACTCGATGGCGTGCCCGCGCGGTGCCGGGTCCTCGGTGAAGTCGAGCTTGTCGCCGTTCGCGATCTTGAACTGCTGCAGCACGAGGTCGACACCTGCGGTCTCCTCGGTGACCGGGTGCTCGACCTGCAGGCGGGTGTTGACCTCGAGGAAGGAGATCAGCCCGTCCTGGCCGACCAGGTACTCGACGGTGCCCGCGCCGTAGTAGCCGGCTTCCTTGCAGATCCGCTTGGCCGATTCGTGGATCTCCTTGCGCTGCGCGTCGGTCAAGAACGGCGCAGGCGCTTCTTCGACGAGCTTCTGGAAGCGACGCTGCAGCGAGCAGTCGCGGGTGCCCGCGACGATGACGTTGCCGTGCTGGTCGGCGATGACCTGGGCCTCGACGTGGCGCGGCTTGTCCAGGTAGCGCTCGACGAAGCACTCGCCACGGCCGAACGCAGCCACCGCCTCACGCGTGGCCGACTCGAACAGTTCGGGAATTTCCTCGATGGTGCGCGCGACCTTCATGCCGCGGCCGCCACCACCAAAGGCCGCCTTGATGGCGACCGGCACGCCGTACTCCTTGGCGAACGCCACCACCTCGTCGGCGTTCTTGACCGGGTCGGGTGTGCCGGGCACCAGCGGTGCCTGGGCGCGCGCGGCGATGTGGCGCGCGGTCACCTTGTCACCGAGGTCGCGGATCGACTGCGGACTCGGACCGATCCAGATCAGGCCGGCGTCGATAACCGCCTGCGCGAAATCGGCGTTCTCCGAAAGGAATCCGTAGCCCGGGTGGATCGCGTTGGCGCCTGACTTCTCGGCGGCGTCGAGCAACTTGGCGAAATCGAGGTAGGACTCCGCCGAGGTCTGGCCGCCCAGCGCGAAGGCCTCGTCGGCGAGTCGTACGTGAGGCGCGTCGGCGTCGGGCTCGGCGTACACGGCCACGCTTCCAAACCCGGCATCCTTGGCTGCCCGGATCACCCGGACCGCGATCTCCCCACGATTGGCGACAAGCACCTTGGAGATCTTCGAGCTGGCGTGACTAGGCACTTCGCCTCCTGATGGCATCTTCTCTAAGAAACGTCTTTAAGAATGTAGCGCCTCGCAGTTTAAGGGGCTTGACTGCCTGCCCGACTTGCGGGTGCGGCGCGACGCGAGCAAATTCAGGGCGTGTTTGGAAGGTTGACCGCTGACGACGCTATGGTTGCTGCTGGTCCAGCAAATCGCTGATGAGCAAGGGGAGCCCGTTGTTCGTTGAACCGCAAGCGTCAAACCCTGAGGACATTGCGAAGAAGCGTGCCGTCAACCCGAATGTCCGCATCCCACCGCGGATGGAGTGGGTGACCGAGCCAGACGGCCGCATCGTCAACTACAAGCTCGAGGGCGAGACCCTCTTTCACAGGATCCGCGATGTCTATGTCGCGTACTTCTACAACTCGTTCGTCACCTACATTCCGTTCCACTTCATCCGGCTGAGTTACCTGCGGCTGTTCGGTGCGAAGATCGGCAAGGGTACGGCGATCAACCGGGGCACCGGTGTCTGGTCGATTCCCTACATCGTGATCGGCGACAACGTCTCGATCGGGTTCCGGTGCCTGCTGGATGCCAGGGCGGGGATCGCCATCGGCGACGACGTGGTCATCGCCAGCGACACGCAGATCATCGCCGGCGGCCACGACATCAACCACCCCAACTTCGTCCCTGCGCCCAACCCGCCCGATCCCATCGTCATCGACGACCACGTGTGGATCGGAAGCCGCGCCATGATCCTGCCCAGCCTGCTGGGCCGGGGCGCCGTGGTGGCCGCCCACTCGGTGGTCAACAAAGAGGTGCCACCGTTTGCCATCGTCGGCGGTGTGCCTGCCAAGGTGATCGGTGAGCGGAACAAGGACGCGCTGCAGTACAGCGGCAAGTACAAGCTGCCGTTCTTCTGATCAGGATTCGCGCAGCCGGCGCTTGATCCGCGCCAGCATCGCCGACATGCCGCGCAGACGCAGCGGGCTGATCAGCGCCGCAAGGCCCAGATCGGAGTAGAAGTCGTCGGGCACGGCGAGGATGTCCTCTGCCGGTTGCTCGTCGAGACCTGCGGCCAGGATCGCGGCGAAACCGCGCGTCGTCGGGGCCTCGGCCGGCGCACTGAAGTAGAGCCGCACTTTGTCCCGGTCGGCGGCGTCGACGTGGAGGAAAAGCGGCGACTGGCATTCGGGCACCGGTTCCATCGCCGCCTCTTCGAGATCGGCGGGTATCGGCGGTAGCTCGTTGGCGAACTCCAGCAGCAGCTGGAGTTTGTCCTGGCCCTGCATGTCCTTGAAGTCCGATACCACCTCGGCCAGCGCGGCCGGCATGCTCATGGTGCCTTGCCCGGCTCTTCCCCGACGGCGACGGGCACGCGCACCGCATTGCCCCACTCGGTCCACGAGCCGTCGTAGTTGCGCACGCCGGGCTTGCCGAGCAGATGGGTCAGCACGAACCACGTGTGGCTGGACCGCTCACCGATGCGGCAGTAGACGACCGTCTTGTCGCCCTCACCGAGGAAGCCGTAAAGCTCATCGAGTTCTGCTCGGCTCCGGAACCGTCCCGTCTCCTGGGCGGCCTTGCCCCATGGGATGGACCGCGCGGTGGGAATGTGGCCGCCGCGAAGCGCGCCTTCCTCCGGATAGTCGGGCATATGCGTGCGCTCGCCCGTGTACTCCTGCGGCGAGCGCACATCGATCAGCGGCTGCGCGCCGAGGATGCCCAACACGTCGTCCTTGAATGCGCGGATCGGGGCGTCGTCGCGTGCGACGACGGGGTAGCCGGTGGCCTGCTTTGACGGCACGTCGAGCGTGGTGTCGCGGCCGTCGGAGATCCACAGGTCGCGTCCGCCGTCGAGCAGCCGCACATCGGGATGTCCGAACAACGTGAACACCCACAGCGCGTAGGCCGCCCACCAATTGCTCTTGTCGCCGTAGATCACCACGGTGTCGTCGCGCGAGATGCCCTTGCGGTTCATCAGTTCGGCGAACTGCTCGCCGTTGATGTAGTCGCGGACGTGTGGATCGTTGAGGTCGGTGTGCCAGTCGATCTTCACCGCGCCTGGAATGTGGCCGGTGTCGTACAGCAGCACGTCCTCGTCGGACTCGACGATGGCAAGCCCAGGGCGGCCAAGGTTCCCTGACAGCCAGTCGGGGGTGACCAGGCGCTCGGGATGGGCATAAGACTGCAGGGCGGGATCGGGATCGGCAGGCAGCGGCACACCACGAGCCTACCCAGGGGGCATGCGAAACAGCACACGCCCATTGCCCGAAATGCAGGGCGGCAACGTATCCTCAACACTTGTTGTCGCAATGCCTCCGCGCTAGGAACTAGAGGAATGATGGCTGGGCCAGCAAATTACGACGTCGGAATAGTCGGACTCGGTTATGTCGGACTGACCTTGGCAACCGTTCTCGCCGAAGCCGGAAATACGGTCATCGGCGTTGAGAAGCGATCCGACATCGTCGAGATGACCAACGAGGGCACTCCTCATTTCACCGAGACCGGGTTGCCGGATGCGCTGTCCGGCGTCGTGCGGTTCAAAAAGCTGGTCGCGGCAGAGCGCTTCGATAACAGCTTCTCTTGCGACACATACATCATCACCGTCGGAACGCCGTTGTCGGCTGATGGCGTGGCCCGCGTCGACATGATCGAACAGGCGGCCCGCGACATCGCCGAAAACATGCGTGACGGGGCGCTGGTGATCCTGCGTTCGACGGTCAAGGTCGGTACGACGCGCGACGTGGTATCGCCGATCCTGGCCGCCAGCGGTAAGAAATTCGATATCGCGATGTGCCCCGAACGCACGTTGGAGGGAAAGGCCTTACAGGAATTGCGGGAATTGCCGCAAATTGTTGGGGCCGATGATCCGGCGGTCGCCGATCGCGCAGGCACGGTATTCCGCAGGCTTACCAGTTCGATCGTTCAGGTGGCCGATATCGAGACAGCGGAGATCATCAAGCTGGTCAGCAACACGTTCCGCGATGTGCAGTTCGCGTTCGCCAACGAAGTCGCGCGCGTGTGCGACGCGTTCGGCGTCAGCGCGCACGAGGTGATCTCGGCGGGCAAGCTTGGCTACAACCGGACGAACATCCCGCTGCCGGGCCTGGTCGGCGGCCCCTGCCTGGAGAAGGACCCGCACATCCTGATGGAAAGCGCGCGCACGCGCGGCATCCAGATGGAGATCACCTCCGCGGGCCGCCTGGTCAACGAGCGCCAGCCATGGGAGACGGTGCAGTTCATCAGTAGCGAGATCGACCGCCGCGACCTGGCGGCATCGGGCCCGCTGAAGATCAGCCTCCTCGGCATGGCGTTCAAGGGCCTGCCGGAGACCAGCGACCTGCGCGGTTCGATGTCGATCAAGGTGCTTGACGCGCTGAAGAAGGCGCATCCGAACGCCGAGATCGGGGTGTACGACCCGATCACCTCGCCGGAAGTTTTGGCGGCGGAGTTCCCCGACGAGCTGGTCTACAACCGGTTCGGCGACGCGGTCAGCGGCGCGTCGGTGGTGGTGATCGCCAACAACCATCCATCGCTCGGCACGATTTCGCCGCGCACCATCACCGAGTTCATCAGCCCCAACGGTTTCGTGTTCGACTACTGGAACCACTTCAGCCACCTGCCCGCATCCGAGCTCGGCGATTCGTACTTCGCGGTCGGCCGCAGCGGATGGACGCCCGCCGATGGCTAAACGCGTAGTCGTCACCGGCGGTGGCGGTTTCATCGGCGCGTACCTCGTCAAGCGGCTGGCCACCGATGGCTGGGACGTCGCGGTCGTCGACAACATGGTGCGCGGCGACGCCAGCCGGTTCGCCGAGGTTGCTTCCGACGTCGAGCTGTTCACGTGCGACGTGCGTGACCAGGATGCGCTGGAGCGCGCGTTCAAAGGCGCCGAAGTGGTGATGCACCTCGCGGCCGTCAACGGCACCGAAAACTTTTACACGCAGCCAGAACTCGTGCTCGAGGTCGGCATGCTCGGAGCGCTGGCGGTCGTCAACGCCGGCCGCAATGTCGGCGTGCCCGATCTTGTCGTGGCATCGACGGCCGAGGTGTACCAGACGCCGTCGATCATTCCGACACCGGAGACCATCCCGCTGATGCTGCCGGACAGCCTCAACCCGCGGTACTCCTACGGCGGCGGCAAGATCGCCAGCGAGCTGATCACCTTCAACTACGGCCAGGATCACTACCGGCAGGTGCAGATCTTCCGGCCGCACAACGTCTTTGGGCCCAACATGGGCTGGAAGCACGTTGAGCCCCAGTTCATCATGCGGGCGCTGGCGTGTCAGGACGCCGGTGACCCAGCGTTCCCGATCCAGGGTGACGGCACCGAGACCCGCTCGTTCTGCTACGTCGACGACTGCGTCGAAGGCATCCTGGCGATGTATGAGAACGGTGGCCACCGCGAGATCTACCACATCGGCAGCGATGAGGAGATGACCATTCGCGACCTCGCCGCGCGCATCGGGAAGATCGTCGGTGTCGACCTGGACATCCGGCCCGGCCCGTCGCCCGCGGGCGCCACGAAGCGCCGCTGCCCCGACATTTCCAAGATGCGCACGCTGGGGTGGGCACCGACCGTCGGCCTCGACGAGGGCCTCGAGCGCACCGTTGCGTGGTACCGCGAGCACCGCGACGACGTCCCCGCCAACGACCTGATGTAACTGCTGTTTTCAGCGCGAGCAGACGCAAAAGGTCACAAATCCCACCCCGACAGTGACCTGTCTGCGTCTGCTCGGCGCCAAGAAGCTGTCCACAGTGGCGCACTGATCCCCAAATTGCCCGCAGTGTCGCCGCAATGACCCGGCCGCCGTTGACGATTCACGCATGCATGCAGAAGCGCTCAAGCTCCTCGACGAAATCGGCGGGTTTGCCACCAAGGAGCAGTTGCTAGCCGTGATGACGGAGCAACAGCTACGGGTACAGGTGCGCAAGGGCGGACTGGTCCGCATCTGGTACGGGATCTACGCGACCGACGCGCCCGACCTTGTCGGTCGGCTGGCAGCACTGGATCTCTTCATGAGACAACGGGCCGTCGCGTGTATGGGCACGGCAGCGGCGTTGTACGGATTTGATTTGAGAACACCAAGCAGGTTCACGTGCTCGACCCGGGGGTGCGGATGCGGCCCTCGGCCGGGTTGATGGTTCACCAGCGATTGGGTGCACCCCTGCAGCGGGTTGCGGGCAGGTTGGCGACGACGCCAGCCTGGACGGCTGTGGAGGTCGCGCGCCAATTGCGACGACCGCGCGCTTTGGCGGCTCTCGACGCAGCGTTGCGGTCAGCGATGTGTACGCAGGCCGACCTCGAAAGCGCTGTCCGCGAACAGAAGGGGCGTCGTGGCATCGTCGCGGTGCGAGACCTGTTGCAGTACGCGGACGGCCGCGCAGAATCCGGTATGGAGAGCGAAGCACGCCTGGTCATGATCGACTACGGCGTACCGATGCCGGAGTTGCAGTATGAGATCCATGGACCCGACGAGACGTGGCGTGTCGACTTCGCATGGCCCGAGCATCGTCTAGCCGCAGAGTACGAGAGCGTTGAATGGCATGCGGGAAGAGCCGAGATGGTGCGCGACAAGAAGCGGTACGCGGGTGTGCAGGAGATGGACTGGACTCTTGTGCCAATCGTTGTCGATGATGTCAGGCGCGAACCTTGGCGCCTTGCTGATCGGCTGCTTCATCACCTGTCACGTTCTGGGATGGCGAGCTGACCCGCCGAGCAGACGCAGAATGCCACGGAAAGTGGCTCCACAGTGACCTTTTGCGTCTGCTCGCGCTAAGAGGTGACCGGATTCGTTGCCCAGAGTTGCGAGATCGACAGGCCCGCATCCTCGAGTAGTCGCCGGGTCAGCGGTAGGCCGATGCCGATCACGGCCGACGGGTCGCCGTCGACTCCGTCGACGAACCAGCCGCCGAGGCCGTCGAGCGTGAAACCGCCCGCCACAGCCAGTGGCTCACCGCGGGCAATGTATGCGTCCAGGTCGGCTGAAGATGGAACGCCGAAGTTGACTGTGGTGCAAGTGGTGTCCGCGGCTCGGTAGGTAATCGTCTTGTCTTGCAGGCGAATCACGCAGTGACCGGTGTAGAGCTGTCCGGAGCGTCCAGCCATCTGCCGCCAGCCGTCGCGCGCCGCTTCAGCCGACGCCGGCTTGCCCAACAGCTCGCCGTCGCGGTACAGCATCGAATCACAGCCGATCACAACGCAATCGGCAGCGACCGCCGGATCCAGGATGCGTGCGACCGCATCTGCCTTCGCAGCGGCCAACGCAGTGGTCACCTGTTCGGGTGTGGCGTCGGGGTCAAGGCCCGTGACGACCGCGTCCTCGTCAACCCCAGAGACGATGACGAGTGGATCGATTCCCGCCTGGCGCAACACCTTACGACGACCCGGTGAGGCCGACGCAAGCACCAACCGGGTCATTTCCGCATGTGCGTCCGCTCCAGCAGCGTCACCCGCTGCCAGCTGAAGGTGGTGTAGCGCAGCCGGTCGACCGGATGGCCCCACAGGTTCTCCTCGGCCTCGCGCGGCTCGGCAGGAGCGCCCGATGCGCCGGCGAGCACGGCGATCACCGCAGCCAGCTCGTGCTCGGTCGGCTCGCCCTTGACGACCTTGATATGCGGATCGTGCGCATGCGGATCAACGGCCGCAACTTCGTTTTCGTCGCTCATGGCTCGTCGGCTCGCTCTCTCACTGCGTTCGGCCGCTCACAGTGGAATGTTCCCGTGCTTCTTCGGCGGAATCTGAGTGATCTTGCGCTCCAGCAGCCGCAGCGCCGTGGCCACATACCCACGGGTGTGCGACGGCGGAATCACCGCGTCGACATAACCGCGCTCGGCGGCGATGTACGGGTTGACGAGGGTGTCCTCGTAGTCCTGCTGCAACTCCAGCCGAAGCGCGTCAACGTCCTCGCCCTTCTTGGCGGCTTCCGTCAGCTGCTGGCGGTACACGAACCCGACCGCGCCCGACGCGCCCATCACGGCGATCTGCGCCGTCGGCCATGCCACCACGACGTCGGCGCCCATGTCCTTGGACCCCATCACGCAGTACGCGCCGCCGTACGCCTTGCGGGTGATCACGGTGACTTTCGCGACCGTCGCCTCGCCATAGGCGTACAGCAGCTTGGCGCCGCGCCGAATGATGCCGTTGTACTCCTGGTCGGTGCCGGGCAGGAACCCTGGCACGTCCACCAGCAGCACGACAGGGATGTTGAAGCAGTCGCAGGTGCGGATGAACCTGGCCGCCTTCTCGGAGGCGTTGATGTCCAGGCAACCGGCGAACTGGGTCGGTTGGTTGGCGACGATGCCGACCGGGCGGCCCTCGACGCGGCCGAAGCCGACGACGATGTTCGTCGCGTAGCCGGCTTGCACCTCGAGGAACTCATCGTCGTCGAGGATGCGGGTGATGACCTCGTGGATGTCGTAGGGCTGGTTCGGCGAATCCGGAATCAGCGTGTCGAGCTCGAGGTCCTCGTCGTTCAGGTTCTCCTCGATGCCGCCACTGGGCACCGGCACCGGGTAACGCGGTGGATCTGCGTAGTTGTTGCTCGGCAGGTAGCTCAGCAGGTCGCGAACGTATTCCAACGCGTCCTGCTCACCGGAAGCGACGTAATGCACGGTCCCTGATTTGGCCATGTGCGTGTGCGCGCCGCCGAGTTCCTCCATGGTGACGTCCTCGCCGGTGACGGTCTTGATGACGTCGGGTCCGGTGATGAACATCTGGCTGGACTGGTCGACCATGATGACGAAGTCCGTCAGCGCGGGGGAGTAAACGTGGCCACCGGCGGCGGCGCCCATGATCAGCGAGATCTGCGGGATGACGCCCGAGGCCAGGATGTTGTTGCGGAAGATGCGGCTGTAGAGGCCGAGCGAGACGACGCCTTCCTGGATGCGGGCGCCCGCGCCGTCGTTGATGCCGATCAGCGGCCGCCCGGTCTTGATCGCGAGTTCCTGGACCTTGACGATCTTCTCGCCGTACACCTCGCCGAGGCTGCCGCCGAACACCGTCGCGTCCTGGCTGAAGATGCAGACCTCGCGGCCGTCGATCGTGCCGTAACCGGTCACCACACCGTCGCCAAGTGGGCGCTTGTCGGCTAGGCCGAAGTTGGTGCTGCGGTGCCGGGCCAACGCATCGAGCTCGACGAACGAGTTCTCGTCCAGCAGCGCAAGGATGCGCTCACGCGCGGTCAGCTTGCCCTTGGCGTGGGTCTTCTCGACCGCGGCCTCACCGACAGGGTGCAGGGTCTCTTCGCTCCGCTTGCGCAGATCGGCCAGCTTGCCCGCGGTCGTGTGAATATCGATCTCGTGCTCGGCAGACGGCTCGGTAACGCTAGTCATGGTGCCTGATGCTAACGAACGTCCTTAAAGTCTTCTTAGGCAGCCTTAGCCTGACGCGTCCCGCAGAGCCTTTTCGGCGACCTCGGCGTTAGCGGGCAACGCGCCGCCGTCATATCCGACGTGCGGCTTTCGGAGGATGACGACGACGAAGCTCGCGAAGTACGGCATCGGATAGCGGTGCAGAAACTTCATCTTGAGCAGTTCGAGCGCGTGCAATGGCGGAATGCGCTTGTAGTAACCGTGTCCGAAGGTCGCGTTGATGCGTTCGACTTTGAAACCCACACTCTCATAACGCCTTGCGGTACGCCGGGACGGGCCGAAGCACCAGCGGTAGTAGGCGGGAAACTTCCCCTGCTTCGGATCGCCGAGGCGCCACGGCTGGAAGATGCGGACGAGCGCTCGCGCCTGCCTCTCAGGGATCAGGTGATTTACCAGAATGGGAACGCTATGCAGCGTCGGGAAGAAATGAACCGAAAGTCCGCCAGGACGCAGCAGGTTGAAGCAATTCTGGTGAAAGGTGACGGGATCGGGGATGTGCTCGACGAGCATCTTTGAGAAGACGAGGTCGTACTGGCTGTGGCCGTCCTCGACCGGCTCGCAGAGGTCTGCCACGCGCAATTCGACATCGCCGTCCGCCTTGGCAAGCTCGTTGGCCGAGATATCGAGCACCACGCGTTCGCGCGCGAATCCCCATTTGGTTGAATCGCCCACGATCGGATTGGCGCCGCCCCCGAACTCCGCGACGGCCTTGGAGCCTTCCCGCTGAGCGAGGTCGACAAGGAGGTCTTCGTACCCGTGCCAGAGCTCATCGATGTCCATGTAGACAACGTTGCTGGGGGGCTTGGCCATGTGTGCACTCCAAGTGGTAGTCGTGCCTGCAGCGATTGAATTATCCGCCCCCAGTATTTGCCAGCAAACTCCCTTTTGCTGACAAACCCCCGAACCTACCACGCCTAACCTACAAAGCGCTTAATTCCTGCTGCAAGAGACCTTGGAGAGTGGGCAACCGTCGGTAGCTAACACTCAAGGCCCTGTACAGCGGTAACGCGTAGCTTGACGTGCCCGCCAAACCAGTTCCGTTCCAGTCGGTGTCGGAGCTCCAATCTGCGTGGAAACGCTGGCTGGCAAACAAGCCTGCACCACGTATCCGTTCGACCAGAACTGCAAAACTCGACACCATTGACGACGCTCTGCCACGCGCAATCTACCCGAGGTCTACGGGCCGCGCAACCGTGGAGCGAACTTGCTAGCGTCACTCAGAAACCAGTTATCAGCTGATCTAACTTCTTCCGACTGGGTTCGCTGCGCGGACAGTTGACTCCACCTCGTCGCCCGTCGGCCCGGGCCTGGCAACGCGGCAGCCGGGGCCGAGATCTCACCCGAACATCGTTTTGCCGAGCTTTGCCGTGGCGATCTTTGGCCTGGCTTGTGAGTACGATACGTTTCCAGTTCAATTGGAGCCGACGGGCCCGGTCGCCGCTCCAGCCGACTTGGGTCCGTCATCAGCGCAGCCTTTCGGAGGATTACCAGCGTGCAACCAGATCGCAGGTACGACGGCGTCGACGGCCCGAAGGTGGCGATCGCCCACGACTACCTCACGCAGTTGGGCGGCGCGGAAAAGATGGTCCTGTCGATGAGCCGGGCATTTCCGAATGCGCCGATCTATACGTTGTTGTATGACCCGGCGACGACGTATCCCGAATTTGCCGAGCGCGATATTCGGGTCTCGGCGATGAATAAGGTTGGGCCGCTGCGCAAACACCATCGGGCCGGTCTGCCCATCTGGCCGCTGGTCTCTCATTCGATGTTCGTCGATGCCGATATCGTTCTCACCAGCACCAGCGGATGGGCGCACGGGTTCCGCACCAGAGGCCGCAAATTGGTCTACTGCTATTCGCCGGCGCGCTGGCTCTACCTGCCCGATAAATACCTGGGGGAGGACGCCAGTGCGATCAAGCGCATCGGGCTCGCCGTCACGTCGCCCTACCTGAAGGCATGGGATCGCCACAAGGCGCGGTCGGCCGATAAGTACCTGGCGATCTCGACGCTCATCAAGGGCCGCATCACCGATGTGTACGGCATCGAATCCGAGGTGCTATTCGGTCCCGCCGAGACGTCGAATCTCGCTGAAGCCGAGCCGATTCCGGCGCTGCAGGGCACCGGCGCGGAGAACGGCGGCCATTACCTGTGCGTCTCGCGGTTGCTGCCGTACAAGAATGTCGACGTCATCGTTCGGGCGTTCGCGGACACCGACCGGCGGTTGATTGTTGTGGGCCGCGGACCCGAGGCCGAACGGCTGAACGCAATCAAGACGCCGAATGTACTGATGCTGTCTGACCTCACCGACGGGCAGATGTCGTGGTTGTACGAGAACTGCCGGGGGCTGATCGCGGCCAGCTATGAGGACTTCGGTCTGACGCCAATCGAGGCAGGCTTGCGGGGCAGGCCCACCATCGCGCTGCGCTGGGGCGGGTTCCTCGACACCGTCGACGAAGGCCTCAGCGGTGTGTACTTCGATGAGCCGGAGCCGAAGGCCATCTCCGAGGCGCTCGACCGATTCGAAGAGACCGAGTTTGATTCGGACAAGATCCGACGCCACGTGGAGCAGTTCAGTGAAGAGCACTTCGCCGAGCGCCTGTACACCGTGGTCGACGAATTGGTTGCTGGCTAGGCGATGGTTTCCGATTTACGACAGGAGCAGGACGCATGTGGAAAGAACCTCAGAAGCCGGACCCTGAAGACATCGCCCGCAAGCTCGAGCTCGCTCCTGATCTGACGGTCGTTCCGGGGCCGACATGGGTGTTGTCCGAAGACGGCGAATCATTGGTCAGCTACAAGATGCAGGACTTGAGCGTGCCCCGGAAAGCGCGCAACCGCATCGCCACGCTTCTGTACAACATGTTCGTCACCTACATCCCTTCGCACACGGTGCGGTTGGGTTTTCTGCGGCTTATGGGCGCGCGGATCGGCAAGGGGTCATCGATCATGCGGACCACGACGATTCTCGATCCCGAGTTCTTGCGGATCGGTGAGAACAGCACGATCGGCATGCGGTGTCTCATCGACGCGCGCGCCAGCGTTTGGATCGGTGACAACGTGACACTGGCCAGCGACGTCCACATCGTCGGCGGCGGCCATGACATCAACCATCCCGACTTCCTGCCGGTTCCAGGCATTCCGACGGTCATATGCGACTACGTGTGGATCGCCAGCAGGGCGATGACATTGCCGTGCATCCTCGGTCGCGGCGCGGTCGTCGCCGCGCATTCGGTGGTCACCAAGGACGTCGGTGAATGTGAAGTGGTTGGCGGCCTCCCGGCGAAGGTCATCGGAAAGCGCGACCCCGAGGCATTGAAGTACAGCGCCAGCTACCGCCCGCTGTTCCACTGATGGTCGACCTCAAGGACTACCGCCTGGTCTTCGTCGCGCCCGCGCGCGGCAAGACCGCCGTCGGCGACTACTCGGAAGACTTCGTCACCCCGGTCCGGGCGCACTTCGGCGAGGTTGCCGAGGTCCGCTGCGGCGCGCCGGGCGAGGACGGCGTGGCCGACGCCAGGCGCGCCCGCAAAGCGGTCAGGGACTACGTAGCATCCGCACCCGGCGGTCGCGTGCTGGTGCATGCTGAGCTCGCCGCCGGCGGGTTCGTACCCTTCTGGTCGATCGTGGGTCTGCCGGGTGTACCGGTCACCGCCACCATTCACGATCCGCCGCAAGGGGTTTGGTGGCCGTGGTCGGCGCGGTTCATGCACCGCAGCCGACTGCTATTCCACGGAGTGCATTTCACGTCGCAGAAGGTGACGACCGCGCTGGAAGGTCGGGTATACGCCGACCGCACCCTGATCGCGCTCACCGAAACTGGTCGGTCGTCGATCGAACAGAGATACCCGCACATCTCCGCGGTTCACATTCCTCACATCGTGCGTGACAGGCCGACGATCCGGCCCGCCCAGGACCGGCCGAAGGCCATCGGGTTCTTCGGACATGTCTACCGCGGCAAGGGATTTGAGCAGGTCGAAGGCATCCGCAAGCAGCTGCCGGACGACGTGCTGATCCGGGTGGCGGGTCGCGGTACGGAAACGTTGCCCCGCGAGGACGGTATCGAGATCCTCGGCGCCGTCGACGGTCCGGAGGAAGACGCCTTCTTCGAGTCTGTCCGCGCGATCGTGGTGCCCTACGGCAAGCGGCACTGGCAGGACGTGACCTATCCCGCCTCCGGCGTGGTGGCGCACGCGATGGCGTATCGCACCCCAATTGTGACGACCGGATACGGTTCGTTGGCTGAGCTCGACACGAGGGCAGGAGCGGTCGTTGTGCCGGTCGATCACGACGAACCGGAAACTATCGCAACGGAATTGGCGCAGGCTATCTCTTCGTTGGTGAACGATCAGGCGAGGCTGACCGAGCTTGGCGAATACGCCGAGAAGGCCCGGCAGGCTCGGTCGGGGCCGCGGACGGCCGAGGCGTACGCGGCGGTGTGGTCGCGAATTCTCGCGCAGCCGTAATGCGGTGAGGGGCTACTCGGATTCGGTTTCGTACTTGCGAATCGCCGCCTCGAGCTGTTCGGGGCTGAACTCTTTGAGCGACGTGATCACCGCCATGCGGCCGCCGACCAACCGGTCGATCTCCGCGAACTCGTTGACCACGTTGTAGTGGGGCCGGTCGCCGTAGTCGTCCATGGCGATCGTCCAGCCGCGCTCGTTCTGCAGCATGCGTATCGACTTGAGCACGCAGGCGACACGGAAGCGGCCATCCACCAGAACGAAGTCCGGCGTCCGACCACCTTCGAGGCATTCAGGCGGCGGATCTGAGTAGCGCCGGAACTTCTCGAGCCTCTCCGGTGACGGATTGCTCGCCCTCAGGGGGCGGCCCCAGTGCCCGGTCAACCCGATATCGCCATAGCGGTAGGTCTGGCCTACGGGTCGGGCGAGACCGGCATTGCTGATCTTCTTGCGGACGCTCTTCAGGAAGAACGGATCCGAGTCGACGGCGATGAATTCAATGCCGTGTTTTGCTGCCAAATAGGTCGACCCGCCAGATCCGAATTCGAGATACCGCTTGCTGCCCTTGAGAGTCTCAAGGAAAAAGGCGAGCCCTTCGTCACCCTTGCCTTCGGTGTCGTAAAAAAAGGGACTATCAGGTACCGGGAAGTCTGTGACCCGCTGCAGAACCAGAAATTTGAGGGTGCCAGCAATACTCACGCGTTACTCCTGCAGAAGGTGAACTTACCGTCGGCATAGGGTAGCCGATATGCGGAGCTACCGCCCGCAGGGGCCGGGTATCAGCCGGGCACAGCGGCGATCGCGATCTTGGGCGGCGTCGCGTCGACGCGCAACGTATCTCGGCGATTGCGCTAGACCGCGGCGTATGGACGCGTCCAGCAACTTCACTGGTGATTCGTGGCCAGCGCAAATAGCGCGGGCAAGAGTGCGTGGCTTGTCACCATGACGAGTTTGCGGTTCCATCTATGTTCGGAAATCAATCCGGTATCGCCGACCACGGCCGCAAATCGGCCACCTCTACCTCTCAAAGGGATTATCAGCGTGCTATCAGCTCACACCGATGGGCACTGAGCTGTCCACGCCGGAACCGACCACACGCCGCTCCGTAAAGACGCTCGTGTCGCTGCTGTTCGTCTACGGTGGCCGGGCCGCGGGCCTGCTGTGGACGCTGGCCATGATTCACCAGCTCGGCATCGGTCAGTACGGCTTGTACAGCTTGGGGTTCGCCGTCACGTCGGTCCTTGGCCAAACCCTGAACAACCCGTACGTGGTGCGCGCCGCGCGTGAGCCGGAGGAGGACTTCGTCCGCGAGCGCATGGGCCGATATCTGCTCGGCGTCGGGCTGATGGTGCTCGCGCAGGTCTTCCTTCCGATCAACTACATCCTCTGGTTCGGCATCCTTGCGGCGGGAGGAGAGCTGTGTGTCGGCGCCTACAAGGCGCGCGCGCTGCGCGAGGGCGATCCCCATCTCACCTCTCGGATAGATACCAGCCGCCAGGTCGGCAGCGTTGTGGCGGGCTGCGGATACCTGTTCGGGGCATCCCTGTTTTCAACCGGGGGCCCGACTTTGTTCTGGGCGAGCGTCGCGTACTGCGTGCCCTATGTGGTGATCGCAGTGCTCGCGTGGTTTACGGTTCGCGGCCACCGTCCGCAATTGCCGGGCCCACCCAAGACGATCTTGGTGCTGTCCGGCGAGATGCTCGGCATGGCGGCATTCCTTCAGGGTGATGTGCTGTTGCTGGGCTGGCTCACCGACACCACCGTCGTCGGCTATTACAACTTGACGTGGGTGCTCGCCTCGGCCATCGGCTATGTCGGGCAAGCGTTCGGCGCTACCTATACGCAGCCGCTGCGCGACAGCGGCGGCGATGTGAAGACCGGTCCGCCGCTGCGCCTCACGGCCGCAATAGGTTTGGCCGGCGGGCTGATCGTCCTGATCGTCGGCGTCGTGCTTCTGTTCACGCCGGTTCCTCGTCAACTCGCGATCGCGATGATCATCATGTCGGCGTATGCCACGTTCCGCACGATCATCATGGTCTTCACGTTCATTCTGTATGCCCAGCGGCGGGACGTAATTCGCTTGACGTCGATGATCGGGCTGGTGCCCCTCAAGTTCGGCATCCTGGCCGCACTGTCGTCCCTCGGAGCCGTTGGAGCCGCGATTGCGACCTCTGTCAGCGACGCCGTGCTGTTGGTGATCTTCACGCTCGCGATCTACGGAAGGAGGTGGAATGCCAAAGGCGACGTTCCTGTTGTCGAAGGACCCGGTGACCGAGCGGGCGGGTGACGTCGAGCTCGGCCGGTTGATGATGCGGCTCGCCACCGACGCGTACGACGTGTCAGCGTTGTGCCTGTCCGCAGAAGTGGGTCCGGCGACGCTACCCGACGGCATTCCCGTCACCCGGATTCCCAAGCCGAAGGTCCGGCCCGCGCAGTTGCTCGCCGACTCCATCCGCAAACGGCGCAGCCTCGTCCATCTTCGTTTCGACACCGATCCGCTGGTGACAGGCATCGAGGCAGCCGACGCGGACGTATTCGTCGCCGAGCACAGCTACATGGCCGAATCGTTCTTGCGCAGCAAGAAGTTTCGCAAATCGACACTGATCGTCAACACCAACGTCAGCGAAGCGCTGGTCTGGCGCGCGACGCGTGGCACGCTCGGCCGGCTAGAAGCCCCTCGGTTGCGGCGGGACGAATTGCGCGTCGCGCGCGCCGCGGACGCCGTAGGGACGTACGACGAGCCGGAAGCGGAGTTCTATCGGACAAACGGTGTGCCCCGGGCCCGTTGGCTCGATCTGACGCTGCCACCGGTTGAGCAGGTGGATATCTCGGCGTCACCTCGTCGGCTGGTGTTCATGGGCTTGCGCGACTGGCCGCCGAACCAAGAGGCGTTCCTGTACGCGCTGCGGCTGTGGCCGCGGATCGCCGCGGGCATCCCCGACGCGGAGTTGTGCGTCATAGGGAAGAAGAAGCCGGGCGCCGCCGACCCGGAGTATCCCGACGGCGTACGCGACCTCGGTTTCGTGGCGGACCTGGAGGAGTTCCTCGGCACCTGCCGGGCGATGGTGGCGCCGATCAAGACCGGTGGTGGCGTCCGTGTGAAGATTCTCGACTCGCTGCGGATGGGATTGCCGGTCGTGGGAACCGGCGCGGCGATCGGTGATCTCGGGTCGCTGTTCGGCCTCGAAACCTTCGACGACGACGACGGTTTCGTGAACGAGTGCCGACGGTACCTGCTTGACCAGACCGCAGCCGTTGCGGCCGGGGATCGG
The DNA here is from genome assembly GCA_963766465.1 of uncultured Actinomycetota bacterium. GTDB lineage: Bacteria > Actinomycetota > Actinomycetes > Mycobacteriales > Mycobacteriaceae > Mycobacterium. The sequence continues at coordinate 1,258,689 of CAVXZT010000008.1, forward strand.
CTGTACCAGATCAACCGTCGGCGCTGGGAGGAGCGGCGGCCGCACCGTGCGGTGGAGGCCCTGCTGCGCGCCGAGGCCGTCGCCGCCTAGGACGCTTACGTGAAGATCACCTTGACGCCGACGAACGGCGCCCAGGTGATGTAGCCATGCTCGAAATCCATTCTGGTGGTGCCGCTCTGGGTGTACTTGTCGCTGGTGGCCAATCCGAGCTGGGGCACATACGCCGCGGCCATCTGGCCGTCGAGCCAATGTGCGCCGGTAACTTCTGACCACCAGAACAAGTTGCCCTTCGCGAAGGTCTGCATCCCATTGGCGAACTGCGTGGTCGGTGCCACCTTCTTCGGCACCGCCAGCTGCGCGATCTGGCTCGGGGAAACGATGAAGGCTCCCGCCTTCGGAGTTTCGTACAGGGTGCTGACCGAGCGGTTCTGTGCCCACACCGTCGGCGTCGCCCGGAAGACAGGGCTGAGCACCTCTCCGTACGCAGGGTTGGTCTGCTTGGCGAACCTGGTGAACTCCAATGATTTGCCCGGTGCGAACAGCATGACCTGCTGGGCGGGTTTGGGCGTCCAATCGGTGTGATAGACGCCGAACGTGTCTTGGGCGTTGGTGCTGCCGGTCTGGCGATCGCGCGTTGTGTAGATCAATAGGGGACCGGTGTAGGGCATTTCCTGCCACTTGAGCAGAATGTCCTTGATGAACGCTCCTTGGTCGGCCTCGCTTACCTTGGACGTCGGTTCGCCGTATTCGGTGCACCAAATCTTTTTGGCGTTGTCGCCATTCGCGACCATCGCCTGTCTCATACCAATCAGCTGATTGACCGGTGAATTTGCGGCGGGCACTCCTTCGGAGAACTTAAGGGTGTAATGGTATGGGTGAAACGACAGGGCATCGAAATAATCCTTGGCGCCCGCGGCATACATTTCGTTCACGAACCTGACCGGGTTGATGGTTGCACTTCCGAAGTCGATGACCGCCCCCAGCACTCCGCCGATGATGGTGACGGTGGCGTCGACCGCCTTGATCTTCGGATACGCGGCCTTGAGCAGGTCCGTGTAACCTGCGGGGTCCGGCGTGGGCGTGTAAAACGTTATCGCGTTGGGCTCATTCCATATCTCATATGCAGCGATCTTGCCTTCGTAGCGCTCCGCGACCTTGGCGGCGAAGTCGGCGTAGACCTCTGGTGAGGCCGGGCGCCCGCTCAGTGGTCGTCCGCCGGGCGCGACCGCCCAACTGGGGGTCGAGTTGATAAATCCCATTACGGCCAGGTTTTTCGCCACCGCGGCGTTGACGACCTTGTCGACGTTGGTCCAATTTAGCGTTCCGCCCCTAATCGGCTCTACTCCGGCCCACGGGATCATCACCCGCACGGTATCGACTTTGGTCAGCGCCCACTTTGCTGCGGTCTTGTCGACGTCGGCCTGCGACATCCCGAACGTGTCAGCGTCTGCGAATCCAATTGTCGTGGGCAGCGGGTTGATCGCGGCGGCCTCGACGACGTCTACCCGCCGCGGCTTCTGAGACGGGAGGATGACGGCGATCGCGACAACACAGCAGATTGCAATGACGACTGCGACAGCGATCGTCAAAAAGGTGCGGTGAGATCCCCAGTATTGCGCGCGTCGCACGAGTGAGTCTCCAGTGTTGTTGGGAGTTGGCCGAATCCGATCTTGATTCACCATTAGTCTGATGTACGCATCGCCAATTTCGCTGGTAGGCCGCAATTGGGCGTGTCGCAATAAAATGGTTTGACAATGGTCGGAAGATTGCCTGAGCGCACCGGGAGTTCATTCAGCAAATTCCAATATGTTGTCTGAACCCGAGGATTCCGCTTGGGCGAACTGTCTCAGTATTCCCGCCAGTCCCTCTGTCAACATTCGTGTATCTATGTGCGGCGATCATTGCGGCTGCGTTGGGCAACAGGTGTCGGTGCGTCGGACACGTGCGGTGCGAAGCGGTCAGAACCGATAGCATGCTCGTGAGTGCAGTAGCGAACAGCAACTTAGTACCAACTAGTACCAGGGGGACGCGCCAATGGCCGGCCGCAAGCGAGACGTGATTCTGTACGAGCTCAACGAAGTGCCGTGGAGCATCGTCGACTACTACGTGGAGCGCCGCCCAAAGTCGAATATCGCCGCGCTGCTTGATAAAGGTCAATCACTGACCACCCGTCATGAAGCGACAGCGCCTCCCGAGCTGAAACACCTGCAGCCGTGGCGCACTTGGCCGTCGCTGCACACTTCGTCGTTCGAACACAATTCGTTCGACCTGGGCCAAGACCCCGCGACGTTCCGTGGCGATCCCCTCTGGACCGTGGCCGAGCGCGCCGGGTTGAGCGTCGGCCTTTTCGGACCCCTGCAAAGCTGGCCGGCGCGGCCGCTGCGCAACGGCGGTTTCTACGTTCCCGACACGTTCAGCAAGGACGCCACGACGTACCCCGAGTCGCTGAGCAGGTTCCAGGCATTCAATCTTGCGATGACGGGACAGAACGGCTTCACGTCGACCGCGGCGCTGAATCCGAAGACGCTGCTGGCTACCGGCGTCGACCTGTTCCGACTGGGGCTGACCCCGAAGTCGGCCGGCACCTTGGCTGCCCACCTCGCCAGCGAGGTGAGAGACGAGCGCTACAAGCAACGGCGGGCGTCAATGCAGGTGCTGCCGAGTTTCGACCTCTATTGGCGACTGCACCGAAAGCACCAACCGCGACTCAGCATCTTTTTCACCAACCACGTCGCCAGCATGATGCACCGGTTCTGGGGCGACGCAGTGCCCGGCTATACCAATGAACATGACTACGTTGCTGACGACGTGTACGGCACCTTCGTCATGACGGCGATGGACTTCACCGACCGCCAGCTGGGCCGCATCCGGAAATACATTGCGTCCCACCCAGATTCGATGTTGGTTGTCGCGGCCAGCATGGGCCAGGGCCCCGTCGATCCGCGCTTCTCCGACATCGGCCTATTCGTCCTCGACGATCACGCCAAGCTGGTGTCCCGGCTGGGTCTGCCGCCGGCGGAATTGAACCTGACGATGTACCCGTATCTCTCCCTGGTCTTCGCCGATGAGGCGGCGGCGCAAGCGGCGGTCACGCCGATCGAGTCTGTCCAAATTGAGGGCGTCGGGCCGATGTTCGGCCAGCTCAGGGTGGAAGGTCGAACGGTGACGTTCGCGATTGCCAACGTGATCGACAATCCCGACGAGGAGTACGGGCTCTCGATACCGGTGCACTTCCGGCCCGCGGGCGCGGAAAGCGATAGCACGACGACCCCTGCGGACCTCGGCTTCACGTTCAAGACGAGAGTCGGCGGTGACAACACCGCCTATCACATCCCGGAGGGGATGATGCTGGCGTACGGAGACGGCATCACGCGGGATCCGTCGCGCAAAGACGTCGACGTCCTGGACGTCGCTCCGTCGATTCTGGCCAACGCGCTCGGCGTTGAGCCCGCATCGTCGATGCGGGGGATTCCCAGCCTCTTCAGTGAGGTCGCAGCGGCCGAGCGATCAGACCAAACTGCCTGAGGACGACGCTTCCGCCCGGGTGCCGGTGAGTGCCTCCGAATCGTGCGACCGCGATTCGGCTAGGGACAAACGCCGGGATTGGTCGACGTAAAGCATGAACGCCAAGAAGATCGAGAACGTCAACGTCATCTGCGGCATGTCGACGATCGACTGTTGCAGGTTGCACGAAATGACGGCGACGCCGATGAAGACGCCTCCGAATGTCGCATTGGGCAATGACGGCGAGCGCATCGCGCGATAAGCGAGCACGCAGCCGATAACGAGGACGACTACCAGAAGCAACGCGGTGATGATGCCGCCGCGATAAAGCGTCAACAGCGGTGCGTTGGACGGGTAGTTGACCTGCTGGGCCAATTGCCCGCTCTTGAATTCGGGCCGGTTCCAGCCAAGGCCGAAGATCCAATGGCCCGACATTTGGCCAGGGAGATTTGCCAGCGAGTCCGCCCGGGCCGACCGCCCCGTGTCGGAGTCGGAGAACGACGAGAGCAGGCGGTCACGGACACTGGGGACGGCGAAGAGCCCAACGGCGGCCAGTCCGATCGCCGCGATCGCCGCCTGACGATCACGTGCGCGCATGCTGTGGAAGAGCAGCACCAGCAGCAGCCCGGCCAGCAGGCTGAAGATCATGGACCGGCTCAACGTAAGGCCAAGCGCGACGACGAGGATCAGGGACATGCTGGCCCGCAGCCAGCCCTTGAACAGCACCAAGCACATCACCAACGCGATCACCAGCGCCAACCCGGCGCTGTTGGGCAGCACCCACGTCCCACCCAATCGGATCGTCCTGCCGATCGTTGTGCCCTCGTCGGTGTAGACGTACAGCTGGGTCTGCTGGCGCAGTTCGGCGCCGACGCCGTAACCGAAGATCTTGAATGGCTTCAACAACCGCTGGTCTTTGTCCACGGTCGCCATGGCGATCCCGAGGAGAGCGTTGACCGTCGCAGAGCAGACGAATACCCGTCCGAAACGTGCCAGATTCTCCCGCGAGAGCCGCATCAACGCGATCACCGTCAGCGTCGCGATGCTCCACTTGATGTAGAGCATGATGGCGCCCAGGCTGAGCCCGGTGGCCACCACCGACACCCCTGCGGCAAGTACCAGCAGGATCACGGCGACTTCGAGCCGGCTGAGGGTGGTCCGCTCGCTGGTATGGATAACCGCCGCGAGCAGCACGCCGCCGGCCAATACCAGGTAGAGCGGCGCATGCACCCCAGGCGTGTAAGCGAACGGAAGCCCGCCGATAACCACAGCCAAGCCCCAGTAGAGCCACAGGGGGTGCCGCAAACCGATGTAGACCCCGACAACCATCGCCATGAGGCCCGCCAGGCCGAACGTGAACAACCTGCCGTGGTTGATCACAGTCCAGACCAGCGCCGGGCACGCAGCAACGGTTGCGGCCGCTAACATGTATTTGCCGACCAGATTCCAACGCCGTGTCACGGGCACTATGGTGTCAGGTCGAACGACACGACACCAGCTTGGCCGGGAAGTTCATTGGACCGCCCAGGCATAACAACCGATACTCTAGTCATTGTTTGCCGAGTTCTTCGAAGGGACTGATCTTGGAGATCATGGATTACCTGCGCATATTTCGCAGGTACTGGTGGCTGGTAGTGGTCCTGACGATCGTTGGCGCGGGCGGCGGCTATGTGACGACGCTTTTCCTGACGCCCGAATATCAGTCCACCGCACGCCTGTTCGTCGCAACGCAGAACGGCACGTCGGTAACAGAGGCGTATCAGAACAATCTCTTTTCACAGGAACGTGTCATTTCTTATGCTGGCTTGGCAACCAGCGAACAAGTGGCAGCGCGAGCCGTCGATCAACTCAAGGCTCCCATTTCGCCGGATGACCTCCGCAATAAGATTTCCGCGGCACCCGAGACTAAGACCGTTCTGCTCGATGTAAGCGTCACCGATCCCAATCCGGCTCAGGCGCAAACTTACGCGAATGCGGTTGCAGATCAGCTCGTCGGGTTGGTCAGCGAACTCGAGACATCGCGTCGTGGCGGCAGCCCCGCCGCTGGCGTTGTCGTAGTGGACGAGGCGAGTTATCCGACCGAGGCCACCGGCCTCGGCTTCTGGACCTGGCTCGGTTTGGGCGCCGTCATTGGTCTCGTCGTCGGAATCATCGCTGCCGTGCTGTGGGGCATCTTCGACAAGCGGCTGCGCGGCAGGGATTCGGTTGAAGGGACTACCGGCACGAACTTGATCGGCGCGCTGCCCGCCGACTCGGCACGCCCGCGGGAGCTGGTGCTCGACCTCGACGGCAACGGGCTCTATGCCGAGCGGGTGCGTGAGCTGCGTACCAATCTGCGGTTCGCCGTACCACCCGGCGGCAGCGGTCCCGCGCGCACCATCGCGGTGACCAGCCCGTCGAGCGGTGAAGGCCGAACGACCACCGCGATCGATCTTGCGGCAGCGCTTGCCGAGTCGGGCCGCTCGGTCGTCCTGGTGGAAGGCGATTTGCGCAACCCAGTGATGGCCGATCGGTTGGGGATCGACGATGCGCGCCGCATCACCGCGGCCAATCAAGGCGTAAGCACGGTGCTCGCCGGTGAGCATGCACTGCCGCAAGCCCTGATCGGCGATATTCCGGTCGGCACGCATTCGATCGCGCTGCTGCCTGCGGGGCCCAAGCCGCCTCGTCCCGGCGAGTTGTGGGCCAATGATCAAGCGAGCGCGCTCTTCGAGGACCTCGGACGGGGCTTCGACTACGTGATCGTCGACACACCGCCGTTGGGGACCTACGCCGACGGCGCCAACATTGGCGCGATGTGCGACGGCGCATTGCTGCTTTCCCGCGTCGGCCGGACCACCAGTTCGGCACTGCGCCGCGCGATCCAGTCGCTTCAGGCCGCCAACGTAAGGCTGATCGGGCCGGTGGCGACCTTCGATCAAGTCGGCCTGCTGTCCAAGCGCCAGCACCGCAAGCAGGTGGAGCACGACGCGGGCGCCGGCGGCGGCGTCAAGAGGTCTGCTGACGAAGGCTCGGCAGCCGGGAGCTCGGACGAGACGACCGTGATCGGGAGGCCGGAAGACGGCCAGCTCGTCGGGTCCGGCGGCCAACGGCGTCCCAGGGCCAGGCACGGAAGCAGCTGATAGTGCATTTGCGGCTTATCGTGGCCGTGGTCGGTGTGATCTCGATCCTTGCCGGTTGTGCGCCGAGTCCACCTGCGCCGCCACCGTCGTACAACCGCCCGCAGCGGTCGCTGCAGCCACCCTTCGCGGGTGCCTTTCAGCTGCCACCCGCGGATATGACGGACGACGGTCCTGGTTCGTTGGTCGACGTGGCGCCTGTAAAGGACAGCATGGCCTTCGGCGCGGCCAGTGCGGCGGCGGTGCGTGTGGTGTACCGCTCGACGTCGAGTGACGGTAAGCCCACAGAAGTCTCGGGTGTGGTGGCGGTTCCCCCTGGGAAGCCGCCGAAGGGTGGCTGGCCGATCATCTCGTTCGGTCACTCGCTGCTCGGCCTTGACACGAATTGCGGCCCGTCGCTGGCCAAGGAGGTCGGCGGGTATGCGTCGGCGATGGTCACGTTGCTTTCCCGCGGCTACGTCGTGACGATGTCGGACTACGAGGGGCTCGGCGTCAAGGGATTCGAGCACCATCCTCTGGACTGGGTCACGTTGGGCAACAACATCATCGACAGTGTCCGCGCGGCACGGCGGGTGCTTCCCGACGCCAGCGCGAACTGGGCAGCGGAAGGCAGCGGCCAGGGTGGGCTTGCCGTGTGGGCTGCGGCCCAGCGGGCACGGGACTACGGCGCAGGGCTCAACATGGTTGGCGCTGTTGCCCTTTCGCCGTTCTCGGACCTGTCACCTCTGGTTGATGTCGCCAACAAGGGCGCATTGAGCCCTGCCCAACAGCGGTTGATGATCATCCTCTTGCAGAGCCTCGCCCGTGACGTACCCGATTTCGACCTCGACGCCTACCGGTCGGGTGTGGCCAGAGACCAGTGGGACGTGCTCAACACTTGTGCGCCGGCCGATCCCGCAGGGGCGCAGAAAATTGCCTCGCAGGTGAAGGCCGACGACCTGCGCCCGAGAGACGACGCTGCGGCAACGACATTGCGCAACATATTGAGCGCCACCGCGTTGCCGGGCAACGCGGGGCCCGCGGGGGCACCGGTACTTGTCGTCTACGCCACCGATGACACCTTGATGCCGCAGGCGGGTATCCAGCGAGCGCTGAAGAACGCTTGCGCCAAGGGCGATCCCGTGGTGGTCATGAAGCTGATCGGCGACACCACGACCACCAACTATCAAGTCATCAACACATCGATGAGCTGGCTTGCATCACGCTTCGACGGAGAACGGCCTGCCGATATCTGTGTGGGTGCATCGTGAGGCCGCCTGCGCGCGTGCCTCGGCCGCGTGACTACCTCCGGTTGTTGCTGAACGGCTGGATCGTGATCCTGGCCGCGACGGCACTATCGGTGGGCGCGGGCTGGATCGGCTGGGAGACCTCGAACCCCGTTTACAGTTCGACCGCCAGGGTGTTCGCGACGGCAAAGGGCAGCGCGACACCGCTGGACGCCTACTACGGCCACCTCACCGCCGTCTCGAGGACGTTGACCATCCAGCGACTCGCCCGCAGTCCGCAGATCACCGCGCGCACCGTCGATCAGTTGGGCTTGCAGGACACCCCTGACGGCCTCGGCAGTCACATCGCGATCTCGGTGTCGAACTCCGCGCTGATGGACATCCAGGTGACTGGCGACGATCCGGAACTCACCCGCAGGACCGCGAACGCGGTTGCCGCGAACCTGACGCAGCTGACGCGCGAAATGGGTGGCGTGGACACGTCCAACGTTGACCTCACGATCGTCGACAGCGCCGGCCCTGCGGAGCGGGTAGGTTCGACGTGGCAGTTCATGCTCCACGCGGGTTTGCTCGGCCTTGCTTTGAGCACAATCATGGTGCTCGGCTATGGCCTAGTCAGAAACAAACTGCTCGGCAAGGGTGACGTCGACCGCGTCGTCGTCGAGGCTGTCGCGGGAAGGGACAGATGATCCGCGCTCGGTTCGGAATTGCAATGGCCGGCCTGGTCTTGGTCACCGGCCTTGCCGTCCCCGCGTGTAGCAAGGATGAGCCGGCCCAGAGGGAACCGTCCGCGGAGACGGGCATGCACTTGGACGCCGACTACACCGGCGCAGGACAGGAACCCGGCGCGCTGGCGGATGCCACCACGTTGCCGACCATCGACCGTCGGCTGAAGGCGGCGACGTCGCTGGCGGCCCGAATCGAGTACACGTCGACGTCGGGCGTCACGGGCGGCACCACGCAGGCAACCGGCACGGTCTTCGTGCCGCTGGGCAAGCCCCCGGAGGGCGGGTGGCCGGTCGTGGCATACGCCCACGCGACAACCGGCATCGAGCCCGAGTGCGCACCCTCTCTGTCGCCGACGTTGCTGAAGTCGTCGACTGTCGTGGCCGCTCTGGTCAAGGCGGGGTTCGTCGTGACAATGCCGGACTACCAAGGCCTCGGGCTGGACAAGACGTATCACCCCTATCTCGACGCCACCACGGCCGGTTACAACGTCGTCGATGCGGTGCGCGCGACGCGCCGACTGGTGCCCGAAGCCTCGATTCGATGGGTGGGGATTGGACTTTCGCAGGGTGGACAAGCGACCTGGGCGGCCAACGAACTTGCGGCCAACTACAACGGCGGACTGGATCTGCTCGGCACGGTCAGCCTGTCACCGCCCGCCGACGTCACTGGGTTCGCCGACGCGGCGGCAGCGGGTCAGCTGACCACCGAACAGGCGCCTGCACTCCCGATGATCCTGTCGTGGCTGAAGAAGCAGTACCCGGAGTTCAACCTCGACGATTACGCGCGCGGTCTCGTGACGGACAAGTGGGACATCCTGATGGCCTGCCAAGGGCCGAAGGCTGCCGAGCGCGCGAAGCTCACCCCCCAGATCACTCCTGATGATCTACGGCCGAGCACGCCGGAGGCCGTCGACACCCTGCGCACCTACTTGCAGAAGATGAGCCTTCCCCAAGGACCAACGGCGGCACCGATGTTGGTGATCTACGGCGGCAAGGACCTCCTGGTGCCTGCAGCCTGGACCGAACAGGCGCTCACCCGTGCATGCAGCATGGGCGACGTCATCGACATCCAGACGCAGCCGGATAAGGGGCACACGGACATCGACGTCACCTCGGCGTTCGGCTGGGTCAACGACCGCTTCAGAGGTGAGCCGGCGCCGAACAGCTGCCTGTCGTTCGAGGCCTCCGAAAGGCTAGGAGCCATCGCTGTTCAGGGGCTTGGGCAGTGACCGTCGAGCCGAAGGCCACGACCGCCGCCGGCGCGGAGACAAAGCCGAGCACTGGCGCACGAATCATCGGATTGGATGGCGCACGCGGCCTTTCGGCCGTCGGCGTCGCGGTCATGCACGTCGCGGGAAACTTCTCACCGCACGCCGCGGCGACCACGAAGATCACGCTCGTCGGCATGAGCTTGATCTTCTTCTATGTGCTCAGCGGATTCCTGTTGTTCCTGCCTTACGTCCGGAAGTTGACTGAAGACCCTTCGACCGCAACGATTCCCAGCACCAAGAACTTCGCAATCCATCGATTCGCCCGCATCGTGCCCGGCTACCTGGCGATCTTCCTGCTGTGTAATTACGTTTTCCAGGTCGTCTACGTCGAGAACCCCGCCTTGCAGCCGATTGGTACCGACCAGGGCACCGGAATGATCACCGACCCCTGGCAACTGCTGGCCAATCTGACCTTGGTGCAGACGTACATTCCCAAGTACGCGCTCACCGGCCTCAACCCGTCTTGGTCGCTGACGCTGGAGTTCGCGTTCTATGCGTCCTTACCGCTACTTGGTTACCTACTGTTCGCGATTCGCAAGCGGTCGTCGATGCGGCCGATGAGAGTGGCCCTACTCGGCCCGGTCATCCTCATAGCCATCGGCTTCATTGGAAAGCTGTTGGCACCCTTGGTTGTTCAGCACTTCGGCATCACCGATCCCGAGCTCGCTCAATGGGGACCCAACTGGGTTGCCGTCTACATGCGCAGCTTTCTGGCCAACGCGGACAACTTCGCATTCGGCATGCTCGCAGCGATGCTGATGGTGGCGATGGAACAGAAATCGATCAGTGAGCGGATAAGCGGTCGCGTGCGGCTGTACTCAGCACTCGGTATCGTCGTCTCGGTGGTCGGCTCGCTGCTGCTCATTGCTGCCGGAAACCTGTTCGGCCTCAGCGGGATTGCCATCGCGTCCGCACTGGTGATCCTCGTGATCGTCGCGCCGCTGGCGAGGGGACGACGGTCAGGCATTGGGGAAGCTCTGGAATTGGCACCGTTCCGCTACGTCGGCAAGGTCTCGTTGTCGCTCTACCTTCTGCATTTCCCGGTGATGCTGATGATGTACCGGTGGGGCTGGTTGGCCGGTGACTCGATGGGCGGGATGGCTATCAACATCGTGACGGTGCTTGCCGTCACGATGGTCGTGTCCACAGTCACTTACTACGCCGTCGAGCAACCCGCGATGAACATCGCGAGGCGCTACCGGTATCGGTGGCGCTGATGCGCCGGCTCGTCATCGCCCTGGCCGCAGGCCTCGGGGTTGTCCTGGTTGCGGCGTCGATCACCGTGGCGTGGGTGTTCGGTCCGGACATCGTCAACCACTTCACCGACGCGTCGTCGGAATCCTCGCAAATTGCGACCGCCCACATCGGTGGCTCGGATCCCGGTTCGCTGGTCAGCGCGACGAAGATGGATGAACTGGACAAGAACCCGGAGAGCGGGATCTGGCAGTCCGCACGCGTTCTGTACCACTCAACCAGCGGTGACACCGGGCAGCCGACGGTCGTCTCCGGATCGGTCTACATACCCAAAACCCCTGTACCCGAGGGCGGTTGGCCGGTGGTGGCGTTCGGACACGGAACAACTGGCATCGACGAGCCGTGCGCGCCGTCGCTTTCACCTTCGTTGCTCAACATGACGAGCTGGGTCGTCGCGCTGATCAGGAAGGGTTACGCGGTTGCATTCACCGACTACCAGGGCCTTGGCGCCCCGGGGGTGCACCCATACACCGACAACAAGACCGAGGGGCTGAACGTCATCGATTCGGTGCGCGCGCTGCGAAACACGTTCCCGGACGTGTCCAACCGGTGGGCTGCCTTCGGTGGATCGCAGGGCGGGGGAGCGGTGTGGGCGGCCGACGAACAGGCCGCGACCTATGCTCCCGAACTCGACCTCGTCGGCGTGGTCGCGATGTCGCCCGCCGCCGACGTCAGCGGAATCGTCGACAAGGCAATGGCCCAGACGATGACCACCGACCAAGCGCCGGCGTGGTTCCCGTTGGTGGAGGTGATGGGTCGGCTGCACCCGGACTTCAACCGCGACGACTATCGCAGTGGTGCCGCCGCCAAGTACTGGGACATTCTGACGTCGTGTTCGGGTCCCAAATCGCTGGACCGAAGTACGGCGGCGCAGGAGCTCAAGGCTCCCGATTTCGTCCCGCGCACCCCCGAAGCGGCCGATCGTATGCGAACGCTCCTCCAGCAATGGGCGCTTCCGCAACAACGGCTCTCCGCGCCGCTGTCGGTCCTTTACGGCGGCAAGGACACACTCATCGACCCCCAGTGGACAACCGACGCGATCGCCAGGGCCTGTGCACTCGGTGGAACGATGGTGTGGGACCTGCAGCCGGACAAGGGCCACGGGAACGTGGATGTAACGAATCAATTCGATTGGCTGGCAGACCGATTCGCGGGAATACCGGTGCAGAATGAGTGCACGTAGAAATCCCGACGGCGACAGCCCGCTGTGGCGACGGGCTGTGATGGAGGCGAAGGGGGCGGTCAAGCGGAGGCTTGCCCCGGCGGGCACACCGGTCGACCCGCCGGATGCGCCGTATCTGATCGTGCCGCTGCTCGGGCAGTCCAACGCCGTCGGAATGGGACTCGGGCTCGATCTCGACGGCCCCGACCGGACTGACCCACGTATCCACCAATGGGCGATGTGCGGGCCGTCGGCGGGCAGCGCGATCCTGGCCGTAGACCCCCTGTTGCACGAAATCCCAGCCGGCGGTGTCGGATTCGGGATGACATTCGCAAAGCAACTTGCCGATGAGACAGGACGGTCGGTGCTGCTGATCCCCGGAGCCCGCGGGGACACGTCGTTCACTCCGAAGAACGGCTGGACGTGGGATCCCGCCGATACCCGCACCCGCAGGAACCTCTACCGCAACGGTGTCGCGGCAATCGACGCGGCGCTTGCCCGTTACCCCGGCAGCACGGTCGTCGCGATCCTGTGGCATCAGGGCGAAACGGACGTGCCGCTGATGACGGGGCCCGCGTATCAAACCAAGCTCGACTCGCTGATCGACGACCTGCGCAGCCGGTACGGCGCGGAGCTGCCGTTCCTCCTCGGCCAGATGGTGGCCGAGGAAATGGAATTGAGCGGCAAGAACTACGCACCGATCGACGCCGTCCACGCCGATACCCCGAATCGACGGCCGCGAACGGCCTTCATTCGCGGTGCCGTGTCCTCGATCAACGGCGGGTTGGATCGGCACTACAACGCTGCAGGTCAGCGAGCGATGGGCCTCGGCATGTGGCAGGCGTACAGCGCAATCGCCGTGGATGATCTGGCCGACTATGGCGCTAAGTGATCTTCGTCGCGCGGCCCTGATCGTTGCCGCCGTCCTCGTCGTGCTGGCGGTGCTGATGGGGGTCTGTGGCGTCGCTCTGTTCACCAACGCGAAGGCCGACCCGCTGCAACGGGCCGACGCCGTGGTCGTGCTCGCCGGCGAACACGATGGCCGTGAGGATTACGGAATCGAGCTGGCGCGCACAGGATGGGCTCCGACGGTGGTGATTTCGGATGCCTACCCGGAGGACGACGAGGTGATGCATCGGGTGTGCAAACCGTTGCCTGCGATCGAGGTGATCTGCGCGAAGGCACAGGAAATAACGACTCGTGGCGAGGCCCAAATGATGCATCGGTTGGCCGCCCAGCGATCCTGGACCAAGATCATCGTCGTGACGTGGCGTTACCATCTGCCCCGTGCGAGGCTCGTGTTTCGGCAATGCTTTTCTCCCAATGCGGACTCGGTGGTAATGGAAGCGGTTCCGCGGCAGTACGAGTACTCGCCGGTCCGTTGGCAATTCATCTATGCGTATCAATACGCCGCGTTCGCCAAAGCTGAGGCAAGGGGTAATTGCACAAACCGATCCCGACGCCCTGTCGTTGCAAGCGGACGCCTAACGGCGCAGGTACGGTTGACGAAATGCCGCAAACTGAAGCGATCGCACTCGCGCCGATCTCGCTGCTGAGTGGATGGGCGCCTATTGCGATACAGGCGATCGCCGCGATCGTGCTGGTGTTCGCCGTCGGCTGGCGCACGCGGCGGTGGCGATTGGTTTGGCTGCCCGTGTCGATCGCGGTCGGGCTGATCGCGGCGGGGCTGACGTATTGGTACATCGAGTGGTCTGATCTGTCCAGCGGTCGCCTGGCCCCGTACTACTTCTGGATCTGGGTCGTGTTGGGCGGCGTAGCCGTCGCGGTGCTGCCGCATTGGGTGGCGCAAGACCAGTTGGTGGCGGCGCGGCACGTCGGTGCTTGCCGTGCCGCTCTGCCTGTTGTGCGTGGCGCTGGCGCTCAACATGTGGACCGGCTACGTGCCGACGCTGCAGACCGCCTACGACCAGCTCGCAGGCCGACCGGTGGCCGGCCAGACCGACGCGTCGGGCGTGAAGGCGATCCAGGAGAAGGGCGGCATCCCCGAAAAGGGGACCGTCACGACGGTGACGATCCCCGACAACGGGTCGAGGATTCAAGCACCGCGATGAGGTGGTCTACCTACCGCCCGCCTGGTACGCCAGCAACCCACCCCCCAAACTGCCTGTCGTGATGATGATCGGGGGCGTGATCGGCCGTCCTGGAGACTGGCTGCGCGCGGGGGACGCGCAGAAGACGCTCGATGACTTCGCGGCGAAGCACGGCGGAAACGCACCCGTCGTCGTGTTCGTCGACGTCCTCGGCGCATTCCTCAACGACACCGAGTGTGTCAATACGTCGCGCGGCAACGCCGCCGACCACCTGACCAAAGATGTTGTCCCTTATATGATTTCGAAGTTCGGAGTAAGTGCTGACCCGGCGAATTGGGGCATAGCCGGCTTCTCGATGGGCGGCACCTGTGCTGTCACCCTGACGATGAAGTATCCGGAGTTGTTCAGCTCGTTCCTTGACATCGGCGGCGACCTGTTCCCGCGTGACGGCGGCGGCAAGGACGAGACGATCGCCCGACTCTTCGGTGGTGACGTCGAGGCGTTCAAGTCGTGGGAGCCCGCGAGTGTGATCCAGGCGCATGGGCCGTACACCGGAGTCGCCGGTTGGTTCGTCGTCGGGGAAGAAGTCCCTGGCATGTACCGCCCGCCCGATCCGAACCCGGGTTCGGTGCCCCTATCCGAGCCACCGAAGAACCCCAGCGACCATCCCGCGGCGGCCCAGTACCTATGCGAATTGGCGAGCGACTACGGCGTCGAGTGTTCCGTGGTGTCCGACCCGGGCAAGCACGACTGGCCCTCGGCGGCGAGCGCGTTCCCGATGGCACTGCCGTGGCTGGCGGGACGACTCGCAACTCCCGGCGTACCGCTGGTTCCTCTGCCGGGCGCCCCAGGGTCGTCGTAGGGGCCAGCTTCGCATTCCGCGGCACCCTTTGCAGACACCGGCCAGCGACCACGCAGCAAGTGGGTTCGTTAAATGTCCGAACTGCCACTTGCCCGGCGCCGGCCGGGTCATCGGGCAATGCATTTACCGTTTAGCGCAGCGACTTCGTAATAGCCCCTTCGGACGCGCTATTATCGTTTCTCCCCGCCGCGGTGGACGCTTATCTACGTCGATCAAAACGCCGCCTGCGGCAAACCGAGCATCCGAGGGGATTGCGATTGACCAGCGTCTTTTCCGGTTCGCCCAGCGAACTCTTGACAGTAGTGCAATAGTTAGTCAATGGCCGCATTGTTCGGCCAGGGCTGCCGATTCTTAGCAAACGGAAGGTACGCGCTGCTGTGACCGCGGTTGAGACATTTTTTGCGCCGACCGAGTCGCCACGAGCGACGGCTGTCACCCCTGCTTCCCGCACCACGTGGCAGCGGCGGTATAGAACCACCCTGATCGTCACGGACGTCGTCGTGGTCACGATCGCCCTGATCTGTGGGCAGATGGTCCGCCTCGGCAAGCCGTTCACCACCTTTGACCTCGCGATGGCGTACTACAGCCTGGCGTCGTTGATCGTCGCCGCAATCTGGCTGACGCTTCTCGCGGCCTATCGCACGCGCTCCCCGCGGATCATCGGCGCTGGTGTCGAGGAATACAGGCGAGTCTTTTCCGCCACGCTGGCGACGGTCGGCGTCATCGCGGTGGGGCTGATGATCTTCCGCCCCGAGTACGCGCGCGGTTATCTGGCCGTCGCACTTCCTCTCGGCCTGTTCGCCCTGTTATTGGGCCGCAGCATGTGCCGTCGTGTCCTGGCCAGGCAGCGCCGCAAGGGCAAGTGTGTGACCTCGGTCCTCGCGGTCGGCGACCCGCGCGCGGTGCGCAGCCTGGTGCAGTGCCTATCGCGCGAAGTCTGCTACGGGTACTCCGTGATCGGCGTGTGCCTGACCGGCCGCGGTACCGGAGGGACGATCGAGATTCCGGGTGCGGGCACGCTGCCGGTGCTTGGCGACGAGAACGACGTCGAGCGGGCGATCCTCGAGACCAATGCCGATACCGTCGCTTTGACAGCCACCGAGCACCTCGGCCCAGAGGGCATCCGCGAACTGTCCTGGCAGCTCGACAAGCTTGGCGTTGACCTCGTGGTATCCCCAGGTGTCGTCGATGTGGCGGGACCGCGCTTGACGATGCAGCCGGTGTCGGGGCTTCCCCTCATCCACGTCGAGAAGCCGCAATACAGCGGTACGAAGCGGTTGCAGAAGCGTGCGTTCGACATCTGTGTTTCGCTGACCGTGCTCGCCGGCGCACTTCCGGTGATGCTTTTCTCGGCGTTCGCGATCAAGCTGACCAGCAGGGGCCCGGTGTTCTATCGCTCGGAGCGCATCGGCCTGGACGGCAAGCCGTTCCAGATGATCAAGTTCCGCACGATGGTCGAGGGCGCCGACAAGCAGGTTGAGGAGCTGGAAGCGCTCAACGAGAGCGCGGGCGGCGTGCTGTTCAAGATCCGCAGGGATCCGCGGGTCACGCGGGTCGGTGGCGTGCTGCGCCGCTACAGCATCGACGAGCTTCCACAGTTCTTCAACGTGCTGCTCCGGGACATGAGCGTGGTCGGGCCGCGCCCGCCGCTTCGCCGTGAGGTCGACACGTACGACTACCAGGTGCGCCGCCGCCTGCTTGTGCTGCCGGGAATCACCGGATTGTGGCAGGTCAGCGGCCGCTCCGACCTCTCATGGGAGGACTCGGTCCGGCTGGATCTGTCCTATGTGGAGAACTGGTCGATCGCGAACGATCTGCTGATTGCTGCCAAGACGGTCCGTACGGTTTTCGCTGGTACTGGCGCGTACTGACCCGCGCAGAGTGCGCCGTACGACGCACAGCAACTGCACAGCCTGGGTACGGGTAGACGCGGCGCGGGCGAACACGGCGCCGCAAATCGTATTTTCTGGCTAACGGAAGATATGGGTAGGGTTCCTGGCGCCGGGCTGCAAGGCGAATGGCGGGTGGCCCTTGACATAATCGCCGGTGATGCCGACCGACGATGTGCCCCCGCCGCTGGACGCGACCACGCTGCGTGATGGGCTCGCGGGCCCCGGTCTGCCGTGGCGTCGACTGGACGTGGTCGAACGCACCGGTTCGACCAACGCGGATCTGCTCGCGCGCGCCGCAGCAGGCGAGGATGTCGCGGGCGCGGTGCTGATTGCCGAACAACAGACCGGGGGACGGGGCCGCAACGGGCGGGTGTGGTCGTCCCCGGGAGCGCAGCTCACGATGTCCGTCGCCGTCGACGTAGGCGACGTTCCTGCCGACGCATGGGGCTGGTTGCCGCTGGCGACTGGAGTGGCCGTCGTCGATGCGGTGGCCGCGGTTGCCGCTGTGAGATCGGGGCTGAAGTGGCCCAATGACGTCCTGGCGGACGGTCGCAAGCTGGCAGGCATACTCACCGAGGTCGCACCCGCCCAGCGGTTCATCGTTGTCGGCATCGGCCTCAATGTGACGCTACGGATCGACGAGGTCCCGGATGCGGATGCCACGTCGCTGCGCGCGCTGGGCGTCGAGAGGCCGGGAAGGGATCAGCTGGTGCGAGCAATACTGCAGGAGCTTTCCCGCCGCTTCGACAGCTGGCGCACGGCGAACGGGGCCGACGCCGAGCTTCTCGCTGATTACCGCGCGCGCAGCGTGACAATCGGTTCAGACGTGCGTGCGATCCTCCCCGGTGGCCGCGAAGTGCTCGGACTGGCGCGCTCGATCGACGAACAAGGCCGGCTGCACATTGAAACGGACGCCGGAACCGTCGCGGTTTCGGCCGGTGACGTGGTGCATCTGCGCTGAAATGGGCGCGCGCCGTTCGCGAACCGACGACGCCGAGGTTGGTCGGGTAGGTTGTGCCGCGTGTCTTCGGCACATTGCTGATGTCCGTAGATGTATTCCGAGGGAGGCGCATGCGCCGGGCAGTGCCGTGGATTGGTGTAGCGCTGGTCTTGGTCGCCGAGGTCGTGGCGGTGGTGATGCTGCTGCCAATGCTTCAACCGGCTGCCATGAAAGTCATCGACATCTTCCCGTCGTCGGGCGGCCCCCCGGTCCCCGTCGCCTCGGCGGACGTGACGGACACGGGACCGGGCAGCCTGGTGTCGGCCACCACGATGCCGGGTGTCACCCGCACGGTCATGGGCAGAGACTTCCAGGCGGCCAGGGTGCTCTACCGATCCACCTCGGGCGACACAGGCGCGCCGACGGTGGTGTCGGGGTCGGTGTTCGTGCCGAAGGGCAAGGTGCCGGAGGGCGGTTGGCCGGTGGTCGCTTTCGGGCACGGCACGCTGGGCATCGACAACGAATGCGCGCCATCGTTGTCGCCGGACCTATCCAGTTACATCGGGGTTGTGAAGGTGTTGACCAAGTTCGGCTATGCCGTCGCCTTTCCCGACTATCAGGGGCTCGGCGCCAAAGGCGTTCACCCATATGCGGATTCGAAAACCGCGGGCCTCAACATGATCGACGCAGTGCGTGCGCTGCACCGAACCTTTCCCGACATTTCCACCAAGTGGGCGGCGATGGGCGGATCGCAGGGCGGTGGGGCGGCATGGGCGGCCGACGAACAAGCCGCCAGTTATGCGCCTGAATTGACCCTTGTCGGCGCCGCGGCGACGTCACCACCGACCGATCTCTCCGGGCTCGTCGACAAGGCGCAGGAGGGCAAGCTGACCACCGAGCAGGGCGCGGTGATGCAGGCGATCATCGAGTCGCTCGCCCGTCTCCATCCGGACCTCGATCGCGACCTCTACCGCCATGGCACGGCCAAGGAGTTCTGGAACGCCATGTCTGCGTGCAGTGATGAAACCGCGTACCAGCGCGGAGAGGCGATCAAGAGGCTTGGCCCCAACGACTTCACGCCTGACAACGCCGATGCGGCCATCCACTTGCGCGATCTGCTGTCGCAATGGGCCATCCCGCAGAAGCCGCTGTCTGCGCCGCTGTACGTGTGGTACGGCGGCCAGGATCCGTATATCGACGCAGCGTGGACGGAAGCCGGGATTCAGCGCGCGTGTGAGACAGGTGGAACGATCACCGTCGACTTCGATCCCAATGGCGGTCACAACCCCGCCACCGGGAACACGGTGCTCGCCTGGATCTCCGATCGCTTCGCAGGCAAACCCGCCACCAACGACTGCAAGTCGGGGTAAGTCCCGATCGACGGGGACGCGGCTGGGTAGAGTCGCAGCCGTGGGCTACCCGGAGAACGTACTGGCCGGCGACGAGCGGGTCGTGCTGCACCGTCATCCTCATTGGAAGCGGCTGATCGGTCCTGTGCTGATCCTGTTGATCGTCACGGCGATAGCGGCGTTCGGCGCCGGGTATGTGAACCAGACCGACTGGGATGCAACCGCAAAAAACGTCGTGCTGATCGTCATCGGGGTGATCTGGTTGGTGATCGTCGGATGGCTGACGGTGTGGCCATTCCTCAATTGGTGGACAACGCATTTCGTCATCACCGACCGTCGGGTGATGTTCCGCCACGGCTTGCTCACCAGATCGGGTATCGACATCCCGCTGGCGCGGATCAACAGCGTCGAATTCCGGCATGGCCTACTCGACCGGATGCTGCGAACCGGCACGCTGATCATCGAATCCGCGTCGCAGGATCCCCTTGAGTTCCACGACATTCCGCTTGTCGAGCGGGTGCACTCACTGCTGTATCACGAGGTCTTCGACACTCTGGGCTCGGAGGAATCGCCGAGCTGAGCCAGCCGCCGGTCGCGGCGGGTGGAGCGACGTAGCGGCGTGACGTTGCCGTCGTGCAGCGCAGGATCCCGGGCGTCTTCCATCGCCTCGGCGATGCCGCCTGCGGTGAGCGATTCGATCGCCTGGTCGGGGTGGCGGCCGAACTCGTCAGGGAACACCCAACGCCGGAACGCCCAGAACCGGAACGCCATCTGCAGCAGGTTGCCGATGATGTAGGCGGAGATGAAGTCGGCGATGTTCTCGGTGGTCAGGCTGACTTCGGGGACACGCAACATCAGCACGTAGCTGGAGAACCACAGCGGCGCCATGCAGATCAGCACACCGACGCCGCTGAACCCGAAGAACAACAGCGCCTCGTGGTGGCGTTCGCGACCGCCGCGGTTCTGGAAGCTCCATTCGCGGTTGAGGATGTAGGACGCGATCACCGCGACGATTCCGGCGATGATCTTCGCCGTGACCGGCTTGGGTTCGAGCACCGTGAGCTTGAGCGTGTAGAACACCGCAGAGTCGATGACGAACGTCGTGGCGCCGACGATCGCGAACTTTATGAGTTCGTGATGTTGTTCGGCATACGGCCGGATCGGGCGGGGCAGCCGCTTGATCGTGGCATCGGTGAAGGACACAACAGCGCAGTGTACGGAAATCAGCCAGGGCACGCGTACCCGTGCAGGTCACTGCGGGTAAACGCACTGATCATCGCCGTGACAACATATTGATCGTGCCCCGTAACCCGAGTGCGCCCTCCCGCGGACGAGAGGAGCACCAAATGCCTGTCGTGACCATGGTCGGCGGTGGGCAGCTGGCCAGGATGACCCACCAGGCGGCGATTGCCCTCGGTCAGACGCTGCGTGTGCTCGCCGCCGCTCCTGACGATCCGGCGGCACAGGTGACCCCGGATGTCGTGATCGGCGCGCACGACGACCTCCAAGCGCTGCGGAAGGCCGCGGCCGGAGCGGCGGCGTTGACCTTCGACCACGAACACGTGCCGACCGAACTTCTCGAGAAGCTCGTCGCCGACGGCGTGAATGTGGCACCGCCGCCGTCCGCGTTGATCCATGCCCAGGACAAGCTCGTGATGCGCCGACGGCTAGAGGCGCTCGGCGCGCCGGTGCCGCGCTTTGCGGAGGTGACCGACGTTGCCGACGTCGACGCGTTCGCCGCTGGCGTCAATGCCGACATCGTGGTCAAGACGGTGCGTGGCGGCTACGACGGCCGCGGCGTGACCTTGGCGCGTGATCTTGCCGAGGCGCGTGATGTCGCAGGGAAGTATCTGGCCGACGGCGCAGCGGTGCTGGTCGAGGAGAAGGTGGCGATGCGGCGCGAGCTTGCCGCGCTGGTAGCGCGGTCACCGTATGGGCAGGGCGCCGCATGGCCGGTGGTGCAAACGGTGCAGCGCGACGGCATCTGCGTCGAGGTACTCGCTCCTGCGCCTCGACTGGATGCCGAATTGGGCAGCGCCGCGGGGCAGCTCGCCTTGCGGCTCGCCGACGAACTCGGCGTGGTTGGGGTGCTGGCGGTCGAGCTGTTCGAGACCGTCGATGGCAGGTTGGTGGTCAACGAACTCGCGATGCGTCCGCACAACTCCGGGCATTGGAGCATGGATGGCGCCCGCACCGGTCAGTTCGAGCAGCATCTGCGCGCGGTTCTCGATTACCCACTTGGCGATACAGCGCCGATCGCCCCAGTGACCGTGATGGCCAATGTGCTTGGCGCGCAAGAGACTCCGGCGATGGGCATGGACGAGCGAGTGCATCACCTGTTCGGCAGGATGCCGGAGGCCAGGGTTCACCTGTACGGCAAGGGCGAGCGGGCCGGCCGCAAGATCGGCCACGTCAACGTTCTTGGCGCCGCGGGTGGCTCCCTCGACGACGACGCGTATGTCGCAGATGTGCGGGAACGGGCGGTGCGGGCCGCACACTGGTTGTCGCATGCCGAGTGGACTGACGGATGGAGTGGACATGACTAGCGCGCGGGTCGGCGTGATCATGGGTAGCGACAGCGACTGGTCCGTGATGGAGGACGCCGCCAACGCGCTGGCCGAATTCGAGGTGCCGTTCGAGGTCGGCGTGGTGTCGGCGCACCGCACGCCCGAGCGCATGCTGGACTACGCGCGGACCGCCGCAGGGCGCGGCATCGAGGTGATCATCGCCGGCGCCGGCGGCGCGGCACACCTTCCAGGCATGGTCGCCTCGGCTACGCCGCTGCCGGTGATCGGCGTGCCGGTGCCGCTGGCCAACCTCGATGGCATGGACTCTCTGCTGTCGATCGTGCAGATGCCGGCAGGCGTCCCCGTCGCAACGGTGTCGATCGGCGGCGCCCGCAACGCCGGACTGCTGGCCGTGCGCATTCTCGGCGCGTCCGATGCCGCGCTGCGGACGCGGATGGAGGATTTTCAGAGCAACTTGGCAGACATGGTGCTGCAAAAGGATGCTGCTCTGCGAAACCGGCTGCTCGGGCAGTAGGCTGCCAACCGATGCAGCCAAACTTCATCGATACCGGGCAATTGGTCAACGGTTCGTCACCGGCTTTCTGCAACCCGAGATTCTGTCGGTGCTCGACGTGCTCAACGCCGCACAGCGCAGAAGCAGGTTTCGGTGCGGTCGCCGAGATCGGCGTCCACCACGGCAAATTGTTCATCGGCTTGAGCCTGCTGCAGCGGCCGCGGTGACAAGTCGGTGGCGATCGACATCTTCGGCGACCAAGAGCTGAACGTCGACGGCTCGGGGCATGGCGATTTCGAGAAGTTCGAGAACAACGTCAAGATGTGGTCGTCGATGGACGACGTGGTCGTGCACCAGGGCGATTCGACGAAGCTCGAACCGGCGAAGCTGCGCGAACTCGCGGGGGGCGCCATCCGCATCTTCTCGGTCGACGGCGGTCACACCGACGAAATCGTCTACAGCGACATGAAGCTGGCCGAGGCGACGTTGGCCGACGGCGGCATCGTGATCGCCGACGACGTGTTCAACGAGTATTGGCCGGGCGTCGCTACCGGCACACTGCGGTATCTGTCCGACGGGGCCGCGCTGACCCGTTCTTGATCGGCTTCAACAAGGTCTTCTTCACCCACGCCGAGTACGGCGAGTTCTATCGCGCCGAGGTGGAGACGGCGCTGGACCGGCAAGTTGCGCATGAGACGGCGACGTCGGAATTCGCCGGTCACGACGTCGGTTGGTGGCGCGCGGGCGCCAAAAACATCCTTCGCAGGAGCGAGTTCGCCCGGACGCTGTACCACGGCGCCTACCGCAAGATGGTCCGTGGCCTGCAGCTGGTGTCCGGCAGGAAAAGGAAAGGTTACCGGCGAGTAGCAAGGAGTCGCCATGGCCTTCGGTAATACGTCGTTTGACGTTTCAAGCTCCCCGACGAGCACGTTGAGCTGCGTTCGGTGCTGCTCGATCTCTGCGAGAAGGAGATCGCCCCGTACGCGGCCGACGTCGATGAGAAGGCCCGCTACACCGAGAAGCCCTGGCGGCGCTGACCTCGTCCGGGTTCGCCGCAATCCACATCCCCGAGGAGTACGGCGGGCAGGGTGGTGACTCGGTGGCGGCCTGCATCGTCATCGAAGAGGTGGCGCGGGTGTGCGCGTCATCGTCGCTGATCCCCATCTGCAACAA
>CAVXZT010000009.1:0-125837 GCA_963766465.1 uncultured Actinomycetota bacterium
ACGGATACTCGGCCCTGCCCGCGACGTTCACGCCGTCGGAGCCCGTTGGCGAGTCGCTACCACTGGACAGTTGATACGCGAGATGACTGGGCCGTTGTGTGGATTGCGTGTCATCGAACTGGCCGGCATTGGTCCAGGTCCGCATGCCGCGATGATTCTCGGCGATCTCGGTGCCGACGTCGTGCGAATCGAGCGCGACGCAAGCCGCGAAAGTGACGTCCCGCTCACAGGACGCGACTCGACGCTGCGCAATCGTCGTTCGGTGGCCGCCGACCTCAAGACCCGCGAGGGCCGAGTGCTCGTATTGAAGCTCGCGTCGAAAGCCGATGTGCTCATTGAGGGATTCCGGCCCGGCGTCACCGAGCGCCTCGGTCTAGGGCCAGACGACTGCCTCGAGGTCAACGAGAAGTTGATCTATGCGCGCATGACCGGCTGGGGCCAGACTGGTCCGCGCAGTTCACGCGCCGGGCACGACATCAACTACATCTCGCTCAACGGCCTTCTCCACGCGATCGGTCGAGTCGGTGAGCGGCCGTTGCCTCCGCTCAATCTCGCGGGCGACTTCGGTGGCGGGTCGATGTTTCTTCTCGTCGGCATCCTTGCGGCACTGTGGGAGCGACAGGCCTCAGGGAAGGGACAGGTCGTAGACGCGGCGATGATCGACGGATCGAGTGTGCTGGTGCAGATGATGTGGTCCATGCGCTCGCTTGGCATGTGGACTGATGAGCGGGGCGTCAACCTGCTCGACGGCGGCGCCCCCTTCTATGACACCTACATATGCGCAGACGGTCGCCACGTCGCCGTCGGCGCGATCGAGCCCCAGTTCTACGCCGAAGTCTTGGCCGGGCTTGGGCTCGATTCCGCGGATCTGCCTGAGCAGAACGATCAATCGCGTTGGCCGGAGCTACGGGGCTGGCTGCAGCAAGCGTTCGCCTCGCACGACCGCGATCACTGGACGAAGATCTTCGCCGACACTGATGCGTGCGTTACACCCGTCTTGTCGTTTGCAGAGGTGGAGACCGATCCACACATCGTCAACCGGGGCACCTTCTACTCGTCCGATGGTGGAATCCAACCATCGCCTGCACCTCGGTTCTCCCGCAGCGTTTCCGGCACGCCCCGACCGCCGCGGCGACCAGGAGCCGACACTCAAACCGTGCTGACTGCTTGGGGATTCGAGGACTGAGTTTCAGTTCCGCATGTAGGCACCGGCGGAGATGTTGAGGATCTCGCCGGTAATGTGCGCCGCACGTTGCGACGCCAAGAATGCGATCGATTCCGCGATCTCGTCCTTGTGCGGCAGGGAGCCCAGCGGCCCTTGTGCGTCCGCACGTTCACGAATCTCGGGATGGTCGACCATGAATTTGGTGCCCTCGGTCAGACCTGGGCTCACGCTGTTGACTCGAATACCAAACGGCCCTGCCTCGTGGGCGAGGCATCGGGTCAGTGTGTTCAGAGCGCCCTTACTGACCGCGTAGGGCGTTTCGATGCCGGCGCCGCCGACATCGCCCGCATAGCTGGTGACGTTGATGATCACCCCGTGCCGTCGTTCGCGCATGATCGGCAATACCCGCCGTGCCAAGTACCACGGTCCGTTGATGTTGACCGCCATCACGCGGTCCCAATCGTTTGGGTCGCAGTCGAATACGGGCTTGATGATGTTGACGGCCGCGTTGTTGACCAAGATGTCGATGCGGCCGAACTCTCCGACAACTTTCTCAACGGCAGCGTCGATCTGGTCTCGATCGCCCGCATCGAGCGGGATGCCCAGCACTTGCGAGTCCGGAAAGTCCTCGCGCATGGATTGCGCGACCTTCTCGGTGCGTCCCGGGTGAATGTCGGTGACGACGACGTTCGCGCCGCCAGCGGCCAGTCTGCGGGCGGTCGCTTGCCCGATACCGAGGCCCGCAGCCGCGGTGACGAGCACCACCTCGCTTCTGAACTCGTTCGCGTCCGTCATCTGTCCTCCGATTCGTATCCGAGCATCGTCAGCATCGAGGTGACGATCCGACGCTGGGCGACAGCGCTCAGCGAGCCCTTGCCCAGTGCGCGGACGGTGCGCATGAAGACGACACCGATCAGGGCGTCGGCCGCCCAGTGAATGTCGACGTCCTCGGGCAGTTCACCGTTGGAAAGAGCACGCCGAAGCAACGACGTCAGCTGCGACGATGCCCCGCCCATGACCTTGTCCTGAAAGGCAGCGAACAGTTTCGGGTGCCGTGGAGCGTCAGCGACCAGTCGCAACTGGATGCCGAGGTCCGCAGGGTCCATCAGCTCGACGACCCGCGCGACGATGGCCTCGAGTTCCTCGCGCAGGCCGGCCGACGGGTCAGGATGGGGCCACTCGACGATCCGCTCGAGAGTCTCCAGGATCAGCGAATCGCGATCCGGCCAGCGAAGAAGAAGGCTCGGCCGCGACACGCCTGCCCGGCGAGCGACGCTGCGCATGCTGTAGGCCTCGAACCCGCGCTCGGCGAGCTCGGCCCGGGACGCATCGAAGACACGCGTCTCGACTGTGGGATCCCGAGGTCGGCCTCGACCATTGAGGTTCGCATCATCTGGCACCAGCCGAGGGTGAGCGCTCACTTGTCGAAGAGTGTCATCCCGTTGTCGCGCAGGAAATGCCGGCGCTTCTCCTCACCGAGACCCTCGACGCGGCCGAAGAAGTCGGCGGGTTCACGCAGCCCCTCGGCATGTGGCCAGTCCGACCCCATCACCAGCGCCTCGGTTCCGCCGAGCTGCTCGGCGAGAGCGACTGTGTCGTCCTCCGGATAGGGCACCACCTTCACGTGCCGATTGAAGATCGCACTCGGCCGCTCGGTCAGCTGCCCGCCGAGCCACGGGCCCAGTCGCGCCATGCCGCGGCTCTTGTCCATGTGCTTCACGAAGTGCGGCGCCCACGAGGCACCGAATTCGCTTACGACAACCCGGATATCGGGAAATCGCCCGAACAGGTTGTCGAAGATCAAGGCGGAGAGGGTGTCGGTGATCGGCCGCTCGCCGTAGGAGTTCTGCCACTGCCACGCGGAGAATTGGAACGGCGGGCCGATCTTCCATCCCCAGTGCGGTGCGACTTCCTGCTGGTAGTGGAACTCCGAGATGTGATAGCAGATCACCGCTTTGGCCTCGTTGATGCGCGACCAGAACGGGTCGAAATACGGATCGCCAGGACTGCGCCCGTAGGCCGGTCCGGCGGCCAGGTAGATGAACTTCGCCCCCGCGGCGAGAACACGGTCCAGTTCGGAAACCGCGTGGTCGAGGTCGCGCAGTGACATCAGCGCCGGTGCGTAGATGGTGTCGCGGTAGTTGAAGCCCCAGTCCTCGTCGATCCACTGGTTGAAGGATCGGAAGTTGTCATACAGCGGGTCGATCCCGTCGAGAAACGGCTCGGCCAGCAGCGCCCATCCGCCGGGATACATGATCGACTTGTCGATCTGCTGTTCGCCCAGTTGGATCAGGCGTGCGTCACGATCCAAATACTCCGGTTGCAGCGGCTCAAAGAACCGCTCCGCCTCGGCGGCGTCACCCGATGCGCGCTTGCGCAACATCTCTGCCAACGAACCCGGTACGTACGCCTTCTCGAGGTCGTGTTCCTTCTCGAAGGCGGTGATGATGCGCTCGTTGGCCAACAGCGCCTTATGGCCGCTGGGCATATCGATCAATCGGATAGCACTGTCCAGCTTCGCCTTCGGCATGAAGCGGGTGAAGCAGTCGGTGGCCTCATACGAGTGCTGGTCGAAGTCGACCATCCGGTACGGAAGCGTCCCGACAGAGTCCTGAATGAGTGCCATGCAGCAATATTATTCCATACTGGCACTTAAATGCAAAGTAGCGATTTCGGTGCGCTAATCCACGCTGACGGACGGTAAGCGCGCCGAAGTCGCTCAGATGAGGCCGATCAGCGTCGCGATCCGGTCCCGGTGATCGGCGGGCCAACCGAATAGCGCCTCCGAACTCTTTGCCCGCTTGAAGTACAGGTGAGCAGGGTGCTCCCAGGTAAAACCGATACCGCCGTGCAGCTGAATAACCTCGGCCGCAACGTGATAGAACGCCTGCGAGCAGTAGACCTTCGCGATCGAGGCCGCGACGGAGGCGTCGTCGGCCCCGGCGGCCACCGCCGCACTGGCATATGCAGCCGCCGACCGGGCGGACTCCACCTCCACCAGCAGGTCTGCGCAGCGGTGCTTGATCGCCTGGAATGATCCTATGGGCCGCCCGAACTGGTGCCGCACGTTGAGGTACTCGACTGTCATCTCGAGTACGGCCTGCGCCCCTCCGACCTGCTCGCACGCGAGCGCCGCCAAAGCATAGTCATACACCTTGCTCAGCGTCTCCCACCCCGAACCGTCCTTGCCCAGCAGGACAGCCAGGGTGTGGTCGAAGCCAACGGCCGCCATGCGGCGGGTCTGGTCCATCGAGTCGAGCGGGTCGACCGAGAGGCCGTCGGCACCGGATTCCACCACGAACAATGACACGCCCGCAGTAGTGCGCGCGGCGACGAGGATCACGCCGGCCTGCGCGCCGTCGAGGACGTACGGCTTCGTCCCGGTCAACTCCCAGCGATCGCCGGTCGCCGACGCGACCGTGGTGATGTCGTCTGGATCCCAGTGCAGCTTCGCCTCTGCTACGGCGACGGTCGCGATCAGGTCGCCCTTCGCAATACGGGCGAGGTACTCCTCCGCTGCCGGCCCTTCGACCGACAGCAGCGCGCTCGTTGCCAACACCGCGGTCGACAGCAGCGGCGAGGGGAACAGCGTCCGGCCCGCTTCCTCCATGACGATCACCAGTTCGTCGAAACCGTAACCGCCGCCGCCCATCTCCTCGGGGATGACTAATCCCTGCACACCGATCTGCTCGGCAGCGGTACGCCAGGCTGCGTCGTCATATCCGGTGTCGCCGTCCATGACGGTGCGGACGTCCGACTCGGTCGAGTACTTCTGCAGAAAGCCGCGCATCACGTCGCGCAGTGCTTCCTGCTCTTCAGTCGTGATCAACGCCATGTCACTCCTAGCGGGGTAGGCCGAGTACGCGTTCGGCGATGATGTTTCGCTGGATCTCCGAGGTGCCGCCGTAGATGGTTTCTGCCCGGCTGAGGAGAAATAGCTTGCGGGCGTTCTCCGCGCTGTCCTCGGACCCGAAAATCGCCTGAGCGCCGGAGATCTCGACAGCCAGCTCGCCGAGTCGTTGGTGATGCGTCGACGCGAACAGCTTGCTCGCCGTGGCCGCCGCAGTCGTCGCTGCGCCGGAGCTGTGCGAGTCGAGCAGGTCGCTCACCACCCGCATGTTGGTGGAGCGCATGATGTGTACGCCGATCAGCGCGTCGACGAGCCGTTGCCGAAGCCGACGGTCGTCGAGGGCACCCGAGCGCCTGGCCGCCTCGATGAGCTCGTTCACCTCGCGTTCGACCGACAGTTGCATCGGCATCAGCGCGCTGCCGCGCTCCCGGCTCAGCGTGGACATGACGACGGGCCAGCCGTTGCCGACACCACCGACGACCATGTCCTCGGTCGTTCGGGCGTCGTTGAAGAAACATTCGCTGAACTCCGCGGACCGGGCGATGTTCGCGATCGGCTTGATCTCCACACCCGGCTGGTCAACCGGGACGAGCAGTAGCGTGAGCCCGCGGTGACGAAGGGCCGGGTCGGGATCGGTGCGGCACAGCACGTACAGCCAGTCGGCGCGATCGCCGAACGTGGTCCACACCTTCTGGCCGTCGATGCGCCACTCGCCGTCGTCAAGCACCGCCTTGGTGCGGACAGCCGCGAGATCCGACCCCGCGCCGGGCTCAGAGAATCCCTGGCCCCACATCTCCTCGACGCCAAGGATCCTCGGCAGAAAGCGTCGCTTCTGCGCCTCCGACCCGTGCGACAGCAATGTCGGTCCGAAAAGCTCCAGCCCCTGGATGCTCACCCGGGCTGGCGCCGCGGCACGTGCGTACTCGTATTCGAAAACGATCTCCTCGGCCAGGCCGGCACCCCGGCCGCCGTATTCGATCGGCCAAGTCAGCCCCAGCCAGTTGCCCTCCGAGAGTTCACGTTCCCATGCGAGGCGCACGTCCCAGGCGGTGTCGTCGGTAGGACTTCCGACGCCGCGGTGTTCGTAGAACTCCCCGACCAGATGTTCGGCAAGCCACGTCCGCACCTCCTCGCGGAAGTCCGAGTACTCCTCGCTGACGATCGGGTCCATCAGAGGTTCAACCCCGGGTACGGCGGGAAGTCCGGAGGCCGCTTTTCCGTGAGGCTCGCTGTCCCCTCCGCGAAATCCGGTTGTTCCTTGGCGAGTTTCAACAGGTACTGGGCACGGATGCGGGCCGCCTCGAGAGTGCTTTCGCTGTCTCGCCACACCTGGGACTTCATCATCGCCATCGCGACCGGGCTCACATTGGCGGCCAGCCCGCGTGCGAACTCCACCGCATCATCGACGACGCGCCCCGGCTCCGAAAGCTGTTGCACCACACCGAGCCGTTCCGCCTCCTCGGCGAGGAATACCCGGGCGCTGGCGAGCAGTTCGAAGGCGTGCGACGGGCCGCACAGCTTGGTGAGCATCCAGGCGGTGGCGTCCTCGGCCGGCAGTCCCCGCTTGGCGAACGCAGTGCAGAACTTCGCACCGCGCACCGCGAAGCGGTAGTCGAACATCAACGCCTGAGCCAGACCGATGCCCGCGCATGCCCCGTTGATGGCGCCGATGATCGGCTTGGGCACGGTGGTGGCGTACGTCTGCGGACGCCGGTTGCTCGTGTAGGCGACGCCGGAACTCACCGAGGCAAGCACCTCGGGATCGAGTCCCGGGGAAAACGAGGTTCCGGCGCCGGTCACCACGACGACACGAACGGCGGGGTCCGCGGCCGCGCGGTCCAGGCACTCGTAGAACTCGGCCTCCATCGCCGCGGTCCACATGTTTCGCCGGTCGGGGCGGCTCAATGTCAGCACCACCACGCCCTGGTCATCGAGCTCGTACAGCACGGTGTGGTCACTCATCGGCACTCCAGCCACGATCGGACGCCGGTATCGGAGTGTGTTTGGAAAGGCTGAACTGCGGAGCCCGGTGTTCCAGGAACGACGCCACGCCCTCGGCAGCGTCGTCTTGACGGCCAAGCCAGCGGAACGCCTCCCACTCGCGATAGAAAGCCGCCTCGCGGTCAGTCTCACCCAGAAGTTCGTACGCGAGCTGCTTGGTGATCCCCACGGCCGCAGGTGAAGTGTTCTGCGCGATCTCCTCAGCGATCTGCAGCGCCCGCGGCAGCACGTCGTCGCCAGGTAGTGCTTCGGCCGCGAGGCCGTAATCCTTCGCCTCGGCGCCCGAGAAGATCCGGCCGGTCAGCACTAACTCCACCGCCCGAGAAAAACCGACGAGCCGCGGAAGCAGCCACAGGGAGTTCTGCTCCGGGATAAGGCCACGGCACGTGAAGACGAAGCCGTACTTGGCCGCCTCGTTCACGATTCGGATGTCCCACTGCATCGGGAAGGTCAACCCGATGCCGACGGCTGAGCCGTTCAATGCCCCGATCACGGGCGTCCGCAACCGCCACGGTCGCGGTCGTGCAGCCAGTTCGGCCCTTGCACGGCGGTGTTGCTCGTCGTCGAAGGCGAAGTTCGCGCCGCCCGATTCCATGTCGGCACCGGTGGAGAAGTGACGTCCGCGGCCGGTGACGACGATGACGCGCACCGCTTCGTCGGCGTCCAGCAGTTCGAGTTGCCGGTGCAGTTCAATCTGCATCGCCGCGATGAAGGCGTTCCCACGGTCGGGCCGGTCCAGCCAGACCACCGTGGTGGCTCCGGCCGGTTCGACGGAGATTCCGTCAGGCACGGGGGTGCCCGGACCCGTCGGAGTTGGGTCGGGCCTTCGCAAGAAGATCCGGGATGACCGAGCCGAGTTCCTCGGTATCCCAGCGTTCTTCGATTTCCACTCCCGGACCCGCGACCCAGGTCTCGGCCACTGAGATTGCACCGCCCTTGACGTTGAAGACACGCCCGGTGACATCGGCGGCCTCCTTGGACGCCAACCACACCACCAGCGGAGAGATGTTCGCCGGGGAGCCGGCGTCGAAACCCGTCCGCTCCTTGATCTCGTTCATGCGCGCGACGTAGGTCTCTAGGCCCTGGGTCATCTGCGTCAGTGCGCTCGGCGCGATCGCGTTGACGGTGATCCCCAGCCGGGCGAGTTCGTCGGCGAGGATGACGGTGAAGGCGGCGATTGCGGCTTTGGCTGCGCCGTAATTGGATTGGCCCGGGTTGCCGTACAGGCCCGACGGCGAGGACGTGTTGATCACCCGGGGGTGTGATATTGGATCGTCGGCCTTGTGCCGTCCGCGCCAGTACGCGACGGCGTGCTTGGTGGGCGCGAAGGTCCCGCGCAGATGAACCCGAATCACCGCGTCCCACATGTCGATGTCCATGTTGACGAACATCTTGTCGCGCAGGATGCCCGCGTTGTTGACGAGCACATGAAGGTCGCCGAAGCTGTCCAGGGCGGTGGCAATGAGCCGTCCGGCGCCGTCCCAGTCCGAGATGTCGTCGTTGTTGGCCACCGCCTCGCCGCCGGCAGCGACGATTTCGTCGACGACGTCCTGCGCCGGGCCGACGTCGTTGACGACGACCTTCGCTCCTTGGCGTGCGAACTCCAGTGCGTGTTCGCGGCCGATCCCGCCTGCAGCGCCCGTGATCACCGCGACGCGGCCGTCGTGCAGTCCCATGAAATTCCTTTCCCGTCAGCTCAGTTGGGGCGTCCGAAGACCTTCAGCGCGTTGCCGCCCAGGTAGCCGGTGCGACTCTCCCCCGTGAGCGCCAGGGCGCGCCCCTCGGTCACCGTCCGGTCCATCGGCAGGATCGGGTAGTCCGACGCCCACATCAGCTTTTGGGGGTTGCGCCGTTCCGCGAAGCGCAGCACCTCCTCGGGTACGTATTTGGGCGCCCAGCCCGCCGTCATGGCGAATACGTTGGGATGGTTGAGCAGCATGGCGATGGTCTCGGAGATCCACGGATCGCCGAGGTGGCTCATCACGATCGCCAACTCCGGGAACGCCAGCGCGACCTCGTCAACGAGGATTGTGCGCTGCAGCTTCGCCGGCTTCATCGGCCCGGGAACACCGACGTTGATCGACACGACAGCGCCCTCGTCGCAGGCCGCCGTGTACAGCGGATAGGCCAGTTTGTCGTCGATAGCGATGCCGGTGAACATCGGGATGATGCGGATGCACTTGATGCCGTACTCCCGCACGGCGATTCGCACATGCTTGGCCGCCTCGTAGCCCAGCCGCGGGTCGATACCCACGGAGGTGACGAACCGCCCCGGATAGTCGCCTTGAAACCCCGCCAGTCGTTCGCACGTCTCGCGCAGGACGGCCTCGCCGCTCTTGGTGCCGTGCACGAACGGCGGTGTGATGTCACGCGGCGCCTTCGACAGGACGCCGCCGCCGATGCCGAGCCTGTCCATCTCGGCCACGACATCGGCCATTGTTTCGCCGCCCTCGTAGGCGCTGTTGCCGCGTTTGAACCGCGCCACCACCGATGGGTCGGGGGTCACCTCACCCGGCAGATACGGCAGATTGATCCACGCATCGAAGACTTCCGGTTGGCCTGGCTCGTTCATGCCGCCCCTAACGCCCGCGATATTGCGGGGTTCGCTTCTCTTTCATGGCGGCCAGCGCTTCTGCAGCGTCCTCAGTCGCCGCGACCACCGCGAAGTGCGAGGAGATGAGGTCGAGTGCGGTGCGCAGATCGGTATTGGCCGACTGGTAGGTGGCGCGCTTGATCATCCGCACGGTCACCGGTGCGTGATCGGCGATCACTTTGGCCAGCCGGTTGGTCTCCTGCGCCAGGTTCTCTGGAGAGGCGATCCGGTTGACCAACCCGATCCGGAGCGCCTCGTCGGCGTCGATGAAGTCACCGGTGAGCAGCAGTTCCAACGCCTTGGCCGTGCCGACGATCCGGGGCAGGTAGTACGCCCCGCCGTCACCGGGGGTGAGGCCGACCTTCACATATCCCTCGGACACCCGCGCCGAGGTCGACATGACCCGCATATCGCACATGAGCGCCATGTCGAGGCCCGCGCCGACGGCGACCCCGTTGATCGACGCGATGATCGGCTTGTCGAGATCCTCCAACGCCAGCGCGACGCGATGGATGTCGTCGTGCAGCTGCAGCTTGCGCTCCAACGGCGTCAGGTTCGGATTCGCATTCGAGATCGACGCCAGGTCGACCCCTGAGCAGAACGCCTTGTCCCCAGTGCCGGTCAGCACGAGCACCCGAACGTCGTCGTCATTCTTCGCCGCGCGAAGCAGCCGTTCCCATTC
Source organism: uncultured Actinomycetota bacterium (assembly GCA_963766465.1). Classification (GTDB taxonomy): domain Bacteria; phylum Actinomycetota; class Actinomycetes; order Mycobacteriales; family Mycobacteriaceae; genus Mycobacterium. The sequence goes on from CAVXZT010000009.1 coordinate 10,292, forward strand.
TCGAATCATTTCGACGGTGAAGGCGTTTCTGCTGTCCGGCCGGTTGAGCAGGATGGTGCCAATCCCGTCACGGATTGACCATCCGAGCTCGTCCACTCCGCGCTCCCTCATCGTCGGACCTGGCATCCGGCGGCACCAATCTGCCGGACCCCTCGATCTATATCGTTAACTCATTGTACGATACAGGGCGTGGAGCGACGGTTGGACACCATCTCGGAGATTCCGCTGTCGCCGGCCGACGCGGAATTTCGCGACGAGGTCCGCACCTGGCTCGACAAGCATCTGGTCGGCGAATTCACCGGTCAGGCCCACCGCGGCGGACCCGACGATGACGACAACTGGGAACTCCGGCGGGCATGGGAAGCCGAACTGGCTGCCGGTGGCTGGCTCGGCATGAGCTGGCCCCGTGAGTACGGCGGACGGCAGGCCACGCTCACCCAGGAGATCGTCTTCGCCATGGAGTACGCGCGGGCGGGTGCACCCCCGCGTGCGGCGTTCCACGGCGAGACCCTGATGGCCCCCGCCGTGCTTTCGCACGGCACTGACGAGCAGAAGACGCGGCTGCTGCCGCCCATGGCGCGTGCCGAAGTGGTGTGGTGTCAAGGCTATTCAGAACCCGACGCCGGGTCGGACCTCGCGAACGTCGCCTGCCGCGCCCGCAGAGACGGCGACGAGTGGGTGGTGTCCGGTGAGAAGATCTGGACGACATTCGCCCATCACGCCGACTGGATCTTCGCGATAGTCCGCACCGAGCCGGGATCGGTGCGGCACGCCGGTCTTTCCTATCTGTTGATACCGCTCGACCAGCCGGGTGTGCAGGTGCGGCCGATCCGCACGATGCTCGGTGACAGCGGGTTCAACAGCGTGTACTTCGAGGACGCGCGGACGTCGGCCGACAATCTCATCGGCGGCGAGGGCGCCGGGTGGACCGCGGCGATGACCACTCTTGGCCACGAACGGGCCACCTCGGTGCTGAACTATCAGTTCTCGTTCGTCCGGGAGATGAGCCAACTGCGCGACCTCGCCGCCCGCCGCGGCGCGGTGGACGACGTCATGCTGCGTGATCGCCTCGTCGATGCGTATGTGGGTCTGGAGATCATGGGCTACAACAACATGCGGTCGCTGGCCCGGGCGCTTGTCGACGGGGAGTTCGGACCCGAGGCGTCGATCGGCAAGTACTACTGGTCGCGGTGGCACCAGTCGTTCACCGAACTCGCGATGGACGTGCTCGGACCTGATGCGCTCCTCGGTACCTCGTGGGGCGACGGACCCGACGCGGCATCAGAAGGAATGCGCCGCGCGTTCATCCGCGCACGCGCCGAGACCATCTATGCCGGAACGAGCGAGATCCAGAAGAACATCATCAGCGAACGGGTGCTTGGCATGCCGCGCGAGCCGAAACCGGCCTCATGAGCGGCCCGCTGGAAGGGGTGCGCGTACTCGACCTCAGCCGAATTCTGGCCGCCCCGTTCGCCACTCAGCTCCTTGGCGACATGGGTGCTGACGTCGTCAAGGTGGAACGTCCGCGGGTCGGCGACGACGCCCGCCAGTACGGTCCGCCATTCCTCGACGAACCCGGCGGAAACGAATCGGGTTTCTACCTCAGCGCCAACCGCAACAAGCGCTCGATCACGATCGACCACTCGTCGCCCTCCGGCGCCGATCTCATCCGGGAACTCGCTGCGGTGTCCGACGTGCTGGTGGAGAACTACCGCGCCGGTGTGCTCGACAAGTACGGCCTCGGATATCAGGCGATGCAGGCGCTCAATCCGCGTCTCGTGTACTGCTCGGTGACGGGCTTCGGCCAGGATGGCCCCTACGCGGCCCGCGCGGGCTACGACGGTGTGTTCCAGGCGATGAGCGGCATGATGAGCGTGTCGGGCGTGCCCGACGGCCGGCCCGGTGCGGGTCCGATGAAGGTCGGCGTCTCGATGGTGGACATTCTGGCGGGCCTGTATGCCTCGTCGGCAATCCTGGCGGCGTTGCGCGACCGCGACATGGTGTCCGGCTGTGGGAGATTCATCGATCTCTCGCTGCTCGACTGTGGAGTCGCGGCGCTGTCGCACTACGCGCAGAACTACCTCGTCTCGGGCCAGCCCGCTCCCCGCCGGGGCAACGGCGGCTTCGGCGGGATTCCGTCACAGGCCTTCCGGTGTGTGGATGCCGACATCTTCGTCGTCGCGAGCACAGCAGGCCAGTGGGCGGCGCTGGCCGGCGCGCTCGGTCGGCCCGAACTCGCCGACGACCCCCGTTTCGCGACGGTGTCCGCCCGCATCGCCAACCGCGACCTCGTCCTGGAGACCCTCGAGTCGACCTTCGCCCAGCAGTCGGCCGGGCATTGGATCGCCGCGCTGGAAGCCGCCGATGTCCCGGTCAGTCCGGTGAACTCGATGGACGCGGTGTTCGACAATCCGCAGGTCCGGCATCGGGGCATGCGGGTCGCCGTCGATCACCCCACCGCGGGTTCGGTGGATCTGATCGCCAATCCGATCCTGCGCGACGGCCCTATGACTCCACCGCCCAGGCTCGGCGAACACACCGACGAGATTTTGGCCCAACTGCTCGGCAAGACGGCCGATCAGGTGGCAACGCTTCGCCAAAGCGGCGCGATATGACGACCGCTTCACCACGATAGGAGAATCGCAATATGACGACGACGCATGCGGGACAGGCATTCTCGAACGCCACCGAGCTGTCCCCCACCGGCAGCTTCAACTGCGCGGCGCTGGCCTCGGGCCGGCGCTTCGATGCGGCAGAGCTGCTGTCCGACGAACCGCTGCTCGGGCTGGAGCGCGAAGCGGGCTACATGTGGGGCACGCTGCGGGACGAGGACGGCGAACTGTATTCCGTGATGCGTCGCATCGCACCGCCCGGGGCGGCGCAGGGCACCGGTCTGTCGCTGCCTGCCAAGCTCATCATCGTCTCCAGCGGGACCGCGGAGGAACAGCTTCAGCTGCGGCGCGAACCGCGCGGCGCTGTCGACAGCACCGACATCGAGCGGCACCCACACAACGGCAACGCCGTGCGGTTCGTCTCCGCCCCCGATGCGCCGGGACGGCCGATGGAGATGGTGTTGTCCGGCGACGAGTTCTCCTACGTCGAGGAGGGTGTCATCGACGTGACCGGTCGCTTGGTGGTGCCACCCCTGCAGTGGTACCTGCCGGGTCCGCAGTCATCGCTGCTCTACATCAGCCATACCTGGCTCGTCGATGGTGAACTGCTCGGCAAGCGGGCCCGCGGTTTTCTGTTCTGGGAGGAGGCGTGGATGCCGCCCGGCGGTCAGCTCTACGTCAAGAAGGACCCGCTGCACGACGCGGAGTACCTCACCTGGTACTCGTGGGCGAATCTGTGGGACGACGGACAATGCGAGGTAGGACACTTTCTGTTCGGCCAGAAGGACTTTCATGTCGGCGTCGTTGCGGACAGCAGCGGTAACGTCACTTCTGCGCGCACGATGGACGCGGTGATCACCCGGGCGGGCGACGGCTACTGGCACGACGGCATCAACTACCAAATCGACGGCGTCGACTGGGTGTGCGAACCCGACCCGCAGGGCCGGATGCAGGGCCTGGGCAAGATGCCCAACCCGCAGCAGGAGGGTCGCATGCACCGCGTCGACGACACCCGTGTTCCGGATGTGTGGATGGCGTGGGGAGAAACCGTGCCCGCGGCCGGAGACCGCAGACGCTAGTGTCGTGAGTCATACGTTCGGGTCGAGCTGCTGCCTACACCGGCTGCGCTACCTAGCGGCGAGATTGCACACAGGGTCGTAGATAGAGCTGCACGCCGCCAACAACCCTCTGTGCAATTTCCGAACTACTGTCGGTATTCGTGCATTGGTCTGCAGTGGTTGGCGGCGGATCCGTTGGCACCTAGGCGCTAGCTCAGTATCTCCACCAACGAAGTGTCGGATCTACCGACCATGAACTTCTCCACCGCTTCGAGATGACGTCGCCAATGGCGTTGCGCCGCAGCAACTTCTCCGTTCTGCAGCAGCTTGACCAGTTTCCGGTAGGCCCTCTGCGCCTTCTTGTTGGCAGCGCGTTCGAACCCGGGTGGATGGGATGCGATGAACTGCGCGTTGTGAGTATCGAGGATGTCGAACAGCATCCGGCCCAGCACGGCGAGCGTCGTACTGCCCCCGCTCTCGACGACTCCGACGTGAAACCGCAGGCTGTAGTCGGCGAACGCCACCTCGTCCTCGACGAGCGCGTCGCCTTGGCGGACAAGCACTTCCAGCGCACGCACCGGCGCCTTGGCGCGGGCTCCCGCGATCATCCCGACAGCCGACACCTCGAGTTCAGTCCTGGCGCGGTAGACGTCGCTCAACGGCGTCCCCTGGTATTGCAGCAGCGTCCCCGTATACCGCGCGGCCATCGATCCATCCGGTTCGAGCACCCGCGCCCCGCCCCGCGGCCCGCGGACCACCGTGATGAGCGACTCGGCCTCCAGAATCCGGAACGCCTCCCGCAGCGTCGGCCGCGACACCCCGAACTCCGCCATCAAGATCGTCTCACTCGGAAGCATCCGGCCGGGCGCCAACTCACCGGAGACTATGCGGCGCCGTAGGTCAGCGGCGATGAGCGCGCTGGCCTTGGGCACCGTCACCACCGACGAACTACCGATCATATCGATAGATGATATAGCGCTACGGCAGGATCAGCCGAAGATGTCGAGCACGCGCTCAGCGTCACCGCCGCCGCGGACCTGCGCGGCTGTCTCCCGGATGTGCTTCCGCCACAGAGCCTCCGCAGCCTCCGGATCGCCGCGCTCGATGAGGTCGACGACACGTCGGTGCGCGCGGGCTCCTGCCGCAACCGCCGGTCCGTGCACAGCCGGTCGCGTGGCTGACATGTACCGCTTTGTCGCGGCATCGATGACCACCCGCACCATCTCGCAGAGGACTCGCAGTGTGGCATTGCCTGCGCACTCGATCAGCAACCGGTGAAAGTCGCTTTCCAGCATCAGTAGTCGAGGTGGATCGTCAACGACAGCGGCCTCAGCGGCAAGGGCGGCACGTAATCGTTCGAGCTGATCGGCGGTGCGTGAACGGGCGAGCATCGCGACGCACGGGCCCTCGAGCGCGGCCGCCGCTTCGAAGAGATCCGTGGTGCTCGCCCGCCGGTACTCGAGCACGGTGGCGGCATAACCTGCAGCGGTCTCCACTCGCGGAACGCTCACATGGACTCCCCCACGCGAACCCCGACGCACCGTCACCAGAGACTCGGATTCCAGAATTCTGATCGCCTGACGCAGCGTGGGTTTGGACACGCCCAGATCGTCGAGCAATTCGGCCTCCGGTGGGAGCGCGTCGCCCTCCTGTAGTTCACCGAGAATGATTCGCCTGCGCAGCGCGGCGGCAACGACGTCGGCCGCCTTCGCGCTCATTGCTACACAGTAGCCAGTGAAAGTCAGACCACTTGGATGAGGCTAGCCCGTCAACTGTACGCTGTAAGGTAAAGCGGTTCCCAACGACGAGGAGTGCAGCCGTGAAGCGAGCGATCTTCGAATCCGAGCACGACGACTTCCGGGCCACCGCCCGGGCCTTCTTCGACAAGGAGTGCGCCCCCCGCACCGAGGAGTGGGAACGCGACGGCATCACCGATCGGTCGGTGTGGCTCAAGGCCGGTGACACCGGTCTGCTGGGCTGGGAGGCACCCGAGGAATTCGGCGGCCAGGGACTCGTGGACTTCCGGTTCAACGCCATCATGACCGAGGAGTTCTACGCCTCCGGCACCGCAGGGGTCGGCTTCGGGCTGCAGAACGACATCATGGCGTCCTACCTCGTTCACATGACGAACGAGGAGCAACGCAAGCGCTGGCTGCCCGGCTTCGTGTCCGGGGAGATCATCGCCGCCGTCGCGATGAGCGAACCCGGCGCGGGATCAGACCTGGCGGGAATCAAGACCACCGCCATCCGTGACGGGGACGACTACGTCATCAACGGATCCAAGACATTCATCAGCAGTGGCATCCTGTCCGACCTCGTCGTCACCGCCGTGAAGACCGACCCGTCGGCCGGGCACAAGGGCATCAGTCTCATCGCCGTCGAGGCAGACACCCCTGGCTTCACCAAGGGCCGCAAGCTCGACAAGATTGGCCAGAAGTCCGCCGACACCGCAGAACTCGCGTACCACGATGTCCGCGTCCCGGCGGCGAATCTCATCGGCGAGGAGGGACGCGGCTTCTACCAATTGATGCGCAACCTGCCCGCCGAGCGGCTCGGCATCGCGATTCACGCCGTTGCACAAGCGCGCCGGGCGATCGAGCTGACCAAGGCGTACGCCATGGACCGCAAGGCATTTGGCCAGTCGATCGGTACCTTCCAGGTCAACCGTCACGCCATCGCCGACATGAGCGTCACCCTCGACGTCATGCAGATCTACGTCGACCGCTGCATCGCAGCGGTGAATGCGGGTGAGCTGACCGCCGAGGAGGCGTCCGGCGCCAAGCTGTGGACCACCGAGCAGCAGTGGCAGATCATGGATCGCTGCCTCCAACTGCACGGCGGGTACGGCTATATCAACGAGTACGAGATCGCCCGGCTATGGCGCGACTCCCGAATTCAGCGGATCTACGGCGGCACCAGCGAGATTATGCGCGACCTGATCGGCCGCAAGATGGGGTTCTGACCGGGCGACGGATCGAAGCCGGTCCGCGACGCGGAGAACCTCGAGGTCGCGTTCCACGCTCTGAGCCGCCGTACGGGTCAGGGGTTGCTGATCACCACCTTGCCGACGCGCACGCCACTGCGGAAATACGCGAATGCCGCCTTCGCATCGTCGAAGGCGAAGGTCCGGTCGATGATGGGGTGCAGATCGTGGAGGGCTATCGCTCGGTTCATCTGTTCGAAGTGAAGCCGGCTGCCCACACGAGTGGGCCCGCTATGGATGCCCCGTTGCATGAACAGGGATGGGATATTCTCCGTCGACTGGCTCAGCGCGCCGACCAGGCTCATCCGCCCTGCGTTCCGCGTCGCCATTCCCGAGTCGGGCCATGTCCCGCCACCGCCGACCTCAACAGTTACATCGACGCCGCGGCCATCGGTCGCCTCGAGTACTCCCTCATGCCAGCCGGGTCCGTTCGAGGCGTCAACGACCGCGTCCGCGCCAAGTTCGCGAAGCAAGTCCATCTTCGACGGAGAGGTGGTCGTGGCGATCACGCGCGCGCCGGCCATCTTGGCGAATTGCAGCGCGAATAGCGCGACTCCGCCGGTGCCCATCACCAAGACTTCCTCGCCGGGCAGAAGCGCGGCAGGACCGAACAGGGAATACCAGGCGGTGACACCGGCGCAGGGCAGCGTCGCACCTTCCTCGAAGGAAAGATGGTCGGGCAGCTTGACCAATTCGCTCTCATCGACCTTGGAGAAATCCGCAAGCAATCCGTCGTTCGGGCCGCTGCTTCGCCCAAGGATATTGAGGTCCGACGGCATCGGTCCGGCGATCCAGCCCGGATGGAAGGTGAACGCGACGCGATCACCCACCGCGAAGCGGGTCACCTCCGGCCCGATCGAAACAATCTCGCCCGCGCCGTCGCAAAGCGGGATGTGGTTCTTCGCCATGCCCGGCGGCACGACTTGCATGTGCCCGTCGAGCGCGATCAAATCACGGAAATTGATGCCGTTCGCGCGGACGCGGACCAATACCTGCCTCGCGACCGGCGCGGCGGGATCGGCCTCTTCCAGTTTCTCCAGCCCGTTTTCTCCGGTGAACGACGTAACGCGATAAACCTTCATGCTTTTGCTTTCATGTTGAATGCGGATATATACGTGGAATGCGGTGTTGAAGAAGTAGCTTCGAGCGTGCAACGGGCAACCGCCTTGTCCAGCAACGCAATTGCACGCCGCCATGCTTCTTGCTGCAACCCCCGACACGCTGAACACATGCAGGCTCGAACAGATCTTCTTGATGGAGAAGAATGGTTCATCGCACAGTAGCCAGTGAAGTCAGACCTTCGTGGCACCCATATCCAGCGTCAGTTGTGTCCCGGTGACGGTGCGCGACAGGTCGGACGCCAGCCACGCCACGGCGTCGGATATGTCCTCAGGGTCCGCGAGAGGGATCTGCGGCAGCGCGCTGCCGAACGACATGACGTAGGACGGGTGCTCGGTAAGCATGGTGGCCGTCGTCGGATCCTCGGCCATCGGAGTAGCGACACCCCACGGATGGATCGAGTTGACTCGGATCCCGTACTCGCCCAGTTCGAGCGCCGCGCTCTTGGTCAAGCCGACCACCCCGTGTTTGGCCGCGCTGTAGTGCGCCTGCCCAGGCAGCGATTTGATGCCCGCGACCGAGCTGACGGTGATGATCGATCCGCCATTTCCTGCCGATAGCATATGCGGCACAGCGGCTTTCATGGTTCGCCAGACGCCAGTGAGATTGATGTCGACGAGCGTTTGCCATTGTTCGTCGGGCATCTCCCAGAACCGCCCCCAGTTGCAGATGCCTGCGTTGGCCACCACGACGTCGAGCCGTCCGCCGAGTTCAGCAACCCCTGCAGTCAGCACCGACTCCAATGCGTTCCCGTCACGGACATCGGCGACCTGGGCGATGATGCGCCCACCTTCAGCTTCCACCAGCCGCTGAGTCTCCTTCAGATCTGCCCCTGTCGATGCCGGATACGTGTTCGCGACTGCGGCAGGGCCCGCGATGTCGATCGCGATGATCGACGCACCCTCGCGCGCCAGGCGAATGGCGTGACTCCGCCCCTGCCCGCGTGCGGCACCCGTCACGAATGCGACCCGCCCGGCCAGCTGTGACGTCACTTGCCTATTCCGTTCACACTCTTCAACCATTCCTCGTGGCGCGCGAAATGATCCGCCGGACGGCGCACCATGGTCGCTTCGGCGGACGCGACGACGACGTCGGTGCCTGCCAACACGATGTCGGCATGCACGAACACCCGCCGACCCTCGCGGCCCACTTCCCAGGCGCGGCCGATCAGTGGCCGCTCGACGGGCACCGGTTTGACGAACTTCACCGTCAAGGTGCCGGTGACCACGAACTCGCCACGCAGAATCAGTGCGTGGCCGACCATCTCGTCGAGAACACCCGCGGTCCATCCACCATGTGCGACGTTGGGCCCGCCCTCGTTGTCGCGAGGGCATTCGATCTCACTGATGACGACGCCGTCGCCCTGGAGTGTTTCGCGACGCAGACCGAGACGGCACTTGGAGAGACGCTGGCACGATCCGCACAACACCACACCGGTGGACGACTGCACCGCACGCAGGCCATCGTCCGGGCCGTCGCTATGGATCCGGCCCAACGTCTCCACCGGCATCCCGTCACTCATTAACCACGCCTACTCCCGAATTTCCAGGGCCTTTAGCCTTCACCTTACACCGTAAGGTTGGTGGCCTTCCATCATGGCGTCCTAGGAGTTGCTGGCGGGTCGATGAATCAGTGGGCGATGACGGCGCCCCACCGCGAATCGCCGCGAATCGCCGCGAGCTTTCGCTCGTCTGCTGGGGTCGCGGGGAGGTGGATCACGACTTTCAACGACGGGCGGTCGGTCATCCGAAGCTGCATCAGGTATGTCGACAGGCGCCCGACTTCGGGATGGTCGAACGATTGCTCACCGCTGGAGGACCGAACGACCTCGTGCGTGGTCCACCAGTGCTTGAATTCGGGGCTGACAGTGGCCAGCTCATTGGCCACTTTCAGGAAGCGGCTGTCGGACGGATGAGCTGCTGCCTCAGAGCGAAACTGACCGACGACTAGGCGGGCGTGACTCTCCCACTGCACCAACGACGAACGCACCTGCGGCACAGTGAATGTCGCCCACAGGATGTTTCTGTGCTGAGCAGGAAGCACCGCGATGTCGCAGAAAACGGCGGCCAGGGCATCGTTCCAGGCCAGATAGTCCGAACGTGGGCCCACGATGTATGCCGGCGCCGGCAGTAGCCGTTGTAACAGCTGCCGGGCGGGTTCGTCGACGCGATCGTCGCCTCCGTCGTGCAGATCCAACGGCAGCTCGGCCAGGCGTCGAAGGTGGCGATGCTCGTCGTCGGTCAGTCGCAGCGCGACGGCGATGCTGTCGATGACTTCAGCGGTCGCATGAACGTCCTGTCCCTGTTCGAGCCGGGTGTACCAGCTGTAGCTGACCTGAGCCAGGTTGGCGACCTCCTCCCGGCGGAGTCCCTGCACGCGGCGCCGGGGTCCGGAGGCGACCCCGACCACGTCCGGTGCCAGCTGAGCTCGGCGGGCTTTCAGGTAGGCGGCCAATTCCTGTCGCCGCTTGTCGGAGTTCGGGGACACGACCCGACAGTGCCACAAGCCTGTTCCTACCACTGCGAGTGGTACCACACATCCGGTCTGGTGACAGATTCAGCCGCGCCCGCACACTGTGACGATGACGACAGCGCAGTCTCCGCGTGTACTACCGCAGCGCGGCCAGTTTCACTTTCAGATGCTCCTGGGGGAGCACTCCTCGGATCCGAACCATTTCGCCCTCGACACAACATGGTTCGGTCTGCCCTGGTCGGCGGTCTACTTGTACGGCACGCTCCGCGATGACCAGGGTGAGCTCTACACCGTGCTGCGTATCCCCGAAGCCGGCGGCGGAGGGCGTAAACGCTTCTTCCTCCAAACATCGCTCGGCGCAGACGATCTCCACGTTCATCAGGCAAGCAGGCAATCGGCGCGTAACGCCGGTTTCCTTCGCAGCCATGCCAATGGGACCACCGTGCTTCAGAGTGCGCCCGATGCACAAGGCAACCCGTTTCGGTTCGAGGTTGATGCCACCACCTCACGCTGGGTGGAGGCCGACGTCATGGATCTTCACGGCACCTTGATCGAACCTGGTCTGCAATGGCACTTGCCGTACGGCAGCGACGGCTACTACTACATCTCACAGCTTTACGAGGTCGAAGGCGAGATTCTCGGCAGGCACGTGCGCGGCTTCTATGGCGCGGACGACATGTACATGCACGGTCAGATCTATGACAACGACCTGCTGATCGGAAAACAGCTTCACACGACGTGGTACACGTGGGCGACGAGGTACACCGACGGGACGCTGGATGCCGGCCACTTCATGCTCGGACATGACGGGCTGGGAATGCTGCTGCTGTGTGACGAGACCGGTGCGGTGAATCGAACGACGGACGTCGACGGGCTCGTCGCACTCGATTCGAGCGGCGCGTGGCCGACGCGCATCGACGTCCATGCGCCGGGCCAGTCTTGGGAGTTCCTGCCCGACACCAAGGGCCGGATGGTCGACTTCATGCCGATTCCGAACCCGCAGTCCGAAGGTCGGTGGCGTCGCGTCGGTGACACCCGAGAACCCGCGCACTGGTTCGCCTACGGCGAGGTGGCCCCGTCACACGGCACAGTGCCGCGCCGGGGAGTAGCGATCCTCTGACATGGTCGATCCAAGCGTCATCGAGATGCGGCGCCACCATCTCGAGCACTGGCTCGCCGATGCCATGCCTGGCGCGACGTCGATCACTCTGTCACCGTTCGTTCCTGCGGCATCGGGCTTTTCGAATCTGACTCTGTTCACCGAGCTTCGGTGGTCGGGAGCCGATGGACCTGAGTTGACCGAGTTGGTGTTGCGCGTCCAGCCGCCCGACGGAGGATTGTTTCCCGACTACGACCTGCGGCTGCAGTACGACGTGATGTCGTGCCTGGCCGGCTCTACCGTCCCGGTTCCGAAGGTCGCCTGGTTCGTCGACGATCCTGATGTCCTCGGGGCGCCGGGCTTTTTGATGCATCGAGTTCACGGTCAGGTCGCGTCGGGGTTTCGGCCCGGCTTCCACGGCCACGGTCTGTTCTTCGACGCCTCGCTGACGCAGCGCAGGCGGATGTGGCTCGCTGCGGTCGACGCCATGGCGTCGCTACACACCATCGACATCGACACCCTCGCACTGCCTGCATCGCTAGGCGTCGACGTCACCTCCCAGGGTGCCGTCTCGCGGATGCTCGATGTCATTGAACGGCAACTAGTTTGGGCCGGTGACGCACCAGCGGTTCTGGGTGAGGCGCTGCAGTTCCTGCGGTCGCAGGCGCCGACCACCACGGCTACCACCCTGTGCTGGGGCGATCCGCGTCCCGGAAACATCATCTACCGCGACGGCGACGTCGCGGCTGTCCTCGACTGGGAGTTGGCGCACATTGGTCCGCCGGAGGGTGACCTCGCGTACTTCCTGTTGGTCGACGAGGTCGTTGCCGAGCTCAACGGCGTTCCGCGGCTCGCCGGCCTTCCTGATGCCGCCGAGACCGTCGCCCACTACGAGTCGCGTACCTCGCGGCCAGCCCGGGACCTCAAGTTTCATCGCATCATGCAAGCCCTGCGGATGGCCGCAATGCTGGTCCTGACCGTACGGCTCAGTCCCGCCGAACTTTCATTCCCGCCCGACTATCTCACCAACAACATCCCAACGCGGCGGCTCACCGAGTTGCTGCGTACCCACGCCTGACGCGCTAAGGAGAGAGTGCCATGACCGAAGTCGTGCTCACCGCCGCCGACGAATATCTCTGTCACCAAGCGGTCACCAGCTTCGAGCAGGTCACCACGACCGACCGAAACTGGACCGAGAAGGGTTATGTCGTTGCCTACGACATAACGGGAGAGGTATTGGTTGCCGTCGGTATCGGCAAGTACACCAACCGAGACGTCATGGATGCCTTCGCCGGCGTCGCTGTGCCGGGTCGCCAGTGGAACGTCCGCGCGTCGCGGGAGCTGCGGCCCGATCTCGATACCACCGCGGTCGGACCGGTGACATGGGAGGTCGTCACACCGCCGACCGAGAACCGAATCATCCTCGCGGACAACGAACTCGACGTCAGATTTGACGTGACCTTTGAAAGCGACTTCAAGCCGATCGTCGGCTCGCCCGGTATCCGCCGCGATCGGGGCATCACAGGCAACCACACGATCCGATACTTTCAGCCCGGCCGCGCCCGCGGCCAGGTGACGGTCGAAGGCCACACCTATGAACTCGACCCGTCCCGCACCTATTCCTATAAGGACCGCTCCTGGGGTATCCGGGCGATGACGGGAATCCCCAATCCCGGTGCCTTCTGGTTCAGCGATCCGACCGGCGCGGCGGAATCGGGTCTGCGTCCTGCGCCCGACCACGGCCAAGGGGTGCTGCACGGCTACCTGAATCTCAGCTTCGGCACATGGGCGCTGTCCACCACGTTCACCCAGGGCCCCGACGGCAAGCCGATGCAGTCCAGCACCGGCGTCACGGAAGGCTTCGTCGTCTTCGCCAATGACGAAAGGCCTCGCCTGCGAATCACCTCCCTCGACCTCGACTTCGACTTCTGGCCGAACTCGCGACGCGCCCGCTCGCTCGACGCCCGCGTCACACTCGAGGACGGGTCGACCCGTGAGATCTCGTGTTCCTGGAAGGATCTCGTCTATTACTTCCGGGGTGGCGGCTACTTCGGTTTCCGCGGATGGTGGCAGGGCGGCTACCGAGGGGTGCTCGACGTCGAAGGCGAAGTGCTGGACCTTCGCGAGAAGAAGGTGCTCGACGAGCTGTACGGCTGTGAGGAGATCGCCGTGGACTGCGTGTGCGGCGACGAGGTGGGCAACGGAGTCATCGAGCCGTGGGCGATTGGAGCTCTGCCCGGCTACAGCATCACCGAGGACATGATCGGATGACAGAGCACAGCCGGGATTTGGTCGATGAAGTCAACAAGCTGGCGAGTGCGGTACGAACGTCAAATGCACCCGAGGACGTCGCCGCAAAGGTCCGCATGCTCGCTGCGCAAGCCCGGTCACTGCTCAAGCCGCACACCTGGTCAGGGCCCTTTGCCGTCGAGCAGCTCGCACCTCCGGGCGACGGAATGCTGGTATGGCACCCCGGTGATGTTCAGCAGACGATTCCATACAGTCCAATGCTCGGGAACCTGAATCCGACTGCTGGACAAGCGCACTTGTGGGTTGAGGAGGACGTCGTACGAGGAACCGTCACGACGTGTCCGTTACATGCCGGTCCCATCGGCACGGTGCACGGCGGGGTCGTCGCTGCGCTGCTCGACGAACTCGCCAATCTCGCCGTCCTGGCGTCCGGTCACGTGGGCTACACCAAGACGCTGACCGTGAGCTATCGGCGCCCAACCCCACTGGGCGTCGAGCTTGAACTGTGGGCCTACACCGCTGGGCGTACCGGCGAGGCTTTCCTCACCTCCGCCGAGGTGCGCCACGACGGAGGTGTCACCGCCTCAGCGGTGGGCGTGCACAAGGCGGCCGGCCGCCGCGGCGAGCCCGTGTATCCCCGGTCTGACACGTGACGTCCCTCGTTGCCGGTCCCGCAACGGACGCAGAGGAGGAAGCAGGGTTTTCCTACGTCCGGCGAATCGAGCATGCCGCATTGTCCCGCGACACCGTCGGGGACCTTCTCCGTGGCACTGCGCTGGCGCGTCCAGATGATCCAGCCCTGGCCTGGTTGACTCCCATGGAACTTGCCTCGATGACATGGGGTGAGCTCTATGCGAGGTCGTGCTCAGCGGCCGATGTGTTGGCGGAGATCAACCCCGAGAAGAAGCGCGTCGCCTTGGTTGCACCCAACTCCACGGACTGGATCATCGCGATGTTCGGATGCGCGCTGATGGGTATGGCCGTGGTACCGACCGACCCACGGACGACGGAGTCCGAAGCCGAACACATATTCAGGCTGGCAGATGTGGGACTCGTCTTGGTCTCGCACACCGACGGTGACGACGTGATGTCGCGCATGACCGTCGTTGCCGACAGAATACCGAATCATCCTGTAGTCAGGCCGATTTCGGGGTTGTGGCAGTCTGAGACGGGTGGCGCGCAATCCGCAGCCAGCCATACCTTCGACGCCGAGTTCCTGGTGCAGCCCACCTCGGGAACCACCGGTCTGCCGAAGGCCGCCAGCCTCTCGCACGGAGCAGCGCTCAACTGCGCGAGATTCTTCGCCGACGGCGCAGGCGCGCGACGAGGGGACACCTGGTTCAATCCGCTGCCGCTACACCATGTTGGCGGGTCCATCTCAGGGATTCTCGCCGCACTGGTGGTGGCGGGTACCTATGTGGTCGCCGAGCGTTTCAGCCCCGAACTCGCGCTACGAGTGGTGCGCGAGGCTCAGCCAGGGATCGTGGGACTCGTCCCGACCATGCTGATCGATCTGTTGGCGATACCGGAAGTCCGCGAGTCGGACTTCGCCGGTGTGCGCACGGTCATCGGTGGTGCGACCTCGGTGGACCCCGGACTGATCGAGGATGTCGAAAACCGGCTCGGGATGGTCTTTCTCGTCGGGTATGGGCAGAGCGAGGCACCGTGCATGGCGATGGGTTCGATGGATGACAACGTCCTGGTGCGGACACGTTCCCTGGGCCGTCCACTCGCTGGCCGCGACTATTACATCTGCAACGAAGTCGGTGAAGTCCTACCGACGAACTCGGTGGGCGAGCTGTGCGTCCGCGGGCCTTTGACAATGTCGGGTTACCTGCGGGCCGACGGATCTCTGGACCACGCGATGGATGGTGGCGGCTGGCGGCGTACCGGTGATCGGTGCTCGTTGGACGACGACGGAGTTTTGACGTTCCACGGCAGGTCGCGGGAGATCATCATCCGCGGCGGCATCAACATCTATCCGGCCGAGGTGGAGCACGCGCTGTCCGGGCATGACTCCATCGTCGACGTCGTCGTCTTTGGAGTGGCCGATGCGCGACTGGGCGAGCGGATGGTCGCAGCCGTCATCACAGAGGGCGGCGGTGTCGTCACGCTGGCCGATCTATCCCGATACGCAGCGACTCACTTGAGCGCCCATAAGCAGCCGGCCGAGTGGACGGTGGTCAACGCATTTCCTCGCACCAGCACCGGTAAAGTGCGCAAACACGTTCTCCGCCAATGGTATGAGAGCGGCCGATGCACGATCATCAACGAGTAGCGCGCGGTTCCCCCGCAACCACTAATTCACGATGAACACGCTTTACTATGCAGTGTATCGCTGGTGAGCATGATTCCGTTCGGAGTGCGCCCGCGAAGGGCGGGAACAGGGAACAAGGCGGCTCGGTGGTCCAGAGCGAGTTAGTTAGCGACCCACTGCGACGCACAGCGGACGCACGTCGCAGCGACTGCGCCGATGCGGGATGCGAAGCTCCTCTATATGGCTGTTGTGCTGTGCCGTGCACCACGTTACAGTGTAAAGGAGTTAGATAATTCGATCGACAGCTCCCCAATGTCTGTTTCTGAAGGAAGGTCACCAATGACGCGGACCGAATACGAGGGTCGACTCTTCATCGACGGCGAGTTTCGCGAGGCGCGGTCGTCTCGCCGCTTCGACGTCATCAACCCCGCCGACGAGTCCGTGGTCGGCACCGCCGCCGACGCCTCCGCCGAGGACGTGTACGACGCGGTGACGGCAGCGCGCCGGGTCGCTGACGAGACGTCGTGGGGCACCGATCACAAGTTCCGGCGACACTGCCTCGAGCAGCTACAGGCGGGGTTGCGCAACGATGCCGAGGAATTTCGCAAGCTCGTCACCGCCGAGGCGGGGGTTGCCAGCTCGGTCATCATCAACCACGTCGACTCGATGATCGATGGGATGGACTTCTGGAACGACCTCACCACGTCGTTCCCGTGGGAGGAAGAACTCGGGCCCTACGCGTTCATGGGGATGAACAGCAACCGTCGAATCCGGTACCAGCCCTATGGTGTCGTCGGGGCGATCACCCCGTGGAATGCCCCGTTCATGACCGCAATCTGGAAGGTCAGCCACTCGATGGCCACCGGTAACACCGTGGTCCTCAAGAGCGCACCGGACACCCCCTTGTCAGCCGCGAAGATGGCGCAGGTGATCGTCGAATCAACCGACATCCCAGCGGGCGTGGTGAACATGATCAGCTCCGAAGACAAAGCGATCGCCGGTGATGCGTTAACCGGTGATCCGCGGGTGAACATGTTCCACTTCACCGGCTCACCGGGCGTCGGGCAGCGCATCATGGAGCGCGCTGCCAACGGAATACGCCACGTCGTGCTGGAGCTCGGCGGAAAATCGGCCAACGTGTTGCTGCCCGACGCAGACCTTGATATGGCCTCCGGGTTGGGGGTCGCGATGTGCATGTCGAGCAGCGGGCAGGGCTGCGCGTTGGCCACCCGGATGATCGTGCACGCCGACATCTACGACGAGGTACTGCAGCGGGTCGAAGCAATGGTCAGCAACCTGCCATGGGGCGACCCCACCGATCCGACCAACGTCGTCGGCCCGATCATCCGCGCCGAGCAGGTGGATCGCATGGAGGGCATGGTGGACCGCGCGAAGGAGGCCGGTGCCCGCGTGCTGTGTGGTGGCAAGCGCGGCGACCGCGGCGGCAAGGGGTTCTGGTACGAGCCGACGGTCGTCGCCGACGTCGACGAGAACGCGGAGATCGCCCAATACGAGGTGTTCGGGCCGGTGCTTTCGGTGATCCGCTACGAGGGAAATGACGACGAGGCCGTGCGAGTCGCCAACAACAACCGCTACGGCCTGTCGGGCTATGTGCAGTCACGCGATGAGGAACGGGCATGGCGGGTGGCGAACCGGCTGGAGGCCGGCACCGTGAACATCAACAACTCGTTCTATTTGTCCCCCGATGCACCGTTCAGCGGTTGGGGCATCAGCGGCCTCGGCAGCGAGCACGGCATCGCCGGTTTCCGGGACTACCTGAGGGTCAAGACCGTCGCCAGTCCGGCAAAGGCTTGAACCGGCCCACGCTGAGCACGCCCAACGGAGATGGCGGCAACGGCTCAGCGGTCGGCGCGGTGTTTCGGATCGAGCCGCGGTGGACGGATCTGGACCCGCGGGGCCACGTGAACAACAGCGTGTTCCTGGTGTACGCCGAGGAGGCGCGAGCCCGCTATCTTCGCGCGGTTCTGCCGGAAGCGTGGAGTTCGGTTGTCGTGGTACACAACGCCGTTGACTATCACGCTCCGGTCTTCGAAACTGATGTGGTCGAAGTGGAATCGTCGGTCGAGGGCGTCGGCACCTCGTCGCTGACCACGGTGAACGAAATGAGCACTGCCCGTGGCCGATGCACCACGGTGCGGACCGTGCAGGTCGTATTGCGCGAGGACGAGTCCGGCTCGCGCCCGTGGACGGCCTCCGAACTCGACGCGCTGGGCGGCACACTCACGAAAGGGGTCTGACCAATGTCAGATTTCGACTACATCGTCGTCGGCGCAGGCTCCGCCGGATGCGTCTTAGCCAACCGACTTTCGAAGGATCCGCGCAATAGGGTGCTGCTGATCGAGGCCGGGGGCAGCGGACGCAGTCCTCTCGTGCGGGTGCCCAAGGGGTTCGGAAAGATGCTGTCCAATCCCAAGCTGGCGTGGCAGTATCCCGTGAGGCCGATCGGATCCTCCGGGCGTGTGGAGCAATGGGCACGGGGCCGCATGCTCGGCGGGTCCAGTTCCATTAACGGCATGGTCTACAACCGCGGCAGCGCAGCGGATTACGACGCGCTTGTCGAACTCGGTAATCCGGGGTGGGGGTGGGACGAGATCCTGCCGATATTCCGCAAAATCGAGAACCATCAACTCGGCGCCAACGAGATGCGCGGTGCCGGTGGGCCACTCGACATCTCCATTGGCACCGAGTTGATGGAGCCCTGCGGGGATCTCCTGCAGTCCGGGTCCAAACTTGGCTGGTCGGTCACTGACGACGCAAACAGCGACGACGGCGAGCGGATAGGCCCGGCGGCAAGGACGATCAAAGACGGTCGGCGAGTGAGCGCCGCGTGGGCGTTCCTGCGGCCCATTCGCGGGCGACCCAACATGACGATCGCTGTCAATACCACGGTGAATCGCGTGCTGTTCGAAGGCGACAAAGCCGTAGGTGTAGAAGCGACGACGCCCAAAAACAGCCGCGTCACCTTCACCGCGCGACGCGAAACCATACTTTCGCTGGGTAGCCTCGCGACTCCGAAGCTGTTGCAGCTCTCGGGAATAGGCGAGCGATCACTACTTCGCGGTCTGGGTATAGATACCATCGTTGACAGCCCCAACGTCGGCCGCCGCATGCGCGAGCACCACTGCTTCGCGATCCAATTCCGGCTCAATCGCAACATCGGCATGAACCGCTACCTGAGCACCCCGGTGCAACAGGCGATCACCAGCGGCAGATACTTGATGACGCACAAGGGCCCGATGGCGACAGGGGCCTATGATGTGATCGGCTTCTTCAAGACCTCGCCCGATCAACCTCGCCCAGACGCCCAGATCCTGATGGCACCGTTTTCTGCCGCACCGTACGAAGCGGGCAAGGAACTCGGACTGGAGCGGGAGCCAGGAGTACAGGCGATCGGATACGTCTTGCGGCCCGACAGCGAAGGCTACCTCGCAATCACATCTGCCGATCCGGCAGCGCCCCTGGACATCGAGCCTAATTTCTTTACCACTCAACATGATCGCGATACCGGCGTCGCCTTGTTCAGGGCGATGCGCGAGTTGTTCGGTCAAGAACCCATCTCGCAGAATCTCGTTCGCGAACTCGTGCCTGGACCCGACGTCACAAGCGACGATGACATCATCGATGCCGGGTTGAACGATGGGTACTGCGGATATCACGCCGTCGGGACGTGCGCGATGGGCCCGGCCGACGATGACGTGGTCGACCCGATGTTGCGGGTCCGCGGTGTGGACAAGCTGCGGATCATGGACTGCTCGATCATGCCGACGATGGTGTCGGGCAACCTGAACGGACCCGCTATGGCAATGGCGTGGCGCGCGGCAGATCTCATCCTGTCCGGTCTTTGATACCCGCGCCGAAACTGAAGTTGCGCAGCCAAGGTGCGAGAAACCTTCTGCAAAACTACAGTTTCGAGGTCCTCAGCTCCACGCCGTTAACGAGTCGAGCGGCACGAGTCTGCCGTTCAAGCCCTCCGGCCGACCCATCGTTCTGGGCAGCAGCGTGCGGCGCGCGAAGCGCCACCCTTCTGCTGTCCGGACGCACTCATCCTCGTAGATGCCGAGGAACTGGATCGGGCGGGCCATCGGAGGCGCGCCGGGCCCATTCGGTGATCGGAAAGCGGGCCCGCGCTGACATCGCCGTCGACCTGCACCAGCCCTGATGCACGGTCTGGAAGACGAACTCCAGTCCGCGCTGTCGTCGCGGTCGATGGTCTTGATGACCGCATCTCGCCCGATCGCTGGTTCTGTTGTCGGCGAATGCAGTTCGCCGTCTCCGCATACGTCTGGCATGCTTCGGCGACATCACCGCGCGACACAGCGTCGGCGTAGGCGGCGGCCAGGTGGTAGATGGCCAGAACGTCACATGCTTCCCCGGCGTCGCGGGGTTCCCGTGGGATCATCGAGCACTCTCAGGCCGGCGGGATGACGACGTTGAGCTCTTCGAACTTCGTGATGTCGCCGTCGCTATAGCCCAGCTCGGTGAGAATCCGTCGATTGTGTTCACCGCGCAAGCAGGGCGGGGCAACCCGGCCAGGCGTTTCGGAGAACGTCACCGGCGGTGCAGCGCGAACCATTTCGCCGAACATCGGGTGGTCGACCGCCACAGTCAGGCCCGTTTCACGGAGGACGGGATCGAAGACGGTGAAGATCGGCTGGCCCGAGCAAGTTGGCCTCAACGCATCCGACTCGCGCAGCGGTCAGCTCTGATTCCCACTCTGCCGCCGGTCGTTCGAGGAACTTCGCTGCCAGCAGTGCCTCGAGCTCATCATCGTCGGCAGCCAGGTCGGGCAACCCCAGCGTTTCCAGCAACGCGGCGAACTCGGCATCCGAACGCACAGCTAGGCACACCCACCCGTCGCCTGCCGCGGGATATACCCGGTCGAGCGCACCGGTGCCGTAATACTCACTGTCGCACAACGGAATCGGTGGCTTGCCTTCGTAAGTGCAGAAGTCGTCGGAATAGGCCCACGCGTTGCCGCCGATCATCGACGTCCGCAGGAATTGGCCGGTGCCTGTCCGGCGCTGGTGGTACAGCCCGAGCGACAGCGCAGCCAGCAGCGCGAGCGCGGCGTTGCTGTCGCCATCGACGAGCATGTTCAGCCGGGGCAGCACCACCGCCTGCAACTCCATCACCGAGAACCCGTCACTCTGAGCGGGATCCATCCAGTACCCGACCTGCCTACCGAAGCTTCCTGCGACGGTCTGAGCGGCCTGTGCGTATAGGGCGCGATGGGCGTACGGTCCGTCGGTTCCGTAGCCGGCAGCGTGGACGTAGAGGAGGCGTGGGTTGAGTTCGGAGAGTTCCTGATAACCCAGACCCAGCTTCTCGGCCACACCGGAGCGAAAACCGTCGACGAAGACATCAGCCGTGGCCACCACCTGCTGCGCGATGGCTCGGCCTTCGGCGGTGCGAAGGTCCACCGACAGGCTTTCCTTGCCCGCCGCCGTCTTGTTGGTGGCGACCTCCGGCCCGAACGAATTGCGGTGAGGGTCGCCCTTGCCGTCCTCGATCTTGATCACTCGCGCGCCGAGCGCCGCGAGCATCGCGGTCCCGTACGGCATTGCGTAGAAACAGCCGAACTCCACCACGGTGACGCCGGCGAACGGATGCTCAGGCGCCTCTCCCCCGCCGTTGGGGAACCCTTGAGATACAAGCGGACCCGCGTTGTCGCCCAGAGCCGGTGCGGATCGCGATCGGTCCGATCGGCGTCTTGTCGAAATGGCCCACCGGGCCGACCTGACGGATCGGTCCCGACGCGGGATCGTCGACGGTCACCACGTCGCCGTTGTGCACGACCTGCGGATGGTTCAGGCCTTCTTCGCTGGTGACCGCCACCTCGAAGGCGACATCGGGACTGGCCTCCAGCAGCGGTAGCCAATGGTCGAGATCCTGCGTCCGAAATGCCTCCTGCATCAGGGTTTCCCATTCCTGGGCGTCGTCGGCATTGGCGAACGTGGGTAGACCTTTGAACCGCGGATCATCGAGCACATGGCCGATACCGGCCACCTCGCACAGCGCCTTGCCTTGGTGCGGAAGCATTGTCGACGTCTGGATGAACCGGCCGTCGCGGGTCACGAGCAGCACACCGAACCGGCTCGCCGACGTCGCTGCACGGGCGTCGCCGCTCGGCTTCTCGCCGCGTTTGGCCATGACCTGCACCACTGTCGCGACGAAGTAGTCGATCGGATCCAGACCGGCGAACAAGGTCGACTGCAGCGCCTGGCCCCGACCGGTCGTCTCGCGAACCAGCAACGCACCCAGAATGCCTGCGGCCGACTGCATACCGGCGCCAAAACTCGCCCACGGCACGGGGAACATGATCGGACCGTCGCGATGCCCGAACGCGCCACGCGCCCACAGCCCGGCCTTCGCGGCAATCAGCGAGTCGTACGCCTTCAGTCCGGCATAAGGGCCAGATGACCCGAATCCGGTTATCGCGCAATGGACCAGCGCCGGATTGGTGGCGCGCAGTTCATCCACCCCGATTCCCCACGCCGCCGTTGTGCCGGGTGCGAACCCCTCGATGACGACGTCGGCATGTTCGGCCAAGTCGCGAACAGTCTGTTGCCCCTCGGCCGTACGCAGGTCGGCAACCAAGCTCTCCTTGCCGCGATTCCAGACCAGAAAGCCACTGGGGTTGTGAGTGCGGAGCCGATCACCGTCCGGCGGTTCGATCTTGATGACCCTGGCGCCCGCATCGGCGAGCACCACACCGGCGATCGACGCGGCGACACTCCCCGAACCCAGTTCGAGCACATTCAGGCCGGCGCAGATCGACTCCATACAGCTCCCGGGGTCACGTTATCAGTTAATTTTACAGCATAAAGTTATGTGGGTCACACGGCCTGGAATCGGCGTCACTCATACATCCGCATCCGCACGAACGTCGCGGCGATGAGGCGGTCGCCACGCCCGGCGTCGCGCAGTTCGACCCGGCACCCGACCGAGTCGCCCTCGATCGCCGTGAACACCGGCGTCGCGATGAACGGCCCCACCCGGCCAGATGCCACCACGGTCATCGCCAGATGCTCGACAACGAGTTCGTCGGTTCCGAGCGCTTCGGCGGCGCTGTCCAGCGCGACCGCCTCGGTCACGACGAGCATCGGGCCATGGTGCAGCCGTTCCTCGCCGACCTCGAGAGGCAGCCGGGGGATCTCGATCGTGCCGTCAGTTCGTCGGCGGCCCGAGTACGCGTGCCACAGCGGCGGCAACCCGGCCCAGCCGGGCTCCGGCGGGCCAGGCTGCGGAAAGCAGAACCGAGTGCGGCGACCAGTTGAGCACCGCCCAGTTCGCGGTGCCGAAACCGATGTGGCGCCCGGCGTCGTCGGCGTCGTTGATTCGAGCCTCGGTGAACAGCTGCGATCGCATCTCCGTCGTGATGCGCCCGGCGAGATGCGCCTGACGGATATCGAGCGCGCAGTCGACGATGTCGATGTCGACCTGAGTCACCGCGAGGACCCTCATCCCCTCGACGTTGACGGTGGCGGCGTCGAGCATCGCGATGGCCAGCGGAGCCGCAAGCACGGCACCGGCACCGGTACGCAGGTCGGATCGCAAGTCGAGCAGGTTCTCAGCACTGGTCGAGTCGATGGCCTGCGGCCGCGACCCCAGGTAGGCGTAGCTCATCAGCACTCCCCGGGTGGCGGCCCAATCCCCTTGCGGGTCGGGCGCCGGGCGGCGTGCCGCGGCTGTGTCGGTCACCGGGAGGCGGAGTCGTCGTCCAGATCCGGCACGGTGAACAGTTCCTCGAACGTGCCTCGCAGCACCCGTTGCTTGATGCGCGGATCGACCGAGTCGAACAACTGGTGCAGCGTCTCCTGGGTGTGGCCGTAGGTGCCTTCAAGGTGGGGGTAGTCGTCGCCCCACATCACGTTGTTGTAGCCGGTGTCCTCGATGATCTGCACCGCGCTGATGTCGTGCTGGAAGGATGCGTAGACCTGCTGGCGGACGATCTCGCTGGGCAGCCGATTCAGCCTGGGCCGCACGAACATTCCGTGTTGGCGGTACGCCTCGTCCATCCGGTCGCCGATCGCGGGAACCCAGCCGGCACCACCCTCGGCGATGAGCACCTTCAGGTCGGGGTGGCGGTCAAGCGCGCCGCCGGCGACCAGATGCGACACCACCCGCATGCCGGGATACGTCGTCTCCATGTAGTTGACGACCGCACCTCCGGGCCCGCGGTAGACGACGTTCTCGCCACCGGTTCCGATGTGGTAGGCCAGCACCATGTTGTTGGCGTCGGCCGCCGACCACAACGGCTCCCAGAGATCCAGGCCCCAATCCAGTTCGGCAGGCATCGTGCAAGGCAGGAAAATGGACTGAAAGCCTTGTTCGGCAGCCCATTCCACTTCCGCGGCGGCGTCGGCAGGCTCGACAAGGGGCACGATCGCCGGCGTGAAGATGCGCTTCTGCCAGGACATCACCTCTTCCAGCGACCACTCGTTCCACGCGCGGGCGACCGCACGGGACAGCTCGGCGTCCTTGATGTTGACCGACCAGAAACCCGACGAGGGAAAAGCCAGCTGGCACTCGACGCCCTCTTGATCCAAATCCCGCAGCCGGATCGCGATGTCCGACGCGCCCGGTGGGCGTATCGCGTCCATGAAGTCATTGAGCTGACGGCTCAACTGCTGACCGTCGACGTACACGATCTCGTACTTTTCGCCGCGCTCAGTGCGCGGGGCACGGTCTGCGAGCCGCTTGGGCAGCCGCGAGGTCCACAAATCCGCGGGCTCCATCGCGTGGGAATCACCCGAGTGCGCCCAGATCTTCTCCCGCTCGATCGTGTCGGTCGATTCTTCGGTCACCTGCGTCATGGTCGAGGGCCCTTTCGGTCGAGCGTCACCACGTGCACGCATCTGACCTTACACTGTAACGTTGAGGTTGGCCAACGGCTTCAGGAAATCGAAAACAGGGAGGTCACACGTGGGCACGGGCACCGCCGCGCAGGCAGGATCGGCTGTCGCTCACTCGGAATTCGAGGGCGCACTGACTCCGGACACACTCTCGGCGCTGATGCGCTCGACCTGGACATGGGACGACCGCGCACTGCGCCGCGATCTCAGCGCACTGCTGGTGGAGGTCGCCGCCGCGCGCGGCGACGTCGCCGAGGAGGCCATCGGCACCGCACTGCGCGCGCGGGGCCTCGCCGTCGGCGCACGGTTCGTGGCCAACGTACTGGGGCCCCATCTCGTCGCCGACGTCGGCGGCACACATCGCGCCGAATTCCTCTCGGCAGCAACCGATCCGGCGGCTTTCGACCGTGTCGCCACCAGCACCCGCTCCGAGGTTCAGTCGCTTGCCGGTAGATACCTGCGCGCGATCGCGGACAGGCCTGACTACCCCGACGAATCGTTCATGGCTGTCGATCGCGACCGCGGACGGACTGGGTGAGGCGATGCGTGGATACGGGTACACCCTCGCCAGTTCGCCGCTCCTCGGAAACGTCGCACTGGCCTGGCAGACGCTCCGGGCGTTGGGGGCCGACGGATCCGAGTACGCGGACCGGATCGGGCGGGGCGAGATCAGCGCCACCCTGGCGGTCGCAGAGCGGTCCGGGTCGTGGGACCCCGCCCTCGTTCGCACCAAGGCGAATCCCGTGTTCCGAGGGTTGGACGCTGACCGGGGCGAAGCATTTCGTGCCGGACGCCGCCGCCGCGGATGTCGTTCTCACCGTTGCGCGCTCGATCGCAGGCCCGTCACTGTTCGCGGTCGACGCGAAGGCGCCGGGCGTCACGGTGACCGAGCTCGCCGGGATCGACGCGACCCGGCCACTTTTCACGATCGAGTTCAGCGATACCCCTGCCGAATTGCTCGGCTCGCGAAGGACGGGGCGGGGCGTTGATGAGTCAATCCATCGACCTGCTGATGACTGCGTTGGCCGGCGAACAGGTCGGGCTGATCGAGAGGGCCGATCGACGTGCTGTTGCGACACGCGCAGGACGGTTCGCTCGAGCAGGAGTTGGCCCAGGTTGCCCTGGACCATGCCGCCGCGGCCTCGCTTTGGCGGCAGGCACTGGACGAGGCGGACGTGGGGTCGGCCGCGGCGGCCCACATAGGTTGTTCGACCGCGTCGCTGCGGGTGGCAAGCCTGGCCGCCGAGGTCGCGGGCGGTTCCGAGGAGGCCGCCGCAATTCAGCGGCGCGCGCTGTCGACGAGCCTGCTACTCGGCGGGCCCGCCGTGTTCTACGAGCGATTACTCGACCGTCTCGGAATTTGAGACCGCCCAACCCGAGAGCCCGTCATCTAGCATCAATGGATTGATTCGGGCGAGAGAACGGAGTGTGCTGATCGCCGCCAAAGAGGCCGCCGCGGATACGGCGTCGCGAACAGCGAAGCGGGGTAAGCCACCGACGCTGACCGAAGAACAGATCGTCGACGCGGCACTGGACATCATTCGCGCCGAAGGCCTCGACGCACTGTCGATGCGCAGGTTGTCACGCGAACTCGGGCGATCCGCGATGGCGCCGTACTGGTATGTCAGCGACAAACGCGAGCTCCTCGACCTCGTCGCCCGCAAACTTCTCTCGGAAGTCGTCCTGCCCGAGCCGGATTCGGGGCCATGGGAGGATCGTCTTCGCGCCGTCTTGTACGGCATCGATGCGCGGCTGCATGATCACCCCGGCATCGCGACCGTGATGCTCGAGCGTATGCGCAGCACTGACCAGCGCCTGATGAACGGGATCCTGACGATATTGCAGAGCGCGGGTTTTGAAGGACCCCGCGTCTTTCTGTCCTACGCGATGATCCATACCTACCTATTCGGCCGCTATCAGGTGGTGGAATTGGACACCCCTGATCCCTCCGAGGTGGACCCCGGCGAGCTGGAGGACACCCTGGCCAAGCTGGTGCCCCACCTGACCGGCCTGCGCGGGCGCGACTTCTTCACCTACGGCGTCGACACCATCATCGAGGGCCTGCGGGCGCAGCTTGCGCCTAAGAAATCGAAGACTTCGAAGACATCACGCCGCCGTTAAAGCCCGGCGCACCAGTGCGCTAACCGGTCCCACAGCGCGCTCCTGGTTGTCGCGAAGTTGTGCATGTGTGCCATGCGGTCGCAGATGACCATCGTGATGTCTGAGGAGTTGCAGTAGGCGGACGGCTCACTGACGCGGGTCGGGGGCGGTGTCGCGCTCCCCCAGCCCGATGAAGACGGGAACGGTCAGTGCGGCGGCCTCTGCGCTGATGTAACCCGGCGACAGCATCGCC
The DNA here is from genome assembly GCA_963766465.1 of uncultured Actinomycetota bacterium. Classification (GTDB taxonomy): domain Bacteria; phylum Actinomycetota; class Actinomycetes; order Mycobacteriales; family Mycobacteriaceae; genus Mycobacterium. Next base: position 37,371 of record CAVXZT010000009.1, read on the forward strand.
ACTACACACGGCGGGATCGTCTTGCTGCCGAAGGCGGGAGCGATTGTCGCGCAACGGATATCCGCCTGACGTGTCGGCGGCGACGATGTCGGCCGGCACGTCTTCGTAGAAGAACGGGTAGAGAAACTCGGGAATCTTCGCCGACGCCGCTTCGACCGAAAACGTCTCCGGTCCATCGTCGCGGCTGTACTCGAAGTTCTTGACGTAGTCCGCATCCTCGGCCCGCGGCAGGGGCAACACGGTGTGGATCGCGCTGTATCCGAGGACCGCGACGGCATCGAATGTTCTGGTGCCGGCCCGCCATGATGACCGTGACGCCGCCGCCCATGGACTGACCCATCCCCACGCGGGGTCCGACGTCGATCGGCGGGTAACCCTCCACCGCATCACCGTCGCGCAGTCGTTGCGAGATCTCCCGCACGGCATGGTCGTTCGCGGCGGCGATGTCCTCGATTCGGAGGACCTCGGCGACCTCGGGACTACTGTCTCCGACGCCGAGGTGGTCGATGCTGACCACGACCAGGCCGCGCTCGACATGGTGCGCCGCCTGGCTGTATCCGCTGTGCCCTTCGAACTCCATGTCGAAGTAGCCCCGCGAGTAACCTCCGCCGGGCATGGCGAACACCACCACCTGCCCATCATTCAACCGCTCAGGCGGCGGGAGGTACGCCGTCGCAACGATCGTCAGCGGACGATCGAGTGCGCACGCCTCGGTGACATCGACGGCTGATATCCGCCTCGTGAATCGGCATGGGTCATCCGCTAGCTGGGCGTGAACTTGATCGGCAGCTTGGTGGCCATCCGAACCGCGACATTGTCATAGACCAGGTCTTCGACGGCGGGAACGGTGTAATCCGGTATGCGGGTCAGGATCTCGTCCAGTGCGATTCTCAACTCCATCCGGGCGAGGTGTGAGCCGAGGCAGCGATGGGTGCCGCTGGCGAACACGATGTGGCTCTGGCGTCCGCGGTCGAAGTTCACCGTCAGGGGATCGTCGTAGTGGGTTGGGTCGACGTTTGCGGCCGCCCAGAACGCGTGGATGGCGTCTCCGGCCTTGATGATCAGACCGTCGCCGAGGTCGATGTCCTCGGTGGCGAACCGCTGACCGGACGGAACAGGTGACTCGTAGCGCATGATCTCCTCGATGGCCGCGGGGAGCAGCGCCCGATCCGCCACGAGACGGTCGCGCTCCTCGGGATGTTGGCCCAGCCACGCAAAGATGCACGACAACGATGACGTCACCGTGTCGAGTCCGGCGAACATCAATAGGAACATGATGTTCAGCAGGTCAAGCTCCTCGATCGGCTTGCCGTCGACCTCGGACCGCAGCAGCACGGAGATGACGTCGTCCTTCTGCTCGGTCTCCTGCCGGCGCTCGGCTAGGAACTTGACGAAGTACTCGAGCAGCTTGCCACCGGCGGCCGCCATGTTCGCTTCCGTCTCCTCTACGGTGTCGCCTTCGGGATGGATCACGCCGTCCTTGAACGCGATGAAGAAGTCGAGGTCCTCGATCGGCGCCCCGACGAGACGCAGGAACGTGAGTGACGGCAACGGAACACAGAATTCGTCGTGCAGTTCGGCTTCGCCGCGCGATGCGAATTGGTCGATGAGTTCTCCCGCGAGCTGCCGGATCTGCGCTTCCAGAGGGAACATCTGCTTCGGGCCGAAGATCGGGTCGAGCAGCTTGCGCCATTTCTTGTGGTCCTCGCCGTCGATCTCGAGCGGGATCAGGGGGTTGTCGTTTCCGAAGCTGCCGCCCTGACCGCCGTTACCGAGTATCGCGGGGTGACGGTTGATCTTGATGATGTCGTCGTGGCGGTAGAGATTCCACACGCCGTTCGACTTCTCCGCGCGGACGGTGCCTGCCTTTTCGCTGTAGAGCGCCTGCGGGCTCGCCATCGACTTGACCTGCTGGGTCAGCGGCGCGAGCCGCGGATCGAACTTCGTCGCTTGGGTCATCAGTCCTCGTTCTCTGGGCCGTAAGAGGCAGGGCTTTCGCGCTTGACCTTACACTGTAACGTGACGTGGAGCACAGGAGAAGAGCCGGGATCCTGTGGGTCAAGCGGTTGCTAGCACGCGAGTGTGAGATTGATACACGTCTTTCGCGCCGAGAGCGTGCGGGTAACCCACGTTCGGCGGGCGTTGGCGGTTACCGACTGAGCCGGCTGATCCGGACGACAGTGGTCGCTACGACGCGGTCGTCGCGGCCGGCGTCACGCAGTTCGACGCGGCAGGCCGCCGTCCCGTCACCGATCCCGACCGAGCCACCGGTACCGCGACGAAGGGACCCACCCGACCCGGCGCGACGATCGTGGTCGTCAACTGGTCCACACCGAGCGCATCGGTACCGAGCGCTTCGGCGCCCGCTTCCAGCGCCGCCGCCTCGGTAACGACCAGCATCGGTCCGTGATGAAGACGATCAGCGCCGATCTCGGGCCGCAGGCCGGGAATCTCGAGCAGGCCGTCGTCGCGCCTGCGTCCGGTGTAGGCCTGCCACAGAGGCGGAATGTCGGACGTCTCGTCGACGCCTTCGCCCGGTTCGGGATAGACGAAGCCGTCCGGCGTCGGGCAGATGACCGACCAGTTCGCCGAGCCGAGACCTACGAGCTTCGCGCGGTCTGCCGGCGTCGAAGAACGACGCTTCAGTGAAGATCTGTGACCGAGCCTCGGTGGCGACGCGTCCCGCCACGAGCACATCGTCAATGCCCCTGCCGTGATCGATGACGGTGATGTTGACCTGGGTGAGCGCCAGGATGTTGACCGGATCGACGTTCACACCCGCGGCATCGAGCATCGCGATCGCCAGCGGCGCGGTCAAGCATCGCACCGGCGGGCGTGCGTAGGTCGCGCCGGATGTGCAGCAGGTTCTCCGCATGCGTGCGATCGATCGGCGCGAGGCGCCGACGCGAGATAGCGATAACTCATCAAAACGTCTTTGCTGCTTGCCCATTCGCCGAACGGATCGGCAGCCTCGCGTCGAGTCGTCGGTGGGTTCGGTCATCGGTCCTCCTCCTCGGCGAGCAGTGGCGCCAGCCGGGTGCAGATCGTCTCGATATTGCGCACGACGAACTCTTCGCTCATGCCGCCGATGGACGCCCACAGGAAGACGGTGTCCACCGGCGCACCTGCGGTCCCGGCCTTGATGACCTCCGCGACGTGTTCGGGTGTGCCGTAGGTGAACGACCCCAACGGGCCCCCGGCGTCGGCATTGACCACGCGGTCGAGGTCGACGGGTTTTGGCGGCGGACGGCTGGTGCCCTCGACCATGTGGTGGCGATAGGAATTCAGCTGGTGGGCAAGGTGTTCGGATACCTTCGGCCAGTCACGTTCGGGGTCGTCGGTGGCCCACGCCTGCGCTCCGCCTGCCATCACACCCATCTCACGCGGGTGGCTGGCCTCGGCGAGTCCGTCACTGTATGGGCCCCACAGTCCGGCGTCCGCCGACAGGAGTCGCTCACCCAGGAGTCCGGCGCGTCGCGCCCCCTGCGGACCCTGATACCCCATCCAGATCGGCAGGGGATCCTGCACCGTCCCCGGCCGGATGCCGCCCTTCCCCCACAGCTCGCGAAGCCGCCGCGCTGTCCCGTCGGTCTTTGCATATAGCGCCTTCATCGACGCGTCGAAGAGTTCGAATTCCGGAACCCGGTATCCGGTACCGATACCCAGATCAAGGCGGCCGTCGGAGATCAGATCCACCGCTGCGCTCTGCTCGGCGATCTCCGCCGGATGGTGCAGTGGCGCGATGACGATCGCCGTTCCGAGCCGCAGGCGCTGCGTGCGGGCGGCGACGGCAGCGGCAAATGTCAACGGCGCGCATAGGTAATCGTCTTCGAAGAGGTGGTGTTCGGAGAACCACGCCGAACTCGCGCCGAGCCGCTCTGCCTCCTGACACGCCTCAATGGTGAAGCCGTACAGACGCGACGGGTCCTGCCGCCACTGCTGCGGATTGCGAAGGTCGAAATAGACCCCGACCTTCACGGTTGCATCTCCAGGTGCAGATCCGACGCGGATTGCAGGCGAGGTGCGGCGGCGGATTCGGGATAGAAGCGCTGGGCCCAGAGTCGCAGGTCGGTGAAGGCGCGACCCTCGACGGTGGCCAGGGCAGGCGGATCCTCGAACCGCTGGTGGCTCCAGATCGTGATGTCGCGCGGCAACTGTGCAGTGGCCTCATCTATCCGTGACTTGAGCGCACCGGGGTGGTCATCACCGGGCAAGTTCTCCAACCAAACCGTTTGAAACATTTCGCTCCTGCCGGTATCGATCGGCGTAGTGGACAACAGAATCAGCGTGTTCGCCGACCCCGACAGTGAGGTGTAGCTCAGACCGACACCGGCGGCGAGGATCGACAAGGCGTCGCCGTCGTGGCTGTCAGGGTCCATCTCCCGCCACCGTGACCCAAACCCTATCTGGCTGAACCACCGCGCTTCGTCCTCCCACCGCCGCAGGAAGACCGGATGGTGCTTCGTGCCGTGCACATAGCGGAAATGAATTGGGTCGGCAGCGTTTTCGAGCACCAATTGCGGATGCAGCGACAGGGCGCCGTAGCGGACAAGTCCGTGGGGTGACGCCGGGTGGTAGTCCAACCCGGACGTATGCGGGCTAGTGTCGGTGAAGATGTTCGGCGGCTCCCAGCTCGGCTCGCGACAGTCCACATCGTGCCAGAGATACGCGACACCGAATTGCTCTCGGACTGCCCAGACTCGGACCCGTCGTGCCCTATTGGGACGGTTCGGTTGATAGGGAATGTGAGTATTGCGGCCCTCAGCGTTCCAGTGCCAGCCGTGAAATGGGCACACCACACAGTCGCCCTGCACCTGTCCGCCGTAGCCTAAATGTCCGCCTAGGTGCCGACAGTAGGCGTCCAGCACATGCAGTTTCCCGCCGGTATCCCGATACGCCACAAGCTCGTGACCGAAGTAACGCAGCGGTCGCACGGTGCCAATCGGGATGTCGTCACACCAACCAAATTGAAACCAGCCAGTCGGCAACCAGTGCGGCGTCAACGACACCAACGACTCTTATCCACGGTGTAGAGGTATGGCAGTACGAAGACCGGTGAGAGGTAGAACAGGTTGAACATCCACCAACCAGCGACTCCGAATTCGGAATTGGCCATCCGGTCCGGGAAGTCCAGGCTCATCGCCATCGTGTAGCCACTCCAGAGGAACAGGTACAGCCAAGCCGACACCTTCATGAAGTGCAGCCCCCAGGTGCGCATCTGCATGAATGCCCAGGCGCTGACGACCCGCATCGGCATCAGGATGAAGACGGCCAGGTATTGCCACATCTTCTCGGAGTGGTTGGCCACGCCACCCAATGCGCCGCTGTTGTAGTCGAGATAGAACGCCCCGTCGAAGAAGCGCCCATAACCGGTGATGAAGGTCTCGCCGAGAACGGTGTTGTGGGCGAAGGTGTCAAATGTCCACGGAGAGAAGTTGATCAGCCCGTCGACCAAACAGAACGTGCCGATGATCGTCGCCGCCCATGGCCGTGCATTGGTGCCGGCCTTGACCGACTTATACAGCTTCCAGAAGGCGATGCCCAGCACTATCGGGCCGACGGGTCCAAGGATCATGGTGCCCGACAAGATGCAGCCCACGAGCAGCCACCCATCAGCGGCCTCGACCCAGCGACCGGGCGTCGCCGAATTGAGTTCACCGGGGCCGGCGTCAAGCGGAGTTTCTTTCAGGACCATCCGAACCTCACCAGGATTGCGGGGAACATTGCCATACATTCGACGAGCAGGCCTACGAGAAGCATGAAGCAGATGACTGTCAGGACCTTGTGCAGCAGCGGTGTTTTCGTCAAGGTTGACTCTGCCGCAGGAGCACTGGACTCGGCAGGCACCAATCTGCTGCCGAGGAACCACCACACCGCGAGTATCAGTGCGTCGGCCGCAACCATGCCGGCCAGTATCAGGGCATCGTGCAACATGGCTTTCCTAACCGTAGTGAGCTGCCTGCAGCGCCTGAACCGTCACGATCGTGATGATCCAGGCTGCTGCCAATACGAAGAACAGCGCAACTGCTGCTCCTTTGGAATTCGGTAACTTCACATCTCCTCCTGTGCGCCAACAAGTTCAGTTGTCATCGTGTGATGTTTGAGCCCGGAGATCAGGATGTCCAAGGACTCGGCGAATGTGTCGATGTCGGCCTGTCTACGGGGCCGACCCTCCAGCGACATCCGCGACCCCAGCCACAGCCATGTCACCGCCCGATAGACCTTGTGAGCCTCGTCCGGCGTGAGACCCTCCTGCTGCAATGCGGCCATGCCATTCCGCCGGAGTTCGTTCGCCTTCGGCGATTTGGGTGAATGCGCCATCACCGCGTCATCCAGACCCGGGTATCGATCCATCAGGGCCTGGATTCCGAGGACATGCGCGCGCAACGCGAGCCAACCGTCACCTGCGTCGGGCGCCACCGGTGGGGCTTGACCCAAAAATTCCTCGACCACGAGTGCCAGGAGCTCGTCTCGCCCGGCGACATGCTTGTACAGCGCCCCTACGGACACTTGCAGCTCGTCACTGACGGATCGCATCGTCAGATCCACCACTCGTTTTCGAGTGATCTTTAAGGCAGCAGCCACGATCACGCGTTCATCGAGAGGCTCCTTGCGCACCTTGGGTCTGCCAGCCATACGCCGTATAGTAAACAATGTTCACCATGACCACAAGGGCGGTTGCCGGGCGGTAGCTCGTCGAGCGTGAGCACACTGCGAAATCTCTGCCGGAAAGCGCTCTGATTCACGCTGGGCGACCAGTGCAGGTGCGCGATCGTTGCTGGCGCGCACCTCCCGTTCGCCGAACTCGGCGTCGGGGTCGGCTAACTACCCGGTGGCACCAACAGGGACTGCCACGGCTGATCACCTGTGGCGCCGCTGGCCAGGTTGGACTGTGTGTACGCACGCCCGTCCGGTCCAACGTACGTGCCAGTTGCCGGGTCGTACTCGGCGGCTCGTGTTGTGGCTCAGTCAGTGGGTGTCCTCGCGGTTCGGCTGGAGCATGCTCAAATCGATGGTCGTGTTGGCCATTCCGGTCAACTACGTGTGGGACTTCGTGGTCGAGGGCACCGCCACCGCTATGGGATGGCGGACCGGCGATCCGGGCACCGGCGGCGGTGCTCGCTTGTGCAGGGTGGCGATACCCGGGTGGACAACTGCGGAATGGGACTGCCCGGACAGTGATCGCGTTGGGCTGGGAAGCCGCCGATCCGGGGCCTCAACCACCTGGAACGGTTCTGTGGCCTAGACCGCTTCACGCGAGCCGAAGATGCCTGTGCGCGAGACGCGCCTCGGTGACGCAGGTTCGGGCGGCATGGCAGTGACGGCCCAGTCGTGCGCACCGACCAAGACGCAGGAATTCGACGACTTCCTCAACTACGAGGTCGCCCTTCCAGTTGTAGCCGTCGATTGAGGCGGCACGTAGTACTCGTTGCTTTCACACATCTTCACCGTCGGCGCGCGTTTGCCCGGCACGGTCTCGCACGGCAGGTTGCGCGCGCCGCGAACGTTGAACGGCGCGTCCTGCGGCACCCGGCAGTAGACATCGCCCGGCGGCCTGTCGGGATAGTCCTCGAAGGTGGGCACCCGCTGCTGCTGGGCGGGCAGGAAGCCGGTGGTGCACGGCGGCGGTATCTGCTGCGGCGGGAGAGGGATCGGCTGCGGCAGCGCAGGGATCAACAGGTTCAGGTTGAAGTTCAAGGCATCGCCTTCGTAGTCCTGTTTGGTGTTGCGCTTGTGCACACCAACGGCCTGCGTGACGGCGGTACCCTGGGGCAAAAGGACCAGCAGCTGCTCGAGGCTCGGCTGATAGGTGACGGCGACTTCCCCGATGCTGACGAGATTGGCCAGAACGATCGGCAATGTCGGTTGCAGGCGGTCGAACAGCGCGCGCACCTCGTCCGCGGCGCCGGGGCCCTTCTCGAGGATTCCCGCCACGGCGCTGTCCCGGCTCTGCAGCTGACCGGTGATGCTCGCCAGGTTCGACGCCCACGCCTGAATCGAACCCGCTGTCTCGGTTTGCGAATCAAGCACGGGCTTGGACTGGTCGATGAGGGTGGTCAGGGGGTCGAGGTTCTTGCGAGCGTCGATGGCCAGGTCGGTGCTGCCGTTGACCAGCCGACGAAGCTCCGGCCCCAGCCCTCCGACTGCGACGTACGCCTCGTCGATGACCGTCTTGAGGTTGTCCTGCGGGATCGCCTGCAGGCCTCGGGAGGTGTCGGCCAAGACCTTATTGATATCCGTCGGGACCGTCGTGCGGTCCTTTTGGATCACGTCTCCGTCTTTCAGCATCGGCCCGTTGCTGCTGCGCGGGATCAGCTGGACGAACTGCTCACCGACGGAGGACACACTGTGTACTTCGGCTTCGACGTCAGCGGGAATCTTGATGTTCGAATCGAGTGTCAGCACCGCCGCGACACCGCTGCCGGTCAGCGCAACGCTGTCCACCAAGCCCACCTGCGCGCCCCGGTAGGTGACGTTGCCCCGCGGATACAGCCCGCCCGTCTCGGGTAGCTCGACGGTCACCTTGTACTGCCCGACACCCAACATCTCGGGCAACCGCATATACCCGAAGACCATGATCGCCAATGCCGTGAGCGAAACCAGCACGAAGATCGCCATCTGGATCAGGATCCGTCTCGTCAAAATCATGTCAGGGCCCCTGATCCCAGTGATACGGAGCGACCAATGGGTTGCCTGCGCCGTTCGGCGGAGCGCTCCCAGTGCACGGGCTGGGGAATTGGCCGATGGTGCGGCCCCACTGAATCTCCAGCCAGGTCAGGTCGCACTCCCACCGCGATCCGGTGAAGATTCCGGAGTCGATCCGGCTCAACGTCAGATCGAGGATCAACGTCAGATTGGCGTAGTCGCCGCGCATCCAGTTGGTCAGCGTCTCCTTGGGGAACGGGAATGTGGGCAGGAAGCTCAGCGCGCGGGTCAGCGCAGGACCGGCGTCGGCCAGTGATTGCAGCACCGGCCCAAGGTCTTTGAGCTCCTGGACGAGTGCTTCCTTGGTCTGATTGACCGAATCGGCTGCCAGCGCGCTGAACTTGCCAAGCTGCGCCAGTGCGTCGGAGAGGTTGTTGCGCTGGTCCTTCAACACAACCAGGGCGTCGGGAATCGTCTTCAACGCCTTGTCCACCACGGGTTTCTGCTCGGCGAACTGGCCGACCAGATTGTTGAGGCTCTCCGTGGCCGCGATGATGTCGTGCTTCTGGTCGTCGAGGTAACCGACGGCCTTGTCGAGTTGTTCGATCAGGCTGCGCAGGTCGTTTTCGCGACCGCTGAACGCAATGCTCAACGCGTCGGTGATGTCTTGAATGTTCCCGATGCCACCGCCGTTGAGCAGCAACGCAATCGCGGCCAGGGTCTGCTCGGTGCTCGGATACTTCCCCGACGATGCCAACGGGATGAGCGAGCCCTCGTGCAGCTTGCCCTGCGGCGCCTCGTCGGTCGGCGGCGCCAGCGCGATGTGCAGCGATCCGAGCAGGCTGGTCTGGCCGAGTTTGGCCGTCGCGTTGGCCGGCAGCTGCACGTCGCCGTTGAGCCGCATCGTGACCAGCGCATGCCAGTCCTGGCGTTCGATCTTGGTGACGGTGCCGACGTTGACGTCGCCGACGCGCACCCGGGAGTTCTGCTCGATGTTGTCGACGTCGGGCATCTGCGCCTTGATGGTGAACCCGCCAGGGCCAGTGCCCTGCACGCCAGGCAATGGAAGCGAATTCAACCCTTGCCAGTCGGCGCACCCGGCCAACGCGAGCGCGAGCACCATCACGCTCACGGCGAGGCGTATCCCCTTGGCCCGCATCATGGTCCGACCCCCGGGGGCAGCATCATTCCAGTCAGGCCGTCGGCAGGGTTGGTCGCGATCGGCGCCTCTGCTGCAAGCGGCGGCCCGCTCGACGCGGGTGCAGGAGCCTGCGCCTGTGGAGGCACTGCGCCAGGTGGCGGTTGCGGCGGAATGTAATCAGGCCGCATCCAGTCCTCGCTGTAGGTGAGCTCATTCGGCCGCGTCGTGGCGCCGACGAAGACGTTCGACGCGAGGGGCAGGAAGTTGTATTGGCGATTCTTCATGATCGGCGCCAGGTATTGCACGCACAGCTTCGCCGACTCCTCGGCGCCCAGCCGTGACGCCGCCTGAATAGCGCCGCAGAGGAAGGAAATCGGATTGGCGAAGTTGTTGATCATCGGCACGCTGCTCACCGCGCCCTGGGCGGGTTGCCAGATGTTGACGTAGTTCTGCAACGTGTTGGGCGTCACGTGCAGGAATTGCTTGACGTCGTCGAGGCTGTCGGTCAACGCCTGGGTGACACCCGCCAACTTGTCCGACGTGGTGCCAAGCGCTTCGCGATTGTCGGCGACGAAGGTCTGGACCTCTCCGACGACGTTGTTGAGATCCCTTACGGCGTCACCGACTTCATCAGGGTTGTCGGCGAGCAGCCCGGTCACCGACGCCAGGTTCTGGTTGAGCTGGCGCATCAAGTCGGTGCTGTCCTGAAGCGCCGACACCAGAATCGCCAGATTCTTGACGGTCGAGAAGATGTCGGTGCTGTGATCGCCAAGCGCTGAAAAGGCTTGCGACAGCTTGATCACGGTGTCGCGGATGTTGGCACCCTCGCCCCGGAGGTTGTCGGCGGCGGTGTTGATGAGCGAACCCAGTGGGGCGACCCCGCCTGGCTCGGTCGGCTGAAGTTCGTGGGCCAGCTTCTCCAACTGGGCACGAACCTGATCCCATTCGACGGGAACGGCGGTGCGGTTCTGCTGGATCACCGTGTTGTCGGCCATCACCGGCCCGGTGGTGTAGACGGGGGTGAGCTGGACGGCGCGCGCGGTCACCACAGTCGGCGACAGGATCGCGGCCTTGGCGTCGGCAGGCACCTTGTACTTGCTGTTGTACCAGAACGAGATCTTCACCCGGTCGGGCTGCGGTTGTATCTCGGTGATCTTGCCGACGTTCACGCCGAGAATGCGAACGTCGTCGCCGACGTAGATGCCGTTGCTGTTCTCAAAGTACGCAACGACATTCGTTCGGTTGATTGTGTCGCTGGTCCGCAACAGCGCCACGACACCTGCGACCAGCAGCACGACTAGGGCGGCGACGACCCAACTCCTGCGAATCCGGTTCATTGCCCACCACCCCCGCCTGCCGGCGGCGGAACCTCACCGGGCACGGGCAGCATGACGGGACTCGGCGTGGGTACCGGCGTGGAGTCCAACCCGTGTGGCGCCTCCGCGGGAGGACCTGGCGGCGGACCGCCGGGCGGAGGTGCTGGGAGCGGCTCGCGGTATGGGTAGCAGCCAGTCGGGCCGGGCAACGGCAGGCCGGGCGGACCACAGCCCTGATCACCTGGATTGCCGGTGATGGCGTCGGGCAGATTCAGACGCGGTTCGCCGCCTTGCCCTGTCCGCGGGAAGGGCACCGGCAGTGCCGGTGTCCCCGGCTGGCCGACCTGTGGGTCACTGAGTTCCGAAGGCAGCTTCACGTTGGGATCCAGGCCGAGGTCGGAGAACGCGACGTCGATGAACGGCTGAAGAAACTGCCCCGGCAGCAGGTTCGCGACATAGGTCTTGAAGAAGGGCCCGGATGCCACAGATTCGCCAAGCGACATCGAGTACTGGGTGAGCAAGTTGAGCGACTTCTGCAGGCGTTCCTTGCGGTTGTCGAGGATCGTGAGCACCCCGTTGAGTTTGTCCAGTGCTGGCCGCATCGTTGCGCGGTTCTCGCCGATGAAACCCTGCAGCTGTTGACTGAGCGCGGAGATGTTTCCCGAGATCTGATCCAGTGCCGCACTTTGGCTTTCGAGCTCGACCAGCAGTGCGTTGGTGTTGCCGATCAGACTGACCACCTGGTTACTGCGGTCGGCCAGCACCGTCGTCGCCTTGTTGGCGTTCGTCAGCAGGCCGCGCAGTTGCGCGTCGCGCTGGTTGAGCGTCTCTGAGAACCGGGCAACGCCCTCGACCGCGATCTTCAGTTCCGGCGGGGTATCGGCGAATGTCTCCGACAACACCCGCAGCGAGTCCGACAATTGGTTGGTGTCGAGTCCGCTGATCGCGGTCGCTATCTGGCCCAGCTCCTCTGGCAGCTGATAGGGCGATGTGGTGCGATCGAGTGGAATCGTGCCGTCCTGTCGGCCTTCGCCCCGCGAGGTGATCTCGAGGATCTTCGTGCCGAGCAGACCCTTGGTCTTGATCGCCGCCTCAGTGCGATCACCGAGCCGGATGTTCTTGTCGACGGTGAACTTGATCAACACCCGCGGCCCGTCGAGCTCGACGGACTCGACCCTGCCCACCTGAAAGCCCGAAACCTGCACGGCGGCATCGTCCATCAGCCCACCGGCCTCGGCGAAGTAAGCCGAATACTGCTTGCCCTGGTTGAGGAACGGCAGTTTGTCGTAATTGATCGCACCCAGGATGATGGCCACGGTGATGGCCAGCCCGATGGCGCCGATGACAAACAGATTGCGTTCTGAGAAGGGCTTCATCGTGGCGCGCACCTCCCGGTGCTCTGGCCCGCGACTTTGACGTACACCGGCTGGCCCCCCTTGCCGTTGAGCTTCAGCACGATGTCGCACAGGTAGAAGCTGAAGAAGTCACCGTAGATGCCTTGCCGCGCAAGCGCTTGATAGGCATCCGGCAGGGTATTGAGGAGGTTGTCGAAATAGTCGTGGTCGGCGACGACGATTCCCGCTGCGCGGTCGGTCTCGTGGATCGTCTTCGCGAACGGCGGCCGAGCCTGCGCCAACAGGTCCGTGATGCTCCCCGCCGCGGCATTGGTATACGCCAGGCCGTTGCTGATGTCCTGTTTGCGTGACTCGAGGCCCTTCACGAGGTCGGCGAGGGCGTCGACGGCCTTTGCGAATTGGTCGCTTTGGTCACCGAGCGAACCCAGCACGGTGTTGAGGTTGAGAATGACCTGCCCGATCAACTGATCGCGGTCGGCGAGTGTGGTCGTCAGCGCCGCGGTTTGGGACAGGAACGAGTTGATGGTCCCGCCCTGCCCCTGCAGGGCGGCAATCAGCTGGCCGGACAACGCGTTTACCTGATCTGGGTCCAGCGCACGGAACAGCGGCCGGAACCCGCCGATCAACGCGTCCAGGTCCAGCGCCGGTGAAGTCCTGGCCAACGGAATGGTGTCGCCGGCGTTGAGCTTCTTGGTGCCGCCGGCTCCTTCGTCCAGCGCCAGGTACCGACCGCCGATCAGGTCGTCGTACCGGATGACGGCCCTGGTGCCCTCGGTCAACACCACCGAATCGTCGGCGGTGAACTCGACCCGCGCCGTCGTATCGGGTTGGATGGCAACCTTTTTCACCTGGCCGACCTCGACGCCCGCGATGCGAACGAAGTCGTCGTTCTTCAGGCCGGTGACATTGGTGAACTCGGCGATGTAGGAGTGGGCCTTCTCCCCGAAACGCATCTGCCCGAAAACCGCGTATAGCCCGAACACGCCGAGCAGGCACACAGTCAGAAAGACAGCAAGGCGCACGATGGTGCCTCGCATCTTGTCTCTCATGGCTGGTTACCTTTCGTGGCTGGGCGCGATATCCGGGCGGTCAGGGCGATGGGACCACCGGCCCCGGTGGAATAGGCGGCAGCGGGGTCGGCTGCATCTGTGCGGGCGAATGCACGATGAACGGCTCGGAGCCCGGTGTCGGACCTGGCTCGCGTGGCGCCATCGGCGGGGGCGCCGGCGGCAGACCCGGCCACAATGGTGTGCCGTCCGGAGCGTAGAGGTCGGCTCCATACGCAGGGGCGCCTGGATACGGAATCGGTCCCGGCGCAGGCCCGCCGCCCAGGTTACGAATGCTCGGCGGCTCGGGCACCGCGCGGGTGACAGGTAGGTAGTTTGCCCACGCCGGGAAGCCGATGCCGGGGTTCGGCCGCCAATCCACGCCGGTGCCGAATCCGGTGTTGGTGACGAGGTTTCGCACCGGCCAGTTCTTTGCGACATCGGGCAGAGAGCCGCAACTTGGTTTGCCGCCGGGCCCGCCCTTGGCGCCGATGACCGGCAGGTTGGTCGGATAGTGGTACGGGTCGTCGCCGAGCGATATGCCGGTGTCGAGCACGAGTGTTCGGCCGTTGCCGCCAGGAGCTTCGTAACCTCCGGTATCCAGCAGGGTTTTCGCACCCACCAGCAGGCACGTGTACTCCGGGTTGTACTTGTAGAGGAGGTTCGTCGTCGGCTCCAACACATTGATGGCCTTGATGAGGTTGGCCTGGTTCGGCGCAAGCAGGCTGATCCCGCTGTTCGACAGCCCAATCGTGGCCATCAGCAAGGCATCCAGCTGCTTGGTGTGACTCGTGATCGTCGCACTCGTCGTGCTGGCGGCGTTCAGGACGGCCAGAATGTCTTGTGCTGCACCGCTATACGCGTCGTTGAAGCCCTTGAGCGCTCGCCAGTCTTCGCCGATCGTGTCGCTGCGCGCGTTGAGTTCGAGCAGAACCTGGTTGGCGTCCGTGGTGGCCTGGCCGATCTTCTCCCCTTGACCGCGAACACCTTCGGCCAGGGCGGACAGGGTGCTGTTGAGCTTGGCCGTGTCGACCTGATTCAGCACATCGACAATGTTCTCGAACACCGTGTTGACCTCGGTGCTGACGTTGCGCGACTTCAGCACCTGGCCTTCAGTGAGCCGCTGCGGGCTGGGGTCATCGGGATACACCAGGTCGACGAACTTCGCACCGAAGACGGTGGTGGCCCGGATCTGCGCTTCAATGTTCGCGGGAATGTACTTGATCTGGTCCGGATCGATCTGCAGCTTGAGTACGACCGGTTCTTTGCCGCCCGCAATCGCATCGACGCGTCCGACCTGCACGCCACGCAGCTTGACCTTGGCGTTGGTCTCCATCACCAGACCCGCCCGGTCCGAGGTCAGCGTGACCGGAACCTCGGGTCGCAGGGTGCCCGCGAACAGCGCGTAGCTCAACCAGATCAAAACGGCGAAGATCACCACCAGGATGAGTGTGTGCCACCCTGGGTGAAGGCCGGTGTCGTCTCTGTCCATGTCCTACCCGGCCAGGTTGAAGTTTCCGGACTGGCCGTAGACGGCCAGCGACATCATCACGAGAACGAACGCCGCGACGATCAGCGAGGTGCGCACCGCGCGCCCGACCGCCTCACCGACGCCGGCGGGCCCACCGCTTGCGGTGAATCCGTAGTAGGTGTGGACAAGCATGATCACCACCGCCAGCACGACGCATTGGAGGAAGGACCAGATCAGATCCGTGGGGTTCAAGAACGTTCGGAAATAGTGGTCGTAGACGCCCGATGACTGCCCGTAGAGGACAGTGGTGCCGAACTTCGCCGCCCAGAACGACGCGAGCACGCCGACGCAGTAGAGCGGAATGACGACGAGAAGGCCTGCCAACACCCGCGTCGAAGCCAGGTAGGCGACGGACCGAACGCCCATCACCTCTAGCGCATCGATCTCCTCATTGATCCGCATGGCCCCCAGTTGCGCGGTGGCACCGGCGCCGATGGTCGCGGACAGCGCGACCGCCGTCGTCGCAGGCGCGATCAGGCGCACGTTGAAGAACGCCGATGCGAAGCCCGTCAGGGCTTCGACGCCGATTTCCGAGAAGTCGGTGTAGCCCTGAACAGCCACCAGCGCACCGGTGGTGACGGTCAGGAAACCGACGATCGCTACGGTTCCGCCGATGACGATTAGCGCGCCTGCACCCAAGCCCATCGCCGCGATCTGGCGGATCAGTTCGATCCGGTATTCGGTGACGGCGTGGTAGATCGAGCGCAGCGTCTGGCCATAGAACTTCGTCTGTCTGCCGATCCGGTTCCATGGTTCGGCCACGCTGCGAAACCGGCCCTTGAGCCAAGGGAACTGGGAATGGGGCCTCGAGACGGTCACATCGTCACCTTCACGGCGACGGCGGTTGCAACCACATTGATGGCGAACAACGCCATGAAGGTGAAGACCACGGTTTCGTTGACCGCGTTTCCGACGCCCGCCGGGCCGCCGCCCACGGAAATGCCCTTGTAGCAGGCGATCATGCCGGCGGAGAGCCCGAACAAGGCTGCCTTCAGTAGCGCGATGGTGACGTCGGGCGCACCGATGATCAGCGTCAAGCCCCCCGCGAAGGCGCCAGGCGAGACGTGCTGGATGTAAACACAGAACAGATATGCACCGGCAAGACCGACGAGAATGACCGTCGCCGACAAGGCCAGCGACACCAACGTCGCGGCCAGAACGCGCGGAACGACAAGCGCCTGAATCGGATTGACGCCCATCACCCGCAGCGCGTCCAGCTCCTCTCGGATCGTGCGCGCGCCGAGGTCGGCGCACATCGCGGTGGCCCCGGCACCGGCCACCACCAACACGGTCACGATCGGTCCGATCTGCCGCACGGTGCCGAGGGCGGCGCCCGTGCCGGAGAAGTCCGCTGCGCCGAATTCGGTCAGCAGGATGTTGAACGTGAACGTCAGCAACACCGTGTAGGGAATCGTGAGCATCAAAGTCGGCACGATCGACACCCGCGCGACAAACCAAGACTGCGAGATGAATTCGCGCCACGCGAACGGCGGGCGGAACATCGCCACGAAGGTGTCAAGCGCCATTGCATAGAAGCCGCCGACGCCGCGCACCGGCTTGGCAATGACGTTGGAAGCGACCATTACCGGGTCCTCCCTCGCGTTCTCCTCACCGCCACAGGCAGCTGATCTCTCCGACGAACAACCCGTGCTCGCAAGGTGTGAGTGTTGCACGGGAGGACGCCGCAGAACCGTACATCACCAATTTCTGGCCGGGCAACACATGCGCCGCCGGGGTGACGTGCACCACTTTGGCCATCCGGCGCAGGGTCAAGTCACTGTCAGGGACGCCATATTTCAGCGCGCGTTGGCCGTTTCAGCAAACACTCGTCTGCGTGGATGCCTATCTCAACGCGATAAGGGCAAATCGGCCCGCGGCATGCTCAGGCGTTGCGTGCGGCGCCCTCGAGCTCGGCGATGACGATCTTGCGCATGCCATGCAATGACTTGGTCACCGCGGCGGCACGGGCCGGATCGGGGTCCTCCTGCAGCTCGAACAGCCGGGTCGGAGTGATCTGCCAGCTCAGCCCGAATCGGTCCTTGAGCCAGCCGCACTGCGACTCTTCGCCGCCGTCGAGCAGCCTTTCCCAGTAGTAGTCGACCTCGTCCTGGTCCTTGCACTCGACCATCAACGACACCGCCTCGGTGAAAGCAAACGCTGGTCCGCCGTTGATACCCAAGAACCGATTGCCGTCGAGCACAAACGTCCCGTAAACCACATCACCGGGCGTGCCCGGACCGGCTTCGTTGTATCGCTGCAACGCCTCGATCGTCGAGTTCGGGAAGATCGACGTGTAGAACTGCGCGGCTTCCTCGAGGTTGTTGTCGAACCAGAGCGACGGCGTGATGGACGGCATGGCGGTTCCTTTCGTCAAGGCGGCTTTCCCGGTATCGACAAGGGCGACGCCCCAAACTCATCGCCGGTTAGCGCCTAGCGCGCGCAACGCGAAGCCCAGTAGCCAGTCCAGTGACTGCTGCAGGCGTTCCTCGTCGCCGGGCGACTGCTCCGACATCACGCGGCTGGTGACGGCGCTGATGGCGGCGGCGTCGCGCTGCGGGTCGGCCAGCGGGAACGAGCCGTCGTCCCGACCGCGCTGAAGGATGTCGATCAGTGATCGTTCACGGTCGGCGTGCGCTTGCTCACGGGTTTCTCGGTACCCCTTCGCGACGCGCACCTCGTCGGAATCGATCACCGTCAGGTGCATCCGCATCTCCGCGTCGTGCATCCACCCGAACATGTGGCCGATCCACGCCTTGAGCTGGTCGGCGGGAGCGCTCGGCGCCTCGTCGAGAATGCGGTCGAGCCTGCCGGCAAGCGCGTCGCTCTCCTGCCGCAGCATCGCCAGGAACAGCTCGTCCTTGGATTCGAAGTGACGATAAAACGCCCGGGTGGACACCCCCGCGCGCTGCAGGATCGCGGCAACCGGGATCGGACCGCTGTGCGGCTGGTACAGGCAGTCGTACGCAGCCTCGATGATGCAGCCACGGTCGTGGTCGCTAGCGGTGTCTGGCTGCACGATCGCAAATTCTAGGGATCCCGGGTCCAAGATCGGTGCAAATTGTCCCCTGAGTAACGTGAGGTCCTTGGGCCAGCCGAAAGGACGTCCGTGAGCACTACACGCAGCGAATCGCAGACCGTCAAGTTCCGCGGGGATGACGACATCGTTCTGGTCGCAGATGAATGGAACCACGGAGCCGCAACGGCGGCGACATCAGATCCGGAGCGGCCGTCCATCTTGATGCTCCACGGCGGCGGACAGAACCGGTTCTCCTGGAAGAACACCGGCCAGATCCTCGCTGACGAGGGCTTCCATGTCGTCGCCCTGGACAGCCGCGGCCACGGCGACAGCGACCGGGCCCGCCACGCGAACTACACGGTGGATGCGCTGTGCGCCGACACGCTGGCCGTACTCGATCAGATAGGGCGCCCGGTGATACTGATCGGCGCAAGCATGGGCGGCATGACCGGGATGCTTGTCGCGGACGTGGCAGGGCCGCAGAAGGTGACGAAGCTGGTCCTTGTCGATGTGGTGCCGCGCTATGACAAGGACGGCAGCGCCCGCATTCGTGATTTCATGGCGAGCGGCGTGAACGGTTTCGAGACGCTCGAAGAGGCGGCCGACGCCGTTGCCGCGTACCTGCCCTATCGGACGAAGCCACGCAGTCCGGAGGGGCTGAAGAAGAACCTGCGGCTCCGTGACGGCCGGTGGTACTGGCACTGGGATCCGGCGTTTCTGACCGCGCCCAACGACGATGCGTTCGTCCGGATGCAGAAGCTCGAGCAGGCCGTGGCCGACCTGACGATCCCCATCCTGTTGATTCGGGGCAAGCTGTCCGACGTGGTCAGTCCCGAAGGTGTCAAGGACTTTCTCGCCAAGGTTTCGCACGCCGAGTTCGTCGAGCTGTCCGACGCGGGCCACACCGCCGCCGGTGACGACAACGACGCGTTCTCCGACGTCGTCGTGCAATTCGTGAGCCGGTGACCGTCGGTTTCAATTTCCTTGAGGCGCCTGAGCTTCCGGCGCCTCAAGTAAGCGAGGCGCAGGCCGAGGAGATTCTGGCCACGCATTACGGCATGCGCGCGCAGGCGACGTCGTTGGGCAGTAACCAGGACAAGAATTTTGTGGTCGTCGATGGCTCCGGCGACATCGCGGGAGTGCTGAAGATTGCCAATCCGGCCTTCACCGCGACCGAACTGGAAGCCCAGGACCTGGCGGCGGAACTGATCGCCGCGACGGAGCCAGCCCTGCGAGTCGCCGTGCCGATACTGAATGTCGCGGGCCAGAAGTGCACGACCATAACGGGTTTGATTGACCGAACGGCCTACGTGCGGCTGCTGCGCTACCTGCCCGGCGGAACGCTTGTCGAATCGGGCTACGTGTCGCCGTCGGCCGTTGCGGGCCTTGGCGCAGTGGCCGCCCGGGTGAGCCGGGCGTTGGAGCGGTTCAGCCATCCCGGGCTTGATCGAGTCCTGCAATGGGATCTGCGCTACGGCGCCGACGTGGTGGCGGCGCTGATCTCCCACGTCGCCGACCCGTCGGACCGCGACCTGCTTCAAATCGCGGCACGCGAAGCATGGTCGCGCATCGCACCGCTCGCCGACGAGTTACCAAGGCAGGCGGTCCATCTCGACCTCACGGACGCAAATGTGGTCGTGTCGCGCTCGCCGGGAGGCGCCGCTCAACCCGACGGTGTGATCGATTTCGGCGATCTCTCCGACAGCTGGGCCGTGTCCGAGCTCGCCATTACCGCGTCGTCGGTGCTGGGCCACGCCGGCGCCGATCCGGTTTCGGTGCTTCCGGCGGTGCGGGCGTTCCACGCGATCCGGCCGCTGTCGGCGGTGGAAGTGGACTCGCTGTGGCCGATGCTGGTGTTGCGTACCGCGGTGCTGATCGTCAGCGGAGCGCAGCAGGAGCTGCTGGACCCCGACAACCCGTACCTTTCAGACCAATCCGGCGCCGAGCGGCGCATGTTCGAGCAGGCGACATCGGTTCCGATCGACGTGATGACCGAGGTGATTCGTGCCGACCTCGGTCTGGCGTCGCAGCCGGTGCCCGTAACCGGGTCGCTTGTCGCCGTGGACGCCGCCTCGACGGTGATGCTCGACTTGTCCACCACGTCTGACGTCTATGACTTCGCGTTCTCTGACGACGGCACACTTCTGGCCGACATTGAGGACCAATTGGCCAGGGCAGCAGTGAAAGACGGCGCACGATTCGTCGTCACCCAGTACGGGCAGGAGCGGCTGAGCCGGAGCCGCAGGCTCAGTCAGGAAAGTCCCGACGTCGTGGCGACCGGCATCAGCCTGTGGGCGGCTTCTGCGACGCCGATGGTCGCACCATGGGACGGCGACTTTGACGGATTCACACTCCGCGGCGCCGAGTACGAGCTGACACTGACCGGCGCGCATGCAGTGGCGTCGGGCAACGTGAGTGCCGGTGAACCGTTGGCAGAGGCACCGGCGGGCGAGTGGGTACAGGTCGGCATCCGGCCGGCCGACGCACCCGCGGCGCCGCTCTTCACCCGGTCCGAGTTGGCGCCCGGCTGGCTGGCGCTGACCCGTGATCCGCGACCACTGCTCGGGCTGCCCGCCGTTGAGGTGCTGGAAGCCGGCGACCTCTTGTCGCGGCGCGACGCGAGTTTCGCTCCCGTGCAAGAGTTTTACTATCGCCAGCCGCCGCAGATCGAGCGGGGCAGGCGGCATTACCTGATGTCGACCGCCGGACGCACGTACCTAGACATGGTCAACAACGTCACCGTATTGGGCCATGCGCACCCGCGGATCGCCGACACCGCCGCCAGACAGCTGCGCAAGCTGAACACGAATTCACGGTTCAACTATGCGGCGGTTGTCGAGTTCAGCGAGCGACTCGCCTCGATGTTGCCCGAGCCGCTGGACACGGTCTTTCTGGTCAACTCCGGCTCGGAGGCAAGCGATCTGGCGATCCGGCTCGCGACGGCGACGACGGGCCGGCGCGATGTGGTCGCGGTCCGCGAGGCCTATCACGGCTGGACGTTCGGCACGGACGCGGTGTCGACCTCGACCGCCGACAACCCCAATGCCATCGCCACTCGGCCGGATTGGGTCCACACGGTCGAATCGCCCAACAGCTTCCGCGGAAAGTACCGCGGTGCCGACGCCGCGAAGTACGCCGGGGAGGCGGCGGCACAGATCTCACAGCTGGTGGCGGATGGTCGTCCGCCCGCGGCGTTCATCTGCGAGAGCGTTTACGGCAATGCGGGAGGCATGGCGCTGCCGGATGGTTACCTGCAGCAGGTGTACGCGGCTGCGCGGGCGGCAGGCGGGCTCGCGATCTCCGACGAGGTGCAGGTCGGATATGGCCGTCTCGGCCACTGGTTCTGGGGTTTCATGCAGCAGGACGCGGTGCCTGACATCGTCTCGATCGCCAAGTCGACGGGCAACGGGTATCCACTCGGCGCGGTGATCACCAGCCGCGCGGTCGCCGATGGGTTCCGCTCGCAGGGTTATTTCTTCTCGTCGACCGGTGGTAGTCCGCTGTCGTGCGCGATCGGTATGACTGTCCTCGACGTGTTGCGAGACGAAGGGCTGCAGGAGAATGCGGCGCGCGTCGGCGCCCATCTAAAGGCGAGACTGCAAGCGCTGCAGGGCAGGCACCCGATCATCGGCACCGTACACGGAATCGGGCTGTACCTGGGCGTCGAGATGGTACGCGACCCAGAGACTTTGGAGCCCGCCATCGAGGAGACCTCGGCGATCTGTGACCGCATGCTCGAGCTCGGGGTGGTCATCCAACCCACCGGCGACCACATGAACATCCTGAAGACCAAGCCGCCGTTGTGCATTGATGTCGAAGCGGCGGACTTCTACGTCGACACATTGGACAGGGTGCTGACCGAGGGCTGGTAGCGGGCGCTGGCCAGATCCGCGCCATTCTTGGCCTAGATCGAACTAGGCAGGGTGCCGCACGCGCCCTAGCGTTTAGCCCGATGTCCGCGATTCTGCTCAGCGCCCATATCATCGTCGCGATCCTGGCTGTCGGTCCAATTGCCGTCGCGGCGAGCATGTTTCCTCGCTATGCGCGCGACGAGACAGCCCGGCCGGTGGCCACCGTGCTGTACCGCATCTGCCGGACCTACGCCGTGGTTGGCGTGGCGGTTCCGCTGCTTGGAATCGCGACCGCGGTCTCCATGGGCGTGCTGACACAAGCATGGGTGCTGGTTTCGATCGCGCTCACGGCGGTCGCTGCGGTCGTGCTCGTCGTGAGCATTCTGCCGGATCAACGTGCGGCGCTTGGCGGCACCGTGGTCACCCGCCTGGCGATGACGACGGGCATCTTCAATCTGCTGTGGGTGGTCGTCACGGTCTTGATGATCGTGCGGCCGGGTTCGACGACGGGCGTCTAACCCCTGACGCCCAACTCTGACGCGAAGTACGCCCGTGCGATGTGCTTCGCCTCATCCGACGGCACCGCGCGCACCACCTTCTGAGCACCAAGCCCGTCGATCATCGTCAACAGGCGCCGCGCCGCGACGTCGACGTCGGTCACGTGGAACTCGCCGTCGGCGACGCCGGCCCGCACGATCTCGGCGATACAGGCCAACCACTCTGCCGTCAGCTCGTTGGCCTCGGCGGCCAGGGGTGCGTTGCGCCTGCCCAGGCTCCACGCCTCCAGCCACAGCGCGCTGGCGTCGTCGCTGGAGTCGTCGAGCACGTAGTCCGTCAGCGCATCCATCTTGGCCAGCGACGTCGGTGCCGCATCGATACGCGACCGCGCTTCTGCCAGGTCGGCGACGGCGGCCGCCCGGAATGCGGCTGTGATCAGCTGCTCAGCCGCCGAGAAGTAGTGGCTGACCAGGCCGGGTGTGACGCCGAGGTCAGCGGCCACGCGTCGCAGAGTCACCGCGGACAAGCCCTCAGCCTGCGAGATCTCGACCGCCCTGGCCAGCAGCTCACCGCGCCGTTCGGCGGGGAGCTTGCGCTTGGCGTCACGCGCCTCGGCGGTCAATTTCGGTCCTTCCTATTGACGAATGCCGTTCTTTATTGAACACTACATCAACACTATTGATCTACCCGTCAACAAGGACGAGCCATGACTGCGACCCTGCCTCCCCCGGAGATCGTCTTGACCAACGACCGCGTCGGCGCCGTCGAGAGCGCCGGCATCGAATACCTGCCCGAAGACGCCCGCGACTCCCGGCCCCGCAACCTGGGCGCGGTGTTCCTCGGTGCGAACCTCACCTGGACGAACGTCGTGTTCGGCGCGTTCGCGATCCTGTTCGGCCTGAGTTTCTGGCAGACGGTCGCCTCGATGGCCGTCGGCATCGCGGTCGGCACCCTTGCCGTGGTGCCCACGGCGATCATCGGGCCACGCACCGGCACCAACATGACGGTTTCCAGCGGCGCCTTCTTCGGCATCCGCGGACGGTTCATCGGGTCGGGCATCGCGCTGGCCATCGCGTTCGGATTCGCCGCGGTGACGGTGTGGACGAGCGGCGACGCGATCGTCGCTGCCGGACACTGGCTGCTGGGCACGCCGGAGAACGAGGCGGTGCACGCGATCGCATACGCCGCGGTGGCCGCGTTGATGGTGACGGTTGCGCTGTACGGCCACGCGACCATCGTCGCGATGCAGAAGGTGGTGGTGCCGGTCGTCGGGGTGCTGATGATCCTCGGCGTGTTCGCGTTCGCGGGCGGGTTCGACCCCGGCGCATCGAGCGGCCAGTACATGCTCGGCGGCTTCTGGCAGACGTGGACGCTGTCGGCAGTGCTGTTCGCGGCGGCGCCGATCTCATACGGGCCGACGATTGGCGACTACACCCGGCGGATCTCGGCCCGACAGTTCAGCAATCGGCGGATCTGCGCCGCGTTGGCCATCGGCATGTTCGTCGGCGTGCTGCTACCCAGCCTGTTCGGCGCATTCACCGCGTTGTCGTTCGCGAATCCGACCGACTCTTACCTCGACGACCTGGTGGCGGCCTCCCCCGGTTGGTATGTGCTGCCGATCGTGGTGATCTCGCTGCTTGGCGGGCTGAGCCAGGGCGTGCTGTGCATCTACGCCAGCGGCCTGGATCTGGAAGGCCTTGCGCCGCAACTGAAGCGGACCCAGACCACAATCATCACCGCTGCGATCGCGATCGCACTGCTGTATCTGGGTGTGTTCGTGTTCGACGCGGTCGAGGCGGTCACGGCAATGACGGTTGCCCTCAACGCCGTCATCACACCGTGGGTCGCGATCATGGCCATCGGCGCGCTGCGCACGAAAACGTATGACCCGACCGATCTCCAGGCGTTCGCACAGGGACGGCACGGTGGTCGCTACTGGTTCACCGGCGGCTGGAACATGCCTGCGGTCGCGGCTTGGACGGTGGGCGCGGTGTTCGGCCTGTTGGCTGTCAACACCACGCTGTATGTCGGTCCGTTGGCAGGCATCGCAGGCGGGGTCGACGTGAGCACAATCGGATCGGCGACCCTGGCGGGGTTGATTTATCTCGCTTCGCTGCGTTCTATCGAGGCATGACACGTTCCGCCGATGAAGTGGTGACCGAGTTCTGCAAGCTGTGGGCCGCGCCCGATCCAGAAGAGCTGGCCGGCTACTTCACCGAAGACGCCATCTACCACAACATTCCGATGGATCCGGTGCAGGGCCGAGAGGCGATCAAGGCGTTCATCGCCGGGTTCACCGCCGCGTTCAACGGCATCGATTTCCAGGTGCACAGGCAGGTCAGCGACGGCAACCTCGTGATGAACGAACGCACCGATGTGATGCACCGCAAGGACGGCGGCGAGGTCCCGCTGCCGGTGATGGGCACGTTCGAGGTTGTCGACGGCAAGATCGCCGCGTGGCGCGACTACTTCGACATGGCGACGATCACCAGCGCGTTCAGTTGATTGCGCGAGCAGACGCAGAGTGTCACTTTTCCGCAGCGAATTGGAACCTTCTGCGTCTGCTCGCCAGGAAAACTAGGCCAGCATCGGCACCTCGCTGTGCCGCTCGTCGGTGAGGATCTCGAACATCGCGCGCCGGGTGGCCATCAGCTCCCTGCGCTCGAAAGCCTTGCCCGCCACCTGAACTCGACAGGTCGCGATCGCCGAGTTGTAGCAGTACTTGGAGTCGCCGTTGGTGTCGGTGTAGGTCAGGCCGATGACGTCGGCGGGCTCGACGACGATCTCGCCCTCGATCATCTGGTCCCCAACGCGGCCGCCGAACGCCCACGCGAACGGGCGATACTTGCCGTGGGTCTGCAAGCTGCCGAGGATCGAGCGGACCGCGAACTCCTTGCCCGCGTGACGGAACACGAACAGCGTGGCCGCAGGCGTCAACACCGGACCGATGGCCGCCCGCGCTGTCACGATCTCGAGGGTCGAGTCGGGTGCGTCGTCGAAGCCGCACACCTGGCCGAAGGCGTAGGCCGGGGTGTGTCGCGAACCCCAGTTGTGGTTGACGCTGCCGGTCCAGCCGTCGAGAACGAGCCTGGTGTCGTCGAGCTCCACCTGCCCGTCGAATTGGGCCAGCGGGTGGCGCACCGTTGTCTTGGCCGTTGGGATGCGGGCCTTGTAGGCGCGGTCGGTCAGGAGTTTGACCATGCCCTCGGATCCCCGGGTGATCCGCAGATCCCATCGCGCCGAACGGTTTCCGCCCGTCACCACGCCCTGCGCGGACCGGTCGTCGATGGTCGTCGCGCCGATCTTCGCGGTCCAGTTGTCGTCGTATTGGTAAGTGGCGGCGTCGATCGGGTAGGGCTGCTTGAGCGCCTGGTTGCCCGCGCCGTCAGGGTCGAACACCATCACCCAAACGTCGGCCACCGGATCGCCTGCCGTGGGTAGCAGTAGCGTCTCGCGCAGCCACAGCGCCTGCGCCTGATCGGGGTGGTTGGCGCGGATGTAGCGGCTCTCGTAGTAGGGCGCCTCTGGCTTCACGGACTCAGCATCCAATACTTAGGCGGTGATGGGCGCGCAGATTGTGGCATATGTGCTCGCGGGGATCGCCGCAGTGGAGGCGGTGGCGCTCGTCGTGGTCGGGCTGCGCTACCGGGGTCAACAGCGCGAACTCAACGAGCTGCGCCACCGGGTCGACACCAGAAACATGCTGTTCACGGGTGGTCGGGAAGCCGTCAAACAGGTCTGGCAGACCGCCAATATCCTGCGCAAGGACGGGCTCGGGGCCGCCGTTCGGTCGTCGGTCGAGGATCTCGCCGATTGGGCGGAGGTCGAGCGGCCTGATCTGGCGCGCCTGGCACCCAGCGGCAAGGTGGCGATCGTGTTTTCCGACATCGAGGAGTCGACGGCGCTCAACGAGCGCATCGGCGACCGGGCGTGGGTCAGGCTGATCGGCAGCCACGACAAGATGGTGCGCAGGCACGTCAAACAGCACTCCGGTCACGTGGTGAAGAGCCAGGGTGACGGCTTCATGATCGCGTTCGCGCATCCCGAGGAGGCGGTGCGGTGCAGCGTCGACGTCCAACGCTCACTGTCCAGGCGGCCCAACGGCATTCGTGTTCGGATCGGTATCCACATGGGTAAATCGGTACGCCGCGGCGACGATCTTTTCGGGCGCAATGTCGCGATGGCGGCGCGCGTCGCAGGGCAAGCCGACGGTGGCGAGATTCTGGTCAGCCAGGTGGTGCGAGATGCGGTCAGCGACCTCGACGACATCGTGTTCGACGAGGGGCACGACGTTCAGTTGAAGGGGTTCACCGGCTCGCATCGGCTGTTCGCCGTGGCTTCCTAATTGCTCTCGCCAGCCTCTGCCAGCCGTTGATGCAGCCGCGCTCGAATGTCATCCGGTGTGTAGGAGTTGCGCTTGCGTTGGTCGCGCGCGACCAGCACCCCGCCCGCCACCACCCCGGCGACCCCAGCCAGTCCGACCAACTTCCATATACCGCGCATAGAACAACAGTCTGCCTAAGCTGCGGGGGTGAAAGAAAGCACGGTGTCGCTCCAGCAGGCGCTGGACCAGACCCGGACCGGGGATATCTGGCTGTTTCGCGGCGGTTCAGGGCCCGACCGTGCGATCCAGACGTTGAGCAATGCCCCGGTGAACCACGTGGGGATGACGGTCGCGATCGACGACCTGCCCCCGTTGATGTGGAGCGCGGAACTCGGCAACAAGCTGCTCGACGTGTGGACCGGCGGCCACCATCGTGGCGTGCAACTAAACGACGCCCGACAATCCGTCGAGCAGTGGTTCAACGTCTACGGTCAGCGTTGTTGGCTGCGGCAGCTGACGCCGTATGCCACCCGCGAGCAAGAGGACCGGATGCTGCGCGTCATCGCCCGGATGGACGGCACGCCGTTTCCCAGCACTGCGCGCGTGACAGGGCGATGGTTTCGTGGCCGAGTGCCGACAGCGGGCGACTGGACGAGAGGAATACCGCTCCTCGACAGCAAGGTTCAGGAGTCGTCGCGGCGAAGGAAGGAGGCGAAGCGCAAGATGGGCTTGGAAACCGCCTACTGCGCTGAGACCGTGGCGATTACCTACGAGGAAATGGGCTTGCTCGTCACCGACAAGGACTCGAGTTGGTTTGACCCCGGCAAGTTCTGGAGCGGCGACGAACTGCCGTTGGCACCCGGCTATCGGCTCGGCGACGAAATCGCCGTTCTGCCATAGCCACTCAATCCACACTGATCTCGGCCAGCTCCGACCAGCCGGTCGCGTCGATGGTCTGGCTGATCACCTGCGGCGTGTGCGCCAGCGCTTGCGGCAGGTCGCGCTGCGCCGCCTTGAAGTGATCGCTGTTGACGTGCGCGCCGCCGGCATCGCCGTCGCGGAACGCCTCAACGAGCACGTACTCGGCTGGGTTGTCGAGGCTGCGCGACCACTCGAACCAAAGATTGCCTTCTTCGGCTCGGGTGGCCGCGGTGAACGGCGCGACCAGTTCGGGCCAGCGCTCTGTCCATTCGGGTTTCGTCTCGAACTTCACCACGATGAAGATCATTTCGGCCCCTCCTACGCACCATCAGTGTCCCGCCGGCTCATCGGATACGAGTCAAAACCGGTCATCTCGGACAACGAAGCGGCGTAGTTTTCGATTCATGGCCGAAGAGGATCCTCGCGACAAGTATCGGCAGCTCCCGCCGCGCGTTGACAGCGAGGACATCGTCGTCGAGGTCGACACCGATTCAGCCGCCGTCGAGCATGCGGGACAGCCGGAGTTCAACAACGGAGCGGACCCGTACCTGCGCATCGCCGGGTGGATGCCGCCCTAAGCGGTCCAAGAAACCGCCACGTCATCGACCGACCTGCAACGCAACTGTCAGCTCAGTGAACTAGGGGTGAATTCCAACTAGCAGCAGGGTCAAAACGGGTGCCAGCAGTGACGACACCGCCGCGGCATCGGGCGACGCTTGGGCATAGTCCAAATCGGGCGATGCAGTAGGCGGGAGAACGCCATGAACACACCCATCAAGTACGTAGCACTGTGGCTGGGCGCCGCGGCTGTCGGTGCATCAATTGCTCTCGCGCCCATCACCAGTGCCGCCCCCACCCCTCCGACACCCCACAACAGCGCCGGTAGCGCCGGCACCGATCCTCTCGTGCCCTACGGCACGGATCCGTACGTGCCCTACCGGCTGGGATACGTCAACCCGAACCACGACGAGGGCAACACCACAAACGGTCAGGTGGACTTGCCGTTCTAGAGCCGCGCGAAACAGGGGTTCGCGTCTTCTTTGGGGATCGACGCGTTCTGGCTTGAGAACTTTCCAACAACACCCGTATCGGTCACCTCAACGCTGTCGGCATGGATACCGAGCGGGTAGTTGTCGTTCAGCTTCTTGGTGAGATTGTCCAGCGCTGTCTGCACGGTGTCCTGCGGCAGCGGGCCGTCGACGTTGACAACCTGCAGGCCCAGATCACCATCGGTGACAACGGGTTTCGCCGTAACGCTGCCGCCACCCGCTTCCAAAACGATGGTGCCCGCGGCGGGGTCCGTTTTGATACCGGAGACCAAACTCCCGACGACAGGGAGGTTGGCGGCCACTGTGTCCTTGATGCCTGCCGACTTCCAACTAAGGGTCGCGTTGAGCGACCCGATGGTGCCCTTGGAATCCGCGGTGTCCTGCAACCGCACGTCCTTCAGCGTGACGTCGGCCGTCATCCCCTTGGCATCCTGCACTTGGTTTCCGGCGGTGGAGACCGAGATGTTGGTGTAGTGCCCGGTGATGTGCTGCCACAGGAAGGGCGGGTTCACTCCGAAGGAGATGGTGGCGTTGTCCTTGACGACGCACTCGGCGACCGCCACCAGCAGGGTGTCCGCGCGGTGCCGCGCATACAGCTCGGCTCCGGCCAGACCGCCTGCCACCAGGGCGACGACGATGACCGCGATCAGCAGAAGCGACGTCGGATTGCGCAAGCTGCGCCGCTTCTTGGCTTCGGGCTGTTGACGATCGGGAGCCGGCGAGGGCGGAGGTGGCGGCGGTGGGCGGCGGTCAGCGGGCGGCTGGCGCCGAATCTGTTCGGTCGGCGCTGAATCGGCGGGCGACGGTGGACGCCGCCGGAACTGCTCCCTCGGCCCGGCCGCGGGCCGGTACGGCGCGCGAATATGTTCGGTCGGCGGCTCAGCCTGTCCCGGACGCGGAAGCCGTCGCGTCACAGGATCGGGCGGCGGGGTCTCTCCGTCGCGCCAGCCAGGCAGCCCGGGGCGTTGCGGCGGCGTCGTCACCTCCGCGATTCTGCCTCATCAGCGGTGCTCCGCCACGTCACTCGTCCGCGTCAGGTTCGAACACAGCGATGTATTCGCCACCCGGCGAGCACACGACCAGCAGATTGCGGGGCCCACGAAGCTGCCAGGACTCGTAGAGGGTGTTCGGCCTGACCTCGATCGCCGACTCACCGATCACGAGGTGCAGTGTGCCGTCGGTGGCGACCTTGGCCGAAGCGACGCCGGCGCCGAGTAGCGGCAACAACGCGCCCGCCGCCTCGGCGGTCAGCGGCTCACCCGCCCACACGGCGCCGGTCGCCGTCACCGCCAACGGCGTGTCGACGACGACTTCATATTCGAAGGAGTCACCGATTACGAGTTGGATGCCGGCGTAACCCATCCGCACCTGGTACAACGTCTGCCCCACGACGCGAGAAACCTCAGCGTTGGCCAGCATGAACCCCGAGCCGCGCGGTTCGGTGTGGTCAGGGGTGATCACTCTTCGTTCCTCCGGATGTTTGTGAACGGAACCTGAGACCCACAACATAGGGAAACACCCGATTCGTCATTTGAATCAGGTAAATAACGTTTACGTAAGCAAGAAGCGTGTACCGCGGGGGCGGCAAAGAAACCAGACGTCACACGGGGAACGAATGAACCGACATTGGATCATCGCAGCCGCGGCCGCCGCTGCGGGACTTCTGGTTGGGTTCATCGCCGGCGCGGGGGTAATGGCGGTGAGGCTTGGCGACGATGAGGAGGCCCTCATCGGCGCTCTACCGGTGCCTCTTCGCCGGCCCAACAGATGGTGAAGGTACTGCGCGACGCGCCTAGTTCGGGTGGCATGCCGGTTATCGGGACGGCAGGGTTCGCGTCGCCTGCCGGGTAACGCCGGGCACCGTGTTCGCCAGATGCGGCCGGGTCTTGCGAAGACGCGAAGTGCGCGATAGAACGACCAAACCTGGCAAGGGGTGGGAACTTTCGGCACCCACGCCAGCTCCCAATGAATCCCATTGATCGGGTCATCAAAGAACACCGCGTAGTAGCCGGACCAGTACGTCATAGTCCAACACCGCGAACTCGACGTGGCTAACCGCGCCACCGCATTACGCCTCCTTCATGACCACCTACTACGCAATGCAATATCGACGTCGAAGTGAACCCCCAATGGGTTCGACATGAATGCATTTGAGGATCCTCCAAGAAGAATCCATTTGAGAATCTTCCAAGAACGCGGTCATACGTTCGTGTTGTCAACAACCAAGTGGTCCACACAAGACCTCGAAACCCTAAGGGGGAAACAACATGAACACCAACCAACCGCTCAAGAAGATGATCGTCGGGGCGCTCCTGTCGGGCGGCGTCGCGCTCGCCGGACTAGGGCTGACGGCGGGCACCGCCAGCGCGGCCCCAGCCAACCCGGGCCCGACGATCGACTACTCGGATTTCGGCGTCCCCATCGTCGAGTGCATCCAGTGCCACCGCGCCGTTCCCGGCGACGGTTCTGTGAAGATCAACCCCGTCAACCCCGGCCTCAAGTTGGGCGACGGCTCGGTAGGTGTGGCGGTCCCTTCCGCCGGGCACTGACCCGATCAGGACACAAAGTTCGGCCCGCTACCGCAATCGCTGGTGGCGGGCCGAACCGTTGCACTCACACCGCGCCGCGGGCGGCCCATGCCGTGGCGGTGACGGTGAAAGGCCCGCTACCCAAACGTTCGCGAGCCACAGATTCGAGGCGCGCGCGAGCATCGTCATCGAGTTGCTGGACGTAGTCACCGGCAGGACCTACACCGAATGTGTACGGCTCCCACCACTCCTCGAACGTCGGGTGCACAACATCGACTGCGATTGAATCTTCTGCGACATCGCGCAGGCCGGCAGCTTCGAATATCTCAGTCAAGTGCCCCCTGTGCGCACCGGAGAGCAGCGCCTCGTCCTCAGCGTCAGGGTCGATCACATGAACTGCATCCCAGAAGGGCGCCAGTGCACCGGTCGGCCCGTCCCATACGCACGCCGCGACGACACCGCCACGCCGGGCCACACGCGCCATCTGTCTGATGCCGAGGACTGGATCC
Source organism: uncultured Actinomycetota bacterium (assembly GCA_963766465.1). Taxonomy (GTDB): domain Bacteria; phylum Actinomycetota; class Actinomycetes; order Mycobacteriales; family Mycobacteriaceae; genus Mycobacterium. The sequence goes on from CAVXZT010000009.1 coordinate 69,102, forward strand.
GCCATGAAGTGCACCACCAGTTGGGCAAGGGCGGCGTCGAAAGCATCTGTGTCGTAGGGCAATTCCTCCGCCGTGCCTCGACACACGTCAACGTCTGGGAAGCGCTCACGGATCGCATCGATGAACGGCGGCGAGGGGTCGATCGCGGCGACCTCGGCCCCAACAGACAGCAAGTGCGCCGTCAGCGCACCAGGCCCACAGCCCACGTCGAGAACCTTTTCGCCCTCACCCACGCCTGCATACGCAGCAAAGACCGCCGCGAGAGGCTGAGCATATCGGCCCATGTAACGGGCATAGGCCTCCGGCGAGACGACAAAACCCACCAGGGGATGTTACGTCCGCTTCCTAAACGTTGAAGCGGAACTCGACGACGTTTCGTCCTGACATCGGTAACGAACCTGGTCGATTGTCTGTCACCCGGCGATGGCATTGCGATGATCGATCGTTAGAAGTGGTTTGCTTCCCGTGGCCCGGAAGGCGTGGGGGAATGACCGGACGAGTCGTCGAGGCTTTGGGTCTCGCAAGGTCGGAGCTGACGCACAGGCTGAACGCAATCGCCGCGAGCGATTGGGAGAATCCGACTCCATGCACCGAGTGGAACGTTCAGCAGTTGGTGAACCACGTCGTCGGTCTACAACATCGAGTCGCGCGCCTCGTCTGCGGTGGCACCAGAGACGATTACGTCGCGACGCGCGAGGACGACTGGATTGGCGCAGACCACATCGCGGCGTGGCATGCGGGAGTTCGTGCATTGGACGAGGCGATCACCAACGCCCAGAGCCTGGACATCCCTGTCGCCTACCGGCTTCCACTGTCAGCCCGCGACGTCATCGGCCTAACTGCGTTCGACACTGCAGTGCACACCTGGGACGTGTCCTGCGCGATCGGATTCGATGAGCACCTCGATGGCGGGTTGGTGGAGTTTGCGCTTGGTTTCATGGAGTGGATACGAAGCGAGCCTCTACTGGAGGCGCTTTTCGGGCCCCCGATGGATCACGCACCAGAGGGAGCTTCAGCGCAGGCGCGGCTTCTTCAATTGGCTGGCCGCGAGCCCTAACGACCAGCGGCCTTCCCGCCTGACGTTGTTTGAAACCGGAACTACTACTTCGATATATGGTCAGCGTTGGCGAAGACCGATTCAGTTGCCTGAACAGTACTTATTGCCGTTGGCGAGTGCGGATTGCTTGGAACGACTTGCGGCGGTGTTGCGTACCCAGTGCGTACCGGTCCCCGACGCTTTGAGCGGCACGGTGGATCCAGTGACATGGGAGCTGGCGCGTGGTTAGGCATCGCTGCGGGTAGCCGAAGGCGCATCCGGTCAGTCGGCTGCGCACTCCTCGCACAGACACTGGGCGGTCACGCGGAGGCTGCTTACCCCGCCCTGATTCACACAGTCTTGGACGATGGTTCGCACCTGGTGCATGTATCTGTCGTCGTCCGCGCCAGCTTCGACTGTCGCCTCGACGAGTGTGTAGCGCGGCCAAAGATAAATGGGACGACCTCGTAGGTTTCGTGGTGGCCACAGCGATCGTCGGTGAAAAGGATTGGCGAGCTGCGTCTTTGAAGGCAGTGTCCCCAAAGTTGTTTCCGGCACTGAACACGCGGATGCGCAATCTTCTGCATCCTTTTGCAGATGTAGTCTGCCCAATTCTCCATTGTCAACGCCCGAATCTGGGTCGATACTGAGCGACTGAACCGGCATGCGTGTGGCGGCACATTGCATACCGGCTGTTGTCCCAAACGCCCGGCACTCGATCGGGAGTGCCACCGACCATGCTCGTTCAACGCCCGCGGGGCCATCTCGCCCCACACCCATGTCTTGCCGCGCTGGCCGGGTGCATCGGGCAGGGAAAGGGAAGAGGAACGGCCGAATGACATCTGCCACCGAAGAATCTCGCTCCGAGAAGGGGCTGGCCCGGGTCGCCCAGTCGCTGGCCGGCTGGACGGAGAAGTGGTTTCCGGACGCCTACGTCGTCGCCTTGGCAGGAGTCTTCGTGGTCACCGTCGCCGCGCTGGCCAACGGCTCCTCTCCGCAGACGGTCGTGGACGCCTTCGGCGACGGTTTCTGGGATCTGACGGCATTCACCCTGCAGATGGCCATGGTGGTGTTGACCGGATACGTCGTGGCCACCAGCCCGCCGGTGGCCAGGCTGATCGATCGCCTCGCCACCGTGCCCCAATCCGCGAGCAGCGCGGTGAGTTTCGTCGCGTTCCTGTCCATGTCGGTCTCCTTCCTGAACTGGGGGCTCAGCCTGGTGTTCGGTGGTCTGCTGGCGAGGGCGATCGCACGTCGCGCCGATCTGCGGGTGGACTACCGTGCGCTCGGCGCCGCGGCCTTCATGGGATTGGGCGCTGTGTGGGCTCTTGGTATGTCGTCTTCGGCCGCACAGCTGCAGGCCACCGCCAAGTCGCTGCCTCCGGAACTACTGAAGATCACCGGCGTGCTCGACTTCGGCACCACGATCTTCACGTGGCAGTCCCTGCTGACGTGCGCCATCCTCATCGCCCTGACCGTGGTGATCGCGCACTTCTCCGCACCGAGGGGCGCGGCGATCAAGACCGCCGAGGACCTGGACGTGAACCTGGACGACCAGACGGACGAGGTGCCGCCGCGCTCACGGCCGGGCGAGTGGCTCGAGTACAGCCGCATCCTGCCCGTGCTGGCGGGCCTGATGACGTTGGGCTGGTTGATCTCCCAGCTTTTCACCAAGCCAGTCCTTTCCGTCGTCAGTAGTCTCAACGGATATCTGCTCGTCTTCCTCATCCTGGGGCTCGTGCTGCACGGGACGCCACGCAAGTTCCTGCAAGCCGTCGCCAGGGCCGTGCCGGCTACCGGCGGCATCCTCGTGCAGTTCCCGCTCTACGCAGCGATGGCGGCGATCCTCACCAAGGCGGAAGGTCGCGGCGGCCAGACCGTCTCTGATCTGCTGGCGGCTCTCTTCACGGACGTCGGCGGCGGCGCCTTCGCCGTCGTCATCGCCCTCTATACCGTCGTGCTGGGTCTCTTCGTCCCGTCCGGCGGCGGAAAATGGCTGGTCGAAGCCCCCTACGTCATGCAATCGGCCACGGACGTCCAGATGAACCTGGGCTGGACGGTTCAGATCTACAACGTTGCCGAAGCGTTGCCGAACCTGATCAATCCGTTCTTCATGCTGCCCCTGCTGGCGGTGCTCGGGCTCAGGGCGCGCGATCTCATCGGATTCACGTTCTTGCAGTTCATTTTCCACCTGCCGGTCGTCCTGCTACTGGTGTGGCTGCTCGGAATGACATTCGACTTCGTCCCCCCTGTAGTGCCCCCTGCACCGTAGGTCCAGCATGTTGGCCGCTCGCGGCCGGCGCGCACCCCTGGCCTCAGCGATATGTTCTGGAAACTCCAGCCGCGCCTTAACTTCCGCCAGCCTTCCCCCTAAACGTTGAAGCGGAACTCGACGACATCGCCGTCGGCCATGACGTAGTCCTTGCCCTCGATCCGCACCTTGCCAGCGGCCTTGGCAGCGGTCATCGACCCGGCCGCGATGAGGTCGTCGTAGGAAACGATCTCGGCCTTGATGAAGCCCTTCTCGAAGTCGGTGTGGATAACACCCGCGGCCTTCGGCGCGGTGTCTCCCTGGTGAATCGTCCACGCGCGCGACTCTTTTGGCCCTGCCGTCAAGTACGTCTGCAGGCGCAAAGTGTGAAAACCCGCGCGCGCCAACGCATCCAGTCCACGTTCGGTCTGGCCGATCGACTCAAGCAATTCGGCGGCCGACTCGTCGTCGAGCTCCTGCAACTCCTCCTCGATCTTCGCGTCGAGGAACACCGCATCGGCCGGTGCCACCAACTCCCGCAGCGACGCCACCCGCGCGTCATCGGTCAGCACGGCCTCGTCGGCGTTGAAGACATAGAGGAACGGTTTCGTCGTCAGCAGGTTCAGCTCGCGCAGCAGCGCCGTGTCGACCGACGTGCCCGCCGCGAACAGCGTGGTGCCCCCATTGAGAAGTTCCTGTGCCGCGACGGCCGCGTCGTACGCAGGCCGACGGTCCTTCTGCGTACGCGCCTCCTTTTCCATCCGTGGCAGCGCTCTCTCGAGCGTCTGCAGGTCGGCGAGGATCAGCTCTGTCTCGATCACCTCGATGTCCGACTTCGGATCGATGCGCCCGTCGACGTGCGTCACGTCGTCATCGGTGAACACACGCACCACCTGGCAGATCGCATCACTCTCGCGGATGTTGGCAAGGAACTTGTTGCCAAGCCCCGCGCCCTCGGACGCGCCCTTGACGATGCCTGCGATGTCGACGAACGTCACCGGCGCGGGCACGATCTTTTCCGACTCGAACATCTTGGCGAGTTCGGCCAGCCGCGGATCGGGCAACGGAACGACGCCCTCATTCGGCTCGATCGTCGCGAACGGATAGTTGGCTGCCAGCACGTTGTTACGCGTCAACGCGTTGAACAGCGTTGACTTGCCGACATTCGGTAATCCGACGATTCCAAGGTTCAGGCTCACAGGGTCCAGAGTGTAGGAGACTGTGACGGGCTCGCCAGCAGCGCGCTGACAGCTACTTTTATGTAGAGCCGGTACGGTCTACCTGTGTCAGCACAGCGCGCACGGTCGGCGGTGACGGCCGACCATCGCTCTGCACACCCCAATGTCCCGGGTGTTCCGTGGTGGGGTGCGGTGCTGCTCGCGGTCACAATGACCGCCGTCGGCTTCGCCTTCGACGCAGGCTCCGGTGACAAAGAACTCAGTATGGTGTTCGCCGCGTCGTATGCGCTGGGCTGCATCTTCGCGGCGCTCGCCGTGCGGCAGAGCGGGATCTTCACCGCCGTCATCCAGCCGCCGCTGATCCTGTTCGTCGCCGTGCCAACGTCGTATTTCCTGTTCCACGGCGCCGCATTCACCGGCGTCAAGGACACGCTGATCAACTTCGGGTATCCGCTCATCGAGCGGTTCCCGCTGATGTTCTTCACCTCGGCCGCCGTCCTGCTCATCGGGATGGGCCGCTGGTACTACGGCATGTCGTCACGACGGGGCGCACCTGGATCCACCGCGACGGAGACGACGAGTAGTAGTCGCGTGTCCTCCGTCACATCGAAGATGTCGTCTCTGTTGAAGGGTGGAGCCGAGTCGGTCGAAGACTCCGCCGACACTGCCCCCGAACCCCGCCGCAGGCACACCATCGAGCGCCCGAGCCGGACCGCCAAGGCCGACAAGGCCGACAAACCCGCCGCAGCCGCCCGCAACGGGCGAACGACCAAGCGCGCCGCGCCGTCGCGATCGCGGCACGCACGGCCGCCCGAGACCGAGATCATGGAGCCTGTCGCCGAACGGCCCCGCCGACCCCGTACGCCGCGGCGGAGTGAGCAGTCGCCGGTGCCTCCCGCCGAGCCGCGTCGCCGCCCCAGGACGTCGGCTCGCGAACCCCGCAAAGTCGTCCCGCCCGCCGACCGGCGCTCCCCCTACGAACGGCCCGAACCACTCCCCGAGCTACGCCCCGAGCGCTCTGAGCGTCGGCGCCGCGACGACTATCAGCCGCGGGAACCGCACCGCAGCAACGGAAACGGGACGCATCACCCAGTTTCGCGGGTGCGCTACCGCGGAGACGCCGAAGACAGCGACAACCGCACGGAGCACCGGACGCGGCAGCGCTCGCAACGTAGCCCCCGGGAAGCCGACAGCTGGGAGTACGACGTCTAACGCGGTGCGCGCAGGAAGCGGCCGGCCGCCTCCACCGCAGGCCCCGAACTGCCCGCGTCACTGACGAACACCGCAAGCGCAAGGTCACCGTCGATGCCGACGAACCAGCCGTGCGCATGCGTGTTGTCGATGTACTCCGCGGTGCCGGTCTTGCCGAGCAGACCCGGAATGTCTTGCAGCGCAGTCGCGGTGCCGTTGGTGATCGTCTCGCGCATCATCGATTTCACCTGATCTGCGATGCCGGCGGGCAGCGGATCCGGAGTGCGGTCGGGCTTGGCTGGTTGGCCGGTGACGATCGTCGGGGTCGGCACCGAGCCGCGGGCCAGCGCGGCGGCCACCAGCGCCATGCCGAATGGCGACGCTGTCACCTGGCCCTGGCCGATCCCCTCCTCGACGCGCAACGCGGCGGTGTCGGCGACGGGCACCTTGCCCGTGACGGTGGTCATACCCGGTGCGGTGTAGTCGATTCCCAGGCCCAGCTGAGTCGCTGCTTTGGTCAGACCGTCGGGAGGAAGGTTGACCGCCAATCGGCCCATCGTGGTGTTGCACGACCGCGCGAACGCGGTGTGCAGCGGCACCTGGCCGAGGTCGAAGTTGTCGTCGTTGGGAATCTGGCGGCCCTCGATGTTTTCGCTGCCGGGGCATGCGACGACGCTGTCCGGTGTGACCTGACCGGCCTGCAGGGCGGCGGAGACGGTGACCGTCTTGAACGTCGACCCTGGCGGGTACAGGCCCGTCAACGCGATCGGCCCCTCGGCGTCGGCGGCTGGGTTCTGGCCGACCGCCAGCACGTCGCCGGTCGAGGGCTGGATGACCACTAAAGCGGCGGGCGTGGGAATCGGGGCCAACGCGTCCTCAGATGCACGCAGCATTCCTATGTCGAGCGTGCTGTCGATGTCGGCGACGGGTTTGGGATCCTGGCCGCCGACTCGCTGGCTGCCGGTGGCGGTCGTGGCGCTGACGGCCCATCCGGTGGCGTCGTCGGTGGCGCGCTGCCACAGATCGGATAGCCCGGCCAGCGTCGGCGACGTCAGCGCCTTGTCGGCGGTGAGCAGTCGCGTCTGCGGTGCCAGCGTCACATTCGGCGTCGCCGACAGCGCCTCCTCAATGGGCGCGAGGTCCTCCGCGCGGAGCGTGATCGCGGTGACCGGCTGGCCGTTGGCGGCGTTCAGCTGTGTCTGCAGCGACTCCGCGGTGATGCCGCCGTCGATCGGATTGAGCAGTGCGGCAACGGCATTCACGTCGGCGCCCGTAGACACGTTGACGAGGGTGACCACCTGCTGGGTCAGCAGCTCCGCGCCGGTGCGGTCAAGCACACGCCCTGCGGGATCGGGGGTCAGCGTGCTGTACGACAGCGGGCCGGTGGCCAGGCCCGGCGCGACGGTCGCCGGATTCCACAGGATCTTCCACTGATCACCGTCCTGGCTGGCGTTGCCGGTGCTGGTGTAGGTCCACTGGTTGCGGCCGTCCGTGCCGAATTTCCATGTGGCCGCGAGGCTGAATGTCGCCTCGTTGTCCTTGCGGTCGACCGTCGACACCTCGAAGTGCGCGTTGCGGCCGAGGCTGCCGAAGAGCTTGCCGAGTGTGTCGGATGCCTGCGCCGCATCGGATGTCACTGCGGCGGCCGCTGATGCGTCACCCTTGTTGAGAGCGTCGGCGAACGCGTGGACCGTGGTGTTCAACCGATCCGCGGCGGCGTCGCCGCAGCCGGCAAGTACAAGGACGAGCGCGACGGACAGCGCGAACAGCTTGTGGCGCAAACGCATCAGGCGCGAGCCGGGCGGATCTCCCGGGGCAGCGCGAACACCAGCGTCTCGTTGGCCGTCGTCACTGGCTGCACCACGTCATAGCCGTAGTCGGCGAGCCGCTCGAGCACGCCGCGCACCAGAATCTCGGGCACCGACGCGCCGGACGTGACGCCGACCGTCGTCACCCCCGAAAGCCAGGCCGGGTCGATGTCGTCGGCGTAGTCCACCAGATAAGACGCATGCGAGCCCGCGCCGAGCGCGACCTCGACCAGCCGCACCGAATTCGACGAGTTACGCGAGCCGACGACGATCACCAGCTGGCACTCGGGGGCCATCGCCTTGACCGCGACCTGACGGTTCTGGGTCGCGTAGCAGATGTCGTCGCTGGGCGGGTCCTGCAGCTTGGGGAAGCGCTGCCGCAGCCGCTGCACGGTTTCCATCGTCTCGTCGACGCTCAGCGTGGTCTGCGACAGCCAGATCACCTTGTCCTCGTCACGCACCGTGACGTTGTCGACGGCGTCCGGTCCGTCGACCAGCTGCACGTGGTCGGGCGCCTCGCCTGCGGTGCCGACAACCTCCTCGTGGCCCTCATGGCCGATCAGCAGGATGTCGTAATCGTCGCGGGCGAACCGCTTGGCTTCGTTGTGCACCTTGGTGACCAGCGGGCAGGTGGCGTCGATGACCTGGAGCTTGCGCTCAGCCGCGCTGGTGTGCACGGTCGGCGCGACGCCGTGAGCAGAGAAGACAACGATCGAGCCCTCGGGCACCTCGTCGGTCTCGTCGACGAAGATCGCGCCGGCCGCGGCCAGCGTCTCGACGACGTGGACGTTGTGCACGATCTCGTGACGCACGTACACCGGGGCGCCGTGCTTCTCCAGCGCGCGCTCCACGGTTTCCACGGCACGGTCCACGCCTGCGCAATACCCGCGCGGCTCGGCCAGCAGCACCCGTTTACCGATGGCACCGCCGGTCACCGAGCTGGAAGCACCCGGAATCCCCATATTTATCGTCGGCGGCATGGTCCCAAGGGTACTGATCGGCTGAGGTGATTGTGAACTGCGTGCGGCAGAGCGATGTTGGCATATTGTCACATCTGCCGTTAGCGCCCTAGATGTGAGAGAACTTTGACATTGATCGGGATTGCTACTAATGTGAGCATATGACAACATTCGCAGGCGGGACACCTGTCCGATCGCCCGCGGCGCTTGGACGGGCAATCAGATCGGCGCGCAAGAGCGCAGGCTGGACGCAGGCGGAACTCGCAGAGCGCGCGCGCATGAACCGCTACGCCGCTGCTTTGCTCGAGACCGGTCATGAAACACGAGCGATTGAGCAGCTCTTCGACACCTTAGCCGCGCTAAACCTCGAACTCGTCGTGCGCCCGAGAGCGCGGTGACGCACGATGAGCAACGACTTGGACATCTGGCTGGGCGATCGCCTTGTCGCTCATACAGCCAGCAACGATCGGGGCGACAAAGTCCGAATTGTCTACACCGATTCGGTCGCCGCGATCTACGGACCAGAAGTACCGCTGCTCTCGTGCTCACTACCGACACCGGGGCCGAGCGAACCGGCCAAGGCGCGCGCATTTCTCGAAGGTCTTTTGCCGGAAGGCAGAGCGCTAGCGGCTGCCGCTGCTCAAGTGCGCGGCGTGAGGGTGTTCGACGGCGCACCAGAGACACCTCGCGATGTACTCACTCTGCTAGCGGAGTACGGCCGAGAATGTGCCGGCGCAGTGGTCGTAATTGCTGCGGGAGTCCCACCCGCCTTCGACCGCACATACGAGCGGCTAGACGATGACGGGCTTGTCCGTTTGATTCGCAACCTTCCACAAAGGCCGCTTGGAACTGACTTGGAACGCGACATCCGAATGTCACTCGGGGGTGCGCAAGACAAGCTACTGCTGACCCGCATCGATGATCGCTGGTACGAGCCTGTCGATGGTGCTCCGTCCACACACATAATCAAGCCGACCACCACATGGCCACATAGCGCGCAAAACGAAGCGTTGGTGCTTGAGCTTGGCAGAGCATCCGGACTGCTTAGCAACAAGTCGTGGGTTGAGGACATGGGCGACAGCGTCGTATTGGTGACTGAGCGCTATGACCGGCGGAGGGAGAACGGCAACATTATTCGCCTGCATCAGGAAGACATGTGCCAGGCGATTGGGCTCCGCCCTAAGGACAAATACAAGATTGGTCGCCCAAGTGAGCGGATGGCAAAGGTACTCCGCGAGTTCGCAGATTCGCCTCGGGTCGAGATCGAGCGAATGTTCCGTCAGATTGCATTTCGCGCGACAGTTGGTGACGAGGATGGGCACGGCAAGAACTACTCGCTCCTTCTCAACGATGGCCGCGTAACGCTTGCGCCCTTATACGACTCGCTATGCACGCTCGACTATCCAGAGCTGTCCGGCCGCATGGCCACGCCCATAGGAGCGCAGAGCAGTTTGGCAAAAGTCAACCGCACGGCATTGCTCGACGAGGCTCGGGCGATGGGACTCACTGATTCCGAGGCGAACGAAAGCCTCGATCAACTAGCCGACAGACTGCGTCGCGCAATTGAGAAGTTGAGCGACGGTCTAACGGACGGCTGGCCGAGCGAGCGAGTCATCGCGATCATCAACACCCGCATAGAGCGCCTCGAGTCTGGCCAACCGCTCGCTAACCCTGCCGCCAGAAGCTCCAAGCGAGGCGCCAACGCCGCAGACCGCCCAACTCTCGATGAGGTAACCGCCACCAAACAGACGATGCCTTGACCAGAATCACCCGATCGGTGTCGCCAACGGTCGACTGGCGCATCGTGCGCATTCACGGGCCCCGCTTTGACATGACCGGCCGTTAAGGCAGGCTTGACGCATGGCAACAGCACCATATGGGGTCCGTCTGCTGGTAGGCGCGGCGGTGACCGCGATCGAGGAAACCCGCAAACTTCCGCAAACCATCCTCATGTACCCGATGACCGTCGCGAGCCAGGTTGCCCACCTCGTGATGAAAATGCAGCAGGACGTCGCCGATCTGGTCAACAAGGGCGACGAGACGCTGGAGTCGTTGTTCCCGCCCAAGGACGAGCAACCCGAGTGGGCGACGTTCGACGAGGACCTCGACGACGACTCCTCACGCCCGAGCGTCGACGGCGAACGCCTGACCGAGGGCCGCTTCGCGTTGTTCACCGGCGGTGAGCCGGACGTCGCGGACGGCAAGCCCGACACCGAGGCGAAGCACGCCAAGGCCGACCCGCCGGACGTCGTTGCCGAGCTGGACTACGAGTCGCTCACGCTGGCCCAGCTGCGGGCCCGGCTGACATCGCTGCGCGTCGCCGACCTCGAGGCCCTCCTCGCGTACGAAGACGCCACCAAGTCGCGCGCACCGTTTCAGACCCTGCTGGCCAACAGGATCACCCGCGCGACCGCCAAGTGACTGCTTCCGCCGAACCCAACTCCGCGGACAATCCGTACCCCGTCCGCACCGTCGCGATGATGGTCAAGGGCTGGATCGACAAGCTGGGCACCGTTTGGGTCGAAGGGCAGATCGCCCAGATGAACGTGCGCCCGAATTCCAGCACCGCCTACATCACGTTGCGCGACCCTGCCGCAGACATGTCGCTGCAGATCACCTGTCCACGAGACCTGGTTCACAACGCCCCGGTGAAACTCACCGAGGGCACTCAGGTGATCATGCTCGGCAGGCCGAATTTCTTTGTCGGCCGCGGGTCGTTTTCGTTGCGAGTCAACCAGATTCGCGCTGTCGGCGTCGGCGAGCTGCTGGCCCGCATCGAACGGCTGCGCCAACTGCTGCACGCCGAAGGGCTGTTCGATCCTCGACTCAAGCGGCCGATCCCGTTTCTGCCCGACACCATCGGCCTGATCACCGGCCGCGCCTCGGCCGCCGAACGTGACGTGATGACCGTCGCCGCCGGGCGCTGGCCCGCGGCGCGCTTCGAGGTACGCAACACCGTCGTGCAGGGTCCCAATGCCGTGCCGCAGATCGTCGAAGCACTGCGCGAGCTGGACTGTGACACCGCCGTCGACGTGATTGTCATCGCCCGCGGCGGCGGCAGCGTCGAGGACCTGTTGCCGTTCTCCGACGAGACGCTGTGTCGCGCCATCGCGGCCTGCACCACACCTGTCATCAGCGCGGTCGGCCACGAACCGGACAACCCGCTGTGCGACCTCGTCGCCGACCTTCGCGCGGCCACCCCGACCGATGCAGCCAAACGCGTCGTCCCCGACGCCGTCGCCGAACAGGCGCTCGTCACCGACCTGCGCAGCCGCAGCGCGCGGGCCTTGCGTAACTGGGTACACCGCGAGCAGCACACCCTGTCGCAACTGCGCAGCAGACCGGTGCTGGCCCAGCCGCTCGCCGCGCTCACCTCGCGCGGCGACGAGATCCACCGATACCGCGCCGCCGCACGCCGCGACATCGGTCGGCTCGTCGCCGCCGAATCCGAACGGATCGGCCACTTGTCGGCCCGGCTGTCCACACTGGGACCGGCGGCCACCCTGGCCCGCGGCTACGCGGTAGTCCAGACGCTGCCCGCAGCGGACGTGTTGCGTACTACGGGTGACGCTCCTGCGGGCACACGGTTGCGGGTACGGGTCGCCGACGGGGCCGTCACCGCGCTGAGCGAAGGCAAAGAATGAAGCCTATTAGTCAGTTGGGGTACGAGGAAGCGCGCGACGAACTCATCGAAGTCGTCCAACAACTCGAGCAGGGCGGCTTGGATCTCGACACGTCGCTGAAACTCTGGGAAAGAGGAGAAGAGCTCGCTAAACGCTGCGAAGAGCATTTAGCTGGTGCACGCAAGCGTGTGGAGGATGCGCTGGCCGCCAACGACCAGGACGAAAGTTGAGTCTGGAACGATTCCCGGCAAAGAGGGTCGAAACTGTAACACGTTTCAGTTATGCTCCTCCGCATGGGTGATTCAACGTTGACCACCGAGCTCGGCCGTGTGCTCGTGACCGGAGGCTCCGGCTTCGTCGGCGCGAACCTGGTGACCGAACTGCTCGACCGCGGACATCACGTCCGCTCCTTTGACCGCGCCCCGTCGCCGCTCGCCGCCCATCCGCGGCTCGAGGTGGTTACGGGCGACATCTGCGATACCGAGACCGTGGCGACGGCGGTCGACGGCATCGACACGATCATTCACACGGCGGCCATCATCGACCTGATGGGTGGCGCGTCGGTCACCGACGAGTACCGGAAGCGCAGCTTCGCGGTCAACGTCGATGGCACCAAGAACCTCGTGCACGCTGCGCAGGCGGCCGGCGTGAAGCGGTTCGTCTATACCGCCTCCAACAGCGTGGTGATGGGCGGCAAGCGCATCTCCGGCGGAAACGAAACCCTGCCCTACACCGAACGCTTCAACGATCTGTACACGGAAACGAAGGTTGTCGCTGAGCGGTTCGTCCTCGAGCAGAACGGTGTCGACGGGCTGCTCACCTGCTCGATTCGGCCGAGCGGAATCTGGGGCCGCGGCGATCAGACGATGTTCCGCAAGGTGTTCGAGAACGTGCTAGCCGGCCACGTCAAGGTGCTTGTCGGCAACAAGAAGATCAAGCTCGATAACTCCTACGTACACAACCTGATTCACGGATTCATCTTGGCCGCGGAGCACCTCGTTCCTGGTGGAACGTCGCCCGGCCAGGCGTACTTCATCAACGACGGCGAACCTATCAACATGTTCGAGTTCTCCAAGCCGGTGGTCGAGGCATGCGGGCAGCCGTGGCCGACGTTCTGGGTGTCCGGGCGGCTGGTGAAGGTCGTGATGATGGTGTGGCAGTGGTTCCATTTCCGCTTGGGCCTGCCCAAGCCACTGCTGGAACCCCTTGGGGTGGAACGGCTTTACCTCGACAACTACTTCTCGATCGCAAAGGCGCAGCGCGATCTCGGTTACCAGCCGCTGTTCACCACCGAACAGGCGATGGCCAACTGCCTGCCGTACTACGTCGACCTGTTCCATCAGATGAGAAGCGAGCCCAAGGAGCCGGCAGTCGCCTAGCTCGTCAGTGGAACAGGTGCACCGGCTGGTGCGTCGCCTGCTCGATCCGCGATGACGCGCTCTGCAGCAGTTTGCTGCCCAGCGCGATGAGGCCGCGTGCCGCGGCGATCTCCTCGCCGACCATCGGCTGGCTGCCGTCCTTCGGGTTGCGGTAGGCGTCTCCCAAGGCAGTCACGGTCTCGCCGTCGCCGCGCTGGGCGCGCACGGTCGCGTGTGTGTGGGTTTCGTCCTCGTCGAAGTCGATCTCGACGTGCCACTTGGTGTCCAGAATCTTGTCGTACATCGCCATCACCCTCCGGGTTCCAGGGTGCGCCTCTTGTGCCTGCTTTGCACCGAAACCACTCACGGGCCCGAGCCCACGCGGCATCGTTGCCCGCGATGGTCCATTCCCGCTTCGCCACCAACGGCGACACCCGCATTCACTTCCTGGATACGGGCGGGCCCGATCGCGGCGCGCCGATTGTCTTCGTTCCAGGCATGACCGACATCGCCGACGACTACACCGAAGTCATGCCCCTGCTCGGGCGTCGCGCTGTCGTGGTGGAGCTTCGAGGCCACGGACGAAGCGACGCTCCGGAAAGCGGGTATGACCTCGCCTCGCTCCGTGCCGACGTCGGCGCGGTGATCGACGCGGTAACCGACGGGCCGGTGCACATCATGACGTTTTCCAGGGGCACCACGTACGCGATCGCGTGGGCCGTGGCTCATCCGGAACGCGTTCTTTCGATCTCGATCGGCGACTACGTGCCCGCCGAAATCGTGTTACCCGACCCCCACGTCCATCGCCTGCTGGACGGCCGGTGGCGCGGAACGCCGGTGCGGGAGCGGCTCAACTATGACGCAGCCGTCAAGACGTTCCGCGCGGCGCAGGGCCGGTCGTACTGGGAAGAATTGGCAGAACTGCGGGCGCCAATGCTGGCAATACGCAGCCCCAACAGTCCACTGGTCGACGACGCCGCGTGGGCCCGCTATCAGAGGTTGTTTCCGTCGGCGCAATTGCATGAGTTCTGCGATTCGCCGCATGACATCTTTCGGCCCGAACGCGGCCGATACCCAAAGCTCGTCCGAGAGCTCGCCGATCGGTGAACCGTTGGCCAAATGCCCGCCGCCAACCACAGTGCGCTCCTAGGCTTCGACCTGGACGTCAATTGGCGAAGGAGCCGCTATGCCAAACGGTAAGCCGAACATCCTGGTCATCTGGGGCGACGACATCGGTATCACGAACCTCAGTTGCTACAGCGACGGCCTGATGGGCTACCGCACGCCGAACATCGATCGCATCGCTGCCGAAGGCATGCGCTTCACCGACTCGTACGGCGAGCAAAGCTGTACGGCAGGCCGGGCGGCATTCATTACAGGGCAGAGCGTCTACCGGACGGGCCTGTCCAAGGTCGGCTTCCCCGGGGTTGACGTCGGGCTACAGGCCGAGGATCCGACGATCGCGGAATGCCTCAAACCTCTGGGCTACGCGACCGGGCAGTTCGGTAAGAACCACCTCGGCGATCTCAATAAATACTTGCCGACGGCGCACGGGTTCGACGAGTTCTTCGGCAACCTCTACCACCTCAACGTGGAGGAAGAACCCGAGCTGCCCGACTATCCGAAGAGCGACCAATTCCCGGTGCTGGCCGAAATGCAGCGACCGCGCGGCGTGATGAAGTCGTGGGCGACAGACGAGGTGTCAACCGAACCCGACGATCCGAAGTACGGCCCGGTGGGCAAGCAACGCATCGAGGACACCGGCCCGCTTACCAAGAAGCGGATGGAGACCATCGACGACGACACCACAGAAGCCTGCATCGATTTCATCAAGCGTCAGGCCGAGGCCGATACGCCGTTCTTCGTCTGGATGAACATGACGCATATGCATCTGCGGACCCATACGAAACCGGAGAGCGTCGGCCAGGCCGGTGTGTGGCAGTCCCCGTACCACGACACGATGATCGACCACGACCGCAATGTCGGTCAGATCCTCGACGCGCTTGACGAACTCGGCATCGCCGAGGACACGATCGTCATCTACTCCACCGACAACGGGCCGCACGCCAACACCTGGCCCGACGGTGCGACGACGCCGTTCCGCAGCGAGAAGAACACCAACTGGGAGGGCGCGTTCCGGATCCCGGAGATGATCCGCTGGCCCGGCAAGATCGCCGCGGGCACCGTCTCCAACGAGATCGTCCAGCATCACGACTGGTTCCCGACATTCCTCTCCGCCGCCGGGGAACCCGACATCATCGAGAAGCTGAAGAAGGGGCACAAGGCGGGAGACAAGGAGTTCAAGGTCCATCTCGACGCCTTCAATCTGCTTCCATACCTGACCGGCGAGGTCGAGGAGAGTCCGCGCAGGGGCTTCATCTACTTCTCCGACGACTGCGACGTGCTCGGCATCCGCTTCCACAACTGGAAGGTGGTATTCCAGGAGCAACGGTGCAACGGCACGCTGCAGATCTGGGCGGAACCGTTTACCCCCCTGCGGGTTCCGAAGATCTTCAATCTACGCACCGACCCGTTCGAGCGGGCCGACATCACGTCCAACACGTACTATGACTGGTTCCTCGATCACGACTTCATCGCCTTCTACGCCGGGGCGATCGCGACGCAATTCCTGGAGTCGTTCAAGGAGTTCAAGCCGCGGCAGGAGGCGGCGTCGTTCACGATCGATCATGCCGTGAAGAAACTGCACGCATTCCTGGCCGCCGATTAGATGCTGGGCTCCTGGACTGACGGGCCCACGAAGTCGACGATCGTCGACTTCGTAGGCCGGGTCACCACGGAGGGCCCGGACTTCGTCGCGCCCGAAGCGCGTGTCGCGGTGTTCGACAACGACGGCACGCTGTGGTGTGAGAAACCTGCCTACATCCAGCTCGACTTCATCGTGCGCAGACTGGCCGAGAGAGCCTCCGCTGATCCATCATTGGCGGATCAGCAACCGTATCGGGCGGCGGCAAGCGGCGACCTGAGTTGGTTCGGTGCTGCGATCACCAAGCACTATCAGGGCGAAGACGCTGACTTGACAGTCCTTGCCGGCGCGGTTATGTCGCTGCACGAGTCGATGTCGGTCGAAGACCACGCCGCACTCATCCACAAGTTCTTCCAGGAGGCCACGCACCCCATCCTGAAACGTCCCTACCAGAAGTGCATCTATCCCGCGATGGTCGAACTGCTGCGGTACCTCGAGGCACACGATTTCACCTGCTACATCGTGTCGGGCGGTGGCCGCGATTTCATGCGACCCATCACCTCGACGATCTACGGCATCCCGCCCGAACGCGTCGTGGGCAGCGCGCAGGGCCTCAAGTTCGACGGCGCAGACGGTCACGGCGACCTGTTGATCCAGCCCGCGCTGGACTGGCTCGACGACGGCCCAGAAAAACCCGTGAGGATCTGGAACCGGATCGGGCGGCGGCCGATCCTCTCGGCGGGCAACTCCAACGGCGACGACGAGATGCTGATGTACTCCGGGCGGCCCGATGCGGCCGCATTGCGGCTGCTGGTGTTACACGACGACGCCGAGCGCGAATTCGAGTACACCGCAGGGGCGGAACGCGCGCTGGAGCACGCGAAGACATATGGCTGGACCGTTGTCAGCATGCGCAACGACTGGACGACCGTCTTCAGTGACCAATGAACTCGTCCGGATTCCGGCGCAGACTGCTGTGCTGGGATCCGAGCAACACTACGCCGAGGAAGGTCCCGCCCGAACCGTCTCCGTCGACAGCTTCTCGATCCAAACCCACCAGGTGACGAATGCCGAGTTCGCCGAATTCGTCTCTGCCACAGGTTATGTCACGGTCGCGGAACGACCGCTGGACCCTGCCGACTATCCCGACGCGCCTGCGGAGAACCTGCAGCCTGGATCGATGGTGTTCACCCGTACCCAAGGCCCCGTAGACCTGCGCCACCTGAGCCAGTGGTGGACGTGGACGCCGGGCGCGTCATGGCGCCGGCCGGTCGGCCCGCACTCGTCGATCGATAAACGCGCCGACCATCCCGTCGTGCATGTCGCATACGAAGACGTGGAGGCCTATGGGTCGTGGGCGGGGCTGTCACTGCCGACAGAAGCGGAGTGGGAAACGGCGGCCCGCGGCGGCCTAGAGGGCGCGGCGTACACGTGGGGAAACCACCCCGAGCAGCCCGGCGAGCAGTTGGCCAACTACTGGCACGGCGATTTCCCATGGCGCCCCGACCGCGGCTACGGCCGCACCACAGCCGCCGGCACCTTCCCTCCCAACGCCTACGGGCTGGTCGACATGGCGGGCAATGTGTGGGAGTGGACCACTGACTGGTACGGCGACACCCGCACCGGCGATCCCTGTTGCGAGGCGGACAGTTACGACCCGCGCCAGCCGCAGTTCCGGGTACCGCGCAAGGCTATCAAGGGCGGTTCGTTCCTGTGCGCCGACAACTACTGCCTGCGCTACCGCCCAGCCGCCCGCCGACCGCAACCCATCGATACCGGCATGAGCCACATCGGCTTTCGCTGCGTCAAGCGTTAGACACTGAACGCACGAGCAGACGCAAAATGTCCCCGACGCGCCGAGAAATTGGAGCTTTTGCGTCTGCTCGCCGCAGAAACTAGCCGGCTTCGGCGGTCTTCTTGATCGCCGCCAACGTCGCAGGAATCCCGCTCTTGGCCAGCACGTGCCGATGCTCGATGTGCGCTTCCGCCTTTGCGCCCCATCGCTCGTGGAAACCCGCGATGCCGGCGGGCAGGAACTCCCACGACTCGGTGAGCCGCGTGCCGCCGTCAGCCGGTTCGAGGGTGAATCCCCAGCGCACCCAGCCGTTGTTGACCTCCCACGCGAACTCTCGACCCGGATCGGCGGCGACAACCTGGCTGCGCGTCTCCCACGTCCGTTCCGGTAGCTCGTTGCGGCCTGTGAACCAGGCGCCGACTCGCGGGCCGTCGCCCTCGTCCCACCAGCAGGCCCGGCAGACCGGGCTCCAGTCGCCCATCCTGGTCACGTCGGACACCAGCCCATACAACTCGTCCGGTGGCACGGCTACGGAAATCGAATCGGACAACTTCAATTCGGTCACACCCCCAGTCTGCCGTAGCGCTAAGTTGGAACGCGTTCTAGTTCGTCGGCGAAGGGGCCACGGTATGAGCAGCGGTAACCATCGGATCGCCGTCGTGATCGGTGGTGCATCCGGAATCGGGTGGGCGACGGCGCAGGCCCTGGCCGCCCAGGGCGACCGGGTGACCGTTGCCGACCGCAACGCCGAAGGGGCGCGCAGCCGCGCCGCAGAACTGGGCGACCCCCATACCGCCGAGGCCGTCGACGTCACCGACGAGAATTCCGTACAGCGCTTGTTCGAGCAGACGGGTCCGGTCGATGTCGTGGTCAACTGCGCAGGATTCTCCAACGTCGGCCTGATCACCGACATGCCCGTCGACCAGTTTCGCGACGTCATCGACGTCTGCCTGACGGGCGGATTCATCGTCGCCAAGCATGCGGGCCGCAATCTGCGTTCCGGCGGCGCGCTGGTTTCGATCAGCTCACTCAACGGCCGCCAGCCCGCCGCGGGAATGAGCGCATACTGCGCCGCCAAGGCGGGCCTGTCGATGCTTACTCAGGTCGCCGCGCTCGAACTCGGCCCGCGTGGAATCCGTGTCAATGCCGTGGCACCCGGCTTCGTGCACACGCCGCTCACCGAGCCGGCCGCCGCCGTTCCCGGCGTCGTCGAGGACTATCTGGAGAACACCGCGCTCGGCCGCGCAGGCACTCCCGAGGACATCGCCAACGCCGTGCTGTATCTGTGTTCGCCTGCGGCGTCATGGCTGACGGGAGAGGTGCTCGACCTCAACGGCGGCGCACACCTCAAGCGCTACCCGGACATCCTCGGCCACGTGATGAAACTCGCGGAGGCCCAATGAGTTTCAACGACAAAACCGCGATCGTTACCGGCGCGGGCTCTGGCATCGGGGCGGCGCTATGCCGAGCGCTTGTGGGTGCGGGTGCCACGGTTGTTTGCACCGACGTCGACGGCGACGCCGCCGAGCGCACCGCAACGGCGCTCGGCGCCAACGCACGTTCGGCGCGGCTCGACGTCACCGATGCGGCGGCGGTTCAGGCCACAGTCGACGCGGTCGTCGATCGAGCAGGCCAGCTCGACCTGATGTTCAACAACGCGGGCATCGTGTGGGGCGGGGACACCGAACTGCTGACGCTGGACCAGTGGAACGCGATCATCGACGTCAACCTGCGCGGCGTCGTTCACGGTGTCGCCGCGGCGTACCCCCTGATGGTGCGGCAAGGCCACGGCCACATCGTCAACACCGCGTCGATGGCAGGGCTGACCGCGGCCGGCCAGATCACCAGTTACGTGACTACCAAACACGCCGTCGTCGGGCTGTCGCTTGCACTGCGCTCGGAAGCCGTCTCGCGCGGGGTCGGCGTATTGGTGGTGTGCCCGTCGGCCGTGGAGACTCCGATCCTCGACAAGGGCGCGGTGGGTGGTTTCGTCGGCCGCGACTACTTCCTGCAGGGCCAAGGCGTCAAGACCGCGTACGACCCCGACCGGCTGGCACGCGACACGTTGCGCGCCATCGAGAGGAACAAGGCGATGCTGGTCAAACCGCGTCTGGCACACGCCCAGTGGTTGTTCGCCCGGCTGTCGCCGACGCTGATGCAGCGCATGTCGATTGGGTTCATCAAACGCCAACGCGCCAGCCAGTCCGCAGCCGACTCACAGGTTGGCTGACCGAACCCGCGTTCCGGCGGCGCAACCTGGCTACGGTATGCCAGTGCCCACAATGGATACCGAATTCACGCTGACGCAGAAGCGTGCGCTGGCAGTCGCGACCGCCATCGCCATCGTGTTCGGCGCCTACTTCTTGCGTGGCTACTTCATTCTCGTCGTGGTGGCCGCGGTGGCGGCCTACCTGTTCACACCGCTGTTCAATCGGCTCAACAGGCGGTTCGGCACCGGATTGTCGGCGACCGTGACCCTACTGGCGGCCATCGCTGTAGTTGTGGTGCCTCTTGGCGCGTTCGTATTCCTCGCGGTCATTCAGATCACCACCATGGTCGAACGGGTAGCGGAGTGGGTCGGGAGGACCGACCTGTCTGCACTCGGCGACCAAGCGCTGCGCATCGTCAACGACGTGCTGCACAGAGTGCCGTTCATCAACGTGACGGTCACCCCGGACTCGCTGCGAAGTTCGATGGCCACCGTTGCGCAAGACGTCGGCCAATGGCTACTCGGCCTCCTGCAGGGAGCGGCGGGCAGCGTGTTCGGCGGTGTGACGGCGGCGATCCTGTTCCTGTATGTGTTCATCTCACTCTTGACGAACCGCGATGCAGTGCTGACCATCATCCGCCAACTCAATCCGCTCGGCGAGGAGGTCACCGACCTCTACATGGCGAAGATGGGCGCGATGGTGAAGGGCACCGTGATGGGGCAGTTCGTCATCGCCGTCTGTCAGGGTGTCGCCGGTGCTGCCTCGATCTACATCGCCGGTTTCCACCAGGGTTTCTTCCTGTTCGCGGTTCTGCTGTCGGCGCTTTCGGTGATTCCGCTCGGCGGCGGCGTCATCTCGATTCCGTTCGGGATCGGAATGATCCTGTTCGGCAACGTTTTCGGCGGTGTGTTCGTGATCGTATTCCACCTCATCGTGGTGACGAACATCGACAATTTCCTGCGGCCGATCCTTGTGCCGAAGGCGGCCCGCCTCGATTCGGCGCTGATGTTGCTCGCCGTATTCGCAGGCATCGCCATGTTCGGCGCCTGGGGCATCGTCATCGGTCCGGTGCTGATGATCGTCATCGTCACCACCATCAGCGTCTACCTGGCGGTGTACAAGGACGTGCCGTTGGAAATGCCCGAGGACGAGGAAAAGCCAAAGCGGCGTAGGCTTCTCGGTTGGTTGGCCAGTCGTCGCGGCAAGAACAAGAAAGCGTCAGCCGCGCCCGCGCCTAAACCAGCCGCTCCCTGAGGAATTGGACGACCCGCTTACGCGCCTCGTAGGCCGGATGCCCTTCCACCTCGCGTATCTCCAAGGTCAACACCGAGTGGGCCATCTTGCCGAAACCGTGCTCGTTGCCCTTCTTCGAGCTGATCTCGATGACCTCGAACGCGTCACCAAGCCGGTCCTTCAGCGTCTTGAAGCGTGCGCCCGGCGACAGCGGGTCCTCGCTGAACCGCAGGCCCAGCGCGCACAATCCGTCGTTGGCGGCGCGCTGCTCGACGATCTTCAACTCGGCTTCCGACAGACCGGGATCGCTTTTCTGCTTCGCGGTCAAACCGACCGGCAGCGACGGTTGGCTAAGTACCGGCGCCAAGACGCTGTCGTCGACCGCCGCCGCGAGCGCGAAGCCACCACTCCAGCACTCGCCGATCACCCCGACTCCCTTGCCCGGTGTCTTTTCGTTGAGATCGCGGGCCAGCGCACGCAGGTAATGGGCGATCGGCCGGTCAGCGTTCGTCGCGAACGCCGCGAATTCCTTTGCCACACAACCACGCAGCATGACCGGCACCATTCCCGGCCGCAGGCCCGGTGCGCCCGGCGTGCCGTACAGCGAGGGACATGCGACGGTGAATCCGTTGTCCACCAGATGATTACCCAATGCCAGTACGCCTGGATGGATGCCGGGCATCTCGGGAATCAACACCACGCCGGGACCTTCGCCCTTGCGGTAGACGTCGTAGGTGAAGCCCTCCGCCGAAAACGGCGCGGCGGTCCATCCGGTCAGATCGGCTTCCGGAGCCGCCTGGCCGGCGACGTTCGGGTTGGGCGCGGTCATGGCGGCTCCTATTTGGCGGACAGTGGCGAGGCCTTCTGCGTCGCCGCCGCCAGCGTACGGTACTCGTCCGTACCCGCGGCGCCCGTTATGGCAATCTGCGCTGGCCCGCCAGCACCGTTCAGCCGGGTGGTCCACAGCGGCTCGGCCTGCTTGCCGTCCCCATCCGCACCCTCGTAGACCACCCATTTCACGCCGTCGACGTCCTGGGTCCCCGTCGGATAGAGGTCGGTGTCGATGGAGGCCACCAGCTTGTCTTCATCGGCGTTGCTCTGCGTCAGGCTCACGTACATCCCTCTGGGTGTCAGATAGCCGACGGTGGAACTGACGGCGCGGATCTGCTGGCGCGAAGCCGGATCGGTGCGGCCGCCCTCGATGCCCTTGCGGCTGCCGGAGTTCGACTGCCAGCCATCGGGCAGCCGAGGCACCCGGATGGGAATCTTGAGGTCATTGGCGTCGGCCTGCAGAGCGGCAGGAGCGTCATAGGTGGGCGTCGGCCCCCTGCCCGGTCCGGTCGGCGCAAACGAGCACATCCCGAGCACTCCTGCCAGCACAATGCAGGCGATCACCAGCGGTGCGATCGACCAGAACATGTCCCGGCCGTCCTGAAGGAGCCGCGGTTTCGCCGGCTTGGGCGCCGGAGTCGGCTCTGTCGTCATGGCGCCCAGTATCCCAGGTCCCAAGAGACGACCGGCTAATGGGAGAATCGGCCGCATGAGCCCCGCGCGTGGTGAAGCCCCTGATCGCAACCTCGCCCTCGAACTCGTGCGAGTCACCGAGGCCGGCGCGATGGCAGCAGGCCGCTGGGTAGGCCGCGGCGACAAGGAAGGCGGCGACGGGGCGGCCGTCGACGCCATGCGTGAACTGGTTAATTCGGTGTCGATGCGCGGCGTCGTGGTGATCGGCGAAGGCGAGAAGGACAACGCGCCGATGCTCTACAACGGCGAAGACGTCGGCAACGGCGACGGTCCCGAGTGCGACTTCGCCGTCGACCCGGTCGACGGCACCACGTTGATGAGCAAGGGCCTTTCCAACGCGATCTCGGTGCTCGCGGTGTCCGAGCGCGGCACGATGTACGACCCGTCCGCGGTGTTCTACATGGACAAGATCGCCGTCGGGCCCGACGCCGTGGACGCCATCGACATCACCGCACCGGTCGGCGAGAACATCCGCAGGGTCGCCAAGGCCAAGAGCGTGTCGGTGGCCGACCTGACCGTGTGCGTCCTGGACCGGCCGCGGCACAAGCAGCTGATCGCCGATGTCAGGGATGCC
The DNA here is from genome assembly GCA_963766465.1 of uncultured Actinomycetota bacterium. Classification (GTDB taxonomy): domain Bacteria; phylum Actinomycetota; class Actinomycetes; order Mycobacteriales; family Mycobacteriaceae; genus Mycobacterium. Next base: position 92,546 of record CAVXZT010000009.1, read on the forward strand.
GGCGCCCGGTGCCGTTTGATCTCCGACGGTGACGTCGCGGGCGCGATCTCGGCCTGCCGGCCCAACACCAGCACCGACCTGCTGGTCGGGATCGGCGGCACGCCCGAGGGCATCATCGCCGCCGCCGCGATCCGCTGCATGGGCGGCGCGATCCAGGGCAAGTTGGCGCCGAAGGACGACGAAGAACGCCAGAAGGCAATTGACCGCGGCTACGACCTCGACCAGGTGTTGCACACCGAGGACCTGGTCTCCGGGGACAACGTGTTCTTCTGCGCCACGGGTGTCACCGACGGCGACCTGCTCAAGGGCGTGCACTACTACGGCGGTGGCTGCACCACGCAGTCGATCGTGATGCGCTCGAAGTCGGGCACGGTGCGGATGATCGAGGCCTACCACCGGTTGTCGAAACTCAACGAGTACTCCGCCATCGACTTCACCGGCGACAGCAACGCCGTCTACCCGTTGCCGTAAATCACCGACACAAGAAGGAAGATTTTTGTGAGCGTCGACTCAGTCACTCCCGAAGACGTCGAGTACCGCATCGAGCACGACACCATGGGCGAGGTCCGGGTGCCGATCAACGCGCTGTGGCGCGCGCAGACGCAGCGGGCGGTGGAGAACTTCCCGATTTCCGGCCGCGGGCTGGAGCGCACGCAGATCCGGGCACTTGGCCTACTGAAAGGCGCCTGCGCCCAGGTGAACAAGGATCTCGGCCTGCTTGCGCCGGAGAAGGCCGACGCGATCATCGCGGCCGCCGGTGAGATCGCCGACGGTCTGCACGACGATCAGTTCCCGATCGACGTGTTCCAGACCGGGTCGGGCACCAGCTCGAACATGAACACCAACGAGGTGATTGCGAGTATCGCCGGGCAGAACGGCGTTACTGTGCACCCCAACGACGACGTCAACATGTCGCAGTCGTCCAACGACACCTTCCCCACCGCCACACACATTGCGGCAACGGAAGCCGCTGTGCGACACCTGATTCCGGCGCTCGAGGTGCTGCATGAGTCGCTGGCGGGCAAGGCTCGGCAATGGCGCACCGTGGTGAAGTCCGGCCGCACGCACTTGATGGACGCCGTGCCCGTGACACTCGGCCAGGAGTTCGGCGGCTACGCCCGACAGATCGAAGCAGGCATCGAGCGAGTAAAGGCGACACTGCCCCGGCTCGGTGAACTTGCCATCGGCGGCACCGCCGTCGGCACCGGCCTCAACGCACCGGACGGGTTCGGCCCGAAGGTCGTCGAGGTGCTGGTGAGTCAGACCGGCCTGGCCGAATTGCGCACGGCGGTAAACTCTTTCGAGGCGCAGGCGTCCCGCGACGGTCTCGTGGAGGCGTCAGGCGCGCTGCGCACCATCGCCGTGTCGCTAACCAAGATCGCCAACGACGTTCGCTGGATGGGTTCGGGGCCGCTGACAGGCCTTGGCGAGATCCAACTGCCCGACCTGCAGCCGGGTAGCTCGATCATGCCGGGCAAGGTCAACCCGGTGATACCCGAGGCCCTCACACAGGTCGCGGCGCAGGTCGTCGGCAATGACGCCGCAATCGCATGGGGTGGCGCGGCAGGCGCGTTCGAGCTCAACGTCTACATCCCGATGATGGCCCGCAACCTGCTGGAGTCCTTCAAGCTGCTCACCAACGTCTCGAAACTGTTCGCCGAGCGGTGCATCGACGGCCTTGTCGCCAACGAGGCCCGGCTGCGCGAGCTGGCCGAATCCTCGCCGTCGATCGTCACTCCGCTGAATTCGGCGATCGGCTACGAGGAAGCCGCCGCGGTGGCCAAGCAGGCGCTTAAGGAGAAGAAGACGATCCGCCAGACGGTCATCGACCGGGGCCTGATCGGCGACAAATTGTCGTTGGAGGAGCTGGATCGTCGGCTCGACGTGCTGGCGATGGCCAAGGTCAAGCCGGGCGACTCGTAGGAACCGCTTGAAAACGCGACGAGCGCCGGATTGCGGCTGAGAGTCTTCACAGATGACTCCGGGCATGGCGAGCCGCCCCTCCGAAGAAGAGGCGTTGAGCGAGTTCCTGGATTCCGCGTCTAGCACGCCGTCTGCGCTGTTGGTCGATGGCGAGGCCGGGATCGGTAAGTCCACCGTCTGGCTTGCCGGCCTGGAGCGGGCACGCGATCGGGGATTCCGGGTGCTGTCGGCGCGCGCGGCGAACGCGGAATCCGTGTTGGCGCACGCGCCACTGGCCGACCTGCTGACCGGTGTGGATCCCGAAACCTGGGCAGACTTGCCTGGACCTCAGCGGATCGCAGTGGATCGGGTATTGCGGCGGGAGCACGTCGCCGACGCCGTCACCGACCAGCGCGCAGTGGCCGCCGCGTTCCTTTCCGTAGTTGATCGGCTCATCGACAACGGCCCCGTGCTGTTGGCGATCGACGACCTGCAATGGCTCGATCCGTCGTCGGTGCATGTGATCGGCTACGTTGCCCGCCGCCTTGCCGGCGCGGTGGGTCTGCTGGCCACCGTTCGCACCGAACCCGACAGCGATGACGTCACATCTTGGCTGCAACTGCCCCGCCCCGATGCGATCCGCCGAACCACGGTGCGTCCGTTGTCTTCTGGTGCGCTCCAAGCCATTGTGAGCGAGGTGCTGGAGCGGTCGATACCGCGCGCCGCAATCGCGCGAATTCACCAGGTCTCAGCCGGAAATCCGTTCTATGCAATCGAGTTGGGCCGCGCGCTGCTTGACAGCGCCGGGCAGATACTGCCCTCCACGCTCGCTGAGCTGGTTGGGGCAAGGATCGGCAACCTCGATCCCGCGGTACATGATGTGTTGCTCGCCGCCGCAGCCCTTGCCACGCCGACAGTCGAGCTCGTGGCTGAAGCAGCTGGCACCGACCAAGTGATCGAGCTGCTGGAAGCCGCCGAGCGCGGCGGAATCATCTTCATAGAAGGCAACAGGATCCGCTTCGCCCATCCCCTGCTGGCCAGCGGTGTGTACACGAACGCGTCACCTGAGCAGCGCAGGGAGATGCACCGCCGCATCGCCAGCGTCGTCGACGAGTTGGAACTGCGAGCTCGGCACCTGGCACTCGCCTCGACAGCAGCCGACCCCGAAAACCTTGAAATACTTGATGAAGCGGCGGCTTCCGCACACGCGCGCGGCGCACCTGCGGCCGCGGCCGAGCTGCTCGAGCTGGCCATCGCACTCGGCGGAGACACCGCAGAACGTCGAATTCGGTTGGCGGGACTCTATTTCGACGCTGGCGACCCGCCGCGGGCACGGACGCTGCTGGAACGGGCGATCACAGGGCTGCAGCCCGGACAAGCCCGCGCACAGGCCCTGCACGCGTTGGCCGTCGTGCGATTCATCGACGACGGCTACCTCGAGGCCTCCCAGCTGCTGCAGCGCGCACTGGACGAGGACGCCCCTGATGGTCCCCTTCAGGTTCGCATGGCGACCACTTTGGCGTACGCGCTGTATATGACGGGTGAACCGGAACCCGCTTGGCGTCGCGCCGAAGAGGCCGTGTCGCTCGCCGAACGACTCGGTCACCCCGGCTCGCTCAGCGAGGCCCTCGGAGCGCGGGCGATCATGCAATTCTTCGTCGGTGGCGGTATTGACGAACAAAGCTTGCGACGGGCGCTCGAGCTGGAGGACCACGACTCGTTCACCCCGATCATGCTTCGGCCCAGCGTCGAACATGCGCTGATGCTGGCCTGTACTGGTGAACTCGACACGTCGTACGACCGGTTTCGCGATATCCAGCAACGCTGCGCCGACAAGGGCGAGGAAGGCGAACTGGTCTTCGTCGACTTCTACGTTGTCGTGAACCGGATTTGGCGGGGAGATCTCGTCGCAGCCAAGCGACTGGCCGATGACGTCGCGCAAATGGCACGGCAGCTGGGCGCCGAATTCCCGACCATGTTGAGTCTGGTGCTAAAGGCATGGCTCGCCGTCTACGACGGCGCCGAAGACGATGCGCGGCTGGTCGTCGCGGATGCGATCGACGCCTCCAAGCGCAACGGCACCGCGTGGCACGAGGATTGGGCGCTGACTGCGCTGGGGCTGCTGGAGGTATCGCTCGGCAATTACGCCGCCGCGCTGGACACGCTGCAGCCATTGTTGTCCCGCCACGATCCGAACTCCACCGAGATATCGTCGGCGTCGTTTGTGCCCGACGCGGTGGAGGCGTTGACCGCGTTGGACCGCGCGGATGAGGCTGAACCGCTTGTCGAGGCTCTCGAGCGCAACGGACGCAGGCTGGACCGTCCGTGGATGCTGGCCGTCGGCGCCCGCTGCCGAGCCATGGTGCAGGGCGCCCACGGAGATGTCGAAGCGGCTGTGCAGACCGCGCAACGGGCGCTGACCGAGCACGACCGACTTTCCATGCCGTTCGAGCGCGCAAGGACTCAGCTGTTGCTCGGTCAGCTCACGCGTCGAGAGCGGTCAGAATCAACCCCCGTATTGCGTGCCGCCCTTGCCGTCTTCGAACAGCTTGGGACGGAACTCTGGGCCAGTCGCACCCGAGCCGAACTGTCTGGGCGACGACCAAAGGCACAGACACGGCAACAGGATGCGCTGACGCCCGCCGAGCTGCGGGTGGCCGAACTGGCCGCGTCGGGGATGACGAATCGTGACGTGGCGGCCAAGCTCTTCATCAGCTCGAAGACAGTCGAAGCCACCCTCGCGCGGGTCTACCGCAAGCTGGGCATTCAGTCGCGGGCCGAACTCGGACAGCAGGTGGGCAAGACCGCGACGTAGTGCACAAACATACCGAGATGGATGTTGCCAGCCCGCCACTCGTCGGCGATTTAGCTGAAACAGGTGATCCTGGCACCGTTAGCTGGAATTCTTCTAGGCATGCCGGGGGTTGGCACGGAAAGCCGTCCGTTGCAGGGGCGGACAATGGCCGGGTTCCTGGCATCAGCCGCATCCGCGCCATCGGCGCTGCTGATCGAGGGTGAGCCGGGCATCGGCAAGACCACCCTCTGGTTGGCCGCCCAGGAGCTGGCACGGGACAAGGGGTTCCGGGTGTTGTCGGCGCGCGCCGCGGCGGCCGAATCGGTACTGGCCTACACCGCACTGGCCGACCTGCTTGACGGGGTGCCGGCAGCCGCGTGGGCTGACCTGCCCGAACCTCAGCGAGCCGCGGTGGACCTGGTGCTGCTGCGGACGGACAACGGAGCCGCCACCGATCAGCGCGCCGTTGCCGCGGCGTTCCTTTCCGTCGTCGAGTACCTCGCCGAGGAGGGCCCTCTGTTGGTGGCGATTGATGACCTGCAATGGATCGACCCGTCCAGCACGCACGTGGTGGCGTTCGCGGCGAGGCGACTCTCCGGACCAGTAGGAATTCTTGGCAGTGTGCGTACCGACGCCGGCAGCGGTGCCGTCGCCTGGCTGCAAATGCCACGACCCGATGCCATCAACCGAATTATGTTGAACCCGTTGGGTATGCATGATCTTCACGCTGCGGTGTCGGCGCGCCTGCGACGACCGTTCTCCCGTCCGGCGATGGGGCGAATCCATGCGTTGTCCGGCGGAAACCCCTTCTATGCAATCGAATTGGCACGAGCCATCGCTGACCGCGCACCAGGGGTAGAGACCTCGCTGCCGCGCACTCTGACCGAGGTTGTCAGGGCCAGGATCGGCGGCCTCGATCCCGACGTGCATGATGCGCTGCTCGCCGCATCGTGCATGGCTTCGCCGACAGTGGAGTCGGTGTCCAGCGCGACGATCGGCGACGACGACTTGTTGATGCAGCTCCTCGAGAGCGCGGAAAGCAAGGGCATCATCGCGATCGACGGCAACCGGATCCACTTCGCACATCCCCTGCTGGCAAGGGGTGTGTACACCGAATCAACACCGGGCCAGCGCCGAACCATGCACCGCCGCCTCGCCGATATCGTCGACGAGCCCGAGTTGCGGGCGCGCCATCTCGCATTGGCCGCGACCAGCGGTGACCAAGTCACGCTGGAGGCGCTCGACACAGCGGCGGAGTCCGCGCGCATCCGCGGGGCACCCGCGGCGGCCGCCGAGCTGATGGACCTGGCGATCGGCCTCGGCGGTGACACCGCCGATCGTCGACTCCGTTCTGCCCTAAACCATTTCGACGCGGGCGACCAGGAGAGGGCACGCGCCGTGCTTGAGGAGACCGTCGAGCGGCTGGAGCCCGGCGACCGGCGCGCAGAGACGTTGACCCGGCTCGCCGTGGTACGGCTTTACGGAGACGGCTTCTTCGAGGCATCAAGGTTGTTGCAGCGCGCGCTGACTGAGGTGGATGCCGATTCACCACTGCGAGTGCAGATTTTGATCACGTTGGCCTACGCCCTACTCCATTCCAATGAGGCCCGCGCGAGCATGCAGATGGCCGAGGACGCCGTCGCCCACGCCGAGCGCCTCGACCAACCACATCTGTTGGGCCTCGCCCTCGGCATGCGCACAACATTGCGGTTCCTGTGCGGGCAAGGTTTCGACGAGGGGGACATTCAACGTGCAGTTGAGCTCGAGAACCCCGACATCTTCACGGCGTTGGTATTTCGGCCATCCGCTCAGCGTGCCCTCCTGCTGGAGTGGACCGGCAGCCTAGACGAGGCGTATGAGGTTCTGGAATCAGTCCGGCGTCGCTGCATCGAGAAGGGCGAGGAAGGCGAGTTGGTGTTCATCGCCCAGCATGTGGTGCTGAGCAGCATCTGGCGGGGCGACTTCGGCGAGGCCGCGCTGGTCGCCGAGGACGCGATGGAGCGGGCCCGTCAGCTCGGCGGCGCCACCGCACTGTTCCTGGCCCTCGGGTTACGGGCGAGCTTGGCCGCGTATGCGGGCCGCGAAGCCGATTCCAGGAGCGCCGTCGAGGAAGCACTCGAGATCGGCAGGCGCACAGGGTCATTTCGGCTGGTGGAGCGGATCGTTGGGGCACTGGGATTCCTTGAGGTGTCACTCGGCCGTTACGAGGCGGCGGTCGCAGCCCTACAGCCGCTCGTGAGCAAGTTCGATCCGGCGTCGACGCCGACCGAGCTTCCCAATGCCGCCTTTCTGGAAGACGCGATCGAGGCCCTTATTCAAGTGGGCCGAAGCGCCGAAGCCGAACCCCTCGTCGGCGCACTCGAGCGCAACGGCCGCCGACTGGACCGGGCGTGGATGTTGGCCGTCGGCGCCCGCGGCAGAAGCATGCTACTGGCCGACCAGGGTGACCTCGACGCCGCCACCGCGGCTGCCGCACAGGCGATCATCGAACACGACCGGCTGCCGATGCCGTTCGAGCGCGCCCGAACGCTGTTGCTGCTCGGGCAATTACAGCGGCGGCAACGAAGAAGGGAGTCGGCATCAGCGAGCCTGCAGGAAGCCTCGGACATCTTCGAACGGCTGCACACGCCGCTGTGGGCGGACCGCGCCCAAGCCGAACTCGTCCGCGCGAACGTCGCTCCTCGCCGCAGCGGCCAACTCACGCCGTCCGAGCAACGGGTCGCCGAGCTGGCAGCGTCGGGGATGAAGAACCGTGACGTCGCCACCGCGCTGTTCATCAGCCCGAAGACCGTCGAGGCGAACCTGGCGCGGATCTACCGCAAACTGGGCATCAAGTCGCGTGCCGAACTGGGCCGCCACATGGGCAAGACCTAACCGGGGCGAGGAATAGGGAAACACCCTATTTCTCACTGCTCTTGAGCGAATTAGCGTCAACCCGGGCCATGCCCGTAAACACTCGGAGGAGGATCGGTGACCGTAACCCTTGACCCGGCCACCCGCAGCCCAGCGACGCTGGTGACGACGGCAACGAGCCAACCCGCGCTGCGAACCGGGTTCGCGATGCTGGGCCTCGTCGCGCTGCTGGACCTGCCCAAAGCCGACCGGGCCGACCGGGTGGTGGCGTTGGGCGGCGCCGCGGCAGCAGGGTGGTTCCTGGTCCGGAGCAGCCGCCGCCGCTAGGCCCCGTTGTTGGAACCGCCGGAGTTGGCGCCCTCGATGTCGGTGATCGGGAAGTTCGGCATCGGCTTCGGCGACGGAGTGTTCGGTAGCGCCGGGATTTCAGCGGGCGGGATGTCAGTCAGATCGTTGACTGGTGGGCCGTTGTCCCGGCTGCCGTAGGTGCTGCCTGGCTCGCGAGGTCCAATGAGCTGAGTCACGGTCACCATGTGATAGCCGTTGTGCTTGAGAACCGGGATGAACTGCTCGACGAGATCGACCGTGGACGAGTAGGTGTCGTGAAACAGCACCACCGAGTTCGGCTTGATCTGCGTCATCAACATGTAGCGCGTGGCCGCGGTGTTGGAATCGTTGGCCCAGTCGAAAGGGATGACGTCCCAGTTGATATCGGCCATTCCTTGCTGCTTGGCCGCAGCGAGTACGTCGTCGTTGATCAGGCCGCCCGCGGTGCGCAGGAGATTGGGCCGCTGGCCGGTTGCGGCTTGAATCGCGTCGTTGGCCTTGGAGATCTGACTCGCGATGTCCTCAGGCGGGATGGTCGTCATGTTTGGGTGTTCCCACGTGTGGTTGGCCACCTCCATGCCGGCGTCGGCGATGCGCTTGGCCCCCGCGGGGTTGGCCGCGACCTTGTTGCCGATCAGGAAGAACGTCGACTTCACGTCGTTGTCCTTGAGGATCTGCAGCAGCCGGTCGGTATACGGGCTTGGCCCGTCGTCGAACGTCAACGCCACGCACTTGACCTTCGAACAGTCGACGTCCTCGGCGCTTGCCTTACGGATGTGCCCGGTGAGCCCGCCGACGATCAGCACCGTAGCGGCCGCGAGCACGCCAAGAACGGTTCTGGCGTAGCGCCAGCCCTGGCTGTCGGGTCGCTTCGGCACCCAAGCAGCCTACCGATTGGCTACGCGCCGCTGGTGATGGGAATCAGCATGAAGGTGGCCGTCGTCCTGACCAGAACGCGCTCTTCAGCGTCGACGACGGAACATTCCGTACTCAGAATCCTGCGTCCGCCGTGCACCAGTTTGGCTTCCGCGACGAGTGGACCACCCTTGGGCTGCCGGTAATAACGGACGTGAATATCCGTCGTGACAGTGAGATGAGTATTCCAGTCATAGGAGTCGGCCAGACATGAGGCCGAAGCAGCATCGGCGAGCGTGGCCAGCATCCCGCCATGGACGCTGCCCTCGGCAAACCCGCGGATATCGTCGCTGAGCGGCATCGAGAGGATCGCCAGGCCCGTTTCGACGCGGTCGACGCTCATCTGCAATTGCTTGTGGACGGGCGAGAAGTGCAGTCGCTCAGTGTCCAAGGTAGCCATTGACCCTCCCCCATGCCGACCCTGTGAGGGAGACGTTATGCCAGCAAACCGCGCCCCGTACGCGGTCTGGACAATTACGGAAGGGCGCTGGGGCTGATCTCCTCGAGCATCTCGGTGACCAGCGCCGCGATCGGCGAGCGCTCGCTGCGCAGCAGCGTGATGTGCGCGAACAACGGGTGACCCTTGAGCTTCTCGATCACCGCGGCCACGCCGTCGTGGCGTCCCACCCGAAGGTTGTCGCGCTGCGCGACGTCGTGGGTGAGCACCACTCGGGATCCGGCACCCAGCCTGGACAGCACGGTCAGCAGCACGTTGCGTTCGAGCGATTGGGCCTCGTCGACGATCACGAACGAGTCGTGTAACGAGCGGCCGCGGATGTGGGTCAGCGGCAGCACCTCGAGCATGCCGCGCGACAGCACCTCTTCGAGCACCGCGGGGCTGGCGAGCCCTTCCAAAGTGTCGAATACGGCCTGCGCCCACGGGCCCATCTTTTCGCTCTCGCTGCCGGGCAGGTAACCGAGTTCCTGGCCACCGACGGCGTACAGCGGACGGAACACGACCACCTTGCGCTGGGTGCGCCGTTCGAGCACGGCCTCGAGGCCTGCGCACAGTGCGAGTGCGGACTTGCCGGTGCCTGCCTTGCCGCCGAGCGAGACGATGCCGATCGACTCGTCGAGCAGCAGATCCAGCGCTACCCGTTGTTCGGCGGAGCGGCCACGCAACCCGAACACCTCACGATCGCCGCGGACCAGTTGCACCCGCTTCTCAGGGTTGACCCGGCCCAACGCGTGTGAGCTACCTCCGAGAAGCCGAATCCCGGTGTGGCATGGCAGATTACGGGCGGCCTCAAGGTCGATCTCGTTGTCGGCGAAGAGGGTGTCGATCTCATCGGCCGAAACCTCGATCTCGTCCATCCCCGCCCAGCCGGAGGTGATGACGTCCTGCGCGTGGTATTCGTCGGCAGACAGGCCGACCGCGCCGGCCTTCACCCGCAGCGGAATGTCCTTGCTGACCAACGTGACTCGCTTGCCCTCGGCGGCGAGGTTGGCCGCGCACGTCAGGATCCGGGCATCATTGGTCTCAGTCCGGAAACCCGCGGGCAAAACTGTGGGGTCGCTGTGGTTCAGCTCGACATGCAGTGTGCCGCCTTGCGTCCCAACGGGTATCGGCTGATCCAGCCGCCCGTGCTCGAGCCGCAGATCGTCGAACATCCGCAGGGCTTGCCGTGCGAACCAGCCAAGCTCATGGTGATGCCGCTTGGCTTCCAGTTCGCTGATGACCACCAACGGGACCACAACTGCATGCTCAGCAAACCGCGTTGCAGCCCATGGATCGGACAGCAGCACGGAGGTGTCGAGCACATAGGTCCGGACGGCCGATTCAGTCACGTAGCTCTCCTCGAGGCGAGGGAGTTCATGCGGCCCCGCACGAACTTGTCGGCGGACACTGCGGTATCAGGACCGGGGCCGGTCCTCTCGGAGTCGAAACGATCGGTACCGCCCGGATAGCAGAGCATGTCGCTAGCCATCGAGAAACGACGCTACTCTCGCCGAGCGCTTCGCGCCGTGCAGGCGCGCCGTGGCTAACAGGTCACACGTATGCGCGCAGCGCGGCCTCTTCGGCAAGCCCCCACGCGGTGATGCGATCGGAGATCACCTGACGCAACTGCCCCGGTCCGAAGATGCCCGCCTCGGCCACGTTGGCGACCTTGTCTGCGTACGCGTCGATGTCCCCGCCGACGACGCCGAGTTCGGCTGCGCGATGGGCGATCGCCTCAATGGTTTCGTCGCGGTTGGAGGTCAGGCAGTGCGCGACGAGGTTGGCGAAGAACTCCTCGTGACGCTCCTCGTCAAGCGCGACGCGGCCGACCAGGCCCTTCAAAACCGGCTCGGTGATCTGGGCCTCGAGGTTGCGGCAGAACACGGCATGCGCGCGCTCGAAGAACGCCATGAACACCAGGCGCTCGATCTGGGTGTACGTGTCGGCGCGGTAGCCCTTCATCACGTGCTCGACGCGCACGTCCTCGTTGGCGGCCGGATCGATCTCGCGGGTGACCACCAGGTAGTTGCGCAGCGCGATGGCGTGCAGGTGCTCCTCGGCGGTCCAGCGGCCGATCCAGCGGCCCCACTTCTCCTCGAGGATGAAGCTGAACACGAACTCCCGGTGGTAGCCGGCGAGGTTGTCCTTGGTGATCAACAGGATCTCGAGGGCATCGGTGACGGTCTTGGGCAGCGTGACCTGCGACGGATCCCAGTCCCGCCCGCCGAGGAAGGCGAAGTTCTCCCCCTGCTCGAACGGCACGAAGTCGTGGGCGAACCACAGGTCCTCGGTGTCGATGTGGCGACGGAGCTCCTGCTGCACGACCGGCTCGAGCTCGAGAATCAGCGCATTAGCGACAGGTTTCTGTGCCATAAAAGTAACTGTAACCCGAGTTCACATGTTTTTTGAAATCGGGTGCGGGGTGTGTTGGCCGCCGGTTACAGCGACAAACCCGGGTACAGCGGGTTGGCGTCGAGCAGTTCGGCGGCGGCCGCGTGCACCCGCTCGGCGGTGCCGTCGGCCAGCGTGTACTTGGCCTTCGACGGTCCCGACGAGGCAGCCGCGGGCTGCGTGTTGGACAGCACGTCGACGATCAACTCGGCGACGCGGTCGAAGTCGTCGGCACCGAAGCCGCGAGTGGTCAGTGCGGGGGTGCCCAACCGGATACCGCTGGTGTACCAGGCGCCGTTCGGGTCGGCCGGAATCGAGTTGCGGTTGGTGACGACGCCGGAGTCCAGCAGGGCCGACTCGGCCTGCCGGCCCGTCACGCCGAACGAGGTCACGTCGAGTAGCACGATGTGGTTATCGGTGCCGCCGGTCACCAGCCGCGCACCGCGCTTGAGGAAGCCCTCGGCGAGTGCCTTGGCGTTGTCGGCGACCCGCTGCGCGTACGCCTGGAACGCGGGCTGGCGGGCCTCGGCGAGCGCGACGGCCTTGGCCGCCATCACGTGAGACAGCGGCCCGCCCAACACCATTGGGCAGCCCTTGTCGACGGCATCGGAGTATTCGGCAGTGGCAAGCACCATCCCGCCCCGTGGCCCGCGCAGCGACTTGTGCGTGGTGGTGGTCGTGACGTGCGCGTGCGGCACGGGGTCCTCGTCGCCGGTGAACACCTTGCCCGCGACCAGTCCCGCAAAATGCGCCATGTCCACGAACAGGGTGGCGCCCACCTCGTCGGCGATCTCGCGCATCTTGGCGAAGTTCACCCGACGCGGGTAGGCCGAATACCCGCCGACCAGGATCAGTGGCTTGAACTCGCGCGCCGCGGCGGCCAGCGCGTCGTAGTCGAGCAGCCCCGTCTCGGGGTCGGTGCCGTAGCTGCGCTGGTGGAACATCTTTCCCGAGATATTGGGCCGGAAGCCATGGGTGAGGTGACCACCGGCGTCAAGGGACATACCCAGCAGCCGCTGGTTGCCCAGCTCCTTGCGCAGCTTCTCCCAGCCCGCTTCCGAGAGGTCGTTGACGTTCTTGACGCCGGCCTCTGCCAGGCCCGGTGCCTCGACGCGGGTCGCCAGGATCGCCCAGTACGCAACGAGGTTGGCGTCGATACCCGAGTGCGGCTGCACGTAGGCGTAGGGCGAGCCGAACAGCTCGCGGGCGTGCTCGGCGGCGACGGTCTCGACGGTGTCGACGTTCTGGCAGCCGGCGTAGAACCGGTGCCCGATGGTGCCCTCCGCATACTTGTCGGACAGCCAACTGCCCATGGTGAGCAGCGCCGCGGGCGACGCGTAATTCTCGCTGGCGATCAGCTTGAGCGAATCACGTTGGTCGGCAAGCTCTTTGCGCGTCGCCGCCGCGATGCGCGGCTCGACCGACTCGATGATCTGCAGTATCGAGCGGTATGCGGCGCTTGCGGTATCGGCGTACTCGGCACCTGGGGCAGCGGCAGACGTGGTCACGGGTTCTGCAGTCATGGCCTCAGCCTACTTTCCGCAGTGCCGACGGGATCAGCGGCTCATCGAGCAGCCGCCCGAACCGATCGGTGAGGCTGACGCTTTGCTCCCTGGCCTCCAGCCAGCCCCGCAGCAGCCGGTAGCCCTCAACATAAGTGCTGGTGTAGGCGCGCCACAGCGGCGAGGACAAGAAGCGCAGCATTTGCCTGGCTCGTTCGTCGTTGACCAACAGCCACCGCTTGAGGAAGTCGACCACGTCGTCGACGTCGCGGTGCTCGTCGTGCAGCATCAGCGCGGCGTCCTGCCGCACGTCGGCCAATGCGCCAGCGGCGTCCGATACCGCCTCGGCCCGCTCGCCGTCGAATCGCAGGCCGAGGTCGGCGTAGATGTCGGCGGCCCAGCCACCCCAGTTCGGCCCGATCGCCGCGTACAGGGCCAGGTCCGCCAGCCCCTCGGCCATCAGGCATTGCGGGGTGTTCACCAGGAAGATGGTCTGCTCGGTGTGACCCTTGCCCTCGACCAGTCCCGCCTCCTTGCGGCAGTGCTCGGTGTGGTGGCCGGGATACGACTCGTGCGCAACGAGCCGGGGCAGGTTGGACATCTGCTGCTTGAGGTCGGCGTTGACGGCGACGGTGGAGCGATAGTCGCCGAGGTAGTAGTTGAACCCCGACCACGGCTTGTCGGTGACCACCTCGTAGGTGATGGTCTCGCGGTCGGGCAGCGGGTATTCGGCGCGCACACGGTCACGCAGTGAGCTGGAGAACGCGTGGATGGTTTCCTCGAGCCGGTCGGGCGGAATCTCCTCGGACGCACGGTATGCGGTCATCCGGTCGGCGAGCGGTCCGCTGCCGCCGAGCGCGTCGTCCAGCGCACGGTGCGCCTCCCGATAGCGCTCCGGGTCCCCCTTGGCGATGCGCACATCGAAATACGCCTCCACCTCGTCGACGAAGCCGACATCGTGGCCCGCGAACTTCCTGCCGGCACAGGCCAACGCCCGCAGGTGGGCGGCGACGTAGTCGGCGCGGACCGAATCGAGGCCGTCTGCGCACGACACCTCGGCGGCCAGGCCCTCGGCCTTGCGAGCCAGTTCGGCGGGATCGGGCGCTGGCTCGTTCTGCACCTGCTGACGCAGTGCGGCGTCGCCGGTGAAGGAGTCGACGTAGCCGTCCTCGATCCGGTCGAAGCGCAAACCGAGCAGCAGATATTCACGGATCAAGGTGGCGGCGTCCATGACCTCAACCGTAAATGCAAGACTGACCCCATGCCGCGGCTGAGCGAGCCGAGCCCCTACGTGGAGTTCGACCGGAGTCAGTGGCGTGCGCTGCGCATGTCGACGCCGCTGAAACTGACCGAAGACGAGCTGGTCAAGTTGCGAGGTCTAGGCGAGAAGGTCGACCTGCTCGAGGTCGAAGAGGTCTATCTGCCGCTGGCCCGGTTGATCCACCTTCAGGTCGCGGCGCGCCAGCGGCTGTTCGCCACCACCGCGGAGTTCCTCGGTGAGCCGCAGCAGAATCCGGACCGGCCGGTTCCGTTCATCATCGGGGTCGCGGGCAGTGTCGCGGTCGGCAAATCCACCACTGCCCGTGTGCTGCAGGCGCTTCTGGCCCGCTGGGAACACCATCCCCGGGTCGACCTGGTCACCACCGACGGCTTCTTGTATCCGAACGCGGAACTGGGACGGCGAAACCTCATGCACCGCAAGGGGTTTCCCGAGAGCTACGACCGCCGGGGGTTGATGCGGTTCGTCACCGCCGTGAAATCGGGTGTCGACGTGGCGTGCGCACCTGTCTATTCGCACCTGCTCTACGACATCGTGCCCGGCGAGAAGCAGTTGCTCCGGCATCCGGACATCCTCATTCTCGAGGGGCTCAACGTGCTCCAGACCGGCCCGGCATTGATGGTGTCTGACCTGTTCGACTTCTCCGTCTATGTCGACGCGCGCATCGAGGACATCGAACAGTGGTACATCTCACGGTTCCTGTCGATGCGGGAAGGGGCATTCGCAGATCCGGCGTCGCACTTCCACCACTACTCGACGCTGACCGACGAGGCCGCGGTGTTCGCCGCCCGCGACATCTGGCATTCGATCAACCGCCCCAACCTGATTGAGAACATCCTGCCGACGCGGCCGCGCGCAACATTGGTGTTGCGCAAGGACGCCGACCACTCCATCAACCGGCTGCGGTTGCGCAAGCTCTGAGCGCCGAATGGCCACTTATGACACGCGTTTCGCGAGAAACCGTGCCATAAGTGGCCGACGGGCGGCTACGCCTTGGCGCGGCGCCAGCCCTGGTACTGCAGCTCGGCGATCGCCGCAGTGTAGACGCCGGTTCCCAACGTCAAGACCACACCGGTCGTAGTGAGCGGGAACACATCCGCGATCACGAGAACGACGCTGGCGACCGTGAACAGCGCGTTGCCGATCGCCACGGCTATGCCGCCGCGGCGCACGGACGGCTGGGCGGCGAGCCAGAAGACCCCCGCCGCGAACGCGATGAAGAACGCGCTCATGCCGTATTCGAATGCGATGGGCGTGCCGGACGTCTCGGACAGCCAACCGGCCAGCGGGATGCCTGCGATGCCTGCTAGCCCGGACACGATCGCGTCGGTTCGCAGGGCGAACCGCAGCAGCGAATCGGTCGACTGCTTAAGGCGGGGTGTGGTGATGGCGGTCACGCGATTTCCTTTCGGTGGATTACTTTCGGGCGACCGGTGCCGGAGTCGACGCCGCAACCTCTCACGACGGCGACTCCGGACCAGCCATGAGGGAGTCACGCCAGACGGCGCACTCCGAGGTACTGGGCGTAGGCGAAGCCGACGGTGGCGACGGTGAACGCGATCGTCGACACCACACCGAGTTCGGTCAGCGGCAGCCAGCCGGCGACGAGCACGACGGTGACGAGGATCGCGAACGCGACGTTTCCGGCGAGCACTCCCGTGCCGACACGCCGAACGTCGGGCAGGCCGGCCGCCGCGAACAGCGCGACGCCGTAGAGCACCAACGCGGCGCCGCCGATCCACTCCGACGTGGCCGAAAGACCGGACAGCTGCGACAGCGGATCGGCTGCCATTGCGACGAGCAGCCCGACGCCGGCGCACAGGGTGGCGTCAGCGCGAAGGGCGAAACGCAGTAGAGAATCGGTACTTTCCCGGACCGGGCGGGTGTTGATTGCGGTCATGCCACTGAGATTGCTCAGATACCACTGCCAGATCGATACCGGACGCTGCCAGGCACTGCCACGCCCAGCTCAGAGGGCTGGTTCAGTCTTGTGCGCCGACCAGATTTCCGCGCAGATCGGCGGCGATCAGCCGGGCCGCCGCATTCTGCCAGTTGTGCAGAGAGCGTTGCGGCACGTCGGTGACGAACCACTGCCATGCCTGCCGGGCCACCGGGTCCAGTCCGGAGGCAGTGGCGTTCTGCGCATAGGCACGCACGCCGACGACGTATGGGAAGTAGAGCGAGTTGTAGTGGCGCCACTGCTCGGTGGTGCCGAATTCGCCGCCGTCGCGGGGCTTGAGCCGTGCGATCCGGTCGGCCAAGAGTGCCTTGAGCTCGTTGGCCCGTTCCAGCGGCTGGTCGGGCGCACCGCGCACGGCGAGGCGCTCGTCGATGATCGGCAGCGCGGTCAGCGGGCTGGCGACGAGCTTGGACAGGTCGCCGTAGTGGCCGAGCGCGCGGCGGGTGAGCCGCGCGAAGCTGTCGTCGTCGACGCCGTCGAGCGGGTTGGCCGACCGCAGCGGCAACGCCGCTTCGGTGCGCCGCAACGCGGCGCGGTCGGCCTGCAAATCCGGCGACCTGGAGAACGCCAGTCGGTCGAGCAGCCCGGCAAGCGGGTCGGCCAGCACGTTGATGGCAATCGCAACGGCCAGGCTGGTGAAGAGCAGCACAGTCAGCGCGGTCTCCTGGCCCGCAACTGCCAGGCCGATCAGCAGCTGCCCGCCGAACAGCAGCGCCACCACGGCCGTCGCCGCGAAGGACCGCAGCATGTCGGCCCGCAGCGCATGGCCCTCGTCGAACGCATCCCACATCGCCACAGCGAGGCCGAGCACGCCGACGTCGATTCCGGTGGACGCCAACGCCAGCCAGCTGGGAACCAGACCCAGCGGAATGACGATGATCGCGTTGGCGAGCGCGAAGAACAGCGTGCCGATCACGACGAACCCGGCGACCCGCCCGGGTTGCCACCGCTGCAACACAGCGACGATCATCGCGCCCAGGGTCGACAACGAGATCGCCGCGAACATCACCCAGTGGCCGAGGCGCACCGGTCCGTCGACGTTGCCTGCCATCACAGCGCCGAAGAGCGCGACTGCGCCGACACAAACCACGAGCGTTATCTCGCCTACCCGGCTGCGCCAGGTGTCCGACGGCCGGGCCAGTTCGAGCAGCACCGCAAACCAGGCGATGCCGGGCACCGCGACGAGATAGATCTCGATGCTGCTGAGCACGTCGGAGCCACTGAGCACCCGCACCGCGTCCAGCGCCACCACCGACGCGAAGCTGGTCAACCCGATGGCGGCCAGCACCAAGACGGGTTTGCGTGGATCACGGGCCAGCAGGTACAGGCCCAACCACCAGCTGAGTGTGAACACCACCGCTGACAGCGCAGCCATGCATCAAGTGTGGCACGCCCTACGCGCCACAGCGGCTGAGCCGCTCAGGCACCGTAGCGGCGATGCCTCGCGGTGTAGTCGCGAAGCGCCCGCAGGAAGTCGACCCGCCGGAACTCCGGCCAGTAGGCCTCCGTGAACCACATCTCCGAGTAGGCGCTCTGCCACAACAGAAACCCGGACAGCCGCTGCTCCCCCGATGTGCGAATCACCAGGTCGGGGTCGGGTTGTCCGGAGGTGTAGAGATTTTCCGAAATCGCGTCGATGGTGACGGCCTCGATCAACTGGTCGCCGATCGTGCCCTCGGCCAGTTCCTTGCCGAGCAGCCCACGTACCGCGTCGACGATCTCCTGCCGCCCGCCGTAGCCGACCGCGAGATTCACGTGAAAGCCGCTGCCGTTGCCGTTCGTCGACTCGACTGCCTCGCGTACCTGCCGAGCCGGCTCCTCGCCGATGAGCTCCAAGTCGCCGACCGTGCGCACGCTCCACCGGTTGGCTGGTGCGCAGATCTCCTCGACGACGTCGGTGATGATCTCGATGAGCGACGCCAGCTCACCGGGGTCACGCTGCATGTTTTCGGTGGACAGCAGGTACACGGTGGCCATCTCGATGCCGGTTTCCTGGCACCAGCGCAGCATCTCGGCGATCTTGCGGGCGCCCATCCGGTAGCCGTAGCTGACGTCGACGTGACCGGCATCACGTGCCCAGCGTCGGTTACCGTCGCACAGCACCGCGATGTGGCGGGGCAGTTCGGATTTCGTGGACGACAGACCCTGACGCAGCCGCATCTCATAGACGCGGTACATCGGTTCCTTGAGCCGCCGAGGAATGATCGCCACAAAGATTCAGACTACTGTGACGTTCGGAAACGCCCATGGCATTGAGGGGGTGACATGTCCCAGACCGAGACCGCCGACGAGGCCCAGCAGCAGCCGCCGCACTTATACGCAGAAGACTTCCCCGAGGCCGTCGTCGACGGCGTCGAGAAGTTTCTGGGGAAGCCGAGGGCGCGCGGCTGGATCCACGTGTACGCAGCGGTCGTGGCCTTCATCGCAGGCGCCGCGCTGGTGTCGGTGTCGTGGTCCGTCGAGTCCACCCGTGCCGGGCTGGCGACGCTGCTCTACACGTTCACGATCGTCGCGATGTTCGCGGTCAGTGGCACCTATCACCGGGTGAACTGGAAGTCGGAGACGGCACGCAAGTGGATGAAGCGGGCCGACCACTCGATGATCTTCATCTTCATCGCCGGCAGCTACACGCCGTTCGCTCTGCTGGCGCTCCCTTCGGCGAAGGGCTGGGTGCTGTTCTGGATCGTCTGGGCCGGGGCGATCGCGGGGGTTCTGCTCAAGATGTTCTGGCCGTCGGCACCCCGCTGGGTCGGAGTGCCGCTGTATCTGCTGCTCGGCTGGGTGGCGGCGTGGTTCGTCGTGCCGATCATGGACGGCGCCGGAGTCGCGGCGCTGGTGCTGCTGATCGTCGGTGGCGCGCTCTACAGCATCGGCGGCGTGCTGTACGGGTTCAAGTGGCCGAATCCGTGGCCGACGACGTTCGGTCACCACGAGTTCTTCCACGCCTGCACCGCGGTCGCGGCGCTCTGCCACTACATCGCGATGTGGTTCGCGGTCTTCTACTGACTAAAGCTGCGTGACGTTGTCCTGGCCCCAGTAGGCGCGCATGGACGCGATCTTGCCTTCGTCGTCGAACGTCATCGTGCTGATGATGTCGACGCGCATCCCGCTGCCTCCGAAATCCAGGGTGAGCATCCAGTGAAACGCCGCTTCGTTTCCGAGCGCACGAAGGGTGAACACCTCGGTTTGGGCCTTGACGTTCTCGATCGCGGTGTAGAAGCCGCGGATCGCCTGACGGCCGATGTGCAGCTCTCCCCCAACCGGATCCTCGACGGTGGCGTCATCGGCGTAGAGAGCGGCGACTTCGTCCGGTTGGCCCTTCGAGACGAAATCGAGGTAGCGGGTGACGGTCTGGGTGATCTGCTCGGCGCTGGGCATGGCGGCGAGGCTACCGCAGCGCGGCGGCTAAATCCTCAGTAGTGGTGACGGGCAGGTCGCACACCCTGCCGCGGCAGACGTAGGCGGCATCGGAACCACCGACCCGGTCACGGTCGACCAGCAGCTCCGAGGAATTGACAGGACCACCCACCACAACGGCTCCGCCAGGCGCCAATTCGCGTGCTGCAGAAAGCAATTCCGATTGCTTCGGGTCGCAGGCCACTGCGATCTGGATGGGTCCGCGCACCGCGGCCTCGGCGACCGCCAGCCAGTGTCCGCCCGAACGGGACAGCCGGGCCAGGATGGGCGTCGCGCTGGCCAACGTGGCGTCGGCCGCGGCGGCGTAACGGTCCGGCTGCGGCGCAAGGTGCGCTGCGAGTTGCAGCGCCTCGGCAATCGTCGAGGCACCCGAGGGGGTGGCGCCGTCGAGAGGGTCGGCGGGTCGAACCATCAGCTGCTCGGCGTCGTCGGCGCTGTCGAACCAGCGGCCCTCCCGGTCCGAGTCGGTGAAATGGTCGAGTGCGGCGTCGAGGAGGCCGGTAGCGGCGGTCAGCCACGATGCGTCGCCGGTCAGCTGATACAGCGTCAATAGGCCGGTGGCCAGGGTCGCGTGATCCTCGAGGATCGCTGCGCTGTCACCGACCCGTCCGCCGAGGCTGGCGCGTCGCAATCGGCCGTCAACGACATGCAGGTCGACGACTGAGCGTGCGCATCCGATCGCGGCTTCGAGGAATTCGGGCCGACCGAGTGCGACGCTTGCCTCGGCGAGCGCGGTGACCGCCAACCCGTTCCACGCAGTGACGACCTTGTCGTCGCGGCCGGGCTGCGGCCGGGTGAGGCGTGCGGCCAGCAGCGCGGTGCGCACACGGTCGAAGCGTTCGGGATCGTCGGGATCACCCAACAGCTGCAGCACCGAACTGCCCTCTTCGAATGTGCCGGTGTCCGTGACATTGAAAAGCTCTGCGGCCCAACGTCCATCGTCGGCACCCAACACCTCACTCAGCTGCGCGGGCGTCCAGACGTAGGTCAACCCCTCGCGGCCGTCAGCGTCCGCGTCCAGCGACGAGGTGAACATCCCGTCCGCACCCAAGTCATCGATCATGAACCGCGCAGTCTCGTCAGCCACCTTGCGGGCCAACGGGTTTGATGTGCGTCGCGCCCAATGCGCATACACCCGCAGCAGCAGCGCATTGTCGTAGAGCATCTTCTCGAAGTGCGGCACCACCCACGACGCGTCGACGCTGTAGCGGGCGAACCCACCGGCCAGCTGGTCGTAGATGCCTCCCCGCGCCATCGCCGTGCAGGTCCGCTCCACCGCCTCCATCGGCAAGATGTCGCCGGTGCGTTCGTGGTTGCGCAGCATCGCTTCCAGGAGCGCCGAAGGCGGGAACTTCGGTGCGCCGCCAAACCCGCCGCGCTCGACGTCCGCGTCCTGCAGGGCATTGGCAACGGCGTGGTCGCACAGCGCTGGCGCCACCGGCGGCCCACCGCCGGGAAGGCCCGATGCCATCGACCGCAGCTCGCCCGCGATGTTGTCGGAGGCTTCCTCGACCTCGCCGCGCCTGGTGCGCCACGTCTCGGTGACCGCGGCGAGCAGCTGCAGGAAGTTCGCTTTCGGGTAATAGGTCCCGCAGAAGAACGGCCGCCCATCAGGGGTGAGGAAACATGTCATCGGCCAGCCGCCCTGCCCGGTCAACGCGACGGTGGCGTTCATGTACACCGCATCGATGTCGGGCCGCTCCTCGCGGTCCACCTTGATGTTCACGAACCCGTCGTTCATCGCGGCGGCGACCTGATCGTCCTCGAACGACTCGTGGGCCATCACGTGGCACCAATGACACGCCGCGTACCCGATGGAAAGCAGGATCGGCACGTCACGGGCGGCCGCCTCGGCCAGCGCTCCTGGCGTCCACTGCTGCCAGTGCACCGGGTTGTCGGCGTGCTGACGCAGGTAGGGGCTGGTGGCGGTAGCGAGCTGGTTCGTCACTATTCGAACGTAGCCGCAGGTTCGCAGTGCTGCTCTTAGTAGCGCAGGATGTCTGCTAGAGGTAGCGTAGCTTTGATGCTAAAGGTAGCGTAAATGTGCTGCTAACGGTAGCCTACAGGGGTGCCGTACTTGCGCCGTACCGTAGACCAGGAACTCGATGAGTTACTCACGCTGGCTCCTGCGATCGCGATCGATGGCCCTAAAGGCGTCGGCAAGACCGCCACCGCGCAGCGCCGCGCGACAGCGGCGTGGTTGTTGGACGATCCGACTCAGCGCGCACTGGTCGAGGCCGACCCGGTCTTCGCGACTGCACCGTCAGGCACCCTTCTCATCGACGAGTGGCAACGCTTCCCGGAAATCTGGGATGCGGTGCGACGCAAGGTCGACGAAGGCGCAACACCCGGGCGGTTCCTCCTCACCGGAAGTGCGACGCCGGCTTTCGGGGTCGGCACTCATAGCGGCGCGGGTCGGATTCTGTCCCTGCGCATGCGCCCTATGGCGGTCTACGAACGTGGAATAGCGGAACCCGCCGTCAGCCTGGGCGCACTCATCGCCGGGAAGAGTCATCGTGTGACTGGCGCAACCAGTATCACGTTGGCGGATTACTTCGAAGCCATCGAGTTCAGCGGGTTCCCGGGAATCCGACATCAAGCACCTCGGCTGCGCCGTCGTCTGCTCGACGCCTACCTTCAGCGCGTGATCGACCGTGACCTTCCCGAGAACGGCTTCACGGTCCGTCGGCCTGAAACGTTGCGGCGCTGGCTCGCCGCCTATGCCGCGGCGTCGTCGACCACCACCTCGTACTCACGGATCCTCGACGCGACAACCGCCGGTGATGGCTCGCAACCGGCCAAGACCACCACCATCGCCTACCGCGACCACCTCTCACAGCTCTGGCTGCTCGACCCGGTCCCGGGATGGAGCCCGAGTCGAAGCCCAATGACGCGACTACAGCAGGCGCCAAAGCATCAGCTTGCCGACCCGGCACTGGCCGCAAGGATCCTCAACCTCTCTGCCGGTACCCTCGGCTCCCCCACAGGCAGCCATATGGCAGGGCCGCTGTTCGAGTCTCTGGCAACATTGACGGTCCGGGTGGCCGCCCAAGCATCCGAAAGTCGTGTCGGTCACCTACGCACTCGTAACGGCGATCACGAGGTCGACCTAGTCGTTGAGGGGCCCGATGGCCAGATCGTCGGCATCGAGGTCAAGCTCGCCGCAGGCGTCACGGACGCCGATGTTCGACACCTTCACTGGTTACGGAATCAACTCCCGAACGACACCGTCGAGTTGCTCGTCATCACCACGGGCACCAACGCGTACCGCCGGCGCGACGGCGTTGCGGTCATACCGCTTGCACTGCTCTGTGCTTGAGCCCCATCGCTTCTCGACCGCTCTCAGCCGCTGGGCTCACTCTTGGGGTCCTCGTCGGCGGCTTGGTCGGGCTCGGCGTCGTCGAACGACTTGGGCAGCTTGCGCAGATGCCGGTTCATCGACCACACCAACAGGAACGTCCCGATCAACAGGATCACGACGATCACGAGACCGAACGGGCTGGCCTTGCCGAAGTCCGGGCCGGTGTCTCGGGGAACTTCGTCGGCGAGCAGACCGATCGCGATCATCATGGCGTCGTTCACTGGTCGGTCTCGATACCAGCGAACAGGTCGCTCTCGGGCAGCGACACCGGCGTCCGTGACCGGGCCAGCTCGAATTCCTCTGTCGGCCATAGCCGTTGCTGCCATTCGATGGGCGCTCGGAAGAAATCGCCGTTGGGGTCGATCTGCGTCGCGTGCGCACGCAAGGCGTCATCGCGCTGCGCGAAGTACTTGGAGCACTCGATCCGAGTGGTCACGCGCTGCGCAAACGGGTCATGATCGGGATCCCAGTGCTGGAGCCACTTTTCGAAAGGGCCCACCTCGCCGTGTTTGGCGAATTCGTCCTGCAGCATCTGCATGCGTCGCCGCACAAACCCGTGGTTGTAGTACAGCTTGAGGACATCCCATGGCTGGCCGGCGTCGGGGAACTGCCGGTAGTCACCTGCGGCTTCATACGCGGCGACCGATACCTGGTGGGTTCGGATGTGGTCAGGATGCGGGTAGCCGCCGTTCTCGTCGTAGGTGGTCATCACGTGCGGCTTGAACTTGCGGACCAGACGGACCAGCGCCTCCACCGGCTCCTCCAGCGGCACCACGCCAAGGCAGCCGTCGGGCAGCGGTGGCAGCGGGTCACCCTCGGGCAGCCCGGAGTCGACGAAGCCGAGCCAGTGGTGCTCGACGCCGAGGATCTCGGCGGCCTTGGCCATCTCGTCGCGGCGGATCTCGGTTATCCGGCCGTGCACCTCGGGCAGGTCCATCGCTGGGTTGAGGATGTCGCCGCGCTCGCCGCCGGTCAGGGTCACCACGAGCACCCGCACGCCCTCGTCGGCGTAGCGAGCCGTGGTGGCCGCACCCTTGCTGGACTCGTCGTCCGGGTGGGCGTGCACCGCCATCAAGCGCAGTTCGCTCAACTCTTCCCTCTTACCTACTCGTCACGTGCCGACTAATGGTCGACGTTTGTCGAGACGTTCCAACCATCTGGGTAGCCCTATAGTTCCAGTTCTGTAGAACTATCCGACGGACGGGCATGCGAAACGAGATGATCGAGCGCCCCGCCGACCGCTACGGGCGGCAGCGGCTGTCGCGCAGCAACCGTCGCTGGATCGCCATCGGGTTGACCGTGCTGGTCCTCGCGATCGGGGTTGGGATCGCTGTGATCGCTTCACAGCGGCTTGGCACAGGCGAGGTCAAAGGCGAGCTTGGCGGCTATCAGCTGGTCGATGGCGAAACGGTGCAGGTAACGATCACCGTCACCCGCGACGACCCGTCCCGGCCGGTGGTGTGCATTGTGCGGGCGCGTTCGATCGACGGCAGCGAGACCGGCCGCCGCGAAGTGCTGGTCCCGCCGTCGACGCAGACGACCGTGCAGGTCACGACGGTCGTCAAGGCCAGTCGGCCGCCGGTGGTCGGCGACGTCTACGGCTGCGGAACCGACGTCCCGTCCTACCTGGTGGCCTCGTAGAAACACACGAAAGAGGGCGGCGCAACAAACGCCGAACTGCGAATTCGTGAAAATCGGCTGTCCCCGCAGTGCTATGATGGTCCGATACACGGTCCTGTTGGGACCGTGTATTGCTGCTTTAAGTGTGCTGATTCGGCGCCCGCGATTGTGGCAATACACGTGGGAGAGCTCCCAGCGCCGTGGCACGAGACTTCTTACGCGAAGAGCGCGAGAGCAATAACGAGGGGAGCGCGACGAACATGACCGACACCCAGGTCACCTGGCTGACCCAGGAAGCACACGACCGGCTGAAGGTGGAGCTCGATCAGCTGATCGCCAATCGACCGGTCATCGCCGCCGAGATCAACGACCGCCGCGAAGAGGGCGACCTGCGCGAGAACGGCGGCTATCACGCCGCCCGCGAGGAGCAGGGCCAGCAGGAGGCCCGCATCCGTCAGCTGCAGGAGCTGCTGAACAACGCGAAGGTGGGCGAGGCGCCCAAGCAGTCCGGTGTGGCCCTTCCCGGTTCGGTCGTGAAGGTGTTCTACGACGACGACAAGAGCGATACCGAGACGTTCCTGATCGCCACCCGCCAGGAGGGCGTGTCCGACGGGAAGCTCGAGGTCTACTCGCCGAAGTCTCCACTGGGCGAGGCCCTGATCGACGCGAAGGTCGGCGAGAGCCGCAGCTACACCGTGCCCAACGGCAATACCGTCAAGGTCACGCTGGTCAGCGCGGAGCCGTACCACTCCTAATTCGCGGCCCCGCCGTTGAGTCCTGATTCGCGGCCCCGCCGCGGGCGGGTTTACAGTCCGCCTATGGCGCAGATCGCCGAGGACCTTTTTCTGCTGCTGCTCGACAACGCGTCCGCTCAGCCCAGCCTCGACCGTGTCCGCCGGGAGCGGGTGCTTTCCGGCGCGGTACTGCTCGATTTGGCGCACGCGTGCCGGATCCGTCCCGCGATGGCCGGTGAGCGGGTCGAGCCCGGCCGGCTGGTGGCGCTCGCAGCTCCCGGCCCGATGGATCCCGTTGTCGCGCCAGCGTTTCAACTGCTGCAGCGACGGCCGTTGCGGCCCGCCGCCGCGGTCAAGCGACTGTCCAAACACGCCGAGGAGAACCTCACCATCTATCTGGAGCAGACGGGCCAGATTCGGCGTGTTCGGTTGAACTCCAAGCGATTCAGCCACCCCTATGCGTGGCCGCTGACAAGCCGCGCGCGTGTGAGTCAGGCGCGCGCAGCACTGCTGGCCGCACTGTTCGACCGCAGGCCGCCCGCCCCTACGACGGCGGCGATCATCTCGTTGCTGCACGCGGTCGACGGTTTCGGTGCGCTGCTGAGCCTCAACGACCGCGGCTGGCGGTGGGTGCACGCGAGAGCCGGTGAAATCGCCAGCGGCAGTTGGGTGGACGAGTATCCGACGGCAATGCCCGAAGTGAATCTGGCGATCACCGCATCGGCGGTGCGAGGCGCGCTAGCGTAGCGCCTGCTCCAGGTCGGCCAGTAGGTCGGCGGAATCCTCGATGCCGACCGACAGCCGCACAAGGTCGTCGGGCACCTCAAGTTGCGAGCCCGCCGTCGACGCATGCGTCATAGCACCCGGATACTCGATCAGCGATTCCACTCCGCCCAGCGACTCGGCAAGAATGAAAATCTCTGTGCGGGAGCAGAAGTCGTGAGCCGCCTGGGGCCCGCCGCGCATCCGGACCGAAACCATGCCGCCGAACCCGCTCATCTGCTTCTTGGCGACCTCGTGACCGGGGTGTGCGGGCAGCCCTGGATACAACACGCTCTCCACCGCGGCGTGTGCGTCGAGGAACTCCGCCACCAGCGCGGCGTTCTCGCTATGCCGCTGCATTCGCAGCACCAGCGTCTTGAGTCCACGCATGGTGAGGTACGCGTCGAATGGGCCTGGCACCGCACCCGCGCCGTTCTGGAGGAATGCGAATGCGGTGTCGAGTTCTTCGTCGTTGGTCAGCAGCGCCCCACCCACCACGTCGGAGTGCCCGCCGATGTACTTGGTCGTCGAGTGCAGCACAATGTCGGCGCCGAAGAGCAACGGCTGCTGCAGTGCAGGCGAGGCAAAGGTGTTGTCCACCAATACCTTCGTGTTCGACGCGGCCGCCAGTTGCGCAATCGCGCTGATGTCGGCGATGGAGAGCAGCGGGTTGGTCGGCGTCTCCACCCAGATCAGCCGGGTGTTCGACGCGATGGCAGCACGGACGGCGTCGAGATCGGACAACGCCGCCGCCGTGTAGGTGACGCCCCAGTTGGTGAACACCTTGTCGATCAGCCGGAAGGTGCCGCCATAGGCGTCGTCGGGGATGACGACGTGATCGCCCGGCCGCAGCAAGGCGCGCAGCGCACAGTCGGTGGCCGCCATGCCAGAGGAAAACGCCCGGCCGAAAGCGGCCTCCTCCACCGCGGCCAGCGACGCCTCCAGCGCCGCGCGGGTCGGGTTGCCGGTGCGCGCGTATTCAAATCCGCCGCGCAGCCCGCCGACGCCGTCCTGGGCAAACGTCGAACTCGCGTAGATCGGGGCGTTGACCGCGCCCGTGCCCGGGTCGGGCCTGAACCCCGCATGGATGGCCTTGGTCGCCAAGCCTCGGAACCTATGTTCTTCAGTCATCACCGATCAGGGTATCGAGGCGTGCGGGACGGCCGGGATACGGTTGGGCGATGGAGCACTTCCGTCGCGGCGAGCTCTCGTTTGACGTGATCGATGCCGGGCCTGCCGACGGGCAGGTGGTCGTTTTGCTGCATGGCTTTCCGCAACAGAACACGATGTGGCAACCGGTCATCTCTCGGTTGACCGCGCAGGGATACCGATGTCTGGCTCCTCTGCAACGGGGTTATTCCCCCGGCGCCCGGCCAACGCGTCGCCGGGACTATCGCGTTGACGAGCTGGCAGAGGACATCCACTCACTCATCGATGCAAGTGGTGGGAAGCGCGTGCACTTGGTGGGTCATGACTGGGGCGCCACCGTCGCGTGGCGCGTCGCTCAACGATTTCCTGACCGCCTGCTCACCGTGACGCCCATGTCGGTGCCGCACCCCGGAGCGTTCTTCAACGCCCTTGTGACGAGCCGACAAGGGTTGGCCTCCTGGTACATCTTGTTTTTCCAATTGCCCCGGATACCAGAGTGGTACCTGACGCGGGGGCGCGGGACGTTCACGCTGTCCGGTCTGGTGGAGTCCAGAGCGCAGCATGCGCCGGCGTTGGCGGAAGCCGAGGCGAAGGCGATGGCCGAGCCCGGTGTGTTGACGGCCGCGCTCAACTGGTACCGCGCGGTGCCGCTGAGCAGCTCACGGGAAACCGGCAAGAAGGTCACCGTGCCGACGATGCACGTCTGGAGCGACGGCGACATAGCGCTGCGGGAGAAAGGTGCTCGACTCACCGGCGATTACGTGCTCGGCGAGTACCGATTTGAGGTCCTCAAAGGCGTCTCTCACTGGATCCTCGACGAGCAACCCGACAAGATGACCGACCTGCTGCTGGACTGGTTCGCCGCCCACCCAGCCGACTAGCCGGCAGAATGCGTGAGCGGGCCGCATCGAATGTCGAACCGTTCGCGCACAGTGTCGAGGGTGCGGCGCTGGTGCTCGCGCTCGCGACGATGGGTGAGTGCGAACTGTGCCACGCCAATCATGCGCCGCGGCAGTGGATACCAGCGGTTGATGTCGACGCCGCAGTCGGAAAACACCTTGGTCGGGACGCTTTCGAAGATGAGGCTCATGTTGTGGAGGGCAAGCGAAAAGAGCGTGGGCGGGAATGCCGCATTGCACTTTTTCCGTAGATCCATCGCATCGAGCTCGTACAGCGGTAGATCGTTGATCTTTCCCAGCATCAGCAAGTGCGTCATGAAATAGCCCATGAACGTGGTCAATTGGAGTGTGATTGAACGCGGCTGAATCGAGAGCACTGCGCCGCCGCGGGAAATGTAGGGCACGTACGGGCGGTCGTCTGACTTGAAGTAGCCCGTGCAGTTCACTATCCAGCTGCCCGGCTCGATCGCCTTGGCGGATCCGCTGCGGAATACCAGATCGCTGCTGCCATTGCGATCGACAACATCCACGAGGTGGTCCATGATCACGTCGTTCAGGCCGGCCGCGATCGTGTTGTTCTCCGTTTCGGAAAGCAGGCCTAACAGGAAGTTGCCGGCCTGGGGCGTCAACCAAGTGCCGTAGGTATCACGGAACCAATTTCCGACATCTGTCTCGTTGGTGCCGTCGAAACGACGCGTGACTTCCAACGCGAAGTTGGTGAAGGACTTACCGCGCCACCATCTTTGGGCCCCGGTCGGCAGGACGCGGTCGCGGCTCAGGAAGTATGTTCCCGAACCCGCAACGAGGTTTACCTCACGGCCGGGGTATGCGGTGATCAGCGCGTGTGCGGTGTCCATCGCGGTCTTGCCGCCACCGATAATCCACACCGGGGTTTCGCTATCGCGCATTTCATCGCATCGCATGTCGCAGGAGTCAGGCGACACCGACGAGATGCGCTCGCTGGAAATCTCGAGCGGATCGTTCGGCTTGGTTTCGAAGCCGTAGGCCTTGATCAATTGCTTCGCCTCGACCACCAGACGCCTGCCCTCGGAAGACCTGCACGTGACACGCACGACTCCGCCGGTCTCATCGTCGGATTCGACGGCCCAGCCGAAGTACTCGTCGACCCGCACGCGCTGCTTGATCACATCGAGGCAGTAGGCGAAGTGGTCGAGCACTTCGCCCTTCGTCGCCAAGTAGGAGCGATCCCGGCCCAGAGTCCACTTGATGTTTCCTGCGGTGAACATGGGGTGCGGCTGGTGTAGCCGCACATATGGGTAGGTGTCGACCCACATGCCGCCGACGCGTGGCCTCTCGTCGACCAGGATGACCTTTTGATCGCGCGATAGGTATTTGCTGGCAACGAACAAGGCATTGAGTCCGGCGACGCCGGCTCCCACTATGCACAGATCACACGTCTCCACCGCGGCATCTCGCTCGGTGACAGTGGATGGTTCAAGGGCGGCCATGAATTGATTGTCTGCCGGAGCTCGTGAGCGGCATAGGGTATGCGACTACGCGACTTCATTCCGTGACCTTTGGCCGCTGTGATTTAGCCATCTACCAGGGTGTAGACATGGATCATGCCTACCCGTCTCGAAGACTTGCTCGACCTCGACTCGCTGCTGACGCCAGAAGACATCGAGCTGCGCCAGACGGTGCGCCGGTTCGGCGAGCAGCGGCTGCGCCCGCACATCGCCGACTGGTTCGAGGCCGGCGAGGTGCCGGTCCGCGAGCTCGCCGCCGACCTGGGCAAGCTCGGTGTGCTGGGCATGCACCTGAAGGGCTACGGCTGCGGGGGTTCCACTGCGACGGCCTATGGGCTGGTGTGCCAGGAGCTCGAGGCCATCGATTCCGGCCTGCGCAGCCTCGTGTCGGTCCAGGGCTCGCTGGCGATGTTCGCGATCTACCGCTGGGGCAGCGAGGAGCAGCGCAAGCAATGGCTGCCCGGCATGGCCACCGGCGACCTCATCGGCTGCTTCGGGCTGACCGAACCGGACTTCGGCTCCAATCCGGGGGGCATGCGAACCACCGCCCGCCGCGACGGATCGGACTGGATCCTCAACGGCTCGAAGATGTGGATCACCAACGGATCGATCGCCGACATCGCGATCGTGTGGGCGCGCTCTCAGGAGGGCGTCATCGGCTTCGTGGTGCCTGCAGGCACTCCCGGCTTTTCGGCGCGGGACATGACGCACAAACTGTCGCTGCGCGCATCGGTCACCTCCGAGCTGCACCTCGACGATGTGCGGCTGCCCGCCGACGCCCAATTGCCCGACGCAAATGGACTTTCCGGTCCGCTGGCCTGCCTGTCGGAGGCGAGGTTCGGCATCATTTTCGGCAGCGTCGGTGCCGCGCGCGATTGCCTTCAGACCGCGCTGGACTACGTCGGCACCCGCGAGGTGTTCGACAAGCCGCTCGCGGGATACCAACTGACGCAAGCCAAGCTGGCGGATATGGCCGTCGAACTCGGCAAGGCCCAGTTGCTTGCGCTGCACCTTGGGCGACTCAAGGACGACGGTCGCATCCGCCCGCAACAGGTCAGCTTCGGCAAGCTGAACAACGTGCGCGAAGCGATCAAGATTGCCCGGCAGTGCCGGACACTGTTGGGGGCCAACGGGATAACGCTGGAGTATCCGGTGATCAGGCACGCCAACAACCTCGAATCCGTGCTGACCTACGAAGGCACGTCCGAGGTTCATCAATTGGTCATCGGTGAGGCGCTGACCGGTGTCAGCGCCTTCAGATGATCAGTAATACCGACGTGGATATTCTAGTGGCGCCTGCAGATCGAAATCGACAGTCACGCAGACGGTACTCATGAGCTTGTCGGCGATCGTCTGACGCTTTTCGTCCCACAACGGGAACAGATATCCGATGTAGCAGATGAGTTGGTCGATGTAGTGAGCGATCTGACGCACGAACGACATCCAAAAACCGATGGGTTGCCAGGTCTTTTCGCTGATCACGTTGAACTTCAGTGCCGACTTGCCGATGCTCTTCCCAGTCTTGCCCTGCCGGTAGCAGAAGTTCCAGAAGAAGTAGGGCACGCAGGCCAGGAACCCGAGCCCCTGGACGATGATCCACAAGTCCGAACTCGATGTCGTGCAGTAGTTGGTGCTAGAGCCGTACATGGCATCAAAGCACGCCCAGCCGTCCGTGACGAACAAGCCGATCATGGGAACGAGGAACACCAACCAGATTGGCGCCCAGTCGATCATGAAGGCCAGCAGACGTTTGACCCATGGGGTGTAGGTCTCCGTCGGCAGTACCCACCCTGCCGGCGGGTAGTACGCCCCAGGCGGAGGCGGCGGATAGTTCCCGGGGGGTGGTGGGCTAGTCATGACACCCTTCTGACGCACCGAAGGGCGCTGACCGCGATCAGCGCCCTTCGATGGTCGTCGTTACTGCTGTGGCGGTAAGGGTTGCGGGTTGAGCTGCGACGGCGGCCCAGGCGGCAGCGGCTGCGGGTTCAGCGGCACACATACCGTCGTCATGATCTTGTCGGCCAACGTCTGCCGCTTGGCGTCCCACAACGGGAAGAAATAGCCGATGTAGCAGACGGCCCCGTCAACGATGTGCGCTAGCTGACGCACGATCGACATCCCGAAGCCGATTGGCTGCCAGGTCTTTTCGCTGACAACCTTGAACTTCATGATGCCCTTGCCGATGCTCGACCCTGTGGTGCCCTGGCGATAACCCCAGTTCCACACCCAGTACGCAAGGACCGCGATGTAGCCGAGCCCAAGCAGGATCACACCGATCGCCCCGAAGCTCGACGTGCAGTAGACGCCGTAGCTGTACTCACCGGTGCTGACGCATTGGTTGTCGGCGGTGCCGAACGCAATGCCGTACACGATGCCCAGAACGATGAACACGGGAACGTTATCGATCAGCCACGCCAAAACTCGCGTGATCCACGGTGTGTACGCCTCTTTCGGCATAGCGGGCACCGGGGGCGCGGGTGGCGGCGGGTATCCGGGCGCACCGTGTGGGGGCGGCGGAGGATAACCGCCCTGCTGCTGAGGAGGCGGCGGAGGATAACCGCCCTGCTGCTGAGGAGGCGGCGGATACGCGCCCGGCGGCGGTGGCGGAGGATAACCGCCGCCCTGAGGGGGTGGGTAACCGCCACCCTGAGGCGGCGGGGGTGGGTACCCGCCGGGCGGTGGGGGTGGATACCCGCCAGGCGGCGGGGGTGGTTGGTCGGTCATCGCGCCTTCCGGACTAGTCGGTGCCTAAAGCGGCAAGCAAATGGTTGTCATGATCTTGTCGGCGATGGTCTGCCTCTTGGCGTCCCATAGCGGGAACAAGTAGCCGATGTAGCAGATCGCGCCATCGATGATGTGCGCCAGCTGCCGAACGATGGACATGCCGAAACCGATTGGCTGCCCAGTCTTTTCGCTGACCACCTTGAACTTCATGATGCCCTTGCCGATGCTCGACCCTGTGGTCCCCTGGCGGTAGCCGTAGTTCCATACGAGGTAGGCGATCGACAGCAGCCAGGTGATGATGAACGACGCCTGGCCCAGTGTGGAAGCGCCAGTGGCGCAGAACTCGCCGAGGTCGTACTCGGACGTGTCGGTGATGCACGCCGTCTCACGCGTGCCGAGCAGCAGCCCGTAGCCGATGCCCTCGAGGATCGCGACAGGGATGAAGTCGATCAGCCACGCAAACACGCGGGTGAGCCACGGCGTGTACGCCTCTTTGGGCAGCGCGCCCGACGGAGGGGCGCCCGGCACCTGTGAATAGCCTGCGGCCGGTGCTGGAGGCGGCTGGTAGCCGCCACCGGGCGGTGGGGGCGGCTGGTAGCCACCGCCCTGCGGAGGAGGAGGCGGATACCCACCGGGTGGAGGCGGAGGAGGTGGGTAGTTACCAGGGGGCGGTGGCGGTTGATCGGTCATGGCGCCTTCCAGTGATGAAATTAGCTGGCAACGAGCGTGCTAACCCTAACCTGAGAGGTTGCTAATAGCAGGGCTTTCCACCCGGAA
>CAVXZT010000010.1:0-503454 GCA_963766465.1 uncultured Actinomycetota bacterium
TCGCCGCCGATCAGTGGTGGTAACAGGATGTGTGGCCGCACTGCGCCAAAGCTCTTGCGCGCAATATCCGAGCACTGCCCATGGTGAGCACATGCGGCTCAGCGCACAAGGAAGATGTGTCGCAGTGATTCGCGTGAGTCCCAGAACCCGCGCTCTAGGTCGTAGGCTGTTGCAAGCTTGATTTCTTTTTGCCGGCGTCGCGATGTGAACGCCGTTGTGCTTGCGACCTTTGACAGATCGCGTGGTTGGTCGAGTCCTTTCCGGCG
The DNA here is from genome assembly GCA_963766465.1 of uncultured Actinomycetota bacterium. Lineage (GTDB taxonomy): Bacteria > Actinomycetota > Actinomycetes > Mycobacteriales > Mycobacteriaceae > Mycobacterium. The sequence goes on from CAVXZT010000010.1 coordinate 267, forward strand.
ACCTGACGCGATGTGTTAAGGACTGAGTGCTGGCCGTCGTCTTGCTCTAAACCATTGGCACGGCGGCTTCTCGCAGCGCGTCGGTGACCTTCGATTCATCGAGCACCTCGGCTGCCACAAGCTCGAACAGATTGGCTGCCGACTTGAACAACTGGTGGTTGCGCTCGCCGCTGGGTGCACGGCTGAGCTTGTCCGTCTCGGCTTCGAAAGCCTTCTGGGCATATGCCTTGACCGCTGCGCTGTTCGTATCCACACTGCGCGGTTTGGCGGCTGCAATGGCCGATACCTTCGCGGCCTGGTGATCGACGTAGGGTTTGGTTCCCAGGGGTAGCGGTCGCGCTTGGCGTTGGAGGTGTTTGGGCGTGTACCATTGGACATGCGAATCTCGTTCGTTGCAATGGTCCGGTAAAGTGCCGATTCTACCGGGCCATTGCGTTTTTCTGAGGGGTTTGTCAATTTAGCGGGCATGTCAGGTGTCCTTTGTCGTAGGGATAGTTAGCCTTTCGAGTCTACATTTGATTGTCTGCCTAAGGCATTGAGTCATTTGATTCTGTGCTCTTCGGTTTCCACCGTCTCACCGCTTCTTGTCTGGTTTTGTCGATCCTGGTCTGCGCCAGCGCATATGGTGTGCGTCGCACAGACCGTGTGTGCGCGCTCGGCCATCACAGTGCTTGACGGTGCACCTGGTCGGATTGCGTTGATATGGCCCCTGCGTACGGGTCGCCATAGAGCCCGCCACTTGGAGTAGTGGCGTCGGCACCAGCCACGGCAGAACGCACCGGCATCACAATCGACTACGATGCACTGTCGAAATTGACTGCGGGCCAATCAGACCGACTCGCTCTCTTCGGATGTCTTGTTTGGCCGACCAGTCGATCAGTCGCCCGCCAATGGGTGCACGATGGCTGCCCCGGTGGCCATGAAGTCGTTGGCAGTACCCAACGCCGTCTGGGTAAGCAGCGCCGCAGACAGCGATGGCCGCGACATGTTTCGTCGTCGCTCGGGTGTTATTTCGGCGTGCCATCACTTCTCTCCCGCAGTCCGTACAGCGCACTTGGCCTCGGCGGCAGTACCTTTCGCCACACGTGACACAAACGCGGGCTTTCTCGGTTGGTGACCCAACCGGAGCCAGGTCAGGCTTCACCGGCTCCGTTGGGGTCTGGGCGCTCATGCGCTTAACTTCCTGTGAGCGAGCAGGTATCGCGCCACGTCGGCCCGCAGATAGCGAATTCGCCTGCCATGCTTGACGAATGGCGGGCCAATGCCACGGTATCGGTCACTGGCCATCGCGGCGACCGTCTGGCCGAGGATCGGTCCCAGTTGCTCGGCGGTCATGACTGGTGGCAGTTCATTGAGGTCAAACCCGGCATCCGCGCAGAGCTTGGCCAGCTTGGATTCGGTTGTTGCCATTGGCATTTACCTCTCCTATGTCGGCGGTCAATCCACGCATTTGCGTGAAATGTGTTGCGTGGAGACCGTTCCGACGCGAGGCAACTTCAGGTTACGCCGGGTGTGGGGAGTGTGCTAGTCGAGTTGTGATCGTGTGTGAGCACCCGTGATGTACTGAGTCAAATGTCTCAGTGTCGTATGCCCTGATCTGCGCTTTGTTCAACTGTTTGACAGTGTCGGTACAGTTGAACGCTATGAGGCCAAGTATCCGCGCAGTCGCCAGCGCCAAGGGTGTAGCACCGGCCACCGTGCACAGGCGACGACAGCGCCGCACCGACTACCAGCCTGACGCTGACGGCATGGTGACCGTGAACATGACCAAAGGTCTGGACGGCAAGTTACGACCGAGCCGTCGAGTGGACAACAGCGACCGCGACAAGCACATTCGCAAACTGCACCGGGAGGGCCGAACAATGCGGGCCATATCAGACGAGATCGGTTGCAGTGTCGGCACTGTCCACCGCGTTATCAGGAATGGGAAGTAGAGATGGCCACCATCGAGAAGTACCAAAACGCGAGCGGTGCAACGCTTTACGCGGTGCGGTACCGGCAGCCCAACAACAAGCAGACCATGAAGCGTGGCTTCACCCGAAAGCGTGACGCGCAGACGTTCGCCAACGATGTTGAGGTCAAGAAGCTGACCGGCGAATACATCGCACCCAAGATGGGTCGCGTAACGGTCGGTGAGATCGCTCCGAAATGGCTTGCCCGCAAAGAGAAGTCAACAGCCCAGAGCCACTACCGGATGCTGGAAAGCGCGTGGCGCGTTCATGTCCAGCCGCATTGGGGTCAAACCCCGGTGGCCGATGTGGATCTGTTGTCGGTAGAGGAATGGGTCACCGACCTGACCGGCAGCCCGACGACCGTGTTACGTGCCTATGGCGTGCTCTCGGGCATCCTCACCGACGCCGTGAAAGGCAAACGGCTACCGGTCAATCCATGCAAGGGTGTCGAGAACCTGCCGAAGAAGATCAGCAACGCCACATCTACCTGAGTGCTGATGATGTGGCGCGGTTGGTGAAGGAATCCGGCGAGCATGGCGCTCTGGTGTTGGTGCTGGCCTACTGCGGGTTGCGGTGGGGCGAAGCCGTGGCGCTGCGGGTTGGTCATGTTGAGTTCCTGCGCCGTCGCATCTCGGTGTCGGAGAACGCCGTGCAACTCGGTGTTGATCACGCGGTGGGGCCGACCAAGGGTCGCGAAGCTCGCTCGGTTCCGGTGCCGACGTTCGTGCTCGATGCTCTGTCGGTGCAGTGCACGGGCAAAGCTCCCGATGAGTTGGTGTTCGGCAACGGGTCCGACTACCTCCCGCGACCCAAGTCCAACGGCGGCTGGTTCGTCGGAGCGGTGAAGCGGGCCAAGGTGCAAGACATCACGCCGCACGATCTTCGGCACACCTGTGCGTCCCTGGCCGTGTCGGCGGGTGTCAACGTCCTGGCCCTGGCGCGCATGCTCGGGCACAAAGATCCCGCCGTCACGCTGAAGGTCTACGCGGACCTGTTCGACGACCGACCTGATGCCGTCGCCGCGACGTTGCACGCGAAGTACGGCGCGGCGGCTGACACCAAATGTGGTCCAAAATGTGCTCACGGGGACTGGCTCAGGGGTGAAAAACACCCCTTGAGCAGCCACGATCTTGGCGGTGGCGGAGGGATTTGAACCCTCGGACGGGGGTTACCCGTCACACGCTTTCGAGGCGTGCTCCTTAGGCCGCTCGGACACGCCACCGCGTGGCAGCTTACCGGCCGATCGCCGAGCGAATCCAATCGCGCTGAGGGGCTGGCACACAATGAAGCGGTGACCAACCGCATCCAAGCCCTGCTCGATATCGAGTACCCCGTCGTCCAGGCACCGATGACGTACATCGCCAGAGCCGAACTGGCCGCCGCGGTCTCCGAGGGCGGTGGCCTCGGCATGATCGAGACGCTGACCCCAGAGGGCCGCGCTGACCTGCGCCGGGTGCGGGAACTGACCGACCGGCCAGTGGCGGCGAACCTGATGATCCAGGGCTGGAAACGCGATCCGTCCATCGTCGACGAGCTCGTCGCCGCCGAGGTTCGGCACGTCTTCACCTCTGCGGGTGACCCGGCCCTGTTCACCGCACGGCTGCACGAGGCCGGCATGACGGTCATCCATGTCGTCGGATCGCTGAAGGGCGCGATGAAGGCCGCGGACGCCGGCGTGGACGCGTTGGTGGTCGAGGGTGTCGAGGGCGGCGGTTTCAAATCGGCTCTCGGCGCTTCGACGATGGTGCTGCTTCCCCTCGTCGCCGATCGGGTCGACCTGCCGATCATCGCGGCAGGAGGGATATGCGACGCCAGATCCGCCGCGGCCGCCGTCGTCCTCGGCGCCGAGGGCGTTCAGATGGGCACCCGGATGCTCGCCAGCCATGAAGCCGCCGTGCACTCGAACTTCAAGGACGCGATCATGGCCGCCAACGACGACGGCACGGTGATGCTCGACATTCCCGGCAACCCCACGATGCGCGTGCTGCGAACGGGGCTCGCAGCCCGAGTGGCCGCGGCCGACCCGAGACGTGAAGCTGCTCGGCCGGATCACCGACCTCTACTTCGACGGCGACATGGACGCCAGCGTCGCCAACACCGGTCAGGTGTCCTCGCGGATCACCGAACTGCAGCCCGCGTCGCAGATCGTCAAGCGGACATGGTCAGAGATCGAAAATGCCTTGCGCGAGGGCAGATCTCGGCTCGGAGAGCACAGGAAACTATCGCTGGTTAGCGAAGAACGCCTCAAGCGGCGCGGCGCACTCGTCGGCGAGCACTCCCCCGCGGACTTCCGGCCGGTGCGTCAGACGCCGGTCTCGGACCACGTCCCACAGCGAGCCGACGGCCCCCGTCTTCGGTTCCCACGCACCGAACACCAGCCGCGCCACCCGTGCCATCACGAGCGCGCCTGCACACATCGTGCACGGTTCGACGGTGACCGCCAGATCGTCGCGCCTTCAAGTCGCCAGCCATCGCCGAGTGCCGACGCCGCCGCCCGCATCGCGAGGATCTCGGCGTGCGCGGTCGGATCGCCTAGCTCTTCGCGCTTGTTCGCGGACCGCGCCAATTCGGTGCCGTCGGCCGCGACGATCACCGCGCCAATCGGCACGTCACGCGGCCCCGCAGCAGAGGCGGCATCGAGCGCGGCCCTGATCAGGTCTTCGTCGGTTCTCACCGATCGAGGCGGTCGAGCACGGCCGACAGCTCGTCGGCGAAGCCCATCTCCCGCGCGATCCGGCCCAGTTGTTCGTCGGCGTAGAGGTCCGACTCGTCGAGGATGACCCCCAACACCGCCTCGGGCAGGCCGACGTCCGAAAGCAGGCCGAGGTCGCCCTCCTCGAACGGGTCGGCTTCCTCCAGCTCCTCTTGGCTGATGTCGTTGTCGAGCTTCTCGAGCACCTCTGCAGCGATGTCGTAATCCAGCGCTGCGGTGGCATCCGACAGCAGGAGCCGCGTGCCCGCAGGCGCGGGGCGGACGATCACGAAGAACTCGTCATCGACGTCGAGTAACCCGAAAACAGCTCCGGCACTACGCAATTCACGCAGCTCGGTTTCCGCGGCGGTCAAGCTGTTCAGAGAGGCCTTACGCATCGACGAGCAACGCCATTTACCGTCCTCGCGCACGACGGCAACGCCAAAGCCGTCTGGCGTATCGGCGGCCTTACCCTGCGCCGGTGCACTCTGTGCTCCCATATGCACTCACGGTAGTCGCCGACGGCAGGGCTGACTAGCAATCGACACCAAGCCTGACGTCGGGCGATACAGGCGATGTGCCAATCTTGGAGGGTGACAAACACACCCGTTTGTGTGGTGGGTCTTGGTCTTATCGGGGGATCCGTAATGCGCGCCGCTGCGGCGGCCGGGCGCGAGGTTTTCGGATATAACCGCTCGATCGACGCCGTGCAGGCGGCGAAATTCGACGGGTTCGACGCCACCGAGAACCTCGACAAGGCGTTGGCGCGAGCCGCCGACAGCAACGCATTGATCGTGCTGTCCGTACCGGTGCCCGCGCTGCCGCAGATGCTTGGCCATATTCGCGATTCGGCGCCGCAGTGCCCGCTGACCGACGTGACCAGCGTGAAGAGCGCGGTGCTCGAGGAGGTTCAGTCGTTCGGTCTGATCGAGCGCTTCGTCGGAGGCCATCCGATGGCTGGGACGGCTCACTCAGGTTGGTCGGCCGGCAATCCCCGGCTGTTCGTCGGTGCACCCTGGGTGATCAGCGTCGACGACCATGTCGACGCCGCCGTCTGGACCATGGTGATGAACCTCGCGCTGGACTGCGGCGCCGTCGTCGTCCCCGCCCGTTCCGATGAGCACGATGCCGCCGCCGCCACCATCTCGCACCTGCCTCACCTGCTCGCCGAGGCACTCGCCGTCACCGCGGGTGAGGTTCCGCTGGCGTTCGCGCTGGCCGCCGGCTCATTCCGCGACGGCACCCGGGTAGCGGCCACCGCCCCGGACCTGGTGCGCGCCATGTGTGAGGCCAACGCCGACCAGCTTCTACCCGTCCTGGAGCGCACCCTTGGCCTGCTTGGCCAAGCGCGCGACGCGCTGGCCGCGAAGAGACCCCTGACCCAACTGGTCGAGACCGGTCACGCCGCCCGCATCCGCTACGACAGCTTCAGCCGACCCGAGATCGTCACCACCGTCATCGGGGAGGAGAAGTGGCGCGAAGAGCTCGCCGCGGCGGGCCGTGCGGGCGGGGTGATCAGATCCGCTCTGCCAACCCTGGGTAATCGAGGATGAAGCCGTTGTCATCGACCCTGATCGTGGTCTCGGCGGCGGGCGAATGCAGTTTGATCCCATCCGGGGCGCTGCTGTAGCTGATCACCGCCGGGTCGACGGACAACTCCGGCAAGCGCACGTACACCACGGGGCACGTCACCGAATCGGTGCGCTGATAAAGACCGGTGCGTCGGATCGGCAGCGCGTTGAAGAACGGGCTGAAAATCACGTCGACATCGAGCGCGCCGTCATAGGCAGCGCGTTTCGTCTCGCCGGTGTGCTGCTGCACCAACCACATGTTCTCTTCGTCGCGGGCGATGGACAGCTGCCGCTCACGCTCGGCCAGGGTGACGCTCAGTGACAGTCGCTTGGTCGCGCCTGCCTCGTCGGTCACCAGGTCGTAGGACGCGGAAAAGGCGGGGTGGGACGGGGTCGCGGCCGCGACGATCCTGCCGTAGGCCTTGATGCGGTTGCCCGACAGTTGAACCCGTACGGACTCCATCCGGGGAACGTCATGCGCCCGCCAGGTCAGGATGGCCGGCCAGGCGCTTTCCGTCACATCAGAGCGACCTGCTTCACTCACCCCTCTACCGTATGCGAAGGACCGCCTCGTTCGTAGCGGCCTACCGAAGTGCTTGAAGAAGGTTCGCGCGTGTTTCCTCGTGTTTCGAGCACGATCTCGTCGCCGAGCAACGGCTGCGGCATTCGGCGCATGCGGCCGCTGCCGGGGACCGAGGCCCACACGGCGAAAGCCAGCGCGGCGTCAAGGATCAACGCCACCGCAGTGACCATCAACGCACCGACCAACGCAAGGTAGAACTCGCGCACCTTGATGCCGTCGATCAGATAGCGGCCAAGGCCGCCCAGACTCGCGTACGCCGCGACGGTGGCGGTGGCCACGATCTGCAACGTCGCCGTGCGCAGCCCGCCGAGAATCAGCGGCAGCGCGTTGGGAACCTCGACCCGCAACAGGACTCGTGACTCGGTCATGCCCATCGATCGGGCCGCATCGACGACGGTGCGGTCCACGTTCGCGATGCCCGAATAGGTTCCCGCCAACAGCGGCGGAATGCCCAGCAACATCAGCGCCACGGTCGGCGGCACCAGGCCGAGGCCCCACAGCAGCACCCCCAGCAACAGCACACCCAGTGTCGGCAGCGCGCGAAGAGCATTGACCCCGGTGACGACGAGGAATGTGCCGCGGCCGGTGTGCCCGATCAGCATCCCGATCGGCACGGCGACCAAGACCGAAAACAGCACCGCGACGACGGTGTACTGCAGATGTTCTGCGATCCGCGCGGCCAGCCCCGCCGGTCCGCCCCAGTTGGCTGCGGTGAAGATGTACGAAAGCGCCTGCTGCAGAAAGTTCATGCCGCCGCTTTCGCTTTCGTTCGGCCGGCTCGACTCGTGCGGGTCCAAGGCGTGAGCAACCGCCCGGCGACCATGATCAGCGTGTCGATGACGATTGCGAGCACGAATATCGCAATGATGCCCGCGATGATCTGGTCACTCTTGTTGGACTGGTAGCCCTCGGTGAACCAGGTGCCAAGACCACCGATGCCGATCACCGAACCGACCGACACCATCGAGATGTTGGTGACGGCGACGACCCGAAGACTGGCGATGAGGACCGGAACAGCAAGTGGCAGTTCGACTTTCAGCATACGGACCAGTGGCTTGTAGCCGACGGCCGTTGCGGCGTCGAGAACGGTGGGTGACACCGCGTCCAGCGCTTCTGGCACCGCACGCACCAGCAGCGCGACGGTATAGAGCGTCAGGGCCACGATCACATTGGTCTCGTCGAGGATCCTCGTCGGGATGATCAGCGGCAACACGACGAACAACGCCAGCGACGGAATCGTGAAGATGATGCTGGCGGTGATCGTCGTCACGCGCCGCAGCGCCGTCGTGCGTTGCACCAGCGCGCCGAGCGGCACGGCGATCAACAGCCCCAACACGATCGGGATCAGTGACAGCCGCAGGTGGATCAGCGTGAGCGCCCATAGGTCGTCGAGGTGGGTGAAGAGGTAGCGCACTTCTCACCCCACTTCCGGGACGCGCCGCTGCTTCGCGAGCAGCGCCAGCACATCGTCGGCCCTCACCCCGCCGATCAGTTGGCCGTCGTCGTCGACCGCCACCCCCAGCCCGGTCGGGGAAGACAGTGCGGCGTCCAGTGCCAGCCGCAGTGTGCCGTCCGGCCGAAAAAACGAGCCGCCGCCGACGGTGCTGTCGTACAACTCGCTCCCTTTTCGGTGGACCTCGACACCATCGGCATTGATCCACGCAAACGGCTTGCCGTCGTCCTTTGTGACCAGCGCCCATTCGTCCGGACCCAGCGTGAGTGCGTCGAGCTCACTCTCGGCGACATGCCGAACCTCGTGCAGCGGAAGGCCCGTCGCATTGAAGAACTGCAGGCCTCGATAACCGCGGTCGGCACCGACGAACCCCGACACAAGCTCGTTGGCAGGGTTCGACAACACGAAAGCAGGCTCCGCGTACTGCAATAGGGCGCCGCCGCGCCCAAAGACCGCCACCTTGTCGCCCAGCTTGACCGCCTCGTCGATGTCGTGGGTGACGAAGACGATGGTCTTGCGGAGTTCGCTTTGCAGCCGCAGAATTTCGGTCTGCAGGTCCTCACGCACCACTGGGTCGACGGCGCTGAACGGCTCGTCCATCAACAGGATCGGCGGGTCGGCGGCCAGTGCCCTCGCCACGCCGACACGCTGCTGCTGGCCGCCCGACAGCTGTGCCGGGTACCGATCTCCGAGCTTCGGGTCGAGTCCGACACGTTCCATCACCGCCAATGCGGCTTTCCTTGCGCTGCGCCGTGATTCGCCACGAAGGACGGGCACGGTGGCGACGTTGTCGACGACCCGCAGGTGCGGCATCAACCCGGCGCTCTGAATGACGTAGCCGATGCCGAGGCGCAACTTGACGGGATCGACCTTGGTGACGTCGTTGCCGTCCACGGTGAGCGTGCCCGACGTCGGGTCGATCATCCGGTTGATCATCCGCATCGACGTGGTCTTGCCGCAGCCGGACGGCCCGACGAAGACGGTGAGCGTTCCCTCAGGAACCTCCAGCGTCAGATCATCGACCGCAACGGTGCCGTCCGGATACTTCTTGGTGACGTTCTCGAATGTGATCACTGGCCGTGCAATCTCCTCTTCGCGCAAGCGCTCATCGGCCTATTTCTGGATCGGTTTGTCGAAACCGTTGTCCTTGATCCACTTACCTGCCGCCTCGTCGGGGTCGACGCCCTGGTTTCCCTCAACGGCGGTGTTGAGCTGGATCAAGCCCTCGGTGGTGAGCTTGGCGCTCACGGCGTCCAGGACGGTCTTGAGCTCGTTGGACATCTTCTGCGACGCGACCAGCGGAACGACGTTCGCGGCGAGGAACGTGTTCTTCGGGTCTTCGAGCACCACGAGCTTGTTCTGCTCGATTGATGGCGCTGTGCTGAAGATGTTGGCGGCGGTGACGGTTCCACCCGTCAGAGCTTGCACAGTTGCCGGACCGCCGCCGTCGCTGATCGCGACGAAGTTGGCAGGCGCGATGTCCAAACCGTACTTCTCCTTGAGACCCACCAAACCGGTCACCCGGGTCTGAAATTCGGATGGCGCACCGATTTTGACCTCGGGTGAGTGCTTTGCGAGATCCTCGATGGACTTCAGATTCCACTTCTGCGCGGTCGCCTCGGTGACGGCAAGCGTGTCCTTGTCTTCCGCAGGCGACGGATACAGGATCGACAAGTCGCCGGGAAGCGCCTTGAGCAGCCCCAGAAGCACCGCGTCGGGCGTGGTCGCCGGGGTTTTCTCATCGAAGTACTGAAGCAGATTGCCGGTGTACTCCGGAATGAGGTCGATGGAATGGTCCTGCACCGCAGGGATATAGGTTTCGCGGCTGCCGATACCGAACTGGCGGCGGATGGTAAAGCCGTTCGCCTCGAGGGCCTGGGCGTATAGCTCGGCAATGATCTTCGATTCCGTGAAGTCCGCCGAGCCGACGGTGATCGATTTCAGATCTCCCGATATCTCCCCGCCGCCGAGGGGATTGGAGCTGCCGCATGCCGACAACATCCCTGCGATCAGCGCGAACACGGCCACCAGGACCGCAAGACTCCATCGACGTGTGCTCGACATACGCAAGTCCTCTCGGGGCACTGGCTTTCCCGGACACTATCGAGATGCACGCGGTGACGTCGCTCTTTAGCGCACCGTGAATACCCAAGGTGGTTTCATTCGAAGCGGGAAAGGGCAAGATGGACCCATGACCAGCGATCCGGCTGACAGGCCGCCGTCCTCCACGCCGCCGCCGGAGTCCGCGGTCGGGACACCACCGGAGCCGACCGCCACGCCAGGTGAGTACCTCGTCAAGCCGGAGTCGGCGGTCAAGTTCACCAGGGCCGCAGCGCTGTGGTCGGCCCTGATCACCGGGTTCGTGATCCTGATCGTGCTGCTGGTGTTCATCATGCAGAACACCGATTCCACGACGATCAATTTCTTCGGCTGGGAGTGGAATCTGCCTGTGGGCGTGGCGATTCTGCTGGCCGCGGTGTGCGGTGGCCTGTTGACGGTCGCGGTCGGGACCGCCAGGATCGTTCAGCTTCGACGCGCGGCGAAGAAGAATTTCAAGGCCGGTCTCTAACGCGCGAGCAGACTTAGACCCTCGGCGACGAGCGGACCCACCGCCTTATCCACCGCGTCGGTGTCGTTGGCGACACCACCGCCCATGCGGGCCCGGAATGCGATGCCCGCCGCGATGATCGCCACCTTGAAGTACCCCAGCGCCATGTAGAAGTCCCAGTTGTCCAGCGATTGTTCAGCGGCTAGCGAATAGCGATTCGCGAGGTCGTCGACCTCAGGGATCAGCGGCGACGCCCACGCCGAGCTCGCGTGGATCAGGTTGAACATGGGATGGCGGTACACGCACATCAGCGCGGCGTCGCTGAGCGGATCGCCGAGAGTGGACATCTCCCAATCGAGCACTGCGACCACCTTCGTCGCGTCCTGCTCATCCAGAATGGTGTTGTCGATGCGGTAGTCGCCGTGCACGATCGAGTTGCGGCTCTGAGGCGGAATCGCTTCTGCCAGAGCCGAATGCAGTCGCTTGACGTCGCCGTCGAACGAGTCGTTGTCGCGTCGCACGAGATCCCACTGCCCGCCCCAACGACGCACCTGCCGTTCGAGGTAACCGGTGGGCTTGCCGAAATCGCCGAGGCCGACGGCCTCTGGGTCGACGGCGTGCAGGTCGGCGAGCACCCGTATCAATGCGTCGACGCAGTCGCTGACTGTCTCCTTGTCGCCGAGCTTCTCGAGCTCATCGTCATAGCGCACCACACGCCCGGCCACGTGCTCCACCATCTGGAACGGCGCACCAAGCACCGAGTCGTCGTTACGCATGGTCACCGCGCGGGCTACTGGCACCGGGGTGTCCTGCAGTGCGGCCACCACCTTGTACTCACGGGCCATGTCATGCGCCGACGGCGTCAGCCCATGCAGCGGGGGCCTGCGCAGTACCCACTTCGATGCATCGTCGGAGACCAGGAACGTCAGGTTGGACCGACCGCCGGAGATCAGCTCGGCCCGAAGGTCACCGGTACGGGCGATGCCGACAGACTGCAGGTGGCGATCCAGGGCGTCGAGGTCCAGCCCTTCGAGCGAGGTAGTCACTGGACTTGTCTACCACCGCTGATTTCGCGGGAGCAGGTCCCATACATGCTCGGTGCCGTTGACGGCGGCTACATACAGGTTGCCCTCGCGTGAGGACAGCAGCCGGGTGACGCCGGCGTAGTCGACGTTGAAGCACAGGATCTTCTCTGTTCCGAGGATGGTGTGCAGTAGTCCGTTGATCACCCCGCCATGGCTGAACACCGCGACCGTGTCCTCGTGGTCGCCCGTGGTCACCAGGTCGCGAACCGCCGCGTCGATCCGAGCCAGAAACGCGGTCTCGTCAACGCTGCTTGGCAGGTGACCGCTGGCCAGCCGCTCCAATTCCTCGGGGAACTCGGCCGCGATCTGCTCGATCGGGATGTAGTGCGCCAGGTCGCGGTCGTATTCGGCGAGTCGTTCGTCGATCTCGACGGTCAGTCCCAAGGAGTCGGCGACCGGCTGCGCGGTCTGGACGGACCGCACCTGCGGGCTGCTGACAAGTCGCGTGATCGGGAAGCGCTCGAGCGCCTCGGGCAACCTCTGCGCCTGCTCGACGCCCTCGGCGGACAGGTGCGGATCGGAGCCCTGCCCAGGCTCGCTACGAAGGGGAAGCGCATGTCGGACCAGAAGCAATTGCACCGTGCCACGATATGCCATGGGCTACACCGACGAACTGTTCGATCTTACCGACCGCGTGGTGCTGGTCACGGGCGGAAGCCGTGGCCTTGGTCGCGAGATGGCCTTCGCCGCCGCGAAATGCGGCGCCGACGTGGTCATCGCCAGCCGCAAGTACGAGTCATGCGTTGCGACCGCCGAGGAGATCGCCGCCGCAACCGGCCGTACCGCATTTCCGTATCAGGTGCACGTCGGCCGGTGGGACGAACTCGATGGATTGGTCGATGCCACCTACGAACGGTTCGGCAGGGTCGACGTGCTCATCAACAATGCTGGCATGTCGCCGCTGTACGAATCGCTGAGCTCGGTTTCCGAGAAGCTGTTCGATGCGGTAGTAAACCTCAACCTCAAGGGCCCGTTTCGACTGTCGGCTCTGGTGGGGGAACGGATGGTTGCCGACGGCGGCGGTTCGATCATCAACGTCAGCTCGACCGGGTCGCTACGCCCCGGGCCCCATGAGCTGCCGTATGCGGCCGCCAAGGCGGGGGTCAATGCGCTCACCCAAGGACTTGCGCTGGCATTCGGGCCGACCGTGCGAGTGAACACCTTGATGCCAGGGCCCTTCCTGACCGATATCAGCAAGGCATGGGATATTCCGGCGACGACGAAGGGCGCGCAACACTTCGCGCTGAAGCGGCTGGGCAATCCGCCCGAGATCATCGGCGCTGCACTGTTTTTGGCGTCCGATGCGTCGAGTTACACCAGCGGATCCATCATCCGCTGTGACGGCGGCATTCCCTGAGGAACCAACTCGCCCATCGCTACGGCGTGACGATGTTGAAGTTCGGATCGGGCCGGTCGACCACCGCGATGATCGACGGCAGCGCGTCGGCGTCGCCGACGATCTCCAGGCCGGGCGACGAGGCGTCGCCGGCGGCAAATGTCAACAGCCGCAGTTTGTTTCGAGTTTGACGGTCGCGTTGGCCGATGACTCGTCGGCAGGCACCTTGCGGTAGACCAACACACCGTTGCGCAGGGTCAGCCGGTAGTTGGTGCCGACGTCAAGGAACGTGATGTCGACTGCCACATCGAGATCCCACGCCCGTGGTCCGTTGATGTTGATCGCGAAGGTGTCGAACATCTGCTCCGGCGTCAGTTGACCGAGGATCGACGGTGATGCGGTCTGGGTCGGTGTGCCGAAGCTGCCCTCTCGAAGCTCGGTGGCCCCAGACAAGGAAGAAGTTGCGCCAGACGGCGTTCTCAGCGCCGTAAGCGAGCTGTTCAAGGGTGTCCGCGTAAAGCTCTCGTGCCGCGGCGTGGTTTTCGTCGGTGAATATCGCATGGTCCAGCAGCGTTGCCGCCCAGCGGAAGTCGCCCTCGTCGAAGGCCGTCCGCGCGATGTCGACGACGCGGTCGATGCCGCCGATCGCCTCGACGTAGCGAGGACCGAGCGCCTCGGGCGGATGCGCCCACAGCCGACCGGGGTTGCCGTCGAACCAACCCATGTAACGCTGGTAGACGGCCTTGACGTTGTGGCTGACCGAGCCGTAGTAGCCGTGGGTGTGCCACGCCTTGTGCAGGGCCGGCGGCATCTGGAAGTTCTCGGCGATCTCGATGCCGGTGAAGCCCTGGTTCAGCTGCCGCAGCGTCTGGTCGTGCAGATAGGCGTACATATCCCGTTGCAGGGAAAGGAATTCGACGATGTGGTCGCGGCCCCAGGTCGGCCAGTGGTGCGAGGCGAACACGACGTCGGTGCGGTCGGCGAAGCGTGTCGATGGCCTCGGTCAGGTAGCCCGCCCACCCGTGCGGATCCCGCACCAGTGCGCCGCGCAGCGTCAGCAGATTGTGCAGGTTGTGGGTGGCGTTCTCGGCCATACACAGTGCGCGGTGCTGCGGAAAATAGAAGTGCATCTCGGCGGGGGCCTCGGTGCCCGGTGCCATCTGGAACTCGATCTCGACACCGTCGATCGTGTGTGTCTCACCGGTTTCGCGGATATCGACCGTCGGCACGATCAGGGCGACCTCACCCGTCGAGCCGACCTGGCCCAGCCCGCAGCCCACCTGGCCCTGCGGACCGCGGTCCAGCGCAGCGCCGTACATATAGGAGGCCCGCCGCGCCATCGCGGTGCCCGCGTAGACGTTCTCCTGCACGGCGTGCTGCGTGAAGTGCTCCGGCGCAAGTACTGCGACGCGGCCCGCGTCGACATCGGCCTGCGTCGTCACGCCGAGCACGCCGCCGAAATGATCGACGTGACTGTGGGTATAGATAACTGCGCTGACTGCGCGATCCCCGCGATGGGTGCGATACAGCTGCAGCGCGGCGGCTGCTGTCTCGGTGGAGATCAACGGATCGATGACGATGACCCCGGCGTCCCCCTCGATGAAGCTGATGTTCGACAGGTCGAAGCCACGCACCTGATAGATGCCCTCGACCACTTCGTAGAGACCTTGCTTGGCGCACAGCTTGCTCTGGCGCCACAGGCTGGGATGCACCGACGTCGGCGCGTCGCCGCTGACGAACGCGTAGGAGTCGTTGTCCCACACCACGCGACCGTCGGCCGCCTTGATGACGCAAGGGCTTTGGGCCGCCGAGAAGCCCCGGTCGGCGTCGTCGAAGTCCGCTGGTGTCGTCCAACGGCAGATTGTCCAGCTGGTCGCGGTGCGCTGATTCGATGGTGGCGGTCGGCGGCTTCTGCTCCATGAGGCAGACATTGCCACGAATTCCCGGCGGCGGTGCTTGACTGACACCCATGATTGTGCGTCGAGTAGTGACCGGGCACGACGCGTCCGGCAAGTCCGTATTCGTCAGCGATGAGACGGTGGCCGCGCAGCCGGTGACTGGGTTTCACGGTTGTGGGGCGGCGACAAAACGTCACAGTTCCCCGACGACGGCAGCATGCCTGAGCATCACGCGTATTTCCCGCCGATCGGCGGGTTCCGGTTCGGCATGTTCTCAATTCCGCCGGACACCGTGGCGGGCTCCGACGCAGTCGGCCTCACAGACTTCGAGACCGAGGCACCGGGACTGCTGCGCTACATGGACCGGTCGGATCCCGGCATGCACACCACGGACACCATCGACTTCGAAGTAGTTCTCGAAGGCACGGTCGTGCTCGAGCTCGACGACGGCGCCGAGGTAACGCTGTACCCGGGAGACACGGTGGTACAGAACGGCACCCGGCACCGTTGGCGAAATCCGGGCGACACCACCGCGCGCCTAGCGGTATTCATGTGCGGCGCGTCCCACGCCAACGTGCCTGCGAACTAACGGTCCTGGTCGGCAAGCCAGCGCTCGGCCCGCCGGTTCGATGCCCGCGACAACCAGGCGTCCTGAATCAGTTCGGTCAGTTCGGTCTTGCCGATTGTGCGTAAGTCCTTGGCCCGCACCAGGACCGACAGATGACCGTCGAACCGGTCGGTGGTGAAGAACGGCGACGCGGGGTCCTGGATCAGCGCCATCTTGTCGCTCTCGGACTCCACCCAGATCATGATGACGTCGGCGTAGCGCTCTCCCGTTTCGGGATCTTCTGCGTCAGGCTGCGGCGTGCGGAAGAACACGAACGACTTGCCTCCCACCTGGTAGATGGCGTTGCCCTTAGGTCCTTCGATCCGTGTTGCGTGCGGCATCGACGCCGCGATCTCATGCACGTCGGCAGCGCGGGCGCGGCGCTCAGGCATAACGTTCCAGGGTGTGCAGCATGACATCTGACATCGCGGCACCCTCCACGGTGGCGGTCATATACGTGCAGAACGGTTGCCGCCGCCGGTCGGTCGGCGAGCCAGGGTTGAGCAGACGCAGGCCGGTCCTGGCGGTGGTGTCCCACGGGATGTGGCTGTGGCCGAACACCAGCACATCGGTGTCGGGATATTCGTTGGCCATCCGGCCCTCCCTACCGGTGGCGGCGCCGGTCTCGTGCACGACCGTGAAACGCAACCCGCCAAGGGTCACGTCGGCGCGCTCGGGAAGGCGTCTCCGCAACTCCGCGCCGTCGTTGTTGCCCCAGCACGCCACGAGCCGCGTCGCGCGAGCCTCCAGCCGGTCGAGCAACTCCGGCTCTACCCAGTCGCCGGCGTGTAGCACCACATCGGCGTCGGCGATCTCGTCCCACACTCGTCTGGGAAGGTCGCGGGCTCGCTTGGGGACGTGGGTATCGGCGATGAGCAGCAGTCGCACGGACCCAATCTAGTGGTCGTGGACACGAGGCATCCGCGCGGGAAATGTCTCACCCCACCGGTCCCGGTGAGATACTGACCGGCAAATGGTGCCGCAGCCCGAGACGCATTATGTGAAAGGCCCGGAAGGGAACATCGCCTATCAAGTCTTCGGCGATGGTCCGATCGACTTGATGATCGTTCCGGGTTGGATATCGCATCTCGACTTGTTATGGCAAGAACCCGGCTGGGTGACATTGATGGGCGAGCTCACCTCGTTCGCCCGCGTGATTCGCTACGACAAGCTCGGCACGGGACTGTCCGACCCCCGGACACACGGGGCAACTCTCGAGAACCGCACCGATGAAATCCTCACGGTGCTGGATGCGGTCGGCAGTCGGCAGCCGGCGGTATTGGGAATTTCCGAGGGAGTTCCGATCAGTGTGATGTTCGCCGCCACCTATCCGGAACGTGTCCGCGCATTGGCCCTCTACGGCGCCTACGCAACAGGTTCGATTGACGACGACGGCTCACCGGGTCGGGACAAGTGGATCCGGCTCACGAAACAGATCCGGGAGTCGATCGATCACTGGGGCGAAGGCCAGTCGGTCGATTGGGCTGCACCATCTTTGGCGGGCAACTTCGTGTACCGCAAGGCCGTTGGTGCACTCGAACGAGCCGGCATGAGCCCCTCGATGGCGCTGCTGACGTACCACGGAAACCTCACTCACTTCCACGTCCGCGAGGTCCTCGGCAGCGTTCACGTGCCCACCCTCGTGCTCCATCGCAAGAACGAGTCGATCCCGATCGAGTACGCGCGCGAGGTCGCCGCGGGGATTCCATCGGCGCGAATCGTCGAACTCGAGGGCATCGATCACTGGCCGACGGTCGGCGACATCAAGTCGATCACCGGCGAGATCGAGGAATTCCTGACCGGGCAGCGGCCGGCGCACTCACCCGATCGGGTGCTGGCCACGGTGTTGTTCACCGACATCGTCGATTCGACGCAGCATGCCGCCCGGCTCGGTGACCGCAGTTGGCGCGAGCTGCTCACGCGCCACAACGAAGTCACCCAGACGGAGATCAACCGTTTCCAAGGACGCTGGGTGCAAGGCACCGGCGACGGCGTTCTCGCGGCATTCGACGGCCCGACGCGCGCCCTTCGTTGCGCGACGACGATCACCGAGCGGATGCCGGAATTGGGTATCGATGTGCGATGTGGTCTGCACACCGGCGAGTGTGAGATCCGCGGTGAGGACATTGGTGGCATCGCGGTGCACATTGGCGCAAGAGTCGCCGCACTGGCGCAGGCAGGCGAGGTCCTCGTGTCGAGCACCGTGAAGGACCTCGTCAACGGCTCTGGCATCGCCTTCAGGGAACGGGGGGTTCACATGCTTAAGGGCGTGCCCGGGCAATGGCAGCTGTACGCGCCGGCGGGCCAGGTGACGCCCGTCGATTACCAACTGCCGGTCAAGCGCAGGGGTTTTCAGGCATTCATGGCGGATCGCATCAGCCGCCGGCCGCGGATTGCCCGCACCGTGTTGAAGATGTCCTACCGACGCTGAGTTCCAGCCGCACAGTGGTTGCTGGAATCGTCAGATTCGCCCTGATCAGGACCCCAGGTGGGATACTGACAGCGGTGGCCCGTTCGCCAGAGACGCATTACGCGAAGGGCCCGGGGGGAGACATCGCCTATCAGGTCGTTGGTGACGGCCCGATAGATCTGGTGGTCGTCCCGGGCTGGTTCTCGCACGTGGACCTGATGTGGGCCGATCCGGGCTGGACGCGCTTTAACGAAGAGTTGGCGTCGTTCGCACGAGTGATCTTTTACGACAAGCTCGGCACGGGCCTGTCCGATCCCATCGTTGAACTACCCACGCTGGAGAGCCGCGCGGACGAACTGCGCGCCGTGTTGGATGCCGCCGGCAGCGACCGGCCGGCGTTGTTCGGAGTCTCCGCGGGCGGGCCGACAAGCGTGATGTTCGCTGCCACTTACCCGGAACGGGTCTCCGCCCTTGCTATGTACGGGACCTTTGCGAACGGGTCGCTCGATCCCGACGGAACGCCGGCGCGCGCGACGTGGATCGAGCGGATGAACCAAGTTCGGAGAACGATCGACCATTGGGGCGAGGGTGCGACGATCGATTGGGCGGCTCCAAGTATCAGCTCCAATGCCAGGTATCGGGAGGCCGTAGGCACCTTCGAACGCGCGGCGATGAGTCCGAGGATGGCCCTCCTGTCGTGGCAGACGCATCTCCGCCTGATCGATGTCCGCGACGTGCTCAGCAGCGTCCACGTTCCGACGCTCGTGTTGCACCGCAGGGACGAGGCAATCCCCGTTGAGTTCGCACGCGAATTCGCCCGGGGTATCCCAGGCGCGCGGCTGGTGGAACTCGAAGGCGTCGACCACTTGTTCAACGTCGGTGACATCACGTCGATTACCGGTGAGGTCGAGGAGTTCCTCACGGGTCATCGGCACGAGCCGCCGGTGGACCGCGTACTTGCCACGGTGCTGTTCACCGACATCGTCGATTCCACGCGGCGTGCCGCCGAACTCGGCGATCGACGGTGGCGTGAGCTGCTCGAGCAGCACGATGAGATCACCTGCGCCGAGGTCGCGCGCTTCCGTGGGCGCGTAGTCAAGAACACCGGAGACGGCTTCCTCGCGACATTCGACGGTCCGACCCGGGCGCTGCGGTGCGCCACCACGCTCGCTGAGCGCATGCCGCAGTTGGGAATTGATGTCCGAAGCGGACTGCACACCGGCGAATGCGAACTGCGCGTTGACGACATCGGGGGCATCGCGGTCCACATCGGTGCGCGAGTTGCGGCCCTGGCCGGAGCCGGAGAGGTCCTCGTCTCCAACACCGTCAAGGACCTTGTCAACGGCTCCGGCATCAACTTCCGAGACCGAGGTACGCACGCGCTCAAGGGTTTACCCGGCGAGTGGCAGTTGTTCAGCCCGTCGGGGCAGCAGGACGGTCCCGTCGAAAGTTTTCTCGCCGCTTCGCGGGAGATGTAGCCGATGGTGCGACAGCCCGCGACGCGCTACGCGAAAGGCCCGGGGGAGACATCGCGTACCAGGTCGTAGGCGACGGTCCTATCGACTTGGTGATCGTGCCGGGTTGGATCTCGCATGTGGATTTGATGTGGGCCGATCCAGGATGGACCACCTTGGTCAGCGAGCTCGCATCGTTCGCACGCGTGATCCTCTACGACAAGCTCGGCACCGGTCTGTCGGATCCCATCGACACCATCCCTACCCTTGAGAACCGCACCGACGATCTGCGCGCGGTCTTGGACGCTGTAGGCAGCGAGCGCGCGGCCCTGTTCGGCTACTCGGAGGGTGGCCCTATCGCGATTTTGTTCGCCGCGACATATCCGGAGCGAGTGCAATCGTTGGTGATGTTCGGTTCCTACGCAAACGGTTCATTGGACGACGACGGTTCGATAGGACGGAGGAAATGGATCGAACGGACTGCGTTCGTCCGCGAGACGATCGACCACTGGGGTGAGGGGCACTCGATCGATTGGGTGGCACCGAGTCTTAACGACAGTTATCTCTATCGGAGGGCGACCGGCGCATTCGAGCGGGCCGGCATGAGCCCGAGAATGGCGCGACTGACCCTGGATGCAGTCCTGACCCAGGTAGATGTCCGGGGCATTCTCCGGCAGCGTTCGGGTCCCGACACTCGTGTTGCACCGCAAAGACGACGCGATACCCGTGGAGTTCGGGCGTGAGATCGCGGAGAAGGTCTCCCACCGCACGACTCATCGAACGCGAGGGCAACGGCGTCGACCATGTGGCCGAGCCGTCGGTCGACGCGACGCTGGCGCGATCTGCTAGAGCGACACGATGAGCTCACCCGGGCCGAGATCGCTCGTTTCCAGGGCCGCGAAGTCAAACACACCGGCGATGGATTTCTGGCCACGTTCGACGGGCCGACCCGCGCGCTCCGATGCGCCACCACGCTCGCCGAGCGAATGCCGGAGCTGGGCATCGACGTTCGGGGTGGTTTGCACACTGGCGAGTGCGAACTGCGGGGCGACGACATCGGTGGAATCGCCGTCCACATCGGGGCGCGGATCGCTGCCCTTGCGCAGGCACGTGAGGTGCTCGTGTCGAGCACAGTCAAGGATCTCGTGAACGGATCCGGCATTACGTTTGAGGACCGTGGCGCACACGCGCTCAAGGGAGTACCCGGCGAGTGGACACTGTTCGCCCCGATCGGCGAGCACGGCCCGATAGATCCAAGATCCCTTGGTCGACCGCCTTAAGGGTCAACAGGGCCTGGGGCGAATGCTGTTACGGATGGCCCGCAAACGCTGATCAAAACCACGCGCGCCCGAAGGGATTCGAACCCCCTAACCTTCTGACCCCAGGAAGCGGAATGGCGGCTGACGTCTCGGAATTCGAACTCTAAGTCGCGCGGCGAACGTGCAATCACCCAGCTAGTTCCTTACATTCGCAACGATATTCGATTTTCGGGTTCCGCTTCGACCAGTAACAAACGGCATTTATCACCGGATTCAGCAAAACCGCTTTTCGCCGGATAAACGGTGCGAGCATGAGCCATTAACCAAATATCTGTTCCCGGTCGGAGACTCCGTACCGGGGGAGGTCGGGGAGCGAGGGGAACATCGCATGACGCCGTCCAACCACCACATCGCAAAACGGATTCGCCGACGCGGCCCGGCGTTGTTGTTCGCCGCCGCGATCGCCTTGATCGTCGGGCTGGTCGGTGTGCCTGCACCGGCGAATGCGGCCGACGCCTTTATAGCGCTGTCCATCGGATATATCAACGAGAATCCGCCGGTCAGTATGGCCGGAGGTTCGGGGATCTCACCAGACGAGCAGCAGGCCCGATTCACGTCGCTAGCCAATTGTGAAAGCAACGGCGGTGGCGGTTGCGTGACGCAGGTTGTTGCCAAGAATGAGTGCGCGGCGGCTGCATCCAACGACTACGGCGAAATGACAGGGGTGTCCAGTGTGTCGCTTTCGGCCGCCGAAAGCCTTGCCAAGAGCAAGCTGCAGAACCAGCAGGGCGCACGGGTCGTGGTGTCGGGTTGCGCAAGTGGCCAGTCGTCGCCGCCTCCGCCGAGTTCGCCACCGCCCGCGCCATTGCAGGGACCGACGGTCTCGTTCGAAACCGTGTTGGGTGGCCTGGTGGCTCACATCACCGACCGCAGTGGGGTCTCCTCGCAGTGCACGTACGTGACGGACAACGTCAACCGCAGCTTCGCGTTGGCGGCGAATTCCACGTTTGACCTGAGGATCGTCCCGGCCGTTCCCCGGTTTCGGAATTGGACCGTGACGATCACGTGTGACAACGGCACGAGCACCACAGCAACGACGTACTTCTAATACGACCGCGGGAGCTTTGCGAACGTGCGGCGCGCAATACTGGCCGCACGGCGGCGGAATTTGTAATGTGGCGCGCCCGAAGGGATTCGAACCCCCAACCTTCTGATCCGTAGTCAGATGCTCTATCCGTTGAGCTACGGGCGCATGTGTTCAGTTGTTGGCGGAGGCGAGAGGATTTGAACCTCCGGTCCGCTTTAAGGCGGACAACTCATTAGCAGTGAGTCCCATTCGGCCGCTCTGGCACGCCTCCCGACGTTTACCGCCGATCCGACAGCGTACACAGGGGCAATAGGCGAAGGCAAAGCGCAGGTGAGCGACTCATAGACTGGTCGGGTGACCGCCCGTCTGCGCCCCGAACTGGCCGACCTGCCCGCATACACCCCGGGCAAGACGGTGCCGGGCGCGATCAAGATCGCCAGCAACGAGACGGTGCACGGACCCCTGCCCAGCGTTCGCGCGGCCATCGAGAAGGCCGCCGACACCATCAACCGCTATCCCGACAACGGGTATATCGAGCTCAAGGAACGGCTCGCCAAGCACGTCGATTTTGCACCCGAGCACATCTCGGTTGGCTGCGGGTCGGTCAGCCTGTGCCAACAGCTGATCCAAATCACCTCAACAGTCGGTGACGAGGTGCTCTACAGCTGGCGCAGCTTCGAGATCTACCCGCTGCAGGTTCGCACCGCCGGAGCCACCCCCGTCCAGGTGCCGCTGACCGACTACACCCACGACCTCGACGCGATGCTCGCCGCGATCACCGACCGCACCCGCCTGATCTTCGTATGCAACCCGAACAACCCGACCGGCACCGTCGTCGACCCCGAAGCCCTCGCCCGGTTCGTCGAGGCCGTGCCGCCCGACATCCTTATCGCCCTCGACGAGGCCTACGTCGAGTACATCCGCGATGGGTTGCTGCCCGACAGCTTCGGGCTTGTCCGCAAGCACAGCAATGTCGTTGTGCTGCGGACGTTTTCGAAGGCCTACGGGCTGGCGGGGCTGCGGATCGGCTACGCGGTCGGCGACCCGGACATCATCGCCGCACTCAGCAAGGTCTACGTGCCGTTCACCGCGACCAGCATTTCGCAGGCCGCTGCCATCGCCTCACTGGACGCCGCCGACGAGTTGCTTGCCCGCACCGACACCGTCGTCGCCGAACGCGGCCGCGTCACAGCCGCATTGCGCGACGCCGGATATACCGTGCCGCCGTCACAGGCCAACTTCGTCTGGCTCCCGCTGCCCGGTCGTGCCCAGGAGTTCGCCAAGGACTCGGCCAACAGCCGCATCATCGTCCGGCCATACGGCGATGACGGCGTGCGCGTCACCGTCGCCGCCCCACATGAGAACGACGCGTTCCTCGACTTCGCGCAGCGTTGGGTCAAAGAGAGCGCCTAGCTATCGCAATTTCTACGTGAGGGTTGTGCTTCGCGAAAAATCACAACCCTGGTGCAGAATTCGGCGGAAGCAACGCGCCTAGCTCGGCTGGCGGCCGGTGTAGGCGATCAGCCGGTCAAGCGCGCCCGCATCGGCGGACACCTCGATCGGATCGTCGAACCCGACGTTGCTGCGGCCCTCTGGCGTGATGATCACCTTCGCAAGCCCCATCACGTAGTCGGACAGCGCATCCGACGCGTTCACCTTGCGTCCGGTCGCCATCGCGTAATCCCAAGCGTGAATCAGGAATTCGATCGACAGGACGCCGGCCATCATCTTGGCCGGCGCCTCGCCGTCCCCGAACGGCACTGTGCCGTCCAGGCCGCGCTTGTGCCACGCATCCAGTGCGGGCCGCGCCGCGAGGATCACCTGCCGTTCCACCGAGTCCTCGCGATCCCGCTCGGGAAAGCTCGGCCCCTGCGTGTCCCCCGATCACGGTGATCGAGTTCATCAGGTGGTCGGTCAGCTTCGCGACGTCAAACTCCCGGCATGGCGTCTGCTTTGACTCGTCGTCTTTCGCGATGCCGTGCAGCACGCTTTCCAGCACGGCCAGTGACTCTTCGGCACTCTCCAATTCGTCCGCGGGCATGTCCCCCACGCTACGACGCACATGCGCATATCGTTCACGGGATGAGGACGCACGTTTGGATCGCCGGGGCCGCGCTGATCCTTGCCGGCTTTACCGCAGGCTGCGAGCGCACCACGCCCGGCACCGTCGCAATGACCACGCAGCCGGGACCACCGATCACCTCCACCACACGGTCACCGACGTCGACGGTGCCTGGCCTGCCGGGTATCCCAATACCGGACATTCAGATCCCCGGGTTTCCGAGGAACACCGACGTTCCGGTTGTTCCCGCGCCGCCGGACGCGCTGACCATGAAATGCAGCGAGTTCAACAAGCTCGACGAGCCCACCCGGCTGGCCGTCATCCGCGCTGTCCTCGCCGAGGAGAACAACCCCCTCGGCCCCAACGGCGAGTCTGTCGGGCAGATGCTGGTCGAGGCCGCATGCCAGTTCCTGCCTAGCGCCACCGTCAGCGAGGTGCTGATGGGCACGCCGCCACGGTAGGTGGCTAGCCTTCTGGCCCATGGGCCAGAAAAACGGAGCGTATGAATCCGTCACCGTGGACATCGAGGATCACGTTGCGCAGGTGACGCTGGTCGGTCCCGGCAAGGGCAACGCGATGGGACCGGCGTTCTGGGCGGAGATGCCCGAGGTGTTCGCCAAGCTCGACGCCGACCGCGACGTGCGCGCGATCGTGCTGACCGGCTCGGGAAAGCACTTCAGCTATGGGCTGGACCTGGCCGCGATGGGCGGCTCGCTGTCCGGTGTGCTCGGCGGCAGCGGTTCGGCCCGCCCGCGGGCGGACTTTCACCAGACCATCCTGCGGATGCAGGGTGCGATCAACGCCGTCGCCGACTGCCGCACCCCGACGATCGCCTCCGTGCACGGATGGTGCATCGGCGGAGGCGTGGATCTGATCTCGGCCGTCGACATCCGCTATGCCAGTGCCGACGCGAAGTTCTCGGTGCGCGAAGTCAAACTGGCGATCGTCGCGGACGTCGGCAGCCTTGCCCGGCTTCCGCTGATCCTGAATGACGGCCATTTGCGCGAACTGGCGTTGACGGGCAAGGACATCGACGCCGCACGCGCCGAGAAGATCGGTCTTGTCAACGACGTGTACGCCGACGCCGAAGCGTCACTCGCCGCCGCGCATGAGACTGCCGCCGAGATCGCCGCCAACCCGCCGCTGGTGGTCAACGGCGTCAAGGACGTGCTCGATCAGCAGCGCATCGCGCGCGTCTCGGAAAGCCTGCGTTACGTGGCTGCGTGGAATGCCGCGTTCCTTCCGTCGAAAGATCTGGGCGAGGGATTACAGGCGAAATTTGAGAAGCGGAAACCTGAATTCACCGGCGACTAAGTCGCAGTCGCTGATGGTGGAGTCCCCGAGTGCGCTGTGACGACGTTGAGTGTTGCGTCTCCAGCCACGGTGCAGAGCTGCGGCGCGTTGGGCGTTGTGTGAGACGCGCTTGTAGGCTGTTGGGTGCTTGAGCGCTTATTGTTTAGTGCCGAACTGGAGCGCCAAGCGATTGTTAACCGATGATGCAGTGCCGCGCAACGTATACGGACGTGACCGGCTGTGTCGTCGACGAGAGAGTGGACATAGTCGATCCGTTGCGCCGCCGCACGTCTAAGCCAGTGTTTGCGCGACCGTGTGCGCGCCAACCGCCACCGTCGGATGCGCCAAGCTTCTTGACATCCATATGGACCAGTTCCCGGGCCGCTCGTTCGTAGCCCGCGTGACTAGAGCACGGATCACTGCCCGTGATGGTCGCATCGCCAGAGGCTCCCGCTCGACGCGCCCCGTGACACCGTGCGGGCGCCACGCCAGCTTCGCGCTGATCTCATCGGCCACTCGGTGGCGACGCCAGCCCGATCTTTCTCCAGAGCCGCGGTGTGCGACTGTGTCCTATGAGGCCGAGATGACCGTCAACAGGCCGGCCTCACCGTCGTCCATAACGAGTGATCCAGTGTGCCGCCTACGGGACACCCCCATCGCCTGGCGACTGCCTCGGCCAGCCGGCCTGATACCGGGCGCCTTCAGGAGCCGACCTGGAAGTCATACGAGCCGGGGTGAGAGGACGGGGGGAAGGGGGGGTTTTACTACGTACCGAATTCGCGGGCCCAATTATCCGCCTTCTAGCTGCAAGAACGCTGGGAAAAGACAGTGGAATCGCCCGTTTCCTAAATCGCCGGTGATTAGCGTCACTTACCGCGCTAGAACTGAACATTTGACGGGCTACACATCGTATTGGTTGGCATGACAGATACCACGCATGCCATCTCCATGGATCACATCGCGGGGCAGCGCATCAACGCCCCACGCATCGCAGGCACCGCGGTCGCACTCACATCACACCGCTACGGCCAGGAAGAGGTCGCGCGCGTTCTGACAAGCGGCCTCGGACCGGAGTTCGCCCGGTTCGCGGCAACGAGCGGAGTCGCCACCCGCAGCCTTGCGCTACCCCTGTCTCGATACCCCGAGTTGACCGGGTTCACCGAGGCGAACACCGCCTACGTCGAGGTCGCGGTCGAGCTCGGCGAGCAAGCCGTGCGGTCGGCACTCGACGCGGCGCACGTCACCCCCGCAGAGGTGGACGCCATCGTGATGGTGTCGAGCACCGGTGTCGCAGTGCCGACCATTGATGCGCGGATTGCGTCGCGGATCGGGCTGCGGCCGGATATCAAGCGCATCCCGTTGTTCGGACTCGGCTGCGTCGCAGGTGCGGCCGGCATGGCACGGGTCCACGACTACCTCCGTGGCTTCCCCGGACATGTCGCCGTGCTGCTGTCGGTGGAACTGTGTTCGCTCACCCTCCAACGCGACGACACGTCCATCCCTGCGCTGATCGGGGCTTGTCTTTTCGGCGACGGAGCGGCGGCCGTCGTGGCCACCGGAGCCGACTGCGTTCCAGCCGCTCCGATGGCCCATGCCGGTCCGTCTGTGCTGGACACCCGAAGCCGGCTGTTTCCCGACACCATCGACGTGATGGGTTGGAACGTCAGCTCGAACGGCTTCGGTCTGGTGATGTCCCGCGACGTGCCCCACATGGCCGATGCCTACCTAGGCGAGGAGGTCAACAGCTTCCTCGCGGACCACGGATTGTCCACCAAGGACATCTCGACCTGGATCTGCCACCCGGGCGGCCCCAAGGTCCTCGATGCGATCGAGCGTGCGGTCGGCCTACCCCCGGAAGCCAACGTGCACAGCCGAGAATCCATGCGGGACAACGGAAACTTCTCATCGGCATCGGTGCTCGACGTGTTGCACCGCACCCTGGCATCACCACCGCCCGACGGTTCCCTCGGCGTGATGCTCGCGATGGGGCCGGGATTCAGTTTCGAACTACTCCTGCTGAGCTGGTAGGCGCGTCGCCATGTACTACTACTTGTTCATCCTTGTCATCGGCGCCGAACGACTCATCGAAATGGTGGTGTCGCGGCGTAACGCGAATTGGTCGTTTGCCAACGGCGGCAAGGAGTTCGGTCGCGGCCACTTCCCCGCGATGATCGCCATGCACACCCTGTTGCTTGTCGCCTGCATCGCCGAAGTCGCTGTGTTTCATCGCCCGTTCCTGCCATGGTTGGGCTGGCCGATGCTGGGCATCGTGGCACTCAGCACCGTGCTGCGGTGGTGGTGTGTCGCGGTACTCGGAAAGCACTGGAACCCGCGGCTCATCGTCATTCCGGGGGCACCGCTGGTGGGCCGCGGGCCGTACCGCTTCTTGCATCACCCCAACTACACGGCGGTGACGGCTGAAGTGGCTGCGCTACCGCTTGTCCATTCGGCGTGGTTGACGGCGATCGTGTTCACCATCGCCAACGCCCTTGTGCTCAATGTGCGTATCCGCGCTGAGAACTCGGTGTTGGGCTACGCGTGACCGGATGTCACCGGGGAACGGGCGTCCAGCCCAGTTCGGCCTTGGCCTTGGCGTTGGACAACGGCAGCCAGGTGTACCGAAAGCCGTCGCCGGGTACGGGGCGACCAAGCCCACCAGCCGACGGGGATCGGCAACGGCCGTGGCCGGTGAAGTTTCGCGGACATTTCGCGCGCGTAGTCGCCGAACGACTGCGGCCGGTCGTCGACGATGTTGTAGATCTGCCCGCCTCGGCCGTTGTTCGAGGGCATCGGCGGTGGCCTTCATGACGTCGTCGATGTGCACCCACGACGCGATGCCGTTACCGGTCATCGCGGGAAATGCCCACCACTTGGCCAGCCGCGTGAACAACTCGTCGTGCGGCACCGGCCCGTAGAAGATCCCGTAGCGCAACACGATTCCCTCGGTGTCGCTGCGCTCACCGGAGGTCAGCACTGTCTGCTCCATGCCGCGCAGCGCTGCAATAGCCGCCTCACCGCCGGGGAACGGCGGACCGGGATACGGGTCGGACTCGTCCAGTCACGGTGGACCAGACGTCGGGTAGCCGTAGGCGAAGACCACCGACTCCGCCACGACCCGGCGCACGCCGGCCCGCTGCGCGGCGGCCACGAGATTCGGGCGCTCCGCTGCTCCACAGCTTTCTTGCGGGCTCGAAATCCTTTGGCCGCTTGGGTCCCCATTTCGGCAGCGTGGTCAGCAGGCTGACCACCACCTTCGGGTTCGAGGTCGGCGACGACCTTGTTGATCTGGGCGGCGTCGAACACGTCGGCCACCACAGGTTTGGCGCCCTGCTGATTCGATCTGAGACGTCTTCGCCGGTTGGCTGGGTCAGCCCGATGACGTCATGGCCGCTGGCATTCAGTTCCCGCAACAGCGGCAGTCCCGGCACGCTCGTCGCGCCGGCCACCAGAACCCGCATCAGCGTTTCCTCCTCTAACAATGCTGGCGCGCAACGCAATTGCCAGGATCGCGGTCGTCACCACCAAGCCGCCCGCCTCCAGCCAGCCGATCACATCCCCCGCCGCGTGGTGCGGGTCGATGATGTGGCTCAGCGCGTGCAGCCCCCAGTGCAGGGTGGCGAACGCCAGCGCGGGAACCCGCCACGACGTCCAGCGCACGGCGGCGAGCATCATCAGGCCGAGCGGGAACTCGAACGTGGCGTTGTCGAAGATGTAGTGGTCGTTTCGCGCGCCGAAGTGTCCCGAGCGTCTCGAAGAACGTTCCAGGCGCGAACGAACATGAACAGCCCGAGGAGCACCGAGTAGACCCCGAACACGATCAGGGTCACCTCGACGTAAGCCGGCTCTTGTGCGCGTGGGTGTTGTCGTCATATGTTCACGCTAGATCGTCAATGGCATCAGGATAGGCTCCACTTTGATGACAATTTCGGGTACCACTTCCGGGCCGGAGCTGCTGGTCGAACTCGACCGCGCCGCTCCGGAGCCGCTGCACCGTCAGCTCGCAACGGCCTGCGCGACGCCATCCGCGCGGGCCGTCTGACGCCTGCGACACGGCTGCCCTCGACTCGGGTGCTGGCTGCCGACCTCGGGGTCTCGCGCCGCCTCGTCGTCGACGCCTACAGCCAGCTGATCGCGGAGGGATTCCTGCTCAGCAGGCACGGGTCGGGTACCCAAGTCGGCGGCGGTCGACGCCGCAAGCACGCCGGAGCGCGATACCGCTGAGCCTGCGAGGCAGTTCGACGTCGACTTCGCGCCCGGCTCACCCGATCTCGGCAGCTTCCCGCGGCACGCATGGCTGCGGGCGTTGCGGCAAGGTCTTGCCGAGATCGAATCGCACGCGTTCGGATACGTCGCGCCGCAAGGTCTGCTCATCGCGCGCGCCGCTGTCGCAGACTATCTGCGGCGCACCCGCGGCCTCGTCGCCGATCCGCAACACATCGTGCTCTGCTCCGGGGCGACGCAGGCCATCGCGTTGCTCGTGCCGACCTAGCGGATCATACGGTGGCCATGGAGGATCCTGGATTCTGGTTGCACCGAATGGTGCTGCGACACAACGGTGTCGATCCGATACCGGTTCCGGTCGACGATGACGGCCTCGACGTCGCCGCGCTCGCGGACAGCGGCGCGACGACGGTGCTGGCCACTCCGGCCCATCAGTCACCGACAGGCGTCGTGCTGTCCGCCGCGCGCCGCACCGCACTGGTGCAATGGGCCAGCGCGGGTCATCTCGTCATCGAGGATGACTACGACGCCGAATACCGTTACGACCGTGCGCCTGTCGGCGCGCTGCAGGGCATCGCACCCGATCGAGTGGTGTACGTCGGCTCGACGAGCAAGACGCTCGCACCGGGTCTGCGGATCGGGTGGATGGTGTTACCCGCGCACTTGTCGGCCCGGTCGCGCTGTCAAAAGGCCTGGCCGACACCGGAAGTTCGGTGATGGATCAGATCGCCTTCGCGAAGCTGCTGACCACGGGCGGATACGACCGGCACCTGCGCCAGATGCGCCGTCGCTATCTGACACGCCGAAATGCGTTGCTGCGGGCCCTTGCTCGATACCTGCCCGAAGCGACCGTGCTCGGCGCGGCGGCGGGGGTCCACCTGACAGTGCGATTTCCCGACGCCTATCCCGTCGCGGAGCTTGTCCGCCGAGCCGCCGAGATGCGGGTGCGGGTCGAACCGCTTGCGCCGTGCTACGCCGATCCCAAGTCGGCGCCGCCGGGGTTGATGCTCGGATACGCCAATCTCAGTGAGTCGCAGATCGTCACCGGCATGCAGGCACTGGCCCGCGCTATGCCGTGACGGCCGGGTTTGCTCGTTAACAGTTACGCAAGCGTCAATCCATCTAGGGTTCGGGCAGTGAAAGAGTCAGGTGACGCACAAGCCGGCGAAGGTTTAACCGAGGCCGGCGGCTACACACAGGAGCTGAAGCGGACGCTCGGCTCGTTCCAGGTGTTCGCGGTCTCGTTCGCGTTCATCTCGGTGGCGGTCGGCATTTTCGGCACCTACGACGACGTGCTGCAGCAACGCTGGGCCGGTCGGGGATCTGGCTGTGGCCCATCGTCGCGGTAGGGCAGACACTGATCGCGCTGGTGATCGCCCAATTCGCGGCCCGCATCCCACTGAGCGGCTCCTCCTACCAGTGGGCCTCGCGGCTGGCCAACCCGAAGATCGGCTGGTTGTTCGGCTGGCTGGGCTTCTGGTATCTGGCGATCGGCGTGGCGACGGTCGACAACGCGCTGGCGAGCACTGCATTGATGCCGCTGTTCGGCATGCGCGCCAGACGAGGGCACCGCACGCGTGATCACCTCGTCGTGCTGGTCATTCAGGCCGTGCTCGTCGTGCTGTCGACGCGCATCGTCGGCCTGATCACGTCAGCCGCGGTCGGGCTCGAATTGGTCATCGTCGTCGTGCTGACGGTCGCGCTGTTCGTCGCCGTGGCGGTCACCGGCGACGGCTCGGTCAGCAACCTCACCTCGCGCGGTATCACCGAGGGTGCCCCGGACTATTTCGCCATCGGCGGCGGATTGATGGCCGCGATGATCATGGGCATCGCGACCCTCGTCGGCTTCGACGCCGCGGCGAACATGGCCGAGGAAGCCAAGGATCCGTTCCGCAGCGTCCCTCGCGCAATCGTGGGATCCGTCGTGGCGGCCGCGGTGCTGGGAATGGTGTTCGCTGATCGCCCTCACGATCGCGATCAAGGACATCCCACGGGTCACCGCCAGCGACTCGCCGGTTGCATTGATCCTGCGCGATCAACTGGGCCCGGTGATGGAGCGCTCGCTGCTGGTCGCGATCGTGTTCGCATTCTTCGGCGCCGGGTTGGTGACCCTGGCCACCTGCGCCCGGATGGTGTTCGCGATGTCCCGCGACTCGCGCTTTCCCGCACACCAACTGATGCGTCGGGTCAACCCGCGTACGCAGACACCGATTCCGGCGACCATCCTGATCGTCGTCGTGGGGTTCGTCCTGATGGGCGCGCTGCCTGGTGGCGCACTGCTGGAGATGCTGACGGTGGGCGGGCTGATCGGGGCGGTCCTCTACGGCGCGATCATCGTGCTCTATCTCGGGGTGCGGAAACGGTTGGGACGTCAGGAGGACGCGTTCGACCTCGGGCGTTTCGACATGCCGGTTGCGATCGCCGCGCTGGTGTGGTCGATCGTCGTGGTGTTCGTGCTCGTATCGCCGCCAGAGGCCTTGACCGCCGTCTTGATTTCGGTCGGCGTGCTCGTCGCCGGCGAGGTCTATTGGCCTACTTGTTGATGTTCAACCGCGACGTGCTCGAGACCGAACCCGGCGACGTCAGCGTCGTCAAGCATTGACCGCCCGCGGTGGCGGAGGGATTTGAACCCCCGGACGGTTTTAGCCGTCTCTCGCTTTCAAGGCGAGTGCATTAGGCCGCTCTGCCACGCCACCGCCGACAAGAGTACGGGCCGACGTGGACTCGCGTAGCGCGGCCTCAGACCCGGCCGAGCTTCGCCGGTGGTGCACCGCCTTGAGCGCGACGCTGATTCGCCGGCAGTTCTCGCCCATCGCCGCGATCTGCGGGCGCGACAGCCGGCCGAGGAAGTGCGCCCGCACACCCTCGCCGTAGGTCAGCCATCGCCTCGTTCACCGCGGCGCGCCCTCGTCGGTGATGAGGCCAATACTCCGCGGCCGTCGTCGGGGCTGGCGCCGCGGCGCACCAGGCCCTGCAATTCCAATCGCCGGATCTGCCGGGTAACCCGGCTCGGCAGCGACATCAGCCCCTCGGCCAGATCGCCCATCCGCGCAGAACCGGTCGCGGACTTGTCCAGCATGTCGAGCAGCCGCACGTCGTTCAGCGTCAGGTGATGCGCGTCCACCAGCGCCCGGTTCAACGTTGCATACATCCGCAGCGCCGAATCGAGGAAGTTTTGCCAGGACCGCTGTTCAGCGATGTCCAACCCAGGCATGTCACTAGCCGTACGCCCCGCGATAATCCCCTCCATGCCGGCAATAGTAAAGCAGGCAAGCATTGCTACGGGCCGAGAATCGACAGACGTTCCGCAGGCTAGTACCGTTACTTCATGCGCGCGATCGTGGCCGAATCCGCCGACCAACTGACCTGGCAAGAAGTCCCCGACGTCGCGCCTGCGCGCCGGCGAGGTGCTGATCAAGGTGGGTGCCGCGGGAGTGAACCGCGCCGATCTGCTGCAGGCCGCAGGCAAGTATCCGCCGCCGCCGGGCGCCAGCGAGATCCTCGGCTTGGAGGTGTCCGGGACGATCGCCGAGGTCGGCGACGGCGTCACCGGATGGGCCGTCGGGCAACGGGTTTGCGCTTTGCTGGCGGGCGGCGGATACGCCGAGTACGTCGCGGTGCCCGCCGCCCAGGTCATGCCGATTCCCGACGGCGTCGACGCTGCAGCACGCCGCCGGACTGCCCGAAGTGGCGTGCACGGTGTGGTCGAACCTGGTGATGACCGCCGGCCTGACCGCGGGCCAGCTGGTGCTGATCCACGGCGGCGCCAGCGGCATCGGCACCCACGCGATCCAGGTGGCCCGCGCGCTGGGCGCCCGGGTCGCGGTCACCGCGGGGTCGGCGGACAAGCTCGGACCTGTGCGCGCGAGCTGGGCGCCGAGATCACCATCAACTACCGCGACGAGGACTTCGTCGAGCGGGTGCGGGCCGAGACCGGCGGGCGCCGACGTGATCCTCGACATCATGGGCGCGGCCTACCTCGACCGCAATATCGACGCACTGGCCGCCGACGGCCGGCTGGTCATCATCGGCATGCAGGGCGGCATCAAGGCCGAGCTGAACATCGGCAAGCTGCTCGGCAAGCGCGCCGGCGTCATCGCGACCGCGCTGCGGTCCGGCCGGTGACGGCCCGGCGGCAAGGGCGAGATCGTCGCAGAGGTCGTCGCCAACGTGTGGCCGATGATCGCCGACGGCCGGGTGCGTCCGATCATCGGCGCCGAGTTGCCGATCGAGCAGGCCGCGGCCGCCCACGAGCTGCTGGAGTCCGGCGAGGTGTCCGGGAAAGTCGTTCTGCGCGTGGCGGATTAACCGCAGCGACGCCAGCGCGCGCACCAGCTGATCGACTTCGGCCGTCGTCGAGTAGTGCGCAAGCCCGACGGTCACCGCGCCGCCGATGTCGTTGACGCCGATGCACGTCGAGCACCCGCGAACTGGCGTTGGAGATCGCGCAGGATTCCGTTGTCGGCCAGCCGCTGCACCACCCGCTCGGCGGGCACGTCGCTGACCGCGAAGCTCAGCACCGGGATGTGCGCCTCGGGCGGCCGATCACCATCACCGCGGCAAGCGACCGCAACGAGACCAGCAGGTAGTCGAAGAGCCGGTCCATGTACGACGCCGCCGATTGCATCGACACCGACAGTCTTTCGCGGCGGGTGCCGTGCGCCGACTCGTCCAGTGACGCCAGGTACTCGATGCTGGCGACGACGCCGGCGAGCAGGCCGAACTGGTGCGCGCCCGATCTCGAGTCGCGCCGGACCGGTGGCGTTGGGGTTCAGCGACACCGAGCTGAACGTGTCGATGACCGACGGGTCGCGGAACACCAGCGCGCCGATCGGCGGGCCGCCCCAGGCCACCGCGTTCACCGCGACCACGTCGGCGTCGATCTCGTCGATGTCGATCAGCCGGTAGGGCGCGGCCGCGGAGTGGTCGACGACCACCAGTCCGCCGACGTCGTGCACCAGCTTGGTCACCGCCCGCAGGTCGGTGACGGTGCCCAGCGTCGACGACGCCGAGGTGATCGCGACCAGCCGGGTCGGCTGTGGTGATCAGGCTCTCCCACTGCCACGTCGGCAGTTCGCCGGTCTCGATGTCGACCTCGGCCCACTTCACCTTGGCGCCGTAGCGGTTTGCTGCGCGCAGCCACGGCGCGATGTTCGCCTCGTCGTCGAGCCGGGTGACCACGACCTCGTAGCCCAGCCCGACCCGCGAGGCCGACGCGTCGGCCAGCGACGTCAGCAAGATCGCGCGGTCGGCGCCCAGCACCACGCCGCGCGGGTCGGCGTTGACCAGATCGGCCACCGCCTGGCGGGCGGCGTCGAGCACCGCGGCGCTGCGCTGCGCCGACGGGTGCGGACCCACGGGTGTCGGCATCGGAGCCGCGGAACGCGGTGGACACCGTCGTCGCCACGGAGTCGGGAAGCAGCATGCCGTTCTGCGCGTCGAAGTGCACCCAACCGTCGCCCAGAGACGGGTGCAGCCCACGCACCCGGGCGACGTCGTATGCCATGCCAGCCCACCTTAGAGCGTCTGTGAATCTGCACAAACCGACACGATCTCGCCGATGCCCGCCGTGCCCGACGCTGCCGATGCCGCGCCCGGGCCGGGTCACCTGGCCAGCCATACTAGTCCAGTGAGCTTGGGTTCGGAGTGCTAATAGCACTGTTGTTGCTGGTGATCCCCGGGGCGATCGTCGCACGGTCGGCCGGCTAACGTGGCCGATCGCGGTCGCCGTGGGCCGGCACTGACCTACGGCGTCGTCGGCGCTGGCAATCGTGCCGTTCGGGGCGATCGGCATTCCGTGGAACGGGTGGACGGCGTTGTTTGCTATGCGCTGGTCGTCGCCGGTGTTGCGATGCGGTTTGCGGGTGGCGCTCGCCCGCTACCGCGACGTCGACGCCGAGAGCGCGTCGGCGGCGTCGCGGGCCCGCGCTGATGGTCGCGGCCGGCGTGCTGCTGGGCGCCGCTGCTGATCGGCTGCGCCGCGGTTCGCGGGCTCACCGCACTGGCAGTCGATTCCGAGCACCTGGGATGCGGTCTGGCACGCCAACGAGATCCGCTACATCCTCGACACCGGTCAGGCGTCACCGACCCACATGGGCGAGCTGCGCAACGTCGAAACCCACGAGGCGCTGTACTACCCGTCGGCGTTCCACGCGCTGGCCGCGGTGCTCGGCCAGCTCACCGGCGCCGCGCCGACCACCGCGTACACGCTGAGCTCGGTGGCGGCCGCGTCTGGCTGTTCCCGGTCAGCGCCGCGACGCTGACGTGGCAGCTGCTGCGCACCGCGCACCGACGAGTGGCGCACCGCCGGCGCGGCGGCCACCGCGGCGGCGCTGTCGGCGTCGTTCACCGCGATGCCCTACGTCGAGTTCGACACGGCGTCGATGCCCAACCTGGCTGCCTACGGCATCGCCGTGCCGACGATGGTGCTGATCGTCTCGGCGCTGCGGCACCGCGACCGCATCCCGCTGGCGGTGCTGGCGCTGGTCGGCGTGTTCTCGGTGCACATCACCGGCGGCGTGATCGTCGTCGCTGTTCGTTGCGGCGTGGTGGCTGTCGAGCGCTGTGGCATCCGGTCCGGGGCCGGCTCGCCGACTTCGTCAACCTTGCTGCTCATCGCGGTTCCGACGGTGGCGCTGCTCCTGCTGCCGCAGTTCCTCGGCGTCCTCAAGCAGGCCGAGATCATCGCCGGGCACGCGTTCGTCACGCACGAGGGCAAGAAGGGCGCTGTTCGACGCGGTCGTGCAGCACACCCGCCACCTCAACGACTTCCCGATCCAGTGGGCGCTGATCGCGCTGGCTGCCTCGGCGTCGTCATCCTGCTGGTGCGACGGATCTGGTGGCCGCTGGCGGTGTGGCTGCTGCTGGTCGTGGCGATCGTGTATTCGTCGGCGCCGTTCGGCGGCCCGATCGGCACGCTCATCGGCAAGTTCAGCGACCTGTTCTACAGCGATCCGCGGCGACTGCTCGGCGGTGGTCACGATGCTGCTGGCGCCGATGGCGGGCATCGCGATGTTCACCGTGCGTCGTGCCGTGGTCGCCGGCGCACGCGAGTTGGCCGAGCCGCGGGCAGCCCGCGGCGCCGTTGGGACGCGGCGACCGCGGCGATCGTCGCTGGCCGGTCAGCGTCGGCATCGGCATGGCACTACTTCCCGCGGCACCAGTTCCTGTTCGGCGAGAAGTACGACTCGGTGATGATCGACGCCAAGGACCTGGAGGCCATCGCCTACCTGGCGACGCTGCCCGGCGCACACGACACCCTGATCGGCAACGCCAACACCGACGGCACCGCCTGGATGTACGCCGTCGCCGGACCTGCATCCGCTGTGGACCCACTACGACTATCCGGTCCAGCAGGGCCCGGGCTATCACCGCTTCATCTTCTGGGCCTACGCCGACGACGCCGACACCGATCCGCGAGTCGCCGAGGCGGTGCAAGGCGCTCAACATCCGCTACGTGGTGACCAGCACACCGGTGGTCCGCGGGTTCGTCATGCCCGACGGGCTAGTGTCGCTGGAAAGTCGCGGTCGTGGGAGAAGATCTACGACAACGGCGAGGCCCGCATCTACGAATGGCGCGGCGACGCAGCGCTAGCGCGAAGAGCAGCGGATGAGAGGGACATGACGAGCCAACACGACGACGACGACATCGAGATCATCGGCGGCGATCGCGCATGACAGCGACGGTGAGGACGACGCCGACGGCAAGTCGCTGACCGACCTCGTCGAGCAGCCCGCGAAGGTGATGCGGATCGGCACGATGATCAAGCAGCTGCTCGAGGAGGTGCGGGCCGCTCCGCTGGACGACGCCAGCCGCAACCGGCTGCGCGAGATCCACGCGCACCAGCATCCGCGAGCTCGAGGACGGGCTGGCGCCCGAGCTGCGCGAGGAGCTCGAGCGGCTCACGCTGCCGTTCACCGAGGACACGAGTGCCGTCGGACGCCGAGCTGCGCATCGCGCAGGCCCAGCTGGTCGGCTGGCTCGAGGGGCTGTTCCACGGCATCCAGACCGCGCTGTTCGCCCAGCAGATGGCCGCCCGCGCGCAGCTGGAGCAGATGCGGCAGGGCGCGCTGCCGCCCGGGATGGGCGGCCCGGGCCACGGGCGCGGCGGCCCCGGGCACCGGGCAGTACCTGTAGGTAGGTGCCGTGTCGGTCCTGCGGCCCGCACATCGAGACCCGCAACGCGTGGGTGGAGTTTCCGATCTTCGACGCCAAGTCGCGGTCGCTGAAGAAGGCGTTCCTCGGCAAGGCCGGCGGCGCGATCGGGCGCAACGAGTCCAACGTCGTCGTCATCGAGGCGCTGCGCGACATCACGATGTCGCTGGAACTGGGCGACCGGGTCGGGCTGGTCGGGCACAACGGCGCGGGAAAGTCGACGCTGCTGCGGCTGCTGTCGGGCATCTACGAGCCGACCCGCGGGGTGGCGACGGTAACCGGCCGGGTCGCCCCGGTGTTCGACCTCGGGGTCGGGATGGACCCCGAGATCTCCGGGTTCGAGAACATCATCATCCGCGGGCTGTTCCTCGGGCAGACCCGCAAGCAGATGCTGGCCAAGGTCGACGAGATCGCCGAGTTCACCGAACTCGGCGACTACCTGTCGATGCCGCTGCGCACGTACTCCACCGGCATGCGGGTGCGCCTGGCGATGGGCGTGGTGACCAGCATCGACCCCGAGATCCTGCTGCTCGACGAGGGCATCGGTGCCGTCGACGCCGACTTCCTGAAGAAGGCGCAGTCGCGGTTGCAGGGCCTCGTCGAGCGCTCCGGCATCCTGGTGTTCGCCAGCCACTCCAACGAGTTCCTCGCCCGGCTGTGCAAGACCGCGATGTGGATCGACCACGGCACCATCAAGATGACCGGCGGCATCGAGGACGTCGTGCGCGCGTACGAGGGCGAGGACGCCGCCCGGCACGTGCGCGAGGTCCTCGAGGAGCACCGCGCCGATTGAGCCTGGCGCACGGTGCCGATGAGTGAATCGGTGTGCGCCGTCGTGGTCACGCACCGGCGTCCCGACGAACTGGCCAAGTCGCTGGACGCGGTGAGCGCCCAGACCCGCGCGCCGGATCACCTGATCGTCGTCGACAACGACAACGACGACCGCGGGTGCGCGAACTGGTCGCCGGCCAGCCGATCCCGACGACGTACTCGGCGTCGCGCCGAAACCTCGGCGGCGCAGGCGGTTTCGCGCTGGGCATGCTGCACGCGCTGGCGCTGGGCGCCGACTGGGTGTGGCTGGCCGACGACGACGGGCGGCCCGCCGACTCCGAGGTGCTGGCCACGCTGCTGGCGTGCGCCGACAAGCACGGGCTGGCCGAGGTGTCGCCGATGGTGTGCGATATGGACGACCCTGAGCGGCTGGCGTTTCCGTTGCGGCGCGGCCTGGTGTGGCGGCGGCGGGTCAGCGAATTGCGCACCGAGGCCGGCTGCAGGACCTGTTGCCCGGCATCGCGTCGCTGTTCAACGGCGCGCTGTTCCGCGCGTCGACGCTGGAGGCCGATCGGCGTGCCGGATCTGCGGCTGTTCGTGCGCGGCGACGAGGTGGAACTGCACCGCCGGCTGGTGCGCTCCGGGCTGCCGTTCGGCACCTGCCTGAACGCGGTGTACCTGCACCCGCAGGGCTGCCGACGAGTTCAAGCCGATTCTCGGCGGCCGGATGCACACGCAGTATCCCGACGACCCGACCAAGCGGTTCTTCACCTATCGCAACCGCGGCTATCTGCTGTCGCAACCGCGGCTGCGCCAGCTGCTGCCCCAGGAGTGGCTGCGGTTCGGCTGGTACTTCCTGGTGTCGCGGCGCGATCCCGCGGGCCTGATGGAATGGATTCGGTTGCGGCGCATGGGTCGTAAGGAGAACGGTTCGGGAGGCGCCGGCGGACAGTGACAGTTCACCGACGCCGCCGCGCAGTCGAAGACGATGCGGCCGCGCATGGGGCGACCTGGTCGCCGGCTTCGGCAAGCGCGAGCTGTGGCTGCACCTGGGCTGGCAGGACATCAAGCAGCGCTACCGCCGCTCGGTGCTGGGCCCGTTCTGGATCACCATCGCGACCGGCGCCACGGCGGTCGCGATGGGCTGCTTGTACTCGAAGCTGTTCAAGCTCCACTGCGGAGCACCTGCCCTACGTCACGCTCGGGCTGATCATCTGGAACCTGATCAACGCCTCGATCCTCGAAGGCGCCGACGTGTTCGTCGCCAACGAGGGCCTGATCAAGCAGCTGCCGACGCCGCTGTCGCGTGCACGTCTACCGGCTGGTGTGGCGGCAGATGATCCTGTTCGCGCCACAACATCGTCATCTTCGTGGTCATCGCGATCATCTATCCCGAAGCCGTGGACGTGGACCGATCTCGCGGTGATCCCGGCGCTGGGCCTGATCGTGCTCAACTGCGTCTGGGTGTCGCTGTGCTTCGGCATCCTGGCCACCCGCTACCGCGACATCGGCCCGCTGCTGTTCAGCCTCGTGCAGTTGCTGTTCTTCATGACGCCGATCATCTGGAACGAGTCGACGCTGCAGCAGCAGGGCGCCGGGCGCTGCGCCAAGATCGTCGAGCTGAACCCGCTGCTGCACTATCTCGACATCGTGCGGGCGCCGCTGCTGGGCGCCGACCAGGAGCTGCGGCACTGGGTGGTGGTGCTGGTGCTGACGGTCGTCGGCTGGATGCTGGCCGCGTTCGCGATGCGGCAGTACCGCGCCCGCGTGCCGTACTGGGTCTAGTCGCCGTGAGTGCTCGCCTGTCCGCCTTACCGTTCTGGCTGAGGTCATTGTTGTGCCTGACGGCTTCGGCGTGCTTCTTCGCATTGCTCGTTCTTGTGGCGTCCGAGATTCGCAGAGGCGGCGACGCGATCTGGTTCGACCACGCGATCGCCCAGCATGTGCACCCTCACGTCGGGCCCCGCAGGACGCAACTAGCGCTCACGCTGACCCAGATCGGATCGCCGATCTTCATCGTTCCAACGACCTTCGCAGCGGCGCTGATCATCGCGATCGTCCGCCGATCGATATGGACCGGGATCGTCGTCACCGTGACGGTAGGCCTAGTGGGGCTTGCCAGCACTGTCGGAAAGCAGGTGATCACGGCGGCCCACCCGCAGCCCGCACCGCAGATCCAGCTTGCCCTCACGCACACCTTCCCCTCCGGTCACGTGGCGGCGGCGGTGTCGCTCATGGGGATCGTGGCCATTGCCTGGGGGGCGAAGCCACCGAGCATCTGCTCATCTGGCTGGGTATCGCAGCCGTCACGGCGATCGTGGCCGCCACGCGCATCTACC
Source organism: uncultured Actinomycetota bacterium (assembly GCA_963766465.1). Lineage (GTDB taxonomy): Bacteria > Actinomycetota > Actinomycetes > Mycobacteriales > Mycobacteriaceae > Mycobacterium. Next base: position 41,043 of record CAVXZT010000010.1, read on the forward strand.
TGGGCGCCCACTGGTTCTCGGACACGCTTGGCGGAGTACTCCTCGGATGCAGCGCTGTGTTTGCCGGTGCAGCGCTGTTGCCGGATCAAAAAGGACTCCGCCCGAGTCCGCCTTGACCGCCGGACCGACACCGACTGACATTATCCCCAACCGCGAATTGATTCACAGGCTCGCGGTTGTGGATTGTGGGAGGTCGGCCGGGCCCGCGATAATCGAATATGTGTTCGAAGACTGTGGGGATGCGCAGCTGCTCGACCTGATGGGGAAGGCCCAGCAGGAAGAGCGGGCGGCGTTCGCGTGCCAGCTTTTGGCGGTGGGGACATTCACCGTCCGCCGCATCGAGCAACAGACCGACGAGCACAACTTTTGGTGCGTCGATGGCTGGGAGGTCATCGCCGCCGAGATCGGCGCGGAATTGGGGGTCAGCCGCGGGCGGGCGTCGTCACAGATGCGCTACGGCCAGGTTTTGATCGAGCGGTTCCGAAACTGGGTGCGGTGTTTGCGGCCGGCCTTGTCGATTTTCAAGTGGTCGCCGCAGCGGTCTATCGCACCGACCTGATCATCGATAAGGACGTGCTCGCGAAGATCGACGCCGAGTTGGCGCGCAAGGCACCGGCATGGAACAAGCTCTCCCGAGCAGAAGGTCACCGAACTGGTCGACTGGATGGTCGTCGAGCTTGATCCCGAGGCCGTGCGGGTCGCCACGCGGCGCAGCGTGGACCGCATATCGAGGTCCGACCGGGCCAGAACGGATGGCCGAGATCATGGCCGCGTCGCGCCTCCGATGCGGCGGCTTCGATCAGGGCTCAACGGACTCGCGGCCACGGTATGCCCGGACGATCCCCGGACCCCGCAGCGCCGCGCCGATGCGTGAGCCGTTTACCCCCCGCGCGAAAACGATCCCGTGCCTGTGCGGATCCGATGACTGCCCGGCGGCCAACGCGGAAGCACCGACCGGCCAGATCGTCATCCATGTCCTCGCCGAGGCCGACACTGTCGGGGAACCGGCGCCAACCGGGTTAGCTGCCCGGGTACGGTGCGGTCCATGCCGCGAGGTGCCGAGTTGGAGAAGCTCCCACGCTGCGTCCGGTCGTCGCCCCCAAAGACCTTGTCGCAGAACCCAGTATCACCCGTCGGCGCTTTGATCCGGTTCGTGCGCTGCCGTGATCTGACGTGCCGCTGGCCCGGCTGCGACGAGCCCGCGACGGGATCCGACATCGACCACACGGTGGCGTACCCGGCCGGCCCGACCCACCCCTCGAACAACAAGCCCTATTGTCGGATCCATCACCTGTTCAAACGTTCTGCGCCGGGTGCGGGCTGGACGGATTGCAGCAGCCCGATGGCACCGTCATCTGGACCTCACCCAAGGGCCGGACGTACACGACCCGGCCGGTCGGCGCGCTGTTCTTCCCGCAGCTGACGATGACCTCGGCGAAGTTCATCCTTCCGAACAGCCCTCCCGGCCGGACCCACCGCGGGCTCGCGATGCCCATCCGAAGCGCACCCGGGACCAGAATCTCGCCTACCGCATGCAGCAGGAACGGGCCCTCAACCGTGGCCGATACGAGGCCGACCCGCCGCCGTTCTAGCTCCCCGGCACTTCACCGGGCCCTCAGGCGTTATGCGGACATGAGCATCCCGCCATAGAGCCCCCGAAGTCCTCACCGTCCCCCGGCGCAGCGAATACCCTGCTGTGTCCGAAGTGCGCCGGGGTCATGAAGACCTATCAACGCAACGGCATCCACTGGAACAGTGCGATACCTGCCGCGGCATCTTCTTGGACTTCGGCGAGCTGGAATCGCTCACTCAGATGGAGAACCGGTTCGTCCAGGCCGCACCGCCGCCGCCTACACCGCACCAGGGCTACCAACAGGGCTACAGCGACCACGGTCCCGGCTGGGGACACCGCGGGAACAAGCACTACCGCAAGCAGGGATTCGGCAGGCTGTTCTTCTCGAGCTAATGCTGCGTCGGTTGAGACGGTCCGGTCGCCCCGACGAGGGCGACGGCGACGCCATGTACGCGCGTGGGTATCAGTACTCGAATGAGACCGACCCGCCGGACCTCGACGCGGCGCAAGGTTGGTATGAGCGCGCCGCCGACGCGGGACACGTCGACTCGATGTATGCGCTCGGTATTCTGCACGCGGACTTGGTACAGCCACCGAATGTCGAGGCGGCTCAGCAGTGGTTTGAGCGTGCCGCCAACGCCGGGCATAGCGACGCCATGTACCAACTCGGATATCTGCTCGCCAGAAGGATCACGCCACCGGACCTGGATGCGGCGCGCGGTTGGTTTGAGCGCTGCGCCGCGGAGGGCGACACCGACTCCATGGCCAAACTCGGTGCGCTGCACGCGCGGTGGATGGACCCGCCGGATCTCGACACCGGACGCGCTTGGTACGAGCGCGCAGCTGACGGCGGGCACACCGGCGCGATGTACTTGCTCGGCCACCTGCACGGCACCTTGACGTCGCCACCGGATCTCGCTTCGGCGCTAGCGTGGTACGAGCGCGCCGCCGACGCGGGAAACAACGAGGCCTTGTTCGCCATCGGGACGCTCTACGCGACCGCGAAACCGCCAGACCTCGATACAGCGCTCCACTGGTACGAACGAGCGGCCAACACTGGGCACATCAAAGCGATGAACACCGTCGGTACGCTCTACCGGCTTTCGACACCGCCGAACCTCGATGCCGCACGCCACTGGTACGAACGGGCCGCCGACGCCGGGGACGTCGAGGCGATGAACGACCTTGGCGTCCTCTACGAGCAGCGGACCGAGCAGACAGTCTCGACCTCCCGCCACTGGTACGCGCGCGCCGCCGACGCCGGAAACAGCGTCGCCATGTTCAACCTCGCGAATTTCAATGCGACGCGGCTGGACCCGCCAGATCTCAACACCGCCCGGCATTGGTACGAGCGGGCCGCCGACGCCGGCCACGCCGACGCATGGGCCGGCTCGGGCGCTCGCGTGGACTGCGACACCACCCGACACCGAGACAGCGCGCCACTGGTACGAGCTGGCAGCCAACGCCGGGCACAGCAGTGCGATGGACAATCTTGGGACGCTCGCGTGGACGTCGACACCACCCGACATGGAGACAGCGCGTCGCTGGTACGAGCTGGCAGCCAACGCCGGGCACAGCGGTGCGATGAACAACCTTGGGTCGCTTTGCGTTTCCTCAACACCGCCGGACCTTGAGGCAGCGCGCCGTTGGTATGAGCGCGCCGCCGACGCCGGCGACGTCGAGGCGATGAACAACCTCGTGATCCTGTATATCCGATCGATTGATCCGATGGAATGGCCCACAGCGCGACCGCTTTTCGAGCGCGCCGCCGAGGCCGGCCACCGCGGTGCCATGTACTGGCTCGGGATGATGTGCGCCTACCACATCGACCCGCCCGATCTGAATACGGCACGCGAGTGGTTCGAACGGGCCGTCGACGCCGGACACAGCGGCGCGATGACCGCGCTTGGAGACCTGTACGCACAGTTGATGCAGCCGCCGGATCTCGCCGTTGCCCGCCACTGGTATGAGCGTGCCAGGGCCGCCGGGGATCGCGGTGCGATGCATAACCTTGAGGTGCTCTTCGGAGACTCGGCGGAGGCCCCAGACGGATGGGGCGTGCGGCTGCCGAACGACGAAGCGATGGACGCGATGGTGGACTGGATGGACGGGCCCGGTGTCGTTGTCATCGACGTGTTCGAAGCCACTGGAGCCGAATTTGATGAGCTGCGCGAGCGCGATTCATCTCAACCTGTCCACGCGGCAGTTGGGATGGCCGTGACGCGCAAGATGTGCAGTCGGTTTATCGATGAGCTTCCCGCCCTCCTCCCCACGCCGGACCCAGAGCTGAATCGGGTGCTGCAAGGCTTGATCGATGACGCCCACGAGTGGAGTTGGACTGATCGCGAACTATCGGACCCGCCGACACCGCAGCAGCGCGAAACGCTAAGTAGCCGCGGCGGCGCCCTGCTGTCGCGTATGCAGGTCGTGTCGTCGATTCTCGAACGGGATTTCGCCATTCTCGAGGCGGCGGGTCGCGGCTAAAGCATCCGGCGACGCGGCGTGCAGTAGGTCATCCTCGGGGTGATGGGCGGCTGCCTGGACGACCGCTGCGCGGGCGTACGGCTCGAGCACCGGCCACGGATCACCGTCCGGCACCGCCGATCCCCCGGCGTCTCGGTATGCGTCGAGGAAGGTCGCCCAGTCACCGTCGGGGATGAGCCCCGCCGCCCAGAACCCTGCCGGGCGCGCGAGGTCCCACACTGGATCGCCGAAGCCGAGGTCATCGATGTCGATCAGCAGCCACGCCCGAGACAACCGTCCGAGCTGACCGAGATGCCAATCGCCGTGCACCAACGTCGTCGGCCGGTCCGGTGAGCCGGCCCGCCAGACCTCGGCTGGTAGCGCGGCCGCGGCACGACGGATGATGGCGTCGTCGGTGCTTCGCAGCATGCGGCGCAACCGGTGCGGCCAGCCGTGCGGTATCCGCATGGTGACAGGTTCGCGGTGCAACCCGGCCAGCACGCGGCCTGCATCGGCCCATGGCGCGTATTCAGGTTGGGGCACAACGACATCCACTCGTGGCCATCGCGTCCGCCACCGCAAGTCCACCGGTTCCGGGAAAGTGGTCAGAGGCGAAAGCAGCGAACCCGACCCCGCGGCGGTGCGGAGTCGGGTCGCCAGTGCGCGGGGGTCGGTGCCCGGCCGGTGCAGCTTGTAGACCGCGTCGCCGTCGACGACGATCTCTGCACCGGACCGGGTCTGCACCCCTTGAATTATTAGCGCTTGGGCAGCGGCAGGCGGGTTGTCACGCCGATGCGGTTCCATGCGTTGATGGTCAGCGCCATCGCGATGACCTGGCCGAGCTCCCGCTCGGTGAACGCCTCGGCGGCCCGCGCGTACACCTCGTCGGACACGTGGCGGTGAGTGAGGTCGGTCATCTCCTCTGTCAGCGCGAGCGCCGCCTGCTCCTGCTCGGTGAAGATGCCCTCGGCTTCTTCCCACGCCGGCAGCAGCGCCAGCTTCTGCTCGTTGATCCCGCGTTTGCGCGCATCGGCGGTGTGCATGTCGATGCAGAACGCGCAGTGGTTCATCTGCGATGCACGGATTTTGATCAACTCGGCCAGGTCGGGGTCGATGTCTATGGCGGCGGCCTCGTTCAGTGCGAGCACGGCCTTGTAGACCTCTGGCGACACCCGGGTCATGTTGATGCGACGTGTCTTCTCGGCAGTCGTAGTCATATTGGCTCCTTAGCGGTGTGCGGGTTCGAGGCGAATGGTCACGTTGATACGGTTCCACGCGTTGATGGTGACCGCCATGGCGATAACCTGCCCCAGCTCGCGTTCGGTGAACACCGCTGCGGCCCTTGCATACACCTCGTCGGAGACGTGTCCGTTGCCGAGCTCGGTGATGGCTTCCGTGAGCGCCAACGCGGCGCGCTCGCGCTCGGTGAACATGCGGCCCGCCTCTTCCCAGGCGGCGAGGACGTCGAGCTTCTGATCGCTGACGCCGTGCGTACGCGCGTCGCGGGTGTGCATGTCGAGGCAGAACGCGCAGTGGTTGATCTGCGAGGCGCGGATCTTGATCAGCTCGCCGAGCTCGGGCTCGATGTCCTTGGCTGCTGCATTGCTCAGCCCCATCATGGCCTCGTACAGCTCCGGAGACGTCTTGTAGATCTTCAGGCGCTCGGCGGCGTTTTCCAGTGTCTGTGTCATGCCAACAACGCTAATGCGGAAAGTCCCATCTGCATGGTTCAATCTGACTATGGATTCATGGGCCAATTCGGGAAGCCGTGACCTACATCTGGATCTGCGGCAGACCATCACTCCCGGTGCACGCGGTACGAGAGAACTGCTGCTCAGCGCCCTGCGGGACGCGGTGCGATCGGGCCGGTTGGCACCCGGCACGATGCTGCCGCCGTCGCGCAGCCTCGCCACCGACCTCGGATTGGCCCGCAACACGGTTGCCGAGGCCTATGCGGAGCTCGTCGCCGAGGGCTGGCTGGCGTCAAAGCAGGGCGCCGGAACCTGGGTCGTCAACACCGGCGGCGACGCGATCCCTGCAAGACCCCGCGGTATCCGCGGCGTTCCAACGCACAATTTGATGCCAGGCTCGCCGGACGTCGCCGAGTTTCCCCGCCATGAGTGGGCCGCCTCCACCCGCCGCGCGCTGACCAACGCGCCCACCGAGGCGCTGCGCATGGGAGACCCTCGCGGGCTACCCGAGATCCGCGACGCGCTCGCCGAATATCTGGCGAGGGCCCGCGGCGTTCGCGCATCCTCGGAGTCGATCGTGATCTGCGCGGGCGTCCGTCACGGTGTCGAGCTCCTCACGAAGGTGTTCGACGGAGCGGGCCCGATCGCCGTAGAGGCCTACAGCCTCTTCATCTTCCGCGATGCGATTTCGGCGATGGGCGTACCGACGGTGCCGATCGGCGTCGACGAGCACGGCGCGATGATCAGTGATCTCGACGCGGTGGACGCACCGGCGGTCCTGCTCACCCCGGCTCACCACAGCCCGATGGGCATGTCGTTACATCCGTCCCGGCGCAACGCCGTTGTCGATTGGGCACAGCGCACCGGCGGCTATGTCTTCGATGACGACTACGACGGCGAGTTCCGCTATGACCGCCAACCGGTCGGTGCGCTGCAGGCACTATGCCCCGACCGGATCGTCTACCTCGGCTCCGCCAGCAAGAGCCTGTCCCAAACACTGCGACTGGGCTGGATGGTGGTGCCCGACGCCCTGATGGATCCGGTGCTCGCTGCCGCGGGCGGGCAGCAGTATTACGTCGACGCGATCTCGCAACTCACGATGGCGGACTTCATCACCACCGGGCAGTACGACCGCCACATCCGCCGGATGCGGATTCGCTATCGGCGGCGTCGCGACGCGCTGGTCGATGCCCTCGCAGACTTTGACGTCGGCATCACCGGGCTGTCCGCAGGGGTCAACATGCTGCTGACCCTGCCCGACGGCACGGAGCACGAGGTGATGCGCAGGGCGGGCGAGGCGGGGATAGCAATCAACGGGCTGTCGATAATGCGCCATCCGCTAGCCGATCCGGACATCCCCGCACCCGACGGCGTCATCGTCGGCTTCGCCGCCCCCGCCGAGCACGCGTTCGGGCGTGCGGTCGACGCTTTGTGCAATGTGCTCACCGCGAGCGGACTGCGTCGTAGCGTTCGGTCATGAGCCCGACGCGACGTCGCCTAAACCCCTACGAGCGCGCCATGGAGTCGTTCGCGCGATCCGGCCCTGGCAATTGGTACATGAGAAAGATCGCACCGCGCCTCGACCCGCCGCTGATGCGCCTCACCGGCGGAAGGGTGAGCAGCGTCTATCCGAGCCCGATCATGCTGCTGACCACCACGGGCGCGAAGTCCGGGCAGGCGCGCACGCTACCGCTGCTCTACCTCACCGACGGTGAGCGACTCATCCTCATCGCCTCGAATTACGGCAGTACAAGCCACCCGGCGTGGTACCGGAACCTCACCGCGAACCCGACCGTCGAAGTACTCGCTGGCAAGCGCAGCGGTGCCTACACGGCGAGCGAGATCACGGATCCGGGCGAGCGTGACCGTGTCTGGGAGCTCGCGCTCGACCAGTACGCCGGCTACGGCGACTACAAGGAGACGGCGGGCGACAGGACGATCCCGCTGGTCCGGCTGGAACGCATCACCGCTTAGGTGGACGTGCTTGTCGACTTCCGCAGATGGCGGGCGGCCAAAGCCCTGCGTAAACGTCAATATGAGCGATAAATTCATGTGTGACTGCCGCGGCTAGCGGTAGGTCAGGTCAGGTGGCGTTCAAAGGGGAATCGTCATGAGTCTGCTTATCGACCCTCGCAAATTGATGGACATCCAAGCCGGCCAAGACTTCGGACCGGATCCGTGTGAGAACTGCGACTGTGCGTCCTACGACGGCAACGTCGGACCCCACCAACACTGCCGCTGCGGGCATGCTTGGCACGACCACCTGCTGGCGTAGCACCTTCAGGGCACGAAAGCGCGGGTAACGCGCGCCCTCGGGACGTGTGCCCTCGGGACTGTGTGAACGCCGCTCGTTAGGCTGCCCGGGTGGCCGAGCCCCCGATGTCGCCGAACCTGACGCTGCGGACCCAGGCGTGGCGGTTCATCGTCACAGGTGGCCTGCCGGCAATCGTCGACTTCGGCTATCTACATGGCGCTGCTGAGACTGGAGCGGCCGGCATTGCAGACGTCAGCGTCATAGTCGCGAAGACAATCAGCTTCATCGCCGGCACCACCACCGCGTATCTGATCAACCGCCGCTGGACGTTCCAGGCGCCGCCGAGCACGGCGCGGTTCATCGCGGTTATCGCGTTGTACGCCGTGACCTACGCCGTGCAGGTCGGAATCAACTACTTCTTCTACATGCAATTCGCCAATCAGCCCTGGCGAGTGCCGGTGGCGTTCGTCATCGCACAGGGCACCGCGACCGTGATCAACTTCGTCGTCCAGCGCGCGGTCATCTTCCGGCTGCGCTGAGCCAAAAGCGTCAGGCGGTACCCTCGTCACGATGTTTGAGACCACTACCCGGCGGCTTACCGGCTGGGCGAGGACCGCGCCGAGCGTCGCGCAGGTGCTGTCCACGCCCGACGCGGACGTCGTCGCAAAGGCTGTGGCCCAGGCGGCCGACAGCGGTGGCCGGGGCGTGATCGCGCGCGGGCTCGGGCGCTCGTACGGCGATAACGCACAGAATGGCGGCGGCCTCGTCGTCGATATGACGGCGCTGAACCAGATCCACACGATGGACAGCGACACCCACCTGGTGGACGTCGACGCCGGTGTCAATCTCGACCAATTGATGCGGGCTGCGCTGCCCCTCGGACTCTGGGTGCCGGTGCTGCCCGGCACCCGCCAGGTCACTATCGGCGGCGCCATCGCGTGCGACATCCACGGCAAGAACCACCACAGCGCGGGCAGCTTCGGCAATCACGTCCGGTCGATAGACCTGCTGACCGCCGACGGCGAGATTTCCAGACTGACCCCCGACGGCCCCGACGCCGAACTGTTCTGGGCGACCGTCGGTGGCAATGGGCTGACCGGCATCATCCTGCGCGCCACCATCGAGATGACGCCAACCGAGACGGCGTACTTCATCGCCGACGGCGACGTGACTGCGGGCCTCGATGAGACCATCGCATTCCACAGCGACGGCAGCGAAGACAACTACACCTACTCATCGGGGTGGTTCGACGCGATCACCGCACCACCCAAGCTCGGCCGGGCAGTGATCTCGAGAGGATCGCTGGCGACGGTGGACCAGCTTCCGAAGAAGCTGCAGCGCAATCCGCTGAAATTCGATGCACCGCAGTACTTCACGACGCCGGACATCTTCCCCAGCGGCCTTGGAAACAAGCTGATCTTCGGCACGATGACCGAGATCTGGTACCGGATGGGTAAGAACTATCGCGGCAAGGCGCAGAATCTGACGCAGTTCTACCACCCCCTCGACATGGTGGGTGAATGGAACCGGGCATACGGCTCAGCGGGTTTCGGCCAGTACCAGTTCGTGGTGCCGACCGAAGCTGTCGAGGAATTCAAGGGCATCATCTACGACATTCAGAAGTCTGGACACTATTCGTTCCTCAACGTGTTCAAGCTGTTCGGGCCCGGCAACCAAGCGCCGCTGAGCTTCCCGATCCCCGGCTGGAACGTCTGCGTCGATTTCCAGATCAAGCCTGGCCTCAACGAGTTCCTCAACGATCTCGACCGCCGGGTGCTTGAGTTCGGCGGCAGGCTCTACACCGCCAAGGACAACCGCGCCACTGCCGAGACCTTCCACGCCATGTACCCGCGAATCGACGAGTGGATTGCCGTGCGCCGCAAGGTCGATCCCAACGGCGTGTTCGCTTCCGACATGGCCCGACGCTTGGAGCTGCTCTAGATGGTTCTTGATGCCGTGGGGAACCCCCAGACCATTCTGCTGCTCGGCGGCACGTCCGAGATCGGGCTGGCCATCTGCGAGCGCTACCTTCGCAACGCGAAGGCTCGCATCGTGCTGGCCGATCTGCCCGACCACCCCGGCAAAGACAAGGCCATCGCCGCGATGAAGGCGGCAGGCGCCAAGTCCGTCGAATGGATCGACTTCGACGGTGTCGACACCGAAAGCCACCCAAAGGTGATCGACGCCGCCTCCTCAGGCGGAGACATAGACGTGGCGATCGTCGCCTTCGGCCTGCTCGGCGATGCCGAGGAGCTGTGGCAGAACCAGCGCAAGGCCGTGCAGATCGCCGAGATCAACTACACCGCAGCCGTATCGGTCGGCGTGCTGCTTGGCGAGAAGATGAAAGCCCAAGGCTTCGGCCAGATCATCGCGATGAGCTCGGCGGCCGGTGAGCGGGTGCGGCGCTCCAACTTCGTGTACGGGTCCACCAAGGCCGGCCTCGACGGCTTCTACCTCGGCCTCGGAGAAGCGGTGCGCGAGTACGGGGTCCGGGTGCTCGTGATCAGGCCTGGCCAGGTACGAACCTCGACGACCATCGCGCACTGGAAAGCGACGGGCGCCAAGGAAGCGCCGTTCACCGTCGACAAGGAGTATGTCGCGGACCTGGCGGTCACGGCATCGGCCAAGGGCAAGGAACTGGTATGGGCGCCGGGGGCGTTCAGGTACGTGATGATGGTGTTGCGACACATTCCGCGGCCCATATTCCGCAAGCTCCCCATCTAGCGATGCGTAGCGCGCTGGCCGTGATCGGCCAGATGGCAGTGGCAGCCGTCGCAGCGGTGCTCATTGCGGTGATCTCCCTCGCCGCAATATCGCGGGTGCAGTGGCCGGCGTACAACTCATCCAATCAGCTGCACGCGCTGACCACCGTCGGCCAATTCGGTTGTCTGGCAGGGTTATTAGCCAGTGGGTTGATTTGGCGTCGCGGACGCCGACTGCTGCCGCGGGCTCTTGCGGTTCTCTTCCTCTCGGCGTTCTCAGTTGTCACACTCGCCATGCCGCTGGGCGCGACCAAGCTCTACCTGTTCGGGATCTCGGTCGACCAGCAGTTCCGCACTGAGTACCTGACCCGGCTGACCGACACCGCGGCCCCGCACGACATGACCTACTTCGGCCTACCGCCGTTCTATCCGGCTGGGTGGTTCTGGATCGGCGGCAGGCTCGCGGCACTGACCGGCACTCCCGCGTGGGAGATGTTCAAACCGTGGGCGATCATCTCCATCACGATCGCCGTTGTGCTCGCCTTCGTGTTGTGGGCCAGCATGATTCGCTTCGAGTACGCGCTGATCGTTTCGACCGCAACCGCTGCCGCCACGCTGGCGTACTCGCCGACCGAGCCCTACGCCGCGATCATCGCCGTGCTGATGCCGCCGGTATTCGTGCTCGCATGGTCGGGCCTGCGGGGTCAAACCCGTTCCGGGGGTTGGGCTGCCGTCATCGGGACAGGCGTCTTCCTTGGCGGTGCGGCGCTGTTCTACACACTGCTGCTCGGCTATGCCGCGTTCACGTTGGCCATCATGGGATTCCTGCTCGCGGCGGCGCGCAGGCGCGTAGAGCCGTTGGTCAGGCTCGCGGTGATCGCCGCGATCTCCGGCGCCATCACACTGATCGGCTGGACGCCGTATCTGGTGGCCGCCGCCAAGGGTCACCCCGCCGATTCCGGCACCGCTCAGCACTATCTGCCGCCGGCCGGCGCACAGCTCGAGTTCCCGATGCTGCACCCCACCCTGCTCGGCGCGCTGTGCATGCTCGGCACGGTCTGGCTGGTGTGGCGTGCGCGCAGCTCGACGCCGGCGGGTGCGCTGGCCATCGCGGTGCTGGCCGTTTACGCGTGGTCGCTGCTGTCGATGTTGACCACCTTGGTCGGCACGACGCTGCTGTCGTTCCGGCTGCAGCCCACCTTGACGATACTGCTGACCGCGGCCGGCGCCTTCGGCTTCATCGAAGTCACCCGAGCGCTGGCCGCCCGAGTAAATCCGGAGAACTCCCGGCGGGTGGTCGCGGCCGCCGCCACGCTCGGCGCGATCGGCGCGCTGACCTTCAGCCAGGACATCCCTGACGTGCTGCGCTCCGACATCGTCGTCGCGTACACCGATACGGACGGCAATGGCGAACGCGCCGACCGGCGACCGCCAGGCGCCGAGCAGCATTACCGCGAGATCGACGCCAAGATCCTGCGAACCACCGGCCTGCCGCGCGACGAGACGGTCGTGCTCACCGCCGACTACAGCTTCCTGTCGTACTACCCGTACTACGGCTTCCAGGGCCTGACATCCCACTACGCCAATCCGTTGGCCCAGTTCGACAAGCGGGCAGATGCCATCGAAGGCTGGGCCACCCTGACCAGCGCCGACGAGTTCATCGCCGCGCTGGACAAGTTGCCCTGGAAGCCGCCGACGGTGTTCTTGATGCGGCGCGGCGCCGGCGACACCTACACGCTGCGGCTGGCTTCGGACGTGTACCCCAACCAGCCCAACGTCCGCCGCTACCACGTCGAGCTGGACAACGCGCTGTTCGACGACCCGCGCTTCGACGTCTCCACCGTCGGGCCGTTCGTGCTGGCGATACGGAAGCCCTGATGGCACCATCGAAACCCGTGACCGTTGCGGGCAACCATCGCACCGCGCGCATCATCGCCATCGCCGCAGGGCTGCTCGGCGCGGCGCTGGCGATCGCCACGCCCCTTCTTCCCGTCACGCAAACCACCGCGCAGCTCAACTGGCCGCAGAACGACGTGCTGCAAAGCGTCAACGCACCGCTCATCGGATACGTCGCCACCGGTCTCAACATCACGGTGCCGTGCAGCGCGGCCGTGGGACTGGCAGGCCCACAGAACAAGAACAAGACTGTGTTGCTCTCGACGGTGCCGAAGCAGGCGCCGAAGGCTGTCGACCGCGGACTGCTCATCGAACGGGTCAACAACGATCTGCTCGTCATCGTCCGCAACACACCGGTGGTCAGCGCACCACTGGATCAGGTGCTCAGCCCGGCCTGCCAGCGACTGACATTCACCGCGCATGCCGACAAGGTCGCCGGCGAATTCGTCGGACTGGTGCAAGGTCCCAAGGCGGATGATCCCGGCGAGCCGCTGCGCGGCGAACGCAGCGGCTACGACTTCCGGCCACAGATCGTCGGCGTCTTCACAGATCTGGCCGGGCCCGCGCCGCCGGGCCTTGAGTTCTCGGCGACCCTCGACACCCGCTACAGCTCATCGCCGACGCTGCTGAAACTGCTGGCGATGATCGTCGGGGTGGCGATGACCGTCATCGCGCTCGGTGCCCTTCACGTCCTGGACACCGCCGACGGCCGAGGCATGAAACGCTTCCTGCCTGCCAAGTGGTGGTCGGTCACCCCGCTGGACGGATTGGTCACCGCGGTGCTGGTGTGGTGGCACTTCGTCGGCGCCAACACATCCGACGACGGTTACATCCTGACCATGGCCAGGGTGTCCGAGCACGCCGGCTATATGGCCAACTACTACCGATGGTTCGGCACACCCGAAGCGCCGTTCGGCTGGTATTACGACTTGTTGGCGCTGTGGGCACACGTCAGTACCAACAGCGCATGGGTGCGGCTGCCGACTTTGGTGATGGCACTGACGTGCTGGTGGCTGATCAGCCGCGAGGTGATCCCGCGGCTGGGCCACTCGGTGAAGATCAGCCGCGCCGCGGCGTGGACGGCGGCCGGCATGTTCCTTGCGTTCTGGCTGCCGCTCAACAACGGGCTCCGGCCGGAACCGATTATCGCCCTTGGCATTCTGCTGACCTGGTGCTCGGTCGAGCGAGGAGTGGCGACCAGCCGGCTGCTACCGGTTGCCATCGCGATCATCATCGGTGCACTGACACTGTTCTCCGGGCCCACCGGCATCGCCGCGGTCGGCGCTCTGCTTGTCGCGGTCGGTCCTCTGAAAACGATTGTTGCGGCGCACACCTCACGCTTCGGATACATCGCGCTCCTGGCTCCGATCCTTGCCGCATGCACGGTGACGATCATCCTGATCTTCCGTGATCAGACTCTGATCGGCGAACTGCAGGCGAGCACCTTCAAGTCCGCAGTCGGCCCCAGCCTGAGTTGGTTCGACGAGCACATCCGCTACGAGCGGCTCTTCACCACCAGTCCCGACGGCTCGGTGGCACGGCGGTTCGCTGTCCTGACGCTCTTGCTGGCACTGGCCGTTTCGGTGGCAATGGCGTTGCGCAAGGGCCGAATTCCCGGTACCGCGCTCGGGCCGAGTAGACGCATCGTCGGCATCACCATCATCTCGTTCCTGGCGATGATGTTCACCCCCACCAAGTGGACCCACCACTTCGGCGTGTTCGCAGGACTCGCGGGATCGGTCGGCGCGTTGGCCGCCGTCGCGATCACCGCCGCCGCAATGAAGTCACGTCGCAACCGGGCGATGTTCACCGCAGCGGTGCTGTTCGTGATGGCGCTGTCGTTCGCCACCGTAAACGGCTGGTGGTACGTCTCGAACTTCGGTGTGCCGTGGTCGAATCAATTCCCCGAGTGGCACTTTGGCTTCACCACCTTCCTACTCGCCCTGTCGGTCGCCGCCCTTCTGGTGGCGGCCTGGTTCCACTTCAGCGGCCGCGACGAGTCGCCGCCGACGAGACGCCAGTGGCAGCGAATTATGCAGAGCCCGTTGGCGATTGCCGCCTGGCTGCTGGTGCTATTCGAGGTGATGTCGCTGACATTGGGGATGACGGAGCAATACCCGGCATGGAGCAACGGCCGGTCGAACCTCGAGGCGCTCGCCGGCAAGACATGCGGGCTGGCCAACGACGTGATGGTCGAACAGGATCCCAATGCCGGGCTGCTGACCCCCATCGGCGTTCCGGTCGGCGAGGCGCTCGGCGACGTCACCTCAGAAGGATTCGGCCCCAACGGCATTCCGAGTGACGTCTCCGCCGACCCGGTCATGGAGAACCCTGGCGCCTCCAACTTCGCCGACACCGACACCGGCACAGTCAGCGCGAACGAGGCGGGCACCGAGGGCGGCACCACATCGGCAGCGGGTGTCAACGGGTCGCGCGCCCGACTGCCTTATGGTCTCGATCCCGCCCGCACCCCCGTGATGGGCAGCTGGCGTAGCGGAACCCAGCAGCCGGCCGTGCTGCGGTCGGCGTGGTACCGGCTGCCACCACGCGATCAAGCGGGCCCACTGCTGGTGGTGTCTGCGGCCGGCCGCTTCGACCCCGGCGAAGTCACTGTGCAATGGGCGAACGACAAGGGTGAGCCTGCGGGCGGCATCGGGTTCGCCGACGTCGGATCCGCACCGGCTTGGCGCAACCTGCGTGCCCCGCTCGCCGCGATGCCGCGCGAGGCCACTCAGGTGCGGCTAGTTGCCACCGACGACGACCTCAACCCGCAACACTGGATCGCGATCACCGCGCCGCGCATACCGCAGCTGCGCACCCTGCAAGAGGTCGTCGGCTCGCAGGACCCCGTGCTGCTCGACTGGCTCGTCGGGATGGCCTTCCCGTGTCAGCGCCCATTCGGCCACCAGTACGGCGTCGTCGAGATGCCGAAATGGCGCATCCTGCCGGACCGGTTCGGCGCGGAGGCCAACTCGCCGGTGATGGACAACCTCGGCGGCGGGCCGCTCGGCATCGCCGAACTCCTGCTGCGGCCGACCACCCTGCCGACCTACCTGAAGGACGACTGGTTCCGCGACTGGGGCGCTCTGCAGCAGCTCACGCCGTACTACCGCAACGCGCAGCCGGCGCGGCTCGATCTCGGTTCGGCAACGCGTAGCGGACTGTGGAGCCCGGCGCCGCTGCGCCACTAAAGCGTGGCGGACAACTCTGATCAGGTTGTCCGCACCGCCCTCCTCGGGCGTCGTCGGTTCAGGCGGCGGGAGCAGCCGAAACGTCGGTTCCCGCGTCTTTCGGGCTGGTTTCGCCAGCACGCGTGGGGTGCTGGCCAGCACCGTCCCCTCGGCGGGCGTTGGTGACCCGGCCTCCATGCTTGGGGGTCCGGGGATCGGGGTGAGCGTGATGGTTCTCGGCCATGGTGATTGCGCCGCTACGCCAGCTCTGCTTGTAGCACAGAAGCCGAGCGAACTCCGCTTAACCCGCATCACTGATGGCTTGGGCGAGCCGGCGGTTGCGCAGCATTCCAGCCACGTTCAGGTTCTCGATCGCGAGCCGGTCGTGAGTCTTGACCAGCGCGTTGGACATCTGGTGGAGGAAGTGTCGGCGGATGTTTGCGACACGGCGGTGATGCTTGCCTAGACGGGCCACGGCGTCGCGGCGGTTCTGTGATCCTTTCTTCTTGCGGGACAACGATTTCGCGAGACGGCGTTGCTGGCGCATCCCTGCAGCGAGGGCCTTTGGAGGCTCGCTGATGCGGGCGACCTCGACACCGTCGGCGGTGCTAGCGACCAGAAACGACGACAAGCCGCGGTCGACACCAACCCAGCCACCGTGATCATCACCGGCGCGGGAGGGATGCTTATGATTCGGGTGCAAATCGGCTGCCTCGACATTGAGCGCTAGCCACCAGAGTCCGGCCCGATACGACACGGTTGCGAACAACACTTTCGCCCGCCCCTTGGCCAGCATGCGTCGCAGCCGGCGAGTGTCATCGTGAACGGCCACGGTGCCCACGCCAGGCAGGGTTACAGAGCGCGGCCGGCCCTCGTCCCCGACCCGGACCGCCGGCCGCCAACCTTTGCGGTGCCTGTTGCGTACCCGAAACGACGGCACCGCCTCGGACTTCTTGTTGAATCGGGGAAACCCAACCCGTCGGCCCGCCCGCTCACCGCGGCGGGACTCCGACCACGCGGCGAGGGCGTGCCCGCAGTCGACGGCCGCTTCCTCGAACACCTGTTGACACACTTCGGTTCGCCACGCCAGCCCAGTCACCTCGACTTCGGCATTCCCGGCAGTGTCGACAATGAACATGCGTCCGGCAGCCTCGCATTGAATTTGTTGATCAGGTCGAACCCGCTCCACGGAACCTCGGTAGCAGGATCAACTTTGCGCCTGTCGAGCGCCGTCTTCACCGTTCGTAGGGACTGGTTGAAGGCGAATCGTGCAGCCCCGGCGTGGCGGCCCAGCACTGTGCGCTGCTCGAACGTCGGATCGAGACAGAACTTAAACGTGGTGTGCCGGGACATCTCACATGCAATCTCGCACGGGCCACCGACAAGCCACTCCTCACAACGGTCGTGCGTGACGGGGTGCCCGCACATCGACGGTTTACGACTCAACACGGTCGAGTCGACTTGTCCACCACCTGTACGGGCTCGCTTTGCACGCTTCGTCGCAGTCGAGCAGCTCGTCGCGCTTCGGCCCCGCATCGTCAGCGAACCAAGGTTCGTCGCCTACGATCGAGCCTCGTGCCAGCCCACCGCATCGCCCGGCTTATCGCCGTCGTTGCGGGCATCGCTGGCGTGGTGCTGTGCGGGCTGGTCCCGCTGTTGCCGGTCAAGCAGACCACCGCCACCATCGTGTGGCCACAAGGGCCGGGCACTGGTGGGCTGATCAGCGACGTCACCGCGCCGCTGGTGTCCGGCGCCCCGCAGGCTATCGACGTTTCGATCCCCTGCCGGACAATCGCGGCCCTGCCCGCGGCTGGCGGCCTGGTCTTCTCCACCATTCCGCCCGCAGGCATCCAGGCCACCCGAAACGGGCTGTTCGTCACCGCCAACGCCAACACCGTCGTCGTCGCCTTCCGTGACTCCGTCGCAGCCGTGGCACCGCGGGCGGCGGTGGCCTCGGGTGCATGCAGCACCCTGCACGTCTGGGCCAACCCAGGGGGTGTCGGCGCAGACTTCATCGGCATACCCGGCGCCACAGGCACGCTGAGCGCCGAAAAGAAGCCCCAGTTCGTTGGCGTCTTCACCGATCTGCGGGTCGCCGCCCAGCCGGGCCTCTCGGCGCGCATCGACGTCGACACCCGGTTCATCACGACCCCGACGGCACTGAAGCTCGGCGTGATGGTGCTTGGCGTCATCTGCGTGGTGGGGTCGATTCTGGCGTTGGCGGTCCTGGACCGCACGAGCGGTCGTCGAGCCCGCGGCGTGTGGCGACGGTTCTGGCGTGTCAGCCCGTCCACGTGGCTCGCCGACGTTGGGGTCGTCGGCACATTGCTGCTCTGGCACGTCATCGGCGCGACCTCGTCCGATGACGGCTACAACCTGACCATTGCCAGAGTGTCGGGCGATGCCGGCTACACGCCCAACTATTACCGCTTCTTCGGCACAACCGAGGCGCCGTTCGACTGGTACCAATCGGTGCTCGCGCACCTGGCGGCGATCAGCACGGCCGGGGTGTGGATGCGGCTTCCCGCCACGGCGGCGGCGATCGCCACCTGGCTGATCATCAGCCGCTGCGTGCTGCCGCGGCTCGGGAGGCGGCTGGCCAACAACCGGATCACCGTTTGGACGGCGGGCGCCGTTTTCCTGGCGGCGTGGCTGCCGTTCAACAACGGCCTTCGGCCCGAGCCACTGATCGCGTTCGGCGTGCTCGCCGCGTGGATGCTGGTGGAGAACGCCATCGCCACCCGCCGGCTGTGGCCGGCCGCGGTGGCGATCATCGTCGCGGTTTTCAGCGTGACGCTGGCACCGCAGGGCCTGATCGCGCTGGCCCCGTTGCTTGTTGGCGCGCGAGCGGTCGCCAGGATCATCCGGAGCAGACGCGCCGCTGACGGGCTCCTCGCGCCGTTGGCCACTCTGGCGTCTTCAGTCGCGTTGATCTTCGTCGTCATGTTCCGCGACCAGACGCTGGCCGCCGTCGCCGAATCCGCCCGCATCAAGTACAAGGTCGGACCGACCATCCCGTGGTATCAGGAATTCCTGCGGTACTACTTCCTCACCGTCGAGGACAGTGCCGACTCCTCGCTGACCCGCCGCTTCGCAGTGCTCGTGCTGCTGCTCTGCCTGTTCGGCATGCTTGCCGTGCTGCTGCGACGCGGCGGCGTCCCCGGCCTTGCGAAGGGGCCTGCGTGGCGGTTGATCGGCACGACGGCGGTGGGACTGCTGCTGCTGACATTCACGCCGACGAAGTGGGCGGTGCAGTTCGGCGCGTTAGCAGGCCTCGCGGGCGCAGTGGGCGGCGTATCAGCCTTCGCGTTCGCCAGGGTCGGGCTGCACAGCCGTCGAAACCTCGCGCTGTACGTGACCTCTCTGCTCTTCGTATTGGCATGGGCGACTTCGGGTATCAACGGCTGGTTCTACGTCGGCAACTACGGCGTGCCCTGGTTCGACAAGCAACCCGTCATCGTCGGCGTTCCTGTGACGACGATCTTCCTGGTGCTGGCAATTGTGACCGGCCTGCTCGCAGGCTGGCTGCACTTCCGAATGGACTACACCGGACACATCGAGGTCGCCAACACCCGCCGCAACCGGGTACTGGCGTCGACACCGCTGCTGGTGGTGGCGGTCATCATGGTGGTGCTCGAGGTGGGCTCGATGGCCAAAGGCGCCGCGCAGCGCTACCCCATCTACACGACAGCCAAGGCCAATGTGAACGCGCTGATGTCGGGCCTTTCGAACACGAGCTGCGCGATGGCCGACGATGTGCTGGTCGAAGCGGACACCAATGCCGGTCTGCTGCAACCCGTTTCGGGTCAGCGCTTCGGCCAGTACGGACCGCTCGGCGGGGAGAAGCCGGTTGGGTTCACACCCGACGGAGTCAGCGACACCCTTGAGCCTGCCGAGCCGGTTACCGCCAACCCGGGCACCGTGAACTCGCCAGGGTCTCCGAACGAGCCGAACATCGGAATCGGATATGCGGCGGGAACCGGCGGCGGCTATGGGCCCGTCGGCGTCAACGGATCCAACGCGTTCCTGCCGTTCGGCCTCGACCCCAAGCGCACGCCGGTGATGGGCAGCTACAACGAGAACACCGTTGCGGCCAAAGTCACTTCGGCGTGGTACCAGCTACCGCCCCGCACCCCCGATCGTCCCCTGGTGACGGTCGCTGCCGCGGGTGCGATCTGGTACTACGAGGAGGATGGCTCGTTCAACTACGGCCAGTCACTGAAGCTGGAGTGGGGCGTGCACCGGCCCGACGGCAGCTACCAAGCGCTGGGCCAGGTACAGCCGATCGACATCTTCCCGCAAAAGGCCTGGCGCAACCTGCGTTTCCCGCTGGCTTGGGCGCCGCCGGAGGCCAACGTCGCGCGCATCGTGGCCGACGACCCGAACCTGTCCACCGATCAATGGTTCGCATTCACGCCGCCGCGGGTGCCGGTGCTGGAGACCGCACAACAACTCCTCGGGTCGCAGACCCCGGTGCTGATGGACATCGCCACCGCGGCGAATTTCCCCTGCCAGCGCCCCTTCTCCGAACATCTTGGCGTTGCCGAACTTCCGCAATACCGAATACTGCCGAACTTCAAGCAGGTCGTGGTGTCGTCCAAGCAATGGCAGTCCGCCGAGGGCGGCGGCCCGTTCCTGCTAACCCAGGCCCTGCTGAACACCACAACCGTGCCGACCTATCTGCGTGACGACTGGTATCGCGACTGGGGCTGGATCGAGCGGTACACCCGCGTGGTGCCCGAGTCCGTTGCGCCGAACGCCGTCATCGAACAGGGCTCGACGCGGGTGTTCGGATGGAGCCGCAACGGACCGATTAGGGCGCTGCCATGACGGCAACCATCGGCCGGGACGCGGCGCGCGATGTGAAGGTCGCGCGCTGGGTGGCGACGATTGCCGGGCTCATCGGGTTCGTGCTGTCTGTGGCGACACCGCTGCTGCCCGTCGTGCAGACCACCGCAACGTTGAACTGGCCGCAGCAAGGACAGCTCAATAACGTTACCGCGCCGCTGATTTCACAGGTTCCGGTGACCATGACGGTGACGGTGCCGTGCGAAGTGATTCGGTCGATGCCGCCCGCAGGTGGCACGGTGCTCAGCACCGCGCCGAAGGACGGTAAACAGGCAGCGCTCAACGCGCTGTTCGTCAACGTCAACCGTCAACGCGTCGACATCACCGACCGCAACGTGGTGGTGGCAAGCGTGCCTCGCGAACGGGTGCAGGCACCTAGCTGTCAACGCATTGAGATCACGTCTTCCGAGGCGGGCACCTTCGCCACCTTTGTCGGGTTGACCGATCCGACGACTGGCAAGGAGCAGCGGACCGGCTTCGCCGACCCGAACCTGCGCCCGGCGATCGTGGGTTTCTTCACCGACCTGACCGGTCCTGCGCCGCCGGGGCTGAGCGCGTCCGCGGTGATCGACACCCGGTTCTCCACCAAGCCAACGGCTTTGAAGCTGGCCGCGATGGTGTTGGCCATCATCTCGACGATCGTCGCGCTGGTGGCACTGTGGAGGCTGGACCGGCTGGACGGCCGCCGGATGCAGCTGTGGATTCCGCAACGTTGGCGCACGTTCTCCGCCACCGACGTCGTCGTGATCGGCGGCTTCCTGGTCTGGCATGTGCTGGGCGCCAACTCATCGGACGACGGCTACATCCTCGGCATGGCCCGTGTCGCCGGGCACGCCGGCTACATGTCGAACTACTTCCGCTGGTTCGGCAGTCCCGAAGACCCGTTCGGCTGGTACTACAACCTGCTGGCGTTGATGACCGGCGTCAGCGACGCCAGCATCTGGATTCGGCTTCCCGACTTGGTGTGCGGGATCGTCTGCTGGCTCTTGCTTTCACGTGAAGTGCTGCCCCGGCTTGGGCCTGCGGTCGCGGCGAGCAAGCCCGCGGTGTGGGCCGCAGGACTTGTGCTGCTGGCTGCGTGGATGCCCTTCAACAACGGCCTGCGCCCAGAGGGCCAGATCGCCACCGGCGCGCTCATCACCTACGTGTTGATCGAGCGGGCGATCATCTCCGGCCGGATGACACCGGCTGCTCTTGCGATCCTGACCGCGGCGTTCACCTTGGGCATCCAGCCGACGGGTCTGATCGCGGTCGCCGCGCTGATCGCCGGTGGGCGACCGATCCTGCGAATCCTGGTGAAGCGGCATCGCATCGTCGGCACCCTGCCGCTGGTAGCGCCACTGCTGGCGGCGGGCACAGTCATCCTGACCGTGGTGTTCGCCGACCAGACCTTGGCAACGGTGTTGGAGGCCACCAGGATTCGCACCGCCATCGGTCCAAGCCAGGCGTGGTACACGGAGAATTTGCGTTACTACTACCTGTTCCTGCCGACGGTGGACGGCTCGCTCTCGCGCCGGTTCGGTTTCTTCTTCACTGCGCTGTCCCTGTTCACCGCCATGTTCATCATGTTGCGGCGCAAGCGAGTTCCCGGGGTCGCGCGTGGTCCGGTGTGGCGGTTGATGGGCATCATCTTCGGCACCATGTTCTTCCTGATGTTCACGCCCACGAAGTGGGTGCACCATTTCGGTCTGTTCGCAGCGGTGGGTGCGGCGATGGCTGCGGTGGCCACGGTGCTGGTGTCGCCGGCGGTGATGCGGTGGTCGCGCAACCGGATGGCGTTCCTCGCCGCGGTGTTCTTCATGCTGGCGTTGTGCTTCGCCACCACGAACGGCTGGTGGTACGTGTCGAGCTACGGCGTGCCGTTCAACAACGCAGCGCCGAAGATCGCCGGAATCACCGTCAGCTTCCTGTTCTTCATCCTGTTCGCGATCACTGCGATCTATGCGATGTGGCTGCACTTCGCGTCCCGTGACCACGGCGAGGGGCGCATCGCGCGTGCACTGACCGCCGCGCCCATCCCATTGGCCGCCGGCTTCATGGTGGTGGTCTTCGTCGGCTCCATGGTGGCGGGGATCGTCCGCCAGTACCCGACCTATTCCAATGCGTGGGCCAATCTGCGCGCCTTCACCGGTGGCTGCGGGCTGGCCGATGATGTGCTCGTTGAGCCAAACGCCAACGACGGCTTCCTGGCGCCACTGCCAGGAGACTCCGGCTCGCTTGGCCCGCTCGGCGGCGCAGAGCCGGTGGGCTTCACACCCAACGGTGTGCCGGAAAAGATTGTCGCCGAGACGATCCGGATGAGCCTCCCGATGCCCGGCACCGACTACGACTGGGATCAGCCCACCAAGCTCAAGACTCCTGGCGTCAACGGGTCGACGGTGCCGCTGCCGTACGGCCTTGATCCGAAACAGGTTCCACTGGCGGGCACGTATGTCGAAGGTCCGCAGCAACAGAGCCGATTGACGTCCGCCTGGTACCAGCTGCCCCAACGCGACGACGCGCATCCGCTCGTAGTCATCACTGCGGCGGGCACCATCACCGGCGACAGCGTTTTCAACGGGCGAAGCGAAGGCCAGAAGGTCGAATTGGAGTACGCACGGCCAGGCCCGGACGGCGCCCCGATTCCGGCGGGCAGGCTGGTGCCGTATGACCTTGGGCCGATTCCGTCGTGGCGCAATCTGCGCTTCCCACGGGCCAAGATACCCACCGACGCGGTCGCGGTGCGGGTGGTAGCCGAGGATCAGTCACTGACGCCGGGTGACTGGGTCGCGTTCACGCCGCCCCGCGTGCCCGAGCTGCGGTCGGTGCAGGAGTACATCGGCTCGACGCAGCCCGTGCTGATGGACTGGGCTGTGGGCCTTGCGTTCCCGTGTCAGCAGCCGATGCTGCACGCCGACGGCGTTACCGAGATTCCGAAGTACCGAATCACCCCCGATTACAACGCCAAACGCAAGGACACCGACACCTGGGAGGACGGCCTCAACGGCGGCCTCCTCGGCATCACCGACCTCCTGCTGCGCGCGCACGTGATGGCGACGTATCTGTCGAACGACTGGGGCCGTGATTGGGGATCGCTTCGCAGGTTCGACACGATCGTCGATGCCCAGCCTGCACAGTTCGACTTCGGCACAGCCACGCACAGTGGGCTGTGGAAACCCGGCGAGATCCGCATCGGACCGTAGATGGCTGACCAAATCCGGATGGGAAACGCCACCGTGACTCGTGTCATCGAGTCACAGGTCGACAACCTGCCGGTGAAGGTGTTTCCGCAGACTCCGCCCGAGGCGTGGGGCGAGCTCGCCGACGAGTTCGGGCCGACGTTCTGGAATGCCGATGGCTGGCGAATTGCGTTGCAGACGTGGGTGATCGAGGTCGACGGCCTGACGGTCCTGGTGGATACCGGCGTCGGCAACGACCGCGACCGCCCGACGATGCCACCGTTCGACCATCTGAACACCGGCTTCCTGGAATCGCTCACGAGCGCCGGTTTCGACCCCGCGGCCGTCGATGTCGTCATCAACACCCACCTCCACTCCGACCACGTCGGCTGGAACACCATGGCGCGTGACGGCGCATGGGTCCCCACATTTCCCAATGCCCGCTATCTATTGGCGGACGCCGACTACCGGCACTTCCATCCCGACAATGTCGCTCGACGTCCCGCGCCGCGCACCGAAGAAGAAGCGGCATGGCAAGCGGGCGGCCTACTTGTGTTCGAGGACAGCATTCTTCCCGTGGAAGACCAGATCCAGTTGTGGTCCGACGACCTTCAGCTCACCGACTCGCTACGGCTTCGTCCGGCGCCTGGTCATACGCCTGGCGCGTCGGTGGTGTGGCTCGACGCGGGCAAGCCGGCCGTGTTCGTCGGCGACCTGACGCACTGCCCGATGCAACTGCACCGCCCGAATGATCCGTGCGCCTGGGATGAAGACTTCGAAGCGGCAGCGGTGACACGCAAGCGTGTGCTGACCGAAGCCTCCCGGCGCAGGGCTGCGGTCATTCCGGCGCACTATCCCGGGCATGGCGGCGCGACCGTCGTCGCCCGAGGGGACGCGTTCATGGTCGACGACTGGCTTGAGCTGCCGCCGATCTGAGATTGACCCAAGTAAGGTCAGTGCCTTCGAGGTTCCATACCGCAAGCAGAGATTGCCCTCGACAGTCCAAAGGACAAGGCGGGCGAGCGCATGACGACACTGGGCCTTGACGGCGTCGATCTCAGCTACACCGATCTGGGGAGTGGCGACCCACTGCTGCTTGTTCACGGAACCGGTGCCTACTCGGCGATCTGGGGCGAGACTCCTGGACAGCTTGCCGCCTCCCGCCGCGTGATCGTGTACGACCGCCGCGGCTTCGGGGCATCACAAGGGACACGGGCCCACCATGTGCACCAGCACGCCCTGGACGCCGCTGCACTTCTTGAACACCTCGGCGCCGTCCCTGCCGTCGTGGTTGGTTGGAGCGGAGGAGGGGCCATCGCGCTGGACCTCGCCGCCAGCCGACCGGAACTGGTCAGCGCGCTTGTGCTGATCGAGCCCGCCGTCTCCCTGATCCTCGGGCCGAGCGCAGGCCTTGTCCAGATGTCCGCGCAGATGCAGTTCCGCTCGCGGATCCGGCGCGACGAACGTGCCGCCGCAGCGACCATGTATCGCTGGGCCAACTCCTACACCACCGGCGGCAACGCATTCGACCGGCTCCCGCCCGAAGAGCAGGAGGGGATGCTGGCGCATTCCCGCTCGACGGTGCTGGAGATGGATCAGCTCACGCGTCCGTTCCCCTCGTCCAAGGCGGTGTCGAGCATCAGCTGTCCCGTGACCTGTCTGCAAGGGTCGCTCAGCGACCCGGTTTTCCCGCGGGCGATACGGCGCCTTCAGCGTCGGCTTCCACAAACCAAAGTCGTTCACATCGATGGCGGCGCGCACATGCTGCACCGCGATCGCCCCGATGAGTGGGTTCGGGCCGTTCTCGACGCCGCTCACTGAGGCAGGTGGGCCTTGGCCTCGTCGTAGCCGGCCGCCGCGGGGGCGTTGGCCCGGGCGTACACGAGGTATAGCACGCCCGTCTCGAACGTCTGAGATGACAACAGCTTCAACGGAATCGACTCGCCGTCGTCGAACAGCCGCATGCCCTTGCCGACCACGATCGGGTGCACCAACAGGTGCAGCTCGTCGAGCAGCCCCGCGGTCAACAGCTGACGGACCACCGACACCGAGCCGCTCATCCCGATGTCGCCGCCAGGTTCGTTCTTCAGCGCCGTGACCGCATCGGCGAGGTCACCCTCGATCTGCTCGGAGTTGCGCCAAGTGAACTTCAGGTTCTGGCGCGAAACCACGATCTTGCGGGTGTCGCCGAGCTTCTTGGCGAACTCCGCGTCCTCGTCGCCGCCCGCCTCACGGTCCGGCCACGCGCCGGCGAAGCTGTCATACGTCTTACGGCCGAGCAGGATGGTGTCCGCCGCACCGAGCTGGCCGCCGACCGCGGCGCCCATTTCGTCGTTGAAGTACGGGAAGTGCCACTGGTCCGGCGCCTCCACAACGCCGTCGAGCGCGACGAACATGCCTGCGGTGATTTTCCTCATGACGGTCTGACCATCGGCGCGGCCGAAACTCATCGTTGGCTTAGACGGGCGGGCGCACCGGCCAGCGGTACGCCGTCTTCTCGTACTCCATCCATAGCCAGGTAGCGGCGGTCGGCGCGATGACCACCACGCTGTCGCGAGGATGGGTCGCCGGGACGAGTGGTCCGACGAAAACTCCGGGATCCGGGCTGCACGCGTCGACCATCTGAAGTTCGTATTGCATTTTGCCGTCGGCGCTTTCGATGGCCCAGTGCGACAACTCCAACGCCGTCTCAGGCGATTCGTACTGGAACGCCGCGGGTGCCTGCGCGTCGACCTCGATGCGCAGCAATCGCTTGCCCGATGGCGGTGCGATGGGGCACGGCGGATTCAACTCGACCGCCGTCACCGTGAACGTGACGTCGCACACCGCGTCGGGGCCCTCGCCGCAGCCGAAGCCGCCGGGCTGGCCGACCCGCTTGTCGTGGACGCCCTCGGTGATGATGTTCCGCGTCGACGGCGTCGGCTCCGTGGTCGCTGTCGTCGGCGCCGCCGGATCAGCGGCCGTGTGTTCATTGCCGCACGCGGCGACGAGCAGGAGCAGCGCCGCCACCCCGAAACGCCTCACGGCGACGGGCTGCTCTGGGTGGCCGTCGAGTTGCCCTGCAGGATGTCGTTGTGGCAGTCGAGGCTCGTCTTTCCGGTCTGCTCCATGCACACGAGCACCGGCGCCTCGTCGTTGGGGCCGGCAGTGACTGTGGGACTGGAGATTTCACCCGGATACGTCGACCAGATCGTGGTTTTCGCCGTCGATAGATGCGCGCAATACGCAGGTGCGCCACCTTCGGTGATGCCTGCAGCACCCAGCGTCGCGCAATTGGCGCCGACGACCACGACCGGCAACGCGACACCGCCCGGCGGCGCGGGGGCCGAAGACGAGGGCGGGCGTGTTTCTGCCGAGCGATCACGCATGCGGTCGAACAGCAGGAATGCGACGCCGGCTACCGCGATCACGGCCAGTGCGGCGGCGATCGGCACGACCATGCGCCGCCGTTTCGTTGCCTCCGCCCTGGCATGCCGCGGGCCGGTCGCTGCGGGTGCCAACATGGTCGCGTCGGAACCCGGCGCCTGCTCCTCGATGCCGACGTGTTGGGCAAGCGCACGCGCAAAATCCATGCATCGCTCGTACCGGCCGTTCGGCGACTTGGCCAGCGCCCTGTCGAAAACCGGTCCGAGGCCAGATAATTCGGGGCGTCGGCTGCCGATTTGCGGTGGATCCGCGGTCAGATGCTTGCTGATGACGACCGCCGGGTTGGAATGCTGAAACGGCGGCGAGCCGGTCAGCAGTTGGAACGCCGTTGCGGCAAGCGCGTACTGGTCGGCGCGACCGTCGACATCCTCACCCTTGAGCTGTTCTGGTGCGGCGTACGCAACGGTGCCGACCGTCATGTTGGTTCCGGTCAGATCGCTCACCTCGCCCACGCGCCGGGCGATTCCGAAGTCGGCCAACATGATCCGCTCGTCATCGCCGCCAGGGTTGGCCATCAGGATGTTTGCCGGTTTCACGTCGCGGTGCAGCAGCCCGCGTTGGTGCGCATAGTCGAGCGCGTCGGCCACCGCAGTGACGATGCGAACGACCTTGTCGGGCGGCAGCCCGTCCAGATAGCGCTCTGTCAGCAGCCGGGCCAGCATCGGTGCCCTCGACGTAGTCCATCGAGATCCACAGCTGGCCGTCGACCTCGCCACGGTCATGAACCTCGACGATGTGCGGGTGCCACAGCGTGGCCGCAATGTCGGCCTCGCGCTTGAACCGCTCGCAGTACTCGCTTTCCGCGCAGACCGACGCCGAAAGCACCTTGAGCGCGTCGCGGCGCGGCAGCCGAGGATGCTGGGCGAGGTATACCTCGCCCATCCCGCCTGCGCCAAGCGACCGAAGGATCGTGTATCCGTCGATCACCTGGCCATCCGCTAGCGGCATTGGCGAATCCTACAAGCGACTCCGTGGCGCACCGAACGGTGAATCGAACAGAGCGACCAGTTCTGCCCGCGTGCCCACACCGCTCCGCTGCGCGGCCTTGAAGATGTGGCCTTCGACGGTCCGGATCGATGTGACCAGCTGTTCGGCGATCTCCGCGTTCGACAGCCCTGTCGCGGCCAGTGCGACGACCTCCCGCTGGCCAATCGTGAGCTGTGGTGCCGCACAGCTCCGAAGTGCCGGCGTGTCGGCACCGGTTTCGGTGGCCAACCAGTGAGCCAGGTCCCGTGCCGATCGGTGCGCGTCCCCGACGTCGCGCTTGTGAAACTGGCAGCCGCGCAAGTCGCGACGCTGGGTATCGCTGATGTCGACGAGCAGATCGAGGCGTCGGTGACGACACCGTCATCGTTGGGACGGTTATCCCGCCGGGGCGGTGAGCCGCGGCACCGCACTCTGCGGGCGGCAATCGAATGGTCCGAGCGCCTGCTCTCCGAGAGCGCACAGGATGCGCTCGCGCAGTGGACCGTCTTCGCCGGTGCAGTCGGCAGGAGCGACGCGCAATCAGTGCTGCAGGTCTCGCCCGAGGTCATCGATGAACTTGCGCGGTGCTCTTTACTCAGCATCGAGATACGCTTCGGTAGCACGTATTACCGGATGCTCCAGACCGTGCACTCGGCTGTCGGCCCCGCATCGACGGCCACTGAGCGACGGCATATGCGGTACTTCTCAGAGGCCGCGGCTCAGGCGGCGGCGGCTTTGGAGACACCCGCCGAACCCGCCGCACATCAGCGGCTCCTCGAACTCATCGACGAACTTCGCATCGCACACATCTATGCCCGTCGCACCGATGTCGAAACCGCTGTCTGGATGTCCATGTCGCTGCACAGGTTCGGAGTTTCGCGGCTGCAGACCGAACTGCTCGGCTGGGCCGCAACGCTGTCACCACTGGTACAGGACCGGCCAGACCTGCGCGCAGCGGTCGATTCGTCGCTTTCGTATCGGTCCGTCATCGCGGAGCAACTCGATTCCGCCCAGCAACGGGCGCACAGCGCACTGGCCGATGCCGCCGATGACCAGACCCGTTGTCGCGCAATGGAAGCACTCGGCGATGCGTGCCTGTTCCTTGGAGATCTCGAGCAGGCCCTGCGCTGGTGGTCTGAGCTGGCGACCGTGGGGCGACTGGCCGGCGAGACCTACTACGAGCTGATGGGCCACGTCGGGGGCGGCATGTCGCTGGCCTATGGAGGTCAGAAGGACGCGGCGCGAAGGGATCTCGACGAAGTTGACCGTCGGTTCGCCGACGCCGAATTGAGCTATACCCAGCGGAGCTGGCTTGCTTACCTGCACGGGGAAGTTCTGTTGGACGATGACGCCGAAACCGCGCTAGCAGCGTTCACACGGGCCGTCGAGCTCGTCGACGCGGTCGACAGCCATTACGTCGGCGGTGTGGCGCGAGTATCGGCGATAACGCTCCAGTCGCGTCACGCGACCGCTCGCGTCGCGCTTCCGCTGTACGCCGACGTAATCGAGCGCTACGTAGAAGTGGGGTCGTGGTCGCACCTGCTGACCACCCTGCGAAACTTGGTGCCCAACCTCACCGAAGTGGGGGTGTACGCCGCGGCAGCGCAGATTCTCGGTTCAGTCGCCCGCTCCGACCAAACCCCAACATACGGTGAAGAATTGGAGCGGCTCGCAGCGGCCGAAGCAGTGCTGGCCGAGAAGCTGGGCGCCGCCGACTACGCACGGGAACGTGCTGCCGGCAGTGCCCTCGACCTGGCCACCTCGGGTCGTGCAGCGATCACAGCGATCCGCGGCCTGCTCACCTCACTGCAGCCGGTAGAAGCGGAAGAAGTCGTGCTCGACTGCTAGCGGAGTCGCCCCCTCGAACCCGGCCGAACGCGCATAGTCGTCGAGGGTCGACGCCCTCATCACAGTTCCGGTGGCGACACTGTCGCCGTGGGACATCCCATCGGGCAGACAGCACACGATGGAGTATCCGTAGAGCAGCTCCTCAACGGGACCCGCGTCGGGATCAAACGCGTCGGCCGTGCGTTCGTCCATAACGATCACCGGAGCCCCTGGTTTGGCGATGCGTCGCATCGTGGACAGCACTGAAACCGGATCGGGCAGATCGTGGATGCATTCGAACGCGAAAACGGCGTCGTAACCGTCGTCCGGCAGACCGGTGGCGTCGGCTGCGGTGAACGTGACTCGATCGGCAAGGCCACGGCCGGCGGCGTTGCGCTTGGCCGCCGTGATCGACGGCGCGTCGATGTCGAAGCCGTCGATCTCGCAGGCGGGATAGCCCGATGCCAGGCCGATCGCCGACCACCCTTCGCCGCATCCGATGTCGGCCACCCGTGCACCGTCCTGCAGCAGTCGATGCACGTCTGGAACCTGCGGCAGGAGTTCGGTGGTCAGCTGATGCAGAAACAGGGGACGGTTAAGGGCACCCTGGG
The DNA here is from genome assembly GCA_963766465.1 of uncultured Actinomycetota bacterium. Taxonomy (GTDB): domain Bacteria; phylum Actinomycetota; class Actinomycetes; order Mycobacteriales; family Mycobacteriaceae; genus Mycobacterium. The sequence continues at coordinate 71,628 of CAVXZT010000010.1, forward strand.
CCTCCCGCGCGTCGGCACCCAACTGCTCCCAGGAGACGCCCCCGCCGTTGCGGTAAGCCTCGACGAGGTCGGGCAGTCGGACGCCCGTCGCTGCGAAGAACCGGGCCATCGGCGCCATGTAGCCCGTGCTGTCGGCGTTGACTAGCACGTCGGCATACTCGCGGGGGAGCGCAAAGCGTACGGGTTCGGCGTCCAGGTCGGCGGCCACGATGCCGGAGACCGCCTGCTGTTCGAGCCACTCTCGGGCATACCGTTCGACGGTTCCGGTGCGGTGCGCCAACTCGCTCGCCGTCAACGGGCCTTCGTCGGCCAGCATCCGATACCAGCCGAGTCGGTCGCCCAGGTACAACGCCTGTACCTGCGCGGCGCCACGCACCGCGTCGAAGATCTTCTCGGCGAACTGTTCGGTGGTCAGCACCGCTGCGTCGTACGTCGTGGACATGCTGTTCTCCTATCAGACCCATCCGGGATTGCCCCCAACAGCGTCGGCGCGCGACGTTGCAGCATCGCTGCGGCTTGATTGCAGCTGCTGGCGAGAACAATCGCCGCAACATAGGCAAAAACGCCGATGCCCGGCCACGGCCGGCTTCGTACCGTCTAGGCACACGCGAATCGACTGCTCTACATCAGGTTTCAGTGAGGACACACCATGACCACCGCAACCGGCCACCGCAACCAGACCGGGACCCCGTCCCGCCTCTGGAATCGTCACGTGAAGGCTGCGGTCGGTACTGCCGCCGTCGCGATCGCCGCGCTTCTCGCATCGACGGGTGTCGCCGCGGCCAGAGAATCCGAACAACAGATCGAGGCCGATTGCACCAACCAGGACGTCGGGGCGACTACAGCACCTCGGTGAACAGCGAGACCGGGGGCAGGACTTCCAAGTGCTGCTACGAGGGAATGACCGGCATGTCCCACTGCGACGTCTACTACGACGGCGAGTGGAACGACGGTGACTCCTACCGCGACGACACGCCAACGACGCCCGGCCCGGTCAAACCCGAAATCCCCGGAACGGGTCCGACCATGCCAGCGCCGGAAGAGGAGCCGACTGCGCCGCCTCGGAAGTCCGGGCGGCCCGGCGTGCTCCCCTCGCTCGCACCGGCGCCGGCGTTGGCGCCGTGAGCCTCCAAATGAGATGCATGTCCAAGTGCTCCAGACCGAAGGAAGTGAGACTGATGAACTCCGAAGCGCCACAACATCTCCCGAGTCCCCGCGTGGTGCTAGCGGCGGCGCTGATAGCCGGCGGACTTGCGCTCGGCCTGAGTACCGCCGTCCCCGCGGGCGCTGCGCCCAAGTCGATTGACCAACAGAAGTCCGAATGCGAAGCCAAGGGCGGCACCTGGGTGGGCGGCACAGACGGTACGTCGTTCTGCACGGCGCCCGTCGGCGGAACGATCTTCGAATGTGATGTTCGGGGGAACTGCTCGGACGATCCGATGCCGCTTAACGGCGGGGACACCCGTCCGGTGCTGCCCGGGGCCAACGCGCCGGACCAACCAGCTTCGACGGCGCCAGGTCCGAAGGCGCCGCCCGTCTTCCCGCGGACGCCTGGATCGCTGGGCTGAGGAGGAGCGCACCATGGAAACGACGAGTCCACGTCCTGATTCACGAACCCGGCTGACCCTGGGTGTCGCGGCAGCCTTGTTCGCTGGAGCCGCCGCTCTCGGTTTGAGTGTCGCGCCACCTGCCGCGGCAGCAATAGACATGTCTCCCGATATATTGCGGGGGCTCTGTAAGAACGCCGGTGGGAACTACATCGAGACGCCTGACAGCTACAAATGCGAGAACCTGGCGGGCGGAGCAACGGTTTATTGCCCGATGGGCGTAAAAACGAGTCGAGGCTGCCAGGTCTGGCACGCGAAAGGCACGTCCCAACCGCCGCTGCCGGGCTTCCCCCCGAACCCCGAGGCGAACGCCCCGGACCAACCTGCCCCGTCCCCTCCGGCGGGGCAGGGGTCACAGCGACCATCGACGGGAGGCGTGGGCTGACATGACCACCACAATGCTCACCCGCGCGCGCCTACGCCGACGACTGGCAGTCGCCGCGACCATCGGAACCTTCACAGCGGCAAGCCTCGGCCTCGCCGCCACCGCGGCGGCGTCGAGGATGAATTCGGACGAGTTGCTCGAATTCTGCCGAATTGGCAAGGGGACGTTCGTCGAAACTCCGAAGAGCTACAGTTGCTTGACGCCAAGCGGAACGCTCATCAATTGTGAGGCGAACACGGACAAGGAATGTGACGTCACCGCGCCGCCCGGAGTGTCCGACCCGATTCCGGGGGTCGCTCCCAAGCCAGAGGATAACGCTCCGGACGAGCCGGGCGCGCCTGGCCCGATCGTCAAACCCAGTGCGGGTAATGCGGGCTGATGTGACTGCGCTATGACGTAGCGCCCGCGGGCGGATCACCGGTGTCGGCGATGCCCAGCGTGGCCGCCGCGGCCACGGCCTCGCCGCGGCTACGCACTCCCAGCTTGCGCATGATCGAGGCGACGTGATGATCGACGGTGCGCGGCGACAGGAACAAACGATCCGCCACTTCGGCGTTGCGCAGTCCCTGGCCGAGCATCCCAAGCACCTCGAGTTCACGTGACGTGAGGTTTGCGGCGTTGCGCTTGGTCGCCTTTCGCGGTCCCCGCGGAAGGCCGCGGGCTCCCCGCTCGCGCAGGCGGCGGGCAATGAAGTCGGCAGCGGGTCGCGCCCCCAGGGCTTGAAGCGCCTCAAACGCACCCCTCAGCGATTCCTCCTCGTCGGCCTCGACGACTGCCATCGCGGCCTCGTAGGGATGTCCACGCTCGGTCCACAGCACAGCCGCACGGCGCCAATCACCCACGAGCTGAGCGGAATACGGCTCAGGAATGCCTGCGGGTACGTCCTCAGTCACGCCGGCACCGGCTGGCCCCGGTCCGAAGGTGCCGCCGCCACTACCCGGTACAGGGACAAGGGGATAACTCCGATCCGGCGAGGCGCTGGATGCCTTCGAACGGCCGCCGCCAGTGCGCTGATGGGAAGCTTGGCCGCGATCGCATTGTCCATTGCAGCGCCCGTTGATGCCGAACCACGAAAACCTATCCAGCGTACAAGCACAAAGGGACGGGTCCAGCAGGACTGCCACTCTGAGAATGGCAAATTCTGGACAACGCGCAACGGTAGCTTTGGGTGCGACTATCCAGGCGGATCGAGGACATCGTGTGACGCCAAAGGCAGCTGTCAGACGATTCCTTTGAATCCGACGACGCCCCACTCACCACCGCCGGCGGACGCCAATGCTCCAGATGAACCTGCACCAGGCAGTCCACCCCCTAGGACACCAACGGGGCCCGGAACTGCAGGGAACGCGAGCTTACATACACCACAACGGCACTGGCGTCCTACAGATGAACTCCGAAGCGCCACAACATCTCCCGAGGAAGCGCATGGTGATAGCGGCGGTGCTGATGGCCGGCGGACTCGCGCTCGGCCTGAGTACCGCCCCGCAGGCCCTGCGCCCAAGTCGATTGACCAACAGAAGTCCGAATGCGAAGCCAAGGGCGGCACCTGGGTGGGCTGCACAGACGGTACGTCGTTCTGCACGGCGTCCGTCGGCGGAACGATCTTCGAATGTGATGTTCGGGGGAACTGCTCGGACGATCCGATGGCCCGAGCAAACGGCACGCGTCCGGTACTACCCGGGGCCAATGCCCAGGATCAACCGGCGCCAGCCGCTCCCGGCCCGAAGTCGCCGCCCGTCATCCCGACGCTGCCGGGCACAGCGGGCTGAGATGCGACCCTCCGCCAGGACGCATCGATGCTGTTCACGTCTTCACCCGGTGGGCGCGGCCCGAAGTTCGCGGATGGCCCGGGCCTCGGCAGGTGGCACAGCTGCGGGTCTGATCAGCGGAACCCTCGAAGAAGTCGGAGATCTCGACACACCATCGCGGGACGAGATGCACGACTTCGTCGCGCGCACTCAGCTCATGATCGGCACACCGGAGCGGACGGAAGCGATCTTTCCGTTCACGGAGTCCGAAACCCGGCTGTACCGTGTCGCGCTGCGTCGCCCCGTCGCAAATTAGGCAATAACACCGATTTGGTCTGCCGGCGAAAGTCGTATTTTCGCAGCATGAACATCATCGCCAGTTCGCCGAAGACCGCCATCGGGGGGTCGCGCGACGTTGCAGCGCATGCGATCGCTGTCCTTGTTCTCTCTGTCGGCGCCGCGGCCGTGGGGTTGGCTGCTACTTCGGCGGTGGCCGGCGCAGAACCGCGGCAGGAGACCAGCCCGACCGATCTCGATCAGCAATGCGCGGAAAAGGGCGGCACGTATTCCATGAACTGGCCGAAGAATTACTCATGCACCTACCTGGACGGATCAACTACGACCTGCGAGTACGGGTCTCAGGTATGCACCGACACCCCGCCACCGCCTCCACCGCTGCGCGGCCCCGGCGTGCCGACTCAAGGGCTGCCCGGCGCGAACGCTCCAGACGCACAGCCAACACCAGGGTCCAAGGTGCCGCTGAAACCGCCTACCGTGGGCTCAACGGGGTAACGGTTGAAATGGCCACGACACCGAGCGGCGCACAACGGCATCCGTTTGGACGGCGCCTGACAGTTGCAGTGCCGATTTGCGTGGCGATCGTCGGCGTCGTGCTCGCCCCTCCTTCCGCCGGGGAGCCGTCGCCCCCCTTCCCGTCAACCGACCACGAATTGAGGTTCGCTTGCGCCGCCGGAGGTGGGTGGTTCTGGGAAGGTCAGAACGGGCAGTTCGGATGCTTCTATCCGGACGGGTCCTCCACGATGTGTTCCGGCCCACCGGGAAGCGGAGTTGGGACTTGTCAGACCACTCCGCCACCGCCTCGACCGCCTCCTCCTCGGGGATCGGACTCCAAACCAGTTCTTCCCGGCGCTCCGAATGCCAACGCACCCGACGAACCCGTCGGACCGCCGCCGAAAACACCTCCGCGTCCGCCCACCGCCGGCAATGCCGGCTAGTTTTCGCTGAGCCGATGAAAGTAGCGACATGACTGCACCGGTACCGACATCCGCGTGGCGGTTTGCGCGGCTCGTCGTGGGTAGCGGGCTGTTGGCGGCGACCTGCGGTCTTGTGCTGGCACAACCGGCCATCGCGGCGCCAATCACGATGTCGCAGGAGGACCTTGAAGCCCACTGCAGGTCAAAGGGCGGGACCTTTTACAAGGACGTGAAGTCAGGCGAGTACACCTGCAGCCTGAAGGGCGGTTCGGTGATCAGCTGTACGAAGGAAGGGCAGTGCAGCATGCCACCGCAGCGAAACCCGGTCCAGGCCGAGCCGCCCGTGCCCGACGCCAATGCACCCGACGACCCCGTGCAGGTGACGCCGGGCCCAATTATCAAGCCCGGTAACGGAAATGCGGGCTAACCACATCCACAACGAAGGACAGGCGAATGACCGCGATGCCCGCTAATAAGACAAGAACTTGGTTTCTGGTGGCCACTTCGATGTTGGCGAGCGCTGCGGTCGGCTTCGGACTAGCCGCGCCAGCTTTCGCCGAACCACAGACGGGTACCGGTCAGGACAAAGAGTCCGTTCAGCGGCAGTGTTCGGGCAAGGGGGTGTACGCGGAACACCCCGACGGCAGCTACTCATGCAGTTACCTCAACGGCAACAGCTATTGGTGCACCGCAGACCGGAAGTGCACGTACAACATGACTCAGGCGGGTGGACAAAGAACGCCTGACCAGCCGCCGGACGCGCCGCCCCTCCCGGGCACACTGGCGCCCGATCAGCCCGTGCAGGTAACGCCAGGCCCGTTCGTGAAGCCCGGCGCTGGCAAGACGCGTTAACGGTCGCTGACCTCCAACGCAAGGACGGCGATGATGAGGCTGGAGTCGCACCCTACAGCCGCACGGATGTTGTTGACCGCGGCGGCATTTGGTCTCGCGCCCTGTGCGCTCGGCTTCGGTGTCGCACCGGCGGCCGTAGCGGACCCATATCCACGCGTGACATCCGAGGAACTCGGACGGCAATGCGATGAGGCCGGCGGGAGGTTCTTGACCACGCCAAGGGGGGCCTACGAATGTACCTTCCCCGATGGGTCGCATATCGGTTGCAGCTCCGATCCGGCGTCCAAGCCGTGCAAGTACACTCCGCCGCCACCACCGCCCCCCAAGCAGGGTTCCGATGTTCGGGTCGTACCTGAGATCAACGCACCGGACACGGCACCGCCCTCAGGCTCAGGCTCCACACCCAAAGTGCCACCACCCCTTCCTGATACGGCCGGCAACGCGGGCTGAGTCTGGTCCGTTGGACAAAGTTTTACCCACCTTGGTCGCGTCGAATACGCGCCCAAGCTTGGAGGAGTTAGGAGTAGACAATCACCACATCTCGGATCCGCACCGGGGTGGCTGCCGGCGGCGGCAAAATCATCTTCGGACGAACTTTCTCGGACGGTGCCCTCTAGGCGAGGGGACATTCGTTGATGCCTCCACCTACTACTCCTGCTTGCTGCCAAGCGGAACGCTCATCCATTGTGAGGCGAACATGGACAAGGAGTGCGACGTCACCGCGCCGCCCGGAGTGTCCGACCCGATTCCGGGGGTCGCTCCCAAGCCAGAGGATAACGCTCCGGACGAGCCGGGCGCGCCTGGCCCGATCGTCAAACCCAGTGCGGGTAATGCGGGCTGATGTGACTGCGCTATGACGTAGCGCCCGCGGGCGGATCACCGGTGTCGGCGATGCCCAGCGTGGCCGCCGCGGCCACGGCCTCGCCGCGGCTACGCACTCCCAGCTTGCGCATGATCGAGGCGACGTGATGATCGACGGTGCGCGGCGACAGGAACAAACGATCCGCCACTTCGGCGTTGCGCAGTCCCTGGCCGAGCATCCCAAGCACCTCGAGTTCACGTGACGTGAGGTTTGCGGCGTTGCGCTTGGTCGCCTTTCGCGGTCCCCGCGGAAGGCCGCGGGCTCCCCGCTCGCGCAGGCGGCGGGCAATGAAGTCGGCAGCGGGTCGCGCCCCCAGGGCTTGAAGCGCCTCAAACGCACCCCTCAGCGATTCCTCCTCGTCGGCCTCGACGACTGCCATCGCGGCCTCGTAGGGATGTCCACGCTCGGTCCACAGCACAGCCGCACGGCGCCAATCACCCACGAGCTGAGCGGAATACGGCTCAGGAATGCCTGCGGGTACGTCCTCAGTCACGCCGGCACGCCGGCGCCAGCACAGCAGATCGCCCAGCGCCCACGTCGCTCCGTTACTGCGTGCCAACGCGACGGCCGCGTCTGTTTCACTGATAACCGCGTCAAACCTGCCGTCGAGCCAGGCCGCCTCGGCCCGCGCAGCGGCGACTGTCGAGCCACGCTGGATGTCTGTGGGCGGCCCCAACACGAGCGCTTCGTCGAGCACCTGCCACGCTTGCGGCCCGCCGCGGCGGGCGAGGACGACGCCCTTCACCGCCAGCGCGAAAACACTTGCAGGAATGAGGTCCGGCCCGGCTTCCTCGGCCGAGTCCATCGCCCGATCCCAGTCGCCGACATCCAGTTCGAGGCGCGCGCGCTGTCCGAGCAGAAACACGCGCCAGTTGTCCAGATCGCGCGACGCGCAGTAGTCGAGTCCGCGCTGCAGGCAGTCAGCGGCGAGATCGCGAGGGCCAACGCGCACCGCCGCGAAGGCAAGCAGGCTAAGAGCTCTTGCCATACCCTCTTCGAGCCCGAACTGCCGTGCGATAGCGAAGCTGCGTTCAAGCTTGTCACGGCCCTCGGGCTCGCCGGCGACGAACTCCGAGACGCCGACGTTGGTGAGCGCGTTGCCGAGAACTTCGTGCTCATCGAGGCGCTCGGCGAGCTCGATCGCCCGCATTCCCCAGGTCTTCGTCGCTTCCGCGTCTTCGAGCCCATACAGCAACGACAGGTTGGCGTAGGCCCACGCCAGCTCGCGACCTGACCGAGCCCGTTCGAGAATGGCCACCGCATCATGGCCTGACTCCTGCGCCTGACCCGGTTGCCGGGCGAACCACAAGAATCGTGACAATCGCCGGAGCGAATCACCCTGGCGCAGTGGGTCGCCGGCAGCTGTGTACTCCTCGACCGCCTGCCGCTGCGACTCGGCGGCCGCATCGAAGTGGCCCGTCAGGTAGCACTGATGCGCACGCTGCTCCAAGAGCTGCGCACGCAGCTCTGCCGAAGCGTCGTCGGCGAAGCGCAGCGCCCGCTCGTAGTGATCGGCCGCTTCGCGGTGCGCGCCGAGAGCGGCTGCACGCTCGGCGGCCGCCGGCGCGTGCTCGAGAACCGCCCCCTCGTCGCCGGCCGCCTCGGCATGGTGGGCAAGACGAGCGCGGTCGGGCCCACCGTGAGGCGGGGTTGCCAGCGCTCGCACCACCGCCTGGTGAAGCGACAGTCTGCGATCCGGGGAGATCGACTGTTCGACGGCGAGCCGTGCCAGCTCGTGGCGGAACGCGACGCCGCCGGTGATGGACATGAGCATGCCCGACGAGACACACTCATCGAGCCCCTCGACACCGTCGCCGACCATCTCACGGAGCAACCACACCTCGGCGCCCTGAGGAACAACAGAGACAGCCTCCAAAAGCGTGACAGCGGAGGCGCTAACTCGGGCTGTTCGCGCCAACACCGCGTCACGAACAGTCTCCGGGAGCGCCCGATCGCCCGCGGCGATTGCCTCGGTGACGAAGAAGGCGTTTCCCGCGGTACGCCGATAGAGCTCCCCGGGGTCGAGTCCGCGAGGCCGGGCCAGGGCGGCCACGGCCGCCGGCGACAGCGGTTCCACACGCAGTCTGTCAACGGTGTCGACGGTGGCCAGCTGGCCAAGCACAAGGCGAATCGGGTCGTCACGCGCAAGCTCGGTGTCCCGGTAGCTGACGACGATCAGCGCGGGAACGGTCCCGATGCGGCGCGCGAGCAATCTGAGGACGTCGAGCGTCGCTTCGTCGGCCCAATGCGCGTCCTCAACGACGACGATTGTCGCGCCGGCCGTCGAGAGTTCGCGAGTAAGCGCGGTTACGACCTTCTGCGGTTTCGCACCGTCGTCGACCACCCGCTGGAACTCTCCTTCGGTCGCTTCGGCGATCGCGAGGAAAGGCCCGAGTGCGTGAGGTGTGAACAAGGCGTCGCACTCCCCCCAGAGCACACGCGCGGACGCACCAGCCCGCCTACAGAAATGGCGCAGCAGCGTCGTCTTCCCGGCTCCGGCGTCTCCCGCGACGAGTAGAAGCCGTCCGTCGCCGCTCCCGGCGGCCGCAAGCGCATCCTCTAGTGCGGCGAGCTGGTCAGAGCGTTCCAATAGCTCATCAGCGGCGACGGCCGGTCGAGGCGTCCTTCGGCGCGGCTCTGGCACCAGAACATAGTGGCCCGCCCCGATCTGCTTTGCGGTGGGAATCCCCAAGGGTCCACCAATTCGGCTTCTGGCGGACCGCAGCGAACACTTCGGGCGCATCCAGGACGGGCGCGAGCGACAAAATTGGGCACCGTACCGATGCCAGGCCGCGGCCCCTCCACTGTCCGGGTGAGCTGCGCGAGGCGCACTACTTGCGTTGTCGGCGGTAGGCCATAGCCGCTGGCACCGACCAGTTCGGTATAGGGAAACACCTGATACATCGGCGACCATAGGCTCGTTAGCGTCCCTGGTGAATAGCTGACAGTTCACTGCTAGGGGATGTCGAGATGACCACCGCGAACGCTGATCGAGCACGCCGGACCATAGGTCGCAACCGCACGCCACAGACCCGCACCGCCGACGCTTCGGTGCCAGGTCCCCCGAAGAAGACTGCGATCGGCGCCGCGCTGGCGGCGGGGGTGCTGGCCATAACTGGCACGGTTGCGGGCACTCCCGGCGCGCCGAGCCAGGAACTTGCGCGTCAGATCCGCGGTACCGACCAACCTCGTGGCGCGGTAGCCAGCCCCGTGCAACCCGAGCTCACCGCATCAACCGCCAGTATCGGCGCAGCCGACGACTCCAACCGAGCGTCGCTGGCCGTGCTTGGCCTACTGGCTGCGGACAGCGAGCCCGGCAAGTTCGATGCGGGCGCCACCACAGCTGCGCCGCTCGGCCGCACTGACGAAACGCGGCGTGCTGTGGGCCCGACCTCGATTGCGTTCGCGCCCACCCTGCTGCAGGTGGCGACCGCACAAGGCGGCGGGAGTCAAGGCGCGCCGCCGTCATCGGCGCTATTCGCCACCACTGCAACGCCTTTCGACCTGGGAGGTGGGGCATTCCTCGGGCTGATCGGTCCTGGCGGGCTGTTGATCGGCAATGGCCTCGACGGCGCCCCGGGCGAAGACGGCGGCAACGGCGGCCTGCTGTGGGGCAACGGCGGTAAAGGCGGCGACGGCGGCGACGGACAAGCAGGCGGAAGAGGCGGCCGTGGCGGACTGTTCGGCAACGGCGGCGACGGCGGCGCGGGCGGGCTGGGAGCTGCGGGCGGTGACGGCGGCAACGCCGGACTACTGATCGGCAACGGCGGCGACGGCGGCGCGGGCGGCATGGGCTTACAGGGTCTCGACGGGGTCAACCCCACCCCGAACGGCACCGCGGCCGGCACCGGGCCGAATGGCAGCGGCGTGTTTGATCCCCCACTGGTGGTCGGTTCTGACGGCGGCGACGGCAGTGACGGCGGCCAAGGCGCCGCCGGCAACCCCGGTGGTCCCGGTGCGCAGGGAGGCAAGGGTGGTAGCGGCGGATTGCTCGGCGGCTCCGGCGGCTCCGGCGGCAACGGCGGCTCCGGCGGCAACGGCGGCACTGGCGCCAAAGGCGGCAACGGCGGTGACGCCGGTGACGCTGGCGGTGCGTCTGGCAGTGTCAACGGGATTGTCGTCAGCGGTTCCAACGGCCTTCCCGGTGCCGCAGGTGCTGGCGGCGCGGGCGGAAGCGGTGGGACCGGTGGTGCGGGCGGCACGGGCGGGTTCGGCGGCGCATCAGGCAGCACCGGAGGCACCGGAGACACCGGAGGTACGGGCGAGAGCGGCAGCCCCGGCACCCCGTAGAGATCCGGTCCCGAGGAGCTGTGTCGGCCGAGTCAGGCCCGGTCAGATCGGAGTAAGTCCGTGCTTGCGCTGCACGCGATCGATCTGCTTGTCGCGCAACAGCCGCATGGATTTGCGTAGCAGCAGCCGTGTTTCGTGCGGCTGGATCACCGCGTCGATGAAGCCGCGCTCGGCCGCGATCCACGGGGTCGCCATGTTGAGGTTGTACCCCTCGATGAACTCTTTGCGAATCTTCTGCACCTCGGGCGCTGTCGGATCCGGGAACCGCTTCACCAGCAACTGCGCCGCGCCCTCGGCGCCGATCACCGCAATCCGGGCGGTCGGCCATGCGAAGTTCAGGTCGGCGGAGAGCTGCTTGGAACCCATCACCGCGTATGCACCGCCGTAGGACTTGCGGATGGTGATGGTCACCTTCGGAATATCGGCCTCGACGACGGCGTTGAGGAATCGGCCGCCGCGCTTGATGATGCCGCCCTTCTCCTGCTCGACGCCGGGCATGAAGCCAGGGGTGTCGACGACGAAAACCAGTGGGAGATTGTAGGAGTCGCAGAATCTGATGAACCGCGCCGCCTTATCGGACGCCTCGTTGTCGATCGCGCCCGACAAGTGCATCGGCTGGTTGGCGATGACCCCCACCGGGCGCCCGTCGACGCGCGCGAACGCCGTGATGATCGAGGGCCCCGCCTGCTGTGCCACATCGAACACGTCGCCGTCGTCGAAGATCCGCAGCAGGATCTCGTGCATGTCGTAGGCCATGTTGTCGCTGTCCGGCACGAGCGTGTCGAGTTCGTAGTCGTGCGGGGTGATCTCCGGCTCGAGGCCGGGGTTGACGATAGGTGCGTCTTCAAAGGTGTTGGGGGGCAAGAAGCTCAAGTAGTCGCGGACGTATTGGAACGCCGCGGCTTCGTCCTCCACCACCTGATGAATGTTGCCGTAGCGAGCCTGCGCGTCGGCACCGCCGAGCTCGTCGAGGCTGACGTCCTCACCGGTGACGTCCTTGATGACATCGGGACCGGTGACGAACATGTAGCCCTGGTCGCGCACCGCCACCACCAGGTCGGTCTGGATCGGCGAATACACCGCTCCCCCAGCGCATTTGCCGAGGATGATGGAGACCTCGGGGACCAGGCCGCGCAACAGCTCGTGGCGGCGGCCCAATTCGGCGTACCACGCCAGCGAGGTCACCGCGTCCTGAATCCGGGCGCCCGCCGAGTCGTTGATGCCGATGATCGGGCAGCCGACCATCGCCACCCACTCCATCAGCTTGGCGACCTTGCGGCCGAACATCTCTCCGACCGAGCCTTGGAACACCGTCTGATCGTGGCTGAACACACCGACCGGCCTGCCGTTGATGGTGGCGTGGCCGGTGACCACGCCGTCGCCGAACAGCGCCTCGGGATCACCTGGCGTCTTGCACAGCGCACCGATCTCCAGAAAGCTGCCGGGGTCGACGAGCGCGTGGATGCGCGCGCGGGCGCTGGGGATGCCCTTCTTCTCCCGCTTGGCGACGGCCTTCTCGCCGCCGGGTTCCTTGGCCAGCTCGAGCTTCTCGCGGAGTTCGGCGAGCTTCTCGGCAGTCGTGGTGGGCGACGGTTCTACGGTCACTTCGCCTGGTTCTCCTCGGCCTCAATCCGGTTGATCGCCTCGCTCATGTGCGCGCCGACCTTCGCAATGTACGGCTCGTCGATGGCCTGAATGTGCTCGCCCCCGATCGGCACGACCTCCAAGTCCGAGACGAACTCGCCCCAGCCACCGTCGGGCTGACGGATGGCGTAGCGCGGCTCGAAGAAGATCGCGTCGTCGTGGTATCGGTCGGCCATGTACAGCGTGACATGGCCGTCGTACGGCTGGATCTCCACCGTCTCGAGCAACCGGTTGTCCAAGTAGGACGTTCGCTGGTGCTCGATGACTCCGCCAGGGATCTGCACGCCGCTCTGGCTGACCGCGTCGAGCACGAACTGCACCTGGCCCTCGTCGTCGAGATTCTCCAGTTGCTCGTAGGGGATCGGCGGGACCTCGACGTTGAAGGTCCGCTCGGCGAACCGCGCGTAGCGGTCCCAGCGGGCGCGGGTCTCCTCCACGGTCTGTGGGATCTCCTCGCCAGGACGAACCATGTCGATCAGGCCGACGAAGCGGACCTCGGCACCCGCGCGCTTGAGGCCGATCGCGCACGCGTAAGCCAACGCGCCGCCCAGCGACCAGCCGACCAAGATGAACGGCCCGTTGCCGCCCAGCTCCAGCAGCTTCGGTAGGTATTGCGCCGCGCGCTCCTCGATGGAGCCCTCTACCCGCTCGAAGCCGTACATCGGGGTGCCCTCGGGCAACCGCTTCAGCAGCGGTTCGTACACCACGGTCGAGCCACCGGCGGGATGGAACACGAACACGGGTGTGTTGTCTGAACCCTCTGATGGCGCCCGCAGCGTCCGCACGAATCCCTCGAGCTCACCGGCTTCGAGGTACTCGCGCACGACGGTCGCCAACGCCTCGATGGTCGGGGCGGTCTTGACGTCCTCGACGGTGATCGTGCCCTCGGCCCGTTCCGAAAGACGTTGCGCCATCTTCTCGGCGGTCGCATCGTCCAGTGCGGGCAGCGCATTGAAGATGCCGCCGGGAGACTTGCCGGTGACGATGGCCCACGTCGCGAACGTCACGCGTTCGGCGGCTTCACGCGGAGGCACGTCGGCGCCGAGCGCCTCGGTGACGGCCTCCTGCGTCAGCACCTGAGCCGCCAGCGACGCTGCCGTCGGCTGGCCGGGGCCTGCAGGGTTGGTGGGCGGCGGCGGCACAGCTGGACCACTTGGGTCCGTCGGGGGCGGCGGAATGATCGACACGGGCTCGGCCAGTCGGATGTCCGCCGCCGCGAGCTGCCTCGGTCGGCGACACTGCTCCGCCGGCCATCAGCGCGGCCTGTTCCGCCGCGATCTCCTCGGGCGTCAGCGTCTTCTGATGTTCGTGCAGCTCTTCGACCTCGTCGCGGTGCTCGATCGCGTACTCGATGAGCTTCTCCACCGCGAAAAGGTTCGCGTCACGCACCGCGGTCAGTTGGATGGGCGGCAGGTCGAAGTCGTACTCGACGCGGTTCTTGATCCGCACCGCCATCAGCGAGTCGAGGCCGAGCTCGATCAGCGGCACCTCCCACGGAAGGTCCTCAGGCTCATAGCCCATCGCACCGCCGACGATCGCACCGAGCCGGTCGCGCACCGCCTCGCCCGAATCCGGCGACCACTTCGCGAAGCTCGCAGCGAGACCCGCGCCTGCAGTGAGGTTGTCCTGCAGAATCTCTGCGTCGTCGTCTTCGACACGGGCAGCTTGCCGTCGAAGGAACTGGTGCAGCCACCCACGCTCCGGTCGCCACTGCCGTTGGCAGTGAGACCGCTGTCCCGCCACGCGTGACGACCGCGTCGTACACCAGGGTGAACGACTCGTCGATGCGAGCATGCACCTGGACGGTCGCACCGCCGGGATGACGGGTCAGCGTCGTCACCAGCCGTGCGCCGTCGCCCGGCACCGCGCGCTGCTCGAATGCGGTCAGCTTCGCATCGGGAATAACCTGTGCAGCAGCGGCTTTCACCAGCGCACCGATATCGGCCTGGCCCTTCGGGGAGTACTCCCAGACGTGGCGGCCATCGGGGGTGGCGACGTGGTTGCCGGGCATCATCACCGAGCTGTCGCCGGTGAACTTCGCGTCCAGCCAGTGCGGCTTGCGACGGAAGCGGGTCGGCGGGATGTTGGCGTATTCGCCGCGGCCGAACATGGTTCGGAAGTCCAGGTCGTGACCGTGCACGAACAGCTGCGCCATGGTCGACGTCATCGAGTCGGCCTCGTCCTGCTTGCGCGCCAGCGTCGCGATCAGCTGGGCATCGTGCAGCCCGGCCGCGGCCGTCGTCAGGCCCACCTGCATCAGCGCCACCGGATTGGGCGCCAGCTCAAGGAAAGTGGTGTGTCCGTTGTCGACGGCGTTGCGGATGCCCTGGGTGAAGTGGACGCTGTGGCGCAGCCCCTTCTTCCAGTAGTCGACGTCGTGGATCGGCTCGCCGCCAGGCCGGATGTAACTGCCCTCGTGCACCGTCGAGAAGTAGCCCGTGGTCAGCGGGCGGGGCTCGATGCCCTGCAGCTCCGCAGCCAGCTCACCGAGCAGCGGGTCCATCTGCTGGGTGTGGCTCGCGCCCTTCGTCTGGAACTTGCGGGCGAACTTCCCCTCCGCCTCGGCCCGAGCGATGATCGCGTCCACCTGCTCCGGTGGCCCACCGATGACCGTCTGAGTCGGTGCGGCGTACACGCAGACCTCGAGATCGGGGAAGTCGGAGAACACCGTCTTGATCTCGTCGGTGGAGTACTCGACGAGCGCCATCAGCCGGATGTACTCGCCGAACAGCATGGCCTCGCCCTCGCCCATCAAGTGGGCTCGCGAGCAGATCGTGCGGGTGGCGTCGACCAGCGAAAGGCCGCCTGCGAAGTACGCCGCAGCCGCCTCACCGAGCGACTGGCCCACCACCGCAGCGGGTTTCGCGCCGTGCGCCTTGAGCAGCTCACCGAGCGCGATTTGGATCGCGAAGATCACCGTCTGCGTGGTCTCGATGCCGTAGTCCTGCGAGTCGTCGAGGATCAGTTCGACGACCGAGTAGCCCAGCTCGTCCTGGACCAGCGAGTCGACCTTGTTGATCCACTCCGCGAAAGTCTCGTTGCGCAGATACAGGCTCTTGGCCATCTTGCGGTGCTGCGCGCCGAAACCGGCGAGCACCCACACCGGGCCGTTGGTGACAGGGCCGTCCGCGGCGAACACGTTCGGGTTCTGCTTACCCTCGGCCAGCGCCCGCAGGCCCTTGATCGCCTCGTCGTGATCGTGAGCCATCACCACCGCGCGAGAGCGGCCGTGGTTGCGCCGCGACAATGAGCGTCCGATCGACTCCAGGGACGACGCCCGGCCCTCCGGGCTGTCGATCCAGTCGGCCAGTTCCGCGGCGGTGGCCTTCTTGCGTGATGTCAGGAATCCCGAAACAGCCAGCGGCACAACGGGAGCGGCCGACTCTTCAGCTTCGAGTTCCTCGCGTGCCACCTCGAGCAGCCGCTTGGCCTCGTCGGTCAGGCCAGGCAGTTCCGGTTCTTCGTCCACTACGTGTGCAGGCCGATCGAGATCGTCTTCTGTGTCATGTGCGGAGTCGACGAACTCGCCGTACTCGTCCATCCGGACACCGCCGACGTACACGGCGTCCGCGTCGGACTGGTTGGGCTCCTCGGCTTCGGGCTCCGATTCCGGTTCGGGTTCAACGAGATCCGACGGTAATACCTCGCGAAGCACCAGGTGCGCGTTGGCACCGCCGAAGCCGAAGCCCGAGACACCCGCGATCGCGTGCCCGCTGTAGCGGGGCCATTCGGAGACGGCGTCGGCGACCTTGAGGTGCTCCTTTTCGAAGTCGATGTACGGATTCGGCCCGGAGTAGTTGATCGACGGTGGAATCTTGTCGTTCTTGAGTGCGAGCGCCATCTTCGCCAGGCTGGCCGCCCCTGCGGCCGATTCCAGGTGTCCGACATTGGATTTCACCGCACCGAGCAGGGCCGGCTTATCAGCGGCGCGGCCTCGGCCGATGACGCGACCAAGCCCATCGGCCTCGATCGGGTCGCCGAGGATGGTGCCGGTGCCGTGCGCCTCGACGTAGTCGACGGTGCGCGGGTCGATGCCCGCGTTCTTGTACGCCTTGCGCAGCACCGCCTCCTGCGCATCAGGGTTCGGCGCGAGGAGGCCGTTGGACCGGCCGTCGTGGTTGATGGCGCTGCCCGCGATCACCGCAAGGATCTCGTCACCGTCACGACGGGCGTCGGCGAGCCGCTTGAGCACCAGCATGCCGCCGCCCTCGGACCGGGCGTAGCCGTCGGCGTCCTGCGAGAACGACTTGATCCTGCCGTCCGGCGCCAGCACGCCGCCGACTTCGTCGAAGCCGATCGTCACCATCGGCGTGATCAACGCGTTGACACCGCCGACCAGCGCGACATCGGCCTCGCCCGACCGCAGGGCCTGCACACCCTGATGTGCGGCGACCAGCGAGCTCGAGCACGCGGTGTCGACGGCCACCGAGGGGCCGCGGAAGTCGTAGAAGTAAGACACCCGGTTGGCGATGATCGAACTGGCCGTGCCGGTAATCGCATACGGGTGCGCGATCGTCGGGTCCGAGACCGACAGGAAGCTGTAGTCGTTGGTAGAGCTGCCGACGTAAACCGCGACGTTTCCACCACGCAGGCTCGACGCGGGAATCCGCGCGTTCTCGAGTGCCTCCCAAGTCAATTCGAGTGCCATCCGCTGCTGCGGATCGATGTTGTCGGCCTCCATCTTCGACAGCGCGAAGAACTCGGCGTCGAAACCCTTGATGTCGGTCAGATAGCCGCCGCGAGTGCGGGCCTTACCGACCCGCTCTGCGATCCGCGGCTCGTCGAGGAACTCCTCCCAGCGACCCTTAGGCAGATCCGTGATGGCGTCACGACCCTCGAGCAGCGCCTGCCACATCTCGTCAGGGGTGTTCATATCACCAGGGAACCGGGTGCCGATGCCCACAATGGCTATGTTCGCGATGTCCTCATCAACCTCGCGCGACCAGTCCTCGTCATCGCCGGTTTCATCTACTTCTGGCTCGCCCTCAACGATGACCGTGGCCAGTGCCTCGATGGTCGGATGGCGGAACGCCACCGTCGCCGTGAGCGTCACACCGGTGAGATCCTCGATGTCGCTGGCCATCGCGACGGCGTCACGTGACGACAAGCCCAACTCGACCATCGGCGCGGAGTCGTTGATTGCGTCGGCCGGCTGGCCGGTCGCAGTGGCAATCCAGTTGCGCAGCCAGGTGCGCATCTCGGCGACGGTCATGTCCGGAGCCGCTTTGGCGGCGACATCCGACGAGGGCGCGAGGTCAATCTCGGTCTCCGGCTGGTCGTCGCTGGCTGGTTGCGAATCGTCTTGTTTATCAGTCATTTTCACGCCACCTTCGATGGGCCAAGCGCCCGTCGTCCGCTGGTCTTTCGGATCAGTCAGCAGTTAGTCCGTCTCATCGGGGAATGCATTGGCCACCTTCCCGCTGCGCAGGCTCCCGTCGAGATAGGCACTGCGGCAGGCGCGGCGGCCGATCTTTCCACTGGATGTCCGCGGAATCGCGCCCGCTGGGGTCAGCAGCACGTCGCGCACGGTGACGCCGTGGCGCACCGCGATCGCGGCGCGAATGTCGTCGGCGACTGGCGCAAGGTCCATCTTGTTGGCGCCTGCCGCGCGCTCACCGACGATGACCAACTGCTCGGACGTATCGTCGGGATCGCGCTTCAGACCGGCATGCGCGTTCTCGAACACGGCGTCGGGCAGTTGATTCGCGGGCACCGAGAACGCAGCGACGAATCCGGTGCGCAGCGCCTTCGTCGACTCCTGCGCCGAGTACTCAAGGTCCTGCGGATAGTGGTTGCGGCCGTCGATGATCACCAGATCCTTTACGCGGCCGGTGATGTAGAGGTCGCCGTCGTAGAACGCGCCGTAGTCACCGGTGCTCACCCACGTGGCGTCGTCGGTAGCGCGTTCGGCGTGTGACGGATTGGTCCGCGACTTGAGGATGTTCTGGAACGTCGCCTGGGTCTCTTCCGGCTTGCCCCAATAGCCGGTGCCCATGTTCTGGCCGCTGATCCAGATCTCGCCGATCTGGCCGTCAGGCAATTCGGATGCCGAGTCGGCGTCGACGATGACGGCCCATTCGGCGATACCGACCTTGCCGGCCGATGCCTGTGCGACGGCCTTCGGTGAATCGTCGGGCACCTCGACGAAGCGGTGGGCATTCAGTTCGTCGCGGTCTACCGAGATGATCTTCGGCGGCTCGTTGGCCGGAGTGGTCGACACGAACAGGGTCGCTTCGGCGAGGCCGTAGGACGGCTTGAGCGCCACGGGCTTGAACCCATACGGATTGAACGCCTCGTTGAACCGGCGCACGGTCGCCGCCGAGATCGGCTCGCTGCCGTTGAGGACCGCCTTGACGTTGGACAGATCCAGCGGCGGTTCGCCCTCCTTCGGCAGCCCGCGCGAGGCGGCGTGATCGAACGCGAAGTTGGGCGCCACCGAGATGACTCCGCCGATGTCGCCGGGCTTGCGCGCCATCTCGCGGATCCAGCGTCCCGGCCTGCGCACGAACGCGGCGGGCGTCATGAACGTCACATAATGGCCGATCATCGGCGCCACCAATGCGGTGATCAGGCCCATGTCGTGGAAGAACGGCAGCCAGGACACGCCCCGGTCGCCTTCCTCGCCGTCGAGCGACTCGATCACCTGGACGACGTTGGTGGCCAAGTTGAGGTGGGTGATCTGCACACCGGTCGGGATGCGTGTCGACCCCGAGGTGTACTGCAGGTAGGCGATGGTGTCGGTGGCGATGTCGACGTGTTCCCAGGTGGCGCTGACCTCATCGGGCACCGCGTCAACGGCGATGACGCGAGGACGCTCCTTGGCGGGCCGGCTGCGGAAGAACTTCCGCACCCCCTCGGCGGCCTCGGTGGTGGTCAGGATCGCGGATGCGCCGCAGTCGTCGAGGACGGCGTGCAAACGGCCGACGTGACCAGGCTCGTTCGGGTCGAACAACGGCACCGCAATCCGGCCGGAATACAGCGTGCCGAAGAACGCGACCATGTACTCGAGGTTCTGCGGGCACAGGATCGCAATGCGGTCGCCGGGCTCGGTGACCTGCTGCAGGCGGGCGCCGATGGCGCGGTTGCGGAGACTGAACTGGGCCCAGTTCAGATCGCGTTCAACGCCATCGCGCTCGGTCGAGAAGTCCACGAATCGGTAGGCGAGCTTGTCGCCGCGCACCTTGGCCCACTTCTCGACGTGACGGACCACGCTGCCGTTGTCGGGAAACACAAGCAAACCGTCCTTGAGGAACGGGTTGTGGAAGGCCATCTCAATCTCCTGTCAAAGCCACTCGTGCGGCGCTTTCGTCATGCGGTCGGGCCGCTGCACACGACGGCCGGCGGCGCGAACCCAAACCGCGAAGATCCTACCGAGGCATCGAGGTCTGCCCGTTGATCAGGCGATTCTGCTCAGCCGTTGCTAGTCGCTCTTACTTTTTTCTTAATGTTAAGGGACGCCCACGTCGCAGGCCAAATCGGTCTGGTCACATGTCAGCCATGTTTTGGGTGCGGAGCGTTATCGATCACACTCTGCGCCCAACCCAGTGTCCATTGCGGCGCCGTTGCACCGTCGAGATTCCAGAACTCGGGCGTGTTGTACAGGGCGTGGACCGGCTGGCCGGCGCCACCGCTGAGCACCTCGAGCGTCCTTGGCAGTTCGGTGATGTTGAAGGCGGACTCCGGTGCCGCGCAGATCAGGTCGCCAGCCGCGCATATCTCGTTGGTCCGATCGTTGAGCGTCCCGAAGCCCCCCGGACGCTCGCCGGTCATCGTCAGCCCAAGGGCCGACAGCGTCGGCACCTCGTGCAGGGTGATCTCTGCACCCTGACCGTCCGGGTTGGGCCCGATGTCCTTTCCGACGTTGTCCTGCCTGCGGCCGTCGGCGATCAACGTCACACCGAGGACCAGATCCTCGTCGACGGGTCCGCGGCCATTGCCGATATCGCTGGCCATATCCCCGGCGATCACCGCACCCTGCGAGAAACCCATCAACACATAACTGGTCAACGGGCAGCGGTTGTTCATGTCCGTCATCGCCTTCACCGCGCCGCGGGTGCCCTCGGCCCGGCTGTCGTTGTACGACATCTGCTTGTCCGCCGACAGCGGATTGTGGAACTGCGCTGTGTACGGAACGGTGAAGATCTCCAGCCGAGACTGGTCGAATTGTGCCCGGAGCGGGTTGGTCGTCTTCAGCATCAGCGAATTCGGAAACTGGGTCGGGTTGAACGGGTCGTCGGTCGGCCACGACTCCCATGTCCCAGGGATCGAGATCACCTGAACGTCAGGGCAACTCGCGTCCTGGAATTCGGGGCGCGGCTTCTTCGTCGTCGGTGGCACGGCGGTCGGCGGCACCGCGGAGGGCGGCAGCGCGGTCGACGGGGTTTCCGGCTTGCGCAGTACCACGATCACGATCGCGACGATCAACACGACGACAAGGGCCATCGCCCCGGCTGCTACGAGCGCGAGGATGCGGTGGCGTTTCCGCCGACTGGTCTTTGGCATGTTCTCCTGCTAGCAGAGTCGTTCTGTTGCGATGCGAATGTAGGACGCGGTGGCCGAATTGACCTCATCCGCAGACGGCGCCATCGAACTCATGTGACTGTTGCGCACATCGTTGCGCACCAGCGGCACCACGAAGTCCCACACGCCCTGATCACTCTGCTTGGCGGCACGAGCCTGACACACGTACGACCCGATGCTCAGCGCCTGCAGATCGCTCGACGGCTTCACACCGGCCGCCTTGAGCGCGTCGAGGTACGCGCGCTGCTGCCCGGTCACGGTCAGCGGGTCCAGGTTGCCGTCAGGCTGCGACGGTCCCAGCGGCTGCACACCGGTTTGTCCGTGTGCCGGCGCGGTCTCGGATGTCGGCAGCCCGACGGTCGCCATCATGTCGTCGGCGACGGAGCATCCGGTGAGCAGCACAGCGGAGGAAGCGATAAGCAATGTCGTTGCTGACGTTGCTGACCACCTTGCTAACCCCGCCGGGCGCCGTACCGCGTGCTGCATCCCTCCAAGGTACCGGCTGTCCCGGGGTGGTCCCGGAGGCCGAAAACGTGGCTACTTGATGGTGGCGACGAGTTCGCCCGACATCGCTCCGAGCTGTCCTGACCAGCTGCCCCAGTCGTGCTGCGGGCCGTCGGGGAAGTCGAAGTGCCCGTTGTGGCCTCCGACGTTGCGGTAGTGCTGATAGAACGTGCGGTTGCTGCCCTGGGCCTGGTCGCAGTACCCGATCATCGCGGCGGGATCGCTGCACGTAAGAGTGGCCGGGCTGTACACCCACAACCGGGTGTTGTTGTCGGCAAGCAGCTGCACGTGCACATCCGGGTCGTGCCACTTCCAACGGCCCAGCTGTGGCAGTCCCCACATGTTGCGGGTGTCCACGCCGCCGAACTGGGCGAGGCCCGCGGTGATGGCGCCGTTGAGGGTCGTGGCAGACGGGGTGAGGAAACCCGAAAGCGAGCCTGCGAAGCGGTAGCGGTCGGGATGGAACGTCGCGATGGTCAGTGCGCCGGTGCCGCCCTGCGCGGCGCCGACGATGCCGTGACCGTTGGGCGCCAGGCCCTTCGTGGCCGCCAAGTAGTTGGGCAGCTCGTCGGCAAGGAACGTCTCCCACTGCCTGCCGCCGTCCTGCTCCCAGTTCGTATAAAGGCTCCAAGCGCCGCTCGCAGGCGCGGCCACCGAGATGCCCTTGCCTGCCAGGGTGTTCATCGCGTTGCCCGCCGTCACCCAGTTGCTCACATCCGGAGCCGCGTTGAACGCATCGAGCAGCACAACCATGTGCGGGCCACCGCCCTGGAACGCGACGGGGATGTCACGGCCCATCGCCGCCGAAGGAACCATCAGCGTTTCGACGTCGGCCATGGCCGTCGGCGCGGTAGCGGTCCACAGCCCAGCGGCCAGTACCACGGTCATGATCGCTTGCATCAACCCACGCATGTACAACCCCACCTCACGTCCCGTTTGGCTGCCAGCCTCTGCCGCAAGGTAGTGAACCACATCACGACTGCGGGCCGCTCCCGAAACGGCTGACGGCGGCGACCCCCGAGGGGATCGCCGCCGCCATGCGTACGGTCTTTAGCGGTTAGCCGCCGTTGGCCGGTGCCGCTGCAGCATCTGCAGGTGCAGCTGGTGCGGACGGTTGCGGAGTCGCGTTCAGCACCCGCTGGATGTCGGGCTTCATCTGCTGCAACTGCGAACCCCAGTAGTTCCACTGGTGGGTGCCGTCGGACGGGAAGTTGAACACCCCGTTCTTACCGCCGGCGGCGATGTAGTTCTCCTGGAACGTCTTGTTCGTGCGGAGCGTGAAGCCCTCCAGGAACTTGGCGTTGAACAGGTTGCCCGAGCTCATGCCGGCGTCCAGCTCGCCCGGCTTGCCGTTGCCGCAGTACACCCAGAGGCGGGTGTTGTTGGCGACCAGCGTCGACATCTGAACCATCGGGTCATTGCGCTTCCACGCGCTGTTCGGGTCTTCGGTCTTGCCCCACATGTCGTCGGCCTTGTAGCCGCCTGCGTCACCCATGGACATGTTGACCAGCATCGGCCACCAGCCCTCGGAGAGGTTCAGGAAGCCCGACAGCGAACCCGCGTACTGGAACTGGTTCGGGTGGTAGATCGCGAAGATCATCGAGGCGGAGCCGGCCATCGACAGGCCGACTGCAGCGTTGCGGGTCGGGTCGACACCCTTATTGGCTGCCAGGTAAGCGGGCAGCTCGCTGGTCATGAACGTTTCCCACTTATAGGTGTCGCAGGCACCGGTCTTCTTGCTGCAGGCGGGCTTGTACCAGTCGCTGTAGAAGCTGGACTGACCGCCGACGGGCATGACCACAGCCAGGCCGGAGTCGAGGTACCACTCGAACGCCGCGGTGTTGATGTCCCAGCCGTTGAAGTCGTCCTGCGCGCGAAGGCCGTCAAGCAGATAGACGCCCGGCGCGTTCGGACCGCCGCTTTGGAACTGGATCTTGATGTCCTTACCCATGCCCGCGGACGGCACCATCAGGTATTCGACCGGCAGTCCCGGACGAGAGAAAGCCCCTGCAGTCGCCGAGCCTCCGACGACGCCAACCAGGGCGGGCAACACGGCGGCCACCATGGCCGCGACCGTGAGCCGGCGCGCCCAGGCGCCGCGCATCTTCCCAACGAAAGTCATGCTTCTACCTATCCCATCTGTTGTATGCCGCACGGCAGACACATGGCGCCGTGCCGGTGCAGTCAACCACATATTGCTGTGATCCCTCTATTCAGCGCGTATCGTGCCTGGTCGCTCCGTCGCCGTTGAAGGTCGCGATCCGGAAGGGCTATCGCACCGACATGTCTGCGGCGTTACCAAACTCCCAGGAAACTCGGCCAGCTAACAAATCGCTGACGGTCAAGGCCCCGTCGCCGGCATGCCGGTGTAAGGCGGTCCCGACGGCGCGGGCACATCGAGACCGCAACGTACGAGCTCATAGAGCGGGACCCGGTCGATTCGATAGCTGGTGAATTCGGGGGCATGCACCAGGTTCGACAAGAACCGCCGCAAACCCATTGGCCCGCGGACCGACGTCAGGACGGCGTCGGTGGCGGGACATTTCAACGCGACCTCGGCCTGTGCCACCCAATCCTGATCCAGGTACGCCGGAATGAACGGCGGGATCTTCAGGAACGGGCCTTCGGCTACCGCCCAATCCGGAAACAGGTTCTTGTCGTGTCCGATACGGCCGTCCACCAGCCGACTCGTGTGCGCCGCAAGGGGGTTCGCCAGCCCGATCTGGTCGATCACCCGCACGTCCAACCCGACGTTCATGCCAAGCATGCCGAGATTGGTGAAAAACACTGTGTGCGGACCCTTGTAGTCCTTTCGCGCATCGGGCGGAAGATCAGGTGGAGGCGGTTCGGCGGGCACCACATCCCATTGGTCATAGTTGCCGGCCGGCAACAGCAGCGCGCCGTCCGGCGTGTTGTGCAGTGCACCGAGCACCGCGCGCATGCGTGGATAGTCCAAATAGTCGGCCGCGGTCAACGGGTGCGCGTTGCCGGTAGCCTGCGAGTAGAACCGGCGTTCGTCGACGATGCCGGTGTAGGTGACGCGGGTGGCGTCAGCCCCCATGCCTGGCGAATTGGCGGCCCACAGTGACCAAATCGCCACCGACAGCCACAGCACGCCCGTCGCTCCGGCGAAGAGATAGCCCGCGCCACGCGGCATTTGGACCCCGTCGGGCAGCGCCATCGGGATGACGGCCACCGGCGCAAGCAGAAGGAACACCGGCGTCAGCAACACCCGTCCGTGCATGAAGTCGCCGCCCTGGCGGATCCAGTAGATGCCCTGAAGCAGTCCGCTGACGACGATGAAAATCACTACGGCGGAAGGACTTTGCACCCTGCGGGCCACCCAACCGTAGCCCGGCGGGCTCGTACGGCGGATCCACCCTGGCCGTCGCCCAGCGCGCGTGACCAACGCGACGAGGCCAAGGCCGACGAGCAGGATCGCGGGCGCCCAGAGCAGATACGGCCGGTTGAAGTTCGCCAGATAGATAAAGCCTTGGGACCATTTAGATCCGGTTGCGTCCTTGGCGAGCGCGGTGCCCGGGTACAGCAGACCGTAGTAGCCCATGCGGAAGATCTCGTAGCCCACCGGCACCAGGCCGCCAGCGACGATGATCAGCACGCGGCGGCGCCAGCTCCGCGCCGCGACAAGCATCATGACCAGCGCAAGCCCACCGACGAGCGCCAACTCGGGACGCACCAACACACTCAACCCGGCCACGAAAGCCAGTGCCGCTTCGAAGGATCGGCTGACAACGTTGGTGGTCGATGCTGGCGGCGGTGCAGAAGAGGCTGGCGCTCTGCGTAGTGTCGGCGGTGCGCCCCTGCGCGGCATCGGCGGATGCTGCGGAACAGGATAGGCGCGCAAGGCCTGCGACCAGCAGACCATCATCCACCAGAGCAGTCCCAAATAAGCTAGGACCAAACCGTTTTCGAGGCCCGAGGTCGCGAAGTCACGGGCGGGCGGCAGCGCGATGTAGACGAGAGCCCCTGCGGGAAGCAGCAGGGCCCGCCGACCGCGAAGGCCCGGTGCGTACAGCCTTCCGGCGCCAAGCATCGCCATGGCGACCCCGGCCACACTGAGTACAAAGGCGACGACGAGCGCGACGTATTCCAGCCGGACCGGGCCGCCGATCCAGCCGCCGAGATAGATCAGGTAGGTCCAGATCGTCGACGTGTTGGCCTCGACGCGTTCGCCGGTGTTGAAGACCGGGCCGTTGCCTGCCAACAGGTTTCGCACGGTGCGCAGCACGATCAGCCCGTCGTCGGCGATCCAGCGCCGCTCCCATGCACCCCAACCGAACAGCCCCATAACCATCACAACGCCGACCCAGAGGCTGACTCGCGCCGTCATTTCCAAGGGGAAGGTCGGCCAGCGGGCTAAACGACGCGCTCCCGCCGCCCTGAATCGTTCAACTGAGGAGGACGGCGGCACCGATGGTTCCGATCCATGCCAATGCGAGAAGCTGCAACACCCGATCCTTCAGCGCGATCTCCTCCGGCTCTCCCGCCAGGCCGCCATCGACGTCGACGGCGTAGCGCAGGACCGCCACCGTCGTTGGAATGATGGTCACCGCGAACCACCCGGCGTTCGCGCCGTCGCGTTCAAAGGCCCACAGGCTGTAACACACCACCATCGCGGTCGCCGACAGCGTCCACACAAAACGCAGATAGCTGCTCGTGTAGCTCTCCAACGACTTTCGGATCTTGGCGCCGGTCCGTTCGGCCAGCTGCAGCTCGGCGTAGCGCTTCCCCGCCGCCATGAACAGCGACCCGAACGCCATGACCAACAGGAACCACTGCGACAGAGGAATACTGGCTGCAACACCACCGGCGATGGCACGGATCAGGAAGCCTGACGAGACGATGCAGATGTCCAGGACCGCTTGGTGTTTGAGGCCGAAACAGTAGGCCAGCTGGATCGCGATATAGATGGCGATCACCACCACCAGATTCGGCGTCGCCAGCCATGAAATCGCCAGCGCAGCAGTGCCGAGCACCACCGCAAGGGTGTACGCGAGCCATTCGGGCACCACCCCGGCCGCGATTGGGCGGAAGCGCTTGGTCGGGTGCTGACGGTCGGCCTCGACGTCTCGGGCGTCGTTGATCAAATACACCGACGAGGCGGCCAGAGAAAACGCCACGAATGCGATCGCGACCTTGATCCCGACTTCGCGGTAGTCGTAACGGACGTCGCCACCCAGTGCGGCCACCGGAGCGAGCAACACGAGAAGGTTCTTCACCCACTGCCGCGGCCGGATCGCTTTGACCAGGCCCGTGACGAGATTCTTGGGCGGACCGGTGACCGGTGCCGGTTCTTCACTCATGTCTGTTGCGCTCTCTGCAGGGCTCTCACTCGAGACACTCATCCGTCTGCTCCAACCCGATCGGCGACGGCTTCGACCGTCTTCGCGACAACCGCCCCGACTGCGACGCCGGTAAGCACGTCGCTGGGGTAGTGCACGCCAAGTACCAAGCGGGACAACGCCATTGGCGGTATCAGGATCACAGGCAGGGGCAAGCCCGTGGCGCGGGCAAGCAACATCGAAGCCGCCGTCGTCGACGTTGCGTGCGCGGACGGGAAACTCAACCGACTCGGGGTGCCCACGTTTACAGCGATCGCAGGATGATCTGGGCGCTCGCGCTTGACCACCCGTTTGATCACCACCGCCGCGGCGTGGGCGACAAACGCTCCAGCGCCCGCGGCAATCCATGCGCTGCGCCGGCGAGGCTGCAGCAGCGCACCCAACGCGGCAATAGCGACCCAGCCGATGCTGTGCTCACCGAAGTGCGAAAGGCCTCGTGCGCCTACCAGCACGCCGGGGCGGTCGGCCAGCGCCGACTGCACGGCCACCAACGCGGCGTCCTCGCCGTGAGGGGCCTCAGCCATTGGCCGACGACGATTCCAAGAGCACGGTTTCCCACTTCTGCTTGCTCGACAGCACCGGAAGGGCCTCGCGGTAAACCTTGCGCATCCGATTGAACTTGCGGGCGAGTTGCAGTTGGCGACGCGCCGACTCACGAAGTAGTGCAAACATTTTCGCGCGGTCGCGCTGCCTATAGACCACGCCGCGGCCGTCCGCCGTCGTGACGGTGACGCCGTCGACCTTGGACAGCGAGAACCACCTGGCGTCCTGAGTCGCGACGTTGATCTGTGGCCGTTGGTGGTGTGCGGGGTCATGCGGCCTGAGCTGGTGGATGATGCCACCGGCGAGTCGGTACGAGATCGACAGCGGGTTGGTGGGAATCGTCACCTTCTTGCGCCACCGCTTGTCCGACGGCGTCGGCAGCGCGGTCGCACTGGGCAACACCACCGCATCGGGGTACTCCTGACGCATGTTGCGCACGTCGGGCAGCGCAGACTCCAGGATCGAGAAGATATGCTCCGGCCCGGCCAGGAAGTCGTCCATCGCCTTGTTCTGGATTGCGACCGTCGAATACTCAAGGCAAAGAAGGTGTTTGATCGTGGCCTTCATGTGGCTGGCGACCAGGCCTGTGACGCTGCCGTCCCAGTGCATGGCCGCGACCACCAACCGGTTGCGCAGGTGGAAGTACGCCTGCCAGTCGATCGCATCGTCCTTGTCGCTCCACGCCATGTGCCAGATGGCCGCCCCCGGCAGTGTGACCGTCGGGTAGCCGTGCTCACCTGCGCGCAGTCCGTAGTCGGCGTCGTCCCACTTGATGAACAGCGGCAGCGGCTGGCCGAGCTCCTCGGCGACCTGCCGCGGGATCATGCACATCCACCAGCCGTTGTAGTCGACGTCGATGCGGCGGTGCAGAAGCTTGCTGCGGTATTCCTCTTCATCGTTGAGCTTGTACTTGGCGAAGTTGTGGTCGTACTCGGTGTTGACCGCGTTGGTCCACATGAAGTTCTCTTGGTCGACCATCTCGCCCATCACGTGCAGGTGCGACGGCTCCTGCAGGTTGAGCATCTGACCGCCGACGAGTGTCGGCACCTTGGCGAACCGGTTCATCGCCAGCGCGCGCAGCACCGAATCGGGCTCGATGCGGATGTCGTCGTCCATGAACAGGATCTGTTCGCAGTCGGTGTTTTTCAGCGCCTCGTACATCACCCGGCTGTAGCCGCCGGAGCCGCCGAGGTTGGGTTGGTTGTGGATCGACAACCGGCTGCCGAGCGGGGCCGCGGCAGCGTCGAAGCCTGGGTGGTCGACTGCCTTCTTAGTGCCCTGGTCGGACACGATCACCGCGCCAATCACCTCGTCCACCAAGGGATCTGACGTAAGAGCGGCCAGCGCGTTGACACAGTCGGACGGGCGGTTGAAGGTCGGGATGCCGACGGCGACCTTGGCGCGACCCGGCGCAGGCACCGGCGCGTACCAGCCGGCGCTGTGCAGGGTGACCTTGGTGTTGGTGGTGATGTCGAACCAGATCCAGCCGCCGTCTTCGAATGGGGTGAGGTCGATCTCGAATTCGACGGAGGCGCGTGCGCCGACATCGGACGCAGTAGCAGGTCCTTCTGTCCCGCTGGAAATCGGTGCGCCGCTGACGGTGATCCGGGCGCCGGTGGCCTTTGACCGGTAGACGTCGACACGGGCGGTGCCGGTCAACTCGACGCGCAATACCACCGATTCGACCGTTGACCAGCGACGCCAGTAACTGGCGGGGAAGGCGTTGAAATACGTCGCGAATGACACTTCGGACTCCGCGCCAATCTCAAGTGTGGTGCGGGTCGGCGGGTGCGCACGCCTGGCGTTGGTTTCCGATTCCTCTATATAGAGCTTCCGGACGTCAAGTGGCTCTCCCGGGCGCGGAAGGATGACGCGGCTGAGAAGACTGACTGCCTTGGACTCCTCGGCGTCGAGCGCGCCGGAGGGAATGTCGCTCATTCTCTACTGCTTTCGTGAAGCGGAGCGCCGTCGCGAAGGTGCGGCGCAAGCGTGTTGTCGTACATGTTCAGTGCGCTGGCGATCGCCATGTGCATGTCGAGATACTGGTAGGTGCCCAGCCGGCCGCCGAACAACACCTTCGCCGAAGCGGTCTCGGCCTTGGCCCTGGCCCGGTAGGCGGCCAGCAGTTCACGGTCGGCTTCGGTGTTGATCGGATAGTAGGGTTCGTCGTCGTCATCGGCGGACCTCGAGTACTCCCGCATGATCACCGTCTTGTCGCTCGGGTAGGCCCGCTCGGGATGGAAATGACGGAACTCGTGGATGCGGGTGTAGGGCACGTCGAGGTCGTTGTAGTTCATCACCGGCGTGCCCTGAAAGTCCCCGGTGGGCAACACCTCGACCTCGAAATCGAGTGTGCGCCAGCCCAGCCGGCCCTCGGAGTAGTCGAAGTAGCGGTCCAGCGGTCCAGTGTAAACCACTGGTGCTTCAGGGTTTTCGGTGCGCAGTTCTTCGCGGACGTCGAACCAGTCGGTGTCCAACCGCACTTCAATGCGCTCGTCGGCCGCCATCTTCTTCAGCCACGCGGTGTAACCGTCGGCAGGCAGCCCTTCGTAGGTGTCGTTGAAGTAGCGGTTGTCGAAGGTGTAGCGCACCGGCAGCCGGGCGATGTTGGCGGCAGGCAGCTCCTTGGGATCGGTCTGCCACTGTTTGGCCGTGTAGCCCTTGACGAACGCTTCGTAGAGCGGCCTGCCGATCAGCGAGATGGCCTTTTCTTCGAGGTTCTGCGCGTCGTCGGTCTCGATCTCGGCCGCCTGCTCGGCGATGAGCCGGCGCGCATCGTCGGGGGTGAAGTACTTGCCGAAGAACTGCGACACCAGTCCAAGACCCATCGGGAACTGATAGGCCTGCCCGTTGTGCATTGCGAACACCCGATGCTGATATCCGGTGAAGTCGGTGAACTGGCGCACGTAGTCCCACACCCGCTGATTGGAGGTGTGGAACAGGTGCGCGCCGTACTTGTGCACCTCGATGCCGGTCTGCGGCTCGGGCTCAGAGTAGGCGTTACCGCCGATGTGCGGGCGACGATCGAGAACGAGAACACGCTTGTCCAGCTGCGTCGCCACGCGCTCGGCAATCGTCAGGCCGAAAAATCCGGAACCGACGACAAAGAGGTCAAAACGAGCGGTCATCGGCAGCAAGGGTATCCGACCGCGTGCGCCCGCCTCGAATCCGAGGACGGGCCAAGGTTGCGATCGGCTCACAATTCCGCATCGTCACTTTAGTCCCAGTAGTCACACAAGTACCGTCGATCACGTTGGCCTATAGACCAGCCTCGAACACTTACCAGACGTAGTCCATATATTGAGGAGACTTCCGTGCCGAACCGACGTCGTCGCAGGCTTTCGACAGCCATGAGCGCGGTCGCCGCCCTGGCAGTCGCGAGTCCAGCAGCAGTTGTCGCCGTATCCGATCTGTCCGCGAGCACCGAGCCGCCGACGCAGCACCGCCAGTTCGTCCAGGCCGCGATGATCACCGACCTGCCCAATGAACTGATGTCGGCACTGTCACAGGGCTTGTCGCAGTTCGGGGTCAACCTGCCGCCGTTGCCGACCGGTCTGCTCACAGGATCGGGCGCATCCACGCCGGCGACGCTGACCTCGCCGGGGCTCACCACACCTGGCCTGACCGCGCCGGCGCTCACCACGCCCGGCCTGACCACGCCGGGCCTGACACCCGGACTCACGACACCGGGCCTGACCACGCCGGGCCTGACTGCGCCAAGTGCCAGCCTGCCGCCGCTCACCGCGACCGGCCCCGGCCTGACCGACCCGGCGCTGACGAACCCGGCCCTGACGAACCCGGCTCTGTCGAACCCCGCGCTGACCAGCCCGACCGGACTGGCCCCCGGCCTCACCACGCCGCCGGCCACCGGTCTCGACCCGGCGCTGGCAGCGCCGATCTCCAACGCGGCGGGCCTGCCCGCCCCTGGTGAGGTGCCGATCTCGGCGCCCATCGGGTTGGATCCCGCGGCGGGTACGTACCCGATCCTCGGCGATCCGTCACTGGCAGCGGCCCCGGCCACTGCAGGCGGCGGCGGGATATTCGGCGATCTGTCCAGCATGGCCAATCAGCTAGGCGCCGGACAGGCAATCGACCTGCTCAAGGGCATGGTGATGCCCGCGATCATGTCGGCCGTCAAGCCGGCGGGTGCCCCGGCGGCTGACGCTGCTGCCGCTGCCACCTCGGCGGTGCCCGCAGCCGCCGAGGCCCTCACTGCACCTGCCGCGGCCCTCCCCGGGGCTGCCGCGGCTCTCCCTGCGGCGGGTCTACCCGAGATTCCCGGACCAGGCGCCATCTCGATTCCGGGCCTATAAGTCCTTTCGCCAGACGGCACCGCAGAAAGCCCCCCGGCTCTGCGGTGCCGTTGCGAGGAGTCCGACCATTGCATTTAGTCGGTGCAATTACCGTGTCGGAACATTGGTAACAACTGCCACATACGTAACATCGGGCCGTGTTGTGCCGTCGTCCCGCGCCGTCGCTGTTGTTCACCGCGATTGCGGCGACCATCGTGATGCTCCCGTGGGCGATCAACGGATTGCCCGGCGACGACAATGACAAGGCGCCTGTCGAGGCGCCGCAGCTCGCGCAGCAGCCGCTGACCGGCCTCGGCGGTGGCGAGACAATCCGAGAGGTGCACCAGGACAGCCCGTTCTCGATGGTGGCCATCACCGCCGAGGACCTGACGGGTACGACGGCCCGTGTCCGGGCCAAGAAGCCCGACGGCTCATGGGGTCCGTGGTACGACGCCGAGACGCTGGAAGGCGTCGGCCCTGACTCGGCCGTCCCGCGGGGCACCGAGCCAGTGTTCGTCGGCCGCACCACCACCGTGCAGATCTCCGTCACCCGCCCGGTCGACGCCCCCGCCACAGGGGCGGCGACCAAGACACCCGACAAGCAGGGGCTCGGCTATGTGCCGGCCAATGTCGAGCAGCCGTTCGCCCAGAACATCAACGCGGTGCTCATCAGCCCACCGCTGGCGCCGGTCGACATCCTGCCGCTGCCCTCCGCCGTCACCGTTCCCGGGCAGCCACCCAACATCATCGGACGCGGACAATGGGGCGCCGACGAGGCGATGCGATGCGGGAACACGGTGTACGACAACGGAATCCGCGCCGCCGTCGTCCATCACACCGCGGGGAGCAACGACTACGCCCCTGAGGATTCTGCAGGCATCGTCCGGTCGATCTACGAGTACCACACCCGAACCCTGGGCTGGTGCGACATCGCCTACAACGCATTGGTCGACAAGTACGGCCAGGTCTTCGAGGGCCGCGCGGGCGGCATGGACAAACCCGTCGAGGGGTCGCACACCGGCGGCTTCAACCGCAACACCTGGGGCGTCGCGATGATGGGCGACTTCGACCTGGTGCCGCCGACGCCGATCCAGCTCCGCACCACCGCGAGGCTGATCGGTTGGCGCCTCGGCATCGACCGTGTCAATCCCCGAGGCACGGTCGTATTGCCTTCCGCGGGTGGCTCGTTCACGAAGTTCCCCGTGGGTGCGACGCCGACGTTGCCGACAATCTTCACCCACCGCGACGTCGGCATCACCGACTGCCCCGGCAACGCGGCGTACGCGCAGATGGACCAACTCCGCGACATCGCGGCGCGGTTCAACGACCCGCCGGGTCCGGAGGACCTTGTCGATTCGATGCGCGGCGGCGCGATCTTGGCCCGATGGGATTCGATGGGCGGGATGAACAGCCCACTCGGTTCGCCCACTTCGCCGGAGTCGTCGGGCGCCGACTCGACGCGGTATGCGACGTTCGACAAGGGCGCGGTGTACTGGTCGCCGCAGAGTGGAGCCGAGCCCGTCACCGGCGCGATCTACAAGGCCTGGGGATCACTTGGCTTCGAGCGTGGCGCGCTTGGGCTGCCCACCAGTGCCGAGATCCAGGAGCCGCAGTGGATCGTGCAGAACTTCCAGCACGGGACATTGAATCTCGACCGCGAGAAGGGCACGGTGACCCGCGTCATCGACGGCGTTCCGCTTGAGTTGCCACCGCCGTCAACTGAAGCCGAGCCGATCCAGCTCGAGCGGTTCACCCCTGCGATCAACCCGATTTAAGTCTCTTGGAACCACCGGATCTCGACGCCGCACGCCGCGAATATGAGCGCGCCGCCGAGACCGGTGACAACGGGGCCATGCACAAGCTCGGATACCTGTATGCGCAGTTGATGGAACCACCGGATCTCGACGCAGCACGCCACTGGTATGAGCGCGCAGCCGACGCCGGCAACTCCAACGCGATGTCCAATCTCGGGGGGCTCTACGCAGAGTTGGTGGAGCCACCGGACCTTGACGCAGCGCGCGGCTGGTTTGAGCGCGCAGCCGACGCGGGCAACAGCACCGCCATGCACAACCTCGGTGGTTTGTACGCACAGTTGACGGAGCCACCGGATCTCGACGCGGCTCGCCGCTGGTTTGAGCGCGCCGCCAACGCCGGCAACAGCGACGCCATGTACAGCCTCGGGTACCTGTACGCACAGATGACGGAGCCACCGGATCTCGACGCAGCTCGCCGCTGGTTTGAGCGCGCCGCCGACACCGGCAACAGCGACGCCGTCTACAGCCTCCGGTTCCTGAAAACCGAACTGACGCGTAGAACCAGGAAGAGGCTCGCGCGCGCGGCCATCGGGTTGCTGCTTCTCGGTGGCCTTCTGGTGGCCGTCGTCAGGGCCACCAGCGTTCGAGAACGCGGGCGACGCCGTCGTCAGTGTTGGGCGCGGTGACCTCGTCGGCCGCGGCCACCGCATCCGGATGCGCGTTGCCCATCGCCACACCGAGGCCGGCCCACCCCAGCATCGGCACGTCGTTCGGCATGTCGCCGAAGGCGACCACGTCCGCGGCGGTGATGCCCAGCGGGCGGGCCAGCTCCTCGACGCCTGTCGCCTTGCTGATGCCCAGCGGCACTACCTCGATAAGCCCGTTGTTGGTGGAGTAGGTGATATCTCCTTGCAGACCAACGTGTTTGGCAAGCACAGCGGCCATATCGGAGCTGAGTGCGCCCGCCTTACGGATGAGTAGCTTGACCGCAGGCGCGCTGAGCAGATCCTCTACGGAGACCTCGGTGTTGTCGGGGTTGAGCCAGGCGTGCTCGTAGCCCGGTGAGCTGACGAACTGCGGCGTGGCCGCATCGTGAGCGCTCTTGCCGACACGCTCGACCGCCAGTCCCGAGCCAGGGATGACGCGGGTAGCGATCTCAGCCAGTTCACCCAAAGCGTCGGTGGACAGCGTACGGGCCGAGATGATCCGGTCAGTGGACGGATCGTAGATCACTGCGCCGTTGGCGCACACCGCCATTGGCGCGAAACCCAACGCGTCGACAACCGGGTGCACCCAGCGCGGCGGGCGCCCGGTGGCGAGCACGAACTGCGCGCCGGACGCCACCGCCGCATTCACGGCTTCGCGGGTCCGGGGGGTGACCTTCTCGTCGTCGTCGAGCAGCGTGCCATCCACATCGGTGGCAATCAGGGCAGGCGTCACCGGCGGCTCTTCGCATCTCGCTCGGCCCGTTTACGCGCTCGCTCGGCCAGCTCCGCCTCCTCGAGCACCTTCGCCTCGTCCACTGTCGGCGCGGAGCCGCCAAGCCGGCGCGGCACCCAATACGCGCCTTCGGGATGCGGGTAGTCGAGCTGCACTCGGTGTAGCACCTCCGTCATCGACTCGCGCAGCACGGCGTTGGTTTCGTCGATGGATTCGACGGCAGCCAACGGGGCGCCCACCGCGACGGTGACCGGAATCTTCTTGCGCCCCATGTTTCTTGGATGGTCCTTGGTCCACATCCGCTGCGTGCCCCACACGATCATCGGAACGATCGGCACCGCGGCCTCCCACGCCATCCGGGCGGCGCCAGACTTGAACTCCTTGAGCTCGAAGCTGCGGCTGATGGTGGCCTCGGGATACACGCCAACGATCTCGCCTGTCCGTAGTCGCTCCACCGCAACCGCGTACGCATCTCCCCCGGCGTGACGATCCACCGGAATCGTGCCGGAGTGCTTGATCAGAAAGTTGACGATCTTTATGTCCTGCATTTCTGACTTGATCATGAACCGCATTCGGCGGTGCCGCTGATACGCCGCGAGCGCCGACGGGAACCAGTCGAGGTAACTCGTGTGGTTGATCGCAATCACGGCGCCGCCGCGTTCCGGGATGTTTTCCAGGCCGTGATAGGTGATCCGGGTCCCGATGGCCCTGGTTGCCCCGCTGACTGCGATCTCCAGTGTGCGGAAAACCGGCTCCATACGCGCTACCCCGGCGGCCCGTTGGGGTCGGGACCCATCTTGCGGGCGGCCTTTGCCTCCGCCTTTTGGATGGCCTCCTCGGCGTCCATCTGGTTGGCCTCGCCAAGCGTGGGCGCTCCCCCTCCCAGCCGGTGCGGCACCCAGAATTCACCGGGCGGGTACGGGCCGTATGCGTCCTGCACCTGCGCCAGCAAGTGCTGCATCCGCGAATGAAGCAAGGCGGTGAGCTCTGTTGGCGGCAGCGTCGGCATGATCGGCTCGCCGACCGCGATCGTGATCGGCACCTTGGGGCGCCACATCTTTTTCGGATGCCCCTTGGTCCAGATGCGCTGTGCACCCCAGACGATGTGCGGCACGATCGGGACGTCGGCGGCGACGGCCATCCGGGCGGCGCCGGACTTGAACCCCTTGATCTCGAAGCTGCGGCTGATCGTGGCTTCCGGGTAGACGCCGACCAGTTCACCTTCCTTGAGCGCCCGGCAGGCCTGCTCGAACGAGTCGGCGCCGCTGTCGCGGTCCACCTCGATGTGCCGAAGGCTGCGCATAATCGGCCCGGTGATCTTGTTGTCGAAGACTTCTTTCTTCGCCATGAACCGGACCTTGCGGCCAAGGTGCTGCTTGTAGGCGGGCAGGCCGGCGAACGTGAAGTCGAAGTAGCTGGTGTGGTTGATCGCGACGACCGCACCGCCCGTGCGGGGCAGGTTCTCGACGCCGGTGACGGTGAACTTCAGCCCCTGCACCCGCCACACCAGGCGGGCGAGCTGGATCACTGTCCCGTAAACCGGTTCCACATCAGGCAGCCTAGTCGGGTGGGCTTTCCCAGCGAACCCGTGCCGGTTCCTGCCGTCGTCGAGCGCATCGCGGCAGGCCGGGCGGTCGTGCCCGTGTGGAAGAACGAGTTGGGTGGCGTCACGTTCGCGATCGACGACGGCGCCGAGTTCGTCAAGGTGTATCCCGACCTCCAAGCGCACCTGCTGACCGCCGAGGTGCCGCGAATGCGCTGGGCGAGGCGCTACACGCCGGTACCCGAGGTGCTGGCGTCCGGGTTGGGGTGGCTGCACACCGCGCGCCTGCCTGGCCGCTCGGCGGTGGATTCGCGTTGGGCTGACGATCCCCGCACCGCGGCACGCGCCATCGGCGATGGTTTGCGGCGGTTGCACGCCGCGCTGCCGGTCGACGGCTGTCCTTTCGGCAGACCGTCCTGGGTGCCCGGCGACGCCCCTCCGGCCGACCACCTCGTGGTGTGCCACGGCGATGCCTGTTCCCCGAACACGCTGATGGGTGACGACGGCACCTTCAGCGGGCACGTCGACCTGGGCGATCTGGGAGTCGCCGACCGGTGGGCCGACCTGGCCATCGCCACGCTCTCGCTGGACTGGAACTTCCCGAGCGAAGGCCCCGGAGGATTTCAGGAGGTGCTGCTCGACGCGTACGGCGTCACGGCAGACGTCGACCGCATCGCGTACTACCGACGGGCGTGGGACGCTTCCGACGACGATCAAGACCCGCTGGCGGGCTAGACTCGCGCGAGCGACTACACGGCAGAGAAAGGGCATTAGTGCAGCTCACGAGCGTCGGGCACGCCGGTTTCCGGATTGACACCAAGGCCGGAAGCATCCTGTGCGACCCGTGGGTCAACCCGGCGTATTTCGCGTCGTGGTTCCCATTCCCCGATAACAGCCAGTTGGATTGGGCGGCGCTCGGCGATGTGGACTACCTGTACGTCTCGCATCTGCACCGCGACCACTTCGATCCGAAGAACCTTCGCGAGCACGTCAACAAGGACGCCGTCGTGCTGCTGCCCGACTTCCCGGTGCCCGACCTGCAACGCGAACTCGAGAAGCTGGGCTTCCATCGATTCTTCGAGACGACGGATTCGGTCAAACACCGCATCAGCGGGCCCAAGGGCGATCTCGACGTGATGATCATCGCGCTGCGCGCCCCCGCCGACGGTCCGATCGGCGACTCCGGTCTTGTGGTCGACGACTCAGAAACCGTGTGCTTCAACATGAACGACGCGCGCCCCGTCGATCTCGACGTGCTGCACGCAGACTTCGGCCAAGTCGACGTGCACATGCTGCAGTACTCGGGCGCGATCTGGTACCCCATGGTCTACGACATGCCTGCACGGGCGAAGGAGGCGTTCGGCACCCAGAAGCGTCAGCGCCAAATGGACCGCTGCCGCCAATACATCGCGCAGGTGGGTGCGACGTGGGTGGTCCCGTCGGCCGGCCCACCGTGCTTCCTCGATCCCGACCTGCGCGACCTCAACGACGACCACGGCGACCCCGCCAACATCTTTCCGGACCAGGTGGTCTTCCTTGACCAGATGCGGACACACGGCCACGACCGCGGCCTGCTGATGCTTCCCGGGTCGGCAGCGGATTTCACTGGGTCGCAGTTGAATTCGCTGACCCATCCGGTGCCGGACCCCGAGTCCGTCTTCACGACTGGCAAAGCCGCATACATCGCCGAGTACGCCGAGCGGATGGCGCCGGTCCTGGCCGCAGAGAAGGCCGGTTGGGCGCCTGCGGCGGGCGAACCGCTGCTCGAGCCGCTGCGAGTGGCGCTCGAACCGATCATGCTGCAGAGCGACCAGATCTGTGACGGGATAGGGTATCCGGTCGAGCTGCGGCTCGGCGCCGAGACCGTGGTCGTCGACTTCCCGAAACGCGTGGTGCGCGAGCCTATTCCGGACGAAAAATTCCGCTACGGCTTTGCAATTCCTCCAGAGTTGGTGCGCACGGTACTTCGGGACAACGAGCCGGACTGGGTGAACACCATCTTCCTGTCGACTCGCTTCGAGGCGTGGCGGGTCGGGGGCTACAACGAGTACCTCTACACGTTCTTCAAGTGCCTCACCGACGAGCGCATCGCGTACGCCGACGGCTGGTTCGCTGAGGCGCACGACGATACGGCGTCGATCACCTTGGACGGCTGGGAGATTCAGCGTCGCTGCCCGCACCTGAAGGCCGACCTTTCGAAGTTCGGCGTTGTCGACGGCACCAAATTGACATGCAACCTGCACGGCTGGGAATGGAACCTGGAGACCGGCCGTTGCCTGACCACCAAGGGGCACGAGCTGAGGAGCGAGCGCGCATGACAGCGCCGCGCCAGTACTACGACGACGGCCTGATCCAGCTGGATCGTGAGGCGATCACGCTGCGGCGCTATCACTTTCCGTCGGGCACATCGAAGATCATTCCGCTGAGCGCCATTCGCGGCTACAAAGCCGATTCCCTCGGGCTGTTCACGGAGCGGTTCCGCATCTGGGGCAGCACGGACCCGCGCCGATGGATGCCATTGGATGTCTGGCGGCCCATCAAGTCGACACTCGTGACACTCGACGTGCCGGGCGTGCGGCCGAGTCCCGCGTTCACGCCGCAGCGGCCGAAGGAGTTTCTGACCATGCTCGACGAGCTGCTGGCCCCTTAGCCTTTCGGCTCCAGCACCTCGGTTCCGACGAACGGCACAAGCGCCGCCGGGACGCGGACGCTTCCATCCGGCAGCTGATGGTTCTCCAGGATCGCGACCAGCCAGCGCGTGGTGGCCAGCGTGCCGTTGAGCGTCGCCGCGGTCTGCGGCTTGCCGTTCTCGTCGCGGTAGCGCACCGACAGCCGCCGGGCCTGAAACGTCGTGCAGTTAGACGTCGACGTCAGCTCACGGTAGGTCTGCTGCGTCGGGACCCAGGCCTCGCAGTCGAATTTGCGAGCCGCCGAAGATCCCAAATCGCCTGCGGCGACGTCGATTACCCGATAGGGCACCTCGATGTTCGCCAGCATCTGGCGTTGCCAGCCGAGCAGCCGGTCGTGTTCGGCCCCGGCTTCGTCCGGCTTGCAGTAGACGAACCCTTCGACCTTGTCGAACTGGTGCACGCGGATGATGCCCCTGGTGTCCTTGCCATAGCTGCCCGCTTCTCTGCGGAAGCACGACGACCAGCCTGCGTACCGCCGCGGCCCGTCGGACAGGTCGAGGATCTCGTCGGCGTGGTATCCGGCCAGTGGCACTTCCGACGTTCCGACGAGGTAGAGGTCGTCGGAATCGATGTGGTAGACCTCGTCGGCGTGCGCACCGAGGAAGCCGGTGCCCGCCATCACCTCGGGCCGCACCAACACCGGCGGGATAACGAGGGTGAAACCGTTTTCGGTCGCAAGCCGCACGGCAAGCTGCAGCAGGCCGAGTTGCAGCAGCGCCCCCGCGCCGGTGAGGAAGTAGAACCGCGAGCCAGACACCTTCGCGCCGCGCTCCATGTCGATCAGGCCGAGCGACTCCCCGAGTTCGAGGTGATCCTTCGGGTTCTCAACGGCCGGGGGTTCGCCGACGGTATCGAGCACCGCGAAGTCGTCCTCGCCGCCGGCGGGGACGCCGTCGATGATCACGTTGGAGATTGCCATGTGTGCTGCGGTGAAAGCCTTTTCGGCCTCGGCCTGCTCGGCCTCCGAGGCTTTTACCCTCTCGGCGAATGCCTTGGCCTGTTCCAGCAGGGTCGGTCGCTCGTCGGGCGACGCTTTTCCGACCTGCTTGCTGAGGGCCTTCTGCTCGGCGCGCAAGTTGTCAGCGGCGGACACCGCGGCCCTTCGGGATGCGTCGGCTTCCAACAGCACATCGACGAGCGTCGGGTCTTCGCCACGGGCACGTTGCGATGCGCGCACCGCGTCCGGATTCTCGCGCAGTAGCTTGAGGTCGATCACGGCCGCAACCCTACTTTTGGTCAACGACCCCGGGACGTCGAGGTGCATGGTCGACGCGAATTATTTGCACGGTGGGCGAACATTCCTCGATTTCTGCACCAGGGTCGTGATTCTGATTGATCAACGACCCCGGTGCAGAAATCGGCGACTCGCAACGACCCCGGCGGCATTGGCCCCGCTCAGGCACAACCTCATAACGTTACAACTGCATCTATTGTCACAGTGCCTGACACGCCTGTCACAATGGAGCGGATGTTGGAGGCACCCGAACGCGAGCAGTTGCTCGCCGACTCGCACAACGGCGAGGACGCACGGTCGTCGGGGCGGGTGGCGTGGTGGCAGAGTCTGCAGGCCGCGTCGACGCGCCGCGCCCTGTTGTTGACCGCCCTTGGTGGCCTGCTAATCGCCGGGTTCATCACCGCGATGCCGGGCACCGACGGCTCCAACGGACTGACCGCCAACTCGATCTCCCTCGGCCCGCGCGGCAATGACACGTTCGACCACGCGAAAAGTGGCGACTGCCTGAACTGGCCGGACCGCACGCCCGATGCCGCCGAGATCGTCGGGTGCACGGACGACCACCGCTTCGAGGTCGCCGAGTCGGTGGACATGCGCACCTTCCCCGGAAGTGAATACGGGCCCGATGCCGCGCCGCCATCGGCTGCCCGCATCCAGCAGATCAGCCAGGAGCAGTGCTCTGCCGCCGTCAAGCGCTACCTCGGCCCCCGCTTCGACCCGAACAGCCGCTACACCGTCAGCATGCTGTGGTCGGGTGACAAGGCGTGGCGGCAGTCGGGTGAGCGACGCATGCTGTGCGGCCTGCAGCTGCCGGGACCGAACAATCAGCAGCTGGCGTTCAAGGGCAAGGTCGCGGACGTCGACCAGTCGAAGGTGTGGGCCGCAGGTACCTGCCTCGGCATCGACCCGTCCACCAACCAGCCGACCGACATCCCGGTGGACTGTGCGGCTCCGCACGCCATGGAGGTCACAGGTGCGGTCAACCTGGCCGAGAAGTTCCCTGCCCAG
The DNA here is from genome assembly GCA_963766465.1 of uncultured Actinomycetota bacterium. Classification (GTDB taxonomy): domain Bacteria; phylum Actinomycetota; class Actinomycetes; order Mycobacteriales; family Mycobacteriaceae; genus Mycobacterium. The sequence goes on from CAVXZT010000010.1 coordinate 113,121, forward strand.
CTGCCGGCGGAACCCGACCAGGACAGCTTCATCAAGGATGCGTGCACCAGGATGACCGACGCGTATCTGGCGCCGGTGCAGCTGCGCAGCACCACATTGACGTTGATCTACAGCACCATCTCGCTTCCGAGCTGGTCGGCGGGCAGCCATCAGGTGTCGTGCAGTATCGGCGCGACGCTGGGTAACGGCGGCTGGTCGACGCTGCTCAACACGGCCAGGGGTCCTCTGATGATCAACGGTCAGCCGCCGATCGCGCCGCCGGACATTCCCGCGGACCGGCTGAACCTGCCGCCGATCCCTGCGATCGTGCCGCAGATGCCGGACGACGACTCCTCATCCTCGTCGTCGTCCCAGTCGAGCAACTCCCAGAGCACCGATCACGGTGGCGGCGACAGCCAGACCGGAAACCAGCACATGCCGGGACAGCAGTCGGCGAGCTCCTCGGCAGCCCCGACGCCCGCGCCCCCACCGGGCAATACGTTCCTCAACGGACCACCCCCGCCACCGGGCGAGCCCCTGCCGCCACCGCCGCCGGGTGAACCGGTGCCACCGCCCCCACCGGGCGCGCCACCTGGGCCTGTCGATGGCGCACCGCCGCCGCCCCCGCCACCACCTGGCGAGCCCCTGCCGCCACCGCCGCCGCCACTGCCGGGGCAGTAACCCCGTGGCCGTGCGGATGAGCCCGCAACGGTTTGACGAGCTGGTCTCCGACGCACTCGACCTGATTCCACCCGAACTCGCCGCGGCGATCGACAACGTCGTGGTCCTTGTCGAAGACCGCAACGCCGAGGAACCCGACCTGCTCGGGCTGTACCACGGTGTGGCATTGACCGAACGGGATTCCTGGTACTCGGGATCGCTGCCCGACACCATCACGATCTACCGCGAAGCGTTGCTCGAGGTCTGCGAGGACGAGAACGAGGTCGTCGATGAGGTCGCGATCACCGTGATCCACGAGATCGCGCATCACTTCGGCATCGACGACGCGCGGCTCCACGAACTCGGGTGGGGGTAGGCGCGGCAACCGCGCTTTGGACCCGCCCGGTGCTATCAAAGGGCCATGAGCAGTGCTGCGCACGCGAGGAGCAATTCAGCTCAATGCCGCGAGTGCCTTGCGGGGCTCGAGCACTGCCATGGCACCGTCATTCACCACGCCTGGCATCGGTCCGAATGCACCGAGGACGGCTGCGGCACCCCAGAGGGGGTGCACGCTTTCAGCGTCGATTGCGACGCGCTCGGGTGCACCTGTGGCGCCCTCGCGTCAGCCCATCGGGTCGGCTGAGGACAACGCATCCTCGACGGGGTGCACATCCGGCTCAGGGTAGAACGGCGGTGTCAGGGTCGACCACTGCACGCAGCTCCACCGCCCATCGGTAATCGGCGCCAGCACAACGGATTCGGCGTTGGCCAGGTGATGGTCGAGCGCAAAGCTGCTATCGACGCCCGCCAGCACCGCTGACACCAGCCGGATCGCCGCGCCGTGACTTACCACGACGATGTCGCCGTGCCACGCGTTGTCGTCGAGGTGACGCATCCGCAACTGAGTCAGCACGGGCACATACCGGTCGAGCACCTCGTTGCCGGTCTCCCCGCCAGGCATCGGCACGTCCAGATCGCCCTCGTGCCACCGTTGGTAGACGCTCTCGAACGACGCGATCGCATCGTCGTCGTTGCGGTTCTCGAGATCGCCGACCTGAACCTCGTGGATGCCCTCGAATTCGTGGGTGTCAAGGCCAAGCTCGGCACTGATCGCCTCCGCGGTCTGGGCTGCCCGCACAGCCACCGAATGAACGATCAATCCAGCGGGATGCGGCAGCTCACGGGCGAAGGCGCGGGCCTGGTCGCGTCCGAGGTCGGTCAGCTCCGCGCCCGGCGGCCGGGTGTCAATGCGTCGCTCGACGTTGCCATGCGACTGTCCGTGTCGGACCAGTACCAGCCGGCCACTCACGGCTTGTCCTCCCGGAGCTGCGCGGCCGCTCCCGTCGGCCAGGAACCCAAGTTACGCACGTCAGCACAACGAACATCGAGCGCTTTGAGTGCCGCGGCAACCGGTTCATCGTCGATGTGCCCGACACAGTCCACAAAGAAGATGTAAGTGCCCAACTCCTTTCGGGTGGGCCGGGATTCGATGCGGGTGAGGTCGATGTCGCGGATCGCGAATTCGGTCAGCGCCGACACCAGCGCGCCGGGGACATTGTCGAGGCGCAGCACCACCGATGTGCGGTCCGATCCGGTGCGTGCGGGGAGAGGTCCCGGCTGGCCTGCCAATACGAACCGGGTGCGCGCGTTGGGCTCGTCGACGACATCGGTGGCCAGCGCCGCAAGGCCGTAGCGGTCGGTGGCCAGCGCGGTGCTCACCCCCGCGTCGGCGCGCCCGTCGGCGACGTCATGCGCGGCCGCGGCGTTCGAGCTGGCTGGTACCACTTGTGCCGTCGGCAGGTGTTCGGTCAGCCAGTGCCGTACCTGCGCGGCCGCAACTGGGAAGGCCGCCACCGTCTGGACCTCTGACGCTGGCGTGCCCCGTCGCACGGCAATCGTGAACGACACGTCGAGGGTCAGCTCCGCGAAGATCTGAAGCGGCGTGCCGACGGCGAGGTTGTCGAGGGTCGGCAGCACCGAGCCCTCGATCGAGTTCTCGAACGGCACGCAGGCGTAGTCGGCGTCGCCGGAACGGACCGCGGCAAGAGCTGCGGGCGTGCTATCCGTCGGGACCGGCGTGATGCCTTCTGACGAGGCGCTACCCGGCACCAGACCCCCGGCCGACATCTCGAGCAAAGCCGCCTCGGTGAAGGTCCCTTCGGGTCCGAGATAGGCGATGCGCGGCACATTTCAACCCTATCGGTTGTGGCGAAAGCTGCCCGGTGCCACTTCGGTAGGCCTTGCGCCTCGCATCGGGGCCTAGTTAAGTTAGGCTTACCTCATCTCTTGGAAGGCGATGCGATGACAGCAGCGGCACCGACGACAGCCGAGCGAATCCGCAGCGCATGTGTGCGGGCTCGCGGCGCGACGCTCGCGGTCGAGGGTGTCGAGCCCATTTCAACGCCGGTGCACCATCTGCTCGACGACGGGTCGTTCGCGATCACGGTGCCTGGCGACAGCCTCCTCGGCGGGATGGTGGTCGCCGCAGGGTCCGCAGGGGTCCAGGCGGTGCTCGAGATGACCGACTACGCCCCACTGCCGTTGCGTGAACCCGTTCGCTCGTTGGTGTGGATTCGAGGGCGTATGCACGGAGTATCTGCAGGCGAAGTCGCTGCACTGCTTGATCTGATCGCCGCCGATAACCCCAATCCCGCTCTGCTCCAGGTGAATTCGGATTCCGCAGTGGACACCCGGTATGCACTGATGCGGCTGGAGATCGAGTCGGTGGTGGTCGCGGACTCCACCGGCGCCGAGTCGGTGGCCGTAGGCACGCTGCTGGGGGCCAGCCCCGACCCGTTCTGCGCGATGGAGTCGTGCTGGCTGCAGCATATGGAGTCGGCGCATCGCGAGGTCGTCGACCGGCTGGCCAGCCGGCTGCCCGTGCAGCTGCGCCAAGGCAGGGTCAGGCCGCTTGGCCTTGACCGCTATGGCATGCAATTGCGTGTGGAGGGCGACGACGGTGATCACGATGTGCGGCTGCCGTTCGCCAAACCAGTCGACGACGTGACCGGGCTCAGCCAGGCGATCCGCATCCTGATGGGCTGCCCGTTCCTCAACGGGCTGCGCGCGCGACGACTCTAAGGCCCCGCTGCCGCTACCGTATCTCCGGTGACAGGGACGCCCGACGAGCTGACCGAGCCGCAGCGGCGTGGACTGCGCATCGAGATCGTCGTCGTGCTGGCGGTCACCTTCGGGCTGAGCGCCTATACCGCGTTTCTGCAGCTGATCGAGGCGGTGGTGCTCGGGCTGGCTGGACAGCGGGTGGCACTCAACCCGCGTCGATCGCCGATCGACCTGATCGACCTCGGCCTGAACCTCGCGGTCGTGTTCCAGTTGGTTGCGTGGGGATTTCTCGGCGTATACCTGTTGTGGCGCAGCGGCTTTGGCCCGCGCCAGATCGGTCTTGGCCGGCTGCAGTGGAAACCTGACCTGATCGGTGGCCTCGGCCTCGCTGCGTTGATCGGCCTGCCGGGGCTCGCACTTTATGTCGCCGCCAGGGCGCTGGGACTGAGCGCCTACGTCGAGCCCGCTGAGCTGTACGACACCTGGTGGCGGATACCCGTCCTGTTGATCTCCGCGTTCGCCAACGGCTGGGCCGAGGAAGTCATCGTGGTCGCGTTCCTCCTCACCAGGCTGCGGCAACTGCGGGTCAACCCGATGGCAGCGCTGCTGGCATCGGGTCTGCTGCGCGGGGCGTACCACCTCTATCAGGGCTTCAGCGCCGGGCTGGGCAATGTCGTGATGGGCTTGGTGTTTGCGTATGTGTGGCGGCGCACGGGGCGGTTGTGGCCGCTGATCATCGCGCACGGGGTGATCGACTCGGTCGCGTATGTCGGGTACGCGTTGGCAGCCGGCCATCTGGGCTGGCTGACGTAGATTCTTTGGGTGAACGACAACCGGCCGCAGCCACCGGGTCGCGACCCGAGGCAACGCCGGGAGCCGCCGCAAGTGATCCGGCGCGTCCCGAACTACCGCCCACCAGCGGCGGCCCAGCAGCCGTGGCCGCCGAACCCGCAGACTCCCCCGCGCCGCCCGCCGCCACCGCCGCGCCCCCCAGCCCCGCCACCAACGGGCAGGCCGCCCCGTGGGCCCGCACCGGTGGCACACCAGCCGCCTGCGCCACCGAAGGCGAAAAAGCCTCGCCGCAAACGACATTGGGGCCGCCTCGTGCTGGCCATCATGTTGGTGTTCGTCGTTGCGGTGGTGGCCGCCGGTTACTGGATGGACACGTCGCTGCATCGCATCCCCGCGCTGGCCGACTATCCCGAGCGACCAGCCACCGGCAAGGGCACAACCTGGCTGCTGGTCGGCTCGGACAGCCGCCAGGGCCTGACCCCGGCGCAGCAGGCCGAGCTGACCACCGGTGACGACCTCGGCACCGGCCGCACCGACACCATCCTGCTGGTGCACATTCCCGCAATCGGATCGAGCACACCCACCACGCTTGTGTCCATCCCCCGCGACTCCTACGTCCCGATTCCCGGCAACGGCGAGGACAAGATCAACGCGGCCTACACCTTCGGCGGCGCCCAGTTGTTGGCGCAAACGGTCGAGCAGGCCACCGGGATCCGGCTCGATCACTACGCCGAAATCGGGTTCGAGGGATTCGCCGTCATGGTCGACGCGGTCGGCGGAGTGACCATGTGCCCCGCGGAACCGATCAGCGACCCATTGGCAGGCATCGACCTGTCCGCTGGCTGCCAGAAGCTCGACGGCCGTAACGCGCTCGGCTACGTCCGCACCCGCGCCACCGTGCGTGCCGACCTGGATCGGATGATCAACCAGCGGCAGTTCATGTCGGCGCTGATGCACCGCGCCGCAAGCCCGGCCGTGCTGCTCAACCCCTTGCGCTGGTACCCGACGGCGCATGCGGCCATAGGGTCGCTCACCGTCGATTCGGGCGCACACATCTGGGACCTGGCGCGGCTGGCGTGGGCATTGCGCGGCGACATGTTGACCACGACCGTGCCGATCGGAGAGTTCACCGGCAGCGACTCCGGTTCGGTCGTCGTGTGGGACAGCGACATCGCTGCGCGGCTGTTCTCCGCGCTGGCGTCCGACTCGCCGGTCCCACCGGACGTCCTCGACGCCGCCCAGCCTGGCTGACGGCCTCTAGTCGCGGCCCGCGCCCTTCAATCCGTCTTGCAGCCACGCCTTGGTGCGGCCCGGGTGGTTCGTCGCCACCCAGGCGACCCCGACGTCGCGGCAGTACTGGACATCCTCGTAGTGGTCCACCGTCCAGCAGTACAGCGCCCTACCCTGCGCCGCGGCCCGATCCACCAATTCGGGGTGATCGCGCAGCGTCGCGATGGACGGCCCTACTGCGGTGGCGCCGACGGTGGTCGCTGCGCCGCCGCCGAGATAGCGGGAGGTCTCGCCGAGCAGCACCGTCGGCAGCATCGGGGCGGCGCGCCGGATCCGCCACACAGCGGCCGCCGAGAACGACATCACCACCGCGCGAGACAGATCCGCCGATGCCGGCGACGCGATGCCATACCGGTGCAGCAGTGCCAGCACCTTGCTCTCCACCAGCGCGCCGTAGCGGACGGGATGCTTGGTCTCAATGAAGAGCTTGACGGGTCGGCTCCAGTCGAGAACAAGGGAAACCAGGTCATCGAGGGCCAGCAGCGCGGTGTCGCCGTGGGTGCCGTCGGCGCGCCAACTGGGATGCCAGGCCCCGAAGTCGAGTTCACGCATCTGCGCCAGGGTCATCTCGCTGACCAGTCCGCTGCCGTTGGACGTGCGGTCCACCCGCCGGTCGTGGACGCACACCAGGTGTCCGTCGCGGCTCAGTCGGACATCGCACTCGACACCGTCGGCGCCCTCCGCCAGCGCAAGCTCGTAGGCCGCCAAGGTGTGCTCCGGACGTTCGGCCGATGCGCCCCTGTGCGCCACCACGAACGGATGGCGGCCGAGCATGCCGTCGCCCGAGTTCATACGGCTATGCTGCCGGGTTCTGCCCTTGAGACTCAACTGGAGCGGCCGGTTCAGGGTCGGCTTCGCTCTGATCCTCGGCTTGGTTTTCGACCGAAGCAGCTGCGTCTTTCTGGTCGGTGCGCACGATCACCCAGCGCTTCGACGGCTTCTCCACCGGCTGGCGCTCGAAACCGAGGAACACCTTCATCGCCAACAGCAGCGCCGCCAGCCCAAGCAGGTACCCGACGATCGTCGTCACCGTGTTGTCCGCGATGCCTTGCGGATCCTGAGTGAAACTTGTCGCGATCGAGAACCCCGCCACCGCTGTGCTGACGATCCAGACGATCCACCACACCACGATCGGCCTGCGCAGCCAGTTCAGCCGCTCCTCGACGGCGGCCAACTCGATCACGAAGACCGGCGCCCAGAACAGATTCACCACCGGCACAAGGCAACCCGCCCGCAGGGCCGAGGACGGCCGTGGATCGTCGCGCCGATGATGCGCGAAGGCCGCGGCCCGCCGGGAGATCAGCCAGTTGGTCAACACGACAGCGCTGGCGACGACCATGAACATCGCGACGACGCTGGCGAGCACGCCCACCCAGGTCGCTGCGAACCCCACCACTTTGTTCAACAACACCGATCGGTTGACGATCAGGAGTGCGTATCGCACCACGTGCACCAGGGCGGCGACACCGAGCACCACCATCGTGGTGAGCAGGACGACACGCACCATCGCGAGGGACGGACCCGTACGCGGCGGAGCGGTCTGTAGTTCGGGAGCCTCGAAGTGTTCGACCAGGCCCCACCTAGGGATCACCGAGTAGCGAGGAGTCGGCCCCAGTGGCCGCCTGTGGCTGCGCGGTGGCGGGGCAGCGCCAGGCCGCACCGCGATCCAGCGATATCCGGGGGGCAGTGCCCTGCCACGCGGCTGGCCACCCTGCGGCGAGCCGGTGGGACGGGCGCTCCACTCGGCGCCAGGCGCGGGGGCCGACGGCGCGAGAAGCGTCCCGTTGCATCGCGGGCACCAGACGCGTCGACGGTCGCGCACGTTCCATCGCGTTCCGCACGCAGAACACACCTGGATCATCGGACCAGCCTAGCGGCGTGTTGTCAGATGACGCCCGTAGCGCCGGCGTCGGTGATCACCGGACGCCCGGCACCTGCCCACGCCAGCATGCCTCCCGAGACGTTCACAGGGGTGTAGCCGTTGTGGGCCAGATACTGCGCCACCCGTTGTGATCGGCCACCGGCCTGGCACACCACGAACAGCTGCGCGTCGCCGCTGATCTCGCCGATGCGCGACGGAACCTGGCCCATCGGAATGTGCTGGGCACCCGGCGCGTGACCGCGCTGCCACTCGTCATCCTCGCGGACGTCCAGTAGGACCACCGACCCGTCGAACGTCGACGGAACATCGATGATCTGTGCTTGCGCGACCTCCACCTCGTCCATGCCGTTCATGCTGACACGCCGCGCCGCAGGCGTTCCACCGCAATGCCTCCTAAACCCACGCGGGACGCGACGTCAGCAATCCCGGGGCTATCCACAATTTCCACAGGTTCATCCACAGGCCTCCAGCGGCCGAAACCCCATTTGAGCCGCTGAATCTGTGGGCTTGCTGGGGGTTACTGTGGATAACCTTGCGGCGTCGGCGGCGGCCGATCAACAGGCGAAGCGGCCGCGAGCGAAATGGCTTGCCACACTAAGTTTCCGACGGCGCACCCCGACGGCGGGCGGGCCGTGTCGTCCGTTCGGGCCACTATGGATGGCTGCTCCGCTCGCGGTTGACGGAGCGCGGTGGGGTTTGCTGGCCGTCCGGCGGGACCGCGTCTGCAACGCACGGAGGACGCAGTTATCCACAGCCCCGGCGGGGTCGGGGTCGGCGGGATCTCACGTGGCATTTTCGGGGTAGGGGTGTCGATTTTTCACCCGCAACAAGAGGGGCTATGATCGGCGTCACACGAGATGTTGTGACAGATCTCACTGGGGAGGGCCAAAGATCGTGCAGGTCAGGAGGGTTTGATGGCGTCACATCCGATGGGTCCGGGATCCGCAGTGCCACCGTCTGAATGGCACTCCTCTACACATGCGTATGCCAGCGGCCAGATGATGGCCTGCCTGCGCGCCGGTGTCATCGCACTGGTGCTGCTGGGCATTCTGGCGCTTATCGTCTTGTTCTGAACCCAGCCGAGTCACAGGCTGAACGAAAAAGATCCGCGGCTCTAGGTCAATGAGCCGCGGATCGTTGGTTTTGGCGGGTAGTTCTCAGGCGGGCGGGTAGACCCCCATGCCCTTGGCCTTCTCGGTCTGCCAGAAGATGTCGGCGATCTCATCAATCGTCTTGAGCAGCTTCTCGGCGACGGCGACTTCGGTCGACTTCTTCACGTCGCCGGCGCCGTGGACGCCATCCCAGAACAACTGGTGCAGATTGGGGAACTGCTCGAAGTGCTCCTTGGCGAAGAAGTCCGCCCACAGCACCATCAGGTGATGCTTGACCTCCTCGGCGCGCTGCTCCTTGATGAGGATCGCGCGGGTGCGGAAGTGCTCATCATCCGAGTCGTTGTACTTCTGAAGCGTCTTGAGGCACGAGAGAGCCTCGATCTTGGCCTGGGCGGGATCGTAGACGCCGCAGTACAGATCGCAGTGAGCGTGGGCCGGGGTCGCGTTGGCGAAGAGTCGATGCAGCATAGGGCTAACTTACCCTTTGAGTGTGGGCCGAAACCATCCGCTACCGCGGTGGCCTTTGAAGATGTTCAGGGTCGTCGAGGACTCGATGCGCCCCGCACTTCGGCCCGGCGACGGACTCCTCGCACTGCGGGGCGGCGACCCTCGGCGCGGCCAATTGCGGGTGTTCCGAGACCCGAGGCTGTCCACCCGTTGGCTCATCAAGCGGGTCGCAGACGTGCACGGCACGGCGTTCGAAGCCCGTTCTGACAACCCGGATGCACCCGGCGCCGCCGACTCCGACGAGTTCGGATGGGTCCGTACCGCAGGCTCCTATCGGGTCGTGTGGACCGTCCCCCGACGTGCGGGACGCGACCGCTGATCGCGTGTCCCGCTTGCGCGCAGGTCAGAACGTGCGCATTCTGAGTTGATCGACCCACAGTCGTGTCGGCTATCCCAACAACGATGGCGCGGAGGCGAGATGGAAATGGGGTCTGGTCGGGCGATCGAGATCGCCCCGTTTCACTCACACGGTTCGCTCAAGGGATTCGTGATATCTGGTCGGTGGCCGGATTCCACCAAGGAGTGGGCGCAACTTCTGATGGTCGCCGTGCGCGTGGCCTCACTGCCTGGATTGCTTTCCACCACAACGATTTTCGGTGCCCGCGAAGAACTGCCCGATGAACCCGAGCCGAACACCGTTGGCCTGGTGGTCGCGGAGGGCACGGTCGTAGGCGAATCTGCCGTACCGCCAGGATATTTCGCAGGCCATCAACCGCCGGCACTGTTGATGCTTCACCCGCCTTCGGAGACCATGCCGTCATTGCCCGAATGCACAGGCGCCGCGTCCGGATGCGTTCTGCTTCCTGGGCTGCCTCACCTTGGCCTCGAGCATCGCGCGGCGTGGGTCGAGGCGGAATCCGACGGGACGGTGACATCGATGGTGAGCCGAGTCGGTGTCGACCCGATCAGCCATCCCGACACCGCTATATTGGCCATGCTGCTTGCGGCATAAGGGTTTTCGAACGATTTGATTCGTTACCCTGAATACTCGATTCGGGTCCCCGAACTCACCGCGCCGAGTGGCGCGCGCGCTCAACGATGGCTATCGTCGTTGGGGTCAGCGAAGGGGAGTAGCCCCCAATCGCCGTGTCGACATACTGGCGCACAGCCCGGCCGGCGAACCGCAATGCGGTGGGCGAGACCTTCGACCGAAGTCTGACGGGTCGCGAGCAATTGACCCGTCGGCAACGTGTCGAAAGGTCGTTCCCAATGCTCACCGCCGCACTGGTCAGTCTCTCGGTGGTATTCGTCGCCGAACTCGGCGACAAGTCACAGCTGATGACCATGACCTACGCCCTTCGTCACAGGTGGTGGGTCGTGCTGTCCGGCGTCGGCATCGCATCGTTCCTGGTGCACGGGCTGTCGGTGACGATCGGCCACTTCCTTGGGCTCACGCTGCCGCAACGACCGATCGCCTTCGCTGCGGCGATCGCCTTCCTGCTGTTCGCGGTGTGGACGTGGCGGGAGGGACGTGCGGTCCGCGACGACGAGGCGGTCAAGGTCGCCGAGCCGCGGCACGTCCTGCTCGCCGTCATCTCCTCGTTCGTTCTCGCCGAACTCGGCGATAAGACGATGCTCGCCACCGTCGCCCTGGCCAGCGATCACAACTGGGCAGGGGTCTGGATCGGGGCGACGGCGGGGATGGTGCTCGCCGACGGCGTGGCGATCGCGGTGGGCGCGGTGCTGCACAAGCGGCTGCCCGAGCACTTCCTGCACGGCATGGCCAGCGTGCTGTTCCTGCTCTTCGGTCTGTGGTTGCTGTTCGACGGGGCTCTCGGCCTTCGGTGGGTCGCGCTGGGAGTCACCTCAGCTGCTGCGGTGGCAACCGCGACCCTGGCCGTGGTGGCCTTCGTCCGCAGACGTCGCGAGCATCCGTTGGACCTGCCGCCGCTTGGATCGTCGCCGGAACCAGGCAGCCCCACAGCTGGCTACTGTCGGTCAAACGACTGACCAGCTTCCCACGGTCGGCTCGCTATCCGGTGCCACGTGCCGAGGAGCGGGCCGATGACACTCGCCACAACACGCTTGCGAACACAACTAGCAAACACTTGATTCCGCTTCGCGGGGCGTGATGGCAGTTGCCCGTGGTGAACATCGGGGTTCCTGTGACCAACTATGTCGAACTCCCAGGAAAGTCGTTCACATACAACCTTTATTATTTGCTTCGCCGCACCGTAGGATGACGGTGCCGGAGCACACCGACAACGCCGTTAAGACCTGTAGCGGCCACACGAAACGAAAAGGCGGGTTAACTTTTCTGCGGTTTGCACTTGGTTGTTGGCACAAGTCTCGCTACGATAGTCAGCAAATACGCCGCCCTGGAAACCCGCTCGTCACGCATGTGGAGGTCAATACGATGAGCAACACCTTCTCCGCCCGCTTAAATCGCCTGTTCGACACGGTTTACCCCCCTGGTCGCGGCCCGCACACCTCAGCTGAGGTCATCGCCGCACTCAAGGCTGAGGGCGTCACGATGTCGGCTCCTTACCTGTCGCAGCTGCGCTCAGGCAACCGCACCAACCCCTCGGCAGCCACCATGGCAGCCCTTGCCAACTTCTTCCGTATCAAGCCGGCGTACTTCACCGACGACGAGTACTACGAGAAGCTCGACAAGGAATTGACCTGGCTGGCGAATATGCGCGACGAGGGTGTTCGCCGTATTGCGGCGCGCACGGTCGGGTTGTCCGCAGAGGCGCAACAGGACATCGCCCTTAAGGTCGATGAGCTGCGTCGCCAGGAGCACCTGGACGATTAGCCCGCCGTTCGCCGCATTGCGGCGTCCGGCGAATTTGGGAAATTCGGCCGCCTAGGCCGTCCCACTCTGTTAGAGCGCCAGTTCGCGATACTGCTGTGCGATCTCGAGGATCCATTCGCGGTCTGAATGCGACGCCGGCTGGCGCAACCAGCCAAGTCCGGGGAATGTCGCGCCGGTGCCTTCCGGCGCGTCCTCCCGGCCGTCGTAGATCCACTGGGCGATCGCGCCGGCCTGCTCCTCCGGCGGCACCGACGGCGAATCGACCACAGATCCGTCGTCCACCTCGTCGAGTTCGTGCGTCGGTCGCGCGCCGGTGGCGTCGACGGGTCGCCGCCGCGCGGCATCGGCGGCGGTGGCTTCCAAAAACAGAGCGTCGGAAATAAGCGACATCCGCTCGGCGACCCTGAACACCAGCGGGCCGCGCGGACGCACCCCGATCCCAATGTCGGGATGACGCCGGCCGAGCTCCGTGAGGAGCGGCTGTATGGTGCGCAGCTCGTAACGGGCGCCGAACCAGTCTTCGACACTGGGCAGCAGGGACCCTGCGGCGACCACCAACATGGCGCAGCCCAGCAGGGTGGCCGCCGCCCCGACACCGATGAGCTGGGTGTTACCCGCGGCCCGCAGCAGGAAGAACGCGGACGCCAGCACGATCAGCACGATGCCGAGGGTGAAGACGAACAGTGCTCGGCCGCGCCTGCTGCGATTGGAATGCCGCAAGCCCGCCCACGACACCAAGGTCAGCGCCAACAACACGTAGAGCAGCGGCAGCAGCCACGGCAACCTCCCGTCGCTGGAGCCGAGGTTGCGCTTCAGGTACTCCTCCGGAGACATCTCCGGTTGCTGGCCCGCACCGAAGAAGATCACCAAACTCACGACCGCGATCACCGCGGCAACGCTGTACTGGGCCATAGCAATTTTGCGAATGGTGGCGGGTGTCCGCTCGGAGGCCACGGTCGTGATCATCACGCAACTGCCCGCCGCGCAGCCGATCAACGCGACCTGGGACAGTCCCATCGCGATGTTGGGCCAGTGCAGCACCGTATCGATCAGCAGCGTCAACGGCTGCCAGTTCAGCGCGGCCACCATCCCCAGGCTGCCCAGCGCGAGGATCATCGCGGTGCTCACCAGAGATTGCTTGTTGACCAGGGCCCAGCCGATTCGCAGGCCGGTGGCCAATCCGAGCAGACCGGCGATCACCCAGATGATCAACCAAACGCCTCTCCGAGTCGGACCTGGACGATAGAGGAGCGATCCGACGGCAGCCGCCCGAGGCGGTAAATGAGCAACGCCGCGAAGTCTTCGGCTTCCTGTTCGGCGTCCTCGCCGGCGGGGCCCATGCAGCCGGTTCGCTGATTGAGCATGTATCCGATCAGATCGGAGCTCGCCATCTCGGTGTTGTCGAACGCGGCCTGGACGACTGGGATGCCCTCATGACCGAGCACCAGATGCCCGAGCTCGTGGGCCAGGGTGCGGTCCCAAGCGGGCAGGCCCTTCTGGATCAAGAACACGTCGCGATCGGCGTACTGACGCCACTGCCCGCACACTCCCGGCGGTAGGTCGGCCATCTTGAGTTCGATCGGCCGGTTGCGATCCTCGCTGACGGCATCGACAAGACGGGGCAGTGACACTTCCCCGCGACGTGGGGCAAGATCGAGGACCTCACCGACGGCGCGGGTGACGCGGCGGCTGGCAGGCATACATCCCCCTTTCGACGAGTCCACTATGCGCTGTCCACCCCCCTCGGGGCGGGCAGTTTGTCAGTTCACGAACCGTGCGGTGCCGCTTGTGTGTACCGCATGGCCCGCCTTCGCCTGGCGATATCCAAACAATCCCCCGGCGCAGGTCAGTACAAGCATGCCCGCAACCCCGGGCACTGCCAAGGCGGCAACCTGGGACAACCCGGCGCTCCGCAAATACTCCGTGTAGCCGATCCGGTACGAAGTCGCTGGGACGGCGACGTTGCTGCCCACGTTGGCAGGCAACGGTTCCCGTCCGGCCGGCGGCTCAGCCGTCACACCGCGGGGTGCAACCGGCAACGCCGGACCGCCGGACGCCCCACCACCACCTCCGAGGCCGGTGGCAGGCGCCACGATGACCGGCAGCGTGATCGGCGCGATCGGGAGTTGCGCGGCCGCGATCCCAACGCCTGGCTCGACGTCGACGACGGTTGGACCCGTTTCGGTTGGCGGCATCAGGTGGGGCGGCAGCTGCATGGGCGGCGGGAGACCCGGTCGACCGGACGGCACCTCGGGGTGGCCACCGCCGCTGCCGCCGCCGGGTCCCGGCGGTTCACCCGGATTCCATGGCCACGGCCACCACGGCCACCCTGGCGAGCAGTGGTCCCTATTCTTGTCGTCGCACTCGCCGGGTTCTTCAGGTTCTTCAGGCGGTGGCGGTGGCTCTTCTTTGGTCGTAGTCGTCGAGGGCTTCGTTGGCCTCGTGGGCGGAGTGGAGGGGTCACCGCCACCGCCGCCGCAGCCCTGGGCGTTGCCATTGCCACCGCTGTTGCCGCAGTTGCCGTTGCCCGGATTGCCGACACCGTTGTTGTCGTCGCCGTTCTTCTTACCGTCCTCGCCGGCTTCGCCATCCTTCTTGTCGCCGTCGGTCTTCGGATCGGGATCGGTGCCGGGCTGTTCTTCCTTGCCGCTGCCGGGAGTGGTCTTCTTCTCGTCTGGATTGGACTTCGGCTTCTCATCCGAACTGTGCTTGTTTCCCGGTTGGTCGATGGGCAGCGGAGAATCAGCAAAGGCGATCGAAGCGCCGGCACCACCAGCCAACAGCCCAGAAGCCACGAGGCAGGCCGCTGCGGCGATGCGCACACGCGAACCCACGTCGAGACCACCCTTCAAGGCGTCATCAGCCGGCTATTGAGATGATCCGCCTATTCTAGGCATAACCAGGCACAACGGTTTGCTGTCGATTTGATTCCACCCACCACCGGGAGCAACCGGCACGGCAGATAATGTTGGGCTGCAGCATCAATTGCTTTGTCATGCACAGTCGACGAGATCACCGGAGGCCGCCGGGATGAGCCTGTTCAAGCGCAAAACCCGCGCCACCCGCAGAGCCGAGGCGCGGGCCATCAAGGCCAAGGCCAAGCTCGAGGCCAGGCTCGCCGCGAAGAACGAGGCCCGTCGCATCAAGGCCGACCACAGAGCCGAAACCAGAACGCTGAAGGCGCAACTCAAGGCGCAGCGCGATAGCGACAGGTCGGCGGTCAAGGTCGCCGAGACTCAGCTGAAAGCGGCCCGCGAAGGTAAGTTGTTCTCCCCCACCCGAATTCGACGCGTGCTTACCGTGAGCCGGTTACTCGCACCCGTTGTGGTGCCGCTCGTATACCGCGCCGCCATCGCCGCGCGAGGCTTCATCGACGAACGCCGGGCCGACCGGCTCGGCGTCCCGCTCAGCCAGATCGGTCAGTTCTCCGGTCATGGTGCTCAGCTCTCGGCGCGGATCGCAGGGGCCGAGCACTCATTGGGTTTGGTTCTGGAGAAGAAGCCGAAGGACGCCGAGACCAAGCAGTTCGTCGCCGCGATCACCGCTCGGCTTCACGACCTGTCGGCCGCCGTGACGGCCGCCGAGAACATGCCTGCGTCGCGCCGTCGCGACGCGCACGCCGCGATTGCCCAACAGCTCGACGGCATCGACGCCGACTTGATGGCCCGGCTCGGCCTGGTCTGAGCGTGAATCGCCTTCTCGCGACACTGGTCCTGGCCGCGTCGTTGGCGGTGATGGCGATGGCCGGAGCCGGCACCGCGTCGGCCCACGCCACTCGCATCGCGACCGACCCCGTTGAGAACACCGAGCTGTCGCAGTCGCCGCAGAAGGTCAGCGCGACGTTCAACGAGGCACTGCAACCGCAGTTCGCGGCGATGACGGTCGTCGGCCCAGACGGCAACCTGTGGTCGACAGGTGACCCACAGGTGGCCGGGGCGGTGGTCAGCGTCGGCGTGCGGCCGCTCGGCCCGTCCGGCACGTACACAGTGAACTACCGGGTGACGTCGGCCGACGGACACGTCGTCTCCGGGTCCTGGTCGTTCCGGCTCACCGTGGCCAGCACTGGCACCCCCGGCCCTTCGGCGTCAACGCCAACCCCATCCGATGACGGAATTCCAGTATGGCCGTTCTTCGTCGCAGCAGGCGTGCTCGTCGCCGGAGGTGCGGTCTGGGCGGTGCGACGGCAGAGGTGACCCGTCGATGGGCGGTGGCAGGCGGAGCCGCGGTCGTGGTGGTCGCGTCGTTGGCGGCGTGGTCGCTCGCCCGGCAGCAGAACTCGCTGGCGGCGACGCTGGTGCGGGCCATGGCCGACGGCTCGGCGGTCGTCGCGTTGGGTCTGGCCGCCGTGCCGATGCTGGACATCGACCGGTACCGCGGTGAGCTGATCCGCCGCGCCAGCGCACCGTTGACGATCGCCGCCACCGCCTGGCTGCTTGCCGAACTGCTCCGGCTTGGTGTTTCAGCCGCACAGGCCGCGGCGGTGCCCGTCTCCCGGCTCGGCCTACACACGGCGGTCGACTTCGCCCTGCACACGACGGCGGGACGGTCGGGACTGTTCAGCGCGGTAGCTGCCGGCCTCGTGTGCTTGGCGGTCGCGGCTGTGCCGCGGTCGGTGTCGACGAATGTCGCGGTAGCGGGTCTAGCTGCTGCCGGGGTGGCGGCACGTCCCCTTACCGGACATTTCTCCGAGAGTGCGCTTGGCGGAGTGGCCGTGGCGGCACACACCCTGGCGGCGGCGCTGTGGTGCGGCGTGCTGGCCGCGCTGCTGCTCACGGTCGAGCACCGCGGCCAGTGGGCAAGGGTGCTGCCGCGGTTCTCGCAGCTGTCCCTGTTGTGTGTGGCGGCGCTGCTGCTCGGCGGTGTGGTCGGCGCAGCGGTAACGATCGCCTCGCCGAGTCAGCTGTATGCGACGGGATACGGCCGGCTGCTGTCCGCGAAGGTGGTGGTGACCGTTGTGCTGGTCGTGTTGGCGTACCGCAACCGGACGATGTGGCTGCCCGCCGCACGCTCACACCGCGTGACGGCGGTGGTGTCGCGTTCACGGTCGCTGCTCGAACTGGCGATCATGGCCGTCGCGCTGACGCTGGCGGCCGCCCTGGCCGTCACGGGATAGCGCCTCACCCCGCCTGGCATGATGGGGACAACTGCGGGGTAGACAAGAAACTGCAAAGGAGCAGCCAGATGGCAGACCAGCAGGATCGACCCGACGAGAAGCCTGACGCCGTCCCCCCGGCCGTCGCTCCCGGCGCGGAATCCGTCCCGCCTGCCGCCGAACCACCACCCGCGCCCCCGGCGAAGACACCGCCTGCCAAGGCTGCGAAGAAGGCACCTGCCAAGAAGGCTGTGAAGAAGACACCGGCGAAGAAGGCCGCCGCCAAGAAGGCCGCGAAGAAGGCTCCACCCAAGAAAGCGCCTGCGGCCTCGAAGCTGGCCGACACCAATGGCGACCTCGCGTCAGCCGCGAAAGAGGCTGCGGCCCAAGCTAAATCCACCGTCGCGAGTGCGCCCAACCCCGTCTCCGGTCCGGTCACAACGCCGCTGATCGGCCCCGAGCCGTCCCGGCTGCCGGTGGCCGCCGCCATCGCCGCAGGTGTGCTGGCAATCCTGGTCGTGCTTCTCGCGCGCAGGCATTCTGACGACTGACCAAAATCGAAATCGGCTTGACCCTCACGCGGCGTCAGGGTCGATAGTGGCGGAATGGACGCCAACACGGTCGGCGCGGTAGCCACCCTCACGGGTGTCTCCGTGCGCACCCTGCACCACTACGACCACATCGGCCTGGTGGTGCCCAGCGTCCGCACCCCGGCGGGCTACCGCGGCTATACCGACGCCGACATCGAGCGGCTGCACCTTGTGCTGGTTTACCGGTCGGTCGGGATGCCCCTCGAAGAGATCCGCACGCTTCTCGACGACTCGAGTGCGGACGTGGTCGAACACCTCCAGCGACAGCACGAGTTGCTGCTGGAACAGGCCGACCGACTAGAGCACACCATCAAGGCAGTGGAGGAACTGATGAACGCGCATCGTAAAGGCATTCAGCTGACCGCGGAGGAACAGGTCGAGATATTCGGAACGACCGCATTCGGCGAGGAGTACGCGGCGGAGGCCGAAGAGCGGTGGGGCGAGACGGACGCGTGGAAGCAATCGCAGCAACGGGTTTCGCAGTTCGACAAGCAGGACTGGATTGCAATCAAAGCCGAGGGCGACGCGCTGTTGGACGCGTTGGCACAGGCCAAACGCGGCGGCGTCAAGCCAGGCTCCTTGGAAGCAAACGAACTGGCAGCGCGGCACCGCACGTCGATCGAGCGGTTCTACGACTGCGGTGACGAGATGCACCGCAACCTCGTGGAGATGTATCTGGCCGACGAGCGATTCACCCGCTACTACGACGACGTCGAGCCCGGGCTGGCGCAATTCGTCCACGACATCGTGGTGGCCAGCTACCCTTAGCCTCCTGTAACCCGAGTTCAGCGGGGGGTTTGGGGGCATGACCGGGCAGCTGCCTTCGGGCACGGTGACCTTCCTTCTCACCGACCTCGAAGGCTCGACGCGCATGTGGGAGCAGGATCCTGTCGCGATGAAGGCTGCGATGGTCCGCCACGATGAGCTTCTTGAGAAGACGGTCACCGCCCATCGAGGTTTCGTCTTCTCAAGGATGGGCGACGGCATGGCCGCCGCGTTCGCGACCGCCCGAGACGCCCTGGCTGCGGCGGCTGCATTCCAAAATGCGCTCGACGCAGAGCCATGGGGCACCGCAGGTCCCTTGCGTGCGCGGGTCGGGCTGCACACCGACGAGGCGGTGATCGTCGACGACACCGGTTATGCGAGCCTGCCGATCAATCGGTGCGCCCGCTTGATGACTGCGGCCCATGGTGGACAGACCGTGGTGTCCGGTGCCACCGAGATGCTTCTCCGCGGCCAGCTGCCCGACGGGATGGAGCTCGCCGATCTTGGTGAGCACCGACTGCGTGACCTTGGTCGTCCCACCCGAATCTTCGGACTGTTCCGTGACGGCGATCGCGAAGAATTTCCGCCACTGCGGACGCTGGATTCGTTCCCGGGAAACCTTCCCGCACAAGTGAGTTCGTTCATCGGACGAAAGACAGACGTGGCGAGGGTCGCGAAAGCGCTCGATACGTCACGAGTGGTCACCGTAACCGGCGTTGGCGGAGTCGGTAAGACCCGCTTGGCATTACAGGTAGCTGCCGATGTGCTGCCGCACTATCGGGACGGGGTTTGGCTGGTCGACTTGGCACCGGTTCGTGACACCGACGGCGTGGCAGAGGCGGTGGCCACAGCACTACGGCTGACCAACGCCGGTGGAAAGTCTCTGGAGAACTCACTGATCGACGCTCTCGCTCAATCTCAGCTGTTGTTGCTGCTCGACAACTGCGAACACCTACTGGGGCCGGTGGCTCGGCTGGTGTCACGGATCGAACGAGGATGCCCCGCCGTCGTGGTGCTCGCCACGAGCCGGGAGGGTATGGCAATCGACGGCGAACAGCTCATCGCCCTTCCACCACTGGCGGTGGGTGATCCCGACGCCGATATCGACTCGCTTCTGCAGACCGACGCAATCGGGTTGTTCGTCGAGCGAGCGCGCCAAGTCAAGGCGGACTTCACCTTGACACCCAACAACGCCCGCTCCGTCGCAGAGACCTGTCAGCGACTTGACGGTGTCGCTCTGGCCATCGAGTTGGCCGCTGCCCGCATCATTGCGATGAGCCCGGCCGAGCTGGTCGCGCGGCTCGATCGCAGATTTCACGTGCTTGCGGGGGCACGACGGGGGGCGGTCGAGCGCCACGCGACTCTGCGCGCGGCCATCGATTGGTCGTACGACCTTCTCAGCGACGCTGAGAAGCGGCTCCTCGCCCGGATGTCGGTGTTCTCGGGAGGTTGCACCCTCGAGGCCATCGAACAGGTGTGCAGCAGTGAATTCACTAATCGCGAAGACGTCATGGACATGGTCGCAGGCCTTGTCGCCCGGTCCCTAGTCGTCGCCGAAGACGGCGACGAGGGCACGCGGTATCGACTGCTGGAAACCATCCGCCAGTACGGCGAAGAACGCGTTGCGGACTGGGGTGAGACCGACAGTTTGGCGATCCGGCATGCCGAGTTCTATACGGAGCTGTCTGCGCGTGCGACGAAGCACTCCTACGGCCCCCAACAACTCGTGTGGGCGAGGCAGATCAAGCTCGAGCACGACAACATCCGGTCAGCGCTCAGCCACGCTGTGGACGCGGGAAACGCGCCGCTGGCGGTACGTCTGGTGGCTTACCAGCCCCACCAAGAGAAGGCCGAGGGGCCAACCGGGGAAGTGCTCAGAATGGACGCAGCACCCGTTATCGAGTTGCCGGGCGCAGCGGAGGAGCCCGGCTTTCCGTTGGTGCTGATGACTGCTGCCTACAACGTGCAAGCCACCGGGAATTGGGACGAAGTCCAACAACTGTGCCGCCAGGCAATGGAAGCCGAGCGAAACATCCCCGGCGCGAATCATTCTCATCGAATCGAGATGGACACATTCAGCCTGCTCGCGCAACAGGCGCTCGCAGGAGGCGACTACGGCAATGCAATCTCGGCGTACGCCCGGGCGACCGAATTGGCGATCATCGACGGATACACAGGCCTGGGCGCGATATTCAAGGCGTACGGCATCCAATGCACCATGCTCGGCGGACTCGACACCGAGGATACGGCGAAACGGGCCGACGACGCAGTTGCGCTAGCACGGCAGTCGAGAATGCCGGGCGCTATCGTGCTGAGCCTCAATGCGCTCGCGTTGGCACTCGTCGACCGTGAGCCCGCGCGCGCCCGAACAGTTCTCCGTGAGAGCCTCGAGCTCGCCAGCACGCCGGGTCAGGAGGTGTCTTCCGGCGTACTGACGGCCTGCCTTGTCGCTGGTCGCCTCCGAGATTGGGACCTCACGCTCGCATTGACAGGTAAGACCATGCGCCTCTGGCGGTGGAGCGTAGCGCTGATGCAAAGCGCGCCATGCCTGTCGTTATGTGCGCGTGCTATCGCCGAAGACCGGCCCGAGGTTGCGGGTGTCCTGCGCGGCGCGGCCTACGCCGCCTACTCACAAGCAAGCCCGGCCGCGGCGCCGACGAAGCAGACGACCGCTCCGAGAACGAACTTCATTCTCGCGGCGTTGCAAGAGACCGGCGAAATCATTTCCGCCGCGCTGGGTGACGAGCGGCGACGCGAACTACGCACACAAGGCGCGGCGATGTCGATGGACGAAGCGATCTCCTACGCCGTAGCCAACATCGACCCGAAACTGCTCACCGGGCCGATCGCTAACATCGACCGGTGACCATCGAGCCTCGCCCCACCGCTGACCTGGTCGACGAGATCGGCCCGGACGTCCGAAGCTGCGACCTGCAATTCACCCAGTACGGCGGCCGGTCCCAGTTCGCGGGGCCGATCACCACTGTGCGCTGCTTCCAGGACAACGCGTTGTTGAAGTCTGTGCTGTCCGAGCCGGGCAATGGCGGGGTGCTGGTGATCGACGGCGACGGCTCGCTGCACACCGCACTGGTCGGCGACCTCATCGCAGGCCTCGGCGTCGACAACGGCTGGGCCGGGCTGATCATCAACGGCGCCGTTCGCGACGCCGCGACGTTGCGCACGCTCGACATCGGCATCAAGGCGCTTGGCACCAACCCGCGCAAGGGCGGCAAGACCGGTGACGGGCAGCGCGACGCGGTCGTCGAGTTCGGTGGCGTGTTATTCAAGCCCGGCGAAATCGCCTACAGCGACGACGACGGCATTGTCGTCGTCGCCACAGGCTGAGAAATCAGGCCGAAGTCTTCACCGGCGCACGGTGTTTGGTGAACTCCAGCGCCTCGTCGTCGACCTTGCCGCGCCTAATGAGCCGCAGGTCAAGCAGGTAGTTCTGCTTGAGCCGCCACGGGACGACGTGGCCCGACTTCGGCAGGTAGTCCAACGCGCGCAGCACGTAACCGGGCGTGAAGTCCATCAGCGGGCGCTCGTCGACAGTGTTACCCGGATGCTGGGGCTCGACGGTGTCAAAGCCGTTGGCGTCCATGTAATTCAGCACTCGACATACGAACTCCGACACCAGGTCTGCCTTCAGGGTCCACGATGCATTGGTGTAGCCGATGGTGAACGCCATGTTGGGCATGTGGGTGAGCATCATGCCCTTGTAGGCCATGGTGTCGTTGAGTTCCACCGCGACGCCGTTGCGTTTGATCTCCGCGCCACCGAACAATTGCAGGTTCAAACCGGTTGCGGTGACGACGATGTCGGCTTCCAGTTCTTCACCGGAGGCCAGCTTGATGCCCGACTTGGTGAACCGCTCGATCTTGTCGGTCACGACGTCGGCCTTGCCCGCGCGGATCGTCTTGAAGAGATCCCCGTTGGGCGCCAGGCAAAGTCGCTGATCCCACGGGTTGTAGCTGGGTCCGAAGTGCTTCTGGACGTCGTAGCCCTCGGGTAGGCGCCGCTGCGCCATGGTCATCAGCGTCTTGCGCATGAAGTTCGGGAAACGCCTGCTGATGTTGTACTGCGCCGACTGGAACAGAATGCTCTTCCACCGGTTCAGCACATAGGCCGGCTTGTCCGGCAGCGCCTTGTTCGTCCGCACGGTGAACGGGTCCACATCTGGCAGCGCGCCGATGTACGTCGGCGAGCGCTGCAGCATCGTGACGTGTCCGGCGCCCGAATCAGCAAGCGCAGGAATCAATGTCACCGCGGTCGCGCCGCTGCCGATGACAACAACCTTCTTGCCCGCGTAGTCCAGCTCCTCCGGCCAGTGCTGCGGGTGAATGATCGTGCCCTCGAAATCGTCCGAGCCGGGGAACTCGGGCGTGTACCCCTCGTCGTAGTTGTAGTAGCCGCTGGCCGCGAACAGGAAGGCAGCGGAGATCTCCACCTCTTGGCCGTCGCGCTCGACGCGAACGGTCCAGCGGTTGTCCGCATCGGACCAGTCCGCGGCGACAACCTTCTGGCCGTATCGGATGTGCTTGTCGATGCCGGACTCGGCGACCGTCTCCTTCAGATACGACATGATCGACGGGCCGTCCGCGATCGCCTTCTCGGATGTCCACGGCTTGAATCGGAAGCCCAGCGTGAACATGTCGGAGTCCGATCGGATGCCCGGGTACTTGAACAGGTCCCAGGTGCCGCCGAGGTTCTCGCGGCGCTCAAGCACCACGTAGCTCTTGTTGGGGCAGCGGTCCTGCAGGTGCCAGGCCGCGCTGATGCCGGAGATCCCGGCTCCGACGATGACGACGTCGACAAATTCAGTCATGCTGTAAAGCTATCAACACCGTGTCGACGGAGTCAACAGTCTGTTGAGAAACTCGACACCGTGTAAAGTCAACGCCGTGACAACCGTCAGCCAGCCTCGCGCCGCGCGTGCCCGGCGTTCCGCCCGTCCTTCTGGTGACGATCGTGAGCTGGCAATTCTGGAGACCGCCGAGCGCCTCCTCGAAGAACGCCCGCTGGCCGACATCTCCGTCGATGACCTGGCGAAAGGTGCGGGGATATCCCGACCGACCTTCTACTTTTACTTCCCGTCCAAGGACGCGGTGCTGCTGACGCTGCTCCAGCGGGTCATCGGCGAGGCCGATAGCGCGCTCGAGGCGCTGATCGCCAACCCCCCCAAAGATCGCCATGAGTTCTGGCGGGCGGGCATCGGCGTGTTCTACTCGACCTTCCGCGCGCACCGCGCACTGGTCGCGCCCTCGGCGGCAGCCAGGTACACCAACCCCGCAGTTCGCGATCTGTGGTCTGCGTTCATGCAGAGGTCGATAGACCATACGACCGGAGTGATCAACGCCTTACGGGACCGCGGCGAGATTCCGGACAACATGCCATCGGATGAGCTGTCGACGTCCCTGAACCTGTTGAACGAATCGGTGATGTCGGCGTCGTTCGCGGGCCAGAAACCGGCGCTGCCCGACGATCGGGTGCTCGACAATCTGGTCCACATCTGGATGACCTCGATCTACACCGTCACCCCGTAAGTCGTCGGACCTCGATGCGAACATATGTTCGTGTCCAGGTTCCGGGCCGCCATCCTGCACGCTGATCTCGATTCGTTCTACGCATCGGTCGAGCAGCGCGACGACCCGACGCTGCGCAACCGGCCCGTGATCGTCGGCGGCGGTGTCGTGCTGGCCGCCAGCTACGAAGCCAAGGCGTACGGAGTCCGCACCGCGATGGGCGGACGCCAGGCGCGCCAGCTGTGTCCACACGCGATCGTGGTGCCGCCGCGGATGTCGGCCTATTCAGAAGCCAGCGACGCGGTGTTCGAGGTGTTTCACGACACCACGCCCATGGTCGAGCCGCTGTCCGTGGACGAGGCATTCCTCGACGTTTCCGGCCTGTGGCGGGTGTCGGGCACCCCGGTCGAGATCGCCGCCCAGCTGCGCGCACAGGTCCGCGACCGGGTGGGGTTACCCATCACGGTCGGCATCGCGCGCACCAAGTTCCTCGCCAAGGTGGCCAGCCAGGAGGCCAAACCCGACGGCTTGCTGTTGGTGCCGCCGGACCGTGAACTCGCATTCCTTCATCCGCTGCCGGTGCGCCGGCTCTGGGGCGTCGGCGTGAAGACGGCCGAGAAGTTGCATGCGTACGGCATCGAGACGGTCGCCGATGTCGCCGAGCTCAGCGAGTCCACGCTCGGGTCGATGGTCGGTGGGGCGATGGGCCGTCAGCTATTTGCGTTGTCCCGCAACATCGATCGGCGCCGGGTGGTGACCGGCGTGCGCCGGCGATCGGTCGGTGCCCAGCGGGCGCTGGGCCGGGCGGGCAACACGATGACAGCGGCCGAGGTCGACGCCGTAGTCATCAACCTCGTCGACCGGATCACCAGGCGGATGCGCAAGGCCGGCCGTACCGGCCGAACGGTGGTGCTGCGGTTGCGGTTTGACGACTTCAGCAGGGTTACCCGGTCGCACACCATGCCCCGCGCGACCGCATCGACCGACGCCATCCTCGACGCCGCCCGCGGGCTTGTCACCGCAGCCGCTCCCCTGATCGCCGAGCGCGGCCTGACGCTGGTCGGGTTCGCGGTGTCCAACATCGACAGGGAAGGCGCGCAGCAGCTTGAGCTGCTGTTCGAGGAACACGCCGATACGACGGCTATCGATGACGCGGTGGACTTGGTGCGGCAGCGGTACGGCAACGCCTCCGTCACCCGCGGAGTTCTGCTCGGCCGTGATCCCGGCCTCGAGATGCCACACCTGCCGGATTAGGACTCCGTCCACTCGAGCAGCTTGTCGGCAGGCCACGAGTTGACGATCCGATCCACCGGCACACCCGCGTCCAGCGCGCGCTGGGCGCCATAGCCGAGAAACTCCAACTGGCCGGGCGCATGCGAATCGGTGTCGATGGAGAACAGGCAGCCGATCTCCAGCGCGAGGTTGAGCAGCCGGGTCGGCGGGTCCCTTCGCTCAGGGCGCGAGTTGATCTCCACTGCGGTGCCATTGTCGCGGCACGCGGTGAACACCTTCTCCGCGTCGAACTTCGATTCGGGCCGGATGCCGCGGCCGCCGGTGACCAGCCTGCCCGTGCAATGCCCCAGCACATCGGCGTGAGGATTGGTCACCGCCTTGATCATTCGCCGCGTCATCGACGGCGCATCCATCGACAGCTTGGAATGGACACTGGCCACCACCACGTCGAGCCGCTCGAGCAGTTCGGGTTCCTGGTCGAGGGATCCATCCTCGAGAATGTCGACCTCGATGCCGGTCAGGATCCGCATCGGCGCGACGGTTTCGCGCAGCTCGTCGATGACGTCCAGCTGCTTGCGCAGGCGCTCGGGCGAAAGGCCGTTGGCGACCTTGAGGCGGGGTGAGTGGTCCGTCAACGCGCAATACTCGTGGCCCAATTCTTTTGCAGCGAACATCATCTCGTCTATCGGCGCCGACCCGTCAGACCAGTTGGAGTGCACGTGAAGGTCGCCGCGCAGCGCGGCACGAATACCACCGCCACCGAAATCCTCTGCTGCCGCGCGTAATTCGACAAGAACCTCGGGCTCCCGGCCCGCCCAGGCCTGGGCGATCACCTTCGCGGTCTTGGGTCCGATTCCGGGCAGCGACTGCCAGCTGTTGGCGCCGCCATGACGCTCCCTGTCGGCCTCGGAAAGTCCCTCGACGATGTCGGCGGCGTTGCGATAGGCCATCACCCGCCGCGGATCTTCGCGCGCCCGGTCCTTGTAGTAGGCAATCTGGCGCAGAGCGACTACCGGGTCCATGCCTTTAGTCTGCCCGGTCAGGGCGAAGCCCATGCCGGGTCGCGGCCACTTAGCGCAATGATCCGGTCCAGCTTCGGCGCATCGTCGGCGACGGCCACCGCGGGCCCGAACAACCCTTCGACCGGACCTTCTGCCGCGATCGCGGTCACGTGCGGCAGCACCGCGTCCAGAGTGGCCGGGTCGACGTCGTAGGCCTGTCCCGTCGCGGCCGCCACGTCCCAGCCGTGGATGACCACTTCCGTCAGCGCGATGATCCCACCGACCTCCCCGGGAAAGTCGACGCCACCAGCACGCGACATCCCCTCCCAGGCCGCCGGGTCTCGCCAGGCCCTTGCGAGCTCGGCCAGCCGCGCCGGGTAGGTGGCGCGCCAGTCCGCGTCCAGCGGCGCGCCCGCCACCGGCGGGGTGTCCGTCAGCTCGCCGAATTCCTTGCGGGCAGCGGCGGTGAACGCCGGCGCCAACCCTCCCACATGGACAACCAGGTCTCTCAGGCCCAGCTTCTCGCACGGCGTCGAGCCATCGAGCTGCTGGTCGGTCACGTTCATCAACACATCTGCTGTGCGTCTACACGCCGGGGTTAAGTCGATCATGTCTGTATCGACCCAAACCGAGGCCGCAACTCATCGGTCTCGAGGAGGCGTCATGGCGCCGCGGACAAGGGCACGTGCCTGGCTCTCGACAGGATTGCCTGCGAAGAACACAATCTCGTCGCCCGCGTCCAGCACGTCGTCCGGCTGGAGGTGAACGATCCCACCGTCACGAATCACGAAGGCCAGCGCGCTGTTCTCGGGCAGTACCACGTCGCGCACCCGCTGACCGACGAGTGGGTTGTCCTGTGGCAGTGTCAGTTTGGAGAGGCTGACCTGTCCGTGTCGCAATTCCATCAATCGCACGAGGTGACCGATATCGATGGCGCCCTCGATCGCCGAAACCATGGCGCGTGGCGTGGATACCGCGACGTCGACCCCCCACGCCTCGGTGAACAGCCATTCGTTGCGCACATCGTTGACTCGTGCCACCACCCTGGACACCCCGAACTCGGTCTTGGCCAACAGAGCCGAAGTCAGGTTCACCTTGTCGTCGCCAGTCGCGGCGATGACGACATCGCATGTCTGCATTCCGGACTCTTCGAGCGAGGCCAGCTCACACGCGTCGGCCAACAACCATTCGGCATCGGGGACCGTGTGCGGTTCGTAGTGCCCCGCGTTGTGCTCGATCAACAACACCTTGTGGCCGTATGCCAGTAGCTCCAGCGCGACAGACCGGCCGACGGCTCCGGCACCGGCGATGCCGACGCGCATCATCGGCCGCTCGTCGGCGCGGTTCGCATCCGCATCGACGGACTGCCTTCTGAACCGGAACACGAATTCATACTGACCCATGTGGCGTCGTACTGGTTAACTGCACGTCACACCGCCCGTGCGATTCTGGGGATGAAATGAGCTTGCAGCAGCTGTATCTGGTGCTGCTGGCCGGTGGGCTGGTGCTGCTGGCCAGCATCATCGCCACGCGGGCGGCCACCCGAGTCGGCCTGCCAAGCCTGTTGTTGTTTCTCGGCGTCGGCGTCATCGTCGGCGAAGACGGGCTGGGCCTGCATTTCGACAACTACTTGCTGGCCGATCACCTCGGCACCGTGGCGTTGGCGATCATCCTCATCGAAGGCGGCCTCACGACGCGGTTCGGCGACGTGCGAAAGGTGTTGGCACCCGCGGCGGCGCTGGCCACCGTCGGCGTCGCGGTCTGCATGGTTGTCACGGCGGCGGGGGCGCACCTGCTGCTCGGGATGGACTGGCAGCTGGCTCTGCTGCTCGGCGCCGTCGTATCAGTCACCGATGCCGCCGCGGTGTTCTCGGTGCTGCGCGTCGTGCCGTTGCCGCGGCGCGTCGCCGGTCTGCTGGAGGCCGAGTCAGGATTCAACGACGCCCCTGCTGTCATCCTCGTCCTGATGTTCAGCGTGGTTCCGCTGGAGCTGTCCCCGGTGCACGCGCTCGGTGAGTTGGTCTACGAGTTGTTTGTCGGCGCCGCGGTCGGGTTGGGTTGCGGTTTTCTCGGCGCACTCGCGCTGCGCCGCATCGCTCTTCCGGCGTCCGGCCTGTATCCGCTGGCGACCTTCGGGCTCGGCATGGTCGCGTTCGCCGCGGCAGGCTCGGCGCACGCCAGTGGGTTCCTCGCTGCTTATCTCGCCGCGGTCGTGCTCGCAAACTCCGGGCTCCCACATCGCTCAGCCACCCGGTCCTTCGCCGAAGGGCTTGGCTGGCTCGCACAGATCGGCCTGTTCGTGCTCCTCGGTCTGCTCGTCGACCCCAGCGACCTGGGCGCCGAATTGGTGCCGGGGATCGTGATCGGCCTGGTTCTGCTGTTGGTCGCCAGACCGCTGTCCGTCGTCGTCTCACTTGCCGGGTTCCGGGTGCCCTGGCGCGAGCAGGTTTTCGTGTCGTGGGCCGGACTGCGTGGCGCGGTCCCGATCGTGCTGGCGACCTTTCCGATTGTCGGCGGTGTCCCCGACAGCATTCGCCTCCTCAACATCGTGTTCATCCTGGTGGTGGTGTACACGCTGGTTCAGGGGCCCAGCCTGCGCCCGCTCGCCCACCGGTTGGGGTTGATTCCCAAGGAGGCCACGCGAGAGATCCAGGTGGAGGCGGCCCCGCTGGATGTCCTGGAGGCCGAGCTGTTGACGATGACCGTGCACCCGCCGTCCCGGCTGCACAACGTCACCGTTCTCGAACTGCGGCTACCCGATCCCAGCGTTATCACGCTGATCATTCGGGATGGCCACACGTTCGTCCCCCAGCCCGAGACGCGCATCGCCGCGGGCGACGAACTGCTCATCGTCACCACCACCAAAACCCGCGCGGCAGCCGAACGCAGGCTGCGTGCGGTGAGCCGCCGCGGCAAGCTCGCCTACTGGTTCGACGAGTACGGCGAACCAGATTGATCGCTCACAGTGGGCGTTCAGGAAATTGGGACTAGCCTTGATGCAGTGAGATTCGCATTCAAAACATCCCCGCAAAACACCACGTGGTCCGACATGCTGGCCGTCTGGCAGGCAGCCGATGACATCGACGTCTACGAGTCCGGCTGGACCTTCGACCACTTCTATCCGATCTTCACCGACTCCACCGGCCCATGCCTTGAGGGCTGGACGACACTGACCGCGCTGGCGCAGGCCACCAAGCGGCTGCGGCTTGGCACGCTCGTCACCGGCATCCACTACCGTCACCCGGCGGTGCTCGCGAATATGGCTGCGGCACTGGACATCATCTCCAACGGCAGGCTCGAGCTGGGTATCGGCGCCGGCTGGAACGAAGAAGAATCCGGTGCTTACGGCATCGAGCTCGGCAGCATCAAGGAGCGCTTCGACCGCTTCGAGGAAGCATGCGAGGTGCTCACCAGCCTGTTGAGCAAGGACACCACGACGTTCGACGGCAAGTTCTATCAGCTCAAGGACGCGCGTAACGAACCGAAGGGCCCGCAGAAGCCGCACCCGCCGATCTGCATCGGCGGCAGCGGCGAGAAGCGCACGCTGCGCATCACGGCGAAATATGCGCAGCACTGGAACTTCGTTGGCGGCCCGCCGGAAGAATTCGCACGCAAGCGCGACGTTCTCGCCTCGCACTGCGCAGACATCGGCCGGGATCCCAAGGAGATCACGCTGTCCGCGCACATCCGGCTCAGCGACAACCACCTGGAGCATGGAAAGCCGCTCGATTACGGCCACGCAATCGATGAAGCCGCCGCACTGGGCAAGGAGGGGCTGGACTTGGCGATCGTGTACCTGCCGACCCCACATACGCCGACAGTGCTGGAGCCGCTGGCGGAGGCGATCAGGGACTCAGGGCTGCTCACCAGCAAAGATTAGTGACGGTAACGAAAATATAACGATTAGGCAAACGCCCGATCACAAGCCGTCAGTGCGGCGTAACCGGCGGGGTTCGGATTCGCTAGACGCCGTAGCGAAGTAGCTCGTCGGAGGTGATCAGGCGTTCGGCTCGGGCGGGGAATTCGCGACTCTTGACCGGGTGACGGAACCATAGCCAGGCGATTCGACTCACCCGAGACCGGTATAGCGGGTTGAGGTACACGGTGCTCACTCCTGCGACGTAGCAATAGCTGAACCGGGGGCCCACATTACCGCAGTGCCCTCATCAAGTCATTAGATACCGATGATCTGGCAAACTCAATTAGGCGCGCCGATCAATCATCTGATGTTTTTAAAGTGACTGAAGTGACTTATGTGGTGTCACACAGGCTGTGGCTTGTTGAACACATCGTTGAGCGTGACGGTTTGCAGATTGCGGGACCGGATCACGTCGGCCAGTTGGTCGTAGACGTGCGTAACTGGCAAGTGGTTGAGGTGACCGATCACGATGGCCTGCGGGTTGAAGTACTTGTTGGCCATCTTGACGATCTCATCCTCACCGATCACGTTCTGGTCCTCCAGCGAGCCGAGCCACAGGGTCGGCACCGCGTAGCCGAGGTCGGCGGCGACGCCATCGACAACGGGGTTGTGGCTACCGTACGGCGGCCGGAAATACGGCCGCGCGTCCACCCCATAGTTCGCCATCAGGAATTGGTGGTTGTGCCGAAGTTGTTCGGCTACTTGGTCTTTGGGCAGCGTGGCCAGGTCCGGATGCGACCAGGTGTGATTGCCGAGCTGGATCTGCCCTGACTCCACCAGCGGCCGCAGCAGGTCACGATTCTCCGTCCACGACGCGTACCTGCCGTTGACGAAATACGTCAGCCGGATTCCGGTGTCCTTGGCGAACTGCGTGTAGAGCCGCACCACGTCGGAGTTGACGCCGTCATCGAGGGTCAGCGCCAGCAGGTTGCCGTCACCGGGGATGCTGCTCAGCGCCCCGCCTCCTGGCAGCGGTATCCGCGCCGCGAGCACAGGCGGCGGTCCGACGGGTTCCGTTGCCGCCGCAGCGACCCGCGGTTGCGCGCTGACGGTGCACCGAGCGAGGCCGACTCCGACAAGAGTTGCCACCGACAGGCCCGCAAGGAAGTGCCGCCGGTTCAGCTCGGTCCCGGCGTAGGTAAGCGGTTTGCGGCCAGTCATCGGGACTACTGTCTCGCGGCCGGACCTAAAAGCCACTGATTCCGCGGCGTGTCGCGGCCGGTTGCCACCGACCCCACAGTTTTAGCGCTGCGGTACGGCGGTGGGCTTGATCGGCGCAGGAAGCGCACTCTGGCCCATCAGGTAACGGTCGACGCCCGCCGCGGCGGCGCGGCCCTCGGCGATAGCCCACACGATCAGCGACTGCCCGCGACCCAAGTCGCCTGCGGCGAAAACGCCCGGGACCGTGGTGGCGAACTCCGGATCCCGCGCCACGTTGCCGCGGTCGGTGATCTCGACGCCGAGGTCGGTCAGCAGGCCTTCGCGCTCGGGGCCGACGAAGCCCATCGCGAGCAGTATCAGGTCAGCTTCCATGTCGAAGTCGGTTTCATCGACCTTCTCGAACGTGCCGGCCTTCATTTCGACCTCATGACCGCGCAGCCCGGTGACGTGCCCGTCGCTGCCGGTGAACTGCTCGGTGTTGACCGAGTAGACCCGCTCGCCGCCTTCTTCGTGGGCCGACGCGATCCGGAACATCAGCGGGTAGACCGGCCACGGCGTGGAATCCGCACGCGTCTCCGGCGGTCGCGGCATGATCTCGAACTGGTGCACGCTTTCGGCACCCTGGCGGTGCACGGTGCCAAGGCAGTCGGCGCCGGTGTCGCCACCGCCGATGATGATGACCTTCTTGCCCTTGGCTGTGATCGGCGGCTCGCCGTCCTCGCCGAGTACGGAATCGCCCTGCTGCACGCGGTTCGCCCACGGCAGGAACTCCATCGCCTGATGGATGCCCTCGAGGTCGCGACCCGGAATCGACAGATCACGCCACGCGGTCGCGCCGCCGGCCAGCACTACCGCGTCGAAGTCCGCCCGCAACTGCGCGGCCGGGATGTCGACACCGACGTTGACGCCTGCGAGGAAGACGGTGCCCTCGGCCTCCATCTGCGCCAGCCGCCGGTCGATGTGGCGCTTCTCCATCTTGAATTCGGGGATGCCGTAGCGCAGCAGACCGCCGATGCGATCGTCGCGCTCGAACACGGTCACCGTGTGCCCGGCGCGGGTCAGCTGCTGGGCGGCGGCCAGGCCGGCGGGGCCGGATCCGACGACGGCGACCGTCTTGCCGGTCAGCTTCTCGGGCGGCAACGGGACGACCCAACCTTCGTCGAAGGCTTTGTCGATGATCTCGACCTCGACCTGCTTGATGGTCACCGGGTCCTGGTTGATTCCGAGCACGCACGACCCCTCGCACGGTGCCGGGCACAACCGACCCGTGAACTCCGGGAAGTTGTTGGTCGCGTGCAGCCGCTCGATCGCATCACGCCACCGGTCGGTGCGCACCAGGTCGTTCCACTCGGGAATCAGGTTTCCGAGTGGACACCCGTTGTGGCAGAACGGAATGCCGCAGTCCATGCAACGAGCCGCCTGCTCCCGCAGGGTGTCGTGGGAGAAGTCCTCGTACACCTCTTTCCAGTCGAGCAGTCGTAGCGGGATCGGCCGCCGTTGCGGGGTCTCGCGGTGTGTGTACTTGAGGAAGCCCTTGGGATCAGGCATTCGCCGCCGCCATGATCGCCGTGTCGACATCCTCGCCGGTGCGTTCGGCTTCCGCAATTGCCTGCAGCACCTTCTTGAAGTCGCGCGGCATCACCTTGGTGAAGTTCTTCAGCTCATTCTCCCAATCGGTGAGGATCCGTTGCCCGACGGCGGAATCCGTTGCGTCGACGTGCGCTTGAATTGTGTCGCGCAGGAATTCGATGTCTTGGTCGTCCAGGGCATCGAGATCCACCATCTCGGCGTTGAGGTTCTCCTCGAACGTGCCGTCGGGGTTGTAGACATAAGCCACGCCGCCCGACATTCCCGCCGCGAAGTTGCGTCCGGTCTGCCCGAGGATGACGACCTTGCCCCCGGTCATGTATTCGCAGCCATGATCGCCGACGCCCTCGACGACCGCGTGCGCCCCGGAATTCCGGACCGCGAACCGCTCGCCGACCACACCGCGCAGGAATGCCTGGCCGCTGGTGGCGCCGAACAGGATCACGTTGCCCGCAATGATGTTCTCCTCGGCGACGTAATCCGCTGGTGCGTTGTCCGACGGACGTACCACCAGTCGTCCGCCGGAGAGGCCCTTGCCGACATAGTCGTTGGCATCGCCGTAGACCCTCAGCGTGATGCCCTTGGGCACGAACGCACCAAAGCTGTTGCCCGCCGATCCGTCGAACGTGATGTCGATTGTTCCGTCGGGGAGTCCCTGCCCGCCATAGGCTTTCGTCACCTCGTGGCCGAGCATGGTTCCCACGGTGCGGTTGGTGTTGGCGATCGTGGTGGAGAACTTCACCGGCGTGCCCGAGTCGAGAGCCTCCCGGCACATCACGATCAGTTGCTGATCCAGCGCCTTGTCCAGGCCGTGGTCCTGACGCGAGCTGCAGTAGTAATCCTGGTTCATGAACGCCGACTCGGGCTCGTGCAGCACCGGTGCCAGGTCCAGCTTGTAGGCCTTCCAGTGCTCAGCGGCCTGCGTGGTGTCCAGCGAGCCGACCTGGCCGACCATCTCGTTGACGGTCCGGAAGCCCAACTGGGCCATCATCTCCCGGACTTCCTCGGCGATGAACATGAAGAAGTTCTCGACGAACTCCGGCTTGCCGTTGAACCGCTGCCGCAGCACCGGGTTCTGGGTGGCCACGCCGACGGGGCAGGTGTCCAGGTGGCACACCCGCATCATGATGCAGCCCGACACCACCAGCGGCGCGGTCGCGAAACCGAACTCCTCGGCACCGAGCAGCGAAGCCACCACCACGTCGCGGCCCGTCTTGAGCTGACCGTCGACCTGAACGACGATCCGGTCGCGTAAGCCGTTGAGCAGCAACGTCTGCTGTGTCTCGGCCAAGCCGAGCTCCCACGGCGCGCCCGCGTGCTTCTGCGATGTCAGCGGCGTCGCGCCGGTGCCGCCGTCGTGCCCGGAGATCAGCACCACGTCGGCATGCGCCTTGGAAACCCCCGCGGCGACAGTGCCGACGCCGTTCTCGCTGACCAGCTTCACGTGCACGCGGGCCTGCGGGTTGGCGTTCTTCAGGTCGTGGATCAGCTGCGCCAGATCCTCGATGGAGTAGATGTCGTGATGCGGCGGCGGCGAGATCAGCCCGACACCCGGCGTGGAGTGCCGCACCTCAGCCACCCACGGGTACACCTTGTTGCCCGGAAGCTGGCCACCCTCACCGGGTTTCGCGCCCTGGGCCATCTTGATCTGGATGTCGGTGCAGTTGGTCAGGTAGTGGCTGGTGACACCGAACCGCGCCGAGGCCACCTGCTTGATCGCGCTGCGCCGCCAGTCGCCGTTCTCGTCGTGCTCGAACCGCTTGACGTCTTCGCCGCCCTCACCCGAATTCGACCGGCCGCCAAGACGATTCATCGCGATCGCCAGGGTCTCGTGTGCCTCAGCGGAGATCGAGCCGTAGCTCATCGCACCCGTAGAGAACCGCTTGACGATCTCGCTGGCCGGCTCCACCTCATCCAGAGGCACCGGCGTGCGCACGCCCTCCTTGAACTTCAGCAGACCACGCAGCGACGCCATCTGCTCGCTCTGGTCGTCGACCAGTTGGGTGTACTCCTTGAAGACCGAGTACTGACCGGTGCGCGTCGAGTGCTGCAGCTTGAACACCGTGTCCGGGTTGAACAGGTGGTACTCACCTTCGCGGCGCCACTGGTACTCGCCGCCGACCTCGAGTTCGCGGTGTGCCCATTCGTCGGGTCGGTCCAGGTACGCCAGCGCATGGCGGGACGAAACGTCGTCGGCGATGTCGTCGAGATCGATGCCACCCACCGGACACGTCAAACCGGTGAAGTACTCGTCGAGGAGCTGCTGGCTGATGCCGATGGCCTGGAACAGCTGCGCGCCGGTGTAGGACGCCAGCGTCGAGATGCCCATCTTGGACATCACCTTCAGCACGCCCTTGCCCGCCGCCTTGACGTAGTTCGCCTTCGCCTGGTCACTGCTGATGCCCTTGATCGCGCCGCGATCGACCATGTCCTCGATGGACTCGAACGCCATGTACGGGTTAATCGCGGCCGCGCCGAAGCCGACCAGGCAGGCCATGTGGTGCACCTCGCGGGCGTCGCCTGCCTCCACAACGAGCCCGACCTTGGTGCGGGTGCGGTCGCGAACAAGATGGTGGTGCACGGCCGAGACGCTCAGCAGCGACGGGATCGGCGCCATCGATTCGTCCGACTCGCGGTCGGACAACACGATGATGCGTGCACCGTCGCGGATGGCCGCCGAGACTTTGGCCCGGACGTTGTCCAGGGCCTCCTTGAGGCCCTGTCCGCCGCGGTTCACCGGATACAGACAGCGAATCACCGCAGCGCGCATCCCGTGCTTGTGACCGCGGATCTCATGATCGGGATCGACGCAAATCAGTTTGGACAGTTCGGCGTTGCGCAGGATCGGCTGTGGCAGCACGATCTGGCGGCACGACTCCGCCGTCGGGTTGAGCAGGTCACCTTCCGGGCCGACGGTGCCCGACAGGCTGGTCACCACTTCCTCGCGGATGGCGTCCAGCGGCGGGTTGGTCACCTGCGCGAACAACTGCTGGAAGTAGTCGTAGAGCATCCGCGGCCGCTGCGACAGGACCGCGACCGGGGTGTCGGTGCCCATCGAGCCAAGCGCTTCGGCGCCGGTGCGCGCCATCGGCGACACCAACAGGTTGAGCTCCTCGTAGGTGAAACCGAAGATCTGCTGCCGCAACACGACCCGGTGATGCGGCATGCGCACGTAGTCGCCCTGCGGCAGGTCGTCGATCTGGAACAGGCCGGCGTCGAGCCACTCCTGGTACGCATGCTCGGCAGCGAGTTCGGCCTTGATCTCCTCGTCGTCGACGATGCGGCCCTGTGCGGTGTCGACCAGGAACATGCGGCCCGGCTGCAGGCGCATCTTCTTGACCACGGTGGAGGGGTCGAGGTTGAGCACGCCGGCCTCGGACGCCATCACGACCAGGCCGTCCTCGGTGACCCAAATACGCGACGGGCGAAGGCCGTTGCGATCCAGCACCGCACCGATCACGGTGCCGTCAGTGAACGTCATCGACGCCGGACCGTCCCACGGTTCCATCAGCGACGCGTGGTATTCGTAAAAGGCGCGACGGGCCGGGTCCATCGACTCGTTACGTTCCCAAGCCTCGGGAATCATCATCAGCACGGCATGCGGCAGGCTGCGCCCGCCGAGGTGCAGCAGTTCGAGCACCTCGTCGAATCGCGCGGTGTCAGATGCTCCCGGCGTACAGACCGGGACGATCTTGTCGAAGCCGTCCCCTGAACCGAAGACTTCGGTCTTGATCAGCGCCTCACGCGCCCGCATCCAGTTCTCGTTGCCGGTGACCGTGTTGATCTCGCCGTTGTGGGCGATGCGCCGGAACGGGTGGGCCAGCGGCCACGACGGGAACGTGTTGGTGGAGAAGCGCGAGTGCACGATGCCGAGCGCGCTGGTCAGCCGATCGTCTTGCAGGTCAAGGTAAAACGCCTTCAGCTGCGGCGTCGTCAGCATGCCCTTGTAGACGAAAGTCTGTCCGGAAAGACTTGGGAAGTAGACGGTTTCACGGCCGGGGCCGTCCTGGCCGGGCCCCTTTGTGCCCAGTTCGTGCTCGGCACGCTTGCGAACGACGTACGCGCGACGCTCGAGGTCCATCCCGGACGCTCCCGCGATGAACAGCTGCCGGAACGTCGGCATCGCGTCGCGGGCCAGCGCACCAAGCGACGACTCGTCGGTCGGGACCTGGCGCCAGCCGAGCACCTCGAGGCCCTCGGCCTCGACGATCTTCTCCACGGCCTCGCACGCCGTGGCGGCGTCCTTGGAGGATTGCGGCAGGAACGCGATGCCGGTCGCGTAGCTGCCGTATTCGGGCAGGTCGAAGTCCACGACGGCACGAAGGAACTCATCGGGCACCTGCAGCAGCACGCCCGCGCCGTCCCCAGTGTGCGGTTCAGCACCCTGGGCACCACGGTGCTCAAGGTTGACCAGGGCCGTGATCGCCTTGTCGACGATGTCGCGGCTGCGGCGACCGTGCATATCGGCCACCATCGCCACACCGCACGCGTCGTGCTCGAACGCGGGGTTGTACAGCCCTTGACTGCTGGGCGCCATTCCCACCTACCCTTTTCTTCGCACGCCTTCGTGAAGCCTCTGCAAGGCAGCCGTCAACGACGGCATTAGCCGGCTAGGCGATGGAGGTGCCTTTGTGCAGCACTGAACGCTGGCCCTATCCCACTCGCAACAAGTGGAGAAAACGATATGACAAACACCGCCTGACATGCCAACTTAGTCATGCCTAACTTTACCCACTGCGCCGATTCGCGAAACCGACGATCTGGACGCCGATAACGAACGAATAACATTGCCACTGTTGATGTTTCGGCTATTAGCCGGCATACCCGGCCAGGTGCGTGGTAGATCACATTCTTCGCCCATTCCTCCGCGATGTTTGCTGTGATTGACATCCGAGTGCTTGCGCTGCGGCTACTGCGTCACAATTGTTTGCAGAAAGCCTAGTCAGATTCTTAGAGAATCGCCCGCACGCTGGCCTCGGGCCGCAAATCGAGGCGCCGCAGCAGTTGGGCATTCAACGCCACAAGAACCGTCGAGATCGACATCAAGATCGCGCCAACCGACATCGGCATCACGAAGCCGATCGGCGCAAGCACACCGGCGGCCAGCGGCACCGAAATCAAGTTGTATCCTGCTGCCCACCAAAGGTTTTGCTGCATTTTTCGGTACGACGCTTTTGATAGCTGAATCACCGACAGCACCGAGCGCGGGTCCGAACTGGCCAGGATCACGCCCGCCGAGGCGATCGCCACATCGGTGCCCGCACCGATCGCGATACCGACGTCCGCCTGAGCCAACGCGGGCGCGTCATTGACGCCGTCGCCGACCATCGCGACCTTCAGCCCCTCGTCCTGCAACTGCGCCACCTTGGCGGACTTGTCCTCGGGCCGCACACCTGCGAATACCCGGTCGATGCCCAGTTGGGCCGCGACCGACTCCGCGACCGTCTGCGCGTCCCCAGTGATCATCACCACTTCGATGCCGAGCTTGTGCAGGGCGTCGACGGCCTGCCGGGATTCCACGCGGACCTCATCGGCAAACGCCAGAGCGCCCGCGACGGCGCCGTCGACCAGAACGTGCAGGATGATCGCGCCCTCGTCGCGCCACCCGTCCGCCTCGGGTAGTTCGGCGTGGCCCGCTTCCTCGACCAGGCGGGGCCCGCCGACCCGCACGGTCTTGCCGTCGACTCTCGCCGTGACTCCGACGGCAGGTGACGAGGTGAAGTCCGACGATGCGGGCACCGTCAGCCCTCTGCGGCGCGCGGCGTCGACGATCGCCCTTGCCAGCGGATGTTCGGAGTCGGACTCGGCGGCGGCCGCAATCGCCAACAGCTCGTCCTCGCTGCGGCCCACGGCGGCCACGGCCGTCACCGTCGGCTCACCCTTGGTCAGCGTGCCGGTCTTGTCGAACAGCACCGCACCGACCGTCCGCATGCTCTCCAGCGCCAGTCGATCCTTGATAAGCACCCCGCCGCGGGCGGCGCGTTCGGTCGCGATGGACACGACCAGGGGGATCGCCAGCCCGAGGGCATGCGGGCAGGCGATCACCAGCACGGTGATGGTGCGGATGACGGCGTCTTCGGGCTGCCCGAGGATGCCCCACACCACGGCGGTCACGATCGCCGCTCCAAGAGCGAACCAGAACAGCCAGGCCGCCGCCCTGTCGGCGAGGCGCTGCGCCCGTGACGAGGAGTTCTGTGCCTCGGTCACCAGCCGCTGGATGCCTGCCAGGGCGGTGTCGTCGCCGACTGCGGCGACCTTGACCCGCAGCCCTGAGTCGGTGGCGACGGTGCCTGCGACCACCGTGTCGCCCACGGTGCGGCGCACCGGTCTGGATTCGCCGGTCACCATCGACTCGTCCATCTCGGCGGCACCGTCGACGATGACGCCGTCGGCAGGCACGCCGGCGCCGGGCCGAACGATCACGACGTCGCCTACCCCCAGGGCCGCAGGCGCCACAGTCTCACTGCCGTCTTCGGTGACCCGCTCCGCCTCGTCGGGCAGCAGCGCAGCCAGCGAATCAAGAGCCGATGTGGTCTGCGCCAGCGATCGCATCTCGATCCAGTGGCCAAGCAGCATGATCACGATCAGCAGCGCGAGCTCCCACCAGAAGTCGAGGTTGTGCGGCAGAACGCCAAGGCTCGCACCCCACGACGAGACGAATGCGACTGTGATGGCCAGGCCGATCAATAGCATCATTCCCGGTGTACGGGAACGGATTTCACTGATGGCGCCGGTGAGGAAAGGCCTGCCACCCCAGAGGTACATCACTGTGCCAAGCACCGGTGACACCCATTGGGATCCCGGGAACTCCGGCACGGCGTAGCCGAGGATCATCGCGAACATCCCTGACAGCGCCACCGTCGGGATCGCGAGCGTGAGCATGGTCCAGAACAGCCTGCGGAACTGCGCGACGTGATCTCCGTGCCCGCCGTGGCCTGCGTGACCGTGGTCGGCGTGCGTCTGGTGTTGCGAGTGGTCGACCTCCGTCATACCCGCCACTATATACCCCCTAGGGGTATATAGCCAGGCCCTTGCCGGTCACGCTTGGTGGCGATGTCGCATCCGCTGAACACCCCGCTTGGCCGATTCGGCATCGTCACGTCTGAGGAAGGCCCGCACGGCTGCATTGCCGCGATACCCGCGGGCGGCATGACCAATCCGCTCACCGGTCTTCCGACGCTTGCGCCGCTGGCGATGCTGGTGGACCACATCGGCGGCTTGATCAACCATCACCGCCGCGAGCCCGACGAGTGGACGCTGAGCAGCGAGTTATCGCTGGAGCTCGCGCCTGACGCGCTCGCGCTGATCACCGCGGCACCGGAGGTCCCTGTAGTCGGGACCGGGCGACCGTGCGGGCAAAAGGGCCCCAACGCACTGGGGTTGTGCGAATTCACCCACCGGGACTCCGTGGTCGCAACCGCCACGGTGCGCTCGTTCTACATCAAGGCCCCAGGCCATCTCACGCCCTTCCCTGACGGCCCGACCGGACCACTGCCCCCTGGATCTCTCGCAGACCGGATGGCGGTTCGGGCGGGCGAGAGCGGCGGCGCGGGGAAGGTACTCGTCCAGGACGCTGACCCGGTGTTGAACAACAGCCTCGGCATCGTGCACGGCGGGGTGTCGGCGATGGCGCTGGAGCTGGTCGGATCGGCCGCAGTCAACGAAAGTCGCGGCGATCAGCCGCTGAACACCGCGTCGCTCCGCGTGAACTTCATGCGACAGTTCCACAGTGGCCCCGAATCGCGTTACGAGGGAACCGCTTTGCGGGTCGGCCGCAGCAGCGGTGTTGCAGAGGCCCGGGCCGTCGACGCCGATGGCAAGCCTGCGATCATCGCCCGCGTAACCGCCTACCTCGGATAACATCCGCCGATGACCGCACCGGCGGCAGGTCCCGATCAGCCCGACGATTCGATGCGGGGTTCGGTACAAATCTGCATGACGGCGATCGTCGCGGGCGCGGTCATCGGATTCGTAGGCGGCGCTTTCCGCTGGTGTCTGCAGATGGCCGATGACCTGCGGATCGACTTGGTCGACTGGGCGCACAAGCTACCGGGGCCGGGCTGGCTGATCCCCATGGCCGCTGCCGCGGCCGGTGCGACGCTGGCGGCCCTGATCGTGCGGTGGGAGCCGCTGGCCGCCGGCAGCGGCATCCAGCATGTCGAGGCGGTTTTCCTGGGAGAGGCGCGTCCACCGCTCATACGTTTGGTTCCTGCGAAGTTCATCGGCGGCGTGTTGAGCATGGGATCTGGGCTCGTACTGGGCCGCGAAGGTCCGACGGTGCACATGGGTGCTGCGATCGGAGCCGAAGCGGCGCGGCGCGGCCGGCTACCCGACTCCGAGGTCAGGATGATGCAGACGGCGTTGGGCGGCGCAGGCCTGGCGGTGGCGTTCAACGCACCGATCGGCGGCGCCCTGTTCACTCTCGAAGAGGTTACGAAGTCGTTTCGGGTGAAAACGGTTCTGGCGACGCTCTTTTCGTGTGTTGCGGCGGTTGCTTGCTCCCGGCTGATCCTGGGAAACCACGCCGACTTCCATGTCGAACCCATCGGCGATCCTGCCCTGGCATGGTTGCCCCTTTTCGTCGTCTTCGGATTGCTGACCGGGGCGCTGGGTGCCGTTTACAACGGGTTGGTGTTGTGGTTCCTTGACCACGTCGGTGCGATACGCCGCATCCCGGCCCTGGCGAAGGCCGCCGTCATCGGTGCGATCATCGGGTTCGCGATGTTCGTTTACCCGCTTGCGGTGGGCGGCGGCGAGGACTTGATACAGCGGATCCTCGGCGGACAGAACGTCGTTGTCTGGGTCGTCGTCGGAATCCTCGCGGTGAGGTTCATCGCAGGCCCCCTGTCGTACTCGGCGGCGGTCCCGGGCGGACTGTTCGCGCCGCTGCTCGCCGTGGGTGCGCTGTGGGGACTCCTGTTCGTGGGAGGTTTCGACGCCGTATGGCCGGAAGACGTGTCGCAGTTGGCCGTTCCGATGGCGCTCGTCGGAATGGCGGCCTTCTTCGGGGCTACTGTGCGAGCGCCCATAACCGGGATGGTCGTCGTCACGGAGATGACGGCCACCACCGAGACTCTCGTGCCGATGATGGCTGCCACCGCGGCTGCCGTGTTCGCCGCCTATGTCGTGGGATCGCCGCCGATCTACGAGAGTCTTCGAGAGCGGATGCCCGACGAAACGTCCATCGAGGAACGCGGTCGCGGCTAGCGTTCGGTTCCGCCGGAAACCGCCCAAACGACCGTTTCGCACGAAGAATTCGAGTAGATCTCGCCGTTTCGTCGATCTCGCAACAGTCGCGATGATTTCCATCTAGGAACAATTCGGACACGACAGGCCCGTGACCATCGAGTGCGTGTCACTCTCGCTGCACGGCGTTTCGTCCGGACAAAGGAGTCGCGATGCGCGAGCCAACAATGCTGCACCGATTGGCAGCCGAGTTCATCGGAACATTCTGGCTGGTCTTCGGTGGCTGCGGCAGCGCGGTGTTCGCCGCGAAGTTCTGGTCCGAGGACAAGACGTCGCTAGGTATCGGATTCCTCGGTGTTTCGCTCGCGTTCGGCCTGACGGTACTCACCGGCGTCTACGCCTTCGGCACCATTTCCGGCGGCCACTTCAATCCCGCGGTCACGCTTGGCGCCGCGCTGGCCCGCCGGGTGGAGTGGAAGGCGGTACCGAGTTACTGGGTCACCCAAGTGATCGGCGGACTGGTGGCAGGCGCAGCGATCTGGGTGATAGCCAGGGGAGGGGACAACTGGAAGGGTCGGCACGGCAGTATGGCTGCCAACGGTTTTGGCGAGCACTCCCCCGGCGGATACTCGATGTGGGCGGTGATCATCGCCGAGGTCGTACTCACCGGCATGTTCCTGCTGGTCATTCTCGGCTCAACCGACGATCGTGCACCAAAAGGGTTCGCGGGCTTGGCGATTGGCCTCACGTTGACGCTGATCCACTTGATCTCGATCCCAATCTCGAATACATCGGTCAACCCAGCGCGGTCAACTGGCGTCGCGTTCTTCAACGGCGACGGTGCCCCTGGGCAGCTCTGGGTGTTCTGGCTTGCGCCGCTGGTGGGCGCCGCGATCGCCGGCATCGCCTACCCACACCTGTTCGGGCGCAACGAGGAACTCGCCGACCGTCCGGTACGCGACGACGCCCTTGACGAGCCCGCGACTACTTGACCGGAGCCTTCTTCTTGGCCCGGCTAGCCGCGGCCTTCTCCGTGGTCGCGCCCTTGTTGGCCAGCTGCCCGCCCGAGTTCTCCAGGTGCGCGCGCACGAACCACTGGAACTTCTCGAGTTCGCCTGCATGCCCAATCAGCATGTCCTGCGAAACCAGGTCGAGATCATCGAATGTCTCGATGCACTTGCGGGTGTCCTCGATGACGCCGGTGTAGACGAGGTCGAGTGCCGCCAGGTGGGCCAGCACGGTGTCGCGGTCGACGGAATAGTCGTCCCATGTACGGTCCTTGAGAATCGCGCCGGGCGTGCCCTGCGGCGACTTACCCAGCGCTGCAATGCGCTCCGCCACTTCGTCGGCATACCCGCGGACCAGTTCGACCTGCGGGTCGATCATCTCGTGAACGCCGATAAAGTTCGGGCCAACGACGTTCCAGTGCACGTGTTTGAGCGTCAAGTGCAGATCGTTGTACGTGCTGAGCTGCTTCTGCAGCAGGTCGGCAACCTTATTGCCGTCCTTCTCTGACAAGCCGGGAATTGTGAACGCAGTCATGGGCGACGTGTACCCACCCGGCATAGCCGGTAATCACGACTAGATGGCGCGCAGGTTTGGTATTGCCTGCCTCGCCCCGAACCGCGGATTGAGCGCGAGTCCGCTGACCTCAAGGAGTCGAACCGCACGATGCCGATGTGGCCGCAACGGAGCGAGCAACTCGACCATCGCAGGATCATCGATCGGATGGCCAAGAAGTGTCCACCCGATCATCTTGGCCAGGTGGTAGTCACCGACGGCCAATGCGTCGGCGTCGCCGAAGGCACGCTGCGCGGTCTCGGCTGCTGTCCACTCCCCGACCCCCGGCAGCGACATCAGGGCCGTGCGTGCCTGCTCCGGCGGTCGGGTCGCGAGCCGTTCCACCGAGTCGGCGCGCTGCGCGCACGCCACAATCGTGCGGGCCCGGCCGGGATCGACGTTGGCGCGATGGAACTCCCACGACGGGATGCGCCGCCACACCTCGCCCGAGGGCGGCACCCGCATCTGCGCGGGCGCGGGTCCAGGCGCGGGCGACCCGAACTTGGTGACAAGTGCCCGCCAGGCGCGCCGGGCGTCCATGCCGGACACCCGCTGCTCGAGCACCGCAGGGATGAGCGCCTCCAGCACCCGGTCCGTGCGGCCCAGCCGAAGGTGCGGCACCCGTTGGTGCGCGGCGGCGATGGTCGGCTCCTCGGGTGCGAACCCGGAAGGGTCATCGTCGGCGCCCAGCTGCGCGGGCAGCGTCTCGGTGTATTCCGCTGCGCCCGTTCCCCATGCCTCGCAGTCGACGACATTGGGCGCCGACTTCGTGAGGCGCGCCGTGACCGGTCCGCTGCGCATCAGGCTGGTGCGCCAGATCGCACCGTCGGGAGCGACGTGATAGCACGGGTCGCCACCGCCGCGGCGCAGAGGCGACAGCGTCAGGCCGGGGCTTGCCGGCCCGGTGAAGGCCACGCTGACGGTGCTGCTTTGCACTACGTCAGGCTATGCGACGGTGACGACAGCCTTATCCGGATAGAACGCGACATGTCCTGCGATCGCGGCGACCGCG
The DNA here is from genome assembly GCA_963766465.1 of uncultured Actinomycetota bacterium. Classification (GTDB taxonomy): domain Bacteria; phylum Actinomycetota; class Actinomycetes; order Mycobacteriales; family Mycobacteriaceae; genus Mycobacterium. Next base: position 157,789 of record CAVXZT010000010.1, read on the forward strand.
GGGTAGGGCTGCTCGTAAGTCCAGATTGCGTCGTCGACGGTGCCGCCATCGGTGACGACGTGGTAGTAGCTGGCGTCGCCCTTGAAGGGGCAATACGTCTCGGTGCCGCTGGGCTTGAGCCGGTCGGCGACCACGTCGCGCAGGGGGATGTACTGCACGGCGGGATAGGAGGCCTCTTGCAGCGTCAGCGCTTCGTCGGTGTCGGCCACCACTTCACCGTTGATGCGCACCGTGACGTGCTTGCCGGTCGGCGCGACGGTGATCGGATGTTCGGCGGTGGGTTCGAGTACGGGTCGATCGCTCATGCATATGGCAACGATGTGAGAGTGGTCCGTGATTCCTGACACATCGTTACGATCTCGGCATGACTGATCAGGAGCCGGCCTCAGTGCAGGCCGAGGTGAGCATCGACGCCTCACCAGACAACGTGTATGCGCTGGTCACCGACCTTCCTACGCTGGCGTCGCTTGCCGAGGAGGCCCGGGCGATGGAGTGGCGCAAAGGCGACGCCGCCGGCCCCGGAGCGGTGTTCAAGGGACACAACCGCAACGGCGTCTTCCGGTGGAGCACCACGTGCACCGTGACTGATGCCGAGCCGGGGCAGGTCTTCGCGTTCGACGTCCGCTACTTCGGTGTGCCCGTCGCGCGTTGGCGCTACGACATCGCGGGCGCGGACGGCGGGTGCCGCGTCACCGAGCGGACATGGGACCGCCGTCCCGGTTGGTTCAGCAAGACGGCGTGGCTCGGCACCGGGGTGCGTGATCGCGATGCCGCCAACACCGAGCACATCAAGCTCACGTTGCAGCGGCTGAAGGCCAAGGCCGAAGCGGGCTAGGGCCGCCCCGCGATCTTGTCGGCGACGACGGCGATCGGCGAGGTGGTAGCCCTGCCGCGTGCCTCATGCCAGTCGGCGGCCTTGTACGCCAGGTACATGCCGCGCACGCCGATCCAGCGCAGCGGTTCGGGTTCCCAGCAGCGTGACCGGTGGCCGACCCACGGCAACTCGGTGAGCGGACTGCGCTGATCGAGCACCAGGTCCACCAGGGTTCGGCCTGCGAGGTTGGTGGCAGTGACGCCATGGCCCACGTATCCGCCCGCCCATCCCAGACCGGTCGACTTGTCGAGGACGATGCTGGCCTCCCAGTCACGCGGGACCGCGAGCACACCGCACCAGCCGTGGGCGATTCTCACGCCGCGGACCTGCGGCAGGATCGAGTGCAGCACCGCGGTCAGGTGCGCGATGGTGTGCTCGGGCACCTGACCATCGACGTCGGTGCGGGAGGCATATCGGTACGGCACGCTCCGCCCGCCGATCGCGATCCTGTCGTCGACGGTGCGCTGGGCGTAGAAGAAGCCGTGCGCGGTATCGCCGACGGTTTCGCGCCCCTCCCAGCCGATCGACGCCCACACACTCTCGGGAATCGGGTCGGTGGCGATCATCGAGCTGTTCATCGGTAGCCAGCGGCGTCGCAGCCCCCGCATCCGCGCGGTGAAGCCCTCGGTGGCGCGCAGCACGATCGGCGCGCTGACGGTGCCGAGTGAGGTGACCGCACGCCCCGACTCGATCGCGGTGACGGGTGAGTTCTCGTAGACGTCGACGCCGAGCCGATCGACGGTGTCCGCCAAACCGCGGGCCAGCTGGGCTGGTTGGATGCGCGCGCAGTGCGGCGTGTGGTAAGCCGAAACCACGCCGTCGAACTGAATCCGTTCGGCCGCTTCGGCTTTGGTCAACGCTGCGATGCCGTCGACCTTCCAGCTCAGCTCCTCGTCGATCTCGGCGGCCAGCCGCGACGCCTGGGCGGGGTTGCGGGCGATCTGCATGGTGCCACCCTTGACGATGCCTGCGTCGATGCCTTCGGCCGCCGCGACGTCGACGACCTCGTCGACGGATTCGTTGAGCGCCTGCTGCCACGCGAGCACGCGGTCGCGGCCGTACAGCTGCGCCATCCGGTTGCGATCACCTGGCACCAGCCCCGACAGCCAGCCGCCGTTTCGCCCTGATGCGCCGAAGCCGGCGAAGCGGGCCTCGAGCACGGCGATGCGCAGGGACGGGTCGGCCCTCTTCAGGTAATAGGCCGTCCACAGCCCGGTGTATCCGGCGCCGACGATGCACACGTCGGCGTCGCGGTCGCCAGGCAGCTGTGGGCGCAACGGCGGGTACTCGGTGAACCAGTTGGAGACGCGACCGTTGACGGTTCCTGCGATGGGCACCGTCCGATTCTGGCACCTAGCTCAGCTGGCTGATCGTGAGCATGTTGCCCTCGCAGTCCTTGAACCACGCGGCACGCCCGACCGGAGTCACCGCGATCCCGTTCACAGTGCGGAGATCCGGCTGGTCGTATTCCTCGAAGCGGACCCCCCGCCGTCGAAGGTCTTTCACCTCCGCGTCGATGTCGTCGACTCGCCAGGCCGCGAGCTGATGTTCTACGCCGCCCGCCTCGTCGGAGGAGAACAACAGGAGTGATTGGCCGGAAGTGGTGCGGTATGCGAGGGCTTCACCTGGTACCTCATGGACTGGCGTCAAGCCGAGCTTGTCGTAGTACCAGCCGCGGGCACGTTCCAGATCCGCGGCAGGGATCGTCAGAGTCATCGGGTGGTCGATGAGCATGGATCCTCCTCTCCATCGATCGGCTACCCGAGAGGTCACGGGCGGACACGTCCATTTGTCGGACCCGAGGAGAAAGCTGACCCCACCGACGACAGAGAGAGGCGCCATGTGCTGGCAATGCGACAACCCCGATCTCACGATCGAGAACTACTTCGAAGAGGTCCGCGAGACGATTCGGACCCGCGGCTGGATGGTGCAGTATGTCGAAAGCGACCGGACCCCATTCGCTTACACGATCGGACTCCACGACTGGGGATTCCCCGAACTGTCGATAACAGCCGTGTCTCCGCAGCGTGCCCATCGACTTCTGAACACGGTGGCCCGTGATGTCGTGACAGGCAAGAACCTGACACCCGGCCAACACATCAGGGTGCCTGCCGGACCGCTCATCGAGATCGTCGAGATGAGCCATCCCGACGCGCACTTGAATTTCGCAGTCGCATTCGGTGGCGCCGAGATTCGGGCGTGGCAACTCGTTTGGGCCGACGGTCGGGGGCGCTGGCCGTGGTCCGCAACGTTCTGCGACGGCCGCAGAACGCAACCGGTGCTCGGTGTGCGGGCTCAGAAGGCGTAGCGGTGGTACTGCGCCATGTAGCGCAGCACAGGCACGGGCCTCATCGCCATCAGCGTCAGCCGGTAGTACCGCGGCACGTTGGCGAACGCGTCGTCGTCGATCGCCGACACCCAGGACAGCAGCCGCACCCCGGGCACCGCCTCGATGATGTCGTCGGGTCCATCGATGCCCCAATGCAGCGTGGCCCCTGACCGCCGCACCACGGTGTTGATCCACTGCGACTTGATGCCAAGCCGGTTGAACGCGTCGAACTGCAGTTCGCCTGAGGGAAAGTGGTCGACGATCCTGCGCAGCAGGGCGACGCCATCCTCCTTGGTGAGGTACATGGTCAGGCCCTCGCCGATGGCCAGCACCGGGCGGTCGGCCGGAATGTTGTTGAGCCAGGCCGGGTCGGTCACAGATGCCGCGACGACGTGGTAGTGGTCGCGGGTCGGGTAGAGCTGACGGCGAAGGTCGGCGACATCGGGGTAGTCGACGTCGTACCACTCGACACCGGGGCCGGGGTCCAGCCGGAAGAAGCGGGCGTCCAGCCCGCAGCCCAGGTGCAGCACAACCGCCTCGGGATGGGCCGCGAGGAACTGGCGGGCCCAGTTGTCGAAGTGCGCGCTGCGAGTCGTCACGGCCGGTGAGTTGGCGGCCGTGATCGAGGTCTTCTTCCAGTCGTAGTCGATCCGCTCGACGATCTCCTTGGCGTAGCGGTCGCCGAGAATCGGCTTCTCCAGGTCGGCGTCTACCGCCTTGGCGTAGAACGTGGCCAGCATGGTCTGCGGCGCACCGGACAGGTCGACGTGCAGTTTCTCCGTCACGTCATCCGAGGCTAGTCCTGCTTAACAGGTAGTGGCTATTGACTAAACGCCCGTCGGCGTGGCGTTCAGCGAATACCGTTGATAGACATGCGGATCGACGTGCACGCCCACTACTGGACCGATGCTTATCTTGACATGCTGGTCGACCTGGGCAAATCCGATACCGCCACCCAGCGTGGCATCGGAGCAGGCGGCGGCGCTGAACTCGACGCGCGGCTACGGCTTATGGATCGCGCAGGCATCGACATCCAGGTGCTTTCTGCCGCGCCACAGTTGCCATACAGCGACGACGCGGCACGCGCGGCGGCAGCGGCCCGCTACGTCAACGACGAATACGCCGCGCTGGTGTCGGCGCATCCTGGCCGTTTTCGCGCTTTTGCAGCCACCCCGATGCCCCACATCGACGCTGCGATCGCCGAAATAGGCCGTGCCATAGACGAATTGAACATGGTCGGGGTGACGATGACCACCAGCGTCCTCGGTCGGGCCATCACGGATCCGCAGTTCGAACCCGTCTTCGCCGAACTCGACCGCCGCGGCGCGATCCTGTATCTGCATCCCGTCGGCAACGGCGCGTGTTCGCCGCTGGTCAGCGAGCATCACATCACGTGGATGGTTGGGGCGCCCTTCGAAGACACCATCGCCGCGATGCAGCTGATCACCTCGGGATACCTGCAGCGGTTCGCAGGCGTGCGGATCATCTGCTCTCACCTCGGCGGAGCGTTGCCGATGATCCCGCTGCGCGCCGATGACCACGTCGCCTGGGAGGCACCCGATACGCCCGAGAAGCCGAGTCTCGCCGTGTGCCGTATGTGGTACGACACCGTCAGCCATTGCCACGTCCCGGCATTGCGGTGCGCCATCGACTCATTCGGTGCAGACCGCATCCTGCTTGGCACCGACTTTCCCTACGAGGACGGCGAGACGTTCATCCGCGCAGTGGACTACATCGACGAGGCCGCGGGTTCACCGAGTCAGGCGATCGCCATTCTTGAGACCAACGCCATGAAGCTGTTCGGGATTGGCGACTAGCCCGCCTTGCTCTTGCGCTTGGCGTCGCGCAGGCCCACCCAGAACCGGGCGGCTTCGCGTATCGACTCCTCGACAGGCCTTGGTTCCCAGCCCAATTCGCGGGTCGCCTTGCTGTGGTCCACGGGCGCCTCCGCGCGCATGAGCCGCAACGACCCCAGCGAGAGCTGCTCATCGGTGCCACGGAGTTTGGCCTTGGCGCTACCCGCGAAGGCCAGCGCGTAGGACATCGGCAGCGGGATCGACTTTGTCGGCGCGGGCACACCGGCGGCCTCCGCGGCGATGCTCACGACCTCAGCGTTGCTGATCATCTTCTCCGAGATCAGGTACCGCTCGCCCACCCGCCCGCGCTCGGCCGCCAGGACCATCGCGCGGGCCGCGTCGGTGATGCCGACCGCCTCGAGTTCGATCTTGTCCATCACGAATGGCAGCTTGCCGAACGCGGCGCCTGCGATGATCGCGCCGTGCGGGGTGCGTCCCCAGTCACCGGTCCCGTAGGTCGTCGACACTCCCATCGCGACGGCGGGCAGGCCGTGCTCCTTCGCGTACTGCAGCACAAGCTGCTCGGCCTGCACCCGCGAGCGGACATATGGCGTCAAACCCGCGGTCGACGATGATGTCGTCCTCGGTGGCGACATGTCCGCGCCGTCGGCCTACGGTCACGTAACTGCTGGTGAAGACGAACTTGCGCAGGTCCGCGTTCTTCGCGACTTCGAGCACGTTACGGGTGCCTTCGACGTTCGTGCGAAACAGCGGCGCGGGATCGCGCAGCCAGCCACGAGTGTCGACCACGCAGTAGTACACGTCGTCGACACCGGCCATCGCATCGCGAAGAGTGTCGTCGTCCCAGATGTCGCCGAGGAACCGCGTCACCTTGAGGTCGTCGATGCCGATGGTGTTCGCGCCGTCACGAACCATGACACGCACGTCATGGCCGTCCCCGACGAGCTGGCGGGTGACATGGGAGCCGAGGAATCCGTTGGCGCCGATGACCAGTTTCGCGCTCATTTGGGGTTTCCGAACTGGCGCATCCAGGCCACCGCCTCGTCGGGAAGCGTGCCCAGTTCCTGCGCCTTGCGGCACCACTTCATCGTCGCGGAGACGAACCGCAGCGGGTTGTAGATGTCCTCCTGGCGACTCCACTGACCGTCGCCGGCGTAGGTGATGATCGAGATGTTTGTGGCGCTGATGATCGTGCCGTCGCCGGGGTCGCGCATCGGGTTGTCCAGCTCGCAGATGATCCGGCCGGTCGACTCGTCGATCACCGACCACAGCGACGGGAACGACGTCATGTAGTTGCCGGGAAAGCTCTCCATGGTCTTCCAGATCCACCCGCGGACCTCTTCGCGCCCACGCATGGTGCCCGCCGCATGCTCGACGTAGGTGATATCGGATGCGTACTGCTCAACCCAGGGATCCCAGTCGCGGGTCTGCGCGGCCCTTTCGACCGTCGCCTCGAACTTCTCAAAGGCCGCGGCCAGCTCGTCACGGGTGAAAGTCTTGCTCGTCACATCCAGAACTAGAACACGTTCTACCTACCTTTGTCGAGGCTCGGCTCTATCGTCAGACGGTGTGAGGGCCCTGTTCGGGCTGATCCTGGCCGTAGCCGTTGTCGCAGGTTGTGCGTCGAAAGCACACGACCCCGATTTCGCAGGCCTGCTCGACATCGGCGACGGTCGCGCGCTGTACATGGATTGCCAGGGCACCGGGTCGCCGACGGTGTTCATCATTCCCGGAAAGGGCAGTGACGCCGAGGCGTGGAACGTCGTCATGTCCGCCAACGACCCGATCCAGTCGTCGCCCCACGACCTCATCGGGCATGCAGATCTGCTGCCAAGTCCGATCGCAACGCAGCCGACGGTCGCGAAGACGACCCGCGTGTGCACCTATGACCGGCCCAACACCGGATCGAATGGGTCCACCCCCGTTCCACAGCCCCACTCAATCCAGCAGGACGTCGACGACATCGTGAAACTGATTGCAGCGGGCCAACTTCGGACACCGTTGATCGTGGTCGCCCATTCCTACGGCGGACTGATCGCCGATCTGCTGGCCCGCGCCCACCCCGAGTTGGTCAATGGTCTTGTCTTCGTCGACCCGACGTCGGAGTTCCTACCGAGACTGGGCCGACCTGAACAGGACGCGGAGTTGAATCGCGCGGCGCGAGCGCTGCTGCCCGAGACCGACGGTGAGGGCTTCCTCGCCGTCGACGCGTACACCCGCATCAAGGTGGCGCCACCGTTGCCGAAGGTGCCCGCGATCGTGCTGAGCTCAGACAAACTCCCCCCACCCGCACAGCTTCGGCCCGACACCTACACCAAGTTCCAGATCCATCAGGCGAACAGCCTGCTGGCCGAGACCCTGGCAACAGAGAATGTCATCGTTCCTGGTAGCGGCCACGACATCATGCTCTACGCGCCACGAGTCGTCGCCGACAAGATCGTTGCGATCGTGCACGAGGTGCGCGCCGGTTAGGCGGTGACGGATGTGTGACACGGGGGGACGCGGGGAACTAACCGAACCCGGCTCAGGGTTGTACAGATTGCCAACTTAGGAGGGTCTGTGGCGAAGGACTACAACAAGAATCCGGCAGCGCTCGATGCACTGTCACCCGAGCAGTATCAGGTGACGCAGAAGAACGGCACCGAGCGACCGTTCACCGGCGAGTACTGGGACAACCACGAGCCGGGTATCTACGTCGACGTGGTGTCGGGCGAGCCGTTGTTCGCTTCGGTCGACAAGTTCGATAGCGGCACCGGCTGGCCGAGCTTCACTCGGCCTATCGAGGGCGACAACGTTGTCGAGAAGCGCGACCGCTCCCTATTCATGGTCCGCACCGAGGTGCGCTCGGCGCACGGTGACAGCCATCTGGGCCACGTCTTCAATGACGGTCCGCGCGCCGAGGGTGGGTTGCGCTACTGCATCAACTCGGCTTCGCTGAGGTTCATACATCTCGACGACCTCGACGCCGAGGGATACGGGGAGTACAAGAAGCTGTTCACCAAGTCGACATCACAGGAGGCACAGGCGTGACCGAGTACAAGAAGGCGATCCTGGCCGGTGGCTGCTTCTGGGGTATGGAGGACCTGATCCGTAAGCAACCCGGCGTGGTTTCAACGCGGGTCGGCTACACCGGCGGGGAGAACGCGAACGCGACCTACCGCAATCACCCTGGCCATGCAGAGGCGATCGAGATCGTCTACGACCCTTCGCGGACCGACTTCCGCAACCTGCTGGAGTTCTTCTTCCAGATCCACGATCCGACCACGAAGAACCGCCAGGGCAACGACATCGGCACCAGCTACCGGTCGGCGATCTTCTACCTCGACGATGAGCAGAAGAGCGTCGCGCTGGACACCATCGCCGACGTCAACGCATCAGGGCTGTGGCCGGGCAGGGCGGTCACCGAAGTGACACCTGCGAGCGACTTCTGGGAGGCCGAGCCGGAGCACCAGGATTACCTCGAGCGCTACCCGACCGGGTACACCTGCCACTTCCCCCGGCCGGGCTGGAAGCTGCCGAAGCGCGCGGAGGTCTAAGCAGCCGTCTCGCGGCGGCGCACCACGATGCGCCCGCCGTCCTTGGGCGTGAAAGCGATGCCCCGGAAGTGGACCTTCTCATCCGGCGCGTTGTCCGTCTCGATCACGAAGTGCTGCAACACCGTTCGTAGGACGACATCCATCTCCACGTTCGCGAACGCCGCCCCGATGCAGCGGCGCGTTCCCCCGCCGAACGCTGCCCAGGCCGTCGGAGTCCTTGTGCCGACGAACCGGTAAGGGTCGAAGCGCTCGGGATTCGGAAATGCGTCGGGGTTGGCGTGCACGTTCGCGATCGCGATCATCACGGTGTACCCGTGCGGAATCCGCCACTCGCCGAGATCGAAATGCGGCGCCGCCACATGGCGCCCGGAGAAGTCGATGGTTGTGCGGTTCCGCTGCAGCTCGAGGATCATGGCCTGACGGAATTCGTTGCCGCCCTGGTCATTCTCCTTGATCAGCTCCGCGAGGACGGCCGGATGGCGGCGCAGCCGCTCGAAGGCCCAGCCGAGCGTCGACGCCGTCGTCTCGTGCCCGGCACCCAATAACGTCAACAACTCGTCGGAGACGTCCTGGCGCGACATCGGGGTGCCGTCCTCATACCGGCTGCGCAGCAGGAGCGCCAGAATGTCGGTGCGCTCGTCAAGCCGCGGATCGGCTTTCGCCTTGTCGATCAGTTCGAAGACGGTGCGGTCGAAGTTGCGGCGGAACTCCGCCAGCCGACCCCACGGGCTTCGCCGGCCCGTGCTGAAGGGCGGCTCCGGCAGGGTGGCCATCCGCGATCCCAACTTGGCCCAGGGCGGAATGATCTCGCGCAGGTAGTCGAGGTCGGCACCGTCGGCGCCGAATACGGTGCGCAGGATGACGTTCAGCGTGATCCTGTTCATCGGTTCCAGCGTCGGGAACTCAGTGCCCTCGGGCCAGCTCGCGCTCTCGCGCAGTGTCTCCTCTTCGATGACCTTCTCGTAGTTCTTGATGCTCTGGCCATGGAACGGCGGAGCGAGGAGCTTGCGGCGGGCCCGGTGTTCCTTGCCGTCGAGCGCGAACACCGAACCCGGTCCGAAGATCCTGCTCAGGTTGGGTTGCACATTCATCAGGTCGTCGGTGCTCGCGAGGAAGACCTGCCGCATCAACTTGGGGTCGGCCACGACGACGCTTCGGCCGAAGAACGGAACGTTGATGGCGAAGATGGGGCCGTAACGCTTGACCGCGTTCCGCAGGAACCACCGGCGAAATCCCGACATGAGAACCATCTGTACGGGCTTCGGCAGGCGCACGACCGGCGGCATCTTGCCAGGGGTCGTCGGGGCCTTCGTATCGACGCTTACTGCCGTGTCGGTCATGGGTGAATCACTCCCAGCGTTTCCTTGGTACTACGATGTACCGTAGATTTGTGTAGTACGGTACCGCTTGGTACCAGACAAGCGCAAGGGTCTCGAGGAGGCGAAATGACGACAGCGCTCGACAAGGACGTTTCTAAGGACGACGCCTCCTCCGTTTTTCATGACCGGTTGCTCGACGGGCTGGCCGAATCGATCGGTGAACGCGGCTATCGCGACACCACCGTCGCCGACATCGTCCGGCACGCGCGCACCTCGAAGCGCACGTTCTACGAGCAGTTCGCCAGCAAGGAAGAGTGCCTGATCGAGGTGCTGCGCAGAAACAACGCGGAGTTGATCGCCACCATCCAGGCGGCCGTCGACCCCGAGGCGGAATGGCAGGACCAGATCCGCCAGGCGTCGGATGCCTATGTCGGCCACATCGGGGCGCGGCCGGCGATCACGCTCAGCTGGATCAGGGAAGCGCCCGCGCTCGGCGTGGTGGCCCGGCCGCTGCACCGTCTCGCGATGGAGCAACTCACCGACATGCTTGTCGGTCTCACCGACAGCCCGGGTTTCCGGCGCGCGCAACTGCCGCCGATCTCTCGGCCGCTTGCGCTCATCCTGCTGGGTGGGTTGCGCGAACTGACCGCACTGTTCGTCGAGGACGGTCGCGATGTGCGCGGGATCATCGAACCCGCCAACGCGGCGGCGCTCGCGATCCTCGGCCCGCGCTAGCGCAGGATCAACCTCGCCGACTTCTCCAGCCGCGCAGCGATTTCCGCGTACGACGCGTAGCCCATACCCGCGCGCACCAACGCGCCCGAGTAGAGCATTTCCAGTGAATCGATCACGTCGGGATCAGTGCTGGGACCGAGTGCGGCGGCCAGTCGGTCCCTGATGTCACGGCCGATGCGCTGGCGCAGCACCTCGACGTCGGGTTCCTTACCAAGCAGCGCATTGGTGACCGCACCCGCGAACTCCGGCTCGTCGGCAACCAACAGTGCGATGTGGCGCAGCACCTCGCAGACGCGGGCGGGCGGATCATCGGATTGGTGTGCCGCCGCCGGCGAGCCTGCCAGCCTGCGCCAGAAGACCTCCGCGACGAGGTGCTCCTTGGATGAGAAGTATGTGTAGGCGGTGGCCGCCCCGACGCCTGCCTCGGCGGCCACTCGTCGCACGGTCAGCCCGGCAAATCCGTCACGACAGAGGAGTTCGACCGCGGCCCTGCCGAGCCGGTCGACGGTGTCGGCCTGTTTGGCGGTCAGACGGCGCCGAGTCGACTCCATGGTCGGATCGGACACATGTCCGGACGCTACTACAACTGCGTTTTACCAGCAACGGTAAGTTGGACGGCGATGAGCAACACGGACGAACTTTTCGCCCTCGCCGAGCAGGTGACGGGATTCATGCCCGCCGAAGAAGGACGCGCGCTCTACGACGCTGCCGTGAAGTATCTCGGTGATGGCGCAGGCGTCGAAATCGGCACCTACTGCGGCAAGTCCACGGTGCTGCTCGGCGCCGCGGCGCAACAGACCGGCGGCGTGGTCTACACGATCGATCACCATCACGGATCCGAGGAACACCAGCCGGGCTGGGAGTACCACGACGAGTCGATGGTCGACGCGGTCACCGGACTGTTCGACACGCTGCCGACGCTGCGGCACACCCTTGACGCCGCCGGGCTGGACGAAAGTGTGGTCGCGATCGTCGGCAAGTCGCCGATCGTGGCACGGGGTTGGCGTATGCCGTTGCGGCTCTTGTTCATTGACGGCGGTCATACCGAGGAGGCCGCACAGCGCGACTTCGACGGCTGGGTGAGGTGGGTCGACGTCGGCGGCGCGCTGATCATCCACGACGTGTTCCCCAACCCCGACGACGGTGGGCAGGCGCCGTTTCACATCTACCAGCGGGCACTCGGCACCGGCGACTTCCGCGAGGTGCTGGCGACGGGTTCGATGCGCTTGCTGGAGCGGACGTCAGGTGTCCCCGGCGAGTCGTTCGTAGATTGATCCGAGAACGGCCGTGACGAAGCTGCCGAGCCGAGACTTCGCCGCCTAACTGTTACGCGTGCTTGATGCCCTTGTGCCACAAGCAGGTAACCATTCTTGGGTGTCTGACGTTCATTGTCCTTCGCGTGTCCGAAGGGCCGCTGCGCTGGTTTCACTGGCGATGCTGGTAGCCACGGCCGGGTTGATGCCACGTGCGCTGGCGGATCCGGAACCCGATGTCGCGGCGCCAGAAGTCCCCTCCGCCGCACCGTTTGAGGTGTCGTCACTTGACGAACAGAGCGCACCGCCGGAAGGCCCGCCGATCTTCGCTCTGCCATTTCCGTTGGCCATTCCCGATGGAACGCCGGCCGGCCAGGACCCGACACCGTTCACCGGCACTGCGCCGTTCGAATCTCCGGTTATCAGTCCGTCCGACACCTCAATGGTCGGCGTCGGGATGCCGATCATCGTCGACTTCGGCGCTCCCGTCGATGATCGAGCGGCGGCCGAGCAAGCGATCCACGTTTCGTCGGATCCGCCTGTCGCCGGCAAGTTCTACTGGCGCAACGATGCCCAAGTGCGATGGCGGCCTCTCGACTTCTGGCCCGCGCACGCTGTGGTCAACGTCGACGCAGGAGGTACGAAGTCGAGTTTCGCCACGGGGGATGCGTTGGTCGCCACCGCCGACGACGCTACCCATCAGCTGACCATCACACGCAACGGCGATGTGGAGCAGGTCTTCCCGATGTCGATGGGCAAGCCCGGCAACGACACCCCGAACGGCACCTACTACGTCCAGGGAAAGATGCGCGACGTCGTAATGGATTCCGCGACGTACGGGGTGCCGAATACATCGCCGGATGGTTACCGGGTGGACGTCCAGCTCGCCGTGCAATTCGACAACAGCGGCAACTTCGTGCACAGTGCGCCATGGTCGGTGGCCGACCAGGGGCTGCGCAACGTGAGCCACGGATGCATCAACATCAGTCCGTCCAATGCGGCCTGGCTTTACGACAACTTCGGCGTTGGCGATCCGATCGTGGTGACGAACTCCGTTGGGTTATATACCCAGAACGACGGCGGGCAGGACTGGCAGATCTAGCGGTCGCTGGTGGCGCAGGCGCAGTCGTACTCACCTTCGAGGCCGCGCGGCAGGTCCGCGCCGCGGAAGATGCCGCTGGCGGCGGTGGTCGACGACAGTGCATCTGCCGCGAGGATCATTGCCGCTCCCGTCCACGTGGTGCGTTCCACCGGCCACCGCTTACCGTCGGCGTATACAAGGCCCGTCCAGTAGGAGCCGTCCTCTTCACGCAGGTGATGCATGTTGGCAAACTGCTCGTGCGCGCGGGCGGAGTCGCCGATCGCGTCCAATGCCATTACCAGTTCGCAGGTTTCGGCACCGGTGACCCACGGCCTGTCGTCGACGCAGCGGATGCCGAGGCCTGGAACGACGAAGTCATCCCACCGCTCGTCGATGCGCTCGCGCGCCGACGCACCTCGCACTGCACCGCCGAGCACCGGGTAGTACCACTCCATCGACCAACGGTCCTTGATCACGAATGCCTCAGGGTGACGCGCGATCGCGTGACCCAGCTGACCGACGGCGACCTCCCATTCGGGCTGCGGATCGTCGAAGTAGTCCGCCAGCGCGAGTGCGCACCGGATGCTGTGGTAGATGCTGGCATTCCCAGTCAGCAGGGCATCTGGCTCGGGTCCCGACGGGCTTCTGGCCCAGGAGATTTCGCCACTGCTGGATTGCAGGTCAACCACGAAGTCGATCGCCTTTGTGACAACGGGCCACATGCATTCGGCGAAGTGCCGGTCACCGGTGACAAGAACGTGGTGCCACACACCGGTGGCAATGTAGGCGCAGAAGTTGCTATCGCTGTTGGCATCTTCGACGACACCGTTTCGCAGCTGGATGGGCCAAGACCCGTCGGCTCGCTGGGACGTCCGAGACCAGTCAAAGGCGCCACGCGCAGGCTCAAGCAGACCTGCGGCGGTGAGCGCCATCGCATTCTCCATGTGATCCCACGGATCGGTGTGGCCACCGTCAAACCACGGGATGGCGCCAGAGGATTCCTGTGTCGCGGCGATTGCTTGGGCGGTCTGCCTGCATTGCGCAGGCGTCAACACTCCCCGCACCGCGGGCACGTCATACAGCGGCAACCGGCACCTCCGGCTTGCGGAAATAGAGAGCCACGCTCTTGCCGATCAGTGGGTTCAGCACGGACTCGGCGGTCCTGGTGAGCCATGGCTGCTCCATCATGTCCCACACCAGCAGCTTGTGATAAGCGGCGACCGCGGGATGATCGTTCTTCGACGTTCCCACAGCACATTTCAGCCACCAGAACGGTGCGTGCAGCGCATGCGCGTGATGCGTGTGGGTGAGTCGCAGCCCGTGGCCGAGCACCTTGTCGCGCAGCGCGTCGGCGCGGTAGATGCGGATGTGGCCGCCCTCGTTGGCGTGGTACTCGTCGGACAGCGCCCAGCACACCCGCTCGGGCAGCCAGCGGGGAACCGTGATCGCCAGCGCACCACCGGGCTTCAGCACCCGAACAAGCTCGGCGATCGCACGGTCGTCTTCTGGAACATGCTCGAGGATCTCCGACGCGATGACACAATCGAAAGTGCCGTCGGCGTAGGGCAAGTCGAGCGCATCGCCCTTGACCGCCTCGCCCTTCGCCGATTCGGGCACCTCGCCCTGGTCCTTCATCGCCTGCATGATCTCGTCGACGTCGTTGAGATCGGCGGCGTTCTGGTCGAACGCGATGACGTCTGCGCCGCGGCGGTATGCCTCGAAACTGTGCCTGCCCGCACCGCAGCCCACATCGATCACCTTCGCGCCCGCACCAATCGGGAGCCGGTCGAAGTCGACGGTCAGCATGTCCCAACTCGCTCGCAAGCCCGTTGGTATACCGCAACAGTCTGCGCCGCAACCGATTCCCAGCTGAACACGTCAAGCGCACGCTGCCGGCCGTTGGCGCCGAGGCGCTGCAGTTCCAGTGGCGAGTCCAGGAGTTCGCCGAGAACCGTCGTCAACTCGTCGACGTCGGCGGGGCGGACCAACCGGGCGCACTCGCCATCGGCGCCGACCACCTCGGGTAGGGCGCCTGCGCGGCTCGCGACGATCGGCGTGCCGCTGGCCATCGCCTCCACGGCGGGCAGCGAGAAACCTTCGTACAGCGAAGGGATACAGGCGATTTCGGCCGAAGCGAGCAGGTCAGCCAGTTCGGAGTCGGAGATCCCGCTCGAGCTGTGCACGATGTCGGAGATGCCGAGCTCAGCGATGAGCTTTTCTGTCGGACCGTTGGGCTCGAGTTTGGCGACCAGCTGCAGTTCGAGGTCGCGTTCAACGCGGAGGCGTGCAATCGCGTGCAGCAGGTGGCTCACACCCTTGAGCGGTACGTCGGCGCTTGCGATCGCGATTATCCGATTCCGAACTCGGTGTTCGGCAGGCTTGAACAATTCGGTGTCAACCCCGAGCGGCACCACATGTAGTTGGTCGGACGAGACCGCGAAGTCCTCTTTGATATCGGCCGCCGATGTCGATGAGACGGTGAGCAGCTCGGGAATCAGCTGGGCGACCTTCTGCTGCATCGCCGCAAACCCGTACCACCGGCGCACCAGCGGCTTGCGCCACCACCGCGCGGCGGCAACGTCGAGGACCCGGTCCCGGGTGATCGGGTGGTGCACAGTGGCCACCACAGGAAGGCCCAGCCCCGCAATCGTCAACAGACCGGTGCCGAGGCACTGGTTGTCGTGGACGACGTCGAAGTCATCGCGCCGGTCGGCGATGATCCTGGCAGCGCGCAGGCTGAACGTCTTCGGCTCCGGAAAGCCGGCCGTCCACGTCGTCAACAGTTCCAGCAGATCGATCCGGGTCTTGATCTCGCTCGGCCACGGAATGCGGAAAGGGTCCGGCTCCCGGTACAGATCGAGGCTGGGCACCTTGGTCAAGCGCACCCGCGGGTCGAGCACTTCCGGGTAGGGCTGGCCGGAGAACACCTCGACGTCGTGGCCGAGTTCGACAAGGCCGCGGGACAGATGGCGGACGTAGACGCCCTGCCCGCCGCAATGGGTCTTGCTCCGATAGGACAACAAGGCGATACGCATGGTCAGCTCACGACGCTGCGCAGTAGTCGGAACATTTAGGGCCGGTGAGCTGGACAAATCGTGTCACGCAAAAACTCCGAACCCTCTGGACATGTGTCCAGACTATAGTTTGACGTGCTAGCGGACGCAACGCGGCCACCCAGCCCTGACTACCACAGACGGCGCCAAGCGTGCTGCTCGGCCCTGTCGATTCCCGAACGCACACGGTGGGTATTCACCCCTCATGAGCAGACATATCGAGGCCCGCTTCGAAGTCGCCAGCTGGGACGAGACACCGTTCGAAGGCGGCGACGACGCGACGAAGCTGACCGAGGCACTCGTATCGAAGCGCTACGACGGCGACATCAAGGGCACATCGACGAAATGGCTGATGGCGTATGCACCGGACAAAAGCGCGGTGTTTGTCGGCATCGAGCACATCGCGGGCGCGATCGGCGGCAAGAAGGGCGCCATCGTCCTGTTCCACAACGGCGAGTACCGCGACGGCGTCGCGTCGGCCGAACTGAGCGTCGCATCCGGCACGGAGGAGCTGGTCGATGTGGCTGGCACCGGGAAGTTTCGCGCCGATCCCGCAGGCACGATGACGCTCGACCTCGACGGCGCCTGGTAGCGCTATTGCGGAGGGAAGCCGCCGGTGGCCACCGGACCCCACAGCCGCGGCGTGACGCGGATCAGACACTTGCCCTGGTCGACCATCGCCTGCCGGTACTCCGCCCAGTCCGGGTGTTCACCGGAGATGGACCGGTAGTAGTCGACCAACGGCTCAACGGCGTCCGGCAGGTCGATCACCTCCGCGTCGCCATCAACTTGCACGTAGGCGTCATGGAATTCGTCGGAGAGCACCATGACGCTCGCACGCGGCGTGCGTCGGACATTGGCCGATTTGGCGCGCTGCGGATAGCTGGCGATCACGATGCGGCCGGCGTCGTCGACCCCACCCGACACCGGGGAGCTCTGCAGCGACCCATCCGAGCGAAATGTGGTGAGCACCATACGATGTCGCGGCCGGATGAAGTCCAGCAGGTCGGGCAGGCTGACGACATCGGCGGTCGCATACTTTCTGGCCATATGACAACCCTAGCGACGCAGCGACGACGGTAAGCTTTCGAGCAACTGGTCTCGCTGCTCGACTATCCGATGTTTATCGTGACCACCCACGTCGGCGACGAGTCGGCAGGCTGCCTCGTCGGGTTCGCCAGTCAGGTGAGCATCCGACCGCCGCGGTTCATGGCGGGACTGTCGAAACTCAACCACACCTACCGGGTGGCCAAGGGCGCCAGCCATCTTGCCGTGCATCTTGTGCCGCGGGAGCATTGCGAACTCGCCAGGCTATTCGGCGGCGAGACTGGCGACAGCATCGACAAGTTCGCGCGTTGCGCCTGGCATTCGGGCCCGCATGGACTGCCGATCCTCGACGACGCCGCCGGATGGTTCGTCGGCGAGGTACTGAACCAGCTACGACGTCGGCGACCACGTCGGCTTTCTGCTCGAGCCCGTCGCGGGGGAAGCGCCGGACAAGTTCGAGCAGCTCGTCACGTTCTCCGACGTCCGCGATCTTGATCCGGGCCACGAAGCATGACCGCCTGCGGATAAATTTCGTCACGTGTCGGATCACCGCGATACCATTCGAACATGAGTTCGATCAAAGACAAGACAATCACGGCGCTCGATGCCGCAGACGCCAGCTACCGGAAGTTGGCGGCGCTGCCGTTGGAAACACTGACACGCCCCGAGAAACAGGCGCTCCTCAATCGGCTCGAGGAGCTCGGCAAGAAGATGGCGGCCCTGGATCGCAGGCTGA
Source organism: uncultured Actinomycetota bacterium (assembly GCA_963766465.1). Classification (GTDB taxonomy): domain Bacteria; phylum Actinomycetota; class Actinomycetes; order Mycobacteriales; family Mycobacteriaceae; genus Mycobacterium. The sequence goes on from CAVXZT010000010.1 coordinate 175,569, forward strand.
TCGGCCAGATGGTCACCGAAGGCGACCCCGCGCTGTTCGGCGGGGCGTCGTGGGCAGATGTGCTGTCCAGACGGCTGCGGATCTCACGTGGCGAAGCGCAGCAGGCGAATATCCGAGGCGCGTAGCGCCTAGTCGGTCTTGCGCTTGAGCACCCACGCAGGGATCCAGTGGGTCACCGACTTGCGACGTGCCCCATAGGCGATCTCATAGGTGACCAGACCCCACCAGTTGCCCTGTTCGCAGATGCCCCAGCAGGTAAGCCGGCCGTCGACGACCGCGTGCATCTGCAGTCCGGCCGGGTTGTAGCCGCCGGCACGGTGCGGCTCGCGCGGGAAGAGTGCTGCGAGGTCGACGAGCACCGCGACCGGCGGATCCACCCGCCGGAACGCCTGCTGCACGGGCTGCCCGTTGTAGCCGATCGACTGCAGCTCACCCACTATTCGATCATACGTTCGAATAGGTTGCTCGGTCACCGATCGTTCTACGCTGGGTCGCCATGTACATACCGCAGAACTTCGCCCTGTCCGACGAGGAGACCGAGGCCGCTTTGGCGCAGGCCGGTTTCGCTCAACTGGTCACCAACGACCCGTCGGGGTTGATCGTGACGCCGCTGCCTCTCCTTTACGACGAGCCGACATTCGCTCATCGGTCACGTGTCACGGGCCAACCCGCATTGGCACGCCGACGGCCGCGAGTCGGTGGCCATCTTCTCCGGTCCGCAGGCTTACATCTCGCCCAGCTTCTACGCGACGAAAGCGGAAACGGGCAAGGTGGTGCCGACGTGGAACTACGAGGTGCTCAATGCCTACGGCCGGCTCGTCGTGCACGACGATGCGGATTGGGTGCTGAACCTCGTCACGATGCTGACGAATCGTCACGAGCTGCGCCGCACCGAGCCGTGGCAGGTCACCGATGCACCCGAGAACTACACGCGCGCACAGTTGCGCGCGATCGTTGGCGTGGAGCTTGTCATCTCGAAAGTCGAAGGCAAGGCGAAGATGTCGCAGAACCAACCGGAGCGCAACCGCACGGGAGTCGTCACCGGGCTCAAGAAATCCGACGCACCTGACGATCAGTTGGTCGCCGACCGAGTCGACGCTCTCGGCAGCACGAACGCGAACGGCCGCGGGTAGCCCAGCCCGCTCAGCCGCGACCGCCGCACCGCAGCCACGTCGACCGAGCGCACCTCCCCCGACGAGGGTTCGTAGCACTGCCACTGGAGCCAGTCGGTGTCGATGATCAGCACCCAGTGCCGAGGGATGAACCGTCCGATCAACATCGCGACCGGCCAGTCCCCTTCCACCGCGCGCCGCACATCGGCCAGCCTGTCCCGCCGGCCGCGAAACAGCCGCCACCGGTAATGGACGCCCGACGACGAGCTGTGCGTGGTGAGGGCTCGCGCCATCCCCTGCGGGGTGGTGCCCAGTCGGCGCGGCCAGACCCGATTCACCTCGGCGTGCACCCGCATCTGTTCGTCGGCGAACCACGCCGCATCGGACAGGTCAGCCGCCTCCGCCTTGTCCAGCAGTGCGCCCGCGACCACCGCGACGCTCGGTCCGCACGTCACGCCGTCGCGCTGCTGAAGATTCAGCGCCGAGAGCTTCATCGGTTACCACCGTATGCCTGCGGGTACTCCGCACTCGATGAGTTTCGACATCACACCCACCGCCGCGCAGCACGACCTCGCCCGACGCACCCATGAATTCGCCGACAAGTGCGTCCGTCCCGTCGCGCTCCAGTACGACCAGTGCCAGGAATTTCCGTGGCCGGTGCTCGAGGAGGCCGCCGAGCGAGGGTTTTACAGTCCGCTGTTCTACCGGGACCTCATCGGCGATCCGACTGGACTGTCGCTGCCGATGTTCATGGAGGAACTGTTTTGGGGCTGCGCAGGAATCGGTCTTGCGATAGTCATGCCCGCACTGGCGCTCTCGGCGATCGGCCAGGCCGCCTCACCCGAACAGATGCTTCAGTGGGCACCCGAATGTTTCGGCACACCTGGCGATCTCAAGCTGGCCGCGCTGGCGATCTCCGAGCCCGAAGGTGGCAGCGACGTCCGCAACCTGCGCACCACGGCTCGCCGCGACGGTGACGACTGGATCATCGACGGCCACAAGATGTGGATCGGCAACGGCGGCATCGCGAATGTGCACGTCGTCAACGCCGTCGTCGACGAAGAGCTCGGCCACAAAGGACAGGCCCTGTTCATCGTGCCCGGCGGCACCCCCGGCCTCGACCTCGTCCGCAAGCTCGACAAACTCGGCTGCCGCGCCTCGCACACCGCGGAGCTGAAATTCAACGGTGTCCGGGTGCCCGGCGCCAACCTGCTTGGCGGCCAAGAGAAGCTCGAACACAAACTCGCCAAAGCCCGTGAGGCGATCGAGGGTGGCAAGCATTCCGGCTCCGCCACCATGGGAACCTTCGAGCAGACCCGGCCGATGGTCGCCGCTCAGGCACTCGGAATCGCCAGGGCTGCACTGGAATACGCCACTGAGTACGCCAACCGGCGCGAGGCGTTCGGCGCACCGATCATCGACAACCAGGGCATCGCGTTTCCGCTTGCCGACCTTGCCACCGAGATCGACGCCGCCCGGCTGCTTACCTGGCGAGCGTCCTGGATGGCCGCGTCAGGGGTGCCGTTCGAACGCGGCGAGGGGTCGATGGCCAAGCTCGCCGCCAGTGAAGCCGCCGTCCGGACCACCGAACGCGCCATCCAGACCATGGGCGGCTGGGGCTACATCAAGGACCATCCGGTAGAGAAGTGGTACCGAGACGCGAAGCTGTACACCATCTTTGAGGGCACCAGTGAGATCCAGCGGATCGTCATCTCCAACGCGCTGGGCGCCGCTGACGGCAAGCCGCCCCTGCACGTCGACCTCGAACCGACCGGGGGGCCGCTCAACAAGTGGTTCGGCCGCGGCACCCCGCTGCGCGGCAAGGCGGCCGATGCGGCACTTTCCGCCAAGGACCGAGTGCCCGGCCCGATAATGCGGGTGGCAATGAACGTTTTGCGTCCACCCCGCAAGTGACACCATCCCCCAAGAGAGAGGGGCCCGCGATGGGCGTCAGGATGATGGATCTGCTCAGCGGCAACCTCAATAGCCTGCGATACGAGCCCACCGCGAAGCGGGTGCGGGTGTCCGTCGGCGGTGAACCCGTCGCCGACACCTGTGAGGCCCGGCTGGTCTGGGAGCCACGCCGCGTCGTCCCGACCTATGCGGTTCCGGCCGCCGCGCTCACCGCACAGCTGGTGCCCGCCGGTGCCGAGTCCGGCGCCGACGAAAACGTCGGCGTGCGCCTTCCCGCGATTAGCTCGCGGCCCATCCTGGACCCGACCGTGGCCTTCGAAGCCCATTCATGTTCAGGCACCGCGTTCGATGTGATCGCCGGCGAAAAGTCGGGCGCCGGTGCGGGCTTTCGGCCCGACGATCCCGACTTCGCCGACTACGTCGTCCTCGAATTCGCCGCGTTCGACTGGCTCGAGGAGGACGAACCGGTGGTCAGCCACCCGCACGACCCGTTCGGCCGCATCGATGTCCTGCGGAGCAGCCGCCACATCCGCATCGAACTGGACGGGGAGCCGCTGGCCGAATCGTCTCGGCCGATGCTGCTGTTCGAGACGCTGCTGCCGGTGCGGTTCTATCTGCCTCGCGAGGACGTCGTTGTCCCCCTCGAACCCAGCGACACGTCGAGCTACTGCGCATACAAGGGTCGGGCATCCTATTTCTCCATACCGGACGGGCCGCGCGATGTGGCGTGGACGTATCACGAGCCACTGCACGACGCCGAACCCGTCCGCGACCTAATCTGCTTCTTCGACGAACACCTCGACGTGATCGTGGATGGTAAGCCCCGCGAGCGGCCGGTCACCCCGTGGAGCGACGATCGATGACGTTCGCCGATCTGCACCGCGGCGAGCTGCCACTGCTGTTGCCCAACGCATGGGACGTGCCTTCGGCGCTGGCACTGCTGGCATGCGGCTTCAGCGCCATCGGCACGACGAGCTTCGGCGTGGCATCCAGCCTCGGCACACCCGACGGCGGCCGGTCGACCGAAGAAGCGAATCTCCGCTTGGCCGCAGCGCTGCGACCCCTCGACTGTTACGTGAGCATGGACATCGAGGACGGTTACGCCGACGATCCGGATCGGGTCGCCGACTACGTCGCCCGGCTCCCCGTCGACGGCATCAACATCGAGGACAGCACCGGCGAGAAGCTGATCGAGCCACGGCGGCATGCGGCGAAAGTGCGAGCCGTCAAACAACGTTCACCCGATGTGTTCGTCAACGCCAGGGTCGATACCTACTGGCTCGGCCAGGATGCCACGGTGCCTGCCACGCTGGACCGGGCAGCGCAGTACGTCGAGGCCGGCGCCGACGGCATCTTCGTCCCTGGCGCCACCGAGCCCGACGTGCTGAGAGAACTCACCGCAGCCATCCCGCTGCCGGTGAATGTCCTTGCCATCCCTGGACTCTCGCTCACCGACCTCGCGACGCTGGGTGTTCGCAGGGTGTCGACGGGCTCGCTGCCGTACCGTGCCGCAATCACTGCGGCCGCGCGGGCGGCAGTCGCTTTCCGCGATGGCACCGAGTTGCCCGCCGCCGACCCCTACTCCGAAATGCAGGAACGCCTGAGGCGCTACGCGGATCAGAAGTTCAGCGGGTAGCCGCCACTGACCTTGATCGTCTCACCGGTGATGAACGAAGCCTCGTCGGAACACAGGAACAGCATCGCCGAGACGACGTCGTCCATCGTGCCGAGTCGGTGCACAAGCTGGAGTCGCTGAACGAACTCGTCGATCAAGGGCTTTGGCAGATCGGCCAATGCGTTCTCGGTGCTCATCAAGCCTGGCGCAATCGCGTTGACACGAATGCGATCTGGCGACAGTTCAGTCGCGAAGGCGACGGTAAGGCCGCGGACCGTGAGTTTGGACACCGCATACGGCGTGGCGCTCATGTAGCCCGCCATCGACGAGATGTTGAGCACCACTCCGCCGCCACGGTCCCGCATCGAGTCCCGGCACGCCAGCGTCACATTGATCACGCCCATGACGTTGACGTCGAACAAGCTGCGGATGTCACCGCGCGACAGCGCGCCGAACGGCTGGTTGTACTTCGTCAAGTGCAGACCTGCGTTGTTGATCACGATGTCGACGCCGCCGAACTGTTCGGTCGCCGTCGTGACGGCGGTGTCCACCCGATCGGGATCGGCAACGTCGCAGTCCACGGCGATCGCATGCGCACCGGATGAAACCAGTTCGGCCGCAGTGCGTTCGGCCATCTCGATGTCGATGTCGGCGATCACCACATTGGCGCCCTCGGCGGACAGCGCCCGTGCAAACGCCCGCCCGAAGCCGATCGCGCCGCCGGTGATGAAGACGGTACGGCCCCCGAATCTCATAACAGCTCTTTCGACGGATCGGCCGCTTCGCTGGTGTCGGCCGTACTGCCTGCGGGCAGCAGGACCGTCTCCAACGTGCTCACCGCGTCACGGTACTCCGGACGCGTCCAGAATCCCGAGTGGCCGCAGATCGGTGGATAGGTCCCGTCAGCACGCGGTGTCAGGCTCTGCACGTCGAGTACGCGGTAGTCGACGTTATCCAGCGCCTCCTCCAGGCTGCGGTCCCGGTCGTCGTTGATCCACGACCCGATCGGATCCGTTCGTGCCCACAGATTGATCCACCGCGGCTGCTGCCTCAGACGCAATCGTGGCAGCGCATCAGTTCCGAAGTAAGCAGGGAAGTTTCGCGCATACAGGCGGCGCAGCGGCGAGCCGAATGTCATCAGTGCGACCCTATTCGCGGTGCTCTCATCGTCCTGCAACAGTGTCGCCGCTGCGATCACCGTGCCCTGGCTGTGCGCCACCAGCAGCACTCGCGTGTCACCGGTGGCGGTCAGTGCGCGCAACCGGTCGAGCAGTTCGGGCACCGTGCGCTCCGCGTAGCACGGCGGGGTCAAAGGATGGTTCGCGCGTGGCCAGAAGGTGATGACATCCCACAGCACCGCGACCACCCGGCGCAGCTGGCGATCCCGAAATGCCTGCACGGCCAACATCACCAGCCCCGTCGCCAGCGACACCGTGATGAACACGCTGGCGTTGGTGAGTGCCGGAGAGTACGTGGGCAGCGAGCCGAAGCCTCCGCTGTCGGATAGATACCACACCGCAAGGCCCAACATCACCGCCACGGTGAACAGCGCCAGCCCCGCGACGATCGTCGTGGCCAGGTCGGTCAGTGACGCCCACGCCCGCGCCGTCGCGACCTGCATGGCCCTGCCATCGGCGTCAGATGCGCCGGGATAGTCGGCCAGCACAGAACGCAGTTCCGCGCTCGCCTTCCTGCGCGTGATCCACCAGAACACCCACACCCCGGTGATGGCAGCGACGACGATCAGCAAGACGATGGCCACCGCTGCCCAGAGATACGGCGGCGGGACGATCAGAGGCGCGTCGGCGTCAAGCGCGGTGGCCTTGTCCGGAAAACTTGCAGTGTCGCTGGCGAGCGTCGCTGTCCTGCTCGCAATTTGGCTGCGGGCAGCGGCCGTCGACAGCACCGGGTTGCCAAACACCTGCGCGGTCCACAGGCCGACGCCGACGCTGAAAAACCCGCCGATGAGCCAGCCGATCAGCGCGACGAACGGTGCGGTGAACCCGCCGAGCGTCGGCCGGTACCCGTCGCTCGCCCGACGGGGACGTTCGCCGGCCCCGTATCGACAGCGCAGTGAAGACGAACAATCCCAATAGCAGCACGACCTGCGTACCAAGCACCACATAAATCGCGCCTCGCAGGCCCGGAAAGTGCGTCGGCGCAGGCGGATACGCGATATCGGCGGTCGCCACCCAGGCCAACGATGCGACGAGCAGCGCCAGCGAAACCCACCGCAGCAGTAACAACGGGCGGGTCAACCAGTCGGCGCCAACACCACCGCGGGCGGTGGCCCGGTTCCACGCGGTAGTTGCCACGGCGATCACGAGTACGACGCCGTTGGCCGCCAGCAGCGCCAAGCACACAGCACGAGCTCCCGGCGTCACCGCGTACCGCGCGGGCACGGCCAGGGTCAGCGCACCAAGCCCTGCCGTCCACGCCATCACGTGGCAGGCCCGCAGCCGCAGCACCGACGGATCACTGCTCCAGAAGGTGTCCGATTCCAGGGGAACCTCGTCTGCCATCACCGCGGGATTCGGCGGCCTGCCGACGACGCGGGTGTTCTCCCGCCCCAGCCGCCACAGCACCGCTATCACCACCACCAGCGGCACAGCGCTCAGCGCGACCTGCACGCCGCGCGGTGCCGACACCATGAAAGACAGCGGGCCCACCGTCGAACCGCAGTAGTCCAAACCCATGCACTGCCAGACCATTACATCCATTACCGCAACCGCTGCGGCAAGCATCAGCGTCAACGTGAAAGACAGTGCGATCAATCGCAGCAGGCACACCGATACCGCGGGGGCGAATCGCTGCTTCGTGGCGGGCGGCAACATCCAATGGGCGAGGTTGACGAAGATGAACGGCAGAAAGAGCAGCCACACCGCGCGGCTGGCAGGGCCCGACGTCAGCCCGCCCCATGAATACGCTTCCAGCACCTTGCGCCACGGGCCTGGCGGTCCGGCCGTCGCGTCCTCGATCCACGGTTGTCTTCGGTAGAAACCCGCCGACTTGTCGCCGGCGACCTCCTCGAGGAATTCGGTGGGGCAACTCAACAGCGCTTCGGGCGGTGTGCCGGACACTCCGTGTACCCGCAGCTCGACGACTGTTCCGCTGGCGGCCATCCACCCATCCTGACGCGAGGTTTCCCGATCGGTTGGCTGGGCACGCCGGTTATCCGATACCCCTGGTTTCAGTTGGGGTCGTTCTGGCAACATTACTCACGAGTTAGTTCGATTCGACGACACTCAGCGGGTGGGATGACAATGGGGTTTTCACAGAGTTCAGGGGCCATTTCGGTGGTCGCTCAGGGTGGTGAGGGTGGCGGCGCCGCGATCGACCAGGTGATCGGGATGTCGGTGGTCGCGATGATCGTGACGATCGGCCTGCTCTGGATCGGCTATCTGCACCGTCAGCGCCGCATCACCTGGCTGAACAATCTCGCCGAGTGGGCGGGCCGCAAATTCAAGCAGCCACCGTGGGTCGCGCTGCCGATGGCGCTGTTCATCACGACGCTGATCTGCGCGCTGTTCGGGTTCATCTGGGACGTCAGCTTGCATATCGGCAAGGGCCGTGACCCGGGGCCGTTGGCCAACCCGGCGCACTATTTCATCCTGTTCGGCCTCTTCCTGCTGTTCATCGCCGGCTGCCTGGCCTGCGTGCTGCCTTACGACAAACCCGGTCAGTCCGCGGTGCGCATCACCGGCAATTGGTACGCGCCAGTCGGCGGCATTCTGATGGCCGGCTGCGGGTTGTACGCGCTGCTCGGCTTCCCGCTAGACGACATCTGGCACCGCATCTTCGGCCAAGACGTAACGCTCTGGGGACCGACTCATTTGATGATGATCGGCGGCGCAGGCTTTGCCACCCTGTCGGCACTTCTGCTCCACCATGAAGGCAGCACGGCGATGCGCGAGGACGCCGAGCCCGACACCATCTTCGTCAAGTTCATTCAGTACCTGGGCTTCGGCGGCATCCTCATCGGCCTTTCGGTGTTCCAGATCGAATTCGATTTCGGGGTGCCACAGTTCCGCCAGGTGTTCGAGCCGATGCTCATCGCCGCAGCGGCGGCATTCGGTTGCGTCGCTGCCCGCATCATGCTGGGCCGGGGCGCGGCGATCATCGCGGCGCTTCTCGCTGTCGGCCTGCGCGGCATTATGGCGCTTCTAGTCGGGCCAATCCTCGGGGCACCGATCAATTGGTTCGCGCTCTACCTCGGACCGGCCATCGTCGTCGAATTGATCGCCCTGACACCGCTATTGAAGCGACCCGTCATCTTCGGCGCCGTCAGCGGCCTGGGTGTGGCGACCATCGGACTCTGGTTGGAGTCGTTGTGGATCGATGCGGTCTACCACTATCCGTGGCCGACGAGCATGTGGCCCGAGGCGCTTGCCATGGCCATCCCCGTCGCCATTCTCACCGGCGCGTGCGGCGCCATGTTCGGCATGGTGCTCACATCGCAGCGGCTGCCGTCGCGTGCCGTCGGCATCGGTTTGGTGGTGCTCACCGTTCTGGCCATCGGCGGTGCAGCCTTCAACGGGCTGCGCTACGACGTGCCCGAGAATGTCACGGCCACCGTCACACTCACCGACGCCGACGGCAGTGCCCCGGGTCAGCGGATGGTGAACGCCGACGTGCAGATCAATCCGCCGAACTTCGTCAGCGAGAATCCCAATTGGGTGTCGATTCTCGGGTGGCAGGGTGGCATTGCCAACGAGCGCGGCCAAGTCATCGACAACCTGGAGACGCTCGGCCCCGGCCACTACCGCACCACCCAGCCCGTGCCCGCGTGGGGGTCTTGGAAGACACTGCTGCGGCTGCATGACGGTAAGACGTTGGCAGCGGTGCCCATCTATCTCGCTGGCGACCCCGGCATCGGCGCTAAAGAGGTTCCGGCGGAGGCGTCGTTCACGCGTCCGTTCGTCGCCGAGATCACGATTCTGCAGCGGGAGCGAAATCCCGATACACCGATGGTGCTGTGGACAATCGGGGGTCTCGTGGTGCTTGCATGCACGCTGATCCTCATCGGCACGCTGGCGTGGGGCGCCGGGAGGATCAACCGAAGCGAACCTTCGGGCAGCAAGGCCGAGCTCCAACCGACGGCGCAGGCGTGACCGCAGGAACTCACGTCGAGATACTGGCCCACCACGGCCTGCTCCTCGCGATACCTGCGTTCGCTCCGGCTATCGCGGTCGCAGGCGCGGTGATCTTTGTCGCACTTCGGGACCGCCGCCGCAGCAGCGATGCGCCTGCGGGTGAGAACCAAGACTCGTCCCGCCACAATGGTTCACCGTGACAACATCCAAGACCCTTCTGATACTGACCACTGCTGCACTGATCACCGCTGGATGCGGCGGATCGAACGGCTCTGACAGCGCGCCGGGCAGCGCCACCAGCAGTCAGCCGTCGACCGTCAGCCCGTCGGATATGTCGAACGAGCAGGCGCCGCCGACGCGGCTCGCCATCGACGTCGACATCAAGGGCGGCGACGTCACCCCCACCAATCAACAGCTGCAGGCGGGCCTCAAGGAGCAGATCATCATTCGCGTCAACAGCGACGCGGCCGACGAGTTACACGTGCACTCCACGCCCGAGCACAAGTTCAACGTCGAGGCCAAGCCGATGCAGATCTTCCAGTTCACGGTCGACGTGCCCGGCAAGGTGGACGTGGAACTGCACACCCTGAACAAGACCATCGCCACCATCACTGTGCAGTGATCAGCGATCGGTCCACCGCAATACTGGCCCATGGCCTAGGCGGCTCGACCGATCTCCCGATCCCCCTGAGCTATGCGCTCATAGGCGCGGCGTGGGCGTTGACGTTCACCTTCGCCGTCGTCGCGCTGGCGTGGCGGCGGCCTCGGTTCGATCCCGACAAGCCGGGCCGGCCGCTGCCACGCCGCGTCACGACACTCGTTGACGCGGCGGCCACCCGCTGGGTGGTGGCGATCGCGGCGCTGCTGTTCGCGCTCTGGGTCGCGATCGCCGCCTTCGTCGGCCCGCAGGATGGCAAAAACCCGTTGCCAGGGGTGTTCTACGTGTTGTTGTGGGTCGGGCTGGTGGCGCTGTCGCTGGCCGTCGGACCGGTGTGGCGTGCGATCTCTCCGGTGCGCACCGTGCACCGGCTGCTTGGCGGACGGTCGTTGAGTCTTCGCTACCCCGAATCGGCGGGGTACTGGCCCGCGGCGGCCGGCCTGTTCGCGTTCGTCTGGCTCGAGCTCGCCAGCCCCGACCCGGGATCCCTTGGGGCGATCAAGATTTGGTTGCTGGTCTACGTCGTCGTCACGTTGGCGGGTGCGGTGTGCTTCGGCGAACGCTGGTGCGCCCGCGCCGATCCGTTCGAGGTGTACAGCGTGGTGGCATCGCGGCTGTCACCGATGCGCCGCAACGCTGACGGCCGCATCGCGATCGGCAACCCGTTCGACCACCTGCCGTCACTGCCGGTGCGCCCCGGCACCGTCGCGGTGCTGGCGGTGCTACTCGGGTCGACCGCGTTCGACGGCTTCTCGGCGACCCCGCAGTGGCGCACGTTCGTCGACAACCACGCGCATTCGACCCTGTCCGCGTCGCTGCTCAAGACCCTCGGCCTGTTGGTGTTCGCCGGTGTCGTGGCAGGCACGTTCTGGCTCGCGGCGCGCACCACCGGGGGCGTCGACCGGCAGCGTCGCCGCGAACTTCCCGGCCTGATGGCGCCCTCGCTGATTCCAATCGTCATCGGCTACGTATTCGCCCACTACCTGACCTATCTCGTCGAGCGCGGCCAGCAGACGATCATCCTGCTCTTCGGTCTCGGAGACACACAGGTGCACTACGTATTGTCGATGCATCCGACGGTGCTGGCCAGCATCAAGGTCGGGTGTGTGGTGGCGGGCCACATCGCAGGCGTGATCGCCGCCCATGACCGGGCATTGCGGTTGCTGCCCGCAGGTCACCAGCTGACCGGGCAGCTGGCCATGATGCTGGTGATGGTCGGCTACACATTCACCGGGCTGTACCTGTTGTTCGGCGGATAACGTATCCCCATGCGGGCCCTGATCATCGTCGACGTTCAGAACGACTTCTGCGAGGGCGGTTCACTCGCGGTGACCGGCGGCTCCGCGGTCGCGCGCGGCATCTCCGAACTGCTTGCCGGCGGTACGGGCTACGCCCACGTGGTGGCGACCAAGGACTTTCACATCGACCCCGGAGAGCACTTCTCCGACAGTCCCGACTATGCGGCGTCCTGGCCCCGACACTGCGTCGCGGGCACGGCAGGCTCGGACTTTCATCCCGAATTCGACCCGGCAGGCGTCGAAGCCGTGTTCATGAAGGGCCACCACTCGGCGGCATACAGCGGCTTCGAAGGCACCGACGAGTCCGGCACGACACTGGCGGATTGGCTGCGCCAGCGCGGCGTCGACGAGGTCGACATCGCCGGCATCGCCACCGACTACTGCGTGGTGGCGACCGCGACGGACGCCACCCAAGCCGGGTTCGCCACCCGGGTGCTGCTGGACCTGACCGCGGGCGTCGCGCCAGAGTCGACGGCCGAGGCCGTCAAGGACATGCGCGCCGCCGGGGTCGAGGTCGCCTAGAGGGTCGGGTCGCGCGGGGAGCCTGTCCACCGCGGTGGGCGGCCCTGCAGATGGGCGCGCACCCCCTCGCGGGCGTCCTCGTGGCCCATCACCTCCAGGTGAATGTCTGTCTCCCGGGCGCTGACGGCCTCGCGATCCAGATCGAACGAATCCCACAACAACCGCTTGCTGGCCGCGACCGACATCGGCGCCGTGTTCTCAGCGATGTCGTGTGCGAGTTCCAGGGCGGCGGGCAGCACATCGTCCGCGTCGAGCACCCTGCTGCCCAATCCCAGATCAACCGCCCGCTTCCCATCGAAAACCGCTCCGCTCAACAGGATTTCGGCCGCGTTGGCGATCCCGACCAATCGAGGTAGGACCCAGTGCGAGTACGCGTCACCGACGACGCCCCGCCTGACCTGCACCACGCCGTAGCGCGCGTCGGCGGCGAAGAACCGGATGTCGCATTGCAGCGCGAGCGTCAGACCCAGACCGATGGCGTGGCCGTTGACGGCGGCGATCACCGGCTTGGCGAGCGACCACGCGGGCACCGCTATCCCGGCTGCGGAAAAGTCCTGCCCTGGCTCGGCGAAGGTCTGCTCACCGCCGCCGAGGTCGGCGCCTGCACAGAACGCGGGCGGGGTGCCGGTCAGCACGATCACCCGCACGGAGTCGTCGCTGTCGCAGATGCGGTACGCGTCGGCAAGCTCGTCGCGCATTCCGTCACCGATCGCGTTGCGTTGCTGCGGCCGGTTGAGCGTGATGGTGGCCACGCCGCGGTCGAGGGCGAACAACAGCGTGCGATAAACGGGCATCGACGGACACCGTATCGTCGCCGTCGTGAGTGATGGCGGGGTGTCGGAAATCTGGCGAGGCAAGGCGTATCCACTCGGGGCCACCTACGACGGTTCGGGCACCAATTTCGCGGTGTTCAGCGAGGCCGCGGAGAAGGTGGAGCTGTGCCTCTTCGACAACGGCGCGGAGACACGGGTGACGCTGCCAGAGGTCGATGGCTTCGTCTGGCACGGCTTCATTCCCAACATCGAGCCAGGCCAGCGATACGGCTACCGGGTGCACGGCCCGTACGATCCTGCGTCGGGCCAGCGCTGCAACCCGAACAAGCTGCTGATCGACCCGTACGCGAAGGCGATCGACGGCACCTTCGAGTGGAACCAGTCGTTGTTCGGCTACAACTTCGGCGACCCGGACAGCCGCAACGACGACGACTCGGCGGCCAGCATGCCCAAGTCGGTGGTGATCAACCCGTTCTTCGACTGGGGTGTGGATCGACCGCCCGGGCACGAGTACGCCGATACCGTCATCTACGAGGCGCACGTCAAGGGTCTCACGCAGACGCACCCTGACATCCCCGAGAACATTCGCGGGACATACGCCGCCGTGGCGCACCCGGTGATCATCGAGCACCTGAAATCGTTGGGTGTCAACGCGATCGAGTTGATGCCGGCGCACGACTTCGTCGACGACTCGACGCTCATCGAGAAGGGCCTCACCAACTACTGGGGCTACAACACGATCGGCTTCCTCGCGCCGGAACCCAAGTACAGCAGCAGCTCGACTCCCGGCGGGCAGGTCCAGGAGTTCAAGGCGATGGTTCGCGCGTTGCACGAGGCCGACATCGAGGTGATCCTCGACGTGGTCTACAACCACACCGCCGAGGGCAACCACCTCGGTCCGACGCTGTCGATGCGCGGGATCGACAACGCCGCCTACTACCGTTTGGTCGACAACGACAAGCGGTACTACACGGACTACACCGGTACCGGCAACAGCCTCAACGTCGGCCACCCGCACTCGCTTCAGCTGATTATGGATTCGTTGCGGTACTGGGTGACCGAGATGCACGTCGACGGTTTCCGCTTCGACCTCGCATCCACCCTTGCCCGCGAGTTCTACGACGTGGACAAGCTGTCGACCTTCTTCGAACTCGTGCAACAGGATCCGACGGTCAGCCAGGTCAAGCTGATCGCCGAACCGTGGGACGTCGGTCCCGGCGGCTACCAGGTCGGCAACTTTCCCCCGCAGTGGACGGAGTGGAACGGCAAGTACCGCGACACCGTGCGCGACTACTGGCGCGGGGAGCCGGCCACCCTTGACGAGTTCGCGTCACGCCTCACCGGATCGGCCGACCTCTACGAGCACACCGGCAGGCGTCCGGTCGCGTCCATCAACTTCGTCACCGCCCACGACGGGTTCACGTTGCGGGACCTGGTGTCCTACAACGAAAAGCACAACGAAGCAAACAAAGAGGACAACCGGGACGGCGAGAGCCACAACAGGTCCTGGAACTGCGGAGTCGAAGGGCCGACCGACGATCAGGAGATCAACGAGTTACGGGCCAGGCAGCAACGCAATTTCCTTACCACGCTTCTGCTTTCGCAAGGTGTACCGATGATCTCGCACGGCGACGAACTCGGCCGTACCCAACAGGGCAACAACAACGTCTACTGCCAGGACAACGAACTTTCCTGGATCAACTGGGCGCAGGCCGACAACGAGCTCGTGGAGTTCACTCGCGCGGTGTCCGCGCTGCGCACGGCGCATCCGGTGTTCCGCAGGCGACGATTCTTCAGCGGTAAGCCGGTGGGCCGCCGCGGCGACGGCGGCATGCCCGACATCGCGTGGTTCGCACCGGACGGATCCGAGATGACGGAGGAAGACTGGGAGTCGGGCTTCGCCAAGTCAGTCGCGGTGTACCTCAACGGTCAGGGCATACCCGATCTGGACGTGCGCGGTCAGCGCATCACCGACGACTCGTTCGTGCTGTGTTTCAACGCCCATTACGAGCCGATCGAATTCACGCTGCCACCAACGGAGTTCGGTGCAGCGTGGGTGCCGGTGATCTACACGGCCGACACCGCCGTCACCGAGGAAGGCAAGCCGGTTGCCGCGGGGGCCACGGTGGCCATCGATGCAAGAGCGGTGATGGTTCTTCAGGCGGCTGACCAGTCCGGGGCCTGACTCAGTCAACGACGACGAAGAACGAGTCGCCGTCCTCTGGCGTGCCGTCGATCTGGCCGCGGTCACGCCCGTGCTGCTCGGGGTTCAGGTGGTCGATGTCATTGTCAGACATCGATTCGACGGTCGGTGAACTGTCGTCGGCGTCGCGTGGGTCGATGCTGTCGGGCGACACCTCCGGCGCCTCTTCCGCCAACCGTTCGTCGAGTGATTCGTGGTCCTTGGCCTCGATCCACACCTCCGGCGGGTCGACCACCTCGTCGCCGTCGTCGTTGCGGATCTCGTCGGAGTCGAGTTGCTCCGCGGGCTCCAAGGGGATGTCGTCGAACTCGTCAGTGCTCATGTGCGATCCCGCCCCGCTTCTCGCTTGAAAGCCATGCAGCCATGTTGCCCGACGTACGGCGCAACCAAACAGCGCGGGTTTACATTCGCCTCATGAACTGCGCCGAACGGGTTGCCGGGCACGTCAACGGTGAGACGGTGATGGCCGCAGGGCTGTTTCAGCGCCGGGGCACCTCGGCGACCATCGGGGACGAAGGCGGCCTGCCAACCGGCGCCGACCCCGCGCGTGAGGCGCCGGGATTTCCGTCGAACACGATCCTCGCGGTGACCGACGCACAGGCGCTGTACGCCTTCCACCGCGATCCGCGCGACGGGCTCATCGGACGGTGGCCGCTCGGCGAGGTCGGCGCCAGGCTGGACGCTCGCGAGTCCAACCTCAACCACCTAGAGATCGTCGGCACGTGGGAGCTTCTGCTGAGCTTTCCCGACGGTCGGTCGGCGGCGTTCGAGTGCTCGAAGCGCAACGATGACTGCAAGGCGACATGTCATGCCATCGCGGCAGCCACCGCCGAACTGACGCGCAATCTGCCGCGGCCACGGTCGCTGGATCCCGATTTCACCAACTGGGACCCCGATGACATCGACACGTGGGACGAGCGAATTGTCATGGTCGCCGACGACGAGGACTTCCTCGACTGGCAGCGCGACTGGCTGGCCGAAAATGGACGCGGCTGACCTAGAAGGCTCAGAAGTGTTGTGCGCCAGCACCCTTGCTGATCGAGTTCAACTGTCCATACCACGCCGTATGGTACGGTTAGGCGCTGTAGCAACCGTGGCCGCCGCCATGGCACTCGGGATTTCTTGAATTTCTCGCTACGCCGCCGGCCGGGCGGGCCGGTAGTAGGAGCCGAAGAGCGGCGGCGACCTACCTGGGCGGCCACGGTTGCCAGCACCGCTCCCAGATGTAATTTTCGCGGGTGTCATTAACGGTGCCCGGATACCGCCGTATGCTGCCCAGCATGACGCCGCCGCGCGGTGGCCGCCGGCTGTCGGCCGACGACTGGATCGATGCCGGATTTGCTGTCCTTGCAGACAGCGGACCAAACGCGCTGCGGATCGAGACGCTGTGCGGGCTGCTCAATGTCACGAAGGGCAGCTTCTACTGGCACTTCACCGACATGCCCGCGTACCGCGGCGCGCTGGTCGAGGCGTGGGGCACTCTCCACGACCGCAACCGACGACCGTTCGAAAACATGCCCGACGTCGACCCGCGGGGACGCCTGACCGTGATGATGCAGACGCTGGTCGCCCCTCAACACTGGGCACTCGAGCGTGCGATGCGGGTATGGGCACTCACCGACGACGCCGCGCTGGCAAGTGTCCAGCAAAGTGACGGGCGAGTGCTGCGGGCCGTTCGGCAGGCGTTCATCGACTACGGGTTCGAGCCCGACGACGCCACCCTGCGCTCGTTTGTGGTGTTCGCGTCGGGCGTCGGGCTCATGCATTCATCGGGCTCGACCCCGACCACGCCCTCCGAACTGCTCGACCGCTTCCTGGACTTCATGCTGCGGCCGTAGCCGCCCTCTATCGACTCGGTTCCAGGCCCGTCTTCTTGTCGAGGTACTGCAGCAGGTCGTGCGCGGCGACCTCGATGTCCTTGTGTCGCCATTCCGACGCCCGGTACACACACGCGATCAATCCGGTGCGGTGAATGCGGCGAAAATCCCCGTACACGAACGCATATCGCGCCTTGGTGTCGTCGTTCGCACCGTCCGTCAGCCCCAGGTGCCATTCGGCGTACTCCTGGAAGGAATGCGATTCGAGGTAGGAGTTCTGCGCTTCGGCCGCCGGTTGCGCGTCACCCCAGTCGCTGTCGAGGACGTACTGGCGCGCGTCGATGAGCGTGCGCGCCTTGGCTACCGCGTCGTCGTTGAGCAGGTATTTGGCCATGCCCACATTGTCCGCTCTGCGAGGTCGCTGTCGATGGCCGACACTGATCCGCATGTTCACACTGGCTGGTAAATCGGTGTTGGTCACCGGTGGTAGCAAGGGAATCGGCCGCGGTATCGCCTCGGTGTTCGCGACGGCGGATGCGAATGTCGCGATCGGTGCGCGCTCGCAAGCCGACATCGACTCCGCCGTCGCCGCCCTCGATGGTCTTGGCGCAGGCAAGGTCATGGGCGTCGCGGTCGACGTGTCCGACCGCGATTCCTGTACTGCGATGGCCGGGGCGGTCGTTGGGGCATTCGGCGGGCTGGATGTGCTGTGCGCCAACGCTGGAATTTTCCCCGATGCCCCACTACAGACCATGACTCCCGACCAACTGACCGAGATGCTGGACGTCAACGTGAAAGGGACCGTCTACAGCGTGCAGGCGTGTCTAGACGCGCTGATCGCGTCGGGCCGCGGTCGCATCGTGTTGACGTCGTCGATCACCGGGCCGATCACCGGGTTTCCCGGCTGGTCGCACTACGGCGCATCCAAGGCCGCCCAGCTGGGTTTCATGCGGACGGCCGCGATCGAACTCGCCCCGCACAGAATCACTGTCAATGCGGTGCTGCCAGGCAACATCCTCACCGAAGGACTTGCCGATCTCGGCGACCACTATCTGGCAGGGATGGCCCGCGCGATCCCCGCCGGCGCGCTGGGCACGCCGGAAGACATCGGGTACACGGCTGCGTTTCTCGCCAGCGACGAGGCCGGCTACATCACCGGGCAGTCGATCGCAGTCGACGGTGGCCAGGTGCTGCCGGAGTCGCCGGACGCCGTGGCCTAGCCAGGGAGAAAATACCTCTGCAACAGAGGTAATATCGGTCGTGTGGATACCCGCACCGACCTGATCACCGAGCTGTTCAGCGTGGTGGGACGGTTCCGTCGCCAGCTGCGCCGCTCAACGGGGCGAGGATTCGACGCCGCAGGCCTGACCCAATCGCAGGGCGAGATGCTGCGGTTGGTCGGCCGTCAACCGGGCATCTCGGTGCGAGAGGCGGCCACCGAGCTTGGGCTTGTGCCCAATACGGCCTCGACCCTGGTGTCCAAGCTGGCGGCCGACGGCCTGCTGATCCGCACCGTCGACGCCGACGACCGCAGGGTGGGCAGGCTGCGATTGACCGAGCCCGCACAGCGCATCGCCGACGAGTCCCGCGCCGCGCGGCGGGCCGCCCTTTCGACGGTGCTCGACGAACTGGACACCGGCCAGCTCGACAGCCTTGAGCGCGGACTGGAGGTCCTCGCCGAGATGACCCGCATGCTGCACGAGAGGCAACCATGACAACGCCGCTTGCAATCGACTGTCAGCACCTGACCCACCGCTACGGCCCTTTCACCGCGGTCGACGATTTCACCCTGCAGGTGCGGTCCGGCGAGACGGTCGGCCTACTCGGGCCCAACGGCGCAGGCAAAACCACGGTCGTGCGCGTGCTCACCACGTTGACACCGGTCCAGGGCGGCGAGGTGCATATCTTCGGACTCGACTCACGTCGGCACACCATGGATATCCGATTCAACATTGGCTATGTACCACAACAGCTTTCGATCGAGTCGGCACTGACCGGCAGACAGAACGTCGAGCTGTTCGCGCGGCTGTACGATGTTCCTCGCCGCGACCGGTCCGACCGGGTCGACGAAGCGCTCGACGCGATGCAATTGCTCGACGTCGCGGAAGGGCCGGCAGGCACCTACTCAGGCGGCATGGTCCGCAGGCTCGAGTTGGCGCAGGCATTGGTGAACCGGCCGTCGCTGTTGATCCTCGATGAGCCGACGGTCGGATTGGATCCCATTGCGCGCGACAGTGTCTGGGCTCAGGTGGGGCGCATGCAGAACGATTTCGGTATGACGGTCCTGCTTACCACCCACTACATGCAGGAGGCCGACGCGCTGTGCGACCGGGTGGCGCTGATGCACCACGGTCGACTGCAGGCGATCGGCTCGCCTGCCGAGTTGAAGCAGACCGTAGCTCCTGACGCGACGCTCGAGGATGTCTTCCGGCACTACGCCGGCTCGGATCTGGCCGAGGACAACTCGCAGACCGCGTTCCGCGCCATCCGGTCAAGCAGAAAGACGGCGCGCCGTGTCAGTTGAGCCGAAGGTAGCCGTCGAAATTGTCCGCGCGCCGCGCGGTTGGCGTCGCGTCCGCGGAATGGCCATGCGGGTCGGCGCTTTCGCGATAGTGGAGCTGCAGAAGCTGCGCCACGACCGCACCGAACTGTTCACCAGGATGGTGCAGCCCGCACTGTGGCTGTTGATCTTCGGGCAGACGTTTTCCCGGCTGCACGTCATCGACACCGGCGGCGTGCCGTATCTGGCGTTCCTGGCGCCAGGAATCATCGCGCAGTCGGCGCTGTTCATCTCGATCTTCTATGGCATCCAGATCATCTGGGACCGCGACGCTGGCATCCTCGCCAAGCTGATGGTGACGCCTGCGCCCGCATCGGCGCTCATCACCGGGAAGGCCTTCGCGGCAGGTGTGCGCTCGGTGGTCCAGGTCATCGGCGTGGTGGCGCTCGCCTACCTCATGGGTGTGCACATGACCGCCAACCCGCTGAGAATCCTTGGCGCAATGGGCGTTGTGGTGTTGGGTTCGGCGTTCTTCGCGTGTCTGTCGATGACGTTGGCCGGGCTTGTGCGCAACAGGGACCGGCTGATGGGCATCGGGCAGGCAATCACCATGCCGCTGTTCTTTGCGTCCAACGCGCTCTACCCGGTCGACGTGATGCCGCAGTGGTTGCGCTGGCTCTCGGCCGTCAACCCGCTCAGCTATGAGGTCAACGCGCTGCGCGGACTGCTCATCGGCACACCGACCAACGGCCTCGTCGACATCGCCGTACTCGTTGTCGCCGCCGTCGCGGGCATCGCCATGGCGTCGGCATTGCTGCGGCGGCTGGTGCGCTAGCCCCTACTTCGGCGCCGAAAGGTTGTACACGGTGGCATCCCCGATCGTCGACGACGGGAACGTGGCCGCGACCCACTTTCCGATGTCGGCGTGCCCCCGGTTGCCCCAGCCCGGCCCGCGGCCGCGGTTGTTCACGACGATGTAGTAGGCGATCCTGTGTTGCGCCACGTCGTCCTGGAACTGGTTCAGAGTGGGCGCGGGGTCGCTGCCCGAGAACCCGCCGATCGCCATGACCGCTGTCCCGGTCGACAATTCAAGCCCTGCAGCGCTTGATGAGCGGAGGATCGCGGCCGACCATTCCGTGTTCGTATTCTTCAGCATCGTGTTCAGGTCGGCATTGTCCGACATCTGGCCGAAACCAAAGTGGTTGTGATCGGTCGCGTCCGGCGGGCCGACTGACGGTCCACCGCCTTCATGCGGCTGGCCGATGGTGACGATCGCATACACCGCGGGTCCAGCCAATGCGCTGACCAGTCCGACACCAAGCGCGCCGATCGCCACCCTGCGGCGGGCCCCTGCTGTCCACGGCCCCAGCAGCGCGATCGCCGCAACGATCGCCACCACCAGAATGGTCCACCGCAGGCCGGGCAGCCAGTCGCCGTTCCGCTCGAGGACCGCCCAACTCCACACGCCCGTACCGCCCATCAGCAGGGCTAAACCAGTTCGGTACAACCACTTTTCGCGGTGCCCCCACAGTTCGTACACGGCAATGGCGAACATCGCCGCGACCGGTGGCGCGATGGAAAGGCAGTAGTACGCGTGGATCGAGCCGTGCATGAAGCTCAGCACGAGACCGTCGACGACCAGCCAGCCGCCGAAAAGAATCGCGGCGGCTCGCGTCAGGTCGGTCCGCGGTGCGCGCCCTCGCGATACCAGGACAAGAACGGTCGCCAGCAGCGCGGCAGGCACCAGCCAGCCGATCTCGAAACCGAATTCGCCGCTGAACAATCGGGGCAAGCCCTGCGCCTGATCACCGAAACCGCCGAACCCGCCGTGCCGCCCGACATTGAGCTGCGCGCCTGCTGCCTCCCCAACGACCGTCTGCGGCGGAGTGAACCCCATGTGGTTGCGGCCGAGGACGCGGGCGAATCCGTTGTAGCCCAACACCAGATTCATGAAGTTGTTGTCGGTCGATCCCGCGATATAGGGTCGCGACGACGCGGGCCACAGCAGGGTCAGCACCACGAACCAGCCCGCCGAGGCGACGAATGCAACGGCCGCCACCCCCACATGTCGAAGCCGGGCGCGCAGCGTCGTCGGCGCGGCAACGAGATACGCGGCGGCCAGTGCGGGCGCCACCATCAGACCCTCGAGCATCTTGGCGAGAAACGCGAAACCCATTGCGACAGCAGCCCATGCCAGCCACTTCGGGCTCACCTGCTGCAGCGCACGCACGGTGCAATATGCCGCGGCGGTCATCAGCAGCACCATCACCGCGTCGGGGTTGTTGAACCGAAACATCAACGCGGCCACCGGCGTCAACGCCAGCACCAAGCCCGCGAGCAATCCGGTCCGCGGACCACTGATACGGGCCACCGCACCGTACAACAGAGCTACGGCGGCGATCGCCATGAGCGCCTGCGGGATCATCATGCTCGCGCTGCTGAAGCCGAATATCTGTCCGGACAGCCCCATCACCCACTGTGAAGCCGGCGGCTTGTCGACGGTGATGAAGTTGTGCCGGTCAAGCGAACCGAACAGCAACGCTTCCCAGTTCGTCGAACCCGCCTGCGCCGCAGCGGCATAGAACTGATTGCCCATACCGTTGATGGTGATGTTCCACAGATACATCACCGCGGTGCCGACGAGCAGCACGACGAGACCCACCCGGTTCCACGTGTTAGCGGTTGTCCGGGTGGGCGGTGTGTCGTCGGTGTCGGCGGACGGCGTCTCTAACGTCGTTGTCACACCGCCAAGTGAGTCATCGCTAGGTTGCGTGAAGCTGTGAGGAGCCGGCGAGACTGCTGCGGGTTGCCCGCAGTGCATCCGCCAGTGTCCACGCCGAGATGCCCAGTAGCGCCACGTCCTTGATGAGAAAACCGCCGACCATGGAGAGCAAGGGAAAGCCTCCGGCGGATTCCTCGAACACACCGGGGGTGGTGAACATGAAGCTGATTGTCGCTGCGAAGAGCACGATGGCGAGCGCGCTGCCGAGCACCGATACCTTGGACCACCACGGCTTCACGGCGATCAGGATTGCCGCGGCGACTTCGAACACGCCAAGCAGCACCGAGAACGTGTATACCGAGAAGATGTCGTAAAGCCAGCTCATAAAGGGGCTTTCGGCAACCAGCGGCTGGATGCCGTTCGCCTCGTAGGTCGTGAACTTCATCAAGCCGAACCAAGCGATCACGATGACAAGGCCATAGCGGGCCAGCAGCCCCGCGACGCTGTCGACAGTGTCCTGACTGATGGATTGGATTCGTTGGGTCATATGGGTTGGTGCCGCGTTGGGCGGCGACCGTTACGCCACGCCGACCTTTTCGCGTTGCATCACTTCAGCCGCCGCACGCTCGCCGGAGCGCACCGCGCCGTCAACCCATCCGGACATGACGGCCGAACTCTCGGTTCCGGCCCAGTGGATGCGGCCGCACGGCCGCCGCAGCGCATGACCGAACGATGTGAGCACTCCCGGCGGTGCATGGCTGATCATCCCGCCGCCGGAATAGCGCTCGAAGCTCCAGTCCTGCTCCACATAGTCGACGGGTGACCGGCACCTGCTCCCGAACCGTTCGGCTAGGTCGGACAGCACCGCGTCCCTCCGAGCGGCAGGGGCGAGGCTGGAAAGGTCACGGGCGACCGGACCCTCGGTGATCACGCACATGACACCAGGCAGACCGGTGTCGGTGCACGCGTCGATGGTGACCGCGGCGGGCGCTCCCGGCGCGGCCGATTGTCCCGACAAACCGTCCGCCCGCCAGAACGGTTCGTCGTAGATGACCGACGTCTTGATGATGGCTCCGCTCGGCATGCGTTGGTGCAGGAACGACCGGTCGACGGGAAGCATTGGCTCATAGATGATTTGGCTGGCGATCGCCAGTGGTACCGCCACGATGACCCTGCGCGCCCGCACCGTCATCTCGTCGGAGTGCACGGTCGCGCCGTCGTCGTCGGCGGTGATCCGCCGAACAGGCTGGTTCAAGTGCACGGCGTCACCCAACTCCGCGGTGACGGCGCGATAGATGGCGCCCATGCCCCCGACGGGCCGCGAGTCCTGCGAGGCGTTCTCGATGCCGAAGACGAAGCCGGGGCCACCTCCCGACGCCATTTGATGCAGGGCAAACAGCAGCGACACCTCAGAGGTGTCCGATGTGTAGGTGCCGCCGATCGCCGTCTCCAACAGATCGCGCGCTGCGGTCGACCGCACGTGCCGGGCCAGCCACTGCGCCACGGAGGTCTGGTCCCACTTCGCCGCCTTCTTGGCATTCCACGGCTCATCGAGAGGAATCGTCTTGCACATCTGGCCGAGTTCGTAGAAGGCGGTGCCGAGGTTCAGCGACACCCACGGACTCAACGACCGCGGGACCGTGCCCTTGTATCGGTACTGCTTGCCGTCGAAGAGCATCATCGCTTCGCCCTCCGCGTACTGCTTGTAGCTCGGCACGCCGAATTCGGTCATCAGTGCGTAGATCCGGTCCTGTCCCGGCCCCACCCACGCGCCGCCGCGGTCGATCCACCCGCCGTCGTCCCTGATCTCGGTGAAGGTCCTGCCGCCGACCCGGTCACGGGCCTCGAGAACCGCCACCGAGTGGCCCGCCTGGGTGAGCCGCAGCGCCGCCGTCAGCCCGGCGAATCCGGCCCCTACCACGCAATAATCCACGTCAGCCATGCCAGCATCGTCCGCTGCGGAGTCACCCCAGGTCGAGTTTTGTTACTTTCTACTGGGCAATTGCGATACACCTATCGATGCCTAATAGGCCGAGCTGCCCGAGAAACCCGAGATAAGGGGAATGCGTTGCGTACTTTGCTCAAGGCTGCCGTCGCTTTGATAGCGATCGTGGTACTGGCCGCCACCGCGGCCAACCTGATGCACCAGCCGGCGAAGAAGGGCAACTACCAGGTCACCGAAACCGCGGCCGTCGGCTCACTTGGCTTCGCGGATTCGTGGCTGTGGTTCCTGTCGCCCGACGACGTGAACCGCCAGTTGGACCTGATGGTCGCCACCGGTGTGCACAGCGCGCGCATCATGTTCCCCTGGGCCGGGATCCAGCCGGCCCCCGACGCCTGGGACTGGGGCCAGGCCGACCTGATGGTCGGCGCCGCCAACGCGAGGGGCATCGCCGTCACCGCCCTTCTGAACTCGACACCCGGCTGGGCCACCGGTGGAGAGGCCATCGCGAGCCCGCCGGATTCGCCCGATACGTTCGGCAACTTCGCCGGCACTGTCGCCGACCATTTCGCAGGCCGCATCGCCGCCTACGAGCTGTGGAACGAGGAGAACGCGGTTCAGTTCTGGAAGTCCGGCCCGCAGGGCCCGCAGCCCGATCGGTTCGCCGATCTGCTCAAGGCCGCCTATCCCAGAATCAAGGCCGCTGATCCGGGTGCCACGGTTGTCATGGGCGGGCTGAGCCCGACCATCAACTTCTTCTCGATCACCAAGAATCCGGTCGACTACCTGAACAACGTGTATGCCGCCGGCGGAGGCGGTTCGTTCGACGCCGTCGCGTTCCACCCGTACCTGTTCACGTCCAACGCGGACGCCAGGTTCTCGACGGGCAAGGTCAACTCGCCGCGCAGCCTCTACGACGGGCTGCGTGGGGCGATGGCCGCCAACGGCGACGGTGGCAAGCAGATCTGGGCGACGGAGTTCGGCGAGCCGACCTCGAAGGTCGACGAAGCCACCCAGGCGGCGTGGATCCAGGACTTCATCGTCACGTGGCGGACGCTGCCAGGCGCGGGCCCGGCGTTCATCTACACCACCCGCGACCGCAACACCGGCAGCAGCAACGCTCAGGACACCTACGGCGTGTACCGGACGGACTGGACGCCGAAGCCGGCCGCAGACGTGATCAAGGGCCTCACCTAGGTCACAATCCGCGCGATCGATTTCAGCGGGATCGGCAGCCAGCTGGGCCGGTGCCGCGCCTCATACGCGGCCTCGTACACCGCCTTGTCGAGTTCGTAGGCCTCGAGCAGATGCACTGAGTCGCGCGGGTCGGCACCGGACACCGTCGCATAGCCTTCGCAGAACGCGGCGGCGTTGCGGTCCACCCATTCGCGTGCCCGCGCGGCCAGCTGCCGGTCCCGGTCCTCGGCACCGGAGTCCGATGCCTGCTCCATCAACCGCTGGTAGGCGGCGTACTCGAGTGACCGCAGCACGCCTGCCACATCGCGCAGAGTGGCGTCGGGTCGGCGTCGCTCATCGAGCGGCTGGCCGGGCTCACCTTCGAAGTCGATCAGCAGCCAACTCTCGGGCGTGCGCAGCACCTGCCCGAGGTGCAGGTCGCCGTGAATCCGTTGGACCGTGATCGTCTCCTCGGCCAGCTTGCGGTAGCGCTCCTCGATCAGCGGCACGTACTGCTCCAACTCCGGCACTGACACCGACGCGGCCGACAGTCGCTCGAGCACGGTGTCGGTCGGGAACAGGACGGTCGACGTCCCCAGCTCGTCGGCGAGCGTGGCGTGTACCGAAGCGACCGCCTCGCCGAGCCGATACGACTCGCCTGCGAAGTCGCCACCGACCTCGTCGGCGTAGAGGTCGCCCTCGGCGAACAGGTCGCGGGTGCTGGCCATGGCCATATCCCAGCCCTCTGCGGAGTTGGCGGCGAACTCGGTGACCATGCCAAGCGCGCACGGTTGCCCGTCGCCCGTCGTCTCATACGCGCCGAGTAACCGCGCCACGTGCGGGTTTTCGGCCCGTGCCAACACCCTGTTGAGTTCGATGTCCGGATTGATACCGGCGGTGATGCGGCGGAATACCTTGAGGACCGCCGCTTCTTCGAAGATCACGCTGGTGTTGCTCTGCTCGGCGCTCGCCACCCGGGGCGCCGCATCGAGCGGGAGCGTCGCGCCGGGTTCCTTTCCGAATCGCACGTCGCCGACCGTCGCGGACGAATCAACCAGCGACAGCAGGTATTTCGCGTCCGCCGGGTTGTACAGCGCGTCATAGGCGGTGCGGTCCTCGTCGGCGCCGATGGTCGCCACGTTGCTGTATTCCTCGATGGGCCCCGTATCCCAGCGCACGATCACCTGGTAGCGCTCGGTTGAGCCGTCGGTGTAGGCCACATCGAGCAGCACCAGGTCGAGGTCCTCACGCAGAGAAATCACGACACCCGGCTGGGCCGAGGCCAATTCACGGTTGCGTCCGGCGTACCAACGCTGCTCGGGTAGCCATTCATCGAATGGCAGGTTCATGACTGCTCCTCAGGCTCCCGCAATTGGAACCAGTAGAACCCGTGACCGGGCAGGGTCAGCAGGTAGGGCAACTGGCCGATTGGGGGGAACTCAACGTACCCGGTCATCTCGACCGGCGTGAACCCGTTCCAATGCTGCAGGTTCAGCTCGATGGGCTGCGGGAAACGCGACAAATTGTTAACGCACAGTGCGGTGTCGTTGTCGGTCTCGCGGACATAGGTGAGCACCGACGGGTTGGAGCCGCCCAGCTCGCGGAAGCTGCCGATCGCGAACGCGTCGTGACGCCCCCGCACCGCGAGCATCGTGCGGGTCCAGTTCAGCAGCGACGTCGAACTGTCGCGTTGCGCCTCGACATTCACCGACTGATACCCGTAGATCGGGTCCTGGTTGGGCGGCAGGTACAACCGGCCCGGGTTCGCGGTGGAGAAGCCCGCGTTGCGGTCCGGCGTCCACTGCATCGGGGTGCGGACCCCGTCACGGTCGCCGAGCCAGATGATGTCGCCCATCCCGATCTCGTCGCCGTAGTACAGCACCGGTGAACCCGGGAGTGACAACAGCAGCGCCGTGAACAACTGCATCTGGTTGCGGTCATTCTCCAGCAGCGGCGCCAACCGCCTCCGGATGCCGACGTTGGCCTTCATCCGCGGGTCCTTGGCGTATTCGGAGTACATGTAGTCACGCTCTTCGTCGGTGACCATCTCCAACGTCAACTCGTCGTGGTTGCGCAGGAAGATTCCCCACTGCGCCATGTCCGGTATCTCGGGTGTCTGCGCGAGGATCTCGGAGATCGGGAACCGCGACTCGCGACGGACAGCCATGAAGATGCGTGGCATCAGCGGGAAGTGAAACGCCATATGGCATTCGTCGCCGCCGG
This sequence comes from uncultured Actinomycetota bacterium, assembly GCA_963766465.1. GTDB lineage: Bacteria > Actinomycetota > Actinomycetes > Mycobacteriales > Mycobacteriaceae > Mycobacterium. The sequence continues at coordinate 203,137 of CAVXZT010000010.1, forward strand.
TCTTGGGATCGCCGAAGTACTCGACGACGTCGGCGGGCCACTGATTGGCCTCGGCCAGCAGCACCCTGCCGGGGAACTCGTCGTCTATCACCTTGCGGCAGTGCCGCAGGAACGCGTGGGTCTCCGGCAGGTTCTCGCAGTTGGTGCCTTCCCGCTCGAACAGATACGGCACGGCATCCAGCCGGAACCCGTCGATGCCGAGGTCGAGCCAGAACCGGAGCACGTCGATCATCGCGTTCTGCACGGCCGGGTTGTCGTAGTTCAGGTCGGGCTGATGTGAGAAGAACCGGTGCCAGTAGAACTGCTTGCGCACCGGGTCGAACGTCCAGTTCGACTCCTCGGTGTCGACGAAGATGATTCGGGCGTCGCCGTACTTCTGGCTGGTGTCGCTCCAGACGTAGTAGTCGCCGTAGGGGCCGTCGGGGTTGCGCCGTGACTCCTGGAACCACTCGTGGGAGTCGGAGGTGTGGTTCATGACGAGATCGGTGATGACGCGGATGCCCCTGCGGTGCGCGGCGTCGAGCAGGTTCACGAAATCGTCGACGGTGCCGAACTCCGGCAGCACTCTGTAAAAGTCGCGGATGTCGTAGCCGCCGTCACGCAGCGGCGAGTCGTAGAACGGCGGCAACCAAAGACAGTCGACGCCAAGCCACTTCAGGTAGTCGAGCTGCTCGGTCAGTCCGCGCAGATCGCCGGCGCCATCGGAGTTGGAGTCGTAGAACGCACGCACCAGCACTTCGTAGAACACCGCGCGCTTGAACCAGGTGCGATCCTCCGGCAGGGCGCGGGCGTGTCCGAAGTCTTCTGCGGTGGGGTGTTCGACCACGCCGTCTTCGACGTGGCTACCTTCGGCGGGATCGTGTACCGCGGCTTCTTCGATGCTTTGGTCCATCAGCGTTCCAACCTACCCATGTTGGGCGAAACTGAATCGCCGCCGAAGCCATCACCAACGTTGTGCCCGGCGCCCGCAAACTCGACGTCGCCCGCGCGCGGCCACCGGCCAACTAATTCCTGCTGGGCACCGGTTGAATCCGCAATCGAGTCGGGTTACGGTTTGCGCGTCCTAGATCCGTCAGCGTGGCGATCTGGCCATCACTGGCGTTGTTTGTACGACGAGGAATCGAGTAGTCGTGGCTGATTCGACGCCGAATGATGGTGAAGCTCCAGTAATTGTTGGGATGTCCGATGCGGCGATGCACATGTACACCGCCGCCATCGACACGCTTCCAGACTCGGGTGACCCCGAGTTTCCCCACCGGGTCGGCATCATCCTCGCCGGCCTCCGCAAACTTCAGGGCTCGTTGTCCGAGGCGGCGGGCCGAAGCCGGGTCACACCGTCGGTCATCGTCGCGCTCAGTGGTGTGCGGCACCGTTACGACGAGTTGATGGAGACGGCCGCAAACGGGCCGGGAGCGACGCTCGGACAGCGGCTGTACGTCGCGCGCGGGCACGCCAAGCTGTCGACGAAGGAAGCGGCCAACGGTGTGGGTCTGCGTAAGGACCTCATCGAGGCTGTCGAGGCGGAGGAGCCCGCGACCGAGGACGAGACGTCCCGGATCAAGGACCTGATCGCCTCACTCGGCGGCTAACGCCCCCTAGCGCAGGAAACGCTCGGCGCCCTGAACTCGGAGGAACCGGACACTGTTGGCCTGCCGGTAGCCGACGACCCCACCGCTGAAGGTGAGGAACAGCAGTCCGGTCACCCCTGGCAGCGCGACGGCTGCAAGTTCTCCCGCCGTCGGGTTGCGTAGATAGCGCGGGTAACCGAGCCGCGTCGCCTGCCCGCTCATTGGTGTCAGCGACGCGGTGGGCGGTTCCACCGTCGGAGGCAACGAACCGCGAATCACCGGGGTCCTTGCCCCGACAGCGACGGCGTCGACGACGGGTGCCGGCGCTGCCCCCGCAGAAGCTCCCAGCGGCGCGGCGGGCACGCCGGCAGGCGGTAGCGGGATCGGGAGCGGCGCAATCACCAGCGGGGCCTGCAGCACCGGCGGCTCGGCCGCGACGCCGGTGGACAGCGGGTCGAGCCCTCCGCCGCCCGAGTCCGCCACGGGCGGTCCCTCTTCCTGCGTCCTGAACGCAGGACCGGGCGCCGGCGACGGTTCGGGCTGGGGTTGCATCGCCGCGAACACGTCCGCGAGCGTCGGCACGGGTATCACCAAAGTCGTATAGAACAGGTTCGGATTAGGCAATCCGCTCGCCGGCAACTCCGCCCTACGAGGAATACGCAGGATTGGGATGGTAAACGACCCACTGAATTTTTTGCTACCTGTCGAAGAGCCATTCTTTTTATTCTCGTCAACTCCCGATTTGACGTCGATATCGTCGCGCCCTGACCCGACGGTGCTGGTGGGAGGGTCGGGCTTTGTCGCTTCGCCTGCGTTGTCCGAACCGCCATCGACTTGGCTGGTCACCGACGCGCCTTCGGATCCGCCATCGGTCGAGTCACCGGGTTCGGCAGCCGCTATCCCAGCGCACGCGACTGCCATCAATAGACCCGTAGTAAGCAGCCCGGCACATGCGATCAAGCGCAAAGCCGAACCAGCCACAGCGACCCCGCCCTCGAAGAGAATGGTTGCCCGCCAAACATTTAATCCCGCGCAATTCTCGCATATTCAGTTCAATTAGTCCGGAGATACTTGTTGCTGAAATCAAGATCTATTCGACGCATGCGTCAGTTTCTGTCGGAGGTCTGGCAACCCTGCCGCAGTTGGGTATCGTGCCGACGTGACGTCCCGTGATCATGGCGACCCTGGCGATGCCCCTTCGGTCCCTCCCCCGCTGACCGCTGTCGCAAATTCCGTTCGCCCGTCGGCCGCCGAAGAAGCACGCACGATCGCCGCGTCGACCAACACGGGCACACTGGCGACCCTGACTGCCGACGGCGATCCGTGGGCGTCGTTCGTCACCTACGGACTACTCGGCGGTGCGCCGGTGCTGTGTGTGTCCAATCTCGCCGAACACGGCCGCAACCTCGCCTCCGACCCGCGCGCCAGCATCGCGATCGTCGCGCCGCAGCGTGAGGCCGATCCGTTGGCCAGCGGTCGCATCACACTCGCGGGTGTCGTCGAGGCCCCCAGCGGCGTCGAACGTGCGGCAGCCCGTGATGCGCACCTGTCCGCCGTCGCCGCGGCCAAGTACTACATCGACTACAGCGACTTCTCGCTTTGGGTCCTTCGGGTGCAGCGGGTCCGCTGGGTCGGCGGGTACGGCCGGATGGATTCGGCGGCAGGTGATGCATACGGCGTCGCCGAACCCGACCCGGTATCGCCGCGAGCCGACGGGGCCATCGCCCATCTCAACGCCGACCATGCCGACGCCCTCGTCGCAACCGCGCAGGTGCTGGGCGGATATCCCGATACCACCGCGGCCACCTGCACCGGCGCCGACCGGTACGGACTCGATCTGAGGGTCGTCACGCCGCGCGGCGTGGCCTACACCCGGATCGGTTACGCCGCACCCATCGACTCGATCGATGAATTGCGTTCAGCCGCCGTCGAGTTGACGCGTCGGTCGCGACAGGCCTGAAATACCATCCTGATATGTCTTCGACCGACCGACCGGACACCTGGCAAGCGGCCTTCGACCTCATCCGCACCCGCGGCTATGAGCATCGCGCCGAGCCGTTCAAATTGGCCAGCGGCCAGCTCAGCCACGATTACATCGACGGCAAGTACGCCGTCGACACCGGCGAGCGGTTGGCGATCGTCAGCCGTGCGGTGGCCGACCTCGCCGCCGCGAACGGGATCGAGTTCGACGCTGTCGGCGGCCTGACCATGGGTGCGGACTCGATCGCGATCGGCGTCGCGATGGTCACAGGCAAGGCCTGGTTCTCGGTGCGCAAGGAGCAGAAGCAGCGCGGCCGCGAGCAGTGGGTCGAGGGAACCAGGCTGGGTGAAGGCACCCGCGTGCTTCTCGTCGACGACGTGATCAGCACCGGCGGCTCCACCGAAAAGGCACTCGAGCGGGTTACGGCGGTGGGCGCGGTGGTCACCGGCGTGATCCCGATGGTGGACCGCGGCGACATCGCCACTAAGCGCTTCGCTGCACGAGGCGTCCCATTCGTCGCGCTGATCACCTACTCAGACCTGGGAATCGAGCCCGTCAAAGACGTCTGACCGCACCGCATCAATATTTGCCGCCTGCGCGTCAAGACGCCGTCAAGACGCGTGCCATCCGGTCATGACCGGCGCACCGTGGCCTTATGACATTGCTGGACTATCTGCCGTCCTTGCACCACGCCGCCGCCACCCGAATAGACCCGGCGATCTGGCCGCTGACCGCAGGCGTCGACGACCTTGGGCGCCTATGCATCGGAGATGTGCCATTGACGGACATCGCCGACGAGTTCCGCACCCCGGCATACGTTCTCGACGAGTCCGACCTTCGGCACCGGCTGACCCGGTACCGCACCACTCTGCGCAACGTCGAAACCGTCTATGCCGCCAAGGCACTGCTGACGACGACCGTCGCGCGCTGGGTGGCCGAGGAGGGAGCGGGCGTCGGCCGGGTGGTCATCGACTCGCTGATGGAAATCGCCTACCTGGCTTGCGAAGTCCGCGGGCCGCAACGCGTGCTGATCAGGGTGACACCAGACATCGACATCCACGGCCACGCCGCGGTGACGACCGGTGTCAACGACCAGAAGTTCGGCTTCACCCTTGCAGGCGGTCATGCCGCCGAGGCCGTGGAACGCATTCTGCACCAGCCACTTCTGGAGCTGGTCGGGTTGCACTGCCACATCGGATCACAGATCACCGATCCGGCGTTGTATGGCGAGGCCATCCGCAGGATGATCGCGGCCATGGCGGACATCCGGGCCAGGCACGGTGTCATCCTGCACGAACTCAACATCGGCGGCGGGCACGGCATCCCATACGTCACAGGGGATCCCGAACTCGACCTGGCCGAGCTCGCCGACATCATCGACGACGCCCTCGACTGGGCGTGCGCCTCGGAACGGTTCCCGCGTCCGCGGATCGTGGTCGAGCCAGGTCGCGCGGTCAGCGCCCGCGCCGGGGTGACGCTCTACAGGGTGGCGTCGGTGAAGTCTCAAACCGGTGGACGCACGTTCGTGGCGGTGGACGGTGGCATGTCCGACAATCCACGTGTCGCCCTCTACGGTGCGAAATACACGGTGGCGCTGGCCAACCGCCACTCGCTTTGCCCGACGCAGCTCGTCACGGTCGCGGGTCGTCATTGCGAGTCGGGCGACGAGATCGCCCGCGACGTTGAGCTCCCTGCCGATATCCATCCCGGCGATCTGCTGGCGGTCGCGGCAACGGGCGCCTATCAGCACAGCATGGCGTCGAACTACAACATGGTTGACAGGCCACCGAGCTCATGCGCCGCGAGACGACCGCGGACCTGCTCGCACGCGACCGCGGTTGGTCAGGCGGCGTCCTCGCCCTTCACGACTAGCACGCCGGTAGGTTCGACGCCGACGGTCACCGGGTCGCCCGGGTCGAATCCCCTGGCCTGCGAGCTCGCCATCTGGGCGCTGATCACCGAGCCGTCCTGCAGGGTGCAGTACACCCGCGAGATCGGCCCGAGGAACGCGACAGAGCTGACGGTCGACGTGCCGTCCTGGTCGGATGAAACGGTGACCGCCTCGGGGCGGACCATCGCCAGTCCCTGGCCGGTGGAGATCGAGCCTGCCAGCGCCGGCACCGACGCCCCGAGTAGCTGCGCACGGCCGTCCGACACCTCGGCAGCGACTTTGTTGTTGAGGCCGACGAAGTCCGCGACGAATGGAGTCGCCGGGTTGGCGTAGAGATCGGCGGGGGCGGCCAGCTGCTCGAGCCTGCCCTGGCTCATCACGCCGACCCGGTCCGCGACAGCAAGCGCTTCCTCCTGGTCGTGGGTCACGAACAGCGTCGTGGTGCCGACTTCGAGCTGGACCCGCCGGATTTCGTCGCGCAGCTGTGTGCGCACCTTGGCATCCAGCGCGGACAAGGGCTCGTCGAGAAGAAGCACCCGGGGCTGGATCGCCAGCGCCCTCGCCAGCGCCACCCGCTGCTGCTGGCCGCCCGAAAGCTCGCTGGCGTACTTGTGCTTGTGCGCCGATAGGCCCACCAGATCCAGCATGTCGGCGGCCCGAGAAGTCCGGTCGCTCTTGGCTTTTCCGCGCATCTTCAGGCCGAATGCGACGTTGTCGAGCACGGTCAGATGGGGGAACAGGCTGTACGCCTGGAACACCATGCCCATATCACGCTTGTTGGCAGGCACACCGCTGACGTCCTGGCCGCCTACAGACACGGTGCCCGTCGTCGCTTCGTCGAGGCCCGCGAGGATCCGCAGCGCGGTGGTTTTCCCGCACCCCGACGGGCCGAGCAGCGCGACGAGTTCGCCCGGCGCGATGTGCAGCGTGAAGCCGTCGAGCGCCTTCACGCTCCCGTACACCCTTGTCAGGTCGTTGAGTTCGACGGCAACACCGTTGGTCATGAGGACACTCCAGAGGGGGCGGGGTTGGGAACCGCGGGATCGGCGGCGACCCTGCGCCGCCCGCGGGTCACGAGCGAAAGGATCAGCAGAAGCGCGAAGCCGAATAGCAGCACCGCGAGCGACGCGGCGACGGACGTCGGGCCGTCGGTCTTGCCGATCTGAACGATCTGCACTTGCAGCGTCTCGAACCCGGACAGCGACGCGATAGTGAATTCGCCAAGCACGACAGCAATGGAAATGAAGGCGGCCGAAAGGATTCCGGACCAGATGTTGGGCACCACCACCCGCATAATCGTGGTCGCCCAGCCTGCGCCAAGCGAGCGCGCAGCCTCGGCAAGCGTCTGCAGGTCGATCGACGACAGCGCGGCGTCGATCGCCCGGTACGCAAACGGCAACACCAGCACGACGTAGACGAACGTCAGCGTCAATGCGGATTCACCGAGGAAGTAGGTCACCCACAGGTACACGTTGCGAAGCCCGACCACGATCACCAGTGCAGGGATCGTCAACGGAAGCAGACACAAGAACTCCACCATGCCCTTGGCCCACGGTGCCCGCAGCCGAACCCAGATCATCGTCGGCACCAGCACCAGCAGCATCGCCACCACTGTGAAAACCGCCAGCAGCAACGAGATCACGATCGCCTGATACAGCGCGTCGTCCGCGATCAAGTTCTTCCACGCCTGCATGGTGCGGCCGCCGGCGATCAAGTTCCTCGTGGAGAAGTCGGCCATCGCGTACAGCGGGAACAAGAAGAACAACCCGAATGCCACCCAGAGCGCCGCGCGAAAGACCTTGCCGCCCAAGCCCGTGCGCCTCACCTCAGCCACCTGGCCGTGCGTCTCACCAGTGCGTTGTAGGCCACCATCACCACGGCCACGACGAGAATCATCTCGAGGGCCAGTGCGTAGGCGAACCCCGACTGGCCGAGCACCACTTCGCTGGTGAGCGCGGACCGGATCAACAAAGGCACGATCGGGCTGCCCTGGCTGACCAGCGCGGCAGCCGTCGCATACGCCGCAAAGGCATTGGCGAACAACAGAAGTGCCGAACCCAAGAACGCGGGCGTCAAGAGCGGGACGGCCACCTCACGCCAGTAGCGCCACGTCGAAGCGCCAAGGCTCACCGCCGCCTCGCGCCACTGATCGCGCAGCCCTTCGAGAGCGGGCACGAAGACGATGACCATCAACGGGATCTGGAAGTATGTGTAGACCAGGATCAGCCCGGTCAGGCTGTATAACCAGCCGGAGCCGGCAAGGTTGAAACCGAAGACCTGCTGCACCCACAACGTCAGCACGCCGTTGAGCCCGACGGTCGCCAGGAACGCGAATGCCAGTGCGACGCCGCCGAACTGGGCCAGCACACTGCACAGCGAGATCACCGCTCGGCGGACCATCGATGTGGGCGGGCTGCTCACGATCAGCCACGCCAACACCGCGCCGAGTACCGCCCCGATGATGGCGGTGCTGCCAGATAGCAGCACGCTCTTCCACAGCGCACTGAGTGCGGTGCCGGAGAACAGCGCCTCGATCCGGGCGAGCGAGAACACGCCGTCGGCGAAGAACGCACTGACGATCACAGTCACGGTCGGGATGATCAGAAAGACCACCACGACCGCGAGGAACGGCACCAGCGGCAGTGCGTCGCGAAGCTTGCGCCCCAACGTCAGCCGATCGCCTTGGCCCAGTTATCCGAAAGGTACTTGGTCGCCTTCTCGGTCTGCTCCGGGCTTGGGACGGTGACTGGTCCGTCGATCACCGGCAACTGACTCGAGACGGTCTTGTCGAGAGTGCCTGCGGCCATCATGTTGTCGGCCCGGACAGGCCGCACACCGCCCTTGGCGAACAGGTTCTGGCCCTCGTCGCTGTAGAGGAACTCCTGCCACAGCCGCGCGGCCGCAGGATGTGGCGCGTCTTTGTTGATCGCTTGGTAGTAGTAGCCGGCGACGGCTTGGTCGGGTGGGACCACCACCTGCCACGTGGGCAGCTTCTTGGTCTCGGCCGCGTTCAGGTAGTTCCAGTCGATGACGACCGGCGTCTGCCCGGACTCGATGGTGGCCGGCGTCGGATCGACGGGCAGGAAGTTGCCCGCCTCCTTGAGCTTGCGGAAGAACTCGACGCCAGGCGCGATGTCGTCGGCCGAGCCGCCCTGCGACAGCGCCACCATCAGCACGCCGGAGAACGCGGCGCCGGCCTGTGTGGGATCGCCGTTGAGCGCGACCTTGCCCTTGAACTCGGGCTTGAGCAGATCGTTGACGGTGGCGACCGGCGGCACCTTCGCCGAGTCGAAACCGATGGACATGTAGCCGCCGTAGTCGTTGACCCACGCGCCGTTGGGATCCTTGTATGCCGCAGCGATGTCGTCCCACGTCGCGACCTTGTACGGCGCGAACATCGCCGTGTTGGCGAGCGCCACCGACTGGCCGAGATCGAAGACGTCGGGCGCGCTGCTCTTGCCCTTCTGCTGGTTGGCGGCGTTGATCTCGTCCTGGCTGGCCGCGTCGGGCTGCGCCGAGTTGACCTTGATGCCGTACTTGTCGGAGAAGGCCTTGATCATGGCGCCGTAGTTGGCCCAATCCGGCGGCAGGGCAATCACATTGAGCTCGCCCTCCTTCTTGGCCGCCTCGACGAGCGCGTCCATGCCGCCGAAGTCCGCGGCCGAGGTCGCTTCGCTGACCTTTACGCCCGAGGACGTCTCGCCGCCCGTGTTTTCCTTCTCGGGCGGGGCGCATGCAGTCAAGCCCGAAAGGACGAGCATGGACGCGGCGGAGACTGCCGCAAGAGACTTGTTCATCAGCGAACCTTCCGATGGGCGGGAGTCGGCGCGGTGTCGCAGGGGTTACGGCGCCGGATCGCCGCGGTGAATGAATCCAACGGGGAGACCGAACCCTACCGTGGCCGCCGCGGTGCCGGTGTGACTTCTTATGACTCGGTCCGGTTTCCCGGCGACCGCGCATTTGCCCTGGTACGGGGGCTAACATCGGTATGTGGTTGAACGCGAAGCCCCGGGGGACTTCGACTACCTCTGGGACGACCCGTCCGATGCAGACGGGTTGACCAGCGATGACGCGGAGTCTGAGGTCGAGCCGGCCGGGGAGCCCGAGGCCCCTCCGAAGGACCCTGGCGACGATCTGTGGGACGAACCCGACGACAACTTCTGGGATAACCAACCGAGTTCCGATGACTTTCTCGCCGACGATCCCACCGATACTGGCCACTTCGACGCGTTCAACGACAACACCTGGAAATACACCCCGCCGCCACCGCCGTGGTATCGCACCAAGCAGGCGATGACCGCGTTGGTCGCGGCGTCCGCCGCAGTGGCCGCGATCGTGGTGGCGAGCGTGCTGCTGGTGTTCCGCGGTCCGGCAGGCACCGGCGACGACGTGAGGTCATCGGTGACCCCAAGCGCGCCGACCAGCGCCGAGTCGGTCCCCGAGGCGACGAGCGCGGAGACGCCACCTCCACTTCCGCCACCACCACCGCCAGAGTCGGCGTTGCCGGTGACGGCGGTGCCGAGGCAGGGCCCGCAATACCAGCCCCGGCCGACCAAGGCGCCGGAGATCGGCGTGACGCGCACCCCCGTGACCCGGGCACCGATCAGCGTGGCCCCGCAACCGCGCACGGGTCAGCGCGGAACTCGCTAGACCACGCTGCCGGCCATGACGTCAGGCGGCGTTCTCGCCGGCGGTCCACAGTCTGTCGATGTCTGCCAGCGCCCGGCTGAGGCTGTCGGCGGCGAGCGGTTTCAAGTCGGCCATCGCAGGATTCACGTCGGCCATCGTGAGCTCGGCGGTGATGAAGCGCGGCTGCAGACCGGTCATCGCAACCGCGTGCGGCAGCCAGGTCTCGGCATGATCCCAGCCCTCACGCGGGGTGCCCGGCCCGTATCCGCCTCCGCGGCTCTCGAGGACGATGAAGTCGGTTCCGCCGAGAAGTCCGACGCCGTTTTCGGCGTCGACCGACAACCCGAAGGCGACGATGTGGTCCACCCATGCCATGACGCTGCTCGGTGCACCGAAGTTGTGCAGAGGCAGGCCCAGCACGACAGTGTCGGCGTTCTTGATCTCGTCGATCAGGGCGACGCTCAGCGCGAACGACGCTTCCTGCGCCGGCGTACGCGTTTCGGCGGGCACCAGTCGAGCCGTCCCTGTTGCGGCGTCGAGGTGCGGAATCGGGTTAGCGGCGAGGTCGCGGTAGGTGACAGCGCCGCCGGGGTTCGTGGCGCGCCAGCGTTCCGCCGCGCGGGCGCTCAGTCGGCGGCTGACCGAGCGATCGCCCTGCACGGACGAGTCGATATGCAGAAGGTGAGCCATTCCTTGTCCTCCATAGATCGTTAGTGTTGTACAAATTATCTATACCAGATGGACTCTTCGTTTATTCCAGTAGCCTGAACAGGTGGATGACCTGCCCATTGTCCGACCCGACGAGGATCTGTCGGGCCCGCTGCTTGTCCACCTCGCGCGCCGGATGCAGACCGAATCCGAGGTCGAACTCGCGGCATTCGGGCTGCGCGCTCGCCACGTCGTCGCCCTCACGCTGCTGCGCGACCTCGGCGAACAGAACCAGTCCGACCTGTCCGCCACGCTTGGGGTGGACCCGACCAATGTCGTCGCACTGCTGAACGAGCTGGAGGTCGACGGTCTGGTGCAGCGGCGCCGTTCGCCGCAGGACCGCCGTCGTCACACCGTCGCGCTGACGGACGCGGGCAGGGCCCGCCTCGAGGAGGTCACCCACCTTCTCGCCGGGGTCGAACAACGGGTCCTGGACCCACTGAACCCTGATGAACAGAAGACGCTGTACGCCCTGCTGGCGCGCACCATCTCAAAGCCCACCTGCACTTCATCTTCAATGGCTCTCGACACCGCCCGTGCGTGTATGGAGGACTAGCAGCCAGGAATACTCTGGACCAATGGCCGACGACGATGCCATTGCCAAGTTCGCGGAATCGCCCGTGGCGATGCTCGCCACCGTCGGACCGGACGGCGTGCCGCACCTGGTGCCCATCGTGTTCGCGGTACACGGCGACGTCATCTACACCGCCATCGACGCGAAACGTAAGTCCACCAAGAAACTTCGCCGGCTGGCCAATATCGAGGGCAACCCACAAGTGACTTTGCTCGTCGATCACTACGACGATGACTGGTCACAGTTGTGGTGGGTGCGCGCCGACGGCATCGCAGCGATCCATTACAGCGGCGAGGCGATGGCGGGTGGCTACGCGTGGTTACGCCAGAAATACGTTCAGTACCAACGCATTGCGCTCGACGGGCCCGTCGTCACTGTCGATGTCAAGAAGTGGTCATCCTGGCAGGCTTGACCGCTCAGGTCGTTGCGGGCACCTTGTCGAGGAACCCCAGCACAGTCTGAAGCCGGCCTTGGGCGTCGGTGACGGCCACGTCGAATCCGGCGATCGGAGCGTCGCTCCCGTTCGGGCCCAATTCCCAACCGAACCGCGCCTGGTTGTGGTGCGCGTCGACCGGGCCCGCCAACCGGAACCTGAAGTCGGGGAACTGATCCTGCACCGCGCCGATCATCGATGCGATCGCCTCACGGCCCTCCGCGGCGGCCATCGGGTCCACGTACCGGGCGTCCTCGGTGTAGAGCTGATCGACGGCGGCGCGCCGGGCGCTCGGGTCGGTCTCGTTCCAGGTGTCGATGTAGCGCTGTGCGATGTCGTCGAAATTTGTCATGGCTCCACCCTCATCGCGCGGCGGTCGCGTGTCGATTACCTATCGGGTAGGTCTTGCGCCCGCCAAACTCATCGAATCTCTTGTGCTCGGTGTCGCTTCGGGGAATTGTGGATTAACAGCAGCGGAGCAGCTGCTGGGTCTCATCGTCGGCTTCGCCGACAGGAGGGGAACGTCATGGCTGACAAGACGACAACTTCCCAGGCCGGAGCCGCACCCACCGCGGACAGTCCGGCCGCCATCCGCAACGTGGTGCTGGTGGGCCCATCGGGTGGCGGCAAGACCACACTCGTCGAGGCCCTCCTGGTTGCCTCCGGTGTTCTCAACAGACAGGGCTCCGTCGTCGACGGCACCACCGTCTGCGACAGCGACGAGGCGGAGATCTCCCAGCAGCGCTCAGTGGGCCTCGCGCTCGCGCCGCTCGAACACGACGGGATCAAGGTCAACCTGATCGACACCCCCGGCTACGCCGACTTCGTCGGCGAGCTGCGGGCAGGTCTGCGTGCCGCTGACTGCGCGCTCTTTGTGATCGCGGCGAACGAAGGGGTCGACGACCCCACCAAGTCGCTGTGGCTCGAGTGCGCTCAGGTGGGCATGCCCCGCGCCGTGGTGATCACGAAACTCGACCACGCCCGCGCGAACTATGAGAGTGCACTCACGGCGGCACAGCAGGCGTTCGGCGACAAGGTTTTACCGCTATATCTCGCCGCCGACTCCCCCTGCACCGGACTGATCGGGCTGCTGTCCCAGACGCACTACGAATACTCCAACGGTAAACGCACCGAAACCCACGCACCGGACGCGTCGTACTCCGAGCCGATCGAGGTGCTGCGCGGCACTCTGATCGAGGGAATCATCGAGGAGTCCGAGGACGAGACACTGATGGAGCGCTACCTCGGTGGCGAGGAGATTGACCAGGCGGTGCTGATCGAGGACCTGGAGAAGGCGGTCGCCCGCGGGTCGTTCTTCCCGGTGATCCCCGCGTGCAGCGGTACGGGTGTCGGCACGCTGGAACTGCTGGAGATCATTACCAGCGCGTTCCCATCGCCCCCCGAACACCAGCTGCCCGAGGTCTTCACACCACAGGGCAAGGCCCGCGACGGGCTGGCATGCGATCCGAACGGGCCGCTGCTCGCCGAGGTCGTCAAGACGACGTCGGATCCCTACGTCGGCAGGGTCAGCCTGGTCCGGGTCTTCTCCGGGACCATCAGGCCCGACGCGACGGTTCACGTGTCGGGCCATTTCAGTTCCTTTTTCGGGACCGACGGGTTCAGCTCGTCAGCCGGCCACGCCGATCATGACGAGGACGAACGGATCGGCACGCTGTCGTTCCCACTCGGCAAGCAGCAGCGGCCCGCGCCCGCCGTGGTGGCCGGCGACATCTGCGCGATCGGCAGGCTGTCCAAGGCCGAGACTGGCGACACGCTGTCGGACAAGTCCGATGGACTGGTGCTCAAGCCATGGACCATGCCCGAGCCGCTGCTGCCGATGGCGGTGCAGCCGCGCGCCAAGACCGACGAGGACAAGCTCTCGGTCGGCCTGCAACGACTCGCCGCCGAGGATCCGACGCTGCGCATCGAGCAGAATCCCGAGACGCACCAGATCGTCCTGTGGACCATGGGTGAGGCCCACTCGGGTGTGATCCTCGATGCGCTGGCCCGACGCTACGGCGTAGCCGTGGACACCGTCGAACTGCGGGTGCCGCTGCGAGAAACGTTCGGCGGCAAGGCAAGAGGCAAGGGTCGACACGTCAAGCAGTCCGGTGGACACGGCCAGTACGCCGTGTGCGACATCGACGTCGAGCCACTGCCGGAGGGCTCCGGATTCGAGTTCGTCGACAAGGTCGTCGGCGGCGCCGTGCCGCGAAACTTCATCCCGAGCGTCGAGAAGGGTGTTCGCGCCCAGATGGAGAAGGGTGTCGGCGCAGGCTATCCGGTGGTCGACATCCGGGTCACGCTGTTCGACGGCAAGGCCCACAGCGTGGACTCGTCGGATTTCGCGTTCCAGATGGCGGGCAGCTTGGCGCTGCGGGAGGCCGCCGCCGCGACCCGGGTGAACCTGCTCGAGCCGGTCGACGAGGTCTCGGTGCTGGTGCCCGACGACATGGTCGGTTCGGTGATGGGCGACCTGTCCAGCCGCCGCGGCCGTGTGCTGGGCACCGAGAATGTCGGTGAGGACCGCACGCTGGTGAAGGCCGAGATTCCCGAGGTCGAATTGACGAGGTACGCAATCGATTTGAGGTCGCTGTCGCACGGCGCGGGATCGTTCACGCGGTCGTTCGCGCGCTACGAGCCGATGCCCGAATCGGCAGCGGCCAAGGTGAAGACGTCTGCCTGACGCGTTGACGCTACCCGCTAGCTGGGGGCGCCTTTTGGGTGCCAACGCCGACGCCGCATGCCCATCCGCGGAGAACGCTGGATCGCATGAACGTCAAACGAGTGATCAGTAGTGTCGCGATCGCCGGCCTGGTCGGAGCGTCAACGCTCGGCATCGGAACAGGTATCGCGGCCGCAAGCCCAACAGAGTCGAATTCCGCAACGACGACGGTGCAGCCGGTCGGTTGGCACGGCGGCGGATGGCCCGGCGGTGGCCACGGCTTCGGGCACGGCTATGGCCACGGCGGCGGCTACGGCTTTCACGGCGGCGGATACGGCTACGGCAATCCGTTCTGGCATCCATGGGGCTGGCCCTGGCGCTGGTGAGCACTAATCCTGCTCGTTGCCCGGTGGGTCGGTGTCGCCTCGGAGGAGTTCTTCGGGGTGGTGTGCGTGGTTGATTTCGGGCGGCTTCGTGCCGTTGGTCCACGCGAGTCGGCCGGTGCCGGCGACGGTGGTTTCCCAGTGGCCATCGCTGACCCGTTTGTGGTCGGGCCCGCAGGCGAAGAACAGAGTGTCGGCGTCGGTGGTGCCGCCTGAGGCCCAGTCCGGACAGTGGTGAACCTCGCTGTGATAGCCCGGTTCGAGACAGTTCGGGCGGGTGCAGCCGCCGTCACGGGCGTAGCAGATGATGCGTTGATCGGCGGTGGCGATGCGCTGCTGGCGACCGAGATAGATCGGTCGCTCGCTGTGGTCGTCGAACACCACCAGGTAGTGGATGCCGTCTGCGGCCATCCGGATCAGGTCGCGCATCGGCAGCGCGGTGTCACCGCCGGTGCGCGCCGGTGGCGGCATCGGAATCGCGGGGTCCGTGACGGCATGGGCGGCTTGGTTGAGTTCAGCCAGGGTGGTGCGTGCGATCACGGTGACCGGATGGCCGCGGTGTGAACCCATGCCGCCAGAGGCGATAGCGGTTTTGAGGCCGAGTTTGATGCCGTCGTGGCGGCGTTGGGAGGGACTGCGGTCATCGGCCACCTCGGCCATCGTGCCGTCGGGCAGGTGTCGGCCTGGCCGCACGGCGGCGGTGACCGCCTCCACATAGCAGCGGGTTTCGGGGTCGATCCAGCCCGATAACCGTGACATCCCGTCCGGTGCCTGCGCGCCCAGCTGAAGTCCGCGTCGGCGCTCCCGGTCGGCTTCGTCGTAATCGCCGTCGGGGTTGAAGATCTCATCGATGCGGCGGGCGACGGCCTTGACGATATCGGCGTCATTCTTGCTGGCTTCTGTCACCAGGCTGCGTTCGACGTCGTCGCGGTCGACGGCCGACACGCAGGAGGGTAGGACGTCGATGGCCCGGCAGATCACCCGCAGATGATCCTCGCCGATGGCGCCGGCCGCCATCGCTGCAGCGACGTGTGCCAGCTCAGGTGCCAGCGGCGGGCCGGATAGTTGGCGCCGCGGCCGGATGCGCTCGGCCATTTTCATGCGACGTTTGATCTCCCTTGGCGGAACCCGCAGCCGCGCGCACAGCGTGTCGGTCAGCACCGGTGCGATCGTCGTCTCGTCGGGTGGGTCGGCGATCTCGCCGAACACCTCGTACATCAGGGCGCGGTTCGTGCGCTCCTGGGTTTCCAATCGCTCGGCCAGCTCCACTCGAAACTCGTTGCCCACCCCGTCAGAGAACAACGCCCACGTCTCGGCATAGGCGGCGTCCACCTGATCAGCCAACGCGCGAAACCGATCACGCGCCGCCTCTGGAGTGACGAATTCGCCCATACCCCAACGCTAACCAGCACATCGCCAAACGGGGTGGCCCACCGTTCGACAACGTTCAGCCTGTGGATCAATTTCGAACTGGGGATAACTCGCGACCAAAACAGCAATTTGTCGGAGGCACTTGCTAGGGCTACGCAGCGCACGGAATGGACGCGGCAAGCGATGTGCCGGCCCCGGCGGGGCTGCTGACCGAAAGGTGACCGCCGACCGCTTCGACCCGGTCGACGAGACCGATCAGCCCGGATCCGTTCGCCGGGTCGGCGCCACCGGCCCCGTCGTCGGAGATCATCAGGTCGAGGTGCCCATCGGCGGCCTTCACCCTCACCTTGACCTCGTCCGCATGCGCATGCCGCGCGGTGTTGGTAAGCGCCTCTGCCACAACGTAATAGGCCGCGACTTCTACCTGGTCGGGTAGCCGGCCTTCGACGTCGACGTCGAGTTCGACCGGGACCGCCGAGCGGCAGGCCAGGGACCGCAGCGCGGGACCGAGCCCGCCCTTGGACAGGATCGCGGGATGAATGCCACGCGAGATCGCCCGCAGTTCCTCGGACACATCGCCGAGCCCCTCAACGATCTCGGCGAGTTGCTCCTTGATCGCGCGCTGAGCCGCGGGCAGGGACACCTCGGTCATGCGGGCCTTGAGCGCGAGCGACACCAGGCGCTGTTGCGCCCCGTCGTGCAAATCCCGCTCCAGACGCCTGCGGGCGTCGTCAGCGGCAGTGACGATCCGCGTCCGGGATGCATGGAGGTCCGAACGGGCTTGCGCGTTGGCGATGGCCATCGCTACGAGTTCAGCGAAGTCTCTGAGGCGCTCTTCGGTGTCGGCGGGAAATGGTTGGCCGTGGCAGGAACTCACTACGGCCACACCCCATTCCTGGCCATCGACGATGATCGGGGCGATCCGGCCCGCACGCAACACTCTTGCCGCGACGTTGTCGCCAGGAAGCGAGAAGTGTTCTCCGACCGACATCGGCTTCGCGCAGGATTCGTCGTATACGGCAACGAGCACGGCGGTGCCGTCGGGTTCGTAACGAAAGAGTGCGGTGTGTCCGGCGTGAAGGGCGTGTGCCAACTCCGTTGTTACTGTCGAGAATACGTCGTCGGGTGGAACACCCTGCGCCACCGCGGTCGCGACGCGTCGCAGCGCGGCCTGCCGCTCAGCACTGCGATCGGCTTCAGCCGCCCGTGCCCTGGCGACCCCTGCCAGTGAGTTCGCCATCAATGTCACGACAAGGAACACGCCGATCACCACCCAGTTGCGCAGGTCGGTGGGATCGAACGAGTCATTGGGCCAGTTGCGGAAGTACCCGAATGCCAACGCGCTCACCACAGAGGTCACGGCGGCAAGGCCGGTGCCCCAGCCGATCGCGATGACAAGGGCGCCGAGTAGGTAGACCACGCCGAAGGTGTCCATCGGCGCGAGGCTCCTGAGCACAAACACCAACAGCGTCTCCACCGAAAACACCGCGGCAGCGACTAGCACGCCCAGCCACATGGGCGGCGCCGTCGGGCGTACCAGCAGGGCTAACACCCGTCGGCCGGTGGTCACACATCCTGGCTAGCCGACCGCGCTGCGATGCCGCTGTGGGCGCGCTGTGGGACCGCTGGGACGGCCACTAATGGCCGCTAGCGGTAATCGCATATGGCGGCCAGCGTCGAAGACAACCGCGGCGTAAACCGCGATCGTGACAAGCATGGATGCCACCGACACACGACTGCTCCGCAATGTCGTCACGACCGTCCTGCTCATTGCCGCTGCCGTGGTTGTCGCCTGGCAGGTGCTGTTCACGGGCCCATGTGTGGGGGTTAACCGGTATGAGCCGGGTCGGGTTTTCAGCACCGGCATTGGGGGGCCAGCCGTGCAGACAGGCTACCTGCTGCCCGCGAGAGTTGCAGGCATACAACAAGATCCGTTGCCGTCAGGAGTGCCAGATGCGCAGTAGCACCGCAACATTGCAGGCCGAGACCGATCGCGCGCTCATGGCGCGGTTCGAGCGCGACGCGATCCCCTTGCTCGATGCGTTCTACCCTCAGGCGATGAAGTTGACCCGGGACCGCACGGAGGCGGAGGACTTGCTGCAGGAGACCGCGGCAAAGGCATTCACCGGGTTTCACGGGTTTCACGACGGCACCAACCTCGGCGGTTGGTTGTACCGCATTCTGGTCAACACCCACATCAGCGGCTACCGCAAACAACAGCGCCGGCCGATGCAGTGGCTGACAGATGAGATCACCGACGGGCAACTGCTCGCCGAGGCAAGGCATTCGTCGATCGGGTTGCGCTCCGCGGAGGATCAGGTGCTGGACCTGCTTGGCGACAGCGACATCAGGGAAGCTATGCAGAAGCTGCCCGAAAAACTGCGCACCGCAGTCTATTACGCGGACATCGAGGGCCGTCGGTTCAAGGAGATCGCCGAGCTCACCGGCGTCCCGATCGGGACGGTGATGTCGCGGCTGCATCGCGCGCGGCATCGGCTGCGGAGCCTGCTTGCCGACGTCGCAAGGAACCGCGGTTACGGATTGGCCGAGGTCGAGGCCGAGGTCGCCTAACGGGGCGGATCGCCCCGCCAGGAAAAGCTGTTCACGTATTTACCCATGTCCAAAGCGATTTGGAGACTGGCGCCCGATGGTTTACCGCTACCGGAGTCCGGTCCGAACGCACGGAACGGGCCGACGGCGGCGGCGACGAGTGCCAGGTCGTTCTTCACCGCGACCATCACCAACAACCGCATCTTCAGGTAGCTGCTGTTGGAGCCCTGAGGCCAGCAGTCGGCGGCTTCACCGTATCCGGGGTGGTAGCCGACCATCGCATTCGGGATCTTGTACGCGGTGCGGGTGTCGGGGAAGGTCTGCTTGATCAGGTCCTTGGCGATCTGCTCAGGCGACCGGTTGGCGGCGGGCTGGCTGAACAACTGCATTGTGCCGCCGTCTCCGGCAAGCAGATCCGCCGTTATGCCATTGGGTTTCGTGGTGATCTTGTATGCCGCGCCCTCGGCAGGATAGGAAACGGAGAATGCGCCGTCGGGCGCGGTGAACCTCGGATTGACCTCCACCGGCGTGCCCGTCGGCGGCCGCCCGCAGTCGGGCGGGCACATGTATCGCACCGTCGGCTTGGTGATCATCGACGAGACGCCGACCAACGCAACGGCTACCACGGCGATCGCGCTGAACCAGATCAATAGCACCCGAGCCCGCGATGTGCGCACCGGCGCAGCGCTATACGTTCCTGGCGGCACTGCATAGCCGGGGAAATACTCGGGCGTTTTCGTACTCATGACCCTTCGGACTCCTGGTCGCTTCGCACCGGGCGCAGGTCACGTCGTGCCGACCGCGACGAACGTGACGACGCCCGCGTCGCCACACCGCAGGCCGGGCAGAACGCCATATCGGGAACCACGTGTCCGCAGTGCGCGCACAGCAGCGGTTCGTCGGACTGGATCTCGTCGTGGGCTTCGTGCAGCAGCGCCAGGTGCAACCCGACGCGCAGCAGGAACAGCGCCACGGCCGCCAAGGCGAGGTACAGCACCAACATCAGCACCTGCGGGAAGTGGGCGACGTCGATCAGGCCGAGGCCCACGTACACCGCCAGCACCGCCACGGCGAACGACACCAGGAGTGCGCGCACCACACCGGGATGCTGGCCCTCCTTGCTCGGCGGACGCTTGAACCACAGTGCGGCACCGATCAACCCGCCCGCCGCCGCCGCAGTCAGCGGCACCGCCACTCCCCGGATGCCTGCCTCGACGAGAAGGCTCTCCATCGGTCGCTTGCTCACCACACCACTGCCGAACTGCGGGGCCAATCTCGTCAACGTCGCGGCCGCGGTAAAAGCCAGCGCGCCGAGGGCGCCAATCATGAAGCCGTCCAACGATTCGCGAGTGGGTGGCTTCAGAGCCCGCACGATCACCGCGGGCATCAGCATCAGGATCACCCCACCGAGCGGTATGCCGATGCCCATCTGCAGCATACGGGCGCCCACAACGCCTGCGCCCAAAGCAATTCCGTAAGAGCGGGCAACCAGGGCGCCCGTCAGGAGCACCCATCCGACCCCGAGTCCGATGCCCAGCGCCGCGGTGAGCGCCCATGTGCGCGCGGGCGTATCGGAGAACGCGTCGGACTCGCGCAGATAGAGCAGGAACAGGAATGGGAAGCCGAGTGCTGCGACCGTGACGAGCGCGGCAGGCAGCCGCAGCATCGCGAACGCGACCAGGGCGACGAGCACCACCGCGAGTCCGACCCGGAACACGGTGCGCGACCGTGGCGGCAGGTGCGGGAACAGCGAACTCGCCAGCGACGGCTGAAGCAGGTGCTCGCCCCGCGCGGCACCGAAGTTGCGGACGCGCAGCCAGTCGGGGCCTTCCCCGCGCCGGGGCGTGAGGTGACATCCACATAGGCCGCAGTACTCGCCGGCCGGGACGTCGGTCTCGCACACTCGGCATTCCGCGGTGGGAACTTGCTCGTCGTTCGTGCTCATCGGGTGGCCTTCTGGAGTACGAGAACGTTGCGGACGAGGTTGTCCACGTCAGGCGTGCCTAGGCCGGTGACCATGTCGTAGCCCGGCCCGGCGTCGGCCACCGCATTGCCTCCAAGGGTGATGTCACGGAAGCCGGGCAGCGGCGCGCCCGCGGCGATCCGGTACAGCGTCGGGTTCAGGTCGCCGAGTGGCCGGCCGCCGTTGCTGATCAGGTACTGGTTCATCACGGCCGCCATCCCTGCCCAGATCGGGGCGGACTGGGAGGTGCCGCCACCCACCACCTCTTGCTGGTTCAGCACGATCCGCACACCGGTGAACGGGTCGGCGACCGCGGCGACATCGGGGGTCAACCGTCGTCCCGGATCCTGGTCGCGCGCGACGCCGCGTTGCCACTCGGGACGGTCGAACAACGAGGACACACCGCCGCCGGTGCCCTGCGACAGCGGAACGTCGAACCACGTCTGCTCGGCCAGCCACACACCGTCCTTATCGGTGGATAGCGTGGTGCCGCCGACATCGGTCATCTCCGGCAGTGACGCGACCGAGTCCAGCCCGACGTCGTCAGGGCCGGGCGGTGACGACCAGTCCTGGCCGCCCCTGCATTCCATACCCGCGAGGTCGCCGCTCGCGTTGAACGCCGACGTGCCGTGCGATTGCGCGGTCCTCAACGCCGAGCGGACCGGCGCCAGATCCGCTGCGGTGTGCAGTTTGTCGCAGCCCCAGCCGATCGAAAAGCTCCACACCGCACCGGGGAACTGGCGGTCGGCCGAGTCGAACATCTGCGCAATCTTCTCGAACGCGCCGTCGCCCTCCACCGTTGGACGCGCATTGATGACCACCTTCGCGGCGTCGGGCGCGATGGCGTGAGCGACCTGTAGATCCATCGTCGTCTCGCCGTGCGGCTCACTCGGCTGGCCGCCAACCAGGGTCGGGGTGAACTTCGGCAATCGGTACATGGTCGAGAACGTGTCGAGGTCGGCCTGGTCGAAACCGTCGAATGCAAAGAACACGATCGTGGTGCCCTTGCCGGTGAAGCCGGCGTCGGCCAACTTTTGAAGGTTGTACGTGTTGCGCAGCGCGGACGGCGACAGCCCCTTGTCCGGCACGTCGAGGGGAATGAAGTCGGGACGATTCGTCCGATGCGGCGTATAGCCGAGGATCCTGCCGAGTTCGGCAACCTCATTGCGCACCGACTCGGGGATCTCGGGCTGCTGCGGCGACGCGTAGAACACCTGTCCTCGCATGCCGCGGTAGTCGTGGACCTCCACGCCGAACGCGCTGGCAACCGCCTCGGCGGCGCCTTCGACGACCGCCCAGTCCTCGCCCTGCTTCCAGCGCACCGCCAGCCCGTTCTCGTCGGCCCAGCCGAACAGCGCTTCTGGGCGGACCGCACCGCGCAACGCGGCGGTCACCTGGGTGTCCGTGCGATGCGATGGCCCGAGGTCGGTCGAACTAGCGAGCAGGTACGAATACGGGCCCGTGATCGTGCCTCCACGGTAGGAAGACGACGGATGCAGGTCCGAGACGAGCACCGCCAACGCAGCGCCCACCAGCGCCAGCACGCTCAGATGCCGGGCTACCACACTCGCCAGCGTACGTCCGAGCTGGCCTGACGTGGTTCTAGTTATCGCCGGGAATCGCGGTCGGCGCAGGCGGCGCCTTCACCGGCGGCGTGAACAGGTTGCCACCGGTCGGGTTGATCGACTTCTCCGTCGGCGCGACCGTCGGCGGCGCAGACGTGGCAGGCGACGTAGTAGTCGTGGTTGTCGTCGACGTCTCCGGCGCCTTCTCTTCTTCCTTGGCGCACGAGGCGGTCACGCCCACCATCGTCACAACCGCGGCACCACCGACAAGCGCCGCGAAACGGCGAGCCATCCGACCCATGATTATTTCCTATCTGTTCCCGACCTGGACCAGGTCTTTTGAAGATCAACCTGGCAACCGAACTCTACTCAAATGTCTTGGCAGGTGCACAGCGATTCTGTAGGCGATCCTCAGCCGAGGATTGAACTGCGGCCCTTCTGGTTATCCCGGCGACTGTCGTATGTCGCCGTGCCCGCGAGGTGGTCGCCGTGTACCAACAGATTCTCGATCCGGTTGCGCATTCCCTGGCGTGGAGCTCGCTGGTCGCGGCGCTGCCACTGCTTTCGCTCTTCGTGATGCTCGGCGTGCTGCGGGTGACGGCCTGGGTGGCGTCGCTGGTGTCGCTGGCACTCGCGGTGGTGATCGCGATCCTGGTGTACGGGATGCCGCTCGGTCAGTCGTTGCTGGCAGGGACGGAAGGCGCCGCGTTCGGGTTCTTTCCGATCCTGTGGATCGTGATCAACGCGATCTGGGTCTATCAAATGACCGTCGAGACAGGGCATTTCGATGTGCTGCGCCGCTCGTTCGCGCGGGTCAGCGATGACCAGCGGGTTCAGGCGATCATCATCGCGTTCTCGTTCGGCGCGTTGATCGAGGCGCTGGCCGGGTTCGGCACCCCGGTCGCGGTGACGTCGGTGATGTTGATGGCGCTGGGCTTCAAACCGCTCAAGGCGGCGGTGCTCGCGTTGACCGCCAACACCGCTCCCGTCGCGTTCGGGGCGATGGCCACCCCGATCCTGACGCTGGGCAAGGTGACCGAACTCCCGAGCGACACCCTCGGCGCGATGGTCGGCAGGCAGACCCCGATACTCGCCCTATTCGTGCCATTGGCGCTGGTTGCGATCGTCGACGGTTGGCGCGGCATCCGGGAGACCTGGCCGGTGGCGGTGGTCTGCGGTTTCGTCTTCGCGGTCGCGCAGTACGCGACCTCCAACTTCATCTCGGTGCCGCTGGCCGACGTGGTGGCATCCCTGCTTTCGGCCGCCGCCGTGGTCGCGATGGTGCGCGTCTGGCATCCGCGCCGCGAGCAAGTCCCTGCGGTGATCGCCGGCGGTGCCGCCGACGAGCCGACGCCGGAGTTCGCGCAGCGCGTCGCGAATCCCGACGACAAGGCCGAGGTCGCCCGCGCGTACGCCCCTTACGCGATCATCATCGCGGTCTTCGTGATCTGTCAGATCACCGCGGTTAAGAACCTGCTCGACAAGGCGACTTTCAAGTTCCAATGGCCGGGGCTGCACATCGTCAGCCCGGCGGGAAAGCCGGTGTCGCTGACCGAGTTCACGCTGAACCTGCTGACAACGCCGGGTACCCAAATGCTCGTCGCAGGCGTCTTGACGATGGTCGTGCTCAAGTTGTCGATTCCCCGCGCGCTCAAGGCATACGGCACCACACTGTTCCAGCTGAGGTTCGCGATCGTGACGGTGATGGTGGTGCTCGCGCTGGCGTTCGTGATGAACCTTTCGGGGCAGACGATCACGCTCGGCACCTGGATGGCAGGCGCCGGCGGGGCGTTCGCGCTGCTGTCGCCGGTGCTTGGCTGGCTCGGCGTCGCCGTAACGGGATCCGATACGTCGTCAAACTCGCTGTTCGGCGCCCTTCAGGTGACGGCGGCCAACCAGGCGGGGCTGTCCGATGTGCTGATGGCCGCGTCGAACAGTTCAGGCGGAGTGCTCGGCAAGATGATCTCGCCGCAGAATCTGGCCATCGCCGCGGCGGCGGTCGGGATGAACGGCAAGGAAGGCGACATCTTCCGCCGCGTCGTCGTGTGGAGCGTGGTGTTCCTGGCGCTTCTGTGCGTACTGTCGGCCCTGCAGTCGTCTGTGCTGTCGTGGATGGTGCCCTGACCGGTCTGCGGAACCGGCTGGCGGCCAGGCTATTTCGAGTTCGTCTTGACCGCGGTCAGCGCCTCGGCAAGCGTCGGGTACAGCTCGAAGATCTGATCGAGACCGGTCAGCTCAATCGGCCGGCTAGTCGAGGCACTGTTCGCGACGACCGCAAAATGCGCGGACTGGCTCACGTTGGTATGCGTCGCCACCAGTGCCTGCAGTCCCGCCGACGCAAGGAACCCGACCTGGGAAAGGTCGATGACCAGTCCCGTCGGCTTCGGTATCAGCGCTTCGTCGATGGCGGCTTCCAGTGCGGGAACAGTGGCAAGGTCGATGTCGCCGCCGACCTTGAGCACCGCGATCCCGTCCTGGTAGGCGATCGAGGTGGCGATCGCATCCTGGTCTGACAACGCTCGTCCTCCGTCTGATGCCCTGGCGGGCATGCGCCGAGCCTAGCGTTGAATGGCGGTTGGATATTGGTTACTTCGACGGTTCCGCGCCCGACGCTCGGGCTAGGGTCGGCAAGGGACTCGTGCCACCTCGCCGCGCACGAGTGGAGTTGGGAGGCCGCATGTCTGAATCCGCGACAGATTTCGCCAGCACCACCGCCGAAACTTCGGGCGAAGGTCTGCTACCCCAACTCGTCAAGCACCTGCGACAGAACCGAACCGCGCTGCGGGAGGAGTGGGCCCGCAGGATCACCGAGGCCGAACTGCTGACGGCGATGACCCCGGAGGAATTGTTCTCCGAGGCGACCGCGGTGTACGACAACTACGTCGAGGTGCTCGAGACCGGCAGCGTCGAGGCACTGCAGGCATACGCGCGTGACCTCTCCGAACGCATCATCCCCCGAGGGGTGGAGACCGACGAGGTCCTCGGCATCGTGCTGCTGCTGCGCGACGTGCTCGCCCGATCGCTTTTCGAGAAGTACCAGACCGACTTCGACCTGCTGAACCGGGTGCTCGACGCTTACGAGCCTGCCGCCAACCGCATCGCCAATACCGTGGGCGTCAGCTTCGTGCAGGAACGCGAGCGCATCATTCGCCAGCAGCAGGAGGCCATCCGCGAGCTGTCCACACCGGTGCTCCAGGTGCGCGAACAGCTGCTGATCCTGCCGATCATCGGCGTGCTGGACAGCCAGCGCGCCCGCCAAGTCACCGAGCAGCTGCTGAGGGCGATTCGCGCCAACCGAGCCAAGGTCGTCGTCATCGACATCACGGGTGTGCCCACCATCGACTCCACCGTCGCCAACCACTTGGTGCAGACGGTTGACGCGTCGGGCCTGATGGGTGCAAGCGTGATCATCACCGGCCTTTCGTCGGACATCGCATTGACCCTGGTGACGATCGGGCTTGACCTGTCGAAGATGAACGCCGTCGGCGACCTGCAGGGCGGCATCGAAGAGGCCGAACGGCTGCTCGGCTACGAAGTGACCCGCACCGGTGAACCGAATGGATGACAAGCGCTAGCGCAACCGTCTCATGCCAGTACCTATTCTGAAACAGGGCACGATCCTCATTGCCTCTGTGCAGGCCGCCCTTACGGATTCCGATGCCGAGCGCTTGCGCCACGATCTGATGGAGCGGGTCAGCCGCTACCGCGCACACGGGATCATCGTCGACGTCACCGCGATCGACGTGATGGATTCTTTCGCTGCCCGGTCGATACGAACGATCGCCCACATGACCCGGCTGCGCGGCGCGGACACCGTGATCGTCGGGCTGCAGCCCGAGGTGGCCTTCGCGATGGTCCAGCTCGGGCTGATGTTCGACGATATGCACACGGCGCTGGATCTCGAGGAGGGGCTCGCGCTGCTGAATCGGCAGCTGGAAACGCGCAAGCCGGCGATCGGGTGTGACGGTGCCGACTGATTTCGTGGTCGACGTCAACAACTCCGACGACATCGTCGCTGCCCGCCAAGCGGGGCACGAACTGGCACGGCAGCTCGGCTTCTCGCTGACCGACGTCACGATGATCGCGACCGCGATCTCCGAGATCGCCCGCAACATCACGAGTTACGCAGGGCGCGGCGAAGTTCGGGTGGGACTGCAGTATCGGGACGGCAGACAGGCGCTGGTGGTCCGCGCAGAGGACGATGGCCCCGGAATCGCCGACATCGAGCGCGCTCTCGAGGACGGTTACTCGACCGGCCGCGGGCTGGGCCTGGGACTGCCCGGCGCGCGGCGGTTGATGGACCGGTTGATCGTGGAATCGGCGCCGGGCAAAGGCACGGTCGTCGAGATGTGGAAATGGATCCCCTCCAATGCGTAGGCAGGGTTGGATCGGACCGATCGAGTGGGCCGCGGCGCGTCGCCCACTACCCGGCCAGGAGGTGTGCGGCGACTTTCCGATCGCGGTCGAGGTCGGGACCACCGCCGCACTTTTCGGCGTCGCGGACGGCCTTGGTCACGGCGCTGCGGCCGAGACGGCAGCTCTTCGAGCCGCCGAGGTGGTGAACCGTTCCCCCACCGAGCCCCCCGATGTGCTGCTGCAGCTGTGCCATCGCGGCCTTGCCGACACCAGGGGCGCCGCAATCACCTTGGCCCGCATCGACTTCGAAGTCAACACGCTGAGCTGGATCGGAATCGGCAACGTCACCGCCGACCTCGTCGCCAAGACCCCTGGCGGTGCCAATATCCGCGCGTCCGCCCTACTGGCAGGCGGCATCGTGGGGTACCGCATCCCCCATGCGCTTGCCACACACCAGGTTTCGATCGGTACTGGCGACCTTCTCGTCATCGCAACAGACGGCATCCTCGAAGACCATGTGGCTGCTATCGACTTCGCCGCACCTGCAATGGCGATCGCCGAACACATCCTCAACGCGTACAGCAGGGAATCCGATGATGCGCTGGTGCTCACAGCGCGTCGTCGGGGCGTCTAGGCATGACCCAAGCCGCGGAATTTCACGCCCAGTACGCCACCGCGCTACGGGCCTATCTCTCGGCGCAGGGCGAGGACACCCTCGCCGTAGGTCATGAGCTGGGACGCAGGGCGCTGCAGGAACAGATCAGCATGCTGGAGATCGTCGAGAACCACTCCCGCCTTGTCGATGCGCCGGACTCAGGGATCGATACCGTTGTCGCACTGCGGTTTCTGCTGCAGACGCTGGCAGCGCTGGACGTGGTAACGCGCGGATTCCTCGACGGCACAAAGCGATACGAACAACAGCGGGCCCGCGCCGAGGATCTCGCCGACCGTGACGAGTTCCGCACCGCGCTGGTCAATTCACTGCAGGAGGGTTTCTTCGTCTCGGACCGCACCGGGGCGGTCATCGAGATCAACGACGCGTTCGCCGACATCACCGGCTACGGCGCCGACGGTCTCCCTTACGCATGGCCTCACCCGTGGATGACAAGCGACAACGGGGCGAATGAACGGTTGGCCGGGCTGCTCGCGCAGGGCACATTGGCCGCGGAGGCACCCATCCGACACCGCGACGGCCACCTTGTGTGGGTGGCGATGAGTGTCAACGCCGTCACCGCGCCCAGCACCGACACTAAGTACACGTACGTCGGAACCATTCGCGACGTCACTGCCGCACGCTCCGCTGCCGAACGGGAGCGGGCAGTCGCCCGCCTCGCTACCGCCGTCACCGTGGCCAGGAGCGTCGGCGACGTGCTGACAACCATGCTCGACGAGTGCCGCGCCGCGCTCGGCGTCCGCGACGCCGCGGCCATCATGTGGGCGACGGGCGACCAAGACCCGACTGTTCACCTGGTGGGAACATCTCAGGCGTCACAATGGCGTGACCTCGGCGCACCGCTGCGCCGGTCGCTCGAGGACGCCCGCACCTGGCTGCCGCTGACCGCCGAACCCGTCGGATGGGGGGCAGGATCCGACACCGCATACGGCATCGTTGCCACGCTGTCGCGGGAGGCCACCCTATGGCTGGAGTTCGGTGAACCCCGCAGGGTCAGCGCCGAGGAAAGGCAGCTTGTCACCGCGCTTGTCGGACACCTCAGCCTGGCGATGCAGCATGTCCGCCAGTTCGAGCACGCCCGCGACACGTCGTTGACGCTGCAGCGCTCGATGCTGGTGCCGACCGAACTGCCCGCGGGTTTCGCCGCACGCTATGAGCCCGCGGTGTCACCGCTTGAGATCGGCGGCGATTGGTATGACGTGTTGCCCGTCGGCGACAACCGCATCGGTGTCATCGTCGGAGACTGCGTCGGCCGTGGCTTGCCTGCGGCTGTGGTGATGGGTCAGCTCCGCGCTTCGGCCCGTGCACTGCTTCTCACCGGCGCCGAGCCGGCGACCATGCTGCAACAGCTTGATGCCGTCGCGGCCTTGATTCCAGATGCGTTCTGCACCACGGTGTTTGTGGCGATCCTAGACACCCGCTCCGAGACACTGACGTACAGCAGCGCGGGACACGTCCCCGCGGTCCTCGCTGCGCCGCAATCGCGGCCGCAGCAGTTGACGGATGCGCACTCGGTGCCTCTCGCTGTGCACAGCGACGAACCCCGCCCACAGGCCGTCGCCCCACTGACCGCCGGATCGACCCTTTTGCTCTACACCGACGGGCTCGTCGAGCGGCGTGACGAATCCATCGATGCCGGAATTGCCCGCGTCACCGAGGTGATGACGGAGACGGCCGAATTGCCGATCGACGCGGTTGTCGACGCGATGCTCGAAAGACTGTCGCCCACCCTCGGATACGACGACGATGTCGCGATCGTGCTGTATCGCCACGCAGGTTCGGAACTTGTCATCGAAAACGCCGCAATCCCGGCAAGGTTGAGCGACATCCGACGCCGCCTCGCCGATTGGCTACGGTGCGCGAGCGTGCCGGAGTCGCTCGCCGCGGACATCGTGCTGGTGGTCAACGAGGCCTGCAGTAACAGTGCCGAGCACGCGTATCGCGGGCGTGAGCCAGGCACGATGCGTGTGGAGGCCGCACGCGACGACCGCCACATCCACGTCAAGGTCACCGACTCGGGTTCGTGGAAGACGCCGCCAGCCGACCCCGGCACCAGGGGCCGGGGCCTACTGCTGATGCGGACTCTGAGCGAAGCCGTGGACCTCGATGGAACCGCAGGCGGGACCACCGTCGGCATGCGCTTCGCATTCAGAGAAGGCGCACCCGCGCGGACCCTCGCGTGATATGACGACAACGTCGCCGTTAGAGGGCCGGAGGTGCTGGTGACAAAGGTTCCCGGCGCCGATAGGGGCGGACCTGATCCATTGCGACTACGGCTACCGGCGATACCCGCCAGCCTGGCCGTCATTCGCGCCCGTCTGCGCACCTGGCTGCCAACCGCACAGGTCGCCCCCTCGGCCGCCGCCGATGTCCTACTCGCCGTCGGGGAGGCGGCCTCCAACGCCGTTGAGCACGCCGTCCGCGGCACCGCCGATGACGTCGAGCTGGAGGTCACTGCGCGGGCGACCATCACCGGTCTAGCGTTGACGGTCAAGGACAACGGGCGGTGGCATGCGCCTCGGAAGACTGAGCAGAGTGCTTATCGAGGGCACGGGAGCAGGCTGATGAGCGCCCTCGTCGACACGGTCACAATCATGCCGACCCCGCAGGGAACAACGGTGGAAATGCGCAAGGAGCTCCATGACCAATAGCCAGTTCCGGCTGTCCGCTGCCGAGGCAGAGCATCCGCCGGTTGTCACCGCGTCCGGCGATATCGACCTGGCCAACGTCAACGAGTTCCAGGACATACTGAACGGGGCGGCCGCGAACAGCGATGCGATCACGGTCGACCTGTCGGACGTGTCCTATTGCGACAGCGCAGCCGTGCGGGCGTTGTTCTCGGTGGCCGCGACGACCAAACTCGGGCTGATCGTGCCCGCGGCGGGGCCGATCATCACACTGCTGAGCATCTCCGGGCTCGACCGCGTCGCGACCGTCGCGACCCGCGACTGATCATGGCTACCTCGCACTTTCAACCACACCAGCAGCCACAGCTGGTGGCGCTGATGCACCGCATCCTCGAGCGCATGCAGACCGATCTACTCGACGCGCTCGGCTTGGCGATCACCGTGTACGACAAGCGCCATGACGCGCAGCCATCAGTGCTGGCAGCCCAAGGCGTCGGTGCTGAACTCGTCGATGCCCAACTGGCGGGCATAGGTGGCCCCGTTCCCGACGCGCTCGCACATCAGGTACCTGTCCTGTCCCTCGATCTGTGGACCGACGACCGTTGGCCCGCACTGACATTGGCAGCCGTGCGAGACCGCGCACCGCAGCACGAGTCGAGCTGGGAACAGGTGCATGGCGCCGCCGCGGTTCCAGGAGTCTGGGCCGACGACGCGACCGTTGTCGTCTGCTGCGTGCTCAGCCAGCCTGCCAGTGCCGCGACGGTGGCCAGCCTGTTCAACTACGAACAGCTCGTCTCCGCGGCGCTGATCACCACCGCGGCGGAGAACGTCACCGCGATCGCGGACATCATCACGGTCTTGCAGTCCCGTGGTGCGATCGAACAGGCGAAGGGCGCGCTGATGGGCCTCGTCCGCTGCGACGCCGAGCACGCGTGGAAGATGCTTCGCACCGCCAGCCAGGAGTTCAACGTGAAGCTGCGGGAGCTTGCGGTGGCGCTCGTCGAGCACATCAGCGGCGCCCCGGCCGAACAGCCCGCAACGGGTGCGCCGATAACCCCGGACGATCACACGCGTGAGGCCGCCCGGTTGATGTGGGCGGCACTGTCGGCGGCACCGCTACCGCAGTAGTTCCGCTCCTTGGCCTGCCCGCGTACGGCTGATCGTCGGCGGGTTGTAACCGGCGCTGGCAACCGCGTTACGAATCGCGTCAGAGATGCGTCCGGCCTTGTCCGAAGGAGTCAGCGCGATGACGCATCCGCCGAACCCGCCGCCGGTCAGCCGTGCGCCGAGGGCACCTGCCTCAACAGCGGTGTCTGCGATCAGGTCGATGTGGTCGGTGGTGATCTCGAAATCGTCACGCATGGATGCGTGCGACGCGTTGAAGAGCCCGCCGATCGCGGGGAAATCTGACTCCTCCAGCGCCGCAACGACATCGAGGACCCGCTGGTTATCGGTCAGAATGTGCCGGGCCCTCCGCGCATCGACCGGATCGGCCACTGATTCGAGAGCATCAACGCCGGCGTCCTGCACCTCGCGCAGCGACGACACCCCGAGATCGCTGGCCGCCCGCTCGCATGACGCCCTGCGCGACGCATACTCCCCGCCCGCATGTTGGTGCGGCGCGCGCGAATTGATCACCACGAGGGCGACGTCGGACGCTTCGGGGTCGAACGCCACCGGCCGCACGGTCAACTCCCGAAAGTCGATCATCAGCGCCTTACCCGACTCTCCGCACAGCGAGGCCAGTTGGTCCATCAGGCCCGTCGGCGCACCGACATAGTCGTTCTCGGCCCGCTGTGCGATGCGCGCCAGCTCGATCCGATCGACGCTCAGGCCGACGGCGGTCGCGAGTACGCCGAGCACCGCGCATTCCAGCGCCGCCGAAGACGCCACGCCCGAGCCCATCTCGACGTCGCTTGCGATCGACATCGATCCGCCCCTGATGCGGTGGCCTGCCTCGCGCAAGGCCCACATCACTCCGGCCACGTAGCCGGCCCAGCCCGCCACGTCGCCGGGCGCGGTGTCGAGCGGTATCCGAACGTCGCCGTCCTGGGTGTCGCTGCGCACGGTCACCTCGGGCACGTCGTCGGGCTCATAGGTCACCACCGTGCGCTCGGGGAGTGCGATCGGCAGCGCGAAACCGAGGTTGTAGTCGGTGTGCTCGCCGATCAGGTTGATCCGGCCGGGTGCGGCATACGTGATGGCGGTGCTGTTTGTCGTCACCGCAGTGACTCCGTCATCCGAGCTCCCGCAGGCGCGCAGCCACGCTCTCCGGGGTGACGTCGCTGATGAATGCGTCCATCGCCGATTCGGATCCGGCCAAGAACTTCAGCCTGGTGGCGCTGCGGCGCACCGACATCAGCTCGACGTGGAAGTATCCTTCGCGTTGGTCGTCGGTGTTGGCGTACTGATGCAGCGCGGAGATATAGGGCAGCGCAGTCGGATACATGCGGTCGAACCGGCCGAGCACGTCGAGGTAGATCTGCGCGAACCCGTCGAGTTCCGCGTCGGTCAAGTCGACGAGGTTGTGTACGAACCGGTTCGGGTAGATGTGCACCTCGACCGGCCAGCGCGCGGCGAACGGCACGAATGCGGTGAACAGCGCCGTCTGCGCGACGATCCGGCTGCCGTCGGCCACCTCTCGGGCGAGGATGTCGGTGAACAGGTTCCCACCCGTGCGGTCGGCATGGGCGCGCGCCTCACGCAGCATCAGCGCGGCGCGCGGCGGCAGATACGGATAGCCGTAGATCTGGCCGTGCGGATGCGTCAACGTCACACCGATCTCCTCACCGCGGTTCTCGAAACAGAACACGTTCGCGATGCCGCGGCGCGCCATCAGATCCGCTGTGCGGTGGCGCCATGCATCGACGACGAGGCGCGCGTGCGGCCGTTCAAGCTGGCTGAACGAGCCGGTGTGGTCGCTGGAAAAGCAGATCACCTCGCAGCGGCCGTGTGCCGGCGCGGACGGGAACGGATCGCCGTTCACGGGCGGAAGGTGAAACGGCGCGGTATCCGCACCCGACAGGCTGGGGAATCTGTTCTCGAAGACCGCAACGTCGTAGTCCGGAGCGGGGATCTCACTGGTCAGCCCCGACGGCCCTGGGCACAGCGGGCATGCGTCGGCAGGCGGCTTGTATGTGCGGTCCTGGCGCAGTGCCGCAATGATCACCCACTGTCCGGTCTGGCGGTCAAACCGCAACTGCGACTGGTCAATTCCTCGCTCGGGCAGCGGGCGCCGGTCTGGCACCGGCGCCGGTGTTCGCCCCGGTAGCGCGAACAACAACAGTTCGCGGCCGTCGGCAAGCGTCCACCGTGACGAGGGGTCGTTCATGGTTCGCGCGCCACCATGGCGATGGTCAGGCGTCCGACATACTCCTCGATGATGCCGCGGTCGGCGATCGTCAGGCCGTCGTCCACGACGAGGTTGTCCACTTGGCGCATCCTGGCGAACACGTTGGTCCCCACCTCTCGGTACTTCGTATGATCGGCCACCACGGTCAGCTGCGCGCCGATCCCGATGAGTGTCCGATTCGTCTGCGCCTCAGCGATATTGGGTGTGGTAAGGCCGGCCTGCGGATCGAAGCCATGTACGCCCAGATACGTGGCGTCCACCCGGAACGACGAGATCGCGGCGTCGGCGATCGGC
This sequence comes from uncultured Actinomycetota bacterium, assembly GCA_963766465.1. Lineage (GTDB taxonomy): Bacteria > Actinomycetota > Actinomycetes > Mycobacteriales > Mycobacteriaceae > Mycobacterium. The sequence goes on from CAVXZT010000010.1 coordinate 236,720, forward strand.
CCGACCAGTGCGTTCGACGGGGTGCGGACGCCACCTGACAGATAAACCTGAGGCGCGTCGGCGGCATCCGCGTCAGGATCGGTCAGCACCTCGAAGACACTGACCGAGTTCGTCACCACGGTGATCGATGACCGGTGCCGCAGCCGACGGGCGAGTTCGGTGGTGGTTGTTCCCGCGCTGATCGCGATCGTCATGCCGTCCTCGACACTGTCGGCCGCGAGCGCCGCGATCGCGGCCTTCTCGGCGCGCTGCTGACCGGCTTTCTCTGACGACCGTGGTTCTTCACCACGGTTGTGCCTGCTGACCGCGCCGCCGTGCACCTTGCGCAACAGGTTCTGCGCATCAAGGGTGTCGAGGTCACGGCGAACAGTCATCTCGGACACGTCGAGTTCGGCGGCAAGGTCGGCGACCCGGACCGCGCCGTCCGCGTTCAATGCCCGCAAGATCGCGTGGCGGCGTTCAGCGGCGAGCATGGGAACGCACATTATCAAACAAGTTGTTTGATTCTTGTCAGAATATGGTGCAGATGCTGTTAGTTTCTGATGGATTCTGTTGGAACTTGTGCCTACTCCGATGAAGGAGTCGATAACCCTGACCACCACGACACTCGCTGCCGAGAACGTGTTGCGCCTCAACCTTGGCTGGCTCGACTACTTGCTCGTCGCGATCTACTTCGTCTTCGTCCTCGGTATCGGGTTCATCGCCCGAAGCCAGATCTCGACGAGCCTGGACTTTTTCCTGTCCGGTCGCCGGCTGCCCGCGTGGGTCACCGGCCTGGCGTTCATATCGGCGAACCTCGGCGCCGTCGAGATCATGGGCATGTCCGCAAATGGCGCGCAGGTCGGGCTGTCGACCATGCACTACTACTGGATCGGCGCCATTCCGGCCATGCTTTTCCTCGGCGTGGTGATGATGCCGTTCTACTACGGCTCGAAGGTGCGAAGCGTGCCCGAGTTCATGCGGCGGCGTTTCGGCCCAGGCGCCCACCTGGTGAACGCGATCAGCTTCGCCACGGCCCAGGTGCTCATCGCGGGCGTCAACCTGTTCCTGCTGGCGACGGTGATCAACGCGCTGCTCGGCTGGCCGCGATGGGTATCGCTGATCGTCGCGGCCCTGGTGGTGCTCAGCTACATCACGCTCGGCGGATTGTCCGCCGCGATTTACAACGAGGTGCTGCAGTTCTTCGTGATCGTGGCGGCGCTGGTGCCACTGACCATATTCGGGCTGATCAAGGTGGGCGGCTGGGATGGCCTGAAAGGCAAGGTCATTGACACGTTATCCGACGGCAAGGTGACCGCATCGACACACGAGCAGCTGACCACGTGGCCCGGCACGGCGTTGTCCGGTTTCTCCAGCCCCGTGTGGTCTGTGATCGGGGTCGTGTTCGGCCTCGGGTTCGTGCTGTCCTTCGGCTACTGGACCACCAACTTCGTCGAGGTGCAGCGCGCGATGGCGTCGGATTCGATCTCCTCCGCGCGGCGCTCACCGATCATCGGCTCGTTCCCCAAGATGTTCATTCCGTTCGTGATCATCCTGCCCGGCATGATCGCTGCCGCTTCCATCGGCGACATGATCCGGCTGAAAACGACTGGCGAGGGCGACATTACGTACAACGACGCGATGCTGCTGATGATCCGCGACATCCTGCCCAACGGCTTGTTGGGCGTCGCGATCGCGGGTCTGCTCGCCTCGTTCATGGCGGGCATGGCGGCCAACATCTCGGCCTTCAACACCGTGTTCAGCTACGACATCTGGCAGGACTACGTGGTCAAGGATCGGCCCGACAATTACTACATCGCGGTCGGCCGAGTCGCCACGCTCGCAGCGACCATCCTCGCGATCTTCACCGCGTTGATCGCAGCGGGCTATTCCAACCTGATGGACTACCTGCAGACGCTGTTCGGGTTCTTCAATGCCCCACTGTTCGCGACGTTCATTCTCGGCATGTTCTGGAAGCGGATGACCTCGACGGCGGGCTGGGCAGGCCTTGTCTCCGGAACCCTTTCCGCCATTTTCGTTTTCATCCTGTCCAAGGTCGGTGTGCTCAGCTTGCCCGGTCAGGGCGTGCCGTTCGTCGCCGCGTCGGTGGCCTTCGTTGTCGACATCCTGGTCAGCGTGGCGGTCACCATGGTCACGACGCCGAAGCCTGCATCCGAGTTGGTGGGACTGGTGTACTCCGAGACTTCGAAGGACGTCTTCTCCGATCCCGAGAGCGCCGGAAAGGCTTGGTACTACAAGCCTGTTCCGCTCGCCGCCGTTTCACTCGCCATGGTCATCGTGCTCAACATTGTTTTCCACTAAGACGGATTCCACTCATTAAGGAACTGTGATGCGACACCTATTCGACGTTCGCAACATCATCGGCTCGCTGCTCGGCATTTACGGCGTAGTGCTGACCATCGCCGGCTTCGCACCCGGACTGCTCGGCGATCACCGCTCGAGCGCGACAGACAATCCCGTCGACCTGTACATCGGCACGGATGCCAACTGGTGGGTGGGCCTGGTGCTGATCGGCGTGTCGATCGTGTTCATCGGCTGGGCACTGCTGCGCCCGGTGAAGGTGCCCGAAACGGCGCCGCAGGCAACGGATTCCGAGCAGCCCTAGGGAGTCCGCTTCGCCATAGCCGCCTCGAGCTGTTCCTCGTACGCGCCCTCGTCGCGCCCCAGCGCAACGGTGGCCGCCGCCATCGCGACCGCGCTGATCGCGATGAGCACCGCGTCGAGCCGGCTGACGTCGAGGTGTTCCCCGAGCACGACCGCCCCGAGCAGCACGGCGATGACGGGTTCGAGCACCAACATCGTCGGCACCGATGTCTGCAGCGATCCCGCATGGAATGCGGACTGCTGAAGGAACACCGCGATCACGCCCAACACTGCAAGGAGATACGGGACCGGTGTGGTGAGCACCGCGCGCACGCCGTCATGGGTCAGCAGGTGCATGAGCAGCTTGGTGAGCACCGCAACGACGCCGAACAACACGCCGACCGCGACGGCGAGAAGCACTGCGCGACGCCAGCCCATGGTGCGGATTGCGACCACGACACATGCCGCCACCGCCGCGGTGCAGATGATGGCGGCCAGGGCCGATGAGGAAACCGATGCCTCGTAGTCACCGGGGCGGGTCCGCCCAAGCACGACGAACACCGCAAGGGCGGCGGTCAGTACCACCGCCCACGCCCATTCACCCTTCGTAACTCGCCGGCGGGCCAGCCGGGCGCTCATCGGCAACGCGAACAACAGGGCGGACACCATGATGGGCTGCACCAACAACAGCGAACCGTTCGCAAGCGCCAGCGCCTGGAAAACGTACCCGGCAACCGCCGCCGCGGTGCCGCCCCACCACAGGGGTCGGCGCAGCAACGTCAGGAACATCACGGAACTCACGCCGTGTTCTTGGGGAACATCCATCGTGGCGCGCTGGCGCACCACGATGCCTATCGCGAGGAACACCGCCGCGAGCACGGCCAGCAGCACCGTCAGACCATGGCCTACCAAAGCGTCCAGCTCCTTTCGGGCCACAGCCACCACACAGAACAACAACAACACATCAGTTGACGCACCGCACAGCCCACTCCGGTCTCAACATGGTTTCGAACCGGACCGAGTGGGCATACCCAGCAGATGAATTTGCGGAAGTTGATCCTGCTGGTGGGAGCGGTCGCGTTGATCCTAGGCGTCATCGGGCTGCTCGTCCCGGTATCGGTGCCGGGCCCCGACAACGCCAGCATCGGGTGCGGCAACGGGCTCGTCTCCGATCTGTCGGCCGCGCGGGAGGCGAACGATAGCAACCCCGCCAACCTGCCGATACTCAACGAGATCATCCCGCACAGCGACTACGTCGCCCAGTGTCAATCCGCGGTGTCGGGCCGGCGGACGTGGACCATTCCCGTGGCTGCCATCGGCCTGGTGGTGATAGCGGGCTCGTTTTTCGTCGGGGGTCGCGCAGGCAGCGTGCGGACGCCTTAGCTGCAGCGCGCCGTGACGATCCAGGCGCGCGAGTCGAAGTACACGCCGGCGCCGGTGTCGTGGGCGTCGAGGGTGGTGCGAAGCCGCGAGCGTGCTTGCTCGGCCGTCGCGGCGTCTAGCTCGGCAAGCTGGTCTTCGAATTTCAGTAGGCGGAGGATGGCGTCGAAAGCAGTGGCGCTGTCGGGGCCGTAATAGACGGGCTCGTGCACGTCGGTGCAGCTGACTTCGGTGAAGCCCGCCGCCGTCAGGATGCCTTCCGTGACGGCCGGGTCGGCGAGTGAGAACGCGTTCGGGCCGGCTGGCGTGGCTGACGCGGCGGTGAGGGTCTGGCGGATCGCGGTGGCCCACTCATTGCGGTCGCGCTCTTGCCACACCAGCGCCACGAGGCGCGCAGCGGGGCGCAGAGCGCGCCTGATATTGGTGAACGCGGCGACGGGGTCGGCGAAGAACATCGTTCCGAACCTGCTAATACAGAGGTCGAACGGCGGCGGCGGAAATTGGTGAGCCTGGGCGTCGGCCTGCTGGTAGGTGATGTTCGCCAGCCCCTCGTCGTCGCTGAGCTGACGGGCCTGTTCGAGCATTGGCGCGGAGGTATCGACGCCCACGAGCGCTTCCGTGGACAGCGGCGCGGGCGGCCTCGCGTGTGGACTGACCCGTGCCGCAGCCGATGTCGAGCACACGGTCGCGCGACCCGACGCTGGCGGCGGCGCGGAAGTGTTCGTTGTGTAGACGCAGTTCCGCGTCGTAGTCAAAGGAATCGGGCAAGTTCGCGTGCCAGCTAGCTGGCTTCGCGCCCGGCGACCAGGTGAAGCCGCGGCGGCTGGGGTTCCTCCGCGCCAAGCCGGTCGTTGACTGTCGCGACTACCGAATCGACTCGGTCGACGGCCCTATCGCAAAGGTCGCGCACTTTGTCGCCTGCGGCGTCGACATCGTCGGCGGCGCTCAAGAGATACGCCCTGACGTTGATGCGCAGCCGTTCGCCCGTGCGGCGCAACCGACGGCGCAGACGATCGTCGATCTCGACGGTGACGTAGGGCAACACCTGCAGCTTCATACCTCGCGCCTCCCCTTTGTGGATGCCTGACCACACCCTAATGGGGATCGGCACCGGGAGCGATCGGCTAGGAACCGGAGTCGGACCCGGAGTCCGAGGCCTTCTCCTGCGCCGCCTTGATGGCGGCCCTGCCCTCAGGGCTGCCCGCGGAGTTTCCCGGCTGCTTGGCGCTCGCCACGGTCGCGTTGCAGTTCAGGTAGACAAGCACCGTATCGCTGACAGGGGCGAAGTCGTCGCCCTTGACCCACGGGGCCGACTGCGAATGCGACACGATGCATTCGTCGTCTGACAGCGTGTCACCGGCCCGGCTGGCGACGACGGCCTTCTTACCCGCATTACTGATGGCTGACGACGCATCGCCATACGTTTGACCCGCGTAGTCGTCGGCCGTGGCGATACCGGTTCCGAAGAACGCCATCGACACGGCCGTCGCACCGACAGCGGTGGTGACATATATGCCGAACTTCTTCACGTGGGACCTCCGTGTGGTGAACCTGTGGTTGTGCTTTGGGGAGACTGAGCGTCTTGTGCAGCAGATTAAGGTCGCCACCTGGAAGGACACTGGGAAGAACAGTGGCGCTTCCTGCCAATCGCTGCCGGACTCTTGACGATTACCTGGTAATTGGACTTCGTCGTCTCCTACGCGACAAAGCAAACACCGACAATGCGCGCGGCGTGGTGCAGTTAGCGGATTGACGCTGCACTTTTCTGGACGATATAGTTCACTTCTCGATACAGATAGGACGCATCATGAAGTCAGGCCGACTGGCTCGACGCCTCGCCGCCACCGCAGGCATGGGCGCGATCATCGCCATGGGCACACTCACCGCTTGCGGCGAGGGCGAAAAGGCTCCGGAAACCACCACGCCCACCACGACGACCACGTCGACAACGGCGCCCTCCGTGGCCCCGACGGAGAAGTCGATCAATCCCACGGGTGGCAACCTGTTCACGCCTCCGGTCAAGGCACCGCCTGCTCCGACCGCAATCCCCGGCGACAACTAGACGCCGGACTGGTCGAACAGGTCCAGATCGCGGCCGCCGTCACCGCACTGCTGTGCCGGCGGTCGCGAAGGACGCCACATGGCCGATGGCCATGTTCAACGCGGACTGCATGAGTCGCGGGTCGCGTCCTGTCTGCGACAGCAAGTAGCCGCCTTCGACCGCCGCAAGTAGCCCCGTCGCAAGGGCTTTCACGTCCACGTCGGCGACAAGCGCACCACCGTCGCGCATCCGGTCGAGCGCTGCGCTCAGCAGTCCCCGCCATTCGGTGAAATGCTCGGACAGCGAGGCCCTGGCTTTGTCATCGGTATCGGACAACTCGGCGGCAAGAGAACCCAGTTCGCAACCCCATAGCCCGCGCCGCAACGCGCACCGCTGCACCATCGCATCGCGCCATTGGTAAAGGCCGCGAAATGAATCCACCTTCTCGAGACGTAGGCGCTGCCACGACAGAATCTCGTCGGCGCGCATGGTGATGACCTCGTACACCAACTCCGATTTGTCGTCGAAGTGTTGGTAGAACTGGGATTTACTCGTCGCGCTTGCCGCAAGTACGTCGTCAATGGTTGTTGCGGCGACGCCCTGGACATGCATCAACTCGGCGGCGGCAAGGACGATGCGGTTGCGCGTTGCCGCGCCGCGTGAGGTCAGCTTGGGCCGCGCTGCGGGATCTGTCTGCGGCACCCATTCACTTTAGCCCCGCCGACTGGAACATTTGGTCCGGTTTCGTTTGAGGCAATGGACGACCGGCGGTCTCCCTGAGGGTCAGGCTGGTGAGAAGCGAGACCACCGCGGCGACGACGACGTAGTAGGCGGGCGCCACGTTGTTGGCCGTCTGCGCTGTGAGCCAGGTGACAACGTAGGGCGTGGTACCGCCGAACGCCGCAACGCAGACGTTGTAGCCGATGGAGAAACCGCTGTAACGCACCCGAGTGGCGAACAGCTCGACGCCCGCGGCCACGGCCGACGAGACGTAGACGGCCTCGATGGCCGCGAGCGCGCAGTGCGCCGCGATAGCCGCCGCCAGTGAGCCCGAGTTCAGCAGCAGAAACAGCGGGTAGCCCCCGATCGCGAAGGTCAGCGAGCCTGCGATGAGCATGGGTCGTCGGCCGATTCGGTCCGAGAGCGCGGCCAGCGGCAGGATCAGGATCAGCGCCACCAGGCTGGCCAGGGTGATGGATATGAACGCATTGGTCTTGGTGAAGTGCAGCGTCTTGATGAAGTAGGTGGGCAAGAACGTGAACACCACGTAGTAGCCGATGTTGAAGATGATCATCAGGCCGATCACTTGCAGGATCGACCGCCACGCGGTGCGCACCGCCTCCCGCAGCGGCGACTTGGCGACCTGCTGGGCCCTGCTCAGCTCGGCGAACTGCGGGGTGTCGTCGAGCCGCAAGCGGATGTAGAGGCCGACGATGCCCAGCGGGCCTGCGATCAGGAACGGGATGCGCCAGCCGTAGCTCTCCATCGCGTCGGCTGGCAGCGACGCCTGCAGAAGCGTCACCGTCACCGAACCGATCAGGAAGCCGAGCACCCCCGACCACACCATGAACGTGACGGTGAGACCGCGGCGCTTCTCGGACGCGAACTCGGCGAGATAGACAGCGCCCCCGCCATATTCGCCGCCGGCGGAGAAGCCCTGCAGGCACCGCAGGAAGAGCAGAAGCAGGGGCGCGGCGACGCCGATAGCGGTGTACGTCGGTAGCAGGCCGATGGCCAGCGTCGAGCCGGACATCAGCAGGATCACCAGCGCCAGCACGCGTTGCCGCCCGATCCGGTCGCCGAGTGGCCCGAAGACGAACCCGCCGAGGGGACGCATGAAGAACGCGGCCGCGAAGATCGCGAAGGTGTTCAGCAGCGCCGCTGTCTCGTTTCCCGACGGGAAGAAGTTGGCGGCGATGAAGGTGGCCAAGAAGCCGTAGATGGCGAAGTCGAACCATTCGACGGCGTTGCCGATAGAAGCACCGGTCACTGCCTTCCGCACATCACGTGGCATGACGACTCTCCCCGAAAGTAAGCGTCCCGCTGAGCATTTCGCTCACCGGAAGCGCAGGTCACCTCCCTCAAGAAGATAGCGGCGATGACCTTCACCCGTTGCGTGTGTCTATATATCGGACCGAATCGAAGGAGATGCCCCGATGGAACTGCCGCCTGTCGTCTCACCCCAGGAGTGGGACGCCGCCCGCCAGGAGTTGCTGGTGAAGGAGAAGGAGCTCACCCGCGCCCGCGATGCGCTGGCCGCGCAGCGCCGGAGGATGCCGAGAATGACGGTCGAAAAGGACTACCTGTTCGACGGGCCGAGTGGCCCGGCCAGCGTGGCCGATATGTTCGACGGCCGTCGTCAGCTCATCGTCTACCGCTTCTTCTTCCAGCCCGATGTGGACGGCTGGCCCGACCGCGGTTGTCCTGGCTGTTCGATGCTCGCCGATCAGGTCGGCCACCTTGCGCACCTCAACGCCCGCGACACCACTCTGGTTTTCGTGTCCCGGGCACCTCAGGACGCCATTGCACAACTCAAGAAGCAGATGGGTTGGGACATCCCCTGGTACACCATCACCGATTCGTTCGACGCGGACTTCGGTGTCGACGAGTGGCACGGCACCAACGCATTCGTGCGTGACGGCGACCGGATTTTCCGCACGTACTTCATCGACAACCGCGGCGATGAAGCGATGGGCAGCACATGGGCCTACCTCGACATCACCGCGCTCGGCCGACAGGAGGACTGGGAGGACTCCCCCGACGGATACCCGCAGACCCCGCCATACGCGTGGTGGCACCGGCACGACGAGTACCCGGCCGCCCGCGGTTGACAGCCAATTCGTAGCCGGAGCGGAATCGGTTCACAGCGCGGGAGATTACCGTCCGCGCGACGGTAGGAGGGTGTGCGATGGGGTGGCTGGACAACGCGATACGGCGGCGGATGCCGGTGTCACTCGGCGAACAAGTCACGTCGCCCAGAACGGGCGAGTCACCAGAACGTAGAGCGCCAGCACAGCCAGCGGGGCCAGCAGCGGCACCCACGGCAACTGAATCGGCAGCGATGCCGCAGCCAGTCCCACCGCCGTAAATCCGACGGCGCCGAGCACCGTCGGTGACGTCACCGCAGTGGTGTGCCGCAACACCAGATACGCCGCAGCGCACAGCCCAGACGTTGCGGTCAGTACGGGTGGTGCGTCGGAGAGCACGATCACCGACACCGTGAGGAGAACGGCGACGCTGGCGGCGGGTCGAAACACACTGCCCACCAACACCGCAGCCGACGCCGCAACGGCTGCGATCACGCCCGGCCTGTCGGCCTGTACCGCAGCCGACGCCACCATCACAAACCCGAACGCTGTCGAGACAGCGCGGGTAACTGCTACGGCTTGGGTGCTCATACGAACGCCGCCCGCCGCCGCACCGTGCGCCGATGGTCCGGCACCAATTGCATTGCCTGATCGAGCGTGACGTCGCTACGCCAAGACACCACGTCCACGCCGATCGTCCTCATGTCCCTATACATGAACGACCGCTGCAGCGACCACATTCTGGCGACCAGCTGGTCGCGCTCCTCTTCGAACGGGGCGCCCTCCAGCACGTCGACCGCGACCACAGTGTGGCCGCGCTTGCGCAGGTCGATCAACGCCAGCGCGAACTCGGTGTCGAGCATTGTGGAGAACGCGACAACGATGGCGCCGGGCGGAACGGCCGCACGCGGCGCCAACGTGCCCGGCGTGTTCTCGAAACCGTCGCCCGCGGTCAGCACGGCGTCGAGGATCCGGTAGAACTGTCGCCGCCCGATGTCTGCGCCGAGCCAGCGCGGGTGGCGGCCTCCCAGCGCGACGACGCCTGCGCGGTCGCCGCTGCGCAGCGCACTCTGCACGACCTGCACGGCGCCGCGCACGATGCGGTCGGTCGCTTCAGTGGCCGGGCCCGGTGGCTGCGGGTACCCGTCGATCAGCACCACCACATCGGCGGCGCGGTCGGTCAGCCGCTCTGTGACGTGCAGGCTGCCGCGCCGCGCGCTGACCGGCCAGTTGACCGTTCGCAAGTGGTCGCCAGGAACGTAGCGCCGGATATCGGCGTACTCAACGCCGGGCCCGATGTGTCGAGTCAGATGGGTGCCGAGTCGGTCGAGCAGCTCGGTGCGCGGGATCGCGGTGGATTGCGGTGGCGCCAAGGGAAATACGAAGATATCGGCAGCGTCGGCCGAACCCGTTCCCTGCACAAGGCCGCCGCGCGAAACGACGTTCACGCGAGCCACGATCGGATACCGGCCCCATTTGTCGGCGGCGACGACGACCGTCTGACCCTGGCGCGCAGCCGGCTCGGCGGTCTCGAGCCGCATGCCGTCGACGGTGTCGATCGTCAAAGTCACCGCCGCTTCGCCGGCTTCGGCCTCCGCCCATACGCTCAGCCGAACTTCCTCGGACTCGAAGCACCGCTGCGACCCCGGTTCGGCGTGTACGTGGACCTTCGGTACCGCACACTGCCACCCGATCGACACAAGCACACCAATCAGCGGGGCCGCGAAGGCGACGAGCTGCCAGTAGCCGCCGATCAGTGCGACGGCGAGTGCGGCTGCGGCGCATGTGACGAGGGACCGGGTCAAAGCCGATGGCCGCCATCGCAACTCGACTTCTGTGGTGCGGGTCTCGATCACGACGTCAAGCCTTGGCCCGCGGCACCGGAAGTCGGTGCAACAGTTCCTCCACGACGTCGGACCCCTGCACACGCCGCACCCACATCTCCGGCCGCAGGCTGATCCGGTGTGACATGGCCGGAACGGCAAGCGATTTGACGTCCTCGGGTATGACGTAGTCCCTGCCGAGCAACAATGCCCTGGCACGCGAGAGTTGCACCAGGTCGAGTTCCGCGCGAGGGCTGGCGCCGACAGCGACCTGCGGGTGTTGGCGCGTCGCGGTCGCAAGAGACACCACGTAGCGCAGGACATCGTCGTGCACGGTCACCTGTTCGACCGATTCCCGCATGCCGAGAAGTTCGTGCGCATCGACCACCTGATGCACCGTGGGTTGGACCGAACCGCGTTCGAGGCGTCGGCGCAACATCGACTCCTCTTCCTGCTCCGACAGATACCGCAGTTCGAGTCTGATCGTGAACCGGTCGAGCTGCGCCTCCGGCAACGGATACGTGCCTTCGTATTCGATCGGGTTATCGGTGGCCAGCACGATGAATGGCCCAGGCAGTGGGTGAGTGACGCCGTCGATGCTGACCTGCCCCTCGGCCATTGCCTCCAGCAGCGCCGCCTGGGTCTTGGGCGGTGTCCGGTTGATCTCGTCGGCGAGAAGCAGATTCGTGAAGATCGGCCCCCGCCGGAACTCGAAGCGGCCCGACTGCATGTCATAGACCGTCGAGCCGAGCAGATCGGCGGGCAGCAGGTCCGGCGTGAACTGCACCCGCGTGAACTCCAGGCCGAGCGCCGCCGCGAAGGACCGGGCGATCAACGTCTTGCCGAGCCCGGGCAGGTCTTCGATCAACACGTGGCCGCCGGCGAGGACGGTCGTGAGAATCAACGTCAGCGCCGCGCGCTTGCCGACCACCGCGTGCCCTATTTCGTCGAGCACCGACTCGCAGTGTGCCGTGGTCGTCGCTGCCGGCAGTCCCATGTTCGCCGTCATACCTGCTCCAACCGTCGCAGAATTTGGTCGAGGGCCTCCCGCCCTGGACCCGGTTCGTTGCCGCCGGTGCGGGATACGTTCTGCGGGTCCACCCACGCCCACAGCTCTGCACCGAAAAGCATGCTGCCCGTGGCGTGGAACGCCACGTGATCCTTGGCCTGCCGTTGACCCGTCGCCATCTCGAACTGCCGGGCCAACATCGGACGCAGGTGTCGGTCCCAGTCCCTTCGTGTTGACTCCGACCGGCTGATCAACGTCTCGGTCCTGGACAGCCAACGGCGCACCGACTCCGCAGGGTCGTTCGCAGGAGGATCGCCGGAATCGTATCCGGGCTCGCGCACAAAATAGAACCGCAGCATCAACAGCACCAGTGCGGCCATCACGCCGACGATCACCAGCACGAGCTCCCTGTCGGCCACCGCGAACGCCACCAGCTCGACAAGCACAATGACGAAAACGCCCGCGGCCACAACCTTTTTCATGCCAGGCTCCGCAGATCGGCGAGGACCAGCCGCAGCGCGTCGACGGCGACATCGCGATGGTTCTCGTTCATCACGTGAGGACTGAAGCGCGCCTCCTCGAACAACTCCACCAGTTGTGACGCACTGTCGGCGCGCAACGCATGGTGGTCGACGGCGCGGGCCAGCACCTCCGACGGGGTGTCACAATCCCGAGGAACCGCACCCGGCACATGCGCCAGTTCGCGCTCCATCGCCGCGTAACACGCGATGATGGCTTCGCGCGGTTCGCGGCTGAGGTCGCCGATTTCGGCCAGCCCGACTTCGGCTGCCCGCGCAAGCGATTCGGCCGTCCCCGGCGCAGCCGGTGCTTCGGGGTCGCCGTCGACGACGGGCCACGACGTCGCGCCACGCCGCTGCCTGCGAGAGGCGATGGCCGTCCCAACGACGATCAGCCCCATCAGGATCAGCATCGGGGGGACGAGGTAGCCGACCACGTTCGTGCCTGGGTCATCCGGCGAATCCGGTTGCCGCGACACCGGATTGGTCGGGGTCGGCGTGCTGCCAGGGTCGGGCGCGGTCGGCACCGCCGACGACGGCTGACCGCCGAGGCTTCCCACGCCCATCCGCATCAACACCAGTATCAGCACCAACCACACGATGAGCAGACCGAGGGCGATCAATGTGAACCGCCACGTCGGGCGCCCCATGGTGCCCGGGCTTGCGGGCAACTGCCCCGCCCCAGGGCGCCGCGCCTGCCGATTGCGCAACTGCGTGATGATCGCAAAGCCGATGATCACCACCGAACCGGCGAGCAGGGCAACGTCGACGATGAGGGCCGCCGGACTGCTGGGCGGCCGCTCGCGATCCGCGACGGGCTCAATGCCGGGAAGGTAGCCGCGCAGGGCCCATGCGGCGACGAACAACAGCGCGACCACCGCGACCGCACGCGCTGTCGACCTGTCGATACCCGCCATCGGCACACCAATCGGCTGGTAATCCCCGCCGCTTTCGCGGTGGGCTTATGTCCATCCTGGCACGTCGGTGCAGGCCCCTGACGTTGCATCGCGATACGTTGCGATATATCGGTGGACGGACTACCTTCGTTGCAGTGACAACAACACTTCAGGACGCCAGAGTCGCGACCGCCCTCGACCGGATGTACACCGAATCAACCGAACAGTTCGCACGCCTTCGCGAAAACCGCGAGGTATTCGAACGGGTTGCCAACGCAAGCGCACAGGAGAAGGCCGACGCGCTCAGCGACTTCTACCTACCGGTGACGCCCGAGGCCGGCCGGCTGCTGTACGCGCTGGCGCGGGCGACGCGGCCCAACACGATCGTCGAATTCGGCATGTCCCTGGGAATCTCGGCCATCCATCTCGCGTCGGCGGTGCGCGACAACGGCAGCGGACGCGTGGTCACCACCGAGCTGAGCGCTGCGAAGGTGGCTGCGGCGAAAAAGACGTTCGCGGAGACGGGGCTCGACGACCTCATCACCGTGCTGGAAGGGGATGCGCTGACCACGTTGGCCGACATCGACGACCCGGTCGAGTTCGTGCTGCTCGACGGCTGGAAGGAGCTGTACCTCCCAGTGACCAAGCTGCTCGAACCTCGGCTGGCTGCGGGCGCGCTGATCATCGCGGACAACACGTCCATGGACGACACCAAGCCGTACCTGGAACACGTGCGTGATCCGGACAACGGCTATGTGAGCGTGAACTTTCCGGTCCGCGACAGCGACAGCATGGAAATCAGCTGCCGTGCAGTCACTTAAGCGCGTCCATGAATCCGGCGATGCGGGCGCGTGTCTCCTCCGACATCCAGTTGGCTCGCACCTTCGCGTCCATCTCCGCACTGCTCTCGATCAGGGTGTTGGCCGGGCGGTGCAGTTGCTCCTTCATCGCCGCGTACGCTGCAGGCGCGTATTGGCCCATCGTGCGGGCTGTCTCGATCGCTCGCGGAAGTAGGTCGTCGGGCGAGACGACCTCGTCGATCCAGCCGCGAGCCAACGCGGACTCAGCGTCAATCGACTGGGCCTGCAGCACCGCCCGCGCCGCCGACCGACCCATCGCGTAGCGGCAGATCTCCAGGGCCACCACCGGGAACGGCACGCCGACCACGAGTTCGCTGAGGCCGATCAGTCCCGACGACATCAATCGCACATCGGCGGCCATCGCCAGTACGCAGCCGCCTGCGATGGCATGTCCGTTGATCGCGGCGACCACCGGTGCCGGGTGGTCGAAGACGGCGGAGAATGCCGCCCAGGCCGAGGTCATGAAGCGGTCGAGGTATTCGCCTCCGCCCGCCACGACCGCGGGTAGGTCGACTCCCGCGGAGAAGCACTTGCCCGTACCGGTCAGCACAATCGGCCCGTCGATGTCGCGGATCGTGGCGACGGCGGTGTCGGCCAACTCCAGGTCCACCGCGTTGACCGGCGGATGGTTCATCCGCATCACCGTCACGCCGTCGACTACATCGACGTCCATCGCTGGCCCTCCTACCTCAGCCGTGCCTTTGCCTGTTTAACCACCGCTGCCGCTTCGCGGCCGGCCTGCTTGCCCTTGTCATAGGCGTCTTGCGCTGATGTCAGCGCGCTTTCGGCGTCCTTCAGCCGTCTGCGCGCATCGTCGCGGCGCAGCCGCGCGGTGGCCAGATCCGATTGCAGCTCGGTCAGCGCCGCGTCGGCGTCGGCCTTGACGCGCTCGGCGGCGGCCAAGGCTTGCCGCGCAGCCGCGCGTTCATCGTCGTGCTTCGGCTCGTCGGGCGCCGGCTCCTTGGCAGGCTTGCTACGGGGGGCGGTCTTGCGCGTCTGCGTGAAAACCATTGTGGTGTCGCCGAACTCGCCGAAACCGGACCATTGCTCGGCCTTGGTCAGCCTGCCGAGCCGCGATGCGACATCCGGGTCGGCGATCGCGGCCTGCAGGGTTCCGGCGACATCATCGCGCAGCGCGGCGGACGGGTCGGCCAGTTCCGCCTCTTCGAACGCGGCGCGAGCCAAGTCGTCGACCAGCCGGCGCTGCTCAGCGGTCAACGCCCGGATGCTGTCGCCGTCCATCGCGGTGTGGGCGTCCTTCAGCCGTTCGCCGAGCCCGGCAAGGCGCGTCCGGATCTCGTGGTTCCGAAGCGCGAGCCGGTTGACGACCCACGCCGCCGTCGTGGGCTTGCGCGCCGCGGAGATCCGTTTGGCGGTGTCGGCGTCGCCACGCTGTTTGGCGGCCGCGACGAGTTTGGTGCGCAGCGCGGTGAACTCGTCCTGCGTGACCTCGTAAAGCTCGTCGAGTTCGTCAGCCATGGCTTCCATGATCTCCCGCAATGGGGCGCGAAGTCAGGGTGGGTTACGGCGCCTGGCCGTGATCGCGAAGCCAGCGGGCGGTCAGCTGACGATAGGCCTGGTCGCCGATGCTCCCGCGCCGGCCGTCGAATACGTGGTCGGCGTAAGGAACAGCGACGAGTTCCACCTCGACTCCTGCTGCCCTGGCCTGTTCGGCGAAACGGTATGTGCCGTCGACCGGCACCAGATGGTCGTCCTCGCCGACGACGATCAGGGTGGGCGGTGCCGCCGGGGTGATGTGACTGTCGGAGGAGATGCGTGCGTATCGGTCCGGGAATTCTCGCGGAGATCCGCCGGTATACGCGCCGACCATGTCGCGCGAGGTGCTGCCGAACGCGGGGTCGCGGTTGGCGTAGAAGCCGGCGGGGTCGACGACGGGATACATCACCGCCACCGCGCCCACCTTCGGCATCGTTCCGCCGCACGACGAATGCAAGCGGCCTGCTGCGGCCAGGTACGCGGTGTTGATCGCGAGGTTTCCGCCAGCCGATGCGCCGGACAAGGAAAGCCGGGTCGGGTCGCCCTCATATTTCGCGGCGTTGTCGACGATCCAGCCGAGCGCGCATCCGATCTGATCCTGGGTGACGTCCCACAAGTGGCGGTCGGCGGAGGACAGCGTGTAGTCGATGCTGACGACGAGCCATCCCTCTTCGGCGAGCCATCGCATATCGGTGCTGTGGGCGCTGCGGTCGCCGGCGACCCAGCCGCCGCCGTGCACGTAGACGAGAACCGGTGCGTGTGAACCGGATCCGCCGGGGCGATAGATGGACAGGCGCAGGGGCTGACCGTCGAACGTCGTATAGGTCGCCTCGTCGTCCGGCGGCACTTGTTTCGGTATGCCGACGCCGAACGTGTCGATGAGGCTGATGTCGGCACCGGCTCGCTCAACAGCGGCGATCATACGGCCGTCGATTACCATCGCGCCCGCGACTGTTAGCGCCGCGACGACTGCGAGCACAGCGGCGATGCGGCTGTGGCGCAGGCGCCAGCGGATGAGCGCAAGCAGGCCACCTGCCACCGTTGCCGCTGCCAGCCATGGTAGGTACCAAGGGACGTATGCAGTGGCCAGGCCGACGTACGGGACATCGCCGAGGAATGTGCCCAGCACACCGAGCGCAGACGGCACGATCAGCAGGGCCGCGACGACGAGGAGGACAACGGGCACTGACCCATCTTTGCCGAGTTAACCGGCGTACGAACGCGCACTCGGCAACGATGTGACCGTGGCGGGGCAACAGACACTTCGGACGGGGATTGTGATCGGCGCGCTTGGCGTCGTCTTCGGTGACATCGGTACCAGCCCGATCTACACGATCCAGACCGTGTTCAACCCCGGCGACCCGCATCCCGTGCCGATCTCGACCGACAACGTCTACGGCGTCGTGTCGACGATCTTCTGGTCCGTGATGATCATCGTCACGCTGACGTACATCACGCTGGTGATGCGCGCCGACAATGACGGCGAAGGCGGGATCATGGCGCTGATCACCCTGCTGCGGCGCTGGACGGGCCCGCACCGCCGCACCGCGATGTTCCTGGCGGGATTAGGTCTATTCGGCGCCTCACTGTTCTTCGGCGACAGCATGATCACGCCCGCGATCTCCGTGCTGTCCGCCGTCGAAGGCCTCAAGGTCGTCGACCCCGGGTTCGAGGATTTCATCGTGCCGATCACCGCGGTGATCATCGTCGGGTTGTTCTCCGTCCAACGACACGGCACCGCCGTAGTCGGACGGTTCTTCGGCCCGGTGATGATCGTCTGGTTCGTTGCCATCGGCGCGTGCGGAGTGAACGGCATCGTCGACAATCCCGAGATCTTGAAGGCGCTGTCCCCGACCTACGCCGTGACGTTCCTAACCGACCACTTCCACATTGCGTTCTTCGCCCTCGCCGCGATCGTGCTGTCCGTCACCGGCGCCGAGGCGCTGTACGCCGACATGGGCCACTTCGGCAGGAAGGCCATCACCTACGGCTGGCTCGGGCTGGTGCTGCCTGCCTGCACGCTGAGCTACTTCGGTCAGGGTGCGCTGGTGCTGGCCGACGAGTCCAAGGTGAACGCGCCGTTCTTCCTGCTTACCCCCGAGTGGGCGAAGATTCCGATGGTGCTGCTGGCGACGGCCGCGACGGTCATCGCATCGCAGGCGGTGATCACCGGGGCATTCTCGGTAGCGTCGCAGGCCGCTCAACTCGGCTACCTCCCGCGGCTGCGGATCTACCACACCTCCGCGTCGACGATCGGCCAGATCTACGTGCCGTGGATCAACGGGATGCTCATGGTCGCCGTGCTGATCCTCGTCTTCGCGTTCCGCAGTTCGGCCGCACTCGCGTACGCGTTCGGGATGGCGGTGACGGGAACGATCACCATCACCACCACACTGTTCCTCTACTACGCCCACACTCGATGGGGATGGCGATTGTGGATGGTACTCACCGGCGGCGGCCTGCTCCTGCTGGTGGACCTGATGTTCTTGGCGGCCAACTTGACCAAGCTTGTGCACGGCGCGTGGCTGCCGCTGCTCATCGCCATCAGCGCGTTCACGGTGATGACGACGTGGAAGAAGGGCCGCGGAATCGTCACGCGCGCAAGGGAAAAGGCGGAAGGCCCACTACGCGAGTTCGTCGACGGCCTCGGCGATCGCAAGCCGAAGCTCGTCCGCGTACCGGGCACCGCGGTGTTCCTCAACCGCGGAGTGGAGACTGCACCACTGGCCATGCGCGCCAACGTCGACCACAACCACGTGCTCGCCAAACACGTGGTGATCATGTCGTTGGAGACCGAGCCGGTTCCGCGCATAGCGGATTCGGATCGAATCACTGTCGACGACCTCGGCTATGCGAGGGACGGCATATTCCATGTGGTCGCCCGGTTCGGTTACATGGAACGGCCGAATGTGCCACGCACACTTGGGCTTCTCGATCCGTCACATACGGAGGGTCGGATCGACGTCGAAAACGCGCGCTACTTCTTGTCAAAGCTGGAACTCTGCGCCGGCGAGGCCCCGGACATGGCGCCGTGGCGCAAGCGACTGTTCATCGCGACGTCCTACATCACCGCCGATGCCGCGGGCCACTTCAACCTGCCGCTCGACCGCACAGTGATCATCGGATCGCGCATCGAGGTCTGAGCCTCAGTCGTCGTCGTTGTCGTCCTTGTCGTCCTTGTCGTCCTTGTTGGCCTTGGCCTTGTCGTCTTCGTCGTCCGTCTTGACCTTGTCGTCCTTGGCCTTGTCGTCTTCGTCGTCGTCCTTCTGTTTCTTGCCCTTGCCGATCTCGATCGTGGCCCAGTGACCAGGAGAGACGAAGACCGTCCAGTCGCCTTCCTCGCGGCCCAGCTTGAGTACGCCCCCGTCGACATCCCACTTGGTGCCGTCGTCGTAGTCGGATTCTTGTCCGTCGGTGTATGTGAGTTTGAACGCCATGTGCTGGGGATACCCACATTTGCTCCTGGTCATTCCAGGGGCGAAAGGCCCGCGGCGGTCAGCGTGTAGGCGCGGTAGCCGTTTTGCTGGCCAACGGCGATGTCCAGCACGGACTTTCCGACTTGGTCTGCGGTGAGGGCGGGCTGCAGGGACTTGATGAATGTGTCCATGTCGACGCCTTGGCGATCGGCGTAGGCGGCCACCGCTTTTGCGCCGAGGTCGGTCGCCGGTGTGAGCGCCGGCAACACCGAGACAAAGTCGATGCCCAACCCGCCGCGCTCCGACTCGATGGCGGCGTATTGAGTGATGAGCCGGACGGTGGCCTTGGCGCCCGCATAACCGCCGCTGAGTGGTGAACCGTTGATCGCCGCACCGCTGGAGACCGCGATCACGGTGCTGCCGCGAGCCAACGGGCGCCGCAACGCATGGCGGATCCAGTGGAATGCCTGTGCCACGTCCACGTTCCAGTTCTGACTGAAGGAATCCCACGTCTGCTCCTGCAGCGGACTCATCTGAGGTGCCGCACCTGCGCAGAGCACCATGGTGCGCGGCTGGTACTCGTCGATTAGCCGACCCGCGGTTGCGGGATCGGCGGCATCGGCTGCGACGTGGGCGCCACTGCGGGCCACGCCGACGACGGTCGCTCCGGCAGCCGCAAGGGCGGCGGCGATGCCCTGGCCGAATCCTCGGCTGGCGCCGGTGACGATCGCTGTGGAGCCGGACAGGCCGATGGGTGAGGGGTTGTTGGGTTGGTTCATATTGAGTCAGATACGAAGCACGGCCGAGATCCATCGGTTCCACTTCGATGAATTCGGGTCGCCGCGCGTATCTGTACTGAGGGAAGCGTCCGTATAAGTAGGAGAACAACCGTGCCGGCTCAGCAGGAATTCATCGACCAGGCGGCGCCCTTTCGCGCAGAGTTGATCGCGCATTGCTACCGCATGCTCGGGTCGGTGCAGGACGCCGAAGACCTGGTCCAGGAGACGTACCTGCGCGGCTGGCGCGGCTACGAGGCGTTCGAGGAGCGCGCCGCGCTTCGCACCTGGCTGTACCGCATCGCGACCACCGCGTGCCTACGCGCACTGCAGCATCGTGCCCGCCGAGTGCTGCCAGCAGGACTCGGCGCCGCGTCCGTCGATCCTGGGGTGGACATCGACGCAAGCAAGGCCGGATACCCGTGGCTGGAGCCGATACCCGATATCTTCACGCCGGAGGCGGCGGTCACCGCCAGACAGAGCATCCGGCTGGCCGTCGTCACCGCAATGCAGGAATTGCCTGCCCGGCAGCGGGCGGTGTTGATCCTGCGTGATGTCGTTCAGTTCAGCGCCGCCGAAGTGGCCGAGCTGCTCGAGACAACGCCGGCGGCGGTGAACAGTGCGCTGCAGCGAGCCAGAGCGCATCTCGCCGAAGTCGCGCCCAGCCACGACGACGTCACCGAGCCAGAAGACCGCGAACTCCTTGCACTCGTCGAACGGTATTGCGCGGCATTCGAAAACGGCGATATGGCCGCGCTCACCGCACTACTGCAGGCCGACGTCAAGCTCGAAATGCCGCCATTCGCCGTCTGGTTCACCGGACGGGATGCGGTGACGCGATTCCTCGCCGCACGCGCATTCGCCGAGCCCGGCAACGTGCTCATGATCCCCACCTCAGCGAACGGACAACCCGCCGTGGCGGACTACCGGCGCGATGCCGCAGGCGTGATGCAGGCGCACGCGATACATGTCCTCACGCCTGGCGATGGCGGAATCACGGCGATCACTGTGTTTCTCGAACCGGCCCTGTTTGCGCTTTTCGGCATGCCCTCAACCAGGTGAGCACCGATGAGCGACGGTCAGCGCCTGAACACCGCCCAGCGCATCGCGGTGTACATGTAGACGGCTTCGCAGGCGCCCGCCACGATCCGGGCGACGTGGTATTCGACGCCGAGGGCCGTCAGCGCACTCGACACACCGAGGATGAACGCGAGGTAGTTCACCACGACCACCACCACGTACACCGCGAACTGCGGTCCCACCGCGCCGTGTGAACGGAAGTTCAGAACGCGGTTGAGGACGTAGCTGACCGTAAACGCGCACGCGTAGGCCACCGTGACCGCGATAGGAAGCGCGACACCCAGCCAGCCGTGCAGCAGCGTGAGGAGCACCAAATCGAGGGCGAACGTGCAGCTGTTGAGCACGACGAAGCCCAGAAACGTCGGCGCCACAATGGAATCCAGCCCGAACGGCAGCCGGGCGACAGCGACCTCACACAGCCGGTGGAAACGCTCGACCGGCCGTGGGGACGCGTCGGGCTCCACGCTCTCCACGCTCATCCAGCCACGTTGACACGGCCAGGTAGCTATTCGCTGAGCAGCGGGCAAACGTCAGGCGATGCCGAACAGGGTGAGCAGTTGGGTTGTTCGCCACCAGATCAGGAACCCGAACAGGACAACGAGAGCCACCGTCGCGGAAACCTGGATCAGCGTGCGTCGCTCCCGCGGCGGGTACGCATAGGCGGCGGCGACCACCGCGCCGGTGACGAGCCCGCCGATGTGCCCCTGCCAGCTGATGTTCATCCCACCCATGAGCGGAATCACGAACGTGAACGCCAGGTTGATCGCGATGAGCCCGATCACCCACTTGACGTCGAGGTTGAGCCGCTTGCCGACCACGAACGAGGCGCCGAAGAGTCCGAACACCGCACCGGATGCACCCGCGGTCTGGGCGCCAAGCGACGACAGCAGGTACACGAGGACGGATCCGCCCAATGCGCTGAGGACGTACAGCGCGCTGAATCGCAGCCGGCCCAACCACATTTCCAGCGGCGGGCCCACGACGTAGAGCGCCCACATATTGAACAGCAGGTGCGTCGCTCCGTAGTGCAGGAACGCGGAGGTCAGCAGGCGATACAGCTCCCCGTCGGCTACCGCCGGCGAAAACAGCACCAGCTCGCGCTGCAGGTCCGCAGACACATTCTGGAGCGCGAACATCACCACGTTCACTGCGATCAGTGCGTACGTGACGACCGGCTTGGCTCCGTGCTGCCGACCGCCGAATCTGGTCTTCGGCTGGCGAACCGTTTTGGCGCCCTCGCGCACGCACTCCTCGCATTGGTGACCGACCGCCGCGTCACGCATGCACTCCGGGCAGATCGGACGGTTGCAACGCGTGCAGCGGATGTACGTCGCGCGATCGGGATGCCGGTAACACGTCGGCGGGGCCTGCGGCGCGCTCGGGACGCTCACAACGTTCCGAACAATTCGATCCAGTTGCCGTCAGGGTCGGCGACGAACATCCAGCCCATGCCTGGCACCGGTGCGAACTCGGTCACCGGCTCGACCACCTCGTACTCGGAGTCGTCGAACGCTTCGGCCACCGCCCTCAGGTTCTTCAGCCCGATCGTGAAATACCTGACGCCCGCTTGCGCGCGGCCGCCACCTGGAGTGGCAGGCACCGGCGGCGCAGGCTCGTACGTGACGAGCTTGACCACGCCGCTGCCGATCGAGTACCGGCGCTGGGATCCGCTATCGAACTCGACTTCGCCTTGGAACTCCAGTTCGAGGAAGCCTTCGTAGAAGGCGACCATCGCGTCGAGGTTGGTGGTGACGAGGCCAACTTCGATGCCGGGGGTGAGCAGGTCCAATCGCACGGCCACGAGACTACGCACACACCTACTGCGCGACACCCCACACGAGGCAGAAGGTGTGCCCCGCCGGATCGCGGAACACGCGGAACTGGTCTTTGCCGACGGCCTCTTCCACGCGGGTCGCGCCCAAGTTCACAACTCTGCGTTCAGCGTCGTCGGCGTCGTCGACCACGATGTCGAGGTGAAACTGCTGGGAGCCGCTGGGGTCGGGAAACCGGGGCTGCTGGTGCTGCGGCGAGTACTGGAACGCCAGCCTGCGGCCCTTGGGGTCGGTCAGCACCACCCACGTGTCGTGCTCGGAATCGACAGTGCCGCCGAGACGCCGGCGTAGAACGTCGCCAGACCGCGCGGGTCTTTGCAGTCCACCACCACCGAGCGAAGAGATCCGATCATGGTCCGGGTATTACCGATCGCGTTGTGCGCTAACCGCGCACTACGCGTTGCCGAATCCGGTGTGGCTGCGAACAAGGGGCAGAGAGGCCGTCGTCGCGAATCCGGGCGCGGCGTCGCACACCGCGGGTACCGCGTTGAGGACCTGCATCGCGGTCGCCACGTTCGCCGAGCGCACATGTTCCTCCATGCTCGCCGGACGGGTGAAGCTCGCCAACGAGATGAAGTGCGTCCGCATGGACGGATCCCCTTCGATGGTCAGCGTCCAGCCGTCCTTCGGACGGGGCCAGTGGTCGGGATACTCGCCGCCCACCGTCCACAGCGTTTCGATCTCGATCATCGGTTCGCCGTTGCGGCGGCCGATCCAGTTCCATCGCTGCCCGGCTGTGGTGCCTGCCCGCAGCACATGGTCGAAGATCTGGTGATCCTCTTGTGCAGCAACGGCTTCCACTGTCGCCGTCACCTCATCGATGCCAGCATTCAACGCATCGGCCAGGAACCACACCTGCTCGGAAAAGATCGCACTATTGAACGCAAGGAACTCGTTGGTCGTCGGGCTGATCTCCTCGACGGGCTGACCGAAGGCCATGTTGTCGAACGTGATGCCGGTGCTCTCATACACCGACCAGTCCGCGCGCTCCTGCAGAGTGATCTTGTCGATGCTGCGGCTCATCCCTGACAGTGCCAACGGCAGCACACCCGAAAGGTTGCCCGGATTGAGGCCGCTGCCGTGCGCGCTGGTGCCACCCTGTTTGCATGCGGCCATCAGTCGATCGCGGTCTGGCGCAGGCAGGCGGCGCGGGTGGAACAGGAACGCGGTGGTGACGACGTTCTTGCCGCTGGCCAGGATCGCGCACACCTCGTCGAGGTCGGTGGTGCGCGGCGTGTAGAGCACGCAGTCGGCCGGTATCGCGATGACCTCGTCGGTGTCGGCGGAGGCGAGCACTCCGACAGGATCGCGTCCCACCAGTGTGCCGACGTCCTTGCCGTGCTTGGTTTCGGAGTACACCTTGGCGGCGACCAACTCGAGGTCGGTCCTATGGTCGAGGATCGCGGTGATCATCTCGGTGCCGACCGCGCCGGTGCCCCACTGGATGACTCGGTACGGCTCGCGCGGCGTCACATCGAGGCACGCTACCGCGAATGCGATAACGATTCGGTCACCATCCAAATCACGATCAATTAAGGGCTTCCGGCTAATTCTGAGAGTTTTCAAGGTCTGCGCGCCGATCTGGTCGACGGCTTAAGGAATTGGGCCATTTTGAGGGGCATCTCACGCCGCGAGGCTGTAACGCTTCGCGGTGCTGCAACCGCTCGACCGGATGGCGCGTTTAGCAGGTTTTCTTTTCGGCTACCTTGAATTTGGGGACGGGGAAATCAGCGACTCGATCGCAATTCAAAAGGAAGAAATGATCATGAAATTCAGTGGTATCACTGCGCGTCGGCACATCGGCGGTGTCGCTGCCGGCTGCCTGCTCGGGGGCGTAGCTGCAGCAACCATCGTCGCGCCCACCGCGGCGGCAGCACCCGAGGCGTGCACGGCCAGCAGCGTGTCCAACACAGTCAGCACGACCCTTGGCTCCGCGCGGGCGTATCTCGACAGCCACCCCGGCGCGAATCAGGCGGTGGGTGCGGCGTTCAGTCAGCCGCGTCCGCAGGCGGCCGACACCTTGCGCGGCTACTTCACCGCCAACCCGCAGGAGTACTACGACCTGAAGGGCATCCTGGCGCCGATCGGTGACACCCAGCGGCAGTGCAACGTATCCGTGCTGCCGCCGGACCTGGCCGCGGCTTACGGCGAGTTCATGGCCGGCTAGGTCAACCTTCGATGGCCCGCCGCTGCAGTCCTGGCTGTAGCGGCGGGCTTTTCGTTAGCCGGTCTTAGCGACTACTCTGGGGCCATGAGGTCGACACGAACAGCCGCTGCGGCCGCAGCGATGATTCTCGTCGGCTGCGCCGCGTCCGTTGCGACCGCCAACGCCGACCCCAATCTGCCGGTCCCGCCAGCGCCGAAGACGACCATCGACGCCGACGGCACGTACGCGGTCGGCAAGGACATCCAGCCTGGCAGGTACGCCTCGGCGGGGCCCGTCGGCGAGGGCGCGTGCTATTGGAAGCGCGCCAACGGGACGGACATCGTCGACAACGCGTTGTCCAAGAAGGCCCAGGTCGTGCAGATCGATCCGACCGACACGACGTTCACGACGAACGAGTGCCAGCAATGGCAGCTGACCGACGCCCCGCTGCCCGCCCAGGGGATACCAGGCGACCTGCTGGGGCAACTCGGGCAGATCATCCTCCGAAGCCCTGGGGGTCCACCCCCGCCGAGCACTCCCTGACGGTCAGCGGATTTTCTCGCCGTACACGCGGTCGATCGTCATCGCCATCAGCACCCTGCGATCGGACACCATGACGGCCCGGTATTCGTCCCAGTCCGGGTGTTCCCCTGCGGCGCTGCGGTAGTAGTCGACAAGCGCTTCGACCTCGGGGCCATGCGGGTCGGTACCGGGCCCGGTGAGGGTGACGGAGCCTTCGGCGGTCGCCCATGCCCAGCCGTCGGAACTGGTGACCTCCAGCGCAGCGCGTGGATCACGGCGCAGGTTGGCCGTCTTCGCGCGCCCGTCGGTCATCGAGACATAGATGGTGCCTGCGTCCCGGGCGTAGTACGGGGTGACGGGGGAAAGCTGCGGCAAGCCGTTCGACTTGATGGTGGCGAGCACGCCGAGTCGGCTCTCGGCAATCAGCGTTTGGGGATCGAATGTGGTCGCGGTCATACTCGTGGGCAACTCCCGACCCTGTGGTGGCTATTCCAGGTCGTAGGGTGACGAACGTGCCCGACCTCCATCCCGGCCTCGCCGTGCTCGCGCCCCTGCTTGGCACATGGGCGGGCCAGGGTTCGGGCGAGTACCCGACAATCGATTCGTTCGGCTATGTCGAGGAGGTGACGTTCGGGCATGTCGGCAAGCCGTTTCTGGTGTACGGACAGCGGACGAAGGCCAGCGACGACGGCCGCCCACTGCACGCGGAGACCGGATACCTGCGGGTGCCGTCGCCGGATCGGGTGGAACTCGTGCTCGCCCATCCGACGGGCATCACCGAGGTCCAAGAGGGCACTGTGACGGCCGATGGAACGACGCTGACGATGGAGCTGACCGCGACGGCGATCGGGCGTGCCTCGTCGGCGAAAGAGGTGACGGCACTGAGCCGTTCGATTCGGGTAGACGGTGACGAACTGACGTACACACTGCGACTGGGCGCCGTCGGTCAGCCGTTGCAACACCATCTGGCGGCAACCCTGCACAGGACACACCCGTGAGCCCAGACGGCAGAATCCGGGTCCCCGCCGACCTCGACGCCGTCACGGCGGTCGGCGACGAAGACCACTCCGCGATCGATTCGGCGGCAGTCGAGCGCATCTGGCAGGCCGCGCGGCACTGGTATCAGGCCGGCATGCACCCGGCAATTCAACTGTGCCTGCGACACAACGGCAGGATCGTGCTCAACAGGGCGATCGGGCACGGCTGGGGAAACGGCCCCGACGACCCGCCCGATACCGAAAAGGTCACTGTCACAACGGAAACCCCGTTCTGTGTGTACTCGGCGGCCAAGGCGATGACCACCACCGTCGTGCACATGCTCGTCGAGCGCGGCGTCTTCTCCCTCGACGACCGAGTCTGCGACTACTTGCCCGGCTACACCAGTCACGGCAAGGACCGCACCACGATCCGGCATGTGATGACGCACAGCGCGGGCGTGCCATTCGCCACCGGGCCGCGGCCAGACCTCAAACGTATGGACGACACCGAGTACGCCCGCGAGATGCTCGGCAACCTCAGGCCGATCTATCGGCCGGGACTGGTGCACATCTACCACGCGCTGACATGGGGCCCGCTGGTGCGCGAGATCGTTTCCGCCGCCGCCGGCAAGAACATTCGCGAAATTCTCGCCGCAGAGATTCTGGACCCGCTCGGTTTCCGGTGGACGAACTACGGCGTTGCGGAAGCCGACGTTCCACTTGTGGCGCCGAGCCATCCGACGGGTAAGCCGTTGCCCGCACCGATCGCGGCGGCGTTCCGCACCGCCGTCGGCGGCACGATGCACCAGATCATCCCGTACTCGAACACGCCGCAGTTCCTCACGGGTGTGGTGCCGTCGTCCAACACGGTTTCGACCGCCGACGAGCTGTCCCGCTTCGCCGAGATCCTGCGGCGCGGAGGCGAACTGGACGGGGTGCGCATCATGCGGCCGGAGACCCTCTACGCAGCGACGAGGGAGTGCCGTCGGCTGCGGCCCGACATCGCGACAGGGCTGGTGCCGCTGCGGTGGGGCACCGGATACATGCTGGGCTCGAAGCGTTTCGGTCCGTTCGGGCGCGATGCCCCTGCCGCGTTCGGCCACACCGGGTTGGTGAACATCGCTGTATGGGCGGACCCCCAACGCGGGCTCTCTGCGGGCCTGATCAGCAGCGGCAAGCCGGGCGGGCACCGCGGGGCCAAGCGCTATCCCGCACTGCTGGACCGCATCACCGCCGAGATTCCCCGCGCCTCCTAGCCGTCGCGCAAATTGATGCTGTACACCGACGCTGAGTAGTACTACATTTGGTAGTACTACTCAGCGTTGAGGAGCACAGCTCATGAGTCCGAAATTGACTGATGTGGCGGCCCGGCAGGGCGATGCGATTGATTCGCGGTATCACCCGTCGGCGGCGGTCCGCCGCCAGCTGAACAAGGTGTTCCCAACCCACTGGTCGTTCCTGCTCGGCGAGATCGCGCTGTACTCGTTCATCGTGCTGCTGATCACCGGCGTGTACCTGACGCTGTTCTTCGACCCGTCGATGACCGAGGTCACCTACAACGGCGTGTATCAGCCGCTGCGCGGGGTGGAAATGTCGCGCGCTTATGCTTCGGCGTTGGACATCAGCTTCGAGGTGCGCGGCGGACTGTTCGTGCGCCAGATCCACCACTGGGCGGCGCTGATGTTCGCGGCGGCCATCATGGTGCACCTGGGCCGTGTCTTCTTCACCGGCGCGTTCCGCCGCCCCCGCGAAGCCAACTGGGTGATCGGCTCGCTGCTGCTGATCCTGGCGATGTTCGAGGGCTACTTCGGCTATTCGCTGCCCGACGACCTGCTCTCCGGAACGGGGCTACGTGCCGCTCTCAGCTCGATCACCCTGGGACTGCCCGTAGTTGGCACGTGGTTGCATTGGGCGCTGTACGGCGGCGACTTTCCGGGACAAGTCATCATTCCCCGGCTGTATGCCCTGCACATTCTCATCATTCCGGGAATCCTGCTGGCGCTGATCGGGATTCACCTTGCGTTGGTGTGGTTCCAGAAACACACCCAGTTTCCCGGCCCCGGTCGCACGGAGAAGAACGTCGTTGGCGTGCGGGTCATGCCGGTATTCGCAGTGAAGTCCGGCGCATTCTTCGCGATGACCACCGGCGTCCTCGGCCTGATGGGCGGGCTGCTGCAAATCAACCCGATCTGGCAACTCGGTCCCTACAAGCCTTCTCACGTCTCGGCAGGCAGCCAGCCCGACTTCTACATGATGTGGCCCGAAGGGTTGATGAGACTGTGGCCCGCATGGGAGTTCTACCTCTTCGGTCACACCATTCCGGCCGTGGTGTGGGTTGCCGCGATCATGGGCATCGTCTTCGTGTTGCTGATGGCGTATCCGTTCATCGAGCGGAAGGTGGCGCGCGATCGCGCCCATCACAATCTGTTGCAGCGGCCGCGGGATGTACCGGTGCGCACCGCAATTGGCGCGATGGCAATCGCGTTCTACATGGTGTTGACGTTGGCCGCGATGAACGACGTCATCGCGCTCAAGTTTCACATCTCGCTCAATGCGACGACCTGGATCGGCCGCATCGGCATGGTGGTACTGCCTGCGATCGTCTACTACACCACCTACCGCTGGTGCATCGGCCTACAGCGCAGCGACCGCGCAGTGCTCGAACACGGCATCGAGACCGGCATCATCAAGCGGCTGCCCCACGGCGCCTACATCGAACTGCATCAGCCGCTCGGCCCGGAGCCGTTGGAGTACCAGGGCGCTCCAGTGCCCAAGCGACTGAACAAGCTCTGCGGCGCAGAACGCAAGGCGCTCACCGCATTAGGCAAGCGCTAGACCTCCGAGAGCGGGCGATTCTCCCGAACTCCGCGATAAATGCCCCACCGGACAATGAGCGGCATCAGCACCCGGTCGAACGACCATGCGGGGAAGCGGAAGGCCCGGCCGTTCGGCGCGAACACCTCAAGACCATCACGCTGCGGACCGAGCACCGAACCCCATCGCCGCTTCGGCGGGCGGTAGCTGCGCAGCGGTCGCCCTTCGAACTCGGCGCGGACGTTGTGCGCTAGCAGGCCGTCGGCGCGATTGCGCGCCGAGGTCCTCAGCGGGTCGGTCGCCGCAACGTCGCCGACCGCGAATACTCCAGGATGGCCGGGCACCTGTAGTTCGGAAGTCACCCGGACGAAGCCGTGTTCGTCGAGCAGCTCCGCAGGCATCCAATCGGTATTGGGCCGAACCCTTCCGATCGCCCAGAGCACGGCGTCGGCCTTCGTCGGGGGCTGTCCAGTGCTCCAGTGGACCGGTTCGCCGGTGATCTCATCGCACGCGAATCCGTCCGGTATCTCTGCGCGGTGGCCAGGATGGAGCTCCACCCCGACTTCGCCGAGGCGCTGCTCGACGCGCTGCCACGCTCGAGGGTGATGCTGGAGAAGAGCACGCTCGCCAGGGAAGTAGAGACCGACGCGTTTCTGCGGCCACGTCCTCGCGAGATTGGCGGCGCTGCTGAGGGCCGCGGCACCGCCGCCGACGACGATCACCGAACTCGCATCGGCAAGGCGGTCGTGGGCGGCGCGAAGAGCGTTGCCGATGTCGTCAGCCGACTCAAAGCTCGGCTGGCGCCAGAATCCGTTGGTCACTCCGGTCGAGATCACCAGCGCGTCGTAGCCTTCGGTCGACGTCGATCCGTCGTCATGCCGGACGAAAACGGTGCGGGCGGCAAGGTCGAGCCCCGTCAACGTGCCGTGGACGGTGCGCACCCGGTCCAGGCCGCGGAACTTGTCGAACGGGATCCAGTTGGCGCGCGCCCACTCGTGCGGGCGGGATAACCGCCAGCCCAGCTCCTGCCCACTCACCAACGCGGGCTTGGCCGAGATTCCGACCACCTCGGCATGACGGGCCAGTCTGATCGCGGTGAGCACGCCGCTGTCGCCGAGCCCCGCGATCACGACACGCTTCACCATGCCGACACGCTGACATACGAAGAGGGGCACCCGGTAGGTGGGTGCCCCTCTTGTCGAGATGCGGTTGTCAGCGACCGTTGCCGAAGGTCGGGGTGACCGAGCCGACGGTGGCCTTCTGCTGGATGTCGTGAATCCACTGGTGGTGGACGACATCGGCCTGGGCCGGTCCTGCGAAGCCGAGAACGGCGGCGGTCAGTCCACTGGCGATCATGGTGGCAAATCCGAGCTTCTTCATCTTGGTGCCTTCTTCTTGTCTGTCGTTTCGGTCTCCGTTGTACCGAACTGATTGCTTAAACACAGTGGTCAGCGCTTTAATTCCGATGGCAGAAATTGATCGGCGGTTGGCAGCAATCGACTGGTTCTCCGGGCTCGGGCGTGTGCCCTGGCCCACAGTTCGGCAAACGACGGGGCTGGACCGCTACGTGGGTAACCCAGGTGTCAACCGCTGAGCGAGGTCACACAGATCGGTTGCCACGAACGTCGGCAGGGGCAGTCCATCGACCGGCAGGGGCACGTTGCCCGGCCTGGTGATCAGCGCCGCCCTGAGGCCGGCGCTCTGCGCGCCGATGGTGTCCCAGACATGCGCGGCGACCATCATGCAGTCCGTCGGCGCGACATCGAGTTCGCGGCAGGTGTAGTCGTAGACACCTCGAGCTGGTTTGAAGGTGCGGCAGGCGTCGACGCTGAACTGGCGCTCGAAGTACCCAGCGAGCCCGGCGCTCTCCAGCGGGCTTGGTCCGTTCGGGTTGGGCGGCGAGTTCGTGAGAGTCACCAGCCGGAACCCGTTGTCGCGCAACTCGGCGAGCCCCTCGGCGACGTCGGGATACGCGGGCATCGTCATCATGGCTTCCTTGACGCGCTCCGAGTCCTCGTCGGAGACCGGCCTGTCATGGATTTCCCCGAGCATCCGCAGCACACCCTGGCCGAGGGTGAAGAAATCGACATAGCGGCCCGACAACGCTGTGGCCATCGAATACATGACGAGTTGGCCAAACCATTCGCGCATCGCCCCCGCGTCGCCGAGGATCTGCGCGAAGAGCGGCGAGAGCGCCTCGATGTCGATGAGGGTCTCGTTCACGTCGAAAATGAGCACGGAAGGCATTTCGGTCATCGTTCAATTATCGGGATCAGCGGTGGCCGCGCTCTTGAAGCACCCACGTGTTTCCGTCGGGATCACGGAAGTCGGCGAAACTGGCGTAGTCGGCCCGCCCCGGATCAAGTCCGGGAAGGAATCCGCCGCGCCACTCGCCACCGTCGGTGTCCTAATGCCGGATCTCGCCGATCTCTACCCCCCGGTCCACCAGCTCCCGCCGGGATTCTTCGATGTCGGGCACCACAAGGTACAGACCGCGTACCGACCCGGGCTGAGCCTCGGTCAATCCAACGCCGAATTGGATTGAGCTACTTGCACCTTCCGGCGTCAGCTGGATGACGCGGAACCCGGGCGTCGGCGCGTAGTCGACGTCCAGGTCGAAGCCGACCCGATCGCGGTAGAACCGCAGTGAGCTGTCAGGGTCGGACACAGGAAGAATCACGACCTCGAACGACGCCTTCATCGTCGGACCTCAGGCCGAGGTCTTCTGCACGATTTCGTCCGTATCAAGTCCACGGTCGACACCGTGTGGGACCACTGTTTGGCCGGGCTCGAGGTGGAGTTGGCTGCCGTCCAGATGGACGTCGACCTTGTCGGGTTCGAAGGAAAGGAGGTTGCTCACCCGCGCCACTTCAGTTTATGCGTCGGTGTAGGACCATGCGGCTCGCTTGTGTTCGCCGATCGTGTAGTAACTGGCCACACCCTTGTACGGACAGAAGGTCTGCCCGTCGACGGGCTGCAGCGCCGATTCGTCCACATCGTCGCGCAGCACATACCAACGGGGCGCGATCCAGATTCGTACAGAGCGACCGGCCGGTGGGTGTCGGCGATCACCCGCACGCCGTCGCGCACCACGAGATGGCGTGAGGTGGAGCGGATATCGATGCGGTGGTAGAAGTCCGCCGCGTGTCCGACGATGCGTTCGTCCTCCTCATAGAACGCGTCCATCGCGCGCCATGCGAACTCCACCCGCCCGTCCAACACGGTGGCATGCGCAGGCAGCCCGCAGTACTCCCACGCCGCGTGATTGGCCTCGCGTCCGTCGATGCCGACAGTGAACCAGTGCGTCTCGCCGAGATCGCGATGTTGGGTGACTCGCTCTTCTGCGATCAGGACGCCGGGTTGCACATCGCCGCGCGGAAAGTACGCGACCGGATAGCGGCCCGGCTCATGGAGCAGCACGACGTCCTCGCTGTCGGCAATGTACTGATCGCCGAACCTGACACGCATCCGGCGCCGCAACGGCTCCGCATACAGAAGCCGCTCCGGCATCGGTTGTGGCGTGAGGAAGTGCCCGACCGCCGCACCCAGTGGTCCTTGTTGCCATGCCAGTCCCATCTCTTCTGTCCTTCCTTCTCGAAGCGGCAAACGGAGTGCAGTCCAGTGCGGCCGCGTGGTGGTGTTGTTGGGCACCTTGGTTCAGGGAATGCCGTTGAGCCCCGGGTGTTGTCCCGGCGGAACCGTTGGCGCCGGTGGGGCTTTGATCGCGGGCGTGAAGATGTTACCGCCGGTGGGACTGATGCTTTTCTCAGTCGGAGGAGGCGCCGCTGTGCTGGATCGTGGTGATGTCGTGGTGGTCGTCGTCGTAGATGGTGTCTGGTTACTGCTGCTGCCGCATCCTGCGGTCAATGCCCCCACCATGATGAGGGCAATTCCAGATGCAGCCGCGATCGCGCGGCGATCAATGGGGCTAGAATTCATGATCAACGCCTTGTCTCTTCCGTGACGTAATGGTTCAAGATTGCTTGGGGCCGTGACAATTTCGCGTCCGGCTAGCCTTTGCGATGGCGGTGAACGCCGGGCGGTTCTGTCGGTGCGGGTGGGGCCAAGATCTGGGGTGCGAACGAATTTCCTCCGGTGGGACTGATCCCCTTTTCTGTCGGAGAAACCGGCGCTTCTGAGGTTGGCGACGTTGTCGCGGTGGTGGTTGTTGGGGTTGTCGTCGGTGACGGAGTTTGGTTGCTGCTGTTTGCGCATCCGGCACTCATCACGCCTACTGCGATGAGGGCGGCACCTCCAACAACGGTCACTACGCGACGGGTATTGCGGTTCGAATTCGCTGTATTCGCTTGGGTCTGCGAGCTATTCATCTGCCGACATGCCCTTGCCTCGTCCTTCTTGCATGTCGCGATGCGCTTCCAGCAGCCGCAGCCAGACTTCGCTGATAGTCGGGAAGCACGGAACCGCGTGCCAAAGCCGCTCTACGGGAACGCGCGCAGCCACAGCGATGGTCGCTGAGTGCAGCAACTCGGAGATTCCTGGCCCGACAAAGGTGGCACCGAGCAGATGGCCCTCGTCGATATCGACCACGATGCGGGCGCGGCCGGCGTAGCCGTCCGCGTAAAGGTTCGCGCCCGGGACGCTTTCGCCCATGTCGACGTCGAGGACCTGCACTCGATGGCCATCTCGTTCGGCCTGCTTGGCGGTGAGACCGACGGCGGCGGCTTCGGGGTCGGTGAAGAACACCTGCGGCACGGCGTCCGAGTCGGCGGTGGCCATGTGAGGGCTCCAGGGCGCGGAGTCGATCGGCTCGCCCGACGCAGCGGCCGCGATGGCGGCGCCGGCGACGCGCGCCTGGTACTTGCCTTGATGGGTCAGCAGTGCCCGATGGTTGGCGTCGCCGATGGCATAGAGCCAGGAACTGTTCACACCGGCCACGCGGCAGGTGTCGTCAACTTCCAGCCACGTCCCCGGCGCTACACCAACCGTTTCCAGGCCGATGTCTGCGGTGTTCGGGGTGCGGCCGATCGCGAAGAGCGCCTCGTCGACTTCCAGTTCGCTGTTGTCGTCGAGGATCACGGTGACCGGCCCCCCGTCGCGCGTCCGGCGTAAGCTCGTTGACGGCAACCCAGTGCGCACGTCGACGCCGGCATCGGTAAGGCCGCGGGTGACCATCTCGCCGACAAACGGTTCGATCCGTGGCAGCAAGCTGCCACGCGCGACCAATAGCACCGTGCTTCTCTGCACGGCTACACCGCAGAGCGATCTCGTCCTGGATCTCTGAGAGCCGGTCACACAAACCCGGCATTACCGTTGATGGGTGCCGCAACGTCGCCTGGACCCGCCTGCGGGACCCATGCTGGCCGACGATGACGGCGCGCTGCTACGCGTTCGCGGGATCCGCTATGGGCGGGCTGACCGGTTCGCCGCGCCGCAGCCCATCGGGCCTTGGTCCAACGTCCTCGAGACCTCCGCGCGTGGCCCCGCCTGCCCGCAGCCTCCGTCCCGATTGGAATGGGTCACCGGCCCCGTCGTCGACAGCCTCGCGATGAGCGAAGACTGCCAGGTGCTCTCGGTGACGGCGCCTAGCGACGCGAGCGGGCTGCCCGTCATGGTCTGGTTTCACGGCGGCGCGTACGTGTCGGGCGGTGGTGAGGCGCGGAAGTACGACGCCGACGAGCTGGCACGCGGCGGCCGAGTCGTCGCCGTCAGGGTCACCTACCGGCTCGGCGTGCTGGGTTATCTCAGCCCGAGTGGCGTCGACAACCTCGGTCTTCGCGACCAGATCCTGGCGCTGCAGTGGGTGCACGACAACATCGGCGCCTTCGGCGGTGATCCCGAACGCGTGACGGCGTTCGGGCAGTCCGCCGGCGCGGATTCGGTGCTCTCGCTGATGCTGTGCGAGCAGACGACCGGGCTGTTCCAGCGCGCCATCATGCAGAGCGCGCCACTGGGGGTGCGTGAGGATCGCGATGCGATGACGGCCGCGATGCGGTCTGCGGCGAACGCCAGCCCGACGGGCGAGGTAATGGACGCCCAGACCGCGGCGGCGGCAGCCGCGGCGCCGTTCGGATTGATCGGCCGTCTGCCGTTCGGCCCGATCATGGGGCTTGATCCCCTTCCCGCCGTGCCGGATGTCGACGGCCTGTTGGCCGATGCCGCCCGGCGCGTCGAGCTGCTCGTCGGCTGCACCCGCAACGACGGCGCACCGTTCGCCGCCATGGATCCCCGCATTGCAAGGCTCAAACGCCTCGGCCCGTTGGGCGCAGGGCTCTCACGGGCCGCCTCGGCTGTGTTGACGCGGCGGGTATTCGGCATGCCGGCCTGGCGGCTCGCCGAAGGGTGGCGCCAGTACGGCGGTCGCGCCGCCACCTATCGGGTCGACTGGTCCCCGCCGCGCGCGCCACTGGGGGCCTGCCACTGCATCGAACTGCCCTTGCTGTTCGACGCACCAGAATGGGCCGATGCGCCGATGCTCGGTGGCGGCGCGGTCGACAAGCGTCTCGCCGAGATCATGCGCCGCAACTGGAGCGGCTTCGCTCACCACGGTGTCGACGGACTCGATTCGCCGTCGCTGCGCTTCCGGTAGCGCGATTCGTCCGTCATGACTCGTAGGAGTCGTGAAATTGGATTTGCGTGATATGGGTCTGCCGGCCGAGTGGCGTGAGGTCGAGGTAGTTGTAGGTGTTGACCAACCCCTCAATCCCGCGTTCATACGCCGAATAGGTGTGGTAGACCTCGTCGCCGTGCCGGAGGAAGACGCTGAGACCCTGCCACTCGCCGCTGACATACCATGGCGTGCCCTTCTCGATGAGCGTGGCCTTGTCCTTGTAGTTGTACTGCACCGGAGCGATGGACTCGTCGTTGGTGACGTGGAAGTCGTAGTTGAAGTCACTGCCAAAGGACGAGTACCAAGGAATCGTCCAGCCCATTCGTGCCCTGAACGCCAAGAGCTTGGTCAGTGGCGCGCGAGAGACGAGTGCGATGGTCGTGCCGAAAGCATGCAAGTGCTCCTCGTGACTGATGTTGTCCACCATCAGCGAACAACTGTTGTGACCCTCGTTGTCGTCGGGCCCGAACATGAAGTGGTAGACGATGAGTTGGCGACGGCCCTCGAAGGCATCGAGCAGACTTGCTTTCCCGTCGATGCCTTCGAAGACGTACTCCTTGTCCAACTTGACCATGGGCAGTTCGCGGCGCCGTGCATTGAGCGCTTCACGTCGGAGGGTGACCTCCTTCTCCTCGTTGAGAAGGTCCTTCCTGGCCGTCAGCCACTCCTCATGCGAGGCGAGCCGGGGCAGATTCATCTTGACCCGGCCCCCACTGCTTCGAGGAGCGCCGCATACTGCCGCTCGAGGTCCTTCGCCGCACCACCGCGCCAACTCTCGGCCATCGAATGTGAAAATTCGTCGGGGAAGATTTCCTCTTCGCCCTTCACCACTCCGTCGAAGATCCTGCGCGCAACGGATTCCGGTGCAGCCTTTGGTATGTCGAGACCACGCGTCATGTCGGTATCCACCGGTCCGATCAGTACGGCGTGAACTCGCACACCTCGCGCCGCCAACAGGACCCGCAGCGATTGCGTCAGATTGAATGCGGCCGCCTTGGAAACCGAGTAGGCCGGTATCACCGGCAGCGGGGCGAGGGCATTCACCGACAGGTTGTTGACTATCGCTCCGCCAGAGTGGGTCAAGGACGGAAGGAATGCCTGGACCATCCGGTAGGGGCCGAACAGGTTGACCGCGAGGTGTTTCTCTAGCACCGAAATATCGCTCAGGTCGTCGTACATCGCCAGGCCGGCGTTGTTGATGAGAACGTCGACGGAGTCGACTCGCGCGACCGCACGTTGGATGTCATCTGCCTTGGTCACGTCCAGAATCAGCGGCACCACACGGTCATCCGCGTGTGTGATGGGCGTGCGCGTACCTGCATACACCCGCTTCGCTCCCCTGTTCAGGACTTCCTCGACCAACGCCTGCCCGATACCGCGATTGGCCCCCGTGATCAGAATTGTCTTGTCTGCGATCGTCAACGTCATGATTCGCTTTCGATTTTGAAGTGCTCGACGCTGCTGTTGCGTCGTCGGCGCGGTTCGGTGCCCGCACCAATTCAGATACCGTGCGCCGCCCGGATTCATCGGTAGCGCCACTCAGGGAGTGACGGCGTCGATCGCGCGGTAGATGCGCTGCTCGCTGACCGGCCGAGCGGTGCCGAGCTGTTGGGCCCACAGGCTGACCCGCAGCTCCTCGATCATCCGCGCGATGTCGCGGACATCCTCGGCGGATGCACGTGCTGGTGAAAGAGCTTGCCGCAGTTCCTCGTAGGCGTCCCGCACGGCACGTATGCGCGCCATCTTTTCGCGATCGCCGTTGACACCCTGCGGCAACCGCTCGAGGCGCCTGCCGACAGCGGTGAGGTACCGGGTTAGGTCGCCGAGATGCCTGGCCCCCGTCGAAGTGACGAATCCGGGTGGCATGAGCCGCTCAAGCTGTGCGTGGATGTCGGCGATCGATTCGGCCTGTGCCGGGGGTGGCGCAGCGGGCAGCGCCACCTGCACCTCATGCGCGGCGGCGAGCACCGTCTCGATCCGGCCCACTATGTCGAGCGTCGCCGATGCCAGCCCGTCGGCTACTCGCTGCCGCAAAGCGGTGAACTCCGATCGGCTCCACACCGAAGCCGGAGCCAACACCGCGACCGCGGCGTCGGCGCAGTCGTCGAGGAGAGCTTGCAACGAACCATCAGGATTGGCGCCGAGGACCAGACGCGTGCGGGGATTCAGCTGGCGTTCAATGGTTTTGACAGGCGAGGGTGCCGAAAGCCGCAGCAGTCGACGAATGCCGGGTCCCATCGCCGCGTCCTGCTCGGCCGTCGTTGCGAATACCCGGATGTCGACGACGCTGCCGGCGTCGACGAATGCGGGAAAGCCGCGCACGGTGTGGCCGCCGCTGACACGCTCGACGGTGCGCGGCAGCTCGTCGATGTCATCGGGCCAGCTGGTCAGCCCGCTTCGTTGCAGCCCGTCGGCGACCGCCTCGGCGACGGCCTGCCTTGCCGGTGCGGCCAGTTGGTCCTGCAGCGTCTCGAGGTCCTTGCCGCGCGCCACCTCCGTACCGTCCGCCGACTCCACGGCGAACGTCACGCGTAGGTGGGAAGGCAGCTTGTCGAGGTCGAAGGCATCGATAGGGACGAGCACACCGGTCCGCTGCCGCAGCGCCCGCTGCAATGACTGCAGCAGTGGCTCGTCCGTTTCCTGTTCCAAGGTGGCAAGCACCGCGCGCGCTGTGTCTGGCGCGGGAACGAAGTTGCGGCGCAGGTCCTTTGGCAGCGACCGGATCAGCGCGGTGACCAGTTCCTCCCGCAGCGCGGGCACATGCCAGGCGAACTCGTCGCCGCCGAGTCGCGCGAGGACCTCGACCGGCACGTGCACCGTGGTGCCGTCGTCGTCGGCGCCCGGCTCGAACCGGTAGGTCACGGGCAGCGACAGGTCTCCCGCCTGCCAGGTGTCCGGTTGGTCGGCCGCGGCTTCCTCTGTGCGCAACAGATCGTCGCGAGTGAACGTCAGCAGCTCCGGCGTCCGCTGCCGCTGTTTCTTCCACCACGTGTCGAAGTGCCGCGCCGAGACAACGTCGGCCGGTATGCGGGCATCGTAGAAGGCGTAGATCTCGTCGTCACCGACGATCAGGTCGCGGCGGCGTGCACGCTCTTCGATCTCTTCCAATTCCTCCCGCAGCCGGGCGTTGTCGCGGAAAAAGTGGTGCCGGGTCTGCCAGTCGCCCTCAACGAGCGCGTGCCGGATGAACAGCTCCCGAGCGATCTGCGGGTCGATCCCCGCGTACCCGACGCGGCGGTTCACCACGAGCGGCAGGCCGTACAGGGTCACCCGCTCGAAGGCCATCACCTCGCCGCGACGGGCACCCCAGTGCGGCTCGCTGTAGCTGCGCTGGACCAGATGCTCCGCGATGCGTTCGATACCTTCCGGTTCGATGCGGGCGGCGGTCCTGCCGTAGAGCCTGCTGGTCTCGACAAGCTCGGCCACGACGACCCAGCGCGGCGGCCGCTTGGTGAGAACGGAGCCGGGCGCAAGGACGAACTTCGTGTTGCGCGCGCCTGTGAACTCACGGGCATCGCCTTCCCGCTGTCCGACATGCGAGAGCAGGCCTGCGGTCAACGCGGCGTGAATGCTTGCCGGGGAGGCGTCTTCGTCAGATTCATGGATGCCGATATCGCGGGCGATGCTGCGCAGTTGCCCGGTCAGATCCTGCCACTCGCGGATGCGCAGGTAGTGCAGGAACTCCTCGCGACACATGCGCCGGAACGCGTTGCCTGAGCGCTCTTTTCGTTGCTCGCGCAGGTAGCGCCACAGGTTGAGATACGAGATGAAGTCCGAGTGCTCGTCGGCGAACCTGGCGTGCTTCTGGCGTGCGGCCTCCTCGCGGTCGGCGGGCCGCTCCCGCGGGTCGGGAATCGACAGCGCAGCGGCGAGCACGAGTACTTCCCGCACGCAGCCCTCGGCGTCGGCCTGCAGGATCATCCGCCCGACCCGCGGATCAAGCGGCAACCGCGCGAGACGACGGCCGAGTTCGGTGATCGCGCCGTCGCGGTCGAAGGCGCCGAGTTCCTGTAGGAGCAGCACACCGTCGCGGATGCTGCGCTTCTCGGGCGGGTCGAGGAATCCGAAGTCTTCGATGTCGCCGAGTTGCAGCGCGGCCATCTGCAGGATCACCGCGGCGAGATTCGTCCGGAGAATCTCTGGGTCGGTGAACCGCGGCCGCGAAGCGAAGTCATCCTCCGAATAGAGGCGGATGCATACGCCGGGCGCAACGCGGCCCGAGCGGCCCGCCCGCTGGGCGGCCGACGCTTGGGAGATCGGCTCGATGGGAAGGCGCTGCACCTTCGTCCTGCGGCTGTACCGAGAGATCCGTGCGGTGCCGGGGTCGACTACGTATCGAATGCCGGGCACGGTCAGCGACGTCTCGGCGACGTTGGTGGCGAGCACGACGCGTCGGCCGGTATGCGGCGCAAAGACCTTCTGCTGCTCCGCCGTTGGCAGGCGGGCGTAGAGCGGCAGAACTTCGGTGTGCTTCAGATCTTTCAGGACTTCTGCGGTATCGCGGATTTCGCGCTCGCCGGACAGGAACACCAGGACGTCGCCCGGCGGCTCCTTCTCCAGCTCTACGATGGCGTCGACGATCGCCTCGGTCGGGTCCCGCGACTCGGTGCGGACGATCTCGTGGTCGGGGTCGTCCGGATCGTCATTATCCGTTGACGACACAGGGACTTCGAGTGGCCGGTACCGGATTTCGACCGGATAGGTTCGCCCGGACACGTCGACGATCGGAGCACCACCGAAGTGATCACTGAATCGTTGGGGTTCGATGGTCGCCGACGTGACGATCACCTTCAGGTCCGGCCTTCGCGGCAGCAGCTCACGCAGATACCCGAGCAGGAAGTCGATGTTGAGGCTGCGCTCGTGTGCCTCGTCGAGAATCAGAGTGTCGTAACGCAATAGGCGTCGGTCGCGCTGAATCTCGGCGAGGAGGATGCCGTCGGTCATCAGCTTCACCAGCGTGCGATCGCCGGCATGGTCCGTGAAACGCACGGTGTAGCCGACGGCCTCGCCGAGCGGGGTGCTCAATTCGTCGGCGATGCGCTGCGCGACCGTGCGGGCGGCAAGCCGGCGCGGCTGGGTGTGCCCGATGGTGCCGCGAATGCCGCGGCCCAGTTCCAGGCAGATCTTCGGCAACTGGGTGGTCTTTCCCGACCCGGTCTCGCCTGCAACGACAACGACCTGATGGTTGGCGATGGCGTTGGCGATCTCATCGCGCCGATCGCTGACCGGTAGGTCCGGGTAGGTGATCGTCGGGACGGCGGCTTCGCGGGTGGCGACGAGCGCTTCGGCCGCGACGACCTGCTCGGCGAGCTGCCGGAGCTTCTCTGGTCCGGCGTTTCCGCGCAGATTCTTCAGGCGCCGGCCAAGCCGGGCTGCGTCGCGAATTGTCAGCCCGTCCAGGCGGTTTCGCAGTTCCCGGAACTCGGTGACTGGCGGCTCGGACACTATCCCTTGTCGGGCGACCAGTAGTCGAGCATCTCAGCGAACGTTTCGAAGGCGGGCGCCGACGCGCCGTACGCCGCCTCGAGGTGGATGCTCAGCGGGAAGCCGAGGTCGGCGACGCCGTCGATCACACGCTTGTAGAGATCGATCGTCAGCTTCCGCTTCTGCGCGGGTTCAGTTTCCGCCAGCTTCCTGACGAACGCCTGCTCGTCGGCGACAGCGGCGTTGCCGGGGTCCTGGATCAGCCAGTTGATCAGACCGATGCGCGTCTCGACCTTCGGTACGAAGCCGAACGACAGCAGTATCTCCGGGCGATGGTCGGTGGTCTTGGCGAACTCACTAAGGAAGCCCACGATCGCGTCGGAGTACAACAGCTGGGTCATGCCGTAGGTCGCACCCTGATCGCACTTGAAGTTGAACCGGCCGTGTTCCCCTTCTCGAGTCGGGATCAGGATCGCGCCGCGGTTGGGCACGAGACCGTCGTAGATCGATAGCGCGTCGGTGGGCGCAACGCCGGAACCCTCACCGTCGTTCATGGTGCGCGGAACGCCGACGAATGCGATGCCCTCGATACCCGCATCGCGCAGATCAGTCAGCCGGTGGCGCAGTGACGGCTCGTCCATGAAGGCGGTGACCTGTGTGCACAGCCCCTTCACCCCGGGCAGTTGGGGGTTGACGATCTTCCAGAAGTCCAGCACGTCGAGGCGGGGCTTCAGCTCGACGGGACGGTCGTCGTCCTCATCGATCATCCCGGGCATCATGACGTGCCGGATCAGCCCGTCGATACCGGTTTCCTTGGAGAATCGCAGCACCTTGTGCGCTTCCTCCAAGGCCTGCTCGCGGCCGAGGTCCGCGTTGGGCGGTACGAGCTCGAACGCGACGGTGTTGAGGGTCAACAGTTTGCTCCTCATTGCACGACTGTCTGCTCCGTCCAGAAGGTCCGCGATGACTTTCGGGGGAGGATCAGATTTCATCTCTTGCGATCGAGGTTAGCGACTGTCGAGCCGTCGCCGGGCGGCGCCCACGGCCGGCGTGGCAGCAATTGGTTCAGCGTTGCGATCCTGCCAACCCCAGTAAACATCCTGCCGTCGGGATGACCAGCGTCGACCTGCATGTTTAACAAAGCAGGAGGCGTTTGAAGTGAAGAAGTTCAGTTTTGCCGCAATGGCGGCTGGTGTGCTGGCAGCGTTCGCCATCGGACTCGCTGGCCCCGCCCTAGCCGATGCAGGGAGCGGGTCGAATGTGCCGCCACCCGGAGTTCCCCACCCCGTCTACTCGCAGATGCCCACCGCTGGAGCGAATCCGTACACACCAATCGGTGTCGACCCCTTCGTCCCATACGGAGTGTGGGCCCAGCACTAGCCCAGGTTGTCGAGAATCCTTGTGACTGCGTCTTCGACAGTCGCCGGGGGAGCGCCCGCATCGACGTAGGCGACCAGGACCGTCGGGCCGTCGGCGTAGAGGTATCCGTCCGTCGCCAGCGGAATGTTGAAGTGCCTCACGCCGTGGCCGCCGAGCTCTTCGGTTTCGCTGGGAACGCCGACGCCGGGGCCGGCTTGGTCGTTCAGCTCGCCCAGGTAGTTCAGGACGAAGTCGTGGCCGCTGCCCGATTTGTGCTGTCCCGTGAGAACTCCGAGAATCGGATTCCCGTTCTGGCTCACGAGGCCGGCGGCGAGGCTGTCGAATTCCTGGATGGCAAACGTGGGGTCGACATCGGCTGGGCAGATCTCACTGACCGTGAAGCCGTCGATCTCACCGAACCCGCCGTCGACACTGCTCGGGCTCGGCACCTGCAGGCCGCAATCGACACTGACAGGTGAGATCGGACTGGCCGATACGGTTGTCGTCGACCCGCAAGCGGCACACGTCACGGCGACAAGCGCTGCGAGCGCCGCGGCCTTGATTCGGGTGGTATCAGGCACAATTAACTCACTCTGGGGACGGGATTATGGGTTCGGCAAAGCCTCTGATGTGCGCCTTGGAAGATTCTTGCCGTTTTCTTGGCATGGCTGTGGCCGCACTGGCGCTGCTGACGGCATGCGGCGGGGGCGCTGGCAGTTCGGAAGCGACATCGACGAGACCGGCCGAGTCGGACGCGGTCACCACGACGACCGTCGCCGCTCCGCCCGTCGCCCAGCGCGCCAGGACCGAGAAGTGGATCGACCTCGAAGTCGGGGAGTGCTTGGCGGATCCGCCGCCGAGTGATCCCAGCGTGGTGACCGTTTCGGTCGTCGATTGCCCGGTCGCGCACGCGGCGGAGGTTTACCTGCGCGCAGACGTTGAGGTCAACGCCGCCATCGCCGACGTTGCCGACCGAGAGTGTGACGCAGGATTCACGCGGTACACCGGGCAATCCGCGGAGGGTGGACCGTTCGTGGTGACGTACCTGATCGATTCCAATCAGGACAGGACGTCGGCCAATCCCCTGCCAAGCACGGTCATCTGTGTGCTGGCTGCGTCAAACGGCGGACCGTTGACGGGATCCGCGCGCCGCTGAGGCGGCTACCGCGAGACTGACTGCGGCACAAAGCTATTCGGCTGCGGCGGCGGCGGTGGATCGGGGAGGCACAACCCGGTGCGGTCGTAGTCGAAATATCTGCCAGGCAGGCAGAAGGGCGCACATGTGGTGGCGGCTGCGGTTTCACCCGGCGCGCACGCGTTGTTGGCGGCAGGCGGAGCAATAAGCGTGGGTGCCATCGCTGCCGTCAGCGCCATCGCGGAAAGCGCCGTGATCAAG
This sequence comes from uncultured Actinomycetota bacterium, assembly GCA_963766465.1. Classification (GTDB taxonomy): domain Bacteria; phylum Actinomycetota; class Actinomycetes; order Mycobacteriales; family Mycobacteriaceae; genus Mycobacterium. The sequence goes on from CAVXZT010000010.1 coordinate 280,444, forward strand.
AACCGTCGCATCGGCCCAGTGTAGGTGTGAGGCCGAATCCTCACCCGTAATCTCTGTGAAGTGAGCGTTGCATCGGATGCCACCGTCGTCCTTGACGACCGGTTCTCCCGTGAGCTGCCTGAGATGGCTGTGCGCTGGCAGGCCGAGAAGGCTCCCGACCCGCAGTTGCTCGTGCTGAACGAGCGGTTGGCCGCCGACCTGGGCCTGGACGCGGCGTGGCTGCGAAGCGCCGAAGGGGCGCAGTTCTTGGTCGGCAACCTGGTGCCCGACGGTGCCACGCCGGTGGCACAGGCCTACGCAGGCCACCAGTTCGGCGGCTTCGTGCCGCGGCTTGGCGACGGTCGCGCGATGCTGCTCGGTGAAATCGCAGCCGACAACGGGACGGTTCGCGACCTTCACCTCAAGGGTTCGGGAGCGACGCCGTTCGCGCGAGGCGGCGATGGCCTGGCCGCGGTCGGCCCCATGCTGCGCGAATACATCGTCAGCGAGTCGATGCACGCGCTGGGCATCCCCACCACCCGGGCCATAGCGGTGGCGGGCACGGGACGACCGGTCCATCGAGAGACGATGCTTCCCGGAGCCGTCCTCGCGAGGGTGGCAAGCAGCCATCTGCGCGTCGGCAGCTTTCAGTACGCCGCGACCGCCGGCGACATCGAATTGGTGCGGCGCCTAGCCGACCACGCTGTTTCCCGGCACTATCCCCAAGCCGCCGACGCGGAGAACCCGTACCGTGCGCTGTTCGATGCCGTGGTCACCGCCCAGGCGTCGCTGCTGGCGCAATGGATGCTCGTCGGCTTCGTGCACGGGGTGATGAACACCGACAACATGACGATCTCCGGCGAGACCATCGACTACGGGCCGTGCGCCTTCATGGAGGCCTACGACCCGGCCACAGTCTTCAGCTCAATCGATGCCTGGGGCCGATATGCCTACGGCGACCAACCGGCAGTGGCGGCATGGAATCTTGCCCGGTTCGCCGAAACGTTGCTTCCGCTGATCTCCGACGACCTCGACCAGGCGGTCGCCGTCGCACAGGTGTCGCTTGGCGGTTTCCGAAGCCAGTACGACGCGGCATGGTCGGCAGGCATGCGGGCAAAGCTCGGAGTTGACGGCGTCGACGCCGACAATGTGGCGCCGCTGATTACCGAACTCCTCGAACAGCTCCTCCAGAGCCGCGTCGACCACACGTCGTTCTATCGACTGCTCGGCGCAGCGGCGCGCGGCGACGTCGAACCGTCGCGCGGACTGTTCGTCGACCTCGCCGCCTTCGACGGTTGGTTGGTGCGCTGGCAGGCACTCAGTCCGGACGCGGACGCGATGGACAGGGTCAATCCGGTGTACATCCCCCGGAACCATCTGGTCGAGGAGGCGCTGACCGCGGCGACCGCGGGCGATCTCGATCCGCTCACCCGGCTGCTAGCGGCAGTGACCGCGCCATACGACGAACGGCCCGGCCTCGAGCGGTACGCCGAACCCGCGCCAGAAGACTTCGGCGCCTATCGGACCTTCTGCGGCACCTAGGCTCGAACGCCGCGTGCTGAAATCAGTAGTGGTAGGTGTCCGACGGGGCGGGCATATGGACCTGCTCGTCGTCGAATTCGGATACCTGGATGCCGTAGGACCGGGCCAGCTCGAGGATCTTGGTTGCCCTCGCGATGCGTGGCAGGTCCGACCCGTTGCGAACCTCGCCGCCGTCCTTCTCGAACTCGGCGAAAAACTCCTTCGCCCAAGCAATTTCGTCCTGCGACGGGGATAGCCCCTCGTTGACGACGGCACACTGATCGGGGGAAAGGCAGATCTTGCCGGTCATCCCGAACTCGGTGGAGACGGCCGTAGCCTCGATGAGTTTGAGTGCGTTGGAGCCGATGGTCGGCCCGTCGATGGCGCTGGGGAGGTGCGCTGCCTTTGCGGCGATGGTGAACCGCGAGCGCGTGTACGCGAGGGTGGCTGGGTCTTCCCCGAAGCCGGTGTCGCGGCGGAAGTCGCCGATGCCGAAGGCGAGCCGGAAGGTCCCCTTGGTCGCGGCGATCTCGGTGATGCGTTCCAGACCCCTCGCGGTTTCGACGAGCGCCACGATGGGCACGTTCGGCAGTCGTTTCGCGGTCTCGGTCACGTGGTCCACCGATTCGACCATCGCCAGCATCACGCCGCCGATGGAGGTGGGAGCCAGTGCCTTCAGGTCGTCGGCCCACCAGGGGGTGCCGAAACCGTTGATGCGCACCCAGTCGGAGTTTCCGGCCTCAAGCCAACGCACGACGTTGTCGCGGGCAGCGACCTTGTCCTTCGGCGCGACCGCATCCTCGATATCGAGTACGACGATGTCGGCGCGGGACTGTACCGCGGCCTCGAACCGGTCGTCGTGTGTGCCGTTGACCAGGAGCCAACTCCTCGCGAGCACCGGATCGATGCGCGAGCCGACGTCGGCCGGATCGGGCGCGCTGGCGGTGACCTGTTCGGACATGCCTAAACGGTAGCGACATGGCAAAAGGGTGGTGCAAGGTGGTAAACCTCCGGCATGGCTGAGCGCGTCACGTTTCCGAGCTCAACGGGGGAGAAACTGGCCGGGATCATCGACCGGCCTGCCGGGGATCCCCGCGGCTGGGGCGTCTTCTCGCACGGGTTCACGCTCGGCAAGGACTCCCCGGCGGCCGCTCGGATCTGCAAGCAGCTCGCCGAGGACGGGATCGGCATGCTGCGCTTCGATGCGCTCGGTTTGGGCGACTCGGAGGGTGACTGGGGCGACGGCTCGTTCACCCACAAGGTCAGCGACGTCATCCGCGCATGCGAGTTCATGGCCGAGCGAGGAACGCCTGCCGACATCCTCGTCGGTCATTCGTTTGGGGGTGCTGCGGTGATCGCCGCGGCCCGGCAGTCACCCGGCGTGCGGGCGATCGCCACGGTCGGGGCCCCGATGGACCCCTCCCACGCCGAGCGTCACTACGACGCGGTGGTCGACCGCGTGCTGTCCGAAGGCAGCGCCGAGTGGATGGTCGGAGGGCGCTGTCTGACCCTGAAGCGGGCGTTCGTCGAGGATGTCCGCGCCGCCGCGCTGCACGACAAGATCCGCGGACTGAAGTTGCCGCTGCTGATCCTGCATTCGCCGACCGACAACACCGTCGGCATCGCGAACGCCAGTGAGATCTTCAGAACCGCAAGGCACCCGCGCAGCTTCGTTTCTCTCGAGGGTTCGGACCATCTACTCACCGGCCCAGGTCAGGCGCGTCGCGCAGGTCGCATCATCGGCGCATGGGCCGACGCCTACCTCGATTCCGAGTAACCGCGCGGGATGGAAATCGCTTCGTATTGCGCTTGTTTGATTGAGTGCGAGGATGGGTAGACCGGCCTGGTCTTTGGAGCGGCCTCGGGGCCTGCACCTGGTCCCGAAGTAGATGGGATGGTGAGGCATAGATGAGCGTCATTGGTCGATTTCTCGGTGCAGCGGCGATGGCGGCGCCAGCGCTGCTGGGTCCCCTGATCACCATTCCTTCGGCGTCTGCCGACCCATGCCCCGATGTGCAGGTGGTGTTCGCTCGCGGCACGTTCGAACCGGCTGGCGTCGGAGGGACCGGGCAGGCGTTCGTCGACGCGCTGCGCGCAAAGGTCGGCGGGAAATCGGTCGACGTGTACCCGGTGAACTATCCGGCGTCGCTTGACTTCTCCACCGCCGCCGTCGGATTCACCGACGCGACCAACAAGATCCGCGACGTGGCGGCGACCTGCCCGAAAACCAAGATGGTGCTCGGGGGATACTCGCAAGGGGCGGCTGTGATGGCCTACACCACTGAAGACGCGATACCTGCCGGCTACACCTTTCCACCGGGCATCGGCCCCATGCCGCCCGAGGTGGCCAGCCACGTCGCCGCGGTGGCGCTGTTCGGCAAACCCTCCAGCGGGTTCTTGCAAATGATCTACACCGGAGCGCCGCCGATCACCGTCGGCAGCCTATATGCGGACAAGACCACCGACTTGTGCATACCCGAAGACTCCGTCTGCGCGCCTGGCGGCAACGACAACGCCGCGCACAACCTCTACGCGGTGAACGGCATGGCGGACCAAGCCGCGGACTTCGCCGCGCGGCGCCTTTCGACAAACGGGGCAGCCACGTAGCCGTTGGGATTGGAGCCGGCGCCGCCTACTTGATCCCGACCACCATCGAGTCAGGGCCCACCAGGTGTTCGACATAGCTTTCACTGAAGCCGGCCTCTGCCATCCAGCCGCGACAGTCTGCGCCCGTGTAGTCGAAGCCAGTCCCTTCGATCAGCATGTTGAGACTCATCAGTAGCCCGAACGCGTTCTCGCGCCGGTCGTCGTCGATGATCGCTTCGTAGACGATCAACGCCCCACCCTTGGGCAGCGCGTCGAAAGCCTTCTTTAGGAGTAGGCGCTTCTCGTCCAGTGTCCAGTCGTGAAGTATGTGGCCCATGATGAGCACGTCGGCGCTGGGCAACGGGTCCTCGAAGAAGTTGCCGGGGGTGAAGCTAAGGCGGTCGGCCAGTCCGTTTTGGGCAACATAAGCGTTGAAGATGGGCTCCACAGGCGGCAAGTCGAAGCCACCGCCCGTCAGGTGGCCATGGACAGTGGCGATCGCGACGGAGATGGCGCCTTGGGCGCACCCGATGTCGATCACGCTGCCGTAATCGCGCCACGGGAACTTGGCCGCAATCGCGTCGCCCGTCGCCCGACTGAGCCCGCTCATCGCGGCCGTGAACTGCGCGAGCTTGTCGGGATCGGCGTACAGCGTCTCGAAGAATTCGCCTCCGGTCTTCACCTCACTCTGCGGCTGACCCGTCCTCAGTCCCTCGGTCAGCGATCCCCAGAATGTGTACAGGCGAGCGTTGAACATCTCCAATAAGCCGCCCACATAAGTGGGCTTCGCGGGGTCGAGGAACAGGGCCGTCTCCGGAGTGTTCGAGTACCGGCCGTCGTCGCGATCGAGCATCCCGAGTGCGACAAGGGCGTCGAAGAAATCGCGCGCGCTGCGCGGATGGAGGCCGAGTCGCTCGCGGAGTTCCTCGGCGTCCAGCGGGCCGGTCGCGCTGAGCGCGCCAAAGAGCTTCAGCTCGACGGCGCTCAGCAGCGTCTTCGAGCCCCAGAACGCAGACCCCAGCTGCATGATCCCGTCTGGGGTCAGCTCATCGACCTGCTCAGCCGCCAACGCCTTCGATTTGCTCATGTGGCCCCCGCCCCCAAAATCGGCTACGGCGCGAATCTATCGCGCCGTGCCCAGTTTGCGATGACTTCGGTTACATCAACCGATTTCGGCGGGGTTTGCCTCAGCCGGCACACGCACGTGCGCACGTGCGGCGAGCTCTTCTTCGTCGACAAGAACGAGCATCGGCTGATCGGGCGTGCACAGCATCGTCACGACGAATCGCAACTTGATGTCGTCGCGGTTGTTGCCATCCGAGTAGTGGATCGGGTCGCCCCCAGGCTCCCAGAACGCTTCTCCTGCGCGGATGACGCGCGGGGGCTCGCCTTCGAGCTCGAACAGCATTTCGCCTTCGACCACGTAGCCGAACGCCGGGCCACCCGGGTGCCGGTGCGGCGGGCCGCCCGCACTGCCCGCCGGGTATTCGATGACCACCGTCATCGCGTGGGCGCCCTGAGGAATGAAGGGTGGCTGCACCTCCTGCAGGACCGTCACGGCCTTCTCCCAATCGGCGTCGTATTTCTTCGACATCGGTCATTCCTCCTTGGTTGTGTTCAGATGGCGGTGCCGCCGCCGTCGGCGTGCAGGGTTGAGCCGGTGATGAAGCTCGAGCGGGGCGAGGCGAGAAAGAGCACCGCGTGCGCGATCTCTTCGGGCTCGGCGGTGCGGCCCAACGGCAACGCACGGCCGAGTTCCTCGTTGGTGTCGCCCCACTCCGCCTCGACGCCTTCCGTTTTTGTGGGACCGGGGGCGACGCTGTTCACCCGGACACCGCGCACGCCAAACTCCGCGGCCCAGGTGCGGGTCAGGGATTCCACGGCGGCCTTCGAGGCGCTGTAGGCGGATGCGCCGGGCACGCCCTTTGACGCGACCATCGAGGTGACGTTGATGATGCTTCCGCGTCCTCGCTTCAGCATTCCCTTGCCAAGGCCGGCGGCCAGGAAGTAGGCGCCGCGGACGTTGGTGTCGAACGTCTTCTCGAACGACTCGACTTCCTGGTGGACGGTCAGCGCCGCGGGAAAGCTGGCCGCGTTGTTGACCAGGATGTCGACCTCTCCTGCATCCGCTACAAGCGACTTCACCGAAGTGATATCTGACATATCGGCCTGGATGAAGCGCACGTTCCCGCTGATCGCAGCTGCCGCGGCCTTGCCGCGCTCCGCGTCTCGACCCGTGATGATGACCGAGGTGCCTTCACGGGCAAGCAGCCGGGCGCACGCCAACCCGATGCCCGCCGTTCCGCCGGTGATCAACGCCGTCTGATCGATCAATTCCATTGGGTGCTCCTTGTTTAGGCGATACGTTGGCCGGCCGCAGCGAAATCGCCTCGACCGTCGGCGACATGGGCCAACGCGACGCGTAGCCGCTGCCGGCCGCGTGACACGCGCGACATCACCGTGCCGTGCGGGATTTTCATCAACGCGGCGGTTTCCGCATAGGTGTATCCCTGGACGTCGGCGTAGTACACCGCGGTCCGGAAGCCCTCCGGCAGCGTTGCAAGCGCGGCCTTGACATCGCCGTCCGGCAACGCATCCAGCACCTCCGACTCGGCGGAGCGTTGCCCACCCGCAAGGCGTGCCGCACTGCGCGTCAAGTCCCGCTCTGATATCTGATCGACGGGCACCTCCGCCGGACGGCACTGTTTGGAGCGGTACGCGCTGACCCATCGGTTGTAGAGGATCCGGAAGAGCCACGCCTTGAGGTTGCTGTCCTCCTGGAACGTGCCGAATCCCGCGTACGCGTGCAGAAGTGTGTCTTGAAGCAGGTCTTCGGCGTCCGCGTTGCTGCGCGCCAGCCGCCGAGCGCCCCGCATCAGGACATCGAAGAGGGGCTCGGTTTCTCGGGCGAAGCGCCCAGCGAGATCCGGGTCCGACTCGGACGTGCCGCGCACGGAAGTCATTGACATGGTCGTTCTCCTCGATTGCTGTACGCGGGCGGGCCGTCCATCTGAGCCTTGCGGCAGTCGAAGGTGAGCGAGCCCTTGCAAGTCCGTAGTCATTGGTCAGTAGTCCGAAGTCGCGGACATCCAAGGCCGGTGCTAATCGTCGACGAACGTGACCGTCTCACCGAGCGCAGCCCGGCCGGTGCGGATGTAGTCCACCGTCGGGTCCTCGTGCCCGATCGACATGCCGCAGAACAGCATCAGTTCGTCAGGGGGTAAGAGGATCTCGTTGACAGTCTTGCGAACCTGCGACCATGCCATCTGCGGACAACTGTGAAGGCCTTCGGCGCGGAGGAGCAGCATGACGGTTTGCAAATACATGCCGAGGTCGGACCATTGGGGCAGGCCCAGGTTGCGGTCGATGTAGCAGAACAGCGCGGCGGGCGCGCCGAAGCAATCCCAGTTCGCGATGGCGGCCCTCATCCGCGCCTCCCAGTCCTCACGCTCAATGCCGAGTGCGCTGTAGCGCTCCTTGCCGAACGCTGATCGGCGGTCACCGTACGGAGATTTCATTTCGGCCGGATACATCACGTACTCCCGCTCGTCCCAGTCGTCGACTGCCGCGACACGCTCGGTCGCAAGTTTCTTGAGCTGCGCCAGCGGCGCGCCTGTCACAACGTAGATATGCCACGGTTGGATGTTGGATCCGGACGGCGCCCAGGCGGCGGCGGACAACACGCGCTCCAGCACCTCCCTGGAGACGGGTTCGTCGGTGAACCCACGTACTGCGCGTCGGCTCGTCACTGCCTCATAAACGTCCATACATTCAGCCTGAACCTCGCGGCCCGCGTCCGAACCCTTGGAAGTTCGTAGTCCGTCACGGAGTACGGATGTGTGGGATGAGTTCGTGGTCATCCACCCGTTCTTGTCCTCAGGGCGCGGATACAGGAGTCGGACATGAACAACGTCGAGCAGCAGATTGCAACCTCCGTCCTTGTCATCGGGACGGGAGGATCTGGGCTGCGCGCGGCGATCGAGCTCGCCGAGCGAGGTATCGACGTCCTTGTCGTTGGCAAGCGGCCGAAGACCGATGCGCACACCACATTGGCCGCCGGTGGCATCAACGCCGCGTTGGCCACCATGGACGCCGATGACACTTGGCAGCAGCACGCGGCCGACACGCTTACAGAGAGCTACCTGCTTGCCGACCCGACGACGGTGCAGGTGGTGACCGAGGGCGCGGCGGAGTCGATCAGGGACCTGGAGCGCTATGGCATGGCCTTCGCCCGTGAGCAGGATGGCCGAATCTCTCAACGCTTCTTCGGCGCACACACCTTTCGCCGCACCGCCTTCGCCGGCGACTACACCGGCCTAGAACTGCAGCGCGCACTCATCAGGAGAACGGCGCAACTCGCCATTCCCGTCCTCGACTCGACGTACATCACCAAGCTGCTCGTCCGCGACAATGTCATCTTCGGTGCGTACGGCTTCAACCTCCAGGACGGCACCCGCTACACCATTCGCTCAGATGCCGTCATCCTCGCAACGGGTGGACACACTCGAATCTGGCGACGCACATCGTCACGTCGCGACGAAAACACGGGTGATTCTTTCCGGTTGGCGCTCGAAGCGGGCGGGCGGATCCGCGATCCCGAGCTTGTCCAGTTCCATCCGTCCGGGCTGATCGAGCCCGAAGACTCCGCAGGCACGCTGGTATCCGAGGCGGCCCGCGGCGAAGGCGGAATCCTGCGGAACGACCTCGGTGAACGGTTCATGAAACGCTATGACCCCACCCGGATGGAACTGTCCACTCGTGACAGGGTGGCGCTGGCCGCATACACCGAGATCAAGGAAGGCCGCGGCACACCACGAGGAGGTGTGTGGCTGGACGTCTCGCACCTGCCGCGGACGCAGATCATGGAGCGCCTTCCCCGCGTCTATCAAACCCTGATGGATTTGCAGCTACTCGACATCACAACAACGCCCATCGAGATCGCTCCCACAGCTCACTACTCGATGGGTGGCGTGTGGGTTCGGCCAGAAGATCACGGCACCGGCGTCGAAGGTCTCTACGCGATCGGCGAAGCATCGAGCGGGCTGCACGGAGCCAATCGCCTCGGCGGAAACTCTCTGATCGAATTACTCGTCTACGGCAAGATCGCTGGCCGAGCAGCGGCCGCATATTCGGCTCGGCTCAACGCCCAACAGCGTTGCCCTGCCGCGGTTTCTGCGGCCCGAGACGAGATCGACGGTGTCTTGGCCACCGATGGTCCCGAGAACGTGCGATTCCTCCAACGAGCGCTGCGCAACGCCATGACCGAGCACGCAGGCGTCGTGCGCGACGAGGCCGGACTACGCACCGGCCTGCGCGAGCTCTTGGAGATCGAAGAGCGGTTGACCCACCTCGGCGTACACCCGGACATCGCAGGGTTCTACGACCTCGCCCACGCATTCGACCTCAAGGCCAGTGCCATCGCGGCGCGCGCCACACTCGAGGCTGCCTTGGAACGCCGTGAGACGCGCGGCTGCCACAACCGCTCGGACTACCCGAATCTTGACGAGAGCCTCAATGTCAACCTGGTGTGGTCCGGACCGGGTCGCATTGAGCGCGAAGCCATTTCCGGTATCCCACTTGATATCTCGTCTCGGATGCGCGAAGTAAGCGCCCACGGCAAGCTCGTCGAATAGGAGTAGTCAGCGCTAGCTCGCCCACGAAATGGTGCGAAGCTGCCTGCGCGAGGTGATGTTGAGCTTGACGAAGACCTTCCTGAGGTGCCATTCGACGGTGTGCGTGCTGATAAACAGCTGGGCAGCGATCTCCTGATTCGTAAGTCCGTCCCCGGCCAGTCGCGCGATCTGCGCCTCCTGGGCCGTCAGCTCGTCGCCCGAACTGACCGGCTGTTTGCGCACCTTCTCACCGGTGGCAAGCAGTTCGCGGCGGGCCCGTTCGGCGAAGGCTAGCGCACCCATTCGGGTGAACATCTCATGAGCGGTGTTGAGCTGCCGGCGGGCGTCAATACGCCTGTTCACCCGGCGCAGCCATTCGCCGTAACTCAACCGAGTCCGAGCAAGATGCACGACGATGCGGGTGCGCTCCAGGCGTTCAATGGCTTCGGTGAAATGCTTGTCTGCGTGCTCGTTGTCCGCCAGTAGGGCTTGTGCACTCGCCAAAGCCCCCAAGCCCCAGTCTGTTCCGCTGGTACCTGCGCGTTCTTCAAGCCGCTGCACCGCCTGCGTCGCCGTTTCCTTGTCACCAATGCGCGTCGCAGCTTCGGTGAGCTCGAAGAGGCTCCAATTGTAAAAGCCGCGATCCTCGTATTCACACCCCTTCGTCGCGGCTGCGAAGGCCTCCTCGTACCGGCCAAGGCCGTTGTAGAGGACAGCGCTGATGTATCCGGTCAGGCCGAGCACTCGCCCTTCACCGCTGGCGGTCGCATCTGCCGCGGCCGCCTCGATCAAGCCTTCTGCGTCGGCAGGAATCCCGCGCCACGCAGCCAACGTCAGCGCGTGGTATCTGAGTGGCGAGTAGCCCGTCGCTGCGGTGATCGAGGCGGCCTCTTCGATAAGCGCTGCCGCCGTTGCGAATTCGCCTGCCAGCGCGTGGATACCCGCTTTGTAGCCGAGCGCTGGTGGAAGTAACGCCAGTGCGCCCGCATCTCGAGCTTGCCGGACCATGTCGGTGGATAGTTGACGGTAGATCGCGTCGTCCCACAGTTGGCCTGCGGCCGATTCCGGCACGATGGCCAAGCCCAGCGACATCCAGCGGAGCGCTTGGCCATCGATCTGGTGCGCCTCGGTGCACATGAGTTCCAACGCGGTGCGCAGAGATTTGGACCCGGCGCTCGCACCGCCGGCGATTCGATCCGCCATCCCGCTCAGGAGCAGGTCGATTGGCCGATGCAATTGTGGTACCCGGCCCACCGCAGCACGTGCAGCCTCGGCCACATTCATCAGTGCGCCAGGCTCGCCGAGCCGCCCCGCGTACATGGTCGCGGCGAGTGCCTCGAGATATGTGTCCCTTGCCAATTCGTCGTCGAGACTTTCAAGCCGTTTGGCGGCGTCGAGTAGTTGCGACGCGGCGTCGCTGAGCCGGGGCGCACCGGTGTCACCCCCGCGGCTGCGCGCGAAGTCCATCTGGGCACGCAACCGAGCCGCTTGGGCCTTTTGCGAGGTCTGACAGCGGCGCGAGTTCTGCGATCGCAAGCAGCTCGTAGGCCGCCTCGGGCGCCGCCGCGTCTCGTTTGGCCTGCGCGGCAGCAAGTGCCCTCGCCGCGCGGTGGGCAGGGTCCGAGGTCAATGCGGTGGCGCGCTCCAAGAAGGCCGCCGCAGCGGCGATGCCGCCCCTGCTCTGGGCCCGGCCTGCCGAGTTTTCCAACTCCGCAGCCACCGCGTCATCGGCGCCGGTCGCCGCGTTGGCGGCGTGCCATGCGCGACGGTCGGGATCCGACTCAGGATCCGTCGCCGCGGCCAACGCCCGATGGATGGCCTTGCGCTCGGTCAGATCGGCCGCGCGGTACGCCGCCGAACGCATCAACGGGTGGAGAAAGCGCATCCGTGGACCGAACTCGATAATTCCCCCAGCTTCGGCCGGCGCCAGCGCATCGACCGGAATGCCCAACTGCGCTGCGGCGCGCAGAAACAACGCCGCGTCGCCCACCGGCTCGGCAGCAGCGACGAGTAGCAACCGCTGGGTCGGCTCCGGCAGCGACTGAATGCGGCGCACGAAGCCTTCCTCGATCTCTCCCGCCGACGGCCGCCCGCCCGAGTTCCAGAATCCGCCGGCGAGCTCCGCCGCAGAGACGTTTCGCGGCACCTCGAGCAGAGCCAGCGGAATGCCGCGCGTCTCAGCCACAATGCGGTCGCGCACCCGTGGGTCGATGCCCCCGACCATCACCGACTCCAGCAGGTCCCGAGAGTCGCCGTCGGATAGTCCTTTGATCACCAGTTCCGGTAGGCCGGTCAACGCTTCGGCGCCGCCATCGCGCACCGCGAAGACCAACGCGACGGGCTCGGCCATCAGGCGGCGGGCGACGAAGGCGAGCGTCTGCACGGACACTTGGTCGAGCCACTGGGCGTCGTCGACGACACACAGCAGGGGTTGGCCGTCAGCGGCGGCGGCCATCAGGCTCAGCACTGCGAGCCCGACCAGGAAACGGTCAGGGGTAGGTCCGATGCCGCGGCCGAACGCTACCGCCAGGGCCTCGCGCTGCGGTTCCGGCAACTCATCGACGTGCTCCATCAGCGGAGCGCACAGCTGGTGCAGGCCGGCGAAGGCGAGCTCCATATCGGACTGAACGCCCGCCAGGTGGATTGAGCGGAAACCTGACGCCAGCAGTGATACGTAGTCGAGCAATGCCGTCTTGCCGACACCCGCCTCTCCGCGGAGCACCAGCACCTGGCAACTACCCGACCGTGCGGTCGAGATCAGGCCCCGAAGGATTTCGCACTCGCTAGCGCGACCGCGAAGACTTCGCCCCCGATCGTGGCTCGCCATCGATCTTGATCGTAGCGAGCGCGCGTCGAGGCGACTCGGCTAGGCCTTGGCGGCCGCTTCGAGAATCCAGTCCTCGAACCGGGTGTCGAACAGCGTCGCGCCATCACTGGGGCAGAGGGTGCGTTCCTCGATGTCGATGCCCCAGTACGTTGCGGCCGGATCGGCGACGACCTCGCGGGTGTCTCCGCGTGCGGTCAGTGCGGTCCTGATGAGGTCGCTAAGCAGAAACGCCTCCGGGCCGCCGATTTCGGTGATGCCTTTCGCCGGGTCACCGACCGCGGCGATGGCGAGCCCTTCCGCGACGTCGGCAGCTGCCATCGGCTGGAAATAGGCGGGTGGCATCCGCACCGTGCCGTCGACGGTCGCTGAGTCTGCGAGGGTCTTCACGAACTCGAAGAACTGCGTCGCGTGCACGATGGAGTAGGGAACGGGACCGTCGCCGATGAGCTTCTCTTGGAGGAGCTTCGCCTCGAAGTACCCGCTCTGTCGGGCCAATTGATCGGTGCCCACCACTGACAGCGCGACGTGGTGACCAACCCCGGCATCTTTCTCGGCCGTGAGCAGGTTCGTGGTCGCGGTGCGGAAGAACTCGATCGCCGCGTCGTCGAGCGTTGGCGAGTTCGACACGTCGACGACCACCTGGGCACCGGCCAGAACCTCGGGGAGCCCCTCGCCCGTCAGCGTGTTCACCCCGGTCGACGGTGCCGCGGCGATGGCGTCGTGACCGTGCTCGTTCAGGGTGTGCACCAACTTCGAGCCGATGAGGCCCGTTCCTCCGATGACGACGATTCTCATGATTGAGCCTTTCTTGGTGGTGACTGGTTCCTGACGCCCAGAACGGGTGGCATGCCGAGAACTCATCCCGAAGCGAAGAGAATCCTGGTGGGCGGCAGGATTGCGTTCGATATGACCGAACCCGACGCCTCCCCCACAGCCCGCTGGCGCCATGTCGTGCGGCTCGTCGTATTCGCCGCGGTCCTGGTCGGGCTGTTTTACGCGGTCGCGGTCACGCGAGTCGTCGACGTCGAGGACGTCCGGCGCACGGTGGCGGCAACTGGTCCGGCGGCGCCTTTGACCTACATCGTGGTGTCGGCGGTGCTCGGCGCCGTATTCGTCCCAGGTCCGATCCTCGCCGCGGGAAGCGGCATGTTGTTCGGACCCGTGCTGGGCACGTTCGTGACGCTCGGTGCGACGGTTGGCACCGCGACCATCGCGAGCCTCGCGGGTCGGCGGGCAGGCCGAGACAGCGCGCGTGCATTGCTTGGCGCGGAACGGGCCGATCGTCTCGACGCGATGATCGACCGGGGAGGCTTGTGGGCGGTCGTCGGGCAGCGTTTCGTCCCAGGGATCTCCGACGCGCTGGCCTCCTATGCTTTCGGCGCGTTCGGAGTTCCGTTGTGGCAGATGGCCGCTGGCGCATTCATCGGATCTGTGCCGCGCGCATTCGTCTACACGGCGCTTGGCGCGTCGATCGGAGACCTGTCGGCGCCGTTGGCGTACGCGGCGATCGCCGTATGGTGCGTGACCGCCATCGTCGGCGCCTTCGCTGCGCACCATGGATATCGACGATGGCGTCGTCACGCTAGCCGGCGAGAAGACGACGCGGTTTGATCAAAACGGGCTGCTGTTCGCCTGCCACTTGGCCTCTGCCGGGCGCGGTCCGTAGCGCCGGATGTAGTCCTCGTGGATGTGTGCGTCTCGCTTGACCTTGATGACGTCGACCAGGTTCGGGTCGAGGTCGTGCTGCGCCAACCGATACCGTCGCCAGATCTTGTTCAGCGCAATGGACATCAGCAGCGCCCAGATGTAGATCGGTGCCGTCATCTCGAGGTGCACGTAGAACGAGGCTGGGAGAAGCCACAGCGGACCGAGAACCAGAAGCGGCGGGATGGCCATCCTGATCATGTGGCGGCGCACCGCGCCTTGTCCTGCAAGATCCTCGGCAACCCAGCGACGCATTGAGTCGGGCAGGCGACGTCCGTACGCGTACGCGACGTACTGAAAGGGGGTCGGTTTGGTGGTTTCCATGTGGACTCCTGAGGGTTCAGACGTCGAGAGCGCCTGCCGCAAGGGCAGCGGAGTTGACGCGGGTCAGCACTTCCCGCAGTTCTTCGAGTTCGGCCAAGTCGACGCCGAGTCGGGCGACCACCGCGGGAGGGATCGACAGAGCCCTCTCGCGCAACGCGCGTCCGTCTTCGGTGAGGTCGATATGGGTGGTGCGCTCGTCGGTGGTGCTGCGGCTGCGGGCGATGTAGCCCAGTGCTTCCAAGCGTTTCAGCATCGGCGAAAGCGTGGCCGATTCCAGTTGCAGTGCCGTGGCGATCTGCTTGACCGACAGCGGTGCGCGGCCCTCCGTCGACGCCTTCTGGTGATCCCACAACGCGAGCATCACGAGGTACTGCGGATGCGTCAGGCTCAGTGGCTCGAGCAGCGGACGGTAGATGGACAGGACCGCCCGATTGGTGACCGCCAGCGCGAAACACACCTGCTGTTCGAGGGCGAGCGGGTCGATGCCGGCTGTAACTATTGAGGACACGGTTAGATCGTACCCTAATAGTTAGGGTACTAGCTATATCGTCCTGGTCACATCGGTCGCGAGGCTACTGCCAGGCGAAAACCGGCTGTTCGAGCTCATCGACCGGGTCATGGCGGCCTTCCAGGCACAGCCACCGCATTTGCAACAGCACAGCTCCCGTTGGCGCGTGAATGAGGTCGTTTCCCAACGGGACCTGCACGACGGGACGCGGGCTCTCCGGGATGCTGATGAAACGCGGCGAGTCCGCACGCTGCAGTTGGTGTAGCCCCACCCGGTAGACCGCTGCCACCTCGTCGGGGGCGGGATGCGGATCGAGCCGGCCACCACCCCAGATGACCACCGGGGTGATGACGTAACCCGACCGCGTCGGGTAGTCGTCGAGTAGGCCGAGCACGGTCGAGTCGGTCAGCCTGACGCCGACCTCCTCGTCCAATTCCCGCAAGGCGGCGTCGACCACCGTTTCGCCCGGGTCTACGCGTCCGCCTGGCAACGCCCACTGCGCGGCATGAGAATTCAGGCGAGACGCCCTGCGGCACAGCAGAAAAGCCGCGCCGCCCGCCACATCGATCATGCGGCCGTCGAGGCCGGCCTTCATCAGTTGCTCGGCGATCACGTCGTCCACAGGCCCCGCGTCCACCCTGTCCTCACCGACCTCGGAATCGACCACCACGACCGCGACGGCCGCGTGGCGTTTCGTCGGATCGGTCACGGTGCGGCGATCGTGATCCGCCAGGTTTGCCCGGATCTGCTCGCGCAGCGCCTCGTTGTAGGTGATCGTCACGGCTCGACCATAAGCAGACGCGGTTGATCAGCCCCAAGCCGGGCGGCGCGGCGGCGGGTAGCCCTGTCAGGCACGCTTGTCCTCACAATGTCCCTCCCACCGTCCACGAGCGCCGACCCCGACGAGCTGTTCGCCTCGTTCAGTGCGTGGGCCGAGGCGCAGGGCACCGTGCTCTACCCGGCGCAGGAGGAAGCGCTGATCGAGGTGGTCAGCGGCGCGAATGTCATCCTGGCGACACCGACCGGCTCAGGTAAATCACTGGTGGCGACCGGCGCGCTCTACGCGTCGCTGGCAGCGGGTCGGCGCAGCTACTACACCGCGCCGATCAAGGCGTTGGTGAGTGAGAAGTTCTTTGCCTTGTGCGACGTGTTCGGCGCGGTCAACGTCGGCATGCTCACCGGCGACGCCTCGGTAAACGCGGGGGCGCCGATCATCGCTTGCACGGCCGAGGTGCTGGCCAACATCGCGCTGCGCGAGGGCGGCGAAAGTGGCGGCCTCGACCTCATGGTTGTTATGGACGAGTTCCATTTCTATGGCGACCCCGATCGCGGCTGGGCCTGGCAGGTCCCGCTGCTAGAACTGCCGAACGCCCAGTTCCTGCTGATGTCGGCCACGCTCGGCGACGTGGCGTTCCTCCGCTCCGACCTGACCCGTCGCACCGGCCGGCCGACGGCGCTCGTCGCCAACGCCGAACGCCCGGTTCCGCTGTACCACTCGTACGCGACTACCCCGATGCACGAGACGATCGGCGAGCTGCTCGACACTAAACAGGCGCCGATCTACGTCGTCCATTTCACCCAGGCCGCGGCGCTGGAGCGGGCGCAAGCGCTGATGAGCGTCAACGTGAGCACCAAGGAGGACAAGGCTGCGATCGCCGAACTGATCGGCGGGTTCCGGTTCTCGTCGGCCTTCGGGACGACACTGTCGCGACTGGTCCGGCACGGCATCGGCGTACATCACGCCGGGATGCTGCCCAAGTACCGGCGGCTGGTGGAGCAGCTGGCCCAGGCAGGCCTGCTCAAGGTGATCTGCGGCACCGACACCCTCGGTGTCGGCATCAACGTGCCGATCCGGACCGTCGTCTTCTCGGCTTTGTCGAAGTACGACGGCACCCGAACCCGGCTGCTCAACGCCCGCGAATTCCACCAGATCGCAGGGCGGGCCGGGCGCGCCGGCTACGACACCGCGGGCACCGTCGTCGTCCAGGCGCCCGATCACGAGGTGGAGAACCTCAAACAATTCGCCAAGGTCGCCGACGATCCCAAGAAACGCCGAAAGTTGGTGCGCCGCAAGGTACCCGAGGGCATGGTGCCGTGGAGCGAGTCGACCATGACGCGGCTGGTAGAGGCCGCCCCCGAGCCGCTGACCAGCAACATGCGGGTGTCGACGGCGATGATCCTCGACGTCGTCGACCGCCCCGGCGATCCGTTCGTCGCGATGCGTCGGCTGCTGACCGAGAACCACGAGCCGCGCAAGCGGCAACTGCAACACATCCGCGAGGCGGTCGGCATCGCCCGCTCGCTGCTGCAGGCCGGCGTGCTGGAACGGCTCGACGAACCCGACGCCGACGGGCGGCGCTACCGACTGACCGTCGACCTGCCGCCCGACTTCGCGCTCAATCAGCCGCTGTCGACGTTCGCGCTCGCCGCGGTCGGGGTGCTCGATCCGGCGTCGGAAACCTATGCGCTGGACGTGGTTTCGGTAATCGAAGCAACGCTCGAGGATCCTCGTCAGATCCTGGCGGCGCAGCTGAAAAGGGCACGGGGCGAGGCCATCGCCCAGATGAAGGCCGAAGGCATCGAGTACGACGAGCGGATGGAGTTGCTTGACGACGTGACCTACCCGCGTCCTCTTGAGGAGCTGCTTGGGCACACCTTCGAGGTGTATCTGCAGAGCAACCCCTGGGCGGCGGACGGGCAGCTGTCGCCGAAGTCCGTTGTCCGCGAGATGTGGGATCGAGCGTTCACCTTTCGGGAGTTCGTCAGCGTCTATGGGTTGACCCGGTCGGAGGGCGCGGTGCTGCGCTACCTCTCCGACGCCTTCAAGGCACTGCGGTCCGGTGTGCCCGCCACCGCGCGGACCGAGGAGGTCATCGACATTGTCGAGTGGCTGGGTGAGCTTGTGCGCCAGGTGGATTCGAGCCTGCTCGACGAGTGGGAGCAGCTCACGAGCGCGGACCAGCCAATGGATGCGCCGGTGACGGTACCGGCACGTCCACGTCCGCTGACCGGCAACGAGCGGGCGTTCACCGCGATGGTCCGCAATGCGCTGTTCCGGCGGGTGGAGTTGTTCGCACGGCGCCGCTGGCACGACCTCGGCGAGTTGGACGGCACCTCCGGGTGGACGTCCGAACGCTGGGAGGAGATCGTGGATGACTACTTCGCCGAGCACGACGACGTCGGCATCGGTGCCGACGCCCGCGGTCCGGCGCTGCTGATCATCGACAGGCAACCGGGCGTGTGGCGGGTGCGCCAGATCCTGGACGACCCGGCGGGCGACCACGACTGGGGCTTCGAGGTCGAGGTGAACCTGGAGGCCTCCGACGAGGAGGGTGCAGCGGTGCTTCGAGTGGTCGACGCGGGACGACTCGACTAGCCGGTAGCGTCGTTGCGATGCAGTTCGCGCTCGTCGATGTGTTCACCTCGACGCCCTACCGCGGCAACAGCCTCAGCGTCTTTACCGACGCCGGCGGCCTCAGCACCGGCCAGATGGCTCAGATCACGCGGGAGCTGCGCCAGTTCGAGTCCATCTTTCTGAACCCGGCTGGGCCGCAACACCATTGGCAAGCACGCATCTTCGACCTGTTCGACGAGCTCGACTTCGCGGGGCACCCGGTGATCGGTGCGGCGGCGGTCCTTCATCATCAATACGGCGGCGACAAGATCCGGGGACGCTGGACGTTGGAGCTGGCCTCCGGTGCGCTGACCATCGAGACCGAGCGTCGCGGCCCGCGCGCCTTCCACGCCGCCCTGCCCGATATGCAGGCCCACTTTCTCGGCGAGCCGTCTGGTGTCTCGAGGGCACAGGTCGCGTCGTGGTTCTCGCTGGTAGTCGGCGACCTCGACACTGGACTGCCCCTCGAAGTGGTCTCGACTGGTCTGCGCTACCTCATCGTGCCGGTTCAGAGCGCAGCGCTCGCTCGCGCAGGCATTTCTCACCGCGAACTCGACATAGCGCTGGCAGACGTCGGCGCGCAGTACGCGTATCTGCTCGACGCTGAGTCCAGAGAGGGCCGGCACTGGAACAACGACGGTGTCGTCGAGGATGCGGCAACGGGCAGCGCAGCAGGTTGCGTCGCCGCCTACCTTCACCGACACGGCCGGCTCGGCGACGATGAGAACGCCGAGCTACGTCAGGGCCGTTTCATCGATCGGCCATCTCGGATCAGCATCTCTGCGCGGATCGCCGACGGCGGGGTTCACGTCAGCGTGGGCGGCGAGGTTGTCCTGGTGGGATCGGGGCAGGTGGACGTGCTTCCCGCGTGACCGCCGTTTGCACTCGGCAGGCATAACGGCTTACCTGTTGGGATGTTGGAAATGAATCGTCGCCGCATGATGCAGATCGCGGGCGTCGGCGCGCTGGCGGCCACAGTCCCCCTCCCCGCTGCTAAGGCCGCGCCGCCAGGCGGCTTCTACCTCTTCGAAGACAACTTCGACGGACCGGCCGGCGCTGCGCCGAACTACTCGAAATGGGAGCCGGCGCTGGAACGGGAGTCGATGGAGGACCCGACGTTCTGGGAGCTGCCCGCGAACGTCGGCCAATACCGCGACGATCGACGCAATCTCTTCCTCGACGGCAAGTCCAACCTCGTGATCCGTGCCGCCAAAGATGGCAACACCTACTACAGCGGCAAGCTCTTCGGTACATATCGCGGAGGCATCGGCACCACCTGGGAAGCCCGGATCAAGCTGAACTGCCTCACCCCCGGTTGTTGGCCCGCGTGGTACTTGGCCAACAACAACCCCGTCAACGGCGGCGAAGTCGACCTCATGGAGTGGTACGGCAACGGTCACTGGGCCGCGGGCACCACCGTCCACGCACTGCTGAACGGCGGAGAACACGTCTCCCAAGGAATCACGGTCGACAGCGGCTGGCACACCTGGCGCGTCCAATGGGATGACGCCGGCATGCGCTTCTGGAAGGACTACGTCGACGGCGCGCAGCCGTACTTCAACGTTGCGGCGAACTCGCTCCCGGACTGGCACTTCAACGAACCCGGTTACACGCTGTTCCCGATCTTGAACCTTGCGGTCGCCGGTTCAGGCGGCGGCGATCCCAGCGCGGGGACCTACCCGGCGGACATGCTCGTCGACTGGGTTCGTGTCTGGTAAGACACCTCGCTTCGCCATCAGCGAGGGCTATGCGGTGTATCGAGGCACCACGACAGCGGGCACCTTGCACCGGCACGCCGCCTTTCAGATCGCCATCGGAATGCGGGATGCCGTGGTCGTCGTCGATGCGTCGGGCATTTCCCACCGGGCTGTGGCACTGGTCGTGCCACCGATGGAGCGGCATTGCCTGCTGGCCACACCGGACGTGCTGACATATTTCGTCGAGCCGCATTGCGTGTTCGCCGACCGACTTCGCAAGCAGTACGGCAACGGCGTGACCGCAGCCCCTGAATTGCGCGATCTAAGCGAGGACGCCGTCCGTCCGTCGGGTAATCGTCGGTCCGCCGAGCTTGATCCGCGACTGGTGCTCGCGCTGAATGCGTTGCAGGACGAAAGCATTCCGTTGCCGACCCTGGCGGCGCAGGTCGCGCTCTCGCCGCAGCGCCTGCGGGCCTTGGCGCGAGATCAATTGGGCATGCCGCTGACGCGCTGGCGGGTGTGGACGCGGTTGCGACGCGCCGCCGAGGCGCTTCAGAGTGGTCGGTCGCTGGCCGAGGCTGCGATCACGGCGGGCTTTGCCGACCAGGCGCACCTCACCCGCCAGATGCGCGAGATGATGGGCATCACGCCCGCTGCCGTGCTTCCGATTCTGCGCGGTCACTCCTTGCGTGCGACGTAGACCGAGATCGAACCGCTGACGGTGGGCACCACCTCGACCTCTCGCACATCGTGAAATCCCGCCTCGGACATCAATTCTGGCACGATCCCGTCGGCATTGGGCTGGGTATCCTCCTTACCGTCCGCGAGTTGCACGATCCGGAACGCCAGGCGCATCAGGGTTGACCGCTGCGGCCCATAGTCGGCGATCACGAGTCGGCCCCCTGATCGCAGCACCGCGAACATCGAGGCGAGCACTGCCCGTTTCATCGGCATCGGACATTGGTGCAGAACGAGGCTGGACACGATGGTGTCCGCCGAGTCCGCGCCAACGGAGTCCACCAGCGCGTCACCCATGCCGACTCGCCATTGCACCCCAGCAGCGGCCGCCTTGTGCCGGGCCACCGCGAGGACCTGACGGTCAGGGTCGACTCCGACGATCTGGGCTTGCGGCTCTACTCGACTCAACAGCAACGCCAAAGATCCAGTGCCGCAACCGACGTCGACGATCACGTCAGCGGGCCGCGGTGCCGCGTACATGACCGCGAGGGCCCGCCACAGTCGCTCACGCGTCAACGCGACCACGGGATCGTAGAGCCGGGTCGGCGCGAAGCGGCCCAGCGCCGGGGTGAAGGTCTGTTCGCTCACCGTCTCAGTCTCGACCGAACGTAGCGGCCCAGTCTTGAACAAACCGCTCGCGGGAATACGCTGGCCTCGAATGGAGCTTCACCACACGTTATCGACTACTAAGGGCGGCGCATGAAGGTCGGCATCTCCACATTTGTCACCGACGACGGCATCGACCCGGTATCGCTTGCGCGTGCGATTGAGGAGCGAGGTTTCGACTCCCTGGTGATCGCCGAGCACACGCACATTCCGGCAAGCCGGGAGTCGGCGTACCCGATGGGTGGCGAACTGCCGTCGATCTACTTCCGGACGCTGGACCCGTTCGTCACGCTCGCCGCAGCAGCGGCCGTGACTTCCAAGATCGAGTTGTTCACCGGGATCGCACTGCTGATTCAGCGTGATCCGATCATCACCGCGAAAGAGGCCGCGAGCATCGATCAAATCTCCGGCGGCCGGTTCGTGTTCGGTGTTGGCGCCGGTTGGAACATCGAGGAGTTGCGCCACCACGGCACCGACCCGAAGACGCGTGGTGCCCTGCTCGACGAGCGCATCGAGGCCATTCGGACGCTCTGGACGACCGAGCCCGCCGAGTACCACGGCAAGTACGTCGACTTTGATTCGTCGTATCTTCGCCCCAAGCCGGTCCGAAAGCCGCACCCGCCCATCTACATAGGCGGCGACTCCAATGCCACTGTCAAGCGCGTGATCCGGCACAACGCGGGCTGGATTTCCAACCCGCTCCCGGTGGAGCATCTGGGCAAGCGCATCAGTCAGATCCGCGAGCGCGCGGGCCACGACGTCCCGCTGGCGCAGTTCGGCACACCCGCCGACCTCGAATACTGGCGCGCAGTCGAAGAGCTCGGCTTCGGCCAGGTGGCGCTGCTGCTGCCGACGAAGCCGCTCGACGAATCGATTCGATTGCTCGACGAGTACGCCGCGCTGGTCGCTCAGTACCGCGGCTAGCGGCGGTGGCGAAGGGTGGCCGCCTTGAGCGTGAGGTGGTCGCGCTCGGCGACGGTTTGCGCCTGCGCGGCTGCATCGGCGTAGAGCTTTGCCGCAGTAGCGATTTCGCCGGCCCGCTCGTGTAGGTAGGCGGTCGCAGCGGTGTAGCGCGGGAGCGCCGGGTCGAGTTCGGCGAGTGCAGCGAGGCCAGCCTGCGGTCCGTCGGCCTCACCGACAGCGACGGCGCGATTGAGCCGAACGACCGGGCTGTCGGTGAGCGCGACGAGCTCGTCGTACCACTCGACGATCTGGACCCAGTCGGTCTCGTCGGCTGTCTGCGCGTCGGCATGCAGCGCCGCGATCGCTGCCTGCCCCTGGTATTCGCCGAGCCGGTCGCGAACCAGCGCGGCCTGGAGTACGGCCACTCCCTCGGCGATCATGTCGCGCCGCCACAGGCCGCGGTCCTGGTCGGACAGTGGCACGAGGCTTCCGTCGGCGCGGGTCCGGGCAGCGCGTCGCGCGTGGTGAAGCAGAAACAGGGCGAGTAGACCGCCGACCTCCTCGTCGTCGGTGATCGCGGCGAGCTGCCGGGCCAGCCGGATCGCCTCCGCGGCAAGGTCGACATCGCCGGTGTACCCCTCGTTGAAGACGAGGTACAGCGTCCGGAGAACGGTGTGTAAGTCCCCGGGACGATCAAGTTGGACGTCGCTCACGGTGCGTTTGGCCCGGCTGATCCGCTGCGCCATCGTCGCTTCGGGAACCAGGTACGCCTGCGCTATCTGGCGGGTGGTGAGACCGCCGACGGCGCGCAGTGTCAGGGCGACGGCCGACGACGGGGTGAGGCTTGGGTGCGCGCACAGGAAGTAGAGCTGCAATGTGTCGTCGGCGGACTCGGTCGGTCCTGGCGGCGGCTCGTCTGCGGCTCGGGATTCGCGGTTGTGCCGCGCGATGTCAGATCGGGTGAGGTCGATGAACCGGCGCCATGCGGTGGTGATGAGCCAACCCTTGGGGTCGTCGGGGTGCTGGTTCGGCCATATCTCGACCGCTCGGATCAACGCTTCTTGGACGGCGTCCTCCGCCGTCGCGAAGTCGGCCCCGCGGTGGACGAGGGCAGCCAGCACGCCGGGAATCAGGTCCCGCAGCTGGGCCTCGTCCACCGCGCCGACGACCATTACTCGGTGAATTTCGGCGCAGCGGTCAGGAACGACCGCACCTCGAGCCACTCGTGGATGGGCTTGCCGCCCGCGCCGGGTGCCGCGGACAATTGGCCGGCGAGCTCGACGGCGCGCTCGTAGGAGTCGACGTCGATGATCATCCAACCTGCGATCAGGTCCTTGGTCTCCGCGAAGGGGCCGTCCGTCACCGGCGGCTTGCCCTCGCCGTCGGAGCGGACCCAGGCGCCCTCCGGGGCCAAGGCCTGGCTGTCGACGTATTCGCCGCTTTCTTGCAGGCGCTTCGCGAAGTCGTTCATGTACTGGATGTGCGCCTGGACCTCGTCGGGCGTCCACTGGTCCATCGGCACATCGTTGACGCTTGCGGGCGCGCCTCGGTAGTGCTTGAGGAACAGGTACTTGGCCATGAGATTCTCCCTTCAGGATGGCGACCCTAGTTGGTCGCTCACCCCTGGGACGGAGCCGTCACGGCGTTCTCGACATCAGGCCGGTCGCGGCACCGCCGCCAGGCCTGATTGGCCGATCCAGGTGGGCACCGACTGGCGTACCTCCCGTGAGCCGGCGATTGAGACCGACCCATCCAACGTCGCCCGCCTCCAGGACTGGTCTCCCCGCCAGATCTGGCTCAGCGTTCGCAAGCTCGTCGAAACCGTCGCCGCTACCTCGTAGCCCGGATCAAAGTCGCATACCTGCGGCTCGCCGTCCGCGACCATCAGCCACCACGAGGAAGCCCTCGGAGGTGCGCCCGACAACCGGAACGCCACCACCGTCCGTTCCCGCGGCCACTGGTCGAGCGGAATGGTGCGTCGGATATCCCACATCAACACGCTCGGGTCGAGGTCCTTCTCGACGAGGTCACTCATCCACCGAACACTCCACGCCCCGAGCGCGTCAACCACCCCGACCAGTTCCCGCCCGCAATCGGTCAGCGTGTAGATCGTGCGCCCGTCGACCTCGGATCGGTCGACCACACCGGCCCGGCTCAAGGTTTGCAACCGCTTCGACAGAAGCGACGGCGACATCTTTGGCACACCGCGGCGTAAATCGTTGAAGTGCGTACTGCCTGCGAGCAACTCGCGGACCACCAGCACGGTCCACCGCTCATCGAGCAATTCCATGGCCTTGGCCACCGGGCAGAATTGACCGTAACCCGCCATCTGCACCCACCTCCCCAGGGTTAGCAAACGCTGCCAACTAGTACACCGCATTGAGCGTCACGGTGGCTAGTACAGATTCAGAACCGCAGGCACTACAGATCCGTGACTAGAGCTCCGATGCCCGCTCCGCCGAGCATGTTCCCAAGCAAACGCTCACATGAAGGAGAAGGACATGATCACAACTGCACGCATCGCTGCGGCCCTCGTTGCCAGCGCCATCGGACTCGGCGCGGGAGCGCTGTCCCCGGCCGGGATCGCCAACGCCTACACGGGATCCTGTGTTGGCCCGGTGGGCGCCGGCAACATCTTGCAGGTCCGCGAGTTCTCGCTACAGGACGCAGGCAACGGTAGTTCTGTGGCCACCGTTGAGGCCTATGCCGCGATGTCAGAAAGCGACGCGCAGTCGTTCATCAACCGACCTGGCAAGGAAGAGGCGTCGTTCCGCGTGTGGGGTGACGACGCCGGGTCAGACCAGCTCCTTGCGTATTTCAACCCCGAGCGCTACTGGGCCTCCCCCTCCGGTTTGGGTATGCGCGGGTCGACGCAACGCTCGAACTCTGAGCTGGACGAGGACTCCGGATTCGACTCCGCGGGTCGCGGTAGCACCAACATCACTCCGCAAGCCGATGAGTTCTACGCCACCGTTCGACTGCCCGACTTCCGTAACGGGTCGACGCACCAGGTCGAAACCTGCCGCCTGTCCCTCGCGTATTGAGGGACAGTCGCCGACGCCGATCAGGGGTAGGCCTGGACTTCACCGCCGTCGACGAACAGCTCGCTTCCGATCATGAAACTGGCCGGTGCCGTGCCGGGCTTCGGAAAGTACGCACACCACGGGTCGACCACGCGCCATCAAGGGCGCGAAGGGCCGCGTCGTCGCGTGATTCTCAAGTAGGGCGATTTACACCGAAGGACGCTCCTCACTACCTCCAAGGAGTTCGACCATGAATTCGCCAATCGTCCTCATCCACGACCTGTGGCTCACCCCGCGCAGCTGGGAGGGCTGGAAGGCGCGCTTCGAGCAAAGCGGACACGAGGTCCTCGCGCCGGCCTGGCCCCGTATGGACCGCGAGGTCGAGGCCTCCGTCGCGACCCGTCCGTCATGAACGGTCTTGGCATCACCGAGATCGTCGACCACTACGACCAGATCATCCGCAGCCTTGACACCCCGCCGGTGATCATGGGGCACTCATTCGGCGGCCTGATCACCGAACTGCTGCTCGACCGCGGTCTCGGCGCGGCGGCCGTCGCCATCTCGCCGGCCCAGATAAAAGGCGTGCTACGCCTGCCGCCCGCGCAGATTCGCACAGTCTGGCCGGCGCTGCGAAACCCGGCGAACCGGAACAAGACCGTGCCACTCACGCAAAAGCAGTTCCATTTCAGGTTCACGAACACGATGAACGACGCGGACGCCAAGGCCGCCTACGAGCGCTACTACGTTCCCGGTCCCGGCCGGGTCCTCTTTCAGGCCGGGTTCGCCAACTTCAATCCGCACGCCGCCTCTAAGGTCGACCTCCATAAAGACGACCGCGCGCCGCTGCTCGTGATGGGCAACGAGAAGGATCACACGGTGCCGGCATCGGTAAGCAAGGAGGCCGCGAAGCTCTTGAACAAGTCGAAGGCCGTCGTGGACTACAAAGGGTTCGCGGGCCGCCCTCACTTCACGGCCGGCGCGCCCGGCTGGGAGGCGGTCGCCGACTATGCGCTCGACTGGGCGAACCGCCACGTCGGCGTGCCGGAGCGTGCCATCAACGATTGACCTGACCGGCAGCAGGAGGCGATTAGATAGCCCCGGGCGTGCCGGGCGGGCTTAGTGAGCCGTCGACGTTCGGCACCATCGCCGGAGCCGGTATCCCGCCTTCCGCCGCGTTGTCTCCCGGTATCCCATCGTCTGGCGGCGACTCGAAATAGCCTCCACCGCAGGCCGGATGCCGCCACCCCAGCCAGTCGCAGGCCGGATCGTCCTGGACGAAGGCCGGAAGGGGAGGCACGTGGGCAGCAGGCGTTGCGTTCGCCGGAACGACCACACCCATCACGCCCGCTCCGGCAATTCCTGCCGCCACAGCCGTTCTGCCCAACGTCCCGCGCAATCCCGAAACCATCTCCACAGCATCGCAGCCTGAACGCCAGCAGGTGTCGAATCGGCGCCCGCCCGACGTCGCGGATTATCCGCGACGAAGGGTCAGCAGGGTGATCTCACTGGGCGCGAACACCCGAAAGGGTGGGCCCCAGAATCCGGTCCCGCGGCTCGTGTACAGCTGAGTCCGCTCACCATGTCGGCTCAGACCCTGCACTACTGGTTGATCCAATCGAACGAGAAAGTTGAACGGCCAGATCTGTCCGCCGTGCGTGTGCCCCGAGACCTGGAGATCGACACCGGCCCGCACTGCGTGCGCGACCTGTTTGGGTTGATGCGCGAGAAGAAGGACCGGCAGTGTCGGGTCGGCTCCCGTGAGGGCGGACTCGAGATTCGCGCCGTGTCCGTCGACACCCGACGCCTTGGCAGTGGCGTCATCCACCCCGGCGACGATGAGCCGGTCACCATCGCGTTCGACGGTGACGTGCCGATTGTGTAGCGCGGCCCAGCCGATGCTTTCCATGTAGTCGAGCCATCCTTGCGCCTCGCTGAAGTACTCGTGGTTGCCGGTGACGTACACGCGGGCAGACGTCGCTGCGACCGACGCGAGCGGACGCGCCTGCTCCTCGCGCATGTCCACCGTCCCGTCGGCGATGTCGCCCACGTGGCACACGACATCTGCGTCGAGTTCGTTCACCCGCGCCACGACGGCCGCCGACCACCGTGCGCGATCGATCGGCCCGTAGTGCGTGTCGGTGATCAGCGCGACGCGCAGGCCGTCCAGACCGCTGCCGAGTCGCGCGATGGCGACATCGAGCTTCCTGACGCGCGGAACTCGCATCGCCTCGGCATAACCCCACACGAGGAGCACCACCACCGCGGCGAGGACGGCTACCGCGACCACCCGTGATCGCGCCGGATCCTCGACCCCCGCGATGAGCAACGCCAGCCGCAACCCCTGCCCGAGCACCGACCACACGAACAGCACCCAGGCCGCGCCCAACAATGCGTCACCTGCAAAAGCGGCACCGTCGAGATGTCTGCGGCCGTGGCCCAGCATCATCAACAGCGGCAGTGCGATGAAGGCCGCGACGAACAGCAGTGTGCCGACCACGAAGACGACCGCCGGCCACGCCGCGCCAGGCGCGAGCAGCGTCCACCACGGCACGCCGAACAGCAGCAGCGTGATGGCGAGCACGACGGCTATGCGCCGCCAATGTCGCGTCCGCCGTGGCGGGTCGATCGATTCGACTACTTCTGCCGGGGTGTCTGTCATTGCGCCTCGATCTCTTGCATGCTGGTCGAAGGTCCAATGACGACGTTACCGATGTGTCCGCAGGTGCCACGATGTCCGCGCGTTAGGGTGCTGGGGTCGGCCTCAGCGAACACGCCGATAGAAAAGTTGACACATCCATGACTGCACCAGCAGAAGCGTCGGCGCTCGAATCGCGGGTCGGCCACTACTACCAGATGGACGGCACCTACCTGGTCGGGCGCGAGAAGCTACGCGAGTACGCCCGTGCAGTGCAGGACTACCACCCCGCGCACTGGGACGTCGCCGCCGCCGCGGAGCTGGGCTATTCAGACCTGGTGGCGCCGCTGACCTTCACGTCGACCCCGGGCATGACCTGCAACCGCCATATGTTCGAACAGGTTGTCGTCGGTTACGACACCTATATGCAGACCGAAGAAGTCTTCGAGCAACACCGCCCGATCGTGGCCGGCGACGACCTGCACGTTGACGTCGAGTTGACGTCGGTGCGCAGGATCGCCGGCAGAGACATGATCACCGTGACCAACACCTTCACCGACGCCGCCGGCGAGCGGGTGCACACCCTGCACACCACCGTCGTCGGCGTCACGGCCGAGGACCTCAATCCGGAGATCAAGACGGCCGTGCACAACGCGATGATGCACGACGTGGACATCTTCGGAATCGGCGAAGAGGAGTACCACAAGACGGTTCGCCCCGAGGGCGAGATTCGGATCGCCGAGGACACCGGTCGTACGCCGGGGACGGCGTCCTTCGATGACCTCAACGTCGGCGACGAGCTGGCGCCGCACCACACCCGGCTGTCCCGCGGCGATCTGGTGAACTACGCCGGCGTGGCAGGCGATGCCAACCCGATTCACTGGGATGAGGACATCGCCAAGCTGGCCGGGCTGCCCGATGTGATCGCGCACGGAATGCTGACCATGGGGCTCGGTGCCGGATATACCTCCGCTTGGTCGGGCGACCCGGGCGCGGTCACCCGCTACGCGGTGCGGCTGTCGGCGCCCGCGATTGTGTCGGCCAAGGAGGGCGCGGGCATCGAGTTCAGCGGCCGGATCAAGTCGTTAGACCCGGCGACCCGCAGCGGCGTCGTCATCGTCGGCGCGAAGTCAGATGACAGGAAGATCTTCGGCCTCGCGACATTGAACATTCGCTTCCGCTGACCCTCTAGGCGTGGGCTTTTAGCCGTCGGCACCATCACTGCCCGGGGTGTTGGTGACGCCGCCGCCCGCGGTGCCGCCGTCGCCACCGGTACCACCCGTGCCGTTGCCGCCGCCACCGCCCGCGACACCGGGCGTGGTGGAGTTCCAGCCGTCACCGCCGTTACCGATGAAGAATCCGCCGCTGTACCCGCCGGGATGGTACGAGGTGCCGTCCATCCCGTTCCCGACGAAGAGGTTGAGCAGGTGACGCGCAAATGTTCGCAAAAATGGTTGTGCTGCACGGCGATTGAGGCTCCGCGCTCGCGGCGGGTGCGGCGAGGAGAGCCGCAGCGGGGGCGGCTGCCATGATGCCCGCGCCGCCGATGAACGCCGCGGTGGTCAGCGTGGGCCGATTCGTCCTGTGGGCTCGTCGCGCCCTGGCTTTCTTGCGAGCCGCCTGATGTCGGGACACTGCATCCTCCGTAGCCGAATGTGCAAACTCGTATCGAGTGTCGCCACCGTGGCGGTCCACTGCTGGGGTAGTGCGCTACCCCAATCACGGTGTAGTCGTGTGCCGCGGTACCCCATAGCTCTGACTGACGAAGCACGAGCAAGGAAAGCCCCGGCACGGCTGCCAGCGAGGAGCGGCTTCACTCCTGTTCCTGTGTCGTTGCTGTGAGTGCCGAAAAAAATACTTAGTTCAGGTAGCGTTTTTGGGGTGAGCAGAGGAGCGACAGCGTGAATCTCGGTGAGTGGGGTGATCTCACGATCCTCGCTGGCGTGATGGAAGTCGTATTCGCCACTTGTGTATTCGTGTACATCAGCCGGCTGGAGAAGCGGACGTCCCATCCTCTCGGTGAAGAAGTGGGTGCCCATAAGGCGGTGCTGGCCAAACTGCGCAAGCGCGAACCGATGTCGCAAGAAGAAGTCGACTATGCGACCGAGCTGGTGTCTGACGCTCGATCGCCGCTCGCGTACGCGATGCCCGCGGCCCTGTTCACCATGGGCTTCTTCTACGTGGTCGGCTGCCTTTTCATGCTCCATCTAGATGGCGGCCATCCCTCCTTCCGAACGTTCATCGGTGGCATCCCGATGTTGACCTCCATGAACATCGCCGCTCAGCTGCGCAGGGTCGCGGGATTGAAGGGCAAACTGCAGGGCGTTTCGGTGTTGGAGTCCGAACCTGAGCGTTCCGACGAGCTCGCGCCGGCCCACTAGCGACGCGGCGGGTCGGCGATCGGGTCCCCGTCCTCCCACAGCAGTAACTGACGTACCGATCTGCGCGATCCGTAGGGCTGAAGCATCTGGCTGGCGGGCCGGGGACGCACTTTTAGCGGCCACCAGAACCAGCGCCCAAGCAGCGCTGCGACGGCAGGCGTCATGAAGGAACGCACGATCAGGGTGTCGAACAGCAGGCCGAGGGCGATCGTGGTCCCGATCTGACCGAGAATCCGCAAGTCGGCGAATATGAAGGAGGCCATGGTGGCCGCGAACACCAGACCAGCCGCCGTGACCACCGCGCCGGACCCCGCCATCGCCCGGATGATGCCGGTATTCAAGCCGGCGCCGATCTCCTCCTTGAACCGGGAGATCAGCAGCAGGTTGTAGTCAGACCCCACCGCCAACAGCAGGATGACGGCCAGTGCCAGCACAATCCAGTACAGCTCGATACCGAAGATGTCCTGCCAAATCAGCACCGAAAGCCCGAACGATGCGCCCAGCGAGAGCGCGACGGTACCCACGATTACGAACGCGGCGACGATGCTTCGGGTAATGAACATCATGACGAGCAGAATCAGGCTGAGCGCCGCGATCCCGGCGATCATGAGGTCGTACTTCGCGCCGTCCTGGATGTCCTTATAGGTGGCCGCAGTTCCGGCGATGAAGATCTTCGACCCGGCCAGGGGCGTGCCTTTGACGGCTTCCTGCGCGGCATGCCTGATGCCGTCGATGTGCGAAATACCCTCAGGCGTAGCGGGATCGCCGTCGTGGGTGATGATCATGCGGGCGGCCTTGCCGTCGGGTGACAGGAACAGCTTGAGCCCGCGCTGGAATTCCGGGTTGGTGAAAGCCTCCGGTGGTAGGTAGAACGAGTCATCGGTTTTCGACGCGTCGTACGCCTGGCCAAGGGCGGTCGAGTTTTGCAGTGCCGCCGCGGTCTGGTCGTTGATACCCGAGGTGGTCGCGTAATTGGTCAGGGTCAGGTCACGGTTGGTCTGCTGACTCGCGATCTGAGGCGGAATCAGCGCGAGCAGCTTCGGTTGCAGCTCATCCAATTTGGTGATGCTGCTCGAGACGTTGCTCAGTTGATCGGTCAGCGCACTAATACCGTCGAGTGCGTCGAAGAGCGATCGCAGGGCCCAGCAGATCGGGATGTCGAAACAGTGTGGCTCCCAATAGAAGTAGTTGCGCAGCGGCCGGAAGAAGTCGTCGAAGTTGGCGATTTTGTCGCGTAGGTCTTGGGTCGTGACGACCGTCTGCTGGAATGCCTTGGTCTGCTCGTCGGTGGCGGCGCTCGATTGTTGTTGCAGCGCATACTGTTGCCGCAGAATGTCGATCGAGTTGTTGATCACGTCGACCTGTTTGAGTAGGTCGGCGCCGCGGGCTTGCTGATACGGCAGGTTGTTGATCTGAGCGGCGCTGCCCGCGCTGATCTGAAACGGTATCGACGTGTGGTCCAGCGGCGTGCCCAGCGGACGGGTGATCGATTGCACCTGTGCGATGCCGTCGGTGTGGAAGACCGCCTTGGCGACGCGCTCCAGCAGGATCATGTCGGTGGAATTGCGTAGGTCGTGGTCGGCTTCGATCATCAACAGTTCGGGATTCAGCCGCGCCTGCGAAAAGTGGCGTTCGGCGGCCGCGTAACCGACATTGGCCGGGGCACTGGCGGGCATGTAGGGCCTGGCGTCGTAGCTCGTCTTGTAATTCGGCAGGGCGAGCAGGCCGATGAGGGCGACGGCGATCGACGCCACCAGGATGGGCCCGGGCCAGCGGACGATGGCCGTGCCGATGCGCCGCCAGCCCTGCGTGCGCATGGGCCGGCTGGGTTCGAACAGGCCGAAATGACGACCGATGATCAACAGCGCCGGTGCCAGGGTCAACGCCGCGACCACTGCGACAAGGACGCCGATTCCGGCGGGAACGCCCAGGCTGTTGAAATACGGGAGTCGGGTGAAGGTCAGACACAGCACCGCACCGGCAATCGTCAGGCCCGACCCCAGGATGATGTGCGCGGTTCCGTGGTACATCGTGTTGAACGCCGGGACGCGGTCCTGCCCGGCGTAACGCGCCTCGTGAAAGCGCCCGAGAATGAAGATCGCGTAGTCAGTTCCGGCGGCGATAACCAACAGCGTCAGCAGATTGGTTGAGTACGTCGACAGCTCGATGATGCCGGCGTTCGCGAGCACGGCGACGACGCCACGGGACGCGGTCAACTCGATCATCACGGTGAAAATCACGAGGAACACCGTGGTGAGACGGCGGTAGAGCGAAAACAGCATCACTGCGATCACCCCGAGGGTGATCAGGGTGGTCTTCAGGGTGCCGTGGCGGCCCACCTCGAATTGATCGGTGACCAGTGGCGCGGCGCCGGTGACATAGGCCTTGACGCCCGGCGGCGGCGGCGAGTGATTCACGATGTCCCGCACCGAATCGACCGACTCGTTGGCTAGCGACTCGCCCTGGTTACCGGCGAGGTACAGCTGCACCAACGCCGCCTTGCCGTCGGAGCTCTGCGAGCCGGCCGCCGTCAGCGGATCGCCCCAGAAGTCCTGAATGTGCTGCACGTGCTTGGTGTCCTGGGAGAGCTTCTGAATCAAGCCGTCGTAGTAGTGATGCGCGTCGGCGCCGAGCGGCTCATCACCCTCCAAGACGATCATTGCCGAACTGTCGGAATCGAACTCGCCGAACACCTTGCCGATGCGTTTACTCGCCAGCAATGACG
Organism: uncultured Actinomycetota bacterium; assembly: GCA_963766465.1. Classification (GTDB taxonomy): domain Bacteria; phylum Actinomycetota; class Actinomycetes; order Mycobacteriales; family Mycobacteriaceae; genus Mycobacterium. The sequence continues at coordinate 313,607 of CAVXZT010000010.1, forward strand.
GCGAATCCTGCGGACTCAGCGATACGTTGTGCGATTCGGCAACGGTCTCTAGCTGCGGCACAAAGACATTCGTTAGCACCGCCAGGCCCAACCAAAACAGCGCGATGAGCACCGAGAACCGCCGGATGAGATCGGGAATCCGCTGAGCGCTCATCCGGATTTGTCCAGGCAGTAGGTGAAGGCGTTCAGGGTGTTCACCGATCTCTCGTCCTTGACCACGTCGTCGATCTTTATTCGGCAGCCGATCGAGTCGCTGTTTCCCTGGGCCTGGACGTTGACGAAGACCGCCGGCTGGGTGGTGGTCGTGTCGTAGGCCCAGGGCAGCGTGACGGCGTCGGCGTGTTGCGGTTGGGCGTTCACGTCCAGGTAGGTGATGGTTGCCACCGTGCCCGGCGGGCCGAAGACCTGCAAGACCACATGCTTGGGGTTGAACGGAACGATGTCGTTCCCGGAGCCGCTGGGTGTCGACGTGACGTCCTGCGAAGCGAAGACGCCGTGCAGGCGATACACAGCGAATCCAGCCACCACGAGCACTGCCACGGCCACCGCGACCATCCAGCGTTGCCTGAGGCCTCGTCGGATCGAAACCCGTTGCATCCGTGACCCTTTCATGAGCGGCGACAGGCGCGGACGGTGGGGAATTTGGAGCTTCCTGTAGGACGGCTAATCAATCAGGTTGACGCTACGACACGGGGCCGGACTCCACAACACTGGCTGGACGAGTTGCGCAATGATGGCGACGTGCCGTAGGCCAAATCGCGGTATTCACAGCCAATTCGGCGCCCAGCCCTCTGGCATTGAGAGGGTTGCTTTGGTAGAGCTCGGCCGGCAGACACCCGCCGCGCGTTTCAACGCCACCACGAGAGCAACAACGATCGCGGCGGGGTCATATACCTGGTGCGGGAAGCTCCAGAGTGCGAATCAGCGCCCTAGACACCAGGTGCCGTCGAGTTGTGTGCTGCGACCCTACGCTGTGGTGGTGCGTCCGACAGTGCGGCCAGATCAGATTTCCCGCGCCCATGCGCTGCGTACACGGCGCATCTCGGCGAGCACCAGGCAGCCGCGTTCACCTTGTTGTGGAATATCCACCGTGCCGATGATGTGATCAGCCACGGCGAAGACGCCGCGGGACACATTCGCGCCGAGCTCCGGACACCGTCAGCCAAACAAACTGCGAAGATTGCTCCGCTCGACCTTCAACAGGAGCTGCACGCTGGCTCGCAGCGGGTCTCGTCGATGTACTGAGCGCGTACTGCGACCGCGATGGGCATCGAGTACGTCGAATTGTTCTCGTGCATCGCCGCGTGGAGCCACGAGCTCGTGGGCGGCAACATCAACGCGTTCGTCAACGACCTCTACGAGTCTTAAATCATGAACAATTCAGCCCACATCGGTGTGGAGCCGATCGAGCCCTAAAGCCCCTGCGAAAGTCTGTTCCGGTGTGACGCGGTACTGCCGGGATTAGTCGGTCAGCGGCGTGGTGTCGTGGTGATGTGCACGTGGTCGTAGTGGCCGTAGCCCGATCCTGCCCGACCGCCCGGCGTGTAGTACGTGCCGCGCCAGATCACGTCCTGCAACCCGAATCTTGCGGCGTTGCTCATCGCGAACGCGAGAATCTCGTCTCCGAGCGCGATGCCCTCGGGGCTATCGGGATTCGGAATCATGATGTCGATCGCCAGTCCGCTCGGATGCCACGGCTTTGTGTCCGGCCGTACTCCGTCGATGAAGGCAATCTGGGGAAACCTCGCGCTGACGGCACGGGCCGCCACGATGGTGTTGGCCTGTAACCCCGCCTCATTCGCGATGCCGACAGGCAATGCCTCCGGGATATCCACAACTGCGGCCATGGGTGGGACAACGTCACCGGGAAGTTGGCCGGGCATCGCAACGATCGGTGGGTCTGCCGGAGCGGGCACACTCTGCGGCGGCGGCGCAGGTAAACGCGCGTCTACGACCGCCCGCTGAGGAGGTGTCAACGCCGCATACTGCGCTTCTGCGGCGACGATCTGACGCTGCAGTTCGCCCCATTTCGCCTGCAGGTCTGCGCGCACCCCGGCAGACTGCGCGGCTGCGGCGCGCGCGTCAGCGGCCGATGCCTCGGAGGCCTGTGCGGCCTCGACCGCGCGCTCACGCGCTGTTTGAAAGGCCTTCAACTGATCGGCCGTCACAACGGCTATTCCCCGCTGCAGGGACATCTGGTCGATCAGCTGTTGCGGTGAGCCTGCGGTCAACAGCGCCGCCCACTGACCGGTGCGCCCACTTACGTATGTCATAGCCGCCACCTTGTCGGCCGCGGCCTGATGGGGGGCGAGCTGGAAGTTCGCGGCATCGAGGGCTGCCAGGTTGGCGCGATGCCGGTCTTCGGCCGCGGTCTGGGCAGCCAGTTTGGCGTTAGCATCACGTTGGGCGTGGGTGACGGCCTCACGACTCTGCAACGCCTGACGGGACAACCCGTCGAGCTTGGACAGCGCGTCAGCCGCCGGGTCCGCGTTGACGTCGCCCGCTAGCGACACGGCTAGCACCAGGACCGCGGCCGCCAAACCGCCCGCCGCTCTCCAAAGAGAGTGGCGCACGCGACTCATTCGGATTGTCACGATCCTTCGCTGCAGGGGCCGACCTTGGTCCGGCTACGTATGTCGCTACGTATGTCTCGGACAGGTTATGAACTGGCACCGACGATGTCCACTTGTCCGTCGATGTGATCTCTGCGCGAGGCGGTGGCATCTACTGCGCGACGCAACAAGTACACCGCATGTGATGCTGAGCCGATGGGTCGAGTCGACGAGTGACGAGTCCTCGTATTCGACGGCATCAGAGTTCGTCGCCGATGGCGGCGTCATCGCCGATGTACCCAAACGCGCCTAGCGGCTCTGTTGCCGTCCAGCTCTCCGACGATCACCCCATCTGGCGATTACCTGGCTGGCGAAGTCAAGCAGCTGGTCAAGGGTGGAGAACATCGCGAAGGCATCCACGATCGCCTCGTCAGCACCGGACCCGGCGAGGTGCTCGAGCTTGTATGCAACCGAGTCAACGGACGTGCCCGGTTCGAGGTTGATCCGCATGGCCGTCTTCAGCGCGTCAGGATCGCGGCCGGCGTCCTGCGCCGCACGGCGCGCAATCGACCACAGGTGGTCGGTGACCTCGTCCTGCAGCCCCTCGACTCCGAGCCAGCCGGTGCCGCTGCGGCCGACCCGGCGCATCGCGGCCTCACTGGCACCGCCGATCCAGATGGGCGGACCGCCAGCCTGGACCGGGCGCAGGTCGGCATGGACCGGCGGCAGCGAGAAGAACTCGCTCTCCCAGGACACCGGGTTGGTCGTCCACCACTCGCGCAGGAACGCCAGCACGTCATCGAGCATCTGCCCGCGCCGGCGCCAGTCCGCGCTGCGGGCGATGTCATGTTCGTCCTTCATCCACCCGATTCCCACGCCAACGTCAAGGCGGCCGTCGCTGAGCACGTCGAGCGTGGTCAGCAGCCGAGCCAGGTGAACCGGCTCGTAGTAGAACGTGCTGAGCGTGCTGGCGTTCAGCCGCACCCGGCTGGTCGCCGTCGCGGCGACCGTCCACAGCAGGACCGGATCGAGGTAACGGGTCATCTGCGGCGGGTACGGCTGCTCTTTGCCCGGATAGACACTGTGCATATCGACTGGCGTGACCAGGCGATCGCCGACCCACAGCGTGTCGTAGCCGAGGTCCTCGAGTCCTCGACAGAACGCGCTCAGGCCAGCGGCGCTGCTGATCGCGGGCCCGACTATGGGAAGTGCGAAACCAAGCTTCATTGCGAAAGTCCTCTCCGGGCGGAGCATCGTCCGCCAGCACTGGATATCGTTTTTATTGATCCATCAACCATTGCCTTGGCGCACCGCGCCCGCGTTCGTTTACTGCTTGGACTGCCGGCGGTGCGGCTCAGCCGGTTAGGCGGCGCCGAGGGCGAAGTCGAAGTTCCCCACCCCGTGGCGGGCGAGGCCCATCACGACCAGGCCCGTTCCTTCCAGCCAGTGCGCCATTTGCAAGCCGCCGACGTCCAGTGGGCGCAGCCCGAGGCTCTCGACGAACTCCGTCACGCCCGCCTTGGCACGCGCGTCGTCGCCGGCGATGAAGACGTCGAGCCGCCGGCCCTGGGCCAGGACAACACCGAAGATAGTGTTGAATGCCTTCACCACGCTGGCGCTGGCGGGGGCGGCCTTGGCAACTTCCTGTGCGATCGACGTGTCATCGGGGATGGCCAGCCCGTCGGCCGCGGAATTGAAGGGGTTGCTGATGTCGACGATTACCTTGCCCGCGAGGGCGTCTCCGTACTGGGCGACGACCGGAACGACATTGGCGTACAACAGGGCCACGATGACGATGTCCCCGGCGGGGACGGCGCCGAACTCTCCCGTCGTGGCGCTGCCGCCGAGAGCCTTAGCCAGGTCAGCGGCCTTGGACTGATCGCGGCCGATGACCTCGACCGTGTTGCCGCCCGCTACCGCCAGCGCGCCGATGCTGCGGGCCATGTTTCCGGTGCCGATGATGCTGATGCTGCTCATGAGGTGTTCCGTCCTAACTGACGATCGAAAAGGTTGACTCCTCAACCATAGACAATCTTAGTTGATGCGTCAACCAATCGGGTAGCATCGAGGGTGATGGAACCGCACTGGCTGAACGCTCGAGAAGACCGCGCCTGGCGGGCCTTTATACACGCGCATCAACAGATCGAAGTCCACCTGAACCGACGCCTGCAGAAATCGGGCCTGTCCGGGGCCGACTACGAGGTACTGGCGGTGCTCTCAGCTCTCGACGGGGACCGCATGCCGGCCCACGCCCTATGCATCGCACTGAGCTGGGAGAAGAGCCGTCTCTCCCACCAGGTGCGGCGCATGCAGAACGACGGGCTGATCAGCCGCGAGCCCAACCCCGACGACGCCCGCAGCACCATGGTCTGCCTGCTGCCGGCCGGCCGCGCCGCCATCGAGAAGGCGGCGCCCAGGCACGTGGAGGACGTCCGCCGGAACTTCATCGACCTGTTCACCCCGGCCGAGCTCGACATGCTCGCCGCCCTCAACGAACGAGTACTGCACCACCTGGCAGAAGACGACGACTCCCCCGCCGAACAGGAGCCCTCATAGCGTTCATGGGTGTGCCACCAACGGCGGCTCAGCCCAAGCGCAAGGACTACCCGCGTGCCCAGATCGCGCACCGATGAGTTTCCCGCGCAACGCCAGTCGATACGCCGGAGACCGACTTACTGGAGGCTGGCACCATGCGGAAACTGATCTACGGCATGAACGTGACCCTGGACGGCTACATCGCCGCGCCCGGCGACGACATCGGCTGGGGCGGGCCGCCGAGCGACGAGCTGTTCCAGTGGTGGCTCGACCAGGAGCTCGCGACCGGCCTGTCGCTGTACGGGCGCAAGCTATGGGAGACGATGAGCTCCTACTGGCCGACCGGCGACCAGCAGCCCAACGCAACCCCGGCGGAGATCGAGTTCGCGCGCAACTGGCGGGACACGCCGAAGGTGGTGTTCTCCTCGACGATCGACAACGTCGACTGGAACACCCGCCTGGTCACCGGCGACGCGGTCGCAGAGATCACCCGGCTCAAGGCCGAGGACGGCGGGCCGATGGAAATCTGCGGCGCAACGCTCGCCGGTGCTGCCATGCGCGCCGGGCTGATCGACGAGTATGCGCTGGCCACCTACCCGGTCATGGTGGGCGGCGGCACGCCGTTCTTCACCGCGCTGGATAGCTGGGTGAACCTGAACCTCGTCGAGACCCGGACCTTCCCCGGCGGAGTGGTCCTGACCAGGTACGAGACGAGGCGCTGAGCGCTCGTCCGGGGAGTCGCGACCATATGCTCGGCACCCGGCAGAGAGCAGACCTGTAGGTTCTCACACTCCGTTTCATATCGCGGCCCGCTGACATGCGGTTATGCATGTTGTCTCATGGAATACAATCGGCGGTTTGTCTCACGAAGGGTTTCATTTCCTACAAACCTGGGGCCGGCACACCTCTATCTGCGGTGGCATAGGTCCAATCAGCACCCAGGGGTCACAACCAATCTGTCACGGTGACGATATGGCATTCGGGGCCGGGCAGCGGCCATCGCAACCAAAGCCTCACTAGCTGGTTTCCCGGCTCGCTCTCGAATGTCGCGCCAGACTCCGAGGGCGATGACCACCCTGCGAAGCACAACCCTCTACACCCCGCCACAGAAAACGCGAATGCGAAATCACAGGAGTAGGCCTTCGGCTCGGCAAGCGCAACGCCCGCCGGTGAGAACGGCATCGTGACAACACCGATGAACGGCGTCCCGCCTCGAATCATCCTGCTGCAGAGTGCTATACGACTGCGGCCGCTCATTCGGGTGCCGCCGGTCGCTCGTTCGATATCGCTGGCGCGCCTTTCGTTGCGCAACGCTGACGACCGGGCTATGGACCAACGGTCCGTCCCCGGCCCGATCACCGGACCGTCACCTTGCCGGCAATCAGGTTCTTGGCGACCACCGTCCTGAGAACGTCGTTGGTGCCGCGAAGCAGCCGAACCGGCCGGGCCAGCGTGCCCCGTATTCGGCAGCATGCTCATTCACGTCGCGCGCCATCAAGGCGGCGGCCTCGGAGTCCAAGAAGTGCAAGGGAATTGGGCACGACAGCACCGCGCGCTCGATGCCCACCTGATCCATAACCGCCAGCGACAGTTCGGGTTTCCACGGGGGCAGTGGTTCGCCGCCGATGGTGTGCGCTTCGAGGGCTTCGACGAGATTTGGTGTCAGGATGTGATGGTGGATATCGATGTACACGTTTGTCGACGGTAGGAGGCGGCCTGGACGCCGCGCATCCGTCAGATGACCAGCAAAGTGATGGATTCGGTCCAGCTGGAGCGCTCATAGTGTCAGGCGCACGAAGATTTGCTAGCCGGTGCGAGCGGCGCGATCGGTACTCCTTTGACTCCGGCTATGCCCGACAAGACCTACTCCGTACGTTATGTCACCTGACACGCAGGGCCTTCGGTAGTTCGCAGAGTCGAGCCCTCCTCGAACGCAAGTCTCGCGTACATCCTTAATCCCTATGCAACCCGCACTACCGCCGGATCGGCCGCCAAACGAATTAGTCAGCCGCACAGAAGAATTCGGAGAAGTATTGCGTGTTGCTCGTCGCCGCCATAGACGTCAGAGATTCCGTACGTCTACGCGTCGATATCGTCGGGAGGTCTCATATCTCTTTTACCATAATTGGAGAAAGGCGGTCATCAACTGCGCCATCCGCACACCTACATTGGTCCTTGGTTCGTCGAGCTCAAGACCTCACTTCGCTCATACCGGCTGTTTCACGCGCCTTCGGCTGCGGAACCGCCCGAATCGCTCGGAGGACGAGCGGCCATTCGTCAGGAGCTGGAACGGTTGACACGCGCCCGATTGCTCCGCGAGGAACGGCCCAATGGTGACTAGCGTGTGTACTGCCTATGTACTGACAGCCCTGCCTATGTACTGACAGCCCTCTACGGAAGATCGTGAAGGCCGCGGCCGCCGTGATCGATCCTCCTATGAAGCCGTGGCGACCACGGTAACGGGGTGCTAGCCGGTCAATACTTGCGAGCGCAGTGCCAACGGTGCGAACTGCGCCACGCGGCCCAGCACGCGCCGCCAGGTGCTGCCCTCCACGACCGCTGCGGCCACCGTGAGCGGGGCCCGCGGCCGGCGGACCACCCAGTCTCCGTCGAAGTCGACAACTCCCGCCGGCGCGGCCCGCAGGATCTGCCTATCCCTCGCGTGCGCACTCAGCTGTTGCCAGCCGCAGTGACCATGCCGGCCACAGCATCGTCGGGGTGCATCGGGCGAGGCGGTCGAGTCTCGCGCGCTCCCGCGTCGGTCGGCGGGGCATTGGCGTTCCGATTCGGTAGCGCAGCTGATCGCCTGGGGCTAGCAGCGGGGCAAGGGCGCTGAGTTGCACGGCACAAAGGTTGTCGGACTTTCCGCGGCCATGGCCAAGGGTGGTGGCATTAACCGACAATCCCTGCATGCGGGCGCCGGTGACCAGCCAGCGCATCTTGTCACCCGCCGAGTCGATGTCACGGGCTCCCAGGATGCCCATGGTGGCGACGACACCGAGGGCGGCCGTCTCGGCGCGTGCGGGTGCGGCCTGGCCGGGCTTGTCTTCCGGATATGGCCGGCCGAACCGCGGGCTGGGTTGGGCGGGCACCGTGCGGTAGGCGCTCAGCAGATCGGCGGGGACTGCTTGGGCGAGTTCCTCAGGTGCGGCGTAGGCCAGGATTCGTCCCGCGACGGCCCGGATGTCGGCCAGGACCGTGCGTTGTGGTTGCGGCGCTGTGCGGTAGACACCGAAATCACCGACACCACGCTCGATTACGTCATACACCGTGCGCTGCGCGGCCAGCACCGGGTGATCATCGTCGAATCGGACTACCGAGGTGTCGGCGAGCTTCGTGTCGCACCGCGCGGGTGCGGATCCGGTCTGTCCGATGGCGGGGTTGGCGCAGGAGCCGGGGCGCGGGGTCGCGGTCGTTATGTGGGTGCGGTGGCGTTGCGCGCCGTGGCATGTCGGGCAGACATCGGCCAGCAGACAGCGATGCTGGGTGCAGGCGAACGCCCGGCCGAGTCGCCAGGCCAGCTGCCAGCGTCCACCGTTGTCAGCCAGGCAGTGCGGGCAGTAGCGCGATCCGCGGGCTCGACCCCAGGGAAAGGTGCGCAGGAACCGGCCGGTCGCCAGGTCGATTCCCACCGCCCTGTTCGCGTAGTGCGACAACGTCATCGCGTGTACGGCGGCGGGTGTAGCACCCGCCGCTGCGCCGAGGGCAGCTGCTTGGGCGTCGGCCAGCTGGACAATCCAGGTGTTGGATCTGTTGTCCGGTGAGGTGAGAGCCACCGCGGTCAGCAGGTCGCCCCACGCGGTGGCGGATCGGTGGGCGGTCGCTTCAAGCCAGGAGTCAATCGATTCCCCCGAAAGCGGCGCGACCCGGATCGGAAGCGTTCGAACGGTGTTCATCCGGCCTTGCCGACCGCGGTGCTCAACCGTCGCGCATCGAATGCTGCCGCCAACTCCTGGCGCGCCTTCTCCGAGTCAGCGTCGTTCTTGACGCGGTCCAGTAGCTCGCTGTCGAGGCCTTCGGCGCCGGTGCGGATGGCGCGTTGGCAGCCACGGTTGATCAACGTCATCAGCGAGCCGATATGCCCGGTACTTCGCACGAACAGATAGTCGGTCAGTTCGTTGGCCAGCATGCCGGGATGCTTGTCGGCCAACACGATACGTTTCTCCAGGGCCAAGAGCAGCTGGCGCCATTCGCGGCGGCCGTCGTCGGTGTCGATGGCGAACGAGCGCATGCCGAGTTGGGTGGTGCGCCGGCCGGTCTGGGCGATGACCGCGTCCTCATAGGTGCAGCCCTCGGAGAACAGCCCTCGTGCGGCGAGCCCGACGCCGACGAACAGCAACGTGACCGGGAACTCGTTGGCGATGTATTTGAAGTGGTTGCTGATCTCCACACCGCTGGTGTTGCGCCATCGCAGGAAGTGCAGATCATCGACTTTACCGACCGCAAAGTCAACAATTATGCCGCTGACCTGCGCCGATACATAGATCACATGTTCGCGACGTTGGTTGGATGACGATTGTTTGGCCGTGTCGTGAGCACGAGCAACTACGAATTGGGCTGTCGTTGATCACAGTTCGTCAAAGAAGTCCTCATCCACCCGGTAGAGGCGGCTCTGGCCATCGAAGTGCTGGGCCTGCCAAAAGGGCCGCCGACGGCGACACCCCAAGGCAGCGCGGCGGGCCGAACGACTCCACAAGCGCTTAGGCGGTGAACGCTGCGCGAAACGCCTCCAGGGCGGCGTAGCTGTCGCCTGCGGCGTAGGCCTCCATGGCGATGGTGCCTTGATACCCGTTGTCGCGTAGTGCCTTTGCGATAGCGGGATAGTTGATTTCACCTGTTCCGGGCTCGCATCGGCCGGGTACGTCGGCCACCTGGATCTCTCCGATGGAGTCACCGCAGCGCCGCACCAACTCGACGAGGTTCCCTTCGCCGATCTGCGCGTGGTAGAGGTCCAGCATCATCTTGACGTGGGGATGTCCGACGGCCTCGACCAGCGCCAGGGTGTCTTTGGCCCGGGACAGCGGAACCCCGGGATGGTCGACGATGGTGTTGAGGTTCTCCAGACAGAACGTCACACCGGCGGTGGCGCCGAGTTCGCCGAGGACCTCCAGACCGCGTAGCGCCGAACACCACATCTGACCATCGGTGCGGTATCTCGGCCGAGCGGCCTGACCGTCGATAAGTTCACCCGGGTGCACAACCAGCCGCGGAACACCCAGGATCGCGGCGGCTTCGACGGCCTGTTCGGCCGTACGCACCACCTCGCGGGCGCCGTCGGGGTCGTAGAAATCGCCGTGCAGATAGCCCGTCATCGACGAGAACCGCGCGCCGGTGGCGGCCAGCGCGTCGAGGTCCTTGTCGTGGAAGCTCCAGATCTCGACGGCGAAGCCGAGATCGGAGATCCGGCGGGCACGTTCGACGATGTCGAGGTCGGTGAAGACCATCTCCGCGCAGACGGCAAGGTCGAATCCGCTCATCGCTGCATCGCCCCTGACAGCGTGACCGGAGCGTCGGTACGAACCGATTCGGCCGCGGCCAAGGCGATCTCGAGCGCCACGCGGGCGTCGTGACCGGTAACCGAGGGGGTGCTTCCCGAGCGAACACTGTCGACGAAGTACGCCAACTCCGCAACGTAGGCGTCGGCGAACAGCTCAGTGTTCTGCCGGGCCGCATTCTGCGGGTCAGGCCCGGCCAGCAGCACGCCCTGCGAGCCGAAGACTTCCCCGCGCACGTCGTAGCCGTAGACAGCCTGGAAGCTGGCCTCCGCGACCGCGAACGCGCGGTTGTCGAAACGCAGTTGGACCATGGCGGTGTCCAGATACCCGGAGTCGGCGAACTGTGGGTGAATCAGCGCATCCGCCTGCGCAAAGACCTCAGTGACCCGAGCGCCTGGATTCAGCCAGCACAGTGTGTCGAAGTCATGAATCAACGTTTCGTTGAAGATGGTCCAGGGCTTCACCCGCGCGGCCACCTCCGCAGAAATGCCGGGATCGCGGGTCAGCGAGCGCAGCAGCTGGGGAGTACCGATGGTTCCGGCGACAATCGCCTGATGCGCGGCGGCGAAGTCGGCGTCGAAGCGCCGGTTGAAGCCCACCTGCAACGCCACCCCGGCTTGGTCGACCGCGGCGATGGCCCGGTCGGCGTCATCGAGGGTCAGCGCCATCGGCTTCTCGCAGAAGACGTGCTTACCGGCTCTGGCCGCGGCGATCACGAGATCGGTGTGAGTAGCCGCGGGCGAGCTGATCGCCACCGCGTCGATGCCGGGGTCGACGATCAGCTCGTGAGGATCGGCGTAGGCGCGGGACGCGCCGACCGCCTGCGCCGCTTCCAGGTTCGGATCTGCCACCGCGACCAAGGTGGCGTTGTCGAGGCGGCCAGCCAGCGTCGCGGCGTGGAAGCGGCCGATCCACCCGGTGCCGATCAAGCCGAAGCGAAGGGTCATCGGAACTCCTGTACTAGAACGTTCTAGGTCTAGATGAGTAAATCCTCCCGGCATGGGGTACGTCAAGGATTTTCTCTAGAACGTTCTAGGATGTTGGTTGTGCAGCGCAGGCCCACCCTGGAAGACGTCGCCGAGCGAGCCGGGGTATCCCGGGCGTTGGTGTCGATCGTCATGCGTGATGTGCCCGGCGCGAGTGAGGCGACCAGGGCCCGTGTCCGCCAAGCCGCCGACGAGCTCGGCTACCGGCCCGACCGGCGAGCGCGGATGCTGCGCTCCCAGCGGACCAGGCTGCTCGGTGTGGTGTTCACTGCGGGTCAGGAGTTTCATGCTGGTCTCGTCGATGGTGTCTACCTCGCCGCCGAGGCCCGCGGCTACGATGTGCTGCTCAGCTGCGTGACCCCCCACCGTGACGAAAAGCGCGCCGTGCGAACTCTTCTCGATGACCACTGCGAGGCGCTGGTGCTGATCGGCACCGGTCTGAGTGGCGCTGCATTGACCGAGCTCGACGCACAGCTGCCGACAGTGGCGGTGGCCCGGCGGGTGCGCGGCGTCGACTCGGTGCGTAGCGATGACGCCGCCGGTGCGGCCCTCGCCGTTGACTATCTTGCCGATCTTGGACACTGCGCCGTCGTCCACGTCGACGGCGCCCGCGGGCCCGGGAGCACCGAGCGGCGACGGGGATTCCTCGAGACCGCCGCTGGGCGCGGGGTCGCCGCCACCGTGCTGCCCGGTGGGCTGACCGAGCGGGAGGGGGCTGCGGCCGCAACCCGGCTGCTGCAGTCAGGCCCGCTACCGACGGCCGTGTTCGCGTTCAACGACCGAAGCGCACTGGGTGTCCTCGACGTGCTCATCCGAGCCGGTGTGCGGGTGCCCGACGACGTGTCGGTGGTCGGCTTCGACGACAGCCCGCTGGCCGGATTGGCCCATGTCAACCTGACAACAGTGGGGCAGAATAGCGCCCGCCTGGCCGAACTGGCGGCGGCGCGGGCCGTCGAGCGCCTCGACGGTTCGGTGGCCGGACACGTTGACGAAGTCTGTCAGCCGCAGCTAGTGATACGCGGATCGACCGCTCCGCCGCGCTGATCCTCAGCGTGGTCGCATCAACGTCATCGCCGCATAGCCGGGCTAGCCCTGGGCTAGACGGTATGGAGGCGACTTGAGGCCGAAGGCCTCGGGCTGCAATCGGACGTGGGTTGCCGGTATCGAGTGAACACTCGCACTGGTAGAGCCACAGTTGCAGATCAGGAGGCCTCCGGTGAGTTTCAACGGTACGAGTGTCGGGTTGGATGTGCATGCGCTTTCGGTGGTTGCGCATGCTGTGGATGAAGAGACGGGTCGGGTCGAGCGGGCACGGTTGTGCCCAGATCACGGCGAGATCCTGGACTGGTTGCATCGCCTGCGCGGCCCGGTGCGGGTGGCCTATGAGGCCGGGCCGACGGGGTTCGGTCTGGCGCGGGCGTTGGCTGCTGCCGAAATCGACTGCGTGGTCGCTGCGCCGTCGAAGTTGATCCGCCCCAGCGGGGATCGGGTCAAGACCGATGCCCGTGATGCCGCGCATCTGAGCCGGCTGCTACGCCTGGGTGAGATCACCGCGGTGACCGTGCCCGAGGCCGACGTGGAGGCGGTGCGCGATCTGGTCCGGGCTCGTGAGGATGCCCGCGCGGATCTGATGCGGGTTCGGCACCGGTTGTCCAAACTGCTGCTGCGCCACGGCCGAGTGTATTCGGGTGGGCAGGCCTGGAATGGGGTGCACGAAACCTGGCTGCGTCGACAACGTTTCGATGATTCCCACACCACGGCAGCCTTCGAGCATCACTTCGACGCCGTGTTATCGGCGACCGCGGCTCGGGACCGCCTCGATGAACAGATCGTCACGATCGCGGCCTCGCCGCGGTGGGCTGACACGGTCGACCGGCTGGGCTGTCTGCGCGGGATCTCGGCATACACCGGATTGGCGCTGTCGGTGGAGATCGGGGATTGGACCCGGTTCACCGGGTCCTCGATCGGCGCCTATGTCGGCCTGGTTCCTACCGAGTACTCCTCGGGCACCTCGCGGGTTCAGGGCTCGATCACCAAAGCCGGCAATGCTCACGTACGCCGATTGTTGATCGAGGCGGCCTGGCACCACCGGGCCGCCTATCGCAATCCCGGTCCGACGATGCGAGCCCGCTGGGCCAAGGTCGAGCCCGCCCTGAAGGCTCGCGGGCACGCCGGTAACCGCCGCCTGCACCAGCAATGGTGCCGTTTCAACGAACGCAAGAAGCATCACGTAGTGGCCAATGTCGCGGTCGCCCGCGAGCTTGCTGGCTGGTGCTGGTCACTGGCCACCCTGAACTAACCGGCCACCACACAGGCTTGATCGGCGTCGGCCGGTCGGCGGCGAGGTAAGCGAACTGGATCTGCGTTACAGCTATGAGCCACAACGGCATTCATCGAGTGCTGGTGTGACGCCCGTCCCTAGAGAGCAGCCACCGTTCGCGCCGAACCATCGTCTTGCGGTACCCAACCCGCGCATATCAGTCTGACACCACCGTCGTTGACCAACGACCGCCGCCGCACCGACTGACACCGATCAAACGAAAGCCGCCCCGGCATCAAACCGGGGCGGCTTTCACCTGCCTATTGACAGACCACGCCTACATATCAGCTGTACTGACCTGAGAGGTTAGGTACGCGGCTGGCGGGTGGTTGGCCGCCGAGTGCGGTGTGGCCGCGGTGGTCATTATAGGTGTGCAGCCAGACGATGAATTCGTCGCAGCGCTCGGTGTCGGTGCGGTAGAGCCGGGCATAGGCCCATTCGTCGGCCAGGGTGCGGTGAAATCTCTCGACCTTTCCGTTGGTCTGTGGGCGGTAGGGTCGAGTTCGGCGGTGTTCGATGTCGCCGAGAGCCTCGGCGAAGGCGTGGGATCGGTAGCAGGATCCGTTGTCAGTGAGCACCTTTCGTACGGTGATTCCGCATTCGGCGAACCAGGCGTTGGCCCGTGTCCAGAACCCGGCGGCGGTCTCTTTGAGCTCGTCGTCGAGCAGCTCGCTGTAGGCCAGCCGGGAATGCCCGTCGATGGCGGTGTGCAGATAGTGATAGCCCCGTAGCGGGTTGCGGTACTTGCTGAGCAGGCCGCTGCTCTTGTCGGTGCTGGAGTTGTGGCCGCCCACCGCCCGTCCGAGCATCCGCCAGCCGCCGCCGGCGGGGATCTTGCCCAGCTTCTTGACATCGACGTGCACCAGTTCCCCGCACCGGTTCGGCTCCATGCGCCGGATGACTCGGCCGGTGGCCCGATCTAACTCTAACCAGCGCAGTTTGGCCAGGCCGTAGCGGCTCAGGACGCGACACCGCGTGCGTGGGCCAATCGCGTCCAGGCGGTCGCGGACGATACACCTGATACAACACTGCGGCAGCGTCCACCGATTTCGTCGACACGGGCGTCACACGGATCCCGGTGACACACCGCGTGTACCAATCCATTCCGACCGTCAACTCCGCTTGGACCCAGCGCAACGTCACGGGATCCAACGCGAACACATCCAACCGAGTGGTATCCATCAGCAGGTACTCACCGGGCCGAGTCGGGCGCAGCTTCCCATAGGCATCGCTTGGACGATCGGCGATATCGCGGTTCCGCTTGGTACTCAATCGAAACGTCGGGTGGCGCTTCTCCAACTCGGCAAGTACCCGGTGTGCCGTTGCACGCGACGGCAGCTTCACGACACCGTCGCCGAACCTCGCCACCACCCTTGCGTTCGTCCGGTCGATCACCATCGTCTGCGACGGCCGCGATTGATCCGTGTGCTCGACCATCACCTCAAGCCCGGTTTCAATCCACCTGTTATCCACAGCGCCGAGCGGCTTCTGTCGGCTCATCTGGCTTCGAGCCAGGCCGGCTTCGCCGTGCCGACGAAAATCCGAGACCCACTGCTTGACGGTGCGCACGCTCAGGCCAAGTTCAGATGCCTTCGCGGCGTACCGGCTAGTGAGCGGAAGGTGCGGGTCGTATTGCGGTCGCGGCTCGTCCGCCGTAGCCATCTCTGCTATACCAGATCGATAGCCAGTCAATGCCTCTCGTATGTGGGCGGCACGTTCAGTGAGGTCTTTCCTCTCCGACTCGGTCATCGCCGATAGGACGACGCCGGCCAGTTCTTCCGCATCGTGGGCTCGCGGGCCGGAGTCGTCAACCACGACGCGCGCGCGGTCCCTGGCAAGAAGGTCGCGCAGCGCCACCCGGACTGCGCCGCCTTCCCCTGAACCAGCGCGAAGGACGACATCGGTGCCGGTGGCGGCTGAATGCATCTCCACCACCTGCATCAGTTCGCCGTCGTAGATGAACCGTGTTCCGATAGCGACGCGGACAAGACCACCACTCACGATCGGGACCCCTTTTTGAGGATGCTCGTCTGGCGCAGCGGCCGCGCCATTTCGATGGCAAGATAGTCGCTCCATACCAGATGCAGGATCGCCGACCGCACAACCGGCTTCGACCAACCGGCATAACTGGTACATGCCTCACCCAGCGTTCGCCCCGGCAGATCGTCTCGACGCCTCAACTCATCCAACAGAGTTGGGCTGAAACACGTTTCATTTCGGAAGCCGGCGAGAAAGCGGATGCTCGCGAGCTCCGGCTCGGGCGGCTCACTCCACAATTCGTAGCGCCAGCCCCGCTGCTCGACCAGTCGCCTTGTCCAATCGAGGGTGAAACTGATCTTGGGGTTGGCCAAGCGCGCGTGGGGCTTGACGTCGACGACTATCGGGCCGTCATCAGTCAGGAGCAGGTAGTCCGGCACGTGTTTGCGTGCCTGACGGTTCACCGTTGCGCGAAGAAGGAAAGGCTGTGCGACGATTCGGCGGACCTTGACATCGAAGTCGGCGAACAGCAGTCGGGTGAGCTCGAGGCGAGACTCGTAGATGACATGCCGCTGCTCGGTCGACGACCAGTAGGTGCCTGAGTAATGCTTCTGTCCGCGATACCACCGGAACGTGCGCCATGGAGCCGCGCCGGCGAACGCATCGAGCGGGGCACGCTCCCACTCGGTGCTGTTCTCCTCGAACGAGTCTTGGGACCGGACCGAAACTGTCGCGCATCCAGGCTGCACCATCTCCGCCATGCCGACACTTTGACACCTATCGGCCCGACGGTTCCGCATCCGATGTGGTGTGTCTCAAGTTCGCTGCACAAGTGCAGCGGTGGTGCAGCCGAACTTGAGAAAGTGCAGTCAAACTTGAGAACCTACAAAAAAGAGCGGCTACGCCTTCGCCATGTTGGTGAAGCGTGACAGGTGCAGTTGATGTGCGACCGTGACGGTCTTCGTCGGGCCGTTGCGGTGCTTGGCCAAAATCAAGTCCGCTTCGCCACCCCGTGGATCGTCTCGCTCGAACGCGTCGGGTCGGTGAAGCAGGATGACCATGTCCGCATCCTGCTCGATTGCGCCGCTCTCGCGTAGGTCGGACAGCATCGGCTTCTTATCGGTGCGTTGCTCCGGTCCACGGTTCAACTGGCTCATCGCGACGACGGGAACTTCCAGTTCCTTGGCCAAAAGTTTGAGCTGCCTTGAAAATTCAGAAACCTCTTGCTGGCGCGATTCGACCTTCTTGCCCGATGTCATCAGCTGCAGGTAGTCGATGACGATCAGGCTGAGGTTGGCTTTCTGCTTGAGTCGACGAGCCTTCGCGCGGATTTCCATCATCATCAAGTTCGGCGAATCATCGATATACAAAGGCGCTTCGCTGATTTCACTCATCCGACGTGCGAGGCGAGTCCAGTCGTCGTCACTCATCCTGCCCGACCGCATATCGGCCAGCTTGATTCGCGCCTCGGCAGACAGCAGCCGCATCACGATTTCGGACTTGCTCATTTCCAGGCTGAAGATGACGCTGGCCATCTGGTGCTTGATCGAGCAGGACCGCAAGAAATCAAGTCCAAGCGTGGAGTTATGCGTAGGCACCATCGCGCGACTCGCAAGGTACATGTGACTCGAGTTGTCCACCTGCACGCAGCGGACTGGGACGCTCTCGACAGGACGCGCGTCGACAATGAACCTCGAACCCGATCTCACGGTACTGCTGGCTGACCGACGTTCTTTGTGCAGCATGGCCTTTCGATGAAGGCCGAAAACGACGTCGTCAGTAGAAAAGTTGATTATGTACGCGATTGAACTCTCCGCCGTATGGCCCTTCACAGATTTCGTGGCCATTTGGCAGCGATAGCCCAGGCTGACAATCAGTTCTGCGACGTCGGCCGCCAGCTGCCGGTTGGTCACACAGAACTGCACTGCGCCACCCGCGGAGACAGTGCCGTCGGTATCGAGAAGTCCCGCCAGCAAGGCTCGCCGCTGAGGCTCTGACGCACGTAGGTATTCAATCGGGATGTGTTTGCGACCAAGGACACCCGCGGTGCGCAGGCACGCCTGAAGCGTGCCGACCGCATTCCGGCACTCCTGGCAGAGCTGCAAACCGCACGACGGGCCGCCACACCGAGAGCACACGGGCGCCGGTACCGGCTGCGAGACGAAACGTGCACGCCCACCACATGAACGGCCACATGTCCGGACTTGACTCGTGTGTGGCACGAACTCCCGTCCACAGACGATGCACTCGCGGGCTGCCACAGGCAGTGCCTGCGGCAATAGCAGCTGATACCGGTACATCGCGGTGGTCGACGGGCGTACGAGGACACCCTCGGATTCAATTCGCATCACGATTTCCGGGTCAGCAGAAGTGATCTGGGCTGCGGCGGTTGTGCCGTCGCCGAGCCAGGCGCCCATGGTGTACGGCGGCACAAGCAGGTCACGACCCGGCGCTTGAATTGGAGACGCGTTGAGAACCGAGTGGTTCAGCCGCCGGTCCGCAGTTGGGCACCGCAGTGTGTCGGCGATGTCGCGGGTGGTGCGCACCGCGGCGAATGTGCGCTGATTCTTAGTCCGGTTATAGCCAACTGCCGCCGCCTGTGCGGACTTCCTCGACGCCCTCGTGTCGGTCAACCACTCGTGTTCGGCGTCGGCAACGATGACAGTTCCATCGGAGAACTCAACCTCGTAGCAGGGCCGGCCGAACATGACATCCGTCGCCGCGACCACCTGCGTCGGCTTTCCATCGGGGCCGACCAACCAATCACCGACGGCGACGTCGCCCATCGTGGTCCACCCCGTAGGCGTCGGCAGCGGCGTATCCACCTTTAGCGCCTTGCCCATGCCAGGCCTCGCCGCAATAACGATCATCTGGCCGGGATGCAGTCCGTTGGTCACCTCGTCGAGTTCGACGAACCCCGTCGGCACGCCGCGTGCCAGGCCGCCGTTGGACGCGATGGCATCGATCTCATCCATCGTCGGCTGCAGCAGTTGTTCCAACGGCACGAAGTCTTCGGACGTGCGGCCTTCAGTCACGTCGTAGATCTCGGCCTGGGCCCGGTCGACGATCTCGGTGACGTCAGCGCCCTCTGCGCCGGCGTAGCCGTACTGGACCACTCGAGTGCCGGCCTCCACGAGCCGCCGCAACAATGCCTTCTCCGCGACGATGCCCGCGTAATAGCCCGCGTTGGCTGCCGTCGGCACTGTCGAGATCAGCGTGTGCAGGTACGGCGCCCCGCCCATCCGCCGCAGTAGTCCCCGGCGATCCAGCTCGGCCGCCACGGTCACCGCGTCAGCCGGCTCGCCGCGGCCGTACAGATCCAGGATCGCGTCGTAGACATTCTGATGGGCTGGCTTATAGAAGTCGCCCGGCCGCAGCCGCTCCAGCACATCGGCGATCGCGTCCTTGCTCAGCAGCATCCCGCCCAGCACGGACATCTCAGCGGCGTTGTCTTGCGGTGGCTGACGCCCATAGTCCTCACTGGGCGGCGGTGCATCAACACCCGAATGGCCGAGGTCATCCACGACAGCCACGGTGCGACCCACCTCCCCTTGCTCAAGTCGAACGTATGTTCGTCTAGCGCTCTCCCGAGCGTAAGTCAGGCCACCGACATCTGCCACCTCGCGAACCGCGAGTCTGCCTCGCGACGGCCAACGCTAGACGTTGCTGGGACGGGGTAGAAGTGCCCCTGTTTATGAACTTGTGGATGGGGTGTGGATATCTCTGGACAGGCATGTTGAGGTCTTGGGGAGAACCTGTGTATGAATCACTTTGTTTGGCGCGTCCGTGCAGATAAGCGCACGATAGAGCCCGTGACCTTCTGTGGATGGCAATTGCCTCGGCGTGTCGGCCCAGGTTGCGGTCTCGGGCGTGTTGTGTTTCCGGCGAGGGCCGCGCAGGTTAACAGCTCGTTAGCTTCGCTGCGGGCTAACTAATTCACAAAGTTCGCCAGTGGGTACAGCAACGACCGGATGAAGATCGATCATGGCCTTCATCCGGTCGTTTTGACGCTGGGGTAATTACACCGCGACGACGCTCAGGGACACCGAGGCGTCCACGTCCGGGTGGAGCCGGACCGCGATCGGGTGTGTGCCGATCGATTTGATGTGCGCCTTGGGCAACTGCACCGTCCGCTTGTCGAGGTTCGGTCCGCCGGCCTTCTTGATCGCCGCGACGACGGCCGCGGCCGTCACCGAACCGAACAGCTTGCCGGTATCCGCCGCCGCCTTCACGGCCAACTCCACCGGGCCGAGGCCTTCGATCGCGGTCTTGAGCTCGTTGGCGTGCTCGAGGCCCTTGACGCCCTTGATCTCGCGGGCGCGACGGATCTCCTCGGCTTGGCGCTCGGCGCCACGCGACGCCACGATCGCCAACCCGCGGGGCAGCAGGAAGTTGCGGCCGTAGCCGTCCTTCACCTCGACGATGTCGCCGGACGTACCGAGGTGGTCGACCTCGGCAGTAAGAATCAGTTTCATCTCTACGTCTTTCTTGGTTTGACGCCGCTGGCTTAGCGCGTCGACGAGCTGAAGGGCAGCAGCGCCACCTCGCGGGCGTTCTTGACCGCGATCGCGATGTCGCGCTGGTGCTGCACGCAGTTGCCGGTGACCCGCCGGGCGCGGATCTTGCCGCGCTCGCTGATGTAGGTCCGCAGGAGCTGGGTGTCCTTGTAGTCGATCGTCTGGCCCTTTTTCGAGCAGAAGATGCACTTGCGGGTCTTGATCGGCTTCTCGGGTGCCGGGCGCCTCTTGGTGGAGGACTTGGCCATGTGTCTATCTCTTTCTGGGAGTTGCTAATTAATTGTGGTCAGAAGGGCGGTTCGTCGTCGCCGCCGGAGAACGATCCCGATGCCGGCGCGCTGCCCCACGGGTCGTCAGTCTTGGTCTCAGCAGAGTCGCCGCTGCTGCTGCCGCGGGGAGCGCCCCCGCCACCGCCGCCGCTACCGAATCCGCCGCCGCCGCCGCCGCTGCGGCTCGCCTTGTTCACCTTGGCGGTCGCGTATCGCAACGACGGGCCGATCTCATCGACCTCGAGCTCGACGACGGTGCGCTTCTCGCCCTCACGCGTCTCGTACGACCTCTGCTTGAGCCGGCCCTGAACGACCACGCGTGAACCACGGGTGAGGCTTTCGGCCACGTTCTCGGCGGCCTCACGCCAGATGCTGCACCGCATGAACAGCGCGTCGCCGTCTTTCCACTCATTGCTCTGACGGTCGAAGATCCTCGGCGTCGAAGCGACAGTGAAGTTGGCAACGGCCGCCCCGGACGGGGTGAACCGAAGTTCCGGGTCGGCGGTCAGGTTTCCGACGACGGTGATGATGGTGTCACCAGCCACGAGTTCCTCCTGGGCATTGGTTGTCTGCTCTTCGCGCGAGCGCTCATCGCTGGCGGCCTGCGAAGTTAGTCGCAGGCGAGCCTACGTAAGCCCTACGACGAGCACACGCCGTTCGGCTAGTGCTTGTCGGTCCGGATGACCTTGGTCCGCAGCACCGACTCGTTGAGCGACAGCTGACGGTCGAGCTCGGAGACGGTGGCCGGAGCGGCCTTCACATCGATCACCGCGTAAATGCCCTCGGCATGCTTGAGGATCTCGTACGCCAGCCGGCGCTTGCCCCAGATGTCGACCTTGTCGACGGAGCCGCCGTCCTTGCGGATGACGTTCAGGAACGTCTCCAGCGACGGAGCAACGGTGCGCTCGTCAAGGGTGGGGTCGAGGATGACCATGATTTCGTATGGACGCATAAGGAACCCATCACCTCCTACGGTCTAGTACGGCCACGGTCGTTCCGTGGCAGGAGGGTCGCCTGCGTCGGCAACCGGCCCAGGCTACCTGAACCCCTGCTGATCTGCGAAATCGCGCTGCTTGTCGTGCTTACACTCCCGCTGTGCTCTCCGAGACGCGGTACGCGATGAACGGGGAATTGCGCGTCGCCTATCGCACGACTCGCGAAGGTCCGCGCGACATCGTGTTCGTGCCGCACTGGTACACAAATTGTGAGGTCTTTCCGGAGCTGCCGTCGCTGCAAGGGTTTGTCGAGGCGATGACATCGCTCGGTCGGCTGATCTTCTTCGACCAGCCAGGAACCGGAGCCTCCGATCCCGTCACTCCGGGTGCGCTCCCTACCTTGGAGCAATGGACCGACAGCATCACCGCTGTCCTCGACGATCTCGGCAGTCGCGAAGCGGTCCTTCTCGCGGGCACCGGTACGGTCGGAATAGGGGCGCTGTTCGCGGCGACATATCCGTCCCGCACCACCTCGCTCGTCGCGCTCGAGGGCTACGCGTATCCGAGTAGCCGAACTGGTGTCCTCGATCCCGACGAAACCCGCGCTGCCATGGTTGCCCTGTGGGGCACCGGGAAGTTGCAGCACTTTTTGAATCCGGACATGCCGTGGAACGAAGAAATCCGGGCGGCGTGGGCCCGGATGGAGCGCCTCGCGGCGAGTCCCGCGACGGTAGCTCTCATGTTGCCTGTCGCCACCGAGCTAGACGTACGGGCGGTGCTTCCGACGATTCGGGTGCCGACCCTCGTCATCCAGCACGCCGCCGACCCACTGTTCCCGCCAGCAGCAGGCATGTATATCGCCGATCACATACCTGGCGCAAAGTACGTCGAAGTCCCGGGACGCAATATTTATCACCACGTCGAACCGTGGCGAGAGTCGTTTCAGGAGATCGCCGAGTTCCTCACCGGCCAGCAGGCAGAGGTGGCCGACGATCGGGTTCTCGCCACGGTGCTCTTCACCGACATCGTGGACTCGACGCGCCGGGCTTCGGAGATGGGCGACCGTGACTGGCATGCCTTGCTCGATGCGCACGACGCCGTCGTCCGGTCGCAGCTCGCCCGCTTCCGAGGCCGCGAGGTAAGTACCTCGGGAGACAGCTTCCTCGCGACGTTCGACGGGCCACAGCGTGCGATCCGCTGCGCCATGGCGATCCGAGACGCGGTGCAGGCGCTGGGCATTGAAGTCCGCGCCGGCTTGCATACCGGCGAGTGTGAGATACGCGGCGACGACATCGGCGGCATCGCCGTCCACATCGGCGCCCGCGTCAGCGCTCTGGCAGGCGCGAACGACGTACTCGTGTCAAGCACGCTGCGCGACTTGGTGATCGGATCAGGACTCGTGTTCGACGACCGCGGTACTCACGAGCTCAAAGGTGTACCCGGCGAATGGCATCTGTTCGCCGTCGCGTCCACCTAAGAGCGATTTGTGTGCGTTGAGGAGCGCTGACCCTCTTTGCCAAGCTGGTTGTGAGTCATTCTGATGATCAGTGTGGGGGTTGAGTGTGTCGATCAGTCCGGGGTTCACGTCGGCGGAGATTCGTGAGTTCGTCGTCGAGTATCACCTGTTGCCTCATGGGCAGAAGGGGTTGTGGCGTGCTGCTCAGGGAATATCGATTCGGCAGTTGAGGCGGTGGGAAGCGACGGTGTTCTCCGGTGATCTCGACCGCGGGCTGATTCCGCGAGAGGGTAGCGGGATGACGGTTCCCCCGGCGAAACGAACAGCGTTGGTGCAGGCGCAGGCTGCTAGGCAGGCCCGCGAAGCGGCCGAACTGGCCCGGCTGCGAGCGCGGGTTGGTGAGCTTGAGGCGACTAACGAGGCGTTGGGAAAAGCTATCGGGCTCTTGCACGCGATGAACGTCGAAGAGCCCGACGCAGCCCTGACGAGCAGCGATCCCGACGATTCATCGCCGCCGAAAACGAACTCGTCACCGCACTGAGCGTGGCGATCGGATCGCAGCGCCAGGCGCTGGCGATGATCGGTTTGTCACGATCGACCTGGCATTACCGCTCAAAGCCGCGAGCACGGGTCGCTGACCCACTGCCGCAGAAGGATCGGGCCTACCCCTCGCGCATTCCCGAAGCCGACCGCGTGGTGATCACCGCCAAGATCATCGCCGGCTGGCAGGCGGGCACGTCGGTGGACTATGCGTTTGCCTGCACCTGGGATGAGGGCGTGATGCTGGCCTCACGGCGTTCCTGGTGGCGTATCGCTGCAACGATCGAGGATCAAAGTGCGCGCCCGGTTGCGCCGACCCGATCGAGCAACAAGACGCTCCGGGAGGCGCCGGTGCTCAAAGCGACTGGCCCCGGCCACATTTGGAGCTGGGACATCACCGACCTGCGCACCCCGTGGCGGGGAGTGGCGTTCAAAGCGTACTCGATCATCGATATCTACTCCCGCATGATCGTGGGCTTCCGGGTCGAGGAGCGCGAGTGCGACGACCTCGCCGTAACGATGTTCGAGGATGCCTTCGTCCGTCACGGACTGCCCGCGGTCGTTCATGCAGATTCCGGCCCGGCGATGCGTTCCACGGTCCTCAAGGATCTCCTCGCTGACCTCAAGATCGGCCGGACCCACAACCGGCCACGAGTCAGCAACGACAACCCGTTTTCTGAATCCGAGTTCCGGACAATGAAATACCGGCCCAACTATCCCGGCACCTTCACCAATATCGACACCGCACACGCCTGGGTAGCCTCCTATGTGTCCTGGTACAACCACCACCACCGCCACAGCGGCATCGCGCTGTTCAGTCCGGCCGAGGTCCACAACGGGGCATGGGTGCAGCGATGGCAACAACGCGATCACGCCCTACAGGCCTACTACGACGCCTACCCCGAACGGTTCCGCAACCGCCCACACACCAAGGCCCCCAGCCCCATCGTCGGCATCAACCTCCCGCCCGAAACCCAAGCCGACCGACTCCAAGCAGCTTGACAACGCCCGTGAGCGCAACAAAACGCACACAAATCACTTAGCGTCCGCGAGTTCGTCCTCCGGCTCGGTCGCTTGATCGTGCGCGGGGGTAACCCGGATCCGGTCCGCCTGCGGGCGCAGCCAATCGGGCAACCAGCCCGGCGGGGAATCAGCCGCCCGCTCGAACACGCCACCCGACGGGTCGTCGACCTGCCCGCGGTTTCGCACCAAATCCAACTCGGGTCGGTATATCTGCCGAATCACCAATGCACACAACACGATCACGGCGATAT
This sequence comes from uncultured Actinomycetota bacterium, assembly GCA_963766465.1. Classification (GTDB taxonomy): domain Bacteria; phylum Actinomycetota; class Actinomycetes; order Mycobacteriales; family Mycobacteriaceae; genus Mycobacterium. Next base: position 338,463 of record CAVXZT010000010.1, read on the forward strand.
CGCGCAACAGTACCGTCGCGGTGAACCACTGCTCGGGCAGGCCGCGGTTCTGCTCGCCATACAGGAACATCATCCGCGGCACCCACACCAGAGCGTCGATCGTCATCCACGCCAGCAGAATCCGGCGGTGTGGCAGCGCGAGCACCGCCAGCGGAACCAGCCAGAGTGAGAACTGTGGGCTCCACACCTTGTTCGTCAACAGGAACGCGGCCACCACCAAGAACGTCACCTGCATGAGCCGCGGTCGCTGCTTGGCCGTCAACGCGATGTATGTGATTGCGATGCAACATGATACGAACAGCACGGCGGTGACGGTGTTCAGCACAGTAGGCGGCTGCCAGAACCCCAGGTTCTGGTCGAAGCCACCCCAGCCGGTGAACGACTTCACCACGTTGTACAGCGAATCCATGTCGTCACCGCGGCGGGTGTTGAGCCGGAAGAATTCCGACCATCCCCGCGGAAACAGCACCATCACCGGCAAGTTCACGGCGAGCCACATCAGCACCGTCGCGATCGCCGTCTTGCCGACTTCACGGAGTCGCCCTGTGCGCAGGCCGAGGATCACGAACGGGACGAAAAGCAGCAGCGGGTAGAGCTTGGCTGCCACACCAAGCCCGATCAGCGCACCGGCCAACCACGGTCTTCGCCGCGCCCATGCCAACAGCGCGCCGGTCGCGAAAGCCGTTGCCAGTGCATCGAAATTCGTGAAGACCTGAAAGATCAGGATCGGCGAACCCGCCACCAGCGCCGCGTCCCAGACACGCCGCGAACCCGCAAGTCGCGAGGTGGCCCACACGGTGACCAGCCAGGCAAGCGCCAGCCCGAATGCGGCGATGTTAAAGAACATCACCACCTCGGCGATGATCGGCACCGACGCCACCTTGGTCAGTGCGGTGTACGTCTTGGCCAGCGACATCGACAGGTACTGGTAGATCCCGGTCAGCACCGGATATTCCATGTACCGCACGGCGATGTTGCCGTCGTACTGGATGCGGGGCTTGCCGTCGCTGTCGGTTTCGACCCAACTGGACTTGTACGGAAACTTGCCGAGGTTCAACAGCTCTGCCGTGTACAGCGGAACGGTGTCGGAATAGCAGAGCTCGTAGTAGGCCCTCTGGTTCTGCCAGTTGCCCACCCGCTGATCGGCGGTACCGGTGCCGGTGGTCTGCAGGCACGCCGCCTTCGTCGAGTAGCCCAACGCGAGGAACACCAGCGCGATGATCAGCATCACCCGCAGCGGCGTGAGGAACCTCGTGCGGCCGATCAACGCGTGCCTGCCCACGGGCCCGCCGATCACCCCGGAGAGCGCGGCGCCGATCGTGTCGGTGCGGCTGGGTAGGTCACGGTCGTCGAGGCTGCGCCGGTCCTCAGCCAGCGGCAGCGGCGAGACGGTTGTCGGCTCGCGTTCGGTCACGGGGGCGGAGGAGGTCCAGGCGGCGGCGCTCCCGGCAGTCCCGGCGGCACCGGTCCGCCAGGCCCAGGAGGAGCGATGGGCACGGTGGTCGGCGGACCGATCGGGATCGTAATGCCCGGCGCGATTTCGATCGTCGGCTGGATGACCGTCTCGGATGGCGGGGGTGGAACGGTGGGGGACGGCGGCGGTGGCGGTGCCTGTGGCACGCCGGCGTAGCCGCCGATCTCAGCAGGCTTCGGGAACGACTCGTTCTCGGTGTCCTCCAGCGCTCCGTCCATCGTCGACTTCCAGATGTCCGACGGCAGACCCGATCCGTAAACCGGCGAGCCCCACTTGTTCTCGAGCGGCTTGGTGCCCTCGGTGGTGCCGACCCACACCGCTGTGGATAACGACGGGGTGAAGCCGACCATCCACGCATCCCTGTTGGCGCCGGTGTCACCGAGCTGGTTTGTCCCTGTCTTGGCGGCCGACGGACGCCCGCCTGCCAGGTTGTGGCCGTTGGAGTACGCGGCGATCGGCTGCATCGCGGAGGTGACATTGTCGGCCACCGCTTTGTCGATGCGCTGCTCGCCGCTGTTGTCCTCCTGGCTCGCGTCGAACAACACCTCGCCCCGCGCGTTGACGACCTTCTGCACGAAGTGAGGCTTGTGATAGACGCCTGACGCCGCGAGCGTCGCGTATGCCGACGCCATGTCGAGCACGCGAGTCTGGTACTGGCCCAGCACAACACCGTTGTTCGGCGGCCCGCCCTTGCCGTCCTCGGACAGCGTGTGGTCGACGCCGGGGAAGCTCTCGGCGATGCCGGCCTTGTGCGCGGCGTCGGCGACGTCGGCGGGGCCGTTCTTCAGCTTGAGCATCAGCCGGTAGTAGCTGGTGTTCAGCGACCGCTTCAACGCCTCGGCGATGTTGCAGGTGCCGCACCCGCCACCCTCGACGTTGGTGATCTTGATTCCGTTGACGTCCACCGGTGAGCTGTCGACCTGGTAACCGAGGCCCATGCCCTGCTGCAGCGCGGCGACCAACGCGAACACCTTGAACGACGAACCTGTCGGCAGCCCAGCCTGCGCGAAGTCGAACCCGTTGGCGTCGGTACCGCCGTAATAGGCCTTCACTCCACCGGTTTTCGGGTCGATCGACACGACTGCGGTGCGCATATCGGTGTCCTGGCCCTCCAGGGTCTCCGATGCCGCCTCCTCGGCGGCGGCCTGCGCCTTCGGATCGATCGTCGTGGTGACCTGCAGACCCTGCGTGTTCAGGCTCTGCTCGTCGATGTTGAACAGGTCAAGCAATTCCTTGGTGACCTGGCGCTCGATCAGCCCGTTCGGGCCGCTGGGTTGGTCCTGCGAGCGGGACTGCTCCGGCGGCACCGTCGGCGGAAACTGCTGGGCGGCACGATCTTGCGGCGACAGCGCACCGATATCGACCATGCCATCGAGCACCCAGTTCCACCGTTCCGCCGCACCTTCGGCATTGACGGCGGGGTCAAGGCCAGACGGTCGCTGGATCAGCGCGGCCAGCAGCGCACCCTCTGAGACAGTCAACTGCTCGACCGGCTTGTCGAAGTACGCTTTGGCCGCCGCCGAGATGCCGTACGCGCCGCGGCCGAAATAGATGATGTTCAAGTACGACTGCAGCACTTGGTCTTTGGACCATTCACCGGACATCTTCGTCGAGATGACCAACTCCTTGGCCTTGCGAACGACGCCGCCGATGCCCGAGCGCGCGTCGCCGACCAACGCATTCTTGACGTACTGCTGGGTGATCGTTGAACCGCCCTGCAGGTCGCCGCCGAAGATGTTGTTCTTGAATGCACGAAGGAAGCCGGTGAACGAGAAGCCGGGGTTGGAGTAGAAGTCGCGGTCCTCGGCGGCCATCACCGCGTCGCGCACGTGCACCGGTATCTGATCGATGTTGACGTCGACGCGGTTGCCTTCGGGCGGAACGATTTTCGCCAGCTCGCTGCCATCGCTGGCCAGGATCGTCGACACCTGATTAGTCCGGATATCGCCGGGCTTGGGCACGTCGACAATCAGATAGGCCATCCCGAAGGTGACGATCGGCAGCACGATCAGCACGGCCACCATCGCGTAAAGGCCGCGGCGTACCCACTTCCAGTTGATCTGGTGGCGAGCGCTGGGCCTCGGTGCTCGCGGAGGTCCGCCGGATGGCCCACCACCGCCAGGTGGCCGCCGCGGCGGGGCTGGCGGCGGCTGCTTCGGCGGCGCGGGGGTGCCGTCCAGCGCGGCCTTGACGACGTCGATCGGATCGCGCAGGTGCTCCGGCGGGGGAGTACGCACCGCCGGCATGACCGTGGTCAGCCGGTCGTCGGGCGGCACACCGGCGGCGCGACGCCGCGGCGGTGAATTCACGCCATCAGCCGCGTGCCCTCTGCGGACATCACTGGCTGACCGGTCGTGGCGCCCTTCGCTATTCACTGGCCGTACGCGCCCGACCGCGCGCCGTCCGCGTGCCACGCGATCCCTTGGGTGGTGGGACCGCGCCGAGCACATACGACTTGACCAAGTGATTCCAACTGCAGGTGCGGCATACCTCCACCACGTGTACCGAAAACTCGTTGTATTTGGTCGCGAGCAAGACCAACTCCTCGGCGGTGCGCGCCGAACCGGATACGGCGCCCAGGTGATCACCGAACACCCACGACACCAAGGTGAGCTGTTCCTTGCGACAGATCGGGCACATCACCGAACTGGGCTTCCCATGGAACTTCGCGGCCCGCAGCAGATAGGGATTGGCGTCGCAGACCTCCGTGACGCCGGTGCGGCCCGAGTAGACCTCGGCCAGCAGTGACCGACGCCGAAGCGCATAGTCCACCACCTGTCGCTGCAATCGCACGGAGACCAGAGTACGTCGGCCTCCCGACCACCGAGGCGTGACTACGCCGCCACACTTCGAGGTTGACCATCTGGTCTGCACGGATAGCAACCCAGCTCTTACGATCATCGTCGTGGCGACGAGGCAGACAGCGGGAACCCGGGCGAAGGACACCGACAGGAACGACACCTGTCAGGTTCTCGACAGCGCGCTGGCCGAGGGCCAGCTCTCGATGGAGGAGCACCGGCAGCGGGTGGCAACTGCCACCACCGCGACCACGCTCGGCCAACTCGCGGACCTCGTCTCCGATCTGCAGAACTCGAACGCGCCCGTCAAGATGCCTGATCTCAAGAAGCCTGTGCGCGGCGCGGGCGCCAACCGCGGCATCGGCATCGCAGTCGCCGTCGTGCTTGTCCTCCTCGGCGTCGCGATCGGCTGGGGGCTCTACGGCAACACGCCGTCCCCGCTGAACTTCACGTCCGACCCAGGCGCCAAGTCCGACGGCATTCCCGCGGTGGTGCTCACCGCGCCCAAGGAACTCCACTCGTTGGGAGGCTTGACTGGACTCATCGAGCAGATGAAGAAGCGCTTCGGCGACACCAACGGCTATCGGCTGATCGTCTACCCCGAATACGCGGCGCTGAGCCGGCCCGATCCCAACGAGGACCGCCGCGAACTCAACTACACCTACCGCGGCGGCTGGGGCGATCCGTCCACGACGTCGAAGAGCAGCGACGCCACCGTGGTCGACCTGAGCAAGTTCGACGCCAAGGCCATCGTCGGTGTGCTGCGCGGCGCTGCCGAGACCCTGGGCATGAAACCCGCCGACGTCAAGAGCACCTACCTCAGCATCGATCCGACCCGCGATCCCACCACACCGGGCGCCCTGTCCATCGATGTCTACGTGTCCAGCGACTACGGAAGCGGCTATATCGAATTGGCCGGCGACGGCAGCGTCAAGCAGATCAACTACCCCAACGGCTGAGTTTCGCCGCCCACTTGGCGTGACCTCGATGTAGCGCCGTATATATCGGCGCGATACACTTGCCCGAGGTGTCGAACCGTCGTAGCGACGAAGCAAAGTCTTTCAGGGGAGGTGATTCGAATGCTTGAGCTCGCCATCCTGGGCCTTCTGCTCGAATCGCCGATGCACGGCTACGAGCTGCGCAAACGTCTGACGGGTCTGCTCGGCGCCTTCCGCGCGTTCTCCTACGGTTCGCTCTATCCGGCACTGCGGCGCATGCAGGCCGACGGGCTGATCGTCGAGGACGCCGCACCGGAGGGCATTCCGAAGATGCGCCGCGCGCGCCGCGTCTACCAGCTCAGCGACACCGGCAAGCAGCGCTTCGCCGAACTAGTGGCTGACACCGGTCCGCAGAATTTCTCCGACGACGGGTTCGGCGTACACCTCGCGTTCTTCAACCGCACCCCGGCAGAGGCCAGGATGCGGATCCTCGAGGGGCGTCGTCGTCAGGTGGAGGAACGCCGTGAGGGCCTGCGGGAAGCAGTGGCGCGGGCCAGCAGCTCGCTCGACCGCTACACCCGGCAGCTCCACCAGCTCGGGTTGGAGTCCAGCGAGCGCGAAGTCAAATGGCTCAACGAATTGATCGCTGCCGAACGAACGGCGCAGCATCGCGCCGAGCAGCCGTAAGCACTACCGAAGTAGTAGGAGAGGGAGAAGTCGTCATGACTGGAAACACTGACGTGCGGGTCGCGATTGTCGGCGTAGGCAACTGCGCGTCCTCGCTAGTGCAGGGCGTGCAGTACTACAAAGACGCCGACGAGAACGTCACCGTTCCCGGCCTGATGCACGTCAAACTCGGTCAGTACCACGTGCGCGACGTCAAGTTCGTCGCCGCGTTCGACGTCGACGCCAAGAAGGTCGGCTTCGACCTGTCCGAGGCGATCTTCGCGTCGGAGAACAACACCATCAAGATCGCCGACGTGCCTCCCACCAACGTCACGGTGCAGCGCGGCCCGACCCTGGACGGCATCGGCAAGTACTACGCCGAGACCATCGAGGTGTCCGACGTCGAGGCGGTCGACGTCGTCAAGACGCTGAAGGACAACAACGTCGACGTGATGGTGTCCTACCTGCCGGTGGGCTCCGAGGAGGCCGACAAGTTCTACGCGCAGTGCGCAATCGACGCCGGTGTAGCGTTCGTCAACGCGCTGCCGGTGTTCATCGCTTCGGACCCGGTGTGGGCAAAGAAGTTCGAGGACGCCGGTGTGCCGATCGTCGGCGACGACATCAAGAGCCAGGTCGGTGCCACCATCACCCACCGCGTGATGGCCAAGCTGTTCGAGGACCGCGGCGTGCAGCTCGACCGCACCATGCAGCTCAACGTCGGCGGCAACATGGACTTCCTCAACATGCTCGAGCGCTCGCGCCTCGAGTCCAAGAAGATCTCCAAGACCCAGGCCGTCACCTCTAACCTGCAGCGCGAGTTCAATACCAAGGACGTGCACATCGGCCCGTCCGACCACGTCGGTTGGCTCGACGACCGCAAGTGGGCCTACGTTCGGCTCGAAGGCCGCGCCTTCGGCGACGTGCCGCTGAACCTGGAGTACAAGCTCGAGGTGTGGGACTCGCCGAACTCGGCAGGCGTCATCATCGACGCGGTGCGCGCGGCGAAGATCGCCAAGGACCGCGGCATTGGCGGCCCGGTGGTAGCCGCGTCCGCCTACCTGATGAAGAGCCCGCCGAAGCAGCTGCCGGACGACATCGCCCGCGCACAGCTCGAGGACTTCATCGAGGGTTAGCCTCGACGGCGTGACCAACGCCGAAGTCTCCGACGACGACCTAGCCGGCCTCGACGAGTTCGGTCTGCTTCACGAGAACGCGGAGCAGATCGGCGCCGCCGAGATACCGCCCGTGCGGCGCGTCGAGTCGGGTTCGATCAGCGCACTCACGTGGGGCGACCAACCGCCCGAGGTTGTGTTCCTGCACGGCGGCGGGCAGAACGCGCACACCTGGGACACGGTGATCCTTGGCCTCGGCGTGCCCGCGCTGGCGATCGACCTCCCTGGCCACGGCCGGTCGGCGTGGCGCGAGGACGGCGACTACGGACCGAAGCTCAACGCGGAGACGCTGCGTCCGGTGCTGCGCGAGTGGGCGCCCAATCCGCGGCTCGTCGTCGGCATGTCCCTCGGCGGCTTGACCGCGCTCCGCATCGCCGCCACCGAGCCTGCCCTGGTGCCCGAACTGGTGCTCGTCGACGTCACCCCGTCAGCGCCCGAGCGCCACGAGGAGATGACCAAGGCTCAGCTGGGCGCCGTCGCCCTGGTGCAGGGTGACCGCACCTTCCCGTCGTTCGCCGCGATGCTGGACGTGACGATCGCCGCCGCGCCGCACCGCGACCGGAAATCGTTGCGCCGCGGCGTCTTCCACAACTCGAAGCCGCTCGACGACGGCACCTGGACGTGGCGCTACGACTCGTTCCGCAACGCAGACGGGTTCGAAGGACTGTGGGATGACGTGCCATCCATCACCATGCCGACGACTTTGGTGCGCGGCGGGAACTCCTACTTCGTCAACGACGAGGACGCCGCGGCCTTTGCTAAGGGCGCGCCTGGTTTCCAGCAGACTCATGTGGTCGCCGACTCCGGCCATTCCGTTCAGGGCGACCAGCCGCGCGCGCTCGTCGACATTCTGCGGCAAGTGCTGGCCCGCTGATGGCCACGTTCGCCTTCATCCACGGTGCCGCCGATATCGGGTGGTACTGGCATCTGCTCGACGCGGAGCTGCGGGCTCGTGGGCACGACACGGTGGCCCCTGACCTGCCGTGCGACGACGACACCGCCGGCCTCAACGAATACGTCGACACGGTGATCGAGGCGATCGGTGACCGCACCGATGTGATTGTGGTTGGCCACTCGCTAGGCGGGTTCACCGCGCCCCTCGTGGCGGACCGGGTCAGCGCCAACGCGCTCGTTCTCGTCGCCGGAATGATCCCAGCGCCCGGGGAACCGCCGGACGACTGGTGGGAGAACACCGACTACAAGGCAGCATCCGACGCCCACGCCCAGCAGGACGGCTACGCGGATCAGAAGGACGATCCGTTCGTCACGTTCTACAACGGCGTGCCTCGCGTGTTGGCCGAGGAGGCGATGAGCAAGGAGCGCGGGCAATCCAGCGCTTGGATGGCCGCCCCGTGGCCACTGGACGCGTGGCCCGACGTGGCGACGAAGTTCGTGGTGTGCCGCGACGACCGCTTCCTTCCTCCGGATTTTCTCCGCGGGCTGGCGAAGACGCGCTTGGGCATCACCGCGGATGAGATCGACGGCGGCCACTGCGCGGCACTCAGCCATCCCAAAGAACTCGCCGACATGCTCGAGACGTATTCGAAGCAGCTGTAGCCGAAGCCGAACTCGACTCGGATTAGGCGTCGACGATTGATGACGTAAGGGCCCGACGTTGATCGGCGACGTCGGCGTATCGCGCGGGCACGAACTCGCCGAAGTATTCCGTAAGCACATTGCGCGTTCGTCGCGTCGGCAGACCCATATCGGTGAGGAGGTCGTCGATGTGGTGCACTACGCACGGCCCGATGAAGAATCCCTGCGATCGGGCCGGAAGCATCACAGCGAGCCAGTCGTGCACGCGCTTGATCTCGGCCTCCATGGCTTCGACTGTGGGAAGGGTGCGCGCTCCGCGGAAGTTCTCTGAGAGCCAATGTGCAGAGATCTCGGCGGTCAGCTGGCAGGCGGTCGATGAGGCGTATCCGATGAAACCGAGGCGCGGCTCCGTCGGCGGAAGGATGTTCCTGTACAGCTGGAAGTGGCCGTCCTGCATTACCGCCGACGCGAGCTCCGGAGTCAGGAACGGCAGTGTCTGCCGCCAACCTGTGGCGAAAATGACGACATCGGCTGCCACCTGATCCCCGCTGGCGAGCTGCACTTCGGCATCCCCGCCGAAGGCGGTGATCACGTCGCGTCTCACGGCGAGTCGCCCCTTGCGGAGCATGTCGTAGAACTCCGGTGCGACGCCGACGTTCTCGAGACCTAGCGGCAGCGATTTGTCGGGGATCATGACTGCCGGCATGCGCAACATTCCACGGAAGAGCCTGCTCGTGATCCACCAGAACAACCGCGTCAGGATCCTTCCGTGCCCCTGCAGAAGCTGTTCAACTCGGGTGAGGTGGTGATAGCGGAAAAACAGCTCGGAGTGGCGGCCGATCACCATTCGATCGATAGCAATCCCGCCCGGCAGTAGCCGCGGCGCCATCCAATGTGGGGCGCGGAAAATCAGCGTGCAGCGTTGGGCATGCTCGCCCGCCCAGGCTGCGCAGTCAAGTGCCGACTTTCCCGCGCCCACCACGACGACGCGCTTGCCCACCACCAGCGCTGGATCCGTCGCCTGGCTCGAATGCACGACCGTGCCGCTGAAGCGCTCGCCTCCAGGGATCTCGGGCACGTGAGGCTCGGAAAATGTCCCGACACAGACCACCACGAAGTCGCAGTGCATTGCGGTAGGGCCCTCCGCACCCCGGACCGTGACCTCGAAGCCCTCCCCACTTCGTGAAACTCTGTCCACCTCGGTGGACACCCTGATCAGAGGCGCCAATTCGAACCGGGCGACATATGACGCGAGATACCGGCGCACCTGTTCGGCTGTGGGAAACAAGTCGGCGGAGTGGTCATAGGGGTGATCAGAGAAGGCATAGGTGTGGCGTGAATTGTTGGTGCGCAGAGCGGGATAGGTTCGCGACTCGATCCAGACACCGCCGAACGCCGGTTCCTTCTCGAGCACTGTCACGTCAAACCCGTCGTCGCGCAACACTTTTGCGGTCACAAGACCCGCGATGCCCGCACCCACCACGACAACACGCTTGCGCTCGATCATCGTTCGCTGCCACCCCCTGCATAGAACGCTGCCGCGATGCTAACTCCACGTAGGCGGCGTTCGTCAGCCAACAGCGTCGGTTGCTGGCCGCGGAACACTGCCCTTCTTGCGACGTCAACAATTGATGGCGCTCCCCGCAGCCCTCCAGCGGCGGCGTTCCCAGTTGTTTACCAATTGCTTCCCAGTTGATTGCCAAACTGTCGTAGGTTTCGCGAGTCCGGCCGCCAGCCCCGGCCGGTATTCGGTCGGAAGGAACCCGCACCCATGGCGCTTGTGCCGCTGAATCTTCTTGTCAACCACACCGGCCGGTCATCGCGCCAGCATGTGACGTGCCGCTACAAATGCGGCGATGCCTGCTCCAAACCGGCCCCCAACACCAGCGACAACGAGTACTTCGGCGATATCGCGAAGGCGGTGTCGCGGAGGTCGCTGCTACAGGCAGGTGGCGTCGCGGTGTTGGCCGTCGGCGCGGGCTCTGCACTGGCCGCGTGCGGGGGCAATGAGCAACCCGTCGCGACACCCACCTCATCGGCCGCACCGGCCGGACCGCCGCCGGGCATGAACTTCACCGCCGTCGCGCCCAACAGGGAGGACGCCCTCGTCGTCGCCGACGGCTACGAACAGGCGGTGGTGATCAGCTGGGGCGACCCGATCCTGCCGAAGGCACCGAAGTTCGACGTGAAGGCGCAGACCGCCGCGGCACAGCGTGGCCAGTTCGGGTTCAACAACGACTTCGCCGGCCTGCTGCCCGTGCCCGGTCAGAAGAACCGCTTCCTGCTGGTGACCAACCACGAATACGTCAGCCCGCCGTTCATGTTCCCCGGCTACGACGAGGCGAAGCCCACCCGCGAGCAGTTCGACATCGAGATCGCCGCGATCGGCATGGGCGTCGTCGAGGTCGAGCGCACGCCGGAGGGATTGAAGCCGATAATCGGCCCCTACAACCGGCGAATCACTGCCGACACACCGTTCACGCTGACTGGTCCCGCCGCAGGTACCGACTTCGTCAAGACCCCCGCCGACCCGACAGGCCGAACCGTCGCCGGCACCTTCGCCAACTGTTCCGGCGGGGTAACCCCCTGGGGCACAGTGCTTTCCGGCGAGGAGAACTTCCACGAATACTTCGGTGCGCCGGAGGGCGCGCCAAAGCCGGGCCCTGTCGACGCCGACCGGCAGGACCGCTACGGCGTCGCGCTTGAGCCGACCGTGCTCAAGTGGGAGTCCTTCGATCCGCGATTCGACGTCGCCAAGACTCCCAACGAGGTGAATCGCTTCGGTTACGTCGTCGAGATCAACCCGTGGGATCCCAACTCGAAGCCCGTCAAGCACAGCGCGCTCGGGCGGTTCAAGCACGAAGCCGCCAACGTCTACGTCACCAGCGACGGCACCGTGGTGGCCTACGCCGGCGACGACGAGCGGTTCGACTACATGTACAAGTTCATCTCGTCGAAGAAGGTGCAGCCGGGTACCGATCCCGCGGCGATGGCCCACAACATGACGATCCTCGACGAGGGCACGCTCTACGTCGCGAAGCTCAGCAGCGACATCCCCGCCGACGAGATCGACGGCTCGGGCAAGCTGCCGAAGGAGGGCGGGTTCAGTGGGACCGGAACCTGGATCCCGCTGCTGCGGTCCGGCGCAGGCGGAGAGGGCCAGTCACTCGTCGACGGGGTGACCGCGCAGGAGGCCGCGGTGTTCACCCGTCTCGCCGCCGACAAGGCCGGCGCCACCAAGATGGATCGCCCCGAGGACTTCGAGGCCAACCCGAAGACCGGCAAGGTGTACGTCGCGCTGACCAACAACGACAAGCGCGGCACCGAGGGCAAGGCGCCCGTCGACGCTGCCAACCCTCGCAACGAGAACAAGAACGGACAGATCCTCGAGATCACCGACAACCACGCGGGCACCGACTTCACCTGGGATCTGCTTCTTGTCTGCGGCGATCCCGCGGCAGCGGACACCTACTTCGCCGGCTTCGACAAGACGAAGGTCAGCCCGATCTCCTGCCCGGACAACGTGGCGTTCGACAGCCACGGCAATCTGTGGATCTCCACCGACGGCAACGCGCTCAAGTCCAACGACGGATTGTTCGCCGTCGCACTCGAGGGATCCAACCGGGGCGAGGTCAAGCAGTTCCTCACCGTGCCGAAGGGCGCGGAGACGTGCGGGCCCGTCGTGACCGACGATCTGGTCACCGTATGCGTGCAGCATCCAGGCGAGGGCGACGAGAACAGCATCGACAAGCCGCTGTCGCATTGGCCGGAAGGCGGCAACGGAACGGCGCGGCCATCGGTCGTCGCGGTGTGGAAATCCGGCGGACAAATTGGCGTGTAAGACTGCGACTCGTGGCCTTCCCAATTCGCATCGGCGTGCAGCTGCAGCCGCAACACTCCGCCCAATACAGCCATCTCCGCGACGCCGTTCGGCGCTGCGAAGACTTCGGTGTCGACGTCGCGTTCAACTGGGATCACTTCTACCCGCTCTACGGCGATCCCGACGGCCCGCACTACGAATGCTGGACGATGCTGGGTGCCTGGGCCGAGCAGACGTCGCGCCTCGAGATCGGCGCGCTGGTGACCTGCAACTCCTATCGCAACCCGGAGCTGCTTGCCGACATGGCGCGCACCGTCGACCACATCTCGGACGGCAGGCTGATCCTCGGCATCGGGTCGGGCTGGAAACAGAAGGACTATGACGAGTACGGCTACGAGTTCGGCACCGTTGGCAGCCGGCTCGACGACCTCGCCGCCGCGATGCCGCGCATCAAGTCCCGGCTCGCCAAGCTGAACCCCGCGCCGACGCGCGACATCCCGATCCTGATCGGTGGCCAGGGCGAGAAGAAGACACTGCGCCTTGTCGCCGAATACGGAAACACCTGGCACGGTTTCACCTCGCTGGACACCTACCCCGCGAAGGCGGAGATCCTGGCGCGGCACTGCGCCGACGTCGGCCGCGACCCCGCGACCATCGAGCGCTCAGCCGGTGTGAGTGGCAAGAGCCTCGACGCGCTGCTGGCAGAAGCCGACGCATTCGTCCAGCTCGGGGTGACGATGCTGACCGTCGGAGTCAACGGACCCGACTACGACCTGACGCAGGCCGAAGCGCTTTGCCGGTGGCGCGACCGCCATCAAGCGAATGGAAACTGAACTGGCGGAACGGCTCCCGGCACGACGGCCACGTGAGATGCTTGCCGCGCCATGCCCAAGAAGTATGGGGTCAAAGAAAAAGACCTCGTGGTTTCGCATGTCGTCAACTTGGTACTGACCGGCAAACTTCGCTCGGGGGATCGGGTCGATCGCAACGAGATCGCGCAGGAGCTCGGGCTCAGCCGCGTGCCAATCCAGGAGGCTGTAGTCCAGCTCGAGCATGACGGCATCCTGTCGACGCAGTACCACCGCGGCGCCTACGTCGAACGATTCGACGAGTCCGTCGTGCGCGAGCACCATGAGCTGTACGGGTTGTTGAGCGGCATCGCGTCGGCGCGCGCGGCCATCGACGGCGTTCCGCGAATCCTCGACCAGCTGGCCGTTTTGAACGATGCGATGCGCGGTAGCAAAGAGTCGCGCACTTTCCAGGAGACGGCGTGGAAATTTCGAAAAGTTATCAATGACGAATACGCCGGGCCGCGCTTGCAGGCGGCGATCCGCGCGTCGCAGACATTCATCCCTCGCACGTTCTGGTTGTCGTACCTCAACAACCACGACGAGATCCTTCCGTTCTACGAGGCCGAGACCGCGGCCATCCGCAGGGGCGACGCCGACGGTTCCCGCGTGGCCTGCGCCGAGCGGTCCGAGGTGATGGCCAGGATCATGCTCGGCGAGCTGGTGCGACGCGGAGTCTTCCGGCCGTCCGGAGCCGCCTGGCCGGCGACATCCAGCACCGGTGCGATTGCGTTCTGATTGAGCCGAAGCCGGTGCCCGATCGGCGGTGCCCATTACGTTGCTTTGAATGCGGCTCATGAAAGTTCTCGTGCTGGCGTTGGTCGCCCTGACGATGTGGAGCATGGGTTTGGCGCCGCCCGCACGCGCCAATGTCGACCAGTGCGCCCCGCCAGGAGTCGAGAGCGCCAGCGCCCTACCGATTAATCTCGCCGCCGCAGCCCAGGGTCCCGGCGCCGACAAGTACACCACCGCGACGGTCGAACCGTTGACCGCCGTCAACGTCAACGCCCTTGGCCTGGGTGTGCCGGGCACACTGACCGTCGGCACACTCTCGGATGCGCCGCCGAGCATCTGCATCAACTCGGCCGGCCAGTTCACGGGCTTCGACAACGAACTGCTGCGCGCAATCGCCGACAAGCTGGGGCTGAAGATCAACTTCGTCGGCACCGAGTTCTCCGGGTTGCTCGCTCAAGTGGCGTCGCGCCGCTTCGACGTCGGGTCGTCGTCGATTACCACGACCGACGCGCGCCGCCGCACCGTCGGCTTCACCAACGGGTACGACTTCGGCTATTTCTCGCTGGTGGTGCCGTCCGGGTCTGCCATCACCGGCTTCGAGAAGCTGGCTGCGGGCCAGCGCATCGGCGTGGTGCAGGGCACCGTACAGGAGGCGTACGTCGTCGACACCCTGCACCTCGAGCCGGTGAAGTTCCCCGACTACAACACCGTCTACGCCAGTCTGAAGACGCGCCAGATCGACGCGTGGGTGGCGCCGTCACAGCAGGCGCAGGGCACGGTGCAGTCGGGCGATCCCGCGCAGATCATCGAAAACACCTTCAGCTTGGACAATTTCGTGGCGTGGGCGGTCGCCAAGGAGAACAAGCCACTCATCGACGCCTTGAACTCCGGGCTGGACGCGATCATCGCCGACGGCACCTGGGCGCGGCTGTACTCCGATTGGGTGCCGCGCGCATTGCCGCCAGGATGGAAGCCGGGGTCGAAGGCGGCGCCAGCGCCGCAGCTGCCTGACTTCACCGCCATCGCGGCAGAACACCAGCAGCCGGCTTCCCAAGCGGCGGCGCCGAAGTCCACGCTGTCGCAGCTCAAGGACTCGTTCCTGAACTGGGACCTGTACAAGCAGGCCATCCCGGACCTGTTCAAGACCGGGCTGCCGAACACGCTGATCCTGACCGTCAGCGCAAGCGTGATCGGGCTGGTGCTCGGCATGGCGTTGGCCGTCGCGGGCATCTCCCGATCGCGGTGGCTGCGGTGGCCCGCGCGGGTGTACACCGACATCTTCCGCGGGCTTCCCGAAGTGGTGATCATCCTGCTGATCGGGCTCGGCGTCGGGCCGATAGTCGGCGGCTTGACGGGTAACAACCCGTATCCGCTCGGCATCGCCGCGCTGGGGCTGATGGCGGCGGCCTATGTCGGCGAGATCTTCCGGTCGGGCATCCAGAGCGTGGAGCCGGGGCAGTTGGAGGCGTCGCGAGCCCTTGGCTTCAGTTACCCGTCGTCGATGCGGCTGGTGGTGGTGCCGCAGGGTGTCCGACGGGTGCTGCCCGCCTTGATGAACCAGTTCATCTCGCTGTTGAAGGCGTCGTCGCTGGTGTACTTCCTTGGCCTGGTGGCCAATCAGCGCGAGCTGTTCCAAGTCGGCCGAGACCTGAACGCGCAGACCGGCAACCTGTCACCCCTGGTCGCCGCTGGCCTGTTCTACCTCTTGTTGACCGTGCCGCTGACACATCTGGTGAACTTCATCGACACCCGATTGCGCCGAGGCCGAAAACCCGAGGAGGAAGACCCGCTCGCGCTGTCCACCTCCCAGGAGATGATCTGATGACCACCGCCGCAGAACCAGTGTCGTTGAGCGCCACCGACATTCACCTGGCGTTTGGTCCTAACGCCGTGCTGCGTGGTGTCGACATCGATGTGCCCGCAGGCACCACCGTGGCGGTGATCGGGCCGTCGGGATCGGGCAAGTCGACTCTGCTGCGGACGTTGAACCGGCTCTACGAACCCGACAAGGGGGACATCCTGTTGGACGGGCGGTCCGTGCTTGCCGACAACCCGGATCGGCTGCGGCAGCGCATCGGCATGGTGTTCCAGCACTTCAACCTGTTCCCGCACCGCAGCGTGCTGGACAACGTGTCGCTGGCGCCGCGCAAGCTCAAGCGGCTCGGCGCCGAGCAGGCGCGCGACCTAGCGCTGGAGCAGTTGGACCGGGTGGGGCTGCGGCAGAAAGCAGACGTGCGGCCGGGCACGCTGTCGGGCGGTCAACAACAGCGGGTGGCGATCGCTCGGGCGCTGGCGATGTCGCCGCAAGTGATGTTCTTCGACGAGGCCACCTCGGCACTGGACCCTGAGTTGGTCAAGGGCATCCTGGCGCTCATCGCCGAACTCGGCTCGGACGGCATGACGATGGTGGTCGTCACGCACGAGATGGGGTTCGCCCGCTCGACGTCGGATGCCGTGGTGTTCATGGATCACGGTCAGGTCGTCGAGTCTGGCCCACCGGAGCAAATTTTCGACGCCGCGGAGACGGATCGGCTGCGTCGATTCCTCTCGCAAGTTTTGTGAACTTAATTGACGCGCATTCGCATCTGGCAGCCGCCGACAGGTTAGACTGGCGAATTATGGTGGAGACCGAATCGCAGGCCGGCGAGCTAGCCGGAGAACTGCAGCGTGTGCTCTCCAAACTGTTCTCTGTGCTGCGCCGCGGCGACACCAACAGGACCGAAGCGGGCGACCTCACACTCGCCCAATTGTCGATCCTGCTGACACTGCTCGATCAGGGCCCCATTCGGATGACGGAGCTGGCCGCCCACGAGCGTGTGCGCACACCCACCACCACTGTGGCAATCCGCCGGCTGGAGAAACTGGGGCTGGTGAAGCGCTCCCGCGACCCGTCCGATCTGCGGGCCGTACTCGTCGACATCACCCCGAAGGGGTTGTCTCAGCACCGCGAATCGCTGGCGGCTCGGCGGGCGCAGCTGGCCACGCTGCTTGCGAAGCTCAGCCCAGAGGACCTGGAGACGTTGACCAAGGCAATCGCCCCGTTGGAGCGACTGGCCGAATAGTTATCCGAGCCAGTCCAGGACAGCCGCGGCGGTCCACGACTGTTGCATGCTGCCGAGCGGTTCGCCTGTGAAGGGTTCGTAATACTCCGCGAATGTCCCGTCGCTGGCCTGCCTGAGGCCTTCGCGCTTGAGCATCAATGCGCGTTCGGCCCAGCCGCGGCGCGCGAACGACCACGAGAACAGCCACGTCATCACTGGCCAGACCGGTCCACGCCAGTATTCGCGTGAACGGAAGTCGCGCGACACCGGGGACGTCGACGGGATCAGCGCGTATTTGAGATCCGGATGCCCGCAGAACCGCGGGCCCTCCAACAGCCGCAGCAGCGCGCGTTCCTTGTCGTGCGGCAGTCCGCCGCATAACAGCGGAGCGAACTGCGCGACGGTCTCGGTTGCCACCCAACGCTCGGCACGAACATCGAAATCCCTTGCGGCGCCGGTCCGTTCGTCGGTGGTTCGCACCACGCCGGCACGGAATCGCTCCCCCCATGCGTACAGGTCTTTGACGTCGGCATTGGGCCGCTTGTAGTCCTCGCCGATCTCGGCGAGGACGTCGCAGGCGACCGAGAGGATGGCCGAGACGAATACGTCTTCGACGGCGAAGCTCATCACCTTCGGCAACAGCGCGTCGTCGTAGCGCACGCCCTTCATCTCCTCGAGCAGCCAGAGATATCTGTCGTATTCGAGGTCGCTCGGCCGCTGGCTCGCATCGGTGACGATGGTGTTGTCCTCACGCGCGTACTCCGGCACGTTGCCGGGAATCACGTTGGCGTAGGCGCTATCCCAGCGCGGCGAGTTGTCCATGCCCGATTCCCAGCCGTGGTACAGGGTGACGCGGCCGTGCTCGTGCTGATCTCGCGCTTCAGCGAGCCATCGGTGCCACCGGACCAGATCGGCCCACCTGCGGTCGAGGAACGCCTCGGCGACGGCGCGGGTTGAACGGCCGCGGGTGCGGGCGTGGTCGAGGATGCGTTGCACCGCAATCGCGTGAACGGGCGGCTGGGTGATGCCCGACGTATGTCGCGTGCGTGGCGCGTGCGCGGCCAGTGCCGACGTCGCCCAGCGCGCCGGCCCAGGGAAGTACCCGTCCACGCCGTTGGCAAAGACGATGTGCGGGATCATGCCGTTGGTCCACTGGGCCGAAAGCAGCGTGTCCAGCTCGACGACGGCGCGCTCGACACTCAGCGGGGCGAGGCCGATCGCCACGAAGGCCGCGTCCCAGCTCCACATGTGCGGGTACAGCAACGGCGCGGCGGTGGTCATCGCGCCCAGGTCGTTGCCGCGCAGCAGGTATGCGGCGCGGGCGGCGAGCTGTGTCGGAGCGAAGTTGTGGTCGGGCATTGTGTCCATCATGCGACCCCCGGGCATTACTTGCAGGTCGATAGGGTGGCGACATGCCGACCGCGATGATCACCGGGGCAGGCGGCGGGCTCGGATCCGCCATCGCCGCCGCGCTGGCGCCCACGCACACGCTGTTCCTCGCGGGTCGGCCGTCGGCCCGGCTCGACGAGGTCGCCGAGCAGTTCGGCGCCACCACCTGGCCGATCGACCTCGGGGATGTCGACGATATCGAGGCGGTCGTAGAGCCGATCGTCGAACTCGACGTGCTGATCCACAACGCGGGTGTGGCCTACCCGGGCCGGGTCGCCGAGTCGACGGTCGATGAGTGGCGGGCCACCATGGCCGTCAATGTCGTTGGTGCGGTTGCGCTTACGCTCGCCCTAATGCCCGCCCTGCGCGCCGCTCGCGGGCACGTCGTGTTCATCAACTCAGGAGCGGGTATCAACGCGTCGCCCGGTCTTGCCGCGTACACGGCAAGCAAGTTCGCGCTGCGGGGGTTCGCGGATTCGCTGCGCAACGACGAGCGGTCGCTTCGGGTCACGTCGGTGCATCCTGGGCGGATCGCGACCGTCATGCAGGAGGGCCTGGTCGCATACGAGGGCAAGGAGTACGACAGTTCGCACTACCTGCAGCCCGAGACCGTCGCGAAAGTGGTCGCAGACGCGGTGAACGCCCCGCCCGACGCGCATATCCACGAGGTCATCGTCCGCCCGCGGTGATTTGTGCACGATTTCCCGCGCTCGCCCCGCTTTTCGTGCATTAATCGCTGATGAGCACGATCCGAGACACCGCCGAACAGTTCTTCGATGCCTGCGAGGCAGGCAAGGGTTGGGAGGCGTGTGAGCAGTACTGCCACGCCGACGCAACATTCGCCGCCCAGACGGACGCCCTGGCCGACATCACCACCCTCGAGGCGTACACCGAGTGGATGCAGGGCCTGATGACGATCCTGCCCGACGGAAATGCCGAGGTGCGGTCGTTCGCGGTCGACGAAAAGCGCCACAATGTGGCGGCTTTCGGCGTCTTTCGCGGAACACACACCGGCGAGGGTGGGCCGGTGCCGCCGACGGGCAAGTCCGCCGCAGCCGACTACGTCTACGTGATGGACTTCGACGGCGACAAGATCCGCCACCTGACGAAGATCTGGAACGACGGACTCACCATGCGTCAGCTGGGCTGGGCCTGACTAGACAACGATGTTCACCAGCCGGCCAGCCACCACGATGACCTTCTTCGGGGTGGCGCCGTCGAGGAACGCGGTGACCTTTTCGTCGGCGAGCGCCGCGGCCTCCAGCGCGTCAGCGTCGGCGTCCGCGGGCACCGTCACGCGGCCGCGGACCTTGCCGTTGACCTGCACCGGATACTCGACCGTTTCCTCGACCAGGTACTGCGGGTCGGCCACCGGGAACGGCCCGTGCGCCAGCGACTTCTCGTGGCCGAGCCGGTTCCACAGCTCCTCGGCCAGGTGCGGGGCCAACGGCGCAACCATCAGCACCAGCGGCTCCAGCGCTGTACGCGCCGTCACGCCCTGCTTGGTCAGGTGGTTGGTGTACTCGATCAGCTTGGCCGCCGCGGTGTTGTTGCGCAGTCCCGCGTAATCCTCGGACACCCCTGCGATCGTGCGGTGCAGTAGCCGTAGCGTCTCGTCGTCCAGGGCCTCGTGTTCGGCGGCGCGCCCGGCGCCGGTCTGCTCGTCGACCACCAGCCGCCACACCCGCTGCAGAAATCGGTACGCACCGACGACGTCCTTTGTCGCCCACGGCCGCGACGCCTCGAGCGGACCCATCGACATCTCGTACACCCGCAGAGTGTCGGCGCCGTAGTCCTCGCAGATCTCGTCGGGCGATACCGAGTTCTTCAGGCTCTTGCCGATCTTGCCGAACTCCTGGAACACCTCCATCTCGCCGTCGGGCCCTTGCCAGTAGAACTTGCCGTCGCGTTCGGTGACCTCGGCCGCGGGCACATACGAACCACGCGAGTCGGTGTAGGCGAACGCCTGGATGTAGCCCTGGTTCACCAGTCGCCGATACGGCTCCTTAGAGCTGACGTGGCCGAGGTCGTGGAGCACCTTGTGCCAGAACCGGCAATAGAGCAGATGCAGCACCGCGTGCTCGACGCCGCCGACGTACAGATCGACACCGCCGGGGTCCTTCGGACCGTGTTCGGCGGGCCGCGGGCCCATCCAGTAGGCCTCGTTTTCCTTGTCCGCCAACGCTTCTTTGTTGTGCGGGTCGGTGTAGCGCAGCTCGTACCACGAGCTGGCCGCCCACTGCGGCATGACGTTGGTGTCGCGGGTGTAGGACTTGAACCCGTCGCCGAGATCCATCTCGACGTGCACCCAGTCGGTCGCCTTGGCCAGCGGCGGGGACGGCTCGCTGTCGGCGTTGTCGGGGTCCAACTGCACCGGCGCATAGTCGGGTATGTCGGGTAGCTCGACCGGCAGCGCCGACTCGGGCAGCGGGTGCGCGCGCCCGTCGGCGTCATACACGATCGGAAACGGCTCACCCCAGTACCGCTGCCGCGCGAAAAGCCAGTCCCTCAGCTTGTACTCGACGCGGGCTTGCGCGCGGCCCTCCGCGCCGAGCCGCTCGGTGATCGCGTCCTTCGCCGAGGCGACGCTCAGACCGTTCAGGTAATCGGAGTTGACCACCTCACCGTCACCGCTGTAGGCGGCCTGCGAAATATCGCCGCCTGCAACCGTTTCCACGATCGGCAGGCCGAACTCGGTTGCGAAGTCCCAGTCTCGCTGATCGCCTCCGGGCACGGCCATGATGGCGCCCGTGCCGTAACCGATCAACACATAGTCGGCAATGAAGACCGGGATCTGTTCGCCGTTGGCGGGATTCGTGGCATAGGCGCCGAGGAACACGCCGGTCTTGTCCTTGTTCTCCTGGCGTTCCAGATCGGACTTGGCCGCGATGGTGGTGCGGTAGGCGGCGACGGCATCGGCGGGCGTGGTCGCACCGAACGTCCACCGCGGGTCCACGACGTCCGGCCACTGCGCCGCGGTGAGTTTGTCCACCAGCTGGTGTTCGGGTGCCAGCACCATGTAGGTCGCGCCGAACAAGGTGTCGGGCCGAGTCGTGAACACCTCGATGTCGCCAGCATCGGTGCCGAACAACACCGACGCACCGGTGGAGCGGCCGATCCAGTTGCGCTGCATGGCCTTGACCTTGTCCGGCCAGTCCAGCAGATCCAGGTCGTCGAGCAGTCGGTCCGAGTACGCGGTGATGCGCATCATCCACTGCCGCAGCCGCTTCCGGAACACCGGGAAATTGCCGCGGTCGCTGCGGCCGTCGGACGTGACCTCCTCGTTGGCCAGCACGGTGCCGAGGCCGGGGCACCAGTTGACCATCGAGTCGGCCCGGTACACCAACCGATGCGAGTCGATGACGTCGGCGCGCTCGTCGGCCGACAAATCCGACCAGTTGCGCCCGTCATCGAGAGTCTTTGTGCCCGACTCGAACTCCGCGACCAGCTCCGCGACGGGTCGCGCCTTGTTCACGGCCGGGTCGAACCAGGCGTTGTAGATCTGCAGGAAGATCCACTGCGTCCACTTGTAGTAGTCGGCGTCGGTGGTGGAGAAGCTGCGGCGGGCGTCGTGCCCGAATCCCAGCCGACCGAGCTGCCTGCGGAAGTTGACGATGTTGGCCTCGGTGCGGATGCGCGGATGCGTTCCGGTCTGGATCGCGTACTGCTCGGCGGGCAGTCCGAACGCGTCGAAACCCAACGCGTGCAACACATTGCGGCCCGTCATCCGGTAGTAGCGGGCGTAGACGTCGGTGGCGATGTAGCCGAGCGGGTGCCCGACGTGCAGCCCCTCACCCGACGGGTAGGGGAACATGTCCTGCACGAACATCTTGTCTGCAGGCACCGGCGTTCCGTCCTGCGGCGCCAACGGGCCCACCGGGTTGGGCACATTGAATGTCCCCGACTCGGCCCAGGTCTGCTGCCAGGCGCGCTCGATGTCCCCGGCCAGCTCCGCGGTGTAGCGGTACTGCGGGGTGTCGGCCTCGGCTTCTGTCACGTGAACAGGGTATAAGCACGCACTTGGGCGCCTCGCCGGCCACGGGTTGGTCTCGGTTGCGTTGCGGGGAAGTCAGGGGTTGGTCCCAGGTCGGTTCCAGCCCTGGTGGCTAACACAAGGCGCGGGATACGGTCGGCGCCTGACCAGGGGTGTGACGAACCTCGATCTGCTGAAGAAGGACCGACGTCGATGAACGAGATCACCCGCCGCTGGCGGGTTCTGGCAGGTGGCGCGGCCGCCGGTGTGGCCGCCGTTGTCGGCTTCGCCGGGGCTACGGCTTCGGCCGAGCCGGTGTTACCGCAGCCGTCGCTGCCCGCTCCCGCCACAGTGACGCAGACCGTCACGGTGGCGCCCAACGCCGCCGCGGTCGCCCCACAGTCCGCCGCACTGCCCGGTGTGACGTCCGCCACCGGCGCGATACCCGCGGGGATCTCGACGCCTGCCGTCGCCGCGCCGCCGCAGGCAACGATCGCCCCTGCCGCATCGGGCACCCTCGCCGACTTCTTCAAGGCCAAGAACGTTCACATGGAGCCGCAAAACAGCCGCGACTTCAAGGCGCTCACCATCGTGCTGCCGATGCCGAAGGGCTGGTCGCAGGTACCCGACCCGAATGTTCCCGACGCGTTCGCGGTGCTCGCCGACCGGGTCGGTGGCAACGGCCTCTATTCGTCCAACGCACAGCTCGTGGTCTACAAGCTGGTCGGTGACTTCGACCCGAAGGAAGCCATCAGCCACGGCTTCGTCGACAGCCAGCAGCTGACGGCCTGGCGTGCCACCGACGGGTCGCTCGCCGACTTCGGCGGCATGCCGTCGTCGGTCATCGAGGGCACGTACCGCGAGAACTCGATGACGCTGAACACGTCACGGCGCAACGTCATCGCCACCGCAGGCGCCGACAAATACCTGGTGGCGCTGTCGGTGACCACCAGCATCGATCAAGTAGTCGCCGCGGCCGGCGCCACCGACGCGATCATCAACGGCTTCAAGGTCAGCCTTCCGTCGCCTGCGACGCCGGCGACGCCCGCGCCAACAGCTCCGGCGCAGGGCCTGTCTCAGCTTCCGGCGGTGTCCCAACTTCTGGGACAGCCGGGATAGACGTCGTCCCCCGGGCGAAGCCTGGCGCCCGGGGGGCGGCCCATCCAGCGGACCGCATGCGCGGCTCGTATTGTGTGGCGCATGCTGATCGCCGCGGTGCTGTGTTTGTGCGCCGCCGCCGCGACCGCAGGCTTGGGCCTATGGCTGCTGTCGCGGCCGCGCACCGCCGATCCCGTCCGTCAGGTTCTGCGCGCTGTGGCACCGACCCAGCTCGCGGCCGCGGTCATGCTGACAGCGGGCGGAGCGGTGGCGCTGTCGACACCCCCGCAGACAGCCCTGCTCGTCGTGGTCGTGTGTGTCGTCGGCGCGGTGGCCACGGTCGCGGCCGGGTGCTGGCAGAGCGCCAAGGCGGTTGCGCGCCGCGAGGAAGCAGTCAGCGTGCGAGGGGGCTGCGGCGGCGTGTGCGCGACATGCACGTTGTCCTGTAGCTGAGCCGGCGTGCTCGAGCGGCTGGCGCGTGTCCCGATTGACACGTTCCTGTTGGCGTTGTTGGCGGTCGTCACTCTCGCGGCGCTGTTCCCGGCGACCGGCACCTTCGCCGACGTGCTCGACGTGGCGACCAAAATCGCCATCGCCCTGCTGTTTCTGCTCTACGGCGCGCGGCTGTCACCGACCGAGGCTCTACACGGCCTGAAGCACTGGCGGCTGCACCTGCTGGTGTTGGCCGCCACGTTCGTGGTCTTCCCCATCCTCGGCTTGGCGGCGCGCGCGCTCGTGCCGTCGGTGCTGACCCCCGGGCTGTACACCGGCGTGCTGTTCCTGTGCCTGGTTCCGTCGACCGTGCAGTCTTCGATCGCATTCACGTCGATCGCCCACGGCAACGTGCCGGCGGCGATCGTCAGTGCGTCGCTGTCCAACATCCTCGGCGTCGCGCTCACCCCACTGCTTGTCGTGATGCTGATGCACACCATCGGCGCACCGCGCATCGGCGGGTCCGCCATCTTGGACATCGTGCTGCAGCTGTTGTTCCCGTTCGTCGTCGGTCAGTTGCTGCGGCCGTGGCTCGCCGAGTGGGTGCACCGACATGCGTTCGTGACAAAAGCGTTCGACCGCGGCTCGATCCTGCTCGTCGTCTATACCGCCTTCTCGATGAGCATGGCCGAGAACATCTGGAGCTCGGTCCGTCCGTGCCAGGTGGTCGCGGTCGCCGGTGTCTGTACCGTGCTGCTGGCCATCATGCTCGGCTTCACTCTCGGAGTGTCACGCCTGGCCCGGCTGAACCGCGCCGACGCCGCGGTGGTGCTGTTCTGCGGCTCCAAGAAGAGCCTCGCGTCGGGACTGCCGATGGCGCTGGTGTTATTCGGCACCGGGGCGGTGGGCCTGATCATGTTGCCGCTGATGCTTTTTCATCAGATCCAGCTGTTCGTCTGCGCGATCATCGCGAGCCGAATGTCAAGGACGGACGCCCGGGAGAGGGAGCAGGCTTAGTTGCGGCTGACGTCGATCGGATGGCTGGCCAACATCGACAGCGGCAGCGGCTGTCGGCGAAGCACCCGCGACCACAGATCGACCCTGGGCTCGACCAGCACATCAGATGGCAACGCGGACAGCACAATCCAGTCATCGCGCTCGATCTCACCCTCGAGTTGACCGATGGTCCAGCCCGAGTAGCCCGCGAAGATGCGCACACCTTCTACCATCGGTGCGATCGTGTCCGGATCGACATCGAGGTCGACCATCACCATTCGGCCCTGCACGTGCCGGAGCCCGGGCACGCCGTTCGCCTCGAGGCCGACGCGCATGGTCGCAAGGCATAACGCGGCGTCCCGCTTGACGGGCCCGCCGATGAACATCGTCTTGGGCTTGGTGGCCAGCTTGGCCCACTGCGGCAACACGTTGTACACCGCGGTCTCGCTGGGCCGGTTCAACACCACGCCGAGCGTGCCGCCGTCGTTGTGCTCGACGACGTAGATGACGCTGCGCCGAAACGTCGGCTCCAGCAGATCGGTGTTGGCGAGCAGCAGCGTTCCCGCGCGCACCCGGTGCGCCGCAGGAGCGAGGAAATCCTCCGGGTCCTCTGAGTGCGCCACCTCACCATCATGGCACCGGCAACCGGTCGTGGTGGCGAACAAGCGCGGCCCGCCTGGATATTTGTACTGTGGGTCGGGGTTGCTGATCTGCAGCAGCTCTCAACCAGGACGTGATCATCAGTGGCCAACATCCGCGCGCCCATCGCCGTCTGGCGCTCGGTTCGTCGCCTGCCGGAATTCTGGCGGCTCCTCGAACTGCGTTCGGTGAGCCAATTCGGCGACGGGCTGTTTCAGGCGGGCCTGGCGGGCGGCCTGCTGTTCAACCCCGAGCGGGCCGCAGGGCCGTGGGAGATCGCGGGCGCATTCGCCGTGCTGTACCTGCCGTACTCGCTTCTTGGTCCGTTCGCGGGCGCACTGCTGGACCGCTGGGATCGCAGGCTGGTGCTCGTCGGCGCCAATTTGGGCAGGCTGCTTCTGGTGCTCGTGGTGGCCGCCCTGCTGGCCGGCGGTTCAAGCGACCGAACGGTCCTGTTCGGCGCGTTGATCGTCAACGGTTTCACCCGATTCGTGTCGTCGGGTCTATCGGCGGCGCTACCGGACGTCGTGCCGCGCGAGGAAGTGGTCACGATGAACTCGGTGGCCACGCTGATCGGCGCCGCGGCAGCGTCCCTGGGCGCCGGCTTCATGTTGCTGTCGCGCTGGGTGTTCGGCCCCGACGACACCGGCGCTGCCACAATCATTCTCATCGTCGCCCTGCCGGTCGCGGCCGCCTTGCTGTTGTCGGTGCGCTTCCCGCCGCACATCCTCGGCCCTCACGAAAGCAAGCGTGCGATTCACGGCTCGGTCGTCTACGCGGTGGCCACCGGGTGGCTTCATGGTGCGCGCACCGTGGTGGCCGTGCCGAGCGTCGCGGCCACGTTGTCGGGGCTGGCCGCTCATCGAATGGTGTTCGGCATCAACACGCTGCTGGTGTTGGTGATGGTGCGGCACACCGACACCGAAGACGTCGCCGGGATCGGCACTGCGGCGTTGTTCCTCGCGTCCCCCCTACTCGGAGGGTTTCTTGCCACCGCGCTGCTGCCCGGCATGGTCCGCCGGTGGGGGCGATACGCCACGCCCAACGGCGCTCTGGCGTTCGCAGCGGTCGTCCAACTGTGCGGTGCCGGCCTCCATCTTCCTGTGATGGTGCTGTGCG
Organism: uncultured Actinomycetota bacterium; assembly: GCA_963766465.1. GTDB lineage: Bacteria > Actinomycetota > Actinomycetes > Mycobacteriales > Mycobacteriaceae > Mycobacterium. Next base: position 365,137 of record CAVXZT010000010.1, read on the forward strand.
CGTTCTTTCTCGGTGCGGCGGGCCAGGTGGTGAAGCTGTGCGCCGACACCGCCATGCAGATCGACGTCGACGACGCCCTGCGCGGCCACGTCTTCACCGTCCAAGACGCGCTGTTCTGGATGTCGTTCATCGTTGCGATCACGTTGGCGGCGACGGTGATTCCTGCCGACGGTCACCTGCCCGCCCTTGTGGTCGCCGGGTCGGCGGTCTACCTGGCGGGGCTGGCCGCTCACGCGAGCATCGGTCGCCGTGTTCAGCCATCCGGCTAATGTGACCGGCATGTCGACAGCGGGGCCGATGGTGGCCGATCTACGCGCGGAAAGCGACGACCTTGACGCCATCGTCGCCGACCTGCCCGCCGATCGGTGGGCCGAGGCCACGCCCGCCCCGGGATGGACGATCGCCCATCAGGTCGCACATCTGCTGTGGACGGATCGTGTTGCGCTGACCGCGGTCACCGACGAGGCCGGTTTTACGGCCGTGCTGGCGGAGGCCGCCAAGGATCCGACGGGCTTCGTCGACGCCGGCGCCGAGGAGTTGGCCCTGCTGGCACCCGACCATCTGCTGGCAGATTGGCGCGATACCCGGACCAGCCTGCACGACGAGCTGCTCACGGTCGCCGACGGCCGCAAGCTGCCATGGTTCGGCCCGCCGATGAGCGCCGCGTCGATGGCCACCGCCCGGCTGATGGAGACGTGGGCGCACGGTCTCGATGTCGCCGACGCGCTAGCCGTGACGCGGCCCGCGACGGGGCGGTTGCGCTCGATCGCGCATATCGGCGTGCGCACCCGCGACTTCGCGTTCACGGTGCACGGTCTCACTCCCCCGGCCGAACCGTTCCATGTGGAGCTGCGCGCGCCCGACTGGGCCCACAGCTTGCTAGGGGACTCGACCTGGTCGTGGGGACCCGACGATGCCGCGCAGCGCGTCACCGGATCGGCGGAGGACTTCTGCATGCTGGTCACGCAACGGAGGCCGCGGTCGGCCCTCGACGTCCGCGCCGTTGGCGACGAGGCCGAACAATGGCTCGGGATCGCGCAGGCCTTCGCCGGGCCGCCGGGCCCGGGTCGGGACTAGAGCTCGGTCGCGGCGTCGGCCTTGCCGTCACCGTCAGAGTCGGCGAGCTTGACGTCCCAACGGCCGTCGCCATCGGTGTCGACATAGGCCAAGTCGCCGGACAGCGCGCGGTCGGCAAGGCCGTCACCGCGGGTGTCCGTCAGCCGGTCGTCGGCCTGACCATCCGCGTCCACGTCGACCAACGGTCCTCCGAAGTGCTCCACGCCGTCGAGCCCGAACCACCGCACTTGCCCCGCCCGATCGACCGCTACCGCCCAGGTGCCGGTGCCGTCGTCGGTGAAGTAAGCGGCTTCGGACGCGTGGTCGCGGACCATGTGGTCGGCAAGGCCGTCACCGTCGATGTCGGCCATCGCGTCGTCGAGCAGACCATCGCCGTCGAAATCCAGCCCGACGGCGTCCAGCGATCCGTCGCCGTCCACATCGATGGTGGGGTCGGCGGTCCACATGGTCGCCGAGCCGTCCGCGTCACCAAGGCAGTACTCCATGACGAATTGGACGCCGCGCTACTGCCGCGAGTTCCACCACTTCCTCAACTCGTCGACGGCGTCGTCGTGGCTCAGCGGCCCGCGGTCCAACCGCAGCTCCTTCAGATACCGCCACGCCTCGCCTACCTCGGGTCCGGCTGGAATATCGAGGATCCGCATGATCTCGTTGCCGTCGAGGTCTGGTCGCACCCGCGCCAGATCCTCCTTGGCGGCCAGCTCCTCGATCCGGTGTTCCAGACCGTCGTAGTTGGCCTGCAGCCGGGCCGCCCTGCGCTTGTTGCGGGTGGTGCAGTCGGCGCGTACCAATTTGTGGAGCCTCGGCAACAGCGGCCCGGCGTCGGCGACGTAGCGTCGCACTGCCGAATCGGTCCACTTGCCGTCGCCGTATCCGTGGAACCTCAGGTGCAGGTACACCAGCTGCGATACATCGTCGATCATCTGCTTGGAGTAGCGCAGCGCCCGCATGCGCTTGCGGACCATTTTGGCGCCGACCACCTCATGGTGATGAAAACTCACGCCGCCGTCGGCCTCGTGCTTACGGGTGGCCGGCTTGCCGATGTCATGCAGCAGCGCCGACCACCGCAGCACCAGGTCCGGCCCGTCGTCCTCGAGATCCATCGCCTGACGCAGCACCGTCAGCGAATGCCAGTAGACGTCCTTGTGCTGGTGGTGTTCGTCGATGGCCATCCGCATCGCGCCGACCTCAGGCAACACCACATCGCCGAGACCGGTCTGCACCATCAGATCGATGCCTGCGACCGGGTCCGCGCCCAACAACAGCTTGTCCAGTTCGGCGGCCACCCGTTCAGCGGTGATGCGACCCAGTTGCGGCGCCATCTCCAGAAGTGCGGACAGGACCCGTGGCGCGACGCTGAACCCGAGCTGCGAGACGAACCGCGCAGCACGCAACATCCGCAGCGGATCGTCGCCGAACGACACCTCCGGCGCCGACGGCGTGTCCAGCACTTTGGCGCGCAACGCCGCCAAACCGCCTAGGGGATCGAGGAATTCGCCGGGACCGTCGGACGTGATGCGCACCGCCATCGCATTAACGGAGAAGTCGCGACGCACCAGATCGTCCTCGAGGCGCTCGCCGAAACGCACCTCAGGATTGCGGGACACCTGATCGTAGGTATCGGCGCGGAAGGTGGTGATCTCCAGCCGGTGACCGTCCTTGCCGACGCCGACGGTGCCGAACTCGATGCCGGTATCCCACAGCGCGTCGGCCCATGGCCGGAGGAACTTCTGCATCTGCTCGGGGCGGGCGTCGGTGGTGAAGTCCCAGTCCGGGAACGGCCGGCCCAGCAGCGCATCGCGGACGCTGCCGCCGACGAGGTACAAATCGTGGCCCGCGTCAGCGAACACCCGACCGACGTCGCGCAGCACCTCGCCGTTGCGGTTCAACGCAACCTGCGCGGCGGCCAGCAGCTCGGCATCAGCAGCAGAATCGGGCACGTTCGGACAGCCTAATGTGCAACAGCCCGGTCACGACCGGTGAGTGCGGCGGGAGCGAATCTTCGTGGCAGCTACCATCGCTTAGGTGTCGGACGGCGAGCAGGCCAAACCACGACGGCGCCGGGGGCGGCGCCGCGGCCGACGCGCTGCAGGCCCGCCCGAATCCACGGAGCACCACAACAACACCGCAGTGGGCGGCGCAAAGAACGGGGCGGCGCAGCCCGACAAGCCGAGCGGCCAGAACAAACCGCAGAAGTCCCGCCCCCGCAGGCCGGCCGATCGCCTGCGTACGGTGCATGAAACCTCGGCGGGCGGGTTGGTGATCGACGGAATCGACGGACCAAAGGAAAGTCAGGTCGCCGCGTTGATCGGCCGCATCGACCGACGCGGCCGGATGCTGTGGTCGCTGCCAAAGGGCCACATCGAACTCGGTGAAACCGCGGAACAGACCGCGATCCGTGAAGTCGCCGAGGAGACGGGCATCCAGGGTGGTGTGCTGGCGGCGCTCGGCAGCATCGACTACTGGTTCGTCACCGAGGGTCGTCGCGTGCACAAGACCGTGCACCACTATCTGATGCGGTTCCTAGGTGGCGAGCTTTGCGACGAAGACGTCGAAGTCAGTGAAGTGGCATGGGTGCCGCTCAAGGAACTGCCGTCGCGGCTGGCCTACGCCGACGAACGCCGACTTGCCGAGGTCGCCGGTGAGCTGATCGACAAGCTGCATGCCGATGGGGCCGCGTCACTGCCGCCGCTGCCGCATACCTCGCCGCGCCGGCGCGCCCAGACGCATTCCCATACCCGCAACCGTCGTCCCGACGAACAGACATCTCGCCGGACGAACGGCTGCGGACAAGGGCCGTGAGGACGGCCCCCGTGCCGCCTCGAATTCGCGCCAGGGTGGTGCTGGCGCGTCTGCTTGCGGCCCTCGCGTTGCTGACGCTTATCGCCGCCCCTGCCACCACTCCCCCTGCCGCGGCTGGCGAGCCGGGAGCGGTGCCGTTTCTTCAGGTGCGCGTCGACCGCGTTACCCCCGAGGTGGTCACCACCACCAGCGAGCCGATGGTGACCGTCACCGGATCGATACTCAACGTCGGTGACCGCCCCGTCCGCGATGTGATGGTGCGTCTCGAGCACGCGGCGGCCGTCACGTCGTCGGCGGGACTGCGCACCAACCTCAGCGGCAACGTCGACCAGTACGAGCCTGTCGCCGACTTCATCACCCTCGCGCCGGAATTGCCTCGCGGACAAGATGTTCCGTTCACGTTGAGCTACCCGCTGCGGTCGCCGGAACTGCCGTCGCTGCACATCGAACAACCCGGCGTGTACCCGTTGATGGTCAACGTCAACGGAACACCCGACTACGGCGAACCCGCCCGCCTCGACGACGCCCGCTTCCTGCTTCCTGTGCTCGGCGTGCCGCCCGAGCCCGCCGCCGACTCCGCCGCCGACACGCTGACGTCCGTGGTGCCGCCGGACACCTCCAAGCCAGTTCGGCTGACCATGCTGTGGCCCCTCGCGGACCGGCCGCGGCTGGCTGCAGGCGCGCCGGGCGGCACCACACCCGTGCGCTTGACCGACGACGAGCTAGCGACGTCGCTCGCGCCGGGCGGCAGGCTCGACACGCTGCTGTCGGCAGTCGACTTCGCGACCAGCCCGCCGGTGGATCCCGGCGGCGAGGTGCGCAACGCCATTTGCCTGGCCGTCGACCCCGACCTACTGGTCACCGTCAACGCGATGACGGGCGGCTACGTCGTCAACGACGCGCCCGATGCCGGGCCCGCGACGCCGACGCATCCCGGTGCCGGCCAGGACGCCGCGGTCGGCTGGCTCAATCGGCTCAAGGCGCTGGCACAGCGGATGTGTGTGACCGCCACGACCTACTCGCAGGCCGACCTCGACGCGCTGCAGCGGGTCGGCGATCGGGGCATCAGCACGACCGCCACCAGCGCCGCCGCCGATATCGTCGACCAGATCCTTGGCATCGCATCGGTGCGGGGCGCCACCCTGGTCGGCGACGGGCCGCTGACCGGGCCCGCCATTGAGCTGCTGTCAGCGCAGGGCCCGACGGTGGCAATCGGCGCGGCGAATGTTGCCGCGCAGGACTCCTCCACCGGCGAGCCGGCAACCGCCGACGTGCACCCGCACAGGTACACGCCCCAGCTGGCCACCGCGCCGTTCGACCCGACCGTAGGCGCCGCTCTGGCGGGCGCCGGCAGCGAACCGGCGTCACCGTCATATCTGGACCCGTCGCTGGACATCCCGGTCAAACACGATTCTGCGGTCGCTCGCCGCCAAGATGCGCTCGGTTCACTGCTGTGGCGCGGCCTGCACCCCGATGCGGAACCGCGCAACCAGATCCTGGCGCCGCCCCTGGTCTGGAGCCTGCAAGGCGACGATGCCCAGGCGATACTCAGCGCGGTGGCCTCCACCATTCACGCCGGGCTGGCCGTGGCGCGGCCGCTGCCCGCGGTGATCGCCGAGGCGAACGCCGTGCCGCCGGAGGACCTCGCCCCGATGCCCGACGGCGCGTTGGGCAATCCGCGCGGCCGCTTAGACGACGGCGTCGTCTCGGGCATCGGTGCGGTGACCGCGCGGCTAGGGGGGCTGACCGGGACGCTAACCACCGATGACCGCACCGGGCTGACGGGTGGGCAGTACACCGCGCCGCTGCGCGAGGACATGCTGCGGGCGCTGAGCCAATCGGTGCCAGCGGACGCCCGCAACGGGCTGGCCCAGCAGCGGCTGACGACGGTCGGCCGTACCGTCGAGGACCTTTTCGGCGCGGTCACCATCGTCAACCCCGGCGGCTCGTACACGCTGGCCACCGAGCACAGCCCGCTGCCGCTCGCGTTGCGAAACGATCTGCCCGTGCCGATCCGGGTCCGGCTGCAGATAGACGCGCCGCCAGGGATGTCGGTCACCGATCCCGGTGAGATCGTGCTGCCGCCCGGCTATCTGCCACTGAAGGTGCCGATCGAGGTGCACTTCACGCAGCGCGTGGCGGTCGATGTCGCGCTGCGCACCGCTGACGGCTTGCCGCTTGGCGAGCCGGTGCGGCTATCGGTGCACTCCAACGCCTACGGCAAGGTGCTGTTCTTCATCACGCTGAGCGGCGGTGTGGTGCTGGCGCTGCTAGTCGGTCGACGGTTGTGGCACCGCTTCCGCGGCCAACCCGATCCCGCCGACCTGGATCGGCCGGATCCCGTCGACGTCGCGATCGCCTACGCGAAGGGCACCGACGAGTCACCGCGTGCCATGAGCCGGTCCGCCGGCGGGGAAGGCCCCACCGGTTCGACCGGCGGTGATCGGTGACAACCGCGGGCGGGCCGCGTCCGCCACAGCCACCGCCTGCCAGAGTCCCGCCGCGCCGCTACCCGCCCGCCCAGCACATGCCACCGCTTGCTCCCCCGCGGTTGCCCCGCGGACCGGCGCCCCGGCGGCGGGCCGGACGCCCTGAGCTGTCCGATGCGGCGGTGGTGTCGCGGTCATGGGGCATGGCGTTAGCGACCCTGGTCAGCCGCCTCACCGGCTTCGCCCGCATCGTGCTGCTTGCCACCATTCTGGGAGCGGCGCTGTCCAGTGCGTTCTCAGTGGCCTATCAACTACCCAACCTGATCGCTGCCCTGGTTTTGGAGGCAACGTTCACCGCGATCTTCGTGCCGGTGCTGGCCCGCGCCGAACGCGACGACCCCGACGGTGGTGAGGGGTTCGTGCGTCGGCTCGTCACATTGGCGACCACCCTGCTACTGATCACCGCGGCGTTGTCGGTGGTTTCTGCCCCGCTGCTCGTCGGGCTGATGCTGGGCGGCGATCCCCAGGTGAACCGCGAACTCACGACCGCGTTCGCCTACCTGCTTCTGCCCCAGGTGTTCTTCTACGGATTGTCGTCGGTGTTCATGGCGATTCTGAATACCCGCAACGTGTTCGGGCCGCCGGCGTGGGCGCCTGTGTGCAACAACCTGGTGGCCATCGCCACGCTGGTCCTCTATGTTCTTGTGCCTGGCGAGCTTTCGGTCGATCCGGTGCGGATGGGCGATGCCAAGTTGCTGGTACTGGGTCTCGGCATGACGCTGGGCACTGTCACCCAAGTCGCGGTGCTCTTCGTGGCCATCCGTCGCGAACGGATCAGTCTGCGTCCGCTGTGGGGCATCGACGACCGGCTCAAGAAGTTCGGCACGATGGCCTCCGCCATGGTGGTCTACGTGGTGATCAGCCAGATCGGGTTGATCGTCGGCAACCGAATCGCCAGTGGCGCAGCGGCTTCCGGCCCGGCGATCTACAACTACACCTGGCTGGTGCTGATGCTGCCGTTCGGCATGATCGGCGTGACCGTGCTGACCGTGGTGATGCCGCGACTGAGCCGCAACGCCGCGGCCAACGACGTCCCTGCGGTGCTTGCCGATCTGTCACTGGCCACCCGGCTGACGATGGTCACTCTGATACCGATCGTCGCGATGATGACCGTCGGTGGCCCCGCGATAGGCAGCGCGCTGTTCGCGTACGGCAATTTTGGCGAGGTGGACGCCAACTACCTCGGCATGGCGATCACGCTATCGGCGTTCACGCTGATCCCGTATGCCCTTGTGCTGCTTCAGCTTCGGGTGTTCTACGCCCGCGAGCAGCCGTGGACGCCGATCCTGCTGATCGTCGTGATCACGACGGTGAAGATCGCCGCGTCACTGACCGCGCCCTACCTGACCGACGACCCGGAGTTGGTCGCGGGCTACCTCGGGCTGGCCAACGGACTGGGTTTTCTGGCCGGCGCCACCGTTGGGTACTTCCTGCTGCGCGCCAGCCTGAATCCCCCCGGCGGGCGGCTGATAAGCCTCTCGGTGGTCCGCACGATTTTGGTGACGATCGCCGCGTCGATGATCGCCGGCCTCGCCGCCCACATCGTCGATCAACTCCTCGGGCTGGAATCCCTGACCGACAACTGGGGAGGCGTGGGCTCACTGCTGCGGCTGTGCGTGCTCGGCCTCATCATGGTGCCGATCATCGCGGGGGTGATGCTGGCCGCTCGGGTGCCCGACGCGTTGGCCGCCGTTGCCGCCGTTCGGCGCCGTCTCGGCAGGGGCGGGACGGTAGCCGCACCGCCCACCGCACCGCCCGACAGGCCACGCCCGGGCCGCCCCCTCACGTACGCTGATCAGAGGAATTCGCTCGCGTCACGCCATCGTCAATTCCCAGCGGCGGCCCGGCGCGGGCCTCCGGCAGGCGTTGCCGGGGACTGGATGAGGAAGGGACCAGCGGTGACCGACGACCAATCAACCGGCGCCGCAGCGGGCCCTGACAGCACCGCCACGACGAAGCTCCCGCGCCCGTCGGCTGACGACTTCCGGCCTGACCTGCCAGCCGACCACTTCGAGCAGGACAAGCAGGCGCCGGAGGAGACGGAATCGTTCCCCGACGCTGCGAACGGCACCGCGCCGATGCCCGTTTCCGGCCGCCCGCCCTCGGACTACGGCGGCGATCCCACCCGCGAATCGCTCCCCTTCGACGTGCCCCACGAGCCACCCATCGAGGCCGCGACGTCGGACGAGGACGTCCACCTCATTCCTGGCGCCTCCATCGGGGGTGGCCGCTACCGGCTGTTGGTGTTCCACGGCGGCCCGCCCAACTTGCAGTTCTGGCAGGCGCTGGACACCGCGCTGGACCGGCAGGTCGCCCTGACCTTTGTCGATCCGGACGCGACCCTGCCCGATGAGCAGGTGCAGGACATCCTGTCCCGCACGCTGAAGCTCAGCCGCCTAGACATGCCGGGCGTCGCGCGGGTGCTCGACGTGACCAGCACCGGTTCGGGCGGGCTCGTGGTCTCTGAGTGGATCCGCGGCGGCTCGCTGCCCGAGGTGGCGGACACGTCGCCGTCGGCGATCGGCGGTGCCCGCGCCATTCAGTCGCTTGCGGCGGCCGCCGAGGCCGCGCATCGCTCGGGTGTTGCGCTGTCGATCGACCATCCCAGCCGAGTGCGCGTCAGCATCGAAGGCGACGTTGCGCTGGCGTTCCCGGCCACGCTGCCCGACGCGACGCCGGAAGACGACATCCGCGGCATCGGCGCCGCGCTCTACGCACTTCTGATCAACCGGTGGCCGCTTCCGGAGTCCGGGGTTCGCAGCGGGTTGGCGCCCGCCGAACTCGACCCGGCAGGCCAGCCCATCGAGCCGAGGGCCGTCGACCGCGACATCCCGTTCCAGATCTCCGCGGCCGCCGCCCGTGCCGTGCAGGAGGGCGGCGGTATCCGCAGCGCGCCCACCCTGCTGAACCTGCTGCAGCAGGCCACCGCGATCGCCGACCGCACCGAGCTGATCTCACCCGTCGATGAGCCAGATGTGCCGCCGCCGTCGCGACGCAGTGCGCCCACCGACGACGCGGAGTCCGCGGCGCGCCGCCGCAAGGGGCTGATGATCGGGCTCAGCGTCGGCGGCGCGATCATGATCGTCGCGTTGATCGTGCTGGCCACCGTGTTGAGCCGGATCTTCGGCGACGTCGGCGGCGGTCTCGGCGGCGATCAGTTGGGCCTCAACGACCCGTCCTCGTCGGCGCAGCCAAGCGAATCGGGCAGTGTCGTGAAACCCGTGCGCGCGACAGTGTTTTCACCCGAGGGTGAAGCGGATGCACCCGAGGCGGCGCCGCTGGCGATCGACGGCAATCCGTCGACCGTGTGGCCCATCGACACCTATACGGATCCCGTGCCGTTCCCGAATTTCAAGAACGGCGTCGGCCTGATGCTTCAGTTGCCGAAGCCCACCAAGCTGGCCGAGGTCACCATCAACTTGAACAGCACCGGCACCGCGGTGGAGATCCGCTCGTCACAAACGCCGACGCCCTCGTCGCTGGACGGCACCACCGAGCTGACCTCCGCCACCACGCTCAAGCCAGGGTCGAACACGATCCAGGTCAACGACGCGACCCCGACATCCAACGTTCTGGTGTGGGTCTCCACGCTCGGCCAAGTCAACGGTCAGAGCCGCTCAGACATCGCCGAGATCACGCTCAAAGCCGCGTCTTAGCGGCGGACCGCCTCCATCCCCAGCGCCGCAAACTGGTGTCAGGACCCACCCCCCGGGCCGTTTAGTGTTCGGCTGTGGGGAGCTGCGGGGGAATCGAGCGGACAGACGCCGAGCTGCTGACGGCACACGTCGCCGGTGACCAGTACGCATTCGAGGAGCTTTTCTATCGTCACCAGCGCCAGCTGCACCGGCTGGCGCAGATCACCAGCCGCAGTCCCGAGGACGCCGCCGACGCCCTTCAGGACGCGATGCTCAAGGCGCACCGCAGCGCACCCGGTTTCCGTCACGACTCCGCGGTCAGCAGCTGGCTGTACCGCATAGTCGTGAACGCGTGCCTCGACCGGTTACGACGCAACAAGACGCACCCCACCACCGCCCTCGAGGACGACGTCTGCCATGTCGGCGACCCGACGCCGCGGGTGGACACCGCGGTCGTAGTAGAACGTGCCCTGATGCGTCTACCGGTCGAGCAACGTGCCGCGGTGGTCGCGGTCGACATGCAGGGCTACTCGGTGGCCGAGACGGCGCGGATGCTCGGCATCGCGGAGGGCACGGTGAAGAGCCGATGCTCGCGCGCCAGGGCCAAGCTGGCCGAGGCGCTCGAGTACTTCAACGCCGGCGCCGCCGCGGCCGCCGAGCGGCTCAGTGAGTGATTGGTGGAACCGCGATAGCCGCCATATTGACGTGATCTTCCGAGCCGGTGCGTCAGCGCCCGGCGGAATAGCTCTGGCGGTACCTGTGTGGCGACACTCCGACGGTGCGCAGGAAGTGATAGCGCAACGACGGATAGGAGCCGAAACCGGACTCCCCTGCGACGCGGTCCACTGTCAGCCCGGTGGTTTCCAGCAGCCGGCGTGCGCGGTCGACGCGCATCCTGGTGAGCAATCCCAACGGGGTGGTGCCGAAGTGGTCCCGGAATTGGCGGTTGAGCGTTCGCACGCTCACCGCTGCGTGGTTGGCGATGGCCTGCAGATCGAGCGCGCCGAGTGCGTTCTGTTCCATCCAGTCGATCGTCGGTTGAAGTGGATGCTCGGAGTCGGCGGGCCCGACGTGTTCGATGTACTGCGCCTGACCGCCGTCGCGCCACGCGGGTATCACCACCCGGCGCGCAGTGCGCGCGGCGAGGTCGGCGCCCGCGTGTTGGCGGAGCAGATGCAGGCACAAATCCAAGCCCGATGCCACTCCCGCCGACGTCAACACGGGACCTTCATCGACGAACAGCACATCGGGATCGACGTCGATCTCTGAGGCCAACCCGCAGAAGGGGCCGCCGATGACGTTCCCCCACCATCTGCATCAGCTGATGTGCCCAATGAGACCGCAGGTGACCTGGTTCGATGTCGTAGACGATGCCGGCTGGAATGACCAACCCCGTCAGAGCCGCAGCACCTCTCGTGGGTGACTTCGAGTCTGCAGTGATCGGCCGATGCAGCCGCCGAGCGGCTCGGTGAGTGATTCGTGGAACCGCGATAGCCTCACCGCCGTCTAACCCTTCGTGGTGGAGACTGGCTTGCGTCAGGGCGTGGCACAACCGGCAGGGGCAGCGATGGGTGGCGAGGCGGGCCACGAGCCGATCACGCCCGAACTGCTTGCCGATCTGCAGGCGGGCCTACTCGACGACAGCGACGCGGCGGCGCTGCGCCAGCGGATTCGCACCGACAGGGACGCCACAGAAATGCTGGCGGCGCTCGACCGCGTCCGCCGTGACCTGTCCGCTCTCGGCACCGATGACGCCTCCGCGTCCGATGTCCCTGCCGAGGTGACCGCACGCGTTGGCGCGGCACTGCGGGCCGCATCGCCGCATCAGGCGCCCGGCCGGCCCGCACATTCGGTTCGGCACACGCCGCGGTGGCAGGTGGTCGGACTGGTGGCCGGCGTCGTTGCAGCGGTCGTCGGCGCAGTGCTCGGCGGGGTCATGCTGACGCGTGACCCTGCGCCCACCCACCCCGCCGGGCCGACGGCCGAGAGCATCACGGTGTCGCGGCCTCCTGGCGATGTCCCGATGTCGGATCCGCAGATCGTCGGCCTGCTCGCACGGAGCCCCGATTACGGCCCGCTCGCAGACCCGGAGCGGCGTGCGTCCTGTCTATCCGGACTGGGCTATTCGGCGGCGACAGCGGTGCTTGGCGCGCAACGGGTCGACATGCACGGACGGCCCGCGGTGCTCATGGTGCTGGCAGCCGACACGCCGCGGACCCTGCTGGTGCTGGTCGTCGAGCCGGGCTGCAGCTCAGCTCACACGGGCCTGCTGGCCAACACGTTGGTCACTCGTCCGTAATCTGTCCTGCAGGCCGCGGGGAACACCCGGGCATACGCTGGTGTTTGTACCCGTGCCGACGTGTTTAGGGCAGAAAGGCTCGCATGACCTCCTCATCCACCGTTCATGACGTCATCGTCATCGGCTCAGGTCCGGCCGGCTACACGGCCGCCATCTATGCGGCCCGCGCCCAGCTCACACCGCTGGTGTTCGAAGGCACCCAGTTCGGTGGCGCGCTGATGACAACCACCGAGGTGGAGAACTACCCCGGCTTCCGCGAGGGCATCACCGGACCCGAATTGATGGACGAGATGCGTGAGCAGGCGTTGCGCTTCGGCGCGGATCTGCGGATGGAGGACGTCGACGAGGTCTCCCTCGACGGGCCGGTCAAGTCCGTCACCGTCGACGGTGAGACGTATCAGGCCCGCTCCGTGATCCTCGCGATGGGTGCGGCCGCTCGGCACCTTGGCGTGCCCGGTGAGGAAGCGCTGATCGGCATGGGCGTGAGCACCTGTGCCACCTGCGACGGCTTCTTCTTCCGCGACCAGGACATCGCGGTGATCGGCGGCGGCGATTCGGCGATGGAGGAGGCTACCTTCCTGACCCGGTTCGCCAGCAGCGTCACCCTGATCCACAGGCGCGAGGAGTTCCGCGCGTCCAGGATCATGCTGGAGCGCGCCCGCGCCAACGAGAAGATCAAATTCCTCACAAACACCCAGGTGGTCTCGGTCGAGGGCGATCCGAAGGTCTCCGGCGTGCGGCTCCGCAACGCGGTCACCGGCGAGGAGTCGGAGTTGGCCGTCACCGGTGTGTTCGTCGCGATCGGCCACGACCCCCGCTCCGAGCTGGTGCGCGGTCAGGTCGATGTCGACTCGGAGGGCTACGTGCAGGTCGACGGCCGCACCACCGCCACCTCGATCGAAGGCGTGTTCGCCTGCGGCGACCTCGTCGACCACACCTACCGTCAAGCCGTCACCGCAGCGGGCACCGGCTGTTCGGCGGCCATCGACGCCGAACGCTGGCTCGCTGAAACAGCTTCTGCCACAACCGATGACAACACTGATCTGATTGGAGCACAGCTATGACCGAGAAGACTTCTGCAACGGTCGCCGTAACCGACGACTCGTTCTCCGACGACGTGCTGTCGAGCAGCACCCCGGTGCTGGTCGACTTCTGGGCCACCTGGTGCGGGCCATGCAAGATGGTGGCGCCTGTGCTCGAGGAGATCGCCAACGAGAAGGCCGGCGCCCTGAAGGTGGCCAAGATCGACGTCGACGCGAACCCCGCCACCGCACGCGATTTTCAGGTCGTCTCGATCCCGACGATGATCCTGTTCAAGGACGGCGCTCCCGTGAAGCGGATCGTCGGAGCGAAGGGCAAGGCCGCGCTGCTGCGCGAGCTCGCTGACGTGGTCTAACACCACTTTCCGCAGACCGGACACCCGCCTGGGGTTTTCTCGAAAAGGGTCTCGGTCTGCGACAATGCTGCCTAACGTGTCTTTGCTTCGTCAGCTATTTCCGCTGACAACCGTGACCGAAAGGGCTGGTATGTCGAGTCTGCGTCGCGGCGACCGCGGGGGTGCGGTCACCGAGATCCGGGCGGCGCTGGCGGCGTTGGGGCTGATCGACAGCCTCGACGAGGATCTGACCACCGGTAAGCACGTCGCCGTGGATGTCTTCGACGGCGAACTCGACCACGCTGTGCGGGCGTTTCAGCAGCACAGGGGATTGCTTGTCGACGGCATCGTCGGTGAGGCAACGTTCCGTGCGCTGAAGGAAGCTTCGTACCGGTTGGGTGCGCGGACGCTCAATCACCAGTTCGGTGCGCCGATGTACGGCGACGACGTCGCGACGCTGCAGGCCAGGCTGCAGGATCTCGGCTTCTACACCGAGCTTGTCGACGGCCACTTCGGCCTTTATACCCACAACGCTCTGAGCTCTTACCAGCGTGAGTACGGCCTTTATCCCGACGGCATCTGCGGCCCGGAAACGTTGCGCTCCTTGTACTTTCTGGGTTCGCGGGTCACCGGCGGCTCCCCGCACGCTATCCGCGAAGAAGAGTTGGTCCGCCGCTCCGGCCCACGGCTGTCTGGCAAGCGGATCATCATCGATCCCGGCCGCGGCGGTGGCGATCACGGCCTGATCATGAACGGCCCGGCGGGCCCGATCAGCGAGTCTGACATCTTGTGGGACTTGGGAAGTCGGCTCGAGGGCCGGATGACGGCCATCGGCATGGAGACGTTCCTGTCACGGCCCGTCAACCGTGCTCCCTCCGATGTCGAGCGCGCCGCGACGGCCAACACCGTCGGCGCCGATTTGATGATCAGCCTGCGGTGCGCCACACAATCCGGCCCTTCTGCCAACGGTGTGGCGTCGTTCCACTTCGGCAATTCGCACGGTTCGGTGTCAACCATCGGCCGCAACCTTTCCGACTTCATTCAGCGAGAAGTGGTGGCGCGCACCGGTTTACGGGACTGCCGCACCCACGGGCGAACATGGGATCTGCTGCGCCTGACCCGGATGCCCACCGTTCAGGTCGACGTCGGCTACATCACCAACGGGCGCGATCGGGACATGCTTGTGCAGGCGCAGACCCGCGACTCGATCGCCGAAGGCATCCTCGCCGCCGTCAAGCGGCTGTACCTGCTCGGCAAGAACGACCGCCCGACGGGCACGTTCACCTTCGCCGAGCTGCTGGCTCACGAGCTGTCGGTCGAACAGGCCGGTCGCGTCAGCCCGACCTGATCAACTAAGAACAGGGACCCGCGCCCGCACCGACGGGCTGTTGCAGCTGCGCGGATTCCAGCAGCCGCTCCAACGCCGCCTCGACGTCGGCCTTCCAGCCCAATCCCTGCTCGAGCTCGAGCCGCAGCCGCGGGAAGTAGCGGTGGTGCGTGACAACGACGAAGCCGGCGTCCTGCAAAAGGTCGGCATCCAGCACGCACTGGTCCACCGAGCAGTCGCCGAGCACCTCGATGATGGGGCGCAACTCCGGCGACACCAGGTGCGGCTCCGCCAGCTCGGACACCTCAGCGGTATGCCCGAACGCTTCAAGCGCCCGCACGCCGCGGCGCACGAGGTCGCCGACCACCGAAGCGAGCAGGTGCCGGGACAACGCCTCGACATCTTGGCCGGATTCGACGCCGAGCGAAGTGAGCAGGACGGCGTCGGCACTCACCGGCCCGGTAGGGAACCGGCGAGCACGCGGCACCGCACCGGGAGGCGCGTAGAACGCGTACCCGAGACACGGGCTGTCCCCCGCAGCCGGTGGCATCTCAGGGTCGTCGATGTCGCCGACCACCGGTGCGTTGTCCGGGCAGTGCACCGCCATCTGACCGCACGAGCCCCACTCGAGCATGACCATGGACAGCCAGGCTTCCTTCTCGAACTCGGGGTCGCTCAGGTGATCATCGGCTCGCAAGGTCGACGGATCGACCTCCCAGTACACGCATCGGCGCGCGTGCTTGGGCAGCTGCTCGAACGATTCGAGCCGCAGGGGCGTGATTCGCGCTGCCACTAAACTCCCCGAGTTCTACGCGGTGCTGAAATGCACGGCGGCCACTCCAGGATAGAAGGATGCGCCGCCGACTGCCCGCATTCGCCGGCTTCGTTCATCGGCCGCGGCCTTCGACTCGAATCCCGTTGCTACACATGGACTTTCCTTTGTGAAGGCCGCGAGGGAGCGTTGCTCGTGGGGTTTGTGTCACAGTGACGTAATTACGCCATGTCGTAGGTCAGCCCTTTGACGAACTCATTAGGTCAACTATCCGCTGTAGGTCCTCGACCGATCCGAACTCGACAACGATCTTGCCCTTACGTTTGCCAAGACTGACCGTCACGCGGGTATCAAACGCCGTCGACAGCCTTTCAGCAACGTCCTGCAAACCCGGCATGTGTATCGGCTTGCGCCGAGGGGCCGAGGGGGTCGCGGCGTCGTCGCGGTTCGCCAGAGTGACCGCCTCTTCGGTGGCGCGCACCGAAAGGCCCTCGGCGACGATGCGCGCGGCCAGCTCCTCCTGCTGTTCCGGGGTTCCGTCGAGGGCGAGAAGGGCGCGGGCGTGACCGGCCGACAGCACTCCTGCGGCCACGCGGCGCTGTACGGCGATCGGCAGCCGCAGTAGCCGGATCATGTTGGTGATCAGCGGACGGGACCGGCCGATGCGGGCGGCGAGTTCGTCGTGGGTGACCCCGAACTCGTCGAGCAGCTGCTGGTAGGCCGCCGCCTCTTCCAGTGGGTTGAGCTGGGCCCGGTGGATGTTCTCCAGTAGGGCGTCACGCAGCATGCTGTCGTCGGCGGTCTCTCGCACGATCGCGGGGATGGTCGCCAGCCCGGCCTGCTGGGCCGCGCGCCAGCGCCTCTCCCCCATGACGAGCTGATACCGCGTCGGTGCACCCGCGGGAGCAGCCGGCGCCGCGCGCACCACGATCGGCTGCATGAGGCCGAACTCGCGGATGGAGTGAACCAGCTCGGCTAGCGCTTCCTCGTCGAAGACCTGGCGTGGCTGTCGCGGGTTCGGGTCGATCGCCGACGGGTCGATCTCGCGATAGACGGCGCCGACATCGGTGGCGTCTATTACCGGGGCTCCGCCGAGTACGACGTCGGCTGCCGCGTCACCCATCCGGTGACCAGGTACCACCCCCTCACCGTCGGCCGGGCCCGTGGGAATCAGTGACGCCAGGCCCCGGCCGAGGCCGCTCCTCTTACGTGTCGGCTGGGTCATGATGTTCCCTTCTGTCCGCCTCGTACGGCGAGCTCGCGGCTCGCGTCGAGATAGCTCAGCGCCCCCCGCGAGCCGGGGTCGTAGTCGAGAATCGTCATGCCGTAGCCCGGTGCTTCGGACACCTTGACGCTGCGGGGAATCACGGTCTGAAGCACCTTGTCCCCGAAGTGGGTTCGTACATCGGCGGCCACCTGGTCGGCCAGCTTGGTACGGCCGTCGTACATCGTCAGGATCACGGTGGACACGTTGAGTTCGGGATTGAGGTGTGACTTGACCATCTCGATGTTCCGAAGCAGCTGCCCCACCCCTTCGAGGGCGTAGTACTCGCACTGGATCGGGATCAACACCTCGGGCGCGGCCACGAGTGCGTTGATGGTCAGCAGCCCCAGCGAAGGCGGGCAGTCGATGAAGACGTAGTCGAAGTCGTGGTTCTTGAGTGCGGCGAGCGCGGTCCGCAGCCGGCCTTCGCGCGCCACCATGCTGACCAATTCGATCTCGGCGCCGGCGAGGTCGATGGTCGCGGGCACGCAGAACAGCCGCTCGTTGTGTGGACTCTGCTGGATTGCATCGTGCAAAGGGATCTCGCCGATCAGCACCTCATAGGAGGAGGGGGTGCCCGGCCGATGCTCGATGCCGAGCGCCGTGCTCGCGTTCCCCTGCGGATCGAGGTCGATCACCAGGGTGCTCAGCCCCTGCAGCGCCAGCGCGGCGGCAACGTTGACGGCGGTCGTCGTCTTGCCGACGCCGCCCTTTTGATTCGCGATCGTGAAGACCCGTTGACGGGCGGGGCGGGGCAGATGCCCCTGCGCGGCGTGCAACAGGCGCACCGCGCGCTCCGCCTCGGCTCCTATCGGGGTATCGAGTTCGGCTTCGTCGGCCCACGATTCCTGGGGCGGAGCGGTCCATGTTTCACGTGAAACATTGGGGCCCTGTGTCGCGTCGGGCGCCGCTCCGCCGGGCGTCGGAGCGCCCTCGGGGACCGAGCTCATCCTTTTCTCCTGCCCGTTCGTGACCGCCGGCTGTCTACCCGAACCGTCGCTTCCCGCCGCGCCACGACCGCGGTCGCGGGTGGTTCCAAGTAGTCCGCGCCACATTTCATCACCCTTACATCGACTGCACCGGCCGCCGCCATCACACGCCGGTGCTCCCGGATCTCTTCCTCGGCGCGCTCGCCCTTCATGGCCACCATCCGGCCGCCGTCGCGCAGCAGCGGCACACTCCATTTGGTCAGCTTGTCCAATGACGCCACCGCCCTGGAGACAACCGCGTCCATCTCCCCCACTTGCTGTTGCACAGATCGATCCTCGGCCCGCCCACGGACGATCGTCATGTCGATACCGAGATCGTCGACCACCTCGCGCAGGAAATCACTGCGTCGAAGGAGTGGTTCGATGAGCGTGAGCCGAAGGTCCGGCCGGGCCAACGCCAACGGTATCCCGGGCAGGCCCGCTCCACTACCTATGTCGGCAATCCGTTCGTCGGTACCCAGCAGTTCCTCGATCGCGGCGCTATTTAGTATGTGGCGATCCCATAGCCGGTCCACTTCCCGCGGGCCGAGCAGTCCGCGTTCCACACCCGCGCCGGCGAGAATCTCCGCGTATCGCTGGGCGCGATCGAACCGGGATCCGAAGAGGGCCTCGGCGGCTCGCGGCGCCGCGGACACCTCCACATGTTTCACGTGAAACATCCTCCGGATCTCGCGGGCCGGAACTCGCGACGCGAACTACATCTACGTAACTCAGTCTCAGTCGGGCAGGACGACGACGCGTCGCGACGGCTCCACGCCCTCGCTCTCGCTGTGCACACCATCGACCGCAGCCACGGCGTCGTGCACGATCTTCCGCTCGAACGGTGTCATCGGCGACAGCTCCTCGCGCTCACCGGTCTCCAGCACCCGGTGCGACACCTTGTCGCCCAGCGCCGCCAACTCGTCGCGGCGGCGGCGGCGCCAACGGGCAATGTCCAACATCAGCCGACTGCGCTCGCCCGTCTTCTGATGCACCGCCAGCCGGGTCAGCTCCTGGAGCGCGTCCAACACCTCGCCCTTGCGGCCCACCAACTTGGTCAACTCATCGCCGCCGTCGATGCTCACCACGGCGCGATCACCCTCTACATCCAGATCGATGTCGCCGTCGAAATCCAACAGGTCCAACAACTCTTCGAGGTAGTCGCCCGCGATCTCGCCCTCGGCAACGAGTCGCTCTTCCAGATCCTCGCCTGTGGCCGCCGGCGCACTATCTGCGCCGTTCTCGTCGTCTACCAACTCGTCGGTGCGTTCCGTCGTTTCCGCGTCCGTCATGTCTGTCTCTCCCTCATCCACCGGATACTGCTCCGGTCAACGTTTACGTTTCTTGGGCCGCGCGCCGGGGCGCGGGGTCGCGCCTGGGCGCGGTGCGGAGTTGCCCGCAGTCTTGTTCGTGTTCGGCTTGCTCGCAGTCGAATCGGGCGTATCCCCGTTGGACCCCAACTCGGTTCCTGTCGGCTCGGCATCCGACACGGTGTCGGTAACCGCGGGCGTCGCCTTGGGCGCCCGCTTCGGCTTGGCGCCGGGTGGCGGCGCGTTGGCCGCGCGCCTCTCCTGCGCCTCGAGCTTCTTCGCCTCTTCCTCTTTCTCGATATGTCCGAACACGTAGTGCTGCTGCGCGAACGTCCAGATGTTGTTCGCGAACCAGTAGAAGATGATCGCCAACGGCAGGAAGATTCCGCCAACCACCACACCGAACGGAAACACGTACAGCATCAGCCGGTTCATGATCGCCGTCTGTGGGTTCGCCGCCGCCTCGGGGCTCTGCCGCGCGATCGATGCCCGGCTGTTCATATACGTGGCGATCCCGGCCAGAATCATCACCGGCAGGCCGACGCCAATCACGGCGGCGCGACTGAATTCCGTGAAGGCGTCCAGACCAGTCGTCTGAATCATCGACGCACCCAGCGGTGCGCCGAAAAGGTTCGCGTCAAGGAAGTGGCCAACGTCGGCCGGGCTGAAGACGTAGTTGCCCGTCGCCCGGTTGAGCTCCACCGACAGGTGCGGGCCGAAGCTGCCGCCGAACCCCCCGACCACCGTGCGGTTGAACGACCGCAGGACGTGATACAGCCCGAGGAACACCGGCAGCTGTGCGAGCACCGGTAGGCAACCCATCAACGGGTTGAAGCCGTGTTCTTTCTGCAGCTTCTGCATCTCCAGCGCCATCCGCTGACGATCCTTGCCGTACTTCTTCTGCAGGGCCTTGATCTGGGGCTGCAGTTCCTGCATCTGCCGTGTGGTCCGGATCTGGCGGACGAACGGCTTGTAGAGGATCGCGCGCAGCGTGAACACCAAGAACATCACCGCGAGCATCCACGTGAAGAAGTTCGACGGGCCCAGCACGAAGCCGAACGCCTTGTACCAAACCCACATGATCGCCGAGACCGGCCAGTAGATGACGTCGAGGCTGAACCAATCAAACACGCGTTTCGCTCTTTCCTCGCAACGCTGGGGTGTCCCAGAGATCGTCGGCGGCCGGTGCGTCGTCGCCGCCATGTGCATGGGTGGCGCGGCGGCGCTCGGGTATCGGGTCCCATCCTCCCTGATGCCACGGTCCGCACTTCAGCAGCCGCACGACCGCCAGCCAGCCGCCCCGGATCAAGCCGTATTCGTTCAGCGCCTCGACGGCGTACTGGCTGCAGGTCGGACTGAACCGGCACGTCGGCACGCGCATGGGCGACACGGTGTTTCGGTACAGCTCGATGAGGAAGATCGCGCCGCGTGCGGCGTTGGAACCGACGGACATCAGCGCGCTACTCCGTTTCGAGGCCGGGTCCGACGCAGCGCCGTCCGCAGTTCCTGCTCGAGCCGCGCCGAGATGGCATGCCTACTACTGGGCAGAGCTCGGATGACGACCCGGTCCGCCGGATCCAACTCGTCGAGCATCGTGCGCGCGACGTGACGGAGCCGACGGGCCACCCGATGTCGTTGCACCGCACTGCCGACGGATTTCGAGACCACCAGACCGATGCGGGGCCCGCCGTCAGCGGTGTCGCCGGACGACCGCAACGCGTGCACCACGAGATCGGGCTGCACTGCCCGCACCCCTTGACTGACCGTTGCGCCGAATTCCGTGGACCGCGTCATCCGGTACTGCGCCGGAAGCACCGCGCTAAATCCCGTGTCGAATCACGCAGTTAGCTTGCGGCGACCCTTGCCGCGTCGGTTCGACACGATTGCTCGGCCGGCCCGGGTGCGCATCCGCAGCCGGAACCCATGCACCCGCGCCCGGCGGCGGTTGTTGGGCTGAAAGGTCCGCTTGCCCTTGGCCACGGCTGTTCACTCCTCGTTGCGTGTGGCACTCGCAACCCACCGATGAATCCTCGTGTCGGTAGGGACGCGGTTGCCGTTGGTAAGCTCGTCCGTCTCGCTTGCTAACCGGCGCGGTCACCAGAGGTTCCTGGGTCGCAGCCGTATCGCCACGTACGGGCGACTGTTCGAGGGTACTGACGAGAATTCGCTGGGTCAAACCTCGCCCGACGGGCCTCTGCGAGGGGTCCCCCGGTTCACAACCACCACAGCCGTCACGCAGTTCGAGGACCCGCGATCAAACCCGCGAACAATGTTGCAGAACGGTTGGCACCCGCGAAGAAAACTGTTAGCTTCTGCCAATGCCGTTTCGATAACGAAATGGCGACAGACAACAAAGCGAGGATGCCCACAACGTCGCGAGCCCACAGTGCCAACCACCACTGTGACGAGCCCCGGCCTGCGGCGTCTCCGCTAGTAGACAACAGAGCGACGGCGTTTGTCCTGTCTCCACAACCTGTGGATAACTATGTGGACAGTTCGTCATCGTTCCTTTGGTCGTCTCATGACCGACCTCGAGGGGGTTCTTGTCATTGACTGCTGACCCCGATCCCCCCTTCGTCGCAATCTGGAACAACGTGGTTGCCGAACTCAACGGCGGCGCCGACACCGGCGATGCCCTCAACGGGGAATCCACAGTCACCGTCCTGACTCCTCAGCAAAGAGCCTGGTTGAAACTGGTTCAGCCGCTCGTCATTACCGAAGGGTTTGCCCTGCTCTCGGTGCCGACGCCTTTTGTGCAAAACGAGATCGAACGCCACCTGCGTGAGCCCATCATCACCGCGCTCAGCCGCCAGCTCGGCCAGCGCGTCGAGCTGGGCGTCCGGATCGCCGGCCCAGCGCCCGATGAACCCGAAGACGGTGTCCACGGGTTCGCGAGCACGACCGCCGTCGTCGAGCCCGACGAAGTCGACGAAGACTCCGAGGCTCTTGCCAGTGCCGAGGAAAGCTGGCCGACCTACTTCTCCAACCGATCGCCGAACACCACCGCCGGCGAGCCGACCGCGGTCAATCTGAATCGCCGGTACACCTTCGATACGTTCGTCATCGGGGCATCGAACAGGTTCGCTCACGCCGCGACGCTCGCGATTGCTGAGGCGCCCGCGCGGGCCTACAACCCACTGTTCATTTGGGGCGAATCCGGGCTGGGCAAGACACACCTCTTGCACGCCGCAGGGAACTACGCCCAACGGCTCTTCCCAGGGATGCGCGTCAAGTACGTCTCCACCGAAGAGTTCACGAACGACTTCATCAACTCCCTGCGCGACGACCGCAAGGCATCGTTCAAACGCAGCTACCGCGACATCGACGTGCTGTTAGTCGACGACATCCAGTTCATCGAGGGCAAGGAAGGCATCCAGGAGGAGTTCTTCCACACCTTCAACACGCTCCACAACGCGAACAAGCAGATCGTGATCTCCTCCGACCGGCCGCCCAAGCAGCTGGCGACGCTCGAGGATCGGCTGCGCACCCGGTTCGAGTGGGGATTGATCACCGACGTCCAGCCACCTGAACTCGAGACCCGGATCGCGATTCTGCGCAAGAAAGCACAGATGGACCAGCTCGACGTGCCCGGTGACGTGCTCGAGCTCATCGCCAGCAGTATCGAGCGCAACATCCGCGAGCTCGAGGGCGCACTGATTCGCGTCACGGCGTTCGCGTCGCTGAATAAGACGCCGATCGACAAATCCCTCGCCGAGATCGTGCTTCGCGACTTGATCGCCGACGCAGGCACCATGCAGATCAGCGCTGCGGCGATCATGGCCGCCACCGCCGAGTACTTCGAAACCACCATCGAAGAGCTGCGCGGGCCTGGAAAGACCAGGGCATTGGCTCAGTCTCGCCAGATCGCCATGTACCTGTGCCGCGAACTCACCGATCTGTCGCTACCCAAGATCGGCCAGACGTTCGGACGCGATCACACCACGGTGATGTATGCCGAGAAGAAGATCCGCGGCGAGATGGCCGAACGCCGTGAGGTGTTCGATCACGTCAAGGAACTCACCACCCGAATCCGCCAGCGTTCCAAGCGCTGAGCGTCGATCACACTCCACACTTCTCGTACTCAAACGTCGTGTAATCGTGCGAACAACCGTGCCCATCATGGGTACCCGCGGAAAATTCTTCAAAAAACTTGCGCACCGTCGGTATCACTCGTCACACCAAAGCGGTGTGGATGCGGGTGTGGACAACTTGCTACCAAACTTCGGATTGCCGACCTCGCCGTGGACAACCACCCTCGAGTCCACAATGAGCCCGATCTCATCGGCCACTTATCCACAATTCACTAACAACCAGACACACTTGCCACGCAGGACCGACATACGGTTATCCCCAATGTCCACAGGCCCTATTACTGTTGCTCGTATATCTCCTAAGTTTCTCTCTAGAAGAAGGCGCCTGGGGACACATCGATCCAATCCGCTCCGAACCACTTTGCGACGCTCGATGTCACCCCAATCGATTAGCTTTCAAGTTGAGCCGGAAAGCTCTACGGTGGTTCAGCGACAGCCGTTACGGTCGTTGGTACGCATCGGCGAGACGCGTAGTGAGACACCGATAAACCGCTGGTTAGACCTCATTGTGGTGTGGATCGAAGGGACGCTATGGACGTGGCGACGACAACCGTTGGTCTCACCGATTTGAAGTTCCGCCTCGTGCGTGAAGACTTCGCCGACGCAGTCGCCTGGGTTGCCAGGAACTTGCCAACCAGGCCAACCGTCCCTGTCCTGGCCGGCGTGTTGCTAACAGGGTCAGACGATGGGTTGAAAATCTCCGGATTCGACTACGAAGTGTCAGCCGAGGTCCAGGTTGCGGCCGAAATAGCTTCTCCTGGAAGCGTTTTGGTATCCGGCCGGCTTTTGTCCGACATCACACGGGCGTTGCCTGCCAAACCGGTCGATGTTGCCGTCGAAGGCACCCGGGTGTCATTGACCTGCGGCAGCTCGCGCTTCTCGTTGCCGACCATGGCGGTAGAGGACTATCCGACGCTGCCTGCTCTACCCGACGAGACGGGTGTCATTTCCTCGGCGCTGTTCGCCGAAGCAATCGGCCAGGTGGCAGTCGCCGCGGGCCGAGACGACACGCTGCCGATGCTGACCGGCATCCGCGTCGAGATTTCTGGCGAGAAGGTGGTTTTGGCGGCCACCGACCGGTTCCGGCTTGCGGTGCGTGAGCTGACCTGGTCGACGGAATCAGCCGACATCGAGGCCGCGGTGTTGGTGCCGGCCAAGACATTGGCCGAGGCTGCGAAGGCAGGGTCGGACGGTGCGGACGTACATCTGTCATTGGGCGCAGGCGCGGCCGTCGGCAAAGAGGGTCTGCTCGGCATTCGCAGCAACGGTAAGCGCAGCACCACGCGACTGCTGGACGCCGAGTTCCCGAAGTTTCGTCAGTTGTTGCCTGCAGAACACACGGCGATCGCGACCATCGATGTCGCCGAGCTGAGCGAAGCGATCAAACGTGTGGCGCTCGTCGCGGACCGCGGCGCACAGGTCCGGATGGAATTCGCCGATGACGTGTTGAGGCTGTCGGCCGGAGCGGACGATGTGGGCCGGGCCGAAGAAGATCTTCCAGTCGTGTTCTCCGGCGACCCGTTGACTATCGCGTTCAACCCGACGTATCTGACAGACGGATTGAGTTCGTTGCATTCGGAGCGTGTGACGTTTGGTTTCACGACACCAAGCCGTCCTGCGGTGTTGCGGCCGGCAGGTGAGGATGATGGGAGTGTCGGTTCGGCGGGCCCGTTCCCGGCGGCGGAAACCGACTATGTCTACCTGCTGATGCCGGTGCGGCTTCCGGGCTGACCGGCCCTACCGCCACGAAAGAGGCGCGCACATGCAATTGGGTCTAATCGGCTTGGGCAAAATGGGCTTCAACATGCGGGAACGCCTGCGTGAAGGTGGCCATGAAGTGATCGGTTACGACCCGAGGCCCGAAGTGACGGATGTCCCGACGCTCGCCGCCCTTGCCGATGCGCTCGATGCGCCGCGGGTGGTCTGGGTGATGGTGCCGTCCGGGTCGATCACCGATGAGACCATCACGTCGCTCGCGGAGGTACTCGAAAAGGGCGACCTGGTCATCGACGGTGGCAACTCGCGCTATACCGAGGACGGACCACACGCGAAGATGTTGGGGGACAAGGGAATAGCCTTCGTCGACGCCGGCGTGTCGGGCGGTGTGTGGGGTCTGAAGGAAGGCTACGGCCTGATGGTGGGCGGTAGCGACGAGGACGTGGCGCGGGCGATGCCGATCTTCGACACACTGCGCCCGCCTGGTGAGCTGGCCGACGGTTTCGTCCATGCCGGCCCGGTCGGGGCAGGTCATTACGCCAAGATGGTGCACAACGGCATCGAGTACGGGCTGATGACGGCATACGCCGAGGGCTACGAGCTGCTGGCGGCCGAGGATCTGATCAAGGACACCCAAGCAGTCATCCAGGCTTGGACGAACGGCACCGTCGTGCGGTCGTGGCTGCAGCAGCTGCTCGCCAAGGCGCTCAAGGAAGACCCGGACTTCGACGAGATCACCGGCTACACCGAGGACTCCGGCGAAGGCAGGTGGACCGTCGAGGAGGCCATCTCCCACCGCGTCCCGATGCCGGTGATTGCGGCGTCCCTGTTCGCGCGGTTCGCGTCCAGGCAGGACGACTCACCGACGATGAAAGCGGTATCGGCGCTGCGCAATCAGTTCGGTGGCCACGCCGTCAAGAGGATCAGCGAGTCGGGATAGTTGTACGTCCGACACCTTGCGCTTACCGACTTCCGCTCATGGGCGCGGATCGAACTCGATCTGGAGCCCGGGCGGACGGTCTTCGTCGGCCCAAATGGTTTCGGGAAGACGAATCTGGTTGAGGCCCTGTGGTATTCGGCGACACTCGGATCTCACAGGGTTGCCTCGGACTCGCCGCTGATCCGGGCGGGTGCCGAGCGGGCGATCGTGTCCACGATCGTCGCGAACGACGGGCGCGAGTTGGCCGTCGATCTCGAGATCACCGCGGTGCGCGCGAACAAAGCGCGGTTGAACCGCTCCCCCGTTCGTTCGGCCCGCGAGGTACTGGGGGTGATCAGGGCGGTGTTGTTTGCACCGGAGGATCTCGCGCTGGTGCGCGGCGATCCAAGCGAACGCCGCCGGTACCTCGATGAACTGGCCACCACGCAGCGGCCGCGCGTGGCCGCGATACGAGCGGACTACGACAAAGTGCTTCGGCAGCGCGCGGCATTGCTGAAAACCGCTGGCGCCGCCCGTCATCGCGGTGACCGCAGTTTCCTCGACACGCTCGACGTGTGGGACGGCCACCTCGCCACGCACGGCGCCCAATTGATCGCTGCGCGCGTCGAACTGGTGAACCAACTCGCCCCAGAAGTGGAAAAGGCCTACCAACTGCTGGCGCCGTCGTCGCGGCCGGCATCGATCCAGTACCGCAGCGGCGTCGATGCGATCGAGAACGAGGCCGCCGCGGGCGACGGCAGCGTGGAACTGTTCGAGGCCGCGCTGCTGGATGCACTGGCGCGTCGCCGCGACGCGGAGCTCGAGCGCGGAGTGTGCCTGGTGGGTCCGCACCGCGACGACCTCGAATTGCGGCTGGGCGATCAGGTGACGAAAGGCTTTGCCAGCCATGGGGAATCGTGGTCGATGGCGTTGGCGCTGCGGCTCGCCTCATACGAGCTACTGCGGGCGGACGGCGGAGATCCGGTCCTGTTGTTGGACGACGTGTTCGCCGAACTCGACAATGCGCGGCGGCAGGCGCTGGCTGGCGTCGCCGCGGGTGCGGAACAGGTGCTTGTGACAGCCGCCGTACACGACGACATCCCCTCGGACTGGGATGCGCGCAGGATCGATATCGCCATGCGCGACGAGGACACGGGACGGGTTTCGATGGTGCAACCAAATGACTGACGACCACGACGACGACACCGAAACCGGGCCGCCCGCCCACTTGGGTGGAATGGCCGGGATGGACCTGGTGCGGCGCACGCTGGAAGAGGCGCGCGGCGCGGCACGGGTCCAGGGCAAGGACGTCGGCCGCGGCCGCAGTTCGCCCGGCCGCCGCCGGGTGGCGGGCAGCAGCCGTCGCCGCTGGTCGGGGCCGGCGCCGGACTCACGGGATCCCCAGTTGCTCGGGTCGGTGACAAGCGACCTCGCCCGCAGCCGCGGGTGGTCGGGACGCGTTGCAGAGGGCTCCGTATTCGGCCGGTGGTCGGGGGTGGTCGGAGAGCAGATCGCTGCCCACGCCACGCCGAGGTCGCTGAACGACGGGGTGCTGACCGTCTCCGCCGAATCGACGGCGTGGGCGACGCAGCTGAGGATGGTGCAGGCGCAACTGATAGCCAAGATCGCGGCGGCGGTTGGGGACGGGGTGGTGACGTCGCTGAAAATCGTCGGGCCTGCGGCCCCGTCCTGGCGAAAAGGGGCCTATCACATCGCAGGCAGGGGCCCGCGCGACACGTACGGATAGTCATCCAACTGGCGGTTGGCTGAGAGCCACGAGAACGCGGAAACCCTACCTCTTAAGCGTCTTGACGCACCTCGGATCGAGAAATTCCACAGACGGCGCAAATAGGTGTGCAGAAACGCCACCTCAGAATCGGTCCCACGGCCATCTGACGGTAGAGTGAACAAGTGACTTTCCGGCGGTACCAAGACCGCCGCCGCGACCCCCGAGGAGATGCTGGCGATCGTGCCTGCCGCTAAGAAGACTGCGTCCGCCCCAAAGAAGAAAGAATACGGTGCGAGTTCCATCACCGTGCTCGAAGGATTGGAGGCTGTCCGCAAACGCCCGGGCATGTATATCGGCTCCACCGGCGAGCGCGGGCTGCATCACCTGGTGTGGGAGGTGGTCGACAACGCGGTCGATGAGGCCATGGCCGGCTACGCCACCAAGGTGGACGTCCGAATCCTCGAAGACGGCGGGGTCGAGGTCACCGACGACGGCCGCGGGATCCCGGTCGAGATGCACGCCAGCGGCGCGCCGACCGTGGATGTCGTGATGACGCAACTCCACGCCGGTGGCAAGTTCGGTGGAGAGGACAGTGGCTACACCGTCAGTGGCGGCCTGCACGGCGTGGGCGTCTCCGTGGTGAACGCGCTGTCGACCAGGCTCGAAGTGGACATTTCGGTCGGCGGACACGAATGGTTCCAGTCATACGACAAGGCCGTCCCCGGCACCCTGAAGCAGGGGGATGCGACCAAGAAGACCGGAACGACGGTGCGGTTCTGGGCGGATTCGGACATCTTCGAAACCACCAACTATGACTTCGAAACCGTCGCGCGGCGCCTGCAGGAGATGGCCTTCCTCAACAAGGGCCTGACCATCACCCTGTCCGACGAGCGCGTGGCGGCAGATGAAGTCACCGAGGATGTCGTCAGCGATACCGCCGAGGCGCCGAAGTCTGCCGAGGTGAAGGCCGCCGAGGCGGCCGGACCGCACAAGGTAAAGAACCGGACCTTCCACTATCCGGGCGGCCTTGTCGACTACGTCAAGCACATTAACCGCACGAAGACCGCGATCCACCAGAGCATCGTCGACTTCTCCGGCAAGGGCGAGGGCCACGAGGTCGAGATCGCCATGCAGTGGAACGCCGGCTACTCCGAGTCGGTGCACACCTTCGCGAACACGATCAACACCCATGAGGGCGGCACTCACGAGGAGGGCTTCCGGGCGGCGCTGACCAGCGTGGTCAACAAGTACGCCAAGGACAAGAAACTACTCAAGGAAAAGGACGCGAACCTCACCGGCGACGACATTCGTGAGGGCCTGGCGGCGGTCATCTCCGTCAAGGTGGCCGAGCCGCAGTTCGAGGGCCAGACCAAGACGAAGCTCGGCAACACCGAGGTGAAATCGTTCGTCCAGAAGATTTGCAACGAACAGCTCAGCCACTGGTTCGAGGCCAACCCGGCCGAGGCCAAAACGGTAGTGAACAAGGCGGTCTCGTCGGCACAGGCGCGGATCGCGGCCCGTAAGGCGCGCGAGCTGGTGAGGCGCAAGAGCGCCACCGACATCGGCGGGCTGCCGGGGAAGCTGGCGGACTGCCGATCAACCGATCCGCGCAAGTCGGAACTGTATGTGGTGGAGGGTGATTCGGCAGGCGGCTCGGCCAAGAGTGGCCGCGACTCGATGTTTCAGGCGATCCTGCCGCTGCGCGGCAAGATCATCAACGTCGAGAAGGCCCGCATCGATCGGGTGCTGAAGAACACCGAAGTCCAGGCGATCATCACGGCGCTGGGCACCGGCATCCACGACGAATTCGACCTCACCAAGCTGCGCTATCACAAGATCGTGTTGATGGCCGACGCCGACGTCGACGGCCAGCACATCTCGACGCTTCTGTTGACACTGCTGTTCCGTTTCATGAAGCCGCTCGTCGAGAACGGCCACATCTTCCTGGCGCAGCCGCCGCTGTACAAGCTGAAGTGGCAGCGCAGCGAGCCGGAGTTCGCGTACTCCGATCGTGAGCGCGATGGTCTGCTCGCAGAGGGGAAGAAGGCGGGCAGGAAGATCAACGTGGAGGACGGAATCCAGCGCTACAAGGGTCTCGGCGAGATGGATGCCAAGGAGCTGTGGGAAACAACCATGGATCCGTCTGTGCGGGTACTGCGCCAGATCACCCTCGACGATGCCGCCGCGGCCGACGAGCTGTTCTCGATTCTGATGGGCGAGGACGTCGAAGCTCGGCGCAGCTTCATCACCCGCAACGCCAGAGACGTTCGCTTCCTTGATGTCTAACAACAATTAGGGCTGAAACAACATGACAGACACCACGTTGCCGCCGGGCGACGAAGCAGGAGATCGCGTCGAGCCGGTCGACATCCAGCAGGAGATGCAGCGCAGCTACATCGACTACGCGATGAGCGTGATCGTCGGCCGCGCGCTGCCGGAGGTCCGCGACGGCCTCAAACCGGTGCACCGCCGCGTGCTCTACGCGATGTTCGACTCGGGCTTCCGTCCTGATCGCAGCCACGCGAAATCCGCGCGGTCTGTCGCCGAGACGATGGGTAATTACCACCCGCATGGCGACTCGTCGATCTACGACACCCTCGTCCGGATGGCGCAGCCGTGGTCGCTGCGCTACCCGCTCGTCGACGGACAAGGCAACTTCGGCTCGCCGGGTAACGACCCACCAGCCGCCATGAGGTACTGCGTCACCGGCGATGCGCTCGTCGCACTGCCCGGGGGCGACTCCGTACGCATAGGCGACGTAGTGCCCGGTGCACAGCCGAACTCGGACAACACCATTGAGCTGAAAGTCCTTGATCGGCACGGCAATCCTGTTGTCGCCGACCGACTGTTCCATTCCGGAGACCATCGGACCTACACGGTGCGGACAGCCGAGGGCTGTGAGGTCACCGGCACTGCGAACCATCCGCTGCTGTGCCTCGTCGACGTCGGCGGCGTCCCGACGCTTCTTTGGAAGCTGATCGAGGAGATCCAACCGGGCGACTACACGGTATTGACCGCCGAGCGGGTTGGTTATGGATCCGAAACACTGGTAACGCCGCACATAACCTCCACAGTCGACGATGTACCGGGTCTCGCACGCTTCCTGCAGATGCACGGCGACGACGCGGACGCGCACGACATCGCCTCAGAGCTGACCGATGGCAGGTTCTACTACGCGCGCGTCGCGTCCGTCGCAGATGCCGGCGTGCAACCGGTGTACAGCCTGCGGGTCGACACTGCCGACCACGCGTTCATCACCAACGGGTTCGTAAGTCACAACACAGAGGCGCGTCTCACGCCGCTGGCGATGGAGATGCTGCGTGAAATCGACGAGGAGACAGTCGATTTCATCCCGAACTACGACGGGCGAGTGCAGGAACCGACCGTCCTTCCGAGCCGCTTCCCGAACCTGCTCGCCAACGGTTCCGGCGGCATCGCCGTCGGCATGGCCACCAACATGCCGCCGCACAACCTGCGCGAGCTCGCCGAAGCGGTGTACTGGTGCCTGGAGAATTACGAGGCCGACGAAGAGGCGACACTGGCCGCCGTCACCGAACGTGTGAAGGGACCCGACTTCCCCACCGCCGGCTTGATCGTCGGCTCGCAAGGGATCAACGACACCTACACCACCGGCCGCGGCTCCATCCGGATGCGTGGCGTGGTGGAGATCGAGGAAGACTCGCGCGGCCGCACCGGGATCGTCATCACCGAGCTCCCGTACCAGGTCAACCACGACAACTTCATTACGGGAATCGCCGAACAGGTCCGTGACGGCAAGCTCCACGGCATCTCCAACATCGAGGACCAGGGCAGCGACCGGGTCGGTATCCGCATCGTGGTCGAGCTCAAGCGGGACGCGGTGGCCAAGGTGGTGCTGAACAACCTCTACAAGCACACCCAACTGCAGACCAGCTTCGGCGCGAACATGCTGGCGATCGTCGACGGCGTGCCGCGCACACTGCGCCTCGATCAGTTGATCCGGCACTACGTCAACCATCAGCTCGACGTCATCGTCCGGCGCACCACCTACCGGCTGCGTAAGGCGAACGAACGCGCCCACATCCTGCGCGGTCTGGTCAAGGCGCTCGACGCGCTCGACGAAGTGATCGCGTTGATCCGGGCATCTGAGACGGTCGACGTCGCCAAGGCCGGCTTGATCGAGCTGCTCGACATCGACGAGATCCAGGCCCAGGCGATTCTCGACATGCAGTTGCGCCGCCTGGCCGCCTTGGAACGGCAGCGCATCATCGACGACTTGGCCAAGATCGAGGCCGAGATCGCCGACCTGGAGGACATCCTGGCCAAGCCCGAGCGTCAGCGCGCGATCGTGCGCGATGAGCTCAAGGAGATCGTCGACAAGTACGGCGACGATCGTCGGAGCCGCATCATCGCGGCGGATGGCGACGTGACCGACGAGGACCTGATCGCCCGCGAGGACGTCGTCGTCACGATCACCGAGACCGGCTACGCCAAGCGGACCAAGACCGACCTGTACCGCAGTCAGAAGCGCGGCGGCAAGGGCGTGCAGGGCGCGGGGCTGAAGCAGGACGACATCGTCAACCACTTCTTCGTCTGTTCAACGCACGACTGGATCCTGTTCTTCACGACGCAGGGGCGGGTCTATCGGGCCAAGGCGTATGACCTGCCGGAGGCGTCGCGGATCGCGCGCGGTCAGCACGTCGCGAACCTGCTGGCCTTCCAGCCCGAGGAACGCATCGCACAGGTCATCCAGATCAAGAGCTACGAGGACGCCCCGTACCTGGTGCTGGCCACGCGCAACGGCCTGGTGAAGAAGACCAAGCTGACCGACTTCGACTCCAACCGCTCGGGCGGCATCGTCGCGGTGAACCTGCGTGACGGCGACGAGTTGGTCGGCGCCGTACTGTGCTCGGCCGAGGACGACCTACTGTTGGTGTCGGCCAAGGGGCAGTCGATCAGGTTCTCAGCTACCGACGATGCGCTGCGGCCGATGGGCCGCGCCACCTCGGGTGTGCAGGGCATGCGGTTCAACACCGACGACCGGCTGTTGTCGCTGAACGTGGTTATCGAAGACACGTATTTGCTGGTCGCGACGGCCGGCGGCTACTCCAAGCGCACCGCGATCGAGGAGTACCCCGTCCAGGGCCGCGGCGGCAAAGGGGTGCTGACGATCCAGTTCGACAAACGACGTGGCAGTCTTGTCGGAGCGTTGATTGTCGACGACGACACGGAGTTGTACGCCATCACCTCGGGTGGAGGTGTCATCCGGACGGCGGCTCGCCAGGTCCGCAAGGCCGGGCGGCAGACCAAGGGCGTTCGGTTGATGAACCTGGGCGAGGGCGACACACTGGTTGCTGTTGCGCGCAACGCTGAGGAGACCGAGGCGGACGCCGTCGAGGACGACGCAACGTAACGACGTTAAGGAGCCGTAGGTGAGTTCACCGAACGAGCCGGGGTACCCGCGTGCGGGTGAAGCCCCCGGTGGCGCCAACGGCTCCGCCGACTCCGGCGACATCCCGCCGTGGCAGCGGGGTCCTGGCGCACGGGCGCCGGCTCGGCAGCCCGCGCCGCGCGGCGACGCTCCGACAGGCCATCCTCCAGGTGTCGACGCGCGACTGAACCGCTTCATCGCGGGCGGAGGGGGTTCGTCGGCTCCGTCGCCGACACACGAGGAGGCCGCACGGCCCGAGGCGTATCCGAGCGAGCTGCCCGACCTGTCCGGCCCGAACCCGCGTTCGCCGCAGCAGCGCAAGCCTGCTCCCGAGCGGACCACGCCCGAGCCGGCGAGCAGGCCCAGCCAGCCCGCCAGCCGCATGCAGGTCGGCACCCGACACAAGGGTCCGGTGCGGGCCAGCATGCAGATCCGCAGGGTCGATCCGTGGAGCGCGCTCAAGGTGTCGCTGGTGTTGTCGGTCGCGCTGTTCTTCGTGTGGATGATCGCCGTCGCGTTCCTGTATCTGGTGCTCGGCGGCATGGGTGTGTGGAGCAAGCTGAACAGCAACGTCGGCGACCTGCTCACCAGCGCAGGCGGCCAAACCGGCGGGGAACTGGTATCCAGCGGAACCATCTTCGGTGGTGCGGCATTGATCGGCCTGGTGAACATCGTGCTGTTGACGGCGATGGCGACGGTCGGCGCGTTCATCTACAACCTGACCACCGATCTCGTCGGCGGCGTTGAGGTGACGCTGGCGGATCGGGATTGAGTTTGGGCGGCGGCTTACCATTGCGGTAATCTCGTCGCTCGGTCTCCCCCGTAAGCGGGAGGTACCCCCAGCAGGATTTACGGGGCTATAGCTCAGGTGGTTAGAGCGCTTCGCTGATAACGAAGAGGTCGGAGGTTCGAGTCCTCCTAGCCCCACGGAAAGGTTCACACCATGAGGTTGGTGTTGTTTCTCGCCACAGGGCTCGCCGCGGCAATCGCGGTGATCGTGTGGCAGTCACGACACGGCGTCGAGGTGTGGCACGCCGCGGCTGACGCGCCGTCCTAACCAAATCAGGGGCCTTAGCTCAGTTGGTAGAGCGCTGCCTTTGCAAGGCAGATGTCAGGAGTTCGAATCTCCTAGGCTCCACAACGATCTACGTTCATTTGCATGGAGACGAGCGGCTCGCGGAAACGCCACCAGCCGGCGCCACCGCCGGTCATCTTCGAGGATCTCTGCGATCCGAATCGGCAACCCGTCCGACCGTGGCTACACCTTCTCGACGACGAAATCGCGCCGGTCGTCGTCGAATCCAACCGACCCAACCGTGTGGTCTGGTCATCACTGTGGGCCAAGCGGCCCCCGATGCCCGCGTGCAGTTTGACCTGCAGGCCGGCCGCGGCGGCACCGATCTGCGCTGGACCCTCTACGTCGACGACCCGCTCCCCGCCCGCGCGCTGAGCCATGCATATGTGCAAACGACTGGGGGAACTCATCAACGCCAACCTGCGATACACCTACGGCCAATGAGTCAGAACGGCTAGCACTCCACGACATTGAGGGCCAGGCCGCCCTGCGACGTCTCCTTGTACTTCTCCTTCATGTCGGCCCCGGTGTCGCGCATCGTCTTGATCGCGGTGTCGAGGCTGACGTGATGAGTTCCGTCCCCGTGCAACGCCATTCGTGCCGCGGTGATCGCCTTGACCGATGCGACGGCGTTGCGTTCGATACACGGAATCTGCACAAGTCCGCCGACCGGGTCGCATGTGAGCCCGAGATTGTGTTCGATGCCGATCTCGGCGGCGTTCTCCACCTGCGCCGGTGTTCCGCCCATCACCGCGGCAAGCCCGGCGGCTGCCATGGAGCATGCGGACCCGACCTCGCCCTGGCAGCCCACCTCGGCGCCGGAGATCGACGCGTTCGCCTTGAACAGCTGACCGATCGCGCCCGCCGTCAGCAGGAACTCGACGATGCCGTCATCGGTCGCGCCGGGAACGAACCGTGAGTAGTAGTGCAGCACCGCGGGGATGATGCCCGCTGCGCCGTTCGTCGGCGCCGTCACCACTCGCCCGCCGCCCGCATTCTCTTCGTTGACCGCGAGCGCGTACACGGTGACCCAATCCATCGCGTACAGCGGATCGTCGGGATCGAGCGTCTCCGCCAGCAAATGCGCACGGCGGCGCACCCTCAGCGCACCTGGCAGCGTGCCCGTTGCAGCCAGGCCCGCGTCGACGCACTCGCGCATCGCCGCCCAGATCCGCAGCAGGCCGGCCCGAAGGTCGGGCTCGCGATCGAGCGCGGCCTCGTTGCGCGCCATCAACTCGGCGATGCTGCAATCGTTCTCGGTCGCCAACCGCACGAGCTCCGCGGCCGTACCGTACGGATACGGCACAGCGGCATCCTCGCGTGGCCCCGACTTGGCTTCCTGCTCGTCGACGACGAACCCGCCTCCGACGGAGTAATAGACGCGTCGGCTGAGCACCGCTTCATCGACCCCGTACGCGAGGAACACCATCCCGTTGCTATGAAAGTCCATGGCTTGCAACGACAAAACGATGTCGTCGCCGTCATGAAAATCTACAGTGTGGGTGCCGGCCAGCAGCAGCTTGTGGTCGGTCTTGATCTCTGCGACGCGGGCCTGGGCCGCTGCCGGATCGACCGTCTCGGGCGCATTGCCCTCCAGCCCGAGCACCACCGCGCCGGGCGTGCCGTGCCCGGCCCCGGTGGCCCCCAGCGAGCCGTAGAGCTCGACGCGTACCCGCGCGACGTTCGGCAGCAGCCCGTCGTCGGCCAGATGACGCGCGAACCGGCCCGCGGCGCGCATCGGTCCGACGGTATGGGAGCTCGACGGCCCGATTCCGACGGAAAACAGATCAAAGACTGAGACGGCCATGGCGGTGGTCTACAGCAAACTAGGGCCGGGGAGAAACGTCGACGCTGGGTGGCAGTGGCGACGGCTCGGGCTGCATCGACCTGCGCACGATCGAAAACGCCACCGCTCCCCCGGCCAGCACTGCTGCACCAACCGCCACCAGTAGGAGGGGCCGGCGTCTGCGCTTGGGCTTGCGCGCGTCGGCGATCACCGCAGGCAGGGTCGCGATGACTTCCTGCGCCGCGGCAAGTTCGGTCGCGATGGTGTCCTGCGCCTCGCCGATCTCCTTGGCGAGCCTGCTCTTCTCGAGACTGCGACGAAGCCTGCTGGCCGCCGAGTGTGCGCCCTGCCAGCTCAGCCCGACCGTGCCGCGCGTGACGTCGACCGGTCCGACCGCGGAGTACTTCAGGCCGCGGCCCAGCCGCTGGCTCGGGGTCAACCGGACGTCCGTCTTCGAGCTCATGTCCACCTCTTTCGCGGGGCGATCGTCAATCGACATCCAGCCTGCCACCAACT
This sequence comes from uncultured Actinomycetota bacterium, assembly GCA_963766465.1. Classification (GTDB taxonomy): domain Bacteria; phylum Actinomycetota; class Actinomycetes; order Mycobacteriales; family Mycobacteriaceae; genus Mycobacterium. The sequence goes on from CAVXZT010000010.1 coordinate 401,697, forward strand.
GCCACCCCGCGGAGGCCGTTGGACGGCGGGTGGCAGACTGGCATCCCGTGACGAGCCCCATTCAGACAGCGACCGCGACCCTTCACACCAACCGTGGCGACATCAAGATCGCACTGTTCGGAAACCACGCCCCCAAGACCGTCGGGAACTTCGTCGGATTGGCGCAGGGCAGCAAGGACTACAGCACCGAGAACGCATCGGGTGGCTCGTCGGGACCGTTCTACGACGGCGCGGTCTTCCACCGCGTGATCGACGGCTTCATGATCCAGGGCGGCGACCCGACCGGCACCGGCCGCGGCGGACCGGGATACCAGTTCGCCGACGAGTTCCACCCCGAGCTTGCATTCGACAAGCCGTATCTGCTCGCGATGGCCAATGCGGGGCCGGGCACGAACGGCTCGCAGTTCTTCATCACGGTCGGCAAGACGCCCCATCTCACCCGGAAGCACACGATCTTCGGCGAGGTCGTCGACCCCGAGTCGCAGAAGGTCGTCGACGCCATCGCGACCACGGCCGTCGACCGCAGCGACCGGCCGACCGATCCGGTAGTGATCGAGTCGATCACGGTTTCCTGACCTCGTAGGCGACTCAGCGAGAGCCGGCGTATCCGGCGGCAGTCAGCGCGTCGAGCACGTCTAGCGGGTCGGTGCCCAGATCCCATCGGGTGAACACGATTAGTCGATCGTCGGTCGTGTCGATCTCCAAAAGGCGTACTTTTCGCGCGAGACGGCGGAACTCGGTGATGCGGACGATCTTGATGTCGCTGTGCCGCAACAGATTTGTGCGCCACCAGCCGCGGATAACTAGCCCGTCCTCACTGATTGCCAGTTTCGGCCGGGCGCGCCATGACTGGCTTGCAAACACAAGCAGTCCCACTGCGGCAATGCCCACGAGCAGGCGGCCCGGCGCATCTGTGATCAGGGTCACAGCGCCGATAGCCAAGATAAGTCCGGCTACGCCGCACGCTGCGATTCCAGTCGCCGACGGACTCCACTCAGTTTGCTGCATGGGTTCTTAACGCCCTTTTACCGTTGCTAATGAGGTTATCCACAAGTGCTATCCCCAATGGGGATGAATCACATCGGTGTGATCTGATGACCATGAGGTTGCTAAACGGGTAACGCGCGGAGACCAAGTTAAATTCATACCAATGGTCGGTACGGCTACCGCCAGCGCATCGTGAGCAACAAGCCTGTGATCATGAAAGCAAATGCGATGGCGTAGTTCCACGGACCGAGGTCGGCGAGGAACGGAATCGCGTTGGACGCGAGCTGAAACACCAGCAGCCAGACCAAGCCGATCAGCATCAAACCGCAGAACAGAACCACGAACCAAACGCTCGACGGCCCAGCCTTGACCTTCACCGGAGTCCGGCTCACCGGGTTGATGGTGAAATCGTTCTTCTTACGGACTTTGGACTTGGGCATGGCTACCTTCGCGGACAGTCGGGGCACACGGTGCGACGATGTAGCTACGAGCCTATCGCAGCGACCCTGCCAGCCCCGAATCCTGAGAGAGGAGTCGATGGACCAGCCCCGCGTCCCCCAGCGCCGTTCCCCATGGCGCTTCGGTGTCCCGCTCGTGTGCCTACTGGCGGGCCTGCTGCTAGCGGCCACCCATGGCGTTTCCGGCGGCGCCGAGATCCGCCGCAGCGATGCGCCGCGGCTGGTCGACCTCGTCCGCGAGGCTCAGCAGTCGGTGGACCGGCTCACCTCTCAGCGGGACGCGTTGGTGTCGACCATCGACACGCATCACGGCGGGTCTCCTGGCGCCGACGCAGCTCTGGCGGCGATTACGAACCGCTCGGCCCGGTTGGCCGCCGACGCCGGTTTGGACCCGATGCGCGGGCCGGGCCTTGTCGTCACACTCAACGACGCCCAGCGCGACGCTGAGGGCCGCTTCCCGCGCGACGCCACCCCCGACGATCTCGTCGTGCACCAGCAGGACATCCAGGCGGTGCTGAACGCGTTGTGGAGCGCGGGCGCTGAGGGCATCCAGATGCAAGACCAACGCATCATCGGCACATCGGCGCCGCGATGTGTGGGCAACACACTCCTGCTCAACGGCCGAACGTACAGCCCGCCCTACGTCATCACCGCGATCGGCGACGCCCCCGCCATGCAGGCCGCGCTGGCGGCGGCGCCGCTGGTAATTCTGTACAAGCAGTACGTCGTGCGGTTCGGGTTGGGGTATAGCGAACAACCCGGCGCCGCGCTCCAACTGGCCGGGCACGACGAGCCGGTGCGGATGAAGTTCGCGAAGCCGGCGGGGCCGATCGGCTACTGACTCAGTAGCCTGGGCTGATGCAGGTCTTGGTCGTCGACAACTACGACAGCTTCGTGTTCAACCTGGTTCAGTACCTCGGCCAGCTCGGTGTGCACGCGCAGGTCTGGCGTAACGACGACGATCGCCTCGACAACCCAGCCGACGTCGCTGAGCAGTTCGACGGGGTGCTCCTCTCCCCCGGTCCCGGCACGCCCGAGCGCGCAGGTGCCTCGATCCCGCTCGTGAAGGCGTGCGCAGCAGCGAAGACTCCGCTGCTGGGTGTGTGTCTCGGCCATCAGGCCATCGGCGTGGCGTTCGGCGGCACCGTCGACCGCGCACCCGAGCTGCTGCACGGTAAGACGAGCACCGTCCACCACACCAACGCCGGTGTGCTGCAAGGGCTTCCGGATCCTTTCACCGCGACGCGCTACCACTCGCTGACGATCCTGCCCGACACCGTGCCCGCGGAACTCGAGGTGATCGCGCGCACCGAGGGCGGCGTCATCATGGGTGTGCGTCACGTCGAGTTGCCGATACACGGCGTGCAGTTCCACCCCGAATCGATCCTCACCGAAGGCGGCCATCGGATGCTCGCCAACTGGCTGGCCTACTGCGGCACCGCGCCCGCGGAGTCGTTGGTGCGTCAGCTGGAGGACGAGGTGGCCAACGCCGTGGCGGCCGCTACGACGCGAACGCCAGCGTGATCGGCGCGTCCTTGTTCACCGGGTTGCCCGCCGTCGGACTCTGAGTCACCACCGCGTTGGTTCGCTGGCCGCTGTTCTGCACATCGGGGCCCCTGATCAGTTGGCCCGTCCAGCCGTAGGCATTGCGCAGGTTCGGCTCGACGTCGGTCCAGAACCCTCCACGCACGTCGGGCATCACGAACTGCTTGCAATTCGATACCTGCAGCTGGATCGGAGTATCCACTGCCGCTTCCTGCCCGCCGGCCGGAAGCGTGCCGACTACCTGACCGCACGCTGATGGGCTGTCAGTGGGAACAGTCACAACGTTGAGGAACCCCGACGCGGTCAGGATCTGCCGGGCGGGATCTTCCGTCTGGTTCTTCACGTCGGGCACCGGCTTGCTGTCGGGTCCTGAACCGACGACGATCGTGATCTCGTTGGTGACTGCCGAGGTCTGATTGGGACCGGGAATCGTCGTTAGTACCCGGTCCTTCTGCTCAGGCGTCGACGGTGACCTCGACTCCTTGAAGTTGCCGAAGCCGGCGTCGGTGAGCTTTTGAACGCAGACCGCATAGGTGAGGTTCTTGCAGTCGATGATCTCGCGCTGTTCCGGGCCGCTCGACACGTTGATCAGGATCTCGTCGCCTGCGCCGACCGACGAGCCCGCGGCCGGGTCGGTGTCGATCACGTGTTGTGGCTGCACCTTGGAGTCCGACTTCTGCTGGTTGCGGACTTTGAAGCCGGCATTCTGCAGAGTGGCGGTGGCGTCGTTCAGGGCCAGGTTGCGCACGTCGGGCACCTGCACATCGCGCGTGCTGCCACCAAACATGTTGATCGCCACCGTGACCACCACGGTCAGCACTGCCAGCACCGCTACCGCGATGAGCCAGCGGCCCACCGAGCCGCCGCGTTCCTCTCGGTCGACGTACGCGGGCTGCGGACGCCCGACGGGGTCGATCGGCTCGGTGCGATGCTGCGACGGCGCCGCCGACGACGACATCAGCGAGGTCCGTTCGGCATCGGTGAACACCTTGGGCGCCTCTGGCGCCTCTCCGCTGTGCACCCGCACCAGGTCCGAACGCATCTCGGCGGCGGTCTGGTAGCGATTGTCGGGGTTCTTTGCCAGCGCCTTGAGCACGACAGCGTCCAGCTCGGGAGCGATGTCGGCGTGCCGCTGCGACGGCGGCACCGGATCCTCCCGCACATGCTGATAGGCGACCGCGACGGGCGAGTCTCCGGTGAAAGGCGGTTCACCCGTGAGCATTTCGTAGAGCACGCAGCCGAGCGAATAAACGTCTGAGCGGGCGTCGACCTTTTCGCCACGGGCTTGCTCGGGCGACAGGTACTGCGCCGTGCCGATCACCGCGGCGGTCTGCGTGACGCTATTCGCGTCGGCCAGCGCACGGGCGATGCCGAAGTCCATCACCTTCACCGCGCCGGCCTTGCTGATCATGATGTTGGCCGGCTTGACGTCACGGTGGATGATGCCGTGCTGATGGCTGAAGTTCAGCGCCTGGCATGCGTCGGCGATGACCTCGATCGCGCGCTTGGCAGGCATCGGGCCCTCGGTGTGCACGATGTCGCGCAGCGTGACGCCCTCGACGTACTCCATCACGATGTAGGGCAGCGGACCGGTCGCGGTCTCCGCCTCGCCTGTGTCGTATACGGCGACGATGGCCGGATGGTTCAGCGCGGCCGCATTCTGTGCCTCCCGGCGAAACCGCAGATAAAAGCTGGGGTCGCGGGCCAGGTCGGCGCGAAGCACCTTGACGGCCACGTCGCGGTGCAACCGCAGATCGCGCGCCTTGTGAACCTCGGACATACCGCCGAAGCCGAGGATCTCGCCGATTTCGTACCGGTCGGACAGGTGTTGCGGGGTGGTCATTGCCATGTCTGTTCTTGGGCTGAGCCCGTCACCTGCACCTTTGCCGGCGACGCGCTCGCATCGAGTCGGAGTACCCCGATCTCTTGTCCACCATGACCGACTGTGACCTGATCGGTCCAACCGGGCATCGCCGACGGCGACTGGAACGGGGTTGTTTCGGTAATCGTATTCGTCACCGTCGGTGGTGACGACGGCCGGTCCTTGCGGTCCTGCGCATTGAGGACGATGAGGATGGCGATGACGATCGCCAGCGCGCCGAGCACCCCGGCTGCCCATAGCAGGGCGCGCTGACCCGACGAGAACGTGCGTCGTGGTGGGGGAGTGCGGTGGCTGCCGGTTGCGGGGCGCGGCCTTGCGGTGGTCGCAGGCGCCCGTCCGGTGAGATCCGCCGCGGCACGGGCCTGCGCCGCCGAGGGCACCGCAGCCGGTGCCGCCCTGCCGATGGAGGGCGCCTGGTTCGGTCTCGGCGGACGACGGCCGGACCGCACGGCGGCGACCGCGTCGGCGAACGGCCCGCCTGAGCGGTACCGCATGCCGGGATTCTTCACCAGCGTGATCTCGATGAGCTCGCGCACGTTCGGCGGCAGGTCGGCAGGCAGCGGCGGCGGCGTCTCCTTGATGTGCTTCATGGCCACCGTCAGCGCGCCGTCGCCGGTAAACGGTCGTTTGCCCGAAACCGACTCGTAGCCAACAACTCCCAGCGAGTACACGTCGCTTGCCGCGGTGGCGTCGTGGCCAAGCGCCTGCTCCGGCGCGATGTACTGTGCGGTGCCCATCACCATGCCGGTCTGGGTGACGGGGGCGGCGTCGACGGCCTTGGCGATGCCGAAGTCCGTCAGCTTGACCTGCCCTGTCGGCGTGATGAGGATGTTGCCAGGCTTGACGTCGCGGTGCACAAGGCCCGCGGTGTGAGCGACCTGCAGGGCGCGGCCCGTCTGCTCGAGCATGTCGAGGGCGTGCCGTAACGAGAGCCGACCGGTGCGCTTGAGCACCGAATTCAGGGGCTCACCGTTGACCAGTTCCATCACCAGGTAGGCGGTGCGGCCCTCGCCGTCCATATCGGTCTCGCCGTAGTCGTACACGCTCGCGATGCCAGGGTGGTTGAGCATCGCGACGGTGCGAGCCTCGGCGCGGAACCGTTCGACGAATTCGGCGTCCTCGGAGTACTCGGCCTTGAGCACCTTGACCGCGACGCGGCGGCCCAGCCGGGAGTCGATGCCCTCCCACACTTGGCCCATGCCGCCGGTGGCGATCAGCCGCTGGAGCCGATAGCGGCCGGACAGGGTCACTCCAACGCGCGGGCTCACGATGCCTCCCGCAGCGCTGCCGCGATGGTTGCGCGCCCGATGGGCGCGGCAAGGGCGCCGCCAGTGGCAGACAGCCTGTCACCGCCGTTCTCGACGAGGACGGCAACTGCAACCTTGGGAGCCGATGCCGGCGCGAAGGCGATATACCAGGCATGCGGCGGGGTGTTGCGCGGATCCGTACCGTGCTCCGCCGTGCCGGTCTTCGATGCGATCTGCACGCCGGCGATGGCTCCCTTCTGCTGAGTCACCTGCTCGGCGGCGACCATCAAGTCCGTAAGTGTATCCGCGACCTGCTCTGACACCGCCTGTCGCTCTTTGTGGGGCGCCGTCGTGCTGATGTTGGCGAGGTCGGGTCCCTTCAGACTATCGACTAGGTACGGACGCATGGCCACCCCTTTGTTCGCGATGGTCGCGGCGACCAGCGCGTTCTGCAGCGGTGTCAGGGCAACATCTTTCTGCCCGATGCTCGACATGCCAAGTGCGGCCGCGTCGGTGATCGGGCCAACGGTGGATTGGGCAACCTGAAGCGGAATTGCCGGGGGCGGGCTGTCGAGCCCGAAGGCCAGCGCGGTCGAGCGCAGCGCATCGGCACCCGTGTTGATGCCCAGTTGAACGAAGGCGGTGTTGCATGACTTCGCGAACGCATCGCGCAGCGAAGCGGTCGGGCCCGCGCCGCATGCTGCCCCGCCGAAGTTCTCCAGCGATGCGGTGCTGTCCGGCAGCGCGATTCGGGACGCAGCGGTCAGCTGGGTGTTCTCCGTCGCGCCGGACTGCAGCGCGGCCGCGGTGGTGACGACCTTGAACGTGGACCCCGGTGGGTAGGTCTCCGAGATCGCCCGGTTCAACAGCGGTGAGTCGGGGTTGTCACGCAGCCGCTGCCATTCGGCCGACTGTTTCGAAACGTCATGTGTAGCGAGCAGATTCGGGTCGTACGACGGTGCAGAGACCATGGCGAGGACCTTGCCGGTCGACGGCTCGAGCGCCACGACCGCGCCCTTGCACGGACCGTTGCAGCCGCTCTCCATCGCATCCCAGGCCGCTTCCTGCACCTGGGGATTGATGGTGGTCGCGACGTTGCCGCCGCGTGGATCGCGGCCGGTGAAGAAGTCGGCCAGCCGTCGACCGAACAGCCGCTGATCGGAACCGTTGAGGATGGTGTCCTCGGCGCGCTCCAACCCGGTGCTCGAATAACTCAGTGAATAGAACCCGGTGACGGGGGCGTAGGTCAGCGGGTTGGGGTAGACGCGAAGGAAGCGGAACCGGCCGTTGGTCGACACGGAATAGGCGAGCAGCTGGCCACCGGCGGAAATCTGGCCGCGCTGACGTGAATACTCGTCGAGCAGCACCCGCTGGTTACGCGGATCGGAGCGCAGTCCATCGGCCGTAAACACTTGTGTCAGTGTGGCATTGGCCAACAGCAGCACGATAAGCACCATGATCGTCACGGAGATGCGGCGCAGCGAGGTGTTCATACCTTCTCGATCACCTCAGTGCTCGCGGCCGCGATGGGTGTGGTCTGCGGCCGGGTGACGATCGGTCGCCGCGCCGAGTGCGAGATGCGCACAAGGATCGCCAGCAGCACGTAGTTGGCCAGCAGCGACGAACCGCCGTACGACAACCATGGTGTGGTGAGCCCGGTCAGCGGGATCAGCTTGGTGACGCCGCCCACCACGATGAACAACTGGATCGCCAGCGTCGACGCCAGGCCGGCGGCGAGCAGCTTTCCGAAGCTGTCGCGCACCGCGATCGCGGTGCGCAGGCCGCGGATGATGACGATCGTGTAGAGCATCAGTACCGCGGCCAAACCGACCAGTCCGAGCTCTTCGCCGATCGCGGCGATGATGAAATCGGTCGATGCGGCGGGCACCGTACCGGGCTGACCGTTGCCGAGACCGGTGCCGAAGATGCCGCCGGTGGCGAAGCTGAACAACGACTGCACCATCTGATAGCCGGCGCCGTCGGGATCGGCGAACGGGTCCAGCCAGGTCTGCACCCGGACCTGGACGTGATCGAATACGTAATACGCCGCAATGCTTCCCGCCGCGAACAGCGCAAGGCCGATAACCACCCAGCTGAGCCGATCGGTGGCGATGTAGACCATCACCAGAAACGACGCGTAAAGCAGCAGCGAGGTGCCGAGGTCCTTCTCGAAGACCATCACGCCGACGGAGGCGATCCACGCCGCAAGCAGCGGTGCGAGATCGCGTGGCCGCGGCAGGTCCATTCCGACGAAGTGTTTGCCTGCGCTGGTGAACACACTGCGCTTGGCCACCAACACCGCGGCGAAGAAGATGAGGAGCAGGATCTTGGAGAACTCCGCGGGCTGAATTGAGAAGCCCGGCAACTCGATCCAGATCTTTGCGCCGTTCTGCTCCGACACCGACCTTGGCAGCACTGCGGGAATCGCCAGCAGAATGATGCCTGTCAGGCCGCAAACGTAGCCGTAGCGCGCCAGCACACGATGATCGCGCAGGAGGATCACCACCAGCGAGAAGACGACCACGCCGAGCAGGGTCCACAGCATCTGCTGGTTGGCGGTGCCGCCGAGGCCTTTCGTCGAGGGGCCATCGGCCGCGAGGTCCAGCCGGTGAATCATCACCAGTCCCAGGCCATTCAACAGCGCGACCACCGGCAGCAGAAGCGGGTCGGCGTACGGCGTGAACCGCCGCACCGCCAAATGCGCTCCGGTGAACAGCGCGAGGTAGGCAACCGCATACTGCGCCAGGTCCCAATGCAGCCCCTGCTCCTGGTTGGCCTCGACAAGCAGCAGTGCCACGGTGGTGATCACCGCGGCGAAGCCGAGCAGGAACAGTTCGGAGTTGCGCCGGTTCGGCAGCGGCGGCATGACGGTGACTGGCGACTGCGGTTGGGTCGTCACGACACTTCCCGGCAGTTCGTTCCCGGCTCGGGCGGTGGGGGAGGCAACGCTGTCACGGTGGGCTGCGGTGTTGGGGACGGCGACGGTGGCGGGGCGCCTGGGGACGGCGCACCCGGCGGCTCAGGAGCCGGCGCGGTCACCGTGGTCGGGGTCTCCGGCGCAGGCGTGTCGGTGCCGTTCTCTGGAATGCCCGGATTCGCAGGGTTTTCCGGTATATGAGGTGTCGGCGACGGTGGAGTCGTGGTGGTGGGGGTCGGAGTGCGTGTGGCGCACGTCGGGAGCACCGAACTGCGGGCGAGCTCTTCGATTTGGGAGATGGCTTCATCGAGCGTTCCCGATGGAAGGCCCGCGATCACCTGCGCTCGCTCCGACGGCCGCATGTCATTCACACCGAGCATGCGGCACGCCAAGTTGTCGGTGGATTGCCCGGCGCGAATGAGTGACAATTCATTTCGCGCGTTGAGACATCCCAACAGGTAGGGCTCCTGCAGCGCTAGACCCAGAAAGGAACCCTGGACACCCTGCATGATCGACACGGTGCCGTCGTGCTCGGTCACGTAATAGTTGCTGCGCACAATCTCTCGGCCGATGGCCAGTCCGGACAGCACAACCAGCACCAGCAGGACCGCAGCGATGACCATCCGGCGACGTGACCGAGGCTTCGGCGGCGGCTCCTCTGGTTGTGTCACAACACGTTTGGCCTCATTGCGGCGCGGATTGAATGCCGAAGCGCGACCGGCCGCGGTGTTTGGCGGTGCGGCCTGATCGTCGTCGCCGGACACCGCACCGGCAAGGATCGGCTGGGTCTGGCCGTAGTCGTAGTCGATGACGTCGGCCACCACCACGGTGACGTTGTCGGGTCCACCCCCCCGAAGCGCCAATTCGATCAGCCGGTCGGCACTTTCGGCAACGTCGGAAATCTGAAGCGCCTCGAGGATGGTGTCGTGGCTGACCGGATCCGATAACCCGTCGGAGCACAGCAGGTATCGGTCACCGGCTCGCGCCTCGCGCATGATCAGCGTGGGCTCCACTTCGTGGCCGGTGAGCGCGCGCATGATCAGCGAGCGCTGCGGATGGCTGTGCGCCTCCTCGGCAGTGATGCGGCCTTCGTCGACGAGCGTCTGGACGAACGTGTCGTCCTTGGTGATCTGGGCGAGTTCGCCGTCGCGAAGGAGATAGCCGCGGGAGTCGCCGATGTGCACCAGCCCAAGGCGGTTGCCGGCGAACAGGATTGCGGTCAGCGTGGTGCCCATACCCTCGAGCTCGGGATCGGCTTCGACGTGCGCGGCGATCGCCGAGTTGCCCTCGCGGACCGCGGAGTCGAGCTTGGAGAGCAGATCGCCGCCCGGCTCGTCATCGTCGAGATGGGCAAGCGCGGCGATCACCAGCTGCGAGGCCACCTCGCCCGCAGCGTGGCCGCCCATCCCGTCGGCCAGCGCGAGCAGGCGCGCGCCGGCGTACACCGAGTCCTCATTGTTGGCGCGGACCAAACCACGGTCGCTGCGCGCGGCATATCGAAGCACCAGTGTCACGGGCGCAGCTCGATTACCGTCTTGCCGACTCGAACCGGCGTGCCCATCGGAACCCGTACCGCCGTCGTCACCTTCGCCCTGTCAAGGTATGTACCGTTGGTCGATCCTAGGTCCTCCACGTACCATTCCGAACCTCGTGGGGAGAGCCTGGCGTGCCGCGTCGACGCGTAGTCGTCGGTGAGCACCAGTGTCGAGTCGTCAGCCCTGCCGATCAGAACCGGCTGAGCGCCCAACGTGATGCGGGTACCGGCAAGAGCGCCCTCGGTGACGATCAGCTGGCGCACCGCATTGCGGCGGCCCCGATTGGGCAGCAGTGAACCCCGCAACGCCAGCCCCCGTCGCACCATGACCGCCCCGGTCGGCGCGTAGATGTCGGTCCGCAGGATGCGCAGCACCGACCAGATGAACAACCACAGGAGCAACAGGAAACCGACGCGCGTCAGTTGCAGAACTAACCCCTGCATCTGACGTCCTCTCCGTCCCCGTTCCGTTCTCGTCGCGCCGGCAACGCAAAAAACACAGCCACCATCGGCAACGTCACGATACTTGGACAGCGATCGACGTGAGGGTGAAGCGTTCAGCTTCGCCCGGCCGCCGCCGGCCAGGCACGTACAGAGCCCTCAGTGAACGCGGACGATGATCTCGGAGTGGCCGAGCCGGATCACGTCGCCGTCGGCCAGCTGCCACTCTTGCACCGGCGCGTTGTTCACCGTGGTGCCGTTGGTTGAGTTGAGGTCGGACAGCAGCGCGACCTGGCCGTCCCAGCGGATCTCCAGATGCCTGCGGGACACACCGGTGTCCGGCAGCCGGAACTGGGCGTCCTGGCCGCGGCCGATCACGTTGGCGCCCTCACGCAGCTGGTACGTGCGGCCGCTGCCGTCGTCGAGTTGCAGCGTGACGGCGGCGGCGCCCGCCGGGTAGTCGCCCTGGCCGTAGCCGGCGCCGTAACCGCCTTGGGTCGGCGGTTGGCCGTAGTCGTAGCCGCCGCCCGCGGGCTCGCCATAACCGGGCTCGGCGTATCCGCCGCCGGCAGGGGGCTCGGCGTAGCGGCCGTAGTCGGGCTGGGCTGCGTATCCCTGGTCCTGACGGCCGTATGCCTGGCCGCCGTAGCCGCCCTGGTCGGGATAGCCGCCTTGATCCGGATAGCCGCCCTGGTCGGGGTACGCCGGCCGCGGTTCGGGGCGACCGTAGCCGCCTTCGTCAGGGCGGGCCTGCCCGGGCGCGCGACCGTAATCGTAGTCACCGCCGGGGGCGCCGTATCCGGGCTGGCCGCCCTGCGGCTGGCCGTAGCCGCCGCCGGGGGGTGCCTGCCGGTAACCCTGATCCGGGTAGCCACCCTGCGGCTGGCCGTATCCGGCCGGCGGACGCTGTTCATAGGACTGCGGCGGGTAACCCTGATCCGGGTAGCCGCCCTGGTCGGGGTAGCCGCCCTGCTCTGGGTAGCCCTGGCGCGGCGGATAGGCCGGCTCGGCGGGGGGCGGGTAGCCGCCCTGCTCCGGCGGCGGCTGCTGGCCGCGGGGATCCTGGCCACGCTCGTCCGGCTGTTGGCCATACCGCTCGTCGTAGTACTCATCGGCGGGCCGCCCCGGTCCCTGGCCGCCGCGGTAGCTCGGGTTGTCAGTCATCGGTACTCCTGGTTCTGCGTTGGACGAAGTCTCTCGGGGTGGGGCGGGCTCGCCAGTGGTCGAATCGGGGTTGACCGCCCCGCGCGCGCGAAATTGTCCGGTGTGCAGGTTCGGCGACGCCTCGAATCTGACGACCACATCACCATACGTTTGCCATCCCTGCTCATGGATGTATCCCTCCAAGTGCTTGGCGAAAGTCGCTGATGTGAGGTCCGGGTCGGCGCTCACCTTCTGATAGTCAGGCACACTGAGGGTAATGACGTAGTCGTTTGGCGCCAAAATACGGTCTCCGGCCACTTCCCGCGCGCCGGCGTCGGCTTCTCGGCGAAGCATCGCCTCGACTTCTTGAGGCACAATCGATCCACCGAACACCCTGGCGAAGGCATCGCCGACAGTTGATTCGAGTTTGCGTTCGATGCGGTCGACCAGACCCATATCACCGCCCGCCTCACTCGTCGTTGTTCGTCGGTCCTGTTCTGCGCCGGTAAGGCCAGCGTGTCGCCTGGCCACTTGGCTCACTTGCATGGTATCGGCCGTGCGCCGCGCAGCGGGACCAACAGTTTTCTGAGAATCAAATCGAAGCTGGTCAGTGGCTTGATCTTGATCTCGGCGGTGGCCGGCGACGACCCCGGCACGGTTGGGGAGCAAGGTGCGTCGCGTGATAGGCTCCCCCGGTTGTTGGGGCGAGTGGCGGAATGGCAGACGCGCTGGCTTCAGGTGCCAGTGTCCTTCGGGACGTGGGGGTTCAAGTCCCCCTTCGCCCACAAAATCGAGACGAGGCGAGTCACCGATTACGGGTGACTCGCCTCGATTCTTCAAAGCCCAAATCCCTTGAATTGCTTTTCGACACCGCGTTGGCCGCAAGTTGTATTTGGTGTGAGGCACGGTAGCTTTCTGCGAATGCGGCTCGCGTATATCGCTTTTGTTTCGGTGGCGGTGCTGTCGGCGGCGTGTACGACGGCCGTCGACGGTTCTGCAGTGAAAGAGTCGGGCGCTCCGAAAGTCCCGACGGTCGATGTCAGCAAGCTCGACGTCGGGCCATACCCCACTGAGCCAAGCCAGCCGCTCGGCGTTACGGGCGATCCACTGCGAGGTGTGCTGGTCGAGTCCCAGCGGATGGCCAACAACGTCGTCGGTCCATGGGAAGTCGACCCGGCGCTGTCCAAATGGTTCGGGTTTGGTGCCACTGTCCTGCAGAGCGCCGACGCCCTTGCGACCATCGGCCCTGAGTCGTTCGCGGTGTCGGCCAGCCAGCACGGCTTCATCAACGGCTTCGCGTCGGCGCGTACCGCGGAGGGGCAGAAGATTCTGGTGAACGCGGTGCTGCGCTTCGCCGACCAGGGCGCCGCCGCGGCCGCCGCCACGGAGTTCGGCGATATCGCGGCCAAGACAGGGGAGGGCGTCCAGCGCACCCAGATCCCTGGTCATCCCGAAACGCAGGCGGCGAGCTACACACAGACCGAGGGCTCCACAGGCAAGAAGTGGAATGCGGTGCGGGCCTTCACGCCGCACGGCGAATACGTGTTCATGCAACTCGCGCAGGCAGTTGACGGGATGGACCAGGCACTCGGCATTGTGGCCAAGAATGTCGACCTGCAGGGCCCGGCCATCGACGCCTTCCGCGCGACCGATCCCGCCGAGTTCGCCGATATCTCGCTCGACCCGACCGGGCTTCTGGCGCGCACCCTTCCGGTCCCTGAGAAACAGGCGACGGCCACGCAGTTCACCACCTACGAGCAACGCGGCGCGCTGCAGTTCCAAACCGATCCGACCCGATCGGCGAAGTTGTTCAGCGACACCGGGATGGATCTGGTGGCGATGGCGAAGACGAACGTCTACCAGACCAAGGACTCAGCGAGCGCGCCGAAGATCGTCGACGGGTTCTACGCAGAATTGCAGCCGACGTCGCAGCCGGCCAAGCCGGTCAACAACCTGCCGGATAGCCGTTGCCTTCAGTTGGAGGACAAGACCTTCTACTGTCTTGGCGCGGCGGACCGGTACGCGATCGAAACCACCTCGGACACCCTGTTGGATGCCCAGCAGCAGGTTGCCGCCCAGTACGCGATGCTGCTCAACGGCTGAGGGTCATGCGAGCACACCCCGGAGCACGAGCTCGCTCAGCTCCTTGGCCGCGGTGTCCACATCTTTGATGCGGCGCACGCACACCGCGTACCAGGCACCGCCTGCGATGGCGTCCATCACTGTGTCGGCGCTGACGCCGGGGCGGGCGGTGCCGTCGGCGACCGCCTCGCCAACTCGCTCGGCGAGCTGACTGCGCGCGGTGGCCTCCAATCGGTCGCTGAGCACGCGGCGCATCTGGTGATCCGAACGTAAGTCGTTGAGCAGGCCGGGAATTGACTCGCGTACCGCGGCGTCACCGTACATCCGAAGCGCCCCGCGGCAGAGGCGGGTGATCTCGGCGGCGAACTCATCCGCCTGCGGCTCGGGTCCGAGGTCCGGGAAAAGCGCCTCGTGCACCAACTCCGCCTTCGAACTCCAGCGGCGGTACACGGCAGGCCGGCTGACCCCGGCCGTGGTGGCGATCAGGTCGATGGTCGTCGCGGTGTAGCCCCGTTCGACAAGGAGCCGCCGCGCCGCGGCCAGCACTGCAGTGTCGATCGACGGATCCCGGCGCGAGCCTTGCCGCCGATGCCGCCGCTGCGCCTCCACGGTTCGCCTTCCCGCCGCTGCCATTTGTCGTTACAGTGTGTCACAACAAATGACGAATGGAGGCCGCAATGACGACTGAGGTCATCAAGCCGTTGGCCGGTATCGGCGAGGACGGGCGGCACCTCTACACGTGTCCACTGTGTGAGGCCATGTGCGGCTTAGAGATTCACGTCGAGGACGGCAGCGTCGCGAGCATCCGCGGCAACCGCGACGACACCTGGAGCCGCGGCCACATCTGCCCAAAGGGCGCCACCCTCGGCGCGGTACACGAGGATCCCGACCGCATCCGTCGCCCGATGATCAAGGTCGACGGCCAGTGGCAGGAGGTCAGCTGGGATGCGGCCTTCCGCCGGTGCACCGAGCTGCTGGCCCCGGTGATCGAGAAGCACGGCATCGGCGCTGTGACGTGCTACACCGGCAACCCGCTGGCGCACTCGTTCTCCCTCGGCCGCTACACCGGTGTGCTGCTTGGCATGTCGGGAATCCCGCTCAGTTACTCACCTGGCACCGTCGACCAGTGGCCGAAGAATCTGTCGTCGCATCTGATGTACGGCGGGTGGTGGAGCTTCCCGGTCCCCGACATCGAACGCACCGACCTGCTGATCGTCATGGGTGCCAACCCCGCGGCATCGCAGGGCTCGCTGCTCGCGGCCCCCAACGTGATGGGGATCATCGATTCAATTCGCAAGCGGGGCAAAGTCATTGTCGTCGACCCGGTGCGCACCGCCACCGCCGCGCGGGCCGACGAGTGGCTGCCGATCACCCCGGGTACCGACGCGGCGCTGCTGCTCGCGGTCGTGCACACGCTGTTCGTCGAGAACCTGGTCAGCGTCGGCGCCGTCAAACCCCATCTCGACGGCGTGGAGACGATGCGGCAAGCGGCCGCCGAGTGGTCGCCGGACCGCGTCGCCGCGGTCACCGGCATCACCGCCGACCGCATTCGAACCTTGGCCCGCGAATTGGCTGGCACCGAGCGCGCGGTGGTGTACGGCCGAATTGGCCTGTGCAATCAGGAGTTCGGCAGCCTCGCCAGCTGGCTCGTCGACGTGGTGAACATCCTCACAGGACATTTCGACGCCCCCGGCGGGTCGATGTTCCCGCGCGCCGCGGCGTGGTCGGTAACCGTGCAGCCGATCCCCGGACTGGAAGACGGTGCGCCGGAATTCGGCCGGTACCGCACCCGTGTCCGCGGCGCGAAGGAAGTGCTCGGGCAGGTGCCCGTGTCATGTTTGGCCGAGGAGATCGCGACCCCGGGGGAGGGACAGATCAAGGCGCTGATCACCGTCGCGGGCAATCCCGTGCTGTCGACGCCCGCGGGCCACAAGCTCGACGAGGCGTTGCCGACGCTGGACGCGATGATCTCCGTCGACCTGTGGCTCAACGAAACGACAAGGCATGCCGATGTGATCCTGCCGGCGCCGTCGCCGCTGGAGCAGCCGCACCACGACGATCTGATTCTCAACTTCGCGATCAACAGCATCGCGAACTACTCGCTCCCGGTGTTCGAGCCGGAGGATCCGGACCGGCCGCAGGAGTGGGAGATCCTGATCCGCCTGACCGGGCTGTGCACCGGCACACCCGCCGAGGACGTCGACGTCGCCGGCATCGACGACGGCTTCTTCGATTACATGGCGTTCACCAAGGGGCTCGACGGCGCGGCCATCCGCGGGAAGTACGAGCGTGGTGGACCCGAGCGCATCCTCGACCTCACCCTGCGCACCGGGCCGTTCGGCGACCGATACGGTGAGAACCCCGACGGCGTCACCCTGGACAAACTAAAGGCCCAACCGAACGGCATCAACTTCGGGCCGATGGTGCCGCAGGTCCCCGAGATTCTCGGCACGGCGGACCACAAGATCCGCCTCGCCCCGCAGTACCTGCTCGACGACCTGCCCCGGCTCGCCGACCGCCTCAACCGCGCACCCGATGAGCTGGTGCTGGTCAGCAGGCGGCACCTGAGGTCGAACAACTCGTGGCTGCACAACGTCGGGCCGCTGATGAAAGGCAAGGACCGCTGCACCCTGCTGATGCACGCCGACGATGCGACCAAGCGAGGCGTGAACACGGGCGACCTCGTCACGATTACCTCGGCGGGCGGGCAGATCGAGGCGCCCGTCGAGGTGACGGGCGAGATCATGCCGGGGGTGGTGTCGATGCCGCACGGGTGGGGTCACGGCAAGCCGGGCACCCGGATGTCGATCGCCAACGACTCGCCGGGCGTGAACACAAACATTCTGTCGCCGCCGACGTTCCTCGACGAACCATCGGGCAACGGCGCCCTCAACGGCATCCCGGTGACAGTCACCCCCGTAGCGACCTGAAAGTATCCAAACGTGGGCACAAACCAACGCGCGAAGATCGTCATGACCGACGACGAGATCGCGGAGTTCATCGAGCGCAGCCGGACCGCGACGATGGCCACCGTGCTGCCCGACGGCAGGCCGCACCTGGTCGCGATGTGGTACGCGGTCGTCGACGGCGAGATCTGGTTCGAGACCAAGGCCAAGTCGCAGAAGGCCGTCAACCTGTTCCGCGACCCGACGATCACCGTGATGATCGAGGACGGGCAAAGCTACGACACGCTGCGCGGGGTGTCGATCGACGGCAGAGCAGAGATCGTCGACGACCCGGAAACCATTCTGCGCGTGGGGATTAGCGTTTGGGAGCGATACACCGGGCCGTATACCGACGAGATGCGCCCGTTCGTCGACCAGATGATGAACAACCGCATCTGTGTGCGCGTCGTGCCCACCCGGCTACGCAGTTGGGATCACCGCAAGCTCGGCATGGGTGCCATGCCGATCGGTGGCACCACGGCGCGGTACCTCTGATGCCGCAGGACCGTCCCAAGCAGCTGGACTCTCCGCTGCTGCCGAAGATCTTCAAGTACGCGGGCAAGGCGCACGTGTGGGTGTATCGCCGCACGGGCGGCAAGATCGGCGGAAAGTGGCGCATCGGCGCGGGCTTCCGCAAGCCGGTGCCCACCCTGTTGCTCGAGCACCGTGGCCGCAAGTCCGGCAAGGTGTTCGTCACGCCGTTGCTCTACATGTTCGACGGCGCCGACGTGGTGATCGTCGCCTCCCAGGGCGGACGCCCCGAGGATCCGCAGTGGTACCGCAACCTGGTGGCCAACCCCGACACCTTCGTCGAGATCGGTGCCAACCGTCGTGCGGTCCGCGCTGCGACGGCGGACCAGGATGAGCGGGCCCGGTTGTGGCCGAAGCTGGTGGAGCTCTACGCGGACTTCGACAACTACCAGAGCTGGACCGACCGCGAGATTCCTGTGGTTGTGCTCAAGCCGCGCTAAGGGTGCGGCGGGTCGAAACCGGGGTTGGACAACGCAGTGGCCACACCGGTGCCGATTGGGCCGTGTTGGTCGACGATCGTCGCGGTGCCAGTGGCCACACCACCGTGGCTGGAGTGCGTGAGTGCAGCCAGACCGATGTATGGACCGTCGGGCAGACGGCTAAGCGACAGGGTGTAGTCCGCATTGATGAACCGCAAACCGCCGGTGCCGTAATGGGTTAGCGAACTAGCCATGTCGCCGGCCATGGCGGCGTGGGTGAACGGCGTCAGGGGCTCGCCGGCAACGAGCGGCCGGATCGAGCGCACCCAGACGTATTTCGGCCCCGCGTGCTGCCACGCGACGAGCCCGAAACCAGGGCCGGGGGTGTGGTTGTCCTTGCCGTAGGTCCACACCATCATGCTCAAGTCGTCGGGTACCGGATCGGGTGCCGCGGGCACCGGCGGCATCGCAACGGGTGACGTCCACACCTCGTCGGTCGGCTGGTCGCCACGGCGCAAGAACAGCGCGCTGGCGCGGGCGACGACCGTATCGGATTGCGTCACCACAGCGTCGGCCAGCCGCAACCGCCTACCCTCGCGGGCGACGGTTGTCTGGACGCGTAGCGGAGCCATGGCCGCCGGACGCAGCAGGTCGACGGTGAGCCGGGCCGGCTGGAAGTCAGGATCGCCGACATCACGCTCGATCACATGGCCGAGGATGCCCCCGGTGACCATGCCGCTGATTGTCTGACCCCACGGCCCGCGAGCGAGTGCCGTCGGCACGAATTCGTCGCCGTCGGGGATGTAGAACGCCGGCGGCAGGCGACTGCCAGCCGGCTCGCCGGTTGCGCGATCCTGTGTGGTCATCGCGACCGACGATATCGGGCTAGCTCATCTAAGAGTTCGCCAGCCAGCGTTTGACGTCGGCGTCCACCGGGTCCACGACGTCGGTGTACTCGTCGTGCTTCTTGACGAACGCGGCCACCATAGGGCAAACCGGGACAATCCGAAGCCCGGCGTCGCGGGTTGCCTGCAGCGCCTCGCCGATGAGGATCGTTCCGAGTCCGCGGCCCTCGAACGCGTCTTGGACCTCGGTGTGCGGAAAGATTCGTTGGCTGTCCCGATCGACGTACTCGGTGAGGCCGACCTTCTGGTCGTCAACGGCGATGCTAAAGCGGTCGGATTCCTGGGTGACGGTGGTGGGTGCGCCGGTCTTGTCGGTGGCCATGACTCCATCTATACCCCGGGATTGGGCCGCGGACGCAACGTCGCGTTCGGCAGCGGAGGGGCCGGGAGGCGATCGACCGGTCCCCGGTATCCGTGCACCGCACCGAAGCGACCGTCGTGGTCCTGCCACATCTGCCGGTAGGCGGCGATGTCCTCGTGGCTGCGACCGACGAAGTTCCACCACATCACCAGCTGCTCGGGAAACGGCGGACCACCGAGCAGCAGCACTCGCGCCGGGCTTTGGCCACGGTTGACGATCTCCAGACAGTCGCCGCCGGCCGCCTGGAACGCCAGATCGGCCACCGCGAGAGCGGTGCCTGCGACCTCGACGCTGCCCTGATCGAGCAGCACGCCGTGCTCGAAGGTCGGATCGACGTCGAGGGTGAGGTGGGCACCCGGGTCGAGGTCGATCTGCGCGCCGAGCAGCGGCGTAAAGGTGTGGACGGGGGAGTGGTCGCCCGCCAGCTCTCCGAGGAAGACTCGCAGCGTGGCGCCGGCGACCGAACGCGGCCGCGGCACGTAGTGCGCGAAGTCGCGGCCGGTGTCCCGGCCGCAGTCGGGCAGCGCCACCCAGAGCTGCACACCGTGCAGCACCGTGGCGGCCGCGGTGGAGACCTCGGAATGGCAGATGCCCGCGCCCGCCGTCATCAGGTTCAGCTCGCCGGGCCGCACCATCGCGTGTACCCCCGCGCTGTCGCGATGTTCCACCTCACCGCTGAACAGCCAACTGACGGTTTGTAATCCGGTGTGGGGATGCGGCGGCACGTCCATCCCTTGGCCGCCACGCACGTCGTGGGGGCCGTAGTGGTCGGCGAAACACCACGCCCCGATCAGCGACCGCTCCCGCTGCGGGAGCGTGCGGCGCACCAGGATCGCCCGTGGTCCGCCCAGCGGTACCTCGCGTGGATGCAGCACACCGGCGAATGCCGAAGCCACACAGGCGACTTCGGCAGGCGCGGCGTCGGTGTTGCTCACCGATTCACGGTAGCGCTCAGCAAGAGGCCGTCATCGCCGAACGGATCACTTCCAGATCGTGATCGTCGATCTTGAACACACCGAAGCGGAACTTATAGCCCCATCGCGACTTGTCCTCGATGAAGTCCAGGTGTTCGATCAGCGGTCGGATCGGCGTTTCGGCGCAGGCCAGGAAGTCGACGTTGCGCCGCCACGGCTGGAAGTCCGGAGACATCTCGACCTGGTACGGCTCATCGTCGGCGACCTGCCCGATGGCGGTGAAGGCCTGCAACGGCTCGCCGTCGGGATAGACGGTCTTCGGGGAGTAGAAGACGATCCAGTCACCCTTTTCCAGCTTCTTCAACATGTGTGGCTTGCCGTGGTTGGCCTGAGTGAAGCGGCCCTGCACGCCACGTTCGACGTGGTCACGGCTGACGGTATTTACCCAATTCGTACTCACGACCGCACGGTATGCCGGATCGCCGACAGAACACCGACGCCCACAGAAGGCCTGTGGATAACTTCGGCAGCGTTAGCATCAGCCGCAATGAGGGCCCGACGCTTGACCTCCCAAGACGTCCGATACGCGACCTTTGGTAAACCACCGTGGGGACACCGCGGCTATAACAAGGACGAGGTCGACGCGTTCCTGCAGTTGGCCGCCAGTCGGCTGGACGGCTACGGAAGCCTATCGGTCGAAGACGTGCACGCCGTGTCCTTCTCCAAGCCGCCGATCGGCAAGCGAGGCTATAACGAAGACGAAGTCGACGAGTTCTTCGAGTCCCTCGAAGCGACGATCGCATTCCTCGATGACCGAACCTGACGAGCCGATCGGCGACGATCAACGCGGCACTGCCCCGAAAACGCGCGAACGGTGACGCCAGTATCCGCCGACACGTAGCGGGACCAGTTCCGGCAGTCGTCCCTCGTTGCCCGCGTGCGCGCAACCCGCAACCCGGGGGCCGCGCGTCGGCGAGCATAACGTGCCGATGGACCGGGTGATCGGTAGTCTCACGCATCGCCCGGCCGCAGGCATACGCCTCGATGGGGTCCATCCAGTCGTCACTCATCCGAGTCCCTCGCGACTCCCACGCAATCCGCGACCGCTAGGCAACCGAATCGCCGGAGTGCGTCACCGCGGCATTTCAGCAGCCCATTCACCTCGTCGGGCGCAGCGAACCGCAGTCCCGTCCGTGCGTCATCCGAACCGGACGGAAAAAATCTTCGAAAAAAGTGTGCGACTGGGCCTGGATCGCTGCCCACACCCGTGAAAGCCACCCAAACGGGGGCGGCGACACGCAAAAGGAGCAAGCCATGACCACCACTAACTACCAGAAGCCCTACGCAGCGGCGCGCCCAGTCGGTCGCACGTACGGGCGCAAATTCGGGTACGACGGATTCCACCCAGCGATGCCCAATTACATGCCAACCGCCACGCCGCAGACTGCCGCACCACGCACGTCGAACTCGCTGCGCAACAGCGTCATCGCGTTGGGCGCGGTCGTCGCTGTCGGCGCTGGCGCGCTACTCGGAGTGGCGCTGTTCGGGGGCGGATCGGACTTGACCCGGCCGGTGTCTCTGGTGCCCCGGACCAACGGCAACCCCGCCGCAGTGACGGCGCCAGAGGCCATCCCGCCGGCCGTGCCTGCGCCGGAGATCGTTGTGCCCGATATGACGACTGTTGTCGTGCCACCGCAGGACAGCGGTCCCGTCATCAACCTGCCGGCCAACCCCGCACCTGCCCCGGCGCCTGCACCCGTTTCTGCTCCGGCCCCCGCTCCTGTCGTAGTGCCCGCGCCGGTCCAGCAGGTACCTGTGCCGATCCCGGTGCCCTTCCAGGTCAAGCCCAAGCCTGAGCCGCCGAAGCCGGCACCACCGAAGATCGAGCCGAAGATCGAACCGCCCAAGCCCCTTCCGGCGCCGATCGATCCGAAGCTTGATCCGAAGCTCGATCCGCCTGGTCCCGCCGACCCGGTCGGACCCAAGCTTGATCCGAAGCTCGATCCGCCTGGTCCCGCCGACCCGGGCGGACCCAAGCTTGATCCGAAGCTCGATCCGCCCGGTCCCACCGACCCGGTCGGACCCAAGGGGCCCGGTGACACGGAGGTCATTCTGCCGAAGCCTGCGCCGGAACCAGCGCCCCCGCTGGGGGTGCCCGTCCCGTCCGATTTCTCGGATATCTGCGCGAATTCGAGCTTTTGTTAAAGACCACGAGGGGTTGCCCTGCACGCCTGGCGGCGGGAGGGCAGCCCGTCGTCAATCGCTGCAATGAAGATGCAGCTACGTTTCGTCGGGATTACCGTGACTGGATACCGACGCAGGCCGGTATGGGAAGCAAGATCATGACCGCAGCTCGGGACTGGGGCATCATCGGCCCGGGCAGTTCGGACGCAGACCTGGCACGAGCCGCCGCGGCCGGTGACCGCCGGGCGTTCGCCGCGATCTACGACCGCTACGCCGACCGGCTGTACGACTTCTGCGTGGGAATGCTGGCCGATCGCGACGCGGCCGCCGACTGCGTGCAGGACGCGTTCTGTGAAGCAGCCACATGCCTTGGTGATCTACGCGAACCGGACAAGCTCCGCCCATGGTTATACGGGATCGCCCGTCATCGGTGTCTGCGGCGGATCCGCGACCGGCGCAGGGAACAGCCGACCGATGCGCTGCCCGAGGTGGTCTCCGCCGACGCGGGCCCGGACGTGATGGCGAGCCGGACGGAGTTGGCAAGTTTGATCGCAGAGGCCGCCGGCGGGCTGTCGGACCGCGACCGCTCGGTGCTGGAGTTGTCATACCGCCACGGCCTAGACGGTCCGGAATTGGCTGAGGCACTTGGCGTTAGCCAAACCAACGCCAACACGATGGTGTACCGGCTCCGCGAGACCATGGAACGGTCCCTTGGCGCATTGCTGATCTGCCGCCGCGCCCGAAGCAATCCCAACCAGTGCCCGGAGTTGGCCGACATACTGCAGGGCTGGGACGGACAGTTCACGATCCTGATGCGCAAGCGCGTCTCACGCCACATCGAGAGCTGCGCCACGTGTCAGGGAGAACGTCGCCGGCTGCTCAATCCTGTTGCGCTGCTTGCCGGCGCGCCGGTGTTCCTCCCCGCCCCGGCTGGGCTTCGCGACCAGACATTGAGCCAGATTCAATTGACGTCCGCCGGCTCGGAGATGCAGGCCGCCTCGCCTCCCGACGCGGACGCAACGGAGCGGCTGCCCCTGCCTCCCGACGCGGATGCAACGCAGCGACTGTCCCGGCCTGGTCCGCGCGATGCGATATGGTCCGACGCCGCGCCGCAGCAACACGACCCGGAGCGCAGATCCCGGCGAATGTTGTTGCTGGCGTTGCTGATCGGCATTCCGCTCATGGCGCTTGGCTTCGTGCTCGCCTGGTGGTTCATGCCCGAATCGTCGGTCGCCCCGAGCGGTGTCACCGAGACGGCGCCCGCGTCTACCAGGGGCAATCCCGGCGGTTCGCCGCCGTCTGTGGGGGCTCCGTCGCAAGCCGGCACCCCGGGCAGTGTCGGGCCGGGCGTCACGTCGCAACCGGCGCCGACTAGGGCACCGGCCCCAAGGGCGGCCACGCCGGCGGCACCCGCTCCCACAAATACGCAGAGCGCACCGCGATCTACGGCGCGGCAACCGCGCTCCTCGGCGCCGTTGCCCCCATCGCAGTCGGACGCGCCGGACCCGGAGCCGATTCTTCAGGCGCCGGCGCCCGAGGCCGAGGACCCAGGATCAGTTGAGCTGCCGCAAACGGCGCAGGCTCCCGCACCGGCACCGGAGGAGCCACCCGTTCCCATCCAGGACCAGATCGTCATCCAGCCGAAGTACGGCGATCAAGCGCCTGACAGCGCGACGACGACAGTCCCGTACCCCAGGTAAGCCGGATCGCCGACAGAACACCGCCGCCTCCAGAAGCCCTGTGGATAACTTTGGCAGCGTTAGCATCAGCGCGATGACCGAACCTGACGAGCCGATCCGCGACGATCACGCCGAATTGTTGCGGCGTCGCGCGCTCACCGAGGACGCCGCCCGCCCCGATGTGGTCGATCGCAGACACGCAGGCAATGGACGAACGGCGAGGGAGAACGTCGAGGACCTCGTCGATGCCGGTTCGTTCGTCGAGTACGGCCGGTTCACGATTGCCGCCCAGCGGTTTCGCCGAGACCTGGCCGAACTGACCGAGCGCACGCCGGCCGACGGCTTGATCGCGGGTACGGCACGCATCAACGGCGACCTATTCGGCGACGAGCGCAGCGCCTGCGCGGTGTTGTCCTACGACTACACCGTGCTTGCCGGTACCCAGGGCGCGCTCGGCCACCGAAAGAAGGACCGGCTCTTCGAGTTGATCGAGCGGATGCGGCTGCCCACCGTCTTCTTCGCCGAGGGCGGCGGTGGACGTCCCGGCGACACCGACTACCCCGTCGTCTCCGCTCTCGACGCCCGCGCATTCAAACTGTGGGCGGCCCTGTCTGGGCTGGTGCCGCGGATCGCGATCGTCAAGGGGCGCTGCTTCGCGGGCAATGCGGTGATCGCCGGATGCTCCGATCTGATCGTCGCGACCGAGGATGCATCGATAGGCATGGGCGGGCCAGCGATGATCGCAGGCGGCGGACTCGGCGACATCCACCCCGACGACGTCGGCCCGATCTCGATGCAGGAGCCCAACGGAGTGGTCGACGTCGTCGTCGCCGACGAGGCCGAAGCGGTCGCCGTGACAAAGAAGCTGCTCGGCTACTTCCAGGGCGCTACGACCACTGGCGAAGCCGGTGACCAAACACGTTTGCGCACAATGATTCCCGAGCGTGCCAGGCGCGCCTACTTCGTCGCGCCCATTATCGAGGCGTTGGCCGACGACGGATCGGTGACATTCCTTCGCGAGCGGTTCGCTCCCGAGATGGTGACCGCGCTCGCCAGGATCGAGGGCCGAGCCGTCGGCGTGATCGCCAACAACACCCGCGTGATGGCAGGCGCGATCACGGCGGCTGCATCCGATAAGGCCGCGCGTTTCCTCCAGCTGTGCGACGCCTTCGGCCTGCCGATCGTCTCGCTGGTCGACTGCCCCGGCTACATGGTCGGGCCTGCGGCGGAAGCGGAAGCGCTTGTGCGGCGCGCGTCGCGCATGCTCGTCGCGGGCGCAGCGCTGAGCGTTCCGTTGATCGCAGTTATCCTGCGCCGCGGTTACGGCCTTGGCGCACAGGCGATGACGGGCGGCAGCCTGCACGAGCCGCTGCTCACCGTGGCGTGGCCGGGCGCCCACCTCGGCCCGATGGGCCTCGAGGGCGCCGTTCGTCTCGGGCTGCGTAAGGAGCTCGAAAAGATCGCCGACGACGACGAGCGCGAGGAGCGCGTCCGGCAGGCGACGGCCGCCGCGCAGGAAAATGCCAAGGCACTCAACGCCGCTGTGCTGTTCGAGATCGACGATGTCATCGATCCCGCCGATACCCGCGGCCTGATCGCCGCGACCCTCGCGGCAGCCGCTTCGCGGGACCAGCCGCCGCGCGGCAGGCGGTTCGTGGACACCTGGTAGGCGTTCACTGAGGGAAACCGTCCAAGCCGCAGGCATTCCGAGGCACTCCCGGGCTGGCCGAGTGGCCTCGGGTTGCGGTGCTGCTAAGGGGTTCGCCTAGTTGCGTTCCCTGCGTCGGTCGTCCACGGTGGGGAAGTAGTTGGCGAGCGCAGCGGCGACTTCCACGAAGCGCCGCCGCGCGTCCGGCGACATCTCACTGGTCCGATCGATCACTCCGCCGGGCCGGAGGTGGCCGTCGAACGGCACCTCGATGACGACCTGGCCCTGACTTGCGAACTGCTGGGCCAGGATCGAGCGCGTCCGTTTGTCCGCGTGCCCGTCGGAGTCGTTGAGGACGATCACCGTGCGCTGCAGCAGACCGGTCAGCCCGCGCGCGGCCAACCAGTCCATGGTCTGACCTGCCGCGGCCGCGCCGTCGACCCACGGAGACGAGACGACGATCAGCGCGTCGAGATCCCGCAGTACCTCTTGGGTGACGGGAGCGTCCATGGTCGAGCTGCAGTCGATGATCGAGATCGTGAAGTAGCGGTCCAGCCGTGACGTCGCTTCGCGGTAGATCGCAGGGTCCAGGATGCGGCGGCGTGCAGGCGTCGCCTCGCCCGCGAGAACGAACAGGCCCGCTGCGTTGTTGCCCACCCGGCTGCGTACGTCGGCAAACGTCTCGAGGTGCTGGTCGGCCGCCAGCTCCCAGTAGGACCCTTGCGCCTTGGGGTCGACGCGGGTGCCGAGCTTGCCGAACGCGGTGTCGGCGTCGATGGCCACGACGCGGTCGTCTTGGCGCAATTCAGCGAACACTGACCCGACGCTGGCGGACACCGTCGTCTTTCCAACGCCGCCCTTGCCCATCACACCGATCTTGTAGTGGCCGCGTAGCACCGACTTAATGCGGTTCTCCAACTCGGCCTGCCGGATCTCGTCTTGAGATTGGCCGAGGTTGACCATGCCGAAGGTGGCCTTGTACAGCGCGAGACGCCAGCCGCGACTGGGCGGCACCGTGCGTGTGGGCACGAGGTCGTCGGCTCTGATCCTGTCGGCGTAGGACCCGGGTGACGGAGGCGGCGCCGCGTCCGCATCGGGTCCGTAACCCGACGGTTGCCAGGCCGGACCGGTCCGCGCGCCCGACGATTGGGGTGGTGGAGCGGTCTGTCCCGCCGGACGAGGGGCAGGGGGGGTCTGCCAGCCCGGCTGACTCCACGCACCGTCGTCGGGGCGGCCAGAGGTCGGCAGCGGCCCCGTGTCGCGGGGCGATCCCGGTCGTGGCCCATATCGGGGCGGCTCACGGAAGCTGCCGATCGGCCGTTCCGGATCGAGGAACGGCGGAGGCGGAGGCGCAGCGGGTTGCGGTCCGGGATCAGGACTTGGGGTCTGCGGCACCCGTCCACTTGCCGGTCGCGTCGCGCGGCCGGGGTCCTTCGCGGCCTCTTCGGGCGGATCTGTGCCAGGTTCTGGCGCGACGAAATCTGCACTCGGCCGCGAGGGCATCGGAGGCTTGAGGGGAGGGGCTGGTTCGGCCGGCGGTGTCGGTGGCTCGTAGCCGGTTTCCTCGGGACCCGTCCAGCCGGAGTCTCTCCGAAAGGCGTCGTCGCGGTCGGTCACTACACATCTCCTTCGGTGTTAGACGACGCGGATGTCGGCCACTA
Organism: uncultured Actinomycetota bacterium; assembly: GCA_963766465.1. Taxonomy (GTDB): domain Bacteria; phylum Actinomycetota; class Actinomycetes; order Mycobacteriales; family Mycobacteriaceae; genus Mycobacterium. The sequence continues at coordinate 429,180 of CAVXZT010000010.1, forward strand.
TCAAGTATCAACTACGCCGGGGCCGGCCAATTGCATACGGCGATCAGGGTGCGTCGCGCGACTACATAGAAACTGCAGTTCGTGGGTCGCGACGGACGACGACGCCGTGACGTCGGATTCGGATAACTGGGGCGTGGGTAGCTGATCGCAGTAGTTGTGGGTGTCAACCAACCGCCCGTCAGAGAGCCTCGCTAGCGGTCGTAGACCGGGCTGCGCCAAGCTTTTTACAAACCGCGTATTCAGTGGAGCAGTATGAACGTAACGCAGACGGAAACCTTGAGGGAATGCTGCCTACTACGTGTGTCCGTGAGAACGAACAATGAGAGGTGCCATGTTGGCTAACGACGACGGGCCGTATCCCCGGGATCGGCGGCCCCCCCACCAACGCAGACGGAGATCACTGCGCACATGCCTGCCACTCACACAGCCGGCTCGCAGCGCCGGCCAACCACGGGCGTGACGGTTCCGCAAACCGCGGGCAGCACGACCGGCGCGCAATTCGAGCAGCCGCAGGCGGTTCCAACACCGCCGTGGCCCAAAATGACGCCAGCTCGATCGCAGCATTTCACTGAACCGAGATCACAGGACAACAGTGCCTGGCAACCGGCTGAGTCGTGGGCCTATCAAAGATCGACGGCGACCGGAAGCCACAGAGCTGTTGACGCGCTGTCGCATGTCGGTGCTAACTCCACGGTGAAGATGCCATCGCAGCGCGGCTGGCGCCGTCTGCTGTACATGCTGACTCGGATCAACCTCGGGCCTTCCCACGACGAGTTGTACGAGATGGACTTGCATTCCCGAATTCGCCGAAATGCGCTCGATTCCTATCAGATTGGCGTGTGTGGACTCAAGGGCGGGGCTGGCAAGACCGCCGTAACTGTGACGCTCGGGTCGACGCTGAGCAAGGTCTGCGGGGACCGAATCCTGGCGGTCGATGCCGATCCTGACGGCGGCAACCTCGCGGACCGCACGACGCGCCAGTCGGCGGCTACCGTGTCGGACTTGCTCGCGGACAAAGAGCTCGTCCGCTACAACGACATTCGGGCATATACGAGCATGAACGCGTCGAACCTGGAGATCCTGCCGTCCGCGGAGTACAGCGCCGCCCGTCGCGAATTTAACGACGAGGACTGGAGGGGCGCGACCAACATCGTGTCCCGTTACTACAACCTCGTTTTGGCCGACTGTGGGACGGGGATGTTCCAGCCCGCGGCCCGCGGGGTGCTCTCGACCGTATCGGGCCTGGTGATCGTTGCGAGTGCGTCGATTGACGGTGCTCGGCAGGCCGCGGTGACGATGGACTGGTTGCGGCAGAACGGATATCAGTATCTGCTCGGTCGATCGTGCGTCGTGATCAACCACGTCGTCCCTGGCAAACCCAACATCGATGTCACCGACTTAGTACAGCAGTTCGAGCGTCACGTGCCGCCTGGCCGCGTCATCGTCCTTCCTTGGGACAAGCACATCGCAGCCGGAACGGAGATCGAACTCGACCTAGTCAGTCGCACCTTCAGGCGGCGGATCGTCGAGTTAGCCGCGGCTCCGTCTGACGACTTCGAAAGGCTCGAACGACATTGACCTGGCGCCGGGTCACTTCCAAAGCAGGGACGGGTCGGTCATGAAGCAACTGCGGCTATTGATGGCAACCGTGACGGCAGTGTCGATGGTTTCGGGATGCGCGATCGTGAACAAGTTTAAGGACGGGGTGTCGGACCCGATGACACCTGAAGAAGCTAAGTCGCAGGTGATTGAGGCCGCGCGTGACGTAGTTAAGACGTTGCAGCTCAAGGATGTCGGCGCAACGTTCCGGTATGAAGCCTGCAGCGACGAGGGCAAGCCGCCATACCGCGGTCTGGTCCAGATCGACTACGCACACTCCGCGACGTACGAAGAATCGCAGGCCGAAGTCGACAGGTTCGTCGATACGCTGCGGCGCGGCGGCTGGAGCACCGACAGCGGTTTCGCAAGTCATGCGGCATCGCTGGCCAAGGACAATGCGATCACGGTGCTACGCCCCTATGCGCCGAACGGCAGCGGCGGCATCGAGGTCCGCGGCGAATGCCGTGACGTCACGGATCATCGCGGGAATCAAGACATCGTCGATACCCCGCTGCCGCCCAAGGCGTTGGCGTAACCGGCTAGTTCGAGATCGCGGTCTTCGTGATCGTGTCGGCAATCGCCCAAACGCACTTTGCACCGGTGCGCCGCGGTGTCGCGGATTCGTCGCAGGATGCGCCTGCCACAGAAGGCGTGACCGCCCAGCGGAGCACTCAGGCGTCGAGGTCTTGCTGAACCAGGTCGGCGACCGTCGCCAGGGCTGCCTCGTCGTCGGACGCGACGGTGACCTCTGCGCCGTTGCCTGCACCCAGCGTCATGATCATCAGGGCCGAGCCGGCGTCGACGGGCTCGCCGCCGTCCATCGAGAGCGTGACGGGTACGCCGGCGTTGACGACGGCTTCGGCGATGATGGCCGCAGGCCTGGCGTGCAGTCCGATCGACGAGCCGACGATGACGGTCTTGGTGGGCATGGGGACTCCTTAGCGGTGGTTGGTGCGAGGTCTAGGCGGTTGCCAGGGCCGGGGGTCTCTCGGCCTCGACAGTGGGCTTTGCGAACTGTTTGGCGGCGATGACGGCCAGTGCGCCGGCGACGGTCCCGATCAGGATGGCGATGACGAACCAGACGGGCTTGCCGATGGCGAACAGGACGAAGAAGCCGCCATGCGGCGCGGGTGACGACGTGCCGACCGCCATGCAGATCGCGCCGGTGATGGCGCCGCCGAACATCATCGAAGGGATGACGCGCAGCGGATCGGCAGCCGCGAACGGAATGGCGCCCTCGGAGATGAAGCATGCGCCGAGAAGCCATGCGGCACGACCATTTTCGCGCTCCGGTTCGCTGAACAGCTTCGGACGCACCACGGTAGCCAGCGCCATGGCAAGAGGTGGCACCATGCCTGCGGCCATCACCGTCGCCATGATCTCGTAGGAGGCGGTGGTGGCCGCCGCGAGCCCGGTGGTGGCGAACGCATAGGCGGCCTTGTTGACCGGACCGCCGAGGTCGAAGCACATCATCAGGCCGAGGATCACGCCGAGCAGCACCGCCGACGTTCCGGTCATACCGTTGAGCCAGTTGGTCAGGCTGGTGTTAACCCAGGCCAGCGGACGGCCGAGCAGCAGGAACATCACCAAGCCAACGGCCAAAGACGCGAACAGCGGAATGATGACGACGGGCATGAGCCCCCGGAACCATTGCGGCACTTTGATTCCGCTGATCCAGAGCGCTGAGAAGCCTGCGACCAGGCCACCGACGATGCCGCCGATGAAGCCGGCCCCGACGAACCCAGCCACTGCACCCGCGGTGAAACCCGGTGCGATGCCGGGCCGATCGGCGATGGCGAAAGCGATGTAGCCCGCGAGCGCGGGGATCAGGAACTGGAAGGCCAGGCCGCCGAGTGCGAACATGACCGCCCCGAGATACTGCAGCAGGCCGCCGGTGGGTAGATCGGTCAACGAGTTGGTGAGGGCGATGATGTTGCCGAGCTTCTGCGTCTCCCCTTCGGGGATGTTGGCCATCTCGGTTCCGCCGAACAGGAACCCCAACGCGATCAGCAGGCCGCCCGCCGCGACGAACGGGATCATGTAGCTCACGCCGGTGAGCAGGATCTGCCGGGTGCGGGTACCCCAGCCGACGCCGCCCGCCGGTGCCGAGGTGGCGGGCGCGTTCGCGTCACCCTGCACGCGGGCGGCGGCGGGATTGGCCGCGGCGGCCAGCGCCTCGGCCACCATCTTGTCCGGTTCGTTGATGGCGCGTTTGACGCCGGATGCGATGACGGGCTTTCCCGCGAACCGCTGCTTGTCCTTGACACCGACGTCGGTGGCGAAGATGACCGCGTCGGCTGCGGCGATTGTCTCCGGCGAAAGCGGCGTGCTGCCCGACGAACCCTGAGTCTCGACGTGCAGCGTCGCGCCTGCCTTCTTGGCGGCGGCGACCAGCGAGTCTGCGGCCATGTAAGTGTGGGCGATGCCGGTCGGGCACGCGGTGACCGCGACCAACGTCTTGGGTGTCGCTTGCGCCGGTTCCACTGCGGGCTTGGGTTTTTCGGTCGTCGCATTGAGGACGCCGTCGACCAGCTCGACGACCTCGCCGGACGTGGTGGCATTGCGCAGCGACTCGACGAAGTCCTTTCGGACAAGGGCTCGGGCGAGGCTGGACAGCAGCTTCATGTGCTCGGCGCCGCCGGCTTCTGGCGCCGCGATCAGGAAGGCCAGATCCGCGGGCCCGTCGGGCGCGCCGAAGTCGACGGCCGGTTCGAGCCGGGCGAATGCGATGGAGGCGGTGTCGACGTAGGGCGAACGGCAATGCGGGATCGCGATTCCGCCGGGCAGCCCCGTGGCCGACTGCTCCTCGCGCGCCATCGCCGCCGCGATCAACCCCTCGGTGTCGTTGGTGCGGCCCGCCTCGGCGAGCCGGTTGACGAGCCTGCCGATCACGGTCTGCTTGTCCCCATCGACATCGACGTCGAGCAACACCAGATCGGTGTTGATGATCGGCTGTGAAGCGGTGCTATTCATGGCGATACCTTCGTGTTGGTGGTGGGTGAGATCGGGGCAATGGGTGTCACCCGTACGGCGTCGAGGTCGATCTGGGCAGGGGTTGGGAGTGCGGATCCTGGGAGCGCGGCAGCGGCGCTGCCGTACGCGACGGCCATCTGCAGGCGCTGGGGAGGAACGGCTCCGCCCACGTCGGCGCGGAGGTAGCCGGCCAGTGAGGCATCGCCTGCGCCGACGGTGCTACGCGCGACGACGGGCGGTGGTGTCGCCATCCAATTGCCTGTCTCGTCGACCAGCACCGCCCCTGCGGCGCCGAGGGTGGCGAGCACCGCGCGAACACCGCGGTCGACCAGCTGACGGGCGGCCGACACCACAGGCTCTGGATCCCCTTGGGCGACTGCGGCTTCCAGCGCCTGCGGTGAGTAGCCGAGAATCCCGGCGAGTTCTTCCGCATTCGGCTTGATCAAGTCGGGGGCGGCCCGCTCGAAGGACGCCACAAGCGCCGCGAGTGGACCGTCGGAAGTGTCGATTGCCACCCGGCATGGATACGGCTCGAGCAGCGCGACCACGTCGGCGTACCAATGGTCCGGGACGCCGGGCGGTAGTGAACCGGACAGCACGACCCACGCCGCGGACTCTGCGCTCGCGACCACAGACCTGGTCAACGCGTCGAGTGTGGCGCCGTCCAGGGCGGCGCCCGGCTCGTTGAGTTTCGTTGTGGTGCCGTCGTGTTCGGTGATGGCGAGATTGGTGCGCACCGCCCCGGTGCTGGGCACGCACCTGAACGGCACCGCAGTAGCGGTAAGCGACGCCAGCAGAGGATCGTTGGCAGGTGCGGGCAGCACCGCCATGGCGTCCAGCCCGGCCAGCGTCAGCGCGCGTGCAACGTTGACTCCCTTGCCGCCGGGCTCGGATGTCACCGACGAAACCCGGTGCACCGCACCGCGGGTGAGCGGCGCGGTGAGCGTGACCGTGCGGTCGATGCTCGGGTTGGGGGTGACCGTGACGATCATGCGACCACCACCTCGACGCCACTCTCGGTCAACTGCTCGCGATCGGCGTCGCTGATCTCGGAGTCGGTGATCAGGGTGTCGACACTGGAAATCGGGGCAAAGCTGACGAAGTCCTCCCGGCCGATCTTCGACGAATCAGCCGCGACCACCACATAATTGGCGGCCTTGACCATGGCGCGCTTGACCGCCGCCTCGTCGCTGTCCGGCGTGGATAGGCCATGGCGAACGCTGATCCCGTTGGTGCCGATGAACGCGATGTCGACCCTTAGTGTGTCGAGTACCTTCAACGTCTGCTCGCCGACCGCAGCCTGGGTCAGGCCGCGGACGCGGCCCCCGAGCAGTTGCAGCGACACCGACGGCATGCCCGCGAGCCGGGTGGCGACCGGCACCGAGTTGGTCACCACGACCAGTTCGCGGTCGGCAGGCAACTGGGCCGCGATGCGTGCGGTGGTGGTTCCGGCGTCGAGCAGGACGGAGGACCCGCCGAGAGGAAAGAACTCGGTGGCGGCCGCGGCGATCGCGTCCTTGTGTTCTGCCCTGGTGGTCTCGCGCTCGCCGACGCCCGGCTCGACGAGATGCAGCGCGCGAACCGGCACGGCACCGCCGTGCACCCGACGAAGAACGCCCGCCTTGTCCAGGAGCGCCAGGTCGCGCCGCACCGTTTCGGTGGTGACGGCGTAGGCCTGTGCCAGCTCGGCCACCGAGGCGCGGCCCTGCGAGATCACCAGCGAGGCGATCGCTTGCTGACGCTCTTCGGCGTACATGAGGCTCCAAGTTTGTGTTGGGTGCCGAATCTGTGGGTTTAAGCCCGTTTTGATTTGGCTAAAGTTGGTTTTACTACTGTTCGTGTTGACTTGTCAAGAAATTCTTGTAATCTGCTTCACATGACCGCTTCATCGCCGCCTACGTCACGTCCGAAGGAAAGCGACTCGGCCGGCTACCCCGCAGGCACGGTGCTGCGGGGTGTTCCTGTGGTCGCCGGTGTTCGTTACGCGCCGGTGATTCGCCCAGGGAGGCCGCCCGTCGTCGACGACGCTGCGGAGGCTCCGGTCGATGAAGCGGACCGCGCCGCCCAGGCCGAACGGTTCGTGGCGGCCGCCACCGCCGTGGCCACCCGGTTACGGGATCGCGCCGCGCATGCGACCGGCGCGGCATCGGAGGTGCTCGCCGCCACCGCCACGCTGGCGCAGGACCGGGCCTGGCTGGGCGCCGCGGAGAAGCGGATCAAGGACGGCACACCGGCCGGCCGGGCGGTGGTGCAGGCAGTCGATCAGTTCGTCGACATGTTCACCCAACTCGGCGGCTTGATGGCCGAACGCGTCACCGATCTTCGCGATATCCGTGACCGTGTCATCGCCGAGCTGAGCGGACTCCCTGAGCCGGGCGTGCCGCTGCCAGAGGTTCCTTCGATCTTGTGCGCAGAGGATCTCGCGCCCGCCGACACGGCGGGGCTGGATCCGAAACTCGTTGTCGCCCTGGCGACCACGCTGGGAGGGCCGACCAGCCACACCGCGATCATCGCCAGGCAACTCGGTATTCCGTGTGTTGTCGCCGTCGACGGGCTCGACGCGGTCGCGCCGGGAACGATGGCGCTCGTCGACGGCACTCTTGGCACCGTCACGGTGTCACCCGACGGTGCCGCCGCAGCTGAAGCCGTCGCCGCTGCGCAACGCGAAGCCGAACGGGCCTCGCATTGGTCGGGTCCCGGCGCCACCGCCGACGGGCACGCAGTGTCGATCCTCGCCAACGTCCAAGACGGTGCCGCGGCCCGCGCCGCCAGCGAGACAGCGGCGGAGGGCGTCGGGCTGTTCCGCACCGAACTGTGCTTCCTCAATCGCGATACCGAGCCGAGCGTCGAGGAGCAGACCGACATCTACGCCGAAGTGCTCGAGGCGTTTTCCGGCCACAAGGTGGTCATTCGGACGCTTGACGCCGGGTCGGACAAGCCACTGAAGTTCGTCGGCCACGCCGAGGAGGCCAACCCCGCGCTGGGAGTGCGGGGCATTCGCATCGCTGCGGCCAACCCGGGAATCCTGGACCGCCAGCTGCGGGCCGTCGCCGCCGCGGCCGAGCGAACGGGCACTGCGCCCTGGGTGATGGCGCCGATGATCGCCACCGCAGAGGAAGCCGAAAACTTTGCCGCACAAGCACGTTCACACGGGCTCACCGTGGGCGTGATGATCGAGGTGCCCGCGGCCGCACTGCTGGCCGACCGGATTCTCGACCACGTCGACTTCCTTTCGATCGGCACCAACGACCTGGCCCAGTACACGATGGCCGCCGATCGCATGTCGGCCGAACTCGCGACGCTGACCGATCCGTGGCAGCCCGCAGTGCTGGCGTTGGTGGCGATGGCGGTGCGAGCGGGCGCCGCAGCGGACAAGCCCGTCGGGGTGTGCGGCGAGGCCGCCGCCGATCCGGTCTTGGCGTGTGTGTTGACCGGTCTCGGCGTGACGTCGCTGTCCTCGGCTGCTGCCGCCATCCAGGGTGTCGGCGCGAAGCTCGCCGAGGTCACTCTGCAGCAGTGCCGGGCCGCGGCCGACGCCGTGCTCGGCGCCGCAACCGCAGCAGACGCAAGGGCCGCAGCGCTGGCGGCGCTCGGGAATTAATCGGACTGCAGTCCGGTTAAGCAAATATGCCTGCCATCACTGCTGACACATTAAATCTTCCGCGGATAACCGCGCCTGCACCGTCCGACACGGAACGGCCGGTGCGGTCCATCACCACCGGCCCTCGCGGATACGAGGGGGAGGGCTTTCCCGTCGTGCGTGCGTTCGCCGGGGTGAGCGCCGCCGACCTCGATCCGTTCGTGCACATGGACCAGATGGGCGAGGTGGAGTATCAGCCGGGCGAGCCGAGGGGCACCGACTGGCATCCGCACCGCGGGTTCGAAACCGTCACCTACATGATCGACGGCCGCTTCGCGCATCAGGATTCGCACGGGGGAGGCGGCCTCATCACCGACGGCGCGACCCAGTGGATGACCGCAGGCTCGGGGATCCTGCACATCGAGACCCCGCCGGCCGAACTCGTGGAGAGCGGCGGCGTATTCCACGGCATCCAACTGTGGGTGAACCTGCCCCGCCAGGACAAGTTCGCGGCGCCGAAGTATCAGGCGATCGAAGGCAGCGAGGTCGGGTTGCTGTCGTCGGAAGACGGAGGCGCGCTGGTCCGGATCATCGCCGGTGAGGTCGGCGGTCATCAGGGACCGGGAGCGACCTACACGCCAATTACGTTGGTGCATGCGACCATTGAGCCCGGCGCCCGCTTGAATCTGCCGTGGAACCGCGACTTCAACGCACTGGTCTACGTGCTGTCGGGCCGCGGCTCGGTCGGCCCCGTCGGTCATCCGATCCATCAGGGTCAGCTTGCGGTGCTCGGGCCGGGCGACCGGATCACTGTTGCCGCGGAATCGGCGCAAGACTCGCACAGGCCCGCACTGGAGGTTCTGATCCTGGGCGGCAAGCCCATTCGCGAGCCGGTGTTTCAATACGGCCCGTTCGTGATGAACTCCAAATCCGAACTGATCCAGGCTGTCGAGGACTTCGAGGCGGGCAAGTTCGGCACCATCCCGCCCAACGCGTTGATGCCGCACCGGCCCTTCGGCGGCTAGCCTTCGGCGCTCGGCCGAGACTGCAGCGTCGGCGCTGCGGCGGCCAGAATCGCGTCCCGATTTCGGTCGAGCGGTGGATAGATCCGCTGGCCGTTGATTGTCCGCTTGGTTTCCTTGGCCTCGGCCCCGCTGGCAACCACCTGCCGATCCCAGCCCTCCGTGTAGACCGCACCAGCGGGCCCGAGGTCCAGAACCGTGACATACCAGGGGATTCGAAGCTTCAGCATGGGCTCACCGAGCAGGTCACTGATGACGTTGTACCCGGCGAAACGGCCCATCGGCCTGCCGTGCTGGCAGGACATCACCGACATGTGCGTGTCGTCCATCTGCGCAGCCGCAACGTCGCCGGCGGCGAATACGTCCTGCACGCCGTTGACACGAAGGTAGTCGTCGACCGGAACGCGGCCGAGACGGTCACGCTCTACGCCGAGGTCCTCCGTGAGCGGGTTGGCCCGCATGCCTGCACACCACACCACCGTCGAAGCTTCCAGCACTTCACCTGTCGATAGCGTCGCCCCGCCCTCGTCCACCGCGGTGACTCTTACCCCGAGGCGGCTCTCGACCCCGGTGGCGTTCAGCGCAGCCTCGATAACGGGTCGCGCCGAGGTGCCCATGTCCGAGCCGACGTGCGGGTTGTGGTCCACGAGTACGACGCGGGCAGGCGCAGGCAGCCGCGCAGGCAGTTCGCATGCCGTCTCGATGCCGGTCAGTCCGGCGCCGACGACGACGGCCGTGGCGGCAGTCTGGGTGTGAGGTCCGTCGGCGAGGTTGGCCAGATGCCGCTGCAGCTTCATCGCTCCGTCGAAGGTGTCGACGTCGAATGCAAACTCGCGGAGACCCGGAAGATCGGGTTTGACGACCTGGCTGCCGAGCGCGATCACGAGACGGTCGTAGTTGTGTGTGCCGACGGAGGTGGTCACGGCGTGCGATATCGGGTCGATCGCGGTCACGTCGGCAGTGATGTGGCCAACTCCGGCCGGGTCGAGCACATCCCGCAACGGAATGCGGCACGGCGTCAGGTCGGCCTCGTAGTTGCGGACCCGAATGTCGTGGAACGGTTGCGAGCTGATCACCGAGATCGCTACCGAGCCTGCACCGAGTTCGTCGACGCGACGAGCCGCACCGAGGGCCGACCACAGGCCGGCGAAACCCGAGCCGAGCACAAGAACCTCGCTCATCCGGGCATCACTCCTTGAGTATGTTCTCGGCGGGATGTGGGTAGAGCAGTTCCAGCTCACCGAGATTGGCCGCGGTGGTGGTGAGCGGCAGCGCAGCGGACACCGCAAGTTCATCGGTAGTGGCGTCGGCGCGCAGGGCGAGCACGAAATCGTCGCTGATCGACTCGAGATCCCGACCGGGACCGCCGGTCAGCCGGGCGCAGATCGTGTCGGCGTGAGCCTCGAGCACGTCGCGGGTCTGCGGGTACACCCCGAGCGGTGGCGGCACCACATCGGCGATCAATTCAGCCGCGGCGCGCAATCGGATCGCGCGGTTGGCCGCCCGTACTACGGGTGCGCGTAGTGCCGTCGTGCCGCCGTTCTCCGAAAGATACTGCCGGACAGCATCATCCACTGTGCGCGAAGCGCTCAATGCCTGATGGCTGAGCGCGATCACGCGGTCGGTGGCGTCCTCGGAGGCGCCTCGGGTCACCCGCAGCACCGCGGCCTTCAAGAATGTGGCGCCGACGGTGCGAGCGTCCTCGATCGCCTTGGACACCGCAGCCGTCGCGCCCCGCGGCCACAGAAGCACCGACACCACGATGCCCACCAGCGCGCCGACGACGACGTCCTCGACACGGATCAGGCCCACCTGCCAGCCGGTCGGCACGATCAGGTTGAAGTTGATAAGGACCATCATCGTGAAAGCGGCCTGGCCGGCGACGAATGACGCGACCTCTGGCACGTAGGCCGACCCGAACGCCACGATCGGCAGAAGTATCCACAGCACAACCGGATCCACGCCAAGCAACTCGATGACCACCGCGCCAAGGACGAAACCGACCGCGGTGCCTGCCACCGCACGCAGCACCCGGGTTCCGGTGGTCAGCGCACTGCTGCGCAGCACCGACATCGCGCCGAGAACCACCCAGAACCCGTGCTCCACCGGGAACACATGCGTGACGGCCACTGCGAGCGCCAGCCCGAGCCCCGTCCGCAAGCTGTTGCGCAGCACAACCGCCCTGGTGGCAAGGAAGCCCTTGGTGATGGCGGCGACCGCGACGGTTTCGGGCATCACCCAGTCCGCGGCCCCCGTGTCCGGTAACCGACGGCCCAACACACGCGCCCACACCGGCCGGGCGTCCGCCGCCGCAGCGTTGCGGATGATCCTGCCGGTTACCGCGACGGTGGCAGCGATCGTGCGGAGGGTCAGCAGCTGGCGGCCCACCGCCACCGCCGCCTCGTCGCTCGATTCGCCGAGCAGCTCGGTGATGTCGTCGCGGTAGCGGGCCTGCGCCACCGTGCGCAACTCGGCCAGCGCATCGTGGAGATCGGCGCTGCGTGCGGCCCGCTGGGCGGCGTCGCGCAGCCGCAGCACCGCCGCCGAGTCCCGCAGCACCCGTATCGCGGGATCCTTCATTGCGCCAAGAAGCCGACCGGTGTCCTCAGTGATCCGATCGGATAGCCAGCCAAGATCGTCGACAACGCGAACCAGAGCGCGGCTGCCTGCGGTCAACGCGACCGGCCGATAGTCGGCGCCGAGGAAGGCGGCATCCAGCGCGTTCATCGCCTTGGTGACCTCGCGTCCCGTCGCGTTGCCCTCCAGCCGGTCCGCCAGTCTGTTGCACACCCGCGCGGCGTGCGCGCGCAGTTCGTCGTGATGTCGCGGCGGGAAGAGGAACAGTGCGGCAGGCACGCACAGCGCCAGTGCGATCAGCCAGCCCAGCAGACGCTCGGACAGCGGGCCGACCGGTGTGCACGCGGGCAGCACGAACATCAGCAGCGTGGCGCGCTGGCCCGCGGCCACGATCTCGCTGAGCACACCCGCGAAAATCACCACCACGCCAAGCACGAACATCAGCGCGACGCTCACCCACGGATACGGTGCGACCAGAGTGCCCAGCGAGATGAGGACGGCGCCATTCAACCCGAGTCCGCCGTACGCCAACGCGCGCGCAGGCCGGTTGCCGGGAAAGTCCACCATGATCAGCAAGGCCACCGACCCGAAGATGGTGAACAGCGGTGTCTGCGAGCCGCCGCCGACGGCGAAGCTGACCGCCGCCGCTACCGGCACCACGACCGCCGCACGTAATGCGCGACGCAGCGCGTCGTATTCGGGGTCGCGCGCTCGCAGTCGGTCCAGCACGTGGCGAAGTACAGCCGCCGTCTCAGTGGGCAAGGATCCTGACTCCAGGGACTATGAGGTCTACGACGTCGGCCGCCCTAGTCACGGTCTGGCACCGTGGCGAACCTGCCGGAGTCGAGCGCGTCGAGCAGTTGACCCGCGATCCACTCCAATGCGTCGCTGTCGCGTGCCACCGCGGCCTGCTCGTAGCCGACCAACAGATAAACGCCCCACGCCGCAAACGTCCGCGCCTGCCGCTTGTTCTGCAGGATTTCGAACGCCGACTCGTACATGATGTCGAAGCGCTGTTGGTCCACCGCGGCCTGAATCGAGTAGACCTCTGGATCTACCGAACTCCACACCCGGATCGCGGCCTCGGCTCCGTGGGGAAGGGACAACCCCTCCTGGATGAGCGTGTCGATGCGGCGGCGCGGATCCGGCTCGGCCCGCACCGCCTCGATGATCTGGACGGTTTGACGCTGCATCCAATGCGCGACGAGGTCGTTGGTATAGGCGTGCCAGCTAGCGAAGTAGTGATAGAAGGAGCCGGTCGTGACGCCGAGACGATTACAGACCTCAGCCAGCTTCAGTCCGCCGTAGCCCAGATCAGACAGCACATCGAGGCCCGCTTCGAAGTAGAACTCCCGCGACGCGACGCTGGCCATGGCTGAAACCCTAGTTCGATAGCGCCCCGTAATAGGAGGAGTATCGCAAAGGCCGGCGGCCACAGAACGGGCCGACCGAGGCCGCGGGCATTTGCTGGATCGACCCGCCAATGTTGTCGGGTTTCGACACTCGCAGTGAACGGTAAGTGACCTGTGGCACAATTTGACCGTGCCGCAACATACGGCGAGTCGAGGACCCGGTCGCCCACCCGCAGCGAAGGCTGCTGAAACGCGTGAGCGCATCGTACAAGCGGCTCGCGAAGTCTTCAGCGAACTCGGCTACGACGCCGCCACCTTCCAGGCGATCGCGATCCGCGCCGATCTGACCCGCCCGGCTATCAACCATTACTTCGCCAGCAAGCGGGTGCTGTGGCGCGAAGTCGTCGAGCAAACGAATGCATTGGTAGTTAGCGCGGGCAAGGAGAAGGCCCAGAGCCAGACCGGCCTGCTGGCCCGGTTGTCGGCGTTCTTCGCGGTCGCGATGCAGTCCGATACCGAAGATCGTTCTGCGGCAGCGTTTCTCGTCACCTCCGTGCTCGAGTCGCAGCGCCACCCGGAACTGAGCAACGACGAGCATGACTCGTTGACTGCGTCCCGCGAGTTCATGTCCTGGGCGGTGAACGACGCAATCAGCCGCGGTGAGCTCACCACCGACACCGACGTCAACCACTTGGTCGAAATGCTGGTCGCGGTGATGTGGGGAATGGGCTTCTACGCCGGCTTCGTCGGAAACCACGAAGACCTGGGGGCTGTGGTGCACAAGTTCGAGCTGTTGATGGCCAACAAGCTCTGGAATCTGCACGAATAACCGTCTACCTGCGGTGATGTAGACCACATTTCGTATAGCTCTGCTAACTTTTTAGATAGCATAGCGAACGAAATGACTGATTTGAGTGAAGTGCGGCTGGTCCGCACGGATGGCGACAGCTGGGACATCACCGAGAGTGTCGGCGCGACGGCGTTGGGCGTCGCGGCCGCTCGAGCGGCAGAAACCGCGCGACCTGACGCGCTGATCCGCGATGAGTACGCTTATCTGCTGACCGCATCGGCGGGCCCGGCCTGGGCGCAGATGGCCAGCGGCGACGACGAGTGGCTCAGCGACGACGAGGACGCCCGGCGCCTGCACGAAATGGCGCGCAACTACCAGGCCGTGCGCACCCACTACTTCGACGGCTACTTCGACGCCGCGGTCCGCAGCGGCATCCGCCAGGTCGTCATCCTGGCCGCCGGATTGGACTCGCGGGCCTACCGCCTGAACTGGCCGGCGGGCACCACCGTGTTCGAGATCGACCAGCCAAAGGTGCTGGGCTACAAGACCTCGACGCTGGACGCCCACGGCGCGGCGCCCAAGGCGAGCCGCATTCCGGTGGCCGTGGACCTGCGCGATGACTGGCCCGCTGCGCTCATTGCCGCGGGCTTCGATGCGGCGCAACCGACGGCATGGCTGGCCGAGGGCCTGCTGCCATATCTCCCGGGTGATGCCCAGGATCGGCTTTTCGATTTGGTCACCGGCCACAGCGCGCCCGGTACCCAAATCGCGGTCGAGGCGTTCAACCTGCGCCCGTCGCAGTACTCGCAGGAGAAGCGCGCAGCCCGCCGGGAGCGGACCGCCCAGTTGCGCGAGCGCCTCGGCCTTGACCTCGATGTGGACACCCTGATGTACACCGACGACACCCGGGCAGACGCGGCCGAATGGCTGGCCGGGCACGGCTGGCACGTGGACGCCGTACCCAGCGCCGAGGAGATGACGCGGCTGGGCCGACCGGCCACCGAAGAGCTGGCCGAGGAAGCGTTGGACAGCGTGTTTGTGCACGGCCGACTTGATGGAGACGCCCGATGAGCACGCTGCGTACCGACGACGACAGCTGGGACATCGCGACCAGCGTGGGTGCCACCGCGGTGATGGTCGCCGCGGCCCGCGCCGCCGAGACCGACAAGGACGACCCGCTGATCCGCGACCCGTATGCCAAGGTGCTTGTCGCGGGGGCGGGCACCGGCATCTGGGAATTCATGCTCGACAACGACTTCGTCGCCAAGGTCGCCGACACCGATCCCGAGGTCGCCGCGATCGTCGAGCACATGGGCAGCTACCAAGCCGTCCGCACGCACTTCTTCGACGACTTCTTCGGCGGCGCCGCGGCCGCGGGCATCCGTCAGATCGTGATCCTGGCCTCCGGCCTGGACTCACGCGCCTACCGGCTGCAGTGGCCCGCGGGCACCACGGTGTACGAACTCGACCAGCCCAAGGTGCTCGAGTACAAGGCGGCCACCCTGGATCAGCACGGCGCCGCGCCTATCGCAGACCGCCGTGCGGTGCCCATCGACCTGCGCTTCGACTGGCCGAAGGCGTTGCGCGACGCGGGTTTTGACGCGAGCGCGCCGACGGCATGGCTGGCTGAAGGCCTGCTGATGTACTTGCCCGCCGATGCGCAGGACCGTCTCTTCGAGCGGATCACCGAACTGTCCGCCGCGGGTAGTCGCATCGCCGCGGAGACCGTGGGCTTGCATTCGGCGGAGCGCCGCGAACGGATGCGGGAGCGGTTCGGCCGAATCGCCGCGCAGCTCGGGATCGACGACACCCTCGACGTTGGCGAGTTGACCTACGAGGATCCCGACCGCGCCGACGTCGCGCAGTGGCTCAGCGCGCACGGCTGGCGGTCTGCGGCCGTCACGTCGCAGGACGAGATGCAGCGTCTAGGCCGGGCCGTCGAGCTGGCGGACACCGACGGCGACTCGTTCTCTACGTTCGTCACCGCCGAGAAGGCCTGACCTCCCTGCTCGCCGGGGTTGAGGTTGGCCCTTATGGCGGGCCAACCGGTTGGTTAGGATCGGGTATTCCTCGGGTCAGGAAGGACACCCACCATGACCACAGAATTCGTCGCGCCTGAAGCCGCCAAGGCTGAGACCACCGACATTCCCGCCATCGTCGGGAGGCTGCGAGACACCTTCAAGACCGGCCGCACGCGCAGCGTCGAATGGCGCAAGCAGCAGCTTCTGGCCATGGAGAGGTTGCTAACGGAGAACGAGCAGGCCATCGCCGAGGCGCTCGCGCAGGACCTGGGCCGCCAACCGTTCGAGGCGTGGCTGGCCGACATCGCAGGCACCGCCACCGAGGCGAAGGTCGCCGCCAAGACCGTCGGCAAATGGATGCGCCGTAAGCACCGCATGCTGGAGATGTCGCAGCTGCCCGGGCGCGGGTGGATCGAGTACGAGCCGTACGGCACCGTCCTGATCATCGGGGCGTGGAATTTCCCGTTCGCGCTGACGCTTGGGCCGGCCATCGGCGCGATCGCCGCGGGCAACACCGTGGTCCTCAAGCCGTCCGAGGTGGCGCCGGCTTCCGCGGCGGTGATGGCCGACCTGGTGCCGAAGTACCTCGACAACGACGCGATCGCGGTCGTCGAGGGCGACGGCGCGTGCAGCCAGGAACTCATCGAGCAGGGCTTCGACTACCTGCTGTTCACCGGTGGCACCGAGATCGGCCGCAAGGTGTACGAGAGCGCCGCGGCGCACCTGACCCCGGTCACCCTCGAACTCGGCGGCAAGAGCCCCGTCATCGTCACCGCTGACGCCGACCTCGACGTCGCGGCCAAGCGCATCGCCTGGACCAAGCTGATCAACTCCGGCCAGATCTGCATCGCCCCTGACTACGTGATCGCCGACGCGAAGATCCGCGACCAACTCGTCGACAAGATCAAGGACGCGGTGAAGACCTTCGAGGCCGACAACCCCGGCGGCAAGCGCATCGTCAACCAGCGCCACTTCGACCGGCTCACCGCTTCGCTGGCCGCCACCAAGGGCGACGTCGTCATCGGCGGCGGCTCAGACTCGTCGACGATCAGCATCCAGCCCACGGTGGTCGTCGACCCCGATCCCGCAGAGCCGTTGATGACCGACGAGATCTTCGGCCCGATCCTGCCGGTGGTGACCGTTCAATCCATCGACGACGCAATCGGTTTCGTCAATTCGCGGCCCAAGCCGCTCGCGGCCTACCTGTTCACCAAGACCAAGAGCGTCCGCGATCGGGTGATCAACGAGGTGTCGGCGGGCGGCATGGTGATCAACCATCTGCTGTTCCACTTCGCCACGCACAAACTGCCGTTCGGCGGCGTCGGTCCGTCGGGCATGGGCGCCTACCACGGCAAGTTCGGCTTCGAGGAGTTCAGCCACAAGAAGACAGTGATGACCAAACCGACCCGACCCGACGTCGGCGCCTTCATCTATCCCCCGTATACAGAGAAGGCTTGGAAGCTCGCCAGACGGCTGTTCTAGAAAGGAACCCCATGCCAGGAGTGCAGGATCGCGTCATCGTCGTCACCGGAGCTGGCGGCGGACTGGGGCGTGAGTACGCGCTGACGCTCGCCAGAGAAGGCGCCAGCGTCGTCGTCAACGACCTCGGTGGTTCGCGTGACGGCACCGGCGCCGGCCACAACATGGCCGACGAGGTGGTCAAGGAGATCAAGGACGCAGGCGGCCGAGCAGTCGCCAACTACGACAGCGTTGCCGAGTCCGAGGGCGCCGAGAACATCATCAAGACTGCGCTCGACGAGTTCGGCAAGGTCGACGGCGTGGTGAGCAACGCGGGCATCCTGCGCGACGGCACCTTCCACAAGATGGAGTTCGCAAACTGGGACGCCGTGCTCAAGGTGCACCTGTACGGCGGCTACAACGTGATCCGCGCGGCGTGGCCGCACTTCCGGGAGAACAGCTTCGGCCGTGTCGTCGTCGCCACCTCCACCAGCGGCCTGTTCGGCAACTTCGGCCAGGCCAACTATGGCGCCGCCAAGCTCGGACTGGTCGGCCTCATCAACACGCTTGCCCAAGAGGGCGCCAAGTACAACATCAAGGCCAACGCCGTCGCGCCGATCGCCGCCACCCGGATGACGCAGGACATCCTGCCGCCGGAGGTGTTCGAGAAGTTGACGCCGGAATACGTTGCGCCGGTGGTGGCCTACCTGTGCACCGAGGAAATGCCAGAAACTGCGTCGGTGTTCATCGTCGGCGGCGGCAAGGTGCAGCGCACCGCGCTGTTCCAGAACGAGGGCGTGACGTTCACCGACGTGCCCTCGGTCGACGAGGTCGGTGCGAAGTGGGGCGAGATCGCCGACCTGTCGGCGGCCAAGCGGGCCACCTTCAGCCTCGGCTGAGGCGTAGATGAAAGCGCTTGTCGCGCGGGAGCTTTCGGGACCATCGGGGCTGGACTACACCGAGGTAGATGATGTTGGGGGCGACGGCGCAGTCGTCATCGATGTCGGCGCGGCCGGGGTGAGTTTTCCGGACCTACTGCTCCTGCGCGGCGAGTATCAGCTGCGACTGGATCCGCCGTTCATCCCTGGCATGGAGGTCGCCGGCGTCGTTCGATCGGCGCCCTACGAGTCGGAATTCAAGCCTGGACAACGGGTGACGGCGCTTTCGATGCTGGGCGGCTGGGCGGAACAAGTGGTTGTGTCGCCGGACGGCATCCGTCCCACCCCCGACGACCTCGACGATGCAGAGGCCGTTGCGCTGCTTGGCAACTACCAGACGATGTACTTCGCACTGGCCAAGCGCGGTGCGTTGCGAGACGGTGAGATTGTCCTGGTCCTTGGCTCGGCAGGAGGAGTGGGGACGGCCGCCGTCCAGATCGCAAAGGCGCTGGGCGCCAAGGTGATCGCGATGGTGCACAGACCGCAAGCGATCACGTTCGTCGAATCGCTCGGCGCCGATGTGGTGCTGCCTCTGACCGACGGCTGGCTGGATGCGGTGAAGGACGCGACCGAGGGCCGCGGTGTCGACCTGGTGGTCGACCCGATCGGCGGTGAGCCGTTCGACGACGCGATCCGTGCGCTGGCCACCGAGGGCAGGTTGTTAGTGATCGGCTTTGCGGCGGGCGGGATTCCAACCGTCAAGGTCAACCGCCTGCTGCTGCGGAATGTCAGCGTCATCGGCGTCGGCTACGGGGAGTACGTCAACCGCAAACCGGGCTCCCAGTCGGTATTCGAATTCGGTGTCGGCAAATTGGTCAAGGCCGGGCTGCGACCACCACCGCCGGTGCGGTTCCCGCTGTCGAAGGGTGCTGACGCGTTGCAGAGCCTTGCCGACGGCGGTGTGCTCGGCAAGGTCGTCCTGGAGCCGTAAATGACACCGCGAGCGCTGGCCTTTGACGTGTTCGGCACCGTCGTCGACTGGCGCTCCAGCATCATTCGCGAACTCGAGGAGTTCGGCCGAAACCATGGACTGCAACAGGATTGGCCTGCGGTCGCCGACAGCTGGCGCGCCGGCTATGCCCCGGCGATGGATCGGGTGCGCACCGGCGATCTTCCGTGGACGAGAATCGACGACCTGCACAGGATGATCCTCGAGGATCTCCTTGGCGCGGCTGGTATCACATCGATCTGCGTCGAGGACGTAGACGAGCTCAATCGGGCCTGGCACCGGCTCGACCCGTGGCCGGACTCCGTGGCCGGTTTGACCCGGTTGAGGGAACAGTTCACCATCACAACGCTTTCCAACGGCAATGTGTCGCTGTTGACCAACATGGCCAAGCGGGCCGGATTGCCGTGGGACTGCGTGATCTCCGCCGAACTGTTCCATCACTACAAGCCGGACCCGCAGGCCTACCTTGGCTGTGCCGATCTGCTCGGCGTGCAGCCGGACCAACTCATGCTCGTCGCCGCGCATCCCAGTGACCTGCAGGCCGCGCGTGCGGCGGGACTGATGACGGCCTACGTTGCCCGGCCACTGGAGTACGGCCCGGGCAGCAGGCCTCACGCAGTCGCAGAGAACGAGTTCGACTTCAGGGCAACGGACTTTCACGACCTTGCGCAGCAACTCGGTGCGTAATCCGCCACCGATTAGGGTTGACCCGTGAGCACCGTCGGGATCGTCATCGTGGCATTGGCGATTGCCGTCGGAATCGTCGGCATCGTGGTGCCGCTGTTGCCAGGGACGCTGCTGGTGTTCGTGGCGATCGCGGTATGGGCCGTCGTCGAGAACGACGTCACCGGATGGGTGACGCTCGGCGTGGTGTCCGCGCTGCTGGCCATCTCCACATTGATCAAATACCTGTGGCCGATGAAGCACATGCGGGAAGCCGATGTCCGCACATTGAGTCTGGTGGCGGGCGCGGTGCTCGGCATCATCGGCTTCTTCGTGATTCCGGTTGTGGGCCTCGTGATCGGCTTCGTGCTCGGCATCTACCTGGCAGAGCTGGCCAACCGCCGCGACCAACGGGTGGCATGGACGTCGACCAAGCACGCGTTAAAAGGTGTGGCGCTGTCCGTCGGCGTCGAACTGTCCGGAGCACTGCTGGCCACGGTCGCATGGGTGGTCGGGGTGTATCTCACCCAATAGACGTAACTCAGAGGAGGTGCCTGCCATGGCTGCTCATGACCTAGCGGAGTTGTGGGATGCACACTGCAGGTTCGAGTTCGAGACGCGGGACGTCGACGCAACCATGGCCACCCGCCCGACTTCGAACTGGTGCCTGTCAGCCGCACCGTCGGAGAGAGTTCTGTTGTCGACGAGCTCGTCGCGCGGTTCACTCACACCACGTACATGGATTGGATGCTGCCGCGGGATCGAACCGACCGGGCGCTCCGTGGAGATTCCGTTGGTCGCGATCGTGCAGTTCGACGGCGACAAGCTTGTGCACGAGCACATCTACTGGGATCAAGCCAGTGTCCTCGTGCAGCTGGGTCTGCTCGAAGGGTCCGGAGGACTGCCGATCGCCGGCGCTGAAACCGCGCGCAAGGTGCTAGACCCGTCCCTGCCCAGCAACACATTGATGGAATCAGGCCGCTAAGACATCGATCGGCTGCATACCATCAGCCCATGCGTGGCTCGAAGATTCTCATCACCGGTCCGACCGGCCAGGTCGCAAGGCCAATCGCCAAGGCGCTTGCCGTCGCCAACGAAGTGTGGGGCATCGCCAGGTTCACCGACACCGCAGCGCGCGAGGACCTCGAAAAGTCAGGGGTGCGATGCGAGACCGTCAACATGGCGGCAGGGGACTTCCGCGCGATCCCTTCCGACTTCGACTACGTCATCAATCTCGCGGTGGCCAAGAGCGGCCGATGGGACAAGGACCTCGCGGCCAATGCGGAGTCCGTCGGTCTCCTGATGGCGCACTGCGCCGACGCCGAGGCCTTTCTGCACTGTTCCTCTGCGGCCGTGTACGACCCGCCGGACGACGAGCCGCGAACCGAAGCCACCGCGCTCGGGGACAACCACAAGACGATGTTTCCGACGTACTCCATTTCCAAGATCGCCGGTGAGGTCGTCGCACGCACGATGGCGCGCGCGCTGGGTGTGCCCACCGTGATCCCCCGGCTCAACGTGCCGTACGGGGACAACGGCGGATGGCCGTTCTACCACATGGAGATGCTGCTGGCAGGTGTCCCGATCCCGGTCCCGCCGGGTGGACCGGCCCGCTACAACCCGATTCACGAGGACGACTTCATCGCGACGCTGCCGAGGCTTCTCGACGCGGCGTCGGTCCCGGCGACCACCGTCAACTGGTGCGGCGAGCAGACCGTCAGCCTTCAGGAATGGTGTGGCTACCTCGGCTCGCTGGTTGGGCGCGAACCGATCTTCGAAACGAGCGCGCAGGCGCTGCGCGGGGGTCCCACCGATGCCACTCGGATGCGGGAGTTGGTCGGCGGAACCACGGTCGACTGGCGGGACGGGATGCGCCGGATGGCCGCCAAGTTTCACCCCGACCTGGTCGGTGTGTGAACCGGTTCTGCTAGCCGAGGAGCGCGGCCCGCACCTCGGTTACGTCGTCGGCGGTGACACCCGCGACCTCTAGATAGCTGCTCAGTCCGCCGTAGTTCTCATCGATCGTGCGGCGCGAGGCGTCAAGGTATTCCGGCCGCACGCCGAGTACCGCCTCGGTCAGACGCGCCTCGGCGAAGGTGAGCTCTTCGTCCGTCTCGGTGCGCTCGCGGACCGATTTCAGGATCGCTTCGCGCAGCTGCGGCACCGCCTCGTTGCTGCGCAGGAAATCGGCGAGCACGATGTCGCGGTCAACGCCGATGGCGTCGAGGACCGTGGCAACGGTGAAACCGGTTCTGTCCTTACCGGCAAAACAGTGTGTGATCACCGGACGGCCCGCTCGGACCAACGAAATGACCTGCCGCACAGCGCGTTGCGCGCCACCCAACGTCGGGAACCGCTGATACTCCTCCGTCATGAACCGCTGGGCCGCGACCGCCATGTCCTCGTCGTCGGGCTTCTCGGTCATCATCTTCTGGAAGGCGGTCTCGTGTGGCGCCTCACCATCCACCGCCGTCACCTCGTGAAAGTGAAGATGGTGCACCTCGACGCCCGCAGGCACCGCGCCCGTGCCGTGCCGCTCCACTTCCCGCGCCGACCGTAGGTCGGCGACGTCGGTGATGCCGAAACCGAGCAACGCCGTCCGACCCGAGTCGTCGAGTCCGCTCAACTCACTGGAGCGGAAGAACCGGCCCGGTCGGATACCGGTCTCCTGGGCGACGTCGCGGAAGTTCCACGCCCCTGACAGGGCGTCAGGGTTCGATGTCACTACGAAGTCACCGCCGCGGCGAACGCAGACTTCTCGCGCCCCAGTTCGGAACGCGCGATGGTCCGCATGTGCACCTCGTCGGGGCCGTCGAATAGCCGCATCGCACGATGCCAGCCGTAGAGCCGCGCCAGCACCGTGTCGTCGCTGATGCCCGCCGCACCGTGAACCTGGATGGCCCTGTCGATGACGTTGCACGCCATCTGCGGCGCCACCGACTTGATCATCGCGACCAGTTGTTGCGCTTCTCTGCTCTTGTTGCCGTGTTCGTCGATGACCCACGCCGCCTTGTGACACAACAACCGGCTCTGGTCGATCTCGTTGCGTGACTGCGCTACCTGCTGTTGCACCACGCCCTGATCGGCCAGTGGCTTGCCGAACGCGATGCGCGTGTTGACCCGGTCGATCATCAACGCCATGGCGCGTTCGGCGACGCCGATGGCGCGCATGCAGTGGTGGATGCGGCCCGGCCCGAGGCGGGCTTGGGCGATCGCGAAGCCGCCGCCCTCTTCTCCGAGCAGGTTCGCAACGGGCACCCGGACGTTGTCGAAGGTGATCTCGCAGTGGCCGTGCTGGTCCTGCCAGCCGAACACGGGCAGCGACCGCAGCACCGTCACCCCGGGGGTGTCCATCGGGACCAGGATCATCGACTGTTGCTGATGGCTTGCGGCGTCGGGGTTGGTGCGGCCCATCACGATCATGATCTTGCAGCGCGGGTCGGACGCACCGGAGATCCACCACTTGCGGCCGTTGATGACGTAGTCGTCGCCGTCGCGCAGCATGGTCGTCTGGATATTGCGGGCGTCGCTGGAGGCCACGGCGGGCTCCGTCATGGCGAACGCGCTGCGGATCTCGCCGGCCAGCAGCGGCGCGAGCCACTTCTTGCTCTGCTCTTCGTTCGCGAACAGGTGCAGTGTCTCCATGTTGCCGGTGTCGGGCGCCGCGCAGTTGGTCACCTCCGGCGCGATCTCCATGCTCCACCCGGTCAGCTCGGCCAACGGCGAGTACTCCAGGTTCGTCAGACCCGACTCGGCGGGCAGGAACAGGTTCCACAGCCCGCGTTCCTTGGCCAGCTTCTTGAGGTCCTCGATGACCGGCGGGACGGTGTGGTCGTCGGGGCCCTTCTCGTGCCGGTACGCCTCGTAGTCCTTCTCTGCCGGGAACACAAACTCCGTCATGAACTCGGAGAGCCGTTTGTGGTAATCCTGCGCCTTGGCCGACATCGCGAAGTCCATGCCCGCCACGATATGACACGTGTCGAAGAGCGGAACAACGCAGTCGCGTCGAGCGTAGGAACTAGGCATGACCGAAAGCCGTCCGCCGTTTCCGCCGTTCACTCTCGAGACCGCGATGCAGAAGGTCCAGGCCGCCGAAAACGCCTGGAATACCCGCGACCCCGAGCACGTCAGCCGGGCCTACACAGTCGACTCGCAGTGGCGAAACCGCGACGAGTACGTCGTCGGGCGCGAGGCGATCGTCGCGTTTCTCACCCGCAAGTGGCAGCGCGAACTTGACTATGTGCTGCGGAAGGGCCTGTGGGGGTTCCGGGAGAACCGGATGGCAGTGCGTTTCCAGTACGAGTGCCGAGACGCCACCGGGCAGTGGTACCGCAGCTACGGCAACGAGCTGTGGGAGTTCACGGAGCAAGGCCTGATGGCGAGGCGGGAGGCCAGCATCAACGACGTGAAGATCGACGAGTCGCAGCGGCGTTACTTCGGTCCGCGACCGGAGGCGGAGTACGGGAACGACATCCCGCTGTGGTGACGTAAAGATGAAGAGGCCCTCCCCGGGAGGTCAGTCGGCGGGGAGGGCCTCAGGAGGGTGATCTGTCGGCTATTCGCCGGCTGAGATCACGAAGCCGTGATGGCGATGCCATCGGTGGCCGGGTATCACCACGACGGGCGGCCTGGCGATGGTGCCCGGCGTGGCGACAATGCCGGGGCGCGGTGTCGGCTCGTAGGAGTAGGTGCCTGCGTTGGCCATGCCTGCCAGGCCGAGCGCGGCGGCGCCGAGGACGCCTGCCGAGACGGCGGGCAGCGCGATGTAGCGGGCGAAGCTGCGGGTGAAGGCGGTCATTGTGAATTCCTTTGCGGTGGTGGGGGTTTCGGTTCTTGTGCCGGCTTCTCCGGCCTTGAGATAACTCTCTCGCATCGCGCCGGCGACGTCTGTCGGGCGATCAGCGGTTGCACCGGTTGAATCCCGTGTCCCCCGATCGGTGGATGGCCCCAGACGTAAAGAAACCCTCCCCGGGGCCGCGGGGAGGGTTTCTGTCTAGGGGGTGATCAGCGGGTATAGCCCGGCTGCAGGTTCTGGAGGTGGTAAACCCCGTGGTGCCAACGCCAGCCCGGCATGGCGTCGGGGGCCGGGTGCGCCTTGACGCTGGGCGTTGCGACGATGCCGGGCTTCTGCACGTCGGTGGTCGCCGCGTCGGCCGCACCGGCCATTGCCAGAGCGCCGCCGAGAATGCCTGCCGAGGCCACCAGCATGGTGAGGTAGCGAGCCATGATGCACATGTGAGTTCCTTTGCCTTCGTTGACTTTTGCTGTCCTGAGCCGGTGTGTTCCGGCGATGACTTAAGACTGCTGCAGCGAAGACGCTTTGTATGTCAGGAGATCGGTGGTTCAGCGGGATGAACCGTGTGTCCCCCAATCGGGGGAACTGTGCCGGGTAAGGCCGCTACGGCCGGGCGTTAGACGCGGATGTCGTCGGCGACGGCCGCAAGCGCGGCGAGGTGCTCATCGACCGTGCGCAGGCCCGCGCCCATCGTGTTCACCGATACGTGGGTGGCGCCTGCCGCGGTCCACTGTGCGAGTTCGTCAGCGGCCTGCTGACAGTCACCGCGCCAGGTCACCCGGCCTTCCATCCCGATCGTCGACGGGTCCCTGCCCGCCGCGATCGCCGACCGTGCCACGATCTCGCGCGCTTCGTCCAGTTGTGGCCCCGGGGCCATCATCGGGAACCATCCGTCGGCCAACCGGCCCGCACGCTCCAGCGCCGGCCGTGATGCAGCACCGATCCATACCGGTATCGGCCGCGTCACAGGCAGCGGCGCCAGGCCCGCTCCCGTCACCCGGTGGTGCGTGCCGTCGAACGTCACCGTCTGCTCGGTCCACAACCGCCGCATCAGCTCGACCTGCTCACCCAACCGCTTGCCGCGGTTGGTGAAGGTCTCGCCGAGGGCCTCGTACTCGACGGCGTTCCACCCGAGCCCGACGCCAAGGCGCAGGCGCCCCTCGCTGAGCAGGTCGACCTCGGCGGCTTGTTTCGCGACGAGCACCGCCTGTCGTTGGGGGAGGATGATCACCCCGGTCACCAGCTCCAGCGTGGTGGTGACGGCCGCAAGGTAGCCGAACATCACTAGCGGTTCGTGGAACGTGGTGTGCACGTCGTACGGACCGGACCAGCCGGTGTGAACCTCAGGATCGGCTCCGACGACGTGGTCGTACGCCAGCAGGTGGGTGAAACCCAGCTCCTCGACGCGTTGGCCGTAGGCGCGAACGGCTGATGCGTCACCGCCGAGTTCTGTCTGGGGGAACACCACGCCGATTCGCATACTGTGCCCAACGTAGGAAGGCCCTCCCCCAATTCCTGATGGGGAAGGGCCTCGCGGCGCGTGGGTCACCGGGTGTAGCCCGGCTGCAGGTCGGCGAGGTGCCACACGCCGTAGTGCCAGATATGGCCAGGCATCGCTTCGGGCGCCGGGTGGGCCTTGACGTCGGGCGTCGCGACGATGTGCGGCGGCGTCACGTTGTCGGTGGTGGTGGATGCGCTGGCAGCGCCTGCCAGGCCGAGGGCGGCTGCGCCGATAATTCCGGCCGAGAGGATCGGCAGGGCGAACCGGCGGGCGCCGGTGTCGGTGCTCACGTGAGTTCTCCTGTGTTCGTTGACTTTTGGTGTCAAGCGCCGGCGTGTTCCGGCGACCACTCAAGACTGCTGCAGCGACGACCCGTTGTATGTCCTGCGATCAGGCCGCGACACGGATGAATCACGTGTCCTCCAATCGGAGGAACAACGGGAGGTGCTGTGCGACGCTGGCTTGATGACCAGCGAAAAGGTGCGCGTGGTGGTAGGTGACGACCACCCGCTGTTTCGCGACGGGGTCGTCCGGGCGCTCACCTCGAGTGGATCGATCGAGGTGGTGGCCGAAGCCGACGACGGGATAGCGGCGCTCGAAGCCATCAGGACGCATTCGCCGCAGGTGGCGCTGCTGGACTACCGAATGCCGGGCATGGACGGCGCCGAGGTGGCGGCCGCTGTGCTACGCGACGAGCTGCCGACCCGGGTGCTACTGGTATCGGCGCACGACGAGTCGGCGATTGTGTTCGGCGCGCTGCAACAAGGTGCGGCCGGCTTCCTGCCGAAGGAGTCGACGAGGAGCGAATTGATCAACGCGGTGCTGGACTGCGCGAAGGGACGCGACGTCGTTGCACCAAGCCTGGCCGCGGGCCTGGCCGGCGAGATCCGCAAACAGGCCGAACCGCAAGGGCCGGTGCTGAGCCCGCGCGAGCGGGAGGTGCTCAAGATGATCGCCGCGGGCAACAGCATCCCCGCGATGGCCAAGGAGCTGTATTTGGCGCCGTCGACCGTCAAGACCCACGTGCAGCGGCTATACGAGAAGCTCGGCGTCGGTGACCGGGGCGCCGCCGTCGCCGAGGCGATGCGCCGCAAGCTTCTGGAATAGCGTGGCGCGCCGCACACAGACATTCGTCGACTACTTCGCCGCGGAGCCGGTACGCGTCTCGGCGATCCTGCGGCTGCCGTTGATAGGCCTGATCGCCGTGTTGGTGTGGATCTGGGAAGTCGACCACTGGCTGCCGGGGTTGTACGCGGTGATCCTCGGTGTGTATGCGGCGGCGGCGGTCTTGTGGTTGGTGGCCGTGCTGAGAGGGCCGGTGCCGAGGTGGGGGGATTGGGCATCGCCGGGTGTCGACCTGATGGTGATCATCACGCTGTGCCTGGTGTCGGGTGGCGCCACGGCGGCGTTGTTGCCGGTCTTCTTCCTGCTGCCGATCTCGGTGGCGTTCCAGGACCGACCGATGTGGACGGCGATCATCGGAACCGTAACGGCGGTGGGCTATCTCGCGGTGTGGATCTTCTACTCCGAGCGCGACGACAAGGTCGGGTTGCCGAACATGGTGTACACGCACTTCGGCTTCCTGCTCTGGCTGGCGGTCGCGGTGACCGCGCTGTGCTATGTGCTCGCGCGGCGGTCCGCTCGGGTGAAATCGCTACAGGAGATGCGGCGCCAATTGGTCTCGGAGGCCATGCAGTCCGACGAGCGCCACAACCGCGAAGTCGCCGAACATCTGCACGACGGCCCGCTGCAGACGCTGCTGGCCGCGCGGCTCGAACTGGACGAGGCGCGTGATCGAAATCCCGATCCCGCGCTCGATATGGTCTACGCGGCATTGCAGGAAACCGCGACCGGACTGCGCTCGACCGTCACGCAGCTTCACCCCCAGGTGCTGGCCCAGCTCGGTCTCACCCCCGCGGTGCGAGAACTGTTGAAGCAACTCGAGTCTCGCACCGATCTAACCGTTGAGGCGGACCTCGACGACGTGGGCAAGCCGCAGTCGCAGGCCTTGCTGTACCGGGCGGCGCGCGAGTTGCTGACTAATATCGGCAAGCACGCGAAGGCCACCACGGTCAGGGTCGGCCTGGCACGCAAGGGCGATCGCATCGTGTTGACCATCGGCGATGACGGCACGGGTTTCGACCCGGCGATCGTGCCGCAGTACGTCGCCGACGGCCACATCGGGCTCGGCTCGCTTCTGGCCCGGTTCGATGCGATGGGCGGCGCGATGGACATCAACTCGCAGACCGGTTACGGCACCCAGGTGACGGTGACGTCGCCGCCGGAACACTAACTCTTCGCGGTCACCTGCACGCGGGCTCCGCGGGACGGCACCAGCGTGATGTGGTGCATGCGAGGTTTTTCATCTCGCGGTCGATCGGGGCGTAATTCGATGCGTCGCAACACAGTCCGCAGCACCGCGTCCATTTCGGTCAGGGCGAAGGTCGCACCGAGGCAGCGACGAGCGCCGCCGCCGAACGGAATCCACGCATACGTCGGTTGGTCGCCGGACAGCCATCGTTCGGGACGGAAGTACGCGGCGTCCAGACCCCAGATCTTCGGGTCGGTTTGAATGCCGATGATCGACGGGAACAGCAGAGTGCCCGCCGGCATTGTGTGGCCTGCCAGTTCGACCGGCTGGGTGACGCGGCGCGCGACGTTCATGATCACCGGACGCAGCCGCAGTACTTCCTTGGCGACAGCGGCCCGGTATGGATCGCGGGGATCGTCGAGGCCGGCCCGTACCTTGTCCAGCGCGCTGGAATGGCGCAGTAGCCGTTCGAATGTCCATGACAGCGCGACCGCCGTGGTCTCGTGGCCCGCGACCAGCAGGGTGACCAGTTCATCGCGCACCAGCCCGGGCTCGGGGTCACCATCGAGCAGCATCGACAACACGTCGGGCCGCTCGGCTCGGCCGGGATCGCTGCGGCGGCGCTCGATCTCGGCGTAGATCAGTTCATCCGCCCGGTCGAGGTCGCGCACGACGCCGCTCCACGGCGGCACACGCACTAGCCCGGGCCATACCCAGACCAGCATGTCGCGCAAATGGAAAGCCAGCACTCGACGCAGCGCCGCGCCGACGGCCTTGGCCCGGTCGTCGTCGTCGACGCCGAGCACCACGCGCACGATGATGCTCAACGTCAGTTCCTGCATCCGTGGCAACAGCTCGAAATCCCGGCCGATCGACCACCGGGCGATCTCTCGCTCGGTCTCCTCTTCCATCAGCGCGGCCACCCGGGCGATGCGCTCGCCGTGAAACGGCGGCAGCATGCGCCTGCGTTCGACGACATGCTCGGGTGCATCCATCGTCAGCACCGATTGCCTGCCGACCACCGGTGCCAAAAGGGAGTTGGCTTCACCGGCGTGGAAGACGTCGGGGTCGCCACGGAAGATCGTGCGGAGGTCATCGGGGTTGCGCAGCACCACGCCGTATCCGGTCGGCTCGGCGTTGACGGTGAACGTGTCCCCGTAGCGGCGGTGCATCGCGGGGATGAACCGCTGCCGCTGCGTCCAGATCATCAGCGACTGCAGCGCGCTCGGGAGTCTGGGGCCGGGCGGCAGACCTTCAGCGGACGTGACCCTGGCGGCGGTTGCGGTGCGCTGCCAGGACGACATCCGGGTACTCGTGGTCTCGATCGCCATGAGCCTCGTTATACGCCTGGCCGATAACGCCGTCTACCAGCCACGGTAGGAATTACGTCGTCAAACCCCGGGCGATGACAAGCCGTTGAATCTGATTGGTGCCCTCGAAGATCTGAGTGATCTTGGCCTCACGCATGTAGCGCTCGACGCGGAAATCGCGGGTGTAGCCAACGCCGCCGAACACCTGAACCGCGTCGGTCGTGACCTTCATCGCCGCGTCGGTGGCGACCAGCTTGGCGACACTGGCCTGCTGTGAATAGGGCCGACCCTGGTCGCGTCTGCGCGCAGCATCAAGATAGGTCGCGCGGGCGCTGGCGACCGCGGCGGCCATATCGGCCAGCAGGAAGCCAAGGCCCTGATGGTCAATGATCTTGCGGCCGAACGTCGTTCGCTCGTTCGCATAGCTCGTCGCCTCATCGAGCGCCGCCTGCGCCAGCCCAACCGCGACCGCGGCGATGCCCAGCCGGCCCGAATCCAGTGCCGAGAAGGCGATCTGCAGGCCCTGGCCTTCGGCGCCGATCAGCCGGTCGGCCTCGACGTGGGCCTGGTCGTAGAACGCCGACGTCGTCGGGATCGCGTGCAGGCCCATCTTCTCCTCGGGCTTGCCGAAGCTCAGCCCGGTCAGGTCACCGGGAATCAGGAAACACGAGATGCCGCGCGAGCCTTCGCCGGTGCGCGCGAACAGCGTGTAGAAGTCGGCTCGCCCGCCGTGGGTGATCCACGACTTCGAGCCGTTGAGCACAAAGCCGCCCTCCGCTTTGGTCGCCTTGCACTGCAGCGCCGCGGCGTCCGAACCGGCCTGCGGCTCCGAAAGGCTGTACGCGCCGACCTGCTCACCGGACAGCATCCCCGGCAGCCACCGCTTCTTCTGCTCCTCGGTACCGAACGTCAACAACGGATGCGACGACAAGCTGTGCACGCTGACCGCCACCGCGACCGCCGCCCACCGCGCGGCGATCTCCTCGAGCACCTGCAGATACACCTCGTACGGCTGGCCGCCACCGCCCCACTCCTCTGGCTGCGGCAGGCTGAGCAATCCCGCGGCCCCCAATTGCGCGAATACGCCCTCCGGATAGCTCTCCGCCTTCTCGTGCGCATCCACGATCGGATCGAGCACCTTGTCCGCGATATCGCGGGTGAGAGCGATCAGGTCAACGGCGTCGTCGGAGGGCAGTAGTCGGTCCACTGGCATGAGCGTGGGTCAGACCCTTTCGGTGACCGAGAGCTCCGAGTTGATCGCGTCGACCCGGTCTTTGGCGTCACCGAACAGCATCTGGGTGTTCTGCCGAAAGAACAGCGGGTTCTGCACGCCGGCATAACCCGAGGCCATGGACCGCTTGAACACGATGACGTTGTTGGCGTTCCACACCGTGAGCACCGGCATACCGGCGATCGGGCTGCCCGGGTCCTCCGAGGCCGCCGGGTTGACGGTGTCGTTGGCGCCAATCACCAGTACGACGTCGGTGTCGTCGAAGTCGTCGTTGATTTCGTCCATCTCCAGCACGATGTCGTAGGGCACCTTGGCCTCGGCCAACAGCACGTTCATGTGGCCGGGCAGGCGGCCCGCGACGGGGTGGATGCCGAACCGGACGTTGACACCGCGAGCGCGCAGCTTGCGGGTCAGGTCGGCGACGCCGTACTGGGCTTGGGCGACGGCCATGCCGTAGCCCGGCGTGATGATCACCGAACTGGCCGCTTCGAGCAGTTCGGCGGCACCCTCGGCGTTGATCTCGCGGTGCTCGCCGTAGTCCTTGTCGTCAGCGGGTCCCGCCTCGATCCCGAAACCTCCGGCGATCACCGAGATGAACGACCGGTTCATCGCCCTGCACATGATGTAAGACAGGTACGCACCCGAGGAGCCGACGAGCGCGCCGGTGACGATCAGCAGGTCGTTGGACAGCAGGAAGCCAGAGGCCGCCGCGGCCCAACCCGAGTAGCTGTTCAGCATCGACACCACGACGGGCATGTCGCCGCCGCCGATCGAGGCGACCAGGTGCCAGCCGAGCAGCAGCGCGAGCACGGTGACCGCCACCAGCAGCCACAGCTGCGGGTCGATCACGAACCAGACGGTGAGCGCGACGAAGACGACGAGCGCGCCGACGTTGAGGAAGTTCTTGCCGGGCAACATCATCGGCGCGGACTTGATGCGGGCCGAGAGCTTCAGGTTGGCGACGATCGAACCGGTGAACGTCACGGCGCCGATGAAGACTCCGATGACGACCTCGGCCGAGTGGATGCCGAGCATGCCCTCCCCGTGTAGCAGCACGGCTTCGGAGCTCGCCAGGTCACGCTCGACGTGCAGATAGCCGTTCCAGCCGACCAGCACGGCGGCCAGGCCGACGAACGAGTGCAGCAGCGCGATCAGCTCGGGCATGCCGGTCATCTCGACGACTTTGGCACGCCACAGACCGATGGCCGCACCGATGGTCATGGCGCCGACCAGCAGGGCCGCACCCAGCGGCTCGATGTGCCGAGCCAGTGCCAGCGCGATGGTCGCGATCAGGGCGACGGCCATTCCGGCGATGCCGAAAGTGTTACCCGCCCTGGATGTTTCATGCTTCGACAGTCCGGCCAGCGCCAGGATGAACAGCAGGGCCGCGACGACGTACGCCGCGGTTGCGGTGGTTTCCAATGTGAACATGTCAGCTCCTCGAGAACATCGCGAGCATGCGGCGGGTGACGGCGAAGCCGCCGAAGACGTTGATGCTGGCGAGCAGGATCGCCAGGGTTGCCAGCGCGGTGATGACGACGTCGCCGTGCCCGATCTGCAGCAGCGCACCGACGACGATGATCCCGGAGATCGCGTTGGTCACCGACATCAGCGGAGTGTGCAGCGCGTGGTGCACATTGCCGATCACGTAGTAGCCGATCACGATGGCCAAGACGAACACGGTCAGGTGCACCTGCAGCGCGGCAGGCGAGAGCGCGATCAGCGCGAGCAGCACCGCCGCGGCGGAGAACGTCAACCCCAGCCGGCGCGCGGTGCTCATGTGTTCCTTGGCCGGTTTCTGCTCGACCTGAGCCGTTGCGGCAACCGGGGCCGCGGACACCTGTACGGGCGGCGGCGGCCAGGTGATCTCGCCGTCGCGGACCACGGTCACCGAGCGCTGCACCACGTCGTCCCAGTCGAGGATGAGCTTCCCGTCTTTCTCGGGGGTCAGCAGCTTGAGCAGGTTGACCAGGTTGGTGCCGTAGAGCTGGGAGGCCGTTGCGGGCAACCGCCCGGCCAGATCGGTGTAGCCGATGATCGTCACGCCGTTGTCGGTGACGATCGCCTCATCCTTGACGGTGCCCTCGACGTTGCCGCCGTTGGCCGCGGCCATGTCGACGATCACGCTGCCCGACGTCATCGACGCCACCATGTCGGCAGTGATGATTCGCGGAGCCGGCTTACCGGGGATCAGCGCGGTCGTGATGATGATGTCGACGTCGCCTGCCTGGTCGGCGTACAGCTGCGCCTCGCGGGCCTTGTAGTCGTCGCCCATCTCCTTGGCGTAGCCGGACGCCGATACTTCAGCTTCCGACGACTCGATTGAAAGGTATTCCCCACCAAGAGATTTGACCTGATCTGCGACCTCGGGCCGGGGATCGGTGGCGCGCACGATGGCGCCGAGGCTGCCCGCAGCGCCGATAGCCGCCAGACCGGCAACGCCTGCGCCGACGACGAGCACCTTGGCCGGCGGAACCTTGCCGGCAGCGGTCACCTGCCCGGTGAAGAACCGGCCGAACTTGTTGGCGGCCTCGATGACGGCGCGGTAGCCCGCGATGTTCGCCATCGACGACAGCACGTCCAGTGACTGGGCCCGGGAGATACGCGGGACAGCGTCCATGGCCAGCACGGTGATCCGCCGGGTGGCCAGCTGCTCGACGAGTTCCGGCTTGAGCGCGGGGGAGATCAGGCTGATCAGGGTGGCGCCGTCGCGCAGGGCGGCGATCTCAGCGTTGTCCGGCGCGTTCACCTTGAGCACCACGTCGGCCGTCCAGACCTGCTCGGCGGATCCGACGCCGGCCCCGGCCTCCGTGAACGCCGCGTCGGAGAAGCTCGAGTCGGCGCCCGCGCCGGCCTCGACGACCACCTCGTAGCCCAGCTTGATGAGTTGGCCGACCGTCTGCGGAGTCGCGGCGACGCGCGTTTCCCCAGGCAGCGACTCTCTCGGGATCCCGATGATCATCGATTTCGATCCGATCTAGGTTTCTGTCACGGTCCGGTCGGAGTGCGAGAAGGCCCCCCGACACAGCTCGTCGTAGGACGAGTGGAATACGTCAGTCTAAGAGTTGACAGAAATCGACGACGTGTCCTGTCGGTCACATGCCGGAGACGCGGGTTATGCGGAGGTGCGCGCCGAAGTGGCGCGCGCGGTGAAAGCAGCAGGTGCTAGGGCTTAAACCGGGGGGTAGGCCGGTGGCGGGTACACGCCGCGCAGGATCCAGGCGAACCAGTTGGCGCCGTATTCGACCTCGTCGCTCGCGTCATAGTCCGGGTTCGGATCCACGTCATCACCTCTCGCGTAGCGGCTGGTACTGGCTGGAGTCTAGACCCGCTTCCTGAACCGCGACAGCCCGACGACCTAAACTGGCCAACCAGTTGATCGATACCCCGGCACCGTCTGGGCCTGCATATAGTGAGTCGCCATGTCCGAAGCCAGCCCCAATGGGATGTCCCGCCGTGAAGAGCTGCTGGCTGTCGCGTGCAAGCTGTTCGCCGCGCGGGGCTACCACGGCACGCGGATGGACGACGTCGCCGACGCCGTGGGCCTGAACAAGGCGACGGTCTACCACTACTACGCCAGCAAGTCGCTGATCCTCTACGACATCTACAAGGGTGCCGCGGACTTCACGGTTGACGCGCTGCACGACGATCCGACGGCGTCGGCCCGCGAGACCATCTATCACTTCACTCGTCGGCTGCTGGTCGGCATCGCAGGCGACATCGAGCGCGCGGCGGTGTACTTCCAGGAGGGTCCGTACATCACCGAGTGGTTCACCGAGGACCAGGTCGCCTATATCCGCGAGAAGGAAACCCAGGTCTACGAGCATGTGCGCGACGTCATCGACCGCGGCATCGCCAGCGGCGAGTTCTACGACTGCGACTCGCACGTGCTCGCTCTCGGCTACATCGGGATGACACTCGGCTCCTACCGCTGGCTGCGGCCGCACGGCAGGCGCACCGCACAGGAAATCGCCGAGGAGTTCAGCACCGCGCTGCTGCGAGGCCTGATCCGCGATGAAACCGTGCGGGCCGAGTCGCCGCTCGGCGTCGACGTAGCCCGATCAACATGAAATCCACCCTGCTGTCGCGGCGCGATCTCGACTTTCTGCTCTACGAATGGCTGCGCATCGACGAGTTGACGAAGCGTGAGCGGTTCGCCGAGCATTCGCGTGAAACCTTCGACGGGGTGCTCGATCTGTGCGAGCAGCTGGCGACTCGGTACTTCGCGCCGCACAACAAGAAGAGCGACGCGAACGAGCCGACCTTCGACGGAGAGACGGTCACCGTCATCGGCGAGGTCAAGGAGGCATGGGATGCGTTCGCCCATGCCGACCTGATCAGCATGGCGATGGGCCAGGACCTCGGTGGCGCGCAATTGCCGACCGCCGTCGCCGAGGCCGGCTTCGCCTGGTTCTCCGCCGCCAACGTCAGCACCACCGGATACCTCATGCTGACCATGGCGAATGCGAACCTGCTTGCCAAGTTCGGCACGGAGGAACAAATCGACGCGTTCGTGAAACCGATGCTGGCAGGCCGGTTCTCAGGGACGATGGCGCTTTCGGAGACCCAGGCCGGGTCGTCGCTGGCCGACATCCTCACCCGCGCCGAGCCGCAGGACGACGGCACCTATCGGATCTTCGGATCCAAGATGTGGATCTCGGGCGCGGAGCATGGACTGACCGACAACATCGTCAACCTCGTGCTCGCCAAGATCCCCGGCGGGCCGGCGGGGACGAAAGGCATCTCACTGTTCATCGTGCCGAAGTTCCTCGTCAACGCGGATCGGCTCCATCGGTGAGCGCAACGCCGTCGTGCTGGCCGGCCTGAACCACAAGATGGGCCAGCGCGGAATCACCAACACCGTGCTGAGTTTCGAGGGCGCCGTCGGGTATCTCGTCGGTGAACCACACCGTGGGCTGGCCTACATGTTCACCATGATGAACGAGGCGCGCCTCGGGGTCGGGATGGGTGCCGTATCGCTGGGCTACACCGGCTACCTCAAGTCGCTGGAATACGCCCGCGAGCGACCGCAGGGACGCCCGGTCACGGTGAAGGACCCGTCGGCCCCGCAGATCCCGATCATCGAGCACGCCGACGTCAAGCGAATGCTGTTGGCGCAGAAGGCATACGTCGAAGGCGGGATGGCCTTGCTGCTGTACTGCGCGAAGCTCGTCGACCTGCAGCACAGCGCCGAGTCCGATGAGGAAGCGGACGCCACCGGGTTGTTACTGGACATCCTGACGCCGATCGGCAAGAGCTGGCCGTCGCAATGGTGTCTGGAAGCCAACAACCTTGCGATCCAGGTGCACGGCGGCTACGGCTACACCCGTGAGTACGACGTCGAACAGCATTACCGCGACAACCGGCTGAACCCCATCCACGAGGGCACCCACGGAATCCAGAGCCTGGACCTGTTGGGCCGCAAGGTAACCCAGCGCGGAGGTGCGAGCCTGGCCGCGCTCGGTGCTGCGGTGGCCGAAACGATCGCGGCCGCCAATGCCGCGGGCGGGCAGCCCGCCGAGTTGGCCGCACAGCTCGACTCGTCGTGGCAGCGGCTCGTCGGAGTGACCACCGCGATGTTCGGTTCTGGCGACGTCGAGGCCGCGCTCGCCAACAGCGTGGCCTACCTCGAAGCCTTCGGGCACATCGTCGTCGCGCTGGATGTGGCTGGAACAACTGCTGGCCGCCAACGGCCGGACCGGTGACTTCTACGACGGCAAGCGCCAGGCCGCCCGGTACTTCTTCCGCTACGAATTGCCGAAGACGCTGCCTCAACTGGACCTTCTGGAGAGCCTGGACCGCACCACACTCGAAATGCGCGATGCATGGTTTTGACCCGACCTGATTCGGGAAGCCGTCCGCAGGTATGCACACAATGCTGGAGAACCTCGGACATTGGGCGCTGACCAAAGGCCTGCACATCGTGCTGGTGGTGCTCTTCACAATCCTGACCACACGGATCATTCGGTGGGTAGCCGCGCGGATCAGTCGACGGCTCAGCCAGGCGGACGATCACGACGCGACCGTGCGCTCAGAAAGCGTCAAGCGCCGACAGGCCGTCGCGTCGGTGATCTCGTCGGTAGCGATCGCGCTGCTGTACGTCGTCGTCGCCGTCGACATCGCCAATCAGCTCGCTCTGCCGGTCGGCTCATTGGTGGCACCCGCCGCAGTCTTAGGCGCCGCCCTTGGCTTCGGCGCGCAACGCATTGTCCAGGATCTGCTGAGCGGCTTCTTCATCATCACCGAGAAGCAGTACGGCTTCGGTGATCTCATCGAGCTCTCGGTCACCTCGGGCGGAACCGCCGTCGGCACAGTCGAGGACGTCACATTGCGCGTCACCAAACTTCGCACAAGCGACGGTGAGATGTACACCGTGCCCAACGGCCAGATCGTCAAGGCCCTCAATATGTCGAAGGACTGGGCTCGCGCCGTGGTCGACGTGCCTGTGTCCACAACTGCGGACCTCAACCGGGTCAACGATGTCTTGGACGGCGTCGTCAAGGCTGCGATGCAAAACGACGGCCTACCGGACCTCCTACTTGACGAGCCGTCGCTGATGGGCGTAGAGAGCATCGAGCGCGACACCGTGAATCTGCGGATGGTGGCACGTACGTTGCCCGGCAAGCAATTCGAGGTCGGCCGCAAGCTCCGGGCACTCATTGTCGCGGGCCTACGTCGCGCCGACATCGCGACTTCCGGCGCGGTGTCTAGTCGAAGCTGATCAGCTGACGGACCGCGTGGCCGTCCGCCAGTTGGTCCATGCCGCTGTTGATCTCGTCGAGCGTAATGGTCGCGGAGACAAGCGATTCGACCGGCAACCGGCCCGCCCGCCACAGCCCGACGAAGTGCGGAATGTCGTGAGACGGCACGGCCGACCCGAGGTAGCTGCCGATCAGCGACCGGCCCTCCGCGACAAAACCCAACGGCGACACATTGATTCGAGCATCGGGACGCGGAAGGCCGACGGTGACCGTGCGGCCGCCGGGTGCGGTGAGGTCGATCGCGGTTTCCAGCGCGAGCGGATGTCCGACGGCCTCGATCACCACAGCGGCCTTGAGCCCGCGTTCGCGCGCCTCGTCGGGCGTGTACGCCTCGTGCACACCCATCGATCGCGCCAGGTCCAGTTTGTCGGGGAGCTGGTCGACGCCGATGACCGCGACCTCGTCATGCGCCAGGGCGGTGATCACCGCAGCCATGCCAACGCCGCCGAGACCCACGACGACGACGGTTTGGCCGGGCTGCGGCCGTCCGGCATTGATGACGGCGCCGCCCCCGGTGAGTACGGCACATCCGAGCAGCGACGCGACCACCGGTGGTACATCGGCGGGCACCGGCACCACGGAGCGGCGGTCGACGACGGCGTGCGTGGCGAAGCCGGACACCCCGAGATGGTGGTGGACGGGTTGACCGCTGCGCGACAGCCGTCGTTCGCCGGCCATCAGGGTGCCTGCGCCGTTGGCGGCACTGCCCGGTTCGCACGGTGTCAGCCCGTTGGTGGCGCAGGCCGGGCAGTGGCCGCACCTCGGCAGGAACGTCATCACGATGCGCTGCCCGACGGGCATGTCGGTGACGGCGGAGCCTGCCTGTTCGACCACCGCCGCCGCCTCGTGACCGAGCAGCATCGGCACGGGCCGCACTCGATTGCCGTCGACGACGGACAGGTCGGAATGGCACAGCCCTGCGGTCTCGATGCGGACAAGGAGTTCGGTGTCGCCGGGCGGGGCGAGGTCGAGTTCGCCGACGGACAGCGGCCTCGACTCGGCGTAGGGCCGGGGTAGACCGATCTGCTCGAGCACAGCGCCGCGGATTCTCATGACCACCAGCCTGCCGTGACTGGAAGACTGCTGCCATGAGCAGTACCGAGCAGGAGCTCACCAGCGGGGACTTTCCCGTGCATTGGCCGGTGCTGACCCGATGGACGGACAACGACATGTTCGGCCACCTCAACAATGCGGTGTACTACGAACTGTTCGACACCGCGATCAACGCGTGGATCAACACCAACTGCGGGGTCGAACCGTTGAACGTGCCGTGGCTGGGCGTCGTCGCGGAGTCGGGCTGTCGGTACTTCGCCGAGTTGAAGTTTCCCGACCCGCTGGTCGTGGGGCTGGCCGTCGTCCGGCTCGGCAATAGCAGCGTCACCTACCGGCTCGGCATCTTCACGCCGGACGGACCTGTTGCCGCCGTCGGCCATTGGGTGCATGTCTATGTCGACCGGACGAGCCGTCGTCCCGTGCCCATCCCCGACACCATCCGCGCGCAGCTGGAAAAGGCACGCGTCGAGTAGTCGATATGCTCGGCCAATGCCGTTGGTGAGCAAGACCGTCGAGGTTTCGGCCTCAGCCGAATCGATCATGGCGATCGTCGCCGACTTCGAGTCGTACCCCTTGTGGAACGACGAGATCAAGGGCTGCTGGGTACTGGCCCGGTATGAGGACGGCAGGCCAAGCCAGTTGCGCCTGGATGTCGTGGTCCAGGGCCAGGCGGGCACGTTCATATCCGCGGTCTACTACCCCGGCGAGAACCAGATCTACACCGTGCTGCAGCAGGGCGATCACTTCGACAAGCAGGAACAGAAGTTCTCGGTGGTGGCCATGGGCGCGACCTCTTTGTTGACCGTCGACCTCGATGTCGAGACCAAGCTGCCCTTCCCCAAGCCGATGGTGAAGAAGGCGATCGCCGACACCCTGGACTATCTGGCCGACAACCTCAAGGCGCGTGCCGAGCAGCTGGCCGCCAGCCCGTAGGCCGTCGAGTGGCCACCTATTACACGCGAATACGCGAAACCCGTGTCATAGGTGGCCACTCGACGCGTCAGGTCCACAACCCGATCTCGTCGAGCCGGGCGACCAATCGCTGTGCGGCGTCGGTGAATTCGCCGCTGGTGAGCCGGACGACGGTGTCGACGTCGCGGCGGCGTAGCGCTGTGATGACCTCGCGGTGCGTGGCGACCGCCGAAGTGCCCCAAGCCGCGTCGCTGGCGTAGATCTGTCCCGGCAGATAGCGCGCGACGTGCAACAGGAACCAGGCCAGCTTGATCCGGCCTGTCGACCGGTTGAGCGCGCGGTGGAACACGAACTCGGCCGCCACGACATCTTCGGGGTCGCCGCGGCCAACCGCCGTCTCGAGCCCTTCGTTGAGCCGCTCCAGCTCATCGATCTCCGCGTCGGTGATCCGCTCGGCGGCCGTCGCGGCCAACTCCTTGGCGATGGTGGCCTGCAGCCAGAAGATGTCCTCGATATCGCCGCGCGACAGCGGCACCACAACATGTCCGCGATGCGGCTCGAGCTGCACCATGCCCTCGCCGCGCAGGGTGCGCAGCGCCTCGCGCACCGGTGTGATGCTGACCCCCAGCGCAGCGGCCGTCTCGTCGAGCCGGATGAAGGTCCCCGGCCGCAGCGTGCCGGTCATGATGTCGGCGCGCAAACGGGCAGCGACCTCGTCGGAGAGCTGCTCGCGTCGCACCGCCCGGCGCCGCTGAGCGCGGGGCCTGGCGGGTGCGTTCATCGCTCTCTCCGGTCTGTCTGGCGTGGGGTTGTCCCCGAGCCACCGAGGCCATAGTGTGACCGGGGCAACACAATGTTTGATCAAATATCAACGCAGCGCAACCCGCCCGATGGAGCACTATCCGTTGACTAGCCCGTCACTGCCGTCCGCCACTGAGCAGCCGTATCTGGCGCGCCGGCAGAACTGGTCGAACCAGCTCACGAGGCACGCATTGATGCAGCCCGAGGCGACGGCCCTGCGGTTCCTCGGCCACACCACGACTTGGGGTGACCTCGACCGGCGGGTGACCGCACTGGCAGGCGCCCTGAGCAGGCGCGGAGTCGGTTTCGGCGACCGTGTGCTGATCCTCATGCTGAACCGCACCGAGTTCATCGAGTCGTTTCTCGCGGCCAACAAGCTGGGCGCCATCGCCGTTCCGGTCAACTTCCGGATGACCCCACCGGAGATCGCGTTCCTGGTGAACGACTGCCAGGCCCGCGTGGTGATCACCGAAGCCGTGCTGGCCAACGTCGCTTCCGCGGTACGCAGTATCGACCCGAACCTTGAGACCGTCATTGTCGCAGGTGGCGGCACTGACGACGAGGCTATCGGCTACGACGACCTGCTCTCAGAGCCAGGCGAGCCGGCCGGACCAGTGGACATCCCCGACGATTCGCCTGCGCTGATCATGTACACCTCCGGGACCACCGGTAGGCCAAAGGGAGCGGTTCTCACCCACAACAACATCGCGGGCCAAGCGATGACCAATCTCTTCACGATCAGCCCCGACATCAACCACGACGTCGGCTTTATCGGTGTCCCGCTGTTCCACATCGCCGGCATCGGCAACATGATCAGCGGCCTGCTGCTCGGCCTGCCGTCCGTGCTGTACCCACTCGGCGCATTCGACCCTGGCGCGCTTCTCGACGTGCTCGCCGCCGAAAAGGTGACTGCGATGTTCTTGGTGCCCGCGCAGTGGCAGGCGGTGTGCGCGGCCCAGCGGGCCAACCCGCGGGAGCTCCAGTTGCGGGTGTTGTCGTGGGGTGCCGCGCCGGCGTCAGATGGCCTGCTGCGCGATATGTCCGAGTTGTTCCCCGGCACCCAGATCTACGCAGCGTTCGGCCAGACGGAGATGTCGCCCGTTACTTGTATGTTGTTGGCGCAGGACGCAATTCGGAAACTCGGTTCGGTCGGCAAAGTGATCCCAACGGTGGCCGCGCGAGTGGTCGACGACAACATGAACGACGTCCCGGTGGGTCAGGTCGGCGAGATCGTCTATCGGGCGCCCACCCTGATGGCCGGGTACTGGAACAACCCGAAGGCCACCGCCGAGGCGTTCGCAGGCGGCTGGTTTCACTCCGGTGACCTCGTCCGGCAGGACGAGGAGGGCTACGTCTGGGTCGTCGACCGCAAGAAGGACATGATCATCTCCGGCGGCGAGAACATCTATTGCGCCGAGGTCGAGAACGTATTGGCCGGTCATCCCGCCATCGTCGAGGTCGCGGTGATCGGCCGCCGGGACGAGAGGTGGGGTGAGGTGCCAGTGGCCATAGTGGCCCTGGGCGGCGTCTCCGATGAATCTCTTGACCTCGGTGATCTTGACGAGTTCTTGACCGAACGGCTCGCGCGGTACAAGCATCCGAAGGCGTTGGAGATCGTCGACGCGCTACCGCGCAACCCGGCTGGCAAAGTCCTGAAAACGGAACTGCGGGAAAGGTACGGCTCAAGGAAAGAGATTGACGCTGGCGAAAGTTCTACTCCGCCAACGGTTTCTGCTGGGGCACAAGACAATTAACGGCGGGTGGTGGGTTTGCTAACGGTTACGGATTCAATCCTGCCGATGCGGTGCACGGCGGGTACAGCATCGGGTACAGTCCTGTGGTCCGGCTTACTACCCGCGAGTAGGGAGACGGCGGTCACACACACGGGGTTGGGGCAAGGAGGGGGCGTGCGACACGGGCTGCCGCTGCGCCGCGACACTTGTGGTTGCGTCGTGGGAGTGAACCGGTGACAGCAGGGACCGGCTTGGTCGACTACGTCCGCGACCAGACGAGGCCAGCGCTCACAGCCGCCGGCGGCTTTGTCCGCATGTGCGTACTCACCGGCAAGGGACTGTTCCGCCGGCCATTCCAATGGCGCGAATTCATCCTGCAGAGCTGGTTCCTGATGCGGGTGGCGTTCCTACCCACCCTTGCGGTCTCGATTCCGCTGACCGTGCTACTTATCTTTACGCTGAACATCCTGCTGGCCGAGTTCGGCGCGGCCGACATCTCGGGTTCGGGCGCCGCGATCGGCGCCGTCACCCAGCTGGGGCCCCTGGTCACCGTGCTCGTGGTGGCCGGCGCAGGGTCGACGGCCATCTGCGCTGATCTGGGTGCACGCACCATCCGCGAGGAGATCGACGCGCTCGAGGTGCTGGGCATCGATCCCATCCACCGGCTGGTGGTCCCACGCGTTGTGGCATCGACGTTCGTCGCGGTCCTGCTCAACGGCGCGGTCATCACCATCGGTCTTGTCGGCGGCTTCATCTTCGGCGTGTATCTGCAGAACGTCTCGGCTGGTGCCTACGTCTCGACGCTGACACTGATCACCGGGCTGCCCGAGGTGCTGATCTCGATCATCAAGGCCGGAACGTTCGGCCTGATCGCCGGCCTGGTGGGCTGTTATCGCGGACTGACCGTGTCGGGCGGCGCCAAGGGCGTCGGCACCGCGGTCAACGAGACGCTGGTGCTGTGCGTGATCGCCCTGTTCGCCGTCAACGTGGTGCTGACCACGATCGGCGTCCGGTTCGGAACGGGGAGCTGACATGTCGACGGGTCAGGTCCTTCGTTCTCGGTTCCCGCGCGGGTTCGGCGCCGCGAGCGGTGTGGCCACCGCGCCTGGCCGCGCGTTGGACAGTGTCGGCCATGTTGCGTGGTTCGTGGTCACCGCGTTCGGTTCGATCGGGCATGCGCTCCGGTACTACCGCAAGGAGACGTTGCGGCTGATCGCCGAGATCGGCATGGGCACCGGCGCGATGGCGGTGATCGGCGGCACGGTCGCGATCGTCGGCTTCGTCACGCTGTCCGGTTCGTCGCTGGTCGCCATTCAGGGCTTCGCATCGCTTGGCAATATCGGCGTTGAGGCGTTCACCGGGTTCTTCGCCGCACTGATCAACGTTCGTATTGCAGCGCCCGTTGTGGCGGGAGTCGCATTGGCTGCCACAGTCGGTGCGGGCGCCACCGCCGAATTGGGCGCCATGCGCATCAGCGAGGAGATCGACGCGCTCGAGGTGATGGGCATCAAGTCCGTCTCGTATCTCGTGTCGACCCGGATCATGGCCGGCTTCATCGTCATCATCCCGCTGTACGCGATGGCGATCATCCTGTCGTTCCTATCCGCACAGGTGACCACGACCTTCTTCTACGGCCAGTCCTTCGGCACGTACGAGCACTACTTCCGGACCTTCCTGCGACCCGAAGACGTGATGTGGTCGTTCGTGCAGGCGGTCATCATCTCGGTCATCGTCATGCTCAACCATTGCTACTTCGGCTATTTCGCCAGCGGCGGCCCCGTCGGCGTCGGCGAGGCGGTGGGCCGGTCAATGCGTACCTCACTGGTTGCTATCGTCTGCGTTGTCCTATTCGCATCGTTGGCGCTCTACGGCGTCGACCCGAACTTCAACCTGACGGTGTAGCGAATGACGGCCCCGCTGAACACGTCTCGCAAACCGCCATACAAGTTGGCGGGGTTGGTCCTGTCGTTGCTGACCATCGCCGCGGTCGTCCTGGTGTACTTCCAGTTCCGCGGCGACTTTCTGGATCGCGAGAAGCTGACCATGATGTCGGCGCGCGCGGGCCTGTCGATGGATCCCGGTGCGAAGGTCACCTACAACGGCGTTGAGATCGGCAGGG
Source organism: uncultured Actinomycetota bacterium (assembly GCA_963766465.1). GTDB lineage: Bacteria > Actinomycetota > Actinomycetes > Mycobacteriales > Mycobacteriaceae > Mycobacterium. The sequence goes on from CAVXZT010000010.1 coordinate 473,629, forward strand.
TCGGCTCCGTCGACGCGGTCGACGTCGGCGGCGAGCCACGGGCGAAGATCACCCTTGACGTGAATCCCAAGTACCTCAACCTGATTCCGAAGAACGTCGAGGCCGACATCAGCGCGACCACGGTGTTCGGCAACAAGTACATCTCGTTCAAGTCGCCGAAAGACCCGAGCCCGCAACGCATCACGCCCAAAGACGTGATCGATGTGACGTCGGTGACCACCGAGTTCAACACATTGTTCGAGACGGTTGTCGATGTGTCCTCACAGGTTGACCCGATCAAGCTGAACCAGACCTTGAGCGCAACGGCAGAAGCGCTCGACGGGCTCGGCGATCGGTTCGGTCAGTCGGTCGTGCACGGCAATGAGATCTTGGCCGACATCAATCCGCAGATGTCAGACATTCGTCGACTCAACCAAGGTCTCGCGAATCTCGGTGATGTGTACGCCAACGCGGCGCCAGACCTGTTCGACGGCTTGGAGAACGCGGTGACCACCGCGCGCACCCTCAACGACCAACAGGGCAACATCGATCAGGCGTTGATGGCAGCGGTCGGGTTCGGCAACACCGGTGGCGACATCTTCGAACGCGGCGGGCCTTACCTCGTCCGCGGCACCGAAGACCTGGTTCCCACCTCACAATTGCTTGACACGTACAGCCCGGCGCTGGCGTGCACGATCCGCAACTTTCACGACGTGGAGCCCAAGGTCGCCGCATCGCTTGGCGGCAACGGATATTCGCTGCGCACCCTCTCGGAAATCATGGGAGCCGGCAACCCATACGTGTACCCAGACAACCTGCCGCGGGTGAACGCCCACGGCGGCCCCGAGGGCAGGCCGGGTTGTTGGCAGCCCATCACGCGTGATCTGTGGCCGGCACCGTACCTGGTGATGGACACGGGTGCCTCCATCGCGCCGTACAACCACTTCGAGCTCGGTCAGCCGATCCTGATCGAGTACGTGTGGGGGCGCCAGATCGGGGAGAACACGATCAACCCATGAAAATCACCGGAACAGCCATCAAGCTCGGCATCTTCTCACTGGTGCTGCTGCTGTTCACCGCGATCATCATCGTGGTGTTCGGTCAGATGCGGTTCGACCGCACCACCGGCTACTCGGCGATCTTCTCCTCCGCGAGCGGGCTGCGGTCCGGCCAGTTCGTCCGGGCTTCCGGCGTCGAGGTCGGCAAGGTCTCCAATGTCGAATTGATCAACGGCGGATCGCAGGTGAAGGTCGACTTCGACGTCGATCGGTCGCTGCCGCTGTTCGACGGCACCACCGCCGCCATCCGGTACCTGAACCTGATCGGCGACCGGTACCTGGAGCTCAAGCGCGGCGACAGCGAAAAGCGCCTTCCCGGCGGCGGCACCATCCCGATCGAGCACACCGAACCCGCGCTCGACCTCGATGCGTTGATCGGCGGCTTCCGGCCGGTGTTCCGGGCTCTGGATCCCGACAAGGTCAACACCATCGCCCAGTCGATCATCACGGTCTTCCAGGGCCAGGGGGGCACCATCAACGACATCCTCGACCAGACGGCGTCGCTGACGTCTGCGCTGGCCGATCGTGACCAGGCGATCGGCGAGGTGATCAAGAACCTCAACACCGTGCTCGACACCACGGTCAAGCATCAGCAGCAGTTCGATGAGACCGTGGTCGACTTCGAGAAGCTGATCACCGGACTGAAGGACCGCGAGGATCCGATCGCAAGTTCGATCGCCAACATCAGCGACGCGGCGGGCACCATCGGTGACCTACTGGCCGACAACCGCCCACTGCTGCAGAGCACCGTCACCTATCTCGAGGGGGTCCAGCAGCCGCTGGTGGATCAGAAGGATCAGCTCAACGACATTCTCGTCCGGCTGCCTGCGGCGTTCAACATCATCGGCAGGGCCGGCGGTATCTACGGCGACTTCTTCAACTTCTACGCCTGCGATATCTCGCTGAAGATGTTCGGGTTGCAGCCGGGCGGACCGGTGCGAACCGTCAAGCTCACGTCTCAGCCCTCGGGTAGGTGCACGCCGCAATGAGAACACTCGAAGGGTCGAACAGGGTTCGCAACGGGATGATGGGAATCATCCTGCTGGTCGTCGCCATCGGCGTGGGCCAGAGCTTCGCCAGCGTGCCGATGCTGTTCGCGACGCCGACGTACTACGCGCAGTTCTCCGATACCGGCGGCCTGCTCAATAGCGACAAGGTCCGGATCGCCGGTGTCGACGTGGGCAAGGTGCGTTCCATGTCCATCGACGGCGACAAGGTCGTCATCGGCTTCGGGCTCGACGGCACGCAGATCGGCAAGGAGACCCGCGCGTCCATCCGCACCGACACAATCCTTGGCCGGCGCAACATCGAACTCGAGCCTCGCGGCTCAGATCCGCTGCGCCCCAACGGTGTTCTGCCGCTCGGCCAGACCACCACGCCATACCAGATCTACGATGCGTTCTTCGACGTCACCAAGGCGGCATCCGGCTGGGACACCCAAACGGTGAAGAAATCCCTGAACGTGCTTTCGGAAACCATCGACCAGACCTATCCGCATCTTTCCGCCGCGCTCGACGGCGTGGCCCGGTTCTCCGACACCATCGGCAAGCGCGACGACCAAATCAAACAACTGCTCACCAACGCGAACAAGATCGCGGGCATCCTCGGCAACCGCAGCGCTCAGGTCAACCAGCTGTTGGTCAACGCTCAGTCGCTTCTCGGGGCGATCAACGAACGCAATTACGCCGTCAGCATGCTGCTCGAGCGGGTTGGGCAGTTCTCTGAACAGGTGAAGGGCTTCATCGACGACAACCCGAACCTCAATCGGGTACTCGAGCAGCTGCGCACCATCAGCGACGTGTTGCGAGACCGCAGAACCGACTTGATGAACACGTTGACCACCGTGGCCAAATTCGTTGCGTCACTTGGTGAAGCCGTGGCCTCCGGGCCGTACTTCAAAGTCATGCTGGTGAACCTGTTGCCGTACCAGATCCTGCAGCCGTTCGTCGACGCCGCATTCAAGAAGCGCGGTATCGACCCCGAGAAGTTCTGGGGCGACGCGGGTCTGCCTTCGGCTCAGTTCCCGGATCCGAACGGGCAGAGGTTCCCGAACGGTGCGCCTGCGCCTGCACCCGCGATCATCGAAGGCACCCCCGACAATCCCGGGCCCGGTGTGCTGAAGGGTTCGCCGTGCTCCTACACGCCGCCGCCGGACCTACTGCCGCGTCCTGGCGACCCGCTGCCGTGTTCGCACTTGACGACGGGTCCGTTCGGTGGACCCGAGTACGGCCCGCCGAACGTCGCCACCTCGGTGCCGAACCCGAATGGGCCCGGATTCACGCCGGGCGTGCCTGCCGCGGCGATTCCGGGTCAGTTGCCGCCGGATATGCCGGGCGCACCCGTCCCGCTGCCGCCCGCGCCTCCCGGTGCGCGCACCGTTCCGGTGGGTCCGCTGCCACCTGAAGGGCCGGACTTCACGCCGGGCATCGCGCCGCTTCCGCCCGCGCTGACTGGTCCGCCACCACCCCCAGGGCCTGGTCCTGACGCGGGTCCGGCTGGCGTGCCACCGCTGCCAGGCAACCCTCCGTACCTCCCGCCCGGATCGCAGGAGGGCTGATCGATGTCGACGATCTTCAACATTCGAAACCTGAAGTTGCCCGCGGTATCTCGGGCCACGGTGATCATCGGCACACTGGTGGTGATTCTTGCGCTGGTGGCCGCGATCGTCGGCTACAACCTGTACCGCAAGCTGACGACCAACACTGTCGTCGCCTACTTCCCTGAAACCCTTGCGCTGTACGCCGGCGACAAGGTGCAGATCATGGGTGTCCAGGTCGGTCAGATCGATTCGATCGACCCGGCCGGCGACAAGATGAAGGTGACGTTCCACTACGACAACAAGTACAAGGTCCCCGCTAACGCCACTGCGTCGATCCTCAACCCCAGCCTGGTGGCGTCGCGCAACATCCAGTTGTCGCCTCCGTACACCGGCGGACCCGTGTTGGACGACAACGCGGTCATTCCGATCGACCGCACCCAGGTGCCGGTCGAGTACGACGAGCTGCGCGACTCGCTCAACCGGATCCTGACCGACCTTGGCCCGACGCCCGAACAGCCCAAGGGCCCGTTCGGCGACATCATCGAATCCGCTGCGAACGGTTTCGCAGGCAAGGGTGAACAGCTCAACAAGACGCTGACCGGTCTGTCCGAAGCGCTCTTCACGCTCAACGAGGGGCGTGGCGACTTCTTCGGTGTGATCAAGAGTTTGGCGCTGTTCGTCAACGCGCTCTACCAGAGCGATCAGCAGTTCGTCGCACTCAACAACGACCTCAGGACGTTCACCAACGCGTTTACCAACACCAACAACGAGGTGGCCACCGCGCTGCAGGATCTCAACCAGTTGTTGACGACGACCCGCCAGTTCATCAGCAAGAACGGTGAGGTGCTTACGCACGACATCAACAACCTGGCCGACGTGACGAACTCGATCCTGCAGCCGGATTCGCTGAACGGCTTGGAAACCGCGTTGCACGTGTTCCCGACGCTTGGTGCGAACCTGATGAACATCATCTCGCCCAACACCGGCGGCGTCATGGGTCTGCTCTCCGTCACCAACTTCGCCAACCCGCTTCAGTTCGTCTGCAGCGCGATTCAGGCAGGCAGCCGCCTTGGCTACCAGGAGTCGGCGGAGATGTGCGCCCAGTACCTGGCGCCGATCCTCGATGCGATCAAGTTCAACTACCCGCCGTTCGGCGTGAACCAGTTCACCTCGGCGATGACTCTGCCCAAGCAGATCGCATACTCCGAGCCGCGACTGCACCCGCCAGGGGGATACAAGGACACCACTGTGCCGGGCATCTTCTCGCGCGACACCTTGTTCTCGCACGGCAACCACGAGCCGGGCTGGGTCACCGCACCAGGAATGCAGGGCGTTGATGTGCAGCCGTTCACGGCGAACATGCTGACCCCGGAGTCGCTCGCCGAGTTGATGGGTGGACCCGACGCGCCGATTCCGATGGCGCCGCCTGCGTTCGGAGCGCCCCCGGGAGGGAACCTGCCCGGTCCGCCGAATGCGTACAACGAGAACCAACCACTGCCGCCGCCGTGGTATCCGCAGCCGGGACCGCCGCCTGCTCCCGCACCGGGCGTGATACCTGGCGATCCCGGTGGTGCGATGTCCGTGTCCGCGCCCGTCGGGCCAGGACCAGGCCCCGCCGCCCCGGCTGGACCCCCGCCTGCGGGGCCAGCGCTACCCGCTGAGGCAGGTGGATAAGCATGCTCAAGTTGTCTAAATGGAGCCGAATCGCCAGCCGCGCGTTCGCGCTCGTCATGGTCGCACTGGTGCTGAGCTCGTGCGGATCGTGGAAGGGCATCGCCAACGTTCCGCTGCCGGGCGGACCGGGCACCGGATCGAAGAAGATCACGATCTACGTGCAGATGCCGGATACGTTGGCGCTCAACGTCAATAGCCGGGTTCGGGTGGCCGACGTGTACGTCGGCCGGGTGCGGGCGATCGAGCTGAAGAACTGGGTCGCGACGCTGACCCTCGATCTGCAGCCCGACATCAAGCTGCCCGAGAACACGCTGGCCAAGATCGGGCAGACGAGCCTGTTGGGCAGCCAGCACGTGCAACTGGACCCGCCGCCGGATCCTTCACAGCAGCTGCTGCGCAACGGCGACACCATCCCGCTGAAGAACAGCTCGGCGTTCCCGACCACCGAACGGGTGCTGGCGAGCATCGCGACGATCCTGCGCGGTGGCGGCATCTCGAACCTGGAGACCATCCAGACCGAGATCTTCAACGTTCTCAACGGCAGGGGCGACCAGATCCGGGAGTTCCTCAACCGGTTGGACACCTTCACCGACGAGCTCAACAAGCAGCGCGACGACATCACTCACGCCATCGACTCGACCAATCGGCTGTTGGCGATCGTGGGTCAGCGCACCGACACGCTCGACCGGGTGCTCACCGAGTTCCCGCCGCTGATCAAGCATTTCGCGGACACCAAGGATCTGTTCGCCGACGCGATCACCGCGCTTGGCCGGATCAGTGTGGCCGCCGACAATGCACTGGCTCCATCGAGTGCGAACCTGCACACCAACCTGCAGAACCTGCAGCGACCGCTCAAGCAGTTGGGCCGGGCGTCGCCGTACCTGGTTGGCGCGCTCAAGCTGATGCTGACCGCACCGTTCTCAATCGAGAACGTGCCCAAGGTGGTTCGAGGCGACTACCTCAACGTGTCGCTGATGGTGGACCTGACGCTGTCGGCAATCGACAACGGCGTCTTGTCCGGCACGGGCGTCTCGGGCATGCTGCGCGCGCTCGAGCAGGCCTGGGGTCGTGATCCGGCAACGATGATCCCGGATGTGCGGTTCACACCGAACCCGCATGACGCACCGGGCGGACCGCTCGTCGAAAGGGGTGAGTGAGCAGTGTTGACGCGTTTCATCAAGTTCCAGCTGATCCTGTTCACCGTCCTGACGATCATCGCGGTCGTCGTGCTGGGCTGGTACTACCTGCGGGTGCCAAGCTTGGCCGGCATCGGCACCTACGACCTACACGCCAACCTGCCGCGGTCCGGCGGTCTGTACGGCACCGCCAACGTGACGTATCGAGGCACGCAGATCGGCAAGGTGACGGAGGTCAACCCGACCGAGAACGGCGCGGAGGCGACGCTTCGAATCGAGAGCCGCTACAAGATTCCGATCGATGCGGTTCCAAACGTGCACTCCGTCTCGGCCATCGGCGAGCAGTACCTCGACCTCGTGTCGACGGGCAACCCTGGCCAGTACTACAAGAACGGTCAGACCATCTCGGAGATGGGCACGGTGCCAAGCGAAGTCGGCCCGGCGCTTGACTCCGCGAACAACGGCCTCGCGGTGCTGCCGAAGGAGAAGATCGACGCGCTGCTGACCGAAACCTCGAACGCGGTAGGTGGGTTGGGCCCCGCGCTGCAACGGTTGGTCGATTCAACGACGAACATCGCGCAGGGATTCAAGGACAACCTGCCTCAGGTAAACGACATCATTGCGCACTCGCCGCCGATCATCGACAGCCAAGTCAACTCCGGCGACAGCATCGAACAGTGGGCGCGCAACCTGAACGTCATCGCGGCGCAGTCAGCCGAACAGGACGCGGCATTGCGCAGCGGACTGGAGGCGGCCGCGCCGACGCTGGATCAGACGAACGAGTTGTTCAGCGGCGTGCGCGATGCGCTGCCGCAGACGTTGGCCAACCTGTCGGTCGTCATCGACATGCTCAAGCGCTACCACAAGGGGCTGGAGCAGACGCTGGTGATCCTGCCGCAGGGCGCCGCGGTTGCGCAGGCCGGAACGCTTTTCGACAACGTGGGCCAGCTGCCGCTTGCCCTGTCGATCAATCAGCCTCCGCCGTGTATGACCGGATTCCTGCCTGCCTCTGAGTGGCGAGCGCCTGCGGACCTGAGCCCAAGGCCGCTGCCGTCGGGCACCTACTGCAAGATTCCAAAGGACTACCAGGGCAACGTGGTTCGCGGCGCGCGTAACTATCCGTGCGCCGACGTCCCCGGCAAGCGGGCGGCGACGCCTCGGGAATGCCGGAGCACCGAGCCGTACGTGCCGCTTGGCACCAACCCCTGGTACGGCGATCCGAACCAGATTCTGTCCTGCCCCGCGGCAGGGGCGCGATGCGACCAGGGTGTCAACCCCGGGCGTGGCGTCATTCCGGCTCCGTCGGTCAACACCGGAATCAACCCGCTGCCCGCGGACCAACTGCCGCCACCTGCGAGATCGTCGGCGCCGACCAGCGATCCGCTGAGCCCCCCCGGCCAGGGCAGCGTCCAGTGCAGTGGACAACAACCCAACCCGTGTACGTACACTCCGGCACCAGGGCCACCAGGCTCCACGGCGGTGTACAGCCCGACCAGCGGTGAGGTGGTCGGACCTGACGGCGTCAGGTACAACGTCAGCAATTCGAGTAACCCAGGAGACGACGGATGGAAGGAGATGCTGGCACCCGCCAGCTGAACCCCACCGATGCTGATGCAGCGCCAGATGATGCTTCCGCAAAGCCGGTTGAGTCGTTAGCAGTATCTACAGAAGACCAAATCGAAGAAGCTACCGAACTCCCATCGCAAGAGCCTGTCGACGAGGCCGTCGGGGACGGTCGTCGGCCGTCCCGCCTCGGTGTCGGCTGGGCGGCGAGCATCTGCGCCGGGCTGCTGCTGTTGGCGGCGGGGGCTGGCGTCGGCGGGTATTTGGCGTTGCGTTCCCACCACGACAGTGAGGCGATCGCGCGCGCCGACGCGGCGGCGCTGCAGGCGGCCAAGGATTGCGTCGCGGCGACGAACGCGCCGGACACCACCGCGATGACGGTCGCGCAGACGAAGATCATCGAATGCTCGACAGGCGATTTCGGCGCCCAGGCCGCCCTGTACAGCAGCGTGCTCGTCGACGCGTACCAGGCCGCGCAGGTCAAGGTCGCCGTGTCCGACATGCGGGCTGCGGTGGAGCGGCACAACGAAGACGGCTCTGTCGACGTGCTGGTAGCCGTGCGAGTCAAAGTGACCAACTCCGAGACGGCCGACCAGGAACAGGGTTACCGGCTGCGGGTGCAGATGGCTCCTGACGCGGGCACGTACAAGATCGCCCGGCTGGACCAGGTCAGTTCGTGACGGCTGTGCTCGACATGACGCCCGAAACGGCCGCCGAAGAATCGGCGCCCGAACTGCGGACCGCATCCTGGTTGGCGCGGGCCGGCGCGTTCTCGGTGGATGTTCTGTTGGGCCTCGCGGTGATCGTGACGATGGCGCTGCTGACCCTGTCGGCGCCGCAGCGCGGGTGGTTGTGGTGGGCCTTCACCGGCGCGGCCATCGTGGTGTTCGTGCTGACGGCGATCAACCGGCTGCTGTTGCCGACGATCACTGGGTGGTCGATGGGGCGCGCGCTGTTCGGCATCGCGGTTCGCAAGCGTGACGGTGCGCCAGTCGGGCTCGTGCGTCTGGCCGCTCGGGATCTGGCGCATCTGCTCGACACCGCGGCCCTGCTGATCGGATGGCTGTGGCCGCTCTGGGACCGCCGTGGTCGGACGTTCGCCGACCTACTGCTGCGTACCGAGGTGCACAAGGTCGACCGACCGCAGCGCGACGTGCGCCGCCCGGCCGCTGTGGCCCTCGTCGTGGCGACCCTGCTGTGCGCAGCCGGTGTCGGTCTGAGCTACTTCGTGGTGTATCGACACGATCGTGCTGTCGACACGGCCCGCGCGCAGATTGTGGCGGAGGGGCCGCGCATCGTCGAGCAGATGCTGAGTTATGACGTCGACACGTTGCAGCAGGACTTCTCCCACGCCCAATCGCTGACGACGGACTCCTACCGGCCGCAGTTGATCGCTCAGCAGCAGGCCGTGCAGAAGGCAGGCGTCACCAAGAACGAATATTGGGCGGTGAGCAGCGCGGTGCTCTCTGCGGAGCCGGAACACGCGTCGATGCTGATGGCGATGCAGGGCCAGCGCGGCGGTGACGTCAAGGACTTGAAGTTCATCACCGCGACGGTGCGGGCCGACTTCGACAAGTCACGCGACGGGCAGTGGCGCGTCGCGAATCTCATCGTGCTGAAGAAGCCGCAGTTGAATCAGGCCGGTCAGTGAGCCCGCGACGCAAGGTCGAATCCGATGAACAGGACTACTTCGACGTCACACCGAAGCCGCCGCGGCGCTGGGGGCTGCCGATCATCGCAACCGTGTCCGCTCTGGCGATCACCGCGGCGATCACCGCGGGCGCGCTGATACTAACCCACCATGAGACGGATCGCCGAGCGTCAGTCAAGGACGCCGCGGCGTTGGGTTACGTGCGGGAGTTCATGACCACGTACGCGACTCTGGATCCGTTCCACGCCAACGACTATGCGGATCGCATCCTCGCGCAGGGCACCGGCGATTTCGCGAAGATGTTCAAGGAGAAGCAGAACGAGATCCTGGTGCAGGTCGCGCGCGCCGAGCCCACCACGGGCACGGTGCTCGAGGCGGGCGTGCAGCGGTGGAACGACAACGGCAGCGTCGACGTCCTGGTCGCGACGAAGATCTCGAGCAAGTCGCCGGACGGCAAGTCCACGATCGAGAGTGGAAGCCGTTGGGTCGCAACGGCAATCAAGGAAGGACAGCAGTGGAAGATCAGCAACCTGATTCAGGTGATCTGACCACCGAAGGCCCCGACGAAGCCGCCGATGCGACGGCTGAATCGCCGGCTCAGCCGGCGGAAGCCACCCGTCGCCGCCATCGGATGCCGCTGCGCAAGGAGTTCGTGGCGGGTAACGAGGACGTCGTCGACGCGGCGGCCGACGAGAAGTCCGAAGCCATCGAACTGACCGAGGCCACCGAGCAGGTCGAAGCAGAGCCGGCGGCGCCGCGTCGCCGGTGGCGCTTCTTCCGTCGGAGCGCGAAAAAGTCGGAACCCGAGGGTGTTTCAGCACCAGAGGACGTCACCGCGCCGCAGGAGCCAGACGAGCCCAGCCCCGCGCTGCGCATGCCCGTGGGCAAGGCCGCCCGCGGCGCCAAGCTGGTGACAGAGCCGCAGCAGACGGTCGATGAGAAGTCGGTCGATGAGCCGCCTGTCGACGAGAACCCCGTCGACGAGAGCCCCGTCGACGAGAACGCAGAACCCGAGGGACCACTGGTACTCGTTCCGCACCGGCCTGCAGGCAAGCGAGTGACGGTCGCAGCGGTGGCCGCAGGTGTCGTCTTCGTCGGTGCAGCAGCGTTCGCGGGTGCGACGCTGCAGCCGTACCTCTCCGACCGCGCTTTGGTGCACACCAAGGTGGATATCGCGAGGACGGCCGCCAACGCGATCACCACGCTGTGGACCTACACGCCCGACAACATGGAGTCGTTGCCGGAGCGGTCCGCCGGTTATCTTGGCGGCGACTTCGCCAATGAGTACCGCCGCTACATCGATGCGATCGTCGCCCCCAACAAGCAGGCGCAGGTCACCAACACCACGCAGGTGATGGGAACGGCCGTGGAAAGCGTGACGCCGACGGAGGCGACCGCGCTCGTCTACACAAATTCGGTGGCCACAAGTCCGGGGTCGAAGAACATCCCGTCACTGCGGTACCTGTCCTATCGGTTGACGATGCAGCGCCATGACGCGAAGTGGTTGATCACCCGGATGTCGACGGTCACGTCGTTCGACCTCACGCCTCAGCTGTAGGACAGAATCCGTCAGGGTCGTGTCCGTCGAATCGCCTGTCTCTCAACGGCTCACAGTCAGCGCGCTTCTGCTCTTGACCTTTGCGACCGGGCTGGTCGACGCCGTGAGTGTGCTGGAGCTCGGTCATGTTTTCGTCGCGAATATGACGGGCAACGTCATCTTCCTGGGGTTCTGGTTCGTGACGGACTCCGGCGTCGACGTGATGGCCGCGCTGGTCGCGTTCATCTGTTTCGTGGCGGGTGCGGTGGCAGGCGGCCGGTTGGCCCGATACCTCGGTCATGAAGTTCGACGCTGGCTCACCATCACGTTGTCGTTGGAGGTGGTGATGCTGGTGACCCTGTCGACGCTGGCTGGCACCGGGCTCATCGACTACTACGACAACAGCAAGCTCTTCTTGATTGCGGGGCTGGCCGTGACGTTCGGAATCCAGAACTCGACCGCGCGGCAGTTCGGCATCCAGGAACTGTCGACCACGGTCCTGACGACAACCATCTCGGGCATCGGTTTCGACAGCAGGCTGGCAGGGGGCACCGGGGATCGCGAGAAGCTGCGCTACGGCGTGGTGCTCTCCCTGTGTGGGGGAGCCGTGGTCGGCGCGACGATGACGCGGTTCACCGTCTCCCCGGTGATCGCACTGGCCGCCGCCGTGGTGGCCGTGGCCGCCGCGATCTTTCGATTCGGCCCACCAAGCCAAGACTTGGCCGCCGACTAGGCTCGTTCTATGCCATCAGTACTCGTCACCGGAGCTGGACGCGGGATCGGCAAGTCGATCGTCGAGCACCTGGCTTCGCGGGGTTGGGACGTGACCGCGGGGGTCCGCAGTGAAAGCGACGCCGCGGCGGTCACTCAACTGAACCCGCAACGCATCTCCTCTGTCATCCTCGACGTCACGGACTCGGGACACATCGCCGCCCTCAACGAGTCGCTGCCCGAGCGGCTCGACGCCGTTGTCAACAACGCGGGCGTCGTCGTCAGCGGCGCGATCGAAGCTCTCAGCGCGGACGAGTGGCGAAAGCAGCTGGAAATCAACGTGATCGGGCAGCTTGAGGTCACGAAGGCGGTGCTGCCGCGGCTGCGGCAGTCCCACGGCCGTGTCGTTTTTATCTCCAGCGTCAACGGTCGCCTGTCCATGTCATTGGTGGGTTGCTACGCCGCCAGCAAGTTCGCGCTGGAGGCCGCTGCCGATGCATTGCGAATGGAGTTGAGCCCCTGGCGGATCCGCGTTGCGGTGGTCGAACCCGCACAGACGGACACCGACATATGGCGTACGGCCGACGACATGGTCGCCGAGGTCGAGGCGGGACTCACGCCGGAGCACCGCGACCTTTACGCTCGACACATCGCGGGCTTCAAGAAGAGGATCCCGCTGTCCCAGAAGTTGGCCGTGCCAACCGAGAAGGTGTCGGCCGTCGTCGAGGAGGCGCTGACCGCCCGCAGGCCCCGCGCCCGCTACGTCGTCGGCGTCGGGCCGAAATTGCAGGTGGTCTTGATGACGAACCTGCCCGCCTGGGCGCGCGATCGGCTGCTGCGACGGGTATCCGGCCAACCCTAGTGTTCGTCAAGCGCAGCGCCGGGGCGCCAAGAGCCTTCTTCGCCTGCGAAGCTGCTGGGCTGCAATGGCTTTCGGCTGCCGACGGCGGGGTGCCATGTGCCAAGGTGATCGCAGTCGACGAGGCCAGCCTGACGCTGGAACGATTGGAGGGCACGACGCCGAGCCGCGCCGCTGCCCACGAATTCGGTCGGCGGCTGGCCCGCACCCATGACGCCGGAGCGGACGCATTCGGCGCCCCTCCTGACGGCTGGACTGGACCGGGCTACTTCGGACCGCTGCACCAGCCGCTGCCGATGTCCTACAGCGCCGACGACCGGTGGGGCAGCCTCTACGCGCACGAGCGGTTAGCACCGATGGCCGAGCTCGCCGCGACGCGTCTGGATGCGGCCGCACGCGACACCATCGACGCGGTGATGGCGCGGTGCGACTCGGGAGATTTCGACGATGACGATCCGCCCGCCCGATTGCACGGCGATCTGTGGAGCGGAAACGTGATGTGGACACCGAGCGGTGCAGTGCTGATCGATCCCGCTGCACACGGCGGCCACCGCGAAACGGACCTGGCGATGCTCGCGCTGTTCGGGTGCCCGCACCTCGACGCGGTGATCGAAGGCTACGAGCGGGAGCGGGCGCTGCGGAACGGCTGGCGGGACCGCATCGGACTGCACCAGCTCTACCCGCTTTTGGCTCACGTGGTGCTCTTCGGCGGCGGATACGCACGCCAGACATTAGCGGCCGCAACGAGCGCGCTCGGCGCTGGCAAACAACGGAGGGACTAGTCGATTCGGCCGGCGCCACCAGGCGAAGTGTCCCGTGATTGGGACATTTGCCCCATCCCCTAACTTTCGGCTAGCAACCATCCGATAGATCTAGCAACCTTTTCGATGGGCAACATTCGGAGTTGCGGGAAACTGACTGATCGGTAGCCAATTATCTAATTGGCCAGCGCGTATGCCAAGATCAATAATTGACTCAGCCGTCAGTAAAACTTTGCAGCGCGCGGTGCTCTGACGGCTGCGCTGATTCTTCAGCAATTTAGCTCGGCGAGGCATCGGGAGTGCTAGTTTCCCTCTGCAAAGAACCTGAGACGTGGGCGGGAAGGCAGGTCGAAGATGTCAGGCAAGCACCGCAAGTCCGGGGGTCGTACCAAGAGGATGGCGGTTGTCGGCGTGGCCACCGCGACGGCCACCGCACTGACCGTAGGCGCCGCCCCGCCTCCGCCGAAGGCGAAGCTCGAGCCCGTCGTCGTCAACAAGGACGTCGACCTGGCCGCGGCATTCCGACCGTTTACGGATCCCGACCAGATTCCTGACCTGACCGGCGGCCTCGGCACCGCCGCCTATGACGTTTCTCAGCAGATAGCCGACACCCTGATTCGTGCCGTCGTCGAGAACCTCAACCTCAGCGCGCTGGGGCAGGCGGCAGGCCTTGATCTCCAGAGCATCCTCGAGAAGGTCCCAACGGCGCTGCTCGAAGGCGTCCTCGGTGCGGTTCCGATCAATCTTGTTGGCGTCCTTGGCGACACGCTCGGACCCATCCTGACCCCGGTCCTGCTTGGCGCGCTTACCGCGCTCGGGATCACGGACGCCGGTGGCAACACCACGCTCGTCGACCTGCTTGGCCTGCTCGGCCTCGACCTCAGCGACCCGCTCAATCTGGCCAATCTGGACATTCCGGGGGTGAAGCTGATCACCACCGGCCCGCCCTTCACGCTGCTGAAGATGCTCGGCGCCGACCTGGGATGGGTTCCGGGACTGCCGAATTCGGTCGCCGATGCCATCAACAACACCACATACCTCGACATCGGCCTCAAGGGCCTGCTGAACACGGTGATCGACAAGCTGGTGGACAACACAGGTGATCCACTGAATCCGATTGCGCTCGCGCTCGGGGCGATCGTCGACGGTCTGCCGATTGATGTCGACCTCGTCAAGGTCCGGGTGCCGATCGTGGCGGGCTTTGGCCTCGGCGCATTCGCGGCAGGCGCGGCCTACGACAAGGTTCTCGCCCAGCTCCCGTTCCAGCCCGGCGGCGACAAGTCAACGGGTTCCGATCCGCTGCTCGGCAGCTTGACGATTCTCCCAATGGTGTTGTTGCGCAACCCCGGTCGCGCCAATGGCGGCTTGTTTGCACGGCTGTTCCCGTTGGCGGGACTGGCGGGCATCGACACCGTCACACCCGATACCGAGGTGACCCACAGCGGCGGGATTCCCATCCTGAAGACCGGCCTCTCGCTGGGCGGCGCGAACTTGATTCCGATCAAGGTCGATGCCACTGTCGAGTACGACCTCATGTCTGACTTCGCGGCGTGGCCGAACCCATTCTCGATCGCGAACTCTCTGATGGGGGCGGCGCTTCCCACGTACCTGCTGCGGGGAATCGACACGTCGAATCTGACCCCGCAGCTCCTTGCGCAGATTCAGGCCGCGCTTGCGCGGGCGACCAACCTCAACGAGCCGTTGGCCCTCAACCTCTATCTCACCTTGCCGACGAACAGCCTGCCGCTGCTTGAGCCGCTGTACCTGGCTGCAGATCTGACCAGCATCCTGACCCTTGGCGCAGTTCCAAATCCGTTCGGCATGTTGGCGAATGCGTTCGCGCCCGCCTTCACGAGCCTGGCGAACCTGGGCTACACCGACGTTGTGCGCAACCCCGACGGGACGTACACCAGAACCCTGGACGAGGCGGGCGTTCCCACGCCGTTCATGTCGTTCCCCGACGTCAACTGGGGTCTGGTGCCCGGCGACATCATCAACTCGTTGGTCAAGGGATTCCAGAAGGAATTCCTCAGCGGAAACCCGACGCCGGGAACTCCGAATGCGATCACCGGACTGCTCAAGCTCTTGACGGGCGTCTTGGGCCCGCTTGGCGGACTCGGCGACATCCTCGACGGGCTGCCCGGCCTTGTGACACAACAGATTTCGCCACTCGCGGCGACGGCGTTGCCCGCGGCGGATTCCCGCATGATCACCCTCTCGACCGATCCCGAGGGCGATGCGTCGACCGGAAAGCACGCCGCGGCAACGGATACACCGATTCCGGACGATACCGGCGCCGCAGCCAAGCACGCCGCGGAGGAGACCGACGGCACCCAAGAGGAAGACGAAGGAACCGACACGACGACCAAGCCGGCCGACGACACCAAGGACTCGTCGACGTCGTCCACCTTGACTCCGAAGCCCAAGCCCTCGACGACGAAGAACCCGGTCGGCACTGTCGTCGGCGGCGTCACCCACGAAGTTGCGGGGGTCGTCGGCGGCGTTACCGGCGGTGTGGCCAACGGCGTCGCCGGTGTGCTGAAGAGCCTTGCACCGAAGAAGACCACACCGAAGGCTGCGACGACCGACACCGAAAGCAAGTCATCGACCGAGAAGAAGGCCGACGCGGCCTGACTCTCAGTTGAAGGGCGAAGGCCGAGCCGTCAATTGAACGCAAGCCAGCTGGGCAGTGCCCGCTCGCGGGAGTCGCACAGCACCTGGCGGGTGTCGCAGTTCCCGTCCGGTACTCCCGCGCCCGCCCACATACCGCCGGTGTCACGGCGCAGCACGATCGCTGAGGATCCGCCGCCGTCCAACAGGATCGCGGTGTCGCTGCCGAGGCCGCGGAACAGATCCTGGATCTGGTCGGGTGTGTAGCTGCCGCCCTGGAACACGTACATCTCGTCCTTGGATTTCGAGTACGCGAGCGCCGTACGCGCGGCGCTGGGGCCGCCGTCGTTGAGCTGTCCGGTGTCGCCGGGTGCCAGCAGCCCGATGCCGCTCACCGCGACGAAGCGCGTGCCGTTGTCGAGCAGGCCCTGGATCGCCGGCGTCGCCGCGTCGTAGTCCTGTCGGTTCTTCGGCGGCACCACATACGGCGCGCCGCCGACCGGCAGGATCATCGTCGACAGTGCACTCCAGCTTTCGCCGCCGCCCGAAAGGCCCTGTTTACCGGCATACGCGACGGTGCCCGTCACGGCTGCGTTGGCGCGGCCCTGCCCGCGGGTGTTGTCGACGTAGGCGCCGAGAGGCGAACTGCACCCCGTCGACTTCCACGAGCCGCCCTTTTGGCCGCGCACGTCGAAGAAGTTGGCGTTGATCGCGATCGTCGGCTGGCCGAGTGCCTGCCATGCCTGAAGCGGGGCATAGGTTTCGGAGGCCTGCCACAGGCCTTCTCCGGTGCGCGCCCGCGGATCGCGTTCGCAGCGGGCCTGATAGCCGGAGTGCGAATCGACGAGCAGTCGCGGCGTAAGCCGTTGCGACGCGGACTTGATGATCATCAGGTGGCCGCCGTTGCTCATCTCGTACGCGCCGCCGCCGGCGTTGAGCATCGGGGCAGGCGCGCCGCTGCCGAAGTTGTAGACGAGGTAGGAGCCGCGGGTGTTGGCGATCGCGCCCGCCAATAGCTCACGGCCGTCTGCGGCGTTGGCGCTCGGGGCGCCTACCGTCGTCGCCACCACCGCAACGCACGACACCAGCGCCGCGGCGCGCGCCACGAATCGCCGGAAGTCCGCGCGTGGAATTGGCACCGTCGCCCCTTTGCCGAGACACCTAGAACAAGACAACAATAATCACAGGAGACACACAGTCAACTTTGGTCACAGCTGCGCATCGGTTGGGCCTCGGGAGGGTCGCACTCTTAGCTGACGGCCGGCCGATGCGTCAGCGGCCGGGCGGAGCCAACCGGTAGACGGTGTCCGAATAGTCGTCGGTGATGTACACCGCGCTGTCGGGTCCGACCACCGCCGCGACGGGGCGGCCCCATCGTGTGCCGTCCTCTGCCTGGAAGCCCGCGACGAGCGTCTGCTGGTTGCCGAGATGGCCGTTCTGCCAAGGAAAGAACGCGACCTCGGGTGCGCGCGGGGGTTGACGGTTCCACGACCCGTGCACCCCGACCAACGCGCCTGCGGAGTACGGGGCAGGCAGTACGTCCTCGGTGAAGCTAAGACCAAGGGGTGCCGCATGTGCGCCAAGGCTCTGCTCGACGGGTGGCAGCTTGGCGCAGTCAAGCTTGTCGCCGTCGGCGTTGGTCTGAACATCGCGAATGAACGGCAAGTTCGCGGGGCCGCCCTCCGGATTGCAGAAGGGCCAACCCAATTCGCGCCCGGGTGTCAGCCGGGCAAGGGCCTCGGGCGGATGGTCGTTGACATAGTCGGGGGAGACCTCGCGAGTCTGCGGGTTCGCGACGTTGTCGCGATTGTTGACCGCCGTCCACACCGCACCGTCGGGCCCGATCGCCAGGCCAGTGCCGTTGCGCACGCCGGTCGCGAACGGCGCGGCGGGGCCGCCGCCGGGCGGCATGCGCATGATGGTGGCGCGCGGCGGATTTGCGGTGCGGTCGTCGGCGGTGATGTTGCCCGTCGATCCGATGGAGAAGTACAACGCGCCATCCGGGCCCACGGCAACGCTTTTCAGCGCGTGTGAATACGCGCCGCGCAGATCGGGGCTCCTGGCATCTGGCAGGCCCGCAGCCACCGTCCTGCGATTGGTCGCGGCGCCGTCGGCGTAGTCGTACGCGTCGATCTGGTCGCCTTCTGCGACGTAGAGCGTGTTGCCCGAGAACGCCAGCCCGTGCGGTTGATCCAGCCCGTCGAGCGGTACCGACAGACGAGCACCGGCCCCGGTGGGCTCGGCCCGGATCACCTCACCGCTGCTCGGCGCGGAAACCAGCAGGCTCCCATCTGGCGCCCACGCCGCCAGTCGAGCCTTGGGAATTCTGGCCCACACCGACAGCGTCCAGCCCGCAGGCACCATCGCCTGGCGCGGTTCATCGAACGGGGGCTGCGCCAGATCCGGGTCAACCTGCACGGTGACGGGCGCCAGGCCCGCCGGCGCCTCAGCGGTGGGTGCGGGCGACTGTGCGGAGTTGGTCGAGTCCGTGGAGCAGGCCGCGATCAGCACAACGCAGGTCAGTGCTGCCCCAATTCGCCTATGCCGCAGCCAAACCCGCATGCATCTCCCAGACGAGAATCTCCGCGGGTTCTGTGGCGGTGACACGTTGACCGCCGGAAGATGTGAATCGCACCGCATCGCCTTCATGGAGCGACCCCGCACCCTCGAGCGTGACTTCGCCGCGGGGGACGAACAGGTGCAGATACGGCGCCTGCGGCAGTTCGACGCTGTCGCCAGGCTGCAGTCGCGCGCCGTGCAGCGCCGCGTGGCGGTTGCGAATCGTGATTGCGGCGTCGTCACTGTGTTCGGGCATGCCGGACGCGATCGTCACCAGGCCGCCACGCAACAGCTCATCGTCGATCTCGAGTTGCTGGTAGCCCGGTGTGATGCCCGACTCGTCGGGGACCACCCACATCTGCACGAAATGCACGGGCTCATCGTGGGATCGCTCGCCGGTCAGGGTCCACGAGTCGTTCTTCTCCGAGTGCAGGATGCCGCGGCCTGCCGACATGCGCTGGGCCAGTCCGGGATAGATCACCCCGGAGTGGCCGGTGGAGTCCTGGTGCACCAGTGACCCGCGCAACACCCACGTCACGATCTCCATGTCGCGATGGGGGTGCGTATCAAATCCTGTGCCGGGCTTGACGACGTCGTCGTTGTTGACCAGAAGCAGACCGTGATTGGTGTTGTCGGGGTCGTAGTGGCTGCCGAACGAGAACGAATGCTTGGAGTCCAGCCAGGAGATCTTCGTCTTCGCGCGGTCGTCGGCGCGCCGGATATCGATGGTCGGTGTGGTCATGGCATCGTCCTCTCGATTGGCCAGCCTAGCGTTGACTCCGACAACATAGATGATGTGTCATGTATTCCATGTGGCTGACCGAGGGGCAACAGCAGATCTGGCGCGACTACCTCACGATGGTCAGCAGGCTGCAGACCGCGATGCACCGGCAGTTACAACAGGACTGCGGAAATGAGATGAGCCATAGCTTTTAAACTATGGCTGATCATTATCGAAAAATATTAATCTGTTATTATACCCTCTTCTATTTTGTTATGGTTAATGGAGAAGAGAGGAAATTAAATGTAAGTTTCTGATACCTGTTATTTACTACATCATCTTGATAAACAGAGAACTGAATTTTTACTTTTTTTCCCGCCAGGTCAGGCATTTCCTTGTAAGGGAAAAACAACTCCAGGTTTTTTTGCCCGTTCTTATTATAGCTGGCTTTAGAACTTGGAAGTAATCTCATCTTAACATAAGTGGCAGCCATTTTATTCCAGCTGTAATTTTCATTTGTTGTGGGCAGATAAAAAAGTCCATCTTCAGTTGTTAGTCTTGCTACAAAATAAACATTCCCTAAAACGGCGCTTGTTTTTATATCGAAAGACGGATAGATCAATATTCCTTTCTTTACATTATCAGTCTTTACTTCGCCATAACCAATATTGGTAATTTCAATTTTAGGTACCGCCAATGTTGAAATCTTTTTATCTTTTGGATATAATGCAGCTACCAGTTTTTTATCTCCTTCAGATAAGGTGGTGTTCAATCCAACGGTAAAACCATCAATAGTTTGCCATGCTTCCACCGGATAGTGCATAATGGAAAGCGGATCATAAGCTGTGCCGTTTGTGTAAAAAATGTCGCTTGAGCCCAGTACATTAAAATCTACTTTCTCTTTATTCCAGCCCTGGTACTTTGCATAGAATTTATACACCGTATCCTTGTTCCATTTTATAGCCTTTGGATAGCTTTGCTCATGAAGAAATCCTATAGCGTGTCCAAACTCGTGCATGGTTGTTCCCTGCATAGAACTGTAGTTCCATTTTACATTGGGATCTTTAAAGAAGATCACATCTTTATACAGATCCTTGTAGGTATAATTTTTAAAATCAGTTCCTTTGTTTCTAAGGTATTGAAGGAAAGGGCCGCCATTCTTATACTGGTTTACATATTCTTTATAATCTATAAAATCTGATGTGTCGAGATTAAGTGTTTGTTCATACTGGGGAACATCATTGCACAGGATACCCAACTGAGAATTATGTCCAAGCCTGTCTTCCCTGCTGCCGAGTTTAACCCTGATATTTGTTGAAGGAGTATTATCAGGAACAAACTTAAATGTGAGGTTGGCGTATTGTTCCCAGGTTTTAGCATAACGCATGATCATGTCACGCAACTGCACACTACCAATATTGTCCATAAATTTTACCAGTATCACATCACCATTTTCCCAGGTAACATCATTATTTGCGTCGCCCCGGGGAACAATTGTATCCATTGCCTGGGGTACCAGCATTTTACCCATTAGTGTGGTACATGGCTCCTTAGTAGGCTTAGAGCCGAGGGGCAATTTTTGAGCGTTCGTTTCAGTTACCAACAAAACAACAATAGCTATCAGCAAAAAAACCTTTTTCATAAACGTGTTTTTATTTTATTAAAATTAACTGCTTTAAAATATCCGTCGATACCCTGCAGCGGGTATTTATTTCCAATCGCCATACAAAACAAACGCTCCCCAATAATTTGGATGGCTGAAACGTGGGTTCTGGCTTAATTTAACCTGGGCCAACCGCAACGCATCCACTTTATTAATGGATGCAGACGAAGAAAGATTTTCATAAAAATATTGCATCAATAATCCTGTAGGCTCATCAGCCACCTTCCACAAACTGGCAACAACTGTTTTTACGTTACTAACCAAAAAAGAATTGGCAGGCGAAATGTTCCATCCTTTTACCAACGCCTTGCTAACCGCTGTTTGACATGCAGATAATATCACCATATTACAATCAGTTATTCCCAGTCCCTGAATCTCACGCATGGTTAATTGCCCGTTGTTACCATTGCTGGTGTCCTTATCGGGCAACAGTTTCAGGTACGATTGTGAATAGTCTGATGAATAATTCAACACCCCGTGTGTGGCAAAATGTATATACTTTTTATTTCGAAGGCTCCGTTTTGCCATACCTTCCGTAGCCCTTGCGTCGGAATATACAGTTGAGTCTGATCCTAAGATTTTCCCGATCTCTTTTACTTCATCTATATTAAAACTTAGAGTTGCATCAGGTACGCCAAACGCCGCAAAGGAATTCATGTTTGTTTTTTGGGGTATTTTCTTTTCCTCTGCATTAAATACCGACATTTTGTTTGTATAAAAAATGCTGTGGTCTTCTATTAAGAATTTAAAGCCGTTATTGGAAGTTTTGGTACCTAGGCACTGAAAAGGCATGTTGCTGAAAATGCCGGTTGGAATAATGCATAATTTTTCCTTCCCTTTTATTTTATCGGCAACTGTTGAGATAAGCATATTGTACAACTGGCCAGAGAGATCTTTGAACTCAATACTACCCGAAGCTTTATCTTCATCAACAGGATCGGACCTTAAGGCCAATGGGCCGGTGCCGGTTTGCTTTGATGTATTTTTAATGGCTTCGATAAATGCATTCACCTTAGCGGTCATATCAACGGTCATGGTATCAACTGCCAATTTTTCCTTGGTTAAGGAGAATATCATTAGGGTATTATTGTTTAGCATGTACAATAACACAGCCACATCATCAGGCACTTTGCTTTTGTAATTATTAAACTCATCTGCATTGGTACGGGTAAAGTACACGCCAAGTTCCTCATATTTTCCTACAACATCCTGCAGAAAGTTATTATAATCTGCTTCTGCAATTTCGATCTTCTTCAATGTTTCCTCTTTTGCCGCCCCTTCCTGTTTTTCAAGCGTGTTTTCCAGCGCCTTCTTAGATTGCTGCATGGCCAGCAGTTTTTTCAGCGCTTCATTTTTTTCTTCGTTGTTTGATGAACCGGATGCGGAACCAGACAATTCTTTTATCCCTGCGATATTACTTCGGTTAGCATAAGCCCAAGCCTCTTTTATATTGCCAAGATTGTAATACGCAAAAGTGATCTTGTTATATAGGTCGGATTTTTTAGGGTCGTTATTAAAAATTTTCCTGGCATCTTCACCACCATATAAATTTTCCGAATTTTTATCAAGGAGCTCTACTGCTTTTTTAAAATACTTTATCGAACTGTCGAACTTATTTTGTGTATAATATAAAAGGCCGAGTTGGTAAAAGGGTTCCCATCCCAGGGTTATTTTATATTCAGTAACAATATCTATGGCTTTTTTAAAATCGCTTTCTGCAGCTTCTGCCCTGCCTTTATCTTTATTAATTTGGCCAAGGAAATTCAGCGCTTCAATTGCTTTTTCTTTTTCGCCACTGCTGTTTGCGTATTGGGCGGCATATTCAAAATAGCCAACAGATTTATCGGCTTGCTTTGTTTCGTAATATAATTTACCCAGGCTTAATGCCACACCTGAAGCAACCCGGTACAATTTTTTTTCTTTTGTTATTGGGTATACTTCCAACAATTCCTTTTCTGCTTCGCTGTATTTTTTTAAATAGAAAAGGTCTTCGCCGATATTCCCTTTTCCTAAAAGATAGCTTTCATTAATTACATCCTTTTTAAGTTGAGCTAAAGCCAACCTGTGGTATTTTAAAGCATTTACATAATCATACTGGGTAAAATAAGTAACCCCGATATTGGTTGAAACAACGCTCCTGTTTTCCAAAGACTGCTGATCTATATATAAGCTATCTGCTTTTAAAAAAGCATTGATCGATTTGCTATATTCTCCCATGCTTTTATACAGCGTTCCTCTTGATGAGTATGTGTTAGCTAATCTTAAGATATTCCCCGATCTGCTGAATATAGCAAGTGCACTATCACTATTTCTTAGCCCTTCCTCAAATTCGCCGTTAAGTCCATATAAAAACGAGGTTGCTTCCAAAGTAGATCCCAAAGCTATGCTGTTGTTGCTTTCCCTGGCAAGCTTAATGGCTTTGTTATATGCTTCTTTTGCTTTGGTAAAATTGCCCATAGAGGTATTTACTTCGCCAATACTGTTAAGCTGCCAGATCACACCAGACTGGCTGACGGTATCAAAAACCTCTATTGCCCGGTTGTAATAATGCAAAGCGCTATCCAGCTCTGATTGTGTTTTGAAACCATAGGCTTTTAAAGAGAGGCAATCGCCATAACTGGCTGCCGTATTTAATTGCCTGCTCAGATCGAGACATGCTGCATACAGCTTGTTGCCTGCTGTCATATTATTTGTACGATAGGCCAGGTTTGCAAGCGATCTTGTTGCATCGAAAAGATAAGACGTATTTTTTGTGCTTTCGCTCAATTGGCTACAAGCTATAAAATAATTGCGGGCTTTTACCGAATCCATATCGTACCATCCATTACCAAGGTTGTATAAAGCCTCTACAGTTGATTTACTATTAATACCCCTTGCCTTTTCAAAATACTCAACTGCTTTTTTATTATTCTCATCGTTATAAAAAACGTTACCTTTTTTGTTGTAGGTTTCAGCAAGTCCCGAACTGTCTTTTAATTGTTGATAAAATACAGCAGCTGTATCATAAGCCTGCAGAGCCCGGTTTTTTTGTCCGCTTAATAAATATAACTGGCCAATACTTTTCCACGAGTGCGCCTGGCCCGATAAATTATTTGCTCTTTTTCTGAACGCAATAGATTGTTTATGGGCTATTACCGCAGAATCATATTTGCCCAGTTCCCAGTAACAGCTTCCCTGTAAAGATTTGGAATAACCGGCATTATTATAATCATTGATCAGTAATAATTTTTCCATTGCCGAATTGGTGTAGGACATGCACTTTCCATAATCGGCGAGTTTATAATAACTGTAAGCCATATCGTTTAGAACCTTGGACCAGTTTAATGTATCAAAATTTGTCCTGTAAATAAGTGCAGCTTTAGTAAATGAGTCCAGCGCAGCAGATGGTTTTCCCTGGTCGTTATAAACCCGGCCGATAAAGGCAAAGTAATCGGCATTTTTTACTATGGATTCATAGCTGTTTATCCCTTTATTCAATTCAATCAGTTTTCCATAAGATCTAAGTGCCAGGTCATAATTTCCTTCTTCATAATACATGGCTCCTTCATATTCGTATCTTTTTTGCCAGTTGCTGTTATAAACAGACTCCAATAACCTGGGTCTATATTCTGTCAGTTTCTTTTCAAATTCCAGCAATTGTTTTTTTGATGCACTGAATTGTGATAAATGATTCAGGCAAAATATTTTTTTCGACATCGCCCCCAGCTCATATTCCGGTTGTTCTGCCAATATCGCATATTTTATTGCGGAGTCGCATTGAATAACGGCAATATCATACCTGTCCTGCGTGTGACTTAGTTCTGCTTCCAGCAACCAGGCCCAGCATTTACCGGTAGTATCGTCAACAGCATAGGCAATTGCTTTTATTAAATTGGTAAGTTCTGCTGCATCTGTAAATTTTCTCTGCCCGGTCAGCTTTTCAACCTCTTTGGTAAAATTATAAGTGTAGTTGTTGTTGATTATATCCTGTTTATAAGCAGAAAGCTGTTTTAAGAATAAAGCCTTGTTTTTATAAACAGGCAATAATGCTCTCTTTACTTCACCGGGACTATAGGGACCACCAAAAACAGTCCAGCCAACGAAACTTTCTGTAAGCCTGAAATATTGAGCACGATAACCGCCCGGATTGCTATTTACATACAGCAAAAAGCTTTCTAAGTCTTCTCTTTTAGCGTCACGCAACATTTCCAGCGATGTTTTCCCGGCATATCGTCCTTCTTTAATTTTTTCAAGCATTGCCGCCGGCAGGTTTGTTCTGTCTTTTACGCTTTCGTATGTGCCGTGTAAATCGTTCAGCATTACAGAATAGATAGAGTCCTCTTTCTGCTTATTGTCTGTGTAGTATATATCAGACGTTGTATAAAAACTTTCTTTATTAAACTTTATAAAAAGTATTCTGTTAAACGCCAGGTCAGAAAAAATACTGCGGTAGGCTATTTTCGGAACATTAATCTTTAACGAGACAAGGTCTCCAATACTTAAGGTATCAGCCAGCTTATTAAGCTTTACCATGGCGGCTATCATACTGTCTGCTTTAGCAATTGTACCGCCGCCTACAAAAGTAAATTTTCTGTCCTGTTGTGTAGCATCTGCCGCTTTTTCGAAGATCTGGAAAGCATTTACCGGGTTACCCTTTTTAATGCCCATATTCTGTGCCCCACTAATAAATACCACCATGGTGTCCTTTTCTCTGTACACATAAAAAATATCAAAATATAGTTCCTTTTCTTCTGTTTCAAAAGCGGTTTGAGCATAAGAAAAAACACTGCTTAAAAGAAATAAGAGGAGGAAGTAATATTTTTTTGCTGGCAGGTTCAATGAAAAGTTTATTTAGGTTTAATAATAAAGCTAACGCTAATTATTCCAATTTCTTCGGCTTTGATATTTGATATATCACCCCTTGTTGCAGCCTTTCCTTGCTTTTCGTTAAACAGGTCATCCAGTACTGTTTGAAAAGACTGCATATTGTCTCTTGTGATCTTTTTCTCAAAAACACTCCTTAGGTCCATGGGTTCTTTTGAAACGATTATTTTCAAGAACTCAACACCGGCAGGCGTTCCTTTGCTTACAGCCAGTTTTCTGATAACCACATTTTTTTTCTCTACAACATAATCAGCCGGCTCCTTACTTTTATAAGGATACAGTATTTCTACATTATCATCGGGGTAGATATCCAAAACTGTGTAGTAAAGATTCTGGCTACTGCTGTTCCTGATATGAAGTGCATATCCGTCGCCGATCTCAAGTTCTATTCCTGCTGTTTTATTATACTCCTTTGCAGGAACAATCTCTGCCGATACATACCGGGCAAGTTCTCCACCATCGGGCATGGTACGCAAATATTTTATTCTTAATTGTTTTTTTATATCGGCGATGAATTGTTTTTTTTGTTCGTCAGATAATGAATCTTTATTTAAAATCCCGGCAGACCAAATGGTTTTATTATTTCTATCTGTAAGTGTTGCCAGTTTTCCTTCTCCGCCTTTTTTTACTTCCAGCTGAAAATCTGCCTTATCAGAAATTCTTAAAAAGCTGTAAGGCTTCATAAATTGCTTTACCTGCTTTTCCAGCAATTTTGCAGAGGCATCAGGTTCTGTAAAACTAAGTTTAACTGCAGCGTCAAGATTTCCATAACTCTCCTCGTCCATTTTTACCTCATATAATTCTGTCTTGTTTAACTTTTTTTCAGCAGCGCCGTAACTTCTGAAATTGTCAACCCGCTTTATAATACCATTGGTATGGATTTCTTTGCTGCCGGCTTTGTATATCCTGCACCTGGTTCCGGTTGCAATATTATCCAGCAACCCTTTTTCAATGCTGAATACAGAGTCTTCGGCATCTGCATTTTCTTTATAGCCAACCTTCAGGTAAACCTTGTCTTCCCTTGATTTATATTTTCCATTAAAAATAATTTGTTGTCCATGACCTTCCATCATCGGTATTTGCTCAGGGATAAAAGCCTGTACAGTTGCTCTCATCTTTTCAAATAAAAGCTCATAGGTATTGCCTTCAGGCATCTCTGCTATTGCTTTATAAAATGCAAAAGAGAGTGAGCCCAGCTCTTCATTATTAATTATAACCTGTTTATTTACCTGGTGAGGCGACGAAGCGCTTATCACAACCATGTTGGAAAGCGAATCGGCCTGGGTCTCAAAAAACCCCTGCTTTGTTTCAGCCGCTGATAGGTTAATAACTGAGTCAAGAGGATTTTCGGGATCAGCAAACGGAATAGGCTCTCCTCTTGTTACAGCAAAGCTTTCATCCCTGGTACCTGTTCCTGAGTGACATGCGTCTAAAAGAACCAGCAGGCTGCCATTGTTGCCCAGCTTTTTTCTTATGTTAAGAAGAAGGGGATACAGATCATCGTCACGCAGGTGGTTTTCGCCTTTGTAACCGGTGGGGTTATATTTAGGCATCGCATCATATAGAAGGAATGCTTCATCATATCCATCGTCTTCGTCTTTTCCAAGTTCAATAGTTTTTTGATCTCTTATCTGTTGGCCATGGCATGAAAGATGAATAACAACAATATCATCTTTTTTTGCTTTTTCAGATAATTGAGTAAGTGCATTTAAAATAGCTTTTTTAGTTGCCTTGCTATTAATTAATGTGTCGATATTTTTTTGTTCAAACCCGTTTCTGCTTAAGGCTGTTTTAATATATTTTACATCATTAACAGATGCTATTGATTTTATTCTGCTTGTTGCAGGATATTCTCCTACAGCTACAATCAACGCCAGTTTATTTTGTGAAAGCGAGTTTGTAGTAATAAAAACAAAAAGCAGGAATAAAATGTATTTCATCAGGAAGTTCTGGTTGCAATGATCAATTAGGTGTCATATACCAGAGGAAAAGTAGGGTTTGATTTCACAACAAACAATACCCAGCAGCACCTATTTTGCAAAACTTTATCATTTTGCAGGTTTATTATTTCTTAGGGTTTTATCTTCCAAAATCATCCTGTAGCCTGATTATATCTTCTTCGTCACTTGGGTTTTCTGCATTGGTGTGTTGCCATATCTCTGCCACAATTCCCCAGCTTTCCAGGCCAATCAGTCTGTGCCTTTCGCCTTGTTTAAGTTGAACGATTTCTCCAATGAGTAAATCTTTTACTTTTTCTTCTTCATCAGTATCACTTGTTACCACAGCCGCTGTCCCTCCTATTAATTTCCATATCTCGGCCCTGCGGTTATGATATTGCCAGCTTAACCTTTTACTTGGTGCTACTATTAAAATTTTCGGGACTCAGTTTACCGGAAATATTCAATTCGTCCTTTGTAAAATCCGGAAAAATACAGATCAATGAATTTCTCGGCTTCGCTTTCCTCAATTACAAAAAAACCACCCCAGGGACGGGTATTATCCTGTTTATTAATTTTTAAATTCTTAAGATGAAGATATTCTGCTACATGCTCAAAAATCAATTCCTTTGGAGTGTTTACTTTAAAATTCAGGCTCATGTGTGTTATTTTAGCGCCCCATAAAAACCATTAATATTTGTACATCACTGGGATTAACACCAGAAATGCGGGAAGCCTGGCCCAAGTGTTCTTGGTTTTATTTTCATAAATTTCTGCCTGGCTTCATTACTAAGAGAAACCAGATTATCATAATTAAAATTTTCCGGAATGATCAAGATCTTCCAGTTGGCTCATTTTCGCTACCAATTCTTTTTCTTTTTCAATATAGGTATCATACTTGATCTGTATCTCTGCCTGCTCCAGTGTTTCCTTGTCAAATCCTGCTAAGCGCTGCTTTTACTCTGTGGGACATGCTTTGATCATTTCGTTCAACCCTATCATTGGCCTTAGTAATACCTGTGCAGCTTTTTGTTGTGTCAATAAGAGAAGATTGTATGCTTTCCAGGAAGCGATTGATTTCGTCAGGTTCCAGGCTAGAGAATCTGCTTAGAATCGTTTTTACTTTTTCAACATTTTCTGTTTTCTTTTTCACTTTATCCATTCTCTCCTGCGATGCCAATCCTAGCCGATAACTTATTTCGGTCAACCTGAGATCTGCATTATCCTGGCGTAACAAAGTCCTGAATTCTGCCCGGCTGGTAAACATCCGGTAAGGCTCATCGGTTCCTTTGTTAATCAGGTCATCGATCAATACACCGATATAGGCTTCGCTCCTTTTCAAAACAACAGGTTCTAATTCCTGAGCTTTCTGATGTGCATTGATTCCGGCCATCAATCCCTGGCAGGCTGCTTCTTCATAACCGGTGGTTCCATTAATTTGCCCGGCAAAAAACAGGTTATTCGATCAATTTGGTTTCCAGACTGAATTTTAACTGTGTAGGAGGGAAGAAATCATACTCAATGGCATATCCAGGCCTGAACATTTTGCAGTTTTCAAAGCCCGGAACCATTTTAAGTGCCTTGATATTGAACATTCTTCTGGTAAAGAGGATGAAAAGCCATTAACATAGATCTCAATCGTGTTACACCCTTCAGGCTCTACAAATAACTGGTGCCTGTCTCTTTCAGCAAACCGGTTGATCTTATCTTCTATACTTGGGCAATACCTCGGGCCCGTTCCTTGTATCCGCCCCTGGAACATGGGACTTTTTTCAAATCCTGTTTTTAAGATCTCATGTACTTCACATTTGTATAAGTGATCCAGCAGCTTCTTTGTTGTTCTGGCTTTATTTTGTCAATATCCAGGTAAGCTAAATCCAATAATTTCATCGTCGCCCTTTTGTTCCTCCATTTTGGAATAATCAAGGCTTCTTCCATCGATCCTTGGCGGGGTGCCCGTTTTCAGCCTGTTGCTTTCAAATCCAAGTGAAACCAATTGTTCTGT
>CAVXZT010000011.1:0-171098 GCA_963766465.1 uncultured Actinomycetota bacterium
ACAAGTTACGAATCTGCGGAAGGCCGCCAGACCACCGCTCCGGCCCACTACCGCGCGCCACTGGCCGATCCTTCCAGGATGGCGACGGCCGATACCGCTGTCGGTCCGCCGATGTTGTGCGCCAACGCAACCCGTGCGCCATCCACGTGGTTGGCCGCCTCTCCTCGGAGTTGCGCGAAAAGCTCCACGCACTGTGCCACACCCGTTGCCCCCGGTGGATGATCTTTGGCATCACCGGCCACCCGGTGCCGGGGCGCGCCCCACCACGGCAGGTAGGTGCCGATCGACGCGACGTAGGGCATTGAGATCTCTCCAGACCTAGGTGACGGCGCCGGCCGTCTTGAGCTCGATGATGCGGTCCCAATCCAAACCAAGTTCCAGCAATATTTCGTCAGTTTGCTCCGCAAAGGCCGGAGCAGGGCCGGTTTGCGGCGCACTGATATCGAACTGCACTGGATTGGCGACCAGCTCGAGCTCGCCTGCCTGCACCATGTACTCGTTCGCACGGATCTGGGCGTCCTCGACCGCCTGCAGAGTGTCCTGCACCGGCGCCCAGGGACCCGCCAATGTCGCGAAGCGCTCGCTCCACTCGGCAAGCGGCCGCTTCGACATCGCCTCCTTGAGCATCTCCGCAGCTGCCTCGGTGTTTTCGGCGATCGACTCGACGGTCGCGAATCGCGGATCGTCGGCGAGCTCGTCGAGGTCCATGTGCCTGCACACGTCGGCCCAGAACTTCGTCGGCTGCATCATCACAAAGGAGATGTACCGATCGTCGGCCGTCGGATACAGGCCGACCAGCGGGTTGATCGGCGAACCGTGCACGCCTGGCGGAAACGCCTCCATGCGCTGGCCGAGGTGCTTGGTCAGCGCCACCGTGTGGCCCATGGACCACAGACCACTGCCGAGCAGCGAGACGTCGACGACCGACGGCTCGCCGGTGCGTTCCCGCTTGAGCAGCGCGGCGGCGATCCCGCCTGCCAGGTTGGTGCCGGAGATCGTGTCGCCGTAGGCAGGGCCCGGCGGGCCGATCATTCCTGGCATGCCGGGCGGGGTGATCGTGGCCGCAGTGCCAGCGCGGCACCAGAAGGCAGTCATGTCGTAGCCGCCCTTGACCGATTCCTCGCCTCGCGGCCCCAACGCGCTGCCCCTCGCGTAGATGATCTTCGGGTTCACCGCGCGAATGTCGTCGACGTCGATGCCGAACTTCTGCCGGTGCCCTGGCAGAAAGCTGGTCAGGAACACGTCGGCTTTACGCGCGAGTTCCAGCAGCACCTCTTTGCCCTCGGGCACCGACATGTCCAGCCCGATGCTGCGCTTCAGGCGGTTGGCGTGCTCGATGTTCGGGTTCGGGTCGCCCTCGACCCGCAGCAGACCGGTCTGCCGCAGCCCGCGCTGGGGATCACCGGTGACTGCGTGCTCGACCTTGATGACGTCGGCACCCCATTCGCCGAGCACCGCACCGGCCGACGGCACGAAGCCGTACATGGCGACCTCGAGGACCCGGATGCCCTCCAGCGGCCTGCTCATTGGACGACGGTCGCGAACGTCTTGGATTCCAGGAACTCCTCGAAACCCGCGGTGCCCATTTCCCTGCCGATGCCCGACTGCTTGAAGCCACCGAACGGGCTGTCGGGGCTGAAGTAATTGCCGCCATTGATGGAGAAGGTTCCGGTTCTGATGCGGCGGGCCACGGCCAGCGCTCGGTCCTGACCGCCGAACACCGCACCGGAGAGCCCGTAGATGGAGTTGTTGGCGATGCTGACCGCGTCGTCGTCGTCCTCGTATGCGATGACGACAAGGACGGGCCCGAACACTTCTTCCTGAGCGATCTCGCTTTCGGGGTCGACGTTGGTCAGCAACGTCGGTGTATAGAAGTAGCCGGGGTCCACCTTCTCGCCGCCAGTTACCAGCGTGGCGCCCGCATCGACGGCGCGCTTGACCATCCCGTCGACCTTGTCGCGCTGCTTCTCACTGATCAGAGGACCCATGTACGTGCCCTCGGCGGTCGGATCGCCGTAGCGGACAAAGCCGAAGTTAGTCTTGACCAGCTCGACGATCTCGTCATGGTGACTGCGCGGCACCAGCAGCCGCGATGTCAACGCACAACCCTGGCCGGCATGCGTCACCATCGAGAACGCCGAGAACAAGGCGGCGGTGTTGAAGTCCGCGTCGTCCAGAACGATCGCCGCTGACTTTCCACCCAGCTCGAGGAAGACCCGCTTGAGGGTGTCGCTGGCAGCGGCCATGATCCGCCGACCCGTCGGCGTGGAACCGGTGAAGGTGACCATGTCGACGTCCGGGCTGGTGGTCAGCACCGCGCCAACCTCCGGGTCCGCGCCGCTGAGCACGTTCACCACGCCCGCGGGGATATCGGTGTGGTTGGCGATCAGCTCGCCGAGCGCGAGCGTGATCAGCGGGGTGTCCGGTGCCGACTTGAGAACCACCGTGCATCCGGCCGCGAGCGCGGGCGCCAACTTCGCCAATGCCAGCTGGTTCGGATAGTTGTAGGCGATGATCGCCGCGACGACGCCACCCGCCTCCTTTTCCACCCAGCGGTGGTGCTGCATGCCGCGGCTCTCGATATTGCCGAGGTCTTCGGTCAACGGGTAGCTCTTGAGCAGGTTCGCGTAGTACCGGACGATCTCGATCGGCTGGTCGAGCTGTGCACCTGCGATGAGCGCAGGAGTTGCACCGACTTCGGCGATGGTCAGCTCGGCGAGTTCGTCGTGATGGTCTATCAGCGCCTGGTGGAACTGCTCGAGGCAGCGGACCCGCAGTTCGGTGTTGGTGGACCAGTCGGTGGTGTCGAACGCGCGTCGCGCCGCGGCGACTGCCGCCTCTGCGTCAGCGACCGTCGCGTCCGGAGCGTGGCCGAGCACGTCACCCGTCGCGGGGTTGATAGAAGGAAACGTCCGGTCGGTCTCGAGCAGCGTTCCGTCGATCAAAAGGCGCCGATCGGCGGTCGCGGCGGTGGCCGCAGCAGTCGAGATGGTGGCCGTTTCCTGCATCATCCTCCTCAGCATTCGTCCCCATGTGATGGAAACTTCATTCTCATCTTCGGCGAATCATACATTCGCCGAGGGAGAACTCAAGCAGATGCACGAAACTCCGACTGCCTGCATTTAGCGTGCGACAAACTTGCCAAAAACGTCTCACCAGTGGGAATCCGATTACCCTGCTGTCTTGCGGGATCGCAGTAGCCGAGAGTACGGTTCTCATAATCGGAAGGACGATTCTTGATGGCTGAGGCCTGCGCATGAAGACCGCGGTCGTGACCGGCGGCGGCTCCGGCATTGGACAAGCGGTCGCCCAGCGGCTGCGCGCCGACGGTCTCGACGTTGCCATCATCGACGTCAACCCGTCCGACGCCGAGTTCGCCTACACCGCCGACGTCACGGACCGGGCCGCGGTCGACGACGTCTTGGCGGCCATCCGCGCGCGGCTCGGGCCGGTGACGGTTCTGGTCAACGCGGCAGGACTCGAGAAATTCAAGCGCTTCACCGACATCACGTTCGACGACTGGCAGCGCGTGATCGACGTCAACCTCAATGGCGTGTTCCACTGCGTCCAGGCGGTGCTGCCCGACATGATCGAGGCCGGCTGGGGTCGCATCGTCAACATCTCCTCGTCGAGCACCCACTCCGGGCAGCCCTTCATGTCGCCCTACGTAGCGGCCAAGTCCGCGGTCAACGGGCTCACCAAATCGCTGGCACTCGAATACGGCCCAAGCGGTATCACCGTCAACGCGGTGCCGCCCGGTTTCATCGACACCCCGATGTTGCGCAAGTCCGAAGAGCGCGGCTACCTCGTGGTCGAGAAGAACATCGAGGCAACACCTGTTCGCCGCATCGGCAGGCCCGAGGACATCGCCGCCGCATGCGCATTCCTCATCTCCGAAGAAGCCGGCTACATCACCGGACAGATCTTGGGCGTCAACGGCGGCCGGAACACCTAACGAAAGGACATCGACAAGTGGGACGTGTACAGGGGAAAGTCGCATTCGTCACCGGTGCAGGACGCGGCCAGGGCCGCAGTCACGCGATCCGGCTCGCCGAGGAGGGCGCCGACATCATCGCGGTCGATCGATGTGAGGACTTCGCGACGATCGGCTACCCGATGGCCACGCCGGAGGATCTCGAAGAGACCGCGCAATTCGTCGAGAAGACGGGGCAACGGATCGTCACAGCCAAGGTCGACGTGAGTGACGCCGGAGCCTTGAAGACGGCGCTCGACGAGGGAGTCGCCGAGCTGGGCAGGCTCGACATCGTCGTGACATCGGCCGGGATCGCGGGCATGAAGGGCTCCGGCGATATGAACGCCTGGGTCGACGTCATCAACACCAACCTGATCGGCACGCTCAACGCCATCCACGTCGCGCTCCCTCACCTCGGAGAGGGCGCCTCGATCGTCGCCACCGGCTCCACCGCGGCGCTAATGGATGTCTCGAAGAACGACAACCCCGGTGCGGATCCGGGCGGTGCCGCCTATCTGCATTCGAAGCGGCTGCTGTCGCAGTACGTCCACAACCTGGCCACCGAGCTCGCGCCCCGCGGCATTCGGGCCAACGTCATCCACCCGACGAACTGCAACACCCCGATGCTGCAGAGCGAACCGATGTACAAGTCCTTCCGGCCCGACCTCGAGCATCCGACAAAGGCAGATGCCGAGCCGGTCTTCTACGTTCAGCAGGCCATGAAGGTGCCCTGGATCGAGCCCGAGGACATCAGCAACATGGTGCTTTTCCTGGCGTCGGACGAGGCCAGGTACATCACGGGCACACAGCAGCGCGTCGATGCCGGCGGCTATCTCAAGTGGTACGACTACCACATCTGATCGGAGGGACACGTGAAGGTTTTCGTCGACTCCGGACGCTGCCAGGGCCACACGCTGTGCTCGATGATCGCCCCGGATTCGTTTGAGCTCAGCGACATTGACGGCACGTCGTCGCCGGTCAACGAAGTGGTTCCGGCCGATCAGGAGGATGCGGTTCGCGAGGCCGTGCACTCGTGCCCCGAACAAGCCATCTCAATCGAAGAATAGGGAGACATCGTCTTGAGCGTCGACGACAACATCGCCGACGGCGGCCGCAAGAAGAATCGGTATCACTTCGACCGGCATACGCCGGAGTACCGGCTGCAGTTCGACAAGATCACCGAGGAAATGCAGTCCAAGTGCCCGATGGCATGGACTGACGCCTACAACGGTCATTGGGTCGCCGCGGACAGCAAGCACGTCTTCGAGTTGGCGCGCTGCCCCGCGGTTTCCAACGACCACGACATCAACGGCGAGCGCAACGGGTACCAGGGCATCACCATCCCTAAAGCACAGCGGGCCACCGTCGTACGCGGCGGCATCCTGGAGATGGACGAGCCGGAGCACAGCACCTACCGCGGCGCATTGAATCCCTACCTGTCCCCCGCCGCGATCAAGCGGTGGCAGCCCTTCGTCGATGAGATCGTGCGGGCGTCCCTCGACGAAAAGGTCGAATCGGGCCGCATCGACTTCGTCGACGACCTCGCCAACATCGTGCCCGCGGTGCTCACCCTCGCGATGATGGGCATCGAACTGTCGAAGTGGCCCGTCTACAGCGAACCGGCCCACCTGTCTGTCTCTACGCCCGAGCACTCGCCCGACGCCCCGCGCGTCGCGGAGATGAACCGCCAGATGGGCATCGACATGATCACCACCATGATGGAGCTTCGGGAGAACCCGCGCCCCGGTCTGATCAATGCGTTGCTGCAACTGCGGATCGACGGCGAGCCCGCACCGGATCTGGAGATTCTGGGCAACCTCGGGCTCATCATCGGCGGCGGATTCGACACCACCACCGCACTCACTGCGCACTCGCTGGAGTGGCTCTCGGAGCATCCGGAACAACGCGAACTGCTCAGCCGCGAACGCGACACCCTGCTCAACCCCGCTACCGAGGAGTTCCTGCGCTTCTACACCCCTGCCCCAGGTGACGGCCGCACCTTCTCCGAGGACGTCGAGGTGGAGGGCACGCGATTCAAGGAAGGTGAGCGGCTCTGGATCTCCTGGGCGATGGCCAACCGGGACCCGTCGGTGTTCGAGCAGCCCAACGAACTCGTCATGGATCGAAAGGGCAACCGGCACTTCAGCTTCGGGATCGGCGTGCACCGCTGCGTCGGTTCCAACGTGGCGAGGACCGTGTTCAAGTCGATGTTGACCGCCGTGCTCGACAGGATGCCCGACTACGTCTGCGACCCCGAGGGCACCGAGCACTACGAGACCATCGGCGTCATTCAGGGGATGAAGCACCTTCCTGCGACATTCACGCCGAGCAAGCCGCTGGGCCCTGGGCTAGACGAAACACTGAAGAATCTGCAGCGCATCTGCGACGAGCAGTTGCCAGCCAGGCCCATCACCGAGCACAAGGACGCTGTCGTCATCGACTGATTTCGACCGAGATCGGCGGTGAGGTGGTTTGATTACGAGCCATCGAAGTGACTGGACGAAGGGACGAGCATGAGGTCCGTAAAGGCTGCGACGTCCGCCGCCGCGCTAACGGCTGCTGCGGTGATCTTCGCGCCGCCCGCCACGGCCATGATGCAGCCGGGGAATTACGACCTGCTAACGAACAGGTATGACCGAGCTTCGTGGGCGTGGTTCATCTCGGCGTGTCCGGCACCCATCGACGTGAACTGCTTGCGCGTCAGTGCGATCCCGCGTCTCAAGTTCTATGCCTACTACGACGGCTACGCGCACCTTGACAACGGGACGTACACGTTGACGATTGACGTTCCCGACGGGTTACAGTGCCTCCCCGGCTACAGCATGCCGACGCGTGACACATACACCTGGAACGAGGTTTCACTCGCCGGAGAAATCAACTCCACCTACGACGTCGGTTGTTTTAATGGCCCGCCCGGATCCCAGTTCTGGACCTTCGCTTTGCAGCGTCTGTGATTTCGGCGCGCTAACGCTCGCTCAGCGGGCGTATCCGCGCCGAAGTCGCTCAGACAAGAACTCCTGTGTGTGGGCGATGCGCCCGGTCAGAGTCTTGGGGTCACCGGTGCACAGCATGAAGGCGGTCTGGGTGATCAGCTCGATGTCCTCGGTGTCGGTCTTGGCCAGATCCAGCGTGCCTGCGCCGGGCGTAGCGACGGGGTTCGTTGGCGCCGCGGCATTGACCGCAATCCCGTCGTCGTACAGCTCGGCCGCAAGGCTTTTCGTCATCCGGTTGAGTGCGGCCTTGACCGTCCCGTATATACCGAATCCGGCGGTGCGGTCGAATTCGGAGAACGGCGGTCCCTCGGGCAGGTCGCCGCCGACGGACGTCACGTTGAGCACCCACCCGCGACCGCGCTCGCGCATGGCCGGGATCACCAGTTGAGTCAGGTGCAGAGGCGCCAGTACGTGCATCTCCATCATCAGCCGCACTCGCTTTTCGGGGAACTCGTCGAGCGGTCGCAGGAAGGTGACTGCGGCGTTGTTGACAAGAATGTCGGGTGCACCGATGCGCTCGACCACCTCGCCGAACAGGCGTTCGCGGTCTTCGGCCTTGGACAGATCGGCCTGTACCGCGATCGCGGTGCCCCCCGCAGCTTCGATCTCTTCGAGCGTCTGCCGAAGCGAGCCTTGATACTTGGGGTCGGGCTCTATCGTGCGCGCGGTCAGCGCGACCGCCGCACCTTCGCGGGCCAATCGCTGCGCGATGGCCTTGCCGAGACCCCGGCTGGTGCCGGTTACCAACGCCACCTTGCCATCACACGACACGGGGAACCCCCGCAAGCTTGTCGGCGAACTTCGCCTCCGCCGCCTCCCGCAGCCGAAGCAGGTGCTCCGACGGGAACATGTCGGGCGCCGGCTTGCGGTCCTTGAGCAGCAGCCGCGCCAACGTCACCTTGTGCAC
The DNA here is from genome assembly GCA_963766465.1 of uncultured Actinomycetota bacterium. Lineage (GTDB taxonomy): Bacteria > Actinomycetota > Actinomycetes > Mycobacteriales > Mycobacteriaceae > Mycobacterium. Next base: position 7,874 of record CAVXZT010000011.1, read on the forward strand.
CTCGGTCGGCCCGTCGGCGAGGCCGAGCACGAACGACTCCACCAGGTACTGCACGAACGGCATTTCGTGTGTCGTGCCCAGTGATCCGTGCAACTGCAGTGCGCGCGCCGACACGTCGTGAAGCACCTTCTGCATCATCGCCTTGACCGCCGAAATGTCCGCGCGGACAGCCTTGTAGTCGTTGTGCTGGTCGATCTTCCACGCGGTTTGCAAGGTGAGCAGGCGGAAAGCCTCGATCTCCATCCACGAGTCGGCGACCATCTCCTGCACCAACTGCTTGTCTGACAGCATCCCGCCCTGGGTGTATCTCGATACGGCTCGCTCGCAGATCATGTCGTAGATGCGCCTGACCAGTCCGACAGTCCGCATCGCGTGATGGATTCGCCCGCCGCCCAACCGTGTCTGCGCGACGACGAACGCACCACCCCGCGGTCCGAGCATGTGATCCGCGGGAACCCGGACGTTTTCGTACCGCACATAACCCTCACGACCCCCGCCGTCCAGAGGCTGGTGTCCAAGGCCGACGTCGCGCAGCACGTTGATACCCGACGTCTCCCCCGGCACGACGAACATCGAATACCGTTCGTACGGCGGCGCATCCGGATCGGTCATCGCCATCACGATGATGAACGACGCCATCGACGCGAAGGACGAGAACCACTTTTCGCCGTTGATGATCCAGTCGTCACCGTCTTGCGTCGCGGTCGTCGTGAAGACCTTGGGGTCCGCGCCGCCCTGCGGTTCCGTCATCGAGAAGCACGACACGATGCGGTTGTCGAGAAGTGGCTCCAGGTAGCGCTTCTTCAGCTCGAGAGTGCCGTAGTGAGCGAGGATCTCGCTGTTGCCCGAGTCCGGTGCCTGTGAGCCGAAAACGATTGGAGCACATTCCGACCGGCCGAGAATCTCGTTAAGCAGCGCCAGCTTCATCTGACCGAACCCAGGACCACCCAATTGCGGGCCCAGATGAGTCGCCCACAGGCCGCGTTCCTTGACGATCTTCTGTAGCGGCGGGATCAACGCTTGTCGCACGGGATCGTTGAGGTCGTGTGATTCCTTGATCACCAGGTCGATCGGCTCGCACTCCGAGCGCACGAACTCCTCGACCCAGGCAAGTTGCTCCGCCCACTCAGGATCGGTCGAGAAGTCCCACGCCATAGGTTGTCCCTCCGTCGGTGTCGTTAACGCTTCCGCCGTTCTGCCGCTTCATCGGTGGCATGCGCGAGCACCTGGTTGCGGTTCTCGAGCTCGATGGCCGCGTCGAGCCCAGCCGCGTCGGTGTTGACCTGCAGCGCCCGCTTCGTCAACTGCACGCCGAAGGGCGGCAATTGGGCGATGCCTGCGGCCAGTTCGAGGGCGCGGCCGCCCAATCGGTCCGATTCGACGACTTCGCTCACCAAGCCCCTGCGATCGGCTTCCTCGGCAGTCACCGTTCTACCGGTCAGCATCCAGTCGGCGGCCACACTGGTGCCCACGATTCTGGGCAGGTGGTAACTCAGCCCCATCTCGGCGCCCGACAACCCGAGAAGGATTGCCCCGTTGCCGAATATCGCGGCCGTCGAGCAGATCCGGATGTCGGCCGAGAGACACAGAGCGAAGCCCGCGCCGACACAAGGTCCGTTCACCGCGGCAATGACGGGCTGGGGCAGGTCCCAGATCGCCTGCGGCAGTGCGGCCATCGCCTCCTGGAACCGCAGCCGGTCGATCGCGGGGTCGGATGCCTCGAGCATGCCGGGGCCGAAGTCGCGCACGTCGATTCCCGAGCAGAAGCCGCGGCCAGCCCCTGTCAGTATGACGACGTTGACCGAGGTGTCTGCCGCGATGTCGGCGAAGGTCTTGATGAGTTCGTCACGCATCGCCTGGTTGATCGCGTTGAGCTGCTTAGGCCGGTTCAGCTGCAGGACAACGATTCCGGCCTGCGGCCGGTCGACGATCAGCGTCTCGGTCACTTGTCAGCGCCGGGGCAGACCGAGCACCTGAGTGGCGATGATGTTGCGCTGGATCTCTGAGGTCCCGCCTGCGATGGTGCCGCCGAAGCTTCGGGCGTATCGCTCGAACCAACTGACGAAGTAGTGGTCGAGGTTCATATGCTCGTAAGGGCCTGTGGTCGAGGGGTGAGTGAGCCCGTCGGCCCCCGCCGCGGTCAGCGCATTCTCGAATGCCTGACGCTCCGCCTCGGAGCCGAAAAGCTTCAGCACCGACACCGACGCGGTGTCCATCTCGCCACGCGCCGCCCGGGCGAGTGCCCCCGAACCCATCGCCCGCAATGCCTGATAATCCATGATCGTCGTCGCGTACTGATCGCGTTCCAGCGCGGTGCGCGGCCGAAAGTCGGCGATCATGTTGTCGATCCGGTCGGCGAAGCCAAGCCACATCATCGTGCGCTCGTGCCCGAGGGAGCCGTTGGCAACGCCCCAGCCGCCGTTGAGAGGCCCGACGAGATTCTCGGCTGGCACACGTGCATCGGTGAAGAAGACCTCGTTGAAGTCTTTGTTCTCCTGACCAGTCATATCGGCGAACGGCCTGCACACCACGCCTGGGGTGTCGGTCGGGATGATCAGCACGCTGATGCCCTTGTGCTTCGGCGCGTCCGGATCGGTGCGCACGAACGTCAGCAGCCAGTCCGCGTCGTGGGCGCCGGAGGTCCACACCTTCTGGCCGTTGACCACGAAGTGGTCGCCGTCAAGATCGGCCCGAGTCCGCAGCGACGCCAGATCGGAGCCGGCGCTCGGTTCACTCATACCGAGCGACGCGGTCATCTCACCCTTGAGTACCGGCACCGCCCAGCGGTGTTTCTGCTCATCAGAGCCGAACGAAATCAGCGACGCCGCAATGATGTTCACACCCTGCGGATTGAAGCTGTGGTAGATGCGTCGACGACATAGTTCGTCGAGGTGCACGAACTGCTGCAGCACCGTCGCATTGCGTCCGCCGAACTCCGGCGGCTGGGCGGGCAGCAACCAGCCGTTGTCGAACAGCAGCCGCTGCCAATCGCGGGCCCACTGCGGCATATGCGATACGGATCGCGGCCGCTCCTGGGTCTCGGACTCCGATGGCAGATGCTCGTCGAGGAATGCGGCGAATTCGGCGCGGAACTCCTCGACGTCGGAATCAAAAGTCAGCTGCATCAAATTCCTCCGCGATGATCGCGCGATGTTCTGCGGCGCCGCCGAGCAGCAGTTCGCCTGCCTTGGCTCGCTTGAGCGCGAACTGCAGATCGTTCTCCCATGTGAATCCCATGGCGCCGAACAACTGCAGGCCGTGCCGGAACACCACCGACTGGCACTCCCCCGCGGCCGCCTTGGCCATCGCGGCGGCCAGCCGCCTGCGTGGGTCGTCGGCCGAAATAGTCAGTGCGGCAAAGTATGACAACGCTCGGGCCCGCTCGGTGGCGACGTGCATGTCGACGGCCTTGTGCTGCACCGCCTGGAAGGATCCGATCGCGACGCCGAACTGCTGGCGCTGCTTCACGTGCTCGAGCACCAGGTCGAGGATGCGCTGGCAGGCGCCGACGGTGCTGATCGCCATGCCGGTGAGCGCGACGTGTCGGGCCCGCTCGGCGTCGACGCGCACGCGGTCGGTGTCCGGCACGTGCACACCGTCGAATGACACCTCTGCGATGTGCAGCACCGGATCGAACACCGGGCTACGCCTGGCGACCGCCACCCCCGCGTCGACGACGAACACGCCCGCGTCGGTGACCACCGCGACCCGTTCGGCGCGATCACCGTCGAGAACGTGATGCGCCGTTCCGTGCAGAACCCAGCCGTCGGCGTCCCGATGGGCGGTGACTCCGCCGTATACGGCCGTGCCCGACTGTTGCGAATCGAACCGATCCCCTGCCAGGGGGGCGAACTGGGTCAACGTCGCAAGGAACGGAGTCGGATCGGTGGCGCGCCCCAGTTCCTCGAGCACGATCGCCAGCTCGACGGCGTTCTCCGGATCGGTCAGCTCCGTCCAGCCCGCATCTACATAGGTCTTCCACAACGGGCTCGGATCAACGCCATCCTCGGCGATGCTGCGCACCAGCGTCGGCGGACACTGCTTGGAGACGGCGTCACGGACGGTCTCCTGCCACAGCCGTTGATCGGCGTCGAACTCCAGTAACACCAAGGCCTCCCGGGGGCGTTGTCACGTAGACACGAGAATAACATTCTCCTTAGGTGCTGTAACCGTTCTCGGGATTCGACTACCACGTTTCGCTGGGAACGTGCCATGCGACTGACCAGCGCACACCCTGACCTGCGAAGAAGTAAGCGATCTGCTGGAGAACCTAATTCTTGCCTTTGAAGAATAAGGCTTTACTATGGCTATATGTCTGGTGTGGGAGCCCCCGCGTGATCGAACATCCTGACGGCGCGAAAACGCCCGTCATCGATGCCAGCGTGCACATCTTCTCCAGGTCGAACAAGGACCTGCGGAGCTTTCTCCGCGAGCCGTTCAAGAGCCGCGGGTTCCCGGACTACGAGATGGACTGGTACGGCGCGCCAGGCGGCGAATACGCATCGAAGGCCCAGGGTCCCGATCGGCAATACCCCGGTTCAGACCCCGAGTTCGTCGGCGGGCAGCTGTTCGAGGAGCGCGGCAGCGACGTCGCGATCCTTCACCCGATGACGCGCGGCATCATGCCCGACCGCCACCTCGGCACCGCGATCGCGGCCGCGCACAACGAGTTGATGGTGTCCCGCTGGCTCGAGGACAACACGTACGCCGAGAAGTACCGCGGCACCATCCGGGTCAATCCCGATGACGTCACCGGCGCGCTGCGTGAGATCGAAAAGTATGCCGACCACCCGCGCGTCGTGCAGATCGGCGTTCCGCTGCAGTCGCGCGAGGTGTACGGCAAGCCGCAGTACTGGCCGCTGTGGGAAGCGGCCGTCGCAGCGAACCTGCCGGTCTCCGTACACATCGAGGTCGGCGCCGGGCTCTCCTTCGCGCCTACACCGTCGGGTGTGCCCCGGACCTATGAGCAGTACGTCAGCTTCATGGCACTGAATTACCTGTACCACTTGATGAACATGATCGCCGAGGGGGTATTCGAAAGGATGCCCGCATTGAAGTTCGTTTGGGCGGATGGGGCCGCCGATATGTTGACGCCGTTTATGTGGCGGATGGACTGTTTCGGCCGTCCGCACCTCGAACAGACACCGTGGGCCCCCAAGATGCCGAGCGACTACCTGCCCGGCCACACATTTTTCATCCAGGGCGCGATGGACGGTCCTGGTGACACCGAATTCGCGGGGGAATGGGCCGGCTTCACCGGCAAGGACGACATGGTGATGTACGGGTCGAGCTATCCGCACTGGCAGCTCAACGAGCTGAAGGTGCCCGCGTCATATTCCAACGAGCAACGGGACAAGTTGTGCTGGCGAAACGCCGCTCAGCTGTACGGCATAGACGTCGGGGCAGGCGTAAGCGCACAGTAAGAGAAGACCTGGCGATCAAGGGAGACCATGATGACTTCAACGGTCACGTCAACCACGGAGCGTAAGCCCGCGGCGGAGCACATTGCCGTTCGCTGCGTCGACTCCGACGTGCATCCGGTGCCCAAGAGCGGGGTGTTGGCGCAGTACATCCCCGAGCCGTGGCGCAGCAAGTACTTCCTCCCCCGCAAGATCGGTGACCAGATCTATTACGACGCGCCGGACTACGCGCACGCCTACGCGATGCGGGCGGACACGTTCCCCGCCGACGGCGAGTTCGCGGGCAGCGACCCCGACCTGGCGTTCAAGCAGCTGATCATGGAGGCAGGCGCCGACATCGCCATCCTGGAGCCCGCCGCATACCCGGCGCGCTTCCCCGAGGTGAACCACGCGATGAGCTGTGCCCTGAACGACTGGCAGGACAACCACTGGCTGGACAGCCACAACAACTGGCATGAGCGCTGGCGCGGTTCCATCTGCCTCGCGATCGAGTCACCCGAGGATTCCGCCCGCGAGATCGAGCGCTGGGCCGGGCATCCCTACATGGGGCAGATTTTGATCAAGGCCGAGCCACGCCCGGCGTGGGGCGATCCCAAGTACAACCCGATCTGGGAGGCCGCCACCAAGCACGACATCACGGTGAGCTGCCACCTGTCCCGCGGCCACCACGAGGAGTTACCGATCCCGCCGGTCGGATTCCCCAGCTACAACCACGATTTCATGGTCACCTACTCGCTACTTGCGGCAAACCAGGTGATGAGCATGATCTTCGACGGGCTCTTCGACCGCTACCCGACGCTGCGAATCGTGTTGGTGGAGCACGCCTTCTCGTGGATCCTGCCGCTGATGTGGCGGATGGACGCCATCTACGAGGCCCGCAAGTCGTGGGTCGACATCAAGCGCAAGCCGTCGGAGTACGTGAAGGACCACATCAAGTTCACCACCCAACCGCTGGACTACCCCGAGGACAAGACCGAACTGTCCCGGGCGTTCGAGTGGATGGAGTGCGACAAGATCCTGCTGTTCAGCTCGGACTACCCGCACTGGACCTTCGACGACCCACGCTGGCTGGTCAAGCACCTGCCCGAGCACGCAAGGGAGAACGTGATGTTCCGCAACGGCATCGCGACCTATCACCTGCCTGAGACTGTTCCGGCCCTCGAGGGCCAAGTGCGGGTGTTCTGAGAGTGCCCGAGGAAACCAAACCGCCCCGGCTGGCGCAGGGGCGTGAGCACGTTGTCGCCACCGTAGATGAGATCCCCTCCGGCACACATAAACTGGTGCCGATCGGGCGACACGGTGTCGGCGTCTACAACGTGAACGGGACCTTCTACGCGATCGCGAACTATTGCCCGCACGAGGGCGGCCCGCTGTGTTCAGGCAGAGCGAGGGGACGCACCATCGTCGACGAGAACGTGCCGGGAGACGCAGTCATGGTTCGAGACCTGGAATTCATCTACTGCCCATGGCATCAATGGGGCTTCGAACTGGCTACCGGAACCACGGCCGTCAAACCCGAGTGGAGCATTCGGACCTATCCCGTTCGTGTGGTCGGCAAAGACGTGCTGGTGCAGGCGTGACCGACGAAAAGATCTATGAGTACAACGGCGGCAACGTCGTCTACGAAATCCTGGGCAAGGAAGGCGAATTCATCGCGCTGACGCCGGGCGGCCGCTTCAGCAAGGACATCCCGGGCTTGCGACCGTTGGCGGACGAACTGGTCAAGGGTGGATACCGCGTCCTGCTGTGGGACCGACCGAACTGCGGCAAGTCCGATGTCCAGTTCTACGGTCAGAGCGAATCACACATGCGCGCCGAGACCCTGCATGCGTTGATCACCGACATCGGGATCGGGCCGTGCTTCATTGCTGGCGGTTCGGGTGGTGCCCGCGACTCCATGCTGACAACCATGCTTTACCCGGAGATCGTACGAAAACTTGTGGTGTGGAACATCGTCGGCGGTGTCTACGGCTCGTTCGTGCTCGGCGGGCACTACGTGGTGCCGAGCATCCTCGCTGCCAGGGGGGCGGGCATCAACGGCCTGCTCCACGTGGGCGAGTGGAAGGAACGCATCGCCGAGAATCCGAACAACGAGGAGCGGTTCCGAGCGCTCGACGTCGACGAGTTCCTTAAGGTGATGCTGCGTTGGCTCAATGCGTTCGTCTCCAAGCCGGGTCAGACGATCCCTGGTGTCGAGGACGAGTTGTTCGACAACATCAAGGTTCCGACGTTGATCATCCGTGGCGGCGAGAACGACTGGGACCACCCGAAGCGAACCTCGCTTGAGGTCAGCTGTCTTATCAAGGGCTCCAAGCTGATCGATCCGCCGTGGCCGGAGGACGCGTGGGAGCGTGCGGGCGAGAAGTTCGCCGCGAGCGGGGGAAAGAAGTTCTGCCTGTTCGACACGTGGGTGCAGGCTGCGCCCGCGATCCTGAAGTTCCTGGACGGCTAATGGCGCAGTCGAATGTTCCCGACACTCGCGAGTGTGTATTTTCATCCGTGATCAGCGGCGTGTCGCGTATGAAATCGCACAGTCGCGTCAATGGCATGCGGCTAGGTCGTGCGGATGTGCACTTCGCAGTTGAGCGACGCCTCCAGCGCCGTGTGGATACGGCTTTCCGGGATGCGCTCCAGGTCGGTCTTGCGCAGGGTCACGTGAATCACATCGATGCCGTCGTCGCCAGGTGCGCGTTCGATGTCGCCGGTGAGACCGAATCCGGCCAACACACCTTGGGCGTCATCGTCGGTTCCCCTGCTGATGTACGTCAGCACTCCGGGCTCGGGATCGGTACCGAACGCCTTGGCGCACAAGGCAACCGCTTTGGCTTTCAGGCCCTCAGGTTCGCCACCGACCATCAGCATTTCGACTTCACGCCTACCCGCTGGCATCGCCGCGAGATTGTTCTCGAGCACCTCGATACCGGCAGAGGTTGCGAGATCGCGGAGGTTGACCATGCCGTGGGCTAATTGGGCGCCGGTGAGTTGCCCTTCCGGGTCCACCCGGATGCGCACCACCGCAGTTCTCACGCGCACAAGCTTATCCGCGGAGGGTGGCCGCTCATGACGACCACCACGGCTCTGACCATCGCGGCGTGGCCCGGCATCGAGCCGCGGCTGCTGCTACAGGGTGACGAGGACTTAAGCGAGTACCGCAAGCGGGGCGGCTATCAGCCGCTCGACGATGTCGATCACCTGCTGAGCGAAGTCAACCTGTCCGGACTGCTCGGGCGTGGCGGCGCGGCATTCCCGCTGGCCGTCAAGGTGCGCACCGTGCGCGACAACGGCCGTCGCCTTGGCGGCGCCGTCATCGTGATGCCAACGGCGAGGAGGGCGAGCCGGCGTCGATCAAGGACCGATGGCTGCTGCGACATCGTCCGCACCTGGTCCTCGACGGGCTCCGGCTGGCGGCGCGGATGGTCGAGGCGGCTCGCGCCTACGTCTACGTCTCCGATCGACGGGCGGCCGAAGCTGTCGAGACGGCACTGGCCGAAGTCGACGGCGCGCTGCTCAACGGGCTGGCGATCAGCGTGGTCACGGTCGAACCGACCTATGTGGCAGGCGAGGAGACCGCGGCGGTCCGCGTCCTCAACGGCGGCCCGGCCAAGCCGACTGACAAGCCCCCACGCCCATTCGAAGAGGGCGTGGCGGGTCTTCCCACGATGGTGAGCAATGTCGAGACGCTGGCCAATCTGCCGTTCCTGCACCGGCACGGCGCGGAGGCCTTCCGTCAATACGGCACGCCGACGTCGCCCGGCACGTTCCTCGCGACGATCACCGGGGCCGGGCGGCCGCCCGCGCTCTACGAGATTCCGCACGGGGTGGCGTTCACCGATCTGCTTGGGGTGCACGGTGTGCCCGTCGATCAGGTGCGCGGCGTGCTGATGGGCGGCTACTTCGCCGGCCTGGTCAATCGCGACATGCTCGACGCCACTCTGGATCACGAGAGCCTGCGCAGGCTCGACAGCGGGCTCGGATGCGGCGCGATCGCCGATCCTTACCGACGACTGCCCGGTCGCCGTCGCCGCATCGGTGATGGCCTACTACGACCGCGAAAACGCGGGACAGTGTGGCGCCTGCTTCAACGGCACGGCAGCGATGTCGGCAGTCACCGAGGCGCTGCGCGACGGGCTCGCGACGGACGAGGACCTGGCCCGGCTGGAGCGCTGGTCGGTGGTGCTCCGCGGCCGCGGTGCGTGCGCGACGCTGGACGGCGCCACCAACGTCGCGGCCAGCCTGCTGGTTCAGTTCCCCCAGCTGGTCGCCAGTCATCTGGAAAACGGTTGCGAAACATGCCATTCCGGCGCCTTCAGTGCGGTGCGCCCGTATGAAGTGGAGGCGGTGATGCGGGCATGAGGATCAAACTCGATCGCACGATGTGTGACGGCTTCGGCGTGTGCGCGAAACACGCACCCGAGTACTTCTCGCTCGACGACTGGGGGTACGCGGCGCTGGTGGGCAACGGCGAAATCCCCAAGGCGGACCAAGAGGCGGTCACGCGAGCGCTTCTCGACTGCCCGGTGCACGCAATCATCGAAATGGGCGAACACCGGCCATCCGGCGACGGAGTAGCGCATCACGATGCGCAGGAAACACCCGAACCCAAGCCGAAAACTGAGGACAGCGAAGCGATTTCAGGGTTTGTCCGGTGACGCGACCGCTGCCGGAAGTCACGGTCCAGAACGAGTTCTTCTGGACTGCGGGCGGCGACGGCGTTCTGCGCATCCAGGAGTGCCGCGACTGTGAGGCGTTGATTCATCCTCCGCAGCCGGTGTGCCGCTACTGCCGCAGCCGCAACATGGGCGTCCGCGACGTCTCCGGCAGGGCCACGCTGTCCGCCTTCACCGTCAACCACCGGTTCGGCTTCCCCGATCTGCCTCCGCCCTACGTCGTCGCCCAGGTCGCCGTTGTCGAGGATCCGCGAGTCCGGTTGACCACCAACATCGTTGAATGCGATCCCGAAGAGCTCGAACTGGGCCAGATCGTCGAGGTCGACTTCCAGAAGATCCGAGGATGTCTGGCTTCCGGTGTTCCGGCCAACCGGCGAGAAGGAGACCGGACCTCAGCCCGTCGACGAGATCGCGCCGCAGGACTTCGGCCGATTTGTCCGGCCGCCGCTCACGACTGAGAAGTTCGAGGACAAGTCCGCGATCACCGGCATCGGCGCCTCGCGCCTGGGCCGTCGCCTTATGGTGCCGCCGCTGTCGCTTACCGTCGATGCGTGCGAGGCCGCGATCGCCGACGCGGGGTTGACGCTCGACGACATCGACGGGTTGTCCACCTACCCCGGACTCGATATCGCAGGCATGGGTGAAGGCGGCGTCACTGCGCTGGAGGGCGCGCTGGGTATCCGACCGACGTGGATCAACGGCGGCATGGACACCTTCGGGCCCGGCGGCTCCATCATCGCGGCGATGATGGCGATCGCCACGGGCATGGCCCGCCATGTGCTGTGCTTCCGAACACTGTGGGAGGCAACGTTCCAGCAGCTGATGAAGGAAGGCAAGACTTCGCCGCCGGGTGGCAAGCGCACCTCCAGCTGGCAGATGCCGTTCGGCGCCACGTCGGCTGCCCATGTACTGGCGCTCAACGCGCAGCGCCACTTTGAGCGGTACGGCACGACGAGGGAGACGCTCGGCTGGATCGCGTTGAACCAGCGCGCCAACGCCGCGCTGAATCCGACGGCCATCTACCGCGATCCGATGACGATGGACGACTATCTGGACGCCCGGATGATCACCACCCCGTTCGGGCTGTACGACTGCGACGTCCCGTGCGACGGCGCTATCGCGGTGATCGTCTCCGCCGTCGACGCGGCAAAGGACATGCCCAAGCCGCCTGTCCTATTCGAGGCCGTCGGCACTCAGATCATCGAACGCACCGACTGGGACCAGACCACCATGACCCACGAGCCGCAGGTGCTTGGCCAGTCGGCGCACCTATGGACCCGAACGTCGCTGCGCCCCAAGGACGTCGACGTTGCCGAATTGTACGACGGCTTTTCGTTCAACTGCCTTTCGTGGTTGGAGGCGCTGGGTTTCTGCGGCATCGGCGAGGCGAAAGACTTCCTCGACGGGGGCAAGGCCATCGCCCGTGACGGCGTGATCCCGCTGAATACGCACGGCGGCCAGCTTTCCCACGGCCGCACCCATGGCATGGGCCTGGTCCACGAGGCGGTGACCCAGCTGCGCGGGGAGGGCGGTGAGCGCCAGGTCGCCGATGCCCGCGTCGCCGTTGTCAGCAGCGGCGGCCTGACCCCCAGCGGCGCGATCCTGCTAAGGACGGAGGGGTGAGCGCTGATGTCGCCGCCGGAGCGGCTCCGCGCCCCCGCGTCGTCCTTGTCGACGGTGTGCCGATGTCCGGCCTGATCGCCGAGGCCGCCGAACCGCGGGCGGTCGTCGTCGCGTTCCACGGAGGATCAAGTACTGCTGCGTATTTCGACTGTCCGGGACATCCGCCGCTGTCGCTGCTTCGGCTCGGGGCGGACAACGGCTACACCATGGTGGCCCTGGATCGACCCGGGTACGGGAGTTCGGCACCCTACCCCGACGCGATGCAGCGACCGGAACAACGCGTCGCGCTGGCGTACGGGGCCATCGACAAGATCCACGGCTCGAAATCCCGCGGCGCCGGCTTGTTTCTCGTCGGCCACTCTGCCGGGTGCGAGCTGGCGGTGCGAATGGCGGCCGATGACCAAGCCGAACGGGCCGGCGTGATCGGTCTCGAGTTGGCGGGCACCGGTGTGCAATACGGCCCGGCCATGGCGGACATCATGAAGTCCGCGACGGCGACGCAGCGTCCCACCGGGCTACGAGAAATGCTCTGGCAGCCCGCGGACTTGTATCCGCCCGATGTGTTGTCCGGCATGACGAACTCCTCGACCGGCGCCCTCTACGAGGTGGGCATGACGAAGAGCTGGCCGCGGCAGGACTTCCCCGCACTCGCGCCACGCGTGCGGGTTCCGGTGCAGTTCAGTGTCGCCGAGCATGAACGGGTGTGGCGATCGGATCCCGAGACACTGGCGCAGATCGGCGCCATGTTCACCGCATCGCCGCGATTCGTGATCAATGAGCAATCGAGTACTGGGCACAATCTGTCCCTATCGGTCAACGCAGCGGCGTACCACGAGGCAGTGCTGTCGTTCGTCGGGGAATGCGTTGTCGCGCAGAAGGACACATCGGAAGCAATGGAGGCGGGTTGATGCGCGTCGGATTCATCGGACTTGGCAGCCAGGGCGGCCCCATGGCGCGGCGGATCGTCGAGGGCGGCTTCGAAACGACCTTGTGGGCCCGCAGAGCGGCGAGCCTCGAGCCGTACGCGGATACGGCCGCAAAGGCCGCCGGCTCACCAGCCGAGTTGGCGGCGGCCAGTGACCTCGTCTGCCTGTGCGTTGTCGGCGACGACGACGTCAGGGAAGTCGTGTCCGGCGAGACAGGCGTGCTGGCCGGATTGGCGTCGGGCGCGATCATCGCCATCCACAGCACCGTTCATCCCGACACGTGCCGCGAGATCGCCGAGAAGGCTGCGGCGCAGGGGGTTTCGGTGATCGACGCACCGGTGAGCGGCGGAGCGCCTGCCGTCGAAGAAGGCAAGCTGCTGGTCATGGTCGGCGGTGACGACGACGTCGTCGAGCGCTGCAAACCGGTATTCGCGACATACGCCGACCCGATCGTCCACCTCGGTCCACTCGGCAGCGGTCAGGTCACGAAGATCCTCAACAACCTGCTGTTCACCGCCAATCTGGGTAGCGCGATCACCACCCTCGATTTGGGCGAGTCCCTCGGCATCGAGCGCAAACGCCTCGCCGAGGTCCTCAACGGCGGATCTGCGATCAGCAAGGCGCTCGGCAGCATCGCAGTTTTCGGCGGAACGGTGGAGGGCCTCGCGCCGATCGCCGGCGCACTGCTGCAGAAGGACGTCCGCCACGCCGCAAGCCTCGCGGTCGCCGCATCGGCACCCGAGGGTGCTGTGTTCGACGCGGCCGACGCCGCACTCGCGTCGATGGAACATCCGCGATGAGTCAGGTCGGATTCGTCGGGGCAGGCCGCATGGGTGCACCTATGGTGCGTCGCCTCGTCGAGGCCGGCCATGAGGTGCGCGCGCTCGGCCGCTCTGTCGAGAAGCGGCGAGCGGTCAGTGAACTCGGCGCCCAGCCTGTGACCGACTTAGCCGACGTCGGTGCTGACGCCGACGTGGTCGTCGTGTGCGTCTTCACCGATGAGCAGGTTCAGCAGGTTTGTCTGGAAAGCGTTCTGCTGCCCACGATGCGGCCTGGCGCGGTGCTCGTCATCCACACCACAGGAAGCCCGCGCTCGGCCGAGAGCATCGCCGCCGAAGCGGTGTCACATGGCGTCGATGTGATCGACGCGCCGGTCAGTGGCGGTCCGCACGATATCGCGGCGGGGCAGGTGACGCTGTTTGTCGGCGGAGCCGATGACGCCGTCGAGCGAGCCCGTCCGGTGCTGGCCAGCTACGGAGATCCCATACTTCATGTCGGTCGTATCGGTGCTGGCCAGGCCGTCAAGCTGGTCAACAACACCCTGTTCGCCGCGCAGATCGGGCTGCTGCACGAGGCGGTGCGGCTGGGCGACCGGCTCGGGGTGGACGAGCAACAGCTGCTCGACGCGATCGGCCACGGCAGCGCGGCGAGCCGGGTCGCGAGCATCGTCGGGGCCAGGGGTTCCGTCAACGCGTTCATCGACATGGTCGGCGAGTTCGTCGGCAAGGATGTCGCCGTAGTGCGCAAGACCGCGGCCGAACTCGGCAGCGATCTCGGGCTTCTCGACGACGTCATCAACGCCGGATTTCGCCCATGACGGGCACCGATTTTGCTTACGCAAACGCAACCCGTGGGGCATACTATTGGCGTTACAGATATGCAGCCTTGCGTAACGGATCCGGTCGCTAGCCCGCGGCGAAAGAGGAGACCATGACCAAGCCCAAGCTGGTGTTTCACCCGTACTCACGGGAGTACTTCGACAACCCGTACGAGATCTACAAGCGGATGCGCGACGAAGCTCCGATCTACTACGACGAGCAAGAGGACTTCTACGCGCTGACCCGTCATGCAGATGTGGCGGCGGCGTTCAAGGACCACGATGCGTTCTCGTCGGCCCGCGGGTGCGACCTGGCCATGGTGCGCAAAGAAGAACCGCCACAGCAGTCGATCATCTTCATGGACCCGCCGGACCATCGCCACATGCGCAGCCTGCTCAACAAGGCGTTCACACCCAGGGCCATACAGTCGCAGAAGGAAACGGTCACCGAGCTGATCGAGCAGTATCTGAGCAAGGTCGATCCGGACAACTTCGACGTGGTGCAGGACTTCTCCGGCCCGTTTCCTGTCGAGGTGATCACCCGAATGGCTGGCGTGCCCGAGGAGTTCCGGCAGCAGGTTCGGCACTGGATAGACAAGGGCCTCGAACACAAGCCCGGACAGTTCGAACTCAGTGAAGAAAACATGAAGGCCAACATCGAGTCCGGGGTCTATTACTACGGTCTGACCCAGGAGCGGCGCGCCGATCCCCAAGACGACATGATCAGCCGCCTGATCGCTGCGGAGATGCCCGACGGCAACGGCGGTGTACGCAAACTCGACGACATCGAGATCACGGGGTTCATGGCACTCCTAGGTGGTGCGGGTGCGGAGACGGTGACCAAGCTGGTCGGCAGTGCCGTGGTGGTGTTTGCACAACATCCCGAACAGTGGCAGATGCTGCTCGAGGACCGCAGCAGGATTCCCGACGCCGTCGAAGAGCTGCTGCGCTATGTCGGACCGGTGCAGTACAACGTCCGATACAGCGTGAGGGAGATCGAGCTGCCCAGCGGCACGGTCCCGGCCAAGAAGCCGGTATTCCTGATGGGGGCCTCCGCGAACCGCGATCCGCGAGCGTTCGAGGATGGTGAAACCTTCGATATCACGCGCGACCGCACTCAGGCGCAGAACCTCGGCCTGGGCTATGGCATCCACAGCTGCCTCGGTGCCGCGCTGGCCCGTATGGAGAGCGCGATCGCGCTGGACAAGCTGCTCGACTTCATGCCGCGCTACGAGGTCGACTTCGATCGCCTGCAGCGCGTCACCATGACGAACGTCGCGGGGTTCCACCATGTGCCCGTGAAGGTGTTGAAGTGAAGTGACCCAGAAGATCGAAGTCGATTTTGGTTTGTGTGAGAGCAACGGGGTGTGCATGGGCATCATCCCCGAGGTTTTCGACCTGGATGACCAGGATTACCTCCATGTCCTGCAGGACGAAGTGACACCGGAGAACGAGGAACAGGTCAAGGAAGCCGTTCGTCAGTGTCCTCGCCAAGCGATCTTCATCAAAGACGAATGACAACATCAGAACTCGTATTCGACCCGTTCTCCGAAGAGTTCTTCAACGGGCCCTGGGAGATCTACCGGCGCATGCGCGAGGAAGCGCCGGTCTACTACAGCGAGGAGTACGACTTCTACGCGCTTTCGCGGCACGAGGACGTGGCTGCGGCGTTCAAGGACTACGAAACCTATTCGTCGGCATACGGTCTCGACCTGGCGACGGTGCGGGCAGACGAGCCGATGCTGGCAAAGATGATCATCCTGATGGATCCGCCCGAGCACCGCCAGATGCGCAGCCTGGTCAACAAGGTGTTCACCCCGCGAGCGATCGAGGCGCATGAAGCCGATGGTCACCGAGACCATCGACCGCTACCTCGACCAAGGTCGACCCCGAGCGGCTTCGACGTCGTGCGGGACTTCTCGGCGTTCTTCCCCGTCGAAGTGATCACCCAGATGCTCGGCGTGCCAGAGGAATACCGGCAGCGGGTCCGCGAGTGGGTGGACATCTCGTTGCACCGCGAACCCGGTCAGATCGACATGTCCGACGATGGCATGCAGGCCATCGCGGAGTCGATGGCGCTCTACTACAAGCTGATCCAGGAGCGTCGGGCCGAACCCCTCGACGACATGTTCAGTCGCCTCGTCGCCGCCGAGATCGAGCGCGAGGACGGTGAGAAGGAGTCCCTCGACGACTTCGAGATCGCCGGTTTCGCAACGCTTCTGGGCGGCGCGGGCGCCGAGACCGTCACCAAGCTGGTCGGCAACGCAGCGGTGACATTTGCACGCTTTCCCGACCAGTGGCAGAAGCTGCTCGACGACCGCAGCAAAATCCCCGCCGCGGTGGAGGAACTGCTGCGCTACGAGCCGCCGGTGCACTACAACGTGCGACGGTCCATGCGCGAGGTGGAACTGCACGGGGTAACCATTCCGGAGGGCAAGCCGGTGTTCCTGCTCGGGGGTTCGGCGCATCGAGATCCCGAGGCGTTCACTGATGCCGACACCTTCGACATCGACCGCGACCGCACCGAGGCGCAGAACCTCGGCTTCGGTTACGGGGTGCACAGTTGCCTCGGTGCTGCGCTCGCCCGGATGGAGAGTGCCATCGCGCTGGACCGGCTGCTGGACTTCATGCCCCGCTACGAGGTCATGTGGGACGGCTGCGAGCGGGTGGCCATGCAAAATGTCGCGGGCTGGTCCCACGTTCCGATTCGCGTTTTGAGCTAGATCAATGCGTTTTGTCTTCGTGCACGGTGGTTTTCACGCCGCTTGGTGCTGGGAGCGGACGATCGACGCGCTCGAGCAGTTGGGCCATGAGGGCGTCGCCGTCGATCTCCCGGGCCACGGCGTGCGGGTCGACGAGGAGTCGATGCTGGCCAATCGGCGTGACGCGATCGTCTCGGCGCTTCGGCCCGGGGACGTTCTCGTCGGCCACTCGGGCGGCGGGTTCGACGCCACGCTGGCAGCCGATGCCGCGCCCGGTCTCGTCAGCCACATCATCTACGTGGCCGCCGCATTGCCACGAGAAGGCCGCACGTACCCCGAGGCGATGGCGATGCGGGACTCAGAGGAGGGCGAGTTCGACGCGGACGTCGGAGAGATGTTGGGCTACTTGAAGTTCGACGACGACGGCGCGATGTGGTTCGCGGACTTCGACGGAGCGTGGAAGTACTTCTACCACGACTGCGACGAAGCCACCGCGCGCGCGGCGTTCGACCGCCTCGGACCCGAGCGCTTCGGTGACACAACGGTCACCCCTGTGTCGGTGCCTGCCTTCTGGGAAGCCGGGCTTCCCCGCAGCTTCATCCGCTGCTTGCAGGATCAGTCGATGCCGCGATGGCTGGCCGACACGGTGACGCGACGTCTCGGTGTCGAACAGCTCACGATCGACACGTCGCACTCACCGTTTTTGAGCCGGCCGCGCGAACTCGCCGAATTGCTCGTCCACGCGACGACGACGAAGCCGATCGGCCCGCTCGTACCCCACTAGCTGTGCCGAGCAGACGCAGAATCGCCCTGGTTGAGTTCTTAGCGTGCGATTCTGCGTTCCCCAGCTTCGCGTGGGCCCAGTTCGCGCAAGAAAAATTAGCCCAGACCGGCGACGATGACGCCGTTGCAGTCGGCGGCGGCCTGGCGAAGCTTGGCCGCCTCCTGGTAGGCGTCCGAGTGGTACCACTCGCGGGCCGCCTCGACCGACTCGAACTCCAGGACGACAGTCTGGGGGCCGCTCCACTCGCCCTCGAGCACCTCGGGCTTCGGATCGAACGACAGCAGCGTCGCGCCGGCCATCGCCTTTCCGGCCAGCTTGCCGTATTCGGCGAATCCGGCCGGATCTTTTACGTCCTCGGTGATGATGATGTATCCCTTGGGCACTGAATCTCCTTGACTAGTCGTTAATTTCGTCGATGGCGTGTTCGGGGCAATTCGCGATGGCGTCCCTGGCCGCACTTTCCAGGCCAGCAGGCACGTCGCCTGGATCGGCGACCGCCCAGCCGTCGTCGGTCATCTCGAACACTTCCGGGCACAGTGTCAGGCACATGCCATGGCCGGCGCAGCGTTCCTCGTCGACGGTGACCTTCATCAGGCTATCGCCTTCGACGACATCGAACTCGAGGTGCAACTCGGTCAGCCCGCGCAGGATGTATGTCGGAATGTATTGGTAGCGACGGTCGCCCGCCGGGCCGTGGTGCGACTCGCTGATCCGGATATCGCTGGTCCGATCGAGCAGACGCTCGAGGCCGACACGGGTTTCGGCGCGGGCGAGCGGAGCGCCCGGGCAGCTGTGGATTCCCCGGCCGAAGGCGAGGTGCTGGCGGGCGTTCTTGCGTTCGGCGTCGAAGGTGTCCGGGTCCTCGAAGCGGCGCGGATCGCGGTTGGCGGCGCCGTTGATCACCATCAAGGTGCAGCCTGCGCCGATGGCCTCGTCGCCAACGGTGGTCGGCACCCGCGACAACCGGAAGTCACCCTTGACCGGGCTCTCGATGCGCAGGCATTCCTCGATGAAGTTCGGCAGCAGGCTGCGGTCCTCACGCAGCTTCAGCTGGATGTCGGGACGGTCCCCCATCACCTTCAGCGCCGTACTGAGTAGCCGCACGGTCGTTTCCTGGCCGGCCGAGAAGACGTTGGTGGCCACCCGCACGACATCTCCGACCTCGGGCATCGTCCCGTCCGGGAACTCCGCCGTCGCCAGCCCGGTCAGCACGTCATCGCGCGGCTCGGCCCGCCGCTCTTCCACGTAGGTCGCGAACCCTTCGTACAGGTATTCCAACGGTGTCTTGTTGAGCGTCTTCTCGGCGTTGCCCAAGCCGCCGCCGTGGGTGCCGCGCGCGAGCATCTCGATGAGCTCGTCACGGTCCTCTTCGGGCACGCCCAGTAGGTCGGCGATCACGCGCAGCGTGAACGGACCTGCGAACCCCTTGATGAACTCGCCCTCACCCGGAGCGAGGAAGTCATCGAGGATGTCATCGGCGAGCTGCCACATCGCGTCCTCGTTCTCCTTGAGGCGCTTGGGCGTGATCAGCCGCATCAGCAGTGCACGGTGGTTGGTGTGCGTCGGCGGGTCGAGGGTCGGCAGCTGATCACTGAAGGGGATCTCGTCGCGGTGTTTCACGATCAGCTCGGTGACGTCGTCCAAGCCTTCGAGCGGGACCGGGAACCCCGGGAACGGCCCGGTCACCGAGATGCAGGACGAGAACGTCTCCGCGTCGTTGTAGACGTCGACGGCCTCCTGCCAGCCGGTCACCATCGTCACGCCGTAGTGGTCCTCACGGCTGACCGGGCATTTATTGCGAAGTGCCTCGTAGAACGGGAAAGGGTCGTCAGTCAGGCGACGGTCCCGGAAGAAATCGACCGAGGTGAGGTCCTCCGCCATGCGCTACTCCGTTTCCAACGATCCCGACCAGCGAGAACGCGATTCTCATAACCGGGTATTAGATTTCCATAGTGGCACGGTCGGCGTCAACGCGGGGTTGTGCACCCGCTCAGCACTTCGCCGGCTACTGGATCGGCTCGTCGCCGAGCACCGTCGTGCGCAGCATTTCGCGCGGTGAGTCGGGGTCGTAGGGCGCGGCACGGTGCAGGACGCCGTTGTTGTCCCAGATGACGGTGTCACCGACGGACCAGCGGTGGCTGTACACCAGCTCCGGTTGCGTGGCGCGGTCCAGCAGTTCGGCCAGCAGCGCCCTGCCCTCGTCGAGATCCATGCCGACGACATGGTCCGCCGATGCGCCGAGCACCAGCGACTTGCGGCCGCTGCGGTGCGTCCACACCAGGGGATGCTCATGGGTGGGGCGCGACCGCCATTTCGCCACCAGCTCCGGCGACGGATCGGGATGGACCCTTCGCTGTGACGCCTCCAGCGAATGCACCACCCGCAGCGCACCGAAGCGTTGCTTCTCCTCGTCGCTGAAAGCCTCGTAGGCGGCATACGAGTTCGCGAATTCCGTCTCACCGCCGCGCTCGGCCACCTGCTTGGCCGACAGCACGGTCGCCTTCTGCGGGCATTCGCCGTTGGTCGGAGTGCATCCGTCGATATGCCAGTCGAACGTGGCCCGCAGATAGTCCGCCGAGGCGTTCTTCGACTTGTCCAGCGTCACCGGGTAGATACCGGCGACGGGATGATGCCCGTCGGAGGAGTGGTCGATCGCGCCGAGTCGCCGGCAGAACGTCACCTGCGCCTCCGGAACCAGGCCGAGCCCAGGAAACACCAGCACGCCATTGTCTTCCAGCGCATCGAGGATGGCGGCGCTCAGCGTGTCGTCGGTGGCCAGCATGTCGGAATCCAGCCCCGTCACCTCCGCGCCGACCGACGCGGTGAGCTTGTTGATGGTCAGCACACTCATATCGGTTCTTCCTGTCGTCACGGCACCGGCGCGCTGACGCGGTGCATGACGGCGTCGGCGGAATCGGCGGGTTTCTGGGTACCGAAGACCTCGACGGCCATCGACACCATGATCATCGAATAGACGAGGTGCAGAAGGTTCAGCGCATCCTCCGGCACATCGTCGAGCGGGAACTTGTCGCAGTAGTCGATCGCCTCCTCGAAGCGAGGCGTGAATGCATCGTAGAACTCGCGGATCTCCGGCATGGGAGTGGCCAACCGGGCGGCCCAGCGCTCCGGTTCGGTTGCCAGACACCACTTCTCAGCGTACTTCTCGTATTCGGCGAAAGCACTCGGCAGTCGGGCGTCAGTCATCGTCACACCCCCACCGGTCGGCGCTCGTTCTGGTAGTCCTCGACCCAGTCGACGGCGACCTTGTGCAGGTGGCGCACGAGGATCTCCTGATCGCTGAGCGGGAAGTCGTCGACGACGTCGTACTCCAGGGCCGCCTGCGTGCCGCCCAGCATGCCGGCGTCCTGCAGTGCGAACTCCTTGAGCACCACCGAGGCGACCTCGTGTTCGATGCGCTCGTGCACGGTGCGCGCCGGGTGAAACGCGTTGTAGGCCTCGAACTTATGGGTGTTGTGCGACGTCGGCCAGTACCGGTACAGCAGATACCAGCCGTGGTAGATGAGGATCTCCAGGTTCGGGAAGATCTGGAAGTTGGTGATGCCCCACGGTTCGATCCCGCCCGGATTCAGGCCGGCCGACTGGTGTGTCTCCGGCGTACGCCACGGGCCGACAAGTCCGCTGCGCGTGACCCTTTCGACCGGGTACATGAACTCCGGCGCGAGCAACCAGCGCCGGGTACCCGCCGTGGACACCAGGCGATGCGGCCCGTCGATCTGGAAATGGCCACACTCGAAGGTCTGCGTTGGGCTGACGCACCTCGCTGGGCACCTGCTGCGAGTGCAGGGACGGCACGTGGTAGTACTCCTGGAACGCGTCGGCGAAGATCTTCCAGTTGCTGTTGTTCTGCGCGGCGAAATCGTAACGCTCCGTCATCAACTCGAACGGATAGTCGTCGAGCGCGGTGATCATCGGCCCGAGGAACTCGCGAAGGGTCCACCGCGGCTCGGGATCGAAGTTGATGAAGATGAAGCCGTTCCAGATGTCGCAGTTCACAGGCTTCAGCCCGTACTGCGCACTGTCGAGGCCGAAGAACTCGCCCTCCTGCTGCACGAACGTCAGGTCGCCCTTGAGGTCGTATCGCCACCCGTGGTACTTGCAGGTGAACTGACGGCAGGTGCCCTTGACCTCCTCGTTGGGAAAGTCGTTCCACACCA
The DNA here is from genome assembly GCA_963766465.1 of uncultured Actinomycetota bacterium. Classification (GTDB taxonomy): domain Bacteria; phylum Actinomycetota; class Actinomycetes; order Mycobacteriales; family Mycobacteriaceae; genus Mycobacterium. The sequence continues at coordinate 29,768 of CAVXZT010000011.1, forward strand.
GCTTGTTTCCGCGGTGACGGCAGACGTTGTAGAAGGCGCGGATCTGCTGGTCTTTGCCCCGGACCACGATCACCGACGTCTTGGCCGCGTCGATCTCCTTGGTGAGGTAGCTACCGACGCGCGGCAACTCCTCGACGCGGGCCACGTTGAGCCAGGCCCGTTTGAAGACGGCCTCGCGTTCGAGTTCGTAGAACTCCGGCGATGTCGAGTCGCGGAACGAGATCGGCCCGGTCCCGAGATCCGGGTAGTGCTCCGTCCAGCTGCCCTCCGCCGGCTTGGGCCATTTAGCCATGCGAACCTCCCTGTGCTGATTGCGAACTCGTGCCGGAAAAAGTCATCACATCACCGATCCGCCGTTGACGCCCAATGTCTGGCCGGTGATGAAGCCCGCCTCCTCGGAGCACAGGAAGCCGACTGCGGCAGCGATGTCGTCGCCCGTGCCGAGATGACCGAGCGGAACGCTCGCCGCCATCTGTTCGTTGGGAGGCAGGTGGCCCGCAGCCTGTCCCGCGTGCTGCATCGGAGTCTCGATGGCCGACGGCGGAATGTTGTTCACCGTGATGCCGACCGGGCCGTACTCGCGGGCAAGCGATCTGGTCAGCGAGAGCAGCGCCCCCTTGGACGCGGCGTAGTGGGCCATGCCCGGTGAACCCCGCTGAGCGCTGGACGACGAGATCATCACGATTCGGCCCCAGCCCGCCTCGAGCATGTCGGTCACGGCGACCTGACAACAGTGGAAGGTGCCGGTGAGGTTCACGTCGATCAGTCGCTGCCAGGCTTGCACGCTGATCTCGGTGAACGGGGCCCAGTCCACGGCGCCGGCACTGGTGACCAGGATGTGCACTGGGCCCAATTCCGTCCGCACCTTCGCGAACGCCTCCTCGACGGCCGCACGGTCGCTGACGTCGGCGGCCACCCCGAGGGCCGTGACCCCCTCCGCACGCAACTCCTCCGCGACCCGTTGCGCCGCTTCGCCGTTGAGGTCGAGCACGGCCACCTTGTGTCCACGCCTGCCGAGCTCGTGGCAGATCGCTTCACCCATGCCGGAAGCTCCACCTGTCACCACCGCGACACGGCTCATTCGAGTCGTCCCATCACTCGATCTCGTTTCTACTCATAGACCACGTGGACTGATCGGCTCGTAGGTAGAGATTGGCATGTCAGCACCCAACCTTCGGCCACTTCGTCGTCATCGAGGGCGTCGTTGTTGAGCATCCGGGCGCTGCCGGAGACGATGCGTGCCATACATGTTCCGCACGAACCGGTTTCGCACGACGACGGCGCCCGCAGCCCCGCGACCCGCGCAGTCTGCAGCAGGGTGTTGCCTGCCCGGTAGTCGGCGGTGGTGGTCTTGCGATCGAGTTCGATCACGACTTGTTCGGTCTGCTCCGACGTCTGGGCGACTTCGGCAGGGACCGGTTCCACCGAGAAGCGTTCGAGGTGGACACGTTTGTGTGGGACGCCGGATCCCAGCACCGCTTTCTCGACGGTGTCCATGAATGGGCCGGGGCCGCAGATGAAATAGTCGGCGGCGCCGGCATCGGCCGCGAAGGACTCGACCACCGACGGCGTCACCACGCCGCTGTCGTCGTCGATGTGGTGCACGACCAAAAGGCGGTCGGCGTGCTCCTCGGCCAACCGGGTGAGCGCATCGGCGAAGATCACCGAGTCGCGACTGCGGTTGGCGTAGAACAACCGAATCCGCCGCGACGAATTCGCCAGCGCCGTACGCACCAACGACATGATCGGCGTGATGCCGCTGCCGCCCGCGAACGCCACGATTTCGTCGGAGGTGTCCCGCAGACAGAACCGCCCCTCGGGCGGGGCGGCGTGAATCTCGACGCCTTCGACGACCGTGTCGTTGAGCCAGTTCGACACGAGCCCGCCGGGATCGCGTTTGACGGTGATCTGTAGGTCGTCTTCGACGGGCGCCGACGACATCGAGTAGCAACGACGTAGATCCTGGCCGTCGACCGTCACGCGAAGCGTCAGATACTGACCGGCCTCATACCGGAAGCGCGCAGAGCAGTCGTCGGGCACGTCGAGCACCAGTGAGACGGCGTCAGACGTCTCACGCACGACGCGCTTGATACGGAGCGGCGCGAAATAGTCGGCTCCGTTGTTCTCGGCCATCACCGTCATCATATCAAGTACTTGTCAATCATCTCAAGTACTTCATAATCACTCGGGATCGATGTGGTCGCGGAAGAGCTCGTGGCCGGTGCCCTTCTCCACGACACGGGCCAGCAGGCCGCTCAACGTCTCCTGCTCGGCCTTGCTCAGCACGCCGAACACCTTGTCGTGTGCGGCGATCGCGTCGTTGACCACCGCAGCGGCGACCTTGCTGCCCTGGTCGGTCAGAAAGGCCTGCAGGATTCGGCCGTGCGCAGGGTCCTGCTTCCTCTGCACGAGGCCCCGGCGCTCGAGGGCGGACAGCGCCAACTGCACGCCCTGGGGGCTGATCAGCAGACGGCGGGCCAGATCGGCACCTGACAGGCCCGGTTCGTTCGACAACTGTCGCAGCACACCGATCTGAGCGGTGCTCACTCCGTGTTCGCTCACCGCGTCGTTGACCGTCGTCAAGGAGAAGTACCACGCCTGCTTGAGCAGCCACAGAATGTTGTCGGTTTGCTCCACGTTCGCCTCCTTGGCTGAAACGTCAACGTTTGTAGATCACGCCGTCTTTCATCACGAACCGCACATCCAACGTGGCGGCGATGTCGTGTGACGGGTCGCCGGGGACGGCGATGATATCGGCGAGGTAGCCGGGTGCCAGGCGTCCCAGTTCATCGTCGACTTCGATGAGCTCCGCGCTGGTGATCGTCGCCGCACGCAACGCCTGCATCGGCGTCATTCCACGCGACACCAATGCGCACAGTTCCTTGGCGTTCTGCCCGTGCGGAATCGCTGGGGCGTCGGTGCCGCAGGCGATCCTGACGCCAGCGGCGATCGCCTTCGGCAGCATCGCTTGCGCCTGCGGGAAAACCACTTCAGCCTTCTTGCGCAACTCCGGAGCGATCCTGTCGATGGCCATCGCCTCGGTGAGGTAGGTGGTCGAGACGAGGAAGGTACCGGTATCTGCCAGCATCTTGATGGTGTCGTCGGTGGCCAGGAAGCCATGCTCGATGCAGTCGATGCCCGCACGGATGCAAGCACGAATAGCACTGTCCCCCACGGCATGTGCCGCTACACGGACTCCGGCCCGATGTGCCTCGTCGGCGATCGCGGCGAATTCGTCGTCCGAATACTGCTGCGCGCCAGGCGCGGTGCTGTGCGACATCACGCCGCCGGATGCCGACACCTTGATCAGCTTGGCGCCGTGCCGGACCTGGTAGCGCACGCATGCCCGCACCTCGTCGACGCCGTTGGCGATACCCTCCGCGACCGACAGCGGCATGATTCCCGGAGCTAGGCGTTGAAACACCGTGGGGTCCAAGTGTCCGCCGTACGGTGTGACCGCGTGTCCGGCCGGATGGATGCGGGGGCCGACGTGCCAGCCCTGGTCGATCGCCCGCTGCAGCGCGACGTCGAGGAGGTAACCGCCCGTCTTGACCATCAGGCCGAGATTGCGGACGGTCGTGAAGCCGGCTTCGAGCGTGGTACGCGCGTTCACCGCACCGCGCAGCGTCCGGTAGGCAGGGTCGTCCTGCACACCGTGCATCGGACTGGGCAGCCCCTCCGGACCGCCGGGGCCGCCGATGAGCAGGTTGAGCTCCATGTCCATCAGACCGGGAATCAGTGTGACGTCGCCCAGATCGATGTCTTCGACCGATTCACCAGGCAGCTCAGACGGATTGACCGCCTGAATGCGGTTTCCGTCGATCACGACGACCGCGGGCGAACGCACCTCGCCCGCCTCGACATCCGCCCATCGCTTTGCGCGTAGGACTGTTGTAGAGGCGGTCACGGCACCGGTTCTGACACACAGTCCAGCGTCGTCGCGCCCGAGTCGGGCACCTTCGGCTGCTTCCAGCACTCGACCGGAAACGACGCCTGGATCATCGAATAGAGCAGATGCATCAGGTTGAGCACGTCTTCTGGCAGTTCGTCCAGCGAGAACTTGTCGCAGTAGGCGATGGCTTCCTCCGCGCGCGCGGTGATCGCGTCATAGAAGGCCTGCATCTCCTGCATCGAACTGGCCAACCGCTTGGCGAATCGCTCGGCCTCGGTCGGCAGACACCAATCGGAAAACTGTTCCAGGTCCGAGAATTCGGGCGGCAGCTTGCTGGACGTCACGTCGTCGTCATCTCACACCCCCGCCGTCTTGCGCTGGTAGTCCTCGACCCAGGCCGCGGTCTCCTTGTGCAGGTGGCGGATCAGCACCTCCTGATCGCACAGCAGGAACTCGTCGACGGCCCGCGATTCGACCATCGTCTGCGTCGCCTCGAGGGTGTTCGCGTCCTGGAGCCCGTATTCCTTGAATGACACCGCGGCGAGTTCCTGGGCGATGCGCTCACGCGGCGTTCTCGGCTGCGGGAAGTACACCGTGCCCTCGAAGATGTGCGTGTTGTACGACGTGGGCCAGTAGTGGTAGGTCAGATACCAGCCCTGCCCCCAGAACAGAATCACGAAGTTGGGGAACAACTGGAACGAATCCAGGCCCCACGGATCGCATTTCGCCGGGTTGAGCCCGGCGGGCATCTCCCCCAGATCCGGTTTGTCCCATGGCCCGAACAGACCGCTCTGGCAGATGTCCTCGATCGGCTTGCGCATCTCGTCGGCCATCTCCCAGGCCCGGATTCCCGAGGTGCTCACCAGCCGGTGAGGGCCTTCGATGCGATAGTGCGGGGCCTCGAAACCCGCTTCCGCGGCGGCCTTGGAGTATGCCGTCGGCGACTGGTTCGCGTGCAGAACAGGCGCGTGGTAGAACTCCTGGAACGCGTCCATGTACAGCTTCCAGTTGGCTTTCACTTCGGACCGGTAATAGAACCGCGAGGTCATCCGGTCGAACGGATAGCCTTCGAGGTCCGTGATCATCGGTCCGAGGAAGTCGCGCAGGGACTGCTCGGGCTCCTTCGCGAAGTTGACGAAGATGAAGCCCTCCCACACCTCGCAGTGCACGGCCACCAGCCCGTAGCGACTCTTGTCGAGGTCGAAGAACTCACCCTCCTGCTGGACGAAGGTCAGGTTGCCGTCCAGGTCATAGCGCCACGCGTGGTACTTGCAGGTGAACTGCCGGCACACACCGCTGGTCTCCTCCAGTGGCATGTCGTTCCACACCAGCTTGTTGCCGCGGTGACGACAGACGTTGTGGTACGCCTTGACCTCGCCGGAGGTCGTGCGCACCACGATGATCGACGTGTTGGCGACCTTGAGCTCTTTGGTGAAATAGCTTCCCTTGCGCGGAACCTGTTCGACGCGACCGACGTTCAGCCATGCCCGCTTGAAGACGGCCTGGCGCTCGATCTCATAGAACTCGGGGTTGATCGAGTCCTCATACGACACCGGCTCCGTTCCCAGCTCCGGGTAATGCTGTGTCCAGCTGCCCTCGGGCGGTTTGGGAAAGCGAGGCATCGGATTCTCCTGTCCACGCGGTCGGGTCTCAGTGATATCGCACGCGCGCCCGATTCGGGGCCTTCGACAATCGGCCACTTTTGACTGCTGTCTGGCGCATCCTGCGGGAGCCTGCTGCACCGACGGTATATCCTGACGCCGGCAATCGCAAGTAGTTGATACTGCCTGTCCGCGTCATCTGACGTCGTCGTGTGCGCGACGGCCTCAGGGCAGCTTGATCGCAGACATGTACATCTCGATGACCGGCCGGAAGAGGCTTTCGTCATCGATCTCACCGGCAAGCACCACCGAGTCGCTGGTGGCGATCAAGATATGGGCGAACGTCGACGGCGAAATAGTCAGCGTTCCGCCGAGGCGGTCGATGCCTTCGATGATGAACTGTGCGAGCGCCTCGACAACCTCTGACCTCTTGGCCGCGACCCGGTCCCGTACATCGGGGTTGCGCCGCAGATAGAGCGTGAACTCGTGCCCCAGCGCGGCGTGGTCGGCGCCGCGGTCGTGGCTCAACTGGCGCCACCGCTCGGCGATCTCGTCGAGTTCGTGCGCACCGACATGGCCCGACACCGCCATCACCTCGGCGAAATTGTCGAAATAGCGGCGCCAGTACCGGTCGCCGACCGCCAGGAAAAGGTCTTCCTTGGTCGCGAAGTGCTTGTAGATGGCACCTTTGGTATAGCCCGCGGTATCGGCGATGTCGTCGAGAGTCGCTGCGGTGAAGCCTTTTTCGGCGAAAACGTCTTCTGCGGCGTCGAGCAGCAGCGAACGGGTGTGTTCTAGGCGCCGTTCGCGCGTCCACCGCTCTGCCATGAAAAAAGTCTGCCACAGAATCTGAGAATCCCATTGGCTACCCAGATACTAACTGGTATCTTTCCGTCGAACGCAGACCCGAGGAGGGGTTATGAGCGATCTGTCGGACAAGAAGCCCGCGGTCACCGAGTCTGCAACGAAGGTCGCCGACCTCGGCAGCTCGACCCAGGCGCCGAGCAAGGCTGTCCGGATCTGGGCCGTCATCGGCGGCGCCATCTTGATCCTGCAGTTGTATGTCTGGATCCGATGGATCTCCGGGCCCTATTTCGAACGGGTGCCCGGTGGACCCACCGATCCGCCGATGTACATGAAGATCCCGCTCATCCTGAACGCGGTCGTCGTCTGCGTTGGTCTCCCCATCGCGCTGTGGTGGTTCATCATCAGGCCGTGGTTGCGGGAGCGCAGAATCACGCTCGACGGCATTCTCCTGGTCTCCATGGGACTGATGTTCTTCCAGGATCCCTTTCTCAACTACTTCAACACGTGGTGTACCTACAACAGCTGGCTGCCGAACTGGGGCGCGTGGACGCCGTACGTACCCGGATGGGTATCGCCTGACGAACCGGGCCGGATGGTGCCAGAACCTGTGCTGACGAACGCACCGGGATATGCCGCCGGTGTTCTCATGCTGACCATCCTCGGCTGCTGGCTGATGCGCAAGATCAAGGCGCGCTGGCCGAATATCAGCAATCTGCGGCTGATCCTCTTCACCTACGGAGCGGCATTCGTTCTCGACTTCGTCATGGAGGGCCTCATCCTGCTGCCCACCGGGCTGTACTCGTATCCCGGTGCGGTCCAGTCACTATCGTTCAACGCCGGCACCTATTACCAGTGGCCCGTCTACGAGGGCATGATGTGGGCTGGCGTGCAGACGGCGCTGTGCTGCTTGCGCTTCTTCACCGATGACCGTGGCCGCACGATTGTCGAGCGCGGACTAGAGCATGTGCGAGGCGGCATCACCCAGCAACTGACCCGCTTCCTGGCGATCTTCGCCGCGGTCAGCGCATGCTTCTTCATTTTCTTCAATGTTCCGATCCAGTTCTTCGCCATGCACGCCGATCCCTGGCCCGAAGACACCATGAAGCGGTCCTACTTCACCAACGGCATCTGCGGCGAGGGCACCGACATGCCATGCCCGCATCCGGTGCTGCCGTTGCCGACAAGGGAATCCGGCTACATCAACACCGACGGTGAACTCGTTCTTCCAGAGGGCGCCGAGGTGCCCAAGACCGTGCCCTTCGAGAAGGGCGAATGAAATATCAGGGCAGTTTGACGGCCGACACGTACATCTCGACGATCGGCTGGTAGAGATCGACGTCGTCGAGGTGGCTGCCTAGCTCGACGGCATCGGTGGTGGCGATGATGATGCGGGCGAGCGTGGTCGCCGGGATCAGCAGAGTCGCGCCAAGGTTCTCGATGCCTTCGATGATGTACTTGGCGAGCTGGTCGACGACCTCAGATCGCTTGGCGGATACGCGTTCCCGCGCCTCCGGGTTGCGCAGCAGGTAGAGATTGAACTCGAGGCCGAGCGCCGAGTGCTCGGCGCCGCGTTCACGACTCAGCTGGCGCCAGCGGTCGCCGATGTCTTCGAGCTCGTGCGCCCCGATGTGGTCCGAAGACGACATCACCTCGGCGAACTTGTCGAAATACCGGCGCCAGTACCGGTCGCTCGTGGCCAGAAAGAGCTCTTCCTTCGTGGCGAAGTATTTGTAGATCGCGCCTTTCGAATAGCCCGCTGCCCCTGCGATGTCGTCGAGAGTCGCTGCGATGAAACCTTTCTCGGCAAACACCTGCTCGGCGGCATCCAGCAACAGCGAGCGCGTGCGCTCGAGTCGTCGCTCCCGCGTCCAGGGCTCAACCATGAGGCAATCTTGCCATAGATTTTTACCCATTGGTCATTCAGATACTCGCTGGTATATTTTCGACGCAGTGGCCGCCTAGGCGAGTTCGAGGCCTAGGCGATCGACAAGTGCACAAGAGAGGCGTCATGAGCGATCTGTCGAGCAAGAAGCGACCCGTTGTCACCGAATCTGTGAGCGAGGCGTCGCTCGGAACGCAGCCTCAGGCCAAGATCACGCCGGTGCGAGTGTGGGCCGCTGTAGGTGGCCTGATTCTCGCTTTCCAACTCTTCGTGTGGGGCAAATGGGTCAGTGGGCCGAACTTCGAACGGGTGCCCGTGGGACCGACGGATCCACCGACGTTCATGAAGGCGATCCTCTTCACCTGGACCGCCGTGATCGTCATCGGCATGCCGGTCGCGATCTGGTGGTTCCTCATCCGGCCCTGGCGTCGTGAGCGCCGAATCACGCTCGACGGCATGCTCTTCGTGTCCTGCGGCCTGCTCTGGTTTCAGGACCCACTGCTGAATTTCTTCAACACGTGGAGCACCTACAACACCTGGATGTGGAACATGGGCTCGTGGGTCCAGGACATTCCGGGGTGGGTGTCGTTCGGGAAACCGGGCGCCATGATGGCCGAACCGATCCTGATGAACGCGCCGGGATACTTCTTCGTCCTGCTGTGCACGATGCTCGGCTGCGCGGTCATGCGCTTGGCCAAGAGGCGGTTTCCCAACATCAACACCTTCGGCCTGATCGGCGTGGTGATCGCGTGGACCTTCTTCTTCGACTTCGTCATCGAGGGCCTGTTCCTCATGCCGATGGGACTGTTCACGTATCCGGGCGCCATCCAGGCGCTGTCGGTCAACGCTGGGACCTATTACCAGTGGCCGCTTTATGAAGGGCTCATGTGGGGTGGCGTGCAGGCCGGGCTCTGCTGCATGCGGTACTTCACCGACGACCGCGGCCGGACCTTCGTCGAGCGCGGACTCGATAACGTGCGAGGCGGTTTCGTCAGACAGCAGCTCACCCGCTTCCTGGCGATCTTCGCCGCGTGCAGCGCCTTCTTCTTCGTCTTCTACAACATCCCTGCGCAGTTCTTCGCGATGCACCAAGATCCCTGGCCGGACGATATCCTGAAGCGCTCGTACTTCCTGATGGGAATCTGCGGTGAAGACACCGACCGGCCGTGTCCCGACCCTGCGCTACCGATGCCCCTGACCAATTCCGGGTACATCAACCACGACGGTCAACTCGTCCTCCCCGAGGGCGTCGAACTTCCGACCAACGTCCCGCTGGAAAGAGGAAAGTAAATGCGCAACAGTACGTCTGCGGTGGTCGCCCCCGTTTCGAACGCACCGTTCTATCGCGCGGTGGGCGACGAGGTGGAGGTCTTCCGCGCGGCGGCCCGCCGATGCCTGCCGGTGCTGTTGAAGGGGCCGACGGGATGCGGCAAAACGCGCTTTGTGGAGGCGATGGCCCACCATTTGGGCCGGGAGCTGATCACCGTGGCTGGCCATGAGGACATGACGTCGGCCGATCTGGTTGGTCGATTTCTATTGAAGGGTGGCGAGACGGTTTGGGTGGATGGGCCGTTGACCCGAGCGGTGCGCCAGGGCGCCATTTTCTATCTCGACGAGGTGGTGGAGGCGCGCCAGGACACCACCGTCGTCATCCATCCGCTCGCCGATCACCGCCGTGAACTGCCCATCGATCGGCTCGGCACGACACTGGCGGCGGCGCCCGGATTTCAGCTGGTGATTTCCTACAATCCCGGCTACCAGAGCGTGCTGAAGAATCTGAAGGAGTCGACCCGTCAGCGCTTCATCGCCATCGAACTCGGCTACCCCTCCCCCGAGGTCGAGACCGAGGTGGTGGCCTACGAGGCCGGGATCGACACCGAGACTGCACGTTCGTTGGTCAAGCTCGCCTACGCCATCCGAAACCTGGATGGTTCGCCGCTGCGCGAAGTGTCCTCTACTCGCATGTTGATCCTCGCCGGCGGTCTCGCGGCCGAAGGTCTCAACCTGCGCAGCGCCGTGCACGCAGCCGTCGTCGAAGTGCTCTCCGACGATCACGACGTCATCCGCGCCCTCGACGAACTCGTCAACACCGTCCTGCCTACGACGTGATCGACGCTTCCGAGCAAGACAACCCTGACCGGTTTCGGTTCCTCGCCACCTACATCGCCGGCAGGTCCGTCGAAGTCACCGAGGCTCCGGCCGGCCAGCCTGCGCACACGAACGGCCAGTTCATCTTCGTCTCTGCTGGGGGTTCCGTCGCCGAGCAGCGCCGCGAAATGCTGGTTCAGGCAGCACTTCTCGGCGCAGGCAGCCTTGATCCGCGATTGGTGAAAGTATTGCGGGCCCGTGCCACGCTGGCGCGCCGCTACCTGGCACTCGAAGGTCAGCGCGTTCTCGCCAAACTCGGCCAACAGATTCCACTCGATGCCGCGCTCCTGAGTGAGGGACAGCCGAGCACCGCGAGCGCTGACGAGTCACTCGAGATGGCCAAGGGCCGAGCCAAGGTTGACGACCCACCCGAGTGGTTCGGCGTCATCAAACCGTCCCGGTTATTGGGATCTACTGCCGGGCCCGGCGGGCAGGCCACCAACAAAGATCTCCGCTTGCAGTTCGACCCCATCGACATGCCCGAATCCGAGGACGACGACGAAGACGAGGACGACGACGGCGGGAAGTCCGGCGAAAGCAAGATCCTCAAGCTGTTCGAGAGTCCGCTCTTCAACAACCAGTCGATGTCGGACTACTTCCGGAAGATGTTCGGCGGTAAGCGTTCTCCCGGAGAGGGTGCCGCCGGCGCCGAGATGACTGTGCGCTCGACCCGGCGTGTGCAGGAGATCGGACCGAATGCGCGTCCCCTGCCCACGCGGATCCACTTCACCGATGACGGCAAGCCCGGTGCAGCGGTAGGCGTGGGCGGCGCCCTGTATCCGGAGTGGGACGTCTTCAGCGACCGGTACAAGCCCGACTGGTGCCGGGTCATCGACTTCCCCCTGACCGCCGCCGCCGACGTTTCCCATGCAGGTGTCGCTCACGACGACGTGCTCCGGCGCCGCCTGGCTCGCGTCGGCCTCGGTCCGAAGGTTCTGCGCGGCCGTGCCGACGGGGACGACCTCGACATCGAGGCGCTCATCGACCTGTTCGTCGATCTGCAGTCCGGCTTCTCCGCGCCCGAGCACGTCTACCTCGAGCGCCGCAAGCTTGCCCGCAACCTCGGGGTGCTCATCCTGATCGATGCCTCCGGGTCAGCGGTCGATACCGATTCGGACGGCCTCGCGGTGCACGACCACCAGCGACGGGCGGCCGCCACGATGGCCGTCACACTCGAGGAACTTGGCGACCGCGTCGCCGTCTATGCGTTTCGATCGCAGGGCCGCCACGCTGTGCATCTGCCGGCCATCAAGACGTTCGACCAAAGTTTCGGTGCCGTCGGACGGGCCCGTCTCAACCAACTCGAACCAGCGAGCTACACCCGCCTCGGCGCCGGAATCCGCGGTGCGGGTGAGGTTCTCAAGAAGGACGCCGGAACGCCGAATCGGCTGCTCCTCGTCCTTTCGGACGGGTTCCCCTACGACGACGGCTACGAAGGTCGTTACGCAGAGGCCGACGCCAGTAAGGCACTCGAGGAGCTTCGTATGGAAGGCGTTGCGTGCCTGTGTCTGTCCATCGGCGCATCCACGGAAACGGATGTGCTCGAACGCGTCTTCGGCGCCGCCAGCTTCGCCAGCGCCCCGACCCTTGCCGACTTGAGCCCGCAGATGGACGAGTTGTTCATGTCCGCACTCGCAGAACTCGCCGCGCCGAAACCAGCGCGGGTGTGAGTCGAGCTGTTAATCCAGCGATCCCCAGAACCGAGTGAGGGCCGCGGCGCTACGGTCAGGGTCCTCCAGCATCCACCAATGCCCCAACCCGTCGAGCACCTCGGTCCGAGCACCGGCCCGGTCCGCCGCCCGACGCCGCATCTCGTCGGTGCCGACAAACGGGTCCTCGGTGGCCACAACCGACAGGCCCGGCCGGGCCGCGGCGATCTTTATTGCCCGTCCGGCATCGGCCAGAGCCGGTTGGCGTGCCGAGCGGTATAGCGTCAGAATCGCCTGACCCATCTCCGGACCCTGCGCTGCCGCAAACGAAGTCGCAACGTCGGCAGGAATGCCGACGGTGGCCAGCTGTTGCGCCCGGTCCTCTATCGACCCGTCCTGCATCATCGCGACCAACTGCTCGCCCACCTCCGGGATCTGAAACCCCTGGGCCGCGTCGTGCCATACGTAGTCGGGGTCGAACATGCCGACGACGTCGCTGGCCCAGCTGCGCACGAGGTCGGGTCGATACATCAACGCGTTGAGCACGTGCAAGCCGCCCCAGTCGTGTCCGACGAGGTCGACAGGTTTATCTATGCCCGCTAACTCGTCAATAAGCCAGTCGCGGTAGGCGATATAGGTCGCCGGAAAAGCGGGTGGCAGCGGAGCGCCGAATCCTGGCGGTGACAACCGCACGACATCCCTGCGGGCCAGGACATCGACGAGCGGGTCCCAGAGTGCGTCAGTCTCCGGATTACCGTGCACCAGAACAACAGTCACAGGTTCACCATGCTTTCACAGGGAGTAGCACAGGGTCGTCAGCGTGCCGGTAGGCCCAGCACCCGCTGGGCGATGATGTTGCGCTGGATCTCCGACGTGCCGCCTGAGATGGTGCCCGCGTAGCTGCTGATGTAGCGCGTGAACCAGCTGCCGGTGAACAGGCCGGGGCTGTAAGGGTTGTACGGTGCGGTGAGCGCCGGGCTGCTCAAACCCTCGACACCTGCGGCATCGAGCGCGTGTCTCAGCGCGTTCTGCTCGGCCTCAGATCCGAAAAGCTTCAGCACCGAGATGCCTGGAATATCCCGCTCTCCGCGCGCCGCCTGGCCCAGCGCGACCGAGCCCATCAGGCGAAGCGCTTGATAGTCCATGGCGATGGTGGCGTAGCGGTCACGGTTCACCGCCCCGTCGGGCTGGAAGTCGTCGAGCAGCTGTGCCAGCCGGTTGGCGAACGCCATCCACATCATCGTGCGCTCGTGGCCCAGCGATCCATTGGCGACTTTCCATCCGCCGTCGAGCGGACCTACGAGATTTTCGGCGGGCACCCGCACATCGGTGAAGAACACCTCGTTGAAATCCACATTGTCGCGCTCGTACACCGAAGCGAAGGGCCGGCGCTCGATTCCCGGCAGATCTGTGGGGATTAGCAAGGCGCTAATCCCCTTGTGCTTCGGTGCATCGGGATCGGTGCGGACGAACGTGAGGATGACGTCGGCGTCGTGGGCGCCGGAGGTCCACACCTTTTGCCCATTGACGACGAAGTGATCATCATCGCGAACGGCACGGGTGGCAAGCCCGGCCAGGTCGGAGCCTGCCCCCGGTTCGCTCATGCCCAATGACGCCGTGATCTCGGCGCGCAGGATGGGTACCGCCCACTGCTGCTTCTGTTCGTCGGTGCCGAACGACAGCAGCGACGCCGCGATGATCCCGACGCCCTGCGGGTTGAACGCGTGATAGATGCGGCGCCTCGCGAGTTCTTCGCGATGCACGAACTGCTCGAGGATGCCGGCGTTGCGGCCGCCGAACTCGGGCGGGTTGCCTGGCAGCAGCCATCCGTGGTCGAACTGCACGCGCTGCCAGCGGCGCGCCCATTCCGGAACGTGCGACGTCGACCGCGACTGCTCAGCGGCGTCCGTCTCGGCAGGCAGGTGGTCGTCGAGGAACCGGATGAACTCCTCGCGGAACTCCTCCACCTCGGCATCGAACGTGAGCTTCACGAGGGTCAATGTATCAAGTACTTAACATCCACCGCTGAGTGCGCTACAACTAATGCGATGCTCGACGCGGAGAAAATCCTGATAACCGGCGCGACCGGCAAGATCGCCTTTCCCATCGCGCGTGCACTGGCACCGCGCAACGAGGTATGGGGCGCCGCGCGCCTGTGGGAGCAGTCAGACCGGGACAGACTCGCCGATGCCGGCATCACACCGACAGCGCTGGACATGAGCACAGGCGACTTCTCCGCGGTTCCCGACGATTTCACGTATGTGTTCCACGCAGCGGTGGACACCGGTGACGATGACTGGGCGCGATGCGTCGAGACGAACGCCCAGAATTCCGGCGAGTTGTTGTACCACTGTCGCGCCGCCAAGGGATTCGTCTTCTGCTCCACCGGATCGATCTACGGCTACCAAGGTCAGCGACCCTTGACCGAATCGGACCCGCCGGGAGCGCCACTCCGCGCGAATTACAGCTTCTCGAAGGTCGCCGCCGAGGCCGTGTGCACCTGGGTTGCCCAGAAGTACCAGATCCCGCTCGCCATCATTCGCATCTGCTCGACCTACGGCCCCGAAGGCGGAGCGCCTGCCGATCGTCTCGAAATGATGTTGGCGCACAAACCGATTCGGCTGTATCCGGACAAGCCGAACAACTACAACCCGATCTGCGAGGACGACTACGTCGCACTAGGCATTCGGGCCATGGAGGTCGCCGACACTCCACCGATCGTCGTGAACTGGGCAGGCAGCGAAACCGTCAGCATCGAGGACTACTGCGCGTACATGGGCGAACTGGTCGGCGTCGAACCGATCTTCACGTACACCCCCGACGCACACACGCCCCTCTGGCCCGATGTGACCTACATGCACGAAATCCTCGGAGAGACGAAGGTGCCGTGGCGCGAGGGTTTCCGGCGGATGATCGAGGCACGCCATCCCGAAATCACTCTGACCGAAGGCAAGTAACGACGATGCAGCTTCCCGGCACACCTTCGGATGAGGTCGTCGATGTTCTGGCCACGGGCCGTGGCGACATCACCACGCTCTTCGTATCCATGGCGACCCGCCACCCCGACGGTGCCGACGCCGAATATCTCCGCTGGCACACCCTCGACCACCGGCCCGAGCAGCACCGGCTGTCCGCCGTGCGTGCCTCGCTGCGGTTGGTGTCTACGCCTGCGTGTCGCTCTGCCCGAGCCGCGAGCGTCGACCGCTACGACGCGATCGACCACGTGATGACGTACTTCTTCAGCGACCAAGGCGGACTCGACGGCTTCCTCGCCCTGGCCAAGGCGCTCATCGGAGCAGATCGGAAACTTCCCCTGCTGCCACCTGTCGAACGCGGTGTGTATGACGTGCAGACCAAGTCGTCCGCAGCGCGAGTAAAGATCGGCGCCGACGTGCTGCCGTGGTGGCCGATCAAGGGCGTGTACCTGCTGCTGGAACGCGGTGACGCACCGGCAGACGGATTGCTCGGCGTCGACGGGGTGGCCGGAGTGTGGTCAGCGGCATCGCAGGCGGTCGACGCGAAGATGGCAAGCGCAAAGGCCGGTCAGTCGATCGCGTACTGCTTCCTCGACGACGACCCAGTCGCTACGGCCGAGCGGCTGCGGCCGGCTCTGGAGAAGCGGTGGAGCGACGGCGTCGAGCCGCTTCTGGCCGCGCCGTTCCACACGATCGTGCCTTACGAGTGGGATCGCTATGTGCCATAGGGGGTTTGCATGCGAATCGGCTTGATGGTCGGTTCTGACAAGGAGCGCTCACGCGCCGACCGGCTGGCCGGGCTGATGGAAGACGGACGCACCGCCGAGCGCGACGGATTCGCGTCGTTCTGGATCCCCCAGGTTCCCGGCTACCTCGACGCGATGACGGCCGTCGCGCTTCTCGGGCAAGTCACCGAGCGGATCGAGATCGGAACAGCGGTCGTTCCCATCCAGACCCGCCATCCCCTCATCATGGCGCAGCAAGCGCTGAGCACCCAGGTCGCGTGTTCGGGTCGGTTCACGCTTGGCCTCGGGCCGTCTCACCACTGGATCGTCTCGGATCAGCTCGGACTTCCCTATGACCGCCCGGCGCTGCTGGTGCGCGACTACCTCGAAGTACTGGCCGCAGCATTCGCGGGCCCCGGTGCCGTCGCCGTAGAGAACGACAACTACCGCGTGCACAGTCCCATCGATGTCGCCGATTCATTCGACATGCCAGTGCTTCTCGCCGCACTCGGGCCGGCCATGCTGCGGATCGCCGGGGAGTACGCTGACGGAACCATCCTGTGGATGGCGGACGAGCGTGCGATCGGCGACTACGTGGTCCCGCGGCTGACCGCGGCAGCGAGCGATGCAGGGCGAACCGAAATACGGGTCGTCGCAGGCGTTCCCGTCGCGCTCTGCCTGGACAATGAGGTCGACGACGCCCGCACCTACGCCAGCGAGGTACTCGGCCACGCCGACTTCTCCCCCAACTATGTTCGGCTGCTCGAACACGGCGACGCTCAAGACGTCGGCGACACAATGGCCGCTGGCGATGAATCAACCATCCGCGCCCGGCTGCGCCGCTACCGCGACGCGGGCGTCACCGATCTCGCTGCGAGGGTGGTGCCACTGGGAT
This sequence comes from uncultured Actinomycetota bacterium, assembly GCA_963766465.1. Lineage (GTDB taxonomy): Bacteria > Actinomycetota > Actinomycetes > Mycobacteriales > Mycobacteriaceae > Mycobacterium. Next base: position 46,342 of record CAVXZT010000011.1, read on the forward strand.
CCGACGCGCACGCACGCAGCGCATCATGGCGACGCACTCAAGAGTTCGTCGCGTCGCTGTTTTCGGAGTTCGCGTCGGGGACATAGGCGAGTCACGGCAGCACGAGCCGTAGCTCTTCCCAGCCGCGAACAGTCGAGGTCGGCGCCAATCTCGCTGTCTCGTAGTCGATGTCCCATTCGGGCCAGCGATTGAGCAGCTCGTCCAGCGCGACCCGGCCCTCAAGTCGCGCCAGGTTTGCACCAAGGCAATAGTGCACGCCCTTGCCGAAGGTGATGTGCGAGATGTTGTCGCGATGAATGTTGAACGTGTCGGGATCCTCATACCGTCGGGGGTCGCGGTTGGCGGCGCCGAACAGCAGCAGCATCGCGCTGCCCGCGGGCACGGTGGTGTCGTAGATCTCGAAATCCTGCGCCATCCATCGCGCGACGTGCGGTCCCGTCGGCTCGAAGCGCAGCGTCTCGTCGACGGTGCGCGTCAACAGGCTTCGGTCTTCGGCGATCTGCCTTCGCTGGTCGGGATGTTCGGCGAGGACCTTCGCCAGCCATCCGATCAGTCGGCCGGTGGTCTCGTTGCCTGCGCCGGCCACAACCTGCGTGTAGTGCAGGATTTCCTTGCGAGTGAGTTTTCTCGTTACACCCGTCTCGTCTTCGAACTCGACGTTGAGGAGCTCGGTCATCAGATCGTCGGAGGGGTTTTTGGCGCGCCAGTCGACATAGTCGGCGTAGATCCGCCCGTCGGCGATCGCCTCGGGGTCGATGACCTTCATCGGGGCGCCAGGTTTCGTGCGCAGGTTCGCGTCGTTGGCGTCACGAACCTCGATCTGGTCCTCTTCGGGGATGCCGAGCAGCATCCCGATGACCCGCATGGGCATCATCGACGCCAATTCAGAGATGATGTCGAAACCGTCGGAGCCGACATGCGGATCGAGGCATCGCACGCAGTACTGCCGGATCTGGTCCTCGATGGCCGCCATCCGGCGGGGAGTGAACACCCGACCCATCAAGCCGCGCAACATGGTGTGTATCGGAGGGTCCTGGAACATCAGCACACCGGGCGGCATGTCGAATTTCGACTTCACCAGCTCGAGGATGTCGCTTCGGGTGTTGGAGAAGGTCTGCCAGTCGCCGAGCGCCTTCTCCACATCCGCGTGCCGCGAGATCGCCCAGAAGTCGTACCGCTCGTTGTAGTAAATCGGCGCTTCATCCCGCAGCCGGGCATACACCGGGTAGGGGTCGTGGACGATGCCGATGTCGTAGGGGTCGTAGTAGACGTCGGTGTCGGGCGCAATTGTCATGCCGATGGTGGTCCTTTCGCTACTTCAGGCAGCTGCCGGCGTCGACAGGAAGCGTGACGCCCGTGATGTACCGCGCCTCGTCGGACGCCAGGAACAGCACCGCGTTGCTGATGTCTTCGGCTGTCACCCACGGGATGGGCAGCATGTGGAAGGTCTGACAGACCGGGGCCATGTCGTCGGGACCCGGATTTTCCAGATCGGGCCGGAACATCCGGAATGTCTTCTCGTTGTGCAGCAGCGGCGTGTTCACATGCGTCGGATGCACGGAGTTGACGCGGATGGATTGCGCGCCGAGTTCGACGGCGAAGGTCCGCATCAGGCCGACCACTCCGTGTTTGGCCGCCACGTAATGGCCGGTGTGCGGGTATGTCTTCAGTCCCGCGACCGAGCTGGTCAAGATGATCGAGCCGCCTCGGCCACCGGCCACCAGATGTGGGACGCCGGCCTTGACCGACTTCCACACCCCGCCGAGGTTGACGTCGATCATCTCCTGCCAGATGTCCTCTTTCATCCGGTCCAGCCGAGTTCCGACGGTCCCGATGCCTGCGTTGGCGACGATGATGTCCAGCCCGCCGAGCTGCTCGACACCGCTGTCGACCGCGGATTTCAGCGCGTCGTAATCGCGGACGTCGACCTCGGCGGTGACGATCCGCCGATCAAGCGCTTTCACCATGTCGGCCGTTTCCGCGAGGTCTTCGGGAGTCGCAGGCGGGGCCGGCGAATCGGGGAAGGGTCGGCAGATGTCGACGGCGATGATGTCCGCGCCCTCCTGCGCCAGGCGCACCGCGTGGCTGCGCCCCTGTCCACGCGCCGCGCCTGTGATGAATGCGACCTTCCCCTCAACACGACCCGCCATTTACCCCTCCTCGTTGATGTCGATAAGCATCATCACCTGACGCTTATGCCGATGCTGTGCAGTTGCACAAATTCGTGCCGGGCTGCCTCTTCGTTTCATCGCATGCCGATGCGGATGTTCTTCACCTGCAGGAATTCGTGCAGCCCTTCGAGACCGCCCGTGCGGCCGAAACCGCTCTGCTTGTAGCCGCCGTAGGGTCCCTGCGGGGAGATGTCGCTGAACGTGTTGATCCACACCGACCCGGCCTCGAGCTGACGAGCTACCCGGTGCGCTCGATTCAGATCGTTGGTCTGGACAAATGCGTTCAAGCCGTAGCGCGTGTCGTTGGCGATGCGCACCGCCTCTGCCTCGTCACTGAACTTGATAACCGAAACAACCGGCCCGAAGGTCTCGGCCTGGGCCAACGCCGAGGCGTTGTCGACACCGACAAACACCGTCGGTTCGATGTAGTAACCCTGCGCCAGCTCGCCGCCAAGGCGCTTACCCCCGGTGATCAATTCCCCTGAGCCCGTGGTGACCGCTCGCTCGATCACGCCGAGGATGCGGTCAACCGCGGGCTGGCTGATCACCGGACCGAACACCACATGGGGCTCGAGCGGGTCGCCGACCGCCGAGGCGTCGATGACGGCGACGAACTTGTCCAAGAACGTGTCGTATACCGATTCGTGGACCAGCACACGGCTCGCGCATGCGCAGCTCTGCCCCGATTGCATGAGCGGACCTTGGTGCGCCGATAACATCGCCGCGGCGTCCAGATCGGCGTCACCGAAGACGATGTTCGCCGACTTGCCGCCGAGTTCTGCCACTACCGGCGTCAAATTGGCCGCCGCCGACTGAAGCACCTTACGAGCGGTGCCGTCACCGCCGGTGAAATGGATCTTGCGGATACCCGGATGCCGCACCAGGGCGTCGCTGCCGTCTGGCCCTGCAGGCACCACGTTGACCAGCCCGGCAGGCAGCCCTGCCTCGAGGCATAGCTCGCCGAATCGCAGCGCGGCGAAAGGCGCTATCTCAGAAGGCTTCAGCACGACGGCGTTACCCGCCGCCAGCGCGGGCGCCACGCAGGATCCGGTGACGACCAGCGAGCCGTTCCACGGGGTGATGACGCCGACGACACCGTAGGGCTCGCGTTCGATCAGGTTGATATCGAACGACCCGTCGACCGGTGTACTCGTGCCGTGGGGCTTGTCGACGTATCCGGCGAAATGCCGCAGAAAACGCTCAAGCAGGATTGCGTTTCCTGCGAATGAGATTGGCACCGCGTAGTCGTGAACGTTGAGGCGAGCCAGCTCGTCGAGATTCTCGTGCACTACATCGGCGAGGTCGATCAGCAGGTCGCGGCGCCGGTCGACGGTCAGCGCCATCCATTCTTTGTGGGCGTCCCACGCCGAGGCGACTGCCCGGTCGATCTCATCCGCGCCCGCCAACGGGGTATGCGCATTCGGTTCTCCCGTCGCCGGGTAGATGTGGGCGTGCATACCTCCGGACGCTTCGGCGATCCGTTCGCCTCCGATCAGCATTACGCCTCCGCCTGCCACTCAAGGAGAACGCGCTGCTTCTGCTCGCCGATCACCTGATTGAGGTGGGACGCCTTCGCCCACCCGTAGTAGGCGCCGAAATGCAATGCCACTTCATCCATTTCGTCGAACGACACATCGCGGCTCTTCAGTGCGGCGTAGACGTGGCTCAGGATCGGGATGGGTGCGTCCTGGAACGCCACGCATGCCACCGTGACAAGGCGTCGCTCCTTCATACCGAGTCCCGGCCGCAGCCACATCTCGCCGAAGACAAAGTTCAGAATGCCCGCACCGGAATATGGGTTGTCGCGTATCGGCACGAACGGTATGCAGTTGATGTCCCTGAACGATTGCTCTCCGGTCGCCAGCCGCTCTTCCGGGTCGCTGGGTGTGACCAGCGGTAGCAATGGCTCTGGCGGTGGCACCCTCTGCCCGCGTTCGCGGTGGATGCGGTCCCACTGCTCGTCGACCACGATATTGAATCGGGACGCCTTCGGCCAACCGCTGTACACGGCGAAATGCAGTACGGTTTCCCGCATTTCGGCGATGGTCAGGTCGCTACTGTTCAGCGCCGCATACACATGCTCCCGCAAAGGCTCTTCTGCGTCGGCCGCCGCCACGCACGGGAGCGTGACGAACCGGCGATCCCGTCTGCTCAGTGTCGGCCGCGTCCAGACGTCGCCGAACACGAAGTCGATCAGGCCGTTGGCCGTCGCCGGGCTGGAATCTTGAGGCGCCGGAAAGGTCATTACATCCGCGAACGTGCGCTTGCCGCGTTCGGAACGCTCGGTGTCGACTGTCGTCATCGCAACGTCACCCCCGCGTCCACCTTGAACTCCAGACCCGTCACGTAGCGCGACTCGTCAGAGACGAGGAACAGCACCGCGTTGCTGATGTCGACGGCCTCGGCCATGACTGCAGGTAAGGCGTTGAGGAAGATCGGGATGAGATCCGGGCGCCCCTCACCGAGGATCTCCTGGAGATTCTCGGGTCGCATGCCGGTCTCGACGCCCGTCGGGTGAACCGTGTTGACCCGAATACTCTGTGCGGCAAGTTCATTGGCCAGCGCCCGACTCAGACCGACCACGCCATGCTTTGACGCCGTATACGGGAGGTGCAGCGGTGTGCCCTTCAGACCCGCCGCCGAGCTGATGTTGACAAGGCTGCCGCCACGGTCAACGAGATGGGGAATCGCGGCAGCACACGTGTTCCAGGTGCCGATCAGGTTGACGTCCAACACGGTTCGCCACTGCGCCTGCGTCGTCTTGTCCCACGTCCCCACCGTCAGCACGCCGGCGTTGGCCACCGCCGCGTCCAATCCACCCAGCTGGGCGACGCCCTCATCGACAACGGCCGCCAGTGCCGCCTCGTCGCGCACATCGACGACGTGGGTGATGACCCGGCGACCGTGCTTTTCGGCCAACCGAGCCGTTTCGGCCAGGTCCTCACGAGTTGCCAGCGGATACTCCAGCTCTGGCAACGATTCGCAGATGTCGACCAGGATGAGCTCGGCACCCTCCTCGGCGAGCCGCACAGCATGACTGCGGCCCAGACCCCGCGCCGCGCCGGTGATCAGAACCCGTTTGCCCGCAACGCGATCGCTCATAATTTGTTGCAAAATCCTGCATCAACAGGGAACGTGACGCCGGTGACGTACTTGGCCTCGTCGGAGACGAGGTAGGCGATCGCGGCGCTGATGTCCTCTGGCTCAAGGAGCTCGACAGGCATCGGATTCTGTAAATGTGGACCGCCGTCGGGATAGTGCTCGAGGAACGACACCATTTGCGGGTTGACGGCCATCATTGTGTTCACCGCTGTCGGATGCACGGTGTTGACCCGGATGTTGAGCGGGGCAAGGGCATTGGCGAGAGTACGCATCAGGCCGACGAGGCCATGCTTGGAGGCCGCGTAACCAAGCCCGCCGCCCTGCAGCCCGCCGAAACCCCGCAACCCGGCGGTCGAGCTGGTGAGAACGATTGCACCGCCCTGTCCCCCAGCAATCAGGTGCGGTATCGCCGCCTTCGCGGTGTGGTAGGCGCCGACGAGATTCACATTGAGGACATCGGTCCACATCTCGAGATCCTCGTCGTCGGTGATCTCGCGAAACGCCATGGCAGCAATGCCGGCGTTGGCTAGCACGATGTCCAGCCGGCCGAACTGCTCCACCCCGGCATCGAGCGCTGCCTTCAGCGCATGAAAGTCCCGGACATCGGCGATCGAGGCAACCATCTTGCCGCCCTCGGCCTCCACCAACGCCACCGTCTCGTCGAGCTCTTCACGAGACGCCATCGGGTAACCGTTGGAGTCGATATCGGCGCAGATGTCGACGCCGATGATGGCGGCGCCGTCGGCGGCCAGCCGCACGGCGTGGCTTCTCCCCTGCCCGCGTGCGACCCCGGTGATGAAGGCGACCTTGCCGTCCAAAGACCCCATCGAACCTCGCTTCGTTGCGCTAGTAACCGCGTTACCGTAACCTGGTTACTCATGGACGGCAAGGGCCAGGACCGCATTCTCGATATCGTCGTCGACTTGCTCGAAACGGAGGGCTACGACGCCGTCCAACTGCGTGAGGTCGCGCGGCGCGCACGCACCTCCTTGGCCACCATCTACAAGCGGTACGGCACGCGTGACGAGCTGATCCTCGCCGCGCTCGGCTCCTGGATGGAGGAGAACCGGTATTCCGGTTTGACCAAACCGCATGCCACCGACGAATCCATCTATGCCGGGGTGATGCGCGTGCTGCGCACCATTTTCGAACCGTGGGAACAGCACCCCGCGATGCTCAAGGCCTACTTCCGCGCGCGCACCGCGCCGGGCGGCAAGAAGCTGGTCCGTCGCGGCTTCGACGCCGTGGTGCCCGCGGTAATGGAAGTCCTCGCCGACGCCGACCCCGAATTCGTTCGCGATATGGACGCCATCGTTTCCAACGTCGCGTACGGACTTCTCGGACGCTTCGCGGTGGGAGAAATCGAGATCACCGAGATCGTGCCCAGCCTCGATCGGACGGTGTACTTGCTGACAACCAACTACAAAGGCACGCGCTAAGCGCCCAGCATTACTAGGCCGCCGTCGACCGCGATCAGCTGTCCGTTGATGAAGCGGGATCCCTCACCGCACAAGAACACCAACGTCGGCCCGAGGTCCTCGACCGGGTCTCCGAGCGCGCCGCCGAGCGGGATCGTCTTCTTGATCTCTAGGTCGATGAACTCCGCGGCCTCTGGGCCGAGGAACTCGCGCAGTCGGTCCGCGCCCGGCGTCTCCACGGCAGGCGCCAGCGCGATCGCCGACACCTTCTCCGCCGCCCACGCCCTGGCGATCGAACGCGTCCACGCTGAGACCGCGCCCTTCGTCGCCGCGTAAACAGCCGAGATGGGGCTGCCCATCACCGACTCGCCCGAACCGAAGTTGATGATCCGGCCCCCACCGTCCTTACGCATCACCGCGTAGGCCGCTTGGTTGACGAAGATGGTGGCCCTCAAGTTTGTGTCGACCAGGAAGTCGATGTCGTCGCCGGTGATCTGCCCGGGGATGCCCGGCTGCCATCGCCCCGCCGCGTGCAGTAGCACGTCGAGCCCGCCGAGCTTTTCGGCGGCTCCGCTCACCATGTCGTCGACGGCCGAGGAGTCACGGACGTCGCATTGCACCCACGAAACGCCTGCGCGTTCGGCCGGTGCCGTGCGGTGATACGTCGCGGCGACAGCCGCGCCGGCTTCGCTGAGGACCTGCACCGCGGCCGCACCGATGCCGGTCGCGCCGCCGGTGACGAGGATCCGCCTGCCATGCAGTGGTTGTGTCATTCCTAGATAGTTAGACAAATGTCAACTATTTGCAAGAGTGAATCTGGCTGTTAGAGTGCGCTAGTGCCCAAGACAAACGGACTAGCAACCGCTGACGGTGGTCAGCGCCGGGCGTCGTATCAGCGGGCCAGATCCCACGAAACCAAGCGCGCTTTGGTGCAGGCGGCGATGGCGTTGTGGCGCACCAACGGGTACGCGAAGACCACCGTTGCCGATATCTGCCGCGCCGCCGGCGTCTCGCGTGCGCTGTTCTACTTCTATTTCCCGGCCAAGGAGGACGTGCTCTTCGAAGTCGGCCTGCTGTCGACCCGCGCCGCGCAGAAGACCGTGCGCTCGCTGCTTCAGACGGATTATGACGTCGACGCGGTGATCGCCGGGGCACTGCGAAGCCTCGAACGCTCGATGGCGCGCAATCCCCGCGAGCTGATCATCGAGACGATCCTCGAGGGCTACCGCCACGAGCATCGCATCCTCGCCGGTGAACCATTGGACGAGACAGACGCAGACATGTTCGGCGCGCTCTTCGCGAAGGCACAGCAGGACGGCAAGCTGGCGGCACATGTCGACGTGCACCACCTGTCCCACCTCGCTGGGATGCACGTCAGCGAGGGCGTGCGGCACTGGGCCGCAGGCACTTACGGCGACCGCCCATTCTCGGAGGTTGTCGGCCGCGACATCGCGGCCCTGATCGCCGGCTACAACCAACTTCCCGCTTAGAGGAGCATGCGCATGAAGGTGTCCGTGGTGTCAGCGCCCGGTGAGACGCGGGTCGTCGAGGCGCCGAAGCCCACGGTCGGTCCTGCGGATGTGCTCGTCAAGATCCGGGCATGCGGAATCTGCGGTACCGACGCGCTTTTCATCTCGATGGGCGGCATTCCCGGCCACGACGATGGCATGCCGATCGGCCACGAACCCGCAGGCGAGGTCGTCGAGGTCGGTGACGACGTTACCGGTATCGCGGTGGGCGACCACGTTGTCATCAACCCGATGGCGAAGCCGGGCGAGATCATCGGCAACGGCGCAGCCACCGGCGCCCTGTCCGAATACCTTCTGATCGAAAATGCGGTACGCGGAACCAGCCTCGAAGTCATACCCGACCACATCCCGTTCGAAGTCGCGGCGCTCAACGAGCCGATGGCAGTCGCGCGCCACGGCGTTAACCGATGCCAACCCAAACCCGGCGACAGGGTGGTGATTTTCGGCGCGGGGCCGATCGGACTCGGCGCCACCATCGCGTTCAAATCGCTTGGCGTCAGCCATGTCGTGGTCGCCGACCTGATCCCGGCCCGTCTGGAGAAGGCGTTGGCGGTTGGCGCCGATGCGGTGATCAACTCTGCCGAGGAAGACGTGGCAGCTCGACTTCTCGAGTTGCACGGCGAGGGCTCGTCGATGTTCGGCGGCAAGGCCGGCACGGACATCTACTTCGACGCCGCGGGTGCGCCCGTGGTCATCGAAACCGCGTTGGCGGCCGCCAAAACCGGCGCTCGACTCGGCGTCGTCGCGGTGCACAAACAACCGGTGTCAGTGGATTTCCTCAACCTGATGAGCAACGAGATCACCATCGTCGGATCGATGGGGTACCCCCACGAAATCTTCGAAGTCACCGAGGACCTGATCGCCAACTGGGAAAAATACGCGGTGATCATCAGCCACACCATCCCGTTCGACGACGTCAACGATGCACTGAAGACCGCCACGACGCCCGGCGCCGCCGACAAGGTTGTCGTCACCTTCAATTGAGAGGAGCCCGGAGATGGCGTGGGATTTCGAGACCGACCCCGAGTACCAGAAGGTGCTGGACTGGGCCGACGAGTTCGTTCGCGAAGAGGTCGAACCACTCGATCTGGCGTTTCCGCATTTGCAGTTCGTGCCGCTGGATGACAACCGGCGCAAGGTGATCGACCCGCTCAAGGAAGAGGTGCGCCGAAAGGGGTTGTGGGCCACGCACCTGGGACCCGAGTTGGGCGGGCAGGGCTACGGCCAGCTCAAGCTCGCGCTGCTCAACGAGATCCTTGGCCGTTCGCAGTGGGCCCCGATCGTGTTCGGCTGTCAGGCTCCCGACACCGGCAATGCCGAGATCATCGCCCACTACGGCACCGACGAGCAGAAGCGGAAATATCTGCATCCCTTGCTCGAAGGTGAGGTGTTCTCCTGCTACTCGATGACCGAACCGCATGCAGGCGCTGATCCAACGCTGTTCAAGACCAGCGCGGTGCGCGACGGCGACGACTGGGTGATCAACGGCTGGAAGTTCTTCTCCTCCAATGCCAAGACGGCCTCGTTCCTGATCGTGATGGTGGTGACCAACCCCGACGTCAGCGCTTACCAGGGCATGTCGATGTTCCTGGTGCCCACTGACACCCCCGGTGTGAAAATCGTCCGCAACGCCGGCCTCTACGGCGAAAGCGAAGGCGAGGGCTCGCATGCCCTGATCCACTACGACAACGTGCGGGTGCCTGCCGAGGCGCTGCTCGGCGGCGAAGGGCAGGCGTTTGTCATCGCCCAGACCCGACTCGGCGGCGGCCGAATCCATCACGCGATGCGCACCATCGGTCTGTCCCAAAGGGCGCTGGACATGATGTGCGAGCGCGCGCTGAGCCGTGAAACCCAGGGCAGCCTGCTGTCGGACAAGCAGTTCGTGCAGGGCTACATCGCCGATTCGTACGCGCAGCTGCTGCAATTCCGGTTGATGGTGCTCTACGCCGCGTGGGAGATCGACAAGTACAACGACTACAAGAAGGTGCGCAAGGATATCGCCGCGGTGAAGGTGGTCATGCCGACCGTGTTGCACGACATCGCTTGGCGGGCAATGCAAGTGCACGGCGCGCTCGGGGTCACCAACGAGATGCCGTTCCTGGCAATGGTCACCGGCGCGGCCGTGATGGGGCTTGCCGACGGCCCGACCGAGGTGCACAAGACCACGGTTGCCAAGCAGGTGCTGCGGGGATACCAGGCCACCGATGACACCTGGCCCACCGAGTGGACACCGCGCAAGCGCGATGCCGCAAGGGCCAAGTATGCCGACTATCTCGAGAACGAAGTGGGGAATCTGTGAGCGACGAAATCGATGTTGCGCGGCTTGCCGATTGGATGGACAGCGAGGCGCTGCCCGGTAAGGGCGAGCCGCTGACGGCCCGCTTCCTATCCGGCGGAACTCAAAACGTGATCTACGAGCTGCGTCGCGGTGACGAGCAATGCGTGCTGCGCATGCCGCCGGCGGGCGCACCACCCGACCGGGACAAAGGCATCCTGCGCGAGTGGCGGATCATCGAGGCGCTCGACGGCACCGAGGTGCCGCACACCAGGGCGGTCGGCGTGTGCCCGGACGCCACGGTGCTTGGGCGCCCGTTCTACCTGATGGGCTTCGTCGACGGCTGGTCCCCCATGGACACGCACGGCAAGTGGCCCGAACCCTTCGACAGCGACTTCAGTGCCCGCCCGGGGCTGAGTTACCAACTGGCCGAAGGCATTGCGTTGCTGTCCAAGGTCGATTGGCAGGCGAAGGGACTACAGGACCTCGGCCGACCAGACGGATTCCACGAACGCCAGGTCGACAGGTGGATCGGCTTCCTCGAACGCATCAAGACGCGCGAGCTGCCGGGTCTCGACGTGGCCACCGAATGGCTGCAAACCCACAAGCCGCTCGACTTCATTCCCGGCCTCATGCACGGTGACTACCAGTTCGCCAACGTGATGTACCGACACGGCGCCCCAGCGCAACTGGCAGCCATCGTCGACTGGGAGATGGGCACGGTGGGCGACCCGAAGCTGGACCTGGCCTGGATGGTGCAGAGCTGGCCGACGAACACCGATGCCAGCCGCTCGGAGATGAGCTACGTCGATATGCGCGGCATGCCTACGCGTGACGAGATCGTCAAGCACTATGCCGACGTATCGGGTCGCCAGGTCGACGACCTGGACTACTACCTGGTGCTCGCCAAGTGGAAGCTGGCGATCGTGCTGGAACAGGGCTTCCAGCGGGCAGGCGACAACCCGAAGCTGCTCGCCTACGGGCCGGTCATCACCCAGCTGATGGCCTCGGCGGCCGAGCTCGCCGAATCCACTGACTACAGCTGACATGCGAGCCGCGCTCTGCCCGGCCTACGGACCGCCGGACGTCGTCCGCATCGAAGAGCGGCCGTCGCCTGACGTCGCGCCTGGGCAGGTCCGGGTGAAGGTCGGCGCGGCGGCGGTGAACTTCCCCGACGTCCTGCTGATCGCCAACGAGTACCAGATCAGCGTGCCGCCTCCGTTTGTGCCAGGCAGCGAGTTCGCAGGCGTGATCGTCGAGACCAGTGACGGTGCACACGATTTCGCGGTCGGAGACCGGGTCACCGGAACCGGGCTGTACGGTGCTTTCGCCGAGGAGGTCGTGGCGCCCGCGGCTGGGCTTGCATCAATACCCGATGGAGTCGACGACCGGACAGCGGCGGCGTTCGGCGTGGCGTATCGCACGGCTTATCACACGCTGCGGTCGATGGCGCGTGTCCAGCAGGGCGACGAACTGGTCGTGCTTGGCGCGGCCGGGGGCGTCGGCCTGGCGGCAGTTCAGCTCGGCGTGCAGCTCGGCGCCTCGGTCACGGCCGTCGCCTCTTCGGCCGAAAAGCTTGATGTCGCGGCGGGTTACGGTGCCAAGCACCTCATCAACCACAAGTCGGGCGACCTTCGCGGCGCCCTGCGCGATGCCGTGCCAGGCGGCGCGGATGTGGTCGTTGACCCGGTCGGCGGCGAGCTGTCCGAGCCCGCATTGCGATCGCTTGGCCGCGGCGGGCGATTCGTCACCGTCGGCTTCGCCTCCGGCGTCATCCCCCGCATCCCGCTCAACCTGGTGCTCGTCAAGGGTGTGCAGGTGATCGGGTTTCAGTTCCACGACGTGCCGCAGGATGAATTCGCCAGGAACGAAGAGGAATTGCGCGGACACCTCGTCTCTGGCCGCGTGCGGCCGCACGTGTGCGCTGTCTACCCGCTCACCGAAACTGTCGCGGCGCTAAGGCACGTCGCCGACGGCCGCGCCATCGGCAAGGTCTTGATCGACCTCACCTAACCTGCGCGAGCAGACGCAGAATGTCACGACACGCCGCGGCGCAATGACCTTTTGCGTCTGCTCGCGCCGGATCAGCTCGCCGGGATCAAGTCCGCGGCGACCGAGGCCATCATTCCGCAGCGGAACATCTCGGTGTAGTCGACGTCCCCGCCGGGATCGTTCGCGGCGGCGAGCGCCTGAGCCTTGAAAGCCCGTGCGGCCGCCGACAATCGGTGCTGGACCGAATCGACACTCTCATCGAGCTCGGCGGGCAGACGCTCACCCCACACCGTCACTTCTGTCGCGCCCTGTTCGAGCGCGTTCATGCACGTGCTCGACGGACGCGGGCATCCACCGCGAAGAGTTCCGCCGCGACAGCAACCGTCTGGGGGTGGGGCCGTTCTTCCCACGCTTCCAGCACCGATTCCAGATCGCGCACTTCGGCGCCGAGGATCTCGAGGGGCCGGACATCTTCGTCGTCGCGGATCAGGACGGTGACGTCCCACCCGGCCATCACTCGGTCGTAAATCCAGCCGCCTGCGAACCGCACCGCGTCGAGCACGGTGGGTGCGACCACGTCGAGGCGGTACCTCATGTCGACTTCCGCGCCTCGATCTCGCGTCCCAGCGACTCCGCGTACCCCTTGAACACCTCGGTCAGCGGTATTGAAGGATCGAGTAACCATAGGGTCTCCATTCCGGTGATGAAGGCGAGTATTTCGACTGCCTTGCTGGGCGCGTCGAAGTCTGTGCGGTACAGCCCGTCCTGCTGACCCCGCGTGATGATGTCGGTGATGATGTCCATCGCGTCGCGGTACCGCTTGTGAATGCGGTCGTGTAGCGGGGCATCCGGTGCGATGTTCTCCACGAGCAGGACCGTGAACGTCCCGATCAGCTCCGGTGCCCTTTCGAACCGCTCGGGGACCCGGCTGAGCTCGGTAATGAGATCACCGCGTCGGTAATCCGCGTGCGCGTCGTCATCGGCGTCACGCGCATCGAGCACCGCGTTGAGCAGCTGCTCCTTGGACTCGAAGTGGTGCAGGAGTCCGGCAGGTGTCACGCCGGCTTCCTTGGCGATCAGCGCCAGTGAGGTGTTACGCCACCCATTGCGTGCCAACAGCCGTTCGGCCACGCCGAGAATGCGCTGCCTGCGGTCCTCACCTTTGGCAAGGAGAGAGGCGTAGGGCCGTGGGGCTGACACGGGGCTCCTTCGTTGAACCAACCTAGTGAACACACAGTAGGTAGGTTTGTCCGCTGTGACAAGGGTCTCATCGAAATTGATTCTCGCGGGCCGTCTCACCTGGGTTTTCGCGCGGCGGTCATACGCGGGCCGGCATGCTGTCCCAGCCGCGTACCGCTGATGCCGATGCGAGGACCGCGTTGTCAATATCGACTTCCCAATCGGGGAAGCGATTCAAAATCTCGTCCAGTGCGATTCGGCCCTCGATCCGGGCCAACGCATTACCTAAGCAGTAGTGGGCGCCGACGCCGAAGGTCAGATGCTGGCGCGGTGCGCGGGAGATGTCGAAGGTCTCGGCATCGTCGCCAAAGCGGCGTTCGTCGCGGTTGGCAGCGCCGATCAACGTCAGAAGCGCACTGCCTTGCGGCACCGTTTCACCGTAGAACTCGACGTCGCGGGTGACGTAGCGGGCGATCTGGAGCGCGGGTGGTTCGTACCGAAGGATCTCTTCGATTGCCCCGGGCAACAGCGATCGATCAGCGATCAACTGCCGACGCTGAGCGGGATGTTCCGACAGCAGCTTGCCCGACCATCCGATCAGCCGAGTGGTGGTCTCTGCCCCTGCCACCGCGACGACATTCATGAACAGCAGAAGCTCGTCACGACGCAAGTTTCTGACGGCGCCTGTTTCGTCCTCGAATTCGGCATTGAGTAGTTCGGTAGTCAGGTCATCGGCGGGGTGGTCGAGACGCCAGTCGATGAAGTCGGCGAAAACCTGTCCGTCGCTAAGCGCGCCCTCCGGATTGTCGGTCATCTGCCCACCCCGCTCGGTGCGCACGTGCCGATCGCCGTCTTCTTGGATGCGGCGCTGGTAGTCCTCGGGGATCCCGAACAACATGCCGACCACCCGCAGCGGCATCACCGCACCGAGATCCTTGACGAAGTCGAAACTGTCACCGCCCACGACGGGATCCAGACACTTTTGCGTAAACTCACGCACCTTCGGTTCGAGCGCATTGATCATCCGAGGCGTGAAGGCTCTCGCGAGCAGGTTTCGGTGGATGTCGTGAATCGGGGGATCTTCGAAGACGAGCAGGCCGGAAGGTATCTCCATCCCCGACTTGATGATCTCGAGAACAGCGCCCCGCCCAGAGCTGAAGGACTGGTGGTCCACAAGCGTGCGATTCACGTCATCGAAGCGGCTCAGCGCGTAGAAGTCATGGACCTGGTTGTAGTAGACGGGTGCCTCATCGCGGATTCGTTTGAACATCGGGTAGGGATCGACGTTGAGATCGGCATTCCATGGGTCGTAGTACAACTCATCGGTCGCGCTTGTCGTCACTCTCTGTTCCTCCCTAGGCCGGGTCGGGCAGCTTCGCGCCGCCCGGCGGGGGCACGAGTTCCCATGTGTCGCAGGCCATCGCCAACATCGCGTACGTACCGACGACGAAGATCAGCTCCATTGCCTGATGCGTACCGAGCTCGTCGACAAGGTGTTTCCATATCACTGCATGGGCTCGGCCGTCGGATAGCATCTCGTCGGTCGCCTCGAGCACCAATCGGTCCACACCGTCGAACTCGGTGTTACCGCGGGCCAGATGGGCAATGTCGTCTTCGGAGAGCCCACCGGCAATGGCGACCCTGACGTGCTCGCCCCAGAAGAACGCAGAGCGTCGAGTGTGAGCAACCCTAAGAATGGCCAATTCACGGAGGCGTAGCGGCAACTCACCGCGCTGCAGCAGAAAGCCGTTGTAGACCAAGAAATCTCGGGCCATCGCGGGATGACGGGCCAGCACACCGAGGATGTCGAAGTTCAGCGGGTCCCTCGCGTGTCCCGAGCCTGCCCGGGGCACCTGCTCACCGGGCATGCCGAACAGCGCACCGACTGCGGCGTATTCGTCGTCGCCCCACTCATCCGCCGTGAGCGGGTTCAGAACAGTCATTGCGTGTCTCCGGTCATCCTTGCAGTTCCACGAGCGCATGAACCTGCTCGAGGTAATGCTCCAGCGAGTGATGAATGAAGCGGGCGGACAGAATGGTTGTGCCGCCCGCCGCGAGCGCCTCAAGCGTTTCCTTCGTCGCTTCCGGCTCCCCCACCGGATCCAGCGCTCGAGCAGCAGGCATCACCACCTCGAAACCAGCAGGCAGTTCAAAGGTTTGCAGCCACTCGGCAGCGGTGTCGATCGAGACGTAGTACGGACACCAGCCATCGGCCAGCGTTACCGCCCGTCGCAGGGAACGTTTGGTGCGGCCGCCGATCCACATCGGCATGTGTGGCTGTAACGCGCAGGGATCGACGGTCAGCCCGCCGAACGAATAGAACTCGCCGTCATACGTCGGTTCGTTACTCGGCAGCGCCGCCCGCAATGCTCGCAACGCGTCGTCACCGCGAGCACCACGATCTTCGAACGGTGCGCCAAGGAGGTCGAACTCCTCCTTCAGTGAGCCGACACCGAGGCCGAGGATCACCCGCCCGCCACTGACGTGATCTAGTGTGCCGTAGCGCTTTACGATCGCCAGCGGATGGTGATAGCCGAGCACCAGCGTCATGGTGGCGAGCCTGATCTGCTTCGTGCGGGCCGACACATAGCCGAACGTCGAAAGCGGATCCCAGTAGCGTGCACCGCGTCGCCCGGTTTCGGACGACGGCAGGCCGATGTGCTCGCTACACGTCATGTGGTGGTAGCCAAGCCGATCCGCGACTCCGGCGACACGGCCGATGTCCTCGATCGTCGCTTTCTGCTCCCACGTCAAGGGCGCACCACCGACATTGGTGACCACCGGCGTGGCGATGCCGAGTTTCACTGAAGGGGCTCTTCGCCCGCCAGGATCGTGCGGTGCATCAGACGGCCGCTGTCGACGGCATACTTGAGCACTCGGTGCATCGTGCCGGTGTTGTCCCAGATGAGCAGGTCGCCGGGTTGCCACTCATGGCGGTACACGTACTGCGGCTGGGTGGCCCAATCACGAAGGCGGGCAAGGAGAGCGCGGCTCTCCTCGACCGACATTCCGATCACGTAGTCCGCGGTCGCGCCGAGCAGCAGCGACTTGCGACCGGACTGGTGCGTCCACACAATGGGGCACGCCTTCGTCGGTGACTTCTGCCAGAAGGAGATCTCGTCATAGCTCATCTCAGGACGGACGTAGTACTGCGAGCGTTCGGCGCTGTGGACCACCCGAAGGTCGGCGATGAGGTCCTTGTCGGCTTGCGGCAGATCGTCGTAGGCCGCGTAGGTGTTGCAGAACTCGGTCTCTCCCCCAGTCTCCGACAGCTTGATGGCGTGCAGCAGGGTCGCCAGGTTCGGATAGGGCTGTAGTGAACCGTCGAAGTGCCAGAACATCGAGCCCTTCAGGTATTCGGCCCGCTGGTTGACGTTCTTGTCCAGCGAGATTTTGTAGATTCCCTCCTCGCCCTCGTTGGCCACGATGTTGCCGAGCGTCTTGGCGATGGCGACTTGCCGTTCGTCGCTGATGTCCAGCCCTCGGAAGAAGACCACTCCGCGTTGTTCGAGCGTCTCGCGGATGTTCGCGGCCTCTCGACCGCTCAACAGCGTGTCGAGGTCGGTTTTGATCTCGCTACCGATTCTCGGGGTGAGATCGGCGACGTCTAGTTGTGCAGAGGTGAGTCCCATGGCGAATCAGCTCACTCTCGTCAGAATGGTGTTGGCCGAATGCTTAACGCGCGGTTGCTTCCACAGCTCTACTGCCAGCGAAACGGTGATCAGCGAGTAGAGCAGGTTGCGTAGGTTCGCGACGTCGTCGGGCAGCGGTTCGGAGTAGTCGAACTTGTCGATGTAGGCGACCGCTTCCTCCGCGCGGGGGAACACCGCGTCGTAGAACGCCTGGATCTGTTCCATGGAACTGTTCACGCGCTTCACGTAGCGCTCGTGCCCGTCCTCGATGGCCCATTCATCGACAAGGTGTTCAAGTTGCGAAAACTCAGGCGGTAGAACGGCGCTCATTTTGACGCCTCGCCTGCTTGAACGTAATCGGCAACGGTCTTGTGCAGGTGACGCAGCAAGATCTCCTCGTCATTCATCGTGAAATGCGTGAGGGCGCCACTGTTCAGCATCGACTGCAACCCTTCCGACGGGCTGGCGTCTTCCAGGATGATGTCGTTGAGGAAGGTCACTGTCAGCTCCTGGCCCAGTCGTTCCTTGTAGGTCTTCGGGGGCTGATAGAACATCTCGACTTCGAAGATGTGCGAATGCGGCCCGGTCGGCCAATGGGTATGGGTGGAAAATCCGGACGAACCGAAGATCACCACGAAGTTGGGGAAGAATTGGTAGGAGTCGAAACCGTATTTTTCCGAGCGCGTGGGGTTGAGCCCAGCCGGCATGGGACCGCGATCGACACGCTTGTTCCACGGCCCGGCCGCGCTGGCCTCCATTACGCACTCAATCGGCTTGGAGTACGGCGTTTTCTGCGAGGGTTCGCCGGAGAACGAGAACATCCGGTGCGGACCCTCTATTTGGTAGGCCAGCGCGTCGGTGAACGGGTTCGGCTGATCAAACGCATCCCTGGCCTCCGCCGTGAGAGCACCGAAGGACGACGCGTGCAGATACGGTCCGTGGTAGCTCTCGGCGAAGCCGTCGACGAAGATCTTCCAGTTGCATTGCAGCTCGGTCTTGAACCGATAGACCTGGTGTGGCCCCTGGAAGGGATAGCCCTCGATGCCGTGCGCGAGCTCGCCGAGGAAGGAGCGCAGCGGCTCGGTGTTGTGCGGGTCGAGGTTGATAAAGATGAAGCCTTCCCACACCTCGCATTGGATCGCAGGCACCCGGCAGCTGTCGGCATCGAAGTCGAGCAGAAGGTCCTTGCGGGTGGCCGAATGCAACGAGCCGTCCAGCTTGTACCGCCAGCCGTGGAAGCGGCAGTACAGCAGCGGTGCGCGGCCCTGCACCTCCTGGAAGGGGTCGTCCTCCCAGAGCATCTTGTTGCCCCGGTGCGGGCAGATGTTGTGGAACGCACGGATCACCTCGTCCTTACCCCGAACGATGATGACCGAGGTGTTGAGGACCTTCAGCTCGCGGGTGAAGTAGCTGCCCGACTTCGGAACTCGCTCGGCCCGCCCGACGTAGAGCCAGGTCTTCTTGAAGACGTGCTCGCGTTCCTTCTCGTAGAACTCCTCGGACACGCAATCCTCGAGGGATACCGGACCACGACCCAGTTCGGGGTACGCATCCGTCCAATGTCCACTCGCGGGCTTGGTCACCAGGCTGTCGTGACTCATGGGGCCCTCCTCTGGGCCGAACGCTACAGCTGCTGAAATAGTCAAAACAGGTGCAAACCCGCAACACCCTGTTGCATATTTGGAACGGAACCTATGGAACAGAACTTGTCCTTTAACGTCGACGCCCTGCTGGTATTCGGCAAGGTGGTGGAGAGCCGCAGCCTGTCGAAGGCCGCGGCATTGCTCGGGATGCCCAAGTCGACCGTCAGCCGCAAGCTGACGAAGCTCGAAGCCGACCTCGGCATCAAGCTGCTGCGCAAGAACACCCATCAGCTCACCGTCACAGACCTTGGGCAGAAGGTGTACGACCACGCCGTGAAAATCCTTGCCGAGGCGAACGGCGTTCGCGCGCTGGCAGAGGGCAGCAGGCAGGAACCGCAAGGCGAGCTCAAGGTCGCCATACCGGTATTCGTCGGTATCGACTACGCGTCCAGGGTCGGCGCCACCTTCCTGCAGCGCTATCCCCACTCGCGCTTGGATATTCGGTTGGTGGACAACATGGTCGACCCGATCAAAGACGGGTTCGATGTGGTGTTCGGGACCGGACCACTGCAGGATTCGACGCTGATCGCGCGAAAGGTGTTCGACCTCGAGCTCTTTCTATGCACGTCACCGGATTTCGTAGGCCGATTGGGCGAACCCGTCACCGATCCGATGCAGTTGAACACCCTGCCCTTCATCGAGTTCGGCTTCCGTGGACCGCACAAGCTCACGGTTGTAAACCACACGCGACGGCATGAGCTGTCGCCGCCGGTGCGAGCACGCGCCAACAACTTTCAGGTGTGCAAGCAGTACATCCTGCAGGGCCTGGGCTTCGGTGCGATGCCCACACAGATCATCTGCACCGACGAGCTGCGCGACGGCAGCATCGTGCCCGTGATTCCGGAATGGAAACCGGAGCCGCTGGAGGTGCACATGATTTATCCGTTCGAGCTGTCTTTCTCGACCCTGATCAGCGCGTTCTACGAGGTGGCGTGCGAGATCATCGTCGAGAACATCGCACGCGCCTGACCGTCACAGGCCAAGCGATTTGGCGATGATCACCTTCATCACCTCGCTGGTGCCTGCGTAGATGCGGGCCACCCGCGCATCGGTGTAGAGCCGGGCGATCGGGTACTCCATCATGTAGCCGTAGCCGCCGAACAGCTGTAGGCAGCGGTCGATTACGCGCTGCTGCATCTCGGTGCAAAACAGCTTCACCCTGGCAGCGTCGGCCGCCGTCAGCTCACCCTCGACATGCAGGGCGACCGCACGGTCGAGCATCGCCTGCCCCGCCTCCACCTCGGTCGAGCATGCGGCCAGCTCGAACTTGGTGTTCTGGAACGACGCGACTGGCGTGCCAAATGCCTTGCGGTTCTTCGTGTAATCGATGGCCGCTGCGATCGCCGACCTTGCTTGCGAAACCGATCCTACGGCGACGGTGAGCCGTTCCTGCGGGAGGTTGTGGCCGAGATAGCCGAACGCCTCGCCTTCTTCCCCTAACACATTGGCGGCAGGGACGCGGACGTCGACGAACGAGAGCTCTGCGGTGTCCTGCACCTTGCAGCCCATCTTCTCCAGCTCGCGGCCGCGGGTGAAGCCGGCCATGCCGTCCTCGACGACGAACAGCGTCAAACCCTTGCGGCGGTTGTCCGGGTCAGTCGCGGTGCGCGCGACCACGATCACCAGGTCGGCCTGCATGCCGCCGGTGATGAACGTCTTGGCGCCGTTGACAATCCAATCGTCTCCGTCGCGCACCGCGGTGGTGCCCATGCCTGCCAGATCGGATCCGGTGCCCGGTTCGGTCATCGCGACAGCCGTCAGCAGCGTGCCGGCGGCCAAACCCGGGAACCAGCGCTTCCGCTGCTCCTCGTTCGCGTAGTGCAGGAAATACGGGAGGATCACCTCGAGCTGGGTGCGCACCGTCGACAGCGTGACGAGCGCGCGCGCCGCCTCCTCCTGCATGACGACGTTGTAGCGATAGTCGGGCATACCGGCTCCGCCGTACTCCTCGGGGATCGCCATCCCCAGCATGCCCAACTCACCCATCTGCTTGAACACGTCGCGGGGCATCCGTCCGCCCTTTTCCCACTCGGGATAGTGCGGAACCACCTCCTTCTCGACGAAGTCGCGGGCGAGCCCGCGGAATGCCTCGTGGTCCTCGGTGAACAGATCGCGGCGCACTGGATCTCCTTGTCTACGAGATGAGTTCGACCAGCGTGGCGTTGGCTGTGCCGCCGCCCTCGCACATGGTCTGCAGGCCGAAGCGAATCCCGTTGTCGCGCATGTGATTGATCATGCGCGTCATCAGGACAGCGCCCGACGCACCGAGCGGGTGGCCGAGCGCGATCGCCCCGCCAAGCGGGTTGAGTTTGTCTTCGTCGGCGCCGGTTTCGGCCATCCAGGCCAGCGGCACCGGCGCGAACGCCTCGTTGACCTCGAACACTCCGACCTCGTCGAGCCGGACGCCGGACTTGTGAAGGACCTTCTCGGTGGCCGGGATGGGGCCGGTCAGCATCAGGACCGGGTCGGCCCCGGACACGGCGCCTGCGCGGTATCGGACGATCGGCGTCAGGCCCATCGCGACCGCGTTCTCTTCCGCCATAACCAGCAGAGCGGCGGCGCCGTCAGAGATCTGTGACGAATTGCCGGCGTGGATGACGCCGTCTTCCTTGAACGCCGGCTTAAGGCCTGCGAGCTTCTCGACGGTAGTTCCGCGGCGAATACCCTCGTCGGCCACCACCGGCTCGCCGTCGGTGAACACCGGCATGATCTGGGTCTCGAACGCGCCGTCGTCCTGCGCCTTGGCCGCCAGCGCATGAGAGCGCGCGGAGTACTCGTCGAGGCGGGCGCGCGAGAATCCCCACTTCTGCGAGATCATCTCCGCAGAGATCCCCTGGTTGAACGAGAAATCCCCGTAGCGGGCAAGCACTTTCGGGCCATACGGCATGCCCGTCGACCGCGCCGAACCGAGCGGCACCCGGCTCATCACCTCAACGCCGCCGGCCACGACGACGTCCTGCTGACCGGACATCACGGCCTGCACCGCGAAATCCAGTGCCTGCTGGCTCGACCCGCACGCGCGGTTGACGGTGGTCCCTGGAATGTTCTCGGGCCAACCTGCGGCAAGCACCGAGTAGCGGCCGATGTTGCTGGACTGGTCGCCGACCTGCGAAACGCACCCCCACACCACGTCGTCGACGATGTCGGGGTCCACACCCGCGCGCTCCATGAGCGCGTTGAGGACGATCGCCGACAGGTCGGCGGCGTGCATGTCAGACAGTCCGCCGTTGCGCTTGCCGACGGGCGTGCGCACCGCCTCGACGATTACGGTTTCCCGCATTTTGCTACTCCGATCTGGGCGGCACGGCCCATCGACCAGTGAACGCGGGTTCACGCTTCTCGGCGAACGCCGCGTACGCCTCTGTTGAGTCTGCGGTAGCGAAGTTTCCCGGCTGCACCCGGGCTTCGTTGGCCAGCGCCTCCCGCAACGTCGTGTTGGCGCCGTCGTTGAGCAGTCCCTTGCTTTGCGCGAGGGCGACGGGCGGGCCAGCAGCGAGCCGCCCGGCGAGGTCAGAGACGAACGCGTCGATCTCGTCGGCAGTCTTCACCCAGGTCACCAAGCCCAAAGACCTGCGCCTCCTCGGCGTCGATGGTCTCGGCGAGCAGCACAAGGCGCTTGGCCTGTTGCAGTCCGACCAGCTTGGGCAACAGCCACGAGCCACCCAGGTCGACGGACAATCCCCGCTTGGAAAAGATCTGACAGAACCGCGACTCTGGAGTCGCGACCACGAAATCGCAACCCAACGCGAGATTCCAGCCCGCGCCCACCGCCACGCCCGTCACCTTCGCGACGGTCGGGATGGTGAGTTCGTGCAACGCCAGCGCGACGTCGGTGAGCCTGCGCAGCTTGTGTCGTGGGTGGATGTCTTCCGGTGTGGAAATGTCGGCACCCGAGCAGAACGCGCCTCCCGCGCCGGTGATCACCAAGGCACGCAGGTCATCGCGGGCGGCGGCCCGCAACGCGTCGGCGAGCTCGGTCCACAGCTGCGGATTGATCGCGTTCTTGCGGTCGGGGCGGTTCAGAGTCAGTGTCCGTACGCCGTCGATATCGGCCGACAGGAGCACCCGTTCCTCGCTCACGAGTAGGCCGGTCCGATCGCACCATCGGCCCGCAGCCGGGCCAATTCGTCCGGGCTCACACCCAATTCGCGCAGCACCGCGTCGGTGTGCTCACCAAGCCCGGGCACGACGCCCATCTGCTGCTCGAACCCCCTGATCACCGGCGGCGGTCGCAATGCCTGGATGTCGCCCTTCGGTGTGCCGACCGTTCGCCAGCGGTCGCGGGCGGTGAGGTGCGGGTGCACGACGACCTCGCTCGGCAGGTTGTAGCGGGAGTTACCGATACCAGCGGCGTCGGCGGTCTTTTGGATCTCTGCGAGATCATGCTGGGCGCACCAGGATCCGATGGCCTCGTCAAGGATATCGCGGTGCGCGCAGCGATCGGAGTTGGTGCGAAACCTCGCATCGTCGGCCAGGTCGGGCCGATCGATGATCTCCCTGGCCACCCGCTGCCACTCGCGGTCGTTGGTGGTGCCGAGCACGACGGTCTGACCATCACGGGTAGGAAACGCCCCGTACGGCGCCACCGCAGGCGATCCGACCCCAAGCGGTTCTTGATCGACGCCGGAATGCTGGGTGTAGGTAAGCGCGTAGCCCATGACATCGGTCATCACGTCGAACAGGCTGAGTTCGACGGACGGCGCCGCGGCACCGTTGGGACGGCTACCGCGCGCGAACAGCAGCGCCAGGATCGAGATCGCCGCGTAAAGACCCGTGGTGAAGTCGGCCATCGCGGGCCCCGGCTTGGCGGGCATGCCTGGGTAGCCGGTGATGGCACATGAACCCGATTCCGCCTGCACCAGAAGGTCATACGCGCGCTTGTGCGAGATCGGCCCGCCGGGTCCGTAGCCGTCGATCTCGACGGGAATGACATTCGGGTGGCTTTTAGCCAGATCGGCGGCTGCGATGCCCATCCGCGCCGGTGGATCCTGGCGCGAGGTTGGACACGAACGCGTCGGCACGGTCGAGCAGCCGGTGCAAAAGGTCCATGCCTGCCGGTGATTTCGTGTTCAGCGTCACCGATTCCTTGCCGCGGTTGCACCACACGAAATGCGCGGCGAGGCCGCCGGGACCGTTGACCACGTCGTCGTAGTCACGCGCGAAGTCTCCGCCGTTGGGGTTCTCCACCTTGATGACGCGTGCGCCGAAGTCGGCGAGCACGCGCGTGCACATCGGGGCGGCCACCGCCTGTTCCATCGCGACGACCGTGACACCGGCGAGAGGCGCTGGCGTAGTCACATCACCATGCCGCCGTCGACCGGCAGCACCTGCCCGGTGATGTAGGACGCCGCGTTGGACGCCATGAACACGAACGCACCGGCGATCTCCGACGGCTCCGCCCAGCGTTTCATCGGGATGCGGTTCATCATGTTGGCCGCGAATTTCTCGTTGGTGCGGATGGTTTCGGTCATCGGCGTCGCAGCCAGCGGAGCCAGCGCGTTGACCATGATGTTCTTGGTGGCGAGCTCACGAGCCAGCGATTTGGTGAAGCCGATGATGCTGGCCTTCGCGGCCGAGTAGTTGACCTGGCCGAGAGTGCCCGTCAGTCCGGCCGCTGATGTCACGTTGACGATGCGCCCGGTGCCGTCGGTCGGGATGTACGGCAGTGCCGCCTGGGTGACGTTGAACGCGCCCATCACATGGATGTCGAACAGCAGCCGCATCGAATCCTGCGTGAGCTTGTCGAACATCCCCGGCTTCGTCACGCCGGCGTTGTTGATGACGATGTGCAGCGAGCCGTCAGCCAGTGCCGCTGCCTGCGCCGCCGCTGCGTCGGCGGACTCACGATCAGACACGTCGAGAGCGGCGGACTCGGCCCTGCCACCGTTGGCCGAAATCCGTTCGGCCACAGCAGCGGCGGCGTCCTTGTCCAGGTCGGTGACGAGCACTGCCGCGCCCGCGTCGGCCAGCGCCTCGGCGACGGCGGAACCGATTCCGCCCGCGGCTCCGGTCACCAACGCCGAGCGGCCGGTGAGGTCGAAATAGTTGGTGGCCATCAGTAGCTCCTCGGCATGCCGAGGACGTGCTCGCCAAGGAAGTTCAGGATCATCTCCTGGCTGACCGGGGCGATCTTCATCAGGCGCGACTCACGGAAGTAACGCGACACGTGGTACTCCTCGGAATACCCCATGCCGCCGTGCAACTGCAGGGCGCGATCGGCGGCACCGAAACCGGCGTCGGCGCACAAGTACTTCGCGGTATTCGCTTCGCGCCCACACGGTTTGCCGTTGTCGTACAGCCAGGTCGCCTTGCGCAACACCAGTTCGGCGGCGTCCAGTCTGGCCAGCGAGTCAGCCAACGGGAACTGCAACCCCTGGTTCATGCCGATGGGCCGATTGAAGACGACCCGCTCGTTGCCGTACTTGACCGCCTTCTCCAACGCGACCCGCCCGATGCCCAGCGCCTCGGCGGCGATCAGCATCCGTTCGGGGTTGAGCCCGTCGAGGATGTACTTGAACCCCTTGCCCTCCTCGCCGACCCTGTCCCCGACCGGCACGATCAGGTCGTCGATGAACACCTCGTTGGAACTGACAGCGTTGCGGCCCATCTTCTTGATCGGGCGGATGTCGACGTGGTCGGGGTTCAGATCGGTGAGGAACAGCGTCATGCCGTCCGTCTTCTTGGTGACCTCGTCGTAGGGCGTTGTCCTGGTGAGCAGCAGGATCTTCTCGGACTCCCCCGCCTTGGAGATCCACACCTTGCGACCGTTGATGCGGTACGTGTCGCCCTCACGCTTGGCGAAGGTCGTGATGCGCGAGGTGTCCAGTCCCGCACCGGGTTCCGTGACTCCGAAGCACACATGCAGATCGCCGTTGACGATCCGGGGCAGCGTCGCCTTCTTGAGTTCATCGGAGCCGTGCTTGACCACCGGTTGCATCCCGAAGATCGAGAGGTGAATGGCACTGGCGCCGTTCATCGCCGCCCCGGAGCGCGAGATCTCCTCGAGCAGCAGCGTCGCCTCGGTGATACCGAGGCCGTGGCCGCCGTACTCCTCCGGAATCGTCATACCCAACCAGCCGCCCTTGGCGATGGCGTCGTAGAACTCCTGGGGGAATTCGTGCGCTAGGTCCTTCTCCATCCAGTAGTGGTCGTCGAACTTGCCCGCCAGCTCGGCGACGGACTTGCGGATCAGCTCCTGATCCTCGGTCAGTTCGAAACTCATCCCGCCAGGCACGATGACTCTCCTCTGGTCAATCCCGCACAAACCAGTGCGCCGATGCGTAAACGGTCCATCCGCACCGGCGCACTTGCTCTAGAAACTACGACTTAGTCCTTATTGCCGGTCAACTCTTTGGCATTCGCGGCGAAGTCGGCGAAGCTGGCGCCGCCGTGCTCATGCTTGCTGAGGGCTTGGATGGAGACGTCGTGGCCTTCCGCGGCCTTGCGCAGGGCACCCACACTGGCCTGTTCCTTCGGGATGTGGCTGAAGGGGTCGAAGTGATACCAGCGCATGGCGTTTTCGAAGGTCATCTTGTTGACCTCGTCATCGGGCACGCTGTTCTTGGTCAGCACCTCATGCAGCTGCTCAGGCGCCCCGGGCCACATCGAATCGGAGTGCGGGTAGTCGGCTTCCCAGCAGATGTTGTCGATCCCGATCTCGTTGCGCAGCGCCACCCCGACATGATCGGAGATGAAGCAGGTCAGGAAGTGATCCCGGAACACCTCGGAAGGCTTTTGCTTGCCGAAGTCCTGACCGGTCCACGTCGAATGCATCTCGTAGGTGCGGTCGGCCCGCTCAAGGAAGTACGGGATCCAGCCCGGTGCCGCCCTCGGACAGGGCGATCTTGAGGTCCTTGTACTTCTTGATCGGCTTGGACCACAACAGATCGGCGGCGGCTTGGACGATGTTCATCGGCTGCAGGGTGATCATCACGTCCATCGGCGCATCCGGGGCGGTGATCGCCAACCGGCCCGACGACCCGATGTGCACGTTCAACACCGTGTCGGTGTCGACCAACGCCTCCCACAACGGCGTCCAGTAGTCGTCGTGGAAGCTGGGATAGCCCATCGCGGCCGGGTTCTCGGTGAACGTCAGGGAGTGCACGCCGCGCTTGGCGTTGCGCCGCACCTCGTTCGCGCACGCTTCGGCGTCCCAGATCACCGGCAACGTCATTGGGATGAACCGTGCCGGGTAGGCCCCGCACCACTCCTCGACATGCCAGTCGTTGTAGGCCTGCACCAGCGCCAGACTGAATTCGGGATCCTCGGTGGCGAACAACCGACCCGCGAACCCAGGAAATGACGGGAAACACATCGACCCAAGGATGCCGCCGGCGTTCATGTCCTTGACGCGCTCATCGACCTGCCAACACCCGGGCCGGATCTCATCGAGCCCTTGGGGCTCAAGGCCGTACTCCTCTTTGGGCCGGCCCGCGACGGCGTTCAACGCGACGTTGGGGATGACCACATCGCGGAACTGCCAGGTATCCGACCCGTCCGGGTTGTGCACCAACCGCGGCGCCTCGTCCAGATACTTCTTCTGCAGGTGGTTCTTGAACATGTCCGGCGGCTCAACGATGTGGTCATCAACGCTGATCAGGATCATGTCTTCCTTGTTCACGCCTGTTCCTTTCGTCGAGGTCCCCGGGCCCCCATTAACCAGTACGGTTCTCTATGCGAGGAAACTATCTTCTCACCGTACGAGAATCAACGTCCGAAAACCACCCCAGGGCCTTCTGGCAGCACCGTTGCACCTCCGGCGGGCACCGCCGTGACCGGCGCATCTGGCCCTTGACGTTGACCATTCGCGCAAAAGGTGGAAACCTATTGGCGAAATATGAGAACCTGATTCTCGTCAGGGAGAGGAGAACGCTGTGCGGGTGCCACCGCTTCCGGCGGACGAGTGGGACGACGCCGTCGACCACGCGCTGTCAGGCATGCTGCCCGCGGAGCGCCGCAACCCCGCCGATGCGGGCAACCTACTGGCGACACTCGTCCGTCATCCGAAACTGACCCGAGCGTTCCTGCGCTTCAACAACCATCTGCTGTTCAGTTCGACGCTGCCGCCGCGACTGCGGGAGCTGGCCGTGCTGAGGGTGGCGCACCTAAGCGACAGCGAGTACGAGTGGCGCCACCACGTCCGCATGGGCCAGGAGGTCGGACTGACCGACGAGGACATCGTCGGTATCCAGCGCGGCGAAACCTCGGACGAGCTGGACCAAGCGATCCTGCACGCTGTCGACGAACTCCAGGACAAGTCGGTGATCTCGGACGCCACGTGGGCGTCACTGTCGGAACACCTTGACGAGCGCCAGCGTATGGATCTCGTCTTCACGATCGGCTGCTATGGCGCACTCGCCATGGCTATCAACACCTTTGGCGTAGAACCCGACCAGGAGAGGTAGAAGTGGCACATTTTCCGAAACCGGCCGCGGGTAGCTGGACAGAGAACTGGCCGGAACTCGGCACTGCGCCGGTCAACTACGAGGACTCCATCGACCCGGAGCACTTCAAACTGGAGCAGCAGGCGATCTTCAAGAAGACCTGGCTCAACGTCGGCCGTGTGGAGCGCCTGCCCAAGAAGGGCAGCTACTTCTCGCGCGAGATGCCGTCGGCCGGTCCCGGCACGTCGGTGATCATTGTCAAGGACAAGCAGGAAGTCGTCCGTGCCTTCTACAACATGTGCCGCCATCGCGGAAACAAGCTGGTGTGGAACGACTTTCCCGGCGAAGAGGTATCAGGCACCTGCCGCCAGTTCACCTGCAAGTATCACGCATGGCGTTACAGCCTCGAGGGCGACCTGACGTTCGTCCAGCAGGAGGGTGAGTTCTTCGACCTCGACAAGGCGAACTACGGCTTGGTTCCCGTGCGCTGCGAGGTGTGGGAAGGCTTCATTTTCATCAACTTCGACAACGACGCCGCGCCGCTGAAGGAATACCTTGGTGAATTCGCCGAGGGCCTGGAGGGCTACCCGTTCCACGAGATGACGGAGCATTACAGCTACCGCTCGGAGATCAACGCCAACTGGAAGTTGTTCATCGACGCGTTCGTCGAGTTCTACCACGCGCCGATCCTGCACATGAAGCAGGCAGAGAAGGAAGAGGCCGAGAAGCTGGCCAAGTTTGGCTTCGAGGCGCTGGCGTACGACATCAAGGGCATCCACTCCATGGTGTCGTCCTGGGGCGGGATGTCTCCGCCCAAGGACCTGAATATGGTCAAGCCGATCGAGCAGATCCTGCACAGCGGCCTGTTCGGACCGTGGGACCGTCCGGACATCGAGGGCATACTGCCCGAGGAGTTGCCGCCGGCCATCAACCCATCCCGCCAACCGACTTGGGGCACCGACTCTTTCGAGTTCTTCCCCAACTTCACGTTGCTGTTCTGGGCGCCGGGTTGGTATCTCACCTACCACTACTGGCCGACGGCCGTGGACAAGCACATCTTCGAGGCCGACCTGTACTTCGTGCCGCCGAAGAATCTTCGTGAGCGGCTCTCCCAGGAACTCGCGGCGGTGACGTTCAAGGAGTACGCATTCCAGGACGCCAACACCCTGGAGGCCACACAGACGCAAATCGGAACTAGGGTGGTGACGGACTTCCCGCTGTGCGACCAGGAGATCCTGCTGCGCCATCTACACCACACCGCGCACAACTACGTGAACGCGTACAAAGAGTCCCTAGCCAACGGAAACGGTTCCCCCAACGGGAAGTCCACCGACTCGGCGACCGAGAAGGATGCAGCGCATGTCTAAGTTGCCCGAGGAATTCGCCGACCTGGAGCGGTTCGCCGACTGGTGCCTGCCCACCGAGGAGGAGCGTTACCAGAAGCGCCTGAACTCGACGATGGCCGAGATGCAGGAGCTCTACGATGCAGGGATGGCGCGTCTCGAGGACATCATGGTCTACGTCGACGCGCGGTTCCCGCTCAAGGGGATGCCGGAGGACGCCAAGGCGTTGGTGCATCTGGGACAGTCGATCGTGATGGTGAGCTTCCCCGTTGAGGTGTGGAAACAGCCACGCGTGCTCGACAGCGGCGCTTCCTATATTCAACTGATCAAGGAGCCGGTGGTCTGAGCGTGCTGACCCTCAAGGCAGCGGGTCTACTTGATGTCGAAGCCGGCGAGATCGTCCGGCCGGGGATCGTCCGTGTCGAAGACGACAGGATCGTCGGCATAGGCGGCGAACCCCAAGGCGAGATTATCGATCTCGGGGACTCCATCCTGCTGCCCGGCCTGATGGACATGGAGGTCAACCTCCTGATGGGCGGCCGCGGGGAGAACCCGGGGCTGTCCCAGGTGCAGGACGATCCTCCGACCCGCGTGCTGCGTGCGGTTGGCAACGCCCGCCGCACGCTACGGGCGGGGTTCACCACCGTGCGCAACCTCGGATTGTTCGTCAAGACAGGCGGTTATCTACTCGACGTCGCGCTGAGCAAGGCGATCGACGGGGGTTGGATCGAGGGCCCGCGGGTGATTCCGGCTGGCCACGCGATCACGCCGACGGGTGGGCATCTCGATCCGACGATGTTTGCCGCGTTCATGCCGGGCGCGCTCGAGCTGACCGTCGAGGAAGGCATCGCCAACGGCGTCGACGAGATCCGCAAGGCGGTGCGCTACCAGATCAAGCACGGCGCCCAGTTGATCAAGGTCTGCGTTTCCGGCGGCGTGATGTCCCTGACCGGAGAGGCTGGGGCACAGCACTATTCGGACGAAGAGCTGCGCGCCATCGTCGACGAGGCGCATCGGCGAGGCCTGCGGGTGGCGGCGCACACGCACGGCGCCGAGGCCGTCAAGCACGCCGTCGAGTGCGGGATCGACTGTATCGAGCACGGCTTCCTGATGGACGACGAGGCAATCAAGATGCTCGTCGACAACGACCGGTTCCTGGTGACCACCCGGCGGCTGGCCGAGGCGATGGACGTATCGAAGGCACCAAAGGAGCTGCAGGACAAGGCCGCTGAGATGTTCCCGAAGGCGCGGACGTCGATCAAGGCCGCCTACGAGGCAGGGGTGAAGATCGCCGTCGGCACCGACGCACCCGCGATCCCCCATGGTAAGAACGCCGACGAGCTCGTCACCCTCGTGGACTGGGGCATGCCCGCTGCCGCCGTGCTGCGCGCGGCAACCGTCGTCGCCGCCGATCTGATCAACAAATCCGATCTCGGCCGCATCGCCGAGGGCTACCTTGCCGACATCATCGCGGTGCCCGGTGACCCCCTACTGGACATAAGAGTTACACAGAACGTAAGTTTTGTAATGAAAGGAGGCAAGGTCTATGTCAACAAGAACTGAGGACCTGGTTGAGATCCAGCAGCTTCTCGCGAAGTACGCCGTGACTATCACCCAGGGCGACATCGAAGGCCTCGTCTCAGTGTTCACTCCCGACGGCACCTACAGTGCATTCGGTGAAACGTATGCGCTGGAGCGCTTTCCCGTGCTGGTGGACGCGGCGCCGAAGGGCCTGTTCATGACCGGTACGGCACTGGTCGACCTCGACGGCGACACCGCCACCGGTACCCAGCCGTTGTGCTTCATCGAGCATTCGCAACACGACATGCGCATCGGCTATTACCGCGACACATACGTCCGAACCGCCGACGGCTGGCGGCTGCGGACCAGAGCGATGACATTCATTCGGCGAAGCGGCGATCATGACCACGGCAGGCCGCACGCGATCGGCCGACCGTCTGCATGAACGTCGCCGAGTTCCGGACGAACCTGCGCGGGTGGCTCGACAAGAATGATCTGACGCCACCGCCTGGCGATCACTCGCTGGACGCCCAGCATGCGCAGCACTCCAGAGTGCTGCGCGCCCTCTACGAGGCAGGCTGGATGCGTTGGGGCTGGCCGGAATCCGCGGGTGGACTCGGCGGGCCGATGATCCTGCGCGCGATCGTCGGCGAGGAGGTCGTCGGCCGACGCCTCGACGAACCCGGCCCGTACTCGATGCTCGAGGTGCTGACCCCCACGATGATCGACTATGCGCGTCCCGAACTCGCCGCGGAGATGGTGCCGCGGTTGCTGTCGGGCAGCGAAACCTGGTGCCAGGGCTTCTCGGAACCCGGATCAGGTAGCGATCTCGCATCGCTGACCACGCGCGCCGAGCAACGCGGCGACGCATGGGTGGTCAACGGCCAGAAAGTCTGGACCAGTTTCGCGCAGTACGCGACCCGCTGCGTGCTGCTCACCCGCACCGGCGGGCCGGATACTCCGAACCACGAGGCAATCACCGCGTTCTTCGTGGATATCGACAGCCCCGGCATCACGGTTCGGCCGCTGCGCACGATGCACGGCGTCGACGAGTTCTGCGAGGTGTACTTCGACGACGTAGTGGTCCCTGCCGACCGCATGCTCGGGAAGCCCGGCGACGGGTGGAAACTCGCCATGGACTTGCTTCCCTACGAACGCTCGACCTGCTTCTGGCAGCGCATCGCGTACCTGTACTCGCGGCTCGACGCCTTGGTTGGTGAAGTCAAAGGCGTTGGACAGTCGGCTGACTCGGATATGGGCGAAGCTTATCTGGCGCTACACACGCTGCGCTGCCGCTCCCGGGCCACCCAGCACCGGCTGGCCGAAGGTCACAAGCTGGGTCCCGAAACCTCGATCGACAAGGTGCTGTTGGCCAACGCCGAACAGCAGCTGTACGACACGGCACGAGATCTGCTGCCCGGCGCCGTCGAACTCGATGACACCGACTGGCGCACAGAGTTCCTGTATTCCCGTGCGGCCACCATCTACGGCGGCACTGCCGAGGTGCAGCGCAACATCATCGCCCGTCGCCTGCTGGACCTCGGGAAGGAGTGACCGTGGACCGAGAGTCACTCGAGTTGCTCGAAGACGCATTGCGCAAGACGATGTTGTCGACCTCCGGCGCCGAGCTGGACGCGGCGCTGACCGAACTGGGCTGGGCCGAGATGCTCACCGATATGCCCGAGGTCGCGGTACCGCTCGTGTTCCGGCTGCTGGGCGAAACAGGTTCGCACGCCTCGGTTCTCAACGACGTCGTGCAGCAGGCCGCCGACCGCGAGCTCGGCGCCACCCCAGAACTGCCATACGCCGGAGGCGGCTGGGTGGTGTGGGACTACCAAGACACCACGGAGCTCCACGCTCGGTGGCCTGCCGCTGCGCCGAGTCGAAGACGGCGGGCTGCTTCGACTTGCCGATGCCCGCAGGGCACTTGGCTGGTGGCTGGTCGGTGCGTCTCGCGCGATGCTGGCCCTCGCGCGCCAACATGCGTTGGACCGAGTCCAATTCGGCCGACCGATCGCGGGGTTCCAGGCGGTCCGGCACCGGCTGGCCGAGACGCTGGTGGCCATCGAAGGCGCCGAGGCGACGCTGAGCCTGTCGGGCGCAGACAACCCTGACCTGACCGCCCTTCTGGCCAAGGCCGCCGCGGGCAAGGCCGCGCTGACCACGGCCAAGCACTGCCAGCAGGTGCTCGGCGGCATCGGATTCACCGCCGAGCACGATCTGCACCTACACGTGGAGCGGGTGCTCGTTCTCGACGGATTGCTTGGCAGCTCAAAGGAACTCACTCGGAAGGCAGGAGCCGGGCTACGTGCCCGCGGCTCGGTCCCGCGCCTCGTCGACCTCTGACCCAGGCAAGCGCCACCACGCCACCCAAGCAGGGCGACCGCTGCTCATACGACTCGCACCTTATCCGGAGTAAGCACCATCTGACCTCTCCGGACCCCTCGGTATCTGCGATGCGCCGCATCGATGTCTTCCGAGGTGTCACCATCTTTCCATGAGTGACGATCGGGTTCACTACGCCCGCAACGGCGACGTGCGCCTGGCTTACCGGGTGTTCGGCGAGTCGGGTCCTACGGTCATCTGGGTTCCGGGATGGGTGGTCGGCAACGTTGACACGGTCGACGAGCTTGGCAGCCCTTATGCGCCCTTCATTGATCGTTTTCACCGAGGAATCCAGTGCGTCGTGTGGGACAGACGCGGTACCGGGCTCTCGGATCCTTCGACGCACGTGCTCTCCTTGGACGAAAGGCTGGAGGACCTCATAGCCGTGGTCGATGCGGTCGGAGCCGACCGAGTCTCGCTCTTCGGCACCAGCGAAGGCGGCCCGGTGAGCATTTTGTTCGCCGCCACGTACCCCGACCGCGCGAGGTCGATCGCGCTCTACGGCACCGCTGCACGATTTTCGCAGGATCCGCCAGATTTCCCATGGGGCTTCACCTCTGCTGAAGTGGAGGCCCAGCTCGCCGAAATTGACGAAGGGTGGGGCCAGGGGGCGTTGGCGCAACTCTTCTATGGTGAAAGTTCCGAGGTTCCCGGCGTGCGACAGCTGTTCGGCAAGCTCCAACGCTCGATTTCGAGCCCCTCGATGGCAAAGCTCTGGTGGCGGGCCCTCATGGAGACCGACGTTCGGGCGGTGCTCGGGACCATTCGCGTTCCCACCTTGGTGCTCGCACGACCAGGCGATCAACTGGTACCTACCGAATCATCGGTGTCATTGGCGGCTGCCATCCCGAATGCCCAGTTTCACCTCATGCCGCCCGGCCCCCACACCCCGTTCGACATCGTTGACGACTTGACCCAGGAGCTGCTCAACTTCTTTACCGAGAACCCCAGCGCGCCAGCCGATGAACGCGTCCTCAAAACAGTAATGTTCACCGACATCGTGAGTTCGACGGAAAGCCTTAGCGCCATGGGCGATACGGCGTGGCGTCACCAACTCGACGCCCACGACAGTGTTGTCGATAGCTTGCTCTTGCGCTACACCGGTACCCGCGTCAAGAACACCGGCGATGGCGTCTTCGCGCTGTTCGATGCCCCGACGAAGGCGGCCCGCTGCGCCCTGGAGCTTGTGCCTGCCCTTGCGGCTCGCAACATCGCCATCCGCGCCGGCTTACACACCGGCGAATGCGAGAGACGCGGCGCCGAGTGGAGCGGCATGGCGGTCCATATCGGAGCACGGATCGGCGCGCTGGCCGATACGGGCGAAGTACTGACGAGCCGCACCGTACGCGACCTGTCTGCGGGTTCCGGCCTGGGGTTCGAAAGTCTTGGCCCACATCAGCTCAAGGGCATCCCGGAACAGATCGAGATCTGTCGCGTGACTACGACGTGATCGACGCACACTCCCGCGGCGCGAACGTGCGCATTCTGTACGCATTTCGCGGCGTGTCGCTGTGCAGACACGCATGCTCGCGGGGGTGGTGACCTACTTGATGTTGGCCTTCATCTCGTCCATGTTCACCAGCACCGGCCAGCCGCTGACACTCATCGCGTTGCCGTGGCCCGTCTGGTGGATGTCGAAAACCGATTGGATGGCGGCGTAGAAGCCCTGCACATCGAGTGTCTGGTTGACAGCGCGCTTGGCCTGACGCAGAGCGAACGACGGCATCTTCGCGATCTGCTCGGCAAGCGCCCGGGTTTGGCCGTCGAGCTCATCGCGGGGTACGACGCGGTTCACCATTCCCGTCCGCTCGGCCTCCTCGGCGGTCAACGCGCGGCCGGTGAACAGGATCTCCTTGGCCTTGCGTGCACCGAGTTCCCAGGTGTGGCCGTGATACTCAACTCCCCCGATACCCATCAGCGCAACCGGATCCGAGAACAGCGCGTCGTCGGCGGCCAGAATCAGGTCACACGGCCAGCACAGCAGCAGGCCGCCCGAGATGCACCGGCCCTGCACCGCCGCGATCGACGGCTTCGGCACGTTACGCCAGCGCAGCGAGTAGTCGAGATAGCGACGGCTCTCATGCTGATAGATCAGCTCCAGCGTGATCTTGTCGGGCACCGGGCCGCCGCCGCTGATGTCGTGACCTGCAGAGAAGTGTTTTCCGTTGGCGCGCAACACGATCACTGCAACGTCGGGGTCCTCTGCGGCGCGAGTCCATGCGGCGTCGAGTTCGTCGAGCAGCTCTGTGTTCTGCGCGTTGGCGGCCTCGGGCCGGTTCAGCGAGATGGTCGCGATGCGGTCGGCGACGTCATAGTCGATATACACGGTGATTCCTCAATTTCGGGGCAAGCCCAGCACCCGCTGGGCGATGATGTTGCGTTGAATTTCTGAAGTGCCGCCTGCGATGGTGCCGCCGAAGGTCCGTACGTAGCGTTCGAACCATCCGCTGCGGTAGAGGTCGAGGTGATGCGCGCTGTACGGGCCGGAGACGCTCGGGTGTGCGAGGCCGTCGACGCCCGCCGCGGCGAGCGCGTGTTCTGTCGCGGTCTGCGACGCCTCTGACCCGAACAGCTTGAGCACCGACATGGCGGACACATCCTCGTCACCGCGCGCTGCGGCCGCCAGCGCCATCGAGCCGAGTAGCCGCAGCGCCTGGTTGTCCATGACCAGCGTCGCGTATCGGTCACGGTCCAGCACAGTCTGCGGAGCAAAGTCCTCGACGAGTTCCTGCAGTCGGTCGGCGTAGCTCAGCCACAACATGTTTCGTTCATGGCCCAGAGACCCGTTGGCCACCCGCCAACCCTCGTTGAGCGCCCCGACGAGGTTGGCCGCGGGCACCCGCACGTCGCTGAAGAAGACTTCGTTGAAGTCCAGATCGTCCTGGTCGCATGCCGAAGCGAACGGCCGTCGCACCACGCCGGGAAGGTCGGTTGGGATCATCAGCGCGCTGATGCCCTTGTGCTTCGGGGCGTTTGGATCAGTGCGAACAAAAGTCAGAAGAACGTCGGCGTCGTGGGCACCGGACGTCCACACTTTCTGCCCGTTGACGACGAAGTCGTCGCCATCAAGCACAGCACCCGTGCGCAGCGACGCCAAGTCGGAGCCGGCGCCGGGTTCGCTCATTCCCAGCGATGCCGTCACATCGGCCCGCAGGATCGGCACTGCCCACCGACGTTGTTGCTCAGGGGTCCCGAAAGAGATCAACGAAGCGGAGATGATGCCGACGCCCTGTGGGTTGAACGTGAGGTAGACGCGTCGGCGCGCGAGTTCCTGCTGATGGACGTACTGCTGCAGCAGCGTGGCGTTTCGGCCACCGAACTCGGGCGGGTATCCGGGCAGCAACCAGCCGTTGTCGAACATCAGCCGCTGCCACGTTCGTGCCCAGTCCGGGATGTGGCTGCAGGATCGGGACCGCTCCAACGCCTCGGCCTCGGACGGCAGGCGTTCGTCCAGAAACGCCACGAACTCCGAGCGGAATGCCTCGACGTCAGCGTCGAAGGTCAGCTGCACGGCGCTCCCGGGGGAAGAAAATTCGAAAGACTTCTGTTATCTCCAAAATGAGAATACTATTCTCATGGTGAGAAAGTTACAATCTCTGACACGTGAACCGCGAGGGGGTCGAGGACCGCGATGGCAAGGCGTTCTCCGGTACAGTCAGTCCATGCTTTCCCCATTCGGCCTGCATCCGAGCCGCCGGTGACGAGCCCCAGCGAAGAACCGGCGTGGAAGCAACGCGCGGTCGAACGCTCGATCAAGACAGCGAAGCTCCGAGCCGCGCAACGCGTTCAGCGTTTCCTCGACGCCGCCCAGGCGATCATCATCGAAAAGGGCAGCACGGACTTCACGGTCCAAGAGGTCGTGGACCGGTCGCGCCAGTCTTTGCGAAGCTTCTACCTGCAGTTTGATGGCAAACACGAGCTTTTGCTTGCCCTGTTCGAGGATGCGCTAAGCCGGTCAGCCGAGCAGATCCGCGCGGCGACCTCGAGCCAGAAAGACCCGCTCGAACGCCTCAAGGTGGCCGTGACGTTGCTTTTCGAGTCATCGCGACCCGATCCGACCGCGAAGCGACCGCTGTTCACCGACTTCGCCCCGCGTCTACTGGTGTCTCACCCCACTGAGGTCAATATTGCCCACGCGCCGCTATTGGCGCTGCTCACAGAGCTGATGGAAGCGGCCGGTGAGGCGGGCGAACTGCGTGCGGGCGTCAATCCCAAACGGATGGCCGCGATGACGATGCAGACGGTCATGTTCGTCTCACAGCACAGCGGGGAGCCCGAAGACGGGAGTGCGCACCCCATAACGGCCGACGAAGTCTGGGACTTCTGCTCCCATGGGTTCGCCTCCAGCTAGTACGAGAATTGCGTTCTCACTGACGCAGAATCAGGATTACACTCAGTGAGTGCCCGATCTCTGGACCGATCTCCTCGCTTGCCTTGATCTTGAGCCGGTGCCGTCGGGGGGCGCCGCAGAGGAGCGCGTCGGCATCGGCGTGAGCGAGTTCGAGGGCCGCAATCAGCAATTGGAATACCGCCGGGTGTTCGGCGGGCAGTTGCTCGCCCAGTTCATCCGAATCGCCTCGCTGACCTGTCCGGACAAGGCAGTCAAATCCCAGCATGCAGTGTTCGCGCGCGAAGGCCGGGCCGACGAGCCCATTCGATACGAAGCCACCTGCCACCACGAAGGTCGATCCTTCGGAACGGTGACGATCACTGCCCGGCAGAGCCACGGAGTCGTGGCCACCTCGTCGATCTGCATGCACGCAGCAGAGGACGGCCCCGCGCATCAGTACATCGACGAGGCACCCGCCGTCCTCGGGCCCGAACATCAAGTCGCAGTTGACCTTATCCCGTGGGAAATCCGGACGACCGTCGACCTCAACGCCGCCACCGCCGGCCCGCCGGAGTTCGAGGCGTGGATGCGCACGCCTGCCGCCGACCCGGAACTGGCGCCCGCGCTTGCTGCCTACGCGACCGATCTAACGCTCATCGGGACCGCCCTGCGGCCCATGGACGGGGTCAGCCAGCGTGGTACTCAGACCGCGTTCACCTCCGCCGTCACCTCCCACACCATCTGGTTTCACCGGCCCTTCCGCACAGACGGTTGGCTGCTGCTTCGCCAGCACAGCCCACTGCTGGCGCACGGCCGCAGCTTCGGCCGCGGCGACATCGTGGCCGAAGACGGCACACTGGTCGCCTCGTATGCCCAAGAAGCCCTCGTCCGGTTCGCGAGCTGAGGCCCGATGCGCGCAAATACCTTGCCTACCAGGAAGATCGCGCAGTCCAGGCACTCCGCTGAAAAGCTCATTCTTCTAAGCGGAGAGTATAAATTGTCGAAAACGGATCTCATATTGACACCCCCGCCCAGCCGATGCCACAGTTGTGAGACAAATACAGCCCATATGTCTTACGACCCTGGTCCAGCGAGAGGCGACACGTGACGATCAGTGCTGCAAACGATGTCTACTTCGACCCGTACGACGTCGAGATCAACACCGACCCATATCCGGCCTTCGCGCGCCTTCGTGAGCAGGCGCCGCTGTACTACAACGAGCAGTTCGACTTCTACGCCCTGAGCCGGTTCGCCGACGTCAACAAGGCGTTGATCGACCACGAGACCTTCAGCTCGGCTCGCGGGGCCATCATCGAGTTGATCAAGGCCAACATCGAAATCCCGTCGGGTGCATTGATCTTCGAGGATCCGCCGATCCACACCACTCATCGCAAGCTGCTGTCGCGGATGTTCACACCCCGAAAAATCAACGCGCTCGAGCCCAAAATTCGCGAGTACTGCGCGCAAGCCCTCGACCCGCTCGTCGGCACCGGCAGGTTCGACTTCGTCAAAGACCTCGGCGCCATCATGCCGATGCAGGTGATCAGCGCGCTGCTCGGCATCCCCGAGGGCGATCAGGAGATGATTCGCGACCACGCCAACGCGCAGATGCGCACAGAGGCCGGCAAGCCCATGGCGGCTGCGCAGGACGGACTCGTCACCGGTGAGATCTTCGAGGCCTACATCGACTGGCGCAAGGACAATCCGTCCGACGACATCATGACCGAACTCCTGAACGTCGAGTTCACCGACGAACAGGGCGTCACCCGAAAGCTGACACGCGACGAGCTGCTCATTTACATCAACGTCGTGGCGGGCGCGGGCAATGAGACGACCACGCGGCTGATCGGCTGGGCAGGCAAGGTGCTGGCCGAACACCCCGACCAGCGCCGCGACCTCGTCGACAACCCCGGCCTCGTCCCCCAGGCCATCGAGGAGCTGTTGCGGTTCGAACCACCCGCGCCGCACGTCGCCCGGTACGTCACCCGCGACGTGGAGTTCTACGGGCAGACGGTGCCCGAAGGCAGCACGATGATGATGCTGATCGGTGCGGCGGTTCGGGACAGCCGCCAGTTCCCGCCGGACGGCGAAGTCTTCGACCTCCACCGGGAGCAACGCCAACACCTGGCCTTCAGCGTCGGAACCCATTTCTGCCTTGGCTCGGCGTTGGCCCGACTCGAGGGGCGGATCGCCCTGGAGGAGATCCTCAAGCGGTTCCCCGAATGGGATGTCGACACCGCCAATGCGTCGCTGTCGCCGACGTCCACTGTCCGTGGCTGGGACTCGATGCCAGCCGTAATTTGAGTGAATTCCGTTCCACTAACGACGAATTGAGGTAGCAATGACTGGACGTGTTGAAGGCAAGGTCGCTTTCATCACCGGCGCGGCCCGCGGTCAGGGCCGTGCGCACGCGGTGCGGTTGGCGCAAGAGGGCGCCGACATCATCGCTGTCGACATCTGTAAGAAGATCGACACTGTCGATCTGATCGCCGCATCCACCCCGGAGGATCTGGCCGAGACCGCGGATCTGGTCAAGGGCCACAACCGGCGGATCTACACCGCCGAGGTCGATGTCCGCGACTACGACGCGCTGAAGGCCGTTGTGGACGCGGGCGTCGAGCAGATGGGTCGGCTCGACATCATCGTCGCCAATGCCGGCATCGGCAACGGCGGCCAAACCCTGGACAAGACCAGCGAAGTCGACTGGACCGCCATGATCGACATCAACCTCGGCGGGGTGTGGAAGACCGTCAAGGCCGGCGTGCCGCACATCCTCGAAGGTGGTCGCGGCGGATCGATCATCCTCACCAGCTCGGTCGGCGGCTTGAAGGCCTACCCGCACACCGGTCACTACGTCGCCGCCAAACACGGTGTGGTGGGCCTGATGCGGACATTCGCCGTCGAACTCGGAGCGCAGAACATTCGCGTCAACTCCGTGCACCCGACCAACGTCAACACGCCGCTGTTCATGAACGACGGCACTATGAGGCTGTTCCGCCCGGACCTCGAGAATCCAGGACCAGACGACATGAAGGTCGTCGGACAACTGATGCACACCCTGCCGATCGGCTGGGTCGAACCCGAGGACATCGCCAACGCCGTGCTGTTCCTGGCGTCGGACGAGGCGCGGTACGTCACCGGCGTCACGCTGCCGATCGACGGCGGCAGCTGCCTGAAGTAGCTCGCCAAAAACGTTTCAGCTCAACGAAAAACGCCGACAAGAATGGCGTCGAGGAGTCCGTCGAATTCTGTCGTCGGCTGACTACTCGGGGGCGTGCGATTCAACACCCGAAGCAACAGCGTGCCGATCAACGCGTTGGCAATCGCGTCGAGATCGGCTTCGGCATGCAGGCGGCCGTCATCGACCGCTCGACGCAGGCGGGCAGTGAGACCCGCGTGCTGCGGTGCGCTTAGTTGTTGGTAGAGCGCGACGTTGTCGGCCGGACTGGCGGCCGCCGCTGCAATGAGCGCGCGAATCAGTGAGGCATTCGCAGGATCGGCAATGAACTCCGCGTGCTCAACGAGCCATGAGCGCAGATCGGCTCGGAGGTCTGCACTTTCGGGGACGTCGAATGAGCCGCCGCGGCCGTATGCGTCGAGCACAGCCTCGGCGACCAAGGGTGCCTTCGACGGCCACCGCCTGTAGAGCGTCTTCTTCCCAACTTGTGCGTGAGCGGCGACGCTTTCCATCGACAACTCGGCATAGCTGCCCGACGCCAACAGCTCCCGGGTTACCTCGAGGATTGCGCCGTGCAACTGCGCGTCGCGCGGCCGACCCCCCCGTGCCTCAGGCATGGGGCGAGCTTAAAGCAGCTTCGGTCTTCCAATCGGCAGCGTGCATGCGGTACCGTAACCGAGTAACGACACGGACCGTGTCGTTACTGCCAAAGGGGAGAGGACCCGAGGGTGAGCACTCTGCCGTTGTCCGTGCCCAAGAGTTGGGACGACATCACGCCGACGTGGATGTCGGCTGCTCTCGCCGATTATCACCCAGGCGCCAGTGTCGAGAATGTGTCCGTCGAACTGCGCGATGACGGCACCAACCGGCGCGCTCGGTTAGCGCTCACGTACGCAGCGGGGGCTGGCCCGAAGACCGTTTTCGTCAAGGCTGCCGACCCGGATCACAAAGAACTGATCCGTATGACAAGCGGGATGTTCCATGAGCCACGACTGTTCATGTCGGACGTTGAGCTGCCTCTCGAGCACCCCGTCGTCTACGCCGCTTTGATCGATGAAAAGGCATACGACTTCGTGATGGTCATGGAGGATCTCAACGCGCGTGGAGCCGATCCCCGCGATTCGTTGAGGCCTCTAACTGTCGAGCAGGCTGGTTCGGGCGTGCGGGCACTGGGGCGGATGCACGGTCGTTTCTGGGGCTATCGGGTCTTGGAACACCCGGACCTCGGATGGCTAGAACCGTTCGTCCCATTCGATGGCCTGCAGTACGCACCGTTGCCGTCGGCTCTCGAGCGCCTCGACACCGACACTCCCGACGAAGTGATGTCGCTGACCATGGACCACCTTGTCGAGTCGGTGTGGAAGCCTTACATCCGGACGCTGACCACGTCGCCCCAAACTTTGTTGCACGGCGATCCCCATATCGGCAACACGTACGTCATCCATGGCGACGAGCTGGGCTTCCTAGACTGGCAGATGGCGCGACGCGGGAACTGGTCGCTGGACCTCGGCTATTTCCTGCAGGGCGCCTTGACAATTGAGGATCGTCGCGACCACGAGCGTCACCTTCTTGAGGAATACCGTGACTCGTTAGCGCTATCTAGCAGCGAGCGGCCCTCAATGGACGAAATCTGGTTGCGCTACCGGGCTTCGGTGGCGCACGGCCTCACGATCTGGCTGGCCACCGCAAGCGCCGGCGGCGGCCTGTGGCAGCGCGTGGAAGTTGCGGTCGCGCTTGCTCAGCGCTACGCGACTGCCTTCGGCGACTTGCAGACCGAGGCGGCGATCGCCGACATCGCGCAGTTGTGAGGAATGGCATGGCTACCACCGTCAGCGTAGTAACCGGTGGCGCCGGCGGCATGGGTCTGATCACCGCGAAGATTGTCGGGCGCGACAAGTTCGTGGTCATCTGCGACGTCGATCGGGACGGATTGGCCTCCGCCGCAGCGCTATTGGAGGAGTCGAACGTCGATTGCAGGCCCGTCTTCTGCGACATCACTGACAAGAATTCCGTCGCTGAGCTGGTTGCGACTGCGTCGGCCGTCGGGCAAATCACTTCGGTGATCCACACCGCTGGGGTGAGCCCCAGTATGGGTGCCGCGGATCTGATCCTGCGGATCAATGCCGTCGGCACTGTCAACGTCAACGAGGCGTTTTTACCGCTCGCGCGGGACGGATTCTCGATCGTCAATGTCGCCTCGATGGCGGCGCACATGGTGCCCGCCGCACTCATTCCGACGAAGAAATTCGAATGCGCGCTGCGGGATGAGGACGTCTTCTTGGAGAAGATGCTGTCTGCGTGCCGGATTGCGCCGCAAAAGCTTCGACCCGGCATCGCCTACTCGCTCAGCAAGAGCTTCGTTGTCTGGTACTGCAAGTCGCAGGCGGCGAGATTCGGCCGGCAAGGCGCGCGCATTCTGTCCGTCTCCCCCGGTTCGATCGACACGGCGATGGGGCGGCTGGAGGAACAAAGCGGCGCGGGCGCCATGATCGACTACGCAGCATTGCGGCGGTTCGGCAAGCCGGAAGAAATCGCCGAACTGCTCGCGTTCTGCGCCAGCGAGAAGGCCAGTTACCTCACGGGCATCGACATCCTGTGTGACGGCGGTGTGGTGTCGTCGATGACCCTGCGTGACAAGCTGGCAGTCGGCCGCAGCAACTAGGGCTCGCGCGACGCGAGGCCTTTTCCGAAAGCGCCGGATTGGGCACCCCTTAGTGGTTCGATAGTCATCCACAGGGGGTGGGGAGTGAAGCGACTCAACGGCATGGACGCCATGCTGCTGTACAGCGAGACGCCGAACCTGCACACCCACACGTTGAAGGTGGCGATCGTCCACGCCGCCGACTTCGACGGCGAGTTCACGTTCGACGTGTTCCGCAGGACCGTCGCGCGGCGGCTGCATCTGCTCGACCCGCTGCGCTACGAGCTCGTCAACATCCCGTTGCAGTTGCATCACCCGATGTGGCTGGAGGACTGCCCCGTCGATCTCGACTATCACCTGCGCCGCGTGCGGGTGCCGAGCCCCGGCGGCCGCAGGGAGCTCGACGAGGTGATCGGC
Organism: uncultured Actinomycetota bacterium; assembly: GCA_963766465.1. GTDB lineage: Bacteria > Actinomycetota > Actinomycetes > Mycobacteriales > Mycobacteriaceae > Mycobacterium. Next base: position 90,481 of record CAVXZT010000011.1, read on the forward strand.
CAGATCGCGAGCACACCCCTTGATCGCAGCCGACCGATGTGGGAGTTCCACTTCGCGGAGGGGATGGCCGACAACCGGTTCGCGCTGATCGGCAAAGTGCACCACACCCTGGCGGACGGGCTCGCCTCGGCCAACCTGCTCGCGCGACTGATGGATCTGACCGGGTCGGCGCAGGATGAACGCGACGACTACGACACCTGTACGCCACCGAAGAAAACCGAGCTGCTCCGCGCAGCCGGTCGCGACCACGTCCAGAATGTGGTTGCGCTGCCGGGGTTGATCAGCGACGCCGTGCGAGGGTTCTCGCGGGTCCGACGGCGCACGCGCGGGCGTCGCGACCATCCGGACATGGCCAAGATGTTCAAGACACCACCGACCTTCCTCAACCATGTGGTGTCACCGAATCGGACGTTCGCCACCGCGTCTCTGGCGCTTGCCGACATCAAAGAGACCTCCAAGCATCTCGGCGTGACGTTCAACGACGTCATTCTGGCGATGGCAGCAGGGGGCTTGCGAGAGTTGCTGTTGCGCTACGACGGCAGGGCCGATGAGCCGATTCTGGCGTCCGTGCCGGTCAGCACCGACCTGTCACAGGATCGCGTCACCGGCAATGAAATCAGCGGATTGGCCGTCTCGCTGCCCGTACACATCGACGAGCCGCTGGAACGCGTCAAGCTGACGGCGTTGGCGACCGGACGCGCCAAGGAAGAAAACGACCTTCTCGGCCCGAAGCTACACGGACGCATGATGGAGTATCTGCCGCCGCCGTTGGCGCCGGTGTTGTTCCGATGGCAGTCAAAGCGGGCCGCTCACAACAGCATCATGAACGTCGCCGTTTCCAACGTGCCGGGGCCTCGGGAACACGGTCATGTCGGCGGCGCCACGGTGAGTGAGATCTACTCCATCGGCGTGCTGTCCGCGGGCAGTGCATTCAACATGACGGTGTGGAGTTACGTTGACCAAGTGGATATCTCAGTACTTTCCGATGACCACACCTTCAAAGATGTCCACGAGGCCACCGACGCGATGATCCATGCTTTCGGCGAGATCCGGCGCGCGTGCGGCCTCGGGGAGCCAACTACGGTTGGTACGGCAATGGCGCCCGCGACCGCGGCGGGTTAGCCCAGAATCGGGAATCGGCGTTCGCGCGCCAAATCATCGAGCGCCGCTTGCATTACGGCACGAACATGTAGGTCGACCGCGTCGATATCAGGGTCCTCGCCGAACTCGGCCGCGATGTCGATCGGCTCAAGCACGCGGGTGACGATTTTGGCGGGCAGCGGCAGGTTCGGCGGCAAGACCGCGCTTAGGCCGAACGGGAATCCGAAGCTGATCGGCAGGATCTCCACGCGCGCCCGTTTGAGGCCGAATCGTCTGGCTATCGAATCCCCACGGGCAAGGAACAATTGGGTTTCCTGCCCGCCGATCGACACCATAGGGACAATCGGCACGCCGGTCTCGATGGCGGTCTTGACGTAGCCGGTGCGGCCGGCGAAGTCGATGACGTTTTCGGTGAACGTCGGACGGTAGGAGTCGTAGTCGCCGCCGGGGAACAGGAGCACGACCGCACCATCCCGCAACGCCTTGGCAGCGTTCTCACGGCTCGCCTCGATGACCCCGGCGCGGCGCAGCCAGTCCCGACGTTGGCGATGAACACGCCGTAGTGGGCCAGCGTGTACAACGGCCGGTCGAAGCCGAACTTCCCGTAGAACGCGGGGGCGAAGATCAGTACGTCGGGCGTGAACATGCCGCCGGAATGGTTCGACACCACCAGAGCGCCACCAGCAGCAGGCATCGCGTCGAGGTCGCGCACTTCGGCGCGGAAATACCGCTTGATGAGCGGGCCCACCACGTTCGTGATCTGCCGGGTGAACCCCGGATCCCACTTCGCGACCTCTGGCTTGTCCGCGCCGTTGCCGTCTATGAGTGTACCCCTGCTACCGCCCCTCGAATCTGAGTATGGTACTTTCAAAAAAGAGAATGTCATATCCGCAGGTAGGAGTGCTATGACAGACACCGTGCTCGTCACTGGCGGCTTCGGCCTGGTGGGGTCGGCGACGGTACGGCGGCTGGTGGCCGACGGGCGCCGCGTCGTCATAGCCGACCTCGATACACCCCGCATCGTGTGGGAGCAGGTGGCCCGCGACCTGAGCGCTCAAGGCGTGCTGAACGTCTTCGGCGAACCGCACCCGGAAGTCGCGGCCATGGTCGACACCCTCAGCCGTCCCGACCGGACCCTGGAAGCGCGCTGGTGGCGGCGCGATCTCGGCGGCAAGATGGTCCGCTTCGTGGTGTGTCGGAGGGGCGATCGCCACGTCGTTGCCGCGCGTGACGGTGACATGTTGGTGTTGCAGCGCGTCGCCCCTCAAATCGGTTTGGCCGGCATGGTGACGACCGTTCTCGGAGCCGCCACGGCCGCCGATGTGGAGCCATTGACCGGCGTCGCCAGCAAGTTGGCGGAATGCAGGAACGCAAATCAACTCTCGAGGTACGGCGTCGCGCCGGCGTCAGCACGTGCGTACGCCGACATCATCGCCGACCCGGCCAGCTGGGTGGAAATCACCGCCGTCGAACGCCATCCCGGCGGCACGTCCACGCAAGCCGACGTCGCCGCCGGCGTTCTCGACTCCCGGCAGGGCCGGATCGTGTCGATTCCCCGGCGGGTGAACGGCGAGCTGTACGGAAGCTTCCTGCCCGGCACCGAGGAGAACCTGCAGCGTGCTCTCGACGGGTTGGTGGAGTTCTTGCCCGCGGGCAGCTGGTTCGACCACAACGACGCGGACGCACACCGGGACTGAGTTGTATTGATGAAGCCACCGCTTTCGGGGTGGGGGTCCCCACACGATTCCGACGACGAGCGCGACGACCTCGCCGCGCTCGACTTCTCCGTCGCCGACACCGAGGCCGACCATTCGGACCTCGATGCGTTGACCGTCGCCGCGGATGCGGAGGAGGAGCAAATTCCAGTACCGGTGTTCGCGGTCACCAATCCGCCGGGCACCGTCACCGTCACAACGTTTCTGGACGGCCGTGTCAAGCAAATCGACCTATCGCCGAAGGTAACCGACATGACGGAAACGGATCTCGCCGCCGAGATCGTCGTCATCGCGGGGCTGGCCATTCAAGACGCCAAGTCCGCGCAGTACGCATTCGTGTTGGAAGGCATGCGCGAGCAGGGTCACGACGACGCGGCCACGCGCGACTTCCTCACCCGAGACCTGGACCTGCCGACACCGGAACAGGCTCAGGCCGCGCGGGCACAGATCTTCGCGACAAGATATGCAGGTGAGCATGACTGAGCACCTCGCCGGCCTCTTCGGGAGCGCAGTCGGGATGTTGCCCAGCGCCCCGGCTCGCTCGTTCGAGCTCTTCACCGAGATCACGACCCTGGACGAATCCGCCTGCGATGCGTGGGTGGGCCGGATCCGCTGCGGCGACACCGACCGTGTCACGTTGTTCCGCGCCTGGTATTCGCGGTCGAATCTCGGCCAGCTCGCCGGATCCGCCGAGATCTCGATGAACAGCCTCAACGCCAGGGTGCCGATCGGCGGGCAGTTCGGCGACATCACTTATCCGATCAACTCGCCATTGGCGATCACTATGGGCTTCGCCGTACACGAAGCGTCCGTAGGCAACTACGCCGACGCGATGGAGGCCTTGGAGGAGTTCCGTCCACGGGTGCCGAGCATCTGGTGTCCTGGGTGAGGGCCGTGGTCTACGGGGCCGCCGAACGCTGGACCGACGTCATCGACGAAGTCAGGGGTGCCGGCGGTTGGCCGGACAAGTTCCTCGCCGCCGCCGCGGGCGTGGCGCACGGGGTGGCGGCGGCCAACCTGGGTCTGTTCACCGAGGCTGAACGCCGGCTGACCGAATCGAATTCGTCGGCCGCCGGCGAGGCGTGCGCGCCTGCCATCGCCTGGTTCCTGGCGATGACGCGTCGCAGCCAGGGCAATGAAGAGGCCGCGGTGGCGCTGCTCGAGTGGCTGCAGGCCACCCATCCGGAGCCTAAAGTCGCTGCTGCGCTGAAGGATCCGACCTACCGATTGGTGACGACCACCTCCGAGAAGATCGCCTCGCGCCGCGACCCGTGGGATGCGGCCAGCGTCCTGGCCGACACGTCCGGGCGCGACAAGCTGCTCGCCGACGCACAGGCCGAGCTCGAACGCCAGATCGGGCTGACCCGGGTCAAGGAGCAGATCGAGGCGTACCGCGCGGCCACGCAAATGGCCAAAATCCGGGCGGCACGCGGCATGAAGGTCGCGCAGACGTCGAAGCACATGATCTTCGCCGGGCCGCCCGGCACGGGTAAGACGACCATCGCCCGCGTGGTGGCCAATATCTTGGCCGGCCTCGGCGTGATCGCCGAACCCAAGCTCATCGAATCCTCCCGTAAGGATTTCGTCGCCGAGTACGAAGGCCAATCGGCGGTGAAGACCAGCCGAACCATCGACCGGGCCGTGGGCGGGGTGTTGTTCATCGACGAGGCATACACACTCGTTCAGGAGCGCGACGGACGCGCCGACCCGTTCGGCACTGAAGCTCTGGATACGTTGCTCGCCCGGATGGAGAACGACCGCGACCGCCTTGTGATGATCATCGCGGGGTACAGCGCGGACATCGACCGGCTGCTCGAATCCAATGACGGACTGCGCTCACGCTTTTCCACCCGCATCGAGTTCGACTCGTATACACCGGACGAGATCGTAGAGATCGCGAAAGTTATTGCCCATGGCAATGATTCGGTGCACTCCGAAGAGGCCGAGAAGCGGATGCTCGAGGCGGCGACCCTGTTGAGTCAGCGGGCGCTGAATGGCAAGCCGGCATTGGACATCGCGGGCAACGGCCGATACGCACGCCAGCTGGTGGAGGCCGGCGAACAGAACCGTGACATGAGGCTGGCCCGCTCGGTCGACTTCGACAGTCTGGGCGTGGACCAGCTGAGCGAGATCAACGGCGACGACATGGCCGCGGCGATCACGGCGGTACACGCGCGTCTGAGGATCGGCGAGTAGTCATGGCGAGTTTTCGGCTTACCACCAAGGTTCAGGTCAGCGGTTGGCGCTTCCTGCTGCGCCGCGTCGAGCACGCGATCGTCCGTCGGGACACCCGCATGTTCGATGATCCGCTGCAGTTCTACAGCCGCGCAGTTTCCGCCGGAGTCATCGTTGCGGTCCTGGTCTGTATCGGCGCAGCGCTGCTGGCCTATTTCAAACCGCTCGGAAAACGAGGCAGCGACACGCTTCTCGTCGATCGCACCACCAACCAGCTTTATGTAATGGTCTCGGGCGCGGGCCAGCTGCGTCCGGTGTACAACCTGACCTCCGCGCGGCTGGTGCTGGGTAACGCAGGCACGCCCGTCGCAGTCAAATCCGACGAGTTGAACCGGATGCCTAAGGGCCAGCCCATCGGCATACCCGGCGCCCCTTACGCAACGCCAGTCGGCGGTGCGGCCAATTCGATGTGGTCGCTATGCGACATCGTCACCAAGCCCGAAAGTGTCGCACCGGCCCTGGAGACATCGGTGATCGTGCGACCGTTGCAAACGGATGCCTCCGTGGGACCGATGCGACCAGACCAGGGAGTGCTGGTGTCCTACGACGACGACAACTGGCTCGTCACCAACGACGGCCGGCACCACGTCGACCTCGCTGACCGTGCCGTCACGTCGGCAGTGGGAATACCCGTGACGGCCAAGGCGACCCCGATATCGGCGGGACTGTTCAATGCGTTGCCTAACGCGGGCCCGTTGCGGCTGCCGGACATTCCACGCGTCGGCGACCCCAATACCGTTGGCCTGCCGCCGAACCTGGTGAACGGCGCGGTGTTCAAGGCGCTAACGGAAGACGGCGAACAGCACTTCGTCGTTCTGCCCGACGGTGTGGCACGCGTCGACGACACTACGGCGGCCGCGTTGCGGGCCACCAACTCCTTTGGTCTAGTTTCGCCACCGTCGGTGGAGGCGAGCGTGGTCGCGAAGATCCCCGAACAGGTCTTCGCCTCACCGCTGCCGGATAAGCCGCTGGAGATCCTGCAGCGGGAGGACGCACCTGCGCTGTGCTGGGCGTGGCAACGCGAGGCGGGTGACCAGGCCCCGAAGACTACAGTGATCACTGGGCGCCACCTGCCGATCACATCGTCGGTGCTCAACACCGGAATCGATCAGATCGGCGGCGACGCAACTGTTTACACCGACGGTGGCCAGTACATCCGGCTGCAATCGCCGGATCCGCGGTACGGCGAGAGCCTGTATTACATCGATCCACAAGGTATTCGCTACGGGCTGCCCAACGAGGAGACAGCCAAGACCCTGGGCCTGACAGCGCCCACGACCGCGCCATGGCAAGTGGTGGGCCTACTGGTGGACGGCCCGGTGCTGTCGAAGCAGGCCGCACTGGTCGAACACGACACCCTGCCCGCAGACCCCAACCCGCGCAAGGTCAGTGACGGAGCTGCGCAACCGGCGACCGGGGCACCGCCCCTTGCGGGGGATAAACACTGGAGGCGGCGGATGACGACAAAGAAGTTCACGCCAACCATCAAGCGGGGACCACGTTTAACGCCCGGCGAAATCAACGTCACACCACCGGATGATCTCGGCATCGAGATCCCGCCGTCGGGGATCCAAAAGGCGCTCCCGTGGGTCATGGGCGGCGGCATGATCGGGATGCTCGTCATCATGATCTTCACCGGCATCCGGCAACTCTCGCCGTACATGCTGATGATGCCGTTGATGATGGTGATGGCCACCGTCGGCTTCATGGCAGGCGGCGGACCGGGCGGCAAGCGGGTGCCCGAAATCAACGCGGACCGCAAGGAATATCTGCGCTATTTGGCCGGGCTGCGGACCCGGGTGACGTCGTCGGCGGCCGCACAGGTGACGTTCTTCAACTACCACGCGCCGGATCCCGAGGACCTGCTGTCCATCGTCGGGACAAACCGGCAGTGGTCGCGACAGGTCAACGCCGACTTCTATGCCGCCACCCGGATCGGCCTCGGCGCCGAACCCGCGGTCGACCGGTTGCTGAAACCTGCGGTTGGCGGCGAGCTCGCCGGCCCGCAGGGCGCCCCGCAGCCGCACCTCGAGCCGGTCAGCCACATGTGGGTCACGAAGTTCCTGCGCACACACGGCCTGATCCACGATTGCCCGAAACTGCTGCAGCTGAGGACGTTTCCCACGATCGCGGTCGGGGGCGACCCCGAAGGCGCGGCTGGGCTGTTGACGGCGATGGTCTGCCACCTCGCCGTCTTTCATCCGCCGGACCTGCTGCAGATCCGAGTGCTCACCGACAATCCCGAGGACCCGAACTGGGTCTGGCTCAAGTGGTTGCCACATGTACAGCACCAGACCGACACCGATGCCGCAGGCCCGACGCGCATGGTCTTCACCCGCGCCGACGGTCTGAGCGACCTGACCGCGCGTGGCCCGCACACCGCAGACTCCGCCCCGAGTGGACCGTATGTCGTCGTCATCGACCTCAGCGGCGGTAAAGCCGGGTTCCCGGTCGATGGCCGGGCGGGCGTCACGGTCATCACGCTCGGGAACCACCGCGGGTCGGCCTACCGCATCCGCGTGGATGCCGACGGCACTGCCGACGACAGGCTGCCCAACCAGACGTTCCGTCTCGTGACGTCGGTGTCCGACCGGATGACACCGGAACAGGCCGGCCGTGTCGCGCGCAAGCTGGCCGGCTGGTCCATCACGGGCACCATCATCGACAAGAGCGTGCGCGTGCATAAGAAGGTCGCCACCGAGTGGCACCAGCTGGTCGGCGCGCAGACAATCGAGGAAGTGACGCCGAGCCGGTGGCGGATGTTTACCGACCTCGACCGTGACCGGCTGCGGATCCCCTTCGGCCACGAGCTCAAGTCCGGCGACATCATGCACCTCGACATCAAGGAGGGCGCGGAGTTCGGCGCAGGCCCACACGGGATGCTCATCGGCACAACCGGTTCCGGCAAGTCGGAGTTCCTGCGTACGCTGATTCTCTCGTTGGCCGCCACTCACCACCCCGACCAGGTCAACCTGCTCCTCACCGACTTCAAGGGTGGCTCGACGTTCCTGGGCATGGAGAAGTTGCCGCACACCGCTGCGGTCGTCACCAACATGGAAGAAGAAGCCGAGCTCGTCAGCCGCATGGGCGAGGTGCTCAGCGGTGAATTGGACCGGCGGCAGTCCATCCTCCGCCAGGCGGGCATCCAGGTCGGCGCAGCAGGCGCGCTCTCCGGCGTCGCCGAGTACGAGAAGCACCGTGAACGTGGCGCCGAGCTACCGCCATTACCAACACTTTTCGTCGTCGTCGACGAGTTCGCCGAGTTGCTGCAGAACCACCCCGACTTCATCAGTCTGTTCGACCGCATCTGCCGGGTTGGCCGGTCATTGCGCGTGCACCTGTTGCTCGCCACGCAGTCGCTGAACACCGGCGGTGTCCGCATCGACAAGCTGGAGCCCAACCTGACCTACCGGATCGCACTGAGGACCACCAGCTCGGCAGAATCCAAGGCGGTTATCGGAACGCCTGAGGCGCAATACATCACGAACAAAGAGAGCGGTGTGGGCTTTCTGCGCGTCGGCATGGAGGATCCCGTCAAGTTCCACAGTGTCTTCACGGGTGTGAACTATGAGCCGACGGCACCCGTCCAGGACAACGGCGAAGTCAAGCCGCGCACCCACACCGACAGTCGACTGCGAATACATCGGTTCACTGCGGCCCCGATCTTCGATACGGCGGTGACGTCATGAGCATCGATTCAGGCCAGCGGGTCCTGCGTGAAGTCGTGCTCGAGCAACTGACGACCGGGGAAGTCCGCGCTTATCGGATGTGGTTGCCGCCGTTGGCCGATCCGACGCCGGTCAACGAGCTCATCGAGCGCGACCATCAGCGCCAACCACTGCGGTTCGGGCTCGGCATCATGGACGAGCCTCGTCGACATCGCCAGGAAGTGTGGGGCATCGATGTTTCGGCGGCGGGCGGCAACATTGCCCTTGGCGGCGCCCCGCAAACCGGCAAGTCCACCTTTCTACAGACGCTGATGCTGTCGGCGGCGGCCTCGCACACTCCGCGGCAGGTGCAGTTCTACTGTGTGGACCTCGGCGGCGGCGGCCTGATGTACCTGGAGGACCTACCGCACGTCGGCGGTGTCGCAACTCGATCAGAGCCTGACCGGGTGAACCGCGTGGTGGTGGAGATGAAAGCCGTTCTGCGCCAACGGGAAAGCATGTTCAAGCAGTACCGGGTCGGCTCGATAGCGGCCTATCGTCAGATGCGCGAGGATCCGAATCATCCCGCCGCGGCCGACCCGTTTGGTGACGTGTTCCTGGTAATCGACGGCTGGCCGGCCTTCGTTGCGGAGTTCCCCGACCTCGAGCCGGTTGTGCAGGACCTCGCCGGGCAAGGCCTCGCATTCGGGGTGCACACGGTGATCTCCACGCCACGGTGGACCGAGCTGAAGTCGCGCGTCCGCGACTACCTCGGAACCAAGATCGAGTTCCGGCTCGGCGATGTGAATGAAACCCAGATCGACCGGATCACTCGAGAGATCCCAGCCAATCGGCCGGGCCGGGCGGTTTCGATGGAAAAGCATCACCTGATGATGGGCGTGCCGCGGCTCGATGGCGTGCACAGCGCCGACAACTTGGTCGCCGCGATGTCGGCGGCGGTGCAAATCATCGCCGCCCAAACGACCGAGGAGGCACCGCAGGTGCGGGTGCTGCCGGAGCGCATCTACCTGAACGAACTCGATCCGAAGCCGCCCGGCCCCGAGGCTGAGTACCGCACGCGGTGGACGGTGCCGCTCGGCATTCGCGAGTCCGATCTGACGGTGGCGTACAACCACATGCACATGACGCCGCACCAGTTGATCTTCGGGGCCCCGAAGTCCGGCAAGACGCGAATCGCACATGCTGTGGCGCAGGCGATCTGCGCCCGCAACAGCCCTTCGCAGGTGCGGTTCATGCTGGCCGACTACAGGTCGGGCCTGCTCGACGCGGTGCCCGCCAGCCACTTGCTCGACGCCGGCGCCGTGAATCGCAACAACGCGACGCTGGAGGAGGCGATCAAGGCGCTGGCCATGAACTTGCAGAAACGGCTGCCGCCGCCCGACCTGACGACTGCCCAGCTGCGGGCGCGGTCGTGGTGGAGCGGTCCGGACGTCGTGTTGCTGGTCGACGACTGGCACATGATCGTCGCCGCGAGCGGAATGATGCCGCCGATGGCGCCACTGTTCCCCCTGCTGCCGGCGGCCGCCGACATCGGCCTGCACATCATCGCGACGTGCCAGATGAGCCAGGCGCACCGGGCCACCATGGACAAGTTCGTCGGCGCTGCTTACGGGGCTGGGTCGCCCACAATGTTCCTCTCCGGCGAAAAGCAGGAGTTTCCGTCCAGCGAGATCAAGCTCAAGCGGCGTCCGCCCGGCCAGGCATTTCTCGTATCGCCGGACGAAAAGAGGTCATCCAGGCGGCCTATGTGGATCCGCCGGAAGAAGAAGTGTAGGGAGCACCCCTCAGGGGCCGGTAAGATAAGTCGAGACGCCACAGCAAAGCTGATGGCAAGGCTCCAGCTAACGGGTCGGGGGAATGATCCGAACGCCATGGCAACCGCTGGTTGGATGGCGCACAAATCAATACGCAGCGAATTCAAACCACGTGAGGAGACATCGCAAATGCAGCCTATGGAACACAACCCCGGAGCCGTCGGCATCGGCTCACAAGTGGTCGCAAATGGTGCCCGTGGCCTGGCGGCCGGTACGACGGCCTCCGCCGCGGTGACTGCTCTGATGCCGGCAGGCGCTGACGAGGTTTCCGCCCAAGCGGCGGCGGCCTTCGCCGTCGAGGGTGTCGAGACACTGGCGATGAACACGTTTGCGCAGGAAGAGATGGCTCGCGCGGGTGCGGCCTACATGGAGATCGCCGGCATCTACACCGCGGTGGACGGCGCCAGCGCCTCCAACTTCTGACCGGCCGCTGGGCCCACACCACAGGCGAGGAAGCAACAGACGATGTTCTGGCATGGAATGCCGCCGGAGCTGAACACCGCGCGGCTGATGGCCGGTGCCGGACCGGCGCCGATGCTGCAGGCAGCCGCGGGCTGGGAAGCGCTGGCCATTTTCCTTGAGACGCAGGCCGATGAACTGGCCGCGAGTCTGGCTGCCTTGTCGTCTGCGTGGAGTGGCTCAGCAAGCGAAAGCGCAGTTGCTGCAACCATGCCGATGGTCGTCTGGCTAAGGACAGTCTCGGCGCAGGCGCAGAAGCGAGCATTGCAAGCAACAGCCCAGGCGAACTCGTACAGCGTGGCGATGGTCACCACTCCGCCGATCCCGGAGATCGAACAGAACCACATCACCAACGCGGTGCTGAACTCGACCAACTTCCTCGGCATCAACACCGTGCCGATCGCGGTAAACGAGTTCGACTACTTCGTCCGGATGTGGAATCAGGCGGCCGGCGCGATGGACCTCTACCAGGCCGAGACAGGCTTGAACATGCTGTTCGAGCCGATCATGCCGATGACACCGATCGTCATCCCGGGTGTGGGGGAGGGACGGCCGGCGCCGCGCTTGGTCAGGCCGCCGCCATGGCGCCCGCAGCCGCGATCCGCAACGCGGCGATCGCACACGTCGGCGCGCAGGCGACAGTCGAGTCGGTGCGGTCTGCAGACCGGCCGGGTGGGGTCTCAGGCCAACCAGATGGCGGTGCACGCGCGAGGGCCAGGCTCAGCGGACCCAGAACACGCAGCAGTTCGGTCAGCAGGACCAGATGCAGCAGGGCGCACAGCAAGGCATGCAGATGGGTATGCAGATGGCGTCCCAGCTGGGTTCGACGCTCGGTCAGCTGCCGCAGCAGGCCGGTCAGATGATCACCCAGCCGATGCAGCAGCTGACCCAGCCACTGCAGCAGGTGACGTCGATGTTCAGCCAGATGGGCGGACTGGGCAGCGACAAAGGCGCTCAGATGGGGCTGATCGGGGCCAGCCCGCTGTCCAACCACCCGTTGGCCGGCGGATCCGGGCGCGGGCTCCGGCGCGGGCCTGGTGCGCGCGGCGTCGCTGCCCGGCGCGGGCGGACCGTGGCGCGGACCCCGCTGATGGCCAACTCATCGGCGCGACGGAACCGGTGGCTGTGGCGCCGGGGGCGGCTGCGGCGCGACGCCGGCGGGCTGGCGCCGGTCGGCGCAGGCGGCGGTGGGGTCCCATGGGTGGATGGGCCAGCGCGGAAAGAGCGGCGGCTCGAAACAGGGGCTGACGGCCCCGGGCGTGCTGCCCCAGGACCTGGGCGAGGACGAAGACGACGACTGGTGAGTCGTCCACACAACAGACTTCCCGGCCAGCTGGCCGGAAAGACTCGCCATCCGTGGTGAGGACACAGGAAGAGAGAAAGAGTATCCAGCATGGCACAGATGAATACCGATGCCGCTGTCCTCGCCAAGGAGGCAGCGAACTTCGAACGGATCTCCGGTGAGCTCAAGGCCGTCATCGCCAGGTCGAGGCGACCGCAGGCGCGCTGGCCGCTCAGATGGTCGGCCAGGCCGGTACCGCGGCGCAGGCAGCGCTGGTGCGCTTCCACGAGGCGGCGGCGCGGCAGATCAAGAGCTGAACGACATTTCGGCCAACATCCACACCTCCGGCATGCAGTACACGTCGACCGACGATGACCAGGCCGGCGCCTTCCGTCGGCGATGAACATCGACCACTAGTCACCCCCAATCGACTCAAGACACGGAGAAAACACATGACTGAACAGGTATGGAACTTCGCCGGCATCGAAGGCGGCGCGGGCGAGATCGGCAGCGCCGTCCAGCCACCGCTGGCCTGCTCGACGAGGGCAAGGCCTCGCTCGCGGCGCTGGCCGTCGGTGTGGGGCGGCACCGGCTCGGAGGCCTACCAGGCCGTGCAGATGCGCTGGGACACCACGTCGGCCGAACTCAACGCGGCGCTGCAGAATCTCGCGCAGACCATCAGCGAGGCCGGCTCGACGATGGCGCAGACCGAAGCCGGCGTCACCGGGATGTTCTGACGTAATCGACGGTGCGCGCAGGTGGGCGGGTCGACCCGAGGCGGACCCCGCCCACCGCGTGCGTCTCGGCGTTTTAACAATGAGAGGTACTCATGTCGGCCGACTATGACCGGCTTTTCCACTCCTCCGGCGACGCTGTGCAGACAGCCGACGACGAGGCGGATCGCGACGCCGCTCGCCAACGGGTCGCGGCGCCGATGCCCACCGGCGGGCCGGGCCGCAGCGAAGTGACGCCGCCCGCGATGCCCGTCGCCCCGAGCACAGACTCAGGCCGCACCGGCGCCGCCGCCGCGCCAGACTGAGGTCACCACTCAGATGCCGCCCGCGCGCTCGGCGCCTCCGCAGCGGCAAGCCAACGGGATGATGCGGACGCCGCAGTCCGCCGGACCGCCGGCGCGCGATTCGAGCAGCCGCGGTCGGCGCCGACGCCGCCGCCGCGGCCCGCACCGGCGCCCGCCCCGTCGCAGCACTTCGCCGAGGCGCAGTCCGAGAACGGACGTGGCGGCCGGCCAGTCGGCGGGCCAGCCCGCGCCGACGTCGGCGGCGACGATCGGCAATCACCGCGCCATCGACGCGCTGTCACACGTCGGTGTGAAGTCCGCGGTCAAGATGCCGTCGCAGCGCGGCTGGCGGCACCTGCTGTACATGCTGACGCGGATCAACCTGGGCCTGTCGCCCGACGAGCTCTACGAGATGGATCTGCATACCCGGATCCGTCGAAATGCCCGGGACTCGTACCAGATTGGGGTCTTCGGCCTCAAGGGCGGCGTCGGCAAGACCGCCGTCACGGTCTCGCTCGGCTCGGCGCTGAGCAAGGTGCGCGGCGACCGGATCCTGGCCGATCGATGCGGATCCGGACGGCGGCAACCTCGCCGACCGCGCGGGACGGCAGTCGGCGGCGACGATCGGCGGATCTGCTGTCGGACAAGGAACTGGCGCGGTACAACGACATTCGTGCGTACACGAGCATGAACGGCTCGAATCTCGAGGTGTTGTCCTCCGAGGACTACAGCGGTGCGCGTCGCGAGTTCAACGACGAGGACTGGAAGGGCGCGACGAGCATCGTGTCGCGCTACTACAACCTGGTGCTGGCCGACTGCGGAGCGGGGCTGTTCCAGCCCGCCGCGCGCGGCGTGCTGTCGACGGTCTCCGGTCTGGTGATCGTGGCGAGCGCGTCGATCGACGGTGCGCGTCAGGCCGCGGTGACGATGGACTGGTTGCGGCAGAACGGATATCAGGATCTGCTGGGCCGCTCGTGCGTGGTGATCAACCACGTCGTGCCGGGCAAGCCGAACATCGACGTCGAGGATCTGGTGCAGCAGTTCGAGCGCCACGTTCCGCCGGGCCGCGTCATCGTGCTGCCGTACGACAAGCACATCGCGGCCGGCACCGAGATCCAGCTCGACCTGCTCGGCAAGGACGTTCCGGCGGCGGATCATCGAATTGGCCGCGGCGTTGTCCGATGACTTCGACAGGCTCGAACGGCGTTGACCTCCACCGCCGCCGCAGCACCAGCGTCGTCGGGCGTCACGCCCGGCCGGCCGTCGACCACGCGAGTGACGATCCTGACCGGGCGGCGGATGACCGATCTGGTGCTGCCGGCGTCGGCGCCGATCGAGACCTACATCGACGAGACGGTGTCGGTGTTGGCCGAACTCCTCGAGGACACCCCGAAGGACGTGCTGGCCGGGTTCGACTTCTCGGCGCAGGGGGTGTGGGCGTTCGCGCGGCCGGGCGCGCCGCCGCTGAAGTTCAGCGAATCGCTGGACGACGCGGGAGTGGTCGACGGGTCGCTGCTGACGTTGGTGTCGGTCAGCCGCACCGAGCGGTACCGGCCGCTGGTCGAGGACGTGATCGACGCGATCGCGGTTCTCGACGAGTCGCCGGAGTTCGACCGCACCGCGTTGAATCGCTTTGTCGGCCTGGCGATTCCGTTCGCCGCGCTGGCGGTGACGGTGATGTCGACTGGTGGCGTGGTCGCAGACCGGCCACGACTGGTGGTGGGCGGTGGCGCTCGGCGTGCTCGGCCTGGGTCTGCTCGGCGGCAGCGCGCTGGCGACGAACCGCTACCAGAACATCGACATGGCGGAGAGCCTGTTGGTCGCCGCCGTTGCCGGCGCTCGCCGGTGCGGCGGCGCTGGCCGTTCCGCTGCCGCGCGGCGTCGACTCGCTGGGTGCACCGCAGGCCGCGGGCGCGGCGGCAGTGGTGCTGTTGTTGACGTTGGCGACGCGGGGCGGTCCGCGCAAGACGAGCGGAGCTGGCTTCGTTTTTCGCGGTCACATCGATCGCGGCGACGGCGGCGGCGATCGCGTTCGGCTACGGCTGGCAGTACTGGGTGCCGGCCGGTGCGATCGCATTCGGTCTGATCGTCGTGACGAACGCGGCGAAACTGACAGTGGCGGTTGCGCGGATCGCACTGCCGCCGATCCCGGCGCCCGGCGAGACAGTGGCCAACGACGAACTGCTCGACCCGGTCGCGACTTCCGACATGCCCGGCGAGGAATCACCGACCTGGCAGGCGATCATCGAGTCCGTTCCGGACTCCGCTGCGCGGCTGCACGAGCGCAGTCAGCTGGCGAGGCGGTTGTTGATCGGGTTCGTGACCGCGGGCGCGCTGATCCTGTCGATCGGCGCGATCGCCGTTGTGGTGCAAGGACATTTCTTCATTCACAGCCTGATCGTCGCCGGACTGGTGACGTCGATCTGCGGCTTCCGGTCGCGGCTGTACGCCGAGCGGTGGTGCGCGTGGGCGCTGTTGGCGGCGGCGGTCATCATCCCGACCGGCGTGATGGTGAAGTTGTCGCCTGTGGTACCCGGACAGTGCGTGGCTGGTGCTGAGCCTCTACACGGCGCGCGGCGATCGTGGCGTTGATCGTCATCGGGGCGGCCGAGCGGCGTGCGCCGGGTGTCGCCGGTGACCAAGCGAATCCTCGAACTGGTCGACGGCGCGGCGATCGCGGCGGTCATTCCGTTGCTGCTGTGGATCGCCAGCGTGTACGACGTACTGCGAAACATCCGGTTCTGACCGGTTAGACGGACGCTCCGGTGGCTCGGGCCACAATGGGATCGATCGCTGAGGCGCCAGATTTGTCGTACCCCGCTGCTTTGATGGGGTCATGTCCTCGACCGCATCGTCTGCCGCTACGGCATTGCGGCCTGGCGATCGTGTTGAGGTGTTGTTTGACGAGTTGGGGGAGTTGATGCGGTCAGCGCAATGCGATCGATGGGCGCATCGTGGAGATCGTCGCGGAGTTGGATCGCGACGAGTTGGTGGGTATCACGGGTGCGCGGTCGGTGGCGGCGTTGGTGGCCTGGAAGACCGGCACGCTCACCGGCAAACGCGACGACGATCGCCACCGTCGCCCGCCGGCTCGAGGCGTTTCCGCGCTGCGCGCAAGGGATGCGGGAGGGCCGACTGTCGCTGGATCAGGTCGGTGTGATTGCGGGGGGTGCTGCCGACGGATCTGATGAGCACTATGCGGAGCTGGCCCGGGTCGCCACGGTCAGCTCAGTTGCGCACCGCGGTCAAGCTCGAGCCGCGACCCGAACCCGAACCCGAATCCGATCCTGGGCCCGAACCTGAACCCGAACCGCGGGCTTCGATCACCAAGACCACCGACGAGCAGGGCAGCTGCTGGCGGATCACACTGGGCCATCTGGAGGCCGCGAAGTTCGACGCGGCCTTGCAGTCTCATCTGGATGCGTTGATCGCCGAGTGGAAGCGCGATCACGACAATGGCGATCACGACAACGGCGACCGACCCGCACCAGATCATCGGCCCCCGTTGCCGACTACCGGCGCGGCGTTCATGGCTCTGGTCGAGGCCGGCTGGGACGCCGAGGTCACTCGCCGGCCCCACGGGCAGCACACCACCGTGGTCGTGCATCTCGACGTCGAAGGAGCGCGCCGCGGCGCTGCATCTGGGTCCGCTGCTCTCCGACGCTGATCGCCAATACCTGGGCTGTGATGCCACCTGTGAGGTGTGGTTTGAACGCGACGGGCAGCTTATCGGCGCCGGCCGCACGACCCGGCTGATCAGTCGCCGGCTTCGCCGTGCCCTCGAGCACCGCGACCGCACGTGTGCGGTGCCCGGTTGTGGGGCTACCCGCGGTCTGCACGCCCACCACATCCGGCATTGGGAAGACGGCGGCGCCACCGAGCTAGACAACCTGGTGCTGGTATGCCCCCACCATCATCGGCTCACACCATCGCGGCGTCATCACCATCACCGGGCCCGCCGACCATCTCACCGTCACCGACAGCGACGGCCGAACGCTGAATCCAGGCATCGCTGGCCCGCCCACCGAACCGACCCCCACCCACCGTGGCACCGTGTCCCGGACCCACCGGCGAACGCGCCCACTGGAAGTGGTACCAGCCATTCCAGCCACAACCACCACCACAACAACTAGTTGCGGGCCGGTCATCTCCAACAGTTCGCAGCCGAACAGGTCGGGCATCAGTTACGCAGTCGGCCGATGCCTAGCAGCACGTCGGCTACCGCTGGCGCTGAGTCAGGCGGCGAATGGCTCCAAGGAGCCCGAACATGGCCGTGGCCGCGGTGGCTCGTCGCATGCCGACCCAGGGCCGGCTCCGAGTGGCACCCGCCAATGAGTGGCGACTACCACCACGTCTCCACCCCCGAAGCTCGTGCACACCATATCCGCGTAGGCATCGAAGTCCAAGACCCAGTCTCGGTCGGCAGTGCGGAGAACGTCGCACCGCTGCTGTAATCCCGGTCCCAGCAACTCGCAGAAGTGAATCAAGCCATCCGCCCCGCGTCGACGACGCGAAGAACCGCCACGCCCTCCTCGTCGGAGGCCTCCAGGTCCACCTCGACGTCGAAGCCCCAGTCGTGGTCGCCGGCAGGGTCGTCGAGGATCTGCCGCACCCGCCACACGCCCGGTTGCCGGTCGATGATCAACAGCGCCGGACCGCGGGCGTCGGCGCCGGTACCCACGTCGTCGTGCTCGGCGAAGTACGTCGCGCCGACCTCCTCCCAGCGTTCGGACGTCCACCCGGAGGCACCGTCCAGCTCGCCGAGGTCGTACCAGCGGCGCCGCGCGAACAGCTCCACCCGGCGGAACAGCGCATTGCGGACCATCGCGGTGAACGCCCGCTCGTTTCCGGTCAGCGGGCGCGGGCGGGCTGGCACTGCCACCGGCGTATCGAGCGGATCGTCGGGATTGGTGAGCTGCTCCCACTCGTCGAGCAGACTCGAATCAACTTGGCGCACAAGCTCGCCGAGCCACTCGACGATGTCGGTGACCTCCTCGGTCCGCGCGGCGGCGGGCACTCCGGATCGCAGCGCCTTGAAGGCGTCGGAGAGGTAGCGCAGCACTGCGCCCTCGGATCGGGTCAGCCCGTAGACGCTGACGTACTCGCGGAACGTGAACGCCCGCTCCCACATCTCGCGGACGACCGACTTCGGCGACAGCTGCCCGTCGGCGGCCCACGGGTTGCTCTGCAGGTACACCTCGAAGGCATGCCCCAGCAGCTCCTCGAGCGGCTTGGGATAGGTGACGTCGTCCAGCAGTTCCATCCGCTCGTCGTACTCGATGCCCTCGGCCTTCATCGCCGCGATGGCTTCACCCCTGGCCTTCTTCAGCTGTGCGGCCATGATCTGGCGAGGATCTTCGAGCGTCGCCTCGATGACCGAGACAACGTCCAGCGCATAGGTTTCCGACGCCGCGATCGAGCACATCGACCGCGGCCAGCGCGAACGTCGACAGCGGCTGGTTCAAGGCGAAGTCGGGCGGCAGGTCGACGGTCAGCCGGTAGCGTCGCCCGTCGGCCTCCGGTACGTCGAGCCGCTCCACCACGCCCGCCTGCAGCAGCGAGCGGGCGATGCCGACCGCCTCGCGGATGTGCTGAAGCTGCCGCTTTCGCGGCTCGTGGTTCTCGGTGAGCAGCCTGCGCATCGCGGCGAACGGGTCACCGGGACGGTCGACGACGTCGAGGATCATCGCCGTCGACACCCGCATATTGCTGGTCAGCGGCTCAGGGGTGGCGTCGACCAGCCGGGTCATGGTCGACTCGCTCCACGGCACCATGCCCTCGGGCACCTTGCGGCGCACCAGCTTTCGGCGCTTCTTCGGGTCGTCGGCGACCTTGGCGAACTGCTTGAGGTTCTCCACCTCGTGGTCGGGCGCCTGAACGACGACGGTGCCCGCGGTGTCGTAGCCCGCCCGGCCGGCCCGCCCGGCGATCTGGTGAAACTCGCGGGCGTTGAGCAGTCGGGTGCGAGTGCCGTCGTACTTCGACAACGCCGAGAAGACGACGGTCCGGATCGGCACGTTGATGCCGACGCCGAGAGTGTCGGTGCCGCAGATGATCTTGAGCAGGCCCGCCTGGGCGAGCTGTTCCACCAGCCGCCGGTACTTCGGCAGCATCCCGGCGTGGTGAACGCCGATCCCGTGCCGGACCAGTCGCGACAGCGTCGTCCCGAACGCCGACGAGAAGCGGAACCCGCCGATCAGTTCGGCGATCGCCTTCTTCTCCTCCTTGGTGCACACGTTGACGCTCATCAGCGCCTGCGCGCGCTCCAGCGCCGAGGCCTGGGTGAAGTGGACGACGTAGATCGGTGCCTGCTTCGTCTCCAGCAGGTCGGCGATCGTCTCGTGCATCGGCGTGGTCGCGTAGTAGTGGTGCAGCGGAACCGGGCGTTCGGCGTTGGCGACCAGCGCCGTCGGCCTTCCGGTGCGCCGCGTCAGGTCCTCGCGCAGGAACGTGACGTCGCCGAGCGTGGCTGACATCAAAAGGAATTGGGCATTCGGCAGCTCCAGCAGCGGAACCTGCCACGCCCAGCCGCGGTCGGGGTCGCCATAGAAATGGAACTCGTCCATGACCACCAGACCGATGTCGGCGGAGGCGCCCTCGCGCAGCGCGATGTTGGCCAGCACCTCCGCGGTGCAGGTGATGATCGGTGCGCCCGCGTTGACCGCGGCGTCGCCGGTGAGCATGCCGACGTTGGCCGCACCGAACACGTCGCAGAGGGCGAAGAACTTCTCGCTGACCAATGCCTTGATCGGGGCGGTGTAGTAGCTGCGGCGTCCTGCCGCCAGCGCCGCGTACAGCGCACCGGTGGCCACCAGCGACTTGCCCGAGCCGGTCGGCGTCGCCAGGATCACGTTCGCGCCGCTGACCAACTCGATCAGCGCCTCCTCCTGCGCCGGGTAGAGCACGGTGCCGCTCGCCTCGGCCCACGCGGCGAAGGACGCGAACAGCTCGTCAGGGTCGGCGCCCTTCGCGCGCAGGGCGGACAGGTCGCCCGTGTCGTCGAGCAGTTCAGGAGCGGGGGAGGCCATCTTAAAGACCAGCGTGCCAGCCCAACAGGGGCCCACCGCGCCGGGGGCCATGCCAGTCATCGTATTTCGGTGAGACGACAGGCATTCTGGCTAGGTGGGTTTGCTCATTCGCCTCGTCGAGTTACTGATCGTGATTGTGCCGGTGGCCGGTGTGATCATTGCCGGTCTGCGCGCGGTATCGAGGGCGCGGGCCCAGGACGGTGCCCCGACGGACGAGGCGTCGAGAGGCGGACGCGATCAGACAGCGCAGTGGCAGGCGATCAAGCGGACAGCAAGAGAGCACGATCGGACGGATACTCGCTGGCTCGACTACGAACTCGACGTCGGCAAGCTCCTTGACTATCCGCTAATGACCGACATGCGCGATCCGCTCACGCAGGGTTTTCATCGCGCCAAGCTGAGGGCGGACTTCCTCGCCCCGCCGACCCCACCGACCTGATGCGCGACGCCGACCTCGCTAGGCAGTACCGCGACGCCGTGGAGGAGTACGTGACCGCGTTCGACGTGGCGGAGTCCGAAGCAATCCGAAGGCGGCGAAACGATTTCTCGCGGGCCGAACAACAGCGGCTCGGCCGCGCGAAACGCGCGCTGCGGATCGCGTCGGACCAGGCGGCGACGCCCAGGAACGTGAACGTGCTTTCAATGTCGCCCGATCCGAACTCGACGGCCTGATCGTGCTGCCTGAGCGCACCCGCGCCGCGATCGAACGCGGAATCGCGGGCGAGCTCGACGGCTAGTTACACGCCGTCAGGGTGCTCCGGGGCCGGCCACCACGTTCGGTGGGCGCCCGCCGCCGGCGTAGACCTCGATCTGACGGACCGCCACGGCCCACGCCCGTTCCCAGGCACCGGCGGTGCTCCCGGCTACGTGCGGAGTCAGCAGGAGGCCCGGCGCCGACCACAGCGGATGGCCGGCCGGCAGTGGCTCCGGATCGGTGACGTCGAGCGCGGCGCGCAGCCGGCCGGACGTCAGTTCCGCGAGCAGGGCGTCGGTGTCGACCGACCCGCCCCGGCCGGCGTTGACGACCACCGTGCCGTCGCGCAGCTTGGCAAGAAATTCGGCATCGATGAGGTGATAGGTCGACTCGTTCCCAGGCAGCATGGCCACCACCACGTCGGCGTCGCGGCAGAAGACGCGTCGATTTCTGCCAGCGCATGCACGCCCGGCCTGGCCCGCCGCCCGACCAGCGTCACCTCGGCCTCGAACGGCGCGAGCCGCGAGGCGAGGTTGACCGCCAAGTCCCCGGCGCCGAGGACGACGACTCGTTTACCGATCAGGGTGTCGGTGTCTTCGGGCCGCCACACACCTTCCGCCTGCTGTTCGTTGAACAGCCGGAGATCCCGGTAGATGGTGAGGAGTACGGCCACCACCCACTCCGCTGTCGAGCCGCCGTGTGCGCCGCGCCCATTGGACAACATGACACCGTCGGGCAGCATCGGCAGCCACTGCTCGTAACCGGCGTTGAGGGTCTGGACGAGGCGCAAGTCCGGTAACTCCACGAACCTGGACCCGGTGGCCGCTGCGTTCTCGTAGCCGACCACGACCACGGTCGCGTCCAGGGCTCCCGGTGGCCATGGCTCGCCGGGGTCATAGAGGATCGTGTCGATATTCGCCGGGGTGGCCATGGTCTCAAGAACGAGACCTTGCGGGACAAGGACTTTCAGCCGCGCTTCCATCGGTTCCTCCGCTATCTGCAATTGGCTTGCATTCACACAAGAAGAAACGAAGTCCGGTTGCTCACTATTTCGTCTCACGCTGACGATGAGATCACCAAAAATCCCCTGCTAAGGCCCGATCTCCTATGGTCGAGCGGTGACGATCACCTATGACGAGGCGCTGCGCGAACGGATCCGGGCAAACCTGGCGGGTCACGACCGCCGCACCGTGACCGACCCGACGAAGCGGCACGCGGCCGTCGCGGTGGTGCTGGTCGACTCGGAGATCGGCGAGGACAGGGTGGATCCGGCGCCGGTGGACGACTGGATCGCCGGGCGGCCGATGGAGGCCGGTCTCGACGGCCGGATGGTCGACGTTTCGGGAGGTGCGGCTTTCCTGTTGTGCCGCAGGGCATCTCGGCTCTCTTCACACGCCGCACAATGGGCGCTGCCGGGCGGCCGCGTGGACCCGGGCGAAACCGCTGTCGACGCCGCGCTGCGGGAGCTGGACGAAGAGGTGGGTGTCAGGCTGCCCGACTCGGCGGTGCTGGGCCTGCTCGACGACTACCCGACCCGGTCGGGATACGTCATCACGCCGGTGGTGATCTGGGGCGGCGGCCGGCTCGATCCCCGTCCCGCGCCCGACGAGGTGGTGGCGGTCTACCGGGTGGGGTTGCACCAACTGCAACGGGAGGACTCGCCGCGCTTCATCACCATCCCGGAAAGCCCGCGTCCGGTCGTGCAAATCCCGTTGGGGAACGACCTCATCCACGCGCCGACGGGTGCGGTGCTGCTGCAACTGCGGTGGCTGTGTCTGGAGGGCCGTCACGACCCGGTCGACGAGCTCGAGCAACCGGTATTCGCCTGGAAATAGGCCGATTCGTCGCGGGTGAGGTTCAACGGCGGCGGACGAGGCGGCACCGCACCCCGAAGTGGTCGGAGGGAAAGATGCGCGCAAGCGCGTCGGACAGTGGCTCCGTCCCAGCAGATCGATGCTTGCAGCAGCCCACGCCGGACCCTTGAGGAGCGCGCGATCGAAGCGGACGTGCCGTTGCTTATTTCTGTTGTCCAGCCGCATCAAGTTGATGGACGTGTCCTCGGTGAAGCCGGGCTCATCTGGGCGCAGCGCCGGCCAGACGTCGACGAAGGGCGCGACGATCTGCTCGTCCTCGGCGTCGCGCATGTTGAAGTCGCCAAGCACGATTGCGTCGTCGACCGAGCGGAGCTCGCGAAACACCCGACGAAGCTGGCGGCTGCGCAACCCGGCGGCCGCCTTGCCACTGTCGAGATGTAACGAGCAGACGACGGTCCGCGCACCTCCGATGATCAGCTCTGCCTGCAGGAAGCCGCGCGACATGCGGCTGGGCAGTCGCGTGTAGCCGACGCAGCGGAGGGGCATTCGGGACAGCATCAGCATGCCGTAGTCGCCGACCCCGCGAGCGGTGACGGCAGCGCAGAAGCAGTGCTCCCGCACCCACGGATCGGCGAGCAGAATCGCCAGCGCGTCCGGGGTCACCTCTTGGAACACCATGACGTCGGGCGCGTGTTTCGACATCAGCTCGGCGATCGCTCGATAGCGTTCCGCGGCGAAATACGGGTCGTTCCAGATGTTGAAGGTCGTCAGGGTCAATTCGTCACGATCGGCCGTGCCGGATGCATCGGCGTAGTCGCCATTGACCGGCCGCCGCGTCGAACGACGTGACAGGAACGTCGCGCCGGCGAGGCGTCAGCTGCCGGAGTAGCCGCTCGAGAAAGCGATGCAGTCGTGCATTCTCCGCGAAGCCGACGACCCCGAGGTGTGGGGCCGCTAACGTGCGGCCCATGATCGACTTTCAGAACGGCGCATTCTTCAAGCTCGGGCCGAGTGATCCCGGGCCGGTTGCCGCCGAACTGGCGCCGATGCTCGTCGACGGCGAACGGGTGCACCTCGCCTTCAAGGGCATGCGCGACTCGGTCGTCTTCACCAACAAGCGACTCATCGCCATCAACGTCCAAGGGCTCACCGGCAAGAAGCGCGACTACTCCTCGTTGCCCTACAGCAAGATCCAGGCGTGGAGCATTGAGACCGCCGGGCGCTTCGACCTCGACGCCGAACTCGAACTGTGGTTCTCCGGTCTAGGGAAGGTGCACCTGGACTTCAAGGGGCAGGTCGACATTCGCACCATCGGAAAGCTCGTCGGCGATTACGTGCTTTAGCCGCTGCCCTGCCTGTCCACAGCTAGCCGTTGCCGGCGAACGATTCGTCCCAGCCGTTGACGGATGAATCCGCCGACTCGTGGTGCTCGTTCTCGTGGTGTTCGCCCGCGTGCTGCTCGTGGTGCTCGGGCTCAACGGGCGCGAGATGCTCGGTTCCGGGCACCCCGCCCAGCGCGGCGATGAGTTCTCTACCTTCACCGCTTCCTCTTCGGTGGGGATTTCGCCGGCCTCGAGATCGTCGATGAGGTCGGCGCGAAGTCCAACCCCATTGGCGACTTCCTCAGCAGACAACTTGGCCTCGATCCGAGCGGCATACAGCTGCTGGCCCAGAGCCGACCCCGGTGCGGCCGCGGCGCGGGCCATCAGTTGGTCATAGCGCCGACGCACGTCGCCGAGCGCGACGATCACCATGGGCGTGGACCTACTCCGGCCTGCGCCGTCCGTCAGCCCCGCCCTCAGCTTCCGCATGCCCGACAGAACGACGTCGGCGCGCTTGTGGAACTTCTTGTCCTCAGGGAACGGCAGAGCATCAATCGCCGCTGAGTACATGTGCATTGCCGCGTCGGTGAGGCTGACAATGACTGACGAGTCGCCTTCCTGTGGCACGGGATCTGCCATGGGCCCTCACTTCTCTAGCGGTCGGCTCCTACCTGAGCACGGGTCGAGATAGCGTCAACCCCGCCCATGAACATCAGAAGCAAGCGATGATCGAGGTGTCACGGGCCGTCGGCGAACACACGCAGATGCTGGCGAGATTGTGGAACAAGGGCGCGAGTGTCCTGCTCATCGAGGACCGCGTCGAGCGCGAGCAGGCGATGAACCCGATCTTCGAACAGATCGGCCAAGTCGTAAACGAGTTCTCGGTAGAGCTCGGCAATGCCCACTCGCTCATCGAGGACGACCGGCTCCACGGCGCGCTGAACCGCGTCAACGAGGCGGCTCTGATGGCAATTCAGGTAGCCGAGGATGTGCATCTGGCCGTTGTCGAAGGGCGCACACCCGAACCCAATCCCATCCCGGCCGTCCAGCGGCGCATGCACACACATGCCGCCGAAGCCCGACGGCTCGCCTGGGACCTGATTCGAACGGGACTCGACGACGGCCGATGACATACGACAGGGCCAGCGATCGGCTAAACCGCCTCTGCTTCCACGAGGCTGAACGGCGAGGCCGTCGGCACTACGCGAGTCATGTGAAACCCTTCTGCTGCAACAGGTCTCGGTACTCATCCGCAGTGCGTTCGCGGCCCGTGTTGTCGACCAGCATCCCCAGGTCCATCCATTTGGCGGAGAAGTCTCGGTCGTGCTCCGGTATCACGCACTCGACCAGCACCAGCGTCGCGCCCTTGCGGGCCGCCGCGCGAACGGTTTTGAGAATCTGTTGGGCCCTGTCGTCGGGCCAGTCGTGGATGATGTTCTTCATCACGTAGAGGTCGCCGCCTTCGGGGACGGAATCGAAGAAC
The DNA here is from genome assembly GCA_963766465.1 of uncultured Actinomycetota bacterium. Taxonomy (GTDB): domain Bacteria; phylum Actinomycetota; class Actinomycetes; order Mycobacteriales; family Mycobacteriaceae; genus Mycobacterium. Next base: position 116,114 of record CAVXZT010000011.1, read on the forward strand.
GAGCCTTCGGCGATCCGCACGCGGTCAGCGACATTGTGTTTCCGCAGCAACGGTCCTGCGCCCGCCACGACATGCGGCAGGTCGAAAAGGACACCCCTCGCCGCTGGGGCGGCCGCGAGGATGCCGGCCAGCAGTCGGCCGTGCCCGCCGGCGACATCGACGATCGTTGCGGTAGCCGCTGAAGTCGTACGCGGCTGTCACCGGGGCCACCGCCAGCTCCGAGAAGTTGGTCATGGCCTGGTTGAAAACGTCGAAGACTTCGGGCTGCACTTGCGAACCAGTCGAAACCCTCGATGCCGCGCAGCTTCGGAACCACCGACTGTCCGGTTCGAATCGCATCGACGCAGTGACTCCAGTGCTCGCGGTCCATCGGCGAGCCGATGAAGCTGGCGAGGGCCGCCATCGAATCCGGTGCGTCCCAGCGCAGCGTCCGCGCCAGCGGCGTCAGGTCGTAGCGGCCGTCACGGAGTCGCTTGAAGATGCCACGGCCGATCAAGGCGCGCAGCAGCCGGCGCAGCGCATCCGGATCGGCCTCGACCCTGCTTGCCAGCTCGTCGAGCCCGAGCGGCTTCTCGGCCAGCGCATCGGCGATGCGCAGGTCGGCAGCGACGGTGATGCTCTGGGCCATCCACGCCGCGCTGATGAACTCCGCCATCACTGCGGGTGCGGGGGCCAGCGATTGGTGAAGCCGCAGCAGACGATCACGGACCCGCTGCACCGCGAGTGCGAGCCGGACGGGCGGAACCTTGGTGGACAGCTTCATGGCGTTTCCTCTCGTGCTTCATCGGACGAGTCGACTATCCGGTGCGGCAACGCCCAGAGAATCGGCCAGAACGCGGAGAAAACAGCAGCCAACGGATCCGCAATCTGCGCGGTTTCGCGGATGTTATGGCGTTGACGAGCACCGATGCTGGCTAGCATGAGCGGGATTGACCCACGCGCGGACACGCCGCCGGTGGACGAGAGCGATGTAGGCGTGAGCGAGCTACCGACCGGAACGGTGACGCTGCTGCTCGCCGACGTCGAAGGGTCGACGCGGCTGTGGGAGACGCAGCCCGAGGAGATGGCGAAGGCCGTCGCGCGGTTCGACCGCGCACTCGCGGACATCATCGCCGCACACGGCGGTGTGCGGCCGGTGGAGCAGGGCGAAGGCGACAGCCTCGTCGTCGCGTTCGACCGCGGCAGCGACGCGGTGGCGTGCGCCCTCGACTTGCAGTTGGCGCCGCTGGCGCCGATCCGGTTGCGGATCGGTCTGCACACCGGCGAGGTCCAGTTGCGTGACGAAGGCAACTACATCGGACCGACCATCAACCGAACCGCGCGCCTGCGCGACCTGGCGCACGGCGGCCAGACGGTGCTGTCCGGCGCGACCGAGGAGATCGTCGCCGACCACCTGCCGCCCGACGCCTGGCTGCTTCCGCTGGGCAGCCACCAGCTGCGCGACCTTCGCAGGCCCGAGAGGGTCATCCAGCTGTGCCATCCCGACCTGCCAAATCAGTTTCCACCCCTGCGTCTGCCCGAACGCGTTGCCTCACAGGGACTTCCACTTCAGCTGACGAGCTTCGTCGGACGCGCGGCGCAAATCGGTGATCTCACGCGCATCCTCTCCGAGAACCGGCTCGTCACCCTGACCGGCTCCGGCGGTTCGGGCAAGACACGACTTGCCGTCGAAGTCGCGGGCCGGATCGGTGCCGAGTTCCCCGACGGCACAAAGTATGTCGACCTGGCGCCGATCACCGAGCCCGAGCTGGTATCCGTCACGACCGCCCGGTTGCTCGGACTGCCGGACCAGCCCGGCCGGTCCGCGACCGACGCGGTGCTGCGGTTCATCGCCGATCGGCAGATGCTGTTGGTGCTGGACAACTGCGAGCATCTCCTGGATGCGACGGCCGCACTCGTGGTCGAGCGTGCTCGGATCCTGCCCGGGAGTCACGGTGCTCGCGACCAGTCGGGAGCCGATCGGCATGACGGGCGAGGCGATCTGGCGGGTGTCGTCGCTGTCGATCGCCGACGAAGCGGTCGAGTTGTTCACCGACCGGGCTCGCTTGGTCAGCCCCGACTTCGCCGTCACCGACGACAACGCCGCCACCGTGGCCGAGATCTGCCAACGTCTTGACGGCATGCCACTCGCGATAGAACTCGCGGCCGCGCGGGTGCGCGCGCTGTCGCTCACCGACATCCTCACCGGCCTGCAGGACCGGTTCCGGATACTGACGGGCGGTGTGCGCACCGCGGTGCGGCGCCAACAGACGCTTGCGTGCCTCGGTCGATTGGTCGCATGCGCTTGCTGACGGAGATCGACCGCGTGCTCTTCCGCCGGCTGGCGGTGTTCCAGGGCGGATTCGACCTCGACGCCGCGCAGGCCGTCGTCACCGACGAGCACCTGCAACGCCACCAGGTCTTCGATGAGGTCGCGCTGCTCGTCGACAAGTCGCTCGTTGTCTCCGAGAACACCAGCGGCCCAACGCGATACCGGCTGCTGGAGACGGTGCGGCAGTACGCGTTGGAGAAACTCGGCGAGTCGGGCGAAGCCGATGCGGTACGCGCCCGCCACCGCGATCACTACACGGACCTGGCCACCCTCCTCGACCAGCCGAGCTCTGCCGGCCGACGGCAGCACGTCGAGCAGGCGGAAACCGACATCGACAATCTGCGAGCAGCTTTCACGTGGAGCCGAGACAACGCCGATAACGAGCGGGCGCTGCAGCTGGCGTCGGCACTTCAGCCGTTCTGGCTCACCCGTGGCCGCGTCCTCGAGGGCCTGTCGTGGTTCGGTGCGGTCCTCACCGACCCAGGCTCGTGCCCAGCCGATGTGACGCCGACGACCTACGCCCAGGCCGTTGCCGACCTGACGCTGATCGTGGCCGTGATGGGTGCACCGGGTGACTTGGAGGTCCCTGAGCGGGCACTCGCGATCGCGCGCGAAGGAGATGACCAGGGCCTGCTGCTCAGGGCCCTCATCGCGTGCGGTTACACCGCGGCCTTCACCGCCGACGTCGCGCGCTCATACCTCGACGAGGCGGCCGGGCTGGCCCGCGAATCCGGCGACAAGTGGCGATTGAGCCAGATCCTGTGGTGCCAGGCCTACACCGCGATACACGCCGGTGATCCTCGCGCGGCGATCGCTGCCGGGGAGGAAGGCCGTGATCTCGCCGACGAGGTCGGAGATCGGTTTGTCTCACGGGCATGTCGTTTCTGGGGGCTCGGCACGGCCCACCTGTTTCGAGGTGATCTTGCCGAAGCGGCTGCGCAGTTCCGCGCAATCCTCACCGAGCCCGACGCCGACCATGACGTGTTGGGGCAGACCGCCTGTCTGTGCCATTTGGGACACACATTGGCGTGGCTGGGCGACACGGCAGGCGCTCGAGCCGCCGCGACGGCCGCGGTCGAAGCGGCAGCCGAGTTCGGAGGCGTATTCGAAGGGCTCGCGTACGCCCCGTTGGCGGTCGCCTCACTTGCGGCAGGCGATGTCGCGGCCGCGGCGGCAGCCAGCGCGGTGGCCGCGGATCGGCTGAGCGTGCAGCCCGTTCTGAACCTGTCCAGCCTCCTCGGGACTGCCGACGTCGCATTGGCCCGAGGCGAGGTGGCTGACGCAAGGCGGCGGGCCGATGAGGCCGTAACGGCGGCCATCGGCAGCGGTCTGGCCGCGGCGCTCACTACGCGCGCCCGCATCGCGAACGCCCAGGGCGAGACCGAGCAGGCCGAACGTGACGCCCGCGAAGCGCTCGCCGCCGCGGCCGCCGCCGATGCGCATCTGTCCACCCCCGACGCCCTGGAGTGCCTCGCCGGAGTTGTCGGTGCAGCAGGCAGTCACCGCGAAGCGGCGCGGCTCTACGGCGCAGCCGACTCCGTCCGGCAGGCAACCGGCATCGTCAGGTTCAAGGTCTAGGACGACGGTTACGCAGCCTCGGTCAGCGCCGTTCGTGATGCACTGGGCGACAACGACTTTGATAGTTGCCTGGGCGGAGGGCGCCGCGCTGTCGACCATGGAGGCGATTGCCTACGCCCGGCGGGGCCACAGTGACCGCAAGCGGCCGACCAGCGGATGGAGCGCGCTAACGCCCACCGAGCACGACGTCGTGCGTCTGGTCACCGAAGGGCTGGCGAACAAGGACATCGCCACACGGCTTTTCGTCTCGCCGCGCACCGTCCAGAGCCATCTCACCCACGTCTACAACAAGCTCGGTGTCAGCTCCCGCGTTCAGCTCGTCCAAGAGGCGGCCCGACACAACTGAGAGCTCAGGACGTCAGGTTCCGCAGAAGGTTCGGTATTTGCCGAAGTCCTCGGGTGCGGGTGCGGCGTAGCGCTCGAGGCCGGGGCGTTCGTCGTAAGGAGCGGTCACGGCGTCCAGAAGTTGCTCCAGCGGATCGAGGTCACCATCGGTCGCCGCGGTCAGCGCCTCCTCGACGAGATGGTTGCGCGGGATGTAGACGGGGTTGACCCGGTCCATCACCTCGGCGTCCGGGCCCAACGCCCGCCACCGTGCCAGCCAGTCGTCGAATCCCGCGAGGTCGATGAACATCCCGCGCGCCGGCTCGGCGTCGCCGCGGGCGGCCCGGCCGAGGTGGCGGAAGAACGAGGTGAAGTCGACGTGGCTGCCCGCCAAGCAGCGCGAGCAGCTCGTTCATCAGCGGTGTCGCCACCTCGTCCGCCACACCGTCGGCGAGCGCCGAGCTTGGTCCGCATGCCGGTGGTCAGCGCGGCCTGGAACTGCGGGCCGAATCCGCCGAGGCTCTCCTCCGCGAGCGCGACCGCGCGGTCCTGGTCGTCGGCGAGCAGCGGCAGCAGCGCCTCGGCGAGCCGAGCGAGATTCCACACCGCGATCGACGGTTGGTTGCCGTAGGCATAGCGTCCCCAGGAATCGATCGAGCTGAACACCGTCTCCGGGTCGTAGGCCTCCATGAAGGCGCACGGCCCGTAGTCGATGGTCTCGCCGGAGATCGTCATGTTGTCCGTGTTCATCACGCCGTGCACGAAGCCGACGAGCATCCACTGCGCCACCAGCGCCGCCTGCACGGAGATCACGGCCTCCAACAACGCGAGGTAGGGATTCTCGGCCTCGGCCGCGGCCGGGTGGTGCCGCGCGATGGCGTGATCGGCGAGCCGCCGCAGCAAGTCGTTGTCCCCGGTGGACGCGGCGTACTGGAAGGTGCCCACCCGCAGGTGGCTGCTCGCGACGCGGGCGAGCACGGCGCCGGGCAACGGCGTCTCGCGCTGAACTTGACGCCCCGTCGCCACCACGGCCAGGGATCGAGTCGTGGGGATGCCCATCGCGTGCATCGACTCGCTCACGATGTACTCGCGCAGCATCGGACCGACCGCGGCCAGGCCGTCGCCGCCCCGGGCGAACGGCGTCGCCCCCGAACCTTTCAGGTGGAGATCGCGAAGCCGGCCGTCGGCGTCGACGACTTCACCCAGCAACAGCGCGCGGCCGTCGCCGAGGCGCGGAACGAACCCGCCGAACTGGTGCCCGGCATAGGCCTGCGCCACCGGGGTGGCCCCGCTCGGGACGAGGTTGCCGAGCAGGAAGCGCAGTCCGTCGGGGCTCCGCAGCCACTGCGGGTCCAGGCCGAGCTGGGTGGCGAGCGGCTCGTTGAGCACGAGCAACCGCGGGTCGGGAGCCGGACTCCGCCTGCCAGCGGACGGCCAGCTCCGGCAACTCGCGGGCGAATCTGTCATCCAGGGTGACCGTCGTGTCTGCTGCAGTGCTCACGCCACCCAGGTTACGGAGGACCACAGGTCCGGTCTGTATTGTGAGGCTCCCGGCAAAATGCGATACGTGGTCATCGCCGACCCGCGCGCCGATGACGAAGCCATTCACATTAGGAGCAACCTGGTGAGCCTGAACACCATCGCGCTCGAGCTCGTGCCGCCGAACACCGAACACGGTCGGGAGCAGGCGCTGGAGGATGCGGGCAAGGTGCTGCGGTGCTCCGCCGAAGTCGGCCTTGCAGGGCCGGATCCGGCACGTGATGATCCCCGGCATGATCGAAGAGGACGACGACCGGCCCATCGAGATGAAGCCGAAGATGGACGTCCTCGACTTCTGGTCGATCATCAGGCCCGAGTTGGCCGGGTTGAACGGACTGTGCACGCAGGTCACCGCGTTTATGGACGAGCCGACTCTGCGTCAGCGGCTGACCGACCTGAACGGGGCGGGATTCGACGGCATCGCCTTCGTCGGCGTGCCGCGCACGATGAACGACGGTGAAGGATCCGGCGTCGCGCCGACCGATGCGCTGTCGATCTACGACGGCCTGGTACCCAACCGCGGCGCGATCCTGATCCCCACCCGCGAGGGCGAGCAGGGCCGGTTCAACTTCAAATGCGATCAGGGCGCGACGTACGGCATGACGCAGCTGCTGTACTCCGATGCGATCGTCGGTTTCCTGCGCGACTTCGCCAAGACCACCGACCACCGGCCCGACATCCTGCTCTCGTTCGGATTCGTGCCGAAGATGGAGGCCAAGGTCGGGTTGGTCGACTGGCTGATCCAGGATGCCGGCAACGCCGCCGTCGCCGCCGAGCAGGAGTTCGTTCGCAAGCTCGCCGAAACGGACCCGGCGCAGAAGCGCAAGCTGATGCTCGATCTGTACAAGCGGGTGATCGACGGGGTCGCCGACCTCGGTTTCCCGCTCAGCGTTCACCTCGAGGCGACCTACGGAGTGTCCACACCGGCGTTCGAGACGTTCGCGGAGATGCTCGCGTACTGGGCGCCCGACAAGCCCTGATCACGCCCAAACGGACAAACTGGCGCAAAAGTGCGAGTAGCTCGCGCCATTTCGTCGAACTCGACGTCATCCCGTCGCGATGCGCGGCCCTGCGGAAGCTCGCGCGAGGGGCTCACGGCGGGACTGATCGCCGCTGCCATACCTCGATGTGGCCACCGTACTCGGCATCCGCTCCCGCTCGTGAGACCACCAGCCGATAGTCGTCGTGCAGAAACGTCAGGCTACGCGCGACGAAATCGTCCCACGACCTCGAGGCTGGCTTGTGTTTGGCCGCGAAGTACGAGTCGACGACGATCAGCTCCGGTCGCCGCTGGCGGATACACGCCTCGGCTTCCTCGAGGTTGTTGGAGAACGAGTACTGGTGGAACAGCGGGCATATGAGCTTGAATCCGTCACCGAGAAAAGCCGCGTGGCCGCCGTCCGTATTCGTGCCGAGGCGCGCATACGTGACGGTGTGGCTCGCGGACAGAGCATCTCCCGCCGCCTCTTCGAGCGCCGCCGCTGTTGCCGACTCCGGCGTACTAAACCAGTCCGAGAGCGGGTAGTGGGAGTCGTCCGACCCCCCGCCCGGCATCGATACGCCACCGAACGCGAAGAGGCACAGAATGCCCGCGACCGCGAACGAGGCAATGCGAAGAGACGTGCGCCTAACGCGGCCCTCAAGCAGACAGACGATGAGACAAGCGACAAGCGCGCCTGGCAGCGCCACGAACTCGAGGTTCTGGCTCCAAAGCGCGTTGAGTGCGAGCGTAATCGCCGTCGCAAGCGTGGTCGCGAGAACTAGCGCGGCCAGGATCGGTGCCGGCGTGGCATGCCGACACCCGGACCTCGCACGCACGAGAGTGACCACCGCCGCCGCGGACGCTAGGACAACGGCGACGAGGAACACGGACCCGCGGTGAACCCCCAAGATGTGCCAGAGCACAGCGACATGCCCGGGAATCCCCTCACGAAAGCCCTCCTGGATGAGCGCGCGATCCGGGTAGCCCAAGTTGTTGCGCGCCGTTTCAAGGAACGCTCCCAACTCGCCAAGCGCCGCCAGGGCCATCGCAGAGCCGATTGCGATGGCCGCGACGCCCACCGCAAGTAGGCCGAGGCTTCGGGCGAGTGTGCGCCGGTCGGGACGAAGGACAGCTGCCGGTGCGAGCACCACAGCCAGGAGGACAAGGAAATAGTCCGGACGAAACGATAGGGAAAGGCCCAGCGCGACCCCAGCCGCAAACGGATGGCCGCGAAGCCACAGCGAGCCGACGACCGGTGCGAGGGCCACGGCCCGTAACTCAGCGCAACCGCTGAAATACCACGCGTCGGTAAGAAGGAGGGGCATCGCGACAACTCCGGCGAGTCTTGTCGCCAGTGAGGTCCCGATGGCTCGCAAGAGCAGCCAGAGACCGGCGGCGGCCAGCACGATGAACGCCACGTCGACCAGGAACGGTCCGCGCCATCCCAGAAACTCGAAGCTGGCGGCGCTGACGTAATAGAAGAGCGGCGGCTTGTTGTCCCAGACGTCGACGTAGAGGCGGTCGCCATCGGCCAGCCGCGCGGCCACGCTCAGGAAGACACCTTTGTCACTCACCGGCCGCGGGCTGCCTCTCAGCACCACGAGCGCCGCGGCGTATGCCGCCAGTGCCGCAACTCCCGCGGCGCTGTGCACTCGGCTGCCGCTTCTCACCGTTGGAAGGTACACAAGAGCACGTGCCACGCCCGATGTCATGCGCAACAACTCAGGCCGTGGATGAAACCGAGATTGGCGATAACCGCCAACCCGCGCACTAGACAGGCGATCCCGTCGCGATCCGCGGAACCCGTTCGGCCGACGCGGTGTCGAGTACCAACGACGCAACCCGTGCTCGATGCTGCTCGGCGGTGCCCAGCAGGGCCGCGTCAGCGGTCGCCCTCTTGAAGTACAGGTGCGCCTGATGCTCCCAGGTGAACCCGATGCCGCCGTGGACCTGGATGGTGTCCTTCGCGATTCGGTAAAACGCCGCTGAGCACGTGGCTTGCGCGATGCTCGCGGCAAGCGCGGGGTCATCCGAGCCGTCCGTCAATGCCCACACCGCGTGATAGGCGGTGGACCGGGCGTGCTCGAGATCGACGAGCATGTCCGCGAGCCGGTGCTTGACCGCCTGGAACGACCCGATCTGGCGGCCGAACTGCAACCGCTCCTTCGCGTACTGCACTGCAAGATCGAGGAGGTGCTGCGCGGCGCCGACCTGCTCGACCGCAAGCAGCACCGAACCCACGTGCAGCGCATGGGAGATTACGCGCTCCGCCTCTTCCGGTGCGGCCACGAGCCGCGCCGACGCGTCGTCGAAGCGGACCGTGGCCACAGGGCGCGTCAGGTCGATGGTGGCCAGCGGGGTCCGCTCCACGCCGGGTCCTGCTGCGTCGACGGCATACAGGGCGATCCCGTCGGGGCCGCGCGCGGCGACCAGAAGATCGTCCGCGGCGCCCGCGTCGACCACCTGCTCGACCGTTCCCGGAGACGCTGTCGGCCGTAGCGGTGAGCGTGACTGCCGAAGGGTCGAACGCCCCGGCGTGGTCGGCAACGGCGAACGCCGCGGTTCGGCGGCCCTCGACCAGTTCGACCAGCAGTTCGTCGCGGACCTCGCCCGCCGAGGCCGCGACCAGGGCTGGGATGGCGAGGAACACGGTCCCGTAGATCGGCCCGCAGGCAAGCGACGCTCCCAACTCCTCGACCGCGACCGCCTGGTCGACGAGGCTGCCGCCCGCGCCTCCGTCGGCCTCGGGTACCGAGAGCCCGAGCACACCGAGCTCCGAACCCAGTCGGCTCCAGACCTTCGAGTCGAACGGCGGGGTGGACTCCATGAGCGTGCGCACGGACTGCTCGTCGAGGTTCTCGGCACAGAACTTTCGGACCGCGTTGCGCAACTGCGTCTGCTCGTCGGTGAACGTGAACTCAGCCACGGGGGATCTCCTTCCACGGCATTCCGGCATCGGCGCGCAGATCTCCTGGCAACCCCAGCACCCGTTCGCCGAGGATGTTGCGCATCACGTCCGAGGTTCCACCTTCGATGGTGTTGGCGCGGCTGCGCAGGAACCGCTGCTGCAGCGGGCCGCGCCAGTCCTCGGCGTCCCGCTCGCTGTCCCGCAATGCATAACTGTGGTACAGAATCCCTTCCGGCCCAAGCAGATCCATACAGAACTCATAGATGTGCTGGTTCAGCTCGGCGCCCACCAGCTTGCCGATCGAGCCCTCCGGCCCCGGGCCGCCGACGGTCGCGGTGGCTCGGGATCGCTCAGAGGTCAGCCGTTGCGCCTCCGCCCGCAGCCACAGTTGCGACAGGCGGTCCCGCAGCACAGGTGTCTGAAGGTCGGGACGAGACGCCCACAGCGAAACCGCCTCGGCGATCGTGCCCGCGCCGCGGCGGTTGCCGCTCGCCCCAAGCGCGCTGCGCTCGTTCATCAGGGTGGTCATCGCGACCCGCCAACCGTCGCCGACCCCGCCGAGACGGTGCGCGTCAGGGATGCGCGCATCGCTCATGTACACCTCGTTGAACTCGGCGTGGCCGGTCAGCTGGCGCAGCGGCCTGGTCTCGACGCCCGGTGCGTGCATGTCGAGGACGAAGTACGTCAGCCCTTTGTGCTTGGCAATCTCGGGATTGGTGCGCGCCAGAAGCAGTCCCCACCGCGCCCGGTGGGCGAGGCTGGTCCAGACTTTCTGCCCGTTGATCACCCACTCGTCGCCGTCGGGGACGGCCGAGGTGGCCAGCCCGGCCAGGTCTGAGCCCGCACCCGGTTCGGAGAACAACTGGCACCAGATGTCCTCGGTGGTGGCCAGCGGGCGCAGCAGCTGCCGCTTCACGTCTTCGGTCTGCGCGTGCTCGCGCACCGTGGGAGCCGCCATGCCGTACCCCATCGGGTTCAACGCCAGCGGCACAGGCCCGCCCGCCCCCTGCAGGATGCCGTCGGCGACCGCCTGAAGTCCACGCGAAACACCCAGGCCACCAAGGCCTTCGGGGAAGTGCACCCAGGACAGTCCGGCGTCGAAGCAGGCGCCGAGGAATTCGGGGATCGGGACCGACGTGGGGTCATGGTCGGCGACGACCTGTTGCGCGAGACCGGCGACGCGGTCCGAGTCAGCGTCATTGCTCATCTCGCCACGATAGGGAACCGGTGACGGCCAGCACTGGCGGGGGCGGCGCCAAGGTGCTCCGCCTATCGTTGAGCCAGTGTCCGAGCCGTCAGTCGCCGAGCTTCGAGCGCGCCTCGACGGCCTGACGCTCCGCGACGCCGCCCGCCTCGGCCGTCGCCTCAGGGGCCTCCGCGGTGCAGAACCCGCAAAGCTCACAAAGGTGGCCGAGCAGATCGCCGCCGCGGAAACGCTGGTCGCCGCCCGTCGCGCTGCCGTGCCGTCGATCACCTACCCTGACCTGCCTGTCAGCGAGCGGCGCGACGAGATCGCCAAAGCGCTGCGCGAGCACCAGGTGATCGTCGTCGCCGGTGAGACGGGGTCAGGGAAGACGACCCAGCTGCCCAAGATCTGCCTGGAACTGGGCCGTGGGATCCGCGGCACCATCGGCCACACCCAGCCGCGCCGGCTCGCCGCCCGCACCGTCGCCCAGCGCATCGCCGACGAACTGGGCACCCCGCTCGGCGACGTGGTGGGCTACAGCGTCCGATTCACCGATCAGGTCAGCGACCGCACCTTGCTGAAACTGATGACCGACGGCATCCTGCTCGCGGAGATCCAGCGCGACCGCCGGCTGCTGCGGTACGACACCCTGATCCTCGACGAGGCCCACGAGCGCAGCCTCAACATCGACTTCCTGTTGGGCTACCTTCGCGAACTGCTGCCCCGGCGCCCCGAACTCAAGGTCATCGTCACATCGGCGACGATCGAACCGGCGCGCTTCGCGGCACACTTCGGCGGCGCGCCGATCGTCGAGGTGTCCGGGCGGACGTATCCCGTCGAAATTCGTTACCGCCCACTGGAAGTCCCCACGCGGTCAAGCGACGAGGACGATCCGGACGACCCCGACCACGAAATCGTCCGCACCGAGGTCCGTGACGAGGTCGAGGCGATTATTGATGCCATCGATGAACTCGAAAAGGAACCGCCGGGAGATGTACTGGTCTTCCTTTCCGGCGAGCGCGAGATCCGCGACACGACCGAGGCCTTGCGCGGCGCTCTCAAACACACCGAAGTGCTTCCCCTCTACGCCCGGCTGCCCACCGCCGAGCAGCAGCGCGTGTTCGCACCGCACGCTGGCCGCCGCATCGTGCTCGCCACCAACGTCGCCGAGACCTCGCTCACGGTGCCGGGGATCCGCTACGTCGTGGACCCCGGTAACGCCCGCATCTCGCGCTACAGCCGCCGGTTGAAGGTGCAGCGGCTGCCGATCGAACCGATCTCGGCGGCCTCTGCGGCGCAGCGGGCGGGCCGCTCGGGGCGCACCGCCCCCGGCGTGTGCATCCGCCTCTACTCCGAAGAGGACTTCAATGCGCGGCCGCGCTACACCGACCCCGAGATTCTGCGGACCAACCTCGCCGCGGTGATCCTGCGGATGGCGGCGCTGCAGCTCGGCGACATGGCGGACTTCGGTTTCCTCGATCCGCCCGACCAGCGCAGCATCCGCGACGGGGTGCAGCTTCTGCAGGAGTTGGGCGCCTTCGACGGGAACGCCACGATCACCGCACTCGGCCGTCGCCTCGCGCAGCTGCCCGTCGACCCGCGGCTGGGCCGGATGATCCTGGCGGCCGAGTCCGAGGACTGCGTGCGCGAAATCCTGGTGCTCGCCGCGGCGCTGTCGATACCCGACCCGCGCGAGCGGCCGGCCGACAAGGAGGATGCGGCGCGCCAGAAGCACGCACGATTCGCCGACCCGCACTCCGACTTCATGTCGTACCTGAACCTATGGCGGTATCTGGGTGAGGAGCGAAAAGCGCGTTCAGGCAATGCGTTTCGCAGGATGTGCCGCGAGGAATTCTTGCATTACCTGCGCATCCGTGAATGGCAGGACCTTGTCGGCCAACTACGCAGCATCGCCAAGGATCTCGGAATCCGGGAGGCCCATGCCTCCGACGAGGCTGCCGACCCTGACCGTGTGCACGCCGCACTGCTTGCGGGCCTGCTCTCGCATATCGGCATGCGTGAGGAGACAAGAGGACGCGACTCCCGAGAGTTTCAAGGCGCGCGTAACTCGAAGTTCGTCCTCGCGCCCGGTTCAGCGCTGACCAAACGTCCGCCGCGCTGGGTCGTCGTCGCCGAACTCGTCGAGACCAGCAGGCTGTACGGACGGACCGCGGCGCGCATCCAGCCGGAGGGTGTCGAGCGCATTGCGGGCGATCTGGTGCAGCGCACCTACAGCGAGCCGCATTGGGATGCCGAGCGCGGCACCGCGATGGCTTTTGAACGGGTGACGCTCTATGGACTCCCGCTGGTACCGCGCCGCCGCGTGAGCTATGCCGACATCGAGCCGGAGGTGGCCCGAGACCTGTTCATCCAGCACGCGCTCGTCGAAGGCGACTGGCAGACGCGCCACCATTTCTTTCGTGACAACGCGCGGCTGCGCGAGGAGCTCGAACTGCTGGAGGAAAAAGCCCGTCGCCGGGATCTGTTGGTGGGAGACGAAGAGATCTTCGCCTTCTACGACGCGCGTGTCCCGGCTGAGGCGGTGTCGGCACGGCACTTCGACGCCTGGTGGAAGACGCAGCGGCGTCAAACGCCCGATCTGCTCACGCTCACCCGCGGCGATCTGCTGCGAAACGACCTATCCGTCGATCAACCGGACGTCTTGCAGGCGGGTGACGTGTCGTTGCCGCTGACGTACCGGTTCGAGCCGGGTGCCGAGGACGACGGGGTCACCGTGCACGTGCCCGTCGAGGTGCTGGCCCGTCTGGGCGGTGACGAGTTCGCGTGGCAGGTACCGGCGGTGCGGGAGGAGCTTGTCACCGCGCTCATTCGCTCGCTGCCAAAGGACCTGCGCCGCAACTTCGTTCCGGCACCGGACACCGCCCGCGCGGTGCTTGCCGGTATCCCGCCGGGAGACGAGCCGTTGCTGGCCGCCGTCCAACGCGAACTGCACCGCATGACGCGGGTACTCGTGCCCATCGACGCCTTCGACCTCGACAAGCTGCCTGCGCATCTGCGGGTGACCTTCGCTGTGGAGTCGGCCGACGGTGCCGAGCTGGCCCGCGGCAAGGACCTCGAGGCGCTGCAGGAGACCCTCGCCGTACCGGTCCGACGTGCCGTCGCGGAGGCGGTGGCGGGTGAGCTGGAGCGGACAGGCCTGCGCGCCTGGCCCGACGACCTCGACGAACTGCCCCGCGTCGTCGAAAGCGCCAGCGGCGGCCACACCGTGCGCGGCTTCCCGTCGTTCGTCGACGCGGGCGCCGCGGTAGACGTGCACGTGTTTGCCACCCAAGCCGAACAGGACAGTGCAATGGGTCCCGGCATCCGCCGGCTATTGCGGCTCTCGGTGCCGTCGCCGGTGAAAAGCATTGAACGACAGCTTAATCCGCGCGTTCGGTTGGTTCTCGGAGCCAATCCGGACGGGTCACTGCACGCGCTGCTCGACGATTGTGCCGACGCCGCGACCGACTCGTTGGTGGCAAACCTTTCTGGGCCGGTGTGGACCCGCGCGGAGTTCGCGGCAACGCAGGAGCGCGTCGCCAACGACCTGATGCGCACCACCGAAGGCATCGTCAGCCGGGTGGAAAAGGTGCTCGCGGCAGCCCACGAGGTGCAGCTGGCATTGCCCGCCGAACCACTGCCCGCGCAGGCGGAGGCGATCGCCGACATCCGCGCGCAGCTGGACCGGCTGCTGCCGAAAGGCTTCGTCACCGTCACCGGCGCCGCGCAGCTCGCGGACCTCACCCGCTACCTCACCGCCATCGGCCGGCGCCTGGACCGCCTGCCGCACAGCGTCGGCGCCGATCGCGAGCGGATGGCTCGGGTGCGCGCTCTGCAGGATGCCTACGACGATCTCGTCGGCGCGCTATCCCCGACGCGCGCCGCCGCCGTTGACATCCGCGACATCGAGCGACAGATCGAGGAACTACGCGTCAGCCTGTGGGCCCAACAGCTCGGCACCGCCCGCCCGGTCAGCGAGCAACGCATCCTCCGGGCGATCGACGCCATCCTGCTGTGATCCGCATACACTGTGCCGCAATCGGATAGCGAGGACACTTCTGTGAGCCGCAAACGCGTGGTCATCGCCGGACTGGGAGACAGCGGCGTGCTGACCGCGATCAAACTTGCCAGGCACGCCGACGTCGTCGGTATCTCGGCCAAGCCGGGTCTTGTCAGCGGCCAAGAGCTGGGCTGGCGGCTGTCCCGCCCACAGGAATGGGCACGTCACAACTGGATTCCCTTCGACAAGTTTCGCGGCCTCGACCGGGTGCGCACCGTCCACGGCACGCTGACCGGCGTCGACCTGGCGGCGCGGAAAGTCTTCGTGCAGCGCGAGGGCCACCCCGCCGAGGCGGAACCCTATGACGCGCTGGTCATATCGACCGGCGTCACCAACGGCTTCTGGCGCCAGCCCAGCCTGCAGTCGGCCGAAGAGATCGCCGAGGGTCTGCGCGCGCGCACGAGCGCTTGGCGGGCGCCGAGTCGGTGATCGTCGTCGGCGGCGGCGCGGCCGCGGTGAGCAGCGCCGCGAACGTGGCCAGAACATGGCCGGGCAAGCGAGTCGCGCTGTATTTCCCCGGCGAGCGCGCTCTGCCGTATCACCACCCCCGCGTGTGGGAGACGAGTGCGACGCCAACTGACCGACGTCGGCGTCGAGCTTCATCCTGGCCACCGCGCGGTGGTCCCCGACGGCTTCGACGTGCAATGACATCACCAGTGCGCCGGTCGAATTCAGCACCGGACAGCCGCCTGCATCCGCAGACGCGGTGCTGTGGGCGATCGGACGGGTTCGTCCCAACACCGACTGGTTGCCCGCCGGAACTGCTCGACGAGCACGGCTTCGTCCGGGTCACGCCGGAGCTTCGAGTCCCGGATCACCGCGGCGTCTTCGCGATCGGAGACGTCGCGGCGACCGATCCGCTGCGCACCTCGGCACGCAACCGGGCCGACGGTCTGCTCGTGCGCAACATCCTCGCCGAGTTCGCGGATCGCCCGCTGCGCTCCTTACCGCCCGCGAGCCGGCGATGGGGTTCGGTGATCGGGATTCAGCCCGACGGGCTCGAGGTCTTCGCGCCGAACGGGCAGGCGTTCCGATTCCCCGCCTGGTCTTTCGAGCGGGTGCTGATGTCGTTGATCGTGCGGCGCGGCATCTACCACGGCGTGCGGGACGAATCAGCCGCTCCCGTAGTCGGCCGGAATACGGGGTGCGCAGTCGCGGGTTGCTCCCAAATGTGACCGCCACAACGTTTGATCCGCGCACGCTGCTCGCCGAAAGCAGACTCGCCGTCCTTGCCACGATCAAGGCGAACGGCCTTCCGCAGCTGTCCCCGATAACGCCGTACTACGACCGGGATGCGGACGTCGTCTACGTCTCGATGACCGAAGGGCGCGCCAAGACGCGCGAACCTGCGCCGCGATCCGCGGGCCGCGCTCGAGGTCACCAGCGCCGACGGACTGGGCGTGGGCCACCGCCGAGGGCACCGTGTCGCTCACCGGACCGGGAACCGACCCCACGGTCCTGAAGTCGAGGCGCTCGTCGATTACTACCGCAGCGCCGCGGGCGAGCATCCGGACTGGGACGAATACCGGTCGGTCATGGTCTCCGACCGCCGTGTGCTGATGACGTTGACGATCGAGCGCGTGTACGGCGAGAAGATCCGCTGAACTAGACGCGGGGGATCTCCGCCGTGATGCGGTCCATCAGCGCGGGATAGCGCTTCGCCTCGCGATGCCCGCCGGGCTTGCCGCTGCTGATGAGACCCGCGGCCAGCCCGCGCTCGGGGTCGGCCCAGACCGCGATGTTCGTCAGGCCGGTGTGTCCGAACGCGGCCGGCGCGTTGCGGCCGAACGGCCCGAACCTGTTGGAGCCCAGCATGTATCCGGTGCCCCAGCGCAGCGGTACGAGGCCGGTCGCGACGTCGGGCCGCAAGCGACTGCATTCCTTGACCGCGGCGCGCAATGTCTCCGGTTGCATCACCCGCACGCCGTCGAGTTCACCACCGCGGCGCAGAATCTCGGCGAAGCGCGACAGCTCGTCGGCGGTCGAGACGGTGTTGGACGACGGCAGCACGCTGGTGAGGTACTGCGGGGAGTTCGAGAACGGGATGATCTTCTGCATCGAACCGCCGACCGCCAGGCTGAACACCTTCTCGAGCGGGCGCAGGCGCAGGCTTGCCGGTGGCGTGACTGGGCGCGACCAGCGGAACATCTTGCGGCGCAACGCCGTAGTTGCGTCCATCGGAAGCCCAGCGGATCGAGGATCTCGGTGGCCAGGATGTCGCGGATGTTCTTGCCGGTGGCCGCCGAGACGATCTCCCGGATCAGCGGGCCCCACGTCAGCCCGTGGTAGATGTGCACGAGTCCCGGTCGGTACAGCGGCTTGAGTTCGCCGAGCTTTTCGCGCGTGTACTCGCTGTCGTCCATGCGGTTGAGGTCCGGCCGCGGGCCCGGTGTGGATCGGAATGCCCGCGCTGTGGGTCATCACGTGGCGGATCGTCGTGCGGTCCTTGCCGTGACTGGTGTAGGTCGGCAAGTAGTCGCAGACGCGGTCGTCGAGTGAGAAGCTGTCCCCGCTCGACCAGCATGTGCACGACGGTCGACGTGATCGCCTTGGCCGCCGAGTACGCGCAGAACGGCGTTTCGGTTGTGACAGGGACCTTTTCGGCGTCGGCGCGGATCCGTCGGGCCGTTACCCCAGCCGTGGCCGATGGCGCGGTTCAGGACGACCTTGCCGTTGTGCCGCAGGCACAGCTGGATCGCGGGATGCATGCCGGCCTGATACCAGTGCCGCGCCGCCTGCCAGATCCGCTCGATCGACGCCGGGTCGATCTCCGAATGGTCTTCTTCGCCGACCGCTGTCACGGCGTCGAGATCGGCGGGCACACGGATTCTGCCGTCGTCCGTCATCGGCGTTTCCTGTGCAGGGTCGCGGCCAGATGGTGCTGCAGGGGCTGGCCCACCGCGCCCATCCGCAGTCGGTAGGTCAACTCGTCGCCGTCGACGCGGATCGAACGGCTCAGCGCCGTCACCTCTTTGGCCGATGCGGTGCGCCCGATCGTCGTCGCGCTCAGCTCCATCTCGATGTGGTGCCGCCGAGCCGCCAGGGTGCCCTCCTGGATCTCGGTGATGCCGTTCGGATGGGCCAGCACCCATTCGACCCGGCCGGGCGACGGCGCGCGGACGAACCCGATCTCCGCGTGCAGCGGGCGGCCGTCGTCGCTGGCCGTCGTGCGTTGGCGGTAGGTGAGGAACGGCTTGCCGACGTGATCGAAGGTGATCTCCTCGGTGTAGCCGAACGGCTCGATCGTCGGGTACTCGCCCGCACCCTCACCTGCCCACGTGCCCAGCAGGGGAGCAAGGACGGCGATGCCGGGATGAAGGTCGGCCACGACGTCAGCGTACGACCCGGAACAGGCGGCCTGCAGTCGTGAGCGCGGCTCTGTGCTCCTAGCGTGCAGGCGCCGCCGAGGATGCCGGACCCGAGGAAGGTCGCCGAGCTGGCCCAGCAGATCCCCCGGACCAGGCTGGGGCGGCGGCGCCGCATTCGTCAACTGCCACGGCTGGCAATCGTTGGTCGTGAACGCTGTGTCGCCCGGCTCGATCTGCACCACCTGGGGCTTCTTGGTGAGCGCGTTGTCGACGAGGGTGTCGCCGTTGCTGCGCTTCCAGTAGCACGCACCGTCGGGGATCGGACCAGCCGACGCGTAGGTGCCTGGCGCGATGTCGGTTCCGACCGCATAGGTTCCGTCAGCGTCGATGGTCGTCTTCGGGGCAGGTGGCGGCGCCGGCGACGGCGCGGGCTGAGCGTGCGCGAGCCCCGCCGACGCGCCGAAGACCGCGACAAGCGCGGACGAAAGGAGCACCAGCCACGACAGCAGCGCCGCGGCGGTCGCTCTCGTCGGGTTCATAGGAAGCCAGTCTAAGCGCTTCGGCCGTAGACGAAAACCCGCCGCCACAGCTCGGCTGCGGCGGCGGGTCGATTCGACGGACTAGATCGACGGACTAGCCGGCCATGAACTCGCTGTAGGCCGACGCCAGATCCGGTGACAGCACCGTGACGTTGCACTGGCTCTGCACGTCACCAATCGGCGCGAGGATGCCCGCAGCGCGTAATACTCCTGCGGATTGGCGGTGAAGTAACCGCGCAGCGTGGCGCCCGCCTGCCCCGCGCGGCTGGTTGAACGCGGTCGTGACCGCCTGGTTGGCGCCGGGATGGCTGTCGAGATACGCGCGTGCCGAGCCGGTCACCGAGCTGACGGTGCCAGACACCGCGCTGGCGCTGCACTGTTCGGGCGCGGCGGCCGCCGACGGCGCGGCGATGGTTGCTGCGGCCAGGCCCCCGAGCAGGCTGGCTGCACATGCGCCGGCGATGCGCCGGCGCGCCGAGATACCACTGAAATTCATGATCAATTATTCCTTCGGATTGCGAAATGGTTGTTGCTTCCCCGTCCCCGAAATCCACGGTAGCCGAAACCAAGTCCGGTGCAAGCTCACGGTGAATCCGTGCGCGGAGGGCATCGAGGCGCGTTACAGCTCAGCGGGCGTGATTCGGGCCGCAATATCGGTCGATTTCGGTAAGTCATCAGCAAGATCCGAGCGCAGATCTTGAAAACTCTCAGAATTCGCCGCGATGCCTTAATTGATCGTGATGTAGATGGTGATCGAATTGTTATATATGCGCGGCAGGAAACCGACGCGCGACCATCACCGTACGGATCTCGGGGCCAACCGCCATCGGGGCCTGAACCTAAGGTGGTGGGCGTGACCCTGGACCTGCTCACTCCCGGCATCGAAGTGGGTATCGTGACGACGAACCTCGACGCGATGGTCGCCTTCTACGAAGGATTCCTCGAACTCGAACTGCAGGGCGAAATCGAGTTCCCCGGCGGGTCCCAGCGGCGCTACTCGCTGGGTAGCAGCGTGCTCAAACTCGTCACCTATGCCGACCCGCCGCCGCTGCCCGCGGCGCCCGGCGGTGGCCGGGCTCAAGCCGGCGTCCGCTACTTCACCATCGGCGTGAACAATCTGCGCGCGCTCGCGGATACGTTCGCCGCGTCTGGCTACGAGGTGGTCGAACCGCTGACCGAGTTCGCTCCGGTGCCCGGCATGGGCTGGATGTTCGTCGCCGATCCCGACGGCAACTGGATCGAACTGTTCGGCACCCTGTGACCATGTCGACCCCGCCGGAGGCGCCGACCTGCTATCGGCATCCCGACCGCGCGACATATGTCCGCTGCAACCGCTGCAACCGATACATCTGCCGTGACTGCATGCGCGACGCCGCGGTCGGCCATCAGTGCGCGGACTGCGTGAACACCGGCGCGAAGACGGTTCGGCAACCGCGGACTCAGTTCGGCGGACTGCCGTCGGCCGCCCCGGTGGTGACGTACGTGCTGATCGCGCGTCAACGTGCTGATGTTCGCGCTGCAGACCATGTCGGCGGATCTGCAACGCGAACTCGTGCTGTTTTCACCCGCGGTGGCCGACGGGGAACTGTACCGGCTGTTGACGTCGGCGTTCCTGCATTACGGCCTGACCCACATCCTGTTCAACATGTGGGCGCTCTACGTCGTGGGCCCACCGTTGGAGATGGCGCTCGGCCGGCTGCGGTTCACCGCGCTTGTACGTCTTGAGCGCACTGGGCGGATCCGTCCTCGTGTACCTGCTGTCATCGCTGGGCGCCCAGACCGCGGGTGCTTCGGGTGCGGTGTTCGGCCTGTTCGGCGCGACATTCGTGGTGGGCAAGCGGCTCAACCTCGACGTCCGCTGGGTCATCGGACTGATCGTGCTCAACCTGGTCTTCACGTTCGTGATCCCGTTGGTCAGTTCGCAGAACATCAGCTGGCAGGGTCACATCGGCGGACTCGTCACCGGCGCGGCGATCGCCGCGGCGTACGCATATGCGCCGCGGCAACACCGCAACCTCGTCCAGGCTGGGGCGACGGCCGCGGCGCTGCTGCTGTTCGCGATGCTGATCTGGTGGCGCACGGCCGACCTGCTTGTCGATGTTCGGCCTGGCCTGACCGGCAGGACACGCCGCCGAAGTTTGCCCGCTGCTCAACCGCCGGTCATCCGTCCATGTCAGCGTGGACGAGTGACGAGTCGAGTCGTCGACGCCCTCCGGGTCGGGAGCAGTCGAGCGGTTCCACCGATCTGTGCGTCGCGGGTGGTCGCCCGCCTGCCGTTCGGCCTGAATTCCGTTGTCGCCCCGACGTTTCTCGGGTTCTGTGTGATCAACGGCTTCACGTTCGGCGTCGACCTGGTGCTGCTCACCGCACTGCATGGCGGCGCTGGCCGTGCCGGTGCCGATCGCAGTGACCGTCGCCTACGCGTGCGCGTTCGCGTTGAGTTACGTCCTCAACCGGATCTTCAACTTCCGCTCCCACGCGCCGGTCGGCCCGCAGCTGGCCGTCTATGTGGTGGTGGTCGTGGTGAACTACCTGGCCTTCATCCTCGGGGTGTCCAGCGCTGCTGGCTGCGCTGGGCGTCGAATACCACCTGGCTCGGATAGGGCCGGCGCATGCGAAGCCGTGTACATGTACAGGCGTTGCGATGGGTGGTTTTCCGCGGCTGAGCCGCGATGTGGCACGTCGCTGAAAATTGGGTAACCCCCACAAATGGTTGCTGAACAGAACACTGTGCTCGGTTTGCCCGACGGAATACAGGCCGGCCTTGTTCGACCTCGACGGCGTGCTGACGGACACGGCCAGCGTGCACCGCAAGGCCTGGACGGCGATGTTCGACACGTACCTGCGCGACCGGGCGCACCGCACGAAAGAGCCGTTCGTACCCTTCGACGGCGGCGCGGACTACGAGAAGTACGTGGACGGAAAGAAACGGGAGGACGGCGTGCGGTCCTTCCTCGCCAGTCGCGGCATCGAGTTACGGAGGGCATGCCGATGACGATCCGTCCGCCGAAACCGTCCACGGACTGGGCAACCGCAAGAACGACGTCGTTTCAATACACACTTCGCGACGACGGCATAGACGTCTTCGAAGGATCTCGCCGCTACCTGGAGGCGGTCAGTTCCGCCGGCCTCGGGGTGGCTGTGGTGTCGTCCAGCGCCAACGCCCGTGAGGTGCTCGAGCTGACCGGCCTCGACCAGTACGTAGTAGTGCGTGTCGACGGAGTGACCCTGCGGGACGAAGACATCGCCGGCAAGCCGGCTCCCGACTCTTTTCTGCGGGCGGCGCAGCTTCTGGGAGTGCAGCCTGCCGACGCCGCCGTCTTCGAGGACGCGGTGTCGGGCGTCGAGGCCGGGCGAGCCGGAAACTTCGGCATCGTCGTCGGGGTGGACCGGGTCGGCCAGGCAGAAGCGTTGCGGCGCTACGGAGCCGACATCGTCGTCCGCGACCTGGCCGAGATGCTGGAAGCGCGATGATCAGCGACGACGATTTCCCCGTCGAGCCCTGGCACGTGCGTGAAATCAGGCTCAACCTCGACGAGCTCGCGCAATCGGAGTCGATGTTCGCGCTGTCCAACGGCCATATCGGAATCCGCGCGGCAACCTCGACGAGGGTGAGCCGCACGGGCTCCCTGGCACTTATCTGAACTCGTTTTACGAGCTCCGTCCGCTGCCGTACGCCGAGGCCGGCTACGGCTACCCCGAGTCCGGCCAGTCGCTGATCGACGTCACCAACGGCAAGCTCATCCGCCTGCTCGTCGACGACGAGCCGTTCGACGTCCGGTATGGCAGCCTCGTTGAGCACGAACGCGTACTCGACCTGCGCGCGGGCACATTGACCCGCCACACGCATTGGAAATCGCCGGCAGGCAAACAGGTCAAGGTCACGTCGACTCGGCTGGTGTCGCTCACGCAGCGCAGCGTGGCCGCGATCGAGTACGTGGTCGAGGCCATCGAGAAGTTCGTCCGGGTCACAGTGCAGTCGGAGCTGGTCGCCAACGAGGACCTGCCGCCGCCGTCCAAAGACCCGCGCGTCGCCGCCGTATTGAAGAACCCGCTCAAGCCGATCCACCACGAGGCCACCGAGCGCGGTGGGCTGCTCGTGCACCAGCACGAGGGCGAGCAAGTTGATGATGGCCGCGCAGATGGACCACGATGTGGACGTTCCGGGCCGCGTCGAGATCGAGACGGACGTGCGAGAGGACTTGGCGCGCACCACCGTCATTTGTGGTCTGCGCCCGGGTCAGAAGCTGCGGATCGTCAAGTACCTGGCCTACGGGTGGTCTAGCCTGCGTTCGCGGCCCGCCCTGCGCGATCAAGTTTCGCGGGGCCATCACCGGCGCGCGGTACAGCGGCTGGCAGGGACTGGTGGATGCGCAGCGCGACTACCTCGACGACTTCTGGGACTCCGCCGACGTGGAAGTCGACGGTGACGCCGATGTTCAGCAGGCGGTCCGCTTCGGACTGTTCCACGTGCTGCAAGCGAGCGCACGAGCAGAGCGGCGGGCCATCGCCGGAAAGGGGCTCACCGGCACCGGCTACGACGGGCACGCCTTCTGGGACACTGAGGGTTTCGTGCTTCCCGTGCTGACCTACACCGCACCGGAGGCCGCCGCCGACGCACTGCGGTGGCGGGCGTCGACGATGGACCTGGCCAAGCAGCGGGCCGCCGAACTCGGGCTGGCCGGCGCGGCGTTCCCATGGCGGACGATCCACGGGCACGAATGCTCCGCGTACTGGCCGGCGGGCACCGCGGCATGGCACATCAACGCTGACATCGCGATGGCGTTCGAGCGGTATCGCGTCGTGACGGGCGACGAGTCGTTGGAAGCCGAGTGCGGGCTGGAGGTTCTGGTGGAAACCGCACGACTGTGGATGTCGCTGGGACACCATGACCGCCACGGCGTCTGGCATCTCGCCGGAGTCACCGGCCCCGACGAGTACACGGCGATGGTCCGCGACAACGTTGTTCACGAATTTGATGGCGGCTCACAATCTTCGAGTGGCGGTCGATGCGTGCGGACGCCATCTCGAGGCGGCCCAGCTCGATTTGGGCGTCACCACGGAAGAGACGGCGTCGTGGCGCGACGCGGCGGCCGCCGCTCACATCCCCTACGACGACGAAGTCGGCGTGCACAGCAGTGCGATGGTTTCACGACGCTGGCGCGAATGGAACTTCACCGAAAACATGCAAGTACCCGATGTTGCTGCAACGAACCCTATGTCCGGCTATACCCGTCGCAGGTGATCAAGCAGGCCGATCTCGTGCTGGCGATGCAGTGGCAGAGCCACGCATTCACCCCGGAGCAGATGGCCCGCAATGTCGACTATTACGAGCGGCGCACGATGCGTGACTCGTCGTTGTCGGCCTGCACCCAGGCGGTGATGTGCGCAGCGGTGGGCCATCTCCAACTCGCCCACGACTACACCTATGAGGCCGCGCTGATCGACCTGCGCGACCTGCATCACAACAGCCGCGACGGGTTGCACATGGCCTCACTCGCCGGTGCGTGGACCGCCTTGGTGGCCGGCTTCGGCGGGTTGCGGGACGACGAAGGGGAGATCGCGCTCGACCCTGCGCTGCCCGACGGGATCTCGAGCTTGCGATTCCGCCTGCAGTGGAAAGGGTTTCGGGTGATGTCCAGGCCACTCACGCCGAGGTCTGCTACACCCTGCGTGACGGGCCCGATGCGGAGTTGGCCATCCGCCACGCCGGTGAGCGGCTTGTCCTCAACACCCGAACCCCGACGACCGTCGCTCTGCGGAAGCGCATTGCGATGCTTCCGGCACCGTCGCAACCGCTGGGCCGACAACCGATCAGGCGCCGCTCGGAGTGACGGCTCGACGCTCACATCTCGATCCGGGAGCCGATGATCACGGTGCGGTCGAGGGTCAGGCCGAAGTGCGCGGCGGGGTCGGCGGTGATGTGGGACGTCGCGATGAACAACCGCTTACGCCACGGCGCCATCGTCGGGGCGTCGCCTACGCACAGCTCGAGCTTGGAGAGGAAGTAGGAAGTGTTCGCGAGGATCGATCGGGCCTTCTGTCTGGGAGGGGTCCAAAAGACTCAGCGCGGCAGGCACATTGGGCCTCTCCATGTATCCATAGCGTGCGATGACGTGGAAGATCCCGTCGCTGGCGTAGCCCAGATCGTCGATTGCGATCCGCTCCGAGTCCGGCACCCGCGGAACCGGCTCGGTCTCGATCGACAGGATCACCACATGCTCGGCGAGCACATGGTTGTGGTCGACGTTCGCGCGCATCGCCAACGGCGCGGTCTCGGTCGCCGCGGTTGAGGAACACCGCGGTGACCGGTAAGCGCACCAGCGGCGGCTGACGGTTCGCGAGGCCGCCGACGAACTCGCGCAGCGGCCCTTCGGCCTTCTCCCGCGCGAGGGTGACGAGTTCGCGGCCGCGCTGCCAGGTCGTCATCACGGTGAAGGCGCGCGATGGCGATCAGCAGCGGCAGCCACGCGCCGTGTACTCAGCTTGGTGAGATTGGCCGCGAAGAACATCAGATCGACCACCAGGAGCGCGCCGCCGAGCGGAATCACCAGCCACAGTGGCCATTTCCACCGGGTCCGGGCGTAGTAGAAGAACAGCGTCGTGGTGATCGTGATGGTGCCCGTCACCGCCATGCCGAACGCGTAGGCCAGCGCCGTCGAGCTGCGGAACGCGAAGACGAGGATCAGCACCGCCACCATCAGCATGCCGCTGATCCACGGCACGTAGATCTGGCCGATCGTCGACGCCGACGTGTGTTCGATACGCAGCCGCGGCAGGTACCCGAGCCGGGCGGCCTGGGACGCCACCGAGAACGCGCCGGTGATCACGGCCTGGGAGGCGATCACCGTCGCCGCGGTGGCCAGCAGCAGCATGGGGACCCGCGCCCACTCCGGGGTCAGCAGGAAGAAGGGCGCTCTCACCGCGGCTTCGTCCCGCAGTACCAGCGCGCCCTGACCGAAGTAGCTCAGCGTGCAGGCCGGCAGGACGAGTCCGAGCCAGCCGATGGTGATGGCCCGCCTACCGAAGTGGCCCATGTCGGCGTAGAGCGCCTCGGCACCGGTGACCGCGAGCACCACCGCGGCGAGGGCGAAGAACGCGATGTGGAAGTGCCCGACCATGAACGACACCGCGTAGGTCGGCGACAGCGCCCTGAGAATCTCCGGGTTGTCGACGATGCCGTTCACCCCGCATGCGCCGATCGCCACGAACCAGCCGATCATCACCGGCCCGAAGAACCGCCCGATGACGGCCGTGCCGCGGCTCTGTACGGAGAACAGGCCACGATGATCACCGCGGTGATCGGCACGATCCAGTCCCTGAGGTCGGGGTCGACGACGTTGAGGCCCTCGACCGCGGACAGCACCGAGATCGCCGGGGTGATCATGCTGTCGCCGAAGAACAACGCGGCGCCGAAGATGCCCAGACGCCGCCAACGTCAGCGCGGTCGCGACGGCCGGTGAGCCGCTCCACCTGCGCAACAGCGTGATCAGCGCCATGATCCCGCCCTCGCCGTCGTTGTCGGCGCGCATCACCAGCGTGACGTAGGTCAGCGTGACGATGGTCATCACCGACCAGAAGATCAGCGACACGATGCCGTAGACGTTGTTCGCCGAGATCGGCACCGGGTGCGGGTCGCCGGGATTGAAGACGGTCTGGATGGTGTAGATCGGGCTGGTCCCGATGTCACCGAACACCACACCCAGAGCGCCGACGACCACGGCCAGCCGTAGCGTCTGCGCCCGCTCGAGGTTGTCTGCACGTCCAGATCATCGCCGAGCGCGCGGCCGTTTGCGGGTCATCTCGACGGATGCGTTCAAGAAGATGCCGTCGAGTGCGGGTTCTGCCTAGCCGACAGCCAGCTTGGTCAGCATGTGGTCGAGCACCTGGCCGTGCTCGACCTGCGGGCTGAACATGATCAGCTCCGAGTCTTCCTCGGCGCGCACGGAGTGTCCCGGCGGGCCAGTAGTAGAGGTCACCGGTCACGCACGTCTCTGTGCTCGCGTCGCCGTAGGTGATGACGAGTCGGCCCGACTGCAGGTAACCCCAGTGCGGTGCATGGCAGAGGTCGCCCTCCAGACCTACCAGCAAGGGGGCGATGTCCGTTCCCGCGCCGAGGCTGAAGTACTCCGCCCCGAGTGGGCCGGAGGCCGTCCCGAAGTCCGGTAACAGTCGCGCCGTCGCGCCGGGGACGTCGACCTTCACGGGGATGTCGTCTTTGTGGCACATGCATCGAGCCACTCCGTTCGATTGGATGCTGCATTTCACCACTGGGCGCGACAACTGCTGTCACATTGGGACAAATAGCCGAGATCATGGGGTATGGCCGACGCCGAGCTCGACGAACTCTATGCAGCCAAGCCGGAGGACTTCACCGCGCTGCGCACCAAGCTCGCCGCGCGAGGCCAAGCAGCGCGGTGACACGGATGCCGCCAAGCAGATCACGGGCGCGCGCAAGCCGACTACGGCGGCGTGGGTGGTCAACAGGCTCGTGCACGCCGACGACGCGGTCCGGCGCCGCCTCACCGACCTCGGCGAGCGATTGCGTGCCGCGCATGCCGCGATGGACGGCGAAACCATCCGTGCGCTGTCCGCCGAGCAGCGACGGCTGGTCGAGGACCTGGCACGAGCCGGATTCGAAGAGGCCGAAATCGCCGAGCCGACGGCCGCACTGCGTGACGACGTCACCGGCACCCTGCAGGCGGCGGTCGCCGATCCCGACGTCGCGGCACGCCTCGGTCGCCTGACGAAAGCCGAACAGTGGTCCGGCTTCGGCGAGTTCGGCGACACCGCAATCGTTTTCAAGCCGACTCGCAGCCGCAAAGCCAAGGCGGAACCCGAGCCGCCGCAAGCCCGCCGAGGAAAGGCCGCGCGACGACAACCAGGCCGCGCAACGTCGCCGTCAGCAGGAGGCGCGCGCCACGCTGGCCGCCGCCGAGCGGGCCAAGGCCGAGGCCGACGACGCGGCCAAAGAGTTGCAGTCCGACCTCGCGACGGCGCGGCTGCGACGTGACGATGCCCGCAGGAGACTCAAGGACGCCGAGGATGCGCTCGCCGCCGCCGAGGACGCCTACGACAAGGCCAAGCAGGCCAGCCGCGACGCCGCGGCCGTGGTGAAGGAAGCAAAAGCCCGACTGAGGTGACCGTCGCTGGTGTAGGAGTTGACCGATGGACGTCGAAGTGATCGACGGTGTGTCGATCGTGCGACTCGACCGCCCGCCGGTGAACGCGCTGGACCTCGAGCTGCTCAACGATGCAGTCGCCACCATCGGCGGCCTCGAGGGGCCGATGGTCATCACCGGGTCGGGCAGGTGCTTCTCGGCCGGGGTTGATCTGCGGGCGGTTGCCGACGGCGGACGCGAGTACACCGACCGCTTCCTCGACGCGATGCCCGCCGCGTTCCTCGCCGTCTTCGACTATCCCGGACCGGTGGTCGCCGCGATCAACGGACACGCCATCGCCGGGGGCTGCGTGGTGGCGATGGCGGCCGATGTGCGGTACATGTCCGGTGGGCTGATCGGCCTCACCGAGGTCGCCGTCGGCGTGCCCTTCCCGGTGGCGGCGCTGGAAATCTGTCGCTTCGCGATGGGCACCTCCGTATCGGGTGCAATGCTACGGGCCGAGAACATCGACGCCCAAACCGCGTTGGAGCGCGGCTGGATTGACGATGTGGTGCCGCCCGACGACCTGCTGTCCAGCGCAGTCGCGACCGCCCGTGCGCTCGGCCAGCACTCCCCGTTCGCCTACGCGGCGACGAAAGAACAACTGCACCGGCCGGCACGCGACGCAATCGACGCCCGCCCAGAGATCGAC
This sequence comes from uncultured Actinomycetota bacterium, assembly GCA_963766465.1. Classification (GTDB taxonomy): domain Bacteria; phylum Actinomycetota; class Actinomycetes; order Mycobacteriales; family Mycobacteriaceae; genus Mycobacterium. The sequence goes on from CAVXZT010000011.1 coordinate 144,662, forward strand.
GCGAATGTGCGCGCAGGCTGGCTGTCGGACGAGACGTTCGCCCGCATCGAGACCTTCCTCGACCGGCTCAAGTGATTGCGCGACAGCTGATTTCCATGCTGTCGCTGTCCCGCGCGGGGAAGGGCACGCTCACGTAGCCGTTCGCCGGGTCGCGCACATGGTCGAGGTAGGGCGCCAGTTCGGCCATCGACGTGTTGTCCGCGACGACGAGCGCCCCGGGGGACAGGCGTGGCTGGAGCAGTTCGAGGACCGGCAGATAGAGCTCCTTCCAGCCGTCGAGCAGCACGAAATCCACTGTCCCGTCGAGGCTCTCCAGAGTTTTCAGCGCGTCGCCCTCCAGTACGGTAATGAGGTCGTCAAGCCCGGTGTCGGCGAACGTCTTCTTCGCGGTGCTCACCTTCGCGGCGGACAGCTCGGTGGTGACGACGCGGCCGTGGCCATTGTCGCGTACCGCCGCGGCGAGGTGGATCGCGGAGATGCCGAGGGACATGCCGAACTCGACGATGGTGGCCGGCCGGCTCGCCCGCACCAACGCGTAGAGCAGCCGTCCCGCATCCTCCGTCACGGGCAGGTAGAAGTCGCTGAAGGCGTCCGCACGTTCCTGGGCGGTGGCCGACGAGAGGCGTGAGAAGTCCGTGCCCCCGTCACGCATCGACGCGAACTGTTCGGCCGATTCGGCGTACATGCGGTCGAGGGCGGTGGCGACGTTCGGTTCCCGAAGCGTGATGGTCACACCGTCCAAGGTAGCCATCCCATCTGGCCTGTCGCGAAGAGGCCGCCGTGCCAGGATGGGGTTAGGGCCATGGCCGGTATCGACAGGTCGACACAGCGCGTGATCGCGGTGATCGCGCTGTTGATCGTTGCCGCATGGGCGCTGCGCGGGTACATTCCCGGCGCCGAGCGGCGTGGCCGAGCGCGAACGCCCGCCGAGCAGTCCGGCGGCGATGGTGGTCGTCGTCGCGATGTTGAGCGCGGCAGTGGCGATCATCGGGTTCGCGATCATCGCCCGGATGCGCGATCGCCGGCCCGGACGCCCGTCGGGCGGGCGAACTGCCGCGAGGCTCGGGCACCGTGGGGCGGCCGACATGGCGCTTCTCCCTGATCGCCCTCGGCCTGATCATCAGTTGGCTGCTGCTGGTCTCGCTGTTGACCCGCGTCGGCGGGCCGGACCAGATCAGCCCGCGTCAGTACCGCCGGCGGCATCGGATCGCGGCCACCCCGGCGCCCAATGGCCAGACCGCACCACCTCCACCGCCCGACCGAACCGGAGTCGGACACGAACGTGGTCGGATATCTGGTCCCGCCGATGCTGGTGCTGATGGTGCTGGTCGTCGTCGGTACGGCGGTCGCGTCGCGCCGGCGGAGCCGCGGCGGGCGCCAATTCCTCGTCGTCGACGACATCGATGACGCCTCAGTCGCCCCGGAGGCGGCCGACTCACTTGCCCGGGCCGCCGAAGTCGGGCTGGCCGAGATCGGCGACCTCAGCCGCGAGCCGCGCGAGGCGATCATCGCGTGCTACGCGGCGATGGAGCGCGAACTGACGCGGGTGCCCGGTGCGGTCCCGCAGGACTTCGACACGCCATCGGAAGTGCTGGCCCGAGCCGTCGACAACCATGCGCTGAGGGCCGACAGCGCCACCGAACTCGTCGAGTTGTTCGAGGAGGCGCGGTTCTCGCCGCATGTGATGACCGAGGCGCATCGCGACGCGGCCATGCGGGTGCTGGAACAGGTGCTCGCCGAACTTCCGCAGGACGCCGCCACGAGGTGTCGCATGAAAAAGTTTGTGGCAGCGGCGTTTCTGTTGGTGGTGGGAGCCGAACTGATTGCACTGGCGGCGCCGGACCGGCGGATGGTCCTGGTCATGTCGGGTGTCGCGCGTCGCCATTGCGCTTGCTTGGCGTGCGCTGGTATCTGGTGCGGGAGGCCGACTCCGACTCCGAGGAGCCGCCCGCCGATGACGCCGCGGAGTCGTTGCGCCGCTGGCTGTCCCGCACCGAGACGTTGATCAGCCGAGCGGAGGCCACGCGCAGGGACTGGGACCGGCACCTGCGTCCGATGCTTGCCCGTCAGTTCGAAATGGCAACGGGGCAAAAGCGAATCAAGGATCGCGCGGCGTATCAGGCGACGGGGCAGATGCTCTTCGGGGCGGAACTGTGGGCGTGGGTCGATCCGGAGAACGTCTCGCGAACCGGCGGTGCCGAGCCGGGGCCCGGCCGCGCAGCGCTGGACGAAATACTGCAACGGCTGGAGCGGGTATGACAACCAACGCGGGGTCGCCGGCCGCGACCACCACCGCCAACTGCGAAGCGGTTCTCGACGAGATAGGGCGGGTGGTCGTCGGCAAGCGTGGCGCGCTCACCCTCATCCTCACCACGGTGCTGGCGGGCGGCCACGTGCTCATCGAGGATCTTCCCGGCCTCGGGAAAACGTTGATCGCGCGGTCGTTCGCCGCGGCGTTGGGCCTGGACTTCAAGCGGGTGCAGTTCACCCCCGACCTGCTGCCTGCCGACCTGCTCGGTTCGACGGTGTACGACATGCAGTCGGGTCGATTCGAGTTCCGGTCCGGCCCGATCTTCACGAACCTGCTGCTCGCCGACGAGATCAACCGGACACCACCCAAGACTCAGGCGGCGCTGCTCGAGGCGATGGCCGAAGCACCAGGTGAGCATCGACGGCGTCACACACCAGCTGCCGGCCCCGTTCATCGTGCTCGCCACCGACAACCCGATCGAATACGAGGGCACCTATCCGCTGCCGGAAGCGCAGCTGGACCGGTTCACGATCCGGCTCGAACTGCGGTATCTGTCCGAGCAGGAGGAGGCCTCGATGCTGCGCCGCCGGATCGATCGCGGGTCGGCGGAGCCGACGGTGCAATCAGGTCGTCGACGCCCACGAGTTGATCGCGATGCGGGAATCGGTGGAGCAGGTCACCGTGCACGACGATGTCCTGCGCTATGTGGTGTCGCTGGCCGCGGCCACCCGGCAGCATCCGCAGATCGCGGTCGGGGCAAGCCCGCGCGCGGAACTCGACCTCGTTGCAGCTGTCCCGTGCGCGCGCGCTGCTGCTCGGGCGTGACTATGTGATACCCGAGGACGTCAAGTCCCTGGCCGTGCCGGCGATGGCGCACCGGATCAGCCTGCGACCGGAGATGTGGGTGCGGCGCGTGCACGGCAGCGACGTGGTGGAGGAACTGCTGCGGCGGCTGCCGGTTCCACGAACCAAGGCCTGACGCGCGTGATCGAAACCCGCAGCACCGAAGCCCAGTTACGTTGGCGCCCATCGCCTCTCACGCGCGCCATCGTCACCTGCGCAGCGGTGACGCTGGCGGTGGCGGTGATCGGATCGTTCTGGCAGCTCGTGGTGTTCGTGGCGCCGCTGGTCGGCGTGCTGTGTTCGATCGGCTGGCAGCGGCCCGTGCCGCCGGTCCGTGTGCACGGCACAACCCGCGTCGCACCGGTGCTTCGAGACCGAAGAGGCGCAGGTGACGGTGTGGGCAGACGCAGCACCCGACACGGTATGATCTCGACGGTCGAGGCAGTCGCGGGAATGCGACTCGAAGCTTGGCGCAGCGCGATTCTCACCGGCGCCAGACGCGTCGCGGTGTCCGCCGATCGCTGGGGCCGGTACCCGATCCGGGCGCTGCTCACCGTCGGTGCGCGCGGCGGCTTGCTCGAGGGCACGGGAGTGGTCGATGCCGCCGATGTCTACGTGTTTCCCACCGCGCCTCCGCAGTCGACGGCCGATCCCGCGGACCGACCTGCTCGACCGCCTCGGCACCCACCTCACCCGCTACGTCGGCCCGGGCGTGGAGTACGCCGACGTGCGTAAATACGTGCCCGGCGACCAACTCCGCACCGTCAACTGGCCGGTGAGCGCGCGGCGGGGCAGCCTGCATGTGACCGAGCGGCTGACCGATCGCGCCGCCGACGTGGTCGTGCTCATCGACAACTACCCGCAGCCCGCGGGCCCGGCGACGGAGGCGACCGACCGGACAGTGCGCGGCGCCGTTCAGGTCGTGCAGAGCGCACTGCGAAGCGGCGACCGGGCCGGCATCGTCGCGCTAGGAGATCGCCAGCCGCGCTGGCTCGGCGCCGACATCGGCCGCAGGCAGTTCTACCGGGTGCTCGACGCGGTGCTCGCCGTCGACGGCAGCTTCGAGACCACACCGGGCACACTGGCTCCCCGCGCAGCGGTTCCGCCGGGCGCGATCGTCGTCGCGTTCTCCACGCTGCTGGACACCGAGTTCGCCTTGGCGCTGATCGACCTGCGCAAGCGCGGGCACACCGTCGTCGCCGTCGATGTGCTGGAGGGCGCCCCGTTCGAGGACGAGCCGGACCCGCTCGTCGCCCGGATGTGGTCGCTGCAGCGGTCGTTCATGTACCGCGACATGGGCACGATCGGTGTCGACGTGGTGTCGTGGCGCGAGGCGGACACGCTGGATCAGGCGATGCAACTGGTGCCCGATCATCGGCGCGTCGGTGCGGCGACGGCGATGACGGCGACTGTGCAGGCGCGCGCTATCGCGGCCGCGTTCGGACTGGTGATGGTGGCGGCGGCCGCGGTGCAGGCCGACGGCGCGGCGCTGGTCGCGGCGGGCCTGGCCGCGCTTGCGGTGTTGGCGGGCACGGTGATTCGGCCAGTCGCGACGCTGGCCGTGTTGCTGACGGCCGCGGCGATCGTGCTCGCCGACACGCCGCCCATGCTGGCCGCCCTGTGCGGGCTGTCGGCGGCCGGCTACCTGGTGCTGCGGCATACCGCCGACCGTCACCGGGCCGACAGTCATTGGCGCCGTGGGCTTTACGGCAGTCAGCCTGGCCGCCGTCGCGCTCCCGATCCAGCTGCCCTGGGTGCCGCTGGTCGCACCGCTCGCGGTGCTGACGCTTATCGTCCTCGTCACCCGACCGTTCTGGGCCGACCGCGTGCCGCATACCTAGTTTGCACATGCAAGCAATTGGTCCCTGAGCATCGCCTTCTTTTGTCGATCGAGTTCTTCCTTCATGGATGGCGGTAGATACTCGACCCGTTGGTGAGGGGGAGCGCTCATGGCGGCAATCGACGAGCATGTGCAGGAGCTTCTGGACAGATGCGGCGGGCCAGACGTGTCTCTGGCACGGCTACTGTGCGACGACCATCCGGCCGACAAGGTGGCCTTCACGGTGGTCCAACCGGATCTGCGGACCGAGGATCTCACGTACGGCACACTTCGCGAACGATCGGAAAGGGTCGCTGCGGGTTTGTCCGACCTCGGTGTCAAACCGGGTGACCACGTCGGGGTGCTGATGGGCAAGTCAGCAGACCTCATCGTCGCGCTGCTTGGTATTTGGCGATGCGGTGCCGTTCACGTGCCGCTGTTCACCGCATTCGCCCCACCCGCGATCGCCATGCGACTGCGCGGAAGCGACGCGAAGGTCGTGATCGTCGACTCCGGTCAACGCGCGAAGCTGGACCCGTCCGAAGACATCCCGGCGGATGCTCCATGGCGAATAGTCACCGTAGGAGCAAGCGGACGAGAGGGTGACCTGGCGTTCGCCGACCTCGCCGAGAGTGACGCACCGAACGTCGCCCCGGTGATCGGGGGACCCGACGCACCGTTCATCATGGTCTTCACGTCGGGCACGACAGGGGCACCCAAAGGCGTGCCGGTTCAGGTCCGTGGGCTTGCGCACCTTCTGATGTATCTGGAGTACGGGTACGACCTCCGCGACGACGATGTGTACTGGAACGCCGCGGATCCGGGGTGGGCCTACGGACTGTTCTACGGAATCGTCGGGCCGTTGTTGAGTGGCCGGCGCAACATCCTCCTCCAGGGCGAGTTCGCGCCCGACGTGACGTGGCGAGTGTTGTCCGAACTCGGTGTGACCAACTATGCGGCTGCACCGACGGTGTACCGGGCACTGCGCAACGCGGGCGCACCAAAGGGTGTGCGGCTGCGTTGTGCATCGAGTGCCGGAGAGCCGCTCACGCCGGACTTAATTCCGTGGGGGGAGGCGACTTTCGGCGTACCGATCCGCGACCAGTACGGTCAAACCGAATTGGGCATGGTCGTCGCCAACGGCTGGCACCCGGATGTGATTTCGCCGGTCAAGCCGGGTTCGATGGGTAGGCCGCTTCCCGGCCATAACGTACGGTGCTGCTCGAGGACGCCGATGAAGTCGCGCCGGACGGGACGTTCGGTCGTGTCGCGATCGACCGCAGCGCACCGCTTTTTATGTTCGCCGGCTACCACGACGCGCCCGACAAGACGGCGCAACGGTACACAGCAGACGGAAGTTGGTACCTCACCGGTGACACCGCGATGCGAGACGGCGACGGCTGCTTCTACTTCTCCGCCCGCGACGACGATGTCATCATCATGGCCGGCTATCGGATCGGCCCGTTCGACGTGGAGAGCGTGCTCGTCGCACACCCCGACGTCGCGGAAGCCGCCGTCGTCGGCGTTCCCGATGACCTACGCGGCGAGGTCGTCGAGGCATTCGTGGTCCCTGCCGCGGGCGTAACCGGATCCGACGAGCTCACCGTGGCATTGCAACAGCAGGTGAAGACCCAGTTCGCCGCCCACGCCTATCCGCGCGTCATCCACTACGTCGCCGCACTTCCCAAGACACCGAGCGGAAAAATCCAGCGCTTCCTGCTGCGCCGACAACGCGTGGCCGAACTGGCGACACCCGGCTAAACCCGCGCATCGGTGCGCCAGATTCACCGGGGTCGCTATCTTCGTCGGTACGACTGCGGCTTTGGTAAGCGAGATGCTCAGCGAGGCGCTTAATTTCGGGGAGAGTCGTCATGCAAAGTGATGTGCGAAAGGCAGTCACCGGTGCCTCGATCGGCAACGCGGTCGAATGGTTCGACTTCGCCATCTACGGCTTCCTCGCGACGTTCATCGCCGCGAACTTCTTCCCGGCCGGGAACGACACCGCCGCGCTGCTGAACACCTTCGCGATCTTCGCGGCCGCCTTCTTCATGCGACCGCTGGGCGGATTGGTCTTCGGCCCGCTGGGTGACAGGATCGGGCGGCAGCGCGTTCTCGCACTCGTCATCCTGCTGATGTCCGGTTCGACGCTGGCCATCGGGCTGCTTCCGACCTACACGGCGATCGGCGTTGCCGCGCCGTTGCTGCTTCTGCTGCTGCGGTGCCTGCAGGGATTCTCGGCCGGTGGCGAATACGGCGGCGGCGCAGTCTATCTGGCCGAGTTCGCATCCGACCGTCGGCGCGGCCTGACCGTCACCTTCATGGTGTGGTCCGGCGTACTCGGCTTCCTTGTCGGCTCGGTGACCGTGACGCTGCTCGCGGCGCTGCTTCCTGCGGTGCCATGGAAAGCTACGGCTGGCGCATCCCGTTCCTGCTCGCCGGGCCGCTCGGTGCCGTGGGTCTCTATATCCGTCTGCGGTTGGACGACACCCCACAATTCGCGGAGCTGAGTCAGGCGCAGCAGGTCGCAAAATCGCCGCTGCGCGAAGCGGTCCGCACCGCGTGGCGGCCGATCCTTCAGGTGATCGGCTTGTTCATCGTCTTCAACGTCGGCTATTACGTCGTCTTCACGTTCCTGCCGACCTATTTCATCAAGACGTTGCACTTCACGAAAACCCATGCGTTCGTCTCGATCACCTTGGCCAGCCTGGTGGCGCTGGTCCTCATCCTTCCGCTGGCCGCGCTGTCAGATCGAATCGGCCGCAAACCGATGCTCATCGCCGGAGCCGTCGCGTTCGGTGTCCTCGGCTACCCGCTGTTCCTGCTGCTGAACTCCGGATCGCTGGTGGCGGCGATAGCGGCACACTGCGCCCTCGCGGCCATCGAGGCGGTTTACGTGTCCACTGCGGTGTCGGCGGGCGTCGAACTGTTCGCCACCCGCGTGCGCTACAGCGGCTTCTCCATCGGGTACAACATCTGCGTCGCAGGATTCGGCGGCACCACGCCCTACGTCGTCACCTGGCTTACCGCCGAGACGGGAAACAACGTGGCACCGGCGTACTACCTGACCGTCGCGGCGGTCGTTTCGCTGTGCACCGTCCTGACGCTGAAGGAAACGGCGGCGCGGCCGCTTCCTCAGACGAGCGACCGGCAGGTAGCCGCAGGGATAGAGTGAAGGTGTGCCGCGACTAACCTCGCGAGGCGCTGCCACTCGCAACCGGATCGTCCTCGCCGCCGCAGAACTGATGCACGTTCAGGGCGTCGCGGCGACGACGATCGACGACGTGCTGGCCGCAAGCGCAACAAGCAAATCCCAGTTCTACCAACACTTTGAGGACAAGGCGGACCTGGTTTACGAGGTCATCACCCAACGCGCCGACGAGGTCTTGTCCTGGCAACGCCTGCGCTTGGAGAAGGTCGATTCGTTCCGGGGGCTCTATCAGTGGCGGGACGCAATGGTGCAGCGCTGCGCGTTGCGGCGTGGCCTGTGGGGCTGCGAACTCGGTTCTCTCGCTGCCGAATTGTCCGACACCGACGAGAAGGCGCGAGATTCGTTGTCCGAGCATTTCGCCGAATGGCGTGCGCTGCTTGGCGCGGCGCTCGAGCGGATGCGCGAGGGCGGCGCGCTTCGTCGCGATGCCGACATCCATGCGCTGGCAACAGGTTTGCTTGCAGCGGTAGAAGGCGGCTACCTGCTGTCGCAGACCGGGCGCGATCCGCGTCTCATGCAGGCGGCGTTGAACATGGCGATCGGCCATGTCGCGTCGTTCGCGGCCGCCGCGGAATCAGTGCTTTGACGGCGGCCGCGTGACGCGCTAGTTGTCGCCGGGGATGGCCGTCGGCGCCGGCGGCGCGATCACCGTCGGCGAGAACGGGTTGGGCTGGCTGGGATCGAGCCGCGGAGCCTTCTCCGTCGGCTGTGCCGGACTGGCCGGCGGGGTCGTGGTGGTCGTTGTCGTCGTGGTGGTGGTTTCGGGCGCCTTTTCTTCTTCCTTCGCGCACGATGCGGTGAGCACGACCATCGCGGTGATTGCCGTGCCACCCGCGACAGCCGTCAGACGACGGGCCAAAACTGACTTCATGGGAGTCCTATCGGTAGCGTTAACTGAACTATATCGTCCAGAAAACGTTGCCGTCAACACCGCATACGCGAGTGATAGTGTCATCACACCGGCGCTCATCTGGACAATTTCGTCCAATTATGGCGATGTGCGGACAAAATCTGACACTCGGCGATTTAACCGACCGCAGCTAGTGTGGCCACATGAAGCTTCAGGTGTTGCCCTACGTCACGCTGGAGATCGACGATCGGCTGCGCCGCCGGCTGCGGCACCGCGGTGAGCGGCTGCGCCTCAATGTCAGGGCCTACCTGCTCAGCGCGGCCGACGACGTCGACGCAGCCAGCGGCAAGGTGCGTGGGCTGTGCGATCGCGCGGTGAACCGGGTTGACTCGGTGGTCGCGACCGTCAACGACAAGATCGCGCCCACCGACGCGCCGACGCGCCTACATCTGGTCAGCGGGCGCGAAGCCAGCTAAGGCGCTCGGACGCTACCGGTCCGGCCGCCGACGAAGAACGCGCCGGCCATCACCACGAGCCCGATGATCGCCACCGGGATCGACCAGGTGCGGCGCTGCGACACCGCCGACTGACACTGCGCCGTGTAGTCGGTGTGCGGGATCAGCTCATTGAGGACAGGAAGATTGACGGGATTACTGTTGTCTACTTCGCGGGCGGCGGAGGAATCGGCCGCCACCGCGTTGCCACAGCCGATGTTCTGACCGTCGGGCCCCGGTATCGACACGGGCAACAGCAGACCGACAACGCCCACGATCAACACCACCGCGCCAACGAGCAAAATCAACCGTTGCACATTCATGCACGGATGATGCCCACTCGACCGGTCGTTAAACCCTCGCGCTGACGTCGATCGCGTCGGACATCAGAACGCTCAAGTGCTGCCAGTAGATCCAATCAGCGATCGCAGCGCGCTGTTCGACCGCCTCGGTGGCGGTATGCGCGCGGTGCAGCGCCAACTCCTGGGCGTGGTCGGTGTAGCTGATGAACGCCTGAAGTTGCACTGCTGCTCGGTCTGGCACGTTACTCAGCAGGGGTCGGAACACCTCAAACCACAACGAAGAGCGTTGATCCTCGGGTGGCTTGGCGTCGGCCGTTGGGGGCGGCAGTAGCTCGGATAACCGGCCGCTGCTGACCGCGGCCAGTTTCAGTGCGGCATCCGGCGCAACCACCTGCAATCGGTGGCGGCCTTCCATGTGCCCGTTGTCAGGAATGTCGTCTGGCCGGAGAGTGATCTTGGCGGCGCCGGGATCAAATCCCTTGAACTGGTCCTCGGTCGCGATGACTGCCCGTAGGTCGGTGTTGTGGTGTTGTGCCCAACCATGAAGCGCCAGAATTGGATACGTCGCCCAGGTACCCCTGACTGTGGCTGGAATACTCTCGTCGACGGTAGCCATCTTGATCTGTTCGGGCAGATTGACACCCTCGGGTATATAACCCAAGCCGTAGTTGTTGGCGACGATTATGGTGCCGTCTTTGGCCAGGCCGGTGATCCAGAAGAATCCGACATCGGTGATCCCGGCGTTGAGTGCCGCGCCGATCCGTTGAGCGAGCAGCGAGGGATCATTGCCAGCGGAGCGGCGTCGTAGCGCGCCGGCCGTTGCAGCGGCAGCCATCGCCTCGCGCTGGGCGCGTGCAGCCGACACCGGTACCGGAGCGGGAGCGCCGACGGCGCCTGCGCCGGCCGCTGCGGAAGCCGGTGCGACGCTTGGGCCGACAGGACCGGCCGGAGCTACCGGCGCCGCTGGAGGAGGAGTCGGAGGCGGACCCAACTGCATTGGCGGCCCAGGTGGGGCGCCCGTTCCCGGGGACGGGGTGACAGGTGCGGCCGTGCCGCCGCCGGACGGACCGGAGGCCGACGAGGTGTGCGTGGGCTGGGGTGCGGCCGGAGCGTCCGGTACGGGCGGGGCCGCCAACGGGTGGCCGCCTGACGCGGCGCCCAGTGGCGCAGTGGACTGCGGTGGCGGCATTGGTGTCTGCGCTGCCTTCGTCGCTGCGTCGGCCATGGAGCGATTGAACTCGTTCAGCTGTTGTTGTGCTGTCGTGGGAACCGGATTGGCAGTACTCGGCACGCTTGGTGTCGAAGGTGCCGACGTGCCCGACAACGGGCTCGACGGCACACCGACGCGAGGCGCAGAGGGTGTGCTCGGAGCCACTGGCGCACTGGGCATTCCGGGCGCACCCGGCCCTGCAGCGGGCGGGGGAGGCGCAGGGGAGGTCTACTGGGGTCTGCACCGGTCCCGAGACGCCAGTAGTGGTTGCCTGGATTACAGGATCGCCCTCTGTATTTACGGACCGGGGCGACCTCGTCTGCCCTTCGTCAACGCTGGCCCAGGCCCGCCCGTGGTGGGCGCTTCGACAAGCGGACTGCCCCGGGACTCAGCGCCGGAGCAGGAGAGTCGCCACGAAACGATGCTGGCCCAGCGCCTCCGGTGGTGCCCGCAGGAACGACCGGAGTATTGGCGGGCAGGTCGCCCTTCGAGCAGTTGGATCTCGTAGTGAGGCGGCTCCTGTACATCGGGCGAAACAGGAGGAATCCCCGACGAATTGCGCCCCTTCACCGGCAACAATGTCAATGTTCTCGGCGCGCGCCACTTGTCACAGCGGCTCGTATCGCCGCCTCTTTCTCGCTATCCGAAGCCTCGTCACTGCCGAGGTTGAGGATGTTCTCGATGATCTCGTTGGTCGCACTGACGTTGTCGATGATCTGGCTCTTAGCACTTACGACCGCATCAACGCCGTCGCGAAACAGCTTGCCTGATGCCTCCAGTTTCCCCTGAACGGATTCAAGGTCCGCGATGCGCTTGCCGAGCGCGTTCGATGCCGCGCTAGCTCCACCACCCGACCAAAGCCCAACTCCTTGAACATCGCGGTGTGCTCGACCTTGGCTGATTCCGACTGCGCTGCAACAGTTTTTGAAACGGCATCGAAGGCGTCGGCGCAGGAGCGCAGGAGGTCCTCGTTGACATCAGGCCACGCAGGCGGATCCGTCATGCCGTATGGATCAGGTGGCTTTCCGATACCCATTCGCTAGGGTTCCACCCATTTGCAGGCTTCATAAATGGTCGATTCCGTCTGAATGGATGTTCGGGCCAGGTAGTAATCCGCTGACGTGTACGTCGGTAGCGCTTCAGCGTACGCACGACGATATTGCGCAGCGAATACCGCGAAATCCTCAAAAACCGGGTTGGCACTGCCGCGCCCAACCTTTTCGAGATCATCTGCGTACTGGCTGCATTACGGATATCACAGCATCGGTCGATCGCCGCTTGTTCCGGGGTCCTATTCGCTGGCCGGGGTATTTGGATCGAGCGCTTGCCAAGCGGCCGTATCAGCGTTGAATTGATCCAACAGGCGGTACCACTCTGTGCATCTGGCATCGTTGGATGAGAGGAAATGCTGGGACTTGCTCGGATCTGCCGAGCGGCGCGAAGTCTGTGGGCGGTGCAGGAGTGGAGACTAGGGGCGTCCGCGCTTGTGCTGAGCGCCATTCGATTGCATGTGCAAACGTTTACAAGCGCGCTCTGCGTGGTGATCGCAGCGCCCGCTAGATGATTGTCATGGCGGCTCATAGTTCGGTACAGCGTCGCTGTAGGCGCGCGCATAACGCGATGAATTGTTCATAAAGCTCACGCATGACCCGGTGCGGCGTCAACTTTGGCCATCGCTATCAGTCTGGTCGGCCGCAGTGCGCATACCCTGAGCGACTTCTTCGTTGTCGGCCCGTTGTTCGGGTGTCCAATCTCGGGCAGGAATAGCTGGATCGCGGTTGTCCCAACCCTTTTCCTGTATGTCGACGAAGGTTTGGGCTGATCGGTCTCCACGCCGCGCAGCTCGGGTCCTCAGTGATGATGTTGGCGGGGCCCTTGTCGTCGGCGCTCGCCAAGCCAAAGGTGTCCCTGGCCGGCGTGGGATCGTCATTGCCGCCATCCTTGGTCACCGAAATCGTCACTGCCGCAGTCACTCCGATGACCGCGAGCAACGCCACCGCACCGAGTGCCCACTTCCAGCCGTTGCCCCGCTTCTTCGGCGGCGGCCCGGCGACCACGGCTGCTGTTGCGGCCAGGCGGCTGTTGCGGTGGCGGTCCCGACCGTATTGGCCCGGCACGCCGCCCTGCGGCGGTTGATACGGCGGACCACCTTGCGGCGGTGGGTAACTCACAGCGCAATCTCCGGCGCGACTCAGCTGGACGCGTCGGCGCGGGCTTTGGCGCCGCGGGCGTCTCCGGCGCCGGACTCTGCTGTTGCGGCTCCGGCACCCGCTCGCCTCCCGTGGCGCCCGGCGCGGCCTCGATCGGCACGAGGCTCCGGTTCGTCCGGTCGCGTTCTGCGTGCCGCCTCTTCCGGGGTCTGTGCCGTCGCGGTCTTCCGGCTTCTCCTCGTCCTCGCCAGTCATCTCCGACATCTGACCGGCCTGCTGCATCGCGCTCTTGAACGCCCTGCATCATCGCTTGCGGAATCGCCGCCGCCATACCCGCCAATCTGCATCGGAATCTGGGCCGCCTGCTGCGCCAACTGCATTGGCATCTGCATCATCTGGCCCATCTGTCCGGCCTGCTGCGCCGCGCCTGCCGCCTGGCGGAGCCAGCCGACCCAGCCGGCGATGACGCTGCGCGCCGAGCGCTGCCCGCGCCGCTGCCGCCCGCAGCGCCACCGCCGCCCGGCGCCCGCCGACCCTTATCGAATTCCTCCAAGCGCTTGAGGATCTCCTCGGCCAGCTGACGGTCGGTGGCGTCGTACATGCCCCGCGGCGTTCAACACATTCTGCGCAAACCGGGTCAGCTCTTCCTTGGTCACCGGCAGCTGAGCAATCACCGGGTCGACCACTTCGGCGATCTTGCCCGCGATCGCCGTCGACAACGCATCGGCCCCCGCCGGGCTGAACGTGGCGGGCGGTGGCGGGATCGCGCCCGCGAGGGTCTGCAATCTGCCACCCGCCTCGAGCACGAGGCCCGTATCGATCCGCAAATCCTCAGTCATCGTCACTCCGCACAGCGATCGACTCCGCGCCGATCGATTGGCAAGCCCCCTCAGGCGTCACGACGGAAATACTACCGGACCAGCAACACCGGCCAACGCACGAAATCTCCACGGCTAGATGGCACCGAATCTGTCCGACGGCACCGCCTCCTACCAGGCAAGAGGTCACCGTCGGCACACGTCGGGGGAGTTACCAGATGCCTCAGAGCGCAACCGACACCGTCACTGGCCAAGGGACATACTCCGCAACGTCCAGCAAACAATCTGGTACGCGTCGGAGCGAATCAAACGCGACCCAATTTGCACCCTTGTCACGAGGATTCGCCGTCCTTCATTTCGGCCGTGATCTCCGCGACCGCCGCGTCGATTCGCTCTCTGTCGGCGTCGATCGACGCCGTCGCAGCCGCCGTCGCGTTCTGCAACGCCTCGTTGAGCCGCTGCTCCACAGCCTCTGAGCCCAGCCGCAGGAGGCCTTCCTCGATGAACGCTGCGGTCAGGTGGTGGTGGCCGTTAAGGGTGACCTCGACCGTCTCGGCTTCGTCTGTGGCGGTGAACGTTTGGCTGTTCATTTTGTGCAGCTGATCGTCCATGATCGACTGCAGTTGCTGCGCCTGCTTCAGCACGGCGGCCACCTGCGGGTGCATTTCCTCGGTCACTTGGATTCCTTGCCGTCCTGCACTTCCTTGCGCCGGCGATTACCGATGACCGCCTCGGTCCACGGACGGTCCTCGGTGTACAGGTCTTCGTCAGGCGCCAGCCGGGGTCGCGGCGTTTTTCTTTGCCCTGCTGTGCCCCCGCGCCGTGCATGGGCGCCATGCCACCGCCCATCCCAGCACCGGCCACCGCGCCTGTCGTCGATGTCCCGGGCCCGCCACCCCGGCCCCAGCCGGTGGTCGGTGCAGCCGGTGCGACCGTCTCGGCGCTCACCGCCGGCGACAACGGCGACGGCCGCAGCCTCCCCGCCACCGCCGCCGGCACCCGAGCCGCCTCCGCCCGCTGCCGCTGCGGGCCTGCAGGCTCGGGTCAGTGGGCAGCTTCGGGGTACCGTCGATGTCCCACCGCCGGGCAGTCCGCCCGGCGCGCCACTCGGAGCGCCGCCGCCCGAAGGTGACCGCCCCCCGACGGTGAACCGCCGCCCGAGCGGCGTACCCGCACCTGACGGGGGACCCGCGCCGGGCTCGTGGTTCTCCCGAGTGACTGACCCATCTTCTGGGCCATCGCGGCCGGGTCACCGGTCGGCTGCTCACCACCGGCACCGCCGCCGCTCCCCACCGGCACCCGCCTCCGGTGTCCGCGGCGTCGCCGCCGCGGTTGACGGCGGGCGGATCCTCCATGCTGCACACGGATCGACGGTCGCGTTCTTGGCGTACTCCTCGCGCACTTCGTCGGACTGGCGCTGGAGGTCTTCCATCTCTTTGACGATGGCGTCCACGTTTACCGAGTTGCCTACCACCGACCAACTGGGTTTCCAGCGCGACGTACCTGGCGTAGATGGGCAAATGTTCGAATTTCGCCGTTCATGTGTGAGCCGCGGACCTTGGCGGCCGAATAGGCAAGCCGATCCCAGGCAGCCGACAGACTGGTGAAGCCACTCGCTGAAGGCGTTCATGCGGTGCGAACGCAGCGTCTGCGGCTGCGCCTTCCCAGTCAGTGACGTTCTCCATCATTGCGTGGCTCTCCACGATGGCCGCTCGCCATAGCCCACTCGGTCTGGGCCGATTGCAGCGAAGTGCCGTGATCGCCGGCATTCAGGTCGCCGTTCGGTCTTCTTGACATCGCTGTAGCCGCTGCCACTTAGCGCAGTTTGGCGTCGACGGCTGCGTCAGGAAACGGGGGCATCTCGATTGTCGGGGCGGGCAATGTGATCTCGTCGATCTGCGCTTGGCGGCCGGGATCGTCGATCTTCCCTGATACTCGTTGTCGATCTCCTCGTACGCCTTGGCAGCGTTGATCAACATCTCCGCGATGGCGTTGTTCTCGGCCTCGGCCCATGTCTGGTAGTCGGCCAGCATGCGGGCGTTGTCGTTGAGGTTGTCGACAGCATCCTTCGCCAGCGGCAGGGCGTCCGGCGGTATAGGTTCCGCTGAAGGCGTCATCCACGGTTGCGCCGTCATGGCGCGTCGCTTGCGCTTTCAGGGTCGCAGGATTGACGCGCATTCTCTGCCATCGCTATACCTCCGTCCGCACAGCGGGTCGCGTCATTTATGAGCCCTCCAGCGCCATCTGGTAGCGGCTTTCCTCACGCGGGTTGATCAACCGGATCGGCAGCTGTGGGTGACGGGGCGTGTCGATGAAGTTGTCGCGCAACACGACTCGTCCGAGTCCCGGGTGCGGGCCCAGGTACGTCGTCGCGGTGGGCCACGCCACCTTCGCCACCTCCCCGATGCGCCCGTTGATGAACCCGGCGAACTCGCGGAACTGCGGAACCAGCGTGACCACCGCGCCTGCCGCCGCCGACCTCACGACGAACTGCGTGAACAGCCGCGCGTCGCCGAGGTTGATGCTCACGTCGACGTCGTCGAACGGCATGTACACGGGATAGCGGTCCGCCGTCTCGCCGACGAGCACACCCGCCGAGCCGATGGGCAGTTCGTAGTGACGGTCCGTGACGGGACTGAGACCGTGCAACGCCGCCCGCTGCCCACCGAACAGGCACGAAAACCCGCGCGGGGTGGATGGGATTCGCCAACGTCGTCAACAAGACCGTCGTCGTCGGCGCGCGCCGGGCTGAATACGGACCCTGGTGATGGTGTGGTCGGCCCGCGCCGACCACCACAAGTCGGGACCGCCCGGCGCGCTGTAGGCGGCGGTAAACGTGCTGCGCCCCTTGATCGCCGACCATGTCTCGCGTTCGAAGCTGATCTCGGTGGCATGGTCGAAGTCATCGAAGCTGCGGACGCAACGAGCATCAATCCCGTTGCTGGCCAACTGATCCGCGATCCGCGTTGCCGAGGCCACCAGATACCTTGCGAGGCCGCCCACACCCGACTCCCGGCGCTGCGATGAGTTGCGGGTGCGCTCCGGGTCCGCCCTCAGCAGGATCCAGGTGCGCCGGTTGGCCGGTGCCGGATATGGCCCGACCACCTGCTCGTAGAGTGCCACCAGGCTCGCCGGTGCGGTCTTGCCGACCCGGTAGCCCGCCGAGACGACGTCGGCCTCGAGGTCGGGGCAGTGCGCCGTCACTAACTGTTCGACGAGGCGGGTGTCGACGATGTCGTCGGTGTAGGCCTCACCGTTGACGATGCACCGTCGGCGTGAATGGGCCGGGGGACGAGCTCGATCGCCGAGACCAGGTGATCGCCGTGCCAACGAACCGCGACCTGATCGCCGGGCATGACGGTGGCTCCGACGGCGGGTTCGGAGGGCCGGTCGGGAGCATTGCGGTGACGCCGGCGCCATGCGAAGACCGCCGCGACCCAACCCGTGAGCCGCCGGCCGCGAATCGTCACCACCGCGGCAAGAGCGATGATCACGGCCAACGTGATGCCCAGCCACAGCAGATCGAGGCGGGCGAACAGCACGATGCAGGCCGGGATCAGCGCCGCCGCCCAGATGGCGTGGCCGGTCGTAAAGCGCAGCCCGAAGAGGCCGAGGATCCTGTTCATCGGCGCCTCAGCGCACGTCGGGCCAGGGCGCCCAGCCCTAGGGCCAGTGCCAAGGCAGCGCCGGTGACGACGACGGCGGTGATCGGGTCCGCGGTCCGGCGGCGGGATGTGAACCGGTGGCGGAATCTCTTTGACCTTGTAGGGCACCTGCTGCTGGGCCGGCGGGCACCTCCCACGTCAACGCCGCCACGGGGTCGATGACGCCGGCACCGACGTAGTTGTCGACACCCCCGCCCGGATGTCGCGCGGTGGCGGTGATCCGGTTGATGATCTGCGCCGGAGTAAGGTCAGGGAAGCGTTGTCTGAGCAGCGCGGCGAGCCCCGAGACGTACGCGGCGGCGAAGGACGTGCCGCTGATCGGTATCGGACCGTCCTGACCCTGCAGCGCATTGACCGGGTTGCCGTCATAGCCGAGCGCCACCACGTTCTCGGCCGGGCGCCGCGGCACCCACCCACGGCCCGGACATCGAGAAGTTGCTCGGTTGGCCGTTCTGGCCGATGCCACCGACGGTCAACACCAGGGGCGAATACCAGGCCGGGCTGACGATCGTCTGCACCTGTTCCAACCCCGCGGGTCGGCGGGCATCGCAGCGTCGGGCGGCGGATTCTGGGTGCAATCTTGGCCGGTGTTGCCGGCCGCGACGATGATGACCGCGCCCTTGACGTTCACCGCGTAGTTGATCGCCGCGCCCAGGCCGGTTTCGTTGATCGGTCTGGTCACCTTGTAGCACGCTGCTTCGCTGATGTTGATGACCTGTGCGCCCATGTTGGCTGCATGCACCACAGCACGCGCCAAGCTGCGCAACGACCCCGCCGTCTGTGTGGTGTTCGGGTCGTTGGGATCGGTGCGTGCTCCGACCGGCTGGAATGCCTCCGAGGTCTGACGCAGTGACAGCAGGCGGGCGTCGGGTGCAACACCGATGAAGCCGTCCGTCGGAGCGGGCCGACCGGCGATGATCGACGCAGTCAGGGTCCCATGTGAGTCGCAGTCCGACATGCCGTTGCCGGCCTGGTCGACGAAATCCCCGCCTGGCTCGGCCGGCACCCGCGGTGACCCGTTGACCCCGGTGTCGATCACGGCGACGGTTACCCCCGCGCCGGTGGCGAACTTCTGGGCCTCGCTGATCTGTAGGTAGTCATTTGGCCACGGCTTGTCGGCGAACTTCGAGTCCGGGAAGACGGTCGGTGCCGAGCAGGCGCGACGCAGTTCGGTCGGCTGGTCGGGACCCGTCTCGTCGGGGGGCACGGCGGCCGGATCGATCGTGGGAGGCTCGATTGCCGCGGCGGGGGAAGCGCTGAACAACGCCAACAGCAGCGTCACCAGCAGCACAGCGATGCGCCGCACGCGCTATCCACCCCCTTCGACGACGAGCCTGTACAGGCTGTGTTGGCGCGCACACAGCAAACCAAGTGCCACCCTCTGGACGGCGCAAATACTCACGTCAAGCCGATCGGGTGATTGCACGCAGCCAATCTTAAGGGGCTTCCGGGGTGGGTCGATCCGCTAACTGTGCCCGGCGGGCTAGCCCACGATCGTGATGCCTCTATTTGTCGCAGGTGAGGCCTATCGTCAGGGTATGGCGGGCGACCCCGGCATCGAATTCCTCGAGGGGCTCACACCGGCCGCCGGAGGCGTCGCTGAGCGATTGATCTTGATTGTGTCGTCACACACGGCGTTCGACGCGGCGATCAAGTGGCGCCAACTGACCTTCGCCGTGGACGGCCACTTCGACCACTGGCTCTGCGCCGTGGCGGCAAAGTCCCGGCAAACGCGTCTGACGTTGCATTTCGGTGCTTTGCTGGACGACCCGGCGGATTCGAGCCGTCAGAGGGCGACGACGTCCGCAGAATCGGCTATAGCTCGGCGAGCGACATCGATGAAGGCGTGGTGCGCGACCTGCTGACTCAGACGCTCGACGTGTTGCCGCGGTTCCGAGTCAGGCGTCGAGGTCTTGCTGGACCAACTCGGCGACCGTCTTGAGAGCCTCTTCGTCGTCGGAGGCGACGGTCACCTGCGCGCCGTTCCCGGCGCCGAGCGTCATGATCATCAGCGCCGAGCCGGCGTCGAC
This sequence comes from uncultured Actinomycetota bacterium, assembly GCA_963766465.1. Lineage (GTDB taxonomy): Bacteria > Actinomycetota > Actinomycetes > Mycobacteriales > Mycobacteriaceae > Mycobacterium. The sequence continues at coordinate 164,302 of CAVXZT010000011.1, forward strand.
CGGCTCACCGCCGTCCAACGAGAGCGTGACGGGCACTCCGGCGTTCACGACGGCCTCGGCGATGATGGCCGCGGGCCGCGCGTGCAGTCCGATGGATGAGCCGACGATGACGGTCTTGGCGGGCATGAGTGTTTCTCCTTCAGTGGTGGTGGACGGGTTAGGCGGTGGCCAGCGCGGGGGCTTCGTCGGTGCTTGATGCTGGGCCTCGCGAATTGTTTGGCGGCGACGACGGCCAGCGCGCCGGCGACGGTGCCGACCGCGAGAGCGACGAGGAACCACACCAAGTTGCCGATCGCGAAGAACACGAAGATTCCGCCGTGGGGCGCCTTCAGCGTGACGTCGAACGCCATGATCAGCGCACCGGTGATGGCGCCGCCGAACATCATCGACGGGATCACCCGCAGCGGGTCGGCAGCGGCGAACGGGATGGCGCCCTCAGAGATGAACGATGCACCGAGAAGCCAAGCAGCCCTGCCGTTCTCGCGCTCCGGCTCGGTGAACAGACCCGGCCGGATCGTCGAGGCCAGCGCCATCGCGAGCGGTGGCACCATGCCCGCTGCCATCACCGCGGCCATGATCCGCAGCGACGCGGGATCGGCGACATTGAGGCCGGCGGTGGCGAACGCGTAGGCCGCCTTGTTCACCGGGCCGCCGAGGTCGAAGCACATCATCAGGCCGAGGATGACGCCGAGGATGATGACCGAGGTTCCCGACATGCCGCTGAGCCAGTTGGTCAGGCCGGAGGTGATCGCGGCGAGCGGGCGGCCGAGCAGCAGGAACATCAGCAGGCCGACGGTCAGCGAAGCGAACAGCGGGATGATGACCACCGGCATCAGGCCGCGGAACCACTTGCGGCACCTTGAATCTGCTGATCCACAGCGCCGCGAATCCGGCGATCAGACCGCCGACGATGCCGCCGATGAAACCGCCGCCGACGAACACGGCGACCGCGCCCGCGGTGAACCCGGGGGCGATGCCCGGTCGGTCGGCGATCGCGAATGAGATGTAACCGGCGAGTGCGGGCACCAAGAACATGAATGCCAGCCCGCCGAGTGTGAACAGGACGGCTCCGAGATACTGAATCAAGCCGCCGGAGGGCAGGTTGGTCAGCGAGTTGGTGCTGGCGATGACGTGGCCAATTGAGCCGAATCCGTAAGGCAGCGAGGGCGTCTCGCCGTCAGGAGAGTTCGCGATCTCATAGCCGCCGAAGAGGAAGCCCAGCGCGATCAGCAGGCCACCCGCGGCGACAAACGGGATCATGTAGCTGACACCGGTCAGCAGGATCTGGCGGGTGCGGGTGCCCCAGCCGACGCCGCCGGCCGCGTGGGCGGGCGCTGGCCCGCTCGCTGTGCCCTCGACGCGCGCAGCGTTCGGATTCTTCGCGGCGGCAAGCGCTTCGGCGACCATCTTGTCCGGCTCGTTGATGGCGCGTTTCACGCCGGAGGCCACGACCGGCTTGCCGGCGAAGCGGTGCTTGTCCTTCACGCCGACATCAGTGGCGAAGATGACGGCCTCGGCTGCGGCGATCGTCGACGGGTCGAGCGGCGTGCTGCCCGAGGAGCCCTGCGTCTCCACGTGCAGTGTGACGCCGGCCTTCTTCGCCGCGGCTGCCAGGGAATCAGCCGCCATGTAGGTGTGCGCGATTCCGGTCGGGCACGCGGTGATCGCGACCAGGGTCCTGGCCTCCTCGCTGGACGGGTTCGGTTGCGGCAGCGGGCTTTTCAGTCGGCTTCTGCACATTGAGGACACTGTCGACCAGCTCGACCACTTCACCCGGAGTTGCCGCCTTGCGGAGAGACTCCACGAAGTCTTTGCGCACCAGCGCACGCGCGAGACTGGACAGCAGCTTCATGTGTTCGGCGCCGCCGGCTTCGGGGGCGGCAATCAAGAAGGCCAGATCCGCGGGTCCGTCGGGCGCACCGAAGTCGACGGCCGGGTTGAGCCGCGCGAAGCCGATCGAGGCTGTGTCGACGTGCGGCGAGCGGCAATGCGGAATCGCGATTCCGCCGGGCAGCCCGGTGGCCGACTGTTCTTCGCGCGCCATCGCGGCCGCGATCAGGCCGTCGGGGTCAGTCGTGCGGCCGGCGTCGGCGAGCCGGCCGACGAGGCTGCGGATCACCGCTTTCTTCGCGTCGCCGGCGGCCCCCTCAACGTTGACGTCGAGCAAAACCAGATCGGTGTTGATGATCGAGGCGGTGGAGCTGGTCATGGCGATACTTTCGTGTTGGTGGGCGGGGCTATTGGTGCGATCGGTGTCACGCGAACGGCGGCGACGTCGATGTCAGCAGGTCCGGGCAGGGCCGATCCGGGCAGCGCGGCCGCGGCGCTGCCGTAGGCGACCGCCATCTGCAGCCGCTGCGGCGGAACCGCGCCACCCACTTCGGCGCGGATGTATCCGGCCAGTGCGGCGTCGCCGGCGCCGACCGTGCTGCGCGGCACGATGGGCGGCGGGGTGGCCATCCAGCTGCCGGTCTCGTCGACCAGCACCGCGCCGGCGGATCCGAGCGTGGCCAGGACGGCGCGCACGCCGCGGTCGACCAGCTGGCGGGCCGCCGATACGACGGGCTCCGGATCACCCTGAGCGACAGCGGCTTCCAACGCCTGCGGCGAGTAGCCCGAGAACGCTGGCCAGTTCCTCCGCGTTCGGCTTGATCAGGTCGGGCGCGGCGCGGTCGAACGACTCGACGAGCGCGGCGAGCGGGCGCTCGGAAGTGTCGATCGCGACGCGGCAGGGGTAGGGGGCGAGCCGCGCGACGACGTCGGCGTACCAGCCGTCCGGCATGCCCGGCGGAAGCGAACCCGACAGCACCACCCATGACGCCGACTCGGCGTTCGCGACCACCGACTGGGTGAGCGCGTCGACGGTGACGGGTCAAGCTCGGCGCCGGGCTCGTTGAGTTTGGTTGTGGTGCCGTCGTGTTCGGTGATCGCGAGGTTGGTCCGCACCGACGTCGGTGGTGGGCACGCAGCGAAACGGCACCGCGCATGCCTGTAGCGCGGCGACCAACGGATCGCCGGCGGCGGCCGGCAGCAGCGCGACGGCGTCCACGCCGGCCAGCGTCAGCGCCCGCGCGACGTTGACGCCCTTGCCGCCGGCTTCGGTGGTCACCGACGTGACGCGGTGCACCGCACCGCGGGTCAGCGGTGCGGCCAGCGTGACGGTCCGGTCGATGCTGGGGTTGGGGGTGACGGTGACGATCACGCGACCACCACCTCGACGCCCTGCTCGGTGATGCTGCGCGCGGTCGGTGTCGGTGATCTCGGCGTCGGTGATGAGCGTGTCGACGCTGGAGATCGGCGCGAAGCTCACGAAGTCCTCGCGGCCGACCTTCGACGAGTCAGCAACCACCACAACGTAATTCGCTGCGCCGACCATGGCCCGCTTGACCGCGGCTTCGTCGCTGTCCGGGGTGGACAGGCCGTGGCGGACGCTGATGCCGTTGGTGCCGATGAACGCGACGTCCACTCGCAGGGTGTCGAGCACCCGTAACGTCTGGTCGCCGACGGCGGCCTGGGTCAGCCCGCGGACGCGGCCGCCGAGCAGCTGCAGGGAGATCGACGGCATGGCCGCCAGCCGCGCGGCGATCGGCACCGAGTTGGTCGCCACGACGAGCTCGCGGTCCGCGGGCAGCAGTGCGGCAACGCGGGCCGTGGTGGTTCCGGCGTCCAGAAGCACGCTGGCGCCGCCGAGCGGAAAGAATTCGGCGGCGGCCGCCGCGATCGCGTCCTTGTGCTCGGCGCGGGTGGTGTCGCGTTCGCCGACGCCGGCCTCAACGAGGTGCAGCGCCCGGACGGGAACAGCGCCGCCGTGCACCCGCCGGACGACGCCGGCCCGGTCCAGGGCGGCGAGGTCGCGCCGGACTGTCTCGGTGGTCACGTCGTAGGCCTGCGCCAACTCGGTCACCGAGGCGCGGCCGCTGGCAAGCACCAGCGAAGCGATCGCTTCCTGACGTTCTTCGGCGTACATGCGGCTCCGTTTACGTGGGTATCGGCCCAATTTATGTTTGGATATGTGTTGTTTTACCCCCGTTCGTGTTGACTTGTCAACATTTTCTTGTAATCTGCTTCACATGACCACATCATCTGCGCCTAGATCACTTCCGCCCGACGAGCGGTCCGTCGAGCACCCGGCGGGCACCGTTCTGCGTGGTGTGCCGGTGGTCCCCGGCGTTGCGTACGCGCCGGTGATCCGGCCCGGCCGGCTGCCCGCTCTCGACGACGAGTGGTCCGGCGACGTGGCCGAATCCGACCGTGCCGGCCGAAGCGGCCCGCTTCGCCGCGGCTGCGACCGCCGTCGCCACACGTCTTCGCGACCGGGCTGCCCATGCGACCGGCGCGGCATCGGAAGTGCTGGCCGCAACGGCGACCCTGGCGCAGGACCGGGCCTGGCTGGCCGCCGCCGAGAAACGCATCAGCTCAGGCGCGCCCGCGGTGCGCGCGGTGACGGGTGCGGTCGAACAGTTCGTCGACATGTTCACCCAACTCGGTGGGCTGATGGCCGAGCGGGTGACGGACCTGCGGGACATCCGCGACCGCGTCATCGCCGAACTCAAGGGGCTGCCCGAGCCGGGCGTTCCGCTGCCCGCCAGCGCCGTCGATCCTGTGCGCCGAAGACCTCGCGCCCGCCGACACCGCGGGCCTGGATCCGGCGCTCGTGGTCGCGCTGGCCACCACGCTGGGCGGGCCGACCAGCCACACCGCGATCATCGCGCGACAACTCGGCATCCCATGCGTCGTCGCGGTCGAGGGACTGGATGCGGTCGCCGCCGGGACGATGGTGCTGGTCGACGGCACCGCCGGCACCGTCACCGTCTCGCCCGACGACGCACTCGCGGGTGAGGCCGTGGCCCAGGCACAGCGCGATGCCGAGCGTGCGGCGCACTGGACGGGACCCGGCGCCACCGCCGACGGGCATGCGGTGGCGGTTCTCGCCAATGTGCAGGATGGCGCCGCGGCGCACGCGGCTCGCCAAACGCCGGCCGAGGGCGTCGGACTGTTCCGCACCGAACTGTGCTTCCTCAACCGCGACACCGAGCCCAGCGTCGATGAGCAGACGGACATCTACAGCGACGTGCTCGACGCGTTCGCCGGCCACAAGGTGGTCATCAGGACCCTCGACGCCGGCTCGGACAAGCCGCTGAAATTCGCGGGGCACCCGGAGGAGGCCAACCCCGCCCTCGGCGTGCGGGGCATCCGCATCGCCGAAGGCAACCCCGGGCTGCTGGACCGCCAACTCGAGGCCATCGCCGCCGCCGGCGAGCGCACCGGCAACCCGCCGTGGGTGATGGCGCCGATGATCGCGACCGCCGACGAAGCCGAACACTTTGCCGCACAGGCCCGTTCATACGGTCTGACGCCCGGCGTGATGATCGAGGTGCCGGCGGCGGCGCTGCTCGCGGACCGCATCCTCGAACACGTCGACTTCCTGTCGATCGGCACCAACGACCTGGCCCAGTACACGATGGCCGCCGACCGCATGTCGGCCGACCTGGCGACGCTCACCGACCCGTGGCAGCCGGCGGTGCTGGCGCTGGTGGCCATGGCGACCCGGGCGGGCGCCGCGGCGGGCAAGCCCGTCGGCGTATGCGGTGAGGCCGCCGCCGACCCGTTGCTGGCGTGCGTGCTGACCGGCCTCGGTGTGACGTCGCTGTCGGCCGCGGCGGCAGCGATTCAGGGGGTCGGCGCAAAACTCGCGCAGGTCACGTTGCAGCAGTGCCGCGACGCCGCCGATGCCGTGCTGGCCACCTCGTCGGCGGCCGACGCGCGGGCCGCCGCACTCGCGGTACTGGGCTGAAATAAACCGGACCGCGGTCCGGTTATATCGCGGCATGCCTGCTATCACCGCCGACACATTGACACTGCCGCGGATCGGCGCGGCCACACCATCCGACACCGAACGGCCGGTCCGTTCCGTCACGACCGGCCCGCGCGGCTACGAGGGCGAGGGCTTTCCCGTCGTGCGCGCGTTCGCCGGCGTCAGCGCAGCCGACCTCGACCCGTTCGTGCACATGGACCAGATGGGCGAAGTGGAGTACGAGCCGGGCGAGCCGAGGGGCACCGACTGGCATCCCGCACCGCGGATTCGAAACCGTCACCTACATGATCGACGGACGCTTCGCGCACCAGGATTCGCACGGCGGTGGTGGCCTGATCACCGACGGCGCCACGCAGTGGATGACCGCGGGATCGGGAATCCTGCACATCGAGACCCCGCCCGCCGAACTGGTCGAGAGTGGCGGCGTGTTCCACGGCATCCAGCTGTGGGTGAACCTGCCGCGCAAGGACAAGTTCGCGACGCCCGGCTACCAGGCCATCGAGGGCAACCAGGTCAAGCTGCTGTCGTCGGAGGACGGCGGCGCGCTGGTGCGCATCATCGCCGGCGAGGTCGACGGCCACCGAGGACCGGGCGCGACGCACACCCCGATCACTTTGGCGCACGCAACGATTGAGCCCGGCGCCCGGCTGAACCTGCCGTGGAACCGCGATTTCAATGCGCTGGTCTACGTGCTGTCCGGCCGCGGCGGCGTCGGACCCGTTGGTCACCCGATTCACCAGGGGCAGCTCGCCGTGCTCGGAGCCGGGCGACCGGATCAGCGTGGCCGCCGAATCAAGCCAGGACTTCTCACCGGCCCGCGCTGGAGGTTCTCATTCTCGGCGGCAGGCCGATCCGTGAGCCCGTGTTCCAGTACGGCCCGTTCGTGATGAACTCCAAGGCGGAGCTGATCGCAGGCGTTGGAGGACTACAACGCCGGCAAGTTCGGCACGATCCCGCCGAACGCGCTGATGCCGCACCGGGC
>CAVXZT010000012.1:0-596561 GCA_963766465.1 uncultured Actinomycetota bacterium
ACCTTTGGGTCGAAGTCCTCAATGACGAAGGCGAACTCTTCGGCAGACTGCCGCCAGTTGGCCGGGCAAATCATCGCACCGATGCGTGCACAGGCGAGCATGAGCTCGAGGAACCGGGACGATGTCTGCGCCAGCCACAACACCCGGTCGCCGCGTGCGACGCCGTGTTCCGCCAGCACCGCAGCCACACGGACGACCCGGTCATCGAACTGTGGCCAGGTGAACCGCTTCGCGCCGTCGATAACCGCCAGCCGCTGGGGTACCGGCGGCGGTGCTCGCTGCAGATGTCGAACAGCGTGACATCGGGCATGGCATTCCTCCCAAGGGCTAAATCATCAATACTTATAACTATGTGGCGGGCGCCACGTTACAGTGTAAGGTAATCAACAAATATACGTACTCGCGGGGAGCACATGACAACGCCCACAAGCGTAGACACACCTAATCGCGCACAACCCGACGATCGACGGTTTCTGGAACCGGACATCGAGACCGCGTCCCGGGAGCAGATCGCAGAGCTCCAGGAAAAGCGAGTTCTCGAGCTGGTGCCATACGTTTGGGAGCGCTCGGCCTTCTACCGGGAACTGTGGTCGCAGGCGGGGGTGAAGCCTGACGACATACGCTCGCTGGACGACTTCACCACCAAGATCCCGACGTTCTGTAAGGACGACATCAAGGCATACCGGGATCGCACCGGTGACCCGTTCGGCGGCTTGCTCTGCGTCGACATCTCGGAGCTGACGTCGATAACGTCGACTTCCGGTACGACCGGCATGCCCGAGCTGATCCCGGAGATCTGGACGGTAGCCCCGCCTCTCCCGACGCACTACGCGAGAAATCTCTGGGAGATCGGACTTCGTCCCGGGGACAAGGTATTGATGCCGGCGGGGTCGTTTCGCAACTACTTCGACGACTTCCTTCACATGTTGGGGTTGGTCCCGGTGTACCTCGACTGCTGGCTCGGGTGCGGCGAGCAGGTGCTCCGCGCCATCGAGCGGTACGACGTCGCCTTCGTGCAGCTCTTCCTGCCGCTGGTGCTCGAGTTCGAAAAGCTCGAAGACCATTACGACATGAAGAAGATGCTGTCGTCGCTGAAGGGCGCCGCGTTCGCCGGCATGCCCCTGGGCAAGGTGCTGACGGAGAAGGTCCGCGACCGGTGGGGCGTCGACCTGTACACCTACACGAGCGCCGGGGACACGGGGACCGCGTGGGAGGGCCGCGAGCACGACGGCTACTTCCTCTGGGAGGACACCGTGTTAGCCGAGACGCTCGACACGATAACCGGGGCACCGGTTGGAGATCGCGAGGCGGGCGAGCTCGTCGCCACCGACCTGGACAACTGGGCGGCACCCTATATCCGGTTCCGCTCCGGTGACATGGTGCGGATAACTCGCGAGCCGGCCCCGAGCGGTCGCACGCATGCCCGCATGTGGGTGCTGGGCCGCTCAGGCGACGAAATGATTGTCGGCGGCAAGCCGATGCTGGTGGGCGAGATCTGGCAGCTCCTCGAGTCGATACCCGAATTGGCCGATGGGATCTTTCAGGTGGTCCGGTACTCGGATTCGATGGATCGCCTCAGGATTCGGGCCGGGTACCCACCGGACAGAACCGGCGACCTCGACGAATTGCAGGGCCGGGCGACCGGTGTGCTCGAACAGGGACTCGGTGTCGGCGTCGACATGGAGCTGTGTCCCATCGACGACCTGCTGGCAACGGCCTCCAGCGTCGCGAAATTCTCGCGGGTGGTGAAGGCATGAGTCGAGCGTCGATGACCGAAGCGGCGAAAACCCTTCCCCGCGCACCGATTTTCGGAATCGCCAGTTGCCCTGTCGGAGCCACGGGCCTTCTCGAGTTCGAGATCGGGTGGGACGAATTCGAGCGCGACGTGCAATGGGCGGAATCATTCATCCGGTCATCTGGCCTGGGGCCCGGGGATCTGGTGCTGATAACCATCAGCCAGTGGGAGGGTCCGTGGACCACCCCTGTGGTCACTGCGCTACGCCGGATCGGGGTCACCTATCTCACTGCGGAGGTGTGGAACTTCGACGCCAGGCGTACCTCGATGTTCTTGCAGCGACTTCCCGTCAAGGCGGTGTTCGGGTTGGCCGGCGACACACTTGCTGCCCTTGCCAATGAGGATCCCCCACTCGCCGAACTCCTGGCCGATGTTGAAACTGTGTGGGCCCGCCCGGACGCCGTGGCCCATCTTTCGGGGACAGCGCCGCAGGTTCTCCCGTTCGTCCACCTCGGACCGGCGCTGGCGTTGGGTGTCCCGGGACAACCCGGTGCATTGGTGAACGCCGCAGAGTGGGCAGTCGACACCGAAGACGGCGAACTGGTGGTGTCGAATACCGCCCCGCGGGCGACGCGATTTGACCGAACGCCCACCGGTGTTCGCGGGTCCGTACGCTCGGTTGCCGACGGTGCAGTCGTTCTCGACTTAGACGACTACGCAGCGCAGTGAGCCGACAACGCCGATGATTCCCCGCGAGCCCAGGGATTTCAGGGAAGCGTGCGACGTGCTCGCCATCAACCATCTTGCCGCGGCTTACGCCGACGCGGTATCCCGCGGCGACATCGCCGAAGCCTGCATGACCTATGCGGAAGGCGGCGAATTGCATTCGCCGACAACTGAACCGGCGATCGGACGAGCCGCCGTCACCGAGACCATATCTGCTACCTGCGCGGGCTTGGAGTTCGTCTTCCAGACCGTTCATCAGGGTCTGGTCCAGGTCGACGGTGACACCGCGCGAGCCCGGTTCCCGATCACCGAGTGGGCGCGCCGGACCTCCGACGAGCGCCCGATCCAATTCCTAGGCGTCTACGAGGACGAGTGCGTCCGCACCGCGGAGGGCTGGCGCTTTGCGAAGCGCACGCTGGTGCCCAGGACGATCGGAAGGCCCGAGGGGCTCAACGGCCGCCTGGTTCCGCTGGATTCGCTTGCCGACTGGTCTCACCGGTCGAGCTGAGACCGCAATTCGTCGGGGATGGCACCCGAGGTGATGTCGTCGCTCTGTCCAAGATCGGTGGGGAAGATGATGGACGTGCGAGCGAAGGTGCCACCGTCGGTGGCCTGAATCGTCTGCCCTGACATGTAAGCCGATTCGTCGGACGCCAAGAACAGCGCCAGATACGCGTTGTCACGCAGTGTCGGAGGACGATTCAGCCGCAGCGGCATCGCCCGGTTGTCGGGATCCCACGGCGCCATTTCCTCATACGATTTCCCGAGCACCTCGGCGTCCGGAGGCAGTGCGAAGTTGACGGACATGCCGTGTGTGGGACAGAGCGCGTTCGCGCGAATCCCGAACTTGCCCAATTCCATTGCCGCGGCCCGGACAAGACCGTTGGCCGCAGCCTTGGAAGCCGTATACATCGGGAACCCGGGATAGGCGACGAAGGCCGACGCCGAGGTGGTCGCCAATAGGGTGCCTGTGATGCCCTGCGTGACCATCCACCGCGCGGCATGCTTCCATGCGAGATAGATGCCCGTTGCGTTGACGCGGAAGATGTTTTCCCAGTCCTCGGTCTCCGAATCGATGAAGGACTTCATGCCGAACCCGGGCTCGGGGATGCCGGCGTTGGCCCACATCACGTCGATCCGCCCATAGCTCTTGACAGTTTCCTCGACGAGCCTGCTCATGTCGGCTTCGTCGCGTACATCCGCGTCGAGTCCGATCGCTGTTCCGCCTGCGGCCTCGACCTCTTTGGCGACGGTCTGCGCCCGACCGGGGACGACGTCGCTGGTGACTATCGTGGCGCCTTCCGAGGCGAATAGCAGAGCCGCTTCGCGGCCGAGGCCGGACCCGGACCCGGTGATGGCCACAACCTTGTTCTCAAGACGCATTCGTGACTCCCTTGTCTGGTGCGACGTGTTCCATTGACTTGACGATGTGCGAATTCAGCCTGGCCCGTTCGGAATCCGTCCACGGTCGGGTGCCCGAGCGATCGTCGCGCAGCACCACCTGGACCGTTCGTACCGTGGCACACAGATGTTGAGCTGTGGCGATCGAACTCACGGTTGTCAGGGACGAGTTGCCGACGTCCGTAACCACGGACGACACCTCGACCAGGTCCATTTGCTCCACTGGATGGTGATAGTCGATTGCGTTGTGCACCACGACGACTGAGTCCCACGCGCGGGCCAAGACCGCGCGCAGGAACGGACCCCGCGCCTCTTCCGCGTATACAAGGAACACGCTGTTGTTGACGTGTCCCACCGGATCAAGGTCGGTCCACCGCGGTTGTATCCGCAGGACCGGGCCCACAGCTGATGATCTCTCCGGATGTTCTGGGCTGTCGCCGTTGGTTGCGCTCACAGGCGATCGATCATGCTTTCGCTGGGCTGGCGACGGTCTTGACCCGCAGGTAATCCCGGAACCCGGCGACGCCGTGCTCACTGCCGAGACCGCTGATGCCCCAGCCGCTGAACGGGGCGTCGGGGGACAGGTAGAACGAGTTGTTGACGTTCACCGTGCCGGCCTCCAGTCGGTTCGCGACCCGCCACGCTCGTTCCTCGTCACGTGACTGCACATAAGCCGACAAGCCGTAGCGGCTGTTGTTGGCGACCCGCACGGCCTCGTCGTCATTGCCCTCGTAGCGGATCACGCTGAGCACCGGACCGAAGACTTCGTTTTGGGCGATCTCCGCGTTCTCGTCGACGTCGGCGACCACCGTCGGCTCGTACCAGAATCCCTTGCCGCCCCGATCACCGCGCTTGCCACCACACAACACGCGGGCACCGGCCTCCTTCGCGCGATTCACCATGCCCTCCATGCGATCCAACTGCTCGGCGCGGATGATCGGGCCGACGACGTTGGTCGGATCGGTGGGGTCGCCCCAGGGCAGGTTGCTGACCATTGCCTCGAGCCGCTGCAGTACCTCGTCGTAGATGTCGGCGTGCACGATCATCCGGGTGGCCAGCGCGCAGCCCTGTCCGCTGCTCGACATGCACATCCCCACCCCGAGCGCAGAGGCCATGTCGAGGTCGGCGTCGGGCAGCAACACGTTGGCGGATTTTCCGCCGAGCTCCAGCACGACGTGGCGGATCCCATTGGCGGCGCGCTCCATGATGCGCTGGCCGACCCCCGGTGAGCCGGTGAAGTGGAACATGTTTACCCGCGGATCGCCGGTCAGCGCGTCGCCCGCGATGCCCTTGTCCTCCGAGCTGATCATGTTCACGACACCCGCCGGAATATCGGTGGATTCGGCGATGACTTGTGCCATCTTGGCGGCCGTCAACGGGGTGTCCGGAGCGCTCTTGAGCACCACCGCGTTCCCGGTGGCCATGGAGTGCGTCACCTTCCAGATCGCAGTCATAAACGGGGCGTTCCACGGCGTGACCGCACCAACGACGCCGTAAGGCTGGTAGCGGATCCGCCGGTCGCTCCGCATTCCCATCAGCTCGTACGGTCCGAGGTCTTCCTCCCAGGTGAACGACGTGGTCAGGTCGTTCCAGAAATCCATTCCGTCGATCATTTTGTTCACGTGGGTTTCGTGGACCGAGCTGGCCACTCCCGCCTCGGCGGTTAACAGATTGCGGAACCCCTCGGCCTCGTTGCGTAACCCCGCCTGAAGCTGCTCGAGGCAGTGCCGCCGGAACTTGTGGTCGGTCCCCCACGACGTCTCATCGGCAACTCGACGCGCGGCCGTCACCGCGTCGTACACGTCCTCAGGTCCGGCGTCGGCAGCGGTGGCGACGACCGACTCGTCGGCCGGATTGATGACGTCGTAGCGGCGGGACGAGCGCGCTTCGCGGAACTCGCCGTCGATGAAGAGTCGACCCTCGTATTCGGTCCGCGTCATTGGTGACCTTCCTTCAGGTGCGGGCGATGGGAACTTGTTCAAGTGAAATAATCTACTCCTTTACACTGTAACGTGACCTTCGTTACAGCACAACACACGCCTTTCAGACCCGCATCTGGCGAAGCCGCTGTGACGTCCTGGCCAGCCACGCGTCGTAGTCAGCGGCCTTGCGGGTGAACGATTCGCCGACCCGGGGATGAGGCAGCGCCAGAAAGCGCCCGGCGTCAAGCGCTTCGAGAGCACAGGCGGCGCAGTCCTCCGGTTCGACGACCTCGCCCAATACCGCGGCGAGCGCCGGATCCGGCGCGGCGGGGCCGCCCTGCTCACGGTCTTCGTCGCGCCCGAGGAATCCGGTGTTCACGGCGTTGGGGCACAGGCACACGATGCGGATGCCGTCGCCGGCGTGGTTGAGCGCAACCCACTCGGCGAACCCCAGCGCTCCGTGCTTGGTCAGCGTGTAGCCCATCGGTGACGGCCCAGTGATGAGCGCAGCCGACGAGATGGTCTGGATCAGCGCGCCGTGACCCCGTTCGATCATCGAGGGAAGCACCGCCTGGCCCATCCAGACATGCGAGAGCAGATTCACGTCCACGATGCGTCTCACTTGGCAGGCGCTGCTGTCGAGGTCGTTGCCTTGATCGGTCATGCCCGCATTGGATACCGCGATGTCGACCGGTCCGAAGGTTCTCAACGCGGCCGACACCAGCGCATTAACCGAGTCGGGATCGCCGACATCGCACCGCACGGCCAAGCCCCCGATGCGCTCGGCGATCTTGGCGGCGCGCTCGAGGTGGATATCCGCGACGACGACATTTGCGCCGCGCTCTGCGAGCGCCTCTGCCAGGGCCCGTCCTATACCGTGCCCGCCGCCGGTGACGATCGCCGTTGCTCCTTTGTATTCCATGGCGCTAGAACAGGTCTCCGCCGGCGGCCGCCGCCGTCGTGCCGTCGCGTTCATACGCACGCACGACGTTGCGCCCGACTGTCCACCGGTGGACTTCGTCGGGTCCGTCGACCAACCGGTTCGCGCGGGCCTCGTTCGACCATGCGGCCAAGGGGAGATCGTGGGTGTATCCCAGCGAGCCGTGGATCTGGATGGCGGTGTCGATGACGTCGCACAGCATGTGAGCGATATAAGTCTTGGCGATGGAGTTCTCCTGCTTGAGATCCAGACCCCGCTCCATCTTGTATGCCAGATGCAGGATCATCAGCCTTGTCGTATAGAGCTTTTCGGCGCACTCGGCGAGCATCCAGAGGATGCCCTGCCGGTCGGCAACGCGCGTGCCGAACGTCACCCGCTCGCAGGCGCGCGCGGTCGCCATGTCCAATGCCGCCTGTGCCTTGGCGACGCTCCACATGCCATGGCGCAGTCGGCCGTAACCGAGCCGATGCTGCCCCATCGCGAATCCCTCACCGAGGCCGCCGAGGATGTTCTGGTCGGGCACGGCGAGGTCGTGGATGCGCACTTCGGCGTGGCCCATCGTCACTTCACCCTGATAGGTCGGCTGGTCGTTCTCGCCCATCACCGGAATGTTGCGCACGATCTGGTAACCGGGGTCGGGGAGGTCGACGAGAAACGTCGTGAACTGGCGATGTCGAGGTGCGTCGGGATCGGTCTTGGCCATCACCAGCGCAACCTGCGAGATGCTCGCGCCTGAGGCAAACCACTTCTCGCCGTTGAGAATCCAGCTGGAGCCATTCTGGACCGCGGTGGTCTGCATCCCCGTCGCATCGGCGCCAGCGGCCCGTTCGGTCATCGAAAAGCAGATTCTGATGTCGCCGTTCACCAGCGGGACGAGGTAGCGCGCCTTCTGATCGTCGGTGCCGTGTTCGATCAGGGTCAGCATGGTCGCATCTTGCGGACCCATGCAATTGAGCGCCCACGCGCCGAGGTGCGAGAAGGATCGACCGATTTCGATTTGCACGATTGCGTTAGCGAGATGGCCGAGCCCCATCCCGCCGTACTCGACAGGGACGAACGGACACCACAGCCCGGCGGCGCGGGCTTCGGCCTGCAGCTCCTTGACGATGTCGAAGAACGGCCTGCTCCCGATCTCGGCCTCAACCGGCTTGACCACGTCGTCGACGAACGCTGCCACGCGGGAGCGGATTTCGCGGACATCGTCGGGAATATCGAAATCGACCATGGTGGCAGACACTGCCACTGTTGACAGTGACTGTCAACAATCTTATGGTGACGACGTGACAGCAGCGGCAAGCCCTCGGCTCGATCTCGATAGTGTCGACGAGTGGATCGGCGAGCGTCTGCCGGGATCGGGTATGGGATTCTCGGCGCGACGCTTCGGTGCCGCCACGGGAATCGCCAATGCGCTGTACCTGATCGAGCGTGGTGCGCATCAGTGGGTACTGCGCCGACCACCAGCCGTGAAGAATGATCCGAGCGCGTCGAATACCCTGCGCGAGTGGCGCATTCTCGTGGCCCTCGAAGACACGGGGGTACCGCACCCGAGGCCGCTACTGCTGTGCGAAGACACAGACGTGCTGGGTGCGCCGTTCCTGATCATGGAACTGGTCGACGGCTTCACCCCCGGCTTCGAGCTGCCTGCGCCGTTCGCCACGGAGCCGGCGCTGCGTTACGACCTGGGGATGGCGTACGTCGACGGCTGCGCGGATCTGTCGATGGTCGACTGGCGCAGCCGTGGGCTCGACGGGCTCGGCAAGCCCGAGGGATTTCTCGAACGCCAGGTTCCACGGTGGCTGGCACAGTTGGACCGGTACCGCACGCGGGAGCTGCCGGAGCTGGATTTTCTGTGTCAGTGGTTGACAGACAACACGCCACCGATGAGCCCAGCCGCGATCATCCACGGCGACTACAGTCCGTTCAACGTGATGGTCGCACCGGATCCCCCTGCACGCCTTGCGGCCATTCTCGACTGGGACACCGGGACGATCGGCGACCCGCTGCTCGATCTCGGCCATCTGCTCGCACGGTGGACCGAACCGGGAGAACGACCAGTGCTCACCCCTCAGGCCGGTGACAACGAGGGTTATCCGACTCGCGCCGCGATGGCGAATCGCTACGCCGAGCGCACCGGCCGCGACCTCAGCGCGCTGGCCTACTACGAGGCGCTGGCGCTATTCAAGCTGGCGGTGATCCTGGAAGGCCGGCACGCGCAGGAAGTCTCGTCCGGTATCCCGGTAGGCGAGACCTCAATGGCGAAGATCGTGCCTGGCCTGCTGCGCGCAGCCGCGGAATTCGCTCGCGGAGAACGGATATGACCGAGGCGTTGAGCGAGCGCCGCCGGCGCCTGCTGCGAGACGAGCTGGGTCGCGTCGCCATCCGGTTGTTCGTCGAGCACGGCTTCGACAGCGTGACGGTTGACGATATCGCCGCTGCCGCGGGAACATCGCCGCGGACGTTCTTTCGCTATTTCGCAACCAAAGACGAGGTCGTCCTCGACTACGAACGTCGACTGAAAGAGCGGTTGCTGGTGGCACTCCGGTCCCGCCCGCCAAACGAGGGCCCGGTCGAGGCGCTGCGCCAGGCCTACATCGAGACCTCCCACGTCGAGCCGGCTGAGCGGGGGCGTGTCTTGCAGCTCGGTCGGATCCTGGAGAACGCGCCGGCATTGCGGGCGCGGGTCACGGGCGAGCGCATCGCCGAGGACAGGGCGCTCACGGAGCACCTCGCGGAACGATTAGGCGCGCAACCGGACGATGCGCGGGTCCGCGTGATCATCGCTTCGATGGACGCCGTGGCGGAGAAGGAGTTCCGCACATGGGTGCGCGGCGGAGGGCAGGGCGACCCGGCCAAACGGATCTCCGAAGCCCTGGCACTACTCGAGGGTGGCCTCGGTCGACTCGATGGAGCGACGATCGCTGCACCGCGAAGGAAAAAATGAACAACCGCGGACGGTTTGATCTGACGGACAAGGTCGCGGTGGTGACCGGCGGCAGCCGCGGCCTTGGTCGGGCCATGGCGCAGGCGTTGGCCGAGGCGGGTGCCGACGTCATGATCGCGTCCAGGAAGCTCGACTCGTGCGAATCGGCGGCAGAGCAGATCGCGCAGTCGACGGGTCGAAGGGCTATCCCGGTCGCGTGCCATGTCGGTCGGTGGGATGACTGCGACGCACTCATCGACGCGACACTCGACGAGTTCGGGCGCATCGATGTGCTCGTGAACAACGCGGGAATGTCGCCGCTGTACGACGAACTCGTCAACATCACCGAGGAGCTCTACGACAAGACACTCGCCGTCAACCTCAAGGGGCCGTTTCGGCTCGGCGTGCTTGCAGGCTCGCACATGACGAAGCGCGAAGGCGGCGTCATCATCAACGTCGGAACAGTCGGGTCCCTGCTGGCCAGTCCGAACGAACTGCCGTACGCGTGCGCGAAGGCCGGGCTGAATGCCCTCACGGTCGGATTGGCCGAAGCGTTCGCGCCATCGGTGCGTGTCAACGCGATTCTGCCAGGGCCGTTCGAGACCGATGTCACCCGGGCGTGGTCAGAAGACATGAAGTCGGGCAGCTACGTTCCGCTGGGTCGCCTCGGACGGCCTGACGAAATCGTCGGTGCTGCGCTGTATCTCGCGAGCGAGGCATCCAGCTATACGACCGGTTCGACGATCCGCGTCGACGGCGGGGTCACCCGGCGCATCGGAGGCTGAACGCGTCTAGGCGACTTCGGCGCGCTTACCGTCGCTGAGCGTGGATTTGCGCGCCGAAATCGCATTTTGCATTTAAGTGCCAGTATGGAATAATATTCGTTCATGGCCCTTATTCAGGACTCTGTCGGGACGCTGCCGTATCGGATGGTCGACTTCGACCAGCACTCCTACGAGGCCACCGATTGCTTCACCCGCTTCATGCCGAAGTCGAAGCTGGACAGTGCGATCCGGCTGATCGACATGCCGAGCGGCCACAAGGCGCTGCTGGCCAACGAGCGCATCATCACCGCCTTCGAGAAAGAGCACGACCTCGAGAAGGCGTACGTTCCGGGTTCGTTGGCCGAGATGTTGCGCAAGCGCGCATCGGGTGACGCCGCCGAGGCGGAGCGATTCTTCGAGCCGCTGCAACCGGAGTACCTGGATCGCGACGCCCGCCTGATCCAACTCGGCGAGCAGCAGATCGACAAGTCGATCATGTATCCGGGCGGATGGGCGCTGCTGGCCGAGCCGTTTCTCGACGGGATCGACCCGCTGTACGACAACTTCCGATCCTTCAACCAGTGGATCGACGAGGACTGGGGATTCAACTACCGCGACACCATCTACGCACCGGCGTTGATGTCACTGCGCGACCTCGACCGCGCGGTCGCCGAGCTGGACCGTGTTCTCGCCGCGGGCGCGAAGTTCATCTACCTGGCCGCCGGACCCGCCTACGGACGCAGTCCCGGCGATCCGTATTTCGACCCGTTCTGGTCGCGCATCAACGAGGCCAAAGCGGTGATCTGCTACCACATCTCGGAGTTCCACTATCAGCAGGAAGTCGCGCCGCACTGGGGATGGAAGATCGGCCCGCCGTTCCAGTTCTCGGCGTGGCAGTGGCAGAACTCCTACGGCGAGCGGCCGATCACCGATACCCTCTCCGCCTTGATCTTCGACAACCTGTTCGGGCGATTTCCCGATATCCGGGTCGTGGTAAGCGAATTCGGTGCCTCGTGGGCGCCGCACTTCGTCAAGCACATGGACAAGAGCCGCGGCATGGCGCGACTGGGCCCGTGGCTCGGCGGGCAGCTGACCGAGCGGCCGAGTGCGATCTTCAATCGGCACGTGAAGGTGGTGCCCTATCCGGAGGACGACACCGTCGCTCTCGCCGAGCAGCTCGGCGGTACCGAGGCGCTGGTGATGGGGTCGGACTGGCCACACGCCGAGGGGCTGCGTGAACCCGCCGACTTCTTCGGCCGCGTCGAGGGTCTCGGTGAGGACAAGCGCCGGCACTTCCTGCGCGACAACGGGATGACACTCTTCGACAAGTGAGCGCTAACCCTCGGCTGGTGCCAGATGATGCGAACCTCAATGGTCGGGGCCGACCTCGGGATCCCACAGTCGAGACGCGCGTCTTCGATGCGTCCCGGGCCGAGCTCGCCGAGCGCGGGTTCGAGGCCTACAGCATGCGCAGCGTCGCTCGCCGGGCGGACGTGTCGCGGCCGAGCCTTCTCCTCCGCTGGCCGGATCGCGATTCACTGATCCTGGAAACTCTCGAGCGGATCGTCGAGTGGCCCCGTCCCGACCCGTCGGCGGGCCTGCGTGAGGAACTCGAGGCCATCGTCGCGCGAGTCGTCGAGCTGATGGATCCCCAGGATCTCGGCATTCAGTTGCGACTGGTGGCCGATGCCCCACGGCACCCGAAACTGTTCGCGGCCTTCCAGGACAAGGTCATGGGCGGGGCGTCGTCGCAGCTGACGTCGTTGCTTCGGCGTGCCGTCGCCAGGGGTGAACTGCCCGAGGACGTCGACATCGGTTGGGCGGCCGACGCGTTGATCGGTGTCGTGTTCATGCGCACCGTCCGCGCCCTGGGCAAAGGCTCACTGAGCGTCGCCGCCCAGCGTCGGATCGTCACCTCGATGCTGACGACGCTCGGATACGAATCGGAGGACGGATGACGGACGCGAACGAGTTCCAAGGCGAGGTGGTGCTCGTCACCGCGGCTGCGGGCCTCGGTATCGGGCAGTCGACCGCTCGCAGGCTGGCCGCCGGAGGCGCGAACGTCGTCGTCACCGACATTCACCCGGGACGCACCGAGAAGGTCGCGCAATCCATGCGCGAGGACTTTCCGGACTCGCAGGTGCTGGGCATCCCGCTTGATGCAGGCGATCGAGACCAGATCGACGCTGCCGTTGAGAAAGTTGTCGGAGAGTTCGGCCGCATCGACATCTTGGTCAACAACGCCGCCGTCAACATCATCAAGCCCGTATTCGACTGCGACCCAGACGATTGGGACCGCGTGATGGCGGTCAACATCAACGGGCCGTGGTACTTGGCACGGCGGGTATTGCCGATCATGCGCGAACGACAGCACGGGGTGATCATCAACGTCACCAGTTATGCAGGCGATGTCGGCGGCGCCGGCATCGAAACGCCCTACGCGGTCAGCAAGGGCGCTTTGAACACCTTGACCCGATGCCTCGCCCACGAGGCAGGGCCGTTTGGTATTCGAGTCAACAGCGTGAGCCCAGGTCTGACCGAGGGCACCAAATTCATGCTCGACCATCCCGAGATTCGTGAACGTGCGGACGCACAAGGGCCGCTGGGCTCCCTGCCGCATAAGGACGAGATCGCGGAATCGATCGCATTCTTGGCGTCGCCACGCGCGGCGCACATCACCGGCGAGATCCTCAATATCTCCGCCGGTGCCTACATGCGGAACTGACGCTGGGCGTCAGTCGTCCAGCGGAAGCGACTCGCCAACGGGCTCCGACGGCGTGAACGTCGCGGGCAGGGCTGAGTACCCGTTGACCTGGCCCAGGGACGGATACCGCTGAGCCGCAGAAAGATCCACCTTCAGGTCAGGCAATCGTCGAAGCGTTGCCTTCAGAACCTCCTGAAATTGCACCCGCCCCAGGTTGGAGCCGAGGCAGCGGTGCGCGCCCAGCCCGAATGCCTGGTGTCGGTTGGGCCAGCGGTCGATGTCGACCTCGTCCGGATTCTCGAACACGTCAGCGTCCTGATTCGCCGAAGCCCACGACAACAGCAGTCGATCGCCGGGGCACAGTCGCTGGCCGCCGAGTTCGGTCTCCACCGTGACGGTTCGGGCAAGCGCCGGAGCCGGTGACACCCACCGGAGGAACTCCTCGGTCGCGCGCTTGAGCGCCTCAGGATCGTCGATCAGTCGCTGCCGCTCGGCGGGATGTTCGGACAGCCACGCGTACGTGTGTGACAGCAGTCCGGTGCTGGTGTCGACGCCACCTATGAGTTGCAGGAAGCAGATTTTCAGAATCTCTTCCTCGCTCAGTGGCTCGCCGTCGATCTCCGATTGCAGAAGGAACGTCAGAAGGTCGTCGCGCGGTTCGTCACGACGCTTGCCGAGTTCGTCCGACAATCGACCGAGCACGCGGAAGATTCCTTCGATCGCACGCTGATACATCTCTGAACCCGGTACTGCCCAGGAGATCTCGTGGAACGGCGTCGCGACGTCCTCCCAGTCGGCCAGTGGCAGACCGAGAAGCTTCATCGTCAGCATCGCGGGCACCGGACTAGCGAGGTCATGGACCAGATCGCACTCGCCGGACGCACAGAACCGGTCGATCAGCGCGTCGGAGACCTGGCGAAGGAACGGTCGCCAGGGCTCGGCCGCCGCGGGGGAGAACTTCGGGTTGAGTAGTTGGCGGTATTTGGTTGAATCGCGGGGGGTCGACCTCCAACGGGATGAGCTGCATGGGCGCAGGGGGAATCGCGGTCCCCTGATGGCCGTTGCGTTCCCCCGTGATGTCGTTGTCCGACGAGAACGTCTCGTCATCGAGCGCGACGGCCTTGACGTCCTCGTACCGAGAAACGACCCAATACCCACCGTGTGCCTCAGTCCATGCGACAGGACACTTCGTCCGCAGGTCGGCGGTGACGCCTCGCCAGCCGTCGGCGAATTCGGCCGAGTGGTGATCGAAATCGATTGTCGGGCGGTGAGTTCGGTTCTCGGTCTCAGTCACATCAGGCTCACAAACACGTTTTTGGATTGAGTGAATTCACGAATGCCATCGATGCCACCCAATCGCCCCCAGCCGCTCTGTTTGGCACCGCCGAACGGGACGGAGGGCGGAATGCCCAGGAAGCCGTTGATCCAGATGTTGCCGACCTCGAGCTGCTGGGCGACCACGTGGGCACGCTTGAGATCCGAAGTCTGGATATAGCCGGCCAGACCAAACGGTGAATCGTTGGCGATCCGGACCGCTTCGTCGTCGGTGTCGAACGGCATGACCGCTACGACAGGGCCGAAGATCTCGTCACGGGCCAGCGGTGCGGAGTTGTCGACGTCGGCGAACACTGTCGGGGCGATGAAGAATCCGTCGGCGAGGTCGCCGCCCAGCCGCTCTCCGCCGGCTGACGAGCCTTGTGTCGCCGCGCTTGGCTGTCTCGATCACCCCCATGATGCGGTCTGCCGCAGTTTGATTGATCACGGGTCCGAAGAACGTCGACGCGACTAGTGGATCGCCGACCTCGAGGGTGCCGAGGATCCCCTTCATCAGGGTCAGCACTTCCTCGTACACCGGGCGTTGTACGAGAACTCGAGTTCCGTTGATGCACCCCTGCCCGCTGCCTTGCATGCCGAGGACCGCCTGCATTGCGGCGTTGTTCAGGTCCGCGTCGGCGAAGATGATGTTGGCCGACTTGCCGCCCAGTTCCAGGCCCACCGGCTTGAGCACGTCCTTGGCGGTGTCGAGGATCCGTTTCGCGGTTGCCCCACTCCCGGTGAAATGGATCTTGTCGATCCCCGGGTGCGCGACCATCGTCTGGCCGCCCTCAGGTCCGGCCGTCACGATGTTCAGCACGCCGGGCGGAAATCCGGCCTCAAGAAACAACTCGCCGATTCGAATCGCCGAATAGGGCGCCAGTTCAGGGGGTTTCAGAAGTACACAATTGCCGGCTGCCAGCGCAGGCGCAACGGTCATCCCCATTGCGTAAACCGGGCCGTTCCACGGGATGATGATCCCGACCACGCCGTACGGTTCGCGGGTGACGTAGTCCAAGGACGGAGTCGGCCACGTCGGTACCACGTCACCCGTCAACTTGTCCGCCCATCCGGCGTTGTACGCGAATTGGTCGGCCGCGATCAATGGCCCACCTGCCGCCGCGAACACGGGCATGCTGTTGTCCACCTGCGAGATCGAGGTGAGTTCATCGGCGTGCTCGCGCAAGATCTGGGCAGCCCGAAGGAGAAGTTCTCGGCGTTGGTCCGGTGTGGTTGAGCGCCATGCGGGCAGGGCGACACGGGCGGCTTGAACGGCAATGTCGATTTCACGCGGTCCGGCCAAGGCGACCTCGTCCGTGCGCCGCCCGGTGGCTCCATAGATGTGATCCACCGCGCCGCCGGAGGTGTCGTCGATGCGCTGGTCGCCGATCAACAGGCTGGGCTTGGGCAACAACTCCAGCGGAGGCGCGGTGATGGTCACAGCGCCAAGTTACAGGCCTGAGGCAGTAGTTGACAAGAGTGTCGGTTTGAGGGCCTCTGCGGGGTAGTCGACGACATCGTCGGACGACACGAACCATGGCCATGCGTGATCAGGTGCATCCATGTCAGGATCAACTCATGCCTCGAACGTCTCCACGTCCGCAAACACAAGTACGCCAGGTCGGCCCGGTGACAGATGTCGGCAGCAAGGGTCTGCGGACCAAGAAGCGCATTCTTGAAGAGGCCAAGCGTCTGATGCTCGAGAAGGGCTACGACGCGACCACGATCAGCGACATCACCGAAGCCAGCGGCATTCGACGGGCGTCGTTCTACACCTACTTCACCAGCAAGGAAGACGTGCTGATGGGCATCGGCCATGACGCCGAGGAGGCTGGCATCATCGCTGCCGAGGGTCTTCGCAGGCTCAACTCCGACTCGTCGATCGACGATGTCGCCGAGTGGGTGGATGAGTACTTTGCCTTCTGGGACAAGCACGGGTCATTCATCTACGCCGCGTTTCAAGCGGCCTATGCGAACCCTGAGCTGCGGGACTGGAGTGTCAACTCCGAGATGACCGGCGCACGGATTCTCGGCAACGCATTGGTCAAGCTTCGCGGCGGCAAGCGCATGGCAGGAGTCGACCCACTGGTGCAGGGTCTGGCAATCCAGTCGATGATCGAGCGGTTCTGGTTTCACTGGCGCGTCGCCGGTGCCCCGCTCAAGCAATCTGCGGTTGCCTACAGCATTGCCCAGCTGATCTGGGCCAGCGCGCACGCAGGCTAGGGAGTCCCGCTCCGACGGGGGGATTGCAAAAACAACAGTCTTGTCAGAAACATCGCGGAGCGGCTAACATACGAATTGCAAACCGCGTGTGACGGTGCATTGCGGCAGACGATTCGAGGCCCCATGACGGTGATTCGAGCGGTTGACGGTACGCGCGTCCCCGGCCCGATTTGGTTGTCCCCAAAGCAAGTTCTGGCGCCGATTGTGATGATCATTGTGGCGGCCGGGCTGCTCACGTTTGCCGCCAACAGCGGCGGCACCCTTGAAGCACCCGTCGGCCACCGGGTGTACGAAATCGGAATCACCGTCACCGCAGTAGCGATCCTTGCAGGCGGAATATGGCAATCGGTACAAGCGGGCCGATTCAGCACATTGTTCCTGATGTCCTTCGCAGCAGGTACCGCGTTTTGGCAAGAGACCTACGGCGACTGGGGTGCCTACCTTCTCTACAGCGCGCGATTTGCAAACTACGGCTGGGGCGAAACGATGTGGACCTCGCCCGTGAAACCGTGGTGGGTCATCGCAGGTTATGTCGCCTTCTACACGCCTCTTTTTCTCTCTCTGATCGCCGCTGCCAATTTCGTCCGCCTGCGGTGGCCGAATCGAAATGAGTACTTGCTTGCCGCGCTGATGTCGCTGCCGATCTTCTATGCATTCGATCTGGTCTTCGAGGGCACCACGGTCGGGCTCGGCT
The DNA here is from genome assembly GCA_963766465.1 of uncultured Actinomycetota bacterium. Taxonomy (GTDB): domain Bacteria; phylum Actinomycetota; class Actinomycetes; order Mycobacteriales; family Mycobacteriaceae; genus Mycobacterium. The sequence goes on from CAVXZT010000012.1 coordinate 17,344, forward strand.
TCTGGAACTACACGTACGTGTTCGGACCGACGGTGAGCATCGGCAACGGTACGTTCCCTCTGCTGTGGCCCATCGTCGAGCAAGTTCCGTTCATGGCGATAGCCGCTTACGGTCTCACCTGGCGCAACGACCGGGGGCAATCTCTATTCGACGTCGCGGCACAGCGGTTCTTGCGGCGCGCTCCCGGCCAGATCGCGATCTTGGTGTCATGGATCGTGATCTTGAACGCCACGTTCCTCACCACGACGATTCTGCCGATCATGCTGATGCGCTGGATCGCTGGACCCGCCAGCGTCCTGGTGCCATGACCGAAAAGTCTCGATTAGGAAGGCGGTCGAATGCGTGTCGCACACGTGGGCACCGGGGCCACCGGCCGGGAAGCGCTGCGGGGCATCATCGCTCACCCCGACCTCGAGCTGGCGAGCCTTTGGGTGGCATCGGCGGACAAGGTTGGTCGTGACGCAGGGGAGTTGGTCGGCGTCAACCCCGTCGGCATCACGGCGGTGGGCTCGCTCGACGAGGCGCTCGACTGCGGACCGGACGTTTTGAGCTACTGCGGCAACGGACTTGGCCGAGAAACCGAAGTGGTAAGCGAGGCTTCGCGTGCGTTGGAGCGCGGTGTAGACGTCATCACCATCTCACTGCTCGGCATGCTCTACCCGCCCGCGGGCCCTGCAGAGCTCCGCGTACCGCTCGGAGCGGCGGCTGCAGCAGGCGATTCGACCTTTCTGTCGACAGGCTTGGACCCCGGGTTCTCCAGCGATCTGCTGCCCATGGCGTTGTTGACCATGTCGGATTCGATCGAGCACATCCACATCCAGGAAATCGGCGTTTACGACCACTACGACGTCGAGCCAGTGATCCGGGGCATCATGGGCTTCGGTCAGCCACCCACATATGCGGCGCCGATCGCCACCGGGGGTGCCTTTGTCGCCTTCTGGGGGCCGATGGTGCGTCAGCTGGCGGACAAGCTGGACCTCGATCTGGACGAGGTTGTCGGGACAGACGACTTCGCCGTGCACAACCGCGACCTCGACACGTCGGTGGGTGTCATGGAGGCGGGCACCGTGGTCGCGCGGCGGGTCGCGTGCGAGGGGCGGATAGCGGGGCGTGCCATCATCACCGCCGAGCACATCACCAGGATGGCTGCCGAGGTCGCACCGGACTGGCCGACCTTCGATGGGGTCGGAGAGTCGAACTACCGGATCACGATCGACGGAAACCCCTCAATGCGTTGCGATCTCGATCTTGGACGCCGTGGTGACGTGTGGGGATCGGTGAGCGGCACGGCGATGCGATTGGTCAATCTCATTCCAGCGTTGGCGACTGCGCCCTGCGGGTTGATCTCCGCCCTCGACCTGCCGCTGACACCCTGCCGCCGCGTGACACACCAAACCGAAGACTCCCATGCCTGAGAAGACCAGGGTGATCGTCTGGGGTCCCGGCCGGCTGGGCGGATTCGTGCTTCGGGTATTGCTACAACGGCCCGACGAGTTCGACGTCGTCGGTGTCTTCGCGTTCTCACCCGAAAAGGAAGGCCGCGACATCGGGGAGCTGGTGGGCCTGCCCGCGCACGGCGTTGCGGTCACACGTGACCGTGGCGCGATCGACCGACTGGATGCCGACGTCGTGGTGTTCACCCCGCTCGTGGCCTTGGGACCGACCGAGAGTCACGCCGACGCCCTTCACCTGCTGTCCAGTGGCAAGAACCTGCTGCTGGCGCATGACTACTTCTATCCGGCCGGCATCAGTGAGGACTACCAACGCGAGGTGGACGCCGCGTGTCGCCGCGGCGGATCGTCGGTGATGGCGGTCGGGTCGTCGCCGGGCTTCGTGGCCGAACGGCTGGCAACGACTTTGGCCGGACACACGTTGGAGGTCGCGCATGTCGACGTCCTGGAGCGGATGGACTGCACCGATCTCGATGCCCATGTCTACCCGTTGCTCGGGTTCGGGGCGAAGCCCGATGACTTTCCGCGGCAGCAGATCATCGCCATGTTCGACCACATGTACCGGCAGACACCTCACGCGGTCGCTGCGCAGCTGGGCCAGCGACTCGACGACGTCGTCGTCGACGCAAGATTCGCGACGACCGATCGGGAGTTGACAGACGTAACTGCGCCGGTTGCGCCCGGAACTGTTGCGGGTACCGAATTTTCGTGGACCGGACTCGTCAAAGGGGAGCCATTTGTGCGGATCTGTTGCAGGTGGGTTTGCGACCTAACGATTCCAGGCTGGGAAGTCGACAACGATTGGATCATCACCGTCGAGGGGACACCATCGCTTCAGATCCGTTATGCGCGAGGACTTTCCTTTGCCAACGGTGTGCGCCACGGCGGCCACGTTAGTGATCCCAACGGCGAGCGGTGGATGGACTCACAGTCGTGGACGTCGGTCGCGGCGTTCGTCAACGCGATTCCTGGCGTCGTCGCTGCACCGCCAGGGCATGTGCTTGCACCGGTCTTCGGCGCGTCGCAGCACCGCAGATCTGGCCCGTCCATGCAGTTGCGATGATCTCAGGACGAGAACGAAAGAGAGGCAACGTGTCCGACTTACTGGACGGCGTGCGTGTGGTCGAATCGGCCGTGCTGCTCAACGGTGACACGGTCGGCATGCTGCTGGGCGATCTGGGTGCCGATGTGATCAAAGTCGAATCGCCACCTGACGGTGACTACCTCCGGTACTTCCTCGGCCAGATCGTCCCAGGCGTGAGTGTGGCGCATGCTCAGGTCAATCGGAACAAGCGCTCAGTTCTTCTGGACTTGACCGACGATGGCCATCGCGAGACATTTTGGCGATTGATCGATACCGCAGACATTTTCATCGACGGTAACAGGCCGGGTGTGTGCGAGCGGCTTGGCATCGGGCAGGCCGCCATGCGAAAGCGCAGGCCCTCGATCGTGTACGTCCAACACACGGGGTTCGGCGCTGCCGGACCCTATGCAAATATCCCCACACACGGAATGTTGATGAATGCCCTCGTCGGCGCCCACGCCGTAGAGCGAGGCGAAGGATGGATTGCTGCGCCGTGGGACGTTCGAAGAGGACGGCGCGAACCTCGGTGGTGAGGCCACCAGTGTAGGAGCCCTTCATGCCGCATTGCATGCCGTCGCGGCACTGGTGCGGGCCCGCGAGACAGGTATCGGAGCGTACATCGACGTCGCAGGGTCCGACGCGACAGCCATGACCGCGTGGCTTCCGATCGCGTTGCAGCGCAATGCCGACCGCATCACTGACCGCTCCGGGATGGCGGCCCGTTCCGGCGGCGAGATGACCGGATCGCGCTACCAGTTCTACGAAACAGCCGACGGACGGGTGGTGTTGTTCGGTTGTATCGAGCAGCGATTCTGGGACAAGTGGGCGGTCGCCGCGGGTTGCGAGGACTTGGTCGGGCGTAAGGCCGACACCTCGAACGGAGCGGTGGACTGGGGTGATGACGCCGAGCGTCGACTCTTAGCGGAGGTGATCGCAACCAAACCGCTGGACGAATGGCTCGCGCTTGCGGCTGAGCATGGATTCGCCTTGGGCGCAGCGCATCAGAGCGTCGATGAGGTGGCGGCCGATCCGCACGTCGGGGGCCGCAACGTCTTCGTCGAAGGCCAGCATCCGGTGGCTGGACCGATCTCGTATGTGGGTTCGGCCGCCATCGTGGACGGTCAAGCGATTTACGGTGCGACGCCATGCGCCCGCTCCGGGCGAGCACACCGAGGAGATCTTGGCGGAACTGGGTGAGAAGGTATGACCTCCGGAAACATTGTCGCCCGAGCATGACCCGTTGTCCGAAGAGATGGACTTGATCACTTTCCAGGAAGCTGACGCCCGTCTCTACGAGGAACAACAACGCACCAAGGCGCTCATAGAGCGACTGCAGTCGACGCCGGACCTCGACCACGCGGAGATCACCGCGCAACAAGGCCGGTTGGAGGCGCTGGGGCGGGTCGAGGCGCGACTGCGCGGACAACGCACTCAACCGCCGTTACGTTGAAGTCCCTGCCGCTCAAGTCAGTTCGACGGCGCAGTCCCGGCGACGACGTGCGTGACGTCCGGCTGGGCATCATCGACTGAGGCGGGCACGGGATAGGCCTTGATTGCCTGTGGCCGTTCACCGTTGCCGTACATATTCTTCGGACGCGCGAGTCGCGCGGGTGCGCCTTGCCCTCTTCCGAAACCGGGAAATTGAAGATGCGCTCGGCGTTCTTGTAGGTGATCTTGTCGACCTGCTCCTGGCTGAGGTGGCCAAGCACTTTGGCAGCTTCCGTCTGGCTGCCCGGCCAGGTCGTCTCCGAGTGCGGGTAGTCCGACTCCCACAGGATGTTGTCGATGCCGATGCTGTCGATCGCTTCCTCGCTGAGACCGAAGGACTCGTTGACCGCGCAGACGGCGAACTGCCGATGGAAGATCTCGGAGGGAAGTACGTCGCCGAACGGCGCCCAGTACCGGTGCTTACCCCAGACGAAGTCAGCGCGCTCCAGCACGTAGGGGATGTATCCCACGCCGCCTTCGGTCATGACGAACTGAACGTCCGGGAAGCGCCGGGGCAGCGTCCCGAACAGGAGGTCGGTGATCGTCTCGATGCCGACTATGGCTGGCGCAGCGGTGATCGCAACGCTGAAGTGTGAGTCGGGGGTGGGTATTGGGATGTGGCCGCTGGAGCCCAGATGCATCGAACACACCAGTCCGGTCTCCTCGAACGCATGGAATACCGGATCCCAGTGATCAGTGTGAAACGACGGCTGCTTGAGATAGCTGGGATTCTCAGGGAACGACACTGCCCGGGCGCCGCGGTCAGCGCAGCGTCGCATCTCGGTGGCCGCGAGTTCCGGATCCCACAACTGGGTGATGATCGTCGGCACGAAGATATCCGGTGCAGCAGCGCACCATTCGTCCATCACGAAATCGTTGTAGGCGCGCACGCACAGGTCGGCGAGTTCCTTGTCCTTCATCTCGAAGAACACCCGGCCGCCAAAGCCTGGCAGTGACGGGAACAGGACGCTGCCGACGATGCCGTCGGCCCGGAAGTCGTCGGCTCGCGCGGCTGCGTCGTAGCACCCAGGAATCAGATCGGCGAACCGCACGGGATCGGTTCCCCAGTCCTTCGGGTCCTTTCCGGCGACCGCGTTCAGACCCATCGTGGCCGAGCGCTGGTCTTCGAATACCCAGAACTGGCGACCCTCGGCCTCGATGACGTGCGGGCCCTTCTCCTGGAACTTCTTTGGCAGTCGTTTGGTCCATACGTCGGCCGGTTCGACGATGTGGTCGTCGACGCTGAACAGCTTGAGCATTGTTCCTCCCGTGGGACTGCGAACTGATTGGCTGGCGCGGCCTATTGAGGTGCGCGCCCCTTTCGTATAAATTCGACAATAGCGTCGGTTTTGTGCGGCGCGCAAGGTGCGATCCCAAACGCACTCCGGCTAGGAGGACCACGCCCGTGACCGCATCCGCAGTAGGCAGGGCCAAAGTGGTCAATCTGGCCTGTGAGATCGCGGGTGGCTATTGCGCCCGGCTGCTCGCCGACGGGGGCGCGAAAATCCTGCGGGTCGAGGATCCCGACGGCGACCCGCTGCGTGGTTGGTCGCATTCGGGTGCCGCACGCGGGGACGGCGCGCTCTTCCAGTTCCTCGCTGCCGGATCGACTTCGGTAGTGGTGACGGATCCGGCTGAGCTGACGGCGACCGTACAAGGCGCCGATGTCATCCTGTGGTCGCCGCACAGCGCAATCGCAGGAGCCTTGCCGCCGGATCAGCTCCGCCAACTCAATCCCCACGCGGTCGTCACTGCCATTACCGATTTCGGTCTGACAGGCCCGTGGGCAGAGCGGCCCGCCACTGACCTCACTCTTCAGGCGATGTCCGGCGGCCCCGGTCAGCGCGGCGCCCCGGAACGCCCACCGCTGGCCGCCGGTGGCCGGCTGGGGGAGTGGACGGCGGGCATGTTCGCCGCCGCCCACACCGCGGCAGCGCTCTATGGGGGCGGCGCCGAGCTCCTAGATGTTTCCGTCCTCGAATCTCTGATCCTGACGACGACCGTGCACCCCGTGTCCTGGTACACGATCGCGGGCACGCCCATGCGGCCCATCCGAGCTCGCAACCTGCCCGACATTCACCCCACAAAGGACGGGTACATCGGGTTCATGGTGGTCACCGGCCAGCAGTGGCTGGACTTCTGCTCGATCGTCGATCGAAGCGATTGGATGGAGGACGCCGAGCTGGGGATCATGGCCAACCGGTTCCGACGGCGTCACGAGCTGATGGATGCCATCGACGCGTGGACCGCCGAACGCACATGTGCCGAAATCCTCGAACTCGCCGACCTGCTGCGGGTGCCCGCCGCCGTCATCGGCACGGGCGCGACCATCCCGCACCTGGAGCACCTCGCGACACGAGAAGCATTCGAGATCAATCAAACCGGTGGGTTCCTTCAGCCTGCCGTTCCGTGGCGCATGCACGGTGTGGCGCAGCCCAAGCGCGGCCCCGCCCCGAAGCTCGGCGCAGGACGCCCTGCCTGACTGGGCTCCGAAGGCGCCGAATCCCAAGCGGGACAGACCGTTCGAGGGGATCCGGGTGGCGGACTTCACCGCGAATTGGGCCGGACCGATCGTCGGTCATCTGTTGGCCTTGTTGGGCGCGGAGGTGATCCACATCGAGGGCGGCAAGCGAGCCGGACGCGATCCGCAACAACACGTGCAAGCCGATGAGCGACCCGGACTGGCCGGAATTCTCGGGGATCTTCGCGGGCACGAACACGGGTAAGAAGTCGGTGACCGTGGACATGAGCACCGACGCCGGTCGCGATCTTGCCCGTCGGCTCATCGCAAAATCTGACGTTGTTGTCGAGAACTACAGCCCGCACGTGATGGAGTCATGGGGGCTCGGCTGGGAGCAGGTTCACGCGGTGAACCCGCGCGCGGTGATGGTGCGAATGCCGGCCTACGGCCTCGACGGTCCCTGGCGTGGGCGGGGTGGCTATGCGCAGACCATGGAGATGATTTCGGGGATGGCGTGGTCGACGGGTTGGCCCGATTCCACACCTGAGATACCCAACGGCCCTTGCGATCCGATTGCTGGCACCCACGCCACGCTGGGCCTCATCCTCGCTCTGGAACGGGTCGCCGCCAGCGGAGAGGGCGTGCTGCTCGAGGCACCGATGATCTCGGCGGCACTCAGCGTCGCGGCAGAGGTGGTGATCGAGCAAAGTGCCTATGGAGCCGACAGGAGCAGAGCCGGAAATAGGTCGAACACTGTTGCACCACAGGGCATTTATCCGACCTCCGAAGCCGATCTGGTCGGTATGGGCGACCGCCGCTGGGTAGCGATCTCGATCACCGACGACTCAGGTTGGCGAGGTCTGTGTTCGATCCTCGGCTGGAAGGACTGGGCACTCTGGGCCGTACCGCAGCGGCGTGAACACCACGACGAAATCGATGCCGCGATCGCCGCATGGACGTCAACCAACACAGTTGACGACGTCGTGGAGACCATGACCGAGATTGGCGCACCGGTCGGTGAGGTGGTGCTGGGCCACCTGGTGCCGCAACTCGAACAGATTCAGCACCGTCGGTTCTTTGAGGAGATCGAGCATCCCAAGACGGGCACGAACACTCACGCGGGTATGGCCGTGCGGTGGTCATCGATGCCCGGACCCGTGCAGCGCGGTCCCGCACCGATGCTCGGCGAACACGACGAGCAGGTGTGGATGAACGAGGTTGGTCTGTCCGATGACGAGTACTACACACTGCGCGAGCTAGGTGTGATCGGTCGCTCCGATACCAAAGCCCTTGCCTGGTAGGGGTGCCGACAATTCATGGAAGGGAACAGATGACCGTCGATTCACCGCGTGAAGCAGTTCCGTTAGTCAGCACCGCTCCGCCTTCACGTACCGCGGCATGGTTGCCGTGGGCCGTCGTAGCGCTGATCGCGACCGCTGTCACTCTCACTGTTGTCCTCACGGATAACAGCGCCACCGCCGTCGAGCCGGCATATCCGTCCCATCAGCTCGACGATCCCGTCGCGCCATGGGTGTTTTCCTACGTGTTTCCCGCGGTATGGGTGGGTTTGTTGATCGGCTTCGCCGTCCAGGCTGTCCGGAATCGTATGTTCTCGATGCCCGCTCTGTTGTTTCTGGCCGGCACCACGATGTTCTGGATCGAATGGCCGGCGGACTGGGGGTCGTACCTGGTCTACAACCGCGACTTCTGGCAGTTCAACGGATGGACGTCGACGTGGTACCAGACATATTGGAAGCCCGTCGGTGTCATCTTCGGCTACGGCATCTTCTTCGCCGTCGAGTGCGTCATCCTCTTGAAGGTTGTTCCCAAGGTCTCTGCGGTCGTTCAGCGTATGGTGCCTCGACTCTCGCCGACAGCCGCCCTGATCGCTGCCTGCGCCGGCGTCTTCTACATCGTCGACATTCTTGGTGAGCGCTTGATGACAGTTGCCGGTTGGTACTCCTACGTTGAACCGGTCGGCTTGGCGTGGACATCGGATCGGGGCTCGCTGTCGTTCGTGTGGCCGGCGATTCCGTTCCTGCTGTTCGCGGTCTTCATCACCTTGACCCTCCGTGAGGACGAGAAGGGAAACTACCCGAACGAGAAATTCTTCCGCGTGCACACCTTGGCTCCCGGGTGGCCACGCGAGTTCGCCCGTCTCGCGGTCTGGATCACCACGATGAACGTGGCGATATTCATCGCGCAGCCGCTGATCCTGGTCATCGGACGAGTTCTGTTCCTGCACGACAGCGTTTACGTCCCGTGACAGGCCACGCGCTGCCGCACACCGGCCGCACAGCCCTGGTGACCGGCGCGGGGCGCGGCCTCGGCCGGGCAGCGGCTCATCGGCTCGCGGCCGAAGGTGCCACCGTGATTGTGGTGGGTCGAGGTCGCGAAGCACTGGAGTCGGTCGCGAGCGAGATCGATGAGGGAGGCGGCAAGGCACTCGTGATCGCCGCTGACGTGTCCAACGATGCCGACGTCCAACGGCTGCGTCAGGAAGCCGGCCACGTCGACATCGTGGTCAACAACGCCGCCGCAGAGGAGCAGTGGGGACCGATTGTCATGGCGGACATCGATTCCTGGCGAACAGTTTTCGAGGTGAACGTCTTCGCTCCGGTGCGACTGATCCAAGCCTTTGCACCCGGCATGGCTGAGCGTGGCTACGGCGTCGTGGTCAACATGAGCAGCATCGGTGGTCTTCAGCCGGCGCCGTTCCTGGCTACCTATGGGGCGAGCAAGGCCGCACTGGACATGGTGTCGCGGACGGCGGCGATGGAGCTCGCGGGAAGTGGTGTACGCGTCAACAGCATCGCTTCGGGGATCACCGACATGGGCAAGACCTACGAACTACTCCCGCCGAGTCTGCTTGCCGACGTCAGCCGGATCATCCCCGCGGGGCGCTTGGCTACCGAAGACGATATCGCGGCCGCGGTGTCGTACCTATGCAGCGACGGTGCGGCCTATGTCAACGGCCAGATCCTCACCGTCGACGGCGCAATGACATCTGGGCAGTGGTCGACGATGACGGTGATGACGGCAAGCATGTCGGCGCAAGCCTGAGTGAAAGGGATAAGCATGACTGCGGATTCGAGCAGCCTTGACAAGAGGTTGGAGTGGTTGGGCGCCTGGTCGGGCATTGCGTGGGTGATCATTGCGGGCAGCGCATTTCTCGGATCTCGTTTGGTGCCACCACGCTCCCCGTCGATGAGCCCCGGCGACTTCGCCGACTTCGTCGCGGACCATAAGTACCAAATCCTGATCGGCATGCTCGCGTTGCTTATCGGCGGCTACACGTTCCTCATGACGTGGTCGATCACTCTGGCATATCAAATAAAGAAGTATGCCAACCCGTCGACGCTCGCCTTCTGCGTCTTGTTTGCAGTCGGCCTGAGCGGTGCTCTTATAGGAATGCTCTGTGGCGTGCTGGGTTCGGCGATGGCCTACCGGGTGGATACACTCGAGCCCGCCACCACGCAGTTGCTGTATGACATCATCCTCTTCCTCTTCCTGATTCCGTGGCCGCCGTTCCTGCTCTGGCAATTCATAACCGGCTTCGCCATCCTCAGTTCGACCAACACCGAGGTGGTGTTCCCCCGCTGGACGGGATATTTCTCGATGTGGGCAGGCGCACTCGAGATGTTCTCCGCCCTTTGCGTGTTCTGGTACAGCGGTCCGTTCAGTTACAGCGGGTTGGTGACGTTCTGGGTTCCCGGCGGTTCATTCTTCATCTGGGTCATCGTGATGGCGGTCGTCCAGATCAAGGGACGGTCTCGCGTCGAGGGTGGGCTACCGGTCCTGGCCGTGGAAGTTCCAGATACCGCGCCGGTTTACGAGCAGGAACCAGCTCAGGCATGAATCAAGAAGTGGTGATAGCGCCCACAGGCACCCAGCGGATCGGCGACGCGGTCGGCCGGGGTGGTCGCGTTCCCGGCGAGTCGGGAATCTGGATCTTCATCCTGCTCGACATGTTGATATTCACGGAGATGTTCGGAATCTTCGCCTGGTATCGCGCCGAGAACCCGGAGCTTTTCGAATCATCTCAGCAGACAGTAAATCCCGCGTACGGCCTCGTCTACACCTTGTTACTGCTCGCGAGTTCATGGTGCGTGGTCATGGCGGTGAGCGCTGTCCGCAAGCGGCTGTTCGAAACAGCTTCGCAGCTTGTCCTATGGGGTTTCGCCTTGGGTGCCGCCTTCGTGGCGATCAAGTTCGTCGAATACGGCGAAAAATTGCACAGTGGAATCACACCGGTGACGAATCAGTTCTTCATGTTCTACTTCGTGATGACGTTCGTGCACCTTCTGCATGTTTCTGTCGGCTTGGGCGTGCTGCTGTATATGCGCAATCAAGTTCGCGGCCTGCAACATTCGGGTATTGGGCCGGACCGGAATCCCATGCGCATGATAGAGGCCAGCGCGGTTTACTGGCACATGGTCGACCTGCTGTGGGTCGTTCTCTTCGCACTGTTCTATCTAAGGAGTTGGGCGTGAAGGAACTGATCAATCAGCGCGCGACGTACATCTTTGCCGCGTTGGTGCTCCTCACCGGCCTTGGATTCTGGCTGACGGCAGGGCGCGGAGCCGCCGGTCTGCACGAGGCTCAGTCCGTCATTTGGGCGCAGGTCATCGTCCTCGTGTGCGTCAAGGTGCGGTGGATCATGCTGGACTTCATGGAATTGAGAACCGCACCGATGAAGCTGCGCCTGCTGTGCGAATTCTGGGTGTTCACATTGGGTGCTGGGCTCATTTCGATCAATTGGCTCGTCGGCTGATTCGCCTTTACTGAGTGGGATCGACGAGGACCTTCATGACGCGAGCCTCGTGAAGGGCCTCGAAGCCATCCTCGATCAACCGGCTCAAACCGATCGTCTGCACCCATTCGTCCATGGGGAAGTCTCCTCGCCGGACCCCTTCGATGACCGTAGCGAAATCGTTGCGATAGGCGCAGCTGGCGACGAGGCTTGCCTCCGTCCTGAACATCAAGCCGGCTTCCAGCGGAAGTGCGGCATCCGGGACGCCGACCATGACGACGCGTCCGTGGACGCCGACGGTCCGCAACGCGTCGCGCAATGTGGTGGGAACGCCCGCCGCGTCGATACACGCCGCGGCGTTCCGCCCACCCGTCAGCTCCCGCACCAACTCGGCCAGATCCGCGGTGGTGGGATCCACCACATGTCCCGCACCCGCGAGACGGGCGATTTCCCTGCGCTTCTCGGAGACTTCGACGACGATCGAGTGCGCGCCAACCGCGTGAACACCGAACATCGCCCCAAGTCCAATCGGGCCAGCACCGAAGATGACGCAATAGTCGCCGGGCGCTAAACCAGCGAGCTGTACCGCATGCCAGGCGACGGCCAAGGGCTCGACGAACGCAGCCTGTCGCGGTGACACCTCTGGTGGTACCGCGTGCACCATATCGCGTGTCACCACCGTGTACTCGGCCAAACCACCTCCGCCCGTTGAGAATCCGTGAAAAGCCATCTGCGCGCAATGGTTATAGGCGCCGGACCGACACTGCGCGCACGACTTGCATGCCACAATCGGCTCAATGGCGACGAGCTGGTCCATGCCTATGTCATCGACGCCCGCCCCGATGTCGACGACAGTTCCAGCCACCTCGTGGCCCAAGATGACCGGTGCTTGCACTCCCGTCAGTGGATGCCGGTATCCGAGCGGGACCATCTGAGCGCACCGATAATATTCGTGTAGGTCGCTACCGCAGATTCCGGCGAAGGCGACTTTTATTTTGACCTCACCGGGACCGGGTGCCGGCTCCGGCACATCCTCGATGCGGATATCCCCCGGACGTCGATAGACGGCAGCGCGCATGATGTCCTTCCCTTAAGGGTCGCCGCGACGACATCCGCCGCTGTCAGCGGACGTATCCGCTGTCATAAAGCCAACAAGAGCGTCGGGTATAGATCAGCGCTATCTTGGATGATACAGTCAAATGATTAGATATATCGAGCTCCTTCCTCGCGCGACGCGGAGGTGCCGCCGAGCCCCTCTGCGCGCTCGATCTCGGCGTGCCGCCGGGGCCCGGACAGTGTTGCCCGCGAATGGATTCGGCCCTTGAGCGGTTCCATGGTCGGGGAGTGTGTCGCGGTCACCGGGGGCGGCTCGGGCATCGGCAGGGCAGTGTGCCGCCTCATCGTCGAAGAGGGCGGCAGGGTTGCCGTGCTCGGTCGCAGACTGGAGCCGGCACAGCATGTCGCGGCCGAGGTCGGTGGCGTCGCTCTGCAAGTCGATGTGCGCGACGCTGAGCAGGTAAGTCGCGCGATCAATCAGGCAGCCGAAGTGATGGGCGGCCTCACGGGCCTGTGTAACAACGCAGGAGCCGGCACGATAACGCCGCTTCACAAGACCACGCCGCGTCAATGGGATCTGGCAATCGCCGTCAATCTCGCAGGCACTTTCAACGGTATCTGCGCGGCCGCACCGCTGATGCTCGCCGCCGGTCGCGGCGCGATCGTCAACACCGCATCGATCAGCGGACTCCGTCCATCCCCTGGAGAAGGGCCGTATGCGGCCAGCAAGGCAGGCGTGGTCGCGTTGACGGCCTCGGCCGCCCTCGAGTACGCGCCGACCATCCGGCTCAACGCCGTGTCACCGGGCGTCGTCCGATCGAACATGACCGAGCACATGTTGACCACAGGCTCGCCGGACCTCGAGCAGGTGATCCCGATGGGACGCGTCGGTGACCCAGAGGACATAGCCGAGTTGATCGTGTTCCTTCTGTCTAACCGCGCTTCGTGGATCACCGGACAGAACATCACGATCGACGGCGGCACCACCCTGCACGGCAGCGGGATCGGGCACGTCGCCCGCCAGGTCGTGGATGGCCACCCATGAACATCGAAGACATCATCGAGCGCGCTCGGGAACGCGCCGGAATCAACGATTTTCATTCGGAGTCCTTCCGCGAAGGTCTCGACATCGTCGTCGACGAGGTCAATGCGAACCCGCAATCGCCCGAGCGGCAACGTCGTATCGCCAGTGAGTGCGCTCGTGCGTTGACGAGTCGCCTGCGTGTCGATGATTGGCTGGCGTCGTCCCCGGACGTCGAAGCCGGCGCGGTGCAGCGACCGGTCTTCGTGATCGGTATGCCACGCACGGGTTCCACGATCCTGGTGAATCTCATGGGCCAAGACCGAGAGTCCTGTCGGGTGATGTGGAACTGGGAGGTCGACCATCCCACGCCCCCAGTTGAAGCCGCCGGCCTCCTTGACGACCCCAGGATCGCCGCGAAGACCGCGAAACTCGCTCCTGTGCTGGAGAAGCTTCGCCATTTTCCGCGCATGGAGTTGGCGACAGACCCGGTGGAGTGCGTCCATATACTCGCTCAGGACTTCAAGTCGCTGACCTGGCACACCTCGACAGGCTCGTCGCGATTCAACGACTGGTTTCTCGACCGCGCCGATCTGCGATCGGCCTACACGCATCACCGGCGCACACTGCAGGTTCTCCAGTCCGGCGGCGCCGCAGGGCAGTGGATACTGAAGCTGCCGTCGCACGCGCTGCACCTCGAGGCACTTCTAAGCGTGTATCCCGATGCCCGCCTGGTGATAACGCACCGCGACCCGTTGCCCTCGCTGGTCTCGATGTGCAGCTACGCGGCGATGATCCACCGCGCCAACGAGAACCGAGTCAACCTCGCAGAGCTCGTCGCTGCGACGTGGCGCCAGGTATTCGAATCGGCGATCCGCACCGTGGACTTCGTCGCCACCCATCCCGAGGTGCCGACGTATCACATCTACCAAAGCGAACTCGCTGACGATCCGCTCGAACAGGTGAACCGATTACGAGCATGGATCGGGCTGGGACGTCACGATCGCCTCGACGCTCGGATGCACGACTACTTGACCAACGATTGGCCCCACCCACCGGGCACTCATCGGTACATGGCAAGTGACTTCGGAATCACACGAGCAGCGGTCAACGAGGCATTCGCCCCCTACATCGACACCTTCACCGTCCCATTGGAGGGCGCATGACCGACCTGTGGCAACCGCACTACGAACTCCGCGATCACGAGATCGTCGACTACCAGTATTGGGAGCTACCCGGAACGGGAATCCAATTCCGTGGGCCGGCCGTCGATTTCGACGATCCGGCGCCATACTTCTCATGTGCTGGGGCGGCGCAGACGTTTGGCTGCTTCGTGACGAACCCCTACCCGGCCATTCTTGAAACCCGGCTCGGTATGCGCGCGGTGAACCTGGGGCTCGGATCGGCGACACCAGCCGTGTTCTCGAATGACGATGTGCTGCGTGTAATCAATGGTGGACGATTCCTGGTCTTGCAAGTCATGGCTGCCCGTCAATGCGGTAACTCCCGGCTGCAATCGCATGGAACCGATCTCGTGCGGGACAGCCGGCACGGCGACGAGATTCCGGCACACATGGCCTGGCAGCGCATTCTCGAGGAGGAACCGTCCAACCTCGACCGCTACATCGCGGAGTCGCAGGCGAGCTGGATCGATCAGTACGAGCAGTTGTTGCGCCAGATCCACGTTCCCGTCATCTTGTTCTACTTCTCGGTGAAGGAGAAGGGGACCGATCCGCCAATGGATGCGAAGAATGCCAACGCATTGCTCGAGCCGTTTCCGCAGCTGATCAGGGAGTCGAGTATCGACACCGTCGCAGCGCGCTGCGACGGCTTGATCGAATGTACGAGCACCCGTAACCACGGGCATTACCTGAAGAGTCGCTTCAGCGGCGAACCGGTGGAAGTGGACAATTCGGTGCTCGATCCCCGAATGACGGTGAGATGGAAACGTAATTGGTACTACCCGTCACCTGAAATGCACGAGGACGCAGCAGCGAGTCTCCTCCCTGTGGCGAAAGGTGTGCAGGCGTGACAAGCGATACTCCGACTCCTAGTCCCGTCGAAACCCCGTCGAACACAACGGTATCCACGTTCTGCCGGATCTGCGAGGCGCGCTGTGGGATCGACGTCACCGTGCGCGACGGCCGAGTGTTGCGCATCGGTCCTGACAAGCTGAATCCCTATTCGTGGAAGGACTTCTGCTCCAAGGGTCGATCGGCCGGTGAAGTCGTTCACCACCCTCGGCGGCTGTTGTCACCGCTGCGGCGGGTAGACGGCGGATACGAGCGGGCAACGTGGGAGGACGCGATCGACGACATCGCCGCGCGGTTGACGACGATCCGCGACCAACACGGACCCGATGCGATTGCTGCGTATCTCGGTAATCCGGTTGGGTTCAACGGCTCCAACGTCACGTGGTTCGCGAGCCTGGTCCGCGGCCTCGGTACCGCCAATATGTATTCGGTGTCTTCAGTGGATCAGAACAACCTGCAACGAGTGTGCCACGAAATGTACGGGCGCTGGCTGGTGCCGCTCGTGCCCGACGTCGACGAGTGCGACTACTTCCTCCTTGTCGGTATGAATCCCGCTGTGTCGACCTTCGGCTGGATTCACAATGTGCCCGACGGGTGGCGCCGCACACTTGCGCGTCAGAAGCAAGGCGCAAAGATTGTGCTCGTTGACCCGAATCACACTGAGAGCACGGCCAAGTCGGATCAGCACGTCCGGGTATGGCCGGGGCAGGACTGGGCGCTGCTCTTTGGCGTCTTGACCGTTATCTTGCGAGAGGGCCTCGCCCGAACGCCATCGCGGCCCGTCCTGACCGGCATGGCGGAACTCGAGCAACTTGCGCGCGAAGTCGACATCTCCGACCTCGCGGCGCGCAGCCGGGTAACTGTCGACGCTATGACGACCATTGCCCGAGAGTTCGCCGCTGCGCGGACGGCCATGTGCGTGGCGCACACCGGCGTCAGTCACAACGGTGAAGGCGTCGTTGCCGAATGGCTCAGTCATGTCCTCAACGCCGTCACGGGACGTCTCGACACGGTCGGGGGACGACGATTCGAGCCTGGCTATACACCGGTAGGCACGCTCTTCGGGACACGACCGGCGAGTCCGAGCCGCGTCAGGGGGCTTCCGGCCATCGCCGGTGCACGCAGCCTCGCCGAACTCGCCGATGAGATCACCACACCGGGAGAAGGCCAGATCAGGGCACTGCTCTGCAACAGCGGCAATCCGGTGCTCAGCGGACCTCAGGGTGCACGCTTGGACGCCGCCCTGAGCGACCTCGATCTGATGGTCGCAATCGATCTGGTGCAGCGGGAAAGCCACCGCCATGCGCATTGGCTGCTGCCCGGCTCGCACTACCTCGAGCGCGAGGATCTCCTGCCCGTCTACTCCTCGTTCGAGGACCAGCCGTTCGCCCAGCTCGCGCAGGCGGTGCTGGAACCGCCTCCAGGGGTTCGACAAGAGTGGACATTCTGGCGTGACCTTGCGCTGGCGCTCGACATCCCGATCTTCGGTGCACACACGGCTTCGATGACTCCGCGCGCATTATGGGAAAAGACCGTAAACGCCGGCGGAAAGGTGTCATGGTCCGACTTGGTCGGCCAACCGCACGGGGTCATCTACGCAGAGAAATCATATGGCCAACTGGAGGAGGCACTCGCCAACACCGATGGAAGCGTGCACCTCGCTCCCGAAGCGTTCGACGCGCGACTGCGACAGCTGATCTCGATCCCAGCCACCGGCACCTCGTCGGAGTGGCCGATTTTACTGTCGAATCAACGCAGCAAGGCCGCGATGAACTCATGGCTGAACGACACGCCTACGGCCTTGCGTCGCAACGCAACCAATACGCTGCACCTCCATCCCGACGATGCTGAACCGCTCGGCATCGGGACCGGTGACAGGGTGCGCGTAAGCTCACGAGTCCACGCATTGGAATGCACGGCCGAAGTGAGCAATGGCCCCTTGGTTGGCGTTGCCATTCTGGACCATGGCTGGGGCTCTCGCATTTTCGACCCGCAGAACCAGCGACCTCCCGAATCTTATGGCTCGAATCGAAATGCACTTGTGAGCGACCAAAATCTCGACGCGCTCTCGGGCACGCCGGCTTTCGGCATCGCAGAGGTCCGCGTGGAGCGATTGGCAACAACGGCTGCCGAGGATCAATAGTCCGTAGATGCACCGCAGTTTGGTTACAAGCGCGCGTTGAAGCCGGCGTCCACGGGCATCGTCACGCCGGTGATGTACTTGGCCTCGTCGGAGGCCAGGAACGCCACAGTGTGGCTGACGTCAGTGGGGTCCAGCGCAGGCACCGGGAGCGGGTTGGTCATCCGGTCCGCGATCTCCGGGTGGGTGCTCACCCAGCTGACGAACGACTCGTTCATGATCATCGGCGTCATGACTCCGGTCGGATGAATGGTATTTACCCGAATACTGTGCGGGGCAAGAATATTGGCGTAGGTCCGCATCAGTCCGACGACACCGTGCTTCGCCGCGACGTAGCCGTCCGGTCCGCCGTTGCCGTCCGACATCCCCTTGAGTCCCGCCGCGGAGCTGATGATGATGATCGAACCGCCACGACCACCGTCGACCAGCGCCTTGCGGCTGACCTTGATCGTGTTGCGGGTGCCGGTGAGCATCACGCCGATCGCCAGTTCCCAAGAGAAGTCGTCCAGCTCGTGGTTCTCGTCGACGTCGCCGTAGTGCATGATCCCCGCGTTGGCGACGACGATGTCGATGCGACCCCCGAGCTCTGCCACCCCCTCGTCGAACGCTGCGCGCAGTGCATTGATATCGCGGACGTCGGCGACCTTGGTGACCACTCGTGCGCCGGCTTCACCGACCAACTTTGCGGTGTGCTCGAGATCGTCAACAGAGGAGAGGGGATAGGGCACCGATGGCAGATCCGCACAGATATCGACCGCGATGATGTCGGCGCCTTCTTCGGCAAGCCGTACCGCATGTGCGCGACCTTGGCCGCGGCCCGCCCCGGTGATGAAGGCGACCCTGCCATCGAGCTTGCCCATGATGTGTGTCCCCGTCATTGTCGGTTGCGCTGAAAGAAGCGGTGATTCGTAAGATTAATAATAGTCGACACACTTGTCAAGAATGTACTACGCTGATGCCCTGACCGCCGTCCGACAAAGGAGTGGCCGTGGCCGAATATCCAGATGCAATCTCGCGCTCGCTACCCAAGGCGCACTCAGGAGTGCGCGAGCCCCATCGCGTGGCGATCATTCAGGACTGGGGAGTCGGCCTGGAGCCTCTTTACGATCAGTACGACGCCACCCAGTTGGCGTTCGACGAGGCGCACGAGTCCGGTCTGCTGGACCGCCCGGTGGAGTTAAAGGTCGTCGAGGTCGAGGGGCTGCCCTACGCACGGGCGACCACACTGCTGGAGGCCGTCGACGCCGCCGTGCGCGACTTCCAACCCATCGCGATCATCGGCCCGCATACCTCGGAGAACGTGCCGATCATCAACCCATACGCCGAAGAGGTAGGCATTCCTTTCGTCGCCATGTGCGGTGCCATCGACCTGGCCGGGCCGTGGACGTTCCTGACCCCCAACGGCACTTTTCCCGACGAGGCGATCCTCATGGTGGACCATGCCGTCGACGTCTGCGGGGCCTCGCGTATCGGGCTGATCCGCGAAGACAACCTTTTGGGCGACGAGTACGCGACAAACATCAAGCGCCGTGCCCAGATCCGTGGTGTCTCGATAGTCGCCGATGTGACGGTCGGATCCTTCATCGAGGGCGACGACGGGCCAGCGGCGGTGACAGCCATGCGGGAAGCCGGCGCCGAGGCCTATATGTATGTCGGCTTCGGCGCCAACGCGTTCGCGGTGCTGGGGGCTTCGCAAAAACTGGCCGCAGACGGTTACGACGTTCCTCGCATCACCATGTCGATCTTCATGGGCACCATCGAGGGGTTGGCACCGTATGTCGGGCTGATCGACAACTTCGAGGGCTGGGTCGGTGTGGACCAGTTCGACGAACGCAACGTGACGTTCACGTCGATGCTCGACCGGTTCGAGAAGCGTTTCGGGCGCAGGCCGGTGCACTGCTATACCGCCCAGGGTTACGACATGGGCAATGTCGTCGCTCACGGACTGGCCAAAGCCAAGCCGCACTCGCGCGAGGGGCTGCGGAGTGGCCTGGAGGCGATTCGGCGGCTCGATGCCGCGGCGGGCGGCCCGGGCAACCACATCTCGTTTGGACCCTACGACCACCGCGGCTACAAGGGCGACTACATCGTCATGCGTCAGATCCGCGACGGGCAAAACGTCTTGGCCTCGACTGTGGACGGCTGATCAAGCGTTCTTCGCGCGCGCCTTGGCGACGGCGTCGCGGTGTTCGGGGGAGCCCATGCTGTCCAGTTCGCCGGTCAGTGCCAGTTCGAATGGTCCGACGAGATGAGCGTCAAGGTAGGCGTTGAGCGCAGACTTGGTGCGCTGCAGCGCGTTCGGAGGAACCTGCGCAAGACGGTGGGCGAGCGCCATCGCTTCAGGCATCAATTGTTCGGGCGCCAGGACTCGACTGGCCAGACCGAACTCGACGGCCTTCTCCGGAGGGATCCGCGACCCGAGAAACAGATATTCTTTCGCCCGGGACAGCCCTACGAGGGTGGGCCACACCATTCCACCGTCTCCAGGCACCAGGCCCATCCTCAAATGTGGGTCGGCCAGAAAGCTGTTCTCCGACATCAGCACGAGATCGCACAGCACAGCGATACTGCAGCCCAGCCCGACCGCCGGACCGTTCACTGCGGCGATCACCGGCAGCGGACACCGCACCATGCCCCGAATGATGGAGCGGCCTTCCTCGATGGTCTGCACACGCATGGCCTCGTCGTCGATGTTCTCCTGCATGTAGCCGAAGTCGCCGCCCGCGCTGAAGGTGGACCCTGTGCCCGTGACGACGACCGCCCGGGCTTCGGTGTCGGCGCCGAGGTGATCCCAGACCTTGGCCAACGACTGGTGCATCGGCCGGTTTGCGCCGTTGAGGTCATCCGGCCGGTTGAGCGTTACGACCCGGACCGGCCCGTCGGCGGTGACGACCAGCTCATCCGCGAGTCCGTACAGCGCCTTCTGATCCATGACCGCCTACTTCCCATAAGTGACGCGTAGTCTTGCAACCGTACTTTACGGTGTATATGAAATGAGCAATTGGACGACGGTCGAACCCAGTGCCGAGCTGTGCGAGCGCTACCGTGCGCACGGGTGGTGGGACGACCTAACGCTGCCCACGCTCCTGGACAAGGCGCTGACCCGGTCGGGCTCCACAACCTTGAGGGTCCATTCGCGTACCCGGCCGTGGAGCGGAACCGTGGCCGAGGTCACGACGCTGGGCCGGCGGCTGGCTACGGGCCTCGCCAACCGCGGGATCGCTGTCGGTGACCCCGTCGCGTTCACGCTTCCGAACAGCGCCGAAGCCGCCGCCGTGTTCTACGGCCTGGCCCTGCTCGGTGCGACGCTGGTGCCCATCGGACACTCTGCGGGACCGCGCGATCTCGACCACGCGTTGCGAGAGTCTGGTGCCCGGGCACTGGTCGTGTGGAATCAGCCCGATCGGCGCTTCGCATTCGATGCGTTGAGGCGCGACGCCCTGCCGCAGCTGGAGCACGTCGTCGCGGTCGGCGACGCGCCCACGCCGGCCAACGTAATCGACTTCGATGAGCTGACGACGACAACCCCGCTCGTCGAACTCCCGGCGGTAGACCCTGCGCAGCCCGCGGTGATCGGCTGGACATCGGGCACCACCGGGCAACCGAAAGGGGTTCTGCTTAGTCACCGCGCGCTGTGCGCGGAGACGCGTGCGCACATGTCGCCGTTGATGGCCTGCAGGTCCCGTCCGCTGGCGAGCACGTCACCGATCGCACATGTGACGGGAATGCTGGTGTCGGTGCTGGTTCCACCGCTTCTCGGCCAGGAGATCCACCTACTCGACTACTGGGATGCCGGTGAGGTACTCGAGTTGATGACGACGGAGTCGCTGTCGGCCGGGACCGGCGCGCCGCTGTTTCTCGCGTCGCTGCTCGATCACCCCGCGTGCACCGCCCGACACCATGAGCTCATCGAGATGAGTTCACTCGGGGGAGCCGCGGTGCCCGCCGAGTTGGTGTTGCGCGCCGAGCGGGCGGGCATCGTGGCGATGCGCGGCTACGGGTGTACCGAGCACCCCAGCATCGCGCTCGGCATGCCCGCCGACTCGATTCCGAAGCGCGCCAACACCGATGGCAGGGTGTGTCCCGGTGTTGAGGTTCGCATCGTCGACGATGACGGGAAACAGCTGCCAGCCGGTGCCTGTGGCGAGATCTACAGCCGCGGACCCGACTTGTTCTGCGGCTACACCGATCCGGACTTGAATGCGGGCGCCTTCGACGAGGGCTGGTACAAGACCGGCGACATCGGCTGGCTGGACGACGACGGATATCTGACCGTTGTCGACCGTAAGAAGGACATCGTCATCCGTGCCGGCATGAACATCAGCCCGGCCGAGATCGAGGCGATCATGACGTCGATGCCCGAGGTCGCCGATGTGTCGGTCATCGCCGTCCCGGACCCGAAAACGGGCGAGCGTGCGTGCGCGTTCATCCGCCCGGTGCCGGGCACGGATCCGCCGTCGATTGATCGGGTGCGAGAGCATCTGTCGACGGCAGGGCTCGCGAAATTCAAATGGCCGGAGGAGCTTCGGTGCCATCGTGACGACTTTCCGCGCACCGCCGCAGGCAAGGTCCGCAAGGCGGAACTGAGAGCCGCCTGGAGAGGTGATAGTTGTGACTGACAGAGAGCCCGATCCTCGACGTCTGGACGTCTTGATAGACCGGTGCCGGTTGGAGGTCGAAACGGGCGCATTGCCGTCGGCCCAACTCGCTCTGCATGTTAACGGTAAGGAGTACGCGTTCGAGACCTTCGGCGACGCCTCGCCGTCAACCCGCTATGTCCTGCAATCGACAGGCCGCAGCATCGTCGCGGGCGTGCTGTGGAAGCTGATCTCCGACGGTTTGCTCGACACAGCTCGTTCGGTCGCGTCCTATATTCCCGAATTCGCAACGAATGGAAAGGATTCCGTAACTGTCGAACAGGTCGTGACGCACGTCGGCGGGTTTCCGCTGGCACCGCTGGGATATCCCGCCATGCTCGACCGTGAGGAGCGTCTCAAGGCGTTCGCCAAGTGGCGATTGACCTACGAGCCCGGCACCGAACTGCAATTCCATCTGACGTCTGCGGCCTGGGTTATCGCCGAGTTGTGCGAGGTACTCACCGATCGGCCGATCGGTGAGTACCTTCGTACCCTGACCGGGCCGTTGGGACTCGACAGCATCGAGATCGGACCGCCCATCGACCGCCAGGGTGACGTCGCGAAGTTCGTTCGGACCGACGCCGGCAGCGATGACGATGTGTTTGCCTGGGGCCCTTGGTATCTCGCGCGCCCCGAGATCCTGGCTGCGGGGGAACCGAGCCACTCGACCGTTGCGACGGCATCCGATGTCGCCGGCTGGTACCAGGCCCTGATGACCTCTGGGCAGTGGCGGCGCGAGATCGTCGAGGATGCGCTGCGGATCCGGGTGACCTTGCCTGTCACCGGAGAACGCGGAGGAACGCCCAGCGTGCCCGGCAATGTGGGGCTGTTCATTCTGCTGGCCGGTGACGACGGCCTCTCGCACGGCTTTCTGCCCACTGCAACGGGACCGCGGACGTTCGGCCACGGCGGTGCGCCATGTCAGATCGGCTTCGCCGACCCCGAAACCGGATTGTCCTTCGCCTTTCTGACGAACGGCTATCCGAGCTCGGGCTACGAGCAGACCAGGCTCGGTTTGAACCGGATCATCAACATCGGCAATCTCGCCGCGGATTGCTTCAGCTGATGACTGCATCGGAATCTCCCCACGCACGCTACGAGGTGCTCGAAGAAGGCATCGCGCGCATCACCCTCAACCGGCCCGACCGGCTGGGTGCCTACACCCCGCAGATGTGCACCGAGATACTCGAAGCGCTCCGCACCGTCCGACTCGATGACGCCATCCGCGTTCTTGTATTGACAGGCACGGGACGTGGGTTCTGCACGGGTGGTGACGTCTCACCCGATGCCGGCTTCGACGACCACACAGGACACCAGATCGGCAGGGCCCGCGAGCTGCGGGAGGACTCGCATGCGGTGGTCACCGCGCTGCACAAGCTCGACAAACCGGTGGTCTGTGCCGTCAACGGCATCGCAGTCAACGGCGGGCTCGCGTTCGCGCTGTCGTGCGACATCCGCATCGTCGCGGCCAGTGCACGGCTCGGCGACACCAGCGCCCGCGCGGGCTTACTGCCCGACGAGGGCGGCGCCTGGCTATTCCCCCGAACCATGGGCTACGACAAGGCGTTTCGGATGGTGGCGTTGTCCGAAATCTACGATGCACAGACCGCGCTCACCCTCGGACTCGCCACGGAGGTGGTGGCAGACGACGATCTCGAGACCCGAACACTCGAGGTTGCGCGCGGACTCGCCGCGGGCGCCCCGTTGGCGCTGAGGGCGGTCAAATCGATGATGCGCCGGGCGCTCGAATCGACTCTGGAGTCGTCGCTAGGCGATGCGCAGCAGGCGGTGCTCTGGGTGGGGCCCAGCGCAGACGCCGCCGAGGGGAAGGCTGCGTTCCTCGCGAAACGGCCGCCGAACTTCACGGGCTTCTAGGCGGACACCCAATGCCGCCGAACGTGGGTTACCAGCACGCAAATCAGCCGTTAGGCGTGTATCAACCACACACTCGCGAGCTCCACTGTCCACAGGCGTGATAGGCCCCGGCCGGGAAGGCCAGACGGTTCCCCAGATTAACTTTACCGTGTATAGTCAGGTTCAAGCGACGTAGGGAAGGAAGCTGCCCATGGCACTTATCGAGAACTCCGTCGGCGAGCTGCCCTACCAGCTGACCGACTTCGATCAGCATTCGTACGAAGCTGAGGACTGCTTCACCCGGTTCATGCCGAAGGCCAAACTGGATACGGCGGTGAGGCCGATCGTGGCACCGTCTGGCCGCAAGGTGCTGCTAGCCAACGACCGTATTGTCACCGCGCTGGAGAACGACCTCGACCAGGCGTATGTGCCCGGATCGCTGGTGGAGATGCTCAAGCAGCGCTCGTCGGGCAATGCGTCAGACGCCGAACGGTTCTACGAGCCCATGCAGCCCGAATACCTCGACCGCGACGCGCGGCTCAAACAGCTCACCGAGCAGCAGATCGAGCGCGCGATCATGTACCCGGGCGGCTGGGCGCTGATGGCCGAGGAGTATCTCGACGGCATCGACCCGCTCTACGACAACATCGAGTCGTTCAACAAGTGGATGAATGAGGACTGGGGGTTCGCCTACCAGGACCGGATTTACGCCCCGGCCATGCTGTCCATGCGCGACCTCGACCGCCTGTGCGCCGAGACCGATCGCGTGCTTGCCGCCGGTGCCCGCTTCGTCGTGCTGCCCGCCGGACCGGCCTACGGTCGTTCCCCTGGCGACCCGTATTTCGATCCGTTCTGGGCGCGCATCAACGAGGCGCGCGCGGTGGTCTGCTACCACATCGCCGAGTTCCACTATCAGGACAACGTGGCGTCCCAGTGGGGTTGGGGTCTGCGTCCGCCGTTCCAGTTCTCGGCCTGGCAGTGGCAGAACACCTACGGTGAGCGACCGATCACGGACACGTTGTCCGCGCTGATCTTCGACAACCTTTTCGGCCGATTCCCGAACATCAAGGTTCTGGTCAGCGAGTTCGGCGCCGAGTGGGTTCCGCACTTCATCCGGCATATGGACAAGAGCCGCGGCATGGGCAGGCTCGGCCCCTGGCTGGGAGGCCAGTTGACGGAGCGCCCGAGCGCGATCTTCAAGAAGCACGTGCGCGTCGTTCCGTACCCCGAGGACGACACGATCAGCCTCATCGAAAGGCTCGGCACCTCCGAGACGCTGCTGATGGGCTCGGACTGGCCGCATGCCGAGGGCCTGCGGGAGCCTGCAGATTTCTATCTGAAGGTTGAATCGCTCGACGAGGTGACCCGCCGAGATTTTTTGCGTGAGAACGGTATGAAGCTCTCAAGCGGAATCGGCTGAGCAATTGACCGTCGATGTGTCCAATGAAGAACTCGTGCAACGGTTCCCGGGGGAACCGATCACCCACGACAACGCCGCGCACTATCGCGGCCGCCTTCGTCGGCAGCTGTTGCTGAATCGGTGCGCAGAGTGTGGCCGATGGCACGCACCCGCCAAGCCGATCTGCCCGGACTGCTGGTCGTCTCGTGTCTCTGCCGAGCCGGTGAGCGGTGACGGCGTGATCTTCTTGGCCATCTTCCTGCACCGGGGCCCGGCCGCGCCGGGCGTCGACTACCGGGTGCCCTACCCCGTGGTGGCGGTCGAACTCGCCGAGCAGGAGGGCCTGCGCTTCACCTCGACCGTGATCGGCGCCGACAACGCTGACATCCGTATCGGGACGCCCGTGCGGCTCGCGTGGGCGGAACGTGCAGGATCGCCCATGCCGGTGTTTGAGTTGGTTACCCGATGAGGGCGCGAAACGCCATGAAGGACAAGGTTGCCATCGCGGGCGCGTCCACCACCGGCTTCGTCGCGAAGAACACCGACCGCAGCCAGGCCTCGCTGGCGGCCGAGGCATGTATCGACGTCATCCGAAAATGCGGGATCACACGCGAGGACATCGACGGACTGTGCGGGAGCTGGCCGTCGACCCCGGTCCTTCAATCCGTCCTCGGCATTCCCGAGCTCACCTGGTCGGGCAACCCCGTCATTCCGATGGTCGACCACGTGGCGACCGCGGCTGCGGCGGTGCACGCAGGCTTGTGCGAGGTGGCGCTCGTCTACCACGCCGCATACCGCGCACCATGGAATAGCGGTTCGGCGCTGAAGGACCCGTTCCGCAGGATCGCCACACCGGGCCTCTCCGATCCGCAACCTGGTCCCGAGACGATGGCGGCCGCTGTCGGATATACCGGCTGGGCGTCGCGCTATATGTACGAATACGGCGTCACCCGAGAGGATTTCGGCCTGGTGGCGATCAACGCGCGATCCAACGCCAGCCGCAATCCGGCCGCCGCGATGCGGGAGCCGTTGTCGATGGACGACTACCTGAACGCCCCGATGATCCGCGATCCGCTCTGCCTGTACGACATGGACCCCGCCGTCGACGGCGCCGATGCCTTCATCGTCACCACCACCGAACGCGCCAAGGACATGGCGCTGCCGCCAGTGCTCATCAACGCGGCAGTCCTCGGTCAGGTTAGGCACAACGAAGAAGACCAGACCGTGAGCCTGCGCCAGCACGGTCAGCAGGTCGTCATCGAAACATTGAAGGCCAAGAGCGACTTCTGGATCGACGACATCGACGTCTACTTCCCCTACGACGGGTTCACGCCCATCACATTGAACTGGATCGACAACGCCGGCTGGTGCAAGCCGGGGGAGGCCGGCGCATTCCTGCGCGAGCACTGGGACGACGGCGCGCAGCGGGCGCTGATCAACAACCGGATTCCCGTCAACCCGCATGGAGGATCGCTGTCCGAGGGCGCAACACAGGCCTCCGGCCACATGCGCGAGGCTGTCCACCAGTTGCAGGGCGTCGCAGGCGATCGCCAGGTCGCCGACGTGCGTCGTGCGCTGATCACCGCGGGCGGATTCTTCTTCAACGCACAAGGCCTGACCCTGCACCGGGTGTGACCATGCTGGACAGGTTCCGGTCGGCCGTCGCATCGGGGCGCGACCGTCCGTTCCTGCTGTACTTCGACTCCGTACTGACGTTCGGCGAAGTCGACCGGCTGTCGGATGCGTTCGCTGTCGCATTGGCCGACAAAGGGTTCGGCCGCGGCGATCGCATCGCGCTCTACCTGCAGAATGTCCCGCAGTACGTCCTCGCGCTCCTCGCGGCGTGGAAGCTCGGTGCAGTCGTGGTAGCGATCAACCCGATGCTGACTCCCAGGGAAGTGGCGAAGCTGCTCGCCGACTCGACCCCGACCGTGCTGTTCACACTCGACGAACTGCACTCGCCCGGCCTTGCCGACGTGGTGGGGCCGTCGGCGGTCTGCCGGGTCATCACGACCAGCGCGCTGGACTTTCAGTCGACGGATGACGAACGGGTGCTCCCGTCGGATCGC
This sequence comes from uncultured Actinomycetota bacterium, assembly GCA_963766465.1. Classification (GTDB taxonomy): domain Bacteria; phylum Actinomycetota; class Actinomycetes; order Mycobacteriales; family Mycobacteriaceae; genus Mycobacterium. The sequence goes on from CAVXZT010000012.1 coordinate 44,790, forward strand.
GTCGCGACAGCTGAAGGCGCAGAGGACTTCTGCCAGCTGATCGCTGAATACGACGGACAAACGCCCGACCCGATTACCGTCGACGCCGACGAGATCGCGGTCATCACCTACACCTCCGGCACCACCGGGTTGCCGAAGGGCGCGATGAACACCCATCGCAATGTCGAAACCGGCGGGTTGGCTTACCGTGAGTGGTTCGCACTCGGCCACGACGACGTGGTGCTCGGTGTTGCGCCTCTGTTCCATGTGACAGGGCTGACCGGACACATCGCCTGCAGCATTGCCGCGGGTGCGTCACTGGTGCTTACATACCGGTTCAACATCGACGTGATTCTCGACATGATCCGTCTGCACCGGCCGACATTCACCGTCGGCGCGATCACGGTGTTCATCGCACTCGGCAACTCCGACGTCGACGCTCGCGATCTGGCCTCGTTGACCAAGATCGCCTCCGGTGGTGCACCGGTCGCCGCCGGCACGGCGGAGCGGTTCCGGGACCGGTTCGGCGCGTACATCCACAACGTCTACGGGATGACCGAGACGACTTCGCCGGTGCTGGCCGTCCCCATGGGCTCTGTTGCCCCAGTGGAGTCCGAGACTCAGGCGTTGTCCGTGGGCGTCCCGATGCTCAGCGCACAGGTGACGGTGCTTGACGACAGCGGAAATCGGTTGCCGGCAGGACGACTCGGCGAGATCGCCGTTGCGGGCCCGCAGATTGTGCCGGGCTACTGGCGCAACCCGGCCGCGACCCAAGCCGCGAAGTGTGACGGCTGGCTGCTGACCGGCGACGTGGGCTATGTCGACGAGAACGGGTGGTTCTACCTTGTCGACCGCAAGAAGGACATGATCGTGGCGGGTGGCTACAAGGTGTGGCCACGCGAAGTCGAGGATGTGCTCTATACCCACGAAGCCGTTCTCGAGTCGGGTGTTGTCGGCGTGCCTGATCCGTACCGCGGCGAGACGGTGAAGGCATACGTATCGTTGCGCAACGGTCATTCTGTTGATCCGGACGACCTCATCGCCTACTGCCGGGAACGTCTCGCGGCGTACAAGTACCCCCGTCAGATCGAGATCGTCGACGCGATACCCAAGACAGCGACCGGCAAGATCCTCCGCCGGGAGTTACGCGGTGGCCAAGAGCCCTGTCATCCGTCTTGATCTTCTTGAGGCTGTCTGTCGCGTTGCAGGTGACGGGCGAGGTTGTGCAAGGCGTCGATCGCCGCGCCGATCGCATCCTCGGCTTCCCTTGTCAGCGAGAGGCGCTCTCCAGCCGACCCGCCAGACGCCGCAAGTGCCGGAACGATGAAATGCCGAAACCGCCTACGCACAGCGGCATCTGAGCGGTCGAGCCCCTCGGCCGCGATATACGTCTGCTCGATGAGTAAGTCGATGATCTCGTCGACGTCCAGGTCGGTGCGTAATTCGCCGCTGCGTTGGCCCTGTTGTATCGCCGGTCCGATGACGTCCACGGCCAACTTGTGCACGCGCGGATGGTGCACAGAAGCGGAGCGCTGAGCGATCAACGCCGAGACCGATGGATCCGTCGGCAGTTCGCGTGTCGTATACAACAGCGCCGCCTCGACTTTGGCGAACACACCCACTTTGTTGGACATCAGCGTTTCGACTGCCGCGGAGTGGCGTCGTGCCCGCAAAAGTGCGACCTGGCCCAGCATTTCGGGAATGTTGCCGAGTTGCCGGAACGCGGTCGCGCGGGACACACCTGCCCTGATCGCGACCGCCTCCATCTGGATGCTTTCGATACCCTGCTCGGCAATTTCGGCATCTGCGGCGCGAATCAGCCGATCGCGCACGGTGCCGTCGTCGATGGGACTGATGGGGACGACGGTCATGTGGTGGCCCCCTCAAGTGCTTTCGGTGCCACCGAGCCTCCTGCGATCTTCAATGGCCGGTGTCTCATCCTTGCGACTTAATGAGATAAACGTATCACTACTTCATCGAATTGACGAGACTCGTCTCAGTCAACCGTGGTGCGTCTTTCAGTCGATGACCTTCGCCCGGAAGACTTGGCCCCGGTATGCCCCGGGTCAGAGGGTCGCGGTGAGCGGTCCCTCCGTCGTGCAGCTCGTCGCGAGCGCCCCGTACACCGAACCGCAGCCGCGCCCGGTGGACTCATACGTTGCGCCGGGGCGGTAGGGGACGAAAACATGTGCGGCGATCGGCCTCGCTTCGGATCCGCACTCGCCGCCGGAATCATCTCCCGCGGTTGCGATGCAGACCGTCATCGAGTTCGGGTTGATCGCGCCGGTACAGGGAAACGGTGACAGGGTCGCGGTCACCATCGTGACACCTGATACGTCCACCAGCTGAGGCGCCGACAGCGTGTACGTGCACGATGGTTCCGGTCTCGGGTCCCCAGACGGTTCCGCCCACGCCGTCGCCGCCGTCACGCCGCTGGCGATGACGCCCGTCGAAACGGCGGCGGCGAAGATCGTCAGGCATCGAATCATGCTGGGATACTACAAGCGAAGTGCCGCGGAAGGACCTGATCGAGGCGGTTCCCGTGCTCCTGACGCCGGCGCAACTTCTCCGGAGAAGCGGTGGGCCGGCGCGATCCCAAGCCCTCGATTCGCGCCGTAGAACCGTCTTAAGTGCAGTCCGAGCAATCGCTGCATATTGATAGCGCGCACGGTCCAAAATGGGTGGACGCGTCGTCTTGGCCGGATGAGACCCGTATCACAAAAACATCTAATCCGATAAATGGATAGATAATTCGCTCATTCACCACGTACCGCCCTGACGGACCGTTTCGCCGATCTAAGCTCCGGTCCCCGTGCGCCGATTGTGGATCGAATAGTCACCGCCGTGATCGGTGTCCTGGCGCGACGCGGCGCCGCATCTGTGGTGGCCATCGCGAGGTCGAGGGCGTGTGCGGTCCCGGTGTGGTTGCGACGCGGCCGCGCGGCGCGGAGCGAATCATTCAAATTTCTAAAGATGCAGTTTGAATGCCATTCCTCCGAGGTATTCGCTTCTTGAGGCGACCATCAACAGGGCGGAACCCGTTCGAATTGGGTTCTCAACTAATTCTTCTGCGGAAGTGATCAAATTCGCAGTTAGCCATTTTCGTACGCTACGTAAGTTTACAGCAGCAATAAGTTCTGCAAATAGTGATGGCCCGTCAAATTCCGGTGACGGATTAGCCATCTATGAACCATCTGCAACGACCGTCCCTTGGCGTGTCCTTCGGCGCCCAGAAACGCGGACAGTCTGCGAGCTTGCGCAGGTTAGCGGGCTTCGGTGGGCCGTTGCGGGAGCAATCAGTGCTGATACGCCCCGCAAGGTCCCTGCCGCCGCTGGCTGGCTTTAGCGAACCCTCTCCGGACATGAGATGTTTCTCCCCGGATGCTGACCGATTCTTGTAGCAAATCCGAGTTGCACTACTGCTTGAGCCGGGTGGGGTGAAAACCGAATGTTGGGTGAATGTTGCTCATGGTGAAAATCGTGGTGTACGGTTCCGGCAGTAGTGGCGTTCACTAGTCACAGGTACTGGGAGGAGTGAACGGCAATTGGCTGACGGAGGGAATCGGTCGTCGATGCGAATGATGACCACGGACATGAGGGTTCTTCGACGGTGGTAACCGTTGGTTCCCTCGCACGGCCGGTGCGGTCGATCGGTGACTTCTTCGCGATGTCGCTGGACACCTTCGTCTTCATGTTCAGGCCGCCATGGGCCTGGCGAGAGTTCCTTCTGCAAGCCTGGTTCGTCGCCAGGGTCTCGCTGGTTCCCACGATCATGTTGGCGATCCCGTTCACCGTGCTGGTTGTCTTCACGCTGAATGTTCTTCTCATCGAGATCGGCGCCGCCGATTTCTCAGGAGCGGGCGCGGCCATCGGAACCGTCAATCAGATTGGGCCGATCGTGACCGTGCTCGTCATCGCCGGGGCCGGTGCCACCGCGATGTGTGCCGACCTCGGCGCCAGAACCATCCGCGAGGAAATCGACGCCATGAAGGTTCTCGGCATCAACCCGGTCCAACGACTGGTGGTGCCAAGGGTTCTCGCGGCGACGGTTGTCACTCTTCTGTTGACGTCACTGGTGACGATGGTCGGTATCGCCGGCAGCTTCTTCTTTGTCGTCTTCTTTCAGAACGTCACCCCCGGGGCCTTCGCGGCCGGCCTGACACTTCTGGTTGGGCCTGCCGAGATCACCATCGCCCTTATCAAGTCAGCCATTTTCGGCCTCGCCGCGGGTCTGATCGCCTGTTACAAAGGGCTCTCCGTGGGTGGCGGCCCGCAAGGCGTCGGCGATGCGGTGAACGAAACCGTCGTCTACTCGTTCATGGCGCTCTTCGTCATCAACGTGATCGCCACGGCGGTCGGCGTGAAAGCGACGTTCGGGACATGACCCTGTCGGTGCCAAGTAAACGGTTCGCCCGGTTGAACGCCATCACCGCCAACTGGGTCCGGGGATGGGATCGAGTCAGCAAGCAAACAGAGTTCTACGGGAAGACCATCGGTGGAATCGCAGACGCTGTAAGGCATTACCGAATCGAGGTCGTCCGGCAGATCGCTCAGATGAGCCTCGGAACTGGCGCACTCGCAATCATCGGCGGCACCGTCGTGATCGTCGGGTTCCTGACGCTTTCGGCTGGCGCTTTGGTCGGCATCCAGGGCTTCACACAGTTACAGGAGATCGGTGTCGAGGCGTTCGGTGGGTTCATCTCTGCATTCGTCAACGTTCGACTAGCCGCGCCGTTGATCGCAGGCGTTGGGCTTGCGGCGACCATCGGTGCAGGAGCAACCGCGCAACTCGGTGCCATGCGAATCAGTGAGGAGATCGACGCGCTGGAGGTGATGGGTATTCGATCGATTGCCTTTTTGGCGTCCTCGCGCGTGCTCGCCGGGGTAATCGTTGTCATCCCGTTGTACTGTATCGCTGCCCTGACGGCTTTCGTCGCGACGCGGCTGATTTCGACTGTTGCGTACGGACAGTCGACCGGTGTCTACAACCACTACTTCTACACGTTCCTCAACCCCATTGACCTGCTCTGGTCGTTCGTGCAGGCGCTGTCGATGGCCGTCGTCGTGATGTTGGTGCACACGTACTACGGCTATACCGCCTCCGGCGGACCTGCCGGAGTTGGAGAAGCCGTCGGCCGTGCGGTTCGCACATCGCTGATTGCGGCTGTCATGGTGACCCTGTTTGTCTCGCTGGCCATCTACGGCCAGTCCGGTGGCTTCAACTTGTCGGGATAGCCGGATGACCACGAATCGGAAACGACGAGCCGGGGACCCGCGAATCAACCCGCGGTGGTGGCCGCTCGTGTTGGCCGTCGTGCTGGTCGCTTTCGTCGGCATGAGCATGGCGTTGTTCGCTGGCAGTCTCAAATCCTATGTCCCAGTCACGCTTACCTCGGATCGATCGGGCCTGGTGATGGAGCCTGGAGCCAAGATCAAGCTCCGCGGTGTGGAGGTCGGACGCGTCGGGGATGTCAAGGGTGGACAAACAGTCAGCCTGAAGTTGGAGTTCTTTCCCGATCAAACCAAGTACATCCCGGCCAACGTCGAGGCGGAGATCAGGGCCACCACGGCGTTCGGTGCCAAGTACGTGAACCTGATCTATCCAGGCGACCCCAGCCCTAAGCGACTGGTCGCCGGGCAGGTGATCGAGTCGAAGAACGTGAGCACCGAGGTAAACACGGTATTCGAGAATCTGACGAGCGTGCTGCAGAAGATCGACGCGTCGAAGTTGAACGCGGTGCTGGGTGCGCTCGCGGAGGGCCTCCGGGGTCAGGGTGAGCACATCGGTCAGGCGATCACCGACGGCAATCAGACTTTGCTCGAGCTCAACCCGCGCGCCGAGACCATCCGTCGGGATTTCCACGCGCTCGAAGGCTTCAGCGACGCGTACGGTGATGCGGCGCAAGACATCATGACCGTCCTGGACGCTGCCAGTACGACCAGTGAGACCATCACGGACAACGCCGACAATCTTGACGCCGTGCTCCTGGGTGTCTCCGGGTTTTCGCATAGCGGCATCGAACTGCTGGCTTCGAGCAAGGACAACTTGGTCAAGGCGATCAATGTTCTCGAACCCACCACCAACTTGTTCTTGAAGTACAGCCCATCGCTGACGTGCCTGCTACAGGGCGGGGTGAACGTCATCAACGGAGGGTTCTTGGACATCGCCGGCGGCAAGAACGGATATTCGGCCGTCGTAGATGCCGCACTGCTGCTCGGCGACGATCCGTACAAGTATCCCGATAACCTGCCGATCATGGGCGGCAAAGGCGGACCCGGAGGTAAGCCGGGTTGCGGTTCGTTGCCAGATGTTTCGAAGAATTGGCCCGTCCGTTATCTGGTCACCAACTCAGGCTGGGGTACTGGGCTGGATGTCCGCCCGAATCCCGGGATCGGCTTCCCCGGATACGCCAATTACTTCCCGACTACCCGGGGAGTGCCCGAGCCTCCGAGCATCCGGAACGGGAACGGCCCTGCGCCAGGCCCGATTCCGTACCCAGGAGCACCGGCCTACGGCGCCCAGCAGTACGCACCGGACGGGACACCGCTCTACCCCGGTCTGCCGCCCGCCCCGCCGCCAGGCGCTCCGCGCGACCCTGGTCCGGTGCCGGGCACGGAACCGTTCGTGCCCCCCTTCCCGGGTGTCATCACGCCGACGCCGCTGCCGCGTCCATCTGCACCCCCGCCGCCGCCACCTGAGTTGGTCGGCCCACCCGTGGACGCGCCGCCGCCACTTCCGGCAGAAGCGCCCGCACCCTAGCCCGCCCACCACGACGCGTTGAACTCCGGAAGGTCAAGCCGTGAAAGACAATCTGCAAGGCGCCGTGTGGCGGCTTGTCATCTTTCTCGTGGTTTGTCTTTTCGGCATCTTCTCGATGTACGCGATTTTCGGTCAGCTGAGATTCCAATCAGAGAGAACGTACTTCGCAGAGTTCACCAATGTGACAGGACTGGAGGCCGAGAACTTCGTTCGTATCGCCGGTGTCGAGGTCGGCAAGGTGAAGATGATCGAGATCGAGGACGACAACACCGCAAGGGTCGAATTCACCACCGATGACTCAGTCGTACTCACCGAGGGCAGCCGCGCGGTGGTCCGCTTCGACGACCTGATCGGTGGCCGCTACATGGCCCTCGAGGAGGGTGCCGGGGAGACCAGACGGCTCAACCCCGGCAGCACGATTCCCTTGACCCGTACCTCGCCCGCGCTGGACCTGGATGCGCTCATCGGTGGATTCCGCCCGTTGTTTCGAGCCTTGAGCCCCGATCAGGTCAACGCCTTGTCAGGCCAGTTGATTGCGGCATTCCAGGGTCAAGGTGCGACCATCGGTTCGTTCCTGCGCACGACGGCGTCGTTGACGAACGCGCTGGCCGATCGCGATCAGCTCATCGGCGAGGTCATCACGAACCTCAACGTCGTACTCGGCTCGCTGGCCGACCAGAACGACGAGCTCGGGCAGGCGGTCACCTCGCTTTCGGAACTGGTGGACGGCCTCGCGGATCGCAAGCAGGACATCAGTAACTCGGTGGCTTACACCAATGCCGCTGCCGGCGGAGTCGCCGAACTCTTGGCGGAGGCGCGTCCACCGCTGAAGTCAGTGGTCGCCGAAACCGACCGAACGGCAGGCATTGTCGTGGCCGACAAGGATTACGTCGACAACCTTTTCGCCACCCTGCCGGATGCTTACCGGGTCCTGAACCGACAGGGCCTCTACGGCGACTACTTCAGCTTCTACCTGTGTGACGCCGTGTTGAAGATGAATGGAAAGGGCGGGCAGCCCGTGTACATCAAGCTGGTCGGCCAGACCACAGGAAGGTGCGCACCGCGATGAAGTCTTTTTCTGAACGCAGCCCCTTCGTCATCGGCGCCATCGGTGTCGGACTGATCGTCGCAGTGATCTTCGGCGGGTTGAACTACGACAAGCTTCCGTTCTTCAATTCGGCCAGAAACTACTCGGCCTATATCGCCGAGGCCGGAGGACTCATTCCCGGCTCGCCCGTCCAGGTCTCGGGCCTACGCGTGGGAAAGGTCGAAACGATCGAACTCGACGGACCACAGGTGCTCATCAGCTTCAACGTCGAGAAGGGCATCCGGCTCGGCGACCGCACCGAAGCGGCCGTGAAGACGAAAAGCCTACTGGGCTCGAAGATTCTAGAGATCAGTCCGCGTGGCGACGGCGAGCAGTCCGGGCCGATTCCGCTCGACCGCACCCGTCCCGCGTACCAGCTGCCCGATGCGCTGGGAGACGTCACCGACGCCATCAGCGGGCTGAACACCAATCAACTGTCGGACTCGTTGGCCGTGCTGGCGGACACCTTCGCCGAGACGCCCCCGGACCTCAAGCTCGCTGTGGCGGGTATCTCGCGGTTTTCAGAGACTCTCAACAAGCGCGACACCCAACTGCGGGATCTACTGTCGGACGCGAACAAGGCCACTACAGTGCTGGCCGAGCGCAGCGGTCAGGTAGTCGATGTAGTCCAGCGGACGAACGCTCTTCTGGCGCAACTAGAGACAGAGAGCTCTGCGCTGGACGTGCTCTCGAACAATCTCGGCGCGGTTACTCGGCAGATCAAAAGGTTCATCGATGACAACCGTGTCACTCTGAGGCCCGCACTGGACAAGCTGAACGGAGTGCTCACTCTCGTCGACAACCGGAGGACTGAGCTCGCCGCGGCGCTCGATGGATTCAGAAGGTACTCACTCGGATTGGGCGAATCAGTGGGGTCCGGGCCGTTCTTCAAGGCCTACATCGGTAACCTTCTCCCCGGACAGTTCCTGCAGCCTTTCATCGACGCAGCGTTCTCGGACCTCGGGCTGGATCCTTCAGTTCTGTTGCCGTCGGAACGCCACGACCCTCAAATCGGTCAACCCGGAACACCCGCGCTGCCCATGCCGTATCCGCGCACCGGCCAGGGCGGCGAGCCGCGCATGACGATTCCCGATGCGATCACCGGCAACCCGGGCGATCAGGGTTGCGGTCTGCCTGGCCTGCCGTTGCCCGGACCGACGGGCTGCTATCCGTACCGCGAGCCGCCGCCCCAGCCGCCGCCGGGTGGACCGCCGCCGGGTCCTCCTGCTGGCTATGAGGCCACTCCGCCGGCTGGGCCGAGTGCTGTCCAAGTACCCGCCCCCGGCGAGTCGCAGCTCAGCCAGGGCCCCCCGGCGACTCACGCCAATGACGGAGGCCAGCCGTGAGAAATTCGCGTGTCGCGAAGATCGCCCTTGCCAGCACCCTGGTGCTGACCCTGGTCGCGGCGACCCTATTGCTGAACAAGACGGTGGGCCACGTCAACAAGACCCGCGTGACGGCGTACTTCGCGAACACCAACGGGCTTTTCGTCGGCGACGAAGTGCGCATACTCGGCGTTCCGGTCGGCCTCATCGAGACGATCGAACCGCAGCCCGAACGCGCCAAGGTCACGTTCTACGTCGACGACAAGTACGACGTGCCTGCGGATGTCAACGCCGTCATCATGTCGCCGTCGCTGGTGCCGGTGCGTGCGATCCAGTTGACACCGGTGTACAAGGGCGGGGCCACACTGGCCGACGAGTCTGTGATTCCCGAAGAACGCACTGCCGTGCCGGTGGAGTTCGATGACTTCCGAGAGCAACTCGAGCGGCTCGCCGACACGCTACAGCCGACCCAACCCGGCGGCGTCAGCACACTGGGCGCGTTGATCAACACCGCCGCTGACAACCTTCGCGGCGAGGGCCCTAACATCAGGGACACCGTAATCAAGCTGTCCCAGGCGTTTTCCGCGCTCGGTGACAAGAGCGCCGACATCTTCACGACATTCAAGAACCTGTCGATTCTCGTTTCGGCGCTGGAGGACAGCCGTGATCTCCTGCGCCAGCTCAACGGCAATCTGGCATCGGTGACCGGTGTGGTGGCCAACGATTCGAACGAGATCGGGAACGCGGTAACCGGTATCAACGACGTCGTCGACGACCTGAACGGTTTTCTGGCCGAAAATCGGGAGAGTCTCGGCACCACCTCGGACAAATTGGCCTCGGTCAGCCAGTTCCTGGTCGACAACATCGGCCAGATCAAGGAGATTCTGCACTCCGGTCCCAACTCTTTCCAGAACTTCCTGAACATCTATCAACCCGCCCAGGGCGCTCTTACGGGAGCGCTGGGCATCAACCAGCTCTCGAACCCGATCCAATTCCTCTGTGGAGCAATACAAGCGGCATCTCGGTTGGGTGCCGAGCAGTCAGCGAAGCTGTGCGTGCAATACCTCGCGCCAATCATGAAGAACCGCCAGTTCAATTTCCCGCCGCTTGGCGAGAACCTCTTCGTCGGCACCCAGGCCCGGCCGAACGAGGTCACCTACAGCGAGGATTGGCTACGTCCGGACTACATCCCACCCCCCGCGGGAAGCGACGGCGCACCGCGAGCACCGTTGCCGCCGGCGGGCAACATCTTCACCGAATTCGGAGAACCGGCGGCCAATCCACCGGGAAACCCGCCGTTCGTGCCGATGACTGCCGGGCCGCCGCCGGGTGGCGTGGACCAGTCGCTGCCCCCTGCGGCGCAACCGACTGATCCGACGAACGGACTGCAGGGCATGATGGTGCCGGCCGGAGGCGGATGATGATGCGTTACAGGAGAATCGGCGCAGTAGTGCTGTCTCTGCTTCTCGCAGCCGCGTTGTCCGGGTGTAGCGAGTGGCGAGGCGCGAATTCCCTGCCTCTGCCGGGGACTGTTGGTGGCGGAGACGATTCGTTCACGATCCAGACGCAGCTGCCGGATGTCGACAACATCGAACGGAACTCACGCGTGCGAGTGGGTGACGTGACGGTCGGACACGTCGAGAAGATCGAGCGCCAGGGCTGGCACGCTCTGCTCACATTGACGCTCAACGGCGATGTCGACTTGCCTGCCAACTCGACGGCAACGGTGGGTCAAACCAGCCTCCTGGGTTCTCTGCACGTCGAACTCGCGCCACCCACCGCCACCCCACCAGAAGGCAAGCTTCATGAGGGCTCGCTTATCCCACTGTCGTCCGGAACGTTCGTCCCCAGTACCGAGCAAGCGCTGGCGTCGGTATCGCTGCTCCTTAACGGCGGCGGTATCGGCCAGGTGCAGGAGATAACCAAGGAGCTGAGCACTGCCTTTCGAGGTCGCGAGGCCGATCTGCGCAGCCTGCTCACGGAGCTGGACAAATTCGTCACCTACCTCGACGACCAAACGGACGACATCATAGGCGCAGCGGACAGCTTGAACCGGCTGACCGGGCAGGTTGCGCAACAAAAGCCGGTCTTGGACAAGGCTCTGGCGACGCTTCCTGATGCGCTCACCGTTCTGCGGGACCAGCGCGACGAACTCGCCGATGCCATCGACGCGCTGGGCAAGTTCGCCGCACTGGCGGCCGACGCGGTCAACCAGAGCAAGGAGAACCTGGTAAAGAACTTGCAGAATCTCGGGCCTGTGTTGAAGTCACTGGGCGATGCAGGACCGGCGCTGACCCGCTCGCTGGACTTCTTCACCACCTTCCCGTTCCCCAAGCCGACTTTGAGCAAGTGGCTGCGTGGTGACTTCGGCAACTTGACCGCTGTCGTCGACCTCACGCTCAGCAGACTCGACGCGGCGCTGTTCACCGGGACGAGATTCGAAGGCGAACTCACCGAGCTGGAACTGCAGTGGGGGCGCACGATCGGACAGATGCCCAGTCCCTACACCGCGCGCAATCCACTCCTCGCGCCCTACAACTTCAATCAGGGGCCATGACATGAACATGACGAGGCGGATCTGGATCCAGATCATCGTTTTCACGGTCGTGTCGCTCGTGGCGTTGACAGTGATGGCGTTTGGCTATGTAAAGCTGCCCACCTTGTTGTTGGGCGTGGGCCGCTACACGGTGACGGTCGAATTGCCCGACGCCGGTGGCCTCTACGACCGCAGTAATGTGACCTATCGCGGAACCGAGGTTGGTCAGGTGAAAAGTGTCCGGCTCACCGACACCGGTGTCGAAGCCGACATGGAACTGAATTCCGGCATCGCTATCCCCTCCGATCTCACTGTCGAGGTGCACAGCACAAGCGCAGTTGGAGAGCAGTTCATCGCCCTGCTGCCGCGCAACGCGACGTCGCCGCCCCTCAGGAACGGAGATGTGATAGCGCGCGATCGCAGCACGGTACCGCCGGACATCAACGAATTGCTGAACGCGACCAACCGCGGATTGGAGGCCATTCCGCGCGACAACGTCAAGACCGTCGTTGACGAGGCGTACGTCGCCCTCGGCGGACTCGGTCCCGACTTAGCCCGATTTCTCAAGGGCGGATCGAACCTTGCGATCGACGCAAGAGCGAATCTGGGCGATCTCGTAAACTTGACCGACAACGTCGCGCCCATCCTGGAGACCCAAAGCGACACGTCTGGTGCGATCAAAGCTTGGGCCGCCAACCTCGCCGAGGTCACCACGCAGCTCAAGACCAATGATGCTGCGGTGCAAGGCATTCTGCAGCGGACCGCGCCAACGGCCGATGAGCTGACGCAACTCTTCGATCGGCTTAGGCCGACATTGCCGCTGGTTCTGGCGAACCTGGTCACTGTGGGCGATGTCGCCCTCGCCTATCAACCCAACCTGGAGCACCTGCTGGTGCTCTTTCCGACGGGTACCGCCGATATGCAGGGCATCCTCCTGGCGAACAAGGACACCAAGCAGGACTACAAGGCCGCCTTCCTGTCCTTCAACCTGAACCTGAACATCCCGCCAGCATGCAATACCGGGTTTCTGCCTGCCGCACAGCAACGGTCGACAAGCGAGGTCGATTACCCGCCGCCGCCGAACGGAGATGTCTACTGCCGAGTGCCGCAGGACTCGGCACTCAATGTCCGTGGCGCGCGCAATATTCCATGCGCGACAAAGCCCGGGAAGCGGGCGCCCACGGCGGCGATGTGTGAAAGCGATGAGTACTACATCCCGCTCAACGATGGCTACAACTGGAAGGGTGACCCGAACGCCACGCTGTCCGGCGAGCCGGTGCCGGCTCGACTGAACGAGCTCGACTCGGCTGCCCCTGCACCGCCCGGCTACTCACCGATTCCAATAGCGGCGGCGCAGTACGACCCCGCCAGCGGGCAGTATGTCGGCCCCGACGGGAAGACCTACACCCAGGCCAACCTGGCGCAAACCGACCAGGACCGCACCTGGCAGGACATGCTGTTGCCGCCCGGGCAGTGATTCAGTCGCCCCACTCGGCGATCAGGTCGTCGACGGTCGTGAGTCGGCCAAGCACGGCGATGGTGTTGTCCAGCACCTGATTTCCGTAATCCGCGGGTGTGCCTGCGACAGCGTCGCGCGGCACGACGAGGTCGAAGCCGGCCTGGGTGACGTGGCCCGCCGTGATGGGCAGTGCGAGGTTGAGCGACACTCCCGCAAGGATGACCGTACTCACGCCAAGGCCCCGCAGCACCGGAAGCAACTCCGAGTCGAGGGTGGGGAACAGCCCGTGGTGCCGCGGCAGCACCAGGTCCGTCGGCACCAGCAGTTCTGGGAGAACCTGGGTTTGGGGATCGCCCGGGGACCAGGTAGCGGTCAACGGCCCGAGAACCCGCCACAGGCGTGCAGTGCCCGGATGCCCACCGCCCAGGGATCCCTCGTAGGTCGCGTGGACAACCCGTGTGCCGTACCTACGAGCCGCGTCGAGCAGCCGGCCTATGGTGTCGACCAAACCCGCACTGGCCGCCGCCAATTGGGGCAGCACCGAATGTGGACCAAGCACACCGGTCTGGCATTCGACACAGACGACCGCGATGTCGGACACGGTCAGTAGCGCAGCAGCAGTGAGCCGAGCCCGAAAGTGTTCGCCGGAAAGACGATCTCCGGCACACCATCGGTGGCGAGTTCGAAGTCGGGCACCCGCTTGAGCCACTCCTCGACGATCAGTGTGAGCTCCATGCGTGCCAGATGCGAGCCGAGGCAGCGATGCGGACCGCCGCCGAAGCCCCAGTGCGGGTGCACTTTCCCGTCCATGACCACGTCGTTGATGGATATCGCGTCGCTGCCGTCGCGATTGATCGCCGCCAGGCACAGCCGCACCTTTGTGTTGGCGGGCAGTGTCACTCCACCGATCGTGACGTCCTCGGTGGCCACTCTCGGGACTATCGGAGCCGGAGGTTCAAGCCGGACGATCTCCTCGACGAAAACCCTGATCGCGTCGGGGTCATCGCGCAGCGACTGCCTCAGCTCGGGATTGCGCGCGAGCTCCAGCATCGCGAATCCCATCGACGAGGTCACGGTGTCCAGCCCGGCAAGGACGAACAAGAAGCTCAGCCCGATGGCCTCGGCATCGTCGAGTGGATCCTCACCGGTGAGCACATTCGACAAGAGGTCGGTGCCCGGATTCTGACGACGTTCGTTGATCGCCTCGGAGAGGTAGGCGACCAACTCGAGAGCGGGGGTCAGATCGGCGCCCTCCATCGACGGCAGCTCCGAAAGCGCAATGACGTTGTCTTTCCACGCGATAAGCCGATCCCGGTCATCGAGGGAGAGCCCGAAGAGGGTGAGAAACACCTGCGACGGGTAGGGGATGGCGATATCGGCCATGACGTCGCACTCGCCCTTGGCCGCTGCGGCGTCGACGATGGCGATCGCCTGCTTCTGCAGCGAGGGCAGCATGTCCTTGAGTGTGTGCGGACTGAAGAACGGCTGCAGGATCTTTCGGAACCGCGTGTGCTCGGGCGGGTCGAACGAGATGGGAACAAGGGGAAGCGGGCTGCCGAGTTCGTCGAAGGCCTTCTTCGATGAGAAGCGGCCAGGATTCCGCAGCGCTGTGAGTACGTCATCGCGTCGGGTCAGGTAATACCAGCCGTCCATGTACACAACGGGTCCGGCGTCGCGAAGCACCTTCCACCCGACTCCGCGATCGCCCGCCATGGGTAGCGTCGCCCATTCGAGCTCCGGAACGCCCGCGATTACGGGATGTCTGTCGTGCTCGACGGTCATAGCTCTCCTTTACCGGCGTACGTCCATACCAGCATCGACCTTCAGCACACTCCCGGTGAACGAACGTCCAGCTTCGGAGATGAGGAACAGGATGGCATTGCTAACGTCCTTGGGTTCGATCAGCGGCAGGTCCGGCAGCGCCGTTTGCATGGCGTTGGCCAAGTGCGGCATCTGTTCGATCACCTTGAACAGCGCGGGGTTCTCGGTGACCATCGGTGTCGCGCAGTTGGTCGGTGCCACCGCATTGACGCGGATGCGATCTGGGGCAAGCAGATTCGCGTATGCACGCACCAATCCGGTGATCGCCAGCTTCGCCATGAGGTAGGCGTCTGAACCGCCACGGCCGTCGGTCATGTCCAGCAGCGCAGCCATCGAACTGGTGGCGATCAGGTTGCCGCCTTCGCCGCGTTCCTTCAGGTGGGGGATGGCGACCTGGAAGGAGTTCCAGACGCCGGTCTGCATGATGTCGAGGCCGATCCTCAGCGCCTCCGAAGCGTCGCGCTCGTCGGGATTGGTGAGAATGACACCCGCGTTGGCGATGACCGTGTCGATATGGTCGAACTGTTTCACTCCGGCGTCGAAGGCAGCCTGTAAGGCGGCCTTGTCGCGGACATCGGCCTTCTGGAAAAGCATTTCCTGGCCGGTCTTTTCGACAAGCCGCGCCGTTTCCTCGAGATCCTCTGCCGTTCCGAGTTTGTACGGCACGACGTCGAGGTCTTCACAGATGTCCACCCCGACGATGTTTGCGCCCTCCTCGGCGCACATGACGGCGTGTGAGCGGCCCTGACCTCGAGCGGCTCCGGTGATGAACACGACCCGGCCATCGAGTACAGCCATGCCACTTCCTCTCCTTGACTCCGAGCAGGATGCTACGCCCCGTTTTCTATAATCATACAACTATTTGGCTAATTTGAAACGGCCGTTCGTCGACCGCACGCTGTCGGCTGCCGAGGCGCTCGAATGGGGCATGGTGGCTTGCGTCGTTGCGACGGCCACCTCTGACCGCGGACGCCTACTTTGGCGTGAAGCGCTGCGCGCCGTCCAGGCGCATGACCTCGCCGTTGACGTAGCCGTTGGTCAGGAGGAATGCCGCGGCGTCGGCGAATTCGGCAGGCGTGCCCAAGCGCTTCGGAAACGGTACGTTGGCCGCGAATTTGGCGATGGCCTCCTCGCCGACCGACTCCATGATCGGCGTCTTCATCGTTCCAGGGGCGATGGTGTTGACCCGGATGCCCGCCGAACTCAGGTCGCGAGCCGCCGCGATGGTCAGGCCGATGACGCCGGCCTTGGCTGCGGCGTACGCGCTCTGGCCGATCTGGCCTTCGTAGCCCGCGATGGATGCCGTCAGCACCAGCGCGCCTCGCTCACCGTTCTCTAGCGGCTCGGCGGCCGCGACCGAAGCGGCGACCAGGCGCGCCATGTTGTAGGTGCCGTTGAGGTAGAGATCGATCGTCTTCGTGAAGCCGCCGAAGTCGGCCGGGCTGCCGTCGCGGCCCACGATGCGTTGCGCGACACCGAATCCGCCGTGCGCGACGACCGCATAACGCAGGCGGCCAAGCTGATTGGCCTGCTCGATGGCATCGAGGATTGAGTCCTCGCTCGTCACGTCCGTGCTGACGAACAAGCGCCCGGCTACCCAGTTCGTCGGCCAGTGCCTTGCCCTTGTCGGCGGCGAGGTCGGCGATGACGACGCCAAGTCCGTCGGCGTGCAGCCGCCGCACCGTCGCCTCGCCAAGGCCGCCTGCGCCGCCGCTGACGATCGCGGACGCACCCTCGAATTGCTTGACTGTCACGAATTCTCCCTTTTTCAAACTGTTTTCGGTTAGGTCAGATTGCCGATCACCAGGTCCCACGGATCGGCGGCCGCCAGTGCCATCCGGCCGAGGCGACGAGCGTGGTGGGCGGTGGTGCCGTAGTCCTGAGTCCAGCTCTGCGCCCGCATGGTCGCCGACCACAGCGGGTGTTCAATGGTGACGCCGATCGCGCCGTGCAGCTGATGCGCGATCGTGGTGACCGGCCCGACTGCCTGGCCGACCGCGACCTTGGCAACGGTGACCGCGTATTCGGTTTGCGCCGAGCCGAATCCGTGGTCCGCCGCCGCGGCGACGGCCAGTGTCGCGGCGGCCCTTGCGCGTTCGATCTCGCCGGCCATGCTGGCCAAGGCGTGCTGGACCGCCTGAAACTTGCTGAGCGGGCGGCCGAACTGGACTCGATCGCTGGTGTGCTCGACCGACATGGCGGCTGCCGCGTCGAGCGCACCGATGGTCTGCACGCAGCGGCACCACGCGCCGCGGAGCACCAGTTCGGTCCGCAATTGCGTCGTCGACGGCGATCAGTTCGTCGGCCGCGATGTCGAAGGTGATCCGATCGCGTGGTTCTCCGGCCAGGTTGTGGCCCTCCTCGACGGTTGCGTTGTCGACGTCGAGCACCCCGACCCGCAGTTCGTCGCGACCGCGCGCGGCCAGCAGCACCGCCGCGGCCGCCCGGGTCCACGGCACGTCGATCGCGGTCCCCGTGACCCGGCCCTCTGCGAGTTCGGCGTCGGCGATCGCGACGGTCAACGGCCCGTCCGGGACATCGATGCCCGCCTGCTGCGCCAGCCAGCCGGCCAGCGCGTCGGTTTCGGCCAGCGGCACCGCGCCCGCATGCCGCGCCACGCCGTAGAGCACGATGGCGAGCTCCTGCGGCCCGGCATCCAGGTCCGGTGTGCTCGTCAGCCGTGTCAGCCCGGTGTCTTCGAGATTGCGCCACAGGTCGGCGTCGAACTCGATCGGGAACCCGGCGCGTGACCGAGCTTGGCGTCGAAGGACCGCCGGCCGATGTCGTCGACCAACTGGCGCAGTTCTGCGCCGTCGTCGTCTGCGGTGCCGGTATCGAACACCCCGCCCGAAAGTGCCGTCACCGTAACCCCATTCCGCGCGCGATGACGCCGCGCAGTACCTCGTTGGTGCCGCCGCGCAGCGTGAACACGGGCTTGTGCAGCCATGCGGTGGCCAGCAGGGCGGCAATCTCGGGCGTCGTCGGCGACTGGTCGAGCAGGTCGGCGATCACCCCGACCGACTCCTGCTCGAAGCGCGTGCCGAGGTCCTTGACCAGTGCGGCCTGATTCGCCGCGTCCTTCTCGTCGGTCAGCGTCCGGGCCACCCACACCGACAGCTGCCGCAGCGAGATCAACCGCGCCAGTAGGTCACCGATGTCGGCGGCCGTGCGGTCGTCGGGCGGTGGCCCCGCGCTCAGCACCCGGATCGCGGCGGCGATCAGTGGAAGCGGTGGACAGCATCCGCTCCGGACCGCTGCGCTCGAAGGACAGCTCCGCGGTGACCTGGTGCCAGCCGTTGCCGATCTCGCCGAGCACGTCGGCGTCGGGCACGAAGACCTCGTCGAAGATGACCTCGTTGAAGTGGTGCTCGCCGTTCATCAGCAGGATCGGCTCGATCCGAACGCCGTCGGCGTCGCACGGCACCAGGAACTGGCTGAAGCCGGCGTGTCGATGCTCAGGATCGGGCGGACTGGTGCGGGCCAGCACCACGACCTGGTGGGCGAGATGGGCGCCGCTCGTCCACACCTTGGTGCCGCTGAGTAGCCAGCCGCCGTCGGTCTGGGTGGCCTTGCTGGCCACGGCGGCCAGATCGGACCCTGCGCCGTGTTCGCTCATGCCGATCGACGAGTAGAACCTGCCCGCCGCGATGCGCGGCAGCAGCCGCTCGCGCTGTTCTTCGGTTGCCGTAGGCCAGCAGGCCGGGCGCGACCTGACGGTCGGCGATCCAGTGCGCCGCCACCGGTGCGCCGACGGCGAGCAGTTCCTCGGTCACCACATAGCGGTGCAAGATGGCTCAGGCCATGGCCGCCGTACTGCCTGCGGGATGATCATCCCGACGAATCCGGCGTCGCCGAGGCGGGCGCTGAACTCCTCGTCCCACTGGCCCAACCATGAGTCGACGGCGGGTTCCCAGCCGAACTCGGCGCGGTCGGCCCGCAGGAAATCGCGCACCGAGGTCCGCAGCTTCGCCAGTTCGGGCTCGTTGGCGCTCAACGCGTCAAAGGAACTCACCGGACGTGACTCCTACACCGCGGGCAGCGGGGTCGACGGCAGGTAGAAGTTGGGTGTCAGGTCCTCTTCGGTAGCGGCCAGCCGGTACTCCGAAAGATCGTCGTCGTCCGATCCCTCTTCGCGCAGAACTTCCTCGTCGGTGTAGAAGTGCCCGCTGCAGTCGGCGGCCGGTCGGGTGACCAGGGCGTGCACGGCGTCGGCCATGATCTGCGGATTGCGTGCCTGGGCGCGCACGGCGTCCTCGCCCATCGCGACCATCATCCCGGTGCTCGCGACCGTGGTCGCGGGCCACAGCGAGTTGACGGCTATGGGAATCGAAGCGAACTCCGCGGCCCATCCGAGCGTCAGCAGGCTTTCGGCGTACTTACCCGACGGTGTGGCCGACGTGTGCGCCGACCCATCGCGGGTCCAGGTTCAGCGGCGGTGACACGTTGACGATGTGGGCGTTGTCGGATTGCCGCAGGTGTGGTCAGCGCGGCCTGCACCACCGCGAACGGGTCCTTCGACGTTGATCTCCAGCAGCCGGTCGAAGTTCTTCGGCGGCAGATTCGGCGTGGGCCGAAGGTCCAGAGCGCCCGCGTTGTTGATCACGACGTCGATTCCGCCGAACTGCCTCGGCGGCGGCGGCGATCGCGCTCGCGACTGCGTCGGCGTCACGCACGTCGACACGCGAGCGGGAGTGCCCGACCGCCAGCGTCGCGGACGGCCTCGGCGGTCTCGGCCAGCGTGCCTGCGATCTTCGGGTTCGGCGTTCGGTCTTGGCCAGCAGAGCCACCGCCGCTCCGTCGGCTGCCGCCCGGATCGCGATCTCGCGGCCGATTCCGCGGCTGGCGCCGGTGACGACGACGACGCGGTCCTTGAGGGTGCGAGGACCGGGAGTTATCCACGACGCTGTCTTCTCCCTGGCTAGTGTGGCCCGATGAGCCGAATGCTATAACTATATAGCTCATTAAGTACGGGCGGAAACTGCGGCCGCCGGTGGAGCGAGAGCGAGGATGCATGACGCACATCGTCTCGATCGGCACCTATCTGCCGCCGTGGGCGGTGCGTGAGCGGCGGGTCAAGGGGCCCGGACGAGGATGCGCTGACGATGGCAGTCGCCGCAGGACGGGCCGCCGATCCCGGACGCGACCGCGCGCGCGTCGTGCTGGTGTCGCGCGACTTTCCGCTATTGGAAGGTGGCAACGGCGCGGTGCTGCTGGCTGCGCTGTCGCTGCCGGCCGACACGGCGGTCGAGCGAGGTGCTCGGGGGCGCCCCCGCCGCACTCGACCAACTGGTGAGCGCATCGCCGGGCACCCTGGTCATCGGCGCCGACGACAACGATCTGGCCGTCGGCGCCGCGGCCGCGCTGACCGGCTGACAGCGGCGCGTCGCATAACCGCGGCCGCCCGCCAGACTCGCAGCCTGCCGCTGACCGCCCGCGGCGAGGACGGCGCCCGGCACTCCTACGTCGACCCACGGCTACAGCGCGAGGTCGGGGTGCGCTCGACGCTTGCCCGGCTCGGCCTGCCAGGGACGCCCACGGTGGCCGCGGTTGCAGGGGTGCCGCCGGCTCAACTCGGCAGCGACTTCGACACCTCGAGCGCCGTGGCGGACGCCGCGTTCTCGGCCGCAGCGATCATCCGATTGCTGGCAGAAGCGATCGAGTCGGGCGCACAGGGTCTGCTGCTCGCCGTCGAACAGTCCAGCATCAGTGCGGCGGACCTCGCTATCGATGGCCCGACGCCACATGTCTTTCGCGACGAGTTCCCGCCGCGGGACCTCCCGAAGACTCGAATCGCCGACGGCGTCGGCATCCCGATCTCGATGCCCGCCTACGCGCGCGCGTTCGAGCCGAAGATTCGTTGGGAGGCAGCGGTTTTCGATGAGAGTCCGGGCATCGACTCCGCGCCGCAGTTCCCGCCGCGGTTGCGTGTGAACAACGCCGGGCAGCTGGCGACTGAATACCGGCTCGAACCGCTGCCACGCACCGGTACCGTCTACACCCACACCACCATTCGGATCCCGGTGCCCGACCTGCCCAGCCCGTACTCGCTGGCCGTCGTGCAGCTCGACGACAGCCCGGTGCGGGTGCTGTTGAAGGTGACCGGCGTGCCCGCGGGCGAGGCGACGATCGGACAGCCGGGCGCCGTGGTGCTGCGCAGGATCGCCACCCGCGCGGGCATCCCCGATTACGGATACGCGTTCTGGCCCGGGCGCCCACTGGAGGGAGCCGACAGCATGAGAAACGTCGCCATCGTCGGTGCCGGGATGACGCCGTTCGCCGAGCACTTCGAACTGGGCATCAAGGACCTGGTGCCGATGGCGTACGCCGAGGCGGTCGCCGGAGTCGACAAGGGCATCGACGAAGTCCGAAATCGAGGCGGCCTGGTTCGGCGAGCTGTCCACCACCGACGGTTTCCCGTCGGGCATTCTGGCCGACACTCTCGACCTGACCGACATCCCGGTCACGCGTGTCGAGAATGCCTGTGCCACAGGCAATGACGCGATCCGCAACGGGACGATGGCCATCGCGTCCGGCCTCTACGACGTGGTGCTGGTGGTCGGCGCCGACAAGGTCCGCGAGACGTCGTCGAACACCACGTTCTGGGACTGGGCGGCGATGACCCGCGACAACGCGTGGGACTACCCGCTGGGGCTGGTCGCGCCCGCCAACTTCGCCCTGCACGTCATCCGTTACCTGCACGAGTCGCCCGCGACCAAGGAGCACATGGCGATGGTGGCGGTGAAGAACCACTTCCACGCGCTGAAGAATCCGAAAGCCCAACTGCGCTACGAGATCACCGTCGAGCAGGCACTAGCCGCGCCGATCGTGGTCGAGCCGTTCGGGCTCTACGACTGCACCCCGCAGAGCGACGGCGCCGCCGCGGTGATCCTGGCGGCCGAGGACGTCGTGGACCGCTACACCGACCGACCGGTCTGGGTGCGTGGCGTGGGGCTGGGCATGGATCGCGTGATGCATCAGCACAAGAGCGACATGACGACCTTCCCGCCGACGGTGCGGGCGGCCAAGGCGGCGATGACGATGGCGGGCGTGACGCCGCGCGACATCGATGTCGCCGAGGTGCACGACTGCTTCACCGGCGTCGAGCTGATCAGCTACGAGGACCTCGGCTTCGCCAACCGGTTCGAGGCCTACAAGCTGGTCGAGGGCCGCGAACACTACGTCGGCGGGTCGATCCCCATCAATCCCAGCGGCGGCCTGAAGGCCAAGGGGCACCCGCCCGGCGCCACCGGGGTGGCCCAGTGCTACGAATTGTTCAACCAGCTTCGCGGCGCAGGCCGAGAACCAGGTCGACGGTGCCCGAGTTGGCGTTGGCCCACAACATCGGTGGTCCGACCGCCGTCTCAGCGGTCACCATCCTTTCCAACGAGAAGAACTGACGGGAGCATCACATGACCACCTCCGAGATCGCCACCCTGCGCCGGCTATGAGGAGTTCGCCCCGTGGCTGCTGGTCGAGAAGCGCGGCAACGTTCACGTCGTGAGCATCAACCGCCCGGAGGCGCTCAACGCCGTCACCGAGGAGGTGCACCACGCGTTCGCCACCATCTGGAAGGTGCTCGACGCCGACGACGACGTCAGGGCGGTCGTGACAACCGGAGTGGGCAAGGCGTTCTCGGCAGGCGGCGACATGGTGATGTTCGGCCGCCTGATCGAAGACCAGGTGGCGCGCACAGTTCCAGATCCACGAGGCGCGCACGGTCTTCCTCGAGGTGATCAACTTCCCGAAACCGCTGGTGTCCGCGGTCAACGGGCCCGCGGTCGGGCTGGGCTGTTCGATCGCCCTGCTGTCCGACTTGCTGGTGATGGGGGAGAACAGCTATCTGGCCGACCCGCACGTCGCGGTCGGGCTGACTGCCGGGGACGGCGGTGCGGCGATGCTGCCGCTGCTGATCGGCATGATGAAGGCCAAGGAGTACGTCCTGCTTGGGGATCGGATCACCGCGCCGATCGCAGAGAAGCTGAACCTGGTCACCAAGGTCGTCCGCCGACGACGCGGTGCTCGACGAGGCGCTGGCGCTCGGTGAGCGGTTCGCCGCGCTGCCGCCGCAGGCGTTGCGGTCAGCAAGGTGGCGCTGAACATGCACCTAGCCCGCGCTGCGCAGGGCGTGCTGGAGTATGCGCTCGCCGAGGAGTTGCTGTCGTTCTCCACACCCGAGTTCAAGGAGCGGGTGGCAGCATTCCGGGCCCGGTCGAAGAAGTAATGGTCTGTCCGGGAAACGACGGGAATCGCTGAAACATGTCCACAGTGCTGCGAATTGAGCCCCGCTGGACCGACCTGGACCCCGTCGGACACGTCAACAACAGCGTGTTCCTGGTCTACGCGGAGGAGGCGCGAGCCCGGTTTCTCAACACGGCGCTGCCCGGCACAATTGACCGTGTTGTCGTGGTCCACAGCGACATCGACTACCACCACCCGGTCCTGCAGTCGGATGTTGTGGAGGTCACCTCCGCAGTCGAATCGGTCGGTACGTCGTCGTTCACGACGGTGAACATCATCGCCACAGCGAGCCACAAATGCGCCACGGTGCGGACAGTTCAGGTCGTGTTGTGCGAAGACCGTACCCGTACGCGACCGTGGACCGATGACGAGCGCGCGGCCTTGACCGACCTGGTTACCGCCGCCAGGAAGTAGCCGCTAGCGGTAGGCCGTGACGCGTGCCGTAAGCGCGGGCCTGCCGTCCTCGGCGAGGGCCTGCGCATCGGCGACGGCGGTTGCCCGGCCGATCCTCAGAGGCGAAGCCTCGTAACGAGAATGGTCGCCGGCTAAGAACGGCCGCAGGAAGTTGACCCTGACCGATGCCGTGCGCATCGGTGGTCCGTCTGTGTTCACAACGGCCGACGCGGCCAGTTCGAGGCCGGCCGAGGCGACGCCGCCGTTGACGACCCCGACGGCGTTGTTGAGGAAAGGATCCGGGTTCTGCCGAAGGACGCACACGTCGTCGGAGGCGACGGCGGTCTCGTACGGCCATCAACTCCGACAGCGTCGTCTCCGGGGTCCTGCGTAGTGTCTCGGCGGGCTCGTCGAGGATGACCTGATCGGGGGTGAAGAAGAACGAGCGCACGGTTCCGCCGCCGATCACGACGTCGTCACACGTCAGCGTGCAGAAGGACAGCGACGTGCTGCCGCGCGGGCCCAACAGCCGAGCGAGCGCGATCACCGGCGGGGCGTCGTCCGCGGTGGCGCGGTCGCTTCCATCGGGACTCAATTCCAAAGCCAGCTCAGTGGATACGGTCCATTCGCCGGGGTGGTGCCGGAAGTGGTTCACGAAGCCGCTGACCGCGTCCACCAGAACGCCCAGCGGCCCCACCGTCGGCAGGTCGGTAAACGGGTTGCGCATGCCCGCCAGCGACATCGACATCTCGGCGGTTTCGTTTCGAGATCTGCATCAAGCATTTCGATACCGAAGCGCCGCAACAGGTGAAGCGGCGTCTCGATGAGGACGTCGGAGTCCCGCTCTACCTGCGTCATTCGAGAAGGTCGACGACCGTGGACAATTCGGTCCCCGACAGCACGAACTCCTCGGCCTTTTGCAGGTGCTTGCTGCCACAGCTCGCCGGCCTTCTCGGCGTCACCGGCCTTGATCATGATCCAGCACCATCCGATGCGTCTTGGCCGAGCGGCGCACCGCCTGCTCGGCGCGGTCGCCCTTCGGTCGGCTGCAGCGAACGGTTCGCCTTCTCGATGATGTGGTGCAGCATGTCGCTGACGATCTGCAGCGTCTTGTTGCCGGACAGGCGCGCGATCGCGGCGTGGAAATCGGTCAACTGGTCGACGGCGTCGCTGCCGGGTTGCAGCTGGCGCCTCGCGTTCGACGATCTCCTCCAGTTCGGCGATCACCGCGGGTTCCGATCCTTCGCCAGCTGCGACGACCATCGGCGTCTCCAGCGTCATCCGCGCGTCGTAGACGTCCTTGACCGTCACACCCTCGTATTCGAGGATGAGCCCGGCGTAGCGGGCCAGCGTCTCGCGCCGCGGCCGGGTGACCCGCGCGCCGCCGCGCACACCGCGCTGCACCTCGATGAGCGACTCGGATTCCAGCACCCGGAACGCCTCGCGCAGCGTCGGCCGCGACACCCCGAACCGCTCCATCAGCTCCGACTCGGGCGGCAGCATGGTGCCTTCGGTGATCTCGCCGCGGATGAACATCCGGCGCAGCACGGTGGCCACCCGATCGGCCATCTTCGGTTCCCGAAGGCTGGTGACCTCCATATCGACCTCCACCGGTAGGTATTGCGAAATCAACTAACTATTTGGCAGGTTAACTGAATCATCGGGCGCGAGCCGGGCATGCGCGGCCGGTCAGTGACCAAGCTCATGCGTCAATACCCCATGGCCCGGCCCATCAGGTCCTTCATGATCTCGGTGGTGCCCGCGTAGAGCCGCTGGACTCGCGAATCCCGCCACAGCCTGGCGACCTCGTACTCGTTGATGTAGCCGTAGCCGCCGTGCAGCTGCAGGCAGCGGTCGATGATCTCCCACTGCACCTCTGAGGTCCACCACTTCAGTCCTGCGGCATCCTGATCCGACAACGTGCCGTCGTTGACCGAGAGCACGCATTGGTCCAGATACGTCTGCGCGGCGTCGAGCTTGGTCTGCATCTCGGCCAGGAAATGGCGGTTGACCTGGAACGTGCCGATCGGCTGCCCGAAGGCCGTGCGCTCGAGCGCGTAGGCCTTGGTCAGGTCAAGCGCGCGCCGCGCCGCGGGAAGCGCGTAGCAGGCGACGCCGACGCGCTCGCTGGGCAGGTTCGACACCAGGTGGTAGAAGCCGCGGTTGAGCTCGCCGACGAGGTTCTCCTTGGGCACCCGGACGTCCTCGAAGAACAACTCGGCGGTGTCGGCGGAGTACTGGCCGATCTTGTCGAGCTTGCGCCCGCGGGTGAAGCCCTCCATGCCGTCTTCGATCATCAGCAGGCTGATGCCCTTGTGGCGGGCCGACGGGTCGGTCTTCACGGCGGTAAGCACCAGTTTGGAGAGCAGCCCGTTGCTGATGAACGTCTTCTGCCCGTTGACCACCCAGTGGTCGCCCTCGTCGCGTGCGGTGGTCTTGATGCCTGCGAGGTCGGAGCCGGCGGCGGGTTCGGACATCGCCATCGAGCCGATCAGCTCACCGGAGATGAATCCGGGCAGCCAGCGTTCCTTCTGCTCGTCGGTGGTGAGGTTGTTCATGTACGGCATCAGGATGTCGTTCTGCACGCCGAGACCGATGCCGACCGAGCCGGTCATGAACATCTCCTCGGAGATGATCTGGTTGAACCGGAAGTCCTTGACGCCGAGCCCGCCGTACTTCTCGTCGAACTCCCAGCCGATCAGTCCGTGCTCGCCTGCGGCCAGCCACGCCTCGCGACTGACCTTGCCCTCGCGTTCCCACTTCTCCACGTTCGGGTACGCACTCGCGCTCGAAGAACGCGCGCGCGGTGGCGCGGAAGTCGTCGTGTACCTCGTCGAAGATGTTGCGCCGCATTCGTTTCCTCTTCCTCAGCCCCAGGTGACGATCGCGGGCAGGGCGCGACCGGGCGCGTACATCTCGAACAGCCGCTCGGCGAGCAGTGCCTCGAGCTGATGATGTGATCCGCAGAGCGAGTCGATCTGGAAGCCGCGGGTGACGTAGCGGTGCAGGTCGTGTTCGGCGGTCAGTCCGATCGCGCCGCACACCTGCAGTCGCGGCGTCCGAGATGGCTCTGTGCGCGCGGCCGGCAGCCGCCTTCGCGGTCATCGCCGACAGACTTCCGCCGTACCGCCATGATCTCGTCCCAGCAGCGCGCGGGCGCCTTCCAGGTTCGCCGATGCATCGGCCAGCAGATGCCGCGGCGACTGGAATGAGCCGATGGGAGAACCGAATTGGATGCGGACGCGGACGTGCTCGACGGCGATGCGCAACGCCTCGTCGGCCAGCGCGACCAGTTCGGTCGCAAGGGCGCGGTGCGCGGCGGCGATGGCGCGGCCCATTCGGTCGATGCGTCGGTCAGGTCGCCGCTCAATGGACCACTCACCCGCGTCCAGAACACGGTCGGGTCGAAGGTGTCCAGCCTTTCGCCGGACAGTCGATCGGTGTCGACGACGCCGATCGACACCGTGGCCATCGGGCCCGATACCGGGACGACAAGTCGCCCGGCGCTTGGCAGCGGCCCGAGCACTATTCCGGCGACCCGTTGAGCGTCGGAGCCCGGCGCATAACCGTCGGCGAGCCGGGCAGCACGATGCCGTCGACGGGGCCGTCCAAGCAGCGGGCTCAACTCGGCCAGCATCACCGTGCTGAGGCAGTCAGTGTGCGCCAGCGAGCGGCCCTGGGCGCGAAAGAGCAACTCGCACGCCTCGATCGGGTACTCCGCCTCGATATCCGACCACCCGAGATCGGCAAGCGCGGGCACCGACCGCGGTGTGCTGGTCCGCTCCCTTGCCTGCGATCTGGTCGAACAGCCGGAAGACGGCCTCTTCGATCATCGGCCACGATTCGTCGGTCACTGTGGCGCTCATCGCTTTTCCTTCGGCAGCCCCAGCAGATGGTCGGCGATGATGCCGCGCTGGACCTCGGCGCTGCCGCCCATGATCGTCGCGGCGCGGGTGTACCACCATTTCGCGCGGGTGGCATCGAGTTCCTTGCTGCCGTCGGCGCCCACGCCGGCGATCATCCAGTCGCGCCGGACGTCCAGGATGAGGTCGTTGATGTCCTTCTCCGCCTTCGCGAACAGCAACTTGTCGACGCTGCTGTTCGGGCCGACCTCGCGGCCCTCCGCCAGCGCGCGCACCGTGGTCGCGGCGCGCGCCTGCGCGGCCAGCACCGCAACGTAGATCTGCGCGAAGCGGTGCCTGGCGGCGAACGGCGAACCGTGGGTGGCCATCTCGTCGCGCAGCCGGCTCAGTTCGGTCAGCGCCGTGGTCAGCATGGCGTAGCCGTACATCCCGCGCTCGTACTGCATCAGGTACATCACGACGCCCCAGCCCCCGTCGGCGTCGCCGATCAGCCGTTCGCGCGGCACCCGGACGTCGTCGAAGAACACCTCGGCCAACTCGCGACGACCGCTGGCCAGCGCGATCGGCCGCACCGTCACGCCGGGGCTGTCGGCGTCAACCAGGAACGTGCTCAGGCCGCGGTGGCGGCTTTCCGGGGTGCCGGTGCGGACCAGTACCAGAAACCGCGTCGCGGTGGGGCCCTGGCTGGTCCAGATCTTCTGCCCGTTGAGGACGAACCCGCCGTCGCCGTCGTCGACGGCCCGGCAGCGCAGCGCTGCCAGGTCGCTGCCCGATTCCGGCTCGGAGAAGCACTGCCCCCACCACTCGTCGCCGCGCAGGTAGTTCGGCAGATATCGTTCGGCGAGTTCCGGCGCGTACTTGATCACCGCGGGTCCGAGCACCTCGAGCGTCCAGTGCTGCTCGGGCACCGGCAGCATCGCCGCGGCGAGTTCTTCGAAATACACCGCCCGGTGGATCTCGGTTCCTCCGAAGCCGCCTGCCTGCTCAGGCCAGCCGTAGCGGTTCCAGCCGGCCTCATACATGCGGGACAGGATGACGGCGTGGTAGGCCAGCTCGTCCTCGGTGTTGTCAAAGGACGCGTTGCGCCACTCGTCGGCCCAGTCCAGGTCGCGGAGCTAGCGTCGGAAATCCTGGCGGTACGTCGCGATCTGCGACACGTATTCGTGCTGGCGGCTAGCGTTCACGGCGTCGTCGACAGGGGCTGACAACGGGCACCCCTTCCGTCGTTCGAGGGATTCTGCCTGCTGGGGGAGAATCCGCTAAACAATTATCTATAACAGGTACACTATCGCACGACGACAACTTCGCCATAGGGAGCGCCAATGACGGCATCACCGGTCGCCGCAGTCACAGTTTCGTTCAACCCCGAGTCCCGTCTCTACATCGACGGCCGGCTGCGCGAATCGTCCACGGGTAAGACCGCCGACAACATCAATCCGGCCACCGAGGAAGTGCTCGGCGTGTGCTCCGACGCCGGCGCCGAGGACATGGACGAGGCGATCGCGGCCGCGCGGCGGGCCTTCGACACCACCGACTGGTCGACCAACCACGATTTCCGCCAGCACTGCCTCATGCAGTTGCACGAGGCGCTGCAGGAGGAGAAGGAGGACATGCGCGCCGAGCTCGATCGCCGAGGTCGGCGCGCCGGTGGGGATGACCTACATCGCCCAACTGGAGTGGCCGCTGGCCGACGCGGTCCGTTGGCCGGCGGAGTACATCTCGCAGTTCGATTGGGAGCGGAGCTCGACGCAGGACGCCAAGATGGGCGTCGCCGTACAACCGCAGTCGTGGTCAAGGAGCCGATGGGCGTCGTCGGCGCGATCACGCCGTGGAACTTCCCGTTCGAGATCATCAGCAACAAGATGGGCCAGATCCTGGCCACCGGCAACACGATGGTGCTCAAGCCGGCGATCGAGACGCCGTGGAGCGCGCTGCGCTGGGGCCGGATCATCGCCGAGAAGACCGACATCCCCGCCGGCGTGGTCAACATCGTTCCGGCGTCGGACAACGACGTCGCGCAGCTGCTTGCTACCGATCCCGCGGGTCGACATGGTGTCGTTCACCGGTTCGACGGCGGTCGGCAAGCTGATCCAGCGGCTGTCCGGCGAGACCATGAAGCGCAACATGCTCGAGCTGGGCGGCAAGTCGGCGTACCTGGTGCTCGACGACGCCGACATGGACATGGCGCTCTCCCGGGCTGCATCGGGGCGCTGATGCACTCCGGCCAGGGCTGCGCGCTGGCTACCCGGATGCTTGTACCGCGCCAGTTCTACGACCAGGCCGTCGAGGTCGCCACCGCGACATTCGGCGCCCTCGCTGTCGGCGACCCCGCCGACCCGGCAACTTCTGCGGCCCGCTGGTGTCGGCGAAGCAGCGCGACCGGGTGCTGAATTACATCGAGATCGGCAAGGCAACAGGGCGGTCGGGTCACCGTCGGCGGCGAGGTGCCCGACGGGCTGGACCGCGGCTATTTCGTGGCACCCGACGGTTTTCGCCGACGTCGATCCGGACCACCGATCTTCCAGGAGGAGATCTTCGGGCCGGTCCTGTCCATCACGCCCTACGACGGCGGCGACGACGGGCCGTCGAGATGGCGAACAATTCCACCTACGGGCTGGCCGGCGCGGTGATGGGCGGCTCCAACGAGCGCGCGATGGCCGTGGCGCAGCCGAATCCGCACCGGCACGGTGAATGTCAACGGCGCCATGTTCTACGGCGCCGACGCTCCGTTCGGCGGCTACAAGATGAGCGGCATCGGCAGGCAGAACGGCATCGAGGGCTTCGAGCAGCATCTGCAGACCAAGACGATCGGCTACCCGATCTCATGACCGACATCCTCAACGGCATTCGCGTCGTCGAGCTTGCGGCATGGACGTTCGTCCCTGCGGCGGGCGCGGTGCTCGCCGACTGGGGTGCCGACGTCATCAAGATCGAGCATCCCGAAACCGGTGACCCGCAGCGCGGGCTGATCAGTTCCGGGATTGTCTCGGGTGCGGGCGGCGTGAACCATTTCATCGAACAGCCCAACCGCGGCAAGCGCAGCGTCGGTCTCGACACGTCCAGCCCCGAGGGCCTCGAAGTCCTGATGAAGCTGATCGAGACCGCCGACGTGTTCCTGACCAACCTGCTGCCCGACTCGCGGCAGCGGATGGGCATCGACGTCGAGCAGGTGCGCGCGCGCAACCCCAAGATCATCTACGCCCGCGGTCACGGCTACGGCACAAAAGGCGACCTTGCGGCGCAGGGCGGGTTCGACCTGGCGGCGTACTGGTCGCGCGGCGGGATCGGTGAGGCGTACGCCGCTGGAGATGGTTCGTATCCGCCGATTCAGCGACCGGCGTTCGGCGACGTCTACGGCGGGCTTTCGATCGCCGCAGGTATCGCAGGGGCGCTGTTCAAACGCGAACGCACCGGCGAGCCGTCGGTGGTGGACGTGTCCCTGCTCAACGCCGCGATCTGGCAGCTTGGGCCGGACATCGTCGGGGCCGGCATCACCGGCGAGGACATTCCGCGGTTCCAGCTTGCCGAGATGCCTAATCCCGTCGCCAGCATCTACAAGACCAGCGACGGACGCCACATCGCATTCGTGCTGCTGCAGGCCGACCGGTTCTGGGCCGATTTCTGCGCCCGACTTGGTCGACCCGAGCTCATCGCCGACGAGCGGTTCGCCAATGCGATGGTGCGTTTCGAGAATCGCAAGGAGTGCATCGCCGAGCTGCGCAGGTCCTTCGAGTCCGAAGATCTTTCGCACTGGGAGAACGCATTCGCCGGGTTCGACGGGGTGTGGGACGTCATGCGCACCGCGCACGAATTGCACGCCGATCCGCAGGCGATCAAGAACGGCTATCTGCCTCGGGTGACGGACGCCAACAACAACGAGTTCGCCCTTGCCGCCAGCCCCGTGCAGTTCGACGAGACGCCGCTGGAGCTGACATGCGCGCCTGGCCATGGCGAACACACCGACGCGCTGCTGGCCGAACTGGGCTACAGCGAGGAAGAGATCATCGAGTTCAAAGTCAATTCGGTTGTGCTGTAGTGGGATCGGAGGATCTGGCCCGGCGGTTCCTGCACGTCAACCTGAACTGCGGATCGCTCGACGCCACCGAGGAGCTGTACGCCGGCAAGCTGGGACTCTCCGCGCGGATGCGAACAGACCCCGAAGTGGCAACGAATGGCTCGATCCTAGGCCTCGACGGCGAGACCTACTGTGAGACATCGTTTCTCTACGACGCACGAGGTGGCCGGGGCGGCTGTGCACTGGAGGCGATTGCGTTTCAGAGTCCCGCCCTGAAGCGTGACAGACGTGCCGAGTCAACCCGGCCGGGTATCAGGGCTGCCCTGATGAGGGTGGCCGATCTCGACGCCGCGGTCCGTGCGCTGCGCGTCGCGGGAGCCACAGTCGGCCAACCGGTTGACGGGCTGATCTCGGGCACCAAATCCGTGCTGGCGGTGGACACCGACCGCGTGGTCGTCGAGCTGGCTCAGTGCCCGCCCGACGCCGAAGTATCCGGCGGGGCACTGTTCTCGGGGATCCGAATCGCGGCGATCGACGCGGTGGCCACGGCGGAGTTCTTGAGAGCGATCGGCTTCGCCGAGGTCGACGCGCCGACGAAAGTATCCGTCTCCGCAGATCAGCTCGCACCCGATGGCTCCGCGGAGTCTGTCGAGTGCGTGGTCGCGCGGTTCGCGCTACCCGAGGATGCACACCGCTTCACGCTGACCGTCGTCGAGCACCCGGACACTGCCGCTGACGTGCCGGTGCCATGGGGAGGCAACTACCAGGGCCTGTACAGATGCGCGTTGCGGGTGGAAAGTGTCGATAAGGCGCTGGCCGCTCTGCCAGAATCTGTTGAGGTCCGCGGTGATCCGGTTTGGTGTCCACTGCCCGGCACCAAGATCGACGGGCTGTACATCGCCTTCCTGCGGTCGCCGGACGGTGTGGTGTTCGAGTTCGTCGAGCGCCCGCTCACGTTCTTCAGCCGCTAGGCGGTCGGTAGCGGGCCGGCGAGGCCACGCGGTGATGTGCCGTACAGCCAGCTGACGGCCTGGCCGATCTCGGAGAACTGCAGCGAGGCACCATCTTTGGCGTCATAGCGGGCAGGCGCCTCGGTAAAGCCCTCGATGCGGCTCAGCGTGTGTCCGTTCACCCGCAGGATCTGGCCGGTAAGCCAGGACGACTGCGGCGACTGCAGCCACGCCACCACGTCCGAGCTGCGCGCGGGGTCCAGCGCGGGGTCGTCGGCCTTCTCGCCGCTGAAGAAGTTCTCACTGATTCGCGTTACGGCCAGCGGCGAAATAGCGTTCACCGCAACCCCGTAACGCGCCGCCTCCATTGCGGTGACGACGGTGAGGTTGGCGATGGCGGCCTTGGCGGCGCCGTAGGCGCTCTGGCCGACGTTGCCCCACAGCCCGGCACCCGACACGGTGTTCACGAGGTGCGCGTCGATCTCATTGCCCGCCTTGGACTGCGCGCGCCAGTACTCGCAGGCATGCTTGGTGACGGCGAAGGTGCCCTTGAGGTGGACGGCGATCACCGCGTCCCAGTCGGCCTCTGTGGATGTGGCAACCATCGCGTCGCGGACGATGCCTGCGTTGTTGACCACGCCCGTGAGCGTGCCGAATGCGTCGACCGCCGTGTTGATCATGTCGGCAACGTCTTCCCATGACGAGACCGATCCGGTGTGGGCGATTGCCTTGCCGCCCGTTGCCTCGATCTCGGCGACCACGTCGGCCGCAGGTCCCGCCCCGTCCGCTGCGGTGCCGTCGCGGCTCACACCTGGGTCATTGACGACGACCGAGGCGCCCTGAGCGGACAGCGCGAGGCAATGGCCGCGCCCGATGCCTCGCCCGCCGCCGGTGACCAGGACGACGCGTCCAGAAAGTGGTGCAGTCATTGCGCTCCTTTATTCAAACAGCTTGGTGATGCGACGGCGTCGCTGCGACCAGTCCGCGCCGCGCAGGTCCGCGTGGCCGGACTCTGTGACGATCATGTCGACGTCGTGGGCGGGGGTGGAGACTGGGCGGCTCAACTGTTCGACGAGCGGTGAGTGCCCGTTGATCACCGTCGGGACGGCGATGATCGACAGCCCGCCGTGGCTCATCCGGGCGGCCGCGCAGTAGTCGGGATGCCCACCGATGCCGCCGACCACTTTCTCGCCGCGGCCTTCGACGTTGACCTGCCCGTACGGGTCGAGCTCGATGGCGGTGTTGACGGCAACGAACGGCTCGTGGCCAGACAGCCGGGTCAGGTCATGGGTGTAGTCGATACCTCGCAGTATCGGTTTGCCATCCGCCCAGTCGTAAAGTTCCTCAGTGCCGAACAGGTAAGTGGCCGAGGGCATGTCGATCAGCATTCCGCGCTTGTCCAGGTCGACCACCGCGTCCGTGAGCAGGCCGGTGTCGATGCGGAGCGGCACCGGCGTTCGCCGTAGCAGCGCCGTGCCGAGCTGACCGGGTCCATACTGCAGCCGCGCACCGTCCGGCACAAAGCGCAGGACGGCGTCGGCCAACACTTCATGGATCGGCTCGGGATCCTTTTGCGGCAACCGGACCGGGCCGTCGTTGCTGTGGCCGACAATTCTCACGATGTCGGGATCCAGCGGTGGACCGGCGTCCGCGCAAGGCGCGGTGTTGTCCACAACGGCGAGTACCGGCACACCCGCGAGTCCGCGTTGCCAGGACACCTCGCTGCCGAAATAGAGGCGTCCCTCACGCCCCACCACACGTGTTATCAGCACGTCGGGGCGCAGCACGCTTGTCAGCAATGCGGGGATGGCGGTGAGCCGGGTCGGCACGAAACGTGCTGTCGAACTGCTCAATACATCTCGCACACCCCAACCCGGCATCAGCGCAACGATCTCGGAGAAGGCGTCCGCCTCGAATCCGTCGAGTGGCGCGGGACTCCAGCCCAGTATCAGCCGAACCGAACCAACTTCACGGGCAACCGCGGAGACGGCCGCTGCCACCGATAGGCCGTCGTCGAGGCAACGCAGCGAACCGACGCCGTCGCCGAACGCAACAGTCATGCCCGGGCGCAGCCGATCACGCAACGCAGCAGCGAACTGCGTCGAGGTCGACGTTTTGGCGTGTGCTACTCGCACTTCTGCGCCCACATGTTCGTTTGGGCGAAAAAGGTGCTCACCGAGGCTCTTTGGGAAGGCCCAGCACTCGTTCACCCAGAATGTTGCGCTGGATCTCGCTGGTGCCCCCGAGGATGGTCTGGGCGCGACCGACCAACATGTGATGAACGAGTTCGTTGTCCGCGGGATCCACACACGCATCGATGCCGAGCACCTCGGTGGCAAGATCGCCAAGATCGCGGTCGGTTTCCGAGGTCATCAGCTTGAGCACCGAGAACGCCGCCGACGACGTGTCGCCCGCAGCGATCGCACGCTGCCAGGTGAATCGCAGCAGCCACATTCGCGTCCACAACCTGGTAATCGACCGGGCCAGCACGGGGTCCAGCAGATCGTGGGCCCGTGCCGCGTCGACCATCCTCTCGTGGAGCCGGAACATCGCGACTGCTTGTGAACCCAGCGTCAGTCGCTCGCGCCCAAGCGTCATGATCGCGATGGCCCAGCCCTGGCCGACTTCGCCGATCAGCGCGTCGTCGTCCAGTTCGGCGCCGTCGAAGAACACCTCGTTGAACTTGCTCTCGCCGTCCATCTGGGTCAGCGGCCGCACCGTGATGCCCGGCGTGTCCATGGGCACCACGAACATCGACATGCCGCGGTGCTTATCGGGACCCGTACGGGCCAGCAGCAGACCGTATTTCGCGGAGTTGGCGGCCGAACTCCAGACCTTCTGGCCGTTGATCCGCCAGCCGGTCGGCGTCTTCTCCGCCTTGGTGCGCACTCCTGCCAGATCGGAGCCGGCGCCGGGCTCGGAGAACAACTGCGTCCAGATGTCATCGCCGAGCCGGATGGGTTCCAGATACCGCGACTTCTGCTCGTCGGTGCCGAACGTGATCAGGACCGGCCCGGCCAGGTCGATCGCGGTGATACCGAGCTGCCGCGGCACACCGGCGCGTGCGCACTCCTCGGCGAAGATCGCTTGGAAGGCGACGGACGCGTCGGCACCCCCGTACTCGACCGGCCAATGCAGGCAGACGTACTTGTGATCGGCAAGGTGACGGTGCCAGGCCCGGCCGGGTTCGACGTCGTCGGCCGTCGGAGTGGGCCCGTAGTTGCGCAGGCCCGCCGGCTTCGGTGCGCTCTCCAGGAACGAGCGGATCTGCGACCGAAGTGCGACAGTGTCTTCGGCGCTTTCAGCGGCTACCAACAGATCACTTTCCGTTGAGGTAGTCGGTGTACTCGTCGCGGACGGCCTCCATCGCATGCAGCCGCCGCTCCAGCAACCGGACTTCAGGGTCGTCGGCGCTGGCGGCCGTCAACTCGTCCAGGCGGGCGCGGGTGTGACCGATTTCGTCGACGAGGCGCTCACGGGCCTCGTCTTTCGACAACAGGTCCTGGTCCGTCCAGTCCGAAACTGGAAGCTGCTCAATCCTGTCCATCTTTTCTCGGCCTTCTTCGCCCGCCCCGCGTTGCATTACGCCGACGCGTGGGAAGTTGTAGAGCTTGCGTGTATTGAGCTCGACCATCTGGTGCACCTCGTCGTCGGGCACGTTCTCGAACGCCTGCGCCGCGCGCTCTCGGCTCTTGGGCCAGTAGGAGTCCGAATGTGGGTAGTCGCACTCCCAGGTGATGTTGTCCAGCCCGATCTTGTGCCGGGTCTCCACACCGAAGTCGTCCTCGATGAAGCAGCCGTGAAAGTGTCGCCTGAACAGATCGCTCGGCAGCACTTCCTGGTTGATGTTCTGGTAGTAGCGGTGCTTGCGCCAGACGCTGTCGCAGCGTTCGAGGATGTAGGGGATCCAGCCGATGCCGCCCTCGGACAGTCCGATCTTGAGCTTCGGGTGCTTGTGCAGCGAATGGGAGAACAGCCAGTCCGTCAAGGCCCCCATGCTGATGGTGCCCATCAGGACGATGAACACTGCGAACGGTGCATCCGGTGCGATCGGCGGCGGGAAACCGCCGGAGCCGAAGTGCTGGGCCAGCACCAGATCGGTGTCCTCGAACGCCGACCACAGCGGATCCCAGTGGTCGCTGTGCAGTGACGGCAGTCCGAGCTTGTCCGGCAGGTCGGGGAACGTCACGCACTTCGCGCCCTTGTCGGCAACCCGGTGAAGTTCTTTGATGCTCTCGTCGAGATCCCAGAACGGCAGCATGGCGACGGGGACGAACCGGTCGGGGGCGGTGGCGGCCCACTCGTCGACGTGGAAGTCGTTCCACGCCTTCGAGCACAGCAGCGCGAGGTCCTTGTCCTCGCCCTCGGAGAACACCGCACCGGCGAAGCGGGGGAACGACGGGAAACAGGTCATCGCCTGCACGCCGTCGATGTCCATGTCGGCGACGCGGGCCTTGGGGTCGTAGCACCCGGGGATCATGTCGTCGTAGCGGACCGGATCGACGCCGTACTCTTCGGGCTTCTTGCCCGCCACTGCATTCAGACCGATATACGGGTAGATGCGTCCCTCGTACTGCCATACCTGACACATCTGGCCGTTGTCGGGACGCTCCCACTCGATGATCTTCGGCCCGGCTTCGAGGTACTTCTGGGGCAGCCGGTCGCTCCACACCTTGGGGTGCTCGATCAGGTGATCGTCGACCGAGATCAACTGCATCCAGGGCTGCAAGGGCACAGGGACTCCTTTGGTATCCTAAACAGAGAAATATTTAGTTATTTCCAAGGGTAGTTCACCATGGGCAGCTGCGGCAAGCAGATCCACCTGCGGCGACCTGCCGGTAGGGCTGAACAGCGGAGATGGAACGACTGCACGAAGCCTCACCGCCGGGGGGCCGTAATGACCTCCGGTGGAGATGGAATGTGAAAGGGAGACCGCGGTCATGAATTTCGACCTGGATGGCAAGCGAGCGCTCGTCACCGGAAGTAGTTCCGGGATCGGTGCGGGCATCGCCGCGACGCTCGCAGCTGAGGGAGTGGCAGTGGTGGTCCACGGTCGCAACGCCGAACGCGCTTCGGCGGTGGCGGACCAGATCCGGGAGAACGGCGGACGCGCTGCCACGGCAGTGGGCGACCTTGCCGCCGAAAACGGCGCAGCGCACGTCGCCGATGCCGCGGCCTCGGCGTTCGGCGGGATAGACATTTTGGTCAACAACGCCGGCGGAGCCTCTGAGTCAGGAGTGCAGTCGTGGTTCGCCCTTCCCGTGTCGGAATGGGCGGTCACCTACCAGCGCAATGTGCTCTCGGCGGGATATCTCATTCACGCCATGGCGCCGGCCATGAAGGAGAGCGGCTGGGGTCGCATCATCCAGATCGCTTCGGCGGCAGGCATCATTCCGACGTCGGGCCAACCGGATTACGGGCCATCGAAGGCGGCCATGATCAACATGTCGATGGGTTTGTCAAAGGCCTTGGCCGGCACGGGTGTCACCGTAAATACGGTGATGCCAGGCATGATCATGACCGACGGTTTGCGCGAGTTCTTGCGGACCTTCGCCGAGCGGCGCGGATGGGCAGACGATCTCGATCGCGCCGCGGAGTACGTCTTGAAGGGAACGGGACAGACCGTCCATCGGATCGGCGAGGTCGGCGACGTCGCGTATGCCGTCGCGGTGCTCGCCAGCCCGAAGGCGGAGTTCTTCAACGGTATGAACCTCCACGTCGATGGCG
The DNA here is from genome assembly GCA_963766465.1 of uncultured Actinomycetota bacterium. GTDB lineage: Bacteria > Actinomycetota > Actinomycetes > Mycobacteriales > Mycobacteriaceae > Mycobacterium. Next base: position 82,943 of record CAVXZT010000012.1, read on the forward strand.
GCGGCACGGGATCGATCTATTGACCATGAAGTTCACGGTTGAGTATCCAAGCGACGTACCAACAGCCAGTCGCGAACTCCGCGACCCGGCGGTCATGAGGGCGATTGTTACCCATGCTGAAGCACTCGGCTTCGACGCCATCGCATTAGCCGATCATCCGGCACCGTCTGCGAAGTGGCGGCGGTCGGGCGGGCATGACACCTTCGATCCTGCTGTCGCGCTTGCCTTCTTCGCCGCTGCGAGCACGACGATCCGTCTGATGACACACCTGTATGTGCTGCCGTTCCGCAATCCCTATCTGGCGGCGAAGACTCTAACTTCGTTGGACGTTGTCTCCGGCGGACGGTTGATAGCAGGTGTGGGAGCCGGCTATCTGCGCTCTGAGTTCGCCGCTCTCGGAGTGGAATTCGAGAAGAGGGCTGAGCTTTTCGACGAGTACCTGATTGCCTTGCGTCGGATCTGGACCGACCCTGCGCAGCCAATCACAGGCTCAACCTTCGCCGCGACCGGTCAGCTGAACCTTGACTCGCCAACCCAAAAGCCCCATCCCCCCATCTGGATCGGTGGTAACAACGTCGCGACGATGCGACGCGTGGTCGAACACGGCAGCGGGTGGAGTCCGGTGGTGGCCATCGCAGCCGTGGCGTCGTCAGTCCGTACCGCGACCATCGAGACAGCTGACGACCTGTCGCGTGCAATCGACAAGATGCGAGAGCTGTTGACGGCGTCGGGCCGCGACCCGGACAGCGTCGAAATCCAGGTCGCTGCACCGTCGATCGACTTCGACGATGCTCGGGCGGTGGCCGCGCTCGACGAGTTCGTGGCGGGCATGGCACGCGCAGGCGCCACCCGGATCCTCGCCCACGTCGACGCCACCTCCGCATCGGCGGCCGAGAAGTATCTGACGCGCTTCGGCGACCATTTCGGCGTTGGCGGTTAGCGCCGTTCGGCGCCGAACGTGCGGTTTCGTACGCAACATGCCGACCGGGCGTACGAATCGGCACAGTGAAGGACGAATCTCTGCACGCTGCGCCTGTGGATGAACCCGCACAGCCGACGAGATGTGTCGGACCGCGGTAACAGCCTCCAGTCATGGGGGAAGAATTAGATTGGCCGTTTCGCGGTTGGGACGCCGTTGAAGCCGGCGCGCTATCCGTTCGTGAGCTGCGACGGTTTTATGCGCCCGTCTATCCGGGCGTGCATGTGCCGCGGGGCGTGGAGCTTTCGGCAGTCCAACGATCACGAGCGGCGTGGCTGTGGTCTCGTCGGCGGGGTGTACTCGCCGGGCTGTCGGCGTCATCGCTGCTAGGTTCCGACTGGATAGAGCCCGGTCTGCCCGCAGAGCTGGTTCATCTGAATCGCAGGGCGCCGTTGATGCTCACCGTCCATAGCGACCTGCTTGCGCCCGGTGAGTCGCAGGTAGTTGCAGGTATGCGCGTCACGACGCCCGCGCGGACCGCTTTCGACATGGGTCGTCGGTTGGCGCTCGAGGACGGCGTCCAGCGCATCGATGCCCTGATGAACGCCACAAGCCTCAAGGTGGCTGACGTGGATGACGTTATCGCCAGACATCCTGGTGTGCGCGGGCTGGATCAACTCCGCCTGACGCTCGACCTCGTCGACGGTGGTGCCGAGTCGCCGTATGAGTCGCTCACACGGCTGCTATTGATCAAGGCTGGATTTCCGCGGCCACAGACTCAGATCAGGGTGATCGACAAGCACGGCAAGGTTTGGCGTATCGATATGGGCTGGCCCGAGTACTTAGTCGGCGTCGATTTCGAGGGTGCCCACCATTGGACGAATCCGAAGCAGCGGACAAAGGACGTTGAGCGCTATGCGGTTCTGCCAGGACTCGGCTGGATCGACGTTAGGCTCACGAGCGGCATTTTGCACAACAACCCAGAGTCCTTCCTCGACCGCGTCGGTGCCGCCCTGATCGCCCGAGGATGCCCAAAGACGTGGTGACCGTGCGAATTTGCACGCTGCGACGGCGTGTTGCGCACGAAACCGCACACTGGGCAGGCGCTCGGCTCAGAGGATATTGGCCTCGGCGGCGAGCCGGTCCCAGTGCTGTGCGGGGCCGCCGAACAACACCTCATCGGTACGGGCACGCCGAAGGTAGAGATGCGCGGAGTCTTCCCATGTGAATCCGATGCCGCCGTGGATCTGGACGTTGGCGTGAGCTGCGTCGCGCAAGGCCTCCGAACACACCGCTTTCGCCATGCTGGCGCGCCAGTCGCACTCGCCTGCCGCCTCGCCCGCGTCGCCGTCGACCGACTCCAGCGCCGCCGCTGACGCCGACCGTGCCCACTCGAGGCCAACCAGCATGTCGGCACACTTGTGTTTGATGGCCTGGAAGCTGCCGATCGGACGGTCGAATTGTTCACGGGTGCGGGCATATTCGGTGGCGATCTCCAGCACCCGTTCGCACGCGCCGACCTGCTCGGCCGACAGCACCGCCAACGCCAGGTCGACGTTGCGCTCGATCGTGTCGTCGACAGGCCTGTCACCGGACAGCCGTATCGCGGGCGCAGCGGTAAACGTGATGGTCGCCATCGGCCGGGTGCCGTCGAGTGTGCGCTCTGATTCGACGACGACGCCATCCGTCGTCGAGTCCACCAGGAACACTGCGGGTTCGCCTGCGTCCATCGCCACGACGACCAGATCATCTGCGACCGCGCCGTTGAGCACGTGGCGGACCTCTCCGGCTACGGTCCACGAGTCTTGGGCCGGCGCGGCGGTGAGAGTCACCGAGGTGCGACGCCAGAGCCCGCCGTCACCCGTGAGCACCGCCGCGGCGGTGCGTCGGCCTTCGAGCAGCCTCGACAATCGCTTCTCTGCGTCGGGGCCCTGGTACGGCATGTCCAGCAGGAGGCCGGTGGCGAGCACCGTCGACGCCACAAACGGCACCGGCGCCAGCACGCGGCCCAGTTCATGGGCAACCACGCCAAGCGCGGCGGCGCCGTAACCTGCCCCGCCGAACTTCTCCGGCACTGCAATTGCGGCTACCCCGACTTGGTTGCAAAGCACCCCCCACAGTTCGCTGTCGAAGCCGCGCTGCGAATCATCGGGGTTGTTGTAGGCCACCGCCCGCACGCGCTCTTCGGATGCGAACTTCTCGCACGCGGCACGCACGGAGTGCGCGAGCTCGCCGCGCTCGTCAATCGACAAAACCGTCATTGGATCCCCTCTGAAACAAGTTGTGCCAATTCGGTGTTCGCGACCTTGCCCGGGCCAGCGCTGCGGGCGCCCGCAGCCGACAGCGCGGCCACATCGACGACGGTCAGCATCGCGCCTGCGCAATCGCGCAACAGCGGCCGATCCGGTTGGTCCGCGGCGGACTCGTCAAGCAGCCCGACGACGGTGTCAGCAGTCACTGCGCGACCTCCTCCGTCGGCCCGGCGACAAAGCCCCGTATCGCCTCGGCGGACTCATCCGGGCGGTCCAGCATGACGTAGGTCGAGCTGTCCTCGATGGGGCGCACAACGGCGTCGGGAAACGACTCGGCCAGCCGGTGGGCATGCGACATCGGAAACAACTTGTCGCCGGTTCCCCAAGCCATCAGCACCGGCTTTTTCCAAAGCTTCAACGCGTTCACCGCCGCCATGGTGTGGCTGGGCTTCAGGTCGCCGGTGAACCTGGCGGCCTCGCGGCGCACCGCGGCAGAGGTAAGGAAGCCGCCGAAGATGGCGGGTCGGCGCGCAGCATCGATCCCGTTTCGGGTCACGGCCGAACTGAACGCCGTTAGACCCGGCCCAGTCGTCAACGCCTTGAGCGCAATCGAGCCCAATGTCTGGCTCAGCGCACACAACCGCACAAGCGGCGCGAAGGACCTCGGCGGGAAGTGTTCGAAGCTATCGCAATTGGTGAATACCAGTTTCGACACCCGGTCCCAGTTCAGCGTCGCATTGCCCAGTGCGGCGAGCACGATCCCGCCGCCGGTGTCGTTGGCCACCAGCGTGACTTCGGACAGATCGAGCGCCTCGAGGAATGCAGCGATCCGCCTGCCCGACGAGCGAACGCCGAGATCGACGCCAGCGCCCACTGATTCGGCCTGTGCGCCGAATGGAAAGGTCGGTGCGATGCAACGATGGCGGTCGGACAGCCGGTCCACCACGTCGGCCCACAGCGCTCCGGTGACGTAGGCGCCGTGGACGAACACGACCGGCGGACCGAAGCCCACGTCGGTGTACTCCACGTCGACATCGCCGACGACGACAGATGCCACCGGTCAGCCCTTGCGCCGGCCTGGGGTGAACCTGATCGGGAGCTTGCGCACCGCATGCACCTCGCCGGCGTCTTCGAATCGTTCGTAGTCGCCTGCGATCTCGAAGTCGGGCAGCCGTTCCAGAATCTGGGTGATCATGACCTGGAACATCATCTTGGCGTAATGCGAACCCAGGCAGCGGTGGATGCCCACGCCGAAAGCCATCTGCTTCTTGGCGTTCTCGCGGGACAGGTCCAGCTCGTCGGGTTCGGAGAACATCGCTGGGTCGCGATTGGCCGCCGCCCACATCAGGACCGCCCGGTCACCTTGGCACAGCGGCTGACCGTGGAACTCGGCATCTCGGGAGACTGTTCGTGCCAGCCCGAGGGTCGGAGTGAACAGTCGGAGCAGTTCGTCGGTGCCGCGCTTGATCAGGCTCGGATCGGCGATCAGCTGACTGCGCAGTTCGGGATCTTGGCACAGCCTCAGCAGTACGTTGCCGGTGAATCCGCTGGTGGTGTCCATCCCGCCGAGCATCATCAGGAATCCGTACATCGTGATCTGGATGTCGTCGAGCGCCTTGCCGTCCATCGTCCCACGCAGGATGTCGCTGAACAGGTCGTCGCCAAGGCCCTCAGCGCGGCGCTGTTCCATCTGCTTGTTGATTTCGCCGAACAATTCCATGCCGGCCACGGCGGCCCGGTCGGGGTCATGGGCGCGCTCGTGCACTGTGGTGTGCACCCAGTTCACCCAGTCCATAGCGCGCGACTCGTCCCAATTGAGCAGCCGCAAAATGATTCGGGCAGGCACGGGCGTCGTCAACTCTCCGACGATGTCGCACTCGCCGCGTTCGATGAAATTGTCAATCGCCTCATTGGTGACTTCGACGGCCATTTCACGGGCTCGTTCAGCCGAGCCGGGGGAGAACTGCCGCAGTGTGACCTCGCGCAGTTCCTGGGTGTGCGGTGGATCGGATTCGATGGGCAGAATCGGGAACGGCATGCCGCTGGCAGGCACACCCACCGATGGATAAGAGTGGAACAGGTCGTCGTCCCGGGCCGCATCGAAGACGGAAGCGTAATCCACCAAGGCCCAGAAGCCGTCGTACTGATCGGAATGCGCTACCGGACAGCCGGATTCGCGCATCTGCTTGAACCTGCCGTACGGATCCTCCCGAAACTCCGGGGAGTGGTGGTCGAGGTCCACCTCAGCACGTGAGCGCGAATCGGCTTGTGTCATCGACAATGTCCCTTCCGCTACCTACTCAGGATCGCGACCGCCGCGGTGCCCGGCGCCCCGTAGAGCTGGGCCAAGGCGACCCGCGGCTCGTTGGGTACTTGCCGATCGCCCGCGGTGCCGCGCAGCTGGTGCACCAACTCGAACACCTGCCGCAATCCGGATGCGCCGACCGGCTCGCCGTTGGCTAACAGGCCGCCGTCGGTGTTGATCGGTAGCCGGCCGCCGATCTGGGTGACTCCGTCGGCGAGCAGGGCCTCCTGTTCGCCGTCCTTGCACAGCATCGTCTCGGCCATGTGAATGACTTCGGAGCCGGAGTCGGTGTCCTGTAGCTGGGCGACGTCGATGTCCTCGGGGCCGATACCCGCGATCTCGTAGGCGGCCTTGGCGGCCTCGGCGGTGGTGCCGGGAACGATGGGTAGTTCGATGGAGGTGCGGAGCAGTTCATACGCACCTTCGCGACGGCTGCGCAGCGCGCTCGACCGCAAATAGATCGGCTTGTCGGTGTACTTCTTGGCCGCGTCCGCCCGGCAGACCACCACCGCGGCGGCGCCTTCGTTGGGATTGCAATACATGAACTGCCGCAGCGGTGCGTTCACGACGGGCGAGGCCAGGATCGCCTCCACGCTCATCGGCTTGCGTCGCCAGGCGTTGGGATTCTTGGCGCCGTTGTCGAAGTTCTTCGCAGAGACGCGAGCCAGTGTCTGTTCGGTGATGCCGTGGTCATGCATGTACCGCATGATCTTGGTGCCGAAGTAGTGAGTCGTCAGAAACATGCCCTGGTCGCCGTACCACTGCGGAAGGCCGGACACCGACGGGTCCGCGCCGAATGCGCCGCGCGGATGCTTGTCCAGGCCGACGCCCACCGCGATCTCGGCCTCGCCCAGCGCAACATCTCGTGCGGCGAGCGTCAGCAGAGAGTTCCCGGTGGCGCAGCCGCTCAATGTGGCGCGCGCGGGCAACCCCGTCATACCGACCAGGCCGGTGATCGCCTCCGGGTTGGCCACCTCGAGGCTGCCCGCGTAGAGGCTGTCCACATCGGAGAAGTCCACACCTGCGTCGCGCAACGCTCTGCTGATCGCGACGGCGCCCATTTCCAGCGCCGAGCGGTCCTCATATCGTCCGAACGGGTGGAGTCCGACACCGATGATCGCGATATCGGGCGTGCTGCTCATTGCGCTCCTTAGGTGCATATATGCGCAATCGGGAAGCCGGTGACGGCCGAGGTGCGCGCTGATTTGACGTCCGTAACTCTATAAATATATACCTGATTCCTAGGCTGGAGTCTAGAATCGCCGTACCCGCGAGTGAAGGCTGAGGCGTTGAGCATTTCGTTGTTGTTGGAGATGGCGGTCTCCGAGGACCCCGACCGGGTTGTTCTAGTGGACGGCGCCAGTCGGCTTACGGTCGGTGAGCTCAGCGCATTGGCCGACGGCGGAGCCGGCGTGGTCGCCGCTTCGGGTGCCCAGCACGTGGCGTACGTGGGCGCCGGTGGCATCATGTCTCCGCTGCTGATCTTCGCCTCGGCCCGCGCCGGCAAGGCGTACACACCGATCAATTACCGGTTGAGCGTGCAGGGCGTTCAGGAGCTGATCGAACGGCTGCCGGATCCGCTGGTCATCGTCGACGGTCGTTACCGCGACATGCTCGGGGACGTCGGCAAGCACGTGATCGAATCCGACGATTTTCTGACCGCGGCGCGCACTGCAGAACCGGTCGCGGAGTTCGCTGATCCCGATGACGTGGCGATCGTCCTCTTTACGTCGGGCACGACCTCGAAGCCGAAGGCGGTCGAGCTGTCGCACGGCAATCTGACCAGCTACATCACCGGCACGGTCGAATTCGGTTCGGCCGAAACCGACGACGCGGCATTGATCTGTGTACCGCCGTATCACATCGCCGGGGTCAACGCGGCGATGTCCAACCTGTATGCGGGCCGAAAGATGGTCTATCTGACCATCTTCGAGGCGCATGAATGGGTGCGGCTGGTCGCGGACGAAAAGGTGACGACCGCGACCGTCGTGCCCACGATGTTGGACCGCATCGTCGCCGCCCTGGAACAGGAACCTGTCGAACTGTCCTCGTTACGCAATCTGGCCTATGGCGGTTCAAAGGTGGGACTTCCGTTGGTGCGCAAAGCACTCGACCTGCTGCCGCACGTCGGATTCGTCAACGCGTACGGGCTGACCGAGACCAGTTCCACGATCGCGGTGCTGACTCCCGACGACCACCGCGACGCGCACGGCAACACCGACGAAGCGGTAGCCAAGCGGCTCGGTTCGGTCGGCCAACCGGTGCCAGGCATCGAGGTGCAAATCCGTGACGAGACCGGGCAGGTGCTCGGACCGGGGGAATCCGGTGAGCTGTACGTGCGGGGTGAGCAGGTGTCGGGAAGGTACACCGGCATAGGATCGGTGCTCGACGACGAAGGCTGGTTTCCCACAAGGGATCTCGCGATGCTCGATGATGGGGGATACTTGTTCATCGGCGGCCGATCCGACGACACCATCATTCGCGGTGGCGAGAACATCGCCCCTGCCGAGTTGGAGGATGTCCTCGTCGAGCATCCACGCGTGCACGAGGTCGCCGTTGTCGGTGTCGAGGATCCGCAGTGGGGTCAAGCCATCGTCGCCGTGGTGGTTCCTGCGGCAGGCGTCGACCCGGATCCCAACGAGCTGCGCGAGTATGTGCGGAAATTCCTGCGCGGATCACGGACACCGGACCGGGTTGTTTTTCGTGACGAGCTACCAACCAACGCCACCGGCAAGTTGTTACGCCGAGAACTCATCGACAGCCTTCGCGACGCGAACGCCTAAAAGTTAAGGGAGTCAACATGATCAAGAACGGCACTCGGCTGCAGAGCCAGGTGTGTGACACGCAGGTGATCGTCGTCAGGGCCGCCGACAGCCTCGACGACTTGCGTTGCGGCGGGCACCCGATGGTGGCAATGGACGCCGAAAAAGCCGGCGGTGCCCCCGATCCGGCGTTCTCCGAAGGTGCAGTAATGGGCAAGCGCTATGTCGATGACGGCAGCGCCGAGGTGCTCGTGACGAAAGCCGGGGCTGGCACGCTGAGCGTGGGTGAAACAGCACTGAGCCTCAAAGAGGCCAAGCCGCTGCCGGCCAGCGACTGACGGTGGCAACTCAAGCCGCTGTGACCATTCCGGGCGACGACATCACGATGGCCGCGGACGCTTTCGGCGATCCGGCGGATCCGCCTGTGGTTCTTCTGCACGGTGGTGGCCAGACCCGGCATTCGTGGAAATCGACGGCGGCGGATCTGGGTGGCCAGGGCTGGTACGCGCTCACAGTCGACCTGCGCGGGCACGGCGACAGCGGCTGGTCACCCGACGGGCGCTACGGCCTCGATCGCTTTGCCGGTGATGTGATTCGGATTGCCGATTTTCTCGGCCGCCCGCCGGTGTTTGTCGGCGCGTCGCTGGGCGGCAATGCGTCCCTGGCGGCCATCGGCTTCAGGCCCGACCTCGCGCTCGGCCTGGTACTGGTGGATGTGTCGCCGTTTCTGCAGCCGTCTGGAACGAGCAGGATCCGTGACTTCATGGTCTCGCACGCCGAGGAAGGGTTCGGCTCGCTCGAGGAGGTCGCTGACGCTGTCGCGGCCTACGTCCCCCACCGTCCCCGACCGCGCAACCTCGACGGTCTGCGGAAGAACCTGCGGCTCCGCGACGGGCGATGGTACTGGCATTGGGATCCCGCATTCATGGGCTCACCCACAGACCAAGCGGTGCAGCGTGACCAACTGATCGATCCCGCGCGGCTGGGTGCAGCTGCGACCGGCCTACGGCTGCCGACGCTGCTGGTGCGTGGCGGCGAGTCCGACGTGCTCAGTGTCGAAGATTCGGTTCGCTTCTTGGATCTGGTGCCACACGCTGAGTTCGCCTCGGTCGCCGGCGCGCATCACATGGTGGCCGGCGACGACAACGCTGTTTTTGAGGAGGTCCTCGGCGACTTCCTGGAGCGGCGGGTCCGGTCCCGGCTCAATTTGTTGGACCATCGGTAGACGCTGTCAGACGCTGACGCCGAGACTGAACTTCTGCAGACAAATTGGGAGAAAGCCTCTGCGCAACTTCAGTTTCGAGGTCCTCGACCGAATGTCGACGCCAGGCGCTGACCGTCAGACGCGGGCACCGCGTGCAGTGGCGGTCTCTTCGGCGGGATAGAACTGCGTGGCCCAGCGCCGAAGCGCCCGAAATCCCTTGCCTTCCGACGTGGCGAGTGCGGGCGGCTCGGTATAGCGCTGATGTCGCCAGATGTTCAAGTCGGCGAGGTACTGGTTATTGGCCATGCGCTGACGACGTTCCAGAGTCGGCGGCTGGTGTGGGCTGTCATCGCCTGGTAAACGGTCCAGCCACACGGTGGAGCGAATATCGGACGTCCCCTCATCAACCGGCGTGACGGTGACGATGGTCCGCATGTTGTCCGGCCCCCAGAACTTCGCCATTCCGACGCCTATGCCGACGTTGACGGCTTGCACACCGCCGACCATTGCGCCGTTGGGCGTCAGCACGGTGGCCTCCTTGGTGCCGCCGAAGAGCATTTCGAAGTCGGCGTGGGCGATCGGGCCGTCGAATTCCTGACCGTACTGTCCGTCGTGACGGAGTTTGTCCGTCATACGCTGGCGCCGCGCGAAGCGACCGTCTCTTCGGCGGGATAGAACTGCGTGGCCCAGCGCCGAAGAGCCCGAAACCCCTTGCCTTCCGACGTGGCGAGGGCGGGCGGCTCGGTGTAGCGCTGGTGTCGCCAAATGTTCAAGTCGGCAAGGTACTGGTTGTTGGCCATGCGCTGGCGGCGTTCCAGAGACGGCGGCTGGTGTGGGCTGTCATCACCCGGTAGCCGGTCCAGCCACACGGTGGAGCGAATATCGGACGTCTCCTCGTCAACCGGCGTGACGGTGACGATGGTCCGCATGTTGTCCGGCCCCCAGAACTTGGCCATGCCGACGCCGATGCCGACGTTGATCGCTTGCACACCACCGACCATGGCGCCGTTGGGCGTCAACACCGTGGCGTCCTTGGTGCCGCCGAAGAGCATCTCGAAGTCGGCGTAGGCGATCGGGCCGTCGAATTCCTGGCGCGTGAACTCCGGCACGTGGGCCGCACGGTGCACGAACTTGAAGTGGGCGAAGTCAACCCCGTTCTCCATCACGTACTGCGGGTGCAGTTCCAGCCGCTCGTGGTGCAAGACGCCCTCGGGGTAGGCCAGGTAGTAGTCCTCGGCGCTGCGACCATCGTCGTAGGCTTCGAAGATGTCGAGCACGTCGAAGTACGGCTCGCACCCTTCGAGATCGTGCCAAACGTAGACGCTTTCGTTGCGCTCGACCACCGGCCAGGTGCGTATCTTGCGGGCGTTGTTGGGCCTGTCCTGATACGGGATGCAGACGTTGCGGCCCTGCTGATTCCACTCCCAACCGTGAAACGGGCATACGATCCGGTCACCCTCGACACGTCCGCCGAAACCGAGGTGTGCGCCGAGGTGCTCACAGTAGGCATCCATCACGGTGACAGTGCCGTCACTGGCGCGCCACGCGATCAGCTCTTGATCGAAGTACTTCATCTTGTGGATCTCGCCGGTCTCGATCTCGGCGGACCACGCGACCTGGAACCAACCGGTGGGCTTCATCGACAGTTCGGGCTTGGCCATCGTTGGACCTTTCGTAGCTAGTGAGGATGTCTAGGTGGCGAATTTGCCGTCTGGGCGGGAGAACTCGTCGATCAGGCGGCGTAGATGAAGTTGAGCCATGGCGGCATCGCCGCCGATGACCGCTTCGACGATCTCTTCGTGGCGCGAATGCAGCCACGCGAGCACCGGCTGCGGATCACTGCCAGGGGCGAACTGGCTCAAACACAGCTGCGTAAGCACCTCGATGAACAACTCGAGAGCACGGTTGCCTGCCTGCCGCGCAATTTCCAAGTGAATGTTGGGCAGGTCCTCCCAAACATGGGATCGGTGTTCGTCTTCGCGGCGCAGCACTGCCCGCAGTCGTTCGGCGCCAACGGGTTCGATTCCGGCGGCCAACTTCGCGATCGCGAGCTGCTCAAGGGCCAACCAAACCGCGAACAACTCGTCACGCTCGACGCCGACGTGCTCGAGGTGGCGCCGTGCGGCGTCGGTGACCAGACGGCGGTCGGGCGCCGTGACGAACAAGCCTCCGCCGGGCCCACGTCGGACCCGCGCCAGGCCACGCGCTTCCAAGATTCGCGACGCCTCCCGCACCGCAGCGACACCGACCTCGAACATTGCAATCAACTCGGACTCTGAGCCGATCAGATGTCCCGCGCGCCAGCCCTTCTGGCGAATTTCTCCCTCGATCTTGCTCGCGATCTGCGCACCCAAGGTGCCGCCGAGGACGTCAGGCGTTGACTCCGCCACCACGTGCGCCATCACCACGCCTCCTGACGCAGCCACTGCTGGCGGATCTCCCGCTCGTGGTCATTGAATTCAGGCGGATAGCCCAGTCCGTTGCCGGCGCGGCTGCCGCTGTCCAGCCATCGGACCGCCGTCGTGACCAGCGGCCACTCACCGGGCCGCCCCTCAATGATCTTGCGGTCTGCGAAATGCTCAGTCGCCATGATCGCGGGCACGTCGTAGACGGGGCCGCCAGGTACGTCCCAGTCGATGAACCGTTGCAGCCACTCGTCAGAAGTGGCCTTGGCGAACTCGGTTTCCAGTTCAGTGCGTAGCAGCGAGTCGTCGTCGCCGAACGAGATTTCGGCGCCATCATGGCGGTCGATAAGGTCCGTCCTGCCGATCCCTTCGCAGAACCGTCGCCAGAACTTGGGTTCAAGCGCGCCAAGCAGGACCGGCCGGTCGTCACTGGCCAGGTATGTCGTGTACAACGCCTGCGACGGCGTATTGCGCAGAGAGAACGGCTCTTTCGTCTTCGCATTCATCGCCAGTTCGGTCCGGTGCGACTCGACCAGAGCGTCCCAGCACGACACATCGATCCATTCGCCTTCGCCCCCTGAGCGGACCGAAACGAGCGCCGCGCACACCGCCATCGCGGCGGACAACGTGCCGAGCTCATTGGCCCAACTGGTATAGGCCGCACCGCGGTGCGGCTGCCCTTCCTTCCAGTCGACGGTGAGACCGTCTCCGAGCGCATCGATGTTCAGGCCGTGCGCCGGCAGTTGCGACCAGCTGCCCGTGTGTCCGAAACCCGTGATCGAGCAGACGATCAGCTCGGGGCGCTGGACACGCAACGCAGCGAAGTCGACGCCGACACGGGCCCAGAAGCCAGCCAGCTGGTTTTCCACCACGACGTCGGCGGCGGAGATCAGCGCGAGTATCAAGCCGCGGCCCTCTGGGGTCTTCACGTCCACCCCGATGGAGCGCTTGCCCCAGTTTTGCGCCATGTGCTGAGGGCTTCGGCCGTCATCACCGTAGGGCGGGATCAACCGGATGCGGTCGCCGCCCGGCGGCTGCTCGACTTTGACGACGTCTGCGCCGAGAGCGGCGAGCCTGCCGGAGGTCAATGCGGCCGGAACCAGGATTCCGAGATCGAGTACCTTCACTCCGGCCAACGGCGAATATGTGTTCATCTCAAACCTTTTCGGTAGTCGTGGAATACACGCATTCCACGATCTGGTTCGCGAGCTGGCGTGGATGGGTGAACATCGCTTCGTGGCCGGAGTCGATCGTGGCAAGAGTATCGGCACCACCCATCTCGCGGATGAACCTGCGTTGCAGGCGCGGTGGCAGAGCCCGATCGTGCTCGGTCAGTATCCAGCTCGTCGGCACCGTACGTGGTAGCCGCTCAGTTGAAATGCCGGTTACGAGCGCCGAACTCTCCGCGCACAGATTGGCCCGCATGGCGTCACGTTGTGCAGGGGTTGCCCGGTTGCCGAAGAAGAACCGCACGAACGCCGGGGGAGCCTCGATCACCGGCGCTCGTTCGACGATGCGCCGGGCGATGCGGCTCAGCGGGAAGGGAAGAGATTGGAGGACGTTCTTTCCCGGTGACGGCACGCAACATGCCACGAAGACGACGTGCTGCACGCGGTCGAACGCCCAGGCGGTGTACTAGGCCGGGTATGAGGACGCCGGCGAGCGAATGACCGACGACCACGACGGGACCGCCGTCGGGTCCAAGGTGTTCGAGTATCTGATCGGCGACGCTGTCCACGCAGATTTCATGGGTCAGGGACGCCAGGTCGCCGGAAACTCCGCGTCGGCCAGGCAGATCCACTGCGAAGGCGTCGACCTCAGGCAGCAGCTCCCTGATGATGGCGATGGTGGCATCCCAACACCGTCCGGTGTGCACCCCGCCGTGAATGAACACGAACGCGGCGGGCATCGCGTCGGCCAGTTCTGCTGAGTCGTTGGTCACGGCGTCGGGCCTACCGATGGCGGGTGGGTTTCCAGTCGGGTGCTTCGGATACGCGATCCCACGTGGCCGAGGTGTTTCCGCGGTCCCGAAGCTTGAATTTCTGCACCTTGTTCGTCGGTGTCATGGGTAGGGCATCGAGCACCTCGACGTAGCGGGGCACGAAGAAGTACGGCGCCTTCGCATCCATGAACTCGCAGAACTCGAGGGGATCGATGTGCCGGCCCTCGTGCGCGACCAGGCATATCTTGAGCTCCTCCTCCGTCGCGAACTCCTCGACCGTGACGCCCACCGCTGCGACTTGGGCCACGGCCGGATGCTGACGCGCAATATGTTCGACCTCGAACGTCGACGTGTTGCGTCCCTTGTGCCGAAGCGAGTCCTTCTTGCGGTCGACGAAGAACAGTTCGCCGTCTTCGTCGATACGGCCGAGGTCCCCGGTGTGATGCCACATGTTGCGCCAGGCCTTGATGGTTTCTTCCGGTTGATTGAAATAACCGGAGTACAAGGCGAACGGCTCGTTGGGGCGTACGCAGATTTCTCCGACTTCGCCGACCGGCACCTGACGATCGTCGTCGTCCAGCAGTGCGGTCTGCACCACGTCGCCGTCACGCACGTAACCGCAGGAGCCGGGCTTCAACCCCGGCATGTCGCTGTGATACGTGGTGGCGCCCATGATTTCGCTTTGCCCGTAACCTCCGAAGACTCGTTCGATGCCGAAGCGCTTCAAGAATGGTGCGAGGATGTCGGGGATCACCGGGTTCATCAGCATGGTGCGCAGCGGATTGTCTGCGTCGTCTGCGCGCTCCGGTGCGTTCCACAGATACAGATGCATCGTGCCCAGCGTCATCACGTGGTTGGCGCCGTAGAAGCGCACCCGATCCCAGAAATCCGAAACCGAGAACTTCCTGTCGATGCACGCCGCCGACCCAGAAACGAGTGCCGGGTAGATGTTCGCAATCCAGCCGCCCGAGTTGTACATCGGCGTGCAACCGTAAAAGCGTTCACCCTCTCCGACGCCACCGCGGTACACCTCGTTGTGTCGGCGGCTCCACAGCAGCCAGCTGTGGTTGCTCTGCATGACACCCTTGGACTTGCCGGTGGTTCCCGAGGTCCACATCACCGCAGTGGTGTCGCCGACGCTCGGAGTTCACGCACGCCGACAACTCGGCGTAGGCATCCATCGAAGCCAGCTCATGGCGCGTCGCGCCGGCCAAAATCGGACCACCGGCCGCACCGTTGACGATGACGTGCTTGAAGGACACGTCGGTGAGCTCAGTTACGCGGGGAAGAAGATGCGCGTCGACGACGAGGACGTCGGAAGCGATGTCCGCGAGAGTCGTCGCAAGCCACTCACCGCGATAGTCGATGTTGGCCGGTGACCAAATGCCGCCGAGCATGTTGACGGCGAACGACGAGATGGCCTGCTCGGCCGAGTTCTCCATGTAGAACGCAACAGTGTCGCCGCGCCCGATGCCCATGTCGGCGAATGCCGTGGCGCGCCGTTTCGCCAGCCGGTGGACATCGCCGTAGGACCACTGTGCTGTGCCGTCGACGAGGAACGGCGCGTCAGCGAGGCGCTCCGCCTGTAGCTGCAGCACGCCGATCACCGACTCTGGCTCACCTGGGCTGAGTGTCACCCGACCTCTTATCTCCGGCCGCTACGCCGGATACCATCGATGTATCTTTGTAGCCTGCCTGGCGATAAACTACAAGCTGCGACATGTAGGCCATATTCCATCGATGGTATCGGTTGCCGGTGGCCGACACGGCGACCGCGGCGAACTTCTGATAGATTCTCGCTAAAAGGGTAGATAGTTATACAATTAATCGCTACCATGGCTGCGTGTCCCAGATCCTCAGACCCTCCACTTGGCGCGTGGCGGCCGAACGCCCCGCCGGCAACCATGGTTGGGGTCTCGATGGTTGACACCGAGTTGGCCTGGGAATTGGCCGATGCTGCCCGAGGCCATCTCGATTCGCACGAGCGAGACAAGGTCTATATCGGCATCGCGGTAGGTGATGGGTTCTGGGCCGTTGCGTATCTTCTTCAAACGATCGTGCGGGCGGGGCTCGTTGTTCGTTCAGACTTGTTGCCGAAGTTATTTCGCTGGGTTGCCGCCTATGACGACCACCCCGAACAGCCGTACCTTCGCTACCTCATCGGACATATCCGGATCCAACCTCGGGGCGTCCCCCCGCGACCAATGGGTTCGTTGTCGGCTGCGAATTCTGCGGCTGGGGCCCGAATCGGTTCGGCGGCAATCTCCGTGCGGCAACCACATTTGGCAACGTTGACTGCACGAAGGGCTCATCCGGCCCCACTCCGGAGAGTCGCGAATGACGATCTACGGCGGCGGTAACGATGTGGACACTCATCACCAGTGATGGCCGGCGGTTGGCGAACATTGGCTCGGAGGAAGTTGCGCGCCGTGCCGCCCACGCGCTGGGCACGACCCAATTGCGCGGCCCCTTTTCTTGGGACGTTGTAGACGACCAGGGCCGTCACTTCGTCGCGGAGATCAGACATCGAATCGTGGCGAGTCGGCCGTGACTGCGGGAAGCATGTCGTAACGCATGGGTCGCCGCAGCCCCAATCGCCTACTGCGAATTGTTCTTAGGCGTTGGCCAGTGCCGGTGGTTTGACGG
The DNA here is from genome assembly GCA_963766465.1 of uncultured Actinomycetota bacterium. Taxonomy (GTDB): domain Bacteria; phylum Actinomycetota; class Actinomycetes; order Mycobacteriales; family Mycobacteriaceae; genus Mycobacterium. The sequence continues at coordinate 99,378 of CAVXZT010000012.1, forward strand.
CGTCCGGGTCGGGGTTGGCGATCGGCAGGCCCATGAAGCGCCGGGCGTTGTCGCCCATGAAGTCGTAGGTGCGCCGCACATCCATGCCTTCGGCGTACTGCCAGTAACGCTTGGGCTCGGCCAATCCTTCTGGATGCGGCCAGTCCGAGCCGAACATCACCTTGTCCCATCCGACGGTCTGCACGACGTCGGCGACCGAGCCCTCCCAAAACGGGCTGACCCAGACGTTGCGCCGAAACACCTCGTGCGGATGCTCGGGGAAGTTCTGCGGCATCTTGTTGTGCGTCGACTGGAGATCATCGAAAAGTGGCTTGATCCAAGCACTTCCGTTCTCGACGCTGGCGATGCGCAGCTTCGGAAAGCGGGTCAGGGTGCCGTGGCAGATCAGGCTGGTCAGCATGTCAGCGATCTCGCGATGGCCGAGAGCAGTCCACTTGAACGCCGACATCTCGAACGCGCTACTGGTTGAGGGGGGCTCCCACTTGTCGATGTACTCCTGCAGCGGCGGCTGGCTGGCGTGCAGCACGATCGGCAGTCCGGCCGACTCGACGTCTCGCCAGAACGGATCGAACTCCGGCAGTGCGGGGGACCGCCAACCCTTGTAACCATTTACCGGGGCGGGCTTGATCAGTGCGACCTTGGCCCCGTTGTCCAGGATGTACTCGAGCTCGCGACGCGCCTCGTCGACGAGGCCCAGATTGAGCACCGGCGTCGAGTAGACCCGGTTGGCGTGGCTGAAGCCCCAATGCTCGAGCATCCACTGGTTGAGCGCGTGGATGATCGCCACAGTCAGGTCGGGGTCCTCGGCGGAGGAGTGCTCGACAAGGTTGGCCAGCGTCGGGTAATTCAGGCACGCGTCGACGCTTTGGCGGTCGAGCTCGGCGAGCCGGTCCTCGGGGTTCCGCGCACCCGGTGGCGTGTCGATGCCGCGGCCCGACATCTCCCGCATCGAAAGCCCCTCGGGGTTCTGGCCGGAGTAGAACTTCTCGTGCGCACCAGGAGCAGCCACCCGGTCAAACGTCGGGTTTGGCATGTAGTCGGTGATCTTGTTGAGGATCGCGATTCGCGTGTGCCTGCCCATCTGAACGAACTGCACCTTGGGCCGGAACTCGTCGGGCAGGAATCTGGTCAGCGCGTCGGGGGTCTCGTACATGTGCTGGTCGGCATCGAAGATCGGTGCCTCGGTGAACTGCGTCATCGTTGCGTGCCTCTCACTGCTCGGCGTTGGGCTTGGCTATGAGCTTGGTCTAACTTGACGAAGGTGTCAAGTATCGTCCATATTATTAGCGTGGCCTGCGGTGATTGCACTTGACAGTAACGTCATATATGGTCTCAGCATGACCGTGACCTCGCCTCCCGTCGGGCAGGTGGACAGCAGCCGTGGCGAACGGACCCGCGCCGCCATCCTGGATGCCAGTCGCACGCTGTTCCTCAAGCGTGGATTCGCGGGCACGCCCATCAACGCGATCACCGAGGCGTGCGGCATCTCGCGGGCCGGCTTCTACACGTACTTCAAAGACAAGCGCGAGATCTTCAACGAGCTTGGGAAGAACGCCTATCGCGATGCGCTCGCAGTGATCGAACAGTGGGCGCAGATGAACGCGCCGTTCACTCTGACGGACGTCACGGTGTGGGTCGGGCACTACTTCGACTACATGGACAATCACGGCGCCTTTGTGCTGGCGTCGGCGCACTCGGCGCCCGACGACGATGAGTTCCGAATGTCGCGCCACCGCATGGTGACTCGGGCGTCGTGGAAGTTGGGTCAAGCCATTGCCGGTGCCGGCGGGCATTCACCGGACGTCATCGGCGTCGCGGTGATGGGCCTGCTCGACCGGGCCTGGCACACGGTGCACCAGCAGACCGTGGCCGTCGACCGCGACGAGATGATCGCGGTGGTCGCCGAGATGATTTTCCCGATGACCCAAGGTTGACAGGTACGACCGTCGCCCTCGGTTTCGATTCCGAAGGCCCATAGCCTGTCTGGAAACGCCATTCCCGAAAACCGCTCGATATTAACGCATCGTACGGCTCACTGACACGCAATTCCGGCCGGGTGCGGATTTACCTGAGGGGCCGAGAGTCCGGTCAACATCAGAGCGACTATCTGGTCGCGCACCTCATCGAAGTCGGTGTCCACGCGACCCCGGATGCGTGCTTCGAGGTGACGCACGGCCACCGCGTGAATCGCAAACGAATCGAGTTCAGGGCGTGCATTGGGCAGACTGCCGTCGGCGAGGCCCGCGGCCAACACGTCGGTAAGCACTTGTCGGTGTCGGGCATAGGTGGCCTCCAACGCCGCGGCGATGCCCGGCGCCCCGGTGACGTCCGACGACATGAAGGCCAAGGCGTCGCGGAATCGTGCCTCGTTCCAGCCGATACTCAGGTAGTCCTCGATCCAAGCGGCGACCGCCGCGGCGGGAGTGTCGGCCGCGTCTACGGCCTTCCTCAGATCTGCCAGGATCAGGTCGCCCGCCCACTCCTGCATCGCGATGATCAAGTCGTCCTTGCAGGAGAAGTGCCGATAGAAGATCCGTCGGTTCACGCCCGCGGCGCGCAGGATGTTCTCGATCGACGTGGTCGCCCCCGTATGGGTGCCGCCCCGGCTGATCAACCGGTATGCGGCCCGCATGATCGCGTCGCGTTCCGACTGGCGACCGCCGTCACTCATTTCGTGCTCCATTTCCTGGGAATACCTTTCCCAAAATAGCATGCACGTTGTATGGGAACGCCATTCCCAGTAGGTTAGACCTGTATGCGTCTAAAGAGCGCGCTACCCCAGGGAGTGATCATGAAGGGCCTGCCCAGCATGCAGCCGACGGGATGGTTTCAGGTGGCGTGGAGCGCCGACCTTGCCCTAGGCGATGTCCTGCCACTGCACTACTTCGGCGTCGACCTCGTCGCGTTCCGCGATTTGCAGGGTGCGGTGCACGTGCTCAACGCCCACTGCCAGCATCTCGGCGCCAACCTGTCCAGGGGTGGCTGCGTCGTCGAGGACGGTATCCAGTGCCCGTTCCACGGCTGGGTGTGGAACGGTGAGGGCCGCAACGTGCGGATCCCCTACGAGAACCGCCCCAACCGCGGCCGCAAGGTGCAGTCCTGGCCGGTAACTGAACTCAACGAGTCCATCTACATCTGGCACGACGCGCCCGGCCGCGCTCCGATGTGGGAGGTGCCCGACGGGTTGCGGGTGCTTGGGGACCACATCCACAATCGGGACTACGCGCCTGTCGGACCCGAAGCGCGCATCAAGTTCGCCGGCATTCACGTGCACCCGCAGGTGATCGCGGAGAACGCCGTCGACCCCCATCACTTCCGGTTCGTGCACAAGACCCCCGTCAGTCCCACCGTGCTGCGGGAGGACGTTGCCGACGTGACCTGGACGGCCAAGGTCGGCTTCGGCCGCAGGTGGAGTGACGGCGTCGACCAGCCGGGGGAAACCAAGAACACCCTGGAGATCTACTGGTCGGGCGTGGGCATTTCGTTCAACGGCGAGCACACCCGGGAAGGGTTCCGGGTCATCGCAATCTGCGCCACCCCCGTCGACGATGAGACCTCAGACATCTTCTCCTCGTACTGGATTGACGAGGCCAACGGCAGCTACGACGAACGTCTGACGGCTGCGCAGGCAGCGTTGCCGGACGACATCGCGATCTGGGAACACCAGGTCTACATGGATCCGCCGGGTCTGACGACCTCGGAAGCCGCCGGGTTCAAGCAGTTGCGAACTTGGGCGCGCAGCTTTTATCCGGAGTCGGCCGAGCCCCTCGCGACGACGTCGGGCCGCCGTTGACCCTGAGCGCCGCGAACTGGTTCGAACTAGCGCAGAGCACCGCCTTCGTGGCGCTGATCGTCTGGGTGGTGATCGACACCCGCAAGCGCGGCGAGCTGGGTCTTGCCGGGCTGCTGGCGATCGCTGGGTTCAGCATCTTCTGGCAGGAGTTCTATGCCGACTGGGGTGCATACCTGCTCTGGTCTCCCGACTTCCACATGCTGCCGTGGGGGTCGACGACGTGGACCACGCCGGACAAGCCCGCGATGAACATCGTCGCCTACCCGGTTTTCATGACCGCATCCTTTCTTTCGATGCTGGCGTTGCAGAAGTGGGCTCGCGCGCGATGGCCCGGAGTTCATCCGCTCATGCTCAGCCTTGCCACGGCAGGCCCGGTGTTGATCGGCTTCAACCTGGTCACGGAGTACGTCTCGGTGGAGACGTTCGGGCTGTGGACCTACGTCGACACCATCGGACCCGTGCTACACAGCGATGCAGGCACGATGCCGCTGCTGTATCCGAACATTCCCTTTGGACTCTTCGGCGCGGTTACCGCTTTTGTCATTGGTTGGACCAACCAAGAAGGCCGGCCACGTTTCGAAGCGTTGATCGCCAAGCCGGATCTCCAACGAGGGATCAAACGCGATGCCCTGCGCGCACTGGCATGGATCCTCACGTTCAACCTGACCTACTGGCTGTTGCTGATCACACCGATGCTCATCGTGCGGGAAATATGGGGCGATCCCTCGTCCCTGGTGCCCTGACGCCGCCCGGCCACGTGGCCGACGCTAGGCCGGCCGAAACGCGAAGGTGGTGAACGATTCTCCCGCCTCAGTCTCAAGCGTCGTGGTGGCCGAGACCATCTGTTGGCCGATCTGAAGGTCGCCCGCTGCGGCCTCGATGATCAGCGACTCCACCAGCAGCCCTTCCTCGAGTTCGATGAAGCCGACGATGTACGGCCGGAACGTCTTGGGATCGCGATTTCCCTTGTACGGCAGGGGTGGGACGAACTCCTGCGTCGTGAACGTGTAAAGCGTTCCCTCCGTGGAGAGTTCGAGCGGTTCGATATCGGCCTGGATGTCCGGGTTGGCCTCGAACAACTCAGGGCGCTCGGCCGGGAACTTCACGACACCCGTCGAGATCCGTCGAGAACCGAACAACACCGCGCGGTCGCCGTCGACCCGGAACAATCCCTCGGTAATCAGATTCGTCATCTCAAGCCACCTCGATAACCATTGCCGCACCCATTCCGCCGCCTGCGCACATCGACAGCACTCCTATACCGCCGCCGCGGCGGCGTAGTTCGTAGATCGCCGACGTCACCATGCGCGCGCCCGTCGCGGCGATCGGATGACCGAGGCTGATGCCCGAGCCGTAGACGTTCACAATTTCCTCGTCGAGCCCGAGTTCGCGGGCGCACGCGACGGCCTGGGCGGCGAACGCCTCGTTGATTTCGAACAAGGCGACGTCCTCGATCGTGCGGCCTGCCAATTCCAGTGCCTTCGGAATGGCCTTGATCGGGCCACTTCCGGTGCGGGTCGGGTCCAGTCCCACCTGCGTCCACGACAGCACGTTGGCCAGCACATTCTGCTGAGTGTTTGGAGATGCCAGTGCGACGATCGCCGCCGCATCGTTGATGCCCGACGAGTTTCCCGCCGTCACCGAGAACCCCTCGATCTCGGGATGCAGCACCTTCAGGCCGGCGAGCGACTCCATCGAACCGCCACGCCGCGGATGCTCGTCTTCGGCGAAGGTGATCGTGGTCCCGTCGGCCTGGGGGACCTGGATGGGGATGATCTCGTCGGCGAACGACCCGGCATCGATGGCCTTGATCGCACGCTGATGGCTACGCAGCGCCCACTCGTCCTGATCCTCGCGGCTGATCCCGTACTGGACGTTGCAGTTGTGCGCGACGGTGATCGACATATCCATCGCGGGCGCCTCCGCGGTCGGCGGATGCGACTCCGGAAACCATTGCGCGTAGTCCTCTGGGGACTTGCCGGAGGTGAAGGGCTTTCGCTTCTGCAGGATCGGTCCGGTGGACAGCGACTCCATGCCGCCGGCCAGGATGGCGCGGCTCATCCCGGCCGCGATCTGCCCCGCACCTATCGCGATGGCGGACAGGCTCGATGCGCACTGCCGGTTGACGGCGAGCCCGGGAATGTCGAGCAGACCGAGATCAACCGCGATGTAGCGGGCACTGTCCCCACCGCCCTGCATCACCTCGGCCAAGACGAAGTCGTCGAAGTCGGCCGCGTTCAGTCCGGACCGCTCGATGACCGCCGACACCACCGGCTTGGCCAGCTCGATCGCAGGAACGTTGGCCAGCGTGCCTTTGCGCGCCGTTCCGATAGGTGTGCGGGCAGCGGCCACGATCGCTGCGCGGGACGTGGTGGGGGCCATGTGTCTCCCAAGAATCGTTGAACTGCGGGGCAGTTGTAGAGCGGGCGCGGTCAGTCTATACCGTTAAATAGATATCGGTATGTCGGGTCGGCTAATGGCGGGAGCAGTAGGTGAAGACGATCGGATCCATAGACGACGCGATCGCGTTGATCGGGGCAGAACTCGGAGTCAGTCGATGGGTGGACGTCGACCAGAGCCGCATCGACACTTTCGCCGACGTGACGATGGACCATCAGTGGATCCACGTCGACGTCGACAAGGCCAAAGCTGAGAGCCCCTACGGCGCAACGATTGCGCACGGCTTCCTCACGCTGTCGCTGATCCCCGGCGTCAGCAAGGACAACTACCGCGTCGAGAACGCGAAGATGGGCATCAACTACGGCCTGAACAAGGTGCGGTTCCTGGCCCCGGTCACCGCGGGCAGTCGCGTCCGTGTGCGCTCCGAACTCGTCGACGCCGTGAAGGTCGCCGACGATACCGTCAACCTGACCGTCCGCCACACCGTGGAGATCGACGGTGTGGACAAACCCGCCGCCGTCGCCGAACTCATCGCGAGGTTCCTCTTTTGATGGCTAGCCTCAGCAAGATGACCGGCGGTCCGTTCGACGGCAAGGCGGTGCTGACCGGCGCCGGTAAGTCGCAGGTCGGGCGTCGGTTGGGCCGGACGGGGCTGGACCTGACGCTCGAAGCGGTGCTGCGGGCGATCGAAGACGCGGGCCTGGCCGTCGACGACATCGACGGCATCGCCAGCTATCCGGGTCCGGGAGTGCCCGACGCCGGATTTTCTGGAGCCGCTATCCACGAGGTCCGCAACGCGCTTGGCCTGCGCTGCCGGTGGTACGTCTCGGCGATGGAGACCGCCGGCCAGATCGGTCCGGTGATCGAGGCGTGCATGGCGGTCGCGCTCGGGTTGGCCAACCACGTCGTCGTCTATCGGTCGGTGTGGGAGTCGACCGCTGCACAGCAGGCCGGCGGCGGTCGGGCTTCGGTGTTGTTCGCCGGTGGCAAGTTGCCGCCGCACTTGGAGTGGGTCGGACCCTTCGGTGCGTTGTCGGCGGCGAACTGGCTGGCCATGCCCGCCCAGCGATACATGCACGACTACGGGATGACGCGCGACCAGCTCGGTGCGATCGCGATCAACGCCCGCCGCAATGCCGGACTCAATCCCGACGCCGTCTACCGCGAGCCGATGACGATGGACGACTACCTTGGTGCCCGGATGATCTCGGAACCGTTGTGCCTCTACGACTGTGACGTTCCGTGTGACGGCGCGACGGCCGTGATCGTGTCCCGTCGCGACGCGGCCAACGGTCTGCCGCGCCATCCGCTCACTGTGGAGTCGGTCGGGCCGGGCATGTTCGAACGCGCGACCTGGGACCAGCGATCGGCCGTCACGACCATGGCCGCCCACGATTCCGCTGCGACGCTGTGGCAGAACACCGCGATGACGCCCGCGGACGTCGACATGGCCCAGATCTACGACGGCTTCTCGTTTCTCACCGTCATGTGGCTCGAGGCCTTGGGATTCTGCGAGCACGGCAAGGTGGGCGAGTTCATCGAGGGCGGCGAACGGATCGCGCTCGACGGCTCGCTGCCGATCAACACCAGCGGCGGTCAACTCTCGGGTGGCCGGCTGCACGGCATGGGCTTCCTGCACGAAGCCTGCGTGCAGATGTGGGGGGAGGGCGGCGATCGGCAGGCGCCCAAGACGCCTGAGGTGGTCGCCGTCGGGGTCGGCGGCGGCCCGGTGGCCGGATCGATGTTGTTGAGCATTCGGTAGCCATGGCAACCGAACCGGGTGATGCGGGAATGACGTTGGGCGACATCGTCACCGACAACGCCCGGCGGTTTCCCGACGTGATCGCCTACCGGCTCGGCGATCGAACTGTCACGCACGCGGTGCTGCGCGAGCGCGCGGTGCGTTTGGTATCGGCGATGGCGGCCGCGGGTGTGCGTAGGCAGGACCGCATCGCGATACTGTCCCGCAACAGCGTCGAATTCGGCGAGGTGATGGCGGCCTGTCAGCTGAGCGGAATCATCATGGCCACCATCAACTTTCGGCTCTCGCCGAACGAAGTCCGCGACGTGCTGGACCGGGTCCGTCCGTCGATCGTGTTCTGTGCCGAAGAATTCGCGCCGATGATCAACGAACTCGAGCCGGCGTCGCCGGTGGTATACATGGCCGAGATCGATGACTTCACCGCCGGGGCCACCGACGAATTGCCGTACGAAGCACGTCCCGAAGACATCGCCTGCCTGATCTTCACCAGCGGTACCACCGGCGCCTCGAAATGCTGCATCCTCGGGCAACGCGAGCAACGTCGCGTCGCGTTCGCGATGAACGCCGAGATGTGCTCGGGCTCCGACGATCGCGGGTTGATCAACATGCCGATGTTCCATGTCGGCGCACAGGCCATTATCGGCGGCATGCATGCCCGCGGCGGAACCGTGGTGCTGCAGCAGCAATTCGACGCGGACGAGGCCGTGCGGTTGATCGCACAGGAGCGCATCACGCTCGTACACCTCGCTCCGGTGATGCTGCGGGCGGTGCTCGACGCGGTGACTGACGTGCGGTCCGTCGAAAGCCTGCGCACCGTCATCTATGCGGCGGCGCCCATGACCGTCGCGACGCTCGAACGGGCGCTGTCAATGCTGCCGTCTCCCGGCTTCCTGAACCTGTACGGCCAGACCGAGGCAATCGTGTCAGGTCTGCCGCGTGAGCTGCACGCCGTCAACGGGCCCGACGCGGACGACGCGCTTCGATCGGTGGGATTTCCCTTTCCCGGCATCCGGGTGCGCATCGTCTCCGACGACGGGACCGACGTGCCGGCCGGTGAGCCGGGGGAGATTGTGGTGCAGTCGGATTCGCTGTTTCGCGGTTACTGGGACGACCACGCCGCGACGATGGCGACATTGCGCGACGGGTGGTGTCACACCGGCGACATCGGGCGATTCGACGAGCGCGGCCTCCTTTATCTGGTGGATCGCAAGAAGGACATCATCATCACCGGCGGGGAGAATGTGTACTCACCGGAGGTCGAGGATGCCGTGAGCCGGTTCGAAGGTATCGCGGCCTGCGCCGTCGTCGGCGCGCCCGACGACCGATGGGGTGAGACCGTGTGCGCCGTCGTCGAACTGATACCGGGTGCATCCGTCACGCTCGAGGCGATCCAGGAATTCGTCCGCTCCCGGCTGGCGAGCTACAAGGTCCCGCGCCGGCTGGTCATCGCCGAGGAGTTGCCTGTTCTGCCGAGCGGCAAGATCGACAAGAAGCGACTGCGCGCCGATGTCGCGAGGTCACCGGGCAGTTAGGCCGGCTGGCCGTAAGTCGCAACGACCACCGAACGGGCGAGACTGTTTTCCGACCAGACTCCGATGGCGGTATTCGCGCAGTCCTTCATGATGGCCTGGTAGGCCGGGTTGTACCAGAACTGGCTGAGGATTTCGATGCCGCTGATCGCGATCGCCGGATTGATCGCGATGGTTTCGGAGGTCTTGCCGACGAAGCCCGCGGCGTTTGCCCGGTCCTGCGTGGTGGAGCCGTCCGAGCCGATGTCACCATCGATTTCGGGATGGTTGAGTACGTCGAGGGTATGTCTGCGTGCGGCGTCGACGAGCCTGCCGTCGAGCCGGGGCTCCGTCAGGCAGCCGTTCTGCTTCTGCGCGGTGTAGATGTTGGCGAACACGCTTTGGTTGAGGCGCTTGTTGTCGGCGTGTGCGGGCGGTACTGCTATTCCCGCCGCGAGCGCGACCATCAGGAACAGCATCGTCACGCCGCGACGGCGGATCAACGTCATGACCGAATAGACTACACACAAATAGCTAAATGAATTACGCTTTCGTTCTTATGAAGCTAAGACGGATCGTTACGCCGGCCGCCGCTACGCTGCTCGCGCTGGGCGGATACGTCCTGCCCACGCCTGCCGCGTCGGCGGATGCAGTCGCGTATCTGGTCAACGTCACGGTCCGCCCCGGCTACAACTTTGCCAATGCCGACCAGGCACTGGCCTACGGACATGGGGTCTGCAACAAGATCGCTGCCGGCAGGTCATATGTGCAACTCGTCGGCGACATCAAGAATGACTTCACCACGGCCGACGAGTTCCAGGCGTCGTACCTGATCACACAGTCGGCCAACGAGCTGTGTCCCGCGCAAATCTGGCAGCTCAGGAAGTCCGCCGCCGGCTACACGGCATCGCCCTAGACGGGCGGATATGCAGGCGGCGGATAGACGCCGCGCAGTATCCAGGCGAACCAGTTGAATCCGTACTCGAGTTCGTCGCTGGCGTCGTAGTCGGGATTGGGGTCCATCGGCTGTCCTTTCACCCTGGTTCACACAGTCAACCGCTCCGAGGTTGAATTGGGAAGATATTTAGCGGATTATGTTTTCCGTGATGCTCACCGATCGTCGACTCGTGGCCGGGGTCGCGGTGGCGGCAGCGCTTGTCGGCTGCTCGGATCCGGAACAGGTCGGGCCTCCACAGGGAGGCTTGTCAGCGGGGACGGCTGAGGTCGCTGTCAACGGCGCGAGGGTGGCCACCACCCGCGACGTCACCTGCACGTCCGAGGGTGCGGTCACGACGATCAACACCGGTGACGACAAGTCGGGTACGACGTCGGCCGTCGACACCTCTGAGGGCGCTTCCGTGCAGTTCGCGCAGATCCGTAACCTCGGCGGGTTCACCGGTAGTTACTGGGCACAACTCGACTCTCCAGCCAAGGTCGAGCAGACGGGACGCACGTTCCTCATGAACGGCACCGCGAACGGATTCAGCGACAGCAACCCCAGTGCGCGCATCTCGCAGACCTTCTCGATACGGGTGGCCTGCTGACTACTACGACGGAGGATCGACCAATGAAAGTTCGTCTCGAACAGTCGAGGTGCGTCGGCCATGCCCAGTGCTACGCCGTCGACCCCGAGCTGTTTCCCATTGACGACTCCGGCTACAGCATCCTCGAGGCCCACGAGGTCAAGCCCGGAGACGAGGAGAAGACCCGAGACGGCGTGGCCGCCTGTCCCGAGCTTGCTCTGGTGCTCGAGGAGGACTGACCCGGGCACTTGTCAGAGTTTCGGTTGCCATCAAAGGACACCGGGGCGGTGCTATTGCCCGTGCCCGATGCGGCATTGAGAAGGCCTGGGGCACAAGTCGTCTCACGGATATCAGGAAGAGTCGGCGCGGAGATGCGCCCGGCTTCACGGAGAGTGAAGGCATGAAGAGAAGAATCTACGAAGCCGAGCACGAGGCGCTGCGCGAAACCACCAAGCAGTTCCTCGAACGGGAGGTGGCACCACACGCCGACAAATGGGAGCGTGAACGCATCGTCGACCGGTCTGCGTATGTCGCAGCCGGCAAGTACGGGCTGATCGGGTTCAACATGCCCGAGGAGTACGGCGGCGGGGGATCCGACGACTTCCGGTTCAACGCCGTCATCACCGAGGAATTCGCAAAGTGGGGCAACGCCGTCCCCGCGTTGTCACTACAGAACGACGTCGTCGGCCCGTACTTCAAAAGCCTTGCGAACGACGAACAGAAAGCACGCTGGCTTCCCGGCATCATCAGCGGCGAGACCATCGTGGCGATCGCCATGACCGAGCCAGGAGCGGGCAGCGATCTCGCAGGCATCCGTACGGCCGCGGTGCGGGACGGTGACCACTGGATCGTCAACGGCTCCAAGACATTCATCTCCTCGGGGATCAATTGCGATCTGGTCGTGGTGGTAACCCGGACCGATCCGGACGCCGGGCACAAGGGCTTCAGCCTGCTGGTCGTCGAGGACGGAATGGACGGCTTCACCCGCGGCCGGAAGCTGGACAAGATGGGGTTGCATGTGCAGGACACCGCCGAGCTTCACTTCGAGAACGTCCGTGTGCCCGCCGCCAATGTCCTGGGCAAGGAGGGTGGCGGCTTCTACCATCTGATGCAAAACCTGCCCTCAGAGCGGCTCTCCATTGCGATCGCGGCGATCTATGGCGCGCGCGAAACATGGCGCCAGACCTTGCAGTACGCCAAGGACCGTAAGGCGTTCGGGCAGTCGATCGGGAATTTCCAACACAATCGTTTCCTGCTCGCGGAGATGGACACCGAACTCGAGATCGGTGAGCAGTACATCGACCGCTGTCTACAGGCCGTCGTCGACGGTGACCTGACTGCCGTTGAGGCAGCCAAGGCCAAGTGGTGGTGTACGGAGACCGCCAAGAAGATCATCGACGGGTGTGTGCAGTTGCACGGCGGCTACGGCTATATGAACGAATATCGCGTCGCCCGTGATTATGTCGACGTGAGAATCCAGACGATCCTCGGCGGCAGCACAGAGATCATGAAGGAAATCATCGGCCGCGACCTGGGCTTGTGATCGACGGCTCAGGGCGTGACCGGGCGGAACAGGGGAAGCCAAACGCGGCTGTCTTCTTCACCCGACATCGCCGTCCAGTCCTCGAAGAACACTTCGACAGACAGGCCGACGTGAATGTAGTCCGCCGACACGTCGACGACGTTGGTGATGAGCCGGACGTCGGGCTCGTCGGTGAGCTCCACCATCGCGACGATGTACGGCGGATCGAGGCCGGGAATCCACGGTTGTCGGTTGATGGTGTACGCGGCAACGGTGGCCTTGCCTGAAACCGGCTCTGGTGCGACGTCGGTGCTCCGGCAGCGCCAGCACGCCGGTCCCGGTGGATGAAAGAAGCGTCCGCAGCCATGACAGCGGTTGATTAGCAGTTGCCCGTCGCGCCCACCTGTCCAGAACGCCGTCGACTCGGGTGTCGGACTGGGTGCCAGCCGGGTCCCAGGTCTGAGGTATGCGGAATCGGTCATCATGAGCGAGCTCTCCTGCCAATCGCAGCCATTCAGTTCCGCGGACAGCTCCCACAGCCTCCCAGCGCTCTGGTGATCGCGCCTTGGCGACTGACAGGCTCCCTCCGGGCTTCCATGCCAACCTCAAACAGTAAACTATTTATCGCTTTGATAAAACATGCTGGTGGTGCACGCGGCGCCGCCAGCTAGCGGGGCTATCGTGTCGTGCACGTAAGTTGGTGCCGACCTGTGTTTTGACCGACCTGGCCCCACCGAGCCGAAGGAACCGAATGGCAGACGATGCAACTCCCGCTGGGGGCGAAGAACGTGAATCGACGTCCGCCGTCGATGGTGCGGTGGAAGACGGTGAGTCCGCGGTTGCCCAATCAGACGCGACTGTCGGCGACGACGTCCCTGAAGAGGCAGACGGTGACGCTGACGACGAGGTCGCCGATTACGACGAAGCCGCATCGGCCAAGCCAGGGATGTCACACGTGCGGCTGGCCACCATCGTCGGATTGGTGCTGGTGGTGGCGCTGGCTGGGCTGACTGGCTGGCTAGGTTTCCGCACCTACCAATCGCATCAAGCCGAAGAGCAGCGCAACCTGTTCCTCCAGGTAGGTCGGCAGGGTGCGCTGAACCTGACCACGATCGACTGGCAACAGGCTGACGCCAACGTGCAGCGCATTCTGGACTCCGCGACCGGAACCTTTTACGACGATTTCCAGAAGCGCTCGCAGCCGTTCGTCGAGGTCGTCAAGCAGGCTCAATCGAAGTCGGTAGGCACCATCTCCGAGGCGGGCTTGGAGTCCGAATCCGACAACGGCGCGCAGGTGCTGGTCGCGGTGCAGGTCAAGACCTCTAACGCCGGTGCGCCCGAACAAGCCCCACGCGCCTGGCGGATGCGCATCTCGGTGGAGAAGGTCGGCGACGAGGCGAAGGTATCCAACGTGGAGTTCGTACCGTGAGCAAGCACAGCGAAGACAACACCTCAGAAGAAGAGGCCACCGTGGCACCGATCGACACCGACACCGACACCGAGAACGCCGACGAGACGGTGACGGACGAGGTCGTCGACGAGACCGACGAGGCCGATGAGTCGACCGAGGAGCCAACCGAAACCGACGACGAGGCCACGGAGTCCGCTGAACCGGAGAAGCCAACGCGACGCATCCAATGGGCGCGGGTATTCGCGTTCGGCGTGCTGCCCGCCTTGGCGCTGCTGCTGGCGCTTGGTGCCGGATACCTGAAGTGGATGGACAATTCGGTGCGCGACAACGACCGCGCGCGCGATCAATCGGTGCAGGCCGCCAAGGACAGCACGATCGCGCTGCTGTCGTATAAGCCCGACACCGTTGAGCAACAGCTCGGCGCGGCGCGTGACCTGCTGACCGGCGATTTCCGCGACTCGTACACGTCGCTGACGAACGACGTCGTGATCCCGGGTGCCAAGCAGAAGCAGATCGCCGCGGTCGCAACGGTTCCCGCCGTCGCATCGGTTTCCGCCAATCCCCACCACGCCGTGGCGCTCGTGTTCGTCAACCAGACCGTGATCGTCGGTCAGGATGCGCCGACCGACACCGCGTCCAGCGTGCGGGTGACCCTGGACAAGGTCGGCGACCGATGGCTGATCGCTAAATTCGACCCGGTGTAGCGTGACCGAACCGCAATGGCTCGACGTTACGACGCCGGCCGGTCAGCTGCGAGCGTTGACCTGGGGCGCGGCCGACGCACCAATCGCGTTGTGCCTGCACGGTTTCCCCGACACCGCATACGGATGGCGCAAGGTGGCGCCGCAATTGGTGGACGCCGGGTGGCGGGTGGTGGCGCCTTTCATGCGCGGCTACGCGCCGTCGTCGATCCCGGCCGACGGCAGCTACCATGTCGGCGCCTACATGGACGACGCGCTGCGGGTGCTGCAGGCCGCGGGACCCACCGGACGCGATGTGCTGATTGGACACGACTGGGGAGCGATCGCCGGTGCGGGGCTCGCTGCGATGCCGAACAGCCCGTTCGCCAAGGCCGTCATCATGTCGGTGCCTTTCAGCGCCGCGTTCCGGCCTTTCGGTAGGGTGCCGCAGGCCAGCCGACTGGCCGCGAAACTACCGCGTCAGCTGCTACTCAGCTGGTACATCATGTACTTCCAATTGCCTTGGCTACCAGACCGTTCCGCGTCATGGGTGATACCGCGGCTGTGGCGGAAGTGGTCTCCCGGCTACCGGGCTGACGAGGATCTGCGCTACGTCGACGACGCAATCGGTGCTCCCGAACGGTGGCGTGCCGCGCTCGGGTACTACCGCGCGACCGTCCGTGGCAGCCAACCACCCGCCCAGTACGCGGAGCTCAACAAGCACTGGCTGGAAGCCCCTCGGCTACCGACGCTGTATCTGCATGGCACCGACGACGGCTGCTCCGAGGACTACACGCCGTGGATCGAGCGGGTGTTGCCGGATGAGAGCGAGATCGCGCTGATCGAAAACGGCGGGCATTTCCTGCAGCTCGATCAGCCCGATGTCGTCGGGCGTCACATCGTCGACTTCGTCGGACAGGCTGCCTAGGGCTTCTTCAGCCCCGGGTGGTTGCGAGCGACCAGCGATAGCAGCAGCCTGCGCGGCATGAGGTGATTGATCGCCGCCGCGATCCTGTTGGGCATTCCGGGAACGATCACACCCTTACCCGACGCCATGCCGTCGACCGCGGCCTTGGCCACGGCGTCAGCCTCCTGCCAGAGTAACTTCGGCAGCGACTTCTCCGCCTCTTCGTCGGGTATGCCTGCGGCCTCGCCGAACCCGGTGCGCACCGGCCCGGGACACAACGTCGCGGCCGTCACTCCGGTGCCCTTGAGCTCTTCGCGCATCGCGTGGGTGTAGGACAGCACGAACGCCTTGGCCGCGCCGTACGACGCCTGCCCCGGTACAGGTCCGAACGCGCCGACCGACGCGACGTTGAGCACCGCGCCCCTTCCGCGCTTGACCATGCTGGGGACGAACCGGCTGCACAGGTCGACGACCGCGGCGACGTCGACCTCGACCAGGTTGAGTTCGGCCTCTGGACTCGATTCAGCGATCGGGCCCAGTGTGGCAAGCCCGGCGTTGTTGACCAGGATGTCCGGGACCACACCGAGCGCCGCCACCTGGTCGAACAGGGTCGCGCGCTCGTCGCGGTTCGACAGGTCAGCTGGCAGCACATGCGCGTGGCCGCCGAATTCCTCCGCAAGGGCGGTGAGCCGGTCCGCCCGGCGGGCAACGAGCACCAATCGGTAACCGCGGCGGGCGAATTCCCTGGCGATCTCCTCGCCGATTCCGGACGACGCACCGGTGATGACGACGACGCCGTCACCACTTGTAGGCGGGAGCATGGGGCAGACAATAGCGTCTATCGGTCTCTGATACTTGCTGACACCGTGTGTCGCAGGTGTCGGAGATGGGTTGTGCAGAGGTGCTTTCCGCGGGTGCGGTTGGCTGGTCTCTGTCCCACACGGACGCTTTGCGTGCAGGATGGGTCTGTTGTTTGGTGGTGGGGAGTGTTGTGGTGCGTCGGGTTCGTTTGTGGCGGCGTTGTTTTGGGGTGGTGGTGGTCTTGTGACGGGTCTTGGTGACTGCCGGTGTTTGACCCTCGTGACGCGTTTTGAACTACCCCAGGTTTTGTTCCTATGTGGGTGCGAGGGCCGGGTTTGGCTGGCTCGCGGGGTGTGAGGCGCCGGTGAGGGCGGCCTCGTACTCGGCGGGTGGGACGTAGCCGAGGGCTTCGTGCAGGCGTTCCTGGTTGTACCAGGCCACCCATTCGGCGGTCGCCAGTTCGACGTCGTCGATGCACCGCCACGGTCGAACGCGGTGAATCAGCTCGGTCTTGTAGGCGGCGTTGACCGCCTCGGCGAGGGCGTTGTCATAACTATCGCCGCGCGACCCGACCGAGGGAGCGATTCCGAGTTCGGCCAGCCGATCGGTATAGGTCAGCGATAGGTATTGCGATCCGCGGTCGGAATGATGCACCAACTCGGATAGGTCCGAGTTCGACTGCCACACAGCGTGATTGAAAGCCTCTAACGGCAGATCCTCGGTGCGCATTGTCGCCGCGACTGCCCAGCCGACGATCTTGCGGCTGCAGGCGTCGGTGACGAACGCGGTGTAGCAGAACCCCTGCCAGGTGCGTACGTAGGTAATGTCGGCGACCCACAACCGGTTGGGCGCCGCGGTCTCGAACTGGCGGTTGACCAAGTCGGCGGGCCGCTCGTCGGCGGGGTCGCTGACGGTGGTGAACACCGGCTTGCCGCGCTGCACCCCGCGCAGGCCGGCCTTGCGCATCAGCCGGCGGGTCTGCTCTCGCCCCACCTGCCAGCCCTGGCGTCGCATGGCCGCGTGCATCTTCTTGACGCCATACACCGAAAAATTCCTCTGGTGCACCGTGCGCAGGTCGGCGATCAGCTGCTCGTCACGGATCTCGCGGTCTGACGGCGGTCTGCTACGGGCGGCCCGGTAGCCGCGTGAGGTCAAGAACTTGGGGATAGCTGCCCGCAAGACACGGCATATGAGCTCGACTCCGAACTGATCACGATGCGCATCGATGTAGGCGATCATTTCGTCGCGGGACGGTCGAGC
The DNA here is from genome assembly GCA_963766465.1 of uncultured Actinomycetota bacterium. Lineage (GTDB taxonomy): Bacteria > Actinomycetota > Actinomycetes > Mycobacteriales > Mycobacteriaceae > Mycobacterium. The sequence goes on from CAVXZT010000012.1 coordinate 116,945, forward strand.
TCCGCTGCAAAAAACGCAGACGCAGACTTCAAAACTTCATTGGCTCTGCGTAATTCGGCGACTTCACGCTTGAGCTTGCGGATCTCGGCATGTTCAGAAGTGGTCATACCGAGACGCTCCCCGGCATCAACTTGGGCCTTGCGGCGCCACCGGCGCACCGATTCCTCCGAGATACCGAGTTTGCTCGCTACGGACTTGATGGCCTCGAACTCAGAAATTTCCGAGGCTTCCATCACGGTGTCCAACAACCGCAACGCACGTTGCCGAAACTCCGGCGAATACTGACGGGGCATAGCTTCCAATCCTCCTATGAAGATCGGAACAAAACCTGGGGGTTCTCGCGCCGATTTGGTCGCGATCGGCGTTGCTGATGCCGCAGCGGTCACAGCTGGCGCTGTGATACCCGTTTGGCCGAGTGAGCTCGCCGTCGCAGCTGGGGCAGCGCGCGGAGGTGCCCCGCGGCGGGCACATGACGACTTCCAGCCCGGCGCGGGCGGCGGTGTGTTCTAGCGCCCGGTATGCCTGACGTCGCGCGGATTGGGCGGCGCGGTTGTTGTTGGCCTTGCCGCGCCCGCGCGGTTCCAGTTCGCGGAGGTCTTCTACGGCGATCACCCCGACCCCGGAGGCGGTGGCCATGGTGGTCATGGTTTTGGCGAAGTCGAATGCGAGCTCCCGGTTGATGCGGCGGCGTTTGGCGCCCAGCGCAGCGTGGTGCTGCTTGAGTACTGCGATTTTCGCGTTCAACACGGTTTGGGTGGGCTCGGAAGCGTGGGTCGCGAGCTGGGTAAGTCGGTCGATCTTCGCGGTGAGGTGTTGGCCCTCGGTCTGCAGCCGGGCCAGCCGCACTCCCAGCCCGCGGTCGTTGTAGACGTGGATACGCGCATCGGTGACCAGCTGGCCGCCACGCTCGGTGACAACACTGGCCGCGCCCAGGCTGGCCGGCGACCAATCGATCCCTAGCGCCGCGATAGCGTTGGCTGTGTCGGGGTCGGGAACTTCCTCGGTGACGGTGAACCGCAGCAGTGGCGCACCACCGTGTATCGAGATGGTGGGCAGATGCCACACCCGGATATCGCGGCCATTCAGGTGCGGTGGAGTCGGAAACCACAACTTGTACCAGCACCAGTGCGCGCGTTTGGTCGGTGCGGGCGTGGTGGGCAGTTTGATCCGCAGCCACACCCCACCCGCATCGACACCACCCAACTCCACGAGTTGGGCGTCCGCGGCGCCGAGCCGCGCGATCGCAGGCACAGTGGGCGCGCTCTGGATCTGAGTAATCGACGTGATCGGCTCGCCAGCGTGGCAACGCAATTGACGGGCCAGGTTGCGCAGGAACGCCGCACTCGCGTACCGGCACTGCTCGTCGTCGAGCCGATCGCGATCGAGCTGTCCGTGCGCGTCGAGGGCGGCCACCACGTGGGGGATCAGCCGATCCCGAAAGGCCAGGGTTTTCAGGATCGGCACCACATTGGCCTGGGCCAGCCGCACCACCCGCGAGGGCACATACACCCCGGCCGGCGGCTGCGGGACCCAACCCAACCGCGTCGCGACCACCGCCGCCCTGGAGGGCAGTCTGCGTCCGAGCGCGTCCACACCCTCGTGCAGCGCGGTGAAAGTGACCGGCTCCCAACAACTGCGCATCAATTCCCCGGCCAACTCGCCGACCAGATCGAGCAGCCAGCCGATCAGCGGCGCCGTATCGATCACCTGCCCGGTGGCCTCATCGACCGCTGCCCCGATGCGCATCGGCACCGCCGAGGAGATCATCATGATCGGTCACCGTCACCATCGAGACGCAGCGCGTCGATCCAGGCGTTGCGGGACTGCCCGCGCGCCAGCTGGTAGCCCACCTGCAGCAGCGGTGCGTAGGTTTCTAGGACTTCGCCAGTACGTTTGTGGCCGCCCCAGTCGGTGAACTCGATCCGCTGGCCGACTGCTATCGCGCCCATCGTCTGCATCAGCCGGGCAGGCAGGTCGTGCAGATATGCCGGGGAATAATTTCGTTCCACTAACTCGTATCCGTTGGACTTCCAACCGATGTGGCGGACCTTGACGGTCACCGTGTTCATCTTCATCACTACCGCGGCGCGGCCGTCGTAATGGGCCAGCACGGGCTGGCCGACGACGAATGCACGGGAGGCGATGCGTTCGGCGTCGCGGCGGGAACGCTCCCGGCGCTCAAGGCGGTCGGCTTCGAGCCCCTCGAACCGCTGCGCGGCAATCTCGGCGGCGCGTTCCTCACAGTTGCCACTGCCCAGCCCGTCGCAGCCGCCGAAATGAAACGGCCACGTCGTGTGGTCGTTCGCGTCGATGCCGACGGCCCGCAGCACGGCGGTTTCCAGCTCGCCGACGTCGCCGTCGTTGTAGATCAGGTCCTTAGCTGCGTTAAACGCCCACTCCTCAACCAAGTCAAGGTCGTTGCCGTGGAAGCGGCGCTTACCTGCCAGCAGCTCGTGCTGGACGCGTTCTTCGACCAGCAGCCGACGGTGTTCCGCCTCCAGCGCTTCGGCCTGGGCTCGCGCTTCCCGCTCGGCCGCTTCCGCCACGGCCTGCGCCAACAGGTCCGACAACCACTGCGGCATCGGCCGGACACAGGAGGACAGCCAGCCAGTGACCGTGGGCTTATCCAGCGGCGTGCCCACCCCAGCGGTGCGCATTGCCGCCGCCACCCGCTCATAAGAGAGTCCCAGCAGTTGGGCCACCGCCGCTGGGCATAGCCTCTGGTCGTCCGCGCTCCGTTGACGCCGGGCCGCCGCCTGCCGCCGACGCCGCTCGCGGCGGGCCAACGACCGCCGCTTCTTTGCTTGGGCCTTCAGTAGCCAACGCGGCGGCTGCGCCTGCCATTGTTCGATCTGGGCCATCGTCACCTGCTTGACGTGGAGGACCTGGGTGATGACCCCACCGTTGACGCCAAGCAGTTTCCCGGCCTGGCGCGCATCCAACATCTGCGCACCCGCACTCACCCGGCGAGCCGTTCGCTGGCCGCATCGCGCACCCGCGGCTGATTGCGCTTAGACCCCGACTGATCAAACCGCCCCGAAAACCACGCCAACAGCGGAATCAAACCGTCCACCAACTGCCCTCCAACAACGGCTCATCCCCGGGTCGTGCAACGCCTCGACGCTAACCTCGCACACCGACAAATAGCGTTCACTGCACGCCGTCCCGAACCGCGCCAACCGGCCCCGCTACACCATCCGCGCCACGATGAACCGGCTCTGCGCGGCATCGTTAAGTAGCCGGTTCAGGCCGGCCCGCGACTCCCGCAACCCCGACTCACGGTCGCGATACACCCCAAACACCGTGCCTGACGACGAATCCCTAAGCATCCGTTCCTGATTGGCTAGCGGCGACTCCTGGCCAGTGGACTCCGATACCCGGCCATACAGGGCCTCCACCCACTCCCGCCCACCCGCATCATCGTCACCGGGCACCGGTCAACCAAGTACGCGTCCACATTCACGCGATCAAACAACCGCTGCCCCGATGCCCACCGCCGACACGGCAACCGCCCCTCCTCGGCGGCCGTACGCACCCCACCACCGAAATCCCCACGTACTCGGCCGTCTCACCCTTACGCATGCAAGCAAAGATCAGAGAGTATAAGGAACGATGGCAACAGCAGGAAGCCCTGAGACCATGGCACGGCGTCGGCTCTCGGCTGTCGATGCGCAAATGCATTGGATGTCCGCGAAGATCCCCAACGATCAGTTTCTGCTTTACGGCTTCGCGGGCGTGACTTCGGGTCTGGAGCAGGTGCTCGAGCGGATCCGCCTGCGGGCGCAGAACTGCGCCGAGCTGAGACTGCGGGTAGAGGGGCGCAACGGCCTCAGCTACCCGGCGTGGGTGACCGGCGACCTCGAGCCTGACCAAGTCGTCGTGCACGACCTCGACGACAGCAGCTGGACGGGATGTCTGGCGGCGGTCGCGGGGTTGGCCGAACACCAGCTCGACGCTCGAAGGATGACCTGGCGGCTGCACGTGTTCACGCACGTCGACGCGCTGCCTGGTGTCGGCGTCGGCGTCGGCGCGGTGGTGGTATTACAGGCCACGCATGCCCTGGCAGACGGCGTCCGGTGGTCGGCGCTGTCGGCGTGGCTCTTCGGTCGTGCGGGGGAGGTGCCGCCGGTTCCGTCGCCACCACCGTTTCTGGGCGCTGCATTGCCGTGGCGCAGCATCCAGGCTGCGCGCACATATCGACAGCTGGTCCGCGATACCGAGGCGGGATTGGTTCCCCCGCAGGCGGATTCGCGGCCCGCCCTGCACAGCAATGTGCGGCCCGAAGGTGTGCGCAGCGTTCGAACGGTGATCCGGAATCGCGTCCAGCTGCCCGGCCCCACCGTGACGGTCGGCGTGCTGGCTGCGGTGTCCACCGCGTTGGCTGGCCACCTGCGTGAGCTCGGCGACGACCCGTCGACGCTCGGCGCGGAGGTGCCGATGGCGAAGGTGGGTGTCCGCAAGGCGCACAACCACTTCGGCAATGTCGCGGTGGGGCTGTATCCGGAGTTGGACCCTGACGAGCGGACAGAACGGATCGCAGGGGACCTTGCGCAGCGTCGTCGGAGGGCGGCGCATCCGGGGATGATTGCGTCAAGTCGCGCGTTCGCCGCGGTTCCGGCGCCGCTATTGCGTTGGGGCGTCAATCAGTTCGACCCGATGGTGAGGTCACCCACCGTCACCGGAAACACCGTCGTTTCCAGCGTCAACCGTGGACCGGCCGATCTGCGCTTCGGTGAGTTGCCCGTCGTGCTGACGGCCGGCTACCCGGGTCTGTCACCGATGATGGGCCTGACGCACGGTGTGCACGGCATCGGCGACACCGTCGCGATCAGCGTCCATGCCGCCGAGTCGGCGATCGGCGACGTCGACGCTTATGTCGAGCGGCTCGAGGCCGCGCTGGGGTAGTCGATGCCGCGCAGCGAGTCGATCCCGACGTCGAGCGCGGCTTCGAGATAACTCGAGGTCGCCGGTGGCCAGCATGACGCCGACGCCGCCCTGGATTCCGGCCAGCAGCGCGGCCGCGACCCGGTCCGCGTCGAGCCTTGCGGCGACCTTGTCCTGCGCTTGCATATGCCGCACACCGGCCGCGATCTCGTCGTGCCACCTGCGCATAAGCGCAGAGGTGACGGCCTGAGCGCCCGGCGTCGTGCGGCCGATCTCGGACATCAGCACGGCGAGTGGGCAGTGCTGGCCCTGCCGCCGGTACCGGTCGACGACGGCATCACGCCAACGCTGCCACGCCGCCCACGACGTCAAATCGCCCAGGTATGGCTGCTGATCGTCGAGGACCATCTGGGCCTCGTGCTCGGCGACCGCGAGCAGCAACTGCTCCTTGCCCTCCGGGAAGTAATGAAACAGTTGGCTTTTGGACGTCTGGGTACGCGCGCGGATGTCGTCGAGCGTGGCGACCGCGACACCGCGTTCGCGGATCTCGGCGGCGGCGCCCTCGATGATGCGCTGCCGCGTCGCCTGGCCCTTGGCCGTCAGTTTCTGGACTTGCAGGTCCATTTTTGCCAGCGTACCAGTGGACTCATGAGTTCAAACATCACGCGGCTCGCAGGCCGCACAGCACTGGTTACGGGTTCTACCGGCGGTCTCGGGGTCGCTATCGCCTCGGCGCTGGCGGCAGAGGGTTCCTTGGTCGTCGTCAGCGGCCGCGACAAGGAGCGTGGCGACGCGGTCGTCGCCGACATCCGGTCCGCAGGCGGCACAGCAGAGTTCGTCGCCGCCGACCTTGGCGCAGGGGAGGACGGGGTGCGTCGCCTGGCCGAACAGGCCACCGCCGCCGCGGGAGGGCGGATCGACATTTTGGTCAACAACGCCGCGATGCTGCTCATGCCGACGCCGACCGCCGAGATCTCGGAGGAACTACTGCGGGATGCTTTCTCGGTCAACGTGTTCGCGCCGTTCCTGCTGACTGGTGTGATGGCGCCGGCGATGGTGCAGCGGGGCGAGGGAGTGATCGTCAACATCGGATCGATCACCGGGCTTCGCGGCAGCGCGGGGTCGGCGATCTATTCCGCCAACAAGGCCGCGATTCATTCGTTCACCCAGTCGTGGGCCGACGAGTACGGGCCGTTCGGTGTACGGGTCAACGCTGTCGCGCCGGGACCGATCGCGACCGAACGCCAGGAGCAGTTCGCCGATCACGTCGCACCGATGCTGGCCCGCGTTCCGTCGCGACGGATGAGCACCCCGGCCGAGGTCGCAGCTGCGGTGGTCTTCCTGGCCAGCGATGACGCGGCAAACATCCACGGGACGGTGCTGGGTGTGGACGGGGGCTGGGCGGCGGTTTAACACATGGCCTAGATTTTGTTGCATGACTGACCACACGGCCATTGACACCGGGCTGCTGATACTGCGGGTGGTGCTGGGCCTGACCATGGCCGCGCACGGCTACAACAAGTTCTTCGGCAAGGGCGGCTTGGCAGGCACCGCCGGCTGGTTCGACAGCATGGGCATGAAGCCGGGCATGTTTCACGCCAGGATCGCCGCGACCACGGAGATGTCGGCGGGCATCGGGTTGGCCGTCGGCCTGCTGACGCCGATCCCCGCGGCCGGCTTCGTCGCGCTGATGTTCGTCGCGGCATGGACAGTGCACCGGCCCAACGGCTTCTTCATCGTCAAGGAGGGCTGGGAGTACAACCTGATACTGGCCGTGGCGGCGGTGGCGGTGGCCACGATCGGGCCCGGCAGATTCAGCGTGGACTACGTCCTTCTCCGCACCTCCGGCCTGTACGACCTCCTGCACGGCTGGTGGGGTCTGCTGATCTCGGTCGGGCTGGGGCTCGCAGGCGGTATCGGCCAGCTGGCGATCTTCTGGCGGCCGCCTGCGAAGGCCGACGCCTAGCCCGCCAAGCCGAGCAGAATGCCGGCCAGATCTGACGGCCGTGAGTAGAACGGCGAGTGGTGTCCTGGAAGCTCGATGAGTTCGGCGGTGAGCCGCTCGCCAGCAGCTTGTCGCGACCATTCGGGACGCAGCATCTGGTCGTCGCTGCACACGATGTATGTCGTCGACACCCTGGGGTGTTCGGCCAGCGAGCACGGTTGGATCGCTGGATATATCGACTGGGGTCGAAGCCGGCTGAGCGCAGCCAGGGCGAACCGTTCGTCGCAGTCGCCGTAGAACACCTCGCGCGCGATGTCGAGATCGGTCCACCCCTGTCGCAATTGCTCGTCGAGCTCGCCCAATCCACGTTTGTAGATCGGGTTGAGCATCTCCGGTCTGTCGGTCAATTGCTCGGCAAGGCTACGGCCGATGTCGGGGATCATGGCGCACAGATAGACCAGATGACGTAGGGGCCGACGAGTGGCCACCAAGGGAATCGTGTTTCCGGCGTAGGAGTGCCCGACAAGAACGACATCGTCACCGCAGTCGGCCAGCGCCGCACAGACTACGTCGGCATAGGTGTCGAACGTGGCAGCGCTGTCCTCGAGGGGCAGGTCCATGGCCACCACGTCATGGCCCGCTTGTTCCAGGAGCGGCGTTAACTGCTCCCAGCACCAGGAGCCGTGGTACCCGCCGTGCACCAGGCCGAAGGTCGTCATCGGGTAAGGCTAAACCGATTCCACGCGGCTAGAACACGTTCTAGTCTTGCGTCCATGGGGTTTCTGAAGCAGGACGCGCCCGTCGTCGACTACGCAGAGTGGAGCAAGGGCACCCGCGCCGAAAAGATCGTGCCGATGGCCCGGCACTGGGCCGAGGTCGGCTTCGGGACGCCCGTCGTGCTGCACCTGTTCTACGTCGTCAAGATCCTGCTCTACGTTCTGGCGGCCTGGCTGATCGTCCTCACCACGAAGGGCATCGACGGGTTCACCAACGTCGCGTCCTGGTACGCAGAGCCGATCGTGTTCGAGAAGGTCGTGCTCTACACGATGCTGTTCGAGGTGGTCGGGCTCGGATGCGGATTCGGCCCGCTGAACAACCGGTTCTTCCCGCCCATGGGATCGATCCTGTACTGGTTGCGGCCCAAGACCATTCGGCTGCCACCGTGGCCCAACCGGATCCCGCTGACCAAGGGCACGGCTCGCACGCCCGTCGACGCGCTGCTGTACGCGGCGCTGTTGGTGATGCTTGTGGTTGCGTTGTTCTCCGACGGCACCGGCCCGATCCCTGCGCTTGGCACCATCGTTGGCGTGCTTCCGATGTGGCAGATCTGGACGATCCTCGGCCTGCTTGCGGTGACCGGGCTGCGCGACAAGGTGATCTTCCTTGCCGCCCGCGGCGAGGTGTACGCGTCGTTCACGGTGGCTTTCCTGTTCGTCGGTACGGGGTGGACATGATCATCGCCGCCAAGCTCGTCTGCCTGGTGATCTGGCTCGGCGCCGCGACGTCCAAGCTCAACAAGCACTTCCCGTTCGTGATCTCGACGATGATGAGCAACAACCCGGTGTTCCGGCCGCGGTGGATCAAGCGGCAGGTTCTTCGAGCACTTTCCCGACGACCTGCGGCCAGGCCGGCTGTCGCGGTGGCTCGCGCACTTCAGCACCGCGATCGAGGGGCTCGTTCCGCTGGTGTTGTTCTTCTCGCACGGCGGCTGGCCGACGGCGATCGCCGCGTTCGTCATGCTGTGCTTCCACTTCGGCATCCTGTCGTCGATACCGATGGGGGTGCCGCTGGAGTGGAACGTGTTCATGATGTTCAGCGTGCTGGCGCTGTTCGTCGGCCACGCCGCAAGTCGGACTCAGCGACATGACGACACCGCTGCCGATCGTGTTGTTCGTCGTCGTCGCGGGCACCGTGGTGATCGGAAACCTGTTCCCGCGCAAGGTGTCGTTCCTTCCCGGCATGCGGTACTACGCGGGCAACTGGGACACCGGGTTGTGGTGCATCAAGCCGTCGGCCGAGCAGAAGATCGCCGACAACATCGTGTCGATCGCGAGCATGCCCGCCGCGCAGATGGAGAAGTTCTACGGCAGCAAGGAAACCGCGGAGATGTATCTCTACATGGGATACGCGTTCCGCTCCTTCAACACTCACGGTCGAGCGATGTTCACACTCGCCCACCGTGCGATGGCCGGACAGAACGAGGACGAGTACATGCTCACCGACGGTGAACGCATCTGCTCGCACCGCAATCGGCTGGAACTTCGGCGACGGCCACATGCACAACGAGCAGCTGATCGAGGCGCTACACGAGCGGTGCAACTTCGAACCCGGTGAGATCCGGATCCTGCTGCTCGACGCGCAACCGATTCATCGGCAGACCCAGCAGTACCGGCTCGTCGACGCCGCCACCGGCGAATTCGAAAGCGGCTACGTCAAAGTCGCCGACATGGTGACGCGCCAGCCGTGGGACGACACGGTGCCGGTGCACGTGACGTGGGAGAAGGGCGCTAGCCCATGACGTCGCGGACCTTGACGTCCTCGAGTCCCTGCAACGACAGTTCTCGGGCTACGTCAAGATGCTTGCGCCAATGTGCCTCGGCCGCTGCGCCGTCGCCAGAGCGCAACAGCTTCATCAGACGCCCATAGGACCGCATCAGCTTGTCGTAGTCCGCCTTCGATACCGGGCGGCCTTCCTTGAAGACGAATGCGGTGTGCCGCACGGTGATCTCGTGCAGCATGCCCGCGATGATCGCGAGCGTGGCGTTGCCCGACAGCTCTACCATGCGACGGTGAAAGTCCCCGGTCGTCTGGGCCAGCCGGTCGGACTGCCAGCCGGCCGGGATGTGTTCGGCCACCATCTTCTCGAGCTCGTCGAACGCCTCCGGCGTTCCGGATTCGGCAAGCAGCCGAGCGGCCATCGGTTCGATGCCCGCACGCGCGACCATGACGTCGGCGATGGTGGCGCCCGACAACTCGAGCAGCAGACCGGCGGGCCGCGCGACGATCTCTGGCCCTGGCACCCGAACGCGGGCACCGGTGCGCGATCCGCGTCGCACCTCGACGAGCCGTTCGGATTCCAGTACCCGCACTGCCTCGCGCAGCGTCGGACGGCTGACCGCGAAGTGGGCCATCAGCTCGGCCTCGTTGGGCAGGAAGTCGCCTTCCTTGAGCTGACCGTCGACGACCATCCGGCGCAGCGTGCCCGCGACGAGCTCGGCCGTCTTCGGTGACCGGACAGCCGCACTCGCCGGAACGGCGTCCGGGCCGATCATCGGCGCCAGCGGTGTGCTTCTCGTCACAACATCTCCCAAACAGTGTTTCCCCGAGCTATGCAACTCAGTAAACCATGTCGGATGCACTTGGACGGGCACGAACGTCAGGCGGCAGCCTACCAACCAGTAGGTTGACCTAGTAAACCTTGTTCATCTACGTTCGGGATACATTTCGGGGACTACATCACATTCAAAGGAGAAGTGTCATGGCTGAAGCCGTCATCGTCGAGGCAGTGCGGTCGCCAGTCGGCAAGCGCAACGGCGGGCTGTCGGGTGTTCACCCCGGCGAGCTGTCCGCACAGGTGCTCAACGGCCTGGCCGAGCGCGCAGGCATCGATCCGGAGATCGTCGACGACGTCATCTGGGGCTGCGTCATGCAGGCAGGCGAGCAGGCACTGGACATCGCCCGCACCGCGGTGCTGGCGGCGGGGTGGCCGGAGAGTGTTCCTGGCGTAACGGTTGACCGGCAGTGCGGGTCGAGCCAGCAGTCGGTGCACTTCGCGGCCGCAGGTGTGGTGGCAGGGCACTACGACGTCGTCGTCGCCGGCGGTGTGGAGTCGATGTCGCGCACACCGATGGGCGCCTCGCTGTCCAACGGCGGCCACCCGTACCCGGAGGCGTTCCGCGCCCGCTACACCCAGACACCCAACCAGGGCACCGGCGCCGAGATGATCGCCGAGCAGTGGGGCTTCGATCGCACCACGCTCGACCAGTTCTCCCTCGACTCGCACGAGAAGGCCGCCGCCGCCCAGGATTCCGGCGCGTTCGACGACCAGATCGTCGGCATCAAGGATCAGGACGGGAACGTCGTGCTCAAGGACGAGGGCATCCGTCGCGGCACCCCGATCGAGAAGATGGCGCAGCTTAAGCCCGCCTTCAAGGAAGACGGCGTGATCCACGCGGGCAACTCCTCGCAGATCTCCGACGGCTCGGCCGCGCTGCTGTTCATGTCGGCTGAGAAGGCGAAGTCATTGGGCCTCAAGCCGATCGCCAGGGTGCACACCGCGACGCTGGCAGGCGCCGACCCGGTGATCATGCTGTCCGCGCCGATCCCGGCCACCCAGAAGGCGCTCAAGCGCTCGGGGCTCAAGCTCGAGGACATCGGCGTGTTCGAGGTCAACGAGGCGTTCGCGCCGGTGCCACTCGCCTGGCTCAAGGACATCGGCGCCGACGAGAAGAAGCTGAACCCGAACGGCGGCGCGATCGCACTGGGCCACCCGCTCGGCGGATCCGGCGCCCGGATCATGACCACGATGCTGTACCACATGCGGGACAACGGGATTAAGTACGGCCTGCAGACGATGTGCGAGGGCGGCGGCCAGGCCAACGCCACCATCCTCGAACTGCTGTGATGATGGTCCGACTCCTCAACGATCGTCGTCGGACGTGACCGAGGCTTCGACTGTCCCCGCCGCTCTCACCGAGCGGCGGGGCAACGTCCTGCTCATCACGATCAACCGCCCCGAGGCACGCAACGCGGTCAACAGCGCGGTGAGCGTTGCGGTCGGCGACGCGCTGCAGGCGGCGCAGGACGACGCCGACGTGCGCGCAGTAGTGATCACCGGTGCCGGTGAATCTTTCTGCGCCGGAGCTGATCTGAAGGCCATCTCGCGGCGGGAGAATCTGTTCCATCCCGACCACGGCGAATGGGGCTTCGCGGGCTATGTACACCACTACATCGACAAGCCGACCATCGCCGCCGTCAACGGCACCGCGCTTGGCGGCGGTTCCGAGTTGGCGCTCGCGAGCGATCTCGTGGTCGCCGAGGAGCGAGCGAAGTTCGGCCTTCCCGAGGTCAAACGCGGACTGATCGCCGCCGCGGGTGGCGTCTTCCGGATCGTCGACCACCTGCCGCGCAAGGTCGCGATGGAGCTGATCTTCACCGGTGAGCCGATGAGCTCAGCCGACGCGCTCAAGTGGGGCCTGATCAATCAGGTCGTCGCCGACGGCACCGCCGTGGACGCGGCGCTGGCGCTCGCCGAGCGGATCACCGTCAACGCACCCCTGGCGGTATGGGCGAGCAAGCGGGTGGCCAACGGCGTCGACGACGGCGTGATCACCGGCGACGAGGCCGGCTGGGCACGAACCATGCGCGAGATCGGGACCTTGATCAGATCCGAGGACGCAAAGGAAGGGCCGCTGGCATTCGCCGAGAAGCGGCAACCAGTTTGGAAGGCGAAGTGATGAAACGACTGGTACTCGAACCCGAGCACGAGCAGCTGCGCGAAACCGCACGCCAGTTCCTGGAAAAGGAGTGCGCCCCGCACGTCGAGAAGTGGGAGAGCGAACGCCTCGTCGACCGCGAGTCTTACGTGGCCGCAGGCAAATACGGGCTCATCGGCTTCAACATGCCAGAGGAGTACGGCGGCGGAGGCGTCGACGATTTCCGGTTCAACGCGGTGATCGTCGAGGAGTTCTCGAAGTTCGGCCCTGCCACTCCTGGCCTGAGTCTGCAGAACGACATCGTCGGGCCGTACTTCGCGTCGCTGTCCACCGACGAGCAGAAGGAGCGGTGGCTGCCTGGCTACATCACCGGCGAGCTCGTCGGCGCGATCGCGATGACCGAACCCGGCGCGGGCAGCGACCTGGCGGGCATCAAGACGACCGCGGTTCGTGACGGCGACGACTGGATTCTCAACGGCTCCAAGACGTTCATCTCGGCGGGAATCAACTCCGACCTGGTGATCGTCGTCGCACGGACGGATCCCGAGGCGGGACACAAGGGCTTCTCGCTGCTGGTCGTCGAGCGCGGCATGGAGGGCTTCGAGCGCGGACGCAAGCTCGACAAGATGGGCCTGCACGCCGCCGACACCGCCGAGCTTCACTTCGAGAATGTTCGGGTGCCTGGCAACAACCTGCTCGGTGAAGAGGGCAAGGGCTTCTATCACCTGATGCACAACCTGCCGTCCGAGCGGTTGTCCATCGCGATCGCCGCGATCGCCGGTGCGCGTGAAACCTGGCGCGAGACACTGCAGTACGTCAAGGACCGCAAGGCGTTCGGTCAGCCGATCGGCAGCTTCCAGCACAACCGGTTCCTGATGGCCGAGATGGACACCGAGCTCGAGATCGCCGAGCAGTACATCGACCGCTGCCTGCGTGCCGCCGTCGACAAGGAGCTAACGGCGGTTCAGGCGTCGAAGGCCAAGTGGTGGTGCACCGAGCTCTGCAAGCGCGTCGTCGACAACTGCGTGCAGCTGCACGGCGGGTACGGCTACATGAACGAGTACAAGGTCGCGCGTGACTACGTCGACGTCCGAATCCAGACGATCTTCGGCGGCACGACCGAGATCATGAAAGAGATCATCGGCCGCGACCTAGGCCTCTAGCCGGCTGCAGGCGCGACCGGCGCAGGCGCAGCAGGCGGTGCCGACGGTGACGTCGACGTGGTGGTCGTCGTCGTGGTTGTCGTGGCGCTGGTGCCCGTCGGCGTGATCGGCTCAGGACCCGCCGCCGGATCCAGCACCGAGTCGATGATGTAGATCCGCGCATTGCTGGCCTGGATGCCGCCGCAGACGACCTTGGCCGTGTCGTTGACCTTGATGTCGTCGCCCTTGCCCGTCACCTTGATCTCCGCGCCCTGCTGCGTGGGCCGCTGGCCCTTCACATCGTCAGGGCCGAGCAGGCCGAGGAACACGTGGTAATAGTCGAGCTTGAACAGCGCAGTCGGATCGGCCTTGATGGCGTCGAGCTGACCGGGCTCCATCGCAGCGAACGCGTCGTTGTTCGGGGCGAACACCACGTAGGGGCCGCCTTCGAGCACCGGCACGATGTTGACGGCGGGGTTGGCCTGCCCCGAGACCAGCGAGTTGAACGTGGAGAGCTCCGGGATGCTGCCGAGCACGGTGCCGACCGCAACGTCGTTGAAGCCCCTCCAGTTGGGCAGCTCCGTCTTGAACGCGTCGCAGCCAGGGCCCTGAGGATCCGGGATCGGGGTAACCGGCACGGGCGCTGGCGGATCGTCGGCATTGGCGTTAATCGCCAGCGGCAGCGATGCCATGATCGCGGCGATGCCCACGGCAGCGCCCAAGGTCTTGCTGGTGCGAGTCTTCAACTCCGGCTCCTCGGCTCGTCAGGTTCCCTCAACCCGCATCGCATGTTAAAGGCAGCGAACACTCAACGCCAAAGTCAGGGTTGCCCGAAACTCACGCTGCAGGCGCGCTGACCTGGACTTTTCGGACTTGGCCACACAATGCGGCGGCGACGAAGCAGAGGCCTCCCGCCAGGTAGAACGCCATGTCGTAGTTGCCCCGCAGATCGCGCAGCAGACCTGCGCCAGCGGCGGCGATCGCCGCGCCCAGCTGGTGAGACGCGAACACCCAGCCGAACACCACCGGGGTGCGGGCGCCGAAGTAGTTGCGGCACAACACGATCGTCGGCGGAACGGTGGCCACCCAGTCAAGGCCGTAGAAGATGACGAATACCCAGGTGCTCGGTTCGGCCTGCGGCGATAACAGCGACGGCAACAACAGCAGCGAGAGCCCACGGCCCGCGTAGTAGACCACCAGCAGCAATCGGGGGTCGACGCGGTCGGTGAGCCAGCCGGAGAACACCGTGCCTGCGACGTCGAGGATGCCGATGGTCGCGAGCAGGCCCGCCGCCACTGTGGTCGGCATGCCGTGGTCGTTGGCGGCGGGGATGAAATGCGTGCCGATCAACCCGTTCGTCGTCATCCCGCAGATCGCAAAGCTCGCCGCCAGCAGCCAGAAGGCAGGCACTCGTGCGCCGATGCGCAACCCGTCGAACGCGGCGGCAAAGCTGGAGGCGGGCACGACGGCAGGCTCGGCGGCAGTCGTCGCGCCGTACGGCGTTAAACCCTTGTCCTGCGGGTAGTTTCGCATGAACACCACCACCAGCGGCACCACGCCGACAGCTGCCGCAGCGACGATCAGCGACGCCCAACGCCAGCCGTGCCTGGTGGTCACCTCGGCGACGATGGGCAGGAAGATCAGCTGTCCCGTCGCGCTCGCCGCGGTCAGGACGCCGGTGACGAGACCGCGCTTCGCCTCGAACCAGCGGGTCGCGACGGTGGCGACGAACCCCATCGAGATCGAGCCGGTACCAACACCGACCAGCACGCCCCACAGCAGCACCAGCTGCCAGCTGGCGCTCATCGTGACGCTCAGCGCCGACCCGGTGGCGATCAGCAGCAGCGCCGCCGACAGCACCCGTCGCACGCCGAACCGGTCCATCAGGGCCGCGGCGAACGGCGCCGTCAGCCCGAACAACATCATGTTGACCGACATCGCGAGCCCAACGACCCCGTGTGACCAGCCGAACTCATGGTGCAGCGGGTTCATCATCACACCAGGCACAGAGCGGAAACCCGCAGCTCCAAGGATCGCGATGAAGCTGACGGCGGCCACCACCCAGGCCCAATGAATCCGAGGCGTGGTTTTCTGCGCGGCGGTCAACGTCACGCAATCACTGTCGCGGATCTGCCGGGCCGCGACTAGTGGCATGAATGACACCATTCGTCAAAAACGTGCCAGAATGTCGGCATGCATCGCATCGCTGTCCTCCTACTGCCGCCGGTGGTGGGCTTCGATGCCGCGATCGCGCCGACGCTGTTCTCCAACGCGACCGACGCCGACGGCAACGCGCTCTACGACGTGGTGACGTGTGCGCTCACGCCTGGGCCTGTCGCGGCGACGACGGGCTTCGACGTGCTGCCCTCCGCGGGTCCCGAGGCACTGGAGACGGCCGACACGGTCGTGATCCCCGGCACGCGCTACCCGTCGGCCCGCGTCGGCGGCGTGCTGGCGGCGGAGGCGTCCGACGCGTTGGCGCGGATCCGGCCGGGCACCCGGCTGGTGTCGATCTGCACCGGCGCGTTCGTGCTTGCCGCGGCCGGCCTGCTCGACGGACGCCGGGCGACCACGCACTGGAAGTTCGCCGACTCGATGCGGCGCCTGCATCCACAGGTGCTGCTCGACGAGAACGTGTTGTTCGTCGACGACGGCGACGTGCTCACCTCGGCGGGACTCGCCGCGGGAATCGACTTGTGCCTGCACATCATTCGCTCGGATCACGGTTCGCAGGTGGCCAACGCCGTCGCCAGGTATTGCGTTGTGCCGCCGTGGCGTGAGGGCGGACAGGCGCAGTTCATCGACCGGCAGGTGCCCGCGCCGGATCACTTCTCCACCGCCGCGACGCGGGAGTGGGCGCTGCAGCACCTCGACGAAGAGCTCACGGTGCAGCGCCTGGCCCGGCACGCCAAGATGAGCGCGCGCACGTTCAACCGCCGGTTCCGTGAGGAGACCGGGCAGTCGCCCGGCGTGTGGGTGCGCAGCCGCCGCGTCGATCGCGCCCGCGAGCTACTCGAGTCGCGCGATTTGCCCGTCGACGAGGTGGCTCGGCTGGCCGGCCTCGGGTCGGGCGGCAACCTGCGTCACCACTTACGTCGCGGCGTCGGGATGTCGCCGTCGAGCTATCGCAAGGTGTATCAAGGCGTTTAGCCGTCGGGCAGCACGACTGCCACTACGCTCGCCAGATTCTCGGCCGTTCGGTGGAATGTGTCGGCGCCGCAGCTGGCATGCACCAGCGCGCCGACCAAGCCGAATTCCAGTGTCTCCGCCACTTCCGGCCATGCGCCCGAGCGCACCGCCGTGCGCACGCGTCGTTGCAACTCCTCGTGGATCCGCTGCCGGATCGCGCGCACGGACGGCTCATTGCGAACGAGCGCACTCGAACACGCCGCCGCGATTCCCGGCTCGTCGGCCAGCAGCATGACCAGCTGGGAGAACTGGGCGGCGATCCGCGCCCGCGCGGACTGCTCGACATCGACGACCAGCGGCGCTGCGCGCAACCGTTCGAGATAGATCTCGGCGACGATCGCGTCCTTCGACCGGAAGTACGCGCAGGCCTGGCCATGTGAGACGCCCGCGCGCTTGGAGATCGACCGCATGGTGATGCTCGAGTACTGCACCTCCCGCAGCAGCTCGACCGTGGCATCGATAACGGAGCGCGCGATCTCGTCGTCGATACGGGTGCGATCGTCGTAGGACCGCAGATATACGACATCAGCCATTCGCGTCGGCGCCCAACAGATCAGCCAGCGCCACGGCCAAGTCGTGAAAGCCGGACTCGATCGAATATGTCTTGTCCACAGTCCAATTGACGATTCCGCCCGTCAGCGCACCCACGATGATGTCGGCCAGTGTTTGGGCGTCGTGGCGGACGCTGACCTCACCGCGCGCAACGCCTTCCTTGACGAGTTCGAGGAAGGTGTCGTGCAGGGCGAAGCCGCGTTGAATGCCGTAGCCGGCGGCCGCCAGCATCTCGGCGATCACTTCGCGATACGTGTCGCTCGACTTGCCCAAGGTCGCCGCGATGTCGTCGAACAGGCCGATCAGCCGGGTGGGGATCGGTTCGTCGGCGCGGTCGAAGACGACGTCGCGCAGGTTGAAAAGGCGCTCTTCTGCGAGCGCGCGCATCATGTCGTGCCGAGTGGCGAAGTGGTTGAAGAACGTTCGATTCGCGACGTCGGCGCGCTCGCAGATGTCCTCGATCTTCGTGGCCGACACGCCCTGAACCAGGAACAGGTCGAACGCCGCTGCCAGAATCCGGTTGCGCACCTCCTGTTTACGGCGGTCCATCCTGTTCATCGCTGCAACCCTGGGTCGCAAAGCTTTTCCGACAATTCCCACAGCGCCGCCGCGCGAACCTCGTCCACTGCATAGGGTGCGACGTCCTCGCGGATTCGGCAGTCGGCGAGGTAGACGGAACCAACATCCGCCAGTTCTTTGCTCGTCGCCGCCCACACCTGCGTCGCCGCCCCCTGCTCGGGCATCAGGAAGTCGTGGCGGATGTCGATCTTCTCTAGGCCGGGATCCGGGGGCTCGCGCCCCATCAGCGCTCCGAAGTCGTCGCGCGTCATGTGGCGAGCCAGCGATGTTGCTACGACGCCAGGATGCACCGAGTACGCCCGCACGCCGCGATCTCGCAGCCGTCGGTCCAGCTCCACCATGTGCAGCACGTTCGCCGTCTTCGATGCGCCGTACGCGGCGAACTTGTCATACTCCCGCCGTTCCCAGTTGGGGTCGCCGAAGTCGATGTCGCTCATCCGGTGTCCATCCGACGACAGGATCACGATGCGCGCGCCTTCGGCGGCGACGAGCTGCGGGATGAGAAGCCGGGTGAGCTCGAAGTGCCCGAGATGGTTGGTGCCGAACTGGATTTCGAAGCCGTCGGAGGTCCGGCGCAGCGGCGTGAACATCACCCCGGCGTTGTTCATCAGCACGTGAATCGCGGGCGCGAGGTCCTGAATCACCGCAGCGGCGGCCCGAATGTCTGCCAGCGAGGTGAGATCCAATTCGACGATCGATGTCGACGCGTCGGGAATCTCGGCGCGAATCCACTCCTGTGCGTCGCCGAGGGCTTCCAGATTGCGGGCGGCGAGGACGACGTGCGCACCGGCCGCGGCGAGTGCCCTTGCCGATTCCTTCCCCAACCCCGCCGATGCGCCGGTGATGAGGCAGGTCTTGCCGGTCAGATCGACGCCATCGACGACCTCGAGTGTTGTTGGTGTAGCCATCTATGCCTGCGCGCTGACTTCGCCGAGGCGCCACAGTGGGGTCACCTCATCAGGATCGCACGCCTCCTCCACGATCCACTTGCACATACGGCGCATGGGCTCGATCGCGTCCTGAGGTGCGGCGATCGGAACGCTGCACGCGTAGCCCAGCGTGGTTAGCCGCTGCGCGCCGAACAACGGAAGCACGTCGCGCAGTTCGCGTTTCAGTGATTCCGGATAGATCCCGATGGTCTGTGTGTACGCGGTGACGGCTTCGGTCACCTTGTCGATGCTGTCGACCGGCACGATGTTGGCGACGCGGCCCGACAGCATCGCCGAGTAATCGACCGCGGAGTCGAACTGCGACACGATGATCGCGCCTTCACGATGATCGCCGCCGATCACCCTGTACCAGTCATCGGTCATCCGCGACGCCTCGACGTGTTCGTAGAGTTCTCGGCTTGGGTGTAGCGGCGGCGTACTGATGAAGGCAGGCAGCCGCGTCAGCTCTTCGTAGATCATCTCGCCGAGCTTGTTGGCATTGGCGACGCCCGCGGCGTCGGTTCCGCTCACCACGTAGATGACGCGCGCATTGGCGCACCCCTCTTGGTTGGCAACGCCGATGTCGACGGCGGCACAGCGTGCCACCTCCTGCATCGTTTCGTCGTCGGTGAACGCCTGGCGCCCGATGATGGTCGCACTGCGCTTTGGATCCAGCGCGATCATCTCCAGCCCTGGCTGGATGTAGCGGGTGACATGCTTGACCGACGCGAAACCGCCCCAGGCAACAATCTTTTCGATGTGTTCCGGCCGGTACAGCGGCTCCTCGACGGCGACGTCGCCGCCCTTCCAGTACGCGACCGCAAGGTGTCTGGTGATCGGGTGGTCTGGCGCGACATCGGCGAGGGTGCGCGCGATCGCGATCGCCGTCAGCGGATCGTTGGACGGCGCCTTGATGATCGTGTCGCATCGAGTGATCACCGAGCGAAGGATCGTAACCGCCGAAACCAGCCCGCCGTTGCCCGCCGGAATGTGCAATACCCGCGAACCGAACGCGCGTACCCGCAACTGCCTGCCGTCGCTGAGAAGTTGCGGTACCCAGCCGTTTAGGTAGTCGAGGCCAATCTGGCTGTCGGCCATCTCGAGAACATTGGCGCGGGCGAACAGCGGCTGCAGGATCCGATAGCTGTTCTTGAGCATGTCGGGCGGCAGCGGGTTGGCCAGCAGGGCGGCCTCATAGGCCTCCTGAAGATGGGTGTTGCTATCGAAGTCCAGCGCGTCACCCAACGCCTGTAGTACGTCGAGGATCTCGTGAAACGACAGCTTGTGAAGATCGGTCATCGCCATCGGGTTCGGCAGCGGTAGGCGGTGCACATGGCGGGCCATATCGGGCGCCTGGAACTGTGTGCCGCCACTGCGCGTGCCGAAGCTGACCAGGTCGTCGGTGATGACCTCGCCGCGCAGGAACAGTGGGACGGTGTAGGCGCCGCTCATGATTCGAACGCCTTCATGAAGTCAACGGCCTCGTTGTGCACCTCGTGGGTGGCCGCGCACGTGATGCGGTCGTCGTCAACGCCCTGCTTCTCGCTATACCGGATGATGTCATGCTCGAACGCGACGCTTGTCTGGCCGCACGGGCAATGCAGGTCCCAGTCGATGGTGACCTCGTCGCCGGAGATCACACCGCCCCAATGTGCCTTCAGCAGAACGTCGTAGACGGCCGCGCGGCCGGTCTGTCTGCCGGTGCGTGGCAGCGGTTCACTGGTGTCTGGGTCGAGAATGAACGGGATCACCCAGGGCTGCACGTGATAGCGGCCCTCGCTGCACGCCCAGTGGAATGCGCTCTGCTCGGAGAATCCGTAACCCTCCTGTATGCGATCGACACCGAGAAACGCACTGATGACGTCCATGTAGTTGTCAGGCAGGACGAATCCCTTCATGCCGCCTCCCGTGAGGATCGCCGAATCCTTGGCGAAGACATTCGCGATGCCACGCTCGAGGCCCGCCTTGGCGACGTCGTACATCAAGTTGTAGGTGCCGATCATGAACACCCGCTTGCCGCGCAGCTTGTCGGTGATCGTGGTGAAGAACTTGTCGAGATCCTCGGGCTGGCGCGCCTGCATCGCGATGAACTCGTCCTTGCGGGCCGCCAGCGCAGGATCGATGACGAGGCGGTCGAGCTCACCCCGTGAGGCGGCGGCGCGCATCTTCGACGCCAGGAACATCAGGTCGGTGTCGATGGCGTCCGGGTACAGCGCGTGGAACTTGCTCTCGTCACCGCCGGTAAATCCGCCCTTGATCATGTTGGCGATGCGCAAATGGCCGAGCTTGCCCTTGGCGTAGTTGGGCCAGATGACTTCGACCACCGGGTTGAGCTCCTCGTCGGTCGGCTCGATGCCGAACGTCTGGAATAGGCAGATCTTCCACAGCACCATGCCTTCTCGCGCGCCGTGCTTGTCCTTCGGGATGATCGACAACGTCCCCGTGGTGCCGCTGGAGGTGATGACTTCCAGCGGGGTCTGCGCGTCGAGCCGGTCGATCCATTCGTCGATGCTGTTGCAGCCTTCGGTGTCGACATGCGAGAGGTCATGACTGGTGAGCTTGTCCAGCCACTTCGTCATCAGGTCGAAGCGCTTGTTGTCGATAAGGACGCCCGGATAAGACTTGAACGCCGTGTGCGAAAACATCAGCGGGACAATGTCGTTGAACTCGTTGACCTCCGAGATGGCCAGTCGTTCGGTCAGCTTGCGCACCATCTCGATGCTTTGCACGTGCTGCTGGAATCGAATGGCCATCGCCTGACGCTGAAGCTCTTCCAGCTCGTCGCGGGCGATGCGGTGCATCTGGGTTAACGACTCGCCGAAGAACGTGATCGGGTCGTCCATGAATTGCTCAACCGTCCGCGTCGACTCCTGTGTCGTCATGTCAGGCACAGTACGACTTATTGCAGATAACCGCAAGAGTGCAGTTGTATGCAAAAGCGGAGCGAATTCCCGGTAGCGGGGGGTGTTGATGGGTGGCAGCGGGGACGACACGACCCCGCTCGCGGGTGATCGTTGAAAAATGCCGGCACTATGTCCGAGTCACTCGCCGGCGAGGGTCAGGCATGCGCTGGCTCAGTTGTCGGGCGAATACCGCGCCTTGCTCTGGCGGTCGTACTACCTGGGCTGGCCGCTGGCGCGCATCGCCGAGGACCTCCAGATCTCCGAGGACACCGTGAAGACGAGGCTGCACCATGCGCTGCGGCATCTCCGACGGAGTTTGCAGGACCGCGGATGAACGGGAGATAACTGGCGTCAATACGATGACCCGCATGCCCGAGCCGCTGATTCTGTCCATTCGCGGACGCGCACCCTCGCTTCACGCCGAAAGCTGGGTCGCGCCGAACGCCAGCGTGATCGGTCAGGTGACGCTCGCCGCCAGGGCCAGCGTCTGGTACGGCGCTACGTTGCGTGCCGAGGCCGAGCCGATCGAAATCGGATCCGGCACGAATATCCAGGATGGCGCCACCATCCACGTCGACCCGGGGTTTCCGGTCAGAATCGGCGCAAACGTCAGTGTCGGGCACAATGCCGTCCTGCACGGATGCGAGGTCGAGGACGGCTGCCTCATCGGCATGGGCGCGGTGATTCTCAACGGCGCCACGATCGGCGCAGGGTCGCTGATTGCCGCAAGCGCACTGGTACCGCAGGGCG
Organism: uncultured Actinomycetota bacterium; assembly: GCA_963766465.1. Lineage (GTDB taxonomy): Bacteria > Actinomycetota > Actinomycetes > Mycobacteriales > Mycobacteriaceae > Mycobacterium. The sequence goes on from CAVXZT010000012.1 coordinate 139,253, forward strand.
TGGTGGTGCCGCCGCGGTCCCTGGTGGCAGGTGTGCCCGGGAAGGTGCGTCGCGATCTCAGTGACGCCGAGGTGGCACACAACCGGAACAATGCCCAGGTGTATCAGGCGTTGATCGAGCTGCATCGCGACGCCATCGGCTAATCCCGCACTGGCACAAGTCGTCTGGCTATGCTGTGAGTTCGCACCCGACAATTTGATTTCGATTCGGTGTCGACGGGTATCTCCGTACGGTGACTCCCGTGCGAATCCTGGTTACCGGCGCTACCGGATATGTCGGCTCGCGGCTCGTTAGTGCCCTGCTCGATGAGGGCCACGACGTCGTCGCCACCACCCGAAACCCCGACCGGCTGGCTGGCTTCGGCTGGCATGACCAAGTAACCGGAGTCGCGTTGGATGCGCGCGAGGAGGCGTCGGCCAAAGAGGCGTTCGCCGACGCTGGTCCGATCGACGTCGTGTATTACCTGGTGCACGCTATCGGCCAACCGGACTTCCGCGACGTCGACAACCGTGCCGCCGCCAACGTCGCCAATGCCGCTAAGGATGCCGGGGTCCGGCGGATCGTGTATCTGGGCGGGTTCGTCCCCGACGACGACGAACTCTCCGAACACCTGACCAGCCGCGCCGAGGTCGCCCATTGCCTGAGCGTGGACGGCGGTCCGGACGTGGTGTGGCTGGGCGCGGCGATGATCATCGGCTCGGGGTCGACATCCTTCGAGATGCTGCGCTATGTCGGCGACCGGTTCTGGTTGATGCCGATGCCGTCGTGGTCGGCGAATCCGATCGACCCGATCTCGATCCGCGACGTGTTGTACTACCTCAGCGCTGCCGCCGACGTCGACCGCGTTCCTGCGGGCGCGTATGACATCTTCGGCCCCGAGACCACGTCGTACGGTGACCTGCTCCGCGCCTACGCACGGGTATCGGGTAGGTGGCGGGCAGAGCTGCCCGTCAACGGAGTGGACACCAGCACGGTGTCGTGGATGACGGCCGCGATGCTGCCCGTCCCCGGTGGACTGGCCGCCGATCTGGTCCAGTCCCTTGACTTTCCGATGATGGCTTCTGAGTCGCGGCTGCGCGATGTCGTGCCGGATCCACCCGGCGGGCTACTTGGCACCGATACCGCGATATCCCGTGCGCTGTCGAGTGATCGGCCGCGACCGGTCAACCAGCTGGCCGATCCGCACCATCTTGCCGATACAGACCCGACGTGGGCTGGGGGAGACGCGGTGCGTATCCAGCAGTTGGTCCGCGCGGTCACCCCGTCGATCGTGTGGCCTGCGCTCGGCCTGCTCGAGCTGGTGCCGGGACCCGTCGCCGCGGCGCTACGAACCGGGCTCGACACGCTGATCAACTTGGTGCCGAAGGCAAGTCCGGCGTGACCCTGCTTGACGATTTCCGCGGCATCGCCACGACCGTCGCCGTACCGCATCACGAGCCGCCGAGCACGGTACTGCGCCGCCGAATCGTCGTCGTTGTCGTGCTCGTGGTAGGCGGTGCGCTGCTTGGGTACTCGCTGGCCCGGCATCCTGGCGACTCGTCGTTCTACTGGTTGACGCTCGCGTTGGCAGGAGTGTGGGGGCTCGGCGCATTGCTTTCCGGACCGTTGCATCTCGGCTGCATCCGGTTCCGTGGGCGCAACCAACGTCCGGTTATCACCGGCACCGTCGTGGGTGTAGCGCTGGGCGCGGCCTTCGTGGTCGGCGGCTTGGTTGCCCGCGAAATCCCTGGCGTGCGCGAATACATAACGCAGGTACTTGAATTCGCCAATTACGGACCGCTTGTGCTGGTCACGTTCATCACCGTCATCAATGGCATCGCCGAAGAGATGTTTTTCCGAGGTGCCGTGTACACCGCGCTAGGCAAGATCTATCCGGCGGTGATCTCGACGGTCATATACGTCGTCGCAACAGCGGCCACCACCGGCAATCCGATGCTCGGATTCGCTGCGGTGATTGTGGGTGCGGTCACCGCATACGAACGACGCACCACCGGCGGAGTGCTGGCACCGATGCTGACCCACTTCTTCTGGGGCCTGGTCATGGTGCTGGCACTGCCGCCGGTGTTCGGCGTCTAGCGCAGCGGATTCGCCAGCTCATCCTGACGCATCCGGGCCGCATACATGGCGACCGCAGCGAGCAGTACGGGCGCGAGGCCTGCCACGAGGAAAATCGTCTGCATAGAAACGACTTTCGAGAGTGGGCCGACAATCGCGAACGACACCGGCATGAACGCGAGCGAGACGAAGAAGTCCAGGCTCGACACGCGTCCCAGCATCTCCGTCGGAACCCGCCGCTGTAGCAGCGTGCCCCAGATCACCATGCCCGCGCCGTCGGTGAAGCCGATGACGAACGTCGCCGCCGCCATCAACGGGAACGACGACGTAACGCCGACGACCACCAGCGGTATCGAGCCGACGCTCCACATCACCATCATCATCGTGAGGTAGCGACGTGGCAGTCGACCCGACGACACGGTCAGTGCGCCGAGCGCGCTGCCGACGCCGAAGAACGCCAGAATGAAGCCGAACGTCCGCGCGCCGTCTTCGAAGCGTTGCTTGGCGATGAACGGCAGCAACACCTCGATCGGCCCCAGCACGACGAGCACGAACATGCTCGCGAACAGCAGCGTCCACAACAGCCACGGCGTGCGCACCATGAACACGTAGCCTTCGCGCAGGTCGCGCAACAGGTGCGGTCGTTCCTGATCCGGCTGGCGCACAGGCGTTTTCATCGCCGGTCTGGTGGCCACCAGAAGCACCAGGCCGACGGCGAACAGGACCGCGACGACGACCGCGCCCATGGACGGGAACGTCGTGCCGACCACGACACCGGCGAGGGCAGGGCCGACAGCGCGCTGAAAGACCGGACGCACCACGCCCTCGACGCCGTTGGCGGCGAGCAGCTGGTCGGCAGGCAGAATCCGGGGAAGGATCGCACTGTAGGCGGGGAAGAAGAATGCCGCCGCGGTGCCGAGAGCCGCCGCGGCCACCGCAAGATGCCAGATTTGCAGCACGCCAAGTAATCCCAGCGTCGCGATCGAGGACACGGCGATCACGTTGACCGTTTCGACGGCGATGATGATGGCACGCTGGCTGATCCGGTCAGCGGCCAGTCCGCCGACCAACACGAACGCGACCAGCGCGGCGCCGAAGCAGGTGGTGACCACCGACAGCGAGACCGGGTCGTTCGACAGTTCGATGACCTGAAGCGCCAACACGACTGCGAACATGCCGTCGGCGAAGATCGACAGCGACACCGCGGCCATCAGCAGGCGGTACTCGCGGAACTTGAAGGGTGCGAGCACGCGCCAGCCGCCGGCGTCGACCACCGGCTGCTCAATGTCGAATTGCGTACTCACCAGTCGATGGTCGCGGAACGAGGGGTCCATAGTCCACCGATTTTTCGCCCGCTTGTGTGCAGTTTGTTGCGCTCGTCACCGCTTCAAACTGCACACAAGTCGCGCAGATCTAGCAGTCGGTGAAATCCGCGGGTCGGCGCTGCTGAAACGCCCGAGTCCCCTCGCGGAAGTCATGGGAGTCGATCAGCACCAACTGGCCCTGTTTCTCCCGCTCCAGCGCGGTCTCCAACTCCGTCAGCGTCGCGGCATTGATCGCGTCCTTGGTCTTGCGCAACGCCACTACAGGTCCCGATACCAACGTGGCGACCACCTTGTCGACCTCGGCATCGAAGTCATCGGCCGGGTACACCGCCGTCACCAGGCCCCACTCGTGCGCCTCGGCGGCCGGGATCCGCTCGGCAAGCAGCGCCATCCGCATGGCGCGGTGACGGCCTACCGAAGCGGCGATCAACGCCGAGGCGCCGCCGTCGGGCATCAGCCCGATCTTCGTGAACGCCAGCATGAAAAACGCCTTCTCCGAAGCCAATACGACATCACATGCCAACGCCAAGGATGCCCCGACACCGGCGGCGGGTCCTTGTACCACCGCCACGACCGGCTGCGGAAGGTTCACGATCGACCGGACCGCGCCGTTGGCCGCGTCGAGGACGTCGGCCGGTGTGCCGCTTGCGCCGGGGTTGGCATGGTCCTCTTCGCTGATCCCCGCGCCAGAGGAAAAGCCGCGGCCCGCTCCGCCGAGCCGCACCACCTTGACCCGCGGATCACTCGCCGCCTGCTGCAGCGCGTCGGCGATCCCCTTGAGCATCGCCGCGGTCAGCGAGTTCAGGCTGTCCGGCCGGTTCAGCGTCACGGACAGCACACCGTCGGCAAGGTCGACGGAAAGGTCGTCGATGCTGGTGTACGCGTCGGCGCTGGAGTCGATGGTCGTCATAGAAGGCACCCTAGGTCGGGCCACTTGGTTATACAAGTAAGCTATGTCGGCGTCGACAGCGTTGGTCGGATGAAGGGGCGGTTAGAGCATGGCTGGACCACTGCAAGGACTGCGAGTCGTCGAGTTGGCCGGCATCGGCCCGGGACCACACGCCGCGATGCTGCTGGGTGACTTGGGTGCCGACGTCGTGCGCGTCGAACGTCCTGGCAAGGGGCCAGGTCCCGCGACTGAACCCGGACGCGACTACTTGCTGCGCAACCGTCGATCGGTCGCGGCGAATCTCAAGAGCGAAGAGGACCGCGACCTCGTGCTGCGGCTGATCGCCAAGGCCGACGTTCTCATCGAGGGGTTTCGCCCCGGTGTCACCGAACGGCTCGGCCTCGGCCCGCAGGACTGCGCCAAGGTCAACGAGCGGCTGATCTACGCGCGCATGACCGGCTGGGGCCAGACCGGCCCGCGCAGCCAGCAGGCCGGCCACGACATCAACTACATCTCGCTCAACGGCGTGCTGCACGCGATCGGCCGTGTCGGCGAGCGCCCCGTCCCGCCGCTGAACCTGGCGGGCGATTTCGGCGGTGGCTCAATGTTTCTCGTCGTCGGGGTCTTGTCTGCGCTGTGGGAGCGCGAGCGGTCCGGCAAGGGCCAGGTCATCGACGCGGCCATGGTCGACGGGTCCAGCGCGCTCTCGGCGATGATCTGGGCGTTCCGGGCGATGGGCATGTGGAGCGACGAGCAAGGTGTGAACATGCTCGACACCGGTGCCCCGTACTACGACACGTACACCTGCGCCGATGGTCGCTACGTCGCGGTTGGCTCCATCGAGCCGCAGTTCTTCGCCGAGCTTCTGTCCCGGCTGGGCCTGGACCCTGCGGAGCTGCCCGATCAGAACGACGTGAGCCGCTGGCCCGAACTCCGGGCGAAGCTGACGGAGGTCTTCGCCTCGCAGGACCGCGACCACTGGGCCAAGGTGTTCGCCGACAGCGACGCCTGCTGCACTCCCGTGTTGTCCTTCGGCGAGGTCGAAACCGAGCCTCACATCACCGACCGCGACACGTTCTATCGCGAGAACGACTTCTTGTTTCCCGCACCGGCGCCGCGGTTTTCGCGCACCGCGCCTTCCGCACCGAAGGCGCCCGGTGTGCCAGGGGTCGACACCGAAGCTGTTTTGAACGACTGGATATAGGCCGGGTTTTTAAGAGAGAGGAACACATTTCAGTGGAGATCAAAGACGCGGTAGCCGTCGTCACCGGCGGTGCCTCCGGGCTCGGCCTGGCGACCACGAAGCGACTGCTCGATGCGGGCGCGCAAGTGGTCGTGATCGACCTCAGGGGTGAGGAGGCGGTGGCAGAACTCGGCGACCGCGCCAGGTTCGTCGAGACCAACGTCACCGACGAAGCCGCGGTCGGCAAGGCGCTCGACGTGGCCGAGTCACTCGGTCCGCTGCGGATCAACGTCAACTGCGCCGGAATCGGAAACGCGGCCAAGACGCTGTCCAAGGATGGCCCCTTCCCGCTGGACGCCTTCAAGAAGGTCGTCGAGGTCAACCTGATCGGCACCTTCAACGTGCTGCGGCTCTCTGCCGAGCGCATCGCCAAAACCGAGCCACTCGGTGAGGAGCGCGGCGTCATCATCAACACTGCATCGGTCGCGGCGTTCGAGGGTCAGATCGGGCAGGCCGCCTATTCGGCATCGAAGGGCGGCGTGGTCGGCATGACTCTGCCGATCGCCCGCGACCTGTCGCGCGAGTTGATCCGCGTCTGCACCATCGCGCCCGGGCTGTTCAAGACGCCGCTGCTGGGCTCGCTGCCCGAGGAGGCGCAGCAGTCGCTTGGCAAGCAGGTGCCGCATCCGGCCCGGCTCGGCGACCCCGACGAGTACGGCGCGCTTGCCGTTCACATCGTGGAGAACCCGATGCTCAACGGTGAAGTGATTCGTCTCGACGGCGCGATCCGGATGGCCCCCCGATGAGCATCACTACAAAGTTCACCGAGACATTCGGGGTCGAGCATCCCGTCGTGCAGGGCGGCATGCAGTGGGTCGGCCGCGCGGAACTGGTTGCCGCTGTTGCCAACTCGGGTGCGCTCGGTTTCATCACCGCGCTGACTCAGCCGACGCCTGCCGATCTCGCAAGAGAGATCGACAGGTGTCGGGAACTGACCGACAAGCCGTTCGGTGTGAACCTGACGATCCTGCCGACGATCAACCCGCCGCCGTATGACGAGTACCGCAAGGTGATCGTCGACGCGGGCATCAAGATCGTCGAAACCGCCGGGTCCAACCCGGCGCCGCACCTGCCGATGTTTCACGACAACGGCATCAAGGTGCTGCACAAGTGCACATCGGTGCGGCATGCGGTGAAGGCGCAGAGTCTCGGTGTGGACGGCATCAGCATCGACGGGTTCGAATGCGCCGGGCATCCGGGCGAGGACGACATCCCCGGGCTGGTGCTGATTCCCGCGGCCGCGGCCAAGATCGACATCCCGATGATCGCTTCCGGCGGCTTCGCCGACGCTCGCGGTCTGGTGGCCGCGCTTGCGCTGGGCGCCGACGGCATCAATATGGGCTCGCGGTTCATGTGCACCGTCGAATCGGCCATCCACCAGAACGTCAAGGAAGCGATCGTCGCCGGCAGCGAGCTGGACACCGAGCTGATCTTCCGGCCGTTGCGCAACACCGCGCGGGTGGCCAGCAACGCGGTGTCGCGGGAGGTGGTCGAGATCCTCAACCGCGGCGGCGAGTTCCCCGACGTCAAGGATCTGGTCGCGGGCGTGCGCGGGGTCAAGGTGTTCGAGAACGGCGATCTTGACGCTGGTATCTGGTCCGTGGGTACCGCGATGGGCTTGATCAACGACATTCCGACATGTGGCGAGCTGGTGTCGCGCATAGTCGAGGAGGCCGAGGAGTTGATCACTGGCCGGCTGGCCGACATGGTCGAGGTCGACGCAGAAGAGAACGTGGCTTAGGAAATAGGAAAATCGACGTTTGTCGCAGGTGAACGCGCGCCTCAGGGCGCGCGCTTACTCAGACGGCGGTTGGCAGTGTGTGCTCGTCGTCGAGCTGCTCAGAGGTGTCACCCTCTACCAGGACGTCGCCGTGGTAGAGCGCCTCGAAGTCAACCTTGATGACATCAGCACTGGTGTCGTCGATCCACATGTACTGGACAGTAACCATCACCATTAAGAGTTCTTTGAGTCACGATTCGGAAAATGGTGGCAATTCTTACCGCAGGGTAGGTTCACCAGCTACCCGCGAGTAGCGAAAACCGTGCGAGCAGCTTAAGCAACGTTTTAGGCGGCGGCCGGGGCGGTGAAGTGGATCGGGTTCGTCCCGTTCAGCAATACCCAGGTCAACAGCGCCGCGTCCGAAGATTTTGGCGTCGAGGGAGTAGCTGCCCGCGCCGGTGAAGAGGAGTGCAGCGGCGCCGACCGCGATCAGGAACGGAACGTTGAACGGTTCCGACCAAAACGTGGTCGCGGAGACGTTGACCGCCCAGGCGTCGATCATCGCCGCGACGACGGCGCACGCGGCCAAAGGCGTCAGCAATCCCAGTAAGAGGCCGACGCCACCAGCAGTCTCTGCCGCGGTCACCATGATTGCGGCGAAATTCGCCAGCCGCCAACCACCGGCCTCCATGAAACCGACGGTTGCGTTGAAGTCGAAGGCTTTTCGCAGACCGGCCTGAAGCATCGCTGCGCCGACACCGATACGCAGGATGAGCAGGCCGGCGTCGGCCAGTGAGGTGTCGGTCGGGGTACTCACTTGAGTGGTCGCCGTGTTCGGCAGCCTATGCGGCTGTGAGAACGCTGTGAACGGCTCCCTGGTGAACAGCACGCCGTGGCGCACCGTAGTTATGTTGGAGGGAACACGCGTTGACCATCCTAAGTTATCGCTGATAAGTTAGCGACGATATCTCAAATGTGATGAGCGGAAGGGCACGACGTGCTGCAACGAATCGCACTGCTGGCTACTGCCGCGCCGCGACGGATCATCGCGGTCGCGGCCCTGGTCATGGTGGCCTGCGGCATCTTCGGGATTCCCGTCGCCAAGTCGCTATCCGCCGGAGGCTTTCAGGACCCGACGTCGGAGTCGGCGCAGGCGACCCAGCTGCTGGTCGACAAGTTCGATCAGGGCGACATGAATCTGGTGATCAGTGTGACCGCCGACGGGGGCACTCAGAGTGAACCGGCGCGCGAAGCCGGCGCCGATATCGCCGCGCAGTTGCACGAGTCGCCGCACGTGGCGCAGGTGACTTCCGCTTGGACAGCGCCGCCGTCGGCCGCGCCCGCACTGATCAGCAAGGACGGCAAGACAGGGCTGATCGTCGCGGGCATCACCGGCGGGGAGAGCGACGCCCAAAAGTACGCCAAGGAACTCACCGCTCGGATAATGCACGACCGCGACGGCGTCACGGTCCGTGCCGGTGGCGTGGCGATGACGTACGTCCAGATCAACGGCCAGAGCGAAAAAGACTTGCTGACGATGGAGTCCATCGCGATACCGCTGAGCTTCGTCGCGCTGGTATGGGTGTTCGGCGGATTGATGGCAGCGGCCCTGCCACTGGTCGTCGGAGTATTCGCGATCCTTGGCTCGATGGCGGTGCTGCGGGCGATCACCCTGTTCTCCGACGTCTCGATCTTCGCGTTGAACCTCAGCATCGCGATGGGTCTGGCGCTGGCCATCGATTACTCGCTGTTGATCATCAGCAGGTTCCGCGATGAGATCGCCGAAGGTGCCGATCGCGATCGCGCGCTGGTTCGCACAATGGCGACCGCGGGACGCACCGTGCTTTTCTCGGCGATGACAGTCGCCCTGTCGATGGTCGCGATGGTGCTGTTCCCGATGTACTTCCTCAAGTCCTTCGCGTATGCGGGCATCGCGGTCGTGGCGTTCGCCGCAATCGCTGCGATCGTGGTGGTGCCCGCCGCGATCGCGTTGCTCGGAGACCGCCTCGACTCGCTCGACGTGCGCAGGCTGGCGCGCCGGATCCTCGGCAGGCCCGAACCCGTCCGCAAGCCGATCGAGCAGACGTTCTGGTATCGCAGCACGAAATTCGTTATGCGCCGGTCAATTCCGGTCGCGCTCGCGATCGTCGCCCTGCTCCTCCTTCTCGGCGCGCCCTTCCTTGGCATCAAGTGGGGCTTCCCGGACGACCGCGTGCTGCCGCAATCGCTGTCGGCGCGCCAGGTCGGTGATGAGCTGCGAAGCAATTTCGCTGTCGACTCGTCGACCGATGTCACCGTCGTCATCCCCGACGCCACTGGCGTGCCTCCTGCGGAACTGGACCAGTACGCCGGGGCGCTGTCTCGGGTCGCCGACGTGTCGTCGGTGTCCGCTCCAAGCGGCACGTTTGTGGACGGCGGACTCGTCGGACCGCCCTCGGCTGCCGCTGGGATGAAAGACGGCAGCGCGTTTCTGACCATCGGAAGCACCGCGCCGTTGTTCACCGATTCCTCCGAAGCCCAACTCGACGCAGTACATGCTGTGAACCCGCCTGCTGGAAAATCCGTGCAGGTGACCGGGATGGCGCAGATAAATCGCGACAGCTCGCAGGCGATCACGTCGCGGCTACCACTCGTCCTCGGGGTGATCGCCGCCATCACGTTCGTGCTGCTGTTCCTGCTCACCGGCAGCGTGGTGCTACCGCTGAAGGCGTTGGTGCTCAACGTCTTGTCGTTGACCGCGGCGTTCGGCGCGTTGGTCTGGATCTTCCAGGATGGCCACCTCGGAGCGCTGGGCACGACGCCGACGGGCACGCTGGTGGCCAACATGCCGGTGCTGTTGTTCTGCGTCGCTTTCGGACTGTCCATGGACTACGAGGTGTTTCTGGTCTCGCGGATCCGCGAGCACTGGCTCAAGTCCGGAAAGACCCGGGCGGACAACGACGAAAGCGTCGCCCTCGGCCTTGCCAAGACCGGACGCGTGGTCACCGCGGCCGCATTGCTGATGACGATCTCGTTCGCCGCGCTGATCGCTGCGCAAGTCTCGTTCATGCGGATGATGGGCGTCGGCATGACGCTCGCAATCATCGTCGACGCGACGCTGGTGCGCATGGCGTTGGTCCCCGCGTTCATGCACGTGCTCGGCCGGTGGAACTGGTGGGCGCCCAAACCGCTTGCGCGGCTGCATGAACGCATCGGCATCAGCGAATCGGCCGAGGAGCCTGCCCCGGCCATCGAGCCCGTCGGCACCCGATGAAACGTCGCCGCGCGCCGCGCGGATCAGGTGAGCAGTTGCGCGAGGAGATCCTCGACGCGACCACCGAACTGCTGCTGGAGACCGGTCATGCCAAAGAGGTGTCCATCCGATCGGTGGCGCAGCGCGTCGGGGTGACGCCGCCGTCGATCTATCTGCACTTCGCCGACAAGGACACGCTGCTCGACGCGGTCTGTGCCAGGTACTTCGAGAAGCTCAACGAGGAGATGCAGCGCGTCGCGGCCGATCAACCGTCAACCGTCGATGTGCTTCGCGCGCAGGGCCTTGCCTATGTCCGGTTTGCGTTGAAAACCCCTGAGCTGTACCGCATTGCGATGATGGGCGAGAGCCGGGAGGGCAGCGATGTGGATGTCTCGCTGAACAGTTCGGCGTTTGTACACATGCGCACCACCGTCGAGGCGCTGATCGCAGAGGGCATCTACGCGCCGGGGGATGCCACCACCCTGGCGCTGGAATTGTGGACGGCGGCGCATGGCGTCTCCGCGATGCTCATCTCGCGGCCGTATCTGCCGTGGGGTGACGCCGAGGCGTTCACCGACCGGGTGTTGAGGTCGGTGTGCATCGGCCAGATCGTGTCGGGCACCATCGGACCGGAGATGCCGCCGCAGGAGGGGATCGCAATGCTGAAGGGGATGCTCGATGAGCAGCAACACCGTGGATAACCCGTTATTCGCGCGGATGTGGACCGTGATGGCGCGCCACGAGCCAGGGTGGTTGAAACGGCTGCGGCAGGAAAACCTGGCAGGCCTGTCCGGGCGGGTGCTCGAAGTCGGCGCGGGCTCCGGAACGAATTTCGAGCTGTACCCCGACACGGTTACGGAGGTCGTCGCCGTCGAGCCCGAGCACCGGCTGGCGGTACTGGCGCGCAAGGCCGCGGCAACAGCGCCGGTTCCCGTCACCGTCAGTACCGACACGGTGGAGCAGTTTGCGGCTGCTGAGCCGTTCGACGCTGCGGTGTGCTCGTTGGTGTTGTGCTCAGTCGATGAACCCGATCGTGTTGTACATCAATTGCTTTCGCTGCTCAAGCCGGGAGGTGAACTCCGCTATCTCGAGCATGTTGCCAGCAGCGGCGTTCGTGGCCGGCTGCAGAAGGTCGCAGATGCGACGCTGTGGCCGCGGGTGGCGGGCAACTGTCACACGCATCGCCACACCGAGCAGACGATCGTCAACGCCGGGTTTTTGGTCTCCGGCGCCCGCAGAGAGGTCCCCATTCCTGCTTGGGTACCGGTCGCGGAGGTCGCGATTGGCCGAGCGGTGAAGCCGGCCTAGCCGTGGTTTGTGCACGCTTTCCGGCGCTCAGCGCCGCTTTTCGTCCACAAGTCGCTAGGGGAGCAGTGCAGGCAGCCGCTGCAACAGCCCAGGCAGGGCGCCCGCGGCCGTTTCCCGCAACGACACAGTGGCGGCGTCGGACAGCGGCGTGCGCTCCGGGTTCACCTCGATGACGACCGTGCCGTTGGCCAGCGCCAGCTCGGGCAGCCCGGCCGCGGGATAGACGATCGATGAGGTGCCCACGACGATCACCACGTCGGCACCGGTCACCGCCTCGACCGACCGCTGCCACGCCTCATCGGGCAGCGGTTCGCCGAACCAGACCACATTGGGCCTGATGAATCCGCCGCACGCGTGCAGCGGCGGGTCGACAGAATCGACGGGTTCGGGCATATCGGGGATCGCGTCGCGATACTCGCGTTGGCAACGGTCGCAACGGAATTCGAACAAGCTGCCATGCAGGTGGTAGACGTGCTTGCTGCCGGCACGCTCGTGCAGATTGTCGACGTTCTGGGTGACGACATGCACGTCGGCGTAGTCCTGCCAGGCGGCGACGGCGAGGTGGCCGTTGTTGGGCGCGACCGCGCCCATCATGTGATGCCGCCACAGGTACCACGCCCAGACCTTGTCCGGCTGGGCTCGCCAACCCTCGGCGCTGGAGATCTCGTATGGGTCGACCTTCGCCCACAGGCCCGTCTCGACGTCGCGGAACGTCGGCACGCCACTCTCTGCGGAAATGCCCGCTCCGCTGAGGACCGTCACTTGCACATCACCAAACTAGCCGGTGTGGGCGATACTGAGCACGTGGCCGAGTTGGGGGATTGGGTACGCGTAGACCCACAGGCTGCCAAGCCGCTCTTCGACCAGCTCAGGACGCAGATCATCGACGGGATCCGGGACGGCAAGTTGTCGCCGGGACTCGGTTGCCGACGGTCCGCGAACTGGCGGGGAAGATCGGCCTGGCGGTCAATACCGTTGCGCGCGCATATCGGGAGTTGGAGTCGGCTGGCGTGCTCGAAACCCGGGGCCGTTTCGGCACTTTCGTTGCGAGGGTCGATCCAGCCGATACCGCGATGGCTACGGCGGCTCATGCGTTTGTGTCCGCTGCACACGCGCTGGGGATCGACAAGGCCGAGGCGATGCGTTACGTCGAGGCGGCATTCGGCTAGCCGCGGGTACCGCGCCAGCGTGCGACGTCCAGCGCGACCGCGACGTTGACGCTGGTCTCGGCCAGCGGCCGGGGCAGCAGTTCGTCTGCGCGCGCGAGCCGGCGCAGCAGCGTGTTGCGGTGCGTGTACAGGCGCGCCGCGGCGCGTGAGGCGTTACACTGTTCGTCGACGAATGTCCTTACGGCTTCCTGTAACTCGGCACCTGCCGACTCGAGCTCGCCGAGCGTGTGCTTGACGAACTCGGCGGCGCGGTCGGTGTCGGCTGTGATGAGCGCGACGAGTTGGACGTCGGTGAACAGCGCGATCTGTTGTCGTGAACGCAGTCGCGCCATCAGCTGCTGAGTGGTGATCGCATCGAAGTGGCTACGCCGAAATCCGTCGACGCCGCTGGCCGTCGGTCCAATCGCGATCCGGACGTCGGGCATCTCGCTGACCGATTGCAGCAATGCGGTGGAGTCGACTTCGACGGTGCCCGGCACCCAGACCCATCGGGTCGCCGTGCTGGCCAGCACGGTCAGTGGCCGCGTGCCGCCTGCAGCGTGCCCGAGGGCCTCGGCCGCGCCATCGAGCCGGGCCAGGTCGCCTTTCGCGTCGTTGCTCCAGATGACCGCCGCGGTGTGGAGTCCGGTCAACGCGTAACCGAGCCGGCCCTCGGCGCGCTGCCGGGTGATGGGCGCGCCGTCGAGAATCAGTGCGACGGTCTCGCGCCGTTCGGCATGCGTGCCGCGGGTGAGTTCGTCGCGCTCGAGGTCGATCTGGGCCGCGATGGCCGACAGGGTGGTGTCGACGAACTCGCTGATCGACTGGGAGCACACGTCGAGGAATTCGCGGAGTTCCGCCGGATCGGTGGTCAGTTCGAAGGCGATCTGCATGAGCCGCCGCCACGCCACCCCTTCGCCGACGCGGTAGGCGTCCAGCGCAAATGCGTCGAGCCCCCTGCGGACCAGTTCCCTCGCGACGGTCATCGGCTCGGGGCCGGTATTCGGAGGCACCGGCGCCCCCGGATCGCGGACGTTGGCGGTGGCCCAGAAGAACAGGTTGGCCTGGTTGCTGCGGCTCACGGCGCCCGCGAGCTCAGGGTCCGCCGCGATCGACGGGTTGGCGCCGAGCACTGCGGTGTCGAGCTCGGCGAGCCAGTCCGGCGGCGCGTTGACGATGATCTGCGAACTCTGCCGAATCAGGTCTCTGACCCGCACGGATGGCCGTTTCCACGTCATTGGACCAGGTTAGACCGGTAGTGCAAAATGCACCAATATTGATTCAATTTGAGATGGTTTGTTCTTTGATCGGCGATGCCGGGACGAGACGATAAGCACATCGCAATTAGCCATCGTCTGGAGTCACCGTCATGGTCAACACCGCCACCCGCATCGAGCACGTCGACGTCTTGATCGTCGGCGCAGGCATCTCCGGCATCGGTGCCGCCTACTACCTGCAGAAGGAACACCCCGGCCGGTCCTACGCCATCCTTGAGGGACGCGGCGCAACTGGTGGCACGTGGGATCTGTTCCGGTATCCCGGGATTCGGTCGGATTCCGATCTACACACATTCGGCTACGAGTTCAAGCCGTGGCGCCACGAAGATGCCATCGCATCGGCGGACAAGATTCTGGCCTACCTGCGTGAAACCGTCGCGGAAAACGGCATGGACGCCAACATCCGGTTCCACCACAAGGTTTTGGGCGCGGCATGGTCGAGCGACGACGCGCGCTGGACGGTCGATGTCGAGCGCTTCGACGACTCGGACGACACCGAGGAACTGGTGCAGTTCAGTGCGAACTGGATTTTCTGCGCCGGCGGGTACTACCGCTACGACCAGGGCTACACCCCGGAGTTCCCGGGTCGTGACCGGTTCGGCGGTCAGGTGGTGCATCCCCAGCACTGGCCCGAGGACCTCGACTACACCGACAAGAAGGTGGTCATCATCGGCAGTGGGGCGACGGCAGTCACCCTGGTCCCCGCGATGGCAGGCACCGCCGCGCACGTCACCATGCTGCAGCGCTCACCGACATATGTGTTGCCGGTGCCGTCGAAGGACACCTTCGCCAACGTGGCGCAGAAGGTGCTCGGCTCCAAGCGCGGGTACGCACTGGCGCGCCGCAAGAACATCGCCAAGCAGCGTGCCGTCTACCAGTTCAGTCAGAAGTACCCCGGTGCCGCGCGGCGGCTGATCCGTCACCTCAACGCCAAGGAACTGCCTGCGGGCTATCCGGTCGACGAGCACTTCAACCCGGCCTACAACCCGTGGGATCAGCGGTTGTGCGCGGTGCCCGACGCCGACCTGTTCAAGGCGATCAGCAGCGGCGGCGCTTCTGTCGTCACCGATCGAATCGCGACGTTCACCGAGACTGGTGTCCAGTTGGAGTCCGGTAAGCATCTCGACGCCGACATCATCGTCACCGCAACAGGTTTGAACGTTCAGATGCTCGGCGGGATGTCCCTGACCGTGGACGGTACGCCGGTGCACGCCGGTGACGCCGTCGCCTACAAGAGCATGATGCTGTCGGGCGTGCCCAACTTCGCGTTCGCATTCGGGTACACGAACTCGTCATGGACTTTGAAGGTCGGCTTGCTGTGCGAGCACTTCTGCCGCCTGCTGTCCCACATGGACGCGCAGGGCCACGACATCGCGCGTCCCGAGTTCGGCGACAACGGTATCGAGACCCGACCCATGCTGGACTTCGCCGCCGGATACGTGCAGCGTGCCCTCGACCGGATACCGAAGCAGGGCTCGGGGGAGCCGTGGCGGGTGTCGATGAACTACTACTACGACGTCGAGCAGCTACGCGAAGGGTCTGTCGACGACGCGAACCTGCACTTCTCTTCTAGCCGAATTCCAGCAGTATCAGCAGCGGCCGCACCGGATCGAACAGCGGCAGCCGTTGGACGGTCCACAGCGCGGCGTTGAACACCCTGCCGCGACCCTCGGCATGGGGCAGATCGTGCACGGCCCTGATGCCGGGCACCGTGTTCACGAGGTCTGCCGCCTCAGACACCGACAGGCTGAACGGCATCGGGGGCACCCGGTAGCGCAGCGATGTCCGCATGCCTCGGCGCGATAACGCGGCGAATCCTGTTGGCGGAAGATCGAACATCATCTGCCCGTCGGGAAACCGCCTGGCGCATTCGGTGATCAGGGCCATGGCGTCCTCAGGCTGCAGATACATCAGCAGACCCTCGGCGGTGATGAACACGCCGTGGTCGGTGTCGACCCGGTCCATCCAACTGAAGTCGAGCGCTGACTGCGCACACATCTCCACTCGTTCCGACGGCGGCAGAAGTTTGCGGCGCAGATCGATCATCGGGGGAAGATCGACTGTGAACCAACGGAATTGGTTGCCGACGTCGGAGGCGTCGAGGCGGTAGAAGCTGGTCTGCAATCCTTCGGCCAGCGCGACGACGGTGGCCTTCGGGTGGTCAAGGAGGTAGCGGCGGGTCTGCCGGTCATAGCCCAACGCGCGAACCGCCATGTCCTGGCGGCGGGCGAAGCCGAACTTCGCGAAGTCGTAGTCGATGGAGTCGGCCAACAGGATGGCCATCGGGTCGTCGATGATCGAATCCGGCCTGCGCGCCTCGCTCGCCCGCACCTGCAACGTCATCAGCGCGGTCTCGGAGACGCCGGTCAACACCGTGCCGTCGGCCTTCGCCGTCGGAGTGGAGCTCATCGCAGCACCTTGTCGATAGTGCGCAGATTGCGCGTGGTGGTCGAGGACTTGTACCGCTTCTTGCCCATCGTCTTCCCGATCGTGGTGTCCAGCGTTCCGGTCTTGGGCACCTGCCAGTAGATGACACCCTTGCCGCGTTTGATCTTCTCGTCGGCCCCGGCTTCCTTGCCGAGCGCGGCGAGTTCGTCGAGCGCCGTCTTGTCGGTGACGAACGTGACGTAGGAGTGGTGGCCTTCGACCTCGCGCTCGAACGGGAACGCTTTCGATATCGCTTCAACAGTTTTGATGTCGTAGGCAAGCACCCAGGCGTCGTAGCCGAACGCGTCACGCAACGCCTTTTCGGCCTTCTTCCTCACCGCGTCCACGCCGGAACCGCTCTCCAACAGGACGTTGCCGCTTGCCAAAATTGTTCGCACGTTGGTGAATCCGGCTTCTTCGAACGCCTTCGCCACCTCGGCCATCTTGAGGTTGACGCCGCCGACGTTCACGCCTCGCAGGAAGGCCGCATAGCGAGTCATGGCCCGAACTCCAACAGCGTCATGCTGGGCCGGATGCGGCGCATCGGGCCAATCCGGTCGAGCGGTCGCCACGCGGCCAGCTTGAACAAGCCACGCCCCTGGGCCAGCGGGATATCCCTGGCCGCGCGCACGCCGGGGATGCTGTCGGCCAATGCGAGCCCCTCATCGGCGGTCAACGCGAACGGCATCGGCGGGGCGGTGTAGCGGTCGGACAGCTTGAGACCCTTCAGCGTGCGCCTGCTGAACCAGTGCGGGATCGAGTCGAACACCATCTGGCCACCGGGGAAGCGGGCAGCGCAGTCGCGGATCAGGCCCAGCGCGTCAGCGGGGTCCAGGTACATCAACAGCCCCTCGGCGGTGATGAACACCCCGTGCGAGTCGTCGACGCGGTCCATCCAGCTACGGTCCAGCGCGGACTGCGCCAAGGCGACGATGCGGTCGTCATGCGGCAGCAGTCGCTCGCGCAGCGCAATCACTGGCGGCAAATCGACCGAGTACCAAGTCAATTCAGAAGCGACGCCCGTGCGCTCAAGGCGCCAGAAGCTGGACTGCAGGCCCTCGGCGAGCGCGACCACCGAGGCCTTCGGGTGGGCGGTCAGGTAGTCCTGTGCTGCGGCATCGAACGAGCGTGCCCGAAGCGCGTGCGACTGGTTGGGCTTGCCGAACTTGCGGTAGTCATAGGAGATCGCGTCGAACAGCGTGACGGCCCACGGGTCGCGGATCACGCCGTCGGAGCGCTTGGCCTCGGTGCCGCGGTTGTGCAGCGTCCACAGCGTGGTGGCGGAGACGCCCTCGAGGATGTTGCCGTCGACTTCAGAAAGCTCGGTCATTAGCTCGATAGTAGAGACGTAGGCTCTCGCTATGGGACGCCAAGTATTCGACGACAAGCTGTTGGCCCTGCTCAGCGGGAACTCGCTCGGCGTGCTGGCCACCATCAAGGGCGACGGCAGGCCGCAGTTGTCGAATGTGTCCTACTACTTCGACAAGGCCCACCTCACCATTCAGGTGTCCATCACCGAGCCGCGGGCCAAGACCCGCAACCTGCGTCGTGACCCTCGGGCGTCCATCCATGTCAGCTCCGACGACGGCTGGGCGTACGCCGTCGCCGACGGCGAGGCGACCCTGACTCCGCCCGCCGCGGCACCCGACGACGACACCGTCGAGGCCCTGATTGCGTTGTATCGCAATATCGCCGGTGAGCATCCGGACTGGGACGACTACCGGCGGGCCATGGTCGAGGACCGGCGGGTCCTGCTGACGCTGCCGATCGCCCACGTATATGGGATGCCGCCGGGCAGGCGGTAGAGCTAGGCTGCGGTCATGGCTGATGCACCGGAAGACGACACCAAACGCAAGTTCCGGGAGGCGCTGGAGCGTAAGAAAGCCCAGGCAGCGGGCGGTTCCGACCACAAAGACAGGGGAGCCAAGCAGCAGAAGGGGCACGGCCCCCTCGAGCATCGCCGGGAGTTCCGCCGCAAGAGCGGTTAGCCCGTGACACCCGAGTTCCTGCTGACGACGCTGATCGTGGTGGCCACGCCAGGCGCGGGCGTGCTGTACACCGTTGCCGCCGGGATTTCGCGCGGCTGGCGGGCCAGTCTGGTGGCGGCGTTCGCCTGCACGCTCGGCATCCTGCCGCACGTGATCGCCGCGGTGACGGGACTCGCGGCCATCATGCACGCCAGCGCGATGGCGTTCACCGTCATCAAGGTGCTCGGCGTGGTCTATCTGCTTTATCTGGCGTGGAAGACTTTTCGAGACAAATCGGTGTTCGAGGTTCAGAGCGGTCCCGCGAAGCTGTCGCCGTGGCGGGTGATCGGGTCGGGCATTCTGGTCAACACCCTGAATCCCAAGCTCACCATCTTCTTCTTCGCGTTCCTGCCGCAGTTCGTCGCGCCAGGCCGTGAAGGTGCCGTGCTGCTGATGGTGTGGCTGAGCGCGATCTTCATGGCGGTCACGCTGGTCGTGTTCAGCGTTTACGGCGTCTTCGCCGCTGCCGTGCGGCGTGAGGTGATCTCGCGGCCGAGGATCGTGGCGTGGATACGGCGCAGCTTCGCCGCCACCTACGTGATCCTGGCAGGCAGGCTCGTGGCGCAGACCCGCTGAGGGTCACTGGCCAGCCGGCGAGCGGCGACCAGCGCGATCAACATCACGGCCACGCAGTACAGGCCCTGATCCTTCAGTCCCCAGCCGACCGATGCCAGCGTGGCCGCACCGGCGATAAACAGCAGCGCACCGACCGCCGCGCTGCGGCCACCCGGCGTCGCGACGAAACCGCCGTCCCACAATGGCAGCGGCTTGTTCTCGAGTGGTCGCAGTGTCACGAACACCACCGCGACCAGCGCCCCCATGATCAGCAGTTGCACCACCGATAGCGCGATGAACCCCGGCGCGGTCGGGTCGAAGCGCGGATAGCCGAGGTTGTCGAACGCCAGATGCATGGCGAGCAGCGGTGGGATGTGCCAGAGGTACAGCGTCATCGCGCCCGAGTTGCCGATCGTGGCCAGCCACCACACCCGCGGTCGTTGCGCCCAGCGCGCAATCGCAGGTGCGGCCGCAATCGCGAACGCGCACATCATGATTGCGTGCCCGGCCAGCAGCAGCGACGGCGGTGTCATGTTCTTCAGCTGCTGTGTATCGATGCCGACCAGGCTCAGCTCGTACGGCCCGAGCACCAGCAGCGCCACGTTGATCGCGAGCATCACGGCGCCGAGTGTCAGCGCCGCCCGCCCGGCCAGCAGGCGGCGCCGATAGGCGACTCCGAACATGCCGGGAATCACCCACACCACCATGTTCAGATAGCCAACGGCGGAGGCGCCCTCGACGTTGATACGGATCGCGTCTACCGCGGCGACGAACGCGTAGGTGGCCGCGACGGCGACGACGAGCCGGCCGGTGGTGGTGATGTGGGCGAGCAGCGGCACAGCCGCGAGCACAAGGACGTAGGCACCGAGGAACCACAGCAGCTGAATGGAGATTCCGGCGACCGGTTCGTAGACATGCTCAGGCAGAACGGCGCTGAGCACCGCGAGCGCAACCCACCAGAACGCCAGGTAATAGAAGACCGGCCGGTAGAGCCGGGTGCAGCGCCGCATCAACCAGTTGCCCCAGCTGGTCCCGGGTGCCCAACTGTCGATGCTGGCCGCGACGCCTGCGAAGAAAAACAGCGGCATGATCTGAAACACCCACGTCAACGCCTGAAACACCGGCGACGCCGTGAGCAGGTTGCTCCAGATGAACACTCCGTCACGCAGCGTGCTGGTGGCCATGACGGTGTGCCCGACGATGACGCCGACCAACGACACGATGCGGATGACGTCGATGGCCCGGTCACGGGTCGCAGGCGTGCTCGCCTCGACGTCGGCAAGGCTCGGGAAAAGCGCCATGCCCTCAACGGTAGGCCCGGACCGCCTAGGTAAAACCACTCAACTTTGCAGCGGCGATTTCTGCGTCAGGGCTGTGATTCTGGCGACGGCACGACCATGGTGCAGAAGTCGGCGCGCGGTCTAGTCCACTGTCGTCGGCGCGTCGGAGTCCTTCACCAACTGGACCTCGGGTCGGGCCGGCACCTCGTCGGCGAGGAACCACCGGAACGCGAGATTGCCGCGCGGATAGTCGAGCGTGGTCAGCGAATTCGGGTGTGCCGTCATGCGGCGGGAGACCACGACTGTGACGGAACCGTCGGCGTTGGGCACGGCGCTGTATCCGTTCACCGAACTGCGTGCGTCGTTGACGTTGTGGGTGGCCATGAACTGGTTCCAGACCACCAAGTTCCAGAACCGGCATGTCGGCGGTCGATGGGTGATCACCAGCGCCTCGTCGTCCTCGAGCACGAAGCTGCCGTACGCATAGCAGGCGTCGCGGGCAGACCAACCGAAGTTCGCGTCGGGCACCTGGTACGGATCGGCGAATTGGTTTGCCACCTGCGATATTTCGTGCCCGAGCTGATGGGAGTCGTCGACGCGCACCCCGACCGCAAGCGGCACGATCGCGAACATGGTGCGTAGCCACGCGGCGCTGGACCGAAGGGCCACGGCGGTTTCGGCATCCCCGTGGCGCACCGGGTCCGGTTCGTCGAGCGCCTCGATCTGCCAGGTGACGGGTCGGCCGGTGAGCGGATCAGCCTGGTAGTCACGGGTCATCAGCACCACGCCGTCGGCCGTCGGCCCCAGCTCGAACGAGAAGTTGCCCGCGTCGTCGATGTCGAGATCGTCGTCGCGCACGAGCGCCACGATCCGATCCGACCAGGCGCCGGGCGACGGCTCGTTATAGGCGGTCACCGAGAAGTACACGCTGTCACCCTTATTGCCGCTGACGCGATAACGGCGTTTGGGGTCAACCGGGCACATGTAGTAGTAGGCATCGGTGTTGTCGCCACCCCAGCGCCTGTCACGCCGGAACGGAGTATTGACCTCTACGAACATCGGTCGGCTTGGCTCCGCGAAGAGATAGGTGTCCAACGCCACGCCCAGCGTCGTCGCGAGCATCCGATAGCCGTCGGCGATATGCCGGTCGTCGGTGACCGCCCGATCACCCTCGAGGAAGGAACGATCAAGTCCGCCAAGGGTTTCGAGCAGTTCGTTCCATGCAGCGGTCGATTCATGAGTCACGCGCTATTCCTCTCAATATGAAGGTGGCCGTGCGCTGAACCCAGGCGTCGTCGAGTTCCGCGCTCCGGGTGAGCAGAGCCAAGAAGGTGAGGCCGGCGATGGCCTCGGATAGTTCCGCGGCGCTGACATCAGGTCGAACCTCATTGCGCGCCAAAGCCTTGTCGAGGCGCTCGGTGAGACCGCGCCCCAAGATGTCGCTGAACCGCTCCAGAAGTGCGGCGTGCAACGTCAGGTCCGCTGCCATCTCGCCGACGAGTCCTGGCAGCGCCGCCCGGGCGGCCGGAGTCGTCAGCACCGTCACCGTGCGACGCACCATCTCGCGCACATCTTCGGCCAGCGAGCCGGTGTCGGGCAGTTCGGTGGTCTCGCTGAGCGGGAAGACCGCCTCGTGCACCAGGTGTGCCTTGCTCGGCCAGCGCCGGTAGATCGCGGGCTTACTGGTGCCTGCCCGCCTGGCGATCGCGTCGACGGAGAGCTGGGCATACCCGGTTTCACCGATCAGTTCGACCGTCGATCGGAGCACCGCACCGTCGATGCGGGGATCTCGGGGCCGACCCAGGTCTGTCGTCATTACGAAACTCAGAGTAACATAAGTCGCCATGACCGACGCCGCAACGGACCTCGTCCACCTCGACGACCTCGCCGAGCCACGCTTCAGCCCCGAAGCCCAGCAGATCCGCGACATGATGGCCGCGCTGGCGGAAGACTGCCCACTCGATGCGGATGCGTTGCACGCCAGGGCGATTGCGGATACGGGCCTTGACGACTTCGGGCCAGATAACTATCGAGAACGGCTCGACGTCTTCCTCGCGGCGCTGCATGACATCGACGACATGCACGGTCCTGGCATCGTGAATTTCTTCGGCCAGGTGTCGCAGTGGCTGAAGAACCGCCTCCTGCTAACCGACCTGGTGACCCGCCACCCCGAGATCCGCGACATCGAACTTCTGCCACCCGTGGTCATCGCGGGATTGCCGCGCACAGGCACAACGCATCTGCACAATCTGCTGGCCGCCGCGCCGACGTTCCGCACGCTTCCTTACTGGGAGAGCTTCGAACCGTTTCCGCTGCCCTCCGAGGCGGGTGTGGAGCCGGATCCCAGGGCGGCGCGGATGGACGTGGCGGTCACGGTGATGAACATCGTCATGCCGCACTTCGCGCTCATGCACGAGATGACCACCGAGCACGTCCACGAGGAGATCCAGCTGCTGGCCAATGACATCTCGACGATGTTCATGGAGACGCTCGCGTACGTGCCGCGGTGGCGCGACTACTACCTGGCGCACGACCAGACGTCGACCTACGAATACCTGGCTCTTCAGCTGAAGGCTCTGCAGTTCCTGCGGGGCGGGAGGCGGTGGCTGCTCAAGTCCCCTCAGCACCTCGAGCAGCTTCCGGTGCTCGCGAAGGTCTTTCCCGGTGTGGCCGTCGTGTGTACGCATCGCGACCCGGTGCCCGTGGCCCTTTCGATGGTCGCGATGCTCGCGTACTCGGCGCGCATGCACCGCTCGCCGGTCCCCGTGCAGGAGATTGCTGCGGAGTGGATCGACCGACTCGCGTTGATGCTCAACGCGCTGGTCCGTGATCGCGATGCCATTGCACCGCAGCGTTCGATCGATGTGACCTTCGACGACTTCATGGCCGACGAACTCGGTGTCGCCGAACGGGTTTACGGTCTCGTCGGTGAACCGGTGACCGGCGACGCCCGCGCTGCGATGGCCGATTACCTGGCCGGCCACCAGCGAGGTCGGCTCGGCAAGGTGGTGACGTCGTGCGAGATGTTCGGGCTCAACGAGGACGAGTTGCGCCACCGGTTCGCACCGTACGTCAGCCGGTTCCTGTCGTAGCCAGACTGCGGGACTGCCGCGCCTCCAGCACGAGAATGCCGACCAGGCAGATGGCCGACAGGATCGCAACGGCGACCGCGAAAGTCACACCGGCCGTTTGCAATCCCCAATGCTGAGCCGCAACGCCCTCGCCGACCACGGGCAACGAGATCGCCACGTAGGCAACGACGAAATAGGTGGAGCTGACCTCGGCGCGACGGTCGGCCGGGGTTCGCTCGGCGACCGCGGCAAGGCCGCGGCTGAAGCTGATGCCCTGGCCGATACCCGCTACCACCGCAGCCAAGACTAGCCCGGTCAACGACGAAAGCTGAAGTGCCACAGCGAGAAGCGCCATGCCTGCGACGAGGATCGCGCAGCCGATCGCGACCGCGCGGTTGGGGTTGACGTTGCGGGCCGCAATCTGTGCCACCGCCGACGCGAAGAAGATCGAGCTGGCGATCAGCCCGGCGACCGCATGGTTGTCGATGCCGACGACACCCGAGACAAACGACGGAGCCACGGCTGCGAACAGCCCTGTCACGGCGAAGCCTGCGAACGCCGCGAGAGAGGCGACGACGAAAACGGCCCGTACCTCGGCGGGCACGGACAGCCGCTGCACACCGATCTTGCCGGTGCGCTGCGAGGTTTCCGGCACGACCAGCACCCCCACGCCGGCCAGCAGAGCCAACACGATGTGCACGATGAAACTCAGGTGCAGCGGTTCGGGTGCGTACTGCACCAGCAGTCCTGCGAGCAGCGGCCCGATGCCCAGCCCGCCCATGTTGGCAACCGTCGCAACCGCCGCGGCCCGGGTCCGCCACGATTCCGGCGCCGCCTCGATGACAGCAGCGGTGGCAGTGCCGGTGAACAGACCCGCCGACAATCCCGACAAGACTCGTGCGATCAACAGCAGCGGCACGGAATCGGCGACCAGGAAAACCGCCGCGCTCGCCAGCGCGCACACCACGCCGGCCAGCAGCACCGGCCGTCTGCCGATCGCGTCGGACCATCTCCCGAATGCCAGCAGCGCGAACAGCACGCCACCCGCGTACGTCGCATAGATCACCGTGGTGGTCAGCACCGCGAAGTGCATCTGCTGGCCGTACAGGGCGTACATCGGCGTCGGCAGCGTGGTGCCGACCATGATGGCCGCGAAGGCATAGGCCAACAGGCCGAAGGCCAGGCGTGTCTTCGTCGAAGTTTCGGGCACGATAAAGACTAGCGATCCTGCCTGGGCGCCTTATTCCGTCTCAGTGCCCAGTGACGGCCTTCTCAGAGCCGAAACCGGTGAGGGCCCGCACCTCGAACTCGGCCGCGATTTCGGGATCTTCGTCGTCCGGCGAGGTCAGCGTGCCAAGGATGCCCAGCAGGAACGCCAGCGGGATGGAAACGATGCCCGGGTTGGCCAGCGGGAACCACGCGAAGTCCACGTTGGGCAGCATCGCCGTTTTCGCGCCTGACACCGCGGGGGAGAAGACGATCAGCACGATCGTCGAGATCAAACCGCCGTACATGCTCCACAGTGCGCCGCGGGTGTTGAACCGCCGCCAGTAGAGCGAGTACAGGATCGTCGGCAGGTTGGCCGCCGCGGCGACCGCGAACGCCAGCGCGACCAGGAACGCGATGTTCTGCTCGGCGGCCAGGATGCCAAGGCCGATCGCGAGGATGCCGATCACGACAACCGTGATGCGCGACACGCGCACCTGCTCGTCCTCGGTCACCTGGTGGCTCTTCATCACGCTGGCGTAGATGTCGTGCGCGAACGACGTTGCCGCCGTGATGGTTAGGCCGGCGACGACCGCGAGGATCGTCGCAAACGCAACCGCGGAGATGACGCCAAGCAGGACCACACCGCCGAGGTGGAATGCCAGCAGCGGCGCCGCCGAGTTCTGCGCGCCGGGAGCCGCAAGGATCTCGTCGGGACCGACGAGCGCTGCGGCGCCGTAGCCAAGCGCCAGCGTGAACAGGTAGAAGGCGCCGATGAGGACGATCGCCCACACCACCGAGCGGCGCGCCTCCTTGGCGGTCGGCACGGTGTAGAAGCGCATCAGTACGTGCGGCAGGCCCGCCGTGCCGAGCACCAGTGCCAGCGCCAGCGAGATGAAGTTGATCTGCGACGTCAGCGAGGCGCCGTATTGCGCGCCGGGGGCAAGAACGTCGCGCTTGGCGACGGCTTCGCTGGCCGATCCCGAGACCTCGGCTTGCGCGGCGCCCAGGATCTCGGAGAAGTTCAGGCCGAACTTCGCCAGCACCATCACCGTCATCAGCGCGGCGCCGCCGATCAACAGGGCGGCCTTGATGATCTGCACCCAGGTGGTGCCCTTCATCCCACCGATCAGCACGTACACGATCATCAGCAGGCCGACGACCGCGATGACGAGGGCCTGGCCGAGACTGCCCTTGACGTTGAGCAGCAATGCGACCAAGCCACCTGCGCCCGCCATCTGAGCCAGTAGGTAGAACAGGCATACGGCAAGCGTGGTGGTGGCCGCGGCAATCCGCACCGGCCGTTGCCTCAGCCGGAAGCTGAGCACGTCGGCCATCGTGAATTTGCCTGCGTTGCGCAATAATTCGGCGACGAGTAGCAAAGCGACCAGCCAGGCGACCAGGAATCCGATCGAGTACAGGAAGCCGTCGTAGCCGTACACGGCGATGGCGCCTGCGATGCCGAGAAAGCTGGCGGCCGAGAGGTAGTCGCCGGAGATCGCGATGCCGTTCTGCGGTCCGGTGAACGAACGCCCGGCGGTGAAGAACTCCGCGGCGGTGGTGTTCTTCTTGCTCGCGCGAATCACGATGTACAGCGTGATCGCGACGAAGAGCGCGAAGATGCCGATGTTGGCGACGGGATTGCCGACGGCGGTGCCGTCGGCGGCGAGAACGTGGATGGTCACGCCGCACCGCCTTCGAGTTCGGCGCGAATCGCTTCGGCACGCGGATCGAGTTCACGGTTTGCCCACCAGACGTAGATGCCGGTGATGGCGAACGTCGAGACGAACTGGCCAAGGCCGATGAGCAGGCCGACATTGATGTTGCCCCAGACCTTGATGGCCATGAAGTCGTGGGCGAATGCACCGAGCAGAACGTACGCGAAATACCAGATCAAGAAGAGCCCGCTCATTGGAAAGACGAAGCGGCGCAGCCTGTTTCTCAGCTCTTGGAACTCGGGGCTGGCCTGTACGGCCAGATAGTCGGGGCCGCTTACGGGGGTTTCCCTTGGCGGATGTTGGGTCTCGGGCATCGTGACTCCTGAGCTCGGATGTGTAGTTGTGCATGCGGCAGCCTCGTGAGACCTGCGTCACACTCAGCTAGTTCCCAGGCGACTCTAGGCTCAAACCTGCGATCTAGACTGGCCGAGTGGCGAAACTGCAGCTAGTTCAAGACCCGGCGGCCGACGCGCTGCTGGAGTCCAACCCCTTCGCGCTGCTGGTCGGCATGCTTCTCGATCAGCAGTATCCGATGGAGGCGGCGTTCGCGGGCCCGAAAAAGATTGCCGACCGCATCGGCGGGGTGGACGCACGCGAAATTGCCGACTACGACCCGGACCAATTCGCGGCATTGTGTTCGAAAACCCCTGCAATACACCGTTTTCCGGGGTCGATGGCCAAGCGGATCCAGGCGTTGTCGCAAATTGTCGTTGACCAATACGGCGGTGAGGCCTCGGCGCTGTGGACGGCGGGCGAACCCGACGGGCCCGAGGTGCTGCGGCGCATCAAGGGCCTTCCTGGGTTCGGCGAACAGAAGGCAAAGATCTTCCTTGCACTGCTGGGCAAGCAGTACGGCGTGACGCCGAAGGGCTGGCGCGAAGCGGCCGGCGATTACGGCAAGGCCGGATCGTTCATGTCGGTGGCCGACGTGAAGGACGCGGGTTCGCTGGAGAAGGTGCGGTCGTACAAGAAGCAGGCGAAGGCGGCGGCGAAGGCCGCCAAGGCCTAGATCCTTTGGTGGCCGTGTTCCAGGTCGAGCTGGGCCAGCGAGGTGATGATGCTTGCGACGACGCGTCCCACCGATGTGCCGGTGTCCAGACCTTCCTTTAGCGTTCGCAGCCTGATCCCGCGGTCGTTCAGGTCGGCGATGGTTCGTGTGACTTCCGCGGCCGACCTGCCCAGCCTGTCCAGCCCGACGACGATGACCGTGTCGCCAGAGCGTGCATAACTGAGCATTGCGTGCAGACCCGCGCGTGCCCGCTCGGCGGAGTCGGA
Source organism: uncultured Actinomycetota bacterium (assembly GCA_963766465.1). Taxonomy (GTDB): domain Bacteria; phylum Actinomycetota; class Actinomycetes; order Mycobacteriales; family Mycobacteriaceae; genus Mycobacterium. The sequence goes on from CAVXZT010000012.1 coordinate 167,009, forward strand.
CAACTTGTCGGTGAACACTCTGCGCGGGTCGACGCCCGCAGCGTTCAGCGCCGCGAGCTGACCCTCAAGGTTCCGCTCGACGGTGCTGGCTGTGGCGTAGCCCAGCGTGCAGGTCACGAACCCAAGGTCTCATGACACCCGTCGTCTCGGGAAGAGCTAGGGCACATTGAGTCTGGCTAACTGCCGAACTGTTATCCAACGTCAACATGCTGGCCGAACGCGACGAACGTCGAGTGGCCGCTAGGTGCTGAATGGCTCACCGTCGAACCGCTCGCGGCTGGCGATCTCCGCGACCGGCTTGCGGGTGAGCTTGCTGACCTGCTTCACCGGCTTGCCGATAGGCAGGATGGCGGCGATCGCATAGTCGTTCGGTATGCCGAGCAGCTCCTTGACGCGAGGCTCTTCGGCCACCGTCATCGTCGTCAGCACGCCGCCGTATCCCTCGTTGCGGGCGGCCAGCAGGATGCCCCAGACGAACGGGTACACCGACGCGCCAGGAATGACGCCGATGCGGTCGAGGTATTGGTCGAACGCGGCGCACACGTTGAGGTCCACACAGACAACCAATACCGCGCCTGCGCCGAGCACGGGTGCGCCGAGGTATGGCGGCACCTCGGTGGCGGCGACCTCTTCAGGCGTGACCTTCATGGGCTGCACCGGATTCCACGGGCCCTCGCCGTTCTTGGTCTGCGCGATATACCGCCGGGCGCCCGTGACACTCAGCTCGACGATCTTCTCGCGGGTCTCGCGGTCGCGAACGACGATCACCCGCGCGCCCTGCCGGTTCCCGCCGGTGGGTGCGAAGCGGGCGTTGTCGAGGATGCGCTCGAGCACATCGTCGGGAACCGGGTCGTCGGTGAATCGGCGGACCGCACCCGTTGTGCGCATGACGTCGTATAGCTCCATGCGGACATCTTCTCTGGCGCGCCTGTGGGATTGTGAAGATATGAAGACACACCTGAACTGCCCGTGCGGCGAGTCGATCAAGGGCGAGAACGAGGACGACCTCGTCGAGAAGGCCCAGGCTCACCTGTCCGAGGCGCATCCCGGTCGCGAGTATGACCGCGACGCCATCCTCTTCATGGCCTACTGATCCCGCCGCGTGGGCCCACGCGGGGGTGAGGTCAGGGGACGACCGTCGAGCCGATCGTCGGCATGAACTGGCACTGCTTCTCGGTCGTGGTGACCTGGCCGAAGATCGTCGAGATGATGCTGCCGGAGCCGGTGTCGACGATGGCGGTAAGTGTCGTTGGCCCCTCGGGGTTGATGTCCGATCGCGGCGTTAGCGTCGCGCTACCCGACTTGCCGGTCGTCAGATTGACCCATGTGACGTTCAGCGGCAGCTTCTGCTCGGCCGCGGGTGCCGGCGTGCCGATCGCGGTGAACACATAGGCGGTCTGGCCAGCAGCTGGTCCGGGTGCAGGAATCTTCGCGGGGCCGGCAACCGAGATCGCCGTGGCAAAGACACTGCCGCCGTCCTTCAGGCATCCGTTGCTGATCGACGGGTACATGAAGTCCTGCGTCACCGGTGCGTCCGGACCGAACGCGGGAGCACCAGCGGGCGCCGGTGCCGGTGAAGGCGCAGGCGCAGGTACCGCCTCCGGAGCCGGGGCTGCCAGCGGGGCGGCCTCCGGCACGGGGCCGACGGCGTGGGCCGGATCGACACCCGCAGGCAGATGCGCCACGGCACCCGGCTCGGCGCCGGCCGCGGGAACGTGCGCGACAAACTGGTTCACCGCTGTCGCTACGTTCTTCGAGTCCGGCGGGGCGGTCGCATCGCCTGCGAACACCGCTGCGGCGGCCATCAGCGTCGATGCGGCGTTGGTCGGATCGGCAGCTGCCTTCTGGATGGCCGGGCCGATACTTTGCACGGCCGACAAGCCCGGCGCCTGCAACGCATCGATCGGCAGCGGTGGCGCCGGGTCGGCATTGGCCACCGGCGTCACACCGCCCAGCACGAGTGCTGCCGACGAGCCGACCGCAGCTATGGCCGCGGTGAACGTCGTCCTGATCGATGACATGGTTTCCCCGATTCCTGGTTGTGGTTACCGACGCGCGCAGGCCGCCTGCGTCACGGCAAGGCGGACAGCGGCATCATGAGCGGCGCCGTTGCGGCGGGTACGGCTGCAACGGCGGCAGGAGCGGCTGCGGCGGGTGCGGCTGCTGCCGCTGCGGCCGGCGCGATTGGCGCTGTCGGCAGAAGACCGGCCAGCGGTGATCCGGCGGGCATCAACGACGCCAACGCGCCAGGGACGCCCAAACCCTGTGTCAGCAGATTCTGCGGCGCCACGGCCGGTGCGGTCGTCGAGGCGAGTGTGTTCAGCGGGGCCGCGGCGCCGGGAAGGGCTGCCGGCGCCTGCGGAATAGTGACCGACGCGGTTGCGGTCTGGGGCGCCGCGGGTGCGGCGGCAGGCGCAACGGCGGACTGCGCGGTGCCGAGCATCGACGTGAGTCCCTGCATGAGCGAAGTCGCGGCGGCCGGATTGGTCGCGAGCTGCTGGAGGAACGGCAGACCGGGGACGCCCGGCGTCGGTGCGGGCGCCGCCGGCTCGGCAGCGGCTGTCGCGCTGAGCCCCAGCGCAACTGCGGTCGCACCCGCGGCGATCATGCTGGTAGCAAGCATTTTCCTGGTGAATTTCATGGTTTTTCCAATCCGTTGACGGCACGTCTGAGCACGAAGCTACGTAGTTACTGGTGTTACTCAAGTGACACGTGTGGCGGAGATCTAAACGTTACGGATGCGACGACGGACTGTGACCGCTCGCTAGAGTCGGCGGGATAGACGCCACCGAATCCGCCTCAACGGCGACAGCTCCGCGGACGCCGAACCGATTGGCGATCGCAGCGGCGGCGTTGTTGGTAATCAGCATCGCCGCGCGCCTCGCATGGACCTACCTGGTGCCCAACGGCGCCAATTTCGTCGACCTCCACGTGTACGTCGGAGGTGCCGGCGCGCTCGATCATCGGGGCACGCTCTACGACTACGTCTATGCCGACCAGACGCCCGACTTCCCGCTCCCGTTCACGTATCCACCGTTCGCCGCGGTGGTCTTCTATCCGCTGCACCTGATTCCATTCGGAATTCTTTCGTTCGCTTGGCAACTCGGCACCATCGCCGCGCTCTACGGAGTGGTACGCGTCAGCCAGCGTCTCCTGCCAGGACCCGGCGGCGATAGGCGCATCGCAATGCTGTGGACCGCGGTCGGTATCTGGATCGAACCGCTGCGAAGCAATTTCGACTACGGGCAGATCAACGTGCTGCTGGTGCTCGCGGTGCTCTACGCGGTCTACAGCACGCGGTGGTGGCTGTCGGGCCTGCTCGTCGGGCTTGCCGCGGGGGTGAAGCTGACGCCTGCGGTGTCGGGCTTGTACTTCGTCGGTGCACGGCGATGGGCGGCCGTGGCGTTCTCCGCGGTGGTGTTCCTTGGCACCGTCGCAGTCTCGGCGCTCGTCGTCGGCGACCAAACCCGTTACTACTTCACCGAACTGCTGGGCGACGCCGCCAGGGTGGGTCCGATAGGAACATCGTTCAACCAGTCGTGGCGCGGCGGCTTCTCGAGGATTCTCGGGCACGACGCGGGTTACGGACCGCTGGTGTTGGCCGCGATCGCGGTGACCTCCGTGCTCGCCGTGCTGGCCTGGCGCGCCGTCGGCGGCGCCACCGACCGGCTCGGCGCGATCGTCATCGTGCAGTTGTTCGGGCTGCTGCTGTCGCCGATCTCGTGGACGCACCACTGGGTCTGGTTGATACCGCTGATGATCTGGTTGCTGCACGGTCCGCTGCGCGACCGGCTCGGCGCACGGATCCTCGGCTGGGGCTGGCTGGCACTGACTTTGATCGGAGTGCCGTGGCTATTGAGCTTCGCCCAGCCGACCATCTGGGTGATCAGCCGCCCGTGGTACCTGGCCTGGGCCGGTCTGATCTACGGCGTCGCGACGCTGGCGACGCTCGGGTGGATAGCCGCTACCCGTCGACGAGCTGGTTGATCTCCCGCGCCATATCCAGATCGTTCTGGGTGATACCGCCCTCGGAGTGCGTAACCAACGCAAAAGTTACTGTCCGCCAACGGATATCGATATCCGGGTGGTGGTCCTTCTCCTCGGCCCGCTCGCCGACGCGGCGCACCGCGTCGATACCGTCGAGGAAGGCGGGAAATTTGATCGATCGGCGCAAGGCGCCGTCGGCGCGCTCCCAGCCGGGCAGGTCGGGCAGTGCGGCGTCTACTTGGTCGTCCGTTAACACAGCCATGTCACCGACGGTATACCGTCGCGGGCAGTGTCAAACCAGATCGTCGTTGCCGGTGCAGTGATCTCGGGTTCATTGCTGTTGGTCGCGCAGCGGGCGCGGCCACCGGAGCTGGCAGGCCTGTGGGAGCTGCCGGGCGGCAAGGTCGCGGCGGGGGAGAGTGACGCCGACGCCCTGGCCCGTGAACTGCACGAGGAACTCGGCGTCGAAGTGACAGTCGGACCGCGCATCGGCGCCGACGTGGCGTTGAGCGCGACGATGACTCTGCGTGCCTACCGCGTCACGCAAACCGGTGGCGAATTTCATCCCAACGATCACCGCGCGCTGCGGTGGGTCAGCGCCGAGGAACTCGATGACCTGCAGTGGGTACCCGCCGACCGTGCCTGGGTCGGTGATCTGAAACAGTCGCTCGCTCAGTAGCCGACCCGCCAGCCGTCGCGGAACTCCATCGTCACCCGTTTGCCATTGATGTCGATCTTGGTAGGCCGCTCACACAGCACCGCGCCCACGTCGAACGCCCACCACCAGCAGCAGTTGCGCGCGATGCGCGCAACGCCCTTGAACGGTTGAAGATCGAGTCCGTTCAGCACACTCAGCGCGTCGAGTTGGGCCATGGTGCCTGCGCCGAACTGGCCTCCATCATGGAGTCGGCCCATGGCTTCAGGTTCTCCTCGAACAATCCATCGGAGCGTCGGGCCTCCTCGTCCCAGCCTTGCGAATAGAGCGGATCGCCGATGGTCTGCCACACCCGGTCCCAGGTGTAGTTGCCGATTTCCGGCTTCATGCGCTGCCACTCCGCGTTGGCTTCACGCGACTCCAACTCGGCCGCCACCTGCTTGTGCACCGCATTGCGCACCTTGTGCCAGATGTCCTTGTCAATTTCCCGCCGGATTCTCTGTGCCGCAGGCACATTCGCCGACGTCGCCTTCGGCCGAAAGCCCCGCGGATGTCGATGATCTTGGCGATGAAGAAAGTCAGCGGCAGGGCGAAGATGAACTCGATCAGCCACATCTGGACGAGTTGCGGGATACGCGCGTTGGCGCGGCTAATCACTTGGTACGTCCCGCGACTCGGCCGTCGCCAGATCGATGCACACGCAGCCGAAGGCGGCATGTCGGTCCGCAGGCTCGGCTGGAAGATGGCGTGGAGGCCGGTCCTGATGCTGATCGTGTTGATCTATGGATTCATCGGACTGACGGTCGGCTATATGTGGTGGGACGAGTTGCGCACCATCGACAAGCTGCCCGTCGTCACCGTCGCGGACAGCGCAGACGCCGTCGACCAATATCGTCGTGTCGAAGGTGAAGTCGCCGGGGAGCCCGTCTACTGGGCCCCGCGCGGCACCGGCCGCGGCGGCAACAACTACTCGGGAGCCGGTGTGCTGGTCGATATTCCGTCCGGTGGGGAAACGCTGCTGCTGGCCGAGTCGTTGTCGGTACCGGATTTCGTCGGCGTCATGAAGGACGTCAAGAACGGCGAGATCCACACTCACGGAAGGGTGATCGACGTCATCACCGAAACACAAGAGGAGTACTACGGCTTCGACGACCACGACTTCCCCGACCCGTCATCCGACGGCCGGGTGATGGTGCTGCTGGAGTACCCCTAGCGATGACGCGCGTGCTGAGATTCATCTGGCAAGGCGTTCTGGCGTTCGACCGGATCGGTAGCCGCATCCCCCAACTCATCCAGATCTGGCTCGTCGAATTCTTCTTCGTGATGCCGCTGGCATTCTTCATCGGCAAGGTCATCGACATTCGTGGCGCCATGGGTGTCCCGGGAACGGGCGGATCGGTGCCCGGCGTGTTCTGGGGTGCACTGGTGCTGTCGTTGGTGACGGGGTTCTTCTTCGTGCGAGGCCTTGTCCGCCCTCGCGTCGTCGAAGGGTCGTGGGCGCCCATGGTTCGCATCCCAATCGGAGGTGACGTCGACCTCATGATGGCCAACCGCAGGGCCAGGGTCGACTATGAGTATTTGACCAGCCATCCGTCCTACGCACTACTACTTCTGCTGACAGTGCCGTTGCCGCTGTCGATGTGGTACTTCAGCCGCAACGAAGGCGACAGCACCTTCTACTGGCGGATCACCGGCATCGTCGGCCTCGTCATCATCGCGGCGATGGCGTTGGCACGCGTATTGGCTTGGTATGTCTTCCGATTCGGACGGAATCGACTCGAGCGTGTCACTCCGCGGGTCGGCTGGGAGATCGCCTGGAAGCCGGTGCTCATGCTCATCGTGCTCTGCTACGCGATCGTCTGCATCCCGATGGCGGTGATGTTCTGGCAGGACGACCGACGCGTCGCCGCCTTGCCCGTCGTCTCCGTCGTCGGCGCGGAAGGCCATGCGGGACAGTACTTCCGGGTCGAGGGCCGGCTGGCGGCGCAGCCCGTGTATTGGGCGCCCAAGGGCACCGGACGAGGCGGCAACAACTATGCCGGAGCCGGTGTGTTGGTTGACCTTCCTTCCGGTGGCGACGCGCTGCTGCTCGCCGAGTCGATGACGGTCTCGGACTTCATCTCTGCGGTGGACGACGCCGACAACGATCAGATCAAGACCCAAGGCAGAGTGATCGACGAGATCACCGACGACCAGCGGGAGTACTACGGCCTCGACGACGCGGCCTTCCCCGAACCGACCGCGGACGGTCGCGTCATGCTGCTGCTGTCGACTCCGTAGTCAAGGCCAGTAGCGACGACTGGGCCGCGAATCTGACTCAGTAGTGCAACCGGTCGTTGACCACCGGAACGCCCGCATGGTGCAGCGCGCGGATCGGATGCATCAGAACCGGGTGCCTGCAGTGCGGGCAGGATTCCTGCGGCTGATTCGCCGACGAGAACGTCAGATGGTGACACGCCGCACAGCGGACTACGTAGAAAGCGCCGATCCAATTGAGCAATCCGAGATAGATCGCACCGGTCGCGGCGGCCGCCAAAACGGCGATGACAGCGATGGTGAAAACCTCTTCGAGCGTCATAAACGTCAACCTCCAACCCACTCTCGACGGGCGCGACCGACGATACGCACGAAAACTGGGAAAGGCCTGTTCGTTAGGTAACGGCGAAACTGCGGACAGATCGCGATTCCTCGCGAGAATTCGCGATCTGCCAGGGCCCACGCGGTACGCAGGGGACAGACTCGGTGCAATCAGCGCGTGATGACGGGGATCCGTCAAGTGACGGGCGTCTCTCGTTTTCGTGAATGGCCAGCCGCACTGCGACAATCTCTGACGTGGACTTTCGCAACGTCGCCATCGTGGCACACGTCGACCATGGGAAGACGACCCTCGTCGACGCGATGCTGCGGCAGTCGGGCGCATTGACCCATCGCGGCGACGACACTGTCGAGCGCCTGATGGACTCCGGTGACTTGGAGAAGGAAAAAGGCATCACGATCCTGGCCAAGAACACAGCGGTGCACCGTCGCCACCCCGACGGCAGCATGACGGTCATCAACGTCATCGACACCCCGGGCCACGCGGATTTCGGCGGTGAGGTCGAGCGCGGCCTGTCCATGGTCGACGGTGTGCTGCTGCTGGTAGATGCGTCGGAGGGACCGCTGCCGCAGACCCGCTTCGTGCTGCGCAAGGCGCTGACGGCGCACCTGCCGGTGCTCCTGGTGGTCAACAAGACAGACCGCCCTGACGCCAGGATCGCCGAGGTCGTCGAGGAGAGCCACGACCTGCTGCTCGACGTCGCGTCAGACCTCGACGACGAGGCTCAGAAGGCTGCCGAACACGCACTCGGGTTGCCGACGCTGTACGCGTCGGGCCGCGCGGGTATTGCCAGCACCACCGAGCCCGCCAATGGGGAGAACCCCGACGGCGACAACCTCGACCCGTTGTTTGACGTGCTGCAGGAGCACATCCCGCCGCCGCAGGGTGACCCGGAGGCCCCGTTGCAGGCCCTGGTCACCAACCTCGACGCGTCGGCGTTCCTCGGCAGGCTCGCGCTGATCCGTATCTACAAGGGCCGGATCCGCAAGGGCCAGCAGGTCGCCTGGATGCGCGAGGTGGACGGCCATCCGGTCATCACGAACGCCAAGATCACCGAACTGCTGGTCACCGAGGGTGTGGACCGAACCTCTACGGACGAGGCCATAGCGGGAGACATCGTCGCCGTCGCAGGCATGCCCGAGATCATGATCGGCGACACGCTGGCCGACCCCGACCACGCGCACGCGTTGCCTCGGATCACCGTCGACGAGCCTGCCATCTCGGTCACGATCGGCACCAACACCTCGCCGCTTGCAGGCAAGGTGTCCGGACACAAGCTGACGGCACGGATGGTCAAGAACCGGCTCGACAGCGAGCTAGTGGGCAACGTGTCGATCAAGGTCGTCGACATCGACCGGCCCGACGCCTGGGAGGTGCAGGGCCGCGGCGAGCTGGCGCTGGCCGTGCTCGTCGAACAGATGCGCCGCGAAGGCTTCGAGCTGACGGTCGGTAAGCCGCAGGTGGTGACCCGCACCATCGACGGCAAGCTGCACGAGCCGTTCGAGGCGATGACCATCGACTGCCCTGAGGAGTTCGTCGGCGCGATCACGCAGCTGATGGCCGCCCGCAAGGGCCGTATGGAGGAAATGACCAACCACGCCGCGGGGTGGGTGCGGATGGACTTCATCGTGCCGAGCCGCGGGCTGATCGGTTTCCGGACCGATTTCCTGACGCTGACGCGCGGCACCGGCATCGCCAACGCCGTGTTCGACGGCTATCGCCCCTGGGCGGGGGAGATCCGGGCACGGCACACCGGGTCGCTGGTCTCGGACCGGACCGGCAAGATCACGCCCTTCGCCCTGACCCAGCTGTCCGACCGCGGCCAGTTCTTCGTCGAACCGGGTGACGATACGTACGAGGGCCAGGTCGTGGGGATTAACCCGCGCGCCGAGGACCTCGACATCAATGCGACCCGAGAGAAGAAGCTGACCAACATGCGCTCCTCGACGGCCGACGTCTTCGAGACACTGGCCCGTCCGCTCGAACTGGGACTCGAACTCGCCATGGAATTCTGCGCTGAGGATGAATGCGTAGAGGTGACGCCGGAGATCGTGCGGGTGCGCAAGGTGGAACTCGACGCGACCACTCGAGGCCGAGCGAAGTCGCGCGCGAAGGCCCGCAACTAACCTGTCGATACTCTGAACAGCGTGCCGCCAGCCCCACGCGTCGTCGTCGCGCTATTCGCGCTGATGATGGTGGTTTCCAGCTGCACCGTAAGCCCTCCGCCGGCACCCCAGAGCACCGATACGTCGAAGACCACCCTCCCGCCGCCACCGCGGGCGACGCAGATCATCATGGCCATCGACTCCATCGGTCCCGGGTTCAACTCGCACCTGCTTTCCGATCAGTCACCGGTGAACGCGGCGATCAGTTCGCTGGTGCTGCCCAGCTCGTTCCGGCCTGCGCCGGATCCCGCGTCGCCGACGGGGTCGCGGTGGGACATGGACCCGACGCTGCTGGAGTCGGCCGCGGTGACCACCGAGAACCCGTTCACCGTCACCTACAAGATTCGGCCCGAAGCGCAGTGGACCGACAACGCCCCGATCGGCGCCGACGACTTCTGGTATCTGTGGCGCCAGATGGTCAGTCACCCCGGTGTCGTGGATCCCGCCGGTTATGACTTGATCACCGGTGTCCAGTCGATCGAGGGCGGCAAGACCGCGGTGGTGACGTTCTCGCAGCCGTATCCCGCCTGGCGCGAACTGTTCAACGACATTCTGCCGGCACACATCGTCAAGGACGTGCCGGGCGGATTCGCGGCAGGACTGGCTCGGGCACTGCCCGTTACCGGTGGCCAGTTCCGTGTGGAGAACATCGATCCGCAACGCGACGAGATCCTGCTGGCCCGCAACGATCGCTATTGGAGTGAGCCGGCCGAACCGGATCAAATCCTGTTCCGCCGCGGCGGCGCGACTGCCGCGCTGGCCGATTCGATCCGCAACGGCGACACTCAGGTCGCTCAGGTGCACGGCGGCGCGGCGGCGTTCGCCCAACTGTCCGCGATACCCGACGTGCGGACCGCGCGCATCGTCACGCCGCGGGTCATGCAGCTGACGCTGCGGGCGCAGCAACCCGCACTCGCGGATTCCCAAGTGCGCAAAGCGGTTCTGGGCCTGATCGACGTCGACCTGCTCGCCTCGGTTGGTGCGGGCGACGACAACACCGTCACCCTCGCGCAGGCCCAGGTGCGGTCGCCCTCCGACCCTGGTTACGTGCCGACCGCGCCGCCCGCGATGACGAAGGAGGCCGCGCTCGCACTGTTGGCGAATGCGGGCTATCAGGTTGAGCCGGTGGAGACGCCGCCTCCGCCGACACCGGGCACACCGGTGCCCGAGAACAACCGCGGGCGCATCACCAAGGACGGCGTTCCGCTGACGCTGGTGCTCGGGGTGGCGGCCAATGACCCAACTGCGGTAGCGGTCGCCAACACCGCCGCAGACCAATTGCGCAACGTCGGCATCGCGGCTTCGGTGTCGGCGTTGGACCCGGTGGCGCTCTACGGCGACGCGCTTGTCAACAACCGCGTCGACGCCGTCGTCGGCTGGCATCAGGCAGGCGGCGATCTCGCGACGGCGCTGGCGTCGCGATACGGCTGCCCGGCGTTGGAGGCGACGGCGGTTTCCACCACAACTCCAGGGACGACACCGTCGCCGTCGCCGTCGCCGTCGCCGAAAAGCAGTGCGCCGGCGCCTCGGCCGACCACCACCCCGACGCCGACCACCCCGAGCCCTGCGCCGGAATCGGGTCAGCTCGTCCAAGCGCCCAGCAATATCACCGGCATCTGTGACCGCAGCATTCAGCCGAAGATCGACGCGGCGCTCGACGGCACCGAAGACATTGGTGAGGTGATCAACGCTGTCGAACCACGGTTGTGGAACATGTCGACCGTGCTGCCGATCCTGCAGGACACCACGATCGTCGCGGCGGGTCCGAGCGTGAGGAACGTCAGTCTGTCCGGCGCCGTCCCGGTCGGCATCGTCGGCGACGCGGGGAAATGGGTCAAGACTCCGCAGTAATCACTTCACACATGGGGTATTCGTCCCAGCCATCTCGGTGAGGTCGGTCGGTGCGGGCGCCTGGGTACCGGTGGCCGTGGCATTGACGGTCGTGACCGGGGTAGGCACGGCCGGTGTGCTGCTTTCGGTCGTGTACTGAGCGGCGGGGAAGTCGGCGCCGATGGTCAACTGCACCGTGGCAGGGGCGACGGTGTCGGAAGCGGTCGCGGTGAGCGCAAGCCGATCGGCCAGCAGGTGCGCTGCGTCGCCGGCGCCGGGGCCGTAGGCGATGGTGCTGGTGTCGGCAAGGCGGTCTGCGGTGGTGACCGTCCCCTGCGTCAGTCCGTCGGCGCCGATGGACTGCTCGACGGCGGATCCAAGGCCGTCATGGTCGGTTGCGTTAACCACGTCGAGAGTCGTTGGTACAGGCGGAGATTGCGTGGTGCTGGTGGTGGCTGTCGGCGAACCATTGATGAAGAGGTTGTGGACAATGGCCCGCACGCCTGGCACGTCGATCATGTTGACGTCCTCGCCCCGGGGGTCTTGGCCGAAAGCACTGATCGGCAGTGTGTAGAGCGTCAGGGCGCTGTCGGTCAGTGTCGAGGCGTGGTCGATGAAGCCCGGGAGGTCGAATCCCGCGTCCACCGCGATGTTCTGTTGGGCCACTTGAAGCAAGTTGCGTAAGTCGCTGGGACTGGACAACGCTCCGCCGTGGCGCAGAGCAGTCACGAGAGACACGATGAACGCCTGCTGGCGTCGGGTGCGGTCCATGTCGGTGAACATCTGGTCGTTTTCGTCGCGGCGTTGACGCACGAACGCCATCGCTTGTGAGGCGTCGATCTGCTGGACGCCGCTGTGGAAATCGGCACCCGAGTAGCGGTCCGAGGTGTGGTCGTTGAGGCACACGGTGATCGGCTGCACGACTTGGGCGATCTGAAAGAACGCGCCGAGGGTGACTTCGATGAAGTGGTCTATCGGGACATCCAATAGCCGCCGCATGGTGTCGATTTCGGCCCGGCGGCCCGCTTCGCGCGCCGTCTGTTCGCGGGCGGACTCGGCGATGCTGTCGCTCAGCGTGTCGAGCGTCTGCTGGTAGGCCAATCCGTAGGCCTGCTTGATCTTTCCCTTGCACACGCCGCTCGGGCACCCTGGCAGATCGACGTAGTCGTCGCGGGGGATCGAGACCGCGGTGACCGGGCCGTGGCCGCCCGGCAAGTGAAGGAGGATCAACACGTTGGCGTTGTAGCCCCCGACGGTTTCGTCGCCGGCATGCAGCGCGTCGTAGATGTCTTGGGGCAGCGGCTGGCCGTGCTGGTCGAGTCGGCTGTCCAATCCCATGATCAGGATGTTCTGCGCACCGCCTACCGACGCGGGTCCACCGGCCAGCGCCTGTGAGGTGGTGATGCCGCCGGACAGATTGCGGTACCCGGTCCAGCCCACCGCAGTGACTGCCAGCACCGCGACGGCAACCAGCCCGCCGAGCACCCGACGGGAGATGCGGACCCAGCGCCGGTTGCGGTCACGAGGAAGCCGGTGCCGCGGGCCGTCCACCCGCGGTATCGGTTCGGTAGCGCACTCCGAATTGGCCGTTCGACTCATATCAGAGCCGGATTATCCCGGCAGCTCCTGAGCGGAAACTGAGGATCTGCCGCCGGTCAGAATAGGAATCGGCCCCCTCCCTTCGAAAGGAGGCCGATCTCTGCCTGCGACTGCTCCTCGGTGCCGTTGCTGTTGTCGGCGGTCCTCTCGGGCCGTCGACAGCTGTGGTGACGCCGCCGTCTCCGTTGGTGTTTGCGCCCGCCGTTGGCGGGTTTTATCAACTCGACTGCCGCTCGCGTAGCAGACGAAGCCCATGGGCCGACGACGCCGCGACTATGAACACGACCATCAGCCACCACGGCGGCCGGGCCAACTCCCACACGAAAATCGCGGCCCAGATCGGCGCCCGCTGAGTTATCGCGAGCACACCGGCCGCACACGTCAGCGACACCGCAGGGACGCTGACGGTGTGCTGCGTCCAGGTGTTGATCGCGATGGCGACAACCGATCCCATCGCACCGCCGGTGGCCAATGCGGGCGTGAGCATGCCGCCGACCGCGCCCGCCCGCAGGAACACCGCAGTGAGAAGCGGTTTGAGGACGAGGATCACCACCGCCGAGCCGAGCGTCAGGCCGCTGGCCAAGCTCACCGTCAGGATGCTCTTGCCGTTTCCCGGCAGCTCCGGCCACCACACAGAGCAGATGCCGATCAACAATCCGGCGGCGGCGATCGCCGGTATCAGCACCCACGACTTGATCGTGGCGGCGGGCCGAGCAAGCGCCATGATTCGGTTGAACAGAAGCCCCACGCCGAAGGCGAGTGGTGACAGGACCAGCGCGAAACCCGTTAGAAAATAGGACAATTGCGGGTCGGGCCACGTCAGCGGTGGGACTTCGTGGGTGACTGGTGATGCGACGGCGACGGCAAGGCTCGAGGTGATCAACGCGGTACCAACCGCTCGCGGATGCCACGTTTTGAGCATGATTCGGGTCGCGAACAACGCGCCGCCGACGGGGACGCTGTAGACGGCTGCGAGGCCGGCGCCTGCGGCGCAGGCGAGCAGAATCTCTCGGTCGCGGGCGGTGATCGACCATCGTGATGTCCCGAGATCGCCTAGTGCCGCTGCGAATTGACGCGGTGCGCCTTCACGGCCGAGCGAAGCTCCTGAGCCGACGAGTAGCACCTGCAGTGCCGCGTCGAGTGATAGCGGTAGGCGGGGCAGGCGCCGGTGACCCGCGATGGTGTCGGCCAGCGGCGGCACCTCGGTGCGGCGGCGAAGCATCCACCATCCGAAGCCGGCGAGTGCACCGCCGACCATCGGGCCGAGGGCGCGTCGCACCGGACTGCTGTCAGTGACGCCGCTGAGCAGAGTGCCGAAAGAGTAGTGGTAGGTCAGGTGCTCGACGGCGCGCAGCAGCAGCGTCGTCGACAGACCGGCCACACCAGCCAGCAGACCGATGAGGACGATCGCGCTGCCAAACTCAACGGTGCGCCGTGACACCAGGTGAATCTATGTCAGCGCAGCCCGGGCCGTTGTGTTCCGCCGCGCGCGAGCGATTGGAACCGATCGGCCCCCGCGCCGGCTTGGGGGGAGGGGCGCGGGGGCAGATCCGTTCGGTGGCTGCGGCTGGATCTACTCTGCGGCTGCGGCCTTCTTGCTTGACCCGCCGCCGAGCACATTCTTGACCACGTTGCCAAAACTCTTGGCAATACCACTGATAGCTGCGCCGACCGGATTCGAACCCTTGCCGGGCTTGCCGCTGGCGGGCGTGACGACCTCCGGTTCGAACTTCGACCCGTCAGTCATGTCGGGTGCGCCGCTGCCTGCGGCCGCCGGGTTCGCCGGAGTCAAGTCGTCGACCGCCGGAGTCACGTCGGCAACCGCTGGCCCGAGATCAGGCCCTGGCGGAGTAGTGCCAACCACGCCAGTGACCGCAGCCGCTGTAGCGGCGGCCTTGTCAGGCAGATTGCTTTGAGGGGCCGCCGTCTTGGCATCTAGTACCGCGGCGCTATTTCCGTCCAGATCGGGTGTCACCTCATCCTTCGGCACGTCAACGGTGACCAACCGCTTATTGGTCGTGTCCGTGCTGTCGACGCTTGCCAGACTCAAGGTGGTGGCACCCGTCAGAGCTGCAGGTGCGGACGGAAGCAACCCGAGGATTTGGCCAACGAGCTTCTGGAGCGTGGGGAAGACACCGGGAAGGACGATCGGCGGAACCAGGTCTTCTCCGTTGATAAGTCCTCCAGCCAGGAACTTCGGGAGGAACCCAATCGGAACACCTGGGAACAAGATGGGCCCGACCAGCGGCGTGAGGCTCGGTCCATATCCTCCGTTGACCAGGCCGTCGATGATGGTCGCCGGGGCCCCGACCAGGGTGCTCAGGACGCCGGCGAAGTCGCCGGAGCCCAGGGAGTCGACAACGTCTTGGACAGCGGTGCCGATCGCGCCCGGCCCACTGATCAGCGGACCCAAGAGCCCTAGCGCGGCCAGCGGGAGCAAGGCAGCCTGCTCCTCGCCGAGGATGGGTGCGAGGACCTGTCCCACAAGCCCGCCAATCGTGACGATCGGGCTGGCGACGAGATTGAACAGCAGGAAATTGACCGCGCCCTCGATCTGTCCCTCAGTTTCGACAGGCGCGGCAAGGGTGCTCAGCATGTCACCGCCCCCGAGCGCACCTAGGAGCTGGGTGATCAACTGCTGCACTACGGGGATGGCACCGGGAAGGGTGAGACCACCCAAACCGATCCCGCCGGGGTTGATAAGCCCCCCGACCAGCGCCGGGAAGGGCAACCCCGGGATCAGCAACTGGCCCACGTCGGGCCCGATCTCTCCGTTGACTATGCCGCCGATCAGCGTGGCCGGAGCACCGATGAGTGCGTTGATGACCCCTGCGAGGTCGAAGGAGCCGAGTTGGTTGACGACGTCTTGGATCGCGGCACCGCCGCCCCCCAAGCCACCGATCACCGGACCGGATAGCCCTAGTGCGGCACCAGCGAGCAAGGCGTCCGCCGCCGCCGGGGGGATGCCTAGTAGTTGCGCAACCAAGGGTGCTGGCAATTTCGCAAGAGAAACTAATACGTTCGCGCCGGCGAATGCCAGGGCGTTTACAGCATCCTCGATCTCGTTGGCAGCGAGTTGTATCGGGCGTTCCAGCTGCACTACTGGGTTGGGGATCTGGATTTCGGTCGGCGTCGGCACGATTGGAGCGACGGCGATGACGCTGGCGCCCACGATAGCTACTCCGGTCGTCACATACGGACGTAGTGCGAGATTCACGGGTACCTCCAAGGCTTGGCTGTGATAGCGGTTACACAGGAATCTATGCCACAAAATTCATCCAACTCACAGGTTTCTACGACCTTCGTTGCAAACACAAATAAGTCTGAAGGTTACAAAAAATAGCTGGTCACAGGCGACTGTGTGAGTTATCAGCAAACAGCATCGACAGGTGCAAAGGTCCGGTGTTCAGACCGCGGGTTCCCGCCGGGTCTGATTAGCGTACGGCAGCATTAGCTTAATTGCTGATAACGTCAATTAACTGTGGTTTCCGGCCTGGAAGTGTTTGCTGGAACATCGTTGTCGGCTTGCACCTGGATCCTGCGCCGGTGCACATCGCGCCCCGCGACGCGGACAATTTCCAACCATGCGCCTCACTGGCAACAGGCCAGCAACGTCAAACGGGCCGTTGCCCGAACCCTGCAGGAGGTTAACTGACGATAGCGTTGATTACCGCGTCCAGCAAAGGATTGAGTGCCATCTTTTCGGCGCGACACGCCGATCTGGCAACATCCCGCGGCTTCAGCAGCTACCTTCCGCGACGCTCCGGCGTCAGCAACGACGTGTTTGAACTCCGCGTGCTCCGCTGCGTCGGCGTGCGGTCACCATCGGGTCGTCACCGAGCGCTGCCTGTTGCCGGTTCCATCGGCGGCATGCCGAGCGAAAACCCATCGCGGTGGCGTGGGGGAGACCGCCGTAGTGAGCATCGGTGGAACCGGCGGTAGCGTGGCTGTCGATGTTGTCACCGCAAGCACCCCGTCTGTTGTTCGTGCACGCGCATCCTGACGACGAAACCCTCACAACCGGTGGCACCATTGCCCATTACGTCGCCCGCGGCGCGCAAGTTCAGGTCGTGACGTGCACCCTCGGCGAGGAGGGCGAGGTGATCGGCGACCGGTACGCGCAGTTGGCGGTCGATGCCGCCGACCAGCTGGGCGGCTACCGCATTGGCGAGCTGACGAACGCCTTGACTGCGCTGGGCGTTGAGCAGCCGATTTTTCTTGGCGGGGCGGGTCGCTGGCGTGATTCGGGCATGGCGGATACCCCTGCGCGAAGTAGGCAGCGGTTCGCCGACGCGGACGAGGGCGAGGCGGTGAGCGAACTCGTCACGATAATCCGGCAACTTCGACCTCACGTCGTTGTCACCTACGACGCCGACGGCGGATACGGCCATCCCGACCACATTCGGGCGCACGAGATAACCAAGGCTGCGGTCGCTGTATCGGGCGGCTCCGAGCATCCCGGCGAGCCATGGACTGTGCCGAAGCTGTACTGGACCGTGATGTCGACATCCGCCATGGCCGAGGGGCTCGACGCGCTCGGCGACGTGCCGCCGGAATGGATCCGGGTATCGATCTCGGACGTGCCGTTCGGCTATCCCGACAACGCGATCGATGCGGTCATGGATGTTCCTGACCAGCTGCCCGCGAAGGTTGCGGCGCTGCGCGCGCATACGACCCAGGTGACTGTCGCGGCGGACGGCCGATCTCTCGCCCTTTCGAACAACATCGCGCTGCCGATCGGGGCGGTCGAGCACTACATCCTTGCCGCGGGCACCCCAGGTGTCCGCGACGACCGCGGGTGGGAAACGGACCTGCTTGCCGGCCTGAACGTGGAATAACTCGACGGGCACGCGGTAAGCTGCCCGACAGTCGACCGCGTGTGGAAGGGATGGCGATGGACCCGGATATGGATCCCAACCTGCAGCACTGGCAGGACCGCGCTGACAGCTTCCAGTGGGTGATCGGGTCGCTTGTCTCCTTGCTAGACAGCATCCCCACCTGACGCCACTTCGTCCCGTCGTTCTCACGCTGCTTGGAATTGACGGTGTGTTCTCGGCCGTGGCGGCCGCGTTCTTCCTCCCGCTTCGAATCGGCTCGGTGCCGTTTCCGATCAGTGCGCTGCTGAGTGGTCTGGTCAATGCCGCGCTGGTGTGGGCCGCCATGCAATGGACATCTTCACCGCGGGTGGCCGCCGTGCCGCTGTGGTGCTGGCTGCTCACCGTCGCGGGGCTGACGTTCGGCGGGCCTGGCGACGACATCGTGTTCGGCGGCGTCGGAATCACCGAGTACGCACCGCTGCTGCTGATCGTCTTGGGCGCGCTGCCGCCGGCGGCGCTGCTGTGGCGACATGTCCGCGCGGCGGCCTGACGGTTACTGCTTCTTGCCGGTGCCGTCCTTCTTATCGCGCTTTGCGCCGGTGTCGTCATTCGTCGCGGCGGAGGTGGATGCCCCTGAAGTCGCTTTGGCTGTCTCGCGGTCTTCGCCCTTCTTGTGGCCGTTGCCGTTCGGGACCTTCTTGGCTTCCGTCGTCTGGTCGGTCTGCGCGCCACGAACCTCACCCTGAGCCGCGACGGCGGCCAGTGACGTTGCGGTCGTCTTGGTCGTCTTGGGTTCCTTCGCCTCCTTGACCGCTTCGACCACTGGTTCCTGTCCCTCTTCGGTGGCCTCGTCGGCGACGACGGTCGACGCCTCGCCCGCGATCACGTCACCCAAAGCCTCGCGGTCCTTCTTCTTGAGCTTCTGAGCCTCCGTCGTCGCGTCCTCGGTCACCGTCGCGTCCTCGGTTACGGCCGCGGTCGTGGTGAGTTCGACCGTCTCTGCTAGTGCCGTACCCGGGAAAATCGGTGGCAGCGGCGGAAGCGGCCACAGCCAGAAGTTCCATTGGTCGATGCCGAGTTGGATGAAAGCGTTGACCGTGTCGACGGCGACATTGGCCAAGCCCTGACCGAAGCTGATGTCCCCGTCGAGCCAAAAGGCGATGTTGTACGTGATGCTTCGCGCGATGCGTTCGCCGAAGTTGTAGAAGATCGGGATCTGCCCGGACAGCCAACCGACATACGGAATCCAGCCGACTGCGTAGGCGGCCAAATCGAAGCCATACTCCACCCACGGCTCGACGGCGTTGTAGATCCCGATGATGCTGCTGCCGATCGAGGTGGGTGCGACGACCGGCGGGAACTGTGGTGTTGGGAACGGCTGGCCGGCGCTCGGGGGCACTGCGTAGTGCTGCACAAAGTCGACGAGAAGGTTCGGCAGGTTAATTGCCGCCGTCGGCTGGAACTGCGCGGCGAGCTGAACCGCGGGCGTCGCGCCCCGATCGGTTGGCGCCACCGGTGCGGTCTCCTTCACCGACGGCACGAACGCGATGGCCGCCGCGGTGATCGTGGCGACGCCGACAGTCAGAACGAGCGGAATGAATGCCTCATGAGAACCCCCTCCTAATCCTGCGGTCCTCCCAGGACGTGAACTTACGCGGGGGTAAAAGCCTGCGTGCGGCATTCGCCAACCCAAGCGGGGACGGGCCCACAACGCGACGGCCGGCTGGGACTACTGTGGCCGATATGCACGGCGCAGTGGTTTCAGAATGTGAGACACGCGGATGATTCTCGACGACCGTGGGGTTACACGGGAGTGGCCCTGAACCCCCAGCGCGGCGCCGATCTGCCCAGCCCGGTGGTCCCCCCGATGTCCAGTGTGCCCAGTTCCGCCGCGCTGCGGCGGGTGTTGCGGCGGGCTCGCGACGGGGTGGCGCTCAACGTCGACGAGGCCGCGATCGCGATGGCGGCCCGCGGCGACGACCTAGTTGATCTGTGCGAGAGCGCGGCGCGGGTTCGTGATGCGGGCCTCGAGTCTGCGGACAGGCGTGGGCCGAACGGCCGGTTGCCGGTGTCCTACTCGCGCAAGGTGTTCGTCCCTGTCACTCATCTGTGCCGCGATACCTGCCACTACTGCACGTTCGTGACGGTGCCCGGCAAGCTGCGTGCCGAAGGCATGGGCATGTACATGGAGCCCGACGAGATTCTCGAGGTGGCGCGCCGGGGCGCCGAATTGGGTTGCAAGGAGGCGTTGTTCACCCTTGGCGACCGGCCGGAGACGCGCTGGGACGAGGCTCGGCAGTGGCTCGACGAGCGCGGGTATGACTCGACGCTGGATTATGTGCGCGCGATGGCGATCCGGGTGCTTGAGGAGACCGGGCTGCTGCCGCATCTGAACCCTGGCGTCATGTCGTGGTCGGAGCTGTCGCGGCTCAAGCCGGTGGCGCCGTCGATGGGCATGATGCTCGAGACCACGTCGCGACGGCTGTTCGAGACCAAGGGCGAGGCTCACTACGGCAGCCCGGACAAGGATCCCGAGGTACGACTGCGGACACTGGCCGACGCCGGCCGGTTGTCGATTCCGTTCACCACCGGGCTGCTGGTCGGCATAGGGGAGACGCTGGTCGAGCGGGCCGAGACCATCCACGCAATTCGGCGGTCGCACAAGGAGTTCGGGCACGTTCAGGAAGTGATCGTGCAGAACTTCCGCGCCAAGGACCACACCGCGATGGCCGCGGCGCCCGACACGGGCTTCGAGGACTTCGTCGCGACGGTGGCGGTCACCCGGTTGGTGATGGGGCCCAAGATGCGCATTCAGGCGCCGCCGAACCTGGTGTCACGCGCCGAGTGCCTGGCGTTGATCGGCGCCGGTGTCGACGATTGGGGCGGGGTGTCGCCGCTGACTCCGGACCACGTGAACCCGGAGCGGCCCTGGCCGGCGCTGCACGACCTCGAGGCCGTCACCGCCGAGGCGGGCTACGACCTGGTGCAGCGGCTCACCGCACAGCCGAACTACGTGCAGGCGGGCGCGGCGTGGATCGACCCCCGCGTGCGCGGACACGTCGACGCATTGGCCGACCCCGATACCGGACTGGCCGCCGACGTGAATCCGGTCGGGCGGCCGTGGCAGGAGCCCGACGAGGCGAGCGAGTCGTTGGGCCGGATCGATCTCGCGACGGCGATCGATTCCGAGGGCCGACTTACCGAGACCCGCAGCGATTTGGGCAGCGCATTCGGCGACTGGGAGTCGATCCGGGAGAAGGTGCACGAACTGGCGGCGCGGGCGCCGGAGCGCATCGACACCGATGTGTTAGCGGCGCTGCGCTCTGCCGAGCGCGATCCGGGCGGGTGCAGCGACGACGAGTACCTGGCGTTGGCAACAGCCGATGGCCCGGCGCTTGATGCCGTTGCGGCGCTGGCTGATTCGCTGCGCAAGGATGTGGTCGGCGACGACGTGACGTTCGTCGTCAACCGCAACATCAATTTCACCAATATCTGCTACACGGGGTGCCGGTTCTGCGCGTTCGCTCAACGCAAGGGCGACGCCGACGCGTATTCGCTGTCGACGGCCGAGGTGGCCGACCGGGCCTGGGAGGCGCACGTCGCCGGCGCGACCGAGGTGTGCATGCAGGGTGGCATCGACCCCGAACTGCCGGTGACGGGCTACGCCGATCTGGTGCGTGCGGTCAAGGCCAAGGTGCCGTCGATGCATGTGCACGCTTTCAGTCCGATGGAGATCGCCAACGGGGTGACCAAGAGTGGAATCTCGATTCGGGAGTGGCTGACCAGTCTGCGCGAAGCGGGTTTGGGGTCGATTCCGGGGACAGCTGCCGAGATCCTCGACGACGAGGTGCGCTGGGTGCTCACGAAAGGCAAGCTGCCGACCTCGATGTGGATCGAGGTCGTCAGTACCGCGCACGAGGTCGGGCTGCGGTCGTCGTCCACGATGATGTACGGCCACGTCGACCAGCCGCATCACTGGGTCGGCCACCTCAACGTGCTGCGCGGCATCCAGGATCAAACCGGCGGGTTCACCGAGTTCGTGCCGCTGCCGTTCGTGCACCAGAGCAGTCCGCTGTACCTGGCAGGCGGCGCCCGCCCGGGCCCGACGCACCGCGACAACCGCGCGGTGCACGCGCTGGCGCGAATCATGTTGCACGGCAGGATTTCCAATATCCAGACAAGCTGGGTCAAGCTCGGCGTCGAGCGCACGCAGGTGATGCTGACCGGCGGCGCCAACGATCTCGGCGGCACGCTGATGGAGGAGACCATCTCACGGATGGCGGGCTCAGAGTTCGGCTCGGCCATGAGCGTCGACGAACTCGTCGCCATCGCCGCGGGCATCGGCCGTCCGGCTCGCCAGCGCTCGACGACATACGCGCCACTCGCTGCTTGAATTGCCCCGTAACCCGCACCATCAAGTCGATACCGTGGCCTCATGACCACGATCACCGGTATTCCCGCGCATGCGTTGCTCGTCCACGCGATTGTGGTGCTGGCGCCGTTGACCGCCTTGCTTGAGATCCTGTGCGCCCTTTGGCCCGCAGCGAGACGACGGCTTGGTTGGCTTGTGCTGGCCTTCGCCGCGGTCACCCTGGCGTTGACGCCTTTGACCACGTCCGCGGGCGACTGGCTGTTCAACCAGCAATCGCAGCCCAGCGACATCTTGATCACCCACGCCAACCGCGGCCAGTGGATGATCCTCTTCTCGGCCGGGCTGCTGGTCGTAGCCATCGCACTTGCGGTGCTGCATTGGCTCGAAAGCCGTTCGGACAAGCGCCGAACCGTCGCAACGGTCGTCGTCGCGATCATCGCGGTGGTGGTGGGCGTGTCGTCCATCGTGGGCGTCGTCCGCATCGGGGACGCGGGCGCCGAGGCGGTGTGGGGCCGGCAAGGTTGACGCCCGCCGGCCCCCGCGGTGTCACGCCTGCTTGAGGGCTTCGATCTCGAGCGTGATGGTGACCTTGTCACCGACGACGGTTCCGCCGGTTTCCAGGGGCATGTCGATCTCGATGCCGAAGTCTTTGCGGTTCAAGACGACTGATGCCTCGAAGCCGGCCACCTCGCCGTGGCCCATGCCGGGGTTGACGCCGTTGAACTCGAGGTTCAGGCTGACGGGCTTGGTGATGCCCTTGAGTGTGAAGTCGCCGTCGAGCACGTAGTTGTCGCCGTTGGGCCGCACATTGGTGGACCGGAACGTGGCGGTGGGGTACTTCTCGACCTCGAAGAAGTCGGCCGACTTGATGTGGGCGTCGCGCTGGTCGTTGCCGGTGTGGAGCGAGTCGACCGCGATCTCGGCGGACACCGACGGAGCGCCGTCCTCGCCGACGACGATCGCGCCGCTGAAGTTCTCGAAGTTGCCTCGCACCTTGCTCACCATCAGATGGCGTACCGAGAAACTGATCGACGAGTGAACCGGGTCGATGGCCCAGGTGCCAACACCGAGTTCAGTAGTTCCGGTCGCATCAAACGTTGAGGTCATGTCTGTCTCTTTCACCCAAGTGGGTCGGCCTTCCCGACGCCATCGATGAACTAAACGGACTGCAGTCCGAATACATTCCCACCCACCCCTGAGGACAACTACAAGGGGCTGTCCCGTAGTTGATGGCATTTGAGGGTCTCGAAAGTCAGGCGCAATACAACGGACACCGTTCACCAGCAGTGACACGATGTTGACGTGGACCACAGGGGTGGGGGTGGGAGACTGGCCGCAACGGGGCTGGTTTGTGCCTCCTGCGGTGCGCAGTCCACCACGACGGCGAAGTTCTGTAGCG
Source organism: uncultured Actinomycetota bacterium (assembly GCA_963766465.1). GTDB lineage: Bacteria > Actinomycetota > Actinomycetes > Mycobacteriales > Mycobacteriaceae > Mycobacterium. The sequence continues at coordinate 190,429 of CAVXZT010000012.1, forward strand.
AGTGCGGCGCATCGGTCACGCGCACGGGCCAGCCGGCGGAGTACAAGCAGGTGACTGTGCTGTTCGCCGACGTCGTGCACTCCATGGACATCGCCGCAGCCGTCGGTGCCGAGCGGCTGCGCGAAATCATGGCCGAGCTGGTCAACATCACCACGGCGGTCGTGAAGCGCTATGGCGGCACAGTGGACAAATTCACCGGCGACGGCATCATGGCGGTATTCGGAGCACCTATTGCCCTGGAGGACCACGCGACTAGAGCATGCCTGGCAAGTTTGGCGATTCAAGAGGGTGTCGACCGGTTGGCCGCCGAGGTCGAACTCCGGGACAAGGTATCGCTGCGGCTTCGGATCGGCCTGAACTCCGGTGAGGTGATTGCCGGCGAAGTGGGCTCGAGCGCGTTGGGTTACACCGCGATTGGCGAACAGGTCGGAATGGCGCAGCGGATGGAGTCGGTTGCGCCGAGTGGCGGAGTAATGCTCAGCGAGTCGACCGTGCGCCTGGTCGAAGACGTCGCGACGCTTGACGACCCGGAACTGGTGCACATCAAGGGTGCCGAGGCCCCTGTCTCCGCCCGGCGGCTGCGAGGCGTCGCTGCATCGCGGGTTAGCGTCGGTCCCCGACGGTCGAACTTGGTAGGTCGCGGCTGGGAGTTGGCTGCGCTGACCGCGATGCTGGACCGCGCGATGAAAGGTCACGGATGTGTCGCCAGCGTGGTTGGCCCTCCAGGTATCGGCAAAAGCCGCATCGTGGCAGAAACGGTGAGGATCGCGGCCAGCCGGGGTGCACAAGTCTTTTCGACATTCTGCGAGTCCCATACGGGCGAAGTGCCTCTCCATGCATCGAGTCGTCTACTGCGTGCCGCGCTGGGAGTGGAGGAACTTGACGCCGCCGCCGCACGTGCCCTTGTTAGTGCCGTGGTGCCCGACGCCGACCCCGCGGATCTGCTCCTTCTCTACGATGCGCTCGGCATCGCGGACACAGCGGCCGAACTACCCGACATCGACCCTGACGCCCGACGCCGGCGATTGACGGCACTCGTCAACACCATCGCGCTGTCACGTTCAACGCCAAGCATTTTCGTCATAGAGGACGCCCACTGGGTTGACCCACCCAGTGAATCGCTGTTCGCAGATTTCCTGTCGATAATCCCGCAGACACACTCGCTCGTGCTGGTCACCTACCGGCCCGAATACCAAGGTGCGTTGAGCCGAACGCCGGGTGCACAGTCAATCGCACTCGCGCCGCTGGAGGACTCGCAGACCGCTGCGCTAGTCGGCTGCTTGATTGGTTCGCATCCGTCGGTGGCCGCGTTGAGCGAGCAGATCATTCAGCGCGCTGCCGGTAATCCATTCTTCGCCGAGCAAATCGTTCGCGACCTCGCCGACCGCGGAGTGCTTGCAGGCGAAGGCGGTGGGTACGAGTGTCCGGGTGAGGTCGTCGACGTCGAGGTGCCCGCCACCCTGCAGGCGGCCATCGCCGCACGAATCGACCGACTCGACGACGCCGCCAAACGAACATTGAATGCCGCGGCGGTCATCGGCATGCGTTTTGGTGATGAGCTACTTGCGAAACTCAACGACAACCTCGCGATCGCCGAGCTAGTGCGGGATGAGCTCATCGACCAGGTGAGGTTTACGCCGTTCTCCGAGTATGCGTTTCGGCACCCGCTGATTCGCAGCGTCGCATACCGATCACAGCTCAAATCGGATCGCGCCGAAATCCATCGGCGCCTGGCAGGCGCGATCGAGGAGGCCGCCCGCGAATCGGCAGACGAGAATGCTGCGCTCATCGGCGAGCACCTGCAGGCGGCCGGCGATCTGAATGAGGCATATGCGTGGTTCATGCGCGCAGGAAACTGGCTGAGGTTCCGCGACATCAAGGCGGCGCGGATGAGCTGGCAACGCGCAAGAGACGCGGCCGATCAATTGCCCACGGATGATCCCGCACGCACCGCGATGCGCATTTGTCCACGAGCGTTGTTGTGTCTCAGCGCATTTCGTACCGCGGGCGGAATGGCCGACACCGGATTCGACGAGCTGAGAGAACTGGCGGCTGCGGCCGATGACAAGGTATCCCTCGCCACCGGATTCGCAGGTCAGGTGTCGGCCCTGGTCACCCACGGGCGCTATCGCAAAGCCTCCGAGCTTGCATCCGAATTGACCAGCGTCCTCGAGTCGATCGGCGACTCGACGTTGACGCTGTCATTGTTGTGGGCGGCGCTCCCAGCGAAGGCGCTGGCAGGGGAGATCAGCGAAGTCCTGCGGGTGGGACAGCGGATCATCGACCTGGCTGAAGGCGATCCGCTCAAGGGCAACATCATCATCGAGTCGCCTCTGGCAGTCGCGCGTGTTATCCGGGCTGTCGCCGGTGCGTATGCCGGAGAGGTGGGATGGAAGAGCGAACTCGATTCTGGAATGGATCTCTGCCGGCAAGCCGCCCCGGTCGGATACCCCATCATGTTGATGTACAAGTACACGTGCGTAGTCAACGGGACTCTCTCGCCGTCCGCGATAACACTGCAGCAGACATCAGAGGCCTTCGATTCTGCGCAGCGCTCGGGCGACGATTGGACACTCGAGTCTGCACTAGCGCTCAAAGGCCTCGTCTTGCTACTTCAGGGCGGCCCGGAGAAAGCCGAGGGATTCGAACTCCTCGCTCGTGCGCGTGACGCAGCCGTCGGCGAGCGATCGAGCATGGTGTACGTGATACAGATCGATCGGGAACTCGCTAGGGAGATGATGCGCCGTGGCGACACGAATGGCGCCGTCGAAATGTTGCGCCGGATCGTCGACACGGATTCCAACACTGGCGACGTTGCATTGCTATGGCCGATTTTGGACCTTCTTGTCGAAGCATTGCTGAGACGTGGAACCCCGGCCGATATTCGCGAAGCTCAGGCCGCAGTGGACCGCTTCGCTGCGGCTCCTCGAGATCCGGCGATTGTCCTTTTCGAGGTTCAGTTGCTTCGCCTGCGCGCGTTGTTGGCTCGGGCCCACGGCGATGACAAGGAGTATCGCGCCTATCGGGATCGCTACCGGGCGATGGCGACTACCCGGGGCTTCGAGGGGCACATGAAGTGGGCCGAGGAGATGCCATGAGGGCAGTCACTCCGTAAAACTTCGCATCTCGAAATAGACGAGTTTCGAGAGTCCCGAAAGTTGGTCACGATTGCGGCGTTGAACTGGGCGTTGTGTGACATCCTGTGCGAGTGTCCGCGGGGGGCCCGCCTTCGGGGGTCGTGACGTTCCTGTTCACCGACATCGAGGGATCGACTCGTCGGTGGGAAGCCGATGCGCAAGCGATGCGGTCGGCACTGCTGGAGCACGACAAGGTGTTGCGCGACGCGATCGAATCGCACGGGGGCTTTCTGTTCAGCCACACCGGTGACGGTGTGGTCGCTGCGTTCGCATCGCCGCGGTCCGCTGTCGACGCGGCTGTTGAGGCCCAGCTAGCGCTTGAGTTGCCGGTGCGAATGGGCATTGCGACCGGGGAGGCTGAGCTTCGCGACGGTGACTACTTCGGCACCGTGCTCAACCGCGCCGCACGAGTGATGGCCGCAGGGCACGGTGGTCAGATTCTCGTGGCTGAGTCGACGGCGAGTCTGCTTGGCGGAGTAGACCTTCTGGATCTGGGGCCGCGGCGGCTGCGGGATGTACCGATACCGGTCGGAATTTCTCAAGTGCGCTCGGCGGGGCTACGTACGGAGTTTCCGCCGCTGAGGGCGCTCGATACGTCGCCGGGAAACCTGCGATCCCCAGTCACCAGTTTGATTGGGCGTCAGTCCGAAGTCGAGTCGACCACGACCGTGGTGAGGACTCACCGGTTGGTGACGCTGACCGGGGTGGGTGGTGTCGGCAAGACCCGCCTCGCGTTGGAGGTCGCGACCCAACTGGCCGACGAGTTCCCCGATGGGGTTTGGTTTTTCGAGCTGGCAGCGGTCACTGATCCAGCCGCGGTGCCCGATGCGGTGGCGGCGGTGCTGGGCATCGTCAGCCAGCAACCGGGTAAAACCGTGAGTGAGTCGGTGGCCGTTGCGTTGGAGGGCCGCGTCCGGCTGTTGGTCTTCGATAACTGCGAGCACGTTCTCGATACCGCCGCCGACCTGATCGAAGCCATACTCGCGCACTCGGCGACTGTACGTATCCTCGCCACCAGCCGCGAGGGGCTCGGAGTCCCCGATGAGCAGGTGTGGCCGGTGCGCTCTCTGGACGCGGCAGCGGGAATCGAATCTGCGGCGGTGAGCCTGTTCGTCGAACGCGCTCAAGGCATTGCGCCGGGCTTCTCGATGGTGGACAGCGACGAAGCCGCCGCAGTCATCGAGATTTGTCAGCGCCTCGATGGGATTCCATTGGCTATCGAACTGGCCGCCTCGCGGATGGCCTCGATGACCGCCAGCGAAATGCGTGGCCGTCTTGATCACCGGTTCAGGCTGCTCGTCGGATCGCGGCGCGGCCTGGAACGCCACCAGACTCTGCGCCACGCGGTTGCGTGGTCCTACGATCTACTCGACGACGCGGAAAAGACTGTACTGGAACGTTGTTCGGTGTTCGCTGGGGGATTTGACATCGAAAGTGCCTGCGCGGTGGCCGGATTTGATGACCTCGACGAGTACGCCGTTCTCGACTTGCTGGACGCTCTGGTGCGCAAATCGCTGCTCGTGGCTGATCGGTCGTCGGGGCGGACTCGGTTTTCGATGTTGGAAACGATCCGCCAGTTCGCCGAGGATCAACTCGTCGCGGGCGGCGATGCTGCCGCGGTGCGTACGGCGCATGCCCGCTATTTCGCCGGATGCGAAGACGACATCATGGCCCTGTGGGATGGCCCCGCGCAGCTCGAGGCATACACCTGGTTCGCCACAGAACTGACGAATCTGCGCACCGCATTCCGCTGGGCTGTCGACCAAAGCGATCTGGATGTCGCCGCGTCGATCGCAACATGTGCGGGTTGGGTCGGCTTTCAGACTGAGAATTACGAACCGATCGCGTGGGCCGAAGAGCTCATCGGGCCGGCACGCGCCATCGACCACCCCCGGCTCGCGGCCCTGTATGTCGTGGCGTCGCTGTGCTACATGGCCGGACGGATGGATCCGGCTATTCGCTACACCGAGGCCGCCCAAGCGGTGATCAGCGGTGGAAGCGACGACCACGTCCCGTATGGCGCCGAAGGCTTCCTTGGCGGTGCCCACGTTGCTGTCGGCCAGCCGGAACGCTGGATTCAGTGGTGCCAAACTCGGCTCGCACGCGGTCTGGATGCCCATGCGTACGTCACGGCGAACCTGGTCATTGGACTGTCGGTCGCCGGCTCCGTTGACGACGCATTGGCGGCCGCGAACGGTCTGATCGACGCCGCTGAAGCGACCGGCAACCCGCATGTGCTTTCCTGGGCGCTTATCGCCGACAGCATGGCCGTCCGTGACGCCGACCCTGTGCGCTCGCTCGTTGCCCTGCGCCGTGCCCTGGTGATCGCCCAAGACAGCGGCAACCGCATGGAGCAGTCGCTCATTGCGGGCCAGCTGTGCCACGACGAGGCCGAACACGGCGACCCGCTGGCTGCGTTTGATCACTTCACCATGGCGATCGGCAACCATCACGACGCGGGCAACACCTATATGATCCGCGTCCCCCTGGCATTTCTTGCCGCGTTTCTCGATCGGCTCGGACGCTACGAGCCGGCGGCCACCGTCGCCGGGTTCGCCGTCACAAGCCCTCTCGCTGGACTTCCCGTCTTGGCAGAGCTCGGCTCCGCGATCACCCGCCTCCGCAATGTGCTCGGTGAGGCGACCTACGAATCGCTTGCCCGCAAGGGTGAGACGATGACAACCGCAGAGATGGTGACGTATGCGTACGACCAAGTCGACCAGGCTCGAGCAGCACTGAACGACGTTCCGAAATAGACGAGCTTCGAGAGTCTCGAAAGTTCGTCACGATTGAGGCGTTGAACAGGGCGTTGTGTGACATCCTGTGCGGGTGTCCGCGGGGGGCCCGCCTTCGGGGGTCGTGACGTTCCTGTTCACCGACATCGAGGGATCGACTCGTCGGTGGGAAGCCGATGCGCAAGCGATGCGGGCGGCCCTGTCCAAGCATGACCAGGTGCTTCAGTCCGCGATCGAATCGCATGACGGCTTCATATTCAGTCGCACAGGTGATGGTGTGGTCGCTGCGTTCGCATCGCCGCGGTCCGCTGTCGACGCGGCTGTTGACGCCCAACTCATTCTTGACTTGCCGGTCCGGATGGGTATTGCGACCGGGGAGGCTGAGCTTCGCGACGGAGATTACTTCGGCACTGTGCTGAACCGTGCGGCGCGGGTGATGGCCGCAGGCCACGGTGGTCAGGTCTTGGTCGCCGACTCGACAGCGGGCTTGTTGAGCGGGGTTGAGCTGCTGGATCTGGGTCCGCGCCGGTTGCGGGATGTGCCGATACCGGTCGGGGTGTTTCAACTACAAGCGCGGGGTCTGCGCACGGACTTCCCGCCGCTTCGGGCGCTTGACACGACGCCGGGCAACTTGCGGCCTGCGGCCACCAGCTTGATCGGACGCGAGGCCGAGGTCGTCGCGATTGAAGCGGCGGTCAAGACGCATCGGTTTGTGACGCTGACCGGGGTGGGCGGGGTTGGAAAGACCCGGCTCGCGTTGGAAGTCGCGGCAGGACTCGCTGATGAGTTTCCTGACGGCGTTTGGGTTTTCGAGCTGGCAGCGGTCACTGATCCGGCTGCGGTGCCCGACGCGGTGGCCGCGGTGCTGGGCATCACCCAGCAGCCGGGTAAGACGGTGAGCGAGTCGGTGTCCACTGCGTTGGAGGGCAGGGTGCGGCTGTTGGTGTTCGATAACTGCGAACACGTTCTCGACGCCGCCGCCGACCTGATCGAAGCCATACTCGCGCACTCGGCCACCGTACGAATCTTCGCCACCAGCCGCGAAGGACTCGGAATCCCCGACGAGCAGGTTCGGCCGGTGCGCTCTCTGGACACGGCAGCGGGAGTCGACTCTGCGGCGGTGAGTCTGTTCGTCGAACGGGCCGAGGGCATTGCGTCGGGCTTCTCGATGGTCGACGGCGATGAAGCCGCCGCAGTCACCGAGATTTGTCAGCGCCTTGACGGGATTCCGTTGGCCATCGAACTGGCTGCCTCGCGGATGGCGTCGATGACCGCCAGTGAAATGCGTGATCGTCTCGACCACCGGTTCAGGCTGCTGGTCGGCTCGCGGCGCGGCCTGGAACGCCATCACACGCTGCGCCACGCGGTGGCCTGGTCCTTCGACCTTCTCGCCGACACCGAAAAGACAGTGCTGGAACGTTGTTCGGTGTTCGCCGGTGGGTTTGACCTCCAAAGCGCCTGCGCGATAGCCGGATCAGATGACCGGGACGAGTACGCCATCCTCGATGTGCTCGACGCTCTGGTGCGCAAGTCGCTGCTCGTCGCCGACCGGTCGTCGGGGCGGACCCGATATTCGATGCTGGAAACGATCCGTCAGTTCGCCGAGGAACAACTCGTCGCGTCCGGTGCGGCAGAAGCGGTCCGGACAGCGCACGCCCATTACTTCGCCGGACGAGAAACCGACATCATGGCCCTGTGGGACAGCCCGCGCCAGCGCGAGGCGTTCGACTGGTTCACAGTCGAGTTGGCCAATCTGCGCACGGCGTTTCGGTGGGCTGCCGATCATGGCGACCTAGACGCGGGCACCGCCATTACGGCGTATGCAGCGTTCCTCGGCACCCATCGCGAGATCCTCGAACCCATAGCCTGGGCCGAAGAGTTGATCGAGCCCGCCCGCGCCGTCGACCATCCCCGACTCGCTGCCGTATGCGTGGTGGCATCGCTGTGCTGTGTCGTCGGACGCTTCGAAGAGGCTGTGAGCTACAGCGAGGTCGGCCAGACGGTGATCGCCGCTGCGAGCGATAAGGTTTCGTACTTCGGTGAGCCCTTTCTCGGCAGTGCGTACTTGTTCCTCGGCCAGCCCGAACGGTATGTCGAACTGTGCCGCGCCCAAGTGGCGCGCAGTGGCGACACCAACACATTCGCCGGGGTGCACCTTGTGGCCGCTTTAGCCGTCTCCGGTTCAACTGACGAGGCGTTGGCTGCCGCCAACGGCCTCATCGATGCCGCCGAAGCGAGCGGCAATCCATCGGTGCTTGCGTACGCACTTGTCTCGTGCGGGTATGCCTTCCGCGACGCCGATCCAGACCGCGCGCTCGCGGCGTGGCGCCGCGGCGTGCTCATCGCGCAGGACAGCGGCAACCGCCTCTGGGAGACACAGTTCTCGTCCTGGGTGGCTGCACTCGAGGCCCAACATGGGGACCGGGTGGCGGCGTTGGATTCCCTCGCCGTGGCCATCCGAAAAAACCACGAGTCGGGCAGCATCGGCATGCTGCATGCCGCCCTGGCTAACCTGGCCGTTGTTCTCGACCGACTCGGACGCTACGGACCAGCGGCCACCATCGCCGGTTTCGCAACGATCAATCCCATGGCCGCAACGACACTTCCCGAACTCGGCACAGCAATTACCCACCTCCGCGAGGTTCTCGGTGACCAAACCTACGAATCGCTCGCCCGCGAGGGAGAGACGATGGCCGGCCCAGAGATTGTGATCTACGTCTACGACCAAATCGACCAGGCCCGAACAGCACTCATTGCGGCCTCGAAATAGAGGCGAGCTAGAGCCGCGCGGCCAGTTCGGTGCCCTGGCGGATCGCCCGCTTGGCGTCGAGTTCCGCCGCCAGCGCCGCGCCGCCGATGATGTGCGGCTCGATGCCGTTTCGGCGCAGGCCGTCTTCGAGGTCGCGCACCGAGTCTTGCCCTGCGCAGATCACAATATTGTCGACCTCGAGCAACCGCGGGTCGGAGCGATCTGATCCGAAGGTGATGTGCAGCCCGTCGTCGTCGATGCGCTCGTAGTTCACGCCGGACAGTTGCTGCACCCCTTTGGCTTTCAGCGACGCGCGATGCACCCAGCCCGACGTCTTGCCGAGGCGCTTGCCTTGCGGGCCCTTGGTCCGCTGTAGCAGATACACCTCGCGCGCGGGCGGCGCGGGGATCGGCGTCGTCAGTGCACCGCGCACTTCCTGCGGATCGGCCACGCCCCACTCGGCCTTCCACTCCTTGAGGATGATCGACGGCGACCTGAATTCGTCTGCCGGCCCCGCCGGCGTGGTCACCAGAAACTCGCTGACGTCGAAGCCGACGCCGCCTGCGCCGACCACCGCCACCGTCTTGCCGAGCGGCTTGCCCGTGATCGCCTCCGCGTAGGACAGCACCATCGGATGATCGATCCCCGGAATGTTGGGCATCCGCGGCGAGACACCGGTGGCCAGCACAACTTCGTCGAAGCCGGCAAGCTCGTCGACGGTTGCACGTCTCCGAAGCTGTACCTCGACGCCGTGTTTGTCGAGCATCCGCGTGTAGTAGCGGATCGTCTCGGCAAACTCTTCCTTACCGGGAATTCTTCGCGCCAAATCGAATTGACCGCCGATGCCCTCGCCCGCCTCGAACAGCGTTACGGTATGTCCGCGCTGTGCGGCGGTGACGGCGGTGGCCAATCCGGCGGGGCCCGCACCGACCACAGCGATGCGCTTGGTGCGACGCGTCGGCCCCAGAATCAACTTCGTCTCATGGCCCGCCCGCGGATTCAGCAGGCACGACACCGTCTTGTGCACGAACGCGTGGTCCAGACACGCCTGGTTGCAGGCAATGCATGTGTTGATCTCGTCGGCCGCGTCGGCTTCCGCTTTGCGCACCCAGTCCGGGTCGGACAGCAGCGGGCGGGCCATCGAGATCAGCTGCACGTTGCCGTCGGTGAGAATCTGCTCGGCCGCTTCGGGCATGTTAATGCGGTTGGATGCCACCACCGGAATGCTCACGTGTTCAGCCACCGCGTTGCTGATCTCGACGAACGCGCTGTTGGGCACCGAGGTGACGATGGTCGGCACCCGCGCCTCGTGCCATCCGATGCCGGAATTGATGATCGTTGCGCCTGCCGCCTCGACTTCGGTTGCCAACGCGACGATTTCGTCCCAGCTCTGACCGTCCTCGACGTAGTCGGCCATGGACATCCGGTAGCAGATGACGAAGTCGTCGCCAACCGCCGCGCGGGTGCGGCGCACGATCTCAACAGGAAAGCGTCGCCGCTTCTCGGGTGTTCCGCCCCACGCGTCGGTGCGCTTGTTGGTGCGTGGCGCGAGGAACTGGTTGAGCAGGTAGCCCTCGCTGCCCATGATCTCCACACCGTCGTATCCGGCTTCGCGGGCCAGCACGGCGCATCGCGCGAAGTCGTCGATTGTGCCGTTGACATCGCGCAGCGCTCGTGGACGGAACGGGTTGATCGGCGCCTTGATCGACGATGCACTCACCGAAAACGGGTGATACGCATAGCGTCCGGCATGCAGTACCTGCAGCAGGATCTTGCCGCCCGCGTCGTGCACCGGCTGGGTGATCCGGCGATGGCGCCGCGCCTCGGAGCTGGAGATCATCTGCGCGGCGAACGGCAGAAGCCAGCCTGCGCGGCTCGGCGCGTATCCGCCGGTGATGATCAGGCCGACACCGCCGCGGGCGCGCTCGGCGAAGTACTCAGCGAGCCGATCGGTGTCGCGGGCACGGTCCTCGAGCCCGGTGTGCATCGAACCCATCACCACGCGGTTGCGCAGCGTGGTGAAGCCAAGATCCAACGGCGACAACAACTGCGGATACGTCACGTGTTGCCTTTCAGGGCTGTAGTCACTTCGTCGAGCCAGTCGATGGCGCTTTCCTCCGCGCGGATACCACCACGCAGCACGAGGTACTGATGCAACGCGCTGCCGCCAAGACCGCTGGGATCGGGGAACTGCCGCTTCTCGAATCCGCGGTAGGTGTCCAGCAATTCGGCGCGCTCGGCCCGCAGTGCGGCAACCTGAGCGCGTAGCGCGTCGACGTCGCCGTAAGCGGCGCCGCGGACCTTGATCGCGATGTCACGCGTGCGGTTGTCGGCGACCGAGCTGCCGCGGCCGGACAGCGGTTCGGCGATCCAGCGAGTCAATTCGGCACGGCCGTGGTCCGAGATGGTGTAGACCTTCTTATCCGGCCTGCCCTGTTGCACGACAGGGGTGACGCTTACCCAACCGTCGTCCTCCATCGATCTCAGCGTCCGATAGATCTGTTGATGGGTGGCCGCCCAGAAGTAGCCGATGGACCGATCGAACCGGCGGGCAAGCTCGTAACCGGAGCCGGAGTGTTCACACAGCGACACCAGGATCGCGTGGGGTAGCGCCACGCGGGCAGCTTATGGCGATCCCGCCGCGCTATGCAACTTGTTGCACTGCAACCAAGCGCATAGTCGGCGGAACCGCCACGTCAGCGGTCAACACCAATTCACACTGACGTCGGTGCCTCCGTTGTTGACGTGCACCGCGCAGTCCGCCATGGCTGGGCTGGCCAATCCGATCGTCATCGCGACGAACGTCGCGGCAGTGGCCAGGCCGAGGGTTAACTTCTTCATTTTGACTCCCGAAAATTGAGCTTAGCTAAGCTAAGCGATTGCTATTCACAGGAACGGCGCAGTCGCGGCAGATCTTCCCGCGGACAACGGTTTTCACCCGGTTCGCAGGCCATCACAGCTGTTGCAAGCGTGTGGCCGGGGTCACACACGCCGCGGAGCAGGGACAAGGCCGGATCAGATGGGGGTGTCCCTAGGCGACTTGTATGTGCAACGTCTAGTATCAGTAACCACGCGCAACCCTTAACCGGGCGGCGTAAAAGTTAGGGCACACTGACACAGGCGTCCAAGTAGCCGCATCGGATACTTGCAGCGACTTTTCGGCGGGCCCGAGCACAACGGCAGCCCCACTGACTGGAGATCGAGGAGAGCTCAGTGACGTACACGATTGCCGAACCCTGCGTCGACATCAAGGACAAGGCATGTATCGAGGAGTGCCCTGTCGATTGCATCTACGAGGGCGCACGCATGCTGTACATCCACCCGGACGAGTGCGTCGACTGCGGCGCATGCGAGCCGGTCTGCCCGGTCGAGGCCATCTACTACGAAGATGATGTGCCCGATCAGTGGAGCGGATACACCCAGATCAATGCCGACTTCTTCGCCGAGCTGGGATCGCCCGGCGGCGCATCCAAGGTCGGCCTGACAGAGAACGACCCGCAGTCGGTCAAGGATCTGCCGCCTCAAGGTGAGGACAAATAACGGCTCGCCCTGCGCTTCGTAAGCGCGTATCGGCGTCATTGCCGGTGTTCCCGTGGGACACCCTGGCCGACGTCACCGCGCTGGCACGTTCGCACCCCGACGGCATCGTCGATCTTTCGGTGGGCACCCCCGTGGACGATGTAGCTCCGGTCATCCGAAACGCTCTTGCAGCGGCCAGCGGTGCGCCCGGATATCCGACCACCGCGGGCACGCCAGCGCTGCGGGCGTCGGCAGCCGCAGCCCTGCAGCGTCGATATGGCGTCACCGGGCTGGCCGATGACGCAGTGCTTCCTGTGATCGGCACCAAGGAGCTGATCGCGTGGCTGCCCACGCAACTCGGGCTCGGCGCCGACGACATCATCGCGGTGCCCGAACTGGCGTATCCCACCTACGAGGTCGGCGCTCAACTTGTCGGCGCTCAGGTGGTGCGTGCGGACTCGCTGACCCAGCTCGGCCCTCAGACGCCTGCGCTGGTGTATCTGAACTCGCCAAGCAACCCCACCGGCAAGGTGCTCGGTGTTGAGCATCTGCGCAAGGTGGTCGGCTGGGCACGCGAGCGCGGCGCACTGATCGCGTCCGACGAGTGCTATCTGGGGCTCGGTTGGGACGCCAAGCCGGTTTCGGTGCTGCATCCATCGGTCTGCGACGGCGAGCACACCGGGCTGTTGGCCGTGCATTCGCTGTCGAAGACGTCGTCGCTCGCCGGCTACCGCGCGGGGTTCGTCGCCGGCGACCCTGCCGTTGTCGCCGAGCTCCTTGCGGTGCGCAAGCATGCGGGCATGATGGTGCCCACGCCCGTGCAGGGCGCGATGGTGGCCGCGCTGGACGACGACCCCCACGAACGCGAGCAGCGCGAGCGGTATGCGCGACGGCGCGCCGCCCTGATGCCCGCGCTGCAGTCGGCGGGACTGACGGTCGACGAGTCCGAAGCCGGGCTGTACCTCTGGGCGACCCGCGGCGAGCCGTGCCGCGACACCGTCGCGTGGCTGGCGCAGCTTGGAATCCTGGTCGCGCCAGGCGAGTTCTACGGCCCGCGCGGGTCGCAGCACGTCCGGGTCGCATTGACCGCGACGGACGAGCGGATCGACGCTGCGGTGGCCAGGCTGAGCGGCTGATTGGGCCGCGCACTCCAAGTGGAAATCGACCGGTACCCGCTGATGCCGCGGTACTATCGTCGGTGTATGCCGCCGGTTGGACCCTCACCGGCCAACACGTTGAACGTTCTGCTGCAACAGAATCCGGCGATCGTCGCGAACTCGTGAGCGGCGGTCGCCACCGTCACGATTCCGCCGGGCGACCCGGTACCGGGCCGCACCGCCACTCCGGGCCGGTGTTCGGCTGCGTGCTGGAAGGTTAGATCCGGATTCGATGTCGTGCACCATCAGGCGGCGAACCTGCGCACCGACATCGCGACCAGATTTGTGGTGTTCAACTTGTGCGCGCCGGATGTGCCGATGATGACGGTCCTCGACGCGGATGAGATCGCGGCACGGGCACACCTGCGGCACCCGCCCAACTGGGCAGCGGTCGGCCCCGAGTCGGCCTCATCGATGCAAAATGGATGCAAAATGCGGTGCAACTGACTGCAGAGATCGCGATTGACGTGCGCCTTGCGCGGGTACAAGCAACTTATCCATGCAGCAGAATGGGGTGCCGCTTGACTGCGATTGACGGGCGCACCTGCGTGCACGCATCGACTCTAGAGCCCGGCCCCAAACCCGATGCCGACCTGCTTCGCGGTGCCATACAGGCGGTCGTCGACGATTTCGTCGGTCTGCGCTGTGCGCCACAGCTACAGGCCGCGGGCATCGGCATCGCATTCGAGGTGCTGCGAGAATTCGTCCGCGGCGGAAAGTGCGTGCGGTCGGTATTCATGTACCTGGGCTGGTCGTGCGGCGCCGACGGCGACGACGCGGCATTGCGCGCTGCCGCCAGCCTCGAGCTGCTACACGCATTCGCTTTGCTGCAGGACGACGTCATGGACGGATCCGTGTTGCGGCGCGGCCGGGCATCCGGCCACACCGCGTTTACCCAGTGGCACCGTGATCTGCAGCTGGGGGCTTCGTCGGCGCGATTTGGGGAATCCGCCGCGGTGCTGCTCGGCGACCTGTGCCTGGTGTGGGCCGCGCAGATGCTGCGCGAAAGCGGCGTGCCGGCCGCGGCCCTCGACCGGGTCTGGCCCCGATACGACGCTATGCGCACCGAGCTGGCGATCGGGCAATTCGCGGACCTCATCAACGATGCCGGTGGCTTCCCGAGCTTGGGCAAAGTGCTCGAGGTCTCGCGCCGCAAGTCCGGCAACTACACAGTCAGGCGGCCACTCGAGATGGGTGCCGCCATGGCCGGCTGCGGCGAGCAGGTTCTGACGGTGCTCGGCCAGTACGGCGAAGCGATTGGCGATGCCTTCCAGATGCGCGACGACGTGCTGGGAATATTCGGTTCACCCGCGGTCACCGGAAAACCCAGCGGAAGCGATCTGACGGAACGTAAGGCCACCAGTGTCGTGGCCGCCGCCTACCATCTGGCCACCCCGATTGTGCGCCGTCAGCTGCGCGAGCTGATGCGCGCTGACCACCTCGACGACAATGATGTCTGCCGATGGGCGAACCTTATCTACGCGACCGGGGCGGTGGAATGGATTGAGCGGCTGATTGATTCGCGACTAAGCCGTGCATTGAGTCTGATCGACCACACCGACATCCGCCCGGTCGTACGAACCGCCCTGGCCGACATGGCCGCGGCCTGCGCCGAACGGGAGGCGTGAGGATGCGGACCATCGGTAGCAGTATCGACCGGGTGGTCGTGGTCGGCGCGGGCCTTGCCGGCTTGTCCGCCGCCCTCCACCTCGCGGGCCGCGGGCGCACGGTCACCGTGGTCGAGCGGGCGCCGTACCCAGGCGGGCGGGTCGGCCGGTTGGACGTCGACGGCTACCGCCTCGACACCGGCCCGACCGTGCTGACGATGCCCGACATCATCGACGACGCATTTTCCGCAGTCGGTGAAACGCTCTCCGACAGACTGGACTTGGTCCGCGTCGAACCCGCCTACCGGGCGTCATTCGCCGACGGCAGCGCATTGAACGTGCACACCGAATCCCAGGCGATGGCCGCCGAAATCGAGCGCTTCGCGGGCCGCAAGGAAGCCGATGGCTACCTGCGACTGCGCGGCTGGTTGACGCGCCTCTATGAAATCGAGTTCGACGTTTTCATTGCCGCGAACTTCGACTCTCCGCTGTCGTTGCTCACCCCGCAACTGGCTCGGCTTGCCGCCATCGGAGGCTTTCGGCGGTGGGACGCGATGGTGCGGCGGTTCATCAGAGACGAGCGGTTGCGTCGCGTCTTCACCTTCCAGGCGCTCTATGCAGGTGTTCCGCCGCACAGGGCATTGGCGGTTTACGCGGTCATTGCCTACATGGACACGATCTGCGGAGTCTTCTTCCCGCGCGGCGGCATACGCGCGCTGCCGGATGCGCTCGCCGCGGCCGCGGACAACGCGGGCGTCGAATTCCGTTATGGGACAGATGTATCTGCGTTGGAGCGCAGTGCCGCTCAGGTGACAGCCGTGCAGACCCGCGGCGGTGAGCGGATCGGCGCAGACGCGGTCGTGCTGACCACCGAACTTCCCGAAACGTATCGGCTGCTGAACCGCACGCCCCGCAGGTTATTGCCGCTCCGTCCGGCGCCGTCGGCCGTTGTCGCCCATGTGGGCTGCCGCACCGTGGGCGACGAGGTCGGCCACCACACCCTCCTTTTCGGCGATGCGTGGCAGCAGACGTTCCGCGACGTCATCGACGACGGGCAGTTGATGGGTGACCCGTCGCTTCTGGTCACCCGGCCAACTGCCGGTGACGCCACGCTGGCGCCCGCTGGCCGCGACTTGCTCTACATCCTGGCCCCGGCTCCGAATACCGCTGTCGGCAAGGTTGATTGGGCGACTGCTGGGTCGGCCTACACCGACCGGATGCTGCAGACCGCCGTCGATCGGTTGCCCGCGCTCGGCGTCGACGCCGAAGTGCTTCACGTGGTCGACCCGGCGGGCTGGGCACGGCAGGGCATGGCGGCAGGCACCCCTTTCGCACTGGCGCACACCTTCGGTCAAACCGGCCCGTTCCGGCCGGCCAATACCGTCCGCGGAATCGACAACGTGGTCCTCGCCGGATCGTCGACCGTGCCAGGGGTCGGTGTGCCGACGGCGCTGCTGTCGGGCCGATTGGCCGCTGACAGGATCACCGGCGCCGTCGCGAGGCGCCGTCTACGGGTGGTGAACACATGATCAGGACAGAACTCCATGCCGCCGGTGTACGCGATCCTGCGCTGCGCAACGCTTATCGTGCCTGTCGCACACTGAACGCCGAACACGGACGGACATTCTTTCTGGCCACGCGGCTCCTCGCTCCGCAGCAGCGCCCCGCCGTGCACGCGCTCTACGGATTCGCCCGGCGCGCCGACGATATTCTCGACGATTTCGAACCGGCGCTGCGAACCGCCGATCGCGCAGACCGGCTGCGGGTTCTGGCGACCAACCTGTTCAACCGCCTCGTGGCGGGCACCACGGACGACGACGACCCCGCTCTGGCTGCGGTGGTGGACACCGCACGCAGGTACGACATTTCTTGGGACCTGTTTGACGACTTCCTCACGTCGATGCGAATGGACCTGACTGCCACCGACTACCCGAACCGCGTTGCACTTGAGAAATACATGTACGGCTCTGCGGAAGTCATCGGCCTTCAGATGCTGCCGGTTCTGGGTACCGTCTGTGCACGCGAAGAGGCGGCGCCGTACGCCGCCGCACTCGGAAAGGCGTTCCAGCTCACCAATTTTCTCCGTGACATCGACGAGGACCTGGAGCGAGGGCGGGTCTACCTGCCCGCCGACGAGCTCGCGGTTCACCGGGTGGATCGCGAAGTGCTGATGTGGTGCCACAGCCATCAGCGCACCGACGCCCGGGTGCGTCGGGCTCTGGTTGACCAGCAGGCTGAAACGCGGCGCGTCTACGACTACGCCCAGCACGGCGTTGCCCTGCTGCACCCTCGATCGAGGCCGTGCATAGCCGCGGCGCTCACGCTGTATTCGGAGATATTGGCTTGCATCGAGGAAATCGATTTCGCCGTGTTCAACAAGCGCGCCACCGTCGGCATGGGCCGGCGGCTTCGAGTGGCGGGCTGCGGCTTGGCCAAGGCGTGGGCCGCCAGGGCGCGAAGTATCGAGACGTGACGATGGACCACTGGCAGTACCTGTTGGTCCTCGCAGCGTGTTTGGCAATCTCCGCGCCACTGGAGTTCTTCGGCGCCGGCGTGTATCGGCAGATTCGCCGTACCGCCGGCGCAGTGCTTCCGGTGGCCGTGGTCTTTGTCATCTGGGACGCGATCGCCATCGCCGCGCATGTCTGGACCTATAACCCGCGCTATGTGACAGGGCTGCGACTTCCGGGCCAGCTGCCGATCGAGGAGCTGCTGTTCTTCCTGGTGATACCGATCTGCGGGCTGCTGACCTACAGCGCCGTCAACGCGATACTCGAACGACTTCGGCGGGCCAGAACTCAGCGGAGCCCGCTGACATGACCGGGGTCGGCTACACACTGCCCGCCGCGTTGGCAGCGCTCGCGGTCTGCCTGCTGGAGTTCGCAGTGTTGCGCACCGGGCTGTTTCGCCGTGCGGCGTACTGGATCTCGATGGTTATCGTGGTGGGATTTCAGGTCCTGGTTGACGGCTGGCTGACCAAGTTCAGCGCGCCGATCGTCATCTACGACAACAGCCATACCAGCGGCGTGCGGTTCCCGTTCGACATCCCCGTGGAGGATTTCCTGTTCGGCTGGGCGATGGTGACCGCTGTGCTGCTCCTGTGGGAACGGCGGAGGCCGCGTGAGCGCCGGGAGCAGGCTTCGTGAGTCTGTCCTTCGGCGAAATCCCTGGCGCGTTCGACGCCGGCGCACGCGCATACGACAGACTCGTTAACTCAAACCCCGGCTATCACACTCACCTCAGGCTTTCGGCACAGCGGATGCGACTTCGGAATCACGGTGAAGGATTGCGCCTGCTCGATGCAGGCTGCGGAACGGGAGCGTCGACAGCGGCACTAATCACCGTCGCCCCGAGAGCCGAGGTCGTCGCCGTCGACGCCTCGAATGGCATGTTGGCGCAGGCCGCGGCCAAACCGTGGCCGTCGTCGGTGAGGTTCGTCGAAAGCCGTATCGAAGACCTGTCAGAGGCGGACATCAGCGGGCCGTTCGACGGCATCCTGGCGGCCTATCTGGTGCGCAATCTCGCGGACAAGGACGAGCAGCTTCGGAGGTTTCGTGCGTTGCTGCGGCCAGGGGGGGCACTTGCCGTACACGAATACTCGGTGCGTGACTCCCGGCTAGCCACCGCGGTGTGGAACGCCGTGTGCGCGGCGATCATCATTCCGAGCGGCCGCCTGCGCAGTGGCGATGGCGAGCTGTACAAGTATCTGCGTCGAAGCGTGAACCAGTTCGACGGTGCGGCCGCGTTTCGGGAACGAATGCGCAACAACGGCTTTGCTTCAGTGCACAGTGAAACGGTGCCCGGCTGGCAGCACAACATCGTGCATACGTTCCTCGGGCAGGCACAGCGATGACTGATGCGCGCCGCGTGACGCATCCGGCGTCGCCAGGGTTGGGCGATGCGTCGGCGCTGCCGACTCGACCACGCGTTGTCGTGATAGGGGGAGGCGTCGCCGGTTTGGCAGCGGCGACCGGGCTGGCCGAACGCGGCGTCGCCGTCGACATCTTCGAGCGGCAGCCGTACCTGGGAGGTCGGGTCGCAGGCTGGACGGAGTCGTTGCCTGACGGAACCGAGGTGGCCATGAACCGCGGATTCCACGCCTTCTTCCGCCAGTACTACAACTTGCGCAACCTGTTGCGCCGCATCGACCCACAACTGGCGATGCTCTCAGCGGTGGACGATTACCCGCTGATCGACGGGCATGGTCGAAAGGACAGTTTCCGGCGGCTGCCTGTGACACCGCCGTTCAACGCGATCGCGTTCGCCCTGCGAAGCCCCACGTTTCGGGTGCGCGACCTGATTCGTCTGAACGCCCGCGCCGCTGCGCCGCTGGCCGCCGTCTCGGTGCCCGACGTTTACCGACTGCTCGACCATCGCGACGCCGGTTCGTTCCTGTGTGACATCAAGTTCCCCAAGGCAGCTCAGCATCTGGCATTCGAGGTGTTCTCTCGCAGCTTCTTCGCCAAGCCTGCCGATCTGTCGGCCGCCGAACTGGCCGCGATGTTTCACATATACTTCCTCGGCTCCAACGAGGGCCTGATCTTCGACGTCGCCAATGCCAACTTCGATGTCGCCCTGTGGAATCCCTTGAGCACCTACCTGCAGTCGCTCGGAGTGCATATTCACAACGGCGTGTCGGTGACGAAAGTGCTGGCAAGACGACAGTTATCAGTGGATTGCGATAACGGAGCGCACCTGGATGCCGACGGTGTCGTCGTTGCTGCCGACATCGCAGGGTTGCAGCAGGTCGTAGAGAACTCGCCTGATTTGGGCGACGATGACTGGCGTGAGAGCGTGGCCAAGCTCGGGGTGGCACCGTCGTTCGTCGTGCAGCGGCTGTGGCTGGACCGCAAGGTGAAGCCCGAGCGCGCGCCGTTCGTAGGAACTGGTGGCCGACCGCCGCTGGACAACGTCAGCGTGTTGGAGTGCTATGAGCGCGAAGCGAAGGCATGGTCACGGCGCACCGGCGGATCAGTTGTCGAGCTGCACGCCTACGCGCTGATTGAGCCCCACGCCGAACTGCGTGATCGGCTGCTGCACCGTCTGCACGAGCTCTATCCGGAAACCAGAGATGCCACCGTGATCGGCGAGAAGGTGCTGTGCCACAACGATTGCCCGCGGTTCGCGCCCGGCGACTTCGCCGACCGTCCACCAGTGGTGACGCCGAACACGGGTGTCGTGCTCGCGGGTGACGGCATCCGCATCGACCTGCCTGTGGCGCTGATGGAGCGCGCTGCCACCACCGGCTGGTCGGCGGCGAACACGCTGCTCGAGCGCTTCGGGATCCGGGGCCACCCGCTGCAAACCGTGCCGAACGAGGGTCGAATGGGGCTACTCAGCCGCATCGCCCGTTACGAGAGGGAGCCGAATCGATGAGCAAGTTCGCCGAGCTTACGTCGCGGTTGTCGAAAATTGCTCCGGTTGAGCTGCTTCCGAAAATTCGGCGATCGGATCAACGCCCGACGTACAGTGATGCCGCCCCCGCTGTCATCGACTCCGCACTGCGCCGGTCGCAGCGCCGCCCGACCGGCAACTGGTATGCCTTCGCGGCCACCGATGCCGTCCGCGAACGGCCATTCGGCGCGTCGGTCGAGGGCGTGGAGCTGGTGGCGTGGCGCGGTGAGGACGGCATCTTGCACGTCGGGCCGGGGGCCTGCCCGCATCTGGGTGCCGACCTGACCACCGGCAAGATCGACTGTGGCGCGCTGATATGCCCGTGGCACGGGCTGCGGCTGGCGGGCAAACGCGAATTCGGTTGGTGGCCATACCCTTCACACGACGACGGGGTGCTGGTTTGGGTGCGCCTCGACGGCATCGGCGGCGAGGCGCCGACCGATGGTCCAGTGCTTGCAGCGCGTCCGGACGGCGTCCAGCTCGACGCGGTGACGCAGTTGGTCGGCACGTGCGAGCCACGTGACATCATCGCCAACCGGATGGACCCGTGGCACGGCTCGTGGTTTCATCCGTACTCGTTCACACGATTGGACGTCCTGGCATGCCCGCCGGTTGACGACGATGTACCCGAGGAGTTGGACCGCTTCCTGGTCGGCGTCACGTTTCGCATCGGCCGGTTAGGCGTACCGGTCGTCGCCGAGTTCACCAGCCCCGAACCGCGGACGATCGTGATGCGCATCGTCGACGGGGAGGGGACCGGCAGCGTGGTCGAAACCCACGCTACCCCAATGGGTCCGGGCCGCGACGGATTACCTCGCACGGCTGTCCTGGAGGCCGTCGTCGCCCATTCGGATCGGCCGGGGTTCGCGCACGCGTTGCGTGCCGCGCCCGTGATCAAGCCGATCATGCGACGGGCTGCGGCTCGGCTGTGGCGCGATGACCTCGCGTACGCCGAGCGTCTCTTCCGGCTACGCGCTACCTGAGCGGCCGAACGTAGCTCGCTGTGTGCAGCAACGGGATCTGTTCGGCCGCCCACGGGCTGATCGCCCAGCGCAGGTGGGCGGCCGCCCGCAGTTCGCGCCACGAGACCCAGGCGTACTCCATGACTTCGTCCGGCGCCGGGCGGAGCGGACCCGCTGCGACAGCACTGTAAACCGGACAAAGCTCGTTCTCGACCGTGCCGTCCGCGGCGATGGCGCGATACCTGTACTCGGGCAGAACACACGTGACCGAATCTATTGTCAGGCCCAGTTCCTGGCGGGCGCGGCGATGCACCGCATCCGGGGTCGGCTCGCCGGGCGCTGGGTGGCCGCAGAACGAATTCGTCCAGACACCCGGCCACGTACGCTTGCCCAGTGCCCGGCGAGTCATCAACGCCCGGCCCCCTTCATCGAAGACGTAACAGGAGAAGCCCAGGTGAAGGGGGGTCGCCTCGTGATGGACGGTTAACTTCGCTGCAGTTCCAAGCTGTCTACCGTGGTCATCGACCAGCACCACGAATTCCTCAGACACATATCACCTGTACCCAAAACAGCAATGCAGAAACGATGCAATCCAGGCAGCCCGTTTCGCTGATGCGCTGCAGCGCGGCCGAAAGGTTGAAGGCATCGGCGGCCTTCTTTGGAATGCGCGCCGTCTTCCATCCGGAGCGCGCAACGCCTCCAGCGGCAGGGTGTGCGTTTCGTTCTCCGTGCACGCCAGGATCACGGCGGCCGACTTGTCGGGCAGCGTGACGGGTAGCCGCTGCACGACCGCGACAGTGCGTGCTCGACATCTCGCAACCCTCGCCGTCGGCGCGTCTGGCTTCGATCGCGGAAAACGCCGGCCGCATCAACAAGTCCCAGGTGTCGACGAAGCCGTAATGGCGCAGAACACTTTTCAATTGCCCTGCTGGGCTGACCATGTCCAAATTAAATGCAGCCGCGAGCAGGTGGTCGGTGTCCGCCCCGGGGTGGCACCACCTGCTCAGGGGCCGCACGGGCAGCGCTGCGCGGAGTCGCGCCCTCGCCGACCAACTTCACGACAGATAGAGCCACCGCGATGCCCGCCGTGCGCCTTTCAACGCACAACCGATGCATGCCAGCCCTCGGTCGCCCGCAATCCCAGCGTGAGTACCAGTCGGTCGTCGGGATCGTCCAGCGACGTCGACAGCAGCTTTTCGAGCCTGCGCACGCGATAGCGCACCGTATTCGGATGCACGTGCAGTCGCTGCGCCACCGCCCCGATGTCGCCGAACCCGTCGAGATACGCCTGCAGGGTGTCGGCCAGCAACGGATCCTGGTCGCGCAGTTGGCGCACCCGCGGGTCGACCAGCCGTGGCTGCCCCGCCACCTGCGAGACGATCTCATCGAGCAGCACGGTGGTGCGGGCCTGGTCGAGCGAGCTGACCTGACCGATGGCGCCGGGGTGACGCTCGGCGCTGTCGAACACACGGTCCACTTCGGTGCGGACCGCCGCGGCACCGGCCAGGCCGGTCAGCGGGGCTGCGATCACCGCACGCAGCGTCAGGCCGAGTTCGCGTCGCAGCGCCGCCACCAGACCGCGCACCCACGACGTCACCGACGACGAGTCGCCGGTCTTGGGCAGCAGCACGAATACCCGCTCGCCCGTCGACGCGATCTGGGCGTCTGCCCGAAACGCGCTGGCGCTCAACGCAATCACGTCGGCCGGTACTGAGGCCTCTACACCGACGAACCCGATCAGCGCGGCGCGCGCGTCGGTGACGATTCCCAAGTCGCGGGCTATCGCACCGACATCCGGGTTTTCACCGATGAGACCGAGCAGCTGCTGTACGCGAACCGTGTGAGTCGACGGCGCGGCCGCCAGCCGCGACATGATGCGCGCCGCCAACACCGCGCCGCCGCGCAGGATCTCCTCGACGTCGTCGGCCAGCGGCGCCGACCCCTGCTGCAGCCAGATCGTTCCGGCGAAACCGGGTCTGCGGCGCGCATCGGTCGCAGGCAGATGGATGCCGGCCGCGAGGCGCGGTCGCAGACCCAACTCCGGGCGCTCGGCGACGCGGACGACGTCGCCGCTGGAGCGCAACGCGTCGAAGATGCCCCACTGCCCGATCCACTCCAGGTGTTCGGGCGGCCCTGCGCGCCCGAGGATCGTCAGGCGGCGGAGTTCGTCGGCCTCGTCGCTGGACGCCGAGTACGCCAGCACGTGGGACGCCTCGTCCTCAATGCTGATCATGCCGCGGGTGCGGTCGGCGATGGATTGCGCGAGACCGAACAAGTCGGTGCCGGAGTCATACATCGGGTCGCCGCGGTCGCCGTGGTGCTCGAAGGCGTGGTTGACCAGCTTGTAGAGCAGCTCCCACCGCGCCTGCGGTTCGACGGCCACGATCGCGATGCCGAGCGCGACGGCCCGCTTGACCGCGGCGGCCGAGGGTTCCTTGACAAAGATCGCAGCGGGGGGTCGGAGCCGCTCCGGCGGCGACATAGGACTCTGCCCGGCTTCCACATGTTTTTCGATCCAGTGCACGGCCTCGGCGTCGGACACTCCGAGCAGGAAAAACAGGTCCGCTGAACCGGCGCCTACGGCGAGTCCTAGCCGCACGTCGTCGGCGTCCACGAGCGCCACCGAGCCCACCGGCATGTCCAGGCCGCGAGGCGCCTCGACCAGCGTCACCATCGTGCGATCGAGGGCGAGCAGAAGCTGTCCGAGGCCCAGCCCAGAACTCTCTGTCGCCATCCCGCGCCCCCTTTGTCCGATTCGACTATAGATGCCAGCTCGTATTGTCGGATCGGCCATCGGTTGCGTGTCGAATCCAGGGGATCCTTGCTGCATGGACGCCATCACCGATGTGCCCTTGCCTGCCAACGAGCCGATCCATGACTACGCACCGGGTTCGGGTGAACGCACCCGGCTGACGGAAGCGCTCCGCTCGCTTGCCGAAGATCCGATCGACCTGCCACACGTCATCGGCGGCATCCACCGCATGGGCGGTGGCGAACGCGTCGACGTAGTGCAGCCGCATCGGCACGCCGCGCGGTTGGGGACCTTCACGAACGCCGAGCACGTCGACGCATCCGCCGCGATCGAGGCGGCCATCGCGGCCAAGGCCGACTGGGAGGCCACCCCGTTCGACGAGCGCGCCGCCGTGTTCCTGCGCGCCGCCGACCTGATGTCCGGACCATGGCGGGAGAAAATCGCCGCCGCCACCATGCTGGGGCAGTCCAAGACCGCCTACCAGGCCGAGATCGACTCACCGTGTGAGCTCGTCGACTTCTGGCGGTTCAACGTCGCGTTCGCACGGCAGATCCTGGCGCAGCAGCCGATCAGCTCGCGCGGTGTATGGAATCGCACCGACTACCGGCCGCTGGAGGGATTCGTCTACGCGATCACCCCGTTCAACTTCACCGCGATTGCGGGCAACCTGCCGACCGCCCCGGCGCTGATGGGTAACACGGTGGTCTGGAAGGCGTCCCCGACGCAGACCTTTGCCGCGTACCTGACCATGCAGCTGCTCGAGGCCGCGGGTCTGCCTCCGGGTGTGATCAACCTACTCACAGGCGACGGTATCGCGGTTTCCGATGTGGCACTTGCGGATCCACGGCTGGCCGGAATCCACTTCACCGGGTCGACGGCGACGTTCCAGCATCTTTGGCGCGAGGTGGGCACCAACATCGACCGCTATCACACGTATCCGCGGCTCGTCGGCGAGACCGGCGGCAAGGACTTCGTCGTCGCGCACTCGTCGGCACGTCCGGATGTGCTGCGAACCGCGCTGATTCGCGGGGCATTCGACTACCAGGGGCAGAAGTGCTCCGCCGCGTCGCGGGCGTTCATCCCGCGCTCGGTGTGGCACGAGATGGGCGACGACTTCCTTTCCGCGACCGCAGCGTTGCGCTACGGCGACGTCACCGACCTGACCAACTACGGCGGCGCGGTCATCGACGAGCGGGCCTTCGCGAAGAACGTCAAGGCTATCGAGCGGGCCAAGAGCGCAGCCGGCGTGACGATCGCCGTCGGCGGCGAATACGACGACAGCGAAGGATATTTCGTCCGCCCGACGGTACTGCTGTCCGACGACCCCACGGATGAGGCGTTCAGCACCGAGTACTTCGGGCCGATCCTGTCGGTGCACGTCTATGCCGACGACAAATACGACCGCATTCTCGACGTCGTCGACAAGGGCGCGAAGTACGCATTGACCGGTGCGGTGATCGCCGACGACCGGGCTGCGGTGCTGGCAGCCGAGCAGCGGCTGCGCCACGCGGCGGGCAACTTCTACGTCAACGACAAGCCCACCGGCGCGGTGGTGGGGCAGCAGCCGTTCGGCGGGTCGCGGGCATCGGGCACCAACGACAAGGCCGGCTCGGCACTGAACCTGCTGCGCTGGACCTCGGCCCGGTCAATCAAGGAGACGTTCGTCCCGCCGACGGATCACAAGTACCCACACATGGGGACCGAATGATGAACGAGCTGTTCCAGCGGGTCGCGCGTCCGGTGATCCTGGCCGCCAGCCGGCAGGAAGGGCTGCGGCGCACCGCCGAACGGCTGCCCGTCACGCGTGAGGTGGTGCACCGGTTCGTGCCGGGAGAAACCGTGGCCGACGCGATGGATTCGGTTGAGCAACTGCGCTATTCGCAGCGTTTGGTGAGTATCGACTACCTCGGCGAGGACGTCACCGATGTCGACACCGCGAACGCAACGGTCAACGCCTACCTCGAGTTGCTCGACGCGCTTGGCAGCCGCGGCGAGCCCGCATCGAAAGTACGGCCGCTGGAGGTGTCACTGAAGCTGTCGGCGTTGGGTCAGGCGCTGCCGCGCGACGGCGAGAAGATCGCATTGGAAAACGCGCACACAATCTGCGAGCGGGCGCGGCGGGTGGGAGCGTGGGTGACGGTCGACGCCGAAGACCACACCACCACGGACTCGACCCTGTCGATCGTGCGGGACCTACGCATCGAGTTCGATTGGCTGGGCACGGTTTTGCAGTCTTATCTGAAACGCACCGAGGACGACTGCCGCGAGTTCGCGGAGTCGGGCGCGCGGATCCGATTGTGCAAGGGCGCCTACGACGAGCCCGCGTCGGTGGCCTACCGGACCGGTGACGACGTCACGACGTCGTACCTACGCTGCCTGCAGGTGTTGATGGCCGGGACCGGCTATCCGATGGTGGCGTCCCACGATCCGCAGATCATCGAGGCGGTGCCTGCGCTGGCGCGTCAGACTGGGCGCGGGGTGGACGATTTCGAGTACCAGATGCTCTACGGCATCCGCGATGTCGAGCAGCGACGGCTGGCCGACGAGGGCAATCACGTCCGGGTCTATGTACCGTTCGGCACGCAGTGGTACGGCTACTTCGTGCGTCGGCTGGCTGAGCGCCCGGCCAACCTGACGTTCTTCCTGCGGGCGCTGGCCGAGCGTAGGCACTAATCGAGCATCGGGAACGAATGGTGTTCGTGGGTGACGACCCAGCGACCGTTGCGCTTGCGCAGGCCGAATGTCATCCGCAGCCGGTTGTCGGGGTTGGCCGCGAACTCCTCTGGTTTGCCGCAACGCACTAACGCGTACGCGAACGCGATGTCGGCGCTGGCCGTTACGTCGAGCTCGACGATGTCGAAGCTGGCACCCTGTCGCTGCCATTCGAAGAACGGCGGCCAGGATTCCCGGTACGCGTCGATGCCGCGTATGCCGTCGTACGGAGGCGGCACGTCGAACATGACGATGTCCGGATCATGGTCGGCGAGAACGGTATCCAGATCACCGGTGTGTACGGCTTCGGCCCATCGGGTGATGAGCTCGCGAATGGCTTCCTCGTCAGTCATCGGCCTTGCAGCCCTTGCACTCGGCGGTGCCACCGGATGACACGAGGACGTAGCCGGCGCTGACGAACAGTACGGGCATCATTGCCATCATTCCGTAAATCGCGGTCATCGTGTCACCTCTTTCGAATGTTGTTTTGTTGGTCAGTTTCTTCAGCGGTGCAGACTGTTACGCGGTTCAAAACCAATCACGTGAGGTCGAATCGTGTGGCGCCGTACGGCTCCGCGGTGCCGAACGCGAACACCGTGGCGGGCGTGACGCGGTAGACGTGCCACGGCGGCGGGCCAGCCGATGGCGCGCTGTATTCCGCGGTCAAGGCGTCTCCATCGACCTGCGCTGGCCAACCGTCCCTGTTGTATTCATCAGCGACAGCGCGCAGTTCGTCTGCGGCTGTGACGCGCGCGGCAGTGCCCTCGATTACCAAGTCGAACGGATGCGTCGCGACGCTGACGACGCAACGCGGGTCCGCGGCGATGTTGCGGGACTTACGCGTCCCGGGTCCTGAGGTGAAGTACCAGACGCCGTTGACCTGGCCGAAGCCCACGGGCGTCAGGTGGGGTGAGCCGTTGGGGTTGATCGTCGACAGCCACGCCGTGTGCCGATTTGGACCCCCGGTGTCCGGCGCCTGCGTGATCTCGGAGGCCAGGATGTCGCGGACCCGCTCCCATTCGATCGGCGGCGTCCCGTACCCGTCAAGGTTCGTCGATGTGGCATTCATGCCGATATAGACAAGGCCACGCGCGAGAAGTCATCGGGCGTGCTGAACGGGCTGACTAGCGCTCGGCGAGCATCAGCAGCATCCACGCGGCGATGGACTGTGCGTCGGTGATGACGCCGTCGCGGATCATCCCGTCCAGCTGCTCGCGGGTGAACCACTCGCTGTGCATGTCCTGCTCCTCGTGCTCGCGGTCATGCTCGCCTTCGGTTATGCCCGTCGCGAGGAACACTCGGCCGCGCTGGCTACTCATCCCCGGCGCGACATCGAGCATGCCCAGCAGTTCCATCGAGGCGGCCCGCAACCCGGTCTCCTCGCGCAGCTCTCGGTTGGCCAGCGCGATCGGCTCGAGATCCTCCTGGCCCGGTGCGGTGCCCTGCGGAAACTCCCAGCGCCGCATGCCCAGCGGATAGCGGAACTGCTCGACCAGATGGAATCGGTCGCCGTCACGTGGGATCACCAGCGCGTATGTGGGCTTGTCGATGACGGAGTAGATGCCGGGGCTGCCGTCGGGACGTCGGATGTCGTCCTCGCGCAGCGTCAGCCAGTCGTTCCGGTACACCTCACGCGACGCCACCTGCTGGATTTGCTTCACGCGCCAAGTATCGCTGAGCGCGATATGGGTAACCTCAGGTCGTGCTGCTGGCCTCGCTGAACCCCGCGACGGTCGCCGCCGGAGTCGATATCGCCGACGCGGTGCGCATCGGCGACGCCGTGCTGAGCCGCAGCGATCTCGTCGGCGCCGCGACGTCGGTGGCTGAGCGGGTCGCGGCCGCCGACCGGGTGGCGGTGCTTGCGACCCCCACTTCCGCGACCGTGCTGGCCATTACCGGATGCCTGATCGCCGGTGTTCCCGTCGTGCCGGTGCCCGCCGACGTCGGCGCCGCCGAGCGGCGTCACATCCTCACCGACTCCGGCGCGCAGGCGTGGCTGGGGGATAAGCCGGACGAGACCGACGACCTGCCTCACGTCCCGGTGCGCCTGCACGCGCGGTCGTGGCATCGCTACGCGGAGCCGCCGCCGGACGCGACCGCGCTGATCATCTACACCTCGGGCACCACCGGTCCGCCCAAAGGAGTGGTGGTGAGCCGGCGCGCGATCGCCGCCGACATCGACTTGCTCGCCGAGGCCTGGCAATGGACACCCGACGACACGCTGGTGCACGGGCTGCCGCTGTACCACGTGCACGGCCTTGTGCTGGGGCTGCTCGGCTCACTGCGGATCGGAAATCGGTTCGTGCACACCGGAAAACCGACGCCGGAAGCGTATGCGGCGGCGGGCGGCTCGATGTATTTCGGGGTGCCGACGGTGTGGTCACGAGTCGTCGATGACGGCGACGCGGCGCGAGCACTCGCATCGGCCCGGCTGCTGGTGTCGGGCAGCGCGCCGCTTCCTGTGCCGGTCTTCGACGGGCTGGCCCGGCTGACCGGACACCAGCCGGTTGAACGCTATGGCAGCACCGAATCGCTGATCACGGTGTCGACCCGGGCCGACGGTGAACGCAGGCCCGGCTCCGTGGGGCTTCCGTTGACCGGCGTGCACACGCGACTGGTCGACGAAGACGGCGCCGCCGTGCCCCACGACGGTGAAACCATTGGGCACCTTCAGGTTCAGGGCCCGACGATGTTCGACGGATACCTCAACAGACCGGAAGCCACCGCCGACGCTTTCGACGCCGACGGCTGGTACCGCACCGGCGACGTCGCGGTGATCGACGGTGCGGGCATGCATCGCATCGTTGGCCGCGAATCGGTCGACCTGATCAAGACGGGCGGCTTTCGTGTCGGCGCAGGTGAGATCGAGACAGCATTGCTCGGCCACCCCGGCGTGGCCGAAGTCGCGGTGATCGGCGCACCGGACGACGACCTCGGCCAGCGCGTCGTTGCCTTCGTCGTCGGTGACGCCGAACCGCAGGAGTTGATCGATTATGTTGGGCAACAACTTTCGGCGCACAAGCGCCCGCGTGAGGTACGACTGGTGGATAGCCTGCCACGCAACGCGATGGGCAAGCTGCTCAAGAAGGAGTTGACCGGGTGGCTCTAACGTTCGACGAAATCTGCATCGACGCCCACGATGCTTCCGCGCTGGGCGCATGGTGGTCGAAGGTGCTTGGCTGGCCATCGGATATCGACGACGACGGAGACGTTGTGCTGCACGCGCCGCCAGGGGCGGGACCGAAGTGGCTGTTCATCGCGGTGCCGGACGACAAGGTCGTGAAGAACCGCATCCATCTCGACTTCCGTCCCGACGACCAGCAAACTGAGGTGGATCGCGTCATCGCGCTTGGGGCCCGACACGTCGACATCGGTCAGGGCGAGCAAAGTTGGGTCGTGCTGGCCGATCCCGAGGGCAACGAGTTCTGCATCCTCGCGCCCGACGACTAATGATTTCGCCCATTAAGAGGCTGGGCGATAGGCTGAGGATCAAGCTTCTGACAGGGTGGCTCACATTGATTACTCACCGGCGCGGCCTCTTCGCCGCGGCCGCGGCACTGCTTGTCGGAGGGTGCGCCGGGGCGATCGGGATAGAGCCCGTGTCGACCACCGAACCGACGCCGGCTCCTGTCCCGATATCGATCGGTCTGGCGGCCACCGATTCCACCGGCGGGTGGCTACCCGACGGCCAGACGCTGAGCTCGTTCGATGTCTCGAATCCGGCATTGGCACAACTAGATCCGTCGTTGCTGGGCGCCATTCAAGACGCAAGCCGGGCGGCTGCGGCGCAGGGCGTCGACTTGAGGATCACATCGGGTTGGCGGTCAAAGGGGTTCCAGCAGCGCCTGTTCGACGACGCCGTCCGCAGGTATGGCAGCGTGGACATCGCCAAGCAGTTCGTTGCGTCGCCGGACGTCTCGAAACACGTTGTCGGCCAAGCGGTGGATGTCGCGCCTGTCGACGCCGACAAGTGGTTGATCGCTAACGGCGCCCAGTTCGGGCTCTGTCAGATCTATGCCAATGAACTCTGGCACTTCGAGTTGGCGGTCGACCAGCAGGGCAACTGCCCGCCCCTGAGGCCGAACGCGGCCGGCTAAGGCGTAGCTGGAAATGCCTTGCGAGACAGTAGTACTACCACCAAACTGAGAACGATCAGCGCCGCGCCCACCCAGGGCAACGCCGACAGACCCGCAGTACGAAGCAGGCCGGCGCCGATTGCCGCGCCGCCGGCAATGCCTACGTTGGCCGTCGCGTTCACCCAGGCACCTGCCAATTCGGGCGACAAGGCATGCGTGCGTACCGCACATGCCTGGTAGATCGACGGCATACCGCCGAATGCACCGTTCCAGACGACGATTGTGGCGATCACCGCCGCGAGAGTCGGCCATGAGCCGCCGAGTGTGACGATCGAACCGACGACCACGGCCAGCAGTACGACGGCGGTTCGCCTCGGGCTGCGGTCGAGGTTGCGGCCCACCCACCACAACGCGACCAGCCCACAGGCCCCGCACGCGAGGAGGATCGGGCCGACGAAAACCGCCCTCACTCCACTGGACAGCAGCAACACGCTGACGAACGTGTAGACCGTGAACTGCCCGAGAAACGCCAACAGATTTGACGCGGATACCGCAACCAGTGCACCCCGGCCGGCCCCGACGGACCCACCCGACAAGGGCTCATGGGACACGCTCGGCAGCAACCGGCGTACGAGGAAGACGGTCAGAATCGACATCACCGCCAGGGCTGCGAATGGCGCTCGCCAGCCGGCCGCGTGACCCACCGACGTCGACAACGGAACACCGAGCACCATGCCGGTCGTGGCGCCGCTGGCGGCGATCGCGAGTGCACGCCCGACATCGCCCCGCGACACCAGACGTGGGGCGTATCCGATTACCAACGCGAAGAACAGCGCATGCGTGACACCGCCAACCGTCCGGCCAATTGCGAGAACCGCGAACGTCGGTGCGGCGGCGACCAGCGCGTTGCTCAACGCGTAACCCAGCAGTGTCGTCAGCAGCAGCGGCTTGCGGCCGAATCGCGAGGTGGCGACCGTCAGCGGCACCGCGAGCGCGGCGACCATCACCGCATAGAGGCTGACCAACAGGCCGGTGACGGAGTCGGACACCGCGAACGTCGCACCGATATCGGGTAGCAGCCCTACGGGCAACACCTCGGTCGTCACCGCAAGGCACGAGGCCAGGGCGAGCGAAAGCAGCCCCGGCATGCTCGCGCGAAGTTCTTGTCCGGTAACGCGTTCAGCGGATAACGTCACCGGCCTCAATATACTCAAGCAACGAGTATATTCAAATGAGATACTACCGTCGATGGCACAGGAACCGCGACAAGCGGCGCAGATGCGCTGGCTGGGCGCCGCTCAACTCCTTGGGGTGGTGCGCTCCGAACCAGGCATCACCAGGGCCGCGGCTGCGCAACGCCTCGGAATCGGCAGCGGCGGTTCCACTGAACTCGTGGCTCGGATGCGTGAAGCGCGTCTGCTCGACGAGACGCCCGCGCCGGCCCAGGGACGCGGTAGGCCGACCACGGTGCTCGGCGCCCACGCGGAAGGGCCTCTGGTCCTCGCGGCCGATTTGCGCGCAACGGATTGGCGCCTCGCCCTCGCGGGTCTTGACGGGTTGCCTCAGGTGATCGCACAGGGCGGTTACCCGGCCGGGGACTCGGACGCCGTGCTGACGCAGGTAG
The DNA here is from genome assembly GCA_963766465.1 of uncultured Actinomycetota bacterium. Lineage (GTDB taxonomy): Bacteria > Actinomycetota > Actinomycetes > Mycobacteriales > Mycobacteriaceae > Mycobacterium. The sequence continues at coordinate 222,853 of CAVXZT010000012.1, forward strand.
CAGACGCGATAGGTGCGGTGTACCGACGGAAGCTCAAGCGACTCAGGGCAATAGCTGTCTCAGTTGCCGGGCCGGTCAGCGGCGTCAAGCTCGGCCAGTTCACGCCTCGAGGGTGGACTGACGTCGACATGTCTGCGCTGACTACGAAGATTCCCGAGCGGGCTGGTGTCGAGCTGTTGCTGGGCAACGACGCTACGCTCGCCGGCCTGGCCGAGGCCCGTTCCGGTGCAGCGCGGTCCGCTCCAACCGCGCTGTACTTGATGGTCGCCGAAGGCGTTGGAGGCACGTTGGTGGTCAACGGCGAGCCGTTGACAGGCGCGCATGGTGCGGCCGGCGAATACGGCCACGTCCCGTTCGGCGACCAGGCGCTCGATTGCCCATGCGGCGCGCGCGGTTGCTGGGACGTCACCGTCGACGGGCGCGCATTGGCCCGTCATCGCGGTGACGCGCCACCCGTTGACGCCGTGGCGTACGTGCACGAAATCCTTGACCAGCCCACCCGAGATAAGTCCACGCGCCGGGCATTTGAAGCAGTAGCGGCCTCTCTGGGCCGCGGTACCGGTGCGTACGTCAATGTGCACGATCCCGACGTCGTTACCCTTGGCGGCGTTGCGGCTCTTCTGAGGGCCGAAGCCCCCAACGCCTTCGATGATGCGTACCGCAATGCGCTGATGGCTTTCCGCAAGGATTCGCCGCCTCCAGTGCGCGACGCCGAGCATGGCGAGGACGGAGCGCTCCACGGTGCTGTTGCGTTTGCGTTGGACCACGTCACGACTGCTGCCGGACTGGCGGATTGGGTTGAACGGCAGCGTGTTTAGGCCCCGCGGACTACCTTCTCGATCAGGTCCGCCGCGTGCAGTCGTCCCGGCGACGCCTGCAAACGCTTCGACGCCGCGTTCAAACGCTTGGCCAACTGCTCATCGCCGCTCAGGCGTTCGATCGTGCGGTGCAGTTCGTCATCGGTGAATTCGTAGGTGGAAAGTCGTACACCGTAGCCACATTCGTCGATCCGCTGCGCGTTGTCGTACTGATCCCAGAACAGCGGCAACCCGATCGTCGGCACCCCGAACGTGAACGCCTCTCCGACGGTGTTGTTGCCACCGTGGGTGATCATCACGTCGCAGTGCGGCACGATCGCGGTCTGCGGCACGAACTGCTCACCCCACATCCTTTCGCCGAGCGTGAGCTGCTCATGCAGCGGACCCATCGAGACGATCACCCGGTGCGGGGTCTGGTCCAGCGAATCGATCACCCGCTGCATCAACGGCACGTCCATGCAGCCGAGGCTGCCCAGCGACAGGTACACCAGCTTTCCCTCGGTGCCGACCTTGTCGCTGACGTCGAAGTGGGGATCGGAATGTCGGGTGGACGTATCGACGCGGTGCCACGTCGAGCCGAGTGACCTTGAGCGCTCGTAGTCGAGCTCGGCCGGATACATGTAGAGATTCAGATACGGTGATTCGTACTGGAATTCGCCATCCGGTAATGGCGGTGCCCCGCATTGCTGGTGAAATGCCGATGCCCGTTCGGCGAGGGGATCCGTCAGCCGGCGGTACTCGACCCGGAAGTCGTCCCAGCCGCTGCGGTCGCGTGACGGGTAGCCGGAGAACACCGGCGGGATGTCGGGATCGGTGACCTCTAACGGGTTGGCCGACACCACACGAATCCATGGGCACCCGGCAAGCGACACGGACGGGAAGCTGGCCACGCAGTCGTGCACGATCGCATCGGGCCGCAGCTCGGCCCATATCTCCGTCAGTCGGTCGTGCGAATACTCGGCGCCGTCGACGAATTCCGCCCATATCGGTGCCGTGACGGTTTCGAGCTGCTCGATGGTCGGCCGACGGAACTGCGGCGATGTTTCCCGCACGAACTCGGCCCATCCGCCACCGACCGTCTCCTCGCCCTCTGGCGGCGGCGCCATCCGCATCAGCCGCTCTTCGAAGCCACGCGTCGCCAGTTCGCCGTCGAACGACTCCTCGATGACGAAGACCGTGCGGATACCCCGCTCGCAGCAAGTGATTTCCGAGGGCGACGAGGTTATTCGTCGGCCCCCACGCGCCGGGCTCCGGGAACAGTGCGACCGTCGGCTGGGCCATGAACGAAACCTACGCCGAGGGGCGCTGTCACGCTGGCTAGTTGGCGTGCAGGGCCTCGTTGAGCGTGATGCCGGTGCCGTCCCGCTTGACGACCTCGACGGCACCCGACAGCGAGTTACGTCGGAACAGCAGGTTGTTGGCGCCCGACAGCTCGCGCGCCTTGACCGTCTTGCCGTCGGCGGTCTGCACCTTCGTCCCCGCGGTCACATACAGGCCGGCCTCGATGACGCAGTCGTCGCCGAGTGAGATGCCGAGCCCTGCGTTGGCGCCGAGCAGGCAGCGCTTGCCCACCGAGATGACCTCGGTGCCGCCGCCCGACAGCGTGCCCATGATCGACGCGCCGCCGCCGACGTCCGAGCCGTCGCCGACGACCACGCCCCCCGAAATCCGGCCCTCGACCATCGAGGTGCCAAGCGTCCCGGCGTTGAAGTTCACGAAGCCCTCGTGCATGACGGTCGTGCCCGACGCCAGGTGCGCACCCAGCCGCACCCGGTCTGCGTCGGCGATGCGCACCCCGGAGGGTACCACGTAGTCGACCATCCGCGGGAACTTGTCGATGCCGTAGACGGTCACCGGCCCGCGGCGGCGCAACCGGGCACGCACCCGCTCGAAGCCCTCCACCGCACACGGCCCGTAGTTCGTCCACACCACATTGGTGAGCACACCGAAGAAGCCGTCGGCGTTGAGCCCGTGCGGGGCGACCAGCCGGTGCGAAAGCAGATGCAGCCGCAGATACGCGTCGTAGGCGTCGGTCGCCTTGTCCTCAAGCGACGCGATCGTGGTGCGCACCGCCACCGTCTCGACGTCGCGGTCCTCGTCACGGCCGGTCAGCGCCGCCAGATCGTCGGGCACCTCGGCGGTCGAGAGGCGCACGGTGCCCGACGGACCGTCGGCGCCGAGTTCGGGCTGCGGGAACCACGTGTCGAGTACGGATCCGTCGGCGGCGATGGTCGCCAGGCCGACGCCAGAAGCAGAAGTCACGGTCCAAAAGGCTACTCGACTAGCCTCGAAGCCTGTGGGCCTGGACTTGCGCGGCGACCCGATCGCCCTGACCGCGGCGCTGGTGGACATCCCCAGCGAGTCGCGCCACGAGCAGCGCATCGCCGACGAGATCGAGGCCGCGCTGCGCGAGCAGACCTCGGGATTCGAGGTCGTTCGCAACGGCGACGCCGTGCTGGCCCGCACGAACCTGGGCCGGCCGTCGCGGGTGCTGCTGGCCGGCCACACCGACACCGTGCCCGCTGCGGACAACCTGCCCAGCACGCTTGACGGCGGCGAGCTGCACGGCTGCGGCACCTCGGACATGAAGTCCGGCGACGCGGTGTTCCTGCACCTGGCCGCGACCGTCGCCGACCCGAAGCACGACCTCACGCTGGTGATGTACGACTGCGAGGAGATCGAAGCCGCTGCCAACGGACTGGGCCGGATCGAACGTGAGCTGCCCGACTGGCTTCACGCCGACGTCGCCATTCTCGGCGAGCCGTCGGGCGGGTTCATCGAGGCCGGGTGTCAGGGCACGCTGCGCGTCGTCATCAGCGCCGCGGGAACCCGCGCCCACTCGGCGCGATCGTGGTTGGGCGACAACGCGATTCACAAGCTCGGCGAGGTGCTGGCCCGGCTGAGGGCCTATGAAGCCCGCAGTGTTGACATCGACGGCTGCACGTATCGCGAGGGGCTGTCGGCGGTGCGGATCGACGGCGGCATTGCGGGCAACGTCATTCCCGACGCGGCCTCGTTGACCGTGAACTTCCGGTTCGCCCCGGACAGGACCGTCGATCAGGCGCTCGTACACGTCCGTGAGGTGTTCGACGGGCTGGATGTGCGCATCGAGCTGACCGATTCCGCGGCCGGCGCACTGCCCGGGCTGTCCAAACCGGCCGCCGCCGCACTCGTCGACGCGGCGGGCGGGCAGGTACGCGCCAAATACGGCTGGACTGACGTCGCACGCTTTGCGGCGCTGGGCATTCCGGCGGTCAACTACGGACCCGGTGACCCCAACCTCGCGCACCGCGCCGACGAGCGCGTCGACATCGCGGCGATCACTGCTGCAACGGACATGCTGCGGAAGTATTTATCCGCTTGACCGCAGGCCTACCCTGAAGACATGTGAGTTGACGACGGCACCCCCGTCCCGTTCCGTGTACCCACGAGAGATCTCACATGTCTATTACTTGTTCAAATTTGTCATTTGCCTGGCCCGATGACACCCCGCTGTTCGATGACCTGTCGTTCACGGTCGGTGACGGCCGCACCGGGCTGGTCGCCCCCAACGGCGCGGGAAAGAGCACGCTGCTGCGGCTGATCGCCGGCGAGTACCTGCCCACCGCGGGCACGATCATCGTCGAAGGCACCGTCGGCTACCTGCCGCAGACGCTGCCGTTCGTCGCCGACCGCACCGTGGCCGACGTGCTTGGCGTGGCGTCTGTGCTCGCCGCGCTCGAGGCGTTGGCGGCAGGCGACGCCGGCGAGGACGTCTTCTCCGCGATCGGCGACGACTGGGACATTGAGGAGCGCACCCGCGCGCAGCTTGACCGTCTCGGCCTGGGAGACATCGCCTTTGATCGACGGCTGGGCTCGCTGTCCGGTGGCGAGGTGGTGACGCTCGGGTTGGCGGCCCAGCTACTCAAGCGGCCCGATGTGCTGCTGCTCGACGAACCCACCAACAATCTCGACGTCGACGCGCGCCAACGGCTCTACGACGCATTGGACGACTATTCCGGATGCCTGCTGCTGGTCAGCCACGACCGCGTGCTGCTCGACCGGATGGACCGCATCGCCGAGCTGTATCGCGGCGAAATGCTGTTCTACGGGGGCAATTTCAGCATGTACCAACAGACGGTGCAGGAGTCGCAACAGGCCGCTGAGGCAAACCTGCGCAACGCCGAGCAGCAGCTGAAACGGGAAAAGCGCCAGCGACAAGAAGCCCGTGAACGGGCCGCCCGCAGGTCGAGCACTGCAGCCCGGAACGTGAAAGACGCCGGGCTGCCGAAGATCGTCGCGGGAGCGAGGAAGCGCAGCGCTCAGGAGTCGGCGGGCCGCTCCGACGATGTGCACGCCAAACGGGTTGGCGTGGCCAGGGCCCAGCTCGACGGTGCCGAACGTGCGCTTCGCGACGACGACACGATCGTGCTGGAACTGCCCGACACGAATGTGCCCGCAGGGCGGACGGTCTTTCGGGGCGACGGCATTCAGGTCAGTCATGGTGGACGAAAGCTCTTCGCTGGCAACGGCATTGACCTGGACATCCGCGGCCCTGAACGGATCGCGCTAACCGGTCCGAACGGTGCAGGCAAGTCGACGCTGCTGCGTGTCATCGACGGCGTGCTGCAGCCGGATGCGGGCACGCTTGCCCGGGCTGAGGGCCGCATCGCCTACCTGTCGCAACGCCTGGATCTGCTTGACCCCGACCACACGGTCGCGCAGAGTCTGGTGCAGTTTGCGCCGAGCCTGAGCCATACCCGGCGGATGCATCTGCTCGCCCAGTTCCTGTTCAGCGGCGACCGAATTCATCTGCCGGTGGCGGTGCTGTCGGGCGGCGAGCGGCTTCGCGCCACGCTGGCGTGTGTGCTGTTCGCCGAGCCAGCGCCCCAGTTGTTGCTGCTCGACGAGCCGACCAACAACCTGGACCTGGCCAGCGTCAGTCAGCTGGAGTCGGCACTCAATGCGTACGAAGGCGCGTTCGTCGTGGTCAGCCACGATGAGCGATTCCTCGCCGAGGTCGGTGTGCAGCGTCGGCTCCGGCTATCCGATGGGCGGTTGGAGCCGCAATAGTCGGCCCTGATTGGCGAGGCGATTAGCGGACAGGCAGATATCGCCAGCACGGTAAATTTGGATGCCATGGCCATACCTCCCGATTCGAGCCCCTACGGGTCGCAGACGGTGACCGGCCCGGGCTGGCCGAACGTCGACGAGGAGATGCTGGCCGCCACGGCGGCGACGTATGAGGCGCTGGCTGCGAAAATCACCGGATCGATCGTGCCGCAGCAGCAGGGGCAGCTGATGAAGCTCGCAGACGTCTGGGAGGGCGCCGGAGCACTGGCCGCGACGGGCGAGGCCACCACGATCATCGGCGGCCACGAGGCCAACGCCGCACACGCGGCCGCGATCGCGGGGAAGCTGCGGGCGATGGAGGCCACCGTGGTCAAGGCCAAAATGCTGGCGAACACGATCGCCCAAGAGGTCCAGCACGAGTGCGAGGCTCTTTCGGCGATGCCGTTCAGCAATGCCCAGGAGCTGGTGCAGAGCCGCATCAAGATGGGGCTGTCTCAGAACATCGCCAATGTGACGACCCATACGACGGAGCTCGCCAACACTCTCGGCGTGCCCCCGAGCATCCCGTTTGCCGGTGCCGCGCCGTCTGTGCCCGGCGGGAAAGAGGCGAAAGACACCACGGAGGAAGCCGCCAAGCAAGCTGGAGGCGGATCCCAGCAGGCGATGCAGCTGATGAGCCAGATGGGATCGATGGCCGCGCAGCTCCCCATGCAGCTGGGCCAGGCGGTGATGGCTGTGCCTCAGCAGATGGGCCAGCAGCTGCAGCAGTTGTCTCAGCCGTTGCAGCAGCTGACCTCGATGTTCGGTTCGGGAGGCAAGGCGGATTCACTCGGTGCCGCGGGCCTGCCGTTCTCGTCGTTCTCCAACCATCCGTTGGCGGGCGGCTCTGGCGCCGGTGGTGGCTCGGGCATGGTGAAGGCGGCCTCCCTGCCCGGCTCAGGCGGGATTCCGCTGCAGACGTCACAGATGGCCAATCTGGTGGGAACGAAGTCCGTGAGCACCGCACCTGCGGAGGGCGCCACCGCCGGAACTACCGCAACCAGCGGGGTCGCCCCGGTGGCCGCGGGTGCCGGCATGGGCGGTATGGCGCCGATGATGGGGCAGCGCGGTGAAAGCGGTGGCACCAGTGCAAGTCTGGCGGTGCCTGCGCGGCTCGACTACGACCTCGACGAAGGCGACGACGATGATGACTGGTGACGGGGGAGCTGCATGACTGATCCGCTGAGGAAGCCCGAGGGCATCAGCTGGAACGCGGCTTCCCTTGAGTTACCCGAGATACCGATGCTCCCCGCCGGCCAGGATGCGTTGAGCGCGACCATCTCTGCGGTGCTACCGACGCTGGCCGCGCCGCTTGCCGCCAACGTTGCGACGCTGTCGGCGAAGGAGAACATGTTCTCCGGCAAGCTGGGTGCCGCGCAGGCGGCGTACCAGAATTCCGACGACGCTGGTTCGCAATCCGTCGGCCAAATCGTCGGCATGCTCGGACAGGTCGGCCAGCAAGCCGGGCAGATGGGCAGGTGCGGGACCGGCGCAAGCGATCGGCGGGCAGACAGGGATGTTCGGATCGCTGATGCAGCAGGCCATGCAGGGAGCCAAAGGTGGTGGGGCAGAGCAGTCATCCGGCGGTCAGGGTGCCGGTGGCGCAGTCGGGACGACGGGTGTCGCAACCCCGGGTCAGGTCGCCGCCAGTCCACCGCAGCAACCGCGCGATGCTGGAGTCGCCCCCGAGGAGCGAACCACCGAGCAGCAGCAAGAACCTCAGCAGCATGAACGTGAGCCGTTGCACCGCGCCGAAACAAATGACCGCACCGCGGCCGGACCGGCTGAAGGCGGGCACGGCCCAGCCCCGGTGAAATCGCCCGAGCATCACCGCGCCGACGAGGATCTCGGCCGCAGGATGTAGCTGTCGCGCAGCGCTTTTGGGGGCGATGTCCCGCGGCGTGGCGATTCAGTCCGATTGCGGACGCGTCTGGGCCGGCTCGGCACGCTCGGTGCGGGGTAGGTCGGGCGCCCTGCCGGCATCGGCGGTCTCACCCGCAGCGGCTTCGTCGCGTTGTTCCTCGGGGAATCGCCCTTCGGGCACGGTTCCGTCGTCGTCGCCGGCGGTGCCCGATTCGCCGGGCGTCTTCCCGCCCGCCGGACCGGCGGTCTGTGAGACTTGTTGGGCGATCTGTTGCGCGCCCTGCATGACTTGTTGTGGAACCTGTTGCAGCCCTTGGGCTAAACCCTGCAACGGCTGCGTGACAGAATGCGCCATCTGACCGACCTGCTGCCCGACCTGGCTGACCATCTGGCCCATCATGTCGGTGTCACCGCCGCCCGCACCCGACCCCCCGGCCGCGCCCGCACCCTGAGATCCCTCCAGCGCCTCGGCCGCGGCTCGTAATGTGGCGGCGCCCTTTTGATCGCCCTGTTCATACATCTGGGCGGCCTTCTGCAGTAACTCAGAGATTGTGCTTCCGGACGTCGACGTCGTCTGCATGGTGCCCTGACGACTTCCGAGGACCGTGCTCAACGCGGTACTTACCGCCGATGCGATTGCCCCGTGACTGGTCTGCACACCCGCTGCTTCGGGTGCTGCTGCCCCGATCAACTGCGACAACGCAGCGACCACTTGGTCGTGGGTCTGGGCGTAGGAGCGCACGCCGTCAGGTTGGACGTACAGCGGGTCTGTCATGGCAATTCGATCCTATGGCCGCACGCCGACCGCCCATGACACCGAAATTTCCAGCGAGCGTGGGGCAGCCTCAGTCATCGCTCGTACTACCGGGAGCGAGGGGCTGTGGGGGAAGCGCCGGCCTGTTCATACTTCGACCTTCGTCGGGCACGTCGGAGTTGACGATGTCGCCCGATTGCGGCGGCGCCCCGCCCGGAACCATGGGGTGACCATTTGTTTCCGGCGCAACGCTCTGCCGTTCTTCGCCGGATCGGCGCAGCTTGCCAACGAGTCGTCGAGCAGTATCCGGCGAGATAAACGCGAGGTAGAGCACAAACATCGCGGGGCTGAAAAAGCCGACCGCCATGGTGACCATGATTCCGGTATGCATCAACACACCGGCGCCCAACACCCACGGCCGCAGTCGTCTGTTCCATACCAGGATCCCGATCGAGAACTCGAGAAGCAGCGTGCCCCACGTTGCCGCGTTCATCAGTAGGGCATTGGTTCTGATGAAGTCCGGGATCGGTAACAACACCATGTCCTCGAGACGCAGCGCGTAAGACACCGCAGTACCTTCCGCCCATGTGGAGCCAGATAGCTTGGCATTCACCGTCGCGAGGTAGATCACCGAAAGTTGGCATTGCATCAGCCGAATCGGCCACCGCGGCCGCACCTGCGCCGACCAGAACGACCCCGTCCTTCGGCGTTGGTCGAGCGAAAGGGCGGCGCCACATGGGGACAACACGATGAGAAACGCCTCGATGCGGACCAGCACGTCGCCGGAGTTGAAGACCGAGGGATTGCGCCGGTCGAACGAGACGACAAGGAGAAAGACGAGAATTGCCGCGACCCGGCTGTGCCAGCCGATCGTCAGGGCGATGGCGGCGAGCAGCAGGATCACCCAGCCGAGCAGCAGGACAAGGTCGCTAGTCCATATCTCGAATACGCTCCAGCGGTAAGGGCCTACATCGCCATGCCTCGAGATTCCGTCCACTCCGAACCACTCATACAGACCGGGCAGCAGCGACAGCGTCCACGCGATTATGAGGGCGCCGAACGCTATTCGGACCAGTCCCAGGGTGTCTGCCGGCTCGGGTCGAAACCAGAATGCCCGCCACGCCTCGGATATGGCTGCGGGACGCAGTGGGTTGGTCATGGCCGGCCCGTCAGGTCCTCGTCATAGAGCGTCTCTACGCCGACGGACCGTGGACTGTTGGCTCCTGGTGGCGGCAATTGCCGTGTGCGCATGATGATCTGGACGCGCACGGGTGTCTCGGATGGATCCGTCAGCTCGCGCACCACCCAATGGGCGAGATCGGCTCGCATCGTCTTGTCGCGGGGTAAGTTCTCCTTGAGCTTCTGCCAGTGATACCACGTAAACGGACCAATCACCTTGTCACCGCTGGGATTTACCCACGCCCGGGTGCTGCCGTCCTCCATCGTCACCTGTACCTCGATCAACTCCAGTTGACGGATGACATCGGGGGCATACATCCGCCAGCCCTGATCCAGACCCAAGCTCTGCGCCACAGGCTGGAGCACAGGTGTGAGAGCGCGTTTGATCGCGGAATCGGGCAGGTTCCACGCCACGCCGACGATGAGGACCACCGACACAAGCCCGCTGATCACCGCCTCACTGAGCGCGGCGCGGTCGAATTCGCGCCGGACCGCTGACAACTTGTCGACGGCCCGGCGGGCAATGCCTCGCATCTCAGTGGTTTACCAGAATTGCCACCACGGCCGGCCACTTCCGCCGCCTTGGGTGCCTATGAAGAGGCCCAGGAAGGCGGTGATCAAGCCGCCGATGAACTCGATTATGGCGCGCAACGGCGACAGGAATGTGTCAGCTGGCCCACTCGAGCTGCCGCTAGAGCCAGACGTGCCGCTGGAGCCTGACGAGCCGCTGGAGCCCGAGGTACCGCTGGACCCGGAGCTACCGCTGGTACCGCTCGACCCGGAGCTGCCGCTGGAGCCAGACGAGCCGCTGGAGCCCGAGGTGCCGCTGGAGCCCGAGGTACCGCTGGACCCGGAGCTACCGCTGGACCCGCTGGAGCCGGAGCTGCCGCTCGAGCCTGACGAGCCGCTGGAGCCCGAGGTGCCGCTGGAGCCGGAGCTGCCGCTGGACCCGCTGGAGCCGGAGCTGCCGCTGGAGCCTGACGAGCCGCTGGACCCGGAGCTGCCGCTGGACCCGCTGGAGCCGGAGCTAGCCGCTCGAGCCTGACGAGCCGCTGGAGCCCGAGGTGCCGCTGGACCCGGAGCTGCCGCTGGACCCGCTGGAGCCGGAGCTGCCGCTGGAGCCTGACGAGCCGCTGGAGCCTGACGAGCCGCTGGAGCCCGAGGTACCGCTGGACCCGCTCGACCCTGAGCTGCCGCTGGTGCCGCAGTCGTCGGCGACAAACTCAATCCGGACAAAACGACCGGTTGTTTCGAAGAGCGCGCTCGGACCGAGAGCCGCAAGCCCAGAACTACCGCTCGCACCACTCGACCCCGAACTACCGCTCGAGCCCGAGCTGCCAGAACTGCTGCTCGCACCACTCGACCCCGAACTACCGCTCGTGCCCGAGCTCCCGGAGCTGCCGCTGGAACCCGAGGTGCCGCTGGCACCGGAGCTGCCGCTGGAACCGGAGGTGCCGCTGGCACCGGAGCTGCCGCTGGCACCGGAGGTGCCGCTGGAACCGGAGGTGCCGCTGGCACCGGAGCTGCCGCTGGAACCCGAGGTGCCGCTGGCACCGGAGCTGCCGCTGGAACCCGAGGTGCCGCTGGCACCGGAGCTGCCGCTGGAACCCGAGGTGCCGCTGGCACCGGAGCTGCCGCTGGAACCCGAGGTGCCGCTGGCACCGGAGCTGCCGCTCGAACCGGAGGTGCCGCTGGCACCGGAGCTGCCGCTCGAACCCGAGGTGCCGCTGGCACCGGAGCTGCCGCTCGAACCGGAGGTGCCGCTGGAACCGGAGCTGCCGCCGCTGGCACCGCTCGAACTACCGCTGGCACCGCTCGAACTACCGCTGGACCCGCCACTGGCACCGCTCGAACTGCCGCTCGACCCCGAGCTGCCACTCGAACCCGAACTACCGTCGTCAGGCACGTTGGGGTCCGTGTTGTTGAACACCTCTAAACCGTCGCTCGCGCCGTCGCCGTCACTGTCGGGGTCGTCCGGATCGGTGAAGTAAACGTCAACTTCGTCATCGTCGTAGAGGCCGTCTCCGTCGCGATCGGGACGCGGGCATGCATCTACCGTCAGTTGGAGATCGGGGGATTCGTGGGGCATTGTGACGAGCGCGCCCCCTGTGAGCGCTAGGCCACCGGCGAACAGGGCGGCTCCCACCGCGCGGCGAGTTGTCGACGTCTGCTCCGTTGGTGCTGGCATCAGTGCCACCGAGGACTTCCGGTTCTTCTTGCTCTTGCTACTCACGGTCGGTCCTCCTGCCTAGTGCATCCCTGCGCTGGTGAGTTCGAGTTCAATTGCCGTTACAACGCAACGTAAGTTCGGCAGATGTTCGAGGCACGCGTAGTCGGCTACTTGTCTGGGCGGCCGATCTGCCTATGCCTTTGCGGAGACTGCGGGCAACCCGCTTCGCGGGCAAGGTTTTTGACACGCGTAGTACCTGCGTGGGGTCCGGGGACGACCGCCGGGTCTGATTACTGCAAGTCCCCCGAAGCATCTCGGCCACCACCTCCCGACAGGTCGGGGCCTTCTGCGAAAGCTGTGACTAGGCTATGGCTTTGCTGAAAGCGGTGTCAACGACACGGTGTTACCTGCTAGCAAATAACTGGAGTTATGGCCTTCGCTCCGAGTCGACCGTGGCACGCGTCGTCTGGTTTCCGCTGGCAGCAGCCTCCCCGAGTCGCCACACTGCTGATGTTCGGCCGGAAACATGTGGTGCCAACGGTTGATCAATCAAATAGCGATGGCTGGCCGCCGCATGTAGCAGTCGAACGAAAGCCGACAGGACGCAAATTTGCTGACCTTCGGCCTCAGGTCGAGGAGCTTCCGATGGCAATTACATGCTCCGGCCTGTGACCTACCTAATAAGATTAGCTGTCGGTGAATTCGCGAGTTTGACCGCCTCGGGGCGGGTGCCGCCGAAGGGCCACGTGATGCGAGCCTTCATCGGCACGGCTCCGCGGTCGCGTCACGAAGTGCGCGGGTGTAGGTCAGGTCCCACACCAAGCTGAACGCTGACAGTGCCGGGCGGTCCGCCCGCACGGCGTGAAGTATCCGGCCCGCGCCGATCGCCGCGGCGACCGCTCCGCGCTGGGCGGCCGGAACAGATGTGATGCGGCGCGCAACCCGCAGCACCCAGTGCCGGGAGCCCAGATCCTCTCGGACCGTTGACAATCGAAGTGATTCTGGATCGAGGCGGTCCATCAACACGTCGAACGACGCGCTAGCCGCGGGGATTCGGGTCCAGGTCCGCAGGGAACGCCCGCTGTCATGCCAGACAACGGCCTCCGAGTCGAACTGGAAACGACAGCCCAGCCGGGTGAGTCGGTAGCCGAGCTCGATGTCCTCCTGTCGCGAGAAGCGCAGATCGAATCCGCCGACGGCGACGAAGTCGGCGCGCTGCAGGCCGACATTGCCCGTGAATAGCAATGTCCAGTCGGGGCTTCGTTGGCCATTGGCCACGCGGTCGTAGTTTCGCTTCATCCGGTCGGCGTCCCAATGGGTCCACGCCGGCATGCGTTGTCCCGGTGGCGACAGAATGGGCCCGAGGGAGACGACGTGGTCGCTGGCCGTCAACGCGGCCTGATGACGTCCAATCAATTCCGGGCTGGCGACACAGTCGTCGTCGAGGAACACCACGTGGGTCGCATTGGATACCTCGACACCGCGGTTGCGGCTCGCGCCGGGACCGATCGAAGTTTCGTTGCGGACAAACCGTATTCGCAATCTGCCCCGCACATCGTCGGGCACCAGGTGCGATGCGGGCGTCGCTCCGCCGTCATCGACAACAATCACACCGAAGTGCTCGCCCCGCTGCTTGGCAAGCGCATCCAGGCATATGGCTAGCTGGCGCGGACGGTCACGGGTGGGGATGACGACGTCGAGGTCGCGGCTGCCGCTTATCAACCCGGCTCCTCGGGTTCGGCGTCGGCCGGCGAGTGACAGATGGCCACCAACAGGCCCATAGTCGCGGTGATGCCGAGCACGTCGAAGGCAGCGAACATGACACTGATCAGGAGTAGGGCGAGTAGGGCAGCTTGGCTGCCGCGCCGCAGCGCGGCCCAGTCGGGGCTATCACCGCTCCGCGCCCTTCGAAGCACCGCGCTCGAGAGCAACAGCACGAGAAACAGTGTGGCCGGTATTCCGATCTTCCACGCCAGCCACAGATAGCCGTTGTGCACGAAAGGCGTTGTGATCTGGCCGAATACGTCCTCTACCTCCCAGGTGATAGTGGCGCCGAACCCCGATCCGGTGATGGGCCGTTGGGCGATCAGCTCGCCGACCACGCGCGACTCGATCACCCGATAGGTGTAGGACTCGTCCGTGGAGACGCGGGCTACGGACAGCAGGCGCTCGACTGCCGTTCGAGCCTCACCCCCCGCAATCGCGGCAATGGCAATGACGGCAAGGCCGGCCGCCGCCAATTTGATCGCCAATCGGCGGGCAGTGGGCCCCAAGGGGACCGTCACTACGAGACAGGCCAAGGCGGCGGCGGCCCACATGGTCCGTTCAAACGTGACGAGCAAGCACACGCCGTTGAGACCGATGATCAGTGCGAGTAGCCGTCGAACAGCTGCGGTTCGCGCTCGTCCCGCTACCAGGGCCGCCCACGCTAGTGTCACGGCGACCGGGTACGCGAACATGCCACCCTGTAACTGGCCGCGGCCTGCGGATGTCAGATCCACTCCCGGCCGCACGCCGATGTCTGCGGACCTCGTGTAGTCCACTGAAAACATCCACTGCGCAAGGCCCCACAGGCCGAGCGCCAATCCGACGGCCAGCAGCATCCAGACGAGCCGCCGACGGTTCCGCGGGTCACGCATTAATGGCCAGGCGATCAGAAAGGCGCCGACACCGAGCACCATGCGGCGGGCCTCGTGACCGGCCTCACTCACCTCGGCGCCGTGCGTAATGCCGAAAGCCAGTGCGGCGACGCAGATTACCCCGACGGTGATACCGGCGAGCATCGCCGCGTCGACCGGCACCCTGCGGCGCGCCATCAGCCAGGCCAGCCGGAGCAAGCTGAGCAGCATCACCGCGTCGACGAAGAGCAGCCCGGGTTGGTCCCGTCCGCCGATCACCGCAAGGCTGTCCTGCACCTCGAAGGGCACCAGCACGGTCACCGCGATGAGCACTGAAAGCGACGCGAACGGCGCCAGTAACGCCAGTGGAATCACAACGAGGACCAGGACGGCGGTCAGGGGCGCAATCGGTAACAAAAGCCCGAAGGCAACGGCGGCGGCCGCGCATACCGCCACGATGATGGGAAGGCGAGCCCGCGAAGTGACCGTCGACTCGGACGCCGGTGTGGCGTCAGCGAACGTCTGGTTCATGACGACCGCGTCTGCCTGAAAATGCGCAACAACGCGGGCACGTATGCGACAACACCCGCGAGCGCGGCAACCGCGGCTGCCACCAACGTGGCGGGCACCGATGTCCCGGCGGTCAACAGAACTGCGCCTGCCGCGATGACTTGAAGGCTCACCGCAATGGCGGCGGGTCGCAACGCGCGCCCGATGGCCATCGTTGACGTCCCGGCTCGCCGCGCTCCAGCCGACACGTAGATCGCTGCGAAGGGGATGAACACAACGAGCTGCGCCAGCGCCGCTCCACGAATTCCATTGGTCGGCACCAGTATCACCAGCGCGAGCAATGTTGCCGCGCACCGCGCGATCATGACGTTGGCGCGGAACGCGATGTGCCCAATGCCGGACAGCGCCTCGCCAACGCAGTTGACAATGGCGTAGCCCACTCCAACAGCGAGCAACACCTGGAACGGCGCCACGATGGGTTCCCACTCGGTACCCAGGACAGCGGGCAGTACCGCCGGCGCCGCCAAGATGCCGACGGGCAACATCGGAACCAACAGCATCGCCATCAGCCGCACCGATTGCTCGACGCGTTCGGCGCTGCGTTCGGGTCGGGATGCCGCCGCCGCGAAGAGGACCTTGCCGACCGGATCGGCGAGCTGCGTCGTCGGGGCCATTGCGATCGTGAACGCCAACGCGTACAGCCCGACCAGATGGGCGTTTCCGGAGGCGCCTACCACGAAGTTGTCGAGGTTGACCGTGATCATCAGGAAAATGCCAAAAACGAAGAACCACCGCTCGACGGTTGGCGAGCGATAGTTCGCGGGTGTGGTTTGGAGAACAAGGTGCCCTGAGCGCATCGCGGTGAGGCACAATGCAGTCGCCATCGCTGCGATTACGGCGAACAACACCAATTGCCTTGCCACCAGCGCCCATACGCCGTAACCGGCCATTGCCATCCCGATGGCGGAAACTGCGGATAAGACGTTCGCGGTTGCGGTTAGAGCAGCGACGCTGCGAAACTGCATCGATTTCTGCAGCAATGCCCTCGGCACGACAGAGACCGCTTCCAATGGCAGGCACAATGCCAGAACGGCGACCGCCGCCGCGTCGCCGCCGCTCGCGAACTTGTCCACCACCACGCCTGCCGCAGCCGCCATCAAGACCGTGAGGATAAGCGCCCTGAGCATGCAGCGCCGGAAGGCACCCATTAGGTGCGCGCGATCGAGGCGCGGCGAAACAATGATGGCTCCGATGGTGCCGCCGTCGATGGCGAGCGCTGCGGCGTACACGATGGCCGTGCCGATCGCGACCGTACCGAAGCTGGCGGGCGGCAGCCAGCGGGCGAGCAGGATCAGCGAGAGATAGGCGAAACTCTGTGCGACTAAATGGCTTCCGGTCATCCACGACATCGAGCTGAGAAGCCCCCGACCACTCAGCGAGTATTCCGAGGGTGTCAACGGTTTGGTGCCGGTGCCATCGCTCATGCGGGCCTCTTGGCGGACGTCTTCGCTGCATCCGACTTCCGCTGCCACCGAACCCGCAGGGCGGCCGCTAGCAAATGGGCTGCGATCGGCATCCCGTCGATGAGGTAGCGGCGCCACAATTGCGGCTGGCGCGTCAGGCGCCACACCCATTCGAGGCACATTCGCTGCACCCACTGCGGGGGTCGAGTCCGGTCTCCGCTGACCAACTCGAAACTCGAGCCAATCCCGACAAGCCAGGTGCCCGGCATCTTCGCTCGCATTTGGGACATCACCGTTACCTGCGTCCGGAACGGCAACCCGATGAAGGCGATGTCTGGACGCGTGGCAATGAGAGTCTCTGAGAGAGAGGAGATTTCTTGCGTCTCGGTGTCCGGGAGTACGTAACACGGCCGGGTTTGGACAAGCAATCCGGGGTTGCGATCGCGCAGCCTGTTCGCCGCACGGTCCGCATCGCCGGGTTGTCCACCGGCCAACATGATGGAGTAGCCGCGGTCGGCCGCCCCGGCCGAGATCGCCCAGAGCAGGTCGGTCCCGGTGATCTGTCGGGGTACCGGGGTTCGCTGCAGGCGCAGCGCGACGACGATGGGCATCCCGTCGGCGACAAGGAGGTCTGTGCGCTCGAACTCATCCTGGAGTGGCGGCGACGACCGGTACTGCCTAAGGATGTCGATATTGGGGGTGATCACGGTTCCGCCGCTGCCATGCGCGACTCCGTCGAGCACTCGGTTTACGGCTTCCTCCAACGTGACTGAGTTGATGGGCATGCCCATGAGCCGCGGCATGAGCTCAATTTCCTGCACGGCCGGCGAGTACGCCGGCGCCTTTTCTGGAATGGGCGTCGACCCTGCGCCATTGCCGTCGTGCGGCCTGCGACGCCATCGCGTCATCCCGAGCGCTGCCAGCACGCCGATGAACAGCCCACCCGCTGCTGCTAGGCCGAGGACGACGACGGCGGGTTGGTGTGCGTTTTGCACCGCAGAGGTCGTCGGCCCCAACCGCAGCGTCGGATCGGCACCGGCCTCACGGATGACCTTGAGCGTCTGCAGACGCGTGGCGGTCTCGCCGAGCGCGGACTCTTTGACGGCTGCGGTGAGTGTGGCGATGCGCCCGTCGAGTTCAGCGGCGATGACCCGCCACCGCCCTTCCACCGTCGCCTTGGCGAACGCCTCTGAGACACGAACGGCGGAGTCGGGATCGCCTGTATCGGCGGCGATGTCGATGAGATTGGCGTTCTGAACGGCCGAAATCCTGATCGCGTCCTCCACCGCCTGCGGCGTCCAGCTGCTCCCGAGTTGCGTCGCCGCGGCGGTTGCGGCCTGGTGTGAGTCCAGCAATGCGGCAAGCGTTATGGCGGTACGTTTAGCGTCGCCCGCATCGCGCACGAGGCTGGTGCCCAGGAATGTCTCGTCGTACTGGGACAAAGGCGCGACTTGCAGCCGTGTCGTCGCGGTGTACGTCGGCTGTTGTTGGCTCACCGACCAGATAGCCGCAGCGAGGGCGATCAATGTGGGGACGAGAATCAGGGGCCACCAGCGGGCGAGTTCGCGGATTTCCAGACTGATGCGGTCGCGACTGGTCATGTCGGTCCTCCGTAGGCGTGAAGGTGAACGTGGACCGCCTCCTCAATCTCGTCCTGCGGCTCGGACACGCTGCGGTTGCCGTTGGTGAGCTCTGCGTTGATGGCTCGGCTCAGGTCTTCGGCGTCACCGGCGGTGAAGGTGCGGGACGCGAGTTCAGCCATGCCGCCGATGTCGGCCGCGATCGTCGGCGTCCTGAGTTGCCTCGCAACGGCGAGCACGCCGCTTTGGCTGGCTCGCTCCGAGGGGACGACAACGAGATCTGCGGCGGCGATCGCGGCCGTAAACTTCGTGAGCTCAACGAATTCCAGCCGAGTCGCGATATCGAGATGATAGGACTTGGCCAGCCGGTCGCAGCGGTCCCAGCCACCTCGATCCGGTCCGACAACCGCGAGTCTGCGATCGGGCGGCCACCGTCGGGCGCTTTCGACCAACACGTCGAGCCTCTTCTCGGGGCGGACGAAACCGGCGAACAACACGACCTTCTCCGCACCGTTCACCCGCCATTCGGTGCGCCAGCTCACCTGTTCGTCGTCGGATGGCTCCGGCACCAGCTGGATCAACGGTGAATAGAGAACGCGGCCCGCGAGCGCCCGCAGTCGGTCCGCGTCGGCGCGGGAGTGGGTGATGATCGCATGCGGTACGCGAAGCGCGACGTGAAGCAGAGCACCGTCGATCGGGCCGCGACGCGAGAACAGATCATGCGGGGAGTACACGACACGACGACCGCCGCGCCGCGTGACGACCAGCGTAAGCAGGTTCAGTCCACCGGCGGCGGCGATGCCCTGCAGGTGTAGGACATCACCGCGAGACACGGAAGCCAGAAGATGGGGCAGTGTGCGCTGAATCAGGCGACGAGATATCATGGCCTGCCGCAATGCTATTCGCATCCCACGGTCACGGGACCGCGGCCACCACGAGCACGGGCAGACGCAGACACCGTCGAGGTCGACTTGTTCATGTTCGTGGCCGGTATGCAAAACGACGCGACGGCCGTGTCGGCTCAATTCGTGAGCGAGCTGGCACGCGTGCTGAAAGACGCCGCCATAGCCCGACGGTTCGAACAGATGAATCTCGGGTTCGCCGTTGGCGGTTCGCATCGCCATCACACCAATAGGTCGTATGCGGCCGGTGGGAGCGAGCCCTCGCACGCGCGCAAATACAGCGCCTGGTGCGCGAACATTGCACACCAGGCATTCGAGATCGACTGGTCGTGTGAGAACCCAACCCCGCCGTCCGGTCGGATGTATTCCAGCAGCGCGCGGGTCAACAGGTCGATCCTGTCGTTCCACACCGGCTCGGACAGATAGTGGCGGCCACGTAGCAACAGGCCGACCCGAAGGGCCTGCGCGAGCACGTCCGAACGAGCCGGACCGCCTTCGACGGTCTCCGGCAAGCTGCCGTCCGGCGCCTGCAGCTCCATCAGCCGGGCGAACACCCGCTCTACGACATCGAGGTCGTCCTGCGTGCTCGCCCGAAGCAACATGCCCTCCAAGGCATAGAGCACGGCGTGTAGTTGCTCGCATGGCCACTCATCGCTTGCCAAGGAATCCGCCCAGTGGTCGTAGGTCCGTCGCGCCATGGCCATCGCCTGGTCGCCGGCCACGCGTGTGGGCAGGCCGAGCATCGCCGCGGCGGCCTTGAGATGGTGCACGCTGGGGCGGGTCGACCACCGGTCGGGCATCGTCGTCGCGTCGCCGACTACGAGTTCGTGCGACACCATCACCTCGGCACCTGAGGAGATCCGATCAAGCCTCGCGCACATTTCGGCGAGCGCCCGCCGCCGTTCGCGCCAGCCCGCCAATCGCCGGGTCGCTGCCATACCTCGCGCGGCCATCGCGAGATCGAAGGAGAACACGGCGTTGTTGCGCCAGTCAGGATCATGTGCCGACAGGTAGAGCCGAGTGGGCGGGGCGGGTTCGCTTTCGACTTGCAGTGCGATCCAGCGGGCGGCTTGCTGCGCCCGCATCTGGGCGGCGGCCATGTGCTCAGGTGATGACGCCGCACCGGACGCCAACCACGCCATCGCGGTCAGGTAGTAGCCGGTGATTTCCAGATAGGCGAACTCAGGTTCGCCATGGCCGTCAAGCCACCCCGCGACACCGCCCCGTTGAGGGCCGCAGTCGAGCTGGATACCGCTGTGCAGCAGCCAGTCTTCGACGCGTGCGACGGCGGACCAGATATGCGACGAGGGCGCATCGCGGTCGACTATGGTCATGCCGTTCCTCACGCATTCCGGCTCACGCAGCCGACGAGTGCCGGCTGCGTGAGAGAACGTTAAGTCGGGGCCAGGCTCAAAGCGTGAGTAGTCAACTACTCGTTCCGGCGTGGAGGAGATCGGTCGTGGCTTCTTGAGCGCCCGGTACATGGCGGCCACCGCCTTCCCCCACTGGCTAGCCGTAATTCTTGTAGTCAAGGATCAGGCTAATCCTTTGCTGAATCTACGGTCAATCGACAGGTGTTTTGGATTGGCAAATAAAACTAGTTCGCGGTTCGCTAGCTTGGCGCGCCGATGTATGCGCTCAGGACAAGGGGTTTCAAGTATTTGCGTTGTAAACAACTGACTGCGAATAGCAACAATGTAGTACGGCATGCGCACGTTGCTTGAATGTCGCTGACCGCAGTGTCTGAACGGATTCGCTGACCAGTGAGACCGGCCGTGACAGGCACTGCAATCTCGCTAAAACGGCTTTATGCATGAAGTTCCCGCATCCAGCGGCACGCTCGATACATGCGGCCCGCCAGTAGATTTCGTCCGAACTCCAACACCGCAAATTCGGGTGTGCCACGCTGGCGCGATGCCGAGGCCGCTATCCCAGACGCTTGCGGCGGACGAGGCCGGTGGTGCGGCCAGAGCCCGGCTCGGCTCGATCGACCTTCTGCGCGGCCTCGTGATGGTGTTGATGGCACTGGATCACGTGCGCATCTTTTTCACCGACTTCCGCTTCGACCCGGTCGACCTGTCGCATACCTACCCCGCCATGTTCATCACCCGCTGGATCACGCACTTCTGTGCGCCGGTTTTCCTGTTGCTCGCCGGCACCGGCGCGTACTTCATGTCAAAGCGGCGCGATCGGGCTTCACTGTCGCGGTTTCTGCTGACTCGCGGCCTGTGGTTGGTGTTTTTGGAAGTGACGCTGATCAACCTGATCTGGAGCTTCGACCCGTTGTATGGCGGCGGCATCGATCTTCAGGTGATCTGGGCGATCGGCTGCTCCATGATCGTTCTTTCGGCGCTTGTGCGCCTGCCGATTGCGGTGGTCGGCGGGGTCGGTCTGCTACTGACCTTCGGACACAACGCCTTCGACGGCCTGACGCCGGACGATTTCGGCGCATGGGCGCCCCTATGGACCGTCCTGCACGTGCCAGGACAGTTGGCGAGAGGAGTCTTCGTCAGCTACCCCCTCATCCCGTGGGTGGGTGTAATGGCGGTGGGCTACGCGCTCGGCGCGGTATACACGCTTCCCGCCGCGCGTCGGCGCCTCATCCTCGTTGCGATCGGCGTCGCTGCTCTCGTGGGCTTCTTCGTGCTGCGCGCATTCAGCGTCTACGGCGACCCCGCGCCATGGACAACGCAAGCCACCCCAGCGCTGACGGCGATGTCGTTCATGAACGTCACCAAATATCCGCCGTCGCTTCTGTTCCTGCTAGCGACACTGGGTCCCGCGCTTATCGCGCTGGCCGTCTTCGAGATCGCACGCGGACCCGTTGCGGCGTTCTTCATCACCTTCGGCCGCGTGCCCTTCTTCTTCTACGTGCTGCACATCGCGCTTGCGCACCTCATCGCCGGCATCGCCGCGCTGGTGCTCGGCCACGGTACGTACGTGCTGACGCACTTTCCGTGGACGCATCCGCCGGACTGGGGCGTCGGACTGCCTGGCGTGTACGCCATCTGGATCTGCCTTGTTCTCGCGCTTTACCCCGCCTGTCGCTGGTTCGCCGAGATCAAGCGCCGCCGCACCGACTGGTGGCTTTCGTATCTCTAGCGTCTTAAGCGCTCGCTCGATACCGGTCTACCGATTCAGCACATAGCCCCTGACAGAACTTCTCGGGTGACGAATGAAATGGCCGATCCACAGCGCGGCGTCGATCGCCGCGGGCATGCGATCGACGGGATCTCGGACGGCGTCGGTCGGGTGGCGCGTCGCATACCAGGTGCGCCAGCGCGACCGCTCGTCTTTGGTCAACTGCCCTGCCAGTCGTTGGAGAGCAAGCACGAAATCGAATAGCGTTTTGTGGCAATAGACTTCACTGCCATGCGGCTTCCACGCGTAGGCTCCGGCGAGCACCTCTGTGAAGGCTGTGCGATCGTCGTTGGCCGCATGCCAGACGAGCAACGGAAGCGAGAGATCGCGCGCGATGTCGAAGCCCATTTGGCTGTAGAAGCGCGGATTGAAGTCGATCAAGAGAGGCCGGTTCCGTTGAGGGACGAACTCGGCTTCGAAAACTCCGTAGTAACCCACCGTCTTGCATAGCGCCGAAAGCTTCTCGACGAGTGCCGTGTCGAAGGGGCGGTCCTCGAAACAGAGTCCGATGCCGATCTTGCGGGGGTGTTGCAGCACCTTCACGGCGCCTCGGGCAACGACGACACCATGCTCATCGGCATATCCAGCGATGCTGATGATCTCGGACTCCGCGGCGGTCAGGTATTCCTGGACCATGGGCTCGGCAATATCTGGGTAGCGATGGGTGAGAACGGGAGCATAAGCGACCAGTTCGCGAAAGCGCCGTAATGCTGTGCGGAGTTGCGCCGGATCGTGTGCGATGAAGCCTTTCATGCCGCGCTGTTGATAGATCTGGGTGCGAGGCTTCAGCAGAACAGGGAACTTTGGGGTTGGCGCGAGGGTTGGATCGGTCACGTCGTCTGTGACGACGGCTGTCTCGGGTACATCGATCCCGGCCGTCTCGCACGCCTTGTGCAATCGCTTCTTGTCGAGAAGCGTGATGATCACGTCTTCGCCGGGAGAAAGCATTGCGAAGACCTTCGAGAGGCGATCGCGTTCCAAGGCGAACAGCCACGCAAGATGGTCGTTCGACGGGTAGAGCAACGCGCCGGGATTTTGTGTTCCCCACTCGACCAACCAATCGATAAGCGCGTCAGCCGATGACATCGGCGGGTGGACGAGCTTTCGATTGACATGGCGCGAATAGAGAGCCCGCGCCCAGCGATTCTCATCGGCCACAGAGACATGGAACCCAGCCTCGCCAAAGGCACGGACCGCAGCGAGCGTGCCGTAATCGTTCGCTCCGAGCAGGAGGATCCGGCCGTCCACTTACATCATCGCTTCGGCGGCTCTGCTGTCCTGGCGCCTACGCACGACTTACCTGTGCGGCCGCGTCGGCGGCAGAACGCTTCAATCCAATCGCGTCCAGCCTGGCCGACACATCGTTCAGCGCCTCGGCGTCCCGCCCGACCAGCGCGCGAGCGTGGTCGAGCGCCAATTGGCCGAAAGGACAATCGATCTCGGCACTAAGCCGCGCGATTCCGTCGGCGGCGCGGATATCGCCCAACCGTGCCGCGTCATGCAACGCGCGCAGCGCCACCGCCGACTGACCACCTCGTTCGGCCGCCTTTGCGGCGTCGCGCGCGGCGGCCACCGCCCCGTGTTCGTCGCCTCGTGCCGACATCGTCCACGCGCGCGCAAGCGCAAGCTCCGGCGCGAACAGCATCGACTTGAGGCCGTGCCGAGATTCCGCGCGGGACAAGATCTTTCCGGCCTCGACCGTCTCACCCAGCTGTCCGAGCGCCTGCGCCAACAACATCCACGCCAGTGGCCCCCACGAGTACCCGGTCGGCGCCAACGCGGAAGCCGCGCCGCGTAGCAGCGACACCGCCGCCTCGAGTTCACCCTTGGCGATCAGCACATCGGCAACCAACACCTCACCGATCGCGCGGCCCGGCTGCTGCATCTGGGCGAAGTCGGTGAGCTGCTGGCCCAGTGCCTGGGCACGGTCCAGCTCCCCGGCCATCAGCAGCGTCGTCGTCTGACCGAACCCGCTGGTGAACCGCAGCAGCCCCGGGTGCCCCGCGGCGATCGCCCGCTCGGCCAGCGCGTCAACCTCACTGAACCGGCCCATCCGCGCCGTGCTCAGCGCCGCCGCGGCCGCTGCCCATCCGACCGCGGTGTCGTCGGCTGCCGGCGATGCCAGCACGTCGTCGGCGATCTGCTTGGCGCGGCTTGGGTTGCCTGCGTTCATCGCGAACGTCGCCGACAGCGCGTCCAGCGTCGTTTGGGCGGCCGGCGAGGTCACCCTGCCGCGCGTCGCCAGCAGGAATGCGGTCGCCCGCTCCGGTTCGCTCAGCATCCAGAACTGGTTGGCTGCGCGCGGCAGTGCCCACGCCATCAGCTCGGTCTCTGACAGGGTCGACGGATCCACGGCTGCCAACACGGCATCGGCCTCCCGGCCACGGCCCTGCCACGCCAGCGCGTAGGCCAAGGTCAGCCGCGTCTCCAGGTCTGGCGATCGATCGACCGCGGCCTGGCCCAAGCGGTCGCTGAGTTCGAGGTCGCCCAGCCGCAGCGATTCTGCGGCCGCCGCGGCCAGATCCGCCACCGGCTGCGGGCTGTCGCTGTCCAGCGACAGCACCGCAAGCCGCAGCCGGTCCACCACGCCGAGGCGCGACGAGGCGGCCAAGCGATCCACCAGTTCGGTGCGCAGCCGGCGCAGGTCGGGTCCGCCCAGCGCGTCACCAACCGCGTCGACGAACAGCGGATGCGCCGGGCGGATGCGGTCGTCGTCGATGACTATGGCGCCGGCCGCTTCCGCTTCGGTGACGGTCTCGCGCCCCGTCAGCGCCGACACGTCGTCCAGCGCCAGCGGATCGCCGACGGCCAGATATTCCAGCACCCGGTGCGCAGGGTCCGGCAGCGCCGCGACGAACTCCTCGACCAGAGTGGCCAGCCTGCTGTCTTCGTGGCCGGGCGGCTGGATGTCGATCCGGGTGAGCAGGTCGTCACGCCACAGCGCTGAAATCTCATCGGCCACAGGCCCATTCGCTGAAACCGTGACGATCAACTTGGCCGTTCCGCTGACCGCCAATTGGTAGACCAGCGCCGCGGACAGCTTGTCCAGCAAATGCGCGTCGTCGACGACCAGTAACCTGCCGTCGCCAAGAGACTCCCGCGCGTCGCGAAGCACGGCTGACGTCTTACCGGTGCTCGGGACATCCATCAGGTGGCTGAAGGCAGAGAACGGAACCGCAGGGGTCGTCGCCGTCACCCAGTCGACGCGTCCGAACTGCGACGCCAACCGGTCAGCCGCCGTGCGTGCCAGCCACGTCTTGCCGACACCCGCGGAACCGATCAGCACTGTCCCTGCCCGCTCGCGGACACCGGTTTCGAGCACCTCCAGTGCCGGTTCGTGTGGCGCGGTCACCCACTCAACAGGCACCGCCGGAGTCTATGGCTACGTTTGTCGATGTGTCCCCAGAACCTGACCGCGAATGGGCGGTCTGTGTGTACTGCGCCTCAGGTCCAACACATCCCGAGCTGTTGTCGTTGGCTGTGCGTGTCGGAGAAGCAATTGCCGAGCAAGGCTGGACGCTGGTGTCCGGCGGCGGAAACGTCTCGGCGATGGGCGCGCTGGCCGCCGCGGCCCGCGCCAGCGGCGGCCGGACCGTCGGTGTCATCCCCAAGGCGCTGGTGCACCGGGAGGTCGCCGACACCGAGGCCGACGAGCTCGTCGTCACCGACACCATGCGCGAGCGCAAGCAGGTGATGGAGGACCGCGCCGACGCGTTCATCGCGCTGCCCGGCGGCATTGGCACCCTCGAGGAATTCTTCGAAGCCTGGACAGCGGGCTATTTGGGTATGCATGACAAGCCGGTGGTCATGCTCGATCCGTTCGGGCACTACGACGGCCTGCTGGCCTGGTTGTACGGGCTGGTCGACAGCGGTTATGTCGCCCAGGGTGCGCTTGACCGGTTGGTCGTGGTGGACGACGTGGATGCTGCGATGGCGGCGTGCGCACCGGCCCAGTGACAGCGGTCACTAGGGTGTTGCGCACACACGAACGTCGGAGGGGACGCACCGCATGACCGACCAGAAATCGGGGACCCGCAGCAGTATCGGGCTGCTTGACATTGCTACCCATGTGCCCGGGCTCCTGCTGGACGTGCCGACCATCCTGCGCGGCGTGGTCACCGGATTCGGAGCCAGGCCGTCGGCCAAAACCTCCATCGGCAAGGTGTTCCAGGAACGTGCGGCGCGCTACGGCGACAAGGTGTTCATCAAATTCGGTGACGAGAAGATCACCTACCGTGCGGCCAACGAAACGGTGAACCGCTACGCCGCGGTGCTGGCGGCGCGGGGCGTCGGGCATGGTGATGTCGTCGGCATCATGCTGCGCAACTCGCCGAAGTCGGTGTTGCTCATGCTGGCCACGGTGAAATGTGGTGCGGTCGCCGGAATGCTCAACTACCACCAGCGCGGCGACGTGCTCAAGCACAGCATCGGGCTGCTCGGTGCGAAGGCCGTCGTCGCCGAGACCGAATTCATCGAACCGATCACCGAAAGCGGCGCGGACACCACCGGGCTGATGACCGTTGACGAACTCGAGCGGCTTTCGGCGACCGCTCCGACCGGCAATCCGGCCACCACGGCGGCCGTCCTGGCCAAGGACAAGGCCTTCTACATCTTCACGTCGGGCACCACCGGCATGCCGAAGGCCAGCGTGATGACGCACTACCGATGGCTGCGGGCGCTCGCCGGATTCGGCGGCCTCGGTATGCGGTTGACCAGCAACGACACCCTGTACTGCTGCTTGCCGCTGTACCACAACAACGCGTTGACGGTCGCGCTGTCCTCGGTGCTGAACTCCGGTGCGGCGCTGGCACTTGGCAAGTCGTTCTCGGCGTCGAAGTTCTGGGACGACGTCATCCGCTACGACGCCACCGCGTTCGTATACATCGGCGAGATCTGTGCCTACTTGCTCAACCAGCCGGCCAAGGACACCGACCGCAAGCACAAGGTCCGGGTGATCTGCGGTAACGGGCTGCGCCCGGCGATCTGGGACGAGTTCACCGAGCGGTTCGGCATCGAGCGGGTCTGCGAGTTCTACGGCGCCAGCGAGGGCAATACCGCGTTCGTCAACATTTTCAACGTGCCGAAGTCCACGGGCATCTGCCCGACACCGGTGGCGTTTGTCGAATACGACGCCGATACCGGCGACCCGGTGCGCGACGACAACGGTCGAGTCCGCAAGGTGCGCAACGGCGAGCCGGGTCTGTTGCTGTCCAAGGTCAGCAATTTCCAGCCGTTCGACGGCTACACCGACAAGGAAGCCACCGACAAGAAGTTGGTGCGCGACGCGTTCAAAGAGGGCGACCTGTGGTTCAACACCGGCGACCTGATGCGGTCGCAGGGCTTTGGGCATGCGGCGTTCACCGACCGGCTCGGTGACACTTTCCGGTGGAAGGGTGAGAACGTCGCCACCACCGAGGTCGAGGCCGCCATCGCCACCGACCCGCAGATCGAGGAGGCCACGGTCTTCGGCGTCGAGGTGGAGGGCACCGGCGGCCGGGCAGGCATGGTGGCCGTCCAGCTCAAGGACGGTGAGAAGTTCGACGGTAAGGCGCTGGCGAAGGCGGCCTACGAACGACTGCCCGGCTATGCCGTGCCCTTGTTCGTCCGCGTCGTCGGGGAGCTGGCGCACACGTCGACGTTCAAGAGCCAGAAGGTCGACCTGCGCAAGGAGGGATACAGTACGGACATCGACGACCCGATCTACGTGCTTGCCGGCCGCGAGGAGGGCTACGTCGAGTTCTACGACGAGTACCCCGGCGAGGTGAAGGATGGCAAGCGCCCGAAGAACTAGGCGGGCGTAGCTAGAAGGAGTACGAACTCCCTTCCACTTCCAACGTATACCGGACCGGGGGGCTTGCGGCAAGACCCGGGGTATGCCCCAGAATCGCTGGCCTAGGCCAGAACTCGCGGCAATTGGGGGCATGTGTCAACTCAGGGATACGAAGACGAATTGCAGTCCGAGCGGAGCTATGTCGCCGGGCTGTACGCGCGGCTCGACGCCGAGCGCGCGCGGGTGAAGGTTGGCCACGTAGCTGCGTTGCGGGGCCCCATCGATCTCCAGAATGGCGAGACACTCGTTCATCGGGATGCCGAGGTGCGCGCACTGGCCAGGCAGTTGCAGCGGCTGGACGTGTCGGACGACGGGTTGTGTTTCGGTCGGTTGGACCCCATTTCGGGTGACCATGTGTACATCGGGCGGATCGGCCTGTTGGACGAAAAGAACGACTACGCAACGCTTTTGCTCGATTGGCGGGCCCCGGCAGCGCGCGCGTTCTATGTGGCTACCGCCGCA
This sequence comes from uncultured Actinomycetota bacterium, assembly GCA_963766465.1. Lineage (GTDB taxonomy): Bacteria > Actinomycetota > Actinomycetes > Mycobacteriales > Mycobacteriaceae > Mycobacterium. Next base: position 251,234 of record CAVXZT010000012.1, read on the forward strand.
AGCCCGGAGAACATGCGCAGACGACGCCAGTTCCACACCCGCGGGCGTCAAGTTGTCGATTTCACCGACGAGGTTCTCGGCAGGCCCGGTGTTGGTGAGCGAGGAGACGATGCTCTGCTCGCGGCGGTCAACGCGCCGCGCGGTGACGGGATGCGCGACATCGTTGCGACGATTCAGGCCGAACAGGACGAGATCATCCGGCTCGAGCACCCAGGGGTGCTGGTGATCGAGGGTGGCCCTGGCACCGGGAAGACCGTGGTCGCACTGCATCGCGTCGCGTACCTGCTCTACACCCAGCGGGAGCGGATGGAACGCCATGGTGTGCTCGTCATCGGGCCCAATCCGGCGTTCCTGCACCACATCGGCCGCGTTCTTCCGTCGCTGGGCGAGTCCAACGTGGTTTTCATGACACCCGGCGACCTCGTGCCCGGTTTGAGCGTCGCCGCCGAGGACGCCCCGGACGTCGCCCGGCTCAAGGGCGCGCTGAAGATCCTGGAGGTGCTCGCGGCGGCAGTCGCAGACCGGCAGCGGCTGCCGCAGAGTCCGCTGACGATCGAACTGACGGACGTCACGGTGCGAATCGACACCGAGACCGCGGAGTGGGCCATCCAGGAGGCGCGCGCCAGCGGCCTGCCGCACAACGAGGCCCGCGCGGTGTTCAGTGAGATCGTCACGTACGTGCTCACCGAACGGGCGATAGCGCGGATCGGCCACGGCTGGCTTACCCGGGAGAACCGCGAAGCATGGGAGCAGCTGCGCGCGGATCTGATCGCGGAGCTCGCGCACAATGACAAGTTCACCGCCGCGCTCAACGAACTCTGGCCGATCTTGACGCCGGACACGCTGTTGGCACAGCTGTACACGTCTCCGGAACGGCTGCGCGCAGCGGGCGCCGACCCGGCGCTGTGGCGTGCCGACGGCGACGCCTGGACAGTTTCGGACGTGCCGCTGCTCGACGAACTGGTCGACGTGCTTGGCCGCGACAAGGCCGCCGACCGGAACGCCGAACGGGAACGAAAGAAGGAGACGGAGTACGCGGCCGGCGTGCTGGACAACATGATCAGCCGCGAGGACCTGATGGACGACGAGGACCATCTGCTTGCGACGGATCTGCTCTTCGCCGAGGACCTGGCGGAACGGTTTCTCGAGCGTGACACCCGGGACCTCTCAGAACGCGCCGCCGCAGATCGGGACTGGACCTATCGGCACATCGTGGTCGACGAGGCCCAAGAACTGTCCGAAATGGACTGGCGGGTGCTGATGCGGCGCTGCCCAAGCCGATCCTTCACAGTGGTCGGCGATCTCGCGCAGCGCCGCTCCGTGGCAGGCGCGACCTCGTGGGACACGATGATGGAGCCGTACGTGCCCGGCCGCTGGGTCTACCGGTCGCTGTCGGTGAACTACCGCACCCCGGCGGAGATCATGACCGTCGCCGCCGCGCTGCTCGCCGAATTTGCGCCGGGGGCCCAGCCACCGGAGTCGGTCCGCTCGTGTGGCGTGCAGCCATGGGCTCGACGGGTCACCGAGGACGAACTGCCCGCTGCGATCGAGGAATTCGTCTCCGACGAAGCCGGCCGCGAAGGCACCAGTGTGGTGATCGGTCCACCGGGCGTGCCTGGCGCGGTGCCGGCATCGGAGACGAAGGGGCTTGAGTTCGACGCCGTCCTGGTCGTCGAACCCGAACGGATCCTCGCCGACGGCCCACGCGGCGCTGCCGAGCTCTACGTGGCCCTCACCCGCGCCACCCAGCGCCTCGGCGTCCTGCACCAGGGCCCGTTGCCTGCAGGCCCTGCGTGATTTGTACGCAATCGAGAGCGCTCAGCGCTCCTAGGCGCGCCGAAATCGCAGGCCCGTAGCCTGGAGGGCGTGACGTCGATGTTCTGCGGCCGCCCGGTGGCCGGTGATCGAGCGCTGATCATGGCGATCGTGAACCGGACGCCTGACTCGTTCTACGACCGCGGCGCCACCTTCACCGACGAGTCCGCAAAGGCGGCGGCCCACCGGGTGATCGAAGAGGGCGCCGACGTCGTCGACGTGGGCGGCGTCAAAGCAGGTCCCGGCGACAGTGTCGGTGTCGACGAGGAGGTCGCCCGTGTCGTGCCGTTCATCGAGTGGCTGCGCGACGCGTACCCCGACCAGCTGATCAGCGTCGACACCTGGCGGTCAGAGGTGGCCAAGCAGGCCTGCGCGGCCGGCGCCGACCTCATCAACGACACATGGGGCGGGCATGACCCGGCTCTTGCCGATGTCGCCGCCGAGTTCGGGGCAGGCCTCGTCTGCTCGCACACGGGCGGCGCGGAGCCGCGCACCCGCCCGTTTCGCGTCAACTACGGCACGTCTGAGCGCGGTGTGGTCGACGACGTGATCGCGGAGGTGACCACCGCCGCCGAGCGCGCGGTCGCCGCTGGAGTGGCTCGTAACGCGGTGTTGATCGACCCGACGCACGATTTCGGCAAGAACACTTACCACGGTCTTAGTTTGTTGCGCCACGTAAAAGACCTTGTTAACACTGGATGGCCCGTCCTGATGGCGCTGAGCAACAAAGACTTCGTCGGGGAAACTCTGGGTGTGGGTCTGACCGAACGCCTGGAAGGCACCCTGGCCGCGACCGCCTTGGCCGCAGCGGAAGGGGCCGCGATGTTCCGTGTGCACGAGGTGGGACCCACTCGACGCGTGCTGGAAATGGTCGCGTCGATTCAGGGCGTGCGTCCGCCGACGCGCACGGTGAGGGGACTGGCATGACACTGAGACGAACGCGAGTGAGGATCGTAGCGAGGGACGAACGAGGACCGGAGCGAGCGGGAGTCGAAGCATGACACTGACACCAGAGCTGCCCGGAACGGACGTCGTCACCGGGAGATGGCTGACCGACCACAGCTGGAACCGACCGTCGTGGACGGTCGCCGAACTCGTGGCCGCCAAGGCCGGACGCACCATCTCGGTGGTGCTGCCCGCCCTCAACGAGGAAGACACCGTCGGCAGCGTGGTGGAGACCATCACGCCGCTGCTCGGCGGACTGGTCGACGAGCTGATCGTGCTCGACTCCGGCTCCACCGATGAGACCGAGATCCGCGCGATGGCCGCGGGTGCCCGAGTGATCAGCCGCGAGGTGGCGCTGCCCGAGGTCGACCCGCAACCCGGTAAGGGCGAGGTGCTGTGGCGGTCGTTGGCCGCCACGACCGGCGACATTGTCGTGTTCGTCGACTCGGACCTGCTCGACCCCGACCCGATGTTCGTGCCCAAGCTGGTCGGCCCGCTGCTCACCACCGAGGGCGTGCACCTGGTCAAGGGCTTCTACCGGCGGCCGCTGAAGATCAGCGGCAGCGAGGACGCCAACGGCGGAGGCCGGGTCACCGAGCTGGTCGCGCGGCCGCTGCTCGCATCGCTGCGACCCGAACTGAGCGCCCTGATGCAGCCGCTGGGCGGCGAATACGCCGGCACCCGCGAGCTGCTGACCTCGCTGCCGTTCGCGCCGGGATACGGCGTAGAGATCGGGCTGTTGATCGACACCTACGACCGGCTGGGTCTGGATGCCATCGCTCAGGTGAACCTCGGCGTGCGCACGCACCGCAACCGACCGCTGACCGAACTCGCGTCGATGAGCCGCCAGGTCATCGCCACCCTGCTGTCGCGCTGCGGCGTTCCGGACTCCGGGGTTGCGCTGACACAGTTCTTCGCCGACGGCAACGGCTACACCCCGCGCACCTCCTCGGTGTCGCTGGACGACCGCCCGCCGATGGTCACGCTGCGCCCGCGGGGGTAGTGGGCGGCTAATTGACCTGAGCGTCCCAGCGGTGGACGATCAGCGATTATGTGGGGGAAGTACGGGTGGTAGCGACGTGACCGTTGACGTCGAGTACGCCCGGCGGGGCGACATCTGTATCGCCTATCAGGCGATCGGAGAGGGGCCCGTCGACATCATCTTTGGTGCCGGCCTGGTGTCGCATCTCGACCTTTTGTGGGCGGACCCGTATGCGACCGCGTTCTTTCGCCGGTTGGCGTCGATTGGCCGCCTCCTGTTGTTCGACAAGCCGGGCACCGGGCTGTCCGATCCAGTCGCAGGTGTCCCGACGGTGCAGCAGCGGGCCGACGATTTTCTCGCCGTGCTAGACGCGGCCGGCTCGCGCCGGGCGGTGGTTATCGGGTACTCCGAGGCGTGCTCGCCGGCGATTCTGCTCGCCGCGACGCACCCTGAGCGCGTCGAGGGACTGATCGCGTTGTGCGGCACGCCGCGGATTGCGCCCAGCGATGACTTCCTCCCGGGCACCGAGCACCGCTTCGAAAGGCTGTGGGCGATGTTTCGACACTCCACCGACCGTTGGGGCGACGGAACGTTCTTCCAGGCGCTGTCGCCGTATGCGCGCGAGAACGCGGTGTACCGCAGGTTGGCACCGAACGTCGAGCGGGCGTGCGCGAGTCCCGGCATGGCGCGGGTCATGATCAATGCACTGTGGGATTACGACGTCACCGGTGCAACCGACGCGGTCGACGTGCCGACACTGGTGATTCACCGGACGGGCGACATCGTTCCCGTCGAGGCCGCTCGGTGGATGGCCGACAACATCACCGGGGCCAAGATGCTCGAACTACCTGGGAACGAGCACGTGTGTTGGTTCAACGGCGACGACATACTCGCCGGCATTGAGGACTTCATCGGCGGCAGTGCGCCCCGCGGACCCATCACGCGCAAGCTCGTCACCGTTCTCTACACCGACATAGTCGAGTCCACGGCGCGCGCGGTGGAAATGGGTGACGAGCGGTGGGCGACGCTGCTGGGCACGCACCACGCCGCAGTGCGGGACCAGGTTGAGCGTCACGACGGCACGCTCATCAAAACGATGGGTGACGGCGTACTTGCGACCTTCGACCGTCCGACACTCGCTGTCCGGTGCGCGTTGGCGGTTTGCCGGCACGCGGGCGAGGAAGGCGTACAGGTGCGCGCGGGAGTACATGCCGGCGAGTGCGAGGTCACCGACGATGACATCAGTGGCGTCGCCGCACACATCGGGTCTCGCATCATGGCACTCGCTGGGCCCGCCGAGGTGCTGGTGTCTGCGACGGTGCGTGATCTGGTGTTCGGCTCCGGCGTCGAGTTCGAAGCACGCGGGGAGCACGACTTGAAGGGTGTACCGGGCAAGTGGGCAGTCCACGCCGTCATGGCCGACCATCGCCAGGACCAGCGGCCGGCGTCGCAGGCCACGCCCGAGCAGGCGGCGTTGACGCCATCGCCGGTGGCGACGATGAAATCCGCCGACCGGGCCCTCGTCGGCGTGGCGACCCGGGCGCCCCGCGTAAGCCGTTTCGTGCTGCGGACGCTCAGCCGCCGTCCGGCCGCGAGGAGGGACTAAGCCGGCGACCGGTCTGTCGGGGTCGTCGGGCAGTATCGAGAGCGTGACCTTGGTTCTGCTGTACCTGGTAGTGCTGATCCTGGTGGCCGTCGTGCTGTTCGGGCTCGGCAGCGTGCTGTTCGGCCGCGGTGAGCCGTTGCCGCCGCTGCCGCGCGCCACCACCGCCACCGTGTTGCCGGCCTCCGGCGTCACCGGTGCCGACGTCGACTCCGTCAAGTTCACCCAGACGCTGCGTGGCTACAAAACCAGCGAGGTCGACTGGGTGCTCGACAGGCTCGGCCAGGAGCTGGATTCGCTGCGAGGCGAACTCGCGACGGTACGCGCCACCCACGGCATCGACGACGACTTCGAGGATGCCGACGAGCCGGCCGGAGGCGGTGCCCACGCGCTGCAGGCCGATGGCAACGGCGACTCGTGACCGTCGAAGAGGACGGCCGCACCCGCTGCGGGTGGATCGATCAATCACGTTTGGCACCAGCTGATTTCGTCCTCTACCGGGATTACCACGACACCGAGTGGGGGCAGCCGCTTCGGGACTCCGCCGCGCTGTTCGAGCGGATCAGCCTTGAGGCGTTCCAGAGTGGTCTCTCGTGGCTGATCATCCTGCGCAAGCGGGAGAACTTCCGCCGCGCTTTCCACGGGTTCGACGTCGACCGCATCGCCCGCTACACCAAACGCGACATCGACCGGCTGATGGCCGACGTCGGCATCGTGCGCAATCGCGCGAAGGTCGAGGCCACGATCGCCAATGCGCGCGCCACCGCCGACCTCGACGTCGACCTCGGTGAGTTGCTGTGGTCGTTCGCGCCGCCGTCGCGACCACGGCCTGCCAACGTGTCCCAGGTTCCCGCGGTGACCCCGGAGTCGACCGCGATGGCCAAGGAATTGAAGCGCCGTGGCTTCCGATTCGTCGGACCGACGACCGCGTACGCGATGATGCAGGCCACCGGAATGGTCGACGACCACACCGCAGACTGCTGGGTTCCGTTGGCCGCAGACGCGCCGTCGCGGCGGCCTTAGCGGGGTCTTTGCACACCGAACGTCGCGGATAGGGAACAATGGGGGGAGATCTGTACGCCCGCTGACGCGGACCGGCCATGTGGAGGGAGCACTCGATGGCGGCGATGAAGCCCCGGACCGGCGACGGTCCGTTGGAAGCAACCAAGGAGGGGCGCGGCATCGTGATGCGGGTACCACTGGAAGGCGGCGGGCGACTCGTCGTCGAACTGACCCCCGACGAGGCCGCCGCCCTCGGGCGACGAACTCAAGGGCGTCACCAGCTAGCGACTTCGGCGCGCTTGCGTGCGCTCGGCGCAGGTTTTCGCGCCGAAATCTATGAAGACACCTTTCGGTAGATCTCCAAGGTCTGCTCGGCGATGTGCGCCCAGGAAAATTCTTCGATGCAGCGCTGCCGCCCCGCCTCGCCGTACTGGCGCGCCCGCGCCGGATCGGCCACAAGCGAGTTGACCGTAGCGGCTAGCGGTAGTTCGAAGTGCGCCGGGTCGGCGGGGTTGTAGTGCACCAGTAGACCGGTCTGGCCGTCGGCTACCACTTCCGGGATGCCGCCGACGTCGGAGGCCACCACGGCTGTCGCGCACGCCATCGCCTCCAGGTTCACGATGCCCAACGGTTCGTAAACCGATGGGCACACGAAAACCGTTGCTGTTGAGAGTATTTCGCGAATCTTGCCAATCGGCAGCATCTCTCGAACCCAGAACACGCCGCTGCGGGCACTCGCCAGGTCCTGTACGGCCGACGTCACCTCTGCAGCGATCTCCGGAGTGTCAGGAGCGCCGGCGCACAACACCAGCTGGATCTCGGGCGCGAAGTGGTGGGCCGCCGCGATCAGATGCGCGACCCCCTTCTGCCGGGTGATTCGCCCGACGAAGGCCACGATCGGGCGATTCAGGTCGACGCCGAGTTCTTCGAGCACCGAGTCGCCGGCGTGCGGCGCGACGGGGTACCAGACGTCGGTGTCGATCCCGTTTTTCACCACGTGCACCCGGTTGGGATCCAGCGCGGGGTAGGTGCTGGAGCACGTCGTCGCGCATTCCGGAGCTGACCGCGATCACCGCGTCTGCAGCCTCGACTGCGGTCTTCTCCACCCACGACGACACCCGGTAGCCCCCACCGAGTTGTTCGGCCTTCCACGGCCGCATCGGTTCGAGCGAATGTGCGGTCAGTACATGGGGGATGCCGTACAGCAGCGCGGCCAGGTGCCCGGCAAGGCCGGTGTACCAGGTGTGTGAATGCACAACGGTGGCGCTCGACGCTCCGTTGACCATGTTGAGGTCCGCCGACAGCGTCGACAGTGCCGGGTTGGCGCCCTTGAGAGCCGGATCGGGCTGATGGACGAACACGCCAGGACGCGGTGCCCCCATGCAATGGACGTCGACATCGCAGAGGTGACGAAGCTGTGCGACAAGCTCGGTGACGTGGACCCCCGCCCCGCCGTAGACCTCGGGTGGATACTCCCGAGTCATCATCGCCACCCGCATGGTGACGACGGTAGCCAAAAAAGTGGGCCATGGCGCCAGCAGGATTGTTTTTATCTCGAAGACGCCAAATACCTTGACTGACAGAAGCGATCAATCGCTCCAATGGGTAGCCGAGGCGTGAACGTGCAGATAGGTTTGGGTCATGAGGGAGTTGCCACACGTCCTTGGCATCGTCCTGGCGGGCGGCGAAGGCAAGCGGCTCTACCCGTTGACGGCCGACCGGGCCAAACCGGCGGTTCCTTTTGGCGGCGCCTATCGGCTGATCGACTTTGTGCTCTCCAATCTCGTCAATGCGCGATACCTCCGAATCTGCGTGCTGACCCAATACAAGTCGCATTCGCTGGATCGCCACATTTCGCAGAACTGGCGGTTGTCCGGGCTTGCCGGCGAGTACATCACCCCGGTGCCCGCGCAGCAGCGGCTCGGCCCGCGCTGGTACACCGGTTCCGCCGACGCGATCTATCAATCGTTGAATCTGATCTACGACGAGGATCCCGACTACATCGTCGTGTTCGGCGCCGACCACGTGTATCGGATGGATCCGGAGCAGATGGTCCACTTCCACATCGAGAGCGGCGCAGGGGCGACGGTCGCCGGGATCCGGGTGCCGCGCGCCGAGGCCAGCGCGTTCGGCTGCATCGACGCCGACGAATCCGGCCGCATCAGGGAGTTCATCGAGAAGCCTGCCGATCCGCCCGGCACGCCCGATGACCCTGAGCAGACGTTCGTGTCGATGGGTAACTACATCTTCACCACGAAGGTGCTCATCGACGCGATCCGCGCCGACGCCGATGAGGACCACTCCGATCACGACATGGGCGGCGACATCATCCCGCGGCTGGTGACCGACGGCATGGCCGCCGTCTACGACTTCTCCAACAACGAGGTGCCCGGCTCGACCGAACGTGACCACGGCTACTGGCGCGACGTCGGAACACTCGACGCGTTCTACGACGCGCACATGGATCTGGTGTCGGTGCACCCGGTATTCAACCTCTACAACAAGCGCTGGCCGATCCGAGGAGAGTCGGACATGCTCGCACCGGCCAAGTTCGTCAACGGAGGCTCGGCGCAGGAGTCCGTGGTCGGCGCGGGAAGCATCATTTCTGCTGCGTCAGTACGGAATTCGGTGCTGTCGTCCAATGTCGTAGTCGACGACGGCGCGATCGTGGAGGGCAGTGTGCTCATGCCGGGAACCCGGGTGGGTCGTGGAGCCGTGGTCCGCCACGCCATCTTGGACAAGAACGTCGTCGTTGGGCCGGGCGAGATGGTCGGCGTTGATCTGGAGAAGGACCGCGATCGGTTTGCGATCAGCGCCGGGGGAGTGGTCGCCGTCGGAAAAGGCGTCTGGGTCTAGCCTTCTTGCGCCGCGGCCTTGCGCCGTCGCCGACGCACGGTCCGAAATACGGCCCACACCAGCGCGAGCACGGCGACGAGCACCAGCACCGGCACCAGGATCGCCAGGAAGACCAGTCCGACGCTCGCGATGTCCTCGACGGTGGACAGCACCGGCGCAGCCATCCCCGCGGTTGCGACATTGGCCGCGGGACGCACCGTCGACTTGGTCAGCGACACGACCAGCGCGGTGACGACTCCGATGGCGACGGGAATCCACTGCCCCGATTGCGCGAACGCGCCCGGGTCGGTGACCGCCGATGTCTGCGAAGCCGTGCCCGACCCGAACACGATGCCGCCCGCCGTCGGACGGACGAACGTCTGGACCGCGTCATTGATGCTGTCGAGCGCCGGGATCTTGTCGGCGACGATCTCGACGACCAGTAACGCGGCGACGATCGTCATGACCCAGCCGTTCTCCAGCCAGGCCCAGCCGTGGGGCAGCGTGATCAGGTCGGTGAACCGCGACAGCAGGCCAAGCGCCAGCAGCGGGATGTAGGCGTTCAACCCCGCGGCGGTGGCCAGCCCGAAGCCGGTCAACAGTTCCACCTACTCAGTATGAGCGCGGGTCAGTCGAGGACGGCCAAACTGAGCCGGCTCAGGCGCGCCGGATCGGCGTCGATGTCGATCTCGGTGATCTTGTCGCCAACGACGCTGAAGCGCAGCACCAGCGCCAGCTTTCCGTTGGGGGCGACGACGACGCCGACTGCGCCGTCCACCAACGCGGGTTCGGCGAACCGTGCGTTGGCCGAGAAGGCACGCGCATTGGCGGCCACAGCCTGCGCGCCGCGGACCGTCGTCGGGGTGCCTGCCGCGGCGGCGTCCACATGCAACACCACGTCGCCGTCGAGCACCGCCAGGAGTGCTTCGAAGTCACCGTCGCGAGCCGCGGCGAGGAACGCGTCGACGAGTCGGCGTTGTCGCACCAAATCCGTTGCAGGGTCGGGAGTCTTGCCGCGCACACGGCGTCGTGCCCGCGCGGCGAGTTGCGCGGCAGTGTTCTCCGAACGGCCCACGATCGGCGCGATTTCGGCGTATGGCAGGTCGAACATGTCGTGCAGCACGAACACAAGCCGCTCGGCAGGCGAAAGGGTCTGGAGGACGACGAGCAGCGCCACGCCGATCGAATCGGCCAGCACCGCTTCCTGTTCCGGGTCGATGGCATCGGGTGCGGCGACGGCGTTCACCTCGTCGAGTGGCTCCTCGGGCCGCGCGCTGCGCGCCCGCAGCATGTCAAGGCAGATGCGCGCAACGACCGTCGTCAACCAACCGCGCGGATTGCGGACGTCGCCGACATCGGCGCGGTCCATTCGCAACCACGCTTCCTGCAGGGCGTCGTCGGCCTCGGTCAGCGAACCCAGCATGCGGTAGGCGACCGCCCGCAGATGCGAACGGTGCTCTTCAAATGCTTCGCCGTGCATCTCGCCTCCCACTGTCATACTCCGCTCTTCGTGGCCGTCATCTCTATGACGGATGAGTGCCCGTTGGCATGACAGGAAGGGACGAGATGAGGACACTGCGGGCGGCTTTCTTTGTCCACGGGCTGATCACGCTGGCCGGCGCGGTCGTGTTGACCGCGTTTCCGACCGCGATCCCGTCGGCGGTGGGCATCACGCTCGAGCGGCCTGACTATCTGCTCGTCTATCTCGTCGCTGCGGCGGAACTCGCGGTCGCGGTGCTGTCGTTCGGCGCGATCCGCGTCACCGATCGGGTGGCGCTGCGCCTCATCGTGGCGACCTTCGTGACGCTACATCTGGCAAGCGGCGTACTCGATCTCGTCTATATGGGGCAGACCGGGGTCAGCGGCACGCTGATCGCCAACACCGTGCTGCGCTTCACGGTCGTTGCGGTGTTCCTCGCCGTATGGCGGGTGTCCGGTCCTCACCACACGCCGGGTACTAGTCGGTAGTGCACCCGCTGCTCGTATTCCCGGTAGCCGGTGAGCTCGTGTGCCAGCACCTTCTCCTCGTCGAGGATTCGGGTGGCGAGCACGGCAAGGCCGGGGATCACGAACAGCAGGCCCCAATACGACCCGAGCGCCAGTGGGATGCCGATCATCAACACGACATTTCCGAAGTACATCGGGTGCCGGACCAAGGAGTAGAAACCGGTCGACACGACCGTCTGGTCCGACTCGACATTGATGTTCGCCGCGGCGTATCCGTTTTGGATCGTCGTGATCATCGCGATCAGAAGCCCGACGCCCACCAACACGTCGCCGACCACGGAGACCGCCGCAGGGACCGAGGACCACCCGAAGCGAAAGTCCAACACGCTCACCACGATCATCGCTCCCATCATCAGGAACGCGAACGTGATGATGATCTTCTGTAGCGGTCTCGTCTCCGCAGCGGGACCGGCCTGCATCCGCCGTTTGAGTGCCGCTGGATTCGTCACGGCCAGGTAGATGCTGGGGAGCATCGTCGCGGCCGCGAACACCGCGATGAAGGCCCAGCCTCGCCAGTAGTCGAACGTCCCTGCCGGCCAAAACACCATCAGCAGGAAGGCGGCGAAGCCGATGATGCTGGTTGATGCTGACTGAAGCGCTGTCTTCATTTTTCTCGACCTTTCACCACACGCCCGGTACCAACCGGGAATGCACCGTCCCGGCGTACTCTCGGTATCCACGAAGTTCTTCGGTGAGCGCCTTCTCCTCATCGAAGATGCGAATTGCGAACAGGACTGCGTCGATCGGCGCGATGACAAGCGCCCAATAGGAACCGAGCGCTAGCGGGACGCCAATGAACATGACGAGTACACCGAAGTACATCGGATGCCGCACCAGTCCGTACAGCCCGGTGGACACCACCGCCTGATCCGCTTCGACCGTGATATTCGCAGCGGCATAGCTGTTTTGGGTGATCACGACCATGGCGATGCCAAGCCCGGCCCACGTCAGCACATTCCCGACGACTACCAACGGAGTCGGCACATCCGACCAACCGAAACGGTGGTCGAGTGCCGAGACCACCAATAGGGCGAAGAATGCCAGCGCCACACCGGCGATGACGATCTTCTGGACCGGCCTGGATTCATGCTGCGGGCCTGCGTTCATCCGCCTGCGAAGCACCGCTGGGTTCGTCAGTCCCATATACACGGTGTAGATCAATGACACCCCGACGTATATCCCGAAGAAAACCCACGCCTGCCGGTAGTCCAGCGTGCCGGCGGGCCAGAACAGTGAAAGGCCTATCAGCGCCAGGGCGAAAATGGTTGACGTTGTAACGTGAAGTGCGGTTTTCATGATTCCTTCCTTCTAGAGCGCGTCGCGGCTGCGATAGATCCAGCCGGCGCAGAGTGTCAATGCCGCGGCCACCGCGACCATCACCGTGAGTGCGACGAAAGGAAAGTCCGTCGGCACCGTGGTGCGGCCCACCGGCGACAGGTCCAGCAGCCAGCGCGGTAACCGAAGCAAAGCTCCGAGATACAGCGATGTGACTACGAATGTGACTGCGAGCCAACCGATCCACGCATGCCGCATGGCGACGGCGAGCGCAGCGACGCCCGCAAGCACCGCCATCGCAGGCACGTACGCCAGCCCTGCAAGCGTCAAACGCACGATCGTTGCGGGTTCGCCGAGAGTGATGCCCGCGCCGAGCCCGTTGCCAAGGCCCGCGAAGAACATCAGAACGGCCGACCCCACCAGCGCAGACGTCACCGCGGTGAGCAGCCAACGCCAGCGCGATACGGCGCCCGCCAGTACGGCCTCACCTAGGGCGGACTGCTCATCTGAGTACACCCGCAGGACGGCCCCGACGACGTAGGCGGTGGCCGCCGCCGCCAGGAACTGGGTCATGGTCGTGTAGACACCGTCGTTGCCCTGCGCCGTCAGCACGCGTGCGAGCAGCGGGTTGTCCTTCGCCGCGTCGAGCAGAGATTTGGTCATCGAGCCAAAGGCCAAGCCGCCCAGGAACAATCCGACCGTCCACCCGATGGTCTGGCCGCGCTGCAGCGTGAGGTGCAGACCGAACACGCCGGCGATCGGTCGCGCGTTCGGGCGCTCCCCTGACGACGGGACGTTGCCGTCGTCGTACTGCCGCCTGCTTTCCAGGCCGGCGGCCAGCACCATCAATGCGATCGCGAGTACCACGAGCAGAGCGAACGGCCACCAGCGCACGTCGACGAACGCGCGCATCTGCTGGGCCCATGCGATGGGGGAGAACCAGCTCAGGGCGCTGCCGGAGTTGTTGATGACGTCCCCGATACCGCGGACCAAAGCGGCCAACGCCAGCGCGGCCATCGCCGCTCCTGACGCGGTCCGAGCCTGGCGCCACAACTGGGCGGCGACAGCGGCCACCGCGCCGAACACCATGGCGACTCCGGTGATCCCGAGGCACATCGCTGCGGTGTCGACGATCGCAAAGCCGCTCGCCGACATCGCCAGAGTCATCGTCACGGCAAGGAGGGCGTTGACCCCGCCGACGAGTATCAGCGCGGCAAACGTGCGGGCATACCTGCCGACGACTGATGACAGCACCAATTCCGCCGCACCGCTTTCCTCCTGGGCGCGGGTGTGCCGAATGACTGTGAGGATCGAAAGGATCGACGTTGCGATGATCATGGTAAGCATCAGCTCGTTGGCCATCATCGCGCCGAGGTCGGTCTCGTTGCCGCCAAACATGGGTCCGCCCAATATCATTCCGGCGGGAGTCTTGAGCAGGTTGACTCGGGCCAGCCGTTGGGCTTCTTCGGGGTAGGCCAGTTTGATCGCGTTCGGGGCGTAGACCATCATCAGCGTCAGGACCGCGATCCAGACGGACAACCGAACCCGGTCTCGGCGTAGCGCAAGCCGCAGAAGGCGCAGTGTTCCCGTCCACGCAGTGCCCGATGTGACTTCGCGCGTGTGTCGTTCGAGGATGGCGGTGCTCATCGGTTCGCGCCCTGGTACTCGCGCAAGAACATGTCCTCCAACGAGGCCGGTGTCACGGTGAGGTCGATGATCCCCAGCTCGGTGAGCAGCGCCATCGCACGGTCCAGATCGGCGCGGTCGACAGAGAACGTGTAGTGGCCGTCGTGGATCGAGAAGTCGCGCACGAACTGGGTGCGCTGCAACGTCTGCCCGTCCGTGCGGGTGCGCACCGTGACGGTCGTCCGCATCAGGTGTCGCAGCTCGTCAAGGGTGCCCGACTTAACGGCGCGCCCGGCTCGGATGATCGTGACGTTGTCGCAGAGCTTCTCCACCTCGGCGAGGATGTGGCTGGAGAGCAGCACGGCGGCTCCGCGGGCGGCGACCTCTTCGACACAGGTCTGAAACGCCTTCTCCATCAACGGGTCAAGGCCCGAGGTCGGCTCGTCGAGGATGTAGAGCTCGGCATTGGTCGAGAACGCGGCCACAATGGCGACCTTCTGCCGATTGCCCTTCGAATACGTACGCGCCTTCTTGTGCGGGTCGAGTTCGAATCGCTCGATCAACTCGTTGCGACGTCGGGTGTCGACTCCATTGCCACGCAGGCGGGCGAGAAAGTCGATGGCCTGAACGCCGGTCAGGTTGGGCCACAGCGTTACATCGCCGGGCACGTAGGCGATGCGTCGGTGCAACGCCACCGCGTCGCGCCAGGGGTCGCCGCCGAGCAGCCGGACCGCCCCGCCGTCAGCGCGGAGCAGACCGAGCAGCACTCGGATGGTGGTTGACTTGCCCGCGCCGTTCGGCCCGAGAAAGCCAGTGATATCACCGGGAGCGACGGTCAGGTCGAGGCCGTCGAGTGCCTTGGTGCGGCCGAAAGACTTGGACAGACCACGGATCTCGACAGCGAGCTGCGGACGCTCTGCGCTGTTAGCCCGCTGCAGGGGTCCGGTTGCTTGAGCCGTCATCGCCTTCTTCTCCTTCTCCTGTTAACGGAATGCCTTTTTCACGTGCTTCAAGGAATGCGTCGTACATGGTGGAGTCGGTCATCAACCCTTCGGTGTAGATCTCGAGGGCGGGCAGCACCATCTCCTCGCCGTAGTCGCGAAGAACAGCGCGCAGATCGGTTGGGTTGTCGTGCATTTGGAGATACATCAGGAAGCCGCCGCCGCTGGACATGCCCAGGTACCTTGCGCGGGCGCGCGGGTCGCGGCTCGGCTTGAGGATGCCGTTGCGTACGCCCTCCTCGAGGTACTCCTCGGCGTTGTCGATCATCCTCTGCCACATCATCTTTGCCAGATCGCTGCCCGACTGCATGCTCCGCACGAGGTAGGCCATCATCGGCGCATACGACTCGATCTCGGCCATCTGGGCGAACCAATCCGCGGGGTCTTTGGTCTGCAACGACGCCGACTTGCCGCTCCGGATCTCCTCGGCGATGTAGTCGTCGCACGTCTTGCGCAGGCCTTCTTTGGAACCGAAGTGATGGATCACCAGCGCGGCGGAGACTCCCGCGCCCTCCGCGATGCTCCGAAGCCCGACGTTGAAACCCTGCTCACCCCACTGCTCGATCGCGGCATCGCGGATCCGGGCGATGGCCGTTCGATCGTCTGACGCTGAACGCATGTTTAGTATGCTAAACATGCGTTCAGCGGACGGTCAAGCACCTACGCCGTCAGAAAGTTGTAAAGATTTGTGCGCGTTCGGGAGCGCTCAGCGCTCAGCGCAACAAAACGCACACAAATCGCAGCTCGATGGGTACTTTCACGACGTCACGTGTGGCTGCTGCGGTGGGAGGCGTCCATGGGTAAAGCGATCGGGGAGATCCTGCCGCTCGCGGTGGCGCTGGCGGCGGGGCCGCTACCGATCATCGCGATCCTGCTCATCCTGGTTTCCGAAGACGCCAGAGCCAAGGGTGTCGGCTTCGTCTTCGGGCGAATCGTCGGTCTGGCGCTGATCGTGGCCGCCGGGTTGGTGATCTTCACGCTGATCAACGATCCGGCGCTGGGGCACCGCGATCACCCGCGACCCGCGATGTCGGTGGCCAGGATCGTGATCGGCGTGTTGGCGATCGCGCTCGCAAGCCGAATGTGGCGACGGCGCAACGAGCCTTCGCGGCCGACTCTGTTGACGCGTCGCGTGGAAGGCCTGACCGTCAAGGGTTCGGTTGGTCTGGGCCTGATGGTGAGCGTGATCGACCCCGCGAGCCTGTCGTTGGGGTTCCTGGTCGGGGTGGACATCGCCGCAGCGAGATTGCCCGTTCCGACGGCTGTCATCGTGGCCGCCGCGTTCGTCGCACTATCGACCGTGACGATCACCGTTCCGTTGGTCGGCTACCTCGCAGGCGGACAGGCTGTGCGAGACCGCCTCGTCGGTGTCAAGGCATGGCTGCAGTCAAACGAGAAGGCGGTGATGATCGTGTTGTTCCTGGTCATCGGGGCGATGCTCATCGGCCGCGGGATTACCGACCTCGCTGGCGGGTGACGTTCGAGAAGTTCAGTCGCGGGCGGCGGCGAGCAGACCGTCGCCCAGCGGCACCAGTACGGGTGTGAGCCGTTCGTCCTCGGCGATCAGCCGTGCGGCCTCACGCACGGAGCTGACCTCGTCGTCCTTGGCGTTCGCGTCGCCTGCGCGCCCGCCGAGCGCCGCCCGATGCACGACGATCGCCCCACCGGGCCGCAGCAACCGCACCCCTTCGACCACGAACTGCGGCTGGTCGACCGGATCGCCGTCGATGAACACCAGGTCGTAGGACTCGTCGGCCAGCCGGGTGAGCACTTCCTGGGCCCGGCCGCTGATCAACCGTGTCCTCGACTGCCCAACCCCGGCCTCGGTGAACGCCTGCTTGGCCAGGCGCTGATGCTCAGGCTCGACATCGATCGTGGTGAGCACGCCGTCCTCGCGCATGCCTGAGAGCAACCACAAGCCGCTGACACCCGCACCGGTGCCGACCTCGACGACCGCCTTGGCGCCGGTCAGTTTGGCCAGCACGCACAGCAGGGCGCCAACGGCTGGAGTCACCGCGCCCGCACCGATGTCGACGGCCCGCTCGCGGGCGCCGGCGACGATCGCGTCTTCGGAGATCGACCCCTCGGCGTGCGAGACGATCGATTCGGCGCGGCTCTGCGGCTGCATGTCGCCGCCGGCGCGGCTCTGCGGTCCGCCTCCGATGACGTCGTCGATGCCGGCCATGCCCGCAGCGTAGCTAACCGAGGTGGGGCGCCGATGCGACACGCCCGCGCCCGAGTGAGAGAATCACACCCCGACGAAACCCGTTTCCGCTGGTTGAAAAATGGGTACCGATCATTCTCAGGAAAAGTTCAGTTTGCTCATATGCCAACCACACCCGGGTGGGCGACGGTTACTCGCATGGAACATGGCGGACGCTGGCGTTATGGGAATAACGACGTGGAGAAGCGTGTTTTGATCGACATCGAGCCGTCGATACCCAATGGCGGCTGTGACCAGGAGGATCTGACGAGCACCACGAAGCTGGCCCCCACCTCGATGGCACATATCGAGCAGTACGTCGACGGGGATTGGGTAGAGCCATCCGACGAGTTGACCGGCACAGCGGTATTCGATGCCACCGGCGACGTGACCACGATGCCGTCCTGGGACGAGCTGGTGCGTCAACATGCCGACCGGGTGTACCGGCTGGCCTACCGGCTGTCCGGCAACCAGCATGACGCCGAGGATCTGACGCAGGAGACGTTCATCCGCGTCTTCCGCTCGGTGCAGAACTATCAGCCCGGCACGTTCGAGGGCTGGTTGCACCGCATCACCACGAACCTGTTCCTCGACATGGTCCGCAGGCGTGGCCGCATCCGCATGGAGGCGCTGCCCGAGGACTACGACCGGGTCCCTGCAGATGAGCCCAACCCCGAGCAGATCTACCACGATTCGCGGCTTGGCCCTGACCTGCAGGCCGCCCTGGACTCACTGCCGCCGGAATTCCGCGCCGCCGTGGTCTTGTGCGACATCGAGGGTCTGTCCTACGAGGAAATCGGCGCCACGCTGGGTGTCAAGCTCGGCACTGTGCGTAGCCGGATTCACCGTGGACGCCAGGCGCTGCGCGACTATCTGGCCAGCCACGCGGACGACACGGCCAAATCAGCCTGACGGTTCGCGCGTGTAGGCCACGGGCTCTCGCGCTACATTCGATTTAGCACCGTCGATGCGACGTGACCAAAGAGAGGAGCTGGGTGATGGCCGACCCGGGAGACGTGTTCCGCCGAGCGTTTTCCTGGCTGCCTGCTCAGTTCGCCTCGCAAAGCGACGAGCCGGTCGGGCCGCGGCAGTTCGGGTCCACTGAGCACCTTTCGACGGAAGCCGTCGCGGCATTCGTCGACGGCGAGCTACGGATGACCGCTCACCTGCGCGCGGCACATCACCTCTCGCTGTGCCCGCAGTGCGCGACAGAGGTTGAGGCCCAGCGCCAGGCTCGAGCCGCGCTGCGGGATTCGTGCCCGATCGCCATCCCGAGCTCCTTGCTCGGCATGTTGTCCCAGATCCCGCACGACGCTCCACCGCACCCGCCTGAGCAGACGGATCAGCCGCAGTTAGCTGACGGCACACCGCGCTCCAGGCGTAAGCGCCGGTAGGGTGGATGCGAAGTCCAGCAGCGAACTGCGCCGGCCATTGCGGGCGCTCCAGTAGAGGGTGATGAACGGGTGACCAATCTGGACCAGTCTGGGCGCGAGCGCCTGGAACCGCGGCCCGTATCGCGTCCACCGGTCGATCCGGCTTCGCGTCGCGCGTTCGGCCGGCCCGACGGCGTCGACGGATCCTTCGTGGGTCTGGACCGATATCGCGATCAGGGCGAGTACACACCGAGGGACCAGGCGCCGGACCGGGTGCTGGCAGAAGCGTTCGGCCGGCCTTACGCGGGCGGCGACTCTCTGCAGCGGCACCCCGCCGATGCGGGCGCGCTGGACGCCGAGCGCAACGGCGGCGGCGATGCACCCGAAGATCCGTGGCGCAATCCCGGCGCAGCAGCGGCGCTGGGCACTCCCGCAATGCCCCAGTACGCGCCAGCCCCGTCGACCGCCGCAATGGGCAAGCTGGGCGTACGCGACGTGCTGTTCGGTGGCAAGGTCTCCTACGTCGCGCTGGCGGTCCTCGCCATCAGCGCATTGGTGATCGGCGTCGCAGGCGGCTGGGTCGGCCGCAAGACAGCCGAGGTCGTCGAGGCGTTCACCACGTCGAAGGTGACGCTGGAAACCGGCAACAACTCCGAGCCACCGCAGGGTCAGTTCGCGAAAGTCGCTGCGGCGATTGCTGATTCGGTTGTGACTGTCGAGGCCGTCAGCGATTCGGAAGGTTCGCAGGGCTCGGGTGTTGTGGTTGACGGGCGCGGCTACATCGTCACCAACAACCACGTCATCTCCGAGGCCGCCGCCAACCCCAGCCAGTACAAGATGACGGTGGTGTTCAACGACGGTAAGGAAGTTCCTGCCAACTTGGTCGGCCGCGACCCGAAGACCGACTTGGCCGTGCTGAAGGTTGACAACGTCGACAACCTGACGGTGGCCCGCATGGGTGATTCCGAAAAGCTCAAGGTCGGCGAGGAGGTGATCGCCGCAGGCGCCCCGCTGGGTCTGCGGAGCACCGTCACGCACGGCATCATCAGCGCGCTGCACCGCCCGGTGCCGCTATCGGGTGACGGCTCGGACACCGACACCGTCATCGACGGCGTGCAGACAGACGCCTCGATCAACCACGGCAACTCCGGCGGGCCGCTGATCAACATGAACTCCGACGTGATCGGCATCAATACCGCCGGCAAGTCGCTGTCCGACAGCGCCAGCGGCCTAGGCTTCGCGATCCCCGTCAATGAGGTCAAGAAGACCATCGAGGCATTGATCAAGGACGGCAAGATCGCCCACCCGACCCTGGGCCTGACCGCCCGCTCGGTGAGCAACGACATCGCGTCCGGCGCGCAGGTCGCCAACGTGAAGGCCGGTGGACCCGCCGAGAAGGGCGGAATTCTGGAGAACGACGTCGTCGTCAAGGTCGGTAACCGCACGGTCGCCGACGCCGACGAGTTCGTTGTTGCGGTGCGCCAGTTGACCATTGGTCAGGAGTCGCCGATCGAGGTGGTCCGCGACGGCCGCCACGTCACGCTCACCGTCACACCCGGCGCCGACAACAGCGCGTAAACCATGTTCGCCAACGTCGGCTGGGGCGAAATGCTGGTCCTGGTGATCGCCGGTCTGGTGATCCTTGGGCCTGAGCGTCTGCCCGGCGCCATCCGTTGGACATCGGGCGCCCTGCGACAGGCCCGCGACTACATCAGCGGCGCCACCAGCCAGCTGCGCGACGATCTCGGCCCGGAATTCGAGGATCTGCGCCAGCCGCTGAGTGAACTCAACAAGCTGCGCGGCATGTCGCCGCGGGCCGCGATCACGAAACATCTACTCGACGGCGATGATTCGTTCTTGACTGGCAAGTTCGACGGCGCTGAAACCAGCACAGAGAAGCCCGTGTCGTCGCCGGCGCCTCGGCCCGTCGCTCCGCCCGAACCGGCACAGCCCGGCGCCACACCGTTCGATACCGACGCGACTTAAGCGCCCCTACGCCCAGCGCGCGCGGCGAAGGAGTCCATCGCCGCAAGAACCTCGCGGGACTGCCATATTCGGTTGCGGGTAAACCCAGTGAACTCGGTGAGTACGCCCGCTTCCACCAGGGGATCGACTGCTCGGAGTACATTTTTTGTGCTTGTGTGTAACTCCGCCGCGATAGTCGGCGCATCTACGACTGGTTGGCGGATAAGTACGTCAGCCAACCGCCACGCACTCGCGTCGCGCCGCGCGCGAATCTTCTGGGTCCAATGCTCTCGGATGCCGCGGAGTTCTAGGACGAGTTGCCGGCCATTTGCTATTGCCGCGAATGATGCTTCGGCCAGTTGCTCGACGATCGATGCCGGATTGCCTTCGCGGTATGCAGTGAGGCTTTCAAAGTAGTTACTCGTATCGACGAGGAGGCCCGCCGACACTGGCACCGTGACGTTTCGGGTCAGGCCGTGTCCGCGAAGCATCGCATGAATGAGAGCACGACCAGTGCGACCATTGCCGTCGGCGAAGGGGTGGATGGTCTCGAACTGCGCATGGGCGATTGCCGCCTGCGACAGCAGCGGCAAGTCGGTGCGGGCAGTGAAC
The DNA here is from genome assembly GCA_963766465.1 of uncultured Actinomycetota bacterium. Lineage (GTDB taxonomy): Bacteria > Actinomycetota > Actinomycetes > Mycobacteriales > Mycobacteriaceae > Mycobacterium. The sequence goes on from CAVXZT010000012.1 coordinate 272,478, forward strand.
TTGATCAGGTCGTCCATCAACGCCGGCACGTGTTTGTGATGGGATGGCACGAATTGCGCGCCGTGCGGACCGAACGAATCCCCGCCGATCCAGACCTGCTCGTCGCGCCAATGGCCAGCGATCGCTGGATCGTGCTGGCCGATCAATGCCTCTTGCATGGCCAACACTGCGTCGGTGTCGAGCCGATCCGCTAAGTCCATGGCCGCCTTCATCGCCGCGACATTCCCTACAATTTCGGTCGCGTTGCGTTTCGCGGTGCTTCCGAGTTCTGCAAGCGCAATTGCCTTGGCACCTGACGTCAAGTTCTCAATCTTGGACGACGATGCAGACTCCGATCGCAAGAGCACTGAAGCAAATGGTGCAACCTCGGCGCCAAGTTCGGCGTCGAACCGGGCTATCTCAACCGAGGCTTCCTCGGCTAGGGAAACGGCATCGCTCGGCAATTGCGGTGTGAGAGTCGCAATGTGGTAAACGAGTGCCGAATGATATGGGCCTTGGTGGCGTTTCCGCACGCTCGCTGACACCAGATCCGGCGAGATCTTTGGTGTCCACTTGTGTTCTTCCCAGTCGACCGTCGGCCAGGTGCCGTCACCGCCAGCCTTTGTCGATCGGTAGCGACTGGTGCGCGGATCTGAGGGCATGACCTGATTGTATCCTCATATAATCAATAAGTGAGGATAAGACTCGTTCTTATCCTCACTTCCTGGGGAATCTCGCAGATGCCCTGCCGATTTGTCAGACACCAGCAACCAGCGAAAACACGACGTGAACAGACGCAGAATCACCCGACACGCTGCGACACGCGCTTTTGCGTCTGCTCGCCAGAATTAGCGGCCGGCGGGGTCTAGGCCCAGCGACATGCCTGCCAATCCACGCTTACGGCTCGACAGTGCATCGGCGATGCTGCGTAGCTCCTTGCCCGCGGCCGAGTCGGGCGCCGAAAGTACCAGCGGCACACCGGCATCGCCCGCGGTCACCAGCGCGGGATCAAGCGGCACCTGGCCGAGCAACGGCACGTCGGCGCCAACGACTCGGGACAAGCTCTCAGCGACCTGGCGTCCGCCGCCCTCGCCAAAGATCTGCATCGTCGTACCGTCGGGCAGCAGGAGCCCGGACATGTTCTCCACCACACCCGCGATGCGCTGTTTGGTCTGCAGCGCGATCGCGCCGGCCCGTTCGGCGACCTCGGCCGCGGCCAGCTGCGGCGTCGTCACCACGAGAATGTCGGCGCCGGGGATCAGCTGGGCCACCGAGATCGCAATGTCGCCAGTGCCGGGTGGCAAGTCGAGCAGCAGTACATCGAGGTCGCCCCAGTACACGTCGGCGAGGAACTGCTGGAGCGCCCGGTGCAGCATCGGCCCGCGCCACACCACCGGGGTGTTGCCCTGGGTGAACATCGCGATCGAGATCACCCGCACGTCATGGGCGACCGGCGGCAGGATCATCGACTCGACCTGGGTGGGCCGGTCGGTGGTGCCCATCATCCGCGGAACCGAGTGGCCGTAGATGTCGGCGTCGAGCACGCCGACCGACAGCCCCCGCGCGGCCATTGCGGCCGCCAGGTTGACGGTGATGCTGGACTTGCCGACGCCGCCCTTGCCGGACGCGACGGCGAAGACCCGGGTCAGCGAGCCGGGCTGGGCGAACGGAATCACGGGCTCGCGGGCGTCGCCGCGCAGCTGCTTGCGTAGCTCGGTGCGCTGCTCGTCGTTCATCACGTCGAGGCTGACCTTGACGTCGCCGGTGCCGGGGACGTCGGCGACCGCACGGCTGACCATCTCGGAGATCTCGGTCTTCTTCGGGCAGGCCGCGGTGGTGAGGTACACCTCGACGTGAACGCCGGCGCCGGCGTCGACGGTGACGTTCTTGACCATGCCGAGCTCAGTGATCGGCCTCCGCAGTTCGGGGTCGATCACCTTGGTCAGCGCGGTGCGGACCGCGGTTTCCAGCTCGGTGGGAGTTTGGGACATCACCCGCGAGTCTAGATACCCCAGGGGTCTATTGCGTCAAGCGGCTGTTGCTGCGCGGTGTGCCCAGGCTTTGTGTTCGTTGTAGTGGGTGCGATGGCGCAGGCAGCCATGGAGGATGCCGACTAGGTGTACCGAGACATCAGGTTGGTCGCAGTCGGCTGATGGGCGGTAGTCCACCGAGTGCGCTGTGACGACGTTGAGTGTTGTAGTACTAGCCACGGTGCAAGAGCTGCGGCGCGTTGGGCGTTGGTGGTGAAGACGCGCTTGTAGGCCCATTCGGTTTGCAGGGTGCGGTTGAGGCGCTCTACCTTGCCGTTCTGCCATGGGCAGTGCGGCTTGATGAACACTTGGCGAGCGCCCAACTCCGCACAGACAGCGGGTAATGAGTATCGGTAGGCCCAGGCGTTGTCGGTCATGATCTCCTCGATCACGGTGATGCCGTGGCCACGGAAGTACTCGGCGGCACGGCGCAAAAATCCCACGCAGGTGACACCTTTCTCATCAGGCAAGATCTCGCTGTAGGCCAACCGGCTGTGGTCGTCGACGAGAGAGTGGACATAGTCGAATCCGTTGCGCCGCCGCACGTCTAAGCCAGTGTTTGCGCGACCGTGTGCGCGCCAACCGCCACCGTCGGGGATGCGGCCAAGCTTCTTGACATCCATATGGACCAGTTCGCCGGGCCGGGCTCGTTCGTAGCGCACGGCGGTGGACTTAGAGGCACGGATCACCGCCCCGGTGATGGGGTCGCAATCGCGCAGATAGGGCATCCCGCGTCGACGCAGCACCCGTGACACCGTGCGGGCGCACACGCCCAGCTTCGCGCTGATCTCATCGGGCCCACATCGGTGGCGGCGACGCCAGGCCACGATCTGGTTCTCCAGAGCCCGCGGTGTGCGACTGGGTGTCCTATGAGGCCGAGATGACCGGTCAAACAGGCCGGCCTCACCGTCGGTCTCATAACGAGTGATCCAGGTGTGCACGCACTTACGGGACACCCCCATCGCCTTGGCGATATGGGCCTTGGCCCAGCCGGCCTGATACCGGCGCACTATCAGCAGCCGACCATGGAAAGTCATACGAGCATTACGGTGGGACACGAGAACCTCCGGACGGTGGTGGACCTAGACAAGCCACACCCCACCCGGGGGTTCTCCTCACATCAAGCCAACACGCCTGCTACCAACGTCCTGTCCCGGTACAACTAGGCGGTTGCCGAGGGCGCGCAGGGCCTGGTGGTGGGTGTCGCCGGCGGCGCGGTGCGAGTCGTAGAAGGCGCGGGCGCCAGGGCTGTTCGTTAGGGCGCAAAAGGCCCATTGGTCGATCGCGTCGTAGAGGCGTCGATTGCGCACGTGGCGGGCCAGCACGGCACGTTTCTTGCCCGACGCGACGGTCAACGGTGATGTTCCGGCATAGTTTTTGCGAGACTTAGCGGTGGTGTAGCGGTTCGGGTCGTCCCCGAACTCACCGAGCACCCGGGCGCCGAGAATGACACCAAGTCCTGGCAGGGAGCGGTAGATGTCGGCGTCCGGGTGTGTCTCAAAATGGTCAGCCAGGGCGGTCTCGAGATCGGCGATTTGGTCGTTGAGTTCGGCGATGATGTTGACCGCCGCACTGGTGGTGGCCCCGAACGCCGCCGCGACCGCCTCGGACGCGGCCAGGTGCTCGGTGCGTAGCACCGTTTGGATCTCGCGGGCCCGGGCGTCGATATTGCGTTGGCGCCCAGCGGTTTTGAGTGCGGAGCCGATCTTCGACAGGCTCAGCTGTGCCCCCTGGTCGGGGGTCGGTGCACGGCCCAGAATCGTCAACGCGTCACGATCGGTGAGCGCGTCGAACGCCTCCAAGGCGGCCGGGTAGTACTCACGCAGTGCGCTGCGCAGCATGTTGGCGTGTCGGGTGCGTGCCCAGATCAGGCTCTGATGAGCGCGGGCCAACACCTTGACCGCCTCCGCGTCGGGGCTGTCCCCGGCGATCGGGCGGTGGTTCTGCCGGTCGGTGCGCACTAGATCGGCCAGCAGCTTGGCATCGGAAGCATCAGACTTCGCCCCCGACACGTGGTGGCGATCGCGATACCGAGCCGCGGCCGGGCGTGTCATTCCATCTGTGTAAGTCCGGGGTGGTCCATCATCGGACCGCCGTTGGGGCGGACAGAAGGAGTGTTTTGTGACGAAGACCACGCAGTCGCCGGCTCAAGCGAAGTCGGCTGCGCGGCAATTGGCGGAGACGTTTTCGGCTGAGACGTTGGATTCGTTGATCAAGGATGCGGTCAAATCCGGCACGCCGATCGATGGCGCGGATGGTTTGCTCAACGAGTTGACCAAGGCGGTGCTCGAGCGTGCCCTGGATTCGGAGCTGACCCATCATCTGGGCTATGAGTCCGGCGATCCGGCCGGACGCGGGTCGGGCAATTCCCGCAACGGCTCCACGCCCAAGACGGTGTCCACGGTCAACGGCCCAGTCGATATTAGGGTGCCCCGCGATCGCAACAGCTCGTTCGAACCGGCGATCGTGCCGAAGAAGACCCGCCGACTCAATAACATCAATTCCGTTGTGCTGTCGCTGTATTCGCGAGGCATGACCACCCGAGACATCGAGGCCCACCTCGAGGAGGTCTACGGCGCAAGCGTGTCGCGGGAGCTGATCTCCAACATCACCGAGGTGGTCGTCGATGAGATCAAGGCCTGGCAGGCCCGCCCGCTCGATGAGGTCTATCCCATCCTCTACATCGACGGGCTGCGGCTGCGGATCAAGGACAACGGGGTAGTCACCACCAAGGTGGCCTATCTGGCCATCGGGGTGGATCTGGAGGGCCGCAAACACGCTCTGGGGGTCTGGATCCAAGACAGCGAGGGCGCCAAGTTCTGGCAGAAAGTCGTGATCGACCTGCGCAACCGCGGGGTGCGCGACATCCTGATCGCCTGCTGCGACGGGCTCACTGGGCTGCCTGATGCGATCCGCTCGAGCTACCCCGACACCGTGGTGCAAACCTGCGTGGTGCACGTGATCCGCAACGCCATGCGGTTCGTGTCCTACAAGGACCGCAAGAAGGTCGCCACCTCGATGCGCGCGATCTACAGCGCCCCGACCACCGAGGCCGCCGAGCTCGCGCTCAAGGACTTCGACACCCAGTTCGGGGCCCAGTACCCGGGCGCGATCGACGTGTGGCACAACGCCTGGCCCGAGTTCGTGCCGTTCCTGGACTTTCCCGTGGAGCTGCGCAAGATCGTCTACACCACCAATGCGATCGAGTCGATCAATTTCCAGCTGCGCAAGATCACCAAGAACCGCGGTCATTTCCCCGACAAGGACGCCGCGATGAAGTTGCTGTATCTCGGGCTGCGCAACATCTCCAGCGAAAGGGGAGGGTTCTCGGGTACCGGAACATACAACTGGACTGTGGCGTTGAACACACTCGCCAGACTGTTCCCTGGTCGAATTCCGTTGTGTTAGAGTACAACTCGTAGTCAAGTCACCTCTGACTTACACAGAATTCGTGACAGGCTCCCGCGGCCATCGGGTTGATCGCCCACACCTGATAACCAGTCGCGACCATCGCTGTGACCCACAATCCGCGGTCGGTTTCGATCCCGACCATCACCTGCGCGGGATTCTCGGCGTGTGCAGCGATCAGCTCGTGCAAGCCCCGGATTCCGGCCAACCCCTCGGGTAATCGCCGTGACGCCAGGCGCCCGCCTGCCTCGTCCATCAGATACACGTCGTGATGGTCTTCAGCCCAGTCGTCGCCAACGAAGATCATCAATGCCCACCTCCTCGGTCGCGGTCCTGCATCGACGTCCTGTCGAGCCCGAGGACACCCGGCGGCAACCTAATGGATCAGTGCTCAACCAGGCACGACACCCCATCAGCGCTACAAGCGACCTCACCAAACCGACCGGGGCACGATCTAGACTTAGAAGTCGCAATCACTTCGGGCGAACACAGTGCTCACCGGCCAGCGGCTCAGTGATCAGCGTCTCGCGACTGACAGCCGAAATCTGTCAACGCCACACCGATCGGATTCCATTAGGCGAGATCGACGGGTGCTCCTTACCGGCCGTCAGGCAGGCGGCCCGGGTGCCGGACCCGGAGGTGGGCCTGGCGCGGGCGGCAGCACGCCGGCGGGCTCCTCGACCGGCGCCGGACCCGAAGGCGGTGCCTGCGGCATCAGCATTTGCGCATCGCCGGGGGCGGCGGGCAGCGCTTCCGGAGCAGGCGCGGCAGGCGGAGTCGTGATGCAGAACACCGCGCATTCGGGTGGCGGCTGTGGAGCCGGTTGCTGCATCCACGGCGGCAGCCACGGCGGAGCCGCAGGCTGTTGCGTTTGGGGCGCCATCGGCACAATCGCCGACGCGGGACCGGGCAGCGGGCCGAGGGCCTGACCTGGGTAGACGGGGATCTGGCTGGCGACACCGCCGTTCACCATCATGGGCATCAACGCCAGCGGGTCGTTGGCAGGCAGCCCCAGCGCATTCAGCGGCAGACCCGGGCCGAGGCCCTCGTAGTTGTCCAAATGGAAATCGCCGATCGGCGGGACCGACCCGACAATCGGCGGCAGATCCATGGGCACCACACCGGTCGCATATGCGGCAGCCCAGCCCAGGACGTTGCGGGCGTAGGCTACCGAGTTGTTGTAGCGCAGGATCGCGGACATCACCTGGCTCGGATCCCGCAGGTTGAGCCCACCGCTGCAAAGGTAGCGGGCGGTCGCAAGCGAAGCGTCGTACACGTTCTGCACGTCGGCTTTGCCGTCGCCATCGCCGTCGCTGGCGTATCGGGACCATGTGCCGGGCAGGAACTGCATCGGACCCATCGCGCGGGCATAGGTCACTTGGGCGGCGCTGCGGCTCTGCACGATGATCTCGTTGCCCGGCAGCGTGCCGTCCAGCGCGGGCCCGTAGATGGGCCGTACGGCGGTGCCCCGCGTGTCGGTGGCGCCACCGTTGGCGTGCAACGATTCGATCCGTCCGATGCCGGCGAGCAGATTCCAGCTCACGCCGCAGCCAGGGGCGGCCGCCGCCATCATCCGTTCGGCGTTTCGGTAGGCCGACAGCACTATCGCTGGAATGCGAAGCGTCCCAGGTGCATTCACTACCGCTGCGGGCGGTGGGGCGGAGGACGTCGCGCCTGCGATGTGAAACGAGGTCGGTGTCTTGGTGACGGCTACCACCGACGCGCCCGAGCGATTTCCCGATGACGACTCGACGGCCGCCAACGGCATCACGGCTGAGTCGCGAATCGGCGAGACGGCTGACGGTGCGGACCCGCCGACGGCGCCAGCGAGGATGAGCGGGGTGATGATGGCAACGCCAAAGGCAGGCTTGCGGATGGCCTGCCCTGCTCGGCGCCGCACTGCCTCGAGGGCGGCTCGTCCCCCTATGTGCACTCAACCGTCCTTGGTGTGCGAAGACTTGTGAACCAAGTCACCATACCTAGTCTCGAATCGGCCGTTGCAGCAATGGCTATAGCCGGTTCAGCCCGGCTTTTTGGCCCGCCGTTCCGAACGGTCCGACTTGCTCGCCGCATCCCCGTCGGTCGGCGTTTGCGGCTGCTGCAGCGCGGTCAGCTTTTCGCGCAATTCCTCGAGTTCGCGCCGGAGGTAGTCACGGGTGGCCACCTCGCCGACAGCCAGCCGCAATGCCGCCAGTTCGCGGGCCAGATACTCGGTGTCGGCCTTGGTCCGTTCGGCGCGACGTCGGTCTTCTTCCAGCGATACCCGGTCGCGATTTTCCTGCCGGTTCTGCGCCAGAAGGATCAACGGAGCCGCGTAAGCCGCCTGGGTGGAAAACGCCAGGTTGAGCAGGATGAACGGATAAGGGTCCCACTGCCACTTCACCGCGAATATGTTCAGCGCGATCCAAATGAGCACGAAGATGGTCTGGATGGCCAGGTAGCGGCCGGTGCCAAGGAATCGCGCGAAGGATTCGCTGACCCGGCCGACCGCCTCGACGTCGAAGTTGAGCGCGAACCGCCGCGACGTGCGTGGGGTGTCCAGCCGCTGGCGCGCCGACAGGTCGCTCATGTCACCCCTTCGGCGCCGGACAGTTCGGGTTCTTCGCGCTCCCGCCAGTCGTCGGGCAGGAGATGGTCGAGGACGTCGTCGACCGACACCGCGCCAAGCAGGTGATTTTCCTCGTCGACGACCGGACCGCAGACCAGATTGTAGGCAGCGAAGTAGCGGGTCACTGCCGACAGTGAGTCCTCGGGACTCAGGTTCGGCAGGTCCTTGTCGAGGATGCCGCTGACCAGGTCGGAGGGTGGTTCGCGCAGCAGCCGCTGCAGATGTACGCAGCCCAGATACCGCCCTGTGGGCGTCGCGGTGGGGGGGCGCGCCACGAACACCAGCGAGGCGAGTGCAGGCGTCAGGTCTGGATCACGGACTCTGGCCAGGGCCTCGGCGACGGTGGTGTCGGGGGCCAACACCACGGGCTCGGATGTCATCAAACCTCCCGCGGTGTCGGGGGAGTGGCTCAGCAGCCGTCGCACGTCCTCGGAGTCCTCGGGGTCCATCCTGCGCAGGAATCTCTCGGCGTCGGCGGGCGCCATCGTGCCAAGTAGGTCGGCGGCGTCGTCGGGGTCCATCGCCTCGAGCACATCGGCCGCGCGTTCGGTCTCCAACTGGTTGAGCACGTCGGCCTGCTCGTCTTCGGGCAGCTCCTGCAGCACGTCGGCCAGTCGCTCGTCGTCGAGCGCCTTGACCACCTCGTAGCGGCGTTTGTCGGGCAGCTCGCGAATCGCATCGGCGACCTCGATCGGGCGCTGGCCCTGGAACTGTTCGAGCAGCTGCGCCACGCCCTGGTCCGGCATGGCGAGTCCGGACGGGGTGAGACCCTGCACCCGATTCCAGTCGGCGATGGAGACGTTGCTGCGCCTGCCGAGCCTGCGTTGTGGCCGCACGGCAACTTTCGTGACGACCCAGTCGCGGGTGCGGCTCTGCTCGATGCCCAGATCGACCACGACGACATCGATTCCGGCCAGCTCCGGCAGATCGGGATCATCGACGCGGACCCGGGTTTCGATCACCTCGCCGAGCACCAGCACCTCGTTGGGGCGCTGGGAGAACCGGCGCAGCGATACATTGCCCGTCGCGAGCGTGACCGCACTGGGCTCGATGGCTGTCACGCGCAGGATCGGAACGAAAATCCTTCGGCGAGTAAGCAATTCGACGACAAGTCCCAACACCCGCGGCTGATGGCCCGCGACGCCGATGCTGATCAGCACATCGCGGACACGGCCGATGGACTCGCCGTCGGGACCGAGCACCACCATCCCCGCGAGTCGGGCCACGTAGACCCTGTTCACCGCCGCCATATCTGTAGAGGGTAGAGAGTGTCGTTGTGGAAAACGTGTATAGGCCCCGTCGAACCTGCCTTTCGGTTCCTGGGAGTAACCCCAAGATGATCGAGAAGGCAAAGAATCTGCCCGCCGATGAGGTGTTCCTCGATCTCGAGGATGCCGTAGCGCCCGACGCGAAGGCCGAGGCCCGCACACAAGTCGCCGTCGCGCTCGCCGAACCGGGGTGGGCGGGCCAACTGCACGGGGTGCGGGTCAACGACTGGACCACGCCATGGACCTACGCCGACGTCATCGAGGTGGTCTCCACTGCCGGCGGCTCGCTCGACATTGTCGTGCTGCCCAAGGTGACTGACGTCTCACACATCCACGCGCTGGACCTACTGCTGAGCCAGCTCGAGGCCACGCACGGACTACCGTTGGGCCGCATCGGGATTGAGGTGCAGATCGAAAACGCGGAGGGTCTGACCAACATCGACGCGATCGCGGCGGGACCCCGGGTGCAGGCACTGGTGCTGGGGCCCGCGGACATGGCGGCCAGCCTCAACATGCGCACCCTTGAGGTGGGCGAGCAGCCGGAGGGCTACGACGTCGGCGACGCGCACCACCATGTGCTGATGCGGATCCTGATCGCGGCACGCACCAACGGCATCCTTGCGATCGACGGCCCGTATCTGAAGATTCGTGACGTGGACGGTTTCCGGCGGGTCGCCGGTCGGTCGGCTGCGCTGGGGTATGACGGCAAGTGGGTACTGCATCCCGACCAGATCGAAGCGGGCAACGAGGTATTCAGCCCGCGGCAGAAGGACTACGACCACGCCGAGTTGATCCTGGAGGCCTACGAGTGGCACACCTCAGGCGCAGGCGGGGCGCGCGGCGCGGCGATGCTCGGCGACGAGATGATCGATGAGGCCAGCCGCAAGATGGCGCTGGTGATCGCGGGTAAGGGCCGTGCCGCGGGCATGACCCGCACGACCGAACGCTTCCAGTCGCCGAACTAATCGAGCTACGGCGCCCACTGCCATCCGCTGGCGTAGATGCCGATCGACAGCAGCAGATAGACCACCCAGCCGGCGACCACGAGTCCGCCGATGATGGTCCCGATCAATGCGATCGCGTAGCCGTCCTGGCCGGTGCGCTTGGTCTCCCGCATCGCGACAATGCCAAGGATCAGTCCGACGATCGACGGCAGGCCGCAACACAGCAGCCCCACGAGCGACGTCACCAACGCCGCGATCGCCTTGCCGTTGGTGCCGGGCGGCTTGGTCGGCCGGTACGGGTCGTAGTCGCCCGGGTAGATACCGGGACCGCCCGGATAGCCCGGGTACCCCGCCGGACCGGGATACGGCGGCGGGTAGACGGGTGGGGGCAACCTGGCATCCGGCGGGTACTCGACCGGCGCATTCGGATCGCCCTCGGTCGCGCCGAAGGGCTGCGACGGCTGCTCGGGGTCGCTCGTGGTCATGTCAACTACTGAAGGCGATGATCGTCCAAATCATGTTGAGCAGCAGCGTCACTCCGCCAACGGCGATGCCGGCGATGGCCAGCCCGTGGCCGCCTTCGCGCGTCTGCTTGATCTGGTTCATTGCCACGAAACCGAGTGCGATGCCGACGATCGAACCGATGCCGCACAGCACGCCGACGGCCGAGGCGACGATCGACGCGATCGCCAACTGGTTCGTCTTCTGGGCGGGCTGCCCGTAGGCCGAGTAGTCGGGTGCCGGATAGCCGGTGGGCGGCGGGCCGTAGCTAGGGGGAGGCGGTGTCCCGTAACCGGGAGGAGGCGGCGTCCCGAATTGCGGAGGCGGGTACGACGGCGCGCCGTAGCCGGGTGCGCCGGGGTAGGGCGGAGGCGGGTAGCCCGGTTGCTGAAAGTTCGGGGGCGGATAGCTGGGCGGCTCGTAGGAGGGCGGCGGGGTGTAGGCCGGCGGCGGGGTGTAGGCGATCTGCTCGGTCTGCTGGCTCGACTGCTCTTGCGACTGCTCGATCGACGGCGCCTCATAGCCGCCCGATGACGGCTCCGATGATGCCGTTTGGCCTGCGTCCTCGCCAGGATTTGTCATGCTGATCAACCTAGCGCAACCACAGGGGCACCATTGGGGTCGCCGGAGCGTTGATCCCGATGAGAGCAGCTAAAAAATCAAGGCGCGCATAGAGGAGATACAAGACCGATGACCAGCCCGTTTCAGCCCGGACAGACCCCCAGCGTGACGCCGGGTGCGCCGACCTCCGGGCGCGGTGGCCCGGCCGCCCTACCCACGCCGCCGAAGGGCTGGCCGATCGGCTCGTACCCGACCTATGCCGAGGCGCAGCGCGCCGTCGATCACTTGTCCGATCAACAGTTCCCGGTGCAGCAGGTGACCATCGTCGGTGTCGACCTGATGCAGGTGGAACGGGTTACCGGCAGGCTGACCTGGCCCAAGGTGCTCGGCGGCGGCGTGCTGACCGGAGCGTGGCTGGGCCTGTTCATCGGCCTGATCCTCGGCTTCTTCAGCCCGAGTCCGTGGGGCGCGCTGGTCACCGGTCTGATCGCCGGTGTGTTCTTCGGCCTGATCACCTCGGCGATTCCTTATGCGATGGCGCGCGGCACAAGAGATTTCAGTTCGACGATGCAGCTCGTCGCTGGCCGCTACGACGTGCTGTGCGATCCGCAGAGCGCAGAGCGCGGCCGGGATCTACTGGCGCGCTTGACGATCTAGCCTCATTTGCCGCGACTGTGCGGGTCTGCACATCGACACGCCGGTAGTAGCTGGCAGTTTGCGCACGCTCGCGATTGAGTAACTGTGTGCGACGCGCGCGCCGGAAGTGTTGCAAATCACGCGCATGTGGCTCTACGGTTTGCCCGCGGGAGGTTCCCCGGCAGACGGGAGGCGATCGGTGCGCGCTCGGCGGCTAGGTGCTGCGGCATTGGCCGCGCTGATGACGGCGTCAACCTTGACGGCGTGTGGTTCAGGCGGTGGCGGAATCGTCATCAACTACTACACGCCGGCAAACGAGATGGCCACGTTCACAGCGGTGGCCAAGCGCTGCAACGAAGAACTGGGCGGCCGCTTCACGATCCAACAGGTCAGCTTGCCGAAGGGTGCCGACGATCAGCGCTTGCAGCTGGCTCGGCGGCTCACCGGCAACGACAAGACACTGGACGTGATGGCACTCGACGTGGTGTGGACCGCCGAGTTTGCCGAAGCGGGTTGGGCTTTGCCACTTTCGGACGATCCGTCTGGTGAAGCCGAAGCCGACGCCACCAGCAACACACTCCCCGGCCCGCTTGAAACGGCCAAATGGCAGGACAAGCTGTATGCGGCCCCCATTACGACGAACACCCAATTACTTTGGTACCGAGCAGATTTGATGGACGAGCCGCCGGAGACCTGGGACGGGATGGTCTCTGAGGCAACGCGGTTGCACGCGGCGGGCAAGCCCAGCTGGATTGCCGTTCAGGCCAAGCAATACGAGGGCCTGGTTGTCTGGTTTAACACCTTGCTGGAAAGCGGTGGCGGTCAAGTGCTTTCCGACGACGGCAAGTCCGTGACGCTCACCGACACACCCGAGCACCGCGCCGCGACGGTGAAGGCGCTGCAGATCATGAAGGCAGTTGCTACCGCGCCAGGCGCCGACCCGTCGATCACCCAGACCGACGAGGGCACCGCGCGGCTCGCACTCGAGCAGGGCAAAGCTGCGCTCGAGGTGAACTGGCCGTTCGTGCTTCCTTCGATGCTGGAGAACGCCGTCAAGGGCGGCGTGAGTTTCCTGCCGCTGGACAAGAAGCCCGACCTGGCAGGAAGCATCAACGAAGCGGGGACGTTCTCGCCCACCGACGACCAGTTCAAGTCCGCCTACGAAGCCAGCAAAAAAGTCTTCGGGTTCGCGCCCTACCCGGGCGTGCAGCCAGGCGAGTCCGCCAAGGTGACGCTAGGCGGGCTCAATCTGGCGGTCGCCAAGACCAGCCAGCACCGCAAGGAGGCGTTCGAGGCGATCCGCTGCCTGCGCGACGTCGAGAACCAGCGGTACACGTCCGTTGAGGGCGGCCTGCCTGCAGTGCGCGCCTCGCTGTACGACGACCCGACATTCCAGGCGAAGTACCCGCAGTACGCGATCATCCGCCAGCAGCTCACCAATGCCGCGGTGCGACCCGCCACCCCGGTGTATCAGGCGGTGTCGACGAGAATGTCGGTCACGCTGGCGCCGATCACCGCCATCGATCCGGAGCGCACTGCCGACGAGTTGACGGTGCAGGTTCAGAAGGCCATCGACGGTAAGGGGCTGATTCCATGACCGCTCCGCCGATCACCGGCGCGCAAGCGCCGGCCGCGCAGACAGGCGGCGCCGACGACAAGAGGTCGGAGCGGCGGCTGGCATTTACCTTGATCGCCCCGGCGGTGGTGCTGATGCTCGCGGTCACCGCCTACCCGATCGGGTATGCGGTGTGGCTGAGCCTGCAGCGCTACAACCTCGCCACCCCGGACGACACATCGTTCGTCGGGTTGCAGAACTACGTCACCGTGCTGTCCGACGGATATTGGTGGACAGCGTTCGTGGTGACGCTGGCGATCACCGTGGTCTCGGTCGCGATCGAATTCGTGCTCGGGATGGCACTCGCTCTGGTCATGCACCGGACGATCTTCGGCAGGGGAGTGGTGCGCACCGCGGTCCTGATCCCGTACGGGATCGTCACCGTCGCCGCGTCGTACAGCTGGTACTACGCGTGGACGCCGGGCACCGGCTATCTGGCCAACCTGCTACCCGAAGGCAGTGCGCCACTGACCCAACAGATTCCGTCGCTGGCGATCGTGGTCCTGGCCGAGGTGTGGAAGACGACGCCATTCATGGCGCTGCTGCTGCTCGCGGGATTGGCGCTTGTGCCTCAAGATCTGCTGAACGCCGCCCAAGTCGACGGTGCCGGCGCGTGGAAGCGGTTGGTCAAAGTGATTCTGCCGCTGATCAAACCGGCGATTCTGGTGGCGTTGCTGTTCCGCACCCTGGATGCGTTCCGGATCTTTGACAACATCTACGTGCTCACCGGCGGTGCCAACAACACCGGTTCGGTGTCAATCCTGGGCTACGACAACCTGTTCAAGGCGTTCAATCTCGGCCTGGGCTCCGCGATCAGCGTGCTGATCTTCCTTTCGGTGGCGATCATCGCGTTCATTTACATCAAGCTCTTCGGCGCATCGGCGCCCGGATCGGACGAGGAGAGGCGCTGATGCGTGAGCGGGTCGGCGCGGGCCGGGCGACGGGCTGGACCGTCGTCAACATTCTGGTCGTCCTCTACGCCCTGTTCCCAGTTCTGTGGATCCTGAGCCTGTCGTTGAAGCCGACCGCAAGCGTCAAGGACGGCAAGCTGATTCCGTCGGAGATCACCTTCGACAACTACAAGGGGATCTTCTCTGGTGACATCTTCACCTCGGCCCTGATCAATTCGATCGGCATCGGGTTGATCACCACGGTGATCGCGGTCGTCGTCGGTGGCATGGCGGCCTATGCGGTTGCGCGACTGGCGTTTCCCGGTAAGCGGCTGCTGGTCGGGGTCGCGCTGCTGATCGCGATGTTCCCGCAGATCTCGCTGGTGACGCCGATCTTCAACATGTGGCGCAGCATCGGGCTGTTCGATACGTGGCCCGGCCTGATCATCCCGTACATCACGTTCGCGCTGCCTCTGGCGATCTACACGCTTTCGGCGTTCTTCCGGGAGATCCCTTGGGATCTGGAGAAGGCGGCGAAGATGGACGGCGCCACACCCGCTCAGGCGTTCCGCAAGGTGATTGCGCCGCTGGCCGCGCCGGGCATCGTGACCGCCGCGATCCTGGTGTTCATCTTCGCGTGGAATGACCTGCTGCTGGCCTTGTCATTGACGGCCACTCAGCGCGCCATCACCGCGCCGGTGGCGATCGCGAACTTCACGGGCAGCTCGCAATTCGAGGAGCCGACCGGATCCATCGCGGCAGGCGCGATGGTCATCACCATCCCGATCATTATCTTTGTTCTAATCTTCCAACGAAAGATCGTTGCCGGCCTGACGTCCGGTGCGGTGAAGGGATAGTTCTATGGCCGAAATAGTGTTGGACCGGGTGACGAAGAGTTACCCCAACGGCGCGACGGCCGTCAAAGACCTGTCGATCACCATCGCCGACGGCGAGTTCATCATTCTGGTCGGCCCGTCCGGCTGCGGAAAGTCCACGACGCTGAACATGATTGCCGGCCTCGAAGACATCTCGTCTGGCGAGCTGCGCATCGGCGGTGACCGGGTGAACGAGAAGGCGCCCAAGGACCGTGACATCGCGATGGTTTTCCAGTCATATGCGCTCTACCCGCATATGACCGTCCGGCAGAACATCGCCTTCCCGCTCACCCTGGCCAAGGTGAGCAAGGCCGAGGTCGCGTCCAAGGTCGAGGAGACCGCGAAAATCCTTGACCTGAGCGAGTTCCTGGACCGCAAGCCCGCCCAGTTGTCCGGCGGTCAGCGCCAGCGGGTGGCGATGGGGCGCGCGATCGTGCGCAATCCCAAGGCGTTCCTGATGGACGAGCCGCTGTCGAACCTGGACGCGAAGCTGCGCGTGCAGATGCGCGCAGAGATCGCCCGGCTGCAGAACCGGTTGGGCGCCACCACCGTCTACGTCACGCATGACCAGACCGAGGCCATGACACTGGGGGATCGGGTGGTGGTGCTTCTCGGCGGCGTTGCCCAGCAGATCGGCACGCCGGAGGAGCTGTACAACAGCCCGGCGAACCTGTTCGTCGCGGGTTTCATCGGCTCACCGGCCATGAACTTCTTCCCGGCCACGATGACCGACGTGGGCGTGCGGCTACCGTTCGGTGAGATCACACTGACCCAAGAGGTACACGACCAACTCGCGCAACACCCCAAGGCCACTAACGTGGTCGTCGGCATCCGGCCGGAGCATCTGGAGGATGCCGCCGTTATCGACACTTATGCGCGGATCCGGGCACTGACGTTCGAGGTCAAGGTCGACTTCGTCGAATCGCTCGGCGCCGATAAGTATGTGCACTTCAAGACCGAAGGCGGGGGCGCGCAGGCCGCCCAGCTGGCCGAGCTGGCCGCCGACGCCGGGGTCAGTGAGAACGAGTTCGTCGCAAGGGTTTCCACCGCGTCGAGGGTGACGCCGGGCCAGACCATGGAGTTGGCCTTCGACACCTCCAAGATCACGATCTTCGATGCGGACACGGGCGCAAACCTCACCATCGCGCCGAGCGGCTCCAGCGGCGAGTCTCCAGAACCACCGGCGACACCTCCGCCGGCCGAGTGATCGACGTCCTGGCGAAGGTCGGCGCACACCTGCGCGAGCACTTCGCCGGGGCCGGGATCGCAGGAGAACCCGACGAAGCCAGCGTGACTTTCTTGGGCACCGAACGCATCGATGTGTTGCGGTTTGGTCCTGACGAAGACGGCATCAGCCACTATGTGTCGCTTGGCTGTTCGCGCCATCCGATGTTCGACCCGACGGAGATGGTGACCGACGCGTTGCACGGTCCGCGCGCCGAGGTCGTCGTCGGACTGCGTGGGCAATCACCCAAGGGTCTGGCGCGCTCGCTTGCGATCCTGGCGGCGGCGCCTGCGGTCGAGGGCCTGATCCTCGAGCCGGACGCGCTGATCGATCTCGAGGCGCCGCTGTGGGATCTGGCGCCGTTCACCGCATTTCTGTTGGACCGCAGCGATATTGACGATGTTCCGTTGACGGCGCCGCTGCCCCCGGTGACGGTGCTGTCCGCCACGCCGATCACTGCCACCGAGGCCGCCTGGGTGCGGCTCAAGGGCGCCGACGCGATGCGCGAGGCTTGGCTGCAGGACGGGGTCGACGTGCGCGATCCCGACAGGCCTGCGGCCCAGCCGAATTAGAGCCAGTGGTTGCGCCGGAACGTCCGGTACAACAACGTGCAAACGGCGGCCATCAAACCCAGGGCGGCGGGATATCCCCACACCTGGTGCAGTTCGGGCATGTGGTCGAAGTTCATCCCGTAGATGCCGGCTATCGCGGTCGGCACGGCGGCGATCGCCACCCACGCGGAGATCTTGCGCATGTCGATGTTCTGCTGCATCGCGACCTTGCCGAGTGCGGCCTGCACCAACGAACTGAGCATGTCGTCGTAGCTGGCGATCCGGTCGGACGCCTGGATGTTGTGGTCGAGGACGTCGCGCAAGTACCGCCGGACCTCGATCGAGATCAGGTCGTTGTGGTCGGTGCCCATGCGCTGCAGCGCAAGCGTCAACGGCGCGACCGCCCTCCGCAGCTCGACGACCTCGCGCTTGAGCAGATAGATGCACTCGATGTTCGTATGCGCCAGCGGCGAGAAGATGTCCTCTTCCATCGCGTCGATGTCGGTTTCGATCAGATCGGTGATGTCCAGGTAGCTGTCCACGACGTGATCGGCGATCGCGTGCATGATTGCGTACGGGCCGAGCTTGAGGATCGCCGGTGAGGCGTCGAGATGCCTGCGTACCCCGGCCAGACCACCGTGCTCGCCGTGGCGAACCGTGACCACGAAGTCGGGGCCGACGAAGATCATGATCTCGCCGGTCTCCACGATCTCGCGTGCGTTGACCATTGATACGTGTTCGACGTAGTTGACGGTCTTGAGCACCAGGAACAGCGTCTTGTCGTAGCGCTCCAGCTTGGGCCGCTGGTGGGCGTGGACGGCGTCCTCGACGGCTAGCTCGTGCAGCCCGAAGACGTCGGCCACCGCCTGCATCTGATGCTCATCGGGTTCGTGCAGGCCGATCCAGACGAACGCCTCCTTGCCTTCGCGTTCCAGCTCGTGCACCTTGTTCAGCGCGGCGGCGTGGGTGTACTTACCTGGGGAACGCTGGCCGTCGACGTAGATGCCGCAGTCGACCATTGCCCGCGCGACGGGAACGTGAATGGACTTCGCGTCGGGATGGCCCTTGGTGCGTGCGACCGGTCGAAGTGATGGAGGTAATGCGCGAAACGATGGCATCTCGAACCTCCAATCACGGCCAGGCCATTCGTGAGAAGGCCCTGGTAAATGCTACGCGTCGGACCGGAGGTTCACCGCGTGGCCGCGTGCGCTAGTTTCGTCCCCGAAAGCAACACGCCCGCGGTGCGGGCAATCCACATCTGTCCAAGGAGCGTCCGACGTGAGCACAACACCCCTCAAGGTCGCCGTCACCGGTGCCGCCGGCCAGATCGGCTACAGCCTGCTGTTCCGCCTCGCGAGCGGTTCGCTGCTGGGCCCCGATCGCGCGATCGAGCTGCGGCTGCTCGAGATCGAGCCCGCTCTGAAGGCGCTCGAGGGTGTCGTGATGGAACTCGACGACTGCGCGTTCCCGCTGCTCGCCGGCGTTGAGATCGGCGCGGACGCCACCAAGATCTTCAACGGTGTGAACCTGGCCCTGCTCGTCGGCGCGCGGCCCCGCGGCCCGGGTATGGAGCGTGGCGACCTGCTGGAGGCCAACGGCGCGATCTTCACCGCCCAGGGCAAGGCGCTCAACGAGGTCGCCGCCAACGACGTCCGCATCGGCGTGACCGGTAACCCGGCCAACACCAACGCGCTGATCGCGATGACCAACGCACCCGACATCCCGAACGAGCGGTTCTCGGCGCTGACCCGCCTCGACCACAACCGGGCGATCTCGCAGCTTGCCAGGAAGACCGGCGCGGCCGTCACCGACATCAAGAAGATCACTATCTGGGGCAACCATTCGGCCACCCAGTACCCCGACATCTTCCACGCCGAGGTCGGCGGCAAGAACGCTGCCGAGGTCGTCAACGACCAGACGTGGATCGAGAATGACTTCATCCCGACCGTCGCGAAGCGCGGCGCGGCGATCATCGATGCGCGCGGTTCCTCCTCGGCTGCATCGGCCGCGTCGGCGACCACCGACGCCGCCAGGGACTGGCTGCTCGGCACGCCCAAGGACGACTGGGTGTCGATGGCTGTGCTCTCCGACGGCAGCTACGGCGTTCCGGAGGGCCTGATCTCCTCGTTCCCGGTGACCACCAAGGACGGCAACTGGTCGATCGTTCAGGGCCTTGAGATCGACGAGTTCTCCCGCGGCCGCATCGACAAGTCGACCGCCGAGCTCGCCGACGAGCGCAAGGCCGTCACCGACCTGGGACTTATCTGAAACCAAGTCGATTAGGTTACCTATGAGTTCGTCAGTAACGTGATTCGCGTGACGGATATTGCAGAGAATCCGCAGGTCGTCGTCTCAGATGAAGAGATCTTCGAGGCCCACGTAGGCGGAAAGCTCTCCGTCGAACTGAAGGCCCCGCTCGACACCCAGCGTGCACTGTCGATCGCCTACACGCCTGGCGTGGCGCAAGTCAGTCGTGCGATCGCCGCCGATCACACCCTGGCCGCCCGATATACCTGGGCGAACCGGCTAGTGGCCGTCGTCAGCGACGGCACCGCGGTGCTGGGCCTCGGCGACATCGGTCCTGCGGCGTCGCTGCCCGTCATGGAGGGCAAGTGCGGCCTGTTCAAGGCCTACGGCGATCTGGACGCGATCCCGATCGTGTTGGACACCAAGGACCCCGACGAGATTGTCGAGACCCTGGTGCGGTTGCGGCCGACGTTCGGTGCGGTGAATCTCGAAGACATCTCGGCACCGCGCTGCTTCGAGATCGAGCGGCGCCTGATCGAGGCGCTCGACTGCCCGGTGATGCATGACGACCAGCACGGCACCGCGATCGTCGTGCTCGCCGCGATGATGGGCGCCACCAAGGTGCTCAACCGCGACATGGCATCGCTACGCGTGGTCATCTCGGGAGTCGGCGCGGCAGGCATGGCGTGCGCGAACATCCTTCTGGCAGCAGGCGTTTCGGATATGACGGTGCTCGACTCTCGCGGCATCCTTCATCCGCGCCGCGAGAATCTGACCCCGGTGAAGTTTGATCTGGCGCAGCGCACCAACCCCGACGGCCTATCCGGCGGCATGATCGAGGCGCTCAAGGGCGCCGATGTGTTCCTCGGGCTTTCCGGCGGAATTGTGCCAGAAGAGCTGATTGCAACGATGGCGCCGGATGGCATCGTGTTCGCCTTGTCCAACCCCGATCCGGAGATTCATCCGGAGATCGCGGCCCGGCACGCCGCTGTCGTTGCGACAGGCCGCAGTGACTATCTGAACCAGATCAACAATGTGCTGGCGTTCCCCGGTGTGTTCCGCGGTGCGCTTGACGCCGGTGCCCGACGCATCACCGAGAAGATGAAGGTGGCTGCCGCAGAGGCGATCTTCAGCGTGGTGGGCGACGACCTTTCGACCGAATACATCGTGCCGAGCCCCCTGGATCCGCGGGTCGGCCCTGCGGTCGCGTCGGCAGTGGCCGCGGCGGCTGAGATCTGATCGGCCCCATGCGCGTCCGCCGCGCGAGCGGTGCAACTGGCTGGGGTCGGTTGTTCTTGATAATCCTCGCGCTGATTGCCGTAGTTGCGGCCGGTTGTGGTGAGCGCGGCGGTCCGCCGTCGGTAGCCGTCGGGTCCACATCTGATCCCGAGTCGACATTGGTGGCGCACCTGTATGCGGCGGCGCTGCGGTTCTACGGCAGCCCCGCACACGTGCGTTCGGTTTCGGATCCGGTGAGCGAGTTAGATTCCGAAACGGTCCGTGTGGTGCCCGGGTTCACTGGCCGACTGCTGGAGAGGTTCGAGCCCGATGCCACCGCGAAGTCGGACGCGCAGGTGTACCGCGCGATGGTGTCCGCGCTGCCCGAAGGCATTGCCGCAGGCGACTTCACGACATCTGCAGAGGACAAACCCGCGATCGCGGTAACTGAGCGGACCGCCGACACGTGGGGTGGACGTGACGTGACCGCGGCGGTCCGCAATTGCCCGAAGGTCATGGCAGGAGCGCGGGCCGGCGTGCGGTCGCCGTCGAAGGTGGGATCGTGCACGATGCCCAAGCCACGCGAATTCCCAGACGACGCAACGCTTTTCGCTGCGCTTCGGGCGGGGCAGATCAATGCGGCGTGGACGACGGCCGCGACTCCGAACATTCCATCCGAGCTGGTGGTGCTGTCCGATAAGACCGCGTTGATCCGGGCCGAGAACCTCGTTCCGCTGTACCGGCGCAACGAGCTGAATGAGCAGCAGGTGCTGGCGCTCAACGAGGTGGCAGGGGTGCTCGACACCGGGTCACTGGCGGACATGCGCCGCCAAGTCGCGGAGGGCAAGGAACCGGGACTGGTGGCCGATGCGTGGCTCGACGCGCATCCGCTCGGCCGCTAGTGCGCCTGGGGCACCAGCCGCGACATCACCGACGAGAACAACCGTTGGTATCCCGAGCCGGTCACGCGGACGATGAGGTCGAGCGCCTTGGCGTCGGGGCCGACGAGCACCTTGGCCTTGTTCTTGCGGACGCCGTCGAGAATGATCTGTGCCGCCTTCTGCGGCGTGGTGTGGGCGAGCTTCTTGTCGAAGGCTTGCGCGAGCTCATCCTTGTCGAAGCCCTCGACAGCGGTCATGTTGCGCGCGATGTTGGTCTTGATGCCGCCGGGGTGCACGGTCGTCACCTTGACGGGATGCCCGGCCGCGATCATCTCCTGGCGTAACGCCTCGGTGAATCCGCGCACGGCGAACTTCGCCGCGTTGTAGGCGCCCTGGCCGGGCACGGAGAACAGCCCGAACACGCTGGAGATGTTGACGACGTGGCCGTCACCGGATTCGATCAGGTGGGGGAGGAACACTTTGGTGCCGTTGACGACGCCCCAGAAGTCGACGTCCATCACCTTTTCGATTTCCTTGAACTGGCTGACCTCGATGTCCCCTGCGAACGCGATGCCAGCGTTGTTGTAGATCTGGTTGACCTTGCCGAAATGCTGTTTGACCGCGTCGGCGTACAACTCGAACGCCTCGCGCTCGGTGACATCGAGCCGGTCTGCCTTCACGGGCGCGCCGATGGCCTTCAACTGTTCCTCGGTGGCTGCCAGGCCTTCGATGTTGACGTCGCTGATCGCCACGCTGGCGCCCGACCGGGCCAGCTCGATGGCCAGCGCCTGCCCGATGCCCGACCCGGCGCCCGTCACCGCGGCGACCTTTCCGGCGAAGCCCTCCATAACCACTCCCTCGTGTCAGTTGACTCGGGTCGAGGCTAGCCGGTACCCGCGGTCCCGCCTTCAGTGGCCCTGGGCGGCTAGGGTTCAACCATGGCGAGCGACAGACCCGGGCCATCGCGCTCGCTGTTGCCATGGGTTGCCGTGGCACGCGTCGGCGTTGGAGCGGTGATGCTCCTGGCGCCGAGCAGAGTGTTCACACCCGGCTCCGGGACGGAAACGCTGCTCATGCAAACCATTGGAATCCGGGACGTTGTCCTCGGCTCCGGTGGGTGCGCCGCCTGGGCCAGAGGGGCTGACGGGGAGCTGCGAAGCTGGGCCGCCGCCGGCCTGGTCAGCGACAGTGCTGACTTTTGTCTGGGGTTACGCAGCAGGCGTCTCGTCGGCACCAGGAGCGCGATGATCGCCACACTCTCGCCCGTGCCGTTCATCGTCGCAGGGCTGCTCGGCTTCACCCGCAGCACGCGTAAACCCTGAGCCCAACACCGCCGGCGGTGATCAGACCGGCTTGGTCGCCGTCACGAGGTGGGTGCCCATGCCAGGACCCCACCACATCCGCCAGCCGAGATCGCGGCGACGGGCGTCGGTCCAGCCGAGTTCGCGAAGCTGCCGGACGTGCCTGCGGGTGGACCAGATGTCGGCGAGCACGAGGCGGCCTCCAGGGCGGAGCGCCCGGGCCGCCTCACTGATGGCCTTCGCACGGGCCTCCGTACTCGGAATGTTGTGCACGACAAGGCTGCTGACGATCACGTCGAAGCTGTCGTTGTCGAAGGGGAGGTCGGTGATGTCGGCGGTGCGCACCTCGACCCGGTCGGCCACGCCCTCGAGCTCGGCGTTGCGCAGAGTGTTCTGCTGCGAGTTGTCGGTTTGGTCGGCTCGCCAGATGTCCACGCCGATCGCGCGGCCGTTCGGAAGCAGCTTGGCCGCGGCGAGCAGCACAGCGCCACGGCCGCAGCCGAGGTCAAGCAGCGTTTCGTCGCCGCGCAATCGCAGACCATCGAGAATCTCGGCCCATACCTCGAACTTGCCGACGCGTGTGGTCCGAATGAAGAGCGCCGCCGTCGTCACAATCGAAGCGCCGGTTGCGCCTATCACCGCGGCGGCGACTGGCTTACCTCGCGCAAGGCTTCGAGCCGCGGACGCGAGCAGCCCCGCACTGAGGGTCCCGACGATGGTCGCCACAGTTAGTGCGGACACGGCGCGATAATCCCCGTCGAACCCGTAGTCGGCCTTGTGATCGCGAAGGTCTACGACAGTCATCCACTCACGGTAGGTCGCCGCGACCGCCCTTGGGGCGGTACGTTTTTCGTCACCGTGCAGCTGTCTATCGGCTGTGAGTTCGCCCCGCCCGCGACGAAGCTCGCGCCTCGCAGGCGGGTGACGGCCGACCGCCTGCGTGGCTTTATGGCCCAACGGAATTGTTCTGAATGGCGCAAAGGAATTGTTTCTAAGCGGTTTTTGCCCGTCTCATTCGGTTATTCGTTTACGGGTTCAATAATGTTGCGCGCGCAAATAATCCGATTAATTGTCGTGCGATATTGACGCGTGTTTGCGCTGGTGGCATACAGTTACTTTAGGTGGGGAGCGGCTGACCATTGGTCAGACGAACTGAATAATTCGCTGGGTCTTCGATGCCATCGCAGGGTCGGGCGTACATCGATAGAAATGAGACGCACATGTCCACATATCACCCCAGTATTCGTGCCGCGACGTCCCGGGCACTCGCGACCGCAACGGCGATCTGCGCAGTGGGCTTCCTCACGGTCCCAGCACCCGCGCATGCGGACCCGACGCTGCCACTTGCCCCAGCCTGCAAGCAGTTTGGTTTTGATGGCAATTTTTCACTCAAACAGGCCAACGGTGCCGTAGTGAAATTCGGCACGAATGGGCCATTTGAGGCCGTGGGGCAGGCCGTCGCCACGGGCACCGGCGGCTCAGGTGATGGCACGATGCGGGGAGACATCAAGGGCGGCATGAACGGTTACAGCAACGTCGACTTCACCATAATCTGGCGCGGCAATCTGTCGGTAGGGCACTACACCGGAGCTGTGGCTGACGACGGCTTCGTGCATGGCGTGACGACCGATGAGGTGTATGGCAATTCGGCGAACTGGGATTCCACCGTTCCGCTCTCGTGTGTCCAACCTGCGGATGCCCCACCAGCACAAGAGGCTCCCAAACCGATACCCGCGCCGGTGCCCGCGACCGCCGTAGTCGGTGCTGTCATCAATGGCCCGGCTACGCTGCAGACCGGTCTGAGTGGGACTTACGTCGTCACCGTCAGCAATAGTGGGGGTGTTAGCGCGCCGGCCGAGCTATTCATTATCTTCGCAAAGAAGCTGGAGCAGACCGGCCAGATCAGGGCCGAGGGCGGCTTTGGCTGCGAGGTCAGTCAGGCTGCCGGCATCAACGCAACGGTGCGCTGCACAGGCCCGCAAGTTGAGCCGGGCGCGAAATTCGACATCGTGGTGCAGGGGGTCGGGCGGACGCCTGGCCCAGGCATCGTGCTCGCGAAGATCGGAAACAATTCCAACCAGAAGGACGTCACGATAACTTAGTGGTCGGCGCCGCGCCTCTCGCGCTTAGCCGAACGACTGGTCGATGATCTCCTGCTGCTCGACGGCGTGCACCTTCGACGAGCCCGACGACGGTGCCGACATGGCCCGGCGCGAAATCCGCTTGATACCGGATAGCTTGTCGGAGCACACTTCTGGAAGCGTGAGCCCGAACGTCGGCCATGCGCCTTGGTTGGCCGGCTCCTCCTGCACCCAGAAGTACTGCTCGACGTTCGGGTACTGCTCCAACGTCTCATTGAGCCGTCGTTTCGGCAGGGGGGCGAGTTGTTCGATGCGCACGATCGCGACGTCGTCACGCTGATCCTTGTTCTTGCGAGCGACCAGCTCGTAGTAAATCTTGCCGCTGGTCAGCAGGACGCGTTTGACCTTGCTGCGGTCACCGGTGCCCTCCTCGTAGGTGGGCTCCTCCATCACCGACCGGAACTTGCCCTCTGTGAAGTCCTTCAGGTCGCTGACTGCAGCCTTGTTGCGCAGCATGGACTTCGGGGTCGCCACGATCAGTGGTCGGTGAATGCCGTCCAAGCCGTGCCTGCGCAGCAAGTGGAAGTAGTTCGCAGGCGTCGACGGCATCGCAATCGTCATCGACCCCTCTGCCCACAGCAGGAGGAACCGCTCGATGCGGGCCGACGTGTGGTCCGGCCCTTGGCCTTCGTGGCCGTGGGGGAGCAGCAGCACGACGTCGGAGAGCTGGCCCCACTTGGCCTCGCCCGACGAGATGAACTCGTCGATGATCGACTGCGCCCCGTTGATGAAATCGCCGAACTGGGCCTCCCACAACACAAGTGCGTCCGGGTCCCCGACCGAGTAGCCGTACTCGAAGCCCACCGCGGCGAACTCTGACAACGCCGAGTCGTACACCATGAACCGGCCACCGGTCGGCGTGCCATCGCTGTTGGTGGTCAACAACTGCAGGGGCGTGAACTCCTGACCGGTAGTCCGGTCGATGATGACTGAGTGGCGCTGGGTGAATGTGCCGCGCCGGGTGTCCTGCCCGGACAGCCGAATCGTCTTGCCTTCGGCCAGGAATGAACCGAGTGCCAGCAGCTCGGCGAATGCCCAGTCGACTTTGCCTTCGTAGGCCATCTCCCTGCGCTTTTCCAGCACCGGTTTGACGCGCGGATGCACATTGAAGCCATCGGGAAACGTCAAGTGTGCATCGCCGATGCGGGCCAGCAGCGACTTTTCCACCGCGGTCGTCATGCCAGCGGGCAGCATCTGGTCCTCTTCCACCGACTCGCTCGGCTCGATCGGGTGCTTCTCGAGTTCGCGAACCTCGTTGAACACCCGCTCCAGTTGTCCCTGGTAGTCGCGCAGCGCGTCCTCGGCCTCTTTCATCGAGATGTCGCCGCGGCCGATCAACGCTTCGGTGTAGGTCTTGCGAGACCCGCGCTTGGTGTCGATGACGTCGTACATGTAGGGCTGCGTCATCGACGGGTCGTCACCCTCGTTGTGCCCGCGCCTGCGGTAGCACAGCATGTCGATGATGACGTCCTTCTTGAACTGCTGCCGGAAGTCCATGGCCAGCCGCGCCACCCAGACACACGCCTCAGGGTCGTCGCCGTTGACGTGGAAGATCGGCGCGCCGATCATCTTCGCCACGTCGGTGCAGTATTCCGATGATCGGGAATCCCCAGGCGATGTGGTGAAACCGATCTGGTTGTTGACGACGATGTGGATGGTGCCGCCGGTGCGATACCCGCGCAGCAGCGCCAGGTTCAGTGTCTCGGCCACCACGCCCTGGCCGGCGAACGCAGCGTCGCCGTGCAGCATCATCGGCACGACGGAAAAGCCGTCCGGCCCGTCGCCCTTGTCGAGCAGGTCTTGCTTGGCGCGGACAAGGCCCTCGAGCACCGGGTCGACGGCCTCCAGGTGCGACGGGTTGGCGACCAGCGACACCTGAATGTCGTTCTCGCCGAACATCTGGATGTAGTTGCCGGTCGCGCCGAGGTGGTACTTGACGTCGCCGGAGCCATGCGCCTGCGACGGGTTCAGGTTGCCCTCGAACTCGGAAAAGATCTGCGAGTACGGCTTGCCGACGATGTTGGCCAACACGTTGAGCCGACCGCGGTGGGGCATGCCGACCACGACCTCGTCGAGCCCATGCTCGGCGGCCTGGTCGATCGCCGCATCCATCATCGGGATGACGGTCTCCGCGCCCTCCAGGGAGAACCGTTTCTGCCCAACGTATTTGGTCTGCAGGAACGTCTCGAACGCCTCGGCCGCATTCAGCTTGGACAGGATGTACTTCTGCTGCGCGACGGTCGGCTTGTCGTGCTTGACCTCGATCCGCTCCTGCAGCCACTTCTGCTGTTCAGGTTCGAGGATGTGGGTGTACTCCACGCCGACGTGGCGGCAGTACGCGTCGCGCAGCAGACCAAGCACGTCGCGCAGCTTCTTGTGCTCCGCGCCGGCGAAGCCGTTGACCTTGAACTCGCGGTCCAGGTCCCACAGCGTCAGGCCGTGGGTGTTCACGTCGAGGTCGGGGTGGCTGCGGAAGCGGGTCTGGTCGAGCCGCAGTGGGTCGATGTCGGCCATCAGGTGGCCACGGTTTCGGTAGGCCGCGATCAGCTCGAGGACGCGGCCGTTCTTGTCCTCGATCGAGTCGGGGTTGTCGGTGCGCCAGCGCACCGGCTCGTAGGGGATGCCCAGTTCGCGGAAGATCTCGTCGAAGAAGTCGTCCGACAACAGAAGTTCGTGGACGGTGCGCAGGAAGTCGCCGGACTCCGCGCCCTGGATGATGCGATGGTCGTAGGTCGAGGTGAAGGTGACCAGCTTGCCGACGCCCAACTCGTTGATGCGTTCCGCACTGGCGCCCTGGAACTCGGCCGGGTACTCCATCGCGCCGACGCCGATGATCGCGCCCTGGCCGCGCATCAGCCGCGGCACCGAGTGCACTGTGCCGATGGTGCCGGGGTTGGTGAGCGAAATCGTCACGCCGCCAAAGTCTTCGGCGGTCAGCTTGCCGTCGCGGGCGCGGCGCACGATGTCCTCGTACGCGGCGAGGAACTGGCCGAACCGCATGTTCTCGGTGTTCTTGATGCCCGCTACGACGAGTTGACGGTTGCCGTCCTTGCCTTGAAGGTCGATCGCAAGGCCGAGGTTGACGTGTGGGGGTGTGATCGCGTTCGGCTTGCCGTCCACCTCGGCGAAGTGGCGGTTCATGTTCGGGAATTTCTTCACCGCCTGCACCAATGCGTAGCCGATCAGATGCGTGAAGGAGATCTTGCCGCCGCGGGTGCGCTTGAGGTGGTTGTTGATGACGACCCGGTTGTCGAACATCAGCTTGGCCGGGATGGCCCGCACACTGGTCGCGGTCGGTACATCGAGCGACGCAGACATGTTCTTCACCACGGCGGCAGCAGCGCCGCGCAGCACAAGCACCTCTTCGCCTTCGACGGGCGTTCGCGGAGCAGGGGGCTTCGGGGCGGCGGCCTTCTCCGGTTCCGGTGCTTTGGCGGGGGCGGCCGCTTGGGCCGGTTGTCCAGCCGGTTGTCCGTTGCCCGCAGTCGATTGCGCTTCGGCGGTTGGCTCGGGGGAGTAGTCGACTAGGAATTCATGCCAACTCGGGTCTACCGACGAGGGATCCTCGCGAAACTTGCGATACATCTCCTCGACCAACCACTCGTTCTGTCCGAATGGTGATGGTGTGCTCACGGCAGCACTCGCCTCGATTCCTTCGCTTCAGGCAAGCGGTTTTCCTAGGCGCTCGCCACCCGTATTCCCGCGGTCCGCGGTCACCCGCTTTCCACCGCCTAAAGGCTAACGCCTCCGCTGTAGGCCCAACTATGCGAACGGCAGTTATCGTTATCGCTCGCTGGGAGCCGGCAGGACGTGCAGAGCGGCCGGCCACCGCGGCGGAGGACTGCCGAACGCCTTGCGGGCGTTGGCGATGATCTTCTTGCCCATCAGCCGGTTTCCCACGCCGCCGACGACGGCGCCAATGCCGACTGGCAGCAACTTCCCGAACGCGATCGCCCCGCGCTTGAGCGTGTAGCGCTTCACGAAGTAACGCAGCAGGCGCGAATTCAGTTGGGACACCGCGGGCAGCGGCAGCGTCGCCGCGCCATCGGCCATCCACGCGCCGCTGGTGCGGCCCGGCCCGATCAGGTCGGCGACGGCGTGCTTGCTGTCCTCGCCGACGAGAACCGACAGCACAAGGGCGCGCCTGCGTTCCCGGTGTTCGGCAGGGATGCCGTATACCTCGGCCAGCGCAAGCACATAGACAGACGTCGCCTCCAGGAACACGACGGTCTCGCCGGCAACCGCTGACAGCGCCACGAGGGTCCCGATGCCAGGAAAGGCCGCAGCGGAGCCGACGGCGGCGCCGCTGGCCATCACCGCGGCGAGGTAGTGCTTCTCCAGTTTCTTGACCACCTCGGCGGGCGCCGCGTTGGGATTGTGCTGGCGAAGGCGGTCGACATAGGCCGTGACGGCAGGACCCTGCACACGCGCGCCGCGTTCGATGATCGCAGAGAGGACCTTGGCCGCGGCGCTGGGATTCTCATCAGCAACAGCGGGCAGCTGGTTCTTGGTGCTTGACCGAGCGCTCATTTCGGCTCCCCCTTGTGGACCATGTTGGTCCGGATCTTCAGGCTAACGCTTGTTGAACGACCGAAGGCGCACCGCGGGTGCCCGATCGTGACAGCGCTCACTGTCTGTGATGCAGGGAACAAAATATTGAGAAGCGGCGCTAACCACTCTCATGGCAGCATCGATCGACATGGACGTGACCATCGCGGAATCTTCGATCCCGGCAGGGGGATCGAGGCCGCCGAGTCGCACCCGAATGATCGTGGTGCTTGGCGCATTGGTCGCGCTGGGCCCGCTGACCATCGACATGTATCTGCCTGCGCTGCCGAAGATCGCTGACGACCTGTCTGTCTCGTCGTCGGTCGCGCAACTGACGCTGACCGGCACCCTCGCCGGGTTGGCTCTTGGCCAGCTGATCGTCGGACCGCTGTCGGACTCGCTCGGCCGCCGCAGGCCGATGATGGCCGGCATCGTGCTGCACATGCTGGCGTCGCTGTTGTGCCTGTTCGCGCCTAACATCGCCGTGCTCGGCGTGGCGCGGGGGTTGCAGGGCATGGGCGCCGCCGCCGCGATGGTGGTGGCCATCGCCGTCGTCGGCGACCTCTATAAGGACACAGTCGCCGCAACCGTCATGTCACGGCTGATGCTCGTGCTCGGCGTGGCACCCGTGGTGGCACCGTCGCTTGGTGCCGCCGTGCTGCTGAAGGCCTCCTGGCACTGGGTGTTCGCCGCGCTGGTGATTTTGGGAGGCGGCCTGCTGCTGCTTGCGGCGCTGGCGCTGCCGGAAACCCTCGCTGCGTCGCATCGGCGGCCGCTGAAGGTGCGCGGCATCGCCGCCACCTACGCCGAACTGCTGCGCGACGCTCGCTTCGTCATCCTCGTGCTCGTCGCCGCGCTCGGCATGTCCGGCCTGTTCGCCTATATCGCGGGCGCGCCGTTCGTGCTGCAGGGCCACTACGGCCTCGACCAGCAGGCCTTCGCGTTGGTGTTTGGCGCGGGAGCGGTCGCCCTGATCGGTGCCACGCAGTTGAACGTGGTGCTGCTGCGCCGGTTCGGTCCCCAGACCATCGTGGTGTGGGCGCTGGTCGCAGCGTCGCTGGCCGGCGTGGTCTTCGTGGGCGTCTCCATCTCCCACGTGGGTGGGCTGCCGGGCTTCATGTTGCCCGTTTGGGCGATCCTGGCGGCGATGGGCCTGGTCATTCCCAACGCACCGGCGGTGGCACTGTCGCGGCATCCCGACGCCGCCGGCACGGCCGCCGCACTGCTGGGTGCGGCCCAGTTCGGACTCGGCGCCGCGGTGGCGCCTCTGGTAGGCGTTCTCGGCAACGGTGAGGTCGCGTTAGCCTTGGTGATGACGGCCGGCATGGTGATCGCTTTGCTGGCGTTACTGGCGGTCGGCGTGCCGGCCACCGAAACCGAGGACGACGTCATCGGCGACGCCGTCGCAGAACCAGCCTGACGCGCTTTATCTGGTTGACCCCCGACTTGTCGGGGCATATCTAGGTCCGTACCGTCGGCTCAATCGTTGTTTACCTGGTCGACCCGAGATGTACCAAACGCTGACTAACCGGCAGGACAGCCGCGCCCGAAGCGGGGCGCGGTGGCAAGTCGACCCCACTAACCCGTGGAACGCCCTGTGGGCGATGCTGGTCGGCTTCTTCATGATCCTGGTCGACGCGACCATCGTCGCGGTCGCCAATCCGTCGATCATGGACAAGCTGGGCGCCAGCTACGACTCCGTCATCTGGGTGACCAGTGCCTACCTGCTCGCCTACGCGGTGCCGCTGCTGGTTGCCGGGCGCCTAGGCGATCGATATGGGCCGAAAAACCTCTATCTCCTGGGGCTGACGGTGTTCACCGCGGCGTCGCTGTGGTGCGGCCTGGCCGGCAGCATCGAGATGCTGATCGCCGCACGCGTCGTGCAGGGCATCGGCGCTGCGCTGCTGACACCACAGACGCTGTCGACGATCACCCGAATGTTCCCTGCCGACCGCCGCGGCGTGGCGATGAGCGTGTGGGGCGCCACCGCGGGGGTTGCGACGCTTGTCGGGCCTCTCGCCGGCGGTGTGCTGGTCGATCACCTCGGTTGGCAATGGATCTTCTTCGTCAACGTGCCGATCGGCATCATCGGGCTGGCGCTGGCCGTCTGGCTGATCCCCGTGCTGCCCACCCAAAAGCACCGCTTCGACCTGCTCGGCGTGGTGCTCTCCGGGATCGGCATGTTCATGATCGTGTTCGCACTGCAGGAGGGCCAGGCGCACCACTGGGCCCCGTGGATCTGGGGCACGCTCGCGGGAGGCATCGGGTTCGTTGCGGCGTTCCTCATATGGCAGTCGGTCAACCGCAACGAACCGTTGATCCCGTTGATCATCTTCCGCGACCGCGACTTCTCACTGTCCAACCTCGGGGTCGCGACCATCGGTTTCGTCGTGACGGCGACGTTCGTGCCGTTGATGTTCTACGCGCAAGCGGTGTGCGGGCTTTCGCCAACTCGGTCGGCGCTGCTTATTGCGCCGATGGCGATCGCGACCGGCGTGCTCGCACCGTTCGTCGGCAAGATCGTCGACCGGTCGCACCCGCGGCCCGTGATCGGTTTTGGATTCGCCGTACTCGCGATCGCGATGACGTGGCTTTCCGTCGAGATGACGCCGACCACGCCCATCTGGCGGCTCGTGTTACCGATCACGGCGATGGGCATCGGCTCGGCGTTCATCTGGGCGCCGCTGGCCGCGACGGCCACCCGAAACCTGCCGCAGCAGCTCGCAGGCGCCGGTTCGGGTGTCTACAACACCACCCGACAAGTGGGTTCGGTGCTGGGCAGTGCAGGCATGGCGGCGTTCATGACGACCCGGATCAGTGCCGAGATGCCGCCCATGATGACGGAGGCGCCCGGCGAAGGCTCGGTGGCCCGGTTGCCCGCGTTCCTACACGAACCGTTCGCCGCCGCGATGTCGCAGTCGCTGCTGCTGCCCGCGTTCTTCGCGCTGTTCGGCGTGGTGGCGGCGATCTTCATGCTCGGATTTGGCGACCCCGACCGGCTGGTCGAGGACGACGTTGAGGACCCCGACCGAGACGCCGGCTATGCGGTCGAGTACGGCGGCGACGAGACGTTCGGCGATGACGACGACTACCTCGAGTACACGGTGTCGTGGGATGAGCCAGAACCGGTGACGCAGGCCGAGCCCGTCGTGCTGGCCGACGATAGCGTCACCGAGCCGATGCGGTCGCGCGCCGAGCACGTGCTGCACGCCCCTGCGGAGGTCTGGCACGGTGCCCCCGTCGAGTCTTGGCACTCGCTGCTCGAAGACGAACCCGAGCAGCTCGCACCCGAGCCGCCAACACAGGAGCCGCCGCGAGAAGCGTGGCGCTGGGGGCACCTCCCGCCCGAAGGGCAGGGGGACATTCTCGACGAACTGCTGGGAGACGTTCCCGCCAAGCCTAAGCCCGAACCGATTGGATTTGCGCACAACGGTTTTCATGTCGACGAGGAACAACGGTTCCAGCCGTTGCCTCCTCCCGCTCCTGAGGAGGCCGCACCGCCTCGCCACGGACGGGCGGCTCGCCACCACCTGCATCAGGAACACGCCGAGAAGCGGCCGTTCTGGTTCGAGTCCAACGGCAGGCATTCCCGCGAGGACCCCGACGACGCGTCGAGCTACGGCAAGCACTCGATGCCGGGCCGCGACTAACCGAAGAGCACTGCGGGGTTGAGGTATCCGGTCGGATCGAAGGCGGCCTTGACGGCGCGCATCGCCGCGATATCGGCCTCGGTGCGCGACATCGACACGTAGTCACGCTTGCGGGTGCCCACGCCGTGCTCGGAGCTGACGTTGCCTCCGCGGCGGGCGATCAACTCCATCATCGCCGCGTAAAGTTCACGTTCCGCATCGGGCCCGCAACGCACCACATTCAGATGCAGGTTGCCTTCACCGATGTGACCGAACAGCACGGGAATGGCGTCGGGGGCATGCTTGACGACCAATGCTGCCGACTCGGTGGCGAACCCGTCGATTGCCGAAAGCGGCAGCGAAACATCGAATTTCAGCGGAGGTCCGTACACACCGAGCACTTCGGCGATCGATTCGCGGACCTGCCATAGCCGCTGTTGCGCGCCGATGTCGACGCCCACGGCCGGCTCACCCGAGATGCGCGCATCCTCGAGCGCATCTGCCAGTCGCTCGGTTTGGTCGGTGTCGCTTGCCAATTCGATGAGCAGCTGCCAGGCGCCGTCGACGGGTGCCGCCACCCCGACATGCTCGGCGGTCAGCGCGCTGGCGCGTGCGTCGATCAACTCCAATGCGGCGATGCCCTCCATATCCCGGAACGCGCGGCCGGTTTCGGCAAGAGCGTCGAGGTCGTCGAACCCACAGATCGCCGTGACCCGGTGCGTCGGTGTCGGGTGCAGCCGCAGGTCCAGCCCGGTGATGACGCCCAATGTGCCTTCCGCGCCGATGAATAGGGACGCCAGGTCGTATCCGGTGTTGTCGCGGCGGACCTGGCTGTGCCGGTGCACCACCGACCCGTCGGGCAGCGCCACATCGAGGCCGAGGACCTGCTCGCCCATGTTGCCGTACCGAACCGTCCGCAGCCCGCCCGCGTTCGTCGACGCCATCCCGCCCACGGTCGCCGAATCACGCGCGGCCAGGTCCACCCCGAACACCAGACCGGCCGCAGCCGCGGCGCGTTGCACCTCGGCCAGCGTCGCGCCCGCGCCCGCGTGTATCCGCCGCTCGACGGCATCCACCTCACCGATGTCGCGCAGCCGCTCCGTCGACAGCAGCACGTCGTCGTGTTCGGGCACGGTCCCGGCGACCAGCGATGTCCTGCCGCCCTGCACCGTGACGTACGCGCCGGCGTCGCGGCAGGCCCGCAGCACCGCCGCGACCTCGTCGGCCGTCCCCGGCCGCACCAGTGCGCTGGCGTGCCCGCGGTAGCGCCCGGTGTGGTCGACGCTGCGGCCCTCCAGCACGTCGGGATCGGTGATCACGTGGGCAGCACCGACGATCCCAGCCAGCGTGTCGGTCAGGCTCATCCCGTGGGTGTATCACAAGGTGCGAGCGACAAGAACGCACCCAGCTCGATCAGTCGATCCGGTGTGGCAGGCAGGTACTCCGTCAGCGCTTCCGAACGGACGATGATGCTCAGGTATTTGGCGCGGCTGACCGCGACGTTGAGGCGGTTCCGGTTCAGCAGGAACGAGATGCCGCGGGGAACGTCATCGATTGATGACGCCGTCATCGAAACAAACACCACCGGCGCCTGGCGGCCCTGGAACTTGTCGACGGTGCCGACGGCCACCTCGGGCAGGCCTGCCGCCTCGAAATAGTCCTGCAGCAGCAGCACTTGCGCGTTGTACGGCGCCACGACGAGTACGTCGTCGCCCCGCAGCGGCCGCGCGCCGTCCTCGTCGGTCCAGCCGGAGCCGAGCAGCAGCCGAGTGGCCGCCACGATCGCTGCCGCCTCTTCCGGGCTGCTGGTCGAGTTGCCGTCGTGCGGGACGCTGATCACCCGCACGCCCGGCGCCTGCCCGTCGAGCCTGCGCGCCGCGGTTCGGCTCTCCTCGGAATGCAGTCGGCCTTCATAGGACAGCCGCGACACCGGCTCGCAGACCGCGGGGTGCATCCGATGCGAGCGGTCAAGGAAGTAGCCGAGCTCTTCGGGCAGGGTCCGGTGGCCGTCGACGAGCCAGCCGAGCGCGGACGCGTCGACCGGCTCGGGATGATGTCCCTGGCTCACCTGAGGCAACTGCTGCGGGTCGCCAAGTAGCATTAGGTTGCGGGCCGCGCGGGCGACCGCGATGGTGTTGGCAAGGCAGAACTGACCGGCTTCCTCGATCACCAGCAGGTCGAGGCTGCGGGCGTCGACCCTGGTGTCGTTGGCGAAATCCCATGCGGTGCCGCCGATTACACAGCCGTCGTTGGTGGCGATGAACGCAGCGTAGTCGTCCTTGTCGACGTCCCGCCACGCGGCGTCGGGCGGCGAGTCCTTCTTGCCGATCTGCGCAGGGTCGACGTCGGCGCCGATCAGATCGCGGAACAGGTTCTCCACCACCGCATGTGACTGCGCGACGACCCCGATCCGCCACCGGTGTTCGTTGACCAGCCTTGCGATGATCCTGGCCGCCGTGTAGGTCTTACCGGTGCCTGGCGGTCCATGCACGGCAAGGTAGGACGAGTCGAGGTCGAGTAGTGCGGTCGTGATGTCCGCGGCGGTGTCGCCGTTGTGCGGCACCGGCGCTCCGCTACGGGTGCGCGGGGTCCGGCGGCGCAGGATGTCGACAATTGCACTGTTGGGCAGGTCCGGCAGGATTGCGCCGACTTCGGCTGCGGCGGCGTCGATGGACTCGCGCAGCTTTCCGGTGGGGAAGGGCCTGCCGGGGGTCAGCGCGAAGGGCAGCTGCGCGAACGTCCCGCCGTCCTTGGGCTCCCGTTCACAGATAGTCACTTCGGTCGGGACGTTGGGGTCGTCCACGTCGATGATTTCGGCGTTCCCCGCTGCGCGCCGGTCGATGCTGTCGGTCAACCCGGTCGGCGACGGCGGGTTGTAGAGCGCGAACACACTACGGTCCAATCCGCCGGCGGCCAGCGTCCCCGTCAGCTTCACCCAGCGCTGCTGCTTTCGGGAGCGTGACGACGGCAGGTGCCAGTCCTTGACCACCTCGCCGACGTCGTCGGCAAGGAACACGTCGCTGGTGTCGCCCCATTCGTCGACGGGGTTGTTCAGCCGGTCGAAATGTGCCCACCAGAACGGCTTGTCCTCGCGACGGTGGTAGCCGCGCGCGGCCGCGAACATCGCGACGGCCGTCTGATCCGGGCTGCGTTCCTCCACGCCGTCACCGGCGAACGCCATGAACGTGCGAGCGAGCTCGTCGACTTCCTCGACGGCGGTGCCATCGGCGACCGGCTGCGGGCCCAGCGGCGGCACGCTCGATTCGATCGCGATCTTGATCAACCAGTCGCGCAGCTTGTGCGTCGAGCGGCAGTCGTAGCGGTTGTAGTCCTCGATCTGCGTGAGCACGTTGGCGGCTTCTTCGGTCTTACCGTCGGCGTGCAGCTCGCAATAGCGCGCGTACATGGTGATCGATTCCGCCGCGGTGGTGACGTCGCCGGTGCGCAGTTCCGACCCCATGTAGAGCGGTTCGAGCGATTTTAGGCTGTAGTTCTCAGTTCCGACGCGAATACTCTTGCGTACCAACGGGAAGAGGTCGACGAGCACACCGCTTCGCAACAGGTCGTCGACCTCGTCCTCGCCGACGCCGTAGCGGCCCGCCAGTCGCAGCAGCGCGGTTTTTTCGTAGGCGGCGTAGTGGTAGATGTGCATCTTCGGGTAGCGCTTGCGCCGCTTGCGGACCATCGCGAGGAAGTCGACAAGCGCCTTGCGCTCGGTCGCGCGGTCGTGGGCCCACAGCGGGCGGAAGGTGCCCGTTGCGTCGAGTACGCCCCACATGTACTCAAGGCCCCACTCGCGACCGTCGACGGTCCACAGCGGATCGCCCTCGAAGTCGAAGAACAGGTCGCCCTTGTCGGGATCGGGCAGCACAGTGAGCGGCTGCGCGTCGGCGACTTCGAAGGGAGGCTTGCCTTCGACTCGCGGTGCGATCTGGAGACGTGCCTGCCTGGTCAACGCCCCGACGGTCCTGACCGACAGCTCGGGCACCGGCCCGTCGTGCTGCGCGAGCGCCGACAACGTGGTGATGTCGGCTTCGATCAGCCGGGCGCGCTGGCTGACCCGCATGCCTGCCACCAGCAGCAGGTCGTCGGTGGCGCGGACCTGGATCTCGCATTCAGGGCAGCGAAAACAGGCGCGTACCTCGTCGTCCTCCCACGTGACCGCGGCGCCGCCGGCCAGATGGTCGTCGAGCAGGCGTTGCAGTGCGGCGCGGCGAGGCAGGTAGACGGGCAGCAATTCGTCGACGCGGTAGCTCGCGGTGGCACCGTCGCCAAGAACCAACTCGACTTCATCCGCGACGGGGACACCCGCCGCGGCGAGCGTGTCGGCGTAGGCCGCGAGCTGCAGCAGGGCCTCGACCTTCACCGACCGGGCCAGTTTTGTGTCGCGCAGCCGGTACCGCTCGCCGTCGAATACCAAGAAGTCGGCGAAGCCGACGAAGCGGCCGTCGAACATCGCGGCCTGATAGATCACCGCAGCGCGACGCTCGACCGCGCGCATGGTCTGCTCGGCGGCGGCGGTGAGCCCGGCGACGGTGTAGTCCGGCCTGCCGATGATCGCGACGGTGTCATCGGCGATCTCCCGAAGTTCGTCGAGGTGACGTTGTTCGTGTTCGCCGCCGAGTTTGGCTGTCCGCGCGAGCAGT
Organism: uncultured Actinomycetota bacterium; assembly: GCA_963766465.1. Classification (GTDB taxonomy): domain Bacteria; phylum Actinomycetota; class Actinomycetes; order Mycobacteriales; family Mycobacteriaceae; genus Mycobacterium. Next base: position 310,180 of record CAVXZT010000012.1, read on the forward strand.
TCGTCCTCGACCGCGACCCGCGGCCCTCGGCCGAGCTGAGCGTCGAACGAGCGTAGCAGCGCATACTCGCAGCGCGCAGCGGCGGCGAGATCGGATGCGCTGTAGATGACTTGGGCTTCGGCTCCCTGAGAGGCCACGAACACGCTGCCACTGTATGTGAGCCACCCGACACCTCAGCACGCGCGAACGTGGGTTACCCGCACGCCGAATGGGGCGTCGGCGTGACACAAGCCCACAATCGTCGATCCCCAAGGTGGCGCTTATCCACAGACCGGCCCTTCACATGGCCGCGACCGCCGATTATGTGAGACCACACGCTGACGGTGAGCGCATGAATGAGAAATTCTTGCCGTTCATCGGCACTGAAGCACTGGCGGCGGGCAGGGTAACCAGGCGAACGTTGGTCAGCCGCCATCGAATGGTCTACCGCAATGTCTACTTGGAAAATGGCGTCGAGCTGACCCCGGACAGACGGGCGATCGCGGCTTGGCTGTGGTCGGAGCGAAACGCCACGGTTGCCGGAATGTCCGCCGCGGCGTTGCACGGAGCTGAATGGATTGACTTGGAACTACCGGCCGAGCTGATCCGCCCCGAGGCCTGCGACGTCGACGGCATCGTTATCCATCGCGAGCGCCTTCGCGATGACGAGATTTCCGTCGTCCACGGAATGCCGGTGACTACGCCGGCGCGGACAGCATTCGATATCGGTCGGCGAGATCGTCTCGAGACGGCGATCATCCGTGTCGATGCGCTCGCCAACGCGACCGGCCTCAAGCCGGTCGACATCGAGCGTCTTGCGGAACGCCGTCGCGGGGCTCGCGGCATGGTGCAGCTCCGGCGTGTCTTGGCGTTGATGGACGGCGGCGCCGAGTCGCCGCAGGAAACCCGGACGCGGCTCCTGTTGATCGCCGCCGGTTTTCCAAAGCCGCAGACGCAGATCGTTGTTGTCGACGAGTACGGCGAGTTCGTCGGCCGCGTCGACATGGGGTGGAAGGAATGGAAGGTTGGAGTCGAGTACGACGGTCCGCAACATTGGACCACGCCCGAACAGCACGCTCGAGACATCGACCGGCTGGCCGACCTAGCCGCCCAACGCTGGCTGATCATCCGGGTGAGTCGCGATCTCTTGCGTTACCGACCGCATGTCTTCCTCGGCCGCGTGCGAGATGCGATGCGGGCGGCGGGTTGGCCACACTGTGATGAGATCCGACTCGACGCGCGCATTTCGTGGCTGGACACGACCCGCCGAGTGTGGGCTTGACGCACAATCCCACAACGAAAAGCGTGCGGGTAACCCACGTTCGCGCGAAGAAGTCAGCCGGGCGTGTTGCCGATCAGCTCGACACCGTTGCCGTTCCAGCGGAACTTCACCACGCTGTCGAGGCCCTCGACGCCGCTGGAGTAGCGCAGCGCGATGGTGTCGCCGGTGGTGGCCGAGTCGTCGATGCCATTGAAGCCGTAAGTGTCGGGCACGCCGGTGGGGATGAACTTGCCGAGGTGGAACAGCACGGCGCGGGTGTTCGGGTTCTCGGAGTTGGTGTTGGCCCTGACGATCACCGCCGAGAGCTGCGCGCATTCGTTGTAGTTGCCTGCCACAGGCTCGGGGTTCCAGGCCTGATTGCTGCGCGGGTCGCGGGATAACTCGGAGACGGCCTTGATGATCTCGGGCGCGGCCAGATTGACGGTGCACGGGTCGGCCGCCTCGGTCGTGGTGGGACCGGCAACCGTAGGCAGCGGCGACGCCGGCCGCGCCGTCGCCGGCGTAGACGCGATGACCGGCGGCTCCGGCGTCTTGGACGCGGTCGAGTCGCTCGAACCACATCCGGCGACCGCAAGCCCCGCCGCGCAAATCAGAACCGCCCACTTCACAAATGCGGACCGTACCGTCATCGCGATCGCTGGTCGAACAGGCGCGCGGCCGGGAATCGCATCACCAGCCATTAGACTCAAGCCCCGATGACGTCCCCTGAACCAGATTCGGCCAACGCCGAGCTCACCTTCGCTGACCTGCAGATTCACCCTTCGGTGCTGCAGGCGGTCGCCGACGTCGGATATGAGTCGCCGTCAGCCATCCAAGCGGCGACCATCCCGGCGATGATGGCGGGCTCCGACGTCGTCGGCCTCGCGCAGACCGGGACGGGCAAAACCGCGGCGTTCGCGATCCCGATCCTGTCCAAGATCGACCCTGCCAACAAGGCGACGCAGGCTCTGGTGCTCGCCCCCACCCGGGAGCTTGCGCTGCAGGTCGCCGAGGCGTTCAGCCGCTACGGCGCCCACCTGCCCGCGGTGAAGGTGCTGCCGATCTACGGCGGGTCTTCCTACACCGTGCAGCTGTCGGGGTTGAGGCGCGGAGCGCAGGTGGTGGTCGGAACGCCGGGCCGGGTGATCGACCATCTCGAGCGCGGGACACTGGACTTGTCGCGGCTCGATTACCTGGTGCTGGACGAGGCCGACGAGATGCTGCAAATGGGCTTCGCCGAAGACGTCGAGCGAATCCTCTCCGGCACGCCCGAGTACAAGCAGGTGGCGCTGTTCTCCGCCACGATGCCGCCGGGCATCCGCAAGATCACCAAGAAGTATCTGCATGACGCTGTCGAGGTGTCGGTCAAATCGAAAACGGCCACCGCAGAGAACATTACGCAGCGCTACATCCAGGTCGCCGGGCCACGCAAGATGGACGCGCTCACCCGTCTCCTCGAGGTCGAGCCGTTCGAGGCGATGATCGTCTTCGTCCGCACCAAGCAGGCCACCGAGGAGGTCGCCGAGAAACTGCGGGCCCGTGGTTTCTCCGCAGCGGCGATCAACGGCGATATCCCACAGGCACAGCGCGAGCGCACCATCGCTTCGCTCAAGAACGGCAGTGTCGACATTCTCGTCGCCACCGATGTGGCCGCTCGCGGCCTCGACGTCGAGCGCATCTCGCACGTGCTGAACTACGACATACCGCACGACACCGAGTCCTACGTGCACCGCATCGGGCGCACCGGCCGTGCCGGTCGATCCGGACAGGCGCTGCTGTTCGTGTCACCACGCGAGCGGCACATGCTCAAGTCCATCGAAAAAGCCACCCGCCAACAACTCACCGAGGCGGAACTGCCCACCGTCGACCACGTCAACGCGCAGCGTGTGGAGAAGTTCCGCGACTCGATCACCGACGCGCTTGGTGCTCCCGGTTTCGAACTGTTCCGGCGAATGATCGAGGACTACGAGCGCGAGAACGACGTCCCGATGGTGGACATCGCCGCCGCACTGGCTGCGCAGGCGCGCGACGGTGAGCAGTTCCTGATGTCGGAACCGCCGCCGGAGAAGCGTCGCCCCGACCGGCCCGACCGTTCCGACCGTTCCGGTCGGCCGGACAAGGGGCCGCGCAAACCGGGCCAAGGTTTCGCGACGTATCGCATCGCGGTTGGCAAGCGGCACAAGGTGAGTCCGGGTGCGATCGTGGGCGCCATCGCCAACGAGGGTGGTCTGCATCGCAGCGATTTCGGCCACATCTCCATCCGGCCGGATCACTCGCTGGTGGAGTTGCCGGTCCAGCTTTCTCGCGAGACAGTGAAAGCGTTGGAGCGGACCCGCATTCAGGGCATCCTGATCAATCTGCAGCCAGACCGGCCGCCCCGTAAGGCCGGGAAGAACACCCGCAAATCGAAATGACCCTGTCGAAGGACGTGGCAGCGCAGGGCGGCCTGGAGTCGGTCAGCAAGGCCGAGCGCGTTGCCTCGCTCACTGGAATCCGTGCGGTCGCCGCGCTACTGGTGGTGCTCACCCACGCCGCCTACACCACGGGCCACTACACCCACGGCTACATCGGACTGATGTACGCCCGGATGGAGATCGGCGTGCCGATCTTCTTTGTCCTTTCCGGGTTTCTGTTGTTCGGACCATGGGTCAAGGCAGCCGCATCGGGTGGGCTGCCACCGTCGGTGCGCCGGTACGCCTGGCATCGGGTGCGACGGATCATGCCCGCGTACGCCGTGACGGTCATCGCGGCGTATCTGCTCTACCACTTCCGCACGGCCGGGCCGAATCCCGGACACACGTGGATGGGATTTCTTCGCAATCTGTCGCTGACGCAGATCTACACCGACAACTATCTGTATTCGTATCTGCACCAAGGCCTTACCCAGATGTGGAGCCTGGCCGTCGAGGTCGCGTTTTACGTGGTGTTGCCGCTGCTGGCATACCTGCTGCTGGTGGTGCTGTGCCGACGGCGGTGGCGGCCGGTGCTGTTGATGACCGGACTCGCGGGCTTGGCGTTGATCACCCCGGCGTGGCTGATCCTGGTGCACACCACCGATTTTCTGCCCGACGGCGCACGGCTGTGGTTGCCGACGTATCTATCCTGGTTCGTCGGCGGGATGATGCTGGCTGTCCTGCAATCGATGGGCGTGCGGGCGTACGCCATGGCGTGTGTGCCGCTCGCGACGGCGTGCTATTTCATCGTGTCCACCCCGATCGCGGGCGCGCCCACCACCTCGCCCAACGAACTGCGCGAAGCACTGTTCAAGGCGGTGTTCTACGCCATGATCGCCGCGCTGATGGTCGCGCCGCTGGCGCTCGGCGATCGCGGTATCTACGCACGATTCCTGGCATCCCGCCCGATGGTGTTCCTCGGCGAGATCTCCTACGAGATCTTCCTGATCCACCTGCTCACGATGGAGCTGGTGATGGTGGAGATCGTCCGCTATCCGATCTACACCGGCTCAATCGCCATCGTGTTCGTCGTGACGGTGGCGGTGACGGTGCCGCTGGCCTGGTTGCTGCACCGGTTCACCCGCGTCCGCTCCGACTAGAATCAGGTGCGGCGTCGCCAGGCGGTGAGAGCCACTGCCACCACGCCGAGAGCGATGCCTGCGCCTGCCAGCCATCGCGCGGTGTCATCCGCAGAAGGTGCCGGCGCCGCGTCGGTATTGCTCGGTTCGGGTGCGGCCGCCATCGTCGCGGCGTGTTCGTCGGCTGCCTGTCCCGTCAAAGCCAGTGTGGGGGAGGGATGTTCGGGTTCGGCACCGCCGGGCGGAGTCGACTCGTCCCATTTCACAACGGTTCCGTCGCTGTACGTCTGGGCGGCTGGGAAGCTGACGCTGTCGGCCTTCGGTAGCAGCACGGCCACGCGGAACAGCGCGAACTGGTCGGGCGCAATGCCAGCAGAAGGGGCGGCGGTCCAGGTGACCGACTTCACGGTGCCCGCGGCGGTGTCGCGGTCGAGCCGAACGGTCCACCCCGGCATCTGTTGAGTGCTGACCGACGTCAGGTTCGGCAGCGCGACGGTGAGTTCCGTTGTTGCCGCGCCCTTCTCGGATTCGTTGGGTACCTCGAAGGTCAGCGTCGCCTCGGCGCCCGGCTGGGCGTGGTCGGCCTCGACGTGCACGTGTGCCCACGCCGGTGTGGCCGTGAGAACGGTGAGCGCACCCAGTGCCGCGGTGGCAATCGCCACCCGCCGGACACGAGTCGTAATGCTGGTAACGGGTTTGCGGTTGTTCGTCATGTCAATTCGTCTTTCCGGTGATTGGGGTACTTGCGGTGCGGCGCTTTACCGCGCCGACGGTGATATCGACGAGCAGGAATGCGAACAGGCTCAGCCCGAATAGCGGCAGGAACCAACCCGCCGCGAGTGCAACGATTCCCACACCAGCGAGAGCAAGCGGTGGAAGGTTGCGGAAAACGCCGCGCAGCGGAGGCCTGCCGACTGCCCAGCTCGATCCGCGAGTGGGCCGTCGCTGCCACCACATCAGGTAGCCCCGCAGCACAATCAGGATCAGCCCGATCGCGGTGAGCGCCAACACAATCTGGTTGACGAGGCCGAACAGAACGCCCATATGTGCGTCGATGGCCCAATCGGTGAGCTTCGCGAGGAACGGCCAGTCTGCGAAGTTCACCCGGTCGGTGATGGCGCCCGTGTCAGGGTTGACGGAGATGGTGTCGTGGCGAGTCGGCCAATCGCGCTTGTTTTCGGCGACCTCCCATCCGTGCTCTTGTTCGACCGGTGGATACAGCCACATCGGGCCGGAAAACCCGGCCTGTTGAGCTGTTTGGAGTGCGGTGTCGGCGCCGCGCAGTGCCGCATCGCCGCCGGCCGGAGCAGCGTCGGCGGCATGGTGGTGTCCACCGGTGGAGTCGTTCGCGTCGGCCAAGGTGGTGTCGACAGCGGGCGCGGTCGTGTTCAGGTGCTCCTGGATCTTGTTGACCGACTGACCCCCATACCGCGACCAGGTGATGCCGGTAACCGATAGGCCGAGCAACGCGACGACGATCCAAACGCCTACCGCGCCATGCCATGACAATGTTCTGCGACGGCCCTTCTTAGCTCGATCAGGCACCGCGAGGCGGCGCAGCCTGCCCGTGTCCTTGCGGTGATAGATCCACAGCACCAGCCCGGCCAATGCGGTCACCCACAACCAGCTCGCCGCCAACTCGCTGTAATTGCGGCCGATCGAGCCGAGGTGCAGGGTGCGGTGCAGTTCGTCGAACCACGCGCGCAACGGCATCCACTGCCCGTAGGTGGTCAACGCGCCACGGACCTCACCGGTGTACGGGTCGACGAACACCGTGCGTGCATAGTCCGGGGGAACATCGTCGACGGCCAGGATGACGCGCGTCGTTTCGTTGGCCTCCGCCGGTGGCCGAATGCTTTCCACCGTGCCCTCGGGGTGAACCGACCTGGCGGCGTTGAGCTGGTCGGCGAGCGGCAGACGCTGCTCACCCACCTGCTCGACGGTCAACTCGTGGCGAAACACCATCGAGTCGATCTGCGGGATCAACGCGTACAACAGGCCGGTGATCGCGGCGATCAGGATGAACGGGCCGATGAAGACGCCGGCGTAGAAGTGCATTCGCATCAACAGCGGCCGCAAACCGCCTGGCCGAGAAGGCCGCTCGCCGGGTGGGTCATCGGTATGTAGTTCGTCGTCATTGGAAACGGTGGTCATATGTGGAATGCCTTCGAATGGTGCGGGGCACGCGCGGATACCGTGCATGCCAGGGGAATACGCTCGACTGCAGCGCAACGCCAACGCCGCCATCGCCGACAGGCGAAGCGGCCATACAAGCGATCGGAGCGCTAAGCGCTCACGAAGGACACCTGAGGCGGTGCCCGCATTCCCAGGCCGGCACGCAGCAGAACAGGCCGCGCGACAACGACATTGGTGGGCCGCCACGCTTGCCTGGAACTTGGGCGGATGTGGCCCGCCGCGAAAATCCGAAGCCAGCACAGGACTGACCCACACACCACGTAGAGGTATTCGACCGCGTTTATCAACATGCCGAGTCCCACGGCGGCGAGAACGTGCAGCGTCAACATCGGCAGCGTCAACAACCAGCCGGTGTGCTCATGGTGGCCGCCGATAGTCAGCATCACGTGGCCCAAGACCTGGGCCGCGCCGAGCGCGCCGATCACCAACACGGCGCGCGAATGGCGGCCCTCGAGCGTGACTCCGCCGACGATCGCGCCAACCGTCGCGCACACGACGAGCAGGAGGATCAACGCACTACCCGCCGGGCCGCCACCGGCACCCGCATGCGCCGTCGCGGTCACCAGCGCGGCGCACAAACCGACCAGTCCGCCGCGCACGTACCCTGCGCGGGAAGTCGGCCTGCTCACCTGGGAGACCTTACCGACGGGGCTACTACACCACCTAGCAGACCCCGGGCGACCGCAACTCATGGCTAGTTAGGTTAAGCTGCCCTAAGTAATCGATACGAGGGGCGGAGCATGTCCGACAAGATGCCATCGCGCGGGTTCCAGGGCGCCGTGCTCAAGCTGATGCGGGCGGGAGACTACCGGCTGACCGTGACCGCCAAGCGCGAGATCACGCCGCATTACCTGCGCCTGAGCTTTGAGGCTGGCGGCATGCTGCAGGACTCGCCGCTGCACCCGACGATGTGGGTCCGCATGTGGTTCGCCGACGGAGACAAGCAGCATCAGCGCGGCTACACCCTGGTCGGGCCGAACCCGGTCGACGACACCGTCGACATCGAGTTCGCGCTGCACGATGGTGTGGCCTCGCGGTGGGCGCAAAACGCGCAGCCGGGCGACACCATCGACGTGACGGTGTTGGGCAGCAATTTCACGCTGCCCGAGCCCGCGCCGAAGGGCTATGTCATCGTCGGCGACACCGCATCGCTGCCCGCGATCAACTCGCTGCTCACCGCCATCGCCGACGCCCCGGCTCGGGTGTTTCTAGAGGCCGGACACGACGACGACAAGCAACTGCCGGTGGCGCGGACCACTGATGTGGTGTGGGTGGACCGCAAGAACGGCGGCGAGGCCCTGCTGGAGGCGGTCCGCTCATCGGCGTTCGACGCCGCCGACCACTTCGGGTGGGTGGCGTGCGATAACCGAACCACCCGCGAGGTGGCCAAGATCTTCCGCGAGGACTACAAGATCGCGCGCAAATCGATAAAGGTGCAAGCGTATTGGGTGACATGACCTGTCGGTGAACCGATATTGGCGTCCCCGTTAAAACACCGCGACGACAGGGCATGGCCGCATAGTCTGACCGTCTCGGACCCCCGAGCAGCGTGGTTCGAGCAGAGAGGACGACCATGCCCAGCTCGTCAGCGCAAACCAATGGCCAGTCAGATTCAGGGTCGGACCCGGTGCGGCGCGACATCCTGCCCATTCCGGACGTCGAGCACGTCGGACTGACGACCTATGACGCCAAGGATCCGGACACCAGCTATCCGCCGATCACCATGCTGCGGCCTCCTGCGGGCGCGCCCAACGTGCTCATCGTGCTGATCGACGACGTCGGCTTCGGCGCCAGTTCGGCGTTCGGGGGTCCGTGCAACACGCCTGTCGCCGAGCGGCTGGCCGGCAACGGGGTGAAGCTCAACCGGTTCCACACCACCGCGCTCTGTTCGCCGACGCGCCAGGCGATGCTGACTGGGCGCAACCATCACTCGGTGGGGATGGGCGGGATCACCGAGATCGCGACGTCGGCGCCCGGCTATAGCAGCGTTCGGCCCAAGGACAAAGCGCCGATCGCGGAAACCCTGCGGCTAAACGGCTATTCGACGAGCCAGTTCGGCAAGTGCCACGAGGTGCCCGTGTGGGAAGTCTCGCCAGTGGGGCCGTTCCGGCAGTGGCCGACGGGCTCGGGCTTCGAGCACTTCTACGGCTTCATCGGCGGCGAGGCGAACCAGTACTACCCGGGCCTGTTCGAGGGCACCACGCCCGTCGAACCGGAGAAGACACCCGAGGAGGGCTACACGCTGACAGAGGATCTCGCCAACCGCGCGATCACGTGGGTGCGCCAACAGCAGGCGCTGACGCCGGACAAGCCGTTCTTCATGTATTTCGCGCCGGGTGCCACGCACGCACCGCACCACGTGCCGAAGGAATGGTCGGACAAATACCAGGGCAAGTTTGACGACGGCTGGGATGTGTTGCGGGAGCAGATGCTTCCCAAGCAGAAGGCACTGGGCGTCGTCCCCGAGGACGCCGAGCTAACCGCGCGGCACGCCGAGATTCCCGGCTGGGACGACATGCCCGCAGAGCTGAAGCCAGTGCTGGCCCGTCAGATGGAGATCTACGCCGGATTCCTCGAACAGACCGACCATGAGGTCGGCAGGTTGGTCGACGCGATCGACGAACTCGGCGCTCTCGAGAACACCTTGATCTACTACATCCTCGGAGACAACGGTGCCTCGGCGGAGGGCACACCCAACGGCTGTTTCAACGAGATGTGCACGCTCAACGGGCTTGCGGGTATCGAGACGCCCGAGTTCTTGTTGTCGAAGATCGATGACTTCGGCACTCCGAACGCCTACAACCATTACGCGGTGGGGTGGGCACATGCGCTGTGTGGGCCATATCAATGGACGAAGCAGGTGGCCTCGCACTGGGGCGGCACCCGCAACGGAACAATCGTGCATTGGCCGAACGGCATTACGGGCAAAGGCGAAACGCGTGACCAATTCCACCACGTCATCGACGTCACTCCGACGATCCTCGAGGCCGCGAACATTCCCGCGCCGACGGTGGTGAACAGCATCCAACAGGCACCGCTGGAGGGCGTCAGCATGCTGGGGACGCTCCGTGAAGCGAATGCGGAGGAGACGCACACAGTTCAGTACTTCGAGATGTTCGGCAACCGCGGCATCTACCACAAAGGGTGGACGGCGGTCACTAAACACCGCACGCCCTGGCTGGTCGTGGCTCCGCCGCTCGACGAGGATGTGTGGGAGCTGTACGGCCCCGACGACTGGACGCAGGCCCACAACCTGGCCGCTGAGAACCCGGAGAAACTCGCTGAGCTGCAACGGCTTTGGCTCATCGAGGCGGTAAAGTACAACGTGGTGCCGCTGGACGACCGGTCCTTCGAGCGCTTCGATGCCGGTATCGCCGGGCGGCCACAATTGATCACGGGTGACACCCAGACGCTCTTCTCCGGCATGCGTCTCCTGGAGAACTGCGTCCTCAACATCAAGAACAAATCCCACTCTGTGACAGCCAAGATCACCGTCCCTGACGGCGGCGCTGCAGGCGTCATCGTCAGCCAGGGCGGCGGCGTCGGTGGCTGGTGCATGTACGCGTACGACGGCCGACTGAAGTACTGCTACAACTTCTTCGGCATCCACTACTACTTCGTCACCGCCGACGAGCCAATCCCCGCAGGGGAACACGAGGTGCGGATGGAATTCACCTACGACGGCGGCGGCCTCGGCAAGGGCGGTGAGGTCACCCTGTTCTACGACGGAAAAGCCGTCGGCTCAGGCAGGGTCGAACAGACGGAACCGATGGCCTTCTCCGCTGATGAAGCCTGCGACGTAGGTTCCGATACGGGGTCACCGACGTCAACCGATTACGGTCCCCACGGAAATAAGTTCACCGGCACGATCGACCGGGTGATCATCGACATCGGTCAAGACAGTCACGATCATCTGGTCACTGCGGAGGACAAGCTCAATATCTCGATGGCACGGCAGTAAGGATCGGTCTAGCTCGTCTCCTGCGTCGCCGGCACCACCATCGGGACGACGAACTCCTCGAGCATCGCGCGCTCGTCGGCTTCGTCGTGTCCAGGGAACAGGAACAGTGACGTCATCACTCGCACCAGCCAGCGGGCCCGATGCGCCACCACCAGCGGGTCATCGGGCGCCAGGGAGATCACGAAGGCCTCTGTGAGTGCGCTGATCACTTCTGACTGCTCGGCCATTTCTGCACCGATCGGCCGTTGGGTCGTCGCGAACCACGATGCGAGCGCCGGACTTTCGCGGACGTTGCGCATCGAGGCCATCATGCCTTCGATCAAACGCTCACGCGGGTCCACCACCGAATTGATCTGCTCGGTCATCTCGCGATACAGCCGATGCGCCTCCCGGTGTACGTACGCGGTGTAGAGCGCTTCGCGGTTTTCGAAGTACCTGTACAGGGTGGCGCGGGAACAGCCTGCAGCCGAAGCGATTTCGTGCATGCCGACGGTTGCCGCCTCCTGCTGGGCGAACAACTCTCCAGCGGCGTCCAGGATTCGGTCTGCGGCCACCTCGGTGCGCCGCGCCGCCAGCCAGTCCTTGGGCATCAGGACCTCACTTTGAACGGCACGGACAGCGGCCGTCGCACGTAGCTGCCGCCTGCCCAGACGATTCCCGACTCGTCGACCTCGAAGTCCGGGCAGCGCGTCAGCAGTTCGGTCAACGCGACGCGGGATTGCATGCGGGCCGCGGCCGCGCCGAGGCAGAAGTGCGCGCCGTGACTGAACGTCATGATGTTGCGTGGTCGACGCTGCACGTCGAGTTCGGCGGCGTCGTCACCGAATTCACGCTCGTCGCGGTTGGCCGAACCGTAGAGCAACAGCACCTTGCGGTCGGCGGGAATTGTGGCGTCGCCGATCGTCACGTCGCGCGTGGTGGTGCGGGCCAGTCCCTGCACCGGTGAGGTCAGCCGCAGGAACTCGTCGATCGCCTCGGGAATCAGGTCGGGGTTGTCGACCAGCAGCTGCCGCTGATCGGGCCGCTGGTGGAGCAATTGCGCAGTGCCGCCGAGCATTCCGGTAGTGGTGTCGTTGCCACCGGTGACCATCGTGAACGTGAAAGCCAAGATCGACAGCACTCCCGCGATGTCTCCATCGGCCCCGACGCCGGCGGCCACCAGATGCGAGACGGTGTCGTCCTCCGGCTCCTGTCGACGCCGCTCGATCAACGCCGTGAAGTAGGCCATCATCCCGCCGAGCGCGTCGCCAAGACCGCCTAACGCTCCGGCGACGCCACCGGACGTGGTGTTGGCGGCGACAATGGCCTCGGTCCAGCCGTCGAATTGGTTGCGGTCTTCGTCAGGAACCCCGAGATAGTGCGCGACGACCATCGACGGCAGCGGCTTGAACAGCTCGGCGACGATGTCGCCGCCACCGTTGGCGCGCAACTGTTCGATGCGCTCGACGACGAATTCGCGAACCTTGGGCTCGACGGCCTCGACCTGCCGAGGGGTAAAGCCCCGCGACACCAGCTTGCGGAACTCGGTGTGCACCGGCGGGTCCTGCATCACGAACGGCGGATTGTCCTGCAGGCCGATCAGTTCGAGCTCGCCGTAATTGACGGTCAGGCCCTGCGCCGACGAGAACGTCTCATTGTCACGTGCGGCCTGCCACGCATCGGCGTGCCGGGACAGCACGTAGTAATCGTGATCCGGCTGGTCTGCGGGGACGACGTGATGCACGGGGTCGTGGTCACGCAACGCCTTGTACATCGGCCACGGGTTCGACCAGGAATCGGCGTCAGCGAGCTGGAAACGGACCGGGGAACCGTGAGACAGAGTCGCCGTCATGTCTCATTGATACGACACTCCACCATGGTGTGTCAATAGCGTCGGTCAAATACCCGTTGTGTCGACCGTTAGATCGCGGCGCCGGGATTGAGGATGCCGTTGGGATCGAGTGCCTTCTTGATCCGCTGGTTGAGCTCCATCGCTTCGGGTCCGAGTTGGCCCGCCAGCCATGGCCGTTTCAGCCTGCCGACCCCGTGTTCGCCGGTAATGGTGCCGCCGAGCCCGACCGCCAGATCCATGATGTCGCCGAACGCCTTCTGCGCACGCTGCGCCATCGCAGCGTCGGCGGGGTCGTAGACGATCAGCGGGTGGGTGTTGCCATCGCCGGCGTGGGCGATCACCGAGATCAGCAGGTCGTGGTTGGCGGCGATCTTCGCAACCCCGGCGACCAGGTCGGCCAGCGCGGGCAGCGGCACACCGACATCCTCGAGCAGCAGCGAGCCCTTCGCCTCAACGGCGGGAATTGCGAACCGCCGCGCGGCCACGAACGCTTCGCCCTCGTCCGGGTCGGACGTCGAAAACACTTCTTTCGCACCGTGTTCGGTGAAGACGTCGGCCATGAACTGCGCGTCCTCGACGCCTGAGGGTCCCCGGTCGTCGGTGGCGGCCACCATCATCGCGGCGGCATCCCGGTCGAGGCCCATGCGCAGCTTGTCCTCGACGGCGTTGATCGCCGCGGAGTCCATGAACTCGAGCATCGACGGCCGGATCTTGCCGGTGATCGTGACGACGGCGTTGGCGGCCGCCTCCACCGAATCGAATGTGGCGACCACCGTGCTCGCGACATGCTGCGGCGGCAGTAGGCGCAGCGTCACCTCGGTGATGACCCCGAGCGTGCCCTCGCTGCCGACGAAGAGCTTCGTCAGTGAAAGTCCTGCGACATCCTTCAGGCGTGGGCCGCCAAGGCGCACGACGGTCCCGTCGGCCAGCACCACCTGAAGGCCCAGCACATAGTCGGTGGTGACGCCGTATTTCACACAACACAACCCGCCTGCGTTGGTGGCGATGTTGCCGCCGATGCTGCAGATCTCGAACGACGACGGATCCGGCGGGTACCACAGCCCGTAGTCGGCGACCGTCTTCTTCACCTCGGCGTTGAGCAGTCCTGGCTGCGTGACGGCGGTGCGGGTGACCGGGTCGACGGTGATGTCCCGCATTTTCTCCGTGCTCAGCACGATGCCGCCGGTCAGGGCGGTCGCCCCGCCGGACAGCCCGGTGCCCATGCCGCGGGGCACGACCGCGATCTTGTTGGCGGTCGCCCAGCGCATCACCGTTTGCACCTCTTCGGTGCGGTGGGGCCGGACCACGGCCAACGGCGTACCCGCGCTGGGATCAGCGGCGCGGTCGTGCCGGTAGGACTCCAGGATGTCGGGGTCGGTGACGACGACGCCCTCGGGCAACTGGGCGATCAGGGCCGCCACTGCCTCCGCGCTCATAAGTCGATGCTACGAGCCTGTGTCTCGGTGCCTTGCTCTATCGGGCGCAGGCGCGGAGGCTCGAATCGCCATCTCCGTCAGTGCATCGGACATATCCTGGGCAAATAGGGAGGGTTCGACGGGGGTCTGGAATGGCGACAGCAAATTGGTGTGACGCATGCGGCACCGAGTTGCTCGAGAGCGCCCGCTTCTGCCACGCATGCGGGTCGTCGGTCACGACACCTGATGCGGGCGCTGAGTACAAGCAGGTGACCGTCCTCTTCGCCGACGTCGTTCATTCGATGGATCTCGCGGCGGCGGTGGGGCCGGAACGACTCCGGGAGATCGTCGGAGAGCTCGCCCGGCGGGCAACCGCCGTCGTGCAACGCTATGGCGGCACGGTAACAAATTCACAGGCGACGGCATCATGGCGCTTTTTGGCACGCCTGTGGCGCTCGAGGATCATGCCATTCGGGCGTGCCTGGCGGCGCTGGACATCCAGCGTGAAGCTCAGGCGTTGGCCCCCGACGTCGAGCACCACGACGGAATTGAGTTGCGGCTGCGTGTTGGCTTGAATTCGGGTGAGGTAATCGCCGGTGAAATCGATTCGGGGACAGCGACATACACCGTCATCGGTGAGCAGGTCGGCATGGCGCAGCGGATGGAATCGGTGGCGCCCGAAGGTGGCGTGATGCTGAGCGACTCCACCGCGCGGCTGGTCGAAGACGTCGCCACATTGGGCGAGCCAGAAGCTATAGACATTAAGGGATTCCATGCTCCCGTCGTTGGTCGCTGTTTGCTCGGGGTCGCGGCGCACCGACACACTAGTCGAGTCGAGCCGACTTTCGTTGGCCGCGAGTGGGAACTGAATGCGCTCGGCGGGATCCTGGACCAGGCGATCAAGGGAAAGGGAAGCGTCGTCGGCGTCGTGGGACCGGCCGGCATAGGCAAGAGCCGCTGGACGATCCGGACTTGACCGTTGCGCTCTCCTTTTCGGGCATCATCGCCAAGATCCAGCGAGGCGAGGTGGGCGATGTGCTGCGCTGGTCTCAGAGGGCGATCGACCTTGCCGGGGGCGACCCGGAGATGGGCAACTTGTTCGTGGCATCACCACTTTCGGCGGCACTCGCGTGGCGCGGGACGGGCCGGTGGGCGTCGGGCCAGAGCGGATGGCGGGAAGACTTCCAGCGCGCAGCTGTGATGGCCCGATCAACAGACCTAAGCGCGCAAGCTGTCGTCTTCGCGTTCACCTATGGCATCGCTATACCCCGCGGTGTACTGCTGGCCGACGATAAAGCGCTGCGGGAAATCGAAGAGGCGTTACAGATCGCCGAGCGAGCGAGTGACGAGGTGACGCTCGTCTTGCTCCGATTCGCGCTCTGCGTTGCGCTGATTCACCGTGACGGCGACGACCACCAGCGCGGCATCGACCTATTGGCCGAACTGCGTGAAACGTGCATAAACGACTCGTACGCCACCAACCTTGTCCCAGGCATCGACGGATTGATGGCGCGCGAAATGGCTCTTCGAGGGGACCTCGACCGCGGGGCCGAGCAATTGCGCGCGGTTGCCGATGGCTTGTTCGACGGCGAATACTTCTGGCCACTGGTACAGACCACCGTGTTTCTCGTGGAGACTCTCCTGGACCGCGGCGCCGGTGATGACCTTGCTGAGGCCGATGCAGCGATCGCGCGGTTGGCGGCGCTACCGAGCCATATCGATCCGCTGTACCGGGAGCTCACGGTGCTGCGGTTGCGCGCGCTCGTCGCTCGCGCCCGACGTGAAGAGTCGACCTACCGCGACTATCACGAGCGCTACCTCGCCATGGCGACATCGCTTGGCTTCGAAGGGCATATCGCGATTGCCGAGCAGATGACCTGACCTAGTTGTCCCGCCGATCGGGAAACACCATCCTGATGAGCTCCTCACGGGTTTCCGCCCCCGTCTTCGTCATGGCCCGGTAAATGTGGCCCTCGACGGTGCGAGCCGAGACGCAGAGCCGCTCGGCGACGTCGCGGGTGGAGGACCCCGACCCCAGCAGCCGGATGATCTCGCGCTCGCGTGCGGTCAGCGGCAGCGGTTCGGCGACCTCGCGCAGGGCCGGCGTGCTGATGCCGCCGCATCGCTGCGCCAACGCCTCCGCGCGCGCGGAGCATCCCAGGGCCGAGCCCCGCCGATCGCCGTGCCGGAATGCGAGGCAGGCATGGGCGGCAGCGTCCACCGCTGCGACGAGGTCGCCCATTTGCTCGAATTCGACAGATACTTCCTCTAATTCGGGCGCATCAGAACCGGCGAGTGCCGAAGCGAATCGGGTGGCCAGCTTCACGCGCGGGCCCTCGACGATCGATTCCAGTTCGGTGAGCCGAGGGGCAGCCGAGTGATCGCCGAACTGGACAGCGGTTTGCAGGCACACCACCTCTGCGGCGAATTGTCCTTTGGCCGCAGCACTTTCGGCAGCGGACAAACACGTGTTGATCGCCTCGGTGAGGGCGCCCTGCCCTGCCACCACCCATGCGCGGGCCAGGCTGCGCTCGTAGTCCAGCTTGCGAAATGGCCGACGGGCTTTGTCGAGCGAAGCGAGCATGGCCGCCGCATCTTCCGTCGCGCCTCGCATCGCCAGCGCGGTGGCGTACGGGACGTGATAGCGAAACCCCCAGCCCATCGCGTTCCCCGATGCCGAAAGAGCGGGCGCCGCCGATCCCAACAGCGCGCATGCCGAGTCAAGCCGGCCGGCGAAGAGTTCGGCTCGACCCACGATCGCGGTGCCGACCAGCTGTGGAGCCCCGTGCACCTCGGCAGATTCCCTGCGGACCCGTTCCGCCTTCTCGAGCCCGTCGCTGATTTGGCCCGCCAACAACAGCGCGCTCACGTCCGCGTCGGCGATGTTGAATCGCATCTGCGGTGAATCGAAGAACCGGGAGGCGACGTCGTAGCCGGTGTTTGCGACGGACACCGCCTTGTCGGTTTGTCCCGTGTCCGCCAACATCACCGCGAGCACCCACGCGGTCTCGGCGCCCGCAACCGCCGGCAAGTCTTCCAGTACAAGGCTTTCCGACGCTTCTAGTGCTTCTTGAGGTTGGTCAAGCGCAAACCAGTACACCGCGAGGAAGGCATCGACCCAGAAGGAAGGCACAGCGCTACTGCCGGCGTCATCGATGATTTC
Organism: uncultured Actinomycetota bacterium; assembly: GCA_963766465.1. Taxonomy (GTDB): domain Bacteria; phylum Actinomycetota; class Actinomycetes; order Mycobacteriales; family Mycobacteriaceae; genus Mycobacterium. The sequence continues at coordinate 327,518 of CAVXZT010000012.1, forward strand.
CTTCGCCCGTCGGGCGTCGCCGAGTGCCCACAATGTATTGAGGGCACGGAGGTACGCATGTCTGCCGCGGTCGTCGTCGGTGAGCTCTGAAACGGGGACCGCGGCCAGCACTTCATCGGCTTCCTTGCCGGCGGGCAGCCACGACAACGCATGCGCACGAAGGAAATACGCGCGCGGCGACGCGCCCGCGCGGATCGCCGCTTTCGCAAGGCGATCCGCCAGTCGCAAGTCTCCCAGCCAGATAGCACCACGTGCTGCCGTGAGAAACAGATCGGAGTCGGGCGTCACGTCGGAGTCCAGACTCAGCGATGCGCGGCGCACAACGTTGCGCATGTCGTCGCTGTCTGGGGCAGACGCCAGCTCCGTCGCCACCCGTCCGCGCAGCCGTCGCAATCTGGTTTCGGCCGACCGCGTCCGTCGCACCTCGCCGTAGAGCGGGTGCGCCAGTCGCACGTCGATCGTGGCGTCGCCTTGGTCGACGGTGATCAGGCCGCGCATATTGGCTTCCTCGATGGCGTCGGCGTCCGCGATCTTCCGCAATGTCGTCATCTCGAGCGGTTCCCCGACGGCCAGTGCGTCGATCACTTCGATGACGGGCTGTGCCAGCGTGTCGAACCGGGATTCGATCAGCTCGACCAAACCCCTCGGCATGGTCGGTTCGCCGATCCACTGCCAAAAGCCGTGCTCCTGCCTGATTCGGCCGTCGGCGACTTCCTGCTCGACGATGTTGCGGAGATACAGGGCGTTCCCGCGCGTCAGCTTCCACAGCCTGGTGGCGGCATCGGGATCAACCGGCCCGTCCAGGGTGGCCGACAACAGCTCGGCCACGTCGCCGTCGGAAAGCGGCTGCAGGTCCAACCGCTCGAATTGGCCGCCCTGCCATACCTCGTGTATCTCGGTGGGAACGCGTTCGCCCTCGCGCACGGTGAGTACGACCTTGGCGGCCTTGCGCTGCACGATCTGTTGCAGGACGAACGTCGACAGCTCGTCGATGAGGTGCACGTCGTCGACACCGAGCACCACAGTGGCGCCTGGCGGCGCGGATGTCACAGAATCGATCACTCCGCGCACCAGTTGCAGTCGATCGGTGCTGCCCGTACCGGCCCACGAGGCGAACGCCCCGAGAGGCAATTTGCGCGCTGACGTCGTACCGACGGCCCAGCGTGCCTCGATGCCGCGGGACGCGACCGACGACAGCGCCTCTCGCACGATTCGGCTCTTCCCGACACCCGCGGGTCCGCTGACCAGAATCCCGGCGAGGTCGGGATCCGACACCGCGGTGACGATCTTCTGCATCCCCTCCGAGCGACCGATCAACGGCCACGTCAACCCCACATCGGCAGCCTAGGAGGGCTGACCACACCCGAAAGGCCAAACGCCAGAGATTTCGCGTGCCCGCAGTGGTCGCACCTACTCCGGCTGACCCGGCGGCTGGTCGATCTGCCCGCCTGAGTCCAGTTCGCGTAGGGCAGGCAGGAAGATGGCTACCAGACCGAGTACGAGCATCGGGAGCGACAAGGCGAGGAACGTCGTGTGCAATCCTGCGGCGTCGGCGAGCGGGCCGGCGACGATGAGGCCCAGCGGTCCTGCGGCGTAGGCCAGCGACCCCATCACCCCGACCACCCGGCCACGCAGATGCTGGGGTGCACGGGTCTGCATGACGTAGTTGTAGATCGGAGCGATCGGTCCGTACACGAGCCCGACCACGGCGCACAGCACGAGTATCAGGGGCAGCGGCGGCAGGAACGCGATGATCGTCATCGCAACCCCGAGCGTCAGCACCGCGGTCAGCATGATGGCCCGCTTGCTCGAGTACTTCGACAGCACGGCGTAGCCGAGCGCACCGACAAGCCCGCCGACACTGATCGCCATCAGCACCCAGCCGAGCTGCGCGGGTTCGTTGCGGTCGGCGAAGTACTTGGGAAAAAGAACGCTCTCCATGGGCATGTAAAGGCCGGTTGCCGCCAGGTCGACGAACGCCAGCGTCCGCAGCACGTTGTTGTTCCAGACGAATTTCAGGCCTTCGACGATGCCCGCCCACACCCCTTCGGGCAGGGTCGTGCGGTCGGGTTTGCCCGCGCCCTCCAGCCGAAGCACGCCAATTGCGACGATCGACAACCCGAAGGCGGATGCGGTCACCCACATGGTGTTGATGCCGCCGAGGGTGGCGATCAGCAGGCCGCCGATGCCCGGTCCGACGATGTACGACAGGTTGAAAACCGCCTCGTAGACGCTGTTGGCGTGGTCCAGCGTCCAGCCTGCGCGGGTAGCCGCCTCGGGCAGCATCGTCTCGCGCGCCGTCATACCGGCCGGGTCGAAGAACGCGCCGAGTGCGGCCAGTCCGGCCAGCACCGCGACGTTGATGACGTCCACTCCGAACGTGAGGGCCAGGATCGGGACGGCGGCCACGGACATTGCCGACAACGCGTCAGAAATCATCGACACCCGCCTGCGGCCGAGATAGTCGACGGCTGCGCCCGCGATCAGGGTGGCGGCCAGCAGCGGCAGCGTGCCCGCCATCGCCACGATCGATGCATTCAGCGCAGAGCCGTTGCGCTGCAACACAAGCCAAGGAAAGGCAACAATTGAAATGCCGTTGCCCGCACCGGCCATCAGCGCAGCGAACAGGACCAGGAACAGCGGGCCGCGCTTGGAGTTGTTCATGGGGTATCGCGGCCGAATCTAACAGTGGGCAGGGTCGCCCGGCACGAGAATCTGCCGCGCATGCACAGTGGTCGTGTGAAGCTGGCCCATCCGCGTACCGGGATGATGTTCGACTCTCCCGCGCCAGCCGGCTCCGGCTGGCCGGGCGATCCGGCCACGTCGAATACCGCGGTGGCCGAGACTCCTGCGCACGTCGCGTCGATGGCGGCGGCCGTCAGAACCCTGGACGAGCTCGACGCGGAAGTGTCGGTGTGCCGCGCGTGCCCGCGGCTGGTCGAGTGGCGTGAAGAGGTCGCTGTCGTCAAGCGCAAGTCGTTCGCCGACCAGCCGTACTGGGGCCGGCCGATTCCGGGTTGGGGGTCGGCGACCCCGCGGGTATTGATTGTCGGATTGGCGCCCGCAGCGCACGGCGGCAACCGAACTGGCCGAGTGTTCACCGGCGACCGTTCTGGCGACTTCTTGTTCGCGGCGCTGCATCGCGCCGGACTGGCCAATCAAGCGGCGTGTGTGGACGCTGCAGATGGGTTGGCGCTCAACGACACTCGGGTGGCCGCGGCTGTGCGTTGTGCGCCGCCGGGCAATGCGCCGACACCGGCCGAACGCGCGATGTGCGCGCCGTGGCTGGACGCCGAGTGGCGGCTCGTTGGTTCGGAGGTGCGGGTGATCGTTGCGCTGGGGGCATTCGCGTGGCGGGCGGTCCTTCAGCTGATCGGTCCAGTTGCTTCGCCTGCGCCGAAGTTCGGCCACGGCGCGACCGCGGTGGTGGGCGGCGTGACGCTGATCGGCTGCTATCACCCGAGTCAGCAGAACACGTTCACCGGCAGGCTCACGCCCGCGATGCTCGACGACATTTTCCTGCAGGCCCGGGAACGTACGGCTACCGATGAGCGTTGAGCCAGCCATGCGTCTTTCCGTTCTCGACCTGGTGCCCGTGCGCACCGACCAGTCGACGTCCGATGCGCTGGCGGCGACGACGCACCTGGCGCAGACGGCCGACCGGCTCGGCTACACCCGCTACTGGCTGGCCGAACATCACAACATGCCTGCCGTCGCGGCCACCAGTCCGCCGGTGCTGATCGCGCATTTGGCCGCTCACACGTCGCAGGTGCGGCTTGGCTCCGGCGGGGTGATGCTGCCCAACCACGCGCCGCTCGCGGTTGCCGAGCAGTTCGCGCTGTTGGAAGCCGCGCACCCGGGCCGCATCGATCTCGGAATCGGCCGCGCACCAGGGTCCGACCCGGTCACGTCGCTGGCGTTGCGCGGTGCGGCAGGCCGCGACGATCGCGACATCGAAGCGTTCCCGGAGTATCTCGACGATGTGGTGGCGCTGATGAGCGCGAGCGGAGTACGGGTGCCTCTGCCACGAGATCTGATGCGGGACAACTACATCCTGAAGGCGACACCGTCGGCGGTGACCGAACCGAAGCTATGGCTGCTGGGGTCGTCGATGTACTCCGCACATCTGGCCGCTGCGAAGGGGCTGCCATACGTGTTCGCCCACCACTTCTCGGGGCAGGGCACCGCCGAGTCGCTCGAGGTGTATCGGACGGAATTCCGGCCGAGTGACCTGGCGTCAGAACCGGTGACATTCTTGACAGTCAACGCGGTGGTGGCCGAAACCCGTGACGAGGCAATGGCTTTGCTTCTACCGAACCTGCAGATGATGGGTCGGCTGCGGACAGGTCAGCCGCTGGGCGCGCTCGATCTGGTCGAGGACGCCGAACAGCAGGAATTGAGCCCGCAGGCCCAGCGCGTGGTCGACGGAGCCCTGCGGCGCGCTGTCGTCGGCACCCCCACCGAGGCTGCCGACCAGGTGCGTGCGCTGGCCGACGAATTCGGCGTCGACGAGGTGATGGTCAACCCGGTCGCGTCGGCGCACCGCGGTACGGATCCCGCGACGGCACCTGCGCGTGACACGACGCTGGAACTGCTTGCCAAAGAGCTGTTTTAGGGCGTCAGCACAACCACAGGGATCGGTCGCGTCGTGCGCTTCTGGTAGTTCGCGTAGCGGTTGGCATTGTTCTTGTTGACGATGTCCCATAGCCGGTCGTAGTCCGGATCGTCGGGCAGCACCGGCCTGGCCGTGACGCCGAATCGGTTTGGGCCGACGTTGATCTCGACCTTGGGGTTGGCCTTCAGGTTGTGATACCAGCCGGGCGCCTTGGGGTCACCACCCTTTGACGCGACGATGAGATAGCTGTCGCCGTCCTTCGCATAGGTCAACGAATTCGTCCGCTGTATTCCAGTCTTGGCGCCGACGTGGTGCAACAGCAGGTTGGGCGGAGTGCCGGGAAAGATGCGGTGTCCGATCCGCCCGTTCGTGCCTTTGTAGATCTTGTCGTGCAGCATCAGCATTGGGACGCCGATGTATTTCTCCCACGCGGGCATGCCAGTCATGTGGCTCAGTCTTGCGTAGCCGAGTCGAGGTGCGCCAGCGCCTCCCGCAACAGCCGTCCGCTTTCCTCTCGATCGGGATCCCGACGCAGCAGCATGCCCTTGGCGAACGACAGCTTGTCACCGCTCTGCCGCGGCAAAACGTGCAGGTGGATGTGGAAAACCGACTGGAACGCGGCCTTGCCGTCGTTGACGACGACGTTGTTGCCGTCGGCGTGCAGCCCGGACTGGCGGGCGGCACGGGCGATCCGCTGGCCGATGGTCACCATGGCGGCGACCGTCTCGGGCGGCGTATCGGTCAGGTCGACGGTATGGCGCTTGGGAATGACCAGGGTGTGGCCGCGGGTGAACGGCCGGACGTCGAGGATGGCCAGGTAAGTCGTCGTCCTCATAGATCCGGATCGCGGGAGCCTCACCGGCGACGATGGCACAGAACACACAGGACACCCCGCCACGTTAGCGGCTCAGCCGCCGACGTTTTCCTTTGCCCACTCGGCCATGCGCCGGTCGCGTTCCTCGGGGGAGACGTCATCGACGCGGGTCATCACGGTCCAGCGCTGGCCGAATGGGTCGAGGATCGATGCGAACCGATCGCCGGTAACGAACGTCTGTGCGGGTTCGCGGATGGTGGCGCCGGCCCCCTCGGCCTTGGTGACGACCGCGTCGACGTCCTCGCAATAGAACGCGACCGAATGGGTGGCCGCAGCGGTCGGATCGGGGGCGGCGATTTGATAGGCCTCGGCCGGGTCGCCGAGCTGGAGGCGTCCGTTGCCGAAGTCCAGTTCGGCGTGCGCCACGGTGCCGTCCGCACCGTCCATGCGGTCGACGAGTTTGGCGCCGAACACCGAAACATAGAAGTCGATCGCGGCGGAGGCGCCGTCGATGCAGAGGAACGGGGTCAGGCTGGTGTAGCCCTCCGGGATTGGTTTGACGCTCATATCGGCCAGTTTCGTCGGCCACTGGCGGTGTTGAATTGGAATTTCGCGCCAGTACGTCTAGCTCGACGCAGGGGGAAGCGGCGCCCAACCGAGGGTGTGGGCGCCGCCTCCGGCTCCTCTGCGGCGATTAGTCGCCGCTGCTGCTGCCGCCGCTGCTGTTGCCGCCGCTGCTGTTGCTACTGCTATTGCTGCTGTTGTTGCCGTTGTTGCTGGAGTTATTGCTGCTGGTGTTGTTGTTCGACTGATTGCCACCGGCATTGGCGTTGGCACTGCTGGTAGCGCTGCCTCCGCTGGCGTGGCCGCCGTTGGCGCTACCGCTGCGGGCGGTACCGGCGTGGGTGGCGGCGCCGCCGGTGGTGGTGCCGCCGGTGGTGTCGCCGCTCGTGGCGTCTCCGCCGGTGCCGTCGCCGGCCGTCTGATTGTTCTGTGCTGCGCCGCCGGTAGCACTGGTCGGACCACCGACATTCTGCGAGGCGGTTGGCGCGCCGGCTTCGACCGGGGCGACGTTGAGGGCGCCGATTGCCGCGCTTATGGGCGCTTGTACGCCGGTTGCCACTGGAACTGCCAGTCCCGAGCCGCCGAGCGCCGCACCAAGATTCGAGCCGCCCACTCCCAAGCCGGCGATTGCCGGGTTCAGGCCGAGCACTGCTTCGACTGCCGCGCCTCCGATCGGTACACCGACGTCAGCAGCGACGCTGGTACCCGCTCCGCCGATCGCTAGGCCGCCGAGGGTCGGGGCGGCGTTGATCGCGTTGCCGCTGGCGATGTTAGGGCTGAGGATCGGGACGTTCACCTGCCCGTTGGCGATATTGCCATTGCCGAGGGCAAGCTGGTTGCTGTTGCCGTTGCCGTTAGTTCCGAAAATGGTGGCGTTGTTACCGATGTTGGTTTCGTTACCGCTCAGCAACCACCAGTCATCTGCTTGCGCGCTTGGTGCTGCCAGAGCAGCGAGCGCGCCGAATCCAGCAGTGCATGTGGCGATGGCGCTGACGGCGACGGCGCGGTTCAGCTTCGTCGGCGTCCGCGGTTCGCATAACTTGCGATGTTGACTCATTTTCTTGAGCTCCTTCTGTATTGCTGTGCTTGCCTTATGTATTGGCGTCGATCGCCGTCGGTTGGATGTAATCGTCAATCCAAGCCTTGCTGCAGTGCGACATTCAGGAACACTGCCGTTCGCAGTCACGTCATCCGCACCTCCGCAACTCCCTCATAGATGTGCTTCTAGCCGCTTCCATCGCCCCCGCCTCCATCGCCGGCGCCGCCACCACCGTCGCCACTGCCGGCATCGCCGCTGCCTGCGTCGGCCCCCGTGGGGCTGGCGCTCGCCGGGGCGGTCGTCGAATCACCCGCAGCTGCAGTGGAATCGGACACTCTGGTGGTGGGAGCGAAACTCAGCGAGTGGCTGCCCGACGTGGAGCTGTTCGAGCTGCTCGTGTCGAGATCGTCACTCTGCTGTTCGTTACCGGACATGGTGCTGTTCGAGCTGGCCGGGCTTGTCGCGCTGTGACGGGAACTCAAGCTGTCCGAAGTGTTCGAGCTGTTCGAACCGACAGTGTTGAGAGCTAGACCCTGCTGTTGGGTAGTGGACGAGGTGCCGGTCGAACCGAACAGGTTGACACCGACGTTCACCTGTTCGTTGTAGATGTTGCCTGAACCGCCGGCGACCTGAGTCGTGTTGCCGTTGCCGGTAGTACCGCCCACCGAGGGGCCGCCCCCTGTCGTCCCGGTGGTGCTGTTGTTGCCGTTATTGCTCGCAGTGTTGGTGTTGGCCGAGTTGTTGCTCGTGTTGCCGCCGCCAAAGCTGTACTGCGGGTTGAAGATATTTGAGACCAAGAACCCAAGTTGAAATGTGTTGCCGTTGCCGGTAAAACCGCCCAGCAAGCCCGACATGACGCCGACCGACGTCGCTGCTGTGCGGCTGTAGTTGCCATTGTTGATGGCAACGTTTGTGGTGGTCGAGTTGTTGCTGATGTTCGGGCCGATGCTGTACTGCGGGTTGAAGATATTGCCGGAGAAGAAGGCGAACTGAAATGTGTTGCCGTTACCCGCCGGACCGCCGAGGAATGGGAAAATACTGCCCATCGATGTCGTTGCGTTGCTGTTGTTGCCGTTGTTCATCGCAACGTTGTTGACAGATGTGTTGTTGCTGAAGTTTCCGCCGAGGCTGAACTGCGGGTTGAAGATGTTGTAGGAGAAGAGATTGACTTGAGTCGTGTTGCCGTTGCCGACCGCACCGCCGAGATTGATCTCGAAATTCAACAGCCGACTGATGATGTCGTTGCCGCCGCCGATCGCAACGTTTCCGACCGTCGAGTTATTGCTGACGTTCCCGCCGAGCCCCAGTTGCGGCATGAAGATGTTGCCTTCGAAGATGTTGATCCGGGTCGTGTTGCCGACGCCGTTGACAGTGCGGCCGGGCAGCACGATGGACAGAGCATCTGCGGTGGGAGTGCTCAGGTCGTACGCCGCGCCGATACAGATGGCGGCGCCGCCTATCGCGACAGTGCGGGTGAGTGCTGAGCGATGCTTGCGACGCCTTCTGTGGGCACCTGTTTTCTTAGGTTGACGTCGTCGAGCGTTCGCGCTATTCGGAGTCATCGTGTTCCTCTCCCTCGGTGGAGACGCGACCACGTAGCTTGCGCAAGGAGACAGTAGATCTTTGCTACAGAGTGTGTCAAGCATCACACTCGGATCTCGACGTTACGCGCACGGTGATGTTTGGCAAATCAACGACCACGTCAACCAGCCTGGTTCTTCCAGTAGGTCGCTGACCTCGGAAAAGTCATTTGAACTGCGTCGTATCGCTTTGGCGTGGTTGTCGATCTTTTGTTCTGGACGCGCCTGCCAAATTTTACGAGCTCGTCAGACGCAAATTTCGACGTCTCCGTAAGTTTTGCCTGGTAGATCAGTTAATTATCGCAAGCGCTGTTAACTGTGCTGACGTCTGGTAGTGTGCCGCGGCGTCGATTCGTAGCCTGGTTCCCATGGGCGCGTGGAGGAACGACACACAAGCAGGGCCCATCCGCGGCGTCGTCGGGCGCGCCGCCAGTACGTCGGCCTTCGACCTCGACCGGTGGGCGCCCTCGGCCGCGACGGCGCAGTTCGTCGAACACTTCTGGTCGATCAGCTGGGATCTGCGCGAGGATGGCCCCTTCGACAGCACGGTCATCACGTTTCCGTCGATGCACATCACGCACGAGTGGGGCGATGACGGCCTGCGCCACGGCTTCCCGCTGCCGAACACCCTGGTTCACGGCGTGGTGGAACGCGTGTTCCAGACGACGATCAGCCAGCGGGGCCGGGTCGTCGGGGCACGATTCCGGCCGGGCGGATTCACCGCGCGGTTCGATCGCGATGCGGCCGCCCTGACCGGTCGCGTACAGCCGGTCGATGACGAGTTGTTCGGCGGCCCAATCCGTCTCGATGACGACGTGGATGCGGTCTCAACCCGACTCGATCAGCTCATCGGCGCGCATAGCGGTGAGGTTGATCCGACCTATGTCTCACTGGCGGCACTCGTCGACCGAATCCGCGACGACGGTCGGCTGCATCGGGTGGAGCAGGTGATGACGCATTCCCCGTGGAGCGCGCGAACCACGCAGCGCGTATTCCGCCGCTACGTCGGCGTTCCGGTCAAGTGGGTGCTGTGCCGATACCGGCTGCAGCAGGCCGCGCTGGAGATCGAAAGCCGTCCCGGCGTCGATCACGCCGATCTCGCCGTTAGCCTCGGTTGGTACGACCAGGCTCATTTCATCAACGACTTCCGCACAATGCTCGGCAGTACGCCTGGCGAATATGCCGCCGCACACGGAAAGTAGGAAAAGACGTGGATAGTGGTGAGCTTGCCTTCGCCGGCGCCGCGCAGCAGGCCAGGATGCTCGCCGATGGCACCATCACCGCGCCCGATCTGGTGGAGCTGTACTTGGATCGCATCGCGCGAGTGGACCGCGAACTGCGCTCCTTCCGCGTGGTTCTCGCCGACTCCGCCCGTCAAGAGGCTGGTGTGGCGCAAGACCGGTTGAACGCGGGCGAACGCCTGCCTCTGCTCGGCGTGCCCATTGCCATCAAGGACGATGTCGACGTCGCGGGCGAGGTGACGACATACGGCACCGCCGCGCATGGCCCGGCGCGAACAGAAGACGCCGAAGTGGTGCGACGGCTGCGTGAGGCGGGCGCGGTCATCATCGGTAAGACCGCGGTGCCCGAGATGATGATCTGGTCGTTCACAGAGACCATCACGTTCGGCGCGACGCGCAATCCGTGGAACACCGAGTACACGCCGGGAGGCAGCAGTGGCGGTAGCGGTGCGGCGGTCGCAGCGGGTCTGGCGCCGATGGCGCTGGGTTCCGATGGCATGGGTTCGATCCGGATCCCGTCGACGTGGTGCGGACTGTTCGGCATCAAGCCGCAACGGGATCGGGTTCCGCTGGCGCCCCACGATGACGCGTGGAATGGGTTGAGTGTGAATGGCCCGATGGCGCGGACGGTCGAAGATGCCGCACTGTTCCTGGACGTGACGGCGCCCGGCAACGATTTCGTGGCCGCCGCGACGCGACCGCCGGGTCGGTTGCGGATTGCGTTGAGCACCAAGGTGCCTCCGCCGCTGACAGCACGTGTCGGAAAGGCGCAACTGGCCGCGGTCGAGGAGGCGGGGAGGCTGCTGCGGGAGTTGGGGCACGAGGTAATCACGCGGGATCCTGACTATCCACCGTCCGGGGTGTACGGCCAGGCGCTGCCGCGGTACTTCCGTGGGGTGTACGACGACGTGAAGACGTTGCCGCATCCCGAACGCCTGGAGGCGCGGACGCGGACGTACGCAAGGATCGGTCGGCTGTTTTCGGACAAGCGGATGAATGCGATCAGGGGTTCGGAAAGCGAAGTGGCCGAACGCATCCAGTCGATCTACGACGATGTCGACGTCGTGATCACGCCGGGCACGGCGATGGGGCCGTCGCGGATCGGCGCGTATCAGCGGCGCGGAGCGATCTCGACGTTGACGTTGGTGGCTCAGCGAGTTCCGTTCCAGGCGCTGTTCAATGTGACGGGCCAGCCGGCGGCGGTCGTGCCGTGGGGCTTGGATGGCAGGGGTGTACCGACGTCAGTCCAGTTGGTGGGTAAGCCATTCGATGAGGCCACCCTGCTGTCACTGGCCGCCCAGATCGAACAGGAGCGGCCGTGGGCGCAGCGCCGCCCGCCGGTTTCCTAACGGACCCAACGCTCCCAACGGGCGCCCGCCCGCGGCTCGCCCCCACATGTCCGGCATGTCACTGCAGCCGTCATCTGTAACCCGTGGTCCCCTCCTGAACAGAGGATAGGGGTCTAAAACGCCCGCCGGATGGTTATTGACGTGCGGTTATCGCTTCTCGCCAGGCCGCCAGCTTGTCGGCGTAGCGCATGGTCTGCGCAGGGCTGGTCGACGGCAGCCGCCGATACCGAAGCTCAGGAGCGACGCGGACCAGTCGGTTGAAGTTCTTCTCGGCCGCGGCACCGTTGAAGAACACCCGCGTGATCGCAGGATGACGTTCGAACAGCTGGCCGAATTCGTTGGCCACCATGCTGTCTGGCTCCACCGCCGAGTCCAGGCTTCCAACGCGCCGGCATGACCGAAGCACGTCCCACACCGCAACACCGTCGGCTGTCAACGCCGCAACCCGCGAGTCATACGGCTGCGAAGCATCGAACCCGAAGATCTCGCCCATGAGCCTCCAGAACGCGTTCCGGGGATTTGCGTAGTACGCCTGCTCGCCGAGCGACATCACGCTCGGCATGTTGCCGAGAATCAGGACGCGCGCACCGTCATCGATGATCGGCGGCAGCCCGTGCAGCAGCGGCGTGGTCACGAAAGCAAATACTGCCCTTTCGTGGCGGTATACGTTGGGGCCGTGGCGGAAGAGGTCGATATCGAAGGCCTGCTCGACGGCCTCGAAGGACAGGCGCGCACCGAACGGGCGGAACTCATCGAATGGCTGCTCGGCAGGGACTTCCCGGCCGATCAGATCCGGGATGCCGTTTCGCCGATGCTGCTGCCTGCCGGCCGCATCGTCGGCGATGACGGTCGGCGGGTGTCCGCCCGCCAGATCTGCGATGAAACCGGCATCGATCTGGAGCTGCTGCAGGCGATCCAGCGCGCACTCGGCATGCCGCGGGCCGACGACCCCGATGCAGCCATCCTGCTGCGGGCAGATACTGAAGCCGCGGCCCGCGCCAAAGTCTTCATCGACATGGGCCTCAGCCGCGAGCAGGTGATCGCCGTGACCCGCGTGCTCGGCCACGGTTTGGAGCGGACGGCGGAAGCCATGCGCCAGGTCGTCCTCGAGGCCGTAATCCAGCCCGGTGCCACCGAACTACAGCTCGCGCAGGCCTACGAGGGCTTGGTGGAGCAGGTGTCGCCGCTGCTCGGCCCGTTGTGTGAGGACGCGTTGCGTGTGCAGCTGCGGCACACATTGGAGACGGAAGCAGTCAGTGTCGCCGAACGCGCCGCTGGCACGCTTCCCGGCGCGCGCAATGTCGCCGTGGCGTTCGCCGACCTCGTCGGGTTTACCCGCCTTGGCGAGGCTGTCCCGCCGGAGGAGTTAGAAAGTCTGGCCAGCCGCCTGGCCAACCTCGCTCACGATGTCGTCTCACCGCCGGTGCGGTTCGTCAAGACGATCGGCGACGCGGTGATGTTGGTCAGCACGGACTCGGTTGCGTTGCTGCGAACGGCGCTGGAACTTCTTTCCGCCGCGGAGAAGTACGAGGATTTCCCGCAGCTGCGGATTGGCCTCGCATCCGGTAGCGCCGTCAGCCGGGCCGGTGACTGGTTCGGCAGCCCGGTGAATGTGGCCAGCCGAGTGACCGGCGTCGCGCGACCCGGCACGGTGCTTGTCTCCGAATCTGTTCGAGAGGCGATTGGAGAGGCCGACGGGTTTGCGTGGTCCTTCGCAGGGGGCCGCCATCTCAAAGGCGTCAAGGGCGAAGTGAAAGTGTTCCGTGCTCGCGCGGCCAACGGGGATTAGGTTGTTGCTGTGGCAGACGTCGATATGGAGGCGTTGGGCCTGCTAGACGGTCTTGAAGGGGAGGCGCGTGAGGAGCGCGCGCAGCTGATCGCGTGGCTGCTCGAACGCGGCTTTTCCATCGAGCACATCCGTGGGTCCGTCGCGGCACCTCTCATGCTGCCTGCCTACCGCGTGCTCGGCGACGACGGCGAGCTGGTGTCCGCACGTGAGGTCTGTGAATCGACCGGGGTCGAACTGGAGCTGCTTCAGCGCCTGCAACGCGCCGTCGGCTTGCCATGTATCGAAGATCCCGACGCGGCCGTGTTGTTGCGCGCGGACGGCGAGGCGGCGGCGCGGGCGAAGGTTCTCCTCGATATGGGCATCGCGCCGGTGGACGCGGTCGCCGTCATGCGGGTCGTGGTTCAGAGTCTCGGGCATGCAGCGGCGATCATGCGCGAGGCGGCGCTGAAGACCATCCTGCGACCAGGGGCCACCGAGATCGAGCTTGCCGAGGGATCTGAGCAGCTGGCGTTGCAGGCCGCGCCGAACCTCGGACCAATGATGGACGACCTGATACGGATGGTGCTGCGCCATTCGTTCGAGATGGAGGCCGTGAACGCCGCAGAACGAGCTGCAGGCACGCTACCCGGTTCGCGACCGGTCACCATCGCGTTCGCCGACCTCGCCGGGTTCACCCGCCTCGGTGAGTCGTTGCCGGCCGAGGAGCTCGAGCATGTTGCCAGTCGCCTCGGCGAACTCGCCCACGACGTCGCCTTCACACCCGTGCGGTTCGTCAAGTCGATCGGCGATGCGGTGATGCTGGTGTCCTTCGACTCCGCACCGCTGCTGGCGGCGATGCTCGATCTGGCAGATGCCGCTGCGGCAAATGACTTGCCGCGCCTGCGAATTGGCCTCGCCTCGGGGTGCGCGGTCACCCGGGCGGGGGACTGGTTCGGAAGTCCCGTCAATCTCGCAAGCCGTGTGACCGGCGCAGCGCGTCCGGGCACGGTGCTCGTTGCGGAGTCCACGCGGGATGTGGTCGGGAATGCAGGGGGTTTCGACTGGTCGCCGGCGGGGACGCGACATCTCAAGGGTGTGAGCGGTGACGTGAAGCTGTTTCGGGTCACTCGGGTGTAACCACCAAACATTTTGCGCCACCGAGAGCAACTTATCCACAGTTGCGATTTGATCCGCAGGTTTGGGTTCGGGGCCGCGGATTGGTCATATATTCGAACTAATGTCCGATTCATGAGTGCGGGTGTGGCGTCTGATCGCGAGGAGATCCTTGCGGCGTACGCCGAGTGGGAGTCAGCCAACGCAAAGGTGGCCGCGCTGTCGCTGGATGTGCTGACACATATCGAACTGCTTGATCTGCAGCACCGCCGCGAGGCCGTGACGCGCAGCCTGCCCACGGTAGATCACCAGATCATCAACCGACTGGTCGCCGAGGCCGATCCCAAGGCGTTGGGTGGCACGAATCTGGCCGATGTGTTGGCCACCAAGCTGGGCATCTCCAAAGGCGAGGCCAAGAGGCGCATCAAGCAGGCCGAATTGTTGGGCCCGCGTACCGCGTTGAGCGGTGAACCGCTGCCGCCGAAGCTGCCGAACCTCGCTGCTGCGCAGGCCCGCGGTCAGGTCGGGTCGGAACATGTGCGCATCATCGAGAAGTTCTTCGATGATCTGCCTGGCCATATCGATGGCCACACCCGCGATCTGGCCGAGGCCGACTTGGCGCGCATCGCGACCGGGTTGGGGCCGACCCAGTTCCGGGCCGCGGCTGACCGGTTGGCGTTCCTGCTCAATCAGGACGGTGATCTACCCGACGATGCCCAGCGGGCCCGGCGACGCTATCTGACCGTCGAGAAGCAGGGCATCGACGGAATGAGCAAGGTCCATGGACTGCTCGATCCCGAAGCTGCCGCCACGGTCGAAGCGGTGTTCGCCAAACTGGCCGCGCCGGGGATGTGCAACCCTGCGGACGAAGCCCCGTGCGTGGACGGCGAACCCGAGCGATGAAGCAGCTCATGGTGATCAGCGTTCGCAGGGGCAGCGCAATCACGACGCGCTGAAAGCCATGGGCCGCAGCGTCTTAGCGTCGGGGGAGCTGGGCAAGCACAACGGGCTGCCGGCCACGATCATCGTGTCCACCACACTGCAGGACCTGGAATCAGCCGCTGGCGTTGCGGTCACCGCCGGGGGCACGCTGCTGCCGATGCCCGATGTAATCCGATTAGCTTCACAGTCGAATCACTATCTAGTGATCTACGACAAGCACACCCGCGAACCGCTCTACTGCGGCCGCGCCAAACGCTTCGCCACGCCAGGGCAGCGCATCGTTCTGCACGCGCTCGACCGCGGCTGCACCCGACCGGGTTGCACCGCGCCGGGCTACTGGAGCCAGGTGCACCATGTCGACGGCTGGGCCAACGACGGATCGACCGACATCACCAAACTCACCCTGGCCTGCGGCCCCGACAACCGCGAGGTCGAAGAGGGCCGCTGGACCACCCGGAAACGCAAAGACGGCCGCACCGAATGGATCTCACCACCACACCTCGACACTGGCCAGTCACGAGTCAACGACTACCACCACCCCGAGAAATACCTCCTGCCGGACGACGAGCAGGATGAATCAGACTGTGCGCCAAGTATTTGACGACAGCAGTAGATCCCGTCCGGTTTACCGAAAATAATTGTCGCCGGCGAAAGCCGGCTTATCCTCGGGCAATGAAGCGCAGTGTGACCGTAGCCGCTGTGACTGTCACCATGTCGGTGATGGCCGCAACGGGGATTGCCGGCGCCGATTCCGGTGCCCCACAGGCAGATGCCCCGTGCTGGGGCTATGAGGCCAATAGCGCCTTAGAGGGCGCGCAAACGATGTCGCCGCAGAACGAAGTCCTGATCTGTGTGAAAACTGGTGAAGAATCTCAGTGGCAGCGGCTCGACGGGCTCCGGACGCCGGTCGAGACCTGGTTCACGTATGGACCGGCAACCACGCTGACTGTAGGCGACATCGGCACGGCAGTTTCCTGGGTGAGTTCTCCGGTGAAGGTCGACTCTGTTTGCACTGCAGTACAAACCCCTTCCGATGGCGGCCCATCGGAAACGCATACCAATACCGCTGGCCAGTATCGCGATTTTCAGCTGATACCCAACCTGGCCAGCATGCAGCTGAGCGGCAACTGCAATTGGCGCAAGGCGTGGAATCGCGCACCCGGCTAGCCGGAGGGTGTGAATCTGAGCAGCCGCAGGCTGTTGCTGACAACAAAGACCGAGCTGAAAGCCATTGCGGCGCCGGCGATCATCGGGTTGAGCAGGCCCGCTGCAGCCAGCGGGAGTGCCGCGACGTTGTAGGCGAACGCCCAAAACAGGTTGCCCTTGATTGTCGTTAATGTCCTGCGTGACAGCCGGATTGCATCCGGAACTGAACGCAGGTCATCGCGCACCAGGGTCAGATCGCTGGCCTCGATTGCGACGTCGGTGCCGCTGCCCATCGAGAGTCCGAGATTCGCTTGTGCGAGCGCGGCCGCGTCGTTGACGCCATCGCCGACCATTGCGACGACCTTGCCCTGGGCTTGTAATCGCTTGATCGCGTCGACCTTTTCCGACGGCAGCACCTCGGCGATCACCTCATCGATACCCACCTGGGTCGCGATCGTGCGTGCCACTGCTTCGTTGTCGCCCGTGAGCATGATCGGTGTCAACCCGAGAGCCCGCAATCGGCTGACTGCATCGGCCGACGTCGCCTTGACCGCGTCGGCCACCACCAGCACCCCGCGAGCAATGCCGTCCCAGCCCACAGCGACCGCCGTCCTGCCTTCAGATTCCGCCTCACGCATGGCCTTTGCGAGCTCGTCAGGAAGTTCGAGCAGCCGTCGCCGGCCAACCATTACCGTGAGTCCGTCGACGACGCCTTGCACTCCGAGTCCCTCAAGGCTCTTGAATTCCGTCACGCTCGGGAGAGCGCCGACCTTGTCACGGGCGCCCGTCGCGATCGCCTTGGCGATTGGATGTTCTGACGAATCCTCGAGTGCCCCGGCAAGCCGCAACACCGCATCGGATTGTTCGTCGCTTGCCGCAATCACGTCCAGCAGCGTCATCGTCCCGGTGGTGACGGTGCCCGTCTTGTCCAAGACGATGGTGTCGATGCGACGGGTGGACTCAAGCACTTCCGGTCCCTTAATAAGGATGCCCAATTGGGCTCCCCGGCCGGTCCCGACCATCAACGCCGTTGGCGTGGCCAGTCCAAGTGCGCACGGGCACGCGATGATCAGCACCGCCACCGACGCCGTGAACGCCGCTGCCACCGATCCGGCCCCGATCCAGAACCCCAATGTCGCGACCGCCAGGGCGATGACGATCGGCACGAACACCCCGGAGATCTGGTCCGCCAGCCGCTGGGCCTTGGCCTTGCCGTTCTGCGCGTCCTCAACGAGGCGTGCAATCTGTGCCAGCTCCGTGTCCGAGCCAATGCGGTTGGCCCGCACGACGAGCCGGCCATCGACGTTGACCGTGGAGCCGACCACCGCATCGCCCGGCCTCACGTCGACCGGCACTGACTCACCCGTCACCATGGAAAGGTCGACCGCCGAGTTGCCGTCGACCACGACACCGTCGGTGGCGATCTTTTCGCCGGGGCGCACCACGAACTCGTCGTCGATTGACAACCTGTCGATCGGAATACGTTGCTCGACACCGCCTCTGAGTACCGAGACATCCTTCGCGCCGAGTTCCATGAGCGCCTGCAGTGCCGCACCCGCCCGGCGTTTGGCCCGGGTTTCGAAATAGCGTCCGGCGAGGATGAAGGTGGTCACTCCCGCGGCGGCTTCGAGATAGATGTTGCCGGTCCCGTCCGTACGCGTGATCGTCAACTCGAAGGCATGCTTCATCCCTGAGATGCCCGCGGTTCCCCAGAACAATGCGTACACAGACCAGCCGAGCGCCGCGAGCGTGCCCATGGAGATCAGCGTGTCCATGGTTGTGGTGCCGTGCTTCAGGTTCGACCACGCCGCCCGATGAAACGGCCAGGCGCCCCAAACGACCACGGGCGTAGCGAGCGCCAACGACAGCCACTGCCAGTACGTGAACTGGAGTGCGGGAACCATCGCCATCCCGACTACGGGCACGGTCAGCGCCAGCGAGATCAATAACCGTCGTCTAAGGGACGCGGTCGGGTCCTCGTCAGCCGCTGCTTCGACCGCCGCCTCGGGCAGGTGTGCGTGGTAGCCGGCCTCCTCGACGGTCGTCACCAACTGTTCGCGCGTGATCGTGTCGCCGTACTCGACGTGAGCCTTCTCGGTTGCGAAGTTGACCGTCGCGGCCACCCCGTCAAGCTTGTTGAGTTTCTTCTCGATCCGGTGTGCGCACGATGCGCACGTCATGCCGTCAATCGAGAGCTCGACGGACGTCATCGTGCCTCGTGGTTCTCGACGTGCGCCGGCGCTTGCTGCACCTCAGAACCGCCCACGGGTCCCACAGCCTTGCCAACCCAGACTGCAGCGGCGAATACGACCACCAGGCCGCCGACGAAGGTGGCGATCTTCTGCGCGGCGTTCATCAGCTGGCCAGCCGGTAGCCGGCTTCCTCGACGGCATTTCTGATCGCGACGGCCTCGACCGGGCCGTCGCTTTCGATGAGCACCGTTCCGCTGCTCAACTCGACGTCGACGGTGCTGACGCCAGGAATGTCGCCGATCTCCTCACGCACGGACGACGCACATCCGCCGCAGCTCATGCCCATGACGGTGACCGTGGTTGTGCTCATAATTCATGTGTACCATACCCCCCTAGGGTATTAAAAGGTCGAAAGGAACGATGACAATGTGGAAGCGAACGACCCTGATCGGTGCCGGCGCCTTGGCGGTGCTGGCCATCTCGACCGGCTGTAGCAGCTCCAACGACTCCGAGCACCCGGCGGGACACTCTCCATCATCGAGTGTGACCGCCGCACCGAGCAGTACGGCCGCGGCCGAGGCGCACAACGACGCGGACGTGATGTTCGCCCAGCACATGATTCCCCACCACGCGCAGGCTATCGAGATGAGCGACAATCTCCTGACCAAACAGGGTATTGACCCGCGGGTCACCGAGCTGGCCACCCAGATCAGGGCCGCCCAGGGTCCCGAGATTCTGCAGATGCAGGGCTGGTTGACCCAGTGGGGTACGCCTTCGATGCCGCCGATGTCCGGCCACGGCGACATGCCAGGGATGAGCGGCATGATGTCCGAGCAGGACATGACGGCATTGCACGATGCACAGGGCGTCGACGCCAGCAAGCTGTTCCTGACGCAGATGATCGCTCATCACGAAGGAGCAATCACCATGGCGCAGAGCGAAATCAAGGATGGTCAGTATCCGCCCGCCGTCGAGATGGCCCACGCGATCGTGACCACCCAGCAGCAGGAGATCGACACCATGAAGGGCATCCTCGCCTCGCTGTAGCTGGCCGTGGCAGCATCTGCGGTCATGCGCATCCTCGTGCAACGCGTGACCTCGGCATCGGTGACGGTGGGCAGTGACGTCGTCGGCGCCATTAGCCCCGACGGCCAAGGACTGCTCGCCCTTGTCGGTGTCACCCACACCGACGACGAGGCGAAGGCGCAGCGATTGGCCGAAAAGCTATGGCAACTCCGCATTCTCGACGACGAGAAGTCCGCAAGTGACGTCGGCGCACCGATTCTGGTGGTCAGCCAATTCACGCTGTATGCCAACACCGCCAAGGGGCGACGGCCGACATGGAACGCCGCCGCACCTGGCGCCGTCGCCGAGCCGCTGGTGAACGTGTTCGCCGACGCGCTGCGACAACTCGGCGCGCACGTCGCGACCGGCGTGTTCGGCGCGGACATGCAGGTCGAACTGGTCAACGACGGCCCGGTGACGGTGCTGCTCGAGGCGTGAGCGTCAGTGCGTCGTGGCGACCGGGGGGATGCCTTCGGACGGCTGGACGATGACGAAGCCCTGGCCGTAGAACGACACCTGAACGGCCTCGCCGGAGCCGCGACCGATGAGGGCGCCTGCCTTGAAGCTCGTCTTCAACTGTGTCTGCAAGTTCGCCGACCACGCCACGATCGCATTGGTGTCGGCGAAGGTCGGTGCCTCTGCAGCATTCAGCACCACCGGCGGGCCGTCCGTGGTCAGTGCCACCCATCCGGTGCCGCGCAACGTCGTGTTGAACAGGCCGCCGGCCACCATGCTGCCGCCCTTCACCCGCTCGATGTTCCAGTCGAGGCTCGAGGAGAACGCGAGCACGTTCTTGCCGCTGATCGACAGGCCGGCATTGTTCAGGTTCAGCAGATGTACGTCGTAGGCGCGCTCGGCAAGGAACACATCGCCCTGACCCTGGCATCGCATCAGCGGCAGACCCTCGCCGGTGAGCGCCTTCTTGATGAATTTCGAGGCGCCGCCGCCCTCGAAGGCGAAGTCCACGTTGCCCTGATAGGCGACCATCGCTCCCTGACGCGCCATGAACGGTTCTCCGAGCCGCACTCGCAATAGTTTCGAGTTCTGGTTCGCGATCGGCTTCGCTTCTTTTTCGCTGAAGCGCCCGTCAACGAGATCGCCGGTGATGCCTGCGAATCCGTCCCCGCCGGGAGCGCCCATCGGGGCGGCCTGGGGTTGGGCGCCTTGAGGTGGGGCGCCTTGAGGTTGGGCTTGACGCTGCGGGGGAGGTCCGCCCATGGGCGCACGGCTGACCTGGCCCCGATTGGACACCTGGTCGGTCCAGCGCTGGCCGTCCCACCAGCGGTGCTCGTGGCGGCCTTCGGGGTCGGGTTGCCAGCTTCCGGGTCCAGTAGTTCCTGTCATGGAAACCAAAGTAGGCCAACCGCTGGCATTCTTAGGTCATGGCAAAGGAAATCGACCGGGTCCGGGCGCAGAGCGCCCTCGCGGTCATCAAGCAGCACCCCGGCATTGTGCTGTTCGCCGTCTCGCCGGTGATCATCGGGCTCGGTCTCGTGTGGTGGTTCGTCAGCCCCACGCTGGCCGTGCTGCTGTTGATCGGCGCGGTGGTCGGCGGTGGTGCCGTCCTGCTCATGAAGCGCTAGGTAGCTCCTCGATCCGTTCGCTGGTGGTGAAAGCTGTCCCATCAGCGATGTAACAGTGTAATCATGTAATCATGAGACACCATCACATGCACGGCCGACGTTCTGGCCGCTCCGGCGGCTGGCAGCAGGCCCAGCAACCCGACGCAAGCGACGCCGCCGACTGGTTCGCCGGTCGGCTTCCCGACAGCTGGTTCGCCGGCGACCCGACGGTCGTCGTCGACCGAGAAGAAATCACCGTCATCGGCCGACTGAAGGAACCCGAGGGCACCGAGGGCTCGGCTGGCTCCGAAAGCGAAGGCCACGCCTCAGGGCGCGTCGCCCGTTTCCGCGAGGAGACCCGCTCCGAGCGGATGGGCATCGCCGACGAAGCCGAGGCCCGTTACGGCCGCAAGGTCGCGTGGGGAGTGCAGGTCGGCGACGAGAATTCTGAGCGGATCCTGTTCACCCACATCGCGGTACCGGTGATGACTCGGCTCAAGCAGCCGGAGCGCCAGGTGCTCGACACACTCGTCGACGCGGGGGTGGCGCGGTCCCGGTCCGACGCGCTGGCCTGGTCGGTGCGGCTCGTTGGTGAGCACGCCGACGAATGGCTTGGCAAGCTGCGTGAGGCGATGCGCAACGTGGACGACCTACGCGCCGACGGGCCGCAGGTCTGAATCGGCGGGCAGGAGCGCAGCGACCGGGGGTTAGGCCAAGCGTTCGATTCCGACGTACGACGAACTGAGCGCCGAGGTCTGCGACAGCGGGTCGACTGGTCCGCCGTCGACAAGCAGATTGCGGTTCGCGCCAAAAGACTCCGGCTGCGAACCGCCGCGCGGGTCGAAAACTCTTGAGCCCCAGCCGTGGTCGATGATTACCACGCCGCGGCGCGGTCGGTTGTCGACCGAGGCGGCCAATTCGATCGCGCCGACGGGGGAGAAGATCTTCACCTGGTCCCCGTCGCTGATGCCGAGCGCCGCCGCGTCGTCGGGGTGGATGACCACCTCATTGCTCTTTCCGGACGGATGCAAGCCCGGCAGGTCGTTGAGCCACGAGTTCATTGAGTGACGGTTGCGACGGTTCGCCAGCTGGAACGGATACTGCGCAGGCGCTTTCGGACCCGGTTCGGCAAGCAGTTCGCGCGCCCGCTCCACAAATTCCGGTGGCGCCGCGTGCACCTTCTTGTCGTCGGTTCTCAATGCGTCCTTGAAATGGCCGAACTCGCGCGGGCCCAACACCCAGCCATGCGGATGCGACATCACGTCGCGCCATTTGATCCTGCGGCCGTTGACCTTTCGACCGGTAGCCACGACCAGCCTGTCTATCCAGAGTGGCCCGAACTCGAGAGCGGGCCTGCGGGTGAGCCGCGCGAGTCGGCGGGTGGATTTGATGAAGCCGTTGAGCCCCTTGGCGCGGAACAGTGGCCTGCGCATGGCGATCGCGAGGTCGACGAAGATTCGCCACTCCTGACGGGCGCCTGGCGGAGGTTCGACGGCTCTGGCGCCGTACTGCAGATAGGGCTCGTCGTGCATGTTGCTGGTGAACGCCAGCAGGTCGTCGCGTTCCAGCCAGTGCACGGCGGGCAGCAGCCAATGCGCGTGTCGGTGACTCTCGCGCTGCACGAAGTCGATGGCGACCAACAGCTCCAGTTGTGCCAGAGCCTCATCGAGTTTGGCCCCGTCGGGCCCGGAGACCACCGGGTTACCGCAATTGATCAGCATCGCCTTGATCTGGCCGCTACCGGGAGTCGTTATCTCCGCGGGCAACTCACTGACCGCGTGGGCGCCGGCGACCATCTCCCGACCCGACAGTCGGGCCTTGTGCGGACTCGTCTTGACCATGCCCGCCATTCGGATCGCGTCGACGTAACCGGGTTCATACCTCCGCCCGCCGGGACGGTCCATCCGGCCGGTGATCACATTGAGCACGTGACCGAGCCACTCGGCGATGGTGCCCGCAAGGTGCAGGGAAACGCCCGTCCTGGTCACCACCATCGCGCCGCGCGCGGCAGCGAAATCACGGGCGGTCTGCTCGATCTCGACACGGGGGATGTCGCATCGCGCCGCCAGGTCGTCGAGGTCGGCGTCGGCGACGAGCCTGCGTAGTTCATCTACGCCGGTTGCGAGTTCGGTGCAGTCCTGCCGATGCTCGAGGCCCTCGTCGAGGACCACCTTGACCATGCCCAACAGCAACGCCCAGTCCTGTCCCGGCCGGACCGCGAGGTGGACGTCGGCCTTCTCAGCGGAGTCGGTCAGCAGTGGGTCGACGACGACGATCTTGGCGCCCAGCTTCTGCCGCGCCAGCGCGCGACGCCAGCCGCCCGGCACGGTCTCCAGCCAATTCCATGCGCTCACAGCAGGATTGGTCCCGACCAACAGGAAGTAGTCGCAATTGTCGATGTCGGACACCGGCGCCATTAGCATCGACCCATACATCGCGGTGGCCACGACATGCATGGCGTTCTGATCGACTGAGCCGACGAAGTACCGGTTGTGGGTACCAACGGCGTCCAGCCACGCGTTCATGAAAATGATGTTGGACGACGAGAAGCCGGACGGATTGCCGTAGTAGACGCCGATCGCGTCGGGGCCGTCGGCGGCAATGAGCGCGTTCATCCTGGCCGCGATGTCACCGATCGCCTCGTCCCAACTCGCCTCGACATACGTGTCGCCGACGCGACGCATCGGATTCAAGACGCGCCGCGGATGTTCGACGAGCTGGTTCGCGGTGCGGCCCTTGGCACAGAAGTCCTGCCAGGTGTGGGGGTTCTGCTTGTCAGCGGAGATCCTGGTAACTCTGTTGTCCTCAACCGTCACATCAACACCACAGGAGGCGAGGCAGTACCGGCAGAAGGTGTGCACCGTCCGGGTACTCATGGCGACATCCTGCCGGAAGCATTCCGCTTAATCCGACGATCGGCGGATCAAACCTGGGTCATCGCCCAGTATTCGCCGCGACGGGCCAGCAGTTCGTCATGACTGCCGCGCTCAACGATCTTGCCCGCCTCCATCACCAGGATGACGTCCGCATCGCGGATCGTCGAAAGCCGGTGCGCGATGATGAAACTCGTTCGATCGCGGCGCAGCTCACCCATCGCGTGCTGGATCAACAGCTCGGTACGGGTATCCACCGAGCTGGTGGCCTCGTCGAGGACGAGCAGCTGCGGACGGGCCAGAAATGCGCGGGCGATGGTGATCAGCTGCTTTTCGCCTGCGCTGATGTTGCCGCCGTCATCGCTGACGAATGTCTGGTAGCCAGCGGGCAGCATGTGAACGAAGCGGTCGACATAGGCGGCCTTGGCGGCCTCGATCACCTCGTCCTCACTGGCATCCGGCCGACCGTAGGCAATGTTGTCGTAGATGGTGCCGCCCAGTAGCCACGTGTCCTGCAGCACCATGCCGATCCGGGATCGCAGCGACTGACGGCTTACCGACGAGATATCCACGCCGTCAACGAGAATGCGGCCGGAGTCAACCTCATAGAACCGCATCAGCAGATTTACCAACGTCGTCTTGCCCGCACCGGTCGGGCCGACGATCGCCACGGTACTGCCCGGTTCGGCCACCAGTGACAGGTCTTCGATCACTGGTGTGCCTGCCCGGTAACTGAAGTTGACGTGCTGGAACTCCACTCTGCCGCGCGGATCTCCGTCAAGGGACGGCAGCGCCACGTCGAGTTCCGGCGACTCTTCCTCGGCATCGAGCAGTTCGAAAACCCGCTCCGCGCTTGCCACTCCGGACTGCAGCGTGTTGTACATCCCTGCGACCTGAGTGAGCGGCTGGTTGAACTGGCGAACATATTGGATGAAGGCCTGGATGCTGCCGAGCGTGATCTGGCCCGTCGCGACTTGGACGCCACCCACCACCGCCACAGCCACGTAGCTGAGGTTTCCCACGAACGTCGTCGCAGGCCCGACCAGGCCCGAAAAGAACTGCGCGCCAAAGCTCGAGTCGTAGACATCGTCGTTTGCTTCTCGGAACTGCTCCATCGCTCTGGCCCTGTGACCGAACGTCTTGACCACCGTGAAGCCGCTGTAGGTCTCCTCGATGTGGGCGTTGAGCTTGCCGGTGTTGGCCCACTGCGCCACGAACAGTCGCTGCGAGCGCCTGGCGATCGCGCGGGTTACCCACAACGACAGCGGCACAGTGACGACGGTGAGCAGCGTCAGCAGCGGCGAGATGGTCAGCATCATCACCAGCACCGCCACCACGGTCAGCATCGACGTCAACAGCTGGCTGATCGTCATCGACAACGACGTCTGAATGTTGTCGACGTCATTGGTGACCCTGCTCAGCACTTCACCGCGTCGTCGCGAGTCGAAATACGAGAGCGGAAGCCGGTGCACCTTGTCCTCGACATCCGACCGCAACGCCACCATCGTCCGCTGGATCGTCACGTTCAGGATCCTGGCCTGCAGCCAAATCAGCAGCGCAGCAATCAAATACAGCCCGAGTGCCAGAAGCAGCGTGCGGCCGACGGCGCCGAAGTCCACCCCGCGCCCCGGAACGACGTTCATGCCCGACAACAGGTCGGCGAATGTGTTGTCGCCGCGCGCGCGTGCGGCCGCGATGGCCTGCTCCTTCGTCAGCCCCGCGGGCAGTTGGCGCCCGATCACGCCGTTGAACAACAGGTCGGTGGCGTGGCCGAGGATGCGCGGGCCGATCACGCCGATCGCGATTCCTGCGACCCCCAGCAGGATCACCAGGCTGGTCAGGCCGCGCTCTGGCGTGAGTCGCTTCACAAGGCGAATCGCGGAGCCCTTGAAGTCGCGCGACCGCTCGGTCGGTGCTTGTTGAAGTCTGCCGAGTGGTCGCGTCATCGGACGCCCAGCGACTGAGAGTCCGCGAACTCGGCGTATGTCGGGCACGTTTCCAGCAGGGTCTCGTGGGTGCCGACACCGACGACCTGTCCGTCGTCGACGACGACGATCTGGTCGGCCTCCGCAACCGTCGAAATGCGCTGCGACACAATCACCACAGTCGATTGCGCGTTGACGTCACGCAGCGAGGCGCGGACCCGGGAATCGGTATGCACATCGAGTGCGGAGAACGCGTCGTCGAACAGGTAGATCGCCGGATTGCGGATCACCGCCCGCGCGATCGCCAGGCGCTGCCGCTGCCCGCCCGAGAAGTTGATGCCGCCCTGAGCGACAGGCATGGCCAGCCCGTCGGCGTGGGCGCGGACGAAGTCATCGGCAGCCGCCACCCGCAGCGCGTCCCACATCTCGTCGTCGGTCGCGTCGGCCTTGCCGTAGCGCAGGTTGTCGGCGACGGTGCCGGAGAACAGATATCCGCGCTGCGGCACCAAACCGATCGCCGACCACAATTGTTCGGTGTCGTAGTCACGGACGTCGATGCCGTCGACGTACACCGAGCCGGCTGTCACGTCATAGAGGCGGCAGATCAGCGAAACCAGCGTCGACTTGCCCGAGCCCGTCGACCCGACGATGGCCGTCGTGGTGCCGGGCCCTGCCGTCAGCGAGACATCCTGCAGCACAGGGCGCTCAGCGCCGGGATAGCTGAATGTCGCGCTGTCCAAGCGGATCTCGCCGCGGACGCTGTCAGGCCGCAACGGCTGCTGAGGGCTGGCGATCGCGGGGGTGGTCGACAGCACCTCGGTGATCCGTTCGGCGCACACCGACGCGCGCGGCAATAGAACCAGCATGAAGGTCGCCAGCAACACGGCCATCAGGATCTGCATGAAGTAGGAAAGGAATGCGATCAACGAGCCGACCTGCATCTGGCCGGCGTCAATCCGCAAGCCGCCGAACCAGATCAGCGCGACGCTCGAGATATTGATCACCAGTGTGGTGACCGGGAGCATGAGCGCCTGCAGGCGGCCCGCCTCCAGCGCGGCGTCCGACAGCCCCTGGCTCGCGTCGCCGAATCGGCTGCGCTCGAAGGGTTCCCGAGCGAATGCTCGAATCACCCTGATGCCGGACAGCTGCTCGCGCATGACACGGTTGATGCCGTCGATCTGCCGCTGCAGCCTTCGGAAGATCGGCAGCAGACGCGACACGATCAAGTAGTTGGCCAGCGCAAGCACCGGCACGCTGATCAGCAGCAGCCACGACAGCCCCGCGTTCTGATGCAGCGCCATGAAGATGCCGCCGATCGACATGATCGGCGCGGTGATCAGCATCGTGCAGGTCAGCTGCACAAACAGTTGGACCTGCTGGACGTCGTTGGTGGTTCGGGTCAGCAGCGAAGGGGCGCCGAACCGCGCCGTCTCCTCCGCTGAGAAGCCGGTCACGTGGCCGAAGATCGACGAGCGCAGATCGCGTCCGACGCTCGTGGCGGCCCGCGACCCGAAGTACACGGCGCCGACGGCGCACACCACCTGCAGCCCGGTGACGGCGAGCATGATGCCGCCGAGCTCCACGATGGTTCGCAGATCCCCCTTTGCGACACCGTCGTCGATGATCGCGGCGTTGACCGTGGGGAGATACAACGACGCCAGCGTGCTGATCAACTGGAGCCCCGCCACGATCGCCAACAGCGATCGGTACGGACCCGCGTACCGTCGCAGCAACGCCCAGAGCATCCCGTTACTTTCGCACACCAACCTCTGCGCAGTTGTGTTCGGCAGGGCCACCTGAGAATTCGATAAATGAGCAGGTCACTCGGCATGTCGGTGGTTGAGGTATTGGGCTGCCGCTACAGTGCATGGCGTGACCCCCAGCAAGTGCGCGACCGGTAAGACGCGGTCCGCTAAGGCGCTGGCCGTGGCTGCCGCGGCCATGATTCCAGTGTTTGCGGCGTGCTCGGACAGCTCGGGGCCGACCTCGCCCGGCGAGCCGCAGTCGCCCGCGCCGACGCAGAACGCCTCGCACGGCCCGATGTTTCCGGAGTGCGGCGGCATCAGCGACCAGACGCTGGCCGAACAAACCCGGGTCACCGGCCTGGTGAACACCGCGCGCAACTCGGTCGGCTGCCAGTGGCTTCAGGGTGGCGGCATCCTTGGGCCGCACTTCTCGTTCACCTGGTATCGCGGCAGCCCGATCGGGCGGGAACGCAAGACCGAGGAACTGTCTCGCGCAAGCGTCGAGGACATCAACATCGAGGGTCACAGCGGTTTCATCGCGCTCGGCGAGGACCCGACCATCGGCAACAACCTGTGTGAGGTCGGCATCCAGTTCCAGGACGATTTCATCGAGTGGTCCATCAGCTTCAACGAACAGCCCTTCCCCGATCCCTGTGACGTGGCCAAGGAGCTCACCCGCCAATCGATTGTGAATGCCAAATGAGCCGCACCCACGGCCGCGGGGCGGTGGCCGGCCTCATCGCCGCGGTGTCCGTGTTCGCGATGCTGACCGGCTGCACCAAGACCGTCGAGGGCACCGCCGCCAAGTCGGGATCCGGCGACGTTCCCCGCAATGACGACTCGGCC
This sequence comes from uncultured Actinomycetota bacterium, assembly GCA_963766465.1. Classification (GTDB taxonomy): domain Bacteria; phylum Actinomycetota; class Actinomycetes; order Mycobacteriales; family Mycobacteriaceae; genus Mycobacterium. The sequence goes on from CAVXZT010000012.1 coordinate 355,897, forward strand.
AAGACATACCCGAACCTCCTGAAGGAATGTGAGGTCCTGACGGAGGACATCCTCGCGAAGACCGTCGGCGCGGACCCGCTGGATATTCAGAGCACATTCGTCGGCGCGGTGTGCCGCTGGCAGGCGGCCAACCCGGAAGGCCTGATCGACATCACCCGGTTCTGGTACGAGCAGGGCAGCCTGGACAACGAGAAGAAAGTTGCGCAGTTCCTGAATTATCAGATCGACAACCGCTCGATCGCGGGCGTTCCGTCGATCGTGATGAAGCCCAATGATCCGAACGGCTCGTGCGGCGTGGCCAGCGATGCCGGTGGTGTCGTCGGTTGGTGGGTGAACCCGCAAACGCCGGGCATCGATGCGTGCGGGATGGCGATCAAGCTGATGGAGCTTACGCTCGCAACCAGTTCCTAGCGGGGTACGTGGAAACTGACCAGGGCTGCGCCGCTGAGCGCTAGCTGGTCCCACGGCTCGCCGGTGCGCAGGACCGCGATGGCGGAAGTCGGGAACTTCGTCGAAATGCGTTCGGCCGCCGTGGTATTGCTGCCGTCAGCGGTTGCCAGGCCAAGTGCGACCGACGACATCGCCGGCTCGTGGCCGATGACCAACACGGTTTCGACATCGGGGCCGAAGCGTGACTCGACGCTGTTGATCTCCTCGATCACTGCGCCGGGCGTCGCGTCGTACAGTCGGTCGACATAGTTCACCGGTGCGTCGATCCTGGTCTGCGCCAGCGTCTCGCGGGTGCGGGTGGCCGTCGAGCACAGCACCGCATCCACAGCCGGTGCATGCGCCCGCAGCCAATCGCCTGCCAGCCCGGCCTCCCGCACCCCCCGCGGGGCCAGGGGGCGCTCATGGTCGGCTACCCCCTGCGGATAGTCCGATTTGGCGTGCCTAAGCAACACCAGCGTGCGGTAGCGATCGGTCACACCGATAACGGTAGGGCATGCCGATACGCCTCCCGGGACTTGTCGGCGCCCGGACCTACACTCGCGATGCCTGGCAAAACGAAGCGAGCACGGCGAAACGAGCAGAAAGGACGGGCCGAGATGCGATTCCTGCACACCGCTGACTGGCAACTCGGCATGACCCGTTACTTTCTGAACGGCGAGGCGCAGCCACGGTATTCGGCCGCCCGTCGGGACGTCGTCGCGGGCATCGGAGCGCTGGCCAGCGATAGCGAGTTCGTCGTCGTCGCGGGCGATGTCTTCGAAGACAACCAACTTGCACCGCGTGACGTCAGCCAGTCGCTCGAGGCGATGCGCGCTATCGGCATTCCGGTGTACCTGCTGCCTGGCAACCATGATCCGCTCGATGCGGCGTCGGTGTACACCAGCGCGCTGTTCACCGCGGAATGCCCCGACAATGTCACCGTTCTCGACCGGGCAGGCGTGCATCAGGTGCGCCCCGGCCTGCAGATCGTCGCCGCGCCGTGGCGGTCCAAGAAGCCCACCACAGACCTGGTTTCCGATGTACTCGACGAGCTACCGGCCGACGGCGTCACTCGCATCGTCGTCGGACACGGCGGCGTCGACATCTTCGAACCCGATAAAGACAAGCCGTGGCTGATCAGGCTGGCCGCACTCGAGGCCGCGATCCAACGTGGCGCCGTGCACTATATCGCGCTGGGGGACAAGCACTCTCGCACTCAGGTCGGTTCGACGGGTCGCATTTGGTACTCCGGTTCACCCGAGGTCACCAACTACGACGACATCGAACCCGACCCTGGCCACGTGCTGGTCGTCGACATCGACGAAGACGATCCCCTCCGGCCGGTCCGGGTCGACGCGAAGCACGTCGGCCGTTGGCGCTTCGTCACGCTCTGCCGCACCGTGGACAGCAGCCGCGATGTCGCCGACCTCGACATCAACCTCGACCTGATGCCGGACAAGGAGCGCACGGTGGTACGGCTAGGGCTCAGCGGGTCGCTTACCGTGACCGACAAGGCCACGCTCGATGCCTGCCTCGACAAGTACGCCCGGCTGTTCGCCGCCCTGGTGCCGTGGGATAAGCAGACCGATATCGCGGTGATACCCGCCGACGGTGAATTCGACGACCTCGGCATCGGCGGGTTCGCCGCGGCCGCCGTCGACGAGTTGGTAAGCACCGCCCGGTCAGACGGTGAGGACGCCGAGGATGCCCGGGCGGCGCTGGCGCTGCTGCTGCGGCTAGTCGATAAGGGCGTCGCATGAAGCTGCACCGTCTCGTCCTTACCAATTACCGCGGTATCACCCACCGCGAGATCGAGTTCCCCGACCGCGGTGTGGTGGTGGTCAGCGGAGCCAACGAGATCGGGAAGTCATCGATGATCGAGGCGCTCGATCTGCTGCTGAACTCCAAGGACCGGTCGAACAAGAAAGACGTCAAGCAGGTCAAGCCGACCCACGCCGACGTCGGCGCAGAGATCACCGCCGAAATATCCACTGGTCCTTACCGATTCATCTACCACAAGCGGTTCCACAAGCGCTACGAGACGCGGTTGACGGTACTGGCGCCACGCCGTGAGCAGCTCACCGGAGACGAGGCGCACGAGCGGGTCCTTGCGCTGCTGAACGAGACCGTCGACATGGATCTCTGGCAGGCGCAGCGGGTGATGCAAGCGACGTCCACCGCCCCGGTCGATCTGTCAGGGTGCGATGCGCTGTCCCGTGCACTGGATGTGGCGGCGGGCGAGGCCGCTGAACTGTCTGGGGCCGAACCGCTGCTGGTCGACCGCATCGACGCTGAATACACGCGGTATTACACGCCGACGGGCCGGCCGACCGGCGAGTGGGCGGCTGCCATCAAGCGGCTCCGCGACGCCGACGACGAGGTGGCCCGGTGCGCGGCGGCGGTGGCGGAGGTCGACGACGCGGTGCGCAGGCATGCCGGGCTGACCGACAACCTGTCACGGCTCGCCGAGGAGAGGGCCGATGCGGCCAAGCGACTCACCGCGGCCCGCGCTGCGGCCGATGCCGTCGCCGCACTAATTCAACAGCTCAAACAGGCCGAGGTGGTCGCCACCGCCCTGGACGACACCCACGCGGCTTCCGTCGCCGCACTCACCGAACGGCGACGGTTGCGTGCCGACATCGACGCACGGACCGCCGCGATCGCTGAGCTGGAGACCGCGACCGTCCAGGCCCTCGACGAGCTCACTACCGCGACCGAAGTGCAGGAGGCGGCGGAGGCCGCCGCCGGAGAGGCGCGGGCGGGTGTCGAGGCAGGCCAGGCCCGCGTCGACGCCGCCCGCCGCGCGGTCGAGCAGCTCTCCGACCGCGACGAGGCCAACCGGCTCGAGGCTCGTCTCGCCAAACTCGACGCGGCGCGCCGTGAGCTCGTGCGCGTGGACCGCGAGCTGGCAGGCATCGCGCTGACCGATGAGATCATGCGTGCGATTGAGACCGCCGCCATCGCGGTCGAGCGTGCGGCGGGCCAAGCCGAACTCGCTTCCGCCCACATAGAACTCGTCGCGACCTCCGACGTCGAGGTGCGGCTCGACGGTGACGCGCTGGCGATCGAAGCCGGCGGTACCTGGGCCTCGAGTGTGAGCTCGCCCATCGACATCGAACTGCCGGGACTGCTGCGTGCGCGAGTGGTGCCGGGGACTCCCGCGTCGGACACGCAGGTGAAACTCGAAGCAGCCCAAGAGGTTCTGGCGGCAGCGCTGGCCAAGGCGCGGGTTGCCGATGTCGGGGCGGCCCGGCTGGCCGACGAGCGTCGTCGCGAGTTGACCGCCTCCCGCGAGAAGCTGAACGCCACGTCCGAGGCGCTGGCCGGCGACGACATCATCGACGTATTGCGTACGCGCCTTGCCGAATTGCGTGACCTCGAACCGGGTGAGCCCGGTCTATGGGATGCCGCCGACCCGGCCGCCGCCCGCACGGAACTCGATGCCGCGGTCGTCGCACACAAGCAGGCCATGGCGGACTGCGAGACGCATCGCAAGGTTGCAGAAGCCGCGGCCAAGCGGTTGGGGGAGAGGGCGACCCGCGACAAGGTCACCCGCGAGAAGTTGACCGCGGCCCAGGCCGAACTGACCGCCGCCCGCGAGAGGTTGACCGTCCAGCGGTCGACGGCCACCGACGACCAGCTCGCGCTCAAGGCCGAGGCCCACGGTGAGGAAGCGCGGCGCGCGACGGGACTCGTCGCCGAACTGGGCGCAGAATTGGCGCGCAGCGCACCCGACACCGTCACGACTGCGCTCAACGATGCGGTCCGTCGGGCCGACTCGCTGGAAACCCGCCACGATGAGGCAGCCGAGGCGCTGCGCGAGGTGACGACGCAGCTCAAGATCTACGGGACGGAGGGCCGCAAGGGACGGCTCGATGATGCCCAGACCGAACGTGAGCACGCGGAAGCGGAGTACCTGCGGATGCATCGGCGTGCGCGCGCTGCCCAGCTGCTGCGCTCGGTGATGGCTCGCCATCGCGATGCCACCCGGCTGCGCTATGTCGACCCGTTCCGCAGCCAGGTGGAGCGGTTGGGCCGCATCGTGTTCGGCGACAGCTTCGAAGTCGAGATCGACAGCGGGCTACGAATCTGCAGCAGGACACTGGCGGGTCGGACTGTTCCGTACGAGTCGCTGTCCGGCGGCGCGAAGGAACAGATGGGCATCGTCGCGCGGTTGGCGGGCGCGGCGTTGGTGGCCAAGGAGGACAGCGTTCCGGTTGTCATCGACGACGCGCTCGGCTTCACCGACGCCGACAGGCTCACCAAGATGGGAGCGGTATTCAACGCCGTCGGTGGCGACGGCCAGGTGATCGTGTTGACCTGCAGCCCACAGCGTTACGCGAGCGTCGCCGGTGCTCACCACATCGAGCTGACGGCGTAACTGCTCGCCGTCGTCGAGTGGCCACTTCTCGCACAGGTATTCGGGAAACGCGTGCCATAGGTGGCCGCTCGCGCTACTTCCTGGACAGCAGACCGGGATCTCCAGTGAGCGAGAACACGCGACGCATCGTGTCGACCGCGCCCGCGTCGCCGTCGAACTTCACCCGGCGAAGCGCGGCCTTCCGCTCGGCCGCTGTCGCTCCCAGCCGGGCGGTGGTCACGTCGGCGGCAGTCGCCGTAACCGTCACGGCGGGCGGGCCCTGCGCAGCCGTGAGACCTCCGCTGTCGACTGCGAATTCGAAGCGCCGACCGTCGATCTCGATTCGATATGTGGCGTTCAGGTCGCCGACATTGGCGGGTTCGAATGCCAGCAGGATGCCGGCGAGAAACCCGTTCAGGGGTGTCAGCGCGCTTTCGTCCGGCACGACCATGTCGAGTCCGAACGTCGCGAGGGCCTTCACCACCGGCAGCACCTTGCGCCAGCCGGTCTCGCTGAGGGTGTAGACCGTCCGCGCGACAGGGGGCGGCAACTCCTCGCGATCGACTAAACCGGCGTCCTCGAGCTCGCGGAGCCGGTCGGCCAGGAGGTTCGTGGCGATGCCGGGCAGCTGCGCACGCAGGTCGCCGTACCGGCGGGCGCCGCCGATCAGCTCTCGCAGGATCAGCAGCGTCCATCGCTCGCCGAGCACGTCGAGGCTCTTGGCAAGCGGGCAATTCTGCTGGTAGGTCCTTGGCATGGAATAATTCTACCATTCAGACAAGTATCTAGTCATATCACTTGAAAAACTTGTCTGAAAGGTTTACGGTCCTGTCCATGAGTACTCGCACACCGTCCCCCGCAAGCGGGCGGTACCCCGACTTCAAAGATCATCCGATCGCCGCGCTTGTCTTCATCTGCCTGAGCGTCTTCGTCATCAGCGTCGACGCCACCATCGTCAATGTCGCCCTGCCCACGCTGTCGCGCGAACTCGACGCCGACACCGCGCAACTGCAGTGGATCGTCGACGCCTACACGCTGGTCATGGCCGGCCTGATGCTGTCGATGGGCAGCCTGAGCGACCGCTTCGGCCGACGGGGCTGGCTCAGCGGCGGGCTCGCGCTCTTCGCGATCACATCGGCGGTCGCGTCACAGGTCGACTCTGCCGACGCGCTCATCTGGGGGCGCGCCGCAATGGGCGTCGGCGCCGCGGTGATCTTCCCGACGACCCTGTCGCTGATCACCAACATCTTCGCCGATCCGGTGAAGCGAGCGAAGGCCATCGGACTGTGGGCCGCGATGGTCGGCGTCGGCGTGGCCGCGGGCCCGATCTCCGGTGGCTGGTTGCTCGAACATTTCTCGTGGGGCTCGGTGTTCATGGTCAACGTGCCGATCGCGGTGGTGGCCATCATCGGAGGTGTCCTATTCGTCCCGACGTCGCGCGATCCGTCGGCACCCGCGGTGGATCTCCCCGGCCTGGTCCTGTCCGCGGTCGGCATCACCGCGCTCGTCTACACCGTCATCGAGGCGCCCAACTGGGGATGGGGCAGCGCTCACACCGCGGCCGGGTTCGCGGTAGCAGTCGTACTCCTCGCGGCCTTCGCGCTGTGGGAGCGGCACACACCGCACCCGATGCTCGACGTGTCGGTGTTCGCCAACCGCCGTTTCTCGGGCGGCAGCCTGGCGGTGACCGCAGGCTTCCTGACCCTGTTCGGCTTCATCTTCGTCATCACCCAGTACTTTCAATTCATCAAGTCCTACAGCGCATTTGAGACCGGTGTGCGCTTGCTGCCAGTCGCCATCTCGATCGCGGTTGCCAGCATCGTCGGACCCCGTATCGTTGAGCGGATCGGCACGACGACGGTCGTCGTTGCAGGACTGGCCATCTTCGCCGCCGGCTTGGCATGGGCGTCCACCGCCGACGCCGGGACACCGTATCTAGAGATCGCCACTCAGATGTTGATGCTCGGCGGCGGCCTCGGCCTGACGACGGCGCCGGCCACCGAGGCGATCATGGGCTCACTGTCAGCCGACAAGGCAGGCGTCGGCTCCGCCGTCAACGACACCACTCGCGAACTCGGCGGCACCCTCGGCGTCGCGATCGTAGGCAGCGTCTTCGCGTCGATCTATTCGAGCCGGCTGGCCGGCGATGCCGCGGTGTCCGCGCTGCCCGAGCAGGTACGGGCCACGATGGAAAGGTCGATGGCCGCCGCGCAGCAGGTCATCGGCCAGCTGCCGCCGCCGGTGATTCCCGACGTCCGCGCGGCCGTCAACTCCGCATTCCTCGATGGTCTTCAGATCGGAAGTCTGGTGAGCGCAGGCATCGCCGCCGGAGCCGCACTCGTGGTCGCCGTTCTGCTACCGGCCCGGGCCAAGTCACCCGTGCCCGTCACCGGCGCACAGGCCGAATCCGAACCGGTGTGCGCATGAGGCTCATAGACTCCGGCAGATGGACGCGGACTACATCGTGGTGGGAACGGGCTCAGCAGGATCGGTGGTAGCCAGCCGCCTGAGCGCGGATCCGTCCGTCGAGGTTGTGGTGCTGGAGGCGGGCCCGCGGGACAAGGACAAGTTCATCCACATCCCCGCGGGCTTCGCCAAGCTGTTTCGCAGTGAAATGGATTGGGACTACCTGACCGAACCACAGAAGGAACTTGACGGTCGCGAAATCTATTGGCCGCGTGGCAAAGTTCTGGGTGGGTCATCGTCGATAAACGCGATGATGTGGGTCCGTGGCTTCGCCGCCGATTACGACGAGTGGGCCGAGCAAGCCGGCGAGCAGTGGAGCTACGCCAACGTCGAGAAGTACTTCAGCCGCATTGAGAACGGCCCGCTGGTCATCTCGCCCCAGCGCAGTCCTAGGAGCTCTACGGCTGCCTGGCTGACCGCCGTACAGCAGAGCATCGATGCGCCCGAGGGGTTCTGCGAGACCCGCGTCACGCAGCGCAAGGGTGCCCGATGGAGCACGGCCGACGCATACCTCAAACCGGCGTTGCGACGACGCAATCTGACGTTGCACACGGGAGCAACGGTCACGCGGGTGATCTTCGACGGAAAGCGTGCCACCGGTGTGGAATTCGAGCAGCTTGGTGCCCGCCGCGTAGTATCAGCCCGCCGTGAAGTCGTGTTGTGCGGAGGAGCGATCAACAGCCCGCAGCTGTTGATGCTGTCGGGGATCGGCGATCGCGACCAGCTCTCCGAGCACGGTATCGACGTGGTGGCCGAAGCTCCTGACGTCGGCAGCAACCTGCTCGACCACCTCGTGGTTCCCATCGGCTTTGACGTGCCCGACGACACGCTCTTCGCGGCAGAGAAGCCATTGCAGCTGGTGAACTACCTGGTCCGGCGGCGCGGCATGCTGACCTCCAACGTCGGCGAAGCATATGGTTTCGTGCGGAGCCGACCCGACCTCGAGCACCCCGATCTCGAGCTGATTTTCGCTCCCGCACCATATTTCGAGCAAGGTATCGGTGAGCCGTACGATCGTCACGCCGTCATAATGGCGCCGATCCTGTTGAAGCCGCAGAGTCGCGGCACCATCACCTTGCGGTCGCCCAACCCGAAGGACAAGCCGGTCATCGATCCGCGGTATCTGACCGACGACGCGGGCGCGGACCGTGCGGCGTTGATGTCTGGCTTGCGGATGTGCGCGGACATTGCCAAGTCGCCCGGACTGAGCGGAATTATCGGCAAGATCGCCCGGCCGCACGGCGCTGCGGACCTCGACGACGCGACACTTGAGCGCGCACTGAACTCGTTGTCGCACACGCTTTATCACCCGGTCAGCACGTGCAGGATGGGCAGCGACGACGCCAGCGTGGTCGACCCGGAGCTGCGGGTGCGAGGCGTGGAAGGGCTGCGCGTCGCCGACGCGTCGGTGATGCCGACGATCATTCGTGGCCACACGCATGCGCCCAGTGTGCTGATCGGGGAGAAGGCCGCCGATTTGATCCGCGGCGCCTAGCGCCTATGGCCGGGCGTCGGCCGGTACGAGTCGTCCGATCTCGTCCAGGAGCGATTCGGCCAACGCGATATCCCCACGGAGGTCACGGTCTTCGTTGTCACGGGGTAGTACGTCTGCCAGCGCGAGGGCGTCGCCCACGGCGCCGCTGAACTGGTCATCGAGCCCACGCTGCCGCAAGAGTCTCACTGCGCCCACGAGTTCGCAGCAGAGCAACACGCGATACGCGGCGATGGACCGCTCGAGTTGCTGCGCGCCCTGCGAGGCGAAGGTCGCGTCTTCCTCGGCGCCACGCGACAGCACGAGCGTGGCGGCGGAGGCAGGGTGCGCGGCGTTCCGAATCTCGGCGATCGCGCCTGCGGCCACGTATTCGACTATCATCAGCCCGGATGACCCGGCTGCCTCGGCGGCGAGGAAAGCGTTGCCGCCGTTGGTATCCGGGTCGTTGATCATTCTGATCCGCGAATGGGTGATTGGCGCGGTAAGCGCGAGCGCAAGGGTGGTGCCATCCAATTCGAGTGACAGCGATGCTTGGTAGAAGGCGCCGTGATGGACGACGGCGTCGTTTTCGAGGTCGAAGAGCGGATTCTCCTGCGCGGTGTTGAGTGTCCGCTCGAGTTGGCCCTTCAGCGAGTGCAACGACGCCAGCGCGGTTGCCTGCGCTACCGGGTACACGCGCAGTCCATAGGGATCCTGTATGCGAGCGGGCCTGCGATCCGGGCCGCCCTTCGTCGCCAGCAATGCACGTAGGCGACCCGCAACGGTGTCGACGTAGGGGGCCGCCGACGCCTGCGCTGCCAGCGATGACAGCGCTTCGGGATTGCCGTCGAGCGCGAGAAAACTCAGCATGTAGATCACACTCGACGCCATTTCGAGGCGCGAAAGCTCTTCCAGTGCAAGGCATCCGCGCCCAACAGTGAGTGCGCCGCTGCTCATGAATGGCAGCGCGCTGTCGGCACCCCACGGCTCCATCGGTGTCAACGGATTTGACGCGGGCCGTTCGCCGATCAGCGTCAGTGCCGTGCCCGCGAGTGCGGCGAGGTCCCCTGTCCCGATCGAGGCGTATTGACGAAGCTCGGGCAGGGCATCGTCGTTGAGCATCGTCTCGACGCCGGACAAGATCCTGGGATCGAGTCCGGCACCGGGCACGCACAATTGGGCAAGCCGCACCGCGAGCATTGCTCGCACCGTTCTGTCGTCCAGGGGGTCCCCGGCATCGGCGGCGTGACTGCGGAGCAGTCGCATGCCGTACTCGGTGTCGGTCGGCGACACCGACGTGGTTCGATTCGCGCCGACACCGGTCGTTCGTCCGTAGATGGCGATGCGGGTGCTCAGGTCGGCCGCGACCCGGTGCGCATGGTCGACGGCCTCGATGACCGTCTTCGAAACCGAGACCTGCTCGCGGCGGTCCGCGAGCGCCACCACGTCGGAGATACTCGCGGATCCGTTAAGTACAAGCATGGAATTCTCCTAGTTCCCTATCGCGGACGCGCGACGAGTCCTATCATCACCGAAACCACACATTGCCGCTAGATGGAATTTGAATTTTACTCAGCGGAAATCAACGAAGAGTTGATCGCAACAAACCCCTCGTAGATTCCATCCCGGTGAGAGGAGGTCACGGTGGCCGAACCGTCCACGAGAACCGTGGAACGCGCACTCGCCCTGCTCGCCACCATCTGCGACAGGGGCGGCGCGAATCTGGCCGACAGCGCTAGGGAGTGCGATCTCGCGCCGAGTACCGCACTTCGACTCCTCCGAACGCTGGAGAGCACCGGGTTCGTCACGAAGGAAGAGGTCGGCGGCACTTACCGTCCCGGCAGCCGCCTGATCCAACTCGGCGCCCAGGCGCTGTCCAACGAGTCGCTGATCGACTTCGCCAAGCCTGTGATGGAGCAGCTGGTGGCCGACACGGGGGAGTCGGCGTATCTCAGCGTGGAGGGACACGCGGGCACGGCGGTCTACATCAGCATCGTCGAGGGCACCCATTCGGTTCGGCACGCGAGCTGGGTCGGCCGGACCGTACCGCTCGACATCTCAGCAGCGGGACACGCACTACGCGGCCGCGTACCCGAGGAGGGATACGTGATCGTCGAACGCGGCGTCGAGACCGACGTCACCGCGATCGCGTGTCCGGTCTATTCCGAAGCGCGCATCGTCGCGGCCCTGAGCCTGGTCGTTCCGAGCTACCGGCTCAATACAACCCAAGCGGCCGAATATGGCCAAATGCTCGGCTCGGCAGCGGAATCGCTGTCGGCCGGACTGAGTCGTCGCACGAATTCCACTCTGCCAGAAAGATAGTCATGATCACGTTCGAAGATGTCTCCAAGGTCTATCCCGACGGCACCGTCGCCGTCGACAACCTGACGATCACCGCGCCGAACGGCAAGATCACCACCCTGGTCGGTCCGTCTGGATGCGGGAAAACCACGTCGATGCGGATGATCAACCGGCTGATCGAGCCGAGCTCGGGCAGCATCACCCTGGACGGTACCGACACCCAGTCACTCGACAAGGTCGCCCTGCGGCGCAGAATCGGCTACGTCATTCAAAATGCCGGCCTGTTTCCCCACCGGACGGTGGTCGACAATGTGGCCGCGCTACCTCGCCTGCTCGGCGGCGGCAAGAAGGAAACCCGTTCGGCGGCAATGGAACTCCTGGAGCGCGTCGGGCTGGATGCAAAGTTCGCCCGACGCTACCCGTGGCAGCTGTCCGGCGGTCAACAGCAACGGGTCGGGGTGGCGCGCGCGCTGGCGACGGATCCACCGTTTCTACTGATGGACGAGCCGTTTAGCGCCGTCGACCCGATCGTGCGGAGCCAGCTTCAGGACGAATTTCTTCGGCTGCAGGCAGATATCTCCAAGACCATCGTCATGGTCACCCACGACATCGACGAGGCCCTCAAGCTGGGCGACCAGGTGGTGGTGCTTCGGCAGGGCGGAACCCTGGCGCAGGCCGCGACTCCGGCCGAACTGCTGGCGGCGCCGAAGGATGCTTTCGTCGCCGACTTCGTGGGATCGGCTCGCGGCTACCGGGCGCTTGGGTTCCACACCTCCGACGACCTCCTCAAACTCAACGACGAGCCCACCATCACGGTCGGCCAGCCGGTGTCCACGATCCCGTCGGTCCAAGGTCGCTGGGTTCTGGTGGTCGATGACAGGCGGGCGCCGCTCGGCTGGGTCGACACCGATAGTGTCGGCGGCGATCGGATACAAGACAGCGACGTAAACCTTTGTGCCACCTCGGCATCCCGGAATGACCCGCTGCGCGATCTGCTGAACTCGGCGCTGTCCAGTCCGAGCAGCCGATGCGTGATCACCGACGAGTCGGGGGTGCTGATCGGAACGGCGTCCGATCACGACGTCATGGACGCCATCCGGCGCGCGAAAGAAGCGAGGGCGGCGGCGTGAACTGGATTTCGTCCAACATCGACCGGATCACTTCGCTGACGATCAGCCACGCGTGGCTCACGTTGGTGCCGACGATCGTCGGGCTGCTGATTGCGCTGCCCATCGGTTGGTGGGCACACAAATTCAAGCGCGGCCAGGCCGCAATCGTCGGAACCGCCGGCCTGCTGTACACGATTCCGTCGCTCGCGCTGTTCATCATCTTGCCGACCATCCTTGGCACGAAGATTCTCGATCCGGTGAACATCGTTGTCGCGCTGACGCTTTACACCTTGGCATTGTTGGTCCGCGTCGTCGCCGACGGGCTCGACTCGGTGCCGCACGACACGGTGGCCGCCGCCGAGGCGATGGGATACCGGGGTTGGCAGCGGCTTCTGCTCGTCGAACTGCCCGTCGCCGTCCCAGTCATCGCAGCGGGCCTGCGCGTCGCGGTCGTGTCCAACGTCAGCATCGTGACCATGGCCGCCCTACTCGGCATCCCGCAGCTCGGCTCGCTGTTCACCCAGGGATTTCAGCTACGCCTCTTCGTTCCGCTGGTCACCGGAATCGTGCTTTGCGTGGTGCTTGCCGTCGTATTCGACGGCCTGATCATCTGGCTGAACAGACTCTTGACACCGTGGCGGCAAAGGACGGTGACGTCATGAACATCTTTGGATGGCTCACCGACCCGGCGAACTGGACTGGCTCAAGCGGCATCCCGGCCCAGATCGGATACCACCTCTTCTATTCGGCGATCGCGCTGCTGGTTGCCCTCGTCATCGCGGTGCCACTGGGAATTCTCATCGGCTACACCGGACGGGGCGAGGCGCTGGTCGCCGGGTCCGCCAACGCATTGCGTGCGCTTCCGTCGTTGGGGCTGCTCGTGTTGCTCTTCCTGCTGATCTCACCGATAGTCAGCGGAAAGCTCGTGTACGTGCTGCCCACGATCATTGTGCTTGTGCTGCTTGCGGTTCCACCGATTCTCACGGGGACGTACGCAGGCATTCAGACTGCCGACCCGGACGCAGTCGGCGCGGCCCGCGGAATGGGCTTCACCAAGCGCCAGATCCTGTTGCGCGTGCAATTGCCGTGCGCCCTACCGCTGATGATCTCCGGGGTGAGAAGCTCCACATTGCAAATCGTTTCGACAGCCACCATCGCTGCCTATCTCGGCCTGCAGGGCCTGGGACGATTCATTCTCGACGGCAGGGCGAACGCCAGCTTCAGCGAAATGGCGGGCGGGGCAATTCTTGTCGCGATCCTGGCGCTCGTGCTCGAGTTCACCTTCGCCTGGCTTGGCCGTGTCATCGTCTCGCCTGGCCTGCGTCGCACCGTATCGAAATCCAGCTCACCCATATCCACGACCGTCCTCGAGCCGGCCACCACCTAGGAGAATCAGAATGAAGAAACGCACGTTACTGTCGGCCCTGGCCATCACTTCCGCTCTTGCGCTGTCAGCATGCGGCGGTGGCGGCGGCGACCCGCTGTCCGGGGGCGGGGACAACAAGGGGTCCTCGGGTTCGGAGGTCATCGTCGGTTCGGCCGACTTCACGGAAAGCCAGCTGATCGCCAGCATTTACTCGCAGGCGCTGCAAGCCGCGGGTGTGCCGACGAAGGAGCAGTTCAACATCGGAAGCCGCGAGGTCTACATCCAGGCCCTCAAGGACGGCTCCATCGATCTGGTCCCGGAGTACTCAGGAGCTCTCTTGAGCTACCTCGATCCGAAGTCGACAGCCGCGACGACCGAAGCGGTGACGGCCGAGCTCAAGGGCAAGCTGCCGTCGGGGATCTCGATGCTGACGGCGTCGCCCGCGGAGGACAAGGACGTCGTGGCCGTGACAAAGGCCACCGCCGACAAGTACAAGCTGAAGACGGTCTCCGACCTGAAGCCGGTCGCCGGTGAACTGGTACTGGGTGGGCCGCCGGAGTGGAAGACGCGTGTCCAGGGCGTGGTCGGCCTGCGCGACGTGTACGGCCTCAACTTCAAAGACTTCGTCAGTCTCGACGCGGGTGGCACGCTGACGATGACAGCGCTGACCAATGGTCAGATTCAGGCCGGCGACCTCTTCAGCACTGACCCCGGCCTCGTCACGAACAACCTTGTCGCCCTTGACGATGACAAGTCGTTGTTCGCAGCGGAGAACGTGGTTCCGCTCATCAAGTCCGCCAAACAGAACGACACCATCACCAAGACGCTTGATGCCGTGTCGGCCAAGCTCACCACCGACGACCTGATCTCGATGAACGCCGAGGCCGCGAAGGGCACCAACCTGTCGGACATCGCCAAGAAATGGCTCGCAGGCGCAGGCATATCGAAGGGCTGACCCCAGCGATTTGTGGAGCGGCACCGGCGCTCAGCGGCTGCCGCTCCACAAATTGCGCTATGGGCAGCACAATGAGTGTTGATGACCATGAACGCCAAGCGGCGCCGGGCGCACGACAAGCTGGCTGCCTTGCCAGGGGTGCGTGCAGTGCGGCGGCCCGTGCGGCCCAGGTCGAACGTCGCCGACCAGCCGACTCCGGCCGGCGACCAGGAGTTCGACCTGTTCTACGTGCGTACCGGCCGTAAGTCTGCACATCCGCTGGTCATCATCCCCGGAGGCCCCGGCGCCGCCTCCATCGCGCTCTACCGCGGGTTTCGGCGCCGCGCAGTGGCCGAGGGCCTCGACGTGATCATGATCGAGCACCGAGGCGTCGGGATGTCCCGCCATGACGACCACGGCTGCGACCTGCCCCCGGAGGCGCTGACCATCGACCTAGTGGTCGACGATGTGGCTGCCGTCCTCGACGACGCGCAGGTGGACAAGGCCGTCATCTACGGCACCTCGTATGGCACATATGTTGCTGCCGGAGTTGGTGTGCGACACCCGGATCGGGTGCACGCGATGATCCTGGACTCACCGCTGCTGTCGGCCGAAGACATCAACGCCGTGCGGGAAGCCACCCGTCGTGCGCTGTGGCGTGGCGATGACCCCGAAACAGCTGAGCTGGCGACGAAGGTTCGGCGGCTGGTCGAGGGCGGTGTACTCACGCCCACAGCCGCGCAGCTGGCCGCCGGGATGTACGGGCTGGCGGGGCCTGATGTGCTCGGGCGCCAGCTCGACCTGCTGCTGCAGGGCCGCGACTGGCTGTGGGGCGCCGTCGGCCTCGGGACCAGGCTGCTGTTCGAGCGCAAGACGCCATATCACCACGAGCCGGACCTGGTTGAGCGGATCGGCTATCGCGAACTCAACTACGGTGCGGTACCCGACGGCGAACCTCTCGATCCCGCACTGGCGCTGCGCGAAGCCGCTTCGGGTGACGTGGATTACGTCGCCGAGCCGTTCGACCTCGTCGGTGAGATGCCCAAGTTCACCTGGCCCACAGTCGTCATTTCCGGTGGCCGCGATCTGATCACCCCGCCTGCGGTGGCGCGCAGGATCGCGTCGCTGATCCCCGGCGCTGTGCTGGTCAATCTGGCAACCGCAGGGCATTCGGCCATCGACCTTCGCGAGCGTGCCGCGCTTGACGTCATCAAGGCGACCTACCAAGGAGCGAGCTCGAGTCTGCCTGCGCGCGCCGAAAAGCTGGACTCGACGCCGGGCGGCCTCGGTGTGCGGCTGCTGATTTGGAGCATCGCCGCCGCCGCTGCCGCCGAACACGCGTTGCCTGCCGTGGTCCCCCGCACCGTGCAGCGGGTTACGGCTTCATGAAGCCAATCTTGGTGTAGTCGGCGTCCGCCAGGCCGAATGCGCCGAAGTTCGCCAAAGTGCTTCGCACTGCGACGTTTCCGGGCGACTGCGTCAGCGGCAGGCTGAAACCCTCAGCCCAGATGAGCTTGTCGACCTCGTTGGCCAGATCGCGCGCCTTGGCCGGGTCGAGCTCTTCGAGCGTCTGCTCGATCTTGGCGTCAATCTCCTGGCTGCCGATCTTGCCGAAGTTGCTCTCGCCGTCCGACGCATAGATCTGGGGCAATCCCGACAGCGGGAATGCGTCACCGACCCAGGAGAATTGCGCGATATCGAAATCGCCGACGTTGATGTGGTTCGAGAAGAATCCGCCGCCGCCCTTGGCGTCGAGATCCAGCTTGACTCCGACCTGGGCGAGATTGTTCTGGGCGATCTGGCCGAACTGACGGGTGGACAGCGAGTCGTACAAGACATCGCGGATGACGAGTTGGCGGCCGTCCTTCTCGCGGAATTGGCCGTTGAGCCGCCAGCCCAGCGCGTCCAGTTCCTGCTTGGCTTCTTCGGGGTCGAAGGCGACGACGGCGCTGTTGTCCTGGTAGCCCTCCTGCCCGGCCACGTAGACGTGGTTGTTCAGCGGGACGGGACTATCTGCGAGCCCGCGCTGCGTGACGTTGGCGATCGTCTGGCGGTCGATCGCCTTGCCGATCGCGAGCCGCAGCGCCTTGTCAGCCAGGATCGAGCCAGGCGCACCGTTGAACGTGAAGTGATACCAACTGTTTCCGGGCGCCTTGCGTATCGAGACTCCCTCGGTACGCCGCGCGACGGTCAGCTCGTCGAGTGTCGCTGTGCCGGTGGCGTCGATGGTGTTGTTCTGCAGGGCGGGGATTCGCGCGGCGTCGTTGAGCACCAGATAGGTGACGCTGTCCAATAGCGCGGGAGTTCCCCACCATTTCGGGTTGCGGGTCAGCACAATTCGCTGCGCGGTGCGGTCGAGATTGGAGATGATGAATGGCCCTGCCGACGGCCCTGGCCCACTGAGCTGACCCTTGTTGAACGCCTCGGGCGTCGCAGTCATGCTCTTAGGCAGCAGCATGGTGTTGCCGGCCAGCATGCCGCGCCACTCTGCGTACGGCTTGGCGAACTTCACGATCGCCTGGCGGTCGTCCACACCACGCGTCACCGATTCGACGCGGTCTGCCCCGTTCGGGCTGGCGCTCGCAAAGGCCTTGTCCTTGCCGCTGGTGGCGTGGAACTGAGAAGCGATGTCCTCCCATGTGATCGGGGTGCCGTCACTCCATACCGCCTTGGGATTGATGGTCCAGGTGACCACCTGGGGGTTGGTGCTCGTCAGTTCGGCACCGGTGAAGTAGTCGGTGTTCAGCGTCATCGAGCCGTCGGCGGCGACGCGGAACGCCCGCGGCATGCTGGCCTTGAGCATGCCCGCGGAGTCGGCCGAGTTGCCGTCGATATGCAGCGAGTTGAAGTTCTCAGGGAACGCCGTCAGCGCTAATCGCAGGTTGCCGCCCTGCTGCAGCTTGGATACGTCCTGCGGGTTGATGTCGTTCGTCGACCCGACCTCCGCGGACCCACCCGCGGACGGCGTCTCCTGCTTGTCGCTGGAGCATGCGGTGAGAGTGAGACCAGCGACGAGGGCAACCACGGCGAAGCGTCGGATCTTCATGGCGACAGACGTTACCTGCGATTCGGTTCAGGTTGAGGAACTGCGGCAAGCAACCGGCGGGTGTAATCGCACTGCGGATTGGCGAATACCTGGTCGCCGTCGCCCTGCTCGACGATCTTGCCCTTGTACATCACCGCGACCCGGTGGGCGAGGTGCTTGACGACGGAAAGGTCGTGTGAGACGAACAGATAGGACAGGCCGAACCGGTCCTGGAGGTCCAGCAGCAGGTTGATGATGCCAGCTTGTATCGACACGTCCAGTGCCGACACCGGTTCGTCGAGAGCCAGAATCTTCGGCTGCAGCGCCAGCGCCCGCGCGATGCCGATGCGCTGCTTCTGCCCGCCGGAGAACTCGGCGGGATAGCGGCTGGCGTCCTCGCGGCGGAGTCCGACGATGCCAAGCAGCTCGGCAACCCGGTCGTTGGTGCGGCTCTTGTCAAATTTGTTGGCCTGCAATGGTTCTGCCAGCACATCGAACACCGGCAGCCGCGGATCAAGCGACGCAACTGGATCCTGGAACACCACCTGCAGATCTCCACGCAGCGCACGCCGGGCATGCCGATCAAGCGTGGCGACGTCGGCGCCGAGCACCTCGATTGAACCCGACTGCGGTGCGGACAGTTCCAGTATCTGGTGCAGCGTGGTGGACTTGCCGGAACCGGATTCGCCGACGATGCCCAATGTGCGGCCCTGCTGCAACTCGAAGCTGACGCCGTCGACCGCGCGCACCTCGCCGACCTGGCGGCGCAGCACCACGCCCTTGGTCAGTTTGTACGTCTGCACCAGATCGTGCACCCGCAGCACTACGGGGACGTTGTTGGCGTGCGGCGCTACGCGCGGCGACGTCGACACGCCGTAGATCTCCGCGGCGCTCCGGCCTTTCACCTGGTCGGTGCGGATGCACGCCGCGTGATGCGCGGGGCCGACCTCGAGCAATTCTGGTTCGGCGGTGTGGCAATTATCGATGGCCAGCGGGCAGCGTGGGGTGAAAGGGCAGCCCGGTGGTAGCGCGGCCGCTGACGGCGGGGCGCCGGGGATGGGCACCAACCGCGCGCCCTGCGGGGCGTCCAGCCGCGGCACCGATCCGAGTAGCCCTGCGGTGTAAGGCATTTGGCGGTCGCGGTACAGCACATCGACGTCGGCCGTTTCGACGGCGCGGCCGGCGTACATCACCAATGCGCGGTCGGCGAATTCGGCGACCACCCCGAGATCGTGGGTGATGATCAGCACGCCCGCCCCGGTCACGTCGCGCGCGGTACGTAGCACTTCGAGGATCTGCGCCTGCACCGTCACATCGAGTGCGGTGGTCGGCTCGTCACAGATCAACAGGTCGGGGTCGTTGGCGATGGCGATGGCAATCACCACGCGTTGGCGTTCCCCTCCGGAGAGTTCGTGCGGGAAGGAGCTGGCACGGCGTTCGGGCTGGGAGATCTCGACCAGGTCGAGCAGTTCGACGGCGCGGGTTTTGAAAGACCGACTGTCGGCACGTCCTTTGAGTCCGCCGTGGTGAACCTTGAGCGCCTCGGCGATCTGGTCGCCCACGGTGTAGACCGGGGTGAGGGCGGACATCGGGTCCTGAAACACCGTGCCGATTGTCTTGCCGCGGATCTGCGACATCTGGTGGTCGGACAACCCGAGCAGTTCATCGCCGTGTAGTCGAACCGACCCCGACACTTCCGCGTATTCGGGCAGTAGCCCGATGGCGGCCATCGCGGTGGCCGACTTACCCGAACCTGATTCCCCGACCAGTGCCACCACTTCACCGGGATCGACGTGAAAGCTCATGCCGCGCACCGCGTTCACGCGTTCGGCATCGGTCGGGAACGTAACGGTCAGGTCATTCACCTGCAACAGGCTCATTTGCCATGCCCCCGGAGTGGCCGGGCGCTGGGATCCAGTGCGTCGCGCAGGCCGTCACCAACAAGGTTGGCACACAACACGATCAGCACCAGGACGCCGGCCGGGAACAGAAACACCCATGGAAACGTCGTCACCGACGTCCTTCCATCGTCGATCAGCGTGCCCAGCGACACATCCGGTGACTGGATGCCGAAACCCAAGAAGCTCAACCCGGTTTCGGCCATTATCGCCAACCCGACGTTCAGCGCTGTGTCGATGATCAGGAACGACGCGACGTTCGGCACAATGTGGCGCACGATGATCCGCGCGGTGCTCACACCCATATACCTTGCGGCGACAACGAATTCGCGTTCGCGCAGGCTCATCGTCATGCCACGCACAATGCGGGAGCTGATCATCCATCCGAACACTGAAAGCAGCAGGATCAACCAGATCACGGTGCCCGATTGTTTGGTGCGTGGTGTGACGATCGCGATCAGGAAGAAACTCGGGACCACCAGCATCAAGTCGACGATCCACATCAGCGTGCGGTCCCGCCAACCGCCGAAGTATCCGGCGATCGATCCGACGGTCGCGGCGAGGATCGAGGAGATGAATGCCACGCACACCCCGATCAGCATGGATTTCTGCATGCCGCGCAGGGTCTGGGCCAGCAGGTCTTGACCGGATGAGGTTGTACCGAACCAGTGGTCGAACGAGGGCGGCTGCTGCAAGGCGGTGAAATCCATGTCGGTGTAGCGGTACGGCAGAAGCGACGGCAGCGCATAGCAGCCGACGAACAGCGCGACCAGCAGCACGAGCGACACCACGGCGGGCTTGTTGCGCAGGAATCGGCGCCAGACGAGCGCACGTCGCGAGGCGAACCCGGCCACATCGACCCCCGACTTGGCGGTCGTCGCGCTTTCGGTGGTCACCGGTTCGGTCATCGGCGTCCTCGGCTCTTCGCGCAAGCGCTCATCGCACCCGAACCCTCGGGTCGAGCGCCGCGTAGACGACGTCGGATAGCAGGCCGGCGATCAGAATCAAGGCGCCGGAAAAGAACGTGATCGCGGCGACGATGTTCGTGTCCTGGTTGGCAATGCCTTGTACCGCCCACTCGCCGATACCGTGCCAGCCGAAGATCGTCTCGACGAACAGTGCGCCGGTGAACAATCCGGCGACGCTATAGGCGAACAGCGTCGCCATCGGAATCAACGCCGTTCTCAGGCCGTGTTTGAACAACGCCTGACGACGCGTCAGGCCCTTGGCCCTTGCGGTGCGAATGAAATCCTGGCCGAGCACGTCGAGCATGGCGTTGCGTTGATACCGGCTATAACCCGCGATCGCCCCCAGCGCCAGCGTGAAGGTCGGCAGCACCAGATGCTGCACCCGATCGACGAACTGGTTCCAGGCTCCACCGATGGCGTCCGGCGACGTCTCGCCGGTGTACTCGAACAGTTGGACGCCGAGCACCGAATTGACCTGCAGTGCAACAAGAATCAGGAGGTTGGCGATGACGAACGTGGGCGCGCTGAGCACCAAAAGGGATAGCACCGTGATGACGCGATCCGATAGGTGGTACTGCCGGATCGCCCCCCACGCACCGACCACGACACCGATCACCGTGCCCATCACCGCGCCGATGACGACCAGTCGCAGGCTGACCCCGATGCGCCGCCACAGTTCGTCGGTCACGGGTTGTCCGCCGATGGTGGTCCCGAAGTCGCCGTGCACCGCGCCGGCCACCCAGTGCGCGTATCGCTCCGGGATCGGCTTGTCGAGGTCGAGCTCGTGGGCCTTCGCGTCGATGACGACTTGAGAGGGCCGTGGGTTGCGCTGCAGCAGGCTATCCAGCGGTCGGAATGTGAGGGACGCGAGCGAGAAGGTCAGGAACGAGGCCACCGCCAACAGCACGATGTAGTTCAGCAGCCGCCGCGCGAGGAAGCGCGTCATATGCGACGTCCCTGAGCGGCCTGCATGAGCCACAGGGTATGAGAATGTTGCTGCGCCGGCCGGATCTTGCATTTCGGGCGTGGCTAGAGAATTCGCACCGTCGCTTAAGGCGATTTCCAGCTTGACCGCGTTGACTGGCTTTCACCTGCAGGTTTACCGGTTGCTGCACCGTCGCGGCGACCAGGACGAACACCAGGAAGGTGAAGGGTTTTCAACAATGGTTTCTGCTAGACGCAACAACAACGCGAAACTGCTCGTCGCGCTGGTCGGCGGCAGTGGTGTGGTCGCCATGGGCGCGCTGTTCGCGGCCATCGGTCAGGAACAGACGGGTCAGGACAATGTGGCCAAGTCCTCGAGCATGAATATCGGCTCGACGACCACCGAGACGACGCCGCCGTTGGTCGAGGCCACCACCATGGCTGCGCCGGCTATGAAAGGCCCGGCAGCGCTGCCTGCCGAAGAGCAGGGGCCCGCGGCGCCTTAGCCTGCCCGCACCCAATTTCACGGGCGGGCACTGCCACAGCGCGCACCTAGGTAGTTCGCACTCCAGATCCAGGGGTTTCACAGATTCGTCGAATTCACTAATTCCGACCTGCACGTTGTCGGTTCGTCGCATCGAGCGGTGGACCGGCTCACGACGAGATACGGAGCAAAACAGTGAATGTGAACAAGCGAACCAATGTGAAGATGCTGGCGGCCGTCATCGGTGGCAGCGCGGTCGTAGCGATGGGCGCCCTGACCATGGCGATCAACCAGGAAGAGGCGACACCCGCGACCGTCACCGGCTCTGGCATGAACCTCGGAGCGACAACCACTCAGGAAACGCCGCCTGCAGCGCCCGAGACCACAGTTGCGGTCCCCGCGGTCAAGGCTCAACCGTTCGGCGGCTCCGGCTCGTAGCGTTTCACCCCCGACCACATCGGTTACCCAGACTGCGGAGGGGTCGACGATCGATCCCTTTGTGAACTGTTCGAGGAGTCGTCCCCGAACTCGTGGGGACGGCCAGCCAGGGATCGAATGGAGTGGTCAGAGGTGAAATCGACGCAGTTGAAGGTGCTGTCGGCTACCGCGGGTGCCGCGGCAGTGGTGGCAATGGGAGCGCTCACGGTGACGTTCAGCGATGTCAGCGTGGCCGAACCCCCGGAGCCGGCTCCGCCAGGCCCTGTAACGACGTCTGAGGTCACAACCGGCGAAACCGTCACCGAAACCGTGGTGCCGGACGCGCCGGAGACTCCGGCAGTCGTACCGCCGATCACTACGACACCATCGGCCATCCCACCCACGGCGGAACAGCACTAATCCGATAGACGCGGTGCGAAAGGGAGATGTGCGAATGAAATCGAAGCAGCTCAAGCTGGTGGCGGCGGGCATGGGAGCCAGCGCCGTCGTTGCGATGGGTGCTTTCACCGCGTTCGGTGACACAAACACGGGTGAGGCAATCATCGGCGATGGGCCGGAGATCACGCTCGGCGAAACGACCACGTCGACGACGGCCCCCACCGAACTGGCGACCACGTTCGTGGTGCCGGAGGTGACGGCCGAACGGCCCGATGGCTTCGAACCCGGCTGATAGGTGCTAGTTCGGGTGTGGCGGGGCGCCCGGTCCACCCGGGCCTAGCGGTCCGTACAGCTGCGGATTGCCGACGTTGGTGACCGTTGCGGTTTGACCGTTGCGTGTCGCGCGCACGACGACCTGGTCATGCATGGCGAACGGCGCGCCCGTGTTGCCCGCTGTGCCCGGTATGACATAGGTCTGGCTGTAGCCGTCTTCACTTCGGACGGTGATCGATGTCGGCGATATCGCGGTGATTGTGCCGGTCTGGGTCAGCTCCGTTTTGTAGCCGCCTGCGCCGTCGGGCACCACGAACTCACCATGCAGCGACGTCGCGCCCACCTCCGCTGGGCCGGGGGCGCCGATCCCTCCGTGCTGGCTGCCGGCGCCGCCCGGCACGCCGCCACCTGGCGCGAAAGCCTGATGGGTTCCCCCGAACATGTGGGGACTGCCTTCGGTTGCGGCGTAGACCGCGGCCCCGCCCAGGCCGGCGATGATTGCGGCGACGCCGACCGCCGCGGCCGTTTCGCGCAGTCCCCAGCGTCGTGGGGAGTGCTGCGGGGCACCCCAAGCCCCGTCTTCGGCGGGAATCTGTTCGGTGCTCATGCCACCACAGTGCAAGCCGTTCTTGTGAGTTAGCTGTGCGTCTTTTCGGCATCGCTTATGTCTGCGCGCCTTCACAGCTGTCACATAGATAGGGCACAGTCTGGACTCATGGGCGCCACCAATAATGAGCCCGTGTCCAGTCCCAGCGGTACCACTGTCAACGACAACGATCCCGCACGCGTCGTCATGCGGCGCGCAGACGGCAAGCCAATCCATGTACTGGTCGTCGACGACGAGCCGGTTCTGGCCGAACTCGTGTCGATGGCCTTGCGGTACGAGGGGTGGGATATCGCAACGGCCGGCGACGGCGCTTCGGCGATTGCTTCTGCGAGAGAGACGCCGCCCGACGTTGTAGTGCTCGACGTGATGCTGCCGGACATGAGCGGGCTCGACGTGCTGCACCGGTTGCGCGAGCAGATTCCGGGACTGCCGCTGCTGCTGCTGACCGCGAAGGACTCTGTCGAAGACCGCATCGCTGGTCTGACCGCGGGCGGTGACGACTACGTGACCAAACCGTTCAGTCTCGAAGAAGTAGTGCTGCGACTGCGCGCGCTGCTGCGGCGCACCGGGGTTTCCAGTGAATCGGGCGGGGCCAAGATTGTGGTCGGCGACCTGGTGCTCGACGAGGACAGTCACGAAGTCACCCGTGCCGGTGAGGTCATCTCGTTGACCGCGACGGAGTTTGAGCTGCTGCGGTTCATGATGCGCAATTCCAAACGGGTACTGAGCAAGGCGCAGATCCTTGACCGGGTGTGGAGCTATGACTTCGGAGGGCGGTCCAACATCGTCGAGCTGTATGTGTCGTATCTGCGCAAGAAGATCGATATCGGGCGGGATCCGATGATCCACACCTTGCGCGGCGCAGGTTATGTCCTCAAGCCCCCGCGCTGACGCGGGCCGCAGTCTCTTCCGCTCGCCGCGGAGCTGGTCGCTGCGGGCCCGTCTGTTGGCCTCTCAGGTCGTCCTACTTGCGCTCGTGTGCGCGGCGATCGGTGCGGGCACTGCGTTTGCGCTGCAACGCTTTTTAATCACTCAGCTCGATGATCGGCTGGCCGAAACCGGCCGCCGGTCTGTCGGGCTGTTCGAATTCGGGCCGCCGATGCCACCGCCCGGGATGGGCCCGATGCCCGGGTACCTCGATCCGCCCGGGTTCCCGCGACACGTCATCATTCGCGACGACGACGGCCCAGGCCCCGCTTTCCTCAACGCTCCGGGTCAGGCGGCCCGCACCGTCGGTGCGGTGATATCGCGCGGTACACCGGTCAACGCCGGTGTCATCACGGCCGACGGCACGCGCGCCGAAATCAGCGCAACAGCAGCACAACAACTCGCCCACATCCCGCCTGACCGCAGACCAACAACCGTGGATCTTGACGGGCTGGGCCTCTACCGCGTGATCGGCATGCATGCGCGAGGCCCGGGCGAGGCGATCGTGACGGGGTTGCCCACCTCGGACGTCGACGACACGCTGTTGACGGTGCTCGTCATCTTCGGAGTCGTCGGGGCGATCGCGCTGATCGGTGGCACAACGGCGGGCGTTGTGATCATCCGTCGCCAACTCGCGCCGCTGTCAAGGGTTTCCGAAGCTGCCCGTCAAGTGGCCGAACTCGAACTCGATCGCGGCGAGGTGCGGCTGCCGTCGCCGATCGTGAAGGTCGATCCGGCCAGCGCCGACACCGAGATCGGACAGCTCGGCTCTGCGCTGAACCGCATGCTCGACACCATCGCCGACGCATTGAAGGCGCGCCACGCCAGCGAGACGCGCGTGCGCCAGTTCGTGGCCGACGCCAGCCACGAACTGCGCACACCGCTGGCCGCGATTCGCGGCTATACCGAACTGGCACAACGTAAACGAGAAGACCTTCCCGAGGACGTCGCACACGCGATGAGCCGCGTCGAATCCGAGACCGAACGGATGACGCAGCTTGTCGGGGACATGCTGCTGCTGGCGCGGTTGGACACAGGACGGCCGCTGGTGCGCGAGCAGGTCGACTTGTCCCGGCTCGTCGTCGACGCCGCCAGTGACGCCCACATCGCGGGACCCGATCATCAATGGTCGCTGGATCTTCCCGACGAGCCCGTGATCGTCGTCGGCGACGAGGCCCGGCTGCATCAGGTGCTGGCCAATCTCTTCGCCAACGCCAGGATCCACACCCCGCCCGGAACCTCGGTCACCACGTCGTTGGTCATCGACGATTCCGGCGACGCCATCCTGACGGTCGCCGACGACGGTCCGGGGATACCGGCATGGCTGCAGCCGGAGGTGTTCGAGCGGTTCGCCCGGGGTGATTCGTCGCGCTCCCGGCGAGGCGGCAGCACCGGGCTCGGCCTGGCCATCGTCGCCGCCGTCGTCAGGGCCCACGGCGGCACGATCGACGTGCGCAGCGTGTCGGGTAAGACGGAATTCGTGGTGAAGGTTCCTGCCGATTCACAGCCAAGCCACAGCGCGGCCAAATCCGACGCCTAGCGGGCTCAACGAAACTCTTGGAGTGACGACGGCCCTAGTTCTTCATGCCGAGCAGACGCAAAAGGTCACGACACGCCGTCTGAAAGCGACCTTCTGCGTCTGGTCGCGCTTTCGACTGGGCCTCCTTCTTGCCGCGACCGCGGCGCTGTATCTGTGGAACCTGTCGGCCAGCGGATGGGCCAACGCGTTCTACTCCGCAGCCGCGCAGGCCGGCGCAGGCGACTGGACCGCGATGCTGTTCGGGTCCAGCGACGCGGCCAACGCCATCACCGTCGACAAGACGCCAGCCGCGCTCTGGGTCATGGACGTGTCGGTGCGGCTGTTCGGGCTGAACTCGTGGAGCGTGCTGGTGCCCCAAGCGCTGGCGGGCGTTGGCGCGGTGGCGTTGTTGTATGCCGCGGTGCGGCGCGTCAGCGGCGAGGGAGCCGCATTGCTGGCGGGCGCGGTGTTCGCGCTGACGCCGGTGGCGGCCTTGATATTCCGGTTCAACAATCCCGACGCCCTGCTGGTACTGCTGTTGGTCGCAGCCGCGTACTGTGTGACACGCGCGTGTGAAAAGGACAGCAGCCGTTGGTGGTTGATCGCCGCAGGCTTACTCGTCGGTTTCGGCTTTCTGGCCAAGATGCTTCAGGCATTCCTGGTGTTGCCCGGTTTCGCCGCGGCGTACCTGGTTGCCGGCCATCGCCAGATGCGGCGCCGAGTCGTCGACCTACTTGCCGCCGCCGCGGCGCTCGTCGTCTCCGGCGGCTGGTATCTAGTACTTGTCGAGCTGTGGCCGGCGTCGGCGCGGCCCTACATTGGCGGCTCACAGCACAACAGCATCATCGAATTAGCATTAGGGTACAACGGTTTAGGCCGCCTTACCGGTGACGAGCCCGGCGGGCTCGGCAATATGAACTTCGATGTCGGCTGGGGCAGGCTGTTCGGCAGCACCATGGGACTGGACATCGCGTGGTTACTGCCCGCCGCGGTGATCTGCCTGGCGGCGGGCTTCGTCATCACCGGGCGTGCGCCGCGTACGGACCCGACGCGGGCGGCGTTGACTATGTGGGGTGGCTGGCTGGTCGTCACCGCAGTGGTGTTCAGCTTCGCCAAGGGCATTCTGCATCCCTACTACACCGTCGCGCTCGCGCCGGCGCTCGGTGCCTCGATCGGCATCGGGGCAACGCTGTTGTGGCGGCGGCGCTCCGATATCCGTGCCTCGACCGCGTTATCCGGACCGTCCTGGTGACCACCGTCCTCGCGGCGGTACTGCTGTCCCGGCACAGCGACTGGCTGCCGTGGCTGCGCGCCGCGGTCGCGGTCGGGGGAGTGGGGGCGGCCACGCTGCTGCTGGTCGTAGGGCGCCTACCCCGGACCATCGCCCGCTCAGCGGCGGCGCTGGCCGTCGCGGCGTGTCTCGCAGCACCCGCGGCGTATTCGGTCGCAACGGCGGCAGCGCCGCACAGCGGCGCAATCCCGTCGGTAGGGCCGGCACGCCAGAGCTTCGGAGGCTTCGCCGGGCCAGGTGGCCTGCTCGACTCGCCGAGTCCTGGGGCAGCGCTGTCGGCCATGCTGTCAGCCGATGCACACGACTTCACCTGGGCCGCGGCAGTGGTCGGCTCGAACAACGCCGCAGGCTACCAATTAGGCAGTGGCGCACCGATTATGGCGGTCGGCGGCTTCAACGGCACCGACCCGTCGCCGACGCTCGAGGAGTTCCAGGGGTTCGTCGCCAACCGGCAGATCCACTACTTCATCCGCGGCAAGATGATGCTCGGGCATTGGGGCGGAGAAACGACAGGTAGCCGCGAGTCCGCCGATATCGCCGAGTGGGTGGAAACGCACTACGCCCCGCAGACCGTCGACCGCGTGGTCATCTACGACCTCACGCAGCCGCCGAGTAATTCATAGCTAGGGCATAGCTTCAGCCAACGAGGCACACACGCTGCTGCTCAACCATGGATTTCATGACAGACATCGCCCTCGAACCCGACGCCGCCATGGATCGCCGCATCCGCTTCGAATCGCGGCCGAACGCCGCCATCACGGCGCGCGCCGCCGGGGTGCCGGTGCTCGACGTTGTGGTCCCGGTGTACAACGAGCAAGTTGCGCTCGCCGACTCGATCCACCGGTTGCACCACCACCTCCGGGACAATTTCCCCTTCCCGGCGCGGATCACGATCGCCGACAACGCCAGCATCGACGACACCCCCCGGATCGCCGCCGAACTCGCCGCCGAGCTGACCGACGTTCGCGTCGTCCGGCTGGAGCAGAAGGGTCGCGGGCGTGCGCTGCATGCGGTGTGGTCCACCTCGGACGCACCGGTGCTGGCATACATGGACGTCGATCTATCCACCGACCTTGCGGCGCTGGCCCCGTTGGTCGCGCCGCTGATCTCCGGCCATTCGGACCTGGCGATCGGCACCAGGCTGGGCCGGGGCGCGCGGGTGGTGCGCGGCCCCAAGCGTGAGATCATCTCGCGCTGCTACAACCTGATCCTGAAATCGACACTGGCCGCGGGCTTCTCCGACGCACAATGCGGCTTCAAGGCCATCCGAGCCGACGTCGCCGAGCGCCTGCTGCCGCACGTCGCCGACACTGGCTGGTTCTTCGACACCGAGCTGCTTGTGGTCGCGGAGCGCAGCGGCCTTCGCATCCACGAGGTCCCCGTGGACTGGGTGGACGACCCGGACAGCCGTGTCGACATCGTCGCCACCGCGACCGCCGACCTCAAGGGCATCGGTCGGATGTTGCGTGGCTTCGCCGACGGCTCGATCCCCGTGAACACCATTGCCGCGCAGCTCGGTTCGTCGCGGAAGTCGGCAGCCCCGGGATCGTTGTTCCGCCAGGCGATCCGGTTCGGTGCCATCGGCGTCGCGTCGACCGCCGCCTACATGCTGCTGTTCATCCTGATGCAGGGATGGGTGGGCGCGCAGGCGGCGAACCTGATCGCGTTGCTGCTCACCGCGATCGGCAATACCGCGGCCAACCGACGCTTCACATTCGGGGTCGGCGGTCGCAGCTCCGGTGTCGGGGCTGCCACCCGCCACCACATCGAGGGTCTCGTGGTGTTCGGGATCGCATTGGCGATTACCAGTGGCGCTCTCGCCGGGCTGCACACGGTGGTCGCCCAGCCACACCACATGGTCGAACTCACGGTCTTGGTGCTGGCCAACCTGGTGGCCACCGCCGTTCGCTTCGTACTCCTGCGCGGCTGGGTGTTTCATCCCCGCCGGTCGCGCTGACCCACCCAACGACAAAGGAAACCATTGATGACGATGACCGCACACGTGCCGCCGCAGACAACGGGGGCGCCGCACGATCCGCCACGGCAAGAACCGCAGCCGCGCTGGGTCCGCCCGTCGGTTCTGGCGCTGCTCGCCGCGACCGCCGTGCTGTATCTCTGGGGGCTTGGCTCATCGGGCTGGGCCAACAGCTACTACGCGGCCGCGGCGCAGGCCGGCACGCAGGACTGGAAGGCGCTGCTGTTCGGTTCATTGGACGCGGGCAACGCGATCACCGTCGACAAGCCGCCCGCCGCAATGTGGGTGATGGGCTTGTCCGGCAGGCTGTTCGGGTTCAACGAGTTCACGATGCTGCTGCCGCAGGCGCTGATGGGTGTCGCGGCCGTCGCACTGCTGTTTGCGACGGTCCGGCGCGCCAACGGACCGGCCGCGGGTCTGATCGCAGGCGCCGCACTGGCACTGACACCGGTGGCGGCGCTGATGTTTCGGTTCAACAACCCCGACGCGCTGCTGGTGTTGCTGCTTGTCGCGGCCGCCTACTGCACCGTGCGCGCGATCGAGCACGGTAGTGCGCGCTGGATGGCGCTGACCGGGATCGTCATCGGCTTCGCATTCCTAACAAAGATGCTGCAGGCATTCCTGCCCGTGCCCGGGCTTGCGTTGGTTTTCTTGCTCGCCGCTCCGACAGGTTTCTGGAAGCGCTTGGGCGCGTTGGCCATCGGTGGGCTGACGATGATCGCGTCGGCCGGTTGGTACGTGGCGCTCGTCAGCCTGTGGCCTGCGGCCTCACGACCCTATATCGCGGGCTCCACCGACAACAGCCTGCTGCAACTGGCGCTGGGTTACAACGGCCTGCAGCGCATCACAGGCGGCGAGGGCGGGAGTCCTGGCGGTGGCCACATGCCCGGTGGCGGTCAGGGTGCTCCGCCGGGGGGCAACGTGTTCTTCGGCGGCAGCCCCGGCATCACCCGGATGTTCGGCCAGTCGTTCGGCGCCGAGGCGTCCTGGCTCCTGCCCGCGGCGCTGATTGGACTGGTCGTGATGGCCGTCCTGACCCTTCGCGCCGCACGTACCGATCGGGTCCGCGCAAGCCTGATGCTGTGGGGTGGCTGGCTGCTAATCACCGCAGCGGTGTTCAGTTTCATGGACGGCACGGTGCACCCGTACTACACGGTGGCGCTTGCGCCAGCGATCGCCGCGTTGGTTGGTATCTCGGTGGCAGAACTGTGGCGGCGCAAGGACTCCTGGTTCGCGCGTGGCACCCTCGCGATGATGCTCGCGGCCACCGGAGGCTGGGCGTACGTGCTGTTGAACCGCACACCAGACTGGCTGCCCGCGCTGCGCTGGGTGGTGCTCGTCGGATCGCTTCTGGTGGCGGTCGCGCTCGCCATCGGGGTGCATCGGTTGGGCCGCGCCACTGCGGTCGTCGCCGCGGCGGCGGTGATCTTCGGGCTCGCTGGCAGCACGGCCTTCGCGGTGTACAACGTCACCCAGTCGCACAGCGGCCCGGGCACCATGTCCGGTCCCGTCAAGGCAGGCAGCGTCGACGGGTTCGGCGGACACGGGCCTGGCGGTTCCCGCGGTGACAACGCAGAACTCCAGGCTCTGGTCGCGGGACTCGACAACCGATGGGCCGCTGCGGGTATCGGCTCGATGGAGGTGAGCGACCTGGAGTTGAAGACGGGTGCGTCATTGATGGCGATCGGCGGATTCACCGGGGGTGACCCGTCGCCGACGCTTGCCCAGTTCCAGCAGTACGTCGCCGACGGTCAGGTGCGGTACTTCATCGCCAGCGACCGTGACGGGCCTGGCGGACATCGGACGGGCGCGGCCAGCGATATCACCACCTGGGTGGAGCAGAACTTCACCAAGCGCGATGTTGGCGGCACGACCGTCTACGACCTCAGCCAACCCCACTGAGACAGACGGCCGCCCTGCCTACCCCCGAGCAGGGCGGCCGTCCTTCTGTCGGTCCTTGGTCAGGACGGCTGCTGGGTAATCACCGTGTAGAGCTCGACGATGACGTCGTTTCGCACGATCGCGATGTCGAACCCCGAGACCCGCGGGGTGTCACCACCGGGGTCGACAAGGTGCCAGGCCAGATACCCAAGTCCGAGAGTTTGGTAGACGGGGCCCGCTGCGACGAACTGAAGATCGCCGAGTTTTCCTTGAAGGTCAACGGCTTTCGTGTCCAGCGCGGCATGTCCGACGGTTACGCCGTCGTCTTCGGTCCAGCGCACGTCGGGGGCATACGTGCGGGTAATCGCGGCTCGGCGAAGCTCGGTATCGCGCTGGTTGAACACCTCGATGAGGTTGGCCCGCATCAGGCGGGTGATCGTATCGGTCATTTTTGAGTAAGCGGACTGTGGTCCGATTCTATTCCGTCATCAGTTCTCGGTGATTTTCACCCGTGGCAGTGGGCCGCCGCGTTGTTATGGTCGCGTCGAGGCTATCGAGGAGGTCCCAATGTCCGTGACCGACGAATATCTGAAGAACAACGAGGCCTACGCGAGCACGTTCTCCGGCCCGCTTCCGCTGCCGCCGAGTAAGCACGTCGCGGTGCTGGCGTGCATGGACGCCAGGCTCGACGTCTACCGGATCCTCGGCCTCGGTGACGGCGAGGCACACGTCATCCGCAATGCAGGCGGCGTCGTCACCGACGACGAGGTCCGCTCGTTGGCAATCAGCCAGCGGCTGCTCGGCACCAAAGAGATCATCCTGATCCACCACACCGACTGCGGCATGCTGACGTTCACCGACGACGACTTCAAGCGCGCGATCCAGGACGACACCGGCATCAAACCGGAGTGGGCCGCCGAGGCGTTCTCCGATCTCGAGGAAGACGTGCGCCAGTCGCTGCGCCGCATCGAGGCCAGCCCATTCGTCACCAAACACGAATCCGTGCGCGGATTCATCTTCGACGTCGCCACCGGCCGGCTGAACGAAGTGACGCTTTAGCCCACCTTGTACGTCGCGATCGCCTTGACGACCGCTTCGCCGTCCGGCGTGACGACGTCGACGTCGACGTTCACCAGCGTCTTGCCGCGCCGTAGCACCCGCCCGATCGCGATCAGGTCGGTCGCGCGGGCCGGCGCCAGAAACTGCATCGACATCGACGTGGTCACCCCACGCAACGAGTCCGGAACCTCAGCACCCGCCCAGGCCGCCGCCATGACGGCGACGTCGGCCAGCGCCGCGATCGCGCCGCCGTGCACCATGTCGGCGACCGTGACGTTGGTCGGGTCCCATGGCAGTCGCAGCCGCACCTCATCGGCGTCGAGAACATCGGCGACGATGCCGAGCTTGGCGACGAACGGCGACGACGGAATGAACTGGGCCATCACATCGGCGCCGGTCTGGGGCTGCGTGGGAGTTGACATGCCTCCAGTATCGGTCGCAGATCAATTACCTCCGGGGTAAGCGACGTTGACATCGCAGGCCGGAGCTGGTTTCATATCGAGTTATGCAGATAAATCTGGTCATCTCTACCAACTTAACGGGGAATCGATGACCGCCGCCCAGGAACTCAACCAGGCAGGCCGCTACGAGCTGAGCCATCTGCGCTCGCTCGAGGCCGAGGCCATCCACATCATTCGGGAGGTGGCCGCGGAGTTCGAGCGGCCGGTGCTGCTGTTCTCCGGCGGCAAGGACTCCATCGTCATGCTGCATCTGGCGCTCAAGGCGTTCAAGCCGGGCCGGCTGCCGTTCCCTGTCATGCACGTCGACACCGGGCACAACTTCGAAGAGGTGCTCGAGGTGCGCGACGAGCTGGTCGCGGAGTCGGGCGTGCGGCTTGTTGTCGCCAAGGTGCAGGACGACATCGACGCCGGGCGCGTGGTCGAGACCATCCCGTCGCGCAACCCGATGCAGACCTTCACGCTGTTGCGGGCCATTCGGGAGAACAAGTTCGACGCCGCATTCGGTGGCGCCCGCCGCGACGAGGAGAAGGCCCGCGCCAAGGAGCGGGTGTTCAGCTTCCGCGACGAGTTCGGCCAGTGGGATCCCAAGGCGCAGCGGCCCGAACTGTGGAACCTCTACAACGGTCGGCACCACAAGGGTGAGCACATCCGCGTCTTTCCGCTGTCGAACTGGACCGAATTCGACATCTGGTCCTACATCGGCGCGGAGAAGATCAAGCTGCCGTCGATCTATTACGCGCACCAGCGCAAGGTGTTTCAGCGAGACGGCATGTACCTGGCGGTCCACAAGTATCTGCAGCCGCGCAAGGACGAAGAGGTGGTCGAGAAGACCGTACGGTTCCGCACCGTCGGCGACGTCACCTGCACCGGCTGCGTCGAGTCCCTCGCGGGCACGGTGTCCGAGGTGATCGCCGAGACCGCGGTATCGCGCCTCACCGAACGCGGTGCCACCCGCGCCGACGACCGGATCTCCGAAGCAGGCATGGAAGACCGCAAACGAGAGGGCTACTTCTGATGGCGACGTTGCTGCGCATCGCGACCGCCGGTTCCGTCGACGACGGCAAATCGACCCTCATCGGCCGCCTGCTGTACGACTCCAAGGCCGTCATGGAGGATCAGCTCGCCGCCGTCGAGCGCACTTCCAAGGAGCGCGGGCACGACTACACCGACCTTGCTTTGGTGACAGACGGCCTGCGCGCCGAGCGCGAGCAGGGCATCACCATCGATGTCGCGTACCGCTACTTCGCAACGCCCAAACGCAAATTCATCATCGCGGACACACCGGGCCATATTCAGTACACCCGGAACATGGTCACCGGCACCTCGACCGCACAGCTGGCGATCGTGTTGGTCGACGCCCGCCACGGCCTGCTGGAGCAGTCCCGCAGGCACGCGTTCCTGGCGTCGCTGCTTGGCATCCGGCACATCGTGCTGGCGGTCAACAAGATGGACCTCATCGGCTGGGACCGCGAGCAGTTCGAGAAGATCCGCGACGACTTCCACGATTTCGCGGCCCGG
This sequence comes from uncultured Actinomycetota bacterium, assembly GCA_963766465.1. GTDB lineage: Bacteria > Actinomycetota > Actinomycetes > Mycobacteriales > Mycobacteriaceae > Mycobacterium. Next base: position 389,959 of record CAVXZT010000012.1, read on the forward strand.
CTCGACATCCACGACGTGACGACGATCCCGCTGTCGGCTCTGCAAGGCGACAACGTGGTCACGAAGTCGGACAAGACCCCGTGGTACGAGGGTCCGGCACTGTTGTCGCATCTGGAAGACGTCTACATCGCAGGCGACCGCAACCTTGTCGACGTTCGGTTCCCCGTTCAGTACGTAATCCGTCCGCAGTCCCACGACCATCACGACCACCGCAGCTACGCAGGCACCGTTGCCAGTGGTGTGATGCGAGTCGGTGACGACGTTGTCGTGCTTCCTGCCGGAAAGTCCTCCCGCATCACCGCGATCGAAGGCCCGAGCGGAGCAGTCGATGAGGCGTTCCCGCCCATGGCGGTGTCGGTCAGCCTGGCCGACGACATCGACATCTCGCGTGGCGACACGATCGCCCGGCCCAACAATCAGCCGCGCGTGGCACAGGAATTCGACGCAACGGTGTGCTGGATGGCCGATGAAGCGTCGCTGGAGCCGGGACGCGACTACCTGATCAAACACACCACTCGCACGACGCGGGTGAAAATCACCGCGCTGGACTACCGGCTCGATGTCAACACCCTGCATCGAGATAAATCGGCCACCGCGCTCAAACTCAATGAGCTGGGCCGTATCTCGCTGCGCACCCAGGTGCCGCTGCTGCTCGACGAATACAGCCGCAACTCGGCCACCGGCTCGTTCATCCTCATCGACCCGGCCACCAACGGCACGGTCGCCGCAGGGATGATCCTGCCGTTCGTCACGGCGCGTACCTCCAGCCCGAATACCGTGCGCCACGAATCGCTGTGCAAGGCCGATGATCGGCTGTCGAAGGGCCGGACCGTGTGGTTCACCGGACTGTCTGGATCGGGCAAGTCATCGGTAGCGATGCTCGTCGAGCAAAAGCTACTCGAAAAGGGTTGCCCCGCGTATGTTCTGGACGGAGACAACCTGCGTCATGGGCTGAACGCCGATCTCGGGTTCTCCATGGACGATCGCGCCGAGAACCAGCGCAGGCTTGCGCATATCGCCGCCATTCTCGCCGATTCCGGCCAGGTGGTACTGGTTCCCGCCATCAGCCCGCTGGAGGAGCACCGCGCCCTGGCGCGGCGACTCACCAACGAAGCCGGTCTCGACTTCTTCGAGGTGTTCTGCGACACCCCGCTCGAGGACTGCGAGAGCCGTGATCCGAAGGGGCTGTACGCCAAGGCGCGTGCCGGCGAGATCACTCACTTCACCGGGATCGACAGCCCGTATCAGCGGCCCAAGAATCCTGATATCCGGCTTACGCCCGACCGCACGCCAGATGAGCTGGCGGACAAGGTGATCGAGCTGCTGGAATCCAGGCGATGAGGGATCATGACGTCGCCGCCCGGTTGGCGACGGCGGCAGGTGAGCTGCTGCTCGGCGTTCGCTCTGAGCTCGCCGACGCCACAGGGGCAGAACGGAAAGCCGCGGGGGACAAGCGATCTCACGACTTTCTGATGGAGGCGTTGGCCGCCGAGCGGCCCGCCGATGCGGTGCTTTCCGAGGAGGGCGCCGACGACCCGGTGCGACTGACCGCGGAGCGGGTGTGGATCGTCGATCCGCTCGACGGAACCCGGGAGTTCTCCGAACTGGGCCGTGACGACTGGGCCGTGCACGTCGCGTTGTGGCAATCGGGCCAACTCGTCGCGGGCGCGGTCGCCCTTCCGGCGCAAGGTATTACGCTCGCTACGCCGACGGTGACACCGCCACCTGCCACACCGGACAAGCCGCGCATCGTGGTGTCGCGCACCCGGCCACCGGCAATCGCGCTGGCCGTGCGCGACGCCCTGGACGGCACGCTGGTGGAAATGGGGTCGGCAGGCGCCAAGGTGGCTTCGGTGGTGCAAGGAGTCTCCGATATCTACGTGCATGCCGGCGGCCAGTACGAATGGGACTCGGCCGCACCCGTCGCGGTGGCCCGCGCCGCCGGATTGCACACATCGCGTATCGACGGCTCGCCGCTGGTCTACAACCGGCCCGACCCACTGTTGCCCGACTTGGTGGTGTGCCGTCCAGAGTTCGCGGCCGCGGTGCTCGCCGTCACCGCAGGCTGACGCCGCCCAGTACGCTCGGCGTCGTGAGTAACCCAACCCTGCGCGTCCTCGCTGATCTGCCCCAGCAGCCGGTCAGCCTGGCCGAATCGACCCTGATCCTGATCGACTGCCAGAACACCTACACGCGCGGGCTGATGGAACTCGAGGGCGTGCAACAAGCCCTCGACGAGGCTGCCGCTTTGCTCGACAGGGCGCGCTCTGCCGGCATCCCCATCATCCACATCCAGCACGACGACGGACCTGACTCGCTCTACGACATCGAGGGCGAGAGCGGCGCGATCGTGCCGCGGGTGGCCCCGCAGAACGGTGAGCCGGTGGTGGTGAAGAACTATCCGAACTCATTCGTGCAGACGGATCTCGACGAAGTGTTGAAAACCGCCAACGCCTCGAACCTGGTGCTCGCCGGCTTCATGACACACATGTGCGTGAACTCCACCGCCCGCGGGGCGTTCAACCTCGGCTATTCGCCGACGGTCGTCGCCGCGGCGACGGCGACCCGAGCGCTGCCGGGCTTCGGCGACTCACCGGTCTCCGCTGAGGCCATGCAGGCCGCCAGCCTCGCCGCCCTGGCCGACCTTTTTGCCGTCGTGGTTCCCGGCGTTGACGACATCCCCGACTAACCGGCGGCGCGTTTCACAACGGCCAGTCGCTGAAGCTGGTCCCGTAGCGCAGGGCCGCCGCGGGAGGCAGTGGTCGCCGTTGATCGGCGGTAATCGCGTCGAGCATCAGCGCGACGTAGCGCCGCCAGCCGTCGCTGCTGAGATCCATCGTCCAGAGCACGCTGTTGAGCATCGCGACGATCCGCGGAAGGTCATCAGCGACCAGGTCCGAACGAACCTGGCCGGCCTGCTGAGCGCGCCCGGTGAGGTCCTCCATCGCTTCGTAAAGCTCAACGGACACGTCGGGAGTGAGTGCGCCGGCCTTGCGTGCCGCGGCCAAAATGTTGTGCTCGCGAGCGCCCAGCGATAGCGCCGCCTCGATCAGGTCCGTGAGCCCGCGCAGGGGGTTCTTGGCGCTGCGGGCGCGGTCGATCACGGGTGACAGGTCCTCGGCAATGCTTTGGTCCAGCGCGGCCCTGACCAGGTCGCCCTTGGTGGGAAACCTGCGATAGAGCGTCCGTTCGCCGACGCCAGCGCGGCGGGCGATCACCTCAATCGGCGCATCCGGCCCCAGTTCGCCATACACATCGCGCGCGGCACGCAGAATGCGCTCAGCGTTCCGCGCCGCGTCCGCCCGCAAAGGCCGCTCGGCAACCGTTGACATCAAGCCAGGATAGCAAGTGACAGTTGACTGCCACTACGGTTCGGATCTAGGCTCGACTGACTTGGCAGCCAACTGACACTTAACGGAACGGCCAATGACCTCAACGACTTCAGGCACCGATCTACCAGTGATTCCGGCGCCCCGAGCCGCGCAGTGTCCACTCGCGCCGCCTGTGGAGTTCGCCGAATGGCGGGAGACCGACGGACTGCGGCTGGCGATGAACCATGGCAGGCCGTCGTGGGTGGTCAGCCGATATCAGGACATCAGGGACGCGCTGCTCGATCCGCGGCTCTCTGCAGACACCATTCCCGCGGCGATGAAACCGACAGGTCTCGACGACGACGCTGCCGTGATGTTTCCGCGCATCGACGATCCCGAGCACCACCGGCTGCGGATCATGATGACCCGAGAGTTCACGGTCAGACGGGCCGAATCGATGCGGCCGCAGATCCAGGAGCTGGTCGACCGACACCTCGACGAGATGATCGGTCATGGTCCGCCTGCCGACCTGGTGCGTGCGTTCGCGCTTCCGGTGCCGTCGTTGGTGATTTCGATCATGTTGGGCGTGCCGTCGGATGATCTCGAGCTCTTCCAACGCCACACCACCGACGGACTCGACATGACCGCGTCCGACGAGCAGCGAGCGCATGCCTTTGGGTCCATGTTTGGCTATCTGTGGGAGCTGGTGGAACGCAAGGAGACTGAGCCCGGCGACGACCTGATGAGTCGCCTTGTCACCGACTATGTCGCGACCGGCCAGCTAAACCGCGCTACTGCGGCCGCGAACGGTGTCATCATGATGCAGGCCGGCCACGAAACCACCGCAAACATGATCGGTTTGGGAACTGTTGCGCTGCTGGAACATCGGGAGGTTTTCGAGTTGCTCGGCCGAACCGACGACCGGGCCACCATCGCCAACATCGTCGAAGAACTGATGCGCTATCTCACCATCGTGCACAGTGAAGTGGAGCGGGTGGCGACAGAAGATCTCACGATCGGTGGGCAGTCGATCCGCGCAGGCGACTTCCTGGTGATGAACCTGCCTGCCGGAAATTGGGACGACGCTTTCGTCGAACGCCCGGAGCGATTCGATCCCGAGCGAAATACCCGAGGACACTTGGCCTTTGGCTACGGCGTGCACCAGTGCATCGGCCAGAACCTGGCCCGCGTCGAGATGCAGATCGCGTTCGCGACTCTGGCTAGACGGCTACCAAGCCTGCGACTGGCCGTGCCGCCCGACGAACTGAGGTTCAAGGGCGAATCCGGCATTTATGGCATCAAGGAGCTGCCCGTCACCTGGGGCTGACTAACCTTGCTGCATGTCGACCACGCCCTCGACCCAGATCACCAGGCTGCGCGAGAAGCAGGACACGTCGCGCGACAGGCTCGACGAACTCCTCGACAGCACACCGCTCGCGACGATCGCGCTAGTGCGGGACGGTCATCCGGTGGTGTTTCCCACCGGCTTCGCGCGCCTCGGCGACGAGTTGGTCATCCACGGTTCGACGGGTTCGCCATGGCTGCGCTCGCTGGCGGCGGGCGTGCCTGCGGCCGTCTCGGTGACCACGTTGGACGGTGTGGTCGTGGCGCGCAGCGGTTTCGAGTCGTCGTTCCGCTACCGCAGCGCCGTGATCTTCGGTGTGTTCGAGGTGGTCACTGAACACGACAAGGTGGGCTACCTCGACGCGCTGGTCGAGTCGTTCATCCCCGGAAGGGTGGCCGAGTTGCGCGAAAGCAACCGTAAAGAGCTCGCGGCGACCCAGGCACTGCGGCTGACGATCGGCGACGCGAACTGGTCGCTGAAGGTGAGCGCGGGCTGGCCTGAGGATCCGGAGGAGGACATCGCATCCGGAGCATGGGCGGGCGTGGTCCCAATGGCGGTCAGCTATGGCACACCGGTTACCGCCCCCGACGTTCGCGCGGGCATACCGGTGCCCGCCTCGGTGCACGCGTTGAGCGGCGACACCCCGCCACCGCCTCGATAGCGCGGCGACCGCAACCGCACCTGGCAGAATCCGCAGTATGCGCATGTCGGCCAAGGCGGAGTACGCCGTCAGGGCCATGGTGCAGCTGGCCACCGTGGACGATGGTGTTCTGGTCACGACCGACGACCTGGCCAAGGCCCAGGGCATCCCACCGCAGTTTCTCGTCGACATACTGACCGCTTTGCGCAACGACCGGCTGGTCCGCAGTCACCGCGGCCGCGACGGCGGTTATGCGCTGGCCCGTCCCGCCGCAGAGATCAGCATCGCCGACGTACTGCGCTGCATCGACGGTCCACTGGCCAGCGTGCGCGACATCGGCCTCGGTGATCTTCCCTACTCAGGTCCGACAGCTGCGCTGACCGACGTGTGGCGCGCGCTGCGGGCCAGCATGCGTTCGGTGCTCGAGGAGACGAACCTCGCTGAAGTCGCCTCGGGTTCGCTGCCCACGCATGTCGCGAAGATGGCCGTGGACTACAAGAGCCAGGAAGAGCAGCGCGGGCACTCGGACTAGCGGCGCTTACGCGACCGGCGGGTCGCGACGCCGTCGAGCAGCATGCGCAGACCAGTTTCGAAGTCTTCTTCCACCGTCGTCTGCATCGCCACCGCCGAGAGCGATTCGATGTGCGGATACGTTGTGCCCGCTACCGACCGAATTTGGGCGGCGGCGTCGGAGGCGTCACGGCCCCTGGTGAACGGGCCTGCCAGCTCGGCCTGCGCCGCGCCGACCACGAAGCCGAGCACGGCGTGGAATGCTGCGAGCAGATCTCGGTCGGACAACCCGGCCCGCCCGAGCGCGGCGATCAGCAGGTCGGCCGCCTCGAACCCTGTTGCCGACAAGGTGCGGCGGGTCAACACAAGCGGAATCGCGGCGGGATGGGCGCGGATGCCCCGCCACATTGCATCGACGATCGCATAGGTGTCGTGCTGCCAATCGTCGGTCGGCGCGGGCAGCCGGACCTCCGCGACCACCGCGGCGACGACGAGCTCTTCCAGCCCTTCCTTGTCGGGCACGTAGTTGTAGACCGTCATCGGCCCTGTGCCCAGCGCGGCCGCCAACGATCGCATGCTGAGCGCGCTGAGTCCGTCGGCGTCGACAATGCCCAGCGCCGCGGCGGCGATCTCATCCCTGGTGAACCGTGCTCGCATTTTTTGTGACCCCCTTGCACTACGTGCAAGAGGCTCATCACCTCTTGACAAGTACAGCGTACGTGATGGAGTGTAGCGAACACGTACATCGTACTTATTAAGGAGGCGCGGATGCCGACGACCATCCCGACCGAGCGGATCGACTTTCGTGTCCGCGACAACCGATGCGCCGCATGGCTGACGCTGCCGCCCGGTACCGGCCCGCACCCGGCCGTCGTACTCGTGCACGGGTTGGGCGCGACGCACGACATGATGCTCGCGCAGTACGAACAGCACTTCGCCGCGGCAGGGATCGCGACGCTCGCATTCGACTACCGCTATACCGGGGCCTCCGACGGTCAACCACGCCAACACATCTCGATCCGAGAACAGTGTGACGACGTCGCGGCGGCGGTCGAACACCTCAAATCGCGGCCGGAGATCGAGGGCGAGCGTATCGGGCTGTGGGGCACCAGCCTCGGCGGCATGAACGCAGTCTTGGTGGCAGCGGCGCGCGACGATATCGCGGTCGCCGTGGTGCAATGCCCGATCGTGCACGGGCCGGGTGCGGCCCGTAGGCTGGGGCCGCTCGCCGCGCTGCGGCTGACGCCCGCGATCACAGAGGATCTGGTGCGTGTGGTCCTCCACCGCGGCCGGCGCTATGTGCCGATTGTGGGCCCGCCAGGAAGCTTGGCAATGGTCACCGTCGAGGGTGCCGAATCCGGTTGGAATTCCACGGTTCCGCCGGGCATGGCGTTCGACAACCGCATCGCCGCCGCCGACGCCGTGGCGATGGTGACGACTTCTGCGCTGCGGCGCGCCCGTCGCATTGAAGCGCCGCTGCTGGTCTGCGTGTGTGATCGGGAGGGCCTGATGGATCCCGCGTATGCGGCGCTGGTCGCCCGTCGTGCTCCCCGCGGTGTCGCGAGGCACTACGACTCCGACCATTTCGCGATCTATCACCCACCGCTGGTGGCCGGGGTCCTGGCCGACCAAACCGCCTTCCTCCAGGAGCATCTCGGTGTCCACGCGTGATCTGTTGCGGGCCAACGACGCCCGCTTTTACGCATTGGTCCGTGATTTCAGCGACGACGAGTGGTCGCAGCCAAGCCTTTGCGAGAGCTGGACCAACCACGACGTGCTCGCACACCTCGTCGTCGGCTGCAGCGCCGGTGTGGTCGCGGTGGCGGCCGAAATGCTGCGCCACGGTGGATCGTTCGACCGCGCCAACGCCGCGCTGGCTTGTTCGTTGGCCTCGACGCGCAGCCCCGCCGAACTGCTCGACGACTTCGCACGGCTGACGGAGCGGCCGCGCGGGCTGGGCCGCTACTTCCCGACGCCCCTATTTCTGGGAGACCGCATCACCCATGAGCTCGACATGGTATTCGCGCTCGGCCGCGACCCGACAATCCCTGCCGATGGACTCGTAGCCGTGCTGAATACCCAAGTGAGTGTGCCGAACCCGTTCGTGCCCGCATTCCGCAACAGCCGGGGACTTCGGCTGTCGGCTACCGACACCGACTGGACGCACGGCGTCGCGGGACCGACCGTCCGCGGCCGCGCCACCGAGCTGGTATCCGTGCTTGGCAACCGGCCCGCGATGCTGGGACGCCTCGAGGGCGACGGTGTCGACGTGCTGGCGTCGCGCGTCAGCCGCCACCCGACCCGTAGGGCCGGGTGAGGATCTCCAGGTAGTGCCCTGCGGGATCCTGGAAGTAGACGCCGCGGCCGCCGTCGTTGTGGTTGATCTCGCCGGGCCTGCTGCCCCTCGGATCGGCCCAGTGCTGCAGACCGCGGGCCTGGATGCGTCCGTAGATGCCGTCGAAGTCGTCCTCGGAAACCAAGAACGCATAGTGCTGCGGGCGGATGTCCTCGCCCTCGGCCACCTGCGCGTAGTCGAGGCTGGCCCCGTGGTTGAGTCCTACCGCCAGGAACGGCCCGAACTCCTTGGCGCTCGGCAGGCCGAATAGCTCGGTGAAGAAGTCGGCTGATGCCTGTCGGTCTTTCGCGGCGACGATGGTGTGGTTGAACGTGATGGCCATACCAATCCAGGATAGGACTGTGTCCGACATCGAGGTGATGACCGGCCCACGGGTCACGCTGCGCGCACCAACGCTCGATGACGCCGAGCTGCTCTTCGAGCGAATGGCCTCCGACTCGGAGGTGTCGCACTACATGTCGTGGCGCCCGCACCGCGATGTCGGCGAGACCCGTCGGGTCATCACCGAGATCTTCAATGTCGGTGGCGAGACGGTCTGGCTCATCGAATTGCGCGACGGTGAGGGCCCGGTCGGGGTGTGCGGCTGGCGGCGGCCGCAGCCGCACATCATCGACTTCGGCTACTACCTGGGCCGCCGATGGTGGGGGCAGGGCCTCATGTCGGAGGCGGTGCAGCTGCTGCTCGACAAGGCGCAGCGCGACCCGACCGTTTACAGGGTGACGGCGCACTGCCACGTCGACAACATCGCTTCGGCGCGGCTACTGGAACGCAGCGGCCTCACATTCGAAGGCCGGCTGGCGCGCTACGCGATGTTGCCGAACATCAGCGTCGAGCCGCAGGACTGCCTGCTGTTCGGCAAGGCAGTCAGGTGACGACGCCGCCAGGGGTGGTACGAAGGACCGATGGCGTTCGACTTTCGCGATCTCGCTGTGCCGATCATCGTCGCACCTATGGCGGGTGGGCCGTCGACGCCTGAACTGGCGGCCGCAGGGACTAATGCAGGCGGGCTCGGCTTCGTCGCGGCGGGTTACCTGACCGCCGAGGTGTTCGCGGAGCGGCTCACCGCGGCGCGCGGGCTGGCTTCCGGCCCGATCGGCGCGAATCTGTTTGTGCCACAAGTGAGTGCAGGCACAGCCGAGGACATCGAGCGTTACGCTAAGGCGCTCACCCCGGAGGCCGAGCGATACGGCGCACAGCTCGGTGAACCTCGGTTCGACGACGACCGCTGGGCGGCCAAGATCGAGGTGCTGCTGGACCTGCGGCCAGAGGTCGCGTCCTTCACATTCGGCGTGCCGAGCGCTGCAGAGTGTCGGCGGCTGCGCGAGGCGGGCATCGCGGTCGTCGGCTCCGTGACAACACCGGCGGAAGCGCAGATCGCGCTGGACTGCGGCGTCGACGCGCTCGCTGTGCAGGGCCCGTCAGCGGGCGGGCACCGCGGCACCTTCGATCCTGGTGCTCAGCCGTCCACTCAACCGCTGGACGAGCTACTGGCCGACGTCATAGCGGCGGTCGAAGTGCCGGTCGTGGCTGCCGGCGGGTTGACGACCGCCGACGATGTCGGGCGTGTCTTGGCGGCCGGGGCGGTCGCGGCCCAACTCGGAACGGCGTTCCTGCTCTCCGATGAGGCGGGCAGCAGCCCCGTGCACCGCGCCGCGTTGCAGGACCCGCAGTTCACGGAAACCGTTGTCACGCGTGCTTTTTCCGGTCGATATGCGCGTGGGCTGCGCAACCGGTTTATCGACGAGCATGAGGCCGAGGCACCGTTCGGGTATCCGGAGGTGCACTGGCTGACCAGTCCGCTGCGGCAGGCGTCGGTACGGGCGAAAGATCCGCACGCCGTGAATGTGTGGGCGGGTACCGGGTTTCAGAAGATCAGCACCGGCTCGGTCGCCGACATCATCAGCGGCCTCACCTAGCGCAGATCGTCGATGATGACGTCGCCGTTGTCGGAGCTCGCGGTGACGACGGCCACTGCCTTCTCACGATCGGTCGCCTGCGGCACTCGTACGGCCGTGTCGCCATGGTCCGTGCTCGCATTCACCACGTACGGGCCGCGCGCAGGCAGGGCGATGACGACGTCGCCGTTCTCAGTTGTGGCGTCGATGGTGCGCGGCGCGGCGTCGGAAAAGTCCACCTTGACGTCGCCGTTGTCGGTGGTCGCACTGAACGATTCGGTGACCCTGATCGGGTCACGGGTGACTACGTCGCCGTTGTCGGAGTGGATCTCGATGCGCCTCGCGGATCCGCTCAGCACCACCGCACCGTTGTCGGTGCGGGCGATCAGTTGATCGACGTCGGCCTGCGCGAGCACAACTCCGTTGTCCTGCTGGGTGGTGACCGTCAACTTGCGGGCTAGCTCTGGCGGCAGCACCAGCGTAATCTCGCCGCCCCGGCTCCAATTCAGGAACGTTGACTGCTCACTGCTGAGTGTGATCCGGGTATTGGCGGCATCGGTGTTGACCACCAACGGATTTGTGCCAGCGCGAGTGGAATTGACCATGCGCAGATCCGCGCGCGGCTGGCGTGCTTGACGATCGGTAGTTATCCGCACGGCCACCGGAACCGAACCGGTGTCGACGAATACGGACCGCATGGCGATCGGCAGTGGCTTGCTGTCGGTGATGACCCGGAAGCTGGAGAGACCCCAGGCCATCGCGCCGAGGCATACGAGGGCCCCCACCACCAGCACCGCCGCGGCGGCGATGAGCGATATCCGGAACGCGGTACGCCCGCCGGGGGAGAGCGGGGGCGGCGGCGTGGCCGGTGCCGGCGGTGTGGGAGCAATGGTGGTCACAGTCAAAACCCTTTCGACGGTTCAGGATTCGAGGTAGCGAAGCACCGCCAGCACGCGGCGGTTCTCGCTTTCATCGGGAGCCAAGTCCAACTTCGTGAAGATCGATGCGATGTGCTTTTCGGCGGAGCCGACGGAAATGTGCAGCGCCGATGCGATCGCCGAGTTCGTCTTGCCCTCGGCCATCAGCTGCAGCACCTCGCGTTCGCGCGGGGTCAGTTCGTCGAGCACGTTGCGGCGATGCGAGCGCACCAGGATCTGCGACACAACTTCGGGATCGAGCACCGTGCCACCGCCGCCGACTACCTCGACGGCCTCGAGGAACGCGGGCACATCCGCCACGCGGTCCTTCAGCAGGTAGCCGAATCCTCTTGTATCCGAAGCGATCAGGTCGGCGGCGTACCGCTCCTCGACATAGTGCGACAACACCAGCACCGGCGACTCCGGATTCTGGCTGCGCAGCAGTGCCGCAGCGCGGATACCCTCGTCGGTGAAGGTCGGCGGCATCCGCACGTCCACGATCGCGAGGTCGGGCCGCTTCTCGTTCACCAGCCGGAGCAGGTTGGTCGCATCGGGCACACCGGCGACCACCTCGTGGCCGGCGTCGATGAGAATCCTCTCGATGCCCGCCCGCAGCAGCGCCGAGTCCTCGGCGATCACGACGCGCATGGAAGCACCGCGGTCACGATGGTCGGGCCCGTTGCGGGGCTGGACACGGTGAACGTGCCATGCGCGGCTCGCACGCGTTCTTCCAGCCCGCGCAGGCCGGTGGCGTTCTCGTCGGTGGTGATCGACGCGCCGCCGCGCCCGTCGTCGAACACCGTGACGTACAGCTGGTTGGCCGCCTCGTCGAGCCGCACGGTGGCAACCGCCTGCGTGGCGTTCGCGTGTTTGGCGATGTTCGTCAACGCCTCGGCCACGACGAAGTAGGCGACCGACTCCACTTCATCGGGTAATCGGTGAGGGAGATGAAGATTGATCGTCGTCGGGATCGCTGAACGTTGCACCACCGCCGACAACGCGGCATCCAGCCCACGGTCGGACAGGATCGTAGGCGCGATGCCGCGCACCACGTTGCGCAACTCGACGAGCGCATTCTTGGCGTCGTCGTGCGCCTCTGCGATCAGCTGTTTGGCCGCGGGCAGGTCGGTGTCGAGCTTGGTCTGGGCCAGCCCGATGGTCATGGCGAGCGACACCAGCCGCGGCTGCACGCCGTCGTGCAGGTCGCGTTCGATGCGATGGCGTTCGGTCTGAGCGGACGACACCGCACCTTGACGTGCGTCGGCTAGTGCGCTGACCTGGTACTCCAGCGCGGCCGTCGGCGACGGCGACAACAGCCAGCGGTCGATCGCTGCGTCCACCGCCGGCGCAAGGATCAGGATCGCCACGGCCGCGACCACCGCGACAAACGCCAGCAGCCAGGCCAGCGGCGGCGACAGGAACGACAGCCCTGCGTCGTTGTCGCTTTGCCGGATCGCGATCGCGGCGGCCGGGCCGAGAAACGCGAAGGCCAGCAGGGCAAGTGCGACCCCCGCGACCACCATGTCGTAGGTCATCCGCAGGTAGTGGTGGGCGGTGGTCTTCCAGAACCGGGCGCCACTGATGTCCAGCCACAGCTGGTGCAGCCAGCGCTGAATGCCGGTGTACTGCGACAGCCGCCGGGGCGGAACGCCGATACCGAAGCCGAATACCGCCTCGCTGCGTACGCGTTCGACGTGCTCGACGCCGCGCATCAGGTAGACGAACACGACGGCGGACAGGACGAATCCGATGCCGCTGGGGATCGACGAGATGCCAATGATCAAGATTGTCAAGGGAATCCAGAACCACACCGTGGCGATCGCCGCGCCGGTGAGCAACGAGGCGGTCGGAACCACGCCAATGTTGCGGGCGGGTGCGGAGGCGGGCTCGTCGACGGCAGCGGGTGCCGGTGTGGCATCGGGACTCATGTCGGTTACTGCGACCATGCCTTTAACCTATGGACCCCGGGCGTCACGCGACACGGCGTTTTCCCGAGAACCTGGCGGGGGAAAACCCCCGCGTCAGTACCGTCGACCCATGGCGACCATTGAGCGGCACCGATTGTTGAGTTATTTGGGCCCTAACTGGTTCGCGTCGGTGATGGGAACCGGCATCGTGGCCACGGCGGGTGCGACGCTGCCGCTGCATGTGCCGGGTTTGCGGGGGTTCGCCCAGGCGGTCTGGGTGGCCGCGACGGTCTGGCTGGTGATGCTCATCGTCGCTGCGGTCGCCCATTGGGTGCGGAACCCGACCGTGGCCCGCAGTCACGCATACAACCCCCAGATGGGTCATTTCTACGGCGCGGCGCCGATGGCGTTGCTGACGGTCGGCGCCGGGGCGGTCCTCGTCGGCAAGGATCTGATCGGCGAGCGGGCGGCCGTCGATATCGACTGGGTGCTGTGGTCGATAGGCACGGTCGGCGGGCTGTTCACCGCGATGAGCATCCCGTACTTGATGTTCACTCAGTACCGCGTCGAGGCCGACGCCGCATTCGGCGGCTGGCTGATGCCAGTGGTGCCGCCAATGGTGTCCGCGGCGACAGGCGCCCTGCTGATCCCGCATATGGTGCCGGGCACCGGCCGCCAGACCATGCTCTACGGCTGCTACGCGATGTTCGGGCTGTCGCTCGTCGCGTCGCTCATCATCATCACCATGGTGTGGAGTCGCCTCGCGCACTTCGGCACCTCCGGCACCGCGCGCGTGCCGACACTGTGGATCGTGTTGGGCCCGCTCGGCCAATCCATCACGGCTGCAGGGCTTCTCGGTACGAACGCGGCACTGGCCGTCGAGCCGCATCTCGCTGATGGCATGAGTGTTTTCGCGATCTTGTATGGGGTTCCGGTCTGGGGATTCGCGGTGCTGTGGATCTCGTTGGCCACCGCGTTGACCGTTCGAACCGCTCGCCGCGGTATGCCGTTCGCTCTCACGTGGTGGAGCCTGACGTTCCCGGTCGGCACCTTTGTCACCGGCACCACGCAACTGGCGCTGCACACGGGTCTGCCTGCGTTCCGCTTCGCCGCCGCGATCGCGTACGTCGGGCTACTGAGCACGTGGTGTTTGGTTGCGGTGCGAACGTTCCGAGGTGGCTTGCGCGGCAACATATTCGCACCGCCGCCCGCTGGCCCCGTCAAGGCGCACAAGGATCCGCCCGCGGCGACCTGATCACTTCGGGGCGGTGAGCTCCAGCGCGATGTTGTCCGGGTCTCGGAACTCCAGGATGTAGGAAGGGCCGATGTCCTTGATGGGCTCGTGCTCGATACCAATGTCGTCGAGATGGGCTGCGGCAGTTTCTAGTTCGTCCTTGCTGGCCACACGGAAGGCCAGGTGGTCCAGTCCGCAGCGGTCCTCGTGGAACCGATCGGCCGCGACGGGCCGAAGGCCGATCAACGTCCCGCCGAGGTCATAGATCACGCCGCCGAACAGAAAGCTGAGCGCCTCCTGGGTCGCGGCGTCGGCGCTCGCGGGCGCCTCGATCAATATCGGCCAGCCGAACACGCTCTCGTAGAACTGTCGCGACCGCTCGATATCGGTGACGGTGAGCCGGACGTGCGCAATGGAGCCGGTGTTGATCGCCATGGGCACATGCTGCCAGTCGCGGCACCGCGATGAGTTTCGGGCACCATCCCGGTCTGTCTTGGCGTCACTGTCTCGAACTCAGCAAGGAGCAACATCATGAGCGTCATCTCCACCGAAACCGTCCAGTCGGATCTCGAGCGCCCGTCGCGCACCTGGGTCCACAGGACCGGATCCATCATCAGTGTCCTCGTCGCTGCCTTTCTGGCCTTCGACGCAGCGGGCAAGCTCGCGGGTGTGGCACAGGTCAAGGAGGCCACGCAGGACCTCGGCTTCCCGCCCGGCCAGGCCCTGGTCATCGGCATCGTGCTGGCCGTCTGCGTGGTCGTGTACGTAGTCCCGCGGACCGCCGTGCTTGGCGCGCTCGGCATCACGGCGTACCTGGGTGGCGCGGTCACGACCAACATGCGCGTTGAGGCGCCACTGTTCACACACACGCTGTTCGCGGTGTACCTGGGTGTGCTGATGTGGGTCGGCCTGGCAATGCGGCGCCCCGAACTGCTGAAGGTCGTTGGGATCCGTCGCGGCTAGTCCGCGGCGGGGCGTGTCAGAATCGCCGACGTGCGAATTGGGATGACGATGCCCGTGATGGAGCCCGACCTGGATGCGGCGACGCTGAAATCGTGGGCTCGCGTCATCGACGACGGCCCGTTCTCGTCGCTGTGTTGGGGGGAGCGCGTCGCATTCGATAATCCCGAGTGCCTGACGCTGCTTGGCGCGCTGGCGGCGTGGACGGACCGGGTGCGGCTGGTGACGACGGTGATCGTGCCCCAGCTGCACGATCCGGTCATGCTGGCGAAGAGCCTGGCGACCGGCGACATGCTCAGCGGCGGCCGGCTGACCGTTGGCCTCGGCGTCGGCGGCCGCGACGAGGACTATCGGGCCGTCGGTGCCGACACCTCGACGCAGACGATGCGCGGCCTGGCCGGCAGCGTCGCCGTGATGAAGCGCATCTGGGCGGGGGAGAACGTCACCGATTCCGTCGTACCGGTCGGGCCACCGCCGGTGCAGGCCGCTGGGCCGGAGCTGCTGATCGGCACGATGGGTCCGAAGACCGTCCGCAGCGCCGCGTCCTGGGCCGACGGGCTGGCCGGCACCACTCTCGACCTCGACGTCGATAAGCAGAATGAGCTCTTCGACGTTGCCCGCCAGGCGTGGGCGGAGGTCGGTAAGCCCAGGCCGCACCTTGCGACGTCGTTCTGGTTCGCCATCGGCGATGACCCGCAGGAGGCACGGGCGCAGGTCCACCGGCATCTGCTGCGCTATATGAATTGGATCCCCAGCAGCGTGGTCGATGCGATGGCGCCCACCACCGGTTGGGCAGGCGGCGACGACGAATTGCTCGACGTCCTGCGCAGGTTCTCCGATATCGGTACCGACGAGATCCACCTCATCCCGACGAGCTCCGACCTCGAACAAGTGCGCCGCATTGCAGAGGTGGCAAAGCAGATCGCTTAGCGGCGCGCGCAGTTCCCCGCATTCCTACCCCCTCCAGCGAACTATTCTCGTTGACAGTTTCTGGCGTGTTGCCATGCGCTAGGGTGATGTCGACACATTGAGGTCTGGACAGGAGCAACCGACGGTTAGCCCCACCAACCTGGTCACTTGGCGTTACTGAGCAAGTGGAAGCGGGGTTGGTGCATGGGCTACAGCAGGTACGTCGGGCGCATCGGTGGCCTGGCGGTTGCCCTCGGTGTGGGGATCGCCGTCGCGTCGCCGGCCGGAATGGCCTGGGCTACGCCCGCCGACACCAATACCCCTGTAAGCCCCACCGCGGATAACGGCGTGGACACGCCGGCCGGCGACAAGAACACTTCGCCGCCATCGGCCGACGCCGAAAAGGCGGACGGCGATACGGTCGACGCAGAGCCGGGACCGCAGGACGTGCAGGTTGAGGTCCCCGCACAGCAGTCACCTACATCGTCGACGGACGAGATCAAACCGGGCGTGATCGTCTCCAGTTCCGGCGGCGCCCAAACATCGAGCAAGACCGACGAGGACGACACAGGCGCGCGCAAGACACGCAAACCGCAAGGCGGTACTCGATCGCTCGGCAGCAAGAAAGCGGCTGCTCCAACCACCAATCTGACGGCGCAAACGAACGCTGGCCCCGCCGATGACCCCAACACAGCGACGACGGCTAGAACCGCTGATCCAGTCGCCACGACTGCCGTGTCAATCGACGTGTCGCCGATGATGCTTTCCGGGGTGCAGCCGGTCCAAGCGAAGGCGGCTCCGTCGCCGGCCACCTTCGTTATGAGCAGCGTGATCCAACCGGTCCTCTCGACGTTCCTTGGCGCGCTTCCCGGACTTCCGGCTGAATCACCCCTGGCGTGGATATTTGCCGCGGCAGCGCGACGCCAAATCGGCCAGACCGAAGTCCAAAGCATCGAGGCGGCATCCCCCGCGTTCACCACCATGGCCCTTGTCGCGGATCAGCCGCCCACCGTCAACGCCACCTTCGAAACCCCAGTTGCCGTGACGGGCGCGGTCACCGGCCAAGTCGTCGGCACCGACCCCGAGGGCAAGGCGGTGACCTACGCGCTGACGACCCGGCCGACAACTGGAACGCTGGTCTTCGACAGTGCCACAGCCAAATTCACCTACACCCCGACGACGTCGCAGCGTATCAGTGCCGGGATGACCCCCGCCGCCGACACGATCGCCATGACGGTGACGGTGTCCGACGGAACCAACAGTGCGCCCGCCGTCGTCAACATTCCGGTCAGTCCGGCTCCAATCGCGAAGCTGGCCGAGATCGCTGCGGTCGATGACGCTCACGCGGTGGCGACCACCGCCAACCGGGCCTACGTAACCAACAAAACCGCGGGCACGGTCACGGTCATCGACACGACCAACAACAGCGTGATCGGAACGATCGCCGTCGGGCCCGCACCCGACGGATTGGTAGTCAAACCCGACGGCACAAAGCTTTACGTCACGAGTCTGGACAACAACACCGTCACTGTTGTCGATACCAAGACCAGCGCGGTCACCAAGACGATCGCGGTCGCCAAACCGAGTGCAATCGCGATCAATTCAAGCGGCAGCACCCTGTATGTCACCAATCTCGATGCCGGCACGGTCACGAAGATCACCACCTCGACTTACGGTAAGTCCACGGTCAAGCTGCCAACAGGTTCGCGCCCGACCGGGATCGCTGTCAGTCCGGACAAGACCAAGATCTACGTGGTGAGCGACAAGGCAACCGGCGGCGGCACGGTCGCGGTGTTCGGATACACCTCCAGCACTGTGACCACTATCACCGACTTGACTGCTGCCCCAACGGGTTTGGCGGTCAGTCCGGATAACAAGCGGTTGTATGTCACCTCGGGCGACGGAAAGGTCACTGTCGTCGATACCGCAACCCGCGCCGTCGTCGCCACGCACACGGTCGCCGCCCCGCTGGCCGGTGTATCCGTGAGCAAGGACGGCAGCACGCTCTTGGTCACCGACACCGCAGGACGGGTCGCGGCCATCGACGCGGCCAGCGGCTCACTCCTGCGAGCCCTCGCAACCCGCACCTCAACAGCGCCGACGTCGGTCTCGCCAGGGACCACGCTGAGCCAGGACGGCACGACGCTGTACGTGACCGACTACGACGCGGACAAGGTGTACGTCGTCTCGATCGTTCCGCCCAACAATCTGCCTGCGGCCAGTGCGCCGACGATCGGCGCGCCAAACGCGACGACCGGCGCAGTCATCGGAGCGGTGAAAGTGACCGATGTCGACAAGGATCCGTTGACGTACACACTGACCGGGGCGCCGACGAAGGGCACCGTAGTCGTCAAGGCTGACGGCACATTCACCTACACACCGACCGCAGCGGCCCGACACGCCGCCTCCACCGCGGGCGCGGGGACCTCGCTGACCGCCGACTCGTTCACCGTCTCGGTATCTGATGGTCGAGGCGGTGTCGTCGCGCCAACAATCACCATCAACATCCTGCCGACCAACAAGGTGCCGACCACCACGAAATCTGTTGGTACACCGAACAGCACGACCGGCGTCGTCACGGGCTATGTCAAGGGCACCGACGGCGACAAGGATGCAATCACCTACACCGCGAACGCCCCCGCGAAGGGCAGCGTCGTGGTCACGCCCACCGGAACGTTCACGTACACACCGACCGCACAGGCGCGCCACGCCGCCGCCCGCGTGGGTGCATCGACCGCGGACAAGCAGGACACGTTCACGATGACGGTCGATGACGGGCACGGCGGCGTGGTTCCCGTTGTGGTCACGGTGACGATCAGCCCCGCCAACGCGAAACCCGCAGGGCCGACAACGACCGGCGTCTTCACCAATCTCAACAGCGGGCGCGTCACCGGTACCGTGACTGCCGCGGACGCCGACGGTGACACGTTGACCTACAAAGCAACGACTCCGGCGAAGGGCACGCTCGTTCTGAAGCCTGACGGCACGTACACCTATACGCCGACGGCGACTGCGCGCCAGGCAGCGTCCGCGGCGAACGCGACCACCGCCACCAAGACTGACACCGCCACCGTAACCGTGACAGACGGGTACGGCGGAAGCACGACGTACGCCCTCAAGTTCTCCATTGCGCCGAATGGTCACGTCAACGTCGCTCCCACCAACGGCAGTGCCACCGTGGGGAATCCGAATGTGGCCATCGGCGCAGTGTCGGGCACGCTCACCGCCGACGACGCGGAACGCGACGCCCTCAGCTATGTCGTTGCCAACGGACCGACGAAGGGTGTGGTGAAAGTCGACGCCAACGGCGCCTTCACCTACGTTCCCAATGTCGAGGCCAGATGGGGTGCGAAGACGACGCCAGGCGTTGACACCGACCAATTCACGGTGGCGGTCAACGACGGGTACGGCGGCTCAACGACATTCAATGTCAGCGTCACGATCGCACCACCGTCGACCGCGGCCTCTGCCATCGACCAGCGGGGGACGACGGTGGCGATGAACGCGCAGCAGATGCTCTTCTACTCGCAGGCCGATACTGACCGCGCGCTCGACCTGTTGAAGGCCGACGGCGTCGACACCGTCCGGATCCTGATCCCCTGGGCGGGTGTCGAGGCCAGCGACGATGTCTGGACCTGGTCGGCCATCGACCGCATGGTCAACTCGGCGAACGCCAGGGACATGAAGGTTCTGGGGATCCTGAACTCCACGCCCGCGTGGGCTGCGACTCCTGGAACACCCGCGCTGAGCGGGCATCCTGCCGACCCGCAGGAGTATGCGGAGTTCGTCGGCATGGTCGCCACTCGGTACAAGGGCAAGGTGTCGGCTTACGAAGTGTGGAACGAGCCGAACGGAAAGGTCTTCTGGGAACCCACGCCCGACGCGGCCCAGTACACCGAACTGCTCAAGGCCGCGTATCCGGCGATCAAGGCCGCCGATCCGGACGCGGTTGTCGTCGCAGGCTCGGTAGGGGCGGTGGCCGATTCCGCCTCGACGGTCGAGTCGGTGCGATTCGTCAGGGAGATGTACGAGGCGGGCGCGGCAGGCTACTTCGACGCGTTTGCCTACCACCCGTACTTCTATTACAGGCCCTTCACCGAAGGCGGGACGAATCCGACCCTCCCGTTGAACCAAGTCGAGGGCATCCACGACCTGATGGTCGCCAACGGAGACGGAAACAAGAAGATCTGGGCCACCGAATACGGCCAGCCTGCCGGGATCGTCTCCGAGGCCAATCAGGCCGCGTACATCGATGACTTCCTGCGGGCGTGGCGCGATATCGATTACGCGGGACCGGCCTTCATTCACACCTTCCGCGACTACACCTCCTCCTCGGAGAGCAGCTCGGCGACGTTCGGTGTCTACCGGCAAGACTGGACTGCCAAACCGGCTGTCGGCGTGATCGAGACGGTGGTCGACGAGAACCAGGCATACCTCGCTGGCGGCGGCGGAATCGAGCTCTAGGCCTGCGTGAGGTTTGACCCGCAACCTGTGCGAGTTAGCTGGACAACCCCTGATAGTTGATGGCAGATTCGTTCTGTGTACAAACACTTTCACTTGCAGCAAACCTGCGCTAATGTCAATAAACACGCTTTGTGTGACGCTACGGAGGCTGCTGCCCCCGGGGGTTGGGGACATGAGCAACGCCGTACTTGCGCTGTCCGACCTGGCCTCTTCACGATAACTGAGCGATGAAGGCAGGTTGCAAAATGGGATGCAGCAGATACGTCGGACGCATTGGTGGCTTGGCCGTTGCCCTCGGTGTGGGGATCGCCGTCGCGTCACCGACTGGGGTCGCCTGGGCCGCGCCCGCCGACTCCAACACCCCTTCCAGTCCTTTGGCGGGCAGCGATGGCGACACCCCGAAGCAGGATTCGCCCGCGTCGCCGACGGCAACGGATCCCGGAAGCGGCCAGGATGCGTCCGAGGCCCCTGCCGGCGACGGAGCGTCAGGGCCGCAGGCCGCGGAGTCGGGCGACGATGCTGATCAGGAGTCGCCCTCGTCGTCGACGGTCGAGGTTAAACCGGGCGTGAGCGTGTCCAGTTCCGGCGGTGCGCACACTTCGAGCCAGGCGAAAGATGACGACGGCGCAAAGAAGACGCAGAAGCCGCAGAAGACTGCTCGTTCGGCCAGCACCAAGAAGGCCGCCGCCGTCGCGCAGACGACGACACAAACCGACGTAAAGCCGACGGTTGTCGCCAAGACTGCCACCGCGGCCAAGACCGCCGCTCCAGTCGCGACGGTGACCTTGGCTGCTGACACCGTGCCGGTCACGATCGCCGCGACGCAGCCTGTTCAGCCGACGGCGACACCTTCGCCGGCCACCCTCGTGCTGAGCCGGGTAGTGGCACCGTTGCTGTCGACCTTCCTTGGCGCGATCCCCAAACTTCCGACGGAATCACCCCTTGGATGGATATTCCTCGCCGCGGCGCGCCGCCAACTCGGCGTGACCGAGGCCCCAACCGTCGAGGCGACCACATTCGCGATGACGACCGCCCTCGTCGTGAACGAGCCTCCGACTGCCACAGCCACGTTCGACACACCCGTCGCGGCGACGGGTGCGATCAGCGGTCAGGTCGTTGGTACCGACCCCGAGGGGCAGCCGCTGACCTACGCGCTGACCAGCGCACCGACCACCGGAACGTTGGTATTCGACAGTGCCACAGCAAAGTTCACCTACACGCCAACCACCTCGCAACGCATAAGTGCCGGAGTGACGCCCGTCTCCGACACCATCGCGATGACGGTGACGGTGTCGGACGGAACGACCGGTGTGCCCGCCGTCATCAATATTCCGGTCAGCCCGGCGCCGATCGCGAAATTGACCGAGATCGGTGCCGTCAATGACGCCCACGCGGTGGCTGCCACCGCCACCCGGGCCTACGTCACCAACAAGACTGCTGGCACGGTCACGGTCATCGACACCACCAACAACAGCGTGATCGGGACGATCGCCGTCGGGCCCGCACCCGACGGGTTGGTGATCAAACCCGACGGCACCAAGCTCTACGTGACGAGCCTGGCCAACAACACCGTCAAGGTCGTCGACACCAAAACCGGTGTTGTCACCGCCACGATATCTACCCCCAAACCCAGTGCGATTGCCATCAATTCAAGCGGCAGCACACTTTACGTCACCAACTACGACGCTGGAACTGTCACCAAGATCACCACCGCCACCAACGTCATCGCAGGCACTATCACGTTGCCCGCAGGTTCGCGTCCGACGGGAATCACCGTCAGCCCTGACAAGACCAAGATCTATGTCGTGAGCACCAAGGCGACCGGCGGCGGCACGGTGGCCGTTTTCGGCTACACCTCGAGTACCGTCACCACGATCACCAACTTGCCCAGTGCCCCAACGGCTTTGGCGGTAAGTCCGGATAACAAGCGGTTATACGTGGCCTCCGCGGATGGCAAGGTGACAGTCGTCGACACGACGACGCGCGCAGTCCTTGCGACCCGCACCGTCGCGGGTGTGCCCGCTGGCGTCACCGTGAGTAAGGACGGCACCATGCTCCTGGTCACCGACACCGTCGGCCGCGTGTCGGCCCTCGACGCCGCAACGGGTTCACTGCTTACCACCGTCGCCACCCGCACCTCGACCTCGGCCATGTCGATAGCACCGGGATCGGTGGCAAGCCCCGACGGCACCAAGCTGTATGTGACCGACTATGACGCGGACAAGGTTTACGTCGTCGCGATGGTCCCGGCCAATAACCCGCCCACGGTCGGTGCGCCGACGTATGACGGGCTCAACCCGTCGACCGGCACCATCACCGGAACGGTTGGGGTGACAGACCCGGACCAAGACGTATTGACGTACACGGTGGCCACGAAGCCGACAAAAGGCACAGTCACCGTCAAAGCCAACGGCACGTTCACATACACGCCCACCGGAACCGCTCGACACGCTGCCTCCGCCGACAATGCACCCCCTTCGGCCGCCACCGACTCGTTTACCGTCTCGGTATCCGATGGCAAGGGCGGCGTGGTCACCACCACAGTCCCGGTCGACATTTTGCCTGCCAACAGAGTGCCGACCTACACGCTGACTATCGGAAACCCCAATGCCACAACGGGTGTCGTGACCGGCAAGGTCACCGCTTCTGACGGCGACTTTGACGTGAGGACGTTCACCGCGAGCACCCCGGCGAAGGGCAGCGTCACGGTCACCTCGACTGGAGCATTCACGTACACGCCGACGGCGGCCGCGCGCCACGCCGCCGCGAAGCTGGGCGCCCCGGCCACAGCCAAGACAGATACCTTCACCGTCACGATCGATGACGGACACGGCGGTGTGGTCCCTGTGGCGGTGACGGTCGCGATCAGTCCGACCAACTCCGCACCCACGGGTGCTGCGGTGACCAACATGGCCACCGATCTCAATAGCGGAGTGGTCACCGGCACGATCACCGCTTCGGATGCCAACAACGACCCGTTCTCCTACACCTCGACCACGCCGACGAAGGGTGCGCTCGTCTTCGGGTCCAACGGCGCGTTCACTTACACGCCGACAGCGGCTGCGCGCCAGGCCGCGTCGGCGCCCAACGCCGACCCCGCGACGAAGACCGACGCCGTCATTGTCACGGTGGCGGACGGATATGGCGGAACCACGACGGTCACCCTGAGCCTTCCCGTCACCCCCTACGCAACCCCAGGCAACTCGGCTCCCACGAACGGCCATGCGACCGTTGGCAATCCGAACGTCGCCATTGGGGAGGTGAAGGGCACGCTCGACGCCGACGACGCAGACGGTGACGAACTGACCTATGCGCTCGGCACCGGGCCCGCCAAGGGCGTGGTGAACGTCGATGCCAGTGGGACTTTCACGTACGTCCCCGATGTGGAGGCGAGGTGGGGGGCAAAGACCACCTCCTACGTCGATACCGACAGCTTCACGGTCACCGCATTCGACGGGAATGGTGGGTCGACGACATTCACTGTCAGCGTCACGATCGCGCCGCCGTCGACTTCGGCGTCGGCCATCGACCAGCGGGCCACGACGGTGTCGATGAACGTCCAGGAGATGTACTTCTACTCCCAGGCCGACACCGACCGCGCGCTCGACCTTCTCAAGGCCGACGGTGTCGACACGATCCGGATCATGATCCCGTGGGCGGGCGTCGAGGCATCAAACGATGTCTGGACGTGGGGGGCCGTTGATCGCATGGTCGACGGCGCAATGGCTCGCGACATGAAGGTGTTGGCGTTCGTCAACGCACCGCCCGCATGGGCCGTGGTGCCAGGCACGCCCGCCATCGGTGGTCCTCCTGCCGACCTCAACGAAGCCGCCGAATTCGTCAGCATGGTCGCCACCCGGTATGCCGGCAAGATCTCGGCCTACGAGGTGTGGAACGAGGTCAACTACTACAAGTTCTGGCAGCCCACGCCGAACGCGGCGGAGTACACCGCGCTGCTGAAGGTCGCGTATGCGGCGATCAAGGCCGCCGATCCGAATGCGGTTGTCGTCGCGGGTGGTATCGCGGCGGCACCCGACTCCGGCACCCAGGCCGTTGACTCGGTGCGGTTCGTCAGGGAGATGTATGAGGCAGGCGCGGCGGGCTACTTCGACGCGTTGTCCTTCCACCCTTACTCGACAGCGCTGTTCTCCCAGGGCGGGACGGTTGAGGGTTCGCCGTTGGCGATGGCCAATGAGATTCACGATCTGATGGTCGCGAACGGCGACGGCAACAAGAAGATCTGGGCCACCGAGTACGGCATGCCGTCCCAGATGGCCGGCGAGGCCGGTCAAGCGGCGTACATCGGCGACTTCCTGCGCGCATGGCGCGATCTCGACTACGCCGGTGCAGCGTTCATCCACACCGTCCACGACTACGTCTCGAGTGATCCCGCGACGTTGTCGTTCGGGGTGTACCGCACGAACTGGACGCCCAAGCCGGCGGTCGGTGTGATCGAGACGGTGATCGACGAGAACGAGGCGTTCCTCGCCGGCGGCGGGGGAATCGACCTCTAGGCACACCTTCGGACCTCGGCATCTCGAGATGCCGTGCTGTCGGCTTTTTACGTCGCGTTGCCGATTTAGCAAACAAGTGTGCTTAGCGAAGCGCACGACTTTTCTTCGCACTTTGGCGAAATCGAAGAATTATCGCTAAAGTCAATTGAATTATCACGACTGTCAATTACTGTGATGCCGAAAGCCGTCGGACGATCTTGATACGCGGAGGTGCAAGACATGAGCGACCGACCGTCGACCCCATCTGACCTGGCCAGTTGGCCATTGCCGAGCAAGTGAGAGCTGGTCGGGACATGGGATACAGCAGGTACGTCGGACGCATCGGCGGGTTGGCCGTAGCCCTTGGAGTCGGCATCGCGGTCGCGACGCCTGCCGGGGTTGCGTTCGCCGCGCCTGCCGATTCTGTAGGCACATCGCCGACGTCGACCGACGCGCACGCCGAGACCGACAAGGCCACCTCCGAAGGTCGTGCAGGCGACGGTGCCGCTGACGGCGCGTCGGCGTCGAAGGACCCAAAGGGCGGGGATCCCGATCAGTCACCCTCGTCCTCGACGGTCGATGCCGCGCCGGGCGTCACCGTGTCCAGTTCCGGGGGTGCGCACACGTCGAACAAGGCGGACGACACGGGTGCGAAGAAGACCCGCAAACCTCAGGCCGGTACTCGATCGCCGAGCACGAAGAAGGCGTCCGCTCTGGCGGCCCGCGTCACGGCACAAACCAACGCGGGCCTCGCCGACTCCAGCACCGAGACGACGGCGAAAACCGCTGCCCCGGTCGCGGCCTCGGCTTTGGCCGTGGACGTCGCGCCAACCGCACGCGTTGGCGCGCAGCCGGTCTCGGCGAAGGCCACTGCCTCGCCCGTCACACTCGTGCTGAACAGCGTTGTGCGACCGATCCTTTCGTCGTTCCTCGGCGCGATCCCCGGAACGCCAACGGAATCACCCCTGGCATGGATATTCGCCGCTGCCGCGCGACGGCAGGTCGGTCTGCCTGAAGTCCGAACGATAGAACCTGAAGTTTCAACGATGGGGGCCACGACATTCGCCGCCACTGCGGTGGCCGCTGCCAACAACCCGCCGATTGCGGGCACGCCCACCGTCGGCACACCCAGTGCCACCACCGGCACGGTGACGGGAAAGGTGGGGGTTACCGACGCCGACAAGGACACGTTGAAGTACACGGTGACCGGTGCGCCGACGAAGGGCAAGGTGACGGTCGCATACACCGGCACGTTCACGTATACGCCGACAGCCGCTGCCCGACACGCGGCCTCGGCTGTGAATGCCCCGGCCTCGCTGGCCTCCGACGCGTTCACCGTCTCCGTGTCCGACGGCAAAGGCGGTGTTGTCGCCACCACCGTCAAAGTTCCCGTTCTGCCCGCGAACAAGGCCCCGACGGTGACGGCCTCAGTAGGCGCGCCGAGCAGTACGACGGGCGTCGTCAAGGTGACGGTCACCGCGACAGACGGTGACAAAGACGCGCTCACCTATAAGGCGAGCTCCGCGGCGAAGGGGAGCATCGTCGTCGGCGCGACCGGCGCTCTCACCTACACGCCGACCGCTGCGGCACGCCACGCGGCCGCGAAAGTGGGCGCGACGACAGCGGACAAGTCCGACACCTTCACTGTCACGGTCAGCGACGGACACGGGGCCGTTGTGTCCAAGTCAGTGACGGTCACGATCAGCCCTGCCAACGCCAAACCCACCGGGGCCGCCGCGACGGGCGTTTTCACCAACCTCAACACCGGACGGGTCACCGGCACCATCACCGCCGTCGATGCTGACAAGGACGCCTTCACCTACAAGTCGACGGCTCCGAAGAAGGGCACTCTCGTCCTGCGGTCCGATGGCACGTTCACCTATACGCCGACGGTGGCAGCACGCACGGCCGCGTCGGCGACGAATGCCACCGCCGCCACCAAGATCGATACCGTCACGTTCACCGTCGCCGACGCATACGGCGGAAGCACCACGGTGGCCGTCAACCTTCCCGTCGCTCCAACCGGTCATGTCAACGTCGCTCCCACCAACGGCCGTGCGACGGTGACGGATCCGACGCTCGCGATCGGGGCGGTAGCCGGCACCGTGACCGCTGACGACGCCGAACGCGACACGTTTACATACAAGCTCGCGACCGGTCCGGCGCGGGGCCTCGCGTCGGTCGATGCGACAACGGGAGCGTTCACGTACGTCCCCAACGTGGACGCCAGATACCGCGCGAAGGCCACCACCGGTGTCGACATCGACACCTTCACCGTGACGGTCAACGACGGTTACGGGGGGACGACGACGGCGACCGTCAAGGTTACGATCGCCCCACCTTCGACCGCGGCATCTGCCATCGATCAGCGCGGAACGACGGTGGCCATGAATGCCCAAGAGATGCTCTTCTACTCGCAGGCCGACACTGACAAGGCACTCGATCTGTTGAAGGCGAACGGCGTCGACACCGTTCGGATCCTGATTCCGTGGGCGCAGGTCGAACCGACCAATGACGCATTCACCGGTTGGGCCGCGGTCGACAGGATGGTCAACTCCGCGACGGCCAGGAATATGAAGGTTCTTGGCGTGTTGAACTCGACACCGTCGTGGGCAGGCGTGTCCGGTGGCACGCCGCTCGCTGCGGCGCCTGCCAGTCCGCAGGAGTTCGCGGAATTCGCCGGGGTGGTCGGCACGCGCTACGCGGGCAAGATCGGGGCGTATGAGATCTGGAACGAGCCCAACGGATACCAGTTCTGGTCGCCGACACCCAACGCGGCGGCGTACACCGCAATCCTGAAGGCGGCCTATCCGGTGATCAAGGCCGCCGACCCCAACGCCGTCGTTGTCGCCGCCGGTCTCGGAGCGGTGATCACATACGGCAACCTCACGGTCGACCCCGTGACCTATCTCCAGCAGATGTACAACGCCGGCGCCGCCGGAAACTTCGACGCACTGTCGTACCACCCGTACCTGTACACCAAGCTGTTCTCGACACCCAGCCCGTATCCGAGTGCGCCGATCAATCAGGTCAAGGCGCTCCATGACCTGATGGTCAAATACGGCGACGGCAACAAGAAGATCTGGGCGACGGAATACGGCCAGCCGGCGGGGATAGTGTCCGAAGCCAGCCAGGCTGCCTACATCGGCGACTTCCTGCGCGCCTGGCGCACGCTGGACTACGCCGGGCCTGCGTTCATCCACACCATCCGCGACTACACCTCATCGAGTCCCAATTCGTCGACATTCGGCGTGTTCCGTAAGGACTGGTCGGCCAAGCCGGCTGTCGGTTTGATCAAGACGGTCCTCACCGAGAACAAGGCGATCATCGCAGGGACGAAATATCTCTAAGCGGGGGTGAGATTGACCGGCAATCGCGCGGGTCCGCGCAGCGAGCTGTTGGTTGACCATCGCGTCTCGCCGAGGAGCTCCATCCGGCTCACTCGCGTGACGAGCTCACGAAGCACGGCCTGTGCCTCCATCCGAGTCAGCTGGGCGCCAATACACAGGTGCGCGCCGAAGCCGAATGCAATGTGCTGGCTGGGATTTCGGTCGACCTGGTACACATCGGGCTCATCGAAAACCCTTGGGTCCCGGTTGGCGGCGCCGAACGACATCAACACGCGTGCACCGGCCGGAATCGTGATATCGCCGACCGGATAGTCGGTTCGCGCCGTCCTGTACAGATTCTGCACCGGCGACGAGAAGCGTAGCTGCTCCTCGATCGCCATCGAAATCAAGCTTGGGTCATCGCGGATCTGGTTGAACTGCTCGGGGTTTCGCGCGAGGGTGTCGAACATTCCGCCGAGCAGATTGGTGGTCGTCTCGTTGCCCGCAAGCAACAGAAGCATCGCGAAGTAGAACAGTTCGTCCTCGGTGATCGTGCCGTCCTCGTTCTTGGCCAGCAGCTTGCCGAGGATCGTCTCGGATCCCTTCAAGCCGCCGACGCGAAACTGCCTGTGGAAGTACCGGTAGATCGAGCGCGACCCGCTGACCGAGGCGGCCAGCTTGTTGACGCCGCGGCGCGTCAGGGCCAGGTCGGTGACTTGCACCGCAGCCTCCGACCAGCGCCGGAACTTGTCGACGTCTGTGTCGGGGACGCCAAGCATGTGCGCGATCAGCCGCATCGGCATCGGCACCGCCAACCGCTGCACCGCGTCGGAGCCCGGGTTGTCGATCAGGTCGCCGACGAGCTCGCTGGCGAGCTTGTCGACCATCGGGCGCCAACCATCCAGCGCCGCCTTGGTGAACGCGGGCAGAATCTGGCGCCGCATCTGTGCATGCCGTTCTCCGTCCGTCGTGATCAGGATCGGCAGCGAGAACTTTGTTCGCGTAACGCCATCGGCGCTCGAGAGCGCCTTGTCGGCGCGCGCCGCGGCGCGCACATCGTCCAGCCGGGTCAGGATCCACACCGAACGCTTCGCGTTGTAGTGCACACGGGCGCCGCTGTGCAGCCGCCGATACGCCTCGTGCGGCTGTGCTGCGGTGGCCGGATCCAGCGGATCGTAGGTCGTCATTTCGGCTGCGATCGGGAAGCGATGGCCGTGCCAGCGAGCGCGCAGGCCCGAGACGGTGTTGATCCGAGCGGCATTGCCCAACGGCTTGACCAGCGAGCCTGCGAACTGGACGTTCTGGATGAGGGTCATCGTTGAGCCCCTTCGCGTACTCTTACGGAAGAAACCGTAACGGTTCTCACTGTAAACAACAAGGGGGCCGCAGTGGACATGAACATCGACGAGCTGGCTCGTCGCGTCGACATGACCGCGCGCAACGTTCGGGAGTGGCAGACCAATGGGCTGCTGCCGCCGCCGGAGCGCCGCGGTCGCGTCGGGATCTACACCGACGATCACATGTCCCGCATCGAACGGATCAAATCGCTGCGGGGCGAAGGCTTTCCACTCGATGTGATCCGACGCATGCTCGATCGCTCACCCGAGCATGCGCCCGACGTGCGCAGGCTCGCGTCTGAGGTCTTCGATCCCGCAAACCTCACGGGCTTCATCGAGCTGAAACGAGTCGACCTGGCCGCCAGGCTCGGCGCCGACGCGGAACGACACCTGTCCGCGTGCGGGTTGATCGAGGTGATCGACGACAACCTCGTCGTCATCACCGACACGGCCACGTTCGACTATGTCGAGAAGCTCGCTGCGATCGGGTTGCCGCTGGCCAAGGTGTCCGGCGCGCTGGCCCGGATGGCCGACCACCACGTCGCAAGCGTGCAGGCGCTCATCGACCTGTATCGAGAAGAAGTCTGGCAACCCTTCGCCGACGCTGGGCTACCGAGCGATCAGTGGCACACGATCGCCGACAAGACCAGTCAATTGCGGCCGCTGGCAATCGGTCTCGGAATCCAAGCGTTCCGTCGGGCGATCGACGAGGTCGTGGGCAAGGTGGCCACCGAGGAAGCCGCCAAGATCGATGGTCACAGCCCGTCGTAGACCTTCTTGTAGTACGACGACAGGAACCTCGGGCCGATGAACCGCATCATCGTCACGGCCATGAGCCCTCTGAGGCTTTTCGAGGTCTGCTCCCACTCGCCGTGCACTGCACTGCCGCCCTCGGCTCGCGGTGTCGCGGTCAGTGTCATGTAGCCGCCCGGGGCCAGCGCGTCGCTTTCGGTGATCGTCAGCCTCACCGAATTCGGCTTTGACCAGTCGTAATGCCATGTGGCCCACAGTTTGGGGACATCCTGACCCTCACGAATGTCGGCCTCGGTGTCGCCCAAGTGGTACACCTCGAACGCCTCGACCGAGGACGCGGGCCAGCGGTGAGGACGGTTGGGGGAGAAGTCCGTCATCAGCTCGATGACCTGCTCCGGCGTGGCCGACGTCTCGAAGTCGAATTCGAACTTCGTGTGCACGGGCCGAACGTATCAGGGTGTCACCCGTGCGTGGCAGGCTCACAACATGACTACACCGATGCCGCCGATCGTGTCGCGCTCCGAATGGCAGAAGGCGCGTGCGGACTTGCTGGTTCGCGAGAAGGAGCTCACCCGGTTGAAGGACGCGGTGAGCGCCGCGCGCCGTCGTCTACCGATGGTGGAGATCACCGAGCCCTACACGTTCGACGGCGAGGTTGGACCGGCGTCCCTGCTCGATCTGTTCGACGGACGCAAGCAACTGATCGTGCAGCACTTCATGTTCGGCCCCGACTGGGAACAGGGCTGTGACGGCTGCTCCCTGATGGCCGATCACATCGGTCCGCTTTCGCATCTTCACGCGAAAGACACGTCGTTCGTGTTGGTTTCGCGAGCTGCGCTGCCCAAGCTGCTTGCGTTCCGGCAGCGGATGGGCTGGGCGCTGCCGTGGGTGTCGTCGCAGCAGTCGACGTTCAACGAGGATTTCGGCGCCACCGTCGACGGCGAGGAGATTCACTCGGTCAGCGTGTTCCTGCGCGACGGTGATCGCGTGTTCCACACCTGGCAGACGTTCAACCGCGGCGAAGAGCCGTTCATGGTGGTGTTCGATCTGCTCGACCTCACCCCGTATGGGCGCCAGGAGAATTGGGAGGATTCACCGGGAGGTTGGCCGCAGAAACCGCCGTATGAGTGGATGCGGCTCGCCGACTCGTACTGAACACGGCGAACCTACGCGTAGGGATCGGTGATTTCGCGGAGCATGGTGAGGGTTTCACGCAATTGCCGCATCCGTCGCTCGCCAAGGTGGGCGGTCCACTGCGCATCGATCTTGGTCTCCTCTTTGCGCGCGATCCGGATAACGTCTCGGCCCTTGTCGGTGAATCGGACGAGCCGCCCCCGGCCGTCAGTTGGATCGACTGTGCGTTCGACGTAACCGCCGCGTTCCATCTGATTGATCAGGTGGGTTGCAGTCTGTTTCGAGATCTGAGTCTGTTCGGCGAGGTCGGTGAGCCGCGTCCCTTCGGGCGCGATGCGGGCGCCGACTCGCGCCTGGGCCGGCGTGATGTCGTGGTGGCCGGCTCGGCGTACTGCCTCCGATACCTTCGTCTCCGCCCATCGGTTTGCAATGAACATCAGCACGCCGACATGTACGTTCTCGCTCACGACTACCCCTTGCATTTAGTTCGAACACTGGACTATTTTAGTCCTAACTCCGAACTAATCCTATTGGCTGAGAACACGTGAACGACGACGAGATCTGGGCCGCGATCGACGTCCACCGCCTGCGGACCGCGGAGTTGCTCGAACAACTTTCGGACGACGAGTGGGTCCAACCGTCGCTGTGTGAAGGATGGACTGTGCGCGACGTCGCCGCTCACCTGACGCAACAGCAGCTCCGGCTCGCAGATGCATTTCGCGTAGCGGTTCGGCATCCCGGCGGAATGAATCGGATGATTCGCGACGGCGCCCGGCGGCGTGCCGAACTACCGAGGGAGCAGCTCGTGGCGGAGATCCGCGGGATGGTGGGCTCGCGGCGCCACAACATCGGTGTGACGTGCCAGGAGACGCTCATCGACATCCTGGTTCACTCGCAGGATATCGCGGTGCCGTTGGGCCGGCGCCTCGAAATCGATCCGGCCGCCGCCGCTGTTGCCGCAACGCGGGTGTGGTCCCTCTCGGGCGGCTCGAAAGCCAAGGTATTCAAGAAGATTCCGCTGGAGGCGTTCCGCTTCATCGCGACGGACGTCACGTGGGCCGTCGGTACGGGATGTCAGATCACGGGTCCGATAGTGCCGATCCTTTTGGTACTCACCGGCCGTCTCACCGCGCTTCCGATGTTGTCCGGCGACGGTGTGGCAGGACTAGCGAGGCAGTGAGCCGGTCGCTGGTGATGGCTAACGAACGCGACCAGTGGGACGATATACACATCGGAAAATAGTCGTGAGCGCCTTGCCGTCTCCGCCAACGTGCGGTAAGCCGCCTTCCTTGGTAGCGGCAGGGCAGCCAGCTGATAAAGGAGTTCACGATGAAACTGAAGAGAATTGCAGCAGGAGCTGCTGTCGCAGGCGCGCTCGGTTTCGCGTCCATCGGAGTAGGCGCTGGTCAGGCACAAGCTGATGACTGGTGCTGGTGGGGGTGGTGCGACGTGCCGCCGCCCGGGCACTTCGTTCCGTCGCCAGGGCACATAGGCCAGTTGCCGTTTGTGCCGCCGCCCGGACATTGGGACAAGCCCTGGAAGTGGTGGAAGTAGCCAGTCTTACAGCGAGGCGGCCATTGGCATGTCGGTGCGCAGGCGCTCGGCGTCCCCTCGTCCCGCCGAGTGTGGGGTTATGACACGCTTTTCGGCGCGAACCGTGCCGTAACGCCACACTCGGCGCTGAGGCGTCGCCGTCAGAACGGCGGTGGCGGCAGCGGAATCGACGGTAACGGCACCTCGGGTGGCGGCGGCAGCTGAGGAGGCGGTGGCAGCGGCAGCCCAAGCGGAATCGCGGGCAGGCCCAGCGACACCCCGACCGGAACGGTCACCTGGATAGGTGGCGGAATGTCGAGCGGCGGGGGCGGCGGAACGTCGAACGGGGCAGGCGGCAGGTCGAGTCCGTTCAATGGCCACGGCAACCCGTTGTCGTGAATGGGCTCGGCCTGCTGCTCCTGGTCCTTCTGGCTGTTGCTGTCAGGCGAAGCCGGGTCGATCGCCGCCGCCTGCTCCGTGGGCAATTCAGGGGCGGCGGGATCGGCGGCCGCTACGGCGGTGCCGAGAAGCAGTACGCCCAGGCTCACCGCGCCACCGACACTTGCTCCGGCCACGATCAGCCTCAGATTCAAGATCACTCCTAGAGTCGACTGCCTCACAATAGGGGTCGATGAGACGAATGTCGCTGCGAGCAGAGTGATTTCGGAGTCCGGTGGCGAGGCACAACGGTCGCCGGGGTGCTCACGAGCAACCACCGCTGGTTGGCACCGACGACGCAGACCTTGGGCCGCGACTCCGGAGAGTCTCGATGGCAAAGTTCGTCGCGCTTACCGAAGAAGTTTCGGGTTCGTGGTCGCGTCGCCACGAGTCGCGCAGCATCACCGCAGACAACGCACAGCGTCCGCTCATCTCGATGAGCGATCCTCTGCCGGTGGGAGCACGAGTGATATCGGTCGTCGTGTCGGTCAATCTCGTCTGCGCGCTGGTCGCCGGATGCGGCGGCACGGCACCGGTCGGTTCGGGTGGCCCAGCCCGCATGACCGCACCTATGGGCTGGAATTCCTGGAACTCGGGAATCGCCGCTCAGCGAGCAGACGGTCAAGCAGACCATCGACGCGATGGTCTCGTCTGGCATGCGCGACGCCGGTTATCGGTACGTCAACCTCGACGCAGGCTGGGCGGCGCCGACCCGCGGCACCGACGGCAAGTTGCGTGCCGATCCGACCGAATTTCCGGACGGGATCGCGGCGCTCGCTTCCTATGCGCACGACCGCGGGATGCTGCTCGGCATCTACGCCAGCCCATTCGACGAGACGTGCGGCCAGGATCTGCGGATCGCCAGCAGAGGACACGAGGAGGTCGATGCGCGCACCTTCGCCGACTGGGGTGTGGACTATCTGAAGTACGACTGGTGCCGCAGCAACGCCGACCACGCTGACCAAGTGCAAGCCTTCACCGCCATGCGAAATGCACTGCACGCCACGGGTCGCCGGATCTTCTACAGCATCAATTCCAACAGCTCCAACGATCACCTTGCCGGCGTGAAGTACGACTGGTCTGACATTGCCGACATGGCACGGACCACCGCCGACCTGGTCCCTGTATGGCGCAGCACGCTCCCTCCGATTGACAGTTCGGATGCCTTCCTGACAGGGACATATCTCGGTGTGCCGGATGCGTTCGCCGCCTCGAGGACCGTTGCCGGGCAATACCATCCTGGCTATTCGAACGACCCCGACATGCTTGTGGTCGGCCTGTCCTGGCGCGAGTACTTCGTCAACCACCTTGCCGTCAACCGCGCAATCATCGCCGGATATGAGGTGACCCCTGACCGGCTCAAGAAACTGAGAGAGAAGCTCGTCCTCTCCGATCCCCAACTCGACTGGCGCGCGGCTGCCCAGCCGAGTCTGACGGAATCCGAACAGCGCGCGCACTTTTCGCTGTGGGCTATGCTCGCCGCTCCGCTGATCGCAGGCAACGACGTGCGGGCGATGACTGATTCGACGCGCAACATCTTGACCAATATCGACGTCATCGATGTCGACCAGGACTCACTCGTGGCGCGGGCTGCGCCGTCTGCCCAGGATCCGCGCGTGCTCGTCAAACCACTCGCGGACGGCGACGTGGCCGTCGCGCTGTTCAACACCGGCGAACAGCCGGCCGCCATTGCAGTCGATGCGACCGCGGTGGGGCTGCCGCGTGAACCTTGTTACACGGTCCGTGACTTGTGGTCGCACACCGAAACCCCCGACGCCGGCCGGATCAGCCGCACGGTGGCCCCTCACGACGTGTCGATGCTGCGGATCTCACCGCGCTGCCGCCAGCCGTGACCGGTCCCGCCGATCGGCTCTGAGCCCGCCCCACCACGGAGCAGCCGCGACAACGAGTTCGCTGAAGACGGCGCGCCTCAACTCGATTTACCGGGTTGTCCAGTTAATTCAGAAAAGATGCCCGAACGAATGTATCAGCAAATGTATTGAGGCTCCCTGGGTCTGAATGTGCCGAATTGGTTCATGATCGCTGACTCATGCCAGTCACAGATACTTCACAGCTTTGAACAGGGATATTGACGGCTTTGTCGAGTTCTGGGAGATTGCTTGCGAAGCCCTTTCGAGCCGTTGCACCAAGACTTGTCAGATCAGAATAGCTCGTTAGCAAATTCTGACAATTCGTGTGGCGGATTGGCGTCCGGATGAGTAGCGATGGAAGGCGGCGGCCGTGGCATGCGCTAGGACGGGACACAGCAGATACATCGGACGCGTCGGGGCTTTGGCCGTCGTCCTCGGTATCGGGACCGCGATTGGCGCGCCAGCGGGCTTCGCATGGGCGTCGCCCACGGAATCCAGCACTTCGTCGGCGACATCGGAGACGGGCTCCACGGATCCGAAAACGACCGAATCGACGTCTGGCGAGGAGTCTGGAGCTCAGAAGGCCGACACGCCATCAACGACAGATTCGACCACCGAGGCCGACGACGAGAAGTCCGGCGCGACCGACCAACCCGTCAAGAAGAAGAAATCATCGACCGCGCGCCGGGCACAACACGAGTCGAGCACCAAAGCGGCGAACACAACTCATACCGCTACCTCTCGACCGACCAACCGCACCGTGAAGCCTGCGAAGTCCGCGGTATCCGCCTCAAAGCCTGTCAGTTCGACTACTGGACAAGAAGATTCGGCCGCGACCGGCACCATGTCGTCGGCGACGGTGACGGCGTCACCATCCACGGAAACGACCGCATTGACATCAGCGGAGCCACCCCAACCGAAGACAACTACGTCGCCGATCAGCGCCCTCGTGAACAACCTGGTGTCGTCCGTCCTCGGAATCGGATCCGGTGGTGCGACCGAGTCGCCGTTGGCATGGGTGTTCCTCGCCGCCGCCCGTCGGCAGATCGGTCAGACGGAAGAGACGGAACCAACTGAAGTCGCAGCGACGACGCTCACCGCGCAGACCACGACCACCACCGCCGTCGCCGCGGTCGCAGCCAATCAACCGCCGACCGTGTCACCGACGTTCGGCACTCCTGATGCCGCCACGGGTGCAGTCACCGGCAAGGTGAACGGTTCCGACCCCGAGGGCCAGACCCTCACATACTCGGTTACCACCGCGCCCAATTCGGGCACGCTGGCGTTCGACAACGCCACGGGAAACTTCACGTACACACCGACCACGGCCCAGCGGATCGGCGCGGGAGTCACGACGGCTGACGACGCCATTGCGATGACGGTGTCGGTCTCCGACGGCACGAACACCGTGTCGTCGGTCGTCAACATCCCTGTCAGCCCCGCGGCGATAATTAAGACGGGCGACGTCACCGCGACCGGTGCGGCTGCCGTCGCTACCACCAACAATCGCGCATACGTCACCAACAAGAGCGCGGGCACCGTAACGGTGATCGACACGACGACCAACACCGTCGTCGGCACCATCGCCGTCGGCGCGACACCCGACGGCGTCGTGCTCAAGCCGGACGGCACGCGCCTGTATGTGTCAAGCTCTACCGGCAACACGGTTACCGTTGTCAACACCGCGACCAACACGGTGGTGACGACGATCGCGGTCACCAAACCGACTGCAATGGCGATTAATTCGAGCGGCAGCGTGCTGTATGTCGCGAACTACGACGCGGGGACTGTCACCAAGATCAGCACGTCGACCAACGCGGTGTCAGGCAGCGCGGTCACGCTGCCCGCGGGTTCCCATCCGACCGAGCTCACGGTCAGCCCCGACAAGACCAAGATCTACGTGACAAGCGTGATGGCCGACGGATCGACCGGGGTTTCCGCGTTCGCGCTGTCGTCTTCCTCCGCCACGGCATGGAACACCCTGGCAGGAACGGCGACCGGGGTGGTCGTCAGTCCCGACAACTCCCGGCTGTACGTAACCACGAACAACGGAACCAACAGCACCGTCACCGTCTACAACACGACAACGAAGGCCGTGGTCGGCAGCTATGCCGTTTCCGGGGTCCTCGCGGGCGTCTCAGTCAGCAATGACGGAAGCACGCTGGTCGTCGCCGACACTAAAGGCAAGATCACGACGCTCAATTCGGCAACGGGCGCAACGCTTTCCACGCTGTCCACGCGGACGGTAACGACGACCATGTCGCAGCTGCCCGGATTGGCGACCAGCCCCGACGGGACGAAAATCGTCCTGACCGACTACGACCAGAACAAGGTCCGCGTCATCACGTTGGCCGCCGCTGCGGGTGGCGGTACCACCAACCAGCCTCCGGTGGCTTCACCGACGGTTGGCAATGCCGATCCCATCACGGGCGCGGTGTCGGGTGCCATCAACGGCAGCGACCCGAACGGAGACTCGCTGACCTACACGGTCGCAGGCGCACCCACCAAAGGCACGCTGGTCCTCAACGCCGACGGCACATTCACCTACACGCCGACCGCCGCGGCACGCCACGCGGCGGCCACCACCGGTGCGACCACGTCGCTGACCACCGACACCTTCACGGTCACCGTGTCCGACGGTAAGCAAGGCACGGCGACCGCAACGGTGACGATCAACATCTCGCCGACCAACACCGTCCCGACGGTACGGTCGACCACCCCTATCGCGAGCAGCACGACGGGCCAATCAAAGGGACAGGTGGTCGGTACCGACGCCGATGGCGACAAGCTGACGTACACGTCGAGCACGCCGGCCAACGGCACCGTCACGTTCTCCGGCAGCATCTACACCTACACGCCGACGGCGGCCGCCAGGCACGCCGCCGCCGCGACAGGCGCAACGGCGGCCGACAAGACGGACACGTTCACGATCACCGCCGACGACGGCCACGGCGGCACCGCGACCGTGACGGTGACCGTGTCGATCCCGGGTGCCAACTCCGCGCCGACCAACCCGTCGGGCACCATCACGTCGACCAACGTCACCACGGGAACCGTCACCGGCAAGGTCACCGCCGTCGACGCCGATGGCGATGCGCTGACCGTCACCTCGACCACACCGGGCAAGGGTGCGCTGACCATCAACTCCGACGGCACGTTCAGCTACACGCCGACGGCAGCGGCGCGCCAGGCCGCATCGGCGGCCACCGCCCCCGCGTCGGCCAAGATCGACACCGTCACGTTCACCGTGGCCGACGCGTACGGCGGCAAGACCACGCTGTCCTTCTCGCTGCCGGTGACCCCGTACAGCACCACCAACCAGGCCCCCACCAACATCCAGACCACGGTTGACAACCCGACGATGGCCATCGGCGAGGTGGACGGCACCGTGAGTGCCACCGACCCGGAGGGCGGAGCGCTCACCTACACCGTCAAGACCGGCCCGAACCTGGGCAGCGTGGCTCTGGACTCCGCGACGGGGAAGTTCAGCTACACGCCCAACGTGTCGGCCCGTTACCTCGCGGCGGCGAGTGCAGGCACCGACACCGATACGTTCACGGTGAACATCACGGACGACGCGGGCAATACGGTCGCGAAGGCCGTGACCGTGACGGTGGCGCCACCCGACTCGTCGGCGGCATCCATCGATCAGCGCGGCACCACCGTCGCGATGAACGTGCAGGAGATGTATTTCTACTCGCAAGCCGACACCGACAAGGCGTTCGACCTCTTGAGGGCGGACGGCGTCACCAGCGTCCGCATGCTGATCCCGTGGGCGGGCGTCGAGCCCGTCAACGGCACCTACAACTGGTCGGCGATCGACCGGATGGTGAATTCGGCTCAGGCACACGACATGACGATTCTCGGCGTGGTGGATTCGACACCCACGTGGGCCGGGGTTTCGGGCGGGGCGCCGCTGTCCGCGGCGCCCGCCGACCCGCAGGAGTTCGCGCAGTTCATGGGCGCGCTCGCCACCCGGTACAAGGGTGAGATCGGCGCCTACGAGATCTGGAACGAGCCCAACGGCTACCAGTTCTGGTCACCGGCACCCGACGCCGCTGATTACGTCGCGCTTCTGAAGGCGGCCTATCCGGTGATCAAGGCCGCTGATCCGAACGCCGTCGTCATCGCCGCCGGGCTGGGTTCGGTGATCTCGTTCGGCAACCTGACGATCGACCCCGTCACCTATCTGCAGCAGATGTACGACGCAGGGGCGCAAGGGTATTTCGATGCAGTCGCGTTCCATCCCTACCTGTACACCAAGGCCTTCTCGACACCCAGTCCCTACGCGAGTGCGCCGATCAACCAGGTCGAGGCGATGCACGCCATCATGGTCGAGTACGGGGACGGCGCCAAGCAGATCTGGGCCACCGAGTACGGGCAGCCCTCCGATTACGTCTCGGAGCAGAACCAAGCCGACTACATCGCCGACTTCCTGCGGACATGGCGCACCCTGTCCTACGCCGGACCGGCCTTCATCGACACCATCAAGGACACTGGCAGCGCCGACGACAACGCCTCCACTCTCGGTGTCTACAACCTGGATTGGACTCCCAAGGCGGCGGTGGCCGTGATCGAGGAGATCATCGAGGAGAACGAGGCCATCATCGCCGAAGAGGAGGCGCAGTCCGCCGCTGCGGCCGAGACCAATCTCTAGAAGGCGTTGGGGTCGGCCTGGACAGCGGCCGGAACCGGATGCTGGTAGAGCCGCGAGGCGTTCTCCCACGTCACCTTTCGGATGATGTCGTCGGGGAGGCCGCTGATCTGCTCGTCGATGGTGCGCTGGGTGTGCGGCCACGTCGAGTCGCAGTGCGGGTAGTCAGCCTCGAGCAGGATGTTGTCCGAGCCGATCCGCTCGTGCTGGATGAACGATGACTGGTCCTCGACCGCGCAGAACCAGAAGTTGCGCTTCAGCACCTCCGCGGGTGTCAGCGACTCACCCAGCTCCCGCCACGTGCCGTACATTTCGTGGTAGCTGAGCATGTGGTCCAGCCGGTCGAGAAGTCCTGCCACCCAGCCGATTCCGCCTTCCGATAGGCAGATCTTCAGGTCCGGATGCCGGGTGCAGACGCCGGAGTACAGCCAGTCGACGGCCGCCGAGATCGCATAGGCGAAGAACAGCACGCCAACCACATCGGGCGGGGCGTCGTTGGTTGTCGACGGCGAGGTACCCGACGAACCGATGTGCAGGTTCACCACCGTTCCGGTGTCGGCGCAGGCCGCAAGCAACGGCTCCCAGTAGCCGGAGTGGATGGTCGGCAATCCAAGCATCGCCGGGTTCTCACTGAATGTCACGGCGTGGTAGCCGCGTTCGGCGTTCTCGCAGATCATCTTCGCGCCGGCATCGGGGTCGAGCAGCCACGGCAGCTGGCATGGGATGATCCGATCCGGATAGGCACCGGCCCAGGCCTCGAGGTGCCAGTCGTTCCACGCGCGGACGCATGCCATCGCGAGGTCGCGGTCGTTGGTGACCTGCTGCAGTCGCTGACCGGCGAAGCCGGGAAGAAACGAAGGGAAGTTCAGCGAGGCGTAAACACCGTTGAGGTCCATATCCTTGACGCGTTCATGGATATCCCATGCGCCACGGCGCATTTCGTCGAACCGGGCGGGTTCGAAGCCGTACTCGTCAACCGGGCGGCCGACTACGGCGTTGAAGCCGACATTCGGCAGTGACTGCCCGTCGTACATCCACGTCTGTCCACCGTCGTCGGTCTCGACGACCCGTGGGGCACGGTCGGCGAACTTCTGCGGCACGCGGCCTTCGAACGTGTCCGGCGGCTCCACGATGTGGTCATCGACGGAGATGAAGGTGTAGTGGCGTGCCGCCCGCTCGGGTTCGGCCAGGAAGGTGACCTTGCGGTCGGAACCGGTCTTGGCGGTGGTGAAGCTCAGATTGGCCGACATCTCGTCGATGGACGCCATGGTGCGTGATCCCGTCTCTCTATGTCAGAACGCTGCGGTCTGCCTTGATGGTCATGCGGGCCGCGCCGGCCCAGTAAACGTCTGCGGCCCGTTCGATCAGCGATGCCTGCATGCCGACCATGTCGCCACGGTTCATCTTCGACGGGGTCCTGCCGGTCACCATCACGTCGTAAGCCAGACGGCAGACGCGTTCGATGGACACCGCCCGGTATACAGCCTCCGCCAGGTTGCATCCCGTGGCGATGACGCCGTGGTTCGCGAGGATCACCAGGTTGGCCGAACCGATCTGCTGTGCCAATTCGGCTGCCCGCCAAGGGGCATCGATCTCGCCGTCGTACTTCTCGAGTAGGTACATGTCGTCGAGGAACAGCGAACCTGTCTGATGGACGAGGTCGGGCAGCGTGCCGAGGGCGGCGATCAGGCTTACGTAGTAGGGGTGGTTGTGGACGACCACCCGGGCGTCGGGCCTGACCCGGTGAATTTCGGTGTGGAGGTGGATGGCCGGGGTGACGTCCCAGCGCCCGCGGACCACCCGCGCATCCTCGTCGACGACGCAGATATCGGAGGCGGTCAGTTCCTGCCACCACAGGCCCCACGGATTGACGTACATGTCGGAGCGACCGTCGGGCTGCCAGGTGATGTGTCCGGCCATGTTCTCGGCGAAACCGGTATCGGCGAGGTGCCGGAACGCGATCGCCATCTGTTGCTCGTCGGTGAGGTCGACGCCGATGGATGGCACCTTCGACGGCGCCCACACCTCGAGGCCGCCGCGCCGTTCTTCACTCATGACCGCTCCAGTGTCGATCGGATCTCTTCGCGAAGCAGGCCTTTGGCGATCTTGCCGCCCGACGACCGCGGCAGCTCATCCTGGACCTCGAGCCGCTCGGGCAGCAGTTCCTTGGACACGCCCTGCTGCAGAAGGTGTTCGACCAAGGTGGGGAGATCGAGTTTTGCAGCTTGTTTGAGCTCGACGAACACGCAGACTCGCTCGCCGAAGAGCGGATCGGGCATCGCCACGGCTGCCGCCACCGCGACCGCGGGGTGGGTCGCCACGGCCTCCTCGACCTGGACCGCGCTGATGTTCTTTCCGCCGCGGAGGATGAAGTCCGACGTCCTGCCGGTCAGGGTCAGGTAGCCGTCGGCATCGAGCTCGCAGATGTCGCCCATCCGCATCCAGCCGTCCTTCGTGAACAGCTTGTCGTGATCGGCGCCACCCAGGTACCCGAGACTGAGCGCAGGACCGCGGCACGCGGGTTGCCCGCGACCCGATTCGGTGACGTCGTCATCGCCGTCGAACAGCCGCACCTGCATTTCCGGCACGATCCGGCCGGCGGTGCGGAGTCGGCGGTGCAGGGGATCCGCGAGGGTGGTCGCGCTCAATATCCCTGTCTCGTTGGAACCGTAGAACTGCAGGATCGTGGCGCCCGTGAGCTCCTCGAACTGGGCCGCCTGGGTGTAGGGGAGCGGCTCGCCGCCGGTGAACACCACCTGCAGGCTCGTCATGTCGTGGTCGCGTGAGGCCGGGTCGGCCAGGATCATCGCCAACTGCGTGCTGACGCAGCACAGCACCGTCGCCTCGTGCTGCGCGATGGCTGCACAGGCCCCGGCGGCATCGAAGCGCTCCAGCCGGACCGTCGTCGCGCCCAGGTATATCGGCGTGGTGTGCGAGGTCCAGATCCCGAAGCCGAACGGCATGGGAAGGACTGACAGAAACACATCGTCGGCCGTGAGGTCGCCGTTCGCGACCGCCTTCTGGTGGAAGTAGTGCCACCGATTCTGTGTGTGAACAACGCATTTGGGCAGTCCGGTGGTGCCCGATGTCGAGTTGATCAGAAAGACGTCGTCGGGTCCGACGGGTGACAGGCCGTCGGCGCCGTCTGGTCGGGGCGAGGTGTCGATGACGAGGTCGTCGCCAAGGGCGACGACGCGAAGCGCGGGGTTGGCGTCGCCGGCCGCCTGCCCCCCCAGCGTGAGCCGCTCGTCGTCCGTGACCACGAGCGTCGGCCGCGCTGTCCGCAGGATCGCGGTCACCTCGCGCACTCCGGCCCGGGCTCCGAGCCCGACCGCCATGGCGCCACAGCGTTCGATTGCGATCAGCAGGACGTGAATGGCCGAGGTGTCCTTATGCCAGACGGCCACGCCGTCACCGGGTGCAACGCCGACAGCGAGCAGTCGATGGGCGAGGTTGGTGGCGGCGTGATCGAACTCGGACCAGGTCAGTACGCGGCCCGCCGAGTCCAGAGAGAAGTCGACGTAGGCCGGTTTGTCTGGCGTCGATGCGGCATTGCGAACGACGCACTCGGACAGAGTGGTATCCGTCCACCAGCCGGCAGCTCGGTACTGCGCTGCCTCAGCACTCGTGACGGCGGCTCCTTCGACGCCCATCACCAGATCATATGGATAGGGGTCGGGCGACGACGCAGGTGAGCTCCCGCGCTCAATCCCCGGTGCGTTCAATTTGGGATTCGAAGTCGCTATCGAACGGACAATCGCCGGCGATCGTGTAGTGGCCGCGTCCGGTGAGAAGAGTGATCGGGTCCTGAGGCGGTTGCGGCAGCGGGTATGACGCAGAGAATTCCCGATGGGCGCGACCACCATTCGTGCACTGCGCATCGGACGTCGTCGTCGTCAAGACCCATTGGTTGTCGGAGAACACCAAGATCTTGGCGTGGTCCGGGTTCAGCCACGAGCTCAGACAGCTCTCACCGGTGCGAACGCAGTATGTTTGGATAGCGAAGTTCACCTCGGCATTGCGGCCGCCGTTGGTATAGATGTCCGTTTCTTTGTAATTGCCGTGCAGCGCTTGGGCTGGCGACGGTACGCGCGGCGACTGGGTGGCCGGGTCGGTGACCGAAACGCTGTCTTGGACATCGCCGGTACGGGTAAACGTGACCTGTTGGTTGCGGGCGCATCCGGTCGTTGCCCTAACTATGAACTCGCCCTGTAGGTTTCCGCCGGCCTGAGCCTGTAAGGACATCGTCTCCCAGTAGTCGGCCGGCGCGTTCTGGCATGTCTTTGAAGACATGCTGACCGCAGTCCACCGGCCACCGATTTCGTCGAGCACCATTGTCGACGCGTTGGACT
Source organism: uncultured Actinomycetota bacterium (assembly GCA_963766465.1). Lineage (GTDB taxonomy): Bacteria > Actinomycetota > Actinomycetes > Mycobacteriales > Mycobacteriaceae > Mycobacterium. The sequence continues at coordinate 434,301 of CAVXZT010000012.1, forward strand.
GAGATCCGTCCACCTTCGTCGCGGTCGCCACGCATCCATTGGCCGGGCACGCCGACTTGATCACCCATGTCTCGCGGCCACTTGGTGCGTTCTCATAAGACTGACCGTTAGGCCTTGTCGCAGAGGCGAACTCGACGGCGTATGTGCCGTCGAGTGGCCCGACTGGCTGCTGCGGCGTCGACCCATTGCCGCTCACGACGATGAAGATGCCACCGACGACGGCGACCGCCACGATGGCAGCGATCGGGATAATGACGCCCTTGCGTGTCCACCACGGCCGTGGCGGCTGCCCGGCAGTGGGCGACTTGCCCCGCGCGACGTCGGCCGGACGCGCTCTTGTTTGCGCCCAAGCCTTCTCGACATGATCTGGCGTGCCCGCTCGGGTGGATGCCTCGGCCTCATTTACATGTTCGGGGGCACGCGCCTGCGTGGGCGCGTGCGCTTCGTCGACCGGTTCTGGCGCCCAGGCGCCTGTGCGCGCCCTAGCGGCGTCGAGGGTTTCGGGTGGGTGCGCGGATTGAGTGTGCACGGACTCAGTAGGTGCTGAGGGTGCTGTCCACGGGGCCGTGCGCACAGAAGCGGCTGGCGGCGACGGCCGGGGGATGGGCGCAGTGAGGGCCGTCCGCGCCGCGCGGGCAAGCTCCACGGTCGTTCCGTACCGCTCGTCGGGATCCTTCGCCATTCCCCTCGCGATCACCGCGTCTAGTTGTGGTGACACTCCGGGACGGGTAATCGAGGGCCGCGGCGGAGGGGTGGTGAGGTGGCCTGCTATCTGCTGCTCCACGCTGTCGCCGGGGAACGGCCGACTGTTGGTCAGGCACTCGTACAATACGCAGGCGAGCGCGTAAATGTCTGAGCGAGTATCGGTTTGGCCGGAGCTGAAGCGTTCAGGAGCCATGTACGGCCAGGTGCCGACGACACTTCCGGTAGCCGTCATCTTGGTCTCACCGGCTCCGCGGGCGATCCCGAAGTCGATTAGGTACGCGAAATCGTCTTCTGCGAGAAGGATGTTGGAGGGCTTGACGTCGCGATGCACCAACCCGACCCGATGCGCTGCGTTGAGCGCGGAGGAGATCTGCTCGATGATCTTGACCGCGCGCCCGGGATCGAGCGGCCCGCCGGTCAAGACGTGCTCGAGATCCTGACCGTCGATCAGGCGCATATCCACATACAGCCGGCCGTCGATCTCACCGAAGTTGTGAATCGGCACGACGTGCGGATCATTCAGCCCCGCTGCGGCGTAGGCCTCACGCCGAAAACGCTGCTCGAACACCGGATCTGCGGCAAGCTGCGGCGGCAACACCTTTACCGCGACGACCCGTTGGGTGGCTGAGTCAAACGCCTTCCAGACTTCGCCCATGCCGCCACGGCCCAAGAGTTCGATCAATTCGTACCGGCCGAACGGCGTTCCCTTCACAACGCCTCCCCCCGGCCACGGCAAATCAGCAGATTCACAGCAATACGATAGGCGGCCGATTCGCTACGCGTTTGCCATTGCAAGCGGCCGTCGCCTTGTTGCCGCGACCGCAGTACTTGAAAGCGCAACGGCGAAGCGCTGCGGGAATTTGCTGAATCTGGAGAATCCGAGAACTACCTGGGCAGACGCTGCAATAATTCAGTCGGTCCCGGCGTATTGAAACGCCAGGTTGAACGGGGGTTCTCATGGGGGTTACTCGCCGATCGCGACTGGCCGTGATTGTGGCAAGCGCCGCGGTTACCGCGGTTCTTGCCGTACCCGCACCAACATCGCAGGCGTTCTATATCCAAAACCATGAGCGCATTACGCGTGATGCACTAGCGCCGGTTGGCGTCGACAACGCCGCGATGAACGAGATACTCGTCGGCCCGCCGCCCGGGGCAGGCGCCGTCGGAAGCGACGCATACTTCTTCGACGAGTTTCGGCATATCGACGACGCAAAGAATCCAGCCGAGATCTGCGCTCGCACTGAGGAGGCTTGGAACTTTTTCACGCCAATCGTGTTGACGGGGGCGCAGCCCGTAGGCCCCAACGGCAGCGACCTCGTCGACGGGGCATCGGCCCGCGCCGCGTTCGGCGGGCTGGCTCACGCGCTACAGGATTTCTACTCCCACTCGAATTGGGTCGAGGACAACGTCACCGTGGGCCAGCTGGACAGGCTGGCGCCTCCTCTCATGCCCAAATGCGATCCAGCGACCCTTCCGGCGGGACTCCACACCGGTTACTTCTCGATGGACTTCTCGTCGGACTACCCGTTCGGCGGTTGCCCACCCGCTGGCCCACCGCCCGGTTTTGCGGAATGCCATTCGACCTTGAACAAGGATGCGTGGGACACCCCGCGCGGGATGATGCCGGTCCCCGGGGCAAACATGAACAATTTCGACCTCGCATCGCGGCTGGCCACCACGGCGACCGTCGACCTGTACTGGCAGGTGCGCGGCCTGGTCGCCGATAAGTACGGCGAATGCGCGGCAACGAACCTCTTTCAAGCCGACCGCCACGATCCTTGCTGGTAGCGGAATCGACTGCTGGCCGAAGCCACCGTCCTCGGAGAAAGTCATCGCACGGGGCTACGAATTGCAGTAGCTGACGTGGCTAATCCGTCTGCGTAGCCGAAAACAGCAAACTCACAGAGTTCTTCTCGGCAGCAAACGTAAACGGGTACACTCACCAGGCATTCTTGTCGTTTCGCAGGGCCAGGCCAAACGCTCAAGTTCGAAGCAGTTCATTTACTGGGCAATTAGGGGAAGCAATGCAAATGCGATACGGCAGGTATGTCGGACGGGTCGGCGCTCTAGCCGTCGCGCTTGGAATCGGATCTGCAGTTGCGACACCGGCAGATATCGCGTGGGCAACTCCTGACAACTCGGTTACGTCTGACACCGATACGAAAACCGAAACGACCGATTCAACCGCAACTCCGCCACCCGCCACCGGCACCACGGGCACGCCGACGGCGGAGAAGCCGACTGCGACCGAACCCGTCGAACCGAAACCGGGTTCGTCGACCACCGAAGAGGTGGCGCCGGGTGTGATCGTGTCCAGTTCGGGCGGTGCGACGACCGATGGCGACGAGGCGGACAAGCCGAAGCCGAAGCCGAAGTCGAAGAAGTCCACCCTCAACGCGAATGCCCGCACTGCCGAAACCTCAAAGGCGACAACCAAGCCGGCGCAGCAACTGCGTGCGCAGACGACGACCGGTAGCACCGCGTCGGAGGACGAAACGGACACGACTGAGCAAGCCACCGTCTCGGTCGCCGCGTCGCGGCTGTCGGCTACCGCGGTCCCTGCCGCGCTCACCGTGACTCAGCCGGCCGCGGCGAACCCGATTCAGTCGACCATCGGCACCCTGCTTAGCAGTGTCGTTCGGCCCGTGTTGTCGGCGTTCCTCGGCGCGCTTCCCGACGTGCCGGCGGAGTCCCCGCTCGCGTGGATGATGGCCGCGGCGGCGCGTCGCCAAATAGGGCAACCTGAGGTGGTCAGCACCGAGGTCGAGGGCCAGCAGCTCGCGGCCACCCAGACCGTCGCCGCATTGGTTGCGAACCAACCGCCGACTGCGGCTGTGACGTGGGGTAGGCCAGACGCGACCACGGGCAAGGTGATAGGGCAACTGACCGCCAGCGATCCCGAAGGCAAGGCGGTCACTGTCACGCTGAAGAGCGTTCCGACCGCGGGCACGTTCACGTACAACACCACGACCAAGTTGATTACCTACACGCCTACCTCGGCGCAGCGGTTTGTCGCCGCGACGACCGCAACTCCCGACGACACCATCGGGATGACGGTTACCGTGTCCGACGGCGTCAACAAAGTCGATGTGCCGTTGGGCATCCCGGTGAGCCCCTCGCCGTTCTACAAGGGCACCGATCTCCCGAACGCCACCGACGCAAGCGCCGTGGCCGCCACGAGCACCCGCGCGTATGTCACCAACCGAAGCGCCGGCACCGTCACCGTCTACGACACGGTCAAGGGCACCGTCGTCGGCACGTATCAGGTCGGGGCGGCGCCCGACGGCATCGCCGTCAAGAAAGACGGCACTCGGCTCTACGTGTCGAGCTCGACCGGCAACACGGTCACCATCATCGATACCGCGACGGGCCTCAAGAAGGCGACGCACACGATCGTCAACCCCACTGCGATCACCATCAACCCTGCCAACACCACGGTGTACGTCGCCAGTGGCCAAAACGGGACGGTCACCAAGATCACCACGTCGAGCGCCGCGATCGCGGGCACCGTCAAACTCGCAACGGGTTTGAAGCCCACGGAGCTCGCGGTCAGTGCCGACGGCACCAAGATCTACGTCGCGAGTGCCAAACCGACTGGCGGAGGCAATATTTCGGTGTTCGCGTCCTCCGCGACGACGGCGACGTCGATCACCGACATCGCCGGTTCGCCAACGGGTCTCGCAATGAGTGCGATCTACCCCAGGTTGTTCGTCGCCGACAGCGCCGGTGTGGTCACCATCATCGACACCGCCGCGGGGACCGCGGTGACAAGGAACATGGGTGTGCCGCTGAACGGCATTGCCCTCACCAACGACAGCAGCGCCGTGTTCGTCACGAACAACACGGGCCTGGTCGCAGGTTTGAGCACCTTCGATGGGTCGAACCTCGGGGCAATCAGGGTCCGGGATGCGGCCGCCGCCCCGATGTCGGTGCAGCCCGGCGTTGTGGTCAGCCCGGACGGCACAAAGATGTTCATCACCGACTACGACACCGACAGCGTCCACGTCGTCTCGCTTGTCCCGCCGAACACGGCACCGTTCTCCAGCGATCCGGTCTACAACGTCTCCAACCCGGCGACCGGTGTGCTCGCCGGACGGGTCGGCGTCGTCGACTTCGACGGTGATCCGCTCACGTACGTCGTGAATACCAAGCCCACGAAGGGCACGTTGGTGCTCAAAGCGGACGGGACGTACACGTACACGCCCACCGCAACCGCCCGCCATGCCGCGTCAGTGCCTGGCGCAGCCGACTCCGTCACGAAGGACTCTTTCACCGTCACGGTTTCGGACGGCCGCAACGGCACGGTCACCACGACGATCACAGTCGCGATCAACCCCGCGAACAAGATCCCGGTCACGACCACGACCATCGGCGCTCCCAGCACGACGACAGGAGTCGTCACGGGCAGCGTCAAGGCCACCGACGGTGACAGTGACGTGCGGAAATACACAGTGACCGGGGCGCCGACGAAGGGCGCGGTCACGATGACGTCGACGACGGGGTCGTTCACCTATACGCCGACTGCCGCTGCTCGAGCCGCCGCCAAGGCGCCGGGAGCCACCTACGCCGACAAGGTGGACAAGTTCACCGTCACGGTCGACGACGGTCATGGCGGCGTCGTGTCGGTCGTCGTGAACGTCAAGCTCGCCGCGGCCAACGTCAAACCCGCCGGCGCCGTGGCGACGGTGGCGAACACGAACCCGCGCACCGGAGTCGTCACCGGAAACTTCACCGCGACCGATGCCGACGGGGACCCGCTCACGTACAAGGCGAGCACACCGACCAAAGGCACGATCACCATCAATCCGAACGGCTCGTTCACCTACACGCCGACGGCCGCTGCCCGGCTGGCCGCCTCCGCAGCAGGGGCCAGCTCGACCACCAAGTCCGAGACGATGACGATCACGGTTAGCGACGGATTCGGCGGCACCACGACGACGACGCTGAAGGTGTCCATCGCGCCGAACCCGACGACCAACGTTGCGCCGACGAACGGCCATGCGGTACCGGGAGCGACGACATCGAGTGCGATCGGCACCGTGACCGGTGCGGTCACCGCCACCGATGCGGACGGCGACCCGTTGACCTACAGCCTGGGGTCGGGCCCGGCGTTCGGCGATGTGAAGGTGACCTCGGACGGAAAGTTCACCTACACGCCCGACGTGGATGCCAGGTATCGGGCGTTGGTGACGCCGAACGTCGACACCGACACCTTCACGGTCAACATCAGCGACGGTTTCGGCGGAACAACCACGGCGACAGTGCAAGTCAACATTGCGCCGCCGTCGGCATCGGCGATCGATCAGCGTTCGACGACGGTGGCCGTCACCGCTCAGCAGATGTACTTCTACTCGCAGACCGACACCGATAAGGCGATGGGGCTGCTGAAGGATGCCGGCGTCGACACCATCCGGATCCTGGTGCCTTGGGCCGGAGTCGAACCCACCGACAACACATACGACTGGGCCGCGGTGGACCGCATGGTCAACAGCGCCAACGCCAAGGGCATCAAGGTGCTTGCCGTGCTGAACTCGACCCCGGACTGGGCCGCGGTGCCCGGCCAGCCGCACCTGAGTGGGCGCCCGGCAGACCCGGCCAAGTTCGGAGACTACGTGTCCGCCGTCGCGACCCGGTACAAGGGCAAAATTGCTGACTACGAGATCTGGAACGAACCCAACTACAACCTCTTCTGGTCGCCCACTCCCGACGCCGCGCAGTACACCGCGCTGCTCAAGGTCGCCTACACCCGCATCAAGGCGGCCGACCCGAACGCGACCGTGATCGCCGCCTCGGTCGCTTCCGCGGCTGAGACTCCGGGCGGCCCCGTGGTCAACCCGGTGACCTACTTGTCGCAGATGTACGCGGCGGGCGCCGGCGGGTACTTCGACGCCATCGCGTACCACCCCTACCTGTACTCAGTGGCGTTCTCGGCGGGTGAGGGTCACGCAGGTGTGCCGATCACCCAGGCCGAGGCACTTCACCAGCTGATGGTCGCCAACGGTGATGGCAACAAGAAGATCTGGGCCACCGAGTACGGTCAGCCGTCGTCGGAGGTCTCCGAGGCCAACCAGGCCGCCTACATCGGTGACTTCTTGCGCACGTGGCGCGACCTCGAATACGCCGGACCGGCGTTCATCCACACGCTGGCGGACTATCCGGCGAGTGACCCCATCCAGGCGTCGATGGGTCTGTTCCATCGGGACTGGACGCCCAAGCCGGCGCTTACCACGGTCAAGCAGGTGATTGTGGAGAACAATGCAATCGAGGCGGCCGCAAACAACAACGCCCTGTAGGCATCGCTGCTAGTCTGCTCGTCCGTTGCTATGTGGTAGAGGCGATTTCGCGTCATGATTTGCCACGACGCTGTCAAAGGCGGCCTGCTGGAACGTAATCGGTGCGATGTGCGCGGCGCGATGAACATGACGGCAAAGAAAGGGCAAGGAAGGGACGGCGAGGAACGCGCTGTGGCGACGACGCGCTGCTGTTTGCACAAGCTCGCGGTGGTAGCAATTTGAACGACCGCATAGTCAACAAAGACGTGGTCGACAAAACGGTCAAAGACGTTGGCGCGAAGACTCGTCGGCGCGACCTGTCCCGGCTCGCAGGGTCGAGAACATTCAGCTGCCCACACTGACTGAGCACACGGCCCGCCTTCGCCACGAGACGGTCGCACAAGCGCAGCGCTACCGGCATTCTAGGGACGGCAGCGCGAGCGTCGACTAGACTGCGCTGCGTGGCCGCAGGCTCGGGGGTGCTGCGACGGATTGCGCGCAAAGCTTCGCTGATGGCGCCGATGAGCGCCGGGGGCGGCGTGCGCGCGGCTGCCGCCAGGCGCCTGCGGAAGGCGCTTGATATCGAGCCGGCGGACTCCGGCGTAACGGATGCACTGAACGTCCGACTGCTGGCGGTCGAGAACGAACTCGCGCTGTACCGTGCCGTAGCCGACCACCGCCGCTGGCTGGCGCGTGCACCGGCCAGTGACCGGCTGATCTCGGTCATCACCACGATCAGCGACCAGCCCGACAGGCTCGGTGAGGTGGTGCGGTCAGTCCTGGATCAGACCCATCCCGCGTGGGAGCTGCTGGTGATCGAGGACTCAAGAGCGGACGGCGATGCCGTCGGACGCGTCGTCGCTGCCTTCGATGACCAACGGATCCGCGTCGTTAGCACCGGCGCCGGCAATCAGTGGGCGGCGCGCAATGCCGGCCTCAAGGTGGCGCGCGGCGATCTGGTCGCTTATCTGGACAACGATCACTTCTGGTTCCCGGAATGGCTGGCCGCCGTCGCCGACGCGTTTGCGCGCAACCCGGATGCGCCACTTGTGTACGGTGCCCTGTGCCGCGAGGAGGGCACTCGTCGCCTCTCGCTGCCCGGCTGGGATCGGCGTCGGCTCGAGCGGGCGAACTTCATAGACCTGAATGTGATCGCTCACCCGCGCGACCATCCCGAGGCGTCCTTCGACGAAGGTCTGGAAGCCGCGGGCGAGTGGGATCTCGCTCTGCGGCTGACTGATCGCGCACCTGCGGCGCCGGTGCCGGTGGCCGCGGCAGGTTACCTCGCTGGGGCGCAAGACAGGACGAGCAACGATCGGGCCGCCGTCGAGGCGTCGATGCGGGCGATCCGCAGCCGCACGCTCGCCCGCCGGCCTATGCGGGTGCTGGCACTCAACCAACAGTTCCCGCTGATCTCTGAGACGTACATTCTCGACGAGCTCGAGGCGCTCGCCCGCAACGGCGCCGAACTCGGCTTTGTCCGCGCCAAGAGTGCGGTCGCGCCGATGCGGCTGAGCTGGCCGCGCTGGCCGAGCCTCGATGCGGCGGTGGCCGAGTGGGAGCCCGATGTGATCGTGATGCACTGGGCGGGTTTCGCGATGAGCCAGCTGGGCGAGCTCGAGCGCCACGGTCTGCCTTTCGCGGTACGCACCCATGGGTTCGACATCGATCGCCGCACAGTCGAGACGCTGCGCGCGCATCCGCTGTGCATCGGCGTGTGGGCCTATCCGACGGCCGCTCAGGGGTTCCCGGGAACGTTCCCGCTGCCGCTGTTGTTCACCGCGGTCGACCGGCTGCCGCCGCCGGCCGTTTCACGCGACCTGCTGCTGTCGGTGTCGGCCGGGCTGCCGAAGAAGGACTTCGACCTGTTGTTCGACGCGTTCGGGCGGCTCGCTGATGTCGAGCGGCGGATCGTCATCGCAGGCACGGAGGGGCACGAGAACATCTCGAGCGACCTTCTGCACCGCTGCCAGGCGTTCGCGGACCCGCCGCTGGTGCAGGTCAATCTGCCGCGGGAGGACGTGTTCAACCTGCTTGCGCGGACGGCGCTATTCGTCTACGTGCTAATGCCGGAGGCGCCATTCGGTATGCCGATGTCGGTAGCTGAGGCGATGGCGGCGGGCTGCTCGGTGGCCCTGCCAGATCGCCCGGAGGCGCACTCGTTTGCAGGCCCCGATGGCCGCTACTACACGACCGCCGACGAGCTGATCGCACATGCACGGGCCGTACTTGCAGGCGGCCATGAGGTCGAGAAGGAGCGACAGGCGAACCGCGAGTGGGTGCTCGAGCGGCATTGCGCGCCGGAGTTTGGAGTCCGCTTCCACGAGCAACTGGCCGATGCGCTCGCTGACTACCGCGACGCGGCGCTCGCCGGCGACAACGGTGACGCTGTGCGTGAGCGAGGTGTGCTCCCCCGGTAGCCACGCGCCGCGTGCAGGTCGCCTTGGACGCATGTTGCGTCGCGATCATGTCCTTTTGGCGCGCAGCCGCGAGACAATCAACAACAAGTCCAGAGCCTGACGTCGTCCAATCAGGAACAGCGTGGCGATGTAGGTGATAACCGCAATGACTAGCGCGAGAAGGACTTCCACGACTTCGCTTGTCTCGTCCGAAAGTGCTGCTTTTGCGCCGAGGATGCACGCAACCATGATCAGCCCACTCACCACGGGGCTCACAAACAGACGCAGGTACTCCACTGCATTTACCGACAACACCCGGACTGCGAACCAAACATAAACGGGCGCAATAAGATAGCTGCAAACCGCGTAACTCGCGGCGACTGCGAGAATGCCGAACTGAACAGTTGCCGCGAACCCGACGACGTTCAATACGGCGTGGAGGACGCCTATGAACAAGGTGAGGTCTGGACGGCCGGCCGCGTTAAGGGCGGCCTTATTACACGAGACGAAGGAATTCGCAATGCCCACAAAAGCCAGCGTTTGCATGACGGGGATGGCGTCGGCCCAACGTGGCCCGAAAGCGACGCGGATAATCTCGGGCGCCAAGACTGCAAGCGCTAGGAAGATAGGGACCGCCACGGCAGCCGATATCCCAGTCATGCGGAAAAACGCCTGGCGTCTTCGCTCAGGGTCGTCCGCGAGCCGCGAGAGGATTGGAAACGCGACCTCTTCAAGGGTCCAAATCATCGTCTCCCGCAGGATCAAGACGATCCGGTACGCAATGGTGTAGATGCCAAGCGCGACGGGTCCGAGCACGACCCCAATCAGGAAGTCATCTGAGTATCTGCTCACATTGCTTGCGAGATTTCCTCCTGCGATGTGGCTGCTGAAGCGGAAGAGCTCCTTCATGCTGGCTCTCGAAATCGGACCGCCGGGCCGCCACGGGGATAGTGCCCACACAATTGCGGAGCTCACACCGGCGCCAGTGACCATCTGCCCGACAAGGCTCCAGACCCCCGCCCCGGCCATGGCCAATGTCACGCCCACAGCACCACCGGTAAGAAGTCCGCCAAGGTGACACACCGTTACCTTGTCGAAGGCCAAGTTTCGTCGGATGACCGCTTCAGGAACGCTACCCAGCGCCGTGAACACGAGGACAATTGACAGCACGCGGAGAACCGGCGCCAGTTGGGCTTGTCCGACGGCACTGGCCAGCACGTCGGCCGAAGCGGCGACTGCCAGCGCTAACGCGACGCTGAGAGTTATGTTCAACCAGAAGGCACTGTTCAGTTCAGTTTGTGTCACGACCTTGCGTTGGATGATCGCCAAGGCAAAGCCGGACTCGACCACCACTGAGACCAACGCGATGAAAACCATCGCCAGGGCCACAGTGCCGAAATCGGATGGGCTTAGTTTCCATGCCATCACCACGACGACGCCCGAGCGGATGAGGGGGGCCAAGACGGCCTTGAGGCCCGACCAGGCAACGCCACGCGTTGCGGTCTCCTTGAGGTTGGGTAGCTCGTCGTCGGCTTGTGGGTCAGTCGGGGGCGCGTCCCGACGATCCGGTTCTATCGCGCGTCCCGCACGGGGCCGTTTGCTTCGCCGTCGCAGATTCAACGTCCTCCAGTTCGCGCCGCGCACATCCATTAGGTGGTGTCGTCCACACGGGGAGGAGTGGGCCCGACCCCCTCGTCTGCTCGAATTGTGAGCAAATCCGCGTGTGGCATCAGCTCCCCCAACGCTGCTGGTTGCTGTCGTTTTTGAGACGCTACCCTCTGCCGCTGCTAATCTCTGGCCGATGGGTCAAGCTGGTGCTGGGTTGAGGACAACGCAACGCCGTCGGTCGTGAGCTACAGCCAACGAACGGCTACGGGAAGTAATCCGGCGGGTTCGCTGGCTCGCGCAGACCTCGCCGATAACCTGCCCTGAGGGCGACCTGCGTGATCGCTTCGGGGCCTCGGCGGGTGAACAACTTAGGTCGCCAGTCGGATCGTCCACCGACAACGCCTGCGGACTGGTCTGGCCACACTGCTTCCAGGTAAGCCGTGGACTTGCCGTACCGGTAATACTGCTCGACCAACTGCCACAGGGAGGCGCGGGGCTGCAACTCCATCAAGATGCGTCGGTCGATGCCGATGGGTCCGTGGCCGGCTTGCTGGATGCGCCAGCATAGGTCCGCGTCGCCGCCGCTGCGCATCTGTCGGAAGCCGCCGATTGACCGGTAGACGCTCGTGCGCACCCCGAGGTTGCAAGTTGGAAAGTAGTCCATGCGTCCAGGCACGCCGATGTATTTGTCAAGCGCGTGTTGTTGGCGTTTCGCCGCGATCTGCTCCGACAACGAATTGCCGTTTCGAGTGAGGGTTCCGGTGCACGAAAGCGCGGCATAAGTCAGCAGTGTTTTGTGGGCGTCGACCAGGCCGGGCAGCGCGCGGCTCCGGCCATCAACGAACAACAGCATGTCGGATTCCGACTGCATGGCGGCAATGTGCCGAGCATGGTAGGGCCCGCGTCTGCGGTCCAGCCGGATGACGTGTGCCCCGAGTCGCTCAGCTACGTCGGCGGTGTCGTCGGTGGACGCGTCGTTGACCACCGTCACCTGGCCGTCGATTTGCTCAATAATCGGGAGAAGGCAGTCCTCGAGGAGGGTCGCCATGTTGCGGGCGGGAATGATGGCCTCCACCCCGCGAGTATAGGAAGCCGCGCGTGATAGGTGCCTTGGACGCCCAAGCCGGCGCTCACCCCGGTCAAGCAGGTGACTGTGGAGAACAGCGCAATCGAGGCCGCGGCAATCAACAACGTTTTGGAGCGTCTCGGTAATCGCCCGGAAGCCAGCTTCCCGCCAAAGGAAGGGGAGAGTTTCCTATCGGGGAGGCAAGGCGCTCGCTGAGTGGGTTGTGCCATGCCGACGCGTCGATCACCGGTCTCTATCTATGCGCATACCAGGACGAGGCACTCAAGCGTCGACCCGATCAAGACGAGGCGTCATACCGGCGACCGGGGCACTTCTTTTTCGGGGAGAAAGCGGCGGATCCGGGAAGGCCTAACGTCGGACCACAGGGCGAGCCACATGAGCAAGAACGCAAAGAACGCCGTCGAGATCCGATGGTTGGACGTGATGTCGTCGCCGGTGAGCATCGGAGCCAGGAAAGTGAACGTCCAGAACAGCGCAAAGAGCACGTAGACCGCGAAGTCGCGCCATCGCTGCGCGTCGGTGCGTGCCGTCGCCGCCGCGCGAAGGGCTAGCGCGGGAATGAGCGCGAGAATGCAGTAGTAGTAGTTCGCCGGCAGGGTGAAGGTGAACATGAAGACGACGCCGCCGAGAAGCGCGGCCTCGTAGGGGCGACGCCTCGACGCCGCCCATACCGTCGCCGCTGCAATTAATGCCTGAAGCGGCAACACGATCGGGCGCATCGACGCCCATGTTTCGCGAAGCGCCAGATTCCACATTCGGTACCGGTCGTTTCCGTCGTGGCCGTGGAAATTCTGGAAGGGAACCCAGTCGCGAAACGTCAGGACTTTTTTCAGGCCCAAATGGAGCACGTGATAGACGTCCTCGTGTTGGCCAATTCGCGCGAAAAAGACACTCCATGCGGACGCCCCGAAGATGACGAGGCTCGCCAGAACCAACAGGACGACGATCCCACCGAAGTAGAGCGCGAACGTGCGCAGAATCGCTCGGTGCTCGGCGGAGCGACGTGCACGCACGGCGATGGGAATCATCGCGGCGGCGGCAAAGGCGAAGGGAAACAGTCGATCACACGTGGCGAACCCGAACAGGGCCCCGGCAAGGGCCCATCGTTTCTGCTTCAGGGCGACGATTCCGAGCACAACCGCGACGAACCACGTAAAGCGGAGGACGGACCCGCCATTCCACGAATAGTCCGAGACGTAGCTCGCGCCAAAGAACGTCACGAACACGAGCGCGGTGATGTTTCCAAACCCCAACCGCATCAACAAGAAGCAAACGACGAGCAGGATGAGGTCGATCCCCGTCGCGACGAGATACGTCGGCCACGGGCCCGCCCGAATCGGAATCCAATTCGTCACCGGCTGGCTGAGCACGACGCTGCTCGGCGGCGCGTTGTAGCCGGCGTCGAAGATCACGGCATTCCAATTGCGGTCCTCGGTCAGACGGGCGAGCTCGCGCACGTCGTCCTTGAACGCGGCCCACCGTGAGTCGGAGAAGCGTGCACGCGCGCCAGCACGGCATTGGGCGATGCTCTCCTCGTCGGACTTGTCGGTGAGAATGTCGGCAAGATCGCGGACGGGGCCCGTGATGCGCGGCGGATGGTGCTCCTCGGCGGCGATCTCCCGATCGGCCAGCGTCAAACAGTCGTACAGCCCGAGGTAGCCAATCTCACGGAAGTACTTCGGCCCAAGGTAGTAGTGCACGAACTCGTGGAAGTGGAACGGCCGGTTCTGGTGAACCTTCGTCCGAGATGGGCTCGTGGCGTTGCGATCCGCATCGACGTAGATGTCGTGAAAGGCGCCGTTGCGCGTCCACGACGCGATCGACGCCACGGCACACAGCAAGAGGACCACGGCTGCCCATCGTCGCGCCGACCCGCGCGCCAGGACGATCACCGTCGCCATGATCGATGCGAGGAGGACCACGAGAACGGCCGTCGTTAGCTGCGTTCCCGTCACCCCTCCTCACCAGCCAGTCAGCAGGCCCGCGCTGAACAGAAAAGGGCACCCAATATCGCCAAGGACTGCACGATGTACAGCATCGCACCCACAAACCGAACGAAGAAGTAGCCAGGACCGCGAGCTTTGCTCGCGGAAAGACTTTGGGGAGGGGCGGAGAATTGCCTGGCAATGGAGTGCCGCCGGCAGGCTTTGAACGTGATGAGCCACGCGCAGACTGTCATCGGAGGGCACGGTTTTGGTAGCGGTGGGCGGGCGATTCGCCTGACACACCTGCCTATGAGTGAATAGCATTCATCGGCATGGGTAGCCACGGGGGAACGGGGACCGCTAACGACGTCCCGGATACTAACGCCGACGATAATATTTGGACAAGCGGCAGGGACCAGAGCGAAGTAGTTTCGCTAGGGGACAGCTCGAAGCGTCGATCCGTAGCGTGGCTGCCAATATTATTGGGTGTCTGTGTGTGCGCCCTAAATGTCTTGGTGGCGTTCAGGCTTTGGAAGGTGCTCTATAACAACAAATTACAAGGTAATGTTGCCGTCGCGTTGCTGGCCACAAGCCTGTTCATCGGCTTGTTTCTAATCGCGTATGGAATCACCCTACGACGCTCCGAGCCGCGTCTCTCAAGCCCGGGGTATGTCAAATGGGTTGTGGCACCACTTGTTGTAGCAATAGCGGCTTACGCGGCTACCGTGTGGGCCGCCGGAATTGCTGAACCTAAACCATCCGTTCAAACACCCTGCATCGACCTGTATCAGCGGGCTTTGACTATTCAGAAAGACAAACCCCAATTCAGAATCCCATCCGGTGACCGTGACGACGCCAGATGCAAAATCAATGATGTCCTGAGATAGAGCAACTCCACTAGCAGAGTGTGCTGCGACCTGCAATAGCGTTGTTGAACAGGTGATTTCGCCCAAGGTTTCGATCACTATGCTCACCATCCACAGGGCAGCATGGCGGGCATCGTTGACGTGCGGCGTCAACACCGATCAATGACCCAGTCACCGTGACGATCAACAGCCAGGTGAAGTGCGGGCCCAGCTCGACGTTCTGCGCCAACGTGAATCGGCGCGGCGGGCTCGACTAGCAGCTAAGCTTCGGCAAACCGCACAACTTTGCCCGCCTGACCTGGAGGTATACCTCGTGGGGCTCACTATCGGCATCATCGTTGTCGTCGTAATACTCCTGCTCCTCGTCGTTTTGGTGATCGCCGGTTACAACGGTCTGGTCCGCGCGCGCAACGCATACAAGAACGCCTTCGCGCAGATCGACGTCCAATTGCGGCGCCGATTCGATCTGATTCCCAACCTGATCGAGACCGCCAAGGGCTATATGGCGCACGAGCGCCAGACTCTCGAGGCCGTTGTGGCGGCACGCGGGGCCGCAATGAACGGCCTCGCGGCTGCACAAGCCAATCCAGGCGACCCTGCAGCGATGCAACAGCTGGCCGCTGGGCAGCAGGCGCTGGACGGCGCGCTGAGCAGGCTCAGCGTGGTCGTTGAGCAGTATCCCGACTTGAAGGCAAGTCAGACGATGATGCAGTTGTCCGAAGAGCTGACCTCCACGGAGAACAAGGTCGCTTTCGCTCGGCAGGCGTACAACGACTCGGTGATGAACTACAACAACAAGCGGGAGACCTTCCCGGGCAGCGTCTATGCGGGCATGTTTAACTTCGCGCCCGCAGCGCTCCTGGAGATCCCACCGGAGCACCCCGAGATGCGGGACGCCCCGAAGGTCCAGTTCTGACCGACCGGCGGTCATGAACTTCTTCGACCACCAGCGGGCAGCCAAGGGCGCCACGCTCAAGCTGGTCTTCCTCTTCGCCGCCGCCGTGGTGGCGTTGGTGGCAGCCATCGATGGTGCCGCGGTCATCGCAATGCTGTACCTCGGGTCCGAGCAGAAAAAGGTGGACGGCTCGGCCATCACTGCAGTGGTCGTCGTCGTTACGGCGATCACGCTGTTGGTCATCGCCGGCGGCATGCTCTTCAAGACGCTGTCGCTTCGGGAGGGCGGGGCGGCCGTCGCCGCCGCCGTCGGTGCGGTGCCCGTAGACCCGACCACAAGCGATCCGCAGCTGCGCAGGTTCGTCAACATCGTCGAGGAGATGGCGCTGGCGTCCGGTGTGCCCGCGCCGCGATTGTTCGTCATGCCTCGCGATCAAGGCATCAACGCATTCGCTGCCGGGTTCACCCCGGCCGATGCGGCGATCGCGGTGACCGCGGGCGCGCTCTCCCAACTCAACCGCGACGAGCTGCAGGGTGTGATCGGGCACGAGTTCAGCCACATCCTCAATGGCGACATGCGGCTGAACATCCGGCTCATCGGTCTGCTCGCCGGAATCCTCTTGATCGGCATGATCGGGTTGCGCACCCTGCAGTTCGGTGGCCGCGGGAGCGACAGCAAGGGCGCCCTGCCGTTCGTCGTCTTCGCGTTCGCGATCATGGTGCTCGGCTACATCGGGGTGTTCTTCGCGAATGTGATCAAGGCTGCGGTGTCGCGGCAGCGCGAGTGGTTGGCCGACGCCTCTGCCGTGCAGTTCACCCGGCAGGCCGATGGCCTCGAAGGCGCGCTAAAAAAGATCGGCGGCATCCCGACCGGCTCGCGGCTGCGCGACTCCCGCGGTGCGAACGAGGTCAGCCACATGCTGTTCGGGGAGGGCACCAAACGGTCGTTCGCGTCGCTGTTCGCGACGCACCCTCAGCTGACCGACCGAATCAAGGCGCTCAACCCCAGCTTCGACCCGCGCGAGATCGCCGAGCTGCAACAGCGTTATGC
Source organism: uncultured Actinomycetota bacterium (assembly GCA_963766465.1). Taxonomy (GTDB): domain Bacteria; phylum Actinomycetota; class Actinomycetes; order Mycobacteriales; family Mycobacteriaceae; genus Mycobacterium. The sequence continues at coordinate 451,108 of CAVXZT010000012.1, forward strand.
CCAGCAGGCGCCCGACGGGTTGGCCGAGGACTTCGCCGCCGGATTCGCTCCCGTCGGAACGGGATTGGGCCGTCCGATCCCCGCCCCGGGACCCGACCCCGCGTCTGGCCGGCACGCCCTCAGCCCCGAGCAGGTTGTCTCTCGCGCAGGCACTTTCACCCCGGCTGACCTGAAATACGTTGCGGCCCTTCATGCACGCTTGCCGGATGACGTCCGACAGCTCGCCACTCAGCCGACCACGGCCCCCGCAGCCGTGATCGCCATGCTCCTTGCGCCGCCCGGTGAACCGCTGCAAGCGCGCCAGCTCGCGTCGACCGCTGAGCGACTGGGACCTGCGCAGGCCCGAGAGGCGGCAACTCTTGCCGGCCGGATGGCGAAGCTGCCTCACGAGTTGCGGCTGCCGTTCGTCGCCTTGGCCCTCCCGCAGTTGGCGGCTCATCCCCGCGATTATCAGGACCGGTTGGTCTCGGCGCTGAACGATCTCGCCGTTGCCGATGGCACGGTGACCATGTTCGAGTACTGCGTCACCCGCCTGGTGTGGAACTACCTGTTGGACGCCGCTGACCCCTCGCGTCGCAGCAAGGTCGGCAACGGCTCGCTGAACGACGTGCGCCCCGTGGTGACGACCCTCTTGGCGACGCTTGCGGTCGCGAGCGGCGGCGACCAAGACACCGGACGGCGAGCATTTCAGGGTGCCATGCGACGCCTGTACGGCGATGCGGCCACGGATGACAATCCGCGGCGCCTCAGCTGGCAGAAGACGCTTGACGACGGCTGGGCAGCAATGGACGCGTTGAAACCGAAGGACAAGCAGGCGCTGGTCGAGGCGATGGTGGTGTCAGTCCTCGACGATGGCACCGTGACCGCGGCGGAGGCCGAACTGCTACACGCGGCCTGCGGGTTGTTGCACGTTCCACTGCCTGCACTGCTGTCGTGACACGGGTGCCCCCGGCAGGATTCGAACCTGCGGCCTTCTGCTCCGGAGGCAGACGCTCTATCCCCTGAGCTACGGGGGCGCAGGATGAAAATGCTGCGCCAATGGGCTCCGACAGACTAACGCATCTGGAGCAGCCCTAATCGATTCGGGGCCTGACCACCTCAGACCATAGGATGGACCCTCGTGACCCCCGCCGACCTGGCCGAGCTGCTCAAGTCCACCGCCGCCGCGGTGCTGGCTGAGCGCGGCCTCGACGCGTCCGCGCTGCCGGAAATCGTCACCGTCGAGCGTCCGCGCAACCCGGAACACGGCGATTACGCCACGAACATTGCCCTTCAGCTCGGCAAGAAGGTCGGTGCCAACCCGCGTGAGCTGGCCGGCTGGCTCGCCGAGACGCTGGCGAACCAAGACGGCATCGCTTCGGCCGACGTCGCAGGCCCCGGGTTCGTCAATCTGCGCATCGAGGCCTCCGCCCAGGGCGTCATCATCAATAACGTCGTCAATGCCGGCTCGAACTACGGCGACTCCGACGAGCTTCAGGGGCAGAACGTCAACCTCGAGTTCGTCTCCGCCAACCCGACCGGTCCTATCCACATCGGAGGCACTCGCTGGGCCGCCGTCGGTGATGCGCTCGGCCGGGTGCTGGCCACCCAGGGCGCCAATGTCGTGCGCGAGTACTACTTCAACGACCACGGCGCCCAGATCGACCGCTTCTCCAACTCCCTGATCGCCGCAGCTAAGGGCGAACCCACACCGGACGACGGTTACGCGGGCGACTACATCAAGGACATCGCCGCCCAAGTGCTCGCCAAGGAGCCCGACGCGCTGAGCCTGCCCGACGGCCAGATGCGCGAGACGTTCCGCGCCATCGGCGTCGACCTGATGTTCACCCACATCAAGCAATCGCTGCACGACTTCGGCACCGACTTCGACGTCTACACCCACGAAGACTCGATGCACACCTCCGGTCGCGTCGAGCAGACCGTCGCCAAGCTTCGCGAAGCAGGGAAGGTTTACGAGAAGGAGGGCGCAGTCTGGCTGCGCACCACCGACTTTGGCGACGACAAGGACCGCGTCGTCATCAAGAGCGACGGCCAACCGGCCTACGTCGCCGCTGACATCGCCTACTACCTCGACAAGCGCCAGCGCGGATTCGACCTGTGCATCTACATGCTCGGCGCCGACCACCACGGCTACATCGCGCGACTCAAGGCCATCGCCTCGTCCCTCGGTGAGGATCCCGCCACCGTCGAGGTCCTCATCGGGCAGATGGTCAACCTGGTCCGCGACGGCCAGCCGGTGCGGATGAGCAAGCGGGCCGGCACCGTCATCACCCTCGACGACCTCGTTGAGGCCATCGGCGTCGACGCAGCCCGGTACTCCCTGATCCGGTCGTCGGTCGACAGCCCGATCGACATCGATTTGGCGCTGTGGTCGTCGGCGTCCAACGAAAACCCGGTCTACTACGTGCAATACGCCCACGCCCGCCTCTCGGCGCTGGCACGCAATGCCGCCGAGTTGGGCCTCATCCCCAGCACCGACCACCTCGAGCTCCTCACGCACGAGAAGGAGGGCACGCTGATTCGCAATCTCGGCGAGTTCCCGCGTGTGCTGAAAACCACTGCGGCCCTGCGTGAACCGCACCGAGTCTCCCGCTATCTCGAAGACTTGGCGGGCGACTATCACCGGTTCTACGACTCCTGCCGGGTGCTGCCGCAGGGCGACGAGACGCCAGGGGAGCTGCACACCGCGCGGCTGGCGCTATGCCAGGCCACCCGCCAGGTCATCGCCAACGGCCTTGCCATCCTTGGTGTCACGGCTCCGGAGCGGATGTGAACGCTCATCCCGCCGGGCCCAGGCACGCTGAGGAGATCCACCACGGCGGCGCCCCGCCTCGGCCGCAGAAGTCGGCCGACATGCTCACGCTCGCCCCGAACGTGTGGCCGCTCAACGCCGTCCGCGGCGATGACGGCGTGGTCTCGATCGCCGGCGTGTCGGTCACCGATATCGCCGCCGAGTTCGGCACCCCGGTCTTCGTGATCGACGAGGACGACTTCCGGTCGCGATGCCGTGAGATCGCCGCCGCGTTCGGTGGCGGTGAGTATGTCCGCTACGCCGCCAAGGCATTCCTGTGCACCGAGGTGGCGCGCTGGATCAATGAAGAGGGCCTTTCGCTCGACGTGGCCAGCGGGGGCGAGCTGGCCGTCGCCCTGCATGCAGGATTTCCTGCCGAGCGAATCGCCCTGCACGGCAACAACAAATCCGTCGACGAGCTGACCACGGCCGTCAAGTCCGGCGTCGGTCACGTGGTGTTGGACTCGATGATCGAGATCGAGCGGCTCGACGAGATCGCCTGTGCTGCTGGTGTCGTCCAGGATGTGCTCGTCCGGGTCACCGTCGGCGTGGAAGCCCACACCCACGAGTTCATCTCCACCGCGCACGAGGATCAGAAGTTCGGGCTGTCGTTGGTCAGCGGCGCGGCAATGGACGCGGTGCGGCGAGTCTTCGCAACCGACCACCTGCGGCTGGTTGGACTGCACAGCCACATCGGCTCCCAGATCTTCGATGTCGCGGGCTTCGAGCTGGCCGCCCACCGGGTGATCGGCCTGCTTCGCGACGTCGTCGCCGAGTTCGGCGTCGACAAGACGAGCCAACTCGAGACGGTCGATCTCGGTGGCGGCCTCGGCATTTCGTATCTGCCGCAAGACGATCCGCCACCGGTGCAGGACCTCGCCGCCAAGCTCGGCGCCATCGTCCGCAACGAATCCGCCGCAGTCGGGCTGCCGGCTCCCCGCCTCGTGGTCGAGCCCGGCCGCGCCATTGCCGGTCCCGGCACGATCACCCTGTACCAGGTCGGCACCGTCAAGGATGTCGCCGTCAGCACGACCGCGCACCGCCGCTACGTCAGCATCGACGGTGGGATGAGTGACAACATCCGCACGTCGCTGTACGGCGCCGAGTACGACGCCCGGTTGATCTCGCGTACTAGCGACGCGCCGCCGGCACTCGGCCGTATCGTCGGAAAGCATTGTGAAAGCGGCGATATCGTCGTGCGCGACGCGTGGGTGCCCGACGATGTCACGCCCGGCGACCTGCTGGGCGTCGCGGCCACAGGCGCCTACTGCTATTCCATGTCGAGCCGTTACAACCTGATCGGTCGCCCCGGCGTGGTGGCCGTGCGCGACGGGCGGGCCCGCCTGATCCTGCGCCGGGAGACGGTCGACGACCTACTGAGTCTGGAAGTGAGGTAGTCCATGAGTGACGACAAGCCGATCGGTGTAGCCGTGCTGGGGCTCGGCAACGTTGGCAGTGAAGTGGTCCGCATCATCGAGGAGAGCGCCAGCGACCTGACCGCTCGCATCGGGGCGCCGCTCGTGCTGCGCGGCATCGGGGTCCGCCGCGTGGCCGACGATCGCGGCGTGCCGGTCGGCCTGCTCACCGACAACGTCGAAGAACTGGTGTCCCGCGACGACGTCGACATCGTCGTCGAACTCATGGGACCGGTCGAACCCGCCCGCAAGGCGATTCTCGCCGCGCTGGAGCAGGGCAAGTCCGTCGTCACCGCCAACAAGGCGTTGATGGCGGTGTCGACCGGGGAGCTGGCGCAGGCCGCCGAACACGCCCACGTCGACCTCTACTTCGAGGCCGCTGTTGCCGGGGCCATCCCTGTGATTCGCCCGCTGACCCAGTCGCTGGCGGGCGACACCGTGTGTCGGGTGGCCGGGATCGTCAACGGCACCACCAACTACATCCTTTCGGAGATGGACAGCACCGGCGCCGAGTACGCCGCCGCCCTTGCCGATGCGAGCGCACTCGGCTACGCCGAAGCCGACCCGACCGCCGACGTCGAGGGCTACGACGCCGCCGCCAAGGCCGCGATTCTGGCGTCGATCGCATTCCACACCCGCGTCACCGCAGACGACGTGTACCGGGAGGGGATCACCAAGGTCACGCCTGCGGACTTCGCGTCGGCGCGCGCGCTTGGCTGCACGATCAAGCTGCTGGCCATTTGCGAGCGACTCATCACCGATGAAGGACAGCAGCGGGTTTCGGCCCGCGTCTATCCGGCGCTGGTGCCGCTGGATCATCCGCTGGCCGCGGTCAACGGCGCGTTCAATGCGGTCGTCGTTGAGGCCGAAGCCGCGGGCCGGTTGATGTTCTACGGTCAGGGGGCCGGTGGTGCGCCGACGGCGTCGGCGGTGATGGGGGACCTGGTGATGGCCGCGCGCAACCGCGTTCAGGGTGGCAGGGGCCCCCGGGAGTCGAAGTACGCCGAGTTGCCCATCTCGCCGATCGGGTTTATCCCCACCCGCTACTACGTCAACATGAACGTCGCCGACCGGCCCGGCGTGTTGTCCGCTGTCGCAGCCGAATTCGGCAAGCGTGAGGTCAGCATCGCCGAGGTGCGCCAGGAGGGCATGGTCGACGAGGGCGGTCAGCGGTGCGGTGCCCGCATTGTCGTTGTCACCCATCAGGCCACGGACGCCGCGTTGTCGGACACTGTCGCCGCGCTGGCCGACCTTGACGTCGTGCAGAGCATCAACAGCGTGCTTCGCATGGAGGGGACCAGCGAATGAGCCCACAGCGCACGGCCGTTCACCAGCCCTGGCCCGGCCTGATCGCCGCCTACCGCGACCGGCTTCCTGTCGAGGACGACTGGACGGCGATCACCCTGCTCGAGGGCGGCACCCCGCTGATATCGGCACCACGGTTGTCCGAATACACCGGCTGCACCGTGCATCTCAAGGTCGAGGGGCTCAACCCGACGGGGTCGTTCAAGGACCGTGGCATGACGATGGCCGTCACCGAGGCAGTGGCGCACGGTCAGAAGGCCGTGCTGTGCGCGTCAACGGGTAACACCTCGGCGTCGGCGGCGGCGTATGCGGCCCGCGCCGGGATCACCTGTGCGGTGCTGATCCCTCAAGGCAAGATCGCGATGGGCAAGCTCGCGCAGGCGGTCATGCACGGCGCGCAGATCATCCAGATCGACGGCAATTTCGACGATTGCCTGGAACTGGTCCGCAAGATCACGGCCGACTTCCCGACCATCTCGCTGGTCAACTCCGTCAACCCGTATCGCATCGAAGGACAGAAGACCGCGGCTTTCGAGATCGTCGACGCGCTCGGGACGGCGCCCGACGTTCACGCCCTGCCCGTCGGCAACGCGGGCAACATCACCGCCTATTGGAAGGGCTATACCGAGTACCACCGCGACGGCCTATCTGACCGGTTGCCCCGCATGCTTGGCACACAGGCCGCCGGTGCCGCGCCGCTGGTGCTCGGTGAACCGGTGAGTGAGCCCGAGACCATCGCCACCGCGATCCGGATCGGCTCGCCGGCCTCCTGGACGTCGGCGGTGGAGGCTCAGCAGCAGTCCAAGGGCCGTTTCGTCGCCGCCACCGACGAGGAGATCCTTGCCGCGTACCACCTGGTGGCGCGAACCGAGGGTGTCTTCGTCGAGCCCGCGTCGGCGGCCAGCATCGCAGGCCTGCTGAAGTCGATCGAGGACGGCTGGGTGACGAAGGGCTCGACGGTGGTGTGCACGGTGACCGGCAACGGGCTCAAGGATCCCGACACCGCGCTGAAGGGCATGCCCACTGTCACTCCGCTGCCGGTTGATCCTGTGGCGGTCGTCGCGAAGCTGGGGTTGGTCTAACAGGTGCATTTCCAGTGATGCAGACTCTGCCGGCCGGACTGACGGCCACCGCGGTCGTGGCAGCCTCGAGCGCAAATCTCGGGCCTGGCTTTGACAGCTTGGGCCTGGCGCTGAGCCTCTACGACGAAATCGTCGTGGAAACAACCGAATCCGGCCTCGCGGTCCAAGTGGAGGGTGAAGGCGCGGGCCAGGTTCCCCTCGACGCGACGCATTTGGTGGTCCGCGCAATCGAGCATGGGCTGCAGGCGGCGGGTGTCAGTGCGCCAGGCCTGAACGTCCTCTGCCGCAATGACATACCACACTCTCGTGGACTGGGATCGTCGGCTTCGGCGGTCGTCGGCGGGCTGGCTGCCGTCAATGGCCTTGTGACGCAAGTAGGTTCGGCTCCGCTCGCCGAAACGGAAATGATCCAGCTCGCGAGCGAGTTCGAGGGACACCCCGACAATGCGTCGGCCGCCGTATTGGGCGGGGCGGTGGTGTCGTGGACCGAACACGAGGGTGTCCTGCCGCGCTATTCGGCGACGCCGCTGCGGCTGCACCCCGACATCCACCTGTATCCCGCGATTCCCGAGGAGCGCTCCTCGACGGCCGAAACCCGGGTGCTGCTTCCCGATCAGGTCAGCCACATCGACGCCCGATTCAATCTCAGCCGCGCGGCATTGCTCGTCGTGGCACTGACCGAGCGGCCCGATCTGCTGATGGAAGCGACGGAGGACGTCCTGCACCAGCCGCAGCGCGCGGCGGCCATGCCGGCATCGGCGGAATACCTGCGAATACTGCGGCGTTGTGGAGTTGCAGCGGTGCTATCCGGCGCCGGTCCTGCGGTTATCGCGTTAAGTCCACAGCCCGAACTGCCCGCAGAGGCACTGGAGTACGGCACCGCCAACGGGTTCACCGTCAGCAAGATGGCTGTTGGTGAGGGCGTCCGATGGACGTCAGGCGTAGCTGTTCGGAGCTGACGTGCCGGGTAACACGAGTCACACGCGAATCAGGGAGTTTCTTGCTTCCGGCCCCGATGCGGGTTATCCTCGCACTCGTCCAGCAATCGCAGCGTCTGTGCCTGCGCCGACACTAGGACGACCACCAATTCTTCTTGTGGATGACGGTTAGCCGCATACCGGCGAACCCTTCGCAATCAGCTCGCAGCTGATCGCAACGAACCCCGCGTGACTTGATCAAGCGGGGGATAGAAAGGAAATCCGTGACTGAAACGGACCTCATCACGGCTGGCGGCAGCAGCGAAGACACCGAGCTGCCGAATACCGTGAACTCAGACACTTCATCTGCTTCGGACACATCCGAAGCAGACGCGTCGAATACGACGCCCACCGCAGAAACCGCTCCGACGGCCGACGTCGCGTCGGGCGATCGCGCCGCGTCTCTTTCGACCATGGTGCTGCCCGAACTCCGCGCACTCGCCAAGCAGATCGGCGTCGAGGGCGCCTCGGGAATGCGCAAGGGCGAACTCGTCGCCGCCATTCGTGAGCGCCGCGGTGAATCCAACGGCCGTGCCGCTGACGCGGCGACCGACACCAACGCGACTCAGGCGCCTGCCGCCGATACCGCGACCGAAGCCGCCAGCGATGAGCAGAGCTCGGACGGGGCGAGCAATGACCAGCCCCGGCAGCGACGCGAGCGTCGCGGCGCCGCCCGCGAGGCCGGCTCGCCGGAGGGTGAGCAGAACAATCAGGACGACGATCAGCAGAACAAGGCCGACGCCAAGGGCGATCGGGCCCCTAAGCGCGCCAGCAAGGCCGACAGCGGCGATCAGCAACAAGGCGATCAACAGGGCGGCCAGAATCGCGGCGGCGGCAACCAAGGCGGCGGCAACCAAGGCGGCGATGACGACGAGCGCGGTGGTCGCCGCGGCCGCCGGTTCCGCGACCGCAGGCGACGTGGTGAGCGTGGCGGCGAAGGTGGCGGCGATCGCGATCGCGACACCGAACTGCGCGAAGATGACGTTGTTCAGCCCGTCGCGGGCATCCTCGACGTACTCGACAACTACGCGTTCGTCCGGACCTCCGGCTATCTGGCCGGCCCGAATGATGTCTACGTCTCGATGAACATGGTGCGCAAGAACGGCCTGCGCCGCGGCGACGCCATCACCGGTGCGGTCCGCGTGGCCAAGGACGGCGAGCAGCCCAACCAGCGGCAGAAGTTCAACCCGCTGGTCCGACTGGACACCGTCAACGGTGGCCCTGTCGAGGACGCGAAGAAGCGCCCGGACTTCAACAAGCTGACCCCGCTGTACCCGAATCAGCGGCTGCGCCTGGAGACCACGCCGGAGAAGCTGACCACCCGCGTGATCGACCTGATCATGCCGATCGGCAAGGGTCAGCGCGCGCTGATCGTCTCCCCGCCGAAGGCGGGCAAGACCACGATCATGCAGGACATCGCGAACGGCGTTGCCAAGAACAACCCGGAATGCCACCTGATGGTGGTGCTTGTCGATGAGCGTCCTGAAGAGGTCACCGACATGCAGCGCTCGGTCAAGGGCGAGGTCATCGCCTCCACCTTCGACCGTCCGCCGTCAGACCACACCCAGGCCGCCGAACTGGCGATCGAGCGGGCCAAGCGTCTTGTCGAGCAGGGCAAGGACGTCATCGTGCTGCTTGACTCGATCACCCGTCTGGGCCGCGCGTACAACAACGCGTCACCGGCATCGGGGCGCATCCTGTCCGGTGGTGTGGACTCGACCGCGCTCTACCCGCCCAAGCGGTTCCTCGGCGCGGCCCGCAACATCGAGGACGGCGGTTCGCTGACCATCATCGCCACCGCGATGGTCGAGACCGGTTCGACCGGCGACACCGTGATCTTCGAGGAGTTCAAGGGCACCGGCAACGCCGAGCTCAAACTCGACCGCAAGATCTCCGAGCGTCGCGTCTTCCCGGCCGTCGACGTCAACCCGTCCGGCACCCGTAAGGACGAGCTGTTGCTTGGGGCCGACGAGTTCGCGGTCGTGCACAAGCTCCGCCGCGTGCTGTCGGGTCTGGACCCGCATCAGGCCATCGACTTGCTGATGAGCCAGTTGCGCAAGACGAAGACCAATTACGAGTTCCTGGTGCAGGTCTCCAAGACCGCGCCGGGCTCGATGGACTCCGACTAAACCGCGGGGTCGGCCCGCAACCCGGGCATGACGTAGCGGCGCATATGCGCCGTTACCGCGTCGGCGTCACTGGGATCCAGCGTGTCGCCGGGAACAGTCGCCAGCGAAAGTATTATGCGCGCAACCCATTCGGACGCTTCGGCGATGTTGATGTCCGCGTGGATCTCATCGCGGTCGCGCGCAACGATCAGATAGCGCGACCAGAATTCGGCCAGATCGGGGACCAACCCCTGCACGCCCGCGCCTGCACACGCCGCGAATTCCTCGGGCTCATCCATCCGCAGTTTCATCAGCAGCGCGCCGGGATCGTCATACGCGGTCCGTGCGCGGCTGATCCCCAAGGCCATCTGTCGATCCAGGCCCTCGACCTGCTCGAGCATCGCGTGCGCGTCGGACCAGTACGCGTCGTTGAGGCGCACGATCGCGGCGCCAAGCAGTGAGACCTTGTCCGGGAAGTGCCGGTACAGCCAGCCTCGCGATACCCCGGCGACCTCGGCCACCTCTGACACCGTCGTCGACCGGATCCCCTTTGCCTGCAGACAGACCTCAGCAGCGTCGATCAGCCGATCACGCACGTTCTTGGTGGCGGTAGCGCTTGTCACCAGAGCATTGTGCCACCGTAGACACTTTTGCGGATCTGTTCACGCCGCTACCGGTGCAGGAATAGCCATTCCCTCGCACGCGTTTAGACTGCTGGCGGTTGAACTGGCATAATGGGCCGCTGACCCTCGGATCCGGTTCACGCCGATACCTCCACGCACGGAGGGGCGACCCGGGTCCACGATTGAAGAGGAAACCATGAGATCGGGTATTCACCCTGACTACGTCGAGACGACGGTGCACTGCGGTTGCGGCGCGACGTTCAACACGCGTAGCACCAAGAAGAGCGGACAGATCCACGTCGAGGTCTGCTCACAGTGCCATCCCTTCTACACCGGTAAGCAGAAGATCCTCGACAGCGGCGGCCGCGTGGCACGCTTCGAGAAGCGCTACGGCAAGCGCAAGGCCGGTGCTGACAAGGCTGCCGACAACTAGCTGTCTTCCCGACGCCCGATCTGCTGCGCAAGCCGCAGGCCGGGCGTCGGTTTGCGTCTGAGGGAAGGAGGTCGACATGACGGACGGCACGCCGAGGATTGACGCGTTGCTTGCCGAGCATGCCGATCTCGAGCGCCAGCTCGCCGACCCGAACCTGCACGCCGATGCTGGCGCGGCCCGCAAGGTCGGCCGACGATTCGCGCGGATCTCACCGATCGTTTCGACGTCCCGCAAGCTGGAGACCGCCCGCGGCGACCTGGAGGCCGCACGTGAACTCGGCGCCGACGACGAATCCTTCGCGGCCGAGATTCCCGGTCTCGAGGCCACGGTTGACGAGCTCGAAACTCAGTTGAGCGACCTTCTTGCCCCGCGGGACCCGCACGACGGCGACGACATCGTGCTCGAGGTCAAGTCGGGGGAGGGCGGCGAAGAATCCGCGTTGTTCGCCGCCGATCTCGCGCGCATGTACATCCGCTACGCCGAGCGTCATGGCTGGACCGTCACGGTGCTCGACGAGACGTTCTCGGATTTGGGCGGCTACAAGGACGCGACGCTGTCGATCAGGAGCAAGGGCGACTCCGCCGAGGGCGTCTGGTCGCGGTTGAAGTTCGAAGGCGGCGTGCATCGCGTGCAAAGGGTTCCGGTCACCGAGTCGCAGGGCCGAGTGCACACATCGGCGGCGGGCGTGCTCGTCTATCCCGAACCCGAAGAGGTCGAGGAAGTCCAGATCGATGAGTCCGACCTTCGCATCGACGTGTACCGGTCGTCGGGCAAGGGCGGCCAGGGCGTCAACACCACTGACTCCGCGGTGCGCATCACCCACCTGCCGACAGGCATCGTGGTCACGTGCCAGAACGAACGCAGCCAGCTGCAGAACAAGGCACGCGCGATGCTGGTGCTTGCCGCGCGGCTGCAGGCACTAGCCGAGGAGCAGGCGAGCGCCGACGCGTCGGCCGACCGGGCAAGTCAGATCCGCACCGTCGACCGCAGCGAGCGCATCCGCACCTACAACTTTCCGGAGAACCGGATCGCCGATCATCGGATCAATTTCAAGGCGCACAACCTCGATCAGGTGCTCGATGGCGACCTCGACGCACTCTTCGACGCACTGGCCGCCGCCGACAAGCAAGCCAGGCTGCAGCAAGCATGACCAGGCTCCGCCAGGTGATCGACGCAGCTGCGGAGGCGCTGGCCGAGGCGGGGGTGGGATCGCCGCGTACCGACGCGGAACTCCTCGCTGCCCACGCCGCCGGCACCGACCGTGGCCGCCTCGCGTTCGCTGAAATCGGACCCGGGTTCTGCGAGCACTACGACGAGCTCGTCGCAAGGCGTGCCAGGCGAGTGCCGCTGCAGCACCTCACTGGTACCGCAGCATTCGGCCCGGTGACCATGCACGTCGGGCCAGGCGTTTTCATCCCGCGACCGGAGACGGAGTCATTGCTGGAATGGGCTGTCGCCCAGCCACTCCCGCAGCGGCCGTTGATCGTCGACTTGTGCACGGGCTCCGGCGCCCTCGCAGTGGCGCTGTCGAAGCACTGGCCCGATGGCCGCGTCATCGCCGTCGACGACTCCGAGGAGGCGCTGGCCTTTGCCCGACGCAACACCGCAGGAACGCCCATCGAACTCATTCACGCCGACGTCACCAGGGCGGGGCTGCTCGCCGAACTCGATGGCCAGGTAGACCTCGTCGTCGCCAACCCGCCCTACATCCCCGACGGCGCCGCACTGGAACCCGAAGTGGCCGAACATGATCCGGCGCACGCGCTGTTCGGCGGCCCAGACGGGATGGCGGTCATCGGTCCGATTGTCGGACTGGCCGGACGGCTGTTGCATGACGGCGGTCGCTGTGCCGTCGAACACGACGACACCACGTCTGCTCGCACCATCGAGGCATTCACCCGCACAGGGGGATTCGTCGACGTCACCGCCCGACCTGACTTGACGGGTCGGCCGAGGTTCGTCACTGCTCTCCGTGAGAAGGTCGAGGCATGACAGAGGTGTTCGACTGCACCGACCCCGAACAGCGGGAGACGGGCATCGCTTCGGCGATCAGTGCCCTCAAGGGCGGTCGGCTTGTCGTGCTGCCGACCGACACCGTTTACGGCATCGGTGCGGATGCGTTCGACAACGACGCCGTCGCCTCGCTGTTGTCGGCGAAAGGGCGCGGCCGCGACATGCCCGTCCCCGTGCTGGTGGGTTCGTGGCACACGATCGACGGCCTGGTGTACACGGTTCCGCATAGTGCGCGTGAGCTGATCCAGGCGTTCTGGCCCGGTGCATTGAGTCTCGTGGTGCGCCAGGCACCGTCGCTGCAATGGGACCTCGGCGATGCACACGGCACAGTGATGCTGCGCATGCCCCTGCACCCCGTCGCGATCGAGCTGCTGCGCGAGGTCGGGCCAATGGCGGTGTCGAGCGCCAACGTCTCCGGCCGTCCGGCGGCGGTGACCGTGGAGGAGGCGCGAAATCAACTCGGTGACCTCGTCGAGGTGTATCTCGACGGAGGACCCTCGGAACAACAAGCGGCGTCGACGATCGTCGACCTCACCGGCGCGCATCCCCGCGTGCTCCGGCAAGGCCCGGTGACAGTGGATGCCATCGCGAAGGTCCTCGGCGTGGAACCTGAGTCGCTCACCGACTGATCAGGTTCGCACCGTGAGCTCTCACGTTCGTCCGCTACGGTTGCGGCAATGGTGAGTGACGTGGCCGGCGGATTGCTCGCGCTTTCCGATCGGGGCGCGGGTGTCCCATTGCGTGAGCTCGCACTCGTCGGACTGACTGCGGCGATGATCACGTACTTCGCGACCGGCTGGGTCCGGGTGCTGGCCCGGCGGCTAGGCGCGGTCGCCTATCCGCGCGAGCGCGACGTACACCTACAGCCGACGCCGCGAATGGGTGGCCTGGCGATGTATATCGGCGTGGTGGCGGCAGTCTTGTTGGCGTCGCAATTGCCCGCGCTCACCCGTGGCTTCGTCTATTCGTCGGGCATGCCCGCCGTCGTCGTCGCAGGCGGACTGATCATGGGCATCGGCCTGATCGACGACAAGTGGGGTCTGGACGCGTTGACGAAGTTCGCCGGCCAAATCACTGCCGCGAGCGTGCTCGTCACGATGGGCGTCGCGTGGAGCGTGCTCTACATCCCGATCGGCGGCGTCGGCACCATCGTGCTGGACCAGGTGTCGTCGATCCTTCTCACGCTGGCGCTGACGGTGGCGATCGTCAACGCGATGAACTTCGTCGACGGCCTCGACGGGCTGGCCGCCGGCCTCGGCCTGATCACCGCGTCGGCCATTTGCATCTTCTCGATCGGCCTGCTGCGCGACCACGGCGGCGATGTCCTCTTCTATCCGCCCGCGGTGATTTCTGTCGTGTTGGCCGGTGCGTGCCTTGGCTTCCTGCCGCACAACTTCCACCCCGCCAAGATCTTCATGGGCGACTCCGGCTCGATGCTGATAGGGCTGATGCTCGCCGCGGCGTCCACCACCGCCGCGGGCCCGATATCGCAGACCGCGTACGGGGCACGCGACGTGTTCGCTCTGATGTCGCCGTTCCTGTTGGTGGTAGCGGTGATGTTCGTGCCTGCGCTCGACATGCTGCTCGCGGTGATTCGCCGGACCCGTGCGGGGGTGCATTTCTCGACGCCGGACAAGATGCACTTGCATCACCGGTTGCTGCAGATCGGTCATTCGCACCGGCGAGTGGTGCTGCTCGTCTATTTGTGGGTTGGCATCATCGCACTGGGCGCGGCGAGCACGATTTTCTTCGACCCGCGCTACACCGGAGCCGTCATGCTGGCCGCGATTCTGGTGGCGATCGTGGTGACTCTGATCCCGCTTCTGCGCCGCCGAGACGAGCGCATCGAGGAAATGTACGACAAAAAGTAGTAGGCCCCCGTTTAGGCCCCTAACCATGTGTTAGGGTGCTGTTAGAGCCCGAAAAACCTCGCGGGTTGCCGGCCCCCGGGCCATCGGTTCACCACCGATCGGCACGGAACAACGACCGACAAAGGGAGCTACCCCTTGGGTGATTCCAGCGGGCCTGTCGCCCTCCGATACGCTCGGGGCGCCACGCACAGGATCATCAGGATTAGCTCTCGTGACCGCGGGATTGAGGTGAAGCAGTGACGACGCCAGCGCAAGACGCGCCGTTGGTGTTTCCGTCCGTTGCATTTAGGCCTTTGCGCCTGCTTGCTGTCAGTGTGGTGATTACCGGTATTGCGACCCTGGCCGCCGGACTACTCGGCCATGTGATGGTCGGCGTCTTCTTCGGCGTCGGCCTCGGGCTGGGTTTGCTCAACGCCGTGCTGGTGCAACGTTCGGTGGACGCAATCACCGCCGACGCGCATCCGCTCAAACGCAAGATGGCCCTGAACTCCGCCACCCGACTGTTGGTGCTGACGGTGATCGGGCTGACGATCGCGTTCATCTTCCGACCGCAGGGGCTTGGCGTGCTGTTCGGCATGGCCCTGTTCCAGGTGGTGTTGGTGATCTCAACCGCGCTGCCGGTGATGAAGAAGCTCAAGGCTGGTAGCCCAGATAACGCAGGCGGACTCGAAGGGGAGGCCACACCGCAATGACCGAGACGTTCCTCGCCGAAGCCGCGATCGAGGTTGGCCACCATACGGAGGCCCATTGGTTCGGGCTGACGGTCAACACGGACACGGTTCTCGCCACGGCGATCGCCGCGATGATCGTCATCGGGCTGGCATTCTTCCTGCGCGCCAAGGTCACATCGACGGGCGTGCCCGGCGGTGTGCAGCTGTTCTGGGAAGCCATCACCACACAATTGCGCGACCAGATCGAGGCCGCGATCGGCATGAAGATCGCGCCGTTCGTGCTCCCGCTTGCCGTGACGTTGTTCGTGTTCATTCTGGTCGCCAACTGGCTGTCGGTGCTGCCGGTTCAGTACACGGACTCCAGTGGCGCGATTCACGAACTCTTGAAGCCGCCGGCCGCCGATATCAACTTCGTGCTGGCGCTCGCACTGTTCGTGTTCATCTGTTACCACGCGGCAGGTGTTTGGCGCCGCGGCCCTATCGGCCACCCGATCAAGCTGCTGAAGGGCCACGTCACACTGATGGCTCCGATCAACCTGGTCGAGGAGATCGCGAAGCCGATTTCCTTGTCGCTCCGACTCTTTGGCAACATCTTCGCCGGCGGCATCCTGGTCGCGCTGATCGCGTTGTTCCCGCCGTACATCCTGTGGCTGCCCAACGCGATCTGGAAGAGCTTCGACTTGTTCGTCGGCGCCATCCAGGCGTTCATCTTCGCGCTGTTGACGATCTTGTACTTCAGCCAATCGATGGAGCTCGATGAAGACCATCACTAGCCAACCCGAACATGCAGGACCCACAACCTGGTAGGACGCCTACCAGTTATCAAGGAGGATAAAGATGGATCCCACAATCGCTGCTGGCGCGCTCATCGGCGGTGGACTGATCATGGCCGGCGGCGCAATCGGCGCCGGTATCGGTGACGGCATCGCGGGCAACGCGCTGATCGCCGGAATCGCGCGGCAGCCGGAGGCGCAGGGCCGACTGTTCACTCCGTTCTTCATCACGGTCGGTCTGGTTGAGGCGGCCTACTTCATCAACCTGGCGTTCATGGCGTTGTTCGTGTTCGCCACCCCGGTTGCTTAGTGCCCGCCATGCCTGACCCGAACGTCGTCCTTCTGGCGGCTGAGGAAGGTGGCGGCACCAGCAACTTCCTCATCCCCAACGGCACCTTCTTCGTCGTGCTGATCATTTTCCTGATCGTGCTCGGTGTGATCGGCAAGTGGGTCGTGCCACCTGTCTCCAAGGTGCTGAGCGAACGCGACGCCATGGTGAAGCAGACCGTCGAGGACAGCCGAAAGGCGGCCGAGCAGTTCTCCGCCGCCGACGAGGACTACCAGGCTGAGATGTCCAAGGCGCGCGGGGAAGCCTCGAAAGTTCGTGACGAGGCGCGAGCGGAAGGGCGAAAGGTCCTGGAGGACATGCGAAGCCGGGCTTCCGAGCAAGTGGCGTCGACGCTGCAGGAGGCCGACTCGGAGTTGAAAGACCAAGCCCTATCGATCCAGCCAGACCTGCGGTCGTCCGTGGAAAACCTGTCTGAAACCCTGGCGAGTCGGGTGCTCGGCGTCGAGACCAACACATCGGCTTCGGGGCGGTAGCGCTATGTCGACATTCATCGGTCAGCTCATCGGGTTCGCTGTCATCGTGTTCATCGTGGTGCGTTATGTCATGCCGCCGGTGCGCCGGATGATGACCAACCAGCAGGAAAACGTTCGCAAGCAGTTGGCGGACAGCGCGGAAGCCAAGGAGCAGTTGGCCAAGGCCGAAAAGGCGCACGAAAAGGCCGTGGCGGAAGCCAAGGCCCAGGCCAAGCAGGTCACCGAGGAGGCTCAGGCGGACGCCAAGCGTCTCGTCGAGCAGCTGCGTGCCCAGGCCGATGCAGAAGTTGAGCGCATCAAAGTGCAAGGCACTCAGCAGGTTCAGCTTCTGCGTGCCCAGTTGATCCGTCAGCTGCGCCAAGATCTCGGTACCGAATCCGTCCGCCGCGCGAGCGAACTGGTCAATGAACACGTCTCGGATGCCGACGCGCAGTCGGCCACCGTCGACCGATTCATCGACGAACTCGATGCAATGGCGCCGTCCGAAGCGGTGGTCGCTGACCGGGCGACGGCGCGGCTGCGCGCGGCTAGCCGAGAGTCGCTGGCGACACTTGTGGACAAGTTTGACCAGCTGACCGCCGACCTAAAAGCCGACCAGTTGTCTTCGGTGGCTGAGGATTTGGCGTCGGTCACCAGTCTACTGGCGCGCGAGTCGGTTCTGACGCGGCATCTCGCCGATCCGGCCGACGACCCGACGCCCAAGCTGGGCGTGGTGGAAACGCTGCTGGAGGGCAAGGTCGGCGACACGTCGCTGGAACTGCTGAAGGCCGCGGTATCGGGACGCTGGTCGTCCGATGCGAACCTGGTCGACGCCGTCGAGCATGTTGCGCGGCTCGCGCTACTGGTTCGTGCGGAGCGCGAACAAGCGGCAGGCGATGTCGAAGAGCAACTCTTCCGATTCAGCCGCGTTCTTGATGTGGAGCCGGGGCTGGCCAGTCTGCTGAGCGACCACAGCGCCCCCGCAGAGGGCAGGGTCAAGCTGCTGCGCGATGTACTCCCCAGCGGCACAAGCGTGAATAAGACGACCCTTCAGCTGCTTTCGCAGACGGTCGAGCTGCTTCGCGGCGAGCGCGCCGACGAGGCGGTGCTCGAATTGGCCGAGCTTGCGGTTGCCCGCCGAGGCGAGCTGGTAGGGCACGTCGGCGCGGCGGCCGACCTCAGCGACGCGCAGCGGACCCGGCTGACAGAAGTATTGACCCGCATCTACGGACACCCGGTTTCCTTGCAGCTGCACATCAACCCGGCGCTGCTGGGCGGGCTGAACATCACCGTCGGTGACGAGGTAATCGACGGCACGCTGTCATCGAAACTGGCGGCTGCCGAGACCAAGCTGCCTGACTGACCGTTAACGAACGACAAGACCCAAGAGCAGGAAGACGAAAAGCCATGGCAGAGTTGACCATCTCCGCTGACGACATCCAGGGTGCGATCGAGGATTACGTCTCGACCTTCACCGCCGACACTGCGCGCGAGGAGATCGGGACGGTTGTCGATACCGGCGACGGTATCGCGCACGTCGAGGGCCTGCCCTCGGTGATGACGCAGGAGCTGCTGGAGTTCCCGGGCGGAGTGCTCGGCGTGGCGCTCAACCTCGACGAGCACAGCATCGGTGCGGTCATCCTCGGTGACTACGAGAAGATCGAAGAGGGCCAGCAGGTCAAGCGCACCGGCGAGGTGCTGTCGGTCCCGGTCGGCGACAAGTTCCTCGGTCGGGTGGTCAACCCGCTGGCCGAGCCGATCGACGGCAAGGGCGACATCGAGGCGGATGCCCGTCGCCCGCTGGAGATTCAGGCTCCTTCGGTGGTGCAGCGGCAGGGTGTTAGCGAGCCACTGCAGACCGGCATCAAGGCCATCGATGCGATGACCCCGATCGGTCGCGGCCAGCGCCAGCTGATCATCGGTGACCGCAAGACCGGTAAGACCGCGGTCTGTGTGGACACCATCCTCAACCAGCGGCAGAACTGGGAGTCCGGCGACGAAAAGAAGCAGGTCCGCTGCGTCTACGTCGCGATCGGGCAGAAGGGTACGACCATCGCGGCGGTAGCCCGGGCGCTCGAAGAGGGCGGTGCGATGGAGTACACCACCATCGTCGCCGCACCGGCTTCGGACTCGGCGGGCTTCAAATGGCTTGCGCCGTACACCGGTTCGGCCATCGCTCAGCACTGGATGTACGACGGCAAGCACGTACTGATCGTGTTCGACGACCTGAGCAAGCAGGCCGAGGCCTACCGTGCGATCTCGCTGCTGCTGCGGCGTCCGCCCGGCCGCGAGGCCTACCCGGGCGATGTGTTCTATCTGCACTCGCGGCTGCTCGAGCGCTGCGCCAAGCTGTCCGACGAACTGGGCGGCGGCTCGCTGACCGGTCTGCCGATCATCGAGACCAAGGCCAACGACATCTCGGCCTACATCCCGACCAACGTCATCTCGATCACCGACGGTCAGTGCTTCCTGGAGAGCGACCTGTTCAACCAGGGTGTTCGCCCTGCCATCAACGTCGGCGTTTCGGTGTCCCGAGTGGGTGGCGCCGCGCAGATCAAAGCCATGAAGGAAGTGGCTGGCTCGCTGCGGCTGGACCTGTCGCAGTACCGCGAGCTGGAGTCGTTCGCGGCCTTCGCCTCGGACCTGGACGCCACCTCGAAGGCGCAACTGGAGCGCGGTGCCCGACTCGTCGAGTTGCTCAAGCAGCCGCAGTACCAGCCGTTGTCGGTCGAGGAGCAAGTCGTCGCGGTCTTCCTTGGTACACAGGGACACCTGGACTCCGTTCCGGTCGAGGACGTCGGCCGCTTCGAGACGGAATTCCTGGATCACCTGCGCGCCTCCGACGACGGCATCCTCAAGGAGATCCGCGAATCCCAGAAGCTCGGCGAAGAGCTCGACGAGAAGCTGACCGAAGCGATCAACCAGTTCAAGAAGGGCTTCGCGGCATCTGACGGCAGCTCCGTCGTGCGCGACGAGCATGTCGACGCGCTTGCCGACGAAGACCTCGAGAAGGAATCGGTGAAGGTCCGCAAGCCCGCACCGAAGAAGAAGTAGTCAGCGATGGCGGCCACACTTCGCGAGTTACGCGGGCGCATCCGCTCCGCCGGGTCGATCAAGAAGATCACCAAGGCCCAGGAGCTGATCGCCACGTCGCGCATCGGCAGGGCGCAGAACCGTCTGCGGTCGGCGCGCCCGTACGCGATCGAGATCACCAACATGCTGACCACGCTGGCGGCCGAGGCGGCCCTTGATCACCCGCTCCTCGTCGCACGCGAGGAACCCAAGCGGGCAGGCATTCTTGTGGTTTCCTCCGATCGAGGTCTCTGTGGTGGATACAACTCGAATGTGTTCCGTCGCGCGGAAGAGTTGTTCTCCCTCATGCGGTCGGAGGGCAAGACGCCGATCGTTTACACGGTGGGCCGTAAAGCACTGAATTACTACAAGTTCCGCAACTGGAAGATCACCGATTCGTGGAGCGGGTTCTCCGAGCAGCCGACGTATGAGAACGCTCAGGAGATCGCGTCGACGCTCGTCGACGCCTTCATGGCAGGAGCCGACGACCACGGCGACGATCCGGGACCCGACGGGATCCTCGGACTCGACGAGCTGCACATCGTCTCCACCGAGTTCAAGTCGATGATGTCGCAGTCGGCGGTTGCACACCGGATCGCCCCGATGGTGGTGGAGTACGTCGAGGAAGACACCGGGCCGCACACGCTGTACTCGTTCGAGCCCGACGCCACCACGCTTTTCGACGCGCTACTGCCGCGGTATCTGGCGACCCGCGTCTACGCTGCGCTGCTCGAGTCGGCGGCGTCGGAGCTGGCATCGCGCCAACGAGCGATGAAGTCCGCCACCGACAACGCCGACGATCTCATCAAGGCGCTCACACTAGAGGCCAACCGCGAGCGGCAGGCCCAGATCACCCAGGAAATCAGCGAGATCGTTGGTGGCGCGAATGCGCTTGCCGACGCCAGCCGTTAGCGACTGAGAAAGAAGAAGAGATGACTGCTACCGCCGAAAAGACGGACAAGGCAACGAAGAAGGACACCACCGGTCGCGTGGTGCGGGTGACCGGGCCAGTGGTCGACGTTGAGTTCCCCCGCGGCTCAGTGCCCGAACTCTTCAACGCGCTGCACGCCGAGGTCACCTTTGAGGAGCTCGCCAAAACGCTGACACTCGAAGTGGCCCTGCACCTCGGCGACAGCCTGGTGCGCTGCATCTCCCTGCAGCCGACCGACGGCCTGGTCCGCGGTGTCGACGTGGTCAACACTGGCGCGGCGATCTCGGTGCCGGTCGGCGACGGCGTCAAGGGGCACGTGTGGAACGCGCTCGGCGCCTGCCTTGATGACACCTCCTACGGAAAAGACTTCGAACGCTGGGAGATTCACCGCAAGCCGCCGCCATTCGCGGAGCTCGAAGCGCGTACCGAGATGCTCGAGACCGGCCTCAAAGTGGTCGACCTGCTGACCCCGTACGTGCGCGGCGGCAAGATCGCCCTGTTCGGCGGCGCCGGCGTCGGCAAGACGGTTCTCATCCAGGAGATGATCAACCGTATCGCCCGCAACTTCGGTGGCACTTCCGTTTTCGCCGGGGTGGGCGAGCGGACACGCGAGGGTAACGACCTGTGGGTCGAGCTCGCCGACGCAGACGTGCTCAAGGACACCGCGCTGGTCTTCGGTCAGATGGACGAGCCGCCCGGCACCCGTATGCGTGTCGCACTGTCCGCTCTGACGATGGCGGAGTACTTCCGCGACGAGCAGGGTCAGGACGTGCTGCTGTTCATCGACAACATCTTCCGGTTCACCCAGGCCGGCTCCGAGGTGTCCACGCTGCTCGGCCGCATGCCGTCCGCGGTGGGTTACCAGCCGACGCTGGCCGACGAGATGGGTGAGCTGCAGGAGCGCATCACCTCGACGCGTGGCAAGTCCATCACCTCGATGCAGGCCGTCT
Organism: uncultured Actinomycetota bacterium; assembly: GCA_963766465.1. Classification (GTDB taxonomy): domain Bacteria; phylum Actinomycetota; class Actinomycetes; order Mycobacteriales; family Mycobacteriaceae; genus Mycobacterium. Next base: position 472,924 of record CAVXZT010000012.1, read on the forward strand.
ATGTGCCCGCCGACGACTACACCGACCCTGCGCCGGCAACCACGTTCGCCCACCTCGATGCCACCACGGAGCTTTCCCGCGCGGTGTTCTCGAAGGGCATCTTCCCTGCGGTGGACCCGCTGGCGTCGAGTTCGACGATCCTCGACCCCGCGGTTGTCGGTGACGAGCATTACCGCGTGGCGCAGGAAGTCATCCGAATCCTGCAGCGGTACAAGGACCTTCAGGACATCATCGCGATCCTCGGTATCGACGAGCTCTCCGAAGAGGACAAGCAGTTGGTGCAGCGTGCCCGTCGCATCGAGCGCTTCCTGTCGCAGAACATGATGGCGGCCGAGCAGTTCACCGGCCAGCCTGGTTCGACCGTTCCAGTCAAGGAGACCATCGAGGCGTTCGACCGGATAACCAAGGGCGAATTCGACCACGTGCCCGAGCAGGCGTTCTTCCTGATCGGCGGCTTGGACGACTTGGCGAAGAAGGCCGAAAGCTTCGGCGTGAAGCTCGAAGACGGCGGCAAGTCGGACAGCAAGGACGAGGGTGAGAAGAAGGATGCCTAGGCCTTGCCCGCACCGAAAGGTGATGTGAGATGGCCGAACTGAACATCGACATCGTCGCTGTCGATCGCAAGATATGGTCTGGCCAGGGTACGTTCCTGTTCACCCGCACCACCTCGGGTGAGATCGGCATCCTGCCCAACCACATTCCGTTGGTCGCTCAGTTGGTCGACGACGCGATGGTGCGGGTTGAACGTGAGGGCGAGGACGATCTGCGCATCGCGGTGGACGGAGGCTTTCTCTCCGTCACCGAGGAAGCGGTGACCATCCTGGCCGAGAGCGCCGAATTCGATTCGGAGATCAACGAAGCCGCCGCGCAGCGTGACGCCGAATCCGACGATCCCGCTACCGCCGCCAAGGGCCGAGCGAGGCTTCGCGCTCTGGGCCAGATCGACTAGAGGCCCGCCGATGAGCGCGTCCATGATCGTGATGGCCGCGCTGGTCTGTGTACTGCTGTTCGTCGTCGTCGCGCTCTCCTATCGGCTGTGGAAGCTACGCCAAGTGGGCGGGACGGCGGCGATCCTGCGAGATGTACCCGCCGTCGGCGGGCACGGGTGGCGCCACGGTGTAATGCGCTACCGGGGTGGGGAAGCCGGCTTCTATCGGCTGTCTAGCCTGCGATGGTGGCCGGACCGCAGGCTGAGTCGCCGCGGCTTGGAGATCGTGTCGCGTCGGTCGCCCCGCGGCGACGAATTCGACATCATGACCGACGAGATCGTCGTTCTGGAGCTGCGCGACACCAGTCCGGAACGTCGCCAAGGCTATGAAGTGGCACTGGATCGCGGTGCGTTGACGGCGTTTCAGTCGTGGCTGGAGTCGCGGCCGTCGCCGCGCGCTCGGCGCCGCACCTTCTAATCCGTTGCGGGACCGCCTGGTTGCCACAACACGTCACCGGCGGGATTGGCCACGCGCGACAAAATGAACAGCAAGTCCGACAGCCGGTTGAGGTATTTGGCGGGCAGCACACTGATCGAGTCTGCATGGCTGTCCACCGCCTGCCACGCCGACCGTTCCGCGCGGCGCGCCACCGTGCGGGCGACGTGCAGCAGCGCCGAGAGCGGTGTACCGCCTGGCAGCACAAATGAATTCAGAGCAGGCAGCGGTTCGTTGAACTCGTCACACCACGACTCCAACCGGTCGATGTAGGTCGGGGTGATCCGCAGCGGGGGATGCTCCGGATTCTCAACAACCGGGGTGGACAGGTCAGCGCCCGCGTCGAAGAGATCGTTCTGAATCTGCCGCAGCACGTTGCGAATTTGGCTATCGGGGTTTCCCAATGCGATGGCGACGCCGATCGCGGCGTTGGTTTCGTCACAGTCGGCATATGCCGCAAGCCGAGCGTCATTCTTTGAGACCCTGCTGAAATCGCTCAAACCGGTGGTCCCGTCATCGCCGGTCCGGGTATATATGCGGGTTAGATGAACTGCCATGGTTAAACGGTAGCGGGACAGACTGGCTGGGAAACTGACAGGGCCCAATCAGCTGTTTACACTAGCCCGCGTGAGTGAGCGATTCGTGGTGACCGGCGGAAACCGGTTATCGGGCGAAGTTGCTGTCGGGGGGGCCAAAAACAGCGTATTGAAGCTGATGGCGGCGACGCTCCTGGCGGAGGGCACCAGCACGATCACCAATTGTCCGGACATCCTCGATGTACCACTGATGGCGGAGGTGCTCCGCGGTCTGGGCGCCACGGTCGAGCTCGACGGTGATGTCGTCCGGATCACCTCGCCCGACGAACCCAAGTACGACGCGGATTTCGCCGCGGTCCGCCAGTTCCGGGCATCGGTGTGTGTGCTGGGGCCGTTGGTCGGCCGGTGTAAGCGCGCCAAGGTCGCGCTTCCCGGCGGAGATGCCATCGGGTCGCGTCCGTTGGATATGCATCAGGCCGGTCTGCGACAGCTGGGTGCGCGCTGCAATATCGAGCACGGCTGTGTCGTCGCCGAAGCAGATCACTTGCGCGGCGCGGAAATTCAGCTGGAGTTCCCCTCGGTGGGCGCGACGGAGAACATCCTGATGGCTGCGGTGGTCGCCGAGGGCGTGACGACGATCCACAATGCCGCGCGCGAGCCGGACGTCGTCGACCTGTGCACGATGCTCAATCAGATGGGTGCCCAGATCTCTGGGGCGGGGACCCCGACGATGACGATCACCGGCGTGGAGCAGTTGTATCCCACCGAACATCGGGTGATCGGCGACCGCATCGTCGCCGCCACATGGGGCATCGCCGCCGCGATGACCCGCGGGGACATCTCGGTGACGGGCGTCGACCCGCAACACCTGCAATTGGTTCTGCACAAGCTTCACGACGCCGGCGCCACGGTCACGCAGACCGACGACGGCTTCCGGGTGGTTCAGTACGAGCGGCCCAAGGCGGTCAACGTCGCGACGCTGCCGTTCCCGGGTTTCCCGACCGATTTGCAGCCGATGGCCATCGGGCTGGCGTCGATCGCCGACGGCACGTCGATGATCACCGAGAACGTGTTCGAGGCCCGGTTCCGTTTCGTCGAAGAGATGATCCGGCTGGGCGCCGACGCCCGTACCGACGGCCACCATGCGGTCGTGCGGGGCATCCCGCAACTGTCCAGCGCGCCGGTGTGGTCGTCGGACATCCGGGCCGGCGCGGGGTTGGTGCTGGCTGGGCTGGTCGCCGATGGCGACACCGAGGTTCACGACGTGTTCCACATCGATCGTGGCTACCCGCTGTTCGTTGAGCAGTTGGTCAGTCTGGGCGCCGAAATAGAGCGGGTCGTCTAAGAGCTCGACAGGCCGCGGGTTGCCAATTGGGGGCCGGTTTCAGGCTTGGCGGAAGAAGGCGTAGTCTTTAGCGAGATGCCAACGGCCCCAGGCCAATCGGACTGGAGGACGTGGTTTGACGTCTCTGTCCATGTGGAGTACAGTGGCAGGGTTGCCCTAGAGCGGGTGTGTTGTTTGAGAACTCAATAGTGTGTTTGGTGGTTTTTGTTTGTTGTTGTTTTTGCCACGCTTCTTTTTCCCGTTTAGGGGTGTGGTTTTTTGATGCCAGTTTTTGGTGTCTTTTTGTTGGTCAGATTGTTCTGATTCGAATTCTGCCTGTCTTTGGATGGGAAGTTTTTGTTTGGAGAGTTTGATTCTGGCTCAGGACGAACGCTGGCGGCGTGCTTAACACATGCAAGTCGAACGGAAAGGCCCTTCGGGGTACTCGAGTGGCGAACGGGTGAGTAACACGTGGGTGATCTGCCCTGCACTTTGGGATAAGCCTGGGAAACTGGGTCTAATACCGAATACACCTTGCTGGCTGCATGGCCTGGTGGGGGAAAGCTTTTGCGGTGTGGGATGGGCCCGCGGCCTATCAGCTTGTTGGTGGGGTGATGGCCTACCAAGGCGACGACGGGTAGCCGGCCTGAGAGGGTGTCCGGCCACACTGGGACTGAGATACGGCCCAGACTCCTACGGGAGGCAGCAGTGGGGAATATTGCACAATGGGCGCAAGCCTGATGCAGCGACGCCGCGTGAGGGATGACGGCCTTCGGGTTGTAAACCTCTTTCAGTATCGACGAAGCGCAAGTGACGGTAGGTACAGAAGAAGCACCGGCCAACTACGTGCCAGCAGCCGCGGTAATACGTAGGGTGCGAGCGTTGTCCGGAATTACTGGGCGTAAAGAGCTCGTAGGTGGTTTGTCGCGTTGTTCGTGAAAACTCACAACTCAATTGTGGGCGTGCGGGCGATACGGGCAGACTGGAGTACTGCAGGGGAGACTGGAATTCCTGGTGTAGCGGTGGAATGCGCAGATATCAGGAGGAACACCGGTGGCGAAGGCGGGTCTCTGGGCAGTAACTGACGCTGAGGAGCGAAAGCGTGGGGAGCGAACAGGATTAGATACCCTGGTAGTCCACGCCGTAAACGGTGGGTACTAGGTGTGGGTTTCCTTCCTTGGGATCCGTGCCGTAGCTAACGCATTAAGTACCCCGCCTGGGGAGTACGGCCGCAAGGCTAAAACTCAAAGGAATTGACGGGGGCCCGCACAAGCGGCGGAGCATGTGGATTAATTCGATGCAACGCGAAGAACCTTACCTGGGTTTGACATGCACAGGACGTGCCTAGAGATAGGTATTCCCTTGTGGCCTGTGTGCAGGTGGTGCATGGCTGTCGTCAGCTCGTGTCGTGAGATGTTGGGTTAAGTCCCGCAACGAGCGCAACCCCTATCTTATGTTGCCAGCGCGTGATGGCGGGGACTCGTAAGAGACTGCCGGGGTCAACTCGGAGGAAGGTGGGGATGACGTCAAGTCATCATGCCCCTTATGTCCAGGGCTTCACACATGCTACAATGGCCGGTACAAAGGGCTGCGAATCCGTGAGGTGGAGCGAATCCCTTGAAAGCCGGTCTCAGTTCGGATCGGGGTCTGCAACTCGACCCCGTGAAGTCGGAGTCGCTAGTAATCGCAGATCAGCAACGCTGCGGTGAATACGTTCCCGGGCCTTGTACACACCGCCCGTCACGTCATGAAAGTCGGTAACACCCGAAGCCGGTGGCCTAACCCCTTGTGGGAGGGAGCCGTCGAAGGTGGGATCGGCGATTGGGACGAAGTCGTAACAAGGTAGCCGTACCGGAAGGTGCGGCTGGATCACCTCCTTTCTAAGGAGCACCACGAGACCCAGGCCCGCCCACGACTGTGGGAGTTCGGTGATCTTGGGCGATTCTGTGGATGGCCCCACACCTGTAGTGGGTGGGGGTCTGGTGCACAACAAACGCTTGGCTGGTGGGGAAACACCGGCCGGAAATTAATCATCAGACACACTATTGGGCTTTGAGACAACAGGCCCGCTATCTCTTCGTCCCGATCGTGGGAAACCGGAGATGGTTTTACCCCGTGGTTGGGGGTGCGCTTCCTAGGTGGGAGTGTGGTTGTTGTTGCTCCATCTTTGGTGGTGGGGTGTGGTGTTTGATTTGTGGATAGTGGTTGCGAGCATCTAGGCGCGCATGGTGGTCACCACCCTTTTGGGGTGGTGGTTTTTTCTGTGTGTGTCTGATGTGCAATTTCAAAGTTTTGTTAAAACTTTTGGTTTTGTGTTTGTAAGTGTTTAAGGGCGCATGGTGGATGCCTTGGCATTGAGAGCCGATGAAGGACGTGGGAGGCTGCGTTATGCCTCGGGGAGCTGTCAACCGAGCGTGGATCCGAGGATGTCCGAATGGGGAAACCCGGCGCGAGTGATGTCGCGTCACCTGCTGGTGAATATATAGCCGGTGGGGGGTAACGCGGGGAAGTGAAACATCTCAGTACCCGTAGGAAGAGAAAACAATTGTGATTCCGTGAGTAGTGGCGAGCGAAAGCGGAGGATGGCTAAACCGGATGCATGTGATACCCGGCGGGGGTTGTGTGTGCGGTGTTGTGGGGCGTTACTTGTCAGGTCCGCCGGCCTGGCCAGAAGTGATAAACCGTGGTGTTAGGTGAAGTGGCCTGGGATGGTCTGTCCGTAGAGGGTGAGAGCCCCGTAACCGAAAACATCACGGCTTCTGTGTAGCTGTCCCCGAGTAGCAGCGGGCCCGTGGAATCTGCTGTGAATCTGCCGGGACCACCCGGTAAGCCTGAATACTTCTCGATGACCGATAGCGGATTAGTACCGTGAGGGAATGGTGAAAAGTACCCCGGGAGGGGAGTGAAAGAGTACCTGAAACCGTGCGCTTACAATCCGTCAAAGCCCTCGCTTTAGGTGTGGGGTGATGGCGTGCCTTTTGAAGAATGAGCCTGCGAGTCAGGGACATGTCGCGAGGTTAACCCGGGTGGGGTAGCCGCAGCGAAAGCGAGTCTGAATAGGGCGTATCCAATCCGTAGGGGTTGGTGTAGTGGTGTGTTCTGGACCCGAAGCGGAGTGATCTACCCATGGCCAGGGTGAAGCAGCAGTAAGATGTTGTGGAGGCCCGAACCCACTTAGGTTGAAGACTGAGGGGATGAGTTGTGGGTAGGGGTGAAAGGCCAATCAAACTCCGTGATAGCTGGTTCTCCCCGAAATGCATTTAGGTGCAGCGTTGCGTGTTTCTTGTTGGAGGTAGAGCTACTGGATGGCCGATGGGCCCTACTAGGTTACTGACGTCAGCCAAACTCCGAATGCCGACAAGTCAAGCGTGGCAGTGAGACGGCGGGGGATAAGCTCCGTGCGTCGAGAGGGAAACAGCCCAGATCGCCGGCTAAGGCCCCTAAGCGTGTGCTAAGTGGAAAAGGATGTGCAGTCGCGAAGACAACCAGGAGGTTGGCTTAGAAGCAGCCACCCTTGAAAGAGTGCGTAATAGCTCACTGGTCAAGTGATTGTGCGCCGATAATGTAGCGGGGCTCAAGCACACCGCCGAAGCCGCGGCAATATGGACTTTGTCCATGTTGGGTAGGGGAGCGTCCTGCATCCGGTGAAGCCACGAAGTGATTCAGTGGTGGAGGGTGTGGGAGTGAGAATGCAGGCATGAGTAGCGATAAGGCAAGTGAGAACCTTGCCCGCCGAAAGACCAAGGGTTCCTGGGCCAGGCCAGTCCGCCCAGGGTGAGTCGGGACCTAAGGCGAGGCCGACAGGCGTAGTCGATGGACAACGGGTTGATATTCCCGTACCCGTGTGTGTGCGTCCCTGATGAATCAGAGGTACTAACCACCCAAAACCGTGATCACCGGAGGCCTTCGGGCCGAAGGGTTCGCGGGGCTGCGTGGGACCTTCTCTGGTAGTAGTCAAGCGATGGGGTGACGCAGGAAGGTAGCCGTACCAGTCAGTGGTAATACTGGGGCAAACCTGTAGGGAGTTGGATAGGCAAATCCGTCCAACACATATCCCGAGAGGTGATGCATAGCCGAGTGAGGTGAATTCGGTGATCCTATGCTGCCAAGAAAAGCCTCTAGCGAGTGTGCACACGGCCCGTACCCCAAACCAACACAGGTGGTCAGGTAGAGAATACCAAGGCGTACGAGTGAACTATGGTTAAGGAACTCGGCAAAATACCCCCGTAACTTCGGGAGAAGGGGGACCTCCTACCGTCAACACCTTCGCGGTGGGCAGCGGTGGGGGGTGGCACAAACCAGTGAGAAGCGACTGTTTACTAAAAACACAGGTCCGTGCGAAGTCGCAAGACGATGTATACGGACTGACGCCTGCCCGGTGCTGGAAGGTTAAGAGGACCCGTTAACCCCTTCGGGGGTGAAGCGGAGAATTTAAGCCCCAGTAAACGGCGGTGGTAACTATAACCATCCTAAGGTAGCGAAATTCCTTGTCGGGTAAGTTCCGACCTGCACGAATGGCGTAACGACTTCTCAACTGTCTCAACCATAGACTCGGCGAAATTGCACTACGAGTAAAGATGCTCGTTACGCGCGGCAGGACGAAAAGACCCCGGGACCTTCACTACAACTTGGTATTGGTGCTCGATACGGTTTGTGTAGGATAGGTGGGAGACTGTGAAGCGGCCACGCCAGTGGTTGTGGAGTCGTTGTTGAAATACCACTCTGATCGTATTGGGCCTCTAACCTCGAACCGTTTATCCGGTTCAGGGACAGTGCCTGGCGGGTAGTTTAACTGGGGCGGTTGCCTCCTAAAATGTAACGGAGGCGCCCAAAGGTTCCCTCAACCTGGACGGCAATCAGGTGTTGAGTGTAAGTGCACAAGGGAGCTTGACTGCGAGACCTACACGTCAAGCAGGGACGAAAGTCGGGACTAGTGATCCGGCACCCCCGAGTGGAAGGGGTGTCGCTCAACGGATAAAAGGTACCCCGGGGATAACAGGCTGATCTTCCCCAAGAGTCCATATCGACGGGATGGTTTGGCACCTCGATGTCGGCTCGTCGCATCCTGGGGCTGGAGCAGGTCCCAAGGGTTGGGCTGTTCGCCCATTAAAGCGGCACGCGAGCTGGGTTTAGAACGTCGTGAGACAGTTCGGTCTCTATCCGCCGCGCGCGTCAGAAGCTTGAGGAAACCTGTCCCTAGTACGAGAGGACCGGGACGGACGAACCTCTGGTCCACCAGTTGTCCCACCAGGGGCACCGCTGGATAGCCACGTTCGGACAGGATAACCGCTGAAAGCATCTAAGCGGGAAACCCCCTCCAAGACCAGGCTTCTCACCCATTTAAGTGGGATAAGGCCCCCCGCAGACCACGGGATCAATAGACCAGACCTAGAAACACCGCAAGGTGCGCAGGGAACTGGCACTAACCGGCCGAAAACTTACAACACAACCCCGCAACCACACAATATCCACAGCAGTCAAACCACGACACCCCACCACCAAATAACACCACCCACAACACACAGTGGGACACTCAAAAACGAGTGAATAAAGTTACGGCGGTACATAGCGGCAGGGAAACGCCCGGACCCATCCCGAACCCGGAAGCTAAGCCTGCCAGCGCCGATGATACTACCCAACCCGGGTGGAAAAGTAGGACACCGCCGAACACAATTTAAGTCCTCTGCCCTCCAATTTCGATTGGAGGGCAGAGGCATTTTTATTGCATTGCTTAGTCGAATAGCGCGGGCGCGGTGCGGCTTTTCTCCAATGCGAGCAATGCTCGCTTCCGATCGAGTCCGCCGCCATATCCGGTGAGGCTGCCGTTCGACCCGATCACGCGATGGCACGGCACGATGATGCCGATCGGGTTGTGGCCATTCGCCAACCCGACGGCGCGAAACGCGCCGGGCGATCCGATCTGCCGGGCGATCTCACCGTACGAGCGCGTCTCACCGTAGGGAATCGTCAGCAGCGCCTCCCAGACCCGACGCTGAAACTGCGTGCCAACCAAGGCGAGCTCCAGGTCGAAGTCCGTGCGGTCGCCGGCGAAGTACGCCTCGAGTTGTTCGATAGCGTCGGGAAACGCAGTGTCGTCGGGTTCCCAGCCCTCATGACTCGGCTCGTAGGTCTGGTCGACCATCCGCAGGTGCATCAGTCGCCCATCCTTGCCCGCCAGCGTCAACTTCCCGACCGGACTCGCCATCGACCGAAACTGCACTGATCCCATCACTTCTCCTTCGGCGGCCACTGGTTGACCGCATGATCAAGGGCTGTCCACATGTGCTGGGTGGCGTACGACCGCCACGGCCGCCAGCGGGCGCTGTGTTCGGTGAGCGGGCGAGGATCCTCGGGCAAGCCGAGCTGCTTGGCGGCCAGCCGAACGCCCAGATCGCTGACGGGGAAAGCATCTGGGTCGCCGAGGCCGCGCATCGCGATGACCTCCGCGGTCCACGGACCGATACCCGGCAGCGCCAGCAGCTGTTCTCGAGCGCGGTTCCAGTCGCAGCCGGCATCCAGCACTACATCGCCGTCAGCCATCGCGCCGATCAGAGTGGTCAGCGACCGCTGCCGCGACTTCGGGAACGCCAGATGCGCGGGATCGATCTCGGTGAGGTGCTCGATTGCCGGAAACACATGGGTCAGACCGCCGTTGGCATCAGTCACCGACTGCCCGTAGGCGGTCACGATACGCCGGGCGTGGGTGCGTGCTGCCTTCAGCGACACTTGCTGACCGAGCACCACTCGCACGGCGAGCTCTTGTTCGTCGACGGTTCGTGGAATGCGTTGCCCCGGCGCCTTGGCCACTAGCGCTGTGAGATCCGGGTCGGCGCTCAATGCGTCGACAACGGCCTCGGGATCCGCGTCGAGGTCGAGCAGTCGTCTGCACCGCGCGATCGCCGTGGACAGGTCGCGGAAGTCATCCAGCACAAGCTGGCACCGCACATGATCGGGTTGCGGTGTGAGGCTTACGATTCCGTTGCCGTTGGTCAGCCGCAGAGTCCGTCGGAACGCGCCGTCGCGCACCTCCTCGACGCCGGGCACCGCACTCGCCGCGAGATGGCCGAACAGTCCCTCGTACGCGAACGGTGTGCGTACCGGCAGTCGTAGCGACAGCGAACCAGTCGCGCCCGCGTCGCCGTGCCCAAATCGTGTCCGGGCACGTTGGCGCAGGGCCGTCGGCGTGAGATCGCACACGGCCCGGACTGTGTCGTTGAACTGGCGGATGCTCGAGAAACCCGCGGCGAACGCGACGTCGCCGAACGGTAGCGCGGTGGTTTCGATCAGGACCCGTGCCGTCTGGCTGCGCTGCGCCCTGGCCAATGCCAGTGGATTCGCGCCGACCTCCGCCTGCAGCAGCCGCTCGAGCTGGCGGGTGGTGTAGCCGACCCGGGCCGCCAGGCCCGTAACCCCCTCGCGATCAACCGTGCCGTCGGCGATCAGTCGCATCGCCCTGGCGACCACGTCGCCGCGCACATTCCACTCCGGTGAACCAGGCGAGGCGTCGGGTCGGCAGCGCTTGCACGCGCGGAAGCCGGCACGTTGCGCGGCCGCCGCTGTCGGATAAAACCGCATGTTGCGGGCGAATGGTGGGCGGACCGGGCAGCTGGGCCTGCAATAGATCTTCGTGGTCAGCACGGCGGTGACGAACCAGCCGTCGAACCGGGCGTCCTTCGATTGGACGGCCCGATAACAGCGGTCGAAGTCCTCGTGCATGCCTCAAACAATTACACGAGCCCACTGACATCACTGGCGGAAAAACGACATCGTCGTGTGGCCGCCCGATGCTGGCTAAGATCCAAGCCGTGGCCGAACTGGTTCAGCGGTACCTGGACCAGATCAGAGATGAACACGCGGGCGTCTCGGCCGGAGCGCTGGCCAGCTACATCCCCGAGCTAGCGGGCGTCGAACCCAATGGATTCGGGCTGTCGCTGTCGCTCTCGGATGGATACGTTTACGAGTCCGGCGATGCCACAGTCGAATTCACGATTCAATCGATATCCAAGCCGTTCACCTATGCGCTCGCACTCGATCAGATCGGCCAGGATGCGGTCGATGCGAAAATCGGAGTGGAGCCATCGGGTGAGGCGTTCAACGAGATCAGCGTCGACGCGGCGAGGAACACGCCGAAGAACCCGATGATCAATGCCGGCGCTATCGCAGCCGTCTCGATGGTCCCTGGCGCCACACCTGACGAGCGATTTGCCCGCATCCGCGAGTTCTATTCGGCGTTCGCCGGACGCCCCCTCGACATCGATCCCGACGTGTACGCCTCGGAGAAAAAGACCGGCAGCCGGAATCGCGCCATCGCGTATATGCTGCAGAGCTTCGGTGTGCTCGATGGCGACCCCGACGAGGTGCTGGACGTCTACTTCCGGCAATGCTCGTTCAAGGTGACCAGTACCGACCTGGCCCGGATGGCCGCCACCCTCGCCCGCGGCGGCGTCAACCCGATGACCGGGCGACGGGTGACCGACACCGTCGTCGTGCAGCGCACGCTTTCCGTGATGGTGACGTGCGGCATGTACGACGCCGCGGGCGACTGGGTCAGCGCCGTCGGAATGCCCGCTAAGAGCGGTGTCGGCGGCGGCATCGTCGCCGTGCTGCCTGGCCAACTTGGAATCGGCGTCTACTCGCCGCTACTGGACGACAAGGGCAACAGTGTTCGCGGAGTCCGGGTGTGCCGAAGCCTGTCCCAACGGCTAGGACTGCATTTCCTCACCGTCACGCGCGAATCGCGGTCGACCATCAGAACCATCTCTGACGCGTGCGACCGGGTGCGCGTCTATGAACTTCACGGCGACCTGTTGTTCGCGGGCACCGAACAGGTGCTGCGCAGGGTCGATGACGAGAAGGACGACTTTGACGTCGCGATCCTTGACGTCACGCGGGTCGACACCATCAACGACGCCGCCCGCGGCCTGCTCGCCGGGATGCGGGCGACGTTGTCGTCGGTGGGAAAGGGAGGCCTCCTCGTCGACCCGGACAACGCCGTAGTGCGCGCCGAGAACCGCGACGACTTCGGCGCGGTGGTCTTCGGTGCGCTCGACGACGCGGTCGCGGCCGCGAAGGCTCTCCAAGCCGCGCTCTAGACCCTGGACAGCGGCACCGCCAAGAACAACGCTGTGACGAGGCTGTAGGCGCTTAGTACGCCATAGAAAAGACTGTCGCGCGGATCGAAGCCGAGCGCCCCGGGCGTGTGGTGAGCCACCTCGAGAGCGCAGATGCTGGCCAACACCGCCCAACCGCACGCTGCGAGCGCGCTGAACACGAAGGCTGTCCGTCGTCCGAGGCAGGCCAGTAGTGCCAGCGCCCCGACCGTCAGCAGAAGCCCCGCGTGCGACGGCGTTAGCTTGAGACCGAGCATTGGTATGCCGTCGGCACCGAAGCGGGTGAAACCCATCGACCACGCGAGCGCGACACCGCCGAGCACACCGAGTGCCAGCCCCTGGATGACTAGCAGCCCTTGGCCTGTACGGAAGCGCACGCGTCCGCGCTCGCGTTCTCGCCGCTGTGGGGTGTCGTCCGCCGCAGGTCGCCCAATAGAGTCAGTCCGCGGGATGACGAATGGTCGTGTGGGTCGCTGCACTCTCGTGGGTCGGCCCCGCCGGCCGGCAGGCACCGCGGAGCTATGCTCGGCGCGGGTCTTCATCGCCAACCTCACCCATGCCCTCCAGCCTGCCGTGAGGAGCCGGATTACGTATTCAACGCAAGCCGATTGGCAGGGGATACGACGCATTTCCACAACAAACTCCTAGACCCGCCGAAAGCAGACATGCGGGAGGGATTTAGTTCGCTGACCAGGAATCGGTATCGTCAACTGCGATGCGTGGCCGATTGAAGCGAACTATGGCAGTCGGGATCCTATTGGTGGTCTCGGCGAGCGGCTGCAACTCGCAGTCGCATCCGGCGACGACGTCCATCACGGTGTACGCGTCGTCGTCGATGATCACTGGCCTGACCGCGATCGGCAAGCAGTTCGAGGCTGAAAACCCCAGAACGTCAGTAGAGTTCATCTTCGCAAGTTCGTCCGAGCTGTCCGCGCAATTGATAGGCGGCAGTGACGTTGACGTCTTCGTATCGGGGGATCATGACAACATGTCCGCCGTCGCAAACGCCGGCCTGGTTGAAGCCGCTCCTGTGCCGTTGGCAGCGAATAGCTTGGTCATCGCCACAGCCCCTGGCAACCGAGACAACGTCGCCTCATTTGCAGACCTGACGCGACCGGATGTGCGGGTGGCTGTGTGTGGGGATCCCGGCGCCTGCACATCGGCGACCCAGCAGGTCGAAAATCGGACAGGGGTTCGGCTTCACCCGCAAATCGTCGACAGGACGGATAGCGATGTCCTCAAAGACATTACGAGCGGGAAGGTCGATGCCGGTCTGGTGTTCAAGACCGACGCGCTGAACGTCGGCAGCGCCGCCGCGTGGTTCGCCTTCCCCGAGGCTTCCGACGCGGCGATTACGTCGTGGATTGCGCCGATGAAGAGTTCCGATCAGGCCCAACTCGCGTCGAAGTTCATCCTGGACGCCACTAGTGCCGCTGGCCGAAAGATCTTCACCGACGAAGGCTTTACCGAACCAAACCAGCGAATTCTGGGCTAGCCGAGCATTCGAGGCGGGCCACCTTCCTCAGTGACCCGCCTCGAATTATCGTTGCTTACAGCGGAATCCACTGACCAAGGAACCAGAATCCCCAGCCGTTGCCGTCGCCCGAAGGGACCGGGTTCACCTGCTGGCCCATCCAGTTGAAGGGCTGGTGATCGCCGCGACCCTGGTCGATGCCGCGACCGTGCCAGTCGACAGGGCCGGGGCCTCGGTCGTCTCGATGGTCACCGCATGGCGGGGTACCCGGGCGGTCACATCCCCAGGGATCTGCACTCGCGGTCCCGAGGCCGACGCCGAAAAGACCTGCGACGCCGATTCCGGCTGCCAGTGCCGATGCCGATAGGGCACGCTTGAAAGCCATTTCCTCACTCCGTTTCTCGTCGATGCGGCTGTCCTTGCCACATGCGGAGTGACGCTAAGGCGTGGACATTGTCATGCTCTGTGGTGGCAATGTACGCGGGCTGTGCAAGCGGTAACAGATCGACAGCCGATTGCTATCAACGAGATTGAGGAACATGTGCGCCCCGGAGACGGGTCACATCACGGACATTGCCCGTTGTTCACGCAGCCGGCTGCCGCACTTGCTTTCAACGTCGGCGACGCGAAGGACGTTGCGAGGGTCGCCGCCGGTGGAGCGGCAGTCGCCGTGGCACCCATGTTCATGGCCGTAGGATCGACCGACATCGTCGGAACAACGGGAGATACGTATGTCCCGCCGGTCGGTGAATCTCCTGATCCCCCAGCGACATACTGCGGGTTCGAAGCATCCGGATGTGTGAGGACGAGCGTGATCGCCGTAACGACCGCCCCGGCGCCAACACCCGCCGAGAGCCATGTAAATAGTTGTGTGCGCATTGATTACCTCCGCCAGCAGGCCAAAATCGTTGACATCGGCTTGGCTGCTGCCTGCCAGGAGAATTTCAGAATCGGACAAGAGCGCCTCTTCGAACTCCGATTTCGTTTCTACGTGCGGAACTGTTCACATTCAATCGATCAGAGTGGGCCTGAAGTCGATTGCCAGTAGGTCAACAGCACTGATGCACAAAGTGCGAGGAAACGCAGGCGCAACTCTCAACCGTCGGCCAGCCTATGTCATAGGGAGTCACAGCCGCTTGTAACCGCGGTTTACACGCAGGGAGGCAGCATCGTGTGGTGAACAAGGCAGTTTTTCTCAGTACGGGCGTCGCCGCCGCGAGCGTGGTGATGACTATTTTTGGAAGCGTTGTGGCCCAAGCCACTTCTCAGCCAAGCGTCGTCGGACAGAAGTACAGCGATGCGGCGGCTCAACTCACCGCCGCTGGTGTGTCGGTGGTGGTGTCGACCACGGTGGGGGACGCAGTCGCGCGGCCTAACTGCATCGTGACTCGACAGGAAAGCCGGACCGAGGCGCCGCCGGAGAACACCAGCGCCTCGCCGGTCAGTCAGATGCTCATCTCCCTCAACTGCGGCGCGCCGGTGGCCTCGGCGACCTCCTCCGGCAACTCGCTCGCAAGTCCGGAAGGTAGGGCCGCGGCTTCCGCGGCCGCCTCGGCAACCCCTGCCAAGCGTGGATAGGCCGCTAAACGGGTAGTGCCAGCCGGGTGGGCTGGTCGTGGCCGCGCAAGGTCACGGTGTCACCGAAAGTCCAATGGCCGCGCTCGTTCTCGCTCGCGTTCTGGACGGCCTCCGATGACGCCAACAAGTGAGCGGGCGTGTCCTTGGCCAGCTCGCACAACCGCGCGGCTTCATTGACTGGCTCGCCGATAACGGTGTATTCGAATCGCTCGTTGGCGCCGACGTTGCCTGCGACCGCCTGTCCGGATGCGACGCCGATTCCCGCTTCGCACTCCGGTGCCTCGCCGCGGATCCGCCGTGCGATGGCGCGGCCCGCCGCCAGCGCCTCGTCCTCGGGGTTGTCAAGGCTGTTCGGGGCGCCGAAGACCGCCAGCGCCGCGTCTCCCTCGAACTTGTTGACGAACCCGTGGTGGCGGTCGACCTCGTCGACGATCACCGCGAAGAAACGGTTCAGCAGGTCGACCACTTCCGTCGCCGGCCGGCCGGTCACCAGCTGTGTGGAGCCGATGATGTCGACGAAGATCACGGCGACGTGGCGTTCCTCGCCGCCGAGCTTGGGGCGCTGCTGCTCGGCTGCGGCGGCCACCTCACGTCCGACGTGGCGGCCGAACAGATCACGCACTTGTTCTCGTTCGCGCAAACCCGCGACCATGGAGTTGAAGCCGCGCTGCAACTCGCCGAGTTCGGTGCCGTCGAACACCACCACATTGCAGTCGAGGTCGCCCTGTTCGACGTGCTTGAGTGCGGCGCGCACGACACGCACGGGGGTTGCGGTAAGCCATGACACGATCCACATCAAGATGAGGCCGACGAGCAGGGCGACGATGGCCAAAATCCATACGGCGACGGCAAATTGCGTCGGGGTGAGGTTCCGAAGAGACAATGCGAAGACCGCGAGCAGCGCGATTCCGACCACGGGAAGCGATCCGAGAAACCATACGATCATCAGCCTGCCCATGATTCCGGCGGTGAGTCGACGGGGCGGCGGGCCGGCTTCCAGCGCCTGTGCCGCCACAGGCCGAAGCGCGAACTCGGTCAGCAGGTAACAAGCCGTCGCGACGACGACACCGGTGAAGCTGGTCGTGAACAGGAACCGTGGGATGAATGCCGTGTTCTGCAATCCGTACAGCGTCGTGAAGAGCGCGGTCCCGACACCCCACAGGATCAGATGTGCCCTCGCGACCCGCCACGGCGCTGCAAACGTGTTGACCTGATCCTCACGGGTCGGCGTGCGCTCCTCGATCGCCCACCGCAGCGCGTTGACCGTCCGGCGGGTGATCCCGAACGTGCCGATCAGCAGCGCCAGAACGATGTATGCCGGGCACACCACCCACGTGACCCAATATGGTGCGTCGCTGAATACGCTCGGCACCGGAAACGCCACGATGACCAAGAGCAGTGCCGCGCCGATGCCGATGACGTTCGCGACCAGGATGAACACCGTCAGGATCACCTGAATGCGTACCCGCCTGCGGAGCTGGCTCTCCGAGGCCTTGCCAAGCAGCCAGGACCCGTACTCCGGTGCATCGGGTAGGCGACCGCTCTGCCGGGTGACCTTCTCGAGCACCCCGCCCAGCCGGTGCGCGACACTCTTGTTGGCGTTCATCTTGGCCTCAGCCTAATTTGCCGGCCCCGGCACCTAAGGTGGTTCGCGTGCGTCTCGTGATCGCCCAGTGCACCGTTGACTATGTCGGGCGGCTCACCGCCCATCTGCCCTCCGCCCGTCGGTTGCTGCTGTTCAAGGCCGACGGTTCGGTGAGCGTGCACGCCGACGATAGGGCATACAAGCCGCTGAACTGGATGTCCCCGCCGTGTTGGCTCGTCGAGGATCTCGACGGACCGGCGCCGGTGTGGGTCGTGGAGAACAAAGCCGGCGAGCAGCTGCGCATCACGGTGGAGGGTGTCGAGCACGATTCCAGCCATGAACTCGGTGTCGATCCCGGACTGGTCAAGGACGGTGTCGAGGCGCATCTGCAGGCGCTGCTCGCCGAGCACGTCGCGCTGCTCGGCACCGGCTACACGCTGGTGCGGCGCGAGTACATGACCGCCATTGGGCCGGTTGACCTGTTGTGCCGCGACGAGCAGGGCCGATCGGTGGCCGTCGAGATCAAGCGGCGCGGCGAGATCGACGGCGTCGAACAGTTGACCCGTTACCTCGAGCTGCTGAATCGTGACACCGTGCTGGCGCCCGTTGCGGGAATCTTTGCGGCGCAACAGATCAAGCCCCAGGCCCGAACGCTGGCCACCGATCGTGGGATCCGTTGCGTGACTTTGGACTACGACCAGATGCGCGGCATGGATAGCGACGAGTTCAGGCTGTTCTGAAAGGCTGGTCGATATGCCCCGGCGCCGGAACCCGCCTCGGCGGCAACGCTCGTCACCGCCGTTGCCTGCGGCCCGCCGGATCGAGACCGGACCGGACGGTCACGATTACGAAGTACGGCCGATCGCGGCCTCGCGCGCGACCAAGATTTACCGCTGCCCCGGCTGCGACCAAGAAATCGTCATTGGCACAGCACATTTGGTGGTGTGGCCCGCTGATATGGGCGACAGTGCAGCCGATGAACGGCGGCATTGGCACACGCCCTGCTGGACACACAGGGCAACGCGCGGCCCGACGCGCAGATGGTCTTAGTGCGCTTGGTCTTCCTTGGCGGGCTCGACCAGTTCGACCAGCACCCCGCCTGCATCCTTGGGATGAATGAAGTTGATCCGCGAATTCGCTGTCCCGCGTCGCGGTGTGTCGTAGAGCAGCCGCGCGCCCTGCTCGCGCAACCGCTCGCTCAACGCGTCGATATCGCTGACTCGGTATGCCAGCTGCTGCAGACCGGGGCCGCGCTTGTCGAGGAACTTCGCGATCGTCGAGGTTTCGTCCAGCGGAGCCATCAGCTGAATCTGGGCGCTGCCGACTGGTGCGCCACGCACCGAGAGCATCGCCTCGCGGACGCCCTGCTCCTCGTTGATCTCTTCGTGCAGCACGATCATGCCGAGGTGGTCGTGATACCACTTGATCGCCACGTCGAGATCGGGCACTGCGATGCCGATGTGATCGATTGCTGTCACCAGTGCGGTGGCAAGCAACGTGCGGGCATCGACTTGCTCGGCGGTCATAACGTAACGGTAACCTGGCGGGAAAGATTGCGCCTCGCCGATCGGCGACTTGAGCGGTTAAGAACAGCCTTTGGAGGTAGGAATGACGACGTCTGTGATCGTTGCTGGAGCTCGTACGCCCGTCGGCAAATTGATGGGCTCGCTGAAGGATTTCTCCGGCAGCGATCTCGGTGCGATCGCCATCTCCGGAGCGCTGGAGAAGGCAGGCGTTGCTGCGTCAGCCGTCGAATACGTGATCATGGGCCAGGTACTGACCGCGGGGGCCGGGCAGATGCCGGCCAGGCAGGCGGCGGTAGCCGCAGGCATCGGCTGGGACGTGCCCTCGCTGACCATCAATAAGATGTGTCTGAGCGGCATCGATGCGATTGCGCTCGCTGATCAGCTGATCCGCGCAGGCGAGTTCGATGTGGTCGTTGCGGGCGGTCAGGAGTCGATGACCAAGGCGCCGCACCTGCTGGTGGACAGCCGGTCGGGGTACAAGTACGGCGATGTCACGGTGCTCGATCACATGGCCTACGACGGCCTGCACGACGTGTTCACCGACCAGCCGATGGGCGCGCTGACCGAGCAACGCAACGACGCCGACCAGTTCACTCGCGCGCAGCAGGACGAGTTCGCTGCGCAGTCGCACCAAAAGGCCGCAGCTGCATGGAAAGACGGGGTCTACGCCGACGAGGTGGTCCCGGTGAAGATCCCGCAGCGCAAGGGCGACCCGATCGAGTTCACCGAGGACGAGGGCATCCGCGCAAACACCACGGCCGAATCGTTAGCTGGGCTCAAGCCCGCGTTCCGCAAGGACGGCTCCATCACCGCCGGGTCCGCGTCGCAGATCTCCGATGGGGCTGCCGCGGTCGTGGTGATGAACAAGGCCAAGGCGCAAGAGCTTGGCCTGACATGGCTGGCCGAAATCGGTGCCCACGGCGTCGTCGCGGGTCCCGACTCCACCCTGCAGTCTCAGCCGGCCAATGCCATCAAGAAAGCCATTGCCCGCGAAGGTATCTCGGTCGATCAGCTCGACGTCATCGAGATCAACGAGGCATTCTCGGCGGTCGCGCTGGCCTCGATGAAGGAACTCGGCGTCGATCCGAACATGGTCAACGTCGACGGCGGAGCCATCGCGATCGGTCATCCGATCGGCATGTCCGGGGCGCGGATTACCCTTCATGCCGCCCTCGAGCTGGCGCGACGCGGTTCCGGCTACGCGGTAGCCGCGCTGTGCGGCGCTGGCGGTCAGGGCGACGCGCTCATCCTGCGCGCCGGCTAGCGTCTACGACGCCTTGTAGTAATTGGTGCCGATCTCCGGCACAATGGCGGCCATGACAAGCGCCTTTGATCTTCGGTCCGCTGCCGGCTGGTTCCGGGTGATCGCCCTCGCAGAAGCCGTCAGCTGGGTCGGACTGCTGGTCGGCATGTACTTCAAGTACCTGGGTACGCCGCGGACCGAGATCGGCGTCAAGGTGTTCGGCATGACACACGGGCTGATCTTCATCGCCTTCGTGGTGGCCGGTCTGCTCGTCGGGATCGCGCTCAAATGGTCGGCAAGCACATGGTTGCTGGCGTTGCTGGCAAGCATCGTCCCGCTCTGCAGTGTGATTTTCCTCATATGGGCCGATAAAACCGGCCGAATGGGGCTTGCGGGGGCCGTTCCAGCTGTCGCGCAACCGGGACGACGAGCACCCGAAACAACGTGACAGACTTGTGGGCGTGACTCGTCCCCGACCTCCCATCGCGGCCTCCATGGCCGGAGCGGTCGACCTGTCGGCCCTCAAACAACCGCCGCCGTCTCGAGAAGGCGCCACCGCAGCACCCGGCGGCGCGGAGATCACCGAGGCCAACCTCGAAGCCGAGGTGCTGGTCCGGTCCAGCCAGCTGCCCGTGGTCGTGCTGCTGTGGTCGCCCCGCAGCGAGGCCAGCGCGCAGCTCGGCGACGTTCTCTCTCAACTCGCGGACGCCGACGGCGGGAAGTGGTCGCTGGCGACGGTGAACGTTGACGTTGTCCCTCGGGTGGCGCAGATGTTCGGCGTGCAAGCGATCCCGACGGTGGTGGCGTTGGCTGCAGGACAGCCGTTGTCGAGCTTCCAGGGTGTGCAGCCGCCGGAGCAACTGCGCAAATGGGTGGACTCGCTGCTGAATGCGACGGCGGGCAAGCTCGGCGACGTTGGCGATGCCGAGGAGCCCGAGCAGGTCGACCCCGAACTCGCACAAGCGCGAGCGCATCTGGACGCGGGGGACTTCGATGCCGCGTTGTCGGCGTATCAAGCCCTGCTCGACGCCAACCCGAACGACGCGGAGGCCAAGGGCGCGGTGCGTCAGATCGGTTTTCTGCAGCGCGCAACGGCGCAGCGGCCCGACGCGGTTGCCGTCGCCGATGCGGCGCCCGATGACATCGACGCAGCGTTCGCCGCGGCCGATGTCGACATCCTGCAGCAGAACGTCGCAGGAGCATTCGACCGGCTGATCGCGCTGATCAAGCGCACCGCCGATGACGAGCGCACCAAGGTCCGCACCCGGCTGATCGAGTTGTTCGATCTGTTCGACCCGGCCGATCCCGAGGTGATCGCGGGCAGGCGCAATCTCGCGAACGCGCTGTACTAGGCGGGCTCGAACCACAGCGCGGCCAGCGGCGGCAGCACCATCACCGCCGACGCCGGGCGCCCGTGCCATGGCTCGTCGGTCGCTTCCACCGCGCCGTAGTTGCCGATGCCCGTGCCGTTGTAGATATCCGCGTCGGTGTTGAGCACCTCGCGCCAGGTACCCGCGTGTGGCAAGCCCAGCCGGTAGCGACTGTGCTCGGAACCCGAGAAGTTGAACACGCACGCCAGCATCGAACCGTCGTCGCCGAAGCGCATGAAGCTCAACACGTTGTTGGCGGAGTCGTTGGCGTCGATCCACGAGTACCCCTCGGGGCTGGTGTCCCGAGACCACAGCGCTCGACGGCTGCGGTAGATGCCGTTGATATCGCACACCATCCGCTGGATCCCGTTGGAGAAGCTCGCCTCGCCCAACTGATACCAATCCACCCCGCGTTCCTCGGACCACTCCGCGCGCTGGCCGAACTCCTGTCCCATGAAAAGCAGTTGCTTGCCAGGATGCGACCACTGATATGCGAGCAGACCGCGCAGTCCCGCCGCCTTCACGTGGTCATTGCCTGGCATCCGGCCCCACAGCGTGCCCTTGCCGTGGACGACCTCGTCGTGGCTGATCGGCAGCACATAGTTCTCGCTGAACGCGTAGAGCATCGAGAACGTCATCTCATGGTGGTGGTAGCTGCGATGCACAGGGTCACGGCTGATGAAGTCCAGCGTGTCGTTCATCCAGCCCATGTTCCACTTCATCGAGAAGCCAAGGCCGCCAAGGTTTGTCGGGCGGGTAACGCCAGGCCACGAGGTGGACTCCTCGGCGACGGTGACGATGCCGGGTGCCGCCTTGTGCACCGTCGCGTTCATCTCCTGCAGGAACTGGACGGCTTCGAGGTTCTCCCGGCCGCCGTAGATGTTCGGCGTCCAGCCGCCCTCCGGCCGCGAGTAATCGAGGTAGAGCATGGAGGCGACGGCGTCCACTCGCAGGCCGTCGATGTGGAACTCCTGCAGCCAGTACAGCGCATTGGCCACCAGGAAGTTGCGCACCTCGGCCCTGCCGAAGTCGAACACATATGTGCCCCAGTCAAGTTGCTCGCCCCGGCGCGGATCGGAGTGCTCGTACAGTGCGGTGCCGTCGAAGCGGCCCAGCGCCCAGGCATCCTTCGGGAAGTGCGCGGGCACCCAGTCCATGATCACGCCGATGCCAGCCTGGTGAAGAGCGTCGACCAGATACCGGAAGTCGTCGGGTGTGCCGAGGCGCGATGTCGGCGCGTAATACGACGTCACCTGGTAGCCCCACGAACCACCGAACGGATGCTCGGCGACCGGCATCAACTCGACGTGGGTGAAGCCTTGGGACACAACATATTCGGTGAGCTCTTTGGCCAACTGCCGGTAGCTCAGGCCGGGCCGCCATGACATTGGGTGCACCTCGTAGGTGCTCATCGGTTCGAACACCGGATTCTGGGCCGCCCGCCGGGCCATCCAGTCCTGGTCCTCCCACGTGTAGTCGCTCTGCGTCACCTTCGACGCCGTCTGCGGCGGCACCTCGGTGGCGAACGCCATCGGGTCGGCGCGGTCAGTGACCGACCCGTCGGCGCCGTGCACCCGGAACTTGTACATTTCGCCGATCTCGAAACCGGGCCAGAACAGTTCCCACACACCGGTCGAGCCGAGCACTCGCAGCTGGGCCTCGTTGCCGTCCCAGTGGTTGAACTCACCGATCAGACTGACGCCCTTGGCATTCGGCGCCCATACCGCGAAAGACACCCCGTCGACGACGCCGTCGGGTGTGGTGAAGCGGCGCGGATGTGCGCCGAGAATCTCCCACAGCCGTTCGTGGCGGCCTTCGGCGAACAAGTGCAAATCCATTTCGCCGAGCGTGGGCAGGAAGCGATAGGCATCGGCGACAATGCTGGAAACGGTGGTGCCGTCCGCGCCGGGATAGCCGACGTCGAGCCGGTAGTCCGCAAGATTCGTGTACGGCACCGCGACCGCGAAAAGGCCCGCCTCGATGTGCTTGAAGACAAAGCGTTCATCTCCGATGATCGCCGCCACCTCGACCGCGTGCGGTCGATAGGCGCGTATCACGGTGTGATCGCTGTATTCGTGGGCGCCGAGAACCGAATGCGGGTCGTAGTGTTCGCCTGCCAGCAGGCGGTTGAGGTCGGCCGTGTGCGGCCGCAGATGAGGACTGGTGAGTTGGTTGGTCTGCGTCATATTCGTCACTCCCTACGCAGTAGGTTGAGTCGTTGGTCGGCCGGTACCTGGGGCATGTTCAGCACATGGGCCACGGCCCTGGCGGGGTCGATGCGAACGTAATTGGACTGCCCCCATTGGTATTCGTCGCCGGTGATCTCGTCGCGTACCCAGAAGCGGTCGTAGGGCTCCATCCCCAATGCACCCATGTCGAGCCAGAGCAACGCTTCTTCCGGGCCGTACGGATTGAGTGTCACCACAACCAATACCTGATCGCCGGTCACGGGGTCGAACTTGCTGTAGGCCAGCAGCGCATCGTTGTCGGGGTAGTGGAACTCGATGGTGCGCAACTCGTGAAGCGCGGGGTGCACCCGGCGAATCTCGTTGAGCCGGGTCAGGAGTGGCTCGAGCGATTCGCCGTCGGCCAACGCTGCCTCGAAGTCGCGGGGGCGTAGTTCGTACTTCTCCGAGTTCAGATACTCCTCGCTGCCTTCCCTCACAGCTCGGTGCTCGAACAGCTCATATCCCGAATAGACGCCCCATGCCGAGCTCATTGTCGAGGCCAGCACGGCGCGAATCGCGAACATTCCCGGACCCCCGTGTTGCAGGCTCTCGTGCAGGATGTCGGGGGTGTTGACGAACAGGTTCGGCCGGGCGTAGTCGGCGTGCTCGGCGATCTGTTCACCGAATTCGGTGAGCTCCCACTTCGCCGTTCGCCACGTGAAGTAGGTATACGACTGTGTGAAGCCAAGTTTGGCCAGCCCGTATAGCCGTGCGGGTCGGGTGAACGCCTCCGAAAGGAACAGGACGTCGGGATCCTCGTTCTTCACCTCACCGATCAGCCAGGCCCAGAAGTTCGGCGGCTTGGTGTGAGGATTGTCGACGCGAAACACCTTGACGCCGTGGGATATCCAGAACCGAACCACCCGAAGCACTTCTTCGTAAAGTCCGGCCGGATCGTTGTCGAAGTTCAGCGGGTAGATGTCCTGGTACTTCTTCGGCGGGTTCTCCGCGTAGGCGATCGTCCCGTCGGGCAGCACGGTGAACCACTCCGGATGTTTGCGCGCCCATGGGTGGTCGGGCGCACACTGCAGAGCGAGGTCCAGTGACACTTCCATGCCGTCGTCACGGGCAGCGGCGACGAAGTCGTCGAAATCCTCGATGGTGCCCAGCTTCGGGTGGATCGCGTCGTGTCCACCCTTGTCGCTGCCGATCGCCCACGGCGAGCCGACGTCCTTGGGTGCGGCGGTCACGCTGTTGTTGCGGCCCTTGCGGTGCACCTTGCCGATCGGATGGATGGGCGGGAGGTAGACCACGTCGAAGCCCATTTTTGCGATGCGCGGCAGCGCCTTTGTGGCCGTCGCGAAGGTGCCGTGCACGGGGTTGCCCTTGGTGTCCCACCCGCCGGTGGACCGGGGGAAGATCTCGTACCACGCGCTGAACCGAGCAAGTGGCCGATCAACCCAGACCCCGTATTGCTCGCCGCGGGTGACCAATTCGCGAAGCGGATACTGCTCCAGTAGCTCGGTCACGTCCGACGACAGCGCTGCGCCTGCGCGGGTGAACGGGTCGCCGGGCTTGCGCAGCTGGGCAGCCGCCTCGATCAGCGGATAGCGGATCTGGCGGGGCACGCCCGTCGCGGCGCGGTCCA
This sequence comes from uncultured Actinomycetota bacterium, assembly GCA_963766465.1. Taxonomy (GTDB): domain Bacteria; phylum Actinomycetota; class Actinomycetes; order Mycobacteriales; family Mycobacteriaceae; genus Mycobacterium. The sequence goes on from CAVXZT010000012.1 coordinate 497,910, forward strand.
GTAGGAGGGCGCCGATGAGCAGGTCGTTGGACAGCTCGCTCTCGCTCTGGCCCGCGTCGAGTTTGGCCGTGACGTTCTTGCGCCACGTCGCGATCGGGTCGCCCCAGCCGTCCACCCGGAAGGTCCACAACCCAACGCTGTCCGGGCTGAAGGCGCCGTGGAACACATCGGGAGTGCGGCCCGTCGACATCGGCGACAGCTGAGGTTTCTTCCGCGGCGCGGGGGCGACCACGTCCTCGATCGGCACGGGTTGCGCGGTCTTGAGGTGCCCCGGCGGATCCTCTGCCAGCCGTGGATACGCCGTGCCGTGATAGCGCACCACCAGCGTGGCCGACACCGCGTCATGGCCTTCGCGCCACACAGTGGCCCGAACCGGGACGATCTCGCCCACGACAGCCTTGGCCGGAAACCGTCCCGAAGACACGACTGGCGCGACGTCATCGATCTCGATACGGCCGGCCACCCAATCACTCCTTTAACACTGACGCGGCCCGGTCAGGCCGCTTTGCTTGTCGTCTGGTCTCGGAATCAAAGCCTTTTGAACATCCTGAGCGCCCTATACCCACCGTAGTGGTCGGCCCAACCCGACGGGCGTGAAGCGATGACCACACCGCACTGCAAGGAGCGGATTTGTCAGTAAGGTTGAGTCGCGTGAAAGCCCTCCGACGGTTCACCGTCCGCGCACATCTGCCCGATCGTCTGACCGCGCTCGAACGTCTTTCGATCAACCTGCGCTGGTCGTGGGACAAGCCCACCCAGGACCTGTTCGAGGCTGTCGATCCCGAGCTGTGGAAGCACGTCGGATGTGACCCGGTCGCGTTGCTCGGGCAGGTAGCACCGAAGCGGCTGGACGAGCTTGCCACGGACGAGTCTTTCCTGCGTCGCCTCGACGCGCTCGCTGCTGACCTGGACAACTACCTGACCCGGCCACTGTGGTACCAGCAGCAGGCCGAGGAAGGCGCGCAGCTGCCGAACGGGATCGCGTACTTCTCGATGGAATTCGGCGTTGCCGAGGTGCTTCCGAACTACTCCGGCGGCCTTGGCATTCTGGCTGGCGATCACCTGAAGTCCGCATCGGACCTGGGCCTTCCGCTGATTGCGGTGGGGTTGTACTACCGCTCGGGCTATTTCCGGCAGTCGCTGACCGCCGACGGGTGGCAGCACGAGAACTACCCGTCACTGGATCCACAGGGCCTGCCGTTGCGACTGCTGACCAACAAGGACAACGACCCAGTGCTGGTCGAGCTGGAGATGCCGGACTCCGGCCAGCTGAGGGCGCGCGTGTGGATTGCGCAGGTGGGCCGAATCCCGTTGCTGCTGTTGGATTCCGACATCCCCGAGAACGATCACGACCTGCGTGGTGTCACCGACAGGCTGTACGGCGGGGACCAGGAACACCGGATCAAGCAGGAGATCCTGGCAGGCATCGGCGGGGTGCGGGCGATCCGTGCGTTCACCGAAATCGAGGGCAAGCACGCGCCTGAGGTGTTCCACATGAACGAGGGGCACGCGGGTTTCCTGGGCGTCGAACGCATCCGCGAACTGATCGACGCCGGGTTGGACTTCGACACGGCGCTGACGGTGGTGCGGTCGTCGACCGTGTTCACCACGCACACCCCGGTGCCCGCGGGCATCGACCGCTTTCCTGTGGAGATGGTCAAGCGGTACTTCGGCGGAACGGCCGACGGTCCGTCGGGCGCAATGTCGCGGCTGCTGCCCGGGGTACCGCTGGACCGGATCGTCGCGTTCGGCGCGGAAGACGACCCGTCGAAGTTCAACATGGCGCATATGGGTCTGCGGCTCGCGCAGCGGGCCAATGGGGTGTCGCTGCTACACGGCCGGGTCAGCCGCCACATGTTCAACGAGTTGTGGCCAGGGTTCGATCCGAACGAGGTGCCGATCGGCTCGATCACCAACGGCGTGCACGGGCCGACCTGGGCGGCCCCGCAGTGGCTGGAACTCGGCCGCGAGCTGCTTGGCAGCGAGGATCTCGGCTCGTTGAGCGAGCCAGACACGTGGCAGCGGCTTCAGCAGGTCGAACCCGGCCACATGTGGTGGATCCGCTCGCAGTTGCGCAAGGCTCTTGTCGACGACGTTCGGGTCCGGGTCCGGCGCTCGTGGCTGGAACGTGGTGCGTCGGATGCCGAATTGGGATGGCTTGCAACGGCTTTCGACCCTGACGTGTTGACCATCGGATTCGCCCGCCGGGTACCGACCTACAAGCGGCTGACGCTGATGCTGCGCGACGAGGAAAGGCTGGAGAAGCTGCTGCTCGACGAGAAGCGCCCGATTCAGCTGATCGTGGCAGGCAAGTCGCATCCCGCCGACGACGGCGGCAAGGCGCTGATCCAGCAGGTGGTGAAGTTCGCCGACCGCGCTGAGGTGCGGCATCGGATCGCGTTCCTGCCCGACTACGACATGTCGATGGCCCGCCAGCTGTATTACGGCTGCGACGTCTGGCTGAACAACCCGCTGCGGCCGCTGGAGGCCTGCGGCACGTCGGGGATGAAGAGCGCGCTCAACGGGGGGCTGAACCTGTCGGTCCGCGACGGCTGGTGGGACGAGTGGTACGACGGCGAGAACGGCTGGGAGATTCCGACCGCCGACGGGCTGCTGGATGAGGGCAGGCGCGACGACATCGAGGCCGCCGCGCTGTACGACCTGCTCGAGCAGTCGGTCGCGCCGAAGTTCTACGACCGCGACGAGCATGGCGTCCCCACGCGCTGGGTGGAGATGGTGCGTCACACGCTGATGGAACTCGGCCCGAAGGTGCTGGCGTCGCGGATGGTGCGCGACTACACGGAGCGCTACTACGCTCCTGCGGCACAGTCGCTGCGCAAGACCGTCGAACCCGGAGCGGACGGCGAGCCGTTCGGCGCGGCGCGTGAGCTGGCCGCCTACCGGCAGCGCGCCCAGGAGGCGTGGCCGAAGATCCAGATCACCGACGTCGACAGCTACGGCCTTCCGGATACGCCGCTGCTCGGCTCCGAGCTGACCTTGACCGCGACAGTGCAATTGGCCGGCCTGCGGCCCGACGAGGTGGTGGTTCAGGCGGTGCTCGGCCGTGTCGACGGCAGCGACGCGCTCGTCGATCCGGTGACAGTGCCGATGAAACACATCGGGACCGCCGACGGCGGCAACGAAGTGTTCTCGACGACGGCGCCGTTGCCGGTCGCGGGTCCCGTCGGCTACACCGTGCGCGTCCTGCCGCATCACCCGCTACTGGCCGGTGACAACGAACTCGGCCTCGTCACGCTGGCGTGAGCGCTGCCCTGAAGGTTTCGCTAGACGGCGGGCCATACGCGCTGGCGGCAGGCCCGGACGGGGCGATGTGGGTGACGCTGGTGCACAGCGGCTCGATCGCCAGGGTGACAACCGGCGGTGACGTCACCGTGTACCCGGTCGGTCCTCAGTCGCGGCCGTCGATCATCACCGCAGGCCCCGATGGCGCGATGTGGTTCACCCGTACTGGCGACGACCGCATCGGCCGGATCACCACGGCCGGCGAGTTGACCGAGTTTGAACTGGAGGAGGGCAGCGGACCGTTCGGCATCACCGCGGGCGCCGATGGCGCGCTGTGGTTCACCGCCATGGCATCGGGTGACATCGGCCGAATCACGGTGGACGGCGAGCTGTCGGGCTGGCCGTCGGTCGGCGGTGCGCCGTCGATGATCGTCTCCGGCCCCGACAATGCGTTGTGGTTCACGCTCAATCAGGGCAACGCCGTCGGTCGGTTGGTGCCGGCCGCCGGGGTAACCTTGCGCGAATTGCCAACTGTCGGAGCGGGTCCGGTAGGCATCGCCGCGACGCACGATGACGCGGTGTGGTTCACCGAGATCCTTGCCGACAAGCTCGGCCGCATCCCGATGGACGAGGCGATTCAGGAAATGGAGCTGCCGGGTAGGCCGCACGCGGTGGTCGCCGACCCCGACGACGGTGTGTGGGTGAGCCTGTGGGGCGCTAGTCAGATCGCGCGCGTCAGCGGTGACGGCTCGGAAGTCGTCACGATCGACCTTCCATCGGGCAGCGAACCGCACGGTTTGGCGATCGGCCCCGACGGCGAGCTGTGGGTCGCGCTGGAGTCGGGGTTCGTGCTGCGGATGCCCACGTGATGCGGCTGGCCTGCGACAACGAACTCTGGCTGGTCACAGGCGCATAAAGACACGCGCATAAGCGGTGTCCATCTTGGCGCGTAGCTAAGTCGTCGGGTATTGATCCTAGGCGGGGTATGTTCCGGCCAAGGAGGGCTGCGCTGTGCTGTTTCGTCCCCTTGCCGTGCTGGCTGCCTGCGTGGTGATGTGCGCTTTTGCCACTCCGATGGCGTCCGCGGAGCCCGAGGTTGAGCCGGTCGCCGTCGACGCACCGCCGGCCGAGGTCGCTCCGCCGCCACCCGAAGCCGCGCCGGTCGACGACGGCCGGGTGGAATCGTCGCCGCCGAAGACGACGTACTCACCGGACGGGTGGACATTCACGGTGTCGGCAAGGGATGAGACACAGCGGGTGACCGCACCGCTGACGACCGCGATTTCGACCCGCGAATACGAGGTGGGCGGCATCTACAGCGGCGAACTGGTCGGCCCCGAGGACTCGGAGGAAGGCGCGCAGGGAACGTTCGAAGTCGGTTATCAGATTGGCTGCGGCATCGACATGAGCACGTCCAACGGTGTCTCCCTGACGGGCACCATGGGGCTCACCCCGTCGATCGGAGTCATCGGCACCGACATCATCTCGCCGCTCCCGGAGGGCATCCTTCCTGGAGCCGCCGGCAACATCGGCGGCGGTGTGACCGTCGGTCTCAAGCCGGGGCTCATCAACACCATCCCGGTGTCGAAGAAGGAGTTCAGGGGCGACAAGCCTTGGATCATGGTCGACGGATTCCACATCAAGATCGACGGCTGCGTAGGGGAGTCGTTCATCCGCTCGTATGCATTCCTGACCCGGTCGACGGAGATGTCCGACGCGGTCTCGGCGTGGTACGGCGTAACAAAAAAGGTCTAGCCTTCTGCGCGAGCAGACACAAAAGGTCACATTTCTGCGGGGCGTCGGGGACTTCTGCGTCTGCTCGCGCAGGAAACGTCACGCGAAGCGTTTGAAGCAGCGGTCCTCGTCGCCGAGCACGCCGACGCGGAACGCGTCGATCCTCGAGAAGCCGGACGGCACCGATTCGCCGTTGACGTCGCTGGCCGCCAGGCCGTTGGTCAAGATGCCCGATACCGCCTCATCGACGTCGCCCGCCGTCAGCGCGATGGTGTTGCCATCGGGGGTGGTGACGGTTTTCGACATCTTGACGGTGGCCACGCCGGTGAGGCAGGCGGTGCGCAGCGCGGCCTCGGCGTTGTCGAGCACCAGGCCGCCGCGCGCATGCTGGATGGCCTGCATGTACCGGGAAACCAGCACCGAATAGGCGGTGTTGTCCCCGCTGGCAAGGCCGCCCTCTTCGGTGTCGGACTGGGTGCCCATCGCCTCCATCTCGTCGAGGTCGACGACGATCGTGTTGGAGGCGGGGCAGAACGACGCCGGCGGGCTTGGCCTGGCGTCCGGGCAACCCTCGGCGTCGGATGCCTCGAAGCTCAGCTGCGGCGGGTCGGTCGGCTCGAACAGGATGCCCAACGCGTCGACGACCGACCGCACGGAGCCCTCGGTGATCGACAGTTCCCCTGTCTCGTTCTCGGGCAGCAGCACGGGCAGGTCGCCGCGGCGCTGGCCGATCTCCCGCATGTCGATGGCCGCACACGCCGAAGGCCCGTCGGTGAACCCGAACTGGAAGGCGGAAAGCCGTTCGAACGCCGAGCCGTGTTCGTCGAAGCCCACCTCGGGATCGTCCTCGCTCATCAGCGGATCGCGGAATGCGATCACCGCGGCGAGCACATTGTTCAGGCCTTCACCGGTGGAAAGACTGAACCGCGGCGAATTGTCCTCCGCAACCCAACGCATGTACGACCCTGCGAAGCAGTCGGCCTGTTGTTCGGCCACCAGCGTCGGGGTTTCGTCGTCTCTAATCCCCGCCTGGTGCTGCACGGCGTGGCCGTATTCGTGGGCGAGCACCATCGTCACGCCCATGTCCCCGTATGACTTTCGCAATGAGGGCAGCAGCTCGCCGCGGTCCCAGCCGATGGTCTCGTCGTCGTAACAGAAAGCGGCGTTGACGAGCCCATAGGTGTCCTCGCCGCAAAACGCGATGTCGTCGAACCCGTTTGCATCCCATGACACCAGTGCCTCGACCGGAGTGAACTGACCGTCGAACGTCTCGCTGTAAACGCCCTCCCAGTACTCCTCGATGTCACTGACCGCGTTGCCGGCGAGTTCGTCGATCTCGCCGTCGTCTGTTCCCTCCACTACGCGCGCCGGTCCGTGCGCATCGGGCCTCAGGCCGGTGGGGCCGTCCGTGGCAGGCATCCCCGCGACGTGGAACGGGTCGTCGAACACCGAAACCGCCTCGCCCTGAAGGGTTGTGGTGCAGCCGGCGGCGAGCAGCGCCGAACACGTGGCGATCATGGCAACTACCACCCGGCGTCGGCTCATGGAGGCAGGATAGTTTGCAGAGTCAGTCTGCGCGTAGGCGTTCGAGCGCTTGGCGTACCCGGTTTGCGTCCGTCGTCGCCCAGAACGGTGGCAACGACGCGCGCAGGTAGCCTCCGTAGCGGGCCGTCGCCATCCGGGAGTCGAGCACCGCGACCACGCCGCGGTCGTCCACCCGTCGCAGCAGGCGCCCGGCACCCTGCGCCAACAGCAGTGCCGCGTGGCTGGCGGCGACGGCCATGAACCCGTTGCCGCCACGCGCCGCCACCGCGCGCTGCCGTGCAGTTAGCAGCGGGTCGTCGGGCCGGGGAAATGGGATGCGGTCGATGAACACTAACGACAGCGACGGGCCTGGCACGTCGACCCCTTGCCACAGCGACAGCGTGCCGAACAGCGATGTCTCCGCGTCGTCGGCGAACCGCTGTACCAACGCCGAGGTGGTGTCGTCGCCCTGGCACAGAACCGGGGTGTCGAGCCGTCCTCGCATGATCTCGGCGGCGGCCTTCGCGGCGCGCATCGACGAGAACAGGCCAAGTGTTCGGCCGCCCGCAGCGGTGATCAGCCCGGCGATCTCATCGAGCTGTTCGGCCGAACCGGTGCCGTCGCGCCCCGGCGGTGGCAGATGGGCTGCGACGTAGAGGATTCCCGACTTCGCGTGTTCGAACGGCGAACCGACGTCGAGTCCGCGCCACTTGACTTCGTCGATTCCGGCCAGCCCCCACGCTGAAGCCATCGCGTCGAAACTGCCGCCGATGGTCAGCGTTGCCGAGGTGAGTACAGCCGTCGACCGCTCAAATAGCCTGCCGCGCAACAACCCTGCCACCGACAACGGCGCCACCCGCAACACGGCGCGCACGCTGCCGCGGATATCCTCGTGATCGAGCCACACCACGTCGGTGCGGTCGGCGATGGCGGGGACGAACGACGTCAGGATGCGAGTCGCGGTGTCGCTGATGTCGCTCAGCGCCGTCGCCGCTTCGGCGCGCGCCGACGCCGCCTTCGGGTCGCTTGGGGCGGTGTCGATCGCCGAACGGGCCCTGCTCGCTGCGTCGCGCAGCGCCGTCAGGTATGTGGTCATCTCGTCGTCGAGCACGTCGATGCGACCCGGTGTGGCGTCGTGGATCATCGACGAGAAGGTTGCTGTCGCGGCCTCGAGGCGCTGCGTGAGCTCGTCGTCGATGAGCCTGCCGACGCGGCGCTGCGCAATTCCGAGCGACGTCGCCGACAACTCGGCAGTGGCCACGCCGGTTACCCGGTCGACCAGCTCGTGCGCCTCGTCGACCACCAGCAACTCGTGTTCGGGCAGCACCGACGCGTCGGCGATGGCGTCGATGGCCAGCAGCGCGTGGTTGGTGACGACCACATCGGCGTGCCCCGCCTTATCGCGTGCCTTCTCCGCGAAGCAGTCGGTCCCGAATGGGCACCGGGCCGCGCCGATGCATTCCCTGGCCGACACCGACACCTGAGACCACGACCGATCCGGCACACCCGGTGTCAGATCGTCGCGGTCGCCGGTATCGGTATCCGACGACCATGCGATCAGCCGCTGCACGTCGCGGCCCAGCGCGCTGGCGGCCATCGGCTCGAACAGCTCCTCCTGCGGCCGGTCCTCGGGTTCGTTCGCGGCGCCGTTGTGAATCTTGTTGAGGCACAGGTAGTTTCCGCGTCCCTTCAGGAGCGCAAACTCGGGTTGGCGGGGCAGGGCGCCGGCGAGGGAGTCGGCCAGCCTGGGCAGGTCGCGGTCAACAAGCTGTCGCTGCAGGGCGATCGTCGCGGTCGACACCACCACGGGCTGGTCGGTGTCGACGGCCCGCGCGATCGCAGGCACCAGGTAGGCAAGCGACTTGCCCGTCCCAGTACCCGCCTGCACGGCCAGGTGCTCGCCGGCGTCGAAGGCGTGCGCGACGGCCTCGGCCATCTCGATCTGGCCCTGTCTTTCCGCGCCGCCCAATGCGGCAACCGCCTTGGCCAGCAGTTTTGTAACGTCCGCTGTCTCGCCCGTGGTATCTCCTAGGCGTCTCGGCGGCTGGTGGGGGAAATCATCCGGGTCGGGATGGCCGGTTCGCCCTTGGATAGTTTCAGGCCGTCCCACGGCAGGCTCAGCACCCCGTCCTTTACGCGCCGGCGCGCAGTGTCGATGCCGAAGTCGGCGATCGGTTCGCCGGCGCGCACCAGGTCGACCGTGAGCGCCCGGCCCGGCTGATCCGACGGTGGCCGGCCGAACGGGTGGACCACCTCCTCGACGATGGTGCCGGACTGCTTGGCCAGACGCAGCCCCTTCTTGCGGCCGCCGTGGGATTCCTTGTGGCTGCTGCGTTTCTCGACCGGTATGCCGTCCACCTCGACCAGCTTGTAGACCATGCTGGCGGTCGGCGCGCCTGAGCCGGTGACCACCGATGTTCCGACCCCGTATATGTCGACGGGTTCGGCGCGAAGCGCCGCGATCGAGAACTCGTCGAGGTCGCCCGACACCACGATGCGGGTCTTGGTGGCGCCGAGGCCGTCGAGTTGGTCACGGACCTGGCGGGCCAGCACGCCAAGATCGCCCGAGTCGATGCGCACCGCTCCTAGCCCGGTGCCTGCCACCTCGACGGCGTTGATCACTCCCTGCGTGATGTCGTAGGTGTCGACGAGCAGGGTGGTGCCGACGCCAAGCGCGTCGACCTGCGCCTTGAACGCGGCCCGCTCATCGGGCCCGTCTGCGCCGGTGTGCAGCAGCGTGAACGCATGCGCGCTGGTGCCAAGTGCCGGCACGGCGTAGCGGCGCTGTGCCTCGAGATTCGACGACCCCGTGAACCCGGCGATGTACGCGGCGCGTGCCGCGGCGACCGCGGCCTGTTCGTGGGTGCGTCGCGAGCCCATCTCGATCAGCGGGCGCCCCGCGGACGCCATGACCATGCGCGCCGCGGCGGAGGCGATCGCGGTGTCGTGGTTGAGTATCGACAGCGCCAGCGTCTCAAGCACCACGCATTCGCCGAATGTGCCGTGCACCGACAGCACGGGGGAGCCGGGGAAGTACAGCTCGCCTTCCGCGTAGCCGTCGACGTCGCCGCCGAACCGGTAGTCGGCGAGGTACGCGAGCGTCTCACGGTCCAGAAAATCCTTGAGTGACGCCAGGGCCGTCTCATCGAATCTGAACTGCGCCAAGGCTTCCACGAAGCGCGCAGTGCCGGCAACGATTCCGTAGCGGCGACCCTCGGGAAGTCGTCGCGCGAATACCTCGAAACTGGTGCGGCGGTGCGCACTGCCGTCGCGTAGCGCTGCGGAAAGCATCGTCAACTCGTATTTGTCGGTATACAAGGCCAGAGAGGGCGACGCCACACCGCAACGGTATCGGTTTAGCGGCCTCGCTATCCTGAAGTACATGGTGACTCCGGCGAAGACCCGACCGGGAACTCGCGAGCAGCGGGATGTCTCCACCGTGGAGGCCACCGACACCCCGTGGGTGACGCTCGTCTGGGATGACCCCGTCAACCTAATGACATATGTGACGTACGTCTTCCAAAAGCTGTTCGGTTATAGCGAGCCGCACGCGACCAAACTCATGATGCAGGTGCATACAGAGGGCAAGGCCGTGGTGTCCGCAGGCAGCCGGGAGTCCATGGAGGTCGACGTGTCGAAACTGCATGCCGCCGGCCTGTGGGCGACCATGCAGAAGGACCGCTGATTCGACTGTGCGTAAATGGAAGCGGGTCGACACCGCCGACGGCCCGCGCTTCCGGTCGTCGCTGGCCTCACACGAGGCTGCGCTGCTACATAGCCTGGTGACGTCGATGCTCGGTATGCTCGACGAGCGCGAATCATCTTCTCCTGCAGATGAACTCGAAGAGATCACCGGTATGCGCACCGGCCATGAGAAGCCTCCGCAGGACGACACGATGAAGCGGCTGCTGCCCGATTTCTATCGCCCGCAAACCGATCATCCGGCAGGCTCCGGCACCGTCGAGAGTCTCAACAATGCGTTGCGCAGCCTGCACGAGCCGGAAATCATCGACGCCAAACGTCAAGCGGCACAACGGTTACTGGACACCGTGCCTCAGGACGGCGGGAAATTCGAACTCACGGAGGACGACGCGCACGCCTGGGCCGCCTCGGTCAACGACGTGCGGCTGGCGCTTGGCACCATGCTCGACATCGGCCCCAACGGGCCCGATCAGCTGCCCGCCGACCACCCCATGGCCGGGCATCTTGATGTCTATCAGTGGCTGACCGTACTTCAGGAATATCTGGTCCTCGGTCTCATGGACAAACGATGAGCACCATCACCGATGTCGGCGGGATACGCGTCGGCCACCACGAACGAGTCGATCCCGACGTGGCGCTCGGTTCCGGCTGGGCCAGCGGCACCACCGTCGTGCTGACTCCGCCGGGCACCGTCGGCGCCGTCGACTGTCGAGGAGGCGCGCCGGGCACCCGGGAAACCGATCTGCTCGACCCCATCAACTCAGTGCGCTATGTCGATGCCGTGGTGATCTCCGGCGGCAGCGCCTACGGGCTGGCCGCGGCCGACGGCGTGATGAGCTGGCTCGAAGAGCACGACCGGGGTGTGGCGATGGAGGGCGGCGTGGTGCCGATCGTGCCCGCCGCCGTCATCTTCGACCTGCCCGTGGGGGGATGGAAGTGCAGGCCATCGGCGGAGTTCGGCTATGCCGCCGCCGAGAGCGCAGGGGAGGACGTGGCCATCGGCACCGTGGGTGCTGGCGCCGGGGCCCGCGTCGGCGTGCTTAAGGGCGGTGTCGGGACGGCGTCCGTCACGCTCGATTCCGGCGTCACGGTCGGGGCGCTTGTGGTCGTCAACGCCGCAGGTGACGCTGTCGACCCTGCGACTGGACTGCCATGGTTGGCCTATCAGATCGAGGAGTTCGGCCTCGTTTCGCCGCCCGCCGACCAGATCGCCGCCTATGCCGACCGGCACACCGAGCTCAGCCCGCTCAACACCACCATCGCGGTGGTGGCCACTGACGCCGCGCTGAGCTCGGCAGGGTGCCGACGTGTCGCCATCGCCGCGCATGATGGGCTGGCCCGCACCATCCGGCCGTGCCACACCCCTCTCGATGGCGATACGGTATTTGCGCTGGCCACCGGTGCCATCGAGGTGCCACCGGATCCCACCACGCCGGCGTCGATGTCGCCGGAGACGGCCCTGATCACCGCGGTCGGGGCAGCCGCGGCGGACTGCATGGCCCGCGCGGTGCTCGTCGGGGTGCTGGCCGCCGAGTCGGTGGCCGGAATACCGACGTACCGGGGCCTGTTGCCGGGAGCGTTCGAATGAGAGGTTTTGAGCCGTGCTGGTGATCCGAGCAGACCTGGTCGACGCGATGGTCGCCCATGCTCGCGCCGACCACCCCGATGAGGCGTGCGGCGTCATCGCTGGACCGGACGGAACCGACCGCCCCGAGCGGTTCATCGCGATGCTCAACGCCGAACGCTCGCCGACGTTCTACCGGTTCGACTCGGGTGAGCAGCTGAAGGTGTGGCGCGCCTTAGAAGACGCAGGCGAGTCGCCAATTGTCATCTATCACTCGCACACCGCGACCGAGGCGTACCCGAGCCGCACCGACATCTCCTACGCGTCCGAACCCGACGCGCACTACGTGTTGGTGTCCACCCGTGACCCTGAAGAGCACGAGCTACGCAGCTACCGCATCGTCGACGGAGTCGTCACCGAAGAACCCGTCAAAATCGTTGAGCAGTATTAAGGAAGGCCCATCGCATGTCCATCACCGTCTCCATCCCGACCATCCTTCGCACCCACACCGGCGGCGAGAAGCGCGTCACCGCGAGCGGCGGCACGCTCAAGGATGTGATCAGCGATCTGGAGTCGAACTACTCCGGCATCTCCGAGCGACTGCTCGATGACGGCAAGCTGCAGCGCTTCGTCAACATCTACGTCAACGACGAGGATGTGCGGTTCTCCGGCGGGCTGGACACCGAGATCTCCGACGGCGACTCGGTGACGATCCTGCCCGCCGTCGCTGGAGGATGACTTGACCCGGTACGACTCGCTGCTCCAGGCGCTGGGCAGTACTCCGCTGGTAGCCCTGCAACGCTTGTCGCCGCGCTGGGATGACGAGCCGCACGTGCGGCTGTGGGCCAAGCTCGAGGACCGCAATCCCACCGGCTCCATCAAGGATCGGCCTGCGCTGCGGATGATCGAGGACGCCGAACAGCGCGGCGTGCTGCAACCAGGCGCGACGATTCTGGAACCGACGAGCGGCAACACCGGCATCTCGCTCGCGATGGCCGCGCTGCTCAAGGGCTACCAAATGATCTGCGTGATGCCGGAGAACACATCGATCGAACGTCGGCAGTTGCTCGAGCTCTACGGCGCGAAGATCATCTATTCGCCGGCAGAGGGTGGCTCGAACACGGCGGTCGCACACGCGAAAGAGCTTGCGGCGCAGAACCCTTCGTGGGTGATGCTGTACCAGTACGGCAACGAGGCCAATACCCTGGCGCACTACGAGGGCACCGGCCCCGAGCTGCTGGCCGACCTCCCCGAAATCACCCACTTCGTCGCGGGGCTGGGCACCACCGGCACATTGATGGGCACCGGACGGTATCTGCGCGAGCAGGTGCCCGACATTCAGATCGTCGCCGCCGAACCCCGGTACGGCGAGGGCGTTTACGCGCTGCGCAACATCGACGAGGGCTTCATCCCTGAGCTGTATGACCCCGACGTGCTGACCACCCGCTACTCGGTCGGTTCGTACGACGCGGTGAAGCGCACCCGCGAGCTGGTCCAGGTCGAAGGCATCTTCGCCGGGATATCCACCGGTGCGGTGCTGCACGCCGCGCTGGGCATGGCCGCCAAGGCGGTCAAGGAGGGCACGCAAGCCGACATCGCGTTCGTCGTCGCCGACGCGGGTTGGAAGTATCTGTCGACCGGTGCGTACGCCGGTAGCCTGGATGATGCCGAAGACGCATTGGAAGGGCAGCTATGGGCTTGACAGGGCCTGGGTATCCCGCGACACCATCACCGCAGGAGAAGAAGAGACCCGCATGGATGGTCGGCGGGATCACGATCGTCACCTTCGTCGCGCTGCTGTGGGTCATCGAGCTGTTCGACTCGTTGTCCAACCACCGCCTCGACAACAACGGCATCCGGCCCCTTGAGACCGACGGCTTGATGGGGATCATCTTCGCGCCGTTGCTGCACTCCAATTGGGATCACTTGATCGCCAACAGCATTCCGGCGCTGATCCTCGGCTTCCTGATGACGCTCGCCGGCATGTCGCGGTTCATCTTCGCCACGGCCATCGTCTGGATTGTCGGTGGCTTCGGCACCTGGCTGGTCGGAAATGTCGGCGCGCATTGCCCCTACGTCGGCGTGCGCTGCGAGTCCAACCACATCGGCGCGTCGGGCCTGATCTTCGGCTGGCTGGCGTTTCTCATCGTGTTCGGTTTCTTCACCCGCAAGGTGTGGGAGATCGTCGTCGGCGTGATCGTGCTGTTCGTCTACGGCAGCGTCCTACTCGGCGTGCTGCCGGGCACCCCTGGGGTGTCGTGGCAGGGTCACCTCTGCGGCGCGGTCGCCGGTGTGTTCGCCGCCTACTTGTTGTCCGGGCCCGAACGCAAGGCGCGAGAGCTTCGGAAGACCAAAGCGACGAACCCATATCTGACGCCGTGAGCTCGCCGCTTGCCCCCGTCGGGATCTTCGATTCCGGCGTCGGTGGACTCACCGTCGCGCGGGCGATCATCGACCAGCTGCCCGACGAGGACATCATCTACGTCGGCGACACCGCCAACGGTCCGTATGGTCCGCTGACCATCCCCGCGATCCGCGCGCACGCCCTTGCGATCGGCGACGACCTGGTCTCGCGCGGCGTCAAGGCTCTGGTGATCGCGTGCAACACGGCGTCATCGGCGATGCTGCGCGACGCACGTGAGCGGTACGCACCCGTGCCCGTCATCGAAGTGGTCCTGCCCGCAGTGCGCCGCGCCGTGTCTGCAACCCGCAACGGCCGCATCGGCGTCATCGGGACCGAGGCGACCATCTCATCGGGCGCCTATCAGGACGCGTTCGCGGCCGCCCGCGACACCGAGGTGATCGGCGTGGCATGCCCGCGGTTCGTCGACTTCGTCGAGCGTGGTGTGACCAGCGGCCGCCAGGTGCTGGGCCTTGCGGAGGGCTATCTGGAACCGCTGCAGCGCGCCGAGGTCGACACCTTGGTTCTGGGCTGCACTCATTACCCGATGCTGTCGGGGCTGATCCAGCTGGCGATGGGCGACCACGTGACGTTGGTGTCCAGCGCGGAGGAGACCGCTAAGGACTTGCTGAGAGTGCTCACGGAGCTGGATTTGCTGCGTCCGCATCGACGCTCCACAGGCGCGACGGCTGTTCGAGTCGACCGGCGATCCTGAGGCGTTCACCACACTTGCGGCCCGATTCCTTGGTCCCACCCTGGATGGGGTTCGGCCTGTTCAGCGTCACGTTGCCGCCCAAAGATGATTTCTGTCTCGTAAACGGGCGATGTTTTCGTCACAGGGATAGCGGGCATGGCAAGCTAGTGAACGTGCGAATCACCGTACTCGGTTGCTCCGGCAGTGTTGTCGGGCCAGATTCGCCAGCTTCGGGTTACCTGCTTACGGCCCCCGACACCCCACCGTTGGTCATCGATTTCGGGGGTGGGGTGCTTGGCGCGCTGCAGCGTCACGCCGACCCCAACTCGGTCCACGTGCTGCTCTCGCATCTGCACGCCGACCACTGTCTCGATCTGCCCGGCCTGTTCGTGTGGCGGCGCTACCACCCGACGCCTGCGGCGCAGCGCGGCTTGATGTACGGGCCTGCGAACACGTGGGCGCGACTGGGCGCGGCGTCATCGCCGGAGGGCGGCGAGGTCGACGACTTCTCCGACATCTTCGACATCCGCCATTGGGTCGATAACGAGACGGTGCAGATCGGTTCGCTGTCCGTAACGCCGAAGCTCGTGTGCCACCCCACCGAGTCCTACGGGATGCGGATCACCGACCCGTCAGGCGCGACGCTCGTATATAGCGGAGACACCGGCTATTGCGATGCGCTGATCGATCTGGCCCGCGGCGCCGACGTGTTCCTGTGCGAGGCGTCGTGGACGCATTCGGACGACCGGCCACCGAAGCTGCATCTGTCGGGCACTGAGGCAGGCAGGGCCGCGGCGCAGGCCGGTGTCGGCGAGCTGCTGCTGACCCACATTCCGCCGTGGACGTCGCGCGAGGATGTCATCAGCGAGGCGAAGGCGGAGTTCGACGGGCCCGTGCACGCCGTGGTGTGCAACGAGTCGTTCGACGTCACGCGCTCCTGACCACCGTCAGACCCACCGGTTAGGGTTGGCGCGTGTCCAGACGAGAAGACGGCAGGCTCGACGACGAACTCCGGCCGGTTCGCATCACCCGCGGTTTCACCTCCCATCCCGCCGGTTCGGTGTTGGTGGAGTTCGGCCAAACCAGGGTCATGTGCACGGCCAGCGTCACCGAGGGCGTGCCGCGCTGGCGTAAGGGCTCGGGCCTCGGCTGGCTGACAGCCGAATACGCGATGCTGCCCGCGGCCACCCATGATCGATCGGATCGCGAGTCGGTCAAGGGCCGCGTCGGCGGGCGCACGCAGGAGATCAGCAGGCTTGTCGGCCGGTCGCTGCGGGCGTGCATCGACCTGGCCGCGCTGGGGGAGAACACCATCGCACTCGACTGCGACGTACTGCAGGCCGACGGCGGAACCCGCACGGCGGCAATCACCGGTGCGTATGTCGCGCTCGCCGATGCGGTCACGTACCTCGGGGCCGCGGGCAAGCTGTCGGACCCGCGGCCGCTGTCGTGCGCGATCGCTGCGGTCAGCGTCGGCGTCGTCGACGGACGCGTGCGCGTGGACCTGCCGTACACGGAGGACTCGCGCGCCGAGGTGGACATGAACGTCGTCGCGACCGACACCGGCACGCTGGTCGAGATCCAGGGGACAGGGGAGGGCGCGACGTTCCCGCGCTCGACGCTGGACAAGATGCTGGATGCGGCGATGGTCGCCTGCGAGCAGCTTTTCGTGTTGCAGAGCGCGGCGTTGGAGTTGCCTTATCCGGGCGTGCTGCCCGAGTCGGCGGAGCCAACGAAGAAGGCGTTCGGAAGCTGACCTCGATCTCCGAGTTGTTGGTGGCCAGCCGCAACCGCAAGAAGTTGGCGGAGTTGCGGCGGGTGCTCGACGGTGCCGGTGTGGCGTTGACGCTGCGGTCTTTGGATGACGTCGCGGCATTCGAGGAGGCCCCCGAAACTGGTGCGACGTTTGAAGAGAACGCGTTGGCCAAGGCGCGTGACGCGTTCAGGGCGACGGGGTTGGCGTCCGTCGCCGACGATTCGGGGCTGGAAGTCGATGCGCTGAACGGCATGCCGGGGGTGTTGTCGGCTCGGTGGTCGGGGCGGCACGGCGAGGATGCGGCGAACACGGCGCTGCTGCTGGGTCAGCTTCAAGATGTGCCGGACGAGCGTCGGGGCGCGGCGTTCGTGTCGGCGTGTGCGTTGGTGTCCTCGGTCGGTGAGACCGTGGTGCGTGGGGTGTGGCCGGGCAGCATCGCGCGGTCGCCGCGGGGTGACGGCGGCTTCGGCTACGACCCAGTGTTCCTGCCGTCGGGATTGTCGCGGACGGCGGCGGAGTTGACTCCCGAGGAGAAGGACGCGGTGTCGCATCGGGGCCGGGCGTTGGCGGCGCTGCTGCCGGCGCTGCGGGAGCTGGCCTAGAGGCCGAAGCGCTCCCTGATGTCGCTCGTCTGGAAGTGTTCGACGATGATGCCGACCAGCGGGATGGTGCCTGCCAGCAGCACGCCGATGGTCTTGCCGATGGGCCAGCGCACCTTGACCGCGAGGTTGGCAGTGAAGATCAGGTAGACGAAGTACACCCAGCCGTGCACGATCGCGATCCAGTTCGGCGGATCGTCGACCTTGACGACGTACTTCAGCACCATCTCGTAGCAGAGCGCGATCAGCCAGATGCCCGTCGTCCATGCCAAGACGCGATAGCCGAGCAGCGCCTTGCGGATGGTGTCGACGGGGGTGGTCGGGACCTCGGTCATGGGGTCTTGTGTTCCTTGTCTTCTTTGGCTAGCTCGGCGAGGTAGGCGTTGTACTCGCTGAGGACGGGGTCGTCGTCGGAAGGCGTTGCGGCCTTGGGTCGTTCGGGCAACAGCCCGGAGGGGATCTCGGTGACGGTGTCGTGCTTACGAAGTTCCGGCGGGGCTTCTTCGTAGCGGACGAATTTGTAGTAGGCGTAGACGCAGAACCCGGCGAACAGCGGCCATTGCAGGGCGTAGCCGAGGTTCTGGAAGCTGCCCGACGCCGACTCGAAGCGGGTCCACTGCCACCAGGCCAGGGCGAGGCAGCCGGCCGCGGCGACGACGACCAACGCGATGAGTGCCGGTCTCCTACGCCGTGTAGTGGACATCGTTCAACGGTACCGCGCGGTCCTTCGGGCCGACGAACTCGTCCAGACGCGCGGTTGCGGCTTTCGTGTAGATCGAGACGATCTTCTTGCTGGACCGAGTCCAGGGGATACCGAGGGCGTCAAGTGCTGCGGTGAACAGCCCGTGGATGTCCTCGGACATATTGGAGAAGTGGTAGCGGATGCTCATCACGCCGCGGTCATCGGCGACGACGCGGCAGCCGTCGCTATGGATGAGGCCGAGGACGAACTCCTCGGTGGCCTGATCGATGAGCAGTTGCTGCCATGGCTCGAGCCGGATCGGCCGAAGATGCTTTCTCCCGGGACCGTGTTGCGGAAACAAACAAGGCCAATGTTTCGAGTACAGGAAGACTTCGACGCAGCCCTCCTTCTTGACGATTCCGGCGTGCTGGCCCGGCATCAGCGTGGCTAGGGCGGCGCGGCAGCGGTCGATGATCGCCGGATATTTCTTGTCGAGCGCGATCCTCAGACGCCAGACGCGGCGGTCCCGTGAAATGCAGCCATCACCGAGGTACAACCCCAATGCGTAGCAGTACGCCGCCGCCGGGAGTGCAGCGAAGTCGTGGTCGACGCCGCACGCCGAAGATGCAATAGGCCGCCGCAGCCGTGCCGGTGGTCTGCAGCGCCAGTCACGCACCGTGGGTCTCGGTATGCCCGTTAGGCGAGCGATGGCGCAATCGTTCATGCCGACCGCGATGAGCTGCCGTACCTTCTTGAACTCGTCTGCAGACCGCATCGTCGTGTCCCCTCGCCGATACTTCCAACGTAGACAGCACCACCGACAGACTGGATGCGCGAGCAGGTACGATGACCACGCTGCGGGCGTGGCGCAATTTGGTTGACGCGCCGGCTTTAGGTGCCGGTGTTCGAAAGAACATGTGGGTTCGAGTCCCACCGCCCGCACTCTTTTACTCAGACGTTGGGCGTGCGGTACGCCCAGGGCTTAGCCTGTTCCAGCTGACTCGCGACGCGGATCAGGATGTCTTCGCGACCGTACGCAGCGACTAACTGCACGCCGACCGGCAAGCCCTCGGCCGTCCACTCCAACGGCAGGCTGATCGCCGGCTGGCCGCTGGTGTTGAACGGGGGAGTGAAGGGCACGAAATCGCCGGCGCGACGCATCGGCGCCATCGGGTTGTCTGGGTCGTTGACGATTGTGCCGAGCTTCAGCGGCAGCTCGCCGAGCGTCGGCGTGAGCAGCAGATCCCACCCGTCGTGCCACCACGACTGCATCGCCCGGCGGTACTGGGCGACGGCTGACAACGCGAGCCCGTAGTCGACGGCGGTGAAGTGTTTCGCGAAGTCCGCCTGGACCCGGTTCATCGGCTCGAACTCTCGATCCTCCAACGGCCTGCCGAGCTGTTCCTCGAAGCGGCGCTGCGAAAGTCCCACGTTGGCGCTCCATAGCGCGCCGAACTTGGAGCCAAACGTCTTATCTTCCAACGCCTTCGGCCACGCCAGCTCAACATGGTGACCCAACGATTCGAGCAGCTTCCCGACAGCCTGCGCCGCTTCCGTAACTTCTGTGTCGACCTGCCCACCCTGTGGGTGGTGGTCGAGGATGCCGATGCGCAGCCGACCCGGATCGGCGCCGAGCTCCTCGATGTACGGACGTGAGGGCGGCGGCGCGATCACAGTGTCGCCGACGCCAGGACCGTGCGTTGCGTCGAGCAATGCGGCTGTGTCACGAACGGTCCGGCTTACGCAGTGCTCGACGGCCAGTCCGCTCTCGTCGCGAAGTGGCCCGAGCGTGATGCGGCCCTGGCTCGGCTTGAGCCCGACGAGACCGCAACACGATGCTGGGATTCGGATCGAGCCGCCTCCGTCGCTGGCGTGCGCGAACGGCACCATTCCCGACGCGACCGCGGCGGCCGCCCCTCCGCTCGATCCACCGGGCGTGCGTGTCGTGTCCCACGGGTTGCGCGTCGCGCCCCACGCGACGGGCTCAGTGGTCGGCACGCTGCCGAGCTCGGGGCTGTTCGTGCGGCCCGCGATCACGAGCCCGGCCGCGCGTTGGCGGCTGACGAGCGTCGTATCGGCATCGGCTATGACGTTCGCCTCCTTGAACGCGACGTTGCCGTGGCTGATTCGCTGCCCCGCATACGTGGCGAAAAGGTCCTTGATCAAGAACGGCACGCCGCGGAACGGGCCGTTGGGAAGATCAGCGCTTGCCGCCGTTTCGCGGGCATGCTCGAACCATCGAATGACGACCGCATTGAGGGCCGGATCGATGCGTTCGATGCGCTCGATCGCGGCCTCCAGCAGCTCGCTCGGCGACACTTCGCCCGACGCGACGAGCGCTGCCTGATCTGTCGCATCCATCCACCGGGTCTGATCGGCAAGTGCGCTCATGTCAGCCTGTGTAGCACGATCGGCGACGGCTGCGGCGCGTGAGCCATGATGGGCATATGGCCGATCGCGATCGTGACGAAATCGGCCGGCCCCGAAGCACCCGTCCCCGCGACGCTCTCGGTCGGCCGCTTCCGCAAGGCAGTGAAGGCGTGCCACGCATTCCGGATGACCTCGAGCTGCCGCCTGTCGAAACACTCGGCTATGCGCAGGATCTGCTGGACCGGGGTTTGGCGTTCAATGCGCACGAGGTGCTCGAGGCCGCATGGAAGAACGGCCCGGACGACGAGAAGACACTGTGGCAAGCCCTTGCCCAGCTCGCGGTCGGCATCACCCACGTCCAGCGCGGCAACGTCAAGGGGGCGATCACGGTGCTTCGACGCGCGTCGGCCGGCCTTGGCCAAGAGGGCAAGACGCCCTACGGCATCGACGTCGCAGGTCTGGTCGACTACGCCAACGCGCTGATCGACGACCTCGTCGCGAACGCCGAAATCACGTCGGAACGCTTACGTCCCCGTCTGGTTGTGGTTCGACCCCAATAGACCTGCCCGGCTACTTCGCCCATGGGAAGAGGTTCGACACCGCGGTCGCGATGACCCGTTGATACGCCGGGCCGATGATGCGCGCCAGCGCATCGAGAGCCTTTGCTTCCCAGCCGATCACCACCCGGGCTCGACCCTTCGCCACAGCATTGACAATCGTCTCGGCGGCCATTTCCGGCGTATGGAGTGCCAGGTGCTTGTCGAAGAACTCAGCGAAGCTCTGCGCGTCTTGGTCGTCGGCGACAGTGGCATTGCGCGCCACAGCGGTCTTGATACCGCCGGGATGCACACATGTCACCTTCACCGGATGCTTGGCGACCAGCATCTCTTGGCGCACTGCCTCGGTGAATCCCCGGACGGCGAATTTCGCGGCGTTGTAAGCAGTTTGGCCGGGCACAGCGATCAACCCGAACAAGCTGGATATGTTGACGACGTGTCCGTCCCCGGACGCGATGAGGTGGGGGAGAAAGGCCTTGGTGCCGTTCACGACGCCCCAGAAGTCGACGTCCATAATCCGTTCGATGTCCTTGAACTCGGACTTCTCGAGATCACCGTTGTAGGCGATGCCTGCGTTGTTGTAGACCTGGTGGACCTCACCGAAGTGCGCCACAACGGCGTCGGCGTAGGCCAGCACGGCCTCGCGCTCGGCGACATTGAGCCGGTCGGATTTCACGGTCGCGCCGAGTGCTTCGGTCTGGCGGACGGTTTCGGCGAGTCCTTCGGTGTCGATGTCCGACAGCGCAAGCTTTGCGCCCTTCGTCGCGAGATTGACGGCCAGGGCCCTGCCGATGCCGGATCCGGCGCCGGTGATGACGGCGACTTTGCCTTCGAATCGGTTCATTTCACTGCAACCTTTGCATTGCTGGTGTGGACGTGGTTGTGGAGTTTCGCGCCGAGATCGGCGACGGCTTCGCGCGCTTCGGCGAGCACGCTGACCTGAAGGTGAAAGACGTGCCAAAGGTTTTCGAAGACGCGGTGATCGACGGGGGGCGCCCCCGCAGCGGCCACGACCCTGGCAATGTCGAGGGCATCGCAGCGGATCGGATCGTCACCGGCCGTTTGCATCACGATCGGAGGTAGGCCAGTCATGTTTCCGTACACCGGAGAAATGCCCGGCGACATCGGATCCGTGCCGCCCGCATACTTCGGAGCCCACTCGGCGGTCATCGACGGAAGGATCAGCGGATCCCGCAATTTCGGCCGTAGCCTGTCGATGTCGATTGCGAGGTTGGCCCACGGGCAGATCAGACCCAGTGCCGCGGGCGCGGCGATCCCGCGATCGCGCAGCGCCATCGCGAGCGCGAGTGTCAATCCGCCACCGGCCGAGTCACCGGCAATGACAGTGGTTTCCGGGTTCAACCCCTCCTCAAGCAGCCGGGTGTAGACCGCGAACATCTCTTCGAGGGCGACCGGATATCGAGCTTCCGGTGCGCGGGAGTAGTCAGGGATGATCGCCGTCATGCCGGCCGCGCCGGCCAGGTGCGCGACCAGGCCGCGGTAACCTTTCGCACTCCCTAGTGCATAGCCGCCGCCGTGCAAATAGATCAGCGTTGCATTGGCTTCACCCGTCGGTGGTAGTACCCGCTCGACCGGAACGCCGGCGATGGTGATGCGGTCGAAGCGGGTGCCCTTCGGCGGGCGGGCGGCACCCGTCAGCAGCTCGACCATGGCGCGCTTGCCCCTGACGGAAACCCGGTGTGAGGCGAACAGCGGCCGCGAGGCTCGCAGGCCGGCCCGGATGACGCGCTTGTTGATGTTCATGATGGCCTTTCACTTACAAGTGGATGACGAAATATGTTGGTAGGTAGCCTTGTTCAGACCGTGAGCGCGTCGACGGCCGTCTTGTCGAACTGCAGCAGGGTGTCCTCGATCGGATCCTGGAGCAGCATCTTGGAGTCCTTGCCGTAGTGCATGAGCACCTTCCACGGGTACTTGGATCCCTGGCGCGGCAGTGTGTCCTTGGCGCGCTGCACGTATCCGGATTGCAGCTGGTCGAGCATGCCGACGTCCATCGCGGAGTTGTCGATGTCGAAGGGAGTGGCCACGTTGTGGTCGTTGTCGTCCATGTGCTTGAACAGGCGGCACAGGTAGAGGCCTGCAATATCGGACTTCAACGTCCACGGCGCGTTGGTGTAGCCGAAAACCCAGGCCAGGTTCGGGATGTTCTCGACGAGCACACCCTTGTAGGTCATCTGGTCGTTGAGCTTGCACGCCTCGCCGTCGACGGACAGTTCCATGCCACCCAGCATCTGGATGTCCAGGCCGGTGGCCGCGACGACGATGTCCGCTTCGAGTTCGTGACCGGACTTCAGCAGGATGCCTTTATCGGTGAACGTCTCGATGTGATCGGTGACGATCGACGCCTCACCGGAGGCAAGCACCTTGAAGAGATCGCCGTTGGGCACCGCGCACAACCGCTCGTCCCACGGCATGTACTTCGGGGTGAAGTGACTCATGTCGACGGACGGGCCGACGTGCCTGCGGACCTGCCACAGCAGGAATCGGCGCATCTGGGCAGGCCAGCGCTTGCACGCCAGGTAGAGATAGCGCTGGATGGCGATGTTGCGCTTGCGCGCGAACTTGTAGACCCAATTGGCAGGCAAAAATCGACCGAGGACCTCGGAGATCTTGTCGAGGGCGGGTACTGAGAAGATGTACGACGGTGAACGCTGCAGCATGGTTACGTGCTCGGCATCGCCGGCCATCGTCGGGACCAGGGTCACCGCTGTTGCGCCAGAACCAATCACGACGACCTTCTTGCCGGTGTAGTCCAGGGTCTCGGGCCAATGCTGGGGGTGGATGAACTGACCATTGAACCGGTCCGCACCTGGGAAGGCCGGCAGATAGCCGGCGTCGTAGTTGTAGTAGCCGGTGCAGCTGATGAGGAAGCCACAGGTGTAGGTGCGCGTCTCACCGGTCGCTTCGTGCAGCGCCGTCACCGTCCACCGACTGTCGGAGCTGGACCAGTCGGCATTGACGATCTTCAGCCCGTAGTGGATCTTCTCGTCGATGCCGTATTCGTGTGCGGTGTCGGCGATGTACTGGCGGATCGACTCGCCGTCGGCGAGCACCTTGAGGTCCTGCCATGGCCGGAATTTGTAGCCGAAGCTGTACATGTCGGAGTCGGAGCGGATGCCGGGGTAGCGGAACAGGTCCCACGTGCCGCCAAGACGCCCACGGCGCTCGAGCACCGCAATGGTCTTGTTCGGATGCTCCGCACTCACCTGGCAGGCGGTGCCGATGCCGGACAGCCCGGCGCCGATGATCAGGATGTCGAAATGTTGAGCGTTCATGGCTTCCTCGCGCTTCTGGCCTGCTGCGTTGCAGGACGTGGTGGAACCAGAATTGTTGACGAGGGCATTGCAGGTCTTGACTGTTTCCGACATACTTTTATCATTTCCCGACACGGGAGTTGATCGGATGGTCAGCCTGGTTCGCGCCACGAACCTGTGGGGATACGGCGACCTCGTTCGCGAGCTCGGTGCCGACCCTCAACCCTTCCTTTCGCGCTTCCACATCCAGCCCGGTGTCGAGCACAAGGAAGACGCGTTCATCCCGTTCGAGGCCGCCGCTCGCCTGCTGGAAATCAGCGCGGACGAACTGAAATGCCCGGATTTCGGGCTTCGTCTTTCGCGCTGGCAGGGCCTGGACATCCTCGGACCGATCGCCGTGATCGCGCGCAACGCCCACACCGTTCTCGACGGGCTGGAGTCGATCGCGAGTTATCTCTACATTCATTCCCCGGCGTTGAACCTCACCGTCGCCTCGCCCTCCGCGGGCGCCGACGTCAGGTTCACCTTCGAGGTCGTCGAACCGGGTCTGCCCGACGTGTTCCAGAGCTACGAACTGAGCTTGGCCAACGGCGCGCGGATGATTCGCCTTATGGGTGGGCCGGAGGCACGGCCACGGGCAATCTCGTTCATGCACGAGCAACGGGGCTCGGACGCGGCGTACACCGAGGCGTTGGGTTGTCCCGTGCGCTTCGGCCAGAAGTGGTGCGGCTTCGACCTACCCCGGCATCTGGCAGGTAAGCGCATTGTGGGTGCGGATCCGGAGACCCGACGCATCGCCACCAAATACCTGGATTCCAACTATCTGCCGAGCACCGCGACGCTGTCCGAACGTGTGGCCGAGCTGGCCCGGCGACTCCTGCCGACGGGCCAATGCAGCGTGGAAGCCATCGGCGATCAACTGGCGCTGCATCCGCGGACACTGCAACGGAGTTTGGCCGCCGAAGGCGTGCGATGTCAGGATCTCATCGAGCGCGAGCGCCGCGACCAAGCCGCGAAATATCTCGCTGAACCGAGGTTGCATCTGAGTCAGATTGCGACCCTGCTCGGCTACACCGAACAAAGCACCTTCAACCGCTCGTGTCGCCGTTGGTTCGCGAAGACGCCCCGGCAGTACCGAGCCGGCCTGAAGCTCAGCGGCGTTTCGTCTTCGCCGGCTTCAGCAGACTGACTTGGAGGTCCAGTTCGTTGACAAGCGCCCGTGCCAGCAGATCGACATCGGGGACTAGTGCGGGATCGGCCGTGACACCGATCTGAACTGTGTCGAGATAGCTGAATAGCGTTATGTTCAAGGCTATTCCGTCGACGATCGTCGAGACGGGATAGTTGGCGAGAACTCGGGCCCCTGCGCAGTAGAGCGGTGTCCGAGGGCCAGGCACGTTGGAAATGATGACGTTCGCCGCAGGGTTCAGCCTTCTCGAACTGGCCAGCCGCAGCACGGTCCGCATCGCCGGCCCGAACAGCACCGGCGGTACGAGGTCATTGGCATGCTGCATGAGGTTGGGTGGCTGGGCCTTCTGCTGTCGCTTGGCCTGCAGCAACGAATCACGACAAGCGCGAATTCGGCCTTCGGGGTCGGCCTCGTCGGTCGGTAGTGCCACCACCATCGACGCGACCTTGTTACCGAACGTGCCCCGTTCTTCGGCGGTTCGCACCGAGACGGGAACCATGGCGAGCAGGCGTTCGTCAGGTAGCTCATCCTTGTCTGCCAACCAGGTTCGCAGTGCTCCCGCACACAGGGCGACGACGATGTCGTTGACGGTCGCGCCGTGGGCTTGCTTGAGCTGCAACACCTCTGGCAGTGGTAGGGCTACCAGCGCAAGGCTGCGTTCGGGCGTTATGCGCTCGTTGAATGCTGTGCGCGGAGCCGCCATCACCGTCGAGTTCGGGCGAGCACCCGACGACAATCGACCGAACAGGCTGGCTATTTGTGGCACGCCGGGAAGCGATCGAATAGTCGCGACATCGTCCAGGTGGCTCAGCGTGGCTCTCGCCGCGTTGACCGCGGCGAGCTGCTGGTGGGGGATGTCGGCCAGCCCGCGCACCAGCATCCCCAACCGATTCGGGACGGACTCAGTTTGACGAGCGGGGTAAGGCGGCAACTCCCGACCGTGTGGCGACTCGTCAAGCAATGTGCGCAGAATTTCGCCGCCTGACACCCCATCGACGGCGGAGTGGTGCAACTTGATCAGCAAGGCCGCCCGGTCGCCGGACAGCCCGTGGATCAGATACGCCTCCCAGAGCGGGCGGGAGCGGTTCATCGGTTCGGCCGCGAGGCGCGCCACATGCTCCGTGAGCGCAGCATCGTCGCCTGGTGCCGGCAGTGCGAATTCTCGGATATGGAAGTCGAGGTCGACCTCACCGTCGACCCATGACGGGTGCGCAATGCCAAGGGGGACCTCGGCCAGCTGCCAGCGCAACGGCGGCAGCAGGTGTAGCCGCTGCGCGAACAGTGATTTGACGGCATGGCGGGTAAGACGGCGTCCATTCGCCCGTCGCCGCTCGAGAATGGTGAGGGCCGAAACGTTGGCGACGGTGCGCGCATCCTCGGTGGCGAGAAAGAATGCATCCAGGCTGGTGAGGCGTCGCATGTCGATGTCCTTAGAGTTGCGAATGGGAACTTGGCGCCGTTCGGCGACGAGCAGCCTTGGAAATCAAGGCCTTCGGTAATTTCTGTTATCGCAACTGTGCACGGCCCGCGGCCACGGGGTCTTGGCAGAAGGCGACAGGTTTTTGACATTTTGCGTCTATGGGAAACCGTCGGTGTCGGCACGATTACGGGTTCGTGGAATCCCGACGCTCAGCCCGGCACGCACTATGGTGACGGGATCACCCGCCGAACGAAAGGTGACTGTCATGGTCGATGGCCAGAGCTCGCGAACGATCCTTCCGATTCCCGATGTACCGCACGTGGGGTTGACCACCTACGACGCGAAGGATCCGGACACCAGCTATCCGCCGATCAGGGACGTGCGGCCGCCAGAAGGAGCACCCAACGTCGTTGTCATTCTCATCGACGACGTTGGCTACGGTGCCAGCAGCGCATTCGGTGGGCCGTGCCAGACCCCCAACTTCGAAAAGCTCGCGGCGCGCGGTTTGAAGTACACGCGATTCCACACCACCGCGCTGTGCTCGCCAACCCGGCAGGCGCTGCTTACCGGACGCAACCACCATTCCGTGGGGATGGGCGGCATTACCGAGATCGCCACCGCCGCGCCCGGATACAGTTCAGTGCTGCCGAACAACAAGGCGCCACTTGCGCTGACGCTCAAGCTCAATGGGTACTCCACGGCACAGTTCGGTAAGTGCCACGAGGTGCCGGTCTGGCAGACCAGTCCCGCGGGACCGTTCACCGCGTGGCCGTCCGGCGGCGGTGGTTTCGAGTACTTCTACGGCTTCATCGGCGGTGAGAACAACCAATGGGATCCCGCACTGTATGAGGGCACGACCCCGATCGAACCGCCCAAGACGCCCGCGGAGGGCTATCACCTGACCGAGGATCTGGCCGATAGGGCAATCGCATGGGGGCGCCAGCAGAAGGCGCTGCTGCCCGACAAGCCGTTCTTCATGTACTTCGCGCCCGGCGCCACGCACGCGCCGCACCACGTCCCCGCGGAGTGGATCGAGAAGTACAAGGGCAAGTTCGCCCACGGCTGGGACAGGCAGCGCGAGATCACTTTCGAACGGCAGAAGGTACTGGGCGTCATCCCACCCGACGCCGTGCTGACGCCGCGTCACGCAGAGATCCCGGCATGGGACGACATGGATCCCGCTCTCAAGCCGGTGCTGGAGCGCGAGATGGAGGTGTACGCCGCGTTCATGGAGCACACCGACCATCACGTGGGCCGGTTGCTCGATGCCCTCGAACCCGTCATGGACAACACGCTGGTCTACTTGATGATCGGCGACAACGGCGCCTCGGCGGAGGGCACTCTTCAGGGCGCGTTCAACGAGATGGCCAACTTCAACGGAATGGCCGCCATCGAGACCCCCGAATTCATGATGTCCAAGCTCGACGAGTTCGGCAGTGAGGACTCCTACGGCCACTACGCGGTGGGTTGGGCGTGGGCGATGGATGCGCCCTATCAGTGGACCAAACAGGTCGCTTCGCACTGGGGTGGTACGCGCAACGGCACCATCGTGTCGTGGCCGGCCGGTATCACCGATAAAGGCGGGCTGCGCAATCAATTCACCCACGTCATCGACGTCGCACCCACAGTGCTCGAGGCGGCGGGCATTCCGGAGCCGACGTTCGTCAACGGCGTCATGCAGAGTCCGTACGAGGGCACCAGCATGCAGTACAGCTTCAACGATGCACAGGCACCCGAGCGGCACGAAACCCAGTACTTCGAGATGTTCTGCAACAGAGGCATTTACCACAAAGGCTGGAGTGCGGTGACCAAGCATCGCACGCCGTGGGAGATGACCGCTGCGGTCCTGCCCGCCTTCGACGACGACGTCTGGGAACTCTACGACGGCAACACCGACTGGACTCAGTCCAACGACCTTTCGAAGGAGAACCCGGAGAAACTGCATGAGCTGCAACGGCTCTGGCTGATCGAGGCGACAAAGTACAACGTGCTTCCGCTCGACGATCGTCAGGCTGAGCGCTTCATCCCGGAGCTTGCCGGACGTCCGACCTTGATCAAGGGCAATACGCAACTGCTTCTCGCCGGGATGGGGCGGTTGTCGGAGAACAGCGTTGTGGACATCAAGAACAAGTCCTTCGCCGTCACCTCGGAACTGGAGGTGCCAACCGATGGTGCCGACGGCGTGATCATCGCCCAGGGCGGTCGGTTCGGCGGATGGAGTCTCTACGCAAAGCACGGCCGGGCCAAGTTCTACTACAACGTGTTGGGCATCAAGTCATACGCAATCGACGCCAACGCACCCATTCCGAGTGGAACCACGCAGGTGCGCATGGAGTTCGACTACGACGGCGGCGGGATGGGCAAGGGTGGCGAGGTCACGCTGTACTACGACGGAAAAGCGGTCGGCAACGGTCGCATAGACATGACGCAAGGCGCCGTCTTCTCGGCGGACGAAACCACCGACGTCGGGCGGGAGACGGGGACGACGGTCAGCCCCGACTACACCGCGCACAGCAGTGGATTCAGCGGCACGGT
This sequence comes from uncultured Actinomycetota bacterium, assembly GCA_963766465.1. Lineage (GTDB taxonomy): Bacteria > Actinomycetota > Actinomycetes > Mycobacteriales > Mycobacteriaceae > Mycobacterium. The sequence goes on from CAVXZT010000012.1 coordinate 527,155, forward strand.
CAACTGGGTGCAGATCGATTTGGGGGAGGACGCCAAGGACGCCGACCACTACATTGACGCCGACGAACGCTTCCGCATCGCGATGGCTCGACAGTAAATCGAGATCGGATTACGCACTGACACTCACGGGTGTTTGGCGAAGTAGCGCTGCCCGGCGCTGGGTATCAGTCCGAGGGCCGGCTTCATCACTGGCGCCAATACCTTCAGCGGGAGCCTCAAGGCGTTCTTCGGCTCGATCGCGACCGTCCACGTGAACAGCGTTCCTGATCCGTCCGGTTCGACGACGTAGTCCTCGGCGAAGCGTTTGAAGAGCGGGAGAGAGGCTTCGTAGACATAGAACGCGTTGCTGCGGCCCTCATCCCAACGGAAATATCGCTCGCGCAGTGAACCGCCAACGACGGCCTCCCGGGTGGTGCCGACGCCGAACGGTCGCGGCGAGGTCCACGTGACCTTCTTGATTGGGGGGCCCCACGCTGCGAGCGATGAATCGGAAGTGAGGCACTCCCAGACCTGCTCGGGCGTTGCGGCGAACTGCTTCTGGTAGCGGAAGACATGTGGAGCGGAGGCGATGAACTGGTCATCGGCGGGTTCAAGCGGATACCAGCGCGTCATAACTGGTCATCTTGACGTCAGTTCACGCCTTTCGGACCGGAAACCCATTGAGTTCGGCCAGGGACCGCAACTGCTTCAGCGCGAACCGTCGACCGCGACCAGCCTGGGGTATCAGAATGCCTGCCCAAAGGCCCTCGGCGCCTGGCGTCTCACACGCTTCCTGTGCGCACTGCCACCGGCGGGGACAGGCGCGGCATAGTTCCTTGGCTCCGTCGTCGGCGAACGTCGTCCACCGGTCCGGATCGCGCGTACACACGACGTGTTGCACCCTGTTCGCCTTTCCAAATATCGAGGTGACGCGACAATATGACTGTATTGTATGGGCGATACAGACATATTGTCGACCGCGCCGAATGCGAGGGCATATCACAGGTGTGTATGAATGATGTCCGTGCTGACTGAGCTTGACGGAGTTGCCGCTGAGGAGCGGTCGAGTATCGAGCGGATCCGCACCGCGGCGATGAGGAGCTTCGCCACGTACGGGGCTTCCGCGACGTCGCTGCGCACGGTCGCCGAAGCCGCGGGAGTATCCGTTGGTTTGGTGCAGCACCATTTCGCCAACAAGGCCGGACTCGTCAAGGCCGTCGATGACTACGTCCTTGGAGTGGTCATCACGGTGATCGCACCGATGCCAGGTCCGCCCGCGGATTCACTGAACGAGATGGGAAACAGGGTCACCCAGTTCGTCGCCGAGCACCCCGACGTCGTTGACTACTTCGGCCGTGCACTCATCGACGGCAGCCCACTGGGGGCCATGGTCTTCGACGCGCTCGTGGGCAACGGCACGGCTCGGTGGCACCAGCGAATTGAACGCGGGGAAACGCGCCCCGATGTCGATCTGACGTGGGCCGCGATCAATTCGCTTGTGCTGGCGTTGGGAACTTTGATCTTGCGCACACATGTCGAGCGGCACCTACCGGAGCCACTTTCCACGCCCGCTCAGCTTGAGCGCTGGGAAGCCTCCGTCAACACACTGCTGCGCAACGGCCTGTTTCGTCGCGCCAGCGACGATCAAATCCTCTGACTGCCAACCCTTTTGCGGTAGGTCGACGGCGTCTCTCCGCAGAACTGGGTGAACGCCCGCGTGAACGCGCTCAGGCTGTCGAAACCCACCGCCGTCGAAGTTTCCTGAACCGACTGTCCCGGCGCCGCAAGCAGTGCCATCGCCCGCAGCATTCGCGCATGCAAAAGGTATGTGCGCCAAGGTATCCCGAGGGTGTCCTGGAACAACCGTCGCAAGGTCCGCTCCGACACCGAGACGGAGCGGCCGACGTCGGCCGCCGTAACCGACTCGAGGTGCTCCTTTGTGTACGCCATCGCTGCCGCCACGATCGGATTGTCGGCCGTCGGCAGGCTCAGTGGCGCCTCGTGTTCCAGCGCCTCGGAGACAAGGTTCGCAAGAGTGCGGAAGAACGCGTCGGAAACAGCGTCGCCCTCCGGCCTTTCAATCGGCCATCGCAACGCGTAGATCATCATCTCGCGGATCAACGGCGACACCGCGAGAATGCGGGCCCGGTCGCCGCCGTCGGCGACCAACTCGCGGTCGAACATCACCGCCACCGTCCGGACATCCGGGTTCATCGTCGCCTGGTGCTCCAGGCCGGCGGGGATCCACGCCGCCTGCTGCGGCGGCAACAGATAGTGCGCCGACGCCGTCTCAACCTCCACCACGCCACCGATCGCGTACTCGATCTGGTGCACCTCGTGCGAGTGCCAGCCGGTGATCAACGCGTCGCCCTCGTACAGATAACTGCCGCCCAGCGCCCGGCCGCCGCGACGCAGCTCGATGACCGGGCGGAGGTTGGCCGATTCGGCTAAAACTCTGTCCGAAAGCGCAGAGACGGTCACACCGCTAGACGGTACTACTTGGGTATGAAGACCGATGACCTGATCCTTGTGAGCATCGACGACCACGTCGTCGAGCCGCCCGACATGTTCCTGCGTCACGTGCCTGCGAAGTACCGGGACGAGGCGCCGATCGTGGTCACCGACGACAAGGGCGTCGACCAATGGATCTATCAGGGCAAGCCGCAGGGTGTCAGCGGGCTCAACGCGGTGGTGTCCTGGCCGGCCGAGGAGTGGGGTCGCGACCCCGCCGGCTTCGCCGAAATGCGGCCCGGTGTGTACGACGTGCACGAGCGTGTCCGCGATATGAACCGCAACGGGATCCTCGCCTCGATGTGCTTCCCGACGTTCACAGGCTTCTCGGCGCGGCATCTGAATCAGCACCGCGAGGACGTGACGCTGGTGATGGTGTCGGCCTACAACGACTGGCACATCGACGAGTGGGCGGGCTCGTATCCAGATCGCTTCATCCCGATCGCCGTGCTGCCTACGTGGAACCCCGAGGCCATGTGCGACGAGATCCGCCGGGTTGCCGCCAAGGGATGCCGCGCGGTCACGATGCCCGAACTGCCACACCTCGAGGGCCTGCCGAGCTATCACGACGACGAGTACTGGGGCCCCGTGTTCCGGACGTTATCCGAAGAGAACGTGGTGATGTGCCTGCACATCGGCACGGGGTTCGGGGCGATCAGCATGGCCCCAAACGCTCCGATCGACAACCTCATCATCCTGGCCACCCAGATCTCGGCGATGTGCGCGCAGGACCTGCTGTGGGGTCCGGCGATGCGCAACTATCCAGACCTGAAGTTCGCCTTCTCTGAAGGTGGAATCGGTTGGATCCCCTTCTATCTGGACCGCAGCGACCGGCACTACACCAACCAGAAGTGGCTGCGCCGAGACTTCGGCGACAAGCTGCCAAGCGATGTGTTCCGTGAGCATTCGTTGGCCTGCTACGTCACTGACAAGACATCTCTGAAGCTGCGCCAGGAGATCGGCATCGACATCATCGCGTGGGAGTGCGACTACCCGCACTCGGACTGCTTCTGGCCCGACGCGCCCGAGCAGGTGCTGGCCGAGCTCAATGCCGCCGGTGCGGACGACAGCGACATCAACAAGATCACCTGGGAGAACTCGTGTCGGTTCTTCAGCTGGGATCCGTTCGCGCGCACACCGCGTGCGCAGGCCAACGTCGGTGCGCTGCGAGCCAAGGGGGCCGACGTCGACGTGTCGATCAGGCCGCGCAAGGAGTGGGCACGCCTCTACGCCGAGAAGCAGCTCGCCAAGGCCTAGGTAATCCGCATATGCGGATAAAATATCGGAATAGATCCGAATTTGCGGATACGATGCCGCGGTGGCATCGATTCGAATCCGTCAGGCCGCTGATCTGTTGGGCGTCAGCGACGACAGCGTCCGGCGCTGGATCGAGGACGGAAGCCTGCCCGCAAGCCAAGACGAAGCAGGGCGGAAGGTCATCGCCGGTGACGCACTGGCCGAGTTCGCGCGGGCGAACGCCGCTGCGGCGCCAAAGGATCCACTGACCGTCGCCAGCTCGGCCCGCAACCGTTTCGCCGGCCTGGTCACCAAGGTAGTGACCGACAAGGTGATGGCCCAGGTCGAAATGCAGTGCGGGCCTTTCACTGTCGTCTCGCTGATGAGTGCCGACGCGGTCCGCGACCTCGGGCTAGAGCCAGGCAGCGTCGCCGTCGCCGTCGTCAAGGCCACCACCGTGATTGTCGAGACTTCAGGAGGACAATCGTGAAACTTTCCCGCCTGCTGGCGTTGTCTTTCGCCCTGATGCTGATCAGCGGATGTGGTTCGGCAGAGCAACCCGCGGCGCAGAATACGAAGATCATCGTTTTCGCCGCCGCCTCGCTGAAGAAGACCTTCACCGACATCGGCGAGCAGTTCAAGACCGACAATCCCGGCGCCTCAGTGGAGTTCTCGTTCGCGGGCTCGTCGGATCTGGTAACCCAGTTGACCCAGGGCGCGCCCGCCGACGTGTTCGCATCGGCTGACACCAAGAACATGGACAAGGCCGCGCAGGCCGGTCTGCTGGCAGGCGATCCGGTGAACTTCGCGTCCAACACGCTCACCATCGCTGTGGCGCCGGGCAACCCGAAGAAGATCGCCTCGTTCAAAGACCTGACGCAGCAAGGCCTCAACGTCGTCGTTTGCGCGCCGCAGGTGCCGTGCGGGTCGGCCACACAGAAAGTCGAGCAGGCCACAGGTGTGACGCTGAACCCGGTCAGCGAGGAGTCCTCGGTTTCCGACGTCCTCAACAAGGTGACGACCGGTGAGGCCGATGCTGGAGTCGTCTATGTCACCGACGCGATCGGGGCGGGCGACAAGGTGGCCGCGGTGGAGTTTCCCGAAGCAGCGGGCGCCGTGAACACCTATCCGATCGCCGCACTCAAGGGATCAAAGAATCCGGACTTGGCGCGCAAGTTCATTGATCTGGTCACCGGCGAGCCCGGTCAAAAGGTGCTTAACGCAGCGGGTTTCGCGAAACCCTAGATCATCTCTTTGTCGGTGAGCCAGCGCATGATCGGCCAGCCGATGAACACCGGCAGCCAACACGTCAGGATCCGGTAGAGCAGCACCGACGGCACGGCGATGGCGGTGGGCAAGCCGAATGCGGCGAGACCGCCGATCAACGCCGCCTCGACCGCGCCGACCCCGCCGGGCGTTGGGGCGGCCGAGGCGAGGGTTCCGCCGACCATCGTCACGACGGTCACCGTGACGAAAGACGTGTCGCCGCCGAACGCCGCGATGCTGGCCCATAGCGCCAGCGCCATGCCGAGAGTCGTTGCCGCACAACCAAGCACGATGATTCGCGAGGCGCTTGGGTTCGCGGGCCAGCTCCGCGAGGTCCCTCAGCACCTCGTTGAGCCGGGGCCGCACCGCCGTAGCCAGCCACCGCCGCAGTTTGGGAACGAACAGGAATGTCCCGACGAGACCGAGCAGCAGCCCGGCGATCAGGTACAGCAGAGTGGCAGAGGGGACGAAGCCGGAAAGGTCAGCGGAGGCTCCCGCGGCGAAACTGAAGAAGATCAGCAATGCCACGTGGGTGATGACCTGCACCGTCTGCTGCAATGCCACGGCGGTGGTGGCGCGCAACGCGCCGAGCCCACCTTTCTGCAGGAACCGCGTGGACATCGCAAGGCCGCCGACGCCCGCCGGGGTGGTGGTCGCGGCAAACGTGTTGGCCACCTGCATGATCATCAGATTCTTGAAGCTCACCATGCCGTCCGCGCAGGCCCACAATGCCGCTGCGGCACCGACATATTTCAAGGCCGACACGGCGAGTCCGAGCAGCGCCCACCACCAGTTCGCGGTTCTCAGTTCGGAGAAGAACGCAGGCACGGTGCTGATGAACGGGTAGGCGACGTAGACGAGCGCGACGAGCAGCACGAGTTGGATGACCTGGTTGCGAGTGAACCTCGTGATCGTCTCGGTCTTGATCTGATCGGCGCCGGTTTGCCGCTTCACCTCGTCGCGGGCAGCGGACATGACGGCCTTAGCGTCGGTCACCGACTTGCGAATTCGGGATGGCATGGCGGACTTGGTCAGTCGTCGCGACGCCTTGAGGATCGCGTCCTTGCCGAAGACGTCGACCGCCGCGCCGACAGCGGACGTGGCGCCGTACACGTCAGTCGTCGTCACCAGAAGCTGGGCGACGTCGGCCTGCAACTGCTCGTCGGTGGCGCCGTATTCGGCGTTGCCGAATCCGCCGAATCGTGCGGTGCCGTCATCAATGGTGATCTCATTGCTGCGAAGGTCACCGTGGGAGATCTGGCAATCGTGCAGGGTGCCAAGCGATTGCCATACCCGGGCGACCGTGCCCTCGTCAGCGCAGTCCTTGATTTCAGTGCCGGACGGGGGAGTGTGCGCGTACAACGTCCATCCCCGATCGAGCGCAGCCATCGCCAGGGTCGAGGCATTGGCGACTCCGAGGTCGCCGATCGCGATGGCCATCAGCGCGCGGTGCTCGACGGCGCGCCGCATGGAGGGCTGCAGCGGCGCGGTTTCGCTGTTGCGCAGCCGCAGCCACCGCCAGAACTGGCGCAGAAATCCACCACTGCGCTGATTGGGGCCGTACAACTCGACGAAGCCCGTCGAATCCGGCTCGTGTGCGCTCGCCGCGAGCACCAGCGGCCCCGGGCCTGCGGGGTTCACCACGCTCAGTGACGTGACCGAGAATCCACGCCGGCCGAGGGCGCGAACCGCGCCCTCGAGCGGCACCTCGAGTGCCGGTGTCCCGACCACGAGCACAACGAGCGCGCCGACGAACCAACCGACTGCAAGGCCCAGCAGCGAGCGGGCGGGTACCACCGCGCTGACGACGAGGTGGATCGGCACAAAGGCAAGCAGCAGCGTCCACCACCATCGCTTCCACCGCGAGGGCAGCCACGGGCCGGAAACGGTGAGCACCGCGGCCAGCATCGCGATCCACCGCGGGTCGTCGAGGAACTGCGACAGAAGCGTGTCGAGCCGATCGGTGACGTCGAAATGCCACCTCGGCGCGGATATGCCGTTGCCGGTGATCGAGAGCGAGATGAACGCGATGGACGCCGCCGCCGCATACGCACCGAGCAGCTTCCACTGCCGCGCGACGATCAACCCGATCAGAATGGCGAACGGCAGCGCCAGAATCGCGACGCCGTACACCAGATACACCAGATTGGACTGGGTGGGGGTTAAGACTCCGACGATCTCGGAGATGGACTTTTCGAGGGCCACCCACTCGTATCGCGTGATCAGCGAGCTCGTGATGACCGCGGCAAGGAACACGGCGGCAAGTACCAGCCGCAGGATGTCGTTCGTGCGCCGGGTCAGTGGCTGAAGCAAGCTGCCCGACACCGTGATGTCGCGCCCGTCGACCCGCATGTCTCCAGCATTTTTGCACGTCGCTCAGCCGAGATCGGGTATTAGCCCTCGTCTACGGGTGCCGACATCTCTGTGGGCTGCGACCGGCCGCGCAACATTTCCGAGCCCTGCACGGCCCATGACCGTCGCTCGGCCTCGTCGGCGCGGTCGATCGCCGCGGCGGAACACAGCACCCGGGCATCGAAATCCTTGGCCCGGTCTCCCAATCGCGCGGCTTCGTTGACGGCGTCGCCGACAACCGTGTACTCGTAGCGGTTTTCAGCTCCGATGTTGCCGGCGAATACCGGTCCGGCCGAAACTCCGATGCCGAAGTCGACCTTGAGGCGGCGTCAGTGCGGCAGCAAGGGCCCGCGCGGTGGCCAGCGCCGCCGAGGCAGGATCATCTGTGCGCAGCGGCGCACCGAATACGGCCAGCGCGGCATCACCCTGAAACTTGTTGATCAGACCGTTCCGCGCATCGACTTCGTTGACGACTATCTGGAAGAACTCGTTGAGCACCGCGGCGACCTCATGGGGCTCACGGGTGGTCGCCAACTCCGTCGAACCGACGAGGTCGACGAACAGCACCGCAACCTCGCGCTCGTCGTCGGCAACCGATTCGGGTTCCTCGATGGCGCGACGGACCACTTCTTCGCCGACGTGCCTGCCGAACAGGTCACGCAGGTGGTCGCGCTCCTGCAAACCCGCGACCATCCGATTGAATCCCGTTTGCAATTGCCCGATTTCGGAGCGCTCATACACATCGATCATGTTGCCGATGTTCCCGCGTTCCACCTCCGCCATCGCGTCGACGACCTCGTGTAGCGGATCCGAAATCGATGAAGCCACCAGAATCATCGCGCGCGACCCAAGAACCACGGCGACGAGCGCGAGCACCAGTACCGGCGTCTCGATGGGCGCATCGGACGGAATGATCCAGCCATTGGCGCGCAACATTACGAGCACAACGATTCCCGCACCGGGGAGCGCGGAACACATTGCCCACATCAGTATCAGCCGGGCCCGTACTCCTGGCGCCCTCTCGGCATGCTCGACATCCACGGTGGCGGCGACCATCAATTTGCGAAGAGCGCGTTGCGTGAACAGAAAACCGGTACACACAGTCGAGGTTGCGCCGAACAGAATCGCCGAAACAAGCAGTATGGTGACTCGGCCGCCCCCGCCGATGTTCAGCGGAATTATCGCGATGGCTGCGATGGCCCATGGCGTTAGCAAGATCGCGGACTGGCGTCTGGTGATATTCGGCGACTTCTGCGATTGCGATTTGAATGTTGCGACGCCAGCCACCCATACGATCACGGTTCCCACGATGACGATCGCAACCGTCGCGATCAGGTTCGTGACGCTCAAGACGGATTGCGCCTCGATGACCGTCTCGTCGCTGACCGATACGACGATCGCGACGACCTCTGCGGCCGAGAGGAGATAGGCGAACACAAGGCCTGTCGCATATCGAACGAGCAGGCTGCGTGGCCTCATGGGGCCATCGTGTCAGTCGCTGGCAGGCAGCGGCTTGGCTTCCTTCAGATTCAGTGCGGTGGTTCCGATGCTGAGCGTCCCCGCTCCCGCCTTGGTGACGAGCACTTCGGCGCCGGTCTCGTCGACGTAGCGCTTACCCATTGCGTTTCCGTCGGAGAACTCCGGATCCAGCGTGGCGTCGGCGGATTTCTCGCCGTCGATCGGCACCATCGGTACCCCGCCCGCGCGGAGGTCGTCGAGGCTGTCGGCGGTACGCACCACGATCACCTGTGTGTCGCAGACCTGGCTCTGCAGCCGTGTGCCGTTCTTGATCATGTTCGGCTCCTAAACACTTCGTGCTCCTCTCGTCCGCGTCTTAGTTCGTCTACCAGTTCGCGGCGCAGCACCTTGCCTGTCGCGTTGGTCGGCAGCTCGTCGCGGAACACCACCCGATCGGGTGTGCGTGATCCGCGCAGGTGCGCTCGCACATGCTCGCGCAGCTCGTCGGGTTCGGGCGAAGTGCCCTCGGCGCGCACCACCACCGCGACGATGATCTGGCCCCATTGAGGATCCTCGGGGCCGACGACCACACAATCGCGCACCGAGGGATGCTCGACGAGCACATCCTCGATCTCGGCGGGCGCGATGTTCTCGCCGCCGCGGATGATCGTGTCGTCGGAACGGCCGCCGATGAACAGGTAGCCGTCTTGGTCAAGCATCGCAACGTCTTTGGTGGGGAACCAGCCGTCGGCATCGAGAACCGAGCCGATGTCGGTATAGCGTCCGGATACCTGCTCGCCGCGCACGAACAGTTCACCGCTCTGGCCGGGGTCGAGGACGGAGCCGTCATCGCCACGGATCTGCACCTCGACGCTGGGCACCGGTTGTCCGACCGACCCGAGTCGCCGAGCGACCGCCTCGTCGGAGGACGCCAGCGCGGTTCGGTGGTCGTCGGGGGTGAGTACCGCGATCGTCGAGCTGGTCTCCGTGAGCCCGTATGCGTTGACGAAGCCGACGTCGGGCAGCAGACCAAGGGCCTTGCGCACCAAGGGAAGAGCGACTTTTGAGCCCCCGTAGGCCAGGTTCCGCAGCGTGGTCAGCTCGACGGGTTCGGCCTCCAGCACGGACACGATGCGGTCCAGCATGGTCGGCACGACGGTCGCCGACGTGACGCCTTCGTCGCGCACCAGACCAACCCATTCGGCCGGATCAAACTGCGGCAGATACACCATCTTTCGACCGGCATACAGATTCGACAGCGCCGCGCTGACACCTGCGATGTGATACGGCGGCACACAGACAAGTGCGGCGTCGCCGGATTCGGCGGAATCGAACTCGACCGTTCCGGTGATGTAACTGGTCAGATTGTTGTGCGTCAGCTCAACGGCTTTGGGCCGCGAGGTGGTTCCGGACGTGAACAGCACCACCGCGACGTCGTCGGGGTCGGCGAACACAGGAATATCGGGGCCGGGCTCTATATTGCGCGCGGCCTCGATGAACTCGTCGGACGTGATCACCTGCTTACCGGCACCGGCGACAACGTCGCGGTATTCGGCGTCGGCAATTACCAGCGGGGTCGGAAGGCGGTCGATCAACTGCCGCAGGCCGTCCTCGCTGAGCCGGTAGTTCAGCGGTGTGAACGCCACCCCCGCCCTGGCGGAGGAGAATAGCAGCAGTGGCAACATTGCGCCGCCGATACCGACGTATGCCGCATGCTGTGCGCCGGATGTCGCGATGACTCCTGCACCGCCGTCGGCGAGTGCGCTCAGTTCATTTGTGGTCAGCCGCATCTCGCCGGACACGACCGCGGTCCTGTCCGGATTCGATGACGCCGCCATTTCCAGCAGCAACGAGATACTCATGACTTGTCGACGAAGATATCAAGGATGGGATCGTTGCCGCCGCCGTAGCGGGACAGGTCGGCGACACCGGTTTCGGCCAGCACCGCTGAGTCGATGAAGCATTTGCCGGTCACTTCCGCGGGGGGACGCGACAGGATCTCGACCGCGGCGTCGGCCATGATCTGCGGGCTTCGCGATCGAGCCGCCATGTTGTCTCCGTCGGCGAGGTTGGTGACCGCGGCCGTCGCGATGTACGTCTCGGGCCACAGGCACGAGAAACCGATGCCTGCATCGGTATATTCGGCGGCCCAGCCCAACGACAGCAACGTCATCCCGTACTTGGACAGCGTGTAGGACGGATGGGCGCCCAGCCAGTGCGGATTCATGTTCAGCGGGGGCGCCAGCGTCACTACGTGGGCATTTGCGGACTTGCGCAGGTGGGGCAGGGCGGCCTTCGTCAACAGGAACGTGCCTCGGATGTTGATGTCCATCATCAGGTCGAACTTCTTGGCCGACAGGTCCTCGGTCGGCTCGGTCGCGATGGCGCTGGCGTTGTTGATCACGATGTCGATACCGCCGAAGTGTTCGACGGCGGCGTCCACGGCTCGCTGAACGTCTTCTTCCTTGCGGACGTCACCGACCACTGCGACGCCCTTGCCGCCCGCGGCCTCCACGTCGGCGACAGCGGTGTAGACGGTGCCTGGCAGCTTGGGATGTGGCTCGGCGGTCTTGGCCAGCAGCACCACGTTGGCGCCGTGTGTGGCCGCGCCGAGAGCGATCGCCAGGCCGATGCCGCGGCTGCCGCCCGAGACGACCAGGGTGCGGTCGGTGAACGGTGACTGGCTAGGCATGGGCCTCCTTGAACGCGCGAGCTGTGCCGCCCCTAGATGGTAGTGGCATTCTCATTTTACGCGAGTGCCATAATCGCTGTGTACGGGGCCTTCGGTCGCTGCAGGACGGTCCAGGCGGGTGCTGCTGCGTGCATGTTTCCGGTGCGCGGTATTGGCATTCTCATTTTCTGCAAGTACGTTATCCAATGATGACCGAGCCAGTGCAGACCCCCTCCGGCATCCCGCTCGAGCCCGTCTACGGACCGGCCGAGCGCGCCGGCGACCCTCCCGCGCCCGGCGAGTACCCGTTTACCCGGGGCAACTTTGCGAGCGGGTATCGGGGTAAGACGTGGACGTTTCGCCAGTATTCGGGGTTCGGTACGGCCGAGGAGTCCAATCGCCGTTACCGCTATCTGTTGGATCAGGGCGGGACGGGGCTGTCGGTGGCGCTGGATCTGCCGACCCAGTGTGGGTATGACTCCGACGATCCGGAGTTCGGTGAGGAGGTCGGCCGGGTTGGCGTTGCGGTCGACACCCTTGCCGACGCCGAGATCCTGTTCGACGGGATCCCGCTGGAGGCGATCAGCACCAGCTTCACGATCAACGGGACCGCGGCCATCCTGTTGGCCTTCTATGTGGCGGCGGCGGAGAAGAAAGGGGTGCCGCGGGCGAAGCTGACCGGCACCATCCAGAACGACATCCTCAAGGAGTACGCGTCTCGCGGGACGTGGATCTGGCCGCCGGAGCCGTCGCTGCGCCTGATCGCCGACACCATCGAGTTCTGTGCGGCCGAGGTGCCCCGGTTCAACGCGATCTCTGTTGCGGGTGCGCATTTCCGCGACGCCGGCGCGAACGCGGTTCAGGAGATGGCGTTCACGCTCGCCGATGGGGTCACGTATTGCGACACCGTGGTCGAGCGCGGCCGGATGACCATCGATCAGTTCGCGCCGCAGATTTCCTTCTTCTTCTATACGCATGGGGACTTCTTCGAGGAGATCGCCAAGTATCGGGCCGGCCGGCGGCGCTGGGCCACGATTGTGCGGGAGCGCTACGGCGCGTCCACGGACAAGGCGTCGATGTTCCGGTTCGGGTGTGTAGCAGGCGGCGCCTCCCTGTACGGACCGCAGGCGAAGAACAACCTCGTGCGAGTCGCCTACGAGGCGATGGCCGCGGTGCTTGGCGGGGTGCAATCGATGTTCACCGCCGCGTGGGACGAGCCGTTCGCGTTGCCCAGCGAGGAGTCCGCCACGCTGGCGCTTCGCACCCAGCAGATCCTCGCGTACGAGACTGGCGTGACGAAGGTGGCCGACCCGCTCGGCGGCTCCTACTTCGTCGAGGCGCTCACCGACGCGACCGAGGCCAAGATCATCGAGATCATGCACGACCTCGAGACGCACGGCGGCATGGTGCGCGCGATCGAGGACGGCTATTTGCAAGGGTTGATTGCCGATGAGGCGTTCAAGATCCACAAAGAGGTCGAATCCGGCGAACGTCCGGTCGTGGGGGTCAACAAGTTTGTTTCCGAGGAGCCGCCGCCCGATATCGACACCTATGAGCTGGATGCCGAGGGCCGCGACCTTCAGCTGAAGCGGCTGTCCAAGGTGAAGGCGGAGCGGGACCCCGCCGCCGTGAAAGAGGCACTGGCCGCGTTGGCGAAATCCGCGGAAGGCGACGACAACTTGATGCACAAGCTGATCGACTGTGCGAACGTCTACTGCACCGTTGGCGAGATGGTCTCGACGCTCAAGGCCGTGTGGGGCGAGTTCCAGCAGCCGGTGGTGTTCTAGATGGCGACGCGTGTTCTTGTCGCGAAACCGGGTCTTGACGGGCATGACCGGGGCGCGAAGATCGTCGCCCGCACGTTGCGCGACGCGGGTTTCGAGGTGATCTACACCGGAATCCGGCAGCGCATCGAGGACATCGTGTCGATTGCGCTGCAGGAAGACGTTGCGCTGGTGGGGCTTTCGATCCTGTCCGGTGCACATGTGGCGCTGACGACCCGCACCGTCGACGCTTTGCGTGCAGCCGAGGCTGGGGACATCGCGGTTGTCGTCGGCGGGACCATCCCGCAGGCCGACGTTCCCAAGCTGCTCGAGGCCGGTGCTGCGGCAGTCTTTCCCACCGGCACACCATTGGACGTCCTTGTCCAAGAGGTGCGCAAGCTGACGTCCGAAAGGGTCGACTAGATGCGCCTTGGCGTGATGATTGGGGCCGAGCGCGGCGACATGGCCCGCAAGGTCAAGAAGCTGCTCGAGGACATCGAGTGGGCGGAGGGCGCGGGCTTCGACACCGCGTGGATGCCTCAGGTGCCCAACGACTTCGACTGCCTGACCATGGTGTCGTTGATGGGTGCTCGCACGTCGCGCATCGAGCTCGGCACCGCTGTCGTGCCGCTGCAGGCGCAGCATCCGATCGCGCTGGCTCGCCAGGCGTTGTCGGTCCACGCAGGCATCGGTGGACGGCTTGCGCTCGGCGTCGGGCCGTCGCACCACTGGATCGTGCGCGACATGCTCGGCATCCCGTACGAGAAGCCCGCCGCGTATACCCGCGACTACCTCGAGGTGCTCAACACCGCGCTGGCAGGACCCGGCGAAGTGGATGTGGAGAACGACTCGTTCACCGTACACAACCCGACTGTGCTTGGCGCTGAGCCGTCCATGCCGGTGCTGGTCGCCGCGCTCGGGCCCGTAATGCTGCAGATTGCAGGCGAACTCGCCGACGGGACTGTGTTGTGGATGGCCGATGAGCGCGCGATCGGAGACCACATCGCACCGCGGATCACCAAGGCCGCCGACAATGCGGGTCGGGGGTCCCCTCGTATCGTCGCGGGCATACCGGTGTGTCTGTGTGCCAATTCTGAGATCGACGCTGCGAAGGAGCGCGCCAACCGCATCCTCGCGGAGGCCGAGACGTCGCCCAATTACCAGAAGCTGCTCGACCGCGGTGACGCTCGCGACGTCGGCGACCTGACAGCGGCCGGTGACGAGGATGCGATACTGGCCCGGTTCAAGAAGTTCGCCGATGCCGGCGTCACGGACCTGTCGGTACGGCTGCTTCCGATCGGGGAGACGCGTGACGAGTTGATCGCGTCGAAATACCGTACCCGCGAGGTTGTTTCGCAGTTGGCGGCGGAGGTTAGGTGACGGGGCCCCTCGCGGGGATCCGCATTCTCGAGGTCGGCGTGATGCTGGCCGGTCCGTACGCGACGATGCTGTTGGCCGATCTCGGCGCCGAGGTCATCAAGATCGAGCCGCCGGGTGGCGAGATCTCCCGGCAGGTCAGCGACTCCTACTTCGCCAGCCTCAACCGCAACAAGCAGAGCGTGTGCCTGGATCTGCGGTCAGAGGCCGGGCGTCAGCGGCTGGGCGAACTCGTCGCGAATTCGCATGCGCTGCTGGTGAACATGAAGCCATCGGCGATCAAGCGACTCGGCCTTACCTACGATGCCCTGCGGACGTTCAACGATCGGATCGTCTGCGTGGCGCTGACCGGCTTCGGATTGGACGGCGGCGACGATCCCGCGTTCGACTACGTCGTCCAGGCGGCGACGGGCGTCGCGGCGATGACGGGCGATCCGTCCGGGCCGCCCACATTGCCCGGGTACTCGTCGGCCGACAACTCGACAGGGCTGGCCGCGGCGCTCGGGCTTCTCGCGCAGATCGTCTCGGGTCGAGGCGGCCAGGTAGATGTGTCTCTGCGCGACGTGATGCTGTCCCAGCTGAACTACCGTGCGTCGGCCTACCTGAACGATGGCGCGGCGCCGCAGCGGTACCCGTTCGGCGCGCATTCGTATTACGTACCCGCGCAGCTTTTCTCGACGGCGGATGGTGTCTTGGCGTTGTTCATCACCCACGACGCCTTCTGGAAGTCCTTCGCCGCAGAGGCAGGGATCGAAGGGTTCCCGACGATGGCCGAGCGTGCCGCGAACCGCGAGGAGGTGCTCGCGGTCGTTACCGAGGCCCTGGCGGCCGACACCGCGGCGGGCTGGGAATTGCGGCTGCGGCCCCTTGGCATACCGGCGGCGGCCGTGCGGACGCTGCCCGAAGCGTTGGAGGCGACGCCTGAAGCCGTCGTCACCGCAGGCGATTTCCGCTTGGTGGGCAGCCCCATCCGCATCGCAGGCTACGAACCCGACTATCGTCCGCCACCGAGACTCGACGAGCACGGCGACGCTCGGTCGAATCAGTCGTCGTAGGTGACGCTTATCGACTCCGTATCCGGAACGGCCTGGCAGGTCAGGATGTATCCGTCCTCGATCTCATCCTCTTCGAGGGCGTCGTTGATGCGCATGGTGGCGCGGCCCTCGACGAGCTTGCCCATGCAGGTGCCGCAATTGCCGGCCTCGCAGGAAAATGGCGGCGACAGGCCGGCGCGGCGGGCACTCTCAAGAAGTGTTTCGTTCGCCACCCGGGCCACCGACACCTTCTTGCGATCGAGCACGATCGTCACCTGCCCACCCTCGTCGGGCGGCGAGGCCGACGTCGGTTCTGCCGTCATCAACCCTCTCCTGGCATATCGGTTCTGATATTCCGAGAATATCATTCTCGATTGTTGATACGCTATTCTCGGTAGCACTAGGTGTACCAGCCGCGTCGAGTAAGGACCACGTGTGAGTGAGGCGGTCGCTCTTGCATTCGAGGAGCGTGAATACACGCTGCCCGAGCTCGATGCCCTGGCCAACGGCATGGCGACCGTCCTTGAGGACCGCGGCGTTCGGACTGGACATCGCGTCGCGTTGATGTCGTCGAATCGCCCGGAGTTCGTGGTCGCGTTGTGGGCCATCTGGCGGCTCGGTGCGTCGGCCGTGCTGCTCAGCCCCGCGTGGAAGCGGGCCGAGGTCGAGCACGCGCTGGCGTTGACCACGCCTTCGCATGCGGTCGGCGACCACCCTGTGCTCGCCGAGGTGCTGCCGATGCTGTCACTCGACGAGGCGATCACCCCGGGGCAGCGGACGTTCGAAGCGCCGAATCCGGATAGCGATGCGCTGTTCGTATTCAGCTCGGGGACGACGGGCATGCCCAAGGCGGTGCGGCATACCCACGCGTCGTTCGCGGCTGCGGTACGGCACTGGCGTGATGCGCTGCAGCTGTCCTCGGCTGACCGGATGCAGATCATGACGCCGCCGTCGCACATCCTCGGCTTGCTCAACATCGTGATGGCACTCGACACGGGCGCCTGGATCCGATTGCACCGCCGGTTCGACATCGACCTCATGCTGCACCACATCGAAACGGACCGGATAACCATCGAGATGGCCGTTGCACCAATCGCTTTGGCGTTGGCCGCCCATCCGGAGCTGGAAAACTTCGACCTGTCGTCGCTGCGCTACATCATGTGGTGCGCCACGCCAGTCACGCCGAGTGTCGCGGAGGCAGTCACCCAAAGAACGGGCGTTAACTGGGTGACGGCGTATGGCGCCAGCGAATTGGTGGTCATCGCCTGCAATGAGATCGAAGGCGCGCGGCTCGATACCGTCGGACGGCCCGTGCCAGGGGTACGCCTGCGGATCGTGTCACTGGAGGACGGCGAGCCGCTTTCGCCCGGCGCGGTGGGCGAGATCCAGGTGCGCTCGGAATCGGTGATGGCCGGTTACCTGCCGGATTCGGCGACGGCCGAGGCATTTTCGGACGGCTGGTATCGGACGGGAGACGTCGGATACCAGGACACCGACGGCTCGCTGCGGATCACCGACCGCGCCAAGGAGATGATCAAGGTACGGGGATTTCAGGTCGCGCCCGCCGAGATCGAGTCTGTGCTGCACGGGCATCCCGGCGTGGAGGACTGCGCGGTGTTCGGGGTGCCCGACACTGCGAACGGAGAAACCATCGTCGCCGCGGTCAAGAAATGCGGGCGGGTTGAGGCCGACGAGCTCATCACACTTGTTAAGGACCGGCTGGCATCCTACAAACGACCGAACCGCGTCGTGTTCGTCGACGACATACCCCGATTGCCATCGGGGAAGGTGTTGCGAAGAGTGTTGAAGGAGCGGCTGTGGACGTCCGTCTGACCAGTGAACAGCAGCAGCTGCGGGAGGCCGCGGCCAAGCTCGCCGACGATCTCGGCCCCGGTTCGGTCGCGGATCTCGACGACGCGAATCGGATCACCCGTCTGGAGAAGGCCGTCGATGCAACGGGATTTCGTACGTTGCGGTCCGACGGCGCGTCGGGGGTCGAGGTGGCCATCGTCGCCGAGGAGTTCGCGCGAGGCCTGGTCGATGTGCCGTTTCTCGGGCCGGTGCTCGCCGACGATCTGAAGCGTGTGCTCGGGCGCGAGCCGTCGATGCCGACCGCGGAGCGCGAGTCGGTCGACATGACGAGAAGCGTTGCCCGAGTGGTCGAGTCGCCGCGAGAGCTGAGTGAGCTCTCCGAGGGGGATGCCGGACGCTGGCGCGCTCTGGCGCTCGCCGTAACTTGCGCCGACTTGGTCGGTGCCGCGCGCGGCACGCATGCGCTGGCCTGTGAGTACGCGAAGGTCCGCGAGCAGTACGGCGCGACCATCGGGTCCTACCAGGCTGTCGGTCATCTGCTAGCCGAAAGCCTTGCCCTGATCGAAGGTTCGATCAGCGTGTTGCGATACGCCGCGTGGGCCGTCGATGAGCTGCCGGTGACCGAGGCGATCGAAGCAGCCAAGGTGGCCAAGATCTACTCTGCGCGTGCGGCACTGACTGTCTGCGAGACGTCAATCCAGGTGCACGGCGGCATCGGCAATACATGGGAATGCCTTGCGCACGTCTACCTGCGCCGAGTGCTGACGGCGACCGAGCTGTGGCCCGTGAAGCTGGAGGAGTTGACCATTGGACTTTCGTGATTCGTCGGACGAGGCTGCCTTCCGGGACCGGTTGCGGTGTTGGCTGACCGAACAGAAGGGCAAGTTCCCCACGTCGGGCGACGAGTACTGGGCCGCGCAAGGCGACTGGCATAAGGCGCTGTACGAGGCGGGCTTTTTCGGAACGTCTTGGCCTAAAGAGTATGGCGGCCAAGACCTCCCGGCGGTCTACGACGTCATCGTCGACGAGGAGATCGCAAAGGCCGGCGCCCCGGCGCGGCCCAGCCTCGGCTACCTGGTCGTCGCCTTCGGACATCACGGCAGCAAGGAACTGCAGCAGCGGTTCCTGCCCGGCATGATCAGCGGCACCGAGCGCTGGTGCCAAGGCTTTTCCGAGCCAGGCGCAGGTTCGGACCTCGCGTCGCTGACGACCACCGCCACCCGCGAGGGCGACGATTACGTCATTCATGGCCACAAGATCTGGACCAGCTACTCCGACGTCGCCGACTGGTGTCTGCTATTGGCGCGGACCGATAAAGACGTACCCAAGCATCGCGGTCTGTCGGCATTCGTCGTCTCGATGCATCAGCCCGGTGTCGAGCAGCGGCCGCTGAAGATGATCAGCGGCGTCACCAAGGAATTCGGTCAGGTGTCCTTCGACGGAGCCAGAGTGCCCGCCGAGAATATGGTTGGCGCGCCGGGGGACGGCTGGAAAATTGCGATGACCGTCGTCAGTCATGAGCGGGAACCGTCGACACTCGGGTTCTCCGCTCGGTACGGGAAGCTGGTGCGCCAGTTGGCATCCCGCGTGGACGGTGCAACACCCGA
Source organism: uncultured Actinomycetota bacterium (assembly GCA_963766465.1). Classification (GTDB taxonomy): domain Bacteria; phylum Actinomycetota; class Actinomycetes; order Mycobacteriales; family Mycobacteriaceae; genus Mycobacterium. The sequence continues at coordinate 546,221 of CAVXZT010000012.1, forward strand.
AGAGCTGTCCTGGGCGTGGGTGCAGACAGAAATGCTGCGGCTGCACGTGCGGCGTCGGCTCTCCGAGCAGCTCGACGGCATCACCCACGGGCCGCAGGGATCGCTCGACAAGCTGTTGATGACCTGGGTCGAGCAATCCGTCGGCCACGCCGCGTTGGCCACCGTCGGCACCAGCGATCCCGAGTTATTCGGTGCCTACATGTACAGCCGCGCGCAGAGCGTGATGGGCGGCACGTCACAGATTCAGAAGAACATCATCGCTTCGCGCATTCTCGGATTAGGAGTCTAAATGTACGACATGCCAGCCGAAATCGACGTCAAGGCCGATGGCGGCCTGCGCATCATCACATTGAACCGTCCTGATGATCTCAATGCGGTCAACGATGCGCTGCACGTCGGTCTGGCCAAGATCTGGGAAGAGCTCAACGAGGATGTCGGCGCGCGGGCGGCGGTGATCACCGGTGCGGGGCGGGCCTTTTCGGCCGGCGGCGACTTCAACTACCTCGACGAACTGCGCAACGACGAAGCCCTACGCCAGAAGACGATCAAGCACGGCCGCGACCTCGTCATCGGCATGGTGCGATGCCGCATTCCGGTGGTAGCCGCGGTCAACGGCCCGGCCGTCGGACTCGGCTGCAGCCTGGCCGCGCTGTCGGACATCGTCTACATGGCCGAGACGGCGTTCTTCGCCGACCCGCATGTATCGATCGGTCTGGTGGCCGCCGATGGCGGGCCGTTGGTGTGGCCGTCGCAGATAAGCCTGTTGCAGGCCAAGGAGTTCGCATTCACCGGTGTGCGGATCAAGGCCGCGCGAGCCCTCGAGTTGGGGATGGCCAATCACGTCGTCGCCGATCCGCTCGCCGAGGCGATCGCGTGCGCGAAGAAGATCATGGAGCTGCCGCAACAGGCGCTCGAGAGCACCAAGCGCCTGATGAACATGCAACTCGAGAAGTCTGTGATGGCGTCGCTGGACTACGCCAATCTGTCCGAATACGTGTCCTTCGGCACTGCCGACTTCAACAAGATCGTCGACGGCCTGATCGCCAAGAACAAGTAACCTTCTTCGGCGAGCAGACGCAAAAGGCCACGATTGCTGCCATTTTCGGAACCTTCTGCGTCTGCTCGCGCTTAGGCGGTGAGCTCTTCCGAACGCTGGATGGTGCCGGTGATGCCATTGGCGTCCTGCTGCGCGAGCAACACCGCGGCGTTGGCCATGGCTTCCGGCGGTTCGACCATCTCCGGCGGGATCTCCATGCCGCCGCCACCGGCCTGCCAGCCCTCGGTGAGGACGACCCGCGACGGGCTCAGGCAATTCACTGCGATGTTGTCAGGCTTCAAATCCGCTGCCAGGCCGAGGTACAACCGTTCGGCACCAGCCTTGGACACCCAATACGCGTTGGCGCCGTGCTCGATCATGCCGACGCCGGTGGTCGTGATCGCTATCAGCGACCCGCCGCCGCGCGCCCGCACATGCGGGATGACGGCCTTCGTCACCAGAAAGACACCGGTCAGGTTGACGTTCATGCACAGCTGCCAGCGTTTCAGCGGCGTTGATTCGATCGGCCCCAGCCACAGCACGCCGGCGTTGGCGATCAGGATGTCGATCCCGCCGAACTCCGAAACAGTCTGAGCGACAGCGGCTTCGACAGAATCTTCACTCGTGACATCGCAGGACACGGCCAGCGCCCGGCCACCCGCCGACGTAATGCGGTCCGCGACGGCATGGATCGTACCGGGCACCTTGCCCTCTTGCTCGGAGCGCGCGGCGACCGCGACAGCCGCTCCTTGGCGGGCCAGCGCCTCCGCGACCGTCGCCCCGATGCCGCGGCTGGCACCCGCGACAAAGGCGACCTTCCCGTCGATCGTCACTTCGGCGGGAACCGCAGCGCCCCGTCGAGGCGAATGATTTCGCCGTTGAGATAGTCGTTTTCGATGATGCTCTGCGCCAACTGCGCATACTCCGTCGACCGGCCCATGCGCTTGGGGAACGGCACCTGCGGAGCCCAATACTGCTCGAGCTGATCGGCCGCCTTGCCGTACGCCGGGGTGTTGATGGTTCCGGGCGCGATGGTGCAGACGCGAATGCCGAGCGGTGAGAGGTCGCGCGCGGCGACAAGCGTCATGCCCAGCACGCCGCCCTTTGCGGCGGCGTAGGGGAGCTGACCGATCTGGCCTTCGTAGCCGGCGATCGACGCGGTGTTGACGATTACCCCGCGGGCGCCCTCTTCCAGGGGTTCGGACTTGGCGATCTCGGCCGCGGACAGCCGCATGACGTTGAAGACCGCGGTCAGGTAGAACTCGATCGTCTTCTTGAAGCCGTCGAGATCGAGCGGCGATCCGTCCTTGCCGATCAGCCGTCCGCCACTGGCGGGACCACCGTGGGTGTCAACTGAGATACGCAGGGGAGCCAGCGACGCCGCCTCGGCGATGGCCGCGTTGACCGACTCCTCGGACGTGGCGTCGGTGGGGACATAGCGCACACCGAGTTCGCTCTCCAGCGCCTTGCCCTTGTCATCGGCCAGGTCAGCGACGACTACCTTGGCTCCTGCGCCATGCAGGCGCCGGACGGTCGCCTCGCCCAGGCCACCCGCTCCACCAACGACGATCGCCGAGCTACCTGCGATTTGCATGTGGTTCCCCTTCTTGCAATTGGCACTCTCAAGTGAAGAGAATACCATTCTCAGAATGTCGGAGACATCGTAAGCTCTTCCACCAGTGACCATCGACGAGCTCATCGACGCCGCGCGGACAGGATCCACCCGCGCGGCCGGCCGGCTGCTGAGCCTGGTCGAAAGCCCCCGCCGTAACGAAGTGCTCGACGCCCTCGGGGCGACGACGCCGCCCCGCATCGTCGGCGTGACGGGTCCACCTGGAGCGGGCAAGTCGACGACGGTCGGCGCACTGGTCAGTGCTTACCGCGAGCGCGACATGCGCGTTGCGGTGCTAGCCGTCGACCCGTCATCGCCGTACAGCGGAGGCGCGCTGCTCGGCGATCGCATCCGAATGGCCGCGCACATCAACGACGCCGATGTGCTGATCCGGTCTGTTGCGACGCGCGGGCATCTCGGAGGGCTGGCAGCGGCGGTGCCTGCAGCGATCAGGCTGCTCGCGGCGCTGTCCTACGACCTGATCGTGTTGGAGACGGTAGGTGTCGGGCAGTCGGAGATCGAGATCGCTGCGATCGCCGACCCGACCATCGTCATTCTGAACCCCGGTGCGGGCGACGCGGTCCAGGCCGCCAAGGCCGGCCTGCTGGAAGTGGCCGACATCGTGGTAGTGAACAAGGCCGATCGCGAGGGTGCCGACCAAACGGTCCGAGACCTGCGGGCCGAGACCAAGGCGCCCATATTGAAACTCGTTGCGGCTGAGGGCGAAGGCATACCGGAGCTGGTCGAGGCAATCGACGAGTTTCACCGTGCCGATACACCAGAGCGATGCGCCGCGCGTGCTCGTGCTCAGATCCTGTCACTGGCTCAGACGCTGCTGCGGAATCACCCGGACCTGGATCGCCTGGCGCAGACGGTCGCAGAGGGTCACGAGGATCCTTACACCGCGGCGGAGCAACTCTTCGGAGCGCCAATGGAAAGCCAAGGGAGTGCTCAAGGTTCGTCCCCAACTAGCAATGAGGAGATAGATGACGTCGCGCTCGAGTGATAACGAGGTCTTGGTCGTCATCGGCGCGGGCGGGATGGGGCTGTCGATCGCCCGTCGCGTCGGAGCCGGCCGCATCATCGTGCTTGCCGACATCAGCCAAGGTGGATTGGAGGCGGCTCATGAGGCGCTGAGCGCCGACGGTCACCAGGTCCTGATACAGCAGGTCGACGTCACATCCCGCGCTTCGGTTGGTTCCGTAGCCGACTTGGCCGCGTCATCCGGTCGGGTCAGGTCCGTGGTTCATACGGCAGGGCTTTCGCCGCACCAGGCATCCACCGACGCGGTTTTGGCAGTCGACCTGCTCGGTGTCGCGCTCACCATCGACGAGTTCGGCCGAGTCATCGAACCGGGCGGCGCAGCCGTCATCATCGCCAGCATGGCGGCGCATATGATCCCCGCGCTCGATGCCGACGTGCAGCGGCAACTGGCCGAAACACCCACCGACGAACTACTCGATCTCGATGCCTGCTCTGCGATCACCGACAGCCGCCTGGCATATCCATTTGCCAAGCGCGCCAACCAGATCCGAATCGCCGCGGCTGCGAGCGCGTGGGGTCAGCGGGGAGCACGCATCAACAGCATCAGCCCGGGAGTGATCTCCACTGCGATGGGCCGGCTGGAACTGGACAGCGAGTCCGGCGGGCTCATGCGGGCGATGGTCGACAATTCCGGCGTGCGGCGCATCGGCACGCCGGAAGACATCGCAGCCGCCACCGAGTTTTTACTCGGGCCGGCCGCCGCGTTCATCACAGGCACCGATCTGTTGGTCGACGGCGGTGTCGTCGCCGCAATCCAAACCGGCACGATCGACCTCGCCGCGGCACTAGCGGAGCGCTGATTGCCGCGGTCGAACCGTCATCGTCCGATCGTGGGAAACGGCAACGCGGTAACGGTGCCGTCGACGCTTCGCAGCAGCGGGTCGTACCGACGGCGCATGATGAGCCACGCTCCGGCTTCGCGTCGTCTGTACTCGTCGTGGTAGACGCCCGCGATGGTCAGGTGGGTGCCTTCGGCTCGTTGGCCGACCTCCTGAACGAACCATCGGCCCGTCGCGCGATCTGGATTCGTCGTGTCGAGGACGATCACGCCCGACATCAGGCCCTGGAGAAAGACATTCCAGCCGTCGAGCATCGAGGTGAAGAAGGCGACCATCGCATCGCGGCCCTCGTGACGGCCCAACTCGGGAGCGTGCCATTCGCCGTCATCGGTGAAAGTGCTTGCGACGCCTTGTGGGTCGCGGCGGGAGGCGGCATCCGCATACCGGTGCACGAGACTGCGGATCGCGTCCTCGTCTGCGATGGTCGTCATTCGGGCAATCCGAGCATGCGGCGCGTCATTTGTCTCAACTGCGCGCGCAGCGTGTCGCCGTCGACGTCGGCGAGCAGCGGATGCATGACGGCGACGCTGATCGCGCTCGACAGCATGGCCGCGTGCAGGCGCGCCTCGACGCCGGCCTCGGTGCCGAGCAGGGCCGCGTAGAGCCGTTCGATGAATTGCTGAAACGGCTCGTACTCGGCCTGCAGACGAATGATGACGGGATCGAACATCGGAACATTGAATGCGCCGCGGCGATCGATCGCCTGCTCGACCATCCGGTCCAGCAGCACCTCCCGTGCCCGGAGCGGGTGACCCTCGGCCTCGGCGGCTTCGAGCACATCCTCCAGCCTGCTCATCTCCCGTTCGGTGATCGCGATGACGATCTCTTCCTTCGTCTTGAACTGGCGGTACACGGCCGCCTTCGTCACGCCCATCGCGTCGGCGATCATCTGCAGGGACGTCCCGCTGACTCCCCGCTCCGCAATGAGTTTCAGCGCCGCGTCCAGCACGCGGGTTTGAGCGGCCGTGCGCGTGATTTCGCTGAACTTGAGGCCATCCTCGGTGGACGTCACAGCGACGAGGGTAGCCGAGATTTGACCGCTTGGTTGCCGATCGGCTACCGTCCAAGTTGCCGATCGGCAACCAACGCTATTTATGAAGAGGTTCGACGATGAAACGCACTGACGGTGAGTTGATCCTTTTCTGGACACTGCCTGTCGTGGCGATCATTTGGGTGTCCGCCTTCTTGCTGTTTCCTGGCTTCCTCCATCCGATGTCACCGACCATGTCCGCCGAGGAGGTCGCGGCCTTCTACCGCGACGATGCAGCGCGGATCCGCTACAGCATGATCCTGTTCAACTGGTTCGGTGTGGGTCTGATCCCCGTCGTGATCCTGCTTGCGATGCAGGTACGCCGGATGGCTCACCGCACGCCGATCGTGTCCTACAGCCTGACCGCGTGCGCCGGCGGGCCGCCGACGCTTTTTCTCATCGCGAACATGTTCTGGCTCCTCGGTGCCTTCCGTCCGGAACGTGCGCCGGAGTTGACCTTGTTGCTCAACGATCTCGCGTGGATCACCTTCACCGTTCTCGTTCCCTATCTGATCGCGCAGTGCCTGCTGCTGGCGCTGGCGATCTACTGGGATCGGCAGGATCAACCGGTATTCAAACCGTGGGTGGCGCACTTCAACCTGCTGATCGCGGTCGCGCTGTCACCCGCCGCCTTCACCGCGCTGGCGTCTACCGGGCCACTTGCCTGGGATGGCCTGCTGTCGTTCTGGGTCAAGAACATTGCGATCTTCGTATGGATCGTCATCATGGGAATCGTTCTCGGCCAGACGATTCGGCAGCAACGAGCGCAGGAGCTGGTCGCCGCATGATTGCATCGACAGCAGAGTCGGTGACGTTGCCGGCCCCGCCCGCCGGCTCACGGGTGGGCAGGTTCCTCTGGAACTTCCGTCACCATCCCAAGCGCGAATTGTGGTTCGCGTGGTGGGTGATGGTGATCTTCTACCAGCTCTACGGTCTGCTGTTCTTCTTCATCACCCGCGTCCAGCCGCCGGCGAGCCCCGCATGGGATACTCCGACAGTCGTACAGTGGTTCAGCGATCGCCACCTCGGCATCCTCGCCGGGTTCGGCGTCGTATTCCTCATCACTGGTTTGTGCGCCCCGATGAATGCCCTCCTCGCGTATTCGATGCGGCGGATGTCGGTGAGCCGGCTCTTCGCGTACTCGTACTTGATCATCTATTCGCTCAGCGCGATCCCCGGCATGCTTGTGATGGCAATCGCGATGACAGCTGGCGCCCTTCGGCCGGACCGTGACCCCGAGTTGATCCAGTGGCTGTTCGATTTCGCGTTCCTGTCGTTCAGCGGAACCATGGGCGTGTTCATGATCGGCTCCCTGGTGTGGTTGGTGGCAGTTCTGCTCGACAAGAACCGCGTGTTCCCGAAGTGGTTCGGCTACCTCAGTCTGTGCAATGCGCTGACCGAAGTTGTCGTCGCGCCGGCCTGGATCTTCCACCGCGGCGCCTTCGCATGGAACGGTGCGATCGCTTGGTGGATCAACATGGTCGTGTTCGTCACCTACACCATCGTCTTCATTGTGTTGTTGCGGAAGATGATTGAACGCGAAGACTTCGGTACCGGTCCGCTACCCGAGGCGGTCCGATGACCAACCTCGCCGGGGCGCGGCCGCAACTCGAAGATAAGCCGGCCAAGTTCGTGCCGGGGCAGCCCGATATGTGGATGTTCGTTCTGTTCGAGACACTTCTCTTCACAGGGTACTTCTCGGTGTATCTGGTCTCCCGCACCCAGAACGAGGAGCTCTACCTTCAGTCCCAGGCGGACCTGGATCTCCGCATCGGGGTCTTCAACACCATCGCGTTGCTACTGAGCTCGTGGGCGATTGCCCGATGTGTCAAGGCATCCCGGGAGGGTGCCTACCGGTCTGCATTGATCAACGCCTTTCTGACCATTTCCTTCGGACTAGTGTTCCTTACGTCCAAGGTGCTGGAGTGGGTCAAGGAGATCCACATGGGGAACACGTTCACCAGCAACGAGTTCTTTCAGCACTACTTCTTCCTGACTTCGATCCATTGCATCCACGTGTTGATCGGCTTCATCGTGTTGGGGGTTGCGGTGTACCAGCTGTGGAGTCCGGCCCGGCGATCTCAGCAGCTCGTCGAAACCTGCGCCACCTATTGGCACACGGTCGACTTTCTATGGGTCCTGATCTTTGCATTGCTCTACGTCGTGAGGTGATCTATGACCGCCACTTTCAATAAGAGACTGCTGATCGTCTGGTTGATCCTGACGTCGATGACGCTCGCATACGTCTGGATTGACCAAACGGTCGATCAGAATGGGACGTTGAGAGCCAGCACCGTCGTCACCGTGAGCGCAATCGTGATCGCGCTCATCAAGGTGCGCATCATCTTTCGGGAGTTCATGGAGGTGCGTCATGCCCCAGCGTTGCTCTGCCGGCTCACCGATGCCTGGGTAGTTCTGATCGCCGTGTGCCTATTGGGCAGCTACTTCGTCGGCTCGGCCATCGCCGGCTAGGTTTCCTTCGGCGAGCAGTCGCAAAAGTACCCCGACACGCCGGTGAATGGATACTTTTACGTCTGCTCGCGCTAAGAGTTTCGCGCTGAGGCGGCGAGGCCTGCGCGGTAGCCGAACACCATTGCGGGACCGAGAGTTCCGCCGGCGCCGCCGTAGGCTTTTCCGGTCGCACCGGCCATGGCATTGCCCGCAGCGAACAAGCCGGGGATAGCGGATCCGTTCACATGCAGCACGCGACCGTCGCGGTCTGTGCGGGGGCCTCCCTTGGTGCCCATCGCACCGATCGACACCGGCACGGCGTAGTACGGCGGCGTATCGATGGGGCCGAGGGTCTTACCCGCAGTGGTCGACGCCTTATCGTCACCCCAGTACCCGTCGTAAGCGCTTGAGCCGCGTCCGAAGTCGGGGTCGGTTTCGTGGGCGACGTTGTCGTTCCACGCGTCCAGGGTGTGCGCGAGGCCGTCCGGGTCGATGCCGGTCTTCTCGCCGAGCTCGACCAGGTCCTTGGACGGCGAGAACCAGTCGGGGGCGGGGGCATCCGGGTCGACACCAAGGAAGCCGTAGCGTTTGAGATGCTGCGAGTCGAAAACTATCCACGCCGGGTCATTCGCGTACCCGTGGCGCGGGTCGAGGTACTGGAACGGGCCCGCCATCGAGTTGTATTCGCCCGCCTCGTTGAGGAACCGCTTGCCTGCTTGGTTGACGATGATGCTTCGCGGGCGGGTCCGTTCGAGTCGGACACTTCGGCTGCGGGGATGGCCCTGGAACGTGTCGCCGGGCAGCTGCACGATCGGCACCCACCAGGCTTCGCCCATGTTCGCCAGGTCGGCGCCGTGCGCCATCGCCATGCGCAGCCCGTCGCCGGTGTTGTTCGGCGGGGACACCGCACCGCGCATTGGGCCACGCAAATACGCCTCGACCAGCTTCGTGTCCCATTCGAACCCACCGGTGCCCAGAACCACGCCCTGGCGGGCTCGAACATTGAAGTCCTTGCCGTCCTGTGTAATTCGCACGCCGGTGATGCCCAGCGCATCGGCGAACAGCTCGACGGCGCGGGCGTTGGTCTGCGGCGTCACCCCAGCCTTCAGCAACCCCTTCAGCAGCCCGGCGATCAGCGCTGTGCCTGCCACGCAATAGTCACCGGACTCGTCGTCCAGCGAGGCGTGGATCCTCGCACGGGTTTCCGCATCGATGCCGACGTTGCTGAAATCCGCGGGGAACGAGGTGATCCTGTCACGCCATTCGCCCAGCTGCGACAGCTCGAACGGCTTGGCATTCAGTGACCGTCCGCCGGAGGGCCGGCCGCCGGGCAACTCTGGCTTGTAGTCCGGGAAGCCCTCGGCGACCTCAAACCGCAGATCGCTGTGCGCCTCAACAAAATCCAGCATCTTCGCACCAGTCCGAACGAACGTCTCCATCAAGTCGTCGTCCATGAAGCCGAGCGACTGCGCGCGCAGATAGTCCATCGCGTCCTCGACGGGCAACTCGACGTCGGGGGAGCGCGGATGCGCGGGAATCCATACGATGCCACCGGAAACCGCGGTTGTACCGCCGACGGTCGCGGCCTTTTCGTAGACCGCCACCGACGCGCCATTGGTCGTGGCGGTCAGTGCAGCCGTCAATCCTGCACCGCCGCTTCCGAGTACGACCACGTCGACTTCGTTGTCCCAGTCGGTCACGGTTTCATCCCTTCAGCTCAGGATTGCGGATAGTTCGTCGGCTGCCTTGATGACAGCGTCCCTGCCGTCCAACACCACGTCCTCCCTGTGGGAGATGAGGTTGATACACGTCGGCGGGGACGGCGGCCTTCGCCGTACCGGCACGGCAAGGCCGAACGTGTTGGGCTCGACTTCGCCGTGGGTGATGACCCAACCTTGTTGGCGCGCTTGCGGTACGAGGTCGCGCTCTTCTGGGCGCGGCGGCATGCTGGCGAGCAGCGCGATTCCAGCCGATCCCCGCTCCAACGGATATCGGCTGCCCTCGTGAAAGGACAGCTGATAGAAGACATTGGTCGGCACGATCACGGCGATCGCCACCTGCTGATCGCCTTCGGCGACAAGCAGTGAGACCGTGGTACCGAGTTCATCGGCCAATCCGCGCAACGTGGGCACACTCAGCTGCCGGACGTTGTTGTCGAACGAAGCGCCCAACACCGCGAGTGCGGCGGCAGACCGGTACCGACCGTCTTCGCCCTTGGCCACCATCCGGAACTGAGCGAGCGTGGTCAGCAGGCGGTACGCGATCGTTCGGTGAACCCCGATGTCGTCGGCGACCTGCTGGACGGTCAGCCCCGTTGGAGACGTGGCGACCAATTGCAGCGCAGCCAATCCCCTTGCCAGCGTCTGCGAGCCGGGCGCACCGTTCGGCACGGCGGTGCCGCTCGCCTCACTGACCGACGTCATGGCGGCCCCTTCCTTGACAAGACTCCCTCGCGAGAGTGATGCTCTGACTATAGTGCACATGGATGTGCGATAAATGAGCAGAGTGCTTACAAAATACGAGAATCCGATTCTCAGTGTCAAGAGAGGGTGACGAGTGGCGGAGTTCGAGAGCATCTGGAGCGATCTTCAGGGCGTCCCGTTCTCGCAGGGCTACCTCGACGCGGGGGGAGTGCGCACCCGCTACTTGCACGCCGGTGACCCCGGCAGCCCCGCGTTGGTATTTCTCCACGGATCCGGCGGTCACGCCGAGGCATACGTGCGCAACCTTGAGGCCCACGCCGAGCACTTCTCCACCTGGTCGATCGACATGCTCGGCCACGGATACACCGACAAACCCGGTCATCCCCTCGAGGTGAGGCACTACGTCGATCACCTGATGGCCTTTCTCTACGCCATAGGCGCCGAGCGTGCCCACATCAGCGGCGAGTCACTCGGCGGCTGGGTTGCGGCCCGCGCCGCAGTCGACCACCCGGACCGGATCGACAAGTTGGTGCTCAACACCGCGGGCGGTTCGCAAGCCGATCCGGAAGTGATGAAGCGGATCATCACGCTGTCGATGGCCGCCGCCGAGAACCCGACATGGGAAACCGTTCAGGCGCGCATCAAATGGTTGATGGCGGACAAGTCCAAGGACTACGACGACATCGTCGCGAGCCGGCAGCGCGTCTATCGCCAACCGGGCTTCGCCGGTGCGATGAAAGACATTATGGCGTTGCAGGATCCGGAGATCCGGGCGCGCAATCTGCTCGGTCCCACCGAGTACGGGGCGATCAGCGCGCCGACGTTGGTGGTGTGGACCAGTGACGACCCCACCGCCGATGTCGCGGAGGGCAGCCGCATGGCGTCCATGATCCCCGGCGCCCGGTTCGAGGTGATGCCGGGGTGCGGGCACTGGCCCCAGTACGAGGATCCCAAGACTTTCAATTCCCTGCACCTCGACTTCCTGTTGGACCGGTGACCATGACCGCCGAGCCGGACGTCGTGATCGTCGGGGCAGGGCCCGTCGGACTGACTCTGGCGAATATCCTTGGCCTGCAGGGCGTTCAGACGTTGGTGGTCGACGAGCGACCCTCTGTCATCGACTATCCGCGTGGCGTCGGCCTCGACGACGAGGCACTGCGCACCTTCCAGTCGATCGGTCTGGTCGAGCGCATTCTGCCGCACACCGTGCCCAACCAGATCCTGCGGTTCTTCGACGCCAACCGCAAGCTGCTTGCCGAAATGGCGCCACCCGACGCGCGTTTCGGCTGGCCGAAGCGCAACGGCTTCGTTCAGCCGATGGTCGATGCCGAACTCTTGGCCGGGCTTGACCGATTCGACCACGTCGAAGTCGCATGGAACCGGCAGATGGAAGGTTGCACGGAAACCGACGATGGTGTGACGGTCGAGTTCGCGGACGGACACGAGCCCGTGCATGCCCGCTATGTGGTCGGCTGCGACGGCGGGCGCAGTGCCACCCGCCGACTGATGGGTGTGTCGTTCGACGGCACCACATCCTCGACGCGCTGGCTCGTCATCGACTGTGCCAACGATCCGCTCGGCCATCCCAACAGCGAGGTGGGCGCGGATCCCGCGCGACCATACGTCTCGATCTCGATCGCGCACGGAATTCGGCGCTTCGAGTTCATGATTCACGGCGACGAGTCCGATGAAGAAGCCGAGGATCCGGCGTTCGTCAGGCGCATGCTCGCGCAGCTTGTCCCGCATCCAGAGCGTGTCGACATCATCCGGCACCGGGTGTATACCCACCACTCGCGCATCGCGGGGGCATTCCGGAAGGGACGGCTGATGCTGGGTGGCGACGCCGCACATCTGATGCCGGTGTGGCAGGGGCAGGGCTACAACAGCGGCATCCGCGACGCGGCCAACCTCGGCTGGAAGCTCGCGGCCGTCGTGAACGGTCACGCCGACGATGCGTTGCTCGATACCTACGACGTCGAGCGGCGCAAACACGCCAGGGCGATGATCGACCTGTCCACCACGGTCGGACGTGTCATCTCGCCGACCAATCGGCGGGTCGCCGCGCTGCGGGACCGCGTCATCCACGGCGCGTCGCTCGTGCCGACGCTGAAGCGCTACATCCTGGAGATGCGGTTCAAGCCGATGCCGCGTTATCAACAGGGCGCCGTCTTCCATGCCGAACCACCCTCTGACACTTCGCCGACCGGAACGCTGTTCATCCAGCCGCGGGTCGACACGCGCGACCAACAGAACGTTTTGCTCGACGACGTGTTGGGCACCGGCTTCGCCGTGCTGTGCTGGAGCAACAATCCGCGCGCATTCCTCGGCGACGAAATGTTCGACCGGTGGAAAGCGTTGGGGGCCAAGTTCATCGCTGCACGACCCATGACCCAGCTGCACTGGACGGGGCACGACGACCCAGACGTCGTCATCGTCGGCGATCGCACCGGCGCGCTGAAGGCGTGGTTCGACGCCAACACCGATTCCGTGCTGTTCCTGCGTCCCGATCGATGCATTGCGGGAGCCTGCATCGCCCAACGCGCACCCGAAGTATCCGCGTCACTCTTCAAAGTTCTCTGTCTGACCCAGGGAGGAGGCAACGGTGTCACTGGCCCTCTGCTGTATGTCGCACAGCCCACTACTGAATCTTCCGGGACCACCGCGGGATCTCCTTGACGACATCGAGTCCGAGCTCACCGCGGCTCGCGACTTCGTCACCGCGTTCGATCCGGAGTTGGTCGTCATCTTCTCGCCCGACCACTACAACGGCTTCTTCTACAGGACGATGCCGCCGTTCTGCATCGGCACCGCCGCTGCGGGCGTCGGTGACTACGGCACTTACGCGGGGCCGCTCAATGTGCCTGCCGACGTCGCAACCGACTGCGCCATGGCCGTTCTCGAATCCGGAGTCGATGTCGCGATCTCGGCGAGCATGGACGTCGACCACGGGACCGTACAGCCACTGCAGAAGCTGTTCGGTGATGCCACGGCGCGGCCGGTGATCCCGATCTTCATCAACTCCGTCGCCACGCCACTGGGGCCACTGCGCCGGGTGCGGGCGCTGGGCGCCGCGGTCGGAACGTACCTGGCGACGTTGGGCCAGCGCGTGCTCATCATCGGATCCGGTGGGCTGTCCCACGATCCGCCAGTGCCGACATTGGCGACTGCTCCGCCGGCGGCACTGGACCGGATCGTGCACGGCATTGCGATGACACCCGAACAGCGACAGGCCCGGCAGGTGGCGGTGATGGAAGCCGCGCGCGAGTTCGCCGAAGGGCAGGGCTCGCTTCAACCGCTCAATCCCGACTGGGATCACGCCTTCCTCGAGTTGCTCGACTCCAACCGGCTCCCCGAAGTCGATGCCTGGTCGAACAGCTGGATCGAGCAAGAGGCCGGGCATTCGGCACACGAAATCCGAACCTGGGTTGCGGCATTCGCGGCCCTCGCCGCGCACGGACGCTACGAGACGCAGCAGCGGTTCTACCGGGCGGCGCCCGAACTGATCGCGGGCTTCGCCATCCGAACGGCGGTGCTGACATCGTGACCGCGAGTGCGTTCGACCACACCGTCGACGTGCTGGTGATCGGATCCGGCGGCGGCGGCATGACCGCAGCACTGGCCGCCGAATCGTTCGGCCTCGACACGCTCGTCGTCGAGAAGTCACCGCAGTTCGGTGGCTCCACCGCTCTGTCGGGTGGTGGCATCTGGGTGCCCGGTGCGCCTAGCCAGCGCAAGCAGGGATACGTTCCGGACCCCGACGCCGTATTCGAGTATCTGAAGCGGATCACCGGAGGACTCGTCAGCGATGCGCGGTTGCGGCAATACGTCGATACCGCGCCGGAGATGATGGAGTTCCTCGAGAAGCGCAGCCCGTGGTTCGAGTTCGTCTGGAAGCCGGGCTATGCCGACTACTACCCGGAGTTGCCAGGCGGTTCCGAGCTCGGGAGCACGATCAACGTTCCCGCGATCGACCTACGGAAGCTGGGCGACGAGGAAGAGAATCTGCTGCGTCCGCTGGCGTTGGCGCCAAAGGGAATCTGGTTCGGCCCCAAAGATCTTCGCCTGTTCTACCAGGTGCGCCAGAACTGGCGCGGCAAGGCTGTTCTGGTAAAGCTGATCTGGAGGATGTTCCGGGCGCGGGTGTTCGGTGACCGGATGGCCGCCATCGGTCAATCACTGGCTGCGAGGATGCGGCTGGCACTCAAGCAGCAGGACATCCCGCTGTGGCTGAACTCGCCCATGACCGAACTCATCACCGATGTCGACGGGACCGTGACGGGCGCGGTGATCGAGCGAGATGGTCAGCTGCAGCGCATCCATGCGCGGCGCGGCGTGATCCTGGCCAGCGGTGGTTTCGACCATGACATGGCCTGGCGTCGACAGCATCTGCCTGTGTTGGAAAAGGATTGGAGCTTCGGCAATCCCGCCGCGATGGGCGACGGAATCCGCGCGGGGGAGAAGGTCGGCGGCTCCACCGACCTACTCGACGAGGCCTGGTGGTTCCCGGCGATGTGCTGGCCGGACGGTCGGCTGCAGTTCATGCTCAACGAGCGGATGATGCCGTCGCAGTTCGTCGTCAACGGCGACGGTCGACGTTTCATCAACGAGGCCGCGCCCTATATGGACTTCGCCCACGCGATGATCGACGGTCAACGTTCTGGCGTAACCCATATCCCGTGCTGGCTGATCACCGACATCCGATCCTTTCACCGATATGTCGTCGGCGGACACCTACCGATCCCGAAGGTTCCCTTTGCGCCGGTACCAACCGGCTGGAAGGTCCCGAAGGCGTGGCTGGACTCCGGTATCGTCCAGGAGGCCAACAGCTTTGAGGAACTCGCGGCGAAAATCGACGTTCCTGCGGAGAACCTGCGCACGACCGCCGACCGCTTCAACGAACTGGCACGCAGCGGCCACGACGACGACTTCGACCGCGGCGACAGCGCATACGACAATTATTACGGCGACCCGACCCTGCCCAACCCGAACCTGCACCCGCTGGGCAAACCCCCGTATTACGCGTTCCAGATCATCCTCGGCGACCTCGGCACGTCGGGAGGCCTGCGCACCGACGAACACGCCTGTGTGCTCCGCGACGACGACAGCGTCGTGAAAGGTCTTTACGCCGTTGGCAATGCGTCTGCGGCGGTGATGGGCCGCAGCTACGCCGGGGCTGGGGCAACCATCGGCCCTGCCATGACGTTCGGTTACGTCGCCGCCAAACACATCGCACAAACGTCAGAAACCAAGCAGCAAGACGACTCGATCTTCCAAGGAGGAAGCAAGTGAAGATTTCCCTGTTCTACGAATTTCCGCTGCCGCGGCCGTGGAGTGACGACGACGAGCACCAGCTGTTCCAGGACGGCCTCGACGAGGTGGAGGCTGCCGATAAGGCCGGCTTCTCGACGGTGTGGTTGACCGAGCATCACTTCCTCGAGGAGTACTGCCACTCCACCGCGCCGGAGATCTTCCTTGCCGCGGCGAGCCAGCGCACCAAGGACATTCGGCTCGGCTTCGGGATCATGCACCTGCCGCCGGCCGTCAACCACCCGGCCCGGGTTGCCGAGCGCGTCTCGACACTCGATCTCATCTCCAACGGCCGGGTGGAGTTCGGAACCGGGGAGTCGTCGTCGGTGGGCGAGCTCGGAGGATTCGGCATCGATCCCGCGGATAAGCGAACCATGTGGGAAGAGGCGCTGGAGGTTTCGATCCGCTGCATGATCGAGGAGCCGTTCACCGGCTTCAAGGGCCAACACATCGAGATGCCGCCGCGCAACGTGGTACCCAAGCCGCTGCAGAAGCCGCATCCGCCGGTATGGGTGGCGTGCACGCGGCCGGCTTCTGTGCAGATGGCCGCGCAACGAGGCCTCGGTGCCCTGAGTTTCGCCTACACCGGGCCCGGGCCGCTCACCGAGCGTGTCAATGGTTACTACAAGGAGTTCGAGGAGAACGGCGCACCCGTGACGCCGCAGATGAACCCCAACATCCTCGCCATCGGTGGCGACCTCTCGATGATGGTGGCGCCCACCGATGAACAAGCCGTCGAACGGCTCGGGATGGGCGGCGGATTCTTCGCGTTCGGGATCATGCACTACTACATGACCGGCATGCACACACCGGGACGGACCGGTGTCTGGAAGCGCCATCTCGAGGAGATCGAAAAGGATCCGACCATCGTGTACGGCCCAGGACGCGGGCCGATCGGCAGCCCAGCCACGGTGCGCGAGTTCTTGCGTGGCTATGAGGAGAGCGGCGTCGACGAACTGATCGTGCTGCTCACCCCCCGCACCCACGAAGCGACGATGGAATCGATCGAGCTGATGGGCTCCGACGTGCTGCCCGAGTTCATCGAACGTGACGAGAAGGCGGTCGCCGAAAAGGCGAAGCGCCTCGAGCCGATGATCGAGAAGGCCGAGGCTCGCAGGCAGCCCTCGAAGGCCCCCGCGTTCGATGAGAGCTACTCCTTCGGAGGTCTGCCCACCGGTCGCGAGAACTACACAGCCAACGAGGTGTCGCTGGCGATGGACGAGATGAACGCCGGCATCGAGCAGGCCGCAGCGAAACTCAAGTCAGGAGAAGGGTGGACGAGCAGAAACCCGGACGCCGACAAGAAATAAGCCATGGGTCAGATTGACGAGCTGTGGCGCTACGACGGCCGCCGGGTCGTCGTCACCGGCTGCGCTTCGGGCATCGGTGAGCACGTCGCGCGTCAGCTCACCGAACTCGGCGCCGAGGTCGTCGGGCTCGACGTCCGAAAGCCGGCGTTGCCGCTCAAGGAATTCCATGAGGTCGACCTGGCCGACCCGACGTCGATCGACCAGGCCGCCGCATCGATCGGCGGCCAGGTCGATGCCTTGTTCAACGTCGCAGGCGTGTCATCGGGCATAAAAGATCCGATGCGCGTGGTTACCATCAACTTCCTCGGTACCCGGCAGTTCACCGATGCGCTGGTGCCGACGATGCCGCCTGGATCCGCGATCGCCAACGTGTCATCGCTTGCGGCATCGGGCTACCGGGAAAACGCCGCTGTCACGGCAGGTCTGCTGGACACTGTGACAATGGCCGACGGCATCGAATGGTGTCAGCGCAATGCGGAGGCGGTCGCCGACGGTGGCGGCTACCGGCTGTCCAAGGAAGCGATCATCCTCTACGGGATGGCCAACGTCGCAGCGTTGGGCGCCAAAGGAATTCGGATCAACTGCACCGCGCCAGGCGTCACCGATACGCCGATCCTCGACCAGCTCCGGACCGCTTACGGACCGGAGTTCTTGGATGCCTTCAAAACGCCGCTGGGCCGAACTGCCGAGCCCGACGAACAGGCCAGTGTTCTGCTCTTCCTGAACAGCAAGGCCGCCAGCTACATCACCGGACAGGTGATCTGGGTGGACGGCGGCACGATTGGTGAGACGGACCTCGCCGGATCGGTACCGCGACGATGACGTTGAAGGGTGGGAGAGGCGAGTAATGGCCAGCATGAGCGACTTTCGGCGTGTTGCCGACGACGTCCGGAACTGGGGTCGCTGGGGTGACGCCGACGAACTGGGGACACTGAACTTCATCACGGCGGAGAAGGTCGCCGAGGCGGCCGGCCTCGTCAAGCACGGCAAGGTCTTTCCGCTCGGCGTGGACTTCGGGTCGTCGGGGCCGCAGGGCGCGTTTCACTTCCGGCAGAACCCACTGCACGTGATGACCATCGACGGCGGCGACGCGGCCACGTTGCTCGAGTACGGTCCGAAATGGCTGCAGAACCCCGCGGCAGGCCAGCTTGCCGGGTACTTCGAGGGCAACCCGATGCGGTTCAACGACGACATCATCATCATGCCGTTGCAGGCCGCCACGCAGTGGGATGCGCTCTCGCACGTGTACTACGAGGACTACCTCTACAACGGCTTCCCCGCGGATTCGGTGACGAGCGCGGGTGCCTTCTACTGCGGCATCGACAAGGTCGACAGTAAGGGCATCACCTCACGCGGTGTGCTTCTCGACATCGTCCGGCTGCGCGGTGTGGAGACCTACTGCGAGATCGGCGACCCGATCACTCCGGACGAACTCGACGCGGCCGCCAAGGCGCAGGGTGTCACGGTGCGGCAGGGTGACATCGTGTTGGTCAGAACCGGTTGGTGGGCGAGGTTTTTGGAGACCGGTGACGGCGGCGAGCCCGGTGCCGGCCTTGACTGGACGTGCGCAACATGGCTGCACGACCACGAGGTGGCTGCCGTCGCCGCCGACAATCTGATGGTCGAGAACCCCATGTCGGGGGTCGAAGGCGCGTTCCTGCCGATGCACATGCTGTGCCTGCGCGACATGGGGCTGATGCTCGGCGAGTACTGGGATCTCACTGCGCTTGCCGCCGACTGCGCCGCCGACGGCGTGTACGAATTCCAGCTCATCGCACCGCCGTTGCGGGTCACCGGCGCCGTCGGCTCACCCATCAATCCGATCGCAATCAAGTAGGTAGGACATGACTGCAAGTACAACCATGGGCGGTGCGCCACTGGTCGTCGGCCTCGGCGGAACACTGCGGGCCAACTCGTCGACCGAGCGCGCGCTGCGGTACTGCCTGGAATCCGTTGAACAACAGGGCGGGCGCTCGAAGTTCTTCAGCGGTCCTGACCTTGACCTGCCGATGTATGCGCCGCACGAATTGGAGCGCACGCCAAAGGCGCTCGAACTCGTCAGCGCCTTGCGCGACGCAGACGCTGTCGTCGTCGGCTCGCCCGGTTACCACGGCGCGGTGTCCGGCCTCGTCAAGAACGCGCTCGACTACATCGAAGATCTCCGCGAGGATCCGCGGGTCTACCTCGATAACACGCCTTGGGGCTGCATCAGTTGCGCATATGGGTGGCAGGCGTCGGTCGGCACATTGGGGCAGCTCCGCAGCATCGGGCACGCGCTGCGCGCATGGCCCACTCCGCTCGGAGTGGCGATCAACTCCGCCGACGAAATCTGGGACGACGCAGGTCAGCTCATCGACACGACGGTGCAGGGTCAGCTCGAGATGCTCGCCACCCAGCTGTTGACGTTCGCCAGGTCCGCATGGGAATCGGCGTGACCGACGTCCAGCGGAAGGCCGTGCTGGTCGACGGCCTCGCGACCGGCTATCTCGAAGCGGGACAGGGCGATCCGGTCGTTCTGCTGCATGGCGGAGAGTTCGGCATCAACGCGGAACTGGGCTGGGAAAACAACATCACCGCGCTGGCGGCGCATCATCGCGTGCTCGCACTCGACATGCTGGGGTTCGGCGAGTCGGCGAAGGTCATCGATTTCAACGACGGCCGCGGCATGCGGATCAGGCACATGGCGCGGTTCTGCGAAGCCCTCGGTGTCGAGTCCGCACACTTCGTCGGCAACTCGATGGGTGCCGTCAACATGTTCGTCGACGCCACTTCGGAATCGCCGATACTGCCTGCGCGCAGCATGGTGATGATCTGCGGTGGCGGTGAGATCCAGCGCAACGAGCACTCGGCCGCCCTCTACGACTACGACGCAACGCTTTCCGGCATGCGCCGCATTGTCGAGGCGCTGTTCCACAACCCGTCATACCCCGCCGACGACGCGTACGTGCAACGGCGCTACGAGTCAAGCATTGCGCCCGGCGCATGGGAGGCACTCGCAGCGGCACGCTTTCGGCGGCCGGGCCTCGAGCCGCCGCCACTACCGTCGAGCAAGAGATCGTACGAGCGCATCAGCGTTCCGACGCTTGTCGTGGAGGGGGAGTGCGACAAGCTGCTGCCACCCGGGTGGGCCGCAGAGATCGCGCATCAGATTCCCGGTGGTCGTTCGGTTGTGGTCCCGAAGGCCGGTCACTGCCCGCAGATTGAACAGCCGTCGGTCGTCAACCACGTGTTGGTGGATTTCCTCGCCGAGGTGCAACGAAAGGTACCGGCCTCATGGTCAACGAACTGACGGGCAAGGTCGCGATCGTCACCGGCGGCGCGTCCGGCTTGGGCGAGGGCCTTGCGCGCCGGTTCGCGGCCGAAGGCGCAAAGGTGTTGATCGGCGACGTCGACCGTGACGGCGGAACAGCGTTGGCGGCGGAGCTCGGCGACAGCGTGCTGTTCATCGAGACCGACGTCGCCGACTTCGATCAGGTGGGTGGGCTGGTGTCGACGGCCGTCGAGCATTTCGGCGGCTTGCACGTGATGGTCAACAACGCAGGCGTTTCCGGCACCATGCACCGTCGCTTCCTCGACGACAACCTCGCGGATTTTCACAAGGTCATGGCGATCAACGTCGGCGCTGTGATGGCCGGGACCCGCGACGCCGCGCGCCATATGTCCAAACACGGTGGCGGATCAATCATCAACCTCACTTCGATCGGCGGTATTCAGGCCGGCGGCGGCGTGATGACCTATCGCGCATCGAAGGCGGCGGTCATCCAGTTCACCAAGTCCGCCGCGATTGAGCTTGCGCACTACGAGATTCGTGTCAACGCCATCGCTCCCGGCAACATCCGCACGGCAATCGTCCGCAAGTCGGCTGCGGGTGAGGACGCAGAACAACTCGAACAGTTCGAGGAGAAGATTCGCGCGCAGATGCGCGCCGACCGGCCGCTGAAGCGGGAGGGCACCGTCGAGGATGTCGCCGAAGCGGCGCTGTACTTCGCTGGCGACCGCTCCCGGTACGTCACGGGAACTGTGCTGCCCATCGATGGCGGCACCGTGGCGGGCAAGGTGATCGCCCGCAAGTGACCTGTTTAAATCAGTCACTTGACTTAAGACGTGCGAGGGCGTTGACTAGGGGGGTGACTACCGCCAGAGCCGTGCGCGCCGATCGGGCCAGCAGCACGCAAGAGGCAATACTGAAGGCCGCCGAGCGGCTGTACGCCGAGCACGGTGTGTTCGCCGTCTCGAATCGGCAGGTCAGTGAGGCCGCGGGCCAGGGCAACAACGCCGCGGTCGGCTACCACTTCGGCACCAAGACTGACCTGGTGCGCGCCATCGAGCAGAAGCATCGGGCGTCGATCGAGCGGCTGCTCGAGACGATGGTGGCCACGACGAAGGACTCGACCGAGTTGCGGGACTGGGTCGCGTGCCTGGTGTGCTCACTCACCGAGCATCTGGCCCAACTCGGCAACCCCACCTGGTACGCGCGATTCGCCGCCCAGGCGCTGACCGACCCCGCCTATCACAAGATCGTGATCAAGGACGCGCTCGCGTCGCCGTCGCTGGTGCAGGTCGTCGACGGCATCACCCGCTGCCTGCCCGACCTGCCGATGGCTGTCGTGACGGAACGCAACATCATGGCGCGCAACCTGATGATGCACACGTGCGCCGACTTCGAGCGTGCGTTCGCCGAGGGCTCCGATGTCCCACGGACCAATTGGACCGCAGTTGGATCCGGCCTCATCGACGCGATCGTCGGGCTCTGGTGCGCACCGGTCACGGAGCACCCGTGACGTGAAAGTAACTGTCGACCAAGACAAATGCGTCTCATCTGGCCAGTGCGTGCTGAACGCCGAAGAGCTTTTCGATCAGCGCGACGACGATGGTGTCGTCGTCCTGCTCAATGACAATCCGCCACCCGAACAATCCGAGAACGCCCGCAAAGCGGCCGCGGCCTGCCCAGCCCTAGCCATCGACATCGAGGAATGAGAAGGACTCCATGTCTGAAACGTTGACCGGAACCACAACAGAGGTCCCCGACTATCCGATGGACAGGGATACCCGTTGCCCATTCGCGCCGCCGCCCCAGATGCTCGAAATGGGGGAGGCCAAACCCCTTTCCCGGGTGAGGATCTGGGATGGCAGCACCCCCTGGCTGATCACGGGTCACGCGGTGGCGCGGGAGTTGTTCGCCGACCCGCGCGTCAGCGTCGACGACCGGCTCGACGGCTTTCCGCACTGGAACGAGCACATGCTCTCTACAGTGAACAAGCGGCCCCGGTCGGTGTTCACCTCCGACGCCGAGGAGCACACCCGGTTCCGCCGGATGCTGTCAAAGCCGTTCACCTTCAAGCGTGTTGAGGGCTTGCGCGCCGCCATCCAAGAGGTGACCGATGAGTGCATCGACGCGATCCTGGCAGGCCCGCAGCCCGCCGACATCGTCGCGAAGCTTGCGCTGCCGGTGCCAACCCGGGTGATCAGCGAAATGCTCGGCGTCCCATACGAAGACCACGAGTTCTTCCAGCACCACGCCAACGTGGGGCTCGCCCGCTACGCCAGCGCCGAGGATGGCCAGAAGGGGGCTATGAGCCTGGCCAAGTACCTGAGCGACCTCGTCGAAGCCAAAATGGCGAACCCAACCGAGGATGCGGTGTCGGACCTGGCCGAACGGGTAAACGCCGGCGAGATCAGTGTCAAGGAGGCCGCACAGCTGGGTACGGGGCTGTTGATCGCCGGGCACGAGACCACCGCCAACATGATCGGCATAGGCGTGCTGGCGCTGCTGGAGAACCCCGAACAAGCTGCGCTGCTTCGCGATTCCGACGACCCGAAGTTCATCGCGAACGCGGCCGAAGAGTTGATGCGCTACCTGTCGATCATCCAGAATGGCCAGCGCAGGGTGGCCATCGAGGACATCGAGATCGCCGGCGAGACCATTCGCGCCGGCGAGGGCATCATCATCGACCTGGCCCCCGCGAACTGGGATGCGGCCGCCTATCCGAAGCCCGAGCAGCTGGATCTCACCCGCGATGCCGGTCAACAGCTCGGCTTCGGCTACGGCCGCCATCAGTGCGTCGGACAGCAGCTCGCGCGCGCCGAGCTACAGATCGTGTTCCACACATTGGTCAAGCGCATCCCCACGCTGCGCCTTGCCGTGCCGTTCGACGAGGTGCCGTTCAAGCACGACCGCCTCGCCTACGGCGTCTACGAACTTCCCGTTACGTGGTAACCAGCCCGATTGGAGTGTCAACGATGTCTACTTCCACTTCCACGCTCTATCCAGCCGGGGGTTACGGCGCGCCGAAGGACCGGCAGGGTCACGCAGGCAAGCAAGACGTCGGACTGCCGGCGGGGACCGAGGTGTTCTCCGCCGACAACCACATCTCGGTCGCCGAGGACATCTTCTACGAGAAGTTCCCGGACGACCTCAAAGACAAGGCGCCGCGCATCTGGTACGAGGACGGCGCCTACATGGTCGGCCTCGCAAAGGGAAAGACGTTCCTGCCCGGTGACTTCAGCCGTGTGCTGATGCAGTACGACGACCTCGCGGGTGCCGCCACCAACAACATCGAGGCGCGTGTCAAGGAGCTGCGAGAGGACGGCGTCGACAAGGAGCTGGCGTTCCCGAACGCGGTGCTGGCGCTGTTCCACTACCCCGACAAGGGACTTCGCGAGCGAGTGTTCCGCATCTACAACGAGCACATGGCCGACCTCCAGGAGCGATCGAACGGACACTTCTACGGCGTCGGCCTGATCAACTGGTGGGACCCTCAGGGTGCCCGCAGCACGTTGACTGAGCTGAAGTCGTTGGGACTCAAGACATTCCTGATGCCGATCAGTCCAGGTAAGGACGACGACGACAAGGTCATCGACTACGGCAGCGCTGCGATGAGCGCGGTGTGGGACGAGATCGAGGACGCCGGCCTGCCGGTTACCCATCACATCGGTGAGACGCCGCCTAAGACCCCGTGCGAGTTCAACAGCGTCGCCGTCGGCATGATGATCAATATCGACGGGTTCCGCGAGGTGTTCTCCAAGTACATTTTCAGCGGTATCCTCGACCGCCACCCCAAGCTGCGGATCGGCTGGTTCGAAGGTGGAATCGCCTGGGTGCCATGGGCTCTACAGGACGCCGAGCACCTGCTTGCGTCGTATCAGCACATGTTCAACCACAAGCTCGAACATGACATTCAGTACTACTGGGACACACACATGAGCGCGTCGTTCATGGTCGACCCGCTGGGCCTGCAGCTGATCGACCGGATCGGGATCGACAAGGTGTTCTGGTCATCGGACTACCCACACAACGAGAGCACGTTCGGCTACTCGGAGAAGTCACTCGCTTCAGTCGTCGAAGCCGTCGGACCGGAGAACGCTGCCAAGATTGTCAGCGGAAACATCAAGAAGTTCCTGGGCGTCTAGGGGATCTGCCGCAATGACCACGTTCTTGGAGCCGGGTGCCACCCTGCTCGACATTCCCGACCTGCCGGACCGCGGCCGCATGTACCGCGAGATCGGTGCGCGACTGCGCGCTGCGATGAAGGAGAAGGGCGTCGACGCCCTGGTCCTCCTTGGCAACGGCAACGTCGTCTATGCCACCGGTGCGAGCTGGCCGCTGCTCGATGCAGGCCTATCCCATGTGGAGCGGCCGGTGGCCATCGTGCTCAGCGACGACGAGCATCCGCACCTGTACATGCCGTTTCGCGAGGGCTCGGCGTGGGAGTCGGAGCTGCCCGCCGACCACGTACACGGTCCGCTGTATCTCGAATTCGATGAGGGCGTCGAACATTTCGCGAAGGTGCTGGCCGATCTCGTCCCCTCGGGCGCAACGGTCGCCGTCGACGAAATGACCGGCGCGATGCGGAATGCGAGGGGACTTTTCCCCGGCGGCCCGCCCTCGGATGCCGCCCTGGTGGTGGGCCCGGCGAAGCTGGTGAAGACGGTCGACCAGATTTCCTGCATTCGCAAGGCCTGCCGGATCACCGAAGAGGCCGTCGTCGAGGTGCAGAAGTCGCTGGTGCCAGGCGTGCGTCAGATTGACCTGTCGGCACAGTTCGTGCGGCGGGCGTTCGAGCTCGGCGCTACCGCGAACATGCTCGAGGCCATCTGGCAGGTGATGCCCAGTTCGAAGGCGGAGGGGACCTGGACAACCACCGGTGATCTGGCCCTCCCGCTGTTGACCACCGAGCGCGCGCTGGCCAAGGGTGACGTGTTGTGGACCGATGTGAGCATCACCTACGAGGGCTACTGTTCGGACTTCGGGCGTACCTGGGTGGTGGGTCAGGAACCGACCGCTCGCCAGCAGGACCAGTACGCAAAATGGCGCGAGATCCTCGGCGCCGTATTGGGAGTCATCAAGGCCGGCGCGACGTCGGGTGACCTGGCGCGCGCCGCAATCGCAGCCAACGGTGGTCGCAAGCCGTGGCTGCCCCACTTCTACCTCGGCCACAGCATCGGCACCAACGCCGCTGAAATGCCCATGATCGGAACCGATCTGGGCGAGGAGTTCGACGATAACTTCGTGTTCCCCGCCGGAATGGTGCTGGTATTGGAGCCGGTGATCTGGGAGGACGGCACCGGCGGCTATCGAAGCGAGGAGATTGTGGTCATCACCGAAGACGGCTTCACGCCGATCACCGACTATCCCTACACACCGTACGGGGCGGGCATCTGATGTCCGACGAGATCGTCGCCGACGGCCTGGCCCTGCGAACAGGGCGTCGCGCACGCGCAATCGCCCAGATGGAGGCGTTCGACCTCGACGTCCTGGTGCTCGGCAGACAGGCCAACGTCCGCTACGTGACCGGAGCGCCACAACTGTGGGTCGCCGGGACGCGGCCTTTCGCGCCGATCTGCGTCGTGGTCCGTGCCACCGGTGAGATCCATCTCAACAGCACCTGGGACGAGGGCATGCCGGAGGAGATCGACCACGACCACCTCTACGGCCTCGCGTGGAACCCGATGACTCTGATCGAGGTGCTGAAAAACATCGACGGCGCCGCGACGGCTGCCCGGGTCGGAACCGACGCCCTGTCACCGACTTTCGGGCAGCTGCTGCCGATCGCGTTCCCGAACGCCGAGCTTGTCGACGGTGAACTCGCAATGCGCACGGCGCGGCGGATCAAGACCGCGGAAGAAGTCGAGGCGCTGCGGGGGGCCACCCGGGTGGCCGAATCCGGCTTGACGGCAGCCCTTTCCGAGTTGTCGCCAGGAATGACCGAGCAGTCGTTGACCGGTGCGATGCTGGAGGCCATGGCTGCCGGCGGTGTGAGCACGTCGGCCACTCAGGACGGCGCGTGGGTGACGTCGCGCGGAGCACCGGTGGCGGCAGGGTCCCAGGGACCGTCGGGTCGCCGACGGCGACCTGGTGGCATTCGCGTCGGGCGCGCTCGCCGACGGTTACGTGGGAGAGGTGGGCCGCACGGTGCCGGTCGGCGACGTCGCTGGCGCCGACGAGCTTTTCGATCGCTCGAATGCGCTGTGGGAAAAGCTAATTACGGCATGTAAGCCCGGCGTTCCAGCTATCGATCTGCTCGCGGCATACGAAGCCGCAGGCGAACCGCTGCCCCCGATGCCCGTCGCACACGGTCTGGGCCTCGGGTTCGACCCGCCCGTCGTATCGCCGGACCTGCCGGCCACATCCGCCGAGGCACACCTGGACCCAGGAACGGTGCTGGCCGTCACCGGGTACGTATGGGCGCAGGGTGTCGGCGCGGTCTACCAACGCGACGCGGTCCTGATCACCGACGACGGAGCCGAGGTGCTGACGACGAGTCCGTCGTTCAGTGGCCAGAGCTCCGTTGGAATTGGCTGAAGGGAAACGGATGTCGAAGACCGAGCGGCCCACCGCCGAGGAGATCATCCTCTACGAGAAGGACCCCAAGACCAAGATCGCGACGATCACGTTCAACCGACCCGAGTTCCTGAACGCGCCCACGTCGGAAGCGCGGTTGCGCTACGCCGACGTGGTGCGTGCCGCGTCCGTTGACAACGACGTCAAGGTCGTCGTCATCCGCGGCGTCGGCGACAACCTCGGCAGCGGTGCCGACCTGCCCGAGTTCATGGAGGGCGTCGACGAACCCGAGAAGCGCTTGCGTGAACTGAAGGTAGAGGGCCTGGACGTCAACTATCCGCCGAAGGGCACGTTTCGTAACGGCGCCACCATCAGCGGTTGGTACGCCAACGTGCAGGCGGGCAATCGTCCGCTGCAGGAACTGAAGAAGATCAGCATCGTCGAAGCCAAGGGGTACTGCTACGGCTGGCACTTCTATCAGTGTGCCGACGCCGATTTGGTGATCTCGTCCGACGATGCGCTCTTCGGCCACCCGTCTTTCCGCTACTACGGCTGGGGCCCGCGCATGTGGACGTGGGTGCAGATGATGGGGCTGCGGAAGTTCCAGGAGATGGTCTTCACCGGACGGCCGTTCACCGCTGAGGACATGGAGAAGTGCAACTTCCTCAACAAGGTGGTGCCCAGGGACGAGCTCGAAGCCGAGACCGAGAAATACGCGCTGGCCTGCGCCCGCAACCGCCCCGTCGACACCGTCTACATGCAGAAGGTGTTCTTCGAGATTTACAAGCAGCACCAGGGCGAGTACATGGGCAGCCTCCTGTCGGCGTTCTTTGAGTCGATGGGCAGTGGTGTCGCCGCCGACGGAGCCGATGATCTGGACATGATGGAGTCCATCGACAGTGGGCTGGCCGCTGCGGTAAACGACAACGACGACAAGTTCCCGCCTGATTTCCGGCTCAGCAAGAAGAACCGCAAGAAGAAGAAGTAGTCAATGGAGCCGCTCAACGGCTACGTAGTCGTCGACCTGTCGACGGGGATCGCGGGTGCCTACTGCACGAAGTTGCTTGCCGACGGCGGCGCCGACGTCATCAAAGTCGAATCGCCCGAAGGGGATCCGCTGAGGCGATGGTCGGCATCCGGTGCCGACATCGCGCCCGGCGACGACGGTGCGTTGTTCAGCTTTCTGGCCTGCTCGAAGCGCAGTGTGGTCGCCGACCCCAATTCCGACGACGACATCGATCTCCTTAACGCGCTGCTAAGCGACGCTGACGCGGTGGTGTGGTCACGCGGCTCGGAAGCCGCCGGGCACCCCGCGTTTGCGCCTGCTGAGATCCTTCGCGAGAACCCACATCTGACGGTCACGGCCATCACGCCGTTCGGACTGGACGGCCCCTGGAGGAACCGACCGGCCACCGAGTTCACGCTGCAGGCGTGGTCGGGCGGGATCGTTGGCCTCGGCCGCGGATCGGCCGACCGGGCGCCGGTATACGTCGGCGGTCAGGTCGGCGACTACCTCGCAGGTGCGTACGCGAGCGTGGCGACGATGGCCTCCCGGATGAGGGGCGCCGCAGAGGTGATCGACCTGTCGATGCTCGAGGCCCAGATCCTCGGCCTCACTTACTATCCGGTGACGTATCACAAGATGCTCGGCAGGCCGTGGCGCGACGCCCGCCGGCTGACCGTGCCTGGTATCGCGCGGGCCAAGGACGGGCTGATCGACATCGGCTGCGGCACCGCGCAGCAGTGGTTCGACCTGTGCGCGATGACCGGACACCAGGACTGGATCGACGAACAATCGCCGTTGTCTATCACCGAACAGGCGAACAAGAATTCCGAAGAACTCTACGCATGGGTCGAGAGTCAAACCGTCGACGAAATCCGCGATCTTGCGACGGCATTCCGGATTCCGAACGCCCCTGTTGCCAACGGCGCCAACGTCGAATCGCTCGACCAGTTCCAGGCGCGCGAGTCATTCATCGCCAATCCACGTGACGGCTTTACTCAGCCGGGGCCGCCGTATCGCATGCAGCCCGCTCAGCTGCGCACGCTCCAACCGGCGCCGCGCCTCGGCGAACACACCGAGCAGTTCCGGTCTCGAGCGAGAAGCCATGGTCGTGAAATTGGCTCCGCAACGACCGGGAATTCTATTTCGGGATTGCGCGTGCTCGATATGACGACCTTCTGGGCTGGGCCGTCCTGCACACACATGCTGGCCATGCTCGGCGCCGATGTCATCCATGTTGAGTCGACGAGTCGGCCGGACGGCACCCGACTGATCGCGGGCATTCCGATCACCGAAGACCAGTGGTGGGAGAAATCGCCGATCTTCTCGGGCCTCAACACGAACAAGAAGGGGCTGACCCTCAATCTGCAGAGCGACGCCGGACGCGAACTCCTCATGCGCCTGATTGCGACGTGCGACGTCATCGTCGAGAACTTCACGCCGCGTGTGGTGGATCAGATCGGCCTGGACTTCGCTGCCGTGCAAGCGGTCCGGCCGGACGCGATCATGCTGCGGATGCCCGGCTTCGGTCTCGACGGGCCGTGGCGGGACAACCCGGCGTTCGCATACGTCATCGAGGCGGCGTCCGGGATCAGTTGGCTGACCGGCTATCCCGACCTCAATCCGTACGAGCCTTACTCGGTCGGCGACCCGAACGCCGGTGTGCACGCGCTCAACGCGCTGCTGCTCGCGGTGGAGCACCGCCGCCGCACCGGCGAAGGCGTGCTCATCGAGGCGGCAATGGTCGACGCGGCGCTGAACATCGCCGCCGAACAGGTCATCGAGCACTCGGCGTACGGTGCGCTGTTGCAACGCGACGGGAACAGGGGCCCGGTGGCTGCGCCGCAAAACCTGTACCGCACCAACGAGATCGACGAGTTCGGCAGGCGCGACTGCTGGGTTGCCGTTGCCGTCGCCACCGACGAGCAGTGGAACAGCCTGTGCGACGCGGTCGAACGGCCCGAATGGGTGAGCGAGTTTGCCACCACTGAGGCGCGACGCGCGCACCACGACCTCATCGACGAGCACCTATCCGCGTGGTGCGAACACCGCGCTGGCGACGACATCGTTGAAGCCCTGTGGAGCCGCGGCATACCGGTGGCGAAGGTGATGCAGCCACACCGCCAAACCGAACTGCCTCAGCTCGCCGCTCGCGGTTTCTTCGAAGACGTCGATCATCCGGTGAACGCGCGAACGCCGCACAGCACCCTGCCGTTTACATCCTCGCGCGGGCCCGAGAAGATCCACGTGCAGCCCGCGCCGCTACTCGGTCAGCACAACCACGAAGTGCTTTCCGAACTCGGCGTGAGCGACAAAGACATCGAGGAACTGGAGGCTGCCGGCGTGATCGGCACCGCTCCGGCAATGCACGGGACGAAGGTCGGATAGCCTCCAAGACGTGGCCATCGATCCGTCCAACATCCTGCTCACCGGTCGTGTCGCAGTGGTTACTGGCGGGGGAGAGGGCATCGGCCGGGGTATCGCCGAAGGGCTAGCCGCGTTCGGTGCGTCGGTCGCAATCTGGGAGCGCAACGCCGAGACGTGCGCGGCGGCGGCTGAAGCCATTGGCGCACTGGGCATCGTGACCGACGTCAGGGATAGCGGACAGGTCGATGCGGCGTTGCAGCGCACCAGAAATGAACTCGGAATCCCGTCCATCCTCGTCAACAACGCGGGTGGCGTGTTCAAGTCGCCGTTGCTCGAGACCAGCGAGAACGGCTGGGATGCGCTCTACAAATCCAACCTGCGTCACGTGCTGCTGTGCACACAGCGGGTGGCGCGGCTGTTGGTTGACTCGGAAGAACCGGGCAGCGTGATCAACGTGACATCGATCGAGGGTGTGCGTGCGGCGCCGGGGTACGCGGCCTATGCGGCGGCCAAGGCCGGGGTCGTCAACTACACCAAGACCGCGGCTCTCGAGCTGGCAACCCACGGGATCCGGGTCAACGCGCTCGCCCCGGACCTGACCATGACCGAGGGCATCATGCGAGTGTCACCGGACGGTCTGCCGCCCGGTGCCGGCGATATGATCCCGATGCGCCGGCCGGGACACGTCGACGAGATGGCAGGCGCGGCAGTGTTTCTGGCGTCCGACATGTCGAGCTACATCACCGGTCAGACCATCCATGTCGACGGGGGGACGCAGGCCGCGAGCGGCTGGAATCACAATCCACAGACCGGCGAGTACCAGCTGGGACCCGGCTAGTTAATGCTCCCAGCCCGCGGCGGCCTGATCGTCGAAGGTGCGGTCGATGCGCTCGAACCGGCGCCGGATCGAATCGCGCGCTGCGCGGTGCGGAAGGACGTAGAGACGGTTGGCAAGAATCGCCTCTGTGGTCAGGCGTGCCACGTCCTCGACGTTGAGCACGGAATCGTCCGCCGGCGCCGATGCCAACTGTTGGACGGTCTGTGCGTCCGAGTGGGCCGGGCCGTAGTCGTCGCTCCTGACGCGCTCGGTGTTGGCCATTAGGTTGGTCTCCACGATCATGGGGCAGAGCACAGATACGCCGATGCCGTTGGGCCTGACCTCTCTGGCCAGGGTCTCGGCGAGCGCAACCACGCCGTACTTCGCGACGCAGTAGGGCCCGAGTCCGACGTTCGGGATCAGGCCGGCGAACGACGACGTGAAAACGATGTGGCTCTCTCCGCCCTGGGCGATCAATCGCGGCAGGAACGCTTCGACACCGTGGATCGGCCCCCACAGGTCGACATCGATCACAAATCGCCAGTCGTCGTGACTGGTCTGCACAATCGGACCGGCGTAGGCGATGCCTGCGTTGTTGAACACGACGTGTACCTCGCCGAATACGCGAAACGCCTCATCGGCGAGGTGATCGACGTCGTCGAGCTTGCGCACGTCGCATCTGACCCCGTGCGCGTCGATCCCGTCGGCGCGCAGGGTCGCGACCGCGTCGTCGAGCGCGGACTGATCGATGTCGCCGAGCATCACCCTTGCGCCTCGGCTGGCGAATTCTCGTGCAGTGGCGAGACCGATGCCGTTGGCCCCGCCGGTGATGACTGTTGCGCGCCCTTCGAAATTCTCCACGGCGCGAACCCTATGTGGTCGGGGGCGGTCCTACGGCCGATCCCACGAGGGGTCGCCCAGTTTCGCGTGAATGACTCCCCACGGGTCGGCGTATTGGCCTGCCGCGTTCCAGTACGGCGACCGGCGCTTCATGATTGCGCGAACGACCGGCGCGAGCAGTCGGCCCCAGTACCGCGTGAACCAGAACTTCGCCGATAACTCGGCCATCATGTCGGACCACGAGTAGTGCTGGAACTGCAATGCCTCCTGAGCACGGGTGGTGTCCATCCAGTCGGTGACGAACCAATCGCTGTCGCTGTTGGGGTCGCCGGGACGTCCCGGCGGGATCGCACCCGGTATGCCCAGCGCCGCGACGATGGCAGGTGTGAGGTCGCCGTAACACGTTCGGTGTGAGTCGTCGCCAGCGATTAGCAGGATCTCGCCTGCGACGTCGGCCGTCGTCGCAGCGGCACATGCCCGCGCGACGTCGCGGACGTCGACGCTCTGCACCCGGTTGTCGCTCGGCAGTGCGCCTTCGAAGAGCATGGCGTCGCCGCTCAGCGGCATCGTCGACAAATCGGTGGTGAGCACGGCACCGAAGCGCAGGACGACCCAGTCCAGTTTCGACGACTGCACAATCTCTTCTGCCTCCGCCTTGGTGCCGCTGTAGATGTCGCACGGCCGCATCGGGTCGTCCGCTGTCAGCGGTTCAGGAGTGCGGTGCGGGTTACGGGGGCCGAATACCGCGTTGCTCGACGCATGGACGAAGCGTGGCGGAGTGGGCTGTGTTTCGGCGGCGCGTACCAAGGTCGCCGTCCCATCAACATTGACCCGACGCGCCACTTTCGCGAGTCGGTAGATCGCAGGCGCGATGATCGCGGCGAGGTGAATGATCGCCGCGGGTGCGACCTCGGAAACGAGGCGTTGCACTTGCTCCGGATCCGTGAGGTCGGCCCACCGAACTTCGACACCGTCAGGCAGCGTCTTCATCTTCTTGATGTTGGCGGGTGTTTCGAGGTCGGCTATGACGACTCGGCGCCCGTCGGCCACCAGCCGCCGTACCGTCGCCGACCCCACCAGGCCGAAGCCGCCAGTGACGAGCACGGTGTCTGTCATAGCACTCCTACCTGCGGATATGACATTCTCTTTTTTCGAAAGTACCATACTCAGATTCGAGGGGCGGTAGCAGGGGGAACACGCATACATGAGCAACGGCGCGGACAAGCCAGAGGTCGCCAAGTGGGATCCCGGATTCACCCGGCAGATCACGAACGTAGTGGGCCCGCTCATCAAGCGGTACTTCCGCGCCGAAGTGCGCGACCTCGACGCGATGCCTGCCGCCGGTGGCGCTCTGGTGGTGTCGAACCATTCCGGCGGCATGTTCACTCCCGACGTACTGATCTTCGCCCCCGCGTTCTACGGGAAGTTCGGCTTCGACCGGCCGTTGTACACGCTGGCCCACTACGGCGTGTTCATCGCCAATGTCGGGGATTGGCTGCGCCGTGCCGGGGTCATCGAAGCGAGCCGCGAGAACGCCGCCAAGGCGTTGCGGGATGGTGCGGTCGTGCTGGTGTTCCCCGGCGGCGACTACGACTCCTACCGGCCGACGTTCACCGAAAACGTCATCGACTTCGCCGGCCGCACCGGCTACGTAAAGACCGCCATCGAGACCGGCGTGCCGATTGTCCCTATGGTGTCGATCGGCGGGCAGGAAACCCAATTGTTCCTTGCCCGTGGGGATTCGATAGCCAGACGATTCGGCCTCAAACGGGCGCGCGTGGAGATCCTGCCGATCAGCTTCGGATTCCCGTTCGGCCTAAGCGCGGTCTTGCCGCCGAACCTGCCGCTGCCCGCCAAAATCGTCACCCGCGTGCTTGAGCCGATCGACATCGCGGCCGAGTTCGGCGAGGACCCCGATATCGACGCGGTCGACCTACACGTTCGTGCCGTAATGCAAGCGGCGCTCGATGATCTGGCGCGCGAACGCCGATTCCCGATTCTGGGCTAACCCGCCGCGGTCGCGGGCGCCATCGCCGTACCAACCGTAGTTGGCTCCCCGAGGCCGCACGCGCGCCGGATCTCGCCGAATGCGTGGATCATTGCGTCGGTGGCCTCGTGAACATCTTTGAAGGTGTGGTCATCGGAAAGCACCGAGATATCCACTTGGTCAACGTAACTCCATACAGTCATGTTGAATGCACTGCCCGCGGACAACACGCCAATGGAGTAGATCTCACTCACCGTGGCGCCTCCGACATGACCGTGTTCCCGAGGCCCCGGCACGTTGGAAACAGCGACGTTCATGATGCTGTTGTGAGCGGCGCGCTTTGACTGCCATCGGAACAGCACCGGCGCCAACGGCGGCGGCAGATACTCCATCATGCGTCCGTGTAGCTTCGGGCCGAGGAGGGCGTTTTCCTCCTTGGCGCGTCCGGTCGCCAACGCCGTCAACTTGACGCGTTCCAGCGGCTCGTCGATGTGTACGGGCAGCGAGACGGCCAGTCCGCTGATTTCATTGCCGGTAATGCGATCCGGTGACAGGTCGGTGCTGACCGGCACGGACGCCAGAATCGGCTCATCGGCCCTGCCGTCATAGCGCAACAGCAGCTCTCGCAAGCCCCCTGCTGCCATCGCCAGAATGACGTCGTTGAACGTCACGCCGAGATGCTTGGAGGTCTCTTTGATGTCGGCAAGCGCCAGAGACGCGGTGGCGAACGTCCGATTCGGTGACACCACATGGTTGAGGAAGGTCGGTGGTGTCTTGAACATCTTGGCCATGTCCGGATGGTCGCGACGCCCGCGCGTGCGCCGTCGGACCCGCGAGAACCCTCGCACGGCGTCGCTGATCAACCCCGGCAGCGCAACCACATTCTGGACGTGGTCGCGACCGGCTGCGCGGAGCAGCTCGGTTTTCTTCGGTGGCGTACAGGTGTCGTAGTCGTCGCGTTCATCCTGCGCCGACCCGGTCAGATCCATCAGTCGCGCGAGCAGGTTGGCCGAGGCGAGCCCGTCCGCCAGGGTGTGGTGCACTTTGCCGATCAGCGCGAACCGGTTGTCGGCCATCCCCTCCGCGAAGTGGAACTCCCACATCGGTCGGCTGCGATCAAGGGGTGTGCTCGCGATCTGGCCGATCACCTCGTCGAGCTCCCTGCGGCCGCCGGGGCTCGGCACCCGCACGCGGCGCAGGTGATAGTCGAGATCGACGGGGCAGTCCTCCAGCCACATCGGGTGATGCAACTGCAACGGGATGTTGACGAGCTCGTAGCGCAGCGGGTCGAGCAGATGCAGCCGCCGCGCGACGGTCCTGCGGAACACGTCGAACGTGAACTCGCCGTCGAAGTCGGCGGCGTGGACGATCGCCACCTTCAACGTGTGGGTGTGCAGGTTCGGCGTCTCGCTGTACAGCAGCATGGCGTCCATGCCGTTGAGTCGCTTCACTCCCCACCCCCTGTGGATGACTATCGAACCACTAAGGGGTGCCCAATCCGGCGCTTTCGGAAAAGGCCTCGCGTCGCGCGAGCCCTAGTTGCTGCGGCCGACTGCCAGCTTGTCACGCAGGGTCATCGACGACACCACACCGCCGTCACACAGGATGTCGATGCCCGTGAGGTAACTGGCCTTCTCGCTGGCGCAGAACGCGAGCAGTTCGGCGATTTCTTCCGGCTTGCCGAACCGCCGCAATGCTGCGTAGTCAATCATGGCGCCCGCGCCGCTTTGTTCCTCCAGCCGCCCCATCGCCGTGTCGATCGAACCGGGGGAGACGGACAGAATGCGCGCGCCTTGCCGGCCGAATCTCGCCGCCTGCGACTTGCAGTACCAGACAACGAAGCTCTTGCTGAGCGAGTAGGCGATGCCGGGTCGAAGCTTTTGCGGCGCAATCCGGCACGCAGACAGCATCTTCTGCAAGAAGACGTCCTGCTCCCGCAGCGCGAATTCGAACTTCTTCGTGGGAATGAGTGCGGCGGGCACCATGTGCGCCGCCATCGAGGCGACATTGACGATCGAGAATCCGTCCCGCGCGAGTGGTAAAAACGCCTCGTTGACGTTGACAGTGCCGAGGGCATTGATCCGCAGGATCATATCCGCGGCACCCATACTGGGGCTCACCCCAGCAGTGTGGATCACCGAACTGACTGGCCCAACCGCCGATGCCGCCGCAACCAGCTCGGCGACGGAATTCTTGTCGGTGATGTCGCAGAAGACGGGTCTGCATTCGACATTCGACTCCTCCAACTGCGCTGCGGCGGAGGCTAATCGGTCCCGATCGACATCGCAGATGACTACGAAGTTGTCCCGCCCGACAATTTCTGCGGTGAGCAGACCCATGCCGCCGGCGCCACCGGTTACGACGCTGACGGTGGTAGCCATGCCATTCCTCACAACGGCGCGATGTCGGCGATCGCCGCCTCGGTCTGCAAGTCGCCGTAAGCAATCGCGTAACGCTGCGCAAGAGCGACGGCAACTTCCACGTGCTGCCACAGGCCGCCGCCGGCGCTTGCGGTAGCCAGCCAGATCGTGAGGCCGTGCGCAACCGAAGCCCGGTAGCGCAACCAGATTTCGTCCATTGAGGGCCGTTCGCTGCTAGCTAGCGCCAACGCGTCACGGTATTCCTCAAGAAGGTGACGCTCGTGGTCGCGGCGATCCTCAATTGTCAAGGCGCCCTGCAGGAAATAGCCAAGATCAAGCGACCAGTTCCCGCGGCGCGCCATCTGCCAGTCCAGGAAACCAACTCGTCGCCAGGTGTCACGTAGGTGTTGCCGATATGGGGATCGCCGTGCAGCAAGGTTTGCGCCGACGTGGTCAGCGTCCGAATGTAAGGCTTCCAGACCGACTCAACGAGGTGGTCCATGGACAGTGACATCACTTCGTCGGGGGTATCGGCGTCGAGGCGCTCGAGAGCCGACTGCAACGGTGCATACTGCAGACCGTCGAATGGCAGGAATGGTTCCAGCCATCCCAGATGCGGGTGTTGTATGACCCGAGAGCCCCAGAAGCGACCGTGCATCCGCCCGAGTGCCCGCACGCCCGAGGCGGCCTGCTCGACAGTTAGAGGCCTCAACGAATCGCGGGGGTCGGCTCCGCGCGCCTTGAGATCTTCCATGACCATCACGAAGTCGTATGCCTCTTCATCGATCAAAGCGGCGTAGACGACCGGGTGCTCGAGAGGCAGCTCAATGTCCGACATGAACAGTCGTGGCTCATGGAACATCCCGCTAGTCATGCGGATCAGTTCTTTGTGATCCGGGTCGGCGGCCTTGACGAAAACGGTACTTGGGCCAGTCCCCGCTGCGTACGTCAGCGCTAACCGAGCGCGCCGGTTGGTGCCGTCATCGCGCAGTTCGACGGACACATTCTCGACGCTGGCGCCTGGGTGGTGATCGGCGAGAGCAGCCGACATCCACGTCGGCGTGATGTCGTCCCAACTTTTGGGCACGGACAGCGGCAGAGTGCTCACCCTCGGGTCCTCTCCCCTTTGGCAGTAACGACACGGTCCGTGTCGTTACTGGGTGACGTTACCGCATGCACGCTGCCGATTGGAAGACCGAAGCTGCTTTAAGCTCGCCCCATGCCTGAGGCACGGGGAGGTCGGCCGCGCGACGCGCAGTTGCACGGCGCAATCCTCGAGGCCACCCGGGAGCTGTTGGCGGCAGGCAGCTATGCCGAGTTGTCGATGGAAAGCGTCGCCGCTCACGCACAAGTCGGGAAGAAGACGCTCTACAGGCGGTGGCCGTCGAAAGCACCCCTTGTCGCCGAGGCTGTGCTCGACGCATATGGCCGCGGAGGCTCATTCGACGTCCCCGAAAGCGCAGACCTGCGAGCCGATCTGCGCTCATGGCTCGTTGAGCACGCGGAGTTCATCGCTGACCCAGCGAATGCCTCACTGATTCGCGCGCTCATTGCCGCGGCGGCCGCCAGCCCGGCCGACAACGTCGCGCTCTACCAACAACTAAGCGCCCCGCAGCACGCGGGTCTCACTGCCCGCCTGCGTCGAGCGGTCGATGACCGCCTCCTGCATGCTGAAGCCGACCTCGACGCGATTGCCAACGCGTTGATCGGCACGCTGTTGCTTCGGGTGTTGAATCGCATGCCTCCGAGTAGTCAGCCGGCCACAGAATTCGACGGACTCCTCGACGCGATTCTTGTCGGCGTTTTCCGTTGAGCTGAAACGTTTTTGGCGAGCTACTTGAGGCAGCTGCCGCCGTCGATCGGCAGCGTGACGCCGGTGACGTACCGCGCCTCGTCCGAAGCCAGGAACAGCACGGCGTTGGCGATGTCCTCGGGTTCGACCCAGCCGATCGGCAGGGTGTGCATCAGTTGTCCGACGACCTTCATGTCGTCTGGTCCTGGGTTCTCGAGGTCCGGACGGAACAGCCTCATCGTGCCGTCGTTCATGAACAGCGGCGTGTTGACGTTGGTCGGGTGCACAGAGTTGACGCGAATGTTCTGTGCTCCGAGTTCGACGGCGAATGTCCGCATCAGGCCCACCACACCGTGTTTGGCGGCGACGTAGTGACCGGTGTGCGGGTAGGCCTTCAGGCCGCCGACCGAGCTGGTGAGGATGATCGATCCGCCGCGACCACCTTCGAGGATGTGCGGCACGCCGGCCTTGACGGTCTTCCACACCCCGCCGAGGTTGATGTCGATCATGGCGGTCCAGTCGACTTCGCTGGTCTTGTCCAGGGTTTGGCCGCCGTTGCCGATGCCGGCATTGGCGACGATGATGTCGAGCCGACCCATCTGCTCGACGCCCGCGTCCACAACGGCCTTCAGCGCGTCGTAGTCGCGGACATCGACCTCGGCGGTGTAGATCCGCCGGTTGTGGCCCTTGACCAGATCCGCGGTCTCGGCCAGATCCTCCGGCGTGGATGCGGCGATCAGATCGACAGTGTCGATCTTCTTACAGATGTCCACAGCGATGATGTCGGCGCCCTCTTGCGCCAACCGCACCGCGTGCGCACGGCCCTGACCGCGGGCCGCGCCGGTGATGAAAGCGACCTTGCCTTCAACACGTCCAGTCATTGCTACCTCAATTCGTCGTTAGTGGAACGGAATTCACTCAAATTACGGCTGGCATCGAGTCCCAGCCACGGACAGTGGACGTCGGCGACAGCGACGCATTGGCGGTGTCGACATCCCATTCGGGGAACCGCTTGAGGATCTCCTCCAGAGCGATCCGCCCCTCGAGTCGGGCCAACGCCGAGCCGAGGCAGAAATGGGTTCCGACGCTGAAGGCCAGGTGTTGGCGTTGCTCCCGGTGGAGGTCGAAGACTTCGCCGTCCGGCGGGAACTGGCGGCTGTCCCGAACCGCCGCACCGATCAGCATCATCATCGTGCTGCCTTCGGGCACCGTCTGCCCGTAGAACTCCACGTCGCGGGTGACGTATCGGGCGACGTGCGGCGCGGGTGGTTCGAACCGCAACAGCTCCTCGATGGCCTGGGGGACGAGGCCCGGGTTGTCGACGAGGTCGCGGCGCTGGTCGGGGTGTTCGGCCAGCACCTTGCCTGCCCAGCCGATCAGCCGCGTGGTCGTCTCATTGCCCGCGCCCGCCACGACGTTGATGTAGATGAGCAGTTCGTCGCGTGTCAGCTTTCGGGTGACGCCCTGCTCGTCGGTGAACTCGACGTTGAGCAGTTCGGTCATGATGTCGTCGGACGGGTTGTCCTTGCGCCAGTCGATGTAGGCCTCGAAGATCTCGCCGGTGACGAGTCCGTCCTGCGCAGCGGCCATGGGCTTGCCGGCCTCTGTGCGCAACTGCGCGTTGGCGTGGTCGCGAATCATCTCCTGATCGCCCTCGGGGATACCGAGCAGCGCGCTGATCACCTGCATCGGCATGATGGCGCCGAGGTCTTTGACGAAGTCGAACCTGCCAGTGCCGACGAGCGGGTCGAGGGCTTGCGCGCAGTACTCGCGAATCTTGGGTTCGAGTGCGTTGATTTTGCGGGGTGTGAACATCCGCGACAGCAGCTTGCGATGAGTGGTGTGGATCGGCGGATCCTCGAAGATCAATGCCCCCGAAGGGATCTCGATATTGGCCTTGATCAACTCGATGATGGCCCCGCGTGCCGAGCTGAAGGTCTCGTGGTCGATGAGCGCCTTGTTGACGTCGGCGAACCGGCTCAGGGCGTAGAAGTCGAACTGCTCGTTGTAATACAGCGGTGCCTGCTCACGAAGGCGCGCGAAGGCCGGATACGGGTCGGTGTTGATCTCGACGTCGTACGGGTCGAAGTAGACATCGTTTGCAGCACTGATCGTCACGTGTCGCCTCTCGCTGGACCAGGGTCGTAAGACAAATGGGCTGTATTTGTCTCACAACTGTGGCATCGGCTGGGCGGGGGTGTCAATATGAGATCCGTTTTCGACAATTTATACTCTCCGCTTAGAAGAATCAGCTTTTCAGCGGAGCGCCTGGACCGCGCGATCTTCCTGGTGGGCAAGGTATTTGCGGGCATCGGGCCTCAGCTCGCGAACCGGACGAGGGCTTCTTGGGCATACGAGGCGACCAGTGTGCCGTCTTCGGCCACGATGTCGCCGCGGCCGAAGCTGCGGCCGTGCGCCAGCAGTGGGCTGTGCTGGCGAAGCAGCAGCCAACCGTCTGTGCGGAAGGGCCGGTGAAACCAGATGGTGTGGGAGGTGACGGCGGAGGTGAACGCGGTCTGAGTACCACGCTGGCTGACCCCGTCCATGGGCCGCAGGGCGGTCCCGATGAGCGTCAGATCGGTCGCGTAGGCAGCAAGCGCGGGCGCCAGTTCCGGGTCGGCGGCAGGCGTGCGCATCCACGCCTCGAACTCCGGCGGGCCGGCGGTGGCGGCGTTGAGGTCGACGGTCGTCCGGATTTCCCACGGGATAAGGTCAACTGCGACTTGATGTTCGGGCCCGAGGACGGCGGGTGCCTCGTCGATGTACTGATGCGCGGGGCCGTCCTCTGCTGCGTGCATGCAGATCGACGAGGTGGCCACGACTCCGTGGCTCTGCCGGGCAGTGATCGTCACCGTTCCGAAGGATCGACCTTCGTGGTGGCAGGTGGCTTCGTATCGAATGGGCTCGTCGGCCCGGCCTTCGCGCGCGAACACCGCATGCTGGGATTTGACTGCCTTGTCCGGACAGGTCAGCGAGGCGATTCGGATGAACTGGGCGAGCAACTGCCCGCCGAACACCCGGCGGTATTCCAACTGCTGATTGCGGCCCTCGAACTCGCTCACGCCGACGCCGATGTGCTCCTCTCCGGTGCCCTCCGACGGCACCGGCTCAAGATCAAGACAAGCGAGGAGATCGGTCCAGAGATCGGGCACTCACTGAGTGTAAGCCTGATTCTGCGTCAGTGAGAACGTAATTCTCGTACTAGCTGGAGGCGAACCCGTGGGAGCAGAAGTCCCAGACTTCGTCGGCCGTTATGGGGTGCGCACTCCCGTCTTCGGGCTCCCCGCTGTGCTGTGAGACGAACATGACCGTCTGCATCGTCATCGCGGCCATCCGTTTGGGATTGACGCCCGCACGCAGTTCGCCCGCCTCACCGGCCGCTTCCATCAGCTCTGTGAGCAGCGCCAATAGCGGCGCGTGGGCAATATTGACCTCAGTGGGGTGAGACACCAGTAGACGCGGGGCGAAGTCGGTGAACAGCGGTCGCTTCGCGGTCGGATCGGGTCGCGATGACTCGAAAAGCAACGTCACGGCCACTTTGAGGCGTTCGAGCGGGTCTTTCTGGCTCGAGGTCGCGGCGCGGATCTGCTCGGCAGACCGGCTTAGCGCATCCTCGAACAGGGCAAGCAAAAGCTCGTGTTTGCCATCAAACTGCAGGTAGAAGCTTCGCAAAGACTGGCGCGACCGGTCGACGACCTCTTGGACCGTGAAGTCCGTGGTGCCCTTTTCGATGATGATCGCCTGGGCGGCGTCGAGGAAACGCTGAACGCGTTGCGCGGCTCGGAGCTTCGCTGTCTTGATCGAGCGTTCGACCGCGCGTTGCTTCCAGGCCGGTTCTTCGCTGGGGCTCGTCACCGGCGGCTCGGATGCAGGCCGAATGGGGAAAGCATGGACTGACTGTACCGGAGAACGCCTTGCCATCGCGGTCCTCGACCCCCTCGCGGTTCACGTGTCAGAGATTGTAACTTTCTCACCATGAGAATAGTATTCTCATTTTGGAGATAACAGAAGTCTTTCGAATTTTCTTCCCCCGGGAGCGCCGTGCAGCTGACCTTCGACGCTGACGTCGAGGCATTCCGCTCGGAGTTCGTGGCGTTTCTGGACGAACACCTGCCGTCCGAGGCCGAGGCGTTGGAGCGGTCCCGATCCTGCAGCCACATCCCGGACTGGGCACGAACGTGGCAGCGGCTGATGTTCGACAACGGCTGGTTGCTGCCCGGGTATCCGCCTGAGTTCGGTGGCCGAAACGCCACGTTGCTGCAGCAGTACGTCCATCAGCAGGAACTCGCGCGCCGACGCGTCTACCTCACGTTCAACCCACAGGGCGTCGGCATCATCTCCGCTTCGTTGATCTCTTTCGGGACGCCTGAGCAACAACGTCGGTGGGCAGTGCCGATCCTGCGGGCCGAGTGACGGCATCGCTGGGAATGAGCGAACCCGGCGCCGGCTCCGACTGGCGTCGCTGCGCACGGGTGCTGTGCTTGATGGCGACGACTTCGTCGTCAACGGGCAGAAAGTGTGGACGTCCGGCGCCCACGACGCCGACGTTCTGCTGACTTTTGTTCGCACTGATCCAAACGCCCCCAAGCACAAGGGCATCAGCGCGCTGATGATCCCAACCGACCTTCCCGGCGTGGTGCGACGGCCGTTCGCTTCGGCATGCGACCAGGACGATCTGGACTTCAACGAAGTCTTCTTCAGCGACGTGCGGGTACCCGCGGCCAACCTCGTCGGAGCGCTCAACGAGGGTTGGCGGGTGGCCAACGGGTCTCTGGGCCATGAACGAAACATGTTGTGGCTGAGCTACGCCGACCGACTGCAGGAACTCGTCGAGGATTATCCCCGCAGACTGTGCTGGACCGTGACCAATACGCGACGCTGGTCATGGACAACCAGGCGCTGCGGCTACTCGGCTCGATGGCGCTGGCGGCCGCAGCGCGCGGTGACGAGGATGTGTCCGCCATGTCGGTGCTCAAGCTGTTCGGGTCAGAGGCGTCGCAGACCGCGACCGAACAGCGCTCGCCGCGGCGGGCGTCGACGGCCTCGCACACCCGAGCGTCTCCGGCCCGTACAGCGCGCATCACCTCGACCTCTACAGCAGCGGATGGTT
Organism: uncultured Actinomycetota bacterium; assembly: GCA_963766465.1. Classification (GTDB taxonomy): domain Bacteria; phylum Actinomycetota; class Actinomycetes; order Mycobacteriales; family Mycobacteriaceae; genus Mycobacterium. The sequence continues at coordinate 589,330 of CAVXZT010000012.1, forward strand.
CGAACGCTACGTCCGTTCGTTCGGCGGCACCATCGCCGGCGGCACTTCGGAAATTCAACGCAACATCATCGCCCAGCGTGTGCTGGGCTTGCCCCGAAATTGAGGAATCACCGTGTATATCGACGACTAATGTCCCAGCGCGCGTCGCTCAGGGTGTCGCCCAGCAGCGACCAGGAGGTTGTCGTTGACCGGGTAGAGCATCCCGATCTTCTCGTGCAGGAAACGCGCGTAGATCTCGGCGTGCCGCGCCTCGTCCATGGTCTGGGTCGCGGAGTAGAACTTCGCGTCCAGGTCCGGCACCGACTCCACGATGCGGGCGCGCAGACCATCGCGCCCTGCTCGCCGTGCAGGAACTGGCTGAACTGCCAGGAGGTGTAGTGCTTGCGCAGTTCGCCGCGGTCCCGCTCGGTCATCTTGTCCCAGTGCGGGGTGCCGTACAGGGTGAGGGCCTCGTCGGGGGTGCCGAGCGGGTCGGCGGGGTCGACCTCCAGGCTCCAGTCGATGCGCTTGGGTTGCCGTCCCACTGCTTGTCCTTGCCCTTCTGGTAGAGGGCGAGGAGGCGTTCGCGGCCGTCGTCGTAGCTCCCAGCTGAACCGGGCCGCACCGGTGGCAGGCACCTGCCATGTCGGCGCGGGGGCGGTGGTGTAGAGGTCGTGTGTCGACACGGACAGCTCCTTCGCCTGGCGAGGATCGTGCAGTCCGTGGTGCTGACGTCAGTCGGCAGCGTTCACACGTTGGTAGACGCGCGGTCAACAAGTCGTGCACGGGGGATTGACTGCCTTGCTGACACAGGAGTCTCATAAGTGAGCGGAAACGTGACCGCCGGTAACCCCTCTGCGAAGGGCTTCAGCATGACGAAGTGATCGAGAGCCCCGCAGACGCACGACGCCTCGGGGCGCTCAGGGAGCGCGAACAGATCGCCGAGCGGCTGCTCGAAGCCTCGGCCGAAGCACTCCTTCGACCCCGACACCGAACTCGACTGGGACGCAGGGATCGAGGACGGCAAGTGGTTCTGGCCGCCGGAGCTGGTCTCGCTCTACGGAACCCCGCTGTGGCAGCGGATGTCCGAGGAGCAGCGGATGGAGTTGGCCGCCACGAGGCGGCGTCGCTGGCCTCGCTCGGGCATCTGGTTCGAGATCATCCTGCTCCAGCTGCTCGCCCGGCACATCTACGACCGTCGACGCGACCAGCAAAGCACGTGCGCTACGCGCTGACCGAGATCGCCGACGAGTGCCGGCACTCGATGATGTTCGCCCGCGCGATGATCAGGAAGTCCGGCACCCCTGTCTAGCCGGCCCGGCCGGCTCCACCACGGGGTCTGGGGCCGGCTGCTGAAGACCGTCTCCACCACCCCGGGCTCCTTCACCGGCGACGCTGCTGGTGGAGGAGGTCCTGGACTGGATGCAGCGGCAGACCTTCCCCGACGAGCGGGGTCCAGCCGCTGGTGCGCGGGGTGACCCGCATCCACGTGGTGGAGGAGGCCCGCCATGTGCGCTACGCCCGCGAGGAGTTGCGCCGCCAGATGGCCACCGCGCCGCGCTGGGAGGCCGGGGCTGACCCGGCTGGTCTTCCGGCGAGACCGCCCGGGTGGTGGCCGCGGCGCTGGTCGGCCCCGGGGGTCTACGCCTCGGTCGGCCTCGACCCCGCGGGAGGCGCTGGCGGCAGGCCAGGAGCAGTCCGCACCGGCGCGAGGTGATGCGGGAGTCGGCCCGTGGCGGCTCACCGGCTTCCTCGACGAGATCGGCGTACTGCGCGGCCCGGGACGGCCGGTTGTGCTGGTCGGTTCGGGGTTGCTGGAGTGAGGCCGAAACGGGACATCGCCGCTGCGTCCCGGCCGGGTTAGGCTGCCCGCCATGGAGCAGCCGAGCCGAACGCACCACGGATGCGCGCGCCGGCCACCCCGGGGAACGCCCGCCCGGGGCGCGGGGGCACCGGGGACGTGAAACCGTCCGCGGAGGGGCCGCCGGACGCGGGGGGGCCGTCCGGGCGCTTACCGCAGGCTGCCGGGTCGAGGAACGCCGGCGCCAACTGCTCGGCGCCGCGCTGGACCTGTTCAGCCACCGCCCACCGCAGAACGTCTCGATCGACGACATCGCCGCCGCCGCGGGCGCCTCCCGCCCACTGGTCTACCGCTACTTCCCCGGCGGGCGGCAGCAGATCTACGAGGCGGCCCTGGGCAGCGCCGCCGAGCAGCTGCTCGGCTGCTTCGTGGAGGCGCCCACCGGCGCGCCCGCCGACCGGCTCTCCGCCGTGCTCGACCGCTATCTCGCGTTCGTCGCCGAGCACGACGCGGGCTTCTCCGCGCTGGTGCGCGGCGGCAGCGTCACCGAGACCGGCCGCACCACCGCGATCATCGACCGGGTGCGGCACGGCGCCGCCGAGGAGATCTTCCGCCACCTGGGCACCGACGCCCCCGGGCTGCGGCTGCGGATGGCCGTGCTGCTCGTGGATCGCCGCGGTGGAGGCGGTCTCCCTGATCTGGCTCGACGAGGGGCGGCAGCCGCCCGCGGACGAGCTGCGCGGCTGGCTGGTCGGCCAGTTCCGCGCCGTCATCGCCGCGGCCGGCGCGGACAATCCGCAGATCGCCGCCCTCACCACCCTGGGAACCGGCTGACCGCGCCCGGCCTCGGGCGCCGTCCGGGCCGGGTGCGATGCTGAGGGCGTGCGAAGCGAGGAGACGGAGTTCAGCGGCGGGCCGCTGGACGGCCGGGTGATGAAGGTCCTGGTGGGCGCCACCGGCAAGCCGCCGAAGACCTACCGCGTTCCGGTCCCGGGCACGGACGGGGAGCCGGGGGTCGTACTGGTCTACCGGCTGGCCCCGGCAAGCCGCCCGCGCAGCGCCCGCTGGCGGTGCGAGCTCGATCCCGAGGGCCCCGCGGCGGGAGCGCTGCGCCGGCTGTGGGACCGATGGCGCCCGTCCTGACCGGCGGTGGCGGCGACCGGTGCGGGCCCGGCGCGGCGGCGGACGTCCCTGACCCACTCGGCCGCAACCGCAGCGGGCGCACCGGATGGCCCACCTGATGCGTCGTGCCCCGTGGCGACGGTGACCGGCGTCCGCGGAGGGCCGCACGCCGCGCCGCAGCCGAGCGGCCACACCCACCGGGAGGCCGCCGGCACACAGCGGGGGATCGGCCACCCGGGCGAGCCGTGACCGCCCAACACGGTGACCGGGCGCTCCGATTCCGCCGGCTGCGACGCTCCCTCCCGGCGACCGCCGTCCGCCGTGGCACGATCGACCGGGTCGCAGGTGGATCAGCGGCCGGGCGACCGGCGCGGCGGAGGTGACGGCATGTCAGCACCACGGACCGGGGCACTGCTCTGCGCGGCTCTCGCCGCCGTCGCCGCGCTGGCGGGCCCCGCCCCGCGTGCCGCGGCCGCGGAGAGCCCGGCCGTCATGCTCACCCGGATGCAGTCGCTCTACCGCCGAGCCGAGCAGGCGAGCGAGACCTACGACGGCACGAAGGAGAAGCTCGACGCCCAGCAGACCCGCTACACCCGGCTGGCCGAGCAGCTCGCCGGCCGGCGCGCCGAGGCGGAGAGCGCCAGGGAGGCGGTCGGCGCGCTGGCGCGCGAGCAGTACCGGGGCGGCGGCCTCTCCTCCTACGCGCGGCTGCTGCTGTCCGACGACCCGACCGAGGCGCTCGACCAGGCCCACATCCTCGCGCGCGCCGCGGTCGGCCAGTCCGCGCTGATGCGCCGGGCACGGGCCGGCGAGCATGCCCTGGCCACGGCCGCGTCGCGCGCCGGGCGCCAGTTGCGCACCGTCCGGCAGCTCGCCGCCCGGCAGCTGCGCGACCGCGACCGGGCCAAGGCGGGGCTCGACGCGGTGGAGAAGGCCGTCGCCTCGCTCACCGACGGTCAGCTCTCGGCGCTCGTCGCGCTCCAGGACGGCCGCACCGACGCGGCCCAGCGCGACCTGCTGGGTTCCGGCGCGCTCGGCGCCGCCGACCGCAGCGCGTCGCCCACCGGCCGGCGCGCCGTCTCCTACGCCGTCCGGCAACTGGGGAAACCGTACGTCTGGGGTGCGCAGGGTCCCGGTTCCTTGGACTGCTCGGGGCTGACCTCGCAGGCGGGCGGAGGCGGGCCGGCCATCCCCGGACCAGCCAGGGCCAGTGGCGCGGACTGCCGAGGGTGCCGCTGAACCGGGTGCGGCCCGGCGATCTAATCGTCTACTACCCCGGCGCCACGCATGTCGCGCTCTACATCGGCGCGGGCCGCGTGGTGCAGGCGCCGCGGCCCGGGGAGGTGGTCGGGGTCACCCCGCTCGCCGCGGACCCGGTGCTCGGCGCGGTCCGCCCGGACCAGGGCCCAGCGCGGCACCGCGCGGCGGGCGGACGGGCGCACCGCCGCGTCCGGCTCCCCGCGGTGTGAGGGCAGGGGGTCGCCCGCGGTGTCAGCGGCCGTCCGCCGGCGGCGGCGTGCCCGCCGCGAGTTGCGGTCCGGCCAGCTCGTTGCGCAGTTCGGGGGTGAGGACGTGTCCGGCCCGGCGGACGAAGAGCGCCATCTGGTAGGCGACGACGCTCATGTCGCAGTCCGGGGCGGCGTGGACGCCGAGCAGTGATCCGTCGCTGATCGACATGACGAACAGGCAGCCGTTGTCCATCGTCACGACCGACTGCTTGACCGTTCCGGCGTCCATCAGCCGGGCGGCGCCGTCGGTGAGCGAGGCGAGTCCGGACACGACGGTCGCCAGGTCGCCGCCGGGCCTGCGCGGTCCGGGGGGTGCTTCGGCCGCCCCGGGGACCGCGGCCGAGGCCGGGGCGCCGCGGTCCTCCTCGCCGGGCGCCTCGGAGGAGCACAGCAGCATGCCGTCGGAGGAGATGAACGGCCACCGAGCGGGCGCCGGGGCACCGCCTCGGCGAGGTTGGCGAGCAGCCATTGCAGGTCGCGCGCCGCGGAACTGCGCGGGGCGTCACCGGCCGGGGGCATGTCCCGGCCCGGCGCGGTCGTGGAGCCGTCGTGCCCGGCGCCGCGTGGGGTGCCGTCCTGGTGCGAGGTGTTCACCCGCGTGCCTCCTCGGAGGGTTCACTGTCACTGTGGTCCCCCGTGCGGCGGGGCCCCGGGATCGGTCCCCCGTCGCTCCCCGTCCCGGTCTCCGCCTCCGCGTCCTGCCGTCCCTCGCGCAGCCCTCGCGCGAAGCCGCCCAGCCGGCGCGGCAGTTCGTCGGCGTCCACCGGCGTGCTCCCGGTCTGCGCCACGGGATCCCCGGCGAACCCGCTCGCCATCGGGACCCGCCGGGGCAGTCCGCCGCCCGGCGCGGACGCGTCGGCGCCCAGGTGCGGTGGCCGCCGGTGCGGCCGATCCCTGGCCGCCTGCGGGGCGCGCTGCCCGGTCGGCGGGGCTCCGCGGCCGACCAGGGCCGCGGTCCGTTCGGCGGCCGGCGCCGAGCCGACGGCCCCGCCCCGGTCGCCGCCGCGCCGGCCGGTGCCGCCGTGCCCGGTGTCCCGGCGGCCGGTGCCGGCGTGGCGGGCGGCGTCGCGCGCGGGGTCGCGGTGACCGGCGGCGCCGGGTGCGGGCCGGGGGTGGCGGGGGGCTCGGCGGCTACGCGCGAGTCCGATCGCATTGTCGAAGTCCCCCGAGCCGACCCATCTCTCGCGCGATGTGGATTTCGACCAGTTGCTCATTGTGCGGAATCGTGAGGGGTTCGTGTTTGGAAGGATTCATACACCTCGCCAAGAATCCGGAACCCGATGTCGCGTTCAGGGCCGTCGCAATAGGACAGAACGATGCCGCGCGCTATTCGAGCCAAGTCGATAGTGACTTGTTCAGCCGAATCTGCTCCGATGCCGACAGTATCTCCGCAGCAGTGGCGGCGGTCGCGGCATCGGGTATCAACACTCCGTTCGGTACGGCCATGAGATAGATGATCCGAAATGCACCGGATCGGAATTCCGGTGCGACTGCTGGCAATTCGGTTCAACGCGCGGTCAAAATCGTCGCGCCAGCCTGGCAGCGCTGAGCACCACCGGGCGGGCTCCGCGTATCGCCAGTGCATTTGCCATGGGTGACACCGAGATCAACTCGCTTCCACCCGGTTCACCATCCCCTAGGTCGATGACGCGCTGGGCCAATCGAACAGCTGTAGAGACGTCGCCTGCGGCGAGGATCTCGTTCAAGTACGCGACGGAAAGTGCCACTGTCAAGGCTGGGTCACCGATGGATTCGACCAGTCGTACGAGTTCCTTTGCAAGGGAAGCCGCTTCGCGTGGACCGCTGCTGAGCTGAGTCGCCAACGTCACTCCGGCAAGTCCGATCGCCAGCGACCTGTCGTCACCTGCTGCGGTACACAGCTCCTTGAGCTCACTGAACTCTGCGTCTCCACGACCGCTGCGGATTCGATATTCGTGGGCGCAGGGGAGAGCTCTCGGCGCAATACGCATCGACAGCCGGTCTTTACCACGCCGGCCGGCAGAAGCATCCTTCTTGCCGAAGATCCACGGTCCGGTGTCCACCACCAGGCTTGGCGGCGCCCACGTCGTACGTCGCCTCGTCCACCTTGCCGATGTCGCCGTCCCGCGCCGCGATCTTGTAGCCGACCAGGTCGTTCCCCTCGACGTAGCCAGCGCTCGAACGGTAGTTCCACGCATCGAACGCGCTCGGTGCGGTCATCATGCACTCCCTTCGGGTCGGAGGCCCACGACGTACCCAGCGCCGGCTCGGAGAACCATGGCAGTGCCGTTTCTGCGCAGATGTCGGGTTCGGCGCCGACGACGACGTACGTACAGAGCGCCTCGCTCGTGAACGGTCGTACTCTGTAGCCGCGGCAGTTGCCGGTGCAGGAAGTGATCATCGAGCTGAACCGCACGCGCGCCGCGACTGGAAGTGAGCGAACGTCATGGAGCAGCTGCAGGTGCTCACCGAGCGGGTCGGCACCGCCATCGTCGCGAGCCTTCGCGGGGACGTCGACATGTCCACCGCGCACATCCTCCGCGAACGACTGGTCGACGTTCTCGACTCGGCCCCAACGTCGCTGGTGGTGGACCTTTCCGAAGCCCAGTTCCTGGATTCCTCAGGACTCGGCGTGCTCGATGCCACTGCTCGTCGGGCGACCGCCGCCGGATGCGACTTCCGCCTGGCCGCGCCCACCACCGCCGTCTCGCGGGTGCTCTCACTCACCGCGCTGGATCCACACTGGCCGATCTACCCGAGCGTCACCGAGGCCCTCGCAGCCCCGCCACCTCACGAGGCGCCAAAGCACCCGTGGGAGTGCGCGGAGGAGACCGCCGGTCTCG
>CAVXZT010000013.1:0-678206 GCA_963766465.1 uncultured Actinomycetota bacterium
CTGATACGCGACGAGCATGTACGTCGGCAGCGCGGTGGGATTGACGACGCCCGCTAGGTCGGTACTCGATGTACATACGCGAGAAGTTCGCGTTCGCCCTGGCCGTTCTCGAAGGGCACGGGGAAATGACCTACGACGACTGGGTTCTGTGGGTATCGCCACCAAGGTCAGCGACCACACACGTGCCTGGGTCGCATCGGAGTTGCGGAAGGCGAGAGACCGCGAGGACACCGAAAAGGGTGAACGCCAGGGTGTTGCGTCCCTTGCAGCCGATAACGTGCGGTCGGCTGACGCCGCCAAACGGACCAACGAGGCGTACAACAAGGCGCACAACCTCATCGAGAACGCTGGCAGCGACGGGATACAAATCGGGAACTGGTTCGCAAGATGGGACGGCTCGCGAAATATTGCCCGGTGATTCCGGCCCTCTGCTGATGGACGACGGCTGATCGAGAAGCGGAAAGTACTGACACGACGGGACCAAAAGTGTGGTGTGGTTTTGCGTCCCATAGCGAACTGTGGTCAACGCGTTGACAATTGTCAACGCTTGTTTGGGGGTTGTGTACCCAAGTGGAGATGGTGGCTAGGTGTTTTACCTGGAGATTAATCAAATTGACTTCCTAACATGAGGGTAAGTACACGCGGACGAACTGTAGCGTTGACAGTGGACATTTTAGCAAAGGCAAACCCGATGGGACGCACTGAGACAGATGAATAACCCTTCAACGCCACAACCATCGGAACCCAACGTTGTGTGCGGCGTAGCCTGACTCATGCCGCAACTCCGCAGCGCCAACGGCTTCAACGCCAGCGGATACATCGGCGCAGATGCCATGGGCTGCGTCGGCGCAAGTGTCGATAGGCGGTGATTTATGCGGTCATCGCGCAGACCGTCATTGCCGAAAGCGGCGTGCCGCCGTCAACACGAAGTATTCGACCTGGCCGCTATCGGAGACGCTGACTCACAACGCGAAGCACTCGCCGTCTGCGGTCAGTGTGCTGAGCGGATAACTGCCATACCTGGGCCGGAAAGCTCGATGCGCGAGAGCGTCATGCACTCGGCGTGGTCGGTGGCGTGCTGTACGCCGAGGAAAGCTCCATGTCGTGGCCCGCGAATTCAGAGGCCCAGCCCCCGACGAAACCCGAGGCCACGCGAGAATCGGCCCGAAGCAGGCCCCCAGATGGCCGAGGAGCGCCGAAAACCTCCCGGGCCAGGGGATCGCCCAGACGGCAAGGAGAAAGCTGCCGCGACGGCAGATCGTAGACGCGGCGAGCAGCGCGGCGAGCAGCGCGCGGGCGGCTCGGTCGGCGGCTCGGTCGGCGGCAGCCAGGGCGGCAGCCAGTTGAGGGCCTTGGGTAGCGGGCATGACGCGGCATAGGGGAAGCCATCCTGCAAGGCGAAGTCGATTGGATGCGACCGGCTAAAGCTGTTGCAGCACAGTCCGATCCGGTCGGGTCAATCGGCTGTCGCAAAAGAGGCTCCGGTCGAATGCGCCCAAATGCGTTGTAACCCAGCGCGATTCGGGTGCGATCAGCAAAGCGCGACAGCCGCTCCAGCAAACTCATGGGATCAGTCAACCTAACATCTGTTCCATTGACTAATACAAAATTAGGGCCCGGAAACCCGCATAGCAAACACAATCGACGACAAAAGCCCGCTGACCTGCGCTGACGCGTTTTTGAGCCACCGAAAGCGTGCGCCTGCTAGGCATGCTAGGTGAATTGCCCGCAGCCTGGAACAGTCCCGCGTGACGAATTTGCACCAATCACGGTCGCTACAGCAAACATCGCGGTAGCTCACGGCAAATGAATGGCCCAACTGGTCGAATCCCCGTGTGAGTCCAGGTGTGTATTGACATTCCGCCGAATTGTCATGACGGGAGATCGATTCGGCCACAACGGAATTCGCAGGTAAAATGCGACTCATCATGGCCGAACATGGAACGCTGACTAATACCGAGATGGCTGCCACGACGGCCCCGGTGGAAAGTCGTGCCAGAGGTGCCGCAACGCAGCCGCTGCCGCGAAGCGGAAGCACGAGCCAGGAACGCCAACTTGCAAACCGTGGCCCAGGACAAGCCCGCGAACGTCGTTTCGTTGCCGACCAGTTCGCGCCAGACACAACCAGAACCGTCAACAGCCATGGGGCCGGTCGAGTCTGCCGTTCGCGCCGAGTTCGCTTCGATAGCCACGACGCAGCAGGCTCTCTTTGCTCAGGCATGCGCTATCGCCGCCAAGATCGATGACCCTGACCACGGTGCGGTGATCTCACGCAACAGCGCCGAACTCAACAAGCTGCGCGCCGAATTGCTTGGGCCGAAGAAGAAGATGGGCGCACGCGGCAACAGGTTGGCGACCGTTACCGCGATGGCTGGCCACAGGAGGGCTGCACAGTGATCACTCTTGACCGCGAAGAACTCGACAAAGCCGCTACGTTCGCACTGGCTACCATCAGTGCGTCGGAGACGCCCGAGTGGTTGCGGGACATGGCATTTGAGCAATACTCCGACATCGCTTGGCACCTCCAATTCGACTACGCGTGCGATGACGGCGACCGGCGTGAGTTGTGGATGATGGCTTACTACCAGGTATTTGAGGTCGAGACCAGACACTTCCTGGCGCGTCTACCTAGTGAGGTTCGGGCTGCCCATTGTGGCGAGGTTGCCTTGGCCATCGAGGCCGCGAAATCCGTTGACTTCCTTGAGATGACGATGACGGCGCGCTTCGAATGCATGGACTCGCTTTACCGGCTGCTGCGCCGGTTGCAGTGCTACGCAGAAGAATCCGGCCTACCCGGCGGGGACGCCGGCACCGAGCCATTTGACTCAATGTATTCCGAAAACGCTGACTTCCTAACGTATTTGGGCGGCGCCACCGGCAGCCCAGACGACGACGACGACGAAATTTCCGACGATGAAGAACATTTGGTAAGGAGCAACAACCATGGCTTTGACTACTAATGGCAGCATCAACCCGAACACCGCTGCTGCACAAGCCGGTTCACCTCCCGGCGTGACTCGCCAGGAACGTATCGGCAACATCGCGGCTGAGGCCGCAACGGCGCAGCCGTCGTCAACCGCCGAAAGCTCCTATGCGGACGGCGCGTTCGACCTGGGCAGGCCGACGCAGACGCCAGGCAAGGCGGCGCACGGCAACGTCGCTGACGTGTCGGTGAAACCGTCGCAGAGCTACCCCAACACGTAACGCGTTGCGGCACAATCGAAAGGGGCAAGGGAAGACACATGAAGATACGAATGTTGGCCGGGATCGGGGGCACGTTCCACAATGACCGGAACGGCGTGAATCGCGGCGATATCGTGGACATAGACGAACACAACGCAAAGCGTTACATCTCTTCGGGCCTCGCGTCGGCGACACTGAAAGGTGAGATGCCGATGGCGTATACCAGCACCCAGGAAGCCGTTGCAATGCGCGGCGAACTAGAACGCGAAGGGGCACGCCAATGAAGATCCCGAAAAACGATGGCAGCGGCGAGTTTTGGGTGTCGAGCGGGCATACGGAAGACGAGCCAAAGCCGAAGCGCGAGAAGATAATCACGGTTCGTTTGCTGCTCGACCAGTGGGGCCAGATATGGACCGCTGATGGCCCGCGCCGCGATCTGAAGCGCGGTGATGTGATCAGAATGACCGAAGAGCAGGGTTTGCGCCTCGTCGCCCAGGGGTCGGCGACACAGGATCTCAAGACCGACGTTGCCGACCTGCCGACCTATAACCTCGACAGCACGCCCGAAGCCGTTGCAGCACAGCGCCATCCAGTCCTCATCGCTGCCAACGAGCGGATGCGTCCCGCGAAGACCGAACCCACCCAGGAGCAGGTTGACGCTCGCAACAGCTACCTCGACTTCCTGAGACGGCGGCGTGAGCGGGCGTCGGGCTGGAGTGTGTGATGGCCTGGAACATGGATATAGAAGGCAGGGTGCTCACCGCCGACGAAGCCCGCGAATGGCTGCGGAAGGTGATTGCCGACCGTGACTTAGCGGGCCAGTACTGGGATCACCTGGTCCGTATCGACCGGGGTCTAAAGCTGCCCGTGCCTCTGCGGTGGGCTGCCTACCTCGCGCACCGCGACGGCATCATGGCAGAGCCTGACCTCTGGGCCTCTGTGAATGACGGGCTGCGGTTGCAAATGGTGCTTTTGGACGACGGCGAGTTGCGCCAGGTCGTCAACATGATCATTGACAGCGCCATTGAAACCTATGGGAAGCCGGATGAAGGCGACGGCGGCGACTGGTCGCTGCGGGCCAAAGATACAGGCCGCTGCCTGACCAAAAGCGAAGCGGTGGAGCGCATTATCGGTCACGTCCGTACAGGCGACCGACCAGATCTACTCGCTTGCTTGGCTGACGACTTCGATGACTTCAAGGTGATGCTAGCGGCTGTCCCGCTTGCGTCTGAACCTGCGACGGAAGAGCTTGTGCGCAGAGTAGTGAAAGACGTTGTAGCACAGGGCTACTCCGAGACGGTGACGCAATGGGACGACTGGGATATGCGAGGGGGTGACGGGGCATGAGTAGAGAAACTGAATTGCGGTACTGGCGCACCGATTTGGAAACGCGCAGCGCCGGTACCACGCGCCGGATCGGCGGGCTTGGTGTGCCTTATGGGCAGCGAAGTCATTTCCTACCCGGCGGCTTCTACGAGATCGTTGAAAAGCGGGCACTGGCAAAGACATTGGGCGACCAGATCAACGTTGTCTCGCGCATGGAGCATCACCCCGAGTGGCTGCTCGGTGACGTGGAGAGCGGCACGCTGCGGCTGACGGATGAGGAACGCGGACTGCATTACGAGGTCGATCTCCCGAATACGACTGCTGGCAACGATTGCCATGAATTGGTCCGAACGGGCCGGATTCGCCACAGCAGCATGGGCTTTCAGGCGTTCCAAAGCGAATTTCGCCATGAGGGATCGGTATTGGTGCGTCACCTGGTTTCGGTTCGGCTCACGGAAGTGAGTCCGACTGCACAGCCAGCCTACGCTGACACCAGCACCGCGCTCCGCTCGCTGGCCAGCCAGGTGAACGAAGATCCCGACGAAGTGTTGGCCCTGGCCTCGGCTGGTGAGTTGCGCTCGCTGTTCAGCGACCGGCACCCGGTGGTGATCGATGTCGGTGCAACTGAGCACCGCAGCGATGATGCTGGAGCGCGGGAGCTTGAAGTCAGGCGTCGTTTGAGCGAGGAGCGAGCCAAGCAATACAGCACTCCCGAAGATGGGCTGCTCGACCTCTGCCGACGCCGCAACGCCCTACGCGCCAGGCAATACAACGCCCCGGTCTCTGAGACCCGCTCAAACCCCTGGTATCAGGTGCCGCAGTGATATTGCCCTTGCCCACCGCAGAACGTCGCTCAGCGCCACGCTGGGCGGCAACGAGACGTGTCCTGCCACCTGTTGGGCTGGGCACTCTGAGCACCGGACCCGGCTCAGCTTCGACAGGCTGGAAGTCAAAGCCCTGGCTTGTCCCCGCGTCCTTCATGCGCGGTCCCTCCTTTCGGGGGCCGGGTTCGGTGTCTCAGTCATCCGAAAGCGAGGTTGACCGATGTCAATGCCCCTCGGCGGTAACGCGGTAAACCTTGCAGCCCCTGCTCTTCCGATCATCCACAACGCCGACACGCACTCATCATGTTTTTCTTGGTCCTGGCTTCAGGCGAGGCACCCAGCCAAGTTCTCTGAGGCGGCGTTCGCGTTCGGAGTCTAATTCGCCCTTGGCGTGCTCTACGCGTTGAGCCGATAACCATTGCCCGAGCCGATAGCCGTCAGGGGTCTTGTAGGTCGTCGGAACGTGGGCGTCGCCTTTCTCTTCGACGTACTCGCGATAACGGCGGTAGCCTTCCTCCCACGGTGGAGTGGCGTAGGTTTCCGGTATCCAGCCGAGTTCCCGCAAGCGGCACTCCCGCTCCGAGTCGAGTTTGCCTTTGACGCACACACGACGCTGGACGGCGACCCATGAGCCGAGTCGATAGCCGTCCTCCTCCTCATGGGCCACCGGGACGCGGGCGTGGCCTTCGCGTTCCACGAAGCGTTGGTAGTGACGGAAACCTTGCTCCCAGGCGGCGGTTGCGGTGGTTTCCGGTGTCCAGCCCAACTCCCTGAGTCGGCGTTCACGGTCGGCGTCCAGGCCGCCTTTGACGTACTGGCTGCGTTGGGTGTTGACCCAGGAACCGAGCGGGTAGCCGTCCTCCTTGTGCGTCTGCAAGACGCGGGCGTGGCCTGCGCGTTCCACGAAGCGTTGGTAGTGGCTGTAACCTTCCTCCCACGCCGCGCCCCACACGTCCGGTGTCCAGCCCAGTTCCCGTAGTCGGCGTTCGCGGTCGGCGTCCAGTTCGCCTCGTCCGTATCTAGCGCGCTGGTTGCTGACCCAGATACCGAGCTTATAGCCGTTTTCCTTGTAAAGCGCAGGGACGTTGGCGTGGCCTGCGCGTTCCACGAAGCGCTGGTAGCGACTGAAAGCTTCCTCCCATTCAGCGTCGTAGGGGTTTGGTGTCCAGCCCAGGTCCCGCAGTCGGCGTTCGCGGTCGGCGTCCAGGCCGCCTCTGCGGTACGCCTGGCGTTGTTTGTTGATCCAGGGTCCGAGCCTGAAGCCGTCCTCCTTGTGGGTCTGTGGCACGCGGGCGTGGCGTTCGCGTGCCACAAAGCGTTGGTAATGCCCGTAACCTTGCTCCCACGCGGCGTCCAGGAGGTTTGGCACCCAGCCCAGTTTCCGCAGTCGGCGTTCGCGGTCGGTGTCGAGACCGCCTTTGGCGCACACATTCCGTTGAACGTTGATCCACTGGCCGAGTCGGTAACCGTCAGCGTCCTTGTAAATTACCGGGACATTCGCGTGGCCATTTTGCTCGACGTACTCGCGATAACGGCTATAACCCTCCTCCCACGCGGCGGCGCGAGCGTCCCATGTCCAGCCGGGCAGTTGTTTGAGTCGGTGTTCACGGGCAGGATCAAGTTTGCCTTCGGCGTTCACGCTGCGTTGTACGGTGACCCAGGAACCGAGCTTGTAGCCGTTCTCCTTGTGGGCCGTCGGGACGTTGGCGTGACCGTTCTGATCCACGAACTGCTCCATCAGTCCGAACCAGAACTCCCATGACGCAGTGGTCTGCTCGACGATTCGCACTTTGAAGGCGTTGGCGAATTCGCCCCACAGACGTCGGGGACGTCAACTACCTTAATCTTGGGCGGCAGCCGCAATGAACCACGACTGCCACCAGGCAGCCGTCCGAGCATCCGACGCAGGTCATCAAGCTGTTGAGCCAAATCTTCATCGTGCGACCGCAGTGCCAGTAGTACGTCCCAAACCGGCTTGAATGCTGAGTCCTGAAGGATGACATCGGGATTCGACTCGTCGGTGTCGATGAAAACGGGTATGACGATGGTGCCGAGTGTCTTACCGTCAGCAAGCCGGATGGCACGACCGACAGCCTGGGCGATGTCTATGTCTGATCGTTTTGGGTCGATGAAGGCCACGCCGTCAAGGGTGGGAACGTCGATTCCTTCGGTCAGGCAACGTGCATTAGAGATTACCGCGTGTTCGCCATTACCTACATCGCCAAGGCGTTGCAGCCTACGCTGGCGCTCCCAGGCAGACATCGTGCCGTCAACATGATCCGTCCACAGCTTGCCCTTGGGTCGCTGCCGTGCGGGCATCCAATCGATCACGTCGGAAAACGACGCCTTAAACTCTTTGGACCCCTTGACGAGCCGGTGGAAAGTAATGACCCGGTGCAGGTCGTACTTGCGCATCGCTTTGGCTAGCCCGATCTGTCCAGCCACGGAGCGAGCGTCTTTCACCTTCTGACCGTCAATGGTGATGAACCAACCCTTTTCGGCCCAGTCGCGGTAGGTGGCGTTATCGACCCCGATGATCGCGACTTGGTAGTCGGTGAGTAGCTTCCGCTCTATTGCCTCATGAAAAGAGAGGCGGTGGAAAGCTTTTCCGAATTTCTCCTCGTCGTCCATTGAGGCGAACTCATAGCCAGCCTCCTTTGCTGTCTTCAGGACATGAGCCGAGTAGATGCGCGGGGTAGCCGTCATGAACAACCGGCGGTGAGCCTTGATTTTCTCGTCATCCAGGATGGTGGCGAACTCAGATGAATGGGCGGCAGCGCAGCGGTGAGCCTCGTCAGCGATAGCCAGATCGAAGGCAGGCACGCGACCCAGCCGGTATGCCTTGGCAATTTCCGGTGAGGACTGGTAGGTGGCGAACACGACAACAGGGCCAGAACGCCGACGGAGAAACGCCGCGATCTTCTCAGGGGCGGTCGTGACCGGTAAGCCAAGATCGCTTGTACTCGACACGGGCATGTCGTCATCGTCTTTGGAAACCGTCTCATCCGAGCACACCGGAAGAAAGTCGAAGTCCACCGTCTTGTTGCGTGTCCACTCGCCAATCGTCTGTTTCATCAGTTGCAGCGATGGCATCAACACGAGTGTGCGTTGCGCCGCCAACTTCTCACGGATGAACAACGCGGTCAGGGTCTTGCCGGTCCCGCAAGCCATGATCAATTTGCCACGGTCAGCGTGTCGAAAGCCGTTCACCACCTTCATCATCGCTTCGCCCTGGTAAGCCCAGTGACCATTTGGCTTCTTCGGCGGGAGCCGGCGCGCACGCAGGCCAGAAGGTGAAGCGGGCCAATCGATCTCGACAGCATCAAGTTCAGTGCGGCCCCGATAACCTACCGGGATTGACTGAGCATCTATGGTGTTTCTGGCGGTGCTTCCCAGCTGCTTGCGCGTCGTCGCGAGAAGCAGACGATATGAAAACAAGGGACGCCCGGTCTTGCCGTCTTTGCGGTTTGACTCCGACAGAAACTTATCCACGTCGCCCTTGGTGACCGAGTACGCCGAGTCGTATGCCTTGGCCTGGATCGCCCACAACGTTCCATCGCGGTGCTGAGCGACGAGGTCAATACCCGCTTCCCTCTTCGGGTACCAGCGACCAGGCCAGTCCTTCCACAGCCACACGTGGGCAAGCTGACTGGCATAGAAAGGGTCGTTCTCCAGGTACCACTTGCAGATCCGCTCAAACTGCTTACCCCTGATGTTGTCGTCAAGGTCGAGTTGCTCGAAAAGCTTAGTGAATGTAGTCATCGGCCCGGGGCACCGGAATCAGCCGTGTATACATGTCGCCTCCACCAGACGTCATGAAGTCGCGCATCATGCGCTCGCGCCGGTAGTTGTCACCCCACACGACCGCATTCGGACAGAACACGATTGGCATTGTGCACCTGGACGAGGCCTGAGTGGCGCGCCACACGCCGCACGTTCCGTTCACAGGGGTGCAACTACGTCTCAGACTCGTCGGATCGCGTCAGTGTGAAGGTGACGTCTTCTGTGATGCCAATCCGGTCCGTCACACCGACGAACAGGTTGGTCAGGTATCGCAGAACGTAATCCGTCGTGGTTGAGTTCTCGTCGAGGTGAACAGTCTCGATGCCTTCGTATTTCGCGATGATCTCGCCGCCCTGCTGCACGCCGATGGGAGTCACGACGATGCCACCCGATGCGCCAAGATCACCGATGCGGTAGGCCAGGCCTCCCATCGCTTCCTGCTTGAGTTTGGAGGTCGTGTATCGGCGGCACTCAATGACAACGATCGCCCCGTCATCGGCTCGTACACCTTTACCCTCGATTTCCCAGGTCGCCCCGGATTTGCCGACGAGCTTTTGCTTGCCCTCCACGCGTTCTAGTCCGAGCCCGAGCACATCGCCCATCTGTTCCAACAGATAGCGTGCGACCTCTTCGTAGCTCTTCCACGCCGCCGCGCCAGGCATTTTAGATCCGGCCACGGGCGCACTTCTCGTTGCGGCAGCGCACTTCGCGGTCGATTCGCACGGGTGTGGCATCGGTGGCCGCGTCCAGCAGATCGATAGCCTGGCGGTACAGGTTGGCGGCGTGATCGATGTCGGGTGTGGTCATAAACAGGACGCTACGCGATGTTCGATCTGGTGAAAAGCGCTGTCGCAGCCCCGATTTCGCGACGGTATGCGCTGGTTCCGATACGGCGTATGCGGAAACCGGCACGGACGGTTGAGTTTTCGGATTAGCCGCGCATTTTCGGTCAGGCGTCGACTAGCTCGCTGCTTCGGTAGAACGTCTCGACGGAAGCATCCGAGTCAAGATCGATCGCGACGTAGATTCGCCCATCGCGGACGTCAACGACCGTGGCGTCATAGACACCGGCCCCGAACGGGACTCGGATGCGGTCGCCACGCTTGAAGGGGATTTCCATCCTCGTCACTCCCTCACCACGGGGTCTGTCCCGTCAACACCTTCAAGTGTGCACCAACAGCCGTATCAATGGTACCCACCAGCCTATTTAGTGCGGTGCGCCATATTCGCATCTGCCGTAACCAGAGGTGGTTGCGGTTGCGGCAGTTCATTAATTTGACCTCATCGGCATGGACGAAGGCATTCCGGGCATACAGGAGATCAGCGAGCTTTTGGCGCAGCGCTGGTGCAGTGGTGAACCGAGCGTTCATGTCGGCTTGGAAGCGCATTTCCAGGCGTCCGAAATCGTTTTTGAGCGCGTTCCAGGTGGGGTTGCCGGTGTTGAGGTCGCGGTTGCGGATATAGGCGGCTCGGGTGAGTGCCAGGAGACCGGGGTTCGTTATGCCGAGGCAGCCCACGACGTGGTCAACCGCTTCGTCATGGAGGTCTCGGCAGTAGCCCTGAAATTCGGCGACGAGTCGCGCAACGATTGCGCCGAGAAGATGTTCGGCGTCGTACCGCCTGCCAGCCCCTCGTCCGGTCAGTTTGTGGTGGACGTCGAACACTCGGTCAAGCTCATCAGACCTGGTGGTTACCCAAGCCGCGTAGGCTTGTGAACGTCCCATAGATATGGACTTTAGCTGGCGTTTGCTGGCCCGCGCCCGCTCAGCCGAATACATTGATGAAATGGAAGTTCCGGTGAAGGTCCTCTCCAGGACGATCACCCCGTGGTGGGACCAGCTGCGCGTCTGGACTGAGTTCTTGGTCGACTTCCCAGCCTGTGGGCACATCGAGTGTCTACTGTCAAAACTGTTGTGCGAGTTGACGACTGCTGAGCCAAGAGAACCGTGGGCGATCAGGTATCGCCAGGGCTTTCACCGTTCACTGCGAGTCGATGACCGGGTGGTGGTCGGTGAAACGGCCTGGGCACTGACGCCAACCGGCTGGGATCTGGTCACGCTGCAGGCCGACGAGGTGGCCGTGGTGGACGGCCTGACCCGGTGGCGACAACGGGAGTCTCAGACCAATCGGTGGCGCGGTGACTGGCGGGCCTTCACACGTGCAGACGTGGCCGCGAGAGCCGCCTGAGATGCCCGCTGGCGGGCGATCACACTACTTCGGCGGCGGGTGGTTCCACGATGATGTCCAGGGCCATATCGGAATGTGCCACAGCGTCAGATCCACCCAAGAAATCATCCCAACAATGAGTGCCAGCCAGAGAAGCGTCTTAATGATGAATCGCACTCGCGGTGAACGTTTTTCGGCGAATCGGTCGCCGATTCCCGTAAAGCCTAGAATTACCCCGACTTGCATGAACACCAAGATCGAAAAATATGCGACGTTGACGAGTTGGTGTCTGAAGGTGGGCGTCTTGAAAATCCCGACAGAGATGCCGAAGGCGTAAATCAGCCCCGCTGATACGAGGGTTGCGACGGTCCGTGTTGTGACATCACGCCAGAAACTTTCTTCACGAAACCACTTGAACGGATTGACCCGTTTCTTCGGTTCTGGGGGTTGCTGCTCCTCGGTGGGTTGCCGCAGAGAGGCATGGGTGGCACGGCGCTGTCGGGGGATGACGGGCCGCGCCGGGTTGGTGCGCTTTGTCACGTCAAACACCGTGGCAGACAAAACCGGCAACGGGCCGCTGACATGGCCGACAGGACGGCCTGAAATCGCCGCTGGCGGGCGATCACCGACCACTACGCATGGATGGCTGGCGGATCTCTCCTGGGCGGTCTGGTCGGCGCTGGCGTGAGCACATCGTGAGCACATTTTCCCGACAGTTACAGATAACTCCTGTGATGTCGCGTGACCTCAATTACCTGGTCAGAGCCGGTTTAGGTCACTGACCACGATAGCTGAATAGGGTTCAAATCCCTCCGCCACCGCCGCAGCCAGAAACCTGTTAAAGCAGGTAGATGGCCTTATCCAATCGGGCACAAACCCTCCTCGCATGAGCCACGCAGACATCGGCCATCGGGCGGGTGATCCACGTCCCGGCCCATGGCCTGTATCGGTAGCCCAGCACGGCACCAAGCGCCTAGGTCAGTTAGATTTTCGTTGTCATCGCAAGCAAACTGCAGCATCCGCCTGTTGTGCGACTTTCGCTCACAGCAACTCCATGCGCGTACATAGTCGGCTGGGGCGTCGGGGACCTCACAGTTAATGCGCAGGATGTTTACAGCCTGTCCCAAGGGGCGGGTCCTTCGAGGGGGTTCGACATGACATCGATGCTCATCCGTACCGCTCAGTGCCTCGCAGCCGCCGCAATCACGGTAGGCACACTTTCTTGGTCAATCCCGATCGCAAGCGCGGAACCCCCTGCATTCGACCAGACCAAAGTCGATAGCTGCGTCGCCCAACTCGACGTTGACTACCGCAATGGTCTAATTCGGCCTGAAGACTGGAAATATCGCGTACACAAGTGTTGCCAGGACAACGGAGGGACGCCCACCGAATCGCCCGGCCATATCAGTTGCGCCGCTCCTGCTGCCGCTCTAGACCCCGGGCAGCCCAATCCGACATCAAAGCCTGGGGTCGAACGGCCGCCGACTGTGGCACCGCCTCCTATGCAGAACCCTGGGCAACCCGGCAAGCCTGGCGCACCGATGCTGAGCACCGTGCCCAACCCTGGGCGGGGATAGCCGCACAGAGCACTCTCGAAGCAGACGAGCCCGTCCGACGACTCCACTCTGGCGATCCGGCGCGCTTTGTCGACGATTACGAGATCGAACGTTGGCAGCCGCCGAGCCTGCTGGCGATCCGAGATGGGTGGAAAGACGATTCGTGGGTCGTGCCTACCAGCAAAAGGCGCATGAATCCTCTTTAACGGGAGGCGGATTGTCTCCGTCCCACACGTCGCTCGGTAGCTCGCCCTTGTACGGAACGTTGCCGGCCGAGTTCTGGACCCAGTACCACGTGTGGCAGACGTTCATGTCCCATTGGTACGCAACCCCTGGTCCCGACGACATGTCGTAGCGGGAGTACATCATGGGATTGCCTGGGCACCATGTATGCGGTGGTAGGGGCCGAGCCTGGGCTGGAGCTGCCAGCCCCAAACCACAGCTCACCAGCAAGGCGGATGCCAGTCCTGCGATTAGTCGATTCATCTTCTGAGCTCTCTGTTAGTTGGTAACCAGAGCCTGCGACTGACAGCTTGGAAGATTCTTGGGTCGGCCCAAACCGCGACCCCGCTACCCGAACGTGACGGTGTAGTCGGCAGACCATGCCCCACCGATGCAGCTCAGCGGGATACCGTCGGGCGACTGCGCCACACCCTTGTCCTCACCACAGACCGAGCGCAGCGTGCGGACGCCGACCAGCGGCGGCGATGCGACCCACGCGCCCTTGGAGCCACAGGCCAGCGTGGCGCCCGACGCTGTGAGGCCGAAGTTGTACCGGGTGTTTTGATTGCAGGCATCGCCCAGAACGGCGCCCCGCTCGATGTACGTCACACACGCAGCGCCGTCACATGTCACCGGATACGCCGACGCGAGCGCCGGTGACACCATCGGTGCCGCGATGAATCCACAACCGAGCGCCACTGCAGCCATGAGCCTCATGGGCCACAGCCTAGATTCCGCCGTCGGCGTTTGCCCCCACAATCGGCACAGTCGGCCCCGCAGGCGTATGGTCTGCCACCATGAAGTCGCTCGTTGCCGCGCTGCTCATGGGCTTGTTCTCGGTCGTAGCGCTTGCGCCACCCGCCAACGCCGACGTGGTGGCCTACCTCGTCAACGTGCACGTGCGGCCGGGCTACAACTTCCCGAACGCTGATGCCGCGATCGGCTATGGCAACACCATCTGCGATCGGGTCGAGGCGAAGATGAGCTACGCGCAGCTGGTGGACCAGGTCAAGGCGGACTTCAATACGGCCGACTACTACCAGGGCGCCTACCTGATCAACCAGGCCGTCAACGAGCTGTGCCCCGCGCAGATCTGGCAACTGCGTCAGTCGGCGGCCGGCTACACGTTGCCCGCCTGACGGTGGCGTTCGTCCACGACAACGGCGGCGCCCTTTCTGGGACGCCGCCGTCGCGTTGAAGTCGAAGTACCTGGCTATGGGCAGGTGACGTCGATCTCGAATGGTTTATTCACCGGCTGCATGGGGTTGGCCATGTCGACCCCGGTCGCGGTGCCCGTGATCTTCCAGTTGTTGCCGTCCTTGGTGGCCTTGGCCTCGCCCTGGCCCGCTGCGGCGGCGTAGCCCAGCGTTACACCGTTGACGTTGCCCAGACCGACGGAGGTGACTGTGGAGCCGTCTTCGCTGAGTACCGCGGCGATGCCGGTGGCGGCGTCGCCGATCGCGATGTTCATGTTTCCGCCCATCGCGGTGCAGACGACGGTGCCTTTGACGTTTTGATCCTGGCCATCGATGGTGACCTTGGTGCCGCCCCCGCTGGGTGCTGCTGTCGCACTGGCAGTCCCCGCTTCGCTGGTTGCCTCAGCCGAAGTGGCGGGACTTTCGGACTTCTTATCGTCCGATGAACAGCCGGACAGACCGGCGATGACAATCGCCGCGCCGCCTACGGCGACGACAAACCCACGCTTCACCAGTGTTCTCCTTTGTGTTGTTGTGACCCGTCAAGATCGGCGGGACATCTGGGCCAGTATGGTTCGCTGCCTACGCGGCGACACGCGAATGGGCGAAATATTTGCCTGGGCGCACGCTGATTGTTGGCTGCGGTTGGAGCGAAGGGCCGCTTGGTATTACGTTCGTTCGGCTTGTTCGCGGTCATTCAGAGTTTGCGCACACTGGGTGAACGCTTTGCCAATATTCTTGAATTTGCCTATGCCGCAAAGTATTGCGGTGCCTTAGAGGCTATTCTTCGATTTTGCCGCGGCCGGGTCGACTCTTACGCCGTTCAGCAGGAAACTTTGATCGCGAACGTGCCGGAGGTCCTGAAACTGGGATTGGCGGTGGAAAAGCCGTCAGCCGTTCCGCTTATGTCGTACGTCCTGCCGGTCATCGTGACCTTCGCGGTGCCACCGAGCCCCGCGTTGTAGCTGCCGGTGAAGCCCCCGACGTTGTTGATGCCGACCGCTTCGGTGGTGAGCTGCTCCTTGTTCGAGACCAGGGCCGTGACCCCCGATGTCTGATCACCGGCGGTGATGGTGGTCAGCGAGCCTGCCGGGGTGCACTGCACTGCTTCGGTGGTCCCGGTGTTCTCACCGTTGACCGTCACCTGTGCGGTGCCGGCGACGAGCTGGCCAGCAGGCGGCTTGTAGTCCGGTGGTCCGGAGGAACACCCCGCGACGCCAAGCAATACCGCGGCGGCGACGGCCCATCGAGTTCTCACAGTGCAGAATCTACGACGTGCAGGAGCCCTTTTTCAGCGTTGACGCCGAACTGCCGGGACGGCTCGGTCGGGCGGGCGTGATCCGCACTCCGCACGGCGACATCCATACGCCGGCGTTCATCGCCGTCGGTACTCAGGCGACCGTCAAGGCCGTCCTGCCTGAAACCATGAAAGAGCTTGGAGCACAAGCTGTTCTGGCCAACGCCTACCATCTGTATCTGCAGCCCGGCCCCGACATCGTCGAGGAGGCAGGCGGTCTCGGCGCGTTCATGAACTGGCAAGGGCCCACCTTCACCGACAGCGGTGGTTTCCAGGTGATGTCGTTGGGCGTCGGTTTCAAGAAGGTGCTCGCGATGGACACCACCCGACTGCAGGCCGACGACGTCATCGCGGAGGGCAAGGAGCGGTTGGCCCATGTCGACGACGACGGCGTTACCTTCCGTTCGCATCTCGACGGCTCCACTCACCGCTTCACGCCCGAGGTGTCGATCGGGATCCAGCACAAGCTCGGGGCGGACATCATCTTCGCCTTCGACGAGCTGACCACCCTGGTCAACACCCGCGGCTACCAGGAGGAGTCGGTGCAGCGCACCCACGACTGGGCGGTGCGGTGCCTGGTCGAACATCGCAGGCTGACGGCGCTGCATCCGGACAAGCCGGCGCAGGCACTGTTCGGCGTGGTGCAGGGCGCCCAGTACGAGGATCTGCGAAGGCAGGCCACGCGCGGGCTCACGACGATTGTCGACGACGAGGGCCGCGGGTTCGACGGCTACGGCATCGGCGGGGCGCTGGAGAAACAGAACCTGGCCACCATCGTGGGCTGGGTCAGCAGCGAGCTGCCCGCGGACAAGCCTCGCCACCTGCTCGGGATCAGTGAGCCCGACGACTTGTTCGACGCTGTCGCCGCAGGTGCCGACACCTTCGACTGCGTGTCCCCGTCGCGAGTGGCACGCAATGCCGCGATCTACTCCCCGACCGGCCGCTTCAACGTCACCAATGCCAGGTATCGGCGCGACTTCACGCCCATCGACGACGATTGCGACTGCTACACCTGCGCGCACTACACCCGCGCCTACCTGCATCACCTGTTCAAATCGAAGGAGCTTTTGTCCGCGACGCTGTGCACTATCCACAACGAGCGCTTCGTGATCAGGATGGTCGACCAGATCCGGACCGCCATCCGCACCGGCGAATTCGACGAACTCCGCGCGCACACATTGGGCCGGTACTACTCGACGCATGCACAATAAGAGCATGACCGTCCCGGATTCGCAGGCATTGCTGCTGCAGTTGCTCGACCCGTCGAATCGGGCGGATCCGTACCCGGCCTATGACCGGATCCGCCAGCACGGGCCACTGCAGCTGCCGGAGATGACCCTGAACGTGTTCTCGACGTTTCAGGACTGCGACGACGTGCTGCGCCATCCGTCGTCGGCAAGTGATCGAATCAACTCGACCGCGGCGCAGCGCGAGATCGCCGAGGGGGTCGAGGTCAGGCCGATCGGTCCCCCGGGATTCCTGTTTCTCGATCCGCCCGACCACACCCGGCTGCGCAAGCTGGTGAGCAAGGCGTTCGTGCCGAAGGTGGTCAAGGCGCTCGAACCCGACATCACCGCGATGGTGGATTCGCTGCTCGACAAGGTCGAGGAGCAGGGCTCCTTTGATGTGATCGCCGACCTGGCCTATCCACTGCCGGTCGCGGTGATCTGTCGGCTGCTCGGCGTACCGATCGAAGATGAGCCGAAGTTCAGCAACGCGTCGGCGCTACTGGCCGCGGCGTTGGACCCAGTCCTGTCGTTCACCGGCCAAGCTAACGAGCGGATCGACGAAATGATTGAGGCCGGGTTGTGGCTGCGGGAGTACTTGCGGGAACTGATCGCACGCAGGCGCATCGATCCCGGCGACGACCTGATGTCCGGGCTGATTCATGTCGAGGAGTCGGGCGACCAGCTCACCGAGGAAGAAATCGTCGCGACGTGCAACCTGCTGCTCGTCGCCGGGCATGAGACAACGGTGAACCTGATCGCCAACGCGATCCTGGCCATGCTCCGCAACCCGCGGCAGTGGACGGCTCTGGCTGCCGACCCGCAGCGCGTTTCCGCTGTGGTGGAGGAGACGCTGCGCTTCGACCCGCCGGTGCAGTTGATGGGCCGAATTGCGGCCGACGACATGACAATTGGTGATGCCACCGTGCCGAAGGGTGACGTCATGATGTTGCTGCTTGCGGCCGCTCATCACGATGCCGTTGCGTTCGATCGGCCCGGTGAATTCGACCCGGACCGCGAAAACATTCGCCACCTGGCGTTCGGCAAGGGCGCGCATTTCTGCCTCGGCGCGCCGCTGGCCCGACTGGAGGCCGCGGTCGCCCTTTCGAAGGTGACGGCGCGCTTTCCGCAGGCCCAGATGGCAGGGGAACCGCATTACAAGCCGAATCTGACGCTGCGCGGGTTGGCCAGCCTCGAGGTCAAGGTCTAGAGCGACACCTCGGTCAGCACCCGCGCGGTCGGGGCTCCGACCAACGCAGGCGAGGCTTCCGGTGACTTCCAGACCACGTCATGCAGGAACGTACGGAAATTGGTTGCTGCGTCGACGGATTCGAAGGTCAGATTGACGACGATGTAGTGCGGGTCATCGGATGGTTGGAATACCGCAGTCTGCTGGACGCCTGCTGCCTCGCGGGCCGGTGCGAACTTGTTGAATGCCTCCAGCCATGTTGCCAAGTCGCTGATCTCGTGCTCGATGTGCAGTATGGGCATGGCTAACAGTGTGAACCCCGCGTGCGATCAGCGCGCCAATTCGACGATGACCGCCTGCGCCGCCCGCTCGCCAGCGTCGACCGCGCCCTCCATGTAGGCGCTCCAGTAGGTTGCGGTATCTGTTGATGCCCAATGGATCACGCCGATGGGTGCGGTGAGCGCTGGACCGTATGTGGTCCACACGTGCGGCCCATGGTTGGCGTTGTAGCAGCCGCGGGTCCACTGCCGTTCTGACCATTCCCCGTCGACGTAAAACTCCGGTTTGGCGGCCTTACTGCCGAAGTGGCGCACCAGTTCTGCGGTCAGCCCTTCGCGGCGCTGCGTCTCGGGTAGGCGGCCGTAGGTACGGGCCTGATCCCCTTCAAGGAAGAGCAGGATCACGCCGTGGTCATCTCCGGGGATGCACGTGTCATTGGACATCCTGGCCGGCCCGACGTCGGAGATGAGCTGGCCGTTGAAACCGTCGTTGCGCCAGAACGGCTCGTCGTAGACGAAGAATGCCTTCATTGCCGAGCCGTTGGGCAGCCGTTGGGTGAGCTGGTCGCGGACGCCGTTGAGGGGCGGGTCGTACATGATCCGCCCGGCAAGCGTCGGCGCTATCGCGACGATGACTCGGCGGCCCCGCGCCACCCGCCCGCCGCGGCAGTGGACGGTGACGCTGTCGGCGGTGTGCTCGATAAGCTGGACCGCGACGTCCAGCACGATGTGGTCGGCGATCAGTGCCGCCAGTCGATTTGGGATCTCGCTGGTGCCACCGATGAACCGAGTGGTTTGCGCGCCGCCCTCGGATTCGGCGAACAGCTCAGACGTCACGCCGCAGGTCTGGATGGTGAACAGCAAGTGCAGGAAGGACACCTCGGCGGTGGGCACCGCGAGGATCCCGACCGTGCAGATCTCCAACAGATTGCGGGCCACTGGCGACAGCCCCTGGTTGTCATACCAGGTACCCGCGGTGATGACGTCCCACTCCGCGGCGCGCGGTGCCTGCCACGGGGCCTCGACAGGAACCTCGGCCGCCAACACGTCGAGTCGGCGGAGCACCAGCTCGAGTTCCTTCAACTCTGCGGCAAACCGGGCGTGAAACTCGTTCTCGCGCAACACACCAGAGCCGGCCAGGTCATACGACGTTTCGCCTTCGTCGTACTGCGCGAAGGTCTCGACCCCGAGTTCAGCAGCGAGCCGGAACATTCTTTCGTGCGTGTCACCGATCCACTGGGCGCCGAGTTCGACTGGCAACCCCGGCAGCACTTCCTCGGTGAGGATTCGCCCGCCGACGCGCTCGTCGGCCTCCAAGATCAGCGGCATGAGACCCGCTTCGAGGAGCTTTCGTGCGGCGATCATCCCCGAAAGCCCCGCGCCGACGATGATGACGTCAGCCTCATGGCGTGTTGGGTGTGCCATCATGCAACATTCTCACGGGCCCTCGCTTTCAGTCGCGATAGGCGCATTCTGCTCGGATTCCTTGCCGGTACGGTTTAGCGCGTGCGGGTCTTGTTAGTAGGTGCCTGGGGCGTTAGATCGGTGTTGTGTGCCATCGCGGCGCGACGAGGCTTCTTAGATCAGGTTGTCGTCTGCGACTACGCGCGGCCCGCGCCAAGCGGGCAGTCGCCGAACTAGTTCGCCGACATGACATCTGCCATGTCATGAATGCGGTGGACCCGCGGTTCGTGATGCCGATCTTCATCGGCGCATTGGCGGCGCCGATTACCTCGACATGGCTGCAAGCGCGCCACGTTCAGGTTCGGCCTCGGTGTGGAGTTCATCGGCGTGCTCAAACGCGCTGCACCAGCTGGGCTGGACCGTACCGAGATAGTGAAAGTCGTTGGCGTCGGGGTTAGCCCGTGTGACGTGGTGGCGGCGGGCCTGCCCAATCCCGCCACCCTCGGCCTCAAGATGCACGGCAAGACCTGCGCAGGCCTGTGGGTGCCGGGTAACGGCAATGACGGCAAGCCCCGTGGTCAATCCCGTTGTGGCGCTGGAACTCCTTGCCAACGGAAGCTGATCGGGCAGCGGAGTGCTCGGATCAGCGGCGTTTGACTCGGTGTCATTTCTGCCTAACTCACGACGTACGGTTCACCCTGGAGGCAGGAGGAGTTTGGCAGCCAACTACCCGTACCTGTGAATGCCCAAGAAATCCCCAGACGCTGGCGTACATTCGCTGAATGACAGGCACCGATCGGGTCAGCCGAAGTGTATCGTGCTGGTTTGCAATGGTCTTCGGTGCCACGTCGATCATCCTGGCGGGATGTACGCAGTCCGCCGAAACTGCCCGGCCGTCAACCGCCTACGAATCTGTGCGCTGCCCCTCCCCCAACATTCCGGGCGTACCCGAGATGGATCTTGGCGCGGATGTTGTTTGCGGGTTTCTGTCAGTGCCGGAGAACCGGGCCAATCCCGACGGCAGGAAGATCAAGATCGCTGTCGCCCGGCTCAAGGCCATCTCGCCCAACTCCGGGCGGGCTCCGTTGGTTTACCTCAACGGCGGTCCGGGCAGTACCGGGATCGGAATCGCGGAGGAGCTCAGGGAGAACGGCATCAACCGCGATCGTGACGTGATCCTCGTGGGGCAACGTGGGACCCTGCATTCAGAGCCGCTTCTGACGTGCGGGGAATCCGATCGTTTCGTCGCCGAGTCTACGCAGCTGTCCTTGCTCGCGCCCGAGACGGCCCAACGCAGCTTGGACGCGGTAAGGGCCTGCCATGTCCGCCTGGCGTCGGAGGGCTACGACCTGAGCGCGTACAACACCACCGAGAATGCGGCCGACATCGCCGACCTGCGTACTGCACTGGCTATCGACTCCTGGCATGTGTACGGGGTCTCGTACGGCACAGATCTGGCGCTGCATCTGGTGCGTGACCATCCGGAGGGCGTCAGCAGTGTCGTCCTCGACTCGGTGGTGCCGCCACAGAGCAATCTGCTGGCTCACCTCTGGGCCAGCGCCGCCGGCGGGTTCACCGCAGTGTTCGAAGCGTGTGCAGCGCAGACTTCGTGTGCGGCTGCGTATCCGAATCTCAAGGCAGAGTTCACCGCTACGGTCAAGCGGCTGGCGGAAAAGCCTCTGGCCGTTGATCTTCCGGCTGTCGACACTCAGCCCGCGCAGCGTGTGGTCATCGACGGCTACAAGCTGGCTAACCTCGTAGTACTGGCGAGCATGGATTCGGCGCGGTACGCCGCACTACCTCAATTGATCCATGCGATCTCCGGCGGCGACGGCCGCGCAGCGGCCGCTTCGATCCTGGCGGGAGTGCCGACCGCCGATTTGATGAGCTACGGGCTGAGGTACGGCGTGATCTGCCGCGAATCCGCGCCGTTCACGACAACGGACGAGATCGTCGCCGCGGGGGAGCGGGCACTCCCTGGTTTCCCGGTGACCGTATTGTCGGTGCAGCCGCAGTTTGGCCGGGCAATGGATGACTGCCAGGTATGGGACGTAGGTCGCGCCGACCCGGCGGTGAACCAGCCGGTGCACAGTGACCTACCTGTCCTCGTGCTCGGCGGCACGTTCGACGCGATCACTCAGCCCAGCATGGCCGACGAAGTTGCCGCGACGCTTCCCAACAGCAGAGTGATCCGATTCCCCGGTATCGGCCACGACGTCTACAACGAATCCGACTGCGGGCGAACGATCGTCGCCGACTTCTTGAGTCGACCGCAAGGCTATGATGTCGGCTGCCTGGACGAGATACGGCTGCCGCAGTTCGTCGCATGAAGACGCTCACTACGGCAGATGATTCCATCGCCGCCTGGCCCTGTAGCGTCGAATGAGTCCGGGTAAGGTCGCGCAATGCCCGACGAGCTGACCGCGGAGCAGGCCGCCGCACGGCTGGCGACGGACGACACGCTGGGTATGCCGCTCGGCCCCGGCCAGCCGCCTGCGTTCCTGCGGGCGCTCGGCGAACGCGAGGACTGGACCGATCTGCGCGTCTACGGTGCGCTGCTCGCGGTCCTCACCGAACTGATCTCGCGGCCCGGCGTCCACTACCTATCGGGGTTCTTTGGTCCGCTCGAGCGGGCGCTGCGGGACGCCGGCGCCAACATCGGGTTCGCACCCGCGGACTTCCGTCGCTTCGGGCCGCTGCTCGAGCGACAGCGGCCGCGTGTGATGACGACCGTTGCGACGCCGCCCGATGACGACGGTTGGTGCTCCCTTTCGCTGCACGCGGGTGGCACGATCGGCGAACTGCACCGCGCGGGAGCCGATCCCGATCGGCTGCTCGTCGTCGAGGTCTCCAACGCGTATCCGCGGACGTTCGGGCTCGGTGAGAAGCACCGCCATGCGTTGCACATCGATGAGATCGACATCTTGGTGCGTTCGACCGACGCACCTCTTGCGCTGCCAGGAGGTGACGCGCCACCGTCCGATGCAGACAAGGCGATCGCGCGGCACGCCGTTGAGTTCATCCCGTCCGGCGCAACCCTGCAGACGGGTATCGGCTCGATCCCCAACCAGATCGCCACGCTGTTGGCCGAGGGTGACGGCGGCGACTACGGCCTGCACAGCGAGATGTTCACCGACGGCTGCATGCACCTGCACCAGGCAGGCAAGATCACCAACGCAGGTAAGGGCCAGTACGACGGCGTCAGCGTGACGACGTTCGCGTTCGGCTCGGCGGAGCTCTATGCATGGCTGGACGGCAACTCCGATGTCGCGTTCCTGCCGGTCGAGATCGTCAACTCACCGGAGGTGATCGCCGCCAACAGCGACATGGTCTCGATCAACGGCGCGCTCGCGATCGATATCCATGGCCAGGTGGTCGCCGACACGATCGCAGGCAACCAGTTCAGCGGGATCGGCGGTGCCGAGGACTTCGTGGCTGGCGCCGGGCTCGAGTTGTCGGACCGCTCGCTGATCTGCCTGCCATCGACATTCCAGAAGGACGGCGTGCTGCAGTCGCGGATCGTGCCGTGGTTCGGCCCCGGTGCCGTGATCACAACGCCGCGGCATCAGGTCGACGTGATCGTCACCGAGTTCGGCGTCGCGGAACTCGAGGGCAGGACCGTGCATGAGCGCGGCGAGGCACTCGCGGCGATCGCACACCCGCAATTCCGCGACGACCTGCTCGCGGCTGCCGAGCGCGCTTCGAAGGGCCACTCGCCCGTCGAGTAATCGTCGAGTGTCCAGTTAAGCCACGGATTTTGCGATTTCGTGTGTCATAACTGGCCGCTCGCCGCATAGATCCACGGGTGCCGTGGCAGCTTGGCCGGGTCGAACAGCGGAAGCATCTCGTCGACGCTCGACGCCTGCCAGCCAAGGGATTCTGCGATCTGCGTGAGCGCCTGCCGCACACCGATTTCGGCGAGCGTGACGGCGCCGTCGCGCTTGGCCAGCCGTGCCCCGTCTTCGTTGAGCACCAACGCGACGTGGCCGTACGTCGGCTCCGGATAGCCCAGTAGTCCGGCGAGATACGCCTGCCGTGGCGATGACGAAAGAAGGTCGTCGCCGCGCACCACCTGATCGATGCCCTGCGCCGCGTCGTCGACGACGACGGCGAGGTTGTAGGCAGGAACACCGTCGCCGCGACGGATCACGAAGTCGTCGACGATTCCCGTGTACTCCCCGTGCAGCAGATCGTGAACCACATGCACGATGGCCTCGGTGCGCAACCGCAGCGCGGGCGGTCGATCGATCTCGGACCGGCGGGCCTCGCGTTCGGCGTCAGTGAGGTCGCGACAGGTGCCGGGATACGCGCCTTGCGGGGCGTGCGGAGCCCGCGGCGCTTGGGCGATATCCTTTCGGCTGCAATAGCATTCGTAAAGCAATCCGCGGTCTGACAGCTGGTCGATCGCCGCGTCGTACCTGGCCGTGTGCTCCGTCTGCCATTCGGGCGGTGCATCTGCGGTGAGACCGATGGCGGCGAGGTCATCGAGCTGGCGGTTGGCGACGTCGGTGAACGTGCGGTCGTCGAGATCGTCGACGCGAATCAGGAAACGGCGGCCGGTCGAGCGGGCGAACAGCCACGCCAGCACGGCGGTGCGCAGGTTGCCGATGTGCAGATCAGCCGACGGGCTGGGGGCAAACCTGCCGGCGGTCACGCCCGCAATCTAACTAATCGCGCTCCCAGGGCGGTGCGTCGCCCATCTTCTCGTAGTACTTCGCGAGGTGGCTCTTCACGCGGTCGATGTCGTCCTTGGGCAGGTCGACGCCGCCACGGGCGCCGTCCATGATGCCGCCAGCCGCCATCACTCCGCGCGGAACGACCTCCAGCTTGCCGTCGACGACGTCGGCGATCAGCAGCTTGTACGCGGTGAAGTTCTCCTTGTTGTCGCTGTCGTACCAGACGTGGGCGTCGCGGTACTTCTGGTTCGGCTGGTCCTCGGCATCCGCCCACTTGCGCACCCGCTTCTCGGCGGCACCGCCATCCCATTCTCGTTCCCGATCGGCGAGCGGTAGATCCTGAAACGCTGTTACAGACATGGTCCATGCGTGCCCTCACCGCGCGGTTCTAAACCCTGCGATGACTTTCGGGGTGGTCGGGCGGTCTACATCAACAGCCAAAGAAGTTTGAAGGAGAGGAAACGATGACGACCGAACGAACCACCCACCCAACGCCCGACACCGTCGACCGGGCCGCGTGGCAGGCCGAGCTCGACCGGTTGTCGGTGCGGGAGAAAGCGCATACCCGCGAGGGCGACGCGATTGCGGCCGCGCGGCGGCGGCTACCGATGGTCGAGGTGGACGCGCAGACCCCGCTGGTCGGCGCTAACGGCCAGGTGCCACTGATCGATGTGTTCGAGGGACGCAGACAGCTGATCGTGTACTTCCATATGTGGCACGACGGCAAGCCTGCGGCGGAACAATGCGAGGGTTGCACCTTCTTCACCGGGCACGCCCGGGAGCTGTCGTATCTTCACAGCCGCGATGTCACGTACGCGACGTTCTGCCATGGCCCGTATGAGGAGAGCGCGCGATACCGCGACTTCATGGGCTGGGAGATGCCGTGGTACTCCGTACGCGACTCGGGCAATGTGTTGCTCGCCGGGCGCGGGGGCGGCTGGTACTCGTGCTATTTGCGGGACGGCGACCGCGTTTTCGAGACGTACTGGACCACCAGTCGCGGTGTGGAGGCCGGCGCGTCGAGCTACCACCTGCTTGATCTCACTGTGTATGGGCGGCAAGAACTTTGGGAGGATTCACCGGATGGCTGGCCGCATCCGATCGACCCCAGCGCCGGTGACCAGTTCCGCACCGACGGACGGCCGACCCCGCAATGGTCCCGGCTGGCCGCAGGCCGGTCCGATGACCTCGCCGGCTAGCGGGAGCCGAGGCCGGGAACGATGTCGCCAAGGCTGAAGGTGAGCGGCTGCTCGAGTTGGTCGTAGGTGCATGACCGCGGCTCCCTGTCGGGGCGCCACCGGTTGAACTGCGCGGTGTGGCGGAACCTTTCGCCTTCCATGTGGTCGTAGCGCACCTCGACCACGCGGTCGGGTCGCAGTGGTACGAACGAGAGGTCCTTGCCCGCGTTCCAGCGCGAGCCTTCATTGCGGCGAGGAGTGCGCTCGCCGGTCATGTGGGCAGCCCAGTTCCACGGATGCTCGTCGAAAGTGGTGACGAGGGACTGAAATTCGGCGAAAAGCTCGCGCCGCTTGGCCATCGGGAAGGCTCCGATGACGCCGACCGAGGCGAGTGTGCCGTCGTCTTTGTACAACCCGAGCAACAGCGAGCCGATGGCTCCGTCACCGGACTTGTGCACGCGGTACCCGGCGACGACGCAGTCGGCGGTCCGCTCGTGCTTGATCTTGAACATGACGCGCTTGTCCGGCTGGTAAGTGATCGTCAACGGTTTCGCGATGATCCCGTCGAGGCCGGCGCCTTCGTACTCAGAGAACCATCGCTGCGCGACGTCGGGATCGGTGGTCGCGGGGGTGAGGTGGATCGCCGGACCCGAACCGGCCAGTGCGTCGACGAGTGCCGCGCGCCGCTCGGTGAACGGCCGGCCGGTGTAGTCGTCATCGCCGAGCGCGAGTAAGTCGAACGCGATGAACGAGGCCGGCGTCTTCTCGGCGAGCATGCGCACGCGCGAATCGGCTGGATGGATCCGCTGCTGCAGGGCCTCGAAGTCCAAGCCGTCGTCGGTGGCGATGACGATCTCACCGTCGATCACGCACCGCTGCGGCAGTTCGGCCGTGACGGCCGCGACCAGTTCGGGGAAGTAGCGTGTCATCGGCCGCTCGTTGCGGCTGCCCAGCTCGACCTGGCCGCCGTCACGGAAGCAGATCGACCTGAAGCCGTCCCACTTGGGCTCGTACGAGGCGCCTGTCGGCAACGACTTCACCGGTTTGGACAGCATCGGCGACACCGGTGGCATGACGGGCAGCTTCATCGCCCTATTCTCGCCCGCCGATGACATTGCCCGGGCGGACGAGTCTGAACGACTATGGAGACCGTGGACTTACCCGTGCTGCCACCGATCGAGCCGATGCTGGCCAAGGCTCAGGCCAAGGTTCCACCCGAAACCGGGGTGTGGTCCTACGAGCCGAAGTGGGACGGCTTCCGCGCACTGGTGTTCCGCGATGGCGATGAGGTCGTCCTGCAATCCCGCAATGGCAAGGAACTCGGCCGCTACTTCCCGGAGTTGGAAGAGGCGCTGCGCGACGAACTGGCGCCGCGTTGCGTGTTGGACGGGGAGATCGTGGTCCCGCGGGAGATCGGCGGCCGCATGCGGCTTGACTGGGAATCGCTCAGCCAACGCATCCATCCCGCCGATTCGCGGGTGCGAATGCTCGCGGAGGAGACGCCCGCGCATTTCATCGGCTTCGACGCGCTGGCCACCGGCGACACGTCGCTTCTCAAGGAGCCGTTCCGCGTTCGGCGCGAAGCGTTGTCCGATTCGGTGAACCCGAAACAGTGGTGCCACGTCACCCGCACCACGGAGGACCCCAGACAAGGTGCGCAGTGGCTGGAGACGTTCGAGGGTGCAGGCCTGGACGGGGTGATCGCCAAGAAACTGGAGGGGCCCTACCTGCCCGGCAAGCGGGAAATGGTGAAGGTCAAGCATGCCCGCGACGCCGACTGCGTGGCCATCGGGTATCGGATCCACAAGAGCGGCGAGGGCGTCGGGTCGATTCTGCTCGGGCTGTACCGCGACGACGGCGAACTGCAGATGGTTGGCGGCGCTGCGTCATTCACCGCCAAGGACCGGCTCAAGCTGCTTGCCGACCTCGAGCCATTGCGCGAGGGTGACGAGGCCGTCGATGGTGCGCCGAGCCGGTGGAACTCGGCGGCCGACAAGCGCTGGATACCGGTGCGCCCCGAGAAGGTGTGCGAAGTGCACTACGACCAGATGGAGGGAAACACCGTGCATGGCAAACGATTTCGACACGCGGTCAAGTTTGTCCGCTGGCGGCCGGATCGAGATCCGCAGAGCTGCACCTTCGATCAGCTCGATGCGCCGCTGAACTACGACCTGTACGACGTGCTGGAGTCAACCTAATGGCTACGCCCGCAGAAGAAATCGACGTCGACGGCGTCAAGGTCCGGCTGACCAACCCGGATAAGGTGTACTTCCCGAAACTTGGGTCCAACGGCACGAAGCGCACGCTGGTCGAGTACTACATGGCGGTTGCGTCCGGACCGATGCTGACCGCAGTGCGCGACCGGCCGACGCATTTGCAGCGGTTTCCCGACGGGATCGACGGTGAGGAGATCTACCAGAAACGCGTCCCGCAAAAGCATCCCGAGTATCTGGAGACATGCGTTGTGACGTTCCCATCGGGGCGCACCGCGGACGCGCTGAAGGTAACGCACCCGTCGGCCATCGTGTGGGCTGCGCAGATGGGCACCATCACGCTGCATCCGTGGCAGGTTCGCTGCCCGGACACCGAGCACCCCGACGAGCTGCGCATCGACCTGGATCCGCAGCCGGGCACGGGTTTCAAGGAGGCCAGCACGATTGCGGTCGACGTGCTCAAGCCGATCCTCGACGAACTCGGATTGGTCGGCTACCCGAAGACCTCCGGCGGCCGCGGCGTGCACGTGTTCCTGCGGATCAAGACCGACTGGGATTTCATCGCAGTGCGCCGGGCCGGCATCGCGCTGGCCCGCGAGGTCGAGCGGCGGGCACCCGATGCGGTGACGACGTCGTGGTGGAAGGAGGAACGCGGGGAGCGACTGTTCATCGACTACAACCAGAACGCCCGCGACCGGACCTTCGCGTCGGCGTATTCGGCGCGCAAGACACCGATCGCGACAGTGTCGACACCGCTCTCGTGGGGGGAACTTCGCGACGCGGACCCCGACGACTACACCATCGCCACCGTGCCGAAACTGGTTGCAGGCCGCAAAGATCCATGGGCCGACATCGATTCGACGGCCCAATCGCTGGAGCCGCTGCTGCAGATGGTCGAGGCCGACGAGGAACGTGGGCTTGGCGATCTGCCCTATCCGCCCAGCTATCCGAAGATGCCTGGCGAACCGCCTCGCGTGCAGCCAAGCAAGAAGGTGGCTGCGAACTGGGATGACGACGGCAATCCGGTGAAGGGCTGATCAACGCATCGCTGTTGGAGGGGCGGCGGTCTTAGTCGCCGTCGTCTATGCGCCGATCACAGCTGGAGACACGCCGGGTCGCTGCTACCTCGACCCAGTGTTCGGCGCGTGTCCTTCGGCCCTGGAGATCCCGGTCCGGTAGCGCGCGCGCTGGGCTCTAGTTCACCTGAACGCGCGCGCCATCGGTGAACACCGAATCATGCAATTCAATCGCGGCGGGCAGGGTTCCTGTAGGCACGTCAAACGGCAGCTTCATCGTGATCTTGAAGCCCGGCTTCATGTCGATCACCATCGAGTCGTTGTTCATCGTGACGGCGGCCTTGGCGTCGCCCATGTAAATACGGCCCGCCGAGTCGATGAGCTTCTGATTGTTGGGCATGAACGATTGCCGGTCGTCGTCGGTGTTGCGCACGGTCACGGTCGCGATGACCCACTGCCCACGGGGCTGCGGATCTCCGCGCCAGTTCGCAGGTGTGCTGACGTCAGACACGACGAACTCGAAATCGCCGTCGACGACGGGTGTGCCCGGCGCGGCGATGGCGCCGCTGTGGCCGCCGCCGCTTGAACTCCTATGCGACTGTGGGCCGGCCGCGATGAGAGCCGAGCAGCCCGCAAAGAACACAGCAATCACTGCGATGACGGCGAGCGCGATCCACAGCCCGGTCTTGCCTAGCGACTGCGGCGTCGGCGCGTGACCGGTCCAGTGCTGGCCGTCCCAGTAGCGCTGCCGCGCCGCGCCCGATGGGTCTGGATACCACCCAGGTAGCGGTCTGGTTGACACTTCAAACTTCCCTCCCAAAAGGGAGGATAGCGAACCAATAGCATCCTTCAAAGAGTTTGCTATAGTTTTACGACATCGTTGAATACGCCCATGTTTCCGTTATCGACGGATCACGTCAGATTTGCTAACCATCCGCCAGCAAGGTGTAGCCGAAGTCCCGGTCGTTTCGCTGTCGCTTCCGCGTCATGCGTCGGGAACGCTTGATAAACCTTGCGAATCGGCGCCCGTCACTGACCTAGCGGCGCGGCAGTGCGCCTAACATCTGCCATGCGGAGCATCGCCGGAGTGTTTCGCACCGCAGGCTTGCCGCCGTAATGACCTGGCCGACAGGGGAGTAGATGCAGAACCTTCGCAGATTGCTCGCGGCGCTGGCGATCTTCGCGATGCTCGCCGGTGGGGTCAGCATGGCTGCGGTCATGATCTTCAGCGATCATTCGAAACCTGCGGCGACCCAAACCGCGGCTCCCCGAACTACGCGTCCCCCTCCGCCGCCCTCGGTGCCAACGCCGAAGGAGTTCACCATCAATGTGGTCGTCACCGAACAGAACTGCCCGCCGGACGCACCGTGCGTCTACAAGTACACAATCGAGCCGAAATACATTGGCTTTCACCCATTGCCGGCGACCCCGTTCACCGTCAAGTACGAGGTGCAGGGCGGCAACCAGCCGCAGCCCGGCGAGTTCACCGTCGAGGGCAGTCAGGCGAAGATCTTCAAGGACGTCGTCCTCGAGGGCCCGCCGGCCGCGCGGCTCCAGGCGGTGGTCGTGGCTGTGGTCGGCTGAATATTGCGATTTCGCACGAACGGCAGCGCGCTCGAAGCATTGTTAGCGGTATGACGAAGGCGTCGCTGCTCCGCGCCGAAGACGGCCTGCCCCGCGGTGTGCAGGGTGCCGCCGATTCGCGTTTTTCCAACGTCGTCCGCGTATTCGCGGGCCTGTTCCCCGGCCGACGGTTCGGCGGCGGCGCGCTTTCGGTGTTCATCGACGGGCGACCGGTCGTCGACGTCTGGACGGGCTGGTCTGACCGCGCGGGCGAACAGCCCTGGACGGTCGACACCGGCTCGATGGTGTTCTCCGCGACAAAGGGGGTAGCGGCGACCGTCATTCACCGACTCGTCGATCGTGGCCTGCTGTCCTACGACGAGCCTGTCGCGGCGTACTGGCCGGAGTTCGGTGCCAACGGCAAGGACACGATCACCGTTCGCGACGTGTTGCGGCATCGAGCGGGGCTGTCACACCTGAAGGGCGTGGGCAAGGACGAGCTGCTGGATCACCAACTGATGGAGGAGAAGTTGGCCGCCGCTGCTGTCGACCATTTGCGTGGTTGGCCGGCCTATCACGCGCTGACCTACGGATGGATTCTGTCCGGGCTGGCGCGTGCGGTGACGGGTCAGGGCATGCGTGAGCTGATCCGCGACGAGGTGGCCGGTCCGCTCGACACCGACGGCCTGCATCTGGGCCGCCCTCCTGCGGGGTCGCCGACGAAGGTCGCGGAGATCCTTGCGCCGCAGAGCTCGCGTGGTAACCCGGTCTTCAACTTGGTCGCGCCGAGAGTTGCGGGTCTGCCGCTATCCGGCGCGTTCGGGGCGATGTTCTTCCCTGGTATCAAATCGTTTGTGCAGGGCGACATTCCATTCCTCGACGGCGAGGTTCCTGCCGCCAACGGTGTGGTCACCGCCCGCGCGCTTGCCAAGATGTACGCCGCCATCGCCAACGGCGGAAAGATCGACAACACCCAGTTCCTGTCAGGCGAGCTGGCGCAGGGCCTGATCGGAAACCCCAAGCCGTGGCCGGACCTGAACATCGGCGTCCCCATGCCGTTTCACCTCGGCTACCACGAATCACCGATCCCCGGTCTGCTCAAGGGGTTTGGCCACATCGGCCTCGGCGGCACCCTCGGCTGGGCCGATCCGGCATCCGGCAGTGCGTTCGCGTTCGTCCACAATCGATTGCTCACACCGATGGTGCTCGA
Source organism: uncultured Actinomycetota bacterium (assembly GCA_963766465.1). GTDB lineage: Bacteria > Actinomycetota > Actinomycetes > Mycobacteriales > Mycobacteriaceae > Mycobacterium. The sequence goes on from CAVXZT010000013.1 coordinate 31,507, forward strand.
CATGGCCTCATTCGCCGGATTGGCCCGCCCGATGCGCAATGCCATCACCGCGGCCAGGCACGCAGGGGCCCTCGCGGTGCCGAGATACGGTGCGCGGTATCGCCAATCCGGTCAGCGAGCGCCAAAGAAGCGTCTGGCAGGGCGTCGCTAACTCGCGGGCACGATTCCGCGCGGCAGCGTCAAGGGCAGGTCGTTGTAGGTCGCAATGCCGGGTGCGGCAGCGACGACGGCGGGGATCGCGTGGATCGGCGGCAACGCGGTGATGATGTGGCCGAGCCCCATGAAGTCGTCGATCGTCTTGGCGTTCTCGATGAAGTCGGGCGGTGGTAGGAAGCCGACTTGCATTGTCACCGTGGGCAATCCGTCGATGGTGATCTTCCAGGGGTCGCCCTCGACCTTCCAATCCGGGTCGAGTGTCTGGCCCTTGCGCCACCGCACGTTGAGGTCGACGACCGTCTTGCCGCCGACCCGGCCCTGCCAGCTGGCGAAGACGCCCGCTACGTGGCCGGCCGGGATCGTCCACGACGCCATCACGACGTCCGCGGTGGTCTGCGCGTACTCCGCCTCACAGACGATCTCGTCGAGTTCGACGCCCAACGCATCGGCCACCAGGCGTACCGCCTCGGCGAAGATCGCCGTGCCCTTCGACATCATCGGCTGCAGATCGGGGTCGTCGATCGGCTTCCCGAAACCGCACGGTCGCTCGGTGTCGGGTGAGTCGTAGAAGGTGGTGTCGGAGGCCTCGGCGATGGTGACCTTGTCCACCCTGGCGCATCCGTTGGCCGCCACGATCGCCAACAGCTCGGCGAATCCCGGGCTGACGCCCGAACCGAACATCGTCGACCCGCCCTTCTCGCACGCCTCTGCGATCCGGTCGCGCCCGGACTCGAGATTGTGCCCGGTGATGAACGACGCCGAAGACACGACGTTCACGCCCGCTTCGAGGATGCGGACAAGTTCGTCGACGTCGATCCACATCGGGTTGTAGACGACCACGTCGGGTTTGAGCGCCAACAGTTCGTCGACATTGTTTGTGGCCTTGACTCCGAGCGGCTCGATTCCGACGAGCTCGCCGACGTCGCGACCTGTCTTGTCCTTCGACCACGCGTAGCACCCGACGAGATCAAGTGTCGGGTTCTTCGCGAGCGCCTCTACGGAGCTTTTTCCAACGTTTCCAGTCGTCCACTGGACGACCCGGTAAGGAGCGGTGTTGTGCACTCGCTCAGCATAGGGCGCCTACGGGCCCGAAACCAGTGTCGCCTTGCCGGTGCGCTGCTGGCCGCTGCGGTCGATCCATGTCAGGTCCACGACATCGCCGGGGTAGTGCCGGTCCAGCACGTAGGTCAGCGCGGTGGCCGAGTCGACCGGCGATCCGTCGAGCACCGTAATGATGTCGCCGATGGCCACGCCGGCCTGTGCCGCCGGTCCATCCATCATCACGTCGCGCACGATGATTCCCGACTCCCTCCGCGGCTGGGTGCCTATACCGACGCCGAGCAGGACGGGCTGGCCGATATGCACGCTGTCGGAAGCCGCGCCGGACAGAATTTGGTTGGCAACGGCCATCGCGTCATTGATCGGAATCGCGTAACCCTCTCCGCCGGGGCCCATTTGGTAGGTCACCGACGCCGCGGTGACCACGCCGATGACCTGTCCCGCGCTGTTCACCAACGGCCCGCCGGAGTCTCCCGGCCGCACGTCGGCCGCAACCTCGATGAGTCCGTTGACTTCCTCCGCGCTGCCCGTCAACGTGTCTTCGGCGTTGACGGTCTGGTTGAGCGCGGTCACCGGGCCCGTCTCGTGGGTAAGAGGAGCGCCGACGCCGTGCGCGTTGCCGAGCCCGACGGTCGGCTCGCCAATCGCAACTTGTGAAGAGTCGCCGATGGGCGCCGTCGGCAGCCCTCCCGCACCTCGCAACTGGAGCACCGCGATGTCGCGCTTGCGGTCGTAGCCGACGAGATCGGCCGGATAGTCGCCCCCGCCAACGGTGCCGTTGATGGTGTTGGCGCCCGCCACCACGTGATAGTTCGTCAGCACCACGCCGCCCGGACCGATGACGGTTCCCGTCCCGGTCCCGATCGCCTGCTGATAGTCGATCCTCGTGGTGATCTGCACGACGGCGGGCGCGACCGCCGCAGCGGCCGCCTCCGTATCGGCAGGAGCGGCCACCGCCATGGCCGGTGCGACCACGGCCAGGCTCGCGGCGAACGCGATCAGCAGCGCTGCCAGCCTGCGGCGGACGGGAGGTGTGTGCATCTGCCTATAGTGCCCGAACTGTGAGCTGCTAAATCACGGATGGCGACGCGCCCCGCAGGACTAGGTCGACGATGCGCTCGCCCAACTCTGCATCGACGGTCTCGCCGGTGAGCAAAAGCCTGCCATGCAAGGGGGCTATCAGGGTCTCGAGAAGTAGGCCGGCATCGGTGTCGGGCCGAAGCTCGCCGCGGGCGATGCCCCGCTCGACGACGGGACGCAACGCATCGATGCGGCCCGCCCAGAATGCCTGCCGGGCATCCCGCTGATCGTCGGTAGTCAGCGTCGCCACATGCAGTGCCGCGAGGCCGATAGGAGACGTCACATAAGCGATTACCGCGCGTACAACCGCCAGCAGGTCGTCGCGGATTGACCCGGTGTCCGGAGTCGGGATCTCCTCCGCGCTGCGGCTCAGCAACGCCTCGACGAGCAGCTTCTCCTTCGTGACCCATCGCCGATAGATCGTCGTCTCGTGGACCCCCGATCTCTGCGCGACACCGGCGACAGTCGCGGCACTGGCACCGTTCTCCGCGAGCTCATCGAATGCCGCCGCCAGCACGGTGCGACGGACGTGTTCACCGCGACGATGCGATGCGGGCGCGTTCACCCTCCGAGCGTATCGCAAGTTCACTTGCAATACGGTCCGCAAGGGTGCATGATCTATTGCAAGTTAACTTGCGATAGGAGAACACCATGCTCACCTCGGCGCCCCGCCTCGATGCCACCGGACCGGCCATCGGCTATCACCACTTCCACGACGACGTGAGCCTGAACTTCCAGTGCAACCGATGGGTGCAGTGGCTCGGCCCGACGGCGATGCCGGAGGTCGCCGAACTCGCCGCCCGATGCAACACGTATCCGCAATGGATCGACGGCTTCCTCGGTTTGGCCGCAGCCGCCCGTGACGCGGACCGCCGATTGGCCTCGGCGTACTACGACAGGGCGGCGGAGTTCTTCATGAGCCCCGACGATCCGCGCAGGCTTGGTGCCAGAACTCGCTTCGCGCAGACCATGCGGACGCTGTACGACGTCAGCCCCGAGCAGGTGCCCTATGCCGGTTCGGCACTACCGGCCCTCGACCTGCACCCTGAAGCCGAAACCGGAAGCACCATAGTCATTTTCGGCGGGTTCGACAGCTACATCGAGGAGTTCCTGCCAATGCTCGCCACCATGGTGGACGCGGGTCACCGGGTCGTCGCGTTCGAAGGCCCGGGCCAAGGTAGCGCTCTGGAGGACCGCGGACTCGCGATGACCGCGGAGTGGCAGCGGCCCGTGAGCGCGGTGCTCGATCACTACCGACTCACCGACGTGACATTGATCGGCGAATCACTGGGCGGCGGACTCGTCATCCGGGCGGCTGCCTACGAGCCACGGATCACGCGCGTCGTGAGCATGGACATTCTCGACGACTTCTTCGAGGTGCTGGCCCGTCAGATCGGTCGCGGGGCGACACCGGTGCTGCGCGTGCTGCTCGCCTTGCGCGCCAAGCGAATTGTCAACGCCGTGGCGCGACGCGCGATCGCACGCAAACCCGTCGCCGCATGGGGTGTGCAGCAGGGTATGCACGTCACCGGCACCTCGTCGGCGTACGACTTCATGCGCTCGACCATCAAGTTCAACACCCGGCGGGTGTCACAGCTGGTCACCGCCGATGTTCTTTTGCTCGCGGGCGCCGACGATCACTACGTACCGCTGAAGCAGTTGCGGCGGCAGTCGGCCAACCTCGTCAGCGCGCGATCGGTCACCACCCGCACCTTCACGGCGGCCGAGCAGGCAAGCAACCACTGCCAGGTCGGCAATATCGGAGCGGCCGTCCGGGTGATCCAGGGCTGGCTCGAACTGACGAATACCAGTCGGGCGCTAGCGGTTTCGCACCACTAGCGCTACGCGGTAGTCCTCGAATGCGATGGCGTCAGGCGTCTGCGGGTAGGGGTCGAGGGACTGCAACTCGATGCGGTACGGACCGACTTCCGCCATCTTGACGGTCTGCCCTGGCGCGGGGTTAGTGTTGAACTCGACGTCCGTCGCGCCGCCGCCGTCGGGCTGCACGGAGATGACAATCCGCGCCTGTCCCGTCCAAAAGCAGTCCACCTGCGTCGGACAACGCGAATCCTCCAGCACCTCTGCGAATCGGAGTCGCAGCTTCTCGCTCGGAATCAGTCCTTCCTGACCGCCCGCGAGAATGAACGCTTGATTCAGGGTGAACTCTCCTACGTCGGCTCGCGCCGGTTCGTTCGCGCGGCAGCTCATCAGTGCCAAGCCGACTAGCACCACGAGGGGCCAAGTCCACAGCTTGTTCAAGCGTCGGCCCAGCCGTGACGCCGCTAGTCCTCGACAGCGACGCCGCCGCGTAAGCGTCTGCGCCGCCGGGGAGAGGTCTTGCCGGACGGCCTGTGGTTGCCCAGCTTGCCGTTGGTCGACTCGGGTTCGGTTGTGTCAGACGCCTCGTCCTCGGCCGTGACTTCTGGCTCCTCGGCCGTCGACTCCGGCTCCTCGGCGTCGGTGGCGACCTCGGCGGGCTTATCGTCGGATTCGGACTCCGGGCTTTCTTCGGTGTCGTCCTCCGTGGCCGCCTCGTCCTCAGTCTCGGGTACGTCATCGCCGGCGTCTTCCAGCGGCCTTGCGGCGACCGCGCCGGCTCTGCTTGGCCTTCTTGGCCTTAAGCGGTTTGGGCGGAGGCGGCGGCAGTTCGGCCGCGAAGGCGAGGTAGAACGCGAAGATGCCGAGCAGCGCGATCGCAGCGGCGCACCGTAGATACCGAACAGCCACTGACCGGCGCGGTCGACACTGAACCAGATCTCGCTGACGGCGGTGCCGGTGATCAATGCACCCGCGAGCACATGCAGCGCGATCGATGAGGTGCGCAGTCTCAAGGCCAGCTGCGGTGTGCCGAACTCCGGTCGGCGGGTGCGCAGCAGCGTGAACACCACCGGCAGCGCGGCAAGGCCGATCAGCGCGCCAGTGACGATCCGCAGCACCGTGCCGAGTGTGTGGGAGGTGTCGCCGAGCAGCTCGGGCCACCGCGGCAGCACGAAGAAGAAATAGAGGACACCGGCGGCGATAGAAAACGACGCGTGCCAAACCACCGCAACAGTGCGGCCCATACCCCTCCTCGTGCTTGTTGGACCGGTTGCGACCAGACTGTCGTTGAGCTGGCCGCACCCGGACCGAGTGCGGAGGATAGGGGATTTGAACCCCTGAGGGCTATTAACCCAACCCGCGTTCCAGGCGAGCGCCATAGGCCACTAGGCGAATCCTCCGCGGGCCATGGTAGCCGACCTGGCTGATGCGCCCGTCGAGTCGCTCGGCCGCCGCGTATTAGACTCGCTGTGGACCCCGCGCGGCGTCTATCCTGTGAACTCCCCCAGGGCCGGAAGGCAGCAAGGGTCAATGGGCTCTGGCGGGTGCGCGGGGTCCCCTTACTTTCCCGGAGCTTGACGTTTGTGGAAGGCGCGCGGTGTCGTTTCAATCCCTCGGTCGTGACGAACTGCAGGCACAGCACGAGCAGCAGAAGCTCAACTACGCCGAGTTGCAGGCCAAGGGCCTCAAACTCGACCTGACCCGCGGTAAGCCGTCGCCGGCCCAGCTGGATCTCTCCAATGCGCTGCTGACCCTCCCCGGCGAGAACTTCCGGGACGGCGAGGGCACTGACACCCGCAACTACGGGGGCCTGCACGGCCTGCCGGAGCTGCGCGCGATCTTCAGCGAGCTGCTCGGCATCCCGGTGCCCAATCTGCTCGCGGGCAACAACGCGAGCCTTGAGCTGATGCACGACGTGGTGATGTTCTCGATGCTGCACGGCGGTGTTGACAGTTCACAGCCGTGGATCAAGGAGCCCGTCGTCAAATTCCTCTGCCCTTCGCCCGGGTATGACCGGCACTTCGCGATCACCGAGACCCTCGGAATCGAGATGATCACGGTGCCGATTCGCGAGGACGGCCCTGACGTCGACTTGATCGAAGAGCTCGTCGCCGCCGACCCGGCCATCAAGGGCATGTGGTGTGTGCCGGTCTACTCAAACCCGACCGGCGTCACGTATTCGTGGGAGACCGTCCGTCGGCTGGTGCAAATGCGAACGGCGGCAAACGATTTCCGACTGATATGGGACAACGCGTATCCCGTCCACACCCTGACCCACGACTTCGTGAAGCAGGTGGACGTGCTCGGTCTGGCCGAGGCCGCGGGCAACCCCAACCGACCGCTGGTGTTCTCGTCGACCTCCAAGATCACCTTCGCGGGCGCCGGGGTGAGCTTCTTCGGCGGCTCGCTGGGCAACATCGCCTGGTATCTGCAATACGCGGGCAAGAAGTCCATCGGTCCCGACAAGGTCAACCAGCTGCGGCATCTCCGGTTCTTCGGCGACGCCGACGGGGTGCGCCTGCAGATGCAGCGCCACCAGGAGTCGCTGGCGCCGAAGTTCGCGCTGGTGCAGGAGATCCTCGAGGACCGGCTGGGCGAGTCGAAGGTCGCTTCGTGGACGGATCCCAAGGGCGGCTACTTCGTCAGCCTGGACGTCTTGCCGGGCACGGCCAAGCGCACCGTGGCGCTTGCGAAGGATGCAGGTATCGCGGTCACCGAGGCGGGCTCGGCGTTCCCCTACCGAAAAGACCCGGATGACAAGAACATCCGGATCGCGCCGTCGTTTCCGGGGCTGCCCGACCTGCGGGACGCGATCGACGGCCTGGCCACCTGTGCGCTGCTGTCGGCGACCGAGTCCCTGCTCAAGGGCTGAGGTGTTTACTCGTCGGCCTGCATCGGTAGCCTGCTGAGCGTGGCGCTCTACCGTAAGTACCGACCGGCAATCTTCGCCGACGTGGTTGGCCAGGAGCACGTCACCGAACCGCTGTCCACGGCACTGTCGGCCGGCCGCATCAACCACGCCTACCTGTTCTCCGGGCCGCGGGGCTGCGGGAAGACGTCGTCGGCGCGCATCCTGGCCCGCTCGCTGAACTGTGAACAGGGCCCGACTCCGACGCCGTGCGGCGTGTGCGACTCCTGCGTGGCGCTCGCGCCCAACGGACCGGGCAGCGTCGACGTCGTCGAACTCGACGCGGCAAGCCACGGCGGCGTCGACGACACCCGCGAACTGCGTGACCGCGCCTTCTACGCGCCTGCACAGTCGCGCTACCGCATCTTCATCATCGACGAAGCGCACATGGTCACCACGGCCGGTTTCAACGCGCTGCTGAAGATCGTCGAGGAACCTCCGGAGCACCTGATCTTCGTGTTCGCGACGACGGAGCCGGAGAAGGTGCTGCCCACCATCCGGTCCCGCACGCATCACTACCCGTTCCGGCTGCTGGCGCCGCGGACCATGCGATCGCTGCTGGAACGCATTTGCGCACAGGAAGTCGTCACCGTTGACGACGCCGTGTACCCGCTGGTGATCCGGGCCGGTGGCGGCTCGCCCCGCGACACGCTGTCCGTGCTGGATCAGCTGCTGGCCGGTGCGGAAGGCAACCGGGTGGAGTACCGCCGGGCGCTGGCGTTGTTGGGCGCGACGGATGTGGCGCTGATCGACGATGCGGTGGATGCGTTGGCGGCAGGGGACGCCGCGGCGTTGTTCGGCGCAGTCGAGGCGGTGATCGATGCCGGCCACGATCCGCGGCGCTTCGCCACCGACCTGCTGGACCGCTTCCGCGACCTGATCGTGCTGCAGTCGGTGCCCGATGCGGCGGCCCGCGGAGTGGTCGACGGGCCGGAGGACGTGCTGGAGCGGATGCGTGACCAGGCCACCAGGATCGGCACCGCGACGCTGACCCGATACGCCGAGGTGGTGCACGCCGGGCTTGGGGAGATGCGGGGCGCCACCGCGCCGCGGCTGCTCCTCGAGGTGGTGTGCGCGCGGCTGCTGCTGCCGTCGGCCAGCGACACCGAGTCGGCGCTGCTGCAGCGTGTCGAGCGGATCGAAACGCGGCTGGACTTGTCGATCCCTGCGGGTGAGGCCGCAGCGTCTCAGCTTGCCGCGCCGCCGAAGCAATTCGCCCGCAAGAGCAAGGCACCTGAACCCGCCCCCGAGCCGTCGCCCGCGCCCAAGGCCGAACCTGCGCCGACGCCCGAAAAGCCGCCTGCGCCAAAGGCCGAACCCGAGCCCGAGCCGCCCAAAGCCAAGGCCGAACCCGAGCCCGAGCCGCCGCCTTCGCCGCCCCCGGTGCAGCCCCCGTCGGACCCCGTGGTCGAGGCTCCATCGCCGACCGCGGCTCCCGTGGCCGGCGAACCCAATGCGGCCGCGGTGCGCAGCATGTGGACCACGGTGCGCGAGAAGGTCCGTCAGCGCAGCCGTACCACCGAGGTGATGCTGGCAGGCGCGATTGTTCGGGCCGTCGAAGGGGATACGCTGGTACTCAGCCACGAATCGGCGCCCCTGGCCAAACGGCTTGTGGAGCAACGCAATTCCGACGTCATACGCGATGCGCTCAAGGATGCGCTCGGGGTGGACTGGAAGATCCGGTGCGACGTAGGAAGTGCAGCCGCCGCAACTTCCACGCCTGAACCGGAAAGCGTCGACCCGTCACCCCCGCAACACGACGACGATGAGGAGGACATGCTGGCCCAGGCCGGCAGCGACACCTCTGAGGTCACACGCCGCGACCCGGAGGAAGCGGCGCTGGAGCTACTGCAGAGCGAGCTCGGCGCCCGTCGTATCGACAGCTAGGCGGTCCACCACGGGCGAAGTGGCAGTCCGCCGTCGTTGCCGTGCGAGTCGAGCTTCACCGCCAGGACCTGGTGCAACTGAACGACATTCGTCTCGAAGCCCAGGCGTGACCCGGCCATGTACAGGCCCCACACCTTCGCGGTGGGCAAGCCGACCTCCTCCACAGCCTCGTCCCAGTGCTCGACGAGATTGCGGCACCAGTCGCGCAGCGTCAACGCGTAGTGATTGCGAAGGTTCTCCTCATGCACGACCTCGAGGCCGATGTCCTGCGCCTCGGTGATGATGCGCCCGGAGCCGGTGAGCTCACCATCGGGGAAGACGTAGCGATCGATGAAACCGCCTGTAGTCGTGGTGCGGTTGTCCGGGCGGGTGATGCAGTGGTTGAGCAGCAGTGCACCGGTGCGCATCTTCGACTTGAGGAAGCGGAAGTACGACGGATAGTTGTGCACGCCAATGTGTTCCGTCAGCCCGATTGACGACACCGCATCAAAGCCCGACTCGCGCACGTCGCGGTAGTCGCAGTGGCGGACCTCGGCGAGGTCCGCAAGACCCTGCTCGGTGATCGCGTTCTGTGCCCAGGCGGCCTGCTCTTGCGACAGCGTGACGCCGATGGTCTTCACGCCGTGTCGGGCGGCGTAGCGGACCATTCCGCCCCAGCCGCAGCCCACGTCGAGCAGCCGATCGCCCGGTTTCAGCTGCAGCTTCTCGAACACCAGCCGGTACTTGTTCTCCTGCGCCTCTTCCAGCGTCGCGTCCGGATTCGGGTAGCAGGCGCACGTGTAGGTCATCGACGGGCCGAGCACCCACTCGTAGAATGTATTTGACACGTCGTAGTGGTGGTGAATCGCATCGGCGTCCCGGGTTTTGCTGTGCCGCAAGCCTTCTGCGAAACGACGCCAGCGCGGCAGCGCCTCCTGCGGCGGCGGCGCGATCGGCATGAGGTGTTCGAACCCGATGGACCGGACGATGTTGGCCAGCACCCGGGCAGGCGGTCGTTTGAAGTCCATCTTGTCGGCGAGTGCCTTGAGCAACTCGTACGGATCGCCGGGGTGCACGCCGTGCGGTTCGACGTCGCCCGACACGTAGGCGCGGGCCAACCCCAGTTCGCCGGGCGCGGTGGCGAGGTAGGTGGTGCCACGCGGGGTACGCAGATCCAGCCCGATCTGGGCGTCTTCTGGCCCGGCCACGCTTCCGTCGTAGGCGGTGAACTTCAGCGGAAGTTGCCCCGCCGCGAAAATCTCGAGGATTTCGGCCAGCGTGAGTTTCCTGGCAGGCGCATTGTGTCTGTTCTTTGAATGTCGTCATTGCCTTTGCACCGCCTTCGCATAGAGGTTTAACAGCCGTGAGTCAGGGTCGTAGGTCTTCTTTACTGTCTTGTAGGTTTCCCCGCCATAGAGTTCTTCGAACTCGTCTTGGGCGTAATACGCATCGGAGTACAGCGACTTGTGCCCTTCGAGGTCGCTGACCTTGCGTTCGATCAGCTTGTTGGTGTGGCCGTCGGTTGGCCCGACCGGCACCGACGACCAAAAGCCGACGTTGACATAGGTGTGGTGCGGGCGGATCGGGTAGAGCGGCCAGTTGCCGTCGTCCCGCAGCCGCAGCGGGCACAGCCAGATCGGTTCGATCGGTACGTTGTCAAGAAACCAGCCGAGGAACTCGGCACAGCGCTCGATCGGCACCTCGATGTCCTGCACGACGCGCTCAAGCGGCGGGCGGCCGTTCCGCTTCTCGATGCGGTCGGCGATATTGAACCGCTGGTCGTAGCCGATCAGCTTCCAGTAGAAGCTGCTGCGCCGGTAGCGCCGCGGCCAAAGCCTGCGGATCCGCGGGTCTTGCGCGCCGAACGCGCGTGAGCACCAGAACCAGTCGGTGTCCCACCGCCACAGGTAGTCGTGAATGGTGAGCCGGTCGTGTTTCTCACCGTCGGGGTGCTGAATGGAGCGGTAGTAGATCTGCTGGCCGGTGTAATCGCTGACCGTTCCGGGGGCGCCTGTTTGAATGCCGACAGTCAAGTACGCCTCTGTCGGCGCTGAACACCACACCGTCGAGGTAGTCGACGGGGGTGCCGTCGTGGCCGCCGGTATCGATGATGCGGTCCATGGCTGCGACCAGGTCTTCCAGCGTGTGGAACCGGATGTGCCTCAGCGCGACGAACGGTTTGACGGACTCCAGTTCGATCTTCAGCCGAACCGAATAGCCGAGTGTCCCATAGGAATTCGGAAAAGCATGGAATAGGTCGGAGCAGACGTCACGACTTGCGGTGACGACTTCGCCTGCGCCGGTCAGGATGTCCATCTCCAGCACCGACTCGTGAGGCAGGCCGTTGCGGAATGACGCCGACTCGATGCCGAGCCCCGTGACCGCGCCTCCCAGTGTGATGGTCTTGAGCTGCGGCACCACCAGTGGCGACAGGCCGTAGGGCAGGGTGGCCGCGACGAGGTCCTCGTATGTGCACATGCCCGCGACGTCGGCGGTGCGCGCATCGGCGTCGACGGCGATGACGCCCGTCAGCCCCGAGACGTCGAGGCCCTTGCTCGTGGTCTTGGCGCGCGCACGAAACAGGTTGGACGTGGGTTTGGCGAGCCGGACAGTGGCGTTCGCGGGTATCGCACGGTAGCTCGCGAGCAGGCGCTGCACACCCGCAGCGTGAGCACTACGTGCGTCGCTCCCCTCAACTGACACACATATACGCTAGTCCGCGGCCGCAGCCGATGCGACCGCACAACACCCACCTTGTATCGAGGAGATTATCTACATGGGACAGGTCAGCGCTTCCAGCACCGTCTTGATTGACGCCCCGCCGGAGAGCGTGTTGGCGGCGGTCGCGGACTACCAGACCGTGCGACCGAAGATTCTGTCTGCGCACTACAGCGCTTACCAGGTTCTCGAAGGCGGGCAGGGCGCAGGCACCGTCGCCACCTGGAAACTGCAGGCCACCAAGTCGCGGGTGCGCGAGGTGAAGGCCAACGTCGACGTCGCAGGCCACACCGTCATCGAGAAGGACGCCAATTCGTCGATGATCACCAACTGGACCGTCGCGCCCGCGGGCACTGGTTCGACCGTCACGGTCAAGACGTCGTGGCAGGGCGCAGGCGGCGTCGGGGGCTTCTTCGAGAAGACGTTCGCGCCGCTCGGTTTGCGCAAGATCCAGGCCGAGGTGCTCGAAAACTTGAAGGCGCAGGTCGAGAAGGGCTAGCGCGGCTGCGCTCCGAGGAAGCCCGCGATACCGCGGACGACGGCGTCGGCGTACTTCTGCCGGCCCTCGGGGGTCTTCATTAGGCCGGAGTCGACGGGATTCTTCATATTGCCCAGTTCCACCAGGACCGACGGGTACTGAGCAAGGTTCAGTCCGGCGATGTCCGAACGGGGGTCGAGGCCGTTCGAGCCCGTGTAGGTGGAAGGCACGAAGCCTGACGCGGCCAGCTGATCCCGCATGACCTGCGCGAATTGGATGGAGGGACCCGACTGCGCCGTATTCAGCGGCGGCGACGAGTACAGGACGTGGAAGCCACGCCCGGTCGACGGGCCGCCGTCGCCGTGGATGCTGACGATGGCGTTCGGGTGCAGGGCGTTTGCCATCGCGGCGCGTTCGTCGACACAGGGGCCAAGCCCGGTGTCGTCGCCGCGGGACATCGCTGTGCGCACGCCGAGCGCCGAAAGCGCCTGGCGGATTCGCAGGGTGGTGTCCCAGGTGAAGGTGTGCTCGGGAAAGCCGTCGTCGGTGGAGGTGCCGCTCTCTTGGCAGTTCTTGGTGCCGCCGCGGCCGGTGGTCACCTGCCTGCTGATCGAGCCGTCGTTCGAGCCGTTATGACCGGGGTCGAGGAACACGATCATGCCCGCAATGTTGGCTGGCGCGGCGGATGCGGGGCTGACAAGCGTCGACGCGGCAATGAGCAGACCCGCGGCGATCGCGGCGCCGACACGCAGGCTGGCAGGCACGGGCGCCACCGTAGCGCCCTCGGCGACTACGCTTAAGGCTCAACCCGCCGCTTGTGGATGAGCGCAACCAAGTCGAGACCAATACGCAAGGGGACCGTCATGCAACCCGGAGGCACGCCAGACATGTCGGCACTCCTCGCTCAGGCGCAGCAAGTGCAGCAGCAGTTGATCGAGGCACAGGAAGCGCTGGCTGCTTCGGAGGTACACGGTCAGGCCGGTGGTGGTCTGGTGCAGGTCACCATGAAGGGCAGCGGCGAGGTGGCGGCGATTTCGATCGACCCGAAGGTCGTCGATCCCTCCGATGTCGAGACGCTGCAGGACCTGATCGTCGGCGCCATCGCCGAGGCCTCCAAACAGGTGATGATTCTCGCTCAGGAACGCCTCGGCCCCTTGGCCGGTGGGGGCGGCGGCATGGGTCTACCGGGACTCTGATTTGTACCGGCATGTTTGAAGGCCCCGTCCAGGATCTGATCGACGAGCTCGGCAAGCTGCCCGGCATCGGTCCGAAGAGCGCGCAGCGGATCGCGTTTCACTTGCTTTCGGTGGAGCCTCCCGACATCGACCGGCTCACTGGTGTGTTGGGACGGATCCGCGACGGCGTGAAGTTTTGTGCGGTGTGCGGCAACGTCTCCGACGAGGACCGCTGCAAAATTTGTTCAGACCCGCGCCGCGACGCGTCGCTCGTGTGTGTCGTCGAGGAGCCGAAGGATGTGCAGGCCGTCGAGCGCACACGCGAATTCCGCGGTCGTTACCACGTACTGGGTGGCGCTCTGGATCCACTGTCGGGCGTCGGGCCTGAGCAATTGCGAATCCGCGAGCTACTCAACAGGATTGGCGAACGTGTCGACGGCGTGGATGTCGCGGAGGTGATCATCGCGACCGATCCGAACACCGAGGGTGAGGCGACCGCGACCTACCTGGTGCGGATGCTGCGCGATATCCCCGGCCTCTCCGTGACGCGCATCGCGTCGGGCCTGCCCATGGGCGGGGATCTGGAGTTCGCCGACGAGCTCACCCTTGGCCGGGCGCTGGCCGGCCGCCGCGCCATGGTCTAGTTGCCGGATTTCCGCGAGACGTACGTTAGCGAGGTCCCTACTCGTACTTCTGCTCGCTAACGTGCGTTTCGCGGCGGTGTCGGTGGGCGATGGCAGATTTTCGCTATGGAGAACGTGTTCATCGGCAGCGAGGCGCTCGCCCGAGGCGAGATGACCGAGTTCGAACTGCGGCGCTGGCACCGACCGATCTTCCGTGATGTGTACTCGCCGAAAAATCACGTTCCCTCTCTGCGTGACAGGACGACAGCGGCGTGGTTGAGATCCAATCGGCGGGGAGTCGTCGCCGGCATCGCCGCATCAGCGTTGCACGGCGCCCAATGGGTTGACGATGACGTGCCGATCGAGCTGATTGCACCGCGTGTACGACGGCAGGACGGCCTCATCGTCCGCAACGAAACATTGGACGATGACGAGATCACCACGGATCGCCGGCATTCCCGTGACAACTCGGGTGCGGACGGCATTCGACCTCGGCCGGCTTCTGGAGCGCGGTGAAGCGGTAGCGCGTCTCGATGCTCTGATGCGGTCGCAGATCTTCTCCATTGAGGATGTACTACTTCTGGCTAAGCGATACTCCGGTGCACGTGGTCTGAAGTCGCTCAGGACGGCGCTGCCACTCGTCGACGGCGGTGCCGCGTCACCGAGGGAGACCTGGCTGCGGCTGTTGTATATCGACGCGGGATTACCCAGGCCCACAACTCAAATTCCCATCGTCGAGGGCCGTGGTCGACTCGTTCGGATGGCCGACATGGGGTGGGAACAGTTCATGGCCGTATCCGAGTACGACGGGGATCAACACCGCACCAATCGGCGGCAGTACACCAAGGACATCCGAAGCCTGCGTAAGGCGAGGGAGCTCGGCTGGATCGTCGATCAGGTCATCAAAGAGGATCGACCTGCGGACATCGTCGAGCGCGCGCGGACGGCGCTCGTCACCCGCGGCTGGAAACCCTAGACTCGGCGCGGCGCCGCCAGTCGTTCGCGGCGCAGCTGTGCCACCTCGTCGATCTCCAGCGGCGGCAAATCGCCGACGACGCCTCTCAACAGATGGTCGGCCAGCTCCGGATTGCGGGCTAAGCACGGGCCGTGCAAGTAGGTGGCCACCACGCTGCCCTGCGCCGCGCCGTCGATACCGTCGCCAGCGCGGTTACCGGCGCCGGAAACCACCCGCGCCAACGGTGCGGCCTCCGATCCGAGAACCGTTCCGCCACGATGGTTTTCGAAGCCTGTTAGCTTCTCGATCAAACCGGATATCAGAGGTTCGGACACCACCTCGCCGATCGTGCGCTCGGGCTGCGGCGACGTGGTGACGTCCAGTAGTCCGACCCCGTCAACCCGCTCACCCGACGACGTCTCATACCAGTGCCCAAGCACCTGGATCGCCGCGCAGATCGCCAGCACCGGCGCCCCCCTCTCCGCCGCCTGCTGCAGGCCGGGGTAACGCAGTAGATGCTTGGTTGCCAGGCGTTGCGCGTAATCTTCCGCCCCACCCAACGTGTACAGGTCGAGCTCCGCCGGCACTGGGTCCGACAGCGTGATCTCGACAATCTCGGCGTCAAACCCCCTGCGTCGCAGCCGTTGCCGCAGCACGACGGCATTGCCGCCGTCGCCGTATGTGCCCATCACATCGGGCAACACCAGCCCGATCCGCACCGTCGAGTCAGCCACGAGACAACGCTCGATTCAGAGCCAGGAACGCGGTGTAATTCGCGACCACCTCGACGTGACCAGGCGGGCACGACGTGATTGCTTCGACGGCGTTGTGCACCAGCGTGTGCTCGACGCCCGCGTAGCCAAGGCGCACAGCGAGATCCGTCCCACGTTCACCAGCGGCCACCACCGGATGGTCGACGAAATGCTCGAAGTTGACGTCCCACAGCCACGACAGGTCCTCGCCGTCGGGTACCTGACCGTTGACCGAGATCACCACCGAGCCCGCGTCGGTGTCCACCATCGACAGCGCCTCCTGCCAGCCGGCCGGGTTCTTGGCCAGCAGCATCCGAACGGTATGCGCGCCGAGTTGGACCGTGCTGTACCGGCCGGCCACCTCGTCGACCCCCGACACCGCTGCGACGGCGGCGGCCGGGTCGGCACCCAAAGTCACCGCCGCCGCCACCGCCTGCGTGGCGTTGCCCCTGTTCACCTTCCCCGGCAGCGCCAGCGTCATCGGCAACGAAAGCCCTTCTGGACCATAGATATTCGCGTCGTCGAACCACCACTGCGGGCTGGGTCGCATGAAATCGGTTCCCGTGGAGTACCAGTGGCCTCCTTCGCGGACGATGATCTCGCCGGATCGTGGACAGCTCACCGAGTCGTTCGCCCATCCGCCGCCTGCTGCCACCCACACCACGTCTGGGCTGTCGTAGGCCGCCGAAGTCATCAGCACGTCATCGCAATTCGCGACCACCACGGTCGACGGATGCCGAGCCAACCCGCCGCGCAGTGTCCGCTCGATGTGGTTGATCTCCCCGACACGGTCCAACTGATCGCGCGACAGGTTGAGCAGCACGATCACCGCCGGGTCGACGGCGTCGGCCACGTGCGGCACGTGCATCTCGTCGACCTCCAGTGCCGCCAACGAAGCCGAACGTGAACCCGCCAACGCCGCCACCAACCCGGCGTCCATGTTGGCGCCCTCGGCATTGGTGGCGACGGGTCCGAGAGTGCCAAGCGCCGCAGCCGTCATCCGGGTGGTGGTGGACTTGCCGTTCGTCCCCGTGACGACGACTGTGCGACGGCCTTCGCCGAGCTGGCGAAGCACCGACTTGTCGAGCGCCAGAGCCACCAGGCCACCGATCATCGCGCCTGCACCGCGCCCTGTGACCCGCGACGCCCACCGCGCGCCAGCCCCGGCCGCAAGCGCGACTCGTCCACGAGTGGTGACCATCCAGGGCATTTTAGGTAGCCGACACGCTGGCCAGCGATTCGGCGATGTCAGACGGCCGTGCCATCCTCGAAACGTGAGCCAAATCTGGGGTCGACCGGCAAACGACACCGGCGCAGGCTGGGCCGTCGTCGACGTCGAGACCTCGGGCTTCCGCCCAGGGCAGGCCCGTGTCGTGAGTGTTGCCGCCCTGTCGCTCGGCGACGACGGCAACGTCGAGCAAAGCCTCTACTCGCTGCTCAACCCCGGCGTCGACCCCGGTCCGACCCACGTGCACGGCCTTACCACCGAAATGCTGCAGGGCCAGCCCTGCTTCGGCGACGTCGTCGGCGACCTCGTCGAGCTGCTGAAGGGCCGCACGCTCGTCGCGCATAACGTCGGTTTCGACTATTCGTTCCTGGCCGCCGAGGCCGAACTGGTCGGGGCCGAGCTGCCTGTCGACACCGTGATGTGCACCGTCGAGCTGGCCCGTCGTCTCGAGCTGGGCACTGAGAATCTGCGGCTGGAGACGCTCGCGGCGCATTGGGGCATCACCCAGATGAAGCCGCACGACGCACTCGACGACGCGCTGGTGCTTGCGCAGATCCTCAAACCGGTCCTTGTCCGCGCCCGTGAGTGCAAGGTGTGGCTGCCGGTGCGGTCAGTGACTCGCAGGCAGTGGCCCAACGGCCAGGTCACCCACGAGGAGCTGCGCCCCTTGAAGATGTTGGCCTCGCGGCGGCCGTGCCCCCATATGAATCCCGGACGATTTGTCGCGGGCCGGCCACTGGTGCAGGGCATGCGGGTGGCGTTGTCGGCCGAGGTCGTCCGCACCCACGAGGAGCTCATCGAGCGGATCGTGCACGCAGGGCTGGCGTACACCGACGCCGTCGATCCCGAGACCTCGCTGGTGATCTGCAACGAAGCCGCGCCCGAGCACGGCAAGGGCTATCAAGCGAATGAGCTCGGCGTCCCGATGGTCAGCGACTCCGACTTCATGGCGTTCCTCGACACCGTTGCGGGCGGTACCGACATCGAAGACTTCACCGACACCACGCTAAGTGGGGAGCAGTTCGCCCTGTTCTAACTGGGGCGTGGCGTCCCGAGGGAAGTGCCGGGTGTGAAGGTGACGGGCAGCTTGCCGAGTCCGGCCATGGTCGGATTGCCTGCGTACTGCTGCACACCTTCGAGATCGACGACGTAGTCGGGGATGCGGTCGAGGACGGCCTTCACCATCACCTCGAACATGATCCGCGCGAGCGCGGCCCCGATGCATCGGTGCGGCCCCAGCCCGAAAGCGACGTGGCGGTTGGGAGCCCGGTCCAAGACCACGTCGCCGGGTCGATCGAACTCCTGCTCGTCGTGGTTGGCGGCGTACCAGCTGATGAGGACCCGGTCGTTGCGCCGTAGTTGTTGACCGCACAGGACGGTGTCGCGACTCACGGTGCGGCTCAGCTGCTTGTTCACCGAGAAGTAGCGCAGGAATTCGTCTGCGGCGGTGCGGTAAAGCTCGGGGTGGTCGATGAGCCGCTGCCGTAGGTCCGGGTGGGTGCCCAGGTGCCGCAGGCTCAGCGCGGTCAGCGATGTCGTGGTGTCGACGCCGCCGGCGATGAGGTTCCAGAGGATGTCGATGAGCTGGTTGTCGTCCAGATGCTTGCCGTCGAAGTCGTATTGAACGAGGAAGCTCGTCAGGTCATCACCTGGAGATGTGCGACGGGTGGCGGCGAACTTCAGCAGACCGTCGATCATCGCAGGCACCTCGGCGATCGCCTTGTTGTACGCATCGGCGCTCGGCGGATCCATCACCGAATGGAAGAGATTGGCGTAGAGCGGCCAGTTGTCGTAGGGCAGACCCATCAACCGCATGGTGAGGATGGCCGGAACGGGGCTGGCGTAGTCGAGCACGAGATCCATTGCCCCGTCGGCGATTTTCTGGTCGAGGAACCAATGCACCGATTGCTCCATGAACGGCCGCATCTTCTCTATCGCACCTGTCGAGAAGAACGGGGTCAGTGCCCGCCGCAGCGCCAGGTGGTAGGGCCCGTCGACCTCGCCGACGCCAAGCGGCGGCTGGCCCTCGGGCCGGGGCACTCCCAGCTCACCCTGATAGTCCACGCCGTCCGCGGCGTTCGGTTCGTACTTGTGCGCGTAAACATCCCCGTCACGGGCACATGTGGTGACGGCCTCGTACCCAGTGACGAACCAGAATCCGCCGTAGTTCTCGTTCCACGCGACAGGGCACCGCTGGCGAAGCTCGGTATTGATCTCGAGCTCGTGGTCGCTGTACTCGGCCGAGTGGTGGTCGATGTCGACAACAACGTCGGTGCTGACGTTCGGACGGCCCATTAGGCTATCTTTGCATCTTTAGGGAGGCAGAGCCATCGACCACTGGACCGCAGGAGCGACGATCGGCGGACGGGCCATCCCAGAACTGCCCGATCTCGCGCGGATGCGCAGTGAGCGCTTTCAGCGGCTGCAGGATCAGCTCGACGCGCAGGGAGTCGACGGCCTGGTGCTGCTCGGCTCCAGCGCGGTGGCGTACGCCACGGGTGCAGCCGAACCCGCCGCCGACGGCGACCATGCGGCACTGTTCCGGGCCGTTTCGGTTGTGGTCATGGGAGATACGGCCCCTCACCTCTACACGCCCTACGTCGACGGGGTGCCCGACGACCTTCCCGGCGACCACTTGCACGGGCCACTGTTTCCGGATCTCGACGACGGCATCGAACACTTCGCGAAGGCGCTGTCCGACCACTTCGGCCATGGCGCTCGCATCGGGATCGATCATCAGACTCATCCGGTGCTGCGGGCACTGCCGGGTGTGGAGTGGGTCGACGCGGCGGACGTGGTGAGTGCGGCCAAGCTGGTCAAGACACCGGATGAGGTGGCATGCATCCGCAATGCCCAACTGCTCAACGAACACGCGATGGTCGACGCACTGCGCATCCTGCGGCCCGGCGTCCGGCAGATCGATCTGAGCGCGGCGTTCCTGCGCCGGGTGTTCGAGCTGGGCGCCTCGGCCAACAGCATCGACCCCATCTGGCAGGTGATGGCCCCGACCCGTGAGCTCGGGCCATGGACCCTGCACGGAGATCTCGCGTATCCCACTGTCACCACCGACCGGTTTCTCCGCGACGGCGACATCATCTGGGTGGACGCGGGCATCAACTGGCAGGGGTACGCCTCCGACTACGGGCGGACGTGGATCACCGGCGTTGATGCGGTCCCTAATGCCAAGCAGCAGGCCCAATTCCGTCGCTGGCGCTCCGTCGTCGACGCCGCGCTGGACATCCTCAAGCCAGGCGTGTCAGCCCTGCAACTCGGCAAGGCCGCCATCGAGGCGAACGACGGCGTTCGGCCCTGGATCGACCATTTCTATCTCGCCCACGGAATCGGCACCGACAGCGCGGAAATGCCGCTCATCGGAACGGATCTCGGCGACCAGTTCGACGAGCGACAGGTTATGCAACCGGGAATGGTTGCCGTATTCGAACCCGTCATCTGGGAGGAAGGCGCATCCGGCTATCGATCGGAAGACATTGTGGCCGTTACCGATACGGGGTGGGTCAAACTGAGCGGCTCTACTTACGAACCCTACGGTGTCAGCGCATGAGCCCCGAAGGCGACGACGAGTGAGGATCGCAGCGAGGAACGAGCGAGGACCGGAGCGAGAAGGAGTCGAGGCATGAGCCCGGTCGCCCGTGATCGCGGCTTGCTCGTCGGGACGATGGGTCTCGAGGACGACGCGCGCGTCGACTTCGCCCGGCTGCGTGCGGATCGGCGCGAGAAGGTGCTTTCGGGCATGGAAAGCCACGGTCTCGACGCGCTGATGCTCGGTGGTGTCGGCAACGTGCGATACGTCTCTGGGGCAAGGCAACTCGGGCGGGCCGGCGTGCTTCCGTTCGCACCTGTCGCGGTGGTGGTCAGGGAAACCCGTCGCGTCCATCTTCTCTCGACGTGGGACGAGGGCGTGCCGCCCGAGATCGGCTACGAGGACCTGTACCGGATGAACTGGAATCCGGCCAACCTCGCGGCCGACCTCGCGACGATCCCCGGCGTGCGCGAGGCGAGGCGCGTCGGCACCGACGGTTTGACGCCGAGGTTCTCCGCCTTGATCGGTTCGCTTGTCACCACCGCCGAATTGGGCGACGCAGCACCGGTGATGTCCGCTGCGCGACGGACCAAGACGCCGGACGAGGTCACCTGCATCGAGGTGGCGTCGGCGATCGCAGAGGCGGCACTGAGCGCCATGGAGAACGTCCTGGCGCCAGGCATCACCGAGCGTGAACTACTCGGCATCTACAGCGAGAAGGTGGCGAGCCTCGGAGCGCCGAATCCGCCGTCGGAAAGCGTCTGCTTCGCGACGCCCAGCCGCGGTCCCGTGACGTTCCGCCACGTGGCATCCGACCGGCCGATCGGAGAGGGCGAATTGGTTGTTCTCGCGCCTGGGGCGTTGTACGCGGGGTATGAGGCAGGCCTCGCCCGCACCCGGGTCGCGGGGAACGCGGGTCCTGCGCGCACGGCCGATCTGGCGGCGAGATGTGCGCGGGGCATGGATGTACTGATCGCCGCCTGCCGCCCCGGCAGCACGGGCGCCGACCTCTACCGAGCGTGGGAGAACACCGGCAACAAAGATCCGGGGGTTCCGCTGGCGCACGGTCTGGGGTTGGGCGCCGAGCCGCCGCTGATCGGACTTGGCCGCGGAAGCGACGCGGTCATCGACGAGGGGATGGTGCTGATCGTGCAGTCCTGGGTCGCTGATCATGGCATCGGAGGCTGCCTCGAGCGCGGTACGGTGCTCGTCGAGAGCGGTGGACCGACTGTACTCACCCGCTACGGAAGGCTGTAATGGCAAGCCACCGAACAGTTTTCAATCACGTCGGATTGTGCGTCGCAGATCGCGAGCGGTCCCGCCGCTTCTATCAGGGTCTACTCGGGTTCGAGTTCTGGTGGGAACTCGAACCGCCCGACGAGGGGACGGACAAGCTTCTGCAGCTCGACAAACCGGTAGGTCTGCATGCGACGTACCTGATTCGCGACGGTTTGGTGCTCGAACTTCTCGACTACGCGAAACGCGAAGTCCAGACTGGGCCCGAGCGTGCCATGGACCAACTTGGGCTGACGCATCTGTCGCTGTCCGTGTCCGATTTGGCTGCGGTGTTGGCAGAGGTCGACAGTTTCGGAGGATCGGTTCTCGACCAGACCGTGTCCGAGCAGTCGGCGATGATCCGCGACCCCGACGGCCAGCTGATCGAGCTGCTCGCGGATGGGTGGCTTGCCGTGCTGCCTCCGCGCCCGTAGACGCTATTGCAATCACTACACCAGTAGTGGTAACGTCGGCCTCATGATAACCACTACAAACGTAGTAGAACGCAAGTCCGTGTGGGACACCTACCGGCGGCGTGGCTATTACTTCCGTGAAGCCGCCATGCTGACGATCGCGATCGGCTTCGGCATGCACCTGTACCGGGTGATCTTCGGCGACGACCTCACCCTGCGTTACGCCGTCACGCTCCAATCGGACATGCTGCTGATGATCCCGATGACCTACGCGGCCATCACAGGCATCCTCGGCTACCGACGGATGGTCTTCGCCAACCGAGTGCACAAGATCGCGCTCACGGCGTCCCTGGTCTACATCACGGCTAGCGTGCCGCTACACCTATACGTGGCGTTCGTGCTGAAAGACGTCAGCTTCTACGTGCACATGGCTGGCTACTGGTTCAGCTGGTTCCTGATCTGCTTGGTTTACCCGGCGTTCCTGTTCATGCTGTGGAAGGTGAAATACAGGGACGATAAGAACTGATGCCAACCAACCCGGAACGACGCAATCAGATCCTCGACGCCGCAATCGACATCCTGTGTGACGACGGCGTCGGGGGTCTGACGCATCGTCAGGTCGACAGCCGTGCCGAAGTGCCTGCGGGCACCACGTCCAACTACTTCCGGACGCGGCAGGCGCTACTCGAAGCGACCGCCGCGCGGACGGTTGACCTGCATTGGCAGCGCGTCGAGACGCTGCAGTCGGCGATCGGCCCGCTATCCCGCGATGCGTTGAAAGCGTTGATGATTCGCATGCTCGAGCCAGATGAGCAGATGCGTCGGTTCACCCTTGCACGGTTCGAGCTGTTCATGGAGAGCACCCGCAACGAAGAACTCCGGCCTCTCGTGAAGGAGCTTCAAGCGGCCGCGGTGAAGTCGGCGACACTCATCATTGAGGCCGCCGGCTTCACCCCGACACCGGAGCGGATGGACGAACTCAGCAGGTTGCTCAACGGCTTTGTGTTCAGCAACCTCACCATGCCGCCCGAACCGGGCGCGCACGATGCCGCCGGTCTTGTGGACCGACTGCTGAGCGCCTTCCTGGATTAGCGGCTTGCGCGATTGACCGCGGAGACCACTGCGCGAAGCGATGCGGTGGTGATGGAGGTGGCGATCCCGACGCCCCACACCGTCCTGCCGCCGACCGACGCCTCGACGTAGGCGGCGGCCTGCGCCTCCTCGCCTGCCGAAAGGGCGTGCTCGGAGTAGTCGAGCACCGAGACGTGGATCCCGATGGCGCCCAGCGCATCGACGAACGCCGCGAGCGGTCCGTTGCCAGCACCGACGATCTCCTGCTCGACGCCGTCGACCTTGACTACGGCCTCGATGGTGTCGGTGCCGCCGTCGACCTCGGCGGCAATCACCTTCTGCCGGATCCGCTCCAGCGGGAGCAGCGGGGCCAAGTACTCCTCGGCGAAGACGTCCCACATCTCCTTCGGGGAGACCTCGCCGCCCTCGCCGTCGGTGATCTTCTGGATCGCCTGGCTGAACTCGATCTGCAACCGCCGCGGCAGGGCCAGGCCGTGATCGGCCTTCATGATGTAGGCCACGCCGCCCTTGCCGGACTGCGAGTTGACCCGGATGACGGCTTCGTAGGTGCGGCCGACGTCCTTGGGATCGATTGGCAGATAAGGGACTTGCCAGAGGATGTCGTCGACGTCGGCGTCCTGTTCGTCGGCCGAGATCTTCATCGCGTCCAGGCCCTTGTTGATGGCGTCCTGGTGGCTGCCCGAGAACGCGGTGTACACGAGGTCGCCGCCATACGGGTGACGCTCGGGCACCGGCAGCTGGTTGCAGTACTCGACGGTGCGCCGAATCTCGTCGATGTTGGAGAAGTCGATCTGCGGGTCAACGCCGCGGGAGAACAGGTTCAACCCCAGCGTCACGATGCACACGTTTCCGGTGCGCTCGCCGTTGCCGAACAGACAGCCCTCGATCCGGTCGGCACCGGCCTGATAGCCCAATTCCGCTGCGGCGACGGCGGTTCCGCGGTCGTTGTGCGGGTGCAGGCTCAGGATGATGCTGTCCCGACGGGCCAGGTTGCGGCTCATCCACTCGATCGAGTCGGCGTACACGTTGGGGGTGGCCATCTCCACCGTGGCGGGCAGGTTGACGATCAGCGGCCATTCCGGCGTTGGCGCGATGATGTCGGCGACCGCGTCGCACACGTCCTTGGCGTACTCGAGTTCGGTACCCGTGTAGGACTCCGGCGAGTACTCGTAGCGCCACAGTGTGCCGGGGTACTTCTTGGCCTCCTCGACGCACTTGCGCGCGCCATCGGTGGCGATGGCCTTGACGGCCTCGCGGTCGGTCTTGAATACGACGCGGCGCTGCAGGATCGACGTCGAGTTGTAGAAGTGCACGATCGCGCGCGGCGCGCCCTCGCACGCCTCGAACGTCCGCTCGATCAACTCCGGCCTGCACTGCGTCAGCACCTGAATGGTGACGTCGTCGGGAACCGCGCCCTGCTCGATGATTTCGCGGACGAAGTCGAAGTCGGTCTGGCTGGCCGACGGGAATCCGACCTCGATCTCCTTGTAGCCCATGCGGACCAGGAGCTCGAACATGCGGCGCTTGCGGGCGGGGCTCATCGGGTCGATGAGCGCCTGGTTGCCGTCGCGAAGGTCCACCGCACACCACATGGGTGCGCGATCGACGACACGATCGGGCCAGGTGCGGTCGGCGACGGCGACTGGCTCGACTTCTTCGGCAAAAGTGCGATAGCGGCTGATCGGCATAGACGTTGTCCGCTGGGTGTTCCAGGCGGGCTGGCCGGGGTTGGGTGCGCCGGACGGCTTGTTGATGCTGCGTACCGACGTGAAAGCGTCTGGTGAATCTGGTGCGGGTTTAGAAAAGGTAGTCACGGTGATTGCTCCGGGTGGGTTTGGCTGAGACCTAAACGGTCAAGACCGGCGCATCGCGACTACCCGCGACGGGAGGCCGGTCTGGATCAGACCCCGTCGCGGCTGCCGAGAAGGAGCACCCGCTGCACGTGGACCACTG
Source organism: uncultured Actinomycetota bacterium (assembly GCA_963766465.1). Lineage (GTDB taxonomy): Bacteria > Actinomycetota > Actinomycetes > Mycobacteriales > Mycobacteriaceae > Mycobacterium. The sequence continues at coordinate 56,597 of CAVXZT010000013.1, forward strand.
TAGCAAGCCCACCTGCTTGGCCAAAACCCCAGGTCGCGCATTGCCCAGGTCGACTCGCGGTAGGCGCCAACCGACCGAATGAAAAATGTCGTCGAAAAAGTGTCAGACAGACCGGGGGTCGTCGCTCTTACCTGTGAGCGCGGCCGAAGGGGCCGCCAACGTAAAGGAGCACATCGTGGCCGCCACCTACAGCCGCAGGCGATTCGTCCTGACCACAGCCGCCGCAGCCGCGGTGGCCGTTTCCCTGTCCGCGTGCACGGCCGTCATCGACGGCGCCGCCGTGGCAGGCGATCGTGGCCCCTGCAATCATGTCGGCACGGCGATGCTGGACGTCCCGGCCAGCAGCAGCACTGAACCGCAGATGCGCATTCCGCAGCCGGCCGGCTGGGAGCGCACCCCGGAACTCGAAGAGGATGGCCCGCCTACCCGGCTCGCCCTGTCGGACGACGATGCGGCGGTCATGGTCATGGTGAGGTCGATTCCGGAGGACGATCCTGCGATCATCTTCGACAACTTCCACAGCGGCCTGTTGCTAGGCGCCGAACAGGAGGGTCTGTCGGTCGACCTGACCAGGACGCCGGGCACCGTATGCGGGCTGCCGTCCGAGACGGTCTCCATTGCGGCCGCCGAGCCGGCAATGGGCGGCGCCGTGACTGCGCTGCCGAGCGACGACCCTTTCAAGACCTTGGCCGTGGTGGCCGAATCCGGCGGCGACACATACCTGATCGCCGTGGTGCAGGTCGGTGGGTCGGAAGATCCTGCGCAGCAGAGCGAGGCTGAGACAGTCCTGTCTGGGATCGAGGTGCTGCCGCAGGAAGCGACGGCCGCCTAACCGCGAAGCTCATACCTGAGAGTCGGGGAACGCGATCACCGAGAGAAACCGGATCGGCAGTTCGACCAGATCGACTGGGCCGTGCGCGCCCTCGCCGTCGAACTGCAGCGAGTCGCCAGGGTGCAGCCGATACACCGAGCGGCTGTGGCTGTAATCCATCACCCCTTCGAGCACGTAGATGAACTCGGTGCCCGGATGCTGGAACAACGGATAGGTCTGGCTCGTCTCCGACAGTGTGACGTGCAGGCATTCGAGTCGCTTGTGCTCGCCACGCAGTGACCCGAGTAGCTGGTACTCGTGGCCTTCCTTGGTGCCGTTGCGCACGATCCGCGCGCCGGTGCCTGCCTTGACGAATGCCGCGGGCCGCTCGACGTCCGCTCCGCGGAACAAGCTGGTGACCGGCACGTCGAAACCTTTGGCGAGCAATGCAAGTGTGCTCAGGCTGCACGACGTCTGGGCGTTTTCGATCTTGGACATCATCGCCTTGGAAATGCCAACGCGGGCAGCCATTTCCGCGACCGTGAGCCCTTGCTGTTGGCGCAGCTGCCGCACGTTCCTACCGATCGCGGCCTCGAGCTCGAGCTCCTCGAGGGGCTCGTGGGGATCACGGTCGCGGGCGGTGCCGGACTTGTTGCGCAACAGGGGGATGTCGGTCACTGGTGTTCTGTCTAGCGCATCTGGCCTGCGCCGACGTACGGATACGGCGACTTCAACAGGTCATCCTCAGCGAACCTCGACAGCCGGAAGTCCGAATACGGGATCCGTGCGTCGTTGCTGTGCCCGTCGACCACAAGATCGGCGACCAGCCTGCCCACCGCGGGCGCGATCTTGAACCCGTGCCCGCTGAAGCCTGCCGCGACCACGAGACCGTCGAGCGACGTCGTCGAGATCACCGGATTCCAGTCCGGTGTGACGTCGTAGCAGCCGGCGTAGCTGCTGCTGATCGCCGCGTCGGTGAGTCCTGGGAAGCGGGTGCCGACTTTGTCGACAGTGAGGTCGACGAACGCATCGGTCGCGCGATTCGAGTAGTTGTCGGGATCCGCCTCTTCGACGTCGGACAGGTCGCTGTTGCCGAACAGGATGTCGCCGCCCACCTCCGGCCTGACGTACTGCAGCGAGACCAGGTCGGAGAAGACCGGGACGGGGCCTATTTCGACGCCTGGCGCGATTGTGACGATCTGCTCGCGCACCACCCGAATCGGCACATCGACGCCGTACGGCTCGAGAAAGGGGCGGGTCCACACGCCGGTCGCGACGACCACCGTGCCCGCCGAGATCTCGCTGCCGTCCGCGAGTCGGACACCCGTGACCCGATCGCCGACGACCGACAGTTCGGTGACGGTCGTGCCCTGGCGTATTCGGACGCCTGCCGCTCGCGCCGAGGCTGCGAACGCCTGCGCGGTCATGTACGCGTCGCCGTAGCCGCCACGCGCCTCCCACCCGAAGGCCTCGAACGGCGACAGGTCCGCGAACGGCCAAAGGCGGGCCACCTCGGACCGGTCGATCTCCTCGGTATCCACACCGACGGCCCGCTGGGCGGCCAGGCTCTTGCGCAAGGATTCGACATTGGCTTCACCGACACCGACGACGTATCCGGTCTGTCGGAAGCCGATGTCGGTGCCGAAGATCTCCTCCGCCTTCTCGAACACCTCGAGTCCGACGGTGGCCATCGCCGCCAGCGAGCTCACCCCGTAGTGGCAGCGAACGATGCCGCTGGACTTGCCGGTCATCCCCGATGCGACAGTATTGCGTTCGGCCACAACGACATCCGTGACCCCGCACCGGCTCAAGGCCCACGCAGCTGCCGCGCCCTCGATGCCACCTCCGACGATGACGACGTCAGCACTGCTCATACGCCCGGAATCCAGTTCGTGCCTGCCAGCGGCACCCGCGCCATCGCTGCCGCCTCGATACTGACCGCGACGAGGTCCTCCGGCTCGAGGTGCAGCACGTGGGCCTTGCCGCAGGCACGGGCGATGGTCTGTGCCTCCATCGTCAGCACCCGCAGGTAGTTGGCCAGCCGACGACCGCCCTCGACCGGATCGAACCGCGCGGCGAGCTCGGGATCCTGCGTGCTGATCCCAGCCGGATCGGTGCCGTCCTGGAAATCGTCGAAGAAACCCGCGGCGCTGCCGAGCGCTTCGTACTCGGCCGCGTAGCGAGGATGGTTGTCGCCCAACGCGATCAGTGCAGCGGTACCGATCGCCACCGCGTCGGAGCCAAGTGCCAGTGCCTTCGCGACATCGGCGCCGGTGCGGATGCCACCGGACACGATCAACTGCACCTTTCGGTGCACTCCGAGTTCTTGCAGCGCCTGCACGGCCTGCGGGACGGCGGCCAGCGTCGGGACGCCGACGTGCTCGATGAACACCTCCTGGGTCGCGGCGGTGCCCCCCTGCATACCGTCCACGACCACGACGTCCGCGCCTGCGTGCACGGCGAGCTTCACGTCGTAGTAGGTGCGGGTGGCGCCGACCTTGACGTAGATCGGCTTCTCCCAGTCGACGATCTCCCGCAGTTCATTGATCTTGATGGTGAGGTCGTCGGGGCCAGTCCAGTCGGGGTGTCTGCAGGCCGACCGTTGGTCGATGCCTTCCGGCAGAGTGCGCATTCCTGCAACGCGCTCGGAGATCTTCTGGCCGAGCAGCATTCCTCCGCCGCCGGGTTTGGCGCCCTGGCCGAGGACCACCTCGATCGCGTCGGCCTTGCGAAGGTCGTCCGGGTTCATCCCGTAGCGCGATGGAAGGTACTGGTAGACGAGGTACTTGCTCTGGCCACGTTCCTCGGGAGTCATACCGCCGTCACCGGTGGTGGTCGACGTGCCCACCTCGCTGGCTCCGCGGCCCAGCGCCTCCTTTGCGGGGCCGGACAGCGCGCCGAATGACATGCCGGCGATCGTCACCGGAATATCCAGGTGTAGAGGGTGTTTCGCAAACCGGTCGCCGATGACCACGTCGGTGCCGCATCGCTCGCGGTATCCCTCCAGCGGATAGCGCGACATCGATGCGCCGAGGAAAAGCAGATCGTCGAAATGCGGAAGGGCACGTTTCGCACCCCATCCGCGGATGTCGTAGATGCCGGTCTCCGCGGCTCGATGAATGGCCGCGATCGTCGTCCGGTCGAAGGTGGCGGACTCGCGCAGGCCAAGCCGCGCGCGGTTGTCAGAGTTCATCAGTAGCTCGAAGCGTTGTCGACGTGGAAGTGGTAGAGGTTTCGCGCAGAGCCGTAGCGGGTGTAGGCAGCGGTGTCGTCACCCTCAAAACCCGCCGCTTTCAACAGGTGTTCGAGTTCCCTGTGGTGCTCGGCGCGCATTTCCTTAGCGATGCAATCTGCGCCAAGCGAGGCAACGTCGCCGCGGACGTAGATGCGGGCTTCATAGATCGAGTCGCCAAGCGCCTCGCCGGCATTGCCGCGGATCACCAACCGCCCGGCCTGTGCCATGAACGCACTCATGTGGCCGACATCGCCACCCACAATCAGGTCGACGCCCTTCATCGAAATCCCGCACCGTGCAGCGGCATTGCCTTCGATCACCAGCAAACCGCCGTTGGCGGTTGCCCCTGCGGACTGCGACGCGTTGCCTTTGACCCAGACCGTGCCACTCATCATGTTCTCGGCCACGCCGGTGCCTGCGTTGCCGTTGATGGTGATCTCGGCCTGCTGGTTCATGCCCGCGGCGTAGTAGCCGACGTGGCCGTCGATCGTTACCGTCACCGGCGCGTTGACGCCGACTGCGACGTTGTGTGCGCCCTCGGGATGCGCGATCACAAACTCGCCCGACAGATCCGGTTGGTGTAGCGCCGCATTCACCTCGCGAAGTGGCGTAGTGCGGAGATCAAATGAGCACACCGTTGCTGTCATCTGTTCCATGCGTAGATCACCTCCGGTTCCGGTTCCCAGATCTTCGCGGCCTTGACGCCGGGAAGCCCGGCGAGCGCCCGGTATTCGCTGCCCATCGCCACCCAGTCGTCGGTCTCGGCGATGACAGCGGGTTTGCAGGCGATTGCGTCACGCACCACCGCGAACGAGTCACGGTTGGATACCAGCAGCGTGTAGAACCCGTCGAAGGTTGCACACAGCTCCTTGAGCGAGGCTTCCACATCGCGGCCATCGGCCAGCTGCTTCGCGATGAATCGAGCACCGACCTCAGTGTCGTTCTCACTGTCGAATTGCACACCAGCGGCGCGTAATTCGCGGCGGATCGTGGCGTGGTTCGCGAATGAGCCGTTGTGCACCATGCACTGCTCGGGCCCGACCGCATACGGGTGGCAACCCGCGGGTGTCACCGCGGACTCGGTGGCCATCCGGGTGTGGCCGACGCCCTGCCAGCCCTGCGCATTGGCGAGGCCCCACACGTCGGTCAGTGCGCGCGGATGACCGATGCCCTTGAGCACGGCCATGTCTGAGCCGAATCCGGCGATCAGTGCGTCCGGGTACGCCGTCGTGACGGCCTTCAGCAGTACCTCCGAAGGCACCTCCGCGGTCAACAGATATGTGTCCCCACGCCGGGTCACGCTGACGTCGAGACCGAGGTCGTTCACCGTCGGCTCGACCTCGAGCACCGATACGCATCCCCGCCCAGGGGGTGCCAGGATCGGATCACCATAGACGGCGACACCGGCCGAGTCGCTACCACGGTCGCCCATCTCACACAGCATTCCGGTGAGTAGTTCCCCGAGCCGGGGATAGAGATCCGGATTGCGCAGGTGCAAACCGACGATCCCGCACATGGCGTGTCTCCTTTGACGTTTGAGATTCAGAACGCGGTCAGGTAGTTGTCGATCTCCCACGGCGTCACTGCGCTGTGGTAAGTGAAGAACTCCTCGCGCTTGATGTTGGCGAAGTAGCCCGCTACACCGTCGCCGACGGCATCGAGGACACCCGTGACCACCGGGTCGCCCTCGAACCGGTCGACTGCGTGCAGCAGCGTTGGTGGCAGCGGCGAACGTCCCTGGCCGCCAATGCTTCCGGGGTCGGCGCTGCGCTTGATCCCATCGATGCCTGCACCCAGCGCTGCGGCGATCGCCAGATACGGATTGGCCGAGCCGTCTCCTCCGCGCAGCTCTACGCGAGCGGAATCGGGCACTCGGATGTAGTGCGTGCGGTCGTTGCCGCCGTAGGTCGGGGTCCTCGGCGCCCACGACGCGCCCGACGCCGTCGTCGTCGCACCGGTCCTCTTGTAGGAGTTGACCGTTGGCGCCACCACCGCCTGCAGTGCGCCGGCGTGTTCGAGGATGCCGCCGATGAACGCATACGCTGTCTCGGACAGACCCAGTCCGCGGGAGTCGTCATCGGCGGGGAACACCGGGGTGCCGCCGCTGGTCAGCGACAGATGCAGGTGCAAACCGCTGCCTGTCTTCTCGGCGAAGGGCTTGGGCATGAAGGTGGCCACCATGCCCCGATCGGCGGCGATCATCGAGAGCAGGTAACGCAAGGTGATGACGCGGTCGGCGGTGGTCAGCGCGTCGGCGTACTCGAAGTTCTGCTCGAACTGGCCGTTGCCGTCCTCGTGGTCGTTGGCATAGTTGGACCAGCCGAGCGTGTTCATCGCGACCGAGATCGCGGTGAGGTGGTCGTACATCCGGGTGACGCCGCGGGCGTCATAGCAGGGCTGCGCGGCGGTGTCGGCGGCGTCCGCGACCGACAGGCTGCCGTCGGCGTTGCGGTGCAGCAGAAAGTACTCCACCTCGGCGCCGACCCACGGTTCGAAGCCGGCGTCGGCGGTCCGCTGTATCAGTGCCTTGAGGATCACGCGCGGCGCATAGGGCCATGGTTGACCCTCGACATGCGGGTCGCAGTGCACGATGGCAAGGCCGTCCTTGATAAACGGGATCGGCGTGAACGACGCCGTATCCGGAATCGCCATCAGGTCAGGGTCTTTGGGCTCTTGGCCCATCGCGCCGACGGCGTATCCTGCGAAGCCGACGCCCTCGGTGGCAAGTAGGTCGACGGCCTCGACGGGTACCAGTTTCGCGCATGGTTTGCCTCGCAGGTCGACGAACAGCGCGAGGATGAACTTCGTTCCCGACTGTTCGGCCAGGGTGGCGAGGTCGGACACGCTTCTCCAATCCTTAGGAGTTGAAAGGGCCGGCCGGCGCGGGCGAGTGGCTCCGCGCCGACCGGAGCTTGTCAGGCGGGCTGCAGTTCGTACGCCGCGTCGCGGTGGAACTTGGCGTCGATGCCCTTTTCTTCTTCGTCGGTCGAGATGCGGATGCCCATCGTCTTCTTGATGACAAACGCGATGATGAACGCGACCGTGAACGAGTAGGCCATCACTGCGCCTGCGGCGATCGCCTGCTTCCACAGTTGTTCGAGCCCGCCTCCGTAGAAGAGGCCGTCGGTCTTGTTCGGCATGCTTGCGCTCGCGAGGAGCCCGATCAGCAGGGTGCCAATCACGCCACCGACCAGGTGCACGCCGACCACGTCGAGCGAGTCGTCGTAGCCGAACCTTGACTTCAGCCCGACAGCGAGCGGACAGATCGCGCCTGCGATCAAGCCGAGGAAGATCGAACCGACCGGAGTGACCGCGCCGCAGGCAGGGGTGATCGCAACCAGCCCGGCGACCGCGCCCGAGGCTGCTCCGACACCGGTGACGTGGCCGTCCTTGATCTTCTCGACGCCGAGCCACGCCAGGGTCGCCGCACAGGTGGCGGTGAACGTTGTGACCATGACGATGGCCGCCGAGTTGCCGGCCGCCAGCGCCGAGCCGCCGTTGAACGCGTACCAGCCCGCCCAGAGCAGGCCCGCTCCGAGCAGTGTCAGCGGCACGTTGTGCGGTTTACGGAACTTGCCGAATCCGAGCGACTTGCCGAGCACGATCGCGACGGCCAGTGCCGCAGCGCCCGAGTTGATGTGCACGGCAGTGCCGCCTGCGAAGTCGATGGCCTTCAATTGGTTGGCGATCCAGCCGCCCTTCGAGTCCGGCGTCACCACACCGTCGAAGGCGAACACCCAGTGTGCAACGGGGAAGTAGACGAGGATCGCCCACGCGGTCGCGAACGTCATCCAGGCGCCGAACTTCATCCGGTCGGCGGCAGCGCCGGATATCAGCGCGACGGTGATCGCCGCAAATAGTGCTTGGAATAGCGAGAATAGGCTGACAGGAAGGCCGTTGATCGTGGTCATCGGTTCGGTGAGGTTCTTCATCCCTGCGAACTCGGTGAAGCTGCCGACGAAGCCGCCGTAGGACGTGCCGAACGTCATCGAGAAGCCGAACAACACCCACAGCACGCCGACGACGGCAACGGCGCCGAACGTCATCATCATCATGTTGGTCGAGCTCTTGACCGAAACCATGCCGCCGTAGAAGAGCGCGAGCCCGGGGATCATCATCGTCAGCCCGATGATGCAACACAGCATGAATGCTGTGGTTCCTGTATCCATTGACATCTCCTGGAGTGGTGCGGCCCCGTTGAGAGCCGTTCACTGTCAGTAACCGATGTTTCTGTTACGTAGACCTGCTTCTGATGTTGCCTACGCGTTAACTCCTGCGCCGGCCGATAAGGTGCGTGCGATGAAGCTCGCTCGGCGATGGTTGCTCACCATCTGTGTCACGGCGGTCGCAGCCGCCGCGCTCGTGTACTACACCTGGTTCGACGGCCCGTCCGAGGATTGCCGCCCCGTCAAGGACCTGTTGGACTTCAACCGATCCCAGGCCGAGCACATGGCGTCGAAAACCGGTGACGACCAAGGCATCCCCAACGTGGCCGACGACGCCGCCTATCAAGCGTGGGCAGACGGGCTGGCCGAACGTGCGCAGAAGGTGACCAACCCCGACCTCGCCGCGACGAGCGTGACAATCGCCAAGTTCGCCGACGAGTTCGTCAGGCAGCTCCCCGTCGTGCGCGCTCAGGCGCAATCGCGGGCTCCCGGCGCGCCCGCACCACCGGCGGCCTTCGAAATGGCTGCGCTCAACGCCCGGATCAGCAACAACATCGCGGAGTTGGCCAAGGCCTGCTCGTGATGTGACCTGGGCCTGCGCACGGGTCTTGACCACATCTTGACGCTATGGGCGGAGTAAATGGGGTGCGCGGACCCCTTATTCTTAGGTGAACCCCGCCCAAGAAAGGTTGAGAGTGGCGCTTGTCGTACAGAAGTACGGCGGATCCTCGGTGTCTGACGCCGAGCGGATCCGCCGCGTCGCCGAGCGCATTGTCGAAACCAAGAAGGCCGGAAACGACGTGGTTGTCGTGGTGTCGGCGATGGGCGATACCACCGACGACCTGCTGGATCTGGCCAGGCAGGTGTGTCCCGCGCCGCCCGCGCGGGAGATGGACATGCTGCTGACCGCGGGTGAGCGCATCTCGAACGCGCTGGTCGCGATGGCCATCGACTCGCTCGGCGCGCAGGCCCGGTCGTTCACCGGCTCGCAGGCCGGCGTGATCACGACCGGCACGCACGGCAACGCCAAGATCATCGACGTCACGCCGAGCCGGCTTCAGGATGCCCTCGACCAGGGGCTGATCGTGCTGGTCGCCGGCTTCCAGGGGGTCAGCCAGGACAGCAAGGACGTCACCACGCTTGGCCGCGGCGGGTCAGACACCACCGCCGTCGCGCTGGCCGCGGCGCTGAACGCCGACGTCTGCGAGATCTACACCGACGTCGACGGCATCTTCACCGCCGACCCCCGCATCGTCTCGAATGCCAAACGGCTGGACGCCGTCAGTTTCGAGGAGATGCTCGAGCTCGCCGCGTGCGGCGCCAAAGTACTGATGCTGCGCTGCGTGGAATACGCCCGCCGCTACAACGTTCCCATCCACGTCCGGTCGTCGTACTCGGACAAGCCCGGGACATTTGTGACCGGATCAATAGAGGACATTCCCATGGAAGACGCCATCCTGACCGGAGTCGCTCACGACCGCAGCGAGGCCAAGGTGACGATCGTCGGCATCCCCGACGTACCCGGCTACGCCGCCAAGGTGTTCCGCGCCGTCGCCGATGCCGACGTGAACATCGACATGGTGCTGCAGAACATCTCCAAGATCGAGGACGGCAAGACCGACATCACCTTCACGTGCTCGCGCGAAAGCGGCCCGGGCGCGGTGGAGAAGCTGACATCGCTTCAGCAGGAGATCGGTTTTTCCAAGGTGCTCTACGACGACCACATCGGCAAGGTGTCTCTGGTCGGTGCGGGCATGCGCAGCCATCCCGGCGTCACCGCGAAGTTCTGCGAGGCGCTCGCAGGCGTTGGCGTCAACATCGACCTGATTTCCACCTCCGAGATCCGAATCTCGGTGCTGATCAAGGACACTGAGCTGGACAAGGCGGTTGTCGCCCTGCACGAGGCGTTCGGCCTCGGCGGTGACGAGGAAGCCGTCGTCTACGCGGGAACGGGACGATAGATGGTCAACATCGGAGTCGTAGGTGCGACCGGACAGGTCGGCCAGGTAATGCGCACGCTGCTGGAGGAGCGCAACTTCCCCGCGACCAGCGTGCGGTTCTTCGCGTCGGCGCGCTCACAGGGTAAGAAGCTGCCGTTCCGCGGGCAGGAGATCGAGGTCGAGGACGCGTCGACCGCCGACCCCACCGGCCTTGATATCGCACTGTTTTCGGCAGGCGCGACGATGTCGCGGGTGCAGGCGCCGCGCTTCGCGGCAGCGGGTGTGACGGTGATCGACAACTCGTCGGCGTTCCGCAAGGACCCCGACGTGCCGCTGGTGGTCAGCGAGGTCAACTTCGCCGACGCTCGAAACCGGCCGAAAGGCATTATCGCGAACCCGAATTGCACCACCATGGCCGCGATGCCGGTGCTGAAGGTTCTGCACGATGAAGCCCAGCTGGTCCGGATGATCGCGTCGACGTATCAGGCGGTGTCCGGCAGCGGAATCGCGGGCGTGGAAGAGCTCTTCGGACAGGCCAGCGCGGTGGTAGGCAACAGCAAGGAGTTGGTGGCCGACGGCTCGGCGTTGGAGTTTCCCGAGCCGAACAAGTACGTCGCGCCGATCGCGTTCAACGTTGTGCCGCTTGCCGGTTCGTACGTTGACGACGATTCGGGCGAGACCGACGAAGACCAGAAGTTGCGGAGCGAAAGCCGCAAGATCCTCGGCATCCCCGACCTTTTGGTGAGCGGGACGTGTGTGCGGGTGCCGGTGTACACCGGGCACTCGCTGTCGATCAACGCCGAGTTCGCGCGGCCGCTTTCGGTCGAACGCGCGCGCCAGCTGCTGGCAGCGGCGCCCGGGGTGAAGCTGGTCGATGTGCCAACCCCGCTGGCCGCCGCCGGTGTCGACGAATCGCTCGTCGGTCGCATCCGGCAGGACCCCGGTGTGCCCGACGGCCGTGGACTTGCATTGTTCGTGTCTGGCGACAACCTGCGAAAAGGTGCGGCGCTGAACACGATTCAGATTGCTGAACTGCTGGCCGCCGAGCTGTGATCCGGGCGGCTGCCACGGCGCTACTTTGCGCGGTTCTGCTGCCATTGCCTGTCGCCCATGCGGATCCGCCGTCGCCGATTCCTGAGCCCATCCTCCCTCCGCTCGCGCCCGGACAGGTGATGCGCATCGGCCCGACCGCCGGAACGGGAACGCCGACAGCGGATTACGACATCGGGGCAACCGACTTGTGCGAGTTCATGGAGTGGCCCAGCGGCATCCTGCAGGTATGCGGCGACAGCTTCGCCGGACAGGGCGTCGGGTTCGGCCCCTGGCATTCGCCGGTTGCGCTGCACGTCGACACCGATTCGATCGACGACCCGACCGGCGTTCGCTACGACCGAGTCACCGGCAACAACACGCCACTGCTGGCCGACCCAAGGCCTGCGGGCATGTCGCAGCTGCCCGCAGGTGTAGTGCAGATCAACCGGGAGAACTACCTGCTCGTCACCACGGTCAAGGACCTGGTGCCGCAGGACTCGAAGCTGGTGAAAGCCGATCCGGCACAGGGCAATTGGCCGACGATAGCGTCCACCGAGCGCGCTGCGGGCTACGAAGGTGGTCGGCAGTCGCAGATCAGCGGCTACTACGACCCGATCCCGATGGCCGATTCACCGACCGGCTGGGTGTACATCGTCGCCAACAATTTCGACCGCAGCGGGCCGATGGTGCTGTACCGGGCGAAGCGCGAGACATTCACCGACCGCGCCAGTTGGCAGGGGTGGTCGTCGCAGGCCGGTTGGGGTAAGTCGCCGACACCGTTGTGGCCGGAACGCACTGGCGAGATGAGCGTGCGGCAGATCGACGGCAAGACCGTGCTGTCCTACTTCAACGCGAGCAACGGCAACATGGAGGTGCGGGTCGCCGACGATCCGACCCGCCTAGGCGCAGCGCCGGTCACGACGGTCGTCGTTGGGGGCACATGGCCGGATCCCTCGGATGACCTAGGGCCGCCGGAGAACAACCAGCTCGCGCAGCCGTACGGCGGTTACATCTCGCCGGGGTCGACGCTCGACGAACTGCGGGTGTTCATCAGCCAATGGAACACCGGCCCTGGCGGCGACAACGCGCCGTACCGGGTCATTCAGTTCGCGGTCAACCCGCTAAAGCCCTAGTCAGAAGGGGTTTTAGCGGTCTCCGTCCGCGGTGCGTCCGCAGTAGCACCGAGGGACGCGTCGAACATCCCTTCGGCGGCCTTCCGGGTGCGGTCCTCGGCATCAGGCCATAGGTGGCTGTATGTATCCAAGGTGATGGACGGCGCGGAGTGCCCCAACGCCCGCTGCACCGTCACCACATCGCAGCCTGCTGCGATCAGCCCGGGGCGTAAAAGTGTCTGCAGTCGTGTAGGCGATAGGGGATGCCGACCCTGTCGCGGACGATGCGCCACCACCGCGAGACTGTCGCCGCATGGGCGGGGAGGCTGGTGTCGCGGCTGCCGGGGAACAACCACCGGTCCGGGTCATCACCCGACAGGTACAGGCGGACGTGCTCGCTGAGGATCGTTACCAAGCCGTCAGGGGTGAAGATCGTGCGCTCGCTGCCGTCCTTCGGGCCCCGGATCTCCATCCCGCCGTCATCGGTCCATGGCACCTGGCGGTGATGGCTGTTGAGACTACGTATGTCCAGGACACGCGCGCGCAGCAAATTCTGGTCAACCCGGAGCGGTATGCCCAGGAGGCGCACGAGAGTGCCCGCCAGGATGTGGAGCGCCAGCACGCTGAGGAGCGCCACCGCTCGGGCGCGTAGCCAAAAGTCCGTCTCGCCGTCACCGGTTGGCGCCGCCAACAAAGCTGTCGGAGCCTAACCGATATTCAGCGGCCGCCCAAGGCTTTGGTGCAATCTAGGACGCGGTCGCGGTGGAGATTCGCACGGTCGCTGGCCCCTTCCAGCGCGGTGCAATGTGTGTTGAGCGGCGGCCCGAACACCGTCTGATCGCATTCGCGACACATCCAGGTGGTGTGCCCGCCGCCGTGCCCGAGACACGCCTGAGATGGCCTACGAGCACCTGCCCGGGGCCGAGGGTGTGCCCGTTAGGGCAGCGCGTGGGCGGGTGCGTGGGCGACTTCACCGTGTTCTGAACATCTCGATCGACGTGGACGGTGCGACCGTTGCGCTCATAATCGCCGCGTTACTCGCATCAGAGAGGGTTTTCCTAGCCTGGCGGGTAGCTAACCCTTCCCGTATCAGGAGCGAATTCTGGCTTCCGGGCTATTACGCAGCCGCTGCCTAGATCAGGACTATTGCAGATACACCCAATCACCGAAGGACCACCAGATGAAGACTTCGCTCCTCAGATTTGTCGGCGCCGCGGCCACGATCGCAGTCGGCACGGTGGTGACCCTGACCGCCCCCGCCGCGGTCGCAGAGCCGACGAAGCCGACGCCGCCGAAACCGACGACGACGAAGACCACCCCGAGCCCGACATATCCACCTGGGGGGTACATGGGACCAAATCAGCAGCAGGCTCTAATCGGATGAGTCTCAAGCCCGGAACGCTAGGAGAAAAACATGAACACCAACACAGCTAGGCCTGCCGCCAAACGCGCACTCGCGGCGGCGATCCTCGCGCTGGCCGCCTTGGGCAGCCTCGCAATAGGGGAGGCCAACGCGGTGCCGGCCGCGCCACTAACACCGTCCATTCCTATCCCGCCGCCGTCCCCTGGTCAGGCGTCGGATGTCCCGGTTAACAACATCAAGATCGGCAACCGCTCCCAGGTCAGCCAGCGCCAGCTGAATGGGTGGTACGACATCGTCGGCCCCCAGGTGGGGTAATCAAGCAACGAGCGGCCCGCCACCCGTGGGGTTGGATGGCGGGTCAATCGGATTGACCACCAAGGGTGTCCACGACCTCGGACACCCTTTTCGTCAGCTGCGTGGTTCCCAGCTTCGTGACGTCATCCACGCGTCGATGTCTTGAGCGCGCAGGCGATAGGAGCGTCCCGTGCCGACTGGATACGCCTTAAGGTCACCGAGTTTCACGGCTTCCCGGATTGTCCATTCAGACACCTTCACGTATTCGGCGGCCTCCGCGACGGTGAGCCACACGGTCATGTTGGGCACCACGTACACGACTGTCGAGTTGTCCAACGGGATGGGTGCTTTGCCTGGGTCGAGGAACTTCACGGCGGGCATGATGCCGTGCGCGGTACGGCCATCCGTCCGCAGTGCGTTCGCAGTAGGTTCACGAATGGTCGTTTGCCGCCAACAACACCAACACGGTTCACCTGCAACGACTCTCGTCTTCAATATCTGTCAACGTTGCTAAACGCCCTGGAACGGGTTCGCGGTCAACCCGCTCAAGCCCTGGTAAACAGGCGCAGGTGAAGCAGATGATGAAGGCATGGGTACCACCATCGTCGTGACATTGCTGATCCTGTTGGCGGTCGGCTTAGTGGCGGATCAGCTGCTGCGCCTCAGAAGGTGGCTGAAGAAGCCACCTAGCTCGGGCACCTGACGCAGAGACGGCCGGGGATGACCTCAAAACCAGACTTTTCGGCCGCCGACGGGGCGCCCGACTGCGCCGAGTATCCACAGCACGACTCCGACCACCACGAGGATTCCTCCGATGGTGTAGAGGATCGAGATGCCTGTGAAGTAACCGATCAGCAGAAGGATCACGCCTAGAACAATCATCGGATACTCCTGGAGGTTGGGCGGCCCCGGTGGGTGCCGTTGTCATTGCTATGTACCCAAAGGCGATGTCGGTTAAGCCCTCAAACGGGTTCGCCATTCACAGCTGATTCATAACTGATTCAAGACAGGCACACCGACATCGCTTGCATGCTCGAGGACATGAGTGAAACAACGCCGTCCTCCGAACCATCGACCGGCCCCGTGGCCACCCCTGTACCGCCGCCCGCGGCACCGGCGCCCGTAGATGCCGAGCCGCGACGCCACGGCAGGCTCACTGCTGTGGCCGCATGGGTGGGAATCGTCGCAGGCGTGGTCTTCATCGTCGCCGTCATCTTCTTCTCGGGCTTCTTCCTCGGCGCGCATTCCGGCGGCCATCGCGGCGGCGGCCATGGCGATCGCGACCACGGCTTCATGATGCACAGGGGCGGCCCGCCGCCGATGTTCCCGATGATGCCCCGAGGCGAGTTCGAGCGCCCAGGTCCCTTCGGGCCGGGTGGCCCGAACTTCGAGCTGCCGAACGGCTCGAACGGCTCGAACGGCCCCAGCACGACACCGTCGCGACCGTAGTCCGAATCCACGAGATCGACGTTCTGCAGGAAAGTCCGAAAGCAGGCCTGCAGAACGTCGATTTCGGCGTGTATTGGGTACCCGCAGGGTCATGACCGAGAAATTCACGACGACGGACGCGGGCAGCCCCGCGCCAAGTATTGAACATTCGTTGACCGTTGGCCCCGACGGCCCGATCCTGCTGCAGGACCACTACCTGATCGAGCAGATGGCCAACTTCAACCGGGAACGCATTCCCGAGCGTCAACCCCACGCCAAGGGCGGTGGCGCGTTCGGCTCCTTCGAGGTGACTCAGGACGTCAGCGAGTTCACCAAGGCGGCGGTATTCCAGCCGGGCACCAAGACCGAGATGGTCGCCAGGTTCTCCACCGTTGCCGGCGAGCGCGGCAGCCCAGACACCTGGCGTGATCCCCGCGGCTTCGCGCTGAAGTTCTACACCAGCGAGGGCAACTTCGACATGGTCGGCAACAACACGCCGGTATTCTTCGTCCGCGACCCGATGAAGTTCCAGAACTTCATCCGCAGCCAGAAGCGGATGGCCGCCAACAACTTGCGCGACCACCACATGCAGTGGGACTTCTGGACGCTGTCACCCGAATCGGCGCACCAAGTCACCTATCTGATGGGTGACCGCGGTATCCCGAAGACCTGGCGGCAGATGAACGGCTACTCGAGCCATACCTACAGCTGGCTGAACGCCGGTAACGAGTTGTTCTGGGTGAAGTACCACTTCAAGACCGACCAGGGCATCGACTTCCTGACCCAGGAGGATGCCGATCGGCTGGCAGGCGAGGACGGCGACTACCACCAGCGCGACCTGTTCACGTCGATCGAGGAAGGCAATCACCCCAGCTGGACGCTGCACGTGCAGATCATGCCGTTCGAGGATGCGAAGACCTACCGCTTCAACCCGTTCGACCTCACCAAGGTCTGGCCGCACGGCGACTACCCGCTGCACGAAGTCGGCAAGATGACGCTGAACCGCAACGTCGTCGACTACCACGCGCAGATCGAGCAGGCCGCGTTCGAACCCAACAACATCGTGCCCGGCACCGGCCTGAGCCCCGACAAGATGCTGCTAGCCCGCGGGTTCTCCTACGCCGACGCGCACCGTGCCCGGCTCGGTGTGAACTACAAGCAGATCCCGGTCAACGAACCGCATGTCGAGGTGAACGCATACTCAAAAGACGGTGCGATGCGCATCCGCAACTCAGGAGATCCGGTGTACGCGCCGAACTCGATGGGCGGGCCGGAGGTAGACCCGAAGCGGGCCGCCGAAGCGCACTGGGCATCCGACGGCGACATGGTTCGCGCCGCGTACACACTGCGACCGGAGGACAGCGACTGGGGTCAGCCCGGCACGCTGGTCCGCGAGGTGCTCGACGACCAAGCGCGGGACCGTCTCGCGCACAACATCATCGGTCATGTGTCGGACGGTGTGCGCGAACCCGTGCTTTCGCGGGTCTTCCAATACTGGAAGAACATCGATGCCGATCTCGGCAAGAAGGTCGAGGAGGGCGTGCGCGGCAACGGCAATTAGCCGCGTTCAGGGGCGTCTTGCCGTCTCAAGCCGGGCTGGCATGATCGACGCCATGAGTATCGAAGTTGTCTTTACCGCAGAGTCAACCGCAACGGGCGGCGGCCGCGACGGCCACGTCAAGTCTTCCGACGGCAGGATCGATCTGGACACCCGGCCGCCGAAGGAAGCAGGCGGCAGCGGCGAGGGCACCAACCCCGAACAGTTGTTCTCCGCGGGCTATGCGGCATGTTTCCTTGGCGCGCTTCGGCTGGTAGCGCGCAACGACGACATCAAGCTCGACGACGCCACGGGCATCACCGCGCGGGTCGGCTTCGGCAAGGACCCCGCGGGCGGTTTCGGCATCAACGCGCATCTGATCGGCTACTTGCCCGGCCTCGAGCAGGGCGCGGCCGACGACCTGATGGAGAAGGCGCATCAGGTGTGCCCGTATTCGAAGGCCACCCGCGGCAATATCGACGTCTCGCTGTCGGCGAAGGTTTAGTCGCGTGCGGGTCGCCGCTGCCGTCGGCGTCGGTCTTGCCGTTGGGCTGTCATTCGCGGCGCCTGCTGTGCCTGCTTCAGCTCGTCCGTCTGACCCCGGCGTGGTCACCTACGCGGTGCTGGCAAAGGGTTCGGTGGGCAATATCGTCGGCGCGCCAATGCGATTCGCGTGGACGTTCACCGACCCGTTCCAGTCGTACTACGTCGACGATCCGGTGTGTAACAACTGGGCGGACATCGGGCTGACCGAGGTGTACGCCGATCCGGATCTGGCGTCGTTCAACGGCGCGGTGGCGCAGACGGGCGACAACGACCAGACGCATTACGTGAAACAGGCGGTCGGCGTGTTCGCCACCAATGACGCGGCCGACCGCGCGTTCCATCGAGTCGTCGACCGGACGGTGGGATGCAGCGGCCAGACCACCGCGATGCACCTCGACAACTTCACCACTCAGGTGTGGACGTATACGGGCGGCCCGGCCAGCGCGACCGACGCCGACTGGGTGAAGCAGGAAGCGGGTACCGATCGCCGCTGCTTCGTCACGACGCGCAAGCGGGAGAACGTTCTGTTGCAAGCAAAAGTTTGTCAATCCGGCAACGGTGGGCCCGCGGCGAACGTGCTGGCCGGGGCGATGCAGAACACGCTGGGGCAGTAACCGGCAACGTTTTCGGGTACACGTCACGAACGCGTCATCCGAAAATCGCGGGACTTTGTCGGTCGTCTCTGGAAGATGGAGTGAAGGCCGCGATCGTTCCCTACCCGGAAGGGGCCGGAAGATATGACCTTCGCCATGGCGTCCGAGGTGGACGACGCGCATCCATCGAACGCCGATAATACCGAGCTGACCAGCGCATATAGCGCTGCCCGGCATATCGGGGAGAGCTGCCTGGCCGACGGTCCGGTGGGACGGGTCGGCCTCGAAGTCGAGGCGCATTGCTTCGATCTCGCCGATCCGATGCGCCGCCCGGACTGGGCCGAGCTGAAGGATGCGATCGCCGCCGTGCCGCCGCTGCCAGGAGGCAGCGCGATCACCGTGGAACCCGGTGGTGCGGTCGAGTTGTCGGGTCCGCCGATGGATGAGCCCGTTGCGGCCATCGCCGGTATGACGGCCGACCGTGCCGTGCTGCGCTCGGCGTTCGCGCAAGCGGGCCTCGGTCTGGTGCTACTGGGCGCTGACCCGCTGCGCCCGGCCAAGCGGGTGAACCCCGGCGACCGGTACAAGGCGATGGAGGAGTTCTTCGTTGCCAGCCAGACCGGCGCTGCCGGTGCGGCGATGATGACGTCGACGGCGTCGGTACAGGTCAATCTCGACGCAGGGCCGAGAGATGGCTGGGCCGACCGGGTGCGGCTGGCGCACGCGCTGGGCCCGACGATGATCGCGATCGCCGCCAACTCGCCACTGCTCGCGGGCCAGTTCACCGGTTGGGCCTCTACGCGGCAGCTGGTGTGGAGCCAGCTGGATTCGGCGCGCTGCGGCCCGATCCTCGGCGTGAACGGCGACGACCCGGCAAGCGAATGGGCGCGCTACGCAATGAAGGCGCCGGTGATGCTCGTGCACCCGACGCCGGAGATGGATGCGGTTCCGATCACCGACTGGGTGCCGTTCGCGGATTGGGCCGACAGCCGGGTGCTGCTCGGCGACCGCAGGCCGACGCAGGCCGACCTCGACTACCACCTGACCACGCTGTTCCCACCCGTTCGGCCGCGTCGCTGGCTTGAGATCCGCTACCTCGACAGCCTGCCCGACGCGGTGTGGCCCGCTGTGGTGTTCACCCTCGTCACCTTGCTCGACGATCCGGTCGCCGCCGATATCGCCGCCGAAGCCACCGAGGCGGTCGCCACGGCGTGGGACCGCGCCGCACAGATCGGCCTCGGCGACCGACGGCTGCACGAGGCGGCCATCCGCTGTGTGCAGACCGCTGCCGAGCGCGCACCCGTCGAACTCGAGGAATCAATGTTGCAGTTGGCGCGTTCGGTCGAAAAAGGACGCTGCCCGGCCGACGATTTCTCCGACCGCGCAGTGAAATACGGGATCGGCACCGCGATCACCCAACTGGCGCAAGGGGAGCTGTGACACGCGAGACGCTTGCGCGTGAAATGACGAAGGCCAGGGATCGCACGCTGCGGCTCGTCGATTTCGACGACGCCGAACTGCACCGGCAATACGACCCGTTGATGAGCCCGCTGGTGTGGGACCTCGCGCACATCGGCTGGCAGGAAGAGCTGTGGCTGCTGCGCGGTAACAACCCCGACCGGCCCGGACTGCTCGAACCACAGGTTGAGCGCTGCTATGACGCATTCGTGAACTCCCGCGCCAGCCGGGTGAATCTGCCACTGCTGCCGCCGTCGGACGCCCGCACGTATTGCAGCACGGTGCGCAACAAGGTTTTTGACACGCTCGACAACCTGGACAACGACGACACGGGGTTCAACTTCGGGTTGGTGATCAGCCACGAGAACCAGCACGACGAGACCATGCTGCAGGCGCTGAATATGCGGTCGGGCTCGCCGCTGCTGGATCGCGGATCCGCGTTGCCGCCTGGCCGCGCCGGTGTTGCCGGAGAGTCGGTGTTGGTGCCCGCCGGTGAGTTCGTTCTCGGTGTCGATGCGGTGACCGAACCGCACTCATTGGACAACGAACGCAACGCGCACGTGGTCGACTTGCCGGCGTTCCGCATCGGCCGGGTACCCGTCACCAACGGCGAGTGGCGGCAGTTCATCGACGACGGCGGCTATCAACAGCAGCGCTGGTGGTCGGACCGCGGCTGGACGCATCGGCAGGAGGCGGCGCTGACCGCGCCGCAATTCTGGAATCAAGACGGCACTCGCACCCGCTTGGGGCATGTCGAGGAGATCCCTGCCGACGAACCCGTGCAGCACATCACCTACTTCGAGGCAGAGGCGTATGCGGCGTGGGCGGGCGCGCGCCTGCCCACCGAAGAGGAATGGGAGAAGGCGGCGGCCTGGGATCCCGCAGCGGGCAAGCGGCGCCGATTCCCTTGGGGTGCATCGGAACCCACGGAACACCTGGCCAACCTCGGCGGTTATGCATTGCGGCCTGCCCCGGTCGGGGCGTACCCGGCGAGCGCGTCGGCGTACGGCGCCGAACAGATGCTCGGCGACGTGTGGGAGTGGACCTCGTCGCCGCTTCGGCCGTGGCCGGGCTTCACCCCGATGCTCTACGAGCAATACTCGCAGCCGTTCTTCGAAGGTTCTGGGGCCGGCGATTACAAGGTGCTGCGTGGCGGCTCATGGGCAGTCGCATCGAGCATCCTGCGGCCGAGTTTCCGAAACTGGGACCATCCGATCCGGCGACAGATCTTTTCGGGTGTACGCCTGGCCTGGGACGCCTGATGTGCCGACACCTCGCCTGGCTCGGTGAGCGGCGGCTCGATCGCGTCGCTGGTGCTCGAGCCACCGTCGGGGCTCCTCGTGCAGTCATATGCCCCCCGCAGACAGAAGCACGGCCTGATGAACGCCGACGGCTGGGGCGTCGGATTCTTCGACGAAGGCGTGGTGCGCCGGTGGCGCAGCGCCGCCCCATTGTGGGGAGAAGCGTCATTCGCCTCGGTAGCGCCGGCGTTGAGCAGCGATTGCATTGTGGCCGCGGTGCGTTCGGCCAGCGTAGGCATGCCGATCGAACCGACAGCATCGGCGCCGTTCACCGACGGGCAGTGGCTGCTGTCCCACAACGGCCTCGTCGACCGTGCCGTACTGCCACCCTCGTCTACTGCAGAGTCCACCGTCGACAGCGCACTGCTGGCGGCGCTGATCTTCGAGCGTGGACTCGACGCACTCGGCGACACCGTCGCAGAGGTCGCGGCCGCCGACCCGAACGCACGGCTGAACATCCTGGCGGCCAACGGATCTCAACTACGCGCCACCACGTGGGGTGACACCCTGTCGGTGCTGCGTCGAGAAGACGGCGTGGTGCTGGCCAGCGAACCATACGACGACAACCCCGACTGGCAGGAGGTCCCCGACCGACATCTCGTCGTAGTCGAGGCCTCTCGCATCGAGTTGATCCCCCTGAAAGGATCGTCATGACCCTCTCGCTGTCCAACCACCTGGCCGCCGACTCGGCGGCCGAGGCGCTGCGTCGTGATGTGCGGGACGGACTGGCGCAGACACCGAAATCATTGCCGCCCAAGTGGTTCTACGACTCGGTGGGCAGTGATCTATTCGACCAGATCACCCGGTTGCCCGAGTACTATCCGACCCGCACCGAGGCGCAGATCCTGCGTGCGCGGTCCGCAGAGATCGCCGCCGCGTCCGGCGCCGACACCCTCGTCGAGCTCGGCAGCGGCACCTCCGAGAAGACCCGCATGCTGCTGGACGCCCTGCGTGACAGCGGATCCCTGCGCCGGTTCATCCCGTTCGATGTCGATGCGGGAGTGCTCAATGCGGCGGGCGCAGCGATCCAGCGGGAGTATCCCGGCGTCGAGATCGAGGCGGTGTGTGGCGATTTCGAGGAGCACCTCGACGAGATTCCGCGCGTCGGCCGCCGATTGTTCGCCTTCCTCGGCTCGACAATCGGCAATCTGACGCCGGGTCCGCGGGCCAGTTTCCTGTCCTCGCTATCGGACACCATGCGGCCGGGTGACAGCCTGCTGCTGGGTACCGACCTGGTCAAGGATGTCGGCCGGTTGGTGCGTGCCTACGACGACGGTGTGGGCGTGACAGCGGAGTTCAACCGCAATGTGCTTGCGGTGGTCAATCGCGAACTCGAAGCCGATTTCGATCTCGACGCGTTCGAACACGTTGCCCGATGGAACGCCGAGGAGGAACGCATCGAGATGTGGCTGCGTGCCACGAGCGCGCAGCGGGTCGACATCGCCGCGCTGGACATGATCGTCGACTTCGGCGCTGGCGAGGAGATGCTCACCGAGGTGTCCTGCAAGTTCCGGCCCGACAGCGTTGAGGCCGAACTGGCCGCGGCGGGTCTGCGGCGCACACATTGGTGGACCGATCCCGGCGGTGACTTCGGACTGTCCCTTTCGGCGAAATGAGCGAAGCACTCGCGGAACGGTGGAGGGCTGCCCGCCCGAAGGTCGCCGGTTTGCACCTCGACAGCGCCGCGTGTTCGCGGCAGAGTTTCGCGGTGATCGACGCGGCCGCCCAGCATGCCAGGCACGAGGCCGAAGTCGGTGGATACGTCGCCGCCGAGGCAGCGGGTCCCGCGCTCGACGCCGGCCGCGCCGCCGTCGCCGCACTCACCGGAATGAGCAGTAGCGACGTCGTCTTCACCACTGGCTCCAACAACGCGCTCGACATTCTGCTGAGCAGCTGGCCCGGGGAACGCAGCGTCGCGTGTCTGCCGGGCGAGTACGGCCCCAACCTCGCTGTCATGGCTGTCAACGGGTTCCAGGTCAGCGCCCTTCCCGCCGACGAAGTCGGACGGCTCGACGTCGACGAGGCTGCGCGACGCCTGGCTGCCGACCCGCCCGCGCTCGTCCACCTCACCCCGTTGGCGAGCCATCGGGGGTTGGCCCAGCCGCTGGCAGAACTCTCGGTCGTGTGCCGCGAGCTCGGTGTACCGCTGGTAGTCGATGCCGCACAGGCGCTTGGGCACCTCGACTGCGTGGTCGGCGCGGATGCGATCTACAGCTCGTCGCGCAAGTGGATGGCCGGCCCACGAGGGGTCGGTGTGCTGGCGATTCGTCCGGAACTGGCGCAGCAGCTGACGCCGCGGCTACCTCCCCCGGAATGGGGCTTAGGCATCCCCGTAATGCGAACACTGGAACTGGGCGAGGCGAATCTCGCTGCACGCGTTGGCTATTCGGTGGCATTAGGAGAGCACCTGGCCGCGGGCGCCGACCAGATCCGCGACCGGCTGGCCGAGCTTGGCCGGATGACGAGGCTCGCCCTGGCCGACGCGCTGGGCTGGCGAGTGGTCGAGCCGCTGGACGAGCCGACCGCTATCACCACGCTGGAACCATTGGGCGGTGCCGACCCACAGAAGGTGCGGGCGTGGCTGATCGCCGAACGCGGCATCGTCACCACCTACGCCGAGCTGCAACGCGCGCCGTTCGAGATGACGACGCCGGTGCTCCGGGCCTCGCCGCACGTCGACACCACCCCAGAGGACCTCGACCAATTCGCCGAGGCCCTTGCCGCCGCGACCGACCAGGTGTGACCTAGCGCACTTTTGGCTATCCCCCAGAGCACGACACGAGGGAGCCGGAGATGACGCAGGTAGAAGGCGAATCGGCCAGGCCGGCCGACGACGAAAGCAAACAACCCAAGCGCGACCGCACCCACTGGCTCTACATCATGGTGATCGTCGGTGTGGTCGCCGGCGTGGCGGTGGGCTTGTTGGCGCCCGACACCGGCAAGTCGCTCGGCGTGCTCGGCACCATGTTCGTGAACCTGATCAAGATGATGATCGCGCCGGTCATCTTCTGCACGATCGTGCTGGGCATCGGTTCGGTCCGTAAGGCGGCCTCCGTCGGCAAGGTCGGCGGCCTGGCGCTGATCTACTTCCTGGTGATGTCGACGGCGGCCCTTGGCATCGGCCTGTTGGTCGGCAACCTGATCAGCCCCGGCAGCGGCCTGAACGTGCATGGCGATCCGAGTGCGGGCGAGAAACTCGCAGAGGAAGCACACGGCGAGGGCGGCACGATGGACTTCATTCAGGACATCATCCCGAAGACGCTGTTCTCGTCGCTGACCGCAGGCAATGTGTTGCAGGCGTTATTCGTCGCGCTACTGGTCGGGTTCGCCATCCAGGCGATGGGCACCACGGGGGAGCCGCTGCTGCGCGGTATAGCACTGCTGCAGAAACTGGTCTTCCGCATTCTTGGTGGAATCCTGTGGCTGGCACCGATCGGCGCGTTCGGAGCGATCGCGAAGGTGGTTGGCGACACCGGTTTTGATGCGGTGATTCAGCTGGGTGTCTTGATGTTGGCCTTCTACCTCACGTGCCTGATCTTCGTCTTCGGTGTGCTCGGTGCCCTGTTGCGCTTCGCCGCAGGGGTGTCGGTGTTCAAGCTGATTCGCTACCTTGCGCGCGAATATCTGCTGATCGTCGCGACATCGTCGTCGGAGTCAGCGCTGCCGCGGCTGATCGCCAAGATGGAGCACGCGGGTGTGCAGCCCACCACTGTGGGAATCGTTGTGCCGACGGGCTATTCGTTCAATCTTGACGGGACGGCCATCTACATGACGATGGCGTCGCTGTTCATCGCGGACGCGATGGGCAACCCGCTGTCGATCGGCGAGCAGTTGTCGCTGCTGGTGTTCATGATGGTCGCGTCCAAGGGTGCGGCAGGCGTCACCGGCGCCGGGCTGGCCACGCTGGCCGCCGGCCTGCAGAGCCACCGGCCCGAGCTGCTCGACGGCATCGGTCTGGTCGTCGGCATCGACAAGTTCATGTCCGAGGCCCGCGCATTGACCAACTTCTCCGGCAACGCCGCCGCCACGGTCCTCATCGGCGCGTGGACCCAGTCCATGGACCACCGACAGATGCACCAGGTGCTCGACGGTGACAAGCCGTTCGACGAGCGCACCATGGTCGACGACAAGGACGATGCCTCAGCAGGCGATCGCGAACCCGCCAAGGCTGGCAATTAGCCGGCCTTGTGGGCCGTCAACAAGTACGCCGGAAACTTCACCCGACCCTTCTCGTCGATGGGGTGCGGCAGCTCCATCCCTGGCATCTCCGGCATCTGTGGGATGTTGGCATGGATTGCGGCGGGCCGGATTTCGTCGATCTCCCAGTACTTCGACACTTCGTCGCGCAACTCGCGTTCGTCGACCTCGTTGGGCTTGGTCTCCACCTCCGCGGGAAAGGCGCCCTTGGCGAAAACCAAGACGAAGTACGTGGCGCCGGGCGCCGCAGCGCGATGCACGGATCGCAGGTAGCCGTCGCGGCCCTCGATTGGCAGCGAGTGGAAAAGCGTGCTGTCGATGATCGTTGAGAACCGGCCGTCGTAGCCCGTGAACGACGTGATGTCGGCCTGCACGAACGATGCCGTCGACAGGTTGCGCTCCTGTGCCACCCTGTTGGCGGCGGCGACGGCCGTCGGTGTCAGGTCAATGCCGACCACCGTGTAGCCGTCAGCGGCCAATGCCAGTGACAGCTCAGCGTAGCCACAGCCGGCGTCCAGCACGTCACTGCGGACCTTGCCTGCCGCGATGAGCGCTGCCAGTTCGGGTTGCGGCTCGCCGATATTCCACGGTGGCGGCCCGTCGAATGCGCCCTGTTGGCGGTACGCGCTGTCCCAGTCCATTACGTCAGATGCCATGGGACCCAACCTACTCCGTCGTTGCAACGTCCCAGGTGTGCACGGGTTTGTTGGTGTGCATCCGTTCGCAATAGAGCCGCAGCATGCCCGCGAGTGCGTCGGGCCGGGTCATCCCGCGTTCCTGAAGCGCCTGCACGGTGGACACCTGCCAGGTTGCGCCGTTGCGGCCGGTCTTGGCGCGGCCCTCGATCACGCCGAGGTATCGGTCGCGCACCTCGCCCGCGACTCCCCAGCGACGCAGTCCCTCGTCGGCCATCGGCAGCAACTGGCGCAACACCAACTCGTCGGGCGTCACTTCTCCCAGACCGGGCCAATACAGTCGGCCGTCCATCCCGTGCTCCGCGGCCTCGAGGAAATTGTGGTGCGCCGCAGCAAAACTCATCTTTGTCCATAGCGGGCGGTCTTCCTCGGACAGCGTCCGCAGCATGCCGTAGTAGAACGCCGCGTTGGCCATCATGTCCACCACGGTCGGGCCTGCGGGCAGCACCCGGTTCTCCACGCGAAGGTGTGGCCTGCCGTCGACCACGTCGTACACCGGCCTGTTCCACCGGTAGATGGTGCCGTTGTGCAGCCGCAGCTCCGCCAGCTTCGGTGTGCGGCCCTCCGACAGTTCGCGGACGGGATCCTCGTCCGACAGCTCAGGCAGCAGCGAAGGGAAGTAGCGAACGTTCTCCTCGAACAGGTCGAAGATCGAGGTGATCCAGCGTTCGCCGAACCAGACTCGTGGACGCACGCCCTGGGTCTTGAGCTCGTCAGGACGGGTGTCGGTGGCCTGGGTGAACAGCTCGATGCGGGTTTCGGCCCATAGCTGGTGGCCGAAAAAGTACGGGGAGTTGGCGCCGAGCGCCAGTTGCGGTCCGGCGAGCACCTGCGCGGCGTTCCAGTTCTTCGCGAAGTCGGCGGGGGAGACCTGGAGATGTAACTGCATGCTGGTGCATGCCGACTCCGGTGCGATCGACTCCGTTTGCAGGCTCAGCCGCTCAGGACCCGCTATGTCGATCAGGATGTCTTCGCCGCGGGCGGTGAAGATCGAATCGTTGAGCGCCTGATAGCGCGTCGACTCGCTCATCCATCTGCCCGAAAGGTGTTCGGGCATCAGCGTAGGAAGGATTCCGACCATCACGATGTGCGCATTGTTCTCGTTGGCCTTGGCCTCCGCTGCGTTGAGGCTGGCCCGAACCTCGGCCTCCAGCTCGAGCGCCGCACGGCCAGGCAGTTGCCGTGGCGGAACGTTGAATTCGATGTTGTAGGCGCCCAATTCGGTTTGATACGCCGGGTCGGCGATGGACGCCAGCACCTCTTGGTTGCTCATCGCCGGCTGGTAGTCGGAGTCGACCAGGTTGCACTCGATCTCCATGCCGGTCAGTGGCCGCTCGAATTCGAAGCTGGCCTGGGCGAGCATGGTTTCGAAGACATCAAGGCACAGCTGCACCTTGCGCCGGTACTCGCGTCGGTGCGCGCGAGAAAAGTCGGTCTGCTTTACCTCTTCGCCCACAGGCCCATTGTCTGCGAGCGTGCGTGTTTGTACGTGGACACGCCGCGATTGGTGGACATTTTGCGCGCGCTCGCACCGCAGCGACGGTGGAGAAGTCCGACCCGCAGCGTTCATCGCAACCGGTTGTGCTGACAAATACAGCAAAACCTGCGATTCTGCTGTACGTGTCGGGGATTGTTAGCCGTCCTGACGAAGAGCAGGCGGTTGTCGATTTCCTGCGTTCGGCTACTCGCGAGCCGACCGCTCTGCTCGTGGAGGGTGCGCCCGGGATAGGTAAGACGACGCTCTGCGTGGGAGCCATCGACCGGGGTCGACGGCTTGGATTCCGTGTGTTGACCACCCGGCCGGCACAGGCCGAATCCGTTGCTGCCTACAGCGCACTGGCCGACCTGCTCGGCGGGTTGGCGGCCGGGGTGCTCGGAAGCCTTCCCGAACCGCAACTTCGCGCGGTGGACCAGGTGTTGCTGCGCGCGAACGAAACGGATCCCGCGACCGAACCGCGGGCGGTCGCTGCGGCGTTTCTCTCGGCCATCGAGACGATGGCCAAACAGACTCCGGTGCTCCTCGCCGTCGATGACACGCAGTGGCTCGACCCGTCGTCGGTATTCGCGTTGGACTACGCGGCGCGGAGGTTCTCCGGCCGGATCGGCGTGCTGGCAACCGTACGCACCGGATCGGGTAGCGGGGATCCGGCGTCCTGGTTGCATGTCCACGATCCGCGAGCCTTGAGGCGAATCACCTTGCCCCCGTTCGGGATCGGTGAAATGGCCGAACTGCTGAACGACCGTTTGGGAAAGCGGATCTCACGTCCGATCATGGTCCGGATTCACGATGTCTCGGGCGGAAATCCTTTCTATGCAATCGAATTGGGCAGGGCCGCGGCTGCCGGCGCTCCGGACCGCGAGCTTGCGTTGCCGGATACGCTCTCGGAGCTGGTTCGGGCACGGATAGGCGGCCTGCCGGAGGCGACGCAGAATGCGCTGTTCGCAACCGCATGCCTGGCCAGACCGAGATTGGACGTGATCGCCCGTGCCATCGACGTGTCGACGGATGGCGTTCTGCTGCTGCTTGAACCGGCAGAAGCCGAGGAAATAATCCGCATCGACGGCAACAGCGTGCGATTCTCCCACCCGCTGCTGGCCTGGGGTATGTACGAAAGTGTCGTGGGCCGTCCAAGGCGCGCGATGCATCGTCGGCTGGCAGACGCCGTTGACCAGCCCGAGTTGCGCGCCCGACACCTTGCTCGCGGGGTGACGACTGCGGACGAAGCCACCCTCTCGGCTCTGGACGAGGCGGCGCAGCTGGCGCGAAGTCGTGGCGCGCCCGCGGCCGCCGCCGAGTTGTTGGATCTGGCTATCGACCTCGGCGGCGACGAGCCTGAACGGGTCCTTCGATCGGCTGCCTATCACTTCGAGGGCGGGGATTCGGTACGTGCGCGGTCGTTATTGGACGCGACGATTCATCGCCTGAGCCGAGGGCCACTTCGCGCCAGGGCTGCAAGCATGCTTGCCAGCGTCGTGATGTACGGCGACGGCTTCGGCGCTGCAGCCAGTCTTCTGGAGCGATCGTTGCCCGACGCGCTCGGTGACGCCGCGTTGTTGGTACAGATGTTGACCGGGCTCGCGTACATGCTGATGAACACGGGACGCAAGCACGATTCGATCCAACGGATCGACGAGGCCGTCGAACAGGCGGAGCGGCTGGGTGACGCGTCCCTGCTGAGTAGCACGCTGGGTATGCGGGTCGTGCTGCAATTCATGTGCGGCACCGGAGTTGACGAGAACAACCTGCAACGCGCCCTGGGCCTGGATGACGGCAGGCTGCCCGTGCCGGTCGCATTCCAACCGATGGTGCAGCGAGCGATATTGAAGGCGTGGACGGGTGAGCTCGACGTCGCCCGAGAGGAGCTCCGGTCGATCGAGCGCCGACGCATCGAGAACGGCGAGGAAAGCGAGTCGATCTTCATCTCGTATCACCGCGCGATGGTGGAAATCTGGCGAGGCGATTTCGCGGCTGCCAACGATATCGCCGACGACATGATGGACCGGGCGGCCCGTCTGGAAGGCGATGTGGCGCTGTTCTCGGCGGTCGCGGTTCGGTCTTCACTCGCGGCTTACGCCGGGAAGGTCGACGAAGCGCGTCGGGACGCACGGGTGGCGCTGGAGGCGTCGACTGGAAGTGAGGGGCGTGAGTTGGCGGGGTGGATGGTCGCCAACCTCGGATTTCTTGAACTGTCGCTGGGCAACTACGCGGCTGCACTTGATGTCCTGCAGCCGGTTGCGAACGGTATTATCGCTGACCCCGACTACACCGAGATCATTGTCGCATCAGGCATTTCCGACGCAGTTGAGGCGATGATCCAACTGCAGCGAACGAACGAGGCGGCGCAGCTGATCGCGCTGATGGAGCAAAACGGGCAGCGGCTCGACCGGGCGTGGATGCTTTCGGTCGCCGCGAGGGGCCGCGCCATGCTGCACGTCGCAGGCGGTGACATCACCGCTGGAGTGCGTGCCGCCGAGGAAGCCATGGAGCACCACGCCCGCGTGCCAATGCCCTTCGAGCGAGCCCGAACCCAATTGCTGGTGGGGCAGTTACAGCGCAGGCAGCGCAAGAAGCAGTCCGCGTCGGCCACGCTGCGCGAAGCCCTCGACGCGTTCGAGCGCATGAACACTCCTCTGTGGGCCGCCCGCGCCCGAGCCGACCTCGCCCGTGTGACGGTTAATGCGGGCGCTACGGTGCTGACGCCCTCGGAGCGACGAGTGGCGGAACTCGCCGCAGCTGGCATGACGAACCGGGTAATTGCCGCGGAGATGTTCATCAGCCCGAAGACCGTCGATACCAACTTGTCTCGGATCTATCGCAAGCTCGGTATCCACTCGCGAGCAGAATTGGCACGCTGGACGTCAGAGAACATGCGCTGAGAACTCCACCTTTGCCGGACTAGCCGTCGGCACCGCCGCTGCCGTTGCTGCCGCCGCCGCTGCCCGAGCCCCCGCCGCCACCGGGACCGCCTGGCGAGCCGTGACCGCCGTCGCCGCCGTCGCCGCCGTTGCCTTTGGCGAGGTCGGTAACAGTGGTCGAACCACCGTCGCCGCCCGCCCCGCCGGGGGCACCGGTGCCGTTGCCGCCGTTGCCTCCGTTGCCCGCCTCGGCAATCGCCTGGCCGTGGCCGGTGGCCTTGCCACCGCTGCCGCCATCGCCGCCTGCGCCGTCGGTGGTGCCTCCGCTGCCGCCGTCACCGCCGTTGCCTGCGGTAGCCGTGGAGTTGAAGCCGGATTCAGCCGCACCGCCGGTGCCGCCGTCCCCGCCGTCGCCGGATTTGCCTGCCGCACCGCCGTTTCCGCCGTCGCCGCCGGTGCCCTTGCTCGCTCCGGCCAGGCCTGCCCCGCCAGCTCCGCCGTCACCGCCATCGCCGGTGTTGGTGCCGCCGGCACCGCCGTCACCGCCTGCGCCGCCAGTGGAGGCGTTCAGGCCGCCGTGGCCGCCCTTGCCGCCAGCACCACCGGTGCCGCCGTCGCCGTTCACGCCGGCGTTGCCACCATGTCCGCCGCCGCCGCCGGTGGCTTTTCCTTTGCTGGGATCGGCGGCGCCGCCGGCGCCGCCGTCACCGCCGTCGCCGTCACCGCGGGCGTCACCGCCTGCGCCGCCGTCGCCGCCGAACATGTCGCCGTCTTCGTCGGTGAAGTCGCTGCCCGAGCTGCCGCCGTCGCCGCCGTCGCCGCCGTCGCCGCTGATCACGCCGCCGAGACCACCGATTCCGCCGTTGCCGCTGGTGCCGCCTTGCACACCGTTGCCGTTGCCGCCTTTACCGCCGTCCCCACCGTCACCGATGCTCAGTGCGTCGCCGCCATCACCACCGTCACCGGCCACGGCGTGCCCGAATATCCCGCCAAAGCCGTTGCCGCCCGCACCACCGTCACCGGCTTCGCCGATCGCACCGGCGTCGCCGCCGTCGCCGCCGCGTCCGCCCAGGGAGTCGCCGCTGGAGGTCTCGCCAACTCCGCCTGCCCCGCCGCCACCGCCATTGCCGGATTGCAGTCCGCCGGTACCGCCTGCCCCACCTGCGCCGCCGGAACCGTTTCCTCCCTGAAGGGCGGTTCCTCGTCCGCCCGCGCCCCCTTGGCCGCCGTCGCCGATGGTCAAGACGTCCCCGCCTGCGCCACCTGCCCCGCCGGTGGCGCTGGCTTGATCGGTTCCCCGGGCTTCACCGCCTGCGCCGCCGGCGCCGGCCGGGCCGACAACAGACTGCCCGCCCGCCCCGCCGTCTCCGGCGTTGGCTTTGGCTGTGCCGTGGGCGGTGGCCTTGCCGCCGCTGCCGCCTGCACCGCCGGCGCCGTCGGTGGTGCCTCCGCTGCCGCCGTCACCGCCCTTGCCTGCGGTAGCCGTGGAGTTGAAGCCGGATTCAGCCGCACCGCCGGTGCCGCCGTCCCCGCCGTCGCCGGATTTGCCTGCCGCACCGCCGTTTCCGCCGTCGCCGCCGGTGCCCTTGCTCGCTCCGGCTAGGCCTGCCCCGCCAGCTCCGCCGTCACCGCCATCGCCGGTGTTGGTGCCGCCGGCACCGCCGTCACCGCCTGCGCCGCCAGTGGAGGCGTTCAGGCCGCCGTGGCCGCCCTTGCCGCCAGCACCACCGGTGCCGCCGTCGCCGTTCACGCCGGCGTTGCCACCATGTCCGCCGCCGCCGCCGGTGGCTTTTCCTTTGCTGGGATCGGCGGCGCCGCCGGCGCCGCCGTCACCGCCGTCGCCGTCACCGCGGGCGTCACCGCCTGCGCCGCCGTCGCCGCCGAACATGTCGCCGTCTTCGTCGGTGAAGTCGCTGCCCGAGCTGCCGCCGTCGCCGCCGTCGCCGCCGTCGCCGCTGATCACGCCGCCGAGACCACCGTCACCGCCTGCGCCACTGGTGCCGCCTTGCACGCCGTTGCCGTTGCCGCCTTTACCGCCGTCCCCACCGTCACCGATGCTCAGCGCGTCGCCGCCATCACCACCCTTACCGGCCACCACGTGCCCGAATATCCCGCCAAAGCCGTTGCCGCCCGCACCACCGTCACCGCCGTCGCCGCTGGTCGACCCACCGTCGCCGCCGTCACCGCCAATGCCGCCGTTGCCGTCTGTCGTCGTGCCGCCGTCGCCGCCGTTGCCGCCGTTACCGATGGCGCCGCCGTTTCCGCCGCCGCCGCCGTTGCCGCCATTGCTGTCCGAGCCGGTGGCGTCGAAGCCGTCGCCGCCGTCGCCGCCATTGCCTGCCGGGCCGGTGATCGGGGTGCCGTTGACTCCGTCAATTCCGTTGACGCCTCCGGTGCCACCGCTACCAGCGTCGGCTCCGGTTCCGGCTCCGCCCGCCTGACCGGGGTCGCCGCCGTCGCCGCCCGCTCCGCCGTTCCGCGATGCGGCATCACCGTCGGCGCCGTCTCCACCGTCACCGGGCGCGCCGGCGTCACCGCCATCGCCGCCATCGCCGCCGTCGCCGTTGGCGCCCACACTGCCGGACCCGCCCGCAGCTACACCGCCGCCGGCCCCGCCGATTGCGCCATCGCCGCCCCGGCCGCCGTCGCCGCCGTCGCCGGCCGCGCCGCCGGCCTGGCCGGAGATGGTGGCCGTCAAGCCGTCCGCACCGTCGCCGCCGTCAGTGGCATCGCCGCCGTCGCCGCCGTCGCCGCCGTCGCCGCCGTCGCCGGATGTCGAGCCGCCCAACCCGCCGGCCCCGCCGCCGCCGCCCTTCCCGCCGTCGCCGCCCCCAGTGCCGGACTCGCCCGGATTGAGCCCATCGGAGCTTGGGGCACCCGGCGCGCCCTTGCCGCCGTCGCCGCCGTCGCCGCCGCCGCCGATTGCACCGCCGTCGCCGCCCCGACCGCCCTCGCCACCGTCGCCTGCGCCGGCGACGGTGGGGCTGAACCCGTCACCGCCGTCGCCGCCGTCGCCCTTCGGGCCGATCACGACGGCTCCGCTGACCCCACCGATGCCGTTGGTGCCACCGCTACCTCCGGTGCCGCGAGCGCCGCCCGCTCCAGCGAGTCCAGCACTACCCGGGTCGCCACCCTTACCGCCTGCTGCACCGTCTCGAGTCAGGGCGTCACCATCAGCACCGTCGCCGCCGTCGCCCGGAGTGCCTGCACTACCGCCGTCGCCGCCGGCACCACCGTCGCCGTTGATTCCCGATCTTCCGAAGAATGCACCTCGGCCTGCAGCGCCGCCGACTCCTCCGGTCGCACCGGCGCCGCCGCCACCCCCGTTACCACCGTCTCCGCCAGCCTCCCCGGCCGTGGTGGCCGTCAGGCCGTCGACACCGTCACCACCGTCACCACCGCCACCGCCCTCGCCGCCTGCGCCGCCCGATCCGCCGTCACCGAACACCGCCAGCAGACCCGAGCTGCCGCCCGCACCACCGGCGCCACCGACACCCCCGGCACCGCCGGAGGTTCCCGAGTCACCCTCACCGACGCCGTCCACACCGAGCGAACCCTGCGCGCCGGCCCCGCCGGCACCGCCGTCGCCGCCGCTGCCGGCTATCGACAGCAGGCCCGCGTTCCCGCCTGCGCCGCCCTTGCCGCCTGCGCCGTTGTTGATTCCGGTGATCCCGGCTGCGCCGGCGCCGCCGTTGCCGCCGGTACCCAGGAACACCCCGCCGCTGCCGCCGCGGCCCCCAGCACCGTCGTTCACTCCGATGACGCCAGCGCCGCCGTCGCCGCCGTTGCCGATCACACCCGCCCAGCCACCGTTGCCGCCGTTGAAGCCGCTGCCGCCGTTGCCGAGGATCAATCCGCCGTTGCCGCCCCGACAGACGCTGGCACACGTGCTGGCGTCGTAGCTGAACCCGCTGCCAATCAGCAGCCCGCCGTTGGGGTGGCTGGCGGTGCCGTTGCTGATAAACACGGAGACGAAATTGCCAATGAGTGAGCCGATTCCGGATGCAGCCGGCACGGCGGTGACATGAGGAGCGGCTAGGGAGGACGTGTCGACTGGCGGGTTGGCGGCCGGGCCGACCAACGCGTTCCGTTGCGAGGGACCTGGATCGATTACCAAGCTGTTGCGCGCCGGGTCGGCTCCGCCGGCATTGGTGTCATCGAGCTGGTTGTGCGTTGTCGGCTGGCTGAGTTCGCGTCGCGCGAATGCCAGTGCCGCCCACATGAACGGCAGCTGTACCGGGGTGCCGGGGTCGGTTCCTGTGGCCTGCGGGCCGAGACCCAGCGACGACAGGAGCCCGGCCACCAGCGTGGTGACGACGTCCGGCTGTGGTGCGGACGTGGTGGTGGGTGTGGCCGCCGCCGCCGCGACCGGCAAGGCGGACGATGTCGGCGCGGACAGCGTCGACACCGTCGACGGCGAGCCTGGCACTGATGAGGCTGCCGACGGGCTCGGCGCCGACACACGACTGCGGACCGGAGTCGAAGTTGACGACGTCGAGGCGGCCAAGGGCTTCGAACTGAGGATGGGCGGGGGAGCCGTCTTGGTTGTTGTCGAACCGGTTGCGTCGTCCTTATGGGACACCCGACGTGTGCCGGTGCCAGTTGTCGATCGGGGCTTTCCTGACGAGTTGGTCGATCCGGCGGGTGGGTCGCCGCCCGTCGGTGACGGGGAGCCCGTCGGGGTCGTCGAGCCGGACCCGGTGGTGTTGGCTCCGCCCGCCGCTGGGGTGGTTCCCGGTGGGTCCGACGCGGGCGAACCGGATGAGACGACTCCGCCGCCGGCGCCAGCCGAGCCGCCGGACGGTGCTGTGCCTGTCGGCGATCCAGTATTCGGAGAGTCTGTGTGCGTCGTCGTGTCCGTTGCGGAGTCACCCGAGCCGGTGGTGTCGGCAGAGGCCACCGGCTGTGTGGAGGCGATCGCCACTCCCACGCCCAGGGCCACCGCCAGAGCGCCGACCCGTCCGACATAGCCGGCGTAGCTCGAATATCCCACGATGTTCCTCCGCCCCGACGCACAGCAAACCTCGACGGCAGTGCGCGCTCGCTAGGAACGCTAGAGCGAATTGACGCGGTGGGGAATCAGGTATTCGCCCTACAAATTTGCCTTCTATCAGCGGCTGGCAACCACGACCTGAGGGCTCACCAGGCCGCTCCGCAACTCGACCTCGATCGCCGGGTCGGCGTGCGCAGCAAGTGCCCGCAGCGCAGACGGGCTATAGCAGCGCAGCGAGCTGATCACGCCGTCGTGAACGAACGGAACGATCGGCGCCAGCGGCAGCATCGCCGCAAGCCGCAAGAGGTGCAGCGGAGAAGGCGGCCGTGGCAGGTCGATGATCACGAGCTTGGTGGCCACCCGGGTGCCCTCTGCAAACACGCGCGATGCCAGCGACGGCGGCAGATGATGGAACGAGAACGCGAACACCGCCAGGTCATAGTGCCCGTCAGCGGCGTCGATAGCTGTCGCGTCCATCGCCCCGACCGTCGCCCGTTGGTGCTCGCCGAGGTCGCCAGCGGCGATGGCTGCCACCGAGGCCCGCTCGAGGTCGGTGACCGTGAGCTCGGCGGTGGGATGCCACTCAAGCAGCTTGCGCGACAGGCCGCCGTGTCCCGATCCGAGTTCGAGGATCTTAGGATCGGGCACATCGGCCACTTCGTCGAGCACGATGCGCGCGAACTTCTCGGTATTGCCGAAGAATTCGCCCGTCCACTCGAGCGCGCGAATCACGCCGCGCTTGAGGCTGTCGTCGACGTCGTCGCGGTCGAGGTACTCCGGCCTGTCGGTCTGCAGCAGCCTGTCCACGCAGGACGCATCCGGCCCGCCCCTTGGCATGCGGTCAATGTCGGTCGTCGGCGAGGCCATGTAGTCCATCATGGACGACTGGAACCGTCAGGAGGGGAGCTGCACGTTGGCCGAATTCGTCGCCGCCATTGACCAGGGCACCACCAGCACGCGGTGCATGATCTTCGACCACGACGGCGCCGAGGTCGGGCGCCATCAGCTCGAGCACGAACAGATCCTGCCGAAGGCCGGCTGGGTCGAACACAATCCCGTCGAGATCTGGGAACGAACCGCGTCGGTGATCATGTCGGCGCTGAACAAGACCAAGTTGTCGGCCACCGATCTGGCCGCGCTAGGCATCACCAACCAGCGGGAGACCGCGCTGGTATGGGATAGGCGCACCGGCAGGCCCTATTACAACGCGATCGTTTGGCAGGACACCCGCACCGACCGCATCGCCTCGGCGCTGGACCGTGATGGCCGCGGCGACGTCATCCGGCGCAAGGCCGGGCTGCCGCCGGCCACCTACTTCTCCGCGGGCAAGGTGCAGTGGATTCTGGAGAACGTCGAAGGGGTTCGCGCCGACGCAGAGAACGGAGACGCGATCTTCGGCACCCCCGATACCTGGGTGCTGTGGAATCTAACCGGAGGGGCGCGCGGCGGCGTGCACGTCACCGACGTGACCAACGCCGGCCGCACCATGCTGATGAATCTGGAGACGCTGGACTGGGACGACGAGCTGTTGTCGTTCTTCGGCATTCCGCGGCAGATGCTGCCCGAGATCAAGCCGTCGTCGTACCCCGAGTCGTACGGGATCACCCGCGACGACGGGCCGGTCGCTGGACAGGTGCCGATCACCGGAATCGTCGGCGATCAGCAGGCGGCGATGGTCGGACAGGTGTGCCTGGCTTCCGGTGAAGCCAAAAACACTTACGGCACAGGTAATTTCCTGTTGCTGAACACCGGCGAGAAGATCGTGCGCTCCGAAAACGGGTTGCTGACCACGGTGTGTTACCAGTTCGGCGACGCCAAACCCGTTTACGCACTGGAGGGTTCGATCGCGGTCACCGGTTCCGCGGTCCAGTGGTTGCGCGACCAGCTGGGCATCATCAGCGGCGCCGCGCAAAGCGAGGCGCTGGCACGCCAGGTCGAAGACAACGGCGGCGTGTACTTCGTGCCGGCCTTCTCCGGGCTGTTCGCGCCCTATTGGCGATCCGACGCCCGCGGCGCAATTGTCGGCTTATCTCGGTTCAACACCAACGCGCATTTGGCGCGCGCCACGCTGGAGGCGATCTGCTACCAGAGCCGCGATGTCGTCGACGCGATGGAAGCCGACTCGGGCGTGCATCTTGAGGTGCTCAAGGTCGACGGCGGTATCACGGCCAACGGTCTGTGCATGCAGATCCAGGCCGACGTGCTCGGTGTCGACGTCGTCAAGCCCGTCGTCGCCGAGACCACTGCGCTTGGCGCAGCGTATGCCGCCGGTCTGGCGGTCGGGTTCTGGGAGAATCCGGACGACCTTCGCGCCAACTGGCAGGAGGACAAGCGCTGGACACCCGCGTGGAGCGAGGACCAGCGTGCCGACGGTTACGCGGGTTGGCAGAAGGCGGTGCAGCGCACGCTGGACTGGGTCGACGTGGACTGACTGGGCCTAGGCGCCCTTATATGCACGCGCCGAAAAGGCAGACTCCGCCCCAAGGTTCCCAGCCGCCGTTCCAGCCGCCCGGGATGGGGTCGCCGCGCCATCCTCGGTCGTCCCAGCCACGCCATTCATGGCCATTGCCGTGTCCATGTCCGCCGTACCACGGTCCCGGGTCGGCATTGGCGACACCGGCCCCGATTCCAACAGCACCGGCGGCAAGGCCTCCAGTGACTGCGAGTGTGGCGAAGATCTTTGCGGGTTTCATTATCAATCAACTCCTTCCGCGGGCTTTGCTAAATAATATTGTTAGCTAGTGTAAGTATACACTCATAGATGTCGAACGTACGTTGTCCGACAACGGAATTCAGCAGCGGCAACGCATGGAGTATTCCCCTCAGGCCGCGTCGAGTTCCCGCTTGGTGTCGTCGTCAAGCTCGATGTCGGCGACGGCCGTGTTCTCTTCGAGATGCTCAACCGACGACGTGCCAGGTATTAGCAACACGTTGGGCGCGACCGCGAGCGTCCACGCGAGCGCGATCTGCGCGGGCGTGCGTCCAAGTTTGGTGGCCTCACGCTGAACCGCGGGGTGCCCGAGTACGGGATTGTCGGGAGTAAACGCCGAGCCGAGCGGGAAGAATGGCACGAACGCGATGCCGCGCTCGATACAGGCTTCGAGCACCGGCTGTGATGTTCGGTCGATCAGGTTGTAAGCGTTTTGCACGCAGACGATCTCGGTGCGGTCCAATGCGATCTTCAGGTGATCGACGCCGATGCTGCTCAGCCCGATTCCGGCGATCAGTCCTTCGTCGCGGGCCTTGATCATCGTGGTCAATTGGCGGTCGAACAGTTCTGGGTTCACCCCGCCAGGGGAGCTGGGGTCGTCGCCAGCTCCCATCACGCGCAGGTTGACGGCGGCCAGTCGATCGGCCTCCAGGGTCCGCAGGTTTTCCTCGATGCTCCGACGAAGGTCGTCGGGTTGCTGGGCCGGCACCCAGTTGCCGTGCTCGTCCCGGTCGCCACCGACCTTGCTGACGAGTGCGAGGTCTGTCGGGTAAGGGTGAAGTGCCTCGCGGATCAGTTCGTTGGCGACGTTGGGTCCGTAGAACTGCGCGGTGTCGATGTGGTTGATGCCTAACTCGACTGCGCGCCGCAGCACGGCCAGCGCCTGGTCGTGGTCACGCGGTGGCCCGAGTACGCCGGGACCGGGTAGCTGCATGGCGCCGAAACCGACGCGGCCGACATGGAATGAGCCCAGCGGGAAGGTTTGCATACTGATTGCGTACACCACTCCCGCCGGGCTTATTCCATCTCGTGTTGTGCTACTCCGACTCGCCGAGGATCTGGTAGATCTCGCGGCGGGCGTTGTTGACGATGGCGACGATGCGCTCCTGCTGCTCGTCGCTGGCCGTGTGCGCGGACTGCGCGACGGCGCCCATCAGCTGGCCAACCGCGCTGCGGAGATTAATTTGACCGGGCGCTTCATCTTTCCAGCCTTCGGTGATCTCCTGCCACGGCGGCGTCTCGATCTTGTCGGCCGCCGCGCGGCCCTCGTCGGTCAGCTCGAAAAGCTTCTTGCTGCCTTCACTTTCGCGTCCGACCAGTAGACCCTCGTCGACCAGCAGCTGAAGCGTCGGGTATACCGAGCCGGGGCTGGGCCGCCACAGGTTCTGGGTGCGCTCGCCGATCTCCTGGATCATCTCGTAGCCGTGCATCGGCCGTTCGGCCAGCAGCTTGAGAATGGCGGCGCGGACATCGCCGCGCTTACCGCGTCCTCGCCCGCCGCGGCCACGGCCGCGTGGACCGCCTGGGCCGAAGCCGAACCCGCCGCCACGGGGATCGAATCCGAACTCGAACCCACGGCCTGGGCCGAAGCCGCGACCGGGACCGAAGCCGGGGTTGCCCTCGAAGCCTGGACCTGCGGGATGCTCGCGCAGATGGTCGCGGAGGTTGTCACGGAACTCGCGGCGGGCTTGCCTGCGCTGCTGATGAAACGCGCGTCGATCGCCAGGGCCGAAGCCGAAGCCGAATCCGCCGGGAGGTGGGGTGAATGGGTTGGTCATGAGTGTTTCCTTACGTGTGTGAGGAAGCACGGTGCGCGCCTCCGATACGTTGACGATATATCGGAAACTATCGCGATGCAACGTTGGAATGGTGTGGTCCTCGCAACACAGGCCACGAGGACCACACCGGGAGGCGGCGATGCTCAGTAGGTGGAGTTGAAGTAATCAACGCCACCGACGGGGCATTTGACCTTCGCCTTCCAGGTGGTGCCGGTCTGGATGCCCGGAAACCACGGGTTGTAGTCCTGATTTGCCTGCAGATAGAACGGCACGTTGTACACCGGCAGAGGCTTCACGGTCGTCCATCCGAACCATGGCTCGGCGCTGTACGAGCACAGGCCTTCGCTTCCAGTCGAGTGGATTTTGACTGTGACGCCCAGCGCGTCGCTAGCCGTGTTGAGCGTGGTCGCCGCCCCCTTGGGCTGCCTTCACAGGTAGGAGCGATCGCGCCCCAGATGTCTGGCACTCTTTCGACGGCGATCACGCCTCACGCGTGTCGATGGCGTTGACCAGCCACTTCGCCCACTCCGCCTCCATCGAGTTCATCCGCAGGCCGTACTCCAGCGCGGCGCGGCCGTAGAAGGGTCCGTCGCCGTCGGCCCAGTCGATGGAGTCGCGCAGCGCTTCCAGCCGCTTGACCTCGGCATCGGCGTATTCGGCCATCGCGACCACGTGGTCGCGCGCCTGTTCGGGCGGGACCATGCCGAGCAGGAACACCCGCAGCAGCCCCGAGCTACGAAAAGGAGGGTCATCCTGCGGGTTCGTCACCCAGCGCCGCAGCTCGGCTCGGCCTGCCTCGGTGATGCGGTACTCCTTGCGGCCCCGCGGACCGATATCGGATACCTCGATCAGCCCGGCGTCGGCCAGCTTGTTCAGCTCGCCGTAGAGCTGACTCTGGGTAGCGGGCCAAACGTTGGCCATGGACTTCTCGAAGTGTTTGAGCAGGTCGTATCCACTGCCTGGCTCCTGGGCCAGCAGGCCCAACGCCGCGATTCGCAAACTCACCCGCCGATCGTACCTCCACTATTGACATGTCAGAAGTGACATGTCATCTTTGACTTATGACCGAAACGACCTCGACCCTCTTTGGCGCCGGCGAGTTCTTTCAGCGGGACAACTACTTGCCTGTGGCCGATGAACTGACGGAGTTCGACCTGCCTGTCGACGGCGCCATCCCCGCCGAACTCGACGGGTGGTACCTGCGTAATGGGCCCAACCCGCGTCAGGCGACCGCGCAT
Source organism: uncultured Actinomycetota bacterium (assembly GCA_963766465.1). Lineage (GTDB taxonomy): Bacteria > Actinomycetota > Actinomycetes > Mycobacteriales > Mycobacteriaceae > Mycobacterium. The sequence continues at coordinate 97,380 of CAVXZT010000013.1, forward strand.
TGGTTCACAGGCGACGGCATGATCCACGGCGTCCGCATCGAAGGCGGCCGCGCCGCCTGGTACCGGAACCGGTGGGTGAGGACCGACAGCTTCAAGGAAGACTTCCCGCTGTACAACGCCGACGGCAGCCGCAACCTGCGGGCCGGCGTCGCCAACACTCACGTCGTCAACCATGCGGGCAAGACGCTGGCGCTGGTTGAGTCGTCGCTGCCATACGAGATCTCCAACGACCTGGAGACGTTGGGCGCCTACGATTTCGGCGGGAAGCTGGTCGACTCGATGACCGCACATCCGAAGATCTGCCCCACGACCGGAGAGATGCACTTCTTCGGTTACGGCAGCATCTTCGAGCCGTATGTCACCTATCACCGCGTCGACGCCAGCGGCGAACTGACCATCAACCGCCCGCTGGATGTCAAGGCGCACACCATGATGCATGACTTCGCGCTGACCGCCGAGCACGTGATCTTTATGGACCTGCCGATCGTTTTCGACCTCGATATCGCGATCAAGGGCGAAGGCGATATGCCGTACAGGTGGAGCGACGAACACGGCGCCCGGCTCGGCGTGATGCGCCGCGACGACCCGTTCGGGCCGGTGCGGTGGTTCGACATCGACCCGTGCTACGTCTTCCACGTCGCAAACGCATACGAAACAGCAGGAGCCGACGGGAACCGCATAATTCTCCAGGCGGTGCGATACCCCGAATTATGGCGCAACACCGGAGGATTCGACACCGACGGAGTGCTGTGGAGCTGGACCATCGACCCGCGGACCGGCACGGTCACCGAACGTCAGCTCGATGACCGGGCGGTGGAGTTCCCCCGGATCGACGACCGGCTGGCCACCCTGCCTGCCCGCTACGCGGTGTCGGTCGGTGACGGCCGCCTCGTCCGCTACGACCTGAACACCGGCGACGCTGTCGAGCACCCATTCGGCACCCCGGAGTCGCCGGGCGGTCCGGGTGAGGCGGTCTTCGTACCGTCAACATCAGTGCCGGCCGACGAAAGCAGCGGCTGGTATATCGGCTACGTGTACGACCGTGCTCGCGACGGCAGCGACCTCGTCATCATCGATGCGTCGGACTTCGGCTCACAGCCCGTTGCCAGAATCAAACTGCCGCACCGTGTTCCGTACGGCTTCCACGGCAACTGGATCAGCGCCTAGCCGGCGCTACGCCTTAACGAACGTGTGCGCTTCATACATCTCGGGCTGATCGTCTACGCCGGCCTCCTGCAGGATCGGGCCGAGTGTCTCGCCGAACCGGTTGCAGGCGTCCTCCGACTGCCAGACGTCCACAACGCGGAACCCCTGCGGGCTGTCGCCTGCCACATGCAGAAGAAGACCTTCGACCGGCCAATCGGACGGAGACTCCAGTCGGGCCTTGCCGCCCGTCATTTTGCGCACGATCTCTTCGTACTTCTCCCGCGTAAGGCTCGGACCGTGATGAATCAACACAACCGTCATTTGTTCTCCCCCTATCTGGTTCGCGAGCGCATCGCGACGCCGTCTCATCATGAGCCGCCATCGTGGTGTCCGTCTCGAAATGGTGAGAAACGTGTCCGGCCATGGCGGTCAAACCTGAGGCCCACGATTACGACGCGGCGGCGAACTACCTCGGCATGCTTGCTGAGAAGGACGCCGTCGACAGAACGGTAGCCGCACTCAAGTCGGCGAAGCCGGTGTTCCAGAAAGCCAAGGACATTCTGCGCGCGGCAGGACTGGCGCTGCTGCCCGAGAACAACGCTCACGTCAGGGCGGATCTCGGCAAGATCAGCGACGGCAAGAAGCTCTCGCCGATCCTGCTGGTGCGCGGCAGCGCGGCCGGCGGATACCCGCTGCAGATCGCCGACGGCTACCACCGCGTATCCGCGAGCTATCTCACTGACGAAAAAACCAACACCCCTTGTCATTTGGCGTCGTGGCAGTAAATCCCAGAAATGTCAGGGTTCGGTTTCCACACACTGGCGCTGCTCGTGGTCATTGGCATGGCCGGGCCGCTGCTCGCGTCGTTGCCGCGATTCCGGGTCCCGGTGATCATCGGCGAGTTGCTTGCCGGACTGGTGGTCGGCAGGACGGGCTTTGGGATCGTCGACCACACCGACACAACGTTTACCCTGCTGGCCAACATCGGGTTCGCATTGGTGATGTTCGTCGTTGGCACGCACGTCCCGGTACGGGACAAGACGCTGCGGTCGGCGATTCCGAAGGCCTTGCTCATAGCAGTCGCCGTCGGAACCGGTCATGCGGCGCTGTACGCGGTGCTGATGGCGTCGTCATCAGCCGCGCTGGCACTCCCGGTTATCGACTCGCTGAAGCTCACCGGGCCGCCGGTGCTTTCGGTGACGACCCAGATCGCAATCGCGGACGCCACGTCGATTGTGTTGCTGCCGTTGGTGATCAATCCGGGGCAGGCGCCAAGGGCCGCACTCGGCGCGCTGGCGATCGCCGGATGTGCCGTGGTGTTGTTCGTCGCGTTGCGTGCCGGAGATCGGAGTGGATGGCGCAAGCGCGTGCACGACTATTAGCATGACCGCGAGTTCGCGCTCGAACTCCGCACCAGCCTGATCCTGCTGTTCAGCCTCTGCGCACTGGCGGTCACCACGCACGTGTCGATCATGCTCGCCGGTTTCGCTCTTGGTCTGGTGCTGTCCGGGATCGGCGAACCGCGTCGATTGGCCCGCCAGCTGTTCGGCATCACGGAGGGGTTCTTCGGCCCGCTGTTCTTCGTATGGTTGGGCGCGTCGCTGCAAGTCCGCGAACTCGGCGAACACCCATGGCTGATCCTGCTCGGAGTGGGACTCGGGGTCGGCGCGATGCTGGCGCACGGCGTAGGCCGGTTGTTCGGTCAGCCCCTGACGTTGGCGGTGCTGTCGGCCGCGCAGCTCGGTGTTCCGGTGGCTGCCGCGACGCTCGGCACCGAACAGCATCTGCTCGCGCCAGGCGAGCCGTCGGCGCTGATGCTGGGTGCGTTGGTCACCATCGCGTCGACCTCGCTCGCGGGAGTGTTCGCGGCCCGTAGTCAGAGCGCAGAGGAGACGAACTCAAGCCGTTAGGGTCGGCGATGAGAGGCGGCACTCCGCCGCGGAGACGCCGGGCTAAGCCCCCTCATCGCCTTGGCAATGGACATCGGACCCCAGCCACGGTCTCCGCCCAATTGCATGGCTGATGCTTTCGCAGAGCAACGCGGCACCCCTCGCGTCGCGTGCGCTGCTGACGGGTTAAACGGTGAGTTGCAGACGTGGTGGTCGGCTCAAGCTGAGGCTTCTGTGAGCCAGCGGCTCAGAGCGGCTGGCTGCACCCCGACCGGGCTGCGGTTTCAACAACTCAGACGGTAGCAAAGGCAGCGGTCGCTGCACCAGACCCGAACGAATGTGTTAAATCAACGCCGCCGTCAGAGCGCCTCGAGCTCGTCCGCCGAGTAGATGGCGTTGGCGCGGTAGGTATTCGGGCTGACGCCGTAGGCGCGCTTGAACGCGCTGCTCAACGCGAACGGGGTGCTGTAGCCGACTTGACGGGCGATCGCTGCAATGGTGGCCCTGCTGGACCGCAAGAGGTCGGCGGCCAGCGCGAGCCGCCAATTTGTCAGGAAAGCGATGGGCGGTTCGCCGACCTGCCCAGTGAACCTACTGGCAAACACCGCACGCGAACTCCCCACGGCGGCAGCAAGATTCGCCACCGTCCATGGGTGGTCGGGATTGTTGTAGATCAGCTTCAGAGCCGGGCCAACCACCGGGTCGCGTTCTGCGTGCCACCAGGTGGGGGCGTTCTCGTCGCGGTCGAACCAGGTACGCAACACCGCTATCAGCAGCAGGTCGAGAAGCCGGTCCAGATACGCCTCCTGGCCGGGACCGTCGTTGACCGCCTCGGCGGCGAGCAGCTCCACGAGTGGGGTTTCCCATTCGTCGGCGCGCAGCACCAGCACCGTCGGCAGCGCATCGAGCAGTCGCGCGCTGACCTCGCTGCGGCCCTCGTAGGCGCAGATCATCGAGCGGGTCGCGCCGGACGGGCTGTTGCCCCATGTGCGCACCCCGAGCGACATCTCGAACTTCAGGCTTTCGCCTGACAGTGTGGTGCAGCGTTGGCCCGGATGGATGACGACCATCGGCGTGGTGGTCGGATCGTCGGCGAAGACGTACTTCTCGGTGCCGCGAGTCAGTGCGACGTCGCCGGGCCCCAGCCAGACGGTTCCGCTGCTTTCACCGACGATCGCGGCATTGCCGTGGGTCTGGCAGATCAGCGTCAGCGGCGCCTCGTCGCGGATGCTCATCGACCACGGCGGATCCATCAACATTCGCAATACGAAAGCGCCTCGCGCTCGCACACCGTCGAGCAATCCGACCACGGCGTCCACGCCGGGAGCCTATCCCTTGTGTGGCTGATAAGCGGCTAGAAAGACCTGGACTCCCGCGCGGACGTCGTCCTCGACATCGATGCCGGCAAGCACCTGCGGGCCGCCGTAGAACAGGGCCTGATCGATGGACTTTCCGACTATTAGGAAGGCGAAATGTTGTGCGGCAATGGCAGATTCGGGGACGTGCAGCAGATTGCGATCGCGCAGCGCGGAAAAGCAGTCGGCGAACGCTGCGAGCGTGCGGGCGGGCGCCTGGTCGTAGTAGAGCTGAGCCAGCTCGGGTACCCGGTTGGCCTCGCCAACCACCAGTCGCCGCAATTGCACGACAGGCTCTTGCAGGACCGCGCGCAGGTAGTCGGCCGCGAGCGCGGTCAGGTCCGCTTCGAGGTCGGTGGTGTCGGCAAGCGCCCTGATCCTCTCGAGGAACGGTGTGACCGTGCTCTCCAGCGCGGTGTTCACGATCGCCAGCAGTAGTTCGTGTTTGTCACCGAAGTGCTTGTAGACCGTCTGCTTGGAGACCTCGGCCGATGCGGCGATCTGATCGACGCTACCGACTGCCTACCGTTGCCGGTCCGTATCACCAGGTCGCTGCTTGGCTACGGCATCATCGCAGGCCCTATCTATGTGGTGGTAGTGGCGGCGCAGACGGCGACGCGCGACGGATTCGATCCGACCCGGCACGCCGCCAGCCAGCTCGCGAACGGGCAGTGGGGCTGGATCCAGATCGCCACCTTTCTGATCACCGGCGCGATGACGATGGCGGCGGCCGTCGGGGTGCGCCGCGCCCTCGGACCGGGACTGCTTTCGGCGTGGGGGTCGGGTCTGCTCGGGGCTTACGGCGCCGGTCTGGTGATCGCCGGAATCTTCACGGCTGTTCTCGCGCATCACCGGCGTGGTGTTCGCGGGCAGTTTCATGGCGCTGGCGTCCGGATCTGGCGGCCCGGCGGCGATTCTGGTGTTCACTGCGGCTGTGGTGCTGGTCTGGGTATGGCTCAGCACCGTGTCGGTCAAGCTTTATGGTTTGGCGGGACTGCGGTAGACGCTCACGTATGCGGTCGGGACGGTGAACGATGGACCGTCGCGGGGCGACCCGGTTGACTTCAAATCATGAATACGAGCCCCTTTGTCGTCCTGACCTCCTTGGCCGCCCTGTTCTCGGCAGCGGCCGGCGGAATGATGTATGTCTTCTCCACATTCGTGATGCGTGGCCTGGACCGCACCGGCCCAGTCGAGGCCATCACCGCGATGCGCGGCATGAACGTCGAAGCGAACTCCAATCCTGCATTCCTATTGGGCTACTTCGGCGGGGCGATCCTCGCTCTGGTGGTTGGCGTCATCGCGGTGATCCAGCTGCGGCAGCCCGGTAGTTGGGTGGTGCTGGTCGGCGCGGTGTTCGCCATCCTCGCCGCGGTCATCACGATGGCCTTCAACGTGCCGCTTAACAACCACCTCGACACCGTGAACCCGGTCGGGCTTTCGGCAACCGACGCAGCCCGCGAGTGGCAGGCGTACTTCTCGACCTGGACTGCGTGGAATCATGCCCGCACGGTCAGCAGCTTTGTCGGGGCAGCACTGCTGCTGCTCGGCCTGCGCTATCGCTGACCGGCTAACCCGGTGGGGTGAAACCGCCGGACTCGGCCGACGGCGGTACGGCCTGCGACACCGGCTGCTGGTGCGGGGGTTGCGCCGGCCAGTGCGATGCCTGAGGTGGACCAACCGGCGGCGCCGGCCGCAGCCGCGCCAGTTCTCGACGGTGCCGTTCGGCCAGCACCGCGGCCAACACCAGCTGCGGCGGAGCTCCCGGCGGAGGTGGCGGGGATATCTGCGCCACGATCTCGCTGGTGATCCGGTAGGCCATCTGGTCGCGGACTTGCGTGTCCAACTGAGATGCGCGGGAAAGGAATTGGCGGGCCAGCTCGGCCTGGTCGGCACCGAGGCCGGACAACTGAAGCGACGACGCCCACCACGCCAGTTGTGGCGGCATCGTCGGCGGTGGGGACAACCGCGGCCCACGCTCACTGATCACCACCGTGCCAGCGAACACGTCACCGATACGTTTTCCCTTGGCGGACAACAAGCTACAGATCACCGCTGGACCGCCGGACAGTGCCCAGATCTCGAAAACCGCCGCAATTGCGCGAAACAATGCCTGGCGGAAGCGTTCCGGACTGCCATCCTCCGACACCACCCGCAGACCCAGCGCCATCTTGCCGAGCGATCGGCCCCTGGTCGCCGTCTCGAACACGACCGGATACCCCACCACCGCCAGCACGGTGAAGATGATGAGTATTGCGGCCGACAGCGCAGTATCGAGCTCGGTCAGCGTCATTGCCCACAGCAGCACGCCGATGATGTAGACGATCAACACCACGGTGCAATCGATCAACGCCGACACCGCGCGCACCGGTAGCTGGGCGATCTGGACATCCAGGACCACTGCGTCCCCGGTCACCACGGGTTCTTGCGGGCGGACCATAACGCCGAGGCTACTAAAGCGTGCCGAAAAACTCTGGTGAGTCTTTCGGCACCGCCCTTCTCGGGCGTCGTCGGTTCATGCCGCTGGTGCGGTGTGAACGTCAGTTCCCGTTTCAACCGGGCTGGTTTCACCAGCACACGTGGGGTGCCGGTCAGCGCCGTCCCGTCGGCGGGCGTTGGTGACCCGGCCCCGCTGCTTGGGGGTCCGGGGATCGAGGTGATGCATTTGGCCCCACCGGGCGAGATTGACCGCGGCGTTCAAGTCGCGGTCAGCGGAATGTCCGCACACGCAGGTGAACATCCGATCGTGAAGCGTCAGATCGGCGCGGATGACATCGCACGCCGGGCAGAGCTTGCTCGACGGGAACCAGCGATTCGCGACGACGAGTTCGCCGCCGCGCCAGGCCTGTTTGTAAGCCAGTTGGCGAGCAAACTCAGCCCAGCCCGCATCAGAGATAGCGCGGGCCAGGCGGTGATTAGCCAGCATCCCGGCCACATTCAGGTCTTCGATCACGAGCCGATCGTGGGTCTTGACCAACTCATTGGACACCTGATGCAGGAAATGCCGACGCACGTTCGCGACGTGATGATGGTGACGCCCCAGCTTGACTGCAGCGTCACGGCGATTGCGTGATCCTTTCTGCTTGCGTGACACCGATTTCGCGAGTCGCCGTTGCCGTTTCATCCCGGCGTTCAGCGCCTTGGGTGCATGTGTGATGCGGGAGACCTCCTCACCGTCGCTGGTTGCGGCAATCGCAAATGCCGACAAACCGCGATCGACCCCAACCCACCCGCCATCGTCGGCGGGATCGCGCACTGGATGGAGATGGGCAGGGTGCAGGTCGGCGGCAGCCACGTTGAGCGATACCCACCAGCGTCCCGCGTGAAAGGTGACGGTGGCGAACAGGATCTTGGCCCGGCCATTGGCCACCATGCGCCGCAACCGGCGAGTGTCGTCATGCACCCCGATCTGCCCGATGCCGGGCAACGTGATCGAGCGGGGGCGGCCGCTGTCACCGATCCGAATCGTCGGCGGTCGGCCCTTGGGGTGCTTGTTGCGAATCCGAAACGATGGCGTCACGCCGGTCTTCTTCTTGAAGTGCGGGAAGCCGACTCGCTTGCCCGAGCGCTCGCCTCGGCGCGAGTCCGACCAGGCAGCGAGCGCCCGACCGCAGTCCACAGCGGGTTCCTCGAACACCTGCTGATACACCTCGCGACGCCACGACAAGCCGGTCACCACGAGCTCGGCCACTCCGGTCGAGTCCACGGCCACCATCCGGCCCGCGTCCTCCGTCCTCTTCCACGCGTTAAACCCATTGATCAGATCAAACCCCGTCCACGGCACAACGGCGTTCGGACAGCTTTTGCATTGGGTGAGTGCAGCTTTCACCATTTGCAAGCACTGGGTGAAACCAAACCGCGCCGCGCCAGCATGCCGCGCCAACACGTCACACTGCTCGACCGTGGGGTCGAGGCAGAACTTGAAGGTGGTGTGGCGGTCCATCGCTAGTCAGCATCCCACCTCCCACCGACACAATCGGCTTCACCGGTGCCACGGCGGCCTCTTCGATCACCACCATCGACAGTCGACTGCCCCCTCCTGTCTTCACTGGCTATTACGATTTGCCATGTGGATGTCGACGCGTTCGTGCTCGCACACCGTCCGACCTGGGACCGGCTCGAGGTGCTGGTCAAGCGGCGTCGGCGGTTGACAGGTGCGGAGGTCGACGAATTGGTCGACCTCTACCAACGGGTGTCGACCCATCTGTCGATGGTGCGGACCGCGTCCACAGATTCGGTGCTCGTCGGCAGGCTGTCGGGTCTGGTGGCGGGGGCGCGTTCGGCCGTGACCGGCGCCCACGCACCGCTGTGGAGTGAGTTCGTCCGGTTCTGGACGGTGTCGTTCCCGGTCGTCGCTTATCGGGGCTGGCGGTGGTGGCTCGGCACGGCAGTCGCGTTTCTCTTCGTGGTCGTGGTGGTCGCCTTGTGGGTGTCCGGCAACGCCGAGGTGCAGTCCAGCCTCAAAACCCCAAGCGAGATAGAAGAATTAGTCAACCACGACTTCGCGTCGTACTACAGCGACCACCCCGCAGGGTCGTTCGCGTTTCAGGTGTGGGTGAACAATTCGTGGGTTTCGATCCAGTGCATCGCTTTTGCGATCCTGCTCGGCATACCGATCCCGTGGGTGCTGTTCCAGAACGCACTCAACCTGGGCGTGATTGCGGCGTTCATGTTCGATGCGGGCAAGGGCGACATCTTCCTGGGTCTGCTCACGCCCCACGGACTGCTCGAACTGACCGCGGTGTTCCTTGCCGGCTCTGCCGGGATGCGGCTGGGCTGGTCGGTGGTCTCGCCGGGCAACCGGCCGCGGGGGCAGGTGCTGGCCGAACGGGCAAGGGCGGTGGTGGCGGTGGCCATCGGGCTGATCGTCGTACTGGGGATATCGGGGCTGATCGAGGCATTTGTGACACCGTCGCCCCTGCCGACCAGTGTGCGCATCGGCATCGGTGTGGCAGCCGAAATCGCCTTTCTCGCTTACATATTCCACTTCGGCCGCAAGGCGGCACGGGCCGGGGAGACCGGAGACATCGACGACGCTCCCGACATCGTCCCGACGCGCTAGAGCCGGCCGCTGGCCTTCATTGCCAGATAGTGGTCGGCGAGTGCGGGCGCCAGTTCCTCTGGCGGGGCATCCACGACGTCGACGCCCGAGCGCCTCAGCCGTGACGCGATCGCGCGCCGGTCGTTGCGTGCCCGCTCTGCCGCCGCCGCGTCGTAAACCTGAGCCGCGTCGGAACGACCGGCCGCCAGCGTCTCGACACGCGGGTCCGCGACGGCAGCGAGTAGCACCTGATGCTTGGCGGACAGCTGCGGCAGCACCGCCATCAACCCCTCGTCGAGAGCCGACGCATTGAGATCCGTCAAAAGGACCACGAGAGCGCGTTGTCGGACCCGCCGTCGCACGGCGGCCACCATCGCGCGGGCGTCGGATTCCACGAGCGCGGGTTGCAGCGGCGCCATCGCACCCACGAGCTGCGCGAGAAGTTCACTGCGTGACGCGTTGTACACACCTGCGCGGGTCACCCGGTCGTGTGCGATGAAGTCGACGTGGTCACCCGCGCGGGCCGCCAGTGCGGCGAGGAGAAGCGCGGCGTCCATTGACCAATCCAGTCGGGGCCAGCCACCGGGATCGCTGGCAGTTGGGTCCACACCGACTCGTCCCGCCGACGTGCGTCCGGTGTCGAGCACGATAACGACCCGACGGTCGCGCTCGGGGCGCCACGTCCGCACCACGACGTCTGCACGCCGGGCGGTGGCGCGCCAATCGATGGATCGGACGTCGTCGCCGATGACGTATTCGCGCAGCGAATCGAATTCCGTGCCCTGGCCGCGGATGAGCACCGGCGTCATGCCTTCGAGTTCCCGCAGCTTCGCCAGCCGTGACGGCAGATGCTTTCGCGACAGGAACGGTGGCAGGATTCGGATCTGCCACGGCACCCGATGCGAGCTCTGCCGGCCTGCCAAACCCAACGGGCCGACCGAGCGTGCGGTGACCAGTGCGGAACGCTGATCACCGCGACGAACCGGCCGCAACCGTGTGACGAGACGAACCTGTTGTCCCGCGTCGATATCGACGGGATGTGTGCGCGGCGCCGCACCGGCGCTGGGCGCCCAGGCGTCGCGGATCTGTCCGCGGAAGTGACGTTGGCCCTTCGGATTCTCGACCACCAGCACCGCGTCGACGGACTGGCCCAGCCGCGCGGCCGTCTCACCGAGCCGACTGCAGTGCAGACGGCGCGTGCTGGCCGCCATCGCCACGTCCACGACGATCGCTGCAACCAACGCCGCCAGCAGAACGCCGAACGCGATGGCGGGCGAGGGTGAGAACGCAAGCGGCAGAACGCAGATCAGCGCGATCAAGCCGGCGCGGCCGGTCAGAATCACTAGCGCGGCACCGGCACAGCCGCCAGTATGCCGTCGAGCACGCCGTCAGGGTTGGCGCCTTCCAGTTCCGCCTCCGGCCGGAGCGCAATCCGGTGTCGCAGCGTCGGGCGGGCCATAGCCTTGACATCGTCGGGCGTGACGTAGTTGCGGCCGGACAGCCACGCCCATGACCGCGCCGTGGCCAGCAGCGCCGTCGCCCCGCGCGGCGAAACACCCAACTGCAGCGACGACGAGTGCCGCGTCGCACCGGCGATGTCGACGATGTATCCGAGGACCTCATCGGCGACGAGCACCTGCCGCACTGCCTCACGGCCGGCCGTCAGTTCTGCCGCGCCTGCAACGGGTTTCACCGCGGATAGGTCGCGTGGGTCGAAGCCTCGGGCGTGGCGGTCGAGAATCGCGATCTCTTGATCTCGAGGCGGCAGAGGCACATTGAGCTTCAATAGGAACCGGTCCAGCTGGGCCTCGGGCAGCTGGTAGGTGCCCTCGTACTCGATCGGGTTCTGCGTCGCTGCGACGATGAACGGGTCCGGCAGTGGTCGCGCACTACCCTCGACGCTGACCTGGCGTTCCTCCATGGCTTCCAGGAGGGAGGCCTGCGTCTTTGGGGGAGTCCTGTTGATCTCGTCGGCCAGCAACAGGTTGGTGAACACCGGTCCGGAGTGGAACTCGAATTCGGCTGTGCGGGCGTCGTATACGAGTGAACCGGTGACGTCACCAGGCATCAAGTCCGGTGTGAACTGCAACCGCTTGAAGTCGAGTTGCAGCGCTGCCGCGAGCGTTCGCACCAACAGGGTCTTCGCGACACCGGGAACACCCTCCAGCAGAACGTGACCGCGGCACAGCAGGGCGATCACCAGACCGCTGACGACTGCGTCCTGTCCGACTACCACCTTGGCGATCTCACCGCGCAAGGCCATCAAGGCATTTCGTGCGGAGTCTGATGTCGCCGTAGTTGCGGCTGGAGCGGTTGGCTGAGTCACGATTGAGCGACCTGCCTTTCGATGTTGTCGAGTTCGTGAGCGAGGTTGACCAAATCGGGGTCGTTGGAGGGCGGCGGACCGAAAAGTGTGTGCGCCACCGACTGTGGATGCAGCCCGCACCGCTCGGCGATGGCCTGTGCGACCGCGCTCGGTGCCGCATCGTGCCCGAGGCCCAGGCGCGGCGTTATCCGCTGCAATGTGGCCGTCCGCAGCGCTTCCGCGGCGCGATCGCTCGCGCGCCGTGACCGGTACAGCCGCCCGCGACCCTCGACGGTCTCTGATGCCCGGACGACCACAGGCAACTGCTCGGCGACCAGCGGGCCGATCCGTCGACCCTTCCAAATCGCCAGCAGCGCGACGACCAGGAACAGCTGCAGCGCGATCCACTTCGCCTGTGCGGGGATGAGCTCGAAAAGTGATGCCCCACCAGTGGATTCGGTATCGCCTTCGCCGTGTTGCGGGGCGTACCAGATCACCCGCGGATGTGAGCCCGCAAGGTTCATCGCGAGGGCGGCATTGCCGTTCTTGAGCAGTCCGGCGTTGGTCATGAAACTGGATGCGCTGACGACCGTCACCTCGCGACCGTCGTCCGTGTATCGAACCAGGGCGCCGCCGTAGCAGCGCGTCACGGGCACGTTGCCTGCCGCCTTGTATGACTGGCTCAGGCCGAAATAGACCTCGCCCGCGCGCGTCGCCTCCCGCATATCGCAGTCGGGCTTGGTGTCACCGACGGTCGTCGCGCCATCGGTGCGAATCCGCGGCGCGAGCGCCTCACGGGTCCGCGACACCGGTTCCACCAGCATTCGGTCGCCGGGAAGGGCGGCCAACCGCTGCAGCAGATCCTCGTTGAAAAGACTCAGCGTCTGCACGACAAGGATCAGGGTGTCGGGTCGCGCCGCGCGTTCAACCGCGGCGACGTCGCCCGCCGTGACGACGTCCACGCCGTGCTCACGCAGAATCGTGACCAGCCCCCTGGCGCCCTCTGGCGACGTCGATTCCGGATCCATCGGCCCACCGGGACGCGGGGCGGTCAGCAGTGCGCTCAGCGCCGCCGCCCCGACGATGACGACCAGCGCGATCAGCACCCACCTCGCGCCGCGCCACCGCTGACCGACGGTCGGTCCGACGGCCGAATCCGGGCGCGTCATCGCACTTCTGCCCAGCCGTCAGCCACAGCGGGCACTGCGGTGCCGGCGTCCGTCGCCGACGCGCGGGACCGCAGGTGATCGTCGAGGTCGGCGATCATCCGGTACGCGGATTCGGTTCCCGGCCGCTCACCGTAGGTGACGTCGTTGAAAGCCTCTGAGGCCCTGGTCAATTCATTGGCGAGATGCGGTATGGCTCGCCCGGCATCGCGGGCGAGTTCGGTCGCGGTTCGGCCAGGAACCGGGTTGAGCACGGCGCTTTCCTCGAGCTGACGCGCGACGGCTCTGAGCCGGTGGCGGATCGCTGCCGACCAATTACCTGCCGCCGCATACTGTTCGGCGGTCGCACGGTGTTCCGCGGCGCTGAGTTCACGGTCACCGAATAGCGAGAACCCGCCGCCGCGGTTGGTGCGCATCGTGCGCCGGGCAATCCGAACCGCGACCACTACGGCGACTGCGAGCAGGATCAGCAGAACACTGATGGTGAACCAACCGCCAGGCACCGATGCTCCCTCGGAGATCAGCTTGGTCAGCAGCTCTCCGATCCAGTCCTCGATGCGGTCCATCAGCGACGCCTTGGGGTATATCGGCTTTGCGAGTTCATGCTGCGCGGCCTCGTGCGCGGCATCGCGGTCGATGTCTATCGTCGGCACGTCACGATTGGCGGGTCAGCCACAGGTGGTCGGTGGAATCGGCGGGCGCTCCGGGCCCGAACGACGCGCCCGTGTGCAGGACGAGGTCGAGTGCCTCCGCCCGGATGCGGCGATCGGTGTACAACAGCACGACAACGCCTGCGGTAAACGGCGCGGTGAGGATCTGACCGATCGCGCTGCCGACAGTCAGCAGGACGAGGCCGACAAGCGCCAAAATCGTGGAAGACGCCGCCATGATCAGCATTTGGCCGCCGATGCTGAACGGCAGCGCGACCGCCCCTGCGACAAGCCCGGCGACAATCTGGCCGAGCAGCCAGATGCCGAACACGCGCCAGAAGTCGTTGCGCACCAATTTGAATGAGCGCGCCATCGCGGGGAAGATCGGGAGTCGCTCCAGCACGATGATCGACGGTGTCAAGGCCAGCATGGTGCCCAGGTAGACCAGCAGCGCGATTACCGCCAGCCCCAACGGAATGCCGACGATGAGCCCCGCGACACCGTCGACGGCGAAACCGATTCCGACAGCAATGCCGAACCCGATGCCGACGATCAACGCCGCGCCGATCCCTTCCAGGACCGCGAAGCCAATCAACGCCCACAGCCGGGGGCGAACCCGTTGCCACGCTTCGCCGATGGTGATGCCTGCGCCGAAGACGGCCCGGCCGACGACCACCGTGAGCATGCCGGCCAGCAGGATGCCAGAGATCCAGGTTGCGCCGTAGCCGGCGAGGCTCGATATCGACGAGCCGAGCAGTACACCGGTCGGCACCTCCTCACCGGTCAGCGTCGACGTGAGCTCACCGCTGACAGCCAGTGGACCCACCGACAAGATGAGCGCGATAATCTGCGCGGCCACCACCACGATGGTCGTCAACCCCAGCGTCGCTTTGGGATTCGCCCGAATGTAGGCGACGGCGCCATTGAAGATGTCCGACAGGCTCAATGGCCGCAGCGGTATCACGCCAGGCTTGATGGCCGGGGCAAACGGCGGCGGGCCGTAACCGGGTGGGTAGCCGTACGGCGCGTACCCGGGCGGGGGATAACCGGGCGGCGGATAGCCACCCTGAGGGCCGTAACCGGGCGGCGGATAGCCACCCTGAGGACCGTAACTGGGTGGCGGGCCGTAACCAGGTGGCGGGCCGTACCCGGGCGGCGGGTAGCCCGGTGGCGGATAGCCCTGGTAGGCGGGCGGCGGACCGGCCTGATAACCCGGTGGTGGATAGCCGGGAGGTGGGTAGCCCGGCGGCGGCGGCCCTGCCATCGGCGAACCGCCGGCGTCGTTGCTCATGCTCACCATCCTGTCGATCACTATCCAAATTGACAACGTTGTAGACCGGCAGTGGCTCGTCGCGCTGGCAGATGAGGAGCACCGCCGGGCCGACGCCGCGGCGTAGCGTCTGCGTCATGGCGGAACTCAAAGACCGGTTGCGTGCGGACCTGACCACCGCGATGAAGTCTCAGGACAAGCTGCGCACAGCGACACTGCGGATGCTTCTCGCGGCGATCCAGACCGAAGAGATTGCGGGCAAGGAGCCGCGCGAGTTGTCCGACGCCGATGTGATCAAGGTGCTGTCGAAGGAGGCGAAGAAGCGTTCTGAATCGGCCGAGATCTACACGCAGAACGGGCGTGGCGAGCTGGCCGCCAACGAGCATGCCGAGGCGCGGGTCATCGATGAGTATCTGCCAACGCCGCTAACCCAGGCCGAGTTGGCCGACGTGGCCGACACCGCGATCGCGCAAGTCGCCGAGGAGATCGGCGAACGTCCCGGCCCGCGCCAGATGGGCCAGGTGATGAAGGCGGCGACCGCTATCGCGGCGGGCAAGGCGGACGGCTCCCGACTGTCTGCAGCGGTGAAGGACAGGCTGTAGCTGCTTCGGCGGTCGTTTCTTGGGGTGGGTGCCGGGGTACTCCGGTGTCATGACGCGTTTCGGCTATACCCTGATGACAGAACAGAGCGGGCCTAAAGAGCTTGTCCGCTATGCCGTTTCGGCGGAACGTGCCGGCTTCGACTTCGAGGTGTCCAGCGACCACTACTTCCCATGGCTGGCGTCGCAGGGCCACGCACCATATGCGTGGTCGGTGCTCGGCGCGGTCGCCCAGGTCACCGAACAAGTCGAGCTGTGCACCTACGTCACCTGCCCGACCATGCGTTACCACCCCGCGGTCGTGGCCCAGAAGGCCGCCACGCTGCAGATCCTCGCCGACGGGAGGTTCACGCTCGGGTTGGGCAGCGGCGAGAACCTCAACGAACACGTGGTCGGCGGGCGTTGGCCGACGGTGTCGCGGCGCCAGCAGATGCTCAAAGAGGCGATCCAGATCATCCGCGAGTTGTTCACCGGGGAGTTGATCGACTGGAAGGGCGAGTACTTCGAGGTGGACTCCGCGCGGATCTGGGATGTCCCCGAGATGCCCGTGGCGATCGCCACCGCGGTGTCCGGCGAGCGCTCGGTCGATATGTTCGCGCCGCTGTCGGACCATCTGATTGCCGTTGAGCCCAACAAGGAACTCGTCGATGCGTGGCACGACGCGCGGCGGGCGACCGGGCTACCGGGCGAGGTGAGGGTGATCGGACAGATACCGATCTGTTGGGACCCCGACCGCGACGCCGCCGTGCAGCGCGCACACGATCAGTTCCGCTGGTTCGGCGGCGGCTGGGCTGTCAACGCCGACCTGCCGACGACGGCTGGCTTTGAGGGCGCGACGCAGTTCGTGCGCCAGGAGGATGTCGCCGAATCCATCCCGTGCGGACCGGATCTCGACGCGATCGTCGAAGCCGTGCGCAAGTACTGGGAAGCCGGCTTCACCGATATCGCACTGGTGCAAATCGGCGACGAGAGTCAGGAGCTTTTCCTCAAGGAGGCGGCAGGCTCACTGCTGGAGAAGCTTCGGACCGAATCCGACTGAGGGGACCAAAATGCCACGCGGAAAAGGTATCTACGACGACGAAGGCACCGACGAGTCGCAGCGTCCTGGGCGGAAGGAACAGGGCGGCGAAGGTGGCACGGAGCCACGCGAGGACACTCCCGATGTCGACGAGAGCAGCGAGGAGCCGACGGCTTGATCGTTATTGCGCGTCGCGGCGTTGGTGATGCGAGCCAAAAAGCGAAATAACAGGAAAACGCATTATTTCGCGCCAGCGTTAATTATCATATTCCCGATCATGAAAACGGCTTTACCGGTACGGAAGTGGCCCCTGTTCCTGTCCGTACCGCAAATCTGTTTTTATCGTCGCGTGCCTACTGTGGTGCGGGGTTGTTTAGATCTAGAGTTGATAGGGAAGTCGACTCTTCAGCGTTGTCGAGTCCGGGGGTGACGCATGATGATCATGCTGATAGTGATTTATCTTCTTGGCTGGTTTGCGGTTGCGTGTGCCGCGTATGCAGCGGGCAGGCGTCTGGCAGAGCCGGAGTCGCTGCCGGTCCATCCGCTGCTCGTCGGCTTGGCCGCTGGTGCGGTCTGGCCGCTCCTGGTGGTGGGATTGGTCGAGCTGAGCTCGATCGTGGTGCTCACCAGGGTCCAGCCCAAGCCGGCGTCCAACGTGGGAATCTTGGTCTAATCTCGCGTCCTTCGGCTTCGGCCTAGGTGCAGCAGTTTGGGTCCAACACAACGCATAGCGCGCCGAGCGCATCACGGTGCGGCCGATGGTAAACCTTCATTCCGCGCCGGTCGGACTCGACAAGTCCTGCCCGGCGAAGCTGGTTCACGTGGTGGCTCACAGTGGATTCGGACAATCCCAGCGCGTTGGCCAGATCACCACTGTTCTGCTCGCCAGATGCCGAACTGAACAAGAAGGACATGATCTTCACCCGTGCGGGGTCGGCGAGTGCCTTGAGTCGAAGCGCCACGTGCAGCGCATCCTCATCGCTAATTGGGCCGGCGGCGACGGGGGCGCAGCACACCGGCGCGGAGATATCGATCATGGGGAGTGTCTTGGGCACGTGATCATGCTGCCATGGATGTTGACATATATCAAAAAGGTGGCATGCTGACCTCAGCGCGCTACTTCGATATATGTCTCACAGGTAGAGAGGAACCCAATCATGTCCCGCGTTCAGCTAGCCCTTAACGTCGATGACCTCGACGAGGCGATCACGTTCTACTCCAAGCTGTTCAATACAACGCCTGCCAAGGTGAAGGAGGGCTACGCCAACTTCGCCGTGGCCGAGCCGCCACTCAAGCTGGTACTGCTCCAGAATCCCGGCAAGGGCGGCACCATCAACCACCTCGGTGTCGAGGTCGAGTCCAGCGAGCAGGTGCACACCGAAATCGCCCGGCTTAGCGGCGAGGGTCTTTTCACGGACGAAGAGATCGGTACGACGTGTTGCTTTGCGACTCAGGACAAGGTCTGGGTCACGGGTCCGGCCGGTGAAAAGTGGGAGGTGTACACGGTTCTCGCCGATTCGGAGACGTTTGGCTCCAGTCCGCAACACCTCGATCCCGCTGTCGACGGCGGCATCTGTTGTGGCGGTTCGGCGGCGACGACCGAGTCGGGGCAGCCCACCACTACCGCGTCCTGCTGCTAGCGGAAACGCGCTCTGCTGCGGCCGCCGCGTGTTTCGGCGGCCGCAGTAAGCGCATCATTGAGACGTGGGCAGCACGATTGACCGGGCGGAAATCTCGGGCGAATTAGAAAGGGCACGCGTCGATTTCCATCAACTCCTCGACCAAGTCGAGCGTGAAGACGCGTGGGCCAGGCCGACCAACGGCACGCGTTGGACGAACGAGCAGCTGCTGTTCCACATGGTGTTTGGCTATATGGTCGTGCAGCGGCTACGGATTCTGGTGAAGGTGTTCGACCGGTTGCCGAATTCAGTGAGCCGCGTTTTCGCCCGCGTGCTCGATGCCTCAACCGCACCGTTCGATGTCATCAACTACTACGGCTCCTGCGCGGCGGCTTTGGTCTACAACCGCCACAGGATGGGTGCGAAGATGGACCGGGTGATTACCTCGCTGCGAGGCAAGCTTGCGCAGGAACGCGACGACGCCTTGCGTCGCGGCATGCATTTTCCAACCCGGTGGGACCGGTTCTTCAGGGACTACATGACATTGGAAGGCGTCTACCGCTACCCCGGCGAACATCACGACTTCCATGCCTGCCAACTCACCCTCACTCCCCCCGACTGACACCCACCCGGCGACGTTCATCGGGTGTTTGCTTGTGCGCTGATTCGATAACTGTCAATATCGATGGATGTCGAAGTCACGTCTACCGTTGATTGATGTCTCGGGCTGCGATGTCGCTCCGTTGATCCGGGAACCTCTGTCAGGCGAGGCCGCAGTCGAGTTGGCCGGAATGCTCAAGGCTCTGTCAGATCCGGTGCGGCTACGGCTGCTTAGCGTCGTCGCAAGCCATGCGGGCGGCGAGGCGTGTGTCTGCGACATCTCGGTCGGCATCGACGTCACGCAGCCGACGATTTCTCACCATCTCAAGGTGCTGCGCACCGCCGGGTTGCTTGACAGCCAGCGGCGGGGATCGTGGGTGTACTACCGCGTGATCCCGGAGGCGCTGCAAAAGCTGTCACTCGTGTTGGGTACCGACGGCCTGATCGGGAGTCGTTAGGTGGGAGCCGTGGACTTACGGCGTCGACTCCTCGCGGAGTTCGTCGGCACCGCCCTGTTGGTAACTGTGGTGGTCGGCTCAGGCATTGCCGCCGCGCAATTGTCTGCGAACGATGTTGGGCTGCAACTACTGGAAAACTCCACCGCCACGGTGTTCGGTTTGGCGGTACTGATATTGATGTTCGGCCCGGTTTCCGGCGCTCACTTCAATCCCGTAGTGACAGGTGCTGATTGGCTGCTGGGCCGCCGATCAGGTACCGGCATCTCAGGTGGCGATGCGCTCGCCTACGCCGTCGTACAGGTGATTGGCGCGGTAAGTGGTTCATGGCTGGCCAACCTGATGTTCGACCGCCGCGTATTCGAGTTGGCCACCAAGGACCGCATGACGACCGGACATCTCGTCGGCGAGATCGTCGCAACCGCAGGTTTGATCGCTCTGATTTTCACGCTGGCCCGTACCGGTCGTGCGGGCCTCTCCGCAGCGGCGGTGGGCGCATACATCGGTGCCGCGTACTGGTTTACCAGTTCCACTTCGTTCGCGAATCCAGCCGTGACCGTCGGGCGCATGTTTTCGGACAGCTTCGCAGGCATCAACCCCGCGTCCGCGCCTGGGTTCATCGCCGCCCAAATCGTGGGCGCGCTAATCGGTTTGGCGCTGATTGCCGCGCTCTACCCCGACGCGGCGCAGACAGCCGATGACGTTATCGTTCCGCACCAGAGGAGTTCGTCATGACCGGTTCACCAGACACCCATCACCTTCGCCGCGACCTCTCAATCGATCAACGGCTCGCGCTTAAGACCGCCGCGACGCGGCTACTGCACGAGTTCGCCGGCTCCTTCGGGGTCGACACCATCGAGCGATTCCTGCATAACTCGTACGACCAATTCGCAGGACGTGCGACGGTCCCGAACTTCCTGCCGCTACTAGCCGAAAGGTTTGCGCGTCAGCGCCTTAACGCCCTCGCCAAGGTCGAGGGGAAGGTAACCGACAACAAGCCCACGGTTCTCTTCTTGTGCACTCACAACGCGGGGCGCTCCCAGATGGCTCTCGGGTACTTCTCCCACTTGGCCGGCGAGGAGGGCGTGGCCTGGTCGGGTGGATCCGAACCGGGTAACGAAATCAACCCGTCGGCGATCGCTGCAATGGCTGAGGTGGGTATCGACATCACCGGTGAATTCCCCAAGCCGTGGACGGACGAAATCGTGCAAGCCGCCGACGTAGTGATCACCATGGGCTGCGGCGACGCCTGCCCCATCTTCCCCGGCAAGCGATACGAGAACTGGGAACTACCCGACCCTGCCGGTCAATCGGTCGACGCAGTGCGGCCCATCCGTGATGACATCGAAGAACGCGTCCGTCGCCTGCTTGCCGACCTCGGAATCACCCCGCGACGGTAGACCCCAGTGGCAGGGGGAGAACCTACGCGCGCCCCATGACAACTGAACCGGTCGGCAACGCGAGGGGGCCGGACTGCGGACGCTGCTCTGGCGAGGATCGCCGGAGAGAGAGCATACGCTGGCCATGCGAGGTGTCGTTCAACTTCGGTCAGGTGGCACCCCCGCACCCCTCCGCGATCTCCGGCCCGGTCAGAACATCGGCTGTGCAAGCAAATATCTGCTCCATTCTGGCGTGGAGGGCGCTGATCGCCCACACGGGCGTTTGCGTCGGATCACAGCGGCGACGGCTTCTACCTGCGTCCTCTCCGAGCTGAGCCGGTCACGGCGAACATTGCGCGCGCTGCGAGGGAGGGAGAAGGGGCGTCGTCATCGGCCTTGAACCAAACATCTGTTCTCGCTAACCTCAGGGCGATGCTCGCGACGCGATGCTGCAGGGGAAGGGTTCACGATGGCCGCGAACACCAAGCAGGTCATTAGGGACCGTATCGGCAGTTTGACTATCGCACTTGGTTGGGGCGCTGCAATCGCCTGCGGCGGGACAGGTCAAGCGTGGGCGACCGAGGATTCCTCCCCATCAGTGAGTGCTTCATCGAATGCTTCCGCTTCGACCAGCGGCACATCAGCCGAAGATCGGCGACACCCCAAGAAACACCGCGATGAGCCGCCCGGCCAAGCGACGCCAGGGACCGATGCAACCGCATCACCAACCGATACCGACGCCCAGGAACCACGGCAGCCTGCATCCCGCGACGATGCAACCGAACAAGATCAGGTACATCCCGGCTCATCCGAAGAAGCAACAATCGATACAACCCAAGTCACCGAACCCGCCGCAAGGCGTCGCCACAGCGACCGCTTGCCGAACAACCTTGACGACACCCATCGCCAACTCACAAGGCCGATCCGTCCGGCTGGCGTCGTGGACGATCACACCGACAGCTCGAACGCGGTCACCGAATCCAAACGTTTGCAACCCGGTGAGCAATTGGGTTCCGAAACAGCCGCATTGCGTTCGGCCTCCATTGATACCGTGGAGGTTACGTCGCCGCTGGCCGACAACCCGGCTCGCACGAGTCGGCCCGCTATGCAACCAGTCAGTGCAAATGCTCAATTGGTAAGCACAGCTGTCAGCGCCCTCTTCGACCCTGCCGCGACAGCCGACGTCACTCCCCAAACGCCGTTCGCGTCCCCGACCGTGTGGACGCTGCTCGCGTTCGCACGCCGCGAGTTCGACCGCACCGTATCAAGTTTCACGCCCACTACGACTGCTGCACCGGCGATCACGACAAGCCAAGTCAGCAACACTGTCCAATCGAAACTCGTAGTTGACACCGCCGACGCTGCGACTACTCAAGAGGCTGTCCTGGACGAGAACCTGTACACCGGCCAGCCGTCTTTCCTGCACGATGTCGTCGCGTTCGCCATGAAGGTTTTGAACACGATCTTGACGCCCTTCGGAGGGGTGGTGGCGGCGGACGCCTTGAGGATCCCATTCATCACCGACGGTGTGCCGTTTCCCTTGCTGCTGCATGGTCTGGATGTGACCCATACCGAGTTCGAGGGAATGCCGGTCATGACCTTCACGCCCCCTGAGCAGACGGACAAAGTCGTCGTCGCAATTCATGGTGGTGCCTACATCGGTAAGGCAACAATCTTCCACTGGTGGACCTACACCGATATAGCCCGCCAGACCGGGGCAACGGTGGTCGTACCCGATTACACCCTGTCACCCACCGGAACCGCCGAGACCGAAGTGCCCCGGATGGCTGACTTCATCTCACAGATGATCTCCGAGCACGGCGCAGAGAATGTCAGCGTTCTCGGGGACTCCTCGGGGGGCGGCTTGGCCCTGCTCTCGACGCAAGAACTGGTGCGCCGGCATTCGACGACGCCGGGACATCTTGTCCTGCTGGCACCCTGGCTTGACGTGTCGATGAGTGACCCACGCAGTGCACAAATAGACGACCCACTTCTCAACGTTGCAAGCCTGGCCAAGTACGGCAAATTGTGGGCTGGCGACCTCGCTACCGACGACCCATTGGTAAGCCCATTGTTCGGTTCGCTCGACGGCTTGCCGCCGACCGCCGTCTACAGTTCCTCGCGGGACATGATCACCGTAGATACCCTGCGTCTGCGTGATCGCGTACGGGCCGAAGGCATTCCGAACTTCACCTTCCGGCTCGCGAAGGGCGAGATGCACGACTGGGTCATCTATGCGCCGCTGCCCGACGCGCAAGCCCAGCGCGCAAACCTTTACAGCGATCTGGACCTATGAGGCCTGCCGCGCCTAAGCGGGAAGCCAGGAATGCGTCTACACGACCTCGTGGTCTGCGAGCACCCGGTAACCAGTTGCGCGACGTCGATGCGATAGTGCTGGCCGACTCTCCGCTCGCGTGCATCCCGTTGCGCCAGAGCCATCTTCGGTTGGTGGCGACATCCTCCGTGTGTCGACATTTCGTCCGCGAACCTTCGCGCCTGCGGTGTGCCGTCTAGTGGCAGCGGATCCCGACTTCCCGAGGGTGACCCCGCACGATCGACGGCACACCGCCGCGTCGCTGGCGATCAGCGGAGGGGCAAATCCGAACGCTATTCAGACGATGCTGGGGCATCAATCTGCGGTGCTCCCGATGGAAACCTACGCAAACCTCTTCCTAGACGACCTAGAACTCGGTTCAACCGCGCTCGACAAGGCTCGACAGGCCGCGCTGAAGCCGTACTGCGGACCAGCTGTGGACTGACACAGAAAAAAGCCCCGACCAGAACTACTGGTCAGGGCCTGTGATCTGCGACGACGCGATGTCGGGGTGGCGGGATTCGAACCCACGACCTCTTCGTCCCGAACGAAGCGCGCTACCAAGCTGCGCCACACCCCGCGTGAAGCCACGACAGCGTATCGCACCGGTCGCCCGTGAAGCGAAACGGCTGGAGCCGCGATTTCTGCATGAAGGCTGCGGTTTGACGCATGCAACGACCATGGCGCAGAAATCGGCGTGACACGCGCGCTAGCAGCGGCGTAGATCACGACACGCCGCGGGATGGATGTGGGTTGTCGGTGGCGTTATGCACACTGACGGCAGTTGCCGAGTAACGATCAGGAGGCACGAAATGACTGGGTTGGGAGCTTCCATCTACCTGGGATTCTTCGCGCTGGCCGCATTGTGGCTGTTTTTGACCTCCGACGGACCCCTCACGGGCGGATCCGACGATCAGGGCCAGCGCCCGGAACGCTCGAATTCGACCAGCACCTCGGCCGACGCTGAGGGGTCGAGTCCGTGGCTGGTCAGCCACTCGTCACAGAAGTAGGTGTCCGCGTAGCGGTCACCGCTGTCGGCCAGCAGGGTCACCACTGACCCGCTACGCCTGTCCGCGATCATCTCGGCCAGCAGGCCGAACGCCCCCCAGAGATTCGTTCCCGTCGACGGCCCCACTCGCCGGCCCAGCACGCGGCTGACGTGACGCGCCGCCGCCACCGAAGCCGCATCGGGCACCACCACCATGTGGTCCACCACATCCGGTAGGAACGACGGCTCGACCCGCGGACGGCCGATGCCCTCGATCCGCGACGACATCCCCGTCACCACGTCCCTGCGGCCCTGGGCGTAGGCCGGGAAGAACGCCGAATTCTCCGGATCGACGACGCACAACCGGGTCGCGTAGCGCCGGTAGCGGATGAACCGCCCGATGGTGGCGCTGGTTCCGCCGGTCCCCGCCCCGACCACGATCCACTCCGGAATCGGATGCGCTTCATCACGCAACTGCTCGAAGATCGACTCGGCGATGTTGTTGTTGCCGCGCCAGTCGGTCGCGCGTTCGGCGTTGGTGAACTGGTCGAGGTAGTGCCCGCCCGTCTCCTCGGCAAGCCGCTCCGCCTCCGCGTACACCTGAGACGCCTCGGCCACGAAATGGCAACGGCCGCCCTGCGATTCGATCAGCGCGATCTTGGATGTGCTGGTCGACGACGGCATCACCGCGATGAACGGCACCCCTATCAGCGCCGCGAAATACGCCTCCGAAACGGCCGTCGACCCCGACGATGCCTCGATGACGGTGGTGCCCTCACCGATCCAGCCGTTGCACAGCGCATAAAGGAACAGCGACCGCGCCAGCCGGTGCTTGAGGCTGCCGGTGATGTGCGTCGTCTCGTCTTTGAGGTAGAGCTGGACGTCGACGCCGTCGCACCAGGCAGTCGGCAGCGGGTAGCGCAGCAGATGGGTGTCGGCGCTGCGTCTGGCGTCGGCCTCGATCAACCGGACCGCGTTGTCCACCCACGACCGCGGCTGGCTGCGAGTGGCTGTCGAAGCCTTGTCGGTCACCGCGCCGAAACGGTCGGGTGGGACTCCGCCCGCGTCCCGGCGTCACGCCCTCCGATCGGGGCCGCCACCAGGGTCAGCATGGTGGCCTCCGGCCTGCAGCAGAACCGGACGGGATAGAACGGCGACGTGCCGATGCCCGCCGAGACGTGCAAATGCGTGCGTGTGCCCCATTGCGACGCGCCCTTGGCGCGCGACCGGTCGAGGTCGCAGTTGGTGACGATGGCGCCGTAGAACGGCAGGCAGAGCTGGCCGCCGTGAGTGTGGCCGGCCATCACCAGCTGGTAGCCGTCGGCCGCGAAGCGATCCAGCACCCGTGGTTCTGGCGAATGCGTAAGCCCTAGCGTCAGATTGGCGGTCGGGCTAGGCGGTCCGGCGATGGTGTCGTAGCGGTCCCTCGACAGATGCGGGTCGTCGACCCCGGCCACGGCGATGCGCAGGCCCGCGACGTCGAGATCGCGGCGGGTGTGCGTCATGTCCAGCCAGCCGCGCTCAGTGAACGCCGCCCGCAGGTCCTGCCACGGCAGCGGTTCGCCATGCACCCGATGCTCTTTATTGGTCAAGTAGTTCGCTGGGTTCTTCAGCCGCGGGCCGAAGTAGTCGTTGCTGCCGAAAACGAAAACGCCGGGTACCGACAGCAGGTCGCCAAGCGCCTGCACGACGGCTGGCACAGACTTTGGGTGCGACAGGTTGTCGCCGGTGTTGACCACGAGGTCGGGCTCAAAGCGGGCGAGTTCGCGTAGCCATGCTTGCTTGCGCCGCTGCTTGGGCATCATGTGCAGATCGCTGATATGCAGCACCTTCAGCGGAGACGAGCCAGGTGACAGCACCGGCATCGTCACCTCGCGCACGACAAACGCATTGCGCTCGATGATCGATGCGTAGCCGATCCCGGCGAGCACCGAACCGGCGGCGAGCACGGCGGTGTTTTTCAGGAATGTCGAAGGCGCAGACATGCACGCAGCCTACTGCCACAGACCCGCGCATACCGACTCCCACTCGCGCAGGGTGGCCAACCGCACAGCGCATTCACATCCCGGTCACGGCGGTGGCGGCAGCCCCGGGGGTGGTGGTGGCGGCGGTGGCGGGCCAAGCACCGGCACGGTGATCGGCGGCAAGCCGGGGATCTCGACAACCGTTTGACCGATCTCTATCGGCGGTCCACCGGGTAGGCCCGGCGGGATCGCGCCCGGCGGGGGCGGCGGCGGTGGCGGTGGGATGCCGTTGGAGATCTGAATCGTGACGATCGAGCCGGGCACCGTCTGACCAGTCGGGGAGGTCCCCACCACGGCGCCGTACGGCGCGGTGCTGTTGACCGGCGTGGACTGGTCGGCGACCTGGAAGCCGGCCTCCCTGAGCCGCTGACGGGCGGTGCTCTCGCTCATGCCCGAGACGCTGGGCACCCTCGATCCCGGCGCGCCGTCGACATAGCGCGGATCGGGTGGCGGCAGCTTGACCTCACCGAAATTGTTGGCGATCGGCTTCATCGCGGTGAACCACGTCCGCGCGGGCTCGTTGCCGCCGAACAGGTTGCCGTAGCCGCACTGGCGCAGCGGATACGAGCACAGGTCCGACGGGGTGGTGGAGTCGTCGTAGATGTAGTTGGCCGCCGCGTAATAAGGAGTGAAGCCGACGAAGGCCGACGAGCGGTGCGCTTCGGTCGTGCCGGTCTTGCCCGACATCGGCAGGTCCCAGCCCGCCGAGCCTGCCGAGCCCGCAGCGGTGCCCGCCCCGCTGTCGTCCTTGCTCATCGCGTTCGCCATCGTGTTGGCCAGGCCCTCGGGCACCACCTGCTCGCAGGTTTCCGTGGTGACAGCGACGTCCTTGCCGGTGCGATCGACGACCTTGTCGATCGGGTTCGGCGGGCACCACACGCCGCCGGATGCCAGGGTGGCTGCGACATTCGACAACTCAAGGGCGTTGACTTCGATCGGGCCCAATGTGAACGAGCCAAGGTTCTGCCGCTTGATGAAGTCGGCGAGGCTTTCGTTGCTCTGCGGGTCGTAGTCGCGGGCGGTGCCTGGCAGCGCGTAGGAACGCAGGCCAAGCTTGACCGCCATGTCCACGGTGCGTTGCACACCCACCTGCGAGATCAGCTTCGCGAAAGCGGTATTGGGCGAGGTGGCCAGCGCATCGGTGACATTCATCGCGCCCTTGTAATTGCCCGCGTTCTGCACGCACCACGTGTTCGCCGGGCAGCCCTTGGCTCCGCCGCTGCCAAGGCCCTTCGCCTCGAACCGCGCGGGCGCATCCAGTTGGGCGTTGATTCCCATGCCCATGTCGAGCGCGGCCGCCGTCGTGAAGATTTTGAACACCGAGCCTGCACCGTCACCGACGAGCGAGAACGGCTGCGGCTGCATGGTCTCACCGGAGTCGATGTTCAGGCCGTAGGTGCGGTTGCTGGCCATCGCCAGTACCGGATGCGACTCCTTGCCCGGCTTGATCACGCTCATCACGCTCGCGACGCCGGCGAGATCCGGGGCGGCGATGCTGTCGACCGCCGACTTCACCGGGATCTGCACATCCGGATCCAGCGTGGTCTTGATCATGTAGCCGCCCTTGGCGACCTGTTCCTTGCTGATGCCGGCGCGGGCCAGGTAGTCGAGCACGTAGTCGCAGAAGAATGCGCGATCACCGGCCGCGATGCAGCCGCGGGGCAATTCATTCGGCTGCGGCAGGATGCCCAGCGGTTGCTCCTTGGCGGCGCGCAGCTCGTCCGCGTGTTCGGGGACATTGGCGATCATGGTGTCCAGCACGGTGTTTCGGCGTGCCAGTGCGCCGTCGGGATTGGTGTACGGGTTGAGCGTGCTCGTCGACTGCACCATGCCGGCCAGCAACGCGGCCTGCTCCCAGTTGAGCTCTGAGGCGTTGACTCCGAAGTAGGTCTGTGCCGCGTCCTGGATGCCGAAGGCGCCGTTGCCGAATGACACCAGGTTCAAGTACCTGGTGAGGATTTCCGGCTTGGTGAACGTCTTGTCCAGCGTCAGAGCCATCCGCATCTCGCGCAGCTTGCGGGCCGGGGTGGTCTCGACGGCCGCGCGCTTCTCGGCGTCGGTCTGCGCGATCACCAGCAGCTGATAGTTCTTGACGTACTGCTGCTCGATCGTCGAGCCGCCGCGGGTGTCCAGATTTCCCGACAGATAGCCGGACAGGCCGGTCAGCGTGCCCTGCAAGTCGACGCCGTTGTGCTCGGCAAAGCGCTTGTCCTCGATCGAGACGATCGCCAGCTTCATGGTGTTGGCGATCTGATCGCTCGGCACCTCGAATCGTCGCTGCGAGTAGAGCCACGCGATGGTGTTGCCCTTGGCATCGACCATCGTCGACACCTGCGGTACCTCGCCCTCGACCAACTGCGCGGAGCCGTTGGCCACCACGTCGGAGGCGCGGTTGGACAGCAAGCCGAAACCGCCAACCACGGGAAACATCAGCCCGGCGACGACCACGCTGGCCAGTAGGCAGCACCACGCGAGCTTGATGACCGTGACTGTTGTCGGCGGTCGGGTCGGCGGCTGCTCCGGCATGCCGTACAGAGTAACGACCTCGCAAAATGGCAGCTTCTGACGGTCGATTGCGGAGTTCGCTGGGCACCACGACCTGCTCTACCGTTAATTTTGCGGTCTGACGGCACGGTCGTCCCAAAAAAGTGCGGTCGTACGTATTGCGCAGAAGGCCCCTGACCACCTAAGTTGGGCACACAGTGCGATGCAGGTCACACTTGACCCTCACACTGTGGCGTAGATCGCATCAGCGTTCTACTCCGGAGGACTACGCCGTCGCTGTGTCGGGGTGGGGCGGCTGGAACGAAGGGATCGCTGGTGTCAGCTACACGACCCGCTGCGCGCAGGACAAGCGCCAACATGTCAACGCATAGTTTGGTCCAGGGCGCCGAGGCCGAGGCCCGGATAGCTTGGGTTTCCCAAGCCCGCTGCCGCCAAGCTGATCCAGACGAACTGTTTGTCCGGGGCGCCGCCCAGCGCAAAGCGGCCGTGATTTGTCGCCACTGTCCGGTGATCCTGGAATGCGGCGCCGATGCTCTCGACAACCGCGTCGAATTCGGGGTCTGGGGCGGGATGACCGAACGCCAGCGCCGCGCTTTGCTCAAGCAGCACCCCGAGGTGGTCTCCTGGGCCGACTTCTTCGCGGCCCAGCGCAAACACCGCAGCGCCGTTTAAGCGGCGGCCTCGCCGGTGATCTGATCGGCGATCGCCCGAAGCGCCTCAAGGTCCGACACGTCGAATGGCAGTGACGGCACGCCGACGATCGCCACATGTGGGTTGGCGCCGGTGAACCGCGACAACAACCGGATCTCTCGCTTGGCTGTCATCGCCCGGTCGGCGTGGATGTGCAGCACCGCGGCGGCCAACGCGTCCGGATCCTTCTTTTCGAGTTCCTCGGCGGCCTCGACAGCCTTATCGGCGTGCAGGTCGCTCAGCGTCGGATGCGTGCGGTTCAGAATCAGCCCGGCCAGTGGCATGTGCTCTTCGGATAGCCGGTCGACGAAGAAGGACGCTTCCCGCAGCGCGTCGGGCTCGGCGGCGGATATCACCACGAATTGCGTGCCGCGCCGCTTGAGCAGCTCATAGGTGCGGTCTGCCTTTTCGCGAAACCCGCCGAACGTCGTATCCAGCATTTGCACGAAACCAGCTGCGTCGGAAAGCATTTGCGAACCGAGCACCGTCGATAGCGCCTTCATGGCCAAGCCCACCGCGCCGGTCACCAGCCGGCCGATGCCACGACCTGGCGCCAGCAGCAGCCGCCACAGCCGGCTGTCCATGAAGCTACCCAGCCGTTGTGGCGCGTCAAGGAAGTCAAGCGCGTTGCGAGACGGCGGGGTGTCGACGACGATCAGGTCCCACTTGTCTTGGGCGAGAAGCTGACCCAGCTTCTCCATCGCCATGTACTCCTGCGTGCCCGCCAGTGAAGTGGCCACGGTTTGGTAGAACTGGTTGTCCAGAATCGCTTCGCCCCGTTCGCGTCCGGAGTACTGGATAACCATTTCGTCAAACGTCCGGCGCATGTCGAGCATCATGGCGTGCAGCTCGCCGGGAACCTCGGGTGCGAGCGGAACGCGCTGCGGGGTGTTGCCGAGATCCTTGATGCCGAGTGCCTGGGCCAGCCGCTTGGCCGGGTCGATGGTGAGAACCACGACGGTGCGGCCGTATTCGGCCGCGCGCAACGCCATGGCGGCCGCGGTGGTGGTCTTGCCGACCCCACCTGCGCCGCAGCACACCACCACGCGGTTCGAGGTGTCGTGCAGGAGCGCGCTCATGTCAAGCGCGGGCGGTGCGGTACTCATCTACTTCTCCTCAATGGTCCGATGCGCACGCTCATCGGACGCCCTGATGGGCGAGTGCTTCGGCGAGCTCGTAGAGGCTACCGAGGTCGACGCCGTCGCGGATATGCGGCAGCTCCAGGCGTGCCACGTCGAGTTCATCGAGCTGCTCGGCGCTTTCGGCGCGCGCCTTGATGCGCGTCGCGTGTTGGATGGTTTCCGTGAGCAGCCCGGCAAAATCGCTGTCGGACAAGGTGACTCCCGCACTCTCTAAGCCTGTGCGGACGGCGTCGGCGTCGATGTCGCCTTCGGCGGCCTTGGCGAGGTCATCGGCGGGCAGATATGCCGGGATGTTGCGGTTGACGATGACGCTGCCGATCGGCAGGCCCAGTTCCTGGAGTTCGTCGATCGCTTCGAGCGTCTCCTGAATGGGCAGCGCCTCGAGCAGGGTGACGAGGTGGATCGCGGTGAGGTCGGAATGCAGCACCTTGACCACGCTCTCGGCCTGCGAGTGCACCGGGCCGCCCTTGGCCAACTCCGACACCGCCTGGGTGACGTCGAGGAACCGGGCGATGCGACCCGTCGGCGGGGCGTCCACCACGATCGCGTCGTAGACCGGCTGCTTGCCCTTCTCGGCCCGGGTCACGATCTCGCGGATCTTGCCGGTGAGCAGCACGTCACGGAGGCCAGGTGCGATTGTCGTCGCGAATTCCACCGCGCCGATCCGTCGCATCGCGCGGCCGGCAAGGCCGAGGTTGTAGAACATGTCGAGGTATTCGAGGAACGCCGCCTCGGTGTCGATCGCCAGCGCGTTGACCTGCCCGCCGCCGTCGGCGGTGGCGATCTTGACCTCCTGATAGGGCAGCGGCGGAACGTCGAAAAGCTGCGCAATGCCTTGGCGCCCTTCGACTTCCACCAACAACACCTTGCGGCCACCGGCGGCCAGCGCCAGCGCCAGAGAGGCCGCGATCGTCGACTTGCCGGTTCCGCCCTTGCCGGTGACAAAGTGCAGACGCGCCTTAGTCAGGCGAGACGGCCAGCCGACCGGTCTACCGCTGTTCGCTGAGGTAGCCACCCCTGCATGCTAGCCAAGTCGATATCGCTGCCCGATAAGCTCAGCCGCATGAGCGAACCGACCCGCTGGGAGTACTCCACCGTCCCGCTGCTGACGCATGCGACGAAACAGATCCTCGACCAGTGGGGCGAGGACGGCTGGGAACTGGTGTCGGTGCTGCCTGGACCGACGGGAGAGCAGCATGTCGCGTACCTGAAGCGGCCGAAATGAGTGCCTCGAAGCGGCTCGCCGAGCTAGGCATCGAGCTGCCCGAAGTCGTCCCGCCGGCGGGGGCGTACGTGCCCGCCGTGCGCACCGGCAACCTGGTCTACACGGCCGGCCAGCTGCCGATGCAGGCGGGCAAGCTGCCGCAGACCGGCAAGGTCGGCGCCGAGGTGAGCCCGGAGGAGGGCAAGGATTTGGCGCGCGCATGTGCACTCAACGCGCTGGCCGCGGTGCATTCGCTGGTCGGCATCGACGCCGTCACCCGGGTGGTGAAGGTCGTCGGGTTCGTCGCATCAGCGCCCGGATTCAACGGCCAGCCCGGCGTGATCAACGGGGCCTCGCACTTGCTGGGCGAGGTGTTCGGCGATGCTGGCGCACATGCGCGGTCCGCGGTCGGGGTGTCCGAGCTGCCGCTGGACGCGCCGGTCGAGGTCGAGCTCATCGTCGAGGTCGCGTGAGCGACGATCCGGCTGAAGCTAAGTGACACCCAATCACCCGGCTTATGGCTTGTTGCGCCCGGTCACCGAGACCGCGTCGGTGCTGCTGTGCAACAACCCCGGGTTGATGACTCTCGACGGCACCAACACCTGGGTGCTGAGAGGGCGTGGCAGCGACGAGATGGTGGTCGTCGACCCCGGACCCGAGGACGACGAGCACATCGCGACCCTCGCCGGGCTCGGGACCATCCCGCTCGTGCTGATCAGCCACAAACATGAGGACCACACCGGCGGCATCGACAAGATCGTCGAGCGCACGGGCGCCGTCGTCCGCTCCGTCGGCAGCGGGTTCCTGCGCGGGCTCGGTGGGCCGCTCACCGACGGCGAGGTCATCGACGCCGCAGGCCTTCGCATTACGGTGATGGCCACGCCGGGCCATACGGCCGACTCGGTGTCGTTTCTGCTCGACGACGCGGTGCTGACCGCCGACACCGTGCTTGGCCGGGGCACCACCGTCATCGACAACGAGGACGGCAGCCTCAGCGAGTACATGGAGTCACTGCGCCGGCTGCACGGTCTGGGCCACCGGACCGTACTGCCTGGCCACGGCCCCGATCTCGACGACCTGGAAGCCGTCAGCGCCATGTACCTCGCACACCGCGAGGAGCGGCTCGATCAGGTGCGTGGTGCTCTGCATGCACTCGGTGACGACGCCAGCGCACGCCAAATCGTCGAACATGTCTACACCGATGTCGACGAAAAGCTATGGGACGCAGCCGAATGGAGCGTCCAAGCGCAACTGGACTATCTACGCAGCTAGTGAGTTCGGCGCGCTAACGCCCGCTCAGCTTCCGTAAGCGCGCCGAAATCGCAAAGTTAGCGCGCGCGGCGGGCCAGTCGTTCGGAGTCGGAGATCAACACGCTCTTGCCCTCCAAGCGAATCCAGCCGCGATGGGCGAAATCGGCGAGTGCCTTGTTGACCGTCTCTCGCGATGCGCCGACCAGCTGCGCGATCTCCTCCTGCGTGAGATCGTGCGTAACGCGCAGCGCGCCGCCCTCCTGCGTGCCGAAGCGCTGCGCCAATTGCAGCAGCTGCTTGGCGACACGGCCGGGCACGTCGGTGAAGATCAGGTCGGCCAGATTGTTGTTGGTGCGCCGCAGGCGACGGGCCAGCACCCGCAGCAATTGCTCAGCGATTTCAGGGCGATCGGCGATCCACGCCCGCAGCGCATCGCGGTCCATCGAGACCGCCCGCACCTCGGTGATGGTCGTGGCGCTCGACGTCCGCGGGCCCGGGTCGAAGATCGAGAGCTCACCGAACATGTCCGAAGGGCCCATGATGGTCAGCAGATTCTCGCGGCCGTCCGGCGAGCGGCGGCCGATCTTGACCTTTCCCGAAATGATGATGAACAGCCGGTCGCCAGGCTCTCCCTCGGCGAACACAGTGTGCCCGCGTGGGAAGTCGACGGGCTGCAATTGCTTGGTCAGCGCGGAAACGGCGCTGGGTTCGACTCCCTGGAAGATTCCGGCCCTCGCCAGGATCTCGTCCACGTTGCCCCTCTTAAGCTGTTGGGTGATATGACATGCGCCAGCCGACCTCTAACTGGTTAGCGAGATCAGTCTAGAGGTATGCCAAGCCGACATTGTCGGCATTCGGCCTCCAGTGCGACTAGCCCACGCTACACACGATTGGCATGCCGAGTCGGCTGAAATTCAGGATTCGATCCGTGATGCGCATATAGCCGTGTTGGCAAACTTGTCATATCACCGGTGTCTGATCCGTCTAGCGGCCAATCCCGTTCGCCCAATCGCTGATGCAAACCATCGAGCGCTCGGCCCATGCCTTCTCGCGCCAGCGTGTTCACGTCATCGGCCTCGGCTTGCTCCAGAAACTCTGCGACATCCGATGCCGAGACGGTGTCGTCGTCGAGGCTCGATTCGAGCCGCTGTAGCCCGAATGTTGCCAGCATCAGCAACCCCGGAATAAGCGCTGCGAGCAACCAAGACACAAGGCAGAAGTAAACACGGCCAAGGTCTCAGCGGGATCACGAATTGTCACCGGTCCGCACCTAAGGAAGTCGGACTGTGCCCGATGCTCTTCGCTCAAGCGCTCATCGCCCTGCGTACGCTGGCATTCGTGACCGTGGGTGACACTTCAGCCGCCAAGCCGGCATCCGCCAAGCCGGCTCGGCAAGCGGCCTCGCGGAAGTGGGACAACGAGACCCGCATCGGCCTTGTCCGCCGCGCTCGGCGGATGAATCGCACACTGGCGCAAGCATTTCCGCATGTCTATTGCGAGTTGGACTTCACCAATCCGCTGGAACTGACGGTGGCGACCATTTTATCGGCGCAGAGCACCGACAAAGGGGTCAACCTAGCCACCCCGGCGTTGTTCAAGCGCTACCGCACGGCGCTGGATTACGCACAAGCCGACCGAACCGAGCTCGAAGAACTCATCAGGTCCACCGGCTTCTACCGAAACAAGGCGAACTCGCTCATCCGCCTCGGCCAGGAGTTGGTGGAGCGCTTCGGCGGCAACGTTCCGAACACCATGGCGGATCTGGTGACGCTGCCAGGTGTCGGCCGCAAAACCGCCAACGTCATCCTCGGCAACGCCTTCGACATTCCCGGGATCACGGTCGACACCCACTTCGGCCGCTTGGTGCGACGCTGGCGCTGGACCGATCTTGAGGATCCGGTCAAAGTCGAGCACGCGATCGGCGAGCTGATCGAGCGCAGCGAGTGGACGCTGCTCAGCCACCGGGTGATTTTCCACGGCCGGCGCGTGTGCCATGCGAAGAAACCCGCGTGCGGGGTGTGCGTGCTTGCCAAGGACTGCCCGTCGTTTGGAACAGGGCCGACCGATCCACTGATCGCCGCGCCGCTGGTCAAGGGGCCGGAGACCGAGCACCTGCTGGCACTGGCCGGCCTCTGACCAGCCGCCTATGAGCACGTCGACCCGGTGGACCGTCGCGGTGATGGTCGTCGTCCTTGCGCTTGGCGTAGCGCTGTGGATGCAGTTGGGGGACGACGGCTCGCCGACCGGTCCGCCCGGGGGCGGGGACCCCCGCGACCGCCGTGACGCGGACACCGCCGAAGCACTCGCAGGCCCCCGTGCCCGCGCCGACCTTTCACCGTGTCCCCCGGCGGGGCCAGGCGCTGGCCCGGAGCGGCTGGGTGGCATCACGCTGGAATGCGCCGGTGACGGTGCGAGCGTCGACGTCGCCAAGGCCGTTGCCGGCCGGACGACGGTCCTCAACCTCTGGGCCTACTGGTGCGCGCCGTGCGCTGAGGAGCTGCCCGCGATGGCCGAGTACCAGCGCAGGGCAGGACCCGACGTCACCGTGCTGACCGTGCACCAGGACGAGAACGAAGCCGCGGCATTGCTGCGGCTGGCTGAACTGGGCGTGCGACTGCCGACACTGCAGGATGGCCGCAGGCTGGTCGCCGCCGCTTTGGCGGTACCCAACGTCATGCCCGCGACGGTGGTGCTGCGCGCGGACGGTAGCGTTGCCGAAGTCCTGCCGCGGTCCTTCGCCAACGCCGACGAGATCGCCGCGGCGGTGGATCCAAAGATTGGAGAGCCGGGGTGAGCTGGGGCAGTGGAGTGGGCGAGCGCAAACCCCTCAACCCGCAAGCCGCCCCGCCCTGGCTCAAGCCGCTGACCGACAACTGCCGTGACGTGAAGCGCGCCTATCGCCGGCGGGTGCCCCCCGAAGTGCTGGCACTCGTCACGGCCGCGAACACCAAGGCCGCGATCACAGGAGAGAAGCGCGACGCCGCGGTGCTTGTGCTGTTCTCGGGTCCCGCGGACGCACCTCCTGGCGGCCTGCCCGACGATGCCGACCTTCTGGTCACGGTGCGGGCGTCGACCCTGCGTCACCACGCTGGCCAGGCCGCATTCCCTGGCGGGGCCGCCGATCCCGGCGACGATGGACCGGTGTTCACGGCGCTGCGTGAAGCCAACGAGGAGACAGGTATCGACACCAGCCGGCTGCATCCGCTGTGCACGCTCGAGCGGATGTTCATCCCGCCGTCCGGCTTCCACGTCGTCCCCGTGCTCGCCTACTCGCGAGATCCCGGGCCGGTGTCCGTCGTCGACGAGTCAGAAACCGCGGTCGTCGCTCGGGTACCGGTGCGCGCGTTCATCAACCCCGAGAACCGGATCATGGTGTACCGCAAGGAGAATACGCGGCGATTCGCCGGCCCTGCGTTCCTGCTCAACGAGATGCTGGTGTGGGGATTCACCGGTCAGGTGATCTCGGCGATGCTCGACGTGGCGGGCTGGGCCACGCCGTGGGACACCGACGATGTTCGTGAACTCGACGACGCAATGGCCCTCGTCGGGCACGAGGACAGCTACGGTGATGCTCAACAATGAACTCGTCACAGTGGCTTGATCTCGCCGTCCTCGCGATCGCGTTCGTCGCTGCCATCTCGGGGTGGCGCTCCGGCGCGCTCGGCTCGCTGCTGTCCTTCGTCGGCGTGGTTCTCGGCGCGGTCGCCGGGGTGCTGCTGGCTCCGCACATCGTGTCCCACATCGACGGCCCCCGCAGCAAGCTGTTCGTCACGCTGTTTCTGATTCTGGCGTTGGTCGTGATCGGTGAGATCGCCGGCGTGGTCCTTGGTCGCGCGGTGCGCGGTGCGCTCCGCAATCCCGGACTGCGCGCCGTCGACTCCGTGATCGGCGTGGCATTGCAGCTGGTCGCGGTGCTGGTCGCGGCGTGGATGTTGGCCACCCCGCTGACCTCGTCGGATCAGCCGAACCTGGCCGCCGCCGTGCGCGGGTCGAAGGTGCTGGCACAGGTCGACGAGGTGGCACCCAGCTGGCTGAAGTCCGTGCCGACGCGGTTGTCGGCACTGCTGGACACGTCCGGCCTGCCCGACGTGCTTTCGGAGTACGGCCGTACGCCGATCATCGCGGTCGACGCCCCGGATGCCGCGCTGGCCACCGACGCCGTCGTCGCAGCGACCCGGCCGAGCGTCGTCAAGATCCGCGGTGTCGCACCGGGATGCCAAAAGGTATTGGAGGGCACGGGTTTCGTCGTCGCACCGAACCGCGTGATGTCCAACGCGCACGTGGTCGCCGGCTCCGACAGCGTCACGGTCGAGGTCGACGGCCAAACCTACGACGCAGGCGTGGTGTCCTACGACCCCGAGGCGGACATCTCGATTCTCGATGTGCCGAACCTGCCGTCGGCTCCGCTGTCATTCGCCGAAGGGACCGCGCAGACCGGAACCGACGCCGTCGTGATGGGTTACCCCGGCGGCGGCGACTTCGTCGCGACCCCGGCCCGCGTGCGCGAGACCATCGAATTGAACGGTCCCGACATCTACCGCACCGCAACCGTGACGCGCGAGGTCTACACGATCAGAGGCACTGTGCGACAAGGAAATTCGGGTGGCCCGATGATCGACCGGAACGGCAAGGTGCTTGGCGTGGTGTTCGGCGCGGCCGTTGACGATGCAGATACCGGTTTTGTGCTTACCGCGAAAGAAGTATCCCGCCAGATGGCGAAGATCGGCGACACTCAACGCGTTGCGACGGGCGCCTGCGTCGGCGGCTAGCCGTATACCTGCGCCAGGAAACGCGACAGCTGGTCGTTGACCACATCGGGTGCTTCCTCGTGGCCGAAATGCCCTGCGCCTGCGATGGATACGTAGCGGCCCTGCGGGGCGTAGTGCTGTGTGCGATACACCGGATCGGCAAGCACGTACGGATCGGCGTCGCCGCGCATGTGCAGCACCGGCACCGCCAGCGGCCGCTTCATCGAGCGCATGAACCGCCTGCCCTCGCCGCGCAGTTGGCTGCGCACTGCCCAGCGCTGGTACTCCAGCGCCGAATGCGCCGCCGAAGGAATCTGGATCGCCTGCCGCATATGCCGAATGGTCTCGGAAAAGTCTTCGCAGGCTTGCCATTTACCGCTGGCCCGGCTACGCACCAGCCGCTCCAGCTCCGCTGCGTTGTGGCGGGATAGCGACCGCTCCGGCCACACCGGCACCTGATAGCGCAGCATCCACGGCAGCAGTGCAAGGCCCTGGTCGCGCCGCGTCAGCGCCGAGGCCCGCAGTGCGACGGGATGCGGTGAGCTGACGAGGGCGATCGCCCGCACCATCCGCGGATGCAGCACAGAGGTCGCCCAACACACCAGACCGCCGTCGGCGTGGCCCACCAGCGTGGCCGACTTGTGGCCAAGTGCGCGCACCAGCCCAGCGGTGTCGCCGGCGAGTGTCCAGCCGTCGTAGCCGCGGGGCGGCTTGTCGCTGCCGCCGTAGCCACGCAGGTCGACCGCCACGACCCTGGCGTCGGTCAAGCCACGCAACTGATGGCGCCAGGACCACCAGAACGAGCCGAAGCCGTGCAGAAGGATCACCAGCGGGCGATCCGTTGGTGGAGGCGCCTTGGCGCCGACATTGGGCCCAGTGGCGCCGTCCT
Source organism: uncultured Actinomycetota bacterium (assembly GCA_963766465.1). Classification (GTDB taxonomy): domain Bacteria; phylum Actinomycetota; class Actinomycetes; order Mycobacteriales; family Mycobacteriaceae; genus Mycobacterium. The sequence goes on from CAVXZT010000013.1 coordinate 135,627, forward strand.
TCCAATCCGCCTCAACGACGTGAAAACGAATCCCGTTGGCGTGCACCTCGAGATGACGCCAGGGACCGTCGATCCGTACTACCGACGGGTCGGGTGGGGCCACTACCAACCCGAAGGATCGGTCTGCGCCCCGGGTCCTTCACCGTTCCGCGATGTGAGCGCCTTGTCCTTGTCGTGCCCCGGCGTAAGCGCCTCGCGGGTTTCCTTTACGGACTCGATGGTCTGTTGCGGCCCTCGGATCCGTCGCACCTTGAAATAGCCGAACAGCGCAAGCACCGCGGTGGCTAGCACCATGATCCCGAACACGATCAGGAAGGCGACCCACCGCCACAACCAGGTGTCGAGCAGTTCGGCGAGGAAGAAGAAAAAAAAGAACGTGGAGTAGAACAGCACCACCAGCGCCAGGATGAAGAAGACGCTGCCGGTGAGGCCCTTCTTCACGTCGCGGGTGATCTCGGCCTTCGCCAATTCCACCTCGGCCCGCACGAGCGTCGACACCTGCGTCGTCGCGTCCTTGACGAGGTCACCGATGGACGGGTCGGCTTTGGCAGCGTGGGGATCGACCAGCGGTATCGAAGTCACCGTCGTCGGCACGCCATCCTTGCGATCACTCACGAAACAGTTCCTCCCCGCATCCGGTCACAGTCGCGGTTCATGTTGCCACGTGGCGTCCATCGAAACGATCCGGGCCGACGATAGACTGGCCGAATTGGATGGTCGGGCGGCACGTCGATGGGGGAGAGATACTTGAGGACCAGCGTCCGCCGCCTGACGATTTTCGCGGCCTTGGCCGCGCTCATGCTGCCTTCCGCAGTCGCCAACGCCGATGGCCTGGTCCCGCTGGGCGGTGGCTCGGGCATCGTGGTCGAGGGCGACACCATGTGCACGCTGACCGCGATCGGTAACGACAACCGTGGCAATCTGATCGGCTTCACGTCTGCGCACTGCGGTGGACCTGGCGAACGGGTGGCCGCCGAAGGCGCCGAGTCGGCCGGGGTGCTCGGCACGATGGTCGCAGGAAACGACGCCCTCGACTACGCGGTGATCCAGTTCGACCCGCAGAAGGTGCAGCCGGTCAACAACGTCAAGGGATTCCAGATCGACGGCCTCGGCCCCGATCCGGTCGTCGGCGACATCGCGTGCAAACTCGGCAGGACGACGGGGTATTCGTGCGGCGTCACGTGGGGCCCGGGCGAGCAACCCGGCACTATCGTCAATCAGGTTTGCGGACAGCCGGGCGACTCCGGTGCACCGGTCACCGTCAACAATCGGCTCGTCGGAATGATCCACGGTGCGTTCTCCGAGGACTTGCCGACGTGTGTCGTCAAATTCATTCCGCTGCATACGCCCGCGGTGACGATGTCGTTCAACACGCAGTTGGCGGATATCACCGCCAAGAACCGAGCGGGTTCGGGCTTCGTCCCCGTCGGAGCACCCGCGGCCTGACTATTTGCCGGCCCTGATCGCCTCGAACACGCTGGGGTCCACCAGCGTTGACGTGTCACCGAGCTCGCGGCCTTCGGCGACATCACGAAGCAGCCGGCGCATGATCTTGCCGCTGCGGGTCTTCGGTAGCTCCGGTACAACGTGAATCTCGCGGGGGCGGGCGATCTTTCCGATCTCCTTGGCGACCTGCTCGCGTAGTTGGTCGACCATGTTGTCGTTGTCCTTGGCGTGCGCCTCGAGAATGACGAACGCGCAAATGCCCTGCCCGGTGGTCTCGTCACTGGCGCCGACGACGGCCGCCTCGGCAACGCCGGAGTGTCCGACCAACGCCGATTCCACCTCCGTGGTGGAGATCCGGTGCCCCGAAACGTTCATCACGTCGTCGATGCGGCCGAGCAGCCAGATCGATCCGTCGGAGTCGACGCGTGCTCCATCGCCCGCGAAGTACCAGCCCTTTTCCGCGTACCGCGACCAGTACGTCTCCTTGTACCGCTCCGGGTCGCCCCAGATCCCGCGCAGCATCGACGGCCAGGGTTGATCCAGCACCAGATAGCCGGTGACGTGCTCGCCCTCGTCGGCGCCGGGCACCAGTTCGTTGCCCTCTTCGTCGACGATCTTCGCCGATATGCCGGGCAGCGGGGTCATCGCCGACCCCGGCTTGGCCTCGGTGACCCCTGGCAGCGGTGAGATCATGATCGCGCCGGTCTCGGTCTGCCACCACGTGTCGACGACTGGAGTCCTGTTGCCGCCGAACGCATCCCGGTACCAGCGCCACGCTTCGGGGTTGATCGGCTCGCCAACGCTGCCGAGCAATCGCAGACTCGACAGGTCATGGGCGTCGGGGATTTGACGTCCCCACTTCATGAACATCCTGATCAGGGTTGGCGCCGTGTAATAAATGGTGACGCCGTACTTTTCGATGACTTCGAAGTGCCGGTGCTCGTTGGGGGAGTTCGGTGTGCCCTCGTAGACCACCTGGGTGGCGCCGTTGGAAAGTGGCCCGTACACGATGTAGGTGTGGCCCGTGACCCAGCCGATATCGGCTGTGCACCAATACACATCGGTCTCGGGCTTGATGTCGAAGACGTTGTGGTGGGTGTAGGACGCCTGCGTCAGGTACCCGCCCGAGGTGTGCATGATGCCCTTGGGCTTGCCGGTGGTGCCCGATGTGTAGAGCAGGAACAAGGGGTGCTCGGAGTCGAACGCCTCCGGGGTGTGGTCGGGTGACGCCACATCGACGGTGTCGTGCCACCACAGATCGCGGCCGTCGGTCCACGGTGTGTCAATTCCGGTGCGCCGCACCACCAGAACGTGTTCCACCGTTTTCTGCCCCTGACAGGCCTCGTCGACGGGCTCCTTCAGCGACACCGCCTGACCGCGCCGGTACTGGCCATCGGTGGTGATGACGAGCTTTGCCTCGGCATCTTCGATGCGGGCCGCCAGCGCTGTGGCGGAGAACCCCGCGAACACCACCGAATGCATGACGCCCAGCCGCGCACACGCCAGCATCGCAACAATCGCCTCGGGCACCATCGGCATGTAGATCGCTACCCGATCACCTGCGACCAGCCCGAGGTCAGTAAGGGCATTGGCGGCCTTGCTCACCTCGGCCAGCAGATCCGCATACGTCAGCTCCCGGCTGTCGCCGATATCGCCCTCCCAGCGGATCGCGACCCGATCGCCGTTACCGGCTTCGACGTGGCGGTCCACACAGTTGTAGGCGACGTTGAGCTTGCCGCCGACGAACCACTTCGCGAACGGCGCTTCCGACCAGTCCAGAACCTCGTCGAATGGGGTGTCCCATGACAGCCGGTTGGCCTGCTCCGCCCAGAACGCCAACCGGTCCGCGTCGGCCGTGCGGTACATCTCCTCGGTGGCGTTGGCCTGCGCGGTGAACTCGGGCGCCGGCGGGTACGTGGACTGAACTTCGGTGTGCGCGTCGGACATATCTGTGAGCCTAGTCACCGGCCGCACCGCCCACGACGGCAAGCACAATGACATTCATGGGCGTCATGTCTCGGGTCGCCGACACCTTCGGGATGACCGACGATGCGTGGAAGCGCCACGCCAACCCGTGGAGCGTGTGGACGCGTTTCGCGGCGATCCCGCTGATGATTCTCGCGATCTGGAGTCGGGTGTGGCTGGGCTGGTGGTGTCTGGTGCCGATCGCTGCCGTCGAGGTGTGGCCGACCGTCTTCGGTGCCAGCCTGATCGTGCTGGCTCAGCTCTGGCGGATCGACAGGCTGGTCGTGTTCTACGAGGGCACGCGCTAGCGTGTGCTGCCGTGACGAACGCGGCTGACCCACTTGCCCCGTTGGCCGAGTTGCCAGGCGTGGCCGCAGCGGGTGAGGAGGCCCGCGAAGCGTTGGGCCGTGCGCATCGCCATCGCACCAATCTGCGGGGATGGCCGACGACGGCGGCAGAGGCGTCGCTTCGCGCGGCGCGGGCATCCTCGGTGCTCGACGGTGGCTCACTGCAGGTGTCGGACGGAGCGCCGGATCCAGTGCTCGCCGGCGCTCTGCGGGTGTCGGAGGCCTTGGAAGGCGGGGCAACGTCGCTGATCGGGGTGTGGCAGCGGGCGCCGCTTCAGGCGATCGCCCGGCTGCACGCCCTTGCGGCGGCCGACCTCGCCGACGACGACCGGCTGGGCCGTCCGCGCGGCGACGCAGACGTCGGCCGCCGACTGGCACTGCTGGCCGACATCGTCACCGGCGGGACGCGCGTGCCCGCGCCGGTGCTCGCCGCCGTCGTCCATGGCGAGCTGCTGACGCTGGAGCCCTTCGGTACCGCCGATGGTGTGGTGGCAAGGGCGGTGGCGCGGCTGGTGACCATGGCCAGTGGTCTGGACCCCCACGGCCTCGGCGTGCCGGAGGTGCACTGGATGCGCCACTCCGGCGACTACCGAGCGGCGGCGCGTGGATTCTCCTCCGGCACACCCGACGGCCTGACGGCGTGGCTCGTGTTGAGTGCCCGGGCACTGCATGCCGGCGCGCGAGAAGCATTGTCCATCGCGCAGGCAGCGTCCCAGGGCCCACGCGCAAGCCGGGGACAACGTGAAGCGGGCGACGCTCCGAAATGATTCGGCTCGCCGCCCGCTAGCACGGACTCCGGTTACCAAGCGTGCTTTGTAGGTTGCGTGGGTGACCTCGGCGTCCTTACGATGCGCTCCGACTGCAACCCCACCCAAGGGGCCGTCGTGGCCGTCCGCTCTTCGCAATTACGCAGGCCCGCAACACTTTTGCCTATTCCGCGGCATGTGCTCCGCGTGGGTGCCGGGATCCGTGCTGGGTAGCCTGACTTCGGGAGGTCGAGCCTTCTCTTCCGGCTCGGCCTTGGCCTTGCCAGGCTTCCGTGCTTCCTTTGTACTCCGTGACCCCGGTCACATCAAGGCCCAATTGCGGGCGACTCGCGATCGTTACACGTCGGCGCCAGCTACTACGCCGGGTAGCTATCAGAAAGCGAAGCGGCGCAGCAGGGAATAGGTCAGCGCGCCCGCCGCCAGGGCGCTCACCCCGACCGCCGCGGTAGTCGCGACCGCCGCGCCTGAAGGGGCGGGAATGCGGTCGCGCAGCGACACCGGCTTGGAGAAGGTGAGCGCAGGCCAGCCCCGCGCCGCGGCTTCTTTGCGCAGTGCGCGATCGGGGTTCACCACGGTCGGATGGCCGACCGCCCCGAGCATCGGTAGGTCGGTGATCGAGTCGGAGTACGCGTAGCAATGCTCGAGCGCGTAACCCTCGCGGGCAGCGAGCTGGCGGATCGCTTCGACCTTGCCGTCGCCGTAGCAGTAGAAGGCGATCTCGCCGGTATAGCGGCCGTCCTCGACGACCATCCTGGTGGCCATCGCGTGGGTGGCGCCAAGTGCCCGGGCGATCGGCGCGACGATCTCCTCGCCGGACGCCGAAACCACGACCACGTCGCGGCCGCAGATCTTGTGATCGGCGATCAACTCGGCGGCTTCGGCGAACACCAACGGGTTGACGATGTCGTGCAATGTCTCACCGACGATCGACTTAACCTGCTCGACGTCCCACCCGGTGCACATGTTCGCGATGTAGGAACGCATGCGGTCCATTTGATCGTGATCGGCACCCGACATCAGGAACAGGAACTGCGCGTAGCTCGATTTGAGCACCGCGCGCCGATTGATTAGCCCCTGATCGAAGAAAGGTTTGCTGAACGCCAATGTGCTCGACTTGGCGATGACGGTCTTATCAAGATCGAAGAAGGCGGCGGTTCGAATGGGCGTGCCGGACGACGTATCCGTTTGCGGCGCAATCAAACCTTTGGCCGCCGGCTCGGGTGCGGTCACAGCGCCCAGCATAGGGGCCGGTGCGTGACAAGAAGCGACAGAGTGTACAAATTGGCAGTTCACGACAGGTGCCGGTGACTGTAATCTTTCCTGCTATCACGTGCTTTCTCTGGCAAGCAGTACTTGCGCCCATCCGCAGTCCCGTGTGTATAGTGAGCATTACTCGGCTTATGCCGGGTGTGCATCAGCCCGACCCCCCGGGGCTGATACACGACGACCTCCGCCTCCTCCCCCCCTGGCGGGGGTCGTCCCTTTTTACGGACTTCCTTCGCATAGCGGATATATCAGCTCACCTCTATTAGTTGCGGAACGTGATTTTCATTGCGTACATACCACAGGGTTTGTTCGGTTAATCCCCAGATTCCCACTCATCCACAGATGCAGTAGCGGCGGTGGCGTCGTGTCATAACCCGGCCGCAGGCTGAGGTCATGACCGCAAGCAACGGGATCTTGGCGCTGGTCGGCGACCCCGCAATCCGAGACGACGTAGACCGCGTCGCGGCTGCCGCCGGACTGTCGGTTGTCCACGCGTCCGACCCGTCCAGTCGGAAAGTATGGGTCGCCGCAGCTGCCGTCCTGCTCGATGTGGCCGCCGCGCGACGCTGCGCGCAACGCGGATTACCGCGGCGCGGTCGCGTCGTTCTGCTGGTGCATTCCGACCCTCGGGCCGACGACTTCCAGGCCGCCATCGCCGTGGGAGCCCAGCACGTCGTCACCCTGCCCGGTCACGACCGGGAGTTGATGGCCGAGCTGTCCGACGCCGCCGAGGCGTCACGAGACACGGGGCGTCGGGGCCCGGTCGTCGGCGTGATCGCCGGCCGGGGCGGGGCGGGCGCCTCAATCTTTGCGACCGCGCTGGCTCAGACGTCGACCGGGATGTCCGATGCGCTGCTCATCGACGCCGACCCCTGGGGTGGCGGCATCGACCTCGTCCTTGGCAGCGAGGGCGAGACAGGTCTGCGCTGGCCCGATCTCGCGATGCAAGCCGGTCGCGTCAGCTACCCCGCGTTGCGCGAAGCGTTGCCGCAAAGGCGTGGCGTCAGCGTCTTGTCGGGCAGCCGCACCGGCAGTGACATCGACGAGGCGCCGCTCGGCGCGGTAATCGAAGCAGGCAGCCGCGGAGGCGCGACGGTGATCTGCGACCTTCCGCGGCGATCGACCAGCGCGGTGGAGGCCGTCCTCGACGCCGCCGACCTAGTGGTCATGATGGCTCCTGCCGACGTTCGGTCGTGCGCGGCGGCCGCGACGATCGCGCCGTGGGTGTCGGCCGCCAATCCCAATGCCGGGGTGGTTGTGCGGGGCCCGTCGCCTGGCGGGCTGAGGTCGGCCGACGTCGCCAAGATCGTCGGACTGCCGTTGCTGGCCGCGATGAGGGCACAGCCGGGGGTGGCCGATGCCCTCGAGCGCGGTGGATTGCGACTGCGCCATCGATCACCGCTCGCGGCCGCGGCGCGACGCGTGCTTGCGATGCTGCACCAGCACCAGGCGGTGACTTCATGAGCGCCTCGCTGATTGAACGGGTTCGCGAGCGGCTGGCCGTCGAGTCGGGACCGCTACGGCCCAACGTGGTGGCCGCCGCGATCCGGGCGGAATCCGGTGGCGTCGTCGGCGACACCGAGGTCCTACGCAGTCTGCGGGTCTTGCAGACCGAACTGACCGGTGCAGGCATTCTTGAGCCGCTGCTGTGCGCCGACGGCACCACCGACGTGCTGGTCACTGCGCCCGACGCGGTGTGGGTCGACGACGGAAACGGCTTGCGCCGCACCTCGATTCGATTCGCCGACGAGGCTGCCGTGCGCCGACTCGCACAGCGACTGGCGCTATCGACCGGACGACGCCTCGACGAGGCACAGCCGTGGGTCGACGGCCAGCTGACGGGCATTGGCACGGGTCAGTTCAGCGTCCGGCTGCACGCGGTGCTGCCGCCGATCGCCGCGGGGGGCACCTGCCTATCGCTCCGCGTGCTACGGCCCGCCACCCAGGATCTGGCGGCGCTGAAGCGTTCGGGCACCATCGAGCCGCAAGCGGCCAAACTGCTCGACGACATCATCGACGCGCGGCTGGCCTTCCTCATTTCCGGTGGGACGGGCGCAGGCAAGACAACGCTGCTGTCCGCGATGTTGGGCGCCGTTGGTTTCGGCGAACGCATCGTCTGTGTGGAGGACGCCGCCGAACTCGCACCCGGGCACCCGCATTTGGTCAAGCTCGTCGCGCGTTGCGCCAACATCGAAGGCGTCGGTGAGGTGACTGTGCGAGATCTGGTGCGACAGGCACTGCGGATGCGCCCGGACCGGATCGTGGTCGGCGAAGTGCGCGGGGCCGAGGTCGCAGATCTGCTGGCTGCACTCAACACCGGCCACGATGGTGGTGCAGGGACGGTGCACGCCAACAATCCCGCCGAGGTTCCGGCTCGCCTCGAGGCCCTTGCCGCGCTCGGCGGCCTCGACCGCGCGGCGCTGCACAGCCAACTGGCGGCGGCGGTGCAGGTCGTCGTGCACGTGAGCCGCACCCGAAACGGCACACGCAGACTGAGCGAAATCGGCGTGTTGCGACCCGGCGACGACGGCCGTGTCGCTGTGGCCACCGCGTGGCACGTCGACGCCGGATTCGGCTGTGGTCAGGAGTATTTGGCAGCGTTGCTGCGCAACCGGGCCCAGCGATGAGTGGCGCTGCGCTCGCGCTGGCGTTGGCGCTTGTGGTGATCCCGACAGGGCCAAGGTACAGGCTCAGAACACTCGGTCTTCTGGTGCCCGCAAGGCGCCGATCTCCGGTGCTGCCGTGCGCGGCCGCCGTCGCCGTCGCGCTAGCGATCATCCTTCCGGCCAGCGTCATCGCGGCCTGCTCGATCGTCAGTGTCACGCTGTGGATGCGCCGCATGCGCCGGGTTCGGCTAGGACTCCGCGCCGCCGAATCCGAGGCCTTGCAGGGCGCACTGGATGTCCTCGTCGGCGAGCTGCGAGTGGGTGCCCATCCGGTTGCCGCGTTCTCCGTCGCTGCCGCCGAGGTCGACGGCGTAGTGGCGACGTCACTTCGTGCGGTCGCTGTGCATGCGCGACTGGGCGCCGATGTGGCAGCGGGCCTGCGCTGCATGGCCAGGAGTTCGTCGCTGCCCGCGCATTGGGAGCGGCTGGCGGTGTGCTGGCAACTCGCCCAGGACCACGGCCTGGCGATCGCCACGCTGATGCAGACCGCGCAGCGCGACATCGTTGAGCGCGGACGCTTCTCGGCCAAGGTCGACGCAGGGATGACCGGCGCGCGCACCACTGCCGCGGTGCTGGCAGGGTTGCCGCTACTCGGCATCGGTCTCGGGCAGATGATCGGGGCCGATCCCATGATCTTCCTGCTGTCAGGCGGGGCGGGCGGCTGGCTGTTGGTGATCGGCACCGCGTTGGCCTGCGGCGGGTTGCTGTGGTCGGATCACATCACCGCGCAGGTGTTGACATGAGCTGGGCCGCTTTACTTTTGGCTGCAGCCCTGCTGATCGGAAGGGACTCCCGGGTGCAGGCAAGGGCAGGTTTGATGGCCGTGCAGCGGCGACGGCGGGCCACGCCAACCGCATCCGATCCGTTGGCGGCGGCGTCGAGCTTCGACGTGCTCGCGGCTTGCCTGCGCGCAGGGATGGCGGTGTCGACAGCCGCGTCCGCGACCGCGCCGTCCGCACCTGCGGCGCTGGCGCGGCTGCTCAACCGTGCTGCAGACCTATTGGCATTGGGCGCCGATCCTGCCACCGCGTGGACGAATCCGGACGGACCGGTAGGCAAGCATGCCGAAGCACTGCTGCGGCTGGCTCGGCGGTCGGCATCGTCGGGAACGGCGCTGGCGCAAGGAGTTGCAGAACTTGCCGACCAATCACGCCATGAGGCGGCCGATGCCGCGAGCGCTGCGACCGAACGCGCATCGGTGTTGATCGCTGGGCCGCTTGGCCTCTGCTACCTCCCTGCGTTCGTGTGTTTGGGCATCGTCCCTGTGGTTGCCGGGCTGGCTGGTGACGTCCTGGGATCAGGAATTCTGTGACAACCGACACGAGATGAGGGGAGATCAGGGTGGTAGGAAGCAAGATTCGGTCGCTGTGGGCTCGGCTGACGTTGGTTGTGGTCGACGACGACGGCATGTCGACCGTCGAGTATGCGATCGGGACCATCGCCGCGGCGGCGTTCGGGGCCATCTTGTACACGGTGATTACGGGCGACTCGATCGTCAGCGCGTTGACCAACATCATCAACCGGGCGTTGAACACCAACGTCTAGCCGATGAGGACGGCGGTGTCACTGTCGAGGCGGCATTCGCGATCGCCGCCCTCGTCGCCGTGCTCATCTTCTGCGTGTCAGCGCTCAGTGCGGTTTCGATGCAGGTGCGGTGCGTCGACGCCGCGCGCGAGGCTGCCAGGCTCGCGGCGCGTGGCGATGACGGCTCGGCAGCCACTGCCGCACAAGGCATCGCGCCCCACGGAGCGGCCGTGCAGCTACGCCACGATGGCGAGTTCATTGTCGCCAGGGTCACCGCGAAGTCGCCGCTGTTGCCGGGCATCACCATCGCGGCCGAGGCGGTCGCCGCAGCCGAACCTGGCTCGCGCTGAGCGCGGCTCTGTGACTCTGTTTGCGGTCGCGCTGTTGGCGATTTTGCTGGCGATCACCGTCGGAAGTGCGTACGTCGGATCCGCGGTGATCGCCCGTCATCGGGCTCAGGCGGCGGCCGACCTAGCCGCTGTGGCCGCCGCGCTGCGCCTCGCCGACGGCGCGTCCGCCACCTGCGCAAGGGCATCCGCGTTGGCACTCGCCATGCGCACGACCGTAACCCAGTGCGTGGTCGAGAATCTCGATGTCGTCGTCACTGTCGAGACAAGCGTGCAGCTCGGAAGGATCGACGTGGGACCTGCGCGTGCCACGGCAAGGGCCGGCCCGGTTGGCTCAGGAAGCTAGGGCTTAGCCGCCTTATCCTTGCGGACCCTAGCCTTTCGCTTTGGTGGCTGGTCGTCGTCGACTTCGTCGAGTCCGGCCGCGGCGATCTCCACGTCGGTGGGAACACGCAGCGTCGCCATTCCGGCGTGAATGTCCTCTTCGAGCTGAACCTGGTTGACCGTGACATGGACCGGCGTCCATCCACCGCCATTCGCCTTCATGCGCAGCACGCCCGACGCCGAACCAGTAATGAATTCCGCTGCCATCTTTGCCATCTGGGGTCGGTCGGACGGGTGCACAGCGTGGTCTCCTGACATGCTGGCTCGCCAGTCGAAGAACTGCGCCGGATCGTCCAGCCACTTCAACAACGTCCAGTTCTTTAGGTCGACAAGGCACCGATGGACGTCGGGTCGCGCTAACCCGGCGAGGATCCGCTGCGCCAGGTAGTCATGGGGCGCGCTCGGATCTTCACGTTCGCTGCGCCAGTTCATCGCTCGGCAGATCAGCCGTTCGCTGCCGTCGTCTTGGCTTTCCTGCAGCACTCGGGAGACAAAGCCGATGGTGATCGGCTCGCCGTTGAAATCCGTTATGTCCCAAGTGCTGCAGAACTTCGTGCCGAGCTCGGGTTTGATCGCCATCGACAGCACTTTGGCTTCGCTCGGATTGAGATCGCGGCGCGGCAGGTCGTCGGCGAATGCCCTGCCGTGAGTGCGTGCCTTCTCGGGATCCCATCCGCTGTTCCACAGCGACTCGACGGTATCGGTGGCGGTTCCGTTCGTCAGGTCCCAGATCAGCGGTCCGGGTTTTGGGCGGTCGGGCGGTTCGAGTCCAGGGGGGCCGATCCAGACATGCACACCGTGGATGCGCCCATCGGACATCTGAACGACTTCAGTACGAATTACGCGGTCATGCTTCGGCGTGATGCTGCTCAGGCCGACTCCGGCACGAACGGTCTCGCCGATGGCCGACTGGATCGCCATGAGGTGAGGGTTTCGCCTCAAGAATGCGCTGATTGGAACCAGATTCTTAGTTCGAGGACCCTGGGCGACCACGACGGGCTCGCTGCCGAGAACTTCCACGAGCAGCCAGTCGTGGTTCATAGGGGCATCTTACCGTCGAGCTAACTGCGGCTTACCATCCGACGATGTCCACGGAATCCGTCGATGCGCGCTGCTGGGTGAGCTCTGAGCCGGTTCGGTTATGCATTCCTAAGTTGCGATAGCCCCTCCGACGAGGTACTTTCCGTCTGCGCCCGGCTTCCGGGCTTGGGAACGGATCGCGTTGTCCGACTGTTCGCCGTACCTGTCCGTGTGCTCGAGATGCTCGACCATCAGCATCGCCTCGGCCCGCGGATCCAGGGGGCGACCGTCGCGGGGTCGGTCGCCCCCGTCGGCGGATCACGGCGCGTTGGTGAGCTCGTTGAGCACGAGACGCAGCACCCGCAGCGCACCCTCCTTGTCCAGTGGATCGTTACCGTTGCCGCATTTCGGCGACTGAACGCACGACGGGCAGCCAAGGGGGCATTCGCAGGCCTCGATGGCGGCTGCCGTCGCCGCCCACCATGTCTCTATTTTCCGGAACCCGCGGTCGGCGAAGCCCGCGCCGCCGGGATAGCCGTCATAGACGAAAATCGTCGGCAATCCCTGCACCGGACCCACGGCTGTCGAAACTCCGCCGATGTCGCCGCGGTCGCAGCTGGCGACCAACGGAAGCAGGCCGATCGCCGCGTGCTCGGCGGCGTGTAGCGCCCCCGGCACCTGTAGCAAATCGATTCCGTTGTGCTGCAACGCCTCCGGGGTGATTGTGCACATCACCGCCGCGGTGTCCAGCGTGCGGGTTGGCATGTCGAGTTCGACGAAGTCGATCACTTCACCGTCCAGGCGGCGTCGTAGATAGCCGATCACCGTGTTGGACACCGCCACCGGCACCAGGCCAACAGTGACCGGCCCGTATGTCACTCGCTCACCCTCGCCGGTCACCGCGATGTCGGTGAGCTCTCGCGCGAACGTTGTATAGCCAGGGTCTTCGGAGTGCACAAACGCGATGCCGTCCTCGAAGTCCAGCGATTCGACGACATAGCTCTCACCCTGATGCAGATACACCGCGCCGGGGTGAACCGACGCCGGTGCCTGGCCGACACCCGCGCTGCCAAGCAAGCGGCCGGTGTCGGCCTCGAGGATCGCGATCTGGCCACCAGAGGACCCGCGAATATCCACCGCGGGATGCGGGTCGACACCAGGGGTGGGGAAGTAACCGCTGGATCGACGGCGCAGCAGCCCGTCGTCGACGAGAGTCTCCGCCACCGCCTCGGCATTCCACATCCGCACCTCGGTGTCGGTCAACGGAAGTTCGGTTGCCGCGCAAAGCAGCTGCGGCCCAAGCACATACGGGTTGCCCGGATCGATCACCACGCGTTCGATCGGCTTGTCGAGCAGTGCGGCAGGATGGTGAACGAGATAGGTGTCCAGTGGGTCGTCACGAGCGATCAGCACGATCAGCGCGCTCTGCCCGCGTCGGCCCGAACGGCCGGCCTGCTGCCAGAACGACGTGACTGTGCCCGGAAAGCCTGCCAGCACCACCGCATCCAGCCCTGCGATGTCCACTCCCAACTCCAGGGCGTTGGTGGTGGCCATGCCCCGCAATTCGCCTTCGGCCAGAGCGCGTTCCAGTACCCGACGGTCCTCGGCGAGATAACCCGCCCGGTAAGACGCAACGCGCTCGGCAAGGTCCGGAGCGATGTCTTCGAGTCGTGCTCGCGCACCGAGCGCAGTCAGCTCGGCGCCGCGGCGCGACCGTACAAAGGTCAGCGTTCGCGCGCCCTCGGCGACGAGATCGGCCATCACCCGCGCGGCCTCTGCGCCGGCCGAACGCCGCACCGGCGCCCCGTTTTCGCCGACGATGTCTTCGCGCAGCGCCGGTTCCCACAGCGCGATAGTGCGCGCGCCTTGTGGTGAGCCGTCCTCGGTCACCTCCGCCACTGTCTGCCCGATCAGCTCAGAGGCGGTCGCCGCGGGCTGTGCCGTGGTCGCGCTGGCGAAGATGACCGTCGGCACCGAGGTGTACCGGGCACACAACCGCAGCAGGCGCCGCAGGATCATCGCCACGTTCGAGCCGAAAACTCCACGGTAGTAATGGCATTCGTCGACGACGATGAACTGCAAGTTGCGCAGAAATACCGCCCAGCGCGCGTGATTGCGGAGCAGCGACAGGTGAATCATGTCGGGATTGGAGAAGATCCAGCGCGATCGCTCGCGCGCGAAGCGCCGTACCTCGACGGGGCTGTCGCCGTCGTATGCACTGGGTGCGACATCGCCGAGCCCGCCCACGGCCTCAGTCAGTGCGATCGCGGCCCGCAGTTGGTCATGGCCGAGCGCCTTGGTGGGCGACAAGTACAGGGCCCTGGCGCGCGAACTTGCTTTCAGCGCCGTCAATATCGGCAGTTGGTAAACCATCGACTTACCCGACGCGGTGCCGGTACTGAGCACCACATGCCTGCCGTCGTGCGCAAGATTCGCGGCCGCGAGCTGATGCGACCACATCGCCTCGATGCCGCGATCATGGAACGCCCGCACCACATCTGGATCCGCCCACCGCGGCCACTGCTGAAGTCGTCCCTGTCGTGGTGAGAGATCCGCGACATGGCGCAGCGGGTGTTCTTTGGGGTCGGTGCCTTCGAGCGCGCGAGCAAGCAGCTCGCGGCCGAAATCCGACCCCGCATTCGACACCGCATGCCCTCCTTATCTGAATTGTTCACCACTCGATCTCGCCTAATGGGATCCGATCGGTGTGGCGTTGACAGATTTCGGCTGTCAGTCGCGAGACGCTGATCACTGAGCCGCTGGCCGGTGAGCACTGTGTTCGCCCGAAGTGATTGCGACTTCTAAGTCTAGATCGTGCCCCGGTCGGTTTGGTGAGGTCGCTTGTAGCGCTGATGGGGTGTCGTGCCTGGTTGAGCACTGATCCATTAGGTTGCCGCCGGGTGTCCTCGGGCTCGACAGGACGTCGATGCAGGACCGCGACCGAGGAGGTGGGCATTGATGATCTTCGTTGGCGACGACTGGGCTGAAGACCATCACGACGTGTATCTGATGGACGAGGCAGGCGGGCGCCTGGCGTCACGGCGATTACCCGAGGGGTTGGCCGGAATCCGGGGCTTGCACGAGCTGATCGCTGCACACGCCGAGAATCCCGCGCAGGTGATGGTCGGGATCGAAACCGACCGCGGATTGTGGGTCACAGCGATGGTCGCGACTGGTTATCAGGTGTGGGCGATCAACCCGATGGCCGCGGCTCGGTATCGCGATCGCCACCACGTGTCGGGGGCGAAGTCTGATGCTTCCGATGCCAAGCTGCTGGCCGATCTAGTGCGCACCGACCGGCAGAACCACCGCCCGATCGCCGGGGACAGCCCCGACGCGGAGGCGGTCAAGGTGTTGGCCCGCGCTCATCAGAGCCTGATCTGGGCACGCACCCGACACGCCAACATGCTGCGCAGCGCACTGCGTGAGTACTACCCGGCCGCCTTGGAGGCGTTCGACGCGCTCACCGATCGTGACGCGTTGACGATTCTGGGCCGTGCACCGACCCCCGACCAGGGGGCACGGCTGAGCCTGTCGAAGATCGGCTCCGCACTCAAAACCGCTGGGCGCCAACGCAATATCGACGCCCGGGCCCGCGAGATCCAAACGGTGCTACGCACCGAGCACCTGGCCGCGTCCGAGGCGGTCGCGGCGGCGTTCGGGGCCACCACCAGTGCGGCGGTCAACATCATCGCCGAACTCAACGACCAAATCGCCGATCTCGAGACCGCCCTGGCTGACCATTTTGAGACACACCCGGACGCCGACATCTACCGCTCCCTGCCAGGACTTGGTGTCATTCTCGGCGCCCGGGTGCTCGGTGAGTTCGGGGACGACCCGAACCGCTACACCACCGCTAAGTCTCGCAAAAACTATGCCGGAACATCACCGTTGACCGTCGCGTCGGGCAAGAAACGTGCCGTGCTGGCCCGCCACGTGCGCAATCGACGCCTCCACGACGCGATCGACCAATGGGCCTTTTGCGCCCTAACGAACAGCCCTGGCGCCCGCGCCTTCTACGACTCGCACCGCGCCGCCGGCGACACCCACCACCAGGCCCTGCGCGCCCTCGGCAACCGCCTAGACGGCATTCTCCATGGCTGCCTGCGCCATCGCACCCACTACAACGAACACAAAGCCTGGGCACACCGCGCAGCAACAGCCGCTTGACGCAATAGACCCCTGGGGTATCTAGACTGTCGCGGCAGCGCTGAACATGATTGACTTACGGCGGTCGCAGCTTCTGTGTTCGTGTATATGCACTCGCAGGATCGACGTTGCGAGCGCGGTTCCTGCGAGGGTTGTAGGTCGGGTCAAGTTCCGACGACAAGCGCGTTGGTATGGCGGTCGGAACGGGCCCGGTACGCCGGAAGTCGGTGAACCGCCCGGTAAGAAGAGAAGGAAATCACGAGAGATGCCACAGGGAACTGTGAAGTGGTTCAACGCGGAGAAGGGCTTCGGCTTCATCGCCCCGGAGGACGGGTCCGCGGATGTTTTCGTCCACTACACGGAAATTCAGGGCAGCGGCTTCCGCACCCTGGAAGAGAACCAGAAGGTCGAGTTCGAGGTCGGCCAGAGCCCAAAGGGCCCACAGGCCACCGGCGTTCGCGCCGTCTAGTAATCAGGCTTGAGGAAACCCCCCGCGCCATTCCGGTAACGGACAGCGCGGGGGCGTTTTTCGTTTGAGGCCCTAGCGGCCTGGCGGCTCATCCGCGCGGCGCCACTGGCCTACTGTCGACTGCGTGAGCCAGCTGTCGTTCTTCTCGGCCGAGTCGGTGCCGCCTGCGGTCGCCGACCTGACCGGGATCCTCGCCGCACCCGGCCAGGTGGCGCTGGTCGGGGATGGAGCACGGCTGTCTGTCGTCGTGGATCGGCTGTGGCGCGCCGAGGGCCTCGCAGAGATGATCACGGAGGCCGGCCTGCAGCCGGAGATCGCTCGCACCGACGAGAACACCCCGCTGGTGCGCACCACCGTGGACTCGCGGCTGGTGGGCATCGCCCGCAACTGGACCCTAGGGGCGGTCAAGACCGTGCCACCACAATGGCTACCTGGGCCCCGCGAAATGCGGGCCTGGACGCTCGCCGCCGGCACCCCCGAAGCCGATCGGTACTTGCTGGGCCTGGACCCACACGCCCCCGACACACATGCGGCGCTGGCGTCGGCGATGATGCGGGTCGGGATAGCCCCGACATTGATCGGTACGAGGGGGTCGCATCCAGCGCTCCGGATCAGCGGCCGCCGGCGGCTATCGCGCCTGGTAGAGAACGTGGGGGAACCCCCGGGGAGCGTCGACGCGTTTGAGCATTGGCCCAGGATCTGACTGGCCGCAACGGGGGGGCCAGTTTGCGTCGGCTGGCGCGGGGTGCGAAATTGTCAGTTGCCAGCGGGGCCGGAACAACCACCGAGGTATACATCCGGCATTCGGTGGCAACACGAGAATTGGAGCGTAGACAGAGGTGGCTGACGGGGACCGCGGCAGCGGACGCAACGGCGGGGCCGTGCGGCGACTCGTCATAGTCGAGTCGCCTACCAAGGCACGCAAAATAGCTGGCTACCTGGGCTCCAACTACATTGTCGAGTCATCGCGGGGGCACATTCGTGACCTGCCTCGCGCCGCGGCCGACGTCCCGGCCAAGTACAAGTCCGAGCCGTGGGCGCGCCTCGGCGTCAACGTCGATGCCGACTTCGAGCCGCTCTATATCATCAGCCCAGATAAGAAGAGCACCGTCGCCGAGCTGAAGGACCTGCTCAAGGACGTCGACGAGCTCTATCTCGCCACTGACGGCGACCGCGAGGGCGAGGCCATCGCCTGGCATCTGCTCGAGACGCTCAAGCCGCGCATCCCGGTCAAGCGGATGGTTTTCCACGAGATCACCGAGCCGGCCATCAGGGCCGCCGCCGAGGACCCGCGCGACCTGGACAACGACCTCGTCGACGCGCAGGAGACACGTCGCATCCTGGACCGGCTGTACGGCTACGAGGTCAGCCCGGTGCTGTGGAAGAAGGTGGCGCCGAAGCTGTCCGCGGGGCGGGTGCAGTCGGTCGCGACCCGCATCATCGTCTCGCGCGAGCGCGAGCGGATGGCATTCCGCAGTGCCGGCTACTGGGACGTGACCGCCGAACTCGATGCCAGCGTCTCTGACGCGCAGGCATCCCCGCCCACGTTCACGGCCAAGCTGAACTCGGTCGACGGGCGACGGGTGGCCACCGGGCGCGATTTCGACTCGCTAGGTGTGGTCAAGAAGCCCGACGAGGTGCTGGTGCTCGACGAGGCCGCGGCGTCAACTCTGGCGACGGGCTTGCGCGGTGCGCAGCTGGCGGTGTCGTCGGTCGAGCAGAAGCCCTACACGCGCAGGCCGTACGCCCCGTTCATGACGTCGACGCTGCAGCAGGAGGCCGGCCGCAAACTGCGGTTCTCATCCGAGCGGACGATGAGCATCGCGCAGCGGTTGTACGAGAACGGCTACATCACTTATATGCGTACCGACTCCACGACGCTGTCGGAGTCGGCCATCAACGCAGCGCGCAATCAGGCCCGCCAGCTCTACGGCGAGGAGTATGTGCACCCGACGCCGCGGCAGTACACCCGCAAGGTCAAGAACGCACAGGAGGCCCACGAGGCGATTCGGCCCGCCGGTGACGTGTTCCAGACGCCGGGTCAGCTGCACAGCCAGCTCGACACCGACGAGTTCCGGCTCTACGAGCTGATTTGGCAGCGCACGGTGGCCTCGCAAATGAACGATGCGCGGGGCACGACGCTGTCGCTGCGCATCTCCGGGGCGTCCGGCGACGGGCAGCAGGTCGTGTTCGGTGCCAGCGGCCGGACCATCACGTTCGCAGGCTTCCTGAAGGCTTACGTCGAGAGCATCGACGAGCAGGCAGGCGGTGAGGCCGACGACGCCGAGAGCCGGCTGCCGAACCTGACACAGGGCCAGCGCGTCGACGCCAAGGATCTGACCGCCGACGGGCACACCACTTCGCCGCCCGCCCGCTATACGGAGGCGTCGTTGATCAAGGCGCTCGAAGATCTTGGTATCGGCAGGCCGTCGACGTACTCGTCGATCATCAAGACCATCCAGGACCGCGGATACGTCCACAAGAAGGGCAGCGCGCTGGTCCCGTCGTGGGTGGCCTTCGCAGTCACCGGTCTGCTCGAGCAGCACTTCGGCCGGCTCGTCGACTATGGCTTCACCGCGGCGATGGAAGACGAGCTCGACGAGATCGCCGCAGGCCACGAGCGACGTACAAACTGGCTCAACAACTTCTACTTCGGCGGCGATCACGGCGTCGAGGATTCGATTGCCCGCTCGGGTGGGCTGAAGAAGCTTGTTGGCGTGAATCTCGAGGGCATTGACGCTCGAGAAGTCAACTCCATCAAGCTGTTCGACGATGATCAAGGCCGCGCCGTCAACGTGCGCGTCGGTAAGAACGGTCCATACCTGGAGCGCATGATCATCGGCGACGACGGTGAGTTGACGCCGCAGCGTGCCAATCTCAAGGACGAGCTCACTCCCGATGAGCTGACCCTTGAGCTGGCCGAAAAGGCCTTCGCCACACCGCAAGAGGGCCGCTCGCTGGGCGTCGACCCGGTGACGGGACACCCGATTCTCGCCAAGGACGGCCGGTACGGGCCGTACGTGACCGAGGTGCTGCCCGAACCCGAAGAGCCCGAGGACGGCGCCCCTGCCAAGAAGGGCAAGAAGCCGACCGGACCCAAACCGCGGACCGGGTCGTTGCTGAGGACGATGGATCTTGAGACGGTGACGCTCGAGGATGCGCTGCGGCTGCTGTCGCTGCCCAGAGTCGTCGGCGTCGATCCGAACACCAGCGAGGAGATCACCGCACAGAACGGTCGTTACGGCCCGTATCTCAAGCGCGGCACCGACTCTCGCTCGCTGGCGACCGAGGAGCAGATGTTCGACATCACGCTCGATGAGGCGCTGAAGATCTATTCGGAGCCGAAACGTCGTGCGGGGCAAGGTGCGTCGGCGCCGCCGCTGCGGGAACTGGGCAACGACCCTGCGACCGATAAGCCGATGGTGATCAAGGACGGCCGGTTCGGCCCGTACGTCACCGATGGTGAGACGAATGCCAGCCTGCGCAAGGGCGACGACGTGCTGTCGATCACCGACGAGCGGGCGGCCGAGCTGCTGGCCGATCGACGTGCACGGGGCCCGGTAAAGCGGACGAAGAAGGCGCCCGCCAAGAAGAAGGCGCCCGCCAAGAAGGCCGCGAAGAAGGCTTAGCGCTACCCGGAGACGTCGCTGGCGACCTCGTCGACGTCATCGATGTCGTTGGAGGACAACAGGTTCAACGGTCGGGCCAATTGGGTGGGCGCGGTGCGGCCACGCAGTTCGACGATCTCGCCGACATCCCAGCAGAGCGCCTCGGCGTCCAGAGCGCCACTGACCGCGATCGCCGATGCCAGCACGTGGCCCTGCTCCAGCTTGGCGAGCTCCGTGAGGCGTGCCGCCTCGTTGACCGGGTCACCGATCACCGTGTACTCGAAGCGGGCCTGCGCGCCGATGTGTCCCGCGATGGCGCGGCCGGCGGACACCCCGATGCCGAAGTCGGTCTCGCCCAGGACGTTTATCAGGTCGTCGTGCAGCTCCCTGGACGCGGCGAGCGCGGCACCGGACGCGTCGGGATGCTCGATCGGCGCACCGAAGATGGCAAGCGCCGCGTCGCCCTGGAACTTGTTGACGAAGCCGCCGTGGCGATTGACGGTGTCGACCACGACGCGGAAGAACTCGTTGAGCAGGCTGACGACCTCGGATGCCGGGATGGTCGCCGCGAGTTGCGTCGACCCCACGAGATCGACGAAAAGCACTGCGACGTCGCGCTCCTGGCCGCCGAGCTCGGTGCCGCGCTCCAGCGCGCGGCGGGCCACATCCTCGCCGACATAGCGGCCGAACAGGTCACGCAGCCGCTGTCGTTCGGCGAGGTCGCGCACCATGTCGTTGAATCCGGCCTGTAGCAAGCCCAACTCGCTGGCGTCGTAGATCTGCATGTGCGCGTTGTAGTTACCGCGCTGGACTTCGCCAAGGGCCCAGCGCAATTGGCGCAACGGGTCCGCGATCGACATGGCAACCAGAATCGTGCCGGCCAGTCCGATCACCAATGCGGCAATCGCGAGCAGCAGGATAGGAGTGGTAAGTCGGTCCGCAGGCGCGGTGAGGATCTCGAACTTGCTGGCGACGACCGCGAGCACGATGGCCAGCACCGGCACGCCGGTGGACAACACCCACGTCAGGACCTGGCGAAGGATCACGCCCGGCGCGCGGAAGTTCTCCGGGACGCCGCCACGCAGTGCGGCAACGGCCACCGGGCGCAGCACGCGTTCGGACTGCAGGTAGCCGATGATCGCCGTCGCGGTGGCGCCAAGCGCGGTGGCTACCGCGACGACCGGAGCCGACTTACTGGCCACCGGCCAGCTAGCGACGATGAACACCACGGAGCCGAGGAACCAGTTGGTTACGTTGACCACCGAGCGGTAGAACGGCATCTTCAACGCCCGCGTGCGGGCCATTGCGGTCGCAGCGGGGTCGCGATCCCCAAGCAGCGTCTCGCGGCGCTGCCAGCGCATCACCGGGATCAGGAGCCGCAGGGTGAGCCACGAGGCGACCGTGAACGAGATAAACAGGTAGGCCAGGAAGATCGCCAGGTTGAAGGCCGGCAGATCCTGCAGCTGGATGCGGTCCTCTGGGGGTAGCCCGAACCGGAGGAAGCCCAGCACCAGCAACGCGCCGATGATGTCGGCCTGCAGCATGCCCAGCGTGAACACCGGCCATGGCGTGCGTGCCACCCAGCGGACGAATGCGCTGATTCGCCTGATCGGGATGGCCTCGGTGGTCACCCGTCAACCGTATCGGTCCCCAGGGACGCGAAAGGGCGCTGTGAGACGGACGTGTCGGTTCGCAGCACTACTGTTATCTGCGATGGCCGGTGTTTTTTCGCGACTTGTGGGGCAAGACGCAGTAGAAGCGGAGTTGGTGGCCGCGGCACGGGCCGCGCGCGGTGATTCAGCTCACAATCCTGGTCTTGGCGCGACGCGCGCCGCATCCATGACACACGCATGGCTGGTCACCGGCCCGCCTGGATCGGGCCGGTCGATCGCGGCGCTGTGCTTCGCCGCTGCGCTGCAGTGCACCTCCGATGGCGCCCCCGGCTGCGGTGAATGCCGAGCGTGCACGACGACGATGGCAGGCACCCACGCCGACGTGCGGCGGATCATCCCCGAGGGGCTGTCGATCGGTGTGGACGAGATGCGCAACATCGTGCAGATCGCGTCACGGCGGCCGGGCAGTGGGCGGTGGCAGATCGTGCTGATCGAGGACGCCGACCGGCTGACCGAGGGAGCCGCGAATGCGCTGCTCAAGGTTGTCGAGGAGCCTCCGCCGTCGACGGTGTTCCTGCTGTGCGCGCCATCGGTGGACCCGGAGGACATCGCCATCACGCTGCGTTCGCGCTGCCGACATATCGCGCTGGTGACACCGCCTGTCGACGCGATTGCGCGGGTGCTGATCGAGACCGACGAACTACCGGAGGAGGACGCCAGGTGGGCGGCGTCGGTCAGCGGCGGCCACGTCGGCAGGGCGCGACGGCTGGCGATCGACGGGCAAGCGCGGGAACGACGCCTGCGCGCACTCGGAATGGCGCGCGACGCGGCGACGCCGTCGCGGGCGTATGCCGCGGCCGAAGAGTTGGTGGTGACGGCCGAGGCCGAGGCGCGGGCGTTGACCGAGGACCGCAACGAGGCCGAAACCGAGGAGCTGCGCACGGCGCTGGGAGCCGGCGGCACTGGCAAGGGCACGGCCGGAACACTGCGCGGTGCGACCGGAGCGATCAAAGACCTTGAGCGACGGCAAAAGTCGCGCCAGACGCGGGCGTCGCGCGACGCGCTGGACCGTGCGCTGATCGACTTGGCGACGTACTTTCGCGACGCGCTGTTGGTGTCGTCCGGGGCAGGCGAGATCCAGGCGAACCATCCCGACATGACGGACCGGGTTGCGGCGATGGCCGAGCACGCGTCGCCCGAGAAGCTGCTGCGTTGCATCGAGGCCGTTTTGGAGTGCCGCGAGGCGCTGGCCGTCAACGTGAAGCCGAAGTTCGCGGTCGACGCCATGGTCGCCACGGTGGGGCAGGCGTTGCGCGACTGACTTGGGCCGCCGGTGGGGCCTGCCGTAGACTCGTCCCGCCCACGGTGACGTCTGCTCTTCGCGCAGGCGCTCATCGCGAGCGCGCCACCTTAGCTCAGTCGGTAGAGCGATTCACTCGTAATGAATAGGTCAGGAGTTCGATTCTCCTAGGTGGCTCAAGAAGTCCGCTACCAGCTGCACCACTTCGCCGAGGTGGGTTTCCAGCAGCCAATGCCCGCAGCCGAGCAAGTGCAGCGGTGCGTCAGGCAGGTCGCGGTGGTAGGCGCGGGCCGACGTCTCCGGCATGTAGCCGTCGTGTGGGCCCCACACGATCAGCGCAGGCGGCTGGTGCTCGCGCAGGTATGCCTGCTCCTTGGCGAACCACTCCAGGGTCGACGGTTGATCCTCGAGCAGTCGAATGAGGTTGGCGACGCGGTCGGGTGTGGACATCAGCGACCAGTGCAGCGTCCACAGGTCGGGGTGATGTGATCGGCCACGTCATCGGGCAGTTCGCCTCTGAACTCGCTTTCGAAGCCCTGCAGTGTCACGTGCTGCGCGATGCGCCGCCGTGCATCTGGTCCGGGGTTGTTCCACGACTCCTTCAGGAAGTCGTACTTCGGGCTGAAGGCGTCGTCGTAGATGTCGCCGTTCTGGATGATGAGCCCGGCGACGCGTTCTGGCTTGGCCAACGCGAGGCGAAAACCGAACTGAGAGCCGTAGTCGTGCAGCCATATGACGTAGCGCCTCAGCTGCAGAGCATCAACAAAGGCTCGCAGGAACTTGGAGTACGCGTCGAACGTGTAGCCGAAGTCATCGGGTGAAGGTGTTGCGCTGTAACCGAATCCGGGGTTGTCCGGCGCGATCAGCCGCCATCGGTCGCCAAGGGCCGTCATGAGGTTGCGGTAGGCGTAGGACGAGCTGGGGTAGCCGTGCGGGAGCAGGACTACCGGGGCATCGGCGGGTCCGGCTTCGCGGTAGAAGGTGTCGACGCCGTCAACGGTGACGCGGCGGTGGTGGACGGGGGCGAGCGACATACCGTTCGCGTTCCCCGTCATCAGTGGATGTCAAACACCTCGCGCGCGATCTGGACGGGGAACTTCAGCTCGTCGGCCGCGCGCAGAGCGATGAGGATCCAGCTTGGCATGGCCGATTGAGTCACTCGTTCTTTGTGGGCCAGCCCGGAATCGCCTCGCCGTGCGGAGGTGGCTGATCCTTGAAGCCGGTCATCATTGCGATGCGTTCGTCCCGCGGCGTCGGCATGGTGGCTTCGCAGCGATCCTCCAGATCGTGTCGGAACGACTTCGGATCATTCTTGGGTCCCCAGAACGCGTCGCCGGCACCGGTGATGAACCAGTTGCCGAACACGTCCTGGTCCGGCGCGGGCAGCGGTCCACGCTGCGGAACACTCTGTGGTGCAGGAGAATTCGGGCCGACACGCGGATCGTGCTGGGTGAGCTCGATCTGGTTGACATTGACGCCGCTGGATCCCCGAGCATACGGCTGCCCGTCCTTGTCGCTGACACCGGCGGAATGAAATTTCCCCGGCCAAATTTTGCTCGGCACGAATTCGGCGTAGCTACCACTACACACGATGGCGCGGTAGCGGTCACCGACTGCTGTGAGTTCCAGGAAGTGCAACACCTCATAACCGAACCGGGGCACAGCGTCCTTTGGCGTCGCGGTGAAGGGAGAACCCATCGGACGGATGTTTACCAGTTGGAATTGGTAATTGCCTTCTCTTGGTTCGTTTTCGGGTGTGGCGCGGTTGAACCCCGGGTAGACGTTCTGTGTGTCGAAGGTGTCTTGGCCAACTCCGTAGGACTCCAGATAGGCGCGCGCGATCATCGCTGGTCCGGTGGTCACATCTATGCCGGGTTCAGCCGACCAGTGGAACCGAAACTCATTCAATAGGGTTGGCCAGTTGGGGAACAGCTGGCCGGGTTGCGACGAGCTCTCAGGAGTGGGTCCCTGTTCACGACCGCCGCACGCGCCAAGCAGGGCGACAGCAGCAATCACCGAGATCCAGCGCAGCATGGTCACTTCGGAGGCGTCGCGTTGGTGATTGCACCGGAATACGCTCTCCAGTACTCGTCTGTCATCGAATTGAGAATGTTGTCGTCGCCGATAGTCGGCAGGTAACTCGTGATGGCGTTGTAGAAGATTCGGTAGTCACCCTTTTCCCCGCCTTGCTCGGGAATCTGGAACTCTCCGTTCACCAGAAACTGCTGTACGTCAGCGCGCAACTGCGGGTCGCCCGCACCGTCTGCTGCCAACGCCGCGGCCATGTGCATCTGCACGGGAAACATGTCGCGGGCCTGGACGCTGTCCACTCCTGGCATTACGGGCTCTGAACCGATGAAGAAGTCCTTCATGGATCCGGCCAGCCCACCGACGGCCGAGCCTCCTGGAGCCTCGCCGACGACATCCTTGACGAGATCGAATACCTTAGAACGCATTTCGTACGCGTCGTGCGCAGCTGTGGCAGCGTCGTGCGTCGCGTCGAAACGCTCGTCGTACGCACCAAGGTCCATTGCGCCCTGTAGCTTCCCGGCCGCCTTCATCGCGAAGTTGTCCTCGCCCGGCGTGTGGTCGGTGACCGAGTCTGCTGCGATTGTGAACATGTTGTCCATGTGCGATTGCGAACTCTCCATTGCGATTTGGCTAGCGGTCTTGGGTGCGCTTGGGTCGACAGGTTGGTCCAAGGGTGGGTGGTCGGAGTAGAGGACGCTCATCAGGTGTCGTGTGTTGACCGGTTCGAGCTTGGCGCCATCGGGGTCAAGCGGGGCGAACGGTCCATTGCTGTCACCGGTGTTCATCCCGACCATGTCGTCCAAGTAGGGGGAGAAGGCTCGTGCCCAGTCGCGTGTGAGTTCGGGGTTGACCTGCCCAAGCGATTGCCCTTGTGCATCGGGAAGATTCAGTAGCTGATTCGAGTGACTGCTGGTGTACTCGGCCAGGGCATGCGCGGTTTCAGCGGCGCGTCCCGTCGAGTCGTGCGCGGCGGCGTCGCCGACCCAGTCGAACAGCCCGCCCGCGGCCAACCCGTCGTCTTGCCACTGGTGCGCAGTGAGATTGTTGAGGAACTTCTCACCGCCAGGTCCGGTGACGGCGTCGTGGATGACCATGTCGTCGGTGTTGACCGCGTTGAACATGTTCTGCAGAGTCGGGTCGACCAATTGGTGATACCAGCGCGGGCGATCCGCCATCGGGTCGCTCCCCGGCACCGGCCAGCCATTGGATTGTTCGAGCAACTGCCGGCCCTTGTCGAATAGGCCGGAATCCAGTGCGCTGCCGACCTGCAGGTCCCGGTTCCCTCGCTGAATGACGTCGGCCAGGTCATTGAGGCCGCTCACTGGTTGTGATGCCGTGGTCAACTCGGGGAGGCCGGTTGAACCGTCAGGGTTGTGAACCGGCTCGCCGAAGCCCAACGGCGTAAGCACCGGTCCGTCGAGCACCTTCTGAATGCCGTCGGGCAGTGCGTACTTGCCGCCGCTCGACGGATTCGTGGTCGATGGCGGCTGGGTCTCCGGAAGCCCGGTCTTGATGTTCGGGTTCGACGCGAGCTGAAACACGTCGGCGACTCGACCACCATCTGGGCCGGCCTTGTCCATGATCGACTTGATCTCCGCAGGCGTCTTGTCGCCGAACGCTTGCGAGAAGCCCTGCAGGTATGACATCTGCTCCGGCGGAAGCGTGAGCTTCCCGTTGTCGAGCGCGGTCTGCTGCTGGCTCGAAAGGGTGGTGTTCGCGACCAGGCGCTCATGTTGCTCGGCTGTCAGCTGCCCGTTCTGCAGGGCCTGGGAGTCTTCCTTGCCGACCTCGTCCGGCGATTTCTTCTTGTCCTCGTCGCCCTTCCCGTCGACGAAGTCCGGACCTTCCTTGGGGCCGAACTTCTGATTGCCAAGCGCCTGGTACTCGTCACCGAGGCCGCGGATCCTCCCGCCGATGGCATTGAGCTCGCCGTTGGACCGCTGGACGATTTCCTGAACCTGGATGAGCCCCTTCTGCGCGATCGCCATCTTCATCGTCTCGCCGGCTTGACCTGGCGGCGCGCTGGCGGCCGCGTCCACCACCCACTTGCGCACCGCGTCAAGGTCACGCCGTCCAGCGGCGACGACCTCCGCTGACTGGTCGACGTGGGTGCTCAAACGCTGGTCCAATCCGGCCAGTTGGCCAAGGACGCGACCGTGCTCTGTGTTTGCCGCCCCGTAGGCGTTGGCTGCGCCACCGGTCCACTTCGATCCTGGCGCCGCGGTCTGCACCGTCGACTGGAGTTGGTTGAGTGCGCTGCTGCCGTCGTATTGCGCGCCGGTCTGGGGAGTCCCTTCGCCGTAGGTCTGTCGCGCGTTCGACCATGTCGACAAGAACGCGTTCAGCACACTCACGTCGCCATTATCCCAGTCACCCGACTACCGCGGCGCAACAAATCCGACCGGCCCAGCGGCGAGACACACCGACAACGCCGCCGTGTTCGCGCGCACCTTGATCGCGTCGCCGGCCCCCGACAGCCGTACGAAGACGCGGTTGAGCCCCGGCTTTACCGGCACCTTCGCCTCCGCGCCCTCCGACAACGACATCGTCATCGAGCCGTCGCTGTTGGCGAGGTAGTTGATCTCCGCCGTCCAGTCGGCGGGCAATAGCGGGCCGTCCAGCCGCATCGACACGGGAAAGTCGGGCTGCACCAGATAGCCGCACTGAGGCTCGGGCCCTGGAACGATCGACCGCACCCAGGTGACCTTTGCATCCACGATACGACCGTCGGCGTCCAGCATCCGCAACTCGCTTGTCGCGCCTGCGAATTCGGGCCGATCGCGCAGCAGCGCGAACATGTGGCTGGCGAAATTCTCCGGCGACGCTACCCGCTGCAACACCAGCGGATCGACTTCCTGATCGAGAAGCGGTGCATCCGACGCGGCGTGCGCGGTGGCCAGCCCGGCTTCGGCGTTCTGCAGATACGGTTGTGCAGGGTTGTCACGCCAGCTGGTGAGGAACGTCGCGGTCGAGTACAGGCTGCTGGCAACGAATGCCGTTGTGGCGCCCACAGTTACCACCGTCCGCATTCGCGAAGCGTCCAGCCACGCGGCACGTTCGCGGTTCGGCGCGCAGAGGCCGACCGCGAGAAGCAGCGCCACCACCACGACGAGATCCGGCAGGTAGCGCAGCGTCTGCGCAAGCTCGAGCGCGGTGAACCGCGAGGAGCGCATCAGATAGATCGGGATCTGGCACGCGACCGCGTATCCGACGGCCGCCAGCCACACCGGCCCGATCCGTTTCTTGCGCATGAACGAGATGGCCACCACGACCGCTAGCGACACCCAACCGAGGACCATCACCGCCACCGGTGGCGTGCCCCACGGCGAGGCCGGCGCCCAGCGTTGCCAATCCCATGGTCCGCCAACCAAACCCGGCACTATCCCATGTGTCACCGAGCGGCTCAACAGATCCCACGTCATCGCCACGTCGAAGCTCCACCGCTTCTGATCGACGACGACCAGATAGACGGCGATCCACGCGGCTGTCACCGCGAGCGTAGCCACCCAAAGCCGAACTCCCCGGCGCCACACCTCCGCCACCGAGCCCGAGCTGTTGACATGGGCGTACAGCGCCGCAACCGTGAAGGCCACAAAGGGGATGACGGCCGCTTTCTCGAAGAACAGCAGCCCGCCGAAGTACACCAGCAGGCCCGTCACCGCATACCGCTGGTTGCCCGTGCGCACCAGCAGCACCGCGTCGGCGCACACCCATGCCAGCGCGGCCAGCATCGGCAGCGAGTTCAGCGCCGACGCCCACCACGCAAACGCGGGCACTCCCAGCGGTGTGAACAAGGCGAACGTCAAAGGCAGCAGCAGGACCGGCCGCCAGCCGAGGATGACGTGCAGCGCACGCAGCAGCGCCAACGACGCCAGCAGCTGCATCACCACGAGGCTGACCGCGGGCCAGATCCAGTTCAACGGCGCGAGCCGGGTGACGCCACCCGCCACCAAAAACGCCCCGGGCATGACATGCCCGTCGTGATCGTCGAACAGATACGTCGGCGACAGCAGGCCCTGCGTGCCGGCCCGGCCAGTCAGGATCAGGTCGTCCCAGTAGAAGTAGCCGCGAAACGCGAGCACCGCCCGAACGACCAACTGCACCGCGATCAACGCGGCGGCGGTGCGGGCAACCCAATTCATCGCTCGTCGAGCCTACGGACAAAGCTGGCGCCTAGATGCCGTCGGTATGGTGTGCCGATGCGCACACTGGTCACCGGGGCAGCAGGGTTCATCGGGTCGACGCTGGTAGACCGCCTATTGGCGGACGGGCACAGCGTCGTCGGCGTCGATGACCTCAGTTCGGGCCGGCCCGAGAACATCGTCGCGGCAGAGCAGCACGACGCCTTCGAGTTCGCCAAGGCCGACATCGTGAGCGCCGACCTGAACGGGCTGCTCGCTGAGACCCGGCCCGAGGTGGTGTTCCATCTGGCCGCCCAGATCGATGTCCGTAAATCTGTGGTCGACCCGCAGTTCGACTCGATGGTCAATGTGGTGGGCACAGTGCGGCTCGCGGAGGCGGCCCGCGCCACCGGGGTTCGGAAGGTCGTGCACACGTCGTCGGGTGGATCGATCTACGGCACGCCTCAGACGTTCCCGACGCCGGAAGACGTCCCTGCGGATCCCGAATCTCCGTATGCCGCGGGCAAGGTCGCCGGTGAGGTGTACCTGAACATGTTCCGCCACCTCTACGGGCTGGAGTGCTCGCACATCGCACCCGGCAATGTCTACGGCCCACGTCAGGACCCCCATGGCGAGGCAGGCGTGGTGGCGATCTTCTCTCAGGGGCTGCTGTCCGGCAGGCCCACGAAGATCTTCGGCGATGGCACCGACACCAGGGACTACGTATTCGTCGACGACGTCGTCGACGCCTTCGTCAAGGCGGCCGGTGAGGCCGGTGGCGGCCAGCGCTTCAACGTCGGCAACGGAGTGGAAACCTCGGTGCGTCAACTACATACGGTGATCGCGTCCGCTGTCGGAGTGGCCGATGAGCCCGAGTTCCACCCGCCGCGGCTGGGCGAACTGAAGCGGTCCTGCCTCGACATCAGCCTCGCGAAGCGGGTGCTTGGGTGGGAGCCGGAGGTTGACATCGCCGAGGGCGTTGCCCAAACCGTGGAGTATTTCCGCCATCTTTAAAAGATTGTAAGTACTCACTTTCTAATGTAGGGTGTGGTCATGACCTACGACGTGATCGTTCGCGACGGCCTCTGGTTCGACGGCACCGGGGTCGCTCCCCAGGTCCGCACGCTGGGCATACGGGACGGCGTCGTCGCCGACGTATCCGCCGGGCCGCTCGACGAGACAGGCTGCCCCGACGTGATCGATGCCGCGGGCAAGTGGATCGTGCCCGGCTTCATCGACGTGCACACCCACTACGACGCCGAGGTGTTGCTCGATCCCGGACTGCGGGAGTCGGTACGGCACGGTGTCACCACGGTGCTGCTTGGCAATTGCTCGCTGTCGACCGTCTACGCCAACACCGAGGATGCCGCCGACCTGTTCAGCAGGGTGGAGGCGGTGCCGCGCAAGTTTGTCCTCGGTGCGCTGGAGGCCAAGAAGACGTGGTCGACGCCGGCTGAATATGTGCAGACGCTTGACGAACTGCCCCTAGGGCCGAATGTCAGCTCCATGCTTGGACATTCGGACCTGCGTACCGCGGTGCTCGGCCTCGATCGCGCAACGACCGATGGCGTGAACCCGACCGACGCTGAGCTCGACCAGATGGCAGATATGCTCGAAAAGGCGCTCGACGCTGGTCTTCTCGGCATGTCCGGGATGGACGCAGCCATCGACAAACTCGACGGTGAGCGCTTCCGATCACGCGCGCTGCCGTCCACCTTCGCCACTTGGCGGGAACGGCGGAAGCTGATCGCCGTGCTGCGCAGGCGCCGCCGGATCCTGCAGAGCGCCCCCGATGTCAAGAACCCGATGTCGGCGCTGAACTTCTTCCTGTCCAGCAGCCGCATGTTCGGTCGGCGCCCCGGCGTACGGATGAGCCTGTTGGTGTCTGCGGATGCCAAGTCGATGCCGGGCGCGGTTCGGGTCTTCGGTCCGGGCACCCGGCTGGTCAACAAGCTGCTGGGATCGTTTGTGCGCTTTCAGCACCTTCCCGTTCCGTTCGAGTTGTACTCCGATGGAATCGATCTGCCCGTGTTCGAAGAATTCGGTGCCGGGACCGCAGCCCTGCATCTGCGCGATCAACTTGAGCGCAACGAATTGCTCGCCGACACCGAGTACCGGCGCCGGTTCCGGCGTTCGTTCGACCGTAAGAAGCTTGGACCGTCATTGTGGCACCGCGACTTTCACGATGCGGTGGTCGTCGAATGCCCCGACGAGTCGCTGATCGGTAAGAGCTTCGGCCAGATCGCCGACGAGCGCGGACTGCACCCTCTCGACGCGTTTCTCGACGTGCTCGTCGAGAACGGTGAACGCAATGTCCGCTGGACGACCATCGTCGCGAACCACCGGCCCAAGCAGCTCAACAGGCTCGCCGCCGAACCGTCCATCCACATGGGCTTCTCCGACGCAGGTGCGCATCTGCGAAACATGGCCTTCTACAACTACGCGCTGCGGCTGCTTAAACGGGTCCGTGACGCCGAGCGCGCGGGTGAGCCGTTTCTCACCGTCGAGCACGCTGTCCATCGCCTGACCGCAGAGGTCGCGGATTGGTTCGGCGCGGACGCCGGAACTCTGCGCGAGGGCGACCGGGCGGACTTCGTGGTGATCGATCCCGCCGGACTCGACGAATCGGTGGACGGCTATCACGAGGAGAAGGTCGAGTTCTATGGCGGACTCAGCCGAATGGTGAACCGCAACGACGCGGCCGTCGTCGCGACTGGTGTCAATGGCACCGTCGTGTTCCGTGAAGGCGAGTTCTGTGAGGGCTACGGGACTACCGCGAAGTCTGGTCGGTTCTTGAGGGCTGGTGCGGGCCAGCCGGTGAAAACCCCTGTCTGACATGGCCAGAACCCAACAGCAACGCCGCGAGGAAACCATCGCGCGTCTTCTGGACGCAAGCATCGACACCATCATCGACGTCGGGTACGCGCGGGCGTCGGCGGCGGTGATTGCCAAGCGCGCCCGGGTCTCCGATGGCGCGCTGTTCCGCCACTTCCCGACCATGGGTGACTTCATGGCGGCCACCGCGCGAGAAGTAATGCGACGGCAGCTCGACCTGTTCACGAAGCAGGTCGCCGAGATACCGGCTGACAGCCCGGCGCTGGAGGCGGCGCTGACCATCTTGCGTGACGTGACAGGCAACGCCACCAACACCGTGATGTACGAGCTAATGGTCGCCGCGCGAACCGATGAAAAGCTCAGGGCCACTTTGCAAGAAGTCCTCACCGAGTACGCGGCCAACATCTACGATATTGCGAGGGCACTGCCAGGAGCGGATCAGTTTCCCGAGGAGAGCTTCGCCGCACTGGTCGCGATCATGACCAACACATTCGACGGCGCCGCGCTGGTGCGGGCGGTCCTGCCGCATCCAGAAATCGAGGCGAAACGAATCCAGGTGCTGGCAGAGTTGCTCGGCGGAGTCCTCTAACGCTCCTCGGGAACCCGTGCTGTCTGCAACGCCACCGCACGCGCCAGCCGCGCGTACTTCAATTCGAGGTCTTTGAACCGCATGTAGGCCGACAGCGTCGTAAATACGAACGCGATGATCAGCACGTACTCCATCAGGTCCGTACCGCGGGCCACGCCAAGCCAATTCGCGACCACGGTTGTGTCGTCCGGCCGGAGGATCGCGTAGATCCCCGCGACAACGAACAGCACGTAGCCGACCTTCACCCACGCCTTGGACCGCGCATTGCGGCGCGAGCGCAGCAAGTAGACCAGCAGCACGAG
Source organism: uncultured Actinomycetota bacterium (assembly GCA_963766465.1). GTDB lineage: Bacteria > Actinomycetota > Actinomycetes > Mycobacteriales > Mycobacteriaceae > Mycobacterium. The sequence goes on from CAVXZT010000013.1 coordinate 168,376, forward strand.
CACCGAAGCGATCAGAAGCGCCTGGATCCAGTTCATCGCGACATCCTCCCTCGCAACCAACCGTCGAAGATGATGTTGACGCCGTTCAAAAGGGGCTGCCCCTTCGACATCGAGTACTCGGTGTAGAGAATCTCGACGGGCTCTTCGGTTACCCGCCAATGGTTTTCATAGGCCAGCGAGATGAACTCGTCGGCGTGGCTCATGCCGCTCTGGGTGAGGTTCAGCCCGTCGGCCACCGTCTTGTTGAAAACCCGCAGGCCGTTGTGCGCATCGGTCAGGCCCAGCTTGCGGCTGCGTCGGCTCAAGGTGGCCGCCGACCGCAACACCAGCCGCTTCAACAACGGCGTGTGGCTGACGACGCCTGGGTCGGCGAACCGGGTGCCCACGACGAGGTCGGCGTTCTCGGAGCCGAGCCTGTCGATCATCCGGACAACGTCCTTCACTTGGTGCTGACCGTCCGCGTCGAACGTGGCGAACACCGCCGCACCCTGCTGCGCGCGGGCGTACTCGACGCCGGTCTGGATCGCTGCGCCCTGGCCGAGGTTGACGGGATGGCGGACCGCGTGCGCCCCCGCGCGCAGCGCCACATCGGCGGTGTCGTCGCGGCTGCCGTCGTCGACACACACCACGTGGTCGAAAACGGAGCGAACGTCAGAGATGACGTCGCCGATGACGCTCGCCTCGTTGAAGGCCGGGACGATGATCCAAACGTCGTGGTAGCGGGTGTCGATGCACATCAAAATACAGGGTCACCCCTGGGACGCCCTGGCAAGCGCGGCCAGGTGCACCCCGATTCCCACCATCGGCCCGCACAACAGCGCGATCACCGTGCGCGTCTCGAGCCCCAGCGGCAGCAGCAGCAACAGCGCCGATGCGACCGTCGCCGACACCCACCCCGCCGAATAGGCGCGGTGCAGCGCGGCCGCGACCGCCGCGGCGCCAGTCAACGTCAACAGCGCGATCGCGACCGCAGCCGCGGTCAGCCAGGCCAACAGCGCGCCGTCGGCCCGGTACTCGGCGCCAAACGCCTCCCGCAGCAGCCACGGCCCGAACACCCAGGCGAGCAGCACGCCCAGCGCGCCAAGGCCGGTAACCAGGGTCGCAGGCCGCAGGAGCGCCCGCAGCCGCTCGGTGCGCTGATCCACGAAATGCGCGATGAGATTGCCCTGCATCGCGGTCAGCGGTACCAGCAGCGGCGCACGGGTAAGCGTCACCGCAAGGATCACCACGCCTCCGGTCGCGCCCAGATCACCTGAGGTCGCCTTGAGAAGCACCGGAAAGCCCATCACCAGAATCGCGCTCGCCCCGGCGGCAGCGATCGAGTGCGACGACCCGCGCAGAAACGTCATCGTGCCGCCGGCCGTCAGCAGCCGCGCCGCAGCGCGCGTCGCGGGCGACGCGATGAGCAAGATCAGCCACGCGACCGATCCGGCGACGGTCGCCCACAGGTATCCGACCAGGTTCCAGCCGACCACGAACGTCGCCGCAGCCACCACCACTCGCAGACCGGCATCGGTCACCATCAGCGACCCGTACTGGGTCCACCGGTTCACCCCTGCCAGCATGCCCAGCAATGTGGCGTGCAGGCAGAAGCCGGCCAGTCCAACGCTCAGCAGCGCCACGCTCAACCACTGCGCCTGGACGAACACGTGGGCCGACCACAACGGCGAAGTCACGGCGATCACCGCGGCAGCGACCAAACCAACCATCGCCGCCACCCGCATCGGATGCGTGCGCGGCCCTTCAACCACCTCGGTGTGACGGGCCGAGCGCACCTCTCGGGTGGCCTCCTGAAGCAGGCCGAACGCTGCGCCGGTGACCAGACCGAACGCACCCCAGAACACGGCGAACACCGAGAAGCCCGCGGGCTCGAGATCGCGCGCGGCCAGATACAACACCGCGTATCCGCACAGCGCCGACAGCACGGTCGCCGTGCCGACCCGAGTCATGCTGGCGCGCGTGATCGGCCCGGTCGGGGGCGGCGTGTCCGTCACGACGGCGTTTCCAGGGCGGGCACCGGCGTCGAGTACAGCCACGCATCCCACAGCGGACGCAGCGACTCGTGCGTGTAATTGGCTGCCAAACCGGTGAAGTCGTCAGTGACGGCGGTGCCGTGCCGGTACCGCGCCGTCCAATCCCGCAACAGCGCAAAGAAACTCTCGTCCCCGATGCGTTGCCGCAACACGTGGAGCGTCAGCGCGCCGCGTTTGTACACGCGATCGTCGAACATGTCGCGCGGTCCGGGGTCGGCCAGCAGCAAGTCCTGTGGCGAATTGACCAGCCGCTCGTGGTAGTGCCGAGCCCATTCGTCGGCGGTGCGCCCGCCGGAGTGCTCCGACCACAGCCATTCGGCGTAACAGGCGAAACCTTCGTGAAGCCAGATATGGCGCCAGCGTTTAGCGGTGACCGAATTGCCGAACCACTGATGCGCTAGCTCGTGGGCGATCAGCCGTTCGGTGCCGCGCTGGCCGTCGCAGTGGTTGGCGCCAAAGATCGAAATACCCTGTGCTTCAAGGGGTATCTCTAGATCGTCGTCGGTGACCACTACCGTGTACCCGGTCGACAATGGATACGGCCCGAACAGCTTGACGAACAACTTCATCATCTGCGACTGGCGCCCGAAGTCGTGCTCGAAGTTGCCACGTAGGTGGTCGGGCAGTACCGCGTGTATCTGAACGCCGTTCTTGGCCATCCGCCGTCTTTCGTACGTGCCGATCTGCAGCGTGACGAGGTACGTCGACGTCGGTTCGGCCTGCTCATATGTCCATGTGGTCATGCCGGCGCGTGCGCGGCGCGACAGCAACTCGCCGTTGGCCAGTGCGTAGTAGGGGGACTCCGTGCTGATCTGAATGCGGAAGCTGGCTTTGGCACTGGGATGGTCGTCGCAGGGAAACCACGATGCGGCGCCGTTCGGTTGGCCCGCGACGAGCACCCCGTTGGACAGCTCCTCGAAACCGACTTCACCCCAATAGGAGTGGACCGGCCGAGGGGTGCCGCCATAACGCACCGCGATGGTCATTGCCGCTCCTGCCGGCAGTGCCTCCTGCAATGCGATGTGTAGCTTGCCGTCCGACGAGCGGAACCGGGCGGGACGCCTGCCGTTCACCGAAACCTTCGTCACTGTCATGGCGTCGGAGAGGTCCAGCGTGAATGTGCGCAGCGACGCCAGCGTCACCGCGGTGATCGTGGCGGTCCCAGACAGCCGGTTAATCGACACCTTGTAATCGAGTTCGAGTTCGTAGCGTGACACCCGATAGCCAAAGTTCCCGTTTTCCGGCAGGTAGGGGTCGATGACCGGAGTAGCCGCTCTCTTCGCCGCCTTCTTGCTCCTCGTCACGCGGCGGATTCTTCTGTTTTCTTGGGCGGTTTCTGCGGCGTATCGCCGCGTTTCTTCCGAAACAGATTCCACGGTGCGATCGGGTTGCCCTGCCACCGGGTCGACGGCGGTACCTCGTCACCGCGCATGACCAACGATGCAGGGCCGATGGTGGCGCCCGCGCCGATCCGTGCGGCGGGCAGCGCAACGCAATGCGTGCCCAACGTCGAACCCTCTTCCAGCACAACGGTGTCCATTCGCATGATCCGGTCGTGGAACAAATGGGTTTGCACGACACAGCCCCGGTTGACCGTCGCGCTCTTCTCGAGGGTGACGAGGTCGGCCTCGGGCAGCCAGTACGTTTCGCACCAGACGCCGCGGCCGATCTTGGCGCCCAGCGCACGCAGCCACAGATTCATTACCGGTGTACCGCTGGCGGCGCGGGCGAACCACGGGGCCGCCACCGTCTCGACAAACGTGTCCGACACCTCGTTGCGCCACACGAATGACGACCACAACGGATGCTCGATCGCGCGGATACGGCCGACTAAAAGCCATTTCGCGATGACCGCGATGCCGCACGCGAGTGCGCCCGCAGCAAGCAGCACCACGCCGCCTGCCAGCGCGGCCCACGCCCAGCCGCCCTCTATCGCCAGCCACTGCAACGTGAACAACACAACCACACCGATCGCGAACGTCACGACCATCGGGATGAGCCGGCAGGTTTCCACCAAAGCGCGCAGGATCTTCAGTCGCAGGGACGGGTGGAAGGTACGCAGTGCGTCGGCCGCGGTTGGCTTGCGGCGCAACCGAACCGGCGGGCTACCCAACCACGACGAACCCGCCTTCGCCTTGTGCGGCGTCGCGGACAGCACCGCGACCAGTCCGTCGTCGGGGACCCGCCGTCCCGGCTGGGTGATGCCGGAGTTGCCCAAGAACGCCCGCTTGCCGATGGTCGCCTTTGCGACGTGGATCCAGCCGCCACCCAATTCGTAGGAAGCGACCATGGTGTCGTCGGCGAGGAACGCACCGTCCTCCACCACAGTGAACTTCGGGATCAGCAGCGCCGTCGAAATCTCGGTTCCCCGACCTACTTTCGCGCCAAGCAGGCGAAGCCACCACGGCGTCAGCAGGCTGGCGTAGATCGGGAACAGATAGTTCCTTGCCGCGTCCATCAGGCGCTCCGTCGCCCACAGCTGCCATCCGACGCGGCTGCGCACCGGGTGATAGCCCTCCGGCATCCACAGCGACAGCAACCGCACCCCGATCACTGTCAACAATGCGTACGCGATCACAGCAGCCAATGTCGCCGCAGGCGTCCACACCGCTGCGGGCACAACGGCGTCGGCCAGCGAGCCGGCGTCGCGGACGCCCCAACCGACGATGGCAAGGCCAACACCCAAAGCAAGCAGGGGCAGTCCGCCAAGGAAGACCGACGTCACGCCATAAACCGCCACCCACCACGGAGCCCGGCGCGGGCGATGGTCTGGCCACGGGTGCTTGGCCTTGCCGGACTTCACCGCGGGCGAACCCTTCCAGTACTGGCCGTTTTTGACCTTGCCGACCACACCCGAGCCCGGCGCGACATCGGCGTTCTTACCGACGACGGCACCTGGCAGCAGCGTGGTGCGAGCGCCGATGGTGGCATCGTTGCCCACAGTGATGCGTCCGAGGTGGAAGTGGTCGCCGTCGATCCAGTGCCCGGACAGGTCGACCTCGGGTTCGATGGAGCTGCGGTGTCCGAGGGTGAGCATGCCGGTCACCGGCGGCGCGGAGTGCAGGTCGACGCCCTTGCCGACCTTGTTGCCAAGCGCGCGGGCGTAGTAGACCAGCCAAGGCGCGCCTGCCAGATTCTCGGCACCGCTGGCTTCACCGAGCCGCTCGGCCACCCACACCCGCAGGTGTACCGCCCCGCCGCGGCGGTAGGTGCCCGGTTCCAGACCGCCAAGAAGTATCCGCGCGCTCAACACTGCGATGGACATGCGGCCAACAGGTGTGATGAACAGCAGGAAGCCGGCGACGATCCACCACCAGTTGATCGGAACCAGCCATGGCATCGGATGTAGTTCAGCGATACCGCTTTCGACAACTTTGTTGAGTAGAGCGAGCCACACCACCCACTGCAGGGCAGTCACCGTCGCAAGCGGCAGCGACAGTGCCACCTGCACAGCCTGGGTCAGCCGCGGTGTCGGCTTGACCACGCGGGTCTCGACCGCGGGAGGTGGGTCGAGCTCGTCGAGATAGCCCGCCAGCGAGCCGATCCGGGGATGGTCGTATAGATCGGCGACGGTCACCTGCGGATAGCGCTGGCGCATGGCGGCCACCAACTGTGCCGCAGAAAGGGATCCGCCGCCGAGTGCATAGAAGTCGGCCTCGGGCCCCTCGACGGGCGCGGCTAGCACGTTGCGCCACAGCCCCGCCAGCCATCCCATGGTGCCGCCGAGTTCGGGCGCCTCCTCGGCGCTTTCGCCCGGCGGTGGCCATGGCAGCGCGTCTCGGTCGACCTTGCCCGACGTTCGGGTGGGCAACTCGTCGACAAGCACCAGGCGCGGCACCAGCGCCGCGGGCAGCGTCTCACCCAGTGTGGCGCGAGCCTTGGCGATCTCGAACGACGGGTCGGCGCTGGCGATGTAGCCGACCAGAAGGGGAGTGCCGCTTGCGGTCCGACGCACCGCTGCGGCGCCGCCGCTGACGCCGGGCAGGTTCACCAGGGCGGCGTCCACCTCGCCGAGCTCGATGCGACGGCCGCCGACCTTGACCTGGTCGTCGGCGCGGCCCACGAAGTACAAGCCGTCGGGCTCCAGTCGCACCAAGTCGCCGCTGCGATATGCACGCGACCACCCGAGCGTCGGCATCTCTGCGTATTTCTCGGCGTCCTTCTCCGGGTCCAGGTACCGGGCCAGACCCACCCCTCCGATAACGAGTTCGCCGACCTCGCCGATCGACACCGGCTGAGCCTCTTTGTCGACCACCGCGAGATCCCAACCCCGCAGCGGCAATCCGATGCTCACCGGGCCCGTACCCTCCAGGCGTGCCGCGCAGGCCACCACGGTCGCCTCGGTCGGGCCGTAGGTGTTCCACACCTCGCGGCCGTCCACGGCCAGTCGCTCGGCCATGTCGGGCGGGCACGCCTCGCCGCCGAAGATCAGCAGCCGGACTGCCTCGAGCGCCTCGGCAGGCCACAGCGCCGCCAGTGTCGGCACCGTCGACACGACGGTGATGTCGCGGGACACCAGCCACGGGCCGAGGTCCATGCCGCTGCGCACCAGTGAGCGGGGTGCTGGCACCAGGCAGGCGCCGTGCCGCCAGGCCAGCCACATCTCCTCGCACGACGCGTCGAACGCCACCGATAGTCCCGCCAGCACGCGGTCGCCGGGACCAATGGCGTTGTCCTGCAAGAACATTTCTGCCTCCGCGTCGACGAACGCACCGGCGCTGTGATGGGTGACCGCGACACCCTTCGGGGTTCCAGTGGATCCGGACGTGAAGATGATCCAGGCGTCGTCGCGACCCAGCGGCGATCCCGCGCGCCACCCCCGCGACGCACCAGCCCCTCGGACCAGTCCCCGCTCGGTCATCACAGCCACCACATTGGCCTCGCCGAACACCAGCTCGGCCCGTTCCTCGGGGTCGTCGGCGTCCACCGGCACATACGCCGCGCCTGCGGCCAGCGTCGCGAGGATCGCCACATACAGCGCGTAACTGCCAGACTGCATCCGAATGCCGATGCGGTCACCGCGGCCGATGCCGCGGGCGGCGAGCCATTCGACGCTCTCCTCGATGTCGCCGATCAGCTCGGCGTAGGTGAGCTGCACCGAGCCGTCGTCGAGCGCAGGCGCGTCGGGGTAGTGCGCCGCCGTGTCGTAGAGGATGTCGATCAGCGTGCGCGGTGCGGGCGCAGACGAGGACAGCAGGTACTGCGCGGGGATTTCCGGCTCAGGCGATTTCCGCTCCTCGCGTCCGCGGCTATCCGCTGTCACGAATACAAACTACTAACCCGTTCGTTCGGCTCGCCCGCGCCGCACGCGACGGGTGATCACAATTGCGACGACGACCACCACCGCACCGACGACGATCCACTTGTACCGCTCGAAAGTGTCGTAGATCTCGACGATGTTCTCGCCAGCGAGGTATCCCAGCGCGCACCAGGTGCCCACCCACAACACCGCGCCCAGCGCGTTGTAGCCCAGGAACTTCAGCCAGTGCATGCCAACGATGCCTGCCAGGAGTCCGTTGACCTGACGCAGTCCTTCGACAAAGCGGGCGATGGTGACGATCTTGCCGCCATGGGCGTTGAAGTACTTCTCGGCCCGGTTCAACCGGTCCGGCGTCAGGAATACGTAGCGCCCGTATCGCTCGGCCAGCGGACGGCCGCCGAAGTGGCCGACGATGAAGCCGATGTTGTCGCCGATAACCGCGGCGAGCACCGCGACCAGGAAGCCCACCGCGATGTTCATCTGGCCGGCGCCCGCGAAGACTGCCGCGGCGATCAACATGATCTCGCCGGGCACTGGAACGCCGAAGTCCTCGAGGAACAGCATCCCGCCGACTCCCAGGTACCCGTAGTGCTCCAGCAGCGGCTGCACGTGCCCGAAGACATCGGGCAGTTGGGTTTCGGTCACTGCTGTAACCGTAAGTTCACGCGGTTTGGCCCTCCGGATTTCGTGCCAAGCACCCCGCCTGGCAGAATAAGAGGTGGAGGGGAGTATTCCTTCGCCGCAGTGTCGTCACCACGTCGTCCGTCATCGGATGACCGGTGCTGCGGACTGCGACGCCAGTCGTCGTGGTGGAAGAGACCTCCGGCGTTGATCAACGACCGGAGGCTGCTGCATGCACGTAACCCAACTCGAGTGGATCATCACACTAGGTGTGACGATCGCCGTCCTGCTGTTCGACGTGGTGGTGATCGGGCGTCGGCCGCATGAGCCATCAAAGTTTGAGCTCGTCGCATCGCTGACGATCTACATCGGCCTAGCGGTGGCATTCGGAGTGTGGGTGTATTTCTTCCACGGCAGCCAGTTCGGGGTTGAGTTCTTCGCAGGCTGGCTCACCGAGTACAGCCTGTCGGTGGACAACCTTTTCATCTTCTTGATCATCATGGCCAGCTTCAACGTGCCGAAGAAATTCCAGCAGCAGGCGCTGCTGGTGGGCATCATCCTGGCGCTGATCTTCCGCGGCATCTTCATCGCGCTCGGCGCGGTGGCGATCAACCAGTTCTCATGGATCTTCTATATTTTCGGCGCTTTCCTGCTCTACACCGCCGTCGGGCTGATGCGCGACACCGACCACGACGACGATGCCGACAACTTCGTGGTCAGGTTCGCCCGCAACCATCTCAGCCTCACCGACAAGTGGGACGGCCTGAAGCTGTGGATCAAGGACAACGGCAAGCGGCTGATGACGCCGATGTTCTTGGTCATCGTCGCGCTCGGCACCACCGACTTGTTGTTCGCCTTGGACTCCATCCCAGCGATCTACGGGCTGACGCAGGAGCCGTACCTGGTCTTCACCGCCAACGTTTTCGCGTTGATGGGCCTGCGGCAGCTGTACTTCCTGCTGGGCGATCTGCTCAAGCGCCTGGTCTACCTGTCCCAGGGGTTGGCGTTCATCCTGGCCTTCATCGGGGTGAAGCTGGTGCTGCACGCGCTGCACGAGAACGAGCTGCCATTCATCAACGGTGGTGAGCACGTCCCGGTGCCGGAGATTCCGACGCTGGCTTCTCTAGGGGTGATCGTGGTGACGCTCGTCATCACCACCGTGGCCAGCCTGTACAAGACCCGCGTGCACGACGTGAAGAAAGAAGCCTTGGATTCGGCCTGAGCGCAACCATCGACACGCATGGGCTTCGCTTCTAGCGTGGCGCCGTGCGGCTTTTTGTGGCGGACGCGCCGAGCGGTGACTGGCGCGAGCTGACGGACGGTGACCAGCGCACGGTTCGGGTCGCCGCTTCCGATCTTCAGCAGGCCCGGCGGGCCAGGGCGCGAATCCTGGCCCGCGGCGAGGACGTGGCCGTGATCCTCGACATCACGGTGGCCGTGGCAGGCGACTTCCGTTCGGCGCGAAGCATTCTCGGGCCAGCCGATCACACGGTGCACTACGCAGGAACTGTCGACGGGTTGGCCGGTCTCATCTCGGACATCTCCAGGGCGGACGTGGCCGACGGCGTCACGTTGATTCCTGCGTCGCCGCGGCAGGATCTTCGGACGCTGGGCCACGACGTGCTACTTCGCCTCGCGTCGCTGGATCGTCCGAAGGCGTCGTAACCAGCGCCTAGCACTGCGGCGCAGGTTAGCCACGGCGGGCGAATCACGCTCTTTTGCATAATCGGAGGATGCTGCGCTGGTATTCGCGTCATAACTAACGTTATTGAAGCAATACAAATACCTTGTTAGACGAGCAAATTTTGGCCATTGTCGGGTTTTTCTGAGTGCAAAACTGACGCCGTCGTTGTATCGTTTGTTAGCTGGTCAATCCCACTTTATTTGCTCCGCCGCGACGATGGCGTAGCTCTACTAACTGTCTCTAGAAAAAGGGGCCTTCGTTGCGGTTATTTGCTACCTTTCTCAGTTACTGGTCGCTGTGACCGCCGGACCGACTGCTCCTTTGGCTGGGCCGGAGGAAGCGCAGATTGAGGCGGTCCCGCCTACCCGCAGGCGAACGCGGATCATCGGCCTCGACGGCATCCGCGGGCTGTTGTGCATGAGTATCGCCATCACGCATGTGACGGGGTACTACTCCAAAAACACCGCCGCCGAGTGGAAGACGAACGTCTTCGGCTTCTCGTTGGTGTACTTCTTTGTGCTAAGTGGCTTCCTGTTGTTCCTGCCGTACGTCCGAAATGTAGTGGCGGAGCGTTCGTCGGCACGCCCGCCGAACGTGCGCGATTACGCACTGCACCGATTTGCCCGAATCATGCCGTGCTACCTCGTTATTTTTCTGATCGTCAATTTCGTCCTGCAGGTCTGTGATGTTCGAAATGCAGCGCTGACTCCTGATGATGCGAAGACCGGCCTCGGCATGATCACCGATCCAGGGCAGTTGCTGGCCAACCTGACGCTGCTGCAGACCTATTTTCCCCAGTACCTCGAGACGGGTATTGGGCCCTCCTGGTCGCTGACGCTGGAGTACGCGTTCTATGCCTCGCTTCCGCTCCTGGGCTTGGCATTGTTCGCGTTGCGAAGGCGCAGCACGCGCAATCCGTTCGTGGTCGCCATGCTCGCGCCAAGCATCCTGTTGATCATCGGGTTGGTCGGACGCGCGCTGATTCCGGTGGTGAATCGCTTCGCAGGCACCACCGACTTCATTCTGCTCAACTGGGGACCGAACATTGCCGCGGTGTTCACCAAGAGCATCCTGACCAACGCCGACAACTTCGCGATGGGTATGTTCGCTGCAATCGTGTTCGTCGCGATCGAGCACGGCGCACTGCCCGGGCGCATCAGTCGACGCGTTCGGATGTTCAGTGCCGCTGCGATACTGCCCGTATTGGTGGTTAGCGCAATGTTCTTCGCGATCGGGGTGCAGTTCGTGACGGCCGGGGTTGGCATCGTGGCCGCCCTGATGATCCTCGTCGTCGTGGTCCCGTTGGCCCATGGCCGGAAGTCGAGATTGGCGACGTTCCTTGACATTCGGCCGATTCGATATGTCGGTGAGATCTCCCTTTCGGCCTACCTGTGGCATTTCCCGATGTTGCTCTTGTTGGGCCAGCTCGGACTGATGGCGGGCGACACCCTGCCGGGGATGCTCCGAAACATCGTGCTGCTCCTGGCGGTAAGCATCCTCGCCGCGACCGTGACGTACTACCTCGTCGAGAAGCCGGGGATGAACTACGCCAAACGGTTTCGTTCGAAGAACAAGCCGCCGATTCCGGGCGAACCGAAACCTATCGCGGCGGCCAAGGGTTGACGAGAGTCAGCCGAGGGCGTCGTAGATGGCCGCGGCGTAGCGGATGGTGCGCTCGGTGCCGGTGGTGCCGGGGCCCATCCTGTTCATCACGTAGGTCGACGTCGCACGGCGATCCGGGTCCATAATCGCCATTGAGCCTCCCCAGCCGCCCCAGAAGCAGATCTTCCCTTCGGGGACCGCGGGAACGCTTTCCGGACACGGCAATCCGAAGCCGATGCCGAAGCGCAACGGAATCATGATCACCTGGTCGATTCCATTCGATTGTTCTTCGAAGATCAGCTCGATGGTCTCCGGGCTCAGCAGCTGCACCCCGTTGGCCGTGCCGCCCAACGAAACCGGTGACAGTGCCCGTGCCAGAGCCCTGGCATTGCCATGGCCGTTGGCACCACCGATATCCGCGTGACGCCACCCATCAGACGCCGCGACCGCGGCGCCATCCGTATCGGGCGGGAAAGACGTGAACGTCTTGACCATCGGGTGGTCCGCAGGCATCAGATCCAGGGGGATCTCCAAATGCGGAGGCGGAATCAGCTCCGCGATGCGTCCGTAGTCCTCGTTGCGCGCACCGATCTGAACGTCGGCGCCCAGCGGCTCAGCGATCTCGTCACGGATGAACTCCTTGAGCGTCTTGCCGGTGGCGCGCCGGATCACCTCGCCGATCAGGTGTCCGTAGTTGATGAGGTGATAGCCCGACGCCGTTCCAGGCGGCCACCACGGCGCTTGGCGGGCGAGGTGGCTTGTCGCCTTCTCCCAGTCGTACATGTCCTCGATGGCGAAGGGTGCCTCCCATCCGGAGACACCCGATGTATGGGAAAGGAGGTGGCGCACCTCGATGTCCTGCTTGCCGTTCTCCGCGAATTCGGGCCAGTACTTGGCCACCGGCGCGAAGGCATCGACCAAGCCACGGTCGATTGCGATCAGCGCGGCAAGCGCGGTGAGCGTCTTCGTGCAAGAGAAGAAATTGACGATCGTGTCTTCGCCCCAGGCGACGGTCTTCGCGCGGTCGGCATGGCCGCCCCAGATATCGACGACGAGTTCGCCGTCGATATCGACGGCGATGGAGACGCCAAGTTCCTCGCCGGACGTGATCTCCTCGGCCAGGGCATCGGCGACCTTCGAGAAGCGGCTATCGCAGTGGCCGTGCACGACTTCATTCATCGGGCCATCATGCGTCGAGTGTGTCGTTTGTTGAGGCGAAACGTGAGTAGCGGCCCGTTTTGCAAATGCAGCAAACGGCGAGAGGGTGCGGCGTACCGTTTGCATCGCAAATTCCCAGCACACGGGGAGGAATCTGATGCGCAAGATCGGTATGGCCCTTGCAATCGCCGCGGTGTTGTTTGGTTCGGTGGCCACCGCGCAGACGGCGGATGCCGCGCGGAGCTCACACGATACGAACGTCTCTACCCAGCCCGCGGTGCCTGTCGGGCCGCAGGTGCAACCGCTCGATTGCCGCGGAACGACGGGCGGCGCGGGCTGCGGTCCCGGCTGGTTCTGGCGCGACGGCTGGCGTGGTTGGGCCTGCTATCCCTGCTGATGACGACCGATTGGAGGATGCCGTTATGAAAGCTCGCACAGTGGCAGGCGCAGTCGCGGCCGCCGCGGTATTGACGTTCAGCGGTTTCGGTTATGCCGCAGCCCAACCCGGCGACTACAGCACCCTGCCGGTAGACCCGAATCTGATCACCGATTCGTTGGCCTACAACGCGGCGCCGCCGGTATTCAACCCGAATGGGCAGCCCGGCGTGCAGGCGGTCTACACCCACCGCGATGGTAGCCGGCAGATCACCAGCACCATCCTCGTCCTGCCCGACGACCAGGCGGCTACTGCCGCGCTGGATGGCGCAAGAGCGGAACTGGCAGGCAAAGTCGACGGCGGGCAGACACAGCCGGCGGCGGTCGGTGTGGGAGGGACGATGGTGTCCGGGATGTCACCTGACGGATCGAAGTCCGTCACCGTGTTGTCCTTCAATCAGGGCAACGCGGCTACCACGATCGAATTCGACGGGGCGCCAAAGGATCCCGCGCCTGCCGATCTGGTGCTCGAGCTGGGGCAGAAGCAGGACACCGCGATCCGCGACTGGCAGGCCGCCTAACCGCGCTTCGCGGCTTCTCGACAACGCTTCCCATCAAGTTCGACGCCGGGCGCCGATCACCAGTTGTCGTAGCCACCTTCAGGTCCGAGCATGCGCTCCAGCCGGGTGCGGTTGATCCGGGCCAGCTCGTTGCGCACGACCTTGCGCTCGGTTTCGAAGTCGTTGAGCAGACGGTCGGTCATCGCGGCCAGCACGTCGTGGGCGGTGTAGCCGTTGATGAACATCACGAAGCCGAAGCCGAAATGCAGCAGATAACGCTTCGAGGCCGCGCCAAGCTGATCCATCACCTCGGGTTGATCGCACCAGATCGCGCACTGCTCGGCCTGCGACTTCTCACTGCCCGGCCGCTTACCGATGTCCGGGTAGGCCTGCAGGATCGAGTCGATCGAGTCCTCGCCGAGCCCGAACAGGAGAGCGTCGGCCTGCCGGAACAGCTGATCGTGGCTTTCGTAGCCCCTCCCACGGGCCAGATCGGCGGCCAGCGGCACGCTGTAGCAGCACTCGTAGATTGCATGTACGGCCCGGCGCATCGGCATTGCGTTGAACGCCTCGAGGCCGATCCCCTGATGCATCAACACACCTGCATCATCGAAGGTGCAGACCACGGGGGCGTTACGCCTTGTTACGGGCGAGAAAACTCCTGCCTCAGTGGCCGGAACTCTTGAAGCGCTCGATTGACGCCAGCACCTCAGCCTCGGCCTTGTCGCGGCCGACGAAGTCGGCGGCCTTGACCCACTTGTTCGGCTCGAGGTCCTTGTAGTGCACGAAGAAGTGCTTGATCGCCTCCAGCTCGAACGCGGGCACGTCCTCGAGCTCGTGGATGTGGTCCCAGCGCACGTCGCCCGCGGGCACGCACAGCACCTTGTCGTCACCGCCGGCCTCGTCTTCCATCTGGAACATCGCGACCGGTCGGGCCTCGACGATGCAGCCCGGGAACACCGACTCCGGCAGCAACACCATCGCGTCCAGCGGATCGCCATCCTCGCCCAGCGTGTTCTCGATGAACCCGTAGTCGGCCGGGTAGCCCATCGCCGTGTACAGATAGCGGTCCAGCTTCACTCGGCCACTGTCGTGGTCGACCTCGTACTTGTTGCGCGAGCCCTTCGGGATCTCGATGACTACGTCGAACTGCACCGCCGCGGCTCCTTGCCCTGTGCTCCGGTCTTGGGGACGGGCCTCACCCTAGTGGAGCGATACGCTGCTGTAAGAGTGCGGTCAACAGAGCAGGAGAGTCATGCGGCCGACGCGGTGGCGGCGATCCACCCATGTGGTGATCGGGGTGGCGGTGCTACTGCTGGTAGCCGCTGTCGTCGGGGTGGCTGCCGTGCTCACCACGGGCAACGCCACGAGCGGCGCCGAGCCGATCAAGCCGACGCCGCCTGCCGCGACCGCGAAGCCCGGCATCGTGCCCGTCGCTGACTCCGCGGACAAGCCGACGCCCGACCGGCTGGCCGCGACGCTCGCGCCCTTGGTGGCCGACCCGAACCTCGGAGCGCTGACCGGCAGGATCACCGACGCGATGACCGGCGCCCAACTATGGGCGCAGGGGGCCGACATTCCGATGCAGCCTGCGTCGACGAACAAGGTGCTGACGACCGCCGCCGCGCTGCTGGCCCTCGACCGCGACGCCCGGCTCACCACGCGGGTGATGTCCAGCGGGCAGCCCGGTGTCGTCGTGCTCAAGGGCGGCGGTGATCCGACGCTGTCGGCGGCGCCTGCCGGCCAGGACACTTGGTACAAGGGCGCGGCGCGCATCAGTGACCTCGCCGACCAGGTGCGCCACAGTGGCACAGATGTGACCACGGTGCAGGTCGACGCCAGTGCGTACAGCGGACCGGCCATGGCGCCGGGGTGGGATCCGGCCGACATCGACGGCGGCGACATCGCGCCGATGGAAGCCGTGATGCTCGACGGCGGCCGCACGCAGCCGGTGAGCGTCGAATCCCGACGATCCACCACGCCCGCCCTCGATGCCGGCCGAGCGTTGGCCGTCGCGCTGAAGGTGGACCCCGCGAGGGTCACGGTGCTGCCTCCAGGCAGTAGCGGCGGCCAGGAGATCGCATCGGTGCAATCGCCGCCGCTGATTGAGCGGCTGCGTCAAATGATGAACGAATCCGACAATGTGATGGCCGAGTCCATCGGCCGCGAGGTCGCTGCCGAGCAGAACCGGCCGCAGAGTTTCGACGGCGCGGTGCAGGCGGTGCTCAGTCAGCTCGACAAGGGCAAGATCGACACCGGCGGGGCGCGGCTGCTCGACTCCAGCGGGCTGTCCGTCGATGACCGGTTGACGGCGGAGACCTTGGACGGAGTGGTGAACGCTGCCGCAGGAACTGACGAGCCCAAGCTGAGGCCCCTGCTGGATCTGCTGCCGATCGCGGGTGGCAGCGGCACACTGTCCAACCGCTACCTCGACACCGATGCCGGCCGCGCCGCCGCGGGATACCTGCGGGCCAAGACCGGTTCGTTGACAGCAACCAATTCGTTGGCGGGGATCGTCACCGACGCGAGTGGACGGGTGCTCACGTTCGCGTTCATCTCCAACAACGCCGGTCCGACGGGACGCACGGCGATCGACGCGCTGGCCGCCGTGCTGCGGTCGTGCGGGTGCAGCACATGAGCCCCTCAGCCAAGTCAGGACTCACCGTCGGCCGCGCAGTCGACTGGCAGTTCGCGGCCACCGTCGGCGCCAAACTCGTCCGGCCCGGCCCTGCGGCCACCGACTACACCCGCAGCCAGGTCATCACTCAACTGGCAGAGGCCTCGCGCGGCGCCGAACTGCCGGTGCGCGAGGTGACCGGTCTCAACGAGGGCGGCGAGATTCCCGAGGCCCGAATCGTCGACCGCGTCGAATGGATCGGCGCCGCAACGCAATCCATGCGAGTGATGACCAGCGGCGCAAACGGCTCTGAGAAGGACGCTGCTGCGCCGCACATGATTGCGGGCCGCATCACGGGTGCCCAGACCGGCGCCGTGCTTGCGTTCGTATCGTCCGGCATTCTGGGCCAGTACGACCCGTTCGGTCCCAACGGTGGCGAACTGCTGCTGGTGTACCCGAACGTCATCGCCGTCGAACGCCAGCTGCGGGTGGTGCCTGCCGATTTTCGGCTGTGGGTATGCCTGCACGAGGTCACCCACCGGGTGCAGTTCCGGGCGAACCCTTGGCTGGCCGATCACATGTCGCAGGCGCTGGCTGTCCTCACTGCGGATGCGGGCGAGAATGTCTCCGAGGTGGTCGGTCGGCTGGCGGAATTAGTCCGCAACAAACGCGACGGTGTTGAGCCGGAACCTAATTCGAGCGGCGTGCTCGGATTGCTGCGCGCTGTGCAGTCCGAACCTCAGCGGCGTGCGCTGGACCAGTTGCTGGTGCTTGGCACACTGTTGGAGGGCCATGCCGACCATGTGATGGACGCAGTGGGTCCCGCGGTGGTGCCCTCCGTGACCACCATTCGGCGGCGGTTCGATGAGCGCCGCCAGCGCAAGCAACCGCCGCTGCAGCGCGTCGTCCGGGCGTTGCTCGGGTTCGATGCCAAACTCAGCCAGTACACACGTGGCAAGGCGTTCGTCGACTATGTCGTCGGTCGCGTCGGGATGGCCAGCTTTAATACCGTCTGGTCGAATGCCGAAACCCTGCCGCTGCCAACAGAAATCGATGAGCCGCAGCGATGGATCGACAGGGTGCTGTAGCGGCGCTGAAGGCGGCAATCGCCGCATTTGTCAGCGACCTCGCCTCCGACGACGATCGCTGGTGTGTCGCATTGTCCGGCGGTGCGGATTCGCTTGCGCTGGCCGCCGTAGCGGCAGCGTGCAAGCCGACCACGGCGCTGATCGTCGACCACCAGCTGCAAGGCGACTCGGGGAGGGTGGCAGCGACGGCGCGAGAGCAGGCATTGTCATTGGGATGCGTTGACGCCCAAATCCTTTGTGTTGACGTCGGGACGGCCGGCGGACCTGAGGCGGCCGCCCGCACCGCTCGTTACCGCGCGTTGGACGGCGCCCGCCGCGAGGCCCCCGTGCTGCTTGCGCACACCCTTGACGACCAGGCCGAGACGGTGTTGCTCGGCTTGGGCCGTGGATCGGGCTCACGGTCGATCGCAGGTATGCGGCCGTCCGATCCGCCGTGGTACCGCCCGCTGCTGGGCATCCGTCGCGCGGACACCCACGCCGCATGCGCCGAGTTGGGCCTCACGCCCTGGCAGGACCCGCACAACGCCGATCGCAGGTTCACCCGCACCCGGCTACGCAACGAGGTTCTGCCGCTGCTGGAGGAGGTGCTCGGCGGCGGCGTGGCCGAAGCGCTGGCGCGCACCGCGACCTCGCTGCGCGAAGACACCGACACTCTCGACGAGCACGCGCGGCAGGCTTTGACCGAGGTCGGCGCCGGCGGCGGGCTGGACACCGGCCGGTTGGCGACACTGCCGGAGGCGGTCCGGCGCAGAGTGATTCGTGGCTGGCTGCTCGCTGGCGGGGCCAGCGGGCTGACCGACAAACAAATCCGCGGGGTGGACACCCTGGTCACGGCGTGGCGTGGTCAGGGCGGCGTTGCCGTCGGCTCGCCGCTGCGTAGCCAGAGACTTGTCGCAGGACGCAGCGACGGGATGCTGACGTTGAACATCGAACCGGTCTGACGGTGTGGCACGCTGTGGTCGTGTCCGAGCACTCAGCCGAGCAATACGCAGGCGACATCAAGTCGGTGCTGCTGTCGTCGGAGACGATCCAGACGAAGGTGGCCGAGCTCGGGACGCAGATCGGCGCGGACTACCGCGAGACCATCGACGCCAACGGCCAGGATCTGCTGCTTGTCACCGTGCTGAAGGGCGCGGTCTTCTTCGTCACCGACCTTGCCCGCGCCATCCCATTGCCAACGCAGTTGGAGTTCATGGCTGTCAGCTCCTATGGGTCGTCGACGTCGTCGTCGGGCGTCGTGCGCATCCTCAAGGACCTCGATCGCGACATCAATGACCGCGACGTGCTGATCGTCGAGGACATCGTCGACTCCGGCCTGACGCTATCCTGGCTGCTACGCAACCTCGCGACGCGGCATCCGCGGTCGCTTCGGGTGTGCACGCTGATGCGCAAACCCGACGCCGTGCGCGACGACGTCGAGATCGCCTATGTCGGCTTCGACATCCCAAACGAGTTCGTCGTCGGCTATGGCCTCGACTACGCCGAGCGTTACCGCGACCTGCCCTATATCGGCACGCTCGACCCCAAGGTGTACGAGGATCAGTAGTCGGCGCAAGATGAGGGCATGACTGGGACAAAGCCCGCGGACGAAAGGAGCACTGATGCACTGCGCATCTGCCCCTTGTGCGAGGCCACCTGCGGTCTGACGCTCACTATCGACAATGGCCGGGTCACCGGCGCCCGCGGCGACCGCGACGACGTGTTCAGCCACGGGTTCATCTGCCCGAAGGGCGCGAGCTTCGGCGAACTGGACAACGATCCCGACCGGCTGACGCAACCGTTGGTCCGGCGCGACGGCGTGCTGACCGAGGCCACCTGGGACGAGGCCTACGCAGTGGTCGCCGAGCGGCTTGGTGACGTGATCCGCGAGCACGGCGGGACGTCGGTGGGCGTCTATCTGGGCAACCCGAACGCGCACACGGTTGCAGGCGCCCTGTATCCGCCTGTGATCATCCGCGGGCTCGGCACTCATCAGGTGTTCAGCGCGAGCACGCTTGACCAGATGCCCAAGCATGTTGCGCTCGGGCTGATGTTCGGCAGCCCGGTCGCCTTCACTGTGCCGGACCTTGACCGCACCGACTACTTGGTCATCATCGGCGCGAATCCGTTTGTGTCCAACGGGAGTTTGGCCACCGCCGCGGACTTTCCCGGCAAGCTTCGGGCGTTGCGCAAGCGCGGCGGGAAGCTCGTCGTCATCGATCCCGCGCGAACGCGCACGGCCGAACTCGCCGATCGCCACCTCGCTCCCCGCCCTGGCACCGACGCAGCACTGATGCTTGCGGTCGTGCACGTGCTGTTCGACGAGGAGCTGGTCGACCTCGGGAACGTGGCCGACTACGTCAACGGGGTCGACGAGGTGCGCTCTGTTGCAATCGATTTCGCGCCTGAGACCGTCGCTGCCTATTGCGGCGTGACGGCTGACGAGATCCGTGATCTAGCCCGCGAGCTCGGTGCCGCGCCGACGGCGGCGGTATATGGCCGAATCGGTACCTCCACAGTCGAATTCGGAACGCTCGGCAGCTGGCTCGTCGACGTCATCAACGTCCTGACCGGAAACCTCGACCGCCCTGGAGGGGCGATGTTCCCGCTCGGCGCAGCGATGCCCGCGCCGCGGCCGCCGAAGCCGGGACGCGGGTTCAAGACCGGGCGGTGGCACAGCCGCGTTTCGGGTTACCCAGAGGCACTTTCCGAGCTGCCGGCCGCCGCGCTGGCCGAGGAAATCGACACCCCTGGCGATGGCCAGATCAGGGCCATGATCACGATCGCAGGAAACCCGGTGCTGTCGGCACCCGACGGCGACCGGCTCGACCGTGCGCTTGACGGCGTCGGGTTCATGCTCAGCATCGATCCGTATCTCAATGAAACGACGCGCCACGCGGATGTCATCCTGCCTCCGCCTCCGCCGTCGCAGAGCGCCCACTTCGACTTCGCACTCAACAACCTGGCCGTGCGCAACAACGTTCGCTACTCACCTCCGGTGCTACCACTTGACGATCGGCCCGGTGAAGCGGAGATCCTGTCCCGAATCGCGCTCATTCTGTTCGGCATCGGCCCGGACGGCGACCCCGCACTCGTTGACGAGCAGGTCATCGCGACGACGTTGACCAAGGAGACCGCCGACCCGAACTCACCCGTGGCCGGGCGCGCGATCGACGAACTGACGGCGATGCTCCCCACCGGTCCTGGCTACGAACGCCGCCTTGACATGATGCTTCGGCTGGGGGCTTATGGTGATGCGTTCGGCGCCAGGCCCGACGGCCTCACGCTGGAGCGGGTCAAGGCGGCGCCGCATGGCATCGACCTCGGACCGCTGCAACCGCGTGTACCCGAGGCACTGCGAACCTCAACGGGGAGAATCGAACTCGGACCCGAGCCGCTTATCGCCGACGCCGCACGGTTGCGGGACAACCTCGGCCGAAGGAGCGACGGATTCGTGCTCATCGGACGGCGGCATCTGCGCTCGAACAACAGCTGGATGCACAACGTGCCTGCGCTGGCCGGCGGAACCAACGTGTGCACGCTGCGGATCCATCCCGACGACGCGGCCGAACTCGGCCTCACCGATACCGCAGTCGTCAAAGGCCCCGGCGGCGAGTTGTTGGCCCCGATCGAGGTGACCGACGGCATGCGTCGCGGCGTGGTCTCGCTGCCGCACGGATGGGGGCACGACCGCGGCGGCACGGGACAGGAGCTCGCATCCAGTCAGCCCGGCGTCAACGTCAACCAGCTCAACGACGGCGGTCAGCTCGACCCGCTGTCGGGCACGGCTGTGCTGAACGGCATTCCGGTCGAC
This sequence comes from uncultured Actinomycetota bacterium, assembly GCA_963766465.1. Taxonomy (GTDB): domain Bacteria; phylum Actinomycetota; class Actinomycetes; order Mycobacteriales; family Mycobacteriaceae; genus Mycobacterium. The sequence goes on from CAVXZT010000013.1 coordinate 189,167, forward strand.
ATCGCTCCCGCCGGCTAGGCCAGTTCGAAGATCACCGTTACCGAGAAACCGACGGTCTGCTGGCCGGGCTCCACCGGCACTGCTGACAACTCGGCGGCGCCCCGCGAGTAGGGCATCGGGGGTGGCGGCGGTGTCGAACCCCCCGACTCCGTGATCGAGATGACCTTGCCGAGGTTGAGCCCGGACAGCTGCGCGTACTGCTCGGCGCGGTCCTTCGCGTCGTTGAAGGCCCGGCTGCGCGCGTCCTTCACGAGCTGCGAGTCGTCCTCGATCGAATAGTTCACCGAGTTGATCCTGGTGGCATCGCCGCCGGTGCTGACGATCAACGACAACGTCTGCGAGGCCGAATCCAGCTTGCGGATCTTGACGTCGATCGAATTGCTGGCCCGGTACCCGATGATGGTCGTGCTGTCGCCACCCGCGAACTGTGGTTGCAGGCTGACCTGCGTGGTGCTGATGTCCTTGCGGTCAATCCCCGAGCCGACCAGCTCATCGATGACCGCCTGCTGACGGTCGCTGGTCTGATTCATCGCTCCGGTGACGTCGGGTGCGACGAACTCGATCGATGCGTTGACGGTCAAGGTGTCCGGTGTGCCCTGCACCTCACCGGCGCCGACGACCGTGACCTGACGCGTCTCTTTGTCCGTCGATGCGGTCAGCCCTGATGACGAGTCGCAGGCCGAAATGCCGACGGCCGCAAGCCCCGCCGCGGCAAGGATAAGGAATCGGCGGGACGTATTCGCTCTCGCTGCGGTCGGCATGCTTCGCACCATACCTTCAGGGAGTCACAAGGATCTTGCAGTGCGCGTCGGGGTGCGCCAGGTCGTCGAACGCGGCACCAACTCCATCGAGGTCGACCTCGCCGGTGATCATCGGCGCCACGTCGATGTCGCCCTCGGCGATCGCGCGCAGGCAATCGGTGAATTCGGTCCCGTCGTAGGCCAGCACGAACTGCAATTGGATCTGCTTGGCAATGGCGAAGTACGGATGGACGGTGTCGGCCTGCATGCACACCCCTGCGACGACGACGCGCGCGCCGACCGGTGCCCGGCGCAAGATGTCGTCGATGATGCCCGGCACGCCGACCGCTTCGAGAACTACTCGCGGGGACGTGCCGTCGAAGGGCGACCCGTCGGCGGGATCGACGGTCGTGGTGGCGCCCATCGCCTCGCCGAGTTCGCGGCGCCGCGCCGAATAGTCAGCCGCAACAATGGTTTCCACACCGCGGAGACGAAGCGCCGCGATGATCGCGATGCCGATCGGCCCGCAGCCCAGCACCAGCGCGGTCTCACCGCGCTCGATCGCCGACTTGTTCACCGCGTGAAGGCCGACGGCCATCGGCTCGGTCAGGGCGGCATGCCGCGGATCCAGCCCGTTCGGGATGGGTGTCAGCAGAGGCGTCGACAGCAGCATCCGTTCGGCATATCCGCCGATTGTCTTGTTGGAGTACACGATCGGTTCGAAGCCCGTCGACGACAGCAACACCGGTAGGGACGTGACGAGCGTGCCAGGCGCCGGCGCGTCGGTGTCGGGACCCGCTTCGAGCACCTCGGCGCTGAACTCGTGACCCATGTAGACGTCGCGGTCCAGATCGATCTGCATGCCGCCGCCGCCACCGAAGCCATCGATCTGGTTATTCAGTTCCAAGACATCCGCGCCGTGTTTGGCGAAATGCAGGTCTGAGCCGCAGATTCCACAGGCCTTTATGCCGACGAGCACCTGTCCGGGACCGGGAACCGGCTCTGGCGCGTCGTCGCGCAGCACCATGCGACCGTCGCGAAGGACCGAGGCGCGCATCAGCCCTGCTCCTGTTCTTTGAGTTCGTCGGTGTGCTCATTGATCGCCTTGACGATGGCCTCGCCTGCGCGGCCGAGCAGCTTGTCGCGCATCCCCTTTGCCCAGTCGTGCGATGCGCGCGGCGCGGTCAGCTGACCCTTGAAGTGCGGCATGACCTCACGGGCGAACAGTTCGTATGAGTGGTAGGTGGCCGCGGGCGACGCCCAGTCGTGGCCGAGCAGCAGCAGAGTGCCGAACCCGCCGGATTGGTCGAGCAGGTCCTGAATGTAGGCGATCGCGTCGCCCGGTGTCCCGATGCAGGAATTACCCTTGCTCGCATACTCTTCGACGAACTCGCGAGGCGACTGGTCGGTGCCCTCGACGGAGTTCGACAACGGTACGAAACCTGCCGCACCGAAGTAGTTGGCGAAGTCCTGCAGCCCGTACGTGCAGTCTTCGATCGCCTGGTCGCGGGTGTCGGCGAGGTGCATGATGGCCAGCACCCGCCAGTCGGAGCGGTTCGGCTCGTCGCGACCGGATTTCTCGGCCTGGTCCACGACCACCTGCCAGGTGTTCTCCAGCGCCGCATACCCGCCGGGCACCGACATCGACAGCGAAAGCAGCGACGTGCCGAGCGCGCCTGCCAGCCGGGGGCCGGACGGGGATATCATTGCCGCCGTTGAGATTTCGGGGTAGGGCCAGGTGTACGGCCTGACGTGAAGTTGGGCGTCGCGCAGCGTGAACCAATCGGAGTGCCTGCTGATCCGTTCCTCCGGCGCGGCGCGGAACAGCGCCAGGATCGCCTCAAGCGACTCCTGCATCATCCGGCGCTGCTCGACCGGGTCGATGCCCATCATGTAAGCGTCCGATGGCAACGCACCTGGCCCGGTGCCGAACATCACCCGGCCCCTGGTCATGTGGTCGAGCAGCACCCACCGATCCGCCACCATCAGCGGATGGTGATACGGCAGCGACACCACGCCGGTGCCCAGCCGGATGTGTTTGGTCCGCTCGGCGGCCGCGGCGATGAACACCTCGGGGCAGGAGATCAGCTCGTAGCCGCCGGAGTGATGCTCGCCGAACCACACCTCGTCGTAGCCGAGCCGGTCCAGTGCCACGGTTCGCTCGAGGTCGTATTCCAGTGCGACGGTGGGGGATTGGCCTACCGGGTGAAACGGCGTGAGGAACACCCCGAAGTTCAACGGACGGGTCATGCGAGCTCCAATCGGGACAGGAAATCGAGCAGTATCTTGTTGACCTCACCGGGCTTCTGCTCCATGAGCCAATGACCCGCGTCGTCGATCATCACCTCGCTGTAGTCACCGGAGACCACATCGCGGACGCGGTTGCGTGGTGTGTAGGCCAGGGTCGGGTCGGCGGCTCCGCCGATGAATAGTGACGGCACCGCGATTGTCGCGGCGGGCGTCGTCGCGGTCAGCTCCCAGTTGCGGTCGAAGCAGCGATACCAGTTCAGTGGTGCGGTGAACCCGTTGCGGGTGAATTCATCCACGTAGTGGTCGAATTCGTCCTGGCTGATCCAGTCGGGTAGCCCGCCAGGCTCTGGGATGCGGTCGATGAAGCCCTCCGGCCCAGGTTGCAGCATGCGCAGCGCGGCGGTCTCGTCGGGGGGCGACAACGGTCCCAACAGCTTGCGCAGCGTGGTGGCCGGGTCGCGCGACAGTTCGGCATCGGCGGGACCGGGTTCCTGGAAGTAGAGGATGTAGAAGAAGTTGTCGCCAAAGACCTTGCGGAAGGCTTGTGTCGTCGGGACCCGCGGTCGCGGCACCGGCGGCACGCTCAGGCCGACCACCCCGGCAAATCGGTCGGGATGAAGCAGTGGAGCGCCCCACGCGACAACGCCGCCGAAGTCGTGCCCCACGATCACCGCGCGTTCGGCGCCGATGTCATCGAGTAGACCGACGATGTCGGCGGACAGCTCGACGATGTCGTAGGCGTCGACGGCGACCGGCTTGGACGACCCGCCGTAGCCGCGCTGATCGGGCGCCAGCACTCGGTAGCCGGCCTCGGCCAACACCGGAATCTGGTGACGCCAGGAGTACGCCAGTTCGGGGAAGCCGTGGGCCAGCACCACCACCGGCGCGCCCGGCTCACCCGCATCGATGACCCGGAGCTGAAACCCATTCGTCTCAACTAACCGTTCGGTCGATGTGAGCACGACCACAGCCAAGCACAGGCCAGCACGGTCGGGAAGAACCGTCCACAGACCCGGCGGACTACCCCTGTCGGTTCCCTCGGCAAGCCGCCGGGAACTGTGATTCGTTGGTCTAGCGGTAGCCTGAGATATCCCAGCTGCGCGTATCGAGAGGACCTGGCCGACGTCGGCCGATGCTTGATGAACCGGAAAAATGTGATTCGCACGCTCACCGCGATCGCCGTGGTGTTGTTGCTGGGCTGGTCGTTCTTCTATTTCAGCGACGACACCCGCGGATATAAGCCCGTCGACACCTCGGTGGCGATGGCCCAGATCAACAGCGACAACGTCAAGAGCGCGCAGATCGACGACCGTGAGCAGCAGCTGCGGCTGGATCTGAAGAACGGCAACGGCGACACGGAAAACTCCGACAAGGTCATCGCCAAGTACCCGACGGGGTACGCCGTGCCCCTGTTCGACGCGCTGAACGCGAAGAACACCAAGGTCAACACCGTGGTGAACCAGGGCAGCATGCTCGGCTCGCTGTTGATCTACATGCTCCCGCTGCTGCTGCTCGTCGGGCTGTTCGTGATGTTCTCCCGCATGCAGACCGGTGGCCGGATGGGGTTCGGCTTCGGAAAGTCGCGCGCCAAACAGCTCTCCAAGGACATGCCCAAGACCACCTTCGCCGACGTCGCGGGTGTCGACGAGGCGGTCGAGGAGCTTTACGAGATCAAAGACTTCCTGCAGAACCCGACGCGGTATCAGGCGCTTGGCGCCAAGATCCCCAAGGGCGTGCTGCTCTACGGCCCGCCGGGCACCGGCAAGACGCTGCTGGCCCGTGCGGTGGCGGGTGAAGCCGGCGTTCCGTTCTTCACGATTTCGGGCTCGGACTTCGTCGAGATGTTCGTCGGCGTCGGCGCCTCGCGGGTGCGCGACCTGTTCGAGCAGGCCAAGCAGAACAGCCCCTGCATCATCTTCGTCGACGAGATCGACGCGGTCGGCCGTCAGCGCGGCGCCGGCCTCGGCGGCGGTCACGACGAGCGTGAGCAGACGCTCAACCAGCTGCTGGTCGAGATGGACGGCTTCGGCGACCGCCAGGGTGTCATCCTGATCGCCGCAACCAACCGGCCCGACATCCTCGACCCCGCGCTGCTGCGACCGGGTCGTTTCGACCGTCAGATCCCGGTGTCCAACCCCGATATCGCCGGCCGTCGCGCCGTCCTGCGCGTGCATTCGCAGGGCAAGCCAATCGCCCCGGACGCCGACCTCGATGGCCTGGCCAAGCGCACGGTCGGCATGACGGGTGCCGACCTGGCCAACGTCATCAACGAGGCCGCGCTGCTGACCGCCCGCGAGAACGGCACCGTCATCACCGGCGCCGCGATGGAGGAAGCGGTCGACCGCGTCGTCGGTGGGCCGCGCCGCAAGAGCCGCATCATCAGCGAGCACGAGAAGAAGATCACCGCGTACCACGAGGGCGGACACACGCTTGCGGCGTGGGCAATGCCGGACATCGAGCCGATCTACAAGGTGACGATTCTGGCCCGTGGACGCACCGGAGGCCACGCGGTCGCGGTGCCCGAGGACGACAAGGGCCTGCTGACCCGCTCGGAGATGATCGCCCGTCTGGTGTTCGCGATGGGCGGACGTGCCGCCGAGGAACTGGTGTTCCGCGAGCCGACCACCGGTGCGGTGTCCGACATCGAGCAGGCCACCAAGATCGCCCGCGCGATGGTCACCGAATACGGCATGAGCTCCAAGCTCGGCGCGGTCCGCTACGGCACCGAGCACGGCGACCCGTTCCTTGGCCGCACCATGGGCGTTCAGGCCGACTACAGCCACGAGGTGGCGCAGATCATCGACGACGAGGTGCGCAAGCTCATCGAGGCCGCGCACACCGAGGCGTGGGAGATCCTCACCGAGTACCGCGACGTGCTCGACATCCTGGCCGGTGAGCTACTGGAGAAGGAAACCCTGCACCGCGCGGAGCTGAAAGCCATCTTCTCCGACGTGAAGAAGCGGCCGCGACTGACCATGTTCGACGATTTCGGCGGGCGCGTCCCGTCCGACAAGCCGCCGATCAAGACGCCAGGCGAACTGGCGATCGAGCGGGGCGAGGAGTGGCCGAAGCCGGTTCCCGAGCCCGCGTTCAAGGCTGCCATCGCGCAGGCCACCGAGGCCGCCGCACGTCAGAACGGCACAAACGGCAACGGCGCCAACGGAGTTCCCGCGGATGCGTCGACTCAGCCCGATTACGGCGCACCGGCGGGCTGGCACGCCCCCGGATGGCCGCCGCCACCACAGCAGCAGGTGCCGGGCCCGCCGCCGCAGGGCTACTGGTATCCGCCGCCCCAGCATTCGGGATGGCAACAGCCCTACCCGCCGTATCAGCCCTACCCCCAGCCCGGCCAGCCCGCACCGCAAGGCGGTGCGCCCGCGCCGAATCCGAACGAGGAGCCGGGCCAGGGTGACAGTCGGTCCAATCCGCCGACACACGGCTGATCACGAACGGAGGCTTCGATGACGATCGCGCGGCCGCACAACAATTCGGCCACATTCGCCACCCCGGTGTTCGACCAACCGCGCGCCGAAGCCGCGGTTCGTGAGCTCTTGATCGCGGTCGGCGAAGATCCCAATCGGCACGGGCTCGAGGACACCCCTGCGCGGGTGGCGCGGGCGTACAAGGAGATGTTCGCCGGCCTGTACACCAACCCGGATACCGTGCTGGACACCACATTTGATGAGCAGCACGACGAGTTGGTGCTGGTCAAGCAGATCCCGCTGTACTCCACCTGCGAGCATCACCTGGTGGCATTCCACGGCGTCGCCCACGTCGGTTACATCCCCGGCAAGGACGGCAGAGTGACCGGGCTTTCGAAGATCGCCAGGCTTGTCGATCTATACGCCAAGCGGCCGCAGGTGCAGGAACGGCTGACAGCGCAAATCGCCGATGCGCTTATGCGCAAACTTGATCCGCGCGGCGTCATCGTGGTGGTCGAGGCCGAACACCTCTGCATGTCGATGCGCGGCGTGCGCAAGCCGGGGGCAACCACGACTACGTCGGCGGTGCGTGGCCAATTCAAATGCGACGCTTCATCGCGGTCCGAGGCGCTGGATCTCATCCTGCGCAGGTGAGCACGACACACGTGCAGGTGATGGGCGTGGTGAACGTCACCGACGACTCCTTCTCCGACGGGGGACTGTTCCTCGACCGTGACCGCGCCGTCGAACACGGACTGATGCTGGCCGCCGATGGTGCGGCGATCATCGATGTCGGCGGCGAGTCGACCCGTCCCGGCGCCACCCGCGTCGACGCGCGAGTCGAGTCCGCACGCGTTTTGCCGGTGATCAAAGAGCTTGCTGGACAAGGAATTACGGTCAGCATCGACACCATGCATGCCGAGGTAGCGCGGGCGGCGCTGGAGAACGGTGCCCAGATAGTCAACGACGTGTCCGGTGGGCGCGCCGATCCCAACATGGCCGGGCTGATGGCGGACGCGAAAGTGCCATGGGTGCTGATGCATTGGCGCTCGGTCGGCGCGGACCGGCCACACGAGGTGCCTGCGTACGGCGACGTGGTCGCCGAGGTGCGCGACGAACTGTTGGCCGGTGTCGACGCCGCAGTGCACGCGGGCGTCGACCCCGCCAAGCTGATCATCGATCCCGGGCTGGGTTTCGCCAAGACTGCACAACACAATTGGGCATTGTTGCGCGCGCTGCCCGAGCTTGTCGGCACCGGCATCCCCGTCCTGGTCGGCGCATCGCGCAAGCGCTTCCTCGGAACGCTGCTGGCCGCCGCGGACGGTGAGCCAAGGCCTCCTGACGGTCGGGAGACGGCCACGGCGGTGATCTCCGCACTGGCCGGCCTGAATGGGGCGTGGGGTGTGCGGGTGCACGACGTGCGGGCCTCCGTCGACGCGCTCAAGGTGGTCGAGGCGTGGCATGACTGACCGAATCGAGCTGCGCGGCTTGACTGTTCGCGGACATCACGGAGTCTTCGATCACGAGCGGCGCGACGGCCAGGACTTCGTCGTCGACATCACGGTGTGGATCGATCTGGCGATCGCGGCGGCCAGCGACGACCTTGCCGATACGTTCGATTACGGCACGCTGGCCAACCGCGCCGCCGATATCGTCGCAGGTCCGCCACGCAAGCTCATCGAGACGGTCGCCGGTGCGATCGCCGATGACGTGATGGCCGATGAACGCGTGCACGCCGTCGAGGTCGTCGTGCATAAACCGTCGGCACCCATTCCCCTTGAATTCGCCGATGTGGCCGTCACAGCACGGCGCTCGCGGCGCGGTGGCCGCGCATGAGCCGAGTCGTGTTGTCGATCGGCTCGAACCTCGGCGACCCGTTCGCACGGCTGCAGTCGGTCGTCGAAGGGCTCGCCGGCACGGTGCGTGCGGTGTCGCCGGTGTACGAGACGAAGCCATGGGGCGGTGTCGAGCAGGGCGCGTTCCTCAACGCAGTGCTCGTCGCCGAAGACCCGGCGCTCGACTGTCACGGCTGGCTGCGTCGGGCGCACGAATTGGAGGCGGCGGCTGACCGGGTCCGCGCGGAGCGGTGGGGCCCGCGCACGCTCGACGTGGACCTCGTCACGTGCCATGACGGCACGCGCGAGGTGATCTCGCATGACGACGAGCTGACGTTGCCGCACCCGTCGGCGCATCTGCGGGCGTTCGTGCTGATTCCGTGGTTGGCGGTGGAGCCGGACGCCACGCTGACGGTCGCGGGCCAGCCGCGGCCCATTGCGCACCTGCTCGACGAACTTGCGCCTGCCGAGCGTGACGGCGTGCGCCTCACCGACTTGGCGCTTGGCTGATGGGGCCCACGCGCAAACGTGACCTGATGGCCGCGACGCTGTTCGCCGCCATCGTCGGCTTTCTGTTCGTGGTGCTGCTTTACCGATTCTTTCCGCCGATCGACGTGTGGACCGGAATTTCGCTGCTGGCCGTTGCGATCGCCGAGGCCGGGTGGGCCTTCTATGTGCGAGCCAAGATCAATGACGGGGAGATCGGCGACGCACGTGGCTGGCTGCATCCACTGGCCGTCGCCAGGTCGGTATTGATCGCCAAGGCGTCTGCGTGGGTCGGCGCGCTGGTGCTCGGCTGGTGGATCGCAGTGCTGGTTTATCTTTTGCCGCGCCGCGGCACACTGAGGGTCGCCGGGGAGGACACCGCCGGAGCGGTCGTGGCCGCGGTGAGTGCGCTCGCGCTGGTGGTCGCCGCGCTATGGCTTCAGCATTGCTGCAAGTCTCCACAAGAGCCGCCGGACAACGCCGATGGGGCCACCGATTAGCTGACGCGTGGCGTCGTCGGCCGAATCGCCGAAGTGGTCGACACGCGAGCCGACCTGTGGCGGGTACAGTCGGCCCATGACCGATCTGTCCCGCGGTACGCGCTCTCGGCGCGGTGTCCGCAGGCCGGGTTGGTTGCTTCTGACGGTGTTGCTGGTGCTCGCCATCGGGGCGAGTTCCGCCCTGGTGTTCACCAACCGGGTCGAATTGCTCAAGCTGGCCGTCATCCTTGCGTTGTGGGCCGCTGTGGTGGCGGCGTTCGTTTCAGTTCTCTATCGCAGACAGAGCGATATCGACCAGGCAAAGGCGCGCGATCTGAAGCTGGTCTACGACTTGCAACTCGATCGCGAGATCTCGGCGCGCCGGGAATACGAGCTGGCCGTGGAAACCCAGCTGCGCCGCGAACTGACCTCGGAGCTGCGGGCTCAGGCGGCCGATGAGGTCGCGGGACTGCGGGCCGAATTGGCCGCGCTGCGAGCCAATTTGGAGATCCTGTTCGATGCGGACCTGTCGCACCGGCCCGCGCTTGAAAGCGACCGCGCCTACAGCGCCTGGCCGGACAACGCCGAATCTGCGGGCCGAGTCACCGCCAGCCGCATCGACACCGACGACCGCGACGACGTCGACACGAACACCGAGGAAAACCCCATAATCGACGTGCCGGCGGAGCCTCATCCGCCCGAGCCCGAGTGGGCGGGCCAGCCGGACTATGGCGGCGCGCATCGCAGACCGTCGGAGACCGAGCAGGAACAGCGGCGACGTCGCAAGGAAGAGCCGCCGCGCACGTGGTCACCTCAGCCGCCACCTCCACAGCCTCAGCCGGTCCCTCAGCCCATACCCGAGCCCCAATTCACTTGGCCGCCACCGCAACAAGAGCGCCCGCCGGCCCCGCCGCCGGAACCGCCCGCACCACAGCCGCGTCCTGAGCGGGAACGGGTAGCGCAGGCGCCGCCGCCGGATTGGCAGCCCGCGCCCGCGGAGGGACAGTGGATACCCGTTGGAACACCCGGCAGCAACTGGGTGTCGCCCGCGGTGCCAAACTCGTCGCCCGAGCCGGCGACGTCCAATTCGTCGCCCGAGTCGACGGGCGAAAACGGTTCCTCAGGCGAGTATGTCGGCAGGAGACGCGCACCCGAGCCGGCCGCGACAAGTGCACAAGCCGAGCCGGCCGCCACGAGTTCGCCCGCTCAGCCGGCCATGCAGTCACCGCCCCCTCCGCGCGGCCGTCACTCGGCACCACCGGACGCCGTCGATCCAGGACGCCCACCCACACCGCCAACCCTGGCCGCGGAATCCGGTGGCCCACCGCCACACCACGAGCCGGAGCCGCCCGAGGAGCCCGAGACTCGGCGACACCGTAGTGCCGAGGACACCGGGGGCCAATCAGTTGCCGACCTGCTTGCGCGGCTTCAGGCCACCCCGACCGGAGGCGGCCGTCGCAGGCGCCGCGAGGAGTGAGATAAACTCATCTCGACCGTCCGGTACCCGCATCGCAGGACCGGAACGAACAAACTTTTAACATTCAGCGAGGTCGTCTGCATGGGGACCCCCGACGGATTCCGTCCGGCGCGGCTCACGATCGGCATCATTTCCGCTGGTCGGGTGGGCACTGCGCTCGGTGTTGCGCTTGAGCGCGCCGAGCATGTGGCGGTCGCGTGTAGCGCCATTTCCGAGGCGTCCCTACAGCGCGCCCAACGCAGGCTCCCCGACACGGCTGTGCTGCCGGTGGACGAGGTCGCAGGCCGCGCCGAACTGTTGCTGCTGGCCGTCCCCGACGCCGAACTCGGCGGCCTGGTGTCGGGCCTCGCGGCCACCTCCGCGGTGCGGCCGGGCACCATCGTCGCCCACACCTCCGGCGGCAATGGCATCGGCGTGCTGGCGCCGCTGACCGAGCAGGGTTGCATCCCGCTGGCCATCCATCCCGCGATGACGTTCACCGGCTCCGATGAAGACATCGAGCGACTGCCCGATACCTGTTTCGGCGTCACCGCCGCCGACGAGATCGGATACGCGATCGCTCAGTCGCTTGTGCTCGAGATCGGCGGCGAACCATTCAGGGTCCGCGAGGACGCTCGCACCTTGTACCACGCGGCGCTGGCCCATGCCAGCAACCACGTCGTCACCGTCATGCTCGACGCGGTCGAGGCGCTGCGGTCCGCGCTGTGGGGTCAGGAGCTGCTTGGGCAGGAGACGGTCGGTGACGCACCTGGCGGCATCGCCGAGCGGGTGATCGGCCCGCTGGCCCGGGCGTCACTGGAGAATTCGCTGCAGCGCGGCCAGGCGGCACTGACCGGACCGGTGGCCCGCGGCGACGCGGCCGCGGTCGCCGCTCATCTTCGGGCGCTCGCCGAAGTGGATCCGCAACTCGCACAGGCGTATCGGGCCAACTCGCTGCGCACCGCACAGCGCGCACATGCGCCCGAAGAGGTTTTCGCAGTACTCGCCGTGGGCCCACGCGGCAGCCGGGGAGCGGGCCAACCGTGACCAAGCCCAAGCCGCAGTTCGCCGCCGGCGACCTCAACGTCTACTCGAGTCCGCGCGACGTCTCCGACGTCACCAGGGCGCTGCGAGCGACCGGACGAAGGGTGATGCTGGTTCCGACGATGGGGGCGCTGCACGAGGGTCACCTGTCGCTGATCCGGGCCGCCAAGCAGGTGCAGGGCGCGGTCGTGGTGGTGTCGATCTTCGTCAACCCGCTGCAGTTCGGTGCGGGTGAAGATCTTGACGCCTACCCCCGCCCGCTCGACGACGATCTCGCCGCGCTGCGCGCTGAGGGCGTCGAGATCGCATTCACGCCCACAGCGGCCGACATGTACCCGGATGGACGCCGCACCTCTGTTCACCCAGGTCCACTCGGCGCTGAACTCGAAGGTGACGCTCGCCCAACGCATTTCGCGGGTGTGCTGACTGTAGTGCTCAAACTGCTGCAGATCGTGCATCCCGATCGCGCGTTCTTCGGGGAAAAGGACTATCAGCAGTTGGTGCTTGTGCGGCAGATGGTCGCCGACCTCAACGTCGACACCCAGATCGTCGGGGTGCTCATCGTGCGGGAAACGGACGGGCTGGCGATGTCGTCGCGCAATCGCTTCCTCGACGAGGTCGAACGCGAGCAGGCGGGCGCGCTGTCGTCGGCACTGCTGGCGGGCATGTACGCCGCCTCCGGCGGCACCGCGGCAGCGCTGGATGCGGCCCGGGCTGTGCTCGAAGAGGTCCCGGCCATCGACGTCGACTACCTGGAGGTGCGCGACGCAATGCTGGGTCCCGCGCCTGCCGAGGGAATCGCCCGCATGCTGGTGGCCGCCCGGCTGGGCAGCACCCGACTTCTGGACAACATCGCCATCGACATCGGAGCAACCGCAGGCATCGACGGACACCCACGTGTCGGGTCGGACGAGAACCACGAGTTACCTTGGAGGAATTGATGTTACGGACAATGCTGAAATCGAAGATCCATCGCGCCACTGTCACCCAGGCCGATCTGCACTATGTCGGCTCGGTGACCATCGACGCCGACCTGATGGATGCCGCCGACCTGCTCGAGGGTGAGCAGGTCACTATCGTCGACATCGATAACGGCGCACGGCTGGTCACCTACGCGATCACCGGCGAGCGCGGCAGCGGCGTGATCGGCATCAACGGCGCCGCAGCGCATCTCATACATCCGGGTGATCTGGTGATACTGATCGCTTACGGCACGATGGAGGACGCAGAAGCGCGCGCCTATCAGCCGCGGGTGGTTTTCGTAGATGCGGACAACAAGCAGATCGACCTCGGTCATGATCCCGCATATGTGCCGGCCGATGCGGCCGAGCTGATGTCGCCGCGGTAAGCCAGTGCTTCTCGCTATCGACGTCCGCAACACCCACACCGTCGTGGGCCTGGTCTCCGGATCGGGTGATCACGCTAAAGTGGTGCAGCACTGGCGGATCCGCACCGAATCCGAAGTGACCTCCGATGAGCTTGCGCTCACGATCGACGGTCTGATCGGCGACGACTCCGAACAGCTGTCCGGCGCGGCGGGGCTGTCGACTGTGCCATCGGTGCTGCACGAGGTGCGCTTGATGCTCGAGCAGTACTGGCCATCGGTGCCGCACGTGTTGATCGAGCCCGGAGTGCGCACTGGCATCCCGCTCCTGGTCGACAACCCCAAAGAGGTTGGCGCTGACCGCATCGTCAACTGCCTGGCCGCCTATCACAAGTACGGAACCGCCGCGATCGTCGTCGATTTCGGCTCGTCGATCTGTGTGGACGTGGTCTCGGCGAAGGGCGAATTCCTCGGCGGAGCAATAGCTCCCGGCGTGCAGGTTTCCTCGGATGCGGCGGCGGCACGCTCCGCGGCGTTGCGCCGCGTCGAGCTGACCCGGCCCCGTTCGGTGGTCGGCAAGAACACCGTCGAATGCATGCAGGCCGGCGCCGTCTTCGGATTCGCCGGCCTTGTCGACGGATTGGTCAACCGCATCCGCGAGGACGTCGACGGCTTCGCCGGTGACGACATCACGGTGGTGGCCACCGGCCACACCGCACCGCTGCTACTTCCCGATCTGCAAACAGTCGTGCGCTACGACCAGCACCTGACTCTTGACGGGCTGCGATTGGTGTTCGAGCGAAACCGCGACAGCTCTCGCGGCAGGCTGAAGCAGGCCCGCTAAAAGAACGTCCGGATCAGGCCGACGACGCGGTTGTCGCCGTCGAGCTCGGGGATCAGCTGCCACTTGTCGAACACCGTGCAGGGATGCGAGATGCCGAATCCCAGCCAGCTGCCGACCTCGACGCTGTCGCTGCCCAGCTTCAGATACGCGTGCTGATCGTTGAGCTTGTTCACCACGCTGTCGGTCAGCCCGAGGGGCACCGGCAGATCCTGGTCGAACGACACATCACGGCGGCCCATCGTCAGCACGGCGAGTCCGGGCTCGGGACGCGATACCACCTGGGCCCATACCTGCAGTGCAGGCAGCAGCGCAGCTCGAAGAGGCGACGTACGGGCGTAGAGCCCGTCGTCGTGAGTGAGGTACGCGCCGCTGCGCACGATGGTCCGCCAGTCGCCGGCCAGCACGTCGGCGACGGTGTCGAAATAAGTGCTGCCGCCTGCGGTGACGATCGCTCGGTCGGATTCGAACAGCGGGGCCAATCGCACCGCCGCGGCCCGCATTTCCTCTAGGTAGCCGGTGACGCCTGCCAGCGCGTCGGGCGCGATGTCGTGGCCGAGCGCCGCCTCGTAGCCTGCGACACCGACCAGCCGTAGCCGCGGAGATGCGGCGGCCGCGCGCGCCACCTCGTCGACCGCGGACTGGCCGCGGCAGCCGGTGCGCCCGCCGGGAATGCCGACCTCGACACACACGTCGACCGGCCTGTCCGCCCCCGCTGCGGTCAACGCCGCCGTCATCAGCTCGACTCCCCGCACCGAATCCACCCAGCATGTCACCGAGAAGTCGGGGTTGGCGTCCAGTTCGGCAGCCAGCCAGCGCAATCCGGCCTCGTCGACCAGCTCGTTGGCCAGGATCACGTCACGCACGCCGAAGGCGCGGTACACGCGGATATGGCTCAGCGTCGCCGCAGTGATGCCGCAGGCGCCCGCGTCGAGCTGGCGGGCGAACAGCTCCGGCGCCATGTGCGTCTTGCCGTGTGGCGCGAGTTCGACGCCGCGGTCGCGGCACCAACCGGCCATCGTGGTGAGGTTGTGCGTGAGGGCCTCTGCGCGGAGCACGCATACGGGGCCCACGGCACCGTCGAACACAGTGGGTCTTTCTGCGCCGATCTGTCCCGGCGTGCGACCCCACCATGACGCGGGTAAACCTTTGAATCGCCAATCCAATGGCTCGTCGGCCAACGCGGCTACCGCCGCGGCGCTGATGGGAGCGGCCATGCGTTCATTTAAGCTGGTCAGTCGTGACCTCACCTGACCAGCCCGATTCCGAGTCCGACGTCCCCGAGCAATTCCGGATCCGTCAGGCCAAGCGGGAGCGGCTGCTGGCAGAGGGCCGTGACCCCTATCCCGTCGAGGTGGCCCGCACCCATACGCTGGCCGAGATCAGGCAGGCCTATCCGGACTTGGCTGCCAACACCGAGACCGGCCAGATTGTCGGCGTCGCCGGTCGCGTGATGTTTGCTCGCAACTCCGGAAAATTGTGTTTCGCGACACTGCAGGAGGGTGACGGTACCCACCTGCAGGTGATGATCAGCCTCGACCGGGTAGGGCAGGAATCGCTCGACGCGTGGAAGAGCGATGTGGACCTGGGTGACATCGTTTATGTACACGGCGAGGTGATCAGTTCCCGGCGAGGCGAACTATCTGTGCTTGCCGATTCCTGGCAAATTGTTTCCAAGGCCTTGCGCCCTCTTCCCGTCGCCCATAAAGAGATGAGCGAAGAGGCCCGTGTACGGCAGCGCTATGTCGACCTCATCGTTCGTCCTGAGGCCCGAACGATTGCGCGCCAGCGGGTGGCGGTGGTGCGCGCGGTTCGTTCGGCGCTGGAGCGGCGCCGCTTTCTCGAAGTCGAGACGCCAATCCTGCAGACCTTGGCAGGCGGTGCGGCGGCCCGTCCGTTCGTCACACACTCCAATGCGCTCGATGCGGACCTCTACCTACGGATCGCCCCGGAACTGTTCCTAAAGCGTTGCTTGGTAGGCGGTTTCGATAGAGTCTTCGAGTTGAATCGGGTGTTCAGAAACGAAGGTGCGGATTCCACACATTCGCCCGAATTTGCGATGCTCGAGACATATCAGGCCTACGGCACCTACGATGATTCCGCCGTCATGACGCGCGAGATTATTCAAGAGGTTGCCGACGAAGCGATCGGCACCAGAAAGCTGCCATTGCCGGATGGCACAATCTATGACGTCGACGGTGAATGGCAGACCCTAGAAATGTATCCGTCGCTGTCCGAGGCGCTCGGTGAAGAGATCACCCCGCAGACGCCGCCTGATCGGTTATGGGAGATCGCCGATCGGCTCGCTGTGGAGATTCCGCGCGACCGTGGTTACGGGCACGGGAAATTGGTCGAAGAACTGTGGGAGCACGCCGTGGGCGACAAGCTCTGGGCGCCGACGTTCGTACGTGATTTTCCCGTCGAGACATCGCCGCTGACCCGCTCACATCGCAGCATTGAGGGCGTCACCGAGAAGTGGGATCTCTACATCCGGAGGGTCGAAACAGCGACGGGATACTCCGAGCTGATCGACCCAGTAATCCAACGCGAAAGGTTCGAAGCTCAGGCTCGCGCAGCCGCCGCAGGCGACGATGAGGCAATGGCTCTCGATGAAGATTTTTTGGCCGCTTTGGAGTATGCGATGCCGCCTTCTACGGGCACTGGAATGGGTGTCGATAGGTTGTTGATGGCATTGACGGGTCTGTCGATTCGAGAGACAGTTTTGTTCCCGATTGTTCGACGTCACAGCAACTGATCTACTTCGATTCAGTACTTGTTGAATGGTGTATGTTTGTGTGGCACATTGGTGCAGGGGGTTCGAGATCTTAGCGACTCATCAAGTGCTCAAGCAGAAGGGCAGAGTGGGGTAATGGCGAAGAAAGTGACCGTCACCTTGGTCGATGATTTCGACGGAGAAGGTGCCGCTGATGAGACGGTCGAATTTGGCCTCGACGGTGTGAGCTATGAGATCGACCTTTCTAACAAGAATGCCACAAAGCTTCGAAACGACTTGAAGCAATGGGTGGATGCAGGCCGGCGGGTCGGCGGGCGCAGGCGCGGGCGTTCGGCTGGATCGGGCCGCGGGAGGGCGGCGATCGATCGCGAACAAAGCGCCGCAATCCGCGACTGGGCACGCCGTAACGGACACAACGTGTCCACCCGAGGACGCATCCCCGCCGACGTCATAGACGCATTTCACGCGGCAACGTAATAGGCAGTTGCCAGAATGCGGGGCCGACGCTGGGGTTCGCTGGTCACATGCTTTCGCTAGCGGCGAACTCGTCGCCGCCAGGAACGGGAAACGTTTAGGCCGCCCGGGGCGTTGCTAATCAACAGCACCGGATCGACGAGTGCTAGCGCTCCATGTTCGCCCGATATGTCCGCCGAGAGCAGACAGCCAAGCGGGGCAGCGGGAGCGGCCGCCCATTAGAGTGGACGGTAGGTGCGGTGCAGATTCCCGGGCGCAGCCCGGACTGTAAAGCGCCGACCTATGTGATGGAGAGCAGGTAACCGCCGATGTTTGAGAGATTTACCGACCGTGCCCGCAGGGTCGTCGTCCTGGCGCAAGAAGAAGCCCGGATGCTCAACCACAACTACATCGGGACCGAGCACATCCTGTTGGGACTTATTCACGAGGGTGAGGGCGTAGCCGCCAAGTCGCTGGAATCGCTGGGCATCTCGCTGGAAGGCGTGCGCAGCCAGGTCGAGGAGATCATCGGCCAGGGCCAGCAGGCACCGTCCGGACACATCCCCTTCACTCCCCGCGCCAAGAAGGTCCTTGAGCTGAGCTTGCGCGAGGCGCTGCAGCTCGGCCACAACTACATCGGCACCGAGCACATTCTGCTCGGCCTGATTCGCGAGGGTGAGGGCGTCGCCGCCCAGGTGCTGGTGAAGCTTGGCGCCGAATTGACCCGGGTGCGTCAGCAGGTCATTCAGCTGCTGAGCGGCTATCAGGGCAAGGAGACCGCGGAGGCAGGAACCGGCGGCCGCGGCGGCGAGGCGGGCAATCCGTCCACTTCGCTTGTCCTCGACCAGTTCGGGCGCAACCTGACCGCTGCCGCGATGGAGGGCAAGCTCGACCCCGTCATCGGCCGCGAGAAGGAAATCGAGCGGGTGATGCAGGTGCTCTCCCGCCGCACCAAGAACAACCCGGTGCTGATCGGCGAGCCCGGCGTCGGCAAGACCGCCGTCGTCGAGGGCCTTGCTCAGGCGATCGTTCACGGTGAGGTCCCCGAAACGCTCAAGGACAAGCAGCTGTACACGCTCGACCTGGGTTCGCTGGTGGCGGGCAGCCGTTATCGCGGCGACTTCGAGGAGCGCCTCAAGAAGGTCCTCAAGGAGATCAACACTCGCGGCGACATCATCCTGTTCATCGACGAGCTGCACACGCTCGTTGGTGCCGGCGCCGCCGAGGGCGCGATCGACGCCGCGAGCATCCTCAAGCCGAAGCTGGCCCGTGGCGAGCTGCAGACCATCGGCGCCACCACCCTCGACGAATACCGCAAGTACATCGAGAAGGACGCGGCGCTGGAGCGTCGGTTCCAGCCGGTGCAGGTCGGCGAGCCGACCGTGCAGCACACCATCGAGATCCTCAAGGGGCTGCGCGACCGCTACGAGGCGCACCACCGCGTGTCCATCACCGATACCGCGATCGTGGCAGCGGCCACCCTGGCCGACCGCTACATCAACGACCGCTTCCTGCCGGACAAGGCGATCGACCTGATCGATGAGGCCGGTGCCAGGATGCGGATCCGACGGATGACCGCGCCACCAGACCTTCGCGAGTTCGACGAGAAGATCGCCGACGCCCGTCGCGAGAAGGAGTCCGCGATCGACGCGCAGGACTTCGAGAAGGCGGCCAGCCTGCGTGACAAGGAGAAGCAACTTGTCGCACAACGCGCCGAGCGCGAGAAGCAGTGGCGCTCAGGCGATCTCGACGTGGTCGCGGAAGTGGACGACGAGCAGATCGCCGAGGTGCTCGGCAACTGGACGGGCATCCCCGTGTTCAAGCTGACCGAGGAGGAAACCACCCGGCTGCTGCGCATGGAGGACGAGGTCCACAAGCGGATCATCGGGCAGGAGGACGCAGTTGCGGCTGTCTCCAAGGCGATCCGGCGTACCCGCGCCGGTCTGAAGGACCCCAAGCGCCCGTCCGGCTCGTTCATCTTCGCCGGCCCGTCGGGTGTCGGTAAGACCGAGCTGTCCAAGGCGCTGGCCAACTTCCTGTTCGGCGACGACGACGCGCTCATCCAGATCGATATGGGCGAGTTCCACGACCGCTTCACCGCCTCGCGGCTGTTCGGTGCCCCTCCGGGCTACGTCGGCTACGAGGAGGGCGGCCAGCTCACCGAGAAGGTGCGGCGCAAGCCGTTCAGCGTCGTCCTGTTCGACGAGATCGAGAAGGCGCACCAGGAGATCTACAACAGCCTGTTGCAGGTCCTCGAGGACGGTCGCCTGACCGACGGTCAGGGTCGCACGGTCGACTTCAAGAACACCGTGCTGATCTTCACCTCGAACCTCGGCACGTCCGACATCTCCAAAGCGGTTGGTCTGGGCTTCACCCAGGGCGGCGGCGAGAACAACTATGAGCGGATGAAGCAGAAGGTCAACGACGAGCTGAAGAAGCACTTCAGGCCGGAGTTCCTCAACCGCATCGACGATGTCATCGTCTTCCACCAGCTCACGACGGATCAGATCGTGCAGATGGTGGATCTGATGATCGGGCGGGTGGAAAAGCAGCTCAAGAGCAAGGACATGGCCATGGAGCTGACCGACAAGGCCAAGTCTCTGCTCGCCAAGCGCGGATTCGATCCCGTGCTCGGTGCGCGGCCGCTGCGGCGCACCATCCAGCGTGAGATCGAGGACCAGCTGTCCGAGAAGATCCTGTTCGAGGAGATCCGACCGGGCCAGCTCATCACCGTCGACGTCGACAACTGGGACGGCGAGGGTGCAGGCGAGGACGCGGTGTTCACGTTCACCGGAAGCCAGAAGCCGGCCAAGCCGGTGGACGAGCCGGACCTGGCTCAGGCCGGTGCCGCTGGCGCGCCCAGCGCGGCTGCCGCAGAGTAAGCAACTACAACGAAAACGGGCGGTCACCTATCGCGGGTGACCGCCCGTTTCGCATCTGCAGGGGCGAAACCGCCGGAAGCTCGACCCGATGGTTAGGATGTGCGATGTAATCGACGGGCGAAGGAATCTGGTGAAAATCCAGAACGGTCGCGCCACTGTGCAAAGTCAGACCCGACGCCCGTCGTCACCTTTGGAAACTGGGACGCGAGATCCCGGAAAGGAAATGACATGACCTCTCCCGAGGCCCGCAGGACCGTAGTGCCCGCAGTCGACCTGTCGGTGGCGAAAGCGGCTATCTGGCTGTCACTCACAGCATTCCTCGCCTTGTTGGTGCTCTACTTCGTCGGTATGGACCAGGGTGCGACGTCGGTGTTCGGAAACAACACCTATGTGCACGAGTTCGTGCACGACGCCCGCCACCTCCTCGGCTTCCCCTGCCACTGACGAGCGGGAGTAGTCAACACAATGGAAAAGCAGATCATCGGGCGCGGCCTTCTTGCCGGCGCCCTTGCTGGAGTGCTTGCATTCGTCTTCGCGCGAATCTTCGTCGAACCCGTCATTGATAGGGCGATCGGCTACGAGGACGGCGTCGGTGCCGCCCACGAGGCCATCCACGGCGGCCATGAGCACGGTGCCGAAGTGTTCACCCGAGGCGTGCAGGCCAACATTGGCATGGGCTTCGGAGTGCTGGCGTTCAGTGTCGCCATGGGTGCGCTGTTCGCGGTCGTGTTCGCGGTGACGTACGGACGCGTCGGCAACGTCTCGGCACGCCTGCTGTCGGTGTACGTGGCTGGCGGAATGCTGTTGAGCCTGTACATCGTTCCCGCGTTGAAGTACCCGGCCAATCCGCCTGCGGTGAGCCTTGACGAGACCATCCGCCAGCGCACCTTGCTTTACCTGTTGTTGGTCGTGGTGTCCGTCGCGTTGTTCGTCGGCGCGGTTTATCTCGGTCGGCGGTTGGTCTCACGCATCGGCCCGTGGAACGCGACGCTGGCGGCGGCGGGTTCGTACATCGTCGCCATCGCCGTCGTGATGTTGATCCTGCCGACGATCGACGAGACGCCGGGGCCGCTGCGCGATAACGCGGGCACGATCATCTACGAAGGCTTCCCCGCAGACGATCTGTACCAGTTCCGGCTCTTCTCGCTCGGCACTCAGGTGGTCATGTGGGTGACGATCGGTCTGGTGTTCGCGGTGCTGGCATCACGCTTCCTTGACGAGAAGCAGCGGGAAACAGTTTCGGCGTGAGGCATGAGTGAGGTCGTCCGGCTGACCCTCGTATCGCACGCGATGACCGATGCGATGGCAGCCGGGCGATTTCCCACCGACGAACCGCTAAATGCCGTCGGCCACCGGCAGGTTGACGCGTCGATCGACCTGGGTGTCACCGATCGTGCCTACTGCGGACCCGAAAAGCGGGCAAGGCAGACGGCCGAACTGCTTGGGCTGCACGCCAGTATCGACAACAGGTTGGCCGATCTTGACTGCGGACGGTGGCGCGGCGACGTGGTGAGCGGGGTGCAATCCGACGATCTGGCGATCTGGCTGACCGACCCGACGCGGGCGCCGCATGGTGGCGAGTCGGTGATCGAGCTCATCGACCGGGTACGCGGGTGGATGGATTCGCTAACCACCCACCGCAGCCGGCATGGTCGTCGTCACGCATCCGTCTGTGATCCGGGCCGCGATCTTGGTCGCGCTCAACGCGCCTCCGAAGTCGTTCTGGCGCATCGACATTGCCCCGGTGAGCCGCACGGTCATGCACTTTCGCGGGCACGCGTGGACGCTGCGGTCCAGCCTGTGATCAGGCCACCGGAGCCAGATCGAACGCCTCGTGCGCAATCGACAGCAGCCACGACGCCGCGGTCTGACTGTAGAAGTGTGGCCAGTTCAGCTGAAAGCTGACGACCCACGGCTGGCCCGTGTGGTCGACGGCATACCAGCTGAATGTCAGGTCGCCGGGGAGGTTTCCTGCCTTGGCGCCGACGTAGGTCCACTTCGCCTTGTCAAGATCGATGCCAGGAATCGTTGACAGGATCTGCTTCACCGGTGCCGCACTGCCGACCGCGGATGCTTGTAGAGCTGCGTGCACGCGGCAGATATCGGCGGCGGTGCCGTACCACTCAATGCCATCGGAGGATGCCGGTGTGTGAGTGCGATTTGGATCTGGCTGGTACGGACGAGAATTCGTCTGCTGCAACAGCTGTGCTCGGTCCTGCTGAGAGGCATGCTTCCACTGCTCGCGCAGATCCGGCTCGCCCCAGCCGACGGAGAACATCTCGTGCATGGTCGGAAACGGGGTCATGCTGGCCGGGTCATGATGCCCGGCGGTCACCAGCGCACGCTCAACGGCACCGGGGCCCAACCGCCCGATCAATAGGTCTGTGGCCATGTTGTCGCTTGCCGAAATCATCTGCTGCGCGGCGGTGCGCACCGACACCTTGGCACCGTCCGGCAGTTCCTCGAAACTTGCCGATCCGACGGCCTTGGCCTCGTCGGTGATGGTCAACTGATCGGTCCAACTCAGCGTCCCAGCCTTGATCGCATCTGAAACCGCCAGCAGCACATACAGTTTGAATATCGAGGCCAGGGGGAGAGACAGATCCGTGTTGGTACCCGCCACCCGTTCACACTTGCCGTCGTTGACCCGCGACACCTGATAGGAGTAGCGCGCACCTGATCGGGTCAGCACCGTGTCGATGTCCGCCCACTTCTTGATCACCGGCGGCTGCAGCGTCACCGCGAACCGGTCGACCAGGCCTGCGTCGTTGGTGCGCAGTTCGATGTCCTGCGCTGCGCCGTAGGGGGTCAGCACGTGCAGTGTCGCGACTCCGGCGCCGACCTCGATGCCGCTTACCGTGATGGGGCGGTCTGCCCACAGGTTGCCCATAGCGGCGGTGATGAACTTGACCTGTTGGGGCGCAGCCATCGTGCTAACTCCGACGGTGCCGATCGGCCATTCCGAATTGACCATGTCCATGGTCTGCTTGGCTCGCAGCCCTTGAGGCGTGTTGGTGTCGATGCGCACGCCGTACGCGGCATCAGCCACGGGCGTCGGTCCAGTGTTGGCGCATCCGCAAGCCAGGGCGGCGACGAGCGCGACCGTGAGCCCGGCCGCGAAATGTCGTGCCCTGACCGCGTTACGCAGTGGCGCCGGTCCCTGCAACGTCCAGCACAACCTCGAACTCCAGCAGCGACGCGCCGGTGGCGACCGGGTTGGCGCGCTGGCCGGCGTGCGCCTCGACGGCAGGACCCGTCGCCCATGCCTGGAAAGCCTCTTCGGACTCCCATTGCGTGACGACGAAGTATCGGTCTTCGCCCTTGATCGGGCGCAGCAGCTGGAAGCCGAGGAAACCGGGCTGGTTATCGACCGCATGTGCACGGTTCGCGAACCGCTTCTCCAGTTCCGGACCGGCGTCGGGCGGGACCTCGATTGCGTTGATCTTCACCACGGGCATGGCGTTCAGGTTACCGTGCGCTGCCATGGCCCCCGACCTGCTGACGCCCCGCGGTGGCGAGGGCGATCCGGTAGTCCTGGTGCACGGGCTGATGGGGCGCGGAAGCACGTGGTCGCGTCAGCTGCCATGGCTAACGCGCATCGGCCAGGTGTACACCTACGACGCGCCTTGGCACCGCGGCCGCGATGTCGCCGACGCCCATCCGATAAGCACCGAGCGGTTCGTGGCCGATCTCGGCGAGGCGGTCGCCGTACTGGGCCGGCCTTCCGTTCTTGTTGGCCACTCGATGGGGGCGCTGCACTCGTGGTGTCTGGCAGCTGCGCGGCCCGACCTTGTCAGCGCCCTGGTGGTGGAGGACATGGCACCGGACTTCCGTGGGCGCACCACTGGGCCGTGGGAACCGTGGCTGCACGCGCTGCCCACCGAATTCGATTCGGCCCAAGGGGTTTACGACGAGTTCGGTCAGGTCGCCGGCCAGTACTTTCTCGAGGCGTTCGACCGGACCGCGACCGGCTGGCGATTGCACGGGCACACCGGCCGCTGGATCGAGATCGCCGCCGAGTGGGGCACCCGTGACTACTGGCAGCAGTGGAAGGCGGTGCGCGTTCCTGCGCTGCTTCTCGAGGCGGGCAATTCCGTCACGCCTGCCGGGCAGATGCGCGAAATGGATGAAACCGGCTACCGGACAACGTACTTACACGTGCCCGGTGCCGGTCATCTGATCCACGACGACGCACCGCAGATCTACCAGAAGGCGGTCGAGTCTTTCCTAGCGACGCTCGCCCAACGCGCCTGAGGCCGGCCAGGTCGGCTGCTGCTCAAAGCGAGAGCGGACCGCGTCGACGTCGTGCGCGACACGGAAGCCGTCACGATCGTCCTCGAACAGCCTGCCCATCATCGGGGCCGACCAGCGGAACTG
This sequence comes from uncultured Actinomycetota bacterium, assembly GCA_963766465.1. GTDB lineage: Bacteria > Actinomycetota > Actinomycetes > Mycobacteriales > Mycobacteriaceae > Mycobacterium. The sequence continues at coordinate 213,490 of CAVXZT010000013.1, forward strand.
GTCGAAGCGGATACGAAGCGAGTCAGAGCGATGGGCGGCCCAGCTGAGCGCCGCTGCCACCGCGAACGGGGCGATCAAGATGAGGAAACTCAGTGCAGTGGTCATGGCAGTAATGCTCCGCTAGTAAATATCCCGCCAACAGTGGCAGGAAGGACATCGTGCGATAAGATGCTGCCATGGCATTGAAGAGCGTATCTGCACTGGTGCTGGACGGTCTAGCGGTTTTTGAGTTCGGCGTGATCTGCGAGGTCTTCGGCATCGACCGCTCCGCGGACGGTGTTCCCAACTTCGATTTCAAGGTCTGCGGACCAGAGCCGGGCAAGCCGCTGCGGACATCGGTTGGCGCCACCATCACGCCTGACAACGGCCTCGACGACCTGATCGGAGCGGACCTCGTCGCGATTCCCGCGATCAGCAGCCAGTACGGCGGATATCTGCCGGAGGCCCTCGACGCCGTGCGGAAGGCCGCCGAGTCAGGCTCGATCATCCTGACGGTGTGCTCGGGCGCGTTCGTCGCGGGTGCAGCGGGGCTGCTGGACGGCCGGCCGTGCACCACCCACTGGATGCACTCCGACGAACTGGCCAGGATGTACCCGACAGCCAAGGTCGACCGCAACGTGCTTTTCGTCGACGACGGCAACCTGATCACCAGCGCGGGCACCGCAGCCGGCATCGACGCCTGCCTGCACCTCGTGCGTCGCGAGTTGGGCAGCGAGGTCACCAACAAGATCGCGCGCCGGATGGTCGTACCGCCGCAGCGCGACGGCGGTCAGCGGCAGTACATCGACCAGCCGATTCCTGTCCGATGTTCGGAAGGCTTTGCGCCGCACCTCGACTGGGTTTTGAGCAACCTCGACAAGCCGCTCACGGTCGCCTCGCTGGCCCGTCGGGTGAACATGTCGGCCCGCACCTTCGCCAGGCGATTCGTCGAGGAGACCGGACGCACCCCGATGCAATGGGTGACCGACCAGCGGGTGCTCTATGCGCGACGGATGCTGGAGGAGACCGATCTCGACATCGACAGGATCGCCGACAAATCGGGGTTCGGCACCGCGACGCTGCTGCGCCACCACTTTCGCAGGGTCATCGGCGTGACGCCGTCGGACTACCGACGGAGGTTTGCATGCGGTGGTCCGTGTGAGGACGCCGCGGCAACGGCGTAGACGTTCCGCGGCGTTATCGATTTGCAACACCGCGCCGGTGTGTATGGGCACGACCTCCAAGGTTGGCTGGCTACGTTGCGCCGGTGCTAAGCAACGTGTCTCGGCGCGATGTGCTCAAATATGCTGCGGCTGCGCCGGTTTTCCTCGGCGTGCCTGCGCTGGCAGCATCGCTGACCGCGCCGATCGCAGGCGCGGCGTCCGGCGTCGCTGGCGCGATCGTGTTCCTGGATCCCGGTCACAACGGCGCCAACGACGGCTCGATCAACCGCCAGGTGGCCAACGGCCGAGGCGGCACCAAGGAATGCCAGACGACGGGCACCACTACCGATACCGGTTATCCCGAACACAGCTTCAACTGGGAAGTGGTGCTGCGCATCCGCGACGAACTCAGCAGGCTAGGTGTGCGCACGGCCATGTCGCGCGGCAACGACAATGCGCTCGGCCCCTGCGTCGACCAGCGTGCGGCGATGGCCAACGCGCTACGCCCTGATGCAATCGTCAGCATCCACGCCGACGGCGGGCCGCCCGACGGCCGCGGGTTTCACGTCAACTACTCGAACCCGCCGGTCAACGACGCCCAATCCGGCGCCGCCGTGCGGTTGGCGCAAGTTATGGCGAGCCAACTCGCAGCCTCAGGGCTTACGCCGTCGACGTACCGCGGCACCAACGGTCTGTACGGCCGGTCCGATCTCGCAGGTCTGAATCTTGCCCAGTACCCCTCGATCCTGATCGAATTGGGCAACATGAAGAACCAGCAAGAGGCGGCGGTGATGACGACACCCGAGGGACGGGCTAAATTCGCCGCCGCGGTTGTGCAGGGAATCAACGCGTATCTATCGCAGCGCTAGCGCTTGACGTAACGAGTACGCGGGCTTGCGCCACAACGTTGAGGCGACCTAGTCGCCCTCTCCCGCGAGTGCGAAACGGCCGTCGGCCGTCTGCTCGACCAGTCCGTCGACGAGCAGCGAGTCCAGTGCGCGGTCGCGCTGCGCGGTATCGGTCAAGCCACGCCACATCGAGCTGCGCACGGGTGACAGGGGAGTCGTTGGCCCGCAGAACATCCATCAGCCGGCCGCGGGCCTGCCGGTCGGTCCCCGCGTACTTCTGCACGCGGCGCGCCTCGCTGCCTGCTGGGTATCCGCTCGATCGCCACACGCACACTGAGAGCGGGCACAGGCCGCACTTCGGCGCCCGTGCAGTGCATACCGTCGCACCCAGCTCCATGAGTGCCGCCGAAAACCGTGGCGCGTCAGCATCATTGGGCAACAGCGCTTCGACATCGGCTAGATCCCGCGGCGACGACGACACGGCCGCGTCGGCCCTGCCGTGTACGGCCCTTGCCACCACGCGACGCACGTTTGTATCGACGACGGGCACCCGTTGCCGGTACGCGAAGCAGGCCACGGCCCGCGCGGTGTAGGCACCGATCCCCGGCAGCGTCAAAAGCGTTTCGACGTCGGATGGCACGACATCGTCGAACTGCTCGGCGATCACCGTCGCGCACTCATGCAGCCGCTTGGCTCGCCTCGGGTAGCCGAGTTTGCCCCAGGCGCGCAGCACATCGGCCGCGCTGGTAGCGGCCGTCGCCGAAGGTGTTGGCCACCGTGCCACCCAGTCCAGCCAGATCGGTTCCACGCGGGCTACAGGTGTCTGCTGCAGCATGAACTCGCTGACCAGGATCTGCCACGGCGTCACGCCGGCTCGTCGCCACGGCAGGTCGCGCTGCTCGAGGTCATACCAATCAAGTAGTTGCGGCACAATGTCGGTCATGCCGCGTACTAGCCCAGTGACCGCATGGAAGGCACTCAAGGAGGGTAACGAGCGGTTTGTTGCAGGCCAGCCTGCGCATCCAAGCCAAAGCATCGAGGACAGGGCCCGACTTTCCCATGGGCAAAAGCCCACCGCCGTGTTGTTCGGCTGCGCCGACAGCCGGGTGGCGGCCGAGATCATCTTCGACCAGGGCCTTGGTGACATGTTCGTGGTCCGCACCGCCGGCCACGTCGTCGACTCTGCGGTGCTCGGCTCGATCGAATACGCAGTGACAGTGCTCGACGTGCCGTTGATCGTCGTCCTTGGCCACGACAGCTGCGGTGCGGTGAAGGCGACGCTGGAGGCGATCGACGAAGGTGTGGTGCCAGGCGGCTACGTACGCGACATCGTGGAACGGATAACGCCCTCTGTTCTGCAGGGCCGCCATGCCGGGCTGACGAGGGTCGACGAGTTCGAAACCCGGCACGTCAACGACACCGTCACACAGCTGCGCGTTCGGTCGTCGTCCATCGCCGAACGGCTTGCCGCTGGGACCGTTGCCATCGTCGGACTGACCACCACCTGGCCGAAGGCAGGGTGGTGTTGCGGGATTATCTGGGCGATATCGGCGAAGGCTGACTCGCCGACACGCCGGGCCGCCTCGGACGATGTCGCGTGACCTGGCCTTACCGTGAACGTTGTGCTGGATCTAGAACCGCATGGCCCGCTACCGCAGCAGATTTACTGGCGCCGCCGGGCGTTGGCGATTGGTATAGCGATACTTGTGATCGGCGTGATCGCCGCGGTGGTGGTGGTGATCGTGATGAACAGCACGGGCACCGAGGCCAAGACCGCTGACAAGCCCAACCCCACCCAGGCTGCAGCGCCGACGCCGCTTCCCGGGGAGAACCCCGAGGTCAAGACCCCTGTGATGCCGCCTGCTCAACAGGCCCCCGCGCCGACGCCCACGCCGACAGCGGCCGTCATGCCGCCACCGGTGCTCAAGGAGGGCGACGACTGTCCCGACTCCACGTTGGCGGTGAAGGGCATCACGAACCAGCCGCAGTACTTCGTCGGAGACCAGCCGAAGTTCACCATGGTCGTCACCAATATCGGCTTGGTCGCGTGCCAGCGCGACGTCGGCGCCGCAGTGCTGGCCGCCTACGTCTACTCACTGGACAACAACAGGCTTTGGTCGAATCTGGACTGCGCCCCGTCGAACGAGACGCTTGTCAAAACGTTCCAGCCCGGCGAACAGGTGACCACCGAGGTGACCTGGACGGGCATGGGGTCGGCGCCGCAATGCCCGCTGCCGCGTCAGCCGATCGGGCCGGGCACGTACAACCTCGTCGTGCAGCTGGGCAATCTGAGGTCGGCAACGGTGCCGTTCACCCTCGCCCCGCCCGGGCCCGCTCAGGCGCCGCCGCCTGGCGAAGGCATGCCGCCCGCAAAACCCATGCCTGCGCCGCAAGGCGGCTAAGCCGGCAGGTGCCCCGCTCAGCCGGCGTTGTCGCCAACCAGGGACTCATCCCAGCCGTTGACGTGTGACTCCACCGGCTCTTGGTGCTCGGGCTCTTCATGCGCCGGCTCTTCAGGCACTGGTTGGTGATGCTGGAGGTGTTCGGTGCCCGGCACCCCGCCGAGCGCGGCGATGGCGTCCTTGATCTTGGCCGCGTCTTCCTCGGTCGGGTTCCGCCTGCCTCCAGCTCGTCGAGAGATCGGCACGCAGCCCCGCGCCGTTGGCCACTTCGTGGCAGACAACCTGGCCGCGTACGCGCCGCGTAGAGCTGTTGGCCCAAGACGACCCGGGCGCGGCGGCGGCGCGGGCCATCAGCTCGTCGTAGCGCCGCGTACATCGCTGAGCGCGATGATCACCGCGGGTGACGGACCTGTTGGGTTGGCTCCGTCGGTCAGCCCGGCATTTCAGCTTGCGCATGCCCGACAAGACGACGTCCGCGCGCTTGTGGAACTTGCTTGTCCTCGGGGAAGGGCAACGCATCGATCGCGGCGGTGTACATGTGCATCGCCGCATCAGAGAGATCACGATGACTCGACGAGTCACGTTCATGTGGCGCGGTTGTCCCATCGGCTCTCAATTCTCTAGCTGTCAATTCGATTGAGGTGAGCAGGGTCGACACTAGCGGTCCGTGACAATTCACGTACACCGCCGGGAGGCGGGTAGTGCCCCCGAATCTAGGGTTTCCCTAGAGTGAACCCGCATCGCGAAGATGCTCGGGGCGAACGGGAGGTAGACATGACGGGACTGGCGCAAACACCGCGGGCCGCCGAATTCCGAGCCGGCAACGAATATCTAGCATCCCATGGAATACAGCGCCGGAGCCAGTTCGCCAGCGGACCCGTCGGATCGCCGGACGTCGAGGGCTGGCGCGGACCGGCTGGCTTGCCGGCGGTGTCGCGGGTGTCGCGGCCATCGTCTGGTTCATCTTCTTCGGTCCCGGCCAATCGGTATCCAAGGCGGAGTGGTTCTTCGGCGCCGTGGTCCTCGTCGCCGTGATGGTGTCCATGTGGCAGACGCACAGCATTCTGCGGCGAGGCGAAGCAGGGACGCGGCCGAAGCCGCCGAGCGGCTGCGCCGGGAACTGGCGGCCGCCGACGAACGCTCGGCCCGCGAACTGGCGCTCGTGCGGTCCATCCACGAAGCCGAGATGGACGCGCAACGCGCGTGGCACGCTCGGAGCTGGCGGCGAAGTGGAGCTGGCCCGCGTCGAGCGCGTCCACCTGATTGCGCAGCAACAGAGGCTGGCGATGAATCGAGGTGTCGCGCGCCGTCAATGCCCCCACTCAGCGCTCGCCACGCTGTGGAATCAGAGCGCCACCGTCCTGCAGATGGCGGATCGCGAGGCGCGGGAGCAGGCGATGAACCCATCTTCGAGCAGATCGGTCAGGTCGTTAAGGAATTCTCGGTGGAGCTGGCCAACGCCCATCTGCTCATCGAGGATGAACGTCTTCACCAAGCGCTGACCGTGTCAACGACGCCGTCCTCGCGGCCATGCACGTCGCGGAGGACGTCCATGACGCCGTCGTCGACGGGCGCACACCTCAACGCGGTGGCCGCCTGCGCAGCGCCTCATCCATCGAGGGCGGCCGAAGCCCGGCACCTCGCGTGGAACCTGCTGCGCGCCGGGCTCGAGGACGAAGTCAGCGAGCTAAGCGAGCCGGTCGGCGATCGTCGACTCGGCGAGCTGTGACAGGCCTTCCCTGATGTGCCGGGCCCACATCGAACCGATGCCTTCGACCGACTGCAGGTCGTCGGATGTGGCGGCCAGCAGTCCCTGCAGCGAACCGAACGACCGCACCAGCAGGTCGACGTGGGCGAACTGCAACCGCGGGATGCCGTTCATCGCCCGGTAGCCGCGTGAACTCATCGCCGAGTCCTGCGCCTCCAGCGTCGACGGATATCCGAAAACACTTGCCAGCGCTGTGAAGTCGAGCAGCTCATTGTCTGAGAGGCCGTCAAGGGCCTCGAGGGTGGCGGTGACCTGGGCGGGCGTGGGCGGGTCGGGGTTGGCGTGGTAGTCGCGCACGATCAGCTCGCGGGCGGTGTCGTTGTCGCCGACGAGTTCCTCCAGCTGCAGCTTGAGCTGGCGCCCGTCGGTGCCGAGCTCGACGACGTCGGAGTCGATCTCCAGGCTGATCCGGCGCACCATCTCCAGCCGCTGCACGACCGTCATCACGTCGCGCAGCGTCACGAAGTCCTCGATCTCGGCCGTGGACAGCTGCCGGCTGACCTCGTCGAGGCGGGTCTTGTAGCGCTCCAGCGTGGCGATGGTCTGGTTGGCCCGCGACAGGATGGTCGCCGAATCGGGCACGACGTGACGCTCGCCCGGCGACGTAGACCGTGACGATGCTCATCGAGTGGCTGACCGAGATCACCGGGATAGCCCGTCTGGACGGCGGTGCGCTCGGCCGAGCGGTGCCGGGTGCCGGACTCCTCGGTGGGGATCGACGGATCGGGGACGAGCTGCACGTTGGCCCGCAGGATGTGCGTCCCGTCGCTCGACAGCACCACCGCGCCGTCCATCTTCGACAGCTCACGCAGCCGGGTAGGGGCATAGGACCGGGACGTCGAGTTCGAAGCCACCGTCGCAGATGGCCTCAACGCTGTCGTCGTACCCGAGCAGGATCAGCGCGCCGGTGCGGCCGCGCAGGATGCGCTCCAGACCATCGCGCAATGGGGTTCCGGGAGCGAGCCTGCCGAGCGTCTCGCGCAGCGTCGGCCGCGCCAGCTGCACCACGTTGTTCGGGGCGCCGCGGACTGCTGCCCTGCCGCCGGACTTCACAACGGCCATCGGCCCCTCCTCGGATCAGCCGCTACTGCGTAGTCCGGCGATCTTGCGTCAGCACCCGCAACGCCGTCCGAGATGTTGTCGGCCGGGACGCGCCTCGCAGCCCGGCGGGCGCGTCCTTCACACCTGGCGGCACCACGGCGCACGTGAAGCCCAGCCGGGCCGCTTCGGCGAGCCGCCGGTCCATGCCCGTCGACCCGGCGCAGATCGCCCGCGAGACCGACCTCGCCGATGGCCACCGCCGTCGGTGGGCATCGGGAGGTCGGTGTAGCGCCGAGGCGATCGCCAGCGCGACCGCGAGGTCCGACGACGGGTCGGTCAGCCGCATGCCGCCGACGGTGGACAGGTAGATGTCGTTCTGGCCGACGGGAGGCTGGGCGCGCTTCTCCAGCACCGCGGTGATCATCGCGGCGCGCGAGCCGAGTCGATGCCGCTGACCGCGCGCCGCGGGATGCCGCTCGACGCCGAGCCGATCAGCGCCTGCACCTCGCCGATCAGCGGCCGCTTGCCGTCCAGCGTGACCGTCACCGCGGTGCCCGAGCACCGGCGTCGGGCCGCTGGTCGAGGAACAGTCCCGACGGGTCGGCGACGCACTCGATTCCGTTGTCGTGCAGCTCGAAGCAGCGGACCTCGTTGGTGCTGCCGAAGCGGTTGTCGATGCCGCGTACGATGCGTAGTGACGAGCTTCTTTGCTTTCGCCTCGAATCTGTAGAACCACGTCCACGAGGTGCTCGAGCGTGCGCGGGCCTGCGATCGCATCGTGCTTGGTGACGTGCCCGACGAGCAGGTACTGCTCATCCTGCTCGCCTTGGCCGGCCATGGTCAGCGCCGTCGTCACCGCCCGCACCTGCGTGACCCCGCCGGTCACGCCGTCGACCTCGGTGGTGACATGGTCGGACCCGAGTCGATAACCAACAGGGTCGGCCGCACCTGGTCGATATGGCCAAGCGCGGCCTGGAGATCCGATCGGCGGCCAGGTAGACCTCGTCGTGGGTGCAGCCGGTGCGTTCGGCTCGCAGCCGGATCTGGCCGCCGACTCCTCAGCCGCCAGATACAACGCCGCCGGCCGGCCTGCGCCCAGCGATGCGCGACCTCGAGCAGCAGCGTCGACTCGCCGACGCCGGGGTCACCTGAGAGCAGGATCACCGAGCCCGGAACCAGGCCTCCGCCGAGAACCCGGTCCGTTCGCTGACCCCGGTCTGGACGTGCCGGGTGATCCTGGGTCGATCGAGCTGATCGGCGCTGCGCCGTGGTCGGCACGACGCCGCGCCGCGTGGACACCGTTGCCGCGGCCAGTACCGCGACCTCGTCGACGGTTCCCCAGGGGCCGCAATCCGGGCACGGCCAACCCATTTGGCCGCAATGTGGTGGCATTCCGAGCAGCGGTACTGCGAACGCGCTTTGGAGCCACGTCGTGACCGTAACCGGTGACCAACCGACGATATCCTTAGTGGTGACCGCCCGTGTCGCCGGGTTCACCGGTGCTTCGCGCCGCGGGGCCTCGCCCGCCGAGATCGGCACCGTCACGGTGGTCTTGCCTGCCTTCTCGAAGTCGAACGTGAAGTTGTACGTCAGCCCGTTGGTGATCGGCTTGGACAGCGCCACGGTCGCCTCGGCGGCATCGGCCCTCTCGGCGGATTCCAGCGGCGCGATCTGGCCGTCCGGCTCGCCGACCGCCAGCACGCCATTGGCGGGAATGGAGGTGTCTCCGCTCAACGTCACCTTGCCGACGTCGGAGGTGATGGACACCAGCTTGTCGTTAGTGTTCGGGCGAATTGTTCACCGCGACGAACAACAACTCGACGTCGCGGCCGGGCTGGACATAGTCGGTGGACTGCACGGCCCGCAGGTGGGCGTTGCGCAGAGAAATGGGTCCGAGGTTGCCGCTGGTTCCATTCACAGCGGGCTCCTGCGTAGCCATCTGCGACACCTGGCCGGCGCCACAGCCGCTGAGGGCAACGCTGGCGGCCAGGGCGCAGGCTGCCAGCATCGGCGTGAAGGCGCAAGTGCGCGTTTGGAAGCGGTTCACTGAACTCTCCTGCAGAGCCGGCGAGACGACCGTGAGGCGGTCGTGGTGGTTTGACTGTAAGTACCGTACAAGGTCACGCCCAGCTGGTCGCAGCGGTCCGTCTGCCGGGCGACGTCCGGATTGGACATCACCGTCGTCAGCTAAACGGGGGACGTACTGGCGCCGTCCCGCTCGTTAGTTGCTGGAGCCGGGTGGCAATTGTCAGCAGCCGACTGGCTTCCAGGAGTGAATTTGGTCAACACCCGAGTCCTCTGAGAGGTTCGCACCATGGCGGATGCACCCGTGCCGAACCGCGGAGTTCGCGCGCAGCTGCTGCAAACCGAGGAGGAATGGGCCACCCGCAACACCATCCTCAGCGGGTTGTCTGGCCGACCTGATCGAGGAATACGGTGCGCGGGCTCCACTGACGGGATCGAGAGTCGGATGCCAGGAAGGCGCGCTGACTGAGCAGCTGCAACAGCTGACGCGCCTGCCGAACTGGGCGGGCGTCGACCCGATGTTGACGGAGGACACTGTCACCGAGCTGCGGCTGCATCCTGAAGCCAGGACGGGCGGGCCGGACTCGATTTCCCCGACACTACGTTCGATGTCGCGGTGTTCGCCAACGTCTTCGAACACGTCCCGCCCGCTGAGCGTGACGTGAGCCTTCGCGAGATCTACCGGGTGCTGAAGCCGGGAGGCGTCGTGCGTCGGGCAGCTGCCAAACCCGTACTTTCCGATCGAGTCGCACAGCCGACTCCCGTTCATGGGATATCTGCCGGTCAAGTGGCAGCGCCGGTATTGGAAGCTGGCACCGGTCAGTTGGGGGCCTGACTTCTACGTCGTCACGATGAAGCATCTCAAGCAGTCAGCGCAGCTCCGCAGGCTTCGATGTAGCTCACGTACGAAACTTCAACTACCCGCCCGAAGCGGATCCGAGCAGCGTGCAGTGGGCCGCCCGCCTGCTGGAACGACCGATGCGATACATGCCGTGGTCCTGGCAGTTCGTTCTCATTCGGCCTTCGTGACCGGGTGCAAGCTTGGCTGCGGGACCGCCCACGGGCAGCTTGACGGTTCCTGCGCCCCCCGCTCTGGACCCTCGCCGCGGCTGACTCCGCGATGCACCCAAGCCCTTCCGGAGGCGGTGCGAGTCGAAACGCCACCAGGCCGCCTCTAGCTACATGAGTACGACGACCTAGTGACGCGAGGGCACGTGCGGCCACGGCCTCTGTAGCAAAGTATCAATAGGTAGGTAAATAATTGCCACGAGAAGCGAGTCGCCAGCCGGTCAGCTTCGTCAGACGCGCAGATGTGCCTCGATGACGCGCCGTTGCTATCGCAAAGATACAGCATGGAAATCGACTATTTAGGCGTTTGCTATGCCGATCTTCGGTGACGCCACGCAGGTCGCTCCAAAGTCGAATCGGCGGGCGGGAAAAATTGTTCCCCCTATATTCCTATTGACCCCGCACGGCATATGCTAACGTCGCAGGCGAGACGCTCGGGGGGGTTGTCCGCGAATTGCGACAGCTAATCGAGCGTCTTCACAGAAGCCGAGCTTCAGCTGCGATGTTTCGACGGGGGTCTAGCTATGGCCAAACCATCAGCGACAAATGGATACGGGGACAGTGCGCCAGCGGCGCGGCTGGCGAACCCGGCCGTCCAAAGTGTGGAACCCACACCGCTCGTCGCGACCAACCGCCGCAAGCGGCGCGCACCGGTAGCGAAGCCGGTGACCGTCAGTCTGATCATCCCGGTCAGAGAACGAGGCCCGAAACATCGGCTGGGTGCTCGAGCAGGTCGCCGACGAGGTCAACGAGATGATCCTGGTCGACGGGAACTCGTCCGATGCAACGCTGATTACCGCGCAGCAGTTATCGCCCGGACATCCCGGTCGTAACTCAAGAAGGCGTCGGCAAAGGCAGCGCGCTAAGGACAGGCTTCTTGGCCGCAACCGGCGACATCATCGTGATGATGGACGCGGACGGCAGCATGGCGCCGCAAGAGATCCGGCATTTCCTGCATTTCCTCAACAACGGATACGACTTCGTCAAGGGATCACGGTTCATCGCGGGTGGAGGTTCGCTGGACATCACAGCGTTCCGGCGGATGGGCAACCGGTTCCTGCTGGGAGTGTTTAATCGCCTCTACGGCGGCGACCTCACTGACTTGTGTTACGGGTTCTGCGCATTCCACCGCCGCTATCTGAGACCATGGCGCTTTCCGCGACCGGGTTCGAGATCGAGGCCGAGATGATCGTCCGTGCAATGCAGGCCGGTTTGCGAATCGCCGAGGTTCCGAGTCTGGAGCTTCCCGTCGCGCGGGCAAGTCGAACCTTCGCTCGATTCGGGATGGCACCAGAGTGTTGCGAACTGTGGTGCGCGACCACCGCTCCGGATTCAGCGGACGTCTGGTGCAGTCGGTTCGTACACGAGCTCACCCGAGATGAGGCCCGTGTGGGCGTCGCGCTCATTGTCGGACCCGGAGACCGATTTCTTTCCGGGATCGGCTATCACACGGCGTTTCTCGCGTCTGCGATGGAGGAACATGGACCGGTTGCGATGCTGCTGTTGCGGCGGCTCTGTCCACGCATCTTCTACCCTGGCCGGTCGCGGGTAGGGAACACCGAGTGGCGCGTTGCCGCTTCCTGGCGGTCCCGATCTTCAATGGGCTGGACTGGTTCTGGGGCCTCTCCGCGCTAGGTGCCTGGCGGTTCTGGCGCCGTGTCCGCCCGCAGGTAGTGGTTCTGCAGTGGTGGACCGCGACGGTACTCCACAGCTATCTTGCGCTGGCCTTTCTTGCCAAGCGCGCCGGCGCGCGCCTCGTGATCGAATTCCACGAGGTGCAAGATGTCGGTGAGGCCAGCTTGCCGCTGGTAAGTCGCTACACCCGCGCAGGGATGCGCCTTCTGCTGAGCCGTGCGGACGCGATCACGGTGCACTCCGAATTTGATCGTCTCGCTCTGCGGGCGATCTATCCCGAGCTCGCCAACCTGCCCTCCGAGGTGACTCCGGTCGGGCACTACGAGCGCCATGCAGGATTGGCCGATGCCGACGGTGCGGGCGGCGACGCTGCCGGCATCGCCCAGGTCCAGACCAGCCAGTTCGCTTGCTCATTTTCGGTGTGGTCCGGCCCTACAAGGGCCACGCTGAACTGGCCGAGGCGGTCCGTCTGCTCACTACGTCCGGACTGGACATTCATGTGACCGTGGTGGGCGAGGTCTGGCAGGGTTACCGGGAACCGCTTGACGAGCTCGCCACGATCCTGCGGCCGGACCGACTCACCGTCGTGGACCGGTATGTCGCCGACGACGAGGTTGCCGGTTTCTTCTCCGCCGCAGATCTGGTTGTTCTTCCTTACCGACGCGCTTCGGCCTCCGGGCCGTTGCACATCGCGATGAGCAGCGGGCTCCCGGTTGTGACCACGTCTGTCGGCGGGCTCGTCGAGGCCGCCGCCGGCTACACGGGAGCTGTCATGGTTCCGCCCGATGACCCCGCGGCCCTCGCCGACGGAATCCGTTCGGCGCTACCGCTGATCGGAACGGCCCACGCAGACCCCCACTCCTGGGCTCGAAGCGCCGACCGGTATGCGGACTTGCTGGACCGGATCGATGCGGGCTGGGGGCGAGACGGCCGGAGTCCGCAAGACCGAACAGTGGACAGCAGCGTGACGGAGGGAATCGCTTGACAAACTCCGCACTGCGGGTGGGGCTGATCGTGCCCCGCTTCGCGCCGTACCACGGTGGCGTCGAGTCCTATGCCACCGAGGCGGCTGCCGCCCTGGCCGCGAGGGGTGCCGAGGTAACCGTCGTCACGCAGATACCGCGTGGCGCAAAGCTTCCCGTGCGGGATCGGCACGACGGATACACCATCGAGCGCCACTACCTGCCGTTGGGCGAAATCTACGACGTGCCTTCGCCGGCCGCCGCCCGGGCGGCTCGGTCAGAGCGCTTCGACGTCGTGTGGGTGCACAGCTACCACACTCCGTTGGCCTGGCTGGCCGCGGAGCAGGCGAAGGCGCCAATCGTGTTCACCCCGTGGTATCACGGCGGGGGCCACACCCCGTGCGCGACGCATTGCACCGGGTTTACCGCCCGGCTGGCCGACGACTCATGGCGGCGAGCCGCCGCATTGTGGTGGCCACCGAGGCCGAGGGTGACCTGGTCCTGCGGGACTTTCCCCGCCAAGTTGACCGCGGACAAGATCACTCTGGGTGCCGTCGCGGTGGCCGATCCGAGAGGTGGACGGCAGCCATACCCCGACCAGTCGAACGTGGTGCTGACCGTCGCCCGCCAGGAACCATACAAGCGCACCGACCTGCTGATTCGCGCCATTGTCGAGCTGCGTGACCGGGGGGTCCCTGCCCGACTCGTCGTTGTCGGGCACGGCTCCGGCATGGAGGTCTACGAGGAGCTCGCCACTCAACTCGGGGCGAACGATGTCGTGACATTCACCGGCGCGGCCGACGACGAGTCGCTTGGACGCTGGTGGGCGTCGGCGTCGCTGTACGCGACCGCGAGTTCGCATGAGGCGTACGGCATTTGCTTGGGCGAAGCTCTGGTAGCCGGCCTCCCCGTCGTCGCCAGCGGTATCGCCGCTCACCGCGACGTCGTGGACCGCGCCGGGCCAGGCGCGCTGACCCAGCTGTGTGACGTCGATATCCCAGACGTCGACGCAGCGTCACAGTACGCAGGCGCGATCGCCCGGCTTCTGTCCTCGACCTCGACCGAGTCATGCAAGGAGCGCGCGGCACGGTGCATGCTGCCAACTTCAGAGGAGATGGCCGAACATCTCCTTGAGACGCTGAGCGCGGCGAGATCGTCAGCCGGCGGTGACTACTACTTCTTCGCACGTCCCGCTGCCCACCATCAGCGAGCCGCCTCACGAAATTGAGTCCGCCCCTTCAGAATCACGTATGGGACCTCGGCGCCTGCGGGAGTTGCCGCTGTCGTGCTACCCCCTGTCGGGGCCGTGCTGGTCCTTCTGTCCCTCCACCATGCGGCCGGCCAGACCGAGCCCGACCAATTGCAGTTCGCGCTGTTTTGGGCCGGATTCTTTTCGGGATGCTGCCGCTCGTTTCCCTGGCCTGCAGCCAGCGACATCAAAGCTGCGACGCGGACGGTGCGCTAGCCGGGATAGGCTTGTTCGGGATGATCGGCCGAGTGCTGCGCAACCCCGTGCCCCTGCGGGGCCCGACGAGTTCACCACTTCCGGCAGGCAATGGAGGCGTATCTCGCCGGCGACGTCGGTCACGTCGTTTACCTGCTGCCGATCACGAAGAGTTCCCGGGCCTGGAACAGACGGGCAGCGCATTCGCCCGGCTAACGGCAGTGCCGCTCTGGCCTGTCGGGCTCGCCGTCGTCGTCCTCGCCCACGTCTTGTCCGTCCTTGCCATTTACCAGCTTGTCCGGATGGTGGGTGCGCCCGCCCGCGGGGCGGCGGTCGGTGCGGTGGTCTACACGCTCAATCCGTCCTGGCTGTACTTCGATGCATTGTTCTCATACGAGAGCCTGGCGTTGCCGTTAATGCTGTGGTGCCTGGCGGCAACAATCGCGGCCGGCCGCGCCACTGAGAAACTGAACGTGCGCGCTATTGCGATGGCGGTGTTCTGTGTCGTGGGCCTTCCGGTGATCCATCACCTGACCACGATCATGCTGTGCTTCATCCTGATTTTGCTCATCGTTGCCCGAATCGTGCCGTTCGTCAGACAGACAGCGATCGCCGGCCGCCGTGCGACAACCGAACGAATCTGGCCACTGATTTTCATCGCTTGCTGTCTGCTGGTGTCGATCGTCAACTGGTGGGCCGGACTGTACTCATGGCTTGTCGTGTACCTCGGACCCGCATGGGCCCTCGGGTACGAGCAGCTTCAAAAGATTCTGAATGGGGAAAGCCAGGCGTCCCAGGCTCGTTCGCCGTTCGAAGGGGCCGCGAATCCGCCCTACGAGATCATCTCCGGTTACCTGCTCCCGTTCGTGTTGTTGGTGCTGGTCTCGTGGTCTGTAGTCGTCCTGTGGCGCAATCGGCGCCGGGTCGGCTCAGCCGCATGGGCCTTCGCCGTGCTGGCCGGCATGTTCTTCGCGAGTCTGCCGATGGTGCTGACCGCAGGAGGCGGCGAGGGAGCGCATCGGTCGTGGGCGCACAGCTTCATCGGGATCGCGGTTGTGTGCGGTCTAGCCTGGTCGCTCGCGCCATTACGCACAGCTGACGCTGGGGCTTCCCGGTGGCGGTGGATGACGAAACCGTTCGGCCGGCCCGGCGTAAGGGTCGGCGTCGTGGGCATCGTGTTCACCGTCATCGCGCTCGGGAGCGCGGCGGTGGGGACCAACGTCCCGCACCGTTTTCCTGGGGTTGCCCTCGTCGGTGAGGACGCAAAGTCGGTGTCGAGGGAAAGTGGTGCCGTCGCGATGTGGCTAGCGGCGCACACACCTGTCGATACGTCGGTGATCGCGGACCGTTTTGTGTCTTTGCAGATCGGTTCGCTCGGCAGGATGGCCACGTTACGGCCCAGCACTACGTTCCCGATCTGGGACCTCTACATGAGCGCCGAACCGGTCCGCCTCGAAGTGCTGAAGTCGGTTCTCGATGCCAAGATCAAGTATTTCGTGGTCGATGCGCGGATGGCGACCACGCGCCCGCTCATCGGTTACTGGTTCACCCGTGACGAGCCTGGGGCCCGCGGTGAAGACGTGTTTCCTCAAGCGGCGCTCGACCGGTTCAACTGTCTGCCGTGGCTGCAGGGCGTCTTCGCAGCCGGCCCGTTGACGGTCTATGAGGTGAGTGCTTACACATTGCGTCGCACGCGAGCCGCCAGCTGCGAGGGGTCGGAAGCATGAGGGAGCTCGAGAGCGGTCCGGTCATCTCAGGCGATACCACCTTGACCGAGCACGGGGTCAACGGCGTTCCTGCGGAATCAGCGAGCGGCCGTCATCGGGGCCGTTGGGCACTGGGCACCGGGCGCGGTGAGCCCGACGAGTCGGACGAGCCGATGGCCCGCCTGCGGTTGCTTGCAGCGTCGGTGATCGGCGTCGGTTTCCTCTTTGTGGCGCACTGGCTTGCGCCGGAACAAGGCTCGCTGTTCGCCTTTCCTTCCGATCCGGTCGGGTGGCTAGCGGTGATCTGCGGGATCGCCGGGGTCTGGCTGGTGCCGGGGCTGTGGATATCGGCGGTGATGATGCGTTTCGCGGTCGGCCCCGTGGCTTGGCTGGGCACCCGGATCGCGACGACCCTTGGCTGGTATGCGCTGATCGGCCCGTTCATTCACGACTTAGGCCAGGGCGCCAAGGTCACCACCGTCGGCATCCTCACGGTGACGACGGCAGCCACCGCCGCGGTGTCTATTGGTGTTGCGCTCGGTTTGTCAACCCGGCCTGCGGGTCGCTGGCGCCGGTTCCTCGTCGCTGCAGTTGTTGGAGCGGTTTGTGCCCAGGTCGCTATCCAGGCTGCGGGGCTGATGTCGGCCGATGACAAGCCTTACTCAGACAATCTTCCCCTGGACGTTGTGCTCGTGCTCGGCTCTGCGCTGCTCGTCGCTGCCGGAACGCTCAGCCATCCCCAGCTGCCGCCGAGGCGGACGGCCCAAAACATGCGGACGCCCCTCATCGCTCTTGCCGTGATTGCGTTCACCGCCGCGGCGTTGCTGGCGGTAGGGGCGAGGTGGTCGCCGGCGCAACAGATGCCTTCCGCGTTCAGTGCCGAGCAGAACCCCTCGCCGACTAGTGCCGACGTGGAGTTCGACTTGACCCCGATCGGCCCGAACGGTTCCGAACTCATTCAGCGTGCCGACTTCAGCGCCGCCGATGACACCGGACATCCGGTTTCCGTCGAGACCCAGCTGGTACCAGCCGACGGCACGGCAGATCGGGCGAAGCTCCTCGTCGTGCTGCAGCGCAGCAGCCAACCGGTGCTGTGCACGGAGGAGCGCATGGCCCGCGCCGCCACAGCGGGCTTGCCGGTCAAACTGATCATGCGCGATCAGGTGTCCGGCTTGACTCTCCCGGCAGTCATTCCTTTCGGGTGGTGCCTCGGATGACAACAGCCCGTCCGCGCATCGCCCGCGGCTTGGTGAGCAACAGCATCGCCCTTCTCGCCATGACACACATCACCTCGGTGCTCGGCTACGTGTTCTGGATGGTCTGTGCACGCAGCGTCCCAGCTAGCGCTATCGGTATGACCAGCACGGTAATTGGAGCGATGACCCTAATCGCGCTCGTGGCTGTCGCCGGGTTCATCCCGTTGCTAACGCGGGTGCTGCCGGGGGCCAGCCCGGAGGAACGCGCTGGACTCTGCAGTACCGCACTCGTCGTCACCTTCGTCGTGACGGGCGTCGCCGGCGTGGTCGGGGCGCTGCTGTTGCCGGACCGCCTGCAGGCGGTAGTCGGCACCGGTTGGCTACTGGCGTTGGTGCCGGCAGGCGCGGTCGGTACCGCGCTGCTGCTCGTGATCAACGCGGCATTGCTTGGTGTACACCGGGCCGAGCTCTCGCTGGTGGGCACCGTCGTGGGCAGCATCTCCCGACTCATCGCAGTAGCGGTAGTTCTGTCGTTGGCAGTGGTTGTTGCAGGGGCCGATGCCAATGCCGCTCACGTGATCCTCATGGTGTGGGTGGCCTCTCTCGTGCTTTCCTTCGGCCTGTCGGTCTGGTTGCTGGTCCGCGCGACGCCCGGCTTTCGCTTCCATCCCGGGTGGGTCTGGTTGTCTCGGCTGCGACGGCTTGTGGCGTGGGACCATGTCGCCACGCTTGCCGTCCGCGCGCCTTTCTATGTGGTGCCGATTCTCGCCGCTGCGCTCTTCCCGGCCGACCAAGTGGGATACCTGGCCATGGCGGGAATGATCAGCACCGCCTTTTACGCGGTGGCCGCCGCAGTTTCCAACGCCCTGCTGGCAGACTGCGCGGACCGTCCGGACCGACTGGGGGCACAAGCGCGCCGCGCTTTGCGGCTCATCGGCGTGCTCCTGGTCCCTCCAGTGGTGATCGGCTGCCTGCTGGCCTCGAAGATCCTCGGCTTTTTCGGCCCTGACTACGCCGCCTACGGCCCCCTGCTCATGCTCGGTTTGGTGGCCACTTTCCCAGATGCGCTGATCAACGTGGCGGTGGCGATGCTGCGCGTGCAGCGGCGACTTGTCGCCGTGGCCGCCGTCACCGTGTCGGGGGCGGCCCTTTCCATTGGTCTGTCATGGCTGTTGATGCCGCGTCTGGGAATCATGGGCGCGGGCTGGGCGGCGGTCGCCTCACCGGCGATTGTGGCCACCGCGTTGACCGTTATGGGCTTCTATAGATGGCTGGTCGGCGCGCGCGCCGCAAGCAGTGCGGGCCGACTGAGCACCCGCGTCGCCGAGGAACCCGCGCTGGGAGTCTCGTGACGTCGCCCGCAGATACCACGCCCAAGCGATCACATCCGCCTCACGGGGAAGATGGGCCGCGCGGGCTTCGCATCCTGCACGCTTCGGACAGTTTTCCTCCGAACGTCGGCGGCCTCGAACTCGTCGACCGCGGCACTGACGCGGGCTCAAGTCAGCCGCGGGCACGTGGTCGCCGTCGCCACCCCGCGGCACCCCAACGCTCCAGATCGGGAGAATCTCGACGGCGCCGAGGTCCACCGTCTGCCCATGGCGATGGCTCATGTGCCCGGCGCATACGTCGATCCGACGCATCTGTGGTTCCCTCCGCTTCCGGACCCACGTTTCGCGCGCGCGTTCGCCGACCTCGTCAGCCGCTTCCAGCCGGACGTCATCCATGTGCGGGGCTGGATTCTCTATAGCGTGCTTGGAGCTGCTCGCCGTGCGGGCGTTCCAGTCGTCGCGAGCGCGCACGACCACAGCCACGTTTGTGCCACCAAGGTCATGCTGGACCACGGGCGCACTCTGTGCTCGGGACCTGCCTTGGGTAAATGTCTAAGTTGCGCGCACTCCCACTACGGCATCAAGGGAATTCCGTTGGCTGCCGGTCTGCACCAAGTGGGTTCGAGGCGCCACCGCGACGTCGCCCAGTGGATTGCCATTTCGTCTGCGCTCGCCGCCCGTGGGTCGGCGCCTCGTGCCGCCGACCACACCCCGGTCACGGTGATCCCGACGTTTATCGACGATGATCTGCTCGCCCTCGCCAGTGACGAACGGACCGCGCAGCGTCCTGAATTCGTCCCTGCCACGGGGCCCTACCTGTTCTACGCAGGAGTGCTGGGGGCGTTCAAAGGTGTCGATGTACTTCTCGACGCGCACTCTCGCCTGCGCGCGGACGGGATCGATGTGCCGTTGGTTTTCGCGGGTCTGGTTCGCTCCGATTTCCGGATAGATGACCGTCCCGGAGTCATCGTAGTGACAGACGTCCCGCAGCAAGCGGTCGTGGCAGCGTGGCGACACGCCGCCGTCGGCGTCGTGCCGAGCGTGGTGCCCGAGGGATTCGGACGAGTTGCGGTGGAATGCCTGGCGGCGGGGACGCCGTGCGTGGTCTCAGCGCTCGGCGGTCTGCTGGACGTGGTCACCGATGGCGTCGACGGTGTGCACGTGCCACCGGGCGACGCCGCGGCGCTTGCCGGCGCGATACGGCGCTTGCTCGCCGACGAGGGGCTGCGGTCGCGGCTCGGTGCGGCGGGCCCGGCCAAGGCAGCACGCTTCATGTTGTCACAGGTGATGCCCCGACTCGACGAGGTTTACCTGCGCGTTGTCGACGACGCAGCGGCGGGTGTCACGTCCGGTCGAAAACCCCTCAGCGCGAAGCGATTCCGATCCCGATCTCGATCGACTGGAAGCGCCGGGGTGCAGGCATGACGGCTTCCACCGCTAAAGGCTCCTCGAAGAGCGCGGAGATGGCCTCCATACCGCTGGTGTTGATGTACCACTCGATCGCGGACGACGACGAGGATCCCTGTCAGGTGACCATGACACCGCAGCGGTTCGAGCGGCAGATGCGCTGGCTGCGTGGCAGGGGACTGCGTGGAGTCTCGATGGCGGAATTGCTCGACTCAGCGGCCGAGGGACGGGCGCGCCGAATGGTGGGGTTGACATTCGACGACGGCTACCAGGACTTCGTCACGGCCGCAATGCCGGTGCTCAAGCGACACGGCTTCACCGCCACTGCGTTCGTGCTTGCCGGAAGGCTCGGCGGTGAGAATGCGTGGCGGCGGGCTGGACCTCGTAAGGCGCTCGTGACAGCTGCTGAAGTGTGTGAAATCGCCCGTAACGGAATCGAAATCGCCTCGCACGGTCTCGAGCATGTGTCGTTGCTCGACGCTGATGACGCGCAGCTGCGTGACGAGGCTGTGCGTAGCCGGGCGGTCTTGGAGGAGCTACTCGGAAAGCCGATCCGGGGATTCGCCTATCCGTACGGGTATTCGGATGCGCGCGTCGTCACGGCGGCGCAGAGCGCGGGCTACGACTATGCCTGCGCGGTTCGGCCGTGGAACGGCATTGGCCGCCACGCGATTCCGCGGACTTCGGTGTTCGAGCACGACAGCCAATGGCGATTGGATGCCAAGCGGATGGTTTCGGCTTTGACCGTCGGCAACCGCTTGGGCGTCCGGCATTACAGGGATGGTGGAAGATGCGCGTCGTAGTAGTCGGTCAGGGATACGTCGGCCTGCCGCTCGCGGTCCGTGCCGCGCAAGTCGACCACGAAGTCGTCGGCGTACGACATCGACGAGGCCCGGATCAAACGGCTGCTCTCCGGCCAGTCCTACATCGAGGACATCCCTGACGAGCACCTCGGCGCGGTGCTCGAGGCAGGGACGCTGCGGCCGTCGTGCGAGGCTCGCGCATGCGCGGGCTTCGACGTCGCGGTCATCACCGTACCCACCCCGCTGCGCGAGGGCGTGCCAGACCTGCGCTACATCGAGCAGGCAGCCGAGACGCTCGCCCGCTTCCTGCGGCCCGGGGCCACGGTCGTTCTGGAGTCGACGACCTATCCGGGCACCACCCAGGAGTGGTCGCGCCGATACTGGAGGACGGCTCGGGCCTGGTCGCCGGCGCCGACTTCCATCTCGGCTACAGCCCCGAACGCATCGATCCGGGCAACGCCACCTGGACCCTCGTCAACACGCCGAAGATCGTCTCGGGCATCGACGCGGCTTCGCTGGCCGCGGTGCAGGCGTTCTACGACTCGCCTCGTCGACACGACCATCCCGGTGAGCTCGCCGCGGGAGGCCGAGCTGGCCAAGCTGGTGGAGAACACCTTCCGCCACGTCAACATCGCTCTGGTCAACGAAATCGCGATGTTCGCTCACGAGCTGGGCATCGACGTATGGGAGGCGATCGACGCCGCATCGACGAAGCCGTTCGGATTCATGCGTTTCACGCCCGGCCCAGGTGTCGGCGGGCACTGCCTGCCGATCGACCCGTCGTATCTGTCTTGGCAGGTGGAACGCGCGCTCGGCCACAACTTCCGCTTCGTCGAGCTGGCGAACGACATCAACGGGCACATGCCCGACTACGTGGTTCACCGGATCACGATGGGCCTCAACGCCCGGCGGCGCGCCGTCAACGGTTCCCGCATCCTGCTGCTCGGCTTGGCATACAAGAAGAACACCGGCGACGCTCGCGAGTCGCCCGCCGTACGCGTCGCGCAGCTCCTTGTCGAGATGGGCGCGGAGGTGCACGGTGTCGACCCGTACACCGTGGAAGAGACCCCCGTCGACGGTCTGCTGTGCCGCGTCGACGTGACACACGAGGAGCTGGCGGCAGCCGATGCCGTTGTTCTCTTGACCGACCACGACGGGTTCGATTTCGACGACATCGTTGCGCATGCAGGGTTCATTCTCGACTGTCGCCATCGTTTGAAAGGGCCTCATGTCGAGTACCTGTGACGCCGGCCGTCCGGGATTTCGATGGCGGAAAGTTCTGCCTTTCATCTCGATAGCGGTGGCGTCGATACTCGCGTTGTGCGTTGCGGCGCTTGGCTATTCACTGGCCGCCCCGAGTGCGATAGCCGGCGCCGACGTGAATGCGTCACAGCGGGGGTTCGCCTTGCCGACTTGGCAGGAGGGCGGGTACGACGCTCCTACCCTGGAGCAGTCCCTTCGCGAGATGGCGCAGGTGGGCGCGACGTGGGTTCAGCTCACCCCGGCTTGGTCGCAACAAGCCCGCAACTCGAGCGATGTTGTCAGGGTGCCGGAGACGGTGAGCGACAGCGGGCTGCAACGGGCGATCGCTCTCGCCCATCAGCAAGGCTTGAAAGTGTTCCTGAAGCCCCATATCGACTTGCGCGGTGACAGCCGCAACAACATCCGACCCGACGATCGCGCGTCTTGGTTTAACTCCTACACGGCGTTCATCACCCACTACGCCTCGATTGCACAGCAATCAGGGGTGGAGCAGTTCGCAGTTGGCACCGAGTTGTCCTCGGTCTCCGACGACCGCCCGGCCTGGTTGGAAGTGATCGCCGCGGTGCGGAGTCAGTACCACGGCCCCGTGGTTTATGCGGCAGGGCGCGATTGGCAGCAAGTTCCGTTCTGGGATGCCGTCGACGTGATCGGGATCGACGCCTACCCGTCACTCGGCCCAGTGTCCACCACAGACGTGTCGGCGCTTCGGCTGGCATGGGAGTCCTACGTGGACGAGGGCGCGGCGTTGGCCGCCCAATATGGCCGCAAAATACTGTTCACCGAGGCCGGCTTCACAAGTCAACAGGGATCCACAACAGACCCGTCCAATTCGAGGGTCAGCAGGACACCGAACGAGGCCGAACAGGCCGCGGGTTATGAATCGCTGCTGGCTACGTTCAGTGACGAGCCATGGTGGGCCGGCGTCTACTGGTGGGAATGGGCTGTCGCTCCTTACACAGAAGCCGAGCCACTGGATTACTCCCCCAGGGGCAAGGTCGCCGAATCGGTTGTGCGTCGATGGTGGGTGACATGACCCAAATGCGAGCGCGCACAGAGCTTCCCGCACCAACGACTGGTCGCCACAGGCGACCCATCGAGCCACCGCGCGAGCAGTTTCGGCCGGACATCGAGGGCCTGCGTGCGATCGCGGTGGGCTTGGTCATCCTGTACCACGCCTACGGCGAGCCATTCACCGGCGGTTTCGTTGGAGTCGACGTGTTCTTCGTCATCTCTGGTTTCTTGATCACCGGTCTACTGCTCAAAGAGCACAAGCGGGCAGGGCGCATCTCGATAGTCGGTTTCTACGCCAGACGCGTTCGACGGATTCTGCCTGCCGCAACCGTTGTGGTGCTGTTTACGTTGTTCGCCACGTATCAATGGCTCGGGTTCATAGCCGGAAATCTCGTAGCCAACGACGCCAAGTGGACGGCGATATTTGCGGCGAACATTCACTTCGGCTTTGTTGGCAACGATTACTTCGCAGCGCAATTGCCCCCTTCTCCGCTGCAGCACATGTGGTCGCTGGGCGTCGAGGAACAGTTTTACGTCGTTTGGCCTGGGGTGTTCTTGGTTCTGGTTCTCCTCGCGCGTGGCGCGCAACATCGAAAAGCGCTCGCCGGAGCACTGTCGTTGATCATCGCCGCCTCGTTGCTCTGGTCCGTGAACCAGACCGCGGTCAGTCAAACGTGGGCGTACTTCTCGCCGCTGACGCGAGCCTGGGAGTTGGCGCTGGGCGCGCTCGTCGCGGTCTTGGCGCCGACCATCGCGCGGCTGAGACACGCGTGGGTGCCACAAGCCTTGGCTCTTACCGGGTTAGCCGGAATCCTTCTCGCCGCAGTGGTTTTAACCTCGGAGACTCGCTATCCCGGCATTGCGGCAACGTTGCCCGTGATCGGCAGTGCGGTGCTGATCGCCGCTGGCTGCGCCAACCAGCGAACGATCGTCGGGCGCGCTCTGTCGGTACGGCCAATGCAGTGGCTCGGCGCCCGGTCGTATTCCATGTATCTCTGGCATTGGCCACTTCTGATCATCCCAGCCCAGTATGCAACCAAGGAACTGGGCGCAGTTCAGAACACGGGTTGGGTGCTGCTCACAGTTGTGGCGTCGGCAATTACCTACCGGCTTGTGGAGAATCCGGTCCGGCGATCCAAATTGTTGGCGCCCCGCAGCGGGTTGACTTTGGCGCTGGGACTGGCGCTCATTGCGGTAACGATATTCCTTGCGCAATGGCAGATCGCTAGTCACTACGGGTCGTGGGATCCTTTCAATTGACCATGCTAGGAGGGTCGATGACGGTGACTACGACCAACTTGCGCACACCGGCGAACCGGCGACCCGCTCGACGTGTGACCGCAGTGCTTGCTGCACTGACGACTGTGGTGGCGGCTTGTTCGGCGTCTCCCGCAACCGATGTGCCGACGTATCAGACAACTTCCAACTTTGCCGAAGAGCGTTACGCGACAACCAGCGAAGTGCTCGCGGCCGTCGCGGCGGCCCAGCAGCTCCAGGTATTGCCCGAGGGCGCTGCGCAACACCTAGCGGCAATCACCAACGAGGCCGGGGGCCCCGAGCAGTGCTTCGACAAGCGTGCGGCTGACGTCGCAATACACAACGCACTGTTTGGCGAATGCACTTACGGCAGCCGAAACGGCACGAAAACCATGGTTCTCTTTGGGGATTCGCGTGCGCCGATGTGGGCGGCCACACTTGAACGCGTCGCCGCAGTCACTGGTTGGCAGCTGCGGGTGTTCGCCAAGGGCGGCTGTCCGGCGGCGGAACTGCAATATCAGAACAACGAGACCAAGGCACACGATACGGATTGCGACACGTTTCATTCGATCGCGGTCGATAAAATCAACGAGCTTCATCCGCAGCTGGTGATAACGACAAGCCAAGTCGGACACAAACTGGCCAACGGCGAATTGCCCACCACCTCCCAATGGCAGGACGCATGGGTTTCAACGTTCCAGAAGCTGACTCAGCCAGGCACTCGCGTGGCGATACTCGGCGCCATCCCGACGTGGGACAACAACGACGCGCGGTGCCTGGCCGCCCACCCTGGCGACGTACAGGCGTGCAGCACCGAGACTGCGAACGCCCTGTCACCGTTCTTCGACGCCGAAAGGGCTGCGGCCTCGGCGGCGGGTGCCCTATATGTGGACACCGTGCCGTGGGTATGCGCCGAGAAGTGCGAGCCGGTCATTTCCGACATCGTCGCCTATTACGACCCGTATCACTTCACCAGGCAGTACGCGGTCTATTTGTCCGGTGCGATGGTCGACGCGCTGAAACCCGCAATGACATGACCATTCTTCGCACCGTCGAGGCCAAGCCGATCACCGATGATGACGCGGTGAGGTGGCGGAATTCTTGCATCTCGGGATGGGCTCGGGAGCCCCGCGGCCGACTGGCATCGAGCGATGACCCCGCCATGGGATGTCGAGCAACCCAATCACGGCTATCTTCTCCGCGAGAACGGGCGTGTGGTTGGCGCATACCTTGCGCTCTACTCGGAGCGAGTGATCGACGGCCGACCGCGGCAAATCTGCAACCTCGGCGCATGGTGCGTCGCCGAGGAACACCGCGCCAACGGATTGCGACTGCTGCGGTCGTTGATCCGCCAGCGGGGATACACCTTCACCGACCTGACACCGAACCGAAAACGTCGTGGCGCTGAACAGCCGTCTTGGGATTCACTCTCCTCGATGTCACGAGAGCGATGGTCCCCAACATGCCGTGGCCCGTTGGATCGAGGGGCGTGCGAATCATCGACACCCCCAACGAGATCGACGGATTGCTTTCCGGGCTGGACCAGACGATATACCGCGACCACGCCGCGACCGCCGTCCACCACGTCGTGATCGCCAAGGGCGATCGAAGGTGCTACGTGATGTTCCGGCGGGACCCGGCTCAAGCGGCTCCCCTATTTTGCTTGGATCCTGTATGTCAGCGATCCCGATTTATTTCGGGACTGCGCGCTCGCATTTCTACCGATATCTGCTGTTACGGCGCGGAATACTTGCTGACACTGGCCGAGGTCAGGGTCATTGGGCACCGTCCGAAAAGGTGCGGTGATGGTAGCGGGTTGGCCGAAGATGTATCTCAGCGAGGATCTGCAGCCGGAACAGATCGACTACCTCTATAGCGAGTTGGCCTGTTTCAGATGGATTGGTGATTGGTTGAGCCAGCGATCGGACGACATCGACATGATCGGAAAGGACTGACCGGGGAATGAGGACCAACCTTCATCACCTCATCGAGGACCGCGCCCGATCACATCCCGATTTGCCGGCGTTGACCTTCAAGCAAGAGACGCTCACCTATGACGAGCTGTGTACGCAGATCGGCAGCGTTGCTGCGGGATTCGGCGAGCTCGGTGTGGCACGTGAAGAACGGATCGCGGTGTACCTCGAGAAGAGGATCGAGACGGTCGTAGCGATCTTCGGGGCGTCCGCCGCGGGTGCCGCCTTCGTACCGGTGAATCCGCTGCTTCGTCCCCCGCAAGTCGGCCACATCCTGCGCGACTGCGACGTGCGGGTGCTCAGTGACTTCGCCCGAGCGACTGGCACTGATGCGCGACGAACTCAGCATCCTGCCCGACAGTCGAATACGTCGTGCTCGTCGGTGCCCGAATCGACGAGGGAGACCAACTGCGCACTACCAGGTCCATGGATGGGACCAGCTGCGCGGATCGCAGCACTCAGCGCCTACGCCGAACGTCATCGAACTCGACATCGCCGCCATCCTGTACACCTCGGGAAGCACGGGCAGGCCCAAGGGCGTGGTGCTCAGCCACCGCAACCTGATCGCCGGTGCCGAAGCGTGCGCCACGTATCTCGGCAATACCGCCGACGACGTGCTTCTGGCTGCGCTGCCGTTCAGCTTCGATGCGGGATTCAGCCAGCTGACAACGGCCTTCGCGGTTGGTGCGCATGTGATCTTGATGAACTACCTGCTTCCTGGTGACGTGCCGCGGCTGTGTGCCCAGCACGGGGTCACCGGCTTGACCTGTGTGCCCCCGCTGTGGATCCAGATCGCCGAGCAGAAGTGGCCGGAGGAAGCTAAAGCATCACTGCGGTACTTCGCGGACACCGGCGGGCGGATGCCGAAGACGGTGCTGGAAAAGCTGCGTGAGGTGTTCCCTTCAGCGAAGCCATTTCTCATGTACGGATGACCGAGGCATTCCGGTCGACCTATCTCGATCCAGCAGAGGTCGACCGCAGATCCGGCTCCATCGGCAAGGCGGTACCGACGCCGAAATCTTCGTGGTTCGACCCGATGGGTCGTCCTGCGATCCCGGCGAAGAGGGAGAACTCGTCCATCGCGGTGGACCACACATAGCGCTCGGGTACTGGAACGACCCGAGCGCACGGCGGAGCGGTTCCGGCCTGTTCCCGGTCGTGATCAGCAGTTGGCACAACCGAACTCGCAGTCTGGTCTGGCGACAGGGCGGTCACCGACGAGGAGGGCTTCGTCTACTTCATCGGACGCAGAGGACTGGATGATCAAGACGTCCGGATACCGGGTCAGCCCCACGGAGGTCGAAGAGGTCGCCTACTCGACCCATCTGGTGCGCGATGCGGTGGCGCTCGGCGTGGACGACGAGACGCTCGGACAGCGCGTGCGGTCGACAGTGGCGCCGGCCGTGACGGAGTTCGACACCGAGCGCTGCTCGGGGAAATGAAGTCTCGGTTGCCGCTGTACATGGTGCCCAGCTCAGTAGTCGTACTCGATGCGCTACCGCGCAATC
This sequence comes from uncultured Actinomycetota bacterium, assembly GCA_963766465.1. GTDB lineage: Bacteria > Actinomycetota > Actinomycetes > Mycobacteriales > Mycobacteriaceae > Mycobacterium. The sequence goes on from CAVXZT010000013.1 coordinate 241,280, forward strand.
CCAACGGCAAGTTCGACCGGGCACTGCTGCGCGAGGAGTTCGGGACGTGAGCCCGCGGCCCATGATCGCGGCGTTCGGCAGCATCGACGGCCAGCTAGCCGTCGGCGGGATGCCGCTGGAGCGCCTTACCGAGCGGGTCGGGTCCACACCCTATTTCGCTTACGATCGCCGACTCCTGACCGAGCGCATCGAGGTGCTGCGGGCCACGTTGCCATCTGCGGTGAATCTCAGTTATGCGGTGAAGGCCAATCCGATGCCGGCGGTCCTTCAACACCTCGCGGGCTTGGTCGACGGGATGGACGTCGCTTCGACGCTCGAGATGCAGACTGCGCTGAATACCGGAATGGCCGCCGACAGAATCAGTTTCGCCGGGCCGGGCAAGACCGAGGCGGAAATCGTCCAGGCCGTCGCGGCAGGGGTGACGATCGAGATGGAATCCGTGACGGAGGCCAAGCGGGTGATCCACGCCGGCGAGATGCTCGGTGTCCGACCTCGCGTCGCGGTGCGGGTGAATCCTGACTTCTAGGTCAAGGGGTCGGGCATGCGGATGGGCGGCGGCCCTCAGCAGTTCGGAGTGGACGCCGAACAAGTGCCTGATTTTCTCGTCGATCTCGCCGCCGCCGATATGGACTTCCTCGGATTCCACGTGTTCGCCGGATCGCAGAACTTAACGCAGAGATCCTCTGTGAGGCGCAGCGTAAGACCGTCGATCTGATCCTGTCGCTCGCCGAGAAGTCGCCGGCGCCAGTGCGGTACGTGAACCTCGGCGGCGGGTTCGGTATCCCGTACTTCGATAAGGACATCCCGCTTGACCTACCGGCGATCGGCGCGAATCTCACCGAGCTGATCGACAACAGGATCGTGCCCAACCTGCCGGAAGCGGAAGTCGTGATCGAACTCGGCCGCTACATCGTCGGGGAATGTGGCGTGTATGTCACCCGGGTGGTCGACCGCAAGGTGTCGCGCGGGCGCACCTATCTCGTGGTCGACGGCGGTTTGCACCACCAGATGGCGGCGTCGGGAAACTTCGGCCGGTGATCCGGCGGAACTATCCAATCGCTGTCGGCAACCGACTAGCCGATCCGGCGGAGTCGCCGGTGACGGTGGTCGGTTGCCTGTGCACTCCGCTTGATCTGTTGGGCGACGAGGTCATGCTTCCCGATGCCAGCATCGGCGATTCCATCGTGTTGTTTCAGGCAGGCGCCTACGGCTTGACCGCCAGCCCCACGGCCTTTCTGGGCCATCCGCTACCCGCTGAAGTGCTCGTCTAATGCTTCGCTACCCGAAGGGGGTTATTCGATGAATGTCAGCCAGGACACTCTCGACCGGGTGAAGGTCGTGATCGTGAAGACGCTCGGGATCCAGGATCGTGCCTACCGGCTCGACGAATCCACGGAGCTGTTCGGGAGCATGCCGGAACTGGACTCGATGTCGGTAGTCGCCCTCGCCGTCAACTTGGAGCGGGAGTTCGACTTTGAGATAGACGACGAGGACTTCAGGGGGGAGGTCTTCGAAACGATTGGAACTCTGGCGGAATTCGTCGAGCAGCAGATGCGCACCGGCGGAGGCACCCCATGAAAGTCAGTGAAGGCATCGAACTCGTTCGCACGCCATTGGGGCGGCGTTGGATATGGCAGACCTTGCGCCAGCGGATCTACTCGCGCCGCTTCGGGATTGGACTTCTCCGGGATCTGCATGGACCCACGTTCACAACTTTCCGGGCGAAGGTGCCGACGGCCATTCGGCAGCTTGAGCCCGACGACGATCTTTCGTTGCTTGAGGATCTTCCAGACCTGGACCCGCAGTTAGCGCGGTTCCGCATGGACCAGCGCTGGCTGATGAAGGGCGACCTTCCCACTCCCTGGGTTGCCATTGATCCTGAGGGGAAGGTGGGCTTCATGACCTTTCTGCTCACGTCGAAGGACAACGATGCCATCAAGGCGCGTTGGGGCAACATGCTTCCGGAGCTCCAACCTGATGAAGCGATGATCGAGGGCATCTACACCGCGGAGAAGTATCGCGGGCTGGGAATGATGGTCGACGCGGGCACCCGCATTGTGGAGGAGGCGCGGGGCGGCGCGCAATGGGGGATGGGCTTCGTCTGGGAACGTAACCCCGCGGTCTTGAAGGCAGGAATGAAAGGCGGCTGGTTTCCCTTCGCCAAGCGTGAAGAACGGTGGCTTCTGTTTCGCAAGCGCGTCCGCTTCCTCGCTTTGACGGAAGAAGAAGGAATGACTCCGGAACTCGAACCCGCTGCGGCCGACTTCCTGCAACGGCAGGCGAGTCGGTAGCACCGTGGTGAGGGGAGAGCCGGACCGCGGCGCCAACACGGCCGACCCGCTGATGGTCACCTACCGGGTGGATCGCGTTGCCCACTACTTGTCAGGCCATTGGTTGGACTACGGATGCGCAGAAGGCGGCTATCACGCAGAGTTCCTGGCGCGCGGGCTCGACGAGATCACGGGCGTCGACGTCGAAGCGCCGCGCATCGAGCTGGCCCGCGAACGTAACCTGCCCGGCGCTCAGTACACGGCCTTCGACGGCCGCACAGTTCCGTTTGGCGACAACATGTTCGATGGCGTCTTCATGAATGAAGTAATCGAGCACGTCGCCGACGAGCAGCGGGCCCTGTCCGAGATTCACCGGGTGACGCGCCCAGGCGGCGTGCTGGCGTTGATGGCACCGAACCGGTGGTATCCGTTCGAGGGGCACTCTCTGGTTGTCGGGTCACGGGCGACTGATTGGCCGACACCGCTGATTCCTTGGCTACCCGAACGGTTAACCCGCAGCGTCACAACGGCGCGGAACTATTGGCCACACCAGCTCGAGCGACTGGTGAAAGAGGCCGGGTTCGTGATCGAAGAAGTCGGCTTCGTGTTCCCGACGTTCGAGCGGTACGTCACGCTGCCGCCGCCGGTTGCCGCTTGGTACCGGCGAAACTACCGGCGACTGGAAGGTATGCCGATTGTGCGCCGGTTCGGTGTTTCGACGCTGGTGGTTGGCAGGAAATCTCACTGAAGTTCGGCATTACCCCTGCGCCACAGGGCAATTCGACGGCGGGACCGTTCCCGCGAAGCGATCGGCAATCCAGCGATCCACTGTGCGAGTAACCTTCCACAAGATGTCCTGGTGGCCCGCGTCCGCCTCTAGATACTCGACCTGTCCGCCGTGTGCGCAGCTGCGAGAAACCGCGGACCGAACCCATTCCGGGAAGACGACGGCATCGTGCGCGGCGCTGATGACGAGCATCGGCTTTTCAAGTGGAAGATCAGGAACTGCCACCCGGCGCAACACTTCCTGCAATTTGTCGACGTTCTGAGGAGCGTTTGGCCTCAAGTCGTTCGTTTCGCGGAGGCGATCGACGACTGGCTGCCACAGGACTGGTGCCGACACCGTGCTTCGCGGTTGCCGTGGGGCCGTCTTGCAACGGCTCAGCGACCTTTGGTACCCCTCGGTAGACCGGTGCAAGAACGAGCGTGCGTCTAGATCGGGGTTGTAGCGAGCCAAGCCGACAATGACTGTCGGAAACAGCGCCCGTTGCTCATCGGTCATCGATTCCGATCGGACGAGGTCGGCCGCGGCCGATAGGTTCGTCGCAGGTGCCAGCGAGACACTTCCCTGCAGTTGCAGACCGCTTCCGTAGTAGGAGTTCAACTCGTTGGCGACCCATGCCGCCTGCCCCCCTTGTGAATAACCGATGGCTATCCATCGTGGCGACACGGATGCTGTGAGGTTTCGCAGGGCGCGGACCGCGTCGATGGTGTTGAACGCGACGGTCCGTGGTTCAAGGTATGGGTGTGTGCCGGTCTCACCCAGTCCCTCGTAGTCGGTGAGAGCGACGGCGTACTTGGCCTCCAGCAGACCTTGGATCATGAATCCGTACCCCTGCAGATTCGGCTGCCGAGAGGGTCCGCAGTTGTTCCCGATACCCACCGTTCCGTGGGCCAGCGAGATGACTGGCCAACCATTCTTCGGCGGGGTTCCGCGGGGGACGAAGAACGCGCCGGAAACCTCACGGGTCCCGCCGTCTATGCCGGACACCGAGGTGTAGACGGCTCGCCAGGCTTGGCCGAGAACCGCGTCACGGTCGGCAAGTGGCGGGTCTTTGTATGGCTCCTGGCGGACGATGCGCCCGCGGCTGTTCCAGACATCTGTAGCGACGTCGGGCAACGGCGTCACGATCGGCGCCGATGCCGGCGGCAGCGGCACCGCGCAGCCCGTCAACGTTGACAGGCCCAGAAAAAGGACAGTTGCGAGGGCCAGCCGCCAACTCACCGCGCACCGGCAATTTCGCCGAAAACCGCCACGATCGCGCTGCGCTGCGTCACGTTGTGAATGGTAGCCAGTGCCGGGGGTTCGCTCCGTCACCTATGCCGCGCGTGCGCCGAGTGAGACGACGCGCCGGACAGTCCGCGAAGGTTCCTTCGGATGTACGGGGCCCCGGTCGTCGCACAGCGGAGTGAAGCGAATTTGCGGGGTCGTTAGGTGCAGTGGCTGAGGGCTTGCCGCCCCTCGACAGCTACCTCGAAACGACCGGCGCAATGCACGTATTAGTCACCCTGTCAACCCCTGCTCTTCACCGGCAGTGCCCCTGACCTGCACCGTTGATCCGCACCTGTCTGAGTCCCGTGCTAACATTGAGTCGTGAAAGGGGCTCGTATCTGATGATTTTTAAGGTCGGAGACACCGTTGTCTATCCACACCACGGTGCTGCGTTGATCGAAGCGATCGAAACCCGGACCATCAAAGGCGAACAAAAGGAATACCTCGTCTTGAAGGTTGCCCAGGGCGATCTCACCGTTCGAGTTCCCGCAGATAATGCCGAGTATGTCGGCGTGCGCGATGTCGTAGGGCAGGAAGGCCTGGACAAGGTGTTCCAGGTGCTTCGCGCCCCGCACACCGAAGAGCCGACGAACTGGTCGCGCCGGTACAAGGCCAACCTCGAGAAGCTGGCTTCCGGCGATGTGAACAAGGTCGCCGAGGTAGTCCGTGACCTGTGGCGTCGGGACCAGGAGCGCGGGCTGTCCGCAGGCGAGAAGCGAATGCTGGCCAAGGCGCGCCAAATCCTGGTCGGCGAGCTGGCGCTAGCGGAGAACACCGACGACGAGAAGGCCGCGATCATTCTCGACGAGGCGCTTGCTGCCGCGTCCTGAAGGACATGATGTCGGTCCCGCGCGTTGGGCTCGGCACCGACGTACACCCAATCGAGGCCGGTAGGCCGTGTTGGCTGCTTTGCCTGCTATTTGTCGACGCTGACGGCTGCGCAGGCCATTCCGACGGTGACGTCGCCGCACATGCGCTTTGTGATGCGCTGTTATCCGCCGCGGGCCTTGGCGACATCGGCGATGTCTTCGGCACCGACCGGGAGGAATGGCGCGGCGTCAGCGGTGCGGACATGCTGCGACACGTGCGCGGGTTGCTGACCGCCGAGGGTTATCGCGTCGGAAACGCGGCTGTCCAGGTGGTCGGCAACCGGCCCAAGGTCGGTCCACGGCGGGCGGAGGCGCAGAAGGTGCTCTCGGAGCTGCTGGAAGCTCCCGTTTCGGTGTCGGCGACCACCACCGACGGCCTCGGGCTCACGGGCCGGGGTGAAGGTTTGGCCGCGATCGCGACAGCATTGGTCATTCACGCCGAATAGTGCCGGTAAGCTGGCGCGTCGTGACCGATCGCGCCGTCATGCGGCTCCACGACACCATGGCCGGTGCCGTGCGCGAATTTGTGCCGTTGCGGCCCGATCACGTGTCGATCTACCTGTGCGGGGCCACGGTGCAGGGCCTGCCCCACATCGGACACGTCCGCAGCGGCGTCGCGTTCGACATCCTGCGGCGATGGCTGACGGCAAAGGGCTTCGACGTTGCGTTCATCCGCAACGTCACCGACATCGATGACAAGATCCTCAACAAGGCCGCCGACGCGGGCCGTCCGTGGTGGGAGTGGGCCGCGACCTTCGAACGGGCCTTTACGGCCGCCTACGACGCGCTGGGGGTCCTTCCACCGTCTGCTGAGCCACGCGCCACCGGGCACATCACGCAGATCGTCGAGCTGATCGAGAAGCTGATCGAGCGCGGGCACGCCTATACCGGCGGCGGCGATGTCTATTTCAACGTGCAGAGCCTGCTGCCAAGCCCCGGGTACGGGAAGCTGTCGGGCCACAGGATCGACGACGTGCACCAGGGCGAAGGCGTCGCCACTGGCAAGCGCGACCAACGCGACTTCACGCTGTGGAAGGGCGCCAAACCGGGCGAGCCGTCCTGGCCCACACCCTGGGGCCGCGGTCGGCCCGGCTGGCACACGGAATGCGTCGCGATGTGCGAGGCCTATCTCGGTGCCGAGTTCGACATCCACGCGGGCGGCATGGACCTGATCTTCCCGCACCATGAGAACGAGATCGCTCAGGCGGAAGCCGTCGGCGACCCGTTCGCCCGGTTCTGGCTGCACAACGGCTGGGTCACGATGGGCGGCGAGAAGATGAGCAAGTCGCTGGGTAACGTGCTCGCGATTCCGGCCGTGCTGCAACGTGTCCGGCCCGCCGAGCTGCGCTACTACCTGGGCAGTGCGCACTACCGGTCGATGCTCGAGTTCTCCGAGACCGCGTTGCAGGATGCGGTCAAGGCCTACACCGGCATCGAAGATCTGTTGCACCGCGTGCGTAACCGGGTCGGGGCGGTCGTGCCAGGAGAGTGGACACCGAAGTTCGCTGCGGCGCTCGACGACGATCTTTCGGTGCCGATCGCGCTCGCCGAAGTGCACGCCGCGCGGGCTGAAGGCAACCGGGCGCTAGACGCGGGCGACCATGAAACGGCACTGGCCCAGGCGATGTCGATCCGGGCGATGACGGGCATCCTCGGCTGCGACCCGCTCGACGAGCGGTGGGAGTCGAAGGACGAGACATCCGCTGCGATGGCCGCCGTCGACGTACTCGTGAGGGCCGAAGTGCAGCGCCGCGAGGACGCGAGGGCGCGAAGGGACTGGGCGGACGCCGATGCGATCCGCGACCGGCTCAAGGAGGCAGGCATCGAGGTCACCGACACCGGCGACGGCCCGCAATGGTCGCTGCTCGACGGGTACACCAAGTAAATGGCTGGAAACTCGCGGCGTCGTGGTGCGGTGCGCAAGGAAGGCACGAAAAAGGGGCCGACCGTCGGGTCCGGCGGTGTCCGCCGCCGCGGACTTGAGGGCCGGGGCGCCACCCCGCCCGCGCATCAGCGGCCCCACCATCCAGCGGCCAAACGTGCGGCAAAGGCGGGCAAATCCCAACAGCAGCAGCGGCGGCCGGCCCGCAAGACCGACGACACAGAGGTCGTGCTTGGCCGCAATCCCGTGCTGGAGTGCCTGCGGACCGGGGTGCCCGCCACCGCGCTGTACGTTGCACTTGGCGCTGACGCCGACGAACGCCTCACCGAATCCGTAAGGATCGCAGCCGATTCGGGCATTTCGATCCTCGAGGTTCCACGCCACGATCTGGACCGGATCGCCGTCAACGGGCTGCATCAGGGCCTCGCACTGCAGGTGCCGCCGTACTCGTATGCCCACCCCGACGACCTGTTGGCCGACGCGACCCGCGACAGCACGCCAGCGCTACTGGTGGCGTTGGACAACATCTCCGATCCCCGCAACCTCGGAGCGATCGTGCGCTCGGTCGCGGCATTCGGCGGCCACGGTGTGTTGATCCCGCAGCGCCGGTCGGCCTCGGTTACCGCGGTGGCGTGGCGAACGAGCGCCGGCGCAGCCGCAAGGGTTCCAGTGGCAAGGGCGCCGAATCTCACTCGGGCGCTGAAGAATTGGGCGGACGCCGGTCTGCAGGTGATCGGGTTGGACGCCGAGGGGGACACCACCGTCGACGAGTTGGAAGGCACCGGCCCAGTTGTGTTGGTGGTCGGTTCGGAGGGCAAGGGACTGTCCCGGCTGGTGCGCGAGAACTGCGACGCGGTGGTTTCCATCCCGATGGCAGGGCCGACGGAGTCGTTGAACGCATCGGTGGCCGCCGGCGTGGTGCTGGCCGAAATCGCCCGCCAGCGAAGGGGTTAACGCCCTAACCGCGCCGTGGCGCCGACGATCGCCGACGATCAGTGTCCTGCGGCTGACATCCATGGCGATCAGACGATACTGGTCAATGCTGAGTACTTCGGTTCGATGCCTGCCCCTGGAGTTGCCCGGCGAATCCGCTTGGCGATCCATGGCGCCGCGAACGCCGCCCACCATTGCATGTTGCCCCAAAAGCTACGTTCCGGCGGCGATGAGGCCAACAGTGCCGCCGAACGCGTGGTGAGCTGATGGGGAACTGTGAGTGTGTCAAGGACTTTCGCGGCCATCCGCTCATGCCCGAGCGGCGAAAGATGGATGCGATCCCCCGCCCACAGCCGCGGATCGCGAAACTCGGTGAAGCGCCAGAAGTCGACGAGTTGCAGACCGAGGTCGTCGGCGATGCTGCGCAACAGCTCGTTGTATACCGCGGCCCTGCCGCGCAGCCGCCGAAACAGCGGCACCGTGCCGAGGTCGCCCGCGGTGAACGCGAGCACATGGGCGCCGGTCTGTTGCAAGGTCTTCAGGCCGTCGGCGTATCTGGCCATCATCGCGTCGATGTCGTTGCGCACCAGAAGCAGGTCGTTCATGCCCGCGTAGACAGTGACGAGGTCGGGTTCGAGCATGACGGCTGTCTGAACCTGATCCGCAAGAATCTCGTCCATCCTGCGACCGCGCACCGCGAGGTTGGCATAGCGAACCTCCGGATTGTTCTGCGCCAGCGCGACTGCGACGTGATCCGCCCAGCCGCGCAAACCGTTGGGGCTACTGCGATGTGGGTCGCCGACACCCTCGGTGAACGAGTCGCCGAGCGCCACGTACCTCGTGAACATGGCCACGACACCAATCTTGCCCATCCTAGGGCGGATTGCTCACCCACAGCGCCGGTGATGAGCGAATCGACGTCAACCGTCCTACCGTTGTTTGCGTCGGCGTAACCGGGGCGTAGGGAAAGCTAGACGCCGAAGATCCGGATCCCCACCCACAGGCCAAGCACAGCTAGCAGGAGGGTGATCGGCGTCGTCAGCAGTCCGATCCGGGTGAACTCGCCGAAACCGGCCTTGATGTCGCGTCGCACGACGCTGCGCCACAGCAGGTTGGCCAGGGACCCGACGTAGGTCAGGTTCGGCCCGACATTGACCCCGATGAGCACCGCGAGCACTGCGGCGGGGCCCGATGCCGTCACCAACGGGAGCAGCACAAGCACCGCAGGCAGATTGTTGACGACGTTGGACAGCAGCGCCGCGACCGCCGCAATGCCCAGCAGCGCCAGTAGTCCGGTACCGGCCGGTAGCACGTCGCGCATGGCACCGTCGAGGCCGTTGACCATCACCGCGGCGACGACCACACCAAGGCACAACACGAAAGCCAGGAACGGCACGTCGAGCGCTGCGGCAAGTCGACGCGGGCTGGTATCCCCGCGCGCCAAAGCCCGCGCGCCGAGCACGACTGCGCCTGCCATCGCCGCCCACGCCGGTGACAGGTCGAGCAGCGAAGTGACGGCAAACCCGACGAGCGTCAGCGCCAACACAACGAGCACAAACACCGGCACCGCAATGTACTCTGTGGGAGTGTCGCGCGTCGGCTCGACCGACAGCTCGCGCGCGAAAAGCCAACGCAGCAGCACGAACTCGATCCCGACCGCGGCCAGCCACGGCAGCGTCATGACAGCGGTGAAGTGGACGAATGACAATCCCGCCACACTGAAGGCCAAGAGGTTGGTCAGATTTGACACAGGGAACAGCAGCGAAGCGCTGTTCGCGAGGTGGGCGGTGGCGTACGCATGGGGCCTGGCGGGGACGGCCAACGTGCGGGCCGTCGCGAGCACCACGGGCGTCAGCAGCACGACGGTCGCGTCGAGGCTCAGGATGGCGGTGGTGGCGGCCGCGATCGCGAAAACCTTTACGAGTAACCGTTGTTGACCGCCCGAGTTCGTCCGCGCCATCGCCGCGCCTGCGGCGCGAAACAATCCCTCGTCGTCACATAGCCGTGCCAGAACCAGCACCGCAGCGAGAAAGCCGACGACCGGTAGCAGCCGACTCACCTCGGCGGCGGCGTCGTGCCACGACACCACGCCGAACGCGATCAGCAGGCCCGCCGCGGGCACCGCGGCGACGGCCTCTGGCCAGCCGCGCGGGCGGACCATCGCAAATCCCAGGACCACGACCAGCGCGACCAGCGCCAGCGTCAACTCCACGGGTCGCAGGGCTGCCAGAGCGTAGGCAGATGAAGCGGGACGCCGTCCTCGGCGGCGAGCCGGGACAGCACCCGCATCGACACGTCGAGATCGTCGCCGGCGTACGGCAGCGCCCGCAGCGGCTCGTGCAACGGGCGGAAGAAGTCGTCCCAGTGAATGAGGACGACTCGGCGCGCGCCGACGGTGCGAACGGTTTCCGTCCAGTAGTCGATGAAGTACTGCTCGGACTGCAAACCGAGTTGCCCGACACCCAGATACACGACGTCGGCCCGCTGCCCGTCGAGCGCGCCGCGGACGAAGCCTGCGCTGCCGACGATCAACAGCCGCCGGTCCGACGGTCGGTGGTGCACCAGCGTCGACCACGCCTCGCCGCACTTGTACGCGGACACCTTCACAGGCGGGACGACTGGCTCGGCAATCTCCCCGGGGAAGCGGTCAGGTGGGCAATGGTGCCCCACGATCAACGTGACGTCGTAGATCCCAAGCGTGATCGGTTCGCCCGGGGTGGCGACTACCAGTCGGTCGTCGGGCAGGCCGTGTCCTCGACCCACCTGGGCTGCCGATGTTCCACCGACCACCCGAGCGCCGGTGCGCTCGGCGACCACCGCCGAGTCCATCACGTGATCGAAGTGGGTGTGCATTGGCAGCACTGCCTCCAGTCGGTCCACCCCAAGGCGGGTCAGGCAGCCCTCGATCCGAGCTGCCGACGGTGAGAACCGCGTCAACCCGGTCTCGAGCAAACCGGGCCTTGAGAAGAAGCCGTCGGTCATCAGCGCCGACGCGCCGTCGTCGATCAGCAGCGTGGTAACGCCAGCCCACGTGACGGTCAGTGGTGCGTCAGCGGCGGCGGCCGGCGCGTCGAAGTAGCCTGCATAGTCCGCAAGGTCCGGCCTGCCGAGCTTCAGTCGCATCAGACGAACGCCTTGAGTTCGACGCCGTCGGCCATGAGCCGGTCGCGGACGGCGTTGGCGATCTGAACCGCGCCCGGCGAATCGCCGTGTACACAAACGGATTCGACGGTGATCGGGATCGTCGACCCGTCGACCGCAGCTACCCGGCCCGCGGTCACCATCGACGCCACCCGATCGGCGATCTCCCCGACATTGTGCAGCACGGCATTGGGCAGCTTCCGCGAAACCAGTTGCCCGTCAGAGCGATACGCGCGGTCCGCGAACGCCTCGGACACCGTGCGGAGGCCAAGCTCCTGCGCTTCGGCGAAGAACACCGAACCGGACAGCCCGAGCACCGGGAGTCCGGGGTCGACGGCGTGGACGGCCTGGGCAACGGCGCGCGCCTGGCTGTGATTGTTGACGATCGTGTTGTACAGCGCGCCATGGGGTTTGACGTAGCTGACGGTGGAGCCGGCGGCATGTGCGAGCGCCTGCAGTGCACCGATCTGATAGATGACCTCGGCCGACAGATCCTCTGGCGTCACGTCGATGAACCGACGGCCGAATCCTGCGAGGTCGCGGTAGCTCACCTGGGCGCCGATCCGCACCCCCCGCTCCCCGGCAGCGCGACACGTTCTCAACAGCAGGGCCGGGTCGCCTGCGTGGAAACCGCAGGCCACGTTTGCGCTGGTGACCACGTCAAGCATGGCTTCGTCGTCGCCCAGCTCCCAGACCCCGAAACCCTCGCCAAGATCCGCGTTCAGATCGACAGTCCCCACGAACGTCAGCCTAGGCCGGTGTCGGCGCGGGCCAGCGGTTCTCGGAAACGAATTCGCTCAGCGGGCGGCCGAGCGTCCATTCGTCGATCTCCAGTTGCGGCCGGTTCGGGAAGTCTGGAACCGGGCCGAGGCACAGGATTGCCACGGGTTCTGCGCCGTCAGGCATCGCCAGCAGCGCACCGAGCCGAACGGGATCGAAGATCGAAACCCAGCCCATGCCGAGGCCTTCGGCGCGCGCGGCCAGCCACAGGTTCTGGATCGCGCAGGACACCGATGCCAGATCCATCTGCGGCAGGGTGCGTCTCCCGAACACGTGGGACTCCCTGTCTTCGGACAGCGAGACCACGAGCAGTTCGGCGCATTCGAGGATCCCTTCGACCTTGAGCGCGAGGAACTCGTCGGCGCGCGGTCCCAATGCCTCGGCGGTGCGCAGCCGCTCATCGTCGACGATCGCGTGTATCCGTGTTCGCAAGGCCGCGTCGGTGATCCTGATGAACCGCCATGGCTGCATCAACCCGACACTCGGAGCGGAATGGGCGGCGTGCAGCAGCCTGGCCAGCACGTCCTCGGGCACCACGGCGTCCGGCGCGAACCTGCGCATGTCGCGGCGCTCGGCGATCGCCCGGTACACGGCCTTGCGCTCCGCTGCGCTGAATGCGTGCTCGCTCACGGCGGCCAGCCTAGGTGGCACCATCGGTGACGTGAGCCGCGAGGACGTGTTGATCACCGCAACTGAATTGTCTCGGCGCCTCGACGCCGGTGAGCCGACGACGATCCTGGACGTGCGCTGGCAGCTGGCTGAACCCGATGGGCGGGCCGCCTACGAGCAGGGTCACCTCCCTGGCGCGGCGTATGTGTCCCTGGAAGACGAACTCAGCGACCACGGCGTCGCTGGTCGCGGACGCCACCCGCTGCCGTCCGGGCGCAACCTCGAAGCCGCTGCCAGGGGGTGGGGCGTGCGAGACGGGGTCACCGTCGTCGTCTACGACGACTGGAACCGGGCGGGTTCGGCGCGGGCGTGGTGGGTGCTGACGGCGGCGGGCGTGCCCGACGTTCGCATCCTCGACGGCGGCCTCGGCGCATGGAGCGGGCCGCTGGAAACCGGCACCGCCGCACCCAAACCCGGCGACGTGACGGTGACGCATGACGACCTGTATGCCGGTGCCCGCCCGACGCTGACCGCCGAGCAGGCCGCCAAAGTCGAAACGTTGCTCGACGCGCGCGCACCCGAGCGTTTCCGCGGCGACGTCGAACCCGTCGATCCAGTGGCCGGACACATTCCCGGAGCCTCGAATGTGCCGAGCACGACACTGCTGAGTGACGACGGCCGGTTCCTAGCAGACATCGACCTCGACGCCGACGGCGTCTACTGCGGATCGGGCGTGACGGCGTCCGTCGTCATCGCCGCGCTGGCCGCGGCTGGCGTGGACGCGGCCCTGTATCCAGGATCGTGGTCCGAATGGTGTTCGGACCCAACGCATCCGGTCGATACGGGTTAGGCCTTGAGTTCGTTGTCGTCGTGCGCGCCCTTTTCCCATGCCTCGCGGATGGCGAACTTCTGGATCTTGCCGGAGCCGGTGAGCGGGTAGCCGTCGACGACATACCACTTCGTCGGTGTCTTCTGTGGTGAGATGTGGGCCCGCATGTGCGAACGCAGCTCGGCGATTGTCGGTGGCGCGGCCGGATCGTGTGGTCGGATGAATGCGCCGACCACCTCGCCCCAGTGATCGTCGGGCAGTCCGACGACCGCAGCCTCGGCGACAGCGGGATGACGGTACAGGACTTCTTCTATTTCTGCGGGGAAGAGATTCTCGCCACCGCGGATGATCATGTCCTTGCACCGGCCGACAATTCGGCAATACCCGCGTTCGTCCATGACCGCTAGATCGCCGGTACGTATCCAGCCATCAGAAGTCACCGCCTTGGCCGTTGCTTCGGGCATGTTGAAGTAGCCGAGCATCGTGAAATACCCGCGGGCCCACAGTTCCCCTGACGAGCCGATCGGCACCGTCTCCAGCGATGCCGGATCAACGATGCGGATTTCGGTGTGAGGCAATGGTTTACCGACGGTCAGTCCCTTGTCTGCGGCGCTGTCGGACGGGAAGGTGTTGGTCAACACGGGAGAACACTCGGTCTGCCCGTAGATGATGGTGAAGTCGACGCCCAAGGCGTCTTCAACCCGCCGCACGAGGGCCTCGGGCACCTGCGTACCGCCCGCCACTGCCGACTTCCACGACGACAGATCGCGACGCGACGCGTCGGGATGCTCCATGGCTGCGATCAACATGGTCGGCACGCCGCCCGCGAACCACGGCCGTTCACGCTCGATCAGCTCCAGGTACAAGCCGGGGTCGAACATATGCATCGCCACGAATCTCGCGCGGCGGTCGAGCGCACCCAGCACGCCCATCACGCATCCCGCCGTGTGGAAGAGCGGCATTGGCATCAGCAAGCCGACACCATCGGGTACTCCGACCCGGTCGACCCACAGCCGGGCATTGTTGACGATGGCGCCATGGCGGAGCATCACCCCCTTGGGAAACCCGGTCGTGCCGCTCGTGTACTGGATCTGTGCGGGGTCGTCGGCGTCGACGGTCGGCAGCGTCACAGCGTCCGCATCGGCCGTCAGCTCGTCGAGTTGGTCTAGCCGGAAGACATGGCGTAGCTCGGGCAGTTCGGCACGGATTGCCTCGACGTGTTCGATCAGCGGATTGCCTCTGACCTCGGGAACGAGCAGCACCCCGGCGGCCCTTGACTGTCCGAGAATGTATTTCACCTCCTCGGGCTGGAGGCTGGGGTTCACGGTCACCAGAGTCAATCCGGCGAGCGCAGCGCCGTACTCGACGATCACCCACTCCGGCACGTTGTGTGCCCACACCGCGACGTGCTCACCGGGCTCGAAGTGTTGCAGGAGCCAATGCGCACAGGCTTCCGCGTCGGCGAGCAACTCGGCATACGTCCATTGACGTCGCTCTGGCGTCGGGAGTCCCTCGACGAGCGCGACCCTATCGGGCACCTCGGCGGCAACCTCGCGCAGCCGACTGCCGACTGTTGCGCCCTCAAGTAGCGGCGGCCCGCTGCCGTCGGGAATCCAGTGTGAAGTGGTCAGAACGGTCATGTTGCCCCCTTTTGTACTGCACGCCTCCCCAGGCAGTTCACAGCTGACAGTACGTTCCCTGCCTGCGGTCCGAGGCGATTTAGCCGGGCGTTGACACGCGGTTGCGCCTGCCAACGAGCCAGCACACCAGGTAGATCGCGAACGAGATGGTGGTGACGAAGACCGAAACGGGCACACCCGGCGCAAGCGACAGCAGAATGCCTCCTACCGCGGAGATCTCGGCGAAGACCACCGACGCCGCGATGGTCGCGGATGGCGAAACGAACACCCGCACCGCGGCCGCCGCGGGCGTGATCAGTAGCGACATCACCAGCAGTGCACCGACGATCTGCACGCCCTGCGCGGCGGTCACACCGACCAGGGCCGCGAACACGATGCCCAATGCCCGCACAGGAACACCGCGGCCCGCCGCCACTTCCGGATCGACGGTGGCGAATAACAGCGGCCGGTAACAAATCGTCAGGACGGTCACCACAAGCACGACGACCACGGCAAGCAGAGCAAGCCCCGAGTAGCCCACCCCGACGATCTGCCCGGTCAGCAGCGCGAAGCTGGTGCCGGTGCGGCCCGGGTAGAGATGGATGAACAGCACAGCCAGGCCGAGACCGAATGCGAGCACCACACCGATCGCCGAATCCCGTTCGCGCACGCGCTGTCCCAAGAAACCAAACAGCACCGCTGCCAAGGCGCATCCGACGAGTGCACCGATCCCGATATTGAAACCCGCCAACAACGCGAAAGACGCACCAGTAAGCGACAATTCGCTCGACCCGTGCACGGCGAACGACATCTGCCGCATCACGATGAACGGTCCGATCAGCCCGGAGACCAACGCAAGCAGTGCCGCCGCGAGCAGCGCTTGTTGGACGAAATCACGGTGCAGCAGATCGGCCGTGACGTCGAATGCGAAGAGATTCGCCAGCAGGTCGGTGAGCCGGTCAGTCATGGTCGTGCCCGACTGCGTGACCGGAGTGATCGAGGTGCTCGCCGACCACCACATATCGGCCAGCGACCTTCACGACTTGGATCTCGGCGCGGTACAGCTCGGACAGCGTCGCCGAGGTCATCACCTCTTCGACGGTGCCGACCCGGAATCGGCCGTCGACCAAATACAGCACTCGATCGACGTACGGCAGAACGGGATTGACCTCGTGGGTGACGAACAGCACCGCGGTGTCGGCCTCGCGCCGCCGCTGGTCGATCAGTGCCGACACCAGTCGGGCGTTGGCGGGATCGAGGTTCAGCAGCGGCTCGTCGCACAGCAGCAGCACCGGATCGGCGGCCAGCGCCTGAGCGATCCGGATCCGCTGCATCTCACCGCCGGACATCACGCCGACGGGCACGCCGCCCAGCTGCACCCCGTTGACCTGTTGCAGCGCCCGTTGCACTGCGTTGCGCTTGGCCGACCGGTCACGCAGACTCGTCACGCCCCAGCGGTGGCCGTCATACCCGAGGCCGACCAGATCGCGGCCGCGTATTGACAGCCCGCGATCCACCGAGCGGTGTTGGGGGACATAGCCGATGCGCTCGCTGCCCGTCTCGATGAGATGGCCCCCGACGGTCGCAGTGCCCGCGCTAAGCGGCAGTTGCCCGAGGAGCACCTTCAGCAGCGAGGTCTTACCGGTGCCGTTGGGTCCGAGCACGGCGATGAACTCCCCGGCGCGCACCGTCAGGTCGAGGTGGTCCCACAGCACGCGATCGCCGAAGGCCAGCCGGGCGCCGGTCAGTTCGGCGACGACGTCATCAACCACAAACAGAATCTATCGGCTCGCCGGCGGGGCCTTGTCCAACTGACTCGCCAACTGGTCGACGGTCTGACGTTGCCAAGTCAGGTAATCGGTGCCCGGCGGAAGCGTCTCGGTTACTTCGACGATGGGCACCGACGCCTTCTGGGCGGCGTCTTGAAGCTGTTTGGTGACGTCGGTTTGGGTCTGGGTGTTGTACACCAGCGCCGACACCTGGCGATTGTTGATCAGGTCGAGCAGGGCGGCCAGGTCGGCAGGCGACGGGTCGGTGTCCTCTTCGATGGACTTGGTGAAGCCTTCTGGCGTCTTGTCGGCAATTCCGGAGTTGGCCAGTAGGTAGTGCGCGACCGGCTCGGTCGCCACCACGGTGGCTCCGGGATGCGCCGCGCCGATCGCCCGCTCGGCCGCTGCAAGGGTATCGGCCTGGTCGGCGAACTTCGACGCGTTGGCCTTGTAGTCGTCGGCGTGATCGGCATCGGACTGCGACAGTCTGTCGGCGATCTGGTTGGCGACCTGCTTGGCGGTCTCCAGGTCGTAGAACACATGCTCGTTCGCCGGCTGCGCGACGGAGCTCGGCAACAGAGAGTAGGCGTCGACGGACTGGACGCCCTTGTGGGTGGATAGCACGTCGTCGACCCAGTGGTCGTAGCCTCCGCCGTTGTAGACCACCAGCGATGCGTCGGAAATCGCGGCGGCGTCGGCCGGGGTGACCTCGTAGGAGTGCGGGTCGTCGGCGGCGCCGTCGATGATCGACTTCACGGACGCATGGTCACCTGTCACGGCGCGGACCACGCTGCCCCACACGTTGGTCGACGCCACGACCGTCGTCGTGCCGTGTTGGTGGGCATCGGTCGTCTGCTGGCTGCAGCCGGCGACCAGTCCCACGCCCAGCGCCGCCACTACCGCCGTCCTGATCGTGCGCATCCATGCTCCCTAATACAAATGAAAACCGTTACCAATAACTCTAGCGCATGGCTGCCCCTGAGAACCAATTCCATCCACTAGCCTCGGGGAGCATGTCGAGGAGTCCCGCGCCCAGACGGCGTGCGACCCTTGCCTCGCTGGCGGCCGAGCTCAAGGTTTCGCGAACCACCATCTCCAACGCGTACAACAGGCCGGATCAGCTGTCGACCGATCTTCGTGAGCGAGTGCTAGCCACCGCAAAGCGGCTCGGGTACCCGGGACCCGATCCGGTGGCCCGGTCGCTGCGGACCCGCAAGGCGGGCGCGGTCGGCCTGATGATCACCGAGCCACTGAACTATTCGTTCTCCGATCCGGCCGCCTTGGATTTCGTTGCCGGACTTGCCGAATCGTGCGAGGAGGCGGGACAGGGTCTGCTGCTGGTAGCGATCGGGCCGAATCGCAGCGTCAGCGACGGCTCCGCGGCCGTGCTCGCTGCGGGGGTCGACGGCTTCGTCGTCTACTCCGCCTCCGACGACGACCCCTACGTGCCTGTGGTGCAGCAACGACATCTGCCGGTAGTCGTCGTCGACCAACCCAAGGACATCCCAGGTACGTCGCGGGTGTGTATCGACGACCGCAACGCGATGCGGCGGCTTGCGGAATATGTTGTGGGACTAGGCCATCGCGAGATCGGCCTGCTCACCATGCGGCTGGGCCGTGACTGGCCGCACGGCGGGCCCCGGCCTTCGGTCGCCGATCCGGACCGGGTGCAGACGCCGCATTTTCACGTGCAGCGCGAGCGCATCCACGGCGTCTACGACGCGATGACCGCAGCGGGGCTGGCCCCGGAGTCATTGACGGTGGTTGAAAGCTACGAGCACCTGTTGACCTCGGGCGGGGCCGCGGCAGAGGTCGCACTCGATGCGAATCCTCGGATCACGGCATTGATGTGCACGGCCGACGTGCTCGCGCTATCAGCGATGGATTACCTGCGCGCACGCGGGATCTACGTGCCGGGCCAGATGACGGTGACCGGATTCGACGGCGTCCCAGAGGCATTGCGGCGCGGGCTGACCACCGTGGCGCAGTCGAGCTTGGAGAAGGGCCGACGAGCAGGACGCCTGCTGCACAACCCGCCGCGCGACGGGCTGCCCGTGATCGACGTGCTCGACACCGAAGTGGTGCGTGGCCGCACGGCGGGCCCACCCGCCTAGAGTTCGGTCATCCGCGGGGTCGCCCGCCACGAGTCGATCGTCGGCTTCAGGGCCTCGACGAGCATCGGCAGCGCGGGCGCCATCGCCAGGGCAGCGACAGTGGCGAGCCGACCGGCCGCCTCCGTTACTCCGAGCACCCGCTGGTCGACCGGACGCAGCCCCAACGCAAGGGCGGCAGCGTCGTAGGTCGCGATGGCTTCGGGGCCCACCATCGCCAGATCGGACTCGACGGCACCCAACGTGACGAGTTCGAAGTCAGACCACAGTTCGCCGTCAGGCGTGGCGATCATGTTGTAGTACGGCGCGTCCCCGTGAATAGGCTGGACGTCGACGCCGGGAAACGCTGATCCGAAGGCAGCCCGAGACGCGAGTACCGGTGCGAGGGCAGCCCATTCCTGTTGCGCCCGTTCGAGATCAGCAGCGGAGAACAGGTCGGGCATCTTCTCCAACTCTGCCAGCCCTTCTGGGATGTACGTACCGAACGGCGCCCAGAATCCGAGTTCACCCGCGTCGAAGTCACGCAGTGCGGCGTGCAGCCGTGCGGTCTGTTCGATGCGCCTGCTCATGTTCGGCTCAGCGTCTGGGACCTGTTCGACAAACTGCCAGAACGTCATCGAGAAGCCGTCCCGCCGCACGGGTTCGCGGGGCACGAGTGGACTGGGTGGCACCACCGGATGGCCCTGATCGGCGAGCCATCCGGTCACGGCCAACTCCGACCGCTGCTGCGCGGTCTGGGTTCCGGGGGCTTGCGAATACAACGGCGGTAGCACTGTGGGTACCCGCACCACGACGGGAGTAGGGGCCAGATGGACGATGACGGAGAACACGTCGTAGAGCACCCGTGGCTCGTCCACCCGCAACCCTAGCTCGGTGCCCGCTGCCGTGGCGGCGGTCACCGCCCGAGCCGTCCGTGCAGCGATTTCGTCCGGGGACATCACGAGTAGCGCCGACTCAGCCGTCCAGTAATTGCGCGCAGCGCAACAGGCCGATGTGGCTGTACGCCTGGGGATGGTTGCCCAGTGCGCGCTCGGCCACCGGGTCGTACTCCTCCGACAACAATCCCGTCGGCCCCGCCGCGGCGACCAGCCGGTCGAACAGCGCTTCGGCCTGCGAGCGTTGGTCCGTCAAAAGGTAAGCCTCAAGCAACCACGCCGCGCAGAGATGGAAGCCGCCCTCGATACCCGGCAGTCCGTCGTCGCGGTGATAGCGGTAAACCGTTGCACCGCTGCGCAGTTCGGTCTCGGTAGCGATCACGGTGGCCGCGAACCGCTCGTCTGAAGGGTCGATCAACCCGGACAGGCCGATGTGCAGTGTGGCCGCGTCGAGGTCAGTGCCATCGTAGGCGGCGGTGAACGAGCGCACCTCGTCGTTCCAGCCGCGCTCGCACACCTGCTTGGAGATCACGTCGCGCATTGTGGACCACCCTGGGGGCGCTTCGCGCCCGAACTCCGCGGCCAGCTTCAATGCGCGATCCACCGTCAACCAGCACATGACCTTCGAGTACACGTGATGGCGAGGGTTGCCACGTATCTCCCAGATCCCGTGATCCGGTTCTACCCAACGACTTTCGACGGCAAAGACCATCTCGCTGACCAGGTTCCAGTCCGCATCGGTCAGGGCGTCCCGCACGCCGTTGGCCACTCGGCGCTGGCATAGATCCGCGATCAGTTGCACCACGGGGCCGAAGACGTCCAGTTGCACTTGAACATTGGCGGCGTTGCCGACCCGCACGGGACGCGATCCCGCGTAACCGGGCAGCGAGTCGATCACCGCCTCAGGGCCGAGGATCGCCCCCGATAGCGCATAGAGCGGATGCAGCCGCTCTGGGCCGTGCATCGTCTCGATCACACCGTGCAGCCAGTTCAGATACCCCTCGGCCTCGGCGATCGAGCCCAACGACACCAGTGCCGACGCGGTCATGGCGGCGTCGCGAATCCAGCAGTAGCGGTAGTCCCAATTGCGGACTCCGCCGATCTCCTCGGGTAACGAGGTGGTCGCCGCCGCCATGATCGCCCCGGTATCAGCGTGCACGAGACCGCGCAGCGTCAACGCCGACCGCTTCATCAGCTCTGGTTTCAGCGACGGCATCCTCAGCGTGGAGATCCAGTCGCTCCAGTAGCTCTCCGCGCGTTCGCGCCTGGAGTCGGCGTCCACCGGGCTCTCCGTCAAATCCTCTGTACCGCAGCGTAACTCCAGCACGCACGGCCCGTCGGACGGATCGATGACGGCCCGCGCGGTCTGGTGGATCCCGTCGGGCACGATCTCCCACTCCACGCCGGGGGACCGCAACACCATCGGGTCGTTGGTCGCGAACACCCTCAGACCGCCTTCGTCGACACGCAGATGAACGGGCGCCTGCGCGAACTCGGGCCGCGGCGCGAACTCGACCACAGCCTTGGCCTGTCCGCTGATAATGCGAATCAAATCGGTGCGGCCCGCGCCGACGTCGTGCGACAGGTAGTCGGTGACAAGCAGGCTGGCCCAACGGGTTTCGACGGTCATGGTGCCGGTGATGTAGCGCTGACTCAGCGGCAGCGCCTCGCGCTGAGGACCGATCGCGAAGTGTCCCGCGGTGGCGTCGCCGAGCAGCCGGGAGAAGACGGCCGCCGAATCGGCCTGCGGGTGGCACATCCAGACCACGTCGGCGTCAGGAGTCAACAGCGCAAGGGTCCGCGAGTTGGACAGCATCGTCAGTCGCTCGATCGGCGTGCTGTGCCCGCCCAAGAGCCAGGTGCGGCGCGCCTCGAGGAGGCATTGCAGCACGGCGGCCACCTCTTCAGGCGACTCGATGCGATAGCCGGCAAGGGATTCGCCGTCGCCGACCTTGATGCCGATGTCGGGTCCGTGCAGCCGGCGAAACGCCTTCTCGTCGGTCACGTCGTCGCCGATGAAGATCGTCGCCGAGGCGCCCTCCTGGTGCCGCAGGATGTCCAGCGCCTGCCCCTTGTCGGTCTGGATGACCGCGAACTCCAGGACCGCCTTGCCCTCGGTGATCTGCGCGTCCCAGTGCTGCGAGACGCTGCGCGCCTTCTCCAGCGCCTCTTTCGCGTCGGCAGGATCTGCGTTGCGTACGTGCAGCGCAACGCTTGCGGGCTTGATCTCGATCGCGACGCCCGCGAACTCTGCGGCGATCGCGCTCAACGCGTCCTTGATCCTGCCGAGCAGCGCCTTGGCCGCATCGTCGATCGCGTGCACGAAACCGGTGTCGAATTCGGATCCGTGGCTGCCGACAAGGTGGACCTCGGCCGGCATTCTCGACAGCGTCGCCAGGTCGCGAAGGGCTCGGCCCGAGATCAGCGCGGCCGTCGTCGACGGAAGGGCGGCCAGCTCACGCAGGGCCGCCGCGGACTCGGCGAGCGGTCGCGCGTCGTCGGGGTTCGCAACGATCGGGGCCATGGTGCCGTCGTAGTCGCACGCCACGAGCAGCCGGGGAACCCGCCCGACCGTGCCGAGCGCGCGTCTCAACTCAAGGGGTAGCGCTGAAGGCTCTGGAGCCACCCGCTAAATCTTAGGGTGCTCCCCGTCGCCGATAAGCAAACGCACGGCCAGATCCAGCCGCTTGCTCACGTCTGTCGCCGATGCCCGCCGTGTCAGCCAGGCCAGCAGGTTGGACAGCCAGACATCGGAGATGACGCGCGCGATGTGGTACTGGTCTTCAGTCGGCTCGCCGTCACTCATCGCGCGCGCGAACATCGAGTCCATCAGCTTGCCGACGTGGTCGACCTCACCGGCCGCCGATGCGTCGGCGAACACGAACGCGCGGGTCATGGCCTCGGTCAGCAGCGGATTGCGCTGCATCGCCCGGTTCAGCTTGCCCACCATGAGGTTGAGCCGCTGGTACGGGGTTCCGCCGGACAACGCGGCTCGGTCGGTCTTGGCGTCGATGCGCTCGAACTCCCGGCCGAGGGCCGACACCAGCAGGTGCACTTTCGACGGGAAGTAGCGGTACAGCGTGCCGACGGCGACATCAGCGCGCTCGGCGACCGCGCGCATCTGAACGGCCTCGTAGCCGCCCTTGGAGGCGATGGCCAGGGTGGCGTCCAGGATGCGCTTGCGGCGCTCACGCTGGGCTTCAGACCCGAGCTCGGACTCCGCCAGTACAGCCACGTTCATCACCTGACGTGGACGAGAGTCAGATCCGGAACCCGGGTTGGTATGTGCTGGCGTCGACATGCGGCGGGCAGCTCCTTCATAGTGCGGTCTCGGTGAAAACGATACGCATGCCGGACCTCGTTTTCCCACTTCGGCGTCGACGTTGGCACCGACGTGTCCTGCTGTAATGGCGTTCGACTTGACGGTCGATCGCTGGCACTATTAGAACACGTTCTAGTGAGAAGCATGGCCTTCTCACCCAAACGGTAGGAGTCTCCGGTGTCCGCGACCATTACTGATGAGCAGTTTGCCGCACGCGAACTGGTCCGTAGCTGGGCCGTGGGCTCAGGAGCGATCGCGGCAGCGCGCGACGTGGAGCACGGCAAGCCGGACGCGTGGCGCGCCCCGTACGACGGGTTAGCCCAGCTGGGAATCTTCGGCGTCGCGCTTCCCGAGGAGCACGGCGGCGCGGGCGGCAGCACCGACGACCTGTGCGCGATGGTCGAAGAGGCCGCCGCCGCCATGGTGCCCGGTCCCGTCGCGACGACCGCACTCGCCACGCTCGTCATCGGCGAATCGCACGCCGAGCTCCTGGAGGCGCTGGCGTCGGGGGAGCGCACCGCGGGTGTCGCGGCTACCGCTCAACTGCGATACGACGGCGGGCGGGTGTCCGGGACGGCCGAGTACGTGCTCGGCGCCGACGCGGCCGGGCTGCTCCTGCTGCCTGCCGGTGACGGCTGGGTGATGGTCGACGCCACCGCCGACGGCGTGACCGTCGAACCGCTCAAGGCCACCGACTTCTCCCGCCCACTCGCCCGCGTCGTGCTCGACGCGGCGCCAGCTGAGCTGTTGGCGGTCTCGGCGCAGCGGGTTGAGGACCTCGCTGTCACCCTGCTGGCCGCCGAGGCCGCGGGTGTGGCTCGCTGGACGTTGAACACCGCCACCGAGTACGCGAAGGTGCGCGAGCAGTTCGGCAAGCCGATCGGCAGCTTCCAGGCCATCAAGCACATGTGCGCCGGGATGTTGCTTCGCTCCGAGCAGATCTCGGTAGCGGCGAGTGATGCCGCGGCCGCGGTGGCCAATCAGGACGAGCGCCAGCTGTCTGTTGCGGCCGCGGTTGCAGCCGCCACCGCCGTCGACAGTGCAAAGGCCAATGCGAAGGACTGCATCCAGGTGCTTGGTGGCATCGGCATCACGTTCGAGCACGATGCCCATCTTTATCTGCGTCGGGCGTACGGAATTGCGCAGTTCCTCGGCGGCCGGTCCCGTTGGCTGCGGCGCGTCGCCGCGTTGACCAAGCAGGGTGTGCGCCGCGATCTGCACATCGATCTTGACTCGGTGGCCGACCTTCAGCCCGAAATCGCTTCTGCGGTCGCTGAAATCGCTGCGCTGCCTGCCGAGAAGCAGCGTGTGGCACTCGCCGAGTCGGGGCTGCTCGCACCGCATTGGCCACGGCCGTACGGCCGGGAAGCGGGCCCTGCCGAGCAGTTGCTGATTGACCAGGAGATGGCAGCCGCGGGTATTACGCGCCCCGATCTGGTCATCGGGTGGTGGGCTGCGCCAACGATTCTCGAGCACGGTAGCCCGGAGCAAGTCGAGCGCTTCGTGCCGCCCACCTTGACCGGTGAGCTGTTCTGGTGCCAGCTTTTCAGCGAGCCGGGTGCAGGCTCCGATCTTGCCTCGCTGCGTATGAAAGCCGTTCGCGCCGAGGGTGGTTGGCGGCTCACGGGGCAGAAGGTGTGGACGTCGCGGGCGGACTGGGCCCAGTTTGGCGTGTGCCTGGCGCGCACCGACCCCGACGCGCCAAAGCACAAGGGCATCACGTACTTCGTTGTCGACATGAAGACGCCGGGCATCGATATTCGCCCGCTGCGCGAGATCACCGGCGACAACCTGTTCAACGAGGTGTTCTTCGACGACGTGTTCGTGCCCGACGAGATGGTTGTCGGCCAAGTCAACGACGGCTGGCGACTGGCCCGCACCACGCTGGCCAACGAGCGCGTCGCGATGGCTCACGGCACCGCACTGGGCAACCCGATGGAAGAGCTGCTGCGCACGGTGGCCGATCTCGACCTCGACGCGGCCGTGCAGGACGCGATGGGCGAGCTGATCCGGTCGGCTCAGGTGGGTTCGCTGCTGGACCAGCGGATCGCTCAGCTGATCCTCGGCGGGCAGGATCCCGGACCGCAGGCCAGCGCGCGCAAGCTGATTGGCGTGCGATACCGGCAGGCGCTATCCGAGCTGAGGATGGAGCTGTCCGAAGGTGGTGGCGCCCTTGAGAACAAAGAGGTGCACGACTTCCTCAACACCCGCTGCCTGACAATCGCGGGTGGCACGGAGCAGATCCTGCTCACGCTCGCCGGGGAGCGCCTTCTGGGACTGCCCCGCTAGACGGCGAACCTGGCGAATACCTGTGCGTTTGCCCGCACACCAGAGCATGATGGCTTGACCCGAGGGCACTCGGCGAAGGAGCTCGACATGCTGGTCAACTCACGCGTAGTCCTACTGCGCCTGGCAGCTGCCGCTGCCGCGGGAGCGCTCTTCGCGGCCGCACTCTTGGTCGGGGATCCAACGGCCGTCGCCGAGCCCGGCCTGATAGCCACCCAGAGTATTGGCACCCACCCGCTCCAGCAGCGTCCCGACCGTGACGGCGACGGATTGTTCGATGGCGACGAAACCGACGTGTACGGCACCGATCCCGACAACCCCGACAGCGATGGCGACGGTCCCGACGATGGACAAGAGGTCTACGACGGCACCGATCCGGTAAGCCCGGCCGAGGCGCCGGTGGTGTGTCCGGATGGCGCTACTCCGGTGGGCGGGTTCTGTCCGACGCCGACGCCCAAGCCGGTGGTGTGTCCGGATGGCGCTACTCCGGTGGGTGGGTTCTGCCCGACGCCGACGCCCAAGCCGGTGGTGTGTCCGGATGGCGCTACTCCGGTGGGTGGGTTCTGCCCGACGCCGACGCCGAAGCCGGTGGTGTGTCCGGATGGCGCTACTCCGGTGGGTGGGTTCTGCCCCACGCCGACGCCGAAGCCGAGGGCCTAGCCTCGCGTCAGACGGCTGAGCAACAGCGGCAGCGCGGCGCGCGGCCGCAATGCCACCGCCTTCAATAGCGGCGCTGGGTCAAAGTATGACCGCCGCTCACGAATCAGCCCGTCCTCCAAAATGATTCGGTCGACCACGGTCCACTCAACCTGCTTGCTGCCCAGATGTCCATGCAGGGTGAGGTCGATAAACACGCCGTCATCGGTCTGGCCCCAGCGCCTCAGTTTGCCGGTGAGATCGGGCACGGCCTTGAACAGTGGTCCGAAGAGTTCGCGTAGCGCACCTGGCCCCTGGGCCGGCGGAGCGATCGGCTGAATCAGCGCGGTGTTCGGATGCATGCGCGGTTCGAAGTGGCTGAAGAAAGCCTCAGGGTCGCGCGCGCCGATCCTCCAGCCCGCCGCGAAGAACTCGACGAACTCGGTCGCAACGGCCTGGGTCGGGGCGGTGGTCACTGTGCCGCCACCATCGGAAGCTGCGCCTGCATCGACACGGCATCGATGTAGCTGTCCTTCTTCTTGACCAAGCCGTCGTCGACGGTGATCAGGTCGACCAGGTCGACCTCGAAGGCGCTGTCGGTCCCTGCAAGCGTTCCGCTCATCTTCCACTCGACCACCCAGAAATCGGGCCCGGTCCGCAGCGAAACCTGCGTGAAGGCAAGGTCGGGGAACTGCGCGAACAGGTCGGCGAACGCTTGGCGCACCGCTGCCTTGCCGCGGGCCGGCTCCTGGCCGATGTGGGCGTGGAAGGTGGTGTCTTCGGTGTGCAGGGCGACGATCGCATCGAGATCGTGGCGGCCCCAGGCCTCTGCGTAGCGGTGAAAGAGGTCGTGCATTTTGGGCTCCCTTCATTTACGTACAGGCAGTACGTAAGTTACATACTGCTGGTTTGTATGTCAATGATCGGGCAGCACCGCACCGACTGTGCAGTTTTATGCGGGACACGCCGTGGTCGGCGCATCAAAACACACGCTCGCGTGCGAGGAGGAGTGCTGAGAAGTTTGCGTCAGCTGAATGTGGTCTGCGCGCAGGCGTCCGGTGAGATGAGGTTCACGCCGGCATAGACCACCTGAATATGCGTGCAGACGATGAAGTCGGAGTTCATCGCGGGCTGGCCGGTGCGCCAATCGGTGGGCCAGGCGTTGCCGTGGAACTCGACCGGACCGCCGCCAAAGTAGATCGTCTGGAACTCGATGTCCGTTATCGACTTGAACATGCGGGTGTTGGGTGCGTCGAAGTCCGCTTCCAGGAAGACATCTCGGTGCATGGTGCGCAGCGTGGTGGTCTGACGCCCCCACAAGTCGTTTGGGAAACCGATCGGGCCCTCTGGAACGCGCAGGTTGGCCGAGGTGTTGAAAAGGCAATTCCCTTCGGCCTTAATGCAATTGGCCGTCGCGTGCATTTCGAGCGTGGTAATCGCGTCGACTGGGATTGAGGAGTCGCCGGTGTCGATCGCCGCGGACGACTCAGCGGTTGGCGCGACGAATGCGAGTGTCAGCCACGTGGCCGAGACCACCGCAAGAATGCTGGCGAACCGCTTCACAGTCTCTCCCTGCCTCCGGTGCGGCGAATCGTAGCCCGCTGGTCATTCGTCGTAGGTGACTTCGACGGAATCCGACCGCGGACGGGCCTGACAGCCCAGGATCAATCCCTCGTCGAGGTCCTGTTGCTCGAGCACGTCGTTGATCTCCATCTCGACGTCGCCGCTCTTCTTCAGCACTGCGCACGCGCCGCAGTGGCCCTCGCGGCACGAGAAGGGCGCGTCGAGCCCCTTGTCGAGGAGCACGTCGAGGAGCTTGGCGTTGCGCGGCCAGCGCACCTCGTGGCGTTCGCCGTCGAGCGTGACGATCGCCGTGGCAGGGCCCTCGTCGCTGTCGTCCTCCTCGATCACGATCGCGGCGAAGGGGTCGGACTCCAGCGACTTGAACACCTCGATGTGGAGGCGTTCGTTCGGTGTGCCCGAATTCTTCAGCGCCTCCTCCGCGGCGGCCATGAACGGTCCTGGTCCGCAGATGTAGGCGTCGTGGCCGATATATGGGGCGGCAAGGCCGGCCAGCGCCGCCGCGCTCGGCAACCCCTGCACGCTGACCAGCCAGTGCACCACCGTGAGCCGGTCGGGGTACTTGGCCGAAAGTTCGCGCAGCGCGCCGCCGAAGATCACGGAGTTCTCGTCCTGGTTGGCGTAAATCAGCACGACCTTGCCGCTGCCCTCGGCCAATGCGGACTTGCAGATCGACAACATCGGCGTAATGCCGCTGCCCGCGGCCAGCAGCAGGAAGTCGGTGTCGAGCGTCTTGGGCACGAAGGTGCCCGACGGCGCAAGCACGTGGATCTTCATGCCTGCGTGGGCGTGGTCGCACAGCCAGTTCGATGCATAGCCGTCGGCAGTGCGCTTGACGGTCACGGTCATCGGGTCCCCGGTGAACGGCGAACTGCACAGCGAGTAGCAGCGGGCGACCGAGCCGGTGCGATCGCTTGGCACCCGCAGTGTCAGGAACTGACCCGGCGCATACCTGAGTCTTTCGGCCGGGATCTCGGCGCCGTCGGGCACGGTGAACACCAGCGAGCGCGCGTCGTCGGTCTCCTTGAGGACGTCGGCCACCTGCAGCTCGAGCACGTGGCTACCGAGCGGCTCGTCGGTCACAGTCGCGCCCTTCCTGTTGGCGATAACTAGAACAGGTTACAGAAATGCATGTCCGCAGGTCCAGCCGCCGCAGGAATGCGCTGCTCGACACAAATCGTAACGTGTTCTAATCTTCATTCAGTCCGTACTCCCGGGAGGCAAACCAGTGACGTCCATTGAACAGGGTGACGTGAAGTCGGTCCTAGCCGGCATCGACGACCTGTTGCCGCTGATCGCCAAGCGCGCCCAGGCGACGGAGGATCTCCGACGGCTGCCCGACGAGACCGTGGCCGAACTCGACGAGGTCGGCTTCTTCAAGCTGCTCCAACCCGAACAGTGGGGCGGTCTGCAGTGCGATCCGACCGTCTTCTACGAAGCGGTACGCCGCATCGCGACGGCCTGCGGGTCCACCGGCTGGGTCAGCTCGATCATCGGCGTGCACAACTGGCACCTCGCGTTGTTCGACCAGGAGGCGCAGGTCGAGGTGTGGGGCGAGGATCCCTCCGTGCGCATCTCGTCGTCGTACGCGCCGATGGGTGCGGGCACTGTCGTCGACGGCGGCTACCTCGTCAGTGGGTCGTGGAACTGGTCGTCGGGTTGTGACCACGCCACGTGGGCGTTCCTCGGCGGCCCGGTCATCAAGGACGGCAGGCCGGTCGACTTCGGCAGCTTCCTGATCCCGCGCAGCGAGTACCGGATCGACGACGTCTGGCACGTCGTCGGACTGCGTGGCACCGGCAGCAACACGGTGGTGGTCAAGGACGTGTTCGTGCCGCGGCACCGCTTCTTGTCGTACAAGTCGATGAATGACCGCACGGCGGGTGGCCTGCAGACCAACACGGCACCGGTGTACAAGATGCCTTGGGGCACTGTGCATCCGACGACCATCTCCGCTCCGATCGTCGGCATGGCCTATGGCGCCTACGACGCACACGTCGAGCACCAGGGCAAACGTGTGCGTGCCGCGTTCGCGGGGGAGAAGGCCAAGGACGATCCGTTCGCGAAGGTGCGTATTGCCGAGGCGGCCAGCGACATCGACGCCGCGTGGCGCCAGCTGATCGGCAACGTCGGCGACGAGTATGCGCTGCTTCAGGCCGACAAGGAGATTCCGTTCGAGCTGCGCGCTCGCGCCCGCCGCGATCAGGTCCGCGCCACAGGCCGTGCCATCGCGTCCATCGATCGGCTCTTTGAGGCGTCAGGCGCCACCGCGCTCAACAACGACGCTCCGGTGCAACGATTCTGGCGTGACGCGCACGCCGGGCGGGTGCACGCCGCCAATGACCCCGAGCGGGCATACCTGATCTTCGGCAACAACGAGTTCGGCCTGCCGCCCCAGGACACAATGGTCTGATGACGTCCTTCGCCGCGGAAACCGCTCAACAGCAAGAGATCACGTTCGAGTCCACCTCGCGGTACGCACAGGTTCGCGACGATATGCGGCTGCACTACCACGAGGCCGGAGTCGGCAACGACAAAACCATTGTGCTGCTGCACGGCGGCGGACCCGGCGCGTCGAGTTGGTCCAATTTCGGGCGCAACATCGGAGTGCTGGCGCAGCACTTCCACGTGCTCGCCGTCGACCAGCCCGGCTACGGCCACTCCGATAAGCACACCGAGCACGAGCAGTACAACCAATACAGCGCGACAGCGTTGTTGAACCTTTTCGATCACCTCGGCATCGAAAGCGCTGACCTGGTGGGCAATTCGCTCGGCGGCGGCACTGCGGTCCGTTTCGCGCTTGACAACGGCAGGCGCGCAGGACGGCTCGTACTGATGGGGCCGGGCGGACTCTCGGTGAACCTGTTCGCGCCGGACCCCACCGAGGGCGTCAAGCTGCTTGGCAAGTTCTCCTATGAACCCACCCGCGAGAACCTCGAAGCGTTCCTGCGAATCATGGTGTACGACCAGAAGCTGATCACCCCCGAGCTGATCGACGAACGGTTCGCGATCGCCAGCACCGAAGAATCGCTTGCCGCCACCCGGGCGATGGGAAAGTCGTTCTCGGGCGCCGATTTCGAACTCGGCATGATGTGGCGTGAGGTGTACAAGCTGCGCCAGCGGGTACTTCTCGTCTGGGGCCGGGAGGACCGCGTGAATCCGCTCGACGGTGCGCTGGTGGCCCTCAAACAGATCCCGAAAGTCCAGTTGCACGTGTTCGGGCAGTGTGGACACTGGGCTCAGCTGGAGAAGTTCGACGAATTCAACAAACTGACTGTCGATTTCCTTGGAGGCTCGTCATGAGCATCAAGTCTCTCGGTTATCTGCGTATCGAGGCCACCGACGTCGGGGCCTGGCGCGAGTACGGCCTGAAGGTGCTCGGCATGGTCGAGGGCAAGGGCACGACCGACGGCGCGCTCTACCTCAGGATGGACGAGTTCCCGGCCCGCCTGGTGATCGTCCCTGGTGAGCACGACCGGCTGATTCAATCCGGCTGGGAGACAGCCAATGCCGCGGAGCTGCAGGACATCCGCAACCGGCTCGATGTCGAGGGCACGCCCTACAAAGAAGCTTCAGCGGCCGAGTTGGCCGACCGCCGCGTCGACGGGATGATCCGATTCGACGACCCGTCGGGCAACACTCTCGAGGTGTTCCACGGCGCCGCCCTCGAACACCGCCGCGTGGTGAGCCCGTACGGCCACAAGTTCGTCACCGAGGAGCAGGGTCTCGGCCACGTGGTACTGACCACGAAGGACGATGCGGAGTCGCTGCACTTCTATCGCGATGTGCTGGGTTTCAAGCTGCGCGACTCGATGCGGCTCCCACCTCAGCTCGTCGGTCGGCCCGCCGACGGCCCGCCTGCGTGGCTGCGCTTCTTCGGTGTGAACCCGCGTCATCACAGCCTTGCGTTCATGCCCGGTGAGACACCAAGCGGCATCGTCCATCTCATGATGGAGGTGGGTGAGAGCGACGACGTCGGGCTGTGCCTTGACCGCGCGCTGCGCCGCAAGGTGCCGATGTCGGCGACCCTTGGCCGCCACGTCAACGACAAGATGCTGTCGTTCTACATGAAGACCCCCGGCGGCTTCGACATCGAATTCGGTTGTGAGGGACTCGAGGTCGAGGACGAGGACTGGGTGGCCAGAGAGAGCACCGCGGTCAGCTTGTGGGGCCACGACTTCAGCGTGGGCTTCAAGGGCTAGTGGCAGCCGAGCCGCTCGACCCCCGCACATTCCGCAATGTGCTCGGGCAGTTCTGCACGGGCATCACCGTGATCACCACCGTGCACGATGGTGTGCCTGTCGGCTTCGCATGCCAGTCGTTCGCGGCGCTGTCGCTGGATCCGCCGCTGGTGCTGTTCTGCCCGACCAAGGTGTCGCGGTCGTGGCAGGCCATCGAGGCCAGCGGGCGGTTCTGCGTCAACGTGTTGCATGAGAAGCAGAAGGACGTGTCGGCGCGGTTCGGCTCCAAGGACCCCGACAAGTTCGCCGGACTCTACTGGAGCCCTTCCAAACTCGGATCGCCCGTAATCGAGGGGACGCTGGCGCACATCGACTGCACGGTGGATTCCGTGCACGACGGCGGGGACCACTTCGTCGTCTTCGGCGCTGTGCAGTCGTTGTCCGATGTGCCGCACACGAAGCCGCGGCCGCTGCTGTTCTATCGCGGCGACTACACCGGGATCGAGCCGGACAAGACGACACCCGCGCACTGGCGCGACGATCTGGAGGCGTTCCTGACCGCCACCACCGACGACACCTGGCTCTAGATACAGCCTGCCGCCGCGCAGGGATCAACCGCTGGAAGCGACTCGGGCGGCGGAGCGTTCGGATCGACCGGCTGGTTCTCTGTCAGGTCGATGTCACCCTCGAGGTCCGGCGCGATCGGGAGGAACTTGCAGAAGTAGTTGATCGCGAATTCGCACGGGTTGTCACCGGGATCGGCGCTCGCCGGGGTAACAAACAGTGTCCCCGCTGCAAGGACCGCCGCCGCTACGATGACTGTTCGCTTCAGCACGACGTCACCCTACTTCGTGCCCGCGTGCTTCTCGACGAAATCAACGATGGCTGCCGCCACCTCGCGATGCACTGTCTCATTGAGAATGTCGTGCGCGCCGGGAAACTTTGTGAGCTGCAACGGGTCAATCTGTTCTGCGTACGCGCGCACGGCGTCGACCGGTGCGATCGGATCGTTGGTTCCGTGTACAGCCAGCGTTGGCACGGCGAGCTTGGGAAGCGCGGCGCCGAATCGGTCCCACGCCTTGTCGAGTTCTCGTGCCAAAGCCAGGCCATCCGCGTCGACGAACGCCAGCGGGTCGTTCTCCAATGTGTCGAGGTAGAACGGATCACCGGAGAGCCAGCTGGGATCCAGGTCGAATGAGCTGTCGGCGTCCAGCATTTCAGGGATGGGAACCAGCGGCGCACCGGAGATGACGCCCACCTGATAGCGCTCGGGTTGGTCCAGCAGCCGGAACAGTGTGACGACGGAGCCGAACGAGTGCCCTTGGGCGACCAGCGGCAGCCCCGGGTTCGCGCCTTCGGCGAGTTCGGTCAAGGTCTCAGCCAGCGCGGAGCTGTCCTCGATCGAACCGAAGTCGCCGCGCGGGCCGGGGCTCAGGCCGTGACCGAACTGGTCGACGGCCCACAAATCGATGCCGGCGGCGTTGAGCGCGAAGCCGTACCGGTGGTAGACCCCGGTGTGCTCGCCGAAGCCGTGCAGGAAGATGACGGCGGCGCGAGGCTCGGCCGCAGCCCAGTACCGGTAGTAGGCGCGGCCCCGCGGGTGCTCGATGAACGGCATCCCATGACTGCAGCAAGATGCGCGGTCAACCGCAAGCGTTCGGATCAGGTTGGGTGTCAGCCCGCAGCGATATCTTCGCACGTATGTTCGAATCATTTGAATTGCCGCCGCCTGAGGCGGTCGCGGGCCTGGATGACATGGGGCTGCTCGACACGATGGAACTGGCAACGGTGCTGGAGACGATCGCCGTCGACGTACAAGTCGCCGTCATGCGGGAGATTTGCAGGCGCCAAGTGCGTGGGACCGCAGGCACGCGCCCGACGCCACCATGTAGGCGTGCACTGACCGGGTCGTCGCGTTCATCGCGCCGTCGTCGAAAGCGCAAGGCGCGAAAGCGGCGACAGCGTCACTAACCCAGCCCGAGCAGTACGTCGCGCTGTTCGTGGACGCGGTCGCGGATCGCGTTCACGACCGCAGCGACCTCCGGCCTGCGCAACGTCTCGGCGCGGGTGACCAGCCAATAGGTCAGCTGGATCCCAACAGCGTCGGGCAGCACACGGACCAGATCGTCGTGTCGGTCTGCCATGAAGCACGGCAGCAGGCCGATGCCTGCGGACGCGCGGGTGGCCTCCACATGCACGAAAACGTTGGTGGACGTGACTGATTCGCGCATCGTGGGGGCGAAGCTCGTCGCGCGGTCGAGGTCGTCGACCTGCAGCATGGAGTCGATGAAGTAGACCAGCGGATAGCGGGCGAGCTCCGAGATGCTCGTCGGCGTGCTGTTTTCGGCGAGGTAGTTGCGGGAACCGTACAGGCCGAGGCAATAGTCACCAAGCCGAATCGCTTTGGCGCGATGAACCTTTGGTTCCCCGACGACGATCTCGATGTCCAGTCCGGATCTCTGCTGCGTGGCGCGGCGGGTGGCGGCGACGATCTCGACCGCGACCTTGGGATGCCTGCGCTGGACATGTGCGGCGGCAGGTGCGGCGATGTAGGCACTGAACCCATCCGTTGCCGATATCCGCACCACGCCTTCGAGGGTCCGCAGACCGCCGGGGTCGACGGTCAGCGACCGCACTGCCGATTCGACGGCTTCTGCCGCCGACAGTGCCTCGCGCCCGAGGTCGGTCAGCTCCCAACCCCCGGCCACGCGCGCCAGCACCCGGCCGCCGATCGACTGCTCCAGCGCGGCGATGCGCCGGGAAATGGTGGTGTGGTTGAGGCCGAGTTCCTCAGCGGCGGTGCTGTAGCGGCCAGACCTCCCGACGGCCAGCAACACAAGCAGGTCGTCGGCGCTCGGCCTTCGTCCCGATGGCAACGGCATACCTGCATTTTTGCAGATAGCTCCTGCAGTTTTGGCCATTGCGGCGATGGGTACCTGCATGAATACTCACAGTCGTCTGTGTCCGCCATCACAATTGAGGAGCGTGCGATGACAGTTCATAGCGAGCCGTCGCCCATCGGAGGCGACTCCGATTCAGTTCCCACTGGCCTCAAGCGCGTCGTCGCGGCGTCGATGGCCGGCACGGTCGTCGAATGGTACGAGTTCTTCCTCTACGGCACCGCCGCCACGCTTGTCTTCAACAAGGTGTTCTTCCCGGAGAGCGACAGCGCCTACGGCGCCATCTTCGCCGCGTTCCTCACCTACGCCGTCGGCTTCATCGCCCGCCCACTGGGTGGCGTGGTGTTCGGGCACTTCGGTGACAAGTTCGGACGTAAGAAACTGCTCCAGTTCGCCATCTTGCTCGTCGGTGTCGTCACGTTCCTGATGGGCTGCCTGCCGACGTACAACCAGATCGGCGTCTGGGCCCCGATACTGCTGGTCGTGTTGCGGTTCCTGCAGGGCTTCGCGGTCGGTGGCGAGTGGGGCGGCGCCGTCCTGTTGGTGGCCGAACACAGTCCGAACCGGAGTCGGGCCTTCTGGGCCAGCTGGCCGCAGGCAGCGGTGCCGGTCGGCAACATGCTCGCGACGGTCGTGCTGTGGGCGCTGACCGCGACCCTGTCCGAGGCCGCGTTCCTGTCGTGGGGATGGCGAGTCGCGTTCTGGCTGTCCGCCGTGGTCGTGCTGATCGGCTACTACATCCGGACGAAGGTCAGCGATGCGCCGATCTTCATTGAGGCACAGCAGGAAGTGGCGCGAGTCAAGGCCGTCTCCTACGGGGTGGTCGAGGTGCTCAAGCGGTACCCGCGCGGAGTGTTCACGGCCATGGGTCTGCGGTTCGCCGAGAACATCATGTACTACCTCGTCGTCATCGTGTCGATCACCTACCTCAAGGTGCAGGTCGGTGTCGACACCAACGCCATCCTGCGTTACATGCTCGTGGCACACGCGGTGCACTTCGTGGTCATTCCGCTCGTCGGCAAGCTCGCTGATCGATACGGCCGCAGGCCGGTCTATCTCGTCGGCACGGTCTTGGCGGCGACGTGGGGATTCTTCGCGTTCCCGATGATGGACACCGGCAACTACCTGCTCATCATCGCCGCCATCGTCATCGGACTGGTCATCCACGCGCTGATGTACGCCCCGCAGCCTGCGATCATGGCCGAGATGTTCCCGACGCGGATGCGGTATTCCGGTGTCTCCCTTGGCTATCAGGTGACCTCGATCGTGGCGGGATCCCTCGCGCCGATCATCGCCGTCAAGCTGCTCGAGATCTACGACTCCTGGGTGCCGATCGCGATCTATCTGGCGGCCGCCTCGGTGGTCACACTCATCGCCGTGCTTTTCATGCGCGAGACGAACGGCCTCGATCTGGAGACCGTCGACGTGGCCGACCGCGAAGAACTCGCGAAGGCCGGGGTCGTATGACGGAACTCCGTGGCCGCACCGCCTTGGTCACCGGCGGTGCGAGCGGGATCGGCGCTGCCTGCGCCAGGGAGCTAGCCGCCAGGGGCGCGACCGTCACCGTCGCCGACCTCGACGATGTCGGCGCCAAGGCGGTCGCCGACGAGATCGGTGGAAAAGCCTGGGCGGTAGACCTTTCCGATGTCGCGGCACTCGAGGACCTGCGGCTAGAGGTTGACATCCTGGTGAACAACGCCGGTGTCCAACATGTCAGCCCGATCGCCGACTTCCCGCCGGACCGCTTTCGCTTCATCCTCGCCTTGATGGTGGAGGCGCCGTTCCTGCTCATCCGGGCCGCGTTGCCACGCATGTACGAGCAGGAGTTCGGGCGCGTCATCAACATCTCGTCTGTGCACGGCATCCGGGCGTCTGAATATAAGGTCGCCTATGTCACCGCCAAGCACGGCCTCGAAGGCCTGTCGAAGGTGACCGCACTGGAGGGCGGACCGCATGGCGTCACGAGCAACTGCGTCGACCCCGGATACGTGCGGACTCCCCTGGTGACCAAGCAGATCGCCGATCAGGCCCGCACGCACGGGATATCCGAGGACAAAGTGGTGGAAGAGATTCTGTTGAAGGAGAGCGCGATCAAGCGGCTGGTCGAACCGGAACAGGTAGCGGCCCTGGTCGGTTGGCTCGCTTCACCGGTCGCCGGGATGGTGACAGGGGCGTCATACACCATGGACGGCGGCTGGAGCGCGCGATGACAGATCCCCAGTGGGTCCCGACCGTGGATGACATCGCCGATGCGCGGGTGACGGACTTCGCCCGGTTCGTCCAGGAGCGCACCGGTGCGCCGATGACGGACTATGACTCGCTGTGGCAGTGGTCGGTCGACGACCCGCCCGCATTCTGGTGCGCCCTATGGGATTACTTCGAACTCGGCGCCGCGCCCAATCGGGTGCTCGACAACCCGGAGATGCCGGGCGCGCGGTGGTTTCCCGGTACGCGCGTCAACTACGTCGACCAGATCGTGCGCAACGCGCGCACCGACCGCCCTGCGATCCTGCACGCCAGCGAGGACGGCTCGATCACTGAGCTGTCGTGGCATGAATTGCTCGGGCGCACTGCGGCGTTCGCGAAGACGCTACGCTCGCACGGGGTCACGGCGGGCGATCGCGTCGTGGGATATCTGCCCAACATCCCCGAGGCGGTCATCGCGTTCCTGGCGACCGCGAGCATCGGCGCCGTCTGGAGCGCCTGCGGACAGGACTATTCCGCGAAGGCGGCGTTGGACCGGCTTGGCCAGCTCGAGCCGGTCGTCCTGGTCACCGCGGACGGCTATCGGTACGGCGGCAAGTCGCACGACAAGCGCGACGACGTCGCCGTGCTGCAGGCAGGCCTGCCCACACTGCGGGCCACCGTGCTGGCATCCGAGCTCACCGCCGAGGATACCGACGACCTCGACACCGTGCCCGTCGATTTCGATCATCCGCTGTGGATTCTGTTCTCGTCGGGCACGACGGGACTACCGAAGGGCATCGTGCACGGACACGGCGGCGTCGTGCTCGAGCACCTGAAAGCCATTGCGCTGCAATCAGATATCGGATCCAGCGATACGTTCTTCTGGTACACCAGTCCGAGCTGGATGATGTGGAACTTCCAGGTCGCCGGCCTTCTGGTCGGTGCGACGATCGTCTGCTATGACGGCAGCCCCTCATATCCGAAACCGGACGCGTTGTGGGACATCGCTGCCCGTGTCGGCGCCACGGTGCTCGGCACCAGCCCGGGCTATGTGTTGGGCTGCGCGAAGGCGGGCGCCGTTCCCCGCACCGAGCATGACCTGTCGGCGTTGCGAACCGTCGGCATCACCGGCTCGTCGCTCCCGCCGTCGTCGTCACTGTGGTTGCGCGACAACGTCGGTGAACACGTCCAGGTCGCATCGATCAGCGGCGGAACCGACGTGGTATCGGCGTTCATCGGCGGCGTGCGCACCGTGCCGGTGTGGCCGGGGGAGCTGTCGGCGCCGTTCCTGGGCGTCGCGCTGGATGCATGGGACGAGTCAGGCAAGGCGGTGCGCGGTGAGGTCGGTGAGCTGGTCATCACCAAGCCGATGCCGTCGATGCCCGTCGCATTTTGGAACGACGCGGACGGATCTCGTTATCGCGGCGCCTATTTCGAGATGTTTCCCGGCATCTGGCGTCACGGCGACTGGATCACCATCACCGACCACGGCAGCATCGTCGTGCACGGCCGCTCCGACTCGACACTGAACCGCCACGGCATCCGGATGGGCAGCGCCGACATCTACCAGTCGGTCGAGCGGTTGCCTGAGATCGCCGAAGCGTTGGTGATCGGAGCCGAACAACCCGACGGCGGCTATTGGATGCCACTGTTCGTGGTGCTCGCCGACGGGGCGGAGTTGTCCGACGAGGTACGCGACAAGATCAAGCGCACCATTCGTGAGGAGGTGTCGCCGCGGCATGTGCCCGACGACATCATTGTTGCCCCAGGCGTTCCGCATACCCGAACCGGTAAGAAGCTCGAGGTGCCGATCAAGAAGCTTTTCCAGGGCGCCGACCCCGCCAAGGTTGTTGAAAAGAGCGCCGTCGACGACCCCGCACTGCTCGACTGGTATGCGAACCTGAAACGCCCGTAGATCGAGGCTTTGCAGCGTACGGTGAGCCATGTCCTCAACAGAACCGCGAGCAGGCACATGAGCATCTGGGGTCGGGTATTCGCAGCGAGTTATGACCGCCTGATGGCCGGTGCGGAAAAGGCTGTCCTGCATGGCCATCGCGCGTCGCTGGTCAGTCGCGTGAAAGGTGACGTGCTGGAGGTCGGCGGCGGCACGGGCGCCAACCTTCCTTTCTATGGGGCGGGCGTCGATTCACTCGTCATCACCGAGCCCGAAGAGCCGATGGCAATAAGGCTCGAACGCAAGCTGACCGGCTACTCCTTGCCCGCCCGCGTGGTACGCGCGCCGGCGGAGGACATTCCCTTCGAAGACGCGAGCTTCGATTTCGTCGTCTCGACGCTCGTGCTGTGCACGGTCGACGATCCAGCGCGCGCTCTTTCAGAGATCCGTCGACTTCTCAAGCCGGGCGGCCGACTCGTGTTCCTCGAACACGTCCGTTCGGACGAACCCCGACTCGCTCGATGG
Source organism: uncultured Actinomycetota bacterium (assembly GCA_963766465.1). Lineage (GTDB taxonomy): Bacteria > Actinomycetota > Actinomycetes > Mycobacteriales > Mycobacteriaceae > Mycobacterium. Next base: position 280,532 of record CAVXZT010000013.1, read on the forward strand.
CAGGACCGTCTTCATGGCGTGCAAGTGCGACTGGCGTACGGCTGTCACTGCAACCGCCGCACGCTTGAAAACATTGAGCGCGCTGGCTTCTCGATCGCTGAACTCGAACACGACCGCATGCGCAAGGCGCCGCCGATCGTGCGGCCGCTGATCGCCGGCGTCACGGCCTGACTAGCTCAGCCACCGCCCGATGCGCCGCAGCGCCTCTTCGATGTCATGCGTCGGGCCCGCGAACGACAGGCGCACGAATGAGCCGCCGCGCACCGTATCGAAGTCAACGCCGGGAGCGATCGCAACTCCGGTGTCCGCCAATAGTTTCGAGCAGAACGCCAACGAATCCGTCGTGAGATGTGAGACGTCGGCGTAGACGTAGAAGGCGCCGTCCGTCGGTGCCAACTTCTGAATGCCGATCGAGCGCAGCCCGTCGAGCAGCAGCTGGCGGTTGGCCGCGTAGTGATGCAGTAGCGCATCCGCCTCGGCGACGGAATCGGGTGTGAACGCCGCGACGGCGGCGACCTGAGACAGCACGGGCGGGCAGATGGTGAAGTTTCCGGTCAGGCAGTCCACCGCCCGCTGCAACTCTTTCGGCACGAGCAGCCAGCCCAGCCGCCACCCCGTCATCGCGAAGTACTTCGAAAAACTGTTGACCACCACGGCATCTCGCGATGTCTGCCACGCACAACTTGTCGCGGGCGCACCCTCATACACAAGGCCGTGGTAGACCTCGTCGCTTATCAGGCGAACTCCGGACCGTTCACACCACGACGCGATCGCGGCCAGCTCCTCGGGCGGTATCACGGTGCCGGTCGGGTTGGCCGGGCTTGCCACGACCACGCCCTGCACCGGCCGATCCAACTCCGCGAGCATCTTGGCCGTCGGCTGGAATCGGGTATCGGGACCGCAGGGGATCTCGACGACCTCACAGCCCAGTGCCGACAGGATGTTGCGGTAGCACGGATAACCGGGGCTGGCGATCGCCACCCGGTCGCCGATGTCGAAGCACGCAAGGAACGCCAGCAGGAACCCGCCGCTCGACCCGGTGGTGATCACCACGTCGCTCGGGTCGACGACGAGCCCGTGCCGGTCCGCATAGGAGGCCGCGATCGCGGCGCGCAGCTCGGGGATGCCCAGCGCAACCGTGTACCCGAGAACAGTGTTGTCCAGCGCGTCTTTCGCCGCGGCGCGCACGGCGGCGGGGGCGCCCGCGCTCGGCTGGCCTGCCGACAGGTTGACCAGGTCGCCGTGCGTTCGCTGGCGTTCCGCGGCGGCCAGCCACACGTCCATTACATAGAACGGTGGAATTCCGGCCCGCAGCGCAACGCTCATTGGAGCGAGGCTAACAAGCGGCCCGCATCGTAGCGTTGTGGCCATGGACGACGAGCACTACGCGATCAACAGAGCCTGGTGGGACGAACGTGCGCCAGCACACGCGAGTTCACCGGATTATGCCGTCCAGGAACTCATCGCAGACCCGACGCGGCTGTCCGACGTCGTTCGGTTCGACCTACCACGGCTCGGCGACATCAACGGACAGTGCGGGATTCATCTGCAATGCCACATCGGCACCGACACGATCTCGCTGCACCGCCTTGGCGCCGCGATGACGGGGCTTGACTTCTCGTCGGAATCGATCGCGACCGCTCGCCGCATAGCCGCAGACGCCGGCGCCGACGTCACCTTTGTGCAAGCGGACGTCTATAGCGCTCCTGCCGCCGTCACCGGTGAATTCGACTTCGTCTTCACTGGAATCGGTGCACTGTGCTGGTTACCCGACGTCGGGCTGTGGGCAAGGACCGTCGCGAAACTACTGCGCCCCGGTGGCAGGCTTTTCTTGCGTGAGGGACATCCGATGCTTTTGGCCTTCGATGAGCAGCGGACAGACGAATGGGTGCTCCGTTACCCGTATTTCGAGCAGTCGGAACCTGAGCATTCCGACGCACCTGGAACCTACGTCGACTCCGAAGTCGAGTTCGGCCACAACCAGGCGAGGGATTGGAGCCACAGCCTCGGGGAGGTCATCACCGCGGTACTCGCGGCGGGCCTGGAGCTCACCATGTTCGTCGAACACGACTCCGTGCCCTGGGAGGGGCTTCCGGGTCGCATGCGTCGGGACGGCGGTGAATGGCGGCTCATCGAGCACTCAGAACGGCTCCCGCTGAGCTACACGTTGCAAGCGGTCAAGCGCTAGAACACCTCGGATTCGAGCCGGCGCAGGTGCTCCTGCGGCGGACCCAGCAGCTGGGCGCTGCCGTGCGCCCGCTTGAAGTACAGCTGGATGTCGTGCTCCCAGGTGATCGCGATCCCGCCGTGCATCTGCACCGCTTCGGCGGCCACCTTGGTGAACGCCTCGCTGGCCTCGAGCCGCGCCAGCGCTGCCGACGTCGGCGACGGCTCGGCCACCGCGTCGTTGACGACGGCCCGCGCCGACTGGACGGCGACGTACAGGTCGGCCATCCGATGCTTGAGCGCCTGGAAACTGCCGATGGGGCGGCCGAACTGGACACGGTCCTTGGTGTATTCCACGGTCAGGTCCAGACACTTGGTGGCGGCGCCGATCTGCTCGGCGGCCAACAGGATCGCGGCGGTGTCGGCGAGTCCGGGATCGGAGCCGATGTCGACAGTGTCGGTGGGCTTGACCCGCGCGAGTCGGCGCGTCAGGTCCATGGTCTCGATTCGATGCGCGGTGAATTTCGTCCAGCGGCTCAGCGTCGTGCCGGTGGCAGCGATCACGATGTCGGCGACGTCGCCGTTGACCACGTAGGCGGGGTCGAAGACGACCGTCCCGATCGATGTGCCCTCGGCCAGCCCTTCGAGAGCTTCGGCATCGGGCTCGTCGGCGGTAAGCAAGGCGAGTTCGGCGAGGGTGGTGCCGAGCAACGGCGTCGGCACCAACGCCTTGCCGAGCTCCTCCAGCACGACGGCCGCGTCGGCGAGTTCGCCGCCGGCCCCGCCCAGTTCTTCGGGCACTACCAGCGCGGCCGCGCCGACCTGTTCGCACAACAGCTTCCACAGTGACTCGTCGTAGCCCCGCTCGGAGGATATCGCCTCACGCACCGCCGCTGGCGACGCGTGCTTGTCGACCAACGCCGCGACTGTCTCGCGCAGCAGTTGCCGTTCTTCCGTCACGAGAGGGCCTCCAAGACTCGATGCCGATGCACTGTCGGGTCGCCCCATGCCGAACGCAATGCCTGCACCCGCAGCAGCAACAGCGACATGTCGTGCTCCTGGGTGAATCCGATCGCCCCGTGTGTCTGCAGCGCCGAACGGGCCGCGAGCAGAGCCGCATCCGACGCGGCAACTTTGGCGGCACTGACGTCACGCGCGGTGTCGTCTGACTCCTCGCCGAGCGACAACGCCGCGCCGTACACCAACGGCCGAGCCAGCTCGAGCGCGATGTGCACGTCGGCCAGCTTGTGCTTGATGGCCTGGTACGTACCGATCAACTTGCCGAATTGACTGCGCTGCTTGGCGTATTCGACCGATGCGTCGAGCAGCGCCTGACCGGCACCGACCAGCTGCGCGGCGGTAGCCAGCGCACCAAACTCGTAGGCACGCGCGATATCGGCGGACTGCGGATCGCCCGAAGCATTGACGTCGAACAACTTTCGACTCGGGTCGACGGACTCGTGCTGTGCGCCGGCAACGCCGTCGCGCACCTGACCATCTCCCGCCACCAGGATGAGTCCTGCCGAATCGGCATCAACAGCCCGCGACACCTGCGGCGGTAGCGCGACCGTCGCGATCAGCTCACCGGCCGCCAGTGCAGCCGACCGGTCGTCGTTGGCGAGCAAAACCGGTGCCACCGCAATGGATTCGGCGACGGGTCCTGGCACACACCAGCGGCCAAGCCGCTCCACTGCGACGACGAGGTCGACGGGATGCGCTTCGATGCCGTCGTACTTCTCTGACACCGCGAGCGCGGTGACTCCGAGGTCGGCCAGTTGTGCCCACACTTTGCGGCCAGGGGCGGTGTCGCCTGCGGCCCAGGCCCGCACCGCGGCAGGCAGATCGGCCGCGGCGAGCGCCGCATCGATGCTCGCAGCGAAATCGCGCTGCTGTTCATCCAGATCGAATTTCATGGCTACTTTCGGGGTAGTCCCAGCAGGCGCTCGGCGATGATGTTGCGCTGAATCTCGTTGGTGCCCGCGTAGATCGGGCCACCGAGCGCGAACAGCAGGCCGTCGGTCCACGAGTCGGCGAGTTCCCCGTCGGCGCCGCGCATATCCAGCGCGGTCTGGTGTATCGCGACGTCGAGGTCCGACCAGAACACCTTGGTCACCGACGACTCAGCACCGAGCTCGCCTCCGCCTGCGACCCGTGTGACGGTCCCGAAGGTGTGCAGCCGATAGGCCTGCGCCTTGATCCAGGCGTCGGCAACACGGTCAGCGAACACCGGATCGGAGTTGGTTTTCCATTGTTGGACGAGCCGTTCGGCCGGCGCCAGGAAGCGCGCCGGGCTGCGCAGCGACATGCCACGCTCATTAGCTCGACGTGCTCATCGCGGCGCGCCAGCCGTCGTGCACGCCGCCGATCACGTCGTTGTCGGGGACGAAGACGTCGTCGAGGAAGATCTCGCCGAAACCGGTGTCACCGCCGAGCTGTGCGATTGGCCGCACGGTGACGCCGTCGGCCTTCAGGTCGAACATGAAGTAGGTCAAGCCCTTGTGTCGTTCCGCCTCTGGTTCGGAGCGGAACAACCCGAAAGCGCGCTCCCCGAACGGGGCCCGCGAGCTCCAGATCTTCTGGCCGTTGAGGAGCCAGCCGCCATCGGTCTTCGTCGCCGTCGATCGCAACGACGCCAGGTCACTGCCCGACTCCGGCTCCGACCACGCCTGCGCCCAGATCTCCTCGCCGCTGGCCATTTTGGGGAGCACCCGGTCCAGCTGTTCCTCGGTACCGTGCGCGAACAGCGTCGGCCCGAGCATTGACGTGCCGTTGGCGCTGGCTCGTCCGGGCGCTCCGGCCCGGAAGTACTCCTCTTCGTACACGATCCACTGCAACAGGGTCGCGTCGCGGCCGCCGTACTTCTCCGGCCAGGTGATCACCGAAAGCCCGGCGTCGAAAAGCACCTTGTCCCAACGCCGGTGCTGCTCGAAGCCCTCGGCGGTGTCATACGACTTGGTCGGGAACGAGTCCTTGTTGGCCGCAAGGAATTCGCGTGCCTCGGTCTGGAACGCCAGGGTCGCGTCGTCAAAGTTCAGGTCCATCAGGATCTTTCTCGTAACAGTGGTTTGACCACCTTGCCGCCAGGGTTGCGTGGCAGTACATCAAGGAACTCCACCGACTGTGGCGTCTTGAATTTCGCCAAATGCTCACGTGTGTAGGCGATTACCGTGTCTTCGTCGAGCGAGGTGCCCGGCTTGACCACGACAAAGGCCTTGCCGACCTCGCCGAGCCGCTTGTCTGGAACACCGATGACGGCGGACTCCGCGACGCCGTCCAGCCGCGCCAGCACCTGCTCGACCTCGGCGGGGTAGACGTTGAATCCGCCGCTGATGTACATGTCCTTGAGCCGATCGGTGATGCTGAGATTCCCGTTCTCGTCGACGCGGCCGACATCACCTGTGTGCAGCCAGCCTTCGGCATCGATCGCCGCGGCGGTGGCCTCCGGATCGTCGAGGTAGCCCAGCATCACGTTCGGACCACGCAGCAGGACTTCACCTGTTTCGCCGGCGGCAGTGTTCCCCTCGATGCTCAGTTCGAAGTCCGCGATCGGAGCGCCGCAGGTGGTGGCGACGGTGACGGCGTCGTCGTCGGCGGTGCACATGGTGCCGAAGCCGTTGGCCTCCGTCAGGCCGTACGCAGTCAGCACGATGTCGATGTCGAGTTCGGTCTGCATTCGTTCGATCAAGACGACCGGGATGACGGCCGCGCCGGTGACCGCGAACCGCAGCGAGGTCAGGTCGTAGTCGCCCCGCTTCGGGTGGTCGAGCAGCACTTGGTAGATCGTCGGCGGCCCCGGCAGCACGGTGATGCGATGCTCGGCGACCGCAGCCATGGCCTGTTCGGGATCGAACGTCAACTGCGGAATCAGGGTCGCCCCCGTCTGCAGGCACGCCAGGATCCCGGCCTTGTAGCCGAAGTTGTGGAAGAACGGGTTGATGCAGAGGTAGCGGTCCTCGCTGGTGATCTCGCCGCATTGGGCCCATGCCGCCGAACCGGCCAGCGACTGCTGATGCGCGCACAGCGCGCCCTTGCTTCGGCCGGTGGTTCCCGAGGTGAACAGGATGTCGGAGACGTCATCGGGTTTGACGGCTGCGGCGCGAGCGTCGGCTTGATCCTGGGCGGTCAAGCCGCCCCCACGCGCCATGAACTCGTCCCAGGTTCCGTCGTCCTTCTCGATCGGCACCCGGACGATGTGCCGTAGTGCCGGCAGCGCGTCGCGGTCAATCGAGTCGGCCTTGTCGACGCCGAGGAACTCGCCCGACGCGAACAACAGCGGTGCGCCGGTACGCGCCAGGATGTCGGTGGCCTCGCTGGCGGTGTAGCGGGTGTTGAGCGGCACGAGGACGCCGCCCGCGTAGGTCGTCGCCAGGCATGCGACCACCCAGTGCCACGTGTTCGGCGACCAGATCGCGATCCGGTCCCCGGCGCTCACGCCAAGGTCGATCAGCGCGGCGGCGGCACGGCGGACTTCGTCTCGCAGCTGGCCGTATGTGAGCCGACGATCCTCGGTGACCAGCGCGTCATGTTCAGAGAATTGGTCGGCAATTCGGTCCAGGACCTGCGGAATGGTCCTCGGATCGGATGTCATCGATGCTCCTCTAACAAAGCAAGTGCTTGGTAGGTTAGCCTACAGGGGTGATACAGGTCCAGGAGTTCAGGGCCGAGGTCCGCGACTGGCTCGCCGACAACCTCGTCGGCGAATTCGCCGCACTCAAGGGCCTCGGCGCCCCGGGACGCGAGGACGAGGCCTTCGACGAACGGCGGGCGTGGAACCAGCAGCTGGCGGCTGCAGGTCTGACGTGCCTTGGCTGGCCGGTCGAGCACGGCGGCCGCGGCCTATCGGTCGCTCACCGCGTCGCGTTCTACGAGGAATACGCCCGCGCGGACGCGCCCCACAAGGTCAACCATTTCGGTGAGGAGCTGCTCGGGCCGACGCTGATCGCGTTTGGCACCGACGAGCAGAAGAAGCGCTTCCTGCCGAAGATCCTCGACGTGACCGAGCTGTGGTGTCAGGGCTACTCGGAACCCGGAGCTGGAAGCGATCTGGCCAACGTGTCGACCACCGCCGAACTCGACGGCGACCAGTGGGTGATCAACGGCCAGAAGGTGTGGACGTCGATGGCGCACCTGTCGCAGTGGTGCTTCGCGGTGGCGCGCACCGAGAAAGGCTCCAAGCGACACGCTGGCCTCTCGTATCTGCTTGTGCCGCTCGACCAGCCGGGCGTCGAGATACGCCCGATCGTGCAGCTGACCGGGACCGCGGATTTCAACGAGGTGTTCTTCGACGACGCCCGCACCGATGCCGATCTGGTGGTCGGCGACCCCGGCGACGGGTGGCGGGTCGCGATGGGAACGCTGACGTTCGAGCGTGGCGTGTCGACCCTGGGCCAGCAGATCCGTTACGCGCGTGAGCTTTCCAACCTTGTAGAGGTGGCCAAGCGCACCGGCGCCGACGATGATCCGTTGATCCGCGAGCGGCTGACCCGGTCGTGGGCCGGCCTGCAGACGATGCGGTCCTACGCGCTTGCGACCATGGATGTCGAGCAGCCCGGCCAGGACAACGTGTCAAAGCTGTTGTGGGCCAATTGGCATCGCGACCTCGGCGAGCTGGCGATGGATATCGCAGGGAAGGCCGGTCTGGTGGCCGAAGACGGCGAGTTCGACGTGTGGCAGCACCTTTACCTGTTCACCCGCGCGGACACCATTTACGGCGGGTCCAACGAGATCCAGCGCAACATCATCGCCGAGCGGGTGCTCGGCCTACCAAGAGAGGTCAAGGGAGCATGAGCCTGGCCGAAACGCCGAAAGAGATTGACGGCCACGGACTTCTGAAAGGCAAGGTCGTCGTCGTGACGGCCGCAGCAGGCACCGGGATCGGGTCCTCGGTCGCGCGTCGTGCATTGGCCGAGGGCGCCGACGTCGTCGTCTCCGATCACCACGAACGCCGACTCGGCGAGACTCGCGACCAACTGACGGAGCTCGGGCTGGGCCGGGTGGAGAGCGTCGTGTGTGACGTCACGTCCACTGCGCAGGTCGACGCCCTGATCTCGTCGACGACCGCGCGGATGGGTCGCCTGGACGTGCTCGTCAACAACGCGGGCCTTGGTGGTACGACGCCGGTAGTCGATATGACCGACGACGAGTGGGACCGGGTGCTCAACGTGACGTTGACCTCGACGATGCGCGCGACCCGCGCTGCACTGCGGTACTTCCGGGACGCCGACCACGGCGGCGTGATCGTCAACAACGCCAGCGTGCTGGGCTGGCGGGCGCAGCACTCGCAGGCGCACTACGCGGCGGCCAAGGCGGGTGTGATGGCCCTGACCCGGTGCAGCGCAATCGAGGCCGTCGAATTCGGCGTCCGGATCAACGCGGTGTCGCCCAGTATCGCGCGGCACAAGTTCCTCGAGAAGACCAGCAGCTCGGAGCTATTGGACCAGCTGTCATCGGTCGAGGCGTTCGGCCGGGCGGCGGAGCCGTGGGAAGTGGCTGCCACCATCGCGTTCTTGGCAAGTGATTACTCCAGTTATCTGACTGGAGAAGTGATTTCGGTATCGAACCAGCGCGCTTGACCGCGATGAAACGACTATCGATTGCCATTGCAGCGGTCGTCGCGATCGCGATGGTCCTGATCACCGGTTGCTCGGGTGCCAGCAATAGCGGCGGCGACACCACCTGTCAGGACTTCCTCGCCATGAGGGACAGCGACAAGGACGCAGCGGTGGCCAGGATGCTCAAAGCACGTGAGGGTCACAACGCCTCGACCGGTGACGTCGAGGACAAGCGGAGGGTCCTCGTCGGTCTCTGTCGGCCCGCCGACAAACAGGGCTCCAAGATCAACGATCTCGCCTGACGGGCCGAATTTCTCCACAATATCTCCACAAACGCTGCTCAGAAGCACCACAAGCGACACCTACAGTCGGATGTGTGAAGCGAATTCTGGTGGTCGACGACGAGCCGACCATCCTCGCGGCCGTCGCAACGAGACTGCGGGCAGAAGCTTTTCTGGTGGAAACCGCCGTCGACGGGCCCTCTGCGGTCGCGGCAGCGGCCGCCACCACTCCCGACCTGGTGGTGCTCGACGTGATGCTGCCCGGATTCGACGGGCTGGAGGTGTGCCGTCGGATCCAAGCGGTCCGCGCTACGCCGGTGCTGATGCTGACCGCCAGAAGCGACGAGACGGATATGTTGATCGGCCTCGGGATCGGCGCCGACGACTACCTCACGAAGCCGTTCAGCATGCGCGAACTCGTCGCACGGATCCGGGTGTTGCTGCGCCGCATGGACCGACTACCAGACCAGCAGTCGGTGTCGGTCGGTGGATGTCGAATCGACATGGAGGCGCGCAGAGTTCACCGGGGCGATGACGAAGTCCACCTCACCCGAACCGAATTCGACCTGCTGGCCTTCCTCGTCGCACGGCCCGGCGCCGCGGTGGCGCGCGAGACACTACTCGAGCACGTATGGGGCTGGGCGTCGGAAGTCGAGAGCCGCACTGTGGACAGCCACGTCAAGGCGTTGCGGCGCAAGCTGGGATCGGAGCTGATCCGTACCGTGCACGGTGTCGGCTACGCGTTGGAGATGTCGCGGTGATCCGTCGCGGTGTGATGGCCACGCTCTGGGACCGGCTGCCGCGGCCGTTGGATCCCTTCGCCTCGTTCAAGGTCAAGATGGGCCTGCTCGTCGTCGGCGCAATTGTGCTGGTGGCGTTCATGTTCTGGATCGGCGAGGGCTGGCAGATCCGCTACACGCTGCTTGCCGCGCTGGTCGCCTCACTCGTGCTCACCCTGTTGCTCGCCCACGGCATGACATCGCCGCTACGTCAGATGACCGCCGCAGCGCGCGCCATGGCCCGCGGTGACTACAGCGTGCGCGTCCGTGCCACTTCCAGGGATGAAGTCGGGCAGTTGGCAACGGCGTTCAACCAGATGTCGGCCGATCTGGGGGCCGACGACGAGTATCGACGGGGGCTGATCGCCAACGTCAGCCACGAGCTCCTCACACCCATCACCGCGTTGCACGCGCTGCTCGAGAACGTCGTCGACGGCATCGCGGAGCCGGATGACAAGACCATGCGGATGGCGCTGTCCCAGACCGAACGACTCGGCGAGTTGGTGACCAACTTGCTAGACCTGTCGCGCCTCGAAGGTGGGGCCATCCCGTTGCAGCCCAGTACATTCGGAGTCAAGCAGTTCCTCGAGGAGGCGATCGGGCACGTCGGCGTGGCTGGCGACGGTGTGCAGGTGTCGGTGCAGGTATCGCCGGATCTGGTTGCCGTCGCCGATCAGGCCCGCCTGCGGCAGGTTGTCGTCAACCTGGTGGACAACGCCATTCGGCATAGCCCGGCGGGCGCTCGGGTCACCGTGTCTGCGCGCGTGGAGCAACCGGCAGGGCTGCGGCTCGAGGTGTGCGACGAGGGACCCGGCATACCGCCCGCCGAACGCGAACGCGTGTTCCAGCGCTTCACAAGGGGCGCGACGTCGGCCGGCGGTACCGGGCTCGGCATGGCGATCGCCCGCTGGGCGGTCGAATTGCACGGTGGCGCCATCGAAGTGATGGACGCCAGGACTGGTTGCCGGATCGGGGTCACGATCCCCGCGCCGGCGGTAGCACAGGAGCCACGATGACGACGCTCTACTCTCTGTACGGCACACCGCAAGCGCCGCCGCCGCTCCCACCGATGCACGGGCCGCGGCCGCCGCGGCATGGCGAGCCCGGTTTTACCGTCTGGCCGCACCGCATCTGGCCTTTCGACCCGCTTGCCGCTGCGCCACGCCGACTGCTGGTGCCGGCAGTGATCGTGAGCGTAATCGGCGCCGAGTTCTGGCGGGTCTTCGTCCTGAGCGCGGGCTATCTCCTCGTCGGTGTCATGGTGTTCGGCGTCGTGTACGGCACCGCCGGACGTCGGCCGACCCGCCGTGAATGGCTCGGGATCGCGGTCACGCTGGCACTGCTGGCCGTGCCAGCCCTGCTCGCCGCGGAATGGCTTGGGGTGCTGTGCATCCTGGCTGCGTGGCTCGTCGGCTGGAGCACATTGGCAGGAGGCCGGACGTGGACCGCCATCTTCACCGGACCCTTGCTGCCGCTGCTGCCCGCCAGGGCGTTCGGGTGGGCGCGTCGAGCGATCCCCGAAGGCGGACTCACGTGGCCTGGGCGGCCCAGCACAATCCGGATCGGCGTCGTGGGAACCGTCACCATAGTGCTCGTGCTGATCTTCGGCAGCCTGTTCGCGTCGGCCGATCCAGCGTTCGCGCGGCTTATCGAAGTCCTGAAACCCGAGTGGAACCCGTACGAGGCCTATCCCCACGCCCTGGTATTCGGGATCGTGCTGAGCTTCGTTCTGTTCGGCGGCTACCTGGTGCGCTTCACCCCCAAACTCGATGCGCTGGCGCCTGCGCCGATGCGGCCGGTGCCGACCTGGGAATGGGCGGTGCCCGTGGCGGTGCTGGACGTGCTGTTCATCGGGTTCGTCGCGGTTCAGGCCACGGTGCTGTTCGGAGGGCATACCCATGTGCTGGAGACCGCGGGCCTGACGTACGCCGAGTACGCCAGGCAGGGCTTCTGGCAGTTGCTTTGGGTATCCGCGTTGACCCTTCTTGTGCTTAGCGGCGTCATCCGGGTAGCAGGGCGCGAGGCCGCGTCGGATCGTCGACTGCTGCGGATCCTCGTCGGAATCCTCTGTGCGACTTCGGTTGTGGTGGTGATGTCGGCGATCCACCGGATGTGGCTATACCAGCAGGCCTACGGTTTCAGTACCGAGCGCCTCATGGTGATCACCATCGAACTGTGGCTCGCAGCGGTTTTCATCCTCGTCGCCGTCGCAGGCTTTCGGATGACGGGGCGGTGGCTGGCGCGGGCGATCCTGATGGCCGGTGCGGTCGCGCTACTGGGCCTGGCCGCGACGAACCCCGAGCGGCTTATCGCCGAGCGCAACATCGACCGCTACGAGCAGACCGGGGTATTGGACGCCACGTACCTGCTTCAACTGTCGCCGGACATCGAGCCCGCGCTGGCCCGGTTGCCCCAGTCGATGAGCGTGTGCGCGATGTACCGCAATGACGGGCGAGGTCCCTGGTACGAGTTCAACCTGTCGCGTTCGCGTGCCCCCCACGACGACACACCGTGGAACAACGACGAGTGCTCGAAGTATGGGCTCTACCGAGACTGACCGCCCCCGGGCTTACCTAGCAAGCGCTTGGTTGATAAGCTCGGCGGATGGTGGAGGAATCGCCCAGTCCGCCGGCGAGCCGGCGCGACGAGCTTCTCGAGCTCGCCGCGACGATGTTCGCCGAGCGCGGGCTCCGGGCCACCACCGTGCGCGACATTGCCGACTCGGCAGGCATCCTGTCCGGCAGCCTCTACCACCACTTCAAGTCCAAGGAGCAGATGGTCGAGGAGGTGCTGCGTGATTTCCTCGACTGGCTGTTCGGCCGCTATGCCGAGATCGTCGCACGCGAATCCGATCCGCTGGAGCGCGTGAAGGGGCTCTTCATGACCTCGTTCGAGGCCATCGAGAACCGGCATGCGCAGGTCGTCATCTACCAGGACGAGGCCAAGCGGCTGTCTTCGCTTGCGCAGTTCGAGTTCGTGGACACCCGCAATCGCGAGCAGCGCAGGATGTGGGTGGACGTGCTCAAGCAGGGCGTCGCCGAGGGGAGCTTCCGCCCCGATATCGATGTCGACCTGGTCTACCGGTTCATCCGCGACACCACATGGGTTTCGGTTCGCTGGTATCAGCCGGGCGGGCCACTGACGGCCGAAGAGGTCGGCCGGCAATACCTCTCGATCGTTCTCGGCGGCATCACCAAAGAAGGAGCCAATCATGCCTGAGGCATACGTCATCGACACTGTGCGTACCGCGGTCGGCAAGCGAAACGGTTCGCTTGCAGGCCTGCATCCCGTCGACCTTGGAGCCGCGGCGTGGCGTGGCCTGTTTGACCGTGTCGATGTCGATCCCGGCGCCGTCGATGACGTGATCGCCGGCTGCGTCGACGCCATCGGAGGCCAGGCAGGCAACATCGCCAGGCTGTCGTGGCTGGCCGCCGGATACCCGGAAGAGGTTCCGGGTGTCACCGTCGACCGGCAGTGCGGTTCGAGCCAGCAGGCTATTTCCTTTGGTGCACAAGCGATTATGTCCGGCACGGCCGATCTCATCGTGGCGGGCGGCATGCAGAACATGAGCCAGATCCCGATCTCCTCGGCGATGATCGTCGGCGAGCAATTCGGGTTCACGTCGCCGACCAACGAATCCAAGAGTTGGCTGCACCGCTATGGTGATCAGGAGATTTCGCAGTTCCGTGGTTCGGAGTTGATCGCCGAGAAGTGGGACATCTCGCGTGAGGAGATGGAGCAGTACTCGCTGACCAGCCATCAGCGCGCGCAGGAAGCGATCCGGGCCGGGTACTTCGAGAACGAGATCATCCCCGTCGACGGCTTCGTCACCGACGAGGGGCCGCGCGATACCTCGCTGGAGAAGATGGCCGGCCTCAAGACCCTCGTCGAGGGCGGCAGGCTGACCGCCGCGATGGCCAGCCAGATCTCCGACGGGGCCAGCGCGACGCTGCTCGCGTCCGAGCAGGCCGTCAAGGACCACGGGCTGAAGCCGCGCGCCCGCATCCACCACATCAGCGCCCGCGGCGCCGACCCGGTGTTCATGCTGACCGGTCCGATCCCCGCGACGCACTACGCGTTGGAGAAGACTGGCCTGTCGATCGAGGACATCGACACCATCGAGATCAACGAGGCCTTCGCGCCCGTCGTCATGGCATGGCTCAAGGACACCAAGGCCGACCATGCGAAGGTCAACCCCAGCGGCGGCGCGATCGCGCTGGGCCATCCCCTCGGTGCGACGGGCGCAAAGCTGTTCGCCACCATGCTGAATACGTTGGAGCGCACCGGCGGTCGCTACGGCCTGCAGACGATGTGCGAGGGCGGCGGCACCGCCAACGTCACGATCATCGAGCGGCTGTAGAACCCTGCCGAGCAGACGCAAAAACTCCGCGACACGCCGCAATTCGGCTATTTTCGCGTCTGCTCGCGCTAGACGACGAGCGCAGCTGCCGCCTGCAGATGTTTGACCGCGTCGCCGACGATCGACTCGATCAGCTCGGCGCACGACGGCAGATCGTCGAGGATGCCCGCCACCTGTCCTGACGCCAGCACGCCTGCGTCGGTGTTGCCCTCGACGAGCCCGGCTTTCAACAGCATCGGGGTGTTGGCCGCCATGACGACCTGCGACCACGTCAGTTCCTTGCCGTGCCGCATCTCGAGGCCGTCGCTGACCATCGAGCGCCAGGTCATGCCGGACATCTTCTTGAACTTCTGCGCGTTGCGTATCGCGGCAGTGAATCCCCGCACCGGAGAGCCGCTTTCGAGCTTCTCGACCAGCCCGGTGCGCAGCACTCGGTGCGGCATGCCATCGACGCGTGTCGACACCACGGTGCCGTCGAGCGCCGCTTCGAGGTAGCGCTGCTTGACCGCTTCGGGCACCGTCGAGTCCGACGTCAGTAGGAAGCGGGTGCCCATCGCCACGCCCGCGGCGCCATACGACAGTGCCGCAGCCAACCCACGGCCGTCGAAGAAGCCGCCCGCCGCGACGACCGGAATGTCGACGGCGTCGAGCACGGACGGCAGCAGCAGCGTCGTGGCGATCGGGCCCGTATGGCCGCCGCCCTCGCCACCCTGGACGATCACGGCGTCGGCGCCCCACCCGGCGACCTTCTTGGCGTGCTTGGCCAAACCGACCGACGGAATGACCACCACGCCAGCCTCTTTGAGCTTCGCGATCAGGTCGGGTTTGGGTGCCAGCGCGAACGACGCCACCTTGACGCCTTCGCGGATCAAGCAGGTCGATGCGGTCATTCGCATCGCCTGCATCGGCGCGAATGTTGATGCCGAACGGCTTATCCGTCGCTGCCTTGACCTTGGTGACCGCCGTCTGCAGCTCGTCCAGCGTCATGGTCGCCGACGCCAGGATGCCGAGGCCGCCTGCGTTGGCGGTCGCCGACACCAGCCGTGCACCCGCCACCCAGCCCATCCCGGTCTGCACCACCGGATGCTCGATGCCGATCAGCTCGGTTAGCGGCGTGCGCAACCTGGTCATTTGGGTCACACCCTTACTTCCTTGTCCCGCAGTGATTTCGGGTCGATCACCTCTCGGATAAGCTTCTGCTCGTCACCGGTGGGCAGCCGTGTCGTGTCAGCCTTGTCCAGGTCGTGTACCTCGAACGAGGTGCTTTCCTGAACGTCTTCCGGTGAGACACCCGGATGCAGCGACACCGCGCGCATCTGATGGTCCGGTCCGTTGAAGTCGAAGACCCCGAGATTGGAGACGACGCGGTACACGTTGACGAAGCGGTACGCCGGATTGTCCGGATCCACCTTGTCCCAGCCGATGCCGGACACCACGTCGACAGAATCGCCGAACACCCGCTTGGAGTGGTTGCCGACCCAGTAGCTGGTCGCGTGGTTGATGGTGTTGCCCGGCGCGCCGCGAACACCGAACATCTGTCGGGTCGGGTGCTGCAGGGGGCCGAACGCCGACAGGTTCTGGTTCCCGTAGCGGTCAATCTGGTTGGCGCCCATGACAACGTGGCGCCGTCCCCAGGCCAACGTCTCGAACACGCGCCCGAACGGCATCCAGCCCTCGATCGCGCCGACGACCCCGATGGCGGGGCTATCGGCCAGCAGTCGGGCCTCGCCATCGGTCAGCAGGATGTCGGGCGAGAAGGTCAGCCGCGCCAGCCTGGCCCCGATCGACACCATCGGCGCCATCGGGCTGACCATGATTTCGCCTGCGTTGCGGAACAGCTCTGCGCAAGCGACGGAGCACACCTCGGCGCGGGTCACGGAAATCATTTGGCATCCGCCTTCTGGTCCTCGGCGAACTTCCGCACCGCGGCCTGATAGTCGGCCTCGCTGCCGGAAAGGTACGTTTCGACGAACTGCTGCCAGGTCTCGTCGGAAGCCGCAGCTTCTGCGTAGTGCCGCTGGAACTTCTCGTCGCGGCGGTAGTCCGGTTCGGCAGTGGTGAAGTGGGCGCCATTGGGAGCCTCGACGACGGTGTCGACCATCATCCGGTTGATCAGAAGCGCCTGCGGTGGGACGGCCTTGACGAGTTCGTCGGTGGGCACCACTCGCTCGACCGAAAGGAGGCGCTTCTCGGCGGCCATCAGGAACAGATCGTCGAAGTAGGGGTCGATGCCGGTGTAAGCCGCATTGCCCTGCGCGTCACCGAGATTCATGTGAACGAACGCGGCATCGAGGTTCAGCGCAGGCATGGCGACGAGTTCCTCGTAGCCACCGTCTGTGGGATACGGCGACCTCACCGTCTTCAGCTCGTCACCCCAGAATGCGCGCACGTCACTTCCAAGCCCGGCCCGGATCGGCAGAAACGGCAGTCGCTGCGCGGCGGCCTGCAACCCGCAGCGCACCATGCCCTCGTCCATCTCGCGGGACTCGATGGCACCCGACGTACGCGCCTTGGAGAACCACGGATCGTAGAAGGGAGGCGAGTCCAGCGACACGAAGCCGTAGTAAACGCGCTTCACCTTGCCCGCCGAGCACAACAACCCGACGTCAGGGCCTCCGTAGGTGACGACGGTCAGATCCTTGACGCCGGTGCGCAAGATGGCCCGCACGAACGCCATCGGCTTGCGCCGGGAACCCCAGCCGCCGATGCCGATCGTCATGCCGCTCTCGATCGACGAGACGGCATCGTCCAGCGTGGTCCTCTTGTCGGTCATTCTTTCCCCTTCGACGTTCCTGCGAACGCATCCCGGTGCTCGTCGGCCACTCCCGCGAGGTTCAGTTCGAACGTAAAGCCTTGCTCCATACGGTAACTGGAGTTGACGCGCTGCACGTCGATCAGGTTCAGCGCCTCCTTTGCCGCGCGGATTACCCGGGTGTCCTTGACGGCGATGTCGCGGGCCACCCGCAGCGCGGCTTCATCCAGCTCTGCGCGCGGCACGACCTCGTGCACAGAACCGAAGTGATGCAGCGTCGCGGCGTCGACGGTGGCGGCGGTGAAGAACAGCCTGCGCATCATGTGCTGGGGCACAAGGCGGGACAGGTGCGTGGCGGCGCCGAGAGCGCCGCGCTCCACCTCTGGCAGCCCGAACGTCGCGTCGTCTGAGGCGACGATCACGTCGGCATTGCCGACCAGCCCGATGCCGCCGCCGACGCAGAAGCCGTTGACCGCGGCGACCACGGGCACCTCGCACTCGTACACCGCGCGGAAGGCGTGGAAACAACCACGGTTGGCGTCGATGAGCGCGGTGAAGCCCTCGGTGTTCTGCATCTCCTTGATGTCGACGCCTGCGTTGAAGCCGCGGCCCTCGGCTCGCAGGATCACCACGTGGGTGCTGCGGTCGCGGCCCGCGGCCGTGATGGCGTCGCCGAGTTCGAACCAGCCCTTCGACGGGATCGCGTTGACCTTTGGATAGTCGACGGTGACCGAGACGATGCCCGGCTCGACAGTCTTAGTAGTGATCGTCATGCGGATACCTCAGTTACTCCGGGGTCGCTACCTAAGCAAGCACTTGCTTGGTACCCTAGCACGGTGACCGACCCCTCAGAAATAAGCCTGGGCCTGAAGGACAGGGTCGTTTTGGTGACCGGCGGAGTCCGCGGAGTCGGCGCCGGAATCAGCGCGGTCTTCGCCGATCAGGGGGCGACGGTTGTGACGTGCGCCCGCCGCCCGGTGGAGGGGTTGCCCTACGACTTCCATTCCTGTGATGTGCGGGACGACGACGCCGTTGCGGCGATGGTCGACGCGATCGTGGAGCGCCACGGTCGACTCGATGTAGTGGTGAACAACGCGGGCGGCTCGCCGTACGTCCTCACCGCGGATGCGAGTGCGAAGTTCAGCCGGAAGATCATCGAACTCAATCTGTTTGGGCCGCTTTCGGTTTCGCAGCACGCCAACAAGCACATGCAGACCCAGGCGCGAGGCGGAGCGATCGTCAATGTCGGCAGCGTCAGTGGGCGCAGGCCGAGTCCGGGTACCGGCGCCTACGGCGCCGCGAAGGCTGGTGTCGAAAGCCTCACGGCCACACTGGCCGTCGAGTGGGGGCCGAAGGTCAGGATCAACTCGGTCGTGGTCGGCATGGTCGAGACGGAGCAGTCCGAATTGTTCTACGGTGACGCCGACTCGATCGCCGCGATTTCGAAGAACGTGCCGCTCGGCAGGTTGGCCAAGCCCACCGACGTCGGATGGGCCGCGGCCTTCCTGGCATCCGACGCCGCGTCGTATATCAGCGGCGCATCGCTTGAGGTGCATGGCGGCGGGGAGCCGCCGCACTACCTGGCAACCACGACTGCTGACGTCAAATAGCTAAGGAGACAACGGATATGGGATTGCTCGACGGCCGTGTGGTCATCGTGACGGGCGCCGGCGGCGGCATTGGACGAGCGCATGCCCTTGCGTTCGCCGCCGAGGGGGCGCGCGTGGTGGTCAACGACATCGGCGTTGGCCTCGACGGCTCACCCGCGGGCGGCGGCAGCGCCGCGCAGGACGTCGTCGACGAGATCACCGCTGCCGGTGGCGAAGCCGTCACCAGCGGGGCCAACGTCGCCGACTGGGGACAGGCGGAGGGGCTCATCCAGACCGCGGTCGACTCGTTCGGTGGGCTGGACGTTCTGGTGAACAATGCAGGGATCGTCCGAGACCGCATGTTCGCCAACACAAGTGAAGAGGAATTCGACGCCGTCACCGCCGTGCACCTCAAGGGCCACTTCGCCACCATGCGGCACGCGGCCGCCTATTGGCGTGCTCAGTCGAAGGCCGGCAACATGCCCGACGCCCGCATCATCAACACCAGTTCCGGCGCTGGGCTGCAAGGCAGTGTGGGACAGGCTAATTACAGCGCGGCCAAGGCGGGCATCGCGGCCTTGACATTGGTTGCTGCTGCCGAGATGGGCCGCTACGGCGTCACCGTCAACGCCATTGCCCCATCCGCGCGAACACGGATGACCGAGACCGTGTTCGCCGACATGATGTCGACCCAGGACGCGGACTTCGACGCCATGGCGCCGGAAAACATCTCACCGCTGGTGGTGTGGCTCGGCAGTGTCGAGTCGCGCGATGTCACCGGGAAGATGTTCGAGGTCGAGGGTGGGATCGTCCGCGTCGCCGAGGGATGGGCGCACGGACCCCAGGTCGACAAGGGCGCCCAGTGGGACCCGTCTGAGCTAGGACCGGTCGTCGCCGAGCTGCTCGGCAAGGCAAGGCCGCCGGTGCCGGTCTACGGCGCCTAGGCCAACGCCGACCTCAGGACCGCGAGCGCGATGATCGCGGTGGTGCGGCGCTTTTGCTGGTGAGGCGCGCGGCGCTGTGGAACAATGCCGCCGATGCTTACGTGCGGGAAGCTGTCGGTCTACCCGACGTGACACGGCGCAAGCGCATCCTCACAATCTTCGGCACGCGGCCCGAAGCGGTGAAGCTCGCACCCGTGCTACGCGCGCTCGCGGCCGACCACGGCGCATTCGAGTCGGTCGTCTGCTGCACCGGCCAGCACGAGCGGCTGGTGCGCCAGGCGATGGCGAGCTTCGAGATCGTGCCCGATATCGACCTCGAGTCGATGCAGCCGGGGCAGTCCCTCGGGCAACTCACGAGCCGGCTGTTCGCGCAGATCGACGAGACGCTCGGGAGCGTTGAGCCCGATTGCGTTCTGGTGCAGGGCGATACGAGCTCGGCCATGGTGGGCGCGACCTGCGCCTTCTACCGTCGGATTCCGGTCGGCCATGTCGAGGCGGGGCTGCGCACGGGCGACCGGCTCGCGCCGTTCCCGGAAGAGGTCAACCGCGTGATGATCAGCCGCGTGGCCGACCTGCACTTCGCGCCAACGCCGCGCGCCGCCGCGAACCTGCGCGCCGAGGGCGTGCACGAGGGCGTGCATGTAACCGGCAATACGGTGGTCGACGCGCTTGAATGGATCCGTCCGCGCATCGAGGACCATGCCGATCCGGCGGTCAAGGCGCTCGCGGACAAATTTGCCGAGGATTCGCAGTTGGTGCTTGTGACGAGCCACCGCCGCGAGTCGATCGGCGAGGGCATCGAGCAGATCTGTAAGGCGCTGGCCGAGGTGGCGCAGCGCAACGCGCGCGTGGCGATCGTGTTCGTGACGCACCTCAATCCCAACGTGGTCGAGCCGGTGCGGCGACTGCTCGGCGCCGAGGCGCGGATCGCGCTCATCGAGCCGACGGATTATCTTTCGCTCCTGTACCTGCAGCAGCGCTGCGAGCTGATCCTCACCGACTCGGGCGGTATTCAGGAGGAGGCGCCGAGTTTCGGAAAGCCGGTGCTCGTGATGCGCACGGTGACCGAGCGGCCCGAGGCGGTCGAGGCGGGCTGCGCGCGCATCGTCGGTACCGATAGAGAGTTGATCGTCTCTTCCGCGCTTGAGCTGTTGGAGAACCCCGACGCGTATTCGCGCATGGTCGCCGACCAGAACCCGTTCGGCGACGGCAAGGCGGGCGAGCGCATCGCGGCGCTGCTGCGCGGGGAGGCGCTCGGCAAGGCACGGGCGCCGGCTCCGATCCACGGCGCCTAGGCCGGCTCGCAGACGACCAGAGGGATCACTCGATCCGCCGCCTTTCGATATCCCCGATACGGGGGATACATCCTGATCAAGTTGGGCCAGTAGGACTTTCGTTCGTCTTCGGTGGCGTCACGGCCAATCAGATCGAGCTGCTCACCCCGAATCTGTACGTGCACCTTCGGGTTTGCCTTGAGGTTGCGATACCACCCGGGGTCGGCGTCGCGTCCTCCGAAGGAGGCCGGCAGGATCACGCGATCACCGTCACGCAGGTACAGCGTCGGCGTCGTGCGCGGCTGTCCAGTCTTACGTCCAGTCGTCGTCACGAGCGCCGCGGGAAACCACAGCAGCTTGGCGCCGACGCGACCATTGGTGCGCTGGTACAGCCAGATGTGGCCGCGAGCGAAGTACTTCATCGCCAGCACCAGCGGTCGCGAGTTACGAATTCTGCCTGCCATGTCCGTTGAGTTGCCGCAGTTGCCGCCTCGCAAACTATTTCTTGGTGCGGCGGCTGCCTCCGTGCCAGTCCTCAACGATGCCAACGTCGTCGACGCCGAAGCTGGACAGCTGTGGCCGCTCGCGCAGGCTGCGCTTGATCTCGGCGAACCCGGGGAAGGCCGCCAGCGCGACGACGTGGTCCCAGAGTTCGACGGCGTCGGCGGGGGAGGGCACCCGACTGATCACCGGGCCGAAAAACGCTGTCCCGCCGGGCGGTTGGAAGTGCAGGATCGGTGTGCCGACATCGCGTCCCGTCAGCGCCAGCGCCTCTTCGGTCTCCGCGCGCAACACCACGTCGAGAGATTCATCATCGAGAGCGGCTGCGAGACCGGTTGGCAGACCGGCATCTTGCAACAAGGGCTCTAGTGTGTGTCGCGCCCCTTGGTCCGATGCTGACAGCGGATCAATGTCGCGAGCAGTGTCGAAGATCCGGGTGCCGATCGCCTTGTAGAGCGGGCCAACGGCCTCACGGCCGTGTTCTGCACGGACGCGCGCGGCGACTCTCAGCAGTCGCAGACCAGCGGAGTGCCCTTCCTCGTAGTTCGGTGGGAAGTGCGCCGCATAGTCGATGTGCGCGTTGAGAATTCGCAGCGAGATGAACCGCCAGTCCACGCTGTAGTCGCGCTGCGCGGCGACCTCGCGCACCCACTTGCTCGTCAACCAGGCGAACGGGCAGACCGGGTCGAAATAGAAATGCAGGTCGTACTCGGTGCTCACGGCTCGCAGACCACCAGCGGGATAACCCGGTCGGTCCAGGACTGGTAATCCTCGTAGGTCGGGTACATCTCGACCAGTCGTGGCCAGTACTTTGCGCGTTCCTCGTCCGTGGCGTCACGGGCGGTCAGGTTGAGCACCTCTTTCTTGATCTGGACTTGCACCTTCGGATCGGACTTGATGTTCAGGTACCACATCGGGTTCTTGTCGCTGCCGCCCTTGGACGCTGCCACCACGACGATGTCGCCGTCGCGGTGAAAATAGAGCGGACTGACCCTCGGCTCTCCGCTCTTGCGCCCGGTTGTGGTCAGCAGCGCCACCGGAATGCCCTGAAAGTTACTGCCGAAGCCTTCGCCGTCGCTGCGGCGGTACATGAACGTGTTGATCTTCGACATCCACTTGATGAAGAAGTCCGCTGACTTTGTGTCCATGAAGCGTGGGCGAGACTTTGCCATAGCGCTCATCCTATGCTCGGTGGGTGGACACAGTTTCCGATACCGACCGCATCGCGGCGGCCGACGCCTACATCGACGCGCTCGCCAGCCACGCAGGCGAGTCCGTTCCCTTCGCGCCGGATTGCGTCCGCATCGAACAGGGCGTCAAGACCGGCTTCTCCGGAAGTCACTTGCGGCGCAGCCTAAGTCGTGGACCGCAGTACCGCATCATCGCCGCAACCACCGACCGCAACTTCACCGTCAACGGGGACGAAGTGCACGCCACGTTCACCGTTGTCACGAAGGCCAATTTCGCCGGTCGCCGCGTCGTCGCACCGGTCAAGGAAACGTTTCTGATTCCCGCATCCGACGGCAAGATCCACCACATTCGGGCCCGGTTTTCTCCGCGCATCGAAAAGGTCTAGAGCCGTCTGCTCCTTCGGCAGGTCGAGTAGTTCACCACAGAAACTTGCGTAGTGAAGTACGCGTAGCGGGCTGCCGCAACTCCCTCATCGTTGGCCTACCCGACGTGATTGCGCCGGGGATACCGAGAGGGGGCACACATGTTCAGCAACCTGAGGAAGTACGCACTTGGGGCCGTCGTCGCTGCTGCTGCGGCATCGGCGGTTCTAGCGGGAGCAGGGGCGGCGCAGGCCGACGCGTTCAACGGGGATCCGGAAGTGATCTACCGCCCGCACCCGGGCGGTCTCACCGCCACGGTCAAGAACTGGACACCTGGCAATACCAGCTGCACCTACACCGCCGACGGGTGGATCGTCCGCACCGTCAACCTGGCGTCCTTCGGCAGCCAGGACCTGGAGTTCCCAGGAGTTCCCTTGTTCCGCCCGTGGGACGTCAAGGTGAACTGCGACAACGGCAGGTCGACGAACTTCGTCTACTGGTACTAGATGCGCTCGATGATTGTGCCGGTGGACAACGCTCCACCGGCACACATCGTGATCAGCGCGGTGCTCTGATCGGTGCGCTCCAACTCGTGCAGCGCGGTGGTGATCAATCTGCTGCCGGTGCTGCCGACGGGGTGGCCCAGCGCGATCGCGCCGCCGTTGACGTTGACCTTGTCCATGTCCGGGTTGTGCACCCGCGCCCACGACAACACCACCGACGCGAACGCCTCGTTGATCTCGGTGATGTCAATGTCACCCATCTTCATGCCGGCCTTCTCGAGCACCTTGGCCGTCGACTGCACCGGGCCGTCAAGGTGGTAGTACGGCTCAGAACCGACCAGCGCCTGGCTGATGATGCGGGCGCGTGGCCGCAGGCCAAGCGCCTTTGCCTTGTCTTCGTCCATCCACAGCACCGCGGCGGCGCCGTCGGAGATCTGAGAGGACGTTCCCGCCGTGTGGATACCGTCCTCGAGCACCGGCTTCAGGGAAGCGAGACCCTCCAGCGTGGTGTCGCGGAGGCCCTGGTCCTTGGTGACCACGTGGCGGTCGGAGGTGGGCTGCTTGTTCTCGTCGAGCACCGGCGCCTCGATGCCGCTGATCTCGCGGTCGAAGCGGCCCTCGGCCCAGGCCTGGGCGGCCTTGCGCTGCGAGTCGAAGCCGAACTGGTCGATCTCCTCGCGGGTGATACCGCGCCGCTTGGCGATCCGCTCGGCGGCGGTGAACTGGTCGGGCAGGTCGATGTCCCACGACGCCGGCCGAAGGATGTTGCGATCCGGGCCTGCGTTGGCGCCGAGGCCGACGCGGCTCATCGCCTCGATGCCGCACGCGATTCCGATGTCGATGGCTCCTGCCGCGATGAGGCCGGCGATCAACCCGTTGGCCTGCTGGCCGCTGCCGCACTGGCAGTCGACTGTCATTGCGCCGACGTGCTCGGGCAGGCCGGCGACCAGCCAGCTCACCCGGGTGATGTTGTTGGACTGCTCACCGAACTGGGTGACGCAGCCGCCCACGATCTGTTCGACGTCGCCGGCGTCGACGCCGGCCTTCTCCATGAGAGCCTTCTGAGTCGCGCCAAGCAACTCGGTGGCGTGCAGGCCGGACAGCCAGCCGTTCCGCTTACCGATGGGACTGCGAGTGGCTTCAACGATGACAGGGTTACCCATTCCGTCAGGCTAGAACACGTTTCATTACTCTGACAAGCTGCGATGTCCCCATGCCTTTGATCTGCGATGAACGCATGTTTTACTGGCACTAGAACACGTTGCAATTGAGGAGAACACCACTGTGACTTCCCCCTCGGGGAATCCCCCCAATATTCCGGCTGACTTCGACTTCCTCGACGCGAACCTGAATCTTGAGCGCCTGCCCGTTGCTGAACTCGCCGAGTTGCGCAAGTCCGAGCCCGTCCACTGGGTCGACGTGCCAGGCGGAACCGGCGGGTTCGGCGACAAGGGCTATTGGCTGGTCACCAAGCACGCCGACGTCAAAGAGGTATCCAAGCGCAGCGACGTCTACGGCAGCTCACCGGACGGAGCCATCCCCGTCTGGCCTGAGGCGATGACGCGCGACAACATCGACCTTCAGAAGGCCGTCCTGTTGAACATGGACGCACCGCAGCACACCCGGCTGCGCAAGATCATCTCCCGCGGTTTCACCCCGCGCGCGATCGGCCGGCTGGAGGCCGAACTCGCCGAACGTGCCCAGAAGATTGCTGAGACCGCCGCCGCCGAGGGCTCCGGCGACTTCGTCGAGCAGGTCTCCTGCGAGCTGCCGCTACAGGCCATCGCCGGCCTGCTGGGCGTACCGCAGGAGGACCGCGACAAGCTGTTCCGGTGGTCCAACGAAATGACCGCGGGCGAGGACCCGGAGTACGCCCACGTCGACCCGGCGATGTCATCGGTCGAGCTGATCCAGTACGCGATGCAAATGGCCGACGACCGCAGCAAGAACCCCGGCGAAGACATCGTCACCCAACTGGTCGAGGCCGATATCGACGGCGAGAAGCTCTCCGACGACGAGTTCGGCTTCTTCGTGGTGATGCTCGCGGTGGCCGGCAACGAGACCACGCGTAACTCCATCACCCACGGCATGATCGCGTTCTCGCAGCACCCCGAGCAGTGGGAGCTCTACAAGAAGGAGCGCCCAGGCACTGCGGCCGACGAGATCATCCGCTGGGCGACACCGGTGTCCGCGTTCCAGCGCACCGCGCTCGAGGACACCGAACTCTCGGGTGTGCAGATCAAGAAGGGGCAGCGGGTGGTCATGTCTTACCGCTCGGCCAACTTCGACGAAGAGGTCTTCGAGAATCCGCAATACGTTCGATATCCTCCGCGATCCCAACCCGCAGGTCGGGTTTGGCGGAACCGGCGCGCACTACTGCATCGGCGCGAACTTGGCCCGGATGACCATCAACCTCATCTTCAACGCGGTCGCCGATCACATGCCCGATCTCAGGCCGATCGGTGAGCCCGAACGGCTAATGTCGGGCTGGCTCAACGGAATCAAGCACTGGCAGGTGGACTACACCGGCGCCGGCGCGCAATAGCGCCAAACTTCCCATGGATCAAGGAGGATTCGGGTGGATTTCACACCGGACCCGGAGCAGCAGGCTGTCGCCGACGTCGTGACATCCGTGCTGGACCGGGAGAACAGCTGGGATGCCTTGGTCGCAGGGGGTGCGACGGCGTTCGCCGTGCCCGAGCGCCTCGGTGGAGACGGCCTCGGGCTATCCGAGGTGGCGACCGCGCTGACCGAGATCGGCAGGCATGGCAGCGTCAGCCCCGCGCTGGCCACGCTCGGCCTTGGCACGACCGTGCTGCTGGACCTGGCGTCCGACGAACAGCAGGACCGCTACCTCGCGGGCGTCGCCAAGGGCTCGGTGCTGACCGCGGCCCTCAACGAGCCAGGCGCGCCGCTTCCGGACCGGCCCGCGACGACTTTCTCCAATGGCCGGGTGAACGGCACCAAGGTCGCGGTTCCGTATGCGGGGCAAGCGGAGTGGATCGTCGTGACCACGGACAGCGCCGTCGTGGTGGTGTCACCGAAGGCCGAGGGTGTGCAGCTGACGAAGACGCCGACGTCCAACGGTGGCGACGAGTACACCGTGACGTTCTCCGATGCGGAGGCAGACGGGGTACTGGCGGACGCGATGGTGCACCGGGTAAACCAGTTGGCGCTGGCCGCGATTGGCGCGTACGCGTCGGGCCTTGTCGCGGGTGCGCTGCGGCTGACCGCCGACTATGTGGCCAGCCGGCATCAGTTCGGCAAGCCGCTTTCGACCTTCCAGACAGTTGCCGCACAGCTCGCCGAGGTCTACATCGCCTCGCGCACATTGACTTTGGCGGCGACGTCGGTCGTGTGGCGGCTTGTCGGAGGGTCGTGACGCCGACGACGATCTCGACGTCCTCGGCTACTGGCTGGCCTCGCAGGCGCCCCCGGTGATGCAGATCTGCCACCACCTGCACGGCGGCATGGGTATGGACATTGACTACCCGATGGACCGCTATTACTCCACGATCAAGGACTTGGCCCGACTGGTGGGCGGGCAAGCGCATCGTCTCGATCTGGTGGGAGCGTAATGTTCATCGAACTGACCCCCGAACAGCGACAGCTGCAAGCCGAACTGCGGCAATACTTTTCGAACCTCATCTCCGCCGAGGAATACAAGGAGATGGAGGCCGACCGGCATGGCAAGGCCTACCGCGCGGTGATCAAGCGGATGGGCTCGGATGGCAAACTGGGCGTCGGGTGGCCGAAGGAATTCGGCGGCCTCGGTTACGGCCCGATCGAACAGTCGATCTTCGTCAACGAGGCTCACCGTGCGGACGTACCACTGCCCGCCGTTACCCTTCAAACCGTAGGACCGACACTGCAAGTGTTCGGCAGCGATATGCAGAAGAAGAAGTTCCTGCCTGCAATCCTCGCCGGCGAACTGCACTTCGCGATCGGCTATACCGAACCGGAGGCGGGCACCGACCTCGCGTCGTTGCGCACCACCGCGGTCCGGCAGGGCGACGAGTACATCGTCAACGGGCAGAAGGTCTTCACCACCGGCGGACATGATGCCGACTACATCTGGCTGGCCTGTCGCACAGATCCGGAAGCGGTGAAGCACAAAGGCATTTCGATTCTCATTGTCGACACCAGGGATCCCGGCTACTCCTGGACGCCGATGATCTTGTCCGACGGCGCGCACCACACCAACGCCACCTACTACAGCGACGTCCGGGTCCCCGCCGACATGCTCGTCGGGGAGGAGAACGGCGGCTGGCGACTGATCACCACCCAGCTCAACAACGAGCGCGTGATGCTGGGCCCCGCGGGCCGCTTCGCCGCGCTTTACGACAGGATCCACTCGTGGGCGTCGAAGCCGGGCGGCAACGGTGACATCCCGCTCGATCATGACGACGTCAAGCGCTCGCTTGGCGAACTCAAGGCCATGTGGCGGATCAATGAACTGCTCAACTGGCAAGTCGCGGCATCGGGCGAGGCCATTGACGTGGCCGATGCGGCCGCAACCAAAGTGTTTGGCACCGAACGGATCCAGTACGCGGGTCGGCTGGCCGAGGAGATTGTCGGAAAGTACGGCAACCCGGCCGAACCGGACACCGCCGAGCTGCTGAAATGGCTCGACAGTCAAACGAAGCGGAATCTGGTCATTACATTCGGTGGAGGTGTGAACGAGGTCATGCGAGAGATGATTGCTGCCTCCGGACTGAAGGTGCCGAGGGTCCCCAGGTGACCGTCGACGACATCCAAAAGGCGGCAGAGCGGGTAAAGGCCGACGGAAAGAGTAAGCCGCGCGTCGGCCGCCATCCAGTGAATCAGCCGATGGTCGATCACTGGCTTGACGCGATCGGCGACAAGAATCCCATCTACGTTGACGAGGCGGCCGCCAAGGCTGCTGGTCACCCGGGCATCGTCGCTCCGCCCGCGATGATCCAGGTCTGGACGATGTTCGGGCTCAGCGGATCCCGCCCTGATGACGACCCGCTCGGCAAGATCATGGAACTGTTCGACGACGCAGGCTATATCGGCGTCGTCGCGACCAACTGTGAACAGACCTACCACCGCTACCTGCGGGTGGGTGAGGAGGTCAGCGTTGCCGCCGAGCTGACCGACGTTGTCGGACCGAAGAAGACCGCGCTCGGCGAGAGTTTCTTTATCACGCAGAAGATCACGTGGCAGGTTGGTGACGAGGACGTCGCCGAGATGCTGTGGCGCATCATGAAGTTCAGGCCCGCCGATCAAGACGTGACCACTGCGCCCGTCCCTGAGGATCTCGCCGCGAACTCGATGATGCGGCCCGCGTCGTCGCAGGATACGAAGTTCTTCTGGGACGGAGTCAACGCACACGAATTACGCATCCAGAAGCGTGAGGAGGGTTCGTTGCAGCATCCGCCGGTGCCCGCGTTATGGGCGGATCAAGGAAGCCCCGACCGACTACGCGGTCGCCAGCGGCAAGGGCGCGGTGTTCAGCTTCGTCGTGCATCACGCCCCGAAGGTGCCCGGCCGCACGCTGCCGTTCGTGATCGCACTCGTCGAACTCGAGGAGGGCGTTCGGATGCTTGGTGAGCTCCGAAACGTCGACCCCGCCACCGTGGAGATCGGAATGCCTGTGCGCGCAACGTATATCGACTTCCCAGAAGGTGATTCCGGCCCGGCGTGGACGCTGTATGCATGGGAGCCTGACGCGTGAGTGCGCCGACGGTCGAGGTGGGCACGAAGCTGCCCGAGCTGTCGCTGTACGGGGACCCAACCTTCATTGTGTCGACGGCGATCGCGACCCGCGACTACCAGGATGTGCACCACGATCGCGACAAGGCACAGGCCAAGGGGTCGAAGGACATCTTCGTCAACATCCTGACCGACACCGGTTTGGTGCAGCGGTACGTCACCGACTGGGCAGGGCCGAACACGGTGATCAAGTCGATCGCCCTCCGGCTCGGTGTGCCGTGGTACGCCTACGACACCATCACCTTCAAGGGCGAAGTGACCGCGGTCGAGGACGGGTTGATCACGCTGAAGGTCGTCGGCAGCAACAGTCTTGGCGATCACGTCATCGCGACCTCCACGCTGACCATCGGGGAAGTCGAGGCATGAGCAGGGAACTGTCAGGGAAGGCGGCGATCGTCGGCATCGGCGCCACTGATTTCTCGAAGAACTCCGGCCGCAGCGAGCTTCGGCTGGCTGCCGAGGCGGTGCTGGATGCACTCGACGACGCCGGGCTCACACCTGCTGATGTCGACGGCATGGTGACCTTCACGATGGATTCCAACACCGAGGTCGCGGTCGCACGGGCCACAGGCATCGGGGACTTGAAGTTCTTTTCCAAGATCCATCACGGCGGTGGCGCCGCGTGCGCGACGATTCAGCAGGCGGCCATCGCGGTGGCGACCGGTGTCGCGGAATGCGTTGTCGCATACCGGGCCTTCAACGAACGTTCGGGAACACGATTCGGGCAGGTGCAGATGCGCTTGGTCGAGAACGCCGATTCCACGGGTGTGGACAATTCGTTCTCGTATCCGCACGGCCTTTCGACGCCTGCGGCGCAGGTGGCGATGATCGCCAAGCGGTACATGCACCTTTCCGGGGCGACCAGCAAGGACTTCGGCGCGGTTTCGGTCGCCGACCGCAAGCATGCGGCCAAGAACCCCAAGGCTTATTTCTACGAGAAGCCGATCACCATTGAGGACCACCAGAATTCGCGGTGGATCGCCGAACCGCTCAGGCTGCTCGACTGCTGCCAGGAGACCGACGGTGCCGTGGCCATTGTCGTGACGACACCCGAGCGAGCAAAGGATCTCAAGAACCGGCCGGCCATCATCGAGGCGGCCTCGCAGGGCGCCAGCCCCGACCAGTACTCGATGGTCAGCTACTACCGGCCTGAGCTGGGCCTGCCAGAGATGGGTCTGGTCGGGCGGCAGCTGTGGTCACAGTCGGGCCTGAAGCCGACCGACATCCAGACCGCGATTCTGTATGACCACTTCACGCCGTTCACCCTGATCCAGTTGGAGGAGTTGGGGTTCTGCGGACAGGGCGAGGCGAAAGACTACGTCGCCGGAGGTGCGATCGAGATCGGCGGCAGGCTGCCGATCAACACCCACGGTGGTCAGCTGGGCGAGGCGTATATCCACGGTATGAACGGCATCGCCGAGGGTGTTCGCCAGCTTCGGGGCACCTCGGTCAATCAAGTCGACCACGTCGAGCATGTGCTCGTGACCGCGGGCACGGGTGTCCCGACCTCCGGTTTGATACTGGGATAGTCGACCCTCATAGCAACCACTTGCGAGTTCGTGTCATTCCCCGCACGACGGTTGCTAACTCAAGCAGCTGATTGGACTGTCAACACAGCATGGGCGTCGACAGCGCATATCGGCGTAAACCAGACCGGCGAACTGTGGAAGACTCGCGCTCTTCCATACGAAGTCCTTGACGCCGCAACAACCCATCTGAACTGGTGTTACGTATGGGTTACGTCCGCGAAAGCGCACTGCCGAATGCGGCGCAGACGAACAGCGGACGCAAAATGCGGTTCGCCCACTGCGCGGCAACCGACGACGTCGATCACCCCGCAACACTTCGCTTCAAGGTCAGAGCGTGTCGCTTGACAGCAGATCTAGCAAATCCATAGGATGCAGCGATCGGCACCACGTCTGTGGATTTCGGTCCATTGGGGGAGGTGGTGCCCGGGATGGTGGGGATGGTGACGGCCAAATGGGGGATCTGGGGGGCGGCAGAGGCACCGTCGTAGCGATGCGGCCTCGGTACCGCGCGCAGGCGATGTGTTCGTGCGGTTGGGGCGGTAGACCACGCGTTCTGTTGTCGTCGGCGAAAGTCGACGCGTTCGTTCACGCGGCGAGCGATGGCTGTCAGGCCGCCATTCCGTTGATTCAGCCCGAGGCCATCGACGCCTTGAATCCGCCTGGCGACCTCACGGTTCGTTGCCCGGCGGGCTGCGGCGCCACCTTGTCTGTCCCCATGGCGATCACCGACACGCTCACGGCCAGTTCAGACAACGGCGAGCTCCATATCCGATTCACTGCCGAGGCACCTGAACTGCACGACTACGTCAACCGGCATTTGCGGATGTGTCCGGCGGCGACGACATTGGCCGACGCGGCCTTGGAGCGCGCTCACACGTAGCGCTCCGCCCTACTACCCTCATTACGGCAGCCAGCCACCAGCCGGCCGCCGTAATAGCTTGTCGCCGCGATGATCATGGGGGTTGTGTGCCAGAAGGCTTTGACGAACCCGACGTCGACGACACCGATACCGGACCGCTAGCCGTTCCCGCCCCGCCTCCGTCGGCCGAGGAGAGATGGCATGCCGGTCAAGGCGCGTGGGCAGATAAGTTCGATGCAGCGCCGTTGATTGTGAATCCGCGGCCGGTGCGGCGCCGCGAACGCAAACCGATTGTTTTCCTCAGCGCCGCATCGCTGCTCGTAGTTCTCGTTGTCGGTGGGCTGATCTTTTGGCTGGTGCGCCCATCGCCCGAATCCGATGCTGCGCCGCCGTCTCCAGCGCCCACAACGCCGAACCCCGAAGCCGACCGGCTGCTGCACATGGTTCCGGCCGGCTATCCGTCCGACGGCTGCAAGTCCGTCGCAGCGCCGAAAGGCGCACTGGCGCAGGTTAGTTGTGAGCAGAACTCTGACGCGGGTGGTCCACCGTCGGCGACTTACACATTGGTTGCAGACAAGTCCGCGCTCGACACGGCGTTCAACGGCATCGTGCAGGCATCGACAACAGTCAACTGCCCCGGCAACATTCAGTCGCCGGGGCCGTGGCGCCGCAACGCTACACCGGACAAGATCAGCGGCGTCCTGTTCTGCGGCGTCCATGACGGCCATCCGACGGTGGCATGGACCGACGCGGCCAGACTCGTGGTCAGCGAGGCCCAATCAGGCCCGCAGGGGCCAACTTTCGACGAGTTGTACGCGTGGTGGTCAAGCCACTCGTAACAGCCGTCCGGCTCTAGGCGGTGGGTGCCGGAACTGTCGTCGTAGTAACTGGCGCCGCGGGAGTGCCTTGGCCGGCGGGCGACAGCGGCGTGGGCGTTGCGCCTGCCGGCGCGCCCTGACTACCCGCGGGCAGAGGCGTGCCCTGAGAGCCCGCGGGTAGCGGTGTGCCCTGGCTGCCCGCCGGAAGCGGCGTGCCCTGGCTGCCCGCCGGAAGCGGCGCTCCCGGTGCGGCTTCGGCGGACGCAGGCAGCGGCGCTCCCGCAGCAGCGGGCACGGGAGTGGCGGCGGTAGCCGCGGGAGCAGGGGTGGTTCCGGCAGCCGCGGGAGCTGCCGCGGGCGCCGGGGTCGCTGCGGTGGCCGCCGGGGTAGGCGACGCTTGGCTGCGCGCCGGCGGCGTCCACTGGGTCCCGCCCTGGCTCCCGCTCTGGCGCGGGGCCGGCGCGGCTTGCGCCCACGCGAGCAGATCCTGATCGCCTGCGCTGTACACGACCGCGTCCGGTGCAGCGCCGGTCACATCGAAATACACTTTTCCAGTGGTCTTTTGACCTTCACCGATCGTGGCTGGGTTAACGCCTTGCGGCGTGGCAACCCCGAACAGAACGCGGTACGTTTCGCCGCCGCGAGTGCGCGCGTTGAGATTCGACACGATCGGGGTGGCTGAGCCTTCGAGGGCCTCGTCGGTAGCGGTGGCTTCCCACAGCGTGCCTGCAACTGGGTAGGGGATCGCGTCGGAGCTGGGCCGGAGGTCGCTGATGGTCCAGCCCTGAATGACGTTGCCGTCAACCAGCTTGGCCTGGCTACCGACGGTCGTCGTGGTGACGTCCTCTGCGGAGGAGATGGGTGCGGTGATGAGACCGAACGCACCAGCTGTGGCGATGGTCGCTGCTGCGGTCAAGAGTGTGGTGGGCGGGTTGATCTTCACGGCGGCGTGCTCCTGAGTCGTCCGACTTGCGGCATCCCGTATGGGATCGTTCACTTCAAGGGAAGTTATCAGGTTGGAGCGCGCTTGTGGACTGCGGACCGTTCGTGCTCTGGGACAACGCAATTCGACGAATCTAGCGGAGCAATACACAAACGATTTGCTGATGCGCGTTCTGAACCCGCCAAAAGTTTTGGTATCGATTGCTCGATAAGCGGCAGCAAGGCCCGTTTACGCCGCCGTCGGCATCATCCGGGGCATGGGGCCACCGATACCACCGGAACGGGATTATCCCGCAGCGGCTGGACGGGAAACCGAGGCGCGCCGGGAACCGTCGGCTCGCTGAGTTCGAACTTCAACTCAACGGTTTTCTGCGGCAGGACGACCATCTGAACTTCGAATGTCGGGTGACCGCGTTCCAGGCCCCTGAAGACCGGCACTTTGGTGCCATTGACGAACGCACCCGCCAGCGCCGAACCCTTCGTCGCGAAAAGGGTGACCGACGTAACGTCTGAACCCCAAGGGACTTCGCGGAGTTGACCCTTGATCCCCGACTGACCGACAACGTACTCAGGCAAAGACTCCACATTGGTCACGGTGTTTGTCAGGCGGACAGTGACGGCGGATTTCCGGGTCGACGATTCACAGCCCTCGGCCGAGTACTCGAGTTGTCTCGTCAGGTAGTAATCGAGCTTGTTCCCCCCAAGGTTATTGACGATCACCGCTGCATACGGTGCAGGATCGTTCGGGACGAGGTGTGCTAGCGGCGTCTCTTCGATGAGCTTCTGATCGGCCGGCGAGGCACTCCACACGGCGATGCGGCGCTCGCTGACCGCTTTGCCCAGTGCATCGAGAAGCTGTCGCGGCGAGTCCAATTGCCCTGTCATCTTCTCTACGACTGCGCTGGCGACATCCTGGAGATATGTCTTACGGCCGGCAAAGTCGGCACCGAATCGGATATACGCCGTAGATTCGGTTAACTCGACGACGTTGTCCTTGGTTATCGTCTCGCCGTCTGGCATGGTGACCGAACCGACCGCGGCGAGGATATAACTCAGCGCAACGGGATCGATCGATATGGCTCCGTCTACGGTCGTTCCGGATTGCTGTTCCCACATGGACTTCCAGATTTGGGCCGCATACGGAAAATGGGGACTCTGATTGGAGTTCCGGAAATCGGTTGTGGCATTCATGGATCCGTATCGTTGGAGGAATTCCATGCCGAGATCAATGGGTGCAAATTTCTTGTCCAGCTCGCTGTTGCGCCCTAAGCGCTCCACGGTTGCGGTGCCGTTGTCGAATCGAATAACGCCGAATCCGCCGAGCAGACCGCCCGTGCCGCGGGCTTCGGCGTTCGTCTGAAACCCCATGAAATAGCTGCGCGGGCCGTCCACGCCCATCATCGAAGGAACAAGACGCGCTGCCAGCGCCGTGTTGTCAAGCAGTTCGGAAAGGTCAGAAATTTGTGTCTGAAGCGCAGAGCGGGCGTCGCGCATGACGGATAGGTACTTGGGCTCCGAAATAGCCGTGGCCCGAGCGTTCAGATCGTTGGCAGCCGTAGATATCTCGCTGAGTTTGGGCGCCGAGTCGCGGAGCCGTCGAACATCGACGTGGCCGTTGCCTGCGAGTAATTGGTCCGGTGCGAGTGCTTCTCCGACATTTACAGAAGGCTGTAGGACGTCCGCCGCCAGACCCGCTACGACATCGGATATCTGTTGACCCGTCTTGAAGGGGCTGCCAAGCCATGGCACGACCGATGCGATGTTCCACGGCAGTGAATGAGTTGCGTCCTGTGCCTGCTCGGCATCGGATCGCGCAGCGTCCACCAGTCTTCTAGCGTCCTCGACTTCGCCCTTCGAAAGCGCTTCTTTTGCCTGCTGGGCGTTGTCGCGTGCGTCTTCGAGATTCGACTTGGCCTGCGTCACCTGCAAGCCCAGCCAAGCTCCGAACGCTACGAGTACCAACAAGAGCAGCCCCGCGAGTGCCGCACCGCGCCGACTTCGAAGCCATCCCCGTCTTGACCGTCGCTCCTCTGAAGTCGTAGGACCGTCCTCAGACGGATCGTCGGTCATTGACGACCCCTGGTCGTCATCTCCCCCGTTTGCCACGCAAACAGTATCCCCTGCGTTGAAGTGGATTTTTCAGAAATCAAGCAAACATTCTTCGAGAATCAAGCAAATTTTTCCGCGGCAAAAACGCACAGAATCGACCGCTCGGTGTGTCGAGCGGTCGATATCTGCGCGTGAACTAGCTGGTGGGCGGTGCGCCTAGCAGCCGAATACGGTTACGTTGATGGCGCCGTATGCATTCGTGTGCACGCCTCCAAGCCCGGGAAGGCAAATGATCTGCTTGTTGAGCAGTCCCAGGGCGCCAAGGAGCGGCGCGATGAGCATCGGCGTCAGAACTGGGACGTCGATGTGCAGCAGGGTCAGGCCCGCCGGAATCGCACTCGAGTTAGACGTGGTTGAGCCGAGACTCGGAAGGAAGAACCACCAGTCGACCTCTGCAAGTTGCGAGACCGGTGAGGTGGGCATCGATATCTCCGGTGCCGCCTGAGCGGATACCGGAATTAGTGTCGCAGCAGCGGCAATCGCTAACGCGGCAGTTCCTGTTTGAAGCTTCATAGCAATCGTGTTCATCGCTCCCCCAGCCTTTCATCACGATGGGTCCCTGCTAGCCTCGCAGACGCGTGTGCAACCTGTCAACCACTATCTTCATCGAGTTTGAGAGATTGCTAGCAACTATTGTCGGCCGTTCGGACGATCCGATTCAACGCTGTCGTCAGCGAACTCGACGGCGCGATTCAACGATCCGGTCAGCGAACTTAACCGGCCGAGAGTCCGGCGATCGTGACGCGTTGGCGAGGCAACCGTGCGGTGAGTCAAATCACAAGGTCAGCAGCCTCAAATGGTCCGCAATCGCAAATCACCTGCCGTTGAGCGCCCAAGCTGCGAGTTTGCTCGATGTTGATACTGCAAAAGTAAGGCCAACTACGTTTGTCGGGGGCCTGGTGCCGACCGACCTGCCTAACTTGGTGACATCTAGGCCGGAATCAGTTCCACCCCGGCAAGCGCCACTGCATTATCGCGTTCGGGCGCGGTGACGATGGCAGCAAAGCCGTCGCCCTCTTTCCAGATACTTGCCCTCAGCGTCTCGCCGGGGAACACCACGCCGGCGAACCTGGCGCCATAGCTGCCGACCCGCGCGGTGTCACCGTCGAGCAGGCTGTCCACCATCGCCTTGCAGGTCATGCCGTACGTGCACAGCCCATGCAGGATCGGACGAGGAAACCCGGCCGCCGCGGCGAATTCGGGGTCCGAGTGCAGCGGATTTCGATCGCCGCACATCCGGTACAACAGCGCCTGCTGCGGCGACACCGGAATCGACAGCTCAAAGTCGGGGGCGCGCTCGGGCGGCTCCGATGACGTCGACGGTCCGCGCTCACCGCCGAAGCCGCCTTCGCCGCGGGCGAAGATCGACCGCTTCTGCGTCCATAGGAGCGTGCCATCAGGCGCCTTGACGGTCGTCTCCGACCAGATCACCGCGGCCTTGCCCTTGTCCCAGATGTCGGTGAACTTCGTGACCGCAATACCGGTACCCGACGGCGGTACCGGACCGGGCACCGACACCGCCTCACTGGCGTGCAGCACCTTGGAGAGCTCGATGTCGATGCCGGGAAAGTTGACCGTTGGCGCCTTGGTCATGTGGAAACTCTGCGCGACATTGCCGAACGTCGGCAACACCTGAGGGGTTTCGTCGGTCAGGTAGCGCAGCTCCCGCGGATCCATCGGGTCGGAACCCGCGCCGAGCCCAAGGTGGTAGAGCTGGATGTCGCTACTGGCCCAAGAGAATTCGGCAGGCTCGAGTTCGGCGCCAAGCGCCTGGTCCAGATCGATCGGCATTAGCTCTTCCCCGCAATGTGTAGTGCGGCAAGATATCCGAACGTCATGGCCGGACCGATCGTTCCGCCGGGCCCCGGGTATGTGTGACCCATCACCGGGGCGCTGGCGTTGCCCGCAGCGTACAACCCGTCGATCACCGAACCGTCGTCGCGCAGTGCGCGGCCGTTCACGTCGGTGCGGATGCCGCCCTTGGTGCCAAGGTCGCCGGGCACCATCTTCGCCGCGTAATACGGCCCGTGCTTGATCTCGCCGAGGTTCGGATTCGGCTTGTTGGTCGGGTCGCCGTAGTAGCGGTCATACGCGCTCTCGCCACGCTTGAAGTCCTCGTCGGTGCCGGAGCGGGCGAAGCCGTTGAACCTCTCCACGGTCGCCGTAAGCGCTTCGGTGGGAAGGCCGGCCTTGGTGGCCAGCTCCTCAAGCGTGTCAGCCGTCACGATGACGCCTGACTCGAGCCATTTCTTCGGAATGCGTTGTCCCGGTTGCAGTCCCGCGAAGATGTAGCGGTCACGGTATTGCTGGTCGAACACCAGCCACGCCGGGATGTTCTCGCCGGGGCCTGGGCCCTGGCCGTATTCGCCGCCGTACATGTGGTGGCACGCCTCGACGTATGGCATCGACTCGTTCATGAACCGCTTGCCTGCCATGTTCACGATGATCGAGCCGGGGGAGTTGCGCTCGGAAAGCGCGAACCACGGCGCGTCGACCAGCGGCACCGTCGGGCCCCACCATGCGTCTTCCATGATGTCCAACGCGGCGCCCAGCTTCTCGGCGGCGATGATGCCGTCACCGGTGTTGGCCTTGGCGCCGACCGTCCACTCGGTGGTGATCGGTGCGCGCTGGTACTTCACCCGCATCTGCTCGTTGTGCTCGAATCCTCCTGCGCCAAGGATGACGGCTCGACGGGCCCGGATCAGTTCGGGCTCAGCGGTTTCCGGCCCAGTCGTGTCGCGCACATAGATCCCTCGCACCGTGCCGTCCTCGACATACAGGTCGGTCAGCGCGGTGTTGAGCCGCACGGGCACGCCGGCCTTCTGCAGCCCGATCCGAAGCGGAGCGATCAGCGCGCGCCCCATCCCGACCAGGTTCTTACCGGTGACCTTGCCCCATGTCGCCCGTATGCCGACCTTCACGCTGCGCAGCACGCCCCGCGGATGACGCTTGAGTTGGTTGAGCCGGACGTAGTCCTGCTGCATGACGACCATGTTCATCGGAACCTTGCCGTAGGGCGGCTCCAAGCCGGGCAGATCGGCGCCGAGCTTGTTGGCGTTGAACGGCTTCGGCTCGATCGACCGACCTCCGGGTCGTCCACCGGGCGCCTCGGGGTAGTAGTCCGAGTAACCGGGCACCCAGCACATCTTCAGCGGGGAGTTCTTCAGCACGAACGAAACCATCTCTGGGCCGCGGTCGAGGTAAGTGTCGATGCGTTCGGGTTCGACCACGTCGCCGATGATCGTGTGCAGGTACTTGCGGGCGGCTTCTGGGGTGTCGGTGACGCCGTCACGCTTGAGGATCTCGTTGTTCGGGATCCACACACCACCACCTGACCGCGCAGTGGAACCGCCGTAGTGCGGGGCCTTCTCGACGACTACTGTTGATAGTCCCTGGTGGGCCGCGGTGAGGGCGGCGACCATGCCGGCTGCGCCGCTTCCCACCACGACGACGTCGTACTCCTGAACCGTCATGTAGAACACGTTATAGAATTGCCCGGCCGACCCACAACTGTGCCGGTCGACGAAACGAGGGGACTTCGCATCAATGCTCAGTGACCAGGTGCGTGAACAGCTGGCTGCCGACCTCGCTCAGGCCGAGCGTAGCCGCGTCCCGATCTCTCCGTTGACCAATGGAAACCCCGATATCGACGTTGTCGACTCCTACGAGATCCAGCTGATCAACATCCGGCAGCGGGTCGCCGAGGGCGCCCGCGTGATCGGGCACAAGGTTGGCCTGTCGTCGGAGGCCATGCAAAAGATGATGAACGTGGACGAACCCGACTACGGCCACCTTCTGGATGAGATGCAGGTGTTTGAAGACCGCCCGGTCACATCCGCGAACTACCTGTTCCCGCGGGTCGAGGTCGAGGTCGGCTTCGTCCTGGCCGACGATCTGCCCGGCGCAGGCTGCACCGAAGACGATGTGCTGGCGGCCACGGCGGCATTCGCGCCTTCCATCGAGCTGATCGATACGCGCATCACCGACTGGAAGATCAAGTTGTGCGACACGATCGCCGACAACGCCTCCTCCGCAGGCTGGGTGTTGGGTGAGGCGAGGGTGTCGCCAAAGGACATCGACATCAAGACGATCGACGCGGTGCTCACGAACAACGGTGAGGTCGTCGCGAAGGGCCGCAGCGATGCGGTGCTCGGAAACCCGGTGACTGCGGTGGCTTGGCTGGCCCGCAAGGTGGAGAGCTTCGGGGTGCGACTGAAGGCCGGCGACATCGTGTTGCCGGGCTCGTGCACGCGTGCGATAGATGCACCGCCCGGCAGCAATTTCGTCGCGGACTTCGCCGGGTTAGGTTCTGTACGACTAAGTTTCGAATAGCTCCAAATAGCAAGGAATTGATATGCCTCAGAAGGCGACTGTCGCCATTGTCGGGTCGGGAAACATCAGCACCGACCTGCTGTACAAGCTGTTGCGTTCGGAGTGGCTTGAGCCGCGCTGGATGATCGGCATCGACCCCGAGTCGGAGGGACTGGCCCGCGCGCGCAAGCTTGGGCTGGAAACCAGCCATGAGGGTGTCGACTGGCTGCTCGGTCTCGACGAGAAGCCCGACATGGTCTTCGAGGCGACGAGCGCCTACGTGCACAGGGACGCGGCACCGAAGTACGAGGCGGCAGGTATCCGCGCCATCGACCTCACACCCGCGGCGGTCGGCCCAGGCGTGATCCCGCCCGCCAACCTGCGCGCACACCTCGATGCGTCGAACGTCAACATGGTCACCTGCGGCGGGCAGGCCACCATTCCGATGGTGTACGCAGTGTCTCGCGTCGTCGATGTGCCCTACGCCGAGATCGTCGCGTCGGTGTCCTCGGCGTCGGCCGGACCCGGCACGCGCGCCAACATCGACGAGTTCACCAAGACCACCAGCAGGGGCGTCGAGGTCATCGGTGGCGCCAAGCGGGGCAAGGCGATCATCATCCTCAACCCGGCCGATCCGCCAATGATCATGCGCGACACAATCTTCTGCGCCATCCCGGAGGACGCCGATCACGACGCGATCACGCAATCCATCAAGGACGTCGTCGCCGAGGTGCAGACTTATGTGCCCGGCTACCGACTGCTCAACGAGCCGCAGTTCGACGAGCCGACGGTCTACAACGGTGGCAACCACCTCGTCACCACGTTCGTCGAAGTCGAGGGCGCAGGCGATTACCTTCCGCCGTATGCGGGCAACCTGGACATCATGACCGCGGCGGCCACCAAGGTCGGCGAGGAGATCGTTAAAGAGATGGCATCTGTTGGCGACGAGCGCTCGCGCGAAGAGCAGAGTGCTGGGGCAGGAGCACAGGTATGAGCACCGAACAGATCTACTTCAACCCCATGTGGGACATCCGGATGACCGACACGTCGCTGCGCGACGGCTCGCATCACAAGCGTCACCAGTTCATCAAGGATGAGGTCGGCGCGATCGTCGCGGCGCTGGATGCCGCGGGTGTGCCGGTCATCGAGGTCACCCACGGCGACGGACTCGGCGGGTCGAGCTTCAACTACGGATTCTCGAAAACGCCTGAGCAGGAATTGATCAAGCTCGCCGCGGAGACGGCCAAGGAGTCCAAGATCGCCTTCCTGATGTTGCCTGGCGTTGGCACCAAGGAGGACATCAAGGAGGCGCAGAACAACGGCGGCTCGATCTGCCGGATCGCCACCCACTGCACCGAGGCCGACGTCTCGATCCAACATTTCGGGCTGGCCCGTGAACTCGGGCTGGAGACCGTCGGGTTCTTGATGATGTCTCACACCATTGCGCCGGAGAAGCTCGCGGCGCAGGCCCGGATCATGGCCGATGCCGGCTGCCAGTGCGTGTACGTCGTCGACTCAGCCGGGGCATTGGTGCTCGAGGGGGTTGCAGACCGTGTCGCCGCCCTGGTGGCCGAACTCGGTGACGACGCCCAGGTGGGATTCCATGGGCACGAGAACCTCGGGCTCGGCGTCGCCAACTCGATAGAGGCGGTGCGGGCCGGCGCCAAGCAGATCGACGGTAGCTGCCGCAGGTTCGGCGCGGGCGCGGGCAACGCACCAGTGGAGGCGCTGATCGGAGTGTTCGACAAGATCGGCGTCAAGACCGGCATCGACTTCTTCGATATCGCCGATGCGGCAGAGGAGGTCGTCGCGCCCGCGATGCCCGCCGAATGCCTGCTCGACCGCAATGCGCTGATCATGGGCTACTCCGGCGTGTACTCGAGCTTCCTCAAGCACGCCATCCGGCAGTCGGAGCGCTACGGCGTTCCCGCCCATCAACTGCTGCACCGGGCGGGTCAGCGCAAGCTCATCGGTGGCCAGGAGGACCAGCTCATCGATATCGCTCTGGAGATCAAGCGGGAGCAGGACGCCGCACCAGCAAAGTAACGCTTCGGCGGTTTACCTGCGAATACCAGAGGGAACGCTGTGGCGCGTGGTACTCACGCGTCATCCTTGAGTATTCGCCGACCACAGGAGCGATCCGTGAACCTTCGTACCGTCGCATTTGCCGCCTTCGGCGCACTCGCTTGCGCTGCCCTGATGCCTCCCGTTGGCTAGCGCCGACCCCGAAACCGAACCGGGGCCGGCGCCCGCGGACGACTGCAACGCGGCCACGCTGTCGAGCACGATCAGCTCGGTGACGTCGGACCTTTCGACGTATTTCGCCGCGCACCCCGATGCCAACCAGGCCCTGATCGACATCACCCGGCAGCCGGCGTTCGTCGCGGTGGGGCAGATGGACGGCTACTTCACCGACCATCCGGACCAGGCCAACGATCTGCGGGCGATCCAGGCACCCCTCGCCGCCTACAAGGACCGGTGTGGTCTGCAGGTGTCGCCCACCGATGCCCTGACGGTTCTCGCAGAGGTCTGACATCGTCGCTGAGCCGGCCTAAGTAAGAAATTCTGGGCCACCCATTCGTGCGGTGTGCCCTGCGACGATGCCGTTGCGACGACGACCCATATCGGAAGGACGGTGTTTGACTCCTCGGCCATCGGGCTAGGCCATGGGCTGCGACAAATAGTCGCAGACCGAAGGAGTGATTTGATGACCATGTCCGCAACGACCGTGCGACGCGGCCTCTACGGCATGTTCGCCGGAGGTCTCTTGGCCTTTGGATCGGCGGCCATCGTGATGCCGGTCGCCGGCGCAGAACCCGACACCAACACCAACCCCAGCACCTGTACGCAGAGTGGCATCGCGACCACCGCAAGCACCGTGTCGGCAAGCACAGCCACCTATCTGGCGGCACACCCGCAGACCAACCAGGAGCTGACGGACATCGCGAAGCAGCCGGTTGAGCAGGCCACGAAGGCCTACCAGGTGTACTTCGACAAGAACCCGCAGGTCGAGAACGAGCTGCAGGCGATCAACCAGCCGGCCACTGCCCTTTCTGAGCAGTGCGGCATCGACGTGACACCGACGCCGATCTCGGAGGCTCTGCAGGCGCCGATCTCGGAGGCTCAGCAGGGGGCCTAATCAGTTAGCGCGTGCAAGATGGGGCGGTGACCGCCGCCCCAACCGAGCGCCGTAGGCGTATCGGCTCAATGGAGGTCTTGCTCGCTTCGCTCATCGCGCTGGCGTTATCCGCTGGCGCGATGAGTGCTTTCGTGGCAGGCAACGCGAACGTGGGTGTGGCCGCGACAGTGTTCTGCGGAGTGTTCGTCCAGGCCCTGCCCTTCCTAGTCCTGGGTGTAGTAGTCAGCGGTCTGATTGCGGCCTTCGTTTCCGCGGAGAGGCTGGCGCGCTGGCTGCCCCGTCGCCCCGCGGTGGCCGTCGCGGTCGCGGGTGTCGGTGGTGCGGCCCTGCCGGGTTGCGAATGCGGTTCGGTGCCGGTGGCGCGGCGACTGTTCGGTGACGGCGTTTCTGGCGCGGCCGCGCTGACGTTCATGCTGTCCGCGCCCGCGATCAACCCGGTGGTTTTGGTGGCCACCGCGGTGGCCTTCCCCGGCCAGCCCGCGATGGTGGCGGCCCGCTGTGTGGCCTCACTCGTCACTGCCGTCACGATGGGGCTGTTGTGGCTGCGGTGGGGCCGCGCCGAATGGGTGACGCGACGGCTGCCGACGCCGCACGACACCGACGCGTCGCGCTGGACGGTCTTCACCGAGGCGGCCCGCCACGACTTCCTGCAGGCCGCGTCCTACTTGGTGCTGGGTGCCGCAGCCGCCGCTGTCCTGCGAGTTGCCGTGCCGCCCTGGGTGTTTCAGCATCTCGCTGGGCACCTCGTGCTCGGTGTGCTGACAATGGCGCTGTTCGCCGTCGTGCTGGCGCTGTGCTCGGAAGCCGACGCGTTTGTCGCCGCGAGCCTGACGATGCTGCCGCTGCTGCCGCGGCTGGTGTTCCTCGTCGTCGGACCTGCCGTCGACGTCAAGCTGGCGGCGATGCAGGCGGGGCTGTTCGGCCGCCCGTTCGCAATCCGGTTCGGGCCGACCACGTTCGTGGTGGCCACGGTTGTCGCGACCATCGTCGGACTGGTGTTCCTTGGCGGTGCGCGGTGAGCCGCGGCACGCAGAACACGCTGCTGCTGCTCGTCGGGCTGAGCACTGTGGTGATGGCGATCAAGGGCACCTATTTGCACTTCGTGAAGCCGGCTCTGCTTCCGTGGCTGATCGCCGCCGCCGTTGTGCTGATCGCGCTCGCAGTGGCGTCCATCGTGAGCGACCTGCGCCACGAGCCTGCGGAAGAGGACGGCCATCGGCATCGGCCATGGCTGGTGTGGTTGCTGTTGGTGCCGATCACGCTCACCACGTTCGTTGTGCCGCCTCCGCTCGGAGCGCACGGCGCGACACCGACAGCGGTAGCCGCGACGGAACCTGCTCGCCGTGCGTTTCCGCCGCTGCCGGCGGGCCGCGCACCGACGGTGCCGA
Organism: uncultured Actinomycetota bacterium; assembly: GCA_963766465.1. Lineage (GTDB taxonomy): Bacteria > Actinomycetota > Actinomycetes > Mycobacteriales > Mycobacteriaceae > Mycobacterium. The sequence goes on from CAVXZT010000013.1 coordinate 324,616, forward strand.
TCCCCGATGTGCTCATGCGCGCAGCCGCGGATTCCACCAATAGCCTTGGCGGCCGGTTGATTACCGTCACCGGCTTCACTCTCAAGTATCCCGACAGCACCGACCTGGGCCGCGTCGTCATCATCTGCTGCGCCGCGGATGCCCAGCTGGCCCGCGTCCATTTGGCCGGTCCTGCAGTCGACGAAGCGGCCGGCTATCCAGAGGACACGTGGCTTCAGGTGGAGGGCATCGTCGTCCCTGGATCGTCGGTTATTGCGACGAACTTCGTTCCGACACTGGCGGTGTCACGGGTGACGCGTATCGACAAGCCCGCCAACACGTATGCGTACTAGCGGCCTGACACTTCACGGTATAGCGCGTCCAGTTGGGCGGCGTCGCGAACCACGACCACCCGGGCATGCGGTGTGATCGCGCGCATCTTGTCCGCGGGCCCTTCGTCGAGCGCAGCGACTGCGTCAACTCGGTTCAGAGTCGCGCGGATCAGCGACCGGACCAATTGTGGCGAATTCTCATAGAACGCATCGAATGTCGACGCGTGCACGTGGAGGATGACGGGTACCCGGGCGACCCGACTCATCCACGCCAAGATCGCGTTTCGGGAGAAACTGCCCGTCTTGCCCACAGTGTGCAGATGGACGAGGTTCGGGCGGGAGTGGATCACATGGGCGGCGAACAACACGATGGCGCGGGCGAACACCAGGATCTTCGTCGCCTGGCTACCGACTCGATGCGTTGCGATGAACCGGACGTTCCAGTCGGTCCAGAGTGGCGCTTGCTGCATGGTGACGACGTAATCATGGATGCCGTGAGGTCCCGCGGTGCTCGCGCAGACCACCCGCCGCTCAGACATGGCTCGGCTTCACGCCGCCCAGCTGGTTGGTAACCGCGTCGGCCGTCGCTACCAGAGCGCGTGCGCGTTCGGTGATCTCGTTGTCCGTCAAAGACTTTCCGATGTGCATCGACGCCACCATGACCTGGCGCTGGTAGTGGTCGTACACCGGCGCGGAGATCACGCTGATGTCATGGCGGGCGCGCCCGCGCGAGTTCTCGTCGCGCAGATACACCCGTTCGCCGATGTCGGATACCAACTCGCCGAGCAGCGCGCGCAGCTCATCGGGCAGGTTGCTCGACATGCCCGCCATCAACGAGTACAGCCTGCGCCCGCCAGGGGTTAACCGTTCGACGAGATAACCGTCGCTGCGGCACGCCGCGATCACGCGGGTGAGCCGCTCGCTGTTCGTCCGCAACGGGAGGGTCGGCTCCTTGGCGAGCCAGTTGCGCTCCGCCTCGTCGTCCCACAGCACGAACATCAATCCGACCGGTGGGGCGAACGGGTAACTCTGGCCGACCTCGACGCCGGGACTCGCGCCTGTTGGCGCCACCAGGTCCAGCAGCGTGATCCGGTCGTCGATCACCCCTGACAGGGCGGCCGTGACCCCGAAGCGGGCCGACAGTCGGCGCAGTTCCTCGCGGGCCGCGGGGCTGACCCGCATGGATTCCTGCGCCTTGTGTCCAAGCGTGATCAGCGACGGACCCAGCCGGTACGTCTTGTCGCCGCCGTCGCGCACCAAGTAACCGGCGTCGGTCAGGGACGTGACGATGCCAAGGCAGGTCGGCTTGCTCAGCCCCAGCCTGCGGGCCAGATCGGAAAGTCCGAAACGCTCCTCTGGGCGCCCCGCGAGATAGTCGAGGATGCGGACCACGCGTTCGGTCGGCGGTGATGCGCGGCCTGCGGAGTCTGGGGCGGACACTCGAGCAGCGTACAGGGTCGTTCCATATTTGGACCGCTGCGGTCGATATATTGACTCTTGCTAGAACACGTTCTAGTTTCAAGGGCGTGTACACGCAGCCACTGATCGACGCGATCGCCGAGGCGGAGAAGCTCGTCGCCGAGGCGCCTTTCATCGAATCCGAAGCCGACTTGCTGGAGGGCCTGCAGTACCTCGCAGGCTGCATCGCGGCATGCACGCACGTGGCGTTCGACTACGACCGGGAACACCCGTTCCTGCACAGCGGCACGGGCCCGTTCACCAAGATGGGGCTGGACAACCCCGACACGCTGTACTTCGGAACCCGCGTGCAACCCGGCCACGACTACGTGGTGACCGGCAAGCGCGGCACGACAACGGACGTGAGCTTCCAGCTGCTCGGTGGTGAGTACACCGACACCGTGGTGCCCGACAGTGAGACGGCATTTGACGACAGGAAGCTCGACATCGCGGCAGATGGCAGCTTCGAGTGGCGATTCAGCCCGGAAACGCCATCCCAGTTGGTGATCCGCGAGGTCTACAACGACTGGTCGGCGCAGCGGGGCTCCTTCGCCATCAAGCGACTCGACACTACGGGCACCGCGCCGCCGCCGCTCACCCGCCAGCTCATCGAAAAGCGTTATGCCACAGCGGGCAAGCAACTGGTGCAGCGGGTCAAGACGTGGCTCCAGTTCCCGCAGTGGTTCTACACGGACATGGCGGTCAACACGTTGGTGGCGCCCCGGCTGACCCCAGGCGGACTGGCCACCCAGTACTCGTCCGTCGGGCAATTCGACCTGACGCCGGAGCAGGCCGTGGTGATCACGCTGCCCGTCACCGACGCACCGTATCTCGGTTTCCAGCTGGGCAGCCTCTGGTACATCTCGCTGGACTACATCAACCACCAGACGTCATTGAACGGCACTCAGGCGCAGGCCGATCCGGACGGCAAGATCCGCATCGTGGTCGCCGACCGCAACCCCGGCGTCACCAACTGGGTGGAGACACTCGGACACGCCAAGGGCTATCTGCAGTTCCGGTGGCAGCGAGTGTCGCGTGAGCTCACCGAGGCCGACGGCCCCACCGCGGAGCTGGTCGACTTCGAGAAGATCGCGGCGGCACTGCCGTACTACGAACAGAACAAGATTTCTGAGGAAGACTGGCGTGCGCGAATCACCGAGCGCCAGATACAAATTGGCAACAGGATGGTGGGGTAGCGAATGGCCGGCTTGCTGGACAACAAGGTCGTGGTGATCAGCGGTGTGGGTCCGGCGCTTGGCACCACGCTCGCGCGGCGATGCGCCGAGGCTGGCGCTGACCTGGTGCTGGCCGCGCGCACCGTGGAGCGTCTCGAGGACGTCGCCAAGCAGGTGACCGACACGGGGCGTCGCGCTGTGACGGTCGGTACCGACATCACGGACGAGGAGCAGGTCAACAACCTCATCTCGGAGTCGCTGAAGGCGTACGGCAGGATCGATGTGCTGATCAACAACGCGTTCCGGGTGCCATCCATGAAACCCCTCGCGAACACGACGTTCGAACACATCCGCGAGACGATCGAACTCACCGTGCTCGGTGCACTGCGGCTGATCCAGGGCTTCACGCCTGCGCTCGCCGAATCGAACGGCTCGATCGTCAACGTCAACTCGATGGTGGTCAGGCACTCCGACCCCAAGCAGGGCGCATACAAGATGGCAAAGTCGGCATTGCTCGCCATGTCGCAGTCGCTGGCCAGCGAGCTCGGCCCGCAAGGCATCCGGGTGAACTCGGTGCTGCCGGGCTACATCTGGGGCGGCACGCTCAAGGGCTACTTCGAGCACCAGGCCGGCAAGTACGGCACCACCGTCGAAGAGATCTACAACGCGGCCGCGATCAACAGCGACCTCAAGCGCTTGCCGACCGAAGAGGAAGTCGCCTCGGCGATCCTGTTCATGGCCAGCGATCTGTCCAGTGGTATCACCGGGCAGGCGCTGGACGTCAACTGCGGAGAATATAAGGCCTGATGAGCACTGCGAGAACCGATGTCGGCACTGTCGACGACCTGCACGCCTCGGCGGTCAAGGCCTGCGGGCTGGACGATTTCGGTACCGACGACGACAACTACCGCGAAGCCCTCGGGGTGCTGCTGGAGTCCTTCCAGCGCGACGCCGATCTGACCGAGCTCGGCAGCAAGATGAATCGGTTCTTCGTAAGGAATGCCCTGGTGGCTCGGTTAGTTTCAGAGGCGGCGTGGAAGCAGTACCCACAGCACGCCGACGTGACCATCGAGCGGCCGATCTTCGTCACCGGGTTGCCCCGTACGGGCACCACTGCGCTGCACCGGCTGCTGAGCAATGATCCGCGGCATCAGGGTCTCGAGCTGTGGCTGGCTGAATTCCCACAGCCGCGACCCCCGCGTGAAACCTGGTCGGACAACCCGGTTTTCCAGCAGCTCGACGCGCAGTTCACCAAGGCGCACAATGAGAACCCGGATTACACAGGGCTGCATTACATGACTGCCGATGATGTCGAGGAGTGCTGGCAGCTGCTGCGCCAGTCGCTGCATTCGGTGTCCTACGAGACGCTGGCGCACCTGCCGACGTACTCGCAGTGGCTGGCACGGCAGGACTGGACGAGGCCGTATCAGCAGCGGCACCGCAAGAACCTTCAGCTGATCGGGTTGAATGACGCCGACAAGCGGTGGGTGCTCAAGAACCCGAGCCATCTGTTCGCGCTCGACGCGGTGTTCGCGACGTACCCCGACGCGCTGGTGATCCAGTGCCACCGGCCCGCCGAAACCATCATGGCGTCGATGTGCTCGCTGGCGCAGCACACGACCGAGGGCTGGTCCAACACGTTCGTCGGCGAGACGATCGGCAAGGACTCACTCGAGACGTGGTCGCGCGGACTAGAGCTGTTCAATGCCGAACGCGCCAAACACGATTCGGCCCAGTTCTACGACATGGACTACTTCGACTTCATCGCCGACCCGGTGCGGGAGGTCGAGGCGATCTACCGCCACTTCGGCATCGACTTCACCGAAGCGGCCCGTGCGGCCGCGGAGGAGACCCACGCCGAGAGCAAGAAGGGTCCTCGCGCGCCCAAACACAACTACTCGCTGGCCGACTACGGCCTGACCGACGAGCAGGTCAAGGACCGCTTCAAGGGGCTCTAGTCGAGACGCGCGGCGTCGCCGAGAATGTCTTTGTGTAGGACCTTGGACGCGTTGAGAACCTCGATGCCGACGAGTTTGCCGTCTTTCCAGTCCATGTTGACGTCGCCCGCTGAGTCCTCTGGCGTCTCGACGACGAAGGTGTCGCGGCCGGGTTCCAGTGCGACGCCCGTGAGGTAGATATAGGCGGCGTTCACACTCGGGTCGTATGCAATTCGAATCGTCGTCTCCTATCGCCGTGGCTTCACGCCGTCGTCTTGGCGAGCTTCTCAATCCGTTTCAACGCCTCCTTGGCGAACGACAGCGCGTCGTAGCCGTTGGTCTCCGAGCACGCGGTCAGCTCGATGGCCGCATTGTGTGCCGCAATGAACGCGTTGTCGCATGCCCACCCTCCAGTGTCCACAAGCGACCAGACGACGATCTCAGGGGATCCCGAATCCACCAGCGGCAGGAGGGAAAAGTCGATCACCTCGCCTTCCATCGCGGTCGCCGACACCAGATCGCGCTGGCACGACTCGATGGTGCGCTCGACCTTGTCGACCGCGGCCCTGGGGTCGAAGTCGGCGCGGTAGACGCCCACCATCTCGTCGATGGCGAATCTTTCGTCATCGGTGAACCACGCGCCGCCATCGTGAGCGGCAGGCGTCACGCCGAAGATGAACGGCGGATCGACCTCTTGGATGAGGCCTGCGCACTCCTCGGGTTCGACGGTGACGAACAGGTTATCGTCGACGGCAGGCTTAACCTTCTCGCTGAGCAGATCGCTGACCTGTCCCGCCGTGATGGGCGCGACAGAGCAGGAGTGCTAACCCTCTTTTGCTCATGACCATCAGCGTAAGCAGCTTTCGGCAAGTGTCACGCCGTCGTGTTGGCCAGCTTCTCAATCCGTTTCAACGCATCTCGAGCCAGCGACAGCACGTCGTAGCCGTTCGTTGGTCCACACGTCGAGATCCTGATGGCCGCATTGTGCGCGGCGACGAACGCGTTGTCACAGGCCCAGCCGGTGCTGTCGAAGGACCAGAGCACGATGTCCTGCGAGCCGGAATTCACCTGGGACAGAAGGCTGAAGCGGTACTCGCGGCCCCGCATGTCGATCACCGTGAACGGAACACCCCGGCAGGATTCGATGGCGCGCGTTGCGTCCGCCAGGGCCTGATTGGGGTCGAAGCTGGCGTGATAGACGCCGACCGCCTCATCGACGACCACGTGCCGCCCGCCGTCGTCGGATACCCAATGCCCGCCATCGGTTACAGCAGGGGCGAGGTCGAAGATGAGGGGTGGATCCACTTCGAGTGCTGCGCCACGGCAGTCTTCCGGCTCGACGGTGATGAACTGATTGCCGTTCTTGTCTTGGACACGTGCGCTCAGCAGGTCTGGAACCTGCAGCGCGGCAATGGGCGCCACCGGCGACTCTGTCCTCGGCTGCGGCGCGTCAACGACTTGCGTGCAGCCTCCGAGAACGACGCCGAGTACTAGCGCCAGTGCGCTAGCCGTCGCCGGGCGAGGGCGCACTAGAGGCCTCTTCCAAACACCCTTCGGCCACAGCGTGTTTGATGCTGTCGGCAAGCTTCGGGCAGGTCTTGGCGCGCGCAGATTCGCCGCCGGACTGCCGGATCTCGGTGAAGTACGCGCAGCGCTGGGAGGCTTCACCGTTCCACTGCACGCTCGTGTGTGCGGGGCCGAGCTTCTTGACCTGTACCGCGACGTGACAGAACCGGCAGTCGACGGACACCAATCCGGAGGTCAGGTACCGCTCGCGGTCACGCAGCGAGGCTTCCCGCACCGCGGCGGCCCGACCAGGATCGGACACGAAATCCGGTGCCCCGGAAAAACTCCGAGCACGAATCTCCGTATTTTGACCGTGGTGGCCGTGGTCGTCGTCGTCATCGTGAGCGCCGTAGAGCCTCAGCATCGATCGGGCCAGCTCGTCGACGTCTGGGGCTGCTTGGGCGTCCCTGCGCGCGGTCATCACGAGACCTGAGTCGGCTGTCCTTCTGGTTTCTCTTCGGACTGCTTCTTGAGGTTCTCCTCGACCTCGACGTTCCACTTTTCGTTGGCTGCGGTGGTGTCGATCTCGATCTCGAAGCGGTCGGTCATATCCGGCGAGACGTCGGCCACATCCACATAGAACTGCTGATACCAGCGGCGCATCTGATAGACGGCGCCGTCCTCCTCGACCAGCAGCGGATTGTCGATGCGCGTCTTGTGCTTCCAGATCTCGACGTCCTGCAGGAAGCCCTTGCTGACGCCGTCGGTGAACACCCGGGCCAGCTTTTCGGTGGTCGCCTCGTCGAGCCCCTTCGGCTTCTCGACGATGGCACCCCACTGCAGCATGAAGGAGTTCTGAGACACCGGGTAGTGGCAGTTGATCAGAATGGACTCGGCCTTGAAGCCGCCGTAATTGTTGTGCAGCCAGTTGATCATGAACGACGGGCCGAAGTACGAAGCCTCGGAATCGAGGTGCGCCTCACCGTAGGACGTGCCCAGATCGTTCACGTCCTGGCGACCGACGTTGTGCAGGTACTGCGATGCGATGTGGCCCTCGAACACATTCTTGAAGTACGTCGGCAGACCGAAATGGATGTAGAAGAAGTGCGCCATATCGGTGACGTTGTCGATGATGTCCCGGCAGTTGGAGCCCTCGATCAGGATCGAGTTCCAGCGCCAGTCGGTCCACTCGTCACTTGCGGACTCCGGAATCTCGGGGATCTGCACCTCTGGCTGAGGCGGGTTGCCCTCGTGGTCGTGCCAAACGAACAGCAAACCGCCGCGGACGTCGGTGGTCCACGACCGTGTGCGTGCCAGTCGCGGCGTGCGCTTGGCATAGGGCACCAGCTTGCACTTGCCGTCGCCGCCCCAGCGCCAGTCGTGGAACGGGCAGGCGACCTCGTCGCCTTTGATCGTGCCCTGGGCGAGGTTTCCGCCCATGTGCCTGCAATACCCGTCAAGGATCTTGACGTCTCCATGGGAGTCGGCGAAGACCACCAACATGGTGCCGAAAATCTCGATGCTGTGCGGCTTGCCGTCCAGGTAGTCCTTCACCGGGCCAAGGCAGTGCCAGCCACGCGCGTATCTGTCCGGCAGGTCGCCGGTATCGATCTCGCGAATGCCTGCGGTTTCGGTGCTCACCTCGAGGCCTCCCAATCTATGCTCTCTAACTAGAACACGTTACAGTTTTTGCCTGCCTTCGCGCAATCTAAACGCGTTTTACCTGCGGTATATCTAGACGATGCCGTTGTACTCATTTGAAGGCCGTTCACCGACGATCGACCAAGGCGCGTTCATCGCCCCAACAGCCACCCTGATCGGCGACGTTCACGTCGAAGCGGGTGCGTCGATCTGGTTCAATGCCGTGCTTCGGGCCGATTTCGCCCCCATCATCGTCCGTCAGGGCGCGAACGTGCAGGACTGCTGCGTGCTGCACGCACCACCGGGAATCCCCGTTGACGTCGGCCCTGGTGCAACGATCGCGCACGGCTGCGTGGTGCACGGGGTACATATAGGAGCCCAGGCCGTGCTCGCCAACCACTGCACTGTGCTCGACGGCGCGGTGATCGGGTCACGCAGCCTGATCGCGGCGCACTCGCTGGTGGTCGGCGGGACGAAGATCCCCGACGAGGTGCTGGTGACGGGATCGCCGGCCAAGGTGCGGGGCCCGATCGCGGGTACGGGCGCGGAGATGTGGGTGAACACCAACCCCGGCGCGTATCAGGACCTGGCCAGCCGTTATATGTCCGGACTGCAGCCAATTACCTAGCGGTTCGCCGTACCGTATCGGCATGGCTATCGGTCAGGTCGCTCAACTATGGCGTTATCCGGTCAAGTCGCTGGGCGGCGGACAGGTCGAGCACGCGGAAATCGGTCCAAGGGGTGTTCTCGGCGACCGACTGTGGGCCGTTCGGGACCTCGAGCGTGATGTCACGGCCTCTGCGCGGCAATTACCGGTCCTTCTGACGGCGACGGCACGTTACGTCGCGCCTGTCTCCGCGGATGCCGGGCCGGGAAATGCCCCCGAGGTCGAAATCAGCTTCCCTGACGGCACGGTCGTGTCCAGCAGTGACGATGGCGTGCATGCGAAACTCTCCGAATTGGCCGGCCGGGATGTCAGGTTGACGGCGCTGCCGCCTGCGGAGGACACCAGCCTGCACAAGCTGACCCGCGCGGAGCGCTCCGAAACGATGTCGCCCGCCTTCCTTCGCGCTTCCTTTGACGTGGCCGACGATGAGAAGCTGCCCGATCTTTCGATGGTGCGGGTCTCAGACATGGTCAACTTCACCCGCTTCTCCACCCCGCCGGGCATGTTCGTCGACCTTGCTCCGGTGCATGTGCTTAGTCAGACCAGCTTGGCGACCATCGGTGCTGAGATCGGTAGCGATCTGGACGTACGCCGATTTCGGCCCAATGTGCTACTGGCGCTGGATGATCCAGACGACGGACTGCCTGAGTCGCACTGGACCGGAGCACGCGTCGCGATCGGCGACGCGGTTCTCGATGTGATGATGCCGACGGTGCGATGCGTCGTCCCCAGCCGCGCGCAGCCCGGATTCGAGGTCGATCGCCGCATCACCAAGGCGGTGGCGGTTCGAGCGCAGCGGTGCCTCGGGGTCTACTGCGGTGTCGAATCCGGCGGCACGGTCCGGATTGGCGACGACGTTTCGGTTCGATCCGCCAACGCGGGCAGGAAGGCGCTCAACGATGCGGCCCGCCGCGCGAAGCGTGTGACGTTCGGCTTGGTCACCGGTGCAACCGAGCGGTTTTCGCGCTAGAGCTTGCGTGCGCTTGCGGTGGCGCGGTCGAGTTCCCAGAACGCGCGCAGCGCGATGATCTTGCCCTCGTCGTTGACCCGGTAGGTGAACACGCCCTCGGCGGTGACCTCGTATCCGGCCGCCTTGATCACGATGTTGCCGACGTTGGCTTCCTCGTTGCCGCACTGGTAGGTCTCGAGGAAGTTGAACTGCAACTCGCTCGGCGCGATCGCCTTGTCGTAGAACGCGGCGATCGCCTCCTTGCCGCGGTGGCCCTTGCCGTCCGGGTCGAAGTGCGAAGGTCCGATGGGGTCCTCGACGATGGCGTCGTCCGCGAACACGCTGAGCCACGCCTGCTTGTCGTGGGCGATCGCCGCCTCGCGTGAACGCTTGCCCGCCAGGTGAACCGGGGCGTCGGTGTTGGTGACCGTCACTGCTGCCATCCCGAATGGATGTAGGTGTCGGCGAACCGCTTCAGCGAATCCTTCTTCTTCTCGATGGCCGCGTCGAACCCATGGCCGTCGAAGATCCACGGGACGACGATGTTGTCGGTCACGCCGGCCTCCGCGAGCTGGCGGTGACCGTCGACGTCGAACTTGTCGATGCAGACGGCTTGGTATTCGAATGGCTGGTCGCCGCGGCCATACTCGCCGCGTAGCGCGTCGAGCTTGCCGATGGTCTCGGCCAGCTGGTCACAGGTCATCATCGCGCTGGTCCAGCCGTCGCCGATACGTGCGGCCCGCTTCAACGCGACTTCGGTGTGACCGCCGACGTAGAACGGTACCGGCTTGCTCGGTGCAGGGCTCATCTGCAGCTTGTCGAAGTCGTAGAACTCACCGTGGAAATCGACCATGCCGCCGCCGAGGACGAGCTTGATGACCTCGATCATCTCGTCGACTCGCTTCCCGCGCTTCGCATACGGGACACCGCACCATTCGAATTCCTCAGGCGCCCAACCGATGCCGACGCCGAACCCGAAGCGGTTGTTGGTCAGGTTCGCGACTGAGCCAACCTGACGTGCCAGCAGCAGGGGATTGCGGGAGCCGAGCTTCATCACGTTGGTGTAGAAGCGCAGCTTCGACGTCACCGCGCCCATGACGCCCGCGACGATCAGCGGATCGGCCCACGGGGTGTCCTCGTTCCACATCCGTGAGCCGTCGGCGGTGTACGGGTAGTCCGTCGATTGCTTCTCCATGTAGAAGATCGAGTCCGGAAGCGCAATGTTGTCGAACCCGACTTCCTCTGCGGTCTTCGCGAGTTCGGTGAGCTGATCGATCGGGCTCATTGCCACGCTGACCGTGTACTGCATGCGAGTCACGGTTTGTCCGCTGGTTTGTCGCAGGAAACAACCCACATCGAGTAGTACTGCGAGCCGCCGCCGTAGGCGTGGCCAAGGGCCTTGCGGGCACCCTCGACCTGGTGGTCACCGGCCTTGCCCATCACCTGGATCGCGGCCTCTGCAAAGCGGATCATGCCTGACGCGCCGATCGGATTGGACGACAGCACACCGCCGGAAGCGTTGAGCGGAATTCGCCCCCCGATCGCCGTCTCGCCGGCCTCGGTCAGCTTCCACCCTTCGCCTTCTGCCGCAAACCCGAGGTTCTCCAACCACATCGGCTCGAACCACGAGAACGGGACGTAGATCTCGGCGACGTCGATCTCGTCGATTGGGCTGGTGATGCCCGCGTCCTTCCACAACGCCTTTGCGGCGTCCCGTCCAGCCTGGGGGTTGACCTGGTCGCGGCCGGAGTACGCCAGCGGTTCGGTGCGCAGCGCGGTGGCGTGGATCCATGCGACGGGATGCCCGTCGGCGATATGCGCGTCGGCGGCCGCCTCGTCGCCGATCACGAGTGCGCAGGCGCCGTCGGATGAGGGACAGGTCTCGTCGAAACGGATTGGATCCCAAAGCATCTGCGAGGACATCACCTTCTCGAGCGTGATGTCGGGCTGGTGGAGGTGCGCCAGCGGGTTCTTCGCGCCGTTGAGCCGGTCCTTCACCGCGACCATCGCGCCGATGTGGTTCGGTGCGCCAGAACGCCGGATGTATGACCGAATGTGCGGTGCGAAGTAACCGCCGGCACCCGCACCAACCGGTTTGGTGAATGGCACCGGAATGCTCAGCGCCCACATGGCATTCGATTCCGACTGCTTCTCCCAGGCCATCGCCAGCACGCGGCGGTACTTGCCCGACTGCACCAGACTGGCGGCGACCACGGCCGTCGACCCGCCGACCGATCCGGCGGTGTGCACTCTGATGAGTGGCTTGCCGGTGGCACCGACGGCGTCGGCCATGAACAGCTCGGGCATCATCACGCCCTCGAAGAAGTCGGGCGCCTTGCCGACCACGACGGCGTCGATATCGTCAAACGTCGAACCTGAATCCGCAAGCGCCTTGTCGATGGCCTCGCGGACGAGGCCGTTCATCGACACGTCCTGGCGCTTGGCGACGTACTTCGTCTGTCCGGTGCCAAGCACCGCAGCAAGTTGGCCGGCCATTGATCTACTTCCCTTCCAGCACTGCGACCAGATTCTGTTGCAGCGCAGGCCCGCTCGTGGCATGAGCCAGCACCCGCTGCGCCGAGCCATTGAAGATGTGTTGCGCGGCGAAGCCGATTCGCTCCAGCCCCGCAGAGAACATCGGATTGGCCGCCAAAGTGCCGCCCGACGGATTCACCTTCGTCGACCCGTTCAGCCCGATGGCCTCTTTCAGGATCAGATGTTGGTGGGTGAACGGCGCGTAGATCTCGGCCACATCGATCGAGCCTGCGTCGCCGCCGGTCGCCGCTTTGGCCGACGCTGCCGTCGACGGCGACGTGGTCAGGTCGCGAGCGCCGAGCACCGGGGTTTCGATGCGGTGCTCGAAACCGGTGATCCACGCCGGGTTTTCGCGGAGTTCACGGGCCTTGTCGCCTGCGGCCAGCACGATCGCGGACGCGCCATCGGTGATCGGCGCGATGTCGTGACGCCGCAACGGGTCTGCGAAGAACGGGCGCGCCATCAGCTCGTCGATGGTTTTTGCCGGCTTCTCGGAGTCGGTGCGCTCAGCGACCGCGAACGAGTCAAGCGCCACCTGGGCCATCTGCTCGGCTGTCCACTTACCGGCGTCCAGCCCGGCCCTGGCCTGCAGGCCCGCGATCGACACCGAATCCGGCCACAGCGGCGCGACGGTGTACGGGTCGGTCTGCATCGCCAGCACCCGGCGCAGAGTGCCTGCCGAGGACTTACCGAACCCGTAGACAAGCGCTGTCTCCACCTGGCCGGTCAGCAATTTGATGTAGGCCTCATACAGTGCCCAAGCCGCATCCATCTCGACGTGCGATTCGTTGATCGGCGGCACTGCCCCGATGGAATCGATCGCCGAGATGAATGAAAACGCCCGGCCCGCAAGATAGTCCGACGATCCCGAGCACCAGAAGCCGATGTCGGTCTGCTTGAGGCCCAGCTCTTGGTAGATCGATTGGAAGCACGGCATCAGCATCTCGACGCCGTTTGTGGTGCCCTCGGTGCGTCGCACATGCGGTGCATGCGCAAAGCCGACGACTGCTACGTCTGTCATTGCCTGCCCTTACTGGTGGTGCTTGTAGGTGTCGTAGTCCGCGTCGGGTTCGCCCGTCGGTCGGAAGTGCGAGATGTTGTCGATGCCCAGATCCCATTCCTCGCGCGGTTTCCAGACGGCCTCGACACGCATGCCCATCCGGACCTCGGCCGCGTCGATCTCGGTGACCAGGTGCAGGAACGGGATGTCGGCCCCGTCGAGCAGCACGTAGGCGGCCACGTACGGCGGTTTGATGCGCTGCCCGGCGAACGGGATGTTGATGATCGCGAACGTCGTCACGGTGCCCTTGTCGGGCAGTTCGACGAACTCGTCGAGCGCCTTGCCGGTAGCGGGATCGGCCTCGCGCGCCGGGAAGTACAGCTTGCCGTTCTTGCCGGAGCGCGCCCCGAGCAGCTTGCCCTCCTGCAACGCCCGCAGGAACGTGCTCTCGGGAAGCGATGCGGTGTGCTGGATTTCGATCGCCGACGGGGTGACCTGCACTGTGACCGGGTCGCGGTCGTCGGGCTTGCCCTCGGGTTCGGCCTCGTCGCCAAGCGCGAAGTACGCGATATCGGTGATCGCCCCGACCGGTTCGTCGACCCAGTGCGCGTGGACGCGCGCTCCGGTGCTGATGGCGTCGGAGGAGCCCGCGTCAACCGCGTGCAAGAGCGGGGTGTCCGCGCCGTCGAGCTTGATCAGCGCCCACGCGAAGGGCCGGTCCAGCGGCTGGGCCTCCAGCGGGGCGGGTTGCCAGGTCCACGACAGCACGGTCCCGACGCTGGCCACCGGTACGATCTCGGTCAATCGGTCGTAGGTGACGGGGTCGAATTCGGCAGGTGGCACATGCACCCGTCCGTCCGAACCGCGCACGCCGAAGATGCGTCGCTCGCGCAGGGCGGTGAAGAACTGGCTAAGGAGTGGGCCCACTGAACGGGTGTAGTCGAACGAGAGCCTCAGCGGAGCTGAAAGTGGCGGCTCATGCGGGTCGATCTGCACCGGGCTGCTTTGGCTGGTGGTCACGGCATCGAGTAGAACAGGTTCTAAGAATGGTTTCAACCACGATGATGGGTCGAGAGGCGAGCTATTGACGTCCTCCCGGACTGACGTCCAGGGATTCCAACCCCATCCCACCTCTTACGCGGCAGGAGTAGCGAGTTGAGGTTCACGGTTCGCAGACCGCCTACTGGCGAGGTCTCCCCGTGCTGTCACCGCCCGTCCGGCGGCGATGTTGCGTGCAGCATCCCGGCAATGCCCCAACAATGCCAGCTCCTGCTCACGAGTCGGCAACAGACGAAACCGCGACATGCCCGCACCGTAGCCATCGAGACCGACAACCCAGGCCCTAGTACGGCCACGCCCTCAGAATCGCCTTCCTCCCCGGACAGCAGTCCAGGGTCTTTCAACCAAAGGAGACTTCGATGAAGCTTGGACTTCAGCTGGGTTATTGGGGCGCGCAACCGCCGGAGAATCACGCGGAACTGGTCGCCGCAGCCGAGGACGCTGGCTTCGACACTGTGTTCACCGCCGAGGCGTGGGGGTCGGACGCCTACACACCGCTGGCCTGGTGGGGGCGTGAAACCAAGCGGATGCGCCTCGGCACGTCGGTCATCCAGCTATCGGCCAGGACCCCGACGGCATGTGCGATGGCGGCATTGACGCTCGATCACCTGTCCGGTGGGCGGCACATCCTCGGCCTCGGAGTATCGGGGCCGCAGGTCGTCGAGGGCTGGTACGGCGCGAAGTTCCCCAAACCGCTGGCCCGCACCCGCGAGTACATCGACATCCTGCGCCAGGTGTGGGCCCGCGAGGCTCCGGTGCACAGCGACGGCCCGCACTATCCGCTGCCGCTGACCGGCGAGGGCACCACCGGGCTCGGCAAGAACCTCAAGCCCATCACCCACCCGCTGCGCGCCGATATCCCGGTCATGCTCGGCGCCGAGGGCCCGAAGAACGTCGCGCTGGCCGCCGAGATCTGCGACGGCTGGCTGCCGATCTTCTACTCGCCCCGGATCGCGGGGATGTACAACGAGTGGCTCGACGAGGGCTTCGCCCGGCCTGGGGCCCGCCGGACCCGGGAGACGTTCGAAATCTGCGCCACGGCCCAGGTCGTCGTCACCGAGGACCGCGCGGAGGTCATGGAGTTGATGAAGCCGCACCTGGCCCTCTACATGGGCGGGATGGGCGCCGAGGACACCAACTTCCACGCCGACGTCTACCGGCGGATGGGTTACGCAGAGGTCGTCGACGACGTCACGACGCTGTTCCGCACCGATCGCAAGGATGAGGCCGCCAAGATCATTCCCGACGAACTTGTCGACGACTCGGCCATTGTGGGCGACCTCGGCTACGTGCAGCAGCAGATCAAGGCATGGGAAGCCGCAGGCGTGACCATGATGGTGGTCGGCGCCCGGTCGCCCGAGCAGATCCGCGACCTCGCCGCGTTGGTGTAGACACTTCTTGCTAGTTGTTTAGAACACGTTCTAGATTGGCCGGATGACTGCTTCGCAGCACACCATCGCCGGCACGGTTCTCACGATGCCGGTGAAGATCCGCAAGGCCGAACAGCACATGGCGATGTTCTCGGTAAAAGCCGACGCCGCCCAACAGATGATCGACTACAGCGGGCTGAAGGTATGCCAGTTCCTGCCAGGGCGCGCGATCGTGGTCCTGATGCTGATGCGCTATGTAGACGGCGACCTCGGTCAGTACTACGAGTACGGCACCAACGTGATGGTGAATCCGCCTGGATCGGATGCGACCGGGCCGCGCGCACTGCAGTCGGCCGGTGCCTTCATTCACCACCTTCCGGTCGACCAGGCGTTCACTTTGGAGGCGGGAACCACGATCTGGGGCTACCCGAAGGTGATGGCCGACTTCACCGTGCGGGAGGGGCGGCAGTTCGGGTTCGACGTCAGCATCGACGGTCAGCTGGCGGTTGGCATGGAATTCCGTCCCGGCCTACCGATCCCGTCCGCCTTGACCTCGCGCACGCAAGAAAACCCGACCTATTCATATCGTGACGGCGTCCTGCGCAAGACAATCGGTGAGATGACGCTCAGCGGTGTGCGGTACCGGCTCGGCGGCGCACACATTCGGCTCGGCGATCACCCGTATGCCAAAGAACTTGCAGCGCTTGGCTTGCCGAAGCGCGCAATGGTTTCGGCTTCGGCCGCCAACGTGGAGATGTCGTTCGGCGACGCCCAGGAGGTTTGACGATGACAACGGCAACGAAGCCGGATGTAGACCTGACCGACGGCGCGTTCTACGCCGACCGTCCCGCGTCCCGTGAGGTCTACCGCTGGATGCGCGAGAACGAGCCGGTTTTCCGTGACCGCAACGGACTAGCCGCGGCGGCTACCTATGCGGCGGTGATCGAGGCCGAGCGCAACCCGGAGCTGTTCTCCAATGCGGGCGGCATCCGCCCCGATCAAGATGCCCTGCCGATGATGATCGATATGGATGATCCGGCACATCTGTTGCGCCGCAAGCTCGTCAACGCAGGCTTCACGCGAAAGCGTTTGAAGGTCCAGGATGAGACCATCGGCTCGCTGTGCGACTTTCTCATCGACGCCGTGTGCGAGCGCGGTGAATGTGATTTCGTCCGGGACATCGCCGCACCTCTGCCCATGGCGGTCATCGGCGACATGCTCGGTGTACTCCCTGACGAGCGAGAGTTGTTCCTGAAGTGGTCCGACGATTTGATGGTCGGACTCAGTTCCACTGTGTCCGAGGCTGATATGCAGGTCACGATGGATGCCTTCATGGCGTACAACGACTACACCCGCAACAAGATGGAGCAGCGCCGAGCCGAGCCGACCGAGGACCTGATCAGCGTGCTGGTGCACGCGGAGGTCGACGGGGAACGACTGTCCGACGACGACATCCTCCAGGAAACGCTGCTGATCCTGGTCGGCGGCGACGAGACGACGCGCCACACGATCTCCGGTGGGACCGAACAGTTGATCCGCCACCCCGAACAGTGGGATTTACTGCAGAAGGATCCTGACCTGATCCCCAGCGCGATCGAGGAGATGCTGCGCTGGACGTCGCCGCTGAAGAACATGGCGCGAACCGTCACCGCCGACACGGAGTTTCACGGCGCGCAGCTCCGTCAGGGCGAGAAGATGATGCTGATGTTCGAGTCGGCGAACTTCGATGAGGCCGTCTTCGGTGATCCCGACAACTTCAATATTCAGCGAGATCCCAACAGCCACTTGGCGTTCGGCTTCGGCACGCACTTCTGCCTCGGTAACCAGCTGGCTCGCATCGAGCTGATCAACATGACGCGCCGGGTGTTGCAGCGGCTGCCGGATCTGCAGCTGGCTTCCGACGAAGTGCTTCCGCTGCGGCCCGCGAACTTCGTGTCCGGCCTTGATTCGATGCCGGTGAGATTCACCCCGACCAAGCCCCTGGCGCCCTAGCGACGAACGTGCGCTCACTGCGAAAATTCAGCACAATTTTCGCGGTGGCTTCACGTTCGGCGGCTCCACTCAGTGGTGAGACGACCAATGATCCCGCCTTCGGTGTCTCGCGAAGTGACGCGGATGTCCATCCATCCGAGTTCCGTGACGTTGTCATGTCGACGGATGTCCTTGTTGAAGCGCATTGGGTTTCGATGGTGGTCGCCCTCGTAGTCGAGCGCTAGTTTGATGTCGTCCCACCCCATGTCCAGCACAGCTACTAGCGCGCCGTATTCGTCGTAGACGGGAATCTGCGTTCGGGGCGGCGGAAAGCCGTGTCGGATCACGAGTAGCCGCAGCCACGTCTCTTGTGGCGACTCCGCCCCGGGGTCGACGAGGTCAAGAACTGTGCGGGCCTTGCGAATACCGCGGCGACCTTTGTATCGGTCGGCCAGCAGCTCAACGCCAGCGATCTTCAAATGCGTCGCGCGTACCAGCGCGTCGATAGCGGCGACCGCCTTGCCGAGGGGATATCGACACGCGAGATCGAGGGCCGTGCGAGCGGGCGTCGTAACTCGCACCCCGCCGATGAGTTCGACCTCGTCCGGGGCGAACCCGTCGGACCACGCGTTAATGCCGGTGGGAGGCCGCCGATTTTGCCAAAGCAGCTCGGCCGGACGCCGAGCGTCAACCCACTTCGCGCCATGTAGCGCGGCTGCAGACTGCCCCGCGACGACACCTTGCCGACGAGACCACAACCACGCACCTTGAGCGCGGGTGATGGCGGTGACTTCCGAGTCAGGCGCTAGGTAGACAT
This sequence comes from uncultured Actinomycetota bacterium, assembly GCA_963766465.1. Lineage (GTDB taxonomy): Bacteria > Actinomycetota > Actinomycetes > Mycobacteriales > Mycobacteriaceae > Mycobacterium. Next base: position 343,012 of record CAVXZT010000013.1, read on the forward strand.
CGGGATGCATCGCGACGAAACGGCTTCGGAGCGCGTACGGCGACACTCGACCGGCCGCCACTGCCTCACTGCCAATGAAAGGATCCCCCATGGCCGGAGTGTGCCGATCGGCACCGACAGCTCAACGAGCGTGCAAGCAATGCGGAAATCTGGCCGACATTTCGCAGTGAGCGCACGTTCGGCGCAACTGGCTTTTACTTCATCTTGAAGTTGGGGGCGCGCTTCTCCTTGAAGGCCAGCGGGCCTTCCTTGGCGTCATCGGATATGAACACCTCGATACCGATCTTCGTATCGATCTTGAAGGCGTCGTTCTCGTGCATGCCCTCGGTCTCGTGAATCGTCCGCAGGATCGCCTGCACCGCAAGAGGACCGTTCTTGTTGATCACCTCGGCGACCTCCAACGCCTTCTCCAGCGCCGAGCCGTCCGGCACGACATACCCGATCAGGCCCATCTCCTTGGCCTCGGCGGCCGTGATGTGGCGTCCGGTCAGCAGCAGATCGCAGGCGACGGTGTAGGGGATCTGGCGGACCAGCCGCACTGCCGAGCCGCCCATCGGGTACAGGCTCCACTTGGCCTCGGAGATGCCGAACTTGGCGCTCTCGCTGGCGATGCGGATGTCGGTGCCCTGCAGGATCTCGGTGCCGCCCGCGATGGCGGGGCCCTCGACGGCCGCGATCAGCGGTTTGGTCAGCCTGCGGCCCTTGAGCAGCGAGTCGATGCGTGACGGGTCGTAGCTTCCGTCCTTGAACGAGTCGCCAGGCGGCTTGGCCGTCGCGGCCTTGAGGTCCATACCCGCGCAGAAATAGCCCCCGGCCCCGGTCAGGATGCAGCTTCGGATCTCGGGATCGTTGTCGACGCGGTCCCACGCCTCGACCATGATCGAGAGCATCTCGGTGGAAAGCGCGTTACGCGCCTCCGGCCGGTTCAGCGTCAAGATCAAGGTGTGTCCGCGCTGCTCAATGAGGGCGTCGGGGCCAGCCAGGGAACTAATGTCGGACTCGCTCACGGGTGGTCGCCTTCCTGGGTAATAGCCACAGACTTGAATGAAAATGTAACACGTTCTAGTTTAGGTTCTGTGGCCCTGAACATTGCCGATCTTGCCGAGCACGCCATCGACGCTGTGCCTGACCGTGTCGCCCTCATTAGCGGGGACGAACAGCTCACTTATGCCCAGTTGGAGGAGAAGGCGAACCGCCTCGCCCACTACCTCATCGACCAGGGCGTCAAGAAGGACGACAAGGTCGGGCTGTACTGCCGCAACCGCATCGAGATCGTGATCGCGATGCTGGGCATCGTCAAGGCGGGCGCCATCCTCGTCAACGTCAATTTCCGCTACGTCGAGGGCGAGCTGAAGTACCTGTTCGAGAACTCGGACATGGTCGCGCTCGTGCACGAGCGTCGCTACGCCGACCGCGTCGCCAACGTCCTTCCCGAGACGCCCAACGTCAAGACCATCCTGTCGGTCGAGGACGGCAGCGACGACGACTATCAGCGCTACGGCGGCGTCGAGTTCTACGCCGCCATTGAGCAGGGCTCGCCCGATCGTGACTTCGGCGAGCGCAGCGCCGACGACATCTACCTGCTCTACACAGGCGGCACCACCGGCTTTCCCAAGGGCGTGATGTGGCGCCACGAAGACATCTACCGGGTGCTGTTCGGCGGCACCGACTTTGCGACGGGTGAGTTCGTCAAGGACGAGTACGACCTTGCCAAGGCCGCGGCCGAGAACCCGGCAATGATCCGCTACCCGATCCCGCCGATGATCCACGGCGCCACGCAGTCGGCCACCTGGATGTCGCTGTTCTCCGGTCAAACCACTGTGCTTGCACCGGAATTCGACGCCGACGAGGTCTGGCAGACCATCGAGAAGTACAAGGTGAATCTCCTGTTCTTCACCGGCGATGCGATGGCACGCCCGCTGCTGGACGCCTTGACCAAGCTGCATGACAGCGGCAACGAGCCCGATCTGTCGAGCCTGTTCCTGCTGGCCAGCACCGCGGCGTTGTTCTCGACGAGCATCAAGGAGAAGTTCCTCGAACTGCTCCCCAACCGGGTGATCACCGACTCGATCGGGTCCTCGGAAACGGGCTTCGGCGGCACCAGCATCGTGGCAAAAGGTCAGTCGCACACCGGCGGTCCGCGCGTGACGATCGACCACCGCACCGTCGTGCTCGACGAGGACGGTAACGAGGTCAAGCCGGGCTCCGGGGTGCGCGGGATGATCGCCAAGAAGGGCAACATTCCCGTCGGCTACTACAAGGACGAGAAGAAGACCGCCGAGACATTCAAGACCTTCAACGGTGTCCGCTATGCGATTCCTGGTGACTACGCGGAGGTCGATGAGGACGGCTCCGTGACGATGCTCGGCCGCGGCTCACAGTCGATCAACAGCGGCGGCGAGAAGATCTACCCCGAAGAGGTGGAGGCTGCACTCAAGGGTCATCCGGACGTGTTCGACGCGTTGGTCGTCGGTGTTCCCGACGAGCGATTTGGCAACTGCGTCGCCGCCGTCGTGCACTGCAGGCCGGGTACCAACCCTTCGCTGGCCGAACTCGACACGTTCGTGCGCAATGAAATCGCGGGATACAAAGTGCCGCGCAAGGTTTGGTGGGTCGACGAGATCCACCGCACTCCGGCAGGCAAGCCCGACTACCGGTGGGCCAAAGACACCACCGAGGACCGGCCCGCCGATGACGCGCACGCCAACCATGTGGGTACGCAATCCTGATGCGAACCGAGCTTTGTGGCCGCTTCGGCATCGACTATCCGATCTTCGTCTTCACTCCATCGGAGAAGGTAGCCGCCGCGGTCAGCAAGGCTGGTGGGCTGGGCGTGCTGGGGTGCGTGCGGTTCAACGAGGCCGACGACCTCGAGAACGTATTGCAATGGATGGACGAGAACACCGACGGCAAGCCCTACGGCGTCGACATCGTGATGCCCGCCAAGGTGCCGCAAGAGGGATCGGCCGTCGACATCAACAAGCTGATCCCGCAGAGCCATCGCGACTTCGTAGCGAAAACCCTTGCTGATCTTGGTGTTCCGCAGTTGCCCGACGACGGGGATCGCAACGAGGGCGTGCTTGGCTGGCTGCATTCGGTGGCGCGGTCACACGTCGAGGTGGCGCTCAAACACCCGATCAAGCTGATCGCCAACGCGCTCGGCTCGCCGCCGAAGGACGTCATCGACCAGGCGCACGAGCACGGCGTTCCCGTGGCGGCGTTGGCGGGAAGCGCCAAGCATGCGCAGCGGCATGTCGAGAACGGTGTCGACATCGTCGTCGCGCAGGGCCACGAGGCCGGTGGACACACCGGCGAGATCGGGTCGATGGTGCTGTGGCCGGAAATCGTTGATGCACTTGAGGGTAAGGCGCCGGTATTGGCGGCCGGTGGTATCGGGACCGGACGGCAGGTGGCCGCGGCGTTGGCTCTTGGGGCCCAAGGTGTCTGGATGGGCTCGGCGTTCCTGACGTCGGCGGAATACGACCTCGGCCATCGCAAGCCCAGCGGCGTGTCGACGATCCAGGAAGCGCTGCTACGCGCGAATTCCAGTGACACCGTGCGCCGCCGCATCTACACAGGTAAGCCAGCGCGGCTGCTGAAGACTCGGTGGACCGACGCCTGGGATGAGCCGGATGCTCCTGAGCCGCTGCCGATGCCGCTGCAGAATATCCTTGTCAGCGAGGCGCATCAGCGGATGAACGAGTCGGACAACCCCGACACCGTCGCGATGCCGGTCGGTCAGATCGTCGGCCGGATGAACGAGATCCGTCCCGTCGCCGACATCATCGCCGAGCTGGTCAAGGGATTCGACGACGCCACGCGCCGGCTCGACGACATCCGCGAAAATTAGCTAACACCGCCCGCCGACCTCGTACGATGGGCTGATCGCCGGGGGGAGTTGGGATGTCGACGTTTGCTTTGGTGCACGGTGCATGGCACGGGGCGTGGTGCTGGGAAAGTCTGACGCCCGAGCTGGAATCGAAGGGCCATCGAGTGATCACGATGGACCTGCCTTGCGATCAAGGTTCCGCCACATTCGACGACTATGCCGAAGTGGTCTGCGAAACGCTTGTGGATGTCCCAGGCACGGACCTGATCGTTGTCGGTCATTCGATGGCAGGACTCACTATCGCTCGGGTCGGGGCGCGTAGGCCGCTAAGGCGACTCGTCTATGTCTGCGGAATTCCGCCCATCGTCGGAAAGACTTTGGCGGAGCAGATATCCGAGGACAAAGAGATGCTCGACCCTGGCTATCTTGAAGGCATCGGCGACATGGATTCCGACGGCCGTCGATCATGGGTCGATCGGGATGTGGCTGTTCGTATTCTGTTCGGCGACTGCGACGACGCCACGGTTGCCGCGGCGTTCGCCCGGCTCCGGCCACAAGCCACGTACGGCTACGGGATCCCCTATTCGCATCCACAGCTGCCCGACGTCGACTCGACCTACATAATGTGCACCGACGATCGCCTCGTGAACCCGGACTGGTCGCGACGCGTTGCACGCGACCGGTTGCACGCCGACCTGGTTGAACTACCCGGCAGCCACTCGCCATTTCTCTCGCGGCCGCGCGAATTGGCAGAAGTTCTACACGGCCTCACATAGCCAAACGCCGCCAAAGTGCCTGCGGCACCTTGGCCGCGTGGCTGATCTGCGTCAGGGAGTGATCGTGGTGTCCGTGTCGATCACATCCGTTGCCGAGCCGATGATCTCCTTCTGATCCTCGAGACCGTCCGCGTTGAGCTGCAGCACGTAGAGGCCGTCGCTGCCAGGAATCACGACCGTCTTCTGCGCGACGATCTTGGTCTGGCCGTCCTGCGTCCAGGTTCCGCCGAGCTGGAAGGCGGGATACTCGCCGAGGGTGCTGACCTCGCCCTCGTTCATCGCGCTCCAGCCGGGCAGGTTGTTCAGCTCACCAGGCGCGAGATCGATGATCTTCTGCGGGTCGACATTTCCGGTCAGCTTGGACACCAGCGCGACGATGCTCGGTGTGTACTCGCCGGCATCCGGGCCGGTGTAAATGATCGCGCCGTACGCCCAGTCAGGCGTGTCCTCGCCTGCAGGCTCCCAGCCCTCAGGCACAGGAAGATTGATGGTGGGAGAACCCGGATCGCCTCGCTTGACCGGCGCCTCCTGGATGTTGTTCTCCGCAATGTAGCTGGCGATCGTGGGGTTCGGCCCTGCCGCGTCCTCGTCGCGCGGCGCAACCTTGGGCTTCTTCGTCGACGGGGCCGCCTTGGTGCTCGATTCCGAACTTGTGGTCTTCGACGCCGACGTCGACGTGCTGGGTTCGGTCTTGGTATCGGAACCGCAGCCGGACAGCACTACTGCCAGGGTCGCGGCAATCGCCGCTGCCCCGGAAATTGCTGTGGATTTCATAGATAGCTCCTGTCTGCATGATGTGTGCCGTAGCGAAGCGTAGTGCAAAAGAGTGGTTATGCAGGGGGAGTACTTCTACCTGATCTGACTGAGTAGAACTAGCCCATAGCCCAAGGCAATTGGCTATGGGCATTTGCTCGACCTACTGCATATGTCCGATTCGTTCACGACGGCGCGGGGGCCGTCGCCCTAACGTGCTGGGCATGGATATTCGCCTCACATCGACGGTCTTTCAGGTTTTCGCGCATGACGTGCAGCGATCGCTGGAGTTCTACCGATTGCTCGGCCTGACCATCCCCGAGTCGGACGAACCGCACGTGGCGGTGGCTCTGCCGGGTGGCAACACCCTGTCTTTCGATACCGAGGACACCATCGCGGGCATGCATCCGGGTTGGGCGCCGCCGGCGCCTTCGGCAAGCCGGTTGGCCCTGGCGTTCGGGGTTGATTCCCCGGCCAAGGTCGACGCGGTCTTCGAGAACGTCACCGCCGCAGGGCACCCCGGACCCTTGAAGCCGTACGACGCGCCGTGGGGCATGCGTTATGCGACGGTGGCCGACCCCGACGGCAACTGGGTCGACCTTTTCGCGCTGCTGTCCTGACGCAGCGCAGCCAGCGGTACTCCGGCGAGATCGCGGACCTCGCGGTGCAGGTGCGGCTGGTCGGCATACCCGGCCCGCACCGCCACCTCTGTGTAGGGCAGCCCCTCGTCGAGCAGTAACGCTGCGCGACGAAACCGCAGTATCCGCCGCAACGTCGCAGGACCATAGCCGTACACGGCGCGACACTGCCGCTGAAGTGTGCGGCTGGACCAGCCCACCTCACGCGCCACGTCAGTCACCGCAGAGCCTGCCGCAAGGCTGCCGGTGACGTGGCGTAGCAGCGGCAGCGACCACGGCGCAGTCTCGGGTCGCGGGCCGTCCGACGCGAGGTCGGCGGCCAGCTCAACCAGCGAACGCAATCGCGGCGGCACGGATCTTAGATCGTGCACCGCAACACGGGCGTTGCGTAGCTCAGACGCAGGCACACCGAGTAGCCGCGGAAGCACACCGGGATGAAAACGCAAGCCCACGAACGGTTCTCCGCCGCGAGCAGTGACAGACGCGGTGGTGTCAGGGCCAGCCACCATGAAGCGGCCGTCCATCCGCATCAGATCCATACACCCGTCGGGTAGCACCCTCACCGGCTCCGGAGGTCCGTCCACCATCCACGCGCACTCGACCAGTTCGCGCAGCATGGTCGGCGGTGGGAATTCGCGGTAGCCCACCTGTGCCAGGCTACCTCGCGATCGGCCACACGGGGTCGGCACAGTCTGTGCCCTCCGCGGAGAGCTGGCGTTTGATCACCTTGAACGACTCGGTGCGGGGCAAGGTGGCGCCGACGCGGACGAACGACGGCCACTGTTTGGGGCCGAGGTCGGGTTGCTGGGCCATGAACGCCAGGAACTTGTCGACGTCGAACTCGGCGCCGTCACGCAATACGAGCGCGGCCATCACTTGATCGCCGATATCGGGTGCCGGGATCCCGTACACCGCGAGTTCGACGATATCGGGATGACGCAACAGGATTCGCTCGATCGGCGCTGTGCCGAGGTTTTCGCCGTCGACACGCAGCCAGTCACCGAGCCTGCCCGCGAAATAGACGTAGTTGTTCTCGTCTCGGTACGCGAGATCGCCGCTGTGGTAGACCCCGCCGCGCATCCGCTCGGCGTCGGCGTCGGGGTCGTTCCAGTAGCCCTCGAAACGGCCGGCGTCGGCGACGTTGACCAGCTCACCTGTCACGCCCGGTGGGCACGGCTCGCCGGTATCGACATCGAGGATCTCGGTGCCCTCCGGAAGCGGGCCCAACGAGCCGGCCGGGGTGTCGGGAGTGCGGCCGATCGCGATGCCGCCCTCGGTGGAACCGAATCCGTCCATCACCACCGTGTCGAACCGCTGGCCGAACCGCTCGACGTCGCCGGGGCACCCTCGTTGCCGTAGACCGCCCGCAGCGGGTTATCGGCGTCGTCGTCACACTCCGTGGTGGCGAGCACGTATGACAGCGGCTTGCCGACATAGTTCGCGTAGGTTGCGCCGTAGCGGCGGATGTCGGGTAGGAACTGCGACGCGGAGAACTTGCGCCGCAACACAAGTGAGCCGCGGCACGCCAGCGCTACCGCCCAGCCGACCAGCACCGCGTTCGAGTGGAACAGCGGCATCGAGACATAACAGTTGTCGTAGGGGCCTAGCTCGAACCGTCCGGTCATCGTCACGCCTGCGATCGCGACCTTGCCCTGGCTGCATATGACCGCCTTCGGATCGCCACTGGTGCCCGAAGTGTAGATCAGCATGAAGATGTCGGACGGGATCCGCCGTCTGCGCCGTCACAGTGGCATCGTGATGCGATGCCACCTCCTCGGCCCATCCGGGGGAGTCGACGTTGATGCAGTCGACTTCGCCGACAGTTGCAAGTGTCGCCGAATCGGCAAGCACCAGTTGACAATTGGCGTGGGCGATGTCGCGGGCCAGTGCCGCGCCCCGCCGGATCGGGTTCAGCCCCACCGGCACGATCCCGAAAAGACCCGCCGCCACCAACAGCGCCGAGAAGAACGGTGTGTTCTGCAGCAGCACACCGACATGGGGCGGGTTTTCAGGATCCAGACGCGCCTTCAATGCTGATGCGATCGCCGCAGCTTGCCGGATGTGGTCACGCCAGCTGGTGAAGGTGTCCTCGAAGTACACGCCCCGATCGTCGACCTCGACCAGCGGCGTGATCAGGTCGGTGACGGTTGGCAGCCCCTGGGTCACGGCTGCGGCTTATTGCTCTTCGCGCAAGCGCTCATCGCTAGGCTGGCGTGTCGGCCAACTCACGGCCGATGCGCAGCAGCTGGCCGGTCGCGTTGCCGACCGCGAACTCCGTCTGCTTGGCCGCGAGGAAGTACCGGTGGACCGGGTGGTCGAGGTCGATCCCGACGCCGCCATGCACGTGAACGGTGGTGTGCGCCACGCGGTGACCGGCATCGGCGGCCCAGAACGCGGCCGTGTTGGCGTCCACGTCCGCCGGTAGATCCTCCGACAGGCGCCAGGCAGCCTGGGTGACGGTCAACCGCAGGGCCTTGACGGCGATGTAGTCGTCGGCCAACCGGGACGAGACGGCCTGGAAGCTACCGATGGGCCGGTCGAACTGCTCGCGCTCGCGGGCGTACTCCGCCGTGAGTTCCAGCGCCCGCTCGAGAACGCCAAGCTGATATGCGCTGTGGCCGAGGTTGCCGTGGGTGGTGAGCCAGGCCACCACCGCGTCTCGGTCGCCACCGACGACCCGCGCGGCCTCGACACCCTGCAGCTCCAAATGCCCGACACTGCCGTGCCCGGTGGTGTCAAGGCTCGTCACTGCCACGCCCGCATCGTCCTTGGCGACCAGGAAAACCTTGGTGCCCGAGTCGGTTTCGGCCGGGACCAGGAACGCGTCGGCCACTGGTCCGTAGCCGACCTGCGTGCGCGAGCCGGTCAGCTTGTACGCCTCGCCGACAGCCTGAGCCCGCACCGGACCCTCGCCCATCTCGCCGTCGAGTGCGACCGTGACGATCTTCTCGCCGTTGATCGCCGGCGTTGCCCACTGCTGCCTGCAACGCTTCCGAACCGAACTTCGCCAGTGCACCCGCGCCAAGTACGGCCGACTCCAGGTACGGCACCGCGGCGAGCTGACGGCCGAGCGCAACCAGCACCGCAACCTGCTCGAGCACCCCGAAACCGCCGCCGCCCAACGATTCCGGTGCCGCGGTCGACAGGATGTCGGCCTCGATCAGCTTGGCCCACAGGTCTCGGTCGAAGCGTTGATCAAGCCCGTCGAGCTCGCGGAAGTGCTCGTTGGTGCAGACCGAATCGACAATGGTGCGGGCCAGGCCGCCCAGATCGTCTGCGGCTTCCGTCGTCTTGAAGTCCATGATCGTTCCTTACCGATTGACCCTGGGCAGGCCGAGCGCGACCATGCCGATGATGTCGCGCTGGATCTCGTTGGTGCCGCCGCCGAACGTCAAGATCAGGCAGCTGCGGTGCATCCGCTCGACCCGTCCACGCAGCAGCGCGCCGGGGGAATTCGTCCTGAGCGTGCCCGCCGTCCCGAGCACTTCCATCAGTAGGCGGTAGGCCTCGGTGGCCAGCTCGGTGCCGTACACCTTGGCCGCCGATGCGTCCGCAGGTGACGGGGCGGCCTCCGTCGATGCCAGCTCCCAGTTGATGAGCTTGAGCACTTCGGCCTTGGCATGCACGCGAGCGAGGTTCAGCTGCACCCACTCCGAGTCGATCAACCGCCTGCCGTGGGCATCCTTGGTGTTCTGCGCCCATTCGCGGACTCCGTCCAACGCAGAGAAGATCGGCTGAGCCGAAACCAACGCGACGCGCTCGTGGTTGAGCTGGTTGGTGACCAGCTTCCAGCCGGCGTTCTCCTCGCCGACCAAGCTGGTGGTCGGCACCCGGACATCCTGGTAATACGTGGCGCTCGTGTCGACACCAGCCATCGTGTGCACCGGCGTCCAGGAGAAGCCGTCGGCTGTGGTCGGCACGATGAGCATCGAGATGCCGCGGTGCTTCTTTGCTTCCGGGTTGGTGCGCACCGCAAGCCAGACGTAGTCGGCGTAGGCGATCAGGCTGGTCCACATCTTCTGGCCGTTGATCACGTAGTCGTCGCCGTCGCGCACCGCGGTGGTGCGCAGGGCGGCGAGGTCAGTGCCCGCGCCGGGCTCCGAGTAACCGATGGCGAAGTGCAGTTCACCCGCGGCGATCTTGGGCAGGAAGAACTTCTTCTGCTCCTCGGTGCCGAACGCCATGATCGTCGGCGCCACACTGTTGATAGTCAGGAACGGCACCGGGACGTTCGCGATGGAGGCCTCGTCGTTGAAGATCAGCCCGTCCATCGGCGGGCGCGCCTGGCCGCCGAATTCCTTGGGCCACGACAGCGTCAGCCAGCCGTCCTTGCCCATCTGCGCGACGGTGTCCCGGTAGACGTTGCCGCGCCCCATCTCGCCGCCGTCGCCGGCGGACAGCGCCTCGGCGCGCTCGGGAGTCATCAGCTTGGTGAAGTACGCCCGCAGCTCGCGGCGCAGCTCCTCCTGCTCTGGGGTATAGCCGATCCGCATCGTCTCGTCCTTACTCGGGTTTAATAGCAACCGATGGTCTGACCCTCGTTCACTCCCGGTTGTAACACGTTCTAGTCTTGGGGTCCAGGCCGGTGTCACACTGGTGCCCATTGGGCGGGTCGTATTCTCAAGGCTGAATACGGGCGAGGAGGTTCTGATGCGAGTGGAAGTAGACCGTGACCGCTGCGAGGGCAACGCGGTGTGCCTGGGAATTGCCCCCGACCTGTTCGATCTCGACGACGAGGATTACGCCGTGGTCAAGGCCGACCCGGTGCCCGCCGACCAGGAGGACCTTGCGGAGCAGTCGATTGCCGAATGCCCGCGAGCTGCCCTGATCCGCAGAGACTAGAGGTATTCATAAATTGACTTCGAACGACGCGAACGCGACTGATTTGTCCGGACTGGTCGCGGTGGTAACCGGCGCGGCCGCGGGCCTTGGCCGGGCTGAGGCCGTCGGGCTTGCGCGAGTCGGAGCCACCGTCGTGGTCAACGACATCGCAGGCGCGCTGGACAAATCCGATGTCATCGACGAGATCACCGCCGCCGGTTCCAAGGCTGTCGCCGTCGCAGGCGATATCAGCGAGCGGTCCACCGCCGACGAGCTGTTGGAAACTGCTGACGGCCTCGGCGGGATTGAGCATCGTCGTCAACAACGCAGGGATCACCCGCGATCGCATGTTGTTCAACATGACCGACGAGGAGTGGGACGCCGTGATCGCGGTCCACCTTCGCGGCCACTTCCTGTTGACCCGCAATGCCGCCACTTATTGGCGGGCGAAGGCCAAAGAAGCCGGCGGCACGGTCTACGGCCGCATCGTCAATACCTCCTCGGAGGCCGGCCTGGTCGGGCCGCCCGGACAGGCCAATTACGGTGCGGCCAAATCCGGGATCACCGCGCTGACGCTGTCGGCGGCACGGGTGCTCGGGCAGTACGGCGTGCGGGCCAACGCGATCGCGCCACGGGCCCGCACGGCGATGACGGCGGACGTCTTCGGGGAGTCGCCCGAGCTGACCGAGGGTCAGATCGACCCGCTGTCGCCCGAGCACGTCGTGAACCTGGTGCAGTTCCTCGCCTCTCCCGCATCGGAAGGCGTCAACGGACAGCTGTTCATCGTTTATGGTCCGACAGTGACCCTGGTTGCGGCGCCGACGGCAGAGCATCAGTTCAGTGCGGAATCCGATGCGTGGGACCTGTCGGCGCTGTCAGAAACTCTGCAGAATTACTTTGCTGACCGTGATCCAGAACGGAATTTCTCGGCGACTGCCCTCATGGGTCAGGGAGACTGACGTTCTTGTTTGTCAAAGTTCTGTGAGCGCTAGAACACGTTATAGAATGACCTGGGTCACACTGGCGTTGACCAGCGCAAATATTACAATTTCGAGTAGTTTTGCCGTTCTTTGACACTGCGAACTTGTTCTAGTTAGTATGATCCGGCTCACTAAGAGCAACGCTTAACCATGGGGTGGGAGAACCGCCGCGGCAAGTAGTTTCGAACTCTTCGCCATGGCATACGTTCCACACCGCCGCGCCCAGAACGGAGCCGAGGTTGATCGAACAGCTTGCGGCACCGGCCAGGGCCGTGGGCGGGTTCGTCGAGATGTCCTTGGACACGTTCGTCAAGATCTTCCGGCGCCCCTTTCAAGTTCGGGAATTCCTCGAGCAGACCTGGATGATCGCGCGGGTCTCGCTTCTGCCGACGCTGCTCGTAGCCATCCCGTTCACCGTGTTGGTGGCGTTCACCCTCAACATCCTGCTTCGCGAGATCGGCGCCGCCGACCTGTCGGGAGCGGGCACCGCGTTCGGCACCGTCACGCAGCTGGGCCCTGTCGTCACCGTCCTCGTGGTGGCCGGCGCGGGTGCCACCGCGATCTGTGCCGACCTCGGCGCGCGCACCATCCGCGAAGAGATCGACGCGATGCGGGTACTTGGCATCGACCCGATTCAGCGTCTGGTGGTGCCAAGGGTGCTGGCGTCGACGTTCGTGGCGCTGCTGCTCAACGGTCTGGTGTGCCTGATCGGGTTGTCCGGCGGATACGTCTTCTCCGTCTTCCTGCAGGGCGTCAACCCCGGCGCATTCATCAACGGCCTGACGATTCTGACCGGCCTCGGCGAGCTGGTGCTCGCCTTCTTCAAGGCCATGTTGTTCGGAGTGGTCGCCGGTCTCGTCGGCTGCTACCGCGGGCTGACCGTGCAGGGTGGCCCGAAGGGCGTTGGCACCGCGGTCAACGAGACCGTGGTCTACGCGTTTATCTGCCTGTTCGTGATCAACGTGATCATGACTGCGATCGGCGTCCGGGTGCTCGTGCGATGAGCTACGACGTGACACTTCGATTCCGCCGGTTCTTCCGCGGTGTACCGAGGGCTGTCGACTCGATCGGCGAGCAGGCGCTGTTCTACGGCGAGACGTTCCGCTACATCCCCAATGCGCTCACTCGGTACCGCAAAGAAACCATCCGGAACATCGCCGAAATGACCATGGGCACCGGCGCGCTGGTGATGATCGGCGGCACCGTCGGTGTCGCCGCGTTCCTCACCCTGGCCTCCGGTGGTGTTATCGCCGTGCAGGGTTATTCATCGCTCGGCAACATCGGCATCGAGGCGCTGACCGGCTTCCTGTCGGCGTTTCTCAACGTCCGCATCGTCGCGCCGGTGATCGCGGGCATCGCGCTTGCGGCCACCATCGGCGCTGGCACCACCGCACAACTCGGCGCCATGCGGGTCGCCGAGGAGATCGACGCCGTCGAAGCGATGGCCGTGCACTCGGTTTCGTACCTGGTTTCCACCCGGCTGATGGCCGGGATGGTCGCGATCATCCCGCTGTACTCGCTGTCGGTGTTGGCCGCGTTCTTCGCCGCCCGCTTCACCACCGTCTTCATCAACGGGCAATCCGCCGGCCTCTACGACCACTACTTCAACACGTTCCTTGTGCCCACCGACTTGTTGTGGTCGTTCCTGCAAGCGATCGTGATGGCGATCGCCGTGATGCTGGTGCATACGTACTACGGCTACAACGCTTCCGGCGGCCCTGTCGGCGTCGGGATCGCCGTCGGGCAGGCGGTGCGCACCTCGCTGATCGTCGTCGTGACGATCACCTTGTTCATCTCACTCGCCGTCTACGGCGCGTCCGGCAACTTCAACCTCTCCGGGTAGGCGGGGACGATGCCAGACATTGAAGCCAAGCGCAGCCACGTAAGGATCGCCGCTGCGATCCTGGCCGCCATCCTGGTGGCGGCCACCGTGTTCACCTATCTGTCCTACACCGCGGCATTCACTCAGACCGACACCGTGACGGTGACGTCGCCGCGCGCGGGCCTGGTGATGGAGACCGACGCCAAGGTGAAGTACCGCGGCATCCAGGTCGGCGAAGTGAAATCCATTGAGTACGCCGGTAATCAGGCCAAGCTGACGCTGGCGATCAACCGTGGCGAAATGCGTTTCATTCCCGCCAACGCAGTCGTGCGCATCGGGGGCACAACGGTTTTCGGTGCCAAGTCCGTTGAGTTCCTGCCGCCCGAACAGCCGAGCGGGCAATTGCGGCCGGGCACCATTGTGGAGGCCAAGGACGTCCAGCTCGAAGTCAACACGCTGTTCCAGACGCTGACCGACGTGCTGCACAAGGTCGACCCGATCAACCTGAACGCGACACTGTCGGCGCTCGGCGAGGGTTTGCGCGGCAACGGCGACGACCTCGGCGCTACCCTGTCAGGGTTGAATTACTATCTGCAGCAACTGAATCCGAAACTGCCGACGCTGCAGGACGACCTTCAGAAGACGGCAGTGGTGGCCAGCATCTACGGTGACGCCGGTCCCGATCTGGCGCGCATCTTCGACAACGCACCGACCATCAGCAATACGATCATCGACCAGAAGGACAACCTGAACGAAACCCTCCTTGCCGCTACCGGCCTTGCCAATAACGGCACCGCGACGCTCGAGCCCGCGGCGGAGAACTACATCGCCGCCATCCAGCGGCTGCGCGCACCGCTTAAGGTGGCCGGAGATTACTCGCCCGAGTTCGGCTGCACCCTGAAGGGCGTTTCCCTCGCAATTGACCGATTCGGCCCGATCATCGGCGGCACGAAGCCCGGCCTGTTCGTCGCGTCGAACTTCATCCCGGGTGTGCCGGCGTACACGTATCCGGAGAGCCTGCCGATCGTGAACGCCAGCGGCGGGCCGAACTGCCGCGGCCTGCCTGACGTTCCGAGCAAGCAGTATGGCGGGTCGTGGTATCACACACCGTTCCTGGTCACCGACAACGCCTACGTCCCGTTCCAGCCGAACACCGAGTTGCAGTTCGACGCACCGTCGACGCTGCAGTTCCTGTTCAATGGCGCCTACGCGGAAAGGGACGATTTCTGATGACGCAGGATCGGACCGTGGTGAAGGTCGGCATCTTCACCCTCGCCATGATCTTGGTGGCGGCCTTCCTGATCGTGGTGTTCGGCGAGTTCCGTTTCTCTTCGGACAGTTCCTATCACGCCACGTTCACCGACGCCTCGCGCCTCAAGGCCGGCCAGGATGTCCGGATCTCGGGTGTGCCGGTGGGAACCGTCAACAAGATCAAACTGAACCCGGACAACACGGTTGACGTCGCCTTCGACGTCAACAAGCGTTATCAGCTCTACACGTCCACAAGGGCCGTCGTCCGATACGAGAACCTGGTCGGTGACCGCTACCTCGAAATCACCTCCGGGCCTGGCGAATTGCGCAAGCTCCCTTCGGGATCGACCATCTCGAAGGAGAACACCCAGCCGGCGCTGGATCTTGACGCGTTGCTCGGGGGACTGAAGCCGGTACTGAAGGGTCTTGACGGCAACAAGGTCAACGAGGTGAGCAACGCGGTCATGGAACTGCTGCAGGGCCAGGGCGGTGCGCTGTCGAACCTGTTGTCCACCACGAGCGCCTTCACCCAGAACCTCGCCGCCAGAGACCAACTCATCGGAGACGTGATCAACAACCTCAACACGGTACTTGGCACGGTTGACGAGAAGGGCACGCAGTTCGACGCCAGCGTGGATCAGCTGCAGAAGCTGATCACCGGGCTGGCGGAGGGCCGCGATCCGATCGCGGGCGCCATTGGCCCGCTGGCGACGGCCGAGAACGACCTGACCGACATGCTGCAGGAGTCGCGACGTCCGCTTCAAGGGGTGATCGAGAACACCCGCCCGCTCGCACAACGGCTCGATGAGCGCAAGGCCGACGTGAACAAGACCCTCGAACCGCTCGCCGAGAACTACCTGCGACTCAACGCGCTCGGGGCATACGGCGCGTTCTTCAACATCTACTTCTGCTCGGTACGGATGAAGATCAACGGCCCCGCCGGTAGCGACATCCTCATTCCGTTCGGCGGCCCGCCGGATCCATCGAAGGGGAGGTGTTCAGAGAATGGCTAGGCCTGACGGCGGCAATCCGCTGCGCACCGGAATCTTCGGCATCGTGCTGGTGGCATGCCTGGTGCTGGTGTCGTTCGGCTACACCAATCTGCCGTTCATGCCGCAGGGCAAGCCCTACGAGGCGTATTTCACCGATGCGGGTGGAATCTCGCCTGGCAACGACGTCAATGTCTCGGGCATCAGGGTAGGCAAGGTCACTGATATCGCGTTGGCCGGCGACACCGCCAAGGTGACATTCACCGTCGACCGTAACGTCAAGGTGGGCGACCAGTCGTTGGTCGCGATCAAGACCGACACCGTGCTTGGTGAGAAGTCGTTGGCGGTGACACCGAAGGGCAGTGGGTCGTCGACGGTTATCCCGCTGGGGCGCACGACAACTCCGTACACCCTGAATACCGCGCTGCAGGATCTCGGCCAGAACGCGAGCGAGCTGGACAAGCCGCGGTTCGAACAGGCCTTGCAAACGCTCACCGACACGCTGCGCGACGCAACCCCGCAGCTTCGGAACGCCCTGGACGGGATTGCCAATCTATCGCGCACCCTGAACAAGCGCGACGAAGCGCTCGAACAACTTCTCGCGCACGCCAAGAAGGTCACCGACACGCTGGCGCAGCGTGCGGGTCAGGTCAACCAGCTGATCACCGACGGCAACCTTCTGTTCGCAGCGCTCGATGAGCGGCGCCAGGCGCTGAGCAACCTCATCGCGGGCATTGACGATGTGTCACACCAGCTGTCGGGCTTTGTGTCGGACAACCGGCGCGAGTTCAAGCCGGCGCTGGACAAACTGAACGCCGTGATGGACAACCTGCTCGAGCGTCGTGAACACATCAGCGAGGCCCTTCGCCGGCTGCCGCCCTATGCCACGGCCCTAGCCGAGGTGGTCGGCAACGGTCCCGGCTTCAACATCAACCTGTATGGCTTGCCGCCCGCAAACCTTTCCGAGGTGCTCCTCGACACCTACTTCCAGCCCGGCAAGTTGCCGGACAGCCTGGCCGACTACCTGCGCGGATTCATCTCCGAGCGGATGATCTTTAGGCCGAAGTCGCCATGACACACACTGATTCGTCCTTCGCACGCGGCCCTTGGCTGCGTATCGCACTGGCCGCGCTGCTGGTCGCCACGCTGCTCGTCGGCGTGTATCTGGTGTGGCCGTCGCGCGCCGGAAACAAGGTGGTCGGCTATTTCACCTCCGCGGTCGGACTGTATCCCGGTGACGACGTCCGCATCGTCGGCGTTCCGGTCGGCACCGTCGACTCGATCGAACCGCGCGCTACCGACGTCAAGATCACCATGACTATCAAAGGCGGGGTGAAGGTACCGGCCGACGCCAAGGCGCTCGTCATCGCGCCGAACCTGGTGTCCGCCAGGTTTGTTCAACTCACCCCGGCGTACACCGGCGGCGCCGCGATGGCCGACGGCGGGCAGATCGGTTTGGACCGCACCGCGGTGCCGGTGGAGTGGGACGAGGTCAAAGAGCAACTGACGCAACTCAGTACGCAGCTCGGCCCCCACGCAGGTTCCGTGCAGGGGCCGCTCGCCGCGTTTGTCAACCAGGCCGCCGACACGTTCGACGGTAACGGCGACTCGTTCCGCAACGCGCTGCGCGAGTTGTCGCAGACGGCGGGGCGGTTGGGTGATTCACGCACCGACTTGTTCGGCACCCTGAAGAACTTGCAGGTGCTCGTCAATGCGTTGTCCAACAGCAATGAGCAGATCGTCCAGTTCTCCAACCATGTTGCTTCGGTGTCGCAGGTGCTGGCCGACAGCTCCACCGACCTCGACAACACACTCGGCACCCTCAATCAGGCGCTGGGCGACGTCAAAGGGTTCTTGAACCAGAACAACAAGGCCTTGATCGCCCAGGTCGGCAAGCTGGCGGACTTCACCCAGATCCTGACCGACCACAGCGACGACATCGAACAGATCCTGCACATCACCCCGAACGGGTTGGCCAACTTCTACAACATCTACAGCCCCGCCCAGGGCTCGGTTGGCGGTCTACTGTCTCTGCCGAACTTCGCGAACCCGGTGCAGTTCATCTGTGGCGGTGCCTTCGAAATCGGCGGGACTCCAGACGAATACAAGCGCACCGAGATTTGTCGGCAGCGCATGGCTCCGGTGTTCAAGCGCATCACCATGAATTACCCGCCGGTGCTGTTCCACCCGATCAACAGCATTCACGCTTACAAGGGTCAGATCATCTACGACACCCCGGAAACCGAGGCGAAGGCGCAGACGCCGGTGCCGTATTTGCAATGGGAGCCGGCGCCAGGTGTGACGCCTCCAGTGATACCGCCGGGTGCGGATCTGACGTCGCTGATGGTCCCAGAGGCACCGCAAGGCACGGTGACGTCGCACGCCGGCGGTCCTGAGGCCGCCCCTGCCCCTGCGGCTGCCGACCCGAACGCATCGGCGCCCGTAGTGCCGCTGCCCGCTGCGCCGCTGCCCGATGCGCAGCTGCCCGCTGACGGAGGGGGTGGCTGATGCGGAAGGTCGTGGTCAAGTTCTCGCCATCTCATCGAGCGCCGTCCTGCTGGCGGGTTGCAGTTCGGTGGGCTGAACTCGCTGAACATGCCCGGCACCGCCGGCCACGGAAACGGCTCCTTCAAGATCACCGTCCAACTGCCGGACGTTTCCACCCTGCCGCAGAACTCGCCGGTGATGATCGACGACGTCACCGTCGGCAGCGTGTCCGGCCTCGATGCCGTGCAGCGTCCCGACGGCACGTTCTTCGCATCGGTGCAGCTGTCGCTTGATCACGACGTCAACCTGCCTGCGAACGCCACCGCGAAGGTCGCGCAGACCTCGCTGCTTGGCTCGCAGCACATCGAGCTCGCCGCACCCACTTCAGAACCGGGTGCCGGCAAGCTGGCCGAGGGTTCCGATATCCCGATGGACCGCACCGGTCGCTATCCCACCACCGAGGAAGTGCTTTCGTCGCTCGGCGTCGTAGTGAACAAGGGCAATCTCGGTGCGCTGCAAGATATCACGGACGAGACCTACAACGCGGTTGCGGGCCGCTCGGGCCAGTTCGCCGACCTGCTGCCCCGCCTCGCCGAGCTGACCAGTTCACTGGACCGCCAGACCAACGACATCATCTCGGCCGCGGAGGGGCTCAATCGGTTCGCCGGCATCCTGGCCCGCAGTAAGGACAGCTTGGGCCGCACGTTGGACAGCCTGCCCGCCGCACTGAAGGTGCTGAACGACAACCGCGCCAACATCGTTGACGCGTTCGGCGCGTTGCGCAGCTTCGCCACCGTCGGCGCGAACATCTTGGAGAAGACGAAGGACGACTTCGCCGCCGACTTCAAGGATCTCTTTCCGGTCATAAAGGCCCTCAACGACAATGCCGACACCTTCATCAAGGATTTGGAGTTCTTGCCGACGTTCCCGTTCCACTACAAGTACCTGCGAAACGCGGTGCGGGGCGACTACATGAATGTGTTCGTCACGTTCGACCTGACCCTCCGGCGCGTCGGCGAGACCGTGTTCACCACGTCGTTGGGTCTCGACCCGAACATGAAGCGCATCAGTGAGGTCGTGAACCCGCCCGACTTCCTCACCGGTGCGATGTCGAACCTGTCCGGTCAGGCAGCGGATCCGTTCAAGGTTCCGCCGGGGACTGCCACCCAGCACGAGGGGGCGGCGCCGTAATGCTGGACCGGCTGACCCGAATTCAATTGACGATCTTCGCGATCGTCACGGTGCTGACCGTCGGCGCCATCGCGATCTTCTACCTACATCTGCCCGCTGCAGTCGGGCTCGGCGCTTACAACGTCAAGGCGAATTTCGTTGCGGGAGGCGGCATTTATCAGAATGCCAACGTCACCTACCGCGGTGTGACGGTCGGCCGGGTCGAGTCGGTCGGACTTTCCAACGACGGCGTCGTTGCGAGCATGCGGATCAACAGCGGCGCCCCGGTGCCCGAGAACGTCATTGCCACCGTCAAGAGCGTCTCGGCCGTCGGCGAGCAGTACATCGACCTGGTCCCGCCGGACGAGCCCGCGCAGTCGACGCTGCGCAACGGATCGACCATCGACCAAGCGCACACCCGGATCGGGCAGGACATCGCCGGTCTGCTGGACGAGGCCGACAAGCTGGTGAACAGCATCGGCAACGCCCGCATCCAGGATCTGCTGCGTGAGACCTTCAAGGCGTTCAACGGATCCGGACCGGAACTCGCGAGGCTGATCCAGTCATCGCGCCTGCTCGTCGACGAGGCCAACGCCAGCTACGGGCAGGTGACGCAGCTGATCGATCAGGCGGGCCCGTTCCTCGATGCGCAGATTCGCAGTGGTGACGACATCAAGTCATTGGCCGACGGGCTGGCGCGTTTCACCGGCGAGGTCGCGAACGCCGATCCGCAGGTGCGGTCGGTGTTGCAGACGGTGCCCGGGGCGGCCGCGGAGGCCAACGAGACGTTCGAGGGGATCCGCCCGACGTTCCCTGTGCTGGCCGCCAACCTCGCCAACTTCGGTCGCATCGGGGTGATTTACCGCAAGTCGCTCGAACAGGCTCTGGTGGTCTTCCCCGCGCTCATCGCCGCCCTTTCCACGGTGGCCGGCGGTGTGCCGGCCGACGAGGGCGGCAAGCTGGACTTCAAGATCAGCCTCAACGATCCGCCGCCCTGCCTGACGGGTTTTCTTCCCCCGACGATGGCCCGTTCGCCCGCCGACACCACGCTGCGCGAACTGCCCACCGATATGTATTGCAAGGTGGCGCAGAACGACGCCAGCGTGGTCCGCGGCGCTCGCAACTATCCCTGCATGGAGTTCCCCGGCAAGCGGGCACCAACCGTTCAACTCTGCCGCGACCCGAAGGGATACGTTCCGGTCGGTACCAACCCGTGGCGCGGTCCACCCATCCCATATGGGACGCCGATGGACGAACGGGAAGATAACCACTACGAGCCGCCCGGGCGAAGTATCCTGCCGCCCAACAAGTTCCCGTTCATTCCGCCGCAGGTGGATCCGGATCCCGGGCCGCCGGTGGTGCAGTTGCCGCCCGGCGTACCGCCAGGGCCGGGACCCGCGCCGCACGCTCCGTTCCCCTTGCCGTATCCGCCGAACGACAATGGGCCCCCACCGCCGTGGCCGTTCTACGCGCCGCCGGACCAGCTGGTGCCGCCGTACGGCAGGCCTGCGCCCGAGGGACCCGCGCCGGCACCGCCGCCTGCGGAGGCCCCGCCGCTTCCCGCGGAGGCACCGCCGCTTGCCAGCGGCCCCGCCACGGCCACGTACGATCAGAACGGCAAGTTCGTCGACCCCGCCGGTGGAACCGGCGTCTTCGCGCCCGGTGCCGACAAACTGGCGCCCGCGGAGAACTGGGTCGATCTGATGTTGGCTCCAAGGCAGGCGTAATGGCAGAAGACACGGTTTCGGCGCCCACGGCGTCGAAGCCCGTGAGGCGGCGTGCGTCCCGGGCGGCAGGTCCGACGAGCAGCACGGCTTCGTCGGCGACGGACGTGAGCGTCGAGGCGCCGAAGCCCGTCAAGGTCCGGACCGGCAGGCCGGCGCCGCCGCCACGCAGGCAACCCCACCGCAAGCTGGTCGCCGTCATCTCCTTGGCCACCGCATTCGTCGCCGCGTTGGCGATGGCCGGACTGGTCTGGTTGGTGTTCGACAGTAACCGGACCACCGAGGCCGGTGAGGCGCGTGACCAGGCCTTCGTGGACACCGCGTCGCAGACCGTGGTGAACATGTTCAGCTACACGCAGAACAACATCGACGACAGCGTGAACCGGTTCGTCAACGGCACAAGCGGGCCGCTGCGCGACATGATGAGCCAAGGGAACAACGTCGAGAACCTCAAGGCGCTCTTCCGCGACACGAACGCCAGCTCCGAGGCCGTCATCAACGGTGTCGCGCTGGAGAAGATCGACGAGACCGCCAAGAACGCCGCCGTGCTGGTGTCGGTGCGCGTCACCGTCAGCGATATGGAGGGCGTCAACAAGCCGTCTCAGCCGTACCGATTGCGGGTGATCGTGCACGAGGACGACAACGGTCACATGTCCGCCTACGACCTCAAGTACCCCGACGGTGGCAACTGATGCGCGGTTGGGCTGCGAGGCTGGTGGTTTCGCTCACGGTGCTGCTGGCCGTCTGCTTCGTCGGGCTGGCAGGCGTCGGTGGGTGGCTGTACTGGAACCGTGTCGAGCTCCGCGGCGAACAGACCACGCGGGCCGAGGTGGCCCCTTTGGCGGCCAAACAGATTCCGCAGGTGTTCGGCTACGACTACCAGACCGTCGAGCGCAGCCTCAACGACGTATACCCGCTGCTGACACCGGACTACCGGCATGAGTTCGAGGACCGCGCGAACAAGGACATCATCCCTCAGGCGAGGGAGCGGCAGGTGGTCAGTCAGGCCAACGTGGTCGGCGTGGGAGTGCTGAGCGCGCAACGGGATTCGGCCTCAGTGATGGTGTACATGAACCGCACGGTGACCGACAAGTCCAAGACGCCGATCTATGACGGCAGCCGCCTGCGCGTCGACTATCAGAAGATCGACGGCAAATGGCTGATCAAATACATCACCCCGATTTAGGGGCGTCGCTTCTCGTTGACGCCAGCGCGTCGAGGAATGACCGCGCCCAGCGGTCGACGTCGTGCGCGAGGACCTGCCTGCGCAACGCACGCATCCGTCGACGCCCCTCTTCCGGTGTCTGATTCAACGCTTCCTCGATAGTGTCTTTGACACCCTCGAGGTGATGAGGATTCGTGAGGTAGGCCTGGCGGAGTTCGGCTGCGGCGCCGGTGAATTCGCTGAGCACCAACGCGCCGCCAAGGTCGCTGCGGCAGGCCACATACTCCTTGGCCACCAGGTTCATCCCGTCGCGCAGAGGAGTGACCAGCATGACGTCGGCGGCAACGAAGAACGCGATCAACTCGTCGCGCGGCACCGGCCGGTGCAGGTAGTGCACGATCGGGTGGCCAACCTCGCCGTACTCGCCGTTGATGTGGCCGACTTGGCGTTCGATGTCTTCGCGCATCTCCCTGTAGCTTTCGACACGCTCCCGGCTTGGCGTCGCGAGCTGCACCAAAACGGTGTCGTCGCGTTTGGCCCGGTGCTCGGCGAGCAACTCCGAAAACGCCCGCAGCCGAACATCAATGCCCTTGGTGTAATCGAGTCGGTCGACACCGAGCAGGATCTTGCGCGGGTTGCCGAGCTCGCTGCGAATCTCGCTCGCCCGCTGCCGGATGGCACGGGTGCGGGCCTGCTGATCCAGCGCAGTCGAGTCGATCGAGATCGGGAAGGCGCCGACCTTGACAGCGCGGAAGCCGACGTCGACCTCACCGAACCGGGACCGGACGCCAACCGACGCGCGAGAGGTGTTCGCTCCGACGAGACGGCGGGCCAAGATCATGAAATTCTGTGCGCCGCCAGGTAAGTGGAATCCGACCAGATCGGCGCCGAGCAGACCCTCGGTGATCTCGGTGCGCCATGGCATCTGCATGAACAGCTCCACCGGTGGGAACGGAATGTGCAGAAAAAAGCCGATGGTCAAATCGGGCCGCAGCATCCGCAGCATCTTCGGCACCAGCTGCAGTTGATAGTCCTGCACCCACACCGTCGCGCCCTGCGCCGCCGCTTTCGCGGTGGCCTCGGCGAAGCGCCGGTTCACGTCGACATACGCGTCCCACCACTCGCGGTGGTAGATCGGCTTGACGATGACATCGTGGTACAGCGGCCACAGCGTCGCGTTCGAGAAGCCCTCGTAGTAGTTCTCGATGTCCTCGGCGGACAACCGGACGGGGCACAGGTGCATATCGTCCTGCTCGAGCGGCTCCTCGTCGGCATCGGCGATGCCGGGCCAGCCGATCCACGCGCCGCGCCGACGGCGCAGCAGCGGTTCAAGGGCAGTGACTAGCCCGCCGGGGCTCCGTTTCCACTCGGTGCTGCCATCGGGCAGCCGCTCCATGTCGACCGGCAGCCGGTTGGCCACCACGACGAAGTCGGAATCCCCGGAGCCGCCCTTCCGGCTGCCCCGCGGGGCCACTTACGCCTCTTGTTTCGCGGGTCCAATGCCGAGCATCGAAAGGAAGACGCGGCATTCGTCGGCGTCGGTCGCGTATGCAGCAACGACCCGCCTGGCCTGGCGTGCAGTGTGGTCGGCGAGGGGTTCGACGTCGCCGAGCTCGGCGGGATCAGATTTCGTGGCCATATGACAACTCTAGGCGACCGCGCGGTGTGCGGGGCCGCCGCCGCCCGCTACGGGCTCGAACTGACGGTCGAACGCGGTACCGGCTGGGGCCCCATGGCCTCCGATTCTTCGGCTAGACCGATGCACTGGCCGGAGTTGTGACCGGTGCAGGGAATGCCGTCGACAGCGGGGATATCAGGGTTGCCGGCGATGGGGGTGAACACTGAACCCGAGTTCGGGACGGTGTGCGGGATGCATGCCTGTGTGAACTGATCTTCCTCTTCACCTGCGGGGCACTGGGCCAGCGGTATCGCGGTGGGTACCGCGAAGACGGCGACCGCCGGGGCGATAGCAACCGCGACGGCGAATCCGCCCGCCAGGATCAGTCGTTTTGAAAGCTCAAGGGTCGCCATCGTCACGCTTTCTGTAGTTATCGGCCATGCGTCGCTATTGACCACGTCGTCGGGAAGATTCTATGGAAGCTGCAAGAAATCTGCATACATTCCATGAGTTCCCTGGGAAAGCGGCCCCTGGGGTTGCGGATCAGCGCCCGTTATGGGCTGGAGCTGATGGTCGAGCGCGGCACGGGCTGAGGTCCCATGTCCTCCGCGTTCTCGGCCAGGCCGATGCAGGCGCCGCCACCGCGACCGCCGGTGCATGGAACGCCGTCGATTTCCGGGATATCCGGGTTGGCGGCGGTCGTCGTGAATCCTTGCGGCGAGTTCGGCACCATGAACGGCGTGCAGGAAGTCGTGAAGACGTCCTCTTCCTCACCGGAATCGCACGCGGCGAGCGGCGCGGAATGCGTTGGTTGCGCGACGATTGCGACGGCTGGCGCAATGGCGATCGCGACGGCGAATCCGCCCGCGAGGATTAGGCGTCGGGTGATGATCGGGTAGGTCGTCATTGGGCTGCCTTCTGTCGTCGTTGACAGGATTCTACGAACCCTGACAGAAGTCTGCAGACGTTCTCCGAGTTCGCTGGGAATGTGTTTGTGGCGCATACGAAAAAAGCTGGGGCACATTGCTGGGCCCCAGCTTTGTTTCGGCTATCCGATTACGGGCTCGAACTGACCGTCGAATGCGGGACGGCCATCGGTCCTTGGGCTTGCTCCTCTTCGGACAGGCCGATGCATTGGCCGGAATTGCCTCCGGTGCACGGGATGTTGTCGACCTCCGGCAGTCCGCCGGGCGAGGTCTGGCCAAACTCAGGGGAATTCGGCACCAGATCGGGTGTGCACGCGCCCGTGAAGGTGTCCTCGGATTCACCGCCGGGGCACGCCGCGATCGTCGGTGCCGAGTTGATAGGGATGGCGACAACAGCGGCTGCCGGGGCAGCCGCGATTGCGACTGCGAATCCGCCGGCGAGGAGCAGTCGTCGTGGGGGGAGCTTCAAGGTCGCCATGTCACGCTTTCTGTAGTCTTGCTGTTCGTTTGTCGCCCGAAGTTGTGGCGGCAGAGGCTATCTGCTAGTCGAGAGATTACGCTGACTAACAGGAAAACGCCCCGCCATCGTCAATAAATTGGTGCGCCGGTCCCATTTCTGGGAGCTTGCTGTCAGACGGCTGTGACACCGCTTAACGAGCGCTTGCTGTGGCACCGTAATGTGCATCCCGTCAAAGGTTTTTTAGGCGAACGAGGTGGTCCGCTGTGGCAAGCCCTGATCTGACAAGCACGGAACCAGTCGGTGGCGATGCGCCCCAACAGGTGACGTACGAGACGCTCGATGAGGGGCGTATCGCACGGATCTGGCTCAACCGGCCGGAGGCCCAGAACGCCCAGTCGCGAACGCTCTTGGTACAGCTGGACGAGGCGTTCGGCCGCGCGGAGTCCGACGATGTGGTGCGCGTGGTGATTCTGGCCGCGCGCGGCAAGAACTTTTCTGCCGGACACGATCTTGGCTCGGAAGAGGCGCTGGCCGAACGTAAGCCCGGCCCCGACCAGCATCCGACCTTCTCGATCAACGGCGCGACACGGCAGGCCGTCGCGGAGAAGACGTATCTGCAGGAGTGGCACTACTTTTTCGAGAACACCCGCCGCTGGCGAGATCTACGGAAGATCACCATCGCGCAGGTGCAGGGCAATGCGATTTCGGCTGCGTTGATGCTGATCTGGGCATGCGACCTAATCGTAGCGTCCGACGATGCCAAGTTCAGTGACGTCGTCGCCGTGCGGATGGGCATGCCCGGCGTGGAATATTACGCTCACCCATGGGAATTCGGCGCGCGCAAGGCCAAAGAGCTTCTGCTGACCGGTGATTCGATCGACGCCGACGAGGGCTACCGGCTGGGCATGGTGTCGAAGGTCTTCCCGCGTTCGGAACTGGACGACAAGACGCTGGAGTTTGCGCGCCGCATCGCCGAGCGTCCGACCATGGCGGCATTGCTCGTCAAGGATTCGGTCAACGCCGCGGCCGACGCGATGGGCTTCACCGAAGCATTGCGGCACGCCTTCCACATTCACGAACTCGGCCATGCCCACTGGGCCGCGGCCAACGAAAACCGGTACCCGGTCGGACTGCCGCCGGACGTGCCGGACTGGCGCACGCTGGGAGCGCCGAAGGCAGCGCGCCGCGACGAGCCGTGACGTATAACTAGAACCTGTTCTAGTTATCTCGACGAAGGGGTCGCAGTGCAGCTGTCGTTGGCGGATCGAACGTTCCTGGTCACTGGTGGTGGTAGCGGGATCGGAAAGGGCGTCGCTGC
Organism: uncultured Actinomycetota bacterium; assembly: GCA_963766465.1. GTDB lineage: Bacteria > Actinomycetota > Actinomycetes > Mycobacteriales > Mycobacteriaceae > Mycobacterium. The sequence goes on from CAVXZT010000013.1 coordinate 369,739, forward strand.
GGCGGTGGTCGCTGCCGGCGGCAATGCGATGCTCGTCGGTCGCAACGCCGACCGGCTTGCGGGCGCGGCGGACGAGATCAAGGCTGCCGGTGGTGCCGGTTCGGTGCGCTACGAACCCGCCGACGTCACCAACGAGGAGGAGGTCGCTCGTGCCGTCGACGCGGCCACCGCGTGGTCAGGCCGACTGCATGGCGTCGTGCACTGCGCGGGCGGGAGCGAGACGATCGGCCCGGTGACCCAGATCGATTCCGAGGCGTGGCGGCGCACCGTCGACCTGAACATCAACGGCACGATGTACGTGCTTAAGCACTCTGCAAGGGAAATGGTCCGCGGCGGTGGCGGATCGTTCATCGGCATCTCGTCGATCGCGGCGAGCAACACCCACCGGTGGTTCGGTGCCTACGGTGTGTCCAAAGCGGGCATCGATCATCTGATGCAGTTGGCCGCTGACGAGCTCGGAGCGTCGTGGGTGCGGGTGAACTGCATTCGGCCGGGCCTTATCCGCACCGAACTCGTGGCACCGGTCCTCGAATCACCCGAGCTGAGCGCCGACTATGCGGCGTGTACACCGCTGCCACGACCGGGCGAGGTCGAGGACATCGCGAACGCTGCGCTTTTCCTGCTCAGCGACGCTTCCAGCTTCATCACGGGCCAGGTGATCAACGTCGACGGGGGCCAGCTGGTGCGCCGTGGGCCTGACTACTCGGCCATGCTCGAGCCGGTTTTCGGCGCCGACGGGCTCCGCGGCGTGGTGGCGAACTAGCCGGTTTTCCACAGTCGCGATTTGATCCACAGGTTTGGGTGGGTCGGGTCGCGGCCCGTCGGCGTGGCTGCTTATTGTCGAAAGTATGTTCGATTCGCTCGTCGCGGCCACCGGTGGCACTTCTGGTGCTGACGCGGCAGGCGCGTGGACGCGGGTGGAGAACGCGGCGTGCGCGCGGCGGTTGGCCGCGACTGCCGACACCATGGAAGTGCGGCGCTCGGCCGTCGGGTCGGCCGAGCGCGACCAGTGGTGCTTCGACAACTGGGATGCGGTGGCCGCCGAGGTGGCCGCCGAGCAGAACGTGTCGCATGGTGTCGCTTCTCATCAGTTGATGGTGGCCATGGCGTTGCGGGAGCGGTTGCCACAGGTTTCCGAGGTGTTCGCCACCGGGGCGATTTCGTATCGGTTGGTGTCGGCGATCGTTTCGCGCACCCGGCTGGTGACAGACCGCGGGGCCCGTGCTCAATTGGATGCGGCGATAGCTGCGGAGGTCGCCGGTTGGGGTGGATTGTCGGTGGCCAAGGCTGAGACGGCGATTGACTGGTGGGTGGATCGGATTGATCCGGGCGCACTGCGGCGCACCGAGCACGCTTCGCGGGGGCGGCACCTGGACGTGATCCAGGCCGAGGATGGCAGCGGGCTGTCCTACCTCGACGGCAAGTTGTTTGGCCACGACGCCGAGGCCGTCAATCAACGCCTTGCGGAGATGGCGCGCGGGGTGTGTGAGGACGATCCACGCACTGTTGATCAGCGTCGCTCCGATGCGATGGGCGCGCTGGGGCGCGGGGAAGAGTTGTCGTGTGCCTGCGGTGACCTAGAGTGCCCCGCGGCGCAGCGTGATGCTTCGGGTGCCACAGTGGTGCATGTCGTCGCTGAGGAGCGCAGTGTGGCCGACGACACGCCGGTGCAGCTTGACGGCGAAACACCGCCTCGACCGGCGTTGGATAAGCCGTTGCGGGAGATGACGATCGCTGAGGCCGCGAAAGCCTTTGCACCTGAGCCTGATAATGGCCCGGCGCAATCAAACCCGGCTGTGGTGATTGGTGGCGCGATCATGCCCGCACCGCTGCTGGCCGCCAAAGTCGCGGCCACGGCGACGATCCGGCCGCTGATTCATCCCGGCGATGCGCCGCCGGAGCCGCGGTATGCGCCGTCGCGCAAGCTGGCCGACTTCGTGCGGTGCCGCGATCTGACCTGTCGATTCCCAGGCTGTGACGAACCGGCGTATCGCTGCGATCTGGACCATACGATTCCGTATCCGGTTGGGCCGACCTGCGCGTCGAATCTGGCGTGCCTGTGCCGAAAACACCATCTGCTCAAGACATTCTGGGGTTGGTTGGATCGACAGCTACCCGATGGCACCATCATCTGGACTGCGCCGGGCGGGCGGACCTACACCACTGATCCGGGTAGTCGACTGTTGTTTCCGATGCTGTGCAAACCCACCGCACCAGTTGCGCCACCGACCGCGACGCCCGAAGTGGCCACTGGGCTGACGATGCCGCGGCGCAAGCACACCCGCGAGTACAACCGCCAACGCAGCATCGAAGCCGAACGAAAACTCAACGACGAATACGTCGCCGAACGCAACAAACCGCCACCGTTCTGAGTGGCGAGTCAGACCTGTTTCACGCGGATACGGAGAGCGTGCGTGCGACCATGAAGTCGCGATGTGTGGATAACAGCAAACTCCAGTGTGGTTCGTTCTGGTCCGCAGGTAAGGAGCGATGGATAAATTGGGCGATGGCTTCGGGAGTTCGCAACGCGGTGACTAGGGCTGCTGTGGCGGCGGCACTCATCGGATTGGCGTTCACGGGTGCGGTCGTTCCTGCGAGCGCCGACGACCAACCCACCGGTCCGGATGATCCCGCATGCATGACGGACCCGACGGACGCCGTTTGTATGGGCGGTCCGTGGGGCCTTCCCACCTCGCCGTCGAGCATCGGGTGCGCCATCGACCCTGGCCAAGGTATATGCCAGGGCGGTCCGTACGACCCCGCCGTAAATCCGCCTCCACCCGCGCCGCCAGTTGGCCCATTCGGCGGTATGGGTCCGGGCGGCGGCATGCCGGGGGATTTCGACGCTATGCACCCGGACATCGGCGCTATGCATCCGGACATCGGTATGCACCCAGACATCGGTATGCACCCACACATAGGTATGCACCCAGGCATGGGCGGGGCCGGGCATAGATAGCGCAGGCATCCCCGCTTAACGCACGGATCTGCGCGCCCGAACTCGCCTGATCCACCTGGCCCACAAGAGATAGAGCGGCGATGATTGCGGATGCGCCGGACCCCGCGACGAACCGCCAGGCACCCCGAAACCGTGCCTGGCTGCGGTTCGCCTAATCGCGGGCGACGGGGTTGGGGCCGCCAGCGTCGGCCGCGGACAGCGCACCGATTGCCGACCAATCGAGGGCGGCGCCACCGTTGGCAAGCAGTGTCAGGAAGCGATCCCGCAACAGGCTGGCGATCGGCAGCGGTGTCTGCAACGCTTCGCCGGCCGCGAGAACCAGCCGGACATCCTTTGCGCCGAGTTCGGCTGCGAAACCGGCGGGCTCGAACTCCTCACGCGCGATCAGGCCGCCGTACGTCTTGTACACCGGCGCACCGAACAGCGTGGACGTGAGGATCTCGAGGTAGTCGTTCTTGTCGACGCCGGCCTTGGCAACCAAAGCCATCGCCTCCCCGAGCGATTCGATCACCGAGGCGATGAGAAAGTTGCCGCTGAGCTTCACCAGATTGGCCGCCTTCGGTTCCTCCGATACGACGAACGTCCGCTGGCCTATCGCGTCGAATACCGGCGAGAGCGCTTGCAGTGGTGCGGCAGGCCCGGCCGCGACCACGAAAAGCGTTGCCGCCGCGGCCGCTTCGGGCCGGCCGAACACCGGCGCCGCAACGAACTGCTGGCCCGCCTCGGCGTGAGCGGCGGTCAGCCGCTCCGACAGCGCGACGCTGATCGTGCTCGACGAGACGTGAGTGGCGCCGGCCCGCAGCGAGGCGACGATGCCGTCTTCGCCGAACGCGACGCCCTCGACCGCGTCGTCGTTGGCAAGCATCGTGATGACGAAGTCTCCCTTGCACGCCTCCGCGACCGACCTGGCTGGCTTCGCGCCCTGCTCCGCGAGCGCTGCGACCTTGTCGTGCGACCGGTTGTACGCCGTCACCTCGTGACCGGACTTCAGCAGGTTCGCGGCCATGCCTGCGCCCATGTTTCCCAGCCCGATGAACCCAATCTTCATGGCCTCCACGATGCCCCGTCTTCCTGTCAGCCGTACAGGAGTGCGGTTAAGTGGACGTCGTGAAGTTCTCGACGACGATGTTCCAGATGGGCAACAACACCGGCATCGAAGTGCCCGCCGACGTCCTCGCCGCACTCGATGGGGGCAAACGGCTACCCGTGGTGGTCAACGTCAACGGCTACGAATACCGGTCGACCGTCGCACCGATGGGCGGCAAGTACCTGCTTCCTTTCAGCGCGGACCGCCGCAAGGAATCGGGCATCAACGGCGGCGACGCGATCGACGTCGAGCTCACGCTCGACACCGCGCCACGGACCGTTGAGGTACCCGACGATCTGCAATCCGCGCTCAACTCGTCGGCATCGGCCGGCGCGGCATGGGACAAGCTCTCATACACCCACAGGAAGGATTGTGTACGTTCGGTGCTCGACGCCAAGAAGGCCGAAAAGCGCACACGGCGCATCGCGGCCGTGCTCGCCAAGCTCGAAGGCTAGTCGCCGACGCCTGGAGGAAGCTTGTCCCTGCAGTAGGCGTAGACGGCCAGACCGCCGAAGTCAGAGGACTTTTGGACCGACCACTTTGTCTTCTTCGTGAGCATGTTCAGTGCCTCGCTGACATTGCCGCCCTTGTTCAGCACGTCGCATGTCGAATGCGCGAGGTCGAGCGCCCATTGGTCGGACTTGACCGACACGCCCTTTTGCTGCAAGCCCTTGAGAAACGCCTGGTCCAACTGGTCGTCGGCGGACGCCGGCGCCGCAAGTGCCGTGGCTGTGCCGATCGCTATGACGGCCGCTGCCAGCAGGTGCGTCTTTCTCATCTGTCTCCCCTGTAACGTCCCCGGCCAACAGCAGAGTACAACCGCAACCGTTTTTCTGCCTAGGGGCCGGTCATTTCCGCAGCGCGGTGGACGGCGTTGATGATGCCCTGATAACCGGTGCAGCGGCAGAAGTTCCCGGAGAGGCCTTCGCGGATCTCCTCATCGGTGGGGCTGGGGTTGTCGCGCAGCAGAGCGGTAATCGACGTGACGAAGCCCGGTGTGCAGAAGCCGCATTGAAGTCCGTGGCACTCCTTCAGCGCCGACTGCACCGGGGACAGCTCGCCATCGGGCGACGCGATGCCCTCCACCGTCGTCACCTCGGTCCCGTCTGCCTGGACGGCGAAGATGAGGCACGAGCGCACCGCTTGCCCGTCGAGGAGCACAGTGCATGCCCCGCACGCGCCGTGCTCGCAGCCGAGATGAGTGCCCGTGAGGCCACACTTCTCGCGCAGATAGTCGGCGAGCGTCAGCCGTGGCTCCACGATCGCCTCGGTCGGCTGTCCATTGACGGACACCTGCACCGGCCACTCACGCATTGCTTGCCTCCGCGGTCGCAGATTCCCAGGCGCGGGCCACCATGGTGGCTCCGACCTTGGCCCGATACGCGGCAGACCCCTGCAGGTCGGCCGGGATCTCGTCGAGTGAGCCGATGGCCAGTTGGCCCACCTCTTCTGCCGTGATGTCCGCGACTGGACGGCCGAGAACGGATTCCTCTGCGGGGGAGCCGCGCAGAGGCGTTGATCCCAGCCCGAGAAGTCCTATACCGCAACGGCTCACGCGCGCTTCATCGTCCAGTTCGACGGCAACGGCGGCGCCTGCGATGGCGAAATCGCCGTGCCTGCGCGCGAACTCTTCGACGGCGAAGCCGGACCGGGTGCCCCATACCGGGAACCGCACAGCTGTGAGGATTTCGTCGGCAGCCATGGAGTTCTCCCATAGCCCGGTGAAGAACTCGTTCGCGGGGATATCGCGCGCGCCTCGCGGGGATACCGCTTCCATCTGCGCGTCGAGAGCGAGCGCAACCGCGGCATACTCCGCAGCGGGATCAGCGTGGGCGATCGCGCCTCCCAGGGTGCCGCGGGTGCGGATCTGAAAGTGACCGATGTAGGGCGTGGCAAGGGTCAGCAGCGGCACCGAGTCGGCGACCTCGTCGTCCATCCCGACGAGTGCGTGTGGGGTCGCCGCTCCGATGCGAACTTCGCTGCCGCACAGGTCGATGCCGACGAGCTCGTCGATTCGGCAGATGTCGATCAGGTTGTCGAAATGCGTAAGGCGCATGGCGAGCATCGGCACCAGGCTCTGACCGCCGGCGAGAATCTTCGCGTCCTCGCCGTACTCGGCGAGCAGGTCGACGGCTTCCTTGACGGCGTCAGGACGGTGGTAGGCGAAGGCGGCTGCCTTCATGACAGGAGCCGTGTCAGCGCCGCCAGCAGATCGTCGGCCTTCAGTGCCGCCGGATGTATCTGCGCCTTGCGGTTCCTTCGGCCCAGCAGGAATCCGATCGCCGCACCGGCCGCCAGTGCCGCAATCGCCGGTGCTGCGCGTTTGGCCATCGGCACCGCGACGACCTTCAGTAGATCGACGGAATCGCCTGCCGTGGGTTGGCTTGCCGCAGAAATCGTTTCGGCCGTCGCTGCGGCAGTAGCGGCAGCCGAGCCGCCAAGCAGGTCGGCCTCGAGGCTCTTGGCGAACTGACCGATCAGGTTGCCGGCCACGTCCGAGAGCACACCGCGACCGAACTGAGCAGCCTTGCCGGAGATCGTCAGGTCGGTGGAGATCACCACGCTGGTGGCGTCACCCTCGTCCTTGAGCTGTGCGGTGACGACGGCGGCTGCATTGCCGTTGCCACGTGTCTCTTTGCCGTTTGCCCTGAGCACCATGCGCTGGGCGGCGGCGTCCTTTTCGACAAAGGCCGCTTCGCCCTTGTAGGACACCGTGATCGGGCCGACCTTGACCTTGACCACCCCGGTGAACTCGTCGCCGTCGACGGACAGCAGGGTGGCACCGGGTAGGCAGGGTGCCACGCGTTCGACGTCGGTGAGGAACTCCCACGTCTTGGCCGCGGGGACGGCGACCCGGAATTCGTTGGTGAGCTCCACGGCTAGTTGTCCTTTCGTGCTTGTTCGATCAATTCGATGATCGCGGCCGGGCTGGCGGGCAGCCGCGTGAGTGTTACGCCGAGCGGGGCAAGCGCATCGTTGATCGCATTGATCACCGCGGGGGTCGAGCCGATGGCGCCGCCCTCGCCGACGCCCTTGTACCCGCCCACGCCAGGACCAGGGATCTCGATGTGGCCGTATTCAATCTGCGGCACTTCGGTTGCCGTCGGCAGCAGATAGTCGACAAACGTTGAGGACAGCGGGTTCCCGGCGTCGTCGTAGGCCATGTTCTCCAGCAGCGCACCGCCGATGCCCTGGACGGTGCCTCCTGCGATCTGACCCTCCACCACATTGGGGTTGATCATCGCGCCGACATCCTCGCTGACGATGTACCGGTTCAGCGTGACGTGGCCGGTCTCGATGTCCACCTCGCACGTGCACGCGTGCGTGGCGTTGGCCCAGTGGATCATCGCCTCCGACTTGAAGCGCGCGGTTGCCTCGAGGGTGGCCGCCATCCCTGGCGGCAGCTGTGCCGGCTCGTAGTACGACCGGTATGCGAGGTCGGCAAAGCTCACAGCCTTCGACGGGTCTTCGCGCACAACGGCTTTCGAGCCACCCAATTCGATCTCATCCTCTTCGACGCCGAGTCGGTTGGCAGCCATCGCCACGATCTGCTTGCGCAGCATGGTGCCGGCCTCATCGACGGCACCCGCGGTCATCGGGCCGCTGCGACTGCCTTGGCTGCCTGCGCCGTACGGTGTCACCGCCGTGTCGCCTTGAATACAGGACACGTCCTCGATGTCGGCGCCCAGCGCATCGGCCGTCAGCTGACCGACCGTCGTCTCGATGCTGTTGCCGCTCGATCCGCCGTTCACGTAGACATTGATCTTGCCGGTCGGCTCCATCCGGATCGTCGCGCCTTCGGTGGCGAGATGGCCCGTCGCCGCACCGGTCGGCTCGATATACGCCGAGAAGCCAAGGCCGATATAGCGACCCTCGGCAAGCGCGTCGGCCTGCTCCTTGCGAAAGCCTTCGTGGTCAAGGATTTTCACGGCCTGCTCGAAGGACTCGACGGGTGCCACGTGGTCGTACGGCATGCCGTTCGGATTGAAGTACGGCATCTCGTCGCGCCGCAGCAGATTCTTGCGGCGAAGATCGACCGGGTCGACGTCCATCTTGCGTGCTGCTATGTCCAGCAGGATCTCCCGCGCCAGGGTTTCGTATTGCCAGGGGCCGCGATACGCCGCGAGCCCAGCGGTATTCGAGAACACCGTCTTGTAGTTGAAGCTGGCCTTGGGAACCCGGTACGGGCCTGGGAAGAACATACCGACGGCGGCGGTGGTCAACACCGGGTACGGCGTCGGGTATGCCCCGATGTCGTAGGTGAAGTCGACGTCGACGGCGAGGATGATGCCGTCGTCATCAAGAGCCACGCGCGCCATTCCATCCACATGTCGCGCCTGGCCTGCCGACATCAGGTTCTCGCGCCGGTCTTCGATCCACTTGAGCGCGGCGGGCACCTTGCGGGCCGCCAGCATGATGCACATGTCCTCGCGCATCGGGACGACCTTCTGGCCGAACCCACCGCCGGTGTCGCGCATGATGACTCGCACCCCGTGAGCCGGAATGCCAAGCAGGCGTGCGCAGAACGCGCGCAGCTCGTGCGGAGTCTGCGTGGACGCCCACAGGGTGAGCTCCTCGGTGGACGCGGTCCATTCGACGACGAGCCCGCGTGTCTCGATCGGCACAGGCGCGTAGATCTGTTGGTAGACGTTCGCAGTCGCGACGTGTGCCGCCGACGAGAAGGTTTCCTCGTCGGGCGGTGCGCCGCCCATCCCTCCCGCGACGTTGTCGGGGTACGCCTCGTGGACCACCACATCAGCCCCCGCCGCCTTGGTGAAATCGACGATGGCACGCAGTGGCTCGTAGTCGACGTCCACCAGCTCGACTGCATCCTCTGCTATGTAGCGGTTCTCCGCGACAACGAGGGCGACCGGGTCGCCGACGAACTTCACCTCGCCCTCGGCCAGCGGCGGCCGCGGCGTGTCGGCGATGTCCTTGCCTGCGACCGCGTGCCACGCCTCCTTGACGTCGGGGTTGAGGTCCTCGGCCGTGAACACGGCGCGCACGCCGGGCAGGGCCAGGGCCGCGCGGGCGTCGATGCCGTTGATCTTCGCGTGGGCGAACGGGCTGCGCACGAAACAGGCGTGCAGCATGCCGGGCCTGGTGATGTCGTCGACGAAGGTGCCGCGGCCTGTCAGAAGGCGGTTGTCTTCGACGCGAGGCACGCGGGTGCCCGCGTATCGGGTCGCGACCGTGTCAGTCATGCAATCACTCCCCTCCAAGGACTGAGAGTGACGTTATCGCATCTGAGAGCGACATTTCCACCCCATCTGTCTCATCAAATCAATCGTGATGGATTCGTCCGCTGACCTCGGTCAATGGCTGGCCGCCCCCACCCCAGCGCCGCGCGATGATCTCCGCGGCGATCGACACCGCGGTCTCTTCGGGCGTACGGGCGCCCAGGTCGAGGCCGATGGGGCTGGCCAGCCGGTTCAACTCGGTATCGGTCAGACCGACCTCGCGGAGCCGGTCCATGCGGTCGCCATGGGTGCGGCGTGACCCCATCACGCCGATGTAGTCGACCTCGGGCAGTCGCAGGGCGACCTGCAGGACCGGCACGTCGAACTTGGGGTCGTGGGTCAGCACGCAGATCGCGGTCCGTGAGTCGATCGCACCCTGCTCGGCCTGCGCGGTGAGGTAGCGATCGGGCCAATCGACGACGACATCGTCGGCGTGGGGAAAGCGGGCGGGGGTCGCAAAGACGGCCCTGGCGTCGCACACGGTGACCCGGTAGCCGAGCAGGTTCCCTTGCCGGACGAGCGCAGAGGCGAAGTCGATGGCGCCGAAGATCAGCATCCGCGGTCGCGGCGCGTGGCTTGCGACGAAGACCTCCATGCCGACGTCCTGGCGCTGCCCGTCGGGGCCGTAGGAGAGCACGGTGGTGCGACCCGCGGCGAGAAGGCCCCTTGCGTCGTCGGCGACCGCGTCGTCGGCGCGCGCGGATCCCAGCGATCCTTCGATGGACTGCGGCCCGACGACGAGCCTGCGCCCCAGCCGACCGGTATCCGGATGCGCGATCACCGTGGCGACGGCGATCGGACGATGCGCTGCGATGTCGTCGGCGATCGTCTGCAGTTGAGGAAAAGTGTTGCGGGACACCGGCTCTGTGAAGATGTCGATGATGCCGCCGCAGGTGAGGCCGACGGCGAACGCGTCGTCGTCGGATATCCCGTAACGATGCAGCTCGGGCCGACCGCTTGCGACGACGTCGTTGGCGAGTTCGTAGACGGCGGCCTCCACACAGCCGCCAGACACCGAGCCCGCAACCGTGCCGTCGGGAGCGACGACCATGGTGGCACCGGGTGGGCGCGGTGCGGACTTGATCGTGCGGACGACGGTGGCGACGCCCGCTGTCCCGCCGGTCCGCCAGACCGTGAGCAGCTCGTCCAGTACCTCGCGCACGGACCGAAGTCTATGCCGGAAATCCGACGAGACTGTGCGAGTGCTCAGCGTTGGGTCAGGCGGCGTCGAATTCGACGGGCAGCGCGGCGGGGCCGCAGATTCCGACCAGCGGCTTCCACGAAACGGGGCCTGCGCGGCGCAGGTTGCGCATCCTGCGGGCCATCGTGGCCAGGGCTTCGGCCATTTCCCTTCGGGCGAGATTCGCGCCGAGGCAGTAGTGCGCACCAGCGCCGAAGGTCTGCATCGGTGCCGCCCCCTCGCGGGTGATGTCGAGACGGTCGGGGTCGTCGTAGACGGCGGCATCGCGGTTGGCGGACGCCGTGTTCACTGTGACGAACGTGTTTGATGGGATGACGACGCCCTCGTACTCCACGTCTTCGGTCGTCATGCGCATCGCGCCGAACACCACGGGGTAGAAGCGCATCAGCTCTTCGACCGCTTTCATCGCGAGTTCGGGATGGTCGGCGAGCAGTTGCCACTGGTCGGGGTGATCGCAGAGCACGTCGACTGCGGCGGCCACCTGGTTGCGGGTGGTGTCGGTGCCGGCCATCAGAATGCCGCCGGCAAGCATCCGCAGCTCGGACATGCTGAGACGGTCGCCCTCGTGCTCGGCACGGATCAGGTCGGTGATCAGATCGTCGGTGGGTGACGAGCGGCGGTCGGCGACCATGGCGTCGACATAGTCGTCGAGTTCACCCCAGGCCTTGAGGATTTCGGTCTCGTGCTCGGCCACGTTCCAGGTGAATGTCTTGAAGAACTCGTCGGCCCAGGCCGAGAACAGCGGCGAGTCTTCCGAAGGCGCGCCGAGCAGTTCGCAGATGACCGGCACCGGATACGGGCGCGCGATGTCGGTGACGATCTCGGAGCGTCCACCGGCCATCAGCGGGTCGATCAGCTGATTGATGATCTCGACGATCGTCTGATCCAGACGCGCGACCGAGCGAGGTGTGAATGCCTTGGACACCAGTCGGCGAAGACGTGAGTGGTCCTCACCGTTGACGCTGAGGATCGACGCCGTGACGCGGTCCCACAGCGGCCCCGACGTAATGCCCTGGGCCTCGAGGCCGAGCCCCGGCGGCGGGGAAAGCCGGTGGTCGCGCAGTGCGGTGTGGGCCAGCTCGTAGCTCAGAATCTCGGGCCCGTGCGCGCCCATGGCGATGGGTCCCCGGAGCCGGGCGTGCTTGAGCGCCTCGTGGGCGATCTGAGGGGTTGGCGCATCCTCGTACGAAACGGTGGGCAGGTCAGCTTCGTAGATTGTCGGGAAACCTGTGACGGTGGCGACGCTCATGTCAGCTCCTCTGGTCGGGACGCCTTCATCGTCTGGCCGCACCAGGCGAGCCGATAGCGTACGTACATACCTGCTTTTCGGAGGTGATTGCGTGGGTCTACGCGGATGGAGCGTCGTTGTAGCCATCTGCAGCGGCATTTGTGCTGGTCACGCCACCGCGTTTGCGGCGCCGCCGGTTCCCCCGGTATCCGACGCCGCGCAGGCGGCCGGGCTGGTTGACGTGCGCACCGTCGTGCCCGACGCGGTCATCGACCTTCGGTACGCGACGCCGAACAACTTCGTCGGTGTGCCGCTCTACCCCTTCGATGCCCGCTGCCTTGTGCACGAATCGATGGCCCAGGGGCTGGCCGCCGCCGCGGCCGTGCTGCGGCCGAAGGGCGAAGTCCTGGTCTTCTGGGACTGTTATCGGCCACACGACGTGCAGGTGCGGATGTTCGAGGCGGTGCCAGATCCGAACTGGGTGGCCCGGCCGGGGCCGTACGCGCGAAGCCACGAGGCCGGCCGGTCGGTCGACGTGACGATCGCGAACGCTTCCGGCCCCGTGGACATGGGTACTGACTTCGACGACTTCACGCCGCGCGGGCTCGCGTACGCGACCGATGGTGTGAGCGCGGCCGCGCAGGCCAACCGCGCGCGATTACGGGATGCGATGAAGGCCGGCGGACTGACGGTGTACGAGGGCGAGTGGTGGCACTTTCGACACCAGCGACGCCTACGAGAAGCGCCCGATTCTCAATGTGGCGGTGAACTAGTCCGCTCGTACCGGGCTGTGGCAGAACGGAATCAGCCGATGCGCCGGCCGGCATCGCGACCAGCAGTGCCAGCGGCAAGACGGGAAAGCCCAACCGACCCAAAAACCGGCGTCAGCCATGGCCACAACCCTAAACTGACTGACAGACGGCCCGCCGAGCGTTTGGCTGGCAAACCTCGGGGTACATGATCAACTGGCGGCAGTCTTCGCGCCGCCATCCGTCTGTAGGAGTTCACAAATGATCGCTCGTCGAATCGCTCGCCTCGCAGGTGCCCTGGCGCTGACAGGTGGCGCAACGTTAATGATCGCACCCATGCCGTCCGCAGCTGCCCAGCCGTGCCCCGACATCGAGGTGGTGTTTGCCCGAGGTACTGCCGAGCCGCCTGGAGTCGGCGGGACGGGGCAGCCATTCGTCGATGCGCTGCGAGCGCAAGCCGGCGGAAAATCGGTCGACGTCTATCCGGTCAACTACGCCGCATCCAGCAATTTCGGCGATCGCATCGAATTCGCCAGAACCGTCGTCGACGGGATCAGGGACGCCGGCAATCATGTTCAGGCCACGGCGGCGAACTGCCCGAACACCAAGATCGTGCTTGGCGGATACTCCCAGGGCGCGGTCGTCGCCGGTTATGTCACCTCGGCTGTCATACCGGACGGAATACCCGACGAATTCCGGTCATTCATACCCAATCCGATGCCGGCCGACGTGGCTACGCACGTCGCCGCCGTCACGCTGTTCGGGAAACCGTCGGACCAGTGGCTGCGGGACGCCGGCGCGCCGCCCCTCGTGATCGGGCCGCTGTACGCGCCCAAGACCCTCGACTTGTGCATTCCTGACGACACGATTTGCAACGGCGCCCCGGTGGGAGGACCCAGCATTGGGCACGCCCTGTACGCCATGAACGGGATGACCAATCAGGCCGCGGAGTTCGCGGTGAGTCGGCTCTAGTCGATGGGCCACTACAAAGCCAACGTACGCGACCTGGAATTCAACCTCTTTGAGGTGCTCGAGCTCGAAAAGGCACTAGCCACAGGGGAATTCGGCGACCTGGATGGCGAGTCGGTTCGCGAGATGCTCGCCGAGGCTGCGCGACTGGCACAGGGCCCGTTGGCGGAATCCTTCGCCGAGGGGGACCGTACGCCACCGGAGTTCGACCCCGAGACCCACGCGGTGCGGTTGCCCGAGTCCTTCAAGTCCTCAGTGCGCGCCTGGCAGGAGGCGGGGTGGCCGCTGCTGGGCCTCGATGAGGGACTCGGTGACGTGCACGTGCCCGCATCGGTGAACTCGGCGATCAACGAGTTTCTGTTCGGCGGCCAACCCGCCGCGTTCTTCTATCTGACGGGCCCAGCGATGCTCAGCGTGATGCACCGGGTCGGGACCCCGCAACAGCGGCGTTGGGCGGAGATCGGGATAGAGCGCAACTGGGGTGCGGCGATGGTGCTGACCGAACCCGATGCCGGCTCTGATGTCGGATCAGCGCGTACCCGCGCGGTCGATCAGAACGACGGAACCTGGCACATCGAGGGCGTCAAGCGGTTCATCACCTCGGGAGACTCCGACGACCTTTTCGAGAACATCGCCCACCTTGTGCTGGCGCGCCCGGTCGGCGCGCCCCCCGGCACCAAAGGGCTGAGCCTGTTCCTGGTGCCGAAGTATCTGTTCGACCCGGAGACCGGTGCGCCCGGCGACCGCAACGGCGTATTCGCCACCGCCTTGGAGCACAAGATGGGGCTGACGGCGTCGGCAACCTGCGAACTGGCCTTCGGTCAGCACGGGGTGCCCGCCGTTGGCTGGCTGATCGGCGATACCCACAAAGGCATCGCCCAGATGTTCGGGATCATGCTCTACGCGCGATTGATGGTCGGCATCAAGTCGATCGCGACATTGTCCTCCGGCTACCTCAATGCATTGGAGTTCGCCAGGACCCGCGTCCAGGGGCCCGACCTGACCCGAATGTCGGACAAGACCGCACCGCGTGTCCGCATCATCAGCCACCCCGACGTGCGGCGGTCTCTGCTGACCCAGAAGGCCTACGCCGAAGGGCTTCGCGCGCTGTATCTGTACGCGGCGACCCATCAAGATCCGGTGTGCGCCCAGCTGGTATCGGACGTATCGCCCCAACTTGCAGCCCGCATCAACGATCTGCTGCTTCCCATCGTCAAGGGCGCGGGATCGGAACGTGCGTACGCGTGCCTCGCCGAATCGCTTCAAGTACTCGGAGGCTCGGGATATCTGCGCGACTATCCGATCGAGCAGTACGTACGGGATGCCAAGATCGATTCGTTGTATGAGGGCACGACGGCGATTCAGGCGCAGGACTTCGTCTTTCGTCAGGTGGTACGCGATGGCGGTGAAACGCTGGGCCACCTCCTCGGTCAGATCGAGCGGTTCTGTGACAGCGCCACTTCACACGATCAGCTCTCGGCGGCCCGAGCGCGACTGGTCCAGGCGTTGGCCGATGTTCGCGGGATGCTCAGCGCGCTAATGGGTTACGCCAAAGCGTCCAGCGATGAGCCGACCGAGGTCTACCGCGTTGGGCTTCGCGCGGTTCCGTTCCTGCTTTCGGTCGCAGACGTGTTGATCGGTTGGCTGCTGTTGTGGCACGCAGAGGTCGCACTCGACGCGATCACCGCGGGTAACGCCTCACGGCGCGAAAGTGCCTTCTATCGCGGAAAGGTCGCGGCGGCAGTGTTTTTCGCTGAGACGGTGCTGCCTCGCCTGGCCGCCGATCGGGTTATCGTCGAATCCCAGGGGCTGTCCGCGATGGAACTCGACGAGGATGCGTTCTGAGCACAGCTCACCGGGACTGCACAACGGTGATGGTGGTCCACGCGCCGACGTGTATGCGATCGCCGTCGGCGAGCGGAGTCTCTTGACCCTTCGCGAGGAACTCGTCGCTGCCATTCAGACTGGTTCCGTTAGTCGATCCCAGATCGGTGATGGTAAGCCCCGAATCGCGAATTCGCAGCACTGCGTGTTGCGTGGAGACGCCGCGGTCGACCGGCCGGATGCCGAGGTCGATCTCCGGTTCCACGCCCTGCTCGTGGTTGTGCCGTCCGATCAATGTGGTGTCCTTGTCCAGACTGATTCGGCGCTCCGGGAAGAACTGCGGGAAATCGACGGTGTCGGGTCCTTGGCGGGCGAGGACGCGTTGATGGAACTCCCTGTCAGCGGCGACGACTGCGGTCCACCCGGCGGGTGTTGGCGCGGCGGCGGGTTGCGCATGCGGTACCGGTTGGGGCAGTGCCGAATCGTGACCGCACACTTCGCAGAAGCGGCCACTGACCGGCGCTTCGCACGCGGGACATGCCTTCACCTGAGTCGCAGATGCGATCGGCGCCCCGCACACATCGCAGTAGTCCTCGGCCGCTGAGGTGTGGCCCTCGGTGCATGTCGGCACTTAGGTCTCCTTCCGCACCCTGGCGGTTCTGGTGGACCGCGCGTCGAGCGCCATTTCGTCGGCAGCCGCGACCTCACGTCGCAGCCGGACCGTGCCGGTACGCTCGTCGACCTCGACAACTTCTCTGAGCAATTTGGCGGTTCCGTCGTTACCTGATTCCACTGCCAGCTCCATAGCGCGCTGCAATTTGGCTGTCGCGGTCTTGATGTCGCCCTCCTTGCGTGCGCTCAAGCCGTCCTGAACCGCCTGCGCCAACTCCTCCTGGCCCGTGTAGTGCGCGACTCGGCGACTGATCTGAGCCGACAACGCCGTGTCGGCCGTCCACACCGCCTTCACCAGACCTTCGCCCAGAACCTGGTCTCCCGCAACAACACTCACCCGAGCCGCGAGCTTCTCGCGTCCAACCGCCGCAGGTTCTACCTCGACTTGAACGTGGTAGTCGCGGTCCTCGGC
Source organism: uncultured Actinomycetota bacterium (assembly GCA_963766465.1). Taxonomy (GTDB): domain Bacteria; phylum Actinomycetota; class Actinomycetes; order Mycobacteriales; family Mycobacteriaceae; genus Mycobacterium. The sequence continues at coordinate 386,080 of CAVXZT010000013.1, forward strand.
ACCCCATGATCCCAGCGGGTATTCGCCGGTTTGATTTCTCGACTCGACTCGACGTTGTGTCAGGTCTTCGACAGTCGGCGCGACTTGTTTGACGAACAACACGCGGGCTCCTGCGGGTGTCCACACGCGCAGGGTCACGTCGGGGATCGCCTTGCCCATCGACGTGCGCATCATCGCCGCGAAGTCGTCTGCGAGATCGGCGGGATCAGCGACGATGTCAACGGTGCCAAGAAGCGCCGACGAGATTGCCCGCAATTCCTCGACATGCCAGGCGGTTCCCACCCCTCGACAGTCGCAGGTGAATTCGCCTTCGCTTAGCCCGATTTCCTCGCCAAGCTCTTCTGGGGTTTCGTGCTCGTCCTTGCCGTCCGTGAGCAGGATCGCGTGGATGAGCGCCCCCGGGTGAGCCACGACGATTCCGCGGACGTGCGCGAGCCAGGTGCCCATGGCGGTTCCGCCGTGGGGCCGCAGCGCGTCGACTGCGCGCGCCGCTTCCGCCTTGGTGGCCGCGCTCGCCGGCGTCGGCCAACCATCCTCTGGGTAGACGGCTTCGGCCTTCTCGGTGCCGGCGATGATCGTGAAGTAGGTGCCGTCGACCAGTTCGTCGATGGCGGCTGCGGTAGCGCGTTTGGCCGCATCGAACTTGTCGATCGGTGACTGCATCGAGGTCGAGCAGTCGATGATGATGGCCTCGACCCGGTCCCGTGGCGCCGCCGTAGCAGCGACGTCGCGTCCGGCGGTGATGCTGACGATCGCGTCGACCTCGCCCGATCCCTCGGCGAGATACGGATTGTGGTCGACATCGACGGAGATGCCGGAAACACCTTCAGCCGAACTCATGGAATTCTCCGATCGGGACTATTGCGACGGTGATGTTGTCTTGGCCGCCTGCGGCCAACGCGTATTCGACGAGCACACGCGCGGCCGCGGCCGCGGCCAGACCGGTGCAGCGTTGTGCGATGTCGGCGGCGTCGGGCAAGTAATTCCAGAGGCCGTCGGAGCACAGCAATAGCCACCCCCGCCCGGCGGGCGTGATCGTCTGCACGCTCGATTCCGACCACGGTTTCGCGTCGCTGTCTGCGCCGAGCCAACGGGTCAACGTGTGTGCCCCGCGTTGCACGGCTTCCGAATTGGCTGCGGCACCCGCGGTGATCAACTCCTGGGCGAGTGAGTCATCGACGGTCAACTGTTGCGGCGGCTCGGGCGGCTCGGGAAGCCAGTACGCCCGGCTGTCGCCGACGTTGCCGACCGTGATCTGCACTGCCCCTGCGGAAGCCGGGACGACGACCGCAGCGGTGTAGGTGCACGACGGCGAGGACGATTCACTGGTCGTAGCCGCTGCGGCCCTCGCCGCGTCGGCCAGCCCCGCCAAGACCGCCGAGCGTGCGTTGCGGGAGGCGGCGAGCGCGGCGAGCATCGCGTCGACACCAGCATTCGAGGCGGCGACCGCCGCCAGATTTGCGTCACGGGAGCTGGAGACCCCGTCGCACACGGCCACCGCAATCAACGGCGGCTCGCCTGCGACGGTTCCGGCTGCGGCGGCGTCCTCGTTGCCTGCGTGTTCAATACCGCGGTCGGTGATAAGCACGATCTCACCGATCTCGGCCTCATCGCGATCGGGTTCGGCGCGCCGATGGCCGCAGACGGTGCAGTACTCATCGGCGTGGGTGTCGTTGCCGCAGTCGGCGCATGGCCCGTCCACGTAGCGTCCGGGCCGCGGTATGGCGACACGGCTGATCTCCGCCAAGATGGCACCGCAGCTTCCGCAGAACCGGTCAGCGTGCGCGATATCCGCAGCGCACTGCGGGCAGATAGCATCCTCAACGGTCATACCCGTGTCCTCGGCCGAATCGTATTTGCCTTCTCCACCAACGCAATGCGCTCCCACATATCGGTTGATTCATGCGCCAGTTCCCGGTAAGCGCCTTCCATCCCTGTCCGGATATCGGATTCGTCGAAGGCCGCACCGAGCAGTCGCTGCGCGCTGGCCTCGTTTCCTGCCCGCAGCCAGCCCAACGCCGCGCCAAGCACGGACAGTCGCATGATCGCCCGCTTACTGGTCGACTCCACAGTCAGCGCCGCTGCGCGCTTACCGGCATCGACGATTGTCTTTTCGTCGACGCTCTCGGCTGTTTGGTCGTGGAGCAGGATTTCGATCGCGGTCGCACCCGCGGCGGTGGAATGCGCCGAGTCGGTGGGGACCTGGTCGAGCACCATGACCGCGCCTGCCCGGTCTGCCACTCGCATGCGTTGCCTCGCCAAGCCGAAGGCGGCGCTGACGTAGCTGCGGTCTGTCCGCCACACCGTTTCGTAGTGGCGCGCGGCATCTCGACGCTGCTCACGCAGTTCGGCGGTGGCCGCTATCGCCAGTTTGGGAGCAAGCTCGCCGGGAAGTGTGGCCAGCACAGTTTCGAAATCGGCTGCAGCCTTATCGAATTCGCCTTCCAGCAGTGCGCATTGACCGCTGTACCACCTCAGCCGCCAGTCTCCCGGTATCACCGCCTCCAGGTCGGTGAGGCGTTTCCTGGCGTCCTCAGGAGCGCCGATCTCGAGTGACGCGCGGACCAGTCGCAATGGTATTTCGATGGAGGTACTACTGCCTTCGTGCGCGCCGCTTCCGGCCAGCCTGAGCGCGTGTACGAGTTTGGCGGGCGACGTGCCGCTCGTCGTGGCAAGCACTGCGGCACCTGGGTCGCTGGTGTCGACCACGGGGACGGGTAGTGCCCCGATCACATCCTCAGGGTCCACGGGCACGTCTCGGCCACCGCCGAAAATCCCGCGCTGCGGGCTGAAGTAGTTCGACATCCGTGGTCGTGCGGTGTCGCTGTCGGCGGCTGCAATCTCGTGCAGCACACCGGTCAGCTGGTCGGCCATCTCCTCGATGGACGAGAATCGATGGCTCGGATCGGGGTCGGTGGCGCGGAGGATCGCGCGGTACAACGAATCGTGCTTCGCCAGAACGGGTACGGCCGCCGGACCGGGCAGCTGTTCGACGAAATGTCCGCGCTCCTGTGGCACGTCCATCAGAAGAACGGCGAGCGTACGCCCGACCGTGTACACGTCGCTCGCGACGGTAGGGCCCGTCTCCGCAATCTCGGGAGCCTGGTAGCCGACGGTGCCGAACAGCGAGCTTTCGTCGTCATCCATGGCGATGACCGCACCAAGGTCGATGAGCTTGAGCTGCTCGTCGGTCTGCATCACATTGTCCGGTTTGAAATCGCAGTAGGCGAGTCCCTGGCTGTGCAGGTAGCCCAGCGCGGGCGCGATCTCGACTATGTATGCCACCGCCTGGTCAGGGGCAAGGGGAGCATTGCGGGCCTTGCGGATCTGTTTGAGCGACGTGCCGCCGACGTATTCCATCACGATGTAGCCGACCCGGGCACCGGCGCTGTCGACATGCTCGACGAAGTTGTAGATCCGGACGATGTTCGGGTGTTCCACTTCGGCGAGGGCGAGCACTTCGGCCGCGGCGGCGGCAATGGCGTCGGCATCGCTGGAGTTGATGAGGCCCTTCAGTACCACCCAACGGTTGTGCACGTTGCGGTCGATCGCCAGGTAGATCCAGCCAAGGCCGCCGTGCGCGAGGCAGCCCTGCACTTCGTATTGGCCACCAACCAGGTCACCCCGAGATAGGCTGGGAACGAACGAGTATCGCGTGCCGCACTGGGTGCAGAAGCCTTCGGGGCGTCCTGGTACTTCGTTTTTTTCACGCCCGACGGGTTGCTTGCATTCGGAGTTGCCGCAGAACCGGCTGCGCTCGGGTACCTGAGGGTCGGTAAGGATCGCGGCGGCGGGGTCCCCCTTCGCTATGCGCGGCATCTGGACAATCCCGGCGCCGAGGCGGCCGCGGCTGCTGGAGCCCGCTGCCGACCCGGTGCGCCCCGTTCGCGCTGATCGAGCTGTCGAGACGCTCGGCGTCGACGAGGCCGCCGGTGCGTGCGAAGACGCAGCTGTCGCCGCAGGCGCCGCGGGTGCCGTGCCGCAGAGATCGCAGTACCCGTCGACGACAGACCCGCCACAACCCGGTTCCGCGCATTTCATTTCGTCTTCTCCCGCTTCTCGACGATCAGCTGTTGGTAGTCGGTGATCGCGCGAGTCACAGCACGAAGGTCTGACGGCCGTCGCGACAGCAGGCCGGCGGCGATGCGGTTGGACGCCAACAGGTCTGGATCTTCTCCGAACCCGAGGCGAGCCGCCTTCGCCTCGTACGCCGTCAGCCGTCCCTTGAGTTCGGTTCGGCGGTCGAGCAGGCCCTGCGCGAGCTCTTCGTGCTCCCTGGCAGCCCGCAGGGCCGTGTCGATCCGGCGTTTCAGCGAGAGCAACGCCGCGGGGTCCGGCGTGGTGATCGACCCTAGCTCCGCCCGCAGCTCCGGTTCTACGTCTGTGTGCACCGGCATCTGGCCTGCCAACACCAGTTGCTCGGCCTGCGCGTGAACCTGTGCCGCGTGCTGCGTCATATCTCGCAAGGCGTCCAGCGCCGCTACTGTCTTTGCGAGGGCGTCGGGCCAGTTGGCTTGTAGTGCCGTGAGATCAGTGCGCTCACGCGCCAGCTGCTCGATTCGGTCGGCGATGGCGATGACGCGCTTCTCGATATCGCGCTCGGTCAGGGACAGCGGATCGGTGGCGGAAACCGCGAGTAGCGCCGCCATCTCCTCCGGAGCCGCGATACCGGTCTCGTCGAGTCGACGCTCCGACGGCCCGAGGCGTTCGGCGATCAGCGAGTTCATCCCGTCTACGGCGTCGAGGAACTCGACTACGGCTGGGTAGGCCGAATGCATCCGCTGGGCCGTATCGGCGAGCCCAACATACTCGACAGCTTCACCGGGACCGCTGATTTGACGCTGCGCCAATGGGATTAGCCGCCGCGACACCTCGAGTGGGCGCTCGCGCAACAATTTGGTCAGCTCGGCGCGGTCATCGTCGTCGGGCTTCGATCGGCGCGCTCGCATTGTCTGCGCCGATTCCAGGATCGACGTCATCCGGCCCAGGTCGTCCCATAGCTGCGAGAGCGATATCTCGATCGTCGTCCACCGTTGCGCGGTTGCGCCGGTCGGCGGATAGCGACGCACGTGTAGGAGCCCGGCGTGGCTGTCCAGCTCCACCAGCGTCGCCGACATCGCCGCGACTTCCTTTGCGCGGGACCCAAGTTCGCGGTCGATCTCGTCGGTGGTCAGCACGGTCATTGTCAGTCCTGGTAGCTCGCCGTCGGGGGGCCGGGCGAGGGGCCGAGGCTTCGCAGCCGGGTCTCGTAGAGGCGCTCCCATGTTCCGTCGTCACGCATCCGCTCGAGGACTCCGTTGATGAACCGAACTAGATCGCTGTTCTCCTTCTTGACGCCGAGGCCGTAAGGCTCGACGCCGATGCTGGGACCAACCACTTCCACATTCGGGTCCTGAGCGGCAAGACCGGCCAGCACCGCATCGTCGGTGCTGATCGCGTCGACCTGTCCCTGTTGGAGCAGCACCAGGCAATCGGTCCAGGTGCTCACACCGAACAGCGTCGGCCTTGGATTGAGCGCGAACAACGCCGAAAGCGAGGTCGTGCCCATCACCGCGCATACTCGTTTGTCTGAAAGGGCTGCGGCAGAATCAATTCCCGAGCCCTTGAGGGAGAGAATGCGTTGGTTGGCGTAGTAGTACACCGTTGAGAAATCGACGTTCTGTTTGCGGGCACAGGTGATCGAGTAAGTGCGGGCCACCATGTCGACCAAACCCGACTGCAACGCCGATTCGCGTTGGCTCGCATCGACAACCCGCAACTGGATGCGGTCCGCATCACCGAAGATGCGGCGGGCCACCTCGCGGGCGACATCGATGTCGAAGCCCTCCAGCTGGCCAGAGGACGGGTTTCGAAAACCGAACAGGTAAGTGTTCTGGTCGACGCCGACGACAAGCCGCCCGCGCTCGGCGATCGCCGCCATCGTCGAACCCGGTGGCATGGCACCAGGAGAGGGCAGCGGACCGGGGCGCAGGCTGGCCTCCCGATCACAGTCCGCAACTGGAGCGACCGGCGCGGTGGTGACTTGTTGCGCACCGGCCGGCCATGCCTCGACCGGTGTGACCGTGACCGGCGCCGGTGGTTTCGGGGATTGACATCCGGCGGTGGCGATCGCAAGTACCAACAGCGCCAACAAAACTCGCGCTCTCACAGGAACTCCTTGAGTCGCGGCCATAAGCCGACGACGGCCGCCGCCGCACCGACCACCATCAGCACAAGCGTTCCCGTCGGGCTCCAAGCCAACCGTGTGCCCGCCGCGGACACCCGGTCGCGGAGTGTGGCGCGCGTTTGTTCGATCTCATTGCGCAAGCTGGTTTCGACGGCGGCGAATTGCGCCGCCGAGGCTGCTGGATCGGGTCCGATCGCTTGCGCAACCGCGGCGGGGTAGTCACCGCCCTCATAGGCCTCCACCTGTTTGCGGTGACTGGCAGTCCATTTGGCGACGGCGTCCTGCGCTGCCTGCGGCCCTGTTGCGAGTAGCGATGCCATCTCTTCGATGTGGCCGTTGAACGATTTTTCGCGCGCAGTGATGTCGCCGCGCGCGATCAGCTGTAGCGTCTCGTCGGTCCTGGCCTGCTGGGCGAGAATGCGAGCCTTGGCCAGTTCTCCGAATCTCGCGGTGCCGTCGGTTTGGCTGCGCTCGATGTTGCCTGCTGCCAGGCTGGTGGCCAGGACGATCCAACTGATCACCAGTAGCGCTGCGATCGCGGCGGCAACAAGGCCCAGATTGAATTGCCTGTTCGTGCGGCCAACCAGGACCACCGACCCGATAACTATGGCCACCAGCACGAGTCCCAGCAGTACGAGTCCGACCGTCGGCACCGAGCCGACGGCGCGCTGATCGTCATTGAGCGCGACGAGGTCGCCGGAATAGATCTTCTCGGCACTGGGTAACAGAGCGGACTGCATCAACGTCGACGCTTCCCGCAAGTACGCGGATCCGATCGGAAATCCCTGCCGGTTGTTCGCCCGCGCCGACTCGACCAGCCCTGTGTAGGCAGCAAGCTTCGCCGACATGTCTGCCAGGGTGGTGCGGGCCTCCGCGTCGGTGGTCCCGGCGGTCACCTCCGTCAGCGCCGAAGCGGCCTCTGCCAACGCTTGCTTGTACCGAGCCCGCATCGGGTCCGTCTCGATTCCACCGGACAGGAACGCCGATGCTGCTGCGGCGTCGGCGGCTGACAGAGCGGCGTACAGATTCTGCGCCGAGTAGGCGAGCGGTTCGGAACGATCGAGAACCGCGTTGTGCTCGGCGATCCGCCCGTCTAGCTGGCCCCCGGATACCAGCCCGGCAAGCACACAGAAGGCCGCGACGGCGACCGCGATTATGCCGACAACACCGGGCGTTGTGCGGGCTAGGCGTCGCACCCACGCCACCGAATCCCGCTCCTCAACCGTGGGCGGAGACTCCATGTCGTTCAACCCTCCCTCGGAGAGCGTAAACGCATAGGGGCTTCACCGTCTGGATGTCGAGCTAACCTTTTGGCGATGGGGTTCGGGACGGCGGCTGTGGTTGAGACGTTGCGTCTGAGCGAACACTTTCATCGGGTCGTTCTGCGTGTTCCTGAACTCGGCCAATTGAATCTGCCAACGTCCGCGGACGCGGCGATCGGGATGTACTTCGGTACATCGGACTCCCCGTCGGGCCGCACGTACACCGTTCGATATTGCGACCCCGCGCAGTGTGAGATCACGGTTGACTTCGTTCTTCATGGCGACGGGATCGGAGCCGACTGGGCTCAGCGAGCGGCTCCAGGTGACGCGGTCACGATTGCTTACCCTGGCTCTTGGTATGGGCCACACCCCGATACCGACTCGCAGGTACTCGTCGCCGACCTCGCCGGCTTTCCCGCCCTGGCCCGCATCGTCGAGAACTTGCCACCCGACGCTGATGCGGTGGCCGTCGTCGAGGTTCTTGACGCGAGCGACCTCGACTACCTGCCACACCGGCCGGAGATCGAGGTCGTTGCGTCTGTCGGCACCGGAAACGGCGTCACCGACAGTGTTTTGAGTCGCCTGGTCACTACGCGGTGCGCACCGAGCAGGCGGGAATACTGCTGGTTTGGCGGCGAAGCGAGCACGGCGCGTGCGGTACGCAAGCATCTACGCCGCGAATTACACTGGGGTATAGACCAATTCGACATCTTGGGCTATTGGCGGCGCGACTCCGGAGACTGGGATAGGCGATATTCGGACGTTGGCCCGCAACTTGTCGCCGTCTACCAGAATGCGTTGGCACAGGGCAAAGGCGAGCGACTCGCTTCCGAGGAGTACGACCTCGCGCTCGAACAAGCCGGCTTGTAGCCGTGACCGTCTACGGCGGAACTATTTGAGGTTCTGGGTTATCGACTGAGCTGTGTCTGAAATCTTCTTCAGAATGTTGGACAGTGTCGACATCCTGCGAGTCGTCACCTGCTGCGCAGTATTCGCGAATGATGACGTGGTTTGTTGGATTGATCCGACGAGGTTTCCGACCGGCCCATCGGGGCTGCTGGTGGGTGGCGACGTGGGATCGGTGGACGGGGGAGCTTGGCCATCGGCCGATGCCGCACCAGTGCCGGTTACGACGCCGGTTCCCAAGCTGACAATGATCGCGCAGGCGGCCAGCCAGCGTGTGCGTCGGGTAGACGACTGAGTTGATCCGGTCATCGCAGAATTGTAGACCACTGATGCGTTGCTGTATAGGCAAAAGGCCAGGTAAATAGCATATCTTAGTTTGCTTGAAACTGCAACAATTCATCGATAACCGCGGGGGGTGCGCTTGCGGCGCAAGCTGGTTTGGGTGCGGTGCGGGAACGCGAGCGGACGCGCGAGCAGGCCGACGAACAGAATCAGGGCCTAACTGAATGACCCTCTGTTGAACGCGATTACGGGCACAAGAACGCCAATGGCGGGCACGGACCGTAATTCTCGGAAGGCGACGATCAACAACCCCTCGTGTCGAGGAGAGAGCACGGTCCTACGGGGCCCCGATTGTCCGGTGGAGGATTCTCGCCGTCCCAGATAGTCAGAGAAACGTTGCCCTGCCCCCAGTTGACGCTGTACCAGGTGTGGCAGACGTTCCAGTCCCAATTCGGTGGGCCTGGTGAATGGAAGGGGCCGCCGGGTCCGCCTCCAGGATCGTCCCCTGGACACCAGGTGTATGGGCCGGTGGGCGGCGCCGCCTGGGCGAGACCCGCGCCCAGACCCAAACCGGCCAGACCCAGAGCGCCAGACGCCAACACAGTCGTCGCGATTCGCGAAACTCGGCTCATCGTTATGTCCTTTCGTGAGGCGCAGCCGAAGTTCTCGTTGCGAATGCGCATGGGGACATATTCAGATGAGGGGAGCCGCTTGTATGGGGTAGTTGACTACTCCATTTTCTGCTCGGCGCGCGGACCGCTGGGCCTACGCTTCGCGCTGGGATTGAAGCGCTGTAGATGTGGGGGTTGGTGTGGTGCAGACGCGCAAGGCAGTGGGCACGGCGGCGGCGGTGCTTGCGATGGTGATCGGATCAATCTGGGTGGCCCAGGCCGCACCCGGTGCTGACGTCCACCAATGCCGGCAACCGGGCACGACCGGCCTCTTCACCGGGGACTACTCGACCGGGAATTTGTCTCAGTGGCGGGGCGTGGATACCAGCATTTCCGTGAGTGGCCCCGGAGGTTACCCAGGCGGCTACCCCGTGCAGATAGTCCCCGAAGGGGACTGTGGATACGCCGCCCGGTTCGAAGTCCACGAAGGCGACATCCCCAATTTTCAGGCTGAGGTCGCAGGTCATGAACGCAGCGAAGTTGCAGGACCCTTCTCAACTGGCGGCTTGCCAGGCGACGTGCGCTGGTATCGGTTCTCCACGAAGTTCGATGCCTCATTCCCCGCCACCCAGGACAACCCCTACTACTGGCACATCACCAACCAATGGCACGCGGTCGACAAGGGCCTCGTCTCCCCGGTGCTGTTTTTCGGTACCTTCGGGGACGTCGGGGTGTGGCAACTCAGACGAAAATTAGTCGAAGGGTTTGGGGAACCCATATGGGAGACGCCTGCCACGCCGGGCGTATGGCATGACATCCAACTCCGCATCGAGTGGGGTATCACACCAACAACAGGGTCGATTCAACTCTGGCACAACGGTGTACGCCAAACCTTCGAAAACGGACAGGAGACATTTATCGGGCAAACCATGCCGACCGGCTCCGGCGACTCCGGCACCTACTACAGAGAAGGCTTGTATCGCCATTCCCCAACGCCGTGGCCCGGAGTCGTCTATCACACTGGATTTCAGGCTTCCCTAGTACGACTGACCATCGGCGTATCGCTGTCGGCGGTAGTGGCGCCCGTTGCCGCGGTTCCGACTCTTGTACGTCGGCAGCTGTGAGTCACAGTTCGGACAGATCAGCCGCAGGTTTTCCCGTCGGTTGTTCGTCGGGTCCCCATCGATGTGGTCCAAGACGAATGCGAGGGGCAGGCCCAGCCACGCGCTGGCTCCGCCGCAGATCGCGCAGCAGCCCGACTGATCGTCGGCGATATACCGCCGAATGTAGTGGCGTTCGCGGGTTCCGATGGACGCCTCACCGGACTCGAGCCAACGTTTAACACCGGTGTCACGCCGGACCGATGCTTGACATGCATTGCTGCAGTAGATCTTCTGGCTGCGCTTCGACATTGCTGAACCGCAACCGCGACACTGTCTCATGCTCCGAAGCTACGACCGGCTACCGACAACGAAGCCGTTGTCTAGTGGAGCCTCCTATCGGGATTGAACCGATGACATTCCGCTTACAAGGCGAACGCTCTACCACTGAGCTAAGGAGGCCTGCGGGCCCTGAGTTTATCGGGTCACTCTTCGGCGTCGATGACCCGCTGCGCCGTCACATTCCGCGCTGCCGTCCGCGCCCGGGGCCGTCGGCCCGGGAACGGAATCCGATCGGCGATATTGCTCAACGGGTTGACCACCTGGCTCAGCGTGACGACGGCTTCGTGCAGCGCGTCGATCGTCGGCGCGAGCGCCTCCAACCCCGGCGCCAGCCGGTTCAGGGTGTCCGCGACGTCGGCCAGCTTCAGCAGCGGCCCGTACTCGTCGGTCAAGGTGTCCAGTAGCCCGCCCTCGGCCAGCAACCGGTCGGCCACACCGTCCTCGCGCAGCACGCGCTCGATCAGGCCATCGTTGGCGAGAAGCTGATCGGCCAGCCCGCCAGGGGCGATCAGCCGCGATACCGCGCCGTCGTCGGTGGTCATCCGATCCATCAATCCGCCTTCGGATGTCACCTTGTCAACCAGCCCATCGGGGGCCAGCATCCGCGACACCGGGCCGTTTTCGGCGGTCAGCCGGTCCAGGAGGCCACCCTCGGCGGTCAGCTGTTCGACCAGCCCGCCGGGGCGCAGCAGCCGATCTATTGGACCGTTTGGTGCCAACGCCCGCCCGAGGGGCGCGTCGTCGTCCATCAGCTTGGCCAGCCGGTTCGCCCGTTCCACGGCGTCGTCGAGGCCCAGCATGTGCGCGAACGACCCCGACCCCGACTTGGCGGCCGAATTCGCCTCGCCGAGTGTTCGCTGCACGATCCCCAGCGCGTCGTTGGCAATGCCCAGGCCTGCGTCGGCGACCGCGAGCCCGACCTTTATCGGCGCGATGGCAAGGTCCGTCAGGGTTTTGCCCAGGTTCATGTGGGCCAGTCTATGGGCGTAGCGTCAGCAGGCCCCGTGCTTCTGCGTCGAGCCTGGAATCAAACTCACAGGAAGTTGACAGGCTTCATGCAGCATGATTCCAAGTGAAGTCGTGGACATTAGCGGGATGGCGATGGCTGCATTACCTGAGAACCCACCCGAGGCGAGGGTCCTCGTCGTAGACGACGAGACCAATATCGTCGAGCTGCTCTCTGTGAGCCTGAAGTTCCAGGGCTTCGAGGTCTATACCGCCTCCAGCGGGCCTGCCGCGCTGGACAAGGCGCGTGAAGTCCGTCCTGACGCAGTCATCCTCGACGTGATGATGCCCGGCATGGACGGGTTCGGCCTGCTGAGGCGGCTGCGCGCCGACGGCGTCGATGCTCCTGCGCTGTTCCTGACCGCCCGCGACTCCCTTCAGGACAAGATCGCCGGCCTGACCCTCGGCGGCGACGACTATGTCACCAAGCCGTTTTCCCTGGAAGAGGTGGTCGCGCGGCTGCGGGTGATCCTGCGCCGGACCGGCCGTGGCATCGAGGAACCCCGCAATGCCCGGCTGACCTTCGCCGACATCGAACTCGACGAGGACACCCACGAAGTCTGGAAGGCCGGCGAACCGGTTTCGCTGTCGCCGACGGAGTTCACCCTGCTGCGGTACTTCATCATCAACGCCGGCACCGTGCTGTCGAAGCCCAAGATTCTCGACCATGTGTGGCGTTACGACTTCGGCGGCGACGTCAACGTCGTCGAGTCCTATGTGTCGTACCTGCGCCGCAAGATCGACACCGGCGAGAAGCGCCTGCTCCACACATTGCGGGGCGTCGGATACGTCCTGCGTGAACCCCGCTGATCAATTCGCGACAATAGGGGTGTGGCGGCACTGCGTGGGCGAGGCATACCCCTACGGGTAGCGCTGGTCGCCGCCACGCTTGTGCTGGTGGCCGGCGGTCTGCTCGCATCCGGTATTGCGGTCACCACGATTCTGCGCCACGATCTGACCAACCGCGTCGACCAGACGTTGCTCGACGCATCCCGCAGCTGGGCGCAGGCTCCGCGCCGGATGCCGTCGCCGCCGATCGAAGGACCGAACCCGGCCCGTCCGCCGTCGAACTTCTATGTGCGCGGCATCGATCCCGACGGACGCATCTGGATGGCGGTCAACGATCGCGCCGCCGAGCCCGACCTGCCTGCCGACAACGATGTGGGACCCGTGCCGGTGACCGTCGGGTCGATCGACCACTCGAACGTTCAGTGGCGGGCGATGAGTGTGCGCGGGATGCGCGGCGAGCTGACCACGGTCGCGATCGACCTGTCCGACGTGCAGTCGACGATGCGCGCGCTCGTCTACGCACAATTCGGCATCGGAAGCGCGGTGCTGTTGGTGCTTGGCGTCGCTGGGTACTGGGTGGTCAATCGCAGCCTGCGCCCACTCGTCGAGGTGGAACAAACGGCGGCGGCGATCGCCGCCGGACAGCTCGACCGTCGTGTCCCCGAACGCGACCCGCGCACCGAAGTCGGCCGACTGTCGTTGGCGCTCAACGGAATGCTCGCGCAGATCCAGCGGGCGGTCGCGTCGTCGGATTCGTCGGCGGAGGCGGCCCGCAGTTCCGAGGACCGGATGCGTCGGTTCATCACCGACGCCAGCCATGAGCTGCGCACCCCACTGACGACGATCCGCGGCTTCGCCGAGTTGTATCGGCAGGGCGCCGCCAATGATGTCGAGATGCTGATGAGCCGCATCGAAAGCGAGTCCCGCCGCATGGGCTTGCTCGTCGAGGACCTGCTGTTGCTCGCCCGGCTCGACCAGCAGCGGCCGCTGGAACGCCACCGCGTGGACCTGCTGGCCATCGCCAGTGACGCCGTGCACGACGCGCAGTCGATCGCGCCGCCCGAACGCAAGATCACCATGGAGGTGTTCGACGGGCCCGGCACCCCAGAGGTGCTCGGCGACGAGGCGCGGCTGCGCCAGGTGCTTGGCAACCTGGTCGCCAACGCGCTGCAGCACACCCCCGAAAGCGCAGGCATCAAGGTGCGGGTCGGCACGGACAAGGACAACGCGGTACTCGAGGTGTGCGACGAGGGACCCGGCATGAGCAAGGAGGACGCCCACCGGGTGTTCGAGCGGTTCTACCGCGCCGACTCGTCGCGCGCGAGGGCCAGCGGCGGCACCGGGCTCGGTCTATCGATCGTCGACTCGCTGGTTTTCGCGCACGGCGGCACGGTGACTGTCGCCACGGCGCCAGGGCAGGGCTGCCGCTTCAAGGTCAACCTGCCGCGCATCGCGGACGTCGCCGTTCAGGCGAGCTGAGCCAGCGCGTCTTTGATCTTGGCCTGCGCCTCGTCGAGGGATTCCGGCGACGGGTTCTGGTTCGCGTTGGCGAATCCGAAGTCGCTGAGATCGCGCGCGGGAAAGACGTGCACGTGCAGGTGCGGCACTTCCAGCCCGGCGATGATCACGCCGGCGCGCTCGACGTCGAACGCCTTACACACCGCCTTGCCGATCAGCTGCGAGACGCGCCATGACCTTGTTGAACGCCGTCGGTTCGACGTCCTGCCACTGGTCGATCTCGGCGCGCGGCACCACCAGCGTGTGGCCATGGGTGATCGGCGCGATCGTCAGAAAGGCGACGACATCGTCGTCCTCGTAGACAAACCGGCCCGGTATCTCCCCGTTGATGATCTTGGTGAACACGGTCGCCATGCGGATGAGCATTCCAGCAAGCTCCCAGCCACGGCGCAGTGGGGTAGCAGCCTACTTAGCGACGCTCGACACCATGACCGACCTCGCGGATTCCCGCTCGGCCGCGGTGGCCGAGCGCCAGACGCGCAGCTACGTCCTCGACATCGTCATCCCGGTGTACAACGAAGAATGCGACCTTCCGGGAAGCGTCCGTCGGCTGCATCAGTATCTGGCCGGCGAGGTGCCCTACCGATCGCGAATCACGATCGCCGACAACGCCAGCACCGACAGCACATTGGCGGTCGCGCATCAACTGGCCACTGAACTGGCCGACGTCGAGGTCATTCATCTCGACAGGAAGGGCCGCGGCGGAGCGCTCTACACCGCGTGGATGGCGTCAGATGCCGACGTGGTCGCCTACATGGACGTCGACCTGTCCACCGACCTTTCGGCGTTGATGCCTCTTGTGGCGCCACTGATTTCGGGTCACTCCGATATCGCCATCGGTTCCCGGTTGGCGGCGTCATCGCGAGTGGTCCGCGGGCCGAAGCGCGAATTCGTTTCTCGCAGTTACAACTTGATTCTGCGCGGTGTCCTCGGCGCGAAGTTCTCCGATGCGCAGTGCGGCTTCAAGGCCGTCCGCGCCGACGTGGCCCGCCACCTGCTGCCGCTGGTCGTCGATACCGGATGGTTCTTCGACACCGAGTTGCTGGTGATCGCGGAGCGAGTCGGGCTGCGCATCCACGAGGTGCCGGTCGACTGGGTCGACGACCCCGACTCGCGGGTCGACATCGTGCACACCGCCATCAACGACCTCAAGGGCTGCTGGCGAGTGGGCCGCGCGCTGGCGTCCGGCGCGCTGCCCGTGCGCGAGTTGCAGCGCAGCCTCGGCCGCGAACCTTTGGTGCCAGGAGTGCCCCGCGGCATGGTCGGTCAGATGGTTCGGTTCGGCATTGTCGGCATCGCGAGCACGCTCGCATTTCGCCCTGTTGTATCTGCTGCTTCACCCGGCGATGGGCGCCCAGGCGGCGAACCTGACCGCGTTGCTTGCTGACCGCGATCGCGAATACTGCGGCCAACCGCGCGTTCACGTTCGGCATCCGGGGGCGCACCGGCGTGGCGCGTCATCAGTTGAACGGGTTGATCGTCTTCGCGTTCTGTTTGGCGATCACCAGCGGGTCGCTGTTCATCCTGCACCGCTTCGACCCGACCGTCGGCAAGGGAGTGGAGTTGTCGGTGCTCGTGGTGGCGAATCTGGTCGCGACGCTGATCCGATTTGTAGCGTTACGAAGGGTTTTCAGCGCCTGATCATCGCCGCGATCTCGTCGACCGACCATGGTGGCGAGTCGGTGTGATCGCGAAAGCCGAGCAGTGACGGCTTTTGGCGATCGAAGCGACCTACGAAACCGCCTGCGGCGATGAAGGTCTGACCCGTGACATCCTTGGCGAGATCACTGGCGAGGTAGGCGTACGTCGGCGCGACGTACTCGGGCGGCGGGGCGTCGAGCGCGGCCTGCGTACTCACCTCGTCCAATAGACCCCGCCGGTTCAGCTCAACGATGTGGGCTTCGTACTCAGCCCCTGTCGACAGCCGCGTCTTCGCACCAGGGCACACAACGTTTGCACGTACGCCATGTTCCTTGAGCTCTGCGGCGATCGCCATTGTCAGCGCATTGACCCCGCCCTTGCCCGCCGGATAGCCCGTTCCGCCGTAGTCGCCGAGGAATGCAAACGAGCTGGTGTTGATGATTGATCCGGCACCCTGCGCGATCATGTGCGGCGCCGCGGCGCGGCACGTCTCGAACACCGTGCCGAGATGGGCGTCGATCAGGCCGCGGAACTGCGCGCTGGAGACCTTGAGAATCGATTCGCTGGCCAGTCCGGCGGTGCCCGCACAGTTCACCAGTACGTCGATCCGGCCGAACTCCTGTAAGCACGCGTCGATCAGCGCATCGGCGACTGCTGGGTCAGCCGGCGATCCAGGGTGCGCCACCGCCGACGGAATACGTTGCGCCGCTTCGGCCGCCGCGCCCGGATCGCGTCCGTTCACGACGACTCCGGCACCCTGGGCGGCCAGCAACTCCGCCACCGCCAGGCCAACGCCGCGGGTACCTCCGACGACAACTGCGCCGCGAGCGGCGAGGGGTTCGCTAATTGTCTTCGCCCTCCTGGGCGAACTCCATCGCATCGATGTTCCAGTAGCCGCGCAGGTTGGTGATCAGACCGGCGTCGTCGACCTTGTAAGTGAACACGCCACGCACGGTCGCCGTGAACCCGTTCGGGAATCGGGTGCGTAGCACGAGGATGTAGGCGATCTCATTGGGAGAACTCGACGGAAACGTCGCTTCGCGGGTGACGGTCAGCTGGTTGGGCCCGATATTCGCGTCGAAGAACTCGCCAACCGCCGCCTTACCGCGCACCCCGGTGCCTTCGGGATTCGTGACCGACGGCCCGATCGGATCCTCGATGACGATGTCATCCGTCATCAACGCCAGCCAACCCTCTTTGTCGCCCGCCTGGACGCACCGCCACGACGACTCCGATGCGGTGACGACCGGCGTCTTCTCAACTGTCTCTGTGTTGTTTTCGGACATGCTGTTTCACTCCTTCTGTTAGATGGCGCAGGCGGCGCGGGCGCCGTCTTCGGTTGCCTTGCGAATAAGTCCGAGCCCGGTGCAGTCGCCTGCGGCGGCCACGCTCGTGTTGGGCAGGGCGGCGACGAGCTTCTCGTACAGTTCGGTGTTCGGTTGCAGGGTCCCCGCGATCACAACGCTGTCCGCGGCGAGCAGGCGGCTGGTACCGCCGTACGGGGTGAACACGACGCCGTCAGGAGCGATCTCGTCGACAGCGGCGCGCACATGGATTGCGACGCCCAATCGGTCCAGACGGTCCATGTGTTCGGTCTTGCGTTTGTTGCCCAGTTCCGGAGCGATTGTCCTATCGGCTTCCAGCACCGACACCAGCCGGCCACGCGCAGCGAGGAACTCGGCAAGCTCGAGTGCCACCAGATCGGCGCCGACGATGACGACGCGATGGCCAAGCGGCATCCACGCCTTGGCCGCCACGCGCACGGCTTTGGGGGAGACCAGTCGCTGTCGCCACCCGCCAAACCGATCACGCAGCGCTTGTCCCGTCTGCACATGCGGCAGGTCCGAGCCGGGGATGGTCGGCAACCGCACTTGGCCGCCGTTGGCCACCACCACCGCATCGGCCTGCAGGCCGACGATGTCGTCTGCCGAAACATCGTGCCCCAGTTCGACCTTCACCGAGCTGCGGCCGACCTCGTCGCGCAGCCACCGCAGGAACGGCTCGTTCTCGGGGTGCAGGATCGACGCCCACAGCAGCGCTCCGCCGGTCTGGTTGCCGCGCTCGAACAGCGTGACGTGATGTCCCCGTTCGGCGGCCACCCGTGCACACTCCATGCCTGCCGGGCCGCTGCCGATCACCACCACCTTCCTGGCGCGGGGTGCGCGAGGCGCAGACAGCTCGCGCTCCTTGCCGGTGCGGGGGTTGACCGCGCAGTCGAGCGAGAAGCGTTGTTCCATCGCGTCGATGCAGTTTTCGCACGAGATGCACTTGCGAACCCGATCGCCGCGGCCGGAGGCCACCTTGCTCGCCAGCTCCGCGTCGGCAAGCATCGGGCGACCCATCGCGATGAAGTCGGCACGACCGTCGGCGAGGATCTGTTCGGCGCGCTCGGGATCGTGGATGCGGCCTACGGCAATCACCGGCACATCGACCACCTGCTTGACGGCGGCTGCAGCCCCGACGTTGAGTGCGTCGCCGTCATCGGCGGCGTTGACCATCCCTGTGACCAGCCGGTCGATCACGCCGCCGCTGACGTGGAAGGCGTCGACCCCTGCTGCAACGAGTTGCGGTGCCACCTGGGCGGTTTCGAACATCGGCCGACCACCTGCAACGCGTTCGTAGCCGGAGATGCGCAATGTGATGGGTAACGCGTCGCCGATCTCTGAGCGGATGGCGGCCAGCGTCTCCAGCACCACACGGATGCGGCCCTTCATCGAGTCGCCGCGGTACTCGTCGGTACGACGGTTGCGCTGCGGAGCCAGGAACGAGCCGAGGAGCATGTAGCCGTGCGCGGCATGCAGTTCGATGCCGTCGTAACCGGCTTCGGCTGCCCGTCGGACCGCAGCCTTGAACAGATCGAACACCCCGACGAGCTGGTCGTGGGTGACCTCAGTCGACGGCCTGCCTGTCAGATACGACGGAATGACCGACGGACCAATGGAAGTCACGCCGTGCATCTCCGGCCCGAGCCCGTCTGGCCCCGCGTGCACGATCTGCGGCTGGATCTTCGCGCCGTGCTCGTGCACCACGTCGACCAACGCACGGTGGGCGTCGACGGCCGCGTCGGTGCCAAGGTGCAAACCGCCGGGCGTCTCGGGGTGAAGATGGTCGATCCCTGTGGCGCCAACGGTGATCAGCCCGACGCCACCCTTGGCGCGCGCCGCGAAGTAGTCGCGGGTGCGTTCCGACGGCAGCCCTTCCGGCGTGCCGTACATCGTCTCCATCGGAGACATCACCAGCCGGTTGCGCAGCGTCATCGAGCCGATCTGGCCCGGCTGCATCAGATGTGGGAACCCGCGGGTCACCGCTACCGATCGTCGTCGGTGTAGCGGATAACGCCGCGAATGTTGCGGCCCTCCAGCATGTCCTTGTAGCCGTCGTTGATCTGCTCCAGCTTGTACTGCCGGGTGACCATATCGTCGAGGTTGAGCTTGCCAGCCTTGTACATCGACAGCAGCTGAGGGATGTCGTGGTGCGGGTTGCCCCCGCCGAAGATGGTGCCCTGCAGGTTCTTCTGCATCAGGGTCAGCATCGCCAGGTTCAGCGTGACCTGGGTGTCCAGCAGGCTGCCGATCGCGGTCGCGACGCAGGTGCCGCCCTTGGCGGTGGCGAGCAGATAGTTGTCGATGTCCTCACCCTTGAGTTCACCGACGGTGATGATGACCTTGTGGGCCATGAAGCCTGCGGTGAGTTCTGCGATGCCACCCAGCGCGGTGTTGATGTCCGGGTAGACATGGGTGGCACCGAATTTCAGCGCCTGATCGCGCTTCCATTCGACCGGGTCGATCGCGAAGATGAACCGGGCTCCCGCGTTGACCGCGCCCTGCAGCGCTGACATGCCAACCCCGCCGACTCCGAAGATTGCGACGTCCTGTCCGGGCCGGACGTCTGCGGTGCGCGTTGCCGAGCCGTACCCGGTGGTCACGCCACAGCCCACCAGGCAGGCGACCTCGAACGGGATCGTCGGGTCGATCTTCACCACCGAGCTCTTGTGCACCACCATGTATGGCGAGAAGGTGCCCAACAGCGTCATCGGGAAGACCGGCTGACCCTTCGCGTGGATTCGGTTGGTGCCGTCCGAGACTGCCAGACCGCCGAGCAGGCCCGCGCCGAGGTCGCACAGATTGCGAAGGCCTGCCTGACACGACGGACACCGGCCGCATGACGGGATGAACGACAGCACGACGTGGTCGCCGGGGGCGATGTCCTCGACGCCGGGCCCGACCTCGGCGACGATGCCCGCACCCTCATGGCCGCCGAGCACGGGGAAGCCAGCCATGGGAATGCCGCCGGTGACCAGGTGATGGTCGGAATGGCACATCCCCGAGGCTTCCATCTGGATTTTGACCTCGTCCTTGACGGGGTCGCCGATCTCGATCTCCTCGATCGACCATGGCTGGTTGAACTCCCAGATGAGAGCGCCTTTTGTCTTCATCCGTTTGTGCCTTCCGCTAGAGCCAGTCAGGCCAGACTAGAGCCATTAGTTACATGCGTCACACCCACCCCCAAGCAACCGCTTGGCCGGGCGTCACCAGATCGGGACGGGCGACGTGCCTAGTGGGTAGTAGCCCGGCAGTTTCTCGCCGGCAACGGACCGTTCGATGCGCTTCTGCATGCCCTCGGACAGGTCACCGGACCCGATGAGCTGACCGAACATGTAGGCGACGTGTCCAAAGTCGAAGAAGTCGCGCTGCCATTCGATCAACAGATCCGAGGTCAGCCGGAACCAGCTGCCGCCGATGCCGTAGATCTCGCCCTGGGTGCCATCGGTCTTGTTGACGATCTGCTTCCAGAAGCCGACGACCTCGCCCTGCTTCTCGTCTACGAGGACCTTCTGGTACTCGTAGACCCAGTTCTCCAGGCCTTCCATCTCCAGACCCAGTGCGACGTCACGGATTTCGTCCTTGCCGATGCACATGACATCTTCCTTCGGCCCGATGTTCCAGCCGTAAGTGGCGTCGTCCGTGTAGAAGTCGGCCAGCGGCTTCCAGTCACCCTTGCGCTCGCATTCGCGGTTGGTTTCGAGCCACTGTTCGACCCACTTGTCGAGGTCTTCGCGGGGCAATGACGGCATTGTCGTGACCTTCCCTAGTCTTCTTCCACAATGGACAGTGCTTGCGTGGGGCAGGCCCACACGGCTTGTTCGACTTCGGCCCGATCCTCGTCCGGCGGAGTGTGGTTGAGGATCTCGACCTTGCCGCGTTTGGGGACGGTGAAATAGTCGGGCGCTTCTAACTCGCACATCGCGTGGCCCTGGCATAGATCCAGGTCGACTTCTACCCGATAGCCCATGGCGTGCCTATGTGTTGCGCTTGCGGTAGCGGACCTTGGCGGGCCGATCCAGCTGGACGACCATTTTCGAATGGTCGTTGCGGTAGGTGTCGGCGGGCTGAGCCATCTCGAACTCATACTCGCGCAACAGAACCGAGAAGATCGCCTTGATCTGCATGGTGGCGAACGCGGCGCCGACGCAGCGGTGACGGCCTGCGCCGAACGGAATCCACGTCCACCGGTTGGCGACGTCAGCCTGTTCGGGCTTGTCGTAGCGGTCCGGGTTGAAGGCGTCAGGGTTGGCGAAGTCCTCTGGAATCCGGTTGCTGATCGCGGGAGAAGCGGCCACGAAGTCACCCTTGTGGATGGGGAAGCCCTCGACCTCGAACTCGCCCTGAGCCACCCGCATCAGAATGATCAGCGGCGGGTGCAGCCGGAGAGTCTCCTTGACCACGTTGTCCAGCAACGGAATCTGTCGCAGCGCGTGGAAGCTCACCTCCTGGCCGTCGGCGTAAAGCTCTTCGAGTTCTCGGAGCACCTCGGCATATACCTCGGGGTGGCGGATCAACTCGATGAGCGTCCACGATGACGTACCCGAGCTGGTGTGGTGGCCGGCGAACATCAGCGAGATGAACATCCCCGTGACCTCGTCGGCGGAGAACCGGGGGTTACCCTCCTCGTCCTTCACCGACACGAGGATGTCGAGCAGGTCGCGGTCCTCCTTGCCCTTTGGCGGATTGGCGATGCGGCCGTCCATGATCTCCTGCACCAGCGCAACGAGTTTCACGCGAGATTCGTCACGGACCCGGAAACTTTCGATGTCCAGATACGGGTCGACGTAGCACAGCGGGTCGGTGCCACGCTCTAGCTCGTGGTAATAGTGCGCGAAACGACCGTCGAGCTGCTCACGGAATTTGAGCCCGATCAGGCATGCCGTCGAGGTGTAAATGGTCAACTCGGAGAAGAAGTCGAGCAGTTCGATCTCTCCCTCGTCTCCCCAATCGGCGATGATCTTCTTGACCTCGCCCTCGATGGTGGCGGCGTGACCCTTCATCTGCTCACCGCGCAGTGCCGAGTTGTGCAACATCTCCTTGCGCCGCTCGGGGCTGGCGTCGAAAACCACGCCCTTGCCGAAGATCGGCGTCATGAACGGGTATGCCTCGGCCTGGTCGAGGTCCTCATCGGCGGACCGGAAGAAGAACTCATTGGCTTTCGCGCCCGATAGGAATACGACGTGCTTGTCGACCAGCTGGAACCAGCCGACATCGCCGCACTCCTCTCGGATGCGGTGCATCAATCCGATTGGGTCGGTGCGGAATTCCTCGAGGTGTCCGTGCTCTTCCTCACCGCCGGAAACTCTGGGCACGATTGCTGTCGTCATTGTCCTGGCATCCCCTCTTCGCCCAACGCGAGCTTCTGGCGGTCTTTCGTGTCGGCCAACGGCGCCTCGGGCTGGAGCTCCATGTTGGCGATGAAGCCACCTCGCGGCGTCTCGGCGACGAACGCGATGGCCCTGGCCAGGTCGGCGGCGCGGAGGAAGTAGTCGTGCCGGGCCTGGCCCCACTTGGCCCAGTCCTCAAGGGCAGGTCCGATCAGTTCGGCGGGGAGGCTCCAGCCCATGTTGGTCTTCGTCGGCCCAGGGTGCACGATCGACGCGCGAACGCCGGTGCCCTCGAGTTCCATCTGAAAGTTGTTGACCATCGCGGTGACGGCGGCCTTCGCGGCGCCGTAGGCACCCATGTGTGGGCGCTGCCTCAGCGCGACATCGGATCCGACGAAGATGAGGTCGCCCCGCTGGCGGGCGATCATGCCGGGCAGCACGGCCGTCGCGACCCGATTGGCACCGATCAGATGGATCTGGATCTGGGACTCGAAATCGTCGGTGCTGATCGCATCGAGCTTGCCAAAGTACGTGTCGCCCGCGCCAGCGACGAGGACCTCGATGTCGCCGAGTTCCTCGGTCGCCCGCTTGACGCAACCGGTGACCGAGTCGGGGTCGGTGACATCAAGATGCACCGCGATGGCCTCGCCGCCGTCGGCCTTGATCTGCTCGACGATCTCCTCGCACTTCTCCACGCGACGCGCTCCGAGGACAACCGGAAAGCCGTGTGCGGCGAGCTCTATCGCCGTCGCGGCGCCGATACCGGATGACGCGCCCGCGACGAGCGCGGGCCTCCGCTCGGGAAGGGGGTCAAAGCGCGGCATCTATACGACCTCCACGGTCATGGGTAGGTGAGCGAATCCGCGGACGCTACTCGAGTGGACGCGGACGGCGTTGGCCTCGTCGACCTCGTATCCGCGGATTCGCTTGAACAACTCGGTCAGCGCAACCCTGGCTTCCATCCTGGCCAGGTGTGCGCCGAGACAGAAGTGGGCGCCGCTGCCGAAACTCATGAGCTTCGAGCCGATTTCGCGGCCGATGACGTAGTCGTCCGGGTTTTCGAACACCCGCTCGTCGCGGTGCGCCGAGCCGGGCAGCAACAGCAGGATGTCACCGTCGGGAATGGTCGTGTCGTACAGGTTCAGCTCGCCGGCGACCACACGCGCCAACAGCTGGCTGGACGTGTCGTAGCGCAACGTCTCCTCGACCCACAGCGGCACCCGCTCCAGGTCTGAATAGATCGGGGTGAGCTGATCGGGGTTATTGTGACCCCAGAACGCGGCATTCGCAAGCAGTTTGGTGGTGGTCTCGTTGCCTGCGATCACCATCAGAAACAGGAAACCAAGCACTTCTTCGTCTGTCAGCCGGTCGCCGTCGATCTCCGCCTCGAGCAAGGCGGTCGTCAGATCGTCGGAAGGCTTCTTACGCCGGTCGGCGATCATCTGCTGGTAGTACACCATCAGATTGATGGACGCCTCGATCGCGGACTGCGGTACGTCGTTGACGCCGTCCTCGCGATGCATGACGCCGTCGGCCATCGCCCGGATCGGATCGCGATCTTCGATGGGCACGCCCATCAGCTCGGAGATGACATCCATCGGAAGCTTGCCCGCGAATTCCGACACGTAGTCAACGGCTCCGCCGTCCGCCTTCTCGAGCATGACGTCAAGGTGCTGGGTCGCAAGCTCAGTAACTCGTGGTTCCAGCTCGCGGATGCGTCGCGGCGTGAAGCCCTTGGAAACCAAGGTGCGCAGGCGCAGGTGGGCAGGGTCGTCCATTGCGAGGAACGACATCGTCTTGCTGGCATGCGGTCCGCGAGAGATCGGGTCGAGCGAGACGCCATCGCGATTGGAAAGCGTTGTGCTGTTACGGAATCCCTGTAACACATCCTGGTGCCGCGACAACGCCCAGAAGCCGAGCTCTTCGTTGTGGTACAGCGGCGCCTCGTCACGCAGCCGCTTGTAGTACGGGTACGGGTCCTCGTGGAAGTCGTAGTCGTAGGGGTCGAGCATGACATCGGAGACCTCGACAGTCACTCTTCTTCTCCAAGGATGAGGGCGACCACATAGCTGAGGCGGTCGGCGATCTGGTGGTAGGTGACTGCGCCGCCGGCCGCATTGACCAACGCACCGAAGTACGTCATCTCCAGCGCCGAGATGGTCCGTGGATCGGCGTCAGGGCCGACCGCCGAACGGATCCGGCGGTGGATCTCGGCGCCGATGCGGTCGCGGACCGTGCGCACCGCCGCGTCCCCGTTGCTCAGCAGTGCTGTCGTGCAGGCGGCGGCGACCTCGGGTTCATCGGCAATCATCAGCGTCAGTGCACGAAGCGCCTTCTCGACGCGGACCGACCTGCTGTCGTTGACGTCGGTGAAGAACGGCACCTGGCCCACCAGGTCGAGATAGACCTCGGCGATCAGATGGTTCTTCGACGAGAAGTACGTATAAGCGGTCGCGGGCGCGACCTTGGCGCGGGCGGCGACCGCGCGCACTGTCAGGTCGGCGTATGAAGACTCGCGCAGCATCTCCATTCCGGCGGTGAGCACCTTGCGAAAGGTCTCCTCCTGGCGGCGGTTGCGGGGCGATTCTGTAATCGCAACTGCGGGATCGCTGGACACATGTCCAAGTTATCCGACTGGGCATCCTCCCGGCAAGTCCCAATCGAGAAGCTGCACTACAAGGCGCTACTAGTGGCACTGTGACAACACCAGTCTTGCCTCGCGCCGCTGTCTGGGGCTATCGTTTGGAGAACCTCAGTCGGACAGTTGTCCAGCAACGAAGCGGAGATTAGGCATGGGCCTGCGCAGCGATCGCCACAGTCAACTGCTCATCGACGGCAAGCTGGTGGCAGGCAGCGGGGGCACGTTCCCGACGATCAACCCGGCCACCGAGGAGGTGCTCGGCGTTGCCGCCGACGCGACCACCGACGACATGGGCCTGGCGATCGAGGCGGCCCGCAGGGCGTTCGACGACACCGACTGGTCGACCAATACGGAGTTGCGGGTGCGCTGCCTGCGTCAGCTGCAAGACGCACTCACCAAACACGTCGAAGAGTTGCGGGTGCTGACGATCTCCGAGGTGGGCGCCCCGGTGATGCTGACATCGATGGCGCAGCTGGAGGGCCCGATCGCCGACCTCAGTTTCGGCGCCGATACGGCCGAGTCCTACGAGTGGACAACTGACGCCGGGATCGCGTCGCCGATGGGCATCAAGACCCGCCGCACGATCGCCCGAGAAGCGATCGGCGTCGTCGGTGCAATCACCCCATGGAACTTCCCGCATCAGATCAACCTGGCCAAGCTCGGCCCGGCATTGGCGGCGGGCAACACCGTCGTCCTCAAGCCGGCGCCGGACACGCCGTGGTGCGCGGCAGTACTCGGCGAGCTCATCCTCGAGCACACCGACTTCCCTGCGGGTGTCGTGAACATCATCACGTCGAGCGACCACGGTGTTGGTGCGCTGCTGTCGAAGGACGCGCGGGTGGACATGGTGTCGTTCACCGGTTCGACGAACACCGGCAGGGCAGTGATGGCAGACGGTGCGGCGACGCTGAAGAAGGTGTTCCTCGAACTCGGTGGCAAGTCAGCGTTCCTCGTGCTCGACGATGCGGACCTCGCTGGGGCATGCTCGATGTCGGCGTTCACCGCATCGATGCACGCCGGCCAGGGCTGTGCGATCACCACTCGGCTGGTAGTGCCCCGTGCCCGCTACGACGAAGCCGTCGAAGCGGCGGCCGCGACGATGGGCGGGCTGAAGCCAGGAGATCCGACCGACCCGGGCACCATCTGCGGGCCCGTGATCTCCGAGCGGCAGCGCGACCGTATTCAGGGCTACCTCGATTCGGCGATCGCCGAAGGCGGCACATTCGCCTGCGGCGGAGGCCGTCCCGCGGATCGCGATACCGGCTTCTACATCGAGCCCACCGTGATCGCCGGACTGGACAACAACGCCAAAGTCGCGCGCGAGGAGATCTTCGGGCCCGTGCTCACGGTGATCGCCCACGACGGCGACGATGATGCGGTGCGGATCGCGAACGAGTCGCCGTTCGGACTGTCCGGCACGGTGTTCTCCGCCGACGAGGAGCGCGCCGCGGGGATCGCCGCGCGGATGCGCGTCGGCACGGTCAACGTCAACGGCGGTGTCTGGTACTCCGCCGACATGCCGTTCGGTGGATACAAGCAATCCGGCATCGGCCGGGAGATGGGGCTCGCGGGCTTCGAGGAGTATCTCGAGACCAAAGCCATTGCCACGGCAACGAATTAAGGAGACATCAGTGGGACTCTACGGGGACCAGTTCAAGGAGAAGGTGGCGATCGTCACCGGCGCCGGAGGCGGCATCGGCCAGGCGTACGCCGAGGCGCTGGCCCGTGAGGGCGCTGCCGTCGTCATCGCCGACATCAACACCGAGGGCGCGCAGAAGGTGGCAGACGGCATCAAGGGCGAGGGCGGCAATGCGCTTGCGGTCCGGGTCGACGTCTCCGATCCTGATTCCGCCAAGGAGATGGCCGCGCAGACGTTGTCTGAATTCGGTGGCATCGACTACCTGGTGAACAACGCGGCGATCTTCGGCGGTATGAAGCTCGACTTCCTCATCACCGTCGACTGGGACTACTACAAGAAGTTCATGAGCGTGAACATGGACGGCGCGCTGGTGTGCACCCGTGCGGTGTACCGGAAGATGGCCAAGCGTGGCGGCGGGGCGATCGTCAACCAGTCGTCCACGGCGGCATGGCTTTATGCCAACTACTACGGCCTGGCGAAGGTCGGTGTCAACGGGTTGACCCAGCAGCTGGCCACCGAGCTCGGCGGCCAGAACATCCGCGTCAATGCGATCGCGCCGGGGCCGATCGATACCGAGGCGAACCGCACGAGCACGCCGAAAGAGATCGTCGATGACATCGTGAAGAGAATTCCGTTGTCGCGCATGGGCGAGACCGATGACCTCGTCGGCATGTGCCTGTTCCTGCTGTCGGACCAGGCGAAGTGGATCACCGGGCAGATCTTCAACGTCGACGGCGGACAGATCATCCGCTCATGAGCGACCAGGACGTCAAGCTCGGCTACATCGGCCTCGGCAATCAGGGCGCGCCGATGGCCAAGCGGCTGGCAGGCTGGCCAGGCGGCTTGGTGGTGTTCGACGTCCGCACCGAGGCGATGACGCCGCTGGCCGAACTCGGCGCGTCGCTGGCCGACAGCGTGGCCGATGTCGCGCAGGCCGACGTCATCAGCGTCACGGTGCTCAACGACGCGCAGGTTCGCGACGTCGTGGGCGAGCTCGCCGCGCACGCCAAGCCGGGCACCGTCATCGCGATCCACTCCACGATCGAACCCGACACGGCCGCCGAACTGGCCGATCAGTTGCGGCCCAAGGGCATCCACATCGTCGATGCTCCCGTCAGCGGGGGGGCCGGCGCGGCGGACAAGGGTGAGCTGGCCGTCATGGTCGGGGCCGTAGACGACGCGTACGAACGGGTCAAACCGGTGTTCAAGCAGTGGGCGTCGATGGTGGTCCGCGCCGGCGAGCCGGGAGCCGGTACGCGGATGAAGTTGGCTCGCAACATGCTGACCTTCATCGGCTTCGCCGCCGCGTGCGAGGCGCAGAAGCTTGCCGAGGCAGCGGGTATCGACCTGCAGAAGCTTGGGCGCGTGGTGCGGCACAGCGACGCCCAGAGCGGCGGGCCTGGCGCGATCATGGCCCGCGATGACACAAAACCGCTGCCGTCCGACCACTTCCTGCACGACATGTTCGTGCACACCAGAGGACTGGCCGAGAAGGACCTGCGGTTGGCCCTCGGACTCGGCGAGGCCACCGGAGTGGAATTGCCTCTGGCCGAAATAGCATTGCGCGATCTGGCCGCCGGACTCGGTGTGCCACATACGAGTTCGACCACGAAGGAGTGACCATGGACGAACTGCGCCGCAAGGGCCTGGAGAAGATGAACGAGGTCTACGGCTGGGAGATGCCGAACGTGGAGGGCGACGAGTTCTTCGCGCTGACCGCCGATCACCTCTTCGGCAATATCTGGACGCGGCCCGGACTTTCGATGCGTGACAAGCGCATCATGACGCTGACCGTGGTGACGGCGCTCGGAATCCAGGATCTCGCCGAGATTCAGGCCAATGCCGCGCTGCACAACGAGGAACTCACCGTCAAGGAACTCAAGGAGATGGCAATCTTCCTCACGCAATACCTCGGCTTCCCGCTGGGCTCCAAACTCGACGGAGTGGTCACAAAGGTGGCCAAGCAGCGCAAGAAGGCTGCGGAGAAGGGGCAGGGCGAAGACAAGAAGGCAAACGTCAACGCGGCAGTGAAAATGCACTCGGGAAGCAGCATCGATGACAAGTAGGTATGCCGACCTGTCCCGCGAGCAGCTCGCCACTCTAGTGCCAGAGCTGCTGTTGATCGGGCAGTTGATCGACCGCTCCGGAATGGCCTGGTGCATCAGTAACTTCGGCCGCGAAGAGATGTTGCAGATCGCGATCGAAGAGTGGATGGGGTGCAGCCCGATCTACACGAAGCGGATGCAGAAGGCGCTGAAGTACGAGGGCGACGACGTCATCACGATCTTCAAGGGCCTGCAGCTGGACATCGGCGCACCGCCACAGTTCATGGACTTCCGCTATACCGTTCACGACCGATGGCATGGCGAATTCCAGTTAGACCACTGCGGGGCGCTGCTCGACGTCGAGCCGATGGGCGAGGACTACGTACGCGGCATGTGCCACGACATCGAGGACCCGACGTTCGACGCCACCGCGGTTGCCACGAATCGCAGGGCGCAGATCCGACCGATTCACCGACCGCCGCGCGCGCCGTCCGACCGGCATCCGCACTGCGCGTGGACCGTGATCATCGACGAGTCATTTCCGGAGGTGGAAGGCCATCCGGTTCTTGATGTGGTGCGCCGAACCCGGGCCGCCAGAACCGAACTCGACCCGATCGATCCCGACGGCCAGGGCCAATCGGACTACTCCGGCGCGCTGGTATCGGATTTCGACTTCGGCGCCTTTTCGCACTCCGCTCTGGTGCGGATGGCCGACGAGATCTGCCTGCAGATGCACCTGCTGAACCTGTCGTTCGTCATCGCGGTGGGCAAGCGTGCTGGAACGAATACCGAACTCGCGAACGAGATCTGCACCAAGCAGCTGATCGGCCTTGCGGGCATCGCCGCCGAACGCATCCACCGTGCGCTGGACTTGCCCGGCGGGATCGAGGGGGCGGTGCGGGTGCTCGAACTGCATCCGCTTTTCAATCCCACGGCCTATGTATCGGCCGAGTTCGGCCCCGACACGGTGCATGCGCACCGGTCGCCCGCCCATGAGGACGGGGCATGGATCTCGTTGGTCAGCCCCGACGAGACCCGGCCGCTGCAGGCGATCGTCGCAGCGATCGATCCCCATCTCGACGTGGAGGTTGCGGGATCCGACACGGATTGGATTGCACGCGTTGTCGAAACCGACACGGCGGCAAAGGAATTTTCCGAGGTGTCGGTGGTGAGGATCAGCGGTGGTGCGACGTTCGTGTTCGAGCCGAGGAAATCGCTGCCGCTGACGGTCGTATGACCGCAGCACCCACCCAGCGCCGTAGGTAGCCCCGCAGCTCGTCGCCTCGGCGCGGTGGACGGCCGGGATCGATGACGAACGACTGGATGATCCTCAGCAGGTGTTCGGCGAGTTCGTCGAGATCTGAATCCGTGAAGCCGAGGCCGGCCCAGTCGACGTCGAACTGGCGCAGCATCGAGCGGGCGAAGTCCTGCGCGACGTCCGACGTCACCGACTCGGTGTGCGGGCCCGGCCGCCCGGGAATCAGAAGTAACCCGAGATGCTTGTCCTCCGGCAGCCACTCAAGGGTGGTCGCGAGAGCTTCCGCGACCGCGTCGGTCGGGTCGGTTATCCCTCGCAGATGTGTCGCCAACCGGTCCTGAAACCCGCTGGCGGCGTGCACGGCCGCCGCCACGAGCAGGGCGTCGGTGCTGGGGAAGTACCGGTAGACGGTCTGCCGCGTGACACCGAGCGTGCGGGCGACGTCGGTGATCGAGAAGTCCGCACCACGTTCATCGATCGCCTTGCCCGCGGCGTCGAGGATGCGGGCGATGGCTTCCTCGTCGGTTGCGGGGGTCGAGCCCGACCAGCCGTGGGTGCGCACGCCTGGATGCTATCCGCGATAGGAGACTTGCAGCTCCTTGACCCCGTTGATCCAGCCGGATCGAAGGCGTTGAGGTTCGGCCAGTTTGGTGATGTCGGGGATCTGGCTGGCGATCTCGTTGAAGATCAACTTGATTTCCATGCGGGCCAGGTTGGCGCCGATGCAGTAGTGAGCACCGTTGCCGCCGAAGCTCAGATGCGGGTTCGGGTCACGCAGAACATTAAATCGGAAGGGGTACTCGAACACCTTTTCGTCGTAGTTGGCCGAGCTGTAGAACAGGCCGACGCGCTGACCCTCGCGGATCGTGACACCGCCGAGTTCGTTGTCCGCCAACGCCGTTCGCTGGAAGCAGTGCACCGGCGTGGCCCAGCGGACGATCTCGTCAGCGGCTGTCTCCGGCCGGTCATGCTTGAACAACTCCCACTGGTCGGGGTTTTCGAAGAACGCGTTCATGCCGTGCGTCATGGCGTTGCGGGTGGTCTCGTTTCCCGCGACGGCGAGCAGGATGACGAAGAACGCGAACTCGACATCCTCGATGACCTCGCCGTCGATGTCGGCCTCGATCAGCCGGGTGACGATGTCATCTGCCGGACAGCGGCGCCGTTCCTCGGCCATGTTGTAGGCGTAGCCCATCAATTCGGCGTTGGCGGCGATAACGTCCGCCTCGAAGTCCGGATCGTCGGTGTTCATGATCAAGTTGGTCCAGTGGAACAACTTCTCACGATCCGCCTCGGGCACCCCGAGCAGATCGGCGATCGCCAGAAGCGGCAGGCCCATCGCGACGTCGTCGACGAAGTTGCCTGCCCCCTTTTCCTTTGCAGCCGCGACGATTTCGCGCGCGGCAATGGCAAGCTTCTCTTCCAGCGTGGCGACCGCACGCGGAGTGAAGAGCCGCGACACGATCTTGCGCAGCCGGGTGTGTTCCGGCGCGTCATGGTTGATCAACAGCGCCTTCGTCAGCTCGAGTTGGTCGGGGGTGGTGCCGTCGGGCAGTCGCATCACCACGCCCTTGCGGTTCGTGGACCACACGTCGCCGTTGCGCGAGATCTCCTTGATGTCGGCATGGCGGCTGATCACCCAGTAGCCGCCGTCGTTGAAGATCGACTCAGGCTGCTCGTTCCACCACACCGGCGCGGTCTTGCGCAGCTCGGCGAACTCGGTGACGGGAATGCCCTTGAGCAGGACATCGGGGTCGGTGAAGTCATATCCCTGTCCGAACGGACATGTGGTCTGCGTCATACTTAGACCATACA
Organism: uncultured Actinomycetota bacterium; assembly: GCA_963766465.1. Classification (GTDB taxonomy): domain Bacteria; phylum Actinomycetota; class Actinomycetes; order Mycobacteriales; family Mycobacteriaceae; genus Mycobacterium. Next base: position 417,752 of record CAVXZT010000013.1, read on the forward strand.
CCGCGATGTCAAGTGTATGGCCGATCCTCGACCGTACGATCGAGCCGTGTACGGCAAGCAGGCATTGGTGCGTCGGCCCGGCTCACGCCTTGCCGACGGGCTGGTCACCCACATCGAGCGGTCCTCCGTCGACGTGCAGACCGCGATGAAGCAGTGGGAGGGCTACATCCGAGCGTTTGTCGATGCCGGCTGGCGGGTCACCGAGGTCGAACCCGCGCCCTCGTATCCCGACAGCGTGTTCGTCGAGGACACCGTTGTGGTGTACGGCGATCTCGCCGTCATCGGGCGTTCCGGTGCCGTCGAGCGCAGGTCGGAGACCGACGGCACCGAGAAAGTCGTCGCCGCATTCGGTTATCGCATCGCCCGTATCGAGGCGCCCGGCGTGCTCGACGGTGGTGACGTCCTCAAGCACGGCGGCACGGTCTACGTCGGACAGTCCAGACGCACCAATGCGGACGGAATCCGCCAGCTGGCCGAGCATTTGGCGCCGTTCGGCGCGACGGTGATCGCCGTTCCGCTGACGAAGGCATTGCATCTCAAGTCCGCCGTGACCGCACTGCCGGACGGCACCGTCATCGGCTACCAGCCGGTCGTCGACGACCCGTCGGTGTTCCCGACGTTTCTCGCGGTGCCCGAGGAGCCAGGTGCGCACGTTGTCCTGCTCGGCGACGGGAAGCTGCTGATGTCTTCCGCCGCTCCCCAGACCGCCGACCTGCTGCGGGCGCGCGGCTATGAGCCGGTGCTCGTCGACATCGGCGAATTCGAGAAGCTCGAGGGATGTGTGACGTGCCTTTCGGTGCGGCTGCGGGGGATCTGATTAGGGTGAGCGTGTGCGCGTCCTGGTGATCGGCTCCGGAGCTCGTGAACATGCGCTGCTGCTTGCGTTGCGCCGAGACCCCGAGGTGGAGGAGCTGGCCGTCGCCCCTGGCAACGCCGGGACCGCGGTCATCGCCGACCAGTACGAGGTCGACATCACTTCGGGCGAGGCCGTCACCGCCCTTGCTCAGAAGATCGGCGCCGACCTGGTGGTCATCGGTCCCGAGGTGCCGCTTGTCCTCGGTGTCGCCGACACGGTGCGCGCCGCAGGCATCGCCTGCTTCGGGCCGACCAAGGACGCCGCCCGCATCGAAGGGGCGAAGTCGTTCGCCAAGGACGTGATGACCACCGCCCGGGTGCGAACGGCGACCAGTGAGATCGTCGACAATCCGGCGCACCTCGACGGGGCGCTGGATCGGTTCGGGCCCCCCGCCGGCGATCCGGCGTGGGTGGTCAAGGACGACGGCCTGGCCGCGGGCAAGGGCGTGGTGGTGACCGCCGACCGCGACGCGGCGCGGGCACACGCCGCCAGCCTGCTCGACTCCGGCCACCCGGTGCTGCTCGAATCCTTTCTCGACGGACCCGAGGTATCCCTGTTCAGCATCGTCGACGGCGAAACCGTGGTGCCGCTGCTGCCCGCGCAGGACTTCAAACGGGTCGGCGACAACGACACCGGGCCCAATACCGGCGGCATGGGCGCCTACGCGCCGCTGCGGTGGCTACCCGACGAGGTGGTATCGCAGATTGTCGACGATGTCGTGAAACCCGTTGCGGCCGAGATGGTTCGGCGGGACAGTTCTTTTTCTGGTCTCCTGTACGCGGGGCTGGCGATCACATCGCAGGGTCCTGCGGTGGTCGAATTCAACTGTCGTTTCGGTGATCCGGAGACGCAGTCCGTCCTTGCCCTGCTCGACACCCCGCTCGGACAACTGCTCCGCGCCGCCGCGACGGGTCGGCTGGCTGAGGCGCCGCCGCTGCGATGGCGCGACGGCGACGCCGTGACGGTGGTAGTGGCCGCGGAGAACTACCCCGGCCGCCCGCGGGTGGGCGACGTGATCGTCGGCGCCGAAGCCGACGGTGTATTGCACGCCGGTACCGCACGACGCGACGACGGCGCGATCGTCTCCTCCGGCGGGCGGGTGCTGTCAGTCGTCGGGACCGGGCCCGACCTCGTGGCTGCCCGCGAGGCCGCGTACACGCTGATCAAGTCGGTTCGATTGCCGGGCAGCCACTTTCGCGCGGACATCGGTCTCGCCGCCGCCGAGGGCCGCGTCGGCGTCTAGGCAGTTAAGAGGGGCGCCATCCAGGCGATTTCGGCAGGCAGCTGCGAACTCCAGAATCCACCGTCATGGCCGCCTGGTGAGAAGCCGCCGGACGGTGGGCTGGGCAGCTGGGCGATGAATTGCTTCGTCGCCGAATAGAACGGATCGCCATTGCCGCAATCGATCCGGATCGGAATCGAGCCGAGCTGGGGCAGTCCCCATACGGTGTTCGCCGCGTAATCGTCGGCGCCGTCGAACGCACCGGGTGCTGCCGCGCCGGATGACGTCCACAGTGCGGGGCTGACCGCGCAGATCGCCGCGGTGCGCGCCGGGCCGAGCCTCGCGCCGAGCAGAAGTGCGCCGTAGCCGCCCATCGACCAGCCGAGGAACCCGACGCGTGACGTGTCGAGTCCTTGCGAACTCAACATCGGGATCAGTTCGTTCAGCACCATGGCACCGGAGTCCTCGCCGGACGTCCGCTTGTGCCAGTAGCTTCCGCCGCCGTCGACCGCGACCACCGCGAACGGCGGGATGCCTGCCTGAACCGCTTGGGCCAAGCCCTGCTCGACGCCGCCGGCCATCACGCCTGCGGCGTCCTGTCCCTTGCCGTGCAGCGCGATCACCGGACGCAGCGCCGTCGTCTGGCCCGGCGGGCGGGCGATCGCCCAATTCGTGGACACGCCGCCGCGGGCGGCCGATACGAACGAGCCGTCGACATATGTCGGTGCGGCTGCCGCCGGAGGCTCCAGCGGAGGTGGCGGTGCCAGCGGTGCGCCGGCACTCGTCATCGAAACCTGCGATCCGGCAACCGACGTGCTCGGCGAGTGCAGCGCCGTGCCCAACGCGTAGGCACCGGCGGCCCCCGCCGCGGCTCCGACACCGAGGCGCAAAATGGCACGGCGGCTCAGCTCGGGCATGCGGGCCATCATGCCATCGGCGGTTGGCTTCGCTCCCTCCGAGCCACTTTCAGCTTCCCTGAGTAAAGCCTGATGATTGGCCGAAAGCGGCATGTCGCAACTGCCTGACTGGCAGCATGCTAGAGGTGACGGCAGCGGTCACTCCTAAGGGAGAACGTCGACGGTATGCGCTGGTCAGCGCTGCCGCTGACCTGCTGTGCGAAGGCGGGTTCGACGCAGTGCGGCACCGGGCCGTCGCCCGCCGCGCGGGGCTGCCGCTGGCGTCGACGACGTACTACTTCTCGTCGCTCGACGACCTCATCGAAAAGGCCGTCGAGCACGCAGGTTCGCGTGAGGCCGAGCAACTGCGGGCCAGGGTTGCGACGCTGTCCCGGCGGCGCAGGGGCACCGAGTCGACCGCCGACGTGCTGGTGGACCTGCTGGTCGGCGAGGCCACCGGGCTGCGGGTCACCGAGCAGTTGATCTCCCGCTACGAGCGCTACATCGCATGCGCGCGTCAGCCGGGGCTTCGCGATGTCCAGCGGCGGATTCTGCAACAGCGCACCGACGCGGTAGTGGAGGTCGTCGAGCGGTCCGGCCGTGCGGTGCGCGCCGAACTCCTCACCGCGCTGGTGTGCGCCGTCGACGGCGCAGTGGTGGCGTCTTTGGTCGGCGATGGTGACGGTCCACGAGCGACGGCCCGCGCGACCCTGATCGATGTGATCGACGTACTCGCGCCGATCGACGAGAGACTGGCACAAGTCTGATAGAAGGAGAGCGATGACTACGCCGGAGACCGTTGAGGATCAACCACAGCTGCGGCGAGTCATGGGCCCCGGACTGCTGCTGTTGTTCATCGTCGGAGACATCCTTGGCACCGGCGTTTACGCGCTGACCGGTGACGTGGCCGCCGAAGTCGGTGGGGCAGCGTGGATTCCGTTCCTCGTCGCATTCTTCATCGCGACCATCACCGCGTTCAGCTACCTGGAGCTGGTAACCAAGTATCCGCAGGCGGCAGGTGCCGCACTGTACGCGCACAAGGCGTTTGGCGTTCAGTTCGTGACGTTTCTGGTGGCGTTCGTGGTGATGTGTTCCGGCATCACCTCGGCGTCCACCGCATCCCGATTCTTCGCAGCGAATTTCAACACCGCATTCCACCTCGACTGGGGCAAGGCCGGAATCGTCATCGTCGCACTGTTGTTCATGGCGATGCTCGCCGCTGTGAACCTGCGCGGCGTCGGTGAAAGCGTGAAACTCAACGTCGGACTCACGATCATCGAGATCACTGGTCTGCTGCTGGTCATCATGGTCGGCCTGTGGGCTTTCACCGGCGGCGGTGCAGACGTCGACTTCTCCCGAGTGGTTGCGTTCGACACCGCCACAGACAAGAACACGTTCATGGCCATTACGGCAGCGACGTCGTTGGCGTTCTTCGCGATGGTCGGGTTCGAGGATTCGGTGAACATGGCCGAGGAGACCAAGGATCCGGTGAAGGTGTTCCCGAAGGCGCTGCTTACGGGTCTTTCGATCGCGGGCATCGTGTACGTCGTCGTGGCGATCGTCGCGGTGGCGCTGGTGCCGGTCGGCACGCTCGAGGCCAGCGACACCCCGTTGGTCGAGGTGGTCAAGGCAGGAGCGCCGAACCTGCCGATCGAGGACATCCTGCCGTTCATCTCGATGTTCGCGGTGTCCAACACCGCGCTGATCAACATGCTGATGGCCAGCCGGTTGATCTACGGCATGGCCCGCCAGCACGTACTGCCGCCGGTGCTCGGCGCGGTGCACCCGCGTCGCCTCACACCGTGGGTGGCGATCGTCTTCACCACCGCGATCGCGTTCGGCCTGATCTTCTATGTCACCGCCTTCGCCAACAGCAGCGCGATCTCGTTGCTGGGCGGCACCACATCGCTGTTGCTACTGGCGGTGTTCGCAGTGGTCAATATCGCGGTCCTGGTGTTGCGGCGCGACGTCCAGGAAGCCGGTGGGCATTTCAAGACACCGACGGCATTGCCGGTGATCGGGTGCCTGGCGTCGTTCTATCTCGTGACACCGCTATCGGGGAGGCCGGGCCAGCAGTACCTGCTTGCGCTGATCCTGATCGGGATCGGGATCGCGCTGTTCTTCTTGACGATGCTGATCAACCGCCAGCTCGGCATCCGCGGCCCGGGCATCACCGACCCGACGCATCTGGGCTCGGCGCCGGACTAGCGGAGCGCCTCCCGGATCGCGACCAATTCGCGTTGGACGTCTTCGAGTAGTTCCATCGCACGGATCAGCCGAGATTCGAGTGAGCTGCGGCTGCCACGGCGGTCGGGCCGCTCCGGCGTGAGACCTGTTGGCAGCGTTGGCGTCACGATGTAGCCGGATTCGAAGTCGCCGTAGATGGTGACGTCCTCCGGCCGATGAAACTGGTAGAGCGCGACGTACGCGCAAATGACCGCGTCGACGGGATCCTGGTCCCTGTCGAGATGTCCGGGTCGGGTTGCGGCCTCGACCCGCTTGCGCAACTCGACCCATGACGGATTGCGGTTTACCCGCAGTCGCGGCGACGCGTTGTCAAGGCCCTCGATGTGCGTCATCAGTTGCAGGAGTTCGCGCTTCCGGATGTCGAACTCGCCCCGCTTGTACTTCAGGATCTTCTCCAAGCGGAACAACACGACCGTTGCGGGGTGTGGGAACACCTCGATGGCCCGTCGCTTCGCGCGGGAGTGCGGGTCCATATCGAGGTCAAGCCGCTTGGCAAGGACCTCGGCGCGCGGCGGGTCGAATTCCGGTCTACCTCTATATGCAGGGCGGGCGCCCGCGTCGAACTTCGCGAAGTCGCGGGACAGCGCCGTCTCGCATGGCCTGGCGCCGGTCTCGTTCGGCACGATCAGCGGCGCATCCATGGCCACCAGGCAGTCATCGCCGGTAAACGGGGCGATGGTGGCCTCGATGCTCTCGTCGTCGTGGGCGACTCCCACGTGCAGAAGACGTCCGTCAGCATCGACCACCGCGACACCGGTCTGGTTCTTTTCGCCCCACGCGAGATCCAATCCAACGAAGTGCATGGGGCTACTGTGCCCTACCCGGCGTCTCCGGACTCCCTTGCCAGGTCAGCCCTATTCAGTCAGCTTCTGGAGCCGGGCTTGCAGTTGAGCCACCCGGTGCTCATTGCCAGTCAGCGCCACGTACCGTTCGCCGAACCGCGCAAGCAATGCATCGTCGAGGCGTCGCACGGCGCCCGCCGGATAGCGATAGCCCATCGCCCGGTTGATCGCGCCGGCGTCCACCGTGTCCAGGACGCTGGTCAGCTCGTCGAGCGAGGTGATGCCGAGTTCCAGCAGCAGCCCCGAGATCCAGCCGTAGTGGTCGGTGCGTGACCAGCCGGCGTCGGCGTACCGGTTGCCCAGGTACGTCGCGAGTACCGGGGTCGCGATCCGCGGGTCGGTCGACGATTCGGTCTCCTCGTCGCCTGCCTCGTCGCCGGTCATGGTGACCCGCAACCGCTCGCGGATGGCGGTGAACTCGCGATCGGCGAGTTCGAGCAATCCTGCTGCCAGCGTGAAACGTCGATCGAGATCTGGCATGTGCTCGGCTGGAATCGAGCCCTTGTAGCGGATGTCGTGCTCGAACTCCGCCCATGCGTGCTGGAGCACGGTGCGGACCTGGATCGACGCCGGCTGCTGTTCGCCCTCGACGCCGACAAGCAGGTGTCTGCTGGCATAGCCCCACCGGCCTTCGCGCGCAGTCTCCAGGCCCATGTCCCGGTCGTCGAGCAGTCGCATCTCGTCCGCGAGCAGCGTCGCCACCGCGTCGACATCCTCGCGCAGATAGGTGATGACCCGCAGCCCGACCTGGTCGGTGATCTCCACCAGCGGGTCGCTGAAGAGACGCTGGCCGTCGACGATACGTTCGGCCTTACCCGCGAACGATTCGACGCTCTTGGTCCGCGCGGTGATGCTCAGATAGTTGATGCCCGCGTCATCCAGGAGTGCCGTCACCAACTGGAGGTAATTCGCCGTAGCGGTGACAAGGGCGGGTCGTCGGGCCTCGTATTCGGCGATGGCTGTCCGTGTCGCCGACGGAATCGGTTCCACCGGTTGCGGATTCAGCCCCGGCGGGAGGGTCGGTGTGAGGATATACCCGGTGTCGATGTCGCCGTACCCGGTTACATCGTCGGGTCGACGGACGGCGTAGAGAGCCACATAGGCGCACAGCACGGCGTCGACCGGATCCTCGGCCCGCCGCAATTCGCTCTTGCGCGTTGCGGTTTCGACCGAACGGCGGAGACGTTTCCAATCGTCGTGCCGGGCGACCCGCAGCGGCACATCGGCGTCCTTCAACCCCTCGATCAGGGTCATCAAGCGGAGCAGGTCCGACTGCATCTTCTCGAATCTGCGCCCCTTCTTGTCCTTGTACTTCAGTGTCCTGCCGAGCCGGAACAACGCCACCGATGCGGCGTGCGGATAGACCTCCAACGCGCGACGCGGCCGTGGCGAGAATGGGTCGAGGTCGAGGTCCGTCGCGGTGGCCAGACGCCCTCCGCGTGTGCCGTTCGCGAACTCGGGCTTGCCGGTGTTGGACGGATGGGCGCCCGCCTGGAACTTCGCGAAGTCCCTGTTGAGGGCCGCCTCGCACGGCCTGTTGCCCTTCGGGTTCGTCACGACCAACGGCGCATCGATGCCGACCACGCAGTCATCGTCGACAAACGGCTTGATCGCGGCCAGGATGCTGGCATCGTCGGTCTGCGCGGAAACCTGCACGAGGACGCCCTTGTCGTCGACCACGGCGACGCCAGTCGGGCTCTTCTCGCCCCACGCAAGATCCAATCCAACGAAGTGCATACGCTCACCCTGCCCTACGCGGGCCGTAAGCTGTGTGTCTGTGACGATCCCGAATGTGCTGGCCAACCGGTACGCCAGCGACGAGATGGTGACGATCTGGTCGCCCGAGGCCAAGGTCGTCGCCGAGCGTCGGCTATGGCTGGCGGTGCTGCGGGCGCAGATAGAGCTGGGTATAGAGGGCACCGTCGTGCCGTCCTCAGTTCTGGAGGACTACGAGCGGGTGCTCGAGGACGTCGACCTGTCCTCGATCGCCGCGCGGGAACGCGTGCTGCGCCACGACGTCAAGGCCCGCATCGAGGAGTTCAACGCGTTGGCGGGCCACGAGCATGTGCACAAGGGCATGACGAGCCGTGACCTCACCGAAAACGTTGAGCAGCTGCAGATCCGCCGGTCTCTTGAATTGGTGCATTCGCACGGTGTGGCGGTGGTGGCGCGGCTGGCCGAAAAGGCGATCAGCTACCGCGATCTGGTGATGGCGGGCCGCAGCCACAACGTCGCCGCGCAGGCAACCACGCTGGGTAAGCGATTCGCATCGGCGGCCGAGGAGATGCTTCTTGCGCTGACGCGGCTGCGTTCGTTGATCGACGGGTACCCGCTGCGCGGCATCAAGGGGCCGATGGGCACCGCGCAGGACATGCTCGACCTGTTCGACGGCGACGCTGGGCGGCTGGCCGATCTGGAGCGGCGGGTCGCCGAATTCCTGGGCTTCACAGAGATTTTCACCAGCGTCGGGCAGGTTTATCCGCGCTCGTTGGACCATGACGTCGTCTCGGCGCTGGTGCAGGTCGGCGCCGGTCCGTCCTCGCTGGCGCACACCATCCGGCTGATGGCCGGCCACGAGCTGGTGACCGAGGGCTTCGCGCCGGGCCAGGTCGGGTCGTCGGCAATGCCGCACAAGATGAACACCCGGTCGTGTGAGCGCGTGAACGGGCTGCAGGTGGTGCTGCGCGGGTACGGGTCAATGGCCGCGGAGTTGGCAGGCGCGCAGTGGAACGAGGGCGACGTGTTCTGCTCGGTGGTGCGACGAGTCGCGCTGCCCGACGCGTTCTTCGCGGTCGACGGGCAGATCGAGACGTTCCTGACTGTTCTTGACGAGTTCGGCGCGTATCCGGCGGTGATCCAGCGAGAGCTCGACCGCTACCTGCCGTTCCTGGCCACCACCCGGATCCTGATCGCCGCCGTGCGCTCCGGAATGGGCCGCGAATCCGCGCACGAGGTGATCAAGGAACACGCCGTCGCCGTGGCGCTTGCGATGCGCGAGAAGGGTTTGGAGCCCGATCTGCTCGACCGGCTGGCCGCTGACCCACGGCTCCCGCTGGACCGGCCCGCCTTGGACGCGGCATTATCGGACAAGCAGGCGTTCACCGGCGCCGCGGGCGACCAGATCGACAGGGTGGTCGACGCGGTCGACGATTTGGTGGGCCACTACCCGGAGGCCGCCAAGTACACGTCTGGCGCCATCCTGTGACTTCGGTGTTGGAAATCGACTTCACCGATCTGGACAACTTCGCCAACGGTTTCCCACACGCCCTCTTCGAGCGGCATCGACGTCAGGCGCCGGTGTACTGGCACTCGGCTACGGAGAACACGCCCGACGGCGAGGGCTTCTGGTCGGTGGCCTCATACGCGGAAACCCTTGCGGTGTTTCGCGATCCGGTCACCTTCTCATCGGTGACCGGTGGTTCCCGGCCATTCGGCGGGACGCTGCTGCAGGACCTGTCGATCGCCGGTCAGGTGCTCAACATGATGGACGACCCGCGGCACTCGCAGATCCGCAGGCTGGTCAGTTCGGGTCTGACGCCGCGAATGATCCGCCGCGTCGAAGATGATCTGCGCGCACGGACGCGGCGGCTGTTGGACGCGGTGGTTCCGGGTGAACCGTTCGACTTCGTTGTCGACATTGCAGCCGAGCTGCCGATGCAGATGATCTGCATCCTGCTGGGAGTGCCGGAATCCGAACGACATTGGCTGTTCCACGCGATTGAGCCGCAGTTCGACTTCGGGGGCTCGCGAAAGGCATCCGTCGGACAGATGACGCCCGAGGAGGCCGGTTCGCGGATGTACTCCTACGGACAGGAGTTGATCGCGTCGAAGCGTGTTTCGCCGACTGACGACATGCTGTCCGTGGTGGCCAATGCCACTGTTGACGACGATGGCCTGTCGGATCTAGAGCTCTACCTGTTCTTCAGCCTGCTGTTCAGTGCGGGTGCGGAGACCACCCGCAACTCCGTCGCGGGTGGGCTGCTGGCGCTGGCCGACCACCCAGATCAACTGCGCGCTTTGCGTTCCGATCTTGGGTTGCTGCCGACGGCCGTCGAGGAGATGGTGCGCTGGACGTCGCCGTCACCGTCTAAGCGGCGAACCGCAACGCGGGACGTCGAGTTGGGCGGATGTGCGATCGAGGCGGGCCAGAAGGTGCAGATATGGGAGGGCTCCGCCAACCGCGACGCATCGGTTTTCGACGACGCTGATGTTTTCGACATCACGCGTAAGCCCAATCCGCACTTGGGATTTGGTCAGGGCGTGCATTACTGCCTCGGTGCCAACCTGGCGCGGCTTGAGCTTCGGGTTCTGTTCGAGGAGTTGCTTACCCGCTTCTCGTCGGTGCAGGTGACCAAGCCGGCGGAGTGGACGCGGAGCAACCGCCACACCGGCATCCGGCATCTGGTGGTCGAGTTGACGGCGTGATGTTCGACCAGCGTGTCTCCGAACTCGGCCTGCAGTTGCCGCCGGAGCCGTTGTTACCCACGGGCGTCCGGATTCCGTTCGAATGGGTGCGCGTGGTGGGCGAGAGGTGCGTGCTGAGCGGTCATGGTGCTTTGACGCCGGACGGTGCGCCGGCAGGTCCGTTCGGACGTGTGCCGAGCGAGGTGCCGCTTGAGGCCGCGCAGGAGTCAGCGCGGCTGACGGTGCTCGCCATGCTTAGGGCCTTGCGTGGTGCGTTGGGATCGCTTGACCGGGTGCGCGATTGGGTGACGATAAGCGGTTACGTCAATGCGGATCCGGGCTACCCGCAGACGACCGCGGTGCTCAACCCCGCGTCGGATCTTCTGCTCGAGGTGTTCGGCGAACACGGCAGGCATGCGCGGACGGCGATCGGTGTGGCGGCTTTGCCGCTGAATCTGCCCGTGATCCTGTCGGCGGAGGTGATCGTCACGCCGTGAAACCGGATTCATTCGCGGCGGTCATGGCGACCGGCATCGTGTCGGTTGCGGCTGTGGATCACGGCTATCGCGCGATCAGCGAAGTCTTGATCGTGCTGGCGGCCGTCGCGTTGCCGGTGCTCATCGTGGCGGTGGCCATCGCATGGCGACGAGAGTCGTGGGATCTCACCAATCTCGATGTGTCGCTTCGGCTATGCACCTACATCGCGGCCTGCGCGGTGGTGGGGGCGCGACTTGGCGAACACCACGTCGTGCTGTGGTTGCTGGCAGGAATGGCGTTGCAGGGTTGGCTCTCGCTGGCGCCGGTGGTGGCGCGGCGGATGTGGCGCGACCGTGGGTCGGGTCTGCGTGACCGTGCGCACGGTGGTTGGGAATTGGCAAGCGTTGCGACGTCCGGATTGGCGATCGTGTTGGCGGATCTGGAGATCGCCTTCCTAGCGGTGTTGTTCTGGGCCATCGCGATCGGCGTTTACCTGTTGATGACCGGACTGATCGTCTGGAGAGCCGTCCGCGATCGGGCCGCCCCGGACTTGGTGCAGCCCGACATTTGGATACTGATGGGCGGCTCGGCGATCGCGACGTTGGCGGGCGATCACATCCACATGGCCGGGCTGGAGAGCGTTTGGCCGGTGACGGTCGTGACATGGATTGTCGCGACGGCGTGGATCCCGCTGCTGATTTATGTAACGCTGCAACGGTTTCGGAGGCGAAGCGAGCTGCCGCCGGGGCTGTGGTGGGCGGCGGTGTTCCCGCTCGGAATGTACTCGTCGGCGACGTATGCCACGGCCGTCGAGACTGGCTGGCACTGGCTGACGACGGTGTCGTTGGCGTTCTTCTGGATTGCTTTCGCCGCCTGGTTGCTCACTGCACTCCACGCGCTAGTGCGAATCGGATCTCCGCCAGCACCCGCTGCGGGTATTCGGTCAGGTCCAGCCACGTGAAGCGCAGGACCTGCCAACCGAGCAGCGCGATCTTGTTCTGCCGCTCGCGATCGATTTGGAAGTCTTCCTGGCTGCTGTGGAATGCCCAACCGTCAACCTCGATAGCGACCCGCTGCGCGGGAAACCCGACGTCGACTTTGTATCCGCCAACCGGGTAGTTAGCTTTCCACCCGGTTATGCCGTTGTCGCGCAGAAGTTTGACCAGCAGGCGCTCGGCCTCCGAGCGGGCTCCGTCGGCAGCTGCCTGCAGAAGCCGTCGCGCAGCGGGAGAGCCGTACCGCCCCTTGTTCCGCAAGTGTGCGCGCCATATCTGTGGCAGTTCGACATGGCGCTGCAATGCCGAGTCCATCAGCTTTACGCCGCCACCACGTTGTACCGCCGCCTCAACGACCGTAAGTGGCAGCGCCGTCACTCGGAGACCCCTGCGCTCGACGACGTCGGCGGGCGCCAAGTCGCGGCGCCTAGTCCGGGCGCCAAACCGCCGTCGATGGTTGCTGACCTTGGGCACGGTAACTTCGACAACATCAGGGGCGAATCGCGTGACACCGTGCCACCAGGCGGCGGCCAGTCCGCTCGTCACTGCTGTTGAGCCATAAGCCCAAACCGCGACACGTATTCGCGATGCATCGGTGAACGGGCGGTCGTCAACGAAGAACACTCCGGGTGAGCAACGAAGCCATCGTCCTGAGCGGACTCGTCTGTTGACTGCATCGTGGCTGAGCCCGGCTGTTCGCGCCTGAGCGAGTGTGATCACGCCGTCATGGTCGCGGAGATAGTCCTCGAGCACTCCAATCAGACGGCTTGCGCCGCCGTCGCGGTTCCACTCCGAGCGATTTGTGCACGAAAATCGGCGCTGACCGCCGCAAATCGTGCACAAATCGCAGGGTTTAGTAGCGGCGGGGTCGCACGCCGGCGGCTTGCAGCTCGAGGGTGGCCAGGCCGTGGATCGCGACGGCGTCGTGGCTGCGCCACGCACCTACCGGGTCGGCATGTATCGCCGCGAGCTTGGCCAACGGTCGGTTGGCCAGCGCCCGCAGCGCCAGCAGCTGTTCACCAGCGGGTGTGCGCGCCAGCGTCAACGCCGTCCACTTGCGACGGAAGAACCTCACCCGCAGAAACAGCCACGGCATCGCGATCGCCAGGATGGGTGGCGCCGCGACGGCCAGCGCCAGCAGCCACGCCAGCCAGCTCGCGGTGACACCCAGCGTGTGCCCCGCGCCCGCGATCTCGCGGGCGGCGTCACCCGCTGCCGTCAACGGCTTGCTCAACGTGTCGCCGATCAACGGCACGTTGTTGGCGCCGTCGCCCGCCGAGTCGAGGTTGCTCGCGATCCCGTTGGCGCCGCCTTCGACTTGCCTGCCGAACTCGGCGATGGTCGACACGGCGGAGTGGACCGCCATGCCGACCAGCACCCACACGGTCGTCCAGGCGATCACCACCAAGTCGCTGATCAGCTGCGCGAGCAGCCTCGTCGGGGTGGTGGCATAGGGCACGTAACGGGACGTCATGGGATTGATCCCAGCAGATAGGCTGGCCCGATGCGCCCGTCTCTGTCCGACTACCAACATCTGGCCAGCGGCAAGGTTCGCGAGCTGTACCGCATCGACGACGAACACCTGCTGTTCGTCGCCAGCGATCGGATCTCGGCATACGACTACATCCTCGACTCCGAGATACCCGACAAGGGCCGCATCCTGACCGCGATGAGCGTCTTCTTCTTCGATTACGTCGAGGCGCCCGACCACCTGGCGGGCCCACCCGACGATGAGCGCATTCCCGAGGCGGTGCTCGGACGTGCGCTGGTCGTGGAGGAGCTCGAGATGATGCCTGTGGAGTGCGTGGCACGCGGCTACCTGACCGGTTCGGGCCTCATCGACTACGAGAAGACCGGCAAGCTGTGCGGCATCGCGCTGCCACCGGGCCTGTCCGAGGCAAGCAAGTTCATGCAGCCGCTGTTCACCCCGGCCACCAAAGCCGAACTGGGCCAACACGATGAGAACATCTCGTTCAACGATGTGATCGATCTGGTCGGCGCCGTCCGTGCCAACCAACTGAAAGAGCGCACGCTGCAGACCTATATCCAGGGCGCCGACCACGCGTTGACGAAGGGAATCATCGTCGCCGACACCAAATTTGAGTTCGGTGTGGACAAGCACGGCAACCTGAGATTGGCCGACGAGGTCTTCACTCCTGACTCCAGCAGGTATTGGCGAGCCGACGACTACCAGGAGGGTGTCGTCCAGAACAGCTTCGACAAGCAGTTCGTGCGCAACTGGCTGACCGGTCCGGACTCCGGCTGGGACCGCAACGGTGACAAGCCCCCACCCCCGCTACCGCCCGACATCGTCGACGCCACTCGCGCGCGCTACATCGAAGCCTACGAGCGCATCTCGGGCCGCAAGTTCAGCGACTGGCTCAAGCCGTGAAGCCACCGGTTGCCAAACGCGTCGACCATCGGCGCGAACATCACGGCGACGTGTTCGTCGATCCGTACGAGTGGCTGCGTGACAAGACGAACCCCGAGGTAACCGAGTATCTCGAGGCCGAGAACGACTACACCGAACATGCGACGGCTGATCTGGCGCCGTTGCGGCAGAAGATCTTCGACGAGATAAAGGCTCGCACCAAGGAAACCGATCTGTCCGTGCCGACACGTCGTGGCGACTGGTGGTACTACGGCAGGAGCTTCGAAGGCAAGCAATACAGCGTGCAATGCCGTTGCCCCGTCACCGATCCCGGCGACTGGACACCGCCCGAGCTCGACGAGGAAACCGAGATCCCCGGCGAGCAAGTCCTGCTCGACGAGAACATCGAAGCCGAGGGGCACGACTTCTTCGCGCTCGGCGCCGCCTCAGTCAGCCTCGACGGCAACATCCTGGCCTACTCCGTCGACATCAAGGGCGACGAGCGATACACGTTGCGGTTCAAGGACCTACGCACCGGCGCCCTCTATGACGACCAGATCGTCGGCATCGGTGCCGGCGCCACTTGGGCCGCCGACAACCACACCGTCTATTACGTCACCGTCGACGACGCCTGGCGCCCTGACACCGTGTGGCGGCACCGCCTCGCCGCCGGCCTACCCGCCGAGAGGGTCTACCACGAGCCCGACGAGAAGTTCTGGCTGGCGGTCGGCCGCACCCGTAGCAACAAGTACATGGTCATCGCGGCCGGTAGTGCGGTCACGTCCGAGCTGCGCTACGGCGACGCCGCCGACGGCGAAACCGAGTTCACCACGATCTGGCCCCGGCGTGAGTTCGTCGAGTACTCCGTCGAGCACGCGGTTGTCGGCGGTGAGGACCGGTTCCTGATCCTGCACAACGACGGCGCGGAGAACTTCACGCTCGTCGAGGCTCCGGTGAGCGATCCCAACACTGTTCGCACACTTATCGAACATCGCGACGATGTGCGACTCGACTCCGTCGACGCGTTCGAAGGTCATCTGGTGGTCAGCTATCGCAGCGAGGCGTTGCCGCGGATTCAGCTGTGGCCGATCTACGCGGACGGCACCTACGGCCACCCCGAGGACATCACCTTCGATTCCGAGCTGATGTCGGCGGGCCTTTCGGGCAACCCGAACTGGAGCTCACCGAAACTACGCGTGGGCGCGACGTCGTTCGTCATACCGGTGCGCATCTATGACATCGACCTCGCCACCGGCGAGCGCACGTTGCTGCGTGAACAACCGGTGCTCGGCGACTACCACCCAGACGAGTATGTCGAGCGCCGCGACTGGGCCGTCGCCGCCGATGGTGCGCGAGTGCCGATCTCGATCATCCACCGCACCGGCGTGCCCTACCCCGCACCGACACTGCTCTATGGCTACGGCGCCTACGAGTCGTGCGAGGACCCGCGGTTCTCCATCGCCCGGCTGTCGCTGCTGGACCGCGGCATGGTGTTCGCCGTCGCGCACGTGCGGGGCGGCGGCGAACTCGGCCGGCCGTGGTACGAGCACGGCAAGCTGTTGGAGAAGCGGAACACCTTCACCGACTTCATCGCTGTGGCAGCACATCTCGTCAACACCGATGTGACCCGGCCGGAAAACCTCGTCGCCCTCGGCGGCAGCGCGGGCGGACTGCTGATGGGGGCGGTCGCGAACCTGGCGCCCGACCTGTTCGCAGGCATTCTCGCAGCAGTGCCGTTCGTCGACGCGTTGACCACGATTCTCGACCCGTCGCTGCCGCTGACCGTCACCGAGTGGGACGAGTGGGGAAACCCCTTGGAAGACAAGGACGTCTACTACTACATGAAGTCCTACACGCCCTACGAGAACATCGAGGCCAAGGACTATCCCGCGATTCTCGCGATGACGTCGCTCAACGACACCAGGGTCTACTACGTCGAACCGGCGAAATGGGTTGCGGCGCTGCGGCACACCAAGACCGACGATCGTCCTGTGCTGCTCAAGACCGAGATGACTGCGGGCCACGGTGGCATCAGTGGACGCTACGAGCGCTGGAAGGAAGCCGCCTTCCAATACGCCTGGTTACTGGATGCTGCCAAGGCCAACCACGACGGCGGCGCCTAGAAAGACGATCTCCTCGACCGTTCGCACGTCCAGCCGCGACGTCATCGACTTCGGTGGGTTCGGCATCCGTGCCGCGTAGACGTTGGCGGGGAACATCATCAGCATCAAGACGAACAGGCACACGGCGGCGGGGACGCGGGTGGGCGGGCACAGCAACCCCACCGCGCCGAGCAATTCGAGGACACCGGTGATCGTGACGAGAAATCCGGCGGCAGGCAGCCGCGGCGGCACGATCGCGATCATGTCGCGGCGCATCGCCGGAACGAAATGCGCGACCCCGGTCATCACGAACATCACCGCCAGCCCGACCGAGACGGCCTGAGGCCAGCTGTCGACGTAGTCGACCCCAAGCCAGCCAATCAAGCGGGCGGCGAGCGTGCCCAGCACCAGAGAGACGATGACGGCCATTTCCGAATCCCCTAACTAGACAGTGGCAAGATGCAAAGGTAGGCAACAATCTAGGCATTGTCAAGATTCCCGTCTATGATGGCCGGATGAGCAGGAATTCCTACCATCACGGCGACTTGAAGGCCGTCATCCTGGCCGAGGCCGCCGTACTGGTGGCTGAGCGTGGCGCCGACGGGATCTCGCTGCGTGAACTTGCGCGCGCGGCCGGGGTGTCGCACGCCGCCCCCGCGCATCACTTCACCGATCGCCGCGGCCTGTTCACCGCTCTGGCGGCGGAGGGCTGGCGACTGCTGGCCGCCGCGCTCGCGGACGCCGGGCCCGAGTTCATCGATGCGGGCATGGCGTATATCCGGTTTGCGATCGGCCATCCCGGCCACTACGCGGTGATGTTCGACCGCTCGCTCGTCGACGCCGAGGATCCGGAATTGATCGCGGCCGTTGGCGCGGCAGGGACCGAGCTGGCACAGGGGGTTGGCACACTTGACGACGCTCGCGCCACGGACGACCCTCAGGCCGCCGCGCTCGCGGCATGGTCTCTGGTGCACGGCTTTTCGCTGCTCTGGCTCAACAAGGCGATCGACGCCGGAGCCGATCCGATGGCGACAGCCCACCGAGTGGCGGGGATGCTTTTCAAGAACAGGTAGCGTGCGGAGCATGACCGAAACACCGCTGACCGACATCGCCTTGACCACGCTGGACGGGCGTGCCACCACGCTGGCCGAATTGGCCGATGGCGCCGTGCTCGTGGTCAACGTGGCCTCGAAATGCGGCCTCACGCCGCAATACACCGCGCTCGAGCAGCTGGCGAAGGACTACGGTGACCGCGGCCTGACGGTTGTCGGTGTCCCGTGCAACCAGTTCATGGGCCAGGAGCCGGGCACCGCCGAGGAGATCGAGACGTTCTGCTCGACGAATTACGGCGTGACATTCCCACTGCTGGCCAAGGTCGACGTGAACGGCGATGACCGCCATCCGTTGTACGCCCAGCTGACCAAGACACCCGATGACGGCGGGGACGCGGGCGACGTGCAGTGGAATTTCGAGAAATTCCTGCTCGCACCCGATGGCCAGGTGGTCAAGCGGTTCCGGCCACGCACGGTTCCCGATGCGCCAGAGGTGATTGCCGCGATCGAGGATGTTCTTCCGCGATAGCGCGATAGATGGTCAACTGGCGACCACGTGTTGTAAACCGTTGGGACACCTGACGTTGCCATAGTGAACGCGTGGCTGGACAACTGATCGTCTCGGTTTCCGGGATCAGCGACCGCACACTGACCGAGGTCGACGCGTTCTGCGAGTTGCTGGATGCGCGCGGCGTGCCCTCCTCGTTCCTGGTGGCGCCCAGGATCAAGGGCGGCTACCGGCTCGACTCGGATGCGCCGACGGTCGACTGGCTCGCTCACCGGCGTGAACGCGGCGACGCCATCGTTCTGCACGGTTTTGACGAGGCAGCCACCAAGAAGCGGCGCGGCGAGTTCGCGACATTGCCTGCGCACGAAGCCAATCTGCGGCTGATGGCCGCCGACCGCGTGCTCGAGCACCTCGGCCTTCGCACCCGGCTTTTCGCCGCGCCCGGGTGGACGGTTTCGCAAGGAACGGTAACGGCATTGCCTCGCAACGGCTTTCGATTGCTGGCCGGACTGAGCAGCGTCACCGACCTTATTCGTCACACGACGGTGCGGGCACGGGTCCTCGGCATCGGCGAGGGGTTCTTGAGCGAGCCGTGGTGGTGTCGGACGCTGGTGCTGTCGGCCGAGCGCACCGCGCGGCGCGACGGCATCGTGCGCGTCGCTGTGCATGCGCGTCACCTGCGCAGGCCCGGGCCCCGCCAGGCCATGCTCGACGCCGTCGATCTGGCGTTGATGCACCAGTGCGCGCCCGCCGTCTACCAATGGCACCCACACCCGGCGCTCACAGACGCCGCGTGAGCCACGGCCGCTACATTGGCGGCCATGGCTGACGCTGATGTGATCGTGGTGGGTGCCGGTCTGGCCGGCCTGGTGGCCGCCTGTGAGCTGGTTGAACGCGGACGCAGCGTGCTGGTCGTTGACCAGGAGAACACCAACAACATCGGCGGTCAGGCGTTCTGGTCGTTCGGCGGGCTGTTCTTCGTCGACAGCCCGGAACAGCGCCGGCTTGGCATCCGCGACAGCCACGAGCTGGCGCTTCAGGACTGGCTCGGCACGGCAGGCTTCGACCGGCCCGAGGACCACTGGCCGCGGCAGTGGGCGCACGCCTACGTCGACTTCGCCGCGGGGGAGAAGCGCAGCTGGCTGCACGAACGCGGGCTGCAGATCTTCCCCGTCGTCGGCTGGGCCGAGCGGGGCGGCTACGACGCACGCGGCCACGGCAACTCGGTGCCGCGCTTTCACATCACCTGGGGCACAGGCCCGGCGATCGTCGACGTCTTCGCGCGCAGGCTGCGTGACAACTCTAAGGTGCGGTTCGCGCATCGCCATCGCGTCGACGAACTGATCGTCGAAAACGGAACCGTCACAGGGGTGCGCGGAGCCGTGCTGGAGCCGACGAGCGCGGCGCGGGGGGTGGCGTCGTCACGAAACACCGTAGGCGAGTTCGAGTTCCGCGCATCGGCGGTGATCGTCGCCAGCGGCGGCATCGGCGGAAACCACGACCTAGTACGGCAGAATTGGCCGAAACGGATGGGGCGGGTGCCCGAACAGCTGCTCAGCGGGGTGCCCGCACACGTCGACGGGCGGATGATAGGCATCACCGAATCCGCTGGCGCGCGGACCATCAACAGCGACCGGATGTGGCACTACACCGAAGGCATCACCAACTACGACCCGATCTGGCCGTTGCACGGCATCCGGATCATTCCCGGCCCGTCATCGCTGTGGCTCGACGCCACCGGGAAACGCCTGCCGCCGCCATTGTTCCCGGGCTTCGACACCCTGGGCACACTCGAGTACATCGCCCAAACCGGCCACGACTACACGTGGTACGTCCTGAACGCCAGGATCATCGAAAAGGAATTCGGTCTTTCGGGCCAAGAGCAGAACCCCGATCTGACCGGGCGCAGCGTCCGTCAGGTGCTCTCCCGCGTCAGGCCGGGCGCGCCACCGCCGGTGCAGGCGTTCGTTGAAAGGGGAGTCGACTTCGTGACGGCGAACTCGTTGCGGGAGTTGGTGTCCAAGATGAACGCGGTGCCCGACGTCGAGGTATTCGACTACGACGTCGTAGAGGCGGAAGTCACCGCCCGCGACCGTGAGGTGGTCAACAAGTTCACCAAGGACAGCCAGATAACCGCGATCCGCGGTGCGCGCGCGTTTCTCGCCGACCGGGTCAGCCGCGTCGTCGCCCCGCATCGACTCACCGATCCGAAGGCCGGTCCGCTTATCGCCGTCAAGCTCCACATCTTGACCCGTAAGTCGTTGGGCGGCTTGGAAACCGACCTCGACTCGCGTGCGCTAAAACCCGATGGCAGCCCGTTCGCCGGGCTCTATGCGGCGGGCGAGGCTGCCGGTTTCGGCGGCGGCGGTGTGCATGGCTACCGCTCGCTGGAGGGCACATTTCTTGGCGGCTGCGTGTTCTCCGGCCGTGCGGCGGGCCGTGCTGCTGCGCGCGACGTCTAGAAACTCGTGCCGCTTTCCTCAGAGAGCACTTGGAAGTCGGTGTTGGTCATCTCCGACAGCCGCCCGTAGTAAATGCCGCGGGCGTTCGGGTCGATGATCGCCTGATGGATCGGCACCGCGCGGGTCGGCGCCACGGCACGTAGGTAGTCGACGGCCTCCGAGATCTTCATCCACGGCGCCGCCGCAGGGGTGGCCAGCACATCGACCGGCTCTCCTGGCGTGAACAATGCGTCGCCGGGGTGCATCAACCGCGCGGCATGCGAGCCGTCGCCGATCAGATACGAAATGTTGTCGATCACTGGGATTTCCGGGTGAATGACCGCGTGCCGGCCGCCGACCCCACGCACGGTCAGGTGGCCGACGCCGAACTCGTCACCGACGTGCACGGCCCGCCACGGCTCGCCGAGCTGCGCGGCGGTCTGCGGATCGGCGTACAGGGCGGCCTGCGGGTTGGCGTCGACCAGCGCAGGCAGCCGCTCCGTGTCGGCGTGATCGGGATGCTGATGGGTGATCAGGATTGCCGACAGCCCGGTGATGCCCTCGAAGCCATGCGAGAAGTTCCCAGGATCGAACAAAACCGTAGTGGGCTCCCCGGAATCGCCCTTGAAATTCGCGAGTAGGCATGAATGGCCGAAATGCGTCAATTCCATGCCTATATTGTGGCGGCGCAGGGCGACGCGAGGGGGTGATTGAGCCGTGCGATTGATGCTGGCTATGGCGCTGGCCACCTGCGGCCTGGCCATCGCTCCGGGCGCAGGCTGGCAGGCGTCGGCGGTCCCTGGCGCGTGCCCGCCGATTTGCGACGCCATCCCCGATTCGGCGTGGGTCGACCCCACCCTCATCCCGCTATACCCGGTCTACCGCTGGCCCGGCCTGGCTGGATTGTCGGTGACGGCGCCGTCGCCGCGGTTCGGCTTCGAGGCGCTGTGCGCACTCCCGCCGATTGCCGACGACGCCCGTGCTTGGGCCGTCGCGGCGCGATCGGTCGTGCTGCACCAGGAGGGCCAATGGAACCTGCTGGTGCAGGTCGTGCACTGGCGGGGCGACGTCGCGACCGGTGGCGCCGCGGCTCAGGGGACGTTGGAGGCGGCAAGGGCCAGGTTGCGCGACTGCCAATCGGTGGCCGTCCAGGCATCGCCGTCGATCACCACCAACGACCCGCAGCGCATCGGCGCCGTCATCAGTAAAGCGGGCGATCAGGTCATGCGCGAGTACCTGCTGGCCGACCCCAACAGCAGCACAGTTGTCGAACTGGCCATGTGGTCGTCGCTGCCCACGCAGGTCGACTGGCCTGCCGTCGCCGACGCGCAGGTCCTCGACGCGCTGGCCGCGCCGCTGTGCGCCGCATACATCAGCTCGTGCCGGTGAAGCCGGTCTGGCAATGCCGCCGGTAGAGTGATCGCCGTGGCAAGGGTGGTTGTGCACGTGATGCCCAAGGCGGAGATCCTCGACCCGCAGGGGCAGGCGATCGTCGGCGCGCTGGGCCGTCTCGGCTTCGGTGGCGTGTCAGATGTCCGACAGGGCAAGCGTTTTGAGCTCGAAGTCGACGACAGTATCGACGACGACACACTCGCCGAGATCGCCGAATCGCTATTGGCCAACACGGTCATCGAAGACTGGTCGGTCAGCAGGGAGCCATCGTGACGGCTCGTGTGGGCGTGATCACGTTTCCCGGCACGCTTGACGACGTCGACGCCGCAAGAGCGGTGCGGCTGGCAGGCGCCGAGGCGGTCAGCTTGTGGCATGCCGATGCCGACCTGAAGGGGGTCGACGCGGTGGTGGTGCCGGGCGGCTTCTCGTACGGCGACTATCTGCGCTGCGGCGCGATCGCCAAGTTCGCACCCGTGATGGGCGAGGTCGTCGACGCTGCAGGCCGTGGCATGCCAGTGTTAGGGATTTGCAACGGTTTTCAGGTGTTGTGTGAGGCGGGTCTGCTGCCGGGGGTGTTGACACGCAACGCCGGTCTGCACTTCGTCTGCCGCGATCTGTGGCTCGAGGTCACCTCGAACTCGTCTGCGTGGACGTCGCGCTACGAACTGGGCGCCGACCTGCTGGTGCCGTTGAAGTCGGGCGAAGGCCGCTATGTCGCCAGCGAAAAGGTGCTCGACGAACTCGAGGGCGAGGGCCGGGTGGTTTTCCGCTACCGCGACAACCCCAACGGTTCGATGCGCGATATCGCGGGCATCGCCTCGGCCAACGGCCGCGTGGTCGGGCTCATGCCGCACCCCGAGCACGCCACCGAAGCGCTGACCGGCCCGTCCGACGACGGGCTCGGCCTGTTCTACTCCGCGCTCGACCTGGTGCTGGCCGCGTAGCCACTGCCGCGAGCGACCGCAAAGTGCCAGATCTTGACCGCGTGTTGCGTGCAAACACGGTCACTCGCGGAACCCTGGTCAGGGCGTCAGCGCCACCGAAGCTTCGGCGGTGTAGCACAGGAACGTCAGCGTCTCCTGCAGATACAGCTGCACCGTCTCGGCGTCGTGGGACAGGTAGCCGATGGACACATCGGTGCCCAGCTGCAGGTCGAAATCGCCGCCACGCGTGGAGAGCACGAACGCGCCGTCGATGGCAGGTGCCCAGATGATCTCACCGTCGACGAGCCGGTTGAGGTGCTCGCGGATCGGATAGCCGTGCTCGGTGGTCTCGCTGACCTTGGTGTACACATCGGCGGACAGCAGCACCGAATACGGGCCGTCGACGCCGGCCAGCCGCAGCTCGGAGAGCGCCTGGGCGATCACGTCGGGGATCTCGCGGGCGTCATCGGGCAACGTCAGCGCCGGATTCGAGCTGCATGCCCGGATGCCTTCGATGGACGCCGCGCCGTAGCCCTCGAAGATGGCGCGGTCCTCCACGAACGCCAGCTTCTTGGCGGCGTCCTTGACCGGATCCCAGTCCGAGTCCTGCGAGCCGCGCTCCACATCGTCGATGGCGGTGCGGGTCACGGCGAACGGCACCCGCAGCCGCACCAGTGGCTTGCTGTCGCGCAGGTGTGCGAGCACGCCGTCACCGGGCGGGGCGACGTCGAGCAGATGACCCGTGCTGACCGCCGCGGTCACCGGGCCACCCGGCTCGCTGACGTCGACGACGCGTCGCCCGGCGATGTGCCGCTTGAACGTTCGCGTCGCCTCGGTTTCGATTTCCTCCCAGGCGGCTTCGGTGATCGGAGCCAGATCGCGATACAGGTTGTTCATTGACGGGTTCCTTTCAGGCTGCCAATCCCGAGCGACCCGTTGGTGGCGACGGGCACGTCAGGTTGCTCTTGTTCGGGCTCCGAATCCG
The DNA here is from genome assembly GCA_963766465.1 of uncultured Actinomycetota bacterium. GTDB lineage: Bacteria > Actinomycetota > Actinomycetes > Mycobacteriales > Mycobacteriaceae > Mycobacterium. The sequence goes on from CAVXZT010000013.1 coordinate 441,465, forward strand.
GAAGCGGCGGAGGGTCGTTCAAAAAATCGACGATCGGCGTGAAGAATTTCCCGCCCGTGACGGCGGTTGAGAAATCCAGGATGCGGTCGGTGTTGCCCGGCGGGTCGCCGATGAACATGTTGCTCAGCATTCGTTCGGTGACAGCCGCGGTGCGCGAGTAGCCGATGAAGTAGGTGCCGTACTCGCCCTTGCCGATTTCGCCGAACGGCATGTTGTGCCTGACGATCTTCAGCTCGGTGCCGTCCTCGTCTTCGATGACGTTGAGCGCGATGTGGGAGTTAGGCGGCTTGACGTCGTCGTCCATCTCGATGTCCTCGAGCTTGGTCCGCCCGATCACCAGTTCCTGCTCGGTGACCGACAGCGACTCCCAGGAGTCCATCTCGTGCACGTACTTCTGCACGTGGACATAACAGCCGCCCGCGAAATCGGGATCCTCATCGCCAATCTCGGTGGCGGACACCGCAAGTGGACCTTCGGGGTTCTCGGTGCCGTCGACGAAGCCAAGCAGGTCGCGGTTGTCGAAGAATCGGAAACCGTGGGTTTCGTCGACGACGGTGACCGCCGCCAACGCCTTGACGATCCGGCCCGCCAACTCGAAACACATGTCCATCGACAGTGCCTTGATGTGGAACAGCAGATCGCCCGGTGTCGCAGGGGCGTGGTGGCGGGAGCCGCGGAGTTCGATGAACGGGGTCAGCTCGGCAGGACGCGGACCGGCGAACAGGCGGTCCCAGGCGTCCGATCCGATCGAGGTGACCACCGAGAGATGTTTATCGGTGTCGCGGAAGCCGACCGCGCGGACCAACCCGGAGATGTCGGGGAGCGCGTCGTGGACAGCGGCCTCACCGCCTTCGTCGACAGTGACCACCAGAAAGATGGCCGCGGGTGTCAACGGCGCCGTTACCGGTTGCGGCAGTGGGTCGGGCACCATTTGACCCTAGCGAACAGGCAGTCGGCAATGATGGTGAACCATGTCCCCGAGTGCACACGGGCTGTGCGAGTTCATCGACGCCTCACCGTCGCCGTTTCACGTCTGCGTGACGGTCGCCGAGCGGTTGAGCGCCGCGGGGTTCACCGAACTGTCCGAACGCGATGAGTGGCCTGCAGGCGGCAAGTTCTTCACGGTGCGGGCGGGCTCGCTCGTCGCATGGCGGTCCGATGAGACGCACGGCCCGTTTCGCATCGTCGCCGCGCACACCGACAGCCCCAATCTGCGGGTGAAACAGCACCCCGATCGGTTTGTCTCCGGGTGGCAGGTGGTGGCCCTGCAGCCCTACGGAGGTGCCTGGCTGAACTCGTGGCTGGACCGCGATCTCGGCATCGGCGGCCGGCTGTCCGTACGCGTCGGCAACACCATCGACCACCGCCTTGTGCGCATCGACGAACCGATCCTTCGCGTGCCGCAGCTGGCGATCCACCTGGCCGAGGACCGCAAGTCCGTGTCGTTGGATCCGCAGCGACACGTCAACGCGGTCTGGGGTGTCGGCAGCGGTTCCCGGTCGTTTCTGGCATACGTAGCCGATCGCGCGGGCGTCGATGAAGCGGACATCCTCGGCGCCGATCTGATGACCCACGACCTGACCCCGTCGAGATTGGCAGGAGCCAATCACGAGCTGGTGAGCGCGCCGCGGCTGGACAACCAGGCCACCTGCTACGCGGGCCTGGAGGCGTTCCTGGCTGCCGAGCCCGGCGAGCACATGCCCGTGCTGGTGCTGTTCGACCACGAAGAGGTCGGCTCGCAGTCTGATCACGGCGCGCAATCCGAGCTGCTTCACACGGTGCTGGAACGGATCACGCTGGCGGCGGGCGGCGGCCGGGAGGACTTCCTGCGCAGGCTGCCCGCGTCGATGGTGGCCTCGGGTGACATGGCGCACGCCACCCATCCGAACTATCCCGAGAGGCACGAGCCCGGCCACCTCATCGAGGTCAACGCGGGCCCGGTGCTCAAGGTGCAACCGAACCTGCGGTACGCCACCGACGGCCGAACCGCGGCGGCGTTCGCGCTGGCCTGCGTGCAGGCCGGGGTTCCGCTGCAGCGCTACGAGCACAGAGCCGATCTGCCATGCGGGTCGACGATCGGGCCGATGACCTCGGCACGCACCGGCATCCCGACCGTCGACGTCGGCGCGGCCCAGCTCGCGATGCATTCCGCGCGCGAGGTGATGGGTGCGGACGACGTACCCGCCTACTCGGCTGCGCTTCAGGCGTTCTTGTCACCCAGCTGAAGGCTCGACCTGGTCGTAGCGGATGACGTTCTCGACCACGATTCCGTCGCGGGTGCGGACCCGGTCCAGCCCACGGATCGCGAACGGCCCGTCCGGGCCGGTGCCCTCGCCGGTGTAGTGCAGGTAGACGAGCTGCTCACCGGGGGCACTGCCGTCGACGGTCGCACTGTCGATCAGCACGAGCCGCAGGTCAGGGGCGGCGGAGATGAGCTCGATGATCTTGCCGGTGTAGGCGTCGCGTCCTCGCACCGGCTTCGGGTCGCCTTGCCAGTAGCCGACGATGTCGTCGGCGAGGATGTCGCCGATCCGCGACTCGGCCGGTGCTGCCCAGAAGGCCGCCCACATGTCGGCGCTGAACTTCGGTTGGGTCTGGATATCTGTCATGGACGCCAGCCTGCGTGTCTGGCGGCGGTCGTTCAATTACCCGAGAAGTAATCCCGACGAACTTGTCACCGGCCTCATCTAGGGTCAGCGCCATGGCACTCTCCGTTGTGAACATCACGTTCGATTCCACCGACCCCGACAAGCTCGCGGACTGGTGGGCCCGCGCGGTCGACGGCACGGTAAACGCTTTGGCACCAGGCTTTTTCGTTACCGTGGACCGCCCCGGCGGCCCAGGGTTGGCGTTCCAGAAGGTCGACGATCCGACGCCGGGAAAGAACCGCGTCCACATCGACTTTCACACCGTCGACATGGAGGCCGAGGTAAAGCGGCTGGTCGACCTTGGCGCCGCCGAGACCGGTCGAGGCGAAGCCGGACCGGACTTCCAGTGGGTGGTGCTGGCCGATCCCGACGGGAACGCATTCTGCGTGGCCGGCGGCGACCTGGCCGACGCGACCTGAACCGCTGAGGTCGGCGACTCAAACTAGACTGTCCCCGTGACGTCCGAGCTCACCCACGCCCTGGACACCGTCGACCACGCCTCCGCCACCCCCGACCAACCCCAGCCGTTCCGCGAACTCGGCCTCAAGGACGACGAGTACCAGCGGATACGCGAGATTCTCGGCCGTCGGCCCACCGACGCCGAGCTGGCGATGTACTCGGTGATGTGGAGCGAGCACTGCTCCTACAAGTCCTCCAAGGTGCACCTGCGGTATTTCGGTGAGACCACCACGGAGGCGATGCGGGCCGCGATGCTGGCCGGCATCGGCGAGAACGCCGGGGTCGTCGACATCGGCGACGGCTGGGCGGCCACCTTCAAGGTGGAGTCGCACAACCACCCGTCGTACATCGAGCCGTACCAGGGCGCGGCCACCGGTGTAGGCGGCATCGTCCGCGACATCATGGCGATGGGCGCCCGCCCGGTCGCCGTGATGGACCAGCTGCGTTTCGGCGCAGCCGACGCTCCCGACACACGCCGGGTGGTCGATGGAGTGGTGCGCGGCATCGGCGGCTACGGAAACTCGCTGGGGCTGCCCAACATCGGCGGCGAGACCGTCTTCGACGCCTCCTACGCAGGCAACCCGTTGGTAAACGCGCTGTGCGTCGGGGTGCTGCGCAAAGAGGACCTGCATCTGGCGTTCGCATCGGGCACCGGCAACAAGATCATCCTGTTCGGCGCGCGCACCGGCCTTGACGGGATCGGTGGCGTCTCGGTGCTCGCCTCGGAGACGTTCGGCGGCGACGAGAGCGGCGCAAGCGGATCTCGGAAGAAGCTGCCTTCGGTACAGGTGGGCGACCCCTTCATGGAGAAGGTGCTCATCGAGTGCTGCCTCGAGCTGTACGCCGCCGACCTCGTGATCGGCATCCAGGACCTCGGCGGCGCCGGATTATCTTGTGCCACATCCGAACTGGCATCGGCCGGTGACGGCGGCATGCGGGTGGAGCTGGAGACCGTGCCGTTGCGCGCGGCCAACATGACACCCGCCGAGATCCTGTCCAGCGAGTCGCAGGAGCGCATGTGCGCGGTCGTCGCTCCGGAGAACGTCGAGAAGTTCATGGCGGTGTGCCGCAAGTGGGAGGTGCTGGCCACCGTCATCGGTGAGGTCACCGACGGCGACCGGCTCCAGATCACCTGGCACGGTGAGACGGTCGTCGACGTGCCGCCGCGCACCGTCGCGCACGAGGGCCCGGTCTACAAGCGTCCGGTCCAACGCCCCGACACCCAGGACGCGCTCAACGCCGACACCTCCGCCAAGCTGCCAAGGCCGTCCACCGGCGACGAGCTGCGGGCGACTTTGCTTGCCCTGCTTGGCAGTCCGCACCTGTGCAGCCGAGCCTTCATCACCGAGCAGTACGACCGCTACGTACGCGGCAATACCGTGCTCGCCGAGCACGCCGACGGCGGCGTGCTGCGCGTCGACGAAGCCACCGGCCGCGGCATCGCGATATCGACCGACGCGTCCGGCCGCTACACGCAGCTCGACCCCTATACCGGCGCGCAGCTCGCGCTGGCCGAGGCGTACCGCAACGTCGCGGTGACGGGCGCCACGCCGGTCGCGGTGACCAACTGCTTGAACTTCGGCTCACCCGAGGATCCCGCGGTGATGTGGCAGTTCGGCCAGGCCGTTCGCGGACTCGCCGACGGCTGTGCGGCACTTGGTATTCCGGTCACCGGAGGAAACGTCAGCTTCTACAATCAGACCGGCACCACCCCGATCCTGCCCACCCCGGTCGTCGGCGTGCTCGGTGTGTTGGAAGATGTGAGCCGACGTCTTCCGACTGGACTCGGTACGGAGGCAGGGGAATCCCTGATCCTGCTCGGCGACACTCGCGACGAGTTCGACGGCTCGATCTGGGCGCAGGTCACCGCCAACCATCTCGGCGGGCTGCCGCCACGCGTCGACCTCGAGCGCGAGAAGCTGATCGCCGAGGTGCTTACTGCCGCGTCGCGGGACGGGCTGGTTTCGGCGGCGCATGACCTTTCCGAGGGCGGGCTGATGCAGGCCGTCGTCGAGGCCGCGCTTGCCGGTGAAACCGGTTGCCGCATCGTCCTTCCCGAACGTGCCGATCCCTTCGTCGCGCTGTTCTCCGAGTCCGCGGGCAGGGTGCTTGTTGCGGTGCCGCGCACCGAGGACAGCAGGTTCCGGGCGATGTGTGAGGCCCGCGGATTGCCTGCGACGCGTATCGGGGTTGCGGACCAAGGCAGCGACGCGGTCGAAGTGCAAGGATTGTTCACGGTTTCACTGGAGGACTTGCGCAGCACGTCGGAGGGCGTGCTTCCCGGGTTGTTCGGGTGACTGTCGCTCCACGCGAACGACATCCGCTACTCGTCTGGGCGTGGAGCCTGGTCCACCTCGACTTCACCGGGGTGGCATTCGGCGCGCTGTTCTTCTGCCTTTCGCTGACTCCGTCGCTGCTGCCGCGCGACTGGTTGTTCCAGGGCCTGATCGGCGGGCTCAACGCCGCGATCGGTTACGGCATCGGCGCGTTTGTCGAGAAGATGCTGCGCCGCTTCGTATTACGTCGCCGCAAGTGGTGGCCGCCGTCGCAGCGGGTGATGTACGGGTTCAAAACGGTGACCGTTGCCGTATCCGTGACGGCGTGTGTGCTGATGACGATCCCTGCGGCGAACTGGCAGCGTCAGGTGTCTGCGGTGGTGGGCATGGAGGGCCCGACCACGCCGGGCTATATGCGCACCCTTGTCATCGGCGCCCTGGTCGCTGGTGTCTGCGTCGGGGCGGCGCGCGTGCTACTCGACCTGATCAAGACTATGGCCCGGTTCTTGATCAGGCGCTGGCACCTGCACGACGAGATGGCGTTGTTCATCGGCACCGCGATCGTGGTGGTGGTGGCGATCACGCTGGTCAACGGTGTGCTGGTCCGTGGCTTCCTGGCAGGCGCGAACCGGGTGTTCCAGCCTCAGAACACCACCACCCGAGCCGGCATCGTCCAACCGCGACAGCCCGAACGGTCCGGCAGCCCAATGTCTTTCGCGCCCTGGGAGTCGCTCGGATTCCAGGGCCGCAACTTCGTCGCCACCGGCCCGCATGCCGATGAGCTGACGCGCCTAAACGGAAGGCCCGCCAAGGAACCGATCAGGGCGTACGTCGGCCTCAGCACCGCAGAGAACGACGAAAGCCGAATGGCGGTGCTGCTGAGCGAACTCGAGCGCACCGGCGCGTTCAGTCGAAAGCTGCTCGTGATCGTCCCGACTACCGGCACCGGGTGGATCAACCCGGTGGCCGCGCGATCGCTCGAGATGATGTACAACGGCGACACCGCGATCGTCGGCTCGCAGTATTCCTTTCTGCCAAGCTGGATTTCGTTCCTCGGCGACCGAGAGAAGTCGATGGAGTCCGGCCGGATGATGATCGACGCGATCCACGATCGGTGGCTGCAGCTGCCGCCTGACCGGCGGCCCAAGCTGGTGCTCTACGGCGAAAGCCTCGGGTCGATGGCCGGGCAGGGCGCGTTCGGTTGGCTACCCGATATCGCGCGGATGGGATTCTCGTCGGTGCTGTGGGTCGGACCGCCCAACGCCAGCCCGCTGTGGAGCGCCATCACGGCGCGCCGCGACCCCGGCACGCCAGAGGTGCAACCGCGCTACGACAACGGCCGGACCGTGAGGTTCTCGCAGGCAAGCGACGCGGCGGAGATCGCGCGGGTCACCGCGACGCCGTGGGAGGGCACCCGGGTGCTGTTCCTGCAGCATCCGTCCGACCCGATCGTGTGGTGGTCGGAGGATCTGCTGTTCAACCGGCCGGACTGGCTCAAGGAACCGCCAGGCCGCGACCGCACGTCGTCGATGCGCTGGTATCCGATCATCACGTTCTGGCAGGTCGCTGCCGATATGACGAACGCCGGGTCCGTTCCAGGCGGACACGGCCACAATTACGGCGACTTCGTGCTCGACGGCTGGGCCGCCGTCGCGCCGCCCGAAGGGTGGACGCCCGACGACACCGAACGCATCCGCGTCGCGCTGGAAAAGACGGAGTCTGCCGACGGGCCCGAATACTGATGCGGCCCAGCAAAAGTCGCGCCGTTGCGATGGCCGCGGCGCTGGTGGGATGGAGCTTCGCGGCGCCGCAGGTGCGATGGCATCCGGTTCCGAACGCGTCGCTGGGCACAGCCCTCGTCGCGGTCACCCGCTCGCCGCTCGGGCTGTACCCGCCCGCCCTGTGGTCGGGCGTGCGCCACGGCGTGGCGGCCGGTGCAATGGTGGGGCTTGGGGTAGCGGCGCTGACGGCATTGCCTCCGGTGCGGGCGGCGATGGCGAAGCGCGACCTTCCCGACCACACGGCGCGCTGGCTGCTGCTGGACATCCCGATGGGAACCGTCTGGCCCGAGGAAGCCGCTTACCGGGCCACGCTGGGCACCGTCGCCGAACAGGCCTTCGGGCCAGCCCGCGGCCGGCTGCTGCAAGCCGCCGCGTTCGGGTTGTGGCACATCGTCGACGCCCGCGTGACCCGGCAGCCGGTAATCGGCACCGTGCTGGTCACCGGTGTCGGGGGCTGGTTGTTCGGCTGGCTGCATGCGCGCTCGGGCAGCCTCGCCGCGCCGATGCTTGCGCACCTCGCAGTCAACGAGGCCGCCGGACTTGCGGCTCTCGGCGTGCAACGACGCGCTAAGCGTCGCGCCGGTCAACTTCCAGCTGATGCGGCTCGCTGACCTGATCATCGATGCCGAAGCTGATGATGCGCTTGGGTGTCAGCCGAATGATCGCGGTGTCCAGCTCGTCACCGGCCGCACCTCGCGACGGTTGGATCTCGGCTTGTTCGGCGGTGCCTCGGATCTCCAGGCATCGCACCCGCCACGGGTCACGTGAGGTGATGTCGTCGACGACGAACGCCACCTTGTCGTTGCGCGCGATGTTTCGGAACTTCTGACTCTTCGACATTCGGTACCCGGCGATGTCGATGGTGCCCAACCCCTCGTTGTATGCGAATCCCACCGGGCTGTTCTGCGGCGTGCCGTCGGGCTGGACGGTGGCCAACCGGCCAAGGTCGGCCTGACGGAGGAAGTCGAGTTCGTGTGATTTGAAGGTCATGCCGCCAACGTAGGACCTCAACAATTGTTGAGGTCAACCGTCAGGGGTTGATGGTGTTCTCGCCGACCTGGCGGCCCCACACGTAGTCGATGAATATCGGTTGGCCGATTTCCACGTGGTTGTTCGGCGCGATTGAGGCGCCGGTGTCCATCACCAGATAGGGCGCGGGCCACAGGTCCCTGGTGATGTCCTGCCAGCAGCCGGGACGGCCCTCGGGGCCGCCGTGAGCGTTCACTCGCGGCAGGTTGTCGGGATAGACCCACGGGTTAGGGGCACCGAGACTCGCGAGTGAGCCGGCTGATCCCGACAGCGAGTAGCCATTCCCGCCGACGACCGCCGCGACCCGCTTCTGCACGTCCGAGAACTTGCGGAACGTGCAGAAGATCTCGGGGCTGTAGTAGTCGAGCAGCTGTGTCGTCGGCACCAGGTCGGCGGCGCCGCGAACCAGATATGGTCCGCCGCGTTCGAAGCTGTCCGCAGCGTTGTTGGCGAAGCCGATCGCGCCCATCAGTGCCTCGTCGATGTTGGTGCGGTAGTCGTTTAACGTCCGCGCCAGCCGTGTCGCGTTTTCCAGTCCGTCCCACAGGTCGGGCGATGCGTCGGCGTAGACGTCGGCCAGGTCGGCCAGCCCGCGTGTGTTCTGCCTGATCTGCGGCATCTGCCCATTCAGGTCGTCGACGATCCGGTTGCCGTTCTCCAGCGATTCGCCAAACCTCTCGCCCAGTCCGGTGAGCGCCTCGGCGGTCGCCGTCAGCGTTTGATTCACCTTGATCGGATCAACCTGCTCTGCGATCGAGGTGACCGTTTCGAACAGGGTGTTGAACTCGGTGGTCACTGCTGACGCGTCGATCACGGCGTGGGCCGAAAGGCGTTGTGCTGAAGGATGTTCCGGTGAGCTGAACGAGATGTACTTGTTTCCGAAGACGGTGGTGGCCCGGATCTCGGCCACGACGTTGGCGGGGATGTATTCGATGTAGCGCGGTTTCACATCCAGGGTGAGCTTGGCCTTTTGGGTGCCGTTGTCGTCCACCATGGCGATTCGGGCGACGCGCCCGATCTCCACGCCGTTGAAGGTCACCTTCGACCCCCGTTCGACCACAAGGCCTGCCCGCGGCGACAGCAGTGTCAGCTGAGTCTTGTCGGCGAGGTCGCCGCGGAACGCCAGATAGATGAAGGCCGCGATGAGGCTGGCGATCACCAGGAAGACCACTCCGGCCGCTTTATAGGGCGGTCTGTGGCGGTCTATCAGCACTTTGAGAATCTAAGGTATGGCCGCCCGCCGCAGTGTCGATCCGGCGAAGACCCGCGCCGCCGTGTCGGCCGTCGCCGGGTGGTTGCGTGACGAAGACGTCGCCGAGCCGGAGCGCACGGAGCTTGCCGACGCGGTCCGCATGACCGCACGCACACTCGCGGCCACTGCGCCGGGATCCAGCGTGGAGGTACGCGTGCCACCGTTCGTTGCGGTGCAATGCATCTCGGGAACCGAACACCGGCGCGGCAACCCGCCGAACGTGGTCGAGGCCGATCCGCGCACCTGGTTGTTGCTTGCCACTGGTCTGCTGGACGTCGCGGACGCCGTCGCGAGCGGCGCCCTGCAACTCTCCGGTGCACGTGCAGCGGAGATCGGACATTGGCTGCCGCTGGTAGCTGTGGACGATTCCCGGAAATGAGACGTTCGCCACGGTTGTTGACGAATATGCGGGCGACACCGCGTCCGATTCAGTGATTAACGGCTGATGGCCGTAGACTGAACCCGTCACCCACCGCCCCTTGGAGCAGCCCTATCGTGACCGGCGAGCAGACCGAAAACGAACCAAGAGAAGAGTGCGGCGTATTCGGCGTCTGGGCGCCGGGCGAAGAGGTGGCCAAGCTCACCTACTACGGCCTTTATGCGTTGCAGCACCGTGGCCAGGAAGCGGCGGGCATTGCCGTCGCCGACGGGTCGCAGGTGCTCGTGTTCAAGGACCTCGGGCTGGTTAGCCAGGTCTTCGACGAGCAGACCCTTGCCGCGATGGAAGGCCACGTCGCGATCGGCCACTGCCGCTATTCGACCAGCGGCTCCACCACGTGGGAGAACGCCCAGCCGGTGTTCCGGAACACCGCGGCAGGAACCGGCGTCGCGCTGGGCCACAACGGCAACCTGGTCAATGGCACCGACCTGGCACGCCGCGCCCGCGAGGCCGGCCTCCTTGGCACGCGTGGCGCGCCGGCCGCGACGACCGACTCGGACATCCTCGGCGCGCTGCTGGCGCACGGCGCTGCCGACGCCACGCTGGAGCAGGCGGCGCTCGAGCTGCTACCAACGGTGCGCGGTGCGTTCTGCCTGACATTCATGGACGAGAACACGTTGTACGCGGCTCGCGACCCCTACGGGGTGCGGCCGCTGTCGTTGGGACGGCTGGACCGTGGCTGGGTGGTCGCCTCGGAGACCGCGGCGCTCGACATCGTCGGTGCTTCGTTCGTACGCGATATCGAACCGGGCGAACTGCTTGCCATCGACGCCGACGGCGTGCGCTCCACCCGCTTCGCTCCGCCTTCGCCGAAGGGCTGTGTCTTCGAATACGTGTATCTGGCGCGGCCGGACAGCACGATTGGCGGCCGCTCGGTGCACAAGACGCGGGTAGACATCGGGCGCAGGCTGGTCCACGAGATGCCCGTCGAGGCCGACCTGGTGATCGGCGTACCGGAGTCAGGTATTCCGGCCGCGGTCGGCTACGCGCAGGAGTCCGGTATCCCCTACGGCCAAGGCCTTACGAAGAACGCCTACGTGGGCCGCACCTTCATCCAGCCGTCGCAGACCATTCGCCAATTGGGCATCCGGCTCAAGCTCAACCCGCTCAAAGAGGTGATCCGCGGCAAGCGGCTGATCGTCGTCGACGATTCGATCGTGCGCGGCAACACCCAGCGGGCGCTGGTGCGGATGCTGCGCGAGGCGGGCGCCGTCGAGGTGCACGTGCGGATCGCCTCACCGCCGGTGAAGTGGCCGTGCTTCTACGGCATCGACTTCGCCACTCCTGCCGAGCTGATCGCCAACGCCGTCGAGAATGAGGACGAGGTGCTTGAGGCTGTCCGGCACGCGATCGGTGCCGACACGCTTGGCTACATCTCGCAGCACGGCATGATCGCCGCCACCGAACAACCCGCGTCGCGGCTGTGCACGGCGTGCTTCGACGGCAACTACCCGATCGAGCTGCCCGGCGAAACGGCATTGGGCAAGAACGTGATTGAGCAGATGCTGGCCACCGCGGCGCGCACGGGCATCCCGCTTCAGGCCGACAACGACAACGTCTCAGCGCTTCGTAGGCCCTAGCTGTCGGGCGCACGCGTCACGGCGCGTCCAACACCAATTTGCCGATAACATCACGGTTCGCCAACCGTTGCAGTGCCCGTGGCAGCTCGTCGAATGCCACGCGCTCGGTGACAGCGCAGCGCAGCCGTCCCGCGCTCAGTAGTTCGGACAGCCTGGCGTGCATCGTCTCTAGCTCTCCGCGCGAGTAGCCGCCTGCGAACACGCCGAGGAGCGATGTGCTGGTCATCACGAGCAGCTGGGTGTCGATGTCCGGCCAGCGGCCGCTGGCGAACCCGACGGCGAGCAGTCGCCCATCCCTGACCAGCGCACCGTGCGCCTCCTCGGCGGGCTCGCCGCCGACCGGGTCGAAGATCAGGTCGACGCCACGGCCGTCGGACGCCGCACGCAAGTCCGCGGCGAGCCCGCCTTTGCGGTGCACGACGACCGCCTCGGCCCCGAGGCCGCGGCAGAAGTCCGACTTGGCCTCGTCGCCGACGACGGCGATCACTCGTGCCCCGAGCGCGTTGCCGAGTTGTACGGCGGCGATGCCGCTGCCACCGGCGGCGCCGAGCACCGCCAGCCAGTCGCCTGCCGCGATCCGACCGCGGTCGACGAGGGCCGTCCAGCCGGTCATGTGCGGTATCCAGAAGCCCGCGGCCGCGGCGTCATCCAGAGCGCTGGGAACTGGGAACGCTTGGTCGGCGGCGACGACCGTGTACTCGGCGAATGAGCCGTTGCCCTCGATGAACCCGCTGGTGGACATGACGCGGGTGCCGACCGCGGTCTCGACGTCGGCGCCGACGGCCGTCACGATGCCTGCCAGCTCCTGGCCGGGGGTGAACGGCAGCGGCGGGGTCAACGGGTACGTGCCGCGCGCCATCAAGACGTCCGGCAACCCGATCCCCGCGGCGGTGACCCTCACCTGGAGCTGCCCGGATCCCGGCGCCGGGGTCGGTATGTCCGCCTGCCGCAGGACGTCGATCGGCTCGCCCTTGCCGTGGACCTGCCAGGCGCGCATCTCTTGCTCCAGACTCCGCGCCGGGCATCGCTCGACATCGGACAGACGGTGTGATTACAGTGTAATCTCACGGTACCCCGGGATGGTGATGGCATGGCGTGGGATTTCGAAACGGACCCAGAATTCGAGAAGCAGCTGGTGTGGATGCGGGAATTCATCGAGCGCGAGATCGTGCCGCTCGAGCCGATCCTCGACGACAAGCTTGGCAGCGACGACTGGGCTGCCGTCAAACGGCACCTGCAGGATCAGGTCAAGGCCAACGGCCTGTGGGCGGCGTTCCTCGACCCGAAACTCGGCGGATCAGGCTTCGGTCAGCTGAAGCTTGCGCTGATGTCGGAGATCATCGGCCGCAGCATGGTCTCGATGGTCATCTTCGGCGTGCAGGCACCCGACAGCGGCAACATGGAGCTGATGGCCCACGGCGCCACCGAGGAGCAGAAGCAGCGCTGGCTGTGGCCCAACCTGCGCGGGGACATCACCAGCGCGTTCGCACTCACCGAGCCGTTCCTCGCGGGCGCCGACCCGACTGTGATCGGCACGACGGCGGTCCGCGATGGCGAACATTGGATCATCAACGGCCACAAGTGGTTCACCACGAACGCATCCAGCGCCGACATCGTTCTCGTCGTCGCCGAGACCAACCCCGATGGCCGTCCGCACCGGCACGCGTCGATCTTCGTGGTGCCGACAGGCACTCCGGGCATGACGATCGTGCGCGACATCCCCACGATGGGCCATCCCGACGTCGAATACGGGCGGGTCGGCAACCACGCGGAGATCCTGTTCACTGACTGCCGCGTTCGGGCCGACCACCTGATCGGCGAACCCGGCGAGGGATTTCAGCTGGCCCAGCAGCGGCTCGGCGGGGGTCGCATCCACCATTCGATGCGGTGGCTCGGCCAGGCCCAGCGCTCGCTCGACATCATGTGCGAGCGGGCGGTGTCGCGGTCCTCGCACGGTAGACGGCTGGCCGATCATCAGATGATCCAGGACTATATTGCGTTGTCGCACATGGAGATCCAGGCCGCGCGTCTGCTCACCTTCCAGACCGCGTGGAAGATGGACAAGTTCGGCGCGTCGGCCGTGCGCGCCGACCTCGGGATGGTCAAGGCGCACGTGTCCAAGGTCGTGCTCGGGGTGCTCGACCGCACGATCCAGGTGTGCGGCGCGCTCGGCTACTCCAGCGACCTGCCGGTCGAGGGCTGGTACCGGACCACCCGGTTCGGGTCCATTGGCGACGGCCCCGACGAACTGCACAAGTCGGTGCTGGCCCGGACGATCCTGCGGAACTACCAGCCGGCCGAGGGCTGGCCGACCGAGCACATCCCGAGCCGTCAACCTGCGGCCGAGCAGAAGTGGGCGGCACTGCGGGCCGAGGCCGGACTTGTATGAGTCAGCTTGCGGCCCTTGAGCATTACCTCGACGAGCGGCTAGGCGGCCACGTGCCCGTGACCGTCACGCCGATGCCCGGCGGCGGCTCATGCGAGATCTTCGCCCTCGACCGCGGCGACGACCGGTGGGTGCTGCGCAGGGCGCCACGCCATGCGAGCTCCTCGACGGCGCACGATGTGCTGCGTGAGTTCCGCTTTCTCGATGCCATCAAGGACGAACCGGTGCGGATCGCCAGGCCCGTACTGTGCTGCGACGACCCCGCGGTGTTCGACTCGCCGTTCTATGTGATGGCGCGCATCGACGGCGACCCGGTGCGCAAAGCCATCCCCCTGGCGTGGGCCACCGCGCCGGAGACGCACGGCGGGGCCCTTGAGCAGCTGATCGACGCGCTGGCCGAAATTCATGCGGTGGACTGGAAGCGTTGCGGGCTATCCGATTTCGCGCATCCAGGTCAGTACTTGTCGCGGCAGGTGACGCGATGGCTCGCGCAGCTGGACGCCTACCGCGGCCGGGACCTGCCGACGGCGCGGCGCATCGGCGAATGGCTCGAGACCTACCGCCCCGCAGACCAACCGGCCACGCTCGCGCACGGGGACTACAAGCTGGACAATGTGTTGTTCGCACCGGATGCACCGCCGCGGCTGCTGGCCGTGGTGGATTGGGAGATGGCCTCGATCGGCGATCCGCTGGTCGACCTTGCGTGGGCGCTGATCTTTCACCCCGGTCCCGACGGCACCATGCCTCTCGGGATGGCAGGCGAGCCGCGGTTCGCGCTCGACCATCTGCCCGCCGGGCGGGCGCTCGTCGACCGCTACGCCGAGTGCTCGGGCCGCGACGTGACCAATATCGGTTGGTACGAGGTGTTTTCGCGGTGGAAGCTGGCGATCGTCCTCGAGGGCAGCTATGCCAAGTTCGTGCGAGGCCTTTCGGACAAGCCGGTGCACAAGTTCTTCGGCCCCCAGGCCGACCTGTTGCTGGCCGGCGCCAGCGCGCTGATCGAACGAGGAGATGCCTGACGTGACACGACCCATCGCACCGCCGGTGCTATCGCTGGACGGACGCAGCGCGCTCGTCACAGGAGGCGGCACCGGCATCGGGAGGGCGTGCGCGGCGGCGCTGGCCGAGGCGGGCGCCGCCGTCACCATCTGCGGCCCCGATCTCGCGGTCCTCGAAACCGCCTCGGCCGAGATGCCGGGCGCGGTAAGCAGTGTCGTCGCCGACGTCACCGACGAGGCGCAGGTGCAGGCTGCGGTCGAGGCGGCCTCGGTGGGCGGCGCATTGGACATCGCGGTCGCCAACGCGGGCGTTCCGATGCCGGGTTCGGTGTTGCACATCACCGACGAGCACTGGATGGGCCCGGTCGGCGTGAACCTGCTCGGTACGGCGCACACCATCAAGCACGCCGCGAGGCGGATGACGGGCAAGGGCGGTTCGATCGTCGCGATCTCGTCGATCGCCAGTTCCCGGCCGGCGGCGTTCATGGCGACCTACAACGTAACCAAGGCCGCCGTCGACGAGCTGGTGCGCACATGCGCCGCCGAACTCGGCCGATTCGGAATCCGGGTGAACGGGGTGCGGCCAGGCTGGGTAGCCACCGAAACTGTCACCGCCACAACCACTCCCGAGAACATGGCGATCATCCGCGACGGGACCCCGCTGGCCGGCCTCAGCGCGCACGACGGCCTCGGGCTGCCTGAAGACGTTGCCCGCGCGGTGGTGTACTTGGCGTCCGACTACTCCGGCTGGGTCACCGGGCAGCTGCTCGGCGTCTGCGGCGGGTCCTCGCTGCCACCACCGTCTGGCGACTTCTCGTACGTCGCGAGAATGCTGTTCCCCGACGATATGGCACGCGATTTCGGCGAGGTGGACTGATGCCGAAGGCCAACGACTTCGAGCTGGCCGCCGACGAGATCGTCGCGGCCGCCGTCGACATCTTCGTCGAGCAGGGCCTCGACGCCGTGAGCATGCGCAGCGTCGCAGCACGCCTCGGGGTGTCACCCGCGCCCCTCTACAGCCGGGTGGGCAACAAAGACGCGTTGGTCGACGCGATCGCCGACCATCTGCTGGCCGACCTGGCGCCGCCGCACGCCGAGGGCGAGCCGTGGAGCGACTACGCCGCCCGGTGGGCGAAGGCGCTGCGACACCGACTCCGCAAGGCGCACGACAGCCGGCTGATTCTGGCCGCCGACCGTGACGCGTACGTCGAGGCATCACGGCCACTGGTGGCGATCATGCGCGCAAGCTCGTTCGCCGCGGACGCCGCGGTGCAGGCGTGCCGTCTGGTGATGTGGGCGACGGTCGGGTTCGTGGCGATCGAAAACGCCACGCAGGCACCGTCCGTCCGCTCAACACGGCGCATTCGCTCCGGCGGAAACCCCGACGGCGTAACCTCTGCCGAAGCCGACGAGCTGTTCGCCCTCCAGATTCGGTACGTGATCGACGGCATCGCCCGAGATGCCGAGCGGGAGTGAGACCATGACGATCCCGAGCCTGCGCGCGGACGGCAAAGTCGCCGTCATCACCGGAGCAAGCAAGGGCCTCGGCAGAGCGATGGCCCTCGGGTTCGCCGAGGCGGGCGCGGACATCGTGGTCGCAAGCCGCAAGCTCGACGGCTGCAGGCGGGTGGCCGATGAGGTGATCGCGCTGGGCAGGCGAGCCTTGCCCGTCAGCTGTCACGTCGGCGACTGGGCACAGTGTCAGCGCCTCATCGACGAGGCCGTCGCGGAGTTCGGGCGGATCGACGTGCTGGTCAACAACGCAGGCATCGCCCCGGTGCCGTCCAGTCTCAACGATGTGACGGCCGAATTGTTCGACAAGACAATCGACGTCAACCTCAAGGGGCCGCTGCGCTTGACGGCGTTGGCCGCAGAACACATGCCTGCAGGCTCGGCGGTGATCAACATCAGCTCGAAGGCGGCGATGTACCCGAGCCCGTCCACGGTCGTGTACGCCGCGGCCAAGGCCGGGCTGAATGTGCTGACGAAGGCGGCGGGGCAGGAGTTCGGTCCGCGCGGCATCAGGGTCAACAGCATCGTGTGCGGCACGTTCCACACCGACAGCCTGCACAAGTCCATGCCGACCGAGGAGATCCGGACGGCGATGGCATCGAGCGTGAGCGTCGGCCGGATCGCCTCGTCCGACGAAATCGTCGGAACCGCACTGTATCTCGCGAGCGACGCTAGCACCTATCTCAACGGTGCACTGATTGTTCTCGATGGAGGGTGAGCATGGACACGCTGAATAACAAGGTGGTCGTGATCACCGGCGGCGCAAGCGGGATCGGCTTGGCGCTGGCAAGAGCGGTCACGACGCGCGGCGCCGACGTCGTCATCGCCGACGTGGAGCAGACCGCACTCGACGCGGCGCGGGACTCCGGCGAGCTGCCCGCGGGCACACTCGCGGTGCGGACCGACGTGTCCGATCCGGCGTCGGTGGCCGAGCTCCGCGACGCCGTGCTCGATCGACACGGCCGCGTCGACGTGCTCTGCAACAACGCAGGCGTGTCCACCTTCAACATGCTCGCCGACCAGACACTCGACGACTGGCGGTGGGTGTTGGGTGTGAACCTGTGGGGCGTGATACACGGCATCAGCACGTTCCTCCCGGTGCTCCGGTCGCAGGGCACGCCCGCCCACATCGTCAACACGTCATCGGTGGCCGGACTCGTCAGCGGCATCGCCTTTTTGGGCCCGTACGCGGTCAGCAAGGTCGGCGTCGTCGCGATCTCCGAGACACTGCGGCAGGAGTTGGCGATCACCGGCGACCCGATCGGGGTTTCGGTCGTGTGCCCCAGCGCCACCAATACCAAGGTGATGGAGGCCGAGCGCAACCGCCCGGCCGCCATGGGACCGGAACAGCGAACACACGACGCCGAGAACTGGCGGCTGGGCATCAAGGCCGGGTTCACCGGGCCGGATGGGCTCGAACCGGCGGTCGTCGCTGACGAGATCGTCGACGCCATCCTGAACGACCGGTTCTGGGTGATCACCCATTCGGAGTTGACCCCCGTTTATGACGCACGCTTCGCCGAGATTCTCGCCAATTCGCCGGCGCGGCCTTAACGCGGTCCGGCCCACTCCGGGTCGCTGGGAAGCGGGCCGTGCTTCAGCGCCAGCGCGACCGCGTCGCGGTAACCAGTGAGGCCGTTCGGCGGCGGTGGGATGACCGCGTCGATGTCATGCTCGGCCATCACCGCATCGCACTCGAGTGATTCGATCAACGGCCGTGCCAAACCGGTTGGCATTGGCGTGACGAGGCCGATCCACAGGCTCGCGATCGTCGGAGTCAAGAACGGCAGCGCGACGATCAACCGCCGCCGGAGCCCGGCCACGTCGGCGTACTCCTGGATCATCTCGCCGTACTCGAGCACATCCGGGCCGCCGATGTCCCACGTTCGTGACGCCGGTACCGCCGCCGTCGCCGCCTCGGTCAGGTAGTACAGCACGTCGTCGATCGCGATCGGCTGGATGTTGTTGTGCACCCACTTCGGGGTCGTCATCGCAGGCAGGCGGTGGGTGAGGTGGCGCAACATCTCGAACGAGGCCGAGCCCGCACCGACCACGACCCCGGCCTGCAGCACGATGGTCTCGATACTCGATTCCAGCAGGATCTCGCCGACCGCGGTCCGCGACCGCAGGTGCGGCGAGAGGTCGGCACCGCTCGGGTGCAGTCCGCTGAGATACACCAGTCGGCGCACACCCGCGCGATGGCCGGCCAGGACGACATTGCGTGCCGACTGCGCCTCCTCGGTGACGAAGTCGGCCGAGGTGCCCATCGAGTGCACGAGGTAATAGACGACGTCGGCGCCGTCGAACGCCGCGATCAACGAATCGGCATCGCCGAGATCGCCACGAACCACCTCGACGTCGTCGCGCCACGGGAGAGTCGCGAGCTTGTCGGGGTTGCGCGCCAGCGCTCGCACGGTGTGGCCGTGGTCGAGCAGCCGGGGCACCAACCGGCCGCCGATATAACCGGTCGCGCCCGTGACGACGCAGCGAATCTCCTCGGCGGACATCCACGTGGGATGACCGTTTTATACGTCAGGCAAACTCTAGATCGGGCAATCGGCCGGAGGCGGCACATCCACAGCCTGCGGGCTGCCAGCCGGCTCGATGTAGTCGACCCACAGCACCACAGGGACGGGGCCCAGGTTGCGGCCGTTGTGAACGTGGTCCGGGCCACTGCCCTCCGTGACGGATGCCCCCGCGGGATCCACGACGTCTGTGCAGTCCCCCATGGTGCGGGTGAGGGTGCCTTCGCGGACGACGCCGAACACCCGGCCGTCGTGATAGTGCCAGCCGGTGCTGCCGCCGGGTTGGATGGTGATCTCTTTGGTGATGTAGTCGACTCCGTTGACCGTGGCCTGCGAGATGACGACCGCGTCGATGTTGACCCCAAGAGTGGCCGATGCGGGCGCGGATAGGACCATCGAGGCCGGCACGGTAGCCGCGGCCAGGAGCGCAAACCAGCGAACTGTTTTCATGGTCGGTCACATTCCCACACAGTTCGGCGTTGTGCGAGGCGATCGGGGGGAACTGCGCAGGATCGACCGGTTACCGACGGGCGGGCAACGACGGTAGCCTTGCTGTCGATGACGGATCAAGCCGAACAACACGGCATCTCCTACGCATCGGCTGGGGTGGACATCGAAGCCGGTGACCGCGCCGTCGAACTGTTCAAACCGCTGGCCAAGAAGGCCACCAGGCCCGAAGTGCGGGGCGGGCTCGGCGGATTCGCTGGGCTGTTCGCGCTGCGCGGCGGCTATCGCGAGCCGCTGCTGGCGTCGTCGACCGACGGTGTTGGCACCAAGCTGGCGGTCGCCCAAGCCATGGACAAGCACGACACCGTCGGCGTCGATCTGGTCGCGATGGTCGTCGACGACCTGGTGGTGTGCGGCGCGGAGCCGCTGTTCCTGCAGGACTACATCGCTGTCGGTCGCACAGTGCCAGAACGGGTCAGCGAATTGGTTTCCGGCATCGCCAACGGATGCGTGATGGCGGGCTGCGCGCTGCTGGGCGGCGAGACGGCCGAACACCCGGGTTTGATGGCGCCCGACCACTACGACATCTCGGCCACCGGTGTCGGAGTGGTGGAGGCCGACGACGTGCTCGGCCCTGATCGGGTCAAGCCGGGAGACGTGATCATCGCGATGGCGTCGACGGGCCTGCATTCCAACGGCTACTCGCTGGCGCGCAGGGTGCTGCTGGAGATCGACAGGATGAATCTGGCAGGCCACGTCGAGGAGTTCGGCCGAACACTGGGCGAGGAGCTGCTCGAGCCCACCCGCATCTACGCCAAAGACTGCCTCGCGCTGGCCGCTGAGACGCAGGTCCGGACGTTCTGCCACATCACCGGCGGTGGGTTGGCCGGAAACCTGGAGCGGGTCATCCCGCACGGGCTTGTCGCCGAGATCGACCGCGGGACATGGACCCCGGCACCGGTGTTCGGGATGATCGCCCAGCGCGGCCGCGTCGAGCGCGCCGAGATGGAGAAGACCTTCAACATGGGGGTCGGCATGGTCGCCGTTGTCGCGCCCGAGGACACCGACCGCGCGCTTGCGGTGTTGACCGCGAGGCACCTGCGTTGCTGGACCCTTGGCACCATCAGAAAAGGCAGCAAGGACAGTTCCCGTGCCAGCCTCGTGGGCCAGCACCCCAGGTTCTAGGACGAATCACCAGACTGCAGTGGTCTAACGCCGCCAGTCGTCCTCAGTGACCCACTCGTCGTCAGACACACCGTCGGTGCCGTTCAGATCGTCAGAGCCGTCCGACCCCGCCAGCTCGCGCTGTAGCTGGGTGAAATCGGTCTGCGGTGAGCTGTATTTGAGCTCACGAGCAACCTTGGTCTGCTTTGCCTTAGCCCGGCCGCGGCCCATGGGGGTACCCCCTCGCGCAATAACGGAGCGGCCCAATTTGTAGGCGGCTCCGATCTGTGTGTCATTTATTGTCCTGCCAACACTTTACCGTGCCCGGCTGTCGTGCGCTGGCAGGCCCATCGCGTCAACGCGCGCGGCCGCGCAGCTGTTCCACTGCCAGCCGGCCGGCCCCGACCCCGTCCATGGGTGGCATCGACTCCGCGTCGATGACCGCGGCGACTTCGGTGTCTCCGCCCGTGGTCAATGGGGTGTCCGCGGGCAGGCCACGCTTGAGCAGCGCCAGGGCGATCGGGCCCTCGTCGACATGGTCGACCACCGTGCCCAGCCGGCCGACCGTGCGCCCGCCTGCCAGCAGCGGATCGCCGGTGACCGGCCGATCCGTGGAGCCGTCCAGGTGCACGAGCACCAGCATCCGGGGCGGTTTGCCCAGGTTGTGAACGCGTGCGACGGTTTCCTGGCCGCGGTAGCAACCTTTGTCGAGGTGCACTGCGGTGCCGATCCAGCCCACCTCGTGCGGGATCGTCCGCTCGTCGGTGTCGATGCCCAGCCTTGCCTGCAGCGCGGCCACCCGGTGGGCTTCGAAGGCCCACACGCCGGCTGGCCGGACACCCGCATCGACGAGCCGCTTGCGCCATTGGTCGGCCTGATCGCGTGGCAGCACTAGGTCCAGCGCGACGCCAGGGTCCGCCATTCTGCGAAGAAATCCGCCGGTAGGCAGTGCCACGGCAGTCTCGTCAGCCGGTAGCGAACCGACACCGAGGGCGTCGAGCACCTGAGGATCGGCCAACCTGGGGCCGAGTAGCGACAACACCGCCAGATCAGCCGGTTCGACGGTGACGTCGGACCAGAACACCATCTTGCGCAGGTAGGTCAGCAGCGGTTCGGAGCGCCATGGCTCGGTGTCCAGGTATGTGACGCCGTCGAGCTGCGTTTGTATCCAGTGATCTTCGACACGGCCCTGCCCGTCGAGGCTCAGATTCTGGGTCACCGTGCCGTCGGCAAGGTCGCTGACGTGTTGGGAGGAGATGCTGTGCAGCCAGCTCTTGCGATCATTACCGGTGAGCGTCAGCACCGCCCGGTGCGAGCGGTCGACCACGACGGCCTCATCGGCGGCGGTGCGCTGCTCGCCGAGCGGGTCGCCGTAATGCCACACGGCACCGGCGTCGGGCCCGGTCTCCGGGGCGGGAACGGCTGACATACGTCAACTCTACGGCGCTAAGGTGATGCCCCATGGCGAGCCAACCGGCAGTTGTGGTCACGCTCGACGGTGAATTGCACGACCCAGCGGCGCCATTGCTTTTCGCCGATGACCTGGCGGCAGTGCGTGGTGACGGGATTTTCGAGACGCTGTTGGTCCGCGACGGCCTGCCGTGTCTGCTGGAGGCCCATTTGGCCCGGCTCACCCAATCGGCGCGGATGACCGATCTCCCCGCACCTGATCTGCCGCGGTGGCGGGCGGCCGTTGCCGCAGGGGTCGAGCGCTGGTCCGCGGATGAGGGTGGCGAGGGCGTACTACGGCTGGTGTACAGCAGGGGTAGGGAAAGCGGCTCGCCGCCTACGGCGTTCGCGACGATCGGCGCGCTGGCGGCCCGGGTGGCCGACGCCCGCCGCAAGGGCGTCGCGGCGTTGACGCTTGCGCGTGGGCTGCCCGCCGAGGCTGCGCCCGAGATGCCGTGGCTGCTTGCGGGCGCGAAGACCCTGTCCTATGCGGTGAACATGGCCGCGCTGCGGCACGCCGAGCGGCATGGCGCCGGCGACGTCATCTTCGTCAGCTCCGACGGCCACATCCTGGAGGGGCCGCGCTCGACAGTGGTCATCGCGACCGAACTCGACGGCAGTCCGGCGCTGCTGACCCCGCCGCCGTGGTATCCGATCCTGCGGGGCACCACGCAGCAGGCGCTGTTCGAGGTCGCCAGGAACAAGGGCTACGACTGCGACTACCGCGCGCTGCGGGTGACTGATCTTGTTGCAGCGCAAGGGGTTTGGCTGGTATCGAGCATCACGCTCGCGGCGCGGGTGCACACGCTGGACGGCAAGCTGCTGCCGGCCGCACCGTTGGCAGGCGAATTCGCCGAACTTGTCGACGCCGCGATCCTTAGCGATCGCTGACAGCGCACGGAAATCGCTTGTCTGCCTTCGTGTGCGCGAGTACGGTCGCTCGTACACACGGAAGGAGGTGGTCCGAGAAATTGATTGACTTATGGACTTGTGAGGTGGCTGCGAGCTAGCAGCGCAGGGAATGAGCTAAACGCTCTTCGCGCAAGCGCTCATCGCAACCCGCGCGCGCTGGCGAGTTCCCCGCAGTCACCCGGCCCCCGAGCCCCTCGGTTTTGTCCGACCAGGAAACTACGGCTCGGGGGCCGCTCCATATCCGCGTCCGGTAATGCTGGCGTCAGTTAGCCAGGTGCGCGATGATGCGGCCCATGCGATTGGTCTGGCGGCTAACTGCGGTGCTGGCCGCCGCGTTGCTCGCCGCCTGCGCCCCGACCCAGACATCGTCTTCGGTCGGCACGTCGCACTGTGAGAAAGAGTCGCTGGCCACGCTCTATCCCGGCATCTTCACGTTCGGGACCGACCAGCCCGTTTACCCACCGTGGTACATGGGCGACAACCCCGCCAACGGCGAGGGATTTGAATCCGCGGTTGCATATGCGGTCGCCGGCAAGCTGGGGTACGCGGGCGAGGACGTCCGCTGGGTGCGAGTACCTTTTGCGGAGGCGATAACATCTGGCCCAAAGACGTTCGACGCCAACCTTTCCCAGTTCTCGATCACCGATCAACGCAAGGCAGCCGTCGATTTCTCCTCGCCGTACTTCAACGTGACGCAGGCCGTCGTCACCATCAAGTCGTCGCCTGCGGCGCGGGCGCATAGCCGGAAAGACCTCAGGCCGCTGAAGCTCGGCGTGCAGGTCGCCACGACCAGTCAGACCGCGGCGAACTCCGTGGAGGGGAACAGCCCGGTTGCGGTTTACAACACCAACTCCGACGCCAAACTCGCGCTGAGCAACGGGGAGATCGACGCGTTGGTAGCTGATCTGCCGACCGCATTCGCGGTTGCCGGCGAACTGCGCGACGGGCTCATCGTCGGCCAACTGCCTGCCGAGGCAGACGACGGTGAACAGTTCGGGATCGTGCTGGACAAGGGAAGTCCACTGACCCGTTGCGTCTCGTCGGTCGTTGATTCACTGCGCGCAGACGGGACTTTGGAGCGCCTCGAACGCGAGTGGTTGGCGGACGCGGGCAGGGCGCCCGTGCTGTCCTAGCCCTAACCGGGCCCCGGCCCTGGCGCGAGTGACGAGCACGCCTGCATCGCCTTGTGCCAGGTGTCCTGGTCGACACCCGGCGGCGGACCGGCGGCCGGACCCGCGGACGGCACGCCATGCTCGCTCAAGCAGTGGGCGAAGCCGCCATGGCCGGTCGGGGCGACCGAGGTCGACGACTGTTCGGGCGCCGGGGTGTTCGACGAGCAAGCGGCAAGGAGTCCCGCCGCGGCCAATCCCGCGGCCAGCGTTTTCGCCCGCACTAGCCGACGAACCTCGAGAGTCGGGCCGAAAGATGCGGCACCAGACCGCCGTCGGCATCGACCCGTTCCTCGACATAGGCGAGGTCGCCACCCTCGACGATGCCGTAGAGCCGCTTGGCCCCGCCGACAAGCATCCCTGACTTGCTGCGTGCGAGTGCGTCAGTGACCAGCTCCCACGAGGACTGGTTGAGTGGACTGCCATAGAACAGCTCGACGTAGCCCGCCGAGTGCGCCAGCAACAGCTCGATGGCCTGGGACTCGACCGGATCGGCGGGATCGTCGACGAAGCGCCAGTAGCCGGTCTCGCGCAGGCCTGGTGCTTCGTAGTCTCCGTCGGTGGTCAGCCGCCAGGACCGCGCTTCCCAGTTCAGGTAGTCGCCGCCATCGTGCGACACCACGATCTGCTGACCGAACCGATAGTCGCCGCCTGCACCGCGCCCTTCGCCCTCGCCGCGCCACACACCAACCAGCGGCAACAGTGCGAGCAGCGCATCGTTGAGGTTGGCGCCCTTACGCAGGTTGGCGGTATCTGCGGGCAGCGGCAGGTCGTCGAACACAGGAATGTTGCGGGCCGCCGTTGTCTTGGCGCGTTCGGCCGCCGCCGCGACGGCGTCGTCGCCGGAGGTCACGACTCGTCGGTAATGAGGCGATACAGCGCATAAAGCGCGAACCACGTGATGACTACCGTGGCCGCGATGAGCATGATCTCGAAGAACAGAACCACGGCAGCGATTCTAGCCGCCGGAGCCCCAACAGTTCTCGGCGGCCGTGGTGGCTCAGATCACGGAAATTCCGACGCGTATCTCGGGCAGAACGAGCCCACCGCGGCCTGGACGAAAGTACCGGCCATGCTCTTGTTTCCGCCGAATGCGCCTGCGACGCCTGCGATCGCGTCTTTGTAGCTGTCCCCCGAAGAGAAGCCAGAACATACGGCGTGTCCGGCGGATATAACTCGGAAATTGGCGTTTGCCGGAACCGACAATCCGCCGGAAGCCAGATCGGCGAGGAAGTCAGCCTCGGGACCGGCCGCGGCCGGCGGAGCCATAGCTATAGCAAGAACGGCGAAGCCCCCCGCGGCGAATCCGGCAACTATGCGTTTCATGATCAGCCCTGTTCGTCGACATTAATTCCACGCAGCAGCGTAGGAACTAACCCACATCGTGGACCGGATCAGCTAACTTTGCAGCGTTTTCGTCAGGAAAACGGGTTTGCTGTCAGGCGACCTTGACGTCGACCTCGTGGATACCGGCGCCGGACGGTGCGACGCTGGCGTCTCCGTTGCCCGCAGGCGACAGCGCACGCAGCGTCCACGTACCAGGAGCGGCGAAGAACCGGAAGTCACCGGTGGCCGACGCGACGACCTCAGCGGTGAACTCGTCAGACGAGTCCAGCAGCCGCACGAACGCGCCGCCGACTGCCTGACCCGCGCCGTCGACCACGCGGCCGGTGATCACGGTTTCCTTCTCGAGGTCGACGCTGGCGGGCAACGTCAGTCCTTGCTTCGGTGCAGAGCACATAATCAACTTCCCAACTCGATCGGGACTCCCACCAGGGAGCCGTATTCAGTCCAACTGCCGTCGTAGTTCTTGACGTTCTTGTGTTCCAACAGTTCCTGCAGCACGAACCATGTGTGCGACGATCGCTCGCCGATTCGGCAGTAGGCAATGGTTTCCTTCTGCCCGTCCAGGCCGGCCTCGGCGTACAGCTTGGCCAGGTCCTCGTCGGACTTGAACGTGCCGTCCTCGTTGGCCGCCTTGCTCCACGGAACGTTGATGGCGCTGGGGATATGCCCGGCGCGCTGGCTCTGCTCCTGCGGCAGGTGCGCGGGAGCGAGGATCTTGCCCGAGAACTCGTCGGGGGAGCGCACGTCGACAAGGTTCTTCTTGCTGATGGCCGCGATGACCTCGTCGCGGAACGCGCGGATGGTGTTGTCAGGCGCCTTGGCGGTGTAGCTGGTGGCCGGTCGGCTGACCGCGTCGCTCGACAGCGGACGGCCGTCGAGCTCCCACTTCTTGCGACCGCCGTCGAGCAGCTTCACGTTGTCGTGGCTGTAGAGCTTGAAGTACCAGTACGCGTATGCGGCGAACCAGTTGTTGTTGCCGCCGTAGAGGATCACGGTGTCGTCGTTGGAGATACCACGGTCAGACAGCAGCTTGGAGAACTGCTGCGCGTCGACGAAGTCGCGCTTGACCTGGTCCTGCAGGTCGGCCTTCCAGTCCAGCTTGATTGCGCCGGCGATGTGGCCGCCGTCGTATGCGCTCGTGTCCTCGTCGACCTCGACGAAGACGGTGTTCGGCGCGTCGAGATTGCTCTCGGCCCAGTCGGTACTGACCAGGACGTCGGAGCGTGCCATGGATGAAATCCTTTCGGTTGCTTACTGTTTGAGCGTTATGCGGGGGACGGTGCGCGGCGAATCCGTGCAACGAGCGGGTAGATCTGGCAGCCGAGGCAGATGCCGAAGGCCGCGTTGAGGAACGCTGCGACGAGCGCGAAGCCGGTGGCGATCAGGCCGAGAAGCGGGGCACCGCTTGCGAACCCGATGACGCCGACGACTGCGAAGGCGAAGCCGACCAATTGGGCGAACTTCAGTGGCGGCACGGGTTCCTTATCGGTGACGGGCCCGAATCGGGGAGTGACGAGTCGCTTGAAGATCAGCCCGTAGGGATGTTGACGCGGCCCACGCCACGCGCCGATCGCGAAGACCACCGCCTGCAGTCCGAGGATCACCGCCGCGCCGGCATAGCTGAAGCCCGAAACGACCAGCGTCGAGGCGATCACGACGGTCGTCACCCAGGCAGCGAACCGCGGTCCGCGCACGTCCACCTGGTCCGGTGCGGCGGTGGTGGTGTTGGTCGACATGAATGTGCTCCTGTTGCATCAATGGGCTGGGCATAAGCAGGCCACAACGGCTGCTCCGAGAGCGGCGCGAGAACTAAGGCGCGGCTACTCAGCAGCTACAACAACAACAGCAACAACCCGCGACGCGGCACAGATCGACTGCGCGGCGCTTGGTGAGCATCGGCTCAAGGCGGGTTGACACGTCGGACAGCTTACCCAATGACATGGTGATCAAGCCAACAGCGGTTCCAGCGCCGACCGCAGGTCAGCGGCGCTGGGCACCCCGGTGGTCCGGTATCGGGGCCGTCCGTCGGCGTCGAAGATCAACGTGGTCGGCAGGGAGAGCACCGAAAGCCGTCGGGCTGCTTCGGGATTGGCATCCATGTCGATCTCCACGTGTGCAACGGCGGGCAGATCGCCGCACACCTGGTCGACCACCCGTCGAACCGCCGCGCACGGCCCGCACCACACTGCGGAAAAGTGCACCACGGTCGGACCGGTATGCGAAAGGCCCAGGTCGGACGTGTCGACGTTGCTCGCTTCCTTGGCCGCTTTGAGCATTCCGGAGCGCAGCGTCAGCAGCCTGCCGATGACGTACGCCACGCCGAAGGCGGCGACCAGCACGGTGACCGCGAGCACGACTGATGAGCTCATTACTTTCTGAACCCGTCTAACGGGATCGTTACTCCCTTGGTGATCCCCTCGATGATGATGTCGGACCCGCGGGCTCCCTCGCTGGTCGGTCGCACGCCGAACGGCAGTTTCTGACCAGGAAGGCTGGTGCTGAACGCGGCGAGCACCGCAGGAAGCTTGTCCTCTGGAACCGGCTGGTCCGCCGTGCCGGCACCCGTCAGGACGCCGGTCGCGGTGAAGTTCAGCGTGGTCAGGTCGGGTCCCGCGATGGACAGGTCAACGGCGATGCTGACCTTCTTGTTGTATCCCGCCTTCTTCGGCGTGCCGGTGAACACCAATCCCTTATTGCTGGAGATGCCCGACTCGGTGGTGCCGCCAGTGGAGTCGTTCGTCTCCCGCGGCGGCGCCTCGACCAGCAGATCGGGGATACCCATGAACCGGCCGACGTGGGTGGAGTCGACGATGATGCGACTCTCCAGCTCGCCGACCGGCAGCTTGGCGTCTGGCCCGATGAGCCAGGAAGTGTCGGCGAGATCGACCGAATGCAGGGTTGCCTCCAGTCCCACCTTGCCGACAACGGGGTGATCCACGCCACTGGCCTTGATCTCGATCTCGTTGTAGTGGCGGCCCGTCGCCTGCGTGATGAACGGAAACCCCAGAATGCTGACCCAGGGGTCGAAGCTCAGGTTTGCAGCCGCGCGCACGCTCCTGGCCAGCCGGTATTCGGCGTAGATCGCCGCTCCGAAGTCGGCCCCGACGGCGCCAACCACCATCGCAGTGACGGTCGCGATCGCACCGATCAGCACCTTGCGCACCCGGACATTCTGGCCCACCCGGACCCAGGAACCTGCTCGGCGCGGCTAATCAGCAGGTAGCGCGCTATCGTTAGTTGACCATCGGCCGGGTAACGGCCGTGTGTCAGGCATGAATCTGGGAAGTCACCACCGACATCGTTGTCCGGGCGAGGTCCCATCGCTGTTGGAGGGCCAGTTGGATCTGTTGCTACTGACCGTCGATCCCCATCCCGAGTCTGTGCTGCCCTCGTTGGCTTTGCTTGCGCACAACGTGCGGACGGCGCCGACGGAGGTGTCCTCGCTTCTCGAGGCGGGCACTGCGGATGTGGCGATCGTCGACGCGCGCACCGATCTGGCCGCCGCACGCGGCCTGTGTCGTTTGCTTGGGACGACAGGGACGACGGTGCCCGTCGTGGCCGTCGTCAACGAGGGCGGTCTGGTGGCCGTCAACGTTGAGTGGGGCCTCGACGAGATTCTGCTGCCGAGTACCGGACCCGCCGAGATCGACGCGCGGCTGCGGCTGCTGGTCGGACGCAGGGGCGGCGTGGCCAACCAAGAGAACCTCGGCAAGATCAGTCTCGGCGAGTTGGTCATCGATGAAGGCACATACACCGCGCGGCTGCGCGGCAGGCCGCTTGACCTTACCTATAAGGAATTCGAGCTACTGAAGTATCTGGCGCAGCACGCCGGGCGGGTGTTCACCCGCGCTCAATTGCTCCAAGAGGTATGGGGTTACGACTTTTTCGGTGGCACCCGAACGGTCGACGTGCACGTGCGGCGGCTGCGCGCCAAGCTCGGGCCCGAATACGAATCGTTGATCGGCACCGTGCGCAACGTCGGCTACAAGGCGGTCCGGCCGGCCCGCGGGAGGCCGGCTCCTTCTGGCGCGGAGGTGTCGGACGAGATGGTCGACGACTCGGCCTACGGCGCGCCCGACAGCCTTGGCGACGCGCTGGTTGATCCCCTGCGCAGTTCGTGACTGACCCAGATGTCGCCGGCCGCCCGGCTCCGGCGATCCACTGGCGCACGGGCCTGTCCGACGACGAACAGACTCGGATCCGCGATGTGATCGCGGCGGCCAAAGAAGCTGACGGCGTCGCGCCCGTCGGTGATCAGGTGCTGCGAGAGCTCGCCCACGACCGCACCCGGCACCTGCTGGCCGTCGACGGCGACGACATAACCGGCTATCTGAACCTCACCGAGGCGTCCGTGATGGCCGAACTGGTGGTGCATCCGAACGCAAGGCGCCGCGGCACCGGCTCGGCGCTGGTGCGCACCGGGCTGTCCGAGGGCGGTGACGATGCCCGCGTTTGGGCGCACGGCAACCTGGAGCCGGCGCGCGCTACGGCGTCCGCGCTCGGCCTCGTCGTGGTTCGCGAGCTGCTGCAGATGCGACGGCCGTTGGTCGACCTTCCAACACTCACCGTTCCCGACGATGTGCGCATCAGGACATATGCCGGCCCGGCCGACGACGCCGAGCTGTTGCGCGTCAACAATGCCGCGTTCGCATGGCATCCCGAGCAGGGCGGGTGGACGGAGGCCGATATCGCCGAGCGCCGCGAGGAGCCGTGGTTCGATCCCGCCGGGCTATTCATGGCCGTCGACGAGCACACCGACAAGCTGCTCGGCTTTCACTGGACGAAGGTGCACGGCGACAAGCTCGGTGAGGTCTACGTCGTCGGCGTAGACCCTGCCGCGCAGGGCCGCGGGCTGGGCGCCGCACTCACCTTGGTCGGCCTGCATCACCTCGCCGAGCGGCTGTTGAAAAGTGAACAATCGGCGGTGATGCTTTACGTCGAGGCAGATAACTCCGCGGCCGTAAAGACCTATCAGCGACTGGGTTTCGACGTATTTAGCGTCGACGCCGCGTACGCGGCCTCAGCTGTGAACTAGCTGGACCTGTTCACCTTCCGTTCACTTTCCATCCCAGAACCGTCCACCACGGCCGCATACGTTGCCGGAGAGTTCAAAGCCGTCAACCGAAAGTGGGATCAGTGAAGCTCAACCGCATTGGCAAAAACGTCGGCACTCCGCTAGGAATGGCACTGTCTGCGACGGCGATCGCCGCGCTGACCCTGACCGCGTGCGGCAGCGACAACAACGCCGGAACCGCCAGCAGCGGTACCGCTAGCCCGGCAGGCAACGCGACCGCAGCTGACTGCGCAGGCAAGAACTCGGTGACGGCCGAGGGATCGACAGCTCAGCAGAATGCCATCGCCGAGTTCAACAAGGTGTGGGGCCAGGTCTGCTCCGGCAAGACCCTTGCGTACAACCCGACGGGTTCTGGCGCGGGCATTGACCAGTTCATCGCGAAGCAGGTCGACTTCGCAGGTTCCGACTCGGCACTCAAGGACGATCAGGTCCAGAAGGCCGCCGATCGTTGCGGCGGCAACCCGGCGTGGAACGTGCCGCTGGTGTTCGGCCCGGTCGCGATGGCCTACAACATCGAGGGCGTCGACAAGCTCGTCGTCAACGCTGACGTGCTGGCGAAGATCTTCCAGGGCCAGATCAAGAAGTGGAACGACCCGGCCATCGCGGCGCTGAACAGCGGCGCCACCCTGCCGGACGCGGACATCAAGCCGGTCTATCGCTCAGATTCGTCGGGCACCACCGACAACTTCCAGAAGTACCTGGCCGCCGCTGCGCCGCAGGCGTGGACCAAGGGCGACGGCAAGGAGTTCCAGGGCGGCGCAGGCGAGGGCGCACAGAAGTCGTCCGGTGTCGTGCAGGCCATCCAGGCCACACCCAACTCCATCGGCTACGTCGAGAAGAGCCCGGCTGCTGCTGCAGGCCTGAAGAATGCGGAGATCGACAGTGGGGCCGGTGCGGTCGCCCTGTCTGACGACTCCACCAAGGCGGCAGTGGCCGCGGCGAAGTTCAAGGCCGAGGGCATGGACCTCACCCTGGACCTGAACGCGCTGTACGCCAGCAAGGAAGCCGGCTCCTACCCGTTGATGCTCGCGACCTACGAGATCGTGTGCAGCAAGGGTTACGACGCCGACACGGCCGCTGCGGTGAAGTCGTTCCTGACGGTCTCGGCCAACCAGGGCCAGGCCAACCTGTCGGCCGCCGGTTACGTCCCTTTGCCGGACTCCTTCAAGGAGCGTCTGCTCAAGTCCGTCGACGCAATTGCATAGTTGGCATGCGCGCCAGCACGATTGCGGTGAGGATGGGAGCCGGGACCAATGACCGATAGGCTCGATGTGACTGAGGCAAACGGGCTGCCTAATCCCGCCGATTCGGGATCGGGTGAAGTACTCGCTTCACCCTTTCCCGAGCCGGAACCCATCTCCACCGACCCCTCCAAGGGCGGGAAGGTCCGGCTAGGGGACAAGATCTTCCGCGGGCTTGCCGAGGGCTCGGGCATCCTGATCGTCGTCATCATCGGCGCGATCGGGGTGTTCCTGCTCTGGCGCGCCGTTCCGGCGCTGGCTCGCAACAAGGAGAACTTCTTCCTCTACGGCGGCAACTGGGTCACCACCGACACGTCGGCGATGCACTTCGGCATCTTCGACCTGCTTCAGGTGACGGTTTTCGTCTCGGTGTTCGCGTTGCTCCTCGCCATGCCGGTGGCATTGGGCATCGCGATCTTCTTGACCCAGTACTCACCGCGGAGGTTATCCGCGCCACTGGCGTACATGGTGGACCTGCTGGCCGCCGTTCCGTCGATCGTTTACGGCGTGTGGGGACTGTACGTGCTTGCGCCGGTGCTCAAGCCATTTGCGTTGTGGCTCAACAAGAATCTCGATTGGCTTTTCCTCTTCAAGACAGGCACCG
Organism: uncultured Actinomycetota bacterium; assembly: GCA_963766465.1. Lineage (GTDB taxonomy): Bacteria > Actinomycetota > Actinomycetes > Mycobacteriales > Mycobacteriaceae > Mycobacterium. Next base: position 473,757 of record CAVXZT010000013.1, read on the forward strand.
CCTCGGTAGCGGGTGGTGGCACCATCTTCACCGCAGGCATCGTGCTGGCTGTGATGATCCTTCCGATCATCACCGCGGTGACTCGCGAGGTGTTCATCCAGACGCCGCGTGGCCAGATCGAGGCGGCGCTGGCGCTCGGTGCGACGCGGTGGGAGGTGGTGCGAACCACCGTGCTGCCGTTCGGCCTTTCGGGGTACATCAGCGGCGCGATGCTCGGACTGGGTCGCGCCCTCGGAGAGACGATCGCTCTGCTGATCATCCTGCGCGGTACGCAGACGGCGTTCGGGTGGTCGCTGTTCGACGGGGGCTACACCTTCGCGAGCAAGATCGCCGCCACCGCAAGCGAATTCAACGATCAGTACAAGGCGGGCGCCTACATCGCCGCGGGCCTCGTGCTGTTCATCCTGACGTTCGTGGTGAACTCGCTGGCCCGTGCCGCGGTCGCCGGGAGGGGCGCGAAATGACGTCGACACTGGATCGCCCCGTCAAGGCGACCACGTTCCAGGGCGTGAGCCTGCGCCGCAAGGTGACCAACAACTTCGCGACTGTGCTGGTGACGCTGTCGCTGTTGGTCGCCATGGTGCCGCTTCTGTGGGTGCTGTTCTCGGTGATCACTAAGGGCTTCAAGGCGATCACCTCGCCCGTCTGGTTCAGCAACTCCCAGGCGGGGATGACGGCCTTCCAGGCCGGCGGCGGTGTCTACCACGCGGTGATCGGCACCCTGCTGCAAGGCTTGGTGTGTGCGATCATCTCGATCCCGATCGGCGTGATGGTCGCCGTGTATCTGGTCGAGTACGGCGGCGGCACCCGGATGGGCAAGCTGACCACGTTCATGGTCGACATCCTCACGGGTGTTCCGTCAATCGTGGCTGCGCTGTTCATCTACGCCCTCTGGGTCGCCACGCTCGGGTTCCAGCGTTCAGGTTTCGCGGTATCGCTTGCGCTGGTGCTGCTGATGATCCCGGTGATCGTGCGTGCCACTGAGGAAATGCTGCGCATCGTGCCGATGGACCTACGCGAGGCCAGTTATGCGCTTGGCGTGCCGAAGTGGAAGACCATCATGCGCATCGTCATCCCGACGGCGTTGTCGGGCATCGTGACCGGAATCATGCTTGCGCTTGCCCGCGTGATGGGTGAGACGGCACCGCTGCTGATCCTTGTCGGCTACGCACAGGCGATGAACTTCGACATGTTCGGCGGTTTCATGGGCTCGCTGCCCGGCATGATGTACGACCAGATCTCGGCTGGTGCGGGTAGCAATCCGGTGCCCACCGAGCGGCTATGGGGCGCAGCGCTGACCCTCATCCTGCTGATCGCCTTACTCAACATCGGCGCGCGGTTCGTCGCGAAGATCTTTTCCCCCAAGAAGGTTTAGGAGTAACACGTGGCCAAGCGGTTGGACCTCAAGGACGTCAACATCTACTACGGCGCGTTCCACGCCGTCGCCGATGTCGCGCTGTCCGTTCAGCCTCGCAGCGTGACGGCGTTCATCGGACCGTCGGGCTGCGGCAAATCGACGGTGCTACGGACGCTGAACCGCATGCACGAGGTGATCCCCGGCGCAACGGTGAAGGGCTCGGTGCTCCTCGACGGCGAGGACATCTACGGCGCCGGGGTGGACCCGGTCGGTGTTCGTAAGACTATCGGCATGGTTTTCCAGCGGCCAAACCCGTTCCCCACCATGTCGATTCGAGACAATGTGGTGGCCGGGCTGAAGCTGCAGGGCGTTCGTAACAAGAAGTCGCTCGACGAGACCGCCGAACGCTCGCTCAAGGGCGCCAACCTGTGGAACGAGGTCAAGGATCGGCTGGAGAAGCCCGGCGGTGGGTTGTCGGGCGGTCAGCAGCAGCGGCTGTGCATCGCCCGCGCGATCGCCGTGCAGCCCGACGTGCTTCTGATGGACGAGCCGTGTTCGGCGCTCGACCCCATCTCCACGCTGGCGATCGAGGATCTGATCGCGGAGCTGAAGCAGGAATTCACGATCGTGATCGTCACTCACAATATGCAGCAGGCCGCGCGGGTGAGTGATCAGACCGCGTTCTTCAACCTCGAGGCAACCGGCAAGCCGGGCAGGCTGATCGAGATCGACGACACCGAGAAGATCTTCTCCAACCCGAATGAGAAGGCCACGGAGGACTACATCTCCGGTCGCTTCGGTTAGGGAATAGTCGACGCGCTGCCACGTTCGTAACTGCCATGAGCAAGGCAGTGCAATTCGATCGGTATGGCGAGGCCGACGTTTTAGAGGTTCGCGACGTACCGAAACCGGTGCCCGCCACTGGTGAGGTGCTCGTCGAGGTGAAGGCGGCCGCGATCAACCCCGGTGAGGCGATGATCCGCCGCGGTGCATTGCACGACCGTTGGCCCGCGAGGTTTCCGTCCGGACAGGGCAGCGACCTTGCAGGCATCGTGGCCGAGGTCGGCGACGGTGCGGACGCGTTCGCCGTCGGCGACGAGGTACTCGGCTTCACGGACAATCGGACCAGCCAAGCGCAATTCGTCGCTGTGCCTTCCGGACAGCTGACCGCCAAACCGCCACAACTGCCGTGGGAGGTCGCAGGCAGCTTGTATGTCGCGGGCACCACCGCCTACGCCGCGGTTCGTGCCGTCGCGTTGAAGCCTGGCGACACGGTTGCCGTCGCGGGCGCGGCAGGCGGGGTCGGCACCATCGCCGTCCAACTCGCCAAGCGAGCCGGCGCCTCCGTCCTGGGCATCGCAGGGGCGTCGAACGACGACTGGCTCACCGCGCACGGCGTCATCCCGGTCAATTACGGTGACGGCCTTGCCAATCGGCTACGGGACGCGGCGCCCGACGGGCGCGTCGACGCGTTCTTGGATTTGTTCGGCGGTGGCTACGTCGAGCTCGCGGTGACCGAACTGGGGGTCGATCCCCAGCGGGTCGATACCATCATCGACTTCGCGGCCATCGAGCGGTTTGGCGTCAAGAGTGAGGGCAACGCTGACGCCGCCGACCCCAGGGTATTGAGAGAGCTGGCTGACTTGATCGTCGCCGGTGAGCTAGAGGTGCCGGTGGCCGCGGAATATCCACTTGACCAGGTGCAAGAGGCGTTCCGCAGGCTGGAGCAGCGGCACACCAGGGGAAAAATCGTGCTACGGCCGTGACCAGGCGCAGGCTCAGCGCGGCGCCGGGATCTGTTCCTCGTCGGGATGGTTGCCGGTGACCTGGAAGATGACGCGGCGGGCGACCTCGACGGCATGGTCGGCGAAGCGCTCGTAGAAGCGGCCGAGCAGCGTCACGTCGACGGCCGCGGCCACCCCGTGCTTCCATTCCCTGTCCATCAACACGGTGAACAGGTGGCGGTGCAGGTCGTCCATCGCGTCGTCTTCTTCGCGGATCCTTGCGGCCTTCTCCGGATCGCGGGTGACGAGCACCTCTTGGGCGCTGTTGCCCAATTCGACTGCAACCCTACCCATTTCAGCGAAGTAGCCGTTGACCTCTTCGGGTAGCGCATGCTGGGGATGGCGGCGCCGGGAGATCTTGGCGACATGCAGCGCAAGTGCACCCATCCGGTCGACGTCGGCGACGATCTGGATCGACGAGACGATGGCGCGGAGGTCGCCTGCCACCGGCGCTTGCAGCGCCAGGAGCACGAACGCCGACTCTTCGGCCTTGGCGCTCATCGCGGCGATCTGCTCGTGGTCGGTGATGACCTGCTCGGCCAGCACCAGATCGGCCTGCAGCAAGGCCTGCGTGGCGCGTTCCATGGCAGCGCCCGCCAGCCCGCACATCTCGCCGAGCTGGGCTGTCAAGGCATCCAATTGCTCGTGGTACGCGGTTCGCATAGGCCAAGCCTACGGGGTAGGTCGTCGATACGTCACGACGCGCACGGTGAACGAAAGGTGAATGCCACCTGCCCAAATGCTGTCTCAGATGGTGCTGGTGGGGCTATTCGCAGGTGGTATCGGCGGCGTTGGTGACGGTCAGATCCTCCGGCAGGTGCGTCGGTGAGGTGCTGGTGCCGCGCACGACGTGAACCTGAACAGGGGAGCCGCTTGGCGACGGCGCCGCGACCGAATAGAAGTCGCTTCCCAGCACGACCCGCACCACATCGCCCATGCCCGTGACCCGTTCGATGGTGGGGTTGGTGAACGACGAAGCGACCGTCGCCGCGGCCTGCTCATTGCCCGGCGAGAAGAACACCGTCGTGGAGGTCAGCGGCCCCGGGTAGTCGTCGGGAGTGGTGACGTTGAAGCCGTGTTGCTGAAGTTCGGTCGCCGCGGTGTTCGCCAGGCCGTCCTCGCCGGTCGAGTTCGAGACGCGCACGGTGATGTCCTGCGGACTGGTGGTCACCGCGTTCACCAGCTCGGCACTCTCCGGAGAAGGCGAGGGTGTCGCGGCGGTGGTCGACTCGGGAGTGCCGGGCACCGGGGTGTTGTCGGCGTTCTTCTCCTCGGGCAGCGGGTCGTCGTTGATGATCGCGTCGAACAGCGAATGCACGTCCTCGGTGCGCGGGGGCTCGTTGCCCTCGGAGTCGGTTTCACCGGTGGTGGGCACGGTGACGAACGTGATCCGGCCCGCGTTCACACCCTGAATGGACTGGCCGAGGTCGACGAGATCCTTGGTCTTGATGTTGTCGACGTAGCTGTCGTCGATGAACATGTTGACCACGTTGTTGAGCTTGGACAGCGAGAAGAACACTTCCTTTGAGATCAGCGAGCGCAGCAGCGACGACAAGAACAGCTGTTGGCGCTTGATCCGGCCGTAGTCGCCATTGGTTTCGGTCACCACCTGGCGGGCCCGCACATACTGCAACGCGGTGTGCCCGTCGATCATTTGGCGTCCGGCGTTGGCCAGCACGGTGCCGATCTCGTAGTCCTCCAGCGGTGTCGTGCTACACACCTCGACACCGCCGACCGCGTCCACCATCTTCGAGAACCCGGCGAAATCCACTGCCATGAAACGGTTTATGGACAAACCGGACAACTTCTGAATCACCTTGACAAGGCACTTGGGGCCGCCGACGGCGTACGCCGAATTCAGCTTTGTCTCGGTGTAGACCTCGTCGTCCCCGTAGCTACCCGTCTCCTCGTCGTACACCGGGCCGTATTCACCGGTGTCCGGGTTCCACGGTTCACATTTCATCGGTGTGATCGCCAGGTCGCGCGGGAACGACACGGCGACAACGCGTTTGCGGTTGGCCGGGATGTTGACCAGCATCACGGTGTCCGACCTGGCACCGCCCGCATCGTCGGGGGTGCCCGCGCCCATCTCGAGGTTCGCGCCGGCGCGGCTGTCAACGCCGACGATCAAGAAGTTCTCGTCACCGAACTGTGCGTTGGGGTCGACGATGTCGCGCGAGTCCTGATCCAGCGCGGAGACCCGGTTGAGCATGTTGTTCTTCGACGATTGCCATTGCCAGGCCCCACCGGTCAGGGCCAGAGCCAGCACGGCGAACAGCGCTGCGGCCGCGCGACCGGCAGCCATCGTCTTGCGGCGTTTGTGTGGTTCGGGCCCCCTGAGAGCCTTGAGCGCTTTGGCCGTACCGACGCGGGAGGGTGGTACCCGGTCTGCCCGCCTCAGATGAGCGAGGTCGGGTAGATCCGAGGGCGGCAACGAAATGACGGGGATGATTTCGGTGTCCGCGGTGTGGGTCCGCGGTGTCCGGGTCCGCGGCGACGGGCTGCCATACGGCCGCGATGACCTCGGTGTGCTGGGCCGGTGACGGTGGCGGTGGCAGGGCCGGCGCCGGCGGGGCCTCGGGTCGGGGGCGGTCGCGCCTCAGTTCCGCGGGAACACTCGACTGGCCGTTCAGCTTCGCGATCAGGTCGGCGACGGTCACACCGTCGGTGTGCTGATTACCGGTCTGCCTGGGCTTCTCGCTGTCCTCGGGCTCCGGGGTACCGCTGCGCTCCCACGGCGCGGCGCCTGGCGACGGTCGCGGAGTTCGGGTAAGCCATTGGTTGTCACCGCCAGTGTCCGGAGGCCCAGGCAGCCTGGGAGGGCCAGGAGTGGCGTTATCGCCGTCACTCATGTTCCTACCGGCCTCCGACTCTTAACCATCGTGCGCGTCGGCGCGCATGGGGCGTACGCAGTATCTTTGTCTGCTCCTTGTTCGTGTAGCAGCACTCTGCGGGCTCCGCCATTGGAGCCAGATACGACAAGACTCATATCGTACTGAGACATCCTGAGAGACGGCCAGTCCACCGAAGGTACCGAGAACGTCTCGGTTTAGCCTCCTGAGTGCATGAGGTCCGCCCCGGCGGGCACCGTGCAGTCGTCGGGATCGGCCAGCCAGCCCTCCGGCAGCGTCACCGACGCGGGCGACCCCTGCCTGCCGCGCGGGCCCGTCGCGGCCTGCGGGAACGGCACCTGCGGATCGAGGTGTTCAAGCAGAGTTTCCAGCTCGGCCAGCGTCTTGACCAGGGCCAATGCCCGTCGCAGGTCGGCGCCGGCGGGAAAGCCGTGCAGGTACCAGGCGATGTGCTTACGCATGTCGCGCATGCCTTTGTCCTCGCCGAAATGCTCGGCCAACAGCTGGCCGTGCCGCCGCATGATGGCCGCGACCTCGCCCAGTGTGGGTGGCGTGGCCGGTGCCGTGCCGGTGAATGCGGCCGACAGCTCGGCGAACAACCACGGCCTGCCAAGGCAGCCGCGGCCGATGACAACGCCGTCGCACCCTGTGGCGGACATCATGGCCAGGGCGTCGTCGGCATTGAAGATGTCGCCGTTGCCAAGCACAGGAACTGTCGTGACGTGCTGTTTGAGCAGGGCAATCTGCTCCCAGTCGGCGGTTCCGGAGTAGCGCTGCGCGGCGGTGCGGGCATGCAGTGCGACGGCGGCCGCGCCCTCCTCGGCGGCGATCCGGCCAGCGTCGAGGTGCGTGTGATGAGCGTCGTCGATCCCGATCCGGAACTTCACGGTCACCGGGATGTTCGTGCCCTTCGTTGCCGCGACAGCAGCCCCCACAATCCGTCCGAACAGCCGGCGCTTGAACGGCAACGCGGCACCGCCCCCGCGGCGGGTGACCTTGGGCACCGGGCAGCCGAAGTTCATGTCGATGTGGTCGGCCAAGCCCTCGTCAGCGATCATTCTCGCCGCGGCGAAGGTGGTGTCGGGGTCGACGGTGTAGAGCTGCAGCGAACGCGGCGACTCGTCAGCCGCGAACGTCGTCATATGCATGGTCACCGGATGGCGCTCGACGAGCGCACGCGCGGTCACCATCTCGCAGACGTACAGTCCGCTGACCGTTCCGGCCCGGCTCAACTCGAGCTCCCGGCACAGCGTGCGAAATGCGACATTTGTCACACCGGCCATCGGCGCCAGCACAACCGGGCTGCGCAGCGCGATGGGGCCGATCCGCAGCCCCGCCTTCGATTCGATTAGGACGCTGATGACGTGACCAAGAGATTCTTGGCCGCCTTCTTCTCGGCGACCTTTGCCTCGCGCTCTTGACGGCGCACCTTGGCGATCTCGAACTTCTCGCAGGTCTCCTCGAGCTCCTCGATGAGCTTGCCGAGGTCGTCGCGCATCGCTGCGGCCTCGCCGGTGAAGTCCTCGCGCTCGAAGATGCGCCACTTCTTCAGGACGGGCTTCACGACGTCGTCGAGGTGGATGCGGGGGTCGTAGACGCCGCCGACGGCGATGATCACCGCCTTGCGACGGAACTCGGGCACGGTGTAGCCGGGCATCTTGAAGTTGCGCAGCACGCGGTGCAACGACCGCATGGCCTGGTCAGGAGCGATGTCGAACCCAGCAGCCGACACATCCCGGTAGAAGATCATGTGCAGGTTCTCGTCCGCCGAAACCCGTTGCAGCAGTTGGTCGGCGACCGTCTCCTCGCATGCCTTGCCGGTGTTGCGGTGCGAGACCCGGGTGGCGAGCTCCTGGAACGTCACGTAGATGACGGAGTCGAACAGGCTCTCCGCGAACATCTCGCCCTGCGGGCCCTGGCCGGGGCTGAAGCCGCGGGTGACCTGCTCGACGCGCAGCTGCTCGAGCTCGACGGGATCGATGGCGCGCGTGACGACCAAGTAGTCGCGAAGGGCGATGCCGTGCCGGTTCTCCTCGGCGGTCCAGCGGTTGACCCACCAGCCCCACGGACCGTCCATGCTGAAGTTCATCGCGATCTCGCGGTGATACGACGGTAGGTTGTCCTCGGTCAAAAGGTTCTGCAACATCGCGGTCTGCGCGACCTCGGACAGCCTCGACTGCTCGGGATCCCAGTCCTTGCCCCCGAGGGCGTAATAGTTCTTGCCGTCCGACCACGGGATGTAGTCGTGCGGGTTCCAGTCCTTGCGCATGGACAGGTGGCGGTTGATGTTCGTCTCAACCACGGGTTCCAGCTCGTGGAGTAGCTGCAGATCCGTCAGGTCGTGCGCCATGGCCGCTCCCAGTTATCTGTACCTATTGGTTGCACTCAATATATCTGTGTCCCCCGGTGACATTCAAGTCTCCCCGCGGAGTGTCACATCTGCCCCATGCGCCACGATGGGTAGTTATAGGATCTCCGCGGGCGATCCGTTCAGGCCCGGGTTTCCTGCCGCAGCCACATTGACGACTCGGAGGTTCGGGCTGATGAAGATGCTTACTGTCCTTTTCGGAGCCGCCGCCGGCGTCGCAGCAACCATCTCGGTCGGCGCAGGCATTGCGGCCGCCGCCCCGGACGTCGTGGGGCAGACGTACAACGATGCAAAGCAGACCATCCAGGCGGCGGGCTCCGCGGTCATCATCGCGACCCGAACCGGCGGGCTGGCCGAGACCGACAAATGCATCGTCACCAACGCATGGAACAAGCCGAGTGTCACCCTGCCAAGGGAGGCGCCCGACCCCAACACGGTCTGGGTCGCGCTGAACTGCAATGCCGCGGTCGCGTCGCCGGGTTCGCCGGGAAATTCCGCCGCCAGCCCTGAAGGACGTCAGGCGTTGATCTCCCAGGAAGCCGGCTGAATCAGGCGGTGCCACCCGTTCGGTGGCGGTAGGGCTGCCGACGGAATAGGCTGCCTGCAATCAGTTTCGCAGGCAGCATTCAGATATTTCGGAGGTCGGGCTCAGTGAAGAAGTCCATCGTTCTCTCGGCCGGCTCGGTCGTGGCCGCATCAGCCATGATGGGTCTGTTCGGCACCGGTGTGGCCGCGGCGGACGATTATGCGGGCCAGACCTACGCCGACGCGTCGTCAGCAGCCAGTAATAGTGGCCTGACCTCGATTGTCGCCGCCCGCGTTGGCGACAAGCTCCCGCAGGACGAGTGCCTGGTCACCCGGTCGCAGACCGCGCCATTCGCCGACGCCGACGACGGCGCCCACTACAGCAGCATCGTGCAGTTCTACTTGAACTGCGCGGGCGCGTACGCATCGGCCACCAACCCGGGCGCCTCCGTGGCCAGCCCGGCAGGCCGCGAAGCCAAGGCCGCCGCAGACGAGGCCGCCGCCGAAGCCGCCGCAGAAGAAGAGGCTGCGCTCGAAGAGGTCAGCACTCCCGACGAGTAGCGGTCAGTAGCTCGACACCCTGCTGAGCAGCATGTCGACGCAATAGTTGATGAACTGTTCCCTGGTCGCCGTCAGGCGACCGTTCAGATAAGCCGTGAACAACGCCGTCAGCGCGCCGATCAAGCCGGTGGCCACCATGGCCTGCACAGCGGGATCGGTGATGCGGGTCAGCTTGTGCTGGAGCAGGTCGATGAAGTTGGGCATCCATTCGGCGCCCGAGCGGGTCAGTACCGGTTCCACCCCTGGGGCCAGCAGCAGGACCCGCCCGCGCGTCGGGTCGTCGACCATCAACGCGACGAAACGCTCGACTGCATCGCGTGGGGTGTCGGCCGTCATCAGCGTCGACATCGCCCGTGCGCACACATCGTCGTAGACCCCGCGCACGAACTCGTCGCGATCGGTGAAGCTCTCGTAGAAGTAGCGTTCGGTCAGCCCGGCCGCGCGGCAGACCGCGCGCACGGTCAGGGCAGGCCCGCTCTCGCTGCCCAACAGCTCGACGCCGGCTGCGATCAGTTCATCGCGGCGCAAAACCTGGCGGTCCTGCAGCGGAACACCAGACCAGCGGCCTCGTCGTTGACCCGACGGCACATCACTCCCTAAGCTCTCATGGTGACAACGCCCGTAGTCAGAATGACGGAAGCTCACCAGTGACTCAAGATACGTCTGAGGCGTGCCCGGTGACCACCGGATCCGCCTCACTCGCCTCCGGCTGCCCTGCCGCGCCCGGCGGATACGACGCGCCGCCGGCGCCCCTCGGACCCGACTCGCTGACCTGGAAGTATTTCGGGGACTGGCGCGGCATGCTGCAGGGACCGTGGGCCGGCTCGATGCAGAACATGCACCCCCAGCTCGGTGCGGCCGTCGAGGAGCACTCGACGTTCGCTCGCGAGCCGTGGCAGCGGGTGTTGCGATCGCTATATCCGATCGGCGGCGTGGTGTTCGACGGTGACCGTGCCCCTACGACCGGTGCCGAGGTGCGTGAGTACCACACCGACATCAAGGGCGTCGACGCGAAGGGCCGTCGCTATCACGCGCTCAACCCCGACGTCTTCTACTGGGCGCACTCGACTTTCTTCGTCGGCACCATCCTCGTCGCGGAAAAGTTTTGCGGTGGGATTACCGAGGATGAGAAGCGTCAGCTCTTCCACGAACACATCGCGTGGTACCGGATGTACGGGATGAGCATGCGTCCTGTGCCGGAGACCTGGGAGGACTTCCAGGTCTACTGGGATCACATGTGCCGCAACGTGTTAGAAGACAATCAGGCAACGCGCGACGTGCTCGCCCTCGAGAACTACGGGAAACCGTGGTTCATGCAGCGGGTTCCCGACTTGGTGTACACGCCCATGCAGCGACACATCATCGCTCCGCTCATGCGATGGTTGTGCATCGGCATTTATGACCAGCCGGTGCGCGACCTGCTCGGCTTCAGCTGGACTGGGCGCGACGAATGGCTACATCGTCGACTCTGCGCCGCGGTGCGAATCACGTTCTCGCTCTTGCCCAAACGGGCGCGCAAGCATCCTCGTGCCCGCGCCGGCCTTGACCGCGCGTCAGGACGCATTCACGTCGACGCGCCGTTGGTGCAGACGCCTGCGCGCAACTTGCCGCCGCTGGACAGGCGTGGCCAGCCGATGCATTACTGCCCCGAGGTCTGAACAGGCCTACCGCTACCGTGCGTAGGGCGTCCACAGCGCGCCGTCGAAATAGCGCATCTGAGAACCGTTTTGCGGATCGGGGAACCACCCCGGCTGCACGGGAGGGTAGCGGCCGAAGACGCCACGGGGATCACCGCTCAGGCTCAGTCGGTACTCGAAGTCGGCGCGGGCCCGCAACCCCGCGTCGCGCAGCGCGAGAGCCCGCCTTCGACGTGTGATGAAAATCAGCAGGCCGACGATTGCCGTGACGGCTAAGGCGTCATACCAGCCGTTGAGCAGCCACCAGAATGTCAACACCATCCCTGCGCCCGACACCACGGGGTGCCGCCGCAAGAACGACCCGTGGACTTGCTGGTAGAGCATCGCCTTTGATCATACGATTCGGCGGAAGTTTCCCTCAGAGAAGGACGACCAAGTGACTTGGCAAGTGTTTGTGGCAATGCTGCTCGTGATCGTCACCGTGATCGCCCTGCTGATGCGGGCGACGTCGAAGAACCCTGCAGGCCGGACGCGGGCCATGCGCATCGCCGCGGTGGCCGGTGGACTGACGATTCTCGTGCTGATCCTCGGCTCGACCACCATCGTTTCGACCCGCAACATCGGCGTCGTTACGACGTTCGGGCGACCGGGCGCCACACTTACCAACGGTCTGCATGTCAAGGCGCCGTGGCAGTCGGTGACCGAGATGAACGGCACGATCCAGATCGACAACCACACCGGCGAGGCCGCCACCACCGTCAGGCTGGGCAACAACTCGACGGCCAATGTCGACAACAGCGTGAGATGGCGGATCCAGCCGGCCGCCGCCGACGAACTGTTCCTGGACTACCGCGAGTTCGACAATGTTCGCGACAACCTCGTCACCCGCGAGCTGAAAGCAGCCCTCAACGAGGTGTTCTCCGATTTCGACCCACTGTCCCCGGAGAACTCCGAAGGCGCTAACGTCCAGGCCCTCGGCGACCAAGTTGCCGAGAAGCTGCGGACCAAGGTCGGCGGTCAGATCGAAATCATCAATGTGATTGTGCCGCTGGTCAATTACGACCAGGCCACGCAGGACCGGATCAACGCGCTGAACGTCGAGAAGGCCAACACACGCGTGGCGGAACAGCGCGCCAAGACCGCCGCGGCCGAAGCCAAGGCGAACGAGATCCTGGCCGCGTCGGTGTCCAACGATCCCAACGTGCTGGTGAGCAAGTGCCTGGATGCGGCGCGCGAGGCCAGTATCAGTCCGCTGGGCTGCTGGCCCAACACTTCTGTGGTGCCAACTGTGCCGGCCAGGTAACATTCGGCGTTTTTCGCTATGCCTGGGGCGTTTTATACGGCACGATTCACGTGTGCGCGTCATCCGGTCCCTCGCCAGTGCGGTGATGGCGTTTGCCGCCGCCGTGGCGATCGCCTCGGCCGCACCTGCCTCGGCGACGACGGCCTCGGCGATGTCGCATGCGTACAAGCCACCGCCTTCACCTCTGACCGTGATGATGACGCCGCTGACCGTCGGCGTGCACGTCATCGAGGCGATAGCCGAAGGCATCGCGAACGCCGTCGAGTTCATCGCGACACCGGAGCCGATCGCCATCCCAGCGCCGCACCTCAGTACCTAGCCAGTGGTTTGACGCCGGCGCAAAGCGGATAGCTTTGAGGTATGCAGGCGCCAGAGGTACTTGGCGGCCGCTATGAACTGCGGGGAGTTCTTGGGCGCGGCGGCATGGCCGAGGTCCGCGACGGCTGGGACATCCGGCTCGACCGTCCGGTCGCGGTCAAGCTGCTGCACCCGGTGTTCACCACGCAGCCGGACAACCGGATGCGCTTTGAGGTCGAGGCGCGTGCGGCCGCGTCGCTCAACCACCCCCACATCGTGTCCGTCCACGACAGCGGCGAGCACGCCGGAATGCCCTACATCGTCATGGAGCGACTGTCCGGGGAGACGCTGGCCGATGCCATCGCGCGGGGACCGTTGCCGCAGCCGCAGGTGCGGTCGATTCTTGATGACGTGCTGTCGGCGCTGGCCGCCGCGCACGCAGCAGGAATCCTGCATCGCGACATCAAACCGGCGAACATCTTGTTCTCCGCGTTGGGTGACACGAAGGTCGGCGACTTCGGCATCGCGAAGAGCGCAGGCACCGCCCAAACGCTGACGGGGCAGATCGTCGGCACGATGGCGTATCTGTCCGCCGACCGGATGGCGGGCAGGCCGGCATCCGCCGCTGACGACCTTTACGCGGTTGGCGTCGTCGGCTACGAGGCGCTGTCCGGCCGCCGGGCTTTCCCGCAGGAGAACCTGGCCGAGCTGGCCCGCGCCGTCGCCGAGGACACGCCCCCGCCGCTGACCGCGCTGCGGCCCGACATCGACCACCTGCTGGCCTCTGTGGTCGAACGTGCGATGGCACGCGAGCCTGCGTGGCGATTCGGCAGCGCCGCCGAAATGCGCGCAGCGTTGGCCGGCCGTATCGGTCCGCCTGTGCGACCGCCGACGCGGGTGTTGGCCGCGCCGCTCCCCGAGCCGGCGACGATGGTGGTGACGCCACGGCGTAACCGGTCGCGATGGTGGCTCGTGGCGGCCGCGGTGATCGCGGTGCTGGTCGGGTCGATCGCGTTCATCGTCGATTCGTCCTCGCGACCCGCCGCGCCCGAGCCCGTCACCACCAGCACCACGGTGCCCCCGCCGGTCACCACCTCGATGCTGCCGCCGCCGACGACGACGCCGGTCCTCGTCGAGGAACCGCCACCGCCGAAGAAGCGCGGCGGGAACGGAAATGGCAACGGCCACAAGAAGGGTGGCCGCGGCGACTGATACTCGCTGCGCCGAACGTACGGTTCTTGGACACAAATCCCAACAAATAGCGCCAACAAGCGTCCGCTCGACGCACATCGGGCCGGTGCCCAGCATCAGCCGAGGTCATACCTCACTTTTGTGCCCCCACCAGGGCTCGAACCTGGGACCTGCGGATTAAAAGTCCGTAGCTCTACCAACTGAGCTATAGGGGCAGTGTGGAACTGGATCCAGAAGAGAATACTGCCTTGGGTAGGGCATCTCGTTTGAGGATTGGGGTCCCGGTAACCTAAGCTATCGAGGCTCCCAGCGTCATCGCGCTGCGAGTACCCCGGAGAGATTCGGCTGGCCCCCTTCGTCTAGCGGCCTAGGACGCCGCCCTTTCAAGGCGGTAGCGCGGGTTCGAATCCCGTAGGGGGTACACGCGACGTCCGTACGATGGGGTCGCACAGTAAGGCCCTGTGGCGCAGTTGGTTAGCGCGCCGCCCTGTCACGGCGGAGGTCGCGGGTTCGAGTCCCGTCAGGGTCGCCAGTACGGCGAGGCACGTGTTGCCTTCCGGCCAGGTAGCTCAGTTGGTACGAGCGTCCGCCTGAAAAGCGGAAGGTCGCCGGTTCGATCCCGGCCCTGGCCACCACATCACATCAACTTTCTTGGGATCGGTAGACGCCTCGACCGTCTGAACTTGCTGCCATGACGACGCCACCGAGGCGGCGCACCATGAGAGGGAACGCAGCAAATGAAGATCTTGCCAACCAGCATCGAAGAGAAGATCAACCGGGTCGACCGCAACCAGGCCCTGGCGATCGGGATTGCCACCGGCCTCACGGCGCTCTGGTGCATCTACCGCGTGTTCTGGCTGTTCTACACCGCGGTGACCTTCTCCAGCGTCGGCTGGTCGCCGGTCTCTCTGGTTTTCCCGCTGGTGCTGTGGGGTGTCATCGGCGTCGTCGCGGGCGTCGCGGCCTACGGCTTCCTGACGAGGTACGCCAAGCAACCCTGACCCGCGCGACCACTGCGGGGATGAACCGGCGACCATCGGCCACGCTGATGGTCGCCGGTTCGATCTCGTTTCCGCACGTCGCCGTAGGATGCCTATGACATGAGGGGCGCCGACGAGGACAAGAGCAACTTCCGTCAACGTCTCCTTGATGCCCTTGAGGAGGGAATTGCCGAGGACGGCTACCCGCGCACCACGGTTGCCGACATCGTTCGGCGGGCGCGCACGTCGCGGCGCACCTTCTACGAACACTTCGACAGCAGGGAAGCCTGCTTCGTCGCGCTTCTCACGGAAGCGAACGCCGAGCAGGTCAGGCAGATATCGGCCGCCGTCGACGCGAACGCGCCATGGCCAAGCCAGGTGCGGCAGGCCATCGAGGCGTGGATCTCGTCCGGCGAATCCCGGTCCCCATTGATGCTGAGCTGGATCCGCGACGTGCCGTCATTGGGCGATGCGGCGCGCGGGCTGCAGCGCGATGCGATGGAGAACTTCATCGAGATGGTCCAGGCGTTGGGTGGCACCGAAAGGTTCCGCGCCGCGGGCATCGGTCCCGTCTCCCGACAACGGATCATCATGCTGCTCGGTGGTTTACAGGAACTCGCCGCGATTGCCGTCGAGGAGGGTGGCCGCGTGAGTGACGTCACCGAGGAAGCAGTGGACGCGTCGATTGCGCTACTCGCTCCGCGCGCCCATGCCAACTAGTCGGCGACGGTGATGGCCTGCGTCGGGCATGAGTCGGCGGCATCCTGAATCGCCTGCCGCTGCTCATCGTCGAGCTCTGCGCTGACAACCAGCTGGGCGTCGTCATCGAGGAGGAAAACGTCGGGCGCTAATCCGGTGCACAAACCGGATAGGGCACAACGGCTTTCGTCCCAGTCGACCCGCATTACGCGATGCTCCTTGCCCGATCTTGCGCGACGGCCACGGCAGGCGTGAACACGACACCATCGTCGATCGGGCCGCGGCGCAGCAAGCGGACGTCCTTGACGTAGTTCTGATGCAGTCGCCACGGCGCTTGGTCGCCCTGCTTGGGCAGCTCGTCGAGGCTGCGCGTGACGTATCCGGATGCCAGGTCAAGGAACGGATTGGTCGCGGTGGCGCCGGCGGCGTCGGGCGTCACCGCCCCGTAGCCTCCTGTGTCCATGGTCTTGAGCAGCCGGCACACGTACTCCGCCACCAGATCGGCCTTCAGCGTCCACGAAGCGTTCGTATAGCCGATCGTCCACGCGAAGTTCGGTACGCCCGACAGCATCATGCCCTTGTAGGACACCGTCTTTGACAGTTCCACCGCGCGCCCGTCGACCTCGAGCTGCATTCCGCCGATCGCCAGCAGGTTGAGCCCGGTGGCGCTGACGACGATGTCGGCCTCGAGTTCTGCACCGGACTGCAGCCGGATGCCCGATTCGGTGAAGGTGTCGATGTGGTCGGTGACGACCGACGCACGGCCGTCGCGGATGGCCGTGAACAGATCACCGTCGGGAATCAGGCACATCCGCTGGTCCCACGGGTTGTACGACGGCGCGAAGTGGGTGTCGACGGCGTAGCCCTCGGGCAGCTGCTTGACTGCGGCCTTACGCAGCATCGACTTCATCATCTCGGGGCGGCGGCGGCTCAGGTTGAAGATGCGCGATCGCCTGTAATGCGTTCTTCCACCGCACGATCGCGTAGGCGAGCTTCTGCGGCAGCCACGCCCGCAGCCGATCGGCGATCGCATCGCTGGCAGGGCGGGATGCGACATAGGTGGGCGAACGCTGCAGCATCGTCACGTGTGCTGCCGTTTCGGCCAGCGACGGCACCAGCGTCACCGCGGTGGCGCCGCTGCCGATGACGACCACCCGCTTGCCCCGGTAGTCGAGTTCCTCCGGCCAATGCTGCGGGTGGATCACCGACCCGCGAAACTGTTCAACGCCAGGGAATTTCGGGCTGAAGCCTTCGTCGTAGCGGTAGTAGCCGGTGCAGACGTACAGAAACGAACAACTGATCGTGACCAGTTCGTCGGTATCGGTGCGATGCACCTCGACAGTCCAGCGCGCCTTGTCGCTATCCCAACTAGCGTTCACCACACGGTGATTCAGACGAATGAGCTTGTCAACGTCGAACTCCTCGGCGGTGTCGTGGATGTAGCGCAGGATGCTCGGCCCATCGGCGATCGCCTTCGCGTCGGTCCACGGACGGAACCGGTAGCCGAGCGTGAACATGTCCGAGTCCGACCGGATGCCCGGGTAACGGAAAAGGTCCCAGGTGCCTCCGACGGCATCTCGGGCTTCGAGGATGACCACCGACTTGTCCGGGCACTCCTGCCGCAGCTGGCACGCGGCGCCGACGCCGGACAATCCTGCTCCGACGACCAGAACGTCGGTGTATTCGATCGGTTCACTCGTCATTGGGCTACACCTCTCGTCAGGCCATCTGGTACGGCTTAGTACCGGTCTCGGTACCGGACGGTACCACTATTGGACTCGTGTGCAAAGGGGGTTGTGGAGATCGGTACTTAGGCGTACCGTGATCCCGGTACCTTGGAGTACCACCACGGAGGGTGACGACATGGCTGTCGCGACCACGGACCCGGTGCGGATACCGCCCGCACCGCGGATACCGAAGCTTCTGCAGGGCATCGGCTTCGTCGCCGCCCGAGAGAAATCGGTCGCCGCGCTGGCCAAGCGATACGGTTCGGCGTTCACGCTGCGGCTGCCGATCTTCGGGGAGACCGTGGTGGTCAGCGACCCGGTGTTGATCAAGGATCTGTTCACCACCAACACCGATCTCATCGCCAGGGCGGGCGTCCTCGGTGAGATGTTCGGTCCCGGCTCGACCTTCAGCCTCGACGGCACCGAGCACCGCGAACGTCGCAAGCTTCTCGTCCCGCCGTTCCACGGCAAGCGGATGGTCTCCTACGAAGCGATCGTCGAAGAAGAGGTGCTGCGCGAGACCGCGTCGTGGCCCGAAGGCAGGGAATTCGAAACCATGCCGTCGATGATGCGCATCACGCTCAACGCGATCCTGAGGACCGTGTTCGGCGCCGAGGGGGCGGCGCTCGACGAACTGCGTGAGCTGTTGCCGGACATGGTGCTGAACGCCTCGCGGCTGGCCGTGATGCCGCCGATCGTGCGCAAGGACTTCGGCGCCTGGAGCCCCGGTGGCAAGCTCACGTCGTATCGCCAGCGCTACGACGAGATCATCACGCGGCTGATCTCCGACATCCGCAACGACCCGAAGTTCGACGAACGCAACGACGTTCTCGCGTTGATGTTGCAGGCGCGCTACGAGGACGGCTCACCGATCACCGACGACCATGTCGCCGACGAGCTGCTGACCCTGCTCGCGGCCGGCCACGAAACGACCGCGACGACGCTGGCGTGGACCGTCGAGCGGCTGCGACGCCACCCACGGTTCCTCGCGCGGCTGGTCGCCGAGGCCGACGCCGGAGGTACCGAGCTGGTGCAGGCCACGATCTGGGAGGTTCAGCGCTCCCGCCCGGTGATCAACGGCACCGCTCGGATGACGAAGACCCGGATCCGGTTGGGGGAGTGGGTGATTCCGGAACGTCACGCCGTGCTTGCCAGCATTTCGCTGGCACACGCCTCCGAGGACAGCTTCGCCAACGCCAAGGCGTTCGATCCTGACCGGTTCATCGGCAATCCACCGGACAACTACGCGTGGATTCCCTATGGCGGCGGTGTCCGCCGCTGCATCGGTGCCTCGTTCGCCAACATGGAGATGACCGTCACGCTGCGCACACTGCTGCGCGAGTTCGAGTTCGGCACCACCTACGCACCCGGTGAACGCCTGCACTCGCGCGGCGTCGCGACAGCGCCCGCGCACGGTGGTCGCGCCGTGGTGTACCGCCGCCGAGCGGCTAAGCGCGCATCGACCGCTGGCCAGACGCAGCGAGCCTCGGCGTGACCGCGCGCGAAGAGGTGCTCGTCGACGTCGGCCGCGGCATCGAACTGTGCTATGACCAGACCGGCGATCGAGCCGACCCGCCGATCCTGTTGATCGCGGGCCTCGGTCAGCAGTTGCACTCATGGCCAAACGATTTCGTCACCGCCCTGGCGGGACGTGGCTTCAGAGTCACACGGTTCGACAACAGGGACGCGGGCCGGTCGACTCACATGAGCTATCCGCCACCGAACCCCGTCGCGGTGTTCAGGGGCGGCGACCCCCGCAGGCAGTATCACCTCGGCGACATGGCGCGTGACACGGTGGGGCTGCTGGACGCGCTCGGCTACGCCGACGCCCATCTGGTCGGTATCTCGATGGGCGGGATGATCGCTCAGACCGTCGCCGCGCACCACCCTGGCAGGGTTCGCACGTTGACCTCGATCATGTCGACCACGGGCGCGCCCCGTCTTGGCCGCCCGGCGATGTCGACGTGGCGGCGAATGTTGACGTCGCGGCCGCCGCGGACGCGGGCCGAGGCGATGGAACGCGCCGCGAACATGTTCCGTCACATCGGTTCCCACGGCTTCCCGTACGACGAACATGCGGTGCGCGAGTACGCAGGCATCGCATGGGACCGTGACCCCAGCCCCGCGGGCATCGTCAGGCAGCTCGCAGGCATCTTCGCGTCGGGTGATCGCACCGTAGAGCTTGGCAACATCGATGTGCCGACCCTGGTCATCCACGGCGACCGCGACCGGATGGTGCATCCAACGGGGGGAGCGGCTACCGCCCGAGCGATCCCCGGTGCCCGCCTTGAGACCATCACCGGCCTCGGCCACGACCTGCCAATCGGCGCGTGGGGCCGGATTGTCGACCTGATCACCGACCACGCCACCTTCGCCCCCGTCACCCACACAGAAGTCGAGGAGCACGCATGAGTAAGAGGACCATCAGCGGCCGCACGGCCGTCATCACCGGAGCGGCGTCTGGCATCGGCCGGGCTCTGGCGCAACGGCTTTCGGCGCACAGCTGCCCGGTCGCCATCGCCGATATCGACGAGAACGGACTCAAGGAGACCGAGGCCTCTCTGCACGGTCCGGCTCTGCTGCGGGTGCTCGACGTGGCTGATGCCGACGCGCAGCGTGACTTCGCCGCCGAGGTGCGCGACTGGGCGCCCCGCCCGATCGGCGCGGTGTTCAACAACGCAGGCGTCGCGACGGCGTCCAGTGTGCTTGACGCGGTCCCCGAGAACGACGACTGGCTGTGGAACATCAACTTCCACGGTGTGGTCAACGGCACTCGGGCGTTCCTGCCGATTCTCGTCGAGCAGGACGAAGGCGCGATCGTCAACACGTCGAGCGTGTTCGGCCTTGTCGGCATGCCCAACCAAAGCGCCTACTGTTCGGCGAAATTCGCTGTCCGCGGCTTCACCGACTCGCTGCGCCAGGAGTTGCGCGGCACCGGCGTGACCGCCATCAACGTCCACCCGGGCGGCATCAACACCAACATCGTGCGCAACGCGCGGTGGAACAAGGATCCCGAGGGCCGTGGCCGCAGCCATGAACAGATGGTGCAGGAGTTCGCCGCCATCACTCTGACGCAGCCGGACAAGGCCGCCGAGATCATTCACCGCGGAGTGGAGCAGGGCAAGGCGCGCATTCTCGTCGGCCCCGACGCCTATCTGTTCGACACCCTCGGACGCCTGGCGCCGACGCGGTACTACGACCTGCTTGGGCGGCTCGAGTCGGTGTTGCGGCGACGTAGTCAGGCAAGCGCCGCAGCCGAGGTGACGGTGTCGTGACCACGACGCACCTGCCTCCGGGGCCGCGGTGGCCGGTCGCATTTCAGGGCGCCGCGTACATCTTCTCGCGCCGACGCTTCATGCACGCGTTGGGTAAACGCTATGGCAGTGCATTCACTGTGAAGCTGCCGTTCTTCGGCCCGACGGTGATGATCAGTGACCCGACTGTGGTGAAGCAGTTCTTCCAAACGCGGACCGATGTCGTGCGCAACGTGGAACCGAATCTCGATCTGGTGCTGGGTCCGGGCTCGACGTTCGGACTGCAGGACGAAGAGCATCGCAGGCGACGCAAGCTTCTGGTGCCGCCGTTTCACGGTAAGCGGATGCGGGCCTACGAAGGCCTTGTCGAGGAGGAAACCCTCAAGGAGGTCGAGAGCTGGCCCGAGGGCCGTGAGTTCGCGGTGCTGCCGTCGACGAATCGGATCACCCTCAACGTGATCCTGCGTGCTGTGTTCGGGGCCGAGGGCACCGAGTTCGATGCGCTTCGCAAGGTGATGCCCCCGTTGGTGGCGCTGGGATCGCACCTCGTCTTCCTGCCGTGGCTGCACCGCGATCTTGGCCGGTGGAGCCCGTGGGGCCGATTCCTCAGCCTGCGGCGCGAATTCGATGCGATCGTCGGTTCGCTGATCGACCGTGTCGCGGCCGACCGAAACCTCGAGCAGCGCGACGACGTGTTGTCACTGTTGCTGCAGGCCCGCTATGAGGACGGAACGGCGATGTCGCGAAGCGATCTCGCCGACGAGCTCTTCACCCTGCTTGCCGCCGGACATGAAACCACCGCAACGCAATTGGCGTGGGCGGTCGAACGGCTGCGCAGACATCCTGAGGTGTTGTCGCGATTGGTCGATGAGGTCGACGCGGACGGCTCGGACCTGCTGCAGGCGACGATCAACGAGGTGCAGCGGAACCGACCGGTTATCGATGGTGCGGCCCGGCAGGTCATCGCACCGGAAATGCCGCTGGGGCAGTGGGTGATTCCGCATGGTTATACGGTCCAGGTCGATATTCCGCTGACCCACGAGAACGCCTACCCTGACCCCGACCGGTTCGACCCTGACCGATTCGTGGAGTCGAGCCCGGATATGTATTCGTGGGTGCCGTTCGGCGGGGGCACCAGGCGTTGCTTAGGGGCGGCGTTCGCGAACATGGAGATGAACGTCGTACTGCGGACGCTGCTGCGCGAGTTTCGGTTTGTCCCGACGACATCGCGTCCCGAGCGGTTGCACAGCCGCGGCGTCGCATTCGCACCAAGCGGAGGCGGTCGCGCGGTGGTGTACCGGCGGATCCACACGACGGAGCGCCGAGCCGAAGTACTTGACGCCACGGCCACCGCATGAGTACTGATTTCGCATGCGCGCCGTCGTAATCACTAAGCACGGCGACCTGTCGGTCCTGCAGGTGCAGGAGCGGCCGAACCCGCCGCCACCGACGACTGGCCAGGTGCGCATCGCGGTGCGCGCCGCGGGCGTCAACTTCGCCGACCACCTTGCCCGCGTCGGGCTCTACCCCGACGCGCCGAAGCCGCCCTCCGTCGTCGGTTACGAGGTGGCAGGGACGATCGACGCTGTCGGCGACGGGGTCGATCCCACGCGGCTTGGGCAGCGGGTGTTCGCGGGCACCCGGTTCGGTGGTTACGCGGAGATCGTCAACGTGCAGGCGACCGATGCCGTGCCGCTTCCCGACGCGCTGAGCTTAGAGCAGGGTGCCGCGATACCGGTGAACTACGCAACGGCGTGGGCTGCGCTGCACGGCTACGGATCGTTGCGGGAAGGCGAGCGGGTGCTGATCCACGCGGCGGCGGGCGGCGTTGGCATCGCGGCGATCCAGCTGGCCAAGGCCGCGGGTGCGGAGATCCACGGCACCGCGTCGCCAGGCAAGCATCAGCGACTCGCCGAGTTGGGCGTCGACCGCGCCATCGATTACCGCCGAAACGGCTGGTGGAAAGGCTTGCCGCCGTACGACATCGTGC
The DNA here is from genome assembly GCA_963766465.1 of uncultured Actinomycetota bacterium. GTDB lineage: Bacteria > Actinomycetota > Actinomycetes > Mycobacteriales > Mycobacteriaceae > Mycobacterium. The sequence continues at coordinate 496,282 of CAVXZT010000013.1, forward strand.
TGGACGCGATCGGCGGCAAGTCACTCAAGCGCTCGTATGACCTGCTGCGACCTGGTGGCCGGCTCGTCGGCTATGGCGTTTCCGCACTGCAACAGGGCGAGACGCGGTCGATACGCACCGCCCTCCCGCAGGTGCTGCCAATGCTGCGAGGGTTCAACCTGGTCAAGCAGCTCTCAGAGTCCAAGGCCGTCATCGGCCTGAACATGCTTGCGCTGTGGGACGACCGCGGCACGCTCGAACCGTGGATCGGTCCACTGTCGACGGCGATCGCCGATGGCGTCGTGGATCCCGTCGTGCACGCGGCGGTGCCGTTCGCTAAAGCGGCTGAGGCGCACCGGATCCTGGCCGCACGGGAGAATGTCGGCAAGGTCGTGTTGGTTCCCTAGAGCTTGTCTAGGCCGTCGTCTGCGCGCGCTCAAGCAGCGTTGGGTCGTGCGAGCAGACGATCAACATGTCCGGATCCTTGCGCAGATAGAGCTCGGTGAGGCGAGCATGGTTGTCGCGTACCTTTTTTCGATCAAACGCGAAGGCGGACTCCATCGCTGCCAATCCTCGTGGCACCGGTGTCCCGTCGAGCGTGCCGTAGTGATAGAAGGCGTCGCCGCAGTGCAGTACCCACCGGTGACCGGCGTCGACCGCGACGCAGGCGTGGCCGCGGGTGTGACCGGGAAGCGACACCAGCGCAATGCCTGGCGAGATTTCGTCGAGTTCCTTGGCAGCGGCGAAGCCCCGCCACTTCTCGCCCTGCGGATCGTGCTCGACGATGTTGGGGTTGTGCGACCATTGCGCGGAGCGGTAGCGAATCTTCTCCCGCCGCGACGGAGCCCATATCGCGCCCAGCGCCTCGGCGGACGTGACGTGGACCTGCGCGGCAGGAAAGTCGGAGAGTCCGCCGGCATGATCCAAGTCCAGATGCGTAATGACGATGTGCCGCACGTCTTCTCGCTCAAAACCGAGCCGGCCCAGTTGGTGGGCGACTGTCTCGTCGTGACTAAGGCTCGCCCTGAGCATGCGCCGAGTCGGTCCCACTCGCTTGGGATCTGAGCAGTCATCTGTGCCGTAACCACTGTCGACCAGCACCACCCCGTTCTCGGTTTCGATGAGCAGCACGTGGCAGACCATCGGGGAAGGCAATTGCATCGTGCCGCAGTTGAGGTGGTGGACCTTCATGCCGGCCCTTCTATCTGCAGTCGTGTGTTTATCAGTAGCTCGATTTCGCGTTGCGCCGCAACAAGATCGATTTGATTGTCGAGTATCCGTTGCAGTGCGACACCCCTCAGCATCGCAATGATCACCGTCGCCAGACCATGCGGATCGACGTCGGCCCTCACTCCGCCGGCAGCGGCGGCCAGCCCGATGCGCTTCTCGATTTCTTCACGGAACTCGCGGTCTGCGGAGACCATTCGCGGTCTGAAGTCCTCGGATGATCCAGCCACCGCATCCGCCCACAACACCAGGCGGGCACGATTCACCGGTTGCAGGTCGGACACCACGCGAAAGTAGAAGTCGATGATCTGCCGCAGCTGGTCGATCGGTGAATTCGATCGACTTTCCTCGGTTATCGCGTCGCGGAACTGACTGGTGACCGCGTCGACGAGCCGCTGCATCAACGCGCCCTTGGATCCGAAATGATGCGTCGCCAGCCCGCGGCTGTACCCCGCGCGCTCACCGACTTTGGCGAGAGTGACCTTGCCGGGGCCGATCTCGCCGACAAGCTCCGCAGCCGCCTGCACCAGCCGGTGTTCGGCTTCGTTTCGGCGCTGCTCCTGTGTACGCGGGAGACTCGACTCAGCCATCGACGTTCCCGGCCATGGCGAGCAATTCCCCCCGTCCGATCTGCGTGACGAGGCTTGCCGTGTCGAAGTAGATGCGCTCGTTGACGATCCGGTCGCCGTCGAAGAAGAACACCGCGATCATCGGCACTCGAAATGTCTTTCCTGTGGGCGGCATGCCATAGAACTCGCCGAGATTCGTTCCCAGCAGGTCGAATTCGACAATGACCGCGTCGTCGGAGACGTGGAAGCGGGCATTCTCGTGTCGTTGGTCAGGGAAGGCCGTGCGGGTCGTCAGGTAGTAGCCCAGCACCTCGTCGTCGCCGTCGTAGGTCTGACCGGTGGCCATGATCTCGTAGTGGGGATGGCCGTTGAACGTGGCGAGCGTGGCGTCGAACTCCTTGGTCACCTCGGTGTCCATGTGTTCGCGGATGAGCGCGAGGCGCCGCTGCCGCAGATCGTCGGTGATCATGAGCACTCCTTGACTACTTGCTTGTTGATCAACAAGCTACGGTACCCGCAAGTACCGCGTCAAGGTCCCCGCCGCAGTTTTACTTCCTGGAAGCGCGCGCGAGCAGGCGGAGCAGCACCTGGCAGACCACCACCAGCGGCGCCTTGACCAGCGGGAAGCTGGCGGTTGAGGAGACGCTGTAGTTGATGTGGGTGCCGGAACCCGCGGGTGTGAGCCGTACCTCGCCGGAGTAACCCGGGAAGGGGGTCCCGGACAGCGCCTTGTAGCCGAACAGGTTGGGCGCCTCGAAAGTCACGACTTCCTCGACGATGTCGGGACCCGGTCCCGGCGAGGCGATACGCCGGATCGCGCCGACGCCGTTCGGGTCCGCGGTGCCGAGTCTGTCCATCGTCACGGTGATCCCGGGACCCCACTCGCTCATCCCGACGTGGTTGCTCAGTTTGTCCCACACGGTTTCGATCGGTGCGGCGACGGTGGTTTGCGATGTGACCTGCATTGAAACTCCTTAGGCGGTGGCTTGCGCTTGTTCGTACAGCGTCCGGTCATGTGAGCAGACCATGAGCATGTCAGGCTCACGGCGTCGATACAGCTCGGTGAGCCGAGCGTGGTTCTGCCGCATCGTCTTCCGATCGAATGCTGTCACCGACTCGAATGCGGCGAGCGCACGCGGCATACGTGCGGTTCCGTCGACCGTACCGTGGTGAAAGAAGGCGTCCCCGCAGTGCACCACCCAGCGGTGGCCCGCGTCGACCGCCACACCGGCGTGTCCGCGTGTGTGGCCGGGCAGCGAGATCAGCGCGATGCCCGGCGACACCGCGTCGAGTTCCTTGGCCGCGGCGAATCCCCGCCACTTCTCCCCGTCGGGGGTGTGTTCGACGATCTTGGGGCCGTGTGCCCACAGGACCGGGCGGAAGCGGAACTGCTCACCGCGCGACGGGGCCCGCATCGCGCCGAGCGCCTCTGCCGCGGTGACATGGATCTGCGCCTCGGGGAACTCGCATATGCCGCCGATGTGGTCGCCGTCGAAGTGGGTGATGACGATGTGGCGCACATCGTCTCGGCGAAACCCGAGTCGCTCGACCTGATTGACCGCGGCTTCCTCATGTTTGAGCACCGGACGGATGAGATGTCGGGACGCTCCAACGCGGTTCGCAGGGTCCAGGCATTCCTTCGGCCCGAAGCCGGTGTCGATCAGCACCAGACCGTTGCCGGTCTCGACCAGCAGCACGTGGCACACCATCTCGCCGCACCCGAGCGGGTACAGGGTCCCGCAGTTGAGGTGGTGAACCTTCACACGTGCAGTGTCACACGCGAGATGGCGCCTCGATGTCGACAAGTTTGTTCCGCCGTTGCCGCTCGATCGTCGCGAAATAGAACGCGAACGCGAACGCGCAGCTGGTGAACAGACTCGACACGAAGAACAGCCACGGGTGGCGGATGTTCCGCCGTCGGCCATCGATGATGGTGAACAACGGCAGCAGAATCACGTTGATGATGGTGTAGTCGAGGACTTGTGAACTGGATGCTGGGTTGGCGTATCCCAGCGCGATGAACTCCGACCAGTTGGGCTGGCCGATCATCGTGTTAGGTGCGTACTCATACACGTAGCGAATGTTGAAGTACCAGCACAGCGGAAGCGACGCGAGGCCGATCACCCAGAACGCGATCTCGAGAGCGGAGAACCGCGGACCGTCGGGCGGCCGGGAAAAGATCTTCGAATTCGATGCGATGGTGAACCACACGACCGCGAAACCGAGGAGTGCGTGAGCGACGAGCGAGACCATAGCCGGAGTCTTGCCACCGATCTGAGTTTTGTCAATATTGACATAACCGCGGTGGGGTAGTTTCTGCACATGGTTCGGCCTGCTCAGACGGCGCGCAGTGAGCGCACGCGCGAAGCGCTGCGGCGCGCGGCGGTGGTGCGGTTCACCGCGCAGGGGGTGGAGGACACGTCGGCCGAGGAGATCGCTGCCGACGCCGGGGTATCGCTGCGGACCTTCTATCGGCACTTCGCGTCGAAGCACGACCTGTTATTCGCCGACTACGACGCCGGCCTGCACTGGTTTCGCCGCGCGCTCGCCGACAGGTCGCACGACGAGTCGATCATCGACTCGGTGCAGGCGGCGATCATGGCCAGACCCTACGAGGACTGGGCGGTCACGCAGATCGCCTCCCTGCGCGTCCAGGAACTCGACGCCGGCCGGATCGTCAAGCACATGCGCCAGGTCGAGGCCCAGTTCGCCGAAGCGATCGAGGAGCACCTCGGCGGGGAGAACCCACCGAAACCCGGAACCGACGAGCGGATGCACGTCACCGTCACCGCACGGTGCATCGCCGCAGCGGTGTTTGGCGCGATGGAGGTGTGGATGCTCGGCGAGGACCGCGCGCTGCCCGAGCTGTCTCGGCTGTGCGGTGCGGCGCTGAAGACGTTGAGCAAGGGCATCGGCGACCCGGTCTGATCGAAAGTTTCGTCAATATTGACAAAACTGCGCGGTGCGTGTCAGCCTCAGCCAATGACGGACTTTGACGCGATTGTCGTCGGCGCGGGCCACAACGGGCTGACCTCCGCCGCACTGCTCCAGAAGGCGGGACTCCGCACGCTGTGCCTCGACTCGAAGCTCTACGCGGGCGGGATGGCGTCGACGGTGGAGCTGTTCGACGGCTTCAAATTCGAGATCGCCGGCTCGGTGCAGATTCCGACGTCGGCGACGGTGAGCCGTGAGCTCGGGCTCGACGATCTGCCGACCGTCGACCTCGACGTGATGTCGGTATCCCTGCGCGGCGTCGGCGACGAACCGCTCGTCTACTACACCGACCCGATGAAGCTGCTGACGCACATCAACGAGGTGCACGGCGCTGAGGCGGTCAACGGGATGGCCGGCCTGATGGCCTGGTGCCAGGCGCCGACCAGGGCGCTGGGGCGTTTCGACGCGGGTAAGCCGCCGAAGACGATCGATGAGATGTACGCATGCGCCACAAATGAATTCGAGCGCTCGACGATCACCGATCTGTTGTTCGGGTCCGTCACCGATGTGCTGGACCGCTACCTGCCCGATAAGGAGAAGAACGGCGCGCTGCGCGGCATGTTGTCGCTGTTGGCCTGCAACACCACCTATCGCGGGCCCGCGACGCCGGGTACCGCTGCAGCACTGGCGTACGGGTTCGCCGTCCCGGACGAGAATGCACTTCTGGTCAAGAAGTTGCGCGGCGGCATCGGCGCGCTGACTTCCCATTTGTGCGACGTATTCACTTCCAGCGGCGGCGAACTGCGGCTGCGCAGCAAGGTCGACGAGATCACCGTCGCCGACGGCCGGGTGACCGGCGTCCGCCTCGAGGACGGTTCCACCGTGACCGCACCGATCGTCATCTCCGGTGTCGCACCAGATCTCACGGTCAATGGCCTGGTCGACGGGGGCGCGGTGCCTGCGGATGTCAGGGAGCGGTTCTCACGCATCGACCACCGCGGCAGCTATCTGCAGATGCACTTCGCACTCGACGGCATACCGGAATTCGCGGCACCGTACGAATTGCTCAACGATCCCGCGATGCAGTCGAACATCGGCATTTTCAGCACACCCGAGGAACTGCAGCAGCAATGGGAAGACTGCCGGCGCGGGATCGTGCCCGCCGATCCCGCGATAGCGCTGCAGATTCCGTCGGTCAACGATCCGGACCTCGCGCCGCCGGGCAAGCACGCTGTCTCGGCGTTCTCGCTGTGGTTCCCCATCGAGGAGACCCAGTCGAGCTACGGCGAGATGAAGGTGGAGATGGGGCAGCGAGTGATCGACAAGATCACGCGGCTTGCCCCGAATTTCGAAAGCCTGATCATCAGGCACACCACCTTCACGCCTAAACACATGGGCACCATGTTCGGTGCGCCGGGTGGCGACTACTGCCACGGGTTGATTCATCCCGATCAGATCGGCATCAACCGGCCAGGGCCGAAAGGCTATGTCGATCAACCGATCCCGATCGAGGGACTGTACCTGGCCAGCGCAGGTTGCCATGGCGGCCCTGGTATCACGTTCGTTCCCGGCTACAACGCCGCGCAGGCGGCACTCGCCGACAACGTCTGACGCGTTTCGAGGGTCCGGCGGCGGGGAACGCTAACGGGCATGGCACTGACTGTTGCCGTCACCGGTCCAACGGGTGACATCGGCATTTCGGCGGTCAAGGCGCTGGAGCGAGCGCCAGGGGTCGAGCGAATCATCGGGATGGCGCGGCGTCCGTTCGATGCGGCCGCGCACGGGTGGACCAAGACGGAATACCTGCGGGGCGACATCCTGGACCGCGACGCCGTCGATGCGCTGGTCGCCGCGGCCGACGTAGTCGTCCATCTGGCCTTCATCATCATGGGCTCGCGCGAGGAAAGCGCCCGCGTCAACCTCGAGGGCACCCGCAATGTCTTCGAAGCCACGGTGGCGGCGGACCGCCCGCGTCGCCTTGTTTACACCTCATCGGTGGCGGCCTACGGCTACCACACCGACAATCCGGTGCCGATAACCGAGGATGTGCCGGTCCGCGGGTCACCCGAGCACTACTACTCCGAGCAGAAGGCCGCATGCGAGGCGGCGCTGCCCGACGTCACTATCGACTCACCGCTCGAGGTCTTCGTGTTGCGGCCGTGCATCGTCGCCGGGCCGAAGGCGCCCACCCTTGCTACGGCGATGCCATGGAACCAGCTGCCTGGCCCGGTCAGGCGGGTCGCGCAAGCGTTGCCACTCCTCAAGCCGCCGTTCCCCGATCCCGGTACGCCGTTGCAATTGGTCCACCACGACGACGTGGCCGCCGCAATCACCTTGGCTGCAACGACTTCCGCACCGCCGGGTGCCTACAACCTCGCCGGCGACGGAGTCGTGTCGATGTCGGATGTGGCCGAAGCGCTGGGCGCCCGTCCCGTCCGGATACCGAGGGTGGCGGCGTCGGCGGCGTCCGAAGTCATCGCTCGCCTGCCGTTCGTACCATCCGCGCTGGAGTGGCTCCACGTCGGTCGCACGTCGGTGGTGATGGACACCGCCAAGGCGAAGTCACGGCTGGGTTGGACGCCGAAATACACTGCCGCCGAGACACTGTCGGCGTTGAGCGAGGCGATCTAACTCATTGGGTGTCATCGCCGGTGTCGGCTGGCCCGCTCGGCGTTGCGCCGCCTTCGTCGGACCAGTCGGCGCGGTCGTCAGCGCCCTTGCCGGGGTCGCTCTGGACGTCGTCGTCGGCGCCCTGTGCCCCCGCGTCGGAGTCCGCGGTCTCGGGCTTCTTGCTGTTCACCGCTCCTGACTACCCCCGTCGTCGGGCTCGGAAACCGTCAGCAGGGCATCGACGACGTACGGATCGGTCTCCAGTTCCCGCTCCAACCGGCGGAGCCTGCGCGCCACCGACGACTCCGCGTCATCGCCGGTGAGGTCCACACTCGCGACGAGGAAAAGCTGCTTCGGTCCGATGAATTCCAGCCGGAGGTACCGGACCGACGCCACGTCGGGCAGCTGCCGGACACGCGCCACGGCAGCTTCCCGTAGTTCTGGGGAACTGGACTCGCCTGTCAAGAATCGGCGATTCCGGTCGATCAGCAGCACCGCGACCACACCGAGCAACACACCAATGAGGATCGAGCCGATCGCGTCCCACGCGGCTGCACCGGTCAGTTCGTGCATCCCGATACCGGCAGCGGCTATGACGATGCCGATCATCGCGGCGGAATCTTCGGCAAAGACTGCTCGCGTCGTCGGATCCGACGTCTCCAAGGCATGCGCGAGCAGGTCACGATCGAGGCTGCGCGCTTCGGCCCGCAGTTGTCTAAGCGCCTGGAGAAACGAGATTCCCTCCAGCACAAAGGAAATGGCCAGGATTGCGTAGGCGAGTACGTAATCTCGGCCCTCGGCCTGCTCGCCTCCCATCAGCTCGCTGACACCATGCCAGATCGACACCGACGCGCCGACTACGAACAGACCGAGGGCGGCGAGCAGGCGACCACACATAGGCCTCGCGGCCGTAGCCCAGCGGCCTGCTGTCGTCAGCGGGGCGGGCGCTACGACGGTTGGCTATCAGCAGTAACACTTCGTTGCCGGTGTCCGCCCACGAATGGGCCGCCTCGGCCGACATCGAAGCCGACCCGGACACGACGGCGGCAATCGTCTTCGCCACGGCGATAGCGAGATTCGCACCGAACGCGACCAGTACGGTGAGTGTGCTTTCGCTGCCGCCCTTGACCACGAGAGTGGTTAGTCGCTGCGGGCGCGCAGCTGGCTCACCCAGTCACTCGGAACCCTGCCCTCAGGGCCGGGAACTGACTGGTTCTCTGGATGGCATTCCGGCGCAGCGAGTTCCGGCCCGTCGTAATACTCGTTCTCGTCGAAGTTCCAGAACCAATCCTCGCCGGGCTCGAACGACCGGATGATGGGATGTCCGGTCTCGCGCCAATGGGCGGAGGCGTGCCGGGCCAGCGAATCATCGCAACATCCGATGTGCCCGCATGCCGCGCAGCGGCGTAGGTGCACCCACCAGCCGCCGCCCGCATCGCACTCGACGCAACCCGTGCCGCTTGGCGGAACCGCTGGGTCGACGGCTGTACTCATGCACGCGAGCCTACCGGCGCGCCATCGTCGAGTCGGGTGCGCTCCAGTCGGTCGAGACGAACCGGTGGCGGATCAGCCAGTCGTCATCGACGGGTATGAACACGTCGCGGTAGCGGCCGTAGTGGTCGAGGCCGATCTCGGTGAAAACAGTGAAGTAGCACGCGACCCGCGCTTCTTGGGACGTCACGTCGGTTAAGCGGATGTTCGTGATGTTGTGGCGCACGATTCGCTTCACACCCGACGCGTGCGCGGACTCAATCGGAGATGCCACGACGCCACCCAATAGCGCGATGATCGCGGCGCGCCCGCGCACCGGCTCGGAACCGCGGAGCTCGAGCTCGCCGTCCTCGCAAAAGGTTTGACCAAGGTCGTCGAGTCGAAGCGCATCACCCGACCAGTTGTAGCGAGCCAGTGTGTCCCTGATGCGTTCACGAGCGACCAGCTCCCAAAGCTCCATGACACGAACCGTAAACCTGGGGGCACCCCCGCCCGAAGGGCAGTGGGACTATCGTCGCGCCATGGCTACCAGTGATTCGCGCGAAGTCACGATCGAAGCAACGCCCGAGGAGATCCTCGACGTCATCGCCGACGTGGAGTCGACGCCGACGTGGTCCCCGCAATATCAGAGCGCCGAGGTCCTCGATGCTTACGACAACGGCAGGCCGAAGCGAGTCAAGATGAAGATCAAGACCGCGGGCATCTCCGACGAGCAGGTCGTCCAGTACACCTGGACCGGCGACGTCGTCAGTTGGACCCTGATCAGCGCGGGTCAACTGAAGGCCCAGGATGCGTCCTACACGCTGACACCCGACGGGGACAAGACCAAGGTCAGGTTCGACATCACCGTCGACCTGGCGATCCCAATGCCTGGATTCGTGCTCAAGCGTGCCATGAAGGGTGGTGTGGAGACCGCAACCGAGGGGCTGCGCAAGCAGGTGCTGAAGGTCAAGAAGGGAGGCAACTAACTTGGCACGAATCGACCTTCTCTAGCTGCAGAGGCGATGGCCGCCGGCTGTACTGGCGCGATCACAAGCGGGTGTGAGTGTTTTGACGCCCAGCCGCGGAGGGATGCGGCCAGAGGGGGGATGACCCAACACCGGGGCAATGAATGTATCGGTGAATGCCCCATAGGCATCGGGTGTGTTACCGGGGAACAGGTCTTTGGCCTGGTTGAATGTCGATCCGAGCGTAATGGGGTCGCCTGCCGGATTCACGCCCAGCTGCTGGCCAACTTCTCCTATCGATGGCTGCGAACTTCGACGGCTCACATCAACGATCGTCACGGTCAGCCGATGAGCTGCATTCAGTAGTCGGCCACTGCAGTTGGCGGAGGTCGCCAAAAGGACTACTGCATCTCGTCGCGGTAGGAGCTGCGGCACCACCTCTCAAACTGAACCCGAAGTCGCCGTATTCTCCGCGTGGCGCCACTGGGACTCATACGCTCTTGAGGTGCGCTTATCATGGCCGTTAATTGGCCGCGCGGGGGAGATGCGGACTATCGAAGCCGTCATCTCAGCTTCGGCCGTCTCCGGCATCCATGTTTGCGGACCGGCGGGTGTAGGGAAAAGCCGGATCGCCCGTGAAGCTTTGTCGGCCGCCGCATCGCAGGGCTGCGAAACCCGCTGGACAGTGGGCACATCTTCCGCACGGGCAATTCCGCTCGGTGCTTTCACTGCGTGGGCGCCGTCGGGTGTCACGGACACAGTTCAGCTGCTGCGGGGAGTGATCGAGTCGCTGACCGCCGCGCCTTCGGGCGCCAAGGTGGTCCTGGGTGTCGATGACGTGGCATGTTCATCAGCCGCTGCCGGTTCACAAGATTCGATGGCGCCCGCGACGCGCCGGTGCCACTGGGCGCGATCGGATTTCAGTTGTGATTCGTAGGCCACCGCACGGATCAGCGGATGGCGGAAGGCGTACTCGACGGCGGGGGTGGACCGCACCTGATCGATCAATTCAGCGCCCAGTGGCTCGTCGACTGCTGCATCGATCTCCAGCGCGCCGAGCAGGTCGGCTCGGAAGCGGGCGCCGATCACCGACGCCGCATTCAGAGTTCGCCGAGCCGAGGGGCTTAGCCGGTCGATGCGCGCCTCGATGGCCGCCTGCACCGTGGCCGGCACGCTCACCTCGGCGACATCCACCCGACAGACATAGCCACCACGCTCACCGGTCAGCGCTCCGCGCTGCACCAACTCACGCACCATCTCCTCGGCGAAAAACGGGTTCCCGGCTGCCCGCTCGGCGATGATGGCCGCCAGTTCACCGACCGAGGGATCCGAACCGAGTAGCTCATCGAGCAGCGCCGCGCTGTCCGAATCACCCAGTGGAGCAAGCGATATCGTCTGCGCACCGTGTACTCGCGTCAGCGCCCCCTCGTACTCGGGGCGGCAGGTGATCAGCACCATCGACGGGGTGCGCGGAATGACGGTGACGAGGTCGGCCAGCATTGATTCGCTGGCCGCATCGATCCAGTGCGCGTCCTCGATGATGAACAGCGCCGGTTCGGTGCGCGCCAGCGCCACGGTGTTGATCAGCGCGGTCAACCGCCTACGTCGCGCATCCGGATCGATCTGGGGCAGCGCGACATCGGGGTCGGCGATGCCGAGCAGATCATCAAGCAGCAGCAGATCCTGCGGGTCGGCATCGGCGGGCACATCAGCCCGCAACATCGCGCGAGCGGCTGCGCCCTCGACGTCAGCCACGCCGCTGCCCGCGCGCAGGAGCCGTGTCACGGCATAAACGGGACGTCATGGGCGTGCGATTCGCAGAAGGTCCAAAATACCTCGAACCCGCGAGCGACGGCATGGGCCGCCGCTTCCCGGGCCGCCCGGGACTTGCCGATGCCCGGCGGTCCCACCACATTCACCACACCGCCGCGCCCACCGATCGTCCGCTCCGAAATTGCGTCGAGGGCCGCCATCTCCCAGCGCCGACCGACCAGGCTCGCCTCGGCACGCCCGACCATGCCATCGCGGGGGCCGATCGCGACCAGCCGACGCGTGCGCACGGGTGCCCCCTTTATGCGCACATCGGCCGGCCAGCGTCACGTGTGCTCGACAGCCGCGTCGACTCCGAAAGCATCCCCCGCGGGGGCCGCCGATCGATCCGTGGGCAAAACCGACCGTCTCGCCGGTCGCGGCGTATCCCAGCGACCCCGAACCGATTTCACCTGCGATCACCCGACCCGAATTCAGGCCCACCCGCAACCGCAGCGACACGCCGTCGCGGCTCTGCACCTCGGCCGCCAACCGGTTGGCCTCCTCCTGGATGGCCAGCGCGGCAAGACACCCTCGAAAAGCATGATCCTCCAACGCAACTGGGGCGCCGAACAGCGCCATCACCCCGTCGCCGTTGTACTCCACGGTCCCGTCGTAGCGGCGCGCCACCGCCGCCGATCGCTCCACCAGCTCGGTCATGATCTCGCGCAACCGCTCCACGTCCACCGCGGCCGCGATGTCCATCGAATGCACCACGTCGGCAAAGAGCACCGTCACCTGCTTGTACTTCGCCCCTTTGTCACCCGATGCCAACAGCTGTGACCCGCACTTGTCACAGAATCGAGCGCCCTCGTGTGGCACGGCTCCACACGACCGGCACACCTTCGCTGCCGGCGCCACTGCATCCTTCGCCGGTCCGGCGGCCCTAACTGATTCACTGATGCGCCAAGCGTATGGCGTCTCGCACACGGCGATGGACAAAAATGACGGTATTGACGCACATGTCGCTAACGTGCGTTCGACGGTCTGCAGAAGCCTGTTCTCAAGGTGAAGAAGGACGGCTGAGTTACGTTGCTCCGGTGATCAACACCGGCCCCCTTGTCGGGGTGAGAGTAATCGAACTCGGCGGCATCGGCCCAGGCCCGCACGCGGCCATGGTGCTCGCCGACCTCGGCGCCGACGTGGTGCGGGTGCGCAGGCCGGGCGGGTTGCAGATGCCCGCCGAGGACAAAGACCTGTTGCACCGCGGCAAGCGCATCGTCGATCTCGACGTGAAGAGCGAGCCGGACAAGCTGCTGGAGTTGGCGGCCAAGGCGGACGTGCTGATCGACGCGTTCCGGCCGGGGACCTGCGAACGGTTGGGGATCGGGCCCGACGACTGCGCGGCGGTCAACCCGCGGCTGGTCTTCGCTCGGATCACCGGGTGGGGTCAGGACGGCCCGCTGGCGCAGACCGCGGGCCACGACATCAACTACCTGTCCCAAACCGGGGCGCTGTCAGCCATCGGTTACCGCGACCGCCCGCCGGTCGCTCCGCTGAATCTGGTGGCCGACTTCGGCGGCGGGTCGATGTTTGTGCTGCTCGGCATCGTCGCCGCGCTGTATGAGCGGGAACGCTCGGGCAAGGGCCAGGTGATCGACGCCGCGATGGTCGACGGCGTGTCCATCCTTTCGCAGATGGCGTGGACGATGAAGTCGACCGGAACGCTCAAGGACCAGCGCGAATCGTTCATGCTCGACGGCGGGGCGCCGTTCTACCGGACATACGAGACCTCGGACGGCAAGTACATGGCCGTGGGCGCGATCGAGCCGCAATTCTTCGCGCAACTGCTGGCCGGCCTCGGCTTGACGGCCTCCGACGTCCCCAATCAACTCGACACAGCGGCTTTCCCCGAATTGCACAAGCTGTTCGCAGAGAAGTTTGCGGGCAAGACCCGTGACGAATGGACCGAACTTTTCGCCGGCACCGATGCGTGCGTGACACCGGTGCTCACCTGGGGTGAAGCGGCGGAGAGCGAACATCTCAGGGCACGCTCAACAATGCTGACCAGCAACGGCGTCGACCAGGCCGCGCCCGCACCGCGGTTCTCCCGTACACCTGCAGGGCCGGTTGGCGCACCGCCTAAAACCACAACGAACATCGGCGAAATCAACTGGTAGAAAAAAATTAGCTACGGAATATGATGCATAAGGCTTCCGAGTTAGCTAGACTTCGCTACATGGCTGTCCGAGCATCGCGAGAAGTCGTCTTCGAGGCACCGCCCGAGGCGATTCTGGACGCGCTCGCCGATATCGATTCGGTGCCGACGTGGTCGCCGGTCCACAAACACGCCGAGGTTCTCGACCGACATCCCGACGGCCGCCCGCACCACGTGAGGGCGACGCTCAAGATCATGGGAATTAGCGACAAAGAGGTTCTGGAATATCACTGGGGACCCCGCTGGATGGTGTGGGATGCAGTCGACACGTTCCAGCAGCGCGGTCAGCACGTCGAGTACAACCTCACGCCCGAGGGTGAGGACAAGACGCGGGTGCGCTTCGACATCATCCTTGACCTGGCCGCCCCGGTCCCCGAGTTCCTGATCAAGCGGGCCAAAAAGATCGTGCTCGATGTCGCGACGGAAAACCTGCGCAAGCAGGTCATGGAGAAATACGCGTCCTAGGTTCGGGTTGTGGCCGTCCGGACATCACGCGAGATCGTGATCGACGCGCCGCCGGAAGCGATCATGGATGCGCTCGCCGACGTCGAGGCTCTGCTTGCCGATACTCCTGCGTACAGGCGGGCCGAGGTGGTCGACAGGTATGACGACGGCCGCCCGCACCACGTGCGCCTTGCGGTAAGGGTGCTCGGGCAGCTCGACGAAGAAATTCTCGAATTCCGCTGGGGCCCAAACTGGTTGGTGTGGGACGCTGCGCCAACAAAGCAGCAGTACGCTCAGCATGTCGAGTACACGCTTCGACCCGACCACACCGGCACGTCGACTGCATTGACGGTCGACGTCACCGTCGAGCCCGACTCGCTCATCCCGGACTTCTTCATCAAGCGGGCCGGCAAGACGATTATCGACGCCGCAATCGAGGGGCTGCGCAAAAGGGTGCTGGGGGATAACCGGTAGTCAGCCTTCCAGCTACTTGTTTGCTGCAGTCGGGTGCCAGCGTTGACGACTTCCGCTGGCGGAAACGGGATCCTGATTGAGCCGGATCGCCCGGCTGCAACACCAGCGAAACATGACGGGTTTACCGTTTCGGGATGCCGTCGCGACGACGGTCGGCCCTGGTCGACAGGCTGGTGGTCGACAAACCGGGCCGTCCGCAGCAGGAAATTCTGGACGAACTGCGCCGTGTGATCCTCGACGGCGCAGTTCCTCCCGGCACACCAGTCCCGTTGGCGGAGGTGGCAGAACTGTTCGGGGTCAGCCAAATCCCCGTTCGGGAATCACTCAAGACGTTGATCGGCGAAGGCCTGGTCAGCCACCGCAGCAACTCTGGCTACACCGTCGCACAGCTCACGGTTGAGGAGCTGCGCGAAATGTATATCGTGCGTGAGACGTTGGAGGCCGCCTCATTGGCCGCCGCGGTGGCCAACGCAACTGATGCGGATCGAGCTGCCGTTGTCGCGGTCAATGACGTTCTGCAGCGGGCGATCCGAGACGACGATCCTGTTACCTATCATCGACAGAGTCGGCAGTTTCACATCGCGCTGACTCGCCCATCACGCATGCACCGGTTGCTGCACATGCTGGAAGCGGCGTGGAATGTCACCGAACCGGTGCAGTCGATGATCCATGTCGCGCCGTCCGACCGCGCGCATCTGCACACCGACCATTGCCAGATGCTCGACGCGTTTCTCGCAGGCGACGTCGAGCGACTGCTAGCAGTATCGGAACTGCACGCCCAGCGTCTCAACTCAGTCATCGCGACGCTGCCCACCGACACCGGACTATTGGCTGCGCCGGATATATCTTTCACGCAATAGCCAGGTATTTCCCAGGAAATGGCGGCGAAATACGCCGTCGATAACGTCCGCGCATGACCGACATCGACATACCGCAGACCGCGAACCAACCGCCGCCCGGCGCGATTGTCGGCGCTGGCGACCTCGTGGAGGCCGCTGGTCACCCGATCGGCGGGGGGCTGATCAAGCCGGGCTACGACCCACGCCTGACCAATGAGGACCTGGCTCCGCTGAAGAAGCAGTCATGGTCGTCGTACAACATCTTCGCGTTCTGGATGTCCGACGTGCACAGCGTCGGCGGCTACGTCACCGCGGGCAGCCTCTTCGCGCTTGGTCTGGCCAGTTGGCAGGTACTGGCGGCGCTGCTCATCGGCATCGTGATCGTCAACTTCTTCTGCAACCTGGTGGCCAAACCCAGCCAAGCCACCGGCGTGCCATACCCGGTGATCTGCCGCAGCGTGTTCGGCGTTCTCGGCGCCAACATCCCTGCGATCATCCGGGGTCTCATCGCGGTGGCGTGGTATGGGATCCAGACATATCTGGCGTCGGCCGCGCTGGACATCGTGCTGCTCAAGCTCTTCGGTGGGTTGGCTCCGTACTCCGACGTGAGCCAATACGGCTTTCTCGGACTGCCCGTGCTTGGCTGGGGTAGCTTCCTGCTGTTGTGGGTACTGCAGGCCTGTGTGTTCTGGCGCGGCATGGAGTCGATCCGCAAGTTCATCGACTTCTGCGGCCCCGCAGTCTATGTCGTGATGTTCTTGCTCTGCGGTTACCTGATCTACAAGGCAGGGTGGGGCGCGATTGACCTCAATCTCGGAGAGGTGAAGTACACGGGTCTCGAGTCGATTCCCGTCATGCTCGGCGCGATCGCCCTCGTGGTGTCGTACTTCTCAGGGCCGATGCTGAACTTCGGTGACTTCGCTCGCTACGGCAAGTCGTTCGATGCGGTCAAGCGCGGCAACTTCCTCGGGCTTCCGGTGAACTTCCTGGTGTTTTCGATTCTCGTCGTGGTCACCGCGTCACTCACCGTTCCGGTCTTCGGTGAGCTCATCACCGATCCGGTGACGACAGTCGCGCGCATCGATTCCACGTTTGCAATCGTGTTGGGCGCGTTGACCTTTACCATAGCGACGATCGGCATCAACATCGTCGCGAACTTCATCTCGCCTGCCTTCGACTTCTCCAACGTCAGCCCGCAGCGGATCAGTTGGCGTGCAGGCGGAATGATCGCCGCGGTCGGCTCGGTGCTGATCACACCGTGGAACCTCTACAACAACCCGGACGTCATCCACTACACGCTAGAGATCCTCGGCGCGTTCATCGGCCCGCTGTTCGGGGTCCTGATCGGCCACTATTACCTGATCCACAAGCAGAAGGTGATCATCGACGACATGTTCACCCTCGCCGAGGACGGAAGTTACTGGTATACAAAGGGATACAACCCAGCTGCGGTTATCGCCACAGCTGTCGCTGCCGTGGTTGCCGTCATTCCAGTGCTGGCGGTCGGCGTGCCCGGCATGCACACTGCCGCGCAGTACAGCTGGTTCGTCGGGTGCGGGCTCGGACTGACGGTCTACTACCTGCTTGCCACTCGCGGCAAATACGCTGTCGCACCGCTGCCGTGACCCAGATCTGGGTGATCAACCCGAACACCACCCAGGCGATGACCGACAAGATCGAGGACTGTGCCAGGGCGGTCGCAGGCGCGGACATGTCCATCACGGGCATCACATCCGAGATCGGGCCGGAGTCGATCGAGAGCCACTACGACGAGGCGCTGAGCGTCCCCGGCGTGCTGCGCGCCATCGAGCGCGGTGAGCGGGAGGGTGTCGACGGGTACGTAATCGCCTGCTTCGGTGACCCCGGCCTCGATGCGGCTCGTGAGCTCGCGGCCGGACCAGTCATCGGCATCGCTGAAGCGGCGATGCACACGGCCAGTCACGTCGGTCGCGGGTTCTCGGTCGTCACCACGCTGAAGCGAACCATCGGCCGGGCCACCGACCTTGCGGAACACTATGGCATGCAACGGTTCTGCTGCGGCATCCACGCCTGTGAGATACCGGTGCTCGAGCTCGACACCGACCCGGACGCCCGCAAGATCATCACGGAGGCGTGTCGCGAGGCGGTCGAATCGGACGGCTCCGACGCGGTGGTGCTGGGCTGCGCGGGCATGGCGGACATGTGCGCGCAGATCTCCTCGGAACTGGGAGTGCCGGTCATCGATGGCGTCACCGCCGCAACCCTCACCGTGCGATCGCTGGTCACGATGGGCCTGCGTACGTCGAAACGGGGCGAATACGCACCGCCCCCGCCGAAGGCCTACCTCGGCGGGTGAACCGTGCGCCAGTGGTCGGCGATCTCGACTCGGCGTGCGATCCACACCGCATCATGTGACTGGACGTGGTCGAGGAAGCGTTCCAGCGCCGCCGTGCGCGCAGGCCTGCCGACCAGGCGACAATGTAGGCCAATGGATAGCATCTTGGGGCTGCCCGCGACGCCCTCCGCGTAAAGCACGTCGAATGCGTCGCGAAGGTGCGCGAAGAACTCCTCACCGTTGGAAAACCCTGCCGCAGAGGCAAACCGCATGTCGTTGGTGTCGAGGGCGTAGGGCACCACCAGATGGTCGGAGTCGAGCACCCTTACCCAGTACGGCAAGTCGTCGGCGTAGGAGTCCGAGTCGTAGAGGAAGCCTCCATGCTCGACTACGAGCTCGCGGGTATGTGGCGAGTCCCGCCCGGTGTACCAACCGAGCGGCGCCGCGCCGGTGAGTTTGCCAAGGACGTCGACAGCTTCGGCGATGTGCGCGCGCTCGGTTTCGCGGTCGACCATCTGGTAGGACTTCCAGCGCAAGCCGTGGCAGGCGATTTCGTGGCGGAGTTCTCCAAAAGCAGCCACCGCTTCGGGATTTCGCTGCATCGCCTGGGCCACCGCGAAGATCGTCAGGGGTATCCCACGGCGCTCGAAGACCCGCAGCACCCGCCATAATCCTGCGCGCGACCCGTATTCATACAGCGATTCCATAGTCATGTGCCGGTTCGGAAACGCCTCGGCCGGTGTGATCTCGGATAGAAAGGTCTCGGACGCCGCGTCCCCGTCGAGCACTGAGTTCTCCGCGCCCTCTTCGTAATTGAGCACGAACTGTACGGCCACTGCGGCGTTGCCGGGCCACTGCGGATCGGGCGGGTTGCGGCCGTAGCCAACCATGTCCCGTGGGTACGTCATGCCAGCTCGCCGAAGAGGCGAAGGCGGGCAAGGCCGCCGTCGGGATAGATGTCCAGACGCGCCTGTTCGACTAGGTCCTGCTCATCGACGATGAAGCGGTGCCGGGTGTCCGGCAACAAGTCGGTGCGCGGAAGCAATTCGACCCATTCACCGTCGGTTCGCAGCCCGGAAAGCTTCGCCGCGCCCGGGCTGTTGCCCACGAAGTACGACGTATCAATCTCGGCGACCCGCACCCGACCCGCGCCGGCTAATCGGATGAGCACCCAGTCGTTAGCGTCGTCACGGCGCCGGGCGGTCTCCCAGCCGTCACCCATCACCTGCGCGAGGCCGGGAAAGATGATGTTTTGCGGCGAGCTGTAGAAGCGGTTCGAACAGTCCAGCACGAGTCCGCCGTTCTCCAGAGCAGCCAGATCGAGCGGGCCGATACCGAGGAATCGAGGATCGGGCCTGCCTTCGCCGTGCACCCGCAACCGTGCGACCCCGCCATCCGGATGAATCCGCAATCGCACATGGGTCCAACGCTTTTCGGATGTGACCTCGAAGGGGTTGCGGCTGTCGCCGTACACCTTGGAGCGCTCGACGACCGTTTCCCAGTTAGCATCGGCGGCAAGCTGACATGCAGTCGGATAACTGTCGACCTCGATTGCCTCGACTGCGATTTCCGGTGGATAGTTGCCCTTGAACCAGGCGGTGTCGACGACGACGCCGCGGATCACGCCCGGTACGCCGAGCCGCACGATCGCCTCGTCGTGGCCGGGTTCGCGCCTGCGCCGGGTCTCCCAGCCGTCATAGACCTGACCCCGGTGGCCGAAGGTCGCCGGTTGATAACCCGCTGGGCCGGGGCTGATCAGGTTGTCTTTCTCGGCGAACGTCTCATCATTGGCCCAGATGACAGCGCCACCGAGCGTCCGCAATGCCAGGTCAGGGAGCCAGGTGAAGTCCGGCAGCGAATCCGTCGAGGGCATCCGACCATCGTCACAGATTCGTGCGGTTCCGTCGCATCGGAATGCGGGTTCCTGTGCGGCGGTTGGTCTGCGTATGCCGACCGGAATCATGCTGCATCCAGACCCACAGGCCGCCAACGTCGTCGACGACGTCGTCTCGCAGGCGCGTCGCGCCTACGACCTCGGTGTCCGGCAGGTCTGGCTGGCTCAGCAGTTCAGCCACGACGCGATCGCACTGGCGGGGCAGGTTGGGGCGGCGGTGCCGGGCCTCGGCGTTGGCACGTCGGTGGTCCCCATCAATCCGCGTCACCCCCTGATCGTGGCGTCGTTGGCGCAGACGGCGCAGGCCGCCGCGCACGGCAACTTCAGCCTCGGCCTCGGGCTTGGCGCTCACGAGCCGGAACGGCAGGCGTTCGGCACGGCGTGGCCCAACACGATCCAGCGATTGCGCGAACACCTGACGATCTTGCGGTCGGTGTTCGACAACGGATCGGTCGACTTCCATGGCGAAGAGTTCGGTGCCAACCCCGGCTGGCCCGTCACGGTCGCCGGGGGCACGCCGGTGCCCGTGTATGTGGCGGCGATGGGGCCAAAGGCATTGCAGGTCACCGGCGAACTTGCCGACGGCACACTGCCCTACCTTGCCGGCCCGCGGACCATCGCCGAGTTCATCGAACCTACGATCGCGAAAGCCGCGGCAGACGCGGGCCGGCCGAAGCCCAGAATTATCGCCGCGGTGCCCGTATTGGTGTCCGACGACGTCGATGACGCACATGCTTACGCTGTTGAGCAGTTGAGCTTCTACGAGACCATCCCGTCGTACCAGAAGGTGATCGCGCGTGAGGGCATCGCGAGCGTGGCCGATCTCGCCGCGATTGGCCCTGTGGAATCGGTTGTGCGACAGCTGAAACGCTATCTGGATGCAGGCGCGACGGATGTGGCACTCAGCCCGCTGGACCGCGCCGATACTTCTGTCGCCGAGAAGATCTGGGCCGTCGCAGCATCGCTCTAGTCGCGCAGGACGGCAAGCCGCCGGATCGCCTCGTCGAGCGTCTCGTCACGCTTGCAGAAGGCGAAGCGCACCAAGTGATTCCACGCGTCGGCGTGGTCGGCCCCCGGATCGCAGAACGCGGACATCGGGATCGCCGCCACGCCGGCGCGTTCCGGCAGTTGAGCACAGAACGCCGTGCTGTCGTCGTACCCGAGCGGACGCGGATCGGCGCACAAGAAGTAGGTGCCGAAACTGTCATGAACTTCGAATCCGAGATCGGCAAGCGCTGAGCTCAGCTTGTCGCGCTTGGCCTGCAACGACTCCCGCAGTGTTGCCACCCATGCCTCTTCGGCGTTGAGCGCGTCGGCCACGGCCGGCTGAAACGGCGCACCGCCGACGTAGGAGAGGTATTGCTTGGCCGCACGCACCCCTGAGATGAGTTCTGGTGCACCGCAGGCCCATCCGATCTTCCAACCCGTGCAGTTGAACATCTTCGCCGCGCTGGAGATCGTGACCGTGCGGTCGGCCATCCCTGGATAGTTGGCAAGCGGGATGTGGCGGCGTCCGTCGAATACCAGATGCTCGTACACCTCGTCGGTGATCACCAGCAGGTCGGCGTCGACGGCGAGTTTGGCGAGCGCCTTCAGTTCCTCGTCGGAGGCGACCATGCCGGTCGGATTGTGCGGGGAGTTGACGATCAGCGCCCTGGTCTTCGGTGTGACGGCACGGCGCAGGCCGTCGACGTCGATCCTGAAGCCGCGGCCGTCCTGCACCAGTGGCACTGCGCGCCGCTCGCAGCCCGCCATCGCGATGACGGGTGAGTAGGAGTCGTAGAACGGCTCGATCAACAACACCTCGGAGCCGGGTTCCACGAGACCGAGCACCGCGGCCGCGATCGCCTCCGTCGCACCGACAGTCACCAGCACCTCGGTGTCGGGGTCGTACTCGGTTCCGAAGTGACGCTTTCGCTGTGCGGCGATGGCCTGCCGCAGCGGCGCGATCCCCAGGCCGGGCGGGTACTGGTTGACGCCGTCGGCG
This sequence comes from uncultured Actinomycetota bacterium, assembly GCA_963766465.1. Taxonomy (GTDB): domain Bacteria; phylum Actinomycetota; class Actinomycetes; order Mycobacteriales; family Mycobacteriaceae; genus Mycobacterium. The sequence goes on from CAVXZT010000013.1 coordinate 517,958, forward strand.
ATGGCATTCTCGGCGACCTTGAGCATCGCCGGTGGACCGTCCTCGTCGGGAAAACCCTGGCCCAGATTCACGGCGCCGATCCGGGCGGCAAGCGCCGACATCTCCGCGAAGATCGTGACCGCGTATGGCTGCAGCCGCCGCACCGTCATGGTCACCCATCTTGCGTGAGCAGACGCAGAAGGTCACTTTTCGCGGCGTGTTCGGAACCTTCTGCGTCTGCTCGCCGGAGTGAGCAACCACCCAACCACCCGGTTGGGAGGGGCTGTTAGGCTTCGGTCAGAGGACTACCGCCCATGAGGGCAGGGCTCCCAAATAACCCCACCTGAACAGGAAAATCTTCATGTCTGAAGAAGCCTTCATCTATGAGGCCATCCGCACGCCTCGCGGCAAGCAGCGCAACGGTTCGCTCAACGAGGTCAAGCCGCTGAACCTGGTCGTCGGCCTCGTCGACGAGCTCCGCCGGCGCCACCCCGACCTCGACGAGACCCTGATCAGCGACATGATCCTTGGCGTCGTGTCCCCGGTCGGTGACCAGGGCGGCGACATCGCCCGCACCGCGGTGCTGGCTGCGGGCCTGCCCGAGACCACGGGCGGCGTGCAGCTCAACCGCTTCTGCGCGTCCGGCCTCGAGGCCGTCAACACCGCCGCGCAGAAGGTGCGTTCCGGTTGGGACGATCTGGTGCTGGCCGGCGGCGTCGAGTCGATGAGTCGCGTCCCGATGGGCTCCGACGGCGGCGCGTGGGCCACCGACCCGGAGACCAACTACCAGATCGGCTTCGTGCCGCAGGGCATCGGCGCCGACCTGATCGCGACCATCGAGGGCTTCTCGCGTGAGGACGTCGACCGCTACGCGCTGCGCAGCCAGGAGAAGGCTGCCGAGGCGTGGTCCGGTGGTTACTTCGCCAAGTCCGTCGTGCCGGTGCGCGACCAGAACGGCCTGACCATCCTCGACCACGACGAGCACATGCGCCCCGACTCCACGCTCGAGGGCCTCGGCAAGTTGAAGACCGCATTCGACGGCATCGGCGAAATGGGCGGCTTCGACGACGTGGCACTGCAGAAGTACCACTACGTCGAGAAGATCGACCACGTCCACACCGGCGGCAACAGCTCCGGCATCGTCGACGGTGCCGCGCTGGTGCTTGTCGGCAGTGAGAAGGCAGGCACCTCACAGGGATTGACGCCGCGAGCCCGCGTAGTGGCCACCGCCACCAGCGGCGCGGATCCCGTCATCATGCTGACCGGCCCGACGCCCGCCACCCGCAAGGTCCTCGACCGCGCAGGCCTGACGATTGACGACATCGACCTGTTCGAGCTCAACGAGGCGTTCGCGTCGGTGGTGCTGAAGTTCCAGAAGGACCTGAACATCCCCGACGAGAAGCTCAACGTCAACGGCGGCGCCATCGCGATGGGCCACCCGCTGGGCGCCACCGGCGCCATGATCACCGGCACCATGGTCGACGAGCTCGAGCGCCGCAACGCGCGTCGCGCGCTTGTCACCCTGTGCATCGGCGGCGGCATGGGTGTCGCGACCATCATCGAGAGGGTTTAAGACCATGGCAGAGAACACCATTGCTTGGGATAAGGATGCCGACGGCATCGTCACCCTGATGATGGACGACCCCACCGGGTCGGCCAACGTGATGAACGAGCACTACGCCGAGTCCATGCACAACGCCGTCGAACGCCTTGTCGCAGAGAAGGATTCGATCACCGGTGTGGTCATCGCCAGCGCGAAGAAGACCTTCTTCGCGGGCGGCGACCTCAAGGGCATGATCAACCTCGGCCCGGAGAACGCCGGTGAGGCCTTCGACACCGTCGAGGCCGTCAAGCGCGATCTGCGCGCGCTCGAAACGCTTGGCAAGCCAGTGGTGGCCGCGATCAACGGCGCCGCGCTGGGGGGAGGCCTCGAGATCGCGCTTGCCTGTCACCACCGCATCGCGGCCGACGTCAAGGGCCTCGTGGTCGGCCTCCCCGAGGCGACGCTTGGCCTGCTGCCCGGCGGCGGCGGTGTCACGCGCACCGTGCGCATGTTCGGCATCCAGACCGCGTTCATGAACATCCTGTCGCAGGGCACCCGGTTCAAGCCGGCCCAGGCCAAGGAGATCGGCCTCATCGACGAGGTGCTACCGACCGTCGAGGAGCTGGTGCCCGCCGCCAAGGCGTGGATCAAGGCCAACCCCGACAGCCACACCCAGCCGTGGGATGCCAAGGGCTACAAGATGCCCGGCGGCACCCCCTCTTCACCGGGACTGGCCGCCATCCTGCCGTCGTTCCCCGCGCTGCTGCGCAAGCAGCTCAAGGGCGCGCCGATGCCTGCGCCGCGGAAGATCCTGGACGCGGCCGTCGAGGGCGCGCAGGTGGACTTCGACACGGCCAGCCGCATCGAGAGTCGCTACTTCACCGAGCTGGTCACCGGCCAGGTCGCCAAGAACATGATCCAGGCTTTCTTCTTCGACCTGCAGACCATCAACGGCGGCGGCTCGCGGCCCGATGGCATCGCCAAGATGCCGATCAAGAAGATCGGCGTGCTGGGCGCGGGCATGATGGGCGCCGGTATCGCCTACGTGTCGGCCAAGGCCGGTTACGACGTGGTGCTGAAGGACGTCAGCATCGAGGCCGCGCAGAAGGGCAAGGGCTACTCCGAGAAGCTGGAAGCGAAGGCGCTGGAGCGGGGCAAGACCACCGCGGAGAAGTCCAAGGCGCTGCTGGACCGGATCACCCCGACGGCAGACGCCGCCGACTTCAAGGGTGTCGACTTCGTCATCGAGGCGGTGTTCGAGTCGGTTGAGCTGAAGCACAAGGTGTTCCAGGAGATCGAGGACATCGTCGAGCCCAACGCGCTGCTCGGATCCAACACCTCGACGCTGCCGATCACCAGTCTGGCGACCGGCGTAAAGCGTCAGGAGGACTTTATCGGGATCCACTTCTTCTCGCCGGTCGACAAGATGCCGCTGGTGGAAATCATCAAGGGCGAGAAGACATCTGACGAGGCGCTGGCGCGGGTGTTCGACTACACGCTGGCCATCGGCAAGACGCCGATTGTCGTCAACGACAGCCGCGGCTTCTTCACATCGCGGGTGATCGGGACGTTCGTCAACGAGGCGCTCGCCATGCTCGGCGAGGGTGTCGTGCCGGCCAGCATCGAGCACGCGGGTTCGCAGGCCGGGTATCCGGCGCCGCCGCTGCAGCTCTCTGACGAGCTCAACCTCGAGCTGATGCACAAGATCGCCGTCGCCACCCGCAAGGGTGTCGAGGATGCCGGCGGTAAGTACGAGCCGCATCCGGCGGAGGCGGTCGTCGAGAAGATGATCGAGGCCGGCCGGCCGTCGCGGTTGAAGGGCGCCGGCTTCTACTCCTACGTCGACGGCAAGCGCACCCAGCTGTGGCCGGGACTGAGGGATACGTTCAAGTCCGGCACCTCGCAGCCGCCGCTGCAGGACATGATCGACCGGATGCTGTTCGCCGAGGCGCTGGAAACCCAGAAGTGCCTCGACGAGAGCGTGCTCACGTCCACCGCCGACGCGAACATCGGCTCGATCATGGGCATCGGCTTCCCGCCGTGGACCGGTGGCTCGGCGCAGTACATCGTCGGCTACGAGGGGCCGGCAGGTACGGGCAAGGAAGCCTTCGTGGCGCGGGCCAAGGAGCTCGCCGCCAAGTACGGCGACCGCTTCCTGCCGCCGGACTCACTGACCAGCTAGCAGCAGTACGCAAGGCCCCCGGGACAAAGGAGTTTCATGGGTTTTTGCTATGCGACCAGGTCTTCGCTCTGCAACGGAGCCAGGGGATTGGCCTGCGGATTGCTCGCCAACGCGTCCAGCACGACGGACCACGCCTGTGGGCTCAAGACCACGCCAAGGTGGCTGGCAGGGAGTCCCGGATACAGATCCTGAAGGACGATGTTGGTCACGTTCGGGCCGTCGAGCGCCTGCTGGGTGTACGGGGTCACCACCCAGTCGGTCTTCGAGGCGATCGTGGTGTACAGGACACCGGGCCGGGTGTCGCCGTTGCCGTACACCTCCTGCTGAAATTCGTCACCGACCATCTGCTGGTGGAAGGCCTGCCCAAACGAGTTCACCACACCCAGCACCAAGGGACCGAGGATCGGCAGGTTGCTCAGGCCGATCAGTCCAGAGGCATCGGTGCCGTGATTGCTCGGGGCAAGGCCGATGAGCTGCGACACCTTGGCGTCGCCGCCCAGGTTGTTGATGTAGTACGCAGGCAGGATGCCGCCGCCCTGCGAATGGCCGATGAGGATCACCTTGGGTGCGCCGGTTTCCTCGAGGACCCTGTCCACTTCGGCGGCAAGCTGCTTGCCGGACTCCCTGATGTCATCCGTGGCCTGGACCGGGAAATTGGGATTCTGGGTGATGTTGCCGTAATTGAACGAGTAGACCTTGTATCCGGCGTTGGCGAGGACCGGCGCGCCGACACCCCAGTTCTCTCCCTGGGTGGCAATCGTTCCATTGATCAGAATGATCGGCAGGGGGTGCTCGTCGGTGACCTTGATGTCCGGGTCGTTCGCACCGGGCGGCGGAACCTGCGGCCGCAGGAATGACAGCCCTTCGAGGATTCCGTAGTTGACGCGGAACGGTCCCGTGCTGACGGATCCGGGTGGCGCACCGATCAGTGTTCTGCTAACTGCCGCAGCCGAATTCGCCACCGCGCTGGCAAGTGCATATGGCGCGCCGAAGAAGGTGTGCGGTCCGAAGGTCTGAGCGACGGTGTCGGCCACCGTGTACACCACTGACGCCGCCACCACGCCCACATCGGTGACCACTCCGACAATTTGATTCTGGTTCGGGAGATGGACGGGGGGTGCGGTGGTTTGAGGGCTCGACACCGACGGGCCCACGTTCGCGACTGCCGCCAGTTGGCGGGCGGCCGGCCGTTGTTGGACGGGCGCAACAGTGCTGCGCTGACTCGCCGAGCTGGTCGCAGAAGGCTTCGGATCGGCCGAGATTGGCTTCGCCGTCTTTGCCGATTCACTGGTCAAGCCGGGGCGATGTGAACCGCGCCGCGCGGACGGCTTCGGCGGGTCGTCGGGGTCCGCGTTCGCTTCCGACGCCGGCTCGGACGGCTGGTCGGCGGCGGCCGGCTTGGTGTCCGTTGTCGTGTCGTCAGCGGATGGCTTGCTCTCGCTGGGCGGGGTCCCGGTACCAGCCTTCGGCGGATCGGCCTTCTTGGCTTTCGGTGCGCCTGCCGAGCTCTCCGAACTCGGTTTACTACCCGAAGGCGACGGGTCGTCGGCATGGGCGATACCGCTGCCCAATCCGACCGCTACCCAGGCCGACAGCAGGAACGCGGCAACGATCAGCCGCAACCACCAGTGAAAGGTTGACCTGCATGTATTCAGCAGCCACATGCGGTTCGTGGACAATTGCACACCTCTCGCCCGGATGGCATGCAATGTATCCAGTTAGCGGCCGAGGCTGGTTCTGATTGGCAATGTATGCCGTGACGACGTCCTACCCTTAGCGGATGGCGGCGGGAGTGGCCTGCTCGGATTGCGGTAAGGACCTGCGGGCCGACGCGAAGTTCTGCGACGAGTGCGGTGCGGCCGTTTCGCAGGCCGACATGCCTGCCGAGTTCAAACAGGTGACGGTGCTGTTCGCCGACGTCGTGCATTCGATGGACATCGCCGCAACGGTGGGGCCGGAGCGTTTGCGGGAGCTGATGTCCGACCTGTTGGATCGCTCGTCTGCGGTTGTCGAGCGATACGGAGGCACCGTGAACCAATTCACCGGTGACGGCGTGATGGCGATTTTCGGGGCGCCGTTGGCGTTGGAAGATCACGCGAGTCGAGCGTGTCTGGCGGCTTTGGATATTCAGAAGCAGGCCCAAGACCTCGCCGCTGAAGTTCAGCGACGGGACGGCATTGAGTTTCGGCTGCGGGTGGGCCTGAATTCCGGCGAGGTGATCGCTGGCGAAATTGGTTCTCGCGCTCACAGCTACACCACGGTCGGCGATCAAGTCGGCATGGCGCAACGCATGGAATCCGGCGCGCCTGCCGGCGGTGTGATGCTCAGCGAATCCACCGCCCGGCTGGTCGAGGGAGTCGCGGAACTCGGTGAGCCGCAACAGATGCGGATCAAGGGAGCCGACGTCCCTGTCCCGGTCCGCACACTTCTGTCGATGCGCGCACAGCGCGGCCCGATGGCGTCGCGGGTGTCGACCCTGGTGGGTCGGGAGTGGGAACTGTCCGCGTTGACAGCGATGCTCGATCGATCCATCGCGGGTCGCGGGTGTGTCGCAAGTGTGGTCGGTCCGCCGGGCATTGGGAAAAGCAGGCTGGTGGCCGAAATGCGCGCCCTCGCAGAGGGTCGCAGCGTCGAGGTGTTTTCGACCTACTGCGAATCCCATACCAGCGACGTGCCGTTCCAGGCGGCCGACAGACTCCTTCGGTCGGGGTTCGGTGTCGAAGGATTGGATGACGCGGCGGCCCGTGCACATGTGCGTACGCTGATTCCTGACCCCGATTCCGCCGACTTGGTACTGCTACTCGACGAACTCGGTATCCGTGACCCCGCCGATGAGCTGCCCGAGATCGCACCCGAAGCCCGCCGACGGCGGCTGACCGCTTTGGTGAATGCAGCAACACTGGCTCGGTCGATCCCCGCGATTTATGTCGTGGAGGACGCTCATTGGGTCGACTTGACCAGCGAGGCGCTTCTCGCCGATTTCCTCGCAGTCGTTCCTCGGACGACGTCGTTGGTTCTCATCACATATCGACCGGAGTACGACGGTGCCCTCAGCCGGGCTGCAGGCGCGCAGACGATTGCGCTCGCGCCGCTGGACGATGCACAGGGCGTGCGATTGGTGACTGAAATGCTTGGCACGGACTCATCCGTCGCAGAACTGACTCGGCGCATCGCCGAACGTGCTTCCGGCAACCCATTTTTCGCCCAGGAGATCGTGCGAGACCTCGTTGGCCGCGGCGTGCTCACGGGCGGGCGTGGCGCCCACATGTGCGCCAACGAGGCCACCGAGGTCGACGTGCCCGCCACGTTGCAGGCCGCCATCGGTGCCCGAATCGACCGGCTTGAACCGGTGCCAAGCTCACCCTCAATGCTGCGGCGGTCATCGGTATGCGATTCGAGGAGTCGCTTGTGGGGGCTCTCGCCGACGATCCGGCGTTGGAGTCGTTGGTCAGAGCAGAGCTCATTGATCAGGTGGCCTTCGCCCCGCGCGTCGAGTACGCCTTTCGTCATCCGTTGATCCGAGCCGTCGCGTACGGCTCACAACTGAAATCCGCGCGGGCAGAGTTGCATCGGCGTCTCGCCGCTGCGCTCGAGGCACGCGACCCTGGATCGACGGAAGAGAACGCGGCGCTGATCGCCGAGCACCTGGAAGCAGCCGGTGATCTGAGCGAGGCGTTCGGCTGGCACATGCGCGCCGGACAATGGCTGATCTTCCGCGAAATCAAGCCCACGGGCTGAGCTGGCAGCGGGCCAGCCGGGTCGCAGACCAGTTGCCCGCCGATAGCCCCGGCCGGGAGGCGATGCGCATTGCGCCCCGCGCCCTGCTGCTGTGCAAGCGCATTGCGAATAGGCGTCGTCGATGAGGCCGGCTTCGCGGAACTGTCCCAGCTGGCCGGCGCGGCCGACGACAAGGTTTCACTGGCGATTGCGATGGCCGGGCACGTTACCGGGCTCACATACCATGCTCGCTACCGCGAATCCTCCTGACTGGCAGCCGAACTCACCGGATTGGTCGAATCCATCGGTGACCCGGTGTTCACGGTCGCACTGCTGGGCCAAGCGGCCTTCGCCATGCTCGCGCACGGCCGAGCTCGGGGAAGCGCTGCGGTTGGCGGAGCGTGTCATCGACTTGCCGATGGTGATCCCCACATGGGCAACCTCGTCATCGAATCGCCGCTGGCGCTCCGTCTATGACCCGCGCGGCTCGTGCGAATGTGCTTGGGAGCGGGCGGGTGGAGGCGACGACTTGGAGCAGGCGGCCGCCATGTGCCGGGAATTTCTGCCTGTCGGTCGAGCGGTGATGCTCATCTGGAAATATGCCATCGGCGTCGTGGCGGGCGCGGTGCTACCCGATGCGGCCGCGCTGCGCGAGACGGCCGAAATATTCGAACTCGCCGAGCAGCAGAGTGAGGACTCAGGTGCTGGAAGTCGCGCGTTTCCTACACGGCTTGGTTCTCGCAAAACGGGGCGGGCCGGATCGGGCGCGGGATGGCATCTCTCGCCGAGGCCCGTGAAGCCGCCATCCAGCACCACTCCGTCACCGTGTTCGTGCGGCTGGTCGACATCGAAATCGGCAGGGAGAAGGCGCGCACCGGTGATCTCGACGGCGCCATCGAGCTACTCGCGTCGGTCGTTGAAAACGAGTTCGCTGCCAACGGATTCGGTACTACGGAATCGCAGCGGATGTTCTGGTCGAGTCACTCCTTGCGCGCGGCGGAAGCGCAGACATCGGGCCGCGCAGGCGGAGGTCGAGCGGTTGGCGGCGCTGCCCACCGACGCTGGATTCGTGTGGTACGAGATCTCCTGCTGCGACTGCGGGCACTGCTCGCACGGGCCGCGGCGACGAAGCCGGGTATCGGCACTTGGCGGACCGCTATCGCGCCAGGGCGCACGAGCTCGACTTCCAAGGACATATCGCCGTGGCCGAGGCGATGACGTAGCGACCTTGGCTATCGTCTAGGCCGTGCCCGAAAGCTTTACCGAAAAGTTCGCGGCAGGACTGGCGAGCTACGGCGAGCAGCAATGCATCCAGTTCGAGGGCCGGTGGTACTCCGGTCGCGAAGTGGCCGCGTACGGCGTGGCGATCGAGAAGGTACTGCGCGACGCAGGCGTCGCCGACGATGCGCCGGTCGGCCTGGTGGTCCGCAACCGGCTGCAGCATGCCGCGGCGATCATCGGCTTCCTGGCCGCAGGCCGTCCCGTCTCGATGATCTACTCGTTCCAGTCGCCCGAGTCGATCGGCCGCGACATCGAAAAGCTGGAGTTGTCCGCCATCGTCGCCGATGGTGAGGACTGGACGGAACCTGTGATCGAGGCCGCCAAGCGTGCGGGCAGTGCCGGCGTGACGATCGCCCTCACGACACCCACCGTCGCGGTCGTCGACGGGTTGGAGCGTCGCGACGAATCTCGTCAGCACGCCGAGGTCGAACCCGGTGTGGCACTTAACATCCTGACCAGTGGCACCACTGGCCCGCCGAAACGGCAAGCGATCAAGACACCCGTGCTGGAGCGAACCGTGTTCAGCGTGACAAGCGGGGAGAAGGCTCCGCCAGATGCGCCACCGGAGTTCGCCTACTGGCAGTTCGGCGGCATCGGGGTGTGTCAACTCGTTGCGGGTGTCCACAACGCCAGGCGCATCGTGATGCTGGAGCGGTTCACCGTGGACGGGTTTGTGCACGCGATAGAGACGCACGGAATCAAGCGATCCGGCGTGCAGCCCGCCGTCATCCGCATGCTGCTCGACGCCGACGTCTCCAGGGAAGCCTTGTCGTCGCTCGACTTCCTGATCAGTGCGTCCGGTCCGCTCGACCCGGAAACCCGTGACGAATTCGAGGCGCACTTCCAGATTCCTGTCCGGTTGGCTTATGGTGCAACCGAATTCGCTGGCTCGCTCTGTGCGTGGATGCCCGACGACGTCGACAAGTTCGGTGAATCCAAACGCAACAGCGTCGGAAGAGCACTGCCGGACACCAAACTGCGCATCATCGACCCCGACACCGGTGCCGAATTGCCTGCGGGGGAGCAGGGGCTGTTGGAGGCCAAGGTCGCCCCGATCAGCCCGGACTGGATCCGCACCACCGATATCGCCTCTGTCGACGCCGACGGCTTCGTCACGCTGCACGGCAGGGCAGACGGAGCCATCAACCGCGGCGGGTTCAAGATCCTGCCGGAAACTGTTCGGCGCGTGCTCATCTCAAATCCAGCTGTGCGCGACGCGTGCGTGGTTGGCGTGCCGGACAAGCGGCTTGGCCAGGTGCCGTTCGCCGCGATCGAAGTCACGCCAGGCCGGCCAGTGCCGTCCGAGGACGAACTGAAGGACCTCGTGCGTCAATCGCTACCGGTGTACAACGTGCCCGTCGCATTCGCCGTCGTCGACGACCTGCCGCGCAACCCGGCGCTGAAGGTGAGTCTGCCCGCCGTCGCCGCGCTCTACGACGCGCGCGCGAACACGTAGAACCGCGCGGGGTCCTTGCCGTTGTGGTCCAACGCGGCCTCACTGCCTGACGACAGCAGCGTCCAGTCCGCGGCGAACCGCCGCTTCACCTCGTCCGGGTCTATGCCCGGCACGCCGTACGACCCTCCGGTGATGAACTCGACCAACAGCAGCCGTGCGTCCGGGGCCGCAACGGCGGTGACTTCGCGGACGTAGGCGTCGCGATCTTCGGGGCTCATGCCGTGCAGGCAACCGTTGTCCACGATCAGGCCGAAGGTCGAACCGATGCCCTCGGAGCTCAGGCGCGTCACGTCGGCGCGGACGAAGTTCACGGAGACCTTGTTGGCCTCGGCCTTCGCCTTCGCCTTCTCGACCGCCTTGGCCACGAAGTCCACGCCGGTGACGCGCCAGCCGTGCTTGGCCAGGTAGATGGAGTTGTCACCGGTGCCGCATCCGAGGTCCAGCGCCGCACCCGGTCCCAACGCGCCCTTGCCCTCGACCAGGTCCTGCAGGCTCTTGGCGAGCGGGTGCCCGTCCCATGGCACGAAGCCGAGCCGGTAGAAGACCTTGAACAGCAGCTGCCGTGACGACATCGGTCAGATCGACCCGAGGTCAGCCGACAGCCAATGCTCGGGCTTCAACCAGATCGCCACGCTTTCGCCGTGCTCACGTCGGGCGAACTCGAGGTAGGCGTCGACCTTGTCCGGAGCGAGATAGCGCTTGGTCATCTCGACGAGCTGGTCGTCGGTGCCTGGCTCGATGCGGCTGACCGGACCGTCGACCGCGACGTAGCGCACCGTCGGATCGAGGCGCTCAGCCATCAGGGTGAATTCGCCCTGGGTTTCGATGAGCCGATGCTTGCGCGAGCCCACTCCGGTGATCACCCATGGCTCGCCGCCAGGCGTGTACTGATACCAGATCGGCACGGTCAACGGTCCGCGCTTGTCACCCGCGCTCACCGACAACGCCGCGATGTGCGGCTCTGCCAGAAACTGTTCGCGTTCTTCCTTTGAAAGGGCCATGCTCTCCAGGCTAGTCACGGCGCCCGACAGGCGGTTGAAGCGCGATAAAGCGTTTGAGTTTGCCACTCGCCTGGTGGCGGGGGATACGGTCGACAGCCCGAATCGAGACCGTCGGGTCCGGCAAACCGCGACCGCGCAGTGCGGCGGCCACCGCCCCCGTCAGCGCATCCACGTCCGGGCGACCGACGACGAGGATGTCGGCACCTCCGGAAGTCTGCGCAACTTGGTATTCGGAGACCCGCGGTTCAGTGCCGAGCATATGACGGAAGGTGATGGCGGGCACGGTGATTGAGCCATAGCGGAAATCGTCATCACGTCGGCCACCGATGTCGGCCACGCGCGCGAACGCGCTGCCGCACGCACACGCGCCGGGCAGCAACGCCACGTCGTCGCCGAGGTCGTAGCGGATGAAGGGAACGCGCGGTTGGCCAGCCCTGTGGCGAGCGTTCGCGCCGCGGCTTCGTCGGGGCCCACCGGTGCGCCGTTCTCGTCGACGCGTTCGAGCACCACCTCATCTTCGCAGATGTGCAGCCCCTCGCCGAGGCCGCACCCGACCGCCTGCACCCCGATCTCGGTGGATCCCCAGAGGTTGTGAACCGGGACATTCCATGCCTCGACGATGGCCTGCCGGTCCTCGTCGAGCAGCGGCTCGGAGTTGGTGCTCACTCGCACCGGGCGGCACTGCAATTCGCCGGCCAGGGCGGCGCGGGCGAGCTGTCCGATCACCGACGGGTAGCCGACGAGGTGCGTGGGCCGGGTTGCGACCACCGCGGCCAGCACCTCATCGAACGGTGCTCCTGCCACGATGACGACGGTCTCCATGCCCGCGGCGGTCGGCACATCGAACAGCGGGGTGCTGGCATGCGGGGGTGTGCCCGCCTCGAGCACGGCCAAGCGCGTCGGGCCCTGGGGTGTCGCGCTCCGCTCCGAACGTGCCTGCGTGCGCCATGCCAGGCAGGCGATGGATACGAAGAACTGCCAACCCCAGACGTATACGCCTCGAACCCCGCTGGAGCCACCCGAACTGAACACCTGATAGTTGTCGGAGGTATAGGAGTACCACTCCTGTTCCGCCAGAACGTGTTCCGCGCGCCCCCTGCTGAGTTCGGGGTCGGTGACGACCTCGTCCCAGCAGTCCTGCGCTTGCGCCTTCGTCATGATCGGCAGCCCTGCCAGATCCGCGACGGTGGCATGAGCCGGATCAAGGTCGGCCAGCCGGCGGGCGTGAAAGGGCGACCGTTCGCGCGCGAAGCCAACGAGCGCGCGCAGCCGGTGATCTCGATAGCGGTCAATGCGTTCGCGCGGCCAGTCCAGACGTGCGACGTGATCCTCCATCGCCGCCTGGACTGCATGAAGGTGCGCCGCGCGCACGCGTTCGTAGGTCATACCGTTCCGCCCACCATATTTCGGGTGGACACTGCGTATTACCCAATCGTCAATTTCAGGACGGGACATGAACAACATGACCGGGCACTTGGAATCCGTCTTCGGCGGATGGCGCCCACCGCCGGTCGCATAGAGTCGGATGCCATGCGCTTTGGATTCTTCATCCCGCAAGGCTGGCGTCTCGATCTGGTGGACATCCCCACGGCAAGCCAGTGGGGGGTGATGCGCGACCTCGCCGCCTATGCCGACGAAGGCGCGTGGGACTCGGTGTGGGTTTACGACCACTTCCACACCGTGCCGGTGCCGACGCACGAGGCGACCCACGAGGCGTGGTCGCTGATGTCGGCGTATGCGGCGACGACGTCGCGCGTCAAGCTGGGCCAGATGTGCACGGCGATGGGCTACCGCAACCCGGTCTATCTCGCCAAGGTCGCCGCCACCGCAGACATCATTTCCGGCGGCCGGGTCCAGATGGGCATCGGCGGCGGCTGGTACGAGCACGAGTGGAAGGCCTACGGCTACGGGTTCCCATCCGCGGGTGTGCGGCTTGGCATGCTCGACGAGGGTGTCCGGATCATGCGCGAGGCTTGGCGCAACGGAAACGTCAGCCTCAAGGGCGGCAAGTACTACAAGGCCGACGATGACGCCGCCGACGCCATTGTCGAGCCAAAGCCGTTGCAGGACGGCGGCCTTCCGCTGTGGATCGCAGGGGGCGGCGAGAAGGTGACGCTGCGCATCGCGGCGAAGTACGCGCAGTACACCAATTTCACGTCTGAGCCCGATGGCTTCGCCCACAAGTCGCAGATACTCGCCGACCACTGCCGCGACGTCGGCACCGACTACGACGCGATCGTGCGGTCGGCGAACTTCAACGCCGTGATCGGCGAGTCCGACGCCGACGTCAAGGAGCGGGTCGCCCGCCTGCGCACCAGGCAGGTCGCCAAGGCCAACGAGGGCGCCGTCGACGGCATGCTGAACATGGTGACTTCACCCGATTCCGCCAGCGGCACACCGGAACAGGTGGTGGAGAAGCTGCAGCGGATGCGTGAGCTTGGCTGCGAGTACGCGATCCTGTACTTCCCAGAGGCCGCCTACGACCGCTCCGGCATCGAACTCTTCGAGCGCGAGGTCATCCCCGCGCTGAGCTAGAGGCGCGACCTCACTGCAGAGCCCGGCTCAAAGTGAATGAACGGTAACTCCTAGGCATCGAAACTTAACCGCCAGGTGAACCTGTGGGGTCGCTGATGCGACATTCGTCGTAGAGGATTCGTTGGTGCTATCGATCACACGCGATGTAGGCCTCCAACCGCGAGAAGCGATGTGGGTGCCGCAACCGCGCCTCATGCCGGTCCCCGACCGCATCCGCGCCGACGGGTGGTCCCGTCCCGCGCATCCCGCCGACATCGCGCAGGCGCGGATGTTCGACGCCGTTCTGCAAGGTGAGATCGCGGAATTGGAGGAGCTTGTCGCGTCGATGGAGAAGCGTTGGCTGCGGCGATGTGAGCGAGGCATCGATGACGAGAACCGGCCCCCGGAGAGCATTATTCGGATGCGCGGACGCGTGACTGAGGCGCAACAACTGCTGGAGGCGTTGCGGGACCGGTTCCCTTCGGAATGAGCGGATCCCGGCCGTTCGACGGAGATCCGCTCATTGAGATTCAAACTGTCCACACTCCGGTCGCGGCCGTTTCGCGCGCGTAGTCGGCGAAGTCCTTTGGCTTGCGTCCCAGCGCTCGCTGCACACCGTCGGCTAATTGCACCTTGCTGCCGAGCACCTCGGTGAAGAGGTGTTTCAACAGCCAGATGAAGTCTTGTGGCAGACCGTATTCCGTGAGCATCGCGGTGTAGTCCTCGATCGGCACCGACACGAAGCTGATGTCACGGCCCGCGGCCGCGCCGACTTCGGCGACGGCGTCGCGGAAACTGAGCAGCCGTGGGCCCGTCAGTTCGTACAACTGGCCGATGTGCCGGTCGTCGGTCAGAGCGGCCACCACGACGTCGGCGATGTCGTCGACGTCCACGAACGGCTCCTGCACATCGTCGACTGGAAGTGACACCGTCCCTGCGAGCACCTCGTCAAGCCACGCGCCCTTATTGAAGTTCTGCGCGAAGAACGCACATTGCACGATCGTCCACTCCAGCCCGGATGCCATGACGACGCGCTCGGCCTTTTCGGCTTCGGCCTCGTTGCGACCCGACAGCAGCACCAGCCTCCTCACGCCGGCGCCCTTCGCCAGTTCGGTGAGCTTGCCGATGGCGTCGACCGATCCGGGAACGGCCAGGTCCGGATAGTAGGTGAGGTAGACCTTGTCGACGCCCGCCAGCGCGGCCGCCCAGGTCTGCGAGTCGTCCCAGTCGAACGGGATCTCGGCCGAGCGCGACCCGTGCCGGACGGCGATGCCGCGCTTGTCGAGTTGATCTGCGACGCGCTTTCCGGTCTTGCCCCTGCTGCCGATGACGAGAATGGTTGAGTTGGTCATATCTCGAATTCAACGGCCCGGGTTCGAGACGATCCATGGCCAAAACGCTTGATGGCATGTCCAATCGTCTGGAAGGGACTCGGCGATGGAAAAAATCTCACTCACAGCACTCGCACGACAGCACCTGGAGGCAGCACGGGCGGCGAACAGTGGCCGCAGCGCGCACACGGTGTACGGCGGCCACGAACACAGCCTGCGTCAGACCCTGATGGCGATGACGGCGGGCAGCACGATGGACGACCACGAAAGCCCGGGCGAAGCCACACTGCAGGTGCTGCAGGGCAGGGTCCGAGTGACGAACTCACAATCCGGCTGGGACGGGTCTCCCGGCGACCACATCGTTCTGCCTCGCAGCCGCCACGGGCTTAGCGCCGTGGAGGATTCGGTAGTGCTGCTGACGGTATCGAAACCCGTTGGGCCGCATACCTAAACGGCGATAGCGCGGGCCGCCCGCACATTGCGCGCAATCTCATCGAGGTGGGTTTCCCAGGTTCCGCAGCAGCCGCCCCACATGTCGATGTGCGGGTGTTGCCGAGCCAAACCGCCCATGAGTTCACCGAGATATGCGGGGTCACCGACCTCGAGGTGCCCGAGCGTGCAGAGCGAAATCTTGTCCATCATCGCGGCATTGGGGCGCAAAACTCGCACCCGTTCGAACCATGTGCCCGGCTCGATCGCAGGCATGAACTCCAGCGGGTGCGAGCAGTTGATGCCGTAGAAGGTAGGCCGGTCGCCACCTGTCTGCGCGTCGATCGTCTCGATCGCATCCTTCAGCGTCGGTCCCGTGTTGAGTCGACTGGTGGCGTTGTCCAGTGTGAACAAGACCGAGAGGGGCAGGCCGACACGTGCTGCGGCACGGGCCAACCCGATCACTTCGGGCACGCTGTTGAACGTCATGGCTTCGACCAGGTCGACACGAGCGCGCGCGAGCGTGGCGAGCTGCTCGCTGTGGTACTCCTCGGACTCCTCGGCCGTGATGGTCCGGTTCGCCTCGTATGCGTCGCCGCGCGGACCGATGATGCCGGCGTACATGAGTGCTGGCACCTGCCCTTCGTACGGCCCGGCCATGTCGTGCAGGAAGTCGATGGCGCGCAACTGCATCTCGGCAAGCGACTCGCGGGAGTAGCCGAGCAGCGACGCCCAGTCGGGACTCGCTCGGTAGTCGAGGCCGCCGACGATCACACCGAACCCGTGCAGGGCAGCGGTGTCCAGGTAGCGGCCGTACATGCCGCGCAGCTCGGCAACCGCACGCGGGTTGTCGAGCAACGGAAACATCGCGAAGTGCGGGAGATCGAACCCGTACTTGTACATGATTTCGGTTTCTTGACCGCCCTCGGTGAGGTAGTTCACCCCTGGCTGTTGCGTCGGAAATTCTGCTGGCATCTTCGCTCCCCCTTGCGCCAACCGTAGCCGCGACGGATCAGCCGCAGGCGCGTTTAGCAAACCAGCCCCAGGAGCTGGTTACCGGTGGCTCAGCACGTTCACGACATTGCCGGCCGGGTCGGCGAAGAAGAAGCGGCGAACGCCCCATTCCTCGTCGCTCAGCGGATGGACGATCTGCACCCCGCCATCGACCGCGGCCTTGTAGGTGGCGTTGACGTCGTCCACCTCGATCGAAACCGAGGGGTTGACCGGGGCGGTGGCATCACGCGTCATCAGGCTGACCTGGTGACGCAGCTCGTCGTCGGCAAGGGTGACGACCCAGCCGAGGTTCATCACCTCGCGCAGCCCGAATATCTGCACGTATGCGTCGCGGGCGGCTTCCGGGTCGGACACGGTGAAGACCGGCATCACCCGCCGGACGGTCATATCGCCGGGCCAAGTAGGTCGTCGGCGTCCTTGATCACGTAGCCATAGCCCTGCTCGGCAAGGAAGCGCTGCCGGTGCGCGGCATACTCGGCGTCGAGACTGTCGCGCGACACCACCGAATAGAAGATCGCGCCGCCGCCGTCAGCCTTGGGCCGCAACAGGCGTCCCAGCCGCTGAGCCTCCTCCTGTCGTGAGCCGAATGTGCCCGAAACCTGCACCGCCACATTGGCTTCCGGCAGATCGATGGAGAAGTTCGCAACCTTGGACACCACGAGCGTTGAGATTTCGCCACGGCGGAACGCGTCATACAACGATTCGCGTTCGGCGGTCTTCGTCGAACCCTGGATCACGGGGGCGTTCAGCTCCGCGCCCAGCTCGTCGAGCTGATCCAGGTACGCGCCGATCACCAGCACCTGATCACCGGGGTGGCGGTCCAGGATCGACTTCACCACCGCGATCTTGCTGTGCACCGTCGAGCACAGTTTGTAGCGCTCGTCGGGTTCGGCGACGGCGTAGAGCATGCGCTCGTTGTCGGTCATCGTCACCCGCACCTCGATGCATTCGGCTGGCGCGATCCAGCCCTGGGCTTCGATGTCCTTCCACGGCGCGTCGTAGCGCTTGGGGCCGATGAGGCTGAACACGTCGCCCTCGCGGCCGTCCTCGCGGATCAGGGTGGCGGTCAGCCCGAGTCGGCGCCGCGACTGCAAGTCCGCGGTCATCCGGAACACCGGGGCGGGAAGCAGGTGAACCTCGTCGTAGATGATCAGCCCCCAGTCGCGGCTGTCGAACAACTCGAGGTGCCGGTATTCGCCCTTGGTCCGGCGGGTGATCACCTGGTAGGTGGCGATGGTGACCGGGCGGACTTCCTTTTTCTCCCCGGAGTATTCGCCGATCTCCTCTTCGGTCAGCGATGTGCGGGCGATGAGTTCGCGCTTCCACTGCCTGCCCGCCACCGTGTTGGTGACGAGGATCAGCGTCGTCGCACCGGCCTTGGCCATCGCGGCCGCGCCGACCAGCGTCTTGCCCGCGCCGCACGGCAGCACCACCACACCGGAGCCGCCCGCCCAGAACGACTCCGCTGCCATCTCCTGGTAGTCGCGTAGGTGCCAGTTCTCCTGGTCGAGGCTGATCGGATGTTTCTCACCGTCGACGTAGCCTGCCAAATCCTCTGCGGGCCAACCGATCTTGAGAAGCGTCTGCTTGACGCGGCCACGCTCACTGGCGTGGACGATGACGGTGTCGTCGTCGATGCGCGCACCGAGCATCGGCGCAATCTTCTTGTTGCGCAAAACTTCTTCGAGCACCGCACGGTCCAGGCTGACCAGGCACAGGCCGTGAACGGGGCTCTTCACCAATTGCAGCCGCCCGTAGCGCGCCATCACGTCGACGATGTCGACGAGCAGCGGCTGGGGCACCGCGTAGCGGGAGAACGACACCAACGCGTCGACCACCTGTTCGGCGTCATGACCGGCCGCACGGGCGTTCCACAGCGCCAGCGGAGTGATGCGGTAGGTGTGGATGTGTTCGGGCGCACGCTCCAGTTCGGCGAACGGGGCGATCGCGGCGCGCGCCTCGCCGGCCTGCTCGTGGTCGACTTCAAGCAGCACCGTTTTGTCGGACTGCACGATCAGGGGGCCGTCGGTCATCCTGTCTATTATCCGGACGCGGCGGACACCCGGTTTTTCAGTGCCTCGCGGCGGTCGCTGGCGCGGGCGCCGGACCTGCAGGTGCAGCCCCGCCAGGCAGGGGAATCCTCGGGACGCCGGGGGTTCCTATCTGGCCGGCCAGCCACGGCAGCGCCGAGGTGAACACGTCGGCGGCCAGCGGCCAGTCATGGCGGCCCGGGTGCCCGATGACGGCACACGCGATGCCGTCGGCGTGGCCGAGCGTGCACAGTGAGTTGGCGGCATCCGTCTGGTCGGCGGGCATCCCCGCGGCGTCCTGCCCACCGAGCCCGGTCCCACCGGGGTTTCCGAAGCCGCCTTTGCGCTGTTGCGGCGCATCGGAGGAGATCGCGAACCACCCCGACACTCCCGTGTAAGGGCCGTGCTTGTTGATCACCGTGGTGGGGTCGTAGATCGGCCATTTGGCCGCGTCGCCGCCGTAGAGGCGGGCGATGGTCTGATCCTTGGTGCCCGCGTTGGGACCCATGTCCCCTGCGATGTCGACGAAGGTGCTGAACAACTCCGGGTGCATCACGGTCAGGTCCACCGCGCACGTGCCGCCCATCGACCAGCCGACGACACCCCAGTTGGTGCTCTGGACGCCGAAAGTGTTTGACACATAGGGCGGTACGTCCTTGTTGAGATGGTCGGCGACATTGCCGCGCGGCCCGTTGACGCACTCGGTGTCATTGTTGAAGGAGCCGCCGACATCGACGAAGACGAACACCGGCGCATAGCCGTTGTCGGCCGCCGCGAATTTGTCGATGGGTGTGATCGCGTCGCCGGTGCGCGGCCAGTCCGACGGGGTGTTGAACTCGCCGGCGATCATCATGACCACGGGCAGCTTCGGGGCATTCGGGGCAAACCAGGCGGGCGGCAGGTACACCAACTCGGTGCGGTGTTTGAAACCTGACGCGTCGTCGGGGATCGTCACCGGCACCAGCGCCCCGTGCTCCGGAGCGCCTTTACCGCGCATCGCCATGACGGTGTTCAGATCGGTCTTGTCGGGCAGCGGCCCCGCGGTCAACTCGCTCCACGCCGCCTCGACGGTTCGGAAGTAGCCGACCCACAGGTTCAGCGAAACGCCCGCACTCAGCAGGCACAAGAGCACGGCCAGCAGTGACACCGACCGACGCCACCACTGGCGGCCGCGCCAGCCCAGCACCGCGACGGCCAACGCCATCCCCGTCAGGCCCACCCAGATCCACAGCGACGACGGAGCGGGGTCTCCGGCGAGGCCCTGGGAATCGATGAACCAGTGCGCCGAGGCCGCCAGGATCAGGCCGACGGCGATCGCCACCGGCACCCACATCAGACGCCACCGCCGCGATCGCCAGCCGACCGCGACCACCAGGGCCACTGCGGCCACCGCCCATATCGTCGGCGGCAGCCATCCGTGCAGCAGCGATAGCCCACCGCGGTATCCGGCATTCGCTTGAGCGGCCGCGTTTAACGCTGTTGTCACACAGACATATTCACGAACAGTCCTGTGAACTCGCTGTGTCGGGGCTAACTATCCGGCATCGGCCGCCACCACCGAGGTGACGCGGTGGATGGCGAATTCGCGCACCCGGCCGGATGCTGGATCGTAGGCGGTCAGCTGCCCGCCGCGGATGTTGATCGGCGCCACTACCCGCTGCGTGGCCACGCCGGCGGGATCGACGTATCCGATCACCACCGACGACTGCAGATGCGCGGCCTCCTGCAGTTGCGAGATCGCGACGGTCGGGTCGAGCCTGGAGGACGGTGTTGTCGCCACCTTGCGCAGCACCGCGACGATCGCGCCAAGCGTTTGGCTTGTTGGCGACGGCGTAGGTCGGTAGGTACGGCGGCGCGGCGGCACGGGTACCCGCGCACCGCGGGCGCGGATGTCGACGATCGCACCGGTGGAATCCTCGGCCGCAGGGGCGAAACCTGCGTCGCGCAGCGCGGCGAGCACTTCGGAGATCGGCGCCTGGGACACCGCGACAGTGGGTGCGAGCAGACGCATCTCGAGCGGTTCGGTGGCGGGCGAGGCGACGGCCTGGGCCAGCAGCGCCGTATCCTCACACCGGACGAACGACTGAGCCATGCCGACACGCAGCTGCCCGTGCCGGCGCGCGACATCATCGATCAGATACGTCAAACCCTGCGGCACAGGCGTTTTCGAGTGTCGGCTGAACAGCGAATGCAGCTCGCTCGCGGTGCGCCCAGTATCGAGGGCGCGCCGGATCGAGGCCTCGCTGATGCGGTACACCATCGCCGCACCCGCCGATTCCACGTTCGCCACAGCACCGAGTTGCTCGGCAAGTTCGCGTTGCAACGGTCCGGGCACGACGACAGTCAGGTCGGCCTGGAGCAGGAAGTGGTCGATCGGCTCCGGCAGCACCTTGTCCATCGCAGCGACGACCGCGTCGGGTGTCTCGCTCGCGAGCATTTTGCGCGCAGGCGAGGCGATCGCGCCGCGGCCCACCACACCCAGTGCATGTGCCTCGGTCAGCAGGTCGCCGACGGGGTCGGGTTGCAGCCGCGTCGCCCAGCGGGGCCGATGCCAAACCATCGCGCGGGAAGCGGAGGTGGCGTCGACGCCCGCTCCCGCGGGCAGGCCGGTCAGCACGTCCAGCAGCAACCGCCGGTCAAGCGGCGCCGCGGTCGAGAAGAGCGAATCCGACAGCGCCGCATAGGGTTTGCCGTCGGGTCCGCGACTCCCGATCAGGCTCGGCCTGCCAGGCAGGTCCAACCAGGTGGATGCCAGCAAGTGCCACTTGGATGCCGCAGACGATTCCACGAACCGGTCGGCGGCCACCGTAGGTGCCCAGTACGGGCCGACGCCGTCGTGCGGATCGGGTTCGGGGAGCCCGGCCGCGATCAGCCCCGCTGCCGCCGACACCTCGAGGATCAGGCCGAGCCTTGCCTCGTCGATGCCGGTGACCTTGGTCAGTCGCTTGACGTCGCGCACGCCGAGGCCGCCGCTGCGAAGCTCGGGAACCGCTGTGGCGCCAAGGGTTTCGAGCACCACCTCGACCTCGCGTAGCAAGTCGATCACCGCTCCTGCTGCCACGGCGTCGACGTCGGCGACGGTGGTTTTCGACGCCGACGGGTCGGGCTGTGACAGCTGAACCGGTCCTGGCAGCTCGCCACGCATCACCTGACCGACCAGCCGGGGCAGGATCACGGTGTCGCTGTCCACTTGACGGAGCAGGCCGGCGGCCAGTAGCCGCTGCACCGGTCGGTCCGGCGGCGTGCCGGGCGCGGCGTCGCGGGTCCGCCCCATCGGTGAACCCTCCAGCAGCCTCTGCAGCAGCTCGAGCTGCGCCGAGTCGAGCGAATCCAGCCGAGCAGCGATATCCGTCTGCTCGGTGTCCTCGACGGTGGCCTGGCCCGGATACCAGGGCAGACCTGCCACCGCTTCTGCCGCGACGCGGAGGGTGGCGTCGCCCCAGATGAGTGCGCGCCCACGCAGGTCGTCGACGGCGGCGCTCACGGCATCCTCGCCCGCCCGGTCGCCGATCAGCGCCAGCAGCTTCGTCAGCGGGACAGCCGACGTGTCCGCGTGCAGGACCAGCAACCCGTCGAGCACCGCCAGCCGCAGGAAGTCGAGCTCATCGGTGGCGGCCTTGACCGATTGGCGGGCCTGCGCGCGGGCCGCCAGCGCCGCGATCGTGCCCGGTGGCGGCTGCGTCAGGTCGGGCCGCAGCTCCAGCAGCCGGATCAGCCGCTCGTCGTCAAGCTCAGCCAGCCAGGCGCCCAGCGGGACGCCCGGATCAGATTCGGTCATTGCCGACCAGCCTAGGGCAGCCCGCCGGTGTCGCCACAGGTCGCGGCGCCTGCCACAATATGCACGTGGCAGAGAACAAGGGGCAGAAGAAGCAGTACGTCGACCCGGGTTGGCCCGAGGTCAACGGCGACGACGATCACGCGGTCAGCGAGCTGGCCACGGACCGCACCGGCGCGCTGTCGCCCTTCGGTGACCTGGAGTTCCCACAGCCGGCCGACGCGCTTCCGTACGTCCACCCGGTCACGGTCGTCAACAAGTAGCGGTGACCGACCCCGCCAGGGCTGAATCGCCGGACTCCGCCCGGCGGGCGCTTTCTCACATTGACGAGTCGGGCGCGGCGCACATGGTCGACGTGACCGGCAAGGACGCCACCAAGCGGACGGCCGTCGCGGCGGGGACCGTGCACACCACGCCTGACGTCGTCGCCCTCATCGCCTCGGGAGGGCTGCCCAAGGGCGATGCCCTTGCGACCGCGAGGGTGGCAGGCATCCTTGCCGCCAAGCGCACCAGCGACCTCATCCCGCTATGCCATCAGCTCGCCCTGACCGGAGTCGAACGTCGACTTCGAGGCCGGCGACGGCGCCGTCGACATCACCGCGACGGTGCGGAGCACCGACCGCACCGGCGTCGAGATGGAGGCGCTGACGGCCGTCAGCGTCGCCGCACTGACGCTCTACGACATGATCAAGGCCGTCGATCCCGCCGCCCGCATCGACGACATCCGGGTGTTGCGCAAAGAGGGCGGTAAGACAGGCACGTGGACCAGATGAACCGGTCGGGCCGCGTGGTGATCGCGTCCACACGGGCGGCGGCGGGTGTCTACGAGGACCGCTGCGGCCCGATCATCGTCGACTGGCTCAACGGGCGGGGCATCACCACTCCAACGCCCGTGGTGGTCGCCGACGGCCCTGGCGTTGTCAAGTCGTTGTTCGCCGCGATCGGCGAAAACGTCGATGTGATAATCACTTCCGGCGGCACCGGCATCTCGCCGACGGACGGCACAGCCGACGCAACCGCCGACATCGTCGACTATCAGATTCCCGGCCTTGCCGACGCGATCCGGCGTTCCGGCCTGCCGCACGTGCCGACGTCGGTGCTGTCGCGTGGGGTCTGCGGCGTCAGGGGCCGCACGCTGATCGTGAACCTTCCCGGCTCCACCGGGGGCGTCAAGGACGGCCTCGGTGTGCTCGACGACGTGCTCGAGCATGCGCTCGATCAGCTCGCAGGCAAGGACCACACCGGATGACCGCCGTCGTTCTGCGCGTCGAACTGACCGAGCAGCCGATCGAGCTGTCCGAGTACGAGGCGTTGGTGTCACACGAGTCGGCAGGAGCCGTTGTGGGCTTCGCAGGCGTGGTTCGCGATCACGACGACGGGCGCACCGTCATCCGGCTGGAGTATTCCGCGCACCCCTCAGCGCAGCAGACCCTGGCCGACGTGGCCGCCGAGATAGCGGCCGACTGTCACGGCGTGCGAGCCATCGCGGTCAGCCACCGGATCGGCACGCTGCAGATCGGTGATGCGGCCTTGGTGGCGGCGGTCGCCGCAGACCACAGAGCGGCCGCATTCGAGACGTGTGCGCGCCTCGTCGACACCGTGAAGGCCCGGCTACCCGTGTGGAAGCACCAGTACTTCGCCGACGGAACCGACGAGTGGGTGGGCTCGGCCTGACTCGCTAGCCGGGCGGCAGGATCGGCGGTGCGTCGGGAGCCGGTGGCGGCGGCGCGGCCGGATCTGCCGGGGCCGTCCCGGCCATGATCGGCGACGGGCCACCCGGGGTGTCCGGCGTGGTCATCGGCCGCTGCGTCAGGGCCAGCAGCGCATCCTTGCCGCTGATGTCCTGCGTCTGGATCGCGTGCCAGATCTCCTTGAGGTACGTGACGTTCGGGCTGTCGTTCCCTGGCAACTGCGACGGGTCATCGGTGTATCCCGGGGGCAGGTTATCCGGGCTCGCCAGGTGCGGGACGCCGTTCGGCGGCACCGGCAGGGCGGCGGCCGGATCGGTCACCGCCTGGTTGGCGGCGTCGAAGGCCGGGGCGGGGATGTCGACCGCGTTGAGCGGAGCCAGCGGATCCGGCGCGGGTGCCGCAACGGCCCCCGGCGCGGGCGGCGCCGGGGGAGCCGGTGGGGCGGGCGGGAGCGGCGGCAGTGCGGGGTCGAGCGGCAGCGGGGCGTGAAGGGCCCACACTTCTGGCTGATCGGCGGGTGCCGGTGCAACGTCCCAGTTGGCGAGCGCCACCATCGTGTCGGGGGCCGGAGGCGCGTCGACGGGGGGCGGAGGCGGGAGCGGCGCTTCGAGCGAGGCGTCGATGATCGGTGCTTCCTCGACCGGCGGAGGCGGAGGCAGCGGCTGATCCAGCGGCGCGGCGTCCACGATGGGTGCTTCCGGCGCAGGCGGGGGAGGCGGTGGGGGCAGCGGCGCTTCGAGCGCGGCGTCGATGATCGGCGCGGGTGCGTCGGGCGCGGGTGCATCGGGCGCGGGCGCATCGGGCAGCGGGGCAGACAGCGCGTCGATCGGCGCGGCGTCAGGGGGCGGCGGGGGTGCGAACGGATCGAGCGGCGGCGGAGGCGGCAGTTCACCGTTGACGGCGGGGGCGTCGAGTGCCTGCGGCTCCTCGATGACGTTGCGCGGCGTCGAGCCGGAGAGGCCCCTGCCGCAAACCGGCCAAGCGCCCTTGCCCTGGGTGGCGAGCACCCGCTCGGCGACCGCGATCTGCTCGTCCTTGGTGGCCATGTGCGCGGACGGCGCGTACTGGCCGCCGCCGTGCGAAGACCAGGTGCCGGGCGAGAACTGCAGTCCGCCCTGGTAACCGTTGCCGGTGTTGATGGCCCAGTTATTGCCTGATTCGCACTTGGCGACCTGGTCCCATTCGCCGTCGGTGGCGGCGCCAGCTTGCCCGGCGAGGGCGAGGCTTCCGCTTCCGATAACTGCGCCGGTGAAGGCGATCTTCGCGACGTTTACTGCCTGTGCAGTGGGCTTGCGGTGCCGTCCACTCATAGGTGCGCTAGGTCCTCTCTTCTGCGCCCGCGAGGTCAGCTGTCGGGTTCGGGCTGGAGAGGTCGCCCGGCCCGCGCCGTGAAAAATGCGCAGGCTTCACCCCAAGGAACCGCATGCGGCTCCTGGTCCTAATGATTCGGTGGACCGGTGGGTCCCCCGCCTCCATCCAAGTTGTTCGTCGTTGTCCGTGCATCAACGGATGGAGCTCGGCGCAGCTGATGCACGGTGGGCCAATCGATTACGGGTCGATGGCTTGGGATTGAACCGTAATGGGTCTGGTGGGTGGCGTCACCTTTTGACGGGCTCGGCGATTCGACTACAGGCAAATCATAAAAAAGCTCTAAATCGCCAGGACGCCAACGTGTTTCCGCAGGTGCAATCCGAGAAGTAACGATCCGTGGCCAGCTTGTGACCGTTTCGTTATGTGACGTAAATCACGATCATCCACCGGCGAACGGGGGAAGAACATCGACCGTCTGAGCGTCGCCGAGTGTCATCCCCAAGTTCCGCACGGCGATTCCGTCGCAGAGGTATGAAGATCTGCTCAGCACTTTCGCGAGTTCGGGGTCACGTTCAGCAAGGCTGGAAACCAGCGCGCCGACGGTGGTGCCAGGAGCGACGCCGATGATCTCGTCGTCGAAGCCTGCGGCCGAGCGGGCGGCCGCGAAGTAGCGGACGGTTACCTTGACCGACACGTCAGCCACCGATCGCGCTCATCGGGCGGTCCGGCTGCACGAAGCCCGGGTCGTTGATGCCGTGGCCCGCCGCCTTGGCCCACATCGCGGCCCGCCACGCGGCTTCGAGCGCATCGTCGTCGGCGCCGGTGCGCATCAGCGTGCGCAGGTCGGTCTCCCGGCTGGCGAACAGGCAGTTGCGGACCTGACCGTCCGCGGTGAGCCGGGTACGGTCACACGCCGCACAGAACGCGTGCGAGACCGAGGCGATGATGCCGACCTTGCCGCGACCCCCGTCGACCTCCCACAGCTCCGCGGGTGCCGAACCGCGCGGCACCGCGTCGGCTTGTAGATCGAAATGACGGCGCAGGACGGCAAGCACGTCGTCGGCGGCGATGGCCTTGCCGCGCTCCCACTCGTGGCCTGCGTCGAGCGGCATCTGTTCGATGATGCGCAGCTGGTATCCGTGGTCGAGGCAGAACCGAAGCAGCGCGACGGCGTCGTCGAGCCCGGTGACCGGATCCAGCACCGCGTTCACCTTCACTGGGCTCAACCCGGCGGCCTTTGCGGCTTCGAGTCCGGCCAGCACGTCGTGCAGCCGGTCGCGGCGGGTGATGTGCGCGAAGCGTGCGGCGTCGACGGTGTCGAGCGAGACGTTGATCCGGTCAAGGCCGGCCCGCTTGAGCTTGGCGGCCCGCTTGTCCAGCCCAATGCCGTTGGTAGTCAACGTGATTTCGGGGCGCGGTCGTAGGGCTGCGGTCGCCGCGACGACATCTTCGAGGTGCTTGGCCACCATTGGCTCGCCGCCGGTGAACCGCACATTGGTGATGCCGAGCCTGGTGACCGCGATACACAGCAGCCGGGTCAGCTCGTCGGCGCCCAACAGCTGCCCGCCGGGCATCCAGTCAAGCCCTTCGGCGGGCATGCAGTACGTACAGCGCAGGTTGCACCGATCGGTCAGCGATACCCGCAGATCGGTGGCGATCCGGCCGAACGTGTCGACAAGCGGGCCAGAGGTCGGTGCCGGTTCGGCAGGCCCAAGGGACGGCACGCCAAGCTCGATGATGGTCATGCGGCCGCCCGCAGCGGGGTGTTGATGGAATCGACGGGAACGATCTCCTTGCCGAGCGGCATCAGCGACACCGGGATGAGTTTGAGGTTGGCCAGGGCCAGCGGGATGCCGACGATCGTGATGGCCATCGCCACTGCACTGACTACGTGGCCGATGGCGAGCCAGATGCCGAACAGGATCACCCAGATGACGTTGCCGATCAGCGCGCCTGGACGCGGTCCAGGTTTCTCGACGATGGTGCGGCCGAACGGCCACAGCGCGTAGGACGCGATGCGCAGCGCGGCGAAGCCGAACGGAATAGTGATGATCAGGACGAAGCAGATGAGCGCCGCCAGCAGGTAGCCCAGCGCCAGCCATAGGCCACCGAAGATCAGCCAAATGATATTCAGGATCAGGCGCATCTCTCCTCCAGCGGTGGTTTCAGACTACCGAGTAAAGGGGGTGCTGGCCCCGGCGGCGTCCGAGTAGGATCACCACACGCGTCCCGGCGCAGGCGGGACGCTTTCCTTATGTGTGTTTCGAGAAGACAAGCGGGTGAGACCAGTGCCGACCGGCCGGGTTAAGTGGTACGACGCCGAGAAGGGCTTCGGCTTTCTGTCTCAGGAAGACGGCGAGGACGTGTATGTCCGGTCGTCAGCGCTGCCGGCTGGTGTCGAGGGACTCAAGGCTGGGCAGAAGGTCGAATTCGGCATGGCCGCCGGGCGCCGTGGCCCACAGGCGCTGAGCCTGAAGATCATCGACGCACCGCCGAGCCTCACAAAGACCCGTCGTGAAGCGGCGGCCGCCGAGCACAAGCACACGCCCGACGAATTGCACGGCATGGTCGAGGACATGATCACGCTGCTGGAGAGCGCCGTGCAGCCCGAGCTGCGCAAGGGCAAGTATCCAGACCGCAAGGTCGCGCGTCGGGTCTCCGAGGTAGTGCGAGCGGTCGCAAGCGAACTCGACGCCTAGGGCAGATTCGTGGCCGAAACTGAACTTATGCAGGCGAATTCGCTCTTTCTGCCTGCATAGCTTCAGTTTCGAAGAGCTGCATGCAGAGCCGCCCGTGTGCGCTCGACGATGGTGTGCGGGCGGTAACGCAACATCTCGGCACTGACCCGAATGATGCGCCAGCCCATTGCCTCGAGTTCGGCTTGCTGGTCGATGTCCTTGGCGCGGATGGTCGGGTTCGTCCAGTGTTGTTCGCCGTCGTACTCCACACCGACCTTCCATTCGGGCCAGCCCATATCGATGCGATGGACATGGTCGCCGAAGCGGTTGAAGACGTCGACCTGTGTTCGTCGCGGCCTGAGGCCGGCGTCGGTCAGCACCAGGCGGGTGCGCGTTTCCTGCGGCGACTCCGCGCCGACGTCGGCGAGCCTGACCACTTCGCGGAGTTGCACAATCCCCCGTGCGCCGCGATGACGGTCGATCAGCGCCTCGACGTCGGCCAGTTTGAGCGCTGTCGCTTGCAGCAGCGCGTCGACACGAAAGACGGCCAGCGTTCGTCCGTACCGGCGGCCGTGGTCGAAGGCTGTTCGCGCGGCGGTCGTCACAGGAATGCCGCGAACGATTTCGATTTCATCCGTCGACAGCGTGTCGTTGTGCAACACAATTTCTCTGGTCTTGCGCTGGCTGGCTTGGTTGAGTTCGGCGGGTAGGCGTGAGTCGATCCATTTCGCGTTGTGCATCGCCGCGGCCGAAACGCCGACGACCGTCGCTTGGCGCCGCGACCACAGCCACGCGGCTCGAGCTCTCTGGGCCGGTGTCACTTGTCGGCCCCGTGGAACGTAGACGTTGCGATATATGGCGTCATAGCGGGTCGCGAGGTCATGGCGGGTGACGGCGCCGTCCGCAAGCGCTTCGGTGCCCACGAATGGCCAGTCCATGCCAATACGACGGCCTCATATCTCGATCGGTTCCGTGGCGAGACTGAACTTGTGCATGAAAATCGCTGTTTTCTCCTGCATAAGTTCAGATTCGACAGGGAATGATTGACCCATGGCATATGTCGCCGGCGGTGGCCAGTTCAACCGCGACACCAAGTACATCACCACGCGCATCACGGCCGACGGACGCGACGGCCATCCCGTCGAACCGGACCGCTACCGGCTGGTCGTGGCACGCGCGTGTCCGTGGGCCAACCGGACGATCATCGTGCGACGCCTGCTCGGCCTGGAAAACGTTCTGTCCATTGGCTTTTGCGGGCCAACCCACGACGAGGACAGCTGGACGTTCGACCTTGATCCCGGCGGGGTCGATCCGGTGCTGAAGATTCCCCGGCTCAAGGACGCCTACCTCAAGCGGTTCCCCGACTACGAGAAGGGCATCACGGTGCCCGCGATCGTCGACGTGCCGACGGGTGAGGTGGTCACCAACGACTTCCCGCAGATGACACTGGACTTCTCCACCGAGTGGGCCGAGTTTCACCGCGAGGGTGCCCCGCAGCTCTATCCCGAAGCACTGCGCGACGAGATCGACGAGGTCGCGCAGCGCGTCTACACGGAGGTGAACAACGGTGTGTACCGGTGTGGGTTCGCGGGGTCGCAGGACGCCTACGACAAGGCGTATGACCGGTTGTTCACCGCGCTCGACTGGCTCGAAGAGCGGCTGGCGAACCAGCGATATCTCGTCGGCGACACCATCACCGAGGCCGACGTTCGGCTGTTCACCACGCTTGCCCGCTTCGACCCCGTCTACCACGGCCACTTCAAGTGCAACCGGCAGAAGCTATCCGAGCTGCCGGTGTTGTGGGCCTATGCACGGGATCTGTTCCAAACGCCGGGCTTCGGCGACACCATCGACTTCGTGCAGATCAAGCAGCACTACTACATCGTGCACAAGGACATCAACCCGACACAGATCGTGCCAAAGGGGCCCGACCTCTCCGGCTGGCTAACACCGCACGGTCGGGAAGCGTTAGGTGGCAAGCCATTTGGGGATGGCATGCCACCGGGTCCCACGCCCGAAGGCGAACGGGTGCCGACCGGTCACGCGGCGGGTTGATCACTACGGCCAGACGGTGCGTACCGACCACTCCGCGTGCGGGACCGGAAACTCGTTGCCTGCTTCGTCGCGGACCAGGGTCGGCAGTTGCACCGCGAAGCCGGTCAGCTTGCCACGTTGTGGGTCCACGGTGGGGATGGTGACAGCGAGCCTAGCGTTCGGGCGGAACTCCCCGACGAGCTCGCCACTCTCATACTCCCGCAATAGGACCCACGGCGCCTTTCCAATCGCGGGCGGCACCGACAGCTGCACCGGATGGCGTCCGGTGACTTGCAGCTCACCCTGGTCCCGAAACACCACGCAACTGGTGGGGTTGAGCACATCGCAGTATCGATAGGGCCCAACCCGTACCAGCTGGCCCTCCGAAAAGGCGCTGATTTCAGGATGCTTCGGCGGCGGATGCTGCGCGAGCCGCCAGATCAGCACGCCGGTCAACACCGACGCGACGACCACCACCACCGCAAGCGCGGCGAGGACCCGTTTCACTCCGGCGCCACCGCCGCCGTATCCGGCCTGCCGCCCTCCTGCTCGGCGAGCACCGGACGGTTGCCGCCGAGGCCGGGTATCAGCGACTCGCCGAAGTAGCTGACCACCGTCTGCGCCAGCCCGAGGATCAGCACCGCGGTGATCGCCGTGAACCCGACCCACAGATCGGTGTACACCAAAACGCCCATGGCGCCGCCGGCCACCCAGCCCAACTGCAGCAACGACTCTGAGCGTCCGAACGCCGACGCGCGCGACTTCTCTGGCAGATCGTCCTGCAGCGACGCGTCCAGAGATGCCTTGGCGATCGCTGCCGCCCCTGCCGTTATCAAGGTGGCGATCGCGGCCACCATCAACTTGCCGGTCAGCGCGGTCGCCAATGCGACGAAGGTGACCGCGATCGTGCACCGAACGACCAGCAGTGCCGGATGGCCGAGCTTCAGCCGCGCGCTGGTGAAGTTGCCCGCGAAGTTGCCGATCGCCGCCGCCGCACCGATGACGCCGAGGATGCGCAACTGCTCCCAGCCGCTGGCGTCGTGGGACTTGGCCACGAACGCGGGGTAGAGGAACAGGAATCCGACCATCACCTTGACGGTGCAGTTCCCCCACAGCGCGGCAATGATGTTGCGGCCCAACGGCTGCCGCGCCGATCCTGTCGTGTTGTGCTGTTCGGGGTGACGACGCAATTCCCCGCTGCGGCCGTGGTAGCTCAGCGTGGCGGGGACCTCGCCCGCGGTCACCTCGACCCACTTCGGGATTCGCATCGACAGCGCCGCGCCTGCGAGCGTTACCGCGACGATGATGTACAACGCACCGGGCAGATGGATCAGCCCGAACGCCCACTCCGCGCCTGCGGCGATCGCCCCGCCGACCATCGTTCCGCCGAGTAGCCCGAAGGTCGTCAGCCTTGCGTTCACCCGTACCAGGTCGATCGTCGGCGGCAGCACACGCGGAGTAACTGCGCTCCGCAGCACGCTAAATGACTTGGACAGCACCATCATTCCCAGGGCACACGGGTACAGCACCCAGGACGGGAAGCTTCCTGTGGCACCGTCGTAGTTGGCGATCAGCACCACCACCAACACGGTGCGCAAGATGAACGACATGGCCAGCGCGACGCGGCGCCCGTGCTGCAATCGGTCCAGCGCCGGGCCGATCAGCGGTGCGATGACGGCGAACGGCGCGATGGTGATCAGCAGGTACAGCGCGACCTTGCCCTTGCTCTCCCCGGAAGCTGCGGCAAAGAACAGTGTGTTGGCAAGCGCGACGGCCATCGCCGCATCGACGGCGAAGTTGGCCACCACCGGCCACGTTAGCGAGGTGAGGCCGGACTTGTCGGCGCCGTCGGCGGTGGCGGCCCGGTGCACCAGACCGTACATCTTCGAACCCATTTCGCGGCTGCGCTGCGCGGCCGCCCGCGTGACGGTGACCTTCTGGCCCGCGCCTGCGCCGACGGATGGCGGAGGGGGCTCGGACGTATACGGCCGGGCAGGCTCGTCCAGCGGCGGAAGCCAGCGATTGGCGCTTGGCGTGGAACGACGCGATCTCCGGTAGCCGCCGTCGGCGCCGGGGTCGCTGGGATAGTTCGCCATCCCGGGATGCTCCCCAGCACGCGGGTGGGCCCCGTCGGACGGCGGGCGCGGCGGGTAGTAGCGAGGGTCACGCCGCGATCCGGTCACTCCACGATTCTCCCCCATGGTGGCGTTAGCGGGCGTGCAGGCGACCGGTGTGGCTCACCTGCCTCTCCGTGAGGCACTATTGGTGGCGATGGACAGCGTGGACACCGACGATCGCCCCGATCTGGAGGCGGTGCTAATGGGCGCCGTCGAACAGGCGCGCGCCGCGATCATCGAGTACAGCGGTGAGGACTCCGTCGGCGAGTACCTCGGCGCCAGCTTCGAGGACCCGACCGCCGCGACGCATCGATTCCTGGCCGACATGCAGGGATACCGGGGCTGGCAGTGGGCCGTCGTCGTGGCAGCCTGCCCTGGTGCCGACCACGCCACGATTAGCGAAGTCGTGTTGGTTCCCGGCCCGACCGCGTTGCTGGCGCCCAAGTGGGTGCCCTGGCAGGAGCGAGTCAAGCCCGGCGACCTGGGTCCAGGGGATCTGCTGGCGCCGCCGGCCAACGACCCCCGGTTGGTACCCGGCTATGTGGCCAGCGGTGACCCGTTCGTCGACGAGGTCGCCGTCGAGGTTGGGCTCGGCCGCCGTCAGGTGCTCGGCGAGTTCGGCCGCAGCGACGCCGCTCAACGCTGGCATGACGGAGACTTCGGTCCCGGTTCGGCGATGGCCCGGTCCACCCGCCGCGTGTGCCGCGACTGCGGTTTCTACATTCCCCTTGCAGGGGCGCTTGGCACCTTGTTCGGGGTGTGCGCCAACGAACTGGCCGCCGACGGGCATGTCGTCGAGTCCGAATATGGTTGCGGCGCACATTCGGACACACCGCAGCCGGCCGGCACTGGCTCGCCGCTCTTCGACCCGTTCGACGACGGTGTGCTCGACGTGGTGGAGCCGGAGAGCTAGCTTTCCGCGACGGCATTGATGCGCGACAGCGTCGAATTCAGCTGAGTCCGCTTTGCGCTCCCCGCGATCCGCGGCGCACGGCGCGACGTTGCCACAGAAAAATCGATGTGCCGAGCACACCGACTCCTAGGCCGGCGACCGTGAACGGGCGCCAGTCGTGCAGGCCGGGCACCGTGAACGCCAGCACGACGGCGACGAGCCAACCCGCGGTGATCACCACGATGACCGGCCAGGGCTTCAGCAGTACGGCCGGCAGGGCGGGGGGTTCCGGTGCCACCTCGACAACGTTACCGATGGCCGCATTCTGGAAATCGAGTGGAGTTTCCGCGGCTTTCCCGAGACGTGCTAGGTACTCTTTGCTTTGTGAAGGACGTCGACGCCCGGCTGGCAAGTGATCTATCGCTCGCAGTAATCCGTCTGGCTCGCCAATTGCGGTTCCGGCGCCCGGATTCGCCTGTTTCGCTCTCACAGCTGTCGGCACTGTCGACGCTTGCTAAGGAGGGCCCGATGACGCCTGGCGCATTAGCCACGCGCGAAAGGGTTCGCCCCCCATCCATGACCCGGGTCATTGCCTCGCTGGCCGAGCTGGGTTTCGTTGCGCGCGACGCGCATCCCGCCGACGGTCGTCAGGTGCTGGTATCGGTGTCGCGCGCCGGCACCGAGCTGATCGAGGCCGAGCGTCGCGCCAGCCAGGAATGGCTCAAGCATCGCCTCGATCGACTCGAGCCCCACCAACGCACGACGCTGTTGGTGGCCGCCGATCTGATGTCGGGAATCGTCGACGAAAGCGCGTGAGCGCCAACGTAATCGACGTCGCCGATCCTGCTGATCCGAGGCTCGACGACTTCCGCGATCTCAATAGCGTTGACCGCAGGCCCGATCTGCCAAGTGGCAAGGGCTTGGTGATCGCCGAGGGGGTGCTGGTGGTGCAGCGGATGTTGGCCTCCAGGTTCCGGGCACGGGCATTGCTGGGCACCGACCGGCGGCTCGGCGAGCTCGAGGCGGATCTGACCGGCGTCGAGGCGCCGTACTACCGGGTCGAACCGGGGGTGATGGCCGAGGTGGTCGGATTCCACCTCAACCGCGGCGTGCTGGCTTCGGCGTCTCGTCCGCCCGAGCTGACCGTGGCGCAGGTGCTCGACGGCGCCCGCACCGTGGCCGTGCTGGAAGGCGTCAACGACCACGAAAACCTCGGGTCGATCTTCCGCAACGCAGCGGGCCTCGGCGTCGACGCGGTGGTTTTCGGCGTCGGGTGCGCCGACCCGTTGTACCGGCGCGCCGTTCGGGTGTCGATGGGCCACGCACTGCTTGTGCCGTACGCGTGGACCGACGTATGGCCCAAAGACTTGGAGTTGCTGCGTAACAACGGATTTCGGCTGCTTGCAATGACGCCCGACCCCACTGTCGCCACCTTGGCCGAAGCGATGACAGAGATGGCCGACGAAAAGGTCGCGATTCTCGTTGGCGCAGAGGGACCAGGTTTGACCGAGCACACGATGCGGGCGAGCGATCTGCGGGTGCGGATCCCGATGTCGCGGGGCACCGATTCGCTCAACGTCGCCACTGCCGCCGCCCTTGCGTTCTACGAAAGGGCTAGATTGGCCTAGGGAGGGCCGCGTCATGACGCTACAGATTCGGGAGGCAACAGCGGCGGACGCTTCGGAGTGCGGACGCATCTGCTACGAGGCGTTCGCGGCCATCGCCGACGCCCACAATTTCCCGCACGATTTTCCATCGGCCGACGTTGCGATCGGCGCGCTGTCGGGAATGATCGCGCATCCGGGATTCTTCGGTGTCGTCGCCGAGGACGACGGGCGCATTCTCGGGAGCAACTTTCTCGACGAACGGTCAATCATTGCGGGTGTCGGTCCCATCACCGTCGATCCCGACGGACAGAATCGCCGAGTCGGCCTGGCGCTGATGAACGCGGTGCTCGAACGCAGCGCACAACAGCGCGCACCGGGCGTGAGGCTGCTGCAATCGGCGTATCACAACCGCTCGATGTCCCTGTACGCCAAGCTCGGATTCGACGTGCGTGAATCGTTCGCGCTGATGCAGGGAAAGCCGTTGGCGCTCAAGATTTCCGGCTACGACATTCGCGCAGCGACGGAAGCTGACGTCGAGAGATGCGACGCGTTGTGTGTTGGTGTGCACGGTCACGACCGCGGCGGCGAAGTCCGCGACGCGGTGGCGCAGGGAACGGCAAGCGTGGTCGAGCGGCACGGCAGGATCACGGGCTACACCACCGGGGTGGCGTTCTTTGCGCATTCGATCGCCGAGACAAACGACGATCTCCAGGCTTTGATCGGTGCGGCGGAGGAGTTCGCCGGCCCGGGATTTCTCG
Source organism: uncultured Actinomycetota bacterium (assembly GCA_963766465.1). GTDB lineage: Bacteria > Actinomycetota > Actinomycetes > Mycobacteriales > Mycobacteriaceae > Mycobacterium. Next base: position 553,298 of record CAVXZT010000013.1, read on the forward strand.
TGCCCATGCGCAACGGTGACCTGTTGCGGTGGTGTCTCGCGCACGAACTGCGGGTCGTCTCGATGATGAATCTGATGACGATGGGGCTGTACCAGGAGCCGCGCGGGGCGTTCCTGGCTTCGGTGCTGTACTGACAATCTGGCGCTAGGCTCGCGCCGTGACCGACGACTCCACCCCGTGGGCGACGGGTCTGACGGTGGCCGCGTTCGTCGCGGCGGTGACCGCCGCCGCGATCGTGGTGTTGAGCCTGGGTTTGACCCGAGTGCATCCGCTGCTGGCCGTCGGGCTGAACCTGGTGGCCGTCGGCGGGCTGGCCCCGACGGTGTGGGGCTGGCGCAGGCTGCCGGTGTGGCGGTGGTTCGTGCTCGGCTCCGGCGTGGGCGTGGCAGGCGCGTGGCTTGCCCTGCTGGCGATGGCGCTCGCCACACTCAGTCGTTAAGTGCTGCTGCCAGCCTGGCCTGCCGTTCCTGCTCGTCGTCGGCGCCGAGGATGCGAAGCACCACCTGATCGGCGCCCGCGGCGCGGTACTCCGCGACGCGCGCCGCGATCGCATCGAGCTCACCGCACGCGGTGATGCCGTCCAGCAACCGGTCGCTCACCTCGTCGATATCGGGCTCAGAAAACCCTTGCCGCAACAGATTTCGTCGGTATCCGCCCACCTTCGTCAGGAAATCGAGCGGTGTGGCCGCCGCCCGTCGCGCAGCCTCGCGGTCGGTCGTCGGTGCGACCATCAACAGCACCGCCAGCGTCTTGTCGCCGCCGAGCACCGCTCGCGCCTCGGCCACATACGACGGCGTGACCAGAAACGGATACGCACCGCAAGCCCGGTCCCGCGCCAATGCCAGCATGTTTGGCCCTAGCGCGGCCAGCACCCGGGACTCGGCGGGGATGCCTGCGGCGTCCAATGCGTCGAGGTAGACGTTGAGCGTCTCCAGCGGCCGGGCCCCGTGGGCGCCGCCGAGGCCGACGATGAACCTGCCCTGGTGATCGCCGTGCAGCGAGCGATACGTCGTGACGACATCGGCGGCGGGCACCGAGTCCACGGGGATGATGCCGGTGGCCACCGGAATGCTCGTGGTGGCCCGCACCGCGGCGTCGAGCATCGGCAGGTTGCCTGACCGCCACAGCGTCGAGTATCCGAGGCGCTCCACGCGTCGGGCCTCGTCGGCGACCACAGCCGCGTCATCGGTGTACGGATAGCTGCTGGCAAGGCCGATCGGGCCAATGCTGATCATGAGGTCGAAGCTATGACCTCAACGGAACTTCAGGTCAAGGCGACCTTTAGCGCTGGCCGCCGGAGCGCACACCGAGAAGCACGTCCTCCCACGCGGGGACGGGCGGCTTACCCTTCCGCGCCCGCGCAGGCTTCGGCTCTTGCGGCGGCTCGGGTTCGGCGGCTGGCGGCTCAGGCTCCTCGAAGTCGAGTTGCGCGACGGGCCGCAGCGGCCTGGCGAAGTCGGGGTCGATCAGCTCGCACGCCGCGTCGTCGAAAGCGGTCACGGTGCCGCCATGCGCGCCGGGCGTGAACCGGAAATGCGCGACGTTGTCGGACAGGCCTGCCTTCCAGCCCATCTGCACCGTCCAGCGGCCGTCCTCGTTGCGCCACGCGTCCCAGTTGGTGCCGTCCGGGTCCAGCCCGCGCGCCACCAGCGCCCCCGTCACCGTCTCCAGCAGGGTCAGCACCGAGGGGCCGTCGGCAAGCACAGGATGTGCGGCGGTTGCCAGCTCGGCCGCGCGTGAGCGCTCAAGCAACACCGGGTGGGCAAACCGCTCCACCCTCCCGATGTCGACACCGGCAGCCGTGGCAACCTGCTCGACCGAGGCGCCCGCCCTGATCTTGGCTTGAATCTCCTTGGGACGCAGCCCGCTTGGGACCTCGACAACAACTTGGGTTTGAGTCGCGACGGTCCTCTCGCCGCGCACGGCGGCTCGCAACCGGTCGTCGGACAGCAGGATGAACTTCTCCGTGGAGCCGTCGGCCTCGCAGATGATTCGTTTGCCATCGACGTCGAGTCCGACGACTTTGAGTTCCCGCATAACGACCTCCTCCGGGCTAGGCGCCAAGCCCGATTAGCAGGACCCTACTGCGTTATCTGGCCGTTACCCGGTAGACACGCCCGAGGTCAGAGGCGTTCAGCCGCCGAGTTTGCGGTATCGCGTTGCCGGGCGCGGCGACACCGATCCGATGGAATATTCCGCGCCAGCCCGCCGGTTGGTGTCCATGGGGAGTGACGCCGTCGGGGGTTCGAGGAGTAGCAATGAACACACGCAAGGTGAGGCTTCTTGGCGCGATCGCGGCGAGTGCCGTCGTTGGTGCCGGCGCCGTCGTCGTGGCGGCAACCGAGCCGATTCATTCGGCATCCGGTTCGACCATGCAAACCGGCGTGACGGAGACCGCGACCACACCGCCGACCGAGCCGGCAACGGCCAAGGCCGCGCCGATTGTGACCGGTCCGGCCCCGCTGCCGAGCGAAGAGCAGGGACTGCCCGGATAGCCGGGAGCTAGAGGCGCTCGACCACCCAGTCGACGCATAGGGTGAGCGCGCTGACATCGTCGGGCTCAACAGCAGGGAACATTCCGACGCGCAACTGGTTACGCCCTAGTTTGCGATAAGGCTCGGTGTCGACGATGCCGTTGGCCCGCAGCGCCTTCGCAACTGCAGCTGCGTCGATGTCGTCGGAGAAGTCGACGGTGCCGACCACCTGCGAGCGCAACTCGGGATCGGTCACGAACGGCGTGGCGAATGTCGACGCCTCCGCCCAGGAGTAGAGCCGCTGCGACGAATCCGCGGTGCGCTTCACGGCCCAGTCAAGGCCGCCGTTGCCAAGCAGCCAATCGATCTGCTCGGCAAGCAGGATGAGCGTGGCGATCGCCGGGGTGTTGTACGTCTGATTCTTCAGGCTGTTCTCGACGGCGATCGGCAGCGAAAGGAAGTCGGGCACCCAGCGGTCGGAGCCCGCGATCGCGTCGACGCGAGCCAGTGCCGCCGGCGAAAGGATCGCCACCCAGAGCCCGCCGTCGCCCGCGAAGTTCTTCTGAGGCGCGAAGTAGTAGGCATCGGTGTCGCCGATGTCGACGGGCAGGCCGCCCGCCGCCGATGTGGCGTCAATGGCGATCAACGCATCGCCCGAGCCGTCGGGACGTTGTACCGGCACCGCGACACCGGTCGAGGTTTCGTTGTGTGCCCAGGCGATGAGGTCGACGGACGGATCCGACTGCGGTTTCGGGGCGCTGCCGGGATCGGCCTTGACGATGATGGGGTCGCCGACGAACGGGTTCTTGGCGACGCACGACGCGAACTTCGAGCTGAACTCGCCATAGGTCAGATGCAGCGAGCGCTTGTCGATCAGGCCGAACGCCGCGGCGTCCCAGAACGCCGTCGAGCCACCGTTGCCGAGGATGACCTCGTAGCCGTCCGGCAGCGTGAACAATTCGCGAAGTCCGTCGCGGACACGGCCGACGAGGTTCTTGACCGGGGCCTGCCTGTGCGAGGTTCCGAACAGATCGCCCGCGGCGGCCAATGCGGCTAGTTGCTCCGGCCGCACCTTCGAGGGACCGCATCCGAAGCGGCCGTCTTTGGGCTTGAGGTCGGTAGGGATCGTCAAGTCAGCCATGCGCTCAAGAGTAGTGAGCGGAATTGCACGCTTTCTGCGGGGAGGGTTGGCGAAAGAGGCGGGTGGGCAGAGGTTTGCTGAAAGTTGGCGATCGACAACCGCTGTGATCATAATGTGATTTGCTGGAATGCACTTGGGACCCGCGTTGAAGGGCACGTGTAATGGCTAGGCGGAAAGCTGCGGCATTGCTATCGGCACATGCAGCGACAATCGCTGTCTTGGTTTCGGTGCTCGCTGCGGTTCCGGCCCGAGCTGACGGCGGGGTCGGCAGTGTCTACAAACCCGTCGGCGGTGACCAGGGCGCCGCTGTGCTGAGCCAGATCAACGCCACGCGCGCGGCGAATGGTTGCGGCCCAGTTGCAGCCAATCCACAGCTGACTGCGTCCGCAGCGCGGCAGGCCGACGACATGCTTGAGAACGGAGTGCAGGGCCACACCGGCTCGGACGGCTCAACCCTCGTCCAACGCGTCAAGGACGCGGGCTACGTGTCGTACAAGAAGCTCGGCGAAATCGTCTTCTGGAGCACCGGTCCCGGCGCAGCTCCCGCTGCTGCCGTCGCCTGGTGGATGAACAGTCCGGGCCACCGCGCGATCATCACCGACTGCGATATGACCGACGCGGGGTTCTCGGCGGTGAGAAGCGGCGACAAGGTCACCGTGGCAGGGGATTTCGGGAAGAAGTAGTCAAGATGCGTGGGCCGTCGGCGGTGACCGCGACGGTGTGCTCGCTGTGCGCCGCGCGCGCGCCCGACGCGGTGCGAAGCGTCCAACCGTCCGGGTCGTGGGTGTAGTCGTCGGTGCCGTCGGCAATCAGCATCGGTTCGATGGCGATCACCAGGCCCGGCTGTAGCCGCATGCCCTTGCCGGGGCGGCCTTCGTTGGGGACATGCGGATCCTCATGCATGGTGCGGCCAATGCCGTGGCCGCCGTGGTTGGCGAGCATGCCGTACCCCGCGCCGCGGGCGACCACGGCGATCGCATTCCCGACATCGCCAAGCGTATTGCCGGGTCGCACCGCGGCGATGCCCGCCGCCAGCGCGGCGTCCGTCGCCTCGATCAACGCAGCGTCATTGGCGCGTGGGGTTCCCACGATGAAGCTGCGCGCCGCATCGCCGCACCAGCCGTGCAGCGTCGCGCCGAAGTCGACGGACACCAGGTCTCCGTCGACCAGAACTTGGCCGTTGGGGATCCCGTGCACGACCGCGTCGTTGACCGATACGCACAGCACTCCAGGAAACGGGGTCGGCGCCCACCGCGGGTGGTAGTTGAGGAAGGGCGAGGTCGCACCGTGGCGGGCCAGTACGTCGGCGGCAACCCTGTCGAGCTCGGTTGTCGAACGGCCGGGCTTCGCGTGCTCGACGACTGCAGTGAGCGCCTCGGCGACGACTGCGCCCGCCGCGGCCATCGCGTCGATCTCGGCGCTGGTCTTCAGCTCGACCACGGTGTGTGTCCTCCGTCACATCTGGGACCTGCGGCTCTCCCGCGGCACATCTCCGGATGGGGCCTGTTCATTACGCGATACCTGCGGTACCGTTGTTGGACATCGAGTACCTAAATGTAAACCTCATGGGAGGCTTCAAATGGCTCGGACCCGCATCGTCAATCGCTGGCGTCGCAACATGGAAGTCCGCGATGATGCCGAGTACGTGGACATGCTCACCACACTGTCCGAGGGGTCAGTGCGGCGCAACTTCAATCCGTACACGGACATCGACTGGGACTCCCCGGAGTTCGCAGTGGTCGACAACGACGAACGCTGGATCCTGCCCGCGACGGATCCCATCGGCAAGCACCCCTGGTACCAGTCGCAGCCCCTCGACCGGCAGATCGAAATCGGCATGTGGCGACAGGCCAACGTCGCCAAGGTCGGCCTGCACTTCGAGTCGATCCTTATCCGCGGCCTGATGGAGTACGCGTTCTGGACCCCGAACGGCTCGCCGGAGTACCGGTACTGCCTGCACGAGGCGGTCGAAGAGTGCAACCACACCATGATGTTCCAGGAGATGGTGAATCGCATCGGCGCCGACGTGCCGGGCATGCCGCGGATGCTCAAGTGGATCCAGCCGTTCATCCCGCTCGTCGCAGGCCCGCTGCCGATCCCGTTCTGGTTCGGCATCCTTGCCGGCGAGGAGCCCATCGACCACACGCAGAAAAACGTGCTGCGCGAGGGCAAGACGCTGCACCCGATCATGGAACGGGTGATGGCCATCCACGTGGCCGAGGAGGCGCGGCACATCTCGTTCGCGCACGAGTATCTGCGCAAGCGGGTCCCGCACCTGCCGCGCCGCAAGCGGTTCTGGTTGTCGCTCTATGTGCCGGTCGTGATGCGGGTTCTGTGCTCGGCGATCATCGTGCCGCCGCGCGCGTTCTGGAAGGAATTCGACATTCCTCGCTCGGTTCGCAAGGAGATCTTCTTCTCCTCACCCGAGGCACGGCTGATGCTCCGCGACATGTTCGGCGACGTGCGGATGTTGGCTCACGACACCGGCCTGATGAACCCGGTCGCCAAGCTCATCTGGCGAATCTGCCGGATTGACGGTGCGGCGAGCCGCTACCGCAGCGAGCCTCAGCGCGAGCACCTGGTCTCGGTCGCGTAGGCGCATGCCTCATGTGATCACCCAGTCGTGTTGCAGCGACGGGTCCTGTGTCTACGCGTGTCCGGTGAACTGCATCCATCCGTCACCGGATGAGCCCGGCTTTGCCACGGCGGAGATGCTGTACATCGACCCCGTGGCGTGCGTCGACTGCGGGGCCTGCGTATCGGCCTGCCCGGTCGGCGCCATTGCGCCCGATTCGAAGCTCGAGCCAAAACAGTTGCCGTTCATCGAGCTGAATGCGTCGTTCTACCCGAAGCGCGAGGGCAAGCTGCCGCCGACTTCCAAGTTGGCGCCGGTGATCGAAGCACCGTATGTCGACGCACGTGCTGGCGGCCCGCTGACAGTTGCGATCGTCGGGTCCGGACCCGCGGCCATGTACGCCGCCGACGAGCTGCTCACCCAGCGCGGAGTGCGGGTCAATGTCTTCGAACGGCTGCCAACTCCGTACGGGCTCGTGCGCGCCGGGGTAGCCCCCGACCACCAGAGCACCAAGCGGGTGACGAAGCTGTTCGACAGGATCGCCAAGCGGCGCGGGTTTCGGTTCTACCTCAACGTCGAGGTGGGATCGGACCTGACCCACGACGATCTGCTGGCCCACCACCACGCGGTGCTCTATGCCGTCGGCGCGCCCAACGACCGTCGACTCGACATCGACGGTATGGGACTGCCCGGCACCGGCACCGCCACCGAGGTCGTAGCATGGATCAACGCCCATCCCGAATACGCCGATTTGCCAGTCGATTTGAGCCACGAGCGGGTGGTCATCGTCGGCAACGGAAACGTCGCATTCGACGTCGCGCGCATCCTGACGACCGAACCGGACGCGCTCGCCCGCACGGACGTCTCCGACCACGCGCTGGCCGCGCTGCGTGAATCGAAGGTGACAGAAGTGTTGATCGCGGCCCGCCGCGGCCCCGCCGACTCGGCATTCACGCTGCCAGAGTTGATCGGCCTGACGTCGACGTGTGATGTCGTCCTCGACGCCGCGGATCATGAACTGGTGCTGCGCGATCTGGCTGAAGCTTCAGATCCGTTGACGCGCAACAAGCTGGAGATCCTGAGCAAGCTGGGCGACGCGTCAGCCCCTGCGACGCGACCGAGGATTCGTCTGGCCTATCAGCTGACGCCGAACCGCATTCTCGGCGAGCGGCGCGCCGAAGGTATCGAGTTCACGGTGACGGGTACCGACGAGGCGTGTCAGTTGCCAGCCGGGCTGGTGTTGACCTCAATTGGATACCGCGGCAAGCCGATTCGTGGGTTGCCGTTCGACGAGGCGGCCGCGGTGGTGCCGAACGACGGCGGCCGGGTCGTCGGGGCGCCAGGCACCTATGTCGCGGGCTGGATCAAACGCGGTCCGACCGGCTTCATCGGGACAAACAAGTCGTGTGCGGCCCAGACCGTGCACAATCTAGTCGCCGACTACAACGACGGCCTGCTGACCGACCCCGTCGGCAAGCCCGCCGCCCTGGAAAAGGTGGTGCGCGACCGCCAACCCGCGGTGGTCGACGGCGAGGGCTGGAAGGCCATCGACGCCGCCGAGATCGCCCGAGGCGGCGATGAACGGCCCCGCGACAAATTCACCTCGAAAGCCGAAATGCTGGCCGCAGCAGCGGCCGCGCCCACACCACCGATGCACCAGCGGCTGCTCGCGGGTCTGCGTCGGTAGCCTCGGAGTATGCGCACATCACTGTTAGCCGCCCTGATGTGCTTGGCCCTCGTTCTTGCCCCGGCCGCTTCGGCTGATCCCACGACGGAGTTCACCGACAATCCGTCGATCGTCGACCGCGACCCTTTGCACGTCGAATCCTGGCGTGTGGTCGGTGAGGACGTGGTGGAACTGCAGTTCACCACCGGCACCCCGGAATGCTTTGGCGTACATGCGATCGTGCACGAAACCCCGGAGACCGTAGCGGTCGAGCTGCGCGGCGGCACGCTCCCCGAAGCCGTCGGACGTGCGTGCATCATGATCGCCGTTTTCGGCTCCCTCGACGTGCAGCTACAACAGCCGCTGGGGGACCGGGAAGTCATCAGCCTGTAGGACTCAATCGGCGGCCCCGTCGTTGCACTTTCCCGAAAGCCGCCCGGCCGACGCGTGCGCTCGCGTATAGCAAAGGGCATGAACACTGCTTCCTACGTTGGTCGAGTGGGGGGTTTGGCCGTAGCCCTGGGGGTCGGGGCTGCGGTGGTCACCGGATACGGACTACCGGTGGCGTGGGCCGACACTCCGTCGTCGTCCTCTGAATCCACTTCGACAGACACTGCCGAGTCGAACTCGAACGAGCCTGCCGAGGCCGTCAAGCCGCCGGTTGAGGAAACCAAACCGGAAACCGAAACGACCACCACGTCGACGTCGACAGGGGCGACGACCACGCAAGCCCCGACCGGTGTTGTCGTCAGCACCGGAGGCGCCCAAACGAGCTCGTCGTCGGAGGAAGAAGAGACACCGAAGCCGACGAAGAAAGCCAAACCCAAGGCCGAGGCCAAGGTGGCGGCGACGCCCGATACCAAGGTCGAGACCAAGGTCGACGCCGTCGAGGTGAAGGTCGACGCTGATCCACAGCCGACGCTCAAGTCGGCATCACAGGCCGATGTTCCAGTGAGTTCCTTTGCGGCACAAACGATGTCGTCAACGGCAGAGATGGGCACATTCGCGCTACCGACGGCGCTGACGACGCCGACCCTTCCGTCGTTGCGCCCCTGGCCGACGGCCTTCGATCCGGGCACCTTGGTGACATACGTGGGTGGCCTGGTGTCGAGTGTCGTCAGCGCGGTGCTCAGCCCGTTCGCCGCCGGTCTTCCTTCAGCGCCCGCCGATCCGCCGACGGCGTGGACGCTGCTGGCGTGGGTGCGCCGCGAATTATTCAATGGCTCACCGAAAATCACCCCGGTGCTCAACCCGCAGGCCAACGGACTGATCACCGGAAACATCGGTGCGGTCGATCCCGATGGCGACCAGTTGACCTACACGGTCATCGGCAAGCCACACAACGGCGGCACGCTTGAGGTCGACGACGAGGGCAACTTCATCTACCGCCCGATGAACGCGATGGCTGCGGTCGGTGGCACCGATCAGTTCACGGTGGTGGTCAGCGACGAGGCCGCCGGCCTGCACGTGCACGGCCCCCTGGGTTTGTTGAAGTTCGTGCCGATCCTTGGCCAATTCCTCAACCCCGGCAGCGGTGACGCAGTGGCGCAAACGATCACGGTCAACGTCGACCCGGTGGCGGGCGTCGACCTGTCTTTCCCCAGCACCTTCCGCTGGGGTGTGGCGCACGCCGGATTCCAGGCCGAAGGCGGCCCCGGCTCACCGGTCGATCCCAACTCCGACTGGTACAAGTGGGTGCACGATCCGATCAATCAGCTGCTGGGACTGACGCACGGCGTGCCGGAGAACGGCCCCGGCACCTACGTCGAGTTCGACCACGACGCATACCTCGCCGAAACCGAGCTCGGCATGAACACGTTCCGGATGAGCATCGAGTGGAGCCGCATCTTCCCCAATTCCACGGCATCCGTTGATATCTCGGATGAAGGTGGCACCGTCAGCCAGGCTGATCTGGATGCGCTGAACGCGCTCGCCGACCAGGATGAGGTGGAGCACTACCGCGAAGTGTTCGCCTCCCTGCGCGCCCACCATCTGGAACCGCTGATCACGATCAATCACTTCACGTTGCCTGCGTGGGTGCACGACCCCACGACGACACGGGCGCTGGCGCAGCTCGGTTTACCCGCGCCTGACGCCGGATGGCTATCGCCCGACACCCCGGTTGAATTCGAGAAGTATGCCGCCTACGTCGCGGACCAGTACGGCGATCAGGTCGACAACTGGACGGTGCTCAACGAGCCGGTGCCGCCGATTCTTACGGAGTTCCTCTCGATACCGGGCCTTGTCCCGGCCTGGCCGCCAGGCCTGATCCGGCCGGACCTCGCGTCTACGTTCCTCGTCAACGAGGCCAAGGGCTACGTCGGCGCATACGACGCGATCCACAAGTGGGACAAAGAGATCGCGACGCCGGGCCAGCCCAAGGCCTTCGTCGGCTTCGCCAACAACATGATCCCGGCGCGGCCGGCCAACCCGGTGAACCAGAACGACGTGCTGGCCGCCGACGCGTGGAACGCCTTCTACAACCGCTGGTTCCCGAACGCGGTGATCAACGGATGGGTGGACGCCAACCTCGACGGCATCCAGACCCCCGACGAGATCCACCCCGAGATGGCGAACAAAGTCGACTTCATGGGTGTGCAGTACTACGGGTCGCAGCCGATGCAGGGCTTCGGCGTCGCGCCCATCCCCGGATTCCCGTGGCTGAAGGGTCTGCCGGTCCGATGCCAGGCCTCCGAGCCGACATGCAGTGACTTCAATCAGCCGACGGACCCAGGAGGCTTGCGCGAGGTCCTCGACATCGCGGCGTCCTACAAGCTGGCGGACGGGGTTACGCAGGTCCCGATCTGGATCACCGAGAACGGCATCGCCGACGCGGGCGACTCGAAGCGGCCGCCGTACATCGTGAGTCATATCGCGGTCGTGCAGGACGAAATCGCGCATGGCATGGATATCCGCGGCTACACCTATTGGTCGTTCGTCGACAACCTCGAGTGGGCCAACGGGTATGACCTCGAGTTCGGCTTGTACGGGTCCGACCCGACGACGCCCGAGCTGGAACGGATACCGAAGCCGGCCAGCATCGACGCCATCAAGAAAATCACGACGTCGAACTCGCTACCGCTGGCTCTGTTGGGGATGTACATCCCGGGCTTGACCATTTAGGTAGATGTAGACGAAGAAATGGAGTAGTTCACTACCCCATACAAGCGTGCCCATCCGACGCGACGATATCGCTATTAAGCAAAGTCGCGTCCGTGGCGAGCTTGCGTGGCCGGCCGGCGCACCTACCTTCGGGAGTACGACATGGCTGGAATCATTACGCCTGATCCACTCGAGCCCGAAGAAATCATGGACATACCCGTGGCAAGCAGCGGCACCTTATGCAGGGTGGTGTCCGGCTATGCCAACTTCTACGAGAAGGATTTTACAAATCACTGGGGTGCGCCGATAGGTTCGCCGATAACCGGCGATGTCTACCCGAACGATGATGACAAGAAATGGACGTCGCACAGCGTCCACATGACTGTTGGTCCCAAATGGCAAAACGTGCGAGACGTTTCACCGATCGTCCATATAGCGGCTTTCTATTTTATGGATTCCGACTCGGCCGACTCGTCCGGAACCGATCCTCTCTTGCAAGTGGGATACGGTCGGGCTTTCCGAAGGGGAAACCGACTTTGAACGCATCCGTTTGAAACTCCGTCTCAGGCTGTGCGGCGGCAAGGGCTATTACATCAACAAGCTCAGTTATCACCTGGTCGCAGTCGGTCGATAGTTCCGGTGGCCGGCACACGGTTACTCCCCACCGATGATTCCGGGGAGTAACCGAATGCCGCCGCCTCTACTGCTGCTGCTTCATCGCCTCGGCGATCTCCTCCATGCTGACCTCGCGCACCGGCTGCCCAAGTGACCAGTGGTGACCGAACGGGTCGCGCACGACGCCGTAGCGGTCACCCCAGAACTGGTCTTCGAGCGGTGCGACCACGGTGGCGCCTGCGTCAAGGGCCTGCTGGAACCTCGCGTCGACATCGGCGACCGTCAAGTGAATGGTGACCGGCGTGCCGCCGAGCCCGGTCGGCGTCGACGACTTTCCGTCGTTGTAGTCGGGGAAGTCGTCGTTGAGCAGCACCGTGGATCCGTTGACCTGCAGCGCGGCGTGCACCAGCTTGCCGTCGGGCCCGGGAACCCGGCCCAGCTCAACGGCATTGAACGCCTTGACGTAGAAATCGATCGCAGCGGCGGCGCCATCGACACACAGGTGGGGGGACAGGGAGGGCTGCACTTCAATGGCCATGATGTTCTCCTCGATAGTTGGCGTTGCCGGATGAGCTACACGTACAGACCCGCCGCGCGGGCCGATCTCATCGCGGCGGTGCCCATGCAACCACCCGCCACCGACAAGTGGATGAACTCAGACAACCGAGAACGAAGGTGGCAACTCGTCGCGGCCGGTCAACGCCAGTAGCACCGTCTCGCCATGCCCTTGGGGTACTGCGATGCGCGCCGCCAACACCGTCGCCTCCTCGAGCACATCGGGCGGCAACGCAAACGAAACCCCAATGGCGCGAGCAATATCCAGCCCGTGCACCGCCAGCTCGAACACCCGTGTCGGCAAATACGTGTGCAGTCGGATGCCCGCACCGCCGATGACGGTGATCAACGGGTCGCCGGCGCCGGCGAGCTCACCGAGTACGCGCGACACCAACTCGTCGACCGTCGCGGCCGGATCCTCTCCCAGGTCTCGGCCCGCCTGCCTGCCGCGCTCGACGACGCCCTCAGGAGCCATTCCGAGCGCCGCAGGGTTGACCCGCGCGTAGTACTCCTGCGGAGTGGTGATGTCCTCGTCGTCGGCCGGCTGCTGCAGATAGGTGCTGACCGTGATCAGCGAGCGCGACGCATGGCCGACGAGTGAGCGCAGATCCCATTCGCCAAGGCCGGGGCCGTCCCATCGGTCCGCGGGGATGTCGTGCACCAACACGGCAAAACTGTGTGCCGCCAACACAAATGTCTCGACCGGGTCCATCACGACTTGACGACTTGGTCCCAACCCTCGACGGCTTCGGGGGTGCGCGGGGCGGGGCCTACGTAGATGGCCGACGGGCGAACCAACTTGCCGAGCCGCTTCTGTTCAAGGATGTGCGCACTCCAGCCTGCGGTGCGCCCGCAGGTGAACATCGCGGGCATCATCTTCACCGGCACCTGTGCGAAGTCCAGGATGACCGCCGCCCAGAACTCGACGTTGGTCTCGATGGCGCGATCCGGTCGGCGCTCGCGGAGTTCGGCGAGGGCGGCCTGCTCGAGCGCGGCGGCCACCTCGTAGCGCGGCGCCTCCAGCCGCTTGGCCGTCGCGCGCAGCACCCGCGCACGCGGATCCTCGGCGCGGTAGACACGGTGCCCAAAACCCATCAGCTTCTCGTGGCGATCCAGGATGCCCTTCACCACCGCGCGGGCGTCACCGGTCTGCTCGGCTTCCTCGATCATCGGGATCACCCGCGCCGGGGCGCCGCCGTGCAGCGGGCCGCTCATCGCGCCGATCGCGCCCGACATCGCCGCTGCAACATCCGCACCGGTCGATGCGATCACTCGCGCTGTGAACGTCGACGCGTTCATCCCGTGCTCGGCGGCGCTGACCCAGTAGGCGTCGATCGCCTCGACATGCCTGGGATCCGGGTCGCCCTGCCACCGCGTCATGAATCGCGCTGTCACGGTGGAGCACTCGTCGATCATTCGCTGGGGCACCGCGGCCTGGTAGATCCCGCGCGCCGACTGCGCGACATACGACAACGCCATCACCGAGGCGCGGGCGAGTTGGTCGCGTGCCGCCACGTCGTCGATGTCCAGCAGCGGCGGGTAGCCCCAGATCGGGGCAAGCATGGCCAGCCCGGCCTGCACGTCGACCCGGACGTCACCGCTGTGGATGGGCAGCGGGAACGGCTCGGCCGGTGGCAGCCCGTGGCCGAATTTGCCGTCGACAAGCAGCGCCCACACGTCACCGAAGGTGACCTGCTGATTGACTAGATCCTCGATGTCGACGCCGCGATACCGCAGCGCGCCACCGTCCTTGTCGGGTTCGGCGATCTCGGTGGTGAAGGCGACGACGCCCTCGAGTCCGGGTACGAAGTCCTCGGGTACCAGGGGGGACACGCTAGTCATGCGCCGATTCTCGCACTCGGGTTGCGGGCCCTGACTACCGGTCGGTAACGCGTCGGCCAACCGGCGGGGCGTAGCGTTTGGCGCGTGGCAACTCGCGATGACGAACACCTGGCGAGGATGCGTGTCGAGTACGGATCCGTCGAGAAGGACGGCAGTGGCGACCTTGACGTCGACTGGCTTGCCGACGGCTGGGTCGCGCTGCTGCGCAAGTGGTTAGGCGACGCCGAACGAGCCGGGGTGGCCGAGCCGAACGCGATGGTGGTGGGCACGGTCGACCGCATGGGAAGGCCCGTGACCCGAACCGTGTTGTGCAAGAGCGTGGACGAAACCGGCATTTCGTTCTACACCAATTACGACTCCGCCAAGGGCGAGGAACTGGCCGCGAGCCCGTATGCGTCGGCGACGTTCCCCTGGTTCCTGTTGGGCAGGCAGGTCCATGTCCGCGGCCCGGTGACCAAGGTGTCGCCCGAGGCAACCGCCGCCTACTGGCGCAACCGGCCGCGCGGCTCGCAGCTCGGCGCATGGGCGTCGCACCAGTCAAAACCGATTGCCTCACGCGCCGCGCTGCTGGAACAGTTGGCCGACGTGACGAAACGCTTCGCCGATCACGAGGCAGTGCCGGTGCCGCCGAACTGGGGCGGGTATTTGATTGCACCAGAGGTCGTCGAGTTCTGGCAGGGCCGGGAGAACCGGGTACACAACAGGATTCGTGTCACATTCGGAGCCGCAGGGGCGGCGACATCGAGCCCCAGTCGCGTCGAACGTTTGCAACCGTAGTAGTGCGGAAGTTCTTCGCCGACACCACACCGCTGCGGACACCGGATTTCCGGCGGCTGTGGCTGTCAGGCATCGTCACGGTCATCGGCGGCAACTTGACGATCTTCGCGGTGCCGGTCCAGCTGTACGCCCTCACCCAGAACTCCATGTACGTCGGGCTTTCCGGGTTGTTCGCGTTGGTGCCTCTCATCGTGTTCGGGCTCCTCGGCGGTGCCTGGGCCGACGCAATGGACCGGCGACTGCTTTTGATCATCGCCTCGATTGGGCTCGCGCTGTCGTCGGTGCTGCTCTGGCTTCAGGCCGCGCTATCGCTGAACAACGTCTGGGTGGTGCTGTGCCTGCTGTCGGTGCAGCAGGCGTTCTATGCGATCAACAGCCCGACCCGGGCGGCGGCGATTCCACGCATGCTGCCCGGCGATCAGCTGGCGGCCGCCAACTCGTTGAACTTCACGGTGTTCCAGTTCGGCGCCATCGTCGGGCCGCTGCTGGCAGGCGTGATGCTGCATTGGATCGACCTGTCCACGCTCTACCTGATCGACGCGATCACCTGCATCGCGCCGATCTGGGTCACGTTCCGCCTCGCCAAGATGCCACCGTCGAATGGCGCCAACGGATCGTCGGGCTACGGGTTTACCGCGGTGTTGGACGGGTTCCGCTACCTGGCTGGCAACCGGGTGGTGCTGATGTCGTTCGTCGTCGACCTGATCGCGATGATCCTCGGCATGCCGCGCGCACTATTCCCGCAAATGGCGCACGAAAGTTTCGGCGGCCCGGTCGAGGGCGGCACCACGATGGCGCTGCTTGCCGCGGCGATGTCGGTGGGCGCCGTCGCGGGTGGGGTGTTCTCCGGTTGGTTTCCCCGCATCCAGCGTCAGGGTTTGGCGGTCGTGATCTCGATTCTTGTGTGGGGTGCGGCGATGATCGGATTCGGGGTGGCCGGCGGCTTCGCGCACGGCCATATGGGCGCTCTGCTGTGGATTGCGCTGGTGTTCTTGGCCATTGGCGGTGCGGCAGACATGGTGTCCGCGGCGTTTCGGTCGACGATTCTGCAACAGGTGGCCTCCGATGACCTGCGCGGCCGGTTGCAGGGTGTGTTCACCGTCGTGGTGGCGGGTGGCCCGCGCCTGGCCGATGCGGTGCACGGTGCGGCCGCGGCTGCGGTGGGCACGACGGTTGCCGCCGCAGGCGGCGGTGCACTCGTGGTGGTCGGCGTTATGATCGCCGCGGTAGTCGTGCCCGCATTTGTCCGCTACCGGGTGACCGAAGGCGACAAAGTATGAGCCCCGCCAATTGTCCGCCATTGTCATTTTTCTAAGTCAATTCATAGCCTGCGGGGTTAGCATGCCCTTCGTGGCTGAAGTAAGGGGGGAGCCAGCCCTCGGCTTGCGTGAACGCAAGAAACAACGCACCCGCGCCACGTTGATCGACGCGGCCGTCGAGCTCTGCGAGCGACAGGGTTACGAACGCACGACCGTCGACCAGATCGCCGCCATCGCCGACGTCTCGCCGCGCACGTTCAGCCGGTACTTTGCCACGAAGGACGCCATCGCGCTGGCGCTCATCGACGAGGCCATCGGCCGGGCCGCGGACGAACTGTCCCGCCAACCCATGGACCTCGCCCACTTCGAGGCGCTGCGCCGGTCCTATGTCGCGATGTACAGCGGCACTAAAACCGCGCCGCCCGGCGGACTGTCGGCCGAGCGAATGATGTGCACGGTGCGGATCATCGTGTCCTCGGGCGCCTTGCGTCACGCCGTCATCGACTACCGCCACCACGCCGTCACCATCGCGATGGCCAAGCGGATGGGCGTCGGCCTGGATGACCTGAAACTGAAGCTGGTGTCCGCCATGTGGGCCTCGATCGTCATGACCGCGCTCGGTGACCTCAGCGACGAGGAAACGGACTGGCAGCAGGTCGGCATCGACGACATCGTCTCCCGGCTGGAGGGGGCATTCGCCGAGTTCACCGAGCTGGTGGACGACGTCCGACGACCGGACTGAGCACCTGCTAACCCCCGCTCGGGCGCGACTGCTGGAATGGGACTACCTTTTGTAGGGCAGACGTCCGCATTGACGGCAGCGATGAAGGGATTCCCGTGGCCGATAACGCATCCAGTGGTGACCAGCACGCCACCCTCAAATACCCCGGTGGCGAGTTGGACCTGGACATCGTCCCGGCGACCGATGGCTCTGACGGAATCGCGCTCGGTTCTCTGTTGGCCAAAACCGGCTACACCACCTATGACAGCGGTTTCGTCAACACCGCTTCAACGAAGAGCGCCATCACCTACATCGACGGCGACGCGGGCATCCTGCGCTACCGCGGTTACCCGATCGAGCAGCTCGCCGAGAAGTCGACGTTCATCGAGGTCAGCTACCTGCTGATCTACGGCGAACTGCCCACGAAGGAACAGCTCGAGACGTTCACCACCCAGATCCAGCGGCACACGCTGCTGCACGAGGACCTCAAGCGGTTCTTCGACGGCTTCCCCCGCAACGCGCACCCGATGCCGGTGCTGTCGAGTGCCGCGAACGCATTGAGCGCTTACTACCAGGACTCGCTGGACCCGTTCGACGACGAGCAGGTCGAGTTGTCCACCATCCGGCTGCTGGCCAAGATGCCGACCATCGCGGCGTACGCCTACAAGAAGTCGGTCGGCCAGCCGTTCCTGTACCCGGACAACTCGATGTCGCTCGTGGAGAATTTCCTGCGGATGACGTTCGGTCTCCCCGCCGAGCCCTACGAGGTCGACCCCGAGATCGTGCGGGCGCTGGACCTACTGCTGATCCTGCACGCCGATCACGAGCAGAACTGCTCGACGTCGACGGTGCGTCTGGTCGGTTCGTCACAGGCGAACCTGTTCACGTCGATCTCTGGCGGCATCAACGCCTTGTGGGGTCCGCTGCACGGCGGCGCCAACCAGGCGGTGCTTGAGATGCTCGAGGAGATCCGTCAAGCGGGCGGCGACGTCCACGACTTCGTCAAGAAGGTCAAGAACAAGGAAGACAACGTCAAGCTGATGGGCTTCGGCCACCGGGTCTACAAGAACTACGACCCGCGGGCGCGCATCGTCAAGGAGCAGGCCGACAAGATTCTCGGCAAGCTCGGCGGTGACGACGACCTGCTGGCCATCGGCAAGGCGCTGGAAGAGGTCGCGCTGACGGACGAATACTTCGTCGAGCGCAAGCTGTATCCGAACGTCGACTTCTACACCGGTGTGATCTACCGCGCCCTTGGCTTCCCGACGCGCATGTTCACGGTGCTGTTCGCGCTCGGCCGGCTGCCCGGTTGGATCGCCCACTGGCGCGAGATGCACGACGAGCCCGGCGGCAAGATCGGGCGTCCGCGCCAGATCTACACCGGCTACACCGAGCGCGATTACAAGGCGATCTCCGGCCGCTGACTTCTGTCTGCTCGGCCACACCGACTTGCTTTACGGACAGTTGTAGTTTCACAATAGTTGTGTGAATGAAACTGTCGTCCGATCGCTTAGCGCTCGGCGCAAGGGCATCATCCTGGTGTCCTGCTGCCTGAGCCTGCTGATCGTGTCGATGGACGCGACGATCGTCAACGTCGCCATTCCGAACATCCGCGCCGACCTCGGTGCCTCGCCATCGCAGCTGCAGTGGGTGATCGACATCTACACGCTGGTGCTGGCCTCGCTGCTGCTGTTGTCCGGCGCCGCGGGCGACCGCTTCGGGCGCAGGCGCATCTTCCAGATCGGATTGACGGTCTTCGCGGTGGGATCGCTGCTGTGCAGCCTGTCGCCCAACATCGAGACGCTGATCGCCGCGCGTCTTGTTCAGGCAATCGGTGGCTCGATGATGAACCCGGTCGCGATGTCGATCATCACGCAGGTGTTCACCGGTCGGGTGGAACGCGCCCGTGCGATCGGCGTCTGGGGCGGCGTCGTCGGCATCTCCATGGCGCTCGGCCCGATCGTTGGCGGCGCGCTGATCCAGGTGGTCGACTGGCGCGCCGTGTTCTGGATCAACCTGCCGATCTGCGCGCTTGCGATCGTGCTGACGGCCGTCTTCGTTCCCCAGTCCAAGTCGGCCACGATGCGCGATGTGGACCCGATCGGGCAAGCCCTGGGGATGGCCTTCCTTTTCGGCGTCGTGTTCGTGCTCATCGAAGGACCTGGCATGGGTTGGGGCAACGCGCTCATCGTCGTCATCGCGGTGATCGCTGTGCTGGCGTTTGTGGCCTTCCTGCGATACGAGGCCCGCCGTCACGACCCGTTCATCGACCTCCGGTTCTTCAGGAGCATCCCGTTCGCGTCGGCGACGATGATCGCCGTGTGCGCGTTCGCCGCGTGGGGCGCGTTCCTGTTCATGATGTCTCTGTACCTACAGGAGGAGCGGGGCTTCTCGGCGATGCACACTGGCCTGATCTACCTGCCCGTTGCCGTTGGCGCGCTGGTCTTTTCGCCGCTGTCGGGCCGGATGGTCGGCCGCTTCGGCAGCCGCCCCTCGTTGCTTATCGCAGGCACCCTGATCACTGCGGCGGCGTTGATGCTGACCCGGCTGACGGCGACAACGCCGGTGTGGATGCTGCTCGTCATCTTCGCGGTTTTCGGCGTCGGGTTCTCGATGGTGAACGCACCAGTCACCAATGCGGCGGTCAGCGGCATGCCGACCGATCGCGCGGGTGCCGCCTCGGCGGTGGCCTCAACCAGTCGGCAGGTGGGCGTGAGTCTTGGTGTGGCGCTGTGTGGTTCGGTCGCAGGCTCGGCGCTGGCGATTGCCGGAGCCGACTTCGCCACAGCAGCAAGGCCGCTATGGTTCGTCGGCGCGGGTCTCGGGGTGGTGATCCTCGCGCTGGGTCTCTACTCGACGTCACCACGCGCCTTGCGGTCTGCCGAGCGGCTTGCGCCATTAATCGCCGGTCCGCATGCACAATTCGAGGGTGCCCGTGCGTAATCGGTTGGCCGACGAGGTTTGGCGTGCGATGGCAGCAGCGGTGATCGACAACCGTGATGGCTGGAAACGCGCGGTGATCGAGGAGACCGGATTGCCCTTCAGCAGGATTCGCGTTCTGCGGCGGCTGGCCCGTCGACCGTTGACCGTGAAGGAGGTCGCCGAGGCCGCCACCATCGATGCCCCCGCCGCGACCGTGGCCGTAAACGACCTTGAAGGCCGCGGGCTAGTGGTGCGGGAGACGCATCCGACGAATCGTCGATGCAAGGTGGTGTCGTTGACCGACGCAGGCCGCGAGATGGTCCTGGCGATCGACGGCATCGATGATCCGGCTCCAGATGCGCTGGCTTCGCTCGACGACGGCCAGCTCAAGCAGCTGAAGGCGATCATCGACAACCTCGCGAAATAGCATTCTCGTTCCCCGATAGGCGAGAGAATGCTCGCGTGGCAATGTCGTGCGGTGCGTGCGACGCCGAACTGCGAGACGGCGCCCGCTTCTGCGACGCCTGCGGCTCACCCGTCGCCGCAATGGACAGCCACGCCGAGTACAAACAAGTGACGGTGTTGTTCGCCGATGTCGTCCACTCGATGGACATCGCGGCGGCAGTCGGGGCCGAACGGCTACGCGAGATCATGACAGACCTGTTCAATCGCTCCTCGAAGGTCGTCCAGCGATACGGCGGCACGGTCGACAAGTTCACCGGTGACGGGATCATGGCGGTTTTCGGTGCGCCGATCGCCCTCGAGGATCACGCGCAGCGCGCCTGCCGCGCGGCACTGGACCTTCAGAAAGACGTACAAGGTCTGGCCACCGCAGTCGAGGGCCGCGATCACGTCGCACTGCAGCTGCGTGTCGGGCTGAACTCCGGCGAGGTCATCACCGGTGAGATCGGCTCTGGTCCTTTGGCTTATACCGCCATCGGCGAGCAGGTCGGCATGGCGCAACGGATGGAGTCGGTGGCGCCACCCGGCGGGGTGATGGTCAGTGAGTCGACGGCGCGGCTGGTCGAGAACGGCGCCACCTTGGGCGAGGTGGAGTTGGTTCGCATAAAGGGCTCCGATGATCCCGTGCCCGCGCGCCGTCTGCTGGCGATCTCCACAGGCCGCGGGCCGAGCCGAGTGGAGACCAGCCTCGTCGGCCGGCAGTGGGAGATCGGTGCGCTTCACGGACTTCTCGACCGGGCGGCCAACGGCAATGGGTGTGTCGTTGGTGTGGCCGGTCCGCCGGGAATCGGCAAGAGCCGCATCGTCCGCGAAATCGCCTCGTGTGCAACGGATGCAGGTTTCGAAATGTTCACGACCCACTGTGAATCTCACACCACCGACGTCCCATTCCATGCTGCTGCCGGACTGGTGCGTGCCATCACTGGTTCGAACGGCATGGACGGAGCCGAGGCCCGAACGCAAGTCAGGGCACGGTTTTCGGCAGCCGACGAAGAGGATCTGCTGATCCTGGAGGATCTCCTCGGCATCGGGGATGACGCGGCGACGTTGCCCCAGATCGACCCCGACGCACGCCGGCGTCGGCTGGCGGCAATGGTGAATGCGGCAGCGCTCAACAGGCGCACGCCGACGGTATACGTCATCGAGGATGCGCACTGGATCGACGGGATCAGCGAGTCGATGCTTGCGGACTTCCTTTCCGTCGTACCCCGCACGCAGGCGCTCGTCATGATCACGTATCGGCCGGAATATGTTGGTGCGCTTGCACATGCGCCACGGTCGCAGACCATTGCTCTTGAACCGCTCGATGACACACAGATGTCGCAACTCAGCACTGAACTGCTCGGCAGTGACAGATCGGTCACTGGGCTCGCCGACGTTGTGGCCGAGCGCGCAGCGGGTAACCCCTTCTTCGCCGAAGAGATCGTCAGGGACTTGACCGAGCGCGACGTGTTGATCGGCGGCCGCGGATGCTACCTGTGCCTCGAACCGGCGACCGATGTAAGCGTGCCAAGCACGTTGCAGGCGGTGATTGCCGCACGTATCGATCGCCTGGAGCCCGCAGCGAAACGCGCGCTGAACGCCGCGGCGGTGATCGGCTCTCAGTTCAATCCTGAAACGCTGCAGGCGTTGGAGATCGAACCGGTGCTCGGCGACCTCGTGCTGGCGGAGCTGATCGACCAAACCGCGTTCAGCCCGCGGCCTCAGTACGCATTCCGGCACGGCCTGATCCGTGCTGTGGCCTACGAGTCACAGCTCAAGTCGGATCGCGCGAAGTTGCATCGGCGGCTGGTCACCGTGATCGAGCAGGACGACCTGAATGCGGCTTTGATCGCCGAGCATCTCGAAGCCGCAGGTGACTCCCGTGCCGCCTTCGACTGGCATATGCGGGCCGGCGCGTGGTCTTCGCTTCGCGACATCGGTGCTGCCAGAGCGAGTTGGCAACGGGCACAACAAGTCGCCGACGCGCTACCAGAGGATGATCCGGACCGTCTCGCCATGCGCATCGCGCCACGAACGAATTTGTGTGCGACGACGTATCGATCGGCCGAGAGCTTCGAACATTCCGGATTCGAGGTACTTCGCGCCCTATGCGCGGAAGCGGACGACAAACGGTCGCTCGCCGTGGCAATGCTGGGTCAGATGGGCGAACTCATGGCGCAAGGCCGCATCCATGAAGCGGCGGCGCTCGCGACCGAGCAGGAAGCTCTGCTCGAATCGATCGGTGATCCCGACCTGACGCTTGGGATGTCATGGAGCTCGCTGGCTGTGAAGCAAGAGACGGGCCGGATGGCCGACGTACTGCGGTGGTCGCAGCTCGCGATCGACATCGCCGACGGGGATCCCGTCAAGGCATCCTTCATCAGTGGTTCACCGTTATCGCTGGCCATAGTGTTTCGTGGTTACTCGCGTGCGTTTCTCGGTGTCCCTGGTTGGCGCAACGACTTTCGCGAAGCCCCGGCGATGGCCCACGAACATGATTTGCTCACGTTCGCCAGCGTCGTCGCGTACAAGCATGCTGCGGTGTTCGTGAGCGGCCTGCTAGTTCTCGACGACGACGCGTTCAGCGAAATGGAGGAGGCATTTCAGGTTGCACTTGAGCTCGGCGATCACAACGCGCTAGGACTCACAAAGTACATATTGGGCTGTGGGCTGGTGGAGACGCGTTCCGACGTCCAACGTGGGATGCGATTGCTGACCGAACTCCGCGAGATGTGCGACCAGAGGCGGTTCTTCAAGACTGAGCTCCCGATCCTCGATCTGTTCGCCGCACGTGAGGATGCACTCGACGGGAACGTCGGAGCTGCGCTCCGAGTGATGCGGGCAGCAGTCGACACGGTTTTCGACAGCGGCCAGTTGACGTTCTCCATGTGGGCTACCACCGTGTTGGTCGTCGCACTCCTGGAGCGTGGGGCAGAGGGCGACACAGTGGAAGCCGAGGCCGCGATCGAGCGACTCGTCGCGGCGCCCATTGATGACTTAGTGGTGAGGGACGTCACCGAATTACGGCTGCGGGCGCTCCTCGCCAACGCTCGGGGCGACGAAGCTGCCTACCACGACTTCAGGCACCGCTACCGCGCGATGGCAAGCGAACTCGGATTCGAGGGCCACATGGCCTGGGCCGAGGCGATGGCCTAGGGGGATTACGCACCCCCTCCACTTTCAACATATATCGCACTGGGGGGCTTGCGGCAAGACCCCTGTCCTGCCCCAAAATGTCTGGCCGAAGCCAGAACCAGCGGAGATGGGGTAGCGAAATGCGTGTGTTGTTGTCGACGTGGGGATCGCGCGGGGACGTCGAACCGCTGTTGGGACTCGCGGTGGCACTGCGGGAGCTCGGGGCGGAGGTACGGATGTGTGCACCGCCGGACTTCGCCGACATATCGGCCCGCGTCGGCGTGCCGATGGTGCCTGCCGGGCGGTCGGTGCGCGAGCTGGTGCACGGCAAGCACGACAGGAAGCCATCGACACCCGCCGACGCACCACGGGTGGCGGCGGAGTTGGTTGCCGCGCAGTTCGAGACGGTCGGCGCGGCGGCAGAGGATTGCGATGCGCTGGTGGCGACCGGCTTGATGCCGGCGGGCGCTCGGACGGTGGCCGACGTGCGGGGCATCCCGTATGTGCTCGCCGCGTTTCATTCGGGGTCATTTCCGTCGCCGAACTACGCGCCGATGCAGCGGCCCGGCAAGCCGTTTCCGCCCGGCGAGACCGACAACCGGGTGCTGTGGGAGGTGGATGCCGAGCGGGTGCAGGCGCTCTACGGCGCGCCGCTCAACGCCCAACGCGCGGCGCTCGGCCTGCCGCCGGTCGACAACGTCCGCGACCACGTGTTCACCGACAGCCCGTGGCTGGCGGCCGACCCGACCCTGAATCCGTGGGATGGGTCGCCGTATCTCGATGTGGTGCAGACCGGCGCGTGGATTCTGCCGGACGATCGCCCGCTCCCGGCCGACCTGCGTGCGTTCCTCGATGCAGGCACACCGCCGGTGTACGCCAGCTTCGGCAGTGTTCGCGCTCCTGAGGACGCCGCACGGGTCGCCATCGAGGCGATCCGCGCGCAGGGTCGTCGCGCGGTCGTCGCCAGCGGCTGGGCCGACCTGGCTCGGATCGACGACCGTGACGACTGCTTCCTCGTCGGCGAGGTCAACCACCAGGCGTTGTTCCCGCGGATGGCCGCCGTCGTGCACCACGGCGGAGCAGGTACGACGACAACTGCAACGGGGGCCGGCGCTCCTCAGGTGGTGGTGCCCCAGATAGCGGACCAGCCGTACTGGGCGGGCCGCGTCGCCGCCCTGGGTATTGGTGCGGCACACGACGGGTCGACGCCGACGATTGAGTCGCTGTCGGCCGCACTCAAGGCCGCGCTGACACCCGAAGTCCGTGCGCGGGCCACCGAAGTGGCGGGTCTGATCGGGACCGACGGGGCGACGGTCGCCGCCAAGCGGCTGCTAGCTCTCGAGCACCGCCATCGCGGCGTTGTGGCCGCCGATTCCTGATACCGCACCGCCGCGGCGGGATCCCGAGCCGCACAACAGGATCCGATCATGCGCTGTCGCCACGCCCCAGCGCCGAGCCAGGGTGTCCAGCGGCTCGTCATTCTCGGCGAACGGCCACGACAACGCGCCGTGGAAGATGTTCCCTGCGGTCATGCCGAGCGTCTGCTCCAGGTCCAGTGTGGTCTTGGCTTCGATGCACAGCCGTCCCGCCGAGTCTTCCATCAGTACGTCCTGAATTGGTTCCGCCAGAACGGAATTCAGTGACTTCAGCACGGCGGACGTCAGCGTGGCGCGCATCCTGTCCGGATCGGATCCTGCGACCAGGCCGTGCGGGGTGTGCAGGCCGAACACGGTCAACGTCTGCGCACCGGTTTCACGCAGACGATCCGACAGGATGCTCGGGTCGGCCAACGAATGGCAGTAGATCTCGCACGGCAGCGGATCGGGTACCACGCCGTGCTCGGCTCGGGTGTAGGCGGTGTCGAGCTGACTGAACGTCTCGTTGATGTGAAATGTGCCGCCGAATGCCTGCTCGGCTGTGACGGTGTCGTCGCGCAGCCGCGGCAGCCGCCGCAGCATCAGGTTGACCTTGACCTGTGCCCCTTGTGCCAGCGTCGGCTCCGGCTCACCCAACAGTCTGGCCAGCACAACCGGTGTCACATTGGCCAACACGAAATCGGCGCGCACCCGATGCTCCTGCCCATCGCGGCGATACTGCACGTCACCGTCGGGGTCGATCGCGTAAACCTCTGCACCCGTAATGATTTCGGCACCATGTCCAGCCGCAGCAGCGGCCAGCGCACCGCTGACCGCGCCCATGCCTCCGACTGGGACGTCCCAGTCGCCGGTGCCGCCGCCAAGCAGGTGATACAGGAAGCACACGTTCTGCGTCAGCGTCGCGTCGTCGGCGCGGGCGAAGGTTCCGATCAACGCGTCGGTCGCCATCACACCGCGAACCAGATCGTTGGACACCGCGTCCGTAATCGCGTGCGCGATGGGCTCATCGAAGACGAGCCGCCACGCGTCGTCGTCGCCGACATGCTTGCGCGCCTCGTCGCGGCTGCATAGAGGTTGCACCAGCGTCGGCCAGAGCCGAGAGGTGACGATGCCGCAGCGGCGGTAGAACTCGGCGAACCCCGACTCGTCGTCCGCAGCGCCAACCGCCCCGAACGTCGAGTTCGGCCCGATCAGCAGGCCCGTCCGACCAGCCGTCGCTGGATCGGGTGTGTACGACGAGTAGCGGCGGCGCACCAGCCGCACCCTGGCGCCCAGTTCGTCGACGATGCGGCGCGGCAACAGGCTGACCAGATATGAGTAGCGCGACAGTCGCGCGTCGACGCCATCGAAGGCGTGCGCGGAAACCGCGGCACCCCCGACGTGGTCCAGCCGTTCGAGCACCTGAACCCTGCGCCCGGCGCGGGCCAGGTAGGCGGCGGCCACCAGGCCGTTGTGCCCGCCGCCGACGATGACGACGTCGGGCCCGGTCACCGCTCAGCCAAGGTAGCCCTCGACCTCACCGGGCGGGCGCACCTGCGCCTCTCGGGGGTCGCCGCCGGTCTCGCGAAGTGCCCGGCGCTGCCGCAGCAGATCCCAGCATTGGTCGAGCGCGACTTCCACGGCGCGCAGCCGCGCATGCTCCTCGGATTCGTCGATCTCGTGGTGCTGCAGCTTGTCGCGAAGCTCCTTCTCCTCGGCGACCAGCTTGTTGACCTGAGCGAGAATGTCTTGGTCCTTAGCCACGGCTCCAGTCTGCCCGACTACGGTCAGTCCGGTGAGTACCAAGCCAGAGATCGAATTTCCCGACGGGCCAGCGCCCACCGAGCTTGTGATCAAGGACCTGGTGGTCGGCGACGGTGCCGAGGCCGTGCCCGGCGGCAATGTCGAGGTGCACTATGTCGGCGTCGAGTACGACACCGGCGAGGAGTTCGACAGCTCGTGGAACCGCGGCGAGTCCATCGAGTTCCCGTTGCGCGGGCTCATCCAGGGCTGGCAGGAGGGCATCCCTGGAATGAAGGTCGGCGGCCGTCGGCAGCTGGTCATCCCGCCGGAGCAGGCCTACGGCCCAGAGGGCGGCGGGCACCGGCTGTCCGGCAAGACTCTAATTTTTGTCATCGACCTGCTGGCTACCCGCTAACTGCGGACGTTCGCGGGGGATCAGCTAGGACCTGGCAGCCGCAGCAGAAGCCGCACACCACCCAGCGGGCTGTCTTCCAAAGAAGCTGTGCCGCCGTGGATTTCGGCTTGCTGGGCTACCAGTGCGAGGCCAAGCCCTGAACCCGAGTGCGAGGCCGTCGACCCGCGGGTGAACCGGTCGAACACCACCTTGCGTTCCTCTTCGGGGATCCCGCCGCCGTCGTCGTCGATCGCGATTTCCACCCCGGCGCGCGAACTGACCGCTGACAACTGCACCCTGGTCGCCCCGCCGTGTTTCACCGCGTTGGCGATCGCGTTGTCGACAGCAAGCCGAAGCCCCGCAGGCAGCCCGACGATGATCACCGTCGGCGCAGGCACCAGGGAGACGTCCAGATCGGGGTACACCCGCATCGCGTCATGCGCCGCGCGGTCGAGGAGTTCGGTGATGTCGACCGGTACGTGGTCGTCGAAGGTCGACAGCTCGCCCTGCGCCAGCCGCTCCAGCGCGCTCAGCGTTGCCTCGATGCGCGACTGGGTGCGGATGACGTCGTTGACGACCTCTTTGCGTTGCTCCTCAGGCAGATCGAGGGTGGACAGCACCTCGAGGTTGGTGCGCATCGCGGTCAAGGGCGTGCGAAGTTCATGTGCCGACACCGCGGAGAAGTCGCGCGCCGACGCCAGCGCGGCCTTGGTGCGGCCCTGCTCTTCCCAGATGCGCTCGAGCATGCCCTTGACGGCGTCGGCGATCTCGACGGCCTCGGTGGCGCCGCGCACTTCGATGTTGGGCGGCTCGTCGCCCGCGTCGATCTGACTGGTCTGCCGGGCCAGCCGCTTGAACGGACGCACCGCGAAGGTGGCCAGCATCCAGCCGAACACCGTCGACGCGACAATGGCGAGCAGACAGATGATGATCACCCGCCGATGCAGGTTGTTGGTGTCGGCGATGGTCGCGTCGTAGGTGTCCCCGACGGCGACCGACATGGGCTCGGGCGCCCGGATCTCGACGGTGCGTACTCGATACCGAACGCCGTCGACGTAGGTGTCCTCGTATCCGGCGGGCAGCTCGGGGAGCACGACGATGGAGTTGGACGTGACCTGCCCGTTCTTGCGCACCGTGATGACGGCGTCCTGGTCGTTCGGCGTCTTCGGGATCTCGTCGAGCCCGCGCGGCAGGAACGGGATGGCGAAGCCCGCCGCCTCGTCGAGCCTGCGGTCCAACCGCTCCTTGCGATCGCCGGTGATGCCGACCCAGACGACAGTGCCGACGATGAGCACGGGTATCGCGGCGCCGATCGCCGTCGCGACCACCACCCGGGCCCGCAGCGAGGGTGTGCGGCGGAAGATCCGCGACAGCATGTTCATCGCACTATTGCGTCCTGAGCACAAACCCCACGCCACGAACGGTGTGCAGCAGCCGCGGCGCACCGCCGGCCTCCAACTTGCGGCGCAAATAGCCGATGAAGACGTCGACGACGTTGGTGTCGGCGGCGAAGTCGTAGCCCCACACCAGCTCGAGCAGCTGCGCACGGGACAGCACCGCGGTCTTGTGCTCGGCGAGCACGGCGAGCAGGTCGAACTCCCGCTTGGTCAGATCGACGTCGGCGCCGTTGACACGCGCACGCCTGCCCGGGATGTCCACCTCGAGCGGGCCGACTGTGATGGTCTCCGACGAGAACGTCGCCGTCGCACCGCGCCTGCGCAGCAGCGCCTTGACCCGCGCGACCAGTTCGGCCAGCACGAATGGTTTGACCAGGTAGTCGTCGGCGCCCGCCTCCAGGCCGGAGACCCTGTCGTCGACCGAGCTGCGCGCCGAAAGCACGCAGACCGGCACGTCGTTGTCCATCGCCCGCAGCGCCGTCACCACGCTGACGCCGTCGAGGACCGGCATGTTGATGTCGAGCACGATCGCATCGGGCCTGGTCTCGGTGGCGCTGCGCAGCGCCTCGGCGCCGTCGACGGCCGTCGTCACGTCGAATCCGGACAGCCGCAGGCCACGTTCGAGCGACGCGAGCACGTCTGGGTCGTCGTCGACTACGAGCACGCGGGGCGAAGCCGCTCCACTGTCCATGCACGCAATCTTGCCTGATGCGGCGCCATCGATGTGACAGGCGCGGGAGGGACCTAGGTATCACCGTTGCGGCGGTCTCATCACTAGCGGATCACGGGAACCTGAACGATCGTCTGATAGCAAAGCGATGCCATTCTCCCGGTGCTAGCATCGCGAAATTATGCTTCCGCTCTCTTCGCGTCTGATTGTGGAGCCCGATGACGGCCTGGATCCGGTCCGCGAATTCATCAATTCAGCTCAAACTTCGCTTTTGATAAAACAATTCACGTTCACCGAACCGAGTTTGGTCGCCGCCGTCATTGACAGGAAGAAAGCCGGCGTCGACGTGCGGGTGCAACTCAACGCTGCTCGGTCCGGCGGTGACCGCGCCAATGATGAGACGTACGAGCAATTCCACGCGGCGGGGATCGCGGTTCAATGGGCCAATCCCAATTTCTACGTGACGCACGAAAAATCGATTGTGGTCGACGAGAAAGCCGCGCTGGTGGCGACGTTCAACCTGATGGAAAAGTACTTCACGCTGACCCGCGACTACGGCATCATCACCGACAATCCCTATCACGTGGCGCAGATCGTCGAAGTATTCAACGCCGACTGGGAGCATCGCGATTGGGATTGCAGCGCCTATGAAGGCCTGCTGTGGAGCAATTCAAATTCCCGCTATCACATGGCGCAATTCATCGACACGGCCACCGAGCGCCTGGACGTGCAACACCCCAAATATGTCGACGCAGTCATCCTCGAACGCCTCGCCTCAGCGGCCGATCGCGGCGTAAAGGTGCACGTTCTCTGTGGTGGTAAGCATGGCATCAGCGAATGGGACATTCTCGACACATTCGCATCGCTGCGGACGTTGAAGCGAATGGGCGTCAAGGTGCACAAGCAGAAGAACCTCAGGGTGCACGCCAAGTTGATCGTCGTTGACAGCCGGCAGGCGCTCGTGGGGTCGATGAATATCGACCGCAGCGCATTCGACCTGCGCCGGGAACTGGGCATCATGACCGACGACCCGGCGATCGTCGGGCGGCTGAAGGAAGTCTTCGACGGCGACTGGGATCTGTCGCACCATTACGAGGCGCCCGATCCGCTCGATCCGGCCCAGCATCACGAGGACGACTTCCCGCACGACAAAGACCTCATGCATGAGTGAGGTCGAGGCCGGCCCTGACAAGGTCTCACTGCTCGAGCTCGCGTGGACGTTCAATCACATCGCGCTCGCCTCGTTCGGTGGAGGGCTGTCCGCGTGGTCACGCGAGGTGCTGGTCGTGGAGAAGGAATGGCTGGGCGAGGCGGAGTTTCTATCCGCGATGACGATGAGCCGGATCCTGCCCGGCGCCAACCAGGTGAACATCGCGGTGTTCGCTGGGTCGAAGATGCGTGGCCTTCCAGGGGCGGCCGCCGCGCTGCTCGGCCTGTGCCTCATGCCCGTCCTCATCATCATGGTCGCGGCCTACTTCTACTTCCGGTTCAAAGAGATCCCAGCCGTGAAGGGTGTGCTGCACGGTGCCTCGGCGGCCGCCGTCGCACTGACCTTGGCGATGGTCATCCAAACCGGCCGGAAATGCCTGACCGGGCTGGTGCCGGTCCTGTTGTTCCTCGCCGCGTTCGTGCTGAACGGCCTTGCGCGGTGGCCTCTTCCGTTGGTGCTCCTGCTTGTCGCGCCGCTCAGCGTGGTCTGGGCGTGGCCGAGGGAACGTCCCGCATGATCCACACCTACCTGCAACTGGCGGGCTTGTTCGCCTCGCTGTCGCTGCTGTCGATCGGCGGCGGCAACGCGGTGCTGCCCGAAATGCACCTGCAGGCGGTGAGAGGTCATCACTGGATGACCGATTCGCAATTCGCCGACATCTTCTCGATCTCCCAAACTGCGCCAGGCCCGAGCATCCTGATCGTCACGCTGGTGGGCTACGGCGCAGGCCTGACGGTCGGGGGAGTGCCGGGAGCGATCATCGGCGGCCTCATCGCCACCGTCGCGATGATCGTGCCTGCCGCGTCGTTGATGTACGTCGTCACGCTGTTCTGGAAAAAGGCGCAGGAAGCAAAGTGGCGGATCGCCGTCGAGAAGGGCTTCGCCCCGTTGACGGTCGGCCTCATCATGGCCACCTCGCTGGTGATGAGCCGGGCCGCCGATCATGACTGGCGGGCGTATCTCCTGACGGCGATATGCACGGCGATCTTCGTGTTCACCAAGACCAACCCGCTGATCGTGGTCGGCGCAGCAGGGGTGATCGGGTACTTCGACGTGGTCTGACACGCCGCGGGAAGTCGTTGACCTCATCCATTGTTGAGGTTCTACGGTGAATTCATGAGTATCGAGACAGTCGCCAGGCAAGCCCTGTACCGGCAGACGCACGCCCGCGGCGGCGACCTCCGCTCGCTTGTCGACCGCGGGCTGTTGACCCGCATCTGGCGCTTCGCCGGACGGCATCACCGCAGGTTGGCGTGCTTCGTTGCGGTCAGCGTGGTGAGCGCGCTGCTGGGTGTCGCGACCCCGGTGCTGGCGGGCAAGGTCGTCGACGAGATCGTGCGCGGCGGCGCTTCGGGCGTTGTGGTGATGCTGGCGGCGGTCATCGCCGCGGTCGCGGTCGCGGAGACGGTCGTCTCGCTCGTCACGCGGTGGCTGTCGTCCAACATCGGCGAGGGCCTCATCCTGGACCTTCGCACCGCGGTGTTCGACCACGTGCAGCGCATGCCGGTGGCGTTCTTCACGCGAACACGCACCGGCGCATTGGTCAGCCGGCTGGGCAACGACGTCATGGGCGCGCAGCGCGCGTTCTCCGACACCCTGTCCGGTGTCGTGTCCAACATCGTCACGCTGACGTTGACGCTGGTGGTCATGCTGTCGATCTCGTGGCAGATCACGCTGTTGTCGCTAGTCCTCGTGCCGCTGTTCATCGTGCCTGCGCGTCGCATCGGACGCACGATGGCGCGGCTGTCGCGGGAGGCCGCGATCAACAACGCGACCATGAACACCCAGATGACCGAACGGTTTTCGGCGCCGGGCGCCACGCTGGTCAAGCTGTTCGGCAGCCCGTCGCGGGAGTCGCGTGAATTCGCCGCGCGGGCCGACAGGGTCCGCGACATCGGTGTCCGTACGGCGATGCTGCAGTCCACCTTCATGAACTCGCTGACGCTGATGTCGGCGTTGGCGCTGGCGTTGGTATACGGCCTCGGCGGCGTGTTGGCCATCGGCGGCCATCTGCAGGCAGGCGCGATCGTCTCGCTGGCGCTGCTGCTGACCCGGCTGTACTCGCCGCTGACCGCGCTGGCCAACGCCCACGTCGAGATCGCCAGCGCGCTGGTCAGTTTCGAGCGGGTCTTCGAGGTGCTCGACCTGGTGCCGCTGATCCGGGAGCGTGTCGACGCGGTGGCCGTTCCTGACGGGCCTGTTTCGGTCGAGTTCGACGACGTGCGGTTCGCCTACCCGTCGGCCGACAAGGTGTCGCTGGCCTCGCTCGAGGAGGTCGCGGTGCTCAGCGAAACCGATGTGCGCGGTGGAGACGAAGTGCTGCATGGCATTTCGTTCACCGCCCAGCCCGGCCAGATGGTGGCGCTGGTCGGCTCGTCGGGCGCCGGCAAGTCCACAACCGCGTCGCTGTTGGCCCGGCTCTACGACGTAGATTCCGGCGCGGTCCGGCTGTCGGGAGTCGACGTGCGCGACGTGACGTTCGACTCGTTGAAGGAAACCGTCGGCATGGTCACCCAGGACGGGCACCTGTTCCACGAATCGATCCGCTCCAACCTGCAGCTGGCCGCGCCCGACGCCACTGACGACGACCTGTGGCGGGCGCTGGAACGCGCGCGGCTGGCCGACGTCGTCGCCGAGATGCCCGACGGGCTCGACACCGTGGTGGGAGAGCGCGGCTACCGGCTCTCGGGTGGCCAGCGGCAGCGGTTGACCATCGCCCGCTTGCTACTGGGCCGATCGCGCGTCGTCGTCCTCGACGAGGCCACCGCGTCGCTGGATTCCTCCTCGGAAGCCGCGGTACAGCAGGCCTTGACCGAGGCGCTGTCGTCGCGGACCGCCCTCGTGATCGCCCACCGGCTGTCCACCGTCCGCGCCGCCGACATGATCCTCGTCGTCGAGGGGGGTCACATCGTCGAACGCGGCACGCACGATCAGCTGCTGGCCCGCCGCGGGCGCTACGCCGAGCTGTATGTCACCCAGTTCGGCAAGGAAAAGGATTCTGAAGATGTCGTAGCGGCATGAGACCCTGGAATCGCTTTGACTGAACTAACTGCAGATACCCTTCGCTCGGCGCCGGCGATCGCGCGACCGCCGGCCCGGATGCGTACCGGTTCGGATCTGTGGCGGATGCTGCCCTATCTGATGCCCTACCGGGTGCGATGGATCGCCATGGTCGTGATCGCGCTTTTGAGCCTCGTTGCCACCGTGGCGATTCCGCTGATGACCAAGGCCGTCATCGACGGGCCCGTGCGCGATCAGGACCAGCATCGGCTGTGGGTGCTCGGCGCCGCCGCGATGGCCGTTGGCATCTCGGAGGCGGTGCTGTGGTTTATCCGCCGGTGGCTTGTCGCCAGGGCGACCATGGGCGTCGAGGCGGATATCCGCAAGGACCTCTACGCGCGGCTGCAGATCCTGCCGATGTCGTTCCACGGCCGCTGGCAGTCGGGCCAGTTGCTGTCGCGAATCATGAACGACCTGAGCACCATTCGCCGCTTCATGTCGTTCGGCATGGTCTTCCTGCTGCTCAACGTCATTCAGATCACCGTGGTGACGGCGATCCTGCTCGCGATGTACTGGCCGCTGGGTGTGGTCGTGCTGGTGTCGATCGTGCCGATCACGCTGACTGTGCTGCACTTCCAGCAGTCCTACACGCGGCTCTCGCGGCTGGCCCAGGATCAGTCCGGCCACGTTGCAACGCATGTCGAGGAATCGGCGCTCGGTGTCCGGGTGGTGAAGTCGTTCGGCCGCGAGGACTACGTCTACGACCGGTTCGACGAGCAGCTGACGAATCTCTACGACACGCAGGTCGGCAGGGTGTCGGTGTCCGCGAAGTTCTGGACGCTGCTGGAGGTCATCCCCAACCTGACGCTGATCGTGGTGCTCGGCTTCGGCGCGTACGCAGCAGGCCATGGCTACGTCACGATGGGCACGCTTGTCGCGTTCATCACGATGATGCTGTCGCTGGTGTGGCCCATCGCATCGCTCGGTTTTCTGTTGTCGATGACGCAGGAGTCGTTCACGGCGGCCAACCGGATCGCCGAGATCTTCGACGCGCCACGGGAAATCACTGACGGGCCGTCGAACGAGGCGCCGCGCGGCGGGCGGCTCGAGCTCGTCGACGTAGGCTTCCGCTTCCCCGACTCAGACACCTGGGCGTTGCGCCATGTCAGCGTGACCGTGGAGCCAGGGGAGACGCTGGCGCTGGTCGGATCGACGGGTTCGGGCAAGTCGGTGCTCGCCGCGCTGCTGTCACGGCTGTACGACGTCACCGAGGGCGAGATCCGCATCGACGGCCGCGACATCCGCGAGCTGAGCCTGTCGGCGCTTCGGCAGGCGGTGGCCACCGCGTTCGAGGACCCGACGCTCTTCTCGATGTCGGTGTCGGAGAACCTTGCATTGGGCAGATCCTCGGCGGACCCGGCGACCGACGAGCAGTTGGCGCAGGCCATCGAGATCGCCGCCGCGCAGTTCGTCTACGACCTGCCGTTCGGGCTGGACACCCGCATCGGCGAGCAGGGCATGAGCCTGTCCGGCGGTCAGCGGCAGCGGCTGTCGCTGGCGCGCGCGATCCTCGCCGCGCCGAAGATCCTGGTGCTCGACGACACGCTGTCCGCGCTCGACATCCACACCGAGGCCGTCGTCGAGGAGGCGCTGCGTAGGGTGCTGCACCACGTCACCGGCATCGTGGTGGCGCACCGCGCGTCGACGGTGTTGCTCGCCGACAAGGTGGCGCTGTTGCAGGGCGGCACCATCACGCACATCGGCACGCACGCCGAGCTGCTGGCCAGCGTTCCGCAGTACCGCTACCTGCTGGCCGCCGACGACGAACTCGACGACGGTGCAGAGCGTGCCTGCGCGTGGCAGGACGACGAGGAAATGGAGCGGCTGGCCCGCACGCAACGCGAACACGAGGCGACCGAAGCCTCCTGCCGACCCGACAGCGAGTACGCGCGATCGGAGGCCGACGGCCGATGACCGCAACAGATACGCAACCGGTCGACGTCCCTGAGGATGACTGGCGCGGCCGCGTCAAGGACGACCAGACCGACGACCTGCCCATCGACGAAAGCCTGCCACGTCGCCGCGAGGCTCGTGCCCTGCTCTTCTCGCTGTTGTGGCCCTACCGACTGACGGTCGCGTTGCTTGCGCTCGTCGTCATTGTGGAAAACGTTGCGCGCCTCTCG
Source organism: uncultured Actinomycetota bacterium (assembly GCA_963766465.1). Taxonomy (GTDB): domain Bacteria; phylum Actinomycetota; class Actinomycetes; order Mycobacteriales; family Mycobacteriaceae; genus Mycobacterium. The sequence goes on from CAVXZT010000013.1 coordinate 588,478, forward strand.
GTTCCGCTTCTCGTACAACGAGGCATCGACCACGGCATCCCACCGATCCTGTCCGGCGGCTCGGCCCACATCCTGATGGTCGTCGTCGGGGTGTTGTGCGGTGTCGTCGTGATCCAAGCCACCAGTCGGATGTTCTTCCTGCAGCGCTCCGGCCGCATCGGACAGAAGGTACTGCTCGAATTGCGGCGCCGGGTGTACCGGCATTTCCAGCGGCTCGACATCGCGTTCCACGAGCGGTACACGTCGGGGCGGGTGGTAAGCCGATCCACCAACGACGTCGAAGCGATCCAGGACATGCTGGAGACGGGCTTCGACAGCCTGATCACGGCCGTGCTCACGCTGATCGGCACGTCGATCCTTCTCGTCACATTGGACGTGCGACTCGGCCTGATGTGTCTGGCGGGCTTTCCGATTCTCGTTGCACTCGTGTGGTGGTTCCGCAACGAGTCGGCCAAGACGTACCGGAGGGTGCGGGAGAGCGCCGCGCTGGTGATCGTGCAGTTCGTCGAGACGATGACCGGCATCAAGGCTGTCCAGGCCTATCGGCGAGAGCCGCGCAACCAGGAGATCTTCGAAGGCATCGCGGATCGCTACAAGTCGGACAACGAGAAGACGTTCCGGCTGCTGGCGATCTTCATGCCGGGCGTCAAGCTGGTCGGCAACGTCACCACCGGCGTGGTGCTGCTCTACGGCGGCTACCGCGTGCTGCACGACCAGATGACCATCGGCACCCTTGCGGCGTTCCTGCTGTATCTGCGGATGTTCTTCGAACCGATGCAAGAGATCTCGCAGTTCTTCAACACCTTCCAGTCCGCGTCGTCGGCGCTGGAGAAACTGGCCGGTGTGCTCGCCGAGAAGCCGGGAATCAAGGATCCGGAGCACCCGGTCAGGCTCGAGCGGGTACGCGGCGACGTTGCGTTCCACGACGTGCAGTTCTCGTATGTGCCGGACCGGCCGGTGCTGCCCGACCTGAATGTCTCGGTTCCAGCGGGGCAGACCGTCGCGCTCGTCGGCACCACCGGGGCGGGAAAGACCACGATCGCCAAGCTGATCGCCCGGTTCTACGACCCATCGGTGGGTTCGGTGACGTTGGATGGTGTTGACCTGAGGGATCTTTCGCAGAGCGAGCTGCGCCGCCATGTCGTGATGGTCACCCAGGAGAACTTCATGTTCGACGGGACCGTCGCCGACAACATCCGGTTCGGGCGGCCCGACGCCACCGATGCGGAGGTGGCGTCCGCCGCAGCGGCTGTCGGCGCGGACGGGTTCATCGACGCACTGCCCGACGGCTACGACACCGACGTCGCGAAGCGCGGCGGCCGGCTGTCGGCGGGGCAGCGGCAACTGGTCGCGTTCGCGCGGGCATTTCTCGCCGACCCGGCGGTGCTGATCCTCGACGAGGCCACGTCGTCGCTGGACATACCGAGCGAGCGGATGGTGCAGCGGGCGCTGGAAACGGTGCTGGCCGAACGCACATCGCTCGTCATCGCGCACCGGCTGTCCACGGTGCAGGTGGCCGACCGGGTGCTGGTGCTCGACCACGGCCGCATCGTGGAGGACGGCGCGCCAGCCGAGTTGATTGGGCGCACGGGCGGCCGCTACGCCGCACTACACCGGGCGTGGATCGAGTCGCTGGCCTAATCGGCCTGCGCCAGCAGCTTTTCCAGCTTGTCGTTGAGGGCGGGTAGCTGCGACGTCAGCACGGAGATGATCTTCTCGCGCGCCCGCTCGCTGACCCCTGCGGACACGTGGTGCAGGACGTTGAGACGGGACGCGTCTACCCACGCCATCATGTCGGGGTCAGAGAACCACTGCATCTGGTTCTTGTTGAATGCCAGCATCATTCGCAGCCAGTCGGCGGGCTCCGAGGGATATGGCACGGGATTGCAGAACGCGTTTCTCGTCTCGTCATCGGGGTAGTTCGCTTCGACGTGGCCGATGACGGCGGCGCTGAACGCCGGTTGGCAGGTGCGCACCGCCTGCAGCGCGATGCGGTCATCGGTGAAGACCGTCGCCGGCTCGATGTGTGCAAAACCGTCTGCGCTGCAGTCGATGTAGAGCGCTGAGCCGTCGATATCGCAGGTTCCTCCTTCGAGGGTGATGCGGCCCGGCTCGATCGCTTGGATATGTCCCATCCGCACGACATCCTCGATGCGGCGCAGCACCTCGAGCTCGGCCTGCGAGAGGATCGCGCACCGGTACATCGTCGGATCGACGGACGGGTCGATGCGCATCAGACAGCCTTTGGCCTCCAACCGGTCGAACAGATCGGGAAGCGATTCCGCCTCGGCCACCGCCGCGAGCTGCGCGGAGAAGTCGCGCAGCACGCGCTTGGCGAACTGCGATCCAGGCTGAACTGCGGCGCGGTCCAGAATCCAGGAGTCGCGGGGTTTGATCCATGTCAGCCGTTGCGGCGCGACGCCGTGGCGCAGCAGCCACACGCACGCATCCATGGCGGTCTTGCCCGCTCCGACGATCACGTAGCGATCGCGGGCTTCCCGGATGCGCGGCAATTCGTTGGGCGGTACGCACTCGACACCGTCGTCGACGGCGTAGGACGGGCCAACCATCGACGGCACGATGATCTCGACGTGGGTGGTGACAACGCGTCGCGCTGTCACCTCGATGTCCTCGCCGCCGAGTGTGCGCACCCGGCCGTCGCCGAGATACTCGCTCATCGGCAGGTAGGTCACCCGCCCCGTGGGCAGCAGGTGGTGGCGCATGACGGCGTCGAAGTAGGTGCACACCTCGGCGCCGCTGGCCAACTCATAGAACCCCGCGTTGAACCCGGTCCGGTCGATGGTGTCGCTGCCGAGGAGAAGCGAGTTCACGCCGTAGTACGCCGACGGCTGATGCAGCCGCACGAAGGGATAGGCCGTGGTCCAGTGCCCGCCGGGTTGGTGGTTGCGGTCGACGACGACCACCGTCGCATCGGTTTCGCTGACCAGGGTGTCGATGAACGCCATCCCCATCGCGCCCGCACCGATCACCAGGTAGTCGGCCTCGATCGTCCTCCGCATCTAGCGCACCGTATCGAAGAAGGTGCTCACGTCGTCGACGAACAGCTCGGGCTGCTCGAAAGCCGCGAAGTGCCCGCCGCGGGGCATCGTCGTCCAATGGGTGATGTTGTAGCCGGCCTCGCACCAGCTGCGCGGCGCGCGAAGAATCTCCTTCGGGAACGACGCGACGCCGGTGGGCAGCTCGACGCGCTTGCGTTCGCCGCCGCCGAAGATGCGGAAGCTCTCCCAGTACAGCCGGGCTGACGACGCCGCCGACGCGGTCGCCCAGTACAGCATCACGTTGTCGAGCAACTCGTCACGGGTCAGCACGTTTTCCGGGTGGCCGTCACAGTCCGTCCACGACCAGAACTTCTCGATGATCCATGCCAGCTGCCCGACCGGCGAGTCCACCAGCCCGTAGCCGATCGTCTGTGGCCGGGTCGACTGCTGTTTGGCGTACGCGTTGTCCCACTTACGGTAGTAGCCCATCCGCTCCAGCGCCTGCTTCTCCTCCTCGGTCGGCTTCTTCAGGTCGCCCGTGGGCCGGGCCAGCGGCATGTTCAGGTGGATCGCGGCGCATTGGCCGCCGTTGCGGCCGATCTGCGTGGTGACCGCGGCGCCCCAGTCGCCGCCCTGCGCGCCATAACGCTGGTAGCCGAGGCGGCCCATCAACGTCTCCCACGCCTCGGCGATCTTCTCGACGCTCCACCCACCGCTCACGGGCTTACCCGAGAAGCCGTATCCCGGCAGCGACGGGCACACGACGTCAAACCCGGCGGCGGTCAACGGCTCGATCACCTTGTGGAACTCGACGATCGATCCGGGCCAGCCGTGGGTGATCAGCAGTGGGAAGGCGTCTTCTCGCGGTGATCGCTGGTGGATGAAATGAATGTCGAGGCCGTCGATCTCGGTGGTGTAGTGGTCGAACCTGTTCAGTGCGGCTTCGCGTGCGCGCCAGTCGTATTCACCTGCCCAGTAGTCGGCCAGCTCGCGGGTGTACGCGAGCGGAATGCCCTGGGTCCAATCATCGACACACTCGGCCTCCGGCCACCGCGTGCGGGCCAGCCTGTCCTTCAGGTCGGCGAGGTCAGCGTCGGGAACGGCGATGTGAAACGGAGTGATCGAGGCCATCCGCCGATCCTGTCACGGGGCATTTCTGACAACTAGCTGTGTGCCGCCTCCGCGTCGAGCACCATTGGAGCCATGGAGTCTTACGACAACGGTCCGACCGATACTCCGATCATCGAGGAGACGATCGGGGATAACTTCGAACGGACTGTTCGGGCGAATCCGGACGCGGAGGCGCTTGTTGACGTGGCAAGCACCCGCCGATGGACCTACGGCGAACTCAACGACGAAATCGACGTGATCGCACGCGGTCTCATGGCGCTCGGTATCGAATGCCGCGATCGCGTCGGCATGTGGGCGCCGAACTGTCCCGAATGGACCGTCGTGCAGTACGCGACGGCCAAGATCGGCGCCATCCTCGTCAACATCAACCCCGCATACCGGACACATGAACTCGCCTATGTGCTGAAGCAGTCGGGCGTCAGAACCCTCATTTCGGCCACCGCGTTCAAGTCGTCGGACTACGTCAGCATGGTCGACGAGGTCCGTGCCGAGGCGGTCGATCTGCAGGAAGTGTTGTTCCTCGACACCGACGACTGGCAGGACCTGAAGGGCCGCGCCGACAAGGTGTCCGTCGGCGACCTGCGGGCGAGAATGGCCTCACTTGACAACAATCAACCGATCAACATCCAATACACCTCAGGGACAACGGGTTTCCCGAAGGGCGCCACGCTGTCGCATCGCAACATCCTCAACAACGGATTCTTCGCGACTGAACTCATCAACCTCGGGCCCGACGACCGACTCTGCATTCCTGTGCCGTTCTACCACTGCTTCGGCATGGTCTTGGGCAATCTCGGCTGCACCTCCCACGGCGCCACCATGGTGATACCTGCGCCCGGGTTCGATCCGGGTCTGACGCTCGACGCTCTCGAATCGGAAAGGTGTACAGCCGTTTACGGCGTCCCGACGATGTACATCGCGATGCTGGCCGATCCCGATCTTGCTAGCCGCGACTTGTCGTCAATGCGTACCGGCATCATGGCCGGCTCGGTCTGCCCCATCGAGGTCATGAAGCGCTGCATCAGCGACATGAACATCGCCGAGCTGTCCATCGCGTATGGCATGACCGAACTGTCGCCTGTCGCGTGTCAGACCCTGATCGACGACGACCTGGAGCGGCGTACCGGCTCGATCGGCCGCGCTCACCCGCATGTGGACATCAAGATCATCGACCCCGCCACCGGCGCCATCGTTGAGCGCGGTGAGCCCGGCGAGTTTTGCGCGAGCGGCTACGGGGTGATGCTGGGCTACTGGAACGACGAGGAAAAGACCGCCGACGCGATCGACGCCGACGGTTGGATGCATACCGGCGACCTGGCAGTCATGCGGCCGGACGGTTACTGCAACATCGTCGGCCGCATCAAGGACATGGTGATCCGCGGCGGGGAGAACATTTATCCTCGCGAGGTCGAGGAGTTTCTCTATACCCACCCCGACATCGAGGATGCCCAGGTGATCGGCGTCCCCGACGAGAAGTACGGCGAAGAAATCTGTGCCTGGATCCGGATGAAGACGGGACGAAGCCCGCTCGACGCGCAGGCCATTCGCGAGTTTGCGAACGGCAAGCTGGCCCACTACAAGATCCCGCGCTACGTCCACATCGTCGACGAATTCCCGATGACGATCACCGGCAAGGTCCGCAAGGTCGAAATGCGCGAGGAGACGGTGAAGGCCCTCGGGCTCTAGGCCGCGCCAAACACCGCTGTTGCTGCGAGTATTGAGAAATCTCAGCGAATCGGATGAATTTCGTCCGCTCGTCGAGTCTGTACTTGTGTGAGGAGCGAGATGTCGGCCGTGATAGCGCGTCGGGCGTGTGCGGCGCTCGCGTTGAGCTCGTCGGGCCTGCACGCCGCGATGCTCGGCCACGCGTCTAACATCGTGGCAGGTCTGCTGCTTGCCGCGATGATCGCCGCGTGTGTGTACTGCGCCCGCGATCTGTGGATGCGCGGGACACTGCGGGCGTGGTGCGTCGTCGGCCTGATGAACATCGCGATGATCGCCGTGCACCTGCCCGCACCATCGCATCACCACGGAATGCAGGCGGCGTCCGCGAGTCAGCAGTCCACGCTGATGGACCTCGCGACCGGGGTCGCGGCCGTCGAGGTGGCCATCGCGATGGCGGTGCTGTACTTCCGCACGCGCCGCAACGCACAACTCGTCAGCGGTACACCAGCCCGCTGAGCCGTGTCGCCAGCGCACGCTGAACCTTCGGGAACCGGCCCGCGATGCCGATGACGGCGTTGCGCAACGGACGAGCGGCCCGCGGCAGCGTCGCCAAACGCGTTAGCCGGTGGGTCATTTCGACGACTTGCTGAGCGATCGGCCGGCGCTCGGCGCTGTAGTCGTCGAGCACGCTGTCGGGCTCACCCGCCAGAACGCGGGCCAGGGCGTCGGCCAGCGCGACGGCGTCCTGGATGCCGAGGTTCATGCCTTGGCCTCCGGCTGGACTGTGCACGTGGGCGGCGTCGCCGGACAGCAAGAGTCGCCCGGCGCGATACGTGTCGGCAACCCGGTGGTGGATCCGGAAGCGGGAGCCCCAGATGACGTCGGTGACCACCATGCGTCCGGCGCCCGAGCCGCGGGTGTCGAGTAGCTGTTGGATCAACTCGACGGACGGGGACTCGGGGGCATCGGAGACCGGAGCGACGATCCGGTAGCTGCCGTCGGGCAGCGGGGCCACCACCGTCAACCCGGCTGTTGCCCAGAATAGGATGACCTCGTCGACGGGAACGTCTCCGCTCATCCGTACGTCGGCGAGCACAAACGACTCCTCGTAGGCGCCGCCTTGGAAGCCGATGCCGGCCTGCTCGCGCACGACGCTGTGCATGCCGTCGGCACCCACGGCGTAGCGGGCCCGGACGACATCGCCGTCGTCGAACGTGGCCGTGACCCCGTCGGCGTCCTGCGTGATCATGGTCAGGGCCTTCGGCCTCAGCACCGTCCCGCCCAGCTCGATCAAGCGATCGTGCAGCAGTTTCTCGGTGATGTTCTGGGGCACCAGCAAGGTGTATGGGTAGTCGGTCGCCAGCCCGCCGAAGTCCAGCCGCATCAGCGTGCGGCGACGGTCGCGGATCGTGAATTGCGGCGCAACTACGCCCTCTTTGACCAGTCGCCTACTCACGTCGAGGTCTTCGAGCACCTCGAGGGTGCGGGCATTGACGGCACCCGCGCGTGATGTGTGTGCCATGGCCGCTTGCCGGTCGACCAATGTCGTCCGCACACCGCGCGCGACGAGCGATGCGGCCAGGGTGAGTCCGCTCGGGCCCGCTCCGACGATGAGTACATCGGTGTCATACATTTCGTCTCCTCTAGCTCAATGCCAACGCTTGTTGGCATCAACTATGCCCGCGTTGCGGCGCTATGTCAACAGTTGTTGGCCTACACTTGTTGGCATGCGGAGATCGTCAGTGGAAACCAAGGCGGTGATCCTGGCCGCGGCCAGGCAGCGGTTCGCCGAATCCGGGTTCGAACGAGCCACTATCCGGGCGATTGCGGCCGACGCCAACATCGATCCGTCGATGGTGATGCGCTACTTCGGCAGCAAGGACCAGTTGTTCGCAGCGGCGGCGGACTTCGACCTCGAACTTCCCGATTTCTCCGCTGTGGGCCGCGACAAGCTGGGCGCCCGCTTGGTCGCGTACTTCATGGATCGATGGGAACGTGACGACGCGCTCGTTGTGTTGCTGAGGTCGAGCACCACCAATGCCGAAGCGGCGCAACGGATGCGGGAGATCTTCGCGGGGCAACTGCTTCCGGCGATCGCGAAGATCAATCCCGACGCGTCGGCCCGCCGCGCCGGCCTGGTCGCGACGCAGGTCCTGGGTATGGCGCTGTGCCGGTACGTCCTGCAGGTGCCACCGGTCGTGGAGATGTCACGCGATGAACTGGTCGATTGGCTCGGACCGACGGTTCAGCGCTATCTGGTTGGCGGCTAAGCCTCGATTTCGCCTGCGATCTTGCGCTCGATGCTGGCCCGCGTCGTCGCAGGCAGCACGACGAGCCCGTCGAGCTCCTTCTGCGCCCTGGCATAGGCGCTCTGGCGCTCCTGCGGGGTGGCCCCGCTATCCGACGCCAGCCGCAACAGATGCTGGGCCCGCGCCAGCCGCTCCTGCGCTTCGGAGGAGAAGTCGCTGCGCCGCCTGCGGATCGCCTCTGACTCCGCGACATCGAACGCGGCCACGTATTCGCCGACGGCGTCGCGATACTCCAGCTGGGCGGCGCGGTCTCCGAGGATGTCGTCGACGTTGTCGGGCCGTAGCCAGTCCGCATGACTCCTGGTCTTGTGGAAGGCGACGGTCAGGGGATCCCGCATGTCGGTCATCAGCGGGAAGTCCAGCAGCTTGGCGATGTCGATCTCGTAGTCGAGCCAGCGGGCGTCGGTGCGGTCGTGGCGCTCGAGCACCTTTGTCATCTCCCGCTTGTAGCCTGCCTTGTTGGTTTCCGACCGGCCCGATGCCTCGGCGAGCGCGACCTTGGTCTGCTGCTTGATGCGATACCGCTCGAGCCGGCGCTGGGCCCGTCGCTCATTGGCCACGGCGACCGCCCGCACGCCGCCGCCGATCGCACCCGCGAACGGGAAGACCAGCCACCAGAAGTGGCCCGCGAACTCAAAAAGAGGCGCCACAACCCCAGAATGCCATCAAGTCCCACAGGTCGCGGAAATCGCCTGCGCGATAAGGTCGGCGACCGCGTCCGGATCGCTGATCATGCGCAGGTGATCCCAATCGCGACGGGCCACCCACCAGCCGAGTCGTTGGGCTTTGTCCGCGGCGGCGTCGAACGGCGCACCGAGGCGGACAAACGCACACGCCACCGATTCCGCGAATCGCGAGGGCGGTGCGAGCTCGTCGAAGTACGCCACCGGCAGTCGTGGTATCTCAGCGATCAAACGGTCCCGCCGCGCCCGGTCGGAAACCAGTTCCGCCAGCGTCCCCGGCGGGAACCATTCGTCGTACGGCGGCAGCACGCCATCATCGGCGAGGTTACGCAGCTGCGCCTCGAACCCGGGTGGTGCCGTGTCGAACCAGCTTCGGCCAGGTTGGGGCAGCATCGCGTCGACGAATACCGCGCCCTTCGTCCGGTCGCCGACGGCCTCGGCGATCGCGGGCAGCAGCGCCCCGGCCGCGCTGTGCCCGACCACGACGACCGTGTCCGAGATGTCGTCGACTGCTTCCGCGGCTGCGGCGGCGTGCTTCGGGTAATACGGCGGGCCCAGCGTCGCCACCGCCGTCAGGTCCGGCGCGGCACAACGAAAACCCTTCTTCTGCAGCACCTCCGCGGTGTACACCCACGTCGACGGGCCAGCGACCGGACTGTGCACGAACAGCAGTGTCGTGCTCACAACCCGATCCGCCGGTAGCGCGTCAGCCGGGCCTCCAGCCGCTGCTCGACGGGGATCGCCCGCAACCCGTGCAGCTCGTTGGCGATTGTTGCCGACAGCCGGCGCGTGAACTCCATCGGCTCGTCGGCGGCATCGGGACGTTCGGGCACGATCGCGTCGACGATGGCGTGCCGCATCAGGTCAGCCGACCTAATGCCTTGCGCCGCAGCCAGTTCCGGTGCGTGGTCGATGTCGCGGAACACGATCGCGCTCGCGCCTTCCGGCGGCAGCGGAGCCAGCCACCCGTGCAGCGCGGCCAGCACCCGGTCGGCGGGCACCATCGCCAGCGCGGGCCCGCCGCTGCCCTGGCCGAGCAACACCGACACGGTCGGGGTGTCCAGCGTGACGAGCTCGGCGAGACAGCGGGCGATCTCGCCGGCCAGCCCGCCCTGCTCGGCATCGGCGGACAGCGCTGGCCCTGCGGTGTCGATGACGAGCACCAGCGGCAGCCGTAAGCCTGCCGCCAAAGCCATGCCGCGCCGTGCTTCGCGTAACGCGGCCGGACCCACCAGTCCTCCGACGACGCGCTGCTGGCCGAGGACGACAGCGGGTTGTCCGCCGAACCTGGCCAGCGCCAGCATCATCGTGGCGGCTTCGCCGCGTTCGGTACCCGACAGCAGTACGCGCTCGGTGGTGCCGTGCCGCAACAGATATCCCACGCCTGGCCGGTCAGGCCGCCGCGACGCCTCGACCGACGTCCAGGCGGGCACGTCGGGCAGATCCCCCGTTTCGGGCGCAGGCGGAACGTGCCCTGGTGCGTCGGCGACGACTTTGAGCGTACGGTCCAGCGTCGAGCGCAGCGCTTCGAGCGGGACCACACCGTCGATGACACCGTGCCGGTGCAGGTTCTCCGCGGTCTGGACATCGGCGGGAAACGGCTCACCGTAGAGGTGCTCGTAGACCCGCGGGCCGAGGAACCCGACGAGCGCCCCTGGTTCGGCCGCGGTGACGTGGCCGAGTGAGCCCCACGACGCGAATACCCCGCCTGTGGTCGGGTGGCGCAGATACACGAGGTAGGGCAGGTGCTGCCGCTTGTGCAGTTCGACGGCTGCGGCGATCTTGACCATCTGCAGGAATGCGACGGTGCCCTCCTGCATGCGGGTGCCGCCCGAGCTCGGCGACGCCAGTAGCGGCACCCGCTCCGCGGTCGCCCGCTGCACGGCAGAGGTGATCCGCTCCGCTGCGGCCACGCCGATCGAGCCGGCCAGGAAGTCGAACTCGCAGACCACCAGCGCAACGCGGCGGCCGAACACCGTGCCCTCGCCGGTCACTACGGATTCGTCGAGGCCGGTGGCGGCCTTCGCTGCGGACAGCTCGCGCCGGTACGCCTCGCTCGCGTCGACCTGCAGCGGCGGGCTGTCCCAGCTGCGAAAAGAACCCTCGTCCAGCACGGCGTCGCGCAGGGCAAGGGCACCGATCCGGCTCACAGGACGACCCTATATAGGCTGGCCGCATGATTGGTGTGACCCGCGACGGCCACGTGATGACCCTGGAGATGCAGCGCTCCGAGCGCCGCAACGCGCTGAACAGCGCGCTCGTCGACAGTCTGCGCGAGGCCGTCGAGAAGGCCGCCGCCGAAGACATCCGCGCCATCGTGCTGACCGGTCAGGGCCACGTGTTCAGCTCCGGTGCCGACCTGTCCGACCCTTCGGCGGTGGCCGACGAGCTGCCCGACAAGGCCCTGGCGTTGAACCTGGCGATCGACAAAGCGCCTGTCCCGGTTATCGGAGCGATCAACGGACCCGCGATCGGCGCAGGCGTCATCCTTTCGATGATCTGCGATCTGCGCGTCGTCGCACCCGAGGCGTACTTCCAATTCCCTGTCGCGAAATATGGTCTGGCGCTGGATAACTGGAGCATTCGCCGGTTGACGTCGTTGGTTGGAGCGGGCCGGGCGCGGGGCATGCTGCTCGCCGCGGAGCGGCTCACCTCCGACGTCGCGCTGCAGACGGGCATGGCCAACCGGATCGGCACGCTGGCCGACGCCCAGGCATGGGCCGCAGAGCTCGCGGGCTACGCACCCCTTGCGTTGCAGCACGCGAAGCGGGTGCTGAACGACGACGGTGCCTACGAGGATCAGTGGCCCGAACACAAGGACTTGTTCGACAGGGCATGGTCCAGCCAGGACGTCATCGAGGCGCAGGTGGCGCGCATCGAGAAGCGACCTCCGAAGTTCCAGGGCGCCTGATGGTGGTGCGCGCGGCCCTGCGATTCGGCTTCGGCACGGCATCACTGCTGGCCGGCGGATGGGTGCTGCGCGCGCTGAATGGCGCGCCTGCCGCGCTGGGTGCCACGCCTGCAGAGATCGAGGCTGTCGCGCGGCGCTCCCCGAACTACCAGGACGGGGTGTTCGTCAACATCGATCCGGCGTCCGGTATCAGCCTTGAGAGCGAGGAACAGCGGAAGATCGTCTGGGATCTGATCGGCTCACGCGACGGGGCCAGGCCGCCACGACCGATACCACTGGTGTCCTCCGCGCCCACCGGACCGGCGGCGACGCGGCTCGCGGTCAGCTGGTACGGCCATTCCACGGCGATGATCGAGATCGACGGCTACCGCGTGCTCGCCGACCCGGTGTGGAGCCGGCGGTGTTCGCCGTCGCACACGGTGGGCCCGCAGCGGATGCACGAGGTGCCAGTGCCGCTGGAGGCATTGCCCGCCGTCGACGCGGTGATCATCAGCCATGACCACTACGACCACCTCGATATCGAAACGATCCTGGGTTTGGCCCGCACCCAGCGCGCCCCGTTCGTCGTCCCGCTTGGTGTCGGCGCGCACCTGCGCAAGTGGGGAATTCCCGAGGACCGCGTTGTCGAACTGGACTGGCACGAGAGCCACCACATCGACGAGCTGACGTTGGTGTGCACTCCCGCCCGGCACTTCTCCGGGCGGCTGTTCAGCCGCAACACCACGCTGTGGGCGTCGTGGGTGATCGCAGGCCCGCGTCATCGTGCATTCTTCGGCGGCGATACCGGCTACACCAAGAGTTTCACCGAGATCGGCGTTGACCACGGACCTTTCGACCTCACCCTGCTTCCCATCGGCGCCTACCATCCCGCGTGGCCGGACATCCACATGAACCCCGAGGACGCCGTCCGCGCGCACCTCGACATGGCCGAGGCCGACTCGGGGTTGCTGGTGCCCATCCACTGGGCGACGTTCCGGCTCGCGCCGCATCCGTGGGCGGAGCCCGTCGAGCGGCTTCTGCGGGCCGCAGACACGGCGGGAGTCCACGTGGTTGTGCCCAAGCCCGGCCAGCGTGTCGATCCCGACACCACCGGTTCGTTCGACCCGTGGTGGCAGCCGTAACCGGATAGCGTGCAGGCTGTGAAAAGCGCGCTGTCGGTCGTTGCGATCGTGTTGTTGCTGGTCGTCGGCTGTGGCGTGAAGCCCAAAAAGGAGCAACCGGCGCCGCCACCGACGGCCTTCGCGCAATCAGATGTGCCGCCTCCATTGGTGCCGGCGATGCCGCTGCCCGCGAACGCGGTCGACAACGCGGTGGCCCAGCTCGACGGCATCGCCGATGATCTGATGAAGAAGACCGGCATCCCCGGCATGGCAGTCGCCGTTGTGCACGGCGGGAAGACGGTGTACGCCAAGGGTTTCGGCGTGAGGGACATCAAGACCGGCGACAAGGTGGACACGGACACCGTGTTTCAGCTGGCGTCATTGTCGAAATCGCTCAGCGCGACCGTCGTGGCCCACGAGGTCGGGACGAACGCGATCAGCTGGGACACCCCGATCGTCTCCAAGCTCCCATGGTTCGCATTGTCCGATCCCGTCGTCACGAAGATGGTCACGGTCGGTGACATGTTCGCGCACCGCTCCGGGCTGCCCGACCACGCAGCCGACATGGTGGAGGACCTCGGTTATGACCGACGTCATGTGCTGGAGAAACTGCGGCAGCTGCCTCTCGACCCGTTCCGAATCTCGTATGCCTACACAAACTTTGGGCTGACTGCGGGAGCCGAGGCGGTGGCGGTGAATGCAGGCAAGTCGTGGGAAGACCTCGCCGAGGATGTGCTCTTCCGTCCGCTCGGCATGTCGTCGACGAGCTACCGGTTCGCAGACTATGAGGCCCAGCCCAACCGCGCCCTCGGCCATATCCACATCGACGGGCGCTACGAACTGCTCTATACCCGCGATGCACAGCCGGAAGCCCCCGCGGGCGGGGTGAGTTCGTCGGTGAACGACATGACGCGATGGCTGACGATGATGCTGGCCAACGGGAGCGATTACGGGAAACAGATCATCGATCCGAAGGCGCTGTTGCCTGCGGTGACGCCACAGATCGTGTCGAGTCGCGCGACCGAGCCCGCGATGCGGTCGGGCTTCTACGGTTACGGCTTCAACGTGGCTCCGACATCGGCGGCGCGGATGGAGCTCAGCCATTCCGGTGGGTTCGAACTCGGTGCTGGGACGAATTTCGTCATCCTGCCCTCGGCCGATGTGGCGATCGTTGCGCTCACCAACGCCACCCCCTCGGGCGTGCCTGAAGCGTTGACCGCCCAATTCGCCGACCTGGTGCAGTTCGGCGAGGTTCGTGAGGACTGGCTCAAGCTGTATCAAGGCCTGATGGCACCTATGGAGGCGCCGATGGGCTCGCTCGTCGGGCAGAAGCCGCCAGCGAACCCCGCACCCGCCGAACCGCTGGCCTCCTACGTCGGTACGTACAACAACGACTACTGGGGTCCCGCACGTGTTACGGAGAAGGGCGGCAAGCTGCGGCTCGCGCTCGGCACGAAACTGGATGTGCCCCTGGACCATTGGGACGGGGACATCTTCACCTACTCATGGGTCTCTGAAAACTCCCCGCCGGGAACGATTTCCAAGGCGACGTTCGACGGCAACAAGTTGACCCTCGAGTACTACGACACGTTCAAAAAGGGGACGTTCACGAAATGACCACCATCGTCGCCATGGGCCTGACTGATGCCGAAGTCGCCCAGCGGGTTTCCGAGGGCAAGACCAACGATGTGCCGACCCGCGCTGCCCGCAGCGTCTCCGACATCGTCCGCGCCAACGTCTTCACGCGCATCAATGCCATTCTGGGTGTCCTGCTGATCATCGTGCTGTCCACCGGTTCCGTGATCAACGGGGCGTTCGGCCTGCTGATCATCGCCAACAGCGCCATCGGCATCATCCAGGAGCTGCGCGCCAAGCAGACACTGGACAAGTTGGCCATTGTCGGGCAGGCGAAACCCTTGGTGCGCAGGCAATCCGGCACCGCAGCGCTGCTGCCCACTGAGGTCGTCCTCGACGACGTGATCGAGATCGGCCCCGGCGATCAGATCGTTGTCGACGGCGAAGTCCTCGAGGAGAACAACCTCGAGGTCGACGAATCCCTCCTCACGGGTGAGGCCGACCCGATCGCGAAAGACGCGGGGGACAACGTGATGTCGGGCAGCTTCGTCGTCGCGGGGAGCGGGGCGTACCGCGCCACAAAGGTTGGCCGGGAGGCCTACGCCGCCAAGCTGTCCGAGGAGGCCAGCAAGTTCACGCTGGTGAACTCCGAGTTGCGCAGCGGCATCAACAAGATCCTGCAGTTCATCACCTATCTGCTCATCCCGGCGGGCTTGCTGATCATCTACACGCAGCTGTTCACCACCGATGCGGGTTGGCGTGAATCGGTGCTGCGGATGGTGGGCGCGCTGGTACCGATGGTGCCCGAGGGCCTTGTGCTGATGACCTCGATCGCATTCGCCGTGGGGGTGGTGCGGCTCGGCAGGCGGCAGTGCCTCGTCAACGAACTGCCCGCCATCGAAGGGCTCGCGCGGGTCGACGTAGTGTGCGCCGATAAGACCGGGACGCTCACCGAAAACGGTATGCGGGTATCGGATCTCAAGAAGCTCGACGAGCGGGCTGTCGCCGACATCCTGGCCCAGCTCGCCTCCGACGACGACCGGCCGAACGCGAGCGTCCAAGCCATCGCGGAGGCCTACAAGATGCCGCCCGGCTGGACCGTCACGGCCACCGCGCCGTTCAAGTCGGCTACCAAATGGAGCGGCGCGTCCTACGGCGAGCACGGCAACTGGGTGATCGGCGCGCCCGACGTGCTGCTCGAGCCCGCGTCCGCGGCCGCCGAAGAAGCCGAGCAGATCGGGTCGCAGGGACTGCGGGTGCTGTTGCTCGGCTCGAGTGACGTGCCCGTCGACCATCCCGACGCGCCGGGCACTCGTCACACCGGCGGCACTCGTGGTGCTCGAGCAACGCGTTCGCCCCGACGCCCGCGAAACGCTGGATTACTTTGCTTCCCAGAAGGTCTCGATCAAGGTGATCTCCGGCGACAACGCCGTGTCGGTGGGTGCCGTCGCAGGCTCGCTCGGTCTTGAGGGCGAGACGATGGACGCCCGGCAGCTGCCCGACGAGGCCGAGGAGCTGGCCGACACTCTTCGAGGAGTACACGACATTCGGCCGGGTGCGCCCTGACCAGAAGCGCGCCATGGTGCATGCCCTGCAGTCACGCGGGCACACGGTCGCGATGACCGGTGACGGCGTCAACGATGTGCTCGCGCTCAAGGATGCCGACATCGGTGTCGCGATGGGAGCAGGCAGCTCCGCGTCGAGAGCCGTCGCTCAGATCGTGTTGCTGGACAACAAGTTCGCGACGCTGCCTCATGTTGTCGGCGAGGGCCGCCGGGTGATCGGCAACATCGAGCGGGTCTCCAACCTGTTCCTGACCAAGACCGTGTACTCGGTGCTGCTCGCAATCCTGGTCGGCTTCGCGGGCCTGGCGTCGAAGATCTTTGGGTCGGACCCGTTGTTGTTCCCGTTCCAGCCGATCCACGTGACGATCGCGGCCTGGTTCACCATCGGCATCCCCGCGTTCGTCCTCTCGCTGGCGCCGAACGACGAGCGGGCGCATCCCGGCTTCGTGCGCCGGGTGATGACATCGGCGCTGCCGTCGGGGCTCGTGGTGGGTGTCGCGACTTTCACCTCGTACTTGGTGGCGTATCAGGGTCGCGAGGCCACGGAGATCCAGCAGACGCAGGCGTCGACGGCGGCGCTCATCACCTTGCTGGTGTCCTCGCTGTGGGTGCTCGCCGTCGTTGCGCGGCCCTATGAGTGGTGGCGGATCGCGCTGGTCGGGGTGTCCTGCATGTCGTACGTCGTGATCTTCTCCATTCCGCTGGCGCAGAAGACGTTCATGCTCGACCCGTCGAACATGGCGATCACGTCGGTGGCGCTGGTAATCGGACTGGTCGGGGCCGTCGCGATCGAGGTGATTTGGTGGGTCCAGGGCAGGATTCTCGGGGAGCCTCGACGCCTTTGGAAGCAGCGGTAGGGTGGCCCTATGGCATTCCTAGACACGCTCAAGAATCTGCTCTCGAAGAACGCCGACAAGGTGGACACCGCGATCGACAAGGCCGGCGACATCGTCGACTCCAAGACGCAGGGCAAATACACCCAGCACGTCGACAAGGTGCAGGACGCCGCCAAGAAAGCAGTCGACAAGAGCAACCCACAGA
The DNA here is from genome assembly GCA_963766465.1 of uncultured Actinomycetota bacterium. Classification (GTDB taxonomy): domain Bacteria; phylum Actinomycetota; class Actinomycetes; order Mycobacteriales; family Mycobacteriaceae; genus Mycobacterium. Next base: position 605,457 of record CAVXZT010000013.1, read on the forward strand.
CCCCTTAGCGGATGGCCAAACTGTCCGTCTCCGTCGATGTTCCGCTGCCGCCGGAGACGGCATGGGCGTGCGCATCCGACCTTTCCCGCTACAAGGAATGGCTGACCATCCACCGGGTGTGGCGCACCAAACCGCCCGGGACGCTGGACAAGGGCACGGTCATTGAGTCGATCGTCGAAGTCAAGGGCATGGCCAACCGGATCAAATGGACCATCATCGGTTTCAAGCCGCCGGAGGCGATGACGCTCGACGGTGACGGGCGGGGCGGCGTCAAGGTCAAGCTGATCGGAAAGGTCAAACCTTCAGGTGACGGCTCGAAGGTCACCTTCGACGTGCACCTCGGCGGCCCCGCATTGTTCGGCCCGATCGGCATGGTGGTCGCAGGCGCGCTGAAGGGCGATATCCGGGAGTCGTTGAACCGCTTCAAGTCTGTGTTCGCCGAGGCGGCCTAGCCATGCGATTCGAACGCGCCATCCCCATACTCAGGGTCTTCGACCAGGCCAAGGCCGAGGAGTTCTACCTCGGCTATCTGGGCTTCACCACGGATTGGGAGCATCGGTTCGAACCGGATTTTCCACGGTATGCACAGATCAGTCGGTCAGAGCTGATCATCCACCTGTCAGAGCATCACGGCGACGGTACGCCTGGCAGCGCTGTGTTCCTGCCGATACAGGGAATCCGCGAGTTCCACGCCGAACTCACCGAGCGAAACTACCGGTTCGCCAAGCCCGGACTGGAAGAAGAGCCGTGGGGACTCACCATTGACGTGACCGATCCATTCGGTAACCAGCTCCGGTTCTGCGAACAGGCGCGCCAGAAGTAATCCCCGCGAGCAGACGTAAAAGTGCCCAATTGTGTGCGGAAATAGGCACATTTGCGTCTGCTCGCAAGTGACATCAGCGGCGAAACCGCCTGCTCACGAGCTTGGCGAACTCGACGGTCGAGCGTCGCACGGACTCGAGTTCCAACGACACCAACAGCGTGTCGACCATCGCGAACGGCAGCGTCGTGACGACCGCGCCGCGGCCGTACTCGATGTGCCACGAGCCCGGGTGAATGGTCAGACCCCTGGCGTGGCCCTTTTCCATGCAAGCGTGATCGCCCGGCAGGATTGTCGTGACTGTGGTGTCGTCGGACTCCACGTCATACGAGTCGATCTGACCGGACATCAGGAATTTGTGGACTTGCACATGTTTATAGCGGCCCGAAAATCCTTGTGTACCAGTGGGAGTGCCGAAGATCACGATGTACTCGCGGGGGCTGAAGTAGAGAAAACGGACCTTGCCGAGGATGCCGCCCGCCCTACTCCCGACCCAGCGTCCAGGCGTCGGATCGATGAGGTCGGGGTATTCGTCGGCTAGCAGCTCGATGGCGCGCGTGATGACCTCGCCGGTTTCCAACGAAAGGCCCGCCACCTGATTGGCGACTTTGTGCAGGATGTCAGGGTCGATCTTGTACGGCTTCATCCGCGGTCTCCGGTGCTGTAGCTCCCCTGCTCTTTATAGGCCTTGTTGCTCGCATAGGCCATCAACCGCACAGCGGTACGACGGCCCATCAAATGGCGGAACGCAAAGTGAGTGAAACGCAGCACGCGCGCGGGGAACAACGTCGGCCTCTTTCCAAGGGCATTCAGCGTCTCGGCGGCGACCTGCTCGGGCTCTTGGACGGGCACGTTGCTGTCATCCGGCTCCGAAGCCACGTAGTTCGGCGTCCGTGTCGCTCCCGCGCAGCTGACCAACACGTCGACGCCATCGTCGCGCAGCTCGGCCCAGAGGCCTTCTGCCAGTACAAGGTTGTAGGCCTTGGTGGCGGAGTAGTTCGCGACCCGCACCATGCCTTGCAGCGCACCCATCGATGACAGCAGGATGATCCCGCCGCGACGTTGCGCCCTGAACCGCTCGCCGAAACCGTGGGCTAGTACGAGCGGCCCGCGCACGTTGACGTCGATCTCCTTGAGGTGCGTGTCGATGTCGAAATTCCAGAACGGCCCTACGACGGAGAAGGCGGCGTTGTAGATCAGGAGGCCGACGTCGAGATCGACGAGATCGGCGAGGATGCGGTCGAGGTCGTCGCGGTCGGCGAGGTCGGCGCGCAAGGCGCGCGTCTGGACGCCGGTCGTGGCGGCGATGTCGTCGGCGAGCTGCTGTGTGAGCTCGTCGCGCCGCGCGATGAGCACGACGTTGAGCCCCCGGCCGGCGCACCCTCGTGCGAATGCCTCGCCGAGCCCTTCGGATGCTCCGGCGATGACGGCCCACGGGCCGTAGCGCTTCGCGAACGTTGCCATCGCTTAACTCTCGGCGTTCGTGGTGACCGGTCGCGTGAACGGGTGCTCGCGCCACATCCGGATGAGCACCCAAATGGGGACGATCAGCCAGCCGGCGTTCGTTGCGAACACCAGCGGCAGGTGCTCGCTTGCGTACGGCCCGGCGATCTCCTCACCAAGAATGACGGTGACGGTTGCGAGCATCACGGATGCCCAGATGATCGAGAAGTTGCGGATCCACTCCTTGCCCTTGGCGAACGCGTAGAGCGCAGCGATGTAGAAGGGGCCGTAAACGACCTGGTCGATCACGACGATTGTGGTGTACCAGACGGGCCGTTCATAGAGCAGCGGGTCGTAGTTCGCGAAATACCAATGCAGGAAGTCGATCATGTACGCCGGCGGCCAGATCGGGTAGGTGAAGTTGTCCGGATCGCGGATGACGAGCTGCTCGATGTCTGCCTGGTAGGTCACGAAGATGACGTTGACCAGAAAGAAGATCCACAAGACGATGTCGCCCTTGCGCTCGCGGAACGGGATGACTTCGCGTGCGACGGCAACGGGCGGCGCTTCAGATGTCGAACTCATCAGTCGAACTCCATCGGCAGACTCGTCGGCCCACTCAGGCCGAGCAGTGGTTTCCATGGCACCGGTCCCGCGCGCCGCGGATTCGGGAAACGCTGGGAAAGGATCTTCAGTGCTTCGCCGAGTTCCAGCCGCGCCAGGTTGGCGCCGAGGCAGTAATGCACTCCTCCGCCGAAGGTCAGAATCGGCGGCGGATCGTCGCGGGTAATGTCGAAGCGTGTCGGGTCGTCGTAGATGGCGCTGTCGCGATTGGCCGCATAGGTATTGACGAGGATGAACGTTCCTCTAGGAAACGTGAATTCGCCGACCGTGACGTCTTCGCTCACGCTGCGGACGGTGCTGCACATCGACGGCGAGTGGCGCATGGTCTCTTCGACTGCGCGCATCGCCAGGTCGGGCTGGTCTCGCAGCAGTGCCCATTGATTGGGGTGATCGCACAGCACCTGCATGGACGCGGCGAGCTGACTGCGGGTGGTGTCGGTGCCGGCCACCAAGATGCTGAACGCCAGCATGCGCAACTCGCCGGCATCGAGACGGTCGCCGCCATCCTCGATCCGAATCAGCTCGGAGAGCAGATCCTCGGTCAGATGTGAACGTCTGGAGGCGATCATGTCATCGATGTAGTCGTCGAACTCGCCCCACGCCTTGAGCACGACGGTCTCTTCCTCGGCGAGGTTGATGTCGAAGCTGACGATCTTGAAGATGTCCTCGGCCCACCTTGAGAACTGTTGCCAGTCTTCGCGAGGGGCGCCGAACAACGCGCAGATTACCGGTATCGGGTAGGGGCGAGCGATGTCGGCGACGAATTCGCAACGGCCCAAGTCGATGACGTTGTCGATGAGCTCGTTGATCACTGCGTGAATGGTGTCGTGCATTCGCGCCGTCGCGCGCGGCGTGAACGCCCGCGTCACCAGGCTGCGCAGCCGGCGGTGTTCCTCGCCCTCCATGTTCAAGATGCTGCGTGTCACCCTGTCCCACAACGGACCCGACGTGATGCCGTGCGCAGACAGATGGATTCCTGCCGGCACCACGAACTGCGGGTCGCGTAGCACCGTCCGCGCAAGGTCGTACGAGAGCACCTCGGGCCCAATGGGACCCAGCGCGATCGGCGCAACCTCCTGCGCCGCCCGAAACTGGGGGTAGCTCTCCTGCGGCGTATCGGTGACGTCGTAACTGAGTGTCGGGAGTCCGGCGTCAAAGACGCTCGGCTTGGCGGCATCGACGGTCATGGGATGTTGGTCGCCATGAATGTGAGCGGGAGGCCGAGGACCGAAAGTTCGATCTCGTTGCAGTAGGTACCGTCTCCCGAAATGTCGAATCGGTACTGCGTGCTCGAGCCATAGCGCTCCGCCACGGACTCGGCCGCCGACGCGCCCGGCACTTGCAACACGACGGTGTAGACGCCATCGCCGTCTTGTCCAGAAACTCATTCACCCTGGCGGCCACTGCAGCTGTCGATCCCGCGATCGGGCTGATCAGCTCTATCCCGCGCTCCCAGTCCAGGCGGAGTTGCACCCCGCATCGGGCAGTTCGCCGGCATTCAGTCGAAGCCCAGCTCGGTGAAAATTGTGCAGCTGTATCATGTCGCTCCGGAACGACGGCGAATGTCACGTGGTGAAGTCGGTGTGACGGCAGATCGGCGGTCATTTGCGCACCAGGCCGCGCGGTTGTACCAGCCCGAGGTCGAGATGCGTCAGCCAGCCAGGTGCGGCGTCACACACGTCGGGGATGGCGTTGATGGCGCCCATCGCGGTCCAGTTGTAACCCGGATGCGCCGTGGCCTCTTCCGGCTGCTCGACACCGTGGAGCGTGAGTTCGGTCGGCGGATCTCCTTCGATGACAATGCGATACCGCGTTTTGCCCCAGTCCCACGCGGGTTCGATCTTGTCGGGTCCGCTGCTCAGGTAGATCGCGTGAAACACGATGAGCGGGTTGCCGTCGACCCAGGCCGTCCACTCGTGGTGCTGCGCGGCGACGGTGCCGCGAGGTATCGCACCCAAGTCGTGCGGGATGTCCTCGACGGCGACGGCGGCTTTCACCTCTGCGGCAGTCACCTCGTCGATGGTCACACCCAGTCCGTCGGCAATCATGTACATCGACTGCGCGAAGAACGGTACGCCCAACTCCAGAATCGTTGGCTCGGAGAGAAACTTGTCCCTGTCCTTCCCGAAGCCCATCCAGTCGATGTGGTCCAACGGCGCGTCCTGCAGGACGTTCACGACCTCGTAGAGCACGATCCGGTCGATCCTGCTCATCACGCGCGCAAGCGTGAGGGGGAGGATGTCGCCCGCATAGCCCGGGTGGATCCCGCCGGCGTGAAACGTAGTGCCGCCGTCTTCACATGCCGTTCGGATCTTGTCGCCGTCTGCGGCGAAGTCGGCTGTCGGATAGAAGAATCCGCTCGTCGTGACGACATTCTTGCCTGAGCGCAGCAGTCGGCAAACGGTGTCGGTGTCCATGATGATCGGGGTGTAGAACACGCAGTCGGCGTCCATCGCGACGATGGATTCGATGTCGTCCGTTGCTATAACGCCTATCGGCTCGATGCCCGCGATCTCACCGGCGTCCTTGCCGACCTTGTCCTTGCTGTGCACCAATACACCGACCAGGTCGAACACCGGGCTGTCAGCGAAGTGCCGAACGCCGACCTGTCCGACATCGCCGGTCATCCACTGGATGATTCGGTAAGTCATGCCGCGGATCTCTCGCCTGGACTGAACACCACGGGGATTGAGCGGAAGCCCCGCGTCACAGAATTGCCATGGAACGCAGCATCGGCGCCCGGCGCTAGGGCTAAGTCGGACATCCGGGACAGCACCTGCTCGACACCGACTTGGAACTCCAGGCGGGCGAGATTGGAGCCGAGGCACCGATGAACGCCCGCTCCGAACCCGAGATGGCGATTGTCCCGACGATCGAGGATGCATTGATCCGCTTCGCGGAACTGCTGCGTATCGCGGTTGGCGGACGCGTAGTTGACGATGACCGATTCGCCAGGACAGAAGGTATGTCCACTCAACTCGACTTCCTGCGCAACCGTCCGCGGAATCCCGTGTATCGACCCTGAGAACCGAATGAACTCCTCGACGGCCCGAGGTATGAGGCCCGGATCTGCGAGGAGGCGGTCGCGTTCCCCGGGATGCGTCGCGAGATGGTGGAAAGCGAACGACATCGCGCTTGCGGTCGTCTCGAGACCGGCCTGTACCAACAGCATCGCATTGCTGACGATGTCGCCGAACTGTAGCTTCTCGCCGTCGATCTCGGCGTTCAGCAGTACGTCGATCATGTCGTCACGCGGCGGCTGCGTGCTGCGCGCCGTCACCGCGTCATGGATGTGCTGGTACATGCTGGCCCATGCGGCCATGCGCTCATCCTCGGTGTCCCCGTTGAGCGCGGTATCCGTCAGCTCGATGCACAACGGCACATCGCTGATCGGCATTCCGAGTAGATACTTGAAGAACACAATGCCGGGCTGCCGCCATGCCACCTGAGCGAGGTCCCCGCTGCCGTTGGCGATGAAATCGTCAAGCAGCCAGTCGGTTTCGTCGCGGATCTGGGGTCTGAGCGCCTTCATTCGAGCAGGGGAGAAGTACGGGTTGAGCACCTTGCGGAACTTCTGCTGCCGTGGCGGATCGAGCGTGATCACCAGGTCCCCTGCGAGTTGCTCGGATGCCTCGGGCGTCGGGTTGCTCGAGAAGTGCTCCCAGTCCTGCAGTATTCGGTAGCACTCCTCGTAGCGCACGGCCACCCACGCTCCGCCCGGTGTCGCGCTCAGAAACGGCGTATCGGTGTGGGCGAAGGGCGAATTGCCCCGCATCACCGAGTACACCTCGTAAAGGAAGTCGTTGTCCTTGAAGTCCTCGTGACGGAGATCCCAGTTCTCCGCGTGATCTTCGGGTGGTCGAGTCACTACGGCGCGCCTTGCTGTTCGGCGGCTTGGCGGGCCACGCGCTCATCGTGGATGCGGACGAGTTCGCGGAAGCCGATCCGGTTGTACTTCGGCACCGGTTGAATTCCCCATTCGTCCTGTGCGGTGTCCTTGCCTTCGGCGCCTTCCGGCGGTCCCAGTGGCGGATAGGGGACTTTGCATTCCAACGTGTCGTCGGAGTAGCGCACCTTGAGTAGCTCGCTGCAGATCTCGGTGAGGCTGAGCGTCGGATAGCCGTAGTACACCGCCATGAACGGCAGCGTGAATGCCCCTTCGATGACAAGCGCGATGAGGCACACCAGCACCGCGCGCTTTATCCATTTGTGCATGTTGGCGTAATACGGTGTGGTGCCCGGGGGAAGGTCGTCAGTCTTCTGCTCTTCGGTGGATTCGGGTGTTGTCGTCACAGGTGTGCTCCTTGAACTCTGGTCAGTCGGTGAAGATTTCGCGGTTGACCGTATGCAGGTACGGGATCGCCAGGAACGGCGTGATGTAAAAGATGTCGTAGAGCCACCAGCCGATGACCGGGAACACCACGCCGGAATAGCGAACGTCGGCGTACATCGTCATGTTGAACACGTACAGGCACCAGATGAGCACGCCCATCCAGCAGGTGATGATCATCCACTGCTGTCCCCAGCGCTTCATCTGCAGGAACCCGATCGCCGCGGCGCACCGCATCGCGAACACCGTGAGGATCATCCCGAAGACCATGGACTTCTCGCCCGGTCCAGCGGCGCCGCCGACCCAGAACTCGTTGTAGTGCCAGAAGTAACCGGCGTCGAACATCGCGCCCCAGCCGACCATCAGCACGCGGTTGATCAGCGTGTGGTTGGCGACGAGATCGAGCGCCCAGCCGAGACTGTTGAGCATTCCGTCGATCAGGACGAGGTATCCGATCAGGGTGACGATCATCGGCCGCATCGACAGTCCGGCGCGCGCCGCCTGCCGCTGCAGCCACACCCCGCGCAGGAAGATGGGCAGTCCAAAGATTCCCGGGGCCCACATGCCCATCAGTCCGGCGCCGACGATCATCCACTTGTCAGCCCGGCGCTGAGCCAGCCGGGACTCCTCGTGGTGGTCCTCGAGGCTCACCGAGCCGCCTGCTTGCACACCCAGACTCATAGGTCCCACCAGCCGCGGGCGAAGGACATGTAGAGCTGAATGAGGAACATCGTCAGCAGGTAGCCGTAGATCACGATCTGCAGAACGATGAGCGCCCGCTTGCGCTTCTTCTCCTTCTGGTCCATGCGCGAATCTCCTTCCTAGTGGGGCGTGCTCGAGCTGTCGGCGGTGGACAGGCTTGCCACCGCGACCTCGCGGAGGCCGTCGGTGATCGCACCGTCGGTGGACAGTGGCGCGAGGATGCAGGCGTCGGCGGCCTCCAGCTCGGAGGCTCCCGCGGCGATCAGCTGTGCGGCGGTGACGAGCACGCGGGTGGACGGCGGTTCGAAGTGAAACGCCTCATCTGCCGTGCGGATCGCGGTCGCGCACTGAACGAGCCGCTTGGCCGTCGCAAGCTCGATACTGGCCTCGGCGACGATCACCTCGGCTTCGCGGTCGGGAGGCAGATACCGCATCGGAAGGGTGACGAACCGCTGACGGAACGACGGTTTGAGCTCCTTGAGCGAGCTGCGGTAGGCGGGGTTGTACGAACAGACGAGCATGAACTCCTCGGGTGCTTGCACGACTTCGCCTGCGCGGTCGAGATATAGCGCGCGCCGGTGGTCGGTCAGCGAGTGCAGGATGGCCAGCGAGTCGTGACGGGCCTCGACGACCTCGTCGAGGTAGCAGATTGCACCGGCCTTGACGGCCCTGGTGAGGGGTCCGTCGGTCCACACGACGTCGCCCCCGGTGACCATGAACCGACCCACCAGATCGGAGCTGGTCAGGTCGTCGTGACAGCTGATCGTGACGACCGGCCGTCGCAGCAGCAGCCCCATGTGTTCGACCAGCCGGGTCTTGCCGCATCCGGTCGGTCCGGTGAGCATGACCGGCAGGCGCTGGTGATACGCCTGCTCGAACAACTGCACTTCATTGCCGTTTGAGTAATACGTTTCGGTCATGCAGCCACCAACTCTCGATGAACGTGGGCGAGTACGCGCGGCAGGTCTTCAATCCGCCGAATGCGTTGCGAGCGGCGGGGTCCGAAGACCTCCGGAAGTGGGTCGACACGGGTAGGTCCGACTCCGACGTAATACATGGAGACGCCGGCATCGTTGGCCTCTTCGACCGCGTGCGCGGCATCGGCCCACGCGTAGCGGCCTTCGTAGCCCTCGTCGGAGATCAATCCGTCACCGATCACGATGAGCAGGCGCCGTTCGGACGGCTGTGCCAGGAGTCGGCTGGTCAAGTGACGCAGTGGCGCGCCGAGCCTCGTGTACCCGCCGGTCGCAAGGCCGAGCTGACTCGGCGGCACAAACCGCCGGTCCTCGAAGTCCTTGAGGCAACTGACTTCGACGCGGTGGCGGGTGTTGCCGGTGAATACGAAGATGCCGTGTCGCTCTCGGGCCAGCGACATAGCCCGGGACAGCGCGTCGGCACAAGCCAACTCCAGCTTGAAGATTCGGCCACCGTTTACGCCCAGTGACGAGCTGCCGTCAAGTAGCAGTGCCGTGGTGACATCACGATTGCTCGGCAGAAGCTCGCGGAAGATACGAGGCTCGATCGCTTCGCCCGTCGTCAAATCGATGTAGTGGCTGACGTATTGTTCGACATCCAGATCGGAACCGTCTTCGAGGCGGTTCTTCATCGAGCGGTGGGTGTGCTCCTCGAACCACTTCCGTAGGTCGGCGGACGCCGTTCCCGGCTCACGGGTGCGGCTGGTGTGCGGGCGCTCGAGAACCGCGACATGGTCTGGCATGAACGTCTTCGTCCACGCATTCCATTCCGGATAGGGGATACCGGGACGGTGCTGCGGGGTGATGTCGAGATCGTTGTCCTGCGGGCGGCTCGGCGGCGGCAGGTTGGGGTTACGCACGCCACCGTCACCGCCAACAGGCACGGAGTAAGGCCGCGGTAGCCGCTTTTGCGTTGTCGTCCATGGCATTCGGCCGAAACTGCGGCGCAGCTTGTCGGCGAGGCCCTGCGGAACGGTGTAGGCCGACGGCAATCGGCCGAGGAGTGGATGAACGCCGAGAGGCTGACCGGTGCGCGCCAGCGAGACCGCCCGATTGAACATCTCCGCGGCATCCATGTCGTCGTGCACTGGCTCAAGGTCGGGGAGGACGCGCCGAATCTCGTCGACCAGCCCCGCCCAGTTCGCCGCGATCCACCCGAACGCGACGGCCGCTTCGACGATGGTGAGGGCCCGGAGTTCGCGGGCCGACAGCTCGTTGAGGCGGTACTCGACGAGCCGGTCCTTTGAGGGCGAACATTGCAGTGCGACGCCGCAAGTCAAGGTTCGGCGCGTCCAGTCGCGTCCCATCGCTGGATACGGCACATGCACGAAATCCAGTCCCGAACTCAGGCTGAACGCCCGGTGCTCGCCCGTCACCAGCCGCACGCCCTCGCGACGCTGTCCACTCATCGCGACAGCGGTCACTGCGCAACTGCGTTCGATCGCCATCGCGTGCGAGTCCGACAGTTCAGTCATCGTCGGTCAGAACGTGCCGATGTTGGAGAACATCCAGTACCAGAACCAGATGATCAGGCCGGTGCCGCCCCACGCGGCGACGTAGCGCAGGATCTCCCAAATCCAGTCCACTTCAAGACCTCCTCGTCATGTGTGGGTTCTGACCAGGTTGGCCAGCATGGTGTCGCGAGTGATCGGATTGTCTGTGGTGGTCAGAACGCCGTAGACGCCCAAGAGGAAGAACGTCGCGCTGTAGAAGGCATCGACCTCCGGGTGCTCCGCCCCATCACCTCGTGCCCGTTCGATCTCGCCGACCAGCAACACGATCACCGGATGATCAGTCCACTCGTCCTTGTGCGGGCGTGTCGCCGAGAAGTGCAGCGCCAGTAGTTCTTTGAACAGAATCGGGCCGAGCCGCTGCTCAAGACCCGTCACGCTGTCGACGAGTTCTGACAGGACCGAAACGAGGTCGTGCGGTTCTTCGAGGAAGCGGGCGAACTCCGCGGCAAGCAGTGCCTCCTCGCGGCACTCCAGTTCGAAGAGCACGTGCTCCTTGCTCGGGAAGTGGAAGAAGAACGTTCCGTGCGCCACGCCCGCGGCGGCGGCGATGGCGTTCACGTCGGCGCCGGCCATACCAGCCCGCCTGAACTCGGCGATTGCAGCGCCGAGTATGCGTTCCCGCGTCTGGCGCCGACGGATTTCGCGCGTCGACGCCTTGAGCTGTGACGTCATGGTCTGCTTTTTGTAACGTAGTTGCTGACTTAAGTCAATGAGTTCAGTCAGGGAAACTTCAGTCGGAAAAGATCTCGCGGTTGACGGAATGCAGGTACGGGATGGCGAGGAACGGTGTGATGTAGAAGATGTCGTAGAGCCACCAGCCGACCACAGGCAGGACGACGCCGGCGTAACGGACGTCGGCATACATGGTCATGTTGAACACGTATAGACACCAGATGAGCACACCCATCCAGCAGGTGATGATCATCCACTGGTGGCCCCACCGCTTCATCTGCAGGAACCCGATCGCCGCGGCGATTCGCATGGTGAAGACGGTGAGGATCATCCCGACTTCCATGGCCTTTTCACCTGGGCCGGCCGCGCCGCCGAGCCACAGTTCGTTGTAATGCCAGAAATAACCGGCGTCGAACATTGCGCCCCAGCCGTTCAACAGGATTCGGGCCAGGATCGTGTGATTGGCGACCAGGTCGAGTGCCCATCCGACGGTGTTTATGGCCGCATCGATGATCACCAGGTAGCCGAGCAGCGTCACCAGCATCGGCCGGACCGTCAGCCCGTCGCGCTGTGCCTTGCGGAGCAGCCAGATGCCGCGAAGAAAAAGTGGAAGGCCGAAGATGCCGAGGGCTGCGGTTCCGATCAGAAGGCCGCCCGAGATGAGCCACTTGTCGGCCTGCCGCTGGGCGAGCCGAGATCGCTCCATATGGTCGTCAAGGCCGCTACCGGGACCCGACAACGTTGGCAGATTCACGATTCCTCCTACCGATCGGCCGACCCCGGGCCTCTCGGCAGAGACTGACTATAGTCAATCAGCTAGCGGGCTTCAATACTGCGCAGCGTCCTGGTGACGTAGTCCTCGAGCATGACGTTCTGGGCGGGCCAGTCATGCGTTGTGGTCAAGAGTGCGTACAGGCCGAGAAGAAAGAACACCGCGCTGTTCATCGGGCTGACGGCGGGATCCACCTGACCGCGCTGTTGAGCGTTTTCGATCTCCTGGGCGACGAGGACGATGACAGGGTGCTCTTTGCTCTCATCGACCGGGCGGGTCTGTGAAAAATGTAGTGCAAGAAAGTCTTTGAACAGCACTGCGCCGAGGCGGCGCTCCAAGCCCATTACCAAACGAACGGCCTCGCTGAGCGTCGAGGCGAGGTTGCGTTTCGAATCCACGTAGCGGCGGAGCTGTTTCGCAATCCTCTCCTCTTCGCGGTGCTCCAGTTCGAGGAGCACGTGCTCCTTGGTCGGAAAGTGGAAGAAAAAGGTGCCGTGCGCAACTCCTGCCGCGGTAACGATGGCGCCGACGTCGGCCTCAGCGATGCCCGATCGCTTGAACTCGGCGATCGCGGCTCCCATCAACCGTTCCCGCGTCTGTAGCCGTTTCGCCTCGCGCGCCGATGGTTTGTCCACGACTGCCATCCTCCGACGATAGCAACCGGGGGTTGGGTCTTGACAAGTGTGATTGACTGCAGTCAATTTCACTGAGCGAGGATCGAGATGCGAAGAATTGTGCAGTTCTCCACCGGCAACGTGGGACAGCATTCATTGAAGGCCATCATCGGCAGGCCCGATCTCGAACTGGTCGGTGTGCACGCCGCCAGCCCGACCAAGATCGGCCGGGATGCGGCCGAACTGTGCGGGTTGACCGAACCGACGGGCGTCATCGCGACCGATGACATCGATGCGCTGATAGCACTGAAACCCGACTGCGCTGTCTACACCGCGCAGGCCGAAACGCGGCCGATGGAAGCCATCGAGGACCTGTCGAAGCTTCTCGCCGCGGGTATCAACGTCGTCGGGAGCTCGATGGTGTGGCTGGTGACGCCCGGGCAGGCCGATGACTGGCTGCGGGACCCACTGGAAGAAGCGTGTGAGACCGGGAACGCATCGTTGTATGTGAACGGCATCGATCCCGGCTACTCGGGTGATACCGAGGTACACAGTGCGCTGAGCCTGGTCACCCGAGCCACGTCGATCCTGGTTCAGGAGATCTTCGACTATGCGAACTACGACGACTACGAGTTCACCGGCGTGAACATGGGTTTCGGCTTCGCCGCCGATGCGGCCCCTCCGATGCTCTTCCTGCCGGGCGTCCTCACGACGATGTGGGGCGGTCCGGTCCGCAATCTCGCCGACCAGCTCGGCATCGAGCTCGACGAGGTCCGTCAGCGTATCGAGCCGTGGTATGCCGAGAAGCGGATCGAATGCAAGATGGCGACGGTCGAGCCCGGGCAGATGGCCGCTGTTCGGTTCGCGGTCGAAGGTGTGCGTGACGGCGCGCCGGTGATCACCATGGAACACATCACCCGGCTCACCGCGGCATCGGCCCCGGATTGGGAGTATCCGCCCGACGGTAAGCCCGGTGTGCACCGAGTCGTGATCGAGGGCGAACCGCGGGTCGAGCTCAACACCCATGTTTCCGACCCGCACCTTGATGTCACCGAGGCGGGATGCGTCTCCACTGCTGCCCGCGTGGTGAACGCGATCGAGTGGATCTGCCGCGCTCCCAAGGGATTGATCGCTGTGGAGGACATTCCTCAAGCCGAGGTTATTCGCGGCTTAATGTGGTGACGGCATCAGCGATCGGAGTGTCGCCGGAGATCACCTCGAACGTCAGACCCCCTGTGCCCGGGGTGTCAAGAACCTGGAGCAGCACTGCTGCGACGTCTTCGCGTGGAATGTGGCCCCACCCGGTGTGATCTGCGATCGTTACCCGTCCAGTCCCCGGATCATCGGTGAGGTGCCCGGGCCGCACGATCGTCGAGCTGAGCGCTTCACGCGCCCGCACGTTGTCGTCGGCAGCCCCTTTGGCGCGTAGGTACGCCACGAAGACCGGATCCCCGACGTCATCCGGTGCCTCGGCGTCGGCTCCCAGGGATGAAATCATCACATAGCGATTGACCTTCGCGGTTTCGGCCGCGTCCGCAAGCAGGATCGCCGCATCGCGGTCGACGGTCTCCTTTCGCGCCGCTCCGCTACCCGGTCCCGCACCCGCGGCGAACACCACGGCATCGGCACCGCGCAGGTAAGCCGCGACGTCGTCGACCGAAGAGTTCTCGAGGTCCACGACGAGAGCCTCGGCGCCTACGGCTTGGAGGTCGGCGACGTGTGCCGGGTTTCGGATAAAGCCGGCGACCGAGTCCCCGCGCTGTGAGAGCAGCCGTTCCAGAATGAGGGCGATCTTGCCGTGCCCGCCGGCGATGACGATGCGCATCGCTCTACGCTAGCCGCGCCCGCAACTCCCGCTTGAGCACCTTGCCGTAACTGTTCTTCGGCAACTCGTCGATGAACTCGTAGCGCTTGGGCCTCTTGAAGCGGGCGATGCGCTCCAGCAGGTGGGCGTCGAGTTCTGCCGGCGACACCGAACCGACGATAAACGCGACCACGATCTCACCCCATTCCTCGTCCGGTGCCCCGACGACGCCTGCTTCCGACACACCCGGGTGCTCGATCAGCGCCTCCTCCACCTCACGGGGATAGATGTTGCTGCCGCCGCTGATCACCACATCCTTGGAGCGGTCGCGAAGCGTCAGGTAGCCCCGGTGGTCGAACGAGCCCATATCGCCGGTGCGCAACCAGCCGTCCTGCAGCGTGGCCGCGGTCGCGTCGGGGTTGTTCCAATAGCCCGACATCACAACGTCACCGCGGCAAACGATCTCACCGATCTCGCCGATGGCGGCGGGTGTGCCGTCGTCGGACAGCACCGCGACATCCACGCCAGATCGGGCGTATCCGACAGATCCGAGAACGGCGTCGTCCGCACCGAGGTGGTCGGCGCGGCGCAGGCCCGTGATCGTCATCGGCGCTTCACCCTGGCCGTAGAGCTGTACGAAGATCGGGCCGTATGCGGCCATCGCCTTCTTCAGGCTGTCGACGTACATCGGGCCCCCGCCATACACCACCGTTCGCAGATTGTGCGGGCAGGAGCGTCCGGTCTGCACCAGGCGCTGCACCATGGTCGGCGCGAGGAACGCGCTGCAGCCGGGATGGTGGTCGCAGAGGTCGAGGAACTCCTCAGGCTCGAATGCCCCGGACTCCGGTATCACCTGCCGAGCGCCGCGCAGCACATAAGGGGGAATGTAGAGACCCGACCCGTGCGACATCGGCGCTCCGTGAATGAGACTGCCGTCTTCGTCGGGGGAATCGAAATCTGCCAGGTGGGCAACCGTCATCGCCATCAGGTTGCGATGTGACAGCATGGCGCCCTTGGACTTGCCCGTGGTCCCGCTGGTGTAGAACAACCACGCCAGCGTCGACGGATCGGTATTGCACGGGGGCTCTGACGGTGCGGCAGCGAGCCGCGTGGAATATGCGGCACCACTGATGATTTCCGCGTCGGGGAGGGTCTTACCAATCTTCGCTGACGCGAATACCCTTGATACCCCGGCGTCGTCGAGGATCTGTTCCATCTCGCGGGGATGCAGCTTGTAGTTGATCGGGACGACGACGCACTCGGCGGCCCAGATGGCGAACATCAGCTCGACGATTTCCGGGCGGTTCTCGCTGGCGATCGCGATCCGTGTCCCCGGATCGCCTAGCGTGGAGGCCAACCGCAATGCGCGCTCGCGCAGCTCGGCCCACGTATGTAGTTGACGCTCACCGCGATACACCGCGCCGCGGTCGCCGTGTCGTGCCGCAGCCTGGTCGAGCAGTGCGAACAGATTCAACGGGCGACCCATTCCGAATTCAGTGCGAAGTCCGACAGGTACTTCGTCGACGTCCAACCGCCATCTACCACGATCTCCTGACCATTGATGAAACTCGCACCGTCCGAGCACAGGAACGCGACCGTGCTCGCGATGTCGTTCACCTCACCCAGCCGCGGGTATGGCGTCATCTCCATGTTGATCTTGCGGAACCGCTCATCCTCGAGGCGACTGGCGACCATGGGTGTCAGCGTCACCCCGGGAGCGACTGCATTACAGCGAATGCCCTGCGGTCCGTACTGGCAGGCGATGTGCTTGGTCAATGAGGTCAGACCACCTTTGGCCGCCGAATACGCTCCACCCCTCAAACCGCCGACGACCGCGAAGGTCGACGTGATGTTGATGATCGCCGAGCCGGGCTGCATGTGCACGACCGTTTCACGGGCCAACCGGAAAGGCGCCCTAAGCATCAAACCCAGGAAATAGTCCAATGATTCGTCATCGGTCTCGTGCAGCGGCTTGGGGCCGCCGACCCCGGCGTTGTTGATCAGGAAGTCGATCCTGCCCCACCGCTTGATAGCCGCGTCCACGATACGTCGCGGGCCGTCGTCCGTTGTCAGGTCAACGGCGACGGTGGCCACTCGATCAGGATCGCCGATCGCCGTCTCCAGCTCGGCCAATCTGTCCGCATCGCGTCCCGCCCCGACGACGGCCATGCCCGCCTCGGCGAGCTTCGTCGCGCAGCCGAAACCGATGCCGCTGCTCGCGCCCGTCACGATCGCTACCTGCATATCAGTCCACCTTTGTCAGCGTCTCGCGGATTTGATGCTTCAAGATCTTGCCCGCGTCGTTCTTCGGCAATGCGTCCCAAATGACGATCTGCTCAGGGATTTTGAACTTGGCCAGTCCCTCGCTCAGGAGCAGGTCGCGCAGGTCGGTCAGGTCGGGCGTGCGCTGATCGGATGCGACGATCACGGCGCACGCCCGCTCCCCGGTGCGTTCATCGGGTAAGCCGACGACCGCGATCTCCGCGATCCCCGGATGCCCGACGAGGATGTCTTCCACCTCTTTGGGCGAGATGTTCTCGCCGTTGCGGATGATGATGTCTTTGGCTCGTCCGGTGACGACCAAGTCGTCGTCGTCGACCAAGCGGCCGAGATCACCTGTCCGGAAGTAACCCTCGTCGTCGAAGGCCGCCGTCTCGTCCTCGGGATGCAGGTAGCCGACCAGCATTTGCGGCCCACGCGCGCGGATCTCTCCTTCGGCCAGTTTGATGTCGGCAATCCCGGCCCGGCCGTCGGTATCTGCCGCGTGATCGGAGTCGTCCAGTGAACCCACGGTCGTGACCGGCACTTCCGTCGAGCCGTACACGCGGCTGACGGCCGCCTTGTCGAAATATGCTGAAGCCCTGCGTATCAGTGATGGCGGGACGGATGCTCCTCCGCAGATGAACACCTTGAGGTCGGGTAGGTGGGTGTCGGCGCGCTCGGCGGCGGCGAGCAGACCTTCGAGAAACGGAGTGGCGCCTGCCATGTGAGTGCAGCGTTCGGCAAGCATCAGCGACGCTGCCGCGTCCGCGTCCCAGCGCTCCATCAGCACTGCCGTGGTGCCCAGCAGGAGCGGGCATTCGAACGCATAGATCGACCCGCCGATGTGCGCGATCGGCGATGGGACGAGGAACGTGTCGCCGCTGTCGACCCGCCAATGCTCGCCGATCTGGCGGATCAGGGCGTGGATCGAATTATGGGTGTGCAGGACCCCTTTGGGCCGTCCCGTGGTGCCCGACGTGTACAGGATCATGCGAACGGAGTCGGGGTTGAGGACCGGCAGTGCCGCGGGGCCGGTGTCGGTGAACAGCGACGAGTAGGGCGTGTGACCGCGTTCGTCGCCGCCGCGCAGGACCACGACCTCCGGCGGCGAGGTCATCTCGGCGGTGACCCGGTCCAGCATCGTGGCGTAGTCGTGATTTCCGAAGGAATTGGGCACGAAGATCGCGCGGCTGTCGGCATCGGAGAGGATGAACGCCAACTCACGATCCCGTAGGGACGGCAGAATCGGGTTCACCACCATGCCGGCCATCGTCGCGCCCAGGTAGATCACCGCTGCCTCATGCCAGTTCGGCAGCATGAACGACACCACACTGCCAGCGGGCATCCGCGTCATCAGCGTCTTCGCCATACAGGCGGCTTGCCCATAGAGGGCCTTGCAGTCGAGCCGAATATCGCCGTCTACCAATACTGTTCGCTGTGGTGTGGCCGCGGCGGCGTTGCGCAGCGAGTCAGCGAGTGTCTCCCGCACCCACAGCCCCCGCCGGTAGGCATCGGCTGCGCGCTGCTCGTCGACCCGCACCGGCGGCCTAGCCCTTGATCCGGCGCATCGTCATGGAATGCCGGTACCGCGACGAGGGATGGGTGTTGATAGTGACCTGGGCGATCTCACCGTCCGATGTCTTGTAGGTGCGCTGCATCTCCAGCGCGGCGGTGCCCGTTTCGACGTTCAGCGCATCCGCCAACTCCTGGGTGACCGGCACCGCAGCGATTTGTTGATGCACCTCGACGACACTGACCCCGAACAAGTCCTCGATCAGCGGAAAGATCGGCCCCGAGTGGCGTTGGAGCAATCTGCCCACCGCGGCGAAGACCCGGTTGATGTAGTACTCCGTCTTGCAGACCGGGGCCGCGCCGCCGTCGGCCCGCCGGTAACCGCGAACCGCCAACCACTCCGAGCCGACCTGCAGCCCGGTCCGGGCGGCGAGGGCGTCGTCAATCGTGACCATGGTGTTGGACTCGATAGCGAACTTCGCGCCGGTCGCGAACGCAAGCAGGTCGTCGATCGACATCACGTCCTGGGCATACGAATTCGTAGCGGGACGTGGCACGACGAGGGTTCCCGCACGTGGGCGTGACGCGACGAGGTTGTCGTCGCGCAGTCGGCGCAGCGCTTCCCGGACTGTGTAGCGGCTGACCTCGAAACGCTCGCAGAGCTGTTGTTCGGTTGGCAGCTGCGAACCCACCGGATACACGCCATCGACGATTTCTTTGCGCAGCGTGCGCGCCACCTGAAGGTAGCGATGGTCGGTTGGGCTGACCGTCATGCGCGTCGTAACGCCAGCACGCTGCCGTCGCCGTCGGCCGAAACATACAGGGTGCCGTCCGGCCCGATGGTAATGCCGGCGAACGGTCCCTGCGGTCCGGAGAACGGCGGTAGTCCCTTGAGCGGCTTGGGTTCCACACCGGGTGGAGGACCGACGGGCAGGCCCGCGGCAATCGTGTGACGGTCACCGCTGGCCAGGTCGAACGCGACGACCTCCTTGGCGCCCGCATCGACGATGTAGAGCCAGCCATCCGAGACCGCGATGCCCTGCGGCCGCTGCAAACCGTCGACCACCGTCTCCGTCGACCCGGTGAGCCGCACCACCCGACCCGCTCCGGATTCGGCCACCAGTGGCCTTCCACCCGAGTCGAACGCGACGCCGACCGGATCCTGCAGTCTCGATGCCAGTACCTCCACGTTGCCCGATCGCAGCGAGTGCACCCGTCCGGTGCCGAGTTCGGCGAACACGATCGTGTCGTCTGCTCCGATCGCGACGCCGTAGAGCTGGTCGAATCCGTCAGCGAGGTAGTCGGTTTCGCCGTCGCCGGGACGGTAGCGGGCGATCTGGCCGCCGGAGGTGGCGACAATGAAGGCGCCGGGTCCGGCGGGCGCCAATCCGCGCAGGAAGCCGGGGTACCCGGGCGTGAAGAGCATGCCGACCGTATGCAGCGACCCGTCGGCCTCGACTGTGTAGAGGTAGGTGCCGTCGGCGACGTAGAGGTTGCCGTCATCGCCCACGGCCAGATCAAGGGGCCAGTTCAATCCGCCGGCCAACACCGTGCGGGTTTCGCCGCTGCGAAGGATCTCGGTGATCTCGCCGGAGATGTTCGACACGAACAGTCGACCGTCGACGAAAGTGCAATTGTCCAACCCGGGATTGAGCTGGGCCAGCAGGGTCTGCTCGCCGCTGCGTGGATCGATGCGCAGCACCTGACCGCTGGCCACCTGAGTGGAGACGATGAAGCCGTCGGAATCGAACTTAACCGAGTCCGGTACGCCAAGCTCATCTGCAACCCGTTGCGGCTCACCGCCGTTTGGGTCGACGCGCCAGATCTCGTTGGTGCCCATTACCGGGAAGTACAGCAGCCCGTCTGGACCAACCTCCATTGCATTGAGCATCGGCATGCTGTCCACAAGCACTAGGGGCTCACCGCCGTTCAGGTCGAGCTCCAGCAGTCGCCCGCCTTCCCGCATTTCGCCGATGAACAACCGGTCGTGAAAAACAGTGATGCCGTTCGCACAAGGAAGGTCGTCGCGCAACACGCGGGCCTGGCCGCTGGTGTCGAGCACACTCACTCGGCCGTTCATCACCTCGGTGGCGTAGAGGTTGCCGCTCGAATCGAAGGCCACGTCGTCGGGCGCGATGATGTCGCCGCCCTTGGCGCTGACGGTGTCCAAACGACCGGTGCCGAGGTCCAGCGCGCTGATCTGGCTGCCGGTCACCTGCGCGACGTAGACGCGCCCGTCCGGACCAGTGCGCAGCCCGTTGGCGCCGAACAGCCGGCTCGGTGCGGTGAGGCGCTCCAGCCGCCACCCCTCACCAGCGGTCGGGCTGGGTGCGGTGTAGCGCGCGTCGCGGACAGACGTCGTCATGGCCTCGGACGTTATCAAGGTCCCGTAGTCCAGACAATAGCGATGAGAACAGACCAGTCCGGCCTTGACGAGCCGATCGCCCCTGCGGAATAGTGTTCTTCAATATGCAGAGCACCGTATTTTGTCCGGACAAATAGACACATGAACGATCTTTTGAGGCTGGATGGCCGCATTGTCGTGGTGTCGGGCGCCGGTGGCGGCGGCATCGGCACCACCATCACGCGGATGGCAGCCGAGGCGGGTGCCACCGTCGTCGCGGTCAGTCGGTCGAAGGAAAACCTCGACGAGCACATCGCGCCCATGGCCAAGAGTGGCCTGTCGGTCATCCCGGTGTCCGCGGACGCATCAACCGACGAGGGCATCGGCGCGGTGCTCGACCAGGTGCGGCGCACCGACGGCAATCTGTACGGACTCGTCAACATCGCCGGTGGCGCCGCGCCTGCCACATGGATGCCCTCGACACGGGTAAGCCGATCCGACTGGCGTGACTTATTCGTCGCGAATCTTGAGACCGCGTTCTTCATGAGCCAAGCGGTGGCCGCCGAGATACGGAAGCAGGGGACGCCCGGTTCGATCGTGTCCATCTCGTCGATCAGCGGCATGAACACCGCGCCGTTCCACATCGCCTATGGCACGGCCAAGGCCGCCGTCGTGGCGATGACCCGCACGATGGCGGTCGAACTGGCGATAGACAACATCCGTGTCAACGCGGTGGCGCCTGGCGTCACCGAGACCGCGGCGTCGCGCACGTATACAGCCGATGACCCCGAACGTGACAGGAAGGCGATCGCCATGGGGCGCCGGGGCCGCCCCGAGGAACAGGCGGGCGCGATCCTGTTCCTGCTGTCGGACCTGTCGAGCTACGTCACCGGCCAGACTCTGCTCGTCGACGGTGGTTTGAATCTCAAGTGGACCCACCTCGGCGCCGACAACACCTCCCTGTTCCTCAAGGACGAGTCCTTCCGCGCGAGCATCAGTCGGCATGAAACGGAGGAAGCATGACCGATATGGAAGTGCAGGCGACTGAAGAACTTTCGGACCCTGTCACCATCGGCGTGGACGCCTACATCTCCGAGGAGTACGCCCGAGCAGAGCGCGACAAGCTGTGGCGCAAGGTGTGGCTGCAGGTCGGCCGGGCGGAGGAGATCCCCGAGGTCGGCGGCTACCTCACCTACGACATCCTCGACGACTCGATCGTCGTCGTGCGCAGCGGGCCGAACGAATTCAAGGCGCACCACAACGTGTGCATGCATCGCGGCCGTCGACTGGTCGACACCCCTGACGGTGCGAAGAATGCGTGCGGCCGGGCGCGTAAGTCCTTCGTGTGCGGATTCCACGGCTGGACATACGGATTGGACGGCGCCTGCACGCACATCCGCGAGCAGGACGACTGGAAGGGCGTGTTGACTCCGGCGAACACCCATCTCGCTCCTGTTCAGGTCGACACCTGGGGCGGCTGGCTGTTCGTCAACATGGATCCAGACTGCGAACCGCTGGCGGACTATCTGTTTCCCGCGGCGAAGATCCTCGATCCATTCGGTCTTGAGAACATGCGCTACAAGTGGCGCAAGTGGCTGAACTTCGACTGCAACTGGAAAGTCGCGATGGAGGCCTTCAACGAGACCTACCACGTCTTCACCACGCATCCCGAGTTCAACAAGTTCGGTGAGTTCAAGGGCTGGGCCAAGGCGCAGGGCAAGCACAGCAATATCGGCTACGACGCTCCAAAGGGATTGGACGAGACCAAGTCCAAGATCCGCCTCGGCACAGGCGATCCGCGCATCTCCACCGCCGAGATGCAGGTCTACACAATGGAAGAGACCAACGCCACCACCACACAGACATTGGTGAACGCGGCCAAGCGGCTGGTCGACGAACTACCCGAGGGGACGCCGGCCGACAAGGTGCTCGAGCACTGGCTGACGTCAGCGCGCCGCGACGACGAAGCACGCGGCGTGATCTGGCCGACGATTCCGGCCGACATCCTTGGGCAGAGCGGAACCGCGTGGCAGATCTTCCCGAACTTCCAAGTCGGGCAGGGCCTGACCAGCGCACTGTGCTACAGCGCGCGCCCGGATCCCAGCTATAACCCGAACAAGTGCATCTTCGAGGTGGCCGTGTTCGAGCTGTATCCGAAAGGCCAAGAACCGCAGACGGAATGGCAGTTGACGCCGGTGGGTGACCCCAATTGGCTGTCGGTGTTGCCGCAGGATTTCTCGAATATGGCCGCGGTGCAGCAGGGCATGAAGTCGGCCGGCTTCGCTGGCACCAAGCCCAACCCGTACCGCGAGCGCAGCACCGTCAACTTGCACTACCAGCTGTCCAAGTACATGGGCACCGGCGAACCACAGGAGCTTTAGATAGATGACGTTGTTTGACACGTGCGGCCCGACCCAGACGCCCGACGACATCGACATCGACGCACTGCGGGAGAAGTACGCCCACGAACGGGACAAGCGCTTGCGCCCCGAGGGGGCGACGCAGTACCTGGAACTCAAGGACGACTTCGCGGAGTTCGCAGAGGTCGATCCGCACACGCCGGTTACCCCTCGCACTCCGATCAACGAGGACGTCGAGGTGGCTGTTCTCGGCGGTGGTATCGCAGGTTTGCTGGCGGGCGCGTACCTCAAGAAGGCGGGCGTCGACGACGTGCACGTCATCGAGATGGGTGGCGACTTCGGTGGTGTCTGGTACTGGAACCGATTCCCCGGCATTCAATGCGACAACGATGCTTACTGCTACATCCCGCTGCTCGAAGAGCTCGACTTCCTACCTTCGAAAAAGTTCGCCGACGGAGCAGAGATCTTCGAGCATTGCCGCAACATCGGCAAGCACTTCGGGCTCTACGACGGCGCCATATTCTCCACGCAGGTTCGTACGGTGCGGTGGGACGAGGACATCAAGCGCTGGCGGGTGAAAACCAATCGCGGCGACGACATTCGGGCTCGCTTCGTGGTGATGACCCAGGGCTCCTATAACAGGCCGAAGCTGCCCGACATCCCAGGGATCAAGGATTACAAGGGTCACGTCTTTCACTCCGCGCGTTGGGACTACGACTACACCGGCGGTGATACCAACGGCGGACTGCACAAGCTGCACGACAAGCGTGTCGCGCTCGTCGGAACGGGCGCTACAGGCGTGCAGCTGGTGCCGCATCTCGGCCGAGACGCTCAGCATCTGTACGTCTTTCAGCGAACACCGTCGTCGGTGGACATGCGCGGCAACGAGCCGACGGATCCCAAGTGGGCAGCTTCATTGCAGCCCGGCTGGCAGGAGGAGCGCAAGCTCAACTTCCATCGCTGGTCACCGTTCGGCGATGGAGTGATCTTCGATGCGGTGGACCAGGTCTGCGACTTCTGGACTGAGCTTGGCCGCAATCTGACAGCGCGGGTCGCTGCGTCAGAGGATCCGACGTCGCTGGGCGTCGAGCAGATCATGGCGATGCGCGAAGAAGAACAGTTCAAGGTCATGGAGCGGTTGCGGCGACGCGTCGAAGCCATCGTCGAAGACCCGCAGACCGCGGAGGCGCTCAAGCCGTATTACCACTTCCTGTGCAAACGGCCCTGCAGCAGTGACGAATACCTGCCCACATTCAATCGCCCAAGCGTCATCCTCGTCGATGTGTCGGAATCCAAAGGCGTGGAGAGGCTCACCGAGAAGGGCATCGTCGCCAACGGCGTCGAATATGAGGTCGACTGCGTGATCTTCGCGAGCGGCTTCGAGATCTCGACCGAGATCAGTCGCCGTTATGCGATGGAGGCCATCGAAGGCCGCGACGGGCTCTCGTTGTTCGACCACTGGCGGAATGGCTACAAGACACTGCACGGGATGACCAGCCGCGGATTTCCGAACCAGTTCCATACGGGATTCATCCAGGGTGGCGTGTCCGCCAATACGACGGCGATGTTCGAGCAGCAGGCCGAGCACATCGCCTACATCATCTCTGAGGCCGTGAAGCGAAACGCGGCGACCGTCGAACCGAGCATCCAGGCTCAGGAAGGCTGGGGCAACACCATCAAGGAATTGGCGGTCGACACGTCGGCGTTCGATCTCTCCTGCACTCCCGGCTATTACAACAACGAGGGCAACGGGTTCGGTGAGGGTGTCCGGTCGTTCCTCGGGGATTACTACATGGCGGGTTTCTACGCATTCGACGACTTATTGACGGAATGGCGCGAAAAGGGTGACCTGGATGGCCTCGAGCTCGGTGAGTAGCGACTTGTGTGCGTTTGAGCGCGGTGAGCGCTCCTTTTCGCACACAAGTCGCGGCGGGACGCCACATGCCTGACTTGAGATTCGACGGCCGCGTCGCCGTCGTCACCGGAGGCGGCAGGGGGCTGGGCCGCTCCTACGCCCTGCTGCTGGCGGCGCAGGGGGCGAAGGTCGTCGTCAACGATCCCGGAGGCAGCATCGCAGGCGACGGCGCCGACGCAAAGCCCGCCGAAGAGGTTGTGCGCGAGATCACCGCGGCCGGTGGCGACGCCGTCGCGAGCACCAAATCTGTCGCCACTCCTGAGGGCGGCAGAGCGATAGTCGACACGGCGTTGGATCGCTATGGCCGCATCGACATCCTTGTTCACAACGCGGGGAACGTGCGTCGAGCATCGCTGAAGGACATGACGTACGACGACTTCGATGCCGTCGTCGATGTCCATCTGCGCGGCGCATTCCACATCGTCCGCCCTGCGTTCCCTCTGATGTGCGATGCGGGATACGGCCGAATCGTGCTTACGTCGTCGATCGGGGGGCTCTACGGCAACCACGAGGTGGCGAACTATGCCGTCGCCAAGGCAGGCGTGATCGGCCTGTCCAACGTCGCGGCGATCGAGGGCGCGGCGCACGGCGTGAAGAGCAATGTCATTGTGCCCGCCGCGGTGACGCGAATGGCCGAGGGTATCGACACCTCCGCCTACCCGCCGATGGGCCCGGAGCTCGTGGCGCCCGTCGTGGGCTGGCTGGCGCACGAATCCTGCTCCGTCACAGGGGAAATGCTCATCGCCCTCGCTGGCCGGGTCGCCAGGGCCGTGGTCTGCGAGACGCCGGGCGTGTACCGGCCGGCATGGTCGATCGCGGACGTAGGCGACCACATCGCCGCGATCCGCGACGCGTCGGAGCCGGTGATTTTTCCGGTTGTGCCCGATGGCCACGGTGACCACATCAGATACAGCTTCGGAATGGCCGCACAAGAGGCACACCATGGGTAGCGGCCCGCTGAACGGTGTGCGCGTCATCGACCTCACCGCGATGGTGATGGGACCGTACTGCACCCAGATCATGGCCGACATGGGCGCCGACGTGATCAAAGTCGAACCACCGCAGGGCGATGACACCCGTTACGTATCCGTTGGACCCGCTCCGGGGTTAAGCGCCGTCTTCGTGAACGTGAACCGCGGCAAACGCAGTGTCGTCCTGGATCTGCGCACCGAGGAGGGGCGCACCGCGCTCCGGGCGCTTGTCGCCGACGCCGACGTCTTCATCCACTCCATGCGAGCCAAGGCGATAACCAAGCTTGGGTTCGGTTATGACGAGGTAGCCGCGCTCAATCCGAACATCGTCTACACCAACTGCTACGGCTACGGCAGGCGAGGACCCGACCGTGACCGGCCCGCCTATGACGACACCATCCAGGCGGAATGCGGGCTGACTGCCGTACAGAAGCAACTGACGGGTGAGGCCGACTTCGTCGGAACCATCGTCGCCGACAAGGTCGCAGGTCTGACCGCCCTGTACGCGACGACGATGGCGTTGTTCCACCGCGAACGAACGGGCGAGGGTCAAGAGGTGGAGGTCGCCATGTTCGAGACCATGGCGTCCTTCATGCTCGTCGAACATGCCAACGGGGCCATATACGACCCTCCCCTCGGGCCGGCCTTTTACCCGCGAACAGTGGCACCCAACCGAAGGCCGTACGAGACAAGCGACGGCTACATCGCCGCGCTGATCTACAACGACAAACACTGGAACGCCTTTGTCGGTGCCGTAAAGCCGATGTGGGCCGACGATACGTTCTCGACGCTTGAACGACGTGCGAACCAGATCGACACTGTGTACGGCCTGGTGGCTCAGACAATGAAGGAGTGCACCACCGATGAATGGTTGGCATTGTTCCGCGAGCTCGAGATTCCAGCCGCACCGCTGAACACCCCCGGCGCATTGTTTGACAATCCGCATCTCAATGCCGTCGGTTTGTTCGAGACTGTGGAAACGCCGCACGGCCCGGTGCGGTTCCCGGGTGTGCCGACCTGGTTCTCCAGGACTCCCGGCCGGGTTGCCGGCCCTGCGCCGGAGCTGGGCGCGCACACCGTGGACGTGCTCGACGAGCTCGGCCTCGGCCAGGCTGACATCGAACCCGCACTGGGCTCGGGATAGGACCGCCAGTGGACTTCGAAATGGGGCAGAAAGCCACGGAGCTTCGCGGTGAGCTACGCGAACTGGTGAAAACCCATGTGCCCGAGCACTTCCTAGGTGCGTTCACCGACAACCCCGCCGACCTTGAGACCGCCCAGCAGTTCTGCCGCACCCTGGCCGAACGCAACCTGCTCTGCATGGCGTGGCCCGAGGAATTCGGCGGCAGCGGCGCGTCGGTGTGGGAACAAACGGTCGTCCGCGAAGAGATGTGGGCGCACCACGAGCCCCGCGGCGCCCAGTACATGGGGGTCAACTGGGTCGGGCCGATCATCATGCGCCACGGCACCGAGGAGCAGCAGCGCAAGCACCTGCCGCCCATCGCGCGCGGTGAGGTGATCTGGTGTCAGGGCTTCTCCGAACCCGAAGCGGGTTCGGACCTCGCGTCGCTGCGGACGGCGGCCCGGCGCGACGGCGACAGCTGGCTGGTCAGTGGTCAGAAGATCTGGACGTCGTACGCCACGATGGCGCAGTGGTGCTTCCTGCTCGCCCGCACCTCTAAAGGTGAGAAAAAACAGCAGGGCCTGACGATTTTCCTTGTGCCGATGGATGATCCGGCGATCCAGGTGCGGCCGATCCGCTGCATGATGGGACCGCACCACCTCAACGAGGTGTTCTTCGACGACCTGCGGGTCACCGAGGCCGACGTGCTCGGCACGGTCGACGCGGGCTGGTCGATCGTGCAGGACGTGATGTCGTTCGAGCGGGTCGGCATCGCCAGGTACGCGCGCTGTGAGCGACTGCTTGCCGCGGCACCGACAGTGCTCGGCGACCGTTGGGACGGCCTGCCTGCGGAGTTGCGGGCTCGCTGGGTCCGGATGCTGACGCACTGCCGCAGGGCCCGGCTGATGGCGTATCGCGTTGTCGATCTGCAGAGCAGCGGGCGCATCCAACCCGGTGACGCCGCCGCGTACCGGATCGCGGTGACGAAGCTGGACCAGGACAGCGCAGAGGTGCTGATGGACATCGCGGCAGAGGTATCGCATGACGACCCGCGTGCGAAGTGGTTCCTTGGCGAAGTCGAGGACCACTGGCGGTACTCGCAAGCCTCCACCGTCTCGTCGGGCAGCATCGAGATGCAGCGCATCCTGCTGTCGCGGGCCTTGTTGGCGGCGGCGGCCAAATGATTCTCGATCTGAGCGACGACGCCAAAGAGTATGGCCGGCAGGCGCTAAGGGCGTTCGAGGCCGCCGGGGGCGACCAGCTGGTGCAGCAGGCCGAAGCCAAACCGGACCTCCGCGAGTCGCTCGCAGGCCCCGCGCTTGCGGAGCTCGGCGCATGGGAGCTCGACCCCCGCACCGACCCGGACGGGCTCGAAGCCGCGGCGGCGTTGTGCCGAAGCGCTGGCTACTGGGCATTGCCGTACCCGGTCGCGGAACGCCTCGCCAAACCGACCGACCTGGATGTCGACGGCCTGATCGTGGTCGCCGACACCCGACCCTCCGGCGTCGTGGCAGGACTCGATTCCCGGTGGGCAACAGCATCTTTAGCCGGGTCGCGGAGCAAGGTGGTCGGCCAGGGCGCGGCAGGTCCCGCTTTCGTGGCCGAGCTAGAGCTGTCCGCGATCGACGAGAACGGCGCGGGTGACGTTGCGCTCGGACTCGTATTGCCCTGCTGGACACTTCTCGGCATGCTCGACCGGGCGATGGAATTGACCATCGCGCACGTGAGCCTGCGCAAACAGTTTGGGCAGCCGTTGTCGTCCTTCCAGGGCGTGCAGTTCCAGCTGACCGACGCCGAGGTCGAACGCAGCGGCGTGGAGGTCCTGGCGAAGTACGCGCTGTTCAGCATCGGGACCGCACGCCCCGAGGCGACCGACGATGCCCTGGCGCTGCGCATGTCGGCGATCGAGGCCGCAGAGGTGGTGTTCCGCGTCTGCCATCAGTTGCACGGCGCGGTCGGCTTCTGTGACGAGACCACGTTGTCGTGGCTGTCCCGCTACAGCCAGCCGCTGCGCCGGCTTCCGCTGGGACTGTCGGCAACCCGCGATCTGCTGACCGGCAGGGTCGGCGGAGCTGGCTTGACTGGGTTGTTCGCGTGACACACCTCGACGACTTCCGCTCCTCCGTGCGGGCATGGTGTGCCGAGCACATCCCTGCGGACTGGCGCGACGCGCAGACCGGAGTCGACGACGAGGAGTTCGTCCGCTTCCAGAAGGCGTGGTTCGCCGAATTACACAGTGCTGGATACGCAGTCCCGCACTGGCCGCGCGAATGGGGCGGTGGAATGTCGGTGGCCGAACAAGTCATCCTCTATCAGGAGTTGGCCGCGCATGACGCGCCCCGGCTGGTGCTGGCCTTCGTCAGCATCCACCACGCGGCGTCGACCTTGCTGGTGGCCGGAACCGACGAACAGCGTCGCCGCCATCTTCCTGCGATCCTCGACGGTGAGATCTGGGTTCAGGGGTTCTCCGAACCGGAGGCCGGTTCCGACCTCGCCAGCCTTCGCACGTCGGCGCGGCGGGACGGTGACTCGTACATCGTCAACGGCCAGAAGCTGTGGGCCAGCGGAGGCAAACACGCCGACTGGTGTCTGCTGCTGGCCCGTACCGACCCGGATGCGCCCAAACGCAAAGGCATTTCGTATTTCCTGCTGGACATGGCCACACCAGGGGTCGAAGTGCGGCCCATCCGCAATGCCATCGGCGATTCCCACTTCTGCGAGGTGTTCCTCAATGACGTATCGATCCCCGCCGCCAACCTCGTCGGCGCCGAGAACGCGGGATGGCAAGTGGCGCAGTCGACTCTTGGTGCTGAACGCGGCTTGACCATGCTGGAGCTCGCCGAGCGCCTTGGCAATGCCGGTTTCCGGTGGCTGGTGAAGACCTGTCCGCTGGATGACCCGGTGGTGGCCGACCGGCTGGCACAGTTCGAAATCGAGATCACCGGGCTGCGCGGGCTGTGCCGCAAGATGGTGGAGGACAGTGAATGCGGAGTGGCAGGCCCCGCCGACGCGTCGATCGTCAAGCTGTACTACAGCGAGCTACTGCAGCGTCTCACCGATTTCGGCGCTGAGGTCGGTGGCCTGAGGGCGCATACCGTGTTGGCCAAACCGATGTCGAGCGGCTGGGAGTCCGGCTCCTGGGTCCTCGACTTCATCGGTTCGTGGGAATGGACGATCCCCGGCGGCTCGAGCGAGATCCAGCGGACCATCATCGCCGAACGCGGCCTCGGGCTGCCGCGAGAACCGAGTGTGGCCTGATGGCGCACGAATTCGAGGAGTTCCACGACGAACTCAGGTCCGTGGCGGGGGATCTGCTCGCCAAGGACCGCAAGGTCGACTGGCCGACGCTCGTCGAAGCTGGATGGGTTGGGCTGGAGGTGCCCGAGCAGTTCGGCGGGGCCGGTGTCACGTTCGCCGAGGTGGCGGTCATCTGCGAAGAGATGGGCCGTGCCGCCAGCGCCAACAGCTACCTGGGCAGTGCCGTGCTGGCCATCGGTACCCTGAAAGCGCTGCAGCCCAGCGATACTCGCAACCAGCTCTTCACCGATGTGACGTCGGGCACCGTCAGGGTGGCCGTCGCGCTCGAATCGTTCGAATTCGTGCCTGACGCCGAGGGCGCCGACCGGATCCTTGTGGTCGCGGATGGCGGTGTGTCCGAGCCCGCAGTGACCGTCACGCCGCAACCGGTGGTCGATGAAACCCGCCGACTGGCCACCGTGACGGCAGACGGTGTGGGTTCCGAAGTGCTCCGATTCGAAGGGGATCCAAAAGCGGCCGTTCGACGACTGCACGAACGCGCGGCGGTCGCCATCGCGTGCGACAGCCTCGGCCTGTCCGAGGCCATGCTCGCCGCGACGGTCGCGTACGCGAAGGTGCGCAGCCAGTTCGGTAGGCCGATCGGCTCCTTCCAGGCCGTCAAGCATGCCTGCGCCGATATGCAGGTGGCCATCGCGGTCGGTCGCCAACTTGTCAGTGCCGCAGTCGAAGCCGTCGCCGAGGATCGACCCGATGCCGGCGTGGCGGTCGCGATGGCGAAGTCATACGCCTGCACTGCTGCCGTCGACGTCGCAGGCAAGGCGATGCAGCTGCACGGCGGCATCGGATACACCTGGGAGAGCGGCATCCACGTGTACCTCAAACGCGCCGCGCTCAATCGTGCACTGTTCGGGTCACCTGCGGCTCACCGCAGACAACTAGCTAAGCGCTATCAGTAAAAGGAGTTCCACACATGGCTGTGCCCGTCTACAAACGCATTCTCGACCTATTTGAGGCAGAGGGTGTCAACACGCTGTTCGGTATCCCGGACCCGAACTTCGTGCACATGTTCTCCGAGGCGGACGCGCGCGGCTGGTCGGTGGTGGCACCGCACCACGAGTTGAGCGCGGGGTTCATGGCAGAAGCGGCTTCGCGTATGACGGGCAAGCCGGGCCTATGCATCGGCACCCTAGGCCCGGGTGTTGCCAACATCGCAGGCGCGATGATGTGCGCGTTGGTCGAGAACTCGCCGGTGATCTTCCTCGGTGGCCAGCGGGCCCGCATCACCGAGCGGCGGGTCCGGCGCGGTCGCATCCAGTTCGTCCAGCAGGAAGGCCTTTTCACGCCGTCGGTGAAGTACAGCAGCTCGATCGAGTACGCCGACCAGACCGACGAGATCGTGCACGAGGCCATTCGCCGGTCGATGTCAGGAACCCCCGGTCCGTCCTACATCGAGTTTCCGTCCCACGTGATTCTGGAGGAGCTCGATGTGGCGCCGGCTCCGGAGCCCAGCGTTTACCGCTTGGTCAATCAGGGTGCGGGTGCTCGAGAGGTCGCAGAGGCGGCAAAGCTGATCCGTGACGCGAAGAGCCCGATTCTGTTGGTGGGCCACGGCGTTCACACGTCGCGGACGCAGGGTGAGGTCAAGGAACTCGCCGAACTGATGGCCTGCCCGGTGATCCAAACATCCGGTGGCACGTCGTTCATACCGGGACTGCAGGAGCGGACGTTCCCCTATTTGTTCTCCCCTGCCGCAAACCAGGCAGTCGAGGAGTCCGACCTGTGCGTCGCGCTGGGTACCGAACTCGGTGAGCCGATGCACTACGGCCGGACGCAGCACTGGGCCGGCAACGACGCGAACCGCAAATGGGTGTACGTCGAGCAGGACCCGACCGCCATCGGCGTCAACCGCCGGTTCGACGTTCCGCTGGTCGGCGATCTGCGCGGCGTGGTGCCGCAGCTCGTCGAGGCGCTGCGGGACAACCCGCGCGCCCCGTCGACCAACCTCGAGACCCTGGTCAAGGCCGACGCCGCCGAGCTGGCGAGGGTGGCCGAAGAGGCTCCGAGTGGCCGCACCCCGGTGCATCCCGCGCGCTACGTGGTCGAGGCGACCAAGGCGTTCGACGAGTACGCCAAGGACGGCATCATGGTGCGCGACGGTGGGGCGACCGTCATCTTCCAGTGGACCTACTCGCAGACCAAGCCGCGCGACGTGATCTGGAACCAGAACTTCGGCCATCTCGGCACAGGCCTGCCTTATGCGGTGGGCGCCTCGGTTGCCGAGGGCCGCAAACGCCCGGTGATGCTGCTGACAAGCGACTCCGCGTTCCTCTTTCACATCGCCGAACTGGAGACCGCCGCGCGGGAGGGTCTGCCGCTGGTGTGCGTCGTCGGGGTCGACCACCAGTGGGGACTGGAGGTCGGTGTCTACAAGCGCACCTTCGAGCAGCCATCACCGCAACCGGGGGTGCACTGGAGCAAGGACGTGCGCTTCGACAAGATCGCCGAGGGCTTCGGCTGTCACGGTGAATACGTTGAAAAGGAAGACGAGATCGGGCCTGCCATCGAGCGGGCGTATGCAAGCGGCAAGACCGCCGTCGTGCACGTCTGCATCGACCCGACGGCGAACTCCGAGGAGATGCCGAAGTACGACAGATTCAGAACGTGGTACGCAGAAGGAACTCAGTAGGGAAGGGTAGGGCCATGCGCGAATATCTGAAGTTCTACATCGACGGACAATGGGTTGATCCGGTCGAGCCGAAGTCATTGGACGTCGACAATCCGACCACCGAACAGGTCTCCGGCAAGATCGCACTCGGCACGGCGGCCGACGTCGACAAGGCGGTCAAGGCGGCCCGCAAGGCCTTCGCCACCTGGTCGGTGAGCACCCGCGAGGAGCGACTGGACCTGCTCCAGGCCATCCTCGCCGAGTATCAGAAGCGTTCGGCGGACCTCGGCGAGGCGGTGTCTGAGGAGATGGGTGCACCGCCGTCGCTGGGTTCGGGCACACAGGTCTACCTCGGCCTCGGCCATCTGAACAACGCCATCGACGCGCTGAAGAACTACTCCTTCGAGGAGCCGCGCGGATCCACGTTGGTGATCAAGGAGCCGATCGGTGTGTGCGGCCTGATCACCCCGTGGAACTGGCCGATCAACCAGATCGCTTGCAAGGTGTACCCGGCGTTGGCGACCGGCTGCACGATGGTGCTCAAGCCTTCCGAGGTCGCGCCGTACTCTGCGCAGATCTTCACCGAGGTCATGGACGCCGCAGGTGTTCCGGCCGGCGTGTACAACCTCGTCTACGGTGACGGCCCCGGTGTGGGTGTGGCGCTGTCGAGTCACCCCGACATCGACATGGTGTCGTTCACCGGTTCGACGCGCGCAGGCATCGACGTCGCGCGCAACGCAGCGGCGACGGTGAAGCGGGTCACCCAGGAGCTGGGCGGCAAGAGCCCGAATATCGTGCTCGACGACGACAGCTTCGCGCAGAACGTCGCGATAGGCGTGAAGGCGATGATGCCGAACTCGGGTCAGAGCTGTAATGCGCCCTCGCGGATGCTCGTGCCGAAATCCCGTAAGGACGAAGCCATTGCCGCCGCACGGGAGGCCGCCGAATCGGTGACGGTCGGCGATCTGAACGATTCGTCTGCCATCGGGCCGGTGGCGTCGAAGGCACAGTTCGACAAGATTCAGGGCCTGCTTCAGCAGGGCATCGACGAGGGCGCCACGGTGGTGGCGGGTGGCCCTGGCCGCCCCGACGGGCTGGGCACGGGCTACTACGTCAGGCCGACGGTCTTCGCTGACGTCACCAATGACATGACGATCGCGCGCGAGGAGATCTTCGGGCCGGTGCTGTGCATCCTCGACTACGACGATCTCGACGAGGCCGTCGAGATCGCCAACGACACCGATTACGGCCTCGCCGGCTATGTCTCGGCCGCCGACCTCGAGGCGGCGCGTGCGGTAGCACGCAGGATCCGGGCCGGTTCCGTGGCGATCAACCACGCGTTCGACTTGAATGCGCCCTTCGGCGGCTACAAGCGCAGCGGCAACGGGCGCGAATGGAGCGAGTTCGGCTTCGACGAGTACCTGGAGATCAAGGGCGCCCTCGGTTACGCGCCCTAGGGCTTGAGCACCGGCCGAAGGTCGTCAAGGCGATCGAAGAGATGCCAGATGTAGGACGAGGTGCCGTTCTCACGATGAGCGTGCAGTTCGGCTAGCTCGGGGTCATTGCAATAGCCGTCGAACGCTTCGCGCGACTCCCACTCGACGAGGACGAGCACCTGGCGCGGCTCGATGTCGCCGGTGATCGATTCGTGGAACTGGCCGAGGGAGATGAGGCGACCGCCGTGTTTGGCAACCTCCTCCGGCGAGCGCCGTGAGTATGCGAGGTACTCCTCGCGATCGGCGATGTCGAAGAGGTTAAGTGCGTATACCGTCACGCGCGTGACGGTACACGGCGAAAAGTACTAGCACGCGATCGATTTCGACCGAATCGATCGCCATCCGGCCGACCCGTCCTGCCAAGCCCCGGTCAGGCTGAGGGGGGCACCCGCGCCCCCGGGGCCGCCTGCGCCGCCCGCGCCGCCGTCGCTGCCGTTGTGGTTGTTGCCGGGGTTGGTGCCTGCGCTGCCGTCGGTGGGGTCGGCACCGCTGCTGCCGGGACCGCCTTCGCCGCCCGTGCCGCCTGTGCCGCCGTTGACGCCGCCGTTGCCGCCCACAGCGCCGGTGAGTTGGGTGCCGCTGCCGCCGTTGATGCCATTGCCATTGCCGCTGCCGCCGGCCCCGGCATCTCCGCCTGCGCCGCCGTTACCGGGCGCGGCCGTTCCGCCGATGAACCCGTCACCGCCCGTCCCGCCCTGGCCACCCTTGCCGCCGGTGCCGAAGAACATCCGCCGGACCCGCCTGCGCCGCCGTTGCCACCCTTGCCGCCCGCTTCGCCGGCAGTGTCGCCGGCGTCACCGGTTACGCCCTGCCCGCCGTCCCGCCTCTGCCGAAGAAGAAGCCGCCATTGCCTCCGTTGCAGGCATCGCCCACGCAACCCGGCTGTGCATCGACGCCGTTGCCGATGAGACCGAAGAGGGGGCCGCCGCCGGTCAACGCGTTGGGGGTAAGGGCCATTGCGGACCCGATCCCGTCGCCGTCACCGTCTTCTAACCACCAAAGATCAGAGCCGGTGGACGCAAGCTGCACGTCTGCAGTGGCTGCGGTCGGCGCGCCAGGAGGAGCAGCAAGCGCGCTTACACCGGCGCTGACGATCGCAGCGCCGCCGACGCCGGCGGCCAGATACGCGCGAACCGACATCCGTCCGCTGCGCCTTATATTGCGGAATTCGGACATGTTTCGGCCCCTTCGACGACATGAATCCGGCCCGCCGCGGCGGTGCTGCTGTGAGGTTGCTCACAATCGGATGGACACCAATTTAGAGTTTGCTGATTTTGCGGTCCAGGATTTGCGGCTACCAGCTTCAGCAAATTTCAATCTCGACGGAATTAGGCGGTAGTCGCCGGTTGAGCGGGATTTTACCTTTAAAGCAGATAATTAATGTGTTAGCAAATTGCAAGTTGTCAGTTTTTGTTAATGACGGACCGTCTCTCCAATTCGCCAGACCGGCGCGGCGATGCCGCGATCTGGGTGTCCATGGTGGTCGACCACAGACCCGCCACGGCCCGCAATACACTGCGGAAATGCCAGCCGAAAAGTACGAATACGGTATCGATTTCGACCGCGTCGCCGCGATCGACATCCACACCCACGTGGAGGTCGACGGCCACGGCCGCAAGGCCTACGACGACGAACTCGTCGAAGCGGTGGGGCAGTACTTCAAGATGGGGCCCGGCGCGTTGTCGAGCGTCGACGCGCTTGCCGACGAGTACCGGCGGCACAACACTGCTGCGGTGGTATTCACCATCGACGCGCGCACGGCGATGAGGCACGAGTCGAACTCGGTCGAAGACCTGATCGCAGGCGCGATCCGAAACAACGACGTGCTGATCCCATTCGGTAGCGTCGACCCGTGGCATGAGCGTCGTGCGGTGCACCGCGTGCACGAGCTCGTCCGCGACTACGGCGTCAAGGGCTTCAAATTCCACCCCAGCATGCAGGCCTTCGAGCCGAACGACCGTCGCTTCTATCCGATCTACGAGGCGATCACAGCGGCCGGGGTGCCTGCGCTGTTCCACACCGGCCAGACCGGCATTGGCTCCGGACTGCCTGGCGGGCACCACATCAAGCTGCGCTACTCCGACCCGATGTTGCTCGACGACGTGGCCGCCGACTTCCCCGAGCTGACGATCGTGATGGCGCACCCAGCGGTGCCGTGGGTTGACTCACAGATCGCGATCGCCTCACACAAGGCGAACGTCTATGTCGATCTCAGTGGCTGGAGCCCCAAATACTTTCCGCCACAACTGGTGCGGGCGATCAGTCGTCAGCTTCGGACGAAGGTGTTGTTCGGAACGGATTACCCGTACATCAAGATAGACCGCTGGCGCCGCGACTTCGAGGCGCTGGACATCGACCCGGCCGCGGTCCCGCTCATCTTCAAGGACACCGCCCTGCGCGTCCTAGGGATCACCAAATAGCGCGTGGGCCCCCGCGCAAGCTGGGGACAGACGCAAAAGCACCCGACACGTGGGCCTTTTGCGTCTGCTCGGCGGAAGAGGTGATGAGTTTTCCGGGCACGGGCAGTCGGTATCGGTGACTGACCCACCACCCTCAAGGAGAGCACCGTGACTATCCGCAGCAGCGCCCCGCTGGGCGCACCAACCTGGATCGACCTACTAACGTCGGATCTCGGCCGTGCCCGGGAGTTCTACGGCACCGTGTTCGGCTGGACGTTCGAGGCCGCGGGGCCCGAATACGGCGGCTATGTGACCGCGTCCAAGAACGGCCGCCCCGTCGCCGGCTTGATGGGCAACAATCCGGAGTTCGGTGCACCGGACGGCTGGACCACCTACTTGCACTCCGCCGACGTCGACGCGACGATCGTCGCGGCCACCGCGGCAGGCGGGGTCACTTGCGGCGAACCGATGGAGATCCCAGACAAGGGCCGGATGGCCACGCTGACCGATCCGACCGGTGCGTTCTTCGGGCTCTGGCAGCCGAACGGCCACAACGGCTTCGAGGTGATCAACGAGCACGGTGCGCCGCTCTACTTCCAGCTGACCACCAGCGACTACGGGAAGGCGCTCGGCTTCTACCGCGAGGTGTTCGGTTGGCAGACCGAAATCGTCTCCGATACCGACGAATTCCGGTACAGCACAGCCAGTTTCGACGGCGACGCCCTGCTCGGAGTGATGGACGGAACGACGGACCTGCCCGAGGGTGTGCCGTCGAACTGGTTCTATTTCCTGGGCGCCGATGACGTCGACAAGACCGTGGAGTTGGTCAAGGAGAACGGCGGCACGGTGATCCGCGACGCCGAGGACACCCCCTACGGCCGCCTGGCCGCGGTGGCGGATCCGACCGGCGCGGGCTTCAACCTGTCGTCGTTGCAGTGACGGACGATGGCCTGCGCTAGGCGCAGGCGAACATGACGCCGAGCGGGTTCGGGGTGTTGGCCGCGTCGACGATCGTTCCGGCGAAGGTCCCGTCGATCATCTCGGCAGAGACAACGGTGAGGTGCACGCCGGCGCGCATGAACTCCGAACGCATTGCGTGCAGGGCGGTTTCGCCCGCCCGCTTGCTCGCCGCGATGGCCGTATAACCCTTCGGCACAGCCTTGTGGGGAAAGAAGTGGGCCTGGTGACTGGTCACGAAGACGATGCGCCCGCCGACCGGCATCAGCGGCACGGCCATCCGTGCAAGCCGCCGTTGGGCATCGCGGTTGAGGCGCATCGCGTATCCGGGCTCGGCCTCCGGTTCGAGGTCGGTTGACGCGTTGAGCACCAAGGCGTCCAACCGCCCGAAGCGAGTCGCGATCGTGTCGATCATCGCCGCGCACTCAGCCTCGTCAGCGATGTCGGCGCCAAGCGCCGAGGCGTGCCCGCCCGCGCTGCGGATGGCTTCGACGATGGCTTCCGCGCGTTTTGCCTTCTGGTGGTAGTGCACGACGACGTGGGTGTCGGCGCCGGCGAGTTGCTGCGCGACCTCGGCCCCGATGCCCCTCGATCCGCCGGTGACCAGAACGATCCGTGCAGGTGAGTGATGCATGTCGGGTTCCTTCCATCGCTGCCGTGCGTCCGCTCGGGCCCCACCGTACACGACTTTTTAAGAAAAATAAGGGGTAGATAAGGTAACAATAAGGTAGTCAATCGGGCGAAGATGGAAATCGTGGATGTCGAGATGCAGGAAAGATTGACAAGCGACTCCTAATGTTTGACTACACCCTCTAGTTTCACGGAGGGAAAACGTCTGAGGGCCTTGTCTTTGCAGATCAACGTGGTGATGCTAGTCCTATGGCCCTGGGCGGTGCCGAGTAGTAAGTGCGTGTTCGTCCCATGTTTGTCACCGCCGCCGCCCTACTAGTGGTGTGTTCGCGGCGTGTTTGCCGAAAAGATTGACAGAGCGCGTCAGACGAATCCGCAAAGATTGGGCCAATAGGCCTATTAATCGAAACCCTCGTCGATCTCGATCAACAGGATCTCGGCCGTGAGGGGCGCGGGGCAACCAACCAGCGACGGCGACCGCGCTACAGCGCCAGAGGACGACGATGGCTGGCTGCCGAGCAGGGTCAGACTGGTCAACGGTGAGTCCTTCGACTCGTTGTGTCGCCGCCTTGCCAGCGCGAACGATTTGTCGGCGGCACAACTCCTGCGGGTGAGCGTGCCGGGGCGAAGCAGTCGATCGGATGCCGGTGGGTCAACAGTCGCCGTCGCCCGATGTTTGGGAGTTGACGAGAGGGCGCTGCGAGCGGCGGCCTTCCTAGATTTCCCGACACTTGGGGCCGTGTGGCGGCTGCGAACGACGGTGTGGGTGTGCCGGGGTTGCCAGTCGCGTGGTGTCGAGGAGGCGCTGCGCGGGCTGATCGTGCAGTTTTCGTGCCTACGGTGCGGGACGTACCTGGTGCGACAGCACGACGACGAGTTCGGTGCGGCGCCTTGGCCCGTCGCTTCGGCCGATCAGGCGTTTCAGCGAGAGATCCTTGGCGCGCTCACGGCCGGTGGTGGTCCCCGGTTGGACAACGCCATCCACCTCGGATTCCATGCGACTGACCGCCTCGTGTGGGGTGGGGGAGCGGTGCCCGAGACTCGGGCCCTGCTGTCGGTGTCGAAAGCAGCCGTGCTCGACTGTGTGCGCCAGCGCTCGGCGCTGCCCGAGCACCCTCGAATCGTTGCCTTCATCCTGCGCCGCACCTGGATTTTCGCCGCGTCGGAGGGCGTGACGAACATCGCCCAAGCGGCACTGGGCAGGGCGCTGCCGCGTTCAGACGACGTGCCCGCATATTTCGACCATCTGTCTGTGGATGAACTAGCGCCAATGATGCGTGGAGCGCGGTTCGCATCCACTCGAGATCTTTTGGATGCTGGCCTGCGTATCGGCGCGGTGGTGAGCGCGGGCGGGCTGCGTTCTGTCGATGTGCCATGGGACGTGCGGTATGCAGTCGACGACCTTGTCATCGACGATGCCGCATATCGGTGGCGCCTGTATGTCTGCCTGCAACTGCGGTACTGGCTCAAATCGCTGGAACTCGACGGACGCGCCGACCAGTTCGACGACCGCGTGATTGATCCGATGGTCCTTCGATCATCGCGCATCGTCGGGCGACGAGCCGACACCGCCGCGATCTTCTTGGCCCATCTGGTGCAGCTTGCCGAAGACCTCACGACGCAATCCGCAGCACGCCACAGGGCGGCGATCGTGCCGCACCTCGACGTGTCGACTTTGCGTGATTTGGCGCCGACGTTCGTGATGCGCGCCCGCCGCCGAGCCGTGCGGATAGCGCGCTATTGGCTGTGGCTCGACGGGGTGGTCGGCCAGGACGCGTATGGCCATCTACCGACGTGCTCACCGCCGGAAGTGCGGCTGTTCGAGGAGTTGGTGGGGGAGCGTGAGCGTGCAGCTCTCAGGCGCCGCTGCGGCAGGGCATTGGGGCCGGCCTCAGACCGCTAGCTGTGGATGTTGAAACGGTCTAGCGTGATGTAGGTCACATTCGTGTCCGGGGCGTCTGCAGCCTTGCTTTCGGCGTCGACCCCCGGAGGGCATCAACGGAGCGGCGAATCATGCCCAAACGCCGTCGATCCGACGTCAGCAGTGCGGAGTCCGTCTTCGAGGCGGTAAACGCGGGCCCACGACTGATGTGGACGGTCAAGTTGGGAGGCCGAGACGAAACTGAGTGGGATTGGCAGCAGAGGCGCCCACCGCCGCTGCGCCTGCTCGTCCCAGTCCGACGACCGCACTCGTCACGGAACAACCGCCACATTCCCGCCGCTGCCTACTCGATGATCAATGGCGGCGTGGTCGAGCTCGAGTCGGGGTTGGAGCACGACCTGGTGCGCAGCATCGACCGCGATCGGCGAATCCAGCTGATCATCGCGCAACCGTTCACCTTGTCCTGGAAGCGATCCCGCCACACTCCTGACCTGTTGACCGTCACCGAAGGCGGTGCCGTCACGGTGTGGGACGTGCGCGCCATCGAGCGCCAAGACGACGACTTCAGGACCAAGAGTGAGATCACGCGGCAAGAGTGCCGGGCGGTCGGCTGGACCTACCGAGTGTTTGAGGGACTTGACCGCATCGAGCGATTGAACCTGCTGTGGCTGCACTGCTGTCGGCAGCGTCCTGCATGGGCAGACGCACACGAAGAGCGCATCCGCGCACTGGTGGGCGCTGGCGTCACGCTGGGTCACCTGTTCGCCCACGACGACGGTTCGGGCGAGCTGAAATCGACTGTCTGGCATCTGTTGTGGCGCGGGGACCTCGACATCGACATGTACTCGCCCTGGGACCTCACAACCCAGGTCACCGTGAAACGAGGAAATGAGGACGCATGAAGGCCATCGAGATGAATGACGGGCGCACGACACTTGCCGAAGGCGAACGTGTGAGGACCAAAAAACATGGCGTCGTCCTCATCGTCGCGACCGACAACGACGGCGTCGAGGTAGTGGATGCGATCGGATCGCTCGACCGGATGGCGTGGGACGAGATTTCCACGGCGTGCGAAATAGTCACCGGCGAGCCCGCCGCGACGGTGGAGGCGCTGCAACCCATGTGGGATGCACTCGACGAGAACACCAGGGAGGAAACCCTCAATAAGCTGGAGATCGTCTTGGAGATCAAAACCGGCTTCCGCGAGGGACATCCGACTCTAAGGCGTGACGGCGAGCCGCGATTCCCCTACGGCCCGACATTCGGAATGTCGATCAACCAACGATGTACCCGCATGGCCCAGGAACTGACCGAGGCGTGCCGCTCGGATCCCACCCTGCAACGGCGCGTCGAAGACGGAGAGCTTCAGTCGAGTTCAATCAGCGCGACGACGGTGCGCGGGTGGGTGCGGGCCTACCACCGCGGGGGACTGTGCGCGCTAATTGATGGTCGCAAAGTTCGGCCGAGTCGGCGCTGGGAGGTGATCGATCCGCGCTACCGCGACGTGGCGACCAAGATGTTCGACGCACTCGATGGGGATCGATCGACGGTGGCCAATCGCGAGATCCACCGCCGAACCCTGTTGGAACTCAAACAAACCGGGGCGCAGAACGTTGTCGTCCCTCAACGGGCCACCAGCCAGTTTCTGGCCTCGTTGAAGCGCGAACGCGGCAAGACCACGAGGGCGCAACTGAGCCGCAAATTGCGCAGCGTCTCCGGAACACAGAGCTACCCGGCGATCCGCCCTGGACAAATCGTGGCGATCGATGCAACCCGCGCCGACAATCTCGTCTACGACCCGCTCAGCGGACGCGCTTACAGCGTCGAGGTCCTCACCGCCATCGACATCGCCACGCGCGTCGTGCTCGCATTGCGTGTCGTTCCGCGCAGCGCCAACGGAATCGAAGCAGGGCTACTGCTCTACGACGTCCTGCGACCCTTCTCCATGGCCATCAAGGGGACATCGATAAGCCCTTGGAGGTGGGCGGGTGTCCCGGGCCAACTGGACCTGAGCAACCTGATCGTGCGCGCCGACCGGCGGCTCATCGTCCCGGACTTCAGCACGCTGGACGGCGAGCATCTCATTCCGTCGCTGCGCCCCGAAGCCATCCGTTGCGACTGGGGATCGATCTTCGTGTCACGTCTGTTTCGTGAGCTGCTTCAAAGCTTGGGTATCGACCTGCTGCTCAACCGCGGTGGGAAGGCCAACGACAACGCGTTCGTCGAGCGCTGGTTCGAGACCATCCAGCGTGGGCTGCAACAAATCCCTGGCTACAAGGGACGCGGCGTCGCCGAACGCGGACGTTTGGTGGCCGAGGAGCCTCTGCTGACCGCCCGTGAACTGCAAGATCACCTACGTCACTACATCGGCAC
The DNA here is from genome assembly GCA_963766465.1 of uncultured Actinomycetota bacterium. GTDB lineage: Bacteria > Actinomycetota > Actinomycetes > Mycobacteriales > Mycobacteriaceae > Mycobacterium. The sequence continues at coordinate 647,873 of CAVXZT010000013.1, forward strand.
GGATTACCACCGCGCCCCGCACACCGGGCTGCTCCTGTCCGCGAACGACACCGAACGACGAGCGCGGCTGTGCCCGCTGGAGATGTTCGACTCCATGCTCGAGTTCACCGGACGCATCGATGTGCCCCAGAGCCCCGATCTGGTCTATCAGTTCCTGCCGATCCGGTGGGGCACCATCGGCCATGACGGCGTCCGGTTCTTCAACATGACCTACAGCAGCCCCGCGGTGCTGGGCCCCTACCGCAACGTGCCGGTCGGATTCTTCCGACCGCAGGACCGGGCAGCACCCTTCCATGTCGACCCCCAAGACCTGTCGCGCATCTGGTTTCGAGATCGCGAGTCGGGTCGCGTCGAAGAGCTGAAATGGCGCGGCGCCGACCGCACCGACGCGCCGATGAGCATGGCCATCGTCGCGCATGCCTGCGCGCTGATCCGAAACCGAGGAGGCAACCACGTACTCAAGCGCGATTCGGCGACCCAGTTGATCCTCGACCAACTCGGCGAAATCACCAGCGCTCCAAAGCGTCCAGCGATCCGCCGCAAGCTCGCGGCCGCCGCCATGCGGGTAGGCCAGGCGACCATCGACCACGGCGAAGCCCAACGAGCGCAGGATGTCATCACACCCAGATCTATGAGCCGTCCCCAGCACTCGCAGAGTCTGCGCCAACCGTGGCCCAATTACCTCGATGAGGACTGATCGTGAATGCCGCGGAGTTCCATCGACTCAGCACGCAGGCTTCGCCACCAGAGCCCGCCCACCTCAGCGTCCGACAATGGGAGGCACTGTCCGTCGAGCACCGCGCAGCGCACCTCGCTGCCCTCGAGAAGTGGCTGGGTCACCTCTGGATAGACATTGGCGACCTGCAACAGGTGTGCGACGTGATGACCGCGATCGTGCGAAAGAACGCGACGTCGCGGCCGGGCGCCAAACGCATCCTCGGATTGTCGGGCCCGTTCGCCATCGGCAAGACCACCCTGATTCAGCGGTGGGCAGGCGAAAGATACAACGACTGGACCACCGATTGCGCTCACGATCGGCGCGGCCGTCCGGTCTACTACACCACCGATTGCGAGCACGACCTGAATCCAGTCGTGTGGGCCGGTCTTGCCTCCAAAGCGAAGGCCACCGACGTCAACGCCGAGATCCTGCACTACCACGGCCTGCCAGGCAAGGACTCACACAAGGCGTTCGACGCCATGAAACGTCACCGAACCCGCGTGCTCGTGCTCGATGACGTCCACTTTCTCGCGACGACCGCTGCCTGGGGCCGTGAGGTCCTCGATCACCTCAAGCGGCTGAACTCCGAACTGGGTTACCTCAACGCCACCCTGCTCGTGGTCGGCGCCAACCTCGAGGATGGATCGCTGGCCCACGACCCGCAGATCAGGGCGCGGCTGAAGTTGCAGCACTACCCGACCTATCCGAAACCCGACGACCGCCCGGAGCAACAGCGGTGGCAGCGAGTCGTGCGAGAACTCGAAGACAAGGTGCTGCCACATCTGCCGAACGGGAAACGGGGCATGCTGTTCATGCAGCTGGCCGGTGAATTGCATTACCGGACACAGGGTTTCCTCGGCGATCTCACCGAACTCGTCGCCGAGGCGACGCTGGCCGCCGTTGCTGACGGAAGTTTCGCCGTCGCGCTGCGCCACCTCGATGGCGTCGTTCTCGCCGAACGCGCCGAGGACAACATCTTTTCGGCGTAAATCTTCTAGAGGGGTCATCGTGTGGCGCCCGGGTTCATGACGAGATCGCGCAACGTCGCTTGCGCAACGGATCCAAGGGTCGGGCCGAAACGCCGGTAGGCGATCCGCTGGACCGACGTTGGTGCGGCGATCCAGCCGGGGCTCGTCTGCAGCGGCGCCTGCGCGATCTCACACCACATCCATGCGATGGCGTAGGGCGTCGTCGCGGGCCGTCGGTCCGGCGGCATCGACGCGCGCCACCGCGGTAACCACCGATGCTGGTCCAGCACGAGCGCGCGCACGCGGTCCTCTCGTCGGCGGAAGTCCCGATCGTGCGACAACATCGACGATGCGTCGTGCACCGCCCCGGCAAACACGGCTGGCGTGACGCGCATGCCGGCGAGGGCCCGCCGAGCCGCGTCGTTTGCGATCGCGGGGTCTAACCCGATTCGGGCGGCGGCCTGCGGCCAGCTGTGGGCGGATAACGAAACCCTCACCACACACAGCGAAACGTACACGCGACCCGTCCAGGCGGTGACGGTTAGCATGTCGTCGAATACCCGGTCATAAATCTCGCTATCGATCACCTGCGGGATCGCGGCCGCGGACCGCCGCGCCGACGTCGAACCGAACGCGCTTCGATGACGGCGACCGGCGGTCGCGGCGTCAATCACCAGATCCACTGCCGGTGTCCGCGTCGTTCGGCGCATCAACCATCCCCGCGGGCCGTCGGGAAGCCCGGCGATCGCACCGAGCCAGGGACGAAGACGTGCCGCTGCAGCGTCGGCGGTGTCTTCGCCGAGGATGCCCAGTGCGGCGGCCAATAAGCCAGCGCGGATTTTCGCATGCTGCAGCGGGTAGGGCAGCATCGACCGGCCACGTGACGCGCGAGATGGCGGCCGAGTCCAAAAGCAAGGGTCGGCGTCGGGCCAGTCGACGAACCCCGGCCGACCGCGCCGGGACAACAGCTCCACTAGCAGTGTCAGCAGGTTGCACACTTCGCCCAATAGCACCGAGGGTGCGCTGCGCACACCCAACACCGGATGAGAACGGCCCTCCAGAGCATTGAGCACAACACGAGTGGCATCGACCTGCATCTCGCCGGTGACCTCGACGGCATGGTCGACCGCCAGGTGTGGACACGGCCTGGACCGACCGATCAGATTCCCGCAGGCATGTAATGACCCGGACGCCAATCCCAACGGCGCGTTCGAGTGGGAGCGAAATCGCTGCAAGCACCCGCGGCAATGCGTGACCAACACGGTGGCGTGTTCGACGCAGACCGCCGCGATGGGCAGTCGCCACTGCACACGCCAGATGGCGTCCTCGGCCAGACACCGAGGACAGACTTGCGACCCGAACCCCGGCGCCGTCGTTCGACCGCGCGTCGGCCGACAGTGCCGAGCTTGAGCCGCACATGGCCAAACTGCGGCCGGGAACGCGGCGAACCGAGCCAAGGTGGCGTCGAGGACCGAATCAGCCTGCAGTCCACTGATTTCGCAGATCCGCCGAACCACCGACGGATCCGGTGACGTCATCAGCGAATACGCCGCTTGAGCAGTCGCGGCGATCCGATGACCGCTCAGCAGATCTAGCAACTGGCCGCGGCGAAGATGGTTCGCATCGGCCAACCGCTCCAAGTAGCCGTCCAGAGCCTCGCCCGCATGCAGGACCGGGCGACTCGGCAGACGCCCCGCCGTGTCGACCGCGGCGTGGACCGCCGTCATCGCCGATCTCGCCGACCGGTGTGAATCACCATCATTGCAAGCTCGCGGAACATCGAGTAGCGATGTGAACACGCCACCGCCACCTACCCCGGGGCCGTTCCCACCCTTGTGCTACTCGACAGAGGCTCGAACGCCGCAACACGAAACCAGAATGCCCTACTAGTAGGGCTGACTTCTAGTCTTCCAGCGGGAGTACTGGATGGCGTGCCGACGCGCCCCAGTCAGAACGACCCCAAGCGCGTGGTCGCTTGGCAACGGCGGCGACGGCAAGTTGGGACTCGTATTCAAGCCCTACGTATCGACCGCGACCTGACACAGGAGCAGCTGGCGCAGCTGTCGGGGGTGTCGCGCAACGTGTTGATGGATGTAGAGCACGGCCGCCGCGGAATCCTGCACGAGCGGCTCTTCGACATCGCCAAGGCGCTCGGCGTCTCTGCAGCCGACCTCCTTGAGGGGATACGGTAGGACGAGGCATTACCTAAGCGCCCACTTCTGCGACGGCTGCGTTCTGGGCCCGCAGGGCAACGATCTGCAGAGACCTGCAGGACGTATGTTCGGTGAATCGAGTCGTCCCAACCTCGTGCGGCACGCCGATCGTTACCGTCGGAGCCGGGCTCAACACGACAAGGCTCGTGCAAAGTTATGGCCGCGACCGCTTGCCCTACTAGTAGTACTATCCGGATAGCTAAAAGCAGGCTATGGCGTAGGAGAGTCAAGGTGGAGAAGCGTAGAAGCGGGACCGAGACGCGACAACGCACCGAGAAGCTGAACCTCCGGCTGTTGCCATCGGAACAGCGAGCACTGCGGGCGCTAGCAGAGCAGGCGGGTCACCGCAGTGTTCAGGCCTGGATCCTCGAGGCCATCGGGCCGCATCTGGAACGTGTTCGCAATTAGCGCGGAGCGCGTGATTGCCGAAGCGAGGATTGTCAGAGTGGATGAGGTCAGCCGCAAGCAGAGGAGTGCTCGACGCAGGCCTGTTCGGTCGCGACCACGGATCCTGCGCACTGCTCCGGAGATCGATGATCATGGGGGAGTTGCCGTGGCGGACATTGAACTCGACCAGCTGCTGACCGATCGAGGATGGGTTGAGTTCGATCGGATGGACGAACTCACCGTGTATGACTGGCCACCGTCAGCTCCCGACGAGGAACACGAATTCACCCACCTGATAATCGATTTGCGTGGCGGGCCCGGCGCCGGGCCTCCCTACCGGGTGTCGGTCGTCAACGGTGATCGATTGATGTACGAGGCCGAATCGGCGTTAGTTGCCGACCTAAACACGATCGAAGCCAGTCGGGCGTGTCATTCCATCTGTGTAAGTCCGGGGTGGTCCATCATCGGACCGCCGTTGGGGCGGACAGAAGGAGCGTTTTGTGATCAAGACCACGCAGGTGCCGGCTGAGGAGAGGTCGGCTGCGCGGCAGTTGGCGGAGACGTTTTCGGCGGAGACGTTGGATTCGTTGATCAAGGATGCGGTGAAATCGGGCACCCCGATCGACGGGGCGGATGGTTTGCTCAACGAGTTGACCAAGGCGGTGCTGGAGCGGGCGCTGAATTCGGAGTTGACTCATCATCTGGGCTACGAGACGGGCGACCCGGCCGGCCGCGGCTCGGGCAATTCCCGCAACGGCACCACGCCCAAGACCGTCGCGACGGTCAACGGCCCGGTGCGGATCGACGCGCCGCGTGACCGCAATGGCTCGTTCGAGCCGGCGATCGTGCCGAAGAAGGTCCGCCGACTCAACAACATCAATTCCGTTGTGCTGTCCCTATATTCGCGCGGTATGACCACACGCGACATCGAGGCCCATCTCGAGGAGGTCTACGGGGCTGCGGTGTCGCGGGAGCTGATCTCCAACGTCACCGACGTCGTCGTCGATGAGATCAAAGCCTGGCAGTCGCGCCCGCTCGATGAGGTCTATCCGATCCTCTACATCGACGGGCTGCGGTTGCGGATCAAGGACAACGGGGTGGTCACCACCAAGGTGGCCTATCTGGCGATCGGGGTCGATCTGGAGGGCCGCAAACACGCCCTGGGGGTGTGGATCCAGGACAGCGAGGGCGCCAAGTTCTGGCAGAAGGTGGTCATCGACCTGCGCAACCGCGGGGTACGCGACATCCTCATCGCCTGCTGCGACGGACTGACCGGGCTACCCGATGCGATCCGTTCGAGCTACCCCGACACCGTGGTGCAAACCTGCGTGGTGCACGTCATCCGCAACGCGATGCGATTCGTGTCCTACAAGGACCGCAAGAAGGTCGCCACGTCGATGCGGGCGATCTACAGCGCCCCGACCACCGAGGCCGCTGAGCTGGCGCTCAAGGACTTCGACACCCAGTTCGGCGCCCAGTATCCCGGTGCGATCGATGTGTGGCGCAATGCCTGGCCGGAGTTCGTGCCGTTCCTGGACTTCCCGGTGGAGTTGCGCAAGATCGTCTACACGACCAACGCGATCGAGTCGATCAACTTCCAGCTGCGCAAGATCACCAAGAACCGCGGTCATTTCCCCGACAAGGACGCCGCGATGAAGTTGCTGTATCTCGGGTTGCGCAACATTTCCAGCGAGAGGGGAGGCTTCTCGGGCACCGGAACGTACAACTGGACTGTGGCGTTGAACACACTCGCCAAACTGTTTCCGGGTCGAATTCCCTTGTGTTAGAATACTATTCGTCGTCAAGTCACCTCTGACTTACACAGATTTCGTGACAGGCTCAGCCAGTCGGTGTGCCGGCTGCACGCATCGCCCGCTCGAAGCGGCGCGGTAGCGACCCAATCTTTCCTCCTGGAGGTGCCCTGTGAAACGAAAGACGGTAACGGTCACGCCCGCTGCTATCCAGGCCGCGGCCAGAAAGAACACCAAGGCATCGGCACGGCTCGAAGGCCGCGAGGTACCTGCTGACTTCCTTCGCTCGCCAGCCGTCGAACGGTACATCGCCGCGTCGGGAACCAGTGACGCTCTGATACCGCGTCACGAAACCGACCGGACACAAGTACAAAGCGGAATGATCCAGTCGGGCACCGGCGAAGCGGCAGACGATCTGCTGTCCTTTCTCAAGACTGAGAACTGGCCGCTACTCGAGGACCGTTCACCGATCACCAAAGCCGAACGCGAGCAGATGCTCGACGACCCGACAACAGATTGAGACGGCGGTCATCGAGTCAACCTGCGGAGGCAGCCAGCGCAGCGCCACCGGCGAAAGGGGAACCCGACAGTGAGTCACTGGAACTACCGTGTTGTGCAGTCGTTCGACCAGACCGAATACTTCATCGCTGAGGTCTACTACGACGGCGACGGCCCCCGGGGGTGGGTGGAGAGCGGGCGGGACTTCTGTCGACGGTCACGTAATTCCCCAGGGGTAGCCGTCACGTAATTCCCCAGTTCGGGCGCTGCTGTGGTGCAGGGTAGCGAAGCTGGGTCTGGCTGTCAGGTGGTGGCTGTTCCGGGTCGTTTCCGGGGTCGGTAGGACGGGCCGTCCATGAGGACTTGGTGGCTGGTGTTGATCAACCGGTCGAGCAGTGATTCGGCGACGACGGGGTTGGGAAAGAGGGGATACCAGTCAACTGGAGCTGGCACATGTTCGTTGTGGCTGATTTCTGCTGCTAGCTGGGCTTTCGACTGGTCTGCGTGTCTTACAGTGAACTACCCCAGGTTTTGTTCCTATGTGGGTGCGAGGGCCGGGTTTGGCTGGCTCGCGGGGTGTGAGGCGCCGGTGAGGGCGGCCTCGTACTCGGCGGGTGGGACGTAGCCGAGGGCTTCGTGCAGGCGTTCCTGGTTGTACCAGGCCACCCATTCGGCGGTCGCCAGTTCGACGTCGTCGATGCACCGCCACGGTCGAACGCGGTGAATCAGCTCGGTCTTGTAGGCGGCGTTGACCGCCTCGGCGAGGGCGTTGTCATAACTATCGCCGCGCGACCCGACCGAGGGAGCGATTCCGAGTTCGGCCAGCCGATCGGTATAGGTCAGCGATAGGTATTGCGATCCGCGGTCGGAATGATGCACCAACTCGGATAGGTCCGAGTTCGACTGCCACACAGCGTGATTGAAAGCCTCTAACGGCAGATCCTCGGTGCGCATTGTCGCCGCGACTGCCCAGCCGACGATCTTGCGGCTGCAGGCGTCGGTGACGAACGCGGTGTAGCAGAACCCCTGCCAGGTGCGTACGTAGGTAATGTCGGCGACCCACAACCGGTTGGGCGCCGCGGTCTCGAACTGGCGGTTGACCAAGTCGGCGGGCCGCTCGTCGGCGGGGTCGCTGACGGTGGTGAACACCGGCTTGCCGCGCTGCACCCCGCGCAGGCCGGCCTTGCGCATCAGCCGGCGGGTCTGCTCTCGCCCCACCTGCCAGCCCTGGCGTCGCATGGCCGCGTGCATCTTCTTGACGCCATACACCGAAAAATTCCTCTGGTGCACCGTGCGCAGGTCGGCGATCAGCTGCTCGTCACGGATCTCGCGGTCTGACGGCGGTCTGCTACGGGCGGCCCGGTAGCCGCGTGAGGTCAAGAACTTGGGGATAGCTGCCCGCAAGACACGGCATATGAGCTCGACTCCGAACTGATCACGATGCGCATCGATGTAGGCGATCATTTCGTCGCGGGACGGTCGAGCTCCGCTGCAAAAAACGCAGACGCAGACTTCAAAACTTCATTGGCTCTGCGTAATTCGGCGACTTCACGCTTGAGCTTGCGGATCTCGGCATGTTCAGAAGTGGTCATACCGAGACGCTCCCCGGCATCAACTTGGGCCTTGCGGCGCCACCGGCGCACCGATTCCTCCGAGATACCGAGTTTGCTCGCTACGGACTTGATGGCCTCGAACTCAGAAATTTCCGAGGCTTCCATCACGGTGTCCAACAACCGCAACGCACGTTGCCGAAACTCCGGCGAATACTGACGGGGCATAGCTTCCAATCCTCCTATGAAGATCGGAACAAAACCTGGGGTACTTCACAGATCTTCAAGCCGTGGTCGCGATATGTTAGGTGCCACCTTAACCAGTTAGGCGGGAGGAAGGTGTGCGGCTAGTGGAGGGTCTGCGTCTGATTCCCGGTGGCGCCGCACCGGTCGAGCCTGTTGCCGCCGATCCTGTTGTGTTTCAACGTGAATGCGTCGATGCGTTCGTGGCGTCGTGGCATGCGCGGTCGCTCGGATCATGTCCGTCGACGTCGACCGAGACACCATGCTCAACGCCCTGCACATCCCTGCCGACGCGGGCCCGTTCGCTCCGGCGTTGGAGACAATCCTGCGCCGGATCCCCGACGGCTGGGGACGCTGGATCAGCCACGATGCCGGCTGGTACCCGATCGTGGTCGGCGTCGATCAGCGCCTGTCCGCGATCGACCCCGACTACGTCGTGCACCAGATCAAGGAGAAATTCGGCACCCTGCGCTACTACTGCGCACCCAGCGGAGAAGCAGCCAGCCCCGCGGTGTTGGATGCATTCCGCGCGATCATCGGCCATGCCGAACGTGCCTCGGCGATCACTTGCGAACGCTGCAGCGCACCCGGCGTGTTGCACGAAACCCGCTACCTGGTCAAAACACTCTGTGCTTCCTGCGCCAACAGCCTCGGCTACACGCGTGTGCAGCAAGACACGACGTAGCGTCGAAACTCAGATCGGAGCTAACGGTGACCAAGGATGAGATTGACGCCCAAACTGGAGGGCTCCATCCCGCCGAATTGTGTGGGGAGGGCTGCGCCGGATGCTGCGACGAGTGGGAATGGAAGTAACGCAGCGACATCGGTAGGAACGCGACGTTTGGATTCACCTCAGCGCCATCACACCGCGGTCGCCTGATGGTTACCGCGCGGGCAGCAGGCGGGTTCCGCAGGCGGGACACCAGCCCACCTCTGTGCCGAGGATGCCTTCGATCGATGACAGATCGTCGCGGTGAAGCGTGCATACCTGGCGGGTCAGGTGGGTGCGGATCGTGTCGACGATGAACTGTGCCCGTTCGACGGGCGTAGTCCCGTAACCCTCGCTGCCGGTTGTGCCGGAGGCGATGACGTCGCCTACGTCCAACGCACGTTTCTGGTAACTAACGGTGCCATCGTTGGCGGTGCCGGCGACTGTCCGGACGAATCGGCCGCTAGGCCGCAGATCGAGCTCGATGCACCACTCATCGTGGCGCTCGCGGAAGTAGAAACTGTGACCGTCGACCGTCCCGCGCCACTGTTCGGGCGCGAACCCGCCATAATTGTGCACAATGACCCCGGTCTGCTCAGCAAGCCACGAATGAAGCTCGGCGTCGGCGGCCTGCTCGGCGGCGGTGATCTGCTGGCCTTCTGGTGATCGCCAGAACGCCTCAATTCCGTTGCGCCACTCGTTGAATACGCGGCGGCGATCCTTGGGTGTGCGTGCGCACACGCAGTCGAATCCGTAGTCGTGCAGATCGCTTTCGGGCAGCCGGGGGTGACACGAACACCTGCAGCGCTCGCCGCTGTCGATGTATCGCCACACGGTGAGCGCCTCGAGGGCCACATCGGCGAGTTCGCTAGACTCTGCGACGCCGTGCTGCGCGAACGCCGCTGCCAGGTGGTCGCGGTAGCGCGAGCGCCCCTCATCGCGGGCGCGCTCGATGCGCTCCCGGTGTTCGGCCGCGCGGGGAAGCTCCGGTCCTTGGCCCACGGTCGTCGAGGATGGCATGAGGTCGCGGTCATGTCGCGTGAATTTCAGGGCCAGCCACCGGTGCCGATCGCCAACGTTGCATCAGCGCAAGGGCCAGAAGCCCGAAACACCTGACGTCGCTGTACGGCAGTTGAATCGCATCGGCAGCCAACCTAGGTGACCATCTGGCGGCCGGGTGCGAGCCTGTCGCGCAGCGCTGTCCCTCAAAATGACCGTGAGGCGATGGCCCTAACCGACGACGAAGGCTGGCCCACGACGCGGTGCGGACGCTCACCGAACACGGCCACACCGCGATGCGGCTGACCGATGGCATGCTCGAATGGCGCCTCGCCGACCTGCGTCGCCACCTCGTCCCACTAGGGGTGGATCACGAAGCAATGGCCGCGACAGTGCGGACTTCCAAAGGCGGCGATACCGGCGCACGCGACGCTCATGCTGTCACTCACTCCGCCGCGGTAGGTGGGACGGACGCGGTCGCGCTTGATACAGGTACGAGTAGCGGTCCTCGACGCCGACCGCCGCGCCCGGATACGCGGCAAGATCAACGATCTGATCGGGGAGCGTGTCGCTGGTTGGGCTGGCGACGAGCCAAACGGGAATTTGCGTTCCACGATGGCGACTAGCCACCCATCGGCCACGCCCCCGAGGTTCCGAGCACCTCGGGAACAGGTTTGGATATCACCAATTGAGTTACAGACTAGTCGGATTTCGTGGCCCGCCAAGGTGATGGGGCGGCCGCTTGCCGTGACAAAGGGACCGTGTGGTCGCCGGTCGCTTGGCCGTGATGTGGCGGTGGCCGGTGAGCGGCCGCCAGCCTGTGGTTAAGTTTCCTCACCGGAGGATGTCGCTGACGACGAAGACCGACAAGAAAGCCATCGCGGCGCCAGCCTAGCATTGCGTTTGCGGTCCAGCCGCCGCGATAGGCAGCGCCACGACGTTGGACGCGAACGCCTGATCAACTGCCCTTGATCGTGGCTAACGCCTTGCGCGACAGCTGGATTGCGTCCAGGGAGGATCCGGAGGTCGCTGAGGTTCTCGACAATCCGCTCCACGTGGTGACCGCTGGTCGGACACATCTGGCCACCGCGACGATAGCCGACTAGTATCGGGCACGCTGGCGTAGCGGGTGTGCACATGGCAGCGTGGGCGTCGGCATGTTGGCGTCTGGGGCGGCTGCTGATGGTGGCCAAGTTCTGCTCCGAGCCGGCCGCTCGCGACGTTGTCGACGGTGCGCAGTGTCGATTAGTTGGGGTTGTCATATGGCGCCGCGACCGGGATCTGACCCCGTCTCGTAGGGTTACGTCGTGAATGCCAATAGTGCACTTCTTGCCGACGAACATGACTGCCTACTCCTCGATCTCGACGGTACGGTGTTTCGCGGTTCGCTTCCCACACCCGGCGCGGTCGAGACGCTTTCCGCGATTGGCCCTCGCACAATCTTCTTGACCAATAACGCATCGCGCAGTGTCTCCGAAGTGGCAGATCATCTGCATGGGCTGGGGTTTACGGTCGACCCGGACGACATCGTGACCAGCGCCCAGACCGTTGCTCGGGCGGTCGCGCGTCAATTGCCACCGGGTGCGCATGTATTAATCGTCGGCACCGACTCGCTCGCGGCTGAGATCACCAACGTCGGTCTGCGGCCCGTGCGTTCACTTGATGAGGCGCCGGTGGCTGTAGTGCAGGGCCACTCAACGCACACCTGCTGGACCGATCTCGCCGAGGCCGCCCTCGCAATCCGCGGCGGCGCGATGTGGACGGCGACCAACATCGATTTGACCCTGCCCACCGAGCGCGGCCTGCTGCCCGGCAATGGGTCCATGGTCGCCGCACTCCGAGCCGCGACCGGCTCGGAACCCGCAGTGGTCGGCAAACCGGGCCCGACCATAATGCGAGAAGCCATGACGCTTGGCGACTGTCATGTCCCGCTGGTGGTAGGTGACCGCTTGGACACCGACATCGCCGGTGCCAACGCCGCCGGCCTGCCCAGCCTTCTTGTGCTCACCGGGGTCAGTACACCCGCTGACCTCATCCGCGCCGAGGTTGGGCAGCGACCGACTTATCTAGCCGAGGACCTCCGTAGCTTGCGAGAGCCCGCCGCGTCCTTACGGATCGGCCCCCAACCGGGTTGGCACACCGAGATCGGCGACGGCGCCGTGTCTATAACGTCGACCGGACAGAGCGACGGGCTGTCTGCCGTCCGCGCCCTCGCTTACGCGGCATGGGCCGCCAACGCCCCAAAGCTGATCGCCGGTGACGCCCGGGCCCGAACCGTTCTTGAGCGGTGGGCTGTTTCCTAGGTCGGCCGCCTAGTGTCCTGAGTCATTAATTACGGCTCAGTTGGTAGACTGAGTTGTGCCCAGTCCGCAGGCTGCTGTGATCGTGTTGACCGATGCTGAACGTGCTGAGTTGGAGGGGTGGGCACGGCGCCGGACGAGTGCGGCGGGGTTGGCCTTGAGGTCGCGAATTGTGTTGGCAGCAGCTGGTGGTGAGTCCAACAGCGAAATGGCTGCTCGGATGGGCATTTCCCGGAACACAGTGAGACGCTGGCGTAGTCGGTTCATCGAGTTTCGCTGTGACGGCCTTCTCGATGAACCGCGTCCGGGCCGGCCGCGGGTGGTGGGTGACGAGCAGATCAAGGCGTTGATCACTACGACGTTGGAGAACGCGCCGCCGGAGGCCACGCATTGGTCGACGCGGTCGATGGCTGAGCACCTCGGGTTGAGTCAGTCGATGGTCTCGCGGGTCTGGCGGGCGTTCGGATTGGCTCCGCACAAACAGGATTCGTGGAAACTGTCCAAAGACCCGCTCTTCGTCGAGAAGGTCCGCGACGTGGTCGGACTCTATCTGGATCCTCCGGAACGGGCGCTGGTGCTCTGTGTCGATGAGTCACAAAGACCCAGATACAGGCGCTCAACCGCACCCAGCCAGTGTTCCCGATGCTGCCGGGCACCCCAGCACGGGCCAGCCATGACTATGTCCGGCACGGCACCTCGAGTCTGTACGCGGCGTTGGATCTGGCCTCGGGTCAGGTGATCGGCTCGCTGCACGCCCGACACCGATCCCAGGAATTCTTGGCATTCCTAAAAAAGATCGACACCGAAGTCCCCGCCGACCTCGACGTGCACCTGGCACTAGACAACGCCTCCACCCACAAGACTCCCGCGGTAAAGCGCTGGCTGACAAACCATCCCAGATTCGTCCTGCACTTCACACCGACGAGCTCATCATGGCTCAACCTCGTCGAGCGCTGGTTCTGAGTTGACGACAAAGAAGCTGCGCCGCGGGACCCACACCTCGGTCCGCCAACTCAACGCCGACATCCGCGCCTGGATTCAGACCTGGAACGACAACCCGCGCCCCTACATCTGGACCAAGACCGCCGACCAAATCCTGGACAGCATCGGCAACTACTGCACCAGAATTAATGACTCAGGACACTAGGCGTCGTGGAGCGCGGTTGGTGGTGGTAGTTGATTATGGGCCTCGGTCGTTTCACCGTTTGGGCGAACTCACATCCTGCGCACAGCCTCTGAGCGGTGGGTGGCTGAAAGTATTTGGGTGAAGCAATTTTTCGCCCGACGTCGCGCACGCACTGGTATGGAAACCCAGCGCCGCGGACCGGAACCGCTACGCATATCCAAGCCGCCACACGTAATCCCGTGGTTTCAGAGCCTGGTGAGGTGGCGGAAAGCACCAGCATTCAATCGTAAAAGCGGGTCGTGCGGATAAGCGGCCCGCCAGTCAGGGCCTGAATCTCCTTAGCCGGAGGCTGTTGCTGACGACGAAGACCGACGAGAAGGCCATCGCCGCGCCGGCCAGCATCGGGTTCAGCAGTCCAGCCGCCGCGAGCGGCAACGCGATGACGTTGTATGCGAACGCCCAGAACAGGTTGCCCTTGATTGTGGCTAGCGTCTTGCGCGACAGGCGGATTGCGTCCGGGACGACCCGGAGGTCGCTGCGCACCAAGGTTAGGTCACTGGCCTCGATGGCGACATCCGTGCCGGTGCCCATCGCCAGTCCGAGATCGGCTTGCGCCAGCGCAGCCGCGTCGTTGATACCGTCGCCGACCATCGCCACCACCTTGCCCTCGGCTTGCAGTCGCTTGACGGTGTCGACCTTGTCATGGGGCAGTACCTCGGCGATAACCTGGTCGATGCCCACCTGGCGGGCGATCGTGCGCGCCACGGCTTCGTTGTCGCCGGTGACCATGATGGGCGTCAAGCCCAGCGCGCGTAGCTGCCGCACAGCATCCGCCGAGGTCGGCTTGACCGAGTCCGCAACGACCAGCACTGCGCGGACGGCGCCTTCCCAGCCGACGCCGACCGCTGTTTTGCCCTCGGACTCGGCCCGGCGCGTGGCCTGCGCAAGCTTCTCCGGCAGGTGCTGCGACCGGTTGGCGAGTAGGCGCTCCCGGCCGACCACTACGGCGAGCCCCCCGACAACACCCTGCACGCCGAGCCCTTCGATGTTGGTGAAGCAGTCCACGGTCGGAAGGTCGCCGACCTGTTCGCGGGCTCCCATGGCGATCGCTTTGGCGATCGGATGCTCGGAGGCATCCTCGAGCGCGCCTGCCATCCGCAAGACACGATCAGGAGACTCGCCTTCGGTGATCACGTCGAGCAGAACCATGGCGCCGGTAGTGACGGTGCCGGTCTTGTCGAGCACGATCGTGTCGACGCGCCGTGTCGATTCGAGCACCTCGGGGCCCTTGATCAGGATCCCAAGTTGAGCGCCGCGCCCAGTACCGACGACAACGGCGGTGGGTGTCGCGAGGCCCAGCGCGCACGGGCAGGCGATGATCAGCACCGCCACCGCAGCCGTGAACGCCGCAGCGATCGATGCACCGGTGGCAATCCAGAACACCAGCGTCGCCCCTGACAGGGCGATAACGACGGGCACGAATACTGCAGAGATTTTGTCGGCCAGCCGCTGCACCTGTGCCTTGCGTGCTTGTGCATCCGCAACGAGCCTGGCCATCTGCGCCAGTTGGGTTTCGGAACCAATCCGGGTGGCCCGCACCAGAAGTCGACCGCCGACGTTGAGCGTCGCTCCCACTACCTGATCACCCGGGCCTACCTCAACCGGCACTGCCTCCCCGGTAAGCATCGACATGTCCACGGCTGAGGCGCCGTCGGTGACGACGCCGTCAGTGGCGATCTTCTCGCCGGGCCGCACCACGAACTCGTCGTCCACGGCGAGCCCGCCAATCGGAACCCGTTGCTCGGCGCCGTTCTTGAAAACAGCGACGTCTTTGGCCCCTAGCTTAAGTACCGCGCGTAGCGCGGCGGTGGCACGCCGCTTGGCGCGGGCCTCCAAATAGCGGCCGGCGAGGATGAACGTCGTTACTCCGGCCGCAGTATCGAGGTAGATGTTTCCGCCTCCTGCGGTGCGCGAAATTGTCAGCTCGAAGGGGTGTGTCATACCGGACACGCCTGCGGTGCCCCAGAACAGCGCGTAAACGGACCACCCCAGTGCGGCAATGGTTCCCATTGAGATCAAGGTGTCCATCGTGACGGTGCCCTGCCGCAGATTCGCCCACGCCGCCTTGTGAAACGGCAGCGCAGCCCACACCACTACGGGCGCAGCCAGCGTCAGCGAGAGCCACTGCCAATTGGTGAACTGCATCGGGGGAATCATCGCCATGGCGATGACCGGAACGGTCAACGCCAGCGAGACAAGCATCCGCTGAAGTAATGATTCGGTGCCATCGGGCTCGACCGGGGCTGCAGCCGCCGGCGAGAAGAGTGTTCTGGGCTCAGGCAGCTTAGCGGTGTAGCCGGCCTGCTCAACGGCCGCCATCAGCTGATGGGGTCTGACATCGCCGGTGTAGTCGACGCGCGCCTTCTCGGTGGCGTAGTTAACCGTTGCGGTGACCCCGTCGAGCCTGTTGAGCTTCTTCTCGATGCCGGCGGCACACGAGGCGCACGTCATCCCGCCGATCTGCAATTCGATGTGCCCGGACGACGCCGCTTGGGTGGCGTTGTTCATCTGGGGGAAACCTCGGCCTTGCTGGCGACAGGCTGATGGTTTCGTCCGATGTGGGCTTCGCCGCGCATTCGGTCCACCATGTGCGGGTAGTCGAGCTCGAATGCCGGGCGCTCCGAACGGATGCGGGGCAGCTCGGTGAAGTTGTGCCGCGGCGGCGGGCAACTGGTCGCCCACTCGAGCGAGTTCCCGTAGCCCCACGGATCGTCGACCGTCACCGGCTCGCCATAGCGCCAGCTCTTGAAGACGTTCCACACGAACACGATGGTTGACACGCCGAGTATGAACGTCCCCACGGTCGATACAACGTTCAGCGTGGTGAAGCCGTCGGTGGGTAGGTAGTCGGCGTAGCGGCGCGGCATGCCCTCGTTGCCGAGCCAGTGCTGGACCAAGAACGTGGTGTGAAAACCGATGAACGTCAGCCAGAAGTGCAGCTTGCCCAACCGTTCGTCCATCAGTCGGCCGGTCATCTTCGGGAACCAGAAGTAGATCCCGGCGTAGGTGGCGAACACGATCGTGCCGAACAGCACGTAGTGGAAGTGCGCCACCACGAAGTAGGAGTCGGTGACGTGGAAGTCGATCGGCGGGCTGGCCAGCAGTACACCCGACAACCCGCCCAGCAGAAAGGTCACCAAAAAGCCCACCGAGAACAGCATCGGTGTTTCGAATGTCAACTGGCCCTTCCACATCGTGCCGATCCAGTTGAACATTTTGATCCCGGTCGGCACCGCGATCAGGTAGGACGTGAAGGCGAAGAACGGCAGCAGCACTGCGCCGGTGGCGTACATGTGGTGCGCCCACACCGCTACCGACAACGCCATGATCCCCAAGGTGGCGTAGATCAAGGTGGTGTAGCCGAAGATCGGCTTGCGGGCGAACACCGGGAAGATGTGGCTGACCACGCCGAAGAACGGCAGCGCCACGATGTAGACCTCGGGGTGGCCGAAGAACCAGAACAGGTGCTGCCACAACAGCACACCGCCATTGGCCGGATCGTAGATGTGCGCGCCGAGGTGGCGATCGGCGGCCAACCCGAACAATGCAGCGGTCAGGATCGGGAACGCCACCAGCACCAGGACGCTGGTCACCATGATGTTCCAGGTGAAGATCGGCATCCGGAACATGGTCATACCCGGAGCGCGCATACAGACCACCGTGGTGATCATGTTGACCCCGCCCAAGATCGTGCCCAGCCCGGACACGATCAGGCCGACGATCCACAGGTCACCGCCGGCGCCCGGGGAGTGAATCGCGTCGGAGAGCGGCGTGTAGGCGGTCCAGCCGAAATCGGCCGCGCCGCTAGGAGTGATGAAGCCCGAGAGGACCAACAATCCGCCGAACACGAACAGCCAGAACGAAAACGCGTTGAGCCGGGGAAACGCCACGTCGGGAGCGCCGATCTGCAGCGGCAAAACCATGTTGGCGAAGCCGAACACGATCGGGGTGGCATACAGCAGCAACATCAGCGTGCCGTGCACGGTGAACAGCTGGTTGTACTGCTCGTTGGACAGAAACTGCAGGCCCGGCAGCGCGAGTTCGGTGCGCATGAACAGCGCCATCAGCCCGCCGGCAAAGAAGAAGAAGCACGCGATCACGTACATGATGCCTATCACCTTGTGATCGGTGGTGGTCACCAACTTGTAGACCAGGTTGCCCTTCGGCCCCACCCGCGCAGGAAAGGGTCGAGCCGCCGAGATCGGGCATGCGACGGTGTAAGTCATAGATCTTCCCGCCATATCGGCGTCGGCGCGCCGTCGATGCGTTTTGGGCTCGGCTGGCAGCTGTCTGTTGCCGATCCGTTGAGGCCCGACGCCGCGGTCCACCCGCGATCTGCTGCACCCGTGTGGGCCAAAGACTGGGCGGGGCTTCGGCGTTCGCCACTGCCGTTCCCGTCCTGCGCGGCCGATGACTTTGTTGCACGCGTCCACCGCTGCGCGTGCAGCAATACCTCGATGTCGTGGTGGTCCCTGGACGAGCGAATGACATGTGCCAGCTCGACCACACGGAGCGACTCGGCGGCATATGCCAGGTCGGCGACTCTGGGCAAGCTGTCTCCGATGCCAGGTGCGCGACTTCCCGACGTCGGTGGCGTGCGGGCGCGGCCGAGGTAGAGCAGCGAGCCTCCGGGGGTGTTCAGCCACGTTGCCGCACGCGCGATGAGGGCAGTCAACTCGTGGACCGGCAGATCCAGGAAGCTGATCAGCACGAGGTCGACGGGGGCTCTCGGTTGCCAGCTCCGCGCGTCGGCGATGTCGTAGTCGATGAGGTGATTGTCGCCATCGGCGGATGCGAGTTCGATTGCCACGGACGAGAAGTCCAGCGCGTGCACGTTCCAGCCGAGGTCGGCCAGCGCTCGGGCATGTCGGCCGGTGCCGCAGGCGAGGTCGACTGCGGAACCGGGTGCGAGAGACGCGAATCGGTTGGTAAGCGCGGTTGCCGGCGCCGTGCAGAAAGGGTGGTCGGCGGCTGCGTAATACGCGTCCCAGTCAGCGGCCTGCATCATTGTCGCCTCGATGCTGGCACCCATCGTTATAGGAAGTCACTGCGCCGCCCTCCGTTCTTGTCGGCGGGACAACCTGTGCACCCGCCAAATTGACGTACGGATCCCGATATGCCTATCTCCCGACAGCCCCGTTTGCGGCGGGTTGAGGCGATTCGACGACGGCCAGGGGGAGGGGCTTGCCCGCGAACTTGCGTTTGGGAGCCGGCAGACTGCCTGCGATGCGCGCCAATTCCCGTGCCGACGCCGCCGCGGGTGTGTCAATCACCACCGGTACCCCGCGGTCGCCCGCCTCTCGCAACGCAAGATCCAGCGGGACTTGACCGAGCAATGGAGCGCCTGCGTCCTCGGCAAGCTGGGCGCCTCCACCCCTGCCGAACACCGCTGTCTGCGTGCCACATTCACCGCAGACGGCCGCTGACATGTTCTCGATCACACCAACGATCGGGACATCCGTTTGGGCCGCCATCCGAGCCACCCGTGAAGCCACCACCTGCGCTGCTTTCTGCGGGGTCGTCACGGCGAGCAACGCAGTGTCCGGAAGCAGCTGCAACAGCGACAGGGTGGCGTCTCCGGTGCCAGGAGGTAGATCGACGAAAAGCGCGTCGAGGCTGCCCCAATAGGTGTCGGCGACAAACTGCTGTAAAGCCTTGTGCAGCATAGGACCCCGCCATACGACCGGTTGCTCCTCGTTCACGAAGAACCCGATCGACATCAGTGCCACACCGTGAGCAGGTATCGGCAGCATCAACTCGCCCAACACGACCGGGGTGCGGCGCACGCCGAAGAGCTGTGGGATGGAATAACCCCAGACGTCGGCGTCGAGTATCCCCACGCGCTTACCGGTCGCCGCCAAAGCGGCGGCGATATTAGCGGTTACGGTGCTCTTGCCCACCCCGCCTTTGCCGCTGGCTACCGCGTAGACGCGCGTACCGCCGATGCCGAGTGCACCGGTGAGCGGTGGGGTTGTGCGCGCAAGCTGCTCGGCCAACTCGGCCCGCTCGCGGGCCGGCATCGCGGTGACGTCGAACTCGACCTCTCCTACGCCGTCGACCGAGCGAACTGCCGAGTCGACGGCGGCCTTCAGCTCGCCGACAAGGGGACAGTTCTCGGTGGTCAGCCGCAGTTGCAGACGGACCCTACCGCCTCGTCCGATTGACGTTTCGCCGATCATGCCCAGCTCGCCCAGCGTGCGGCCTATCTCGGGGTCGAGCACGGCCGCGGCGGCCGCCCGGACCTGGTCCAAATCAACGTGCTTGGCCATTGGGACTTTCCACTCGGAAGGCTCGGCGGCGTGGTTTGACGGGCCGCATCATGAATTCGGGTCGGCGCTGACCACCCGGGCCCAGAGTCGCACGGGCCTTCGCCAACCATTCTTGGTACACCGCGGTCGAGCGCTTGGCGTCAACGTAGACGTCGCCGTAGTGGTCTCCAGTGTGTGCCGGCTCCATGCGAACCTTCTGCAGCCAGCAGTGCATCCCCGAGTGCGGATCAGGCTGCACCCCGAATGCCAGGTTCTGGTGCACCCCGGGATCAGTCCACCAGATCCGCGAGGAGTCCGGATCGTCTGACTCGAAGGGCTCGATGCCACCGCGGTAGCGGAGCAGCCACGAGTCGGGCCCGTCCGGATGGGAGATGTCGGCAAGGCCCTGCACCCAGCGGGTGCCCTCGTTGCCGTGTAGGCGCCACCTCCCCATGTGATGGGACAGCGCGCAGACACCGGGTCGGATGCCTTCCGTCACCCAGACCCTTGCGACCAGATAGCCGATCGAGGTGTTCAATCGGACCAGATCACCGGACGAGACACCATGGCGTGCAGCATCTTTCGAGTTGAGCCACAGCGGGTGTGAGTTGGACAGCTCGTTGAGGTACTTCGCGTTTCCCGAGCGGGTGTGGATCAACGTAGGCAATCGGAACGTCGGCACCAGCACCAGCTCTCCAGCGCCGAGGTCGATCTCGCTGCGCGCTACGTGCGACCGGATATAGCCAGGTGTCGCAAACTGCTCCCACCCCCAGTCCCGCATGGTCTTGGAGTAGACCTCGAGTTTGCGGCTGGGCGTGAGCCAGCCCGCGACCTTGCTGCCGTCCTCGTGCTGCACGCCCACAGCGCCGGCCTCGCCGATCAGCGGCGGTACCGAATCGTCGGTGGTCGCCTTGCGCAGCACGCCCTCCGCGTCTGCCTCGGCCCCGTCCAGCTCGGCCGGGGTGAGCACCCGCTCGTCTTGTCGGTATACGTCCGTGGCGACCTCCACCACGCCGTAACGCCGCATGTATTCCAACGGGGTCATCCCCTCAGCGGCGGCCTTCTCGGGAAGCCCCGGCACCCGGTTGTCGAAGATCCACCCGTAATACTCGTCGACGGTGACCTTCTCGCCGGGCCGTTCCCGTGATTCGAAGTGCTTGCGGATCCCCAGCGAGCCGTCGGGGTCGATCCGCCAGGACAGCTCGAACCAAAGCTCGTTCTCCTCCCACACCTCGCCGGGGTTGACGTCGCGAGTGTCGGCGAACTCCATCCCGAGCCGTTCCATGGCGACGCGCCGCACGGGCTGACGGAAACCAAGCCACTTGCCGGCGTGCGTCTCATAGGACTGGGTGTCGTGTCGCTCGGTGGCGTGGCCCACCGGCAGGACGAGGTCGGCGAACTCCGCGGTTTCCGACCAGTTCGGCGTGAGCGCGACGTGCAGGCCTACTTTGTCCTTGTCGGACAGCGCCCGCATCCAGGTGAATCCGTCGGGGTAGGTCCAGATCGGATTGAACACACGCGAGAAGTAGACCTCGAGCCGACCGCGGCCTTCGTTCAGGAAGTGTGGCAGCAGGATTGACACCTCGTTGCAGGACAGCGGGTACTCGCGAGGCCAGCCCAGCTCGTTCCACCCGTCGTGGCCCGGCACGTCAGGGCCGTGTGGGATGAACTTGACCCAGCCGTTGGGATTGGTGCCGCCCTCGGTGCCGATCGAGCCGGTGAGTCCCAACACGAACCAGAGGGCGCGGGCGACCTGCCAGCCGCCGAGGTTGCCAGCGCAGGCAGACCGCCAGATGTGAGCGGCCAGCCGGTGTTCACAGTCGGCGACGAGCCGCGCGATCTCCTCGATGCGATCAGCCGGGACCTGGGACTCCTCGGCGGCGAAAGCAAAGGTGTATTCGGCGTAGTCGGATTCGAGCGCATCCAGGAACGCCTCGAACGTGCGCGGGGAGTCTCGGTGGCGCTCGGCGAGGTAGGTGTCCCAGTTGAACCACCGCCGCATGAACGACTCGTCGATCGAACGGGTACGCAGCAGATAGGAGGCGATCGCGAGCAGAATCGCGGCCTCGCTGCCCGGCCACGGCGCCGCCCAGACGTCGGCATGGGCCGCTGTGTTGGACATACGCGGATCGATCACCACCAGCTTGGCTCCGCTCTGCTTGCCCTCCATGATGCGCTGAGCGTGCGGATTGAAATAGTGGCCGGTCTCCAGGTGGCTGGAGAATAGCAACATCACTTTGGCGTTGGCGTGATCGGGAGATGGGCGGTCGTAACCAGCCCACAGCGTCATGCCGAGCCGGGCTCCCGACGAGCAGACGTTGGTGTGGCTGTTGTGCCCGTCGACGCCCCACGCCTGCAGCACGCGTTCGGCGAAGCCGTCTTCTCCCGGACGGCCGACGTGGTAGACGACCTCGTTTTTACGATCCTCGATGATGGCCTTGCGGATTCGACCTGCGATGTCGTCAAGAGCGTCGTCCCAGCTCACCTGTTCCCATTGTCCGCCGCCGCGCTCACCGACGCGCCGCAGAGGGTGCAGGATCCGTTCGGGGTCGTTGATCTGGTTGATCGTCGCGGGCCCCTTGGCACAGTTGCGGCCGCGCGAACCGGGGTGGGCCGGGTTGCCCTCGACCTTCTTTATCGAAAGGTCCTCCTTATCGACGTAGGCCAGCAGCCCGCAGGCCGACTCGCAATTGAAACAGGTCGTAGGCACCAACATGTACGAGTGCGGCACCCGGCGTGGATGCGCCTTCGCGTCATATTCGATGTGGTTGTCCCATTCCGACACCGGCGGGTAGTTGCGCAGGTGCTCGTGGGTGCGCGCCCCGGGTAGCTCAGCGGCGCGCCGCGTGTCGTCTGCGGTGTCGGTCATCGGTCTGTCATTCCTCCGAAGTAGTAGTAGGTGGATGAATCGGCATCACGACAGCGGAACATCCTGCCCGGCCCGGACGAACACGGACTCGTAGACCAGCAGCGCCGCCTGCACCGCGACCCCGGCTAGCGCTGCCGCCAGCACCATGGCGCTGACCCAACCGATCGCGGCCAACACCGCCGCGGCGCCGGCCAGGGCGACCCCGCCGCCCCAGAACGACGGTGCGTATCGGCCGTGGGTGACCATGTGAGCGGCCGCCGCGGCAGCGGCGGTGGCGTGCCTGCCGCCGTACTCGAGCAGCAACATCAGCACATGCACAACGGTCGCGATCGTCAGCGCACCGGCGATAAGCGTGACCCCCGCCGGCGCGGTGCCCGCAACGGCCGCGGACAGTGCCAGTGCCCCCGCGCCGACCATCACCGCTTGAGCCTGCAAGTGCCAGAACAACAGCGGAGACTGCCAGAGGTCGCGCCCTTGGGCCTGCCCGAACAGGAATGCGGTGTACCCGCCGACCATCGCACCGGCCGGGATGGCCAGCCAGGCCAAGACGGTGAACGCCGCACCGGCGGAAGCAATCAGGCCGGTCTCGACGGCGATACCGAGCAACAGCCAGACCCCAGACACCGCGGCGAACGCGGCCAGTGCGTACGCCCCGAGCACCAGCCAGGACCCGAAATTGGATTTGGTCAGGATGTAGTGGAACCGGTCGGGGCGCTTGAGGTCCCAGACCAGCAGTCCGCCAGTGGCCGCGGTGGCGACCACGCCGAGGGCCGGCGCGACGATCGTGGTGAGAACGCCGAGGTCGATGCCGAGCAGGACGGCCAGCGCCGCGACCATGAGCGCCCCGCCGCCTAGCCCCTTGGCCCACAGGTAAGTGGTGACCCGCCAGCCCCAGGGCCTTGGGTGCGCGGTGTTCATGGTGGTGCGGGCTCTGCTCACGGGGTCGACACGAAGGTCGGCCGAGACTTCCGCGCGGTGCGCGTCCGGGACGGAAAACATGTAGTTCGTGTCCACAGGTGCGGCCAGCGGATCGAGCACGGCCCGGTCTGCACCAAGGTAGAACACGTTCGGCCCGGTGTTCTGCTCGGGCGCGCGCACCGTGACAGGGTTCGTGTTGATCAGCTTGGATATTCCGCTATTCGGGTCGTCGAGATCGCCGACCCAGATGGAGTGGGTGGGGCAGACCACCACACAGGCCGGCTCGAGGTTTTCGTCGATGCGGTGGGCGCAGAAGTTGCACTTGGCGGCTGTGTGGGTGTCCTCGTCGATGTAGATCGCGTCATACGGGCAGCCCTGCATGCAGCTCTTGCAGCCAATGCACCGATCCTTGTCGAAGTCGACGATGCCGTCCTCGCGCTTGAACAACGCCTTCGTCGGGCAGATGTTCACACACGGCGCGTCGGTGCAGTGGTTGCACCGCATGATCCCGAAGTCGCGGGTGTTGTTGGGGAACACCCCCTGGTCGACGTACTTCACCCAGGTTCGGAACTGGCCGACCGGAATCTCGTGTTCCGTCTTGCACGCGACCGTGCATGCGTGACATCCGATGCAGGTGTTCTGATCGATAGCGAAGCCGTATTTCACGAACCGATCCCTTTCGCGGAGATTTCCAGTGGTAACGCGGTACGGAGATTCCAGGTCATCGGAGTCACATAGGGAGGCCGATGGCGTTCGCCTGCTCGCGGCCCTCCGGGGTCAACTTCTCGGGTGACCACGGCGGCATCCAGACCCAGTTGATGGTGTGATCGGGTACCAGTCCGTCGAGCACCTGGAAGACCTGACCCTCGATAATGTCGCTCAGCGGGCAGGCGGCCGACGTCAACGTCATGTCGAGTACCGCGACGTCGGCGTCCATTCGTACGTCGTAGACCAATCCGAGGTCGACGACGTTGATGCCGAGTTCCGGGTCGACGACATCATGGAGAGCATCGAAAATTTTGTCGATCAACGGGTTCGAGCGAGCCTGCTCCGGCGTTGGTTCAGACATCGACACTCCTTGCATGCGAGTGTTCCAGCGGCAGCTGGAACGTTTTTGGATCGAGTTTTGGTTGGACGGTACTCAGCCTGTTGAGCAGTTCGGCCGCATGCGGGGTACACAGTTGCCATGTCTCGCGGGTATCGACTCGGCGTACGTGCAGGCTGGTCGTTCGAGAGACCGGAGTCCTGCACATCGCGCAGATCCGGGCCGCGGGTTCGCCGAACCGATCTGTCCACGCCGCCCAGCAAGTGCCACACAGCAGGCCCGATTCGTCGCGCATGTTCGGGTCGCCGGGATGATACGAAAACCGAACACCGCGAGTGACGTCCTCGCTGGCGTCGTCGATTAGCCCAGCTAGAAGGACATCACATACGTCGCACCGTAGGTTCGAGATCGTCATCGACCCTAACCCTCCATCCCTTGACGCCTCAGACTCTATATGAGAATCTTTGAATATAGATGCGGTCTGCATCACAAAATTTGACAAGAGTGACAGGGGTCACGCGTGGCCGATACGCCAATAGAGGTGCTGGACTGCACCGGGTTGCAGTGTCCACTGCCGGTCGTCAAGACCTCGCAGGCGATCAAGAAGCTGCCTGCCGGCGAGGTACTGGAGTTGCTTGCCACCGATCCAGGCGTCGAGCCGGACATGAATGCGTGGAGCAGGCGCACCGGCAACGAGCTGCTCGGTATCGAAAAACAGGGCGATGTCTTCCACGTGCTGATTCGAAAGAAGAAGTAGCGCCATGTGGACCGGTGAAGGTGAATCGAAGATTCTCTACACACAAACCCACGGCGTCGGCGACCCGGGGCGCTGCGCCACGCCGTTCTTCCTCGCGGCATCGGCCGCCGCGATGGAATCCGAAGTGATGATCTACTTCACGATGTACGGGCCAACCCTGCTGCAGCGTGACGTGGTCGACAAGGTCGGTCCCAAGGGTGACGCTGGCCAGCCCCTGTCTTACTTCATCGACCAGGCCACCGCGTTGGGCGTGCGGTTGCTGGTGTGCCAGCCGTCGCTGGACCTCAACGACTTG
Source organism: uncultured Actinomycetota bacterium (assembly GCA_963766465.1). Lineage (GTDB taxonomy): Bacteria > Actinomycetota > Actinomycetes > Mycobacteriales > Mycobacteriaceae > Mycobacterium. The sequence goes on from CAVXZT010000013.1 coordinate 673,527, forward strand.
ACGATCGAGGAGTTGATCGACGGAGTCGAGATGATTGGTGGGGCGGCTTTCAACGACCTCGCGGTCGAAGCCGATGCCGTCGTGAGTTTCTGATGGTCACGACGGCAGAACCCCTCGAGCATGCGTCGTACTACAAGCGTCCGGACGTCGCCGAGTACACCGACGTCCCGGTCGAAGAGAAGCAGCGGCTGTTCGACGAAGTGAAGTCGGACATGCGCTTCGACGACTATCTGTACGGCTGCTACGAATGCGGCATCTGTGTGGCTGCATGTCCGTCCGCACGGTTCTACGACTTCAGCCCGCGGCGGATCGCCCAAGCGGCGGCTCGCGAAGACGTCGAACTGGTGTATCAGCAGATGCAGCAAGACATTTGGGAGTGCTCCCAGTGCTTCTCGTGTCTGCGGTGCCCGCGGGGTAACAACCCGGGAGGGATCATCTTGATCATGCGCGAGGTCGCCTTGAACAACGGCCTCGCCTCGGCCACCGAAGCCCTTGCCGGCTACTCCAGGATCATCTACAAGATCATGTCCACCGGCACCCAGGTGTCGCCGGACATGCTTCAGGAAGACGCATTTCCCGACTGGGGTCCGGAAACAGGCGACGTCTCGAGGAACCTGGATCTCTGGCGGCGCGCATTGCCCGCGGAGACCATGCACACCACGTCCACGAGCTGGGAGATCTCCGAGCGAACGCTCGTCGAACTCTATGTGATCTGGCTCACAACCGGTGCGCTCGACATGATCGCCGAGATCGACCGACCGCTCCACTCCATGCTCTCCGAGCTCATGGAGGAACTGCTTGAAGACGAAGGGATCGAACTATGAGTACCATCCCGATCGAAGCCCTCAAGACCAAGAAGGCCGCCGGGTTCACCCGCGAGGAGGGCCGCTACCCCGACTTCGCCGAAGAGCTGGCAGAACTTGAGAGCGCCGGCGAGATCGTGGTGCAGAAGACGACGGGCGAAACCGTCGACTTGCCGACCAAGTACGGCCGGCCGAAGAAGATCCAAAAGGGCCACCTGTGGCACCACAAGTCGTGCGGGCAGTGCGGGCACATCCCTGGCTACTCGACGTCGATCTTCTGGGTGATGAAAAAGCTCGGCTACGACTACGACGACCCCAAGGACCAGACCTCGTGCACGGCGTGGAACTACTACGCGAGCGCCACCTCCAACGTGGCCGCTCAGGCTTGCGTCGCGGTGCGCAACTTCGCCGCTGCATACGAGACCGGGTACTTCCCGCTGATCCATTGCGCCACGTCATACGGCCACTACAAGGAAGTTCGTCACGAGCTGTTGGCCCATCCGGAGCTGCGTGCCGACGTCCGAAAGATCATGGAGAAGCTGGGCAAGCCGTTGGTGCTGCCCGAGGAGATCGTGCACTACTCCGAGTGGTTCTACGCGATGCGCCACGAGATCGCCGCCAAGCAGGTGGTGGACATGTCGAACATCGCGGTCACCGTGCATCCGGCCTGTCATTACTACAAGCTGGTGGAGGGCGACGCGATCTACGACCCTGATGTCTACGGGGGCCAGCGCACCGCGGTGGTGACCGGGCTCACCGAGGCGCTCGGCGCCGAGGTCCGCGACTACTCGACGTGGTTCGACTGCTGCGGGTTCGGCTTCCGCCACATTCTGGTGCAGCGTGACTTCACCCGGTCCTTCTCGACGCTGCGCAAGATCGAGCGGATGAAAGAGGAGGCCGACCCCGACGTGGTGCTGACCCACGACACGGGTTGCGTGACCACTCTGGACAAGAGCCAGTTCGCCGCGCAGGCCCACGATCGCAATGTGGGTGTGGCGGTGTTGTCGGAGGCCCAGTTCGCCGCCCTGGCGATGGGGGCCCATCCCTACAAGGTTGTCCAATTGCACTGGCACTCGGCGAATTACAAGCCAATGTTGGAGAAGATGGGCATCGATCACGAGAAGGCCTGGGCGGAGTTCCAGGAAGAGATCGCTTGCCTCGAACGCGGCGAGAAGAAGTACCTCGAATGGGAGGACATGGACTGACCGGGTCCCTATCGCGGCATATAAAAATCGGATTCGCCGGCCCGGAGTGATATCCGGGTGGGCAACGACACCTGAGGGAATTCATGTCTTTCGACACCGTGGTCGTCATCGGTGGTGGACCGGGTGGCCTGCGCGCGGCGCAGGGCATCGCCGAGATCGGTACGCCAGTCGTACTGCTTGAACTGACCGACGTTCTCGGCGGCACCCCGATCCACTCCAACTACGCCGGTCTGACGCCGCACGGCAGCGAAGCCGAGCCGCTAATGCGTCAGATGGCGGAGAAAGTAACGGGCAACCCGCTCGCAGACGTCCGGCTGCAGACGACCGCGACCGCGTTGTCGGGGGAGCCGGGCGCCTTTCAACTCGAGGTCCAGGGCCCCGATGGCACAGACACCATCGAATGCGGGGCGATTGTCGTCGCCACCGGGTTTCAACACTTCGACCCCGGCCGTGAAACGCAGCTGTATGGCTATTACGAGTTCGACGACGTCCTCGCTCTGCAGGATCTCGAAGCGATGCTCAAAGAACACTCCGTAGTGCGGCCTTCAAACGGGGAGCCCCCGCGGTCGCTGTGTTTCGTTCAGTGCGTGGGCAGCCGTGACCGGCTCATCGGCAACGAGTATTGCTCCAAAGTCTGTTGCGGGGTCGCCTCGAAGGAGGCGATCGAGGTGCGCGAACTTGTTCCCGACTGCAAGGTCTACATCTTCTATATCGACATGAGGATGTACGGCTACTGGGAGAACGAAATCTACTGGAAAGCCCAGGAGAAGCACCACGTCCAATACGTCAAGGGCATCATCACCGAGGTGCTCGCCAAGGGCGACCAGCTGATCGTTCGCGGCGAGGACACCACGATGGGCAGGCCCATGGAGTTGCTCATGGACATGGTCGTGCTCTCGGTGGGGATGGAACCCTCGGCCGGAACCCGCGAGATGGCACAGGTCCTCGGCGTTCAACCGAACCGCTTCGGATTCATCGACGCCGTCAACTCCCCGCTCGATCCAGTGGCCACCAGCGCGGAGGGCATCTTCGCCTGTGGTGCCGCACTCGGGCCTGCCGACCTCGAGGACACGGTGTCCTCGGCGGCTAATGCCGCAATGCATGCCGTGGCCCTCGTTCGGGGGCGCGCCGCTGCGCCGGCCGGGAGCTGACGCGGTTCATGCTCGAAGGCCAGGTTGTCGACACTCCCGTCGCGGCGGAGTTCTACCAACAGGTGCTCGAGATCACCACGCGCGAGGAACTAGCCGGCATCGGCGACGACTTGCAGTACAAGTCCACGAGCATGCGGGCGCTCGTCGGAGACGACCCGGCGTCGATGGACGGCGCTGCGGTGCGCGAGTTGCTCGGCTGGGTCTTCTGTGCGCGCCGAAAGGTCAACCGGATCCTTGCGGTCGTCGAACCCGAAGTGCTCGCTGCCGAAATCGCCGAATTGCTGCATGGGCAGCCCGCGATGGCCGCGCGCTACGACAGGTTCGCCGACCTGCTGGAGCCGCTTCCCGCCATCGCGGCCGATTTGCCAGGGGAGTTGCTGCACGCTTCGATCCGACTCGATACTGGCTCTGGACGCGCTGGATGTGGGATCCCGACGCCGGCACCGGATCGCTGGGTTTGGTGACGATGGATGATGCCGACTCTCGACACGGAAATGGGGCGGCAGCCTCAAGTCGTTCGGCAATGGCCTTGGTCAAAGAAGAAGTACGAGGAAAGCGGCTGGCTTTCAGACCACCTGGGGCCAGGGCTCTTGGGTACGGATGTGTTCCTCGCCGCCGTGTACGGCGTCTACATGCAGACCGTGCTGCGCATGCGGATGACCAAAGAATTCACCAACATCCTGCCGCCGCTGCCCGACCTCATCCGCCGTTTGCTCGGCGTGCACCACGCCCACAATAGGAAGGCCTGAACATGCCCGTAGGAGGACGAAAAGTCCCGCCGACCGCCGTCGAGTTCGATGTCGTGACGGTCAAATCAACTATCAGCGACCGCACGACCGAGCTCACCGCAAGCTGGAACAGGATGTTCGAGCCGCGGGTGATCACCGACACGGGTCCCGACCGGTTCACGGGACCTCAACCTGCTGGCCGGGGCGGAGTCGCTGGAATGGTGCTACGGCTGCGGGAAATGCGGGCCGGTCTGCCCGGTCGACCTGGTCGGTGAGTACGGGCCACGCAAGCTGCACCGCCTAGCCCAGACCGGCAAGGATCTGCTTGCCAGCGACGAACTCTGGATGTGCACCACCTGCGCGAACTGCCTCCGGGTCTGCCCGAAGGAAGTCAACATGATCGACTTCATGCCCGCAGCGCGCGAAGAGGCCATCAGCCGCGGCCAGGTGCCTGCCGAGCTGCAGCAGGTGTTCGAAGCGACGTTCCGCCAGGGGAATGCGCTCGGTTCCAACCCTAGGCGGCGGGCCGCGTGGACCAAAGGCGCGGGTGTCCCGTGCGGGAGCTGCCCAAAGACTCGGCCCCGGTCGACGTCCTGTTCTACGTCGAGGACTACTGGAGCTATCACCCGCGCGGACAGGAGGCCGCCCAGGCGTTCGCCCGGATCATGCACGCGCTCGGTGTCGACTTCGCGATCCTCGGCGCTGAGGAAAAGACGCTCGGCGACTCCCAGCGGCTGGCCGGAGAACGTGGACTGTTCGACTCGCTGATGGAGGACGCCACGACGACGCTCGC
>CAVXZT010000014.1:0-580814 GCA_963766465.1 uncultured Actinomycetota bacterium
GCCGGGGGTCCGTTGACCGACACCGAGGTGATGCGCTCGCTCCGGGTCCGCCCTCGCCGCCCTGCTCGTCGTCGGCCTGCTCGCCATGCCGGCGGAGGCGGCCAAGAAGAAGAAGCCCAAGCCCGACCGGACGCCGCCCCGCTCGGTCATCCACGACGAGAACAACGCGCGTGAAGATGCAGGGTCGGACGCCGAGCAGGACGCCGGCCGGCCAGCCGGCGGTACTCGAGCCCTACACGAAGGTCACCGGCATCACCACCGACGCCAAGGGCGAGCTGATCGACTACGTGGTCATCCGCTTCACCCGCGAGGACCCGGTGGGGGGCACCCTCGGCGAGATCAGTCCCGCCGACCTGTGAGCCGGCCCCGGCGGCATGCCACTGGGAGGCCCGCGTCCCCTGGCTCGACGACGACCTGATCATGGCCGAGAGCCCGGTCCTGGGTCTGCGCCCACGGGATGGCGGCGATCTGGACCGTGACCGTGAAGGCCTCCGACGAGGGCCGGCAACGTCGAGACGGAACGGGCCGGAGATCCAAATCGTCGTGATCTGAACCCGCCGGCCGGTCCCCGTCTGGGTCAGCTGCTGGCGGTCTGGACGTCGTTCACCGGCGAACGTGTGCATCTCGAGGAACCGCGTCGCCGAAGACTTCGCGTCAAGCCGGTAGCGACCTCGTACTCCGACAGGACGAGCTCGTCCTGTCCCACTCCGTCCGTCACCTCACTGGGGACGCTGCTGACGAACCCGACGCCCTCGGCGCCCGACGTGGTCGGTTCGAAGGACTGCATGATGTAGCCGAGGCCGTCGTTCACCTGGGCCAGCGGGAAGGCGATGAACGGCGTCTTCCTCCTCGATGGTGTTCGACAGGTTGGAGGACGTTCGCCGGGGGCGCCGGTGAAGATGCAGGTTCCCGACTCGGGCTGCGGACACCGCGGTGCTCACCCCGAGCGGAGACGCCGAGCGGCACCGACGGAGCTCGCTGCTGCCGGCCCCCACGAGGCCGAGCGGGGTGAACGGCGGATCGGGAACCCGACCGCGCCCAGCGATCCCGGCGGGATGTCGATGGGCTGGGTCCAGAACGTGTGCCTGACCACCACGTGGGTGCCGGTCACGGCCTGGCCGCCGCCGGGCTGCGGGATCAGGTTGGCAGCCCGTTGCCGACCCCCTGGTTGCCCGCCCGGAGTTGCTCATGTTGCCCAGGCGAGTCTGGAAGAGGCCGAACCCGCCGAACCGATCGTCCACGCGCTTCTCGAAGACGGCGGGAAGTCGGCGTGCGCGGTGCCGCCGTTGTTCCCCACCGACGTCGGGTGGGCGGCGTAGGCGCCGAGGGTCCCGATCTGGTCGCCCCGGTGGCGCTGTTGGTGAACCACGCCCACGGAGACGTGTTCTCCTCCGCGGACCAGTACAGGTGTCGCGGCGCTCGCCGTTGAACTGCCGGCGGACGCGAGTCGCCGGCCTGCCACCGAGGGCGGGGGACGCGGTGCGCGATGAGCATTGCCCACTAGGAGGTGCGGATAGCGTCCGCCACCTGCTCCATGTACCAGCTGGGCTGACGCCGCCCCATCCGCCGATGAAGTCCGGGGCGGCGTGGCTGTGCGTCGAGGCGAGCGTGAACCCGGCCGGGTTGAAGCCGTGTTCCGCCCCGAGCTCCTCGGCCAGGTCGAAGGGCCGAGCAGCCGTCGCAGAGCTTGCCGTACTTGCCGAGGTAGGAGGTGCCGTCCAGGATCGACTCCCAGGACGGACGGTACGCGGCCGTCGGAGATGAACAGCGTGCGGACCCACAGGCCGTACTGCTGGTCCCAGGCCGTGATGGGGTTCATCGGGCCGATGCCGAACCCGCCCTGGTACAGGCAGCTCGGGTCTCCGGCCAGGTCAGCCGGAGGTCGCCCGGTCGCCGAACACCTCGGGGGCGTCGTCACCCATGGTGGCGCAGCCCTCCTTCGCCCCAGGTCCCGCCGTAGGCGGAACGGGCTTCGGCTCGATCGAGCACCTTCGCGGCGCCGACGACGAACTGGCCGGGGACGAGGCGCCGCGGCCGCACGGGGAAGGAGCCCAGATCATGACGAACATCAACCCGTTCACCGGCGTAGGCGTTGCCGGCATGTCGCGGACCCTCCACGTCGCCGCTGCCGCCGCCGCGGCGCATCCCGCGTTTTGGGCCCACGCCGCCGCAGGGCCGCCGCTGCCATTCCGCCGCAGCGTAAGCGCCGCACCGCCACCGCGACTGGCAAGTCCGTCGATCGGGGCACTCCTAGGTAAAGCCTCGACACAGCCGAAAAGGCCACGGACCCGCAGTCAAAGGATCCGTGGCCTTAGTCATTCGGACACCGAAAGACCTGGTCACCGATCGATCGAAAAGACAGATCCGTCGAAACAACGACCAGGAAGCAGAGGACTGACATGTCAACCCGGACATGCCGTGAGAGAACGATGCTGTCGGTGCCGTGCCATGTTAATGACCCCGATCTGTGGTTCGCCGAGAACCCGATCGACCTCGAGCGCGCCAAGGCGCTGTGCGCGGATTGCCCGATCCGCCGTCAGTGCCTCGACGCGGCGCTGGAACGCCAAGAGCCATCGGGCGTTCGGGGCGGCGAGATCATCGAGCGCGGCACGATCATCGCGCGCAAGCGTCCGCGTGGAAGGCCACGCAAGGACACCGTGGAGAGCCCGGCAGTCGCTTAGCTGCCGGGTTTTCCCGCTTCAGGCCGCTTCGTCGGCAAACCCGGAATCAGGTCCGTGGCAAGGGCTTTGACCGGAATGTGGGCGTCAAGTTGGCAAGCGATGGCGACGTTTGAGGCGATCACTCGCAGCGGAATCGCAAGCTTGGCTGGCAGATCCATTTGGCGGGCGGCCTTGATCTGGCCTGCGGCACGGTCGGGCTTCATGTTGATGGCGGTGATCCGTTGCAGCCACTTGCGGGTGTAGTGGAACTCCTCGACCTCGAGAGGTTCGACGTACTGGCGCATCTGTCGTCCATCTCGCGCTTGGATACCTGCTCGCCCTTTCGGATGAATCCGATCGCCTGCATGGTCGTCAGCAGGTTCTCGTAGTCGTCATGAAGCGCGTATCGCGTCGCGAGACCGATTTCAACGGGGATACCGCCGGGCAGCGGGGCCACCGCGCCGAAGTCGATGACGCCCATCTTGTCGCCGGGCAGCAGCATGAAGTTTCCGGGATGCGCGTCGCCATGCATCATTTCGAGCCGACGCGGGGCGTCGTAGGTCAGTTCGAACAGCCGGGCGCCCATCAGGTCTCGCTGTTCGGTGGTGCCCTCGCGGATGATCACCGAAAGCGGGATGCCCTCGATCCATTCCTGGATGACGACCTTCGGCGCGCTCGCGACGATGTGCGGCACGACGAAATGAGGATGTCCCTCATAGGCTTTGGCGAACGCGCGCTGGTTTTCGGCTTCGAGCCGGTAATCCAGCTCCATCTCGGTGCGCTCGATCAGCTCGTCGACAACGCCCTGCACGTCGGCGCCGGGGGACAGTTGCTTGATCACGCTGACCATCCGCTTCATGGTCTTCAGGTCGGCGCGCAGCGCCTCGTCGGCGCCCGGGTACTGGATCTTCACCGCGACCTCGCGGCCGTCAGACCACACCGCCTTGTGTACCTGGCCGATGCTGGCCGAGGCCACCGGTGTGTCGTCGAAGGAGGAGAAGCGCTCGCGCCATTTGGTGCCCAGTTGCGCGTCCAACACGCGGTGCACCTTGGCGGCGGGCAGCGGCGGCGCCTCCCGCTGCAGCTTGGTCAGCGCCTCGCGGTAGGGCTTTCCGTACTGCTCGGGGATCGCGGCCTCCATGACCGACAGCGCCTGGCCGACCTTCATGGCGCCGCCCTTGAGCTCACCGAGGACGGTGAACAACTGCTGGGCGGCCTTGTCCATCAATTCGGCGTTGACCTCGTCTTTCGACGCGCCAGTCAGCCGTTTTCCGAAGCCCAGCGCGGCCCGGCCGGCCATTCCGACCGGCAAGCTCGCCAGCTTGGCGTTCCGCGCGGCCCGACCTCGCTTGATGTCCGTCACATGACCATCATCCATGACGAATCTGTGGGGGCCCCAACGACTTGGCAACAACCGTTTTCAGCACCAGCAACGGGGATGCCGCGACCACCGGCGCGCCACGATCGCACCGGCGTTGACGTCGAACTCCAGAGTGGTGTCCAGTGTCGGCGGCGGCTCGGTCGACATCACTACGTCGTCGCCTCCGCGTACCGCCTGAATGACCCGGTCGACCTGGTTGAGCGCCAGTGCCGCCGTCGCAAGCACCGTGGCCCGGTCTGCGCTGCCGACGGTTTCGCGCAGCTGCGAGGCGACCGCGGGCCACGCCGCGTCGCGGTCACTGCGGTGCAAATCCGCACACCCCAGACAGCTCGTCACGCCCGGAATGACCAGCGGCCCAACCAATCCCGCGCCGTCGCGCAGCCGCACCGGCAGGTGCGCCACCCTTGCGGCGTGGAGCTCGCGGACCACCCGCGGATCGGCGACCAGGAAATCCGAAAGCACGACAAGGTCGGTCGTGTCGGGCGCCGCATTGGTTTGGCTGCTGTGCGTCACCCTGGCACCCGAACAGCGAAGCCCGCCCGCCAGCAGATCCGATAGCGGGCCGCGGCCGTGGATGCGGATCGACGCGGCCCGCGTCCGCCTTCGCTCGGCCGTGGTCACCAGGCCGGCGTCTACCAGCGATGCGATGAGCTCGCTCGCGTCCACCCCGAACCGCGCCTGCAGGGCGGCCGGCGTCGTCCCCGACTGCAACGTCCGGAGCAACTCGGCCAGCGCGGTCGGGGTCAACCCGGACGGCGGACGCACCAACACGGCACGCCGCGGATCCCACCCGACCTGCACCGTGCCGTCGGGACGCAACAACACTGGCATCGACGGGTTGAGCGCATACCGCCCCATGCGACGACTGTGCCACCAACAGCGGTACAACCGGCGGGGTTATCCACAGGCCTTGGCTACCTACCCCGCCCCATCTTGCTCGTCGCAACTCGAAGTCTCTATCGCGGCGCGCGGCTGGGATCAGAAACGATCGGCGGCTTGGTCACCTCAGGCTTCGAAGGTGATGGCGGTGCGCTTCCGCCCGGAGCAACTGTGCGTAGTCCGATCCGTCCCACATGCACCCATGGGAGCCGGGCGGGGCAGGCAGGGGATCGCCGTTATAGCGGACACAGCACAGAACGTAGTCGCCGCCTGCATTAACACATGCGTGGTACGCAATAGTCGCCGCGTTTTGCTCGCGTTCGCAATCGGTTGTCCGCCAAGGCTGCCCAGCGTGCCCGCCAGTGCCAGCAATGCTGCGGCGAGCGCAACCCGTTTGTTGGTGTTGCTCAGTGTGGTCTTGGTGTTTTTCGCCATATGGCAATGGTCGCGATCCACGATGAGTCTCGTAATCGCCGTGGAGCCAGAGTCCCTTCACTGCGGGGCAGGGTTCCCTATCCGTTGGGCTAGAACTCTTACGAGACTGAAACGATCGTGGCCGGGTTCCAGGTGTTGCCGCCCTCGACGAAGTAAGCAGGCTAGACATCCTTCGAGTCGCCTTCGTCCTTTTGAATGTCGGCGATCGCCTTGTCGATGGCCTCGTCCATGCCACTGGTGTCGCCGCCGACCATCCGATCGATGAAGGCGGCAGGCTCGTCGAGATCCTCCGCGTTGGGCAGCAGATCGGGGTGCTGCCAGACCCCGTCGCGGGCGTCGGCGCCGACGGCCTGGGTCAGCCGCTCCCACAGCACCGCGGCTTCCCGCAGCTTGCGCGGCCGCAGCTCCAACCCGACCAGCGTCGCGAACGTCTGCTCGGCCGGCCCGCCGGTGGCGCGCCGCCTGCGCAGCGTCTCGCTCAGCGCGGACGTGCCGGGGATCCGGTCGCCAAGCGCGTCGGCGACGACCGTTTGCACCCAGCCTTCGATCAGCGCCAGCAGGGTCTCCAGCCGCTCCAGCGCGGCGGTCTGCTCGGGCGTCGCCTTCGGTTCGAAGATGCCCTGATTGAGCAGCTGCTCCATCTGCGACGGATCGGTCAGCGACGCCGGGTTGAACCCCGCCGCGAAGTCCTCGATGCCGCTCATGTCGATCTTCATGCCCTTGGCGAAGGCCTCGACGGCGTTGAGCAGCTGGCTGGCCAGCCACGGCACGTGGCTGAACAGCCGGTGATGCGCGGCCTCGCGGGCAGCCAGGAAGGTGATGATCTCGCTGCGCGGCAGCTCGAGCCCCTCGGCCAGCGCCTCGACGGCCTCGGGCATCAACGCCGCCACTCCCTTGGGGCCCAAGCGGCAGGCCAATGTCGGTGGAGGTCAACACTTCTCGCGACAGCTTGCCCAGCGCCTGGCCGAGCTGCGAGCCGAACGCCATGCCGCCCATCTGCGACATCATCGCCAGCAGCGGGCCGGCCATGCTCTTGGCCTCCTCGGGCAGCGCCGAGGCCCACACCGTCGAAATCTGTTCGGCGACCGGGTCGCACAGCCGCTTCCAGGTGTCCAGCGTGTTGTCGATCCAGTCGGTGGGGGTCCACGCCACCGCCTTGGTGGTGCCCGCGGGCAGCGCGGTCGCGCCGTCCAGCCACGTCTCGGCCAGTCGCACCGCGTCGGCGATCGCGGCGCTGGTCTTCTCGGGTACCGGTGCGACGAACCCGATGGAGCTCGACGCCAGTTGCCGGGCCAGGTCGTAGTTCACCGGGCCGGACTGCTTGCCGCCGGTCATCACGCCGCCCGCGCCGCTGAACATCTGCCCGAGCCGGGTGAACATCTCGCCGAGTTGGGACATGTCGAATTCGGACCCGCCGCCACCGAAGCCGAACGGGTCCGAGCCCGAGCCGGAACCCGAATCGGGGTCCTTCTTGGGCTTGTCACCCTCGGGGTCGTCCCCGTGGGAAAAGCCAAAAGGCAGGTCAGCCATGCCTCAACGGTACTCACCAGGCGGACCGTCGTGCGGGTCCGCGGGTAACGCTGAGAGTGAACCTCGCCGGTTCGCGCACGGCCCATCCAGCGCGAACCTTTACTGTGGTCGCCGTGAACAGGCGGATTTTGACGCTGCTGGTCGCCCTGGTGCCGATCCTGGCGTTCGGGGTACTGCTGTCGCTGGTGACGGTGCCCTATGTGTCGCTGGGCCCCGGCCCGACGTTCGACACGCTCGGCGAGGTCGACGGCAAGCAGGTCGTCGACATCGAGGGTGGGGACGTCCATCCGACAACGGGGCACCTGAATATGACCACGGTGTCGCAGCGTGACGACCTGACGCTGGGGCAGGCGCTGACCCTGTGGATGTCGGGCCGCGAGCAGCTGGTTCCGCGCGACCTGGTCTATCCGCCCGACAAGTCGAAGGACGAGATCGACCAGGCCAACAACACCGACTTCAAACGGTCCGAGGACAGCGCGGAGTACGCGGCGCTGAGCTTATCTCAAGTACCCGTCGGCGGTGACGGTCGCAACGGTCAACGACCCTGGCCCGTCTGTCGGCAAGCTGCAGCGCGGTGACGCGATCGACGGCTTCAACGGCAAACCGGTCGCCAACCTCGAACAGTTCACCGCGCTGCTCAAGGCCACCAAGCCCGGCGACAAGATCGTCCTGGACTATCGCCGCAAGAACGCTCCGGCGGGCGAAGCCACCGTCACCCTTGGCACCAACCCCGACCGCGACTACGGATACCTCGGGGTCGCCGTGCTCGACGCGCCGTGGGCGCCGTTCTCCATCGATTTCAATCTCGCCAACATCGGCGGGCCGTCCGCCGGGCTGATGTTCTCCCTCGCGGTCGTCGACAAGCTCACCACCGGTGACCTCAACGACGGCAAGTTCGTCGCGGGCACCGGCACCATCGACAGCGACGGCAAGGTCGGCTCCATCGGCGGCATCACCCACAAGATGCTGGCCGCCCACGAAGCAGGCGCAACCATCTTTTTGGTGCCCGCCGACAACTGTGACGAGGCCAAGACGGCGCACGAGGACGGCATGCAGCTGGTCAAGGTCGATAACCTCGGTCAGGCCGTCGACGCGTTGCATGCAATTTCCGCTGGTGGCGAACCTCCCCGTTGCTGAGAGGTTGCCGTGCGGAGGGTGCGTAGAGTTGGGGCCACGTCCTCGATCGACGTTTGAGAACCCAAGACTGGAGTTGACGAGTGGGTATGCGGCCCGCGGCGCGAATGCCGAAGCTGACACGACGTAGCCGGATTCTGATCGCGGTGGCGCCTGGCCGTCGTGCTGCTATTGCTGTTCGGGCCGCGGATCGTCGACACCTACGTGGACTGGCTGTGGTTCGGCGAGCTCGGCTACCGGTCCGTGTTCACCACGAAGTTGGTCACTCGGGTCGTCGTTTTCCTGGTGGCGCGGCGGCGATGGCCGCCATCGTCTTCGCCGCGCTCGCTCTGGCGTACCGCATGCGGCCGGTGTTCGTCCCGACGACCGGACCCAACGATCCGGTGGCCCGCTACCGGACCGCGGTGATGACCCGGCTGCGGCTGATCGGCATCGGCGTGCCGGTACTCATCGGCGTCGCCGCCGGCTTCATCGCCCAGATGTACTGGGACCGCGTGCAGTTGTTCATCCACGGCGGCAGCTTCGGGATCACCGACCCGCAATTCGGCAAGGACCTCGGTTTCTACGCCTTCGACCTGCCCTTCTACCGGATGGTGCTGGGCTATCTGTTCGTCGGCGACGTTCCTGGCGTTCATCGCAAACCTGGTGGGCCACTACCTATTCGGCGGTATCCGATTGTCGGGCCGCACCGGGGCGTTGAGCCGGTCGGCGCGTATCCAGCTGATCACGCTGGTGGGCATCCTGATGCTGCTCAAGGCGGTGGCGTACTGGCTGGACCGCTATTCGCTGCTGAGCCATACCCGCGACGACAAGCCGTTCACCGGTGCCGGCTACACCGACATCAACGCCGTGTTGCCGGCCAAGCTGATCCTGATGGCGATCGCGGTGATTTGCGCGGTGGCGGTGTTCTCCGCGATTGTGTTGCGCGACTTGCGAATTCCGGCCATCGGCGTGGTGCTGTTGCTGTTGACCTCGCTGGTCGTGGGTTGGGGCTGGCCGCTGGTCGTCGAGCAGATCAGCGTGAGACCTAATGCGGCGCAAAAGGAAAGCGAATACATCAGCCGAAGTATCGCGGCGACCAGGCAGGCCTATGGCCTGACCGACAATGTCGTCACCTATCGCGACTACAGCGGCAATGCGCAGGCCACCGCTCAGCAGGTGGCCTCCGACCGGGCGACAACGTCGAACATCCGGTTGCTCGACCCGACGATCGTCAGCCCGGCGTTCACCCAGTTCCAGCAGGGCAAGAACTTCTACAACTTCCCCGACCAGCTGTCGATCGACCGCTACAACGGTCCCGACGGCAATTTGCGCGACTACGTGGTGGCCGCCCGAGAACTCAACCCGACCGGCTGATCGACAACCAGCGTGACTGGATCAACCGGCACACCGTCTACACCCACGGCAACGGATTCATCGCCTCGCCGGCCAACACCGTGCGCGGAATCGCCAACGACCCCAACCAGAATGGCGGCTATCCGGAGTTCCTGGCCAGCGTGGTCGGTGCGAACGGCAGCGTGATTTCACCCGGACCCGCCCCACTGGATCAGCCTCGCGTCTATTTCGGTCCGGTGATCGCCAGTGCCGCGGCCGACTACGCGATCGTCGGCAAGAACGGCGCCGACCGCGAATACGACTACGAGACGAACACCGAGACGAAGAACTACACCTACACCGGCAGCGGGGGAGTACCCGTCGGCAACTGGATGGCCCGCACCGTATTCGCGGCTAAGTTCGCCGAGCGAAACTTCTTGTTCTCCAACGTGATCGGGTCCAACAGCAGGATCCTGTTCAATCGCGACCCGGTCCAGCGGGTGAAGGCGGTGGCGCCGTGGTTGACCGCCGATACCAGCGTTTACCCGGCGATCGTCAATAAGAAGATGGTGTGGATCGTCGACGGCTACACCACGCTGGACAGCTACCCGTACTCGCAGCTGACGTCGTTGTCGTCGGCCACCGCCGACTCCAACGAGGTGGGGGTCAACCGGTTGGCGCTCGACAAGCAGGTGTCCTACATCCGAAACTCGGTCAAGGCCACCGTCGACGCGTACGACGGCACCGTCACGCTGTATGCACAGGATGAGAAGGATCCGGTGCTGCAGGCGTGGATGAAGGTGTTCCCCGGCACGGTCAAGCCCAAGAGCGACATCTCGCCCGAGCTGCAGGAGCACCTGCGCTACCCCGAGGATCTGTTCAAGGTGCAGCGCTCGCTGCTGGCCAAGTACCACGTCAACGATCCGGTGACGTTCTTCTCGACCTCGGACTTCTGGGACGTGCCGCTGGATCCCAATCCGACGGCCAGTAGCTTCCAGCCGCCGTACTACATCGTGGCCAAGGACCTTGCGTCCGACGACCGATCGGCGTCATTCCAGCTGACTAGTGCGATGAACCGGTTCCGGCGCGACTTCTTGGCCGCCTACATCAGCGCCAGCTCCGATCCCGCCACGTACGGCAAGATCACGGTGCTGACCATTCCGGGTCAGGTCAACGGCCCGAAGCTGGCCAACAACGCGATCACCACCGACACAGCGGTGTCGCAGGATCTTGGTGTGATCGGTCGCGATAACCAGAACCGGATTCGATGGGGCAACCTGCTGACGCTGCCGGTGGCCCAGGGCGGCTTGCTGTACGTGGAACCCGTCTATGCCTCGCCAGGAGCTAGTGATGCGGCGTCGTCGTACCCGCGCCTGATCCGCGTCGCGATGATGTACAACGACAGGGTCGGCTACGGTCCGACCGTCAGCGACGCGCTGGACAAGCTGTTCGGTCCAGGAGCGGGAGCCACCGCCACCGGACCGGCACCGGTCGCCGGGCAGGTGAACGGGCAGCAGCCTCCCGCTGCGCCGCCGCCAACTGACGGCCAGCCTCCGGCCGCACCGCCGCCAACCCAGGGCCAAGCACCCGAGGTGCGCACGCCGATCGCGGTTCCGCCGGGTGGCGGATCGGTGCAATTGTCGGCGGCCAAAGCCGCTGCGCTGCAAGAGGTCAACTCTGCGCTCGACGCGGTGCACTCGGCGCAGCAGAGTGGCAATTTCGCCCAATACGGCCAAGCGCTACAACGCCTCGACGACGCGATGAACAACTACACCACCGCCAAGTAACCACTTCGCCGTGGGCCCACACGCGAGTAGGGGACGTGCGTGTCTGCCCGCAGACACGCCGCTCAGCGCGGACATTTTTACGCACGCTCTCGACCGACAACAGGCGATTTGGATGTGAGGCGCTACCTTCGGTAACCTGGCGTTTACCCGTCGCGGGGTGGAGCAGCTCGGTAGCTCGCTGGGCTCATAACCCAGAGGTCGCAGGTTCGAATCCTGTCCCCGCTACCAACGGAAATGACCCCAGAGGCGTGACCTCTGGGGTCATTTTCATGCCGCTTGTGAACGGATTTGTGAACATTGGCCTTTGCCGACCGTCGTTGAGCGCCCTCGAATCTTCCTGGTAGCGCCCTACACAGCTGAGTCATGGTCGACGGTTCAAGGTTGCTACGTCGGCTCCGGTGCGCTCCGCATAGGACCTCGCTAAGGAAAGCGTGTCGATGGCGTCGAGCTGAAGGGTTTCTCGACCTGGCCGCGGTGCGGCGGGCTGACCTGGGGTGAGCACGCAGTGTCATCTTGCTCGGCGAGCGTCAAGAACCTCCTGCCGCCCCGCCAGTACCGGAGTGAGTTGGTCGTAGGAGTCGGGCACAGTCGCCGTGGCCTTGCCCGGATGGGGTCGGGCGATGCGCCCGTCGCCTTGAACGAGCCTGTTCTCGAAGGTGATCGGGGCGGCTAGGAACAACGTGTCCACGGCGGGCAGTCGAATCTCTCGCCGATGAATGAGCTGATGCCCGTCGATTAACAAGCTCGGTGTCGGCGGCGTGTTGGCGAGTCTCTCAGAGATCTCACGGCGCTCCCGCGCGTTCATTTCCGCTCAGCACGAGCACTGATTAGCCGGCGGCCCGGAGTCGTTCCGCAATTGCGTTGAGGTGGTCGATCCACGTCGTTAGTTCCAGGATGTTGGCGCCGTCGGCGTGAGCGGCGAGGACATGGGAGATGATCTGCGTAAGTCGCGCTTCGTCGGCGATCAATGCTCGATAAGTCTCAGCGATTCCGGCTCGCGCGCTAGGATCGGCATCGCCGGTGTAGCGGAACCGGGTGGGATGTACGTGTAAGACGGGATGCGCTGCTCGTAATAGCCCTCCCAGACGAACCGCCGATCAGCGGGGGTCACGGAGTAGCCGCCCGGGTCGCCCACGATCGACGACCAGACCGCGTCCGAGTCCCACCGCAGTGCGCACACCCACGCGTAGTCGCCGCGCGGACCGACCAGGATGCCGCGTTCCCCGTCAGCCAGGAGAGCGTCCTCGCGGAGTCGTCGGGTGCGAACAGTCCTCCGATGAATTGGACGGAAATGCGTGGTCCGGTGGCGGGCTGGTCGCGGTCACTGCGGCGCACCGCCCATCATGTTCAGCATTTTGACCCCGCCGGTGCACACGAAGCGCGATACCAGCAGCGCGGCCGGTGCCAGCGCGACGATATTTCAGCCGGGTGGTGTAATTCCACCGGACCCCCTGATCGGGGCAGATGCGCCGAGGATGGGTTTGGAGCGAGTCCGGTGAGACCGAACAGCAGTTCCACGGCATAGCCGGCAACGACCATCGCCCCATAGAACAATCCCAGGATGCGCCACATCATCGGCCAGCCGTAGTGCTTCCTGTAGATGTTGAGGATTGGCAAGATGAGCAGGTCCGCGAAGATGAACGCGATGACGCCGCCGAAACTCATGCCACCGGTCCACAGCACCACCGCCAGTGGCACGTTACCGACCGAACATACGAAGCTGAGGATCGCGACAATGGGTCCGATGCTCGGTCCCCAGAGCGACACCAGCGGGTGGCCATCCAAGAACAGCCCTTGCCAGAACGAGTCCGGCACCCAGGAGCCCACTGCGCCGACGACCAGCAGGCCGACCGCGAGGTCCCGGTATATCGCCGCCCACTCCATGACGAATACATGCGAGACGGCGGTCGCTCCGTCGGCTGACATCAGGCGACGTCAGAAGCCCGCGTCGCCGCCCACGGACATGTCCATCGCGGCGTGCCCCTCCATCGAACCGACCAACCCTTTGTCAGCCTGTTCCGCTGCTTGGCGAATAAGCCTCTCGCGCAGCGTGATCCGAAAAAGTAGCGCCACCAGGATAATGATGATGGGGCCGCCGACGAACTCGGCGAGGGTGAACTGCCAGCCCATCAACAGCGCGAGGATGACGCCCAGTTCGATCACCAGGTTGGTCGAGGCAATCTCGAACGCCATCGCCGCGGTGAAGTTGGCACCTTTACGGAAGTGCGACCGCGCCAATGCCACGGCGGCATAAGAGCACGACGACGACGCCATCCCCAGCCCTGTAGCGACCGCGAGGGCGCGTGCACGATCGTCTCCAAGAAGCGACGTGATGGTGTCGCGGCGCACCGCTGCCTGGACAACAGCGAACAATGCAAACCCGAAAATCAACGCCCACAGAATGGCCCAAGCCATCGAACCGGTCAGGCTAAGCGCGTGCACGAAGGCCTCGACGATGCGCACGTGCCGCTCAGGACCGGCCCATGCTGCGACCAACGTGGTGGGTGATTGCATGCTCCACCCGTTTCGCGGCTGTTTCCAGTTGGGTGAGTTCGACGTCGTCGAAGTCCGACCGGGCCACGGTGCCGCGAAGTCGTTCTAGCTGCTCGCGAATGGGGGACACGTCGTAGGTGTGCCAGGCGAGTTCCTCGAGTAGCCGGAGTAACCTCTTCATCACTTGCGGGTCTGACGAGCCGTAGCGACGGGGCTGAGTAATGGCGACGTCGAGCACCTCGGCGAAGTCGGGTCGGCGAAGCACCACCCGCACCTGATCGTCATCGTCACACAGCACGATGGAGCGCAGATCGCGGCCGGCGAGCTGGCAGAGGATCGCCGAAATGTGGCCCAGCGCATGGATCGCCGTAGTCGGGTCATTGATTCCCGGCGAGAGCGCCTTGTTCGCGACGTCGACGAGCTGGCGCAGTCCGTAGCCGACGTCTTGTGCCGCGGTTCTCTCATAGCCGACGCGGATCGACTTACAGACGGCGCCTTGCAACCGATTGAAGGTGCCGTCGCCCATACGGCCGGATGTCGACCAGGCGATGCCGATCGGGACACCTTCGACGATGGAGCTACCTGGATGGCAGTCGATGATCACGTAGGCGTTGGCTTGTATTGCCGCGCAGAGCAATTCGGTGTCTTCGATGCTGGTCAAAAAGCCCGACGACGGCGCCGTGATATCGACCGCGTGTGCCGGAGGGGTGGGGGTCGGTGGCTGGGGGCGGGCATCCTCGAGTGGGATCGTCGCGCTTCGTACAGTGGCGGTGGCGTCGTCGTGGACGTCGCGCAGCATGGTCTCGACGCGGATCTGGCGGGCGAGGTGGGCCAGGAATAGCACCAGACCAAGGACGCTGAGGATGCCGAGCGCGAAGGCAACCGTGACCGATATCCGCGGGACGAAAACGCCCGCCTCGTCGCCGCTGCGCACGGCGCGCAGGACGGTTAGGGAGTAGGTGAAGGTGGACAGGAAGATCGCGAGGGTTGCCTGGACGAAGATGTCGCTGGTGAAGGTCCGGAGCAGCCGTGGCGAGAACTGGCTGCTCGCCAATTGCAGCGTGACGACGGTCAGAGAGAACGTCAGCGACGTGACTGTGATAAGCGAGCTGGCGATGGCGTCAAGCAACGTTCGCGCGGCTCCGGCGTCGCCGCCGAACAACAGAGCGGTCAACCAGGACGGCAACCTCTCGTCGACGACCGCGTCCAAGAGGGGAAGAGATACCCCCGCTCCCACCGCGAGAACAATGCCCAGCAGTGGTAGCGGCCACAATTGGGTGCGTACGGTATCCCGTGCCGATACGAAAATAGGTCTCACCCGCCAACGACGTTGATATCGGACCGAACCAACCTTGCCGCGAACATCGGACCACGTAGTCCTGGGCCGACAAAAACAAGCGCTGGCATGGTCATCGGAGCAACGATATTGAGGTCCCAACCCGTGTTCGGTACTGGGTCGGCCTCGGCGTGTCCAGGACGGCCAATTAATTGGGCACGGATGCGCCGCAGATCCCCCACCGCACACGCGAAGGTGTGAACCCACGCCAACGTGGGTATTGGGTGTACAGCTGTACACCCAATACTTTGGCGAAGAGGGCGACGGGAGTGGTTACTGATGGCCGCGGGACTGCGCGATCTGGCACGGTGGGGTGTCAAACCGGCGAAGAATGTCGACACCGCCAAAACGCCGAGAGTAAACCTGCTTCGGGGTTTAGCGGCAAGAGCAACGACACCGCTGCTGCCGGACGACTACCTCAAGCTGCTCAACCCGCTGTGGTCGGCGCGCGAGCTTCGCGGCGAGGTCGTCGACGTGCGGACCGAAACCGAAGACTCGGCCACTGTGACGATCAAGCCTGGGTGGGGATTCTCCGCTGAGTACCAGCCCGGCCAGTACGTCGGCATAGGGCTACGCATCGACGGGCGCTGGCATTGGCGGTCGTATTCGCTGACTTCGGTTCCGCGCCGTGACGACAAGCGCATCACCATTACGGTCAAAGCGACCCCCGAGGGATTCCTGTCCACCCATCTGGTCAACGGTGTGAAACCCGGAACGATTGTTCGCTTGGCCGCGCCAAAGGGCGATTTCGCCTTACCTGACCCGCCGCCGCCGAAGATCCTTTTCGTCAGTGCGGGCAGCGGGATCACCCCGTTGATGGCGATGTTGCGTTCGCTCAAAGCCCGCGGCGAGATCCCTGACATTATGCACATCCACTCGGCGCCGTCGACGGATACCGTGATTTTCCACGACGAGCTGCGCGAGCTCGAAAAGGAACAGTCCAGCTACCGGTTGCATATGCAACTGACCAAGACTGACGGCCACCTCGATTTCGAAGATCTCGACACGTTGGTGCCCGACTGGCGGGAACGGCCCACGTGGGCGTGCGGTCCGAACGGGATGCTGGACGCAGTCGAGAAGGCGTGGGGCGACGCGGGGTTCCGGGATTATTTGCACACGGAGCGGTTCACCATCGCGCGCACCGACAAAGGCGGAGAGGGCGGCACAGTCACCTTCTCCATAGTCGATAAGAGCATCGAAATAGACGGTGCCACTTCACTTCTGGAAGCCGGCGAGAAGCTCGGCATCCAGATGCCCTTCGGCTGTCGGATGGGCATCTGCCAGACGTGCGTACTCCCGCTGGAATCAGGGCATACCCGCGACTTCAGGTCCGGAGATGAGCACGGCGAGGGCGACCGAATCAACACGTGCATCTCCACGGCAGCCGGCGACTGCACCATCAGAATCTAGGGGAGACATGGCTATCACCGACATCAAGCAGTACGCGCACCTGACCGCCGAAGAAATCGAAGAACTCGCGCGGGAACTGGACGCGATCCGAACCGACATCGAGGAGTCTCGCGGCGAGCGCGACGCGCGCTACATCCGTCGCTGCATTCAGCTGCAGCGGGCGCTGGCCGCGGGCGGCCGAATCGCACTATTCGCAAGCAAGAACAGGGTGGCCTGGCTTGCCGGCACCACCATGCTCGCGCTGGCGAAGATCATCGAGAACATGGAACTTGGCCACAACATCATTCACGGCCAATGGGACTGGATGAACGATCCGGAGATTCACTCCACCGAATGGGAATGGGACACAACGTCACCGAGCGTGCACTGGAAGAAGTCACACAACTTCATCCATCACAAGTACACCAATGTTGTCGGCCTTGACGACGACATCGGCTACGGGATCATGCGTCTGACCCGTGATCAGCGCTGGGAGCGGTGGATGCTTGGCAACCCGATCTACAACCTGCTGCTCGGAACGCTGTTCGAGTGGGGGGTCGCAGCGCACGGCCTGGAGACGGCCAAAGTGCGCAACGGCGAGAAGTCCTGGGCCGAAGTCCGTAGAGATCTGCGGGTGATCGGCCGCAAAGTCGGCAAGCAGGTGGGCAAGGACTACATCGTCTTTCCCGCGCTTACCGGTAAGAACTGGAAGTACACGCTGGGCGCCAACGCGACGGCGAACCTGGTTCGCAACTACTGGTCCTACATGGTGATCTTCTGCGGGCACTTCCCCGATGGTGCGGAGAAATTCACCCGCGAAGAGTTCGAGAATGAGTCTCAGGCCGAATGGTATCTGCGCCAGATGCTCGGATCGGCGAATTTCAACGCCGGCCCCTTGATGGCGTTCATGAGTGGCAATTTGTGCTACCAAATTGAACATCATCTGTTTCCCGACTTGCCTAGCAACCGGTACGCCGAAATCTCTGAGCGGGTTCGGGCGCTCTGCGAGAAATACGACTTGCCGTACACCACCGGCCCGCTGTTACGCCAGTACGCGCAGTCGTTCTGGACGATCCTCAAGCTTGCTCTGCCCGACAAGCTGCTCACGGCGACCTCCGATGATGCGCCCGAAACGAACTCGGAGTTGAAATTCCGTATCCGCGAGGGAATGCGGAAAAGTGTCGATGTCGATTCCAGAACGGGTAAACGCAGGGGGCTGCGGACTGCGGTGCGCGAGATCCAGACCGCAGCCATGGCCACCGCGTAGCCTGCTGGCCGAACCGAACCGATCGGTCGCCCCTCGGTAGTGGCGCCCAATCGAGTGTGGCAGTGGATTTCAGGTCGACGCATCCACAGTCACCGTCAGCGGTGTTCAACTCTCGGCGACGCCGCCGAGTGGATCGCGCAACGGCCTAGTTGCACCCCGCCGCATTGACCCAGCGGCCGTTATAGCTGACACACCCGGTGATGTTCGGGGGCGGCGGTGGGTCATAGGGCATAGGAGCGTAGTACGCCGGCGGCGGAACATAGGGCGCAACTGCATCGGCAATGTTCGCGCAGCCGCTCACCGAAACCCGTCGGCCGCCGCTCACGCACACGTCGGCCTTGGCGACACCGGAGGGCTGAATCGTGACGACCGCAGCGGGAACGGCCGTGAGTGCGAAGACGGTCGCTGCCGCGACCGAGCATGAACGAGTCCAATGAGTCATCTGGGTTGTCTCCTCACCGGCGTGGTTTGGCCATCTTGCCTATGACGGTTGTCGGGCGCGGCACCGCTGAACTGACTACTCACCCAATGGGAGTGGGGCATCGCAGCGATGCCTTAGGTCGGTGAGGGGTTGGCGGATCCCGTTGATTTCGGTTTCAACCTGAGGGTTGGCGGTCATGTAATTTTGGACTTCGCCGCGGATCTCCTCGTTCGGCAGCCCGCGCAGGCTGGTGAAGAAGTTGTTGACGTCGGGATGGCTGAACATGTAGTCCGCCATTGCGGTGCCCACTGTGCCCGACGCTCGGGCCAGGTCGGCGGCTGTGCATCCAGGCGCCGGGGGAAGTGGCGGGGCGGGCGTGGGTTGTGCAAACGCCACCGAGACGCCTGCAAACAGCGTCGCACCGGCCATCGCTCCACTGGCAATCACTGGGGCCAGCGCCCGGCGCGTGATACGACCCGACAGCAACATGCGTACGCTCCGTTCATCCCGTCTTGGGCCGTAAACCGGGACGGTTATCGACACCGATAGCCAACCACAACCGAACACGGCAGTGTCGCCAATAGCGGATCTTATAAAAACGGTGTTAGTCAGGGTTGTCACAGCGTTGTCACAACACGTACGAGACAGAAATGTGATGGCACGGGGTGGGAGCTTCAGTGCAGATCAGCGGCTTCTGCGGCATATAGCGACACTGCGATACACGCGGTCGTGCGGGCTGTAGATCCGTTGGCAAAGGCCGGTACTACGCCGGTCAATTTGGGAACGGATTTGGGAAAAAAACTCTGCGGAACCCCCCGGAATCGGCGGGATCCAGTGCAATCGTCTAGACCGGTGATCGCTCTGAGCTGCACCTTTAAGACGAGGTATGGCCAGTAGAACGCCGGGTGCCTAGCTCATAACCCAGAGGTCGCAAATTCGAATCCTGTCCCCGCTACTAAATGGAACGGCCCCCGGAGATCTGATCTCCGGGGGCCGTTCTCATTGGCTACAGTCACCGGACCCTCGACACACTTCGGACCGTTCCCGCTACCGCCAGCACAGTCGACGTCACTGGTAAGCGGAACGCGCCATCTGTTTTTCCGTTGCCTGCTTGGCGCTGCGCTTGTGGAGTTGGGGTCCTTCGGCCCTGTGGGGCCAGGCTGGACCGCCAAGGCGAACTCGCCCACATCGAAGCCCAACGCCTTCGAACCAATGGTGCACACGTGATGGTCGCCGAGGTCGACGTCACCGACCGAAGCGCCATTGACCAAGCCCTAGACCGCGTGCGCACTGACCTCGGACCGATCAGCATCATGGTCACCAGCGCCGGCGTCGACGTCGGCACACCGGTGCCCGCCACCGAGATCACCGCCGAGCAGTGGGACCGCCTCATCGCGATCAACCTCACCGGAACCTTCACCTGCATCCAGGCCGCCATCCCCGACATGCAAACCGCCGGATGGGGCCGTATCGTCACGATCTCCTCGTCGAGCGCTCAATCCGGTGCGCCCGAGCGCGCCCACTACGTCGCCTCCAAGGGCGGAGTGATCGCGCTGACCAAAGCCCTCGCCTACGAACTGTCCCCGCAAGGCATCACCGTCAACACCATCCCGCCATCCATCGTCGACACCCCTATGGCCCAAGCCGGAGTCCAAGCCGGAACCGTCCCGCCCCTCGACGTTCTGGCGACCATGGTTCCCGTGCGCCGCAGCGGAACACCCGACGACATCGCCGCCGCCACCGCGTTCCTGTGCACCGACGACGCCGGCTTCATCACCGGTCAAGTCATCGGCGTCAACGGCGGCATGTATATCTGAACACTACGAGAAGTTATGACTTGTTGCGCAACATCTTTCGCTATGCATCACGAAAGTACTGGGGACAGATCGCCAAGGATGTCCGGCCCCTCTACACCGCACCGATCGGCGCGGCGGCCAAGGTTTCGTGTTTGGACACGTACCTCAATCGGTGCGTGGGGTGACGTTGACCGGGATATTGCTTTGCCGGGGCAGTCCGGTGATCGGGTCGTACTCGATGGCGGTGGGGACCAGTCTTCCGACACTGCTTCCCCGTTCGCGGACCTCATCGTCTTCAGACGGTAGGCCACCGAAGGCGTGGTGCATGGCGACGACGTCGCGGCGCAGCGTGTCATCGGCTTCGGCGACGCTGGGTATGTAGTCGTGCGGTGAGGTGACAGTCACCAGATCGCCCGATTGCAACCCCAGCGCCTCGAGCACATCGGGGTGCATGTAGGCCGGGTTATAGGGCTTGCCGCCGTTGAGCTTTGCGAGGTAGGTGCCCGAGGAGTTCATGAAGCTGCCGTGACGGCGGGATATCACTCGAAGGGGATAGTCGGTGTCGGCGCGGGCGGCCCCGAAATCCTCGGTCAACACCTCGGCGAGTTCGGCGAGCATGCGGGCGTTCCCAACATCCAGGCGCGCGGTGCAATCGGGGTCGCGCTCCTGTACGACGTCTTCAATATCGAAAATGTTGCCATGGGGGTAGCTGGCCACCTCTTCGAGAGGAACGCGGGAGTTGGCGCACATCTCAGCGAACAGTTGCTCGGTTGTGAGGTTGGTGTCGCCGTCCATGGTGACCACCACCGGCGGTGATTCCATGAATCTGCCGCCACCTCCGCCGAAGAAGTTGACGAAGAACATCTGTAGGTCCATGCGTTTGGCCAGGCCGAGGAAGAACTGCCATTCCTCCACCAGGTCTGAGCCCTCGGGTGGGTCGAGTAGGCGCGGCGCGTACTGCGCGTAGGCCGCCGGAACCCCGACGCCGGCCGCATAGAATTTGACCAGTTCGGCCATCTGGGTCATGGCCGGGGTTTCCATCTGCATCATTGGCGCGATGACGTAGTGGGCGAGCCGTGAGGTCAGTGACATCTCGGTGTCCAGCGTGACGAGCAGATCTAGAGACTGCAACGCACGGTGGGTCTTTCGCTGATCGGGCCACGCCGTCATCGGATTGCCACCAACGCAGATCAGGGCCTTGACCTGTCCGTCGCCCTCGAGCAGGATCTCGTCGGCCAGGGCAGCGGTCGGCAAGCCCGCCGCGGTGTCAGTGAGACCACGCACCCGCAGATGCTCCCCGAAGCCCCATCCCTCGTAGGGTGGGTGCGCCTGGGCCTTGGCGGTGTAGGCCGGCATCAACGTGTTGGGTCGGGTGATCCGCCCCCCGGCGCGTTGCCAGCGCCCGCAGATCGTGGTCAGGCATAGGCACAGGTACTCCAGCAAGGTGCCGTGCGCGCTGAAGTTGGCTCCGGTGCCAGCGTTCACCATGCCCCCGCGGGTGCCGAACGTGGCGAAAAGTCGTGCTGCCTCGATCACCTCCTCGGCAGGGACGTCGGCGCGCTCAGCGACGTATTCGGGTGTGAAAGCAGAGACAGCGGCGGCCAGCTCATCGAAACCCGTCGCGTTCTCGGCCAGGAACTCTGTGTCACAAAGGTTCTCGCGCACGATCCAGTTGATTATGCCGGCAAGGATGGCGACGTCCTCACCGGGACGGGGCTGAATGTGGATTGCCGCGCGCGCCGCGGTCTGCGAGCGACGCGGGTCGATGACGATCAGCTTCATGCCGCGGCTGATCGCGGTCCGCAGGCCCTGACCAGGGTTCTGCCCGGGAATCCCAATAGCCTTGGAGATCAGCGGGTTGGTTCCGACGAGCAGCCAGCTGTCAGCCTCGTCGAACGGAACGTCTCCGCCCAGCCAGTGTCCGTGCGTCGCCAGCGCGACCTGCTTGCCGGGCTGATCGATGGTGTTGGCGGTGAAGAACATCGGCGATTCGATGGCTCGTAGGAACGCGTTGGCGGTGAGCGGGCTCGCCGGATAGGGCTGGCCGTTGGTGCCAAGATAGAGCGCCACTGAACGCGGGCCGTAAGTCTCGAGTAGGGTGCGCAGCCGGTCGGCGATCTCGTCGGTGGCCTGCTCCGCCTCGATGGGCGTGTACGTGCCATCGGGCTGACGTTTCTGGCTGTGTAGAAGACGGAGGGGGTTGTTGTGAATCTCCGGCAGCGCGCGACCCTTGGCACAGGTGTACCCCTTGAACATGGGGTTCTCCGGGTCGCCGATCACCTTGGTGAGGCGGCCGTCGACCACGGTGGCGAGCACTCCGCAGTGCGCGGAGCAGATGCGACAGATCCCCGGCCGCGTGGTCGTTTCAGGCATGGCTGTCAATCCTCACCGAAGGGACGACCGCCCGCGGCCGCAACGCGCGATGTCGACGTCGCTTATCTGATCGGTCACAACCAACTCCTCCGTCGATCCTGGGCTACACATTTGTTAGGCGATCGCCTAACAGTGGGATAGGCATATGCTTAACACCGGCGGGGTGCATTAGTCAAGGTTGGGTCGTGCACTTCGGGCAGTCAGCGACAGAAGGAGCCAGATGGCGACACCGCAACGCATCGGCAGACGTGACAGCGGTGTGCGCGACAAGATCCTCGACGCCACCGCCGAGATCATGCTCGAGGAGGGATACGCCGCAGCGACCTCGCGGCGGGTCGCCGAGAAGGTCGGCGTGCAGCGCGCGGCCGTCTACTACTACTTCCCGTCGATGGACGACCTGTTCTTGGCGTTGCTACGCCGCGGCACCGACGCCACCCTGGCCGCTCAACGGCAGGCACTGGCATCGGATACACCGCTACAGGCGTTGTGGGACTTGACCGTTGACCCCCGAGGCGGGGGACTGCTGATGGAATTCATGGCGCTGGGCAATCACCGCAAGGACATCCGCGCCGAACTCGCCGCCGGCGCCGAGAAGTTCCGCGAAGCTCAAGTCGCGGCACTGACCTTCATCCTGCGCGACCACACAGGCGAGTCGACGTTACCGCCGGAGGTGGTGTCGGTGCTGATCGCCGCCCTCGGGCGGCTCATCGTTCTGGAATCCGCGATCGGCATCACCACCGGACACCAAAAAACCCTGAAACTGGTCCACCAATATCTGCGCGACTACGACATGCAAACAGACCATCCAGGTCCTGGGGACACCGACGGCTGACACACACCAAAATGTGGCTCATCTGGGCAACCGCCTAACAAAAGCGCCGCGGAGCCGCTACCCTGCGCTCGGGTAGATCGAAGATGCGCCACGCTGTGTGTAGAAGGTCGGCGCGGAGGGTGTCCTCATCGATGCCGGCGACGAGCGGATGCATGACTCCAACGCAGATCGCCCCCGACAGCATCGCCGCGGGAACCCTAGCGGCGTCACCAATGTCACCTAACAGGACGGCATATAGCCGGTCAACGAAGCACTGGAAGGGCTTGTGGTCGGCGAGCATTCGCACGATGACCGGGTCGAACTGCAACGTTGCGACCATGCTGCGGCGTTCGATCGCTCGATCGATGACCTTCGTGAGTAATACTTCCCGCGCACGCGTCGTGGAAGCCTCAGCCTCGGCTGCCTCTAAGGCATCGTCCAGCCTGCCGAGCTCGCGCTCGGTCAGCGCGAGGACGATGTCGACCTTGGACCTGAACTGTCTGTATACAGCCGCCTTCGTGACGCCCATATCATCCGCGATCATCTGCAAAGACGTGCCGCTCACCCCGTAGTCGTTGATGAGCCGAAGCGCCGCATCCAAGACACGCGCCTGGGGGCCAGTACGAGGTATGTCGCTGAACCGGATCGCGGCGACAGTTGAGTCCACGTCACGAGGGTAGCCGGACCGACTGATCTGAGGGAGCCACAGTGTCCGTTCAACCAGCACACGGCGGTGCTGGACGCTACGGCATGCCCAAAACGGCACGGGGACAAGCGTATCCCTCCGCCGTCGCGGCACAGACACATCGGGACTCGGCAGTCGAGATCAACGCTCTGAGCAACTACTGGGAATGGGGCTGTCGCAATGAATATCAACGGACGATAGAGAAAAGCAACGTGAGCGGCCGAATCACATTGATAGACTGGGTAGTTCGGTGAGTGGATTCGTTCTCTCCTGCTGTGCTGGGATCAGGGTTGCTTCAGTGCTCCGGACGTCAAAACATCCACGGCCGTGCACAGCTACGCTCTTTTTGGGAAGAGTGCGCCAGTCAGGCTCTGCTTGCCGCTGCTGCGACGCGCTCAACCAACGCCTGCACCACGAGCGCGTCGGCCGGATTGCGCCCAGTGACCGGTGCGGTCGGGCGGCGCATCGGGATGCTCACTGACCCCCATAGACCTGGCCGCTGGCCGGCAAGAGCGGCGAGCAGATGACGTACGCTGTACCTATGTTTGGAATCGTTGATGGGGAACACCGCCGAACGGGCGCGCTGCCAGCGCCCGGTAGCGGTTACGGATCGGGCAGCAGACGCCGGCGCGATGTCTAGAAAGATGGCGAGGCTGACCCCGAAGGGTCAGCACACGCGGCAGCGCATCGTAGAAGCCGCAGATCGTCTGATCGGCTGGCACGGCGTGGCCCGCGTGACCCTGGACGACGTCCGTGCCGAGGCGAAAGTGAGCAGCTCGCAGATCTATCACTACTTCGCTGACAAGCAAGCCCTACTCTCCGCCGTTGTCGAATATCAGGACGCCCTGTCGTTCGTCCGTGAGTCGATGGTGGGCAGCTTCGACTCTGCGAACGCCGTACGTTCCTGGGGGCAACGACTGATCGAGGGGCAACGTGAGTCGCAATACGAAGGTGGTTGTCCCATCGCCACGCTCGGTACCGGTCTAATGGGTCTTGACCCTGACACGCTGAGCCAGATCGCGCGGATATTTCGTCGATGCGAGGACGGTATTCGCGCCGGCTACCAGACGATGCACGCCAACCATGAAATCGCACCAGACGCTGATCCTGAGGCCCTAGCGACCATGACACTAGCGACTGCTATCGGTGGTCTCGTGCTCACTCAACTCAACCGTGATACCCAGCCTCTGCAAGCGGCCCTGGACGCCCTGCTGGACTGCCTGCACATTCAAGGCCCGGCACCGTCAATTGCATTGGCATCTAACTAAATTGGATTGGTAGTTCCAAAAACATATATCTACGGTTCTGAGCATGACTCCAGAGATGGCGGGATTGACTGCATTAGTGACGGGTTCAACGAGCGGCATCGGCGCCGCGACTGCATCGGCGCTCGCTCAGCGCGGTGCTCACGTACTGGTTTGTGGGCGCGACACCGCACGGGGTGAGCAGGTTGTCAGCGACCTCCTCGGCGCCGGTGGGCGCGCTGATTTCATTCACGCCGACCTCGGCGGGGGTGCTGCGGCCGCCAGGGATCTAGCCGCCCGGGCTCGCCAGGCCGCGGGTCGACGCGTCGACATCCTGATCAACAATGCCGCCATCGGAATCCTCGGTCCGACAGCCGATATGCCACCGGATGGATTCGACGCGGCAATCGCGACCAACCTCACCGCCCCCTACTATTTGGTCGGTGCGCTGGCGCCCGCGATGGCCGAAGCAGGCAGCGGTGCGATCGTCAACGTGGCCAGCATGGCGGGCCAGTTCGCGCTGCCGGGCATGTCCGTGTACGGCGCAACCAAGGCCGCGATGTTGTTTCTGACCAAGAGTTGGGCTGCCGAATACGGGCCGCAGGGCGTTCGGGTCAACGCCGTCACTGTGGGGCCCACACGCACCCCGGGTTCAGCCGAACTCGGCGAGGCGCTGGACATACTCGCCGCGAAAGCGCCGGCAGGTCGTGTCGCCGACCCCATCGAGATCGCATCGGCCATCGCATTCCTGGCCAGCGACGCGGCGAGCTTCGTCCACGGCGCGGCGCTGTCAGTCGACGGCGGTCGCACCGCGGTATGAACCGATCACTGCCCCAGTGGATGCAAAATGTCGACGCTCGCGATGCCTCTTCGTCAACGAATCGGGCGGGACCCGTCATCGGGCTCCCCGGGGGTTTCTCAGCTATCCAATTGGACACCGTGTGGACATTTCAAAATGAGATTTGGCTACGAGCGTGAGACATCACAACGCCGCCGCCGTGAGGTTAGAATTTGTACGCTTCCCGAATTACACTGTAGTACAGGGTATTGCGTAGCTATTCTACTGTCACCCGAGCGTCTCGGGTAGACGCCACTGACAATGCCCACGCTCCTCGCGGTCCCGTTGATTCCATAAGGTCGAGTGGTCAAGGTGGTCACGCTTGGTGGCCTATCGAGATGAGTTCACGTGGCCCATGCCGCCGCATGAGCGACTTCGACGATGGGGTCTAGGTTCGCGAGGCTGCCGCTAAGGCGGTCGACCGCCACCCGCACGAGATCCGTCGGCCAGTCTCGCGGGCCGGAGAGAATCTGTTCTGCCAGCGAATATGAAACGGCCCCCGGGGACAGTTCTTTGGGGGCCGTTTGATGCTGTCGTCAGTAATCCCAGGCGGCCGGTACGCACCGGAAGACGTCGCCTGCGGTCGCCACGTGGCAGACGGACGGGAATGGCAGGTGAGTGGCCACCAACGACTCGCCGGTCGCCGCCAGCTCGCGCAGGAGCTGGATCCGGACGCGCACCGCCTCCTCGGGATCGTGTTCGAAGCCGTTGTGCCACTCGGGGTTATCGAACCCGACCTCGAACACGGCGTCGCCCGCGAAGGTCAGCCGGTCGCCGCCGGACGCCAGGCGGACGATGCTGTGCCCCGGAGTGTGACCACCGGTACGGGTGACGAGTACGCCCGGCGCCACCTCGTATTCCGTCTCGAAGGTCCGCATTTGGCCGCGGTACTCGTCCAAGAAGCGCGTGGCGATCGACCGAAGCGCGTCCGGCACCGGCGCAGGCATGTGAGTCTGGGAGAAATCGGGCGCCTCCCAGAACTCGGCCTCAGCGGCGGCCACGTGTATCCGTAGGTCGGGACTCAGCCGCTCCTTTAACCCTTCGGTGAGCAGCCCGCCCACGTGATCCATGTGCAGGTGGGTCAGCACCACGTCGGTCACGGCTGATGGATCGATACCGGCGGCCTCCAGTCGGTGGACCGTTTGCCCTGCTTTCGCGAAGTCAGGGAACTCCACCCCAAGGCCGGCGTCGACAAGGATTGTCCGGCCGCCGCTACGCACCACGACTACGTTCAGCGGCCAGTCGAGCACGTCCTTCGGCAGGAACCTGTCGTCCAGCCAGGTCGCCAGGTCGGCCGAGTCCGTGTCGTATGCCAGCGTCTCGGCCGTTATCGGCAGCACCCCATCGCTGATCACCAGCACGTCAATGTCGCCGACCTGGACCGCGTAGCGCGACGGAACCAACTCGTCGAGGCCCTGACTACCGAGGCGTGAAATGTTGTCCAAGCTCATGATTTCTTCTCCTGACCGCCGTGCTCGAATGTGGACTGCCCCTCCTGCCCGCTCGAACGCGAGCTGGCTGCAGCATTCATCCCGATGGGGAAGACCGTGAGGTTGCCAGTGGCGATGGCTCGCGATACCAACACCGGAGCCGGTTAAACGCATGAAACTGCGGCTCAGCACGTCGTTGAGCCGCATACTGCCGACATGCGTGGCGAAGGCCCGACCGCCCGCTCGACGGCGAGCCTTGTCGCCGTGCTGGTCACGGTTGGACTCGTCGGTTGCACCCGGGGGCCGGACGTCGTGACCTCGATCGAGTTCGACGGGAAGATTGGCAGCATCGCGACCAAGGATGTGGTCTGTACAAAGCAGCTCAACGGTGGCCTGGTGATCCTCGTGATCGAGCGACCACAGCGGACGGTTCGGGTCCAACTCATCCAGGAGGGCCGACTCGTCGTTCAGAAGGTGGGGCTGCGGTACGACGACATGGCCGGTTTCGTCGAAGACCCCCGCGAGGTCACGGCGACCAAGGTCGACGACACCTACACGTTCAACGGGCGCATGCCACCAAACCCGGGGGAATCGGAGTGGCACACATTCAAGATCGAGACGTCCTGCCCCATATACCAAAATGCGCCGCCGCCCAGGATGGAGCCGCCCCGAGGGGTGCCATGAATCCGCGGCTAACGCGATCCCGTGCCGTCGCCTCAGCTAAACACCTTGGGGCGCAATTCATTTAATGTCTGGTGGTACCAGGCCGGGGTTTTGTTGACCACGTCGCGACGTGCGACCGAATCTGTGGTCGCAATATGAATTTGCTTTCCTTCATCCATGTACTTTGTCCAGGCCTCGTCGCTCGAGAGGACGTATCCAATGGCCGATGGTTGGCCCGTAACGGTGACGCTTTCCTTTGGTAGCCATATGCCTGCGAGCTTGAATGGCGCTACAACCAGAGCTGTCAATATTGCGGCGGCTATTAAAGTGCCTGCTAAATCGGTTGCGGTCCTAAGCGGCTTCGGCCACTTATGCGCAAAAGTCCCGATCGTGCCCATGAGCGCAATTATCAAACAGGCGGCAACGTTCGTTACGAGGTAACCCAACGGCATCGTGAACCAGGTGACGAGGAGGGTTAGTGCGCCAAGTAGGAATATCTCCGTTATGCGCTGTGCGCGATCAGATCCGCCTTGTTGTGCGGGTCTGCTGCCTATCAAGATCAGTCTGATGATGAGAGCCCAAAACAAGACTGTGCTCGTGAACGGCAATAATGTTGCGCCGACAAGGGCCGTTACATTTAAATCTTGAATGAGAGACTTTAGCGTTTCCGTATTGCCGCCGGAGGCAACTAACACTCGGGCGCACGCAAAGAGCAACGCAGCAAGTCCCAAGACCCAAGCCAAATGCTCGCGGATGAAACCCGCGCCACGTGCAATCTCGCCGACCGGCGTCGGACGCTTCGCCACATGCGCAGAGTCCCACGCGAAGGGGTCGGCACTGCTGATTGACACGCCAGCGAAATGGAACACTCTGAATCTGGATATGCATCCCGCGCTACGAAATGAACCGACCCCCGGAGATCAGCTCTCCGAGGGTCGGTTTCAAAGTCAGGTCCCGACGGGACGCTCAACGCACCTTGACGACGACCTTGCCCTTGGCCGTGCGGTCCTCCAGCGAGGCGATCGCGTCGCCGGCGCGCTCGAGCGGATAAACGATCGGCTCGGGCGCCGAGACCTTGCCCGACGCCAGCAGCGGCTCCAACTCGGCCCACTGCTCGAGCAGATATCCCGGATGGGTGAGCGACCAGGCGCCCCAGCCGACGCCGACCGCGTCCACGTTGTTCAGTAGCAGCCTGTTGACCTTGATCGTTGGGATGTCGCCGCCGGTGAAACCGATGACCAGCAGCCGGCCGCCGGGGGCCAGGGAGCGAAGCGAATCGGTGAACCTGTCACCGCCGACGGGGTCGACGACGATGTCCACGCCACGCCCGCCGGTCAGCTCCTTGACGGCGTCTTTGAATCCGTCGGCCAGCACCACATCCGATGCCCCGGCGGCCTTGGCGACCGAGATTTTGTCCTCGGTGCTCACCACCGCGATCACCCGCGATGCGCCCCACGCAGGCGCCAACCGCAGCGTCGACGTGCCGATACCGCCCGCGGCGCCATGCACCAAGACGGCTTCACCCGCGGCCAGCCTGCCGCGGGTGAGCAGCGCGTGATGCATTGTCAGGTCGTTGAACAGCAGACCGGCGCCGGCCTCGAACGACACGGTATCGGGCAGCTTGAACACTCGATCTGGTTGCAGTGCAACGACTTCCGCCATCGCTCCGCACAGCATCGTCAAACCGCAGACGCGGTCGCCCGCCTTCACGTGCGCACCGTCGGGCGCACTGCGCACCACGCCGGCGATCTCCGCACCTGGGGTGTAGGGCATCTCCGGCTTGTACTGATAGAGACCCCGCGATTGCAGGGCGTCGGGGAACGCCACACCCGCGGCGTGCACGTCGATGAGGACATCGCCGTCACCGCTTGGCTCATCGATCTCGACGACGTGCGCCGCTTGTGGACCGTCGAGGCTGGCTATCTGAATCGCGCGCATCGCACCATTTAACCGCGCCGCATATGGTGCAACTCGGGCCGGTTACCCCCCGGTAAGCTGGTGTTAGCGGCAGCGTTGCCGAACTCGATGGGAGCACCAATGGCGCGTGGTCAGGAGACCGGCCTAAAACGTAGACGATTCGCCGCGGCCGAGGCGATGCCGCCCGGTCGCGCCATGTCGATCCGCTCGAAGGACGGCATCCGCCTCCACGCCGAGGTGTTCGGGCCGGAAGACGGATATCCGATCGTGCTCGCGCACGGCATCACCTGCGCAATCCGGGTCTGGGCCTGCCAGATTGCGGACCTCGCCACCGACTACCGCG
Source organism: uncultured Actinomycetota bacterium (assembly GCA_963766465.1). GTDB lineage: Bacteria > Actinomycetota > Actinomycetes > Mycobacteriales > Mycobacteriaceae > Mycobacterium. The sequence goes on from CAVXZT010000014.1 coordinate 30,127, forward strand.
TCATCGCGTTCGACCATCGCGGCCACGGCCGCAGCGCGGTCCCCGCGCGGCGCAGCGCCTACAGCCTCGACCACCTCGCAGGCGATCTCGACTCTGTCCTCGAGGCCACGCTGACGCCGGGTGAACGAGCGGTGATCGCCGGGCACTCGATGGGCGGCATTGCCATCTCGGCGTGGGCCGATAGGTATCCCGACCGGGTGCCGCAGCGCGCTGATGCCGTTGCACTGATCAACACGACCACCGGCGACCTGCTGCGACACGTGCAGCTGCTGCCGGTGCCTGCGTCCCTTGCCGACGCCCGCGTTCGTGCGGCGGGCACCCTGTTGAAGACGTTCGGTGCGGCGCCCCTGCTTCGGGCGGTGGATCGGCCGAGCCGGCGGTTCGTGTCGATGATCGCGGTGGGCCGCGACGCCGATCCCTCGATCGTGGACTTCATCCACGAGCTGTTCATCCAGACGGCGCCCGCGGGCCGCGGTGGCTGGGCCCGAACGCTGGTCGATTCACTCGGGTCGCAGCAGCACATCGGTTTGACAAACCTGACGGTTCCGACGCTGGTGATCGGCAGTGAGAAAGACCGTCTGCTGCCGATGGTTTCGTCGCGCCACATCGCCAGGTCGGCGCCGAACCTCGCCTCGTTCGTCGAACTGTCCGGGGGGCACTGCGCGATCGTCGAGCGCCCAGACGAGGTCAACATGCACCTGCGGATGCTGATCGAGTCGGTGAGCCGGGAGCGCACGGCCTAGATTGGGCTCAGGTTGGCATTCGGCACAGTGGACGGGCGATATCCGACACAATGGCCACCGTGCGCCCCAGCCGAACTAGCGACTCACGACACTAGCCAGTCAGCGCCCGGTGCACCTCGTCGGCAGCCCGCTTCCCCGATCGCACCGCTCCGTCGAGGAATCCCGTCCATTCGTCGGCGGTCTCGGTGCCTGCCCAGTAGATGCCGTCGACCGGCTTGCGCAACCACGGCCCATACGTCGTCCACGAGCCGGTCGGTACCGCGGCCGTGGGCCCGCCGGGCGCGAATTCCTCTGTGCCCCAACAATGATCGACATAGTCGATAGGCTTTCCCGCGGCATCACCGAACAGCGCGGTGAAACCCGCCAGCGCTTGTTCGCGGCGCTCGGCCGGCGAGAGCGAATCGAACGTGCGCGCGTCCGTGAAGCCCAGCAGGATCCCCGGTCCGTTGTCGCTCGGGCTGACGTCGAAGGTGATGAAGACGGGTCCCTCGTCCGAAAGCGCCTCTCCTGAGCATCCGTTCGCGCGCCAAAACGGCGTCTCGTATGCGGCGTATGCCTTGCTCAGGCTGCCTTGCGGCCAGTGCTCCGTGAGCTTTTCGTACTCGGGCGGCAGCGCAGGATCGAATTCGATCCCGGCCCGGTGTTCGGGTGGGATCGCGACGATGACCGCCTTGGCGGTGACGTCGCCGCCGTCGCACCCGACCGTGAGCGTGCCGTCGGAGGCCCGTGAGATTCTGCGCACCACCGCATTGACCACTACCCGCGGGCCCAGCGCCTCGGCCATCCGCAACGCAATCTGTTGCGTGCCACCGGGAAAGCGGTCCTGCTGCGCACCGCCCTCGACGTCGAGCATGCGGCCGAGCCCGCCTGCGGCCTTGACGTAGCGGACCGCGTGCAGCATCGACACCTCTTCGGGCTCGCAACCCCACGTCACGCGGGCCATGATCGCCATCAGATCGCGCGTCGAGGCGCTGGCGTGCACATACCGCAGCCACTGGTCCATCGTTTTGGAGTCCAGCAAGTCGGCGATCGGCGACGTCCAAGGCTGCTGCACCGGCACCCGTCGGGTCACGCGGTCGAAACGCCATTGGATCCGGGAAACGTCGAACAGCTCGATCATGGACAACTTCGGGATCGTGCTGCGATACGAGCGGGTACGACCCCGCCAGCGGATCAGGTTCTTGCCACGGCTGTGGGTCCGTACGGTCTCGCAGCCCAACTCGGCGGCCAGCGCGATGACGGCGTCCTGCGTCGGCCCGACGAACGTCCCACCGAGGTCAACGGGTGCGCCCGCGATCGTCGTCGTCGACGAACGTCCGCCGACACGATCGCGGCCTTCGAGAACTACGACGTCGTGGCCGAGCCGCGTCAGATCGCGGGCCGCCGACAGTCCCGCGAACCCGGCACCCACGACGACGACGTCTGCATTGGCTGGGATGGTCACAGAACTAGGCTCTCACGCCATGAAGGTGATGACAGCGCTGTTCGGTCCGACGGATGCAATCGAACGGGCGCACGTGCTGAAAGAGGCAGGCGCCAGCGGAGTCTTCACCTTCGAGGGGCCGCACGACGTGTTCACGCCGCTGGCGTTGGCGGCCTCCGTCGAGGGTCTCGACCTGATGACCAATGTCGCGATCGCGTTTCCCCGCAATCCGATTCACCTTGCGCACCAGGCCAACGACCTGCAGTTGCTGACGAAGGGGCGGTTCACGCTCGGCCTCGGCACGCAGGTGCGGGCGCAGATCGAGAAGCGGTTCGGAGCGGAATTCGACCGGCCCGTCGTCAGGATGACGGAACTGGTGCGTGCACTGCGGGCCATCTTCGCGGCATGGGACACCGGTGAGCGGCTCGATTTTCGTGGACAGTACTACCGGCACACGCTGATGACCCCGACCTTCAGCCCCGGCGCCAACCCGTACGGCCCGCCGCCGATCTACGTCGGCGCGCTCGGGCCGCGGTTGACCAAGGCCACCGCGGAGACGGCCGACGGCCTGCTGGTCATGCCGTTCGGCTCGAAGCGGTTCCTGCACGAGGCGACGATGCCCGCAGTTCGCGAGGGTTTGGCCGCCGCCGGACGCGATGCGGGCGACTTCGCCATCGTCCCGGAAATCATCGTCTCTGCGGGTGAGACCACTCCGCCACCCGTCGGCTGCTGGCGTTCTACGGCTCGACACCCGCGTACCGTCCGGTCCTGGACGTGCACGGCTGGGGCGATCTGCAACCCGAGCTCAACAAGCTCTCCAAGGAGGGCCGGTGGGAAGACATGGGGCGGCTGATCAGCGACGACATCCTGCACACCATCGCCGCGTGCGGCAGCCCCGGCGAGATCGCCGCGCATATCCGCGACCGGGTGGACGGCGTTTCCGACCGGATCTGCGTCTACCAGCCCGGCCCGATCGCGGTCGAGTCGTTGGCAAGGATCGTCGACGCACTCAACGGCTGACCCTTATCGTGGTACTCAGCCGAACCAAAGGGGGTTCCACATGGCCGTGGACGAGGCCGAGTACTCCGATGTGCTGATCATCGGCGCGGGGATTTCCGGGATCGGCGCCGCGTACCGCATCCACGAGAAGAACCCGAAGCTGTCCTACACGGTGCTGGAACGGCGCCAACGGATCGGCGGGACCTGGGACCTCTTCCGGTATCCGGGCATCCGGTCCGACAGCGACATCTTCACGCTGAGCCTGCCTTATGAGCCCTGGACCCGGCCGGAGAACGTTGCCGATGGTGACCACATCCGCGAATACCTGACGGACGCGGCCCACAAGCACGGCATTGCCGAGCGCACCAGGTTCAACACCCACGTGCTGTCGGCCGATTGGGATTCGGCGACCGACACCTGGACCGTGCAGACCGAACAGGACGGCAAGCCGAAGGCCTACCGCGGTCGCTTCGTGTTCTTCGGCACGGGCTACTACAACTACGACGAGCCTTACACGCCCGAGTTCCCCGGCATCGATCAGTTCAGTGGCGAGGTGGTGCACCCGCAGTACTGGCCCGAATCCCTTGACTACACCGGCAAGCGGGTGATGGTGATCGGCAGCGGCGCCACCGCGGTGAGCATGATTCCAGCACTTGGCGAGAAGGCCGCGCACGTGACCATGCTGCAGCGATCGCCGACATACATGATGTCGATGGCTCGGATCGATCCGATGGTGCAGGCGATTCGAAAAGTACTGCCACGCAGGGTTGCCCATTCGGTCGTCAGGTTCCGAAACGCGTTCATCCACGTGCTCATGTACTTCGTCGCGCGCAAGGCGCCCAGGTTCAGCAAGTGGTTGATTCGCAGCGGAGCCAAACGCAATCTGCCGGAAGGCTATCCGGTCGACGTCCACTTCAAACCCCGCTACAACCCATGGGACCAGCGGTTGTGCCTGATTCTGAGCAACGACGTCTACAACGAGATTCGCGAGGGTCGGCTCGAGGTGGTCACCGACCACATCGACCACTTTGACGACAAAGGTGTCGTGCTGCGCTCCGGCGACCGCATCGACGCTGATGTGATCGTCACGGCCACTGGCTTGCAGCTGCAGGCGTTGGGTGGCATCGCACTCAGCATCGACGGCGCCGAGATCAAGCCCACCGACAGGTTCGTGTACAAGGAGTTTCTGCTCGAGGACGTGCCGAATGTCGCCTGGTGCATCGGCTATACCAACGCGTCGTGGACGTTGCGGGCAGACATGACGGCACGTGCCGTCGCAAAGCTGTTGGCGTACATGGATTCTCGCGGCTACACCCACGCCTATCCGCACCTCGGCGACAAGCCGATGCCCGAGAAGCCCACCTTCGACCTGCAGTCGGGTTACGTGCAACGAGCACTGCATGCGCTGCCGAAATCGGGCACCCACCGGCCGTGGAACGTGCGGCATAACTACGTACTGGACGTCATTGACCACCGCTTCGACCGAATCGAGGAGTCGATGGTCTTCGGCCGCGTGGAGGCCAAGGAGGCCACGTCCGCGTAGGAGGGTGAGCCAGTGACTGATCACACCGACGTGCTGATCATCGGCGCCGGGTTCTCTGGTATCGGCGCGGCGTACCGCATCCGCGAGAAGAACCCGTGGCTGTCCTTCACCATCCTGGAACGACGCGCGCGCCTAGGCGGGACGTGGGATCTGTTCCGCTATCCGGGTATTCGTTCAGACAGCGACATCTACACGCTGTGCTTCCCATGGGAACCTTGGACGCGGCCTGAGATGATCGCCGACGGCGACCAGATCTGGGATTACATGGCCGACACCGCGCGCAAGCACGGCATCGACGAGCACATCCGGTTCAACACCCACGTCCGGTCCGTTGATTGGGATTCGGCGAGCGATCTGTGGACCGTGCAGATCGAGGAGGACGGCCAGCCCAAGACCTACCGCACTCGGTTCGTGTTCTTCGGCACCGGCTATTACAACTACGACGAGCCCTACGCACCAACGTTTCCCGGTATCGAGGACTTCACGGGCGAGGTGGTGCATCCACAGCATTGGCCCGATGACTTCGACTTCACCGGCAAGAGGCTGGTGGTCATCGGCAGCGGTGCGACCGCGGTCAGCATGATCCCGTCGCTGACAGAGAACGCCGCGCACGTGACGATGCTGCAACGCACACCGTCGTATTTGACGTCTGCCCCGAGAGTCGACCCCACCGCCATTGCAGTTCGGAAGGTGTTGCCGCTGCGAGTGGCCCACTGGCTCATCCGGTGGCGCAATTCCTTTTTCGCCGGACTCGTGTGGTTCATCGCCCGCAAGACACCGCGATTCGGTAAGCGTCTGCTTCGGCGGGTGGCGGAGCGCAACCTGCCGCCGGGTTACGACATCGACACGCATTTCAAGCCGCCGTACGAGCCGTGGGACCAGCGGCTGTGCATCATGCTCAGCGCGGACCTGTACCAGGCGATCGGCGACGGCCGCCTCGACGTGGTCACCGATCATGTCGATCACATGGACACCACGGGCATCGTGCTGCGCTCGGGGCAGCGGCTCGACGCCGACGTCATCATCACCGCGACCGGTATCCAACTGCAGGCGCTTGGCGGAATCACCGTCAGCATCGACGGGGAGAAGATCAACCCGCACGACCGGTTCGTGTTCCGGCGCCACCTGCTCGAGGATGTCCCCAACGCGGCGTGGTGCGTGGGCTACACCAACGCGTCGTGGACTCTTGGCGCCGATCTGACGGCGCGAAGGGTCGCGAACCTGTTGGCGTACATGGATTCTCACGGCTATACCCACGCCTACCCGCATCTCGGGGATGTGCACATGCCCGAGCAGCCTGCATTCAATCTGCAGGCGGGCTACGTGCTGCGGTCGCCGGACGTGATGCCTAAGTCAGGCACCCGCAGGCCGTGGGCGCTGACGCACAACTACCTTCGCGACGCGCTCGGCGACCGTTTCGTATCGATCGAGGAGTCGATGGTTTTCGGCCGTGTGCCTACGGGGGGACGCGTACTGTCAGTCCCGCCCCCAGAAGCTGCGAGGCGGATAACCCGAACGTCGATTTGAACCGGTCGGCGAGGTGCGACGGGCTCGCGAAGCCGGCCTTCATCGCTGCCTCGGTCAGGCTGGAGCCTGCGGCGATGGCCGTGCCGGCGTGCACGAGCCGCACCCAAATCCGATAGCGCCGCAGGCTCGTTCCGAGCTCGTCACGGAACAGATGCAGGAACCGCGACTCGGAGAGTCCCGCCTCGGCAGCGAGCTCGCGCAAGGATACGGCCGTCGCCGGGTCATCGCGGATTCTGCGGGCCGCGGCCGCGATGCGGGGATCGACCACATCCGCAGTGGTGGGAGCGGCCAAATCGAGCCAGCGGCAGGCGCTTTGGTCGTCGGAAGGCGTGAAGGCCAGTCGCTGTTCGGCGGCGTGGCCCACGCCGATCTCGCCGATCCATTCCCGCACCTTGGTGCGACAGGATTCGGCGCGAACCGACGTCGGCTCCAGGTAGCAGGACACCAGCCCGCTGCCGAGGCATATCAGTTGGTGGGTCAGCCGCGGTGGAATCAGCAGGCTGTGGCCTTCTCGCGTGATGCCGTCGGGCGTGGTCACCGTCAGCGGTCCGTCGATGCCGACGGCGAAGCACCACACGGATCCCGAGTGCGGAGCCAGATTCAGGCTCGGACCTGCATAAAGGGCCTGGCCCGGCCACAGCCACACGGTCGGGCAGCAGGTTTGTGGAAGCGACGACGCCGCCTCTGCGCGCATGCTGGCCTCCTCACCAATCGCACAGGAGGCTACCGTGACGATCGCGGTCATCGCCCTAATCGGCGTGTTCTTCGCGGGGATGGGCTTGTACGCGCTGGCCGCCCCTGCGGCGCTTATCCGCCCGTTCGGTACGACGCTCGGGGGAGCGGCGTCGCGATCGGAGATCCGTGGCGTCTACGGCGGATTCGGGCTCGCCATGGCGGGCGTGCTGGCGTACGCCGCGGTCGCAGGGGGCGATGTCGGTAAAGGCGTCCTGATCACCGTCGGTGCTGCGCTGGCTGGGATGGCGTTGGGACGGCTCGTGTCCGCCGTCATCGACGAGCGAACGGCGTTCTACCCCAACTGGTTCTACTGCCTAGTCGAGATCATCGCGGCGGCCGCACTCTTTGCGATTTCGGCGCGCTAACGGACGCTCACGGGCGTAACCGCGCCGAAGTCGCAGCTTGGGCACGGCTAGTCGTCGCCTTGGGCGGCTAGGAGGGCGAGGAATTGCTCGGCGGTGAATTGGCAATTACCCGAGTGGAATTCGCCACTCGGCAACCAGTCTGCAAGGAATCGGCATGCCGATCGCCAGAGCTCGTCGTCGGCGCCCTTCTTCTCCACGGTCATGTGGAGACGGTAATCGTATTCACCGATTCCGGATACAAAGATGCCGCTGTCATGTTCGGCTATCCGCGAAGTCCGCTCGAGGAACCACCCCGTGTAGTCGGCAGGTACGCGCTCGATGGGCCTTTCTGGGCCGCCAAAAATTCGCCAACTGACGTGCGCCCCTTCCCGTGAGCGCCTCCACCCATTGACCGGGGGATGGTGGTTCCTTTGGAAAGTCGTTGAGGGACAGGTGGTTGTCACTCGTCCACGCCGGCAACGGTTCGGTGACCTCGGGTAACCGCTCGTACTCGAATGCGTCAGGCGACCAGACGCACCTCGGTGGGGACTTCGAGCGTGAACCCAAACCCGGCCGTGGCATCGATCCACTCGGCTCCCTGCATCAAATAGTCGGCGGAGTAGTCAAACTCCGGGCCGGTGAACGACCATTCGCGGACACCGAACGCCGTCAGCCGAATCGCGGTAGGTGCGCAAGCCACCCGCGTTGTAGCCGCCGACGCCCATGTCTCGCAGTACGAGCTCGACCCGCTCCGGCGTATTCGCGCCACCCGGTGGCGGGGACAAGCTCCGACAGCTGGCGTCGTGAAACCAGTCGTATCGTTGAGCAGGTGTTCTAGCGCCTCGGCCGACGTGATCCGCTCCACGGACGTGACACTACGGCGCGACGGTCAACCAGTCGGCGAAGCCCGACGGGTCGTGCCGGCCGAGCGCACCGTGCTCGAACAGGCCCCAGCCCTCGACGGACTTGCCGCCCTCGGTGCAGACCGCGCGGCCGACATGGTCGATGACGCCGAAGCCCGCCCGGCCGACGATCGCCGGGTCGGTCATGTCGTACGTAAGGCGCTCGGTGAACTTCTCGCCCTTCCACATGCCGTGCAGCCAGTCCGAGTCACCGCCGTAGCCGCCGCCCACATGGATCGGAACCGGCAGCTTGGACTCCACATCGAATCGGACGGGGGAGCCGTCCTGCGCAGTCGCCTCGATGGTCGCGCCGGTCGGGATGCGGGTGCCCGACGTGTAGTGGATCTTGACCCGCGGCCAGCCCATCTGTTCGACGCGGCCGTCGCGCCAGATCCGCGTGACATCGTTGAGGCTGCGGAACCCGTTGGGCTCCTCCTGGATGATCAGGCAGATCGCGTAGTCGTCGAACGCCATCGGCACATACAGCCACCACATGCCTTCGAATGGCGGGTGCGCCGGCCGGCCCGCGGGCTCGGGCTCACCGATCGGGCGGATGCCCCACGAGCGGTCGCGGCTGCCGATCCACACCGCCGGGTCGACGGTGATCTCCTCGCCGTCGATCGCGATCACACCGCTCCAGCTGCCCACTTGGGCGAACCGTTGCGCGTCCAGCGTCACGCGCGTGCCCGTTCGCAGTATGTGGCGCTGCTCTTGGATCACGTCGAACAGCCCGTTCCAGGTGAGGTCGACGGCGATGCCCTCGGTCTCCTCGAGGACGATCCGCAGCTTGTGCAGCGGTTCGCTGACCTCGACGCGGTAGCCCAGCACGTGCTGGTTGAGCCGGTCGGAGTCGATGCCGTCGCTCAGATGCACCGCCGTCTGGGTGTCGCCGCGGCGGACGAGCACGAACGCATCCTTGACCCCGAGGTTCGGGTAATACCCGATGCCGGAGATCAGAAAGATGTCGCCGGTGCGGTCATGGGCGTTGAAATAGGAGCGGTCATAGAAGTTGCGGTCTGATGACCCGGGCCACGAAATAGGTTGGGGAATCTGGTGAATGGGGAATTCGTCGGTGGGGCCGAGCATCAGGCGTCATCTCCAATGAGTCGTTTCAGTACCGAGCCGTGGAAGAAGAGAGCTTCGACGTCGTCGGGTTGTTCGATCTCCCCGAACCGGACCCGTCGGGCGTTGGTCCGCATGAAGACGCATGCCCAGATCACGCCGGAGTAGACGTAGAACCACTGCAGGTCGCCCACCTCGACTCCGGTGTGCTTGGCGTAGACGGCGCGCACGTCCTCCTCGCGCATGACGTCCGGCAGACCTGGCATTCCTGCCATTTGCGCGAGTTCCTGGAATACCGTGTGCGCAAAGATGATCCATGCGACATCCATCTCCCGCGGGCCCAATGTCGCCATCTCCCAGTCCAGCACGGCCACGGGACGGAACTCGTCGTACAGCACGTTGCCGACGCGCGAGTCGCCCCAAATCAAGACGGGATCGGCCGCGGCGACATCCTCGGGCCAATTCGCCTCCAGCCAATCAAGGCCGCGCTCCACCAGCGACGAGCGTCCGATGTCGGGCACCGCGAACTCGTACCAGGCCTTCAGCCAGTTCAGGTTGCGCCGCAGCGCATTTGAATCCGACCCGTCGTTCAAGAAGCCGAATGTCTCTTCGGGATCGGGAATCGCGTGCAGCTTGGCGATCACCTCGACGGTGCTGTCCTGCAGCTCGCGCTGGCTCTCGACAGGCGCATCGGCGAACCAGTTGTTGCCGAACGTATATGGCATGACGTCCGGTGGCACTCGTCCCTCGACGTAGTCCATCAGGAAGAACTGTGTACCCAGCACCGAACCGGTGGCTTCCAGCCAGCGCACGGGCGGCACGGGGACGTCGGTCTTCTCGCCGACCAGCCGGATGACATCGAACTGGTGGTCCATCCGATACGACGTGAACACCGGCACGTCCTGCTCGGTGGGCGCGACGCGGGCCACCCACTTTTCCTCCTGCGGCTGGCCGTCCTCGTCCCAGCGGCCGGTCAGGATGATCGTCTCCGAGGACATCCCGTTGGAGTCGACGCCGCTTTCGACGGTGATCTGGGGTGCGACACCGCCAGGCATCACGGTGGCCAGCCACTTCGACATCACGCCAGGCAGCGTGCTGACGTCTCGACTCGAGTGCTGGAGGCGGTCGATGTCCTCGACAGCCGGTTCAGTAGCCACAAGTTGTTCCTTCGGCCGGTGATTACGATACGGTGGGTAGCGTTATGAAAGCAGACCCGACATCTGTTGACAAGTACCCAGGGGCCGGACGGCCCCGCGATCCGCGGATCGACGCTGCCATATTGCGTGCCACCGCGGATCTGCTTGTGGAAATCGGCTATCCGAACCTGACCATGGCCGCGGTCGCCGAGCGCGCAGGCACCACCAAGACCGCGCTGTACCGGCGATGGTCGAGCAAGGCCGAACTGGTGCACGAAGCGGCCTTCCCGGCGGCACCGACGGCGATCGAGACGCCGCCGGGCGATATCGCCGCCGACATCAACGCGATGATTGCCGCGGCGCGCGACGTGTTCACCAGCCCAGTGGTGCGTTCGGCGTTGCCCGGTCTGATCGCCGACATGGCCGTCGACGCCGACCTCAATGCCCGTGTGATGAGCCGGTTTACCGACGTGTTCTTCGCGGTGCGAACGCGGCTGGCCGACGCAGTCCGTCGCGGCGAGGTGCACGCCGATGTCGACCCCGAGCGGTTGGTCGAGGTGATCGGCGGCGCCACCCTCTTGCGAGTCCTGCTCTTACCCGACGAACCTCTTGGCGACGACTGGGTGGCCCAGACGACCGCCATCGTGGTCCACGGTGTGGTCGCATAGGAAGCGATGCCTGACGTAGAGCCGTTCCCCTTGGACTGGCGCACCGCGCTGGTTCTGGTGCCTCATCCCGACGATCCGGAGTACGGCTGCGCGGCGGCGGTCGCCAAATGGACCGCTGCGGGCCGGACGGTCCGCTACGCGCTGGCGTCACGTGGCGAAGTCGGCATCGCGGGCATCCCGGCCGAGGAGGCCGGACCGCTGCGAGAGGCCGAACAACGCCGATCGGCGTCCATCGTCGGCGTCGACGACGTGCAGTTCTGGGATTTCCCGGACAGCCAGATCCGCAACACCCCCGAGCTGCGCGCCAAGATCGCCGAGACGATCACCGAACTGGCGCCCGATCTGGTGGCCACCATCTACAGCGGACCGGAATGGGCACCGGGTGCCCCGAACCAGCGTGACCACATCGAGTTCTCCAATGCCGTTGCCGCGGCCTATGATTCGCTTGCAAACCCGCCGCGCTGGCTGTTCGAGTGCGGGCCGGACCCCACACACTACGAATCGGTGGACGGCTACATCGACGTCGCCGTGGCGTCACTGAATGCGCATGAGGTCTATCTGTCGGTGCTGGATCCCGACACTCCGGTGATCGAGCAAGCTCGTCGACAGGTCGACATGGCAACGGAGCCGCGATCGGAATTCGGCGGTCAGCGCGCCGTCGAATTCATTTTGCGGAGAGGGCCAAGCTGAGAACTGGCTGTGTGCAGCTAACCGGTTAGTGTCCCTTTCGACGGGAGCTGGTTACCCTTTTTTGGCTTTCGCGACATAATGGCCGCCTGAACGTGCACGTTGAAAATTAACGCTTGTACTGCGGCAGTGCCGCGAAGAGCGCGCCTTTCGTTGCAAAGCGAAGCGCTAGCGAACTTTTTGTGCTTACAATTTCAGCAAATTCACAGGTGGTCGGTGCGAAACTCGACGGGGCGAGGCGGGGTCGCGCGTGGAGAGGGGGAGTTGGTGCAGGTAGATCCGCACTCTAACGGGCATCGGGTGACAGACGGGGCCGCCGAGAAAACGGCGCTTATCACCGGTGTGACGGGTCAGGACGGCAGGTACCTCGCCGAGTTCTTGCTGTCGAAGGGCTATCGCGTGTACGGCATGGTCCGCGGCCAGAACAACCCGAGGGAGGACGTCCTCAGGCGTGAGATTCCCGAGTTGACTGTGCTGCACGGTGACGTGCTGGACCTGTCCACGTTGGTGGCCGCACTGCACGCGACGAACCCGGACGAGGTCTACAACCTCGCCGCCATAACGTTCGTGGCCTATTCCTGGCAGAACCCGCGTTTGACGTCTGACGTGACGGGCGGCGGCGTGCTGAACATGCTCGACGCCGTGCGCCTGTATCAGCAGGCGTCGGGACGCAGCGTCCGCTTCTACCAGGCGTCTAGCGCGGAGATGTTTGGCAACGCGCGCGAGATCCCGCTTCGGGAGTCCAGTCCATTTCATCCTCGCTCGCCGTATGGCGCGGCGAAGGCCTACGGGCACTACATGACCGTCAACTACCGCGAGTCCTACGGCATGCATGCCAGTTCGGCGATGCTGTTCAATCACGAATCACCGCGTCGCGGCACCGAATTCGTGACGAGACGAATCACGCAGGCGGTGGCGCGGATATCGCTCGGCTTGCAGGACTGCATCTCGCTGGGAAATCTGCACGCGCAACGCGACTGGGGATTCGCAGGCGACTACGTCGAGGCCATGTACTTGATGTTGCAGCAGGATGAGCCCGGCGACTACGTGATCGCCACCGGTGAAGCCCACTCCGTCAGCGATTTTCTCGACCTGGCATTCCGCGCTGCGGGTATCGACGATTGGTCCCCCTACGTCAGGGTCGACGCAGCCCAGCTACGTCCCGCCGACGTTGACTTGTTGATAGGAGACGCAACCAAGGCGCGCGAGGTCTTGGGCTGGAAACCGCGAGTGGGGTTCGAAGAGCTCGTGCACATGATGGTCGACAGCGATACCCGCGCGCAGTCGGTGTTGGCCTAACTCCTAGCTGGGTTGCGGCTGGGACTTAGGCCCGAGGTACAACCCGCCGTTGACGTCGACCGTTTGGCCGGTGATCCATCGGCTGTCGTCAGAGGCGAAAAAGGCGACGGCGTCAGCGATGTCGGCCCCCTTGCCAATCCGATTGAGGGCAACAATGTCGGTGATGCTGGACACCGCCTCGTCGCTATCGTGCAGCCAGGAGTTCATGTCGGTGTCGGTGACACCGGGGGATACGTTGTTGACCGTAATCCCGCGACCCCCAACTGTATTGGCCAACGAGCGGCCGAGCACGTTGAGCGCACCCTTGGTCATCGAGTACACGATCTGCGGCGTCGCGTACCACGTCACTCCCGATGAGATGTTGATGATGCGGCCGCCGTCGCGCAGTAACGGCAAGGCGCGTTGAACGATGAAGAACGGCGCGCGAACGTTCACGGCGAACTCGCGGTCGAACTGATCACGCGTTGCCTTCTCCACGGTCGCATCGAAGGTGGCGATGGCCGCGTTGTTGACCAGGATGTCCAGTGGTCGCCCGGCGAGCCCCTCTTCGACGCCGGCGAACAGCGTGTCGACATCACCGTCGACACCGAGTTCGGCGCGCACCGGAAAGGCCTGCCCGCCCGCTGCCTTGATCGCGGCGACGGTGTCGGCCGCCGCAGCTTTGTTGCGGCCGTAGTGGACGGCGACATCCGCTCCGTCGCTGGCCAGGCGTTCGGCGATGGCGCGGCCGATTCCTCGCGATGCCCCGGTTACCAGTGCGGTCTTGCCCTTTAGCGAAGTCATGTGTTCGGCAACGGCCTGCCGTCGCGAGCTATTCCGTCTGATCGATCTGGCTCTTGTTGCGTTCGCTCACCGCGCGGAACTGGTCGCCAAGGCCCTCGAAGTCGCGGTGCTGAGCGAAGGCGATCTTCTCCTCGGCTGCCAGCGCAGGGTCGACGACCGCGGCGGCGCCGGTCGTGTAGATCTCCTTGAGTCCCAACATGGTCGGTCCCGGAACCTCGGCGATCTGGCTGGCGAGCTCGATGGCCCGTTCGAGCAGCCGCTCGTGGGCCACCACCTCGGTGACGAGGCCGATGCGCTCGGCGCGTGCCGCGTCGACCACCTCGCCCGTCATCGACAACCGTCGTGCCATCGCCAGCCCGACTACCTGGGGAAGTCGTGCTGTCATGCCGCCGCCGGGAAGGATGCCGACGCGAGCGTGCGTGTCGGCGAACACCGCTCGCTCTGACGCCACGAGGAAGTCGCAGCCGAGCGCCATCTCCAGCCCGCCGGTGAACGTCGCGCCGTTGATCGCACCGACGATCGGTGTACGCATCTTGGCGACCGCGGCGATGCAACTCTGCGACCGGAACTCCTCGAAGTACTTCAGCCCGTCGCGCTGCGCCTCCTTGAGGTCGACGCCGGCGCAGAACGCGGGATCGGCCCCGGTGAGCACGACCGCCCGCACTGCGTCATCGCCGTCGGCCTCGGTCAGCGCGGTGTACGTCGCCCTGATCAGGTCACGGCTCAACGCATTTCGGGCCTCGGGCCGGTTCAGCGTCAGCAGCCTGACGGCGCCGTGGTCGGCGATCAGGACAAGTGATTCGGTCATTCCACGGTAACTAGCGCAGGAACTCGTTGGCGGTGTTCGCGAGGTCCAGCAGTGGCTGCGGCAGAGCACCAAGGGCGAACGTGACGGCCGCAGTGATCGTGACGACCGCTGTCGTGAGCACACTCGGGACCACCACCGTCGGTGCGTCCTCGGGCGGCTCGGTGAAGAACATCAACACGATCACCCGCACATAGAAATATGCGGCGATTGCGCTTGCGATGACACCGATTACGACCAGCGGAATCGCGCCGCCCTCGCCGGCGGCCTTGAACACCGCGAACTTGCTGACGAACCCGCTCGTCAGCGGGATGCCGGCGAACGCGAGCAGAAACAGCGAAAACACAATGCCGACAACGGGATACCGCCGACCCAGGCCGGCCCACCGGGCGAGTGCGGTGTCTTCCTCACCTTCGGGAGTTCGCACCAGGCCCACCACGGCGAACGCGCCGACGGTGCTGAACCCGTAGGCGAACAAGTAGAACAGCGTTGACGACACGCCTGCTTGGTTCTGGGCGATGACGCCGGTGAGGATGAAGCCAGTGTGTGCGACTGCGGAGTACGCGAGCATCCGCTTGACGTCGTTCTGGGTAACGGCGGTGACGGTGCCCACCACCATCGTCAGGATCGCGACGCCCCACATCACCGGTCGCCAGTCCTCACGCAGACCGGGCAACGCAATGTAGAACACGCGCAGAATCGCGCCGAACGCCGCGATCTTCGTGGCGGCGGCCATGAACGCGGTGATCGGCGTGGGAGCGCCCTGGTACACGTCGGGAATCCACGAGTGGAATGGCACCGCCCCGACCTTGAACAGCAGGCCTACGAGTACCAGTGCGGTGCCGATCAGCGCCAGCGACGTCCGTCCTGACCCGGAGACCACCTTGTCGGCGATGCCGCCGAGATCCAGCGTGCCGGCGTACCCGTACAACATCGCGACGCCGTACAGGAAGAATGCCGATGAAAACGCGCCTAGGAGAAAGTATTTCACCGAAGCTTCCTGCGAGAGCAGGCGCCGCCGGCGGGCCAGCCCGCACAGCAGGTACAGCGGCAGTGACAGCACCTCGAGTGCGATAAACATGGTCAGCAGATCGTCGGCCGCCGGGAACAGCAGCATGCCGCCGATGGCGAACAGCGTCAGCGGGAAGACCTCGGTTTGCATGACGCCGGCCTTGGTGGCCAGCTTCTCGACGACGCTGCCCGCGATCGCCGACGCTTGCGGGGTGAACGCATCGAGGCCGGGCCCCGGCTCGTCGTCGGCGGGCGCGGAGATGCGACGTTCGGCGATGAGCAGGATGCCGAGCACGCCGACCAACAGGATGGTGGCCTGTAGGAACAGAGTCGGGGCGTCGATAGCGACGGCGCCAAGCACGGCCGTGCGTCCTGGGCTGCCGTGCAGGTCCTGAGCCAGCATCACGACCGCGACGAACGCGGCGGCCAACCCGCCGAGGCTGAGCACCAGTTGGGCGACATAGCGCTGCTGGCGGGGCAGGAACGCCTCGACGACGACACCGACGACGGCCACCCCGAGCACGATCAGCATGGGGGAGAGCAGGCCGTATTCGACGGTGGGAGTAGGCAGCTGAAGAGCTTGAGTCATCGTGACGGCCCTTCCGCGATCTTCGGTGCCGGGTCAGGCTGATTGATGGTGGTCAGCGTGTGGCTGACTGCGGGGTTGATCACGTCGAGCGCGGGTTTGGGATACACGCCCAGTACCAGCAGCAGCGCGATGAGCGGTGCGACGACGACGATCTCGCGCGGCACCAGGTCGCGCAGCCGGTCGTTGCCGTCCTTGACCGGGCCGGTCATCATCCGCTGGTACATCCACAGGATGTAGACCGCGGACAGCACCAGGGCGGTGGCCGCAAAGACCGCGAATACGGGGTAGCGCGTGAATGTTCCGATCAGGACCAGGAATTCACTGATAAACGGCGCCAGGCCCGGTAGCGACAACGTCGCAAGTCCGGCGACCAGGAAGGTGCCCGCCAGCACCGGCGCGACCTTCTGCACGCCGCCGTAGGCCTTGATCAGGCGGGTTCCCCTGCGCGACACCAGGAATCCGGCGATCAGGAACAGCGCTGCCGTCGAGATACCGTGGTTGACCATGTAGAGCGTCGACCCGGATTGGCCCTGGCTGGTCATCACGAAGATGCCAAGGATGATGAACCCGAAGTGGGATATCGACGTGTATGCGATCAGTCGCATCACATCGACTTGACCGATCGCGACGATCGCGCCGTAGACGATGCCGATCACCGCGAGAGTGATGATCAGCGGCCGGAAATACATTGAGGCGTCGGGGAACAGCTGCAGGCAGTAGCGCAGCATGCCGAATGTGCCGACCTTGTCCATGATCGCCATCATCAGCACGGCGCTGGCCGGGGTGGCCTCAACGGCGGCGCCGGGGAGCCACCGGTGGAACGGCCACAAAGGCGCTTTGACCGCGAACGCGAACATGAACCCGCCGAACATCAGGTTCATCACCGCCGGGCTCATGACGAACTGACCGCTTGACACCGCGGAGACGATCGCACGGAAGTCGAACGTGCCCGCGGCGAACGCGTCGCTCTGGGCGGTTACCACATACAGGCCGATCACCGCGGCGAGCATGATCAGCCCGCCAAACAGGTTGTACAGCAGGAACTTCACCGCCGCCTTCGAGCGGTTCTCGCCGCCGAAGCCGCCGATGAGGAAGTACATCGGGATAAGCATGGCCTCGAAGAACACGTAGAACAGCAGCACATCGAGCGAGACGAGCGACATCAGGACCATGCCCTCGACCGCCAGCGTCAGCGCGAAATAGGTGTGCACTGACCGGCCGCCCCAGCCGATTTGGTTGCTGGCATCGTTCCAGCCCGCGATGATCAGCAGCGGCATCAGCACCGCCGTCAGGACCACCAGCGCGAGCGCGATGCCGTCGACGCCGAGGATGTAGCCGGTGCCAAACGACGGGATCCAGGTGTGGGATTCGACGAATTGGTACTGGTCGCCGCCTGGCTTGAATCCGACTGCGACCACCAACGTCACCGCGAGGACGGCGATCGAGGTCAGCAGCGCAAGCCATTTGGCAACGGTGCGCTGTGAGGCGGGCAGCAACATGACGAGTGCCGCGCCTGCCATCGGGATCGCCCACAGGGCGGTCAGCCACGGGAACGAGGTCACCACAGGTTCACCGCCAGGATCGCGGCGACCACAAGGGCCGCTCCGGTCAACATCGACAAGGCATATGAGCGCGCGAAACCGGTTTGCAACTGCCGGAACCCGTCAGAGGCGCGACCGACGAGTGCCGCAAGCCCGTCTCCGGCCCCGTCCACGGCGTCGTTGTCTATCTCGACAAGACCCTTGGTGAGGAGCTGGCCGGGCCGCATGAATGCCCGTTCGTTCAATGCGTCGCCGTAGAGATCCTGGCGCGCCGCCACGGTGAGGGCGGACCCGGCGGGTGCAACTTCTGGCACGGGACGCGTGCCGTACATGCGGTACGCGATCGCGATTCCCGCGGCGACGACAGCCAGTACGACGACCGTGACGACCCATGCCGGAGTCGCATGTTCGGCTTCGTGTGCGCCGACGACGGGTTCGAGCCAGTGTTCTAACGTGCCGCCGATCGCGAAGAATCCGCCAGAAGCCACCGATCCCACCGCCAGCAGGATCATCGGCCAGGTCATCACCGCGGGGGACTCGTGGGGATGAGCGTCTTCGGCCCAACGCTTTTCGCCGAAGAACGTCATCAGCATCACGCGGGTCATGTAGAACGCGGTGATGCCGGCGCCCAGTATCGTCGCGCCGCCGAGTATCAGGCCCTTGATCCCACCCGCACCAAGCGCGGCCTCGATGATGCCGTCCTTGGAGAAGAACCCGGCCAGCGGCGGTATCCCGATGATCGCCAGGTAGCCCAGCCCGAACGTCGCGAAGGTGATCGGCAACACCTTGCGAAGCCCGCCGTAGCGCCGCATGTTCACCTCGTCGTTCATGCCGTGCATCACCGATCCGGCACCGAGGAACAGGCCCGCCTTGAAGAAGCCGTGAGTCAGCAGGTGCATGATCGCGAACGCGTATCCGGCCGGACCCAGCCCGGCCGCCAGCACCATGTAGCCGATCTGCGACATCGTGGACGCGGCAAGGGCTTTCTTGATGTCGTCCTTCGCGCAGCCGACGATCGCGCCGAACAGCAGCGTCACCGCACCGACGATGACCACACCGAGCTGTGCGTTGGGTGCGAGGTCGAACACCGGGCCGGACCGCACGATCAGGTAGACGCCCGCGGTGACCATGGTGGCGGCGTGGATGAGCGCGGACACCGGTGTCGGGCCCTCCATCGCGTCGCCGAGCCAGGACTGCAGCGGCACCTGGGCCGACTTGCCGCATGCCGCGAGTAGCAGCAGAAGCCCGATCGCGGTGAGGGTGCCTTCACCGAGCTGCGGTGCGGCCGAGAAGACTCCCGCAAACGATATCGAGCCGATGTAGGCGAACATCACCATCAGCGCGATGGCCAGGCCGAGGTCCCCGACGCGGTTCACCACGAACGCCTTCTTGGCTGCCGTAGCGGCCGACGGCTTGTGCGACCAGAACCCGATCAGTAGGTACGACGCCAGGCCCACGCCTTCCCACCCGACGTACAGGCCGAGGTAGTTGTCGGCGAGCACCAGCAGCAGCATTGCGGAGAGAAACAGGTTCAGGTATGCGAAAAACCGCCTGCGCTCGGGATCTTCGGCCATATAGCCGATGGAATAGATGTGGATGAGCGAGCCGACACCGGTGATCAGCAGCACGAAGCACATCGACAACGCATCAAGCTGCAGGCCGAAGTCGACATGCAGGCCCGCGACCGGCACCCACGAGAACAACGCCTCGTGAATGATCCGGTCTTCTGCATGACGGCCGAGCATGTCGACGAACAACACGACTCCGGCGCCGAAAGACGCGAGCGATGCCAGGCAGCTAAGCAGGTGACCCCAGCTGTCGGTTCGTCTGCCGGCAAGCAGCAAGATCGCCGCGCCCGCAAGCGGAAGGGCGATCACCAGCCACACAAGAGTTGTCATGGCAGCCTTAGTGTTTCAGCAGACTGACGTCGTCGACCGAGGCCGAGCGGCGGGTGCGGAAGACAGTCATGATGATCGCGAGGCCGACCACGACCTCACACGCGGCGACCACCATGGTGAAGAACGCCACCACTTGGCCGTCCAGATGGCCGTGCATGCGGGAGAACGCGACGAACGCGAGGTTCGCCGCGTTGAGCATCAGCTCGACGCACATGAACATGACGATGGCGTTGCGGCGCAGCAGCACTCCGGCAGCGCCGATCGTGAACAGCAACGCCGACAGGTAGAGATAGTTGTCAGGATTCATCGGCACCCCCATGGCCGTTGCTCTGGCTGACGGTTCGCTTCTGCAGCAGGGCGCTGACCGACAGCTCGGAATCCGATCCATCGGGCAGGCGGGCGGCCATGTCGACGGCGTTGTTGCGGGCGTAGACACCGGGATTGGGCAGTGTCGTCGGGTGTCCGCCCGGCATGAAGCGCTCGTGGGCCAGTTCACGCTGCGTCTTGCGCCGTTCGAAGCGTTCGCGGTGGGCCAGCACCATGGCGCCGAGGGCAGCCGTGATGAGCAGCGCCCCGGTGAGTTCGAACGCCCATAGGTACTTGGTGAAGATCAGCACCGCCAACCCCTCGACGTTGCCGCCCGCGTTGGCTTGCGCCAGGCCGGTGAACCCAGCCGCCGAGACGTTCCCGATCCCGCCGATCAGCAGAATCCCGAAGCCGAAGCCGATCACCATCGCCGCCATGCGTTGCCCGCGAAGCGTTTCCGCTAGCGCTTCGGACGTGTCGACGCCGATCAGCATCAGCACGAACAGGAACAGCATCATGACCGCGCCGGTGTAGACCACCACCTGCACGACACCGAGGAACAGTGCATCCTGCGCGATGTACAGCACCGCAAGCGCGATCATCGTGCTGGCAAGGAACATCGCGGAGTAGACCGCCTTCTGGGCGGCAACTACACCGACGGCTCCGATCAACGCGACGGCACCGAACACCCAGAACACCACTGCCTCTGACGTCGAGGTGTGCCCGGCGACGTCGGCGGGCACAGCAGCGAGGAACTCGATGATCACCTGGCGTCCCCGGCGATTGGCTCCGTGGTGATCGGTTTGATGTTGCCCCGGTAGTAGTCCTCGTCGGTGCTGCCCGGCTCCATTTCATGCGGGGGCGCCAGCATGCCCTGCAGAAGCGGGGCAAGCAGTTTGTCCTTGCCCCAGATCAAGTCGGACCGGTTGTCGTCGGCCATCTCGTACTCGTTGGTCATCGTCAGCGCGCGGGTCGGGCACGCCTCAATGCACAGGCCGCAGCCGATGCATCGCAGATAGTTGATCTGGTAGACGCGGCCGTAACGCTCGCCGGGCGAGAACCGTTCGTCTTCGGCGTTGTCCGCGCCTTCGACGAAGATGGCGTCGGCGGGGCAGGCCCACGCGCACAGTTCGCAGCCGATGCACTTCTCCAGGCCGTCGGGATAGCGGTTGAGCTGATGCCGGCCGTGGTAGCGCTTGGCGACCGGGCCGGGCTTCTCCGGGTACTGCTCGGTGATCCGCTTCTTGAACATCGTGCCGAACGTGACTCCGAATCCGGCAATGGCATCGAGGAAATTAGGCATCGGCTCTCTCCTTCGCGACGATCTCCTTTGGAGCCGACGGCAGCGGCGGCACCGGGAACGTGCCCGTTTCGACGGGTTGCTCGGGCGTCGTCGGAACGTTTCTCTTGCGCACCGTTCTCCACAGCACGAACAGCAGAGCGAGTGCCACCACGGCGCCGACCGTGATCAGCCCGGTCGTGAGCTGGGCGTAACCCTGATTGCGCAGGGCGCGGGTGGTGGACACGATCACGATCCAGACCAGCGAGACCGGAATCAGCACCTTCCAGCCCAGCCCCATGAACTGGTCGTAGCGCATCCGGGGCAGCGTTCCCCGCAACCAGAAGAAGAAGAACATGAAGGTCCAGACCTTCGCGACAAACCAAAGAAGAGGCCACCAACCGTGATTGGCCCCGTCCCACATGTTGATCGGCCACGGCGCATGCCACCCGCCGAAGAACAACGTGGTCGCGAGCGCCGAAACCGTGAACATGTTGACGTACTCGGCGAGCATGAACATCGCGAACTTGATCGATGAGTACTCGGTGTGGAACCCGCCGACAAGTTCACCTTCGGCTTCGGGCAGATCGAAAGGCGCCCGGTTGGTTTCGCCGACCATCGAGGTCAGGTAGATGAAGAACGACGGCAGCAGCGGGAAGATGTACCAGAGACCCGCTTGGCTCGCGACGATGCCCGACGTCGACATCGTGCCCGCGTAAATGAACACCGCGGCAAAGGACAACGCCATCGCGATCTCATAAGAGATCACCTGGGCGCTCGACCGAAGCCCACCCAGCAGTGGATAGGTGGAGCCGGACGCCCAGCCCGCCAACACGATTCCGTACACGCCGATCGACGTCGCTGCGAGCACGAACAGCACCGCGACGGGCATATCGGTCAGCTGCAACGCAGTGCGGTGACCGAATATGGACACCTCGCCACCCATCGGTATCACGGAGAACGCGATGAACGCCGGAACCACGGAGATAACCGGCGCCGCAAGGTAAATGAACCTATCCACACTGGCCGGAATGAGTCCCTCTTTGAGAGCCAGCTTGACGCCGTCGACCAGCGACTGCAGCAGCCCCCATGGTCCGACACGGTTCGGGCCAGGACGCATCTGCATGTAGCCGAGGATTTTGCGTTCGAGCAGGATCGCCACCAACAGGGACAGCATGAGGAACACGAAGATGAAGAGCGCCTTGGCGAGAATCAGCCACCACGGGTCGTGACCGAAGAGCGTGGGATCCGGGTACGTCACTGCACCGCCCGCCTAATCGACACCACTGCGCCGGCCGTGGCGCCGAGTTGGAGATGGATGATTGAGCCAGGGGAGTTCATCGGCACCCACACCACACGATCGGCCATCTCAGTGACCGCAAGCGGCAGGGTGATCACACCCCGTTCGGTGCTGACGGCGACCAAATCGTCTTCGGCAGCGTCGATCTCAGCGGCGGTGGCCGCTGACAGCCGAGCCACGGGCGGGCGGGCCGTCCCCGCGAGATGGGGTTCGCCGTCCTGCAACACCCCCGCGTCGAGCAGCATCCGCCAACTCGCAAGGACCGCTTGGCCTTTCTCGGGTGGAGACGTCTTCGGCGGCGAGACTCGCGGAGCATCCGGCCGCGGGCCGCCCCACAGTCCGAGCCGTGCCATCTCCTCACCGGCGACCAGTGCGGACGGCATGTTCAGATCGGAGCCGAGTTCGTCGGCGAGGTAGGCCAGTACGCGCAGATCTGGAATCGCGTTGGTCGGCAGGGACGGTTCGAACGGCCGGATTCGTCCTTCCCAGTTGACGAATGAGCCGGCTTTTTCCACCACCGGTGCCACCGGGAACACCACGTCCGCGAGGTCGACGACGGCACTTTCCCGCAGGGCCAGGCTCACCACGAACGGCACGGCGTCGAGGGCAGCGAGGGCGGCATCGGGATCCGGTAGGTCGTTGATCTCGACGCCGCCGATCAGCAACGCGCCGAGCTCCCCAGCCCGTGCGGCGGCCAGAATGCCCGTGGTGTCGCGGCCGGGCGCGGACGGCAGATCGGAGACGTTCCATGCAGCGGCGGTCTGTTCGCGGGCCGACGCATCGCTGAGCGGTCGGCCGCCGGGCAAGAGGCCGGGCAGCGCGCCTGCCTCGATGGCGCCGCGCTCACCGGCCCGTCGCGGAATCCATGCCAGCCGGGCGCCCGTCGCCGCCGCCAATCTGCTTGCGGCAGAGAGTGCCCCTGGTGAGGTGGCCAGCCGCTCTCCGACCAGAATGATCGAGCCGGGCAGCGTCAACTGATCGTCACCGGCCAAACCGTCCAGTGCCGCCGCCTCGCCGCCTGGTGCCGTCTGAACCAGTTGTCCCCGCAGTTTCGTCAGGGTGCGGGTGGCGAACGGCGCAATCGACTTGACCTGCAAACCCTTCTTGCGGACGGCCTTGCGCAGCCGCAGGAAGACGATCGGTGATTCCTCTTCGGGCTCGAAGCCCACCAGCAGAACCGCCGGTGCGTTCTCGAGGTCGGAATAGGTCACCGTCATTGGCTGACCGGCGATGTGTGCGGCGAGGAACGCGGCCTCCTCGTCGCTGTGCTGCCGGGCGCGGAAGTCGATGTCGTTCGTGCCCAACACCATCCGCGCGAACTTCGAATAGGCGTAGGCGTCCTCAACGGTGGCCCGCCCGCCGACGAGTACGCCAGCGCTGCCATTGGCGGCCGCCAGCCCCGCACCTGCGACGCTGAGGGCTTCCGACCAGGACGCGGGCCGGAGCTTGCCGTCTTCGCGGATCAGCGGGGTGGTGATGCGGTCACCCTGGGTCGCGTAGGTGAACGCCCAGCGGCCTTTGTCGCAGTTCCACTCCTCATTGACCTCGGGATCGTCGCCGGCCAGGCGGCGCAGCACTTTTCCGCGCCGATGGTCGGTGCGCTGAGCGCATCCCGACGCGCAGTGCTCGCAGGCGCTGGGGCTGGACACCAGGTCGAACGGCCGAGCCCGGAATCGATAGGCCGCGCCGGTGAGCGCCCCGACGGGACAGATCTGCACCGTGTTGCCCGAATAGTACGACTCGAACGGCTCGCCGGGGGCGATCCCGACCTGTTGCAGCGCACCGCGTTCGAGCAACTCGATGAACGGATCGCCGGCGATCTGCTCGGAGAACCGGGTGCAACGAGCGCACAACACGCAGCGCTCCCGGTCCAGCAGCACCTCTGAGGAGATGTTGATGGGTTTGGGGAAGGTCCGCTTGACGTCTTCGAACCGGGTTTCCGGCCGGCCGTTGGACATCGCCTGGTTCTGCAGGGGGCATTCGCCGCCCTTGTCGCACACCGGGCAGTCCAGCGGGTGGTTGATGAGAAGCAGTTCCATCACACCGTGCTGCGCCTTGTCCGCAGCCTCGGAGGTGTGCTGGGTGCGCACCACCATGTCGGGGGTGCAGGTGATGGTGCACGACGCCATCGGCTTGCGTTGGCCCTCGACCTCGACCAGGCATTGCCTGCACGCGCCCACCGGGTCGAGCAGTGGGTGGTCGCAGAAGCGCGGAATCTGGACACCGATCAGCTCGGCAGCCCGAATCACCAACGTGCCCTTGGGCACACTGATCTCCACGTCGTCGATGGTCAGGTTCACCATCTCGACGGGGACGGAAGCGCCGGTGGCTCCAGAATCGATGGTCTGCGTCATCTAGACACCCACCTTTTGATCGGCGAGCAGACGCAAAAGTGCCCCTTTTCGGCCAAAAATGGGCACTTTTGCGTCTGCTCGCGCGAAACGAGACTCATACACCCACCCCTTCGGTGGCCATCAAAGTGGAGGCGTGCGGGTCGAACGGACAGCCGCCGGACAGGTGCGCGACATACTCGTCGCGGAAGAATTCGACCGACGAAATGATCGGGGATGCGGCACCGTCGCCCAACGCGCAGAACGACTTTCCGAAGATGGTGTCGGAGATGTCGAGCAGTTTCTGGATGTCGGCCTCGGTGCCCGTTCCGGTTTCGAGGCGTTCGTAGATCTGCGCCAACCAGTAGGTGCCCTCGCGGCACGGCGTGCACTTGCCACACGATTCATGCGCGTAGAACTCGGTCCATCGGCGCACTGCGCGCACCACACAGGTGGTCTCGTCGAATATTTGTAGCGCCTTGGTGCCGAGCATCGACCCCACCCCTGCCATGCCCTCGTAATCCAGTGGCACGTCGAGGTGTTCGTCGGTCAGCAGCGGCGTCGACGAGCCGCCCGGCGTCCAGAATTTCAGGCTGTGTCCGGCGCGGACACCGCCGGCGTAGTCGAGCAGTTCGCGGAGGGTGATTCCAAGCGGTGCCTCGTATTGGCCGGGGGTCGTGACGTGCCCGGACAGCGAGTACAGCGTGAAACCGGGCGACTTCTCGGAGCCCATCGACCGGAACCAGTCCACACCATTGAGCAGAATCGGCGGCACGCTGGCGATGGACTCCACGTTGTTGACCACGGTGGGGGAGGCGTACAGGCCGGCGACGGCGGGAAATGGAGGGCGTAGCCGCGGCTGTCCTCGCCGCCCTTCCAGCGAGTCCAGCAGCGCGGTCTCCTCGCCGCAGATGTAAGCGCCCGCACCTGCATGGACGATCAGCTCCAGATCGAAGCCGGACCCTTTGATGTCAGTGCCCAGGTAGCCCGCCTCATAGGCCTCGGCGACCGCAGCCTGCAGTCGGCGTAGCACTGGGAGGACTTCGCCGCGGACGTAGATGAAGGCGTGGTGCGCC
Source organism: uncultured Actinomycetota bacterium (assembly GCA_963766465.1). GTDB lineage: Bacteria > Actinomycetota > Actinomycetes > Mycobacteriales > Mycobacteriaceae > Mycobacterium. Next base: position 56,113 of record CAVXZT010000014.1, read on the forward strand.
CGGATCGCGTACGCCGCGATGATGACCCCCTCGACGAGGAAGTGCGGCGTCGTCAGCATCAACGGGATGTCTTTGCACGTACCGGGTTCCGACTCGTCGGCGTTGACCACGAGGTACTTCGGTTTCGCGCCGGCGCCCGTGTCGTCCTGTGGAATGAAGGACCACTTGGTCCCCGTCGGGAAGCCTGCACCACCGCGGCCCCGCAGGCCCGAATCCTTCACCATCGCAATGACATCGTCGGGAGCCATTCCGAGAGCGCGGTCGAGCGCGCGATAGCCGTCGTGGCGGCGGTACGTGTCCATCGACCAGGGCTCGGGCTCGTCCCAGAACCGGCTCAGGACGGGAGTCAGTGGCGTCATTTCTTGGATTCCGTTGCATCCGGGTTGGTTTCGGGCTCGTTCGGCTTCGCTGGAACGGTGGCTGACGGCCCGGGTGCGGGTTCGTCCTTTGCCGTCTCGGCCGCCACCTCGGTGTCGTTTTCGCCGCCGTAGGAGGCTCCCGTCGCGGCCGGATCGGGGGCCTCCATCCCCTTTTCCTTCGCGATCCGCAGTCCGGCCAGCGTCGCGTCCCCAGCCGACGTCTGCGCGGCCGTGGCTTCCGGATCAGGCAGGCCGGCAAGGACTCTCGAGGTCTCCCTGAAGGTGCACAATGGCGCACCGCGGGTCGGCACGGGCAGCTGGCCCGCGCGCAATTGGTCGACGAGGTCGCGGGCCGACGACGGTGTCTGGTTGTCGAAGAACTCCCAGTTGACCATCACGACCGGTGCGTAGTCGCATGCGGCATTGCACTCGATGTGCTCGAGCGTGACGCGCCCGTCGTCTGACGTCTCGCCCGCGTGAAGGCCCAGATGATCCTGCAGCGCTTCGAGAATCGCGTCGCCGCCCATGATCGCGCACAGCGTGTTGGTGCACACCCCGACCAGATACTCACCCGTCGGCGTGCGGCGGTACATCGAGTAGAAGGTGGCCACGGCGGTGACCTCTGCGTCGGTCAATCCCAGCTGTCGCGCGCAGAAGGCGATGCCCGCAGAGGTGAGGCAGCCATCTTCGGACTGCACGAGGTGCAGCAGCGGCAACAACGCCGACCGGTCCTGCGGATAGCGGGCGATGACCCCTTCGGCGTCGGCCGCCAGACGCGCCTGGACGTCGGCCGGATAGGTTTTGGGTCCGTGGATGGGTGGGCCGGGCTCATCTGGCCGCTGGCCCAGCTCGAGGAAGATGCTCACCTATCGACCCCGCCCATCACCGGGTCGATCGACGCGACGGCAGTGATGGCATCGGCGACCATGCCGCCCTCGCACATTGCCGCCACGGCCTGCAGGTTGTTGAACGACGGATCGCGGTAGTGCACCCGGTAGGGACGGGTGCCGCCGTCGGAGACCATATGCGCACCAAGCTCTCCGCGCGGCGACTCGACCGCGACGTAGACCTGGCCGGCCGGGACCCGGATGCCCTCGGTGACGAGTTTGAAGTGGTGGATCAGCCCCTCCATCGAATGGCCCATGATCTTGGCGATGTGTTCGGGTGAATTGCCGAGCCCGTCGGGTCCGAGCGTCAGGTCGGCCGGCCATGCCAGCTTCTTGTCCTGAATCATCACCGGTTCACCGGAGGACCGCTCGAGTCGTTCTACGCACTGCTTGATGATCTTCAGCGACTCGTGCATCTCCTTGACCCTGATCAGGTAGCGGCCGTAGGAGTCGCATCCGTCGTCGGTGATCACGTCGAAGTCGTAGGTCTCGTAGCCGCAGTAGGGCTGCGATTTGCGCAGGTCGTGTGGGAGGCCGGTAGACCGCAGACACGGGCCGGTGATGCCCAGCGCCATGCACCCGGTCAGGTCGAGGTAGCCGATGCCCTGCGTGCGGGCCTTCCAGATGTAGTTCTCGCTAAGCAGGTCCTCGAGATCTTTCAGGCGCTTCGGCATCAGCTTGAGCATGTCGCGAATCTGCGGGAGCGCCTCGTCGGGCAGGTCCATCGCGACCCCGCCGGGCCGGATGTAAGCGTTGTTCATCCGCAGCCCGGTGATGGTCTCGAAGATCGACAGGATCTGCTCGCGCTCGCGGAACCCGTAGAACATGGCGCCCATCGAGCCCAACTCCATGCCGCCGGTGGCCAGCGCGACCAGGTGGCTGGAGATGCGGTTGAGCTCCATCATCATCACGCGGATGACGCTCGCGCGTTCTGGGATGTCGTCGGTGACGCCCAGCAGTTTCTCGACGCCCAAGCAATACACCGTCTCGTTGAAAAGCGGTGAGAGGTAGTCCATTCGGGTCACGAAGGTGACACCCTGAGTCCAGTTGCGGAACTCGAGGTTCTTTTCGATTCCGGTGTGCAGATAGCCGATACCGCAGCGGATCTCGACGATCGTCTCGCCCTCGATCTCCAGGATCAGTCGCAACACCCCGTGCGTGGAGGGATGCTGCGGTCCCATGTTGACGACGATCCGCTCGCCGACTTGCGATGCGCTTTCCCGCGCGGCCGCGACGACCTGGTCCCAGTCCTGGCCGCCGACGACGACCACCTTTTCGGCGCCGCCCGACCCGGGCGGATTCAGGGATGTGCTCATCAGTTGTAGGCCCTCCGCTGATCGGGCGGTGGGATCTCGGCGCCGTGGTACTCGACCGGGATTCCGCCCAACGGGTAGTCCTTGCGCTGCGGGTGCCCGACCCAGTCGTCGGGCATTTCAATGCGGGTCAGCGCGGGATGACCGTCGAAGATGATGCCGAAGAAGTCGTATGTCTCGCGCTCGTGCCAGTCGACGGTTGGATATACCGAGTACAGCGACGGGATGTGCGGGTCGGCGTCGGGTGTGGCGACCTCGACACGGATGCGGCGATTGTGGGTGATCGACATCAGCGGATAAACGGCGTGCAGCTCGCGTCCGCTGTCGTCGGGGTAGTGCACGCCACTGACGCCCAGGCACAGCTCGAACCGCAGCCCCTGGTCGTCCCGCAACGCCTGCGCCACCGCGGGCAGCTGCTCGCGTCGCACCTCCAGCGTCAGCTCGTCGCGGAAGACCACCACCCGCTCGACGGACTCGGCGTAGTTGTCCTCGCCGAGAACGCCGGCCAGTTTGTCCACGACGTCGTCGAAATAGCCGCCGTACGGCCGCGGCGAGCTCCCCGGCAGCTCCACCGGACGGACGAGGCCGCCGTATCCGGACGTGTCACCGCTGCCCTCGGCCCCGAACATGCCGCGGCGTACGCCGATGACCTCGGGGGTGCCCGTTCCGTTGCCGTCCACCGCTGGCTGGTCCTCGCCTGAAGGGCCCGTCCCGGTTGTCTGTTCTTCGCCCGAGTGGCTCATCACCGCAGCAGCCCTTTTAATTCGATGGTCGGTGTGACTGCCAATGCGGCCTGTTCGGCTTCGCGGATCGCCTCCTCGCGGTTCACGCCGAGCGGCATTTCCTGAATCTTGTCGTGCAGCTTGAGGATTGCGTGCAACAGCATCTCCGGGCGCGGCGGACATCCGGGTAGGTAGATGTCGACCGGTACGACGTGGTCGACGCCCTGGACAATCGCGTAGTTATTGAACATGCCGCCGGACGAGGCGCACACACCCATCGCCAGCACCCACTTGGGTTCAGCCATCTGGTCGTAGATCTGGCGCAGCACCGGCGCCATCTTCTGGCTGACCCGGCCCGCGACGATCATCAGGTCCGCCTGTCGGGGCGTCGCCGAGAATCGCTCCATACCGAACCGCGAGATATCGAATCGTGGTCCGGCCGTCGCCATCATCTCGATCGCGCAGCAGGCCAGGCCGAAGGTCGCGGGCCACAGGGAGCCCTTCCGGATGTAGCCGGCCACCTTCTCGACCGTCGAGAGCAGGATGCCGCCGGGCAGCTTCTCCTCTAGTCCCATGTCAGGCCTCCCCGCCGCCACACATAGGCGTAGGCCACGAACACCACGACCATGAATAGAAGCATCTCTACCAGCGCAAACATCCCGAGGCTGTCGAACGCCACCGCCCACGGATAGAGGAAGACGATCTCGATGTCGAAGATGATGAACAACATCGCCGTCAGGTAGTACTTGATCGGAAAACGCTGGCCGGCGGAATGGGCACTGGCCGTCTCGGGGACCGGCTCGATGCCGCACTCGTAGGCCTCGAGCTTGGACTGGTTATAGCGGCGCGGGCCGACCAACAGGGCAATGCCGACCGACCCGATCGCGAACGCCGCCGCGATCCCGCCGAGCACCAATATTGGGGTGTACAAATCCATACCGAGCAAACGCTCCCTCGTGGGCTGTCGATGTGAGCTTACCCACACCCTAGCGGGCTTTATGACGGGTGCCACGGATTTTGGTTAGAGTCGCTAGTAGCTGCTCGCAGCCATGTTGGCGTGCCTCGGAAACGGAACTGCGCCAATAGATTTGGCGTTTCCGCCTATCGCGCCGGTGCGCGCAGCACTCCCACCACGGCGTCACCCAAACGGATCGGGTCAATCGGGTGGGGAACCGCGGCTTCCGCCCGCGACCAACTGGCCAGCCAAGCGTCGTCCGGACGTCCGGTGAGCACAAGGATCGGTGGGCAGTCGGTGATCTCGTCCTTGAGCTGCTTGGCGATTCCCATTCCGCCGGTGGGCGTGGCCTCTCCGTCGAGGATGACCAGATCGAACCCGCCCTCGTCCATCAGTCGGATCACCATCGGACCGGTGGCGACCTCGACATAGCTCAGTTCCGGCAAATCCGGGTCGACGCGCTTGCCCAGCGCCAGCTGCACCTGCTCGCGGGTCCTTGGGTTGTCGCTGTAGACGAGGATGCGCAGCGGCTCCGACGGGGTGGTCATGCGCCAGATGCTAACCGCGCCGGAACACGACGTCGCCGGAAATCGTCGCGTTGTCGGGGATCATCCCCATCAAGTTGCCGTCGACGCCGAATTCCTTGCGGTCGATGGTGGCTTCGGCGGTGACGCGCACCGCGCCGTCGTCGAGCACAGTGACCTTCGCCCGCAGCGGCAACGGCCCGGTGGTGTTCTTGACGGTGAGTTGTGCTCGCAGGTCGACGATGTCGCCGTCGATGCCTTCTGCGCTGGTGACCACCACGCTGATGTCGGGGAAGTTCTCCGCTTCGAAGAAATCCGCGGAGCGCAGGTGGTCGTCGCGCTTGCGGATCTTGGTGTCCACCGAGGCGACCTTGATATCGATTCGGCCGAAAACTGTTTGGGTATCCGTTATTTGGCCGTCACCGCTGAACTCTGCGAAGTGGCCCTTGACTGGGGCGATCCCCCACATCGACTTGGCCTTGAACCCGATGGTCGACCGCCCCGGATCGACGTTCCACACGCCGACGGATGCTGGATTGCTGAGAAGTTCTTGTGTGCTTGCCATGTCACCTTCGCTGTGAATCGGTCGACTCCAGCAGCGGGGCCATCTCCGCCGGGTCGAAGTACTCGTCGATGCGATTGATCAAACCGTTGGCACCCAACTTGATCACGATGCAGACCCGCATCGCGATCGAGCCGCCGCTGCGGGAATTCGCATGGAGGATGTGCTGCTGCACGAAGCCGCCGTCGAACAACTGGCGGTCGAGGATTTCGTACCGTCGCTCGGTGGTCCGCTTGATGAACCAATAGATCACCCGCAGGGCCTGCGGCCGGTCGTTGTCCTCGCGGTCTCCCGAATGCCAAACCTGGACGTCGTCGTCCCAGAGTCGCTCGATATTCGCGGTGTCGGCCCGTTCGATCGCATCGAACAGGCGATCGGCTACGTCGACGATGGCCTCGGCGTCGGTCACAGACATCAGCGCCTCCTCACAACCGATGGTGCACCACGCCGGTGTCGAGACGATGTCCGGGGTGTTGACCTGAAGTTCGGTTCAGGTAGAACACTGCATTGCATGGAGACGACACCACCACTCGACCGATTCGACGAGGCCTACCGATCCCGTTCAGCGCCGTGGGTGATTGGCGAACCGCAACCCGCGATCGCCGAGCTGGAGCGAGCTGGCTTGATTCAGAGCAAGGTGCTCGACGTCGGTTGCGGCACAGGCGAACACACGATCCTGCTCACCCGGTTGGGCTACGACGTGCTCGGCGTCGACTTCTCACCCCACGCGATCGAACAGGCCAAGGCCAACGCGGCGGCCAAGGGCGTCGACGCGCGGTTCGAGGTGGCCGACGCGATGAATCTCGGCGAGCCCGGCTACCAGACGATCGTCGACAGCGCGCTGTTCCACATCTTCGACGCCGCCGACCGCACGCGGTATGTGAGCAGCCTGCATGCCGCGGTCCTGCCGGGCGGGCTGGTGCATGTGCTCGCACTGTCCGACGCGGGCCGCGGTTTCGGTCCCGAGGTCAGCGAGACCGAGATCCGGGACGCCTTCGGCGACGGCTGGGTGCTCGAAGCGGTGGGGTCCACGACCTACCGCGGTGTTGTGCAGGAGGCGCAGGCCGACGCGATCGGCCTGCGGGTGGGAACGCGTGTCGACGAGCCGGCATGGCTGGCACGCGCTCGGCGGGCCTAAGGAGTCCAGCCGGGCGCAGCGGCCGAGGTGCAGCAGTACGCGATCGAGGTCACCGACATCGCCACCCGCCTCGATGGCAGGCGCGAACGGTGAGCTCGGTGCGCTTCGGAAGTCGCCGTCGGGAACGGCGAGAACCAGCGGCAGCACGGCGGAGATGACATCGGCGGGCAGCGTGAACGGTGCGCCGATGGCCCGTGCCACGTCCCAGCCGTGGACGACGTAGTCGACGAAGTGGAAGCCGATGGCCTGCGAGCCAGGGACTGCGACGTCGGGGCCGAATTCAGGCAGTGCGAAGGAGGCGTCGAGCACGTCGTCGTCGGCGAAGGCCCTGAGCACGTCGGCCGCGGCCGCCGCATAGGTGCCCGCGGGGTCGGTCGCCACCGCGTCGGCCACGGTGGCGGCGTCCCAGCGGACGAGGTCGGCGCCACCGCCCCTGGCCGCCGCTGCAAATCCATGGTGCTGCACGGTCATATGGGCCAGCAGATCGGACAGATTCCAGCCATCGCATGGCGTCGCCCGGTGCAGGTCTTCCGGTGTGACGTTTTTGACGATGTCGACGGATGCCATCACTGCGACACGATGGGCCGAGCGGATATCGTGATTAGTAAGCATGCACAGATCATATGCGTACGCATACTATCGGTCAATGTTTAGTATTCCGGTGTGACCTCTCGGCGCAAGCGGCCCGACCTCGCCGCCATGCTCGCGCCGCTGATTCGCGAAATGATCGCCGCCGAACTTCCTGTGATCGAGGCGCACGGCCTGTCGATGTGGGGCTACAGCGTGCTGCTCGCCCTCGATCGGTCGGCGATACGCACACAGGCTGCCCTCGCGGAAGCGATCGGTGCGGACAAGACACGCATCATCGCCATCCTTGACGAACTTCAGCAGAGCGGATCTGATCGAACGCGTGGCAGACCCCGAGGACCGGCGGGCGCGGCTACTCGCGATCACCAAAGAGGGTCGCAGAGTGAAAGAGGCAACGCAGGCGGAGATTCAACGCGGTGAGGAGCGCTGGCTCGGAACACTTTCGGCGGCCGACCGCGCCGTATTCCTGCGGGTGTTGCAAGAGCTCTCAGGTCAATCCTGACGCCATTGACCCGCCATTTCTGCACAAGGGCTGTGAATCGGCCAGATCTACAACCCTGCTGCAGAAATCGGCGCAACAGGAGCTGTCTGGCTACGGCTCGTCGTAGCCGGGGTGCGCGATCGCCAGCCGGTGGCGGACCAGCGCGCGCAGCGTGGGCAATACATCGCCCGCACGGCCGTCCAGTGTCCCGTCGCGGATGGCGGCGGCCAGTTGTGATTCGTCGATGAATCCGAGACCGGCCAGCTGGCCGGTTATCTCTGCGGCCGAGTCGTCGGTCAGTTCTCGCTCGACGATGCGCAACACGTTGGCGGCGACGCGGGCATGGAAGTTGACCTGCCCCTCGGTCGAGGACCTCACGTCGTTGTCGAGGAAATCGGCGACCGCCGCGACGAGTTCGGCCGCCGTCGGCCGTCCATACAGCCAGCTCACTTCGGGCCGCCTCCCTCCAGCAGATCCAGTACGTCCCACTCGGTTTCGCTGACGCGGCGGCCGATCGCGGCCAGTTCCACCGACCGCGTATGCCCGGACAGATGTCGCTCGGCCTGGAAGCGGCAGATGACGCCCCACCGCAACGTGGCCAGCGTCACCCACCAGCGAAACGTATCGCGGTCGACGGGTTCACCCGCGGCGGCTTCATAGGCCGACAGGAAGGTCTCGACACTGCCAAGACCGCCAGCGCCGAGATCCTCTGGCGCGCCGAAGCGCCAGGCCCGGATGCAGAACCAGGCAAGGTCCTCGTACAGCTCGCCGATGTGCACCAGTTCCCAGTCCAGCACTGCCGCCAGGCCTGATTGGTCGACGATCAGGTTTCCCATCCGGAAATCCCCGTGCACGAGTCGCGGCGACGACGGCGCGGGCCGGTGCCTGTCCAGCCAGCGAAACGCCCACTCGAATGTGGCCGTGGTGTCGCCCATGTCGTCTAGCCGTTGCCGCCACTCGGTGAGCTGGTCGATGTCGGTCAGACCGACCCCGTTCGGGTCGGCACGGTGGATGGCGGCCAGCGCCTGCGCGCACTGCTGCAGCAGCCGCTCTCGGGTGGAATCGTCCAGGGCGCGCTGGATCTTCCTTACGATCGTCTCTCCGCCGATTGCGTTGCAGATCAGATACGGATTACCCAGTGCCGCAGGGGAATTATCCGCGGCCAGGATGTGCGGGACGGGAGCGCCCGCCGCCGCGGCGCGCTGCTGGACGGCGGCCTCGAGTTCCATTCCTGCGTGCACCTCGTCGGGCGGACCGGTGCGCAGGATCAGGGCACGGCGTTGGTCGGCGAGGGCGTCGAACGCCCACGTGGTGCGGCTGGCACCGCCGGTGAGCACGTGCAGGTTCTCGATGGTGACGTTCCCGCCGAGCGCCGGCTGCAACACCGTCGCCAACGCTGCTGCCAGCTCGTCGCTCAACGCTTGCCGAATCCGAAGAGACGCTGGGCCACCCTGCGGATCTGGATCTCCTCGGCGCCCTCGGTGATGCGGTACCGGCGGTGATGTCGGTAGATGTGCTCGAACGGCTCGTGTCTGCTGTAACCGATTCCGCCGAACACCTGCATGGCCCGGTCGGCGGACTCGCACACCAGCCGGTTGGCGCGGTAGTTGGCCATCGAGACCTTGTCGGAGACCTCCATGTGGTGGTTGGCGTCGAGCTGGGTGGCCGCGTACCGGACGAGCAGTCGCACCATCTGTGCCTCGGTCTGCAACTCCACCAGCGGCCACTGCACGGCCTGGTTGACCGCCAGCGGCTTGCCGAAAACCGTCCGTTTGTTCGCATAGTCGACCGCGCGGTCGATGCAGTACTGCAGCGGCGCCGAGGCTGCTGGCGGCCTGCCGAATCCTGTTCTCGTGCAAGAAGGTTTGACCGACTTCCAGGCCGCGGTCCACCTCGCCGAGCACCGCGTCACCTGGCACGCGGGCGTCCTTGAGCTCAACCTCACCGTGGTCGGTCGGCATGTTGAACGTCCACCAGTAGTACGGCACGGAGAAGCCCGGCGTGTCGGTCGGCACCAGGAACGCGGTGATGCCGCGGGCCTGCCCCGGCTCTCCGGAGGTTCTGGCGAACACCAGGTCGTGAGTGGCGCGATGCACGCCGGTGTTGAACCGCTTGGCGCCGTTGATGACCCAGCCGTCACCGTCGGGTTCGGCCCGCGTCTCCAGCCACGTGGCGTCCGATCCGTGTTTGGGTTCGGTGAGGCCGAACGCCATCGAACGTTCGCCGGTAATCAGCGCCTCGGTCCACTCGGCCTTCTGCGCGTCGGTGCCGAACCGATCCATCATGATGACCTGGGGGAAGTTGCCGACGATCGAGGACTCGTCCTGCAGGTCGTTGTGCAGTCCGAGTCCTTTGTGCGCCAGATGTTCCCGAATGACGGCCATGTCGATGTTGGTGCCGTCGCGGCCTCCGAATTGCGACGGCAAGCCGTAACGCAGCCAGCCGGCCTTGTCGGCGCGCTTGCGCATCTCGCCGAGCAGGTCCTCCCACGCCCGCGTCGGGATGCCACCGTTCTCCCAATCCGTACGCGCATACTCGCGACGCTGGTCGAAGTACTGCATGTGTTCGCGCTCAAGCGGTTTGATCTCCGCTTCGATGAACGCGTCCATCTCCGCAAGCACCCCCGGAAGGTGGTCAGGCAGGCTGAAATCCACGTGATCTCCTTTGATCAGAACCCGTACAGCGTCTTCTTCCAAATCCTCGACAGTGTGGCGATGGCATCATCGTCGCTGATCTCGACCCCGAGGCCGGAGGTACCGACGAAGACAGTGGTGAAGTTCTCGAACAACAGCGCGATGGCTGCTGCCGTGTGCTGGGGATCCAGTTCGTCGCCGTATCCCTGCTCCTGAGCCCGGCGCACCGATGCGGCGACGATGTCCATCCCGAGCCGCCGGAACTCGTTCTGCACGGCGGCGAAACGCGGCTGAGTCGCGGCCAGCTGTGCGACCGCGATCATGATGCCGATGTTCTGCTTGAACATGTTCCAGTACCCGGTCACCACGGAGGTGAAGAAGGCATCGTCATCGGGTGAGTCGGGCAGGTGAAGGCTGCGCCCCGGCGGTGTGACCACTTCGTGCAGGAACGACTTGGCCAGCGCGGCCAGCAGGTCTTCCTTGTCGGCGAAGTAGCGGTAGAACACGGCAGGCGACTTGCCCGCCGCCGACGTGATGTCCGCCAGTGTGGTGCCGTGAAACCCGCGCTCGGCGAACAGCTTGCGGGCCGCCAGCTCGATGGCCTGCCGGGTCTGGCGACCTTTGGCGCTGAGCGTCTCGGCTGGCATGTGATCTACTCGCCGAGGATGCGGTCGCCGGCGCGCAGCAACGAACTCGGTAGCTCGTGGCCGACGACGTTCTGTGCGACCCTGGCCGCAGCCATCGCGGCCTGCAGGTCGACGTCGACGTGAATTCCGCTGTCCCGCAACAGGTAGACGAGGTCCTCTGTGGCGATGTTGCCGCTCGCGCCTGGCGCAAAAGGACAGCCGCCGAGGCCGCCGACCGAGGCGTCCAGTCGGGTGATACCCGAGCTCACCGCCGCGTAGGCGCTGGCCAGTCCGGTGCCGCGGGTGTTGTGGAAGTGCGCGCCGAGCGGGATATCGCCGATCAGAGGGCGGATCTTCGCGATGAGCTCAGTGACGCGTCGCGGGGTAGTGGTGCCGATGGTGTCGGCGATCGCGAGCCGGTCGGCATCGGCGGCAGTTGCCGCCGTGATGACGTCGACGACGCGCTGGCGTGGCGTCGGCCCATCGAACGGACAGTCCCACGCGGTGGCGACGATGACCTCGACCAAGACACCGCTGTCGTGGGCGATCGCGACAATCTCGGGAATCAGTGCAGTCGCCTCAGCGGTGGAGCGGCCGACGTTTGCGTGGCTGTGCCCGTCCGCCGCCGACACCACGTACTCGATCGATTCCAGGCCCGCCGCGATCGCTCGCTTCGCGCCGTTCGGACTGGCTACCAGCGCAGAGAACTCGATGTGGTCGTACCGATGCAGTTCGGCCACCAATTCGGCTGCGTCGGCAAGCGCGGGCACCTTCGACGGCGAGACGAAGGCCGTCGCCTCCATCTCGCGCACGCCGGTGGCGGCAATGGCGGCGAGTAGTTCGAGCTTGGCGGACAACGGGATTGGGTCCTCGATCTGCAGCCCGTCGCGCAGGGAGACGTCGCGAATGTCCACATGCGCCGGAAGTTCGGTCATAGCACGCCCTCTTCCCTCAGCGCAGCGAGCTCGGCATCGCTGCGGCCGAGCAACCCGCCGTAGATCTCGTCGTTGTGCTGCCCCGGCCTGGCGGAACCGGCGTTGCGGATGGTTCCCGGCGTCTCCGACAGCACCGGCACCACGCCGGGACCCTTGACGTTTCGCTCGATGCGTTCGTCGTAGTGATCGGCGATCATCCCGCGCGACTGCAGCTGGGGATCTTCGACGACTTCGGCGACGGTGTTGATCGGCCCGCTGATCACACCAGCGGCACCCAAACTAGAAATGATGTCGGCGGGCTGTCGCTCGGCGGCCCATGCGCCGATGACCTTGTCCAGCTCGTCCTGATTACGGCCACGGGCAACGTGATTGGCGAACCGGTCGTCGGTCGCGAGCTCCGGTTGGCCCATGGCGCCGCACAGCCTGCGGAACACGGTGTCTTGATTGGCGGCGATCACCACCCAGCTGCCGTCGGCCGTCGGATAGATGTTCGACGGCGCGATGCCCTCCAGTCGGGTGCCCGATGGGCCCCGGACGACGCCTCCGACGTCGTAGTCCGGAATGGTGGATTCCTGGACGGCCAAACAGGATTCGGTAAGCGCGGCGTCGACTACCTGCCCGTCGCCGGTAACGGTGCGGCGGTAGAGCGCGGCCAGTGCACCCTGCGCGGCGAACATGCCCGCCAGGCTGTCGCCGAGCGACAACGCCAGTCGCGGCGGCGGGCCGCCGGGGAAGCCGTTCATGTGTCGCAGCCCGCTGGCCGCCTCTGCGACCGAGGCGTAGCCGGCCTTGTGCGCCTCGGGGCCGGTCTGCCCGTACCCGGACACCCGCACCAGGATGATGCCGCGATTACGTTCTCGCAGCTCGTCGTAACCGAGGTTCCACTTCTCTAGCGTGCCTGGCCGGAAGTTCTCCACGATGATGTCGGAGCGCTCGACCAGGTCTAGAAACAGCGCACGGCCAGTTTCCATTCGCAAGTTGAGCGTGACGGCTTTCTTGTTGCGCGCGTGCACTGTCCAGAAGAAGTGATGGCCGTCGAGTTCGGCCTGCCCCCACGTGCGCAACGGGTCGGGCGCTCCCGGTGGTTCGATCTTGATGACCTCGGCGCCCATGTCACCGAGCAACCGGCCCGCAAACGGACCCGAGATCAGCGTGCCGACCTCGATGACCCGGATGCCGTCCAACGGGCCGGTGACGGTCATTGTGAGAACCCGTGCCGATGCAGCCAGTCCGTGCTGATGCTGACGGCCTGGCGCAGCGTGTCGCGCTGGTCCGGTCCGGAGTAGTAGTGGTTGGCGCCGGGGATTTCGTGCATTTCCTTATCAGCATGCCCGATGGCTTCGTAGAGCCGACGGGTGTGGCTGGGCGTACATGCGTTGTCGGCGAGGTTACCGATCACCAGCGTGGGCACGTCGATCTCGGGGCCGGCTTTGACGGCGTCGCCGTTGGCATCGTCGTAGCTCCACTGTGACAGCCAGCTGCGCAGCGTGCAGAACCGAGCGAGGCCGAACGGGCCGTTGTTCACGACCTGCGGGTCGCCCAGATAGGTGGTCCGCGGGGCCCGCTCGTTCGGGTCGACGGCGGGGTCCAGCCAGCGGGGGTCGGCCATGGTGCCGTGCACGACGAAGGAGAACTCGTCCTCGGGTCGCCCAGCCGCCTTGAGCTCGGCGAGTTTTTCTTTGACCCACTTGGTGATTCGCCGGTTGCGCGCGATCTGCGCCTCCCGGTATCGATCCAGGAATTCGTCGGTGTAGGGCGGCTGGTTGGGATTGTCCGGGTTGTACAGATCCAGCTCGGGATCGCGCTTGGACGGGTCCGACTCGTCGAGAATGGACGCATCCAGCCACTCGGTGAGTGTGCCGTGGCGACTGATGTGCGCGGCCAGCATCATGACGCCATCGGCGGGGATCAGCCCCAGCTTGGTCAGGTCGGGCCCATCGCCAGACGGGCTGGCCGTCACCGTCGGATGCTTGGCCTGCTGTTGATAGAAGACCGACAGCGAGCCGCCGCCGCTCCAGCCGGCCAGCACCACTTTGGCGTAGCCCAGCCGGTTCTTGGCGTCCTTGATGCACTCGCCGAGATCCTCGACGACCTTCTCCATCAGCAGCGCGGAGTCGGTACCCCGGAAGCGGCTGTTGCAGTAGATGACGTGATGGCCCGCGCGGGCAAGTGCGTTGATCATCGGCAGATAGGCGCCGCCGCCGATGGGGTGCATGAAGACCAGCACCGTGTCGGACGGTTTGGTCTTTGGCTTGAGCAGATAGCTCTCCAGAACGATCAGTTCGGAGACGCCGCCGTAGACATCGCGGACACCCGAAAGGTTTTGATAGGCAATCAGATACGGGATACGCTCGTACTCGTACTTGACGGGTTTTTCTGTCGTCGTCATCAGTCCCCTCGCTTCTTCGCGCAAGCGCTCATCAGTGCTGCCCCAGATCGTTGGCGAGAACTTCGGCAGACGGCGTGAGCCGGCGGCGTGTGTCGATGGCGATCACCGACCAGTCGACCTTGTCGTATTCGTCGAATTTGCGTCTTGCCCGCTCTCGCGCCTTCTCGGGCGCACCGTGGTGAACGCCTTGCGGTGCATGCGAAATGAGGCCCGGCGGCATCGGGATGCCGTAGAGAGATCCGCCGTGGAAGAACGCGATCTCGTCGTAGTCGACGTTGCGGTGATACCAGGGGGTGCGTTCGGTGCCCGGCACGCCTTCGGCGGGCTTGGGCAGGAAGTTCATCACGTAGACGCCGGTGGCCTCCATGAACAGATGCACGGTCGGCGGCAGGTGCACGCTGTTGGACGTCACCACGTTGTAGTCGTCGATATTAAAGGTGAACGCGAAATTGTCGCCGCGCCATCCCTCGACATCCAGCGGATGGTGTTGGTAGTAAAGCGATGTCGGCCCGTCCTCATGGATGAGCCGGACTTCGTACTCCTCACGGCCGTCATCGTCGATCGGTGCCGGCTCGGGGATGGTTGCCTGAGACGGGTCGAACGGGAAGTGCCGTCCCATATATCCGGGCGGTGGCACCCGGAACTCGTCGGTGGCCTGAATCATCAACAGCGTGGACTCTTCGTCGGGCACCTGCCGCCAGGTACACGCCTTGGGGATGTACACCCAATCGCCCTGGCGGTAGCGCAGCGGCCCGAACTCCGTCTCCAGCAGGCCGGAGCCCTTGTGGACGAAGCTCAGCAGGTCGCCGTCGACGTAGCGCACGAAGAACGGCATCTCCTCGGTGCGCCGGGACAGCGATACGTGGCAGTCGGCATTGGAGAACAGCAGCAGCGGTCCGCCGTGCGCGTCGGTCGCGTCCGACGGTTTGAGCTCGCTGGAGAGGACGTCGACGGGTCGCAGCGGGCCCTCCGACCGGTAGGCGGTCGGGTCGTTGCGGCGATAGATGTTCGCGGTCCGCCCGGTGAACCCGCCGCGGCCGAGCTCGTCGTCCTTGAGGCCGTCCAGGTCGGCGTGCAGGCGCTTGGGTGTGCGGCCTTTTCGCAGGTGAACAAACGATTCCATGATTCGCTCCATCGGCGGTGACGGCGGGAAGTGGTCGGAAAACTAAAAGTGATATTAGTTTTACTTTGGCCGCGGAGTCAACCGGCCAGATCGACGCGGATCGTCAGCAGATTCGTGCCGAATGTGCGCACCCCGAAGCTGTTGAACTGCGGAAGGGACTGCAGTCGGGCCTGCGGATCGTCGTCGGGCACCAGGTGGGCGGTGCCGCTGTGCCATTTGCCGTTCAGCCTGACGCGGACCTGCGGATTGGCCTGAATGTTCTTGACGTATTGCGACTTGTCGCCGAACTCCGAGACGAACCAGAACTGATTGCCCTCCCGGCGTCCGCCCAGCGGCGTGCGACGCGGTTCGCCCGTCTTGCGTCCCGTGGTCTCGAGCAGCGTCTGGAACGGCATCAACCGCATCATCCGGTTAGCGACGTTCCTCTGAAAGATCTTGGTAATGCGATCGCGTAGATCGTCGGCCATGATTCCCCTTCGTCTAGATCATTGCGGTCCGTGGCACCTTCATACCCAGTGTGAGCGCCGCGGCCAGTTCGCGGCTGGTGTCGTAGTCGAAAACCACGTGGCCGCAGATCACGTCGACGTCCCGCTTGATCCGCTGCAGCGGGTTGTCGAGGAAGTGGGCGCTGGCCCCGGACGCCGCGAGAAGGTCGCCGATGACGGCCCTCGACTCGTGCACGATGTGCGCCGCGGCCAGGCGGGCCTCGCCGCGTACTGGCCGTGGCACAGGATCGCCTGTGGCAACCGTGGTTTCGATCTCACCGACGGTATCGGCGAGCAGCCCGCGCAGCGCGCGGAGCCGGACCTGAGCCTCGGCGAGGTGGGCCTGCGCCATCGGTTTGTCCTTCTGTGTGACGCCCTCGTAGGCCAGCACACGCAGGGACAGTCGCTCGGCATAGATGTCGGCGGTGCGTTCGGCACTGCCGAGCGCCGGCATCGCCGCCAGCAATGCCAGCGCGGGCACCATCGGCCAGCGGTAGGTGGCTGCATCGTGCAGCCCGGCGCCAGGCGCCGTCCCGGTGTAGATGTCGGCGACCCGCACCAGCCGGTGGGCGGGGACGAACACGTCGGTGATGACGACGTCGTTGGAGCCGGTGGCGCACATACCGTCGGTGTGCCAGACGTCCTCGATCTCAATTTCGCCGACGGGCAGTAGCGCAAGGGCCGGGTAGATGCCGTCGTCCGGTCCGCACAGCGCACCGACCATGATCCAGTTGCCGTGCATCACCCCGGTGGCCCACGACCATCGGCCCGTGAGCCGGACGCCGTCGCCTGTCGGGACGCCGCGGCCCGTCGGTGCAAGGGGAGCGGGCGCAAGGAACGGTCGCGTCGCGAAGGCTTCCTCCTGGGCGCGCTCGTCGAACAGCGCGAGGATCCAGTTATGTAGTGCGTAGAACCCGATAGTCCAGGCGCTGGACGCACATCCGTGCGCCATCCGTCGCACGGGATCGAGGATGGCCGGGAAGTCGGCCTGGCTGCCGCCGTAGCGCGCCGGCACGAGCAGTTCGGTGAAACCGGACGTGTTGAGGTCGTCCATCGTGGCGGCTGGAAGCTGGCGCAGCCGCTCGGCCTGCTGTGCACGCTCGGCCAGTCGGGCGACGAACTCTTGGCTGATGGTCGGCGTGGCGGCCGAGACCGTAGACATGCCCGAACGTTACCATACTTTTTGGTATGGACGTCTGGCGCCGAAACCGCCGCCAGATCGTGATCTGGGGCGTTTCTGCGATCTGACTGGGCCCACGCGAAGCCGGGGACAGTCTCGACGAGGCCGCCGCGGTCAGGGCTTGAGCATGATCTCGAGGAGTCCTTCGCGGCGGTCGGCCGCGCGCACGCTGGGCTGGGCGCCCGCGAGGTGCAGGAAGCCGATGCCGGCGGCGAACGTGGCATTGGCCCTGAGGTCGGCGTCGTCGGCGTCGAACCCGTAGTCCAGAAACGCCTGGCGCACCGCGGCGAGCACGCGCTGGTCGGCGGCGCGCACGCTGGCGGCGGCGTCTTCGTCGGTGCGGGCCCACTCCCGCATCGCCCGCTCCAGCGTCCAGTGATGGGGGCTCACCAGTGAGGACATCATTTCCGAGAGGCGTTCCCGCGGGGGAAGCGCGGCAAGGTCGCCGAAATGGCGGCGATCGTCGTCGCGCAGCTCGCCCCACGCCTGGACGAGTGCGGCACGGTATCGCGCGATGTCGGTGAAGTGCCAGTAGAAGCTGCCCTTGGTCACGCCAAGGCGGCGGCACAGCCGGTCGATCTTGAGCGCCTTGATGCCCTCTTCGGCCAGTATCGCGAAGCCGGCCTGGATCCAGTCGTCGACGGACAACCGGTCGGTCTGGGCCCTCCCCATGAGCGGCAGCCTACGGCCCGCGACCCGGCCGAGAACTAACGCAACGTCACCTCGGATTTATCACAGGAATATGACAGTCAACGCCAGTCGGGGTTCCTCGCGTGCAGGTCACATGTTTTACTGCAACGCGACAACTGAAATTTTCTCGGTCCGCTCTACCGCCGAACCGGGCTCAGTCGAGCGGGCGCGACAGCGCAGTGAAAAAATCGCTGCGGTGCCGTATGGCGATCCCTTGATCGCGGGGGAAGGCGTGTTCACGCGTTAACCGGAAGATGGATGGAATTGCTTTATGAGGTTCGTTGACAAGATCCGTGGCCATTGGGCGCGTCGGCTCGCAGTGGCAGCCCTAGCGGCAGCCGTGCTACCCGGCGTGGTCGGTCTAGCAGGGGAGTCCGCCACCGCTGGCGCCTTCTCCCGGCCGGGCCTACCAGTCGAGTACCTGATGGTGCCGTCGCCGTCGATGGGCCGAGACATCAAGATTCAGTTCCAGAAGGGCACCGGCTCGCATGTGGTGTACCTGCTGGACGGCCTGCGTGCGCAGGACGACTACAACGGCTGGGACATCAACACCCCGGCGTTCGAGTGGTTCTATCAGACGCCGCTGTCGGTCGCGATGCCCGTCGGTGGCCAGTCCAGCTTCTATTCCGACTGGTATTCGCCCGCGTGCGGCAAGAGCGGCTGCCAGACCTACAAGTGGGAGACGTTCCTGACCGGCGAGCTGCCCCAGTGGCTGGCGTCCGAACGGGGCGTGTCCGCCACAGGCAACGCAGCGGTCGGTCTGTCGATGGCGGGCAACTCCGCGATGATCCTGTCGGTCTATCACCCCGAGCAGATCGTCTATGCCGGATCGCTGTCTGCATTCCTGAACCCGTCTGAAGGCCAGTGGCCGTTCCTGATCAACATGGCGATGGGCGATGCAGGCGGGTACAAGGCGAACGACATGTGGGGTCCGACCGAGGACCCGAACAGCGGCTGGAAGCGCAACGACCCGATGATCCAGATCCCGGCGTTGGTGGCGAACAACACCCGCCTATGGGTGTACTGCGGCAACGGCACACCCAACGAGCTGGGTGGCGGCGATCTTCCTGCCACGTTCCTCGAAGGCCTGACCATTCGGACCAACCGGACCTTCCAGGACAATTACATCGCCGCGGGCGGACACAATGCCGTGTTCAACTTCCCTGCGGCAGGTACGCACAACTGGGCCTACTGGGGTCAGCAGCTCCAGCAGATGAAGCCCGATATGATCTCGTACCTCGGCTAACCGGCCGACGATCCGTGGAAGCCCCCGACACGTCGTCGGGGGCTTTTGCGTGTCGTGAACAATGAGCCCCATGGTCGCAGTCAATGCATTGGTCGCACACCAGGACGAGGAAGGGTCGATAACCCTCAAACACGAGGTCGTCGACGACAGCTTCCTGCCGGAGGGTGATGTGCAGATCGCCGTGGAGTACTCCGGTGTCAACTACAAGGACGCCCTTGCCACCACGCCGAAGGGCGGTGTGGCACGGTCCTATCCGCTGATCCCCGGTATCGACGTCGCAGGCACGGTCACCGCAAGCACATCGGCCGACTTCGCGGTGGGGGACAGGGTCGTCGCGCACGGCTACGACATCGGCACAGGCCGCCACGGCGGATATGCCGACACGGCACGCTATCCGGCCGACTACTTAGTCAAGCTCGACGCGCTGACGACCGCTCAGGCGGCAGCGATCGGCACTGCAGGCTTCACTGCGGCCATGAGCGTCAACGCAATTCGATCCCACGGTATCCGTCCACAGGACGGTCCGGTATTGGTCACGGGCGCGACCGGCGGAGTGGGCAGTGTCAGCGTCGACCTATTGGCCGGGCTCGGATACGAGGTGATCGCGTCCACCGGGAAGGCCGACGCCCACGACTACCTGATGCGGCTCGGCGCGACCGAGGTGGTCGGTCGGCTTCCCGCCGAGGGGGAGAAGGTCCGGGCGCTGGGCAAGTCCGTCTATGCCGCGGTGGTCGACAGCGTCGGCGGCGACACGCTCGCATACGCGTTGAGCATTCTGAATTACGGTGGCGTGGCGGCCATCTCAGGCCTCGCGCGATCGGCGGATCTGCCGACGACGGTGATGCCTTTCATCCTGCGCGGGGTCACCCTCGTCGGCATCGATTCGGTGATGTTGCGGATCGACAAGCGGCGAGAGTTGTGGCAGTCGATCGCGACCGACCTGCTGCCGGGCCACCTCGACGACATCACAAATGACATCTCGATCCTCGAAGCTCCCGACACGCTGCGCACCATCGTCGACGGCGGTGTCACCGGACGCACCAGGGTCGTGGTGCGCGACGGCTTCTAACGTCTGCTCGCGCTAACTACTTCAGTTCGGCTGACGACAGGCCCAGCAGGCGGCGGGCCACCACCAGCTGCTGAATCTGCTGCGTGCCCTCGAAGATGTCGAGGATCTTGCTGTCGCGGCCCCACTTCTCCAGCAGGGTTTCTTCGGAATAGCCTGTGGTGCCTGCCATTTCGACGGCCTTGAGGGTGATGTCGCTGGCCACCCTCGCGGCCTTGGCCTTGGCCATCGACGCTTCCTTGGAGTTGGGGATGTTGTTGTCGGCCTGCCACGCCGCCCGCACGTTCAGCAGGTATCCGGCCTCCCAGTCGGCCTCCATCCGCAGGAACTCCGATGCTGCGGCGCTCTGGGCGTGCGAGGGTTTGTCGTAGGAGATCTCCACGCCGGCGTCGGTGAGGATCTTGCGGAGCTCCTCGAGCGCCGCGCGGGCGATACCGACAGCCATGGCGGCGACGATCGGCCGGGTGTTGTCGAAGGTCTCCATGACCCCGGCGAAACCCTTCTCGCGGTGGATTTCCGGGTCGCCTAACAGGTTTTCCTTCGGAATGCGGGCGTTGTCGAACCGGATCACCGCAGTGTCGGAGGCCTTGATGCCAAGCTTGTGCTCGAGCCGTTCGACGGTGACTCCCGGATGCTCGCGCGGCACGATGAACGACTTGATGGCGGCGCGGCCCAGCGATTTGTCGAGCGTCGCCCACACCACGATGTGGCTGGCGCGCGAGCCTGCGGTGACGAAGATCTTCTCGCCGTTGATCACATACTCGTCGCCGTCGACCTTGGCCGTCGTGGAGACCGCGGCCGAATCGGACCCGAAGCTCGGCTCGGTGATCGCCATTGCGGCCCACACCTTTCCGAGCCGTGCCAGCTGTTCATCGGTGGCGACCCCGGAGATCGCCGCGTTGCCCAGTCCCTGGTAGGGCACCGACAGCAGCAGCGCAACGTCACCCCAGCTGATCTCCGTCGCATTTAGCACCGCCGACATGTTGCCGCCGTTGTGGTTTGCTTCCTGGGTTTCGCCGTCGCGGAACGCCTCGGCGCCGGCGAACGAGATGGTGTTGGCCTGCGAGATGCCCTCGAACAGACTGGCCAGCGTGTCCAGTTCGACGGGGTACGCGTGTTCCTTCAGATCGTACTTGCGTGAGATCGGCCGGATCATCTCCGCCGCGCCTTGGTGGCCCTTGTCGATGACCGCCTGCAGCTTCTTGGGCATTTCCAGATTGATTGCCATGACAGGTCTTTCGTTCGAAGTTAGATGACGACGACACCCTCGGCGACGCCGATCGCGCGCAAGTCGCGGTACCAGCGTTCGACGGGGTGTTCCTTGGTGAAGCCGTGACCGCCGAGCAGTTGCACGCCGTCCAGGCCGATCTGCATGCCCTTGTCCGTGCCCAGCCGCTTGGCCAGTGCCGCCTCGCGCGCGAACGGCAGACCCTGCTCGGCGCGCGATGCTCCACGCCAGGTGATCAGCCGCAGGCCGTCGAGCTCGATGGCGATGTTGGCGGTCATGAAGGCCACCGCCTGACGATGTGCGATCGGTTCACCGAATGCTTGGCGCTCCTTGATGTAGGGCACCGCGTGGTCGAGCACCGCGTGAGCGGTGCCAACTGCCAGCGCGGCCCAGCCCAGCCGTGCAAGGGCGATCGCTTCGGAGTAGTCGGCGTCGGTAGCGCCGTCCTCGCCGAGCCGCGCGCTCAGTGGAACCGACACGTTGTCCAGTTCGACCCGGCCGAGGGCGGCGCCGCGAATGCCCATGCTGGGATCGGCCGTGACGGACACCCCCTGGGTGGACGACTCGACGATGAACAGCGCCGGCTTACCGGACAGTTGGGCGCCGACGATGAACAGTTCGGCGTCCGCGGCGGCTGGCACAAGCGATTTCACGCCGTTCAGCCGGTATCCGCTCGGCGTGCGCACCGCCGTCGTCTTCAGCGCGGTCGGGTCGAACAGCGCGTGCGGTTCGGCGATGGCCACACAGCCCTGGGGGACGTTGTCGCCCGCGAACTCCTTCAGATACGTGGCCTGCTGGTCCGCGCTGCCCCAGTGGGTGAGCGCGGATGCAACGCCGCCGGGCGCAAGGATCGGCAGCGCCAGGCCCATGTCGCCGTAGGCGAGCGCCTCGGCGACGAGCGCGTTGGTGACCGCCGAGCGGTGTGCGGCGATGCCGTCGAAGTCCTCGGGGATGTTGATGGCGGTGATGCCCAATTCCGCGGCCTTGGCGATCAGATCCGGCGGATAGCTTGCGGCGTCATCGGCGTCGCGGGCGGCGGGGCGCAGGATCTCTTCGGCGAATTCCTGCACGGTCTCCAGGATCATCTTCTGGTCGTCATCGGGGGTGAGATCGAAATAGTCTGCGCCGCTTGCCTTTAGCCGCGTCGGCGCCTTGCCGAGACCCTGGATACGCTTGAACTGCCGGGTCGACGCGCCTGCCGCGGAGAACACCTGCTTGACGCCGTACTTCAGGGTGCGGTTAAGCGGGTCGCGCAGGTTGTAGCGGTCAAGGAACTCCTGACCGACGATCGGCGTGATCAGCGCCAGACCGATGTCGGTCGCTGTCCGCTTGTGCTTCTGTTTGCCGACGGCGCTCTCTTTGCCGGTGCGCTTGGGGCGTGGTTTGGCGCCGTTCTCGGACGGCAGGGTGTTGGTCATGTCAGCAGCCTCGCTAGCTGTGGGAAGTGCCGGACGCATGGAACTGACTCCAGAGTAAGGTATGGGAACTGACTCTTGAGTAAGTTGTTACGCAGTTCACACTCGGCGCTGGTCGTGGCGTTATTTGCTGGCGCACATCGCCGCGGCGCCGATTTTGGCTTGTACCCAATGTGCGGCAGGCAAATTCAATTCTGACCGATCGGCGTTTTGATGTTTGCAGACTGCATGCATGGCCTACTCTGCCCGAATGGATCTTCCGCGAGATTCCAGGCAGGTCTCGCGGATGGTGCGCGCCCAGGCGAACTGGCTGGTGCATGCACGGTTGGAGGACTACCTCGTCGCGGCTGGTGCGGTCACGTCGTCATTGCCGGTGATCGGCCGGTACCTCGAACCTGTCGGTGGGATGGCCACCCTGAGCCTGTGGGGCGCCCGCTATCTGCCGGACTTCATGTCGTCGGCGAAACACCGCTTGGGCCCTGGCGCGTCCAGCCGACGCGCGGAAGCGCAGGCGCTTGCCAGCCTGATGACGGCCGGCCTGAGCGACATCG
The DNA here is from genome assembly GCA_963766465.1 of uncultured Actinomycetota bacterium. Classification (GTDB taxonomy): domain Bacteria; phylum Actinomycetota; class Actinomycetes; order Mycobacteriales; family Mycobacteriaceae; genus Mycobacterium. The sequence continues at coordinate 79,209 of CAVXZT010000014.1, forward strand.
TCGCCGCCGAGGCGTTGGCCGAACCCTGGTCCATCGCCGATGCGGGTACGCCATGGCGCAATGCCGGTCGACTCCGGCGGTCCGTGTTCCGCGCGTCCGTCCCATACGGCGACGAACCGGGACAGTTGCTCGACGTCTGGCGACGCGAAGACCTCGTGGGGCCAGCCCCAGTGCTCGTCTTCCTGCCGGGCGGCGCGTGGGTTTTCGGCAGCCGGGCGCTGCAAGGCCACGAGTTGATGGCACATCTCGCGGAGTTGGGCTGGGTGTGCTTGTCGGTGCAGTACCGAACAAGCCCTCGTTACCGCTGGCCGCGCCAGATCATCGACGTAAAGGCGGCCATCGCGTGGGCGCGTGCGAACGCCGACCAGTACGGCGGTGACCGCAACTTCGTTGCCGTCGCCGGTTGTTCGGCAGGCGGACACATGGCCAGCCTTGCGGGCCTTACCCCAGGCGAGGAGCAATGGCAGTCCGAGTTGACGTCGTCGGCTGACACCTCGGTCGACGCGGTCGTGAGCATCTATGGCCGTTATGACTGGGAGGACCGTTCGACACCCGAACGGGCACGGTTCATGGACTTCCTCGAGCGCGTGGTGGTCAAGCGTCGCCAATCCCGTAAACCCACCCTGTTCCGGGACGCGTCGCCGGTGGCCCGTGTGCACACGGACGCGCCGCCGTTCCTGGTCATTCACGGTGAGAACGACATGATCATCCCGGTCGGTGAAGCACGCCAATTCGTCGAGCGGCTGCGTGAAGCGTCAACCAACCCTGTCGGCTACGTCGAACTTCCGGGCACCGGACACGGATTCGATCTGACCGACGGGACCAGGGCCTGCGCCGCGGTCCGGGCTATCGCACTGTTCCTCAACCACATTCATCAGACCGGGCCGCGCGCGCCAGTGGACGCAACCGGATAGCACCGGACGAAACGCTAGTCGGCCGCTGCCAGCAGCTCGGCGAACGATGCCTGCATGCAGTCGGCATAGTGCGCGGGGTCGGGCAGTGTGTCGCGGTCGGCGGTGACACCCATCGACACAATTCCGTTGTAGCTCGCGATGACGTGGAACAGATTCATCCCCCCGATCAACGGACCAAGGCCGGTGACCCGGACGAGGCGCGCGCCCGCGAAGTAGATCGGCTCCTTCGGGCCCGGCACGTTGCTCACTGTGGTGTTGGCGACGGCAGGGCTGGAGAACGGCATCGCGGAAGCCGCCTTCACCGTCAGGCCCAGCAGCGTGGTCGGCACCAATCCGACGAGTTCCATGAGTCGGGTGCTGCTCGACGAATCGGCATTGTCGCGGAACGCGGCGGACTCGGCGACGATCGATGCCAGCCGTTCATGCGGGTCCGCCGTATCCGTCACCAGCGACTGCAGCCTGCCGAACAACCGGTTCCCGCCTCCCCCTTGTTCACTGGAGTCCCGGATCGACGCGGGGCAGGCAGCAACGAGTGTGTCGTCTGGCAGCTCACCGTGCCCTTCGAGGTATCGACGAAGGGCCCCACCGACATACGCCACCGCCACGTCGTTGATCGTCGCCTTGGGCACGCTCGCCTTGATCCGCTGGAAGTCGGCGAGGTCGTGGAAGCGGGCCTCGAAAACTCGATGGGGGGAGGCGGAACCGTTGAACCGAGTGGATGGCGCGAAGATCGAACCTGACCCCGGGCCAAGCGCTGAGCCGATACCGCCAGCGAATTTACCTGGCAGACTTGCCAATTGGCTGACCGCTCTCAGCGCGCTGGGGATCACCACCCTGCTTGCCCGCAATGGGTATAGCGCGCCGTTGATCGCGGTGCGTGACACCAAATCCGCTGTCGACGGCAGTGGGCCTGGCTCCCAAGGCGTTTCGGGCGGGTTGGGACGCGGACCGTCGGGGGCGAGGTCGTGCATGGCGGCCATCAGCTCGACGCTCTCCATTCCGTCGACTACCGAATGGTGCAACTTGAGGCCGATGGCGAATGCTCCCCGCGGAACGCCCGGGATCGAATTCAGTCCCTCGATGACGGTCATCTCCCACGGCGGACGGCGAAGGTCGATCTGCCGGGCGTGTATGCGCGCGATCTGGATGCACAGCTGACGCCAGTCTCCCGGCTGCGGCAACGCGATGTGTCGGACGTGGTATTCAAGGTCGAAGTCGGGGTCGTCGACCCAGTACGGCATATGCAGACCGCCGGGCAAGTCGGTCAATCGCCGCCGAAACGTCGGGGCGAGATGCAACCGGGCGTCGATCTCTTCGAGGATTCCCTTGTAGGTGACTCTGCCGCTCGGCGCCGTTGAGGGGTCGTAGATCAGCAGCATTTGAATCTGCATCGGGGTTTCCGGCCGCTCGGCACGCAGCATCATGTCGTCTGTCCAGCTCAGCTGCTGCACGTGAAGCCCCCATTCGCCGCCACCCTGGTATCAGGCTAGGCGCGTCGCACCCTCAGACCGCAGAGAGGTGAGCCCGCACCGCCCCGTGCAGCAGCCCGTTGGTCGCTACAACGTTGCCGCCGTGCGGCCCAGGGGTGCCGTCGAGGCTGGTGAACGCCCCGCCCGCCTCCCGCACCACGATGTCCAGCGCGGCGAGGTCCCACAGGGACACCTCGGGTTCGGCGGCGATGTCGACGGCGCCCTCGGCGACCAGGCAGTAGGACAAGAAGTCGCCGTAGCCGCGCACCCGCCAGACGGTGTCGGTCAGTTCGAGGAAGCGGTCACGCACGCCGCGGCTGGCCCATCCCGAGAGGCTGGAGAACGACAGGCTCGCCGACTCGAGGTCGGCGATCGAGGACACCGAAACCCGCCGAGGCGCACCGCCTGCAAAGGATGCAAACGCACCCTCACCCGCCCCTGCCCACCAACGGCGTTGCAGCGCAGGCGCACTCGCCACCCCTGCGACCGGAACCCCGTCCTGCAGCAGCGCGATCAGTGTCGCCCACACCGGCACGCCACGAACGAAGTTCTTGGTCCCGTCGATTGGGTCGATCACCCACTGCCTGCCCGCGAAAGTCGTTGTTCCGCCGAATTCCTCACCGAGCACGGGGTCATCGGGGCGCTCCTGCGACAGAACGTCGCGCAACGCGTTCTCCACCGAGCGGTCCGCGTCGGTGACCGGCGTCAGGTCCGGCTTGGTGTCGACGCGAAGGTCCAGCGCGCCGAACCGTTCCATCGTCAGCGCGTCGGCCTTATCGGCCAACCGCAGGGCCAAGGCCACGTCGTCTGGGACCGGGTTCATGGCAGCAGTCCTACCATGACCGTGTGTGGGAAATCGCGATGGTGCTGGTGTTGCTCGGAGCGTTGGCGCTGATCGCCGCACCGTGGATCCGGCGACGCCGCGGCATCGGCAGCGACTGGGTGGCGGGCCAACTGCTGGTCACCGGCGTCAGCCCGCGCCCGGACGCCACTGGTGAACAGCTCGTCACGGTTACCGGTGTCATCAACGGGCCGACGGTCAACGAGCACGTCGTCTATCAACAGCTCGCCGTCGACGTCGACCAGTGGCCGACCATGGGACAGATCTTCCCGGTCATGTACAAGCCGGCCAACCCCGACATCTGGGCATTCGGGGCGCAAGGGGGTCCTCCGCCGACCTAGGCCACAGCTTGGTGAATGTCGTCTGCGCCGCTCTCCGCCAGCGCACAATACGGTGGAGCAAGGGGGCAACCGATGGCTGATCGCAGGCAATCAATCGAGCGGCTGCTGGACGACTACAACCGCCATGACGCGGCGAAATTCGCGTCGTACTTCCACGAGGATGGCGTGCTACGAATTCTCGCCACCGGCGAGGTGAACAACGGTCGCGAGCAGATCGCGGCCGCTGCGGCGGAGCGGTGGCGGGCAATCGACTACACGCTCCAGCCCAGGGGTGTTTATGAGTGCGGCGAGGACGTCTGGGTCGAATGGATGCAGAGCGGGACACACGTCGGCGAGCTGATGGGCATCCCGGCGACCAATCGTTCCTATGAGATGCCGGGCTGCTCGCACTTCACCTTCGGCGGCGACGGACTGATCGTCAGTGACGTCGTCTACTTCGACCTGGCCACGGCACTGCGTCAGCTCGGTGTCCTTCCGGAGCCCCGACGCCCAACCGGCTACCCGACCACGCTGAACATCGCACTCGACGCGGTAGACGGATGCTAGACCGCGCAGCGCGCCTCAGCCGTGGCCGATGCGCAGTAACTCGGCGACGCTGGTCAGTTTTACCCGCGGACGGCCGTGTGGTTCACCGGATGAGCGCTCGTGCTCGTTGATCAGCTTCCAATGGTCGTCGGTGATCAGCTTCGGCTGACGCTCGAGCAGCCACTCCACCAGCTTCTCGGAGTAGTCAGCGTCGACGTCGGCCAGGTCCGCGCCTGCTAGATCCGAAAGCAGCGTGTCGACGGTTTCCTGCGAATCGCTCTTATTGCTGCCGATCACACCGGTGGGTCCGCGCTTGATCCAGCCGACCACATATTCGTTGCGGCTGCCCTCCACGTGGCCTGCGGTATGCGGGATGGTTCCGGACTTCTCGTCGAACGGCAGGCCCGGCGTCGGTACACCGCGGTAGCCGACCGCGCGGACGATCAACTGCGCGGGCACCTCCTCGCGCTCACCGGTGTCGCGCGCGGCGATGCGGCCGTTGTCGTCGACCAGCTCGTTGCGGCCAAGCACAATCGACTCGACCTTGTCCCCACCCTTGATCTCGATGGGTGACGTCCGGAACCGGAACACGATGCGGCGCTTGGCCCCTCGCGGCTCACGCTCGGAGTACCCGCGCAACACCTTGATGTTGTTTCGCACCGTCTTGCCCGCGGCCTCGACGTCCTCGTCGGAGATGTCGGCGAAGTCTGCGGGGTCGACAATGACGTCGACGTCGCCGAGGCCCTCCAGGTCGCCGAGCTCTCGCAGCTCCAACGTGGTGAACGGAGCTTGCAGGGGTCCGCGCCTGCCGATGAGGAGGACCTCCTCGACGCCGCGGTCGTGCAGCGACTTCAACGCGTGGTCGGCGATGTCGGTGGTGGCCAGCACGTCGGGATCGGTCACAAGGATGCGCGCCACGTCCAGCGCGACGTTGCCGTTGCCAACGACGACAGCGCGACCGCTCGAAATATCGGGCGCCATCTCCTCGAAGTGTGGGTGCGCGTTGTACCAGCCGACGAAGTCGACGGCGGCGACACTGCCGGGCAGTTCCTCGCCGCGGATGCCCAGCGCCCGGTCGGATTGCGCGCCGACGGCGTAAATCACCGCGTCGTAGCGCTCGGCCAATTCGGCGGCGTGCACATGGTCGCCGACCACGATGTTGCCGAAGAACCGGAACCGCTCGTCCAGCGCGGTCTTCTCGAACTGCGCGCTGATCGACTTGATCTTCGGATGGTCAGGGGCGACGCCGGAGCGCACCAGCCCCCACGGCGTCGGCAGCATCTCCAGCATGTCGACGCGCACGTCGGCATCCTCGGTGGCGTCGGCGAACTTCAACAGCGACGCCGCGGCGAAGTAGCCCGAGGGGCCTGAGCCGACGATCGCCACATGATATGGGCGCATGTACACGCTTTCTGTCGCTGCCCGGCCACGCGCAAGGGGCTGTCGCGCCATAGCCGTGCTGGTTACCGCTCCGATGCTAAACGGGCACGATGCCGCCGGTAACGTGAACACCCGTGGATCCCGACCGTTTAGCCGATATCGCTGCACTTGACTCCACCCTGACCACGGTGGAGCGGGTGCTGGATGTCGAGGGCCTACGGACGCGGATCGAAAAGCTGGAGCACGAGGCCTCCGACCCGAATCTGTGGGACGACCAGAGCCGCGCCCAGAAGGTCACCAGCGAGCTTTCCCACACCCAGGGGGAGCTGCGCCGGGTCGAGGAGCTACGCCAGCGCCTTGACGACCTGCCGGTTCTCTACGAGCTGGCCGCCGAGGAAGGCGGTGACGACGATCTCGCCGACGCCGACACGGAGTACAAGAAGCTGCACGAGGACATCGCGGCGATGGAGGTCCGCACGCTGCTCGGCGGCGAGTACGACGAACGCGAGGCGCTGGTCAACATCCGCTCCGGCGCGGGCGGCGTCGACGCGGCCGACTGGGCCGAGATGCTGATGCGGATGTACATCCGCTGGGCCGAACAGCACAAGTATCCCGTCGAGGTGTTCGACACCTCCTACGCCGAAGAGGCCGGGATCAAGAGTGCGACGTTCGCGGTGCACGCGCCGTTCGCGTACGGCACCTTGTCGGTGGAACAGGGCACGCACCGGCTGGTGCGCATCAGCCCGTTCGACAACCAGGGCCGGCGCCAGACGTCGTTCGCCGAAGTCGAAGTGCTGCCCGTCACCGAAACCACTGACCACATCGATATTCCCGAGACCGATGTGCGTGTCGACGTGTATCGGTCCAGCGGGCCCGGCGGCCAGTCCGTGAACACCACTGACTCAGCGGTTCGACTCACCCACATCCCGACGGGTATCGTCGTGACTTGCCAGAACGAAAAGTCGCAACTGCAGAACAAGGTCTCGGCGATGCGTGTCCTTCAGGCAAAATTGTTGGAACGCAAGCGTTTAGAAGAACGCGCAGAGATGGACGCGCTGAAGAGCGATAGCGGCAGCTCGTGGGGCAACCAGATGCGTTCCTACGTGTTGCACCCCTACCAGATGGTTAAGGACCTGCGCACCGAGTACGAGGTCGGCAATCCGGCCGCGGTACTGGACGGAGACATCGACGGATTCCTCGAAGCGGGAATTCGTTGGCGCAATAGGAAAGATGACGAATAGCACCGTACTTGCAATGAGTTTCGCCGAGCGCTGGCACGGGTTTTGGCTCGGCAGCATCGGCGAGTGGATCCTCGTCAGAGGCGTGCCCATCGCGCTGTATCTGATCGGCGGTTTGCTTGCCGCCCGCTTCATCAACTGGGGCGCGCAACGCATCGTCCGGCGCATCGACGCCGAGTATCAGGAAAGCGATCAGCTGGTGCGCACGGAGAGCGCCAAGCACCGCCAGGCCGTCGCATCGGTGATCTCCTGGGTGACGGTCGCGCTGCTGTTCGTCCTGGTGATGATGCAGGTCACCACGATCCTCGCCATCCCGGTCGGATCCCTCGTCGCGCCCGCCGCGGTGCTGGGCGCCGCACTCGGTTTCGGCGCGCAGCGCGTGGTGCAGGACCTGCTCTCCGGGTTCTTCATCATCACCGAGAAGCAGTACGGCTTCGGTGACCTGGTATCGCTCACCGTGGCAGGCATCAACCTCCCCGCCGAAGGAACCGTCGAGGACGTCACGCTTCGCGTCACCAGGCTGCGCTCCACCGAGGGCGAGATGTTCACCATTCCCAACGGCCAGATCGTCAAGACCGTGAACCTGTCGAAGGACTGGGCGCGCGCCGTCATCGACATTCCGGTTCCCACGTCGGCCGACTTGAACTTGGTCAACGACGTCCTGCACGACGTGACCGAGAAGGCGATGGAGGACACGAGCCTCAAGGCGCTGCTCCTGGACGCGCCGCAGCTGATGGGTGTGGAGAGCATCGAGCTGGACACGGTGAACCTGCGGATGGTGGCGCGCACGCTGCCAGGCAAGCAGTTCGAGGTGGGGCGGCGGATCCGCGTGCTGGTCGTCCGCGCTCTGCGCCGCGCGGGGGTGGCCGCGCCAACGGATGGCAGCACACCGATGGTCGAGGCCATCGTGCATCCGGCGACGGCAGGCGGCGCCGAGGATGAGACGCAGGGCCGGACGGAGCAGACGAAGTGACGTCTTGGCTGAAGGCCAAATTTGGCCGCATGCGCGTCTCGACGGTGGTGCTCATCGCCGTTTTCCTCGCGCTGTTCTGGGTGTACCACAACTTCGAGCCCCAGCCGGCCGCGCCGGAGACGCCGCCGACCGCGGTCGTCCCGCCCGGTTTCGTGCCCGACCCGAACTACACCTGGGTGCCGCGGACCAACGTGCGACGGCCGAAGGAAACGCTGACCACGGAGACGACGACGCCGACCACCACCACCAGCCCGACCGAGACGACGACCACGACGTCACCGGGGGAGACCACCAGCCCGACGTCGCCGACGGAGTCCACACCCACGACAACGTCACCAGGGGAGACCCCCACCCCGACGCCGTCCCTCACGCCGACGACCTCCCCGGCGCCCGCTTCGGGACCGGCGCTGACGGCGCCGGCTCCACCGAGATAGCGCTGAGCGGCTTCGGCCCCGCTCACCGCTACACTGGCGACCCGTGATGATCACCCTCGACCGTGTGACAAAGCTGTATAAGTCGTCGGCCCGTCCGGCGCTCGACAATGTGTCGCTCAGCGTCGACAAGGGTGAGTTCGTCTTCCTGATCGGCCCGTCGGGCTCGGGCAAGTCGACGTTCATGCGGCTGCTGCTCGCAGAGGACACACCCACCCAGGGCGACATCCGGGTGTCGAAGTTTCACGTCAACAAGCTGGCCGGTCGTCACGTCCCGAGCCTGCGTCAGGTCATGGGCTGCGTGTTCCAGGATTTCCGGCTGTTGCAGCAGAAGACGGTCTTCGAGAATGTCGCGTTCGCGCTGGAGGTCATCGGCAAGCGCGCGGACGTGATCAACCGAGTAGTGCCGGACGTGCTGGAGATGGTCGGCCTGTCCGGCAAGGCCACCCGGCTGCCGGGCGAACTGTCCGGCGGGGAGCAGCAGCGCGTCGCGATTGCCCGTGCCTTCGTCAACCGTCCGTTGGTGCTGCTGGCCGACGAGCCGACCGGCAACCTGGACCCCGAGACCAGCAAGGACATCATGGACCTGCTCGAGCGCATCAATCGCACCGGAACGACGGTGCTGATGGCCACCCACGACCATCACATCGTCGACTCGATGCGCCAGCGTGTCGTCGAACTGGAGCTGGGCAGGCTCGTTCGCGACGAACAGCGCGGCGTCTACGGAATGGACCGCTAAGTGCGCTTCGGCTTCCTTATCAATGAGGTTCTAACCGGACTTCGTCGCAACGTCACGATGACGATTGCGATGATCCTGACCACCGCGATCTCCATCGGGCTGTTCGGCGGCGGGTTGTTGGTGGTTCGGCTGGCCGACAACTCCCGCCAGATCTATCTCGATCGCGTGGAGAGCCAGGTCTTCCTGACCAACGACGTCTCCGCCAACGACCCCACGTGCGACGGCGATGCGTGTAAGGCGCTGCGCGCGCAGATCGAGGGCCGCGGCGACGTGAAGTCGGTGCGGTTCTTGAACCGTGACGACGCCTACGACGACGCGATCAAGAAGTTCCCGCAATACAAGGACGTGGCGGGCAAGGAGGCGTTTCCCGCGTCGTTCATCGTCAAGCTCGACAATCCCGAGCAGCACAAGGATTTCGACCAGGCGATGGTCGGGCAGCCCGGCGTGCTCAACGTGCTGAACCAGAAGGATTTGATCGACCGGCTGTTCGCCGTTCTTGACGGACTGTCGAACGCCGCGTTCGCAGTGGCGTTGGTGCAGGCGATCGGCGCAATCCTGTTGATCGCGAACATGGTCCAGGTGGCGGCCTATACCCGTCGAACCGAGATTGGCATCATGCGATTGGTGGGCGCCAGCCGCTGGTATACCCAGTTGCCGTTCTTGGTGGAGGCGATGCTCGCCGCGTTCATCGGCGTCGTGATCTCGATCGTCGGCCTGATCCTTGTCCGCGCGATGTTCCTGGAGAACGCGCTCAATCAGTTCTATCAAGCGAATCTGATCGCCAGGATCGACTACGCCGACATCCTGTACATCGCGCCGATCCTGCTGTTCGTCGGCGTGGCGATGGCCGGTGTCACGGCCTATGCCACGCTGCGGCTGTACGTCCGAAGATAGCCATGGCGAAGAAAGCCGACCCGGAGCGGTCAAGCAACAACAAGGTCGTCGCGACGAATCGCAAAGCGCGGCACAACTATTCGATCCTCGAGACTTTCGAGGCCGGGGTTGCTCTGGTGGGTACCGAGGTCAAGAGCCTGCGCGACGGTCAAGCCTCGCTGGCCGACGCGTTCGCCACCGTCGACGACGGCGAGATCTGGCTACGCAACCTGCACATCCCTGAGTATCACCACGGCAGCTGGACCAACCACGCGCCGCGGCGCAACCGCAAACTGTTGTTGCACCGCAAGCAGATTGACAATCTGATCGGCAAGATCCGGGATGGCAACCTGACCCTGGTGCCGCTGTCGCTCTACTTCTTGGACGGCAAGGTCAAGGTTGAGCTCGCGCTGGCCCGCGGCAAGCAGGCGCACGACAAGCGACAGGACATGGCCAAACGCGACGCTGCCCGTGAAGTGACCCGCGAGCTCGGCAGGCGCGCCAAGGGCATGAGCTGACCGGCGTCGTCTTCGCGCTGCTGTCGGCGCTCGGCTACGGCATCAGCGATTTCGTCGGCGGCCTGGCGTCCCGGCGCGTGGCGGCGCTGCGGGTGGTGCTGGTGTCCTACCCGATCGCGCTCGTGCTGCTGACCGGCCTCGCGGTGATCGTCGGCGGGGAGATCAACCAGAGCGCGGTGTTCTGGGGTGCGTTGTGCGGCATCTCGCAGGCGTTCGGCGTGTGGTGGTTCTACGCAGCGCTCGGGTCGGGCCCGATCTCCGTGGTGTCGCCGCTGACGGCGATTCTGGTGGCCGGAATGCCCGTCAGTGCCGGCCTGGCGATGGGGGAGCGGCCCGGTCTTGTGGCGGGCGTCGGCGTCGTGCTGGCGCTGGTCGCGGTCGTGCTGGTCAGCCGGGAGGCGACCGATGAGGACGTCACCCCGCACAAGTTCACGGCCAAGGTGGCGTGGCTGACGGTCGGGTCGGGCGTGGCGTTCGGGTTGAACCTGGTGCTGATCGCCCAGGCGCCTGTCGAAGCCAACCTGTGGCCGCTGGTGTTCGCGCGCCTCTCGGCCAGCGTGCTGGTTCTTTTCATCGCCGCGGTGAGTGCCAACCTGCACGCGCCGACAGGCACGCCGCTGCGGCTGGCAGTACTGGCCGCGCTGCTCGACACCGTGGCTAACGTCGCAATGCTGCTCGCACTGCACGCATCGCTGCTGTCACTGGCAGGCGTGCTGATGTCGCTGTATCCGGCCGCGACGGTGCTGCTGGCGATCGTCGTGCTGCGGGAACGGGTGACGCGGTGGCAGACGATCGGCATGGTGCTGGCCCTAGCGGCCGTCGCAATGATCGCCGCCGGCTAACCGCTCACCCCCAACCCCCGCGAGCGACCGTGTCTGCCCGCCGACACGCCGTCAAGTGCGTACATTTCGGGGACGCTCGCGGGCCGCGAGAGTTACGTTCGCGCCATGACCAGCGCCCGTCCCGTCACCACGCTCGATAAGACCGCTGTCCTGGAGGGACTTTTCGCCTCCTGGGACGACATTGACGCACTGCTCGGCGGCCTGGCCGACACGCAGTGGCAAGCGCAAACTCCGCTGCCCGGCTGGACCGTGCACGACGTCACGGCTCACGTGATCGGCACCGAGTCGATGCTGCAAGGTGTCGCGACTCCGGACCCCGACGTCGACGTGTCGACGCTGAACCATGTTCGCAATGACATCGGCGTCCTGAACGAACGGTGGGTGCGCAAGCTGCGCGGCCTGAGCGCAGCCGACATGCTCGAGAAGTTCCGCGCCACGACCGCCCAACGGCGCGAGGCGCTTTCGGCCATGGCCGATGCCGACTGGAATCAGGTCACTGCGACGCCGGCGGGTCCCGATACCTACGGCCGGTTCATGCGCGTGCGGGTCTTCGACTGCTGGATGCATGAGCACGATATGCGTGACGCGTTGGGGCAGCCCGCCACCGACCCGGCCGGCCCGTCGTCGCGGCTGGCGCTGGACGAGGTGGCGGCCAGCATGGGATTCGTGGTCGGCAAGCTCGGCGGCGCGCCCGACGGCTCGCGGGTGGCGATCGAGCTGACGGGCCCGCTGCAGCGGACCATCAATGTCGACGTGTCCGGTCGCGCTCGTGTCGTCGACGACTTCGATGAGCCGCCGACGGCGACGATCACGATGGACGGCCTGCTGTTCACCAGGTTGGCGGGCGGGCGGACCCCGCTGGCCCCGCACGCCGATGCCGTCACTTACGGCGGCGACGAGCAGGTCGGCAGGCGGGTCGTCGAGCACCTAAATTATGTGATCTAGCTGGCGGTTAATTTGGGACCACTGTTACCGAACACCGTTTGTCGGGAGCATTGCTCAAGCGGAAATCGGCTGTAATGAGCGTGCAGTCAAGGCTTTCGGCCAGTGCGACGTAACTGGCGTCATACGCGGAGAGGTTGTCGCGTAGCGCCCAGATGCGACTGAGCAAGCCGGGTATCGGGTATCGCATCAATGCGAGGCGCCGCCATGTATCGAGCGCACTCCAACCGTCCGTGGCGCTCACCCGGTTGTTGTGCACTTGGCGGCGTAGCGCGCTGGCGATCTCGGAGTCGATGAGATGGGGCGCGTGGAGGCGCTCGCCGCCGAGCAGCCGTCGTGCGTGTCCATCGTTCAGGAGTGCTGCCACCGCCGCTGAGGCATCGACAACGATCATCGGTTTGCGCGCTCGACGTCGATGTCGTTGACGAGGTCCGTCGTGTCGATATTCAGATCGGCCAGGTCGGCCAGTAGTTCGGGATTGTCGACGCGGCGAGTGGCCGCCGCCAATTCGCGAATGGCCACGGCTGATACCGACGCCTTCTCTCGTTCGGCCAAGCGTTCCAGTCGCGCGATGACGTCGGCAGGGACATTACGTAGGTACAACGTCTTCATGTTGCACAATGCTAGCATTATGCAAGCAAATCTGCGACGAGTCTTCGACTCTCCTGGCGCCGGGCATAAAATCCTGAGGTTCAGGAGTTAACGCACAGGTAGAATGAAATGTCCTGCCGAAAGTCGGTGGGGATGCGAGGGGCTGAACGGTTTCGACTTCGCGCATCGAATCAAGGGAAGCGTGCCGGTGCAGGCAAGAGACCACCGTAAGCGTCGTTGCAACCAATTAAGCGCCGATTCCAATCAGCGCGACTTCGCACTCGCTGCATAAGCGACTGTGAGTCTGTCAGACCGGGAGCGCCCTCGGCCCGGACCCTGGCATCAGCTAGAGGGACAAACCGATACGTCCGGTCGCGGGACATATCGGGACATCAAACAGCGACTGGGATCGTCATCCTGACTTGTTCGCGTGATCAGGAGATCCGAGTAGAGGCATAGCGAACTGCGCACGGAGAAGCCTCGAGGGAATGCCGTAGGACCCGGGTTCGATTCCCGGCAGCTCCACCGAGAAGCAGGTCAGGGGATATTTTCACCCTGGCCTGCTTCCTTTTGGGCACATTTTGGGCACATCCTGAAACTAGGTCGTCCATCTTGTCGGCCACGTCGTCGAGGTCATCGGGGAACAGGTGCCCGTACTGATCGAGCGTCATCGTCGCCGTCTTGTGCCCAAGCTGGGACTGCCCGCCGCGACGCCATATTCGAGGCTGCCTACAAAGGCTGGAATCGCAGCTCGGGCGCATCGAGCTTCGACGACGAGAGATCGGCGGTTTGCCGGAGAGCGTTCCGAGCCCCGACGACATACTCCGAGAACTTGCCGACCTGCATCATTACCATCAGATCCTCGTCCACGCCCGGCTGCGTGCGCGATGGCCGGAGCCATGCCTTTGGGCATCGCAACTCGGCGGTTCATCCCGCGGATGCCCGATCTCGTCGACGCCGACGTCGACGACATCTTACGAATGGTCAACCCGAACAGCCTGCCAGGCCAGTCCCTCTGCGGCTGTTCAAGAATTAGAGTGGAGTGTCGTGTCGACCGACCCGACAGCGCGGGATACCGCGCAGGAAACGAAGCCAGGCCGTAGCTCGAGACGTGTTACTGCCGAGCGATTTTGAGCTTGCTCGACAACGTCATTGCCGCCATGACGCCGCCGTCGCAGATGATGTCGGTGCCGGTGAGATATCCGGCCTTACCGCTGGCGCAAAAGGCGAGGAGTTCGGCGATCTCGGTGGTGTGGCCGAAACGCTTGAGGGCGCCGATCTGAGCCAGCGCGCCCGCGCCGGCGCTGGCCTCAAGCTTGCCCATGGCAGTGTCAAAAGACCCAGGAGAGACCGAGAGTACCCGTGCGCCTGAGGATCCGAACTGCGCGGCCAGTGCCTTGCTGTACCAAATTACGAAGTTCTTGCTCAGCACGTAGGCCAGCTGTGCCCGCCGTGATTCAGGAAACATGTTGCACACAGCCAGCAAGTCAGAATGAAACCGTTCGATGTCGGTCCGCGACCTCTTATAACGTCGAGTGGGGGCAAGAAATGCCGGAAGCTGGTGCCCGGCGACGGAGGCCACGTTGACGATGGCCATACCCCGGCCCGCGATCCGAAGGAAGGCCTGATTGATCAAGACGGTACCGACCGCATTGATCCTCAAGATCAGCTCAGCTGAGGCCATACTCGGGCTCACCCCAGCTGTGTGAATAACCGAGACAACGGTACCGAGTTCCTGCGCGCGTTCGACTAATTGGCGTACAGATGCAGGATCTGTGACGTCGCAGATGGCCGCAGCACAGTCAACCCCAGCTTTGTCGAGTTCATTCTGGGCGATCTGAACGCGCTCATGGCTGACGTCACTGATCAACACGGTGGACTCGCGGCCGAGCGCGTGCGCAACAGCGAGGCCCATCCCCCCGGCACCGCCGGTCACCACCGCAACGTTGGTCATAGGCTGAACTCCTTTAGTCGTGTCGAGCATGAATGTGAATTGCTTTCGGACCTGGCCTGCGCTCAGGCTCGCTGGGCGGATGCGCTCACGCGACTTGGAGATTGTACGCGCGTAGCAACCGTTTGTTTCGTTCGATCAACCGGCATAGTTCGGAGGTGTTCCGTCCCTCCTTGGCCACCCCTCGAACGAAGGACGACGCGGAACATCGCACCCTGATCAGGCGACGATGATCAGGGCGGGTAGGAGACTCCGGTCAGATCCTCGGATAGCGCCCACAACCTTCTCTGCGCGTCGATGTCGTACGACGCCTTACTGGACCTGATCACCTTTGGGTAGCCACGGTGTCCACCCACCCCGTCGGGACCGAAGTATTGCCCACCGAGCACGTCCGGATCAGTCGCTGCCCGCAGGGTCGACAGTGCACCCATCGAGGGGGGTTGCGCGAATATCGGTCCCGCGATCGCGAAGAGCTGGCGGAACGGCGTCGGCAAGTCACGACTGAACTCGGTGTTCGAACCACCGGGATGCGCAGCGACCGCGATAGTCCCGCTGCCCTGGACTCGTCGCTGGAGTTCGTAGGTGAACAGGAGGTTCGCGAGCTTGGACTGACCGTAAGCGCCGAACCGGCTGTACTCAAGTTCCCACTGCGGATCGTCGAAGCGAATACCGCCGCACAAACGGTGGCCCAGGCTGCTGACCGTCACCACGCGGGACCCCGGCGTTGCCAGCACACGATCGAGCAGTAAACCGGTGAGTGCGAAGTGACTCAGATGATTGGTGCCAAAGTGCATTTCGAAGTTGTCAGCAGTAGTCGACTTGGGTGCGAGAACCACGCCCGCGTTGTTGATCAGCAGATCGATGGTGCCCAGGTTCGATTTGAGCGCCTCGGCCGCAGCACCGACGGACGCCAGCGAGCACAGATCGAGAAGTTGCAGGTCGACCCTGGCGGCCGGGTATGCCTCTCTGATGCGGCGAAGCGCGTTCTCGCCCTTCTCGAGACTGCGCACCGCCAGGACGACGCGCGCCCCGCTGGCGGCGAGCGCCACCGCCGTCTCGTATCCCAGCCCGGTGTTAGCGCCGGTGACGATCGCCGTTCGACCACACTGGTCCGGTACGTCAGCGACTGTCCACTTGCGCATGAGTCCCCTTTCATGTGTGTTCCGCCGACGTTTGACGCCAGGTCGACCTAACGCAGAGGACTACGATCCCCACCCCGGCACGGCGAGTCGATCAGAGCCACAAGTACATTCCGGCGAGTACGAGCCACAGAGCGAGGCAATAGGTTTCGAAGGCGCCTCTGAGAAGCAACGGCGCGTCGCGCAACTCCATGAAATCCATTCCGACATAGCGGACTTTGATCAACGCCAGTGCCAGGACCCATAAGGCGACTCCGGAACCGATGCCGTGGTCGGCACCGACCGTGAACGACACCAGCGTGACGATGACCAGACCCAGCCAGACGATGGTGGATCGGGCGCGGAACAAGGACGCGGTCATGCTCAGCTCACAAGGTAGAGCAGAGGGAACAGGACGATCCAAAGGAGGTCGACCAGATGCCAGAAGCACCCGCCGCCTTCAATGATTGCCATTCTGGTGTGGCTCGGTTCGGCGACACGCGCTGCGAAGAGTAGCGATAAAAGCACCACGATCCCGATCAGAACGTGCAACAGGTGCAACCCGGTAAGGACGTAGAAGTACATGTAGAAACTGTTCTCAGTAGGCACATCACCATCGCCGATTTTGGCCGAGTACTCGACGACTTTCAGACCAACGAAGGCCAGACCGCACACGAGCGCTCCCGCCAATAGCGTCCGAGCGGCCGAGCGGGCTCCGACTCGGACGGCTCGGACCGCGGTGACCACGAATAGGGAGCTCGTCAGGAGAATGAAGGTATTCGTCAAGCCGATGCCGACATTCAAAGTGTGGCGCGATGCCTCGAACAGTTCTGGCGCCTGTGCCCGCTGGTACATGAACAGGACGAAGAAGACGGCGAAAACCAACATGTCGCCAAACAACAGTATCCACACTCCGGGCTCTCCCGGAACGCGACGAGGAGACGCCTCGTTCGGCTCAACTGCCTTTGAAACGTCATTTTCGTCGACCAGCTTCATGCCGCTGGCTCCCACGTTTGCGCAGCGGCGCGTTCCCGGCGCTCCGTGGCTTCGATGTCGACGGCTCTAACGAGGAGGAATACGGTCGGGACGATCCAGACGAAGAATGCACTGACCGGAATCCACCACGCGATGATTCCGTTCCAGCCCAGCGGCCCACTTTGAATGAGGTATACGCAGCCACCTGGAAGGACGAGAAGCGCCATCCACAGGCTGAGGTATCCGTACCAGCGCGGGAATGTCGGGACGGCGCGCTTGTCAATGAACACTGCCAACGCGAGGATCAACCCCTGCAACACGAGCGGCCCGACGATGCCGACCAGCAGAAGCCAGAACATGTCGCTGAGTGCCTGAAGCGCCTGGGGGTCGCGATTGGGTCGATACGCGGCTGCGACGCCGAAAACCATGGCCAGAGTGAACACGAAGGGGAAGGTCACCGAAAGTATGACCTCGGTAATCGACATCACCCCCCAGTAACCTTCGATTCGGCGCACCTGCCGACAAAGCAGCGCGAACACGGGCGTCATGAACCACATACCGAAGATGGTCAGGCCCAATCCCAGGCGGATCGCGAAATTATTGTCGATATACCACTGGGCGGTCTGCTCGGCGGTGAAACCCGGATTGATCGGCGGAAGCACGCCCGCTATCAGGCCGAACGTAACCCCGAAGACCACTAACATGGCCAGCGTTGACCACGCGGCCGCTTTCTCGATCTTCACGTGCATGGGCGCTCCTATCATCGAATTCGCCTGTCCGCGTGTCATGTTCGCGCATTCGGCACCATCGACGGTCGTGGACGACCGGCATGTCGTCGCGGCGTCGAATTGTCGATGACCCCGAAACGCTGCGTGAGTTCCGGACTCCACCGGACTCCGGCGCAACAGCGATCCTGCCGGAACGAATGCTATCTTCAGTCCGCTCGAATTGGTAGATCAATCGTTTGTTTCGCGGGATGAGCAGCGTAATCGATGCCGTCCCGTACTGGAGATCGAGGACAGGAAGTGCTGTTGAGTAACTCGATCGTTTACGAACGACGCGTGGCCGTCGTCACCGGTGGTGGGCGGGGCCTGGGAGCCGAATACGTCCGCGAACTGGCGCGGCGCGGCCGTGGTCTCATGATCTCGGTGGGACTCCTGGCGGCGACGGCGCCGATCCGAAGCCGGCGAATGCGACGGTGAGTGCGATTACCGCGGCGGGCGGCCGCCCTGTCGCCTGGACCGTTGATGCGAGTACGCCCGAGAGTGGACGGGCGTCAGTCCAGACGCCGTTGAGCACTTCGGTCGCTCGACATCGTCGTCGCCAACGCGGGGATAATCCAACTTCTCGGACTGGCCCGCGGAACGATTCGAAGCTCAGATCCGGCACCATCTACTGGCCGCCTTCCAGGTCGCGTCGCGAAGCCGGCATTCGCAACGATGAAAGCGGCGGACTACGGCAGAGTCGTCTTCGTGTCGTCGGCGGCGGGAGTCTTCGGCCAGCCCGGGCTTACCGGCTACGCCGCCGCGAAGACCGCCATGTTGGGGTTGATGAACGTGGCGGCAATCGTGGGCGCGGAGTTCGGCATCAAGGCGAACGCGATCATGCCGATCCGCGCAGCGTCAACGCTTGCGAACGCCGCGCAACCACGTGTCGCGGGCCACGGTCAGCGCGTCAGGCGGGTCCATCGACTCGACGATGCTCTGCGGAATCCAGAGCACGTTGATCACGCAACGTGACAGTACTTCCAGTGACGTTTCCTCGTTGCGGATGGCGCCGCTGTCAATTCCCTCGGAGAGTAGGCCCTTCAACCTCCGCATGCGATTGGCGAACGCGAAACCCGGGTTCGGGGTGTCCGGAGGCGACTGTCGCATCCATGCCTGTTGAATCTTGTACTCGTCGGGAAAGTGCTTGACCGCGTTGATGTGGACCCAGCTCAGCGCATCCATCTTCTCGATCGGAGACGAATCGGCGTTCAAAACACCCGAATAGCCCGCGGTGAGCCGGGAGCCGAACGATCGCATGATGGACGCGAGCATCTCCGGCTTGCTCCCCGCCACCCGCGTCAGTTTTCCCAGGCTCACACCCGCTGCGGCTGCGATCTCACGCACTGTCGTGATCTCGTAACCGCGCCTGCCGAACTCGGAGCGCGCCGCCGTGAACATCCGATCGGCGTCGACGGTGACATCGTCGGTGTCCGATGAAAGATCTCCCCAGGAGCGAACGGCACTTGAAGCCGCCTCGAGCGCTTTCGACTTATCGAGTGTGGAATACCGCGGAGGCCGACGCGCCAGACCGTTCAGGATGATTCGACAGAGTACGCCCGCGACCCGTTCGGACGAGGCCTTGTGGCGCACGACGTCGAGCCCAACCGTCACCATCGTCTGAAACAATCGATCGGCCAACGTAATCACGTCGACCTCCGGCCTGATCGCTCCGAAATCCCGCGCCGACGTGAGCGTTCGCAGGACCGCTTCGTTGATCAGTGCTGGAGGGTTGTTCAGCAACTCGACGAGTTCCGGCAGCGAGCTCGGCGAATCGTAGAAGGTCATCTGTAGTGCCGCGCGATGCGCGACGGCGCAGTTCGCAATATCTGTACTCAATCGCTCGATATGCCCGACGACGGTCCGAGCACTCGGCCGCGCCAGTCGGTGCAGCGCTGCCTCGCCGATGAGGTTCAGGTTGGCGTAGTAGCGGCCCACTAGTTCGACCAGGATGGCGTCCTTGGAATCGAAGTGGTGGTAGAGACTGCCCTTCAACAAGCCGGTCGCGTCCGCGATCTCGCGCATTGACGTTCGCAATCCGTGGTCGGCGAGCATGGTCGCGGCGACTTCGAGGATCTGCGACCTCCGCACACCCGTTGCAACGGTGTTCGCCGCCACCTGGGCGTGGCCCGAACCGGCGCGCTTGCGGCCTTCGTCGTTGTCGATGGCGAGTCTCCCGGTCGGTCACGGTGCGCAGGCCCAGATGATCATCGATCCGCTCGCGATGGCGCGCACCGCCTGGATGAGCCTACTGAGCGCGGACTGGTGGTGGTGAGATTAGCAGCCGGTGCGAGGTGACCTGGACCAACTCGTGCGAAGTCAGGCGGGGAGACCCTCCGCGCGGCCAAAGCGGTGACGGTGTCGGTTCCCGTCTTCCTCAACCGTTCGGATGACCTGAAACCCAGATCGACGTCCGTGGCCTGAGCTCGAAGCGCGCCACGGCGAGCTCACCCTTCGGTAGGTGCTTGAACATGTCGAAGGAGTACAAGCGAAGGGCGTTCGAGTGCGTGATCCTGTCCACCTCGTCGTCTGGCACGTCGGTGAGGTACCCGGCCAGGACCTCGGGGGAGCGGGGCCAGGTCGCGTCCGAATGCGGATAGTCACACTCCCACGTCACCGGCCGAGTTGTAACAAGCGTTTGGTCCATCCGTTTATCGGAGCTGGTTACGATTGTCCTGCAATAGTTTCGGCCTTACATTGACGACGCGAACATGAGCAGCTACGGTCGAAACAAACGTTAGGGAAGGGCTTCGCCGAACCAGATCACCGCCTCGGATACACGCAGACGAAAGCTCGAAGCGAAGGAACCCGTGACATGACGCCGGCGAAGGCGATTGACCTGTACTACGACCCATTTGACTTCGACATCGACGACGATCCCTACCCCGTGTGGAAGCGGATGCGTGAGGAAACGCCGCTCTATCACAACGACAAATACAACTTCTACGCACTGAGCCGGTACGACGACGTCGCACGGGAACTTCCGAACTGGAACACCTATCGCTCCGGCCGTGGCACCACCGCAGACATCCTGTTCAACAACATCGAAATTCCGCCGGGAATCCTCCTGTTCGAAGACCCGCCGCTTCACGACCTGCATAGGCGGCTGCTATCGCGTGTCTTTACCCCCCGCCGGATGCTGGCTGTCGAGAACTTGGTGCGCGGCTTCTGTGAGCGAGCCCTCGACCCGTTCGTAGGTGCGGGCGGCCTCGATGTCATCGCCCATCTTGGAGCGATGATGCCGATGCAGACGATCGGTTATCTTCTCGGCATCCCGGAGGGCGATCAGGCCAACATCCGCGACACCAACGGCGTAACGCTGGAGCTGGCATCGGGTGCTACGCCTGGCGAGGCGAGCTCGAAGGTCTTCGAAGAGTCGATCACGTTGTTCGCGGAGTACATCGAATGGCGAGCCGCCCATCCCTCAGACGACCTGATGACCGAACTACTTGAAGCAGAGATCGAAGAGTCCGACGGCACCAGCCGCCGGTTGTCCCGCACGGAGGTTCTTTCGTACACAGCGATGATCGCCGGCGCGGGGAACGAGACGACCGCGCGTCTCATCGGCTTCATGGCGCAGCTGCTCTCCGATCACCCGGATCAGCGTCGTGAACTCGCCGCCGATCCCAGCCTCATCCCGGGGGCGATCGAGGAGACGTTGCGATTTGAGCCGCCCTCTCCGGTGCAGGCGCGCTACGTTGCGCGCGAGGCATCGCATTACGGGCAGGTGGTGCCCGAGGGGTCGTTCATGCTGCTGCTCAACGGGTCTGCAAATCGCGATGACCGCCACTTTGCCAATCCCGACGTGTACGACATCCACCGCGGGGGGAGTCATTTGAGCTTCGGACAGGGATTGCATTTCTGCTTGGGATCGGCGCTGGCCCGGTTAGAAGCGAGAGTCGCGTTCGAAGAGGTGCTGAAACGTTGGCCCGACTGGGAGGTTGATTACGCCAACGCCGAGAGGGCGCACACTTCGAGTGTCCGGGGCTGGTCACGACTGCCGGTGTCTACCGCATGATGTTGCAGCACAAACCCTTCCGGGTGTTCAAGTCAAATTTCAGCTCGTCAGCGATCGCAAATTTCGCGGCCCACTCACCCGCCTGTTTATTCGAGAGGAAATCGTGGAGACATTCGAGACGGTGGATTACTTCAGTGATGCTGGATTGATCACCGACCCATACCCATATTTCAACCACCTGAGGGGTCAGTGCCCGGTGCTTCCGGGGGGGCCCGCGGGTGTCGTCACCGTCACCGGCCATGAGGAGGCGGTGTCGGCCTACAAGAATTCGGCGCTGTCGGCCGCCACATCGCTGGTCGGTCCGTTCGCTCCGCTGCCATTCGAGGCCGAGGGGGATGACATCACCGCCCTCCTCGACGAGCACCGCGGACAGATTCCGATGGCAGAACACGTTTCGTCGATGGATCCTCCCCAGCACACACGCACCCGCGGCCTCTTGAGCCGATTGCTCACACCGAAGCGACTCAGGGAGAACGAGGAGTACATCTCGCGGTTGGTCGACGAGAAACTCGATTCATTCGTCGCCGACGGACGGTGCGAATTCCTGGAGACCTACGGCAAGCCGCTGTCGATGCTCGTCATCGCCGACCTGCTCGGCGTTCCGGAGGAGGATCACGACGAGTTCAATGCGGTGCTCGCCACCTCGGTCGTCGCGGGAGATGCCGTGGCCGCACTCAACCCACTGCAATTCCTTGACGACAAGTTCAACGAGTACATCACCGCTCGGCGTCAGCAGCCGCGCGAAGATGTCCTGACGGAGCTGGCCGAGGCTCGATACGAGGACGGCGAGGTTCCCGAGATCGACGAGGTTGTCAAGCTGGCGACGTTCCTCTTTGCCGCGGGACAGGAAACGACGACGAAGCTCCTGTCTCAGGCGGTGCGAAATCTCGGCGAGTTCCCCGACGTTCAAGAACGACTGCGCGCTGACCGTTCGCTCATCCCGGTGTTCCTGGAAGAAACTCTGCGACTGGAAAGCCCGGTGAAAAGTCACTTCCGGATCGCCAAGACCACCACGGCGATAGGGGACTGCCCCATCAAGGCGGGTACGACCATCATGTTGCTGCCCGGTGCCGCGAATCGAGATCCCCGAAAATTCGATCGGCCCGACGAATTTCAACTCGATCGGAAGAACGTGCGCGAACACGTCGCCTTCGCGCGCGGTCCCCACTCCTGCCCCGGCGCACCCTTGGCTCGAACGGAAGCGCGGATATCGATCGATCGGATGCTCGACAGGATGGCGAACATCCGGATCTCCGAAGAACATCATGGGCGCGCCGAATCGCGCACGTACGACTACGAACCGACGTTCATCATGAGGGGTCTGACCAAGCTGCACATCGAGTTCGATCCGATCGGTTAGCTAAACAGCCTGACTACTAATCATCCACAATCTGGAGGCTTCGATGTCCTACGAGAGCACGGCCGAACCGATCAAGATCGGCTATCTAATGGACTTCCTTCTCGGCGACTATCCGAAGGAGATGTATGAAGATCTCACAATCCCGTTCGACATGGTGTTCCAAGACGCGTTCGACAAGGGGCTCATCGACCGTCGGGTCGAGATCGTGTACCGCGAGGTGGAGGGACTGCCCAAGGGCACGGTGAAAAACGTCATCGATGCGTACGAGGAACTAGCGGAGGAGGGCTGTCTTCTGGTATTCGGGCCGAATATCGGGGACAACATCGTTGCGGCCAAGGAGGCGATCGAGGAGCGCTTCCGGGTTCCGGCGATCAGCGTCACCGGCTCGGACCTCGCGCTCGGCGAGTGGATATTCGCATTTCCCATGGGCTCGCATTACGACGAACCCATCTTCTGGACTGACCTCCTAGTGAAACGCAATCTCAACGATGTGGGAATCCTGATGGAAGCCTCATTGGTCGGAGAGTCCTACGTCGCCAATTTCCAAAAGGCTTGCGCACGGCGTGGTATTCGGATCGTCGGTGTCGAGACGATTGCGCAGACTGCGCAAGACGTCAGTAGGGCTGTGCGGAACCTTCGCGAAGCAAACGCCCAGGCTCTCGTTCACGCAGGCTTCGGCTTCGGTCTAGTCTTCGTGAATCCTGCACTCAAGGAGCTTAATTGGGATCCTCCGCGATTCGCCGGCACCGCATTCGAGAACGCTTGGATCAACCCGGTCATGTGGCAGGCGTTCATGGGCTGGACGGGCGTGGACCAATACGACGAGGGCAATCCGGTAGGACAGCAGTTCCTCGATGAATTCGAGAAACTCCACGGGCGCCGGCCGGAGTACTGCGTTCCGGTGGTGAACCGCGATGTTGCCGTGACCGTTCTTCAGGCCATCCAGGATGCGCAGCCGCTCAGTCCGCGTGGCGTGAAGGAAGCCCTCGAGCGGGTGAAGTCGGTTCCAGCGGCCTCGGGAGCTCCCGGTACTCGAATCTCGTTCGGGAACTGGACTCGCCGAGCATGGATGGGTTGCGGCTACCTTGTTGCTCGCGAACTGGAGCTCGATGGTGTCAATTCCCGCCTCGTGGATCGCTTCGGCGAGACCTGACGATGGCACCGACGCGCAGCGTCGTCATCACCGGCGCGTCCCGAGGGCTGGGTCTCGCATCTGCCAAGCGGCTCTACGACGAGGGCTGGACGGTGGTCGCCGCGATGCGCTCCGTTAGAACTGGTCTCGAAAATCTGCGGGCGGCCACCGGTGCCGACGATGGCGACATTCGTCTCGTCGGAGTGCAACTAGATCTGACCGACCCCGCATCTGTTCAAGCGGCTGCTGAGTCGATTCTCGCAACGGTCGGAGCACCCTACGGATTGGTGCACAACGCGGGGATCTCGGCCGCCGGAATGGTCGAGGAGACCCCGCTCGAAGTGTGGGAGCGAATGTTTGCGACCAACATCTTCGGCCCGGTCGCGTTGACAAGGGCCCTCCTGCCATCGATGCGTGCCGCACGTCGTGGCCGGATCGTGTTGATCTCCAGCCAGGCGGGCGCACGTGGGATGCCTGCTACTGCAGCATATTCCGCGGTTAAAGGTGCTATGGAACGGTGGGGTGAATCCATGGCAGGTGAGATCGCTGCATTCGGCATCGGGGTAACCATCCTGGTGACGGGAACCTACGACACCGAGATCATCACCGATGCGGGCGCGACGGATGTGCGCGATCTGGCCGGTCCTTACGCCGCACACCACAAGACGATGGACAAGCGTGGACGGATGGCGATCAAGCTGTCGGCCAAATCTCCGCAGCGCTTTGCCGACCGCCTGAGCAGGGAGCTCGACGGCAGCGCACCGTTCGTGCGACGAGGTGTTGGCCCCGACGCGCGAATGGTGATGGTCATGACGCGATTGCTGCCATCAAAGGTTCTCCATCACACGTTCCGAGTGTTGTTAGGGATTCCGAGGTTTGGCGCGATGCCGGACACCACTAACGGAAGACGTGCGAATACGGATCAAGGGGAAGCTACGAATGCCCAGTGAAACGCGCTTCGAGCACAGGATGCTCATAAACGGAAAACTGGTAGAAGGTCGAGCAGGTGCGTTCGCGAACATCAATCCGGCCACCGAGGAAATGCTTGGTGAGGTGTCGGATGCGTCACGCGAGGACATGGCCGCGGCGATCGATGCGGCGCGCGACGCCTTTGACAGCACCGTCTGGTCGACGAACCACCTTCTCCGTCAGCGCTGCCTACATCAGTTGCAAGATGCCCTGGAGGCAGAGCGGGAAGAGTTGCGCGAGGAGCTCATCCGCGAGGTGGGGTGCCCCCGGTCAATCACGTACGGCCCGCAACTCGATGCACCATTGGCGGATGCCTTGCGCTTTCCCGCCTCACTGATCGACACCTATCCGTGGGAGTCTTCGCTCGGTGATGCCGTGGTATCGGTGACCGGGGTTAACACAACCCGCCAGGTGTGGCGTGAAGCGGTAGGCGTGGTGGGCGCCATCGTCCCGTGGAACTTCCCATTCGAGATCACCGTCCAGAAGCTGGGCCAGGCGCTCGCCACTGGCAATACGATTGTCGTAAAGCCCGCACCAGACACGCCGTTCAACGCAACGCGATTGGGAAGGCTCGTCGCCGAGCACACTGATATCCCCGCGGGAGTGGTCAACGTCGTGACTGCGTCGGATCACCTCCTCGGTGAACAACTGACGGTCTCACCGAAGGTCGACCTCATCTCCTTCACCGGTTCGACCGCCGTGGGTAAACAAATCATGGAGAGAGGTGCCGCGACCATGAAGCGCCTCTTCCTCGAACTCGGCGGGAAGTCTGCCACGATCGTTCTCGACGACGCCGATCTCGACTTCGGATGCATGATGGGCATCGCTCCCTGCGTGCACGCCGGCCAGGGTTGTGCGAACCCGACGCGCCTACTGTTGCCGCGGTCACGCTACGACGAGGGTGTCGAGATCCTCAAGGGCATTTATCAGAATGTGGCACCGGGCGATCCGCAGGACCCCGGCACACTTTGCGGACCGGTGATATCAGACCGGCAGCGAGTTCGCATCCGGGGTTACATCGACGAGGGGATCGCCGAGGGCGCAACTCTTGCGGTCGGCGGGTCCGAGCCACCCTGTGGGTTGGACAAGGGCTTTTTCGTCAAGCCCACGCTATTCGTTGACGTGGACAACTCGATGACCATCGCGCAGGAGGAGATCTTCGGTCCGGTGCTATCGGTCATCCCGTATGACGGCGAAGACGACGCCGTCCGAATCGCCAACGACAGCCCGTACGGCCTCGCGGGCAACATCATGTCGGGATCAACGGAACACGCGTTGCGAGTGGCGCGCCGACTTCGGGCCGGCTTCATCGGCATCAACGGCACTGCTGGTTACGGCGCTGACACACCGTTCGGCGGATACAAGGCGAGTGGTGTCGGACGCCAGAACGGAACGGCCGGTTTCGACCAGTACACCGAAGTGAAATCCGTCGCCTACCCCGCGGAATAGATCGTTCGCTGTGCTGGCCGATCTCGCCCGAGCACAACCTCGCCGCCCGTGCAGCCAAACAGTTGGAGCAGCAGATGAACCAAGAAGACATGATCCTGATCAGCGTTGATGATCACATCGTCGAGCCGCCGGACATGTTCAAGAATCATCTGCAGAAGAAGTACTTGGTCGAGGCGCCGCGGTTGGTGCACAACCCGGACGGTTCGGACACCTGGCAGTTTCGCGATGTGGTGATCCCGAATGTGGCGCTCAACGCGGTCGCCGGGCGCCCGAAGGAGGAGTACGGGCTGGAACCTCAGGGGCTCGATGAGATCCGGCCCGGCTGTTGGAAGGTCGACGAGCGGGTCAAGGACATGAACGCCGGCGGCATTCTGGGCTCGATGTGTTTTCCGTCGTTTCCCGGGTTCGCGGGGCGGTTGTTCGCCACTGAGGATCCCGAGTTCTCGCTGGCGCTGGTGCAGGCCTACAACGATTGGCACGTCGAGGAATGGTGCGGGGCCTATCCGGCGCGCTTCATCCCGATGACGCTGCCGGTGATCTGGGACGCCGAGGCGTGTGCGGCCGAGATCCGGCGCAATGCCAAGCGTGGCGTGCACTCGCTGACCTTCACCGAGAACCCCTCGGCGATGGGATATCCGAGCTTCCACGACTTCGACTACTGGAAGCCGATGTGGGACGCGCTGGTCGACACCGACACCGTGCTCAACGTGCACATCGGGTCCTCGGGGCGGCTTGCGATCACCGCGCCGGATGCGCCGATGGATGTGATGATCACGCTGCAGCCGATGAACATTGTGCAGGCAGCCGCCGACTTGTTGTGGTCCAAGCCGATCAAGAAGTACCCCGACCTCAAGATCGCCCTGAGCGAGGGCGGCACGGGCTGGATTCCCTACTTCCTCGAGCGCGCGGACCGCACCTACGAGATGCATTCAGGGTGGACGGGTCAGGACTTCGGCAAGCAGAAACCCTCCGAAGTGTTCCGCGACCACTTCCTGACCTGCTTCATCTCCGACCACGTCGGCGTGGCACTGCGCAACCAGATCGGTATCGACAACATCTGCTGGGAAGCCGACTACCCGCACAGCGACTCGATGTGGCCAAGCGCGCCCGAGCAGCTCCACGAGGTGCTCACCGAGCACAACGTCCCCGACGCCGAGGTCAACAAGATGACCTTCGAGAACGCCATGCGCTGGTATCACTTTGACCCGTTCACCCACATCGCCAAGGAACGGGCCACCGTTGGCGCCCTGCGCAAGGCCGCTGAAGGTCACGACGTCTCGATTCATGCTCTGTCTAAGAAGGAGGCGACCGGCGCCAACTTCGCAGACTTCGCGGCCGCCGCAAAGGAACTGACCGGCAACAAAGACTGATGTGGCGCGGGTTCAGCCTATGTGCGACGTGTTGGAGACTGGGGCGGAAGAACTGGTGGTGCCAATCAGCGACTGCTGCGAGATGCCGTCCCCCATTTTCAGCACAGCATCCTCGCGCACTCACGGCACGAACACCGTTGTTGCGTTAGCTGCCCCTGCGACGGGCGAGAAGTGTGATGACGTGACCAACCTGTGAGTCACGTTTCGACAACCAGCCCCGACAGATCGTCGTTAGAACGCCAGTCCTCCAACAGCTTTTCGAACGCGTAATACCCCAAGCCGTATATCTCACCGGTGTAGGTCCGTGGCCGGAGCTCGCCTTCTTCGTCTGCGACCTCTTGTCCGTCATTGTTGAAATATCCGGGTGTGCATTCTCGGATGAACGCGGAGGTGTCGACGGCGACTTCGCGGATGTGGTGGACGTACGCATTTTGCGCTTCCGTGCTCGGCTCTACGGTGCGAGCACCGCGGCGAAGTGCTTGGCTAACGATCCATGCGATGTGGCGACCCTGGTTGTTGAACGTCTCCGTCGTGGATGCATTGAAGCCACCCTGGAAGAAGCCGACATAGAACTGATTTGGGAATCCGTTGGTCATGACACCGTGCAGGGTCCGAAACTCGTGTGCCCAATGGTCGTACAAGGATTGACCGCCACGGCCGGAGACCTTATCGATTCCCCACCTTCGTTGAAGGTCACTGGTCACCTCGAAGCCACTAGCGAATATCAAACAGTCGATCTCATATTCGGCAGACTCGTGAATGAAGCCTCGGCTGGTGATGCGCTCGACGCCGCGTGTGGGAGAGACGTCAAGGAGTCGCACGTTCGGCCGGTTGAATGCTGGATAAAACTCGTCGCTCGAGGCGGGCCGCTTGCACATATGCCTATACCAGGGCTTGAGAATCGCCGCTGCCTCTTTGTCCTTAACTACAGCATCAACGCGCGCCCGCAGCCTCTCCATGACGCGATAGTCCATCACCTCGCGCGTGGAAAGAAACTCCTCAGGCGATTGCGGCCAGCCTGACTTGTCGAACTCCGCAGCGAGGTTCCTATTGATCTCTGTCCAAATGTCGCAGATGCGGTCTTGTTCACCCGGCGACAAACCGTCGATTGCGGCATGGTGGAAATTCATCTGACGCTCGCGCTGCCAACCAGGCTGTAGTGTCGCAAGCCAAGATTCGTCCGTGCGAGTGTTGATGCGCTCGTCCACGGTCGAGGCAGTGCGCTGAAGCACGTAAAGCTGCTTGGCGTATCGCGCGAGGAACGGAACCGCTTGAATGGCGGAAGCTCCCGTGCCAACGATCGCCACTCGCTTGTCGCTCAGCTTGTCGAGAACCGGCTCGCGCTGGTTCCCGCCGGTGTACTCGTAATCCCATCGAGCGGTATGGAACATCTTGCCCTGGAAATCTTCCAGTCCCGCAACACGGGGCACCTTCGGTGTATTGATCGGTCCCATAGCCATGATGACGAACTGCGCTCGCAGATCATCGCCGCGATCCGTTGTGACGCGCCACCGTTTGATTGACTCGTCCCACCACAATGCGTTGACGCATGTGTGGAACAGCGCACCCTTGTATAGCTCGAACTTTTTTGCGACGCTTTGGCAGTACTCGCGGATCTCGAGCCCGTCGGCAAATTTCTTCGAAGGAAAGAACTGCATCTCTTCCAGCAAGGGAAGATAACAGTAGGAGTCGTTGTCACAGGACAGGCCAGGGTATCTGTTCCAGTACCACACGCCACCAAAATCGCCCGCTTGCTCGATGATTCGGAAATTTGTCACACCGGCCTTACGCAGGTGGTACCCGGCGAGAACGCCGGCCCACCCGCCACCGAGTACAGCGACATCGACGGCGTCGCTGACGGCACGGCGCGATGACCGTGTCATGTGCGGGTCGCTGAAGTCGACTGCCTCCGTCTCCTGGAATGCGGCAGCGTATTGCTCCTGGCCATCGGGCCGGAGTCGCCGATCCCGCTCTTCTCGGTACTTGTTTCTCAACGTTGGAATGTCCACCTCATCGGGGGCAGGCACCGTAGTGGGATCGCAGGTCATCTGTACAGCCCCTCTGTGTCCTGTGATCCGTCTGTGTTCTGCTCTGCGAAATGAAGGGGAAGACTTTCCATCGCCAGCAGAGCAGCGTTCGGTAGATAACGAATGTCTTCTTCCGGTATCGCCAAGCTCAGATCCCTTAGCCGCCTTGCTGTTTGCCTTGCCGCGACCAGGAGTTGCATGCGGGCCAGTGCGATGCCCAGGCACAGATGAACGCCAGCTCCAAATGTCAGGCTCTTGCGTATGTTGGTCCGCCCCGCATTGAACTGACGCGGACAGTCGAAGACCTCTTCATCGTCGTTTGCCGATGCGAAGAGGATGAGGAGATGCGCGCCCTCCGGAAGCGGAGTGTCGCCTAAGGTCACCGACTCGGTTGTCACGCGAGACAATGCCCGTACCGGCGGTTCAAGACGCATCAGTTCTTCGACAAAGTGTCCCATCTGCGAATCGTCGTCGGCAGCTTCATAGAATTGCTGGGAGATCACCGCGTCGGTTGCGACCTTGAACAGGATGTTCGTGAACGCCGTCGACATCGAGTCATGGGTATTGATGAGAAGCGCCCGGGCGGTCGCAACCAACTCTTCGAAGCTGAGGGGTTCCTCGTCCCCGGCGTCGGCTCTGATGATGTCGGAGAGCATGTCGTCTTCTGGGGTGTGCATTCGTCTGCGGACGAGTGCGATCAGGTAGTTTTGCATTTCGCAGAGCTCATGAGCGGCCCGGATCATGTCCTCACGTGTGTTCGTGAGACTGAACTGCGACAAATAGGCGCTTCCCCAGCGCTTGATCGTGCTCATCTCGAGATCGTCAACTTGCAATTGCTCGATGCTGAAGGCGATTGCCATCGGCAAGGCGAGATCGTGCAGACCATCCGCCTCACCGAGGTCGACAAATCCGTCGATGAGCTCATCAACCAGCCGCTCGAACTGCGGTTCAAGAGATTTCATTCGTCGCCGGCTGAATGCCTGCGACAGCAGGCGGCGCACACGGGTGTGACGCGGTGGATCGATGTTCGCCACGTCCGGAAAGAACCCACCTCCCTCACGAATCAGGATGTCCTTCATCTCATCGAGATGGCCGTGAGCCATCTGACGGTAGTAGCCGAGTTCTTGGGAAAACACGACGGGATCGCGAAGCACAGCCATCAAGTCTTCGTGCCGTGATACGAGGTACATTCCGAGCTCATCCTCGTAGTGCACCGGATCGCCCTCGCGAAGAGCGCGGTAGTAGGCGAATGGCTTCTCTTGAATGGCAGGGTCGATGAACGACACGCCTGCAAGGGATTCCAGCCGATCCTCACCAGCCGGACATCCGGTTGCCGAAGTATTCCTGTCAGTCGTCATAATCTTTCCTTTGACATCCTTAGTTGGACACCGCACTCTCCGTGCGGAACCCCTGACTCTGTCTGTCCCACGTGTGCGGCCCTAGACCTCGCTGGCGCAAGTCGGCCTTGATAATGCGTTGAGTCGCTGGGGTCTTCGGTAGCTCGTCCACGAATTCGATGTAGCGCGGCACCATGAAACGTGCCATGCGCGTCTCGAGGTCCGCGCACAGCTCCCGCGGGCCGATCGCGGATCCGGAGCTCTTCACGGCGTACAGCAGGATCTCGTCTTCGGTACTGTCGGCCGGAACTGCCACAGCGGCGCACTCGAGGATTTCCGGATTTCGCAGCACGTCGGCTTCGACCTCGAAGGACGAGATATTCTCACCCCTGCGCCGGATCACGTCTTTCAGCCGGTCGACGAAGATATAGTCGCCGTCGGGAGTGCGGATGAGCGCATCACCCGTATGGAACCATCCGTTGCGCCACGCGGCCACCGTCGCTGCGTCGTTGTTCAGGTAGCCGGCGTTCATCACCCATGGCACGCTGGCACGGACGATGCATTCTCCGGCAGTTCCGTCGGGAACCTCATAATCATGTTCATCCACAAGCCGGACCTCGAAACCGGGATAGCCCTCCCGGACGCGACCCACGGTGAGTGGGTTCGTCGGGTTCCATCCTGACCGTATCGCGACACCACCCTCAGTGCTGTTGTATACGGTGCAGATGCGGGTGCTGAACCTCTCGCTGAACTGCTCATAGCAAGCGCCGAGCGGAGCCATGAATAGATTTTTGAGCGACGTACTGCCCGAAGGGCTTTCGGGAGCCCTCAGTAACACATCTGCCATCGATCCGACGAGCATGCCAGTTGTTATGCCGAACTCGGAGACGTCCTGCCAGAAGCTGTTGAGGGCAAATCGGGACCTAATGACGACATGACCGCCAGCCATGGCTGCGTGGTAGGGGATCGACTTGGACCCGAAATGAGCATGTGAGGTGGTGCAATAGAACACGTCGGAGGGCGCAAGATCCTCGAATGGGAAGGTCCCAAGGTTGATCGAGTGAAGCTGTCCCCATGGCAACTTGACCGCTTTAGAAGGTCCTGTGGTGCCTGATGTATATGTAATGCAAGCGATTTCGTGCATCCCAGGCGCATACATCTGCCTGTGTGCTTCTGCAATGTCCGGCTGAATTGAGTGCAGCTGCGTCAGGCCAGGCAACTGCGACTCTTGCGCGACGTCACGAGAGTCAGCATCCAGAACGAGGACGCGCTTGACGGTTTGCAGTTCGGCCGCGACGGCCTCCACGAACGGCAAGTATTGTGCCGCCACGATGATGAGCGCGGGACGGCAGTTGTTGATCGCGTACGCGAGCATGCGGCCCCGAAATTCGGGGTTCGTTGCGGCATCGGTGGCGCCGATGCTCGAAAGGCCCAGCCAAGCGGCCAATGAGTCGAGCCCGGCGTCGAGGATTGTGACGACTACGTCACCCTTTTTCACTTCGAGAGCAAGGAAGCGGGCGGCCCAGAGGATCATGGTCTCTTGGAGCTGTTCCCAGGTTGCCGATGCTCCGTCTACGGTCCGCAGGAACTCCTTGCGTGGATCTGCTTTGGCCATGCGATTCACGATGGCAGGCAGCGTCTCTTGTGAACGCAAGTCAGTAGTCCAAAGCACTGCGCGCTCCTAGTTAGGGTTGGTCACGCGTTCGGTCCGTTCACGTTGACGTCACGCGTACTTCCAGAAGGCGCGCATCATCGAAATCTTTCCGGCGTCGTTAAAGGTGAAGTGATCCACCAGCGGGCCGACGTGCTGCAGCGAGCCCTCACGGGTTACCACGCCTTGCAGGATGGCAATGGCTTCGTTGCCGCAGACGATCACATCGCGTTCAAGCCACAGCTTCATCGGGGAGAGATCGGTTACGAACTTCCAGAACGACGTGCGCAGACTCTCGATACCGGTGTAGGTATCGACTCCAACGGGGTCTTCTAAAACGGTGTCATCAGCCCACAAGGCCAGCCAGCCATCCTTGTCATGATCACTCAGGGTTTCGCAGTGCGCGTTGATCGCCGCGATAATTGCATTGGCGTCTGACATTTCGGTTCCTTTCTCGCAGTATCTGTCGGCGCGGAATCACGCATTCATACTTTGCTTACTTCGTCATCCCAGCCGTTATCACGTTCGCGTACAGCGGCTCTCACACCTTTCTCGTGAATCAGGCGGAGATGATGTTCTTTGGCGATTGCTGCTTCCGCGCTGGGGACATATGGATCTCGACCCACATCAACCATCGCGGACAGCCCTGCCGCTTCGTATAGACGGTGCGTACCACGCTTATTGGCTATGAGATCGCCCGTCTCCATCCGTGCTATCTGCTTCGCGAAGCGCATCGCCACGTCCTCTTCCTCGCCGAGCGTGACGACTCTGTTCACGTAGAACAGCCGATGTGCCGTCTCCGCGTCTAGCCACCCGCCCGTCATCCACAACTGCTTCATGACGCGGATGGGGAAGTGGAAGGGCATGAGTGCGTAGGGGCCGTACGGTGCACCGACGCCGACCCGAGATTCTTCCCAACTGAAGCGCGAGTTGTCCGCGGCTATGACGATGTCTGCGGCGAGCAGAAATGTGTTTGCATGAGGTCCGACATAGCCTTTGGCGGCGACGACAAGCCCCTTCGAGAAACGCCACGGAGGGAGGAGGTCGCCGGTATGTACCCAATACTTGTCCTGGATCGTCGCCGGTGCCTGCCCACCGATGGTCTCGGCAGCCACTTGTTGGACATCGTGTCCTGATGAGAAATTGGCGCCCTCGGCAGTGAGCACAACGCACTTGACATCGTCCATACGATCGCAGTCGGCGAGGACTGAGTAGAACTCTTTTTCCATCGTGCTGTTGATCGCGTTCATCTTCTCGGGTCGATTCAGGCGTACCTCGACGATGCTCGCGTGCCGGTTGACCTGGACGCAGGTCATCGCATCCCACTTCGCGTCAACCACGAGTTCTCCTATCCGTCTTTACACGGTGTCCGACGGCAATTCGTCGTCAGTCGCGCTTCGGGGGGCGCGGAAGGCCGAGTACTTGTTGCGCGATGATGTTGCGCTGAATCTCGGATGTACCGCCAGCGATGGTTGCCGCGAGACCACGCGTATAACGTTCGAACCTGCTTGCAAAGTACTCGTCGGGATTCATATGCTGATAGCGCTCGGTTACCGGATGTCGCAGGCCCTCAATGCCCACCGAACTCAGTGCGAGATCTGCTGCGCGCATCTCGGCTTCAGAGCCGAAGAGCTTGAGCACGGAGATAGATGCGTTATCCTGTTCGCCACGCGCGGCCCGACCCAATGCTGCTGACCCCATCGCCCGAAGGGCGTGGTAGTCAATGATTGTCGACGCGAACCGATCGCGTTCGACATCGGTGCGAGGCCAGCAGTCGGCCATGAGATTGTCGATTCGGTCAGCCAGCATGAGCCACATCATCGTGCGCTCGTGCCCGAGTGACCCGTTGGCTACCAGCCATCCTTGGTGCAGCCCTCCCACGAGATTCTCGGCTGGTACTCGGACGTCGGTGAAGAACACCTCGTTGAAGTCGAGGTTGTCTTGATTGGCGACATCTGGAAACGGGCGGCACACCACGCCGTCGGTACTAGTCGGAATGATTAGGGCTGAAATACCTTTGTGTTTCGGGGCATCTGGGTCAGTTCGAACGAATGTCAACAGGAAGTCGGCGTCGTGGGCGCCCGATGTCCAGACTTTTTGGCCGTTGACGACAAAGTCGTCTCCATCGCGGACCGCGCGTGTTCGCAGTGATGCTAGGTCAGAACCCGCGCTGGGCTCACTCATTCCGAGAGAGGCGGTCATTTCGGCGCGAAGCACCGGCAACGCCCAGCGCTGCTGTTGTTCGGGGGTGCCGAACGTGATCAGCGATGCTGCAACGATATTGACGCCCTGTGGGTTGAAACTGTGGTAGATGCGTCGTCGACACAGTTCATCGAGATGGACGAACTGCTGCAGAACGGTCGCGTTGCGTCCTCCAAATTCCGGGGGCTGCGCGGGCAGTAACCAGCCCTCGTCGAACAGTAGGCGTTGCCACTTCCGGGCCCACGTTGGCATATGCGAGACCGACCGCGGACGCTCGAATGTCTCGGCTTCGGTCGGCAGGTTGTCGTCAAGAAACGCCGAGAACTCAGCACGGAACGACTCGACCTCGTCATCAAAAGTCAGCTGCACGGTACTCCTTCGCGATAACTGCGCGATGCTCTGCAGCGCCGCCCAACATGAACTCCCCTGCCCTTGCGCGCTTGATGGCGAACTGCAGATCGTTTTCCCAGGTGAATCCCATCGCGCCAAAGGACTGCATGCCGTGCTGCACGACCAGCGATTGGGCCTCGCCCGCTGCGGCTTTGGCCATCATGGCCGACAGGCGGCGACGCGGATCGTCAGTGGCGATCGTCAGAGCAGAAAAGTGCGACAAGGCCCGAGCCCGCTCGGTCGCCACGTGCATGTCCGCGGCCTTGTGTTGGAGCGCCTGAAACGAGCCGATCTGGACTCCGAACTGGTAGCGCTGCTTGAGGTGTTCCAGTGTGAGGTCGATGATGCGTTGGCACGCGCCGACGGTCGTGATCGCCATCCCGGTGAGGGCAATGTGCCAGGCCCGTTCGGCGTCGACGGCGACGCGATCCTCTTCGAGGACGCGCACGTCTGCGAAATGTAGATCTGCCACATGCAGGGCGGGGTCGAAGATGTTGGCCCGACGCGCAGTCACCTCACTGGCGTCGACGACGAATACTCCGGCGGCAGTGACCACTGCAAGCCGGTCCGCGCGGTCCCCGTCAAGGACAAAATGAGCCGTACCGTCGAGAACCCACTCCCCGGGGGCTCGGTGTGCGGTGACTCCGGCGTACACCGCGGCGCCGGCGCGCGTCGGGTCGAACCTGTCGCCAACCAAAGGTGCGAACTGCGTCGTCGACGCCAAGTAAGGCGTCGGATCGCTCGCGCGCCCGAGTTCCTCGAGCACGAGAACAAGCTCGATGAAATTCTCCGTGGTGACGAGGTCCGTCCAACCCTGATCGATGTACCACTTCCAAAGCTGGCCAGCGTCGGCGCCACCTTCAGCGGTCTGCCTAACAAGGGACGACGGACACTGCTTCGACACTGCCTCCTGGACCGTTTGGCGCCAAAAGCGCTGGTCATCGTCGAGTTCTAACAGCAACTCCGGCCCCATCTCCATCGAAGGTGTCGACAGGAGAATAACGTTCTCTAATATCGAAAGTCAACGTACGCGTTTCTTGACAATCATTATGGGCAGATAGCAATATCCATCATTAGCGGCGAGTGCGGACAGGAGGGGCTACATGACTGTGGCCACCGATCGAGGGGACATGGCCACCGAACGCATCGCGGTGCGTTGTGCCGATCAGGACGTCCACCCGGCGCATAGGCGGCGTCGCATCGTCGATACCGACGTCAATCGCTGAACAGGAGAACATCATGGCCAGAAAGTCGGCCGCCGCAGGCGCCAAATCGCCGCTCGTCGAGCTGGATTTATCCGACGTCGATCATCGGGTGGGACAGCCCATCGGCGGCGGCCAACTGTGGGATCCGTGCAGCTCTTCCGACATTCGCCGCTGGGTGATGGCGATGGACTACCCCAATCCGCTTCACTGGGACGAACGGTTCGCGCGCGACTCGAAATTCGGCGGGCTGATCGCGCCACAGTCCATCGCAGTCGGACTGGATTACGGGCACGGGGCAGCACCTGCCTGCGTGGGGCACATTCCGAACAGCCACCTAATCTTCGGCGGAGAGGAGTGGTGGTTTTATGGCTGCCCGGTGCGCCCGGGGGACAAGCTGTTTCAGAAACGACGGTTCCATGACTATAAGGTCGTAGAGACCAAATTCGCTGGGCCCACTATGTTTTCGCGCGGTGACACCACCCACACCAATCAGAACGGCGTCCTCGTGGCCCGCGAGCGGTCGACCGCGATCCGCTATCTGTACGAAGAAGCGAAAAATCGCGGGATGTTCGAGAGCCAACTCGGCGACATCAAGCGTTGGACACAACTTGAGCTGGAAGAAGTCGATAGGCTTCGCCGGGACTGGCTCGAGTCGAACCGGCTAGGTGTCTCACCGCATTTCGACGAAGTAAAGGTCGGCGACACCCTGCCGCGTCGTGTCATTGGTCCTCACAGCATCGCCACCTTCACCACTGAGTACCGCGCATTTGTCTTCAACATTTGGGGCTCATTCGAATGGGTCACGCCGCCCGGTGTCGAGGATCCGTGGGTCTACCAGGATCCGGGCTTCGGCAAGGATTTCGCCTTCGACGAGGAAGACGCGTTCATCGACCCCCGCAAGCGTGACGGACTCTATCTAGGGCCGTCGCGGGGCCACATCGACGCCGACCGGGCCAGCGAAGTCGGCATGGCACGCGCGTATGGCTACGGCGCGACGATGGGCGCGTGGTGCACCGATTATCTCGCCTACTGGGCTGGCCACGACGGGATGGTCCGCCACAGTAAGGCCGACTTCCGCGGTCCGGCTTTCGAGGGCGACGTGACGTACTTCGACGCCGAAATCATCGGCAAGGAAACCGATTCGACGTGGGGGATGCCGCTCGTCCAGGTGAAGCTGCGCCTGACCAACCAGAACGGCGAGGAGCTCGTGAGCTGCATTGCCGAGGTCGAGCTACCGGCGTGACGAGGCCACCACATGAACTCTGATCCGGCGCAGTCGCTTTCGATCGTGTCCGGCCCGTCGTTGAGCGATGAGCCGGGACTCGGGACGCTCACGCTGCCCGGCTTTCTGCGCGACGTGACATCAACGTACGGCGACCGCGAAGCTCTTGTTTTCCGCTCGGCCGACGGCACTACGCGCTGGACGTACGCCGACCTGTGGGAACGGGCAATCGAAGTGGCGTGTGCATTGCGCGCGAGCGGGGTCGGCAAGGACACCCGGGTCGGCGTCCTGATGACGAACCGTCCGGAGTGGATCTCGGCGTTCTTCGGCATCTCGCTCGCCGGAGGCGTGGCCGTCACGCTCAGCACATTCTCGACCCCCGCGGAGCTCGAGTACCTGCTCAACACCTCAAGCGTTGCCGTGCTGTTGTTCGAACGAAAGGTGTTGAAGACGGACTTCGTGGCCGTCCTATCTGAGCTGGCGCCCGAGATCAGTAGATCCGCCCGCGGCCCCCTGCAATCCGCCAGATTTCCATTCCTCCGCCATCTCGCAACGATCGGCGATGCGCCATCCGGCATCGACACGTGGGCCGCCTTCCTTGCCCGTGGTCGCGATGAACCGCGCGAATTGATTCACGCGACGGCGGAGGCGGTGCGCCCAAGCGACGCGGGAGTGCTGTTCTTTTCGTCGGGCTCCACGAGCAAACCAAAAGGCATCCTCAGTTCGCATCGCGGTGTCGCCATTCAAATGTGGCGCTTCCGAAGAGTGTGTGGGTTCGGGCCGGACGACAACATCCGTTGCTGGTCGGCGAACGGCTTCTTCTGGTCCGGCAATTTCGTGATGTCGCTAGGGGCTACGCTCGCGTCCGGCGGTTGTCTCGTCCTGCAGCCGACGTTCGCGGCGGCTGAGGCGCTCTCACTGATGGATGCCGAGCGAGTGAACTATCCGTTCGCGTGGCCGCACCAGTGGGCGCAAGTCGAAGCCGCGCCTAATTGGCTCACCGTCGACCTGAGCAG
This sequence comes from uncultured Actinomycetota bacterium, assembly GCA_963766465.1. GTDB lineage: Bacteria > Actinomycetota > Actinomycetes > Mycobacteriales > Mycobacteriaceae > Mycobacterium. The sequence continues at coordinate 117,982 of CAVXZT010000014.1, forward strand.
TATGCGATTCGCCGACGTCAAGACGCCGATCGCCCATCATCCGACGGTGTCTGCCGAATGGTTCTTGCCCGACCATGCATACGGCAACACCGAAACATTCACGATTTCAACTATTTTCGAGCTCAACACGCCGTGTGAGGTGCACGCCGATAGCTGGGGGGTGGCGCTGCCGGGTGTCACACTCAGAATTGTGGATCCACTTAGCGGAGTGGTGATTCCCCGAGGCGAGAGCGGGGAGATCTGCGTCAAGGGCCCCACACTCATGCTGGGCTATATCGGCACACCGCTGGATGAGACGCTCGACGCAGAAGGGTTCTTCCGCACCGGCGACGGTGGGTACCTCGACGAGGCCGGCCGACTGTTCTGGGAGGGCAGGCTCACAGACATCATCAAGACGGGCGGTGCGAATGTCTCCCCGCTCGAAGTCGACGAAGTGCTGGCGAAGCACTCCGGTGTGAAGGTGACCAAGACCGTCGGTCTGCCGCATAGCACGCTCGGCGAGGTTGTCGTCGCCTGTGTCGTGCCGCACGACGGCGTGAGTGTCGAAGCCGAGGAGATTCGCGGATATTTGCGAGAACGACTGGCGAGCTACAAGGTTCCGCGCCACGTGCTTTTCTTCCACGAGGATGACATCGCGCTAACAGGCAGCGATAAAATTAAGTCCGGCGAGCTTCGAGATTTGGCCGCGCAGCGGTTGTCGGAATAGGGCAGTTCAACAGAACGTCAGGCGTCGGTCGCGTCGGCGGCCGAGGTAGTCGTTGGTTGACCGGGCAAGGCCATCGCCGATTGGTGAAGTACTAACGGGTGGACGACCTCGTGCCGAGTCTCGCGGCAGAGATCTCACACGGTGCCACCTAGGGGAGAATCGCTTGGCGACACCAGGACCAGACAACCTCCTCGTTCAGGTGGGTCCCGTCCACCCCCTCATGCAAAGCGTTGTACTGGCCAAAAGACGTCAGTGTGTAGCCCAGCAATGACGTCAACTGCTGCAAGGTGAGATCGTTTCGAATTTGGCCTGCTTCCGAACATGCGGCCAGAATCTCTGTCAACAGCTTGCGGTGTGGTTCCCATACTTTGGCGAACGCCTCCGGGTGATCCATCTCGAGGCTCAAGTTATAGATCAGGACAAGCCGCCCCCCGACTGCCTGCGATGAACCGGGCCGCGACAGCACTCCTTTGCACCACGCCTCCAGCTGTGCCATCGGGCCGTCAGCCGCTTCGACTTTCTCCCGTATCGCTTCGGTGAATTGCGAAGTCACGTCTTCATAAAGAGCCAACAGAAGTTCATCCTTGCCGGCGAAGTGCTGATAGAAAGTCCGCAGGCTGAGGTCCGCGCGGTCGGCCAGCATTTGTAGGGTGAAGTTGGCGTGCCCGGACTCTTGGACGAGCTCAAGGGCCGTCGTCATAAAGCGTGTGCTGCAAGCGACGGCACGCGCCCGTGCGTCGCCGAGGCGGCGCTCGATGGCCCGTTCTTGCCAAGTGCTACCGACTCCATTGCTTTGATGAGCCCCCTGGGGCGCGTCGCCGGGAGCCTCACCACGGCCCTTCTTCATCGCCGACCATCCGCAGGATCGTGTGGGCGATGAAGAGGCATACCGCCACCATATCGGCATCGCCACCACAGTCCGGAGGTGCTCATCCTCGTCCAACCTACAAGCATGTACGGCATCACCCCTCGGACGGACTCCCGTATGAGAACGTTGCTCTCTTAACTCGATGATATCATTCTTGAATACTGATAAGCTTCGTACACATTAAGTCGGCTATGTGTGTTGTCAATAACTGCTAAGATTGATGTGCAACAGGGGATACCGCGGGTGCTTGGCAAGGCGGCCGTCGACGCCTGGATGGGCCCACGCGGCTGGCCGCCGCCGAGACTCTCGAATGCAGTTCGTGAAGCACAAGGCAGATCGAACCGTGCAAGGTCCGCGGACACGCCAGCGCCGCGAAAGTCACATGGCGCATTCCGGGCATCGAAGGAGACGTACGACATGCTCTTCGCCGACTTTGTCGGAGCACGAATCCGTCGCCAAGGTTGGGAGGCTCCTACCGGCTTTCGCGGCTCGTGGTCAGTCGGCCGCCATCTCGATGGCGCAGGCGAAATCTAATACGCAGGACGAAAGTCGCGTTCTCGCTGGCCGAGTTCGCTAGAACGGAGTAGCGCATGGCGGGGGACCTGACCTCGGTTGACTTTTTCCGGGACAGTCGTCTAACGGACGATCCGTACCGGTTTTACGAGGCGCTTCGCAGCAAGTGTCCGGTCAGCCGTGAGGACCATTACGGCGTGACGATGGTGACCGGCTGGCAGGAGGCCGTCGATGTCTACAACGATGCGGAGACGTTCTCTTCCTGCATCTCGGTGAGTGGGCCGTTTCCGGGGTTTCCCGTCCCGCTCGAAGGTGACGACGTCACCGACCTGATCGTGAAGCATCGCGACGAACTACCCTTCAGCGACCAGCTGCCGACGCTCGATCCGCCTACACACACCAATCACCGCGGCCTGCTGATGCGGTTGATCACGCCCAAGCGCCTCAAAGAGAACGAGGACGCGATGTGGACGCTCGCCGACGATATCCTCGACGACTTCCTCGCTCCCGGCGAGGGCGAATTCATCAAGGGATTCGCGGGTCCGTTCACGCTGCGCGTGATTGCCGACCTACTGGGTGTGCCCGAAGAAGATCGTCCTGAGCTCCTTGAGCGACTCGCACGCGGGACCCACGGCGGGGGATTGGGCAACGCCGAGAAGACGATGAACAAAACCCCGCTGGAGTACCTCTACGAGGTCTTCGCGACGTACGTCGAAGAGCGTCGGGCCGAACCGCGCGACGACGTGTTGACCGGGTTGGCGACCGCGACCTTTCCCGACGGGACGATGCCCGAGGTCGGCGACGTCGTGCGGGTCGCCACCAACGTCTTCTCGGCCGGGCAGGAAACGACCGTGCGGCTACTCAGTACCGCGCTGAAGGTGATCGGCGACAACCCTGACATTCAGCGCAAGCTTCGCGAGGACCGCAGCCTCCTGCCGAATTTCATCGAGGAGTGCCTGCGCATCGAGAGCCCGGTCAAGGGCGACTTCCGGCTGTCGCGAGTGCCGACGACCGTCGGCGAGCAGGCGCTCGCCGCCGGGTGCACAGTGATGGTGATCAACGGCGCCGCCAACCGCGACCCGCGCCGATTCGAGGATCCGGACACATTCGACCCGGAGCGTAAGAACGCGCGTCAGCACCTTGCGTTCGGCCGCGGTATCCACAGTTGCCCGGGCGCTCCGCTCGCCCGCGCCGAAACCCGCGTCGGCCTCGAGCGCCTGCTCGACCGCACCACTGACATCCGCATCAGCGAGGCGCACCACGGCCCGGCCGACGAACGTCGCTACCAATACATTCCGACCTACATCCTGCGCGGGCTCACCGAGCTGCACCTCGAGTTCGATCTCGAAGGCGACGGCCGATGAAGGTGAAGGTCGACGAGGACCGCTGCCGCGGCCACGGCATGTGCCTGACTCTGTGCCCCGACGTTTTCAGCATGCACGACAACGGCTACGCCGTTGCCGACCCGTCGGAGGTGCCCGACGGGCTGGAGGCCTCAGCCCAGGACGCGATCACAAACTGCCCAGAACAAGCCATCGTCGAGATTGCCTATTAATCAGGGAGATTCACGTGCCAAAGGATCAGATCATTAGCACCGAGGACGTCAAGGTTCCGGCCGCCCCAAAATCCCGGCATGCCGGGGATGGTGTGTCTTCTCGGCCCTCGGGCGTGCCTGATAATGCCGGAGTGGTGGGCACGTTTCAGGCACTGGTGGCGCGGCAGGACGATGACGGCATCCGGGCGGCGGTCGAGACGCTGGAGGAAGCCGAGCTTCCTGCCGGTGAGGTCACCGTCCGGGTGCACTATTCCAGCGTCAACTACAAGGACGCGCTGGCGCTGACGCCGAAAGGCGGTGTGGTGCGTGATTATCCGATCGTGCCCGGCATCGACCTCACCGGCGAGGTGGTGTCGTCGGAATCTGATGAGTTCAGTGTCGGTGACCTGGTGTTGGCCCACGGCTATGAGATCGGCACCGGCAGGCACGGAGGCTATGCCGAGTACGCGCGGGTGCCAGCGGACTGGGTGGTCAAGCTCGGCGCGTTGAGCCCGCGCGACGGGGCGGCCATCGGCACCGCGGGGTTCACCGCCGCGATGAGTGTTGCGGCTCTGCGACAGCGCGGCATCGCCCCGGAGGACGGGCCGATCGTGGTGACCGGCGCAACGGGCGGTGTCGGATCGGTGAGCATCGATCTGCTGGCCGCGGCGGGCTATCAGGTGGTCGCGTCGACCGGCAAGCCCGATGCAGCGGAGCGGCTGAAGGCACTGGGCGCCGGCGAGGTCATCGGCCGGCTGCCCGAAGACCCCGAGGCCAAGCCGCGGCCGCTGGGCAAGACCAAATGGGCGGGCGCAGTCGACTGTGTCGGCGGGGCCACCCTGGCCGACGTGCTCTGCACGGTGAGCTACGGCGGCGCCGTGGCGGCCAGCGGGCTGACCGGTGGCGCGGGCCTGCAGACCACCGTGATGCCGTTCATCCTGCGCGGTGTGGCGCTGTTGGGCATCGACTCGGTACTGATGCCGATCGGACCGCGTCGCGCCTTGTGGGAGCAGCTGGGCAGTTCGCTGAGGCCGCAGCATCTTTCGGACGTTTCACACGACGTCGATGTCAAGGACGTGGTCGGTGTGCTCGACGAGGTCCGCGCAGGAAAATATTCCGGCCGCGCGGTAGTCCGAGTCGCCGGCGGCTTCTAATCGCAACCCAAGAGTCCACGAATCTTGCGTGTCGATGCAGCTGACCGGTGACCTATTTCGGACGCAACCCCCAAATCCTCAGCACAGAAGGGAAAGCCATGACGATTGACGTGGCCAACGACATGTACTACGCCCCGTGGAACGTCGATCTCAACGCAGACCCGTATCCGACCTCCAAGCGGTGCCGCGACGATGCGCCTCGTACTGCAACGACGCCCACGATTCCCACGCACCGAGGTTGCTAGATTGAAATGACAACGGCTAGCGATGGGCGAGACCACGGGTGGCCGCACCGATGATCGTCGCGCGCGTGGCCGTGGTCACCGGTGGTGGGTCGGGGATAGGCGAGGCTACCTGCCACGAACTTGCAAGGTGCGGAAACAAAGTCGCTGTTCTGGACATTAATGGTCAGGCTGCCCAAAAAGTCGCTAACGACCTAAAGGCACTCGGTTCAAAGGCAATCGGAATCGGAGTCGACGTCACGGACCGCGAGGCCGTCGAAGCGGCGTTTAGCCGAGTGCGTGCCGAACTCGGACTGGTCACTATCCTGGTCACCAGCGCGGGCAAAGTCGCATTCGCAAAATTCGAGAACATAACCAGCGAATCCTGGGCCGAGATGCTCGACATCAACTTGACCGGAACGTTTCACTGCTGTCAGGTGGCCTTAGAGGACATGGTCGGTGTTCGATGGGGGCGCATTGTGATGATCTCATCCTCGAGCGCCCAACGGGGCTCGCCCTACATGGCGCACTACGCGGTGTCCAAGGGTGCGGTAATCACGCTGACGAGATCGTTGGCGCACGAATACGCCCGCAAGGGCATCACGGTCAACAACATTCCGCCATCCAGTATCGACACGCCAATGGTCCGCCAACAGGCCGAAGGCACCTTGGATTCACCCGAGGAGCTTGCAAAGCGGATTCCTATGGGACACATGGGTACCTGCGATGATATTGCTGCTGCCGTCGGCTTCTTGTGTTCTGAGGAAGCGGGATACATCACCGGGCAGGTACTCGGAGTCAACGGCGGTGCGGTGATTTGACCGCCCGCCGCCGGCGAGCATTCGCTGGCATCGCGATGGCGGCGAACAACCTTGAGCTCGGCGGCCCGAAGGAAGAGGGCAGCATGATCGGCCCGCTGATCAGTCAGAAGCAGCTCCCCGCGTCATGGGGTACATCGACGAGGGAAAGTCCGACGGTGTCGAGGGAACTTGGTGGTCGAATCCTGAAGCGAGCAGATCCTGCCTCCCTGGTCCGATGCCGACATGATCCGTATCGAACCGTCACCGGTCGCGCAACTCGGCCATGACCACTATTACTGGGGCGGAAGTGCAACGCGAAAACAGTTCATTCGCAACGCTTTACGTGCCGGATTTCAGTCGGGCCGGCCGACGGGCCCTGGGACGGCGAGAGGGACCGGCAGCCGCGGAACCGCGCACCCCTTCGGCGAAGATTCGGGCTCCGAGCTCGATCTGAGCACGAATCTCGGCCTCGGGGGTACCGAACCAACGCGGGCCGACGGTCGTGGTGAAGATAGTGAAATTTGCAAGCAGCTCGGCAACAGTGACGGGATCAACGTGTGGGGTGACTTGGCCGAGTTCTTGGTAGTGGGAGACGCCGTTGGCGATCACCGACACGCGCAGTTCGTGATTCGGACGCATGACCCGCAGCGAGAACGCGGGGTCAGATAGGGCGCGTCCCGCGATGTCCCAACCCGGCACCGTGTCATCGCGCTCGTGGACCAACAGCCGTGTCAGAAAGAGTTGTTTGACGAAATCGACGAACTTGTCGGGCAGGGACTCCATGACCTTGTCCTCTGCTTCGCCGACGCCGTCCGCAATCTGACGCGACACGACCTGTTCGAAGATGCCTTGCTTGTCGCCGAAATAGTGAAAGAGCATTGACTCCGAGCAGCCCGCACGTCGGGCGATCTCCTTCGTCACTGCCGCATCAAATCCGTGTTCGGCGAATACTTCCGCCGCCGCCTCCACTAGGGCGCGCTGCTTCCCATCTTTGTCTCGGACGCGTTTCGCGCCGTCACTGGCCATGGGACACAGTAACGCGACGGTTGCGGCGGGAGGCAACGCTTATCAAGCGACACTTGACAATGGTGGTGCATCGCCGTTGAATGCGTCGACAATGAAGATGAATGCGGCGGTGCTATGGGACGTCCACGAAGAGTGGAGTGTCGAAGAGATCGAACTGGACGGTCCCAAAGAGGGCGAAGTGCTGGTCTCCTACGAGGCGACCGGGTTATGCCACTCCGACCATCACGTTCGCCAGGGTGACCTTCCACTTGCAGTCCCGCTGGTAGGAGGACACGAGGGGGCTGGCGTCGTCCAAGAAGTTGGACCAGGTGTTCGCGATCTGAACGTTGGCGATCATGTGGTGGGCTTGTTCCTGCCGGCGTGCGGGCGATGTCGTTGGTGTTCGACCGGTCACCAGAACCTTTGTGACCTTGGTGCCCAGATGGCCACGGCCACGCAACTCGACGGCGGCTTCCGACGTCACGCCAAGGGACGAGACATCGGGGCGTTGGCATGGCTCGGCGCCTTTGCGCAATACGGAACTGTGCCGGAGAGCTCGCTGGTCAAGATCGACGAGGACCTGCCATTGAGCAGGGCATGTCTCGTCGGGTGCGGCGTGACCACCGGCTGGGGTTCTGCGGTGAACACTGCGGGAGTCAAACCAGGCGACACCGTCGTGGTGATCGGATGCGGCGGCATCGGCAGCGGCGCTATCCAGGGTGCGCGGTTGGCGGGTGCCGAGAAGATCATCGCTGTGGACATCGCAGAGGGCAAGCGGGACATGGTGTCTCAATTCGGAGCAACTCACTTCGTGACATCGATGCCCGAGGCGACGGCCTTGATCGCTGATCTAACGCGCGGCGTAATGGCCGACTCCGCCATTGTCACGGTCGGTCTGGTCGAAGCCCCGATGATCGTCGACGCACTCAACATCGTCAGCAAGAACGGCGCCGTCGTGATTACCGCGCTGGGGTCGATGCTGGATACGACGGCAACCCTGCCGATGTCGATGGTCGCCATGCTGACGCTGTTTCAGAAGCGACTGCTGGGAAGCCTTTACGGCCAAGCAAACCCGCGTGCTGACATCCCGCGACTGCTCAGCTTGTATCGCGAGGGCAAGCTCTTACTGGATGAAACGGTAACCGCGGAGTACAAACTAGCCGACATCAACGGCGCTTACGACGACATGCTCGCCGGCCGGAACATTCGCGGTGTGATCATCCACGAACATTGAAATCCCGAACTGAACGTTTAGTCCAGCGCGACCCGCGGTCCGGGTGTGAACACGGCTGGGATCTTGCGAAACCCTCGGGTCACCGAGTTGCCCTGAAAGATCGATTCGTCGTCTAGCGCGGTGTAATCGCGCATGCGCGCCAGCACTTGTTCCACACCGATACGAAACTCCAGGCGCGCCAGGTTAGACCCTATGCAGCGGTGGACGCCCGCGCCAAAGCCGAGATGCCGATTACCCTCGCGATCGAGGATGCACTTGTCGGGGTCGGGGAATTCGCGACTGTCACGATTGCCCGACGCGTAGTTGACCACCACTGATTCGCCCGGGCACAGCTTCTGCCCACCGAGTTCGACTTCCCTGGTCACCGTCCGTGGAATGCCGTGAATGGATCCGGCGAAGCGGACGAACTCCTCGATAGCGGTGGCCATGATCTCGGGCTCGCGGATCAGCCGATCCCGTTCTGCGGGGTGAGTGCCAAGATAGTGCAACGCGAATGACATTGCGCTGGCAGTGGTTTCAAGTCCAGCTTGAACCAGCAACACGGCGTTCGACACTACGCTGTCGAACCCGAGCTCGACTCCGTCGATCTCGGCCGAGAGCAGGACGTCGATCATGTCATCTTGCGGATCCTGGTCCATCCGGGTTCTCACTGCATCAGCGATGTGCTGGTAGAGCCCACCCCATGCGGTCATGCGGATTTCGTCGGTGGGCCCGTTGAGTGCGGTTTCAGTCAGCTCTATGCACAATGGGACATCGTCGACGGGCATGCCGAGCACGTACTTGAAGAACACGATGCCGGGCTGCTGCCAAGCGACCATCGCCAAGTCGCCGCGACCGTTCTCGATGAACTCGTTGATGAGTGCATCAGTCTCGGCACGGATCTGCGGTTGCAGCTTCTTCATTCGGCCAGGGGAGAAGTAGGGGTTGAGGACCTTTCGTAACTGCTGTTGCCGCGGCGGGTCGAGCCCTATCACGATATCGCCGGTCGACTGCTGTGCACCATTCAGATTGCTGGAGAACGTCTCCCAGTCCCGCAGGACCTCGTAGCACTCGTCGTAGCGCAGTGCCACCCAAGCGCCCTCGTCGCCCATGGCGAAGAATGGGGAGTCGGTGTGCGCGAAGGCTGTTCTGTCGCGCATGTGGGAATAGAGCTCGTACAAATATTCGGGATCGTTGAAATCCTCGTGGCGGAGATCGAAATTCTCGGCGTGGTCCTCTAGCGACTTGGGCACTGGGGCGTAGTCCTTCTTCTCTTGTCGCAATCATGACGTCCGTGTCGCGGACCACTAAGCATTCATGCTGCAGCGGTCAGCCCCGGGCAGATTCATGCGTCCAAAACCCGCGTCGTCGCACGATAGATCGCGAAGGAAATGGAGTCAAGTGACACTCGATAAACTAGCCGCGCGCTTATCGAGCGTTACTTGACAACCTTCATGGGCGCTCATAGTGTCCGTGGAGGTGGGACTGGTCGCCGGACTCATTTCCCTACGCAACAGTCCCTTCCGTAGTCGGCCGACGATTGCACAACCGCTCTAGGGAGGATTCCGTGGAACAAGATCTGCAGTGGCTCATCTCGGTTGACGATCACATCATCGAGCCGCCGAACGTCTGGGTCGACCGCGCATCCGCTGCCGACCGCGATCGTGTGCCGCACGTCGAACGCATTGACGGTGTGGACACATGGGTCTACGAGAGGCACCGCGCGACCGTCATGGGCATCCTGGTGGCTGCCCATCAACACCACGACGACTACTCGCCGCTGCCGGTCAACTACGACGAACTACCAAAGGTCTACTACGACCCACTGGCCCGAATCCCCGACATGGACGCCGATCACGTCATAGCCGGGTTGAACTTTCCTTTCTTTCCGCGCTTTTGCGGGCAGGTGTTCTCGCAGGTTCAGGACCGGGAGCTTGGTCTGAAGTGCCTCACCGCATACAACGACTACATCATCGACGAGTGGTGTGCGGCAGCGCCGGGTCGCTACATTCCGATGATCATCGTGCCGTTTTGGGACACCGCACTGGCCGTCGCCGAAGTGCACCGGTGTGCAGCCAAGGGTGCGAAGGCGATCGCATTCTCGGAAAATGTTCACGCGCTTGGCTTCCCGTCGATCCACTCGGGCGAGTGGGATGGATTCTTCGCGGCAGCGAACGAAACGAAGATGCCGCTCTGCACGCATATCGGGTCGTCGTCCGTCAGTCCAAATACGTCTCCCGATGCGCCTTTCGGCGTTCAGTCGGTAAACATTGGTCTCAACCTGGCCCACTCCACAACAGACTGGCTCTTCTCAGGCAAGCTGCAGAAGTTCCCCGACCTCAAGATCGTGCTGTCCGAAGGTGGCATCGGGTGGATCCCGTACTTGCTCGAGCGAGCCGAGCACGTCGCTGCCGAATATCGGTATTTGCGCGCCAACAACTGGACGATTGACCCGGCAACGATGCGCATGAGCCCAGTCGCCACGGACCCGGCCGTCTTCCCGGAGTCGCCTCGCCAGTTGTTCCGCGACCACATCTACGGCTGCTTCATTGAGGACGAATTTGGCGCTGCCAACCTCGATTACATCGGCGTCGAAAACGTGATGATCGAAACCGACTACCCGCACACAGACAGCTTGTGGCCGCACTCACTTGAGGCCGCGCACAAGAGTCTCGAGGGTAGATCAGACGCGGACAAGTACAAAGTGCTGCAAGGCAATGCGCGGCGCGTCTTTAACTTCGAGCCTGCTCCGTACCCAGTCGCCAAGTAGCGATAGCCGGGTTGGGGGGAAACACCGTGGCGATCCGCCAATACGAGAACTTCATCGACGGCCGATGGACCAGTGACAACGCCGGCGAACAAATCGATGTGATCGACCCCGCCACCGAAGAAGTTGTCGGCCGCGTTCTGGACGGCGGCGCCAAGCAAGCCGTCATGGCCATTGAAGCAGCACGCCGAGCCTTCGACGATGGCCCTTGGCCGTGGATGGCAGTGCGCGAACGGGCGAGAGTGTTGAAACGCTTCAGCGAGATCATGGAGTCTCGGCGCGACGAGCTTCGCGAGCTCATCGTTTCCGAGATCGGTTCGGTGCACTTCCTCACGGACTATCTACAGGTCGGCGGAGCGATTGAAGCATCGCACTATTACGGCGATTTCGTAGAGCACGATGTCACCTGGGTCGAAACGCCGGGAGCGCCGGTGGTATCACCAACCGGACTTGGCGGCACTATCGTCGTCCGAGAACCCGTCGGAGTGGTCGGTGTGATCACACCGTTCAACTTCCCCTTCTCGATCAACCTGCAAAAGTGCCTGCCCGCACTGGCCGTCGGTTGCACTGTCGTCTTGAAACCACATCCGTGGACGCCGATGAATGCACTCGAACTTGCCCGGATTGCCGAGGAAGCCGGCATACCAGCGGGTGTCTTCAACGTCGTCGTGGGTGGCGGTGACGTGGGGGAGGAGTTGTCGACGAATCCCCTGGTGGACATGATCGCGTTCACGGGGTCGACGGAAACCGGCAAGCGGATCCGGGAGGTTTCGGCACAGACGATGAAGCGGGCCCAGCTGGAATTGGGCGGCAAGAGCGCCCACATCGTTCTCGATGACGTCACCGAATCCGAGGTCGCCGGTATCGGTTTCGGCCAAGTCCTGATGCATTCGGGACAGGCATGTGTTGCCGCGTCGCGCCTGCTCTTGCCGGAGCACTTACTCGATGCCTACGTCGACGGCGTCAAGGCCATGGCGCCAAGCCTGACCATCGGTGACCCTCGCGACCCGGCCACGGTGGTCGGTCCGCTGATCCGTGAACAACAGCGGCAGCGTGTCGAGGGCTACGTGCGATCAGCGCTCGACGACGGAGCCACGCTGGTGGTCGGCGGCAAGCGACCGTCCCACCTGAGCAAGGGGTTCTTCTACGAGCCGACGGTATTCATCAACTGTCGCAACGACATGCGGATCTGTCAGGACGAAGTGTTCGGACCGGTTCTGACAGTGCAGACGTACGAGAGTCAGGACGAGGCGGTACGGATCGCCAACGACTCCGACTTCGGGCTCGCAGGGATGGTCATGACGCACAACGCCGCACGCGGTTTCAACGTGGCGCGACAAATCCGTACCGGGACGGTCATCGTCCAATGTCTCGGCGGCGGCCCTCCTGATCCCGGTCCCAATCCGGGCAACGGAGCGGGGCCAGGCTGGTCTGTGCCCGCGCGTGGATTGTTCAACGGTGGCGGCCCTTTCGGTGGGTTCAAGCACAGCGGGCTCGGACGCGAGCAGGGTCGGTGGGGCTTCGAGGAGTTCACCGAGCTCAAGTCGATTTCGTTGATGTGAGGCTGAAGTGCACACGGGCTTTGAAACACTCGGAGGTTGACTGCCGTGCTTCACGATGTTCGCGTGCTCGAGCTATCCCTCTTCTCCCCTGACGCGCTCGGCGGACACCTCGCCGATCTGGGGGCCGAGGTGATCAAGATAGAACAACCCGGCGGCGGCGGATTTCGTGGCGGGCTCTTTCCACCCGACAACGTGCAGAACCTCCAGTGGAACCGCGGAAAGAAGAGCGTCGCACTCAACTTGAAGTCGGAGGAGGGGCTGGCGGTCTTTCGCCGTCTTGTCGCAGCCGCCACAGTGATGATCGACGGCTTGCGGGCAGGAGCCGCGGATCGACTCGGACTCGGCTATGACGTTGTCGTGGAACTCAATCCGAGAATCGTCTACTGCAGTCTCAACGGGATGGGTAGCTACGGCCCGTACACGAAGCTTCCAACGCACGGGCTGTCCTTCGATTGCTTTGCCGGTCTGAACCCGCCTGTGATTCAGGCCGACGGAACGCCGCGCCTATCGGCCGGCGCCACCGGCACAATGGGCGTGTTGGCCGGTCCGCTCTACGCCGCGATGGCGGTCCTGGCTGCACTGCACAGTGCGCGCCGTGACGGGCAGCCGCAATACGTCGAGGTCTCTCAAGTCGATGCCGCGATCGCATGGAACTTCCAGAAACTGACGGCACTCGCCAATGGGCTGTTCGGCTACTCAGATGGTGCGCACGCGTCGCTGCGTTATCAGTACTACGAGACCAGCGACGGCAACTACGTCGTGTTCAACGCGTTGGAAGACAAGTTCTGGCTCAGATTCTGCGAAGCCGTCGATCGAATGGATCTCTACGAGCCGGGACAGGCATGTCTTGGGGACGATCCACAAGCCGACGAAAACCTGCGCGGTGAGCTCACCACGATCTTCAAGGGCCGCACTCGTCGTGAGTGGACCGACTTCTTCATCGCGACCGACATTGCTGGCGCTCCTGCGTTCGAGAGTGGCGACCTCCTGGACGAGGAACACGTCAAAGCACGCGACATGGTCTACGAACCGGACGCAGAGAGCCGACCGCCGTTGCGGCTGATCGCAACTCCCATCAAGACCAAGCAGGGCCGTCCGTTCGGCGCGACCCTTCCCCCATCCGTCGGGCAAAATACCGACGAGGTGCTTGCGATGCTCGCCGGCTGCGATGAAGCCGAACTTGCTCAGCTGCGTCGTGACGGAGTGATCGGCGTATCAAGTGAAACTTGACAAGAGTGCGGCTGTGAACATCCTGCAAGGTGTGCGGATCGTCGAGCTGGCAGACGACATCGCCGGGCCCTACTGCGGCAAGTTGTTCGCCGACTTCGGCGCCGAGGTCATCAAGGTGGAGTCGTCGGCCGGCGATCAGTGTCGTCGCAGGGGTACAGGGCGGCAGTGCGGCGAAGACGGTGCCCTCTTCACCTTCCTCAATGCTGGAAAGCGTTCGACTCTAGGGCTTTATGGCGACCCCCGTGTCGAGGAATTGATCGCGAGCGCGGACATTCTCATCGACTCTTCTGGCCCCGGCAGGATCGACCACGACGACTTACTCCGTCGCTTGCCACATTTGGTGATTGCGGCGCTGTCACCGTTCGGCCTGACCGGTCCATATCGCGACAAGCCCGCGACAGAGTTCACGCTGCAGGCCGAGAGCGGAACCATGGGACTGCGGGCGCGGCAAGACCAACCCCCATTGCAAGCAGGCGGCCGCGTCTTCGAATGGGTCCTGGGTAGTTACGCGGCGGTTGGTGCGATGGCAGCATTCCTCCGCGCGCGCGAAGGACGGGGCGGTGAAATCATCGACTGTTCGTTGATGGAAGCCTGCCATCTCAGTGCCAGCGGATTCATCGACTTGTACTACGCACTCGCCGGCAGTCCACCGGTCTCTGCTCCGCCGCGCATGACTGAACTGCCCTCGATCGAGCCCACGGCCGACGGTTGGGTCGGTTTCAATACCAATACCCGTCAGCAGTTCGAATCCTTCCTGCTGATGATCGAGCGCGACGACCTCCTCGCGGAGGACGTCGCGTGGGCGTTCGCTCCGACGAGGTACGAGCGAATGGATGAGTGGAACAAGATTGTGCGGGACTGGACCACTCAGCACACCACCGAAGAAATCGTAGAACTCGCCTCGGCACTTCGTATTCCGGTCGCGCAGGTGAACAACGGCCGGACCGTCCTGGACCACCCACACTTCAACGCGCGCGGTGTCTGGGCGACGAGCGCCGACGGCTCGTTCACCCACCCGCTGCCGCCGTACCGAATAGCCGGGGCGCGGCCGGGCAGCACGCCCAAATCAGCGCCGAGACTCGGCGAACTCGATGCGTCCAAGGTTCCTGCGAACCCGAGGAAAACCGATGTCAGCCAAACGGCTCCGGGCCTGCCTTTGGCCGGTATTCGGATCATCGACGCAACAGCGTGGTGGGCCGGACCCTCGTCCACCCACATCCTCGCCGCATTGGGTGCCGACGTGATTCACCTCGAGTCCGTTCAGCACCCGGACGGCGCGCGGATGACAGCGGCAGCGTTCATCGACCAGCCCAACTGGTGGGAGCGCTCGGCCATGTTTCTGGCCACGAACACCAACAAGAAGGGATTGACACTCGACCTGTCATCAGCAAGAGGGCGAGAGTTGTTCTTCCGCCTCGTCGAAAAAGCCGACATCGTCGTAGAGAATTTCTCACCGCGCGTCTTCGAGAATTTCGGCATCACGTGGGAAGCGTTGAGTGCTGTCAACCCGCGGGTGATCATGACCCGCATGCCCGCCTTCGGTCTGGACGGACCATGGCGGGACAACGTCGGCTTCGCCCAGACCATGGAACAGATGACCGGCATGGCCTGGGTGACGGGGCACGAATGCGATCAGCCCCGGATCCCGCGCGGCCCGTGCGATCCGTTGGCAGGCATGCATTCCGCTTTTGCGATGCTCGTTGGCCTGAGCCAGCGTGAGCACACGGATCGCGGCTGCTTCATCGAAGTGTCGATGGTGGAGGCGGCACTGAACTCAGCCGCCGAGCAAGCCATCGAGTACACCGCGTACGGCACCGTGCTGTCGCGGTTGGGCAACAGGAGTAGGGACGCGGCACCGCAGGGTCTGTACCCGTGTCGCGGTGACGAACAGTGGTTGGCGCTCTCCATCGCCTCCGACGAACAATGGTCAGCATTGAAATCCGTGCTCGGTCAGCCTGCGTGGGCGGAGGATCCGTTGCTCGATACGCACGAAGGGCGTTGGAGTGCACACGATTTGATTGACCGGAATCTGGAACGGTGGGCATGCGGCAAGGACTGCGTCGAGGCGGTGGCAGTGCTGTCGGCTTCGGGCATTCCAGCGTCACCGCTTTACGACGCGCGGCTTAGTCCTGAACACCCGCAAATGATCGCGCGCGGCTACTTCGAACGCTTGGATCACCCCATCGTCGGCGAGCACCAGGTCCCGACCATCCCATTCCGATTCCGCAGTGTCGATCGGTGGTGTCGGTCTGCAGCGCCAACCGTAGGAGAACACAACGAGTCCATCATGAAAGATCTCCTCGGTTTGGACGACGCAGCGACCGAGAAGCTCGTTGCGGAGAAAGTGATCGGGACTCGACTGAAGGGCATCGGATGACATTGCGGCAAAAGACTTTAGGTGAGATCGTCTGTAGCGGAAGGAAAACCAATGCATTTACGGGTAGACGTCGATGCCTGCCAGGGTCACAATCGATGCGCCATGACGTACCCCGAGATTTTCGACGTTCATGACGACGTGAAGGCGTTCGTCCATGTAGACCCAATTCCTCCGGAATGGGAGGAAAGGGCGCTGTTGGCAATCGCGAATTGCCCCGAGCGTGCCATCAGCATCTCTGAGTGACCACGCTTACCCGCTCGGGCGGAATATCCGCACCGCATCGGCCCGGTCGGTAGCTCTCAAGTCTCGAACCGCGTGGTGGTAGGCCCCAGGCAATCGCATGTGTGAAGCCCGCCGCAGTGGGGTATTGGGTGTACACATGTACACCGAACGCGACTGGAACAGGAAAGAGAGGGGAGCCGCCTGTGCCTGCGACGCTGCGTGACCTGGTTCGATGGAGTGTTAAGCCCGCCGAGAATGTCGACACCGCCACGACGCCGAAGGTGAACGTCCTGCGTGGTTTGGCGGCAAGGGCAACGACACCGCTGCTGCCTGACGACTACCTCAAGCTGCTCAACCCGCTGTGGACCGCGCGCGAGCTTCGGGGCGAGATCGTCGACGTGCGGAACGAAACCGAGGACTCGGCCACCGTAACGATCAAGCCCGGTTGGGGCTTCTCGGCTGAGTACCGGCCCGGCCAGTACGTGGGCATTGGACTACGTGTAAATGGGCGCTGGCACTGGCGATCCTATTCACTGACCTCAGTTCCACGCCGCGACAACAAATGCATCACCATCACCGTCAAAGCGACCCCTGAGGGCTTTCTGTCGACGCATCTGGTCCACGGTGTGGAACCCGGAACAATCGTTCGCCTAGCGTCTCCCAAGGGGGACTTCGCCCTACCCGACCCGCCGCCGCCCAAAATCTTGTTTGTCAGCGCTGGAAGCGGCATCACGCCGCTAATGGCGATGCTGCGTTCACTCAAGGCGCGCGGCGAAGGCCCCGATATCGTGCACATCCACTCGGCGCCGTCGGCGAACGCGGTGATCTTTCACGACGAACTACGCGAGTTGGAAAAAGAGCAGCCCGGCTATCGGCTGCATCTGCAGCTGACTGAATCAGATGGCCATCTCGATTTCGACCAACTCGGCCGCATAGTTCCTGACTGGAGGGATCGGCCGGCGTGGGCGTGTGGTCCGGTCGCGATGCTCGACACCGTCGAGAAGGTGTGGGACGACGCTGGGTTGCGGGATGAGCTGCATATGGAGCGGTTCACGATCGCCCGTACCGACAAGGGCGGCGAGGGCGGCACGGTCACCTTCTCCATCTCCGACAAGAGCATCGAAATAGACGGAGCCACATCACTTCTGGAGGCCGGGGAGAAGGTCGGCATCCAGATGCCGTTCGGCTGTCGAATGGGCATCTGTCAGACATGCGTGCTGCCGCTGGAATCAGGGCACATCCGCGACTTCCGGTCCGGAGAAGAGCACGGCGAGGGCGACCGAATCAACACGTGCATCTCCACAGCATCCGGCGATTGCACCATCAAAGTTTAGGGGGAGACATGGCTATCACCGACATCAAGCAGTACGCACATCTGACCGCCGAGGACCTCGACGAACTCGCGCGGGAATTGGACGCGATCCGAACCGATATCGAGGAGTCTCGCGGCGAGAAGGATGCGCGCTATGTCCGCCGCGCGATTCAGCTGCAGCGGGCGTTGGCCGCCGGCGGCCGGATCGCGCTGTTTGCGAGCAAGAACAGGGTGGCGTGGCTCGCGGGCACTGCGATGCTCGCAACGGCGAAGATTATCGAGAATATGGAACTCGGCCACAACATCACTCACGGCCAATGGGACTGGATGAATGACCCGGAGATCCACTCCACCGAATGGGAGTGGGACACAACATCTCCGAGCGTGCACTGGAAGAAGTCGCACAACTTCATCCACCACAAGTACACCAACGTCGTCGGGCTCGATGACGATATCGGCTACGGCATCATGCGCCTCACCCGCGATCAACGCTGGGAGAGGTGGATGATCGGCAATCCCATTTACAACGTGCTGCTGGGCACGTTGTTCGAGTGGGGCGTCGCACTGCACGGCGTGGAGACGACTAAGTACCGCAAAGGTGAGAAGTCGATGGCCGAGGTCCGCAAGGACCTGCGAATCATCGGTAAAAAGATCGGCAAGCAGGTCGGCAAGGATTACATCGTATTCCCCGCCCTAGCCGGGAAGAACTGGAAGCACACCCTCGGCGCCAACGCGGTGGCGAACCTGATCCGTAACTACTGGTCTTACATGGTGATCTTCTGCGGTCACTTCCCGGACGGTGCAGAGAAATTCACCCGCGAAGAATACGAGAACGAGACACAACCCGAGTGGTATCTGCGACAGATGCTGGGTTCGGCGAACTTTCATGCCGGGCGGTTGATGGCTTTCATGGGCGGCAACCTCTGTTATCAGATCGAACACCACCTGTTCCCGGACCTGCCGAGCAATCGGTACGCCGAGATCAGCGAACGCGTCCGGGCGCTCTGCGAGAAGTACGACCTTCCGTACACCACCGGATCCCTTGGCCAGCAATACATGCAGTCGTTCTGGACAATCCTGAAGCTCGCGCTGCCGGACAAGCTCCTCAGGGCCACGTCCGATGACGCACCCGAAACGAACTCCGAACTGAAATTCCGCATCCGCGAGGGAGTGCGGGAGAGTTTCGGTGTCGATCCCGCCACCGGTGAACGCCGGGGGCTACGCACGGCGTTGCGCGAGCTCCAGACCGGAGCGATGGCCACGGCCTAGCGATCCCTGGTCGGCTGAAAACACGTCGGCTGTGTTCGGCAGTCGCCATTTCGTAGCCTTCGGCGATTGCCGAACGTAAGCGACGACACTGCCCAGGACGATGAATGAAAACGCGTTGATGCCAGTCCCGGCAGCTCCACCAGAGCAGGCCTGGGCCTTTCTGCTCAACGCGTTTGAGCGTGCGCATTCTCGGGCAAGATCTACTCATGCGAAGTCTTCTACGCCGCCGTTTGACCATCGCCGCAGTTGCAGCCGCTCCCATCGCCACCTTGTCGGTGTTCAGCGCCGGGATCGGTTCGGCAGAGCCGCTTAACTGCGTGAACGGGCAATTTTGGGATCCGATCACCAACACGTGCCAGACACCGCGTCCGGCGGACAACTGCGCGCCCGGTGAGTACTGGAACGCGTTATCGAATGTCTGCCGACCGTTGGGTCAGCTTTGACCCGCTCGTAGACGGGCAATCGAGTCCGCCAACCTGGGCGGGCGAGGGAAGCTGTCGGGTCGCGAGCGCCGGGCAATCTGCTATCGACGAGAGGCGATGGCTAGCAGTGTGTTGATGTCTAATGTCGCCGGCTGCACGGGGCCGCGATCTGCTTACGATCGCCCCAGTTGATCCAAGGCGACGCGCAGCGAACTGCTGGGGATTTTCACCAGCCCGCCATAAGGCTGATCCATTTCGAGCATCATGAAGATCGGGCCGGCACGTGCAAACGCGGCAACGACCAATGCCGCGATCACGGCGGCATTGCGAGGTGCGAAGAGCCCGAAACTGGCGAACATAATCGCTAGCCAGGACACGACGACAACGAAGAATGCCCGAGGGAACCGGCTGCTGATTTGTTCGATGGTCGTCCATCGCGATTCGGCTATTGTGTTTGGTGTTCTCCAGCGCATCGGACCGGAGCCACCGCTGCTGTTCCGTCCGCGGGGATAGGGCAAAGAGATCCCGCTGAACCAAGTTGATGCCGGCCCCGCTGCTGAGTGCCGTGAGCGACACCGCGCCGTCTTCCTCCGGTCAGATCTGACCTATTCGTTGTGCAAGCAATTGTTTGAGCAGGCGCCCGGGTCTTGGCGGTTTCGGGCCCGTATTCGGCCAAAGTCCGATCGAGCATGATGAATTGCACACCCGCACTGTGCAATTCGCTTTCCTTCTCGGCAAGCGAGCTGATGGAGGAGCCGGTGAGCAGGCCGAGCACCACTGCCGACAGCGTTGCGAGCATCGCCATTATGGTCCTGATCGCGTCGCGCGATTCGTCGCTCATATGCTGATCAGGAAGAATCTTCGCGAGGAACATCCCAAACAATGCGCCGCCGAATATGATCGCGAAGACAGCGCCGCCGATCAAAATATCCTTCATCCGTCCGGCCCACCCCTGGTCTCGCCCCGGTCGAATGCTAATCGGGCAACCAACACTTCTGTGCTGAATGGAGTGCGGAGGGTGGCGACCGGAATTGTATGAACGAATTGAGCCAGCATCCGGCACATGTGCGGACGCGCGGCAAGCCCACACCATGGTTGGCGTGGTGGACTTGCTGCTCGGAATCGACATGGGGTCAGCAGCTTGTTCCGGAGCAGGCAATCGGCGCGAGCTACGGCGATGCGCTGCTGGCGGCCATCGGCGTCGGGCTGGTGCCACCCGACACCGACTGGGCCAAGATCGCCTCGGAGATCACCCCCGATGCTGCCAACAGTGCGGGCTATGACTCTCTTTACCACACATGGCGTGAGTTATACCCGGCCACAAGGGATTTGGTGCACCGGCTGGCAGCTGATCCGCCGATGAACCAGGACCGACGTGACTGATGACCTCGCTTTCACAGCCGAAAGGCCTGGCCTGCTTCTTATTAGCTCAACGAGTGTCGTCGGCCTTGCGCAGCGGATTGGGAACCGGCGACTGCGGCACGCCGCTGAGCTTGCGGAGCGCGGCGATGCAGCCATGAAGTTCTTCGAGGTCCACGTCGGCAACCTTGGCGCGGAAGAACTCTTGTAGCTGGCGCAATGACTTCTGTTGCACCTTGGCACCTCGTGGCGTCACCTCGATCCGGGTGACCCGCCGGTCGGTATCAGACGGTGTCCGTCGCAGCAGGCCAGCGGCGATGAGCTTGTCGATGTCCGACGTGATCGTGCTTGGCAAGACGTCGAGATATTCGTGCAGCAGGCCGGGACGGTCGAGACCGGCATGGACCAGAAAGATGATGCCCAGCGCACGTTCGGAGATCGCATACTCGCGGGCCACCGGTGTGGTGAGGGTCGAAATCATCCGTTGGACGTCCATCACGGCGCCGAGGAAGTCGACGATGTCCGCGTCGTCGGCGGCTCCAACGGTGTCGGTCACGACGCCACACGATACCGGCATCGCCCTCTACCAGCGCCTCCATCTGAATAGTTCATTATCTGAATGAAGTGCGCTACTCTTCGCCGCGGGCGAGAGCCGCCCCCCGCGCCATCAAGAGGCTGCGGGCAACAGCGCGGAGTGCCATGAAGCCCATGCGTGTTCACGAACCCACGGCCGCCGACCGCTCGGTGCGCTCACGCGCCACTGTGTCCTGGAAGGCGGTCATCGGTTGGGTGACCGCTGCCGCATTCGCGGTCATCATTTTCGTCACTGCGGAAAAGCACGGACCTGCATCGCCGGAGAACGCGAACCCAGACGGCGCACGCAAGCCGCCTCCGGTTGAGCCACTGTTGTACCCGTTCGACTGGGTCATGTGGGGACAGATATCGGGCGGTCTCCTCGCCGCTGGCACCATAGTCGCGTCGGTACTTGTCTGGAGGCGTCGCCCTGGGCATCCGGTCATACTCATGGTCCTCGCCTCCAGCACGCTGTTTTGGTGGGACCCGATCAACAACTGGGCAATCGGGCTGGTCTACAACCCGAATCTCTGGCATTTCCCCCGAGATTGGCCGTGGCTCAACATCTCTCCGATTATCGAGCCGCTGACCTCGTTCATCTACGCGCCATACGTTCTTGTTCCCTACTTCCTGGCCATGCCGATCCTGCGGGCCATTCAACGACGCCGCGACCCGGTTGCCTTCGTCTCGCGCCACGCGCTGATTTCGATAGCCGTGCTGACGTTCGTCCTTGGCGTCATTTGGGATGCGGCTCAAGAGATTCTCCTGACCCGCGCCCAGTTCCTCACCTACAGCCATGTCATCGAATTCGGCTCGATCGACGTGGGCAAGAACAGTCAGTTCCCGCTGTTGATGGCCAGTGTGCTTATCACGATCATCATGATCCCGGCGTCGATTCTGGTTTATCGCGACGACACCGGAAAATCGCAAGCAGAGAAGATTGCCCAGCGACTGCGCATGCATGCTCGTCGCCCTAAGTTGGCAACCTTTCTGGTGATGACGCTTGTCCTGAATATCGCGATGATCAGCTTCAGCTCAGCGTTCTGGCTGGTACGTGCGACCGGCGCCGCGTCCATCGTCGCCTGCCCGTGGCCGTACCCGCAGGCGAAGACCTGGGATCCGCGCGGCTACTACGAAGCCCAAGGGGCCCCGGGGCCATTCACCGCCGGCAACGCCAGTTCGTGGCAGATCGGGCAACCCGACGGTCGGCCGACAGACATCGCAGTGGCGTCCGACCGCTGCGATCCCCTGTGAAATAGCTCAACCCGAGTCTGGCGGGAACTCGGCCGTGTTACGGTTTCTGAATAATTCATATTATGAAATTAACTGGTGGTCCACGGAGGTCTTGGGATGAAGCGCGCACGGGCGACCAAGAATTCTGTCGAACCGGAGCCGGCGGACTACGTCGTCGTGGGGGCGGGTAGCGCAGGCGCGGTCGTGGCTCGGCGGCTGGCCGACACAGGCGCCGCGGTCACCCTGATCGAGTCGGGGCGCCAGCGGCGTGGCCCACTGCTCACTGTCCCCGGTCTGGGTGGCGCCATCCACGCGGTTACGGCCTTGCAGCGGTTAGTCAGCTGGCCCGCGTACAGCGTCCCGCAACGACATATGAAGGGCCGCACGCTTCCTCAGTCTCACGGCCGGATACTCGGCGGCGGCAGCGTGATCAACGGGTTGGCTTTTGTACGCGGAAATCGGCAGAACTACGACGACTGGGCGGCCGATGGGGCGAAGGGCTGGGGCTTCTCCGAAGTGCTGCCGTCCTTCCGACGGCTGGAGAGTTTCGAGGATGGTCCCAGCGATCTGCGCGGTGGAGATGGCCCGATTGCAGTGGAAAGGGCCACGGGCCTGGCCAGTGTCACCGAAAGCTACATGGTCGCGCTGGCGGCGACCGCCGGCGTCGGGATGAATGACGACTACAACGGTGCGCAGCAGGCCGGGGTGGCGCCGATACAGCAGAGCGCCGGCGCCGGCCGCAGAGTGGGCACCGATCGTGGGTACCTGCGGGACGCGCCGCCGAATCTGCGGGTGCTCACCGGTGCCACCGCGACCCGGGTGATGGTGGAGGACGGCCGCGCTGCGGGTGTGGAGTTGGTCGCAGGCTGGAACAGGCGACCGATCGGTCCCGCGCGCGCGAGCCGCGAGGTGATCGTCAGCGCCGGGGCTCTCGGTTCGCCGCGACTTCTGATGCTCTCCGGCATCGGCCCCGCCGCCCACTTGCGTGAGCATCGGATCAAGGTGATAGCCGACCTGCCGGTCGGTGACAACCTGCACGACCACTTGTTCGTGCCGATGTCCTACCACGCGCGCGGCGGGCGCAGCGCGTCGCCGCTGAGCTTCGCCACGACAGCGGTCCGTGAGTGCGTGCGTCCGCGGTCGACGTACCTGGCGCACACCGTGTTCGAGGCCGTGGCTTTCGTCGACAGCGGAGTGCGGACGGGTACCGACGTTTCGGACTTGCAGATGTTTATCCTGCCGATGGCCTATCCCGAGAATCAGGACCAGCCAGGCCTGCACCTGCCTGACGATTCGTCACTGTCGTTGACCCTCATGCCGACGATGATCTATCCCGAGAGCCGGGGAACCGTGCGCCTCGCCTCGACCGATCCGTTCACCGCTCCCCTGATCGACCCCAACTATCTGGCCGAACCCCGGGATGTGGCGACCCTCGTTGCCGGCATGGAGCTCGTCAGGGAGACGTTGGCACACCCAGCGGTCGCCGCGGAGGTCGGTCGCGAGGTGCTGCCGGGTTCGGATCAGAACGGCGCCGACCTCAAGGAATTTGTGCGTCGAAACGCCTCAGGCGTGTATCACCCGGTCGGGACGTGTCGGATGGGCACCGACGAACGCGCGGTCGTCGATCCCGCGCTGCGGGTACGGGGCGTGGCGGGACTACGAGTGGCCGATGCGTCGATCATGCCGAGCATCGTCGGGGGCAACACGAATGCCGCGTCGATGATGATCGGAGAGCGCGCCGCTGAACTGATCATCGGCGGCTGATGCGCACGCGAGGGGAAGTCCACTGTCACCGCGAAGCCGCGGTGACAGGTTGCGACATCGCCATCGCCGGCGCAGGACAACGATTCGGTCGTGATCACCCTTGGGCAACTCCAGTACCGCCGACCACTTGCCGGTCTGGCCACCGTCGCAGCGCTCATCGGGGTCGTCGCGCTGGCCGTCAGCCTTTTTCGAGGGGACTTCAGTCAGGGCCTGCCGGTGACAGTGATCTCGCCGCGAGCCGGACTTGTTCTCAATGCCGACGCGAAGGTCAAGCTGCACGGCGTCCAGATCGGTCAAGTCACCGCCATCAAGGCGCTTCCCGACGGGCAGGCCGCCATTGAGCTTGCCCTCAATGAGTCGCAGGCCCACCTTATTCCGGCGAACGTGCTCGTCGAAATCGCCTCACCGACTGCCTTCGGTGCGAAATCCGTCGAACTTCTAGACCCCGAACATCCCTCGCCGCAGCGCATCTCAGCCGGACAAACCATCGAGGCGCGCCATGTCATGGTGGAAATCAACACGCTGTTTCAACAGCTCACCTCATTGCTGGACAAGGTCGCGCCCGAGAAACTCAACGAAACACTGGCGGCGCTCGGGTCCGCGCTGAGCGGGCGCGGCCACACGATCGGCACGACGATCGATCAGTTCAATGCGTTCTTGGCCGCAACCGAGCCAGCCCTGCCGGCGCTGGGCCGCGACTTGGCAGCCGCCTCTGCGGTATTCAACACCTACGCCGACGCGGCGGCGGATCTGGTCACCACGGTGGACAACGCCACGCGAATCAGCCAGTCGATAGTCGACGAGCGACACAATTTGGACACGTTCCTGCTCAGCGCTATTGGCTTAGCACAAGCCGGTACCCCGCTTCTCACTGAGAATCGGGAGCCGCTCGCCGACGTTCTGCACCTTCTCGTGCCCACCACTGATCTACTGCGCGAATACAATCCCGCGCTGAACTGTCAGATCACCGCGATGGCGTACATCTCGAAGTGGCCGCCCCTTCGGATACCCGGCGCCGAGGTCATCGCCGGTCTCACAGCAGGGCAGGAACGCTACCGCTACCCCGGTGACCTGCCGAAAGTGGGAGCCAAAGGCGGCCCGCATTGTGAAGACCTGCCGGTGCCATTCCTGGGTCGCCCCCGATGGGTGGTCGCCGACACTGGCGCCAACCCGTGGAAGTACGGCAACCAAAACATCGTCCTCAACAGCGACGGCCTCAAGCAGTGGCTTTTCGGGCCGATCGACGGACCACCACGCAACACCGCCCAGATTGGTCAACCCGGATGAGGCACCTGGGACTGACAGCAGTCAAATTCGGCGTCTTCGCCGTCGTCATGGCGTTGCTGACCGGCGGGCTCTTCCTGATCTTCGGCCAGTACCAAACCGGCTCTAAGACGGCGTATTCCGCGATCTTTACCGACGTGTCGAGCCTTCACGAAGGCGACTCAGTCCGCATGGCCGGCATCCGGATCGGCACTGTGGACACAGTTTCACTGCGGGATGACAAAAAGGTCGAGGTGGGTTTTGATGCCGACCGCGACGTCGTACTGACAAGCGGAACGCGTGCGGTGGTGCGCTACCTCAACCTGGTCGGCGACCGCTACCTCGAACTCGTCGACAGCCCGGGATCCACTGGCGCCCTTGCGGCGGGCTCCCAGATCCCAATGGAGCGCACTGCCGGCGCACTCGATCTAGACCTGCTGCTCGGGGGACTCAAACCCGTCATCCAGGGCTTGAACCCCGACGACGTCAACGCACTGACCTCCTCGCTGATCGCGGTCTTCCAGGACCAGGGAGACACTGTGCAGTCGTTAATGTCCAAGACCGAGTCGTTCACAAACACCCTGGCCGACAACAGCGCAACGGTGCAGGCCGTGATCGACAACCTGAAAACCACTCTCACCACGCTGTCCAAAGACAGCGACCAGTTCTCCGGAGCGATCGACCGCCTGCAACGGTTGGCCGACGGCTTGTCGAAGGATCGCGATCCCATTGGTGAGGCCGTCGAGTCACTCAACAACGGGACCACCTCACTCGCCGACCTACTCACGCAGGCACGGCCACCACTAGCGGGCACAGTCGAGCAACTGAACCGCTTGGCACCGCTGCTCGATCAAGACAAGGGCCGCTTGGAAACCGCGTTGCGAATGGCGCCCGAGAACTACAACAAACTCATCCGGACAGGCGCCTACGGCAGCTTCGTCAACTACTACTTGTGCGGCGTAGCCTTCCGGGTCAGCGATTTGCAAGGCCGCACCGCGGTATTTCCCATGTTGAAGCAAGAAGCGGGAAGGTGCGGGGAGCCCTGATGCTGAAATACCGTGGACCCCAGATCATCCGGTCAGGCTTCATCGGTCTGGTCCTGGTAATGCTGGTCATCGTGATCGGGCTACAGCCCGAGCGGCTTCGGTCCCTAGCGACGCAAATCACCTATCGTGCCTTCTTCGCCGAAGCGGGCGGACTCGCCGTCGGCAACGACGTGAAAATGTCCGGGGTCGATGTCGGGACGGTGACCGACGTCGCCCTGCAAGGTTTGCAACCTTTGATCACCTTCAAAGTCGACGGAACAGTGCGACTGGCATCCGACACGTCGGCGCATATTCGCACCGGCAGCCTGCTCGGCGAGCGGATCCTGGTGCTTGAATCTGCGGGCGACGGAGCCCTGCGGCCCTTCGATGTCATCCCGGCCTCGCGGACGTCCTCGCCGTATTCGCTGACCGACGCCGTTGGCGACCTGACACAAAACGCCGCAGCGACTGACACCGAAACACTGAACCAGTCGCTGGACGCCCTGGCAGCCACCATCGACCAGATCGCCCCTCAGCTAGGGCCCACATTCGACGGACTCACCCGCCTCTCGAAGTCATTGAACAGCCGCAACGACACGCTAGGGCAACTTCTGGCATCTGCCTCCGACGTCACCCAAGTTCTGGCCGACCGCAGCCAGCAACTCAACCAACTGATACTCAACGCCAACGATCTGGTCGACGTGTTGGTAACGCGACGACAGGCAATCATCGATCTGCTGGCCAATACAACGACTGTGGCCCAACAACTCTCGGGTCTCATCAACGATAACGAAGAGAAGCTCGCGCCGACCCTGGACAAACTCAACGCGGTGACCGCGATGCTCGAACGCAGCCGCGACAACATCGCAAAAATGTTGCCCGCGCTGGCCAAATTCCAGATCACCCTCGGCGAAACCGTAGCCAACGGCTTCTACTACAACGCCTACGTCCCCGACGTGCTCCCCGGGAACATCCTCCAACCGTTTCTTGACTATGCCTTCGGTTTCCGACGCGGAGACGCCAGCGGGCAACCTCCCGATAACGCTGGACCGCGGGCGGAATTTCCGTTACCCCGCAATGGCATTCCGGAGCGGCCACGATGACGGCCAAGCCACGGATTCGGTGGGCCGCCGCCGTCGTGCTGGTCGCCCTGATCGCGACCTCACTGACGTGGCTAGTTCATGCGACCGCATTCGGCACAAAGACCGTCACGGCGTACTTCGCCCACGCCAGCGCCATCTATCCCGACGACGAGGTACGGGTCGCGGGAGTCAAAGTCGGCACGATCTCCGCCATCGAACCTCAAGGCACTCAATCCAAAGTGACCATGCGCATCGACCGCACCGTACCGATGCCGGAGAATGCCGACGCCATACTTGTTGCCCCAAACCTGGTCGCTGCCCGCTACATTCAGCTCGTCGCGCCAAGTGACCCAAGCGTTGCGGTCATTGCCAACGGCGCAGAAATACCGCTCAACCGGACGGCGGTGCCCATCGAATGGGACGAAGTCAAACAGCAACTGATGCGGCTGGCCACCGACCTCGGTCCGCATAACGGTGTCTCGGCCACCTCCACGGCCCGCTTCATCGACAGCGCCGCCGGCGCCATGAACGGCAATGGCGACAAACTGCGCCAAACCCTAGCCCAACTCTCGGGGGTCGGACAGATCCTCGCGGAAGGTAGCGGCGACATCGTCGGCATCCTGAAAAACCTACAAATCTTCGTCAGCGCGCTCAAGGACAGCAACGTTCAGATCGTCCAATTCCAGGATCGCTTCGCCACCCTCACCAGCGTGCTGGACAACAGCCGATCAGAGCTCGACGCCGCACTGAACAGTCTCTCCACAGTCGTCGGCGAGATACAGACTTTCGTCTCCGGAACCCGCGACAAGACCAGTGAGCAACTACAGCGACTGGCCATCGTCACCCAAACCCTCGTCGATCACCGAAAAGACCTCGAACAGGTGCTTCACGTCGCACCGAACGCACTGGCCAACACCGTCAACATGTTCGATCCCCAGTTAGGCTCGGGTACAGGCGCATTCGTCCTAACCAACATGTCCAACCCGTTGCAGTTCATCTGTTCTTCGATCGGCGCGATCGAAAACATCACCGCCACCGAAACGGCCAAGCTGTGCGCCCAATACCTAGGACCGGCGCTCAACGCCGCCAATTTCAATATGCTGCCCATCCCTTTCAACCCGTTCCTGGCGAAAGCACCGCCCCCCGAGGACCTCATTTACACCGAACCGGGACTGATGCCCGGCGGCGCCGGACCTAGCCCCGGACCGCCCGAAACGCCGCCTGCGGTATCGGCCTACGAGCCGGCGCCGTCGCCCGCCAACCCAGGCAGTCTGCCCGAAATGCTGCTCCCGGCAGAGCAACCATCGGCGCCCCCTGATCCGCAGCCCGGGCCGCTAGCTCCATCGACAGAGCCACCGTCATGATCCAGGCCAAGACACCGTGGCGACTCACCAGCGTCGGATGTTGCCTCATGGTGGTCGCTACCGCCGGATGTGCGTTCGGGGGTGTCAACTCTTTACCCCTGCCGGGCGCGGTCGGACGCGGTGCGGACGCGCGGACCTACCACGTCGAGATCGCTAATGTCGGTACACTCGAACCCAATTCACCGGTTCTTGTCGATGACGTCGTCGTGGGCAGCATCGCCAAAATGAGAGTCGAAGCCGGGCACGCCGATGTCGAGGTGTCAATACGACCCGACGTGTCCGTACCGGCCAACGCGATCGCGACCATCGGTCAAACGAGTCTGCTCGGGTCCAGTCACATGGCCCTGGACCCGCCGCTCGGGCAACGCCCGACAGGTCAATTGCCGGCCGGCGCAACGCTGGCGCTGAACCAGTCATCGACCTACCCCTCGACCGAACAGACCCTGGCTTCGGTGTCGGCCCTGGTCAACTCTGGTGGTCTCGGCCAGATCGGCGACATCGTCCACAACATGAATTCGGCGTTGTCCGGACACGAACCACAGCTGCGAGACCTGCTGGCACGGCTGAACAGATTTGTCGGCACCTTCGACGCGCAGCGCGACGATGTGATCGAGGCGATGCGAGCGCTCGATCGCCTCGCGGGTACGTTCGGCGCCCAGCATGAGGTGCTGACGCGAGCACTACATGCGATTCCTGGTGCGCTCGATGTTCTCCTCGAACTGCAACCCACCCTGACAACCGCACTGCGCGACCTCGGAGTCTTCGTCGACACCGCGCGACAGGTGGTCGACGACACTCAAGCCGATCTCGTCACCAACTTGCACAACCTCGAACCGACCATCTGCAGCCTGGCCAACGTCGGACCGGATCTGGACAGAGGTTTGTCGTTGCTGTCCAGTTACCCGCTTACCCAGGATTTCATCGACCGCGCCGTGCGCGGTGATTACATCAACCTATTCGCCACTCTCGACCTCACCGTCAATCGGCTGAAGAGTGGAATGTTTCTCGGAACACGTTGGGGGAAAGAAGGATTAACCCTCGTTCCAGCACCCGGCGACCCCGGCTACGACGCCTACTACACCAACAACCCGCTGGCCGTCGGCACAGCCGGACCCGCATCGCCGCAGAATCCCACCGCCCTACCGGAGGGCGCCGGACCGCCGCCGCCGCTTCCTCCGGGGACACCGCGACCTGTTCCTGGCGTTACCGGCGCCGGCGAGGGCTGCTGATGCTGACCCGATTCGTCCGCAATCAGCTGATCATCTTCACGATCGCCTCGGTGATCGGTATCGCCGTGATGGTATTCGGCTACCTGCAGGTGCCAACCCTGCTGGGCATCGGACGGATCACCGTCACGCTCGAGTTGCCGGGCGGCGGCGGCCTGTACCGCTTCAGTAACGTCACCTATCGCGGAAGCCAAGTCGGCAAGGTGATCGCAATCGAACCCACCGACCAGGGCGCCACGGCGCGGCTCTCTCTGCAGAGCAGCCCGAAGATACCGGTCGATCTACAGGCTCAAGTCCGAAGCGTCTCGGCGATCGGCGAACAATACGTCGAGCTTCGTCCGCGCACCAATTCTGCGCCGTATCTGCACGATGGATCGGTCATCTCCGCCCACGACACGAGCCTGCCGCAACGAGTAGGTCCGATGCTCGATCAGCTCAGCGCCCTGCTCGGCAGCATTCCGAAAGACTCACTGGCTCAGCTGCTCAACGAAACCTCACAGGGCCTCGGCGGCGCCGGCTATGACCTCGGCTCGCTGATCGACTCTTCGTCACAGGTCGTCGGTGACCTCAGTCCGGCAGCAGAATCGACCCGCCGACTGATCGAAGACAGTGAGCCGCTGCTCAATTCACAAGTGCAGACATCGGACGCGATCCGGCTGTGGACCCGCAGCCTAGCCGGGGTCACAACGCAACTGACGACGAACGATCCGGAGATCCGCGGGTTGCTGCAACGAGGACCCGCGGCGCTGCAAGAGGTGACGAGACTCTTCGATCAGATCAAGCCCACACTCCCGATACTGCTGGCCAACCTGACGTCAATTGGACAGGTCGGCGTGACGTATCACCCGTCACTTGAGCAGATTCTTGTACTGCTGCCGCCATTGACCTCGATGTTCATCGGTGCTGGGCCACACAACAATTACGTCGGAGAAGGCCTCGGCGACTTTCGGCTCACGCAAGGAGATCCACCGCCGTGCACCGTCGGGTACCTGCCCCCAAACCAATGGCGTTCACCGGCGGACACCAGCCCTATCGACACCCCCGATGGCCTGTATTGCAAGTTGCCGCAGGACGCACCGATAGCCGTCCGTGGGGCCCGTAACTATCCCTGCATGGGCCACCCTGGAAAACGTGCACCGACCGTTGCGGAATGCGATAGTGACAAACCTTTTGAGCCGCTGTCGCAACGAGAGCACGCCCTCGGGCCGTACCCCTTCGACCCCAACCTCATCGGCCAAGGTGTACCGCCCGACTGGCGGGTCGACCAGAACGATCACCTCTACGGCCCAGTCGAAGGTACGCCACCGCCGCCGGGGCAGAGCGTCCCACCTTCCGATGGTCCACAACCTGACCCGCCGCAAATTCCCGATTCCCTAGCGCCCCAGAGCGGCTCCATGGCGCCCGGTGGTGTGATTGGCCCCAGCGGATTTGATGCGGGCGCGCCGATTGCGTTTGCCCGTTACGACCCAGGCAGCGGGAAGTACATGGCCTCCGACGGCCAGGCATACGCGCAGCGCGACCTAGTTGTCGGCGGCGAACCGCAGACGTGGAAGAAACTCGTCCTTCCATCCGGATGACATTTGGTTCAAAAGGCCATCGTTGCAAGGAGAGTGCATTGTTTCGAGCCCGCGCCGCGGCCGCGCTGACGGCTGTGACCGCCGTGGCGACGCTGACCATCGCCACGTCAGCCGTCACCCACGCTGCGTCATGCGACCGACCGATCAACGGGGTCTATACCGCTACCTCGGACGGTCGGTGGGCGAAGACCCGCGAGGTGTTCCACGACGAAGCGACCGTCGTCACCGTCTGGACCATCACTTCTGCGTGTGACGACGTAATGCACTGTGCAGGTACGGTCGCCAGCCAGCAGGGCTGGACCTCAGATCTGCGTTGCCGATCGGGTCAGTGGTACGCCTCGCACCGAGTGGAGAACTGGCAGCACTGTCCCGACGGCCGCATCACGCCCGGCGACCAGACTTTCCGGTTCTGGCGCGTGACAGAGGAGCCCGAAAGTTTCGATGGTTATGACCGCACCATCGGTCCCAGCGGTGGATGCGGCGTCAATCTCTGGCTCACCGTCGAAATGCCCTTCACGCTCACAAAGCGAACTGACAGCGGAGAGGTTGGGCAGTGGCCGCCAAGTTGACGCCAGCTCGTATCGGGTTGCTCATTGACTACCTAGACCGCGACAACGGATACGACGAGAACATCCTTCCATCGTTGCAGCTAGTCGCCGACGAATATCTAGAGCGCGGAATCCTGGAGCGGCCAGTCGAATTCGTCGTGCGAGCAGTCCAGGGACTGCCGAACGGCTCCTTCCGCGCGGTGCGCGACGCCTTCTACGAACTCGTTGACGAAGACGCGCTCGTCATCTTCGGGCCGTGGGTATCCGAAAACGGCGTAGCTCTGCGCCGGCACGTCGAGGAGCTCAAGCAAGTGCCGATCATCACCATGGGCGCCTCCGAAAGCATGCTGGGGCAGTGGGTATTCGGACTACCTGCCGGGTCGATGGAAGAAGAACCCATCATTATGGCCACGGTGGCCAGCCTCGACGGCTGTCGCACAGTCGGCATCGCATTCGAAGACTCACTGATCGGACACGAATACCTACGCAGCGCACGGGTCGCCTGCCATCAGACTGGATTGTCAATCACCGCCGAGGAACCCATCCCACAGGTCGAGTCCGAGAAGCGGGATGCGATGACGGCCTTGGCCGCCGACAAGCCCGACGCCCTCATGCACCTCGGATTCGGGCTGGGCATCGTCGGTATGAACGCTGCGCTCAAAGCCATCGGCTGGAACCCTCGCCGCTACACCACTACTGCCTTCGAATTCGCCGCCACCGACGTGTGGTGGCGAAGGCAACTTGTGGGATGGATTGGTCTCGATCAATTCGACGAACGCAACATGGTCGGTCAGCGATTCCTTGACAGCTTCCAGGCACGGCACGGGCGGCGGCCTGAATACTTCTTTCCGCTGTATTGCTACGACGTGGCGCGGTTGATGCTGACCGCCCTGGCTACCGCGCGGCCGTTGACCGGGCCGGGGGTCAAAGACGCGCTGGAAAAGATCAAGATGATGCCGGCCGCCACCGGGGCGCCGGGAACTCGGATGCGGTTCGGCAACTTCATCCGACATGGCTGGGTGGGCAGTGAGTTTCTTGTGGCACGTCGCGTGCTTCCCGACGCGAGCCGATCGGTCCTTCACGCCACTATCAACGGTTTCATCGAGTCCCCTTCAACAGCGTGAGCACTGGAAAACCATTGGGCCCCTTGCTACATCGTTCCGCTGCGCTGAGCGATGTAGACGTTGACCCAGTCCCGTCACACAAAAGGAGAACCGCATGCCAGAACATATTGCTTTTGACGTTCGGGTCGAGCCGCCATCGTTGGACCACTATCGACGCGAGTGGGTGCCGGGACCCGGTGTGGGCTTGGCCGGAATGTGGCTTGGCGCCGTGGTCGCCGACGCGTCCGGGCAGGACTACTGGGGATTACGGGGAGCCGATGACTTCCTCACCGGCATGACCCACGTCGTATCGCCGATCGCCGGATTCAAAAAGCTGCAGAAGACGTTCGACGCTGATCAACAACTTCTGTTCGACGAGTACTCGACGATCGACTGGTTCGAGCCGATGGACTACGTCGACAGCGGTGCCGAGGTTCAGTTGAAATATGACAGCGGGCGCATCGAGCGGGACGCCGACGGCGTTCACTGGTACGACGCGAGCGGACGGTGGGAGATGCACGGCACGAAGGCCAGCGACATCTTCACGGTTCATGTGCCTAAGCAAGACGGGATCGAAAGCGAGGCTTACTACCGCCACGAACTGCTCTGGGCCACCGGCCAAGTCGATGGTGTCGACGTTTCGGGGTATTTGCACCAGGACTACGCATACGGGCCGCGGGGCACGGTGTACCCCGAATTGCCCATCGCTCGACAGTTGCAGGGAATGTGGGTGTCATGGCTGCATGTGTACGCCGACGGGCAGCTGGGCGGAGGTTGTTTGTGGCAAGGCCGTGACGGTCTCCCATTCGGGCCGGGTTACCAACTCAAGAATGGGATCACCACGGCACACGACGACATCGTCGCGACACCGACCTTCGACTCCGAGGGCAACTTGACGACACTGGACGTGTCCATCGGAGATGATGTATACACGTTCACTTTTGACACCGCCGGCAGCTTCATCCACTACTTCGGCCGCCTGTCCGACAGGTCGACGGTGAAGCAACCGACCCGAAGTTGGTGCTGGGTCGAGTACGCCGCGGGCATGATGACCCCCGAGATTCTCGACCTATTGATGCAGCGCTTCCGGCTCGCCCGGGGACGCTGACACTCCGCCCTGGATGCGGCGGGGCTTGTGCGCATTGTGGCGGCGTTCGCCGATGATTGACCGTCGAGGCTTGCCTAGCGGATAGGAAACCCTTCCCGTCAGCCCGTGAATTCTGGCTTCCCGGCGATTATCTGGCCGCCCCCTGAGCACGACTATTGCGGCAGCGGGAAATAGCCAAGTAGGGGTCGAATATTCGGCCAATACACATACAAGACCCGCAACGTAAGGCCAAAACGACCGAACCGCGCCCCACGCCCGGGGCAGCGATTACCTACAGGAGAAATCATGACAACCATCTGTCAGGGCCGTGCCGGCTGGCGAGGCCGGACCATCGCCGTCACCCTGCTGGCTTCGGCCGCGACCGTCGCCGGCTTGGTCGGCACAGCCGCACCGGCGAACGCAGCAGACCAGTACATTGCACTGGCCCTCGGCTACGTCAATGAGAACCCGCCCGTCACGATGGCCGGAGGCTCGTCGATCGCCGGCACCCAAGATGCGGCCGCGCAGGGCGCGCTGACCAACTGTGTGAACAACGGAGGCAGTCACTGCGTGACCGTGGTCATCGGCACGAATGAGTGTGCAGCGGCCGCCTCGAACAACTACGGCGAAGAGGTCGGGGCGAAAGGCTCGACGATTGCCGCCGCCTCGAGCGCCGCGTTGGCTCTGCTGCAGAACCAGACCGGTGCGAAGGTCATCGTGTCGGGTTGCTCGAACGGATCCACCACTCCGCCGCCGCCGAACGATCCACCGCCGCCGCCCGCGCCGAAGCTGGGGCCGACGGTCTCGTTCAACACGGTCTTGGGTGGCCTGGTGGCTCACATCACCGACCGCAGTGGAGAGTCTTCGCAGTGCACGTACGCGACGGACAACGTCAACCGCAGCTTCGCGTTAGCGGCCAACTCCACGTACGACCTGAGGATCGTCCCGGCCATTCCGCAGTTCAGGAACTGGACCGTCACGATCACGTGTGACAACGGAACCAGCACGACGACCTCGACGTTCTTCTGAGTCGCGGCATTCTCTTAACCCCGACCCGCCCGGACCGCGTTGCTGCTCCGGGCGGGTATCGGTTTTCTGTTGATGCCATCAACGCGAAAGGTCTTGGTCGGCTCGGTCGGAAGTGCAGGCTGGGAAGCATGTCGTCGCTCGTGCTCGGCCTTATCGTCGTTTATGCCGTGTTCTTTGTGCTGATCAACGCGATCGTCACGTGGCGGCCGAAGTGATAGTCGGTCACTACGCGGCGGCGCTGATCCCGCATAGCCGGCTGAAGCAATATCCCTTCTGGTTGCTTCTGCTCTGCGCCAACGTGCCCGAGTTCTTTTGGCTGCTACTGGCGTTGGCCAATGTGGAAGCGCCGTCGCCATCCTCGCTGCTGGACGCCAACTTGCAGAACCTGCACGTGGACATGGTCTACAGCCACAATCTGATTCCCGCCGTTATCCAGGGTCTGGTGGTGGCGATTCTGGTCTACCTGTGGTTCCGCGACAGGACGCTCGCGCTGTGGTGTGGGTTCCTCACCTTGTTCCACGTGCTGTGCGACCTTGTCGTGGGGTTTGGCCACCAGCTGCTGGGTCGGGATTCACCGCGTGTGTCGTTGAACAGCTACGGATCAATGCCGTACGTGGCGATCGCAATCGAGTTGGCGTTCAGTATCGCTTGTGTGTACTGGTACCAGGTTTCGGAGAAACGGCGCGGACGTCCGCTGCCTCGAAAACAGCTCGCGGCGCTGTACGCCGTGTTCATCATCGGCGTCGCTGCAGCGATTCCGGCAGCGACGCTTTCGGTGCGAGACCTAATGGCTTGATCGGAGTCGCTCACCCAGCTGCCTGCAGCGTGATCTCGGAGATCGCCGTGCGGCTCTGGCCATCGGTCGTGCCCAACTTGCTGATCCACACCAGCACATTGGACGTCTTGGTCTCGTCATGAACTGCTATTCGGTTGTGGCCCGGCTGCAGTGGCGTGGTTGGAGTCAACTCGGTGGTGTCGTCCAGCTTGGCCGGAGTCTCGCTGGGCGACGAGCGGATCTGCACTTCGGTCCCCGTACTGGACAAGTCGATCGTGACGGCGCTCAGCGCGGTTGGCTCGGACAAGTGCAGCACCAGCCCCTGTCCCTCAATGAAATTCGGGAACGGGACGGCGTCCCTATAGGTGACGGTGGACCATGACGTGTCTGGGTTGCCGTCGATCGCCAAGCCGGCTTCCCGCGGATTGTCCGGGGCTCCGTCGGGTGAAAACACCGTCGCGCTCACTGGCTTGACCATTGGTCCGGTGCGCGTCCAGATGCCGAATCCGTCGGTGAAATACAGAACCGCGGCTGCGGTCAACACGATCACACCGACGAGTGCTACGAGTGCAATCCGCACCTTGCTGCCTTTCGGTGCCGTATCGCGCGGTGGTTCGGGGCGGGCAGGGGACCGCCGTTGGTTGGGGCGAGATCCACTTGAGAAGTTGACGATCGTGTCTGCGTCGAGGGTGACGCCGTCCCAGACGCCGCTGACCTCGACCTGATCCCCGTTTGCGAGCTGACCCGCGACGAGTTCAGTGTGAATCTCCACTCGAATAGGAGCGCGCCGGTCGTCGACTGAATCGAATGGCACCACATGGAACGACAAGGTCCCAACGTCATGCTGAGCACCGGCCGCGACGTGCTGTACACCGCGTGCTGTGCCATGAACGACCAAAGGCTCGAGACGCTGCGTGGGTGGACGGTCGCCCGATCCCGTCATCTGCGAGATGGGGGGCGGCGGCGGTGGCGCGGCGTCGCCGCGTGGACCCTGCTGTGTCAGCGCTCGGGCGAAGTCGAGGCAACTCGGGTATCGCTGGCCGGGGTCCTTGGCCAGCGCTCGCGCCAGCACGGCATCGAGGTGCGCGAGATTGGGTCGCCGGTCCGATATCCGCGGCGGCGGCGAACTCAGATGGTGACTGATCACGACGGCACGGTTTGAGTCTTCGAATGGTGGCGCGCCGGTGAGTAGATGAAAGGCCGTGGCAGCCAACGCATATTGATCTGCCCGGCCGTCAAGCGGCTTGCCCAAGAGCTGCTCGGGAGCTATGTAGCTGGTGGTTCCCACGGCGACGCCGTCGTCAGTGAGATTGCTGACGTCATCGATTCGGCGGGCGATTCCAAAGTCGGTCAAAAGAATCCTGCGCCGGTGGCCATCAGATGCGGTCACGAGGATGTTCTCGGGCTTGACGTCACGGTGGAGCAGGCGGCGCTCGTGACCGAAGTCGAGGGCGTCGGCCACCGCAGTCACGATTTCCCAGACGTCCTGTTCTGGCATGCCGTCCGGGTAGCGCTCCCGGATCAATCGACCTGCATCTGTGCCGTCCACGTAGTCCATCGATATCCAGAGCCGGTCGTTGAACTCCCCACGATCGAGAACGCCGACGATATGTGGGTGCCAGAGCGTCGCGGCCAATTCGGCCTCGCGGATGAACCTCGCCCGAAACTCCTCGTCGGTCGTTGAGGTCGACGACAAGATCTTCAGCGCATCTTGACGAGGCAGCCGAGGATGCTGGGCGAGATAAACCTCGCCCATTCCACCAGTGCCGATCAGCCGCTGAATCACGTAACCGGCGAAGACCTCACCGTGGTTGAACGGCATGTCCAAAGCCTACAAACCCCGAGGCTAGCTTCCCTGCCGAACTGGCGTTATCCCGCGGTGTGGACGATCAGGATGTCGACTTTGGCTCTGCGGGCGACTTCGGCGGGCACCGAACCCAGTAGGCGCCCGGCGACTGTGTCCAGTCCCACGTCGCCGACGACGAGCAGGTCCGCATGGACCTCCTCGGCCAAATGCACCAGCGCGGGGACTGGTGCGCCCTCGATCGCCCGCTCCTCGATGTCCTGGGCGCCGGCGGCCTTCGCCCGGTCGCGAGCGTCTCGCAGGATGTCGTAGACGGGCGCGTCCCCGTGCAGCTTGTAGGCCTCGTTCCCGAGGGCGTCGGCGGCGCGGGGGTCCGCCACGTGATCAGGCGAAGAGGCCCTTGACCAGCCCCCTTTTTCGGCAGCGTGGGTATGCGCGCTCGCGACGATCAGCTTTGCATTGGCATGCGCTGCGAGTCTGGCTGCCTGCTCGACCGCACGTAACGACGAGTCAGAGCCGTCGGTCCCGACAATCACCGTCCGATAGCCACTCATGTCGCCTCCCAGTAGTCGGTTGCCGACAACAAGACAGTAACGCTTGCTGGGTGATGAAGAATCGAAATTCCGTCAGGGATGGGCGGCAAGGAACGTTTCGTGCGACAAACCGGCAGTGAGCGCGTCGACGTCAAAGGGCCGATCGAGTAACGCGTGAAGTTCTTCGCGATCAGTGAGGAGGCTGATCTCGAAGGTCTGTCGTGCGAACAACCGCCCAATGCGCGGGTAAAGGCGACGCATGATTGCCCGTTCGGCAGGGGTGCAGCGCGCCGCACAGTAGCCGACGTGACCGACTTCGTCTGTGAGGATCTCGCTGTAGAGGCGGTCGATGCGCGCGGCGACGTCGGGTTCGTCCGCGAACAGCTCGACTCCGATGCGGCGTAACTGGTGGAACATGATGCAGCCCGCCATTTCGGATGCGCCCACGAACATGAAACTCATTCGTTCGGGCAGGAATACGGCGGTCTTCACGAACTGGCGCATCACGAGTGGCGGTGCGACCACTTGGAACGGCAGACCGAAGATGTCGAGGACGTAGGCCAGCAGGCGGGTGTGATAGTGCTCTTCGAGCTCCATGTAGACCCGTTCGGGTAGTACGTCGTCGCCGCTGTTGTTTCCGTATGTCTCGCCGAGGCCGACACCGAACCGCTCGGCTTGGTTCAGCTTGGCGGTTGCCAACAGAAACAGCATTTGCCGATCGACTCCGGGGCCGGGCCGCCGCCGACGCAGGTTGCGCGCGAACACCTTTCGATCGATGTGGTGTTTCGAGCGAACGGGGTCGGCCTCCAAACCTGCGAAGAATTCGTCTCGGCTGGTCAGCCGCCGGTTGAGTAGGTCGGCCTCACCGTCGCGGCGCGCGAGGTAGTCGCGGTAGCCGTCGATACCCGTGGCGTTCATCGTGCCTCCATTCCTTGAACGATCGTCTTCGCATACCTATCCATCAGCGCTGCCCGCGCCTTCGGCGCGGATGCATCAGTGGCGAGCAACGCGAATAGTCCGGTGAGGAAGAACACCCCAAGTTCGCCCGCGTCTGCATCCGGAGTCAGTTGTCCCCCGGCTTGTGCTTCGGTGATTACGGCAACCACGAATTCGGCCAGCGGATGCTCACTCAGCTCGTCTTCTACAGGTCGTGTCGAAGAGAAGTGCAACCCCAACATGTCCCGAAAGAACACAGGACCCAACCGCCGCTCAGCGGCAAGCACCTCGCGGACCAACGACGAAAGCACCTTCGTCACATCGGCTGACTCTGGCCCTCCCGCGCCGAGTCGGGCCACGATCTTGGCCTCCTCGGCCCGCTCCACCTCAACCACCACGTGTTCCTTGGTCGGGAAGTGGAAGTAGAACGTTCCCCGCGCCACCCCGACCGCAGCAGCGATCGTGCTGACGTCGGCACCAGCCAAACCAGACCGGCCAATCTCGGCTACTGCGGCGTCGAACAAGCGGGCCCGCGTTTCAAGCCGCTGGGCATCCCGCGCATTGACGGTCGACGACGCACGCTGCGCGGTGGAGGTCGGCGAAGTCATGTCAGGACCGTACGTCGTTTCGCTGGCGAGTGTCAATGACAGTCGTCAGCGAGATTATCGGCGACGAGGGGCTGGGCCGGATGCGGGACGACAGTGGCTGCCGCCATTTCGCTCAATTCCCTCCACCCCTGACGGGTGTGGCCAGGGCCTTAGCGGAAACGACCTGATAAGCCCGTACTCTTCGACGGTGAACGCGATCGACCCGGACAAGCTCAACACGTGCCTCATGGTGCTGGCCGACATCCAGTCTTTGCCGACTGAGCACCCCGATGCCGTCGCGGTGCGTCGGGCCACCGCGGGCATCTTCAAGTCGGTGAAGAAGGCCCGCCGGCACGCCAAGCGCGACGCAGTGGCGGCCGCCGACCGTGCCGTCATTGCCGCCACCGCCACCGGCGCGCCAGGCCGAATCGACGACGAGACTCAGGGCCTGCCCCTCGTGTCCAATGTGGTAGGGGCCAGCGCAGGCACGCTGATCCGCTCGCGAGCCTGCTACATCTGCAAGAACCACCACACCGTGGTTGACGCGTTCTACCACCAACTCTGTCCGGATTGCGCCGCGCTCAACCGCGCCAAGCGCGACGCCCGCACCGACCTCACCGGCAGGAGCGCCCTGCTCACCGGTGGCCGCGCCAAGATCGGCATGTACATCGCGCTGCGACTGCTCCGCGATGGCGCCCATACGACCATCACCACCCGCTTTCCGAACGACGCCGTGCGCCGCTTCGCCGCGATGCCTGACAGTGCCGACTGGCTGCACCGGCTACGCGTCGTCGGCATCGATCTGCGCGACCCCGCTCAGGTCGTCGCGCTCGCGGACACTGTCGCCGCGCAGGGCCCGCTGGACATCCTGATCAACAACGCCGCTCAGACGGTGCGCCGAGCCCCCGGCTCCTACGCGGCACTGGTCGAGGCGGAACGCACTCCGCCGCAGGAACTCGTCGACGTGATCACGTTCGACCGCATCAGCGACGCCCATCCCGCGGCACTTGCCGGCAGCCTCGCCGAGCACCACACGCCGCACGCGGTGACCGAACTGGCGCTGGCCGCCCGCAGCGCGTCCCCGGACAGGATCGCCGCGGGCACCGCTATCGACGCGGGTGGCCTGCTGCCCGATACCGCATCGATCAACAGTTGGACGCAACGCGTGCACGAGGTCGACGCGATGGAATTGCTCGAGGTCCAACTGTGCAACCAGACCGCGCCGTTCATTCTGGTGAGCCGGCTGCGGCCGGCGATGGCCGCTTCGCCGTCCCGCCGAAAGTATGTCGTGAACGTGTCGGCGATGGAGGGGCAGTTCAGCCGGGCGTACAAGGGCCCGGGACATCCACACACCAACATGGCGAAAGCGGCGCTGAACATGCTCACCCGCACCAGCGCAGCCGAAATGCGCGAGCAGGACGGCATTCTCATGACTGCGGTCGACACCGGCTGGATCACCGACGAGCGTCCACACCCGACCAGGCTGCGTCTCGCGGACGAAGGTTTCCATGCCCCGCTCGACCTCGTCGACGGCGCCGCCCGTGTGTACGACCCGATCGTCCGCGGCGAGCTGGGCGAAGATCTGCACGGCTGCTTCCTGAAGGACTACTCGCCGAGCAACTGGTAGCCGCGGCTACGCGCAGTCGCCGCCGTCGCCGCCGATCGTCTCAAGCCGCTGACTTCTCGAGAACGTGGACGCCGCAGGCGGAGCCGAGTCCGATGACATGGGCTAGGCCGACCGTTGCATTCTGGATCTGGCGCTCGCCTGCCTCACCGCGGAGGTGATGGCAGATCTCCCACACGTTGGCGATGCCGGTGGCTGCGATGGGGTGTCCCTTCGACTCCAGGCCTCCCGACACGTTGACTGGTGTCGAGCCGTCGCGCCATGTGGCGCCCGAGTTGAAAAAGTCTGCGGCGCCGCCCTCTTCGCACAGCATCAGGTTGTCGTAATGCACCAGCTCGGCCGTGGCGAAGCAGTCGTGCAACTCGACCAGGTTCAGGTCGCCCGGACCAACGCCAGCCTGCTCGTACGCGATCGTGGCGGCCTTGCGGGTCAATGTGTTGA
Source organism: uncultured Actinomycetota bacterium (assembly GCA_963766465.1). GTDB lineage: Bacteria > Actinomycetota > Actinomycetes > Mycobacteriales > Mycobacteriaceae > Mycobacterium. The sequence continues at coordinate 160,090 of CAVXZT010000014.1, forward strand.
CGTTCGGCAGGACTTGGCAACCCTCTTCGTAGGGGTCGGTCGTCAGCACCGACGCCGACACCTTAACCGCGCGGCGACGCTGTTCTAGCGACAGCGATTTCAGTGTCTCGCCGTTGCAGACGACCGCCGCCGCGGCGCCGTCGCAGTTGGCCGAGCACATCGGGCGCGTGTTGGGATAGGCGATCATGACGTCGTTCATGATCTGCTCCAGCGTGAACTTCTTCTGGTAGGACGCAAGCGGATTCAGCGTCGAGTGTGCGTGGTTCTTCTCGCTGATCTTGGCGAACAACTCGAAGCTCGTGCCGCCGTACTTGTGGCCGTACTCCATGCCGATCTGGGCGAAAACGCCGGGCATCGTCTCGGTACCGATCCGTCCATCGATCGGTGCGACGGCACCGTATCGCCCCGCCGGCGTCCAGGTGTCCGCGTCCTTCTTCCTCGAGCCGCCTCCGCCGAGCAGGCCTGCGCCGGAGAGTTTCTCGACCCCCACCGCGAGTCCGTAGTCCACCTCGCCGGCTTTGACCGCCATGATCGCGGTTCTCAGCGCCGTCGCGCCGGTCGCGCACGCATTGGCGACGTTGTACACCGGTATGCCGGTCTGGCCGATCTGCTTCTGAAGCTGTTGGCCGATACCGGCACTCGCGTTCATCAGGTTGCCCGCTGCGAGGACGCCGATGTCCGCCATGGTGACGCCGGCATCCGACAGGGCTCCCGTGGCGGCTTCGGCCGCCAGGTCGACGGTATCGAGGTCGGGGTGCTTGCCGAACTTGGTCATCTGGATCCCGAGGATCCACACCTCGTCGCTCGCGCTCATCGCTGACGCTCCTTCGTATGTGGGTGAGTGACTTGTCGGGACCGTCAGCCGACGGGCTCGAAGCCGAATCCGATCGCCTCGGTGCCCTCGGTGTCGGCGCCGATCGTCTGAATGGCCAGCCGTACCTTCATGCCATCGCGAACGTGCTCGGCATCGGGTTCGACATTGATGAGGTTGGCGCGCACCTGGGTCCCGGCGCAGTCGACGACCGCCGCCACGAACGGCGTGGGAATACCCGGTGCCGCGAAGGCGACGATCGTGAACGCACGAACCGTGCCCTCGGTTGCGATCGGCACGGTCCTGAACTCGGCGGCGAAGCAGTTGGCGCACGCATTGCGCCTATCGAAGAACCGGGCAGCGCAGCTCACGCACTCCTGGGCGACCAAGTGCGGATCGTCGCCGTCAAGCACCAGGTAATCGACCAGGGGAATCTGCGCGGCCATGTACACCTCCGTCGTCGGTGACATCGACGTTAGTACGTCGGCCGTTGAGGAAGTTCTGCGCCCGGTCTTACCCGTAATTCTGAGTCCCGCCTGCTTCCATTTATCTCGCTACGCGGCTATTGCCGTTGCTTCACGCTCGACAGGTCGGCGGGACCGACCGAAGTCGTTCGGCAGCGAGAGTCGGAACACCTTCTTCCACGCCGAGCCGACCTGCTTGACCATTGGCCCGCTGACGTAGGTCAGGCCGTAGCGGTCGAACAAGTCTTGGACCTTCGGCGCGATCTCCTGGTAGCGGTTGCTCGGCAGATCCGGGAACAGGTGGTGTTCGATCTGGAAGGACAGATTGCCGGTCATGAAGTGCAGCAACCGGTTTCCGCTGATGTTGGCCGATCCGAGCATCTGCCGGAGATACCATTCGCCGCGGTTCTCGCCGTCGATCGACTTCTTCTCGTAGGTCTGGACGCCTTCGGGGAAGTGTCCGCACATGATGACCGAGTGCGTCCATAGATTGCGGACCAGGTTGGCGGTCAGGTTCGCGGTCAGCGTGGTGACCGCTGACGGCCCGGACAGCAGCGGGTGCAGGACGTAGTCCTTGGTCGCCTGCCTGCGGATCTTGCCGAGCACATTCTTACCTTGGCGCCGGAACTCCTCTTTGTCCGTCTTGCCCTTGAGGTACTTACCGACCTTGAGATCGTATGCGGCGATGCCGTACTGGAAGAGGCAGGCGTTGAGGAAGTTCCACAGCGGCTGAGCGAGATAGAACGGCATCCAGCGTTGGTCCTCGTCCACCCGCATGATGCCGTAGCCGAGGTCCTCGTCCTTACCGACCACGTTGGTGTAGGTGTGGTGGATCTCGTTGTGCGAGTGCTTCCACATGTCGGAGGGGGAGGCGTTGTCCCACTCCCAGGTGGTGGAGTGGATCTTGTTGTCGCGCATCCAGTCCCACTGACCGTGCATGACGTTGTGACCGATCTCCATATTCTCGACGATCTTGGCGACCGAAAGCCCGACCGTGCCTGCCAGCCATGCCGGCGGAAATAGGGAGAACAACAGCACGGCGCGGCTGCCGAGTTCGAGCTTGCGCTGGAAGTCGATGACGTTGCGGATGTAGTCCGCGTCGCGCTCGCCGCGGCTGTCGAGCACCTGCTGGCGGATGGCGTCGAGTTCGCGGCCGAGATTCTCGATGTCGTCATCGCTGAGGTGAGCGATCGGATTGTGTTCCTGGCGTTGCAGGGTGGTCATTGGAGTTCCTTCAGAGGTCGATGTCGCAGGTGCCCGCTGCTGCGGAAACACAGGTTTGGATCAGGACGCCGTCACCGGGCGCGGCGGTGGTGATGTCGCCGTTGCGTAGATCGCGTACGGCTCCCTCGCGCAGCGGAGCCACGCAGCCGAAGCAGATGCCCATCCGGCACCCCGACGGCATCAGCACCCCGGCGGCTTCGCCGGCGTCGAGCAGTGTCTGGTCGCCCGGAGTGTCGAGGACGGTCGCGGACTTGCTGAAGGTGACGGTCCCTCCGTCACCGGCGGTGACCACGCGTGCCCGGAAGCGTTCGGTGTGCAGGCGCTCGGGCATGCCGTTGTCGTTCCAGTGCTGCTCGAGTGCGTCGAGCATGCCGGTGGGTCCGCACGCCCACGTCTCCCGCTCGGCGAGGTCGTCGACGAGTACGCCGAGTTCGGCGGTGCTGAGCATGCCGTCGGTGTCAGTGTGCTTCTCGATCAAGCGAATTCGGCCCTGGGTGGCCAGCATGCGCAGTTCGCCCGCGAAAATCACGTCGTCGGGTGTCGGCGCGCTGTGCACGACCACGACGTCGATGTGCTCGGCCATGTTGCGCAGCATGCCCATCACCGGGGTGATGCCGCTGCCCGCGGTGAGGAACAAGACCTTGGATGGCGCCGCCGCCGGGAGTGTGAATTCTCCTGCGGCGTGGTCGAGTTGGACGATGGTGCCGACAGTGGCCCGTCGCACGAGGTAGTTGGACACCTTGCCGTCGGGGATGGCCTTGACGGTGATGGCGATGCAGCCATCGGCCCGATCGGTGTCGGAGGTCAGGGAGTACGCACGCCACTGGCGCACGCCGTCCACGTCGACGCCGATGCGGATGTACTGCCCGGGGGTGTGTGGGCGCCAGCCGCGGCCCGGCTTGATGACCAGGCTGACGGCGTCGCGGGTTTCGGGGTGGATTTCGACGATCCGGCCGCGCAGCTCCGTGCCGGAGCGCAGCGGGTCGATGATGTCGAGGTAGTCGGCGGGGACCAGCGGTGTGGTGATCCGCTCGGCGAGCTGGAGGAACCGGTCGCGCAGCGTGCCCATCGGGGTGACCCGGGGTGCTGTTGTTGTCATGAGACCAGAATCCCTTGTTCTTGGGTATAAACTCTTGGCCAGCTGGGGTGAAATGCCACAATGGATTTGTTCGAAAAGAATAGATTTGATGGACAAAGTCACAGAATCTGACGATCGACGGGTCACTGGCTTAGTTCTGAATGACCAGGTTGTCGCCGCTTTACGGGGCGTGCTGCCCGCCGTCGCCGAACACACTGTGGCCGCCGTCACCGTCGAGGTGCCGAGCTACGCGGATGCGTTCAGCGGGCGGATGGGCCAGCGGATCGAGGGTGCAGTCCAGATGGCGCTCGGCGCCTTCCTTCATCTGGCTGCCCGTTCGCAAGGTTCTGACGCAGGCCCGTCGTTGTCGCCTGCGCTCGAAGGCGCCTACGAACTCGGCCGCGGCGAGGCGCGCTCAGGTCGATCTGTGGACGCGCTGTTGTCGGCCTATCGTGTCGGGGCGCGGGTGGCATGGCGTGAGCTGTCGGAAACCGCCGTCGACCGGGGTCTGCCACCGCTGATGATCGCTCGGTTCGCCGAATTGGTGTTCGCATACATCGACGAGCTCTCCGCGGCAAGCGTTTCCGGGCATGCCGATGAACTGGCGTCCTCGGATCGAGAGCGGCGGCGTCATCTTGACCGCCTCGGGCAGGACCTCCTCACCGGCGCGCCCACCGAGATGCTGCTGGCAAGTGCCGAGCGCGCCGAGTGGCGTCCACCGGACACCCTCACCGCGGTACTACTTCCGTCGGCCCAGACCCGAGGCATTGGGTCCCGGTTCGGCCAGTCCACATTGCAGCTCAGTGGAGACCTGCCCGGAATCGAGTCCTCCGAGTCTGTCGTCGTGCTTCTCGTCCCAGACATGCACGGTCCCAACCGATCCCGGCTACTCCGAGAACTTCAAGATCGCCGTGCAGTGGTCGGTCCTTCCCGCACCTGGACTCAGGTGCACTCGTCCTATCATCGCGTCCTGCAGGCGCGCGAACTCCATCTCGCGGTAGACGACGTCGGCACGACCGACACCGATGCCCATCTCGTCGCACTCGTGCTGGGCGCCGACCGCGAAGCCGCTCAGGACCTCCGCCACCAGGCGCTCGCACCGCTCGATCAGTTGCGTCCCAATACCGCCGATCGGCTCGCGGAGACACTGCGATCGTGGCTGCTACATCAAGGCCAACGCGATGCTGTGGCCGCTGATCTGTTCGTCCACGCCCAAACCGTCCGATATCGCATGACCCAGATCCGCGAGCTCTACGGCGAACGTCTCAACGATCCGCAGACGGTCCTGGAACTCATTGTGGCCCTGTGCATCCCGACAACGGTCGGAACATCTGATCAACACTCTTCGGCATAGCATCGCCTGCCGAATTGGCATTAGGTGATACTGACTGCGATCTAGTTAGGTAGCCGAATCGTAGGAGCGTCACCTTTGGCTGAGTCGACGATCTCGCCGGAAGCACCCGGCGCCGACCGCAACACCGCATATTTTGCGCGTCGCGGTGACAGCTACCAGCCACGGTCGACCGCCAGGGGTGGCTGGGGCGCGTTCATCAGCGGTCACGTCGTGGGCGGCCTCCTGGGCTGGGCTGTTGAACAGCGTGTTGACGACCCCCAGTTCCTTCCCGCACGTCTGACTGTCGACCTTCCGAGGCCGTGCGCCCTGGAGCCCATCGAGGTACAAACCCGCGAAATCCGCAGTGGAAAGCGTCTGCGACTTGTCGAAGCGGTCATTCGTCAAGATGACAAGATCGTCGCCCAGGCCAGCGGTCTCTTCCTTCGTCGTGGCGACCAGCCGACCGGGAGTATCTGGTCACCAGCTACTGGAATGCCGCCGATTCCCACGGATGCGCAGCCTGATGACAACTCGCTGTTCGTCCGCACATATGGCTGGGGCATGTCGATCCAAAATCCGGACGACAACTGGTCGGGTGAGGGCGGAGCGAAGTACACGTGGTTGAGGTTGACGCAGCCGCTCATCGACGACGAGCCGCTGACGCCCTTTACTCGTGCAGCGATGGCCGCGGATGTGACGGCCTCACTGGTCAATTGGAGCTCGGAGGGCTTGAAGTTCATCAACGCCGATTACACGCTCACGCTGAGCCGCCTACCAATGGGGTCGAAGATCGGCCTGGCATCACAGAGTCACTCCACCCACGACGGCGTCGCGACCGGTTCGGCGACGCTCTTCGATGAGCACGGTGAGATTGGAACCAGCCTCTCCGTCTCGTTGGCGCAGTCGGGGTTTCTTCCGCCCACGCGGTAGGTGCCTGAGGCCGCCATCTAGGGTGTTGCTGTGAGAGGTGTGTTAGTTTCGATCGTCGTCGCGGCAGCCGCGGCGCTCGCATTCGCGGGTGTGGCAGGCGCCGATACCGAGGACGACAACTACCTCAACTTGCTCAACGCCAGCGGACTCGGCTGTGGCCAAGGACCTTTTGCCTGTCCCACCGGAGACAGCGACATGATTCAGATCGGGCGCGGGATCTGCAGGCAGCTCACGCACGGGAATTCCTCGCTTTCGGTGTCAAAGCAGATCCTTCGCCAGAAGCCCGGCGTGCAGCCCGACATGGTCGTCCGCCTGGTTGCCGTTGCGAAGACTGCTTACTGTCCGACCTGAGGCCCGCCCGGCCCCTATCGGACCCGCTGAGTCTCGACGGGTGTCGAGTTCCTATCGTGACTGGCATGAGCAATGACGCTGATGCCGAACGGGTCGCCGAGCTGGCGCGGGGAGTGGTCGCCGACCACGACCCGAAGACGGTGCCCATTCCCGAGTATCTCGGAGCCTGCTTCGACGCAGGCCTGTCTTGGGTGCACTTCCCCGAGGGTCTCGGCGGGCTCGGGGTGTCTCGCGGTCTGCAGGCTGTCGCCGACGGCATCCTGCAGGGCGCAGGCGGACCGGTGCCACTCGGGCTCAATCCGATGGGGTACGGCATGGCCGCGCCGACCATCCGCGAGCATGCCCAGAGCGAGGACGTGAAGCGTCAGTGGCTGCGGCCCCTGGCCACCACCGAGGATCTGTGGTGTCAGCTGTTCTCGGAGCCGGGTGCCGGATCCGATCTGGCCGGGCTCGCCACCTCCGCGTTGCTCGACGGTGACGAGTGGGTGATCAACGGTCAGAAGGTGTGGACCAGCCTCGCCCACCGGGCACGCTGGGGTCTGCTGCTGGCCCGCACCAATCCGGATGTGCCGAAGCACAAGGGGCTGTCCTACTTCGTCATCGACATGCATGGCGCAGGCGTGGAAACGCGGCCGCTGCGCCAGTTGACGGGTCAGGCCGAGTTCAACGAGGTCTATTTCACCGACGCGCGCATCCCGGACAAGCACCGACTCGGGGAAGTGGGCAGCGGCTGGAATGTGGCGATGACGACGCTGATGAACGAACGCAGCGCCCTCGGTGGCAGCGGCAGCCGTCGCGGCGCAGGCACCATCGCCGAGGCCACCGCGCTGTGGGCGTCACGCCCCGCGCGTCAAACGCCGGTATTGCGGGACCGGCTCACGCAGCTGTGGCTGCGTTCGGAGGCCCAGCGCCTCACCTCGGAGCGTTCGCGTGCCGCGGCCACGGTCGGAGGTCCGGGCCCGGAGGGTTCGATCGGCAAGCTGGTCGGGGCCGAGCTGAATCAGCACATCTATCAGTGGTGCATGGATTTCCTTGGGCCAGAAGGACTTCTGTACCGCGGCTACAACCAGGGCTCGGCCACCGGAGAGCGGGACTGGCAGGGGCCGATTCAGCAGCGCTTCCTGCGCAGCAGGGCCAACACCATCGAAGGCGGAACATCGGAGGTGATGCGCAACATCCTCGGCGAGCGCATTCTCGGACTGCCCGGCGATCTGCGTGCCGATTCGGGCATGCCGTGGAAGGAGATTCCCCGTGGCTGAGAAGCTTGCGGATCAGCCCGAGATCCAGGCTGAGTACAGGTTCACCGACGAGCAGAATCAACTGCGCGAAGCTGTGCGCAAGTTCAGCGCCGAACACTTCGCCGAGGACAAGGTCCGGCAGCTCATGGAGTCCGATCCGCCGTTCGACCCGAAGGTGTGGGCGCGGCTTGGTGGTGAGCTCGGGGTGCTCGGCCTCTCCGTGCCCGAAGCCGACGGCGGCGTTGGCGGCACTCTGGTCGATCAGGCGGTGGCCATCGAGGAACTCGGCGCACGGTTGGCGTGCGGGCCGGTGTTCGGCACGGTCTATCTCGCGATCCCCGCACTGGTCGCCGCTTCGTCCGGTCCAGTGCGTGACGAGTTGCTTGGCGACCTTGTCGAGGGACGGCGCACCGCGGCCGTCGCGGTCGTGGATCGGGCCGGAGTATTCGATCCGGACGCGGTCACCGTCACTGCCGCTGGCGACGCGTTGTCGGGCACGGTGCCCCAGGTGGTCGACGGCGGCATCGCGGATGTCCTTTTGGTCGCCGCGCGCGGGACTGACGGCGTCGCCCTGTATGCCGTCGACACCGCTGCGGCCGGGGTGCAGCGCACGCCACTGGCGACGCTGGACCTCAGCCGATCCGAGGCGAACGTCACCTTCACCGACGCGCCCGCGCGCGTGGTCGCTAGCTCGGCCGACACCTCACGAGTACTCGACCATGCGCTGCAGGTCGGCGCGGCATTGCTGGCCGTCGAGCAGGTCGGCGCCGCCCAGCACCTGCTGGACCTGTCGGTCGAGTACGCGAAATCGCGGCTGCAGTTCGGCAGGCCCATCGGATCGTTCCAGGCGGTCAAGCATCGTCTCGCGGATCTGCTTGTCGATGTCGAACATGCCAGATCGACTGCATACCATGCGATTTGGGCGCTGGCCGACGGGTCCGACGATCCGGCGTTGGCGACGAGCATCGCGCAGGCGGTCTGCTCGGCCGCCCTCAGCCACGTCGCGACCGACACCATCCAGGTGCACGGCGGAATCGGGTTCACCTGGGAGCACCAGGCGCACCTCTACTACAAGCGTGCCGCCACCGACGCCGCACTGTTGGGCAGCGCCGAGCAGCATCGGGACCGGGTGGCCGCGATGGTGCTCGACGGTGCCAACGTCGGCCGCGAGCCATGGGTGGCCGACGGCACTGCGGTCTGACTACGCCAAATCAGACGGCATGGAGCCCAGACTGGTCCACAGATGGGGCAGCGGACCGACGCCGAGCTGGTTCACCACCATCTGGGCGGCCTGACTGATTCCCTCGGTGAACGTCGGAAAGGCGAACTGAAGCTCGGCGACCTGCTCGACGCGCATCCCCGCCGCCATGCACGCCGCGACCATCTGGATGACTTCGGCCGAATACTCACCGAGCACATGAGCGCCGACGATCTGCCGGCGCGCGGTCTCGACTATCAATTTGCAGAACCCTTCCGGCTGCCCGTCGGCGACGGGCCGCAGCATGTCCTCGTAGCGGGCCACGGCGACAGCGCAGTCGTAGCGGGAGCGGGCCTGCTCCTCGGTGAGCCCGACGCTCCCGTATTCGGGGTCGGTGAAACTGCCACCGGGGACGACGTCATGGACAACCCTGCGCCGGCGGCCGAGCACCGCGTTCTCGGCGGCGACACGGCCTTCAAGTGTCGCGCTGCTGATGACCATGCTGTTTCCGGCGACATCGCCGGCGGCGAAGATGTGCGGAACGTTCGTGGCCGTGAACGCGTCAACCATCACGTAGCCACGCTCGGTGACCACCCCGGCCGCCGCGGCGTCGACACAGTCGGCGTTGCCTGGCCAGCCGACGGCGAAGAAGGTCGCGTCCACTTCGACGCTTCCGGGCTCGTCGCCGACGCGATACTGAACGCGCACACCGGGTTTCAGCGCGTCGATTTGGTGTACTGCGGCGTTGGTGATGACGCTGATGCCGCGCCCCCGGAATCCGCGCTCCAGGGCTGCGGAAACGTCGACATCGGCTCGTGGCACGATCCGCGGCGCGTACTCGACGAGTGTGACCTCGCAGCCGAAGTCCGCCAGGATCGACGTGAGCTGGCAGCCGGTGTCGGCTGCCCCGATGACGCAGACCCGGTCGGGCAGAGAAGTCAGGCTACGTAGGTCCTCATAAGTCAGGCCGAGCTCGGCCCCCGGGGATCGGCAGTCGCCCTGCCCTTCCGCCGACAGCGATGATCACCCGATCAGCGGTCCACGTGCGGCCATCGGTCGCGGCGAGAGTGTTGGCGTCGACGAACCTGGCGTCGCCGGCCTCTTCGACAAGATCGACGCCTGCGGAGCGGATGTGATCGGCGAGCCGTTTGCGTTCATGCAGATGGTCGGCCACCCGCTGGGCGTTGGCGAGGGTGGCGGCGAGGTCGACCTCGGGCCGTGGCCCGTGCAGACCGAACGTCTCCCACGAGCTCCAGTCCCGCACTAGGCGTGCGGCGCGAGCAAGCGTACGCACCGGTGCCGGACCGCTGTTCAGGGCGGTTCCGCCGACTCGCCCGCGCTCGATGAGCGTGACCTCCGAGCCCAGCTCGGCGGCGTGCAGAGCGGCGGAAACACCAGCGGGGCCACCTCCAATGACGACAACGCGCATGTCGATAACCCCTCTTTAGGTGGACGCGGCGATAGCGACCACGATGTCGTCCCTGCATCGTGAATCGCCATATCGCCGCTTCGAGCCCTTTCGTGAAAACGGCTCTGGCCTGAGGATCGGTGCGATCATGACCGGATGGACGCAGCCACGCTTCGGGAACTGCAGGCGCCGCTCAAGCAGCTTTACCGCGACGATCCGCTGAGCTCGCGCACCCCGCTCGAAGCCGAAGCCTCCTTCGAGACCGGAGGCGTCACGGCCTTGGTCCAGACGTGGTCGGGCCCGACTCGTGCCGGTCTGCATCCGGCCACCGGCGGGGACGGCAGCGATGCTTGCTCCGGCGACATGTTGTTGCAGGCCCTGCTGGCCTGCGCCGGGGTCACGCTGCGAAGCGTGGCCACCGCCATGGGTATCGACATCGTCGGCGCCGAGTTGCATGCGACCGGTGTGTTCGACGCCCGCGGCACCCTAGGTATCTCCCGCGACGTGCCGATCGGCGTGCAGGACGTCAGTATCGTCGCCGAACTGCAGACCGATGCCGACGATGCGACTTTGACCAAGCTCGGCGAGCTGACTGAGCGCTACTGCGTTGTGGGTCAGAGCTTGGCGCAAACTCCCTCGATTGCCATCCGTAAACGCGCCATTTAGACCTCTGATCGGTGCGTTTGGCGGTCTACCAAACACGGGGTCATCCGCGCCGTGCTTACCCGGTGGATAGGAAAACCTCCCCTTTCAAAAGTGGAATCTGGCTTGTGAGCGATTACGGGCGCCCCCCTTTGACCAGCATTATTTCTATCAACACCCCACACACCAACTCCACGGACAGGAACCCACCATGAATGCATCGACCACCCGCAAGCTGACCCGCTTCCAGTACGCAGCGGCGCTCCTCGGCGGCCTCGCCTTTGTCGCCTTGGCCCCGGCGACCGCTAACGCCCAGCCGGTTGGCAACGGTGCCGGTGGCGGATGCCACTACACCGACGCCGATGGTTACGACATCCCGATCGACGACGGCCAGAGCGTCATCGTCGACGGCAAGACCGTCTCCTGCAGCGGTGGAACGATCACCGTCTCCAAGAAGAGCGGCGTCGGCGGCGTGCGGCCCGGACAGGTCGGCTCCGTCCTGTCGCCCGTGAACGAAGCTCCCAAGAAGCCGGTCTTGACCGAGAATGTGGCGATCTTTTTCGCACAACCCTGAACGCCATAGACCAGTCGGCCCGCCACCTTGAAGTGGCGGGCCGATTTGCGTGTCGGGTAGCGCGACGCTCACGACGACTTGCCGCGGGCGCCTTCCGGTGGAGCTTCGAGCTCGAGGATCCGGTTGCCGATCCGGACAGATGCGCCGGGGACCCAGGGCGTGGGTTGCCAGGGAGTGAGCCGGGTCCAGGCTCGCCGTCCTGGAGCGCACATGAATACGCCGTTGGCCGACTGCCGGTCGACGATCATCACCTCACTATTGACCCACCGGATTTCCGCGTGGGCATCGGAGACTTCACCCGTGCGGTCCTCGATGCGGATTGGGCGAAGGCCGAGGCGAGCGGCGTCCGATTTGTTCGGAGCGCAGCCGATCAAGCAGTCCTGGTCGATATCGAACCGGGAGTTGTCATCAAGGACAACGCTGCGGCGTTGGCGTAGTTGGACCGCCGCGGGCTTTGAGTGCCGGACCGTGTCGGGGTCGAGTGCCTTCGTCGGTGTGAGTCGTTGAGTTTCTTCGTCTTGCTGTGGGGTCGGGTGCCGGATGGTGTCGGGTTCTGGCGCGCTTACGGGTGTGAGTCGCCGTGTTGTCTCGTCTGGCTGTGGGGTCGGATGCCGGATGGTGTCGGGTTCTGGCGCGCTTACGGGTGTGAGTCGCCGTGTTGTCTCGTCTGGCTGTGGGGTCGGATGCCGGACGGTGTCGGGTTCCGGCGCGCGCACTGGGGCGAGTCGCTTTGTCGTCTCGTCTAGCTGAGGTGCGGGCGAAGGCATCTCGGTATCGCTCGGGGCTTCGCTGAAACCAATGCGGTCGTGCAGCCACTTCAACGGCCGTGGCGCCCACCAGTTGAGATCGCCTGCAACGCGCAGGAACGCGGGCACCACGACGCCGCGGATCACCGTGGCATCGATGACGATGGCCAGCGCGGTGCCGATGCCGAACATCTTCATGAACGACAGTCCGTTGGCGAACGACAACAACGTGATGGTGAGCAGGAGTGCCGCGCTACTGATGATCCGACCCACCCGGCCCAGTCCTACGACGATCGCGTCGTTGTTCGACATCCCCGAGTCGCGGGCTTCCTTTATCCGGCTGAGCAGAAAGATCTCGTAGTCGACGGACAGGCTGAACGCGATGCAGCAGAGCAGGACGACCATCGATAGGTTCAGCGGCGCGGGAGTGACTCCGAGGAAGGAAGCCAGATGCCCGTCCTGGAAGACCCAGACCATTGGGCCGAGTACGGCGCTCAGCATCAGCAGATTCAGGACGAGCGCCTTTATCGGCACGACGATGCTGCCGGTGAACAGGAACAGCAGCACGAATGTCGCCAGTGCGATCACGAGAATCGCCACTGGAAGCCGGTCGCCGACGGCCGCGCTGGTGTCGATGAGTGTGGCGGTCGGACCGCCGACTTCGACTTGTTGGTCGTCGATCTTCGCGCGGATAGCGTGCACGACCTGCTGCGCCGCGTCGGTCTGAGCGGCTGCTGACAGGTACACCAATCCGTAAGCTGCTCCATTACTTTCGAGCCCCGGCGTTGGTCCGGCGATGGGCTTGCCGCGCTCATACGTGCCGTTTGGCGCAACCACCCGGACCACACCGTCCATCGACGACACCGGAGCTGCAAGGTTATCGAGCGCACGGGTATCCTTGCGGGCCAATAACGTTACGGCCTGAGAGCTGTCTGTGACGTAGTTGTTGCGCAGCGATTCGGTCACCAGTCGAGCATTGGAATCGGACGGCAATGCGCGCTCGTCGGGCATCGCGAGCTGCACGCCGAGGAAGGGGATGCCGAGCACCAGCAACACCGCGATCACCGGCAGGGCGCACTGCAGTGGCCTTTTCGTCACCGCCGCGGCGCAGCGTCGCCAAAACTCCGAGTCCGCCGAAAGCGGAGCCTTTCGCCGGATGAGCCCAAGCGAATCAATTCGCTTACCGAGCAGAGCCAGCAGCGCCGGCAACACCACGATCGCGCTGAGCGCCGACAGAATCACCACGGCGCTCGCGGTGAGTGCGGTCGACCGAAGGAAGTAAAGGGGGAACACCAGAAGCCCGGACATGGCCAGGGTGACAGTCGCTGCGCTGAAGATGATTGTCCGACCCGCGGTTGTCACTGTCGCGACAATGGCGGACTGATGGTCCTTGCCCCTGTCGCGTTCCTCCCGAAATCGCGACACCATCAGCAAGCCGAAGTCGATCGACAACCCGAGACCGAATGCCGTTGTGACAGTGAGCGCGTGCACCGACACATCGGTGACGCTGACCATGACCGCCAACACCAGCAGCGTCATGACGATCGACGTGATGCCGATCGCGAGGGGCAGGAAGGCGGCAACGAGACCGCCGAAGACGATCACCAACACGGCGAGCAGGATGGGCAGCGCAATGCTCTCGCTGATAACGAGATCGTGAGCGACTCGGTCCTCGATCTCTACCGAGACGCCCAGCGGGCCGCCTGCACGCACGTCGACCGCCGCGTCGTCGATGGGCAGCGCATCGATGATCCGGATCGCCGTCTTTGTGGCCTCGTCAAGGGCGCCGCCCACGTGCACGAGGACGAGACCGGAGTGCCCGTCCCTGCTGCGCAGATCAGGTCGGGATTCCTGGCTGAACGATCCGACCACCTTCGCTGCCGGCTCGGCCTCCGCGAGCTGTTGCACCCTGTCCGCGGCGGCCACGACCTCGGGAGCCCCAACCGCGCCTTCCCGCGCGACGACTTCCAGCACCAGGTTTGGCGTGGTGGGGAAGTTCTGGTCGAGGTAATCAGCGACTTGTGCCGATTCCGACGCGGGGTTGGTGAAACCACCAACCCCAAGCTTCTGGCTCACCGTGCCGCCGAAGACAATGCTGATACCGAGTAGAGCCAGGACGGCAATGAGGATCACCTTCGGCCGCCGCACCGTGAAAATGGCCAATCGGCTCAGCATTTTTCGATCACGGCCGGAAGTCTGGACAGAAGCGGGAGCAGAGTGGCGAACAACTGCGGCCCGTCACTGAGATAGAAGTGGCCGCCCCGCAGGACGTGCACAGAGAACTCACCCGATGTCCGCGAACGCCATTCGTGCAGATCGGTCTCGGTCACCAGCGGGTCGTCGCTGCCGCCGAAGGCGTGGATAGGGCAGGACAGTGCGACCGGTTCGGCCTCCTCATCCGTCGTGCACAGGCGCAGGTCGATTCGAGCCGCCGCGACGGCTCTGTCACGCAGGACGGGCCATTCGGCGAGCTCCGGCGGGATGCCGCCGAGATCGGACAGCAGCGCCGTCAGCTGGTGATCGTCGAGATGGTCCACCGCGGGTATCGGCGCCGGAAGGTGTGGTGGTGCAAAGGAAGACACCATGAGTGCCCGCGGCGACGGAGTACCCGATGCCGCGCGCAGACAGGCCAACCTGTATGCGAGCAGCGCGCCGAAGCTGTGCCCGAAGAACACATGCGGACCGTCAAGTGCCGATCCCAGTTGCTCATCGACCTCGTTAACGAGCTGCCGCAGCGTGAAGAATCGCTCTCGGTTCAGAATCTCGACGGGGACTACGTCGACAGCCGGGCCGAGGGCCTTGTTCCAACCGCTGAACATCGTCCCGCCACCGCCGGCATGATGGAAGCAGAACAGCCGCACCGCTTCACGCGCTCTCGGAAAGGAGCGAAAGCTCCTCGGCAAGCGCTTTCACCGTGTACCGGATCTGTTCGTCGGAGTGGCAGCTGGTGACGAAGAACCGCAGTCGCGCCTTGTCCTCCGGTACGGCCGGGTAGATGATCGGGTTGGCGTTGATGCCGCGCCCGAGAAGAGCATTGGACAGCTTCAGTGCCGTGGCCGAGCTGCCCACGATGCATGGAATGACCGGTGTCCCCTCGCTGTCACCGGTGTCGAGGCCTGCTTCGCGGGCCAGCGTCAGGAACAGCGCGGATAGCTCACGAAGCCGCCGCAGGTGCTCGGGCTCGTTGCGGATGGTGCGGATCGCCGCGAGCGATGCCGCCGCGGTGGGCGGTGGCATGCCGACGCTGTAGACGAATCCAGGGGTCGTGTACTTGAGGAATTCGACGAGCTCCCTGCTGCCGCCAACGTAGCCGCCGCAGCCGGCCAGCGCCTTCGACATCGTGCCGGACCACAGCTCGACGTCGGCACGGTCGACGCCGAAGTGTTCGCCTATGCCGCCGCCGGTTTCGCCGAGCACGCCGATGCTGTGTGCCTCGTCAATCATGAGCAACGCCTGGTGTTTGCGCTTGACCTCGATGAAGGCGGGCAGATCGGGGATGTCACCGTCCTGGCTGTAGATACCCTCGATGATGATCAGCACACGGCGGTACTGATGGCGAATGTTGGTCAGCAGCTCGTCGAGTGCGGCGTGGTCGTTGTGTGGGAACGGCCGGCGAGTGGCGCCGGAAAGCATGCAGCCCTGCATGATGCTGTCGTGCGCGAGGCTGTCGTGGATCACCAGGTCGCCTTCGCCGAGCAGGTGCCCGATCACGGTGACATTGGTGGCGTGGCCGCTCACCAGAGCGATCGCGTCCTCGGTGCCGAGCAGTTTCGCCAGCTCGAGCTCCAGTTCCCGATGCACCGGCTTCTCACCCGAGATAGGGCGCGACGCCGAGCACGAGCTGCCCCATCGACGCACCGCATCCGCCACTGCCTCGGACACCGCGGGGTGGCCCGACATGCCCAAGTAGTTGTAGCTGGAGAAGTTGATCACCTCCGCGCCGTTGATGATCGAGGTGTCGCGGGTGACGCCGTCGTTGACCAGGAAGTAGGGGTTGTCGATGCCGATCGCCTCGCCGAAAGCAAACCGGTCGGCCAGGGCCTTGACCTCCTCGAATTCGGCGATCCGGAACTGCGGCGTAACTGCCTGTCGCTCCGGGCTTTCCGTAGGAGTCGCCTCTTGTGCCTGTCCGCCTGCCATGCCGATCACGTCGGCAATCGTGGTGTCCGGGCTGAACCCCGCAGGGTCGATCGTCACCCCGGGGATCTTGCGGGTGAGCCCGCTGAACACGTCGGCCACCATGATCGAGTCGAAGCCGAGGTCGCCTGCGATGGTCTGCGTGCCGCGAAGGTTCTTTTGGGGGAATCCACTGACGCGGGCGATCTCAGCGCGCACGATCGCCGCCGTGTCAACGGCCGGATTCACTTGCGGCGCAGGTTCGGCCGGTGCGTTGTCCGTTGAGCTGGCCGGCACGTTGCCCTGCCCGTACGCGGCGAGCACGGCCGCCTGTTCGCGGAACAGCGCGATGAGATTGTCCATCGTCGAATCCTTCGTTGAGTCGGTCGGGGCAGCGCGCAGTGTCGAAGGCTGGGCACCCGCGCTGGCTTGTTCCTTGATCCAGAACCGATTGGCGGTGCTGAACGAGTAGCCGCTGAGTCGGTGAGCAAGCCGAGCTTCGTTGGGGTAGAGCAGGTTCCAATCGGGATTCAGGCCGTCGCGATAGAGCGCAGCGATGGCTCCGGTCAGATCAGTCGCGACGCTCAGTGCAGGCGGCGCGCCTTCGTGTGATCGAGTGATCATCGGCCCGAGCGTGCGTTTGGCGCCGAACTCGACGAGGTGCGTGGGTTCGGCCTGCATTGCTTCGGCCGCTGCGTCGGCGAACCGAACGGTAGCGCGAACGTGGGCAGTCCAGTAGTCCCCGTCCATCGGTTCGTCGTCGCCGAGCAAC
The DNA here is from genome assembly GCA_963766465.1 of uncultured Actinomycetota bacterium. Classification (GTDB taxonomy): domain Bacteria; phylum Actinomycetota; class Actinomycetes; order Mycobacteriales; family Mycobacteriaceae; genus Mycobacterium. The sequence goes on from CAVXZT010000014.1 coordinate 176,975, forward strand.
CGGCCATGCAGTGTGGAGAAGATCGGGAACGCGGGCAGTTCGTAGGAGCACGCCGCCGCCACGGAGGCGAACTCTGCCGTCATCGGGTTCCATGAGTTGCGAGTGAAACGCGTGCGACACGTTGAGCTGACGCACGGTGATCCCCGCCTGTTCCAGGGTGCGGGCGGCGTCTTCGATCGCAACCGTTGCGCCTGACAGCACCACCTCGCTCGGGCCGTTCACCGCAGCGAGATCGAGGGGGAACGCGGCGACGTCGCCTGCAGTCGCACGGACCGCGAGCATGCCGCCGCCAACGGGCAGTAGTTGCATGAGACGGCCGCGGGCGACGACCAGCCGGCAGGCGTCGTCGAGGCTCAACACCTCGAGCGATCGCGGCGGCGGCGTACTCGCCAATGCTGTGACCGAGCAGCCAGGCCGGTTCAGCACCGAGCCGTAGAAGTACTTGTGCCTGCGCATACTGCAGCGCGAAGATCGCCGGCTGAGCGAACTCTGTGCGGTTGATGGCGTCGTCGTCCATGACCACACGGATTCGCGCACCGAGGTGTGGCGCCATTGCCGCGTCGACCTCGTCGAAAGCGTCGCGGAACGCTTCACTGCCCTCGTACAGAGCCGTTGCCATGCCGGGAAACTGCGTGCCTTGGCCGCTGAACAACCAGCCCGCCGACATTCCCGCAGCCGTGCCCGTCTCGAGGTCGCCGCGTAGCGCCGCGACGGCCTCGGCGCGGTCGCCGGTGACGATCGCTAGCCGTGCTTTGCCCGAGGCCTTGATGCGGTTGGTTGACCAACACAGCTGCGCAACAGGAGCGTCACTGTCCTCGATGTCGCGGGCGAGCTGTAAGGCGTTGTGGCGCAGACTCTCTGGAGTGTCGGCCGACAAGGTGAGGACGCCCCAACCAGATGGGCCGGTGGCCATTGGTGCGGGCTCGTTTGCAGGGGCGCTTGCGAGCACCATGTGGCAGTTCGTGCCGCCGATACCGAAGCTGGAAATTCCGGCATGAACCGTATGCGGCGGCAGTTCCATTGGTTCGGACAGCATCCGCAGTCCACCGTCGGCGAGCCGAAGCTGTTCGTTCTCCGTTTCGGCGAAGCGCGATGGCGGTACCACTCGATGGTGCAGGCTGAGCACGACCTTGATCAGGCCGGCGATACCGGCTGCGCCCTCGGTGTGGCCGAGGTTGCCCTTGATCGACCCGATCGCGCATGGTGTATCGCGGCGCGAACGATGCGCGTGCGCAAGGGCTTTCGCCTCGATCATGTCACCGAGGAGGGTGCCGGTGCCGTGTGCTTCGATGAAGCTGATCTGCTCGGGCTCGATCCCGGCGGTCAGGCACGCCGCGGCAGCGACCTGTTGCTGCGCCCAGCGGTTCGGTGCGGTGATCCCATTGCTGCGACCATCGCTGTTGACCGCGTTGCCCTTGATCACGGCATAGATCGGCAAGCCAGCGGCGACCGCGTCGTCCAAGCGACGCAGAACGACGACGGCAACGCCCTCGCCGCGGCCGATTCCATCAGCCTTGCCGCTGAACGGTTTACAGCGGCCGTCCGGCGCCGCCAGGCCTGCCTTAGTGTAGAAGACGTTCAGGGCGGGGGTCAGTGTGAGGTTGACGCCGGCGGCGACCGCCTGGTCGCATTCCCCATTGCGCAGCGCCTGCACGGCCAAATGCGCTGCGACCAGCGACGAGGAGCAGGCGGTGTCCACGGCGAGGCTCGGCCCCTTGAAATCCAGTTGGTAGGAGAGCCGGTTGGCGGTCATGAAGTAGCCGTTACCCGAACCGGCCTGCGCGGTGATCTCGCGAAAGTCGCTCATGTGCAGATGGGCCCATTCGTTGGCCATCACGCCGACGAATACTCCGGTGTTGGAACCGGCCTGCCCGCGCGGGTCGAGGGTGGCGTTTTCGAACGCCCGCCATGCCGTCTGCAGGAGCAGGCGTTGCTGCGGATCCATCGCCTCGGCCTCGCGGGGAGTGATGCCGAAGAAGTCGTTGTCGAAGGCGTCGGCGTCGCTGATCAGCCCGCCGGCCCGGTGGTTGACGGCGCCGTCGTCTTGCAGTTCGGCCGCGTTCCACCGCTCGGCAGGGATCTCGTCGATGCCGTCAGCGCCGTCGAGCAGCAGCTTCCATAGGGCGGCGGGATCGTCCGCTTTCGGGAATCGGCAGTCGAGGCCGACAACGGCGATATCGGTCATCTGGGGTGCTCCTCGTGGACGACGTCTGTGAGTTCGCCCTTCAGGAACGCGGCCCGCATCGACGCGCGTTGCACCTTTCCGCTGGTGGTGAGGTGGATTCCGCCGCGGTTCACAAACACCACGCCCGGGGCGGGGACTTCGAAGGCGCGCGCGACGGCACTTTTCACTGTCGCGGCGAGCTGGCCGTAGCTCATGTCGTCCAGCAAGCGGTGCTTGACGGCCTGGATCAGGACGAGGCATTCGACGTCGTTGACGTCGACCGAAACCGTGACTCCGTGTGAATCGGCCAAGGCCGGGTGTACGTCCTTTACGAACTCTTCGATGTCCTGCGGGTACAGGTTGCGGCCGTTGACGATGAGCAGGTCCTTGCTGCGGCCCGTGACGTAGAGATCGCCCTCGTGGAGCATCCCGAGGTCACCGGTGCGCAGGTAGGGGCCGTCGCCGTCGGAAGTGTTGGCACGAAATTGTTCGGCCGTCTCCGTGGGACGGTTGTGGTAGCCGCTGGCCACGCTCGCGCTGCGTAGCCAGATCTCGCCGACGTGGTCGTCGGGAAGCGCGTGCAGGGTTTCGGGGTCGACGATTCGCACGTCGATACCGGGGCCTGGCTCACCGGAACTGGCGAGGCTGACCGTGCGGCCCTTCGCGGGTCGATAGCGGTTCTGTTCGAGCGCGTCCGCGTCGGCGTCGAGGTAGCGCTGGGCGCCACGGCTGACCGTGGCCATCAGTGTCACTTCGGCCATTCCGTACGCGGGTCTCATTGCCGACGGCGCGAATCCGGCCGGAACAAGCAGGTCCTTTATCCGCTCCATGGTCGCGCGCCGAACCGGCTCGGCACCGTTGAGCGCGACCACCCAGGTGGAGAGGTCCACGTCGGTGAGTTGCTCTGTAGTGACTCTCTTTGCGATTAGGTAGTAGGCGAAGTTCGGTGCGGCAGAGTGGGTTCCGCGATAATCGCTGATCGCTTTGAGCAGCCTGACTGGCCGCTTCAGAAACGCCATGGGCGACATTGTGACGAGGTTCGCGCCAGCGAAGAATGCCAGCAGCGCGCCGATGAGGCCCATGTCGTGGAAGTGGGGGATCCAGCCGACGCACACCGAGTCGGCATTCACTGAAAGGACTTCGGCGATCATGCCTTCGTTGTCCATCACATTGCCGTGCGTGACGGCGACGCCCTTGGGGTCGCCGGTCGAACCGGATGTGTACTGCAGGAAGGCCACGTTGTCGGCGGTGATGTGCGGGAGCGTCCACGCGTCGGCATCCGCGTCGGCGACCGGTGAATCGTCGATGGCCACGCACAGGATCGGGCGCTCGAGGCCGAGTCCCTCGATGCCGGCGCCGAGCAGGTCGAGAAGCTTCGTCGTGGTCAGTGCCAGGTTGCTGTCGGCATCGCGAAGTATGCCGGCGACGCGCCCCATGCTGCGCTGATCATGGGGCAGAGGCGCGGGTATCGCGACGACTCCGGCGTAGAGGCAGCCGATGAACGCCCGCCAGAAGTCGATGCCCGGCTCGAATAACAGCAGCACCGGGCGGTCGGCCTCCGGTCGTGTCGCCAGCCAGGCAGCGACCTTGCGTGCACCACGGTCGAGCTCGCGGAAGGTGACGACATCCTCGACGAGGTCCCGTTGGGACTCGTAAAGAAACGTGAAACAGCGATCGTCGGCGTGGACCTCGAATTGCGACCGAAGGTGCGAAACAAGGTCTTTGTGACTATTGCCCCCCATGGTGAATCCTGTCCGAACCCGACCCACGGCCGCCGATATCAGCAAACCAATGCATTGACGGTACTCGTTCGCAACGTGTCGTTTGACGATTCCGAACTACTGACCACATGCGATAAGTCGGCAAATTTTGTGCCGTTTTCAAGTGCCGGACCGAGGGCATCTACGCGACCTGCTCCTGCTCGGCCACGGCGGTGCCGATGAATTCGGCGATGCCGGCGAGGGTGGGGTAGTCGAAGATCATCGTGGGGTCGACGTCGAGGTCGAAATGCAGTTCGACGTCACCGACAAGGCTGATTGCGTGCACCGAGTCGACGCCCATTTCGGCGAGGGGAACCATCGGGTTGATGGCGGTCGCCGGCACCTCCAAATACGAGGCCAGCTGCGTGGTGAGCCAGCGCAGGATCGGGCGGCGGTTTGGGTTCACGTGGGGCTCCTCAGGTGGACTGCGTTGCAGGTGAATCGTCTGGCCCTGGGGGAGGAGCGGGCCAGCGTAGCCGACGACCTCAATTGCCAGGACGCGCTACTCATCAGGTGCTCAAGTGGGCACAGCAGGGGAGTCGTGGCGTCTTTACGCCACCTGCTCCTGCTCGGCCACCGCGTCATCGATGAATTCGGCGATGCCGGCGAGGGTGGGGTAGTCGAAGATCATCGTGGGGTCGACGTCGATGTCGAAATGCAGTTCGACGTCACCGACAAGGCTGATTGCGTGCACCGAGTCGACGCCCATTTCGGCGAGGGGAACCATCGGGTTGATGGCGGTTGCGGGGATCTCCAGGTAGGAGGCGAGCTGTGTCGTGAGCCAGCGGAGGGTCGGGCGGCGGTTTGCGTTCATTGTGGGGCTCCTTCGGTTCTGCAAGTCGACGAAAGTGCCCGACTTCAGTAGGTTTTCGCCGCTGCGTGCGGCATGGGATTAATGGTCGTGTTCAGGGCGCGGTGGCGTAATCGCGGGGAAGCCAGATTCCACTCCCAAAAGGGAAGAGTTTCCTATCCACCGGGTAAGGCGCGCTTTTTCGCGTCGCGAAACTCAGCGTTTCCGCAGGTTAAGCCGAATTACGACGTCTACCTCTGGAGGTCCCACTGCCCGAAGTCGGCCGCAAGGACCTCGTCGACATCGACGTGGGTACCACCAAGGGCGACACCAGGGTCGGCGGCGGTGACGATCACGTACTGATACAGAACAGCCGCGGGTTCGCGCTCACCGTCAGACCACGCCCTCGTCTGCCACGCCCACCACTTTCCTTCAGTGGTCGAGCGCCCAATGACACCGTCCCGGACTGCCCATCCACACGCATTGGCATGTCCGTAGATGCCGGTGCGGTTCGCGCCCAGTACCGAGTTGATTCCTTGAAACCATTCCACCGCAAGGCTATTCCAGGTGTCGAGGTCGATGTCCTCGTCGACACTGAAGAAGATCGGCGCCGAAGTCGGGCCACCGGCAGCGGCGTGCAGTCGCAGGGCCGTCTGAGCGTCTGCCACACCGCCGTCGTATCCACGGGTGTAGTCCGACGGTGTCGGCCAACCGGGTTTTCCGTACTGGTAGCAGCTGACGACGTGAAGGCCTTCTGCGCGTAGCGCATCCGCATACTCGCGGGTGACGGGCTTGAAATCGAAGTCGGCGCCCGGCCGCAACTCGGACACATAGACGAGTGCCCCGTCAAAGCCCGCCGACTTGATCTGATCCGGCGGTACCAACCGATGAGTGAAATCGATCAGCTTCATGTTGGCGGCAGATGCCGTCTGCGCTGCGAGCGTCGCAGCCGCCGTCCCCAGGGTCAGTAGCACCGGTGCGGCGACCGCGTATTTGAGGGCTTCGCGTCGTGGAACAGAGCGCACGAATGCCATGCTGGCACTTGTGGCCACCGTCCTGATACCGATTCCGGACATCGATTTCGACCCGACCGAGGTCGCCGTCAGCTGGCAGGTGTTGACCGCGCAAGGGCACACCGTCAAGTTCAGCACCGAAAGCGGCCTGCAGGCGGTCGCCGACGACATCATGGTTACCGGTCGCGGTCTCGACTTCTGGTCGAAGGTGCCCGGTCTGAACCGGGCGATCGTCGTCGGTCGGTTCCTGCGCGCGAACCGTGATGGCCGCGCTGCGTACGGGCGGATGCTCGAGTCACCGGAATACCGGCAGCCGGCCGCGTGGGCCGATACGGATCTGGAGGAAGTGGACGGGTTGTTGCTTCCCGGCGGGCATCGCGCGCGGGGGATGCGCAGCTATATCGACAGCGACGTGTTGCAGCGTCTCGTCGCAGAAGCCTTTCGCCGGGAAATCCTCGTCGCAGCCATCTGCCACGGAGTGCTGCTCGCCGCGCGAACCGTCGATCCGGCGACGGGTCGCTCGGTGCTCTATGGTCGCAAAACCACGGCGCTGACATGGGAATTGGAGCGTCGCGCCTGGAGCGTATCCCGGGTGACCAGATTCTGGGATCCCGACTACTACCGCACCTACGTCGAGAAGCCGGGTGACCCGATCGGCTACATGTCGGTGCAGGCAGAGGTGACTCGCGGACTACAGAGTCCCGACGACTTCTGTGATGTCGCAGCGGGTTCGGTGGACTGGCGACTGAAGACGTCGGGAATGGCGCGGGACTCTGCGTCCAACTCCCGGCCCGCGTTCGTCGTCGATGACGGCCGCTACGTCTCGGCACGCTGGCCAGGCGACACGCACACGTTCGCCGCAACCGTGTCAAAGAAACTGCTCGGCAGCTAGCGCACTGGCGCGTGCGTAGCTACTTCGCTGGCTAGGTATAGACGCTGGTACCTGCCAAGGGGAGGTCCCATGTCACGCAGTCGTCGCATCCCCGCCGTTTTGCACAACAACGGCTTACTGCTGGCCCGCCTCGGGTTGTTCGCCGTGTTCTTCGTCGGCATGGTGGTATCTGGCGCGGCGACCTACAACCAGGAGCAGCAGGAGCACGGCGCGCACGAGCAGGTGTCCGTGTTGTCGTATTTGACGACCGGCGACTTCGTCGAGGCGACCTTTGAGAACTGGGAGTCCGAGTTCCTGCAGATGGGCATGTACGTGGTGTTGACCGCGTTCTTGTTCCAACAGGCGTCATCCGAGTCGAAGCCGATGAACGAGCCTGCTCCACAGGACCAGGACCCGCGCGGCGTGCAGCCGAACCAGTACACGCCGTGGCCAGTCCGCAAGGGTGGTCTGGTTCTCAGCTTGTACGAACACTCTTTGGTCATAGCATTTTTCGTGTTGTTCTTCGCCTCATGGGCGCTGGCACGCCATGGGCGGCGCGAAGGCATTCAACGAAGAGCAGTTGCAGCATGGACAGGCCGCGATCTCAGTGTGGCGCTATGCGACCACGTCGCAATTCTGGTTCGAGTCGATGCAGAACTGGCAGAGCGAATTCATCGCAGTCGCAGCGATAGTCGGGTTGTCAGTCTTTCCGCGGCAGAAAGGCTCCGCCGAGTCCAGGCCGGTCGCCGAGCCACACCGACATACCAGCGCGTGAGGCCGCAAGACTCCTAGCGCGGCATCGCATGCCGGCCCTGCGACCGCAGGTTGTCCAGCAGACGCACCGATGCAGTCACCAGCGGGCCGTCCCAAATTGCCCCCGTGAGCACGGCAGCTCCGAGACAAATCAACCCCGACGCGGCAACGATTGTTTTCGCCACTCATGACATCACCCGTACCCACGCCGGCGCCATAAAACACTCTGGGCGAGTAGCAGCGTGTGCGACGCCAGACGACGCCAGTCGCCCAGTTGACCACGGAGAAGCCTGCGGCATAGCCCAGGGCTGCGCTGTTTTCTCAACATCAGAGTTGCACCCTGAACCGGCCTAACGGGGCCGACAGCGCAACCAAACGTCGATGCCCGCTGCGGTGGTGGTGCCCAATGCCTGCCATCCGCAAACCAGAAGCGGACTAATACTCCGACTGCGCCGCAACATTCCTGCGCGCGATTCAACTGCATGCATTCTTCGGAATCGGGTATCCCGTCGGCGAGGCAGTGAAGGACGGCGGACAACCGTGCACGTACCGACTGCACCACCCGTCGACCCGAGGAGATTCATATGCCGGCCCCGCGCAAACCAGATCAAAAGGCCCCGAGACCAGCCAGTCCCACCGGCGTCACAAACGGCCAGAAACCCGATCATGATCCCCGCGCCCAGTCCGGTGAGTTTCTCACAACCGCCCAAGGCGTGCGCTTGCCCGACACCGACCACTCCCTCAAGGCAGGTGCTCGCGGCCCGACGCTGCTGGAAGACTTCCACCTGCGGGAGAAGATCACCCATTTCGATCATGAGCGCATCCCGGAGCGCGTAGTGCACGCGCGCGGGGCCGCCGCACACGGTGTGTTCGAGTCCTACGGCACCGCGGCGTCGGTGACGAAGGCCGGATTCCTCGGCAAGAAGGGCACGAAAACCGAAGTCTTCACCCGCTTCTCCACCGTGCTCGGCTCCCGAGGGTCCGCCGACACCGTGCGCGACACCCGCGGTTTCGCGGTCAAGTTCTACACCGACGAGGGCACTTTCGACTTGGTCGGCAACAACATGCCGGTTTTCTTCATTCAAGATGGCATCAAATTTCCCGACATCATCCATGCCGCTAAGCCGCACCCCGACCGGGAAATCCCGCAGGCGCAGTCCGCCCACGACACGTTCTGGGACTTTGTATCGCTGCATACCGAAGCAACGCATCACGTGTTCTGGAACATGAGCGATCGCGGTATCCCTCGCTCCTTCCGCACCATGGAGGGCTTCGGCGTGCACACCTTCCGGCTCGTCAACGCCTCCGGAAAGACGAGTCTGGTCAAGTTCCATTGGAAGCCCGTCGCTGGTGTGCACTCCCTGGTGTGGGAAGAGGCGCAGATTGCGGCAGGTTGCGACCCGGACTTCCACCGGCGCGACATGGCGGACGGGATCGAGGCTGGTGCCTTCCTCGAATACGAGTTCGGTATTCAGGTCATGCCCGATGACGGCACCGACAGCTTCGAAGGGATCGACCTGCTCGACCCAACGAAGTTGGTCCCCGAGGAGCTGGCTCCAGTGCAGCTGGTCGGGAAGCTGACCCTGAACCGCAACCCCACCAATTACTTCGCCGAAACGGAGCAGGTCGCCTTCCACACCGGCAATCTGGTCCCCGGCATCGAACCCACCAATGATCCGCTTATGCAGGCTCGGCTGTTCTCTTACCTCGACACCCAGATAACCCGTCTCGGCGGGCCCAATTTCGCTCAGCTGCCTATCAATCGGCCTCATTGTCCGGTCAATGACATGCTGCGCGACGGCATGCATCAAACCGCGATTCACACCGGCGTCGCTCCGTATCACCCCAACAGCATCGACGGCGACGAGCCGAAGCTCGCCGACGACAAGCACGGCGGGTATGTGCAGACGCCGCGGGTGATTGAAGGAACGGCGGTGCGCGCACAACCCGCGTCGTTCGACGACCACTTCTCGCAGGCGACCATGTTCTACCGAAGCCTGAGCCCGATCGAGCAAGCCCATGTCGTCGAAGCTTTCACATTCGAGCTGGGCAAGGTCTACGAGCAGGCGATCAAGGAACGCGAACTCCAGGTGCTGGCCAATGTCGACACCGACCTGTGCGAGCAGGTGGCCGCCGGTCTCGGTCTGTCCGCCCCGAAAGGCAAACCCGCCAAGAACGTCATCGTCTCGCCCGCATTGGTGCAGATCTTGGCGGAGCCGGGTCCGATCGACGGACGCAAGATCGGCATCATCGCGGATGCGGGATCCGACCTCGCAGGCGTTGCCAAGTTGGTGAAATCTACTGCTGCACTTGGTGTCACCGCATTGGTGATCGCACCGGTCGGTGGGGTCCTGAAGGCAGGTCGCCGCACGGTCACCGTCGACCGGACGCTTGCCACGGCGCGGTCGATCGAGTTCGACGCTGTCGTCGTCGCCGACGGCACCACACCGACGGGTGACATCAAACTCGTCGTGCTGCTCCAGGAAGCGTTTCGCCACTGCAAGGCGATTGCGGCATGGGGCGACGGCGACGCCCTACTCAAGTCAGCGCGCATCTCCGGCAAGGACGTCGGCGTCGACGTGGCCGAGAGTGTCGACAAGACCTTTACGACGAATCTGGCTGCGGCGCTGGGTCTACATCGGGCCTGGGACCGCGCTGCCAAAGTGATGGCATCAACCGTTCCCCCCTCGAAGAGTTAGGAGTATCGGAATGACCGTGACTCGAGACATCGCCTCCACGCGGCAGCGCGTGTGGGATGTACTGGCCGATGGATGGTCCTACTCAGGATGGGTGGTCGGAAACAGCCGAATACGGGCTGTCAGCGCCGAATGGCCTGCGCCTGGTGCGCGCATCCTGCATTCCATCGGGACTTGGCCGGCGGTAATCGACGATGAGACCGTCGTCGAGAGCTGCATCCCCGGCGAGGAACTCGTATTGCTGGCGAAGATCAGGCCAGCGGCCGAGGCGCGGATCACGATGCAGCTCAGTGATATTCCCGGCGGATGCCGCGTCGCCATGACCGAAGTCGCCGTGTCGGCGCCATTGCGCTGGATACCCGACAAGGTGCAGCTGGCGGGGGTGGCGCCGCGAAACCGCGAGTGCACGTGGCGGTTGGCGATGATCGCAAAAGCGCCTGACGTCGAAACCGCCGGATAGCAGTATCTACGATGTTGTCTTGATTCGGTCGAGCAATTCGACGGCGACTGAAGCGGGCGATGGGTTGTTCACGACTCAGGGAGCCGCTCGGAAAGCTGGTTGGCCGCGAACTGTGCGGTCAACTCGTGCCAGCGGGGCCATTGCCGGACGAGGTAGTGGCCGGCGCCCTCGATCGACATCCACTGGGCGTCAACGCCGCGCTCGCGGGCACGGGCGGTCTGCCTATAGGACGAACGAGGATCGGTCCAAGAGTCCGCCGTGCCGTGCATGACCAGCAGCCGACAGGTGATAGGGATCAGGTCGGCGTCATCCTGCGGCCACCACGGCGCCAGCGCGACCACCGCGCCGACGTCGCCGCCGGCGGCCAGGTGGGCGGCGACTCGCCCACCCATCGAGTGACCGATGACCACGATCTTTGCGGCGTTGAAGTGCTCGCGCATGGAATCAAGCGCGATCGACGCATCTCTCAACGCGTCCAGCCCGGGGCTGTTCCAGCCGCGTACCCGGTATTGCACCCGCTGCAGGACGACGCCGCTGCCGAGCCGGTGTCGCAGCGAACGGGCCAACCATTCAATGCGTTGGTTGGCCAACTGCAGTGGGTGAGACCTGGCAGTGCTCTGAGGCTTGCCACCCGGAAGGACCAACACGCCGCCGCGGTACCGGTCGGCAGTCCGCATTAGGGTCGCGCCGTTCTGAACATTGCGCTGATATACCCGCACGAGTTCGGACCAATCAGGCGAACCGACGCAAGCGCAGGTTTGGCCCCACCGGTGTGGGGTATTCCATGCCCAGCGAGTTGAAGCTCCGCACCTGAGTCATGGCGGGCAGCGCTTCACGACTAGAGCAGCTGGTCCGCCGACCCTTTCCCGGTCGCCATGGACCGGATTCAATCTCTTTGGAGCGAAATTCAAATGCGCAAAACACTCGGTGTGTCTCTGACTGCGTTGACCCTGCTGTTCGGCGGCGCCGGCGTCGCCCAGGCCACTACGCCCATCGGGCCGACGCCGTCATCCACCACGACGACAGTCGCCGCCGATACAGACGAAGGCGACAGCGACAACACTGGCTTGTGGGGCCTTGCAGGTCTGTTGGGTCTGCTCGGGCTAGCCGGCCTGAAGCGTCGCAACGACCGTGACGTCACAGAGGTCACCACAGCGCGCGGTACTGACACTCCGCGCGTCTGACAACCAACAGCTACCACCCCGGGGTCGCTGCCCAGCGCCCCGGGGCGGCGCCGAACTCAGAACCACTCGGACAATTCACTTTTCGAGTTGTCGACCAACACACAGGGAGGCTCAAATGACTGAGCACAGGAAGGCCGGCGAGGCCCGCAAGGGTTTGATCGACTCGGTGAAGGGCAGGGCCAAGGAAATTGCCGGTGCTCTCACCGGCAACGACTCACTGACCGCCGAGGGTCAACTCGACCAGACTCAGGCCAAGGAGCGTAAAGAGGCCAACAGCGTCGAAGCCGTCGCTGAAGCCGAGGCCGCGCAGGCCAGTGCCGAAGCAACAGATGCCCGGCTCGAAGGCGCACAAGAACGAATCGCGGTAAACGCCGAGACGGCTGCCGTGGAGAGTTCGATTACACAGCAGCAAGCCGCTCAGAAGCGCACCGCCGAGCAGATCGGACAACAGGATGTTGCCCGAGAGAAAACGCGTGCCGAGCTCGACGCGCTAGCTAAGGTTCAGCAAGCCAAGGACCGGGAGCGCGACGAAATTGATTCCGCGGCTGAAGAAGTCGTCGACGCCGTCGACGATCATCTGGCCGTGGTGCAAGGTGCGTCCAGTGCCGAGGCGGAGGCCGATCGCATCAGACAGCAAGCCGACAAACTGTCCAACGAAGCCGAACTGCCTTGAGCGCCGGCAAGACACAGGAGTTATCAATGAGGATCATCGACGCACCCATGGCAGTTCTGCGTTTGCAGTTCCGAATCGTTCGGTTTCCCCTTCAGGTGATCGAGGAGCGCGTAGTGGCTCGCATGGGCGCCGAAGCGCCTGCGCGATTGTTTTACGAGCGTTCATTGGGATTGTTGGACGCGGCGGTAGGAAACGTACTGGGCGACTCACGGCTTCAAACACGTGGTAGTGCGCTTGTTGAGCGTAGCGATGCGCTCGATCGCGCGGCCAAGCTCGATGCAGCTGCGGATCAGGCGCGACAGCAGTCCAGTGCCGACCTGAAAGCCAAGAGCGACAAGGCAATCGAAGAGCAGCAGGCAGCACGCGCAGCAAAGGATCGTGACGTCAAAGAGGCCGGGGCCGCAGCAGAAGAGCGGAAGCATGCGGTTGAAGAGGCGGCCGCGCAGCGTACCGCTGATTTGAAGAGGCGTGCAAACGACACGGCCGCCCAGCGCAAGAAAGCGGCCGAAGCGGCCAAGCGCGGCGAACAAGCAAGGATTCGTGCGAACGAGCAGAAGGCGACTGCGGCTGCCAAGGCAAAGTTCGACGAAGCTCAGGCTAGGCGAACCAAAGCCGACGCCAAGCGCGCACAGGCAGACCGGGTCGAGGAGCTGGCCGGCATCGAGAAGCAAAAGCGCCAAGCCGCGCGGGCGAAAAACACCTGATAGATGGCGCCACGAGCGGCTGCTCCTGCCGAGCGACCTTCCGCTGGTGGCGCTCGAAGCCGTGTCTACCCGCTGCAGGAGGGTTACGCTGGAGTTCTCGGCTATTGCGTATCCAGCAGCGGGTGGCGGGTCGAGTCGCACACACCGCGTCGCGCGGTCGGTACAAGACTGCCGCGCATTTATTGCCAGGTTCAGCTCCGAGCCCCTCCAATCAAGATCTGCGGGACGAAGGGGCATTTGGTGACTTCAAGGCCGAGATCCGAGTACGCCGACGTGACGGAAATGTGCCGACACCTCGCGACGCTGGACGCGCAGTCGATTGAGTACCGGCGCCAGCGAGAATCGACCATCGAGCGTTGCCTGCCGCTGGCCGACAACATCGCACGCCGTTTCAGTAACCGCGGTGAGCCTCTCGAAGACCTCGTCCAGGTGGCACGGATGGGTCTGGTTCAGGCGGTCGACCGTTTTGACGCCGAGAACGGCGCGGATTTCTTGGCGTTCGCCGTGCCGACTGTGATGGGCGAAGTTCGCCGATACTTCCGGGATCACGGATGGTCGGTGAAGGTTCCCCGGAGAATGAAAGAACTAGGGCCCCAGCTCAATAGGGCCCGCGAAGAGTTGTCTCAACGGATGGAACGCGCGCCAACAGCCAGCGAAATCGCCAGCCATTTGGGCATCGACCATGAAGAGGTGGTCCAGGCGCAGATCGCCTCGAGTGCGTACTCCACCCTTTCATCCGACGCGCTGAGCCCCGGACCGGCGGGCGACGACGGACGATCGATCAGCAGCAATCTCGGAGATTTAGACGCCAATTTGGATAGGGTGCTCGACGTCGAAACGGTTCGTCCGCTGGTGGCGGCATTGCCCGAACGCCAACAAGCCGTACTCATGCTTCGCTTCTTCGGCAACATGACACAAACGCAGATCGCCGAACGGCTCGGAATCTCGCAGATGCACGTGTCGCGCCTCCTGGCTCGATCCCTCGCCACATTGCGGAAACAGATTGAGACAGCACTTCCGGTATGAGCGGGGACTACGCCTTGAACCTGCCTGCGAACCCACGCAACGGTAGATCGGCACTGGTGAGCAGTCCCGGCGGTGCGGACACCACCGACGAGATGGCGTTGAGCGCGGGCAGGCCGGTGACGGTCATGCCGATCGACGCGAAGTTCTCCGGGTTCGACAAGTCCACCCCGGGTTTCGGGAAAATCATGTGCTTGTTGTAGATGCACGGATCGCCTTGGATCTGGGTGATGTAGCAGCCCTTGATATCCCAGCTCGGGTCGGTGTTCGGAGTCATCTGCCACTCGAGGTGCGTCTCAACGCGTGGGACTCCACCGACGATGCCCTGGTACTTGATGTAGTTACCGCCCAACGAGCCCTTGGGCAGGGTGTACCAACCCAGGTCGATGTCCTTGGTGCACGCGCCGAGTTCATAGCTGAACTTGACCTCGTCGAGTTCCAGTCCGAAGCAGTCGGCCATCATCAGGACGCTGTCGGCGAAGACGCGGGTGTACTTCTCGAGCTTGCCCGGGATGCTCGGGTCGTCGACCGGCAGTCCGTAGCCCACCTCGATCCACGTGTCCTTCGAGTGATGACAGGACACATCAACGGATTCGATGGTGGTGACGTTCTCGATCTCGGCGACGTCGGCGGAACACACCACCCCGAGGATTTGATTCAGGCCGGGGTTCATTCCCGTGCCGTAGAAGGTCGAGCCACCCTTCTCGCACGCCTCGGCCAGGAGTTGCGTCACCGGCTTGCCCGACGGGTGCGGGTGGTTGGTGTCGCGGTGCCAGCCGGTGATCCAGTCGGCCGTCGTGACGATGTTGATCCCAGCCTCAAGGACTTTCACGTAGAGGTCCTCGTCGGGGAACACGCCGTGGAACGTAAGCACGTCCGGCTTGGCAGCGATGATCTCCTCGACGGTGCCGGTGGCCGTCACGCCGATCGGGGGCAGGCCGACGATCTCGCCGGCATCGCGGCCGACCTTACCCGCTGTGTAGCAATGCAATCCGATGAGCTCGAGGTCGTCGCGGGCGCCGAGCCGCTTGATCATCTCTGAGCCGACGTTGCCCGTCGCCACTTGAAACACCCGAATTGTGGGAGTCATTGTTACTCAGCCCTTTGGTTGGTTGACGCGGCGTGGAGGTCCGCGGCGCTGCCGCCGCGGCCGTCGGGATAGAACTGCATGGACCATTTTCGGATCGCGGTGAAGCCTTCGTACTCGGAGGTCGACAGTGCGGGCGGATCCGAATAGCGCTGGTGCGACCAGATATGGACGTCCTGGGCGAACTGCCGAATGACCTCTTCGCCGAACTCCTTGGCCTTGGCCTCGGCGCGCGGGGTGTCCTTTCCTGGCGTACGGCCGATGTACACCATGAAGCGGACGTCGGAGGTGCACTCGTCGACGGGTGTGATCGCAGAGATGGTGCGGTTGTCGATCATTCCCCAGCTCTTGGTCACCGCCACGCCGAGTCCGCCGTTGATCGCCTCGACACCGCTCTTGACATCGTCGATCGACTGCTGATCGTCGCCTTCGAAGGTGATGGTGAAGTCCACATACGACACCGGGTCCGCGAAGTCGTGCCGCGTGAACACCGGCACGATCGGCGTGTTGTGCACGAACTTGAAATGTGCGAAGTCGACGCCGTTTTCGAGCACGTACTGCGGGTGCAGTTCCAGCGTCTCGCGGAACAGGCGCTGCTGCGGGTAGTAGTCGGAGGCACTGCTTCCGTCCTCGAAGCTGGCGAACACATCGGGTGCGTCGAAGAAGGGCTCGCGGCCCTCCACGTCATGCCAGATGTAGATCGACTCGTTGCGCTCCACTACCGGGTAGGTGCGCATCCGGCGACCTCGGTTCGGCCGCGGCTCGTACGGGATGCAGACGTTGCGGCCCTCGGCGTTCCATTGCCAACCGTGGAATGGGCACTGGATGACCTCGCCCTCGACATGGCCGCCGAACCCCAGGTGGGCACCGAGGTGTTCGCAGTACGCGTTCATCACGGTCGCCCGGCCCGACTCCGACCGCCACGCGATCAGTTCGGTGTCGAAGTACTTCATGGTGTGCACGGCGCCGACCGCGACCTGGTCTGACCAGCCGACTTGGAACCATCCTGTCGGTTTCATCGAGAGGGGTGGCTTCGCCATGGAACCAAAGCATAGTGGGTTCTATGAAAATTTAGAAGAAGGTTCTGTGAATCCCGTAGCATCAGCACGATGACCGACGTCGGCGTTCAGCCTCAGCGCACCAACAGGCGAGGCGATGCCACCCGTAAGAACATGCTGGACGCTGCGCTGAAGGCGCTGGCCACCGGCGACCCCGCAGCCGTGTCGGCCAATCGAATTGCCAAGGAAATCGGCGCCACCTGGGGTGCGGTGAAATACCAGTTCGGCGACGCCGACGGACTCTGGGCCGCGGTTTTGCATCGCACCGCCGAGCGACGGGCCGACGTGTTCACTCCCGCGGACGCCACGGCGCCGCTGCGCCATCGCGTAGCCAGCATCATCGACACTCTCTACGACGGCCTCACCGCGACCGACTCACGCGCGATCGAGAACCTGCGCGCGGCACTTCCACGCGACCCCGCCGAACTTGAACGTCTGTATCCGCGCACCGCCGCCGAACTCCAGTCCTGGGGACGGGGTTGGCTGGCGACGTGCCAGAACGCGTTCGCGGGTCTGAACATCGATCCGGGGCGGGTGAACGAGGTCGCGACGTTGATCCCTGGCGCGATGCGCGGCATCACGTCCGAACGTCAACTCGGCAGCTATTCCGATCTGGACCTGGCACGCCGGGGGCTTACCAACGCCATCGTCGCGTACCTCGAGGGCTCGGGTTCCACCTGACGCGAATCACTGCGTTTGCGCGGCGAAAAGCGAAAAGAACTGATGTGACGGATCATCCCCGCCGGGGCTTCCTTTGAGCGTGCCCCGGGTGATCGGATGGCTGAGGTCGACGGACGATGGATCGTTCACGTTGGCCCAGTCGGTCACGATCGTCCGTTCGATGATCTTCCAAATGTCATGTCGTTTCTCGTATTTATCGAGATAGCGCCCGCCGATGATGACGTCGACATCCCGTTCGCCCGCGCTGAACGTGTGCGTCGCGATGGTGTAGATCTCGCCCTCGGCCAGGTTGCCGTCGATGACGAAGTTCACTGTGGTGACGTTGTGTTGCATCGACCGAATGTGAGGGCGGGATGCTTCGAGCGTTTTGAGGAACTCGTCTGCCGTCCCCGTTGAAATCGTGCCGTGGGCGTCCACTGCATCGTCATGGTAAAGCTCTCGCAGCGTCAGCGAAGTCACCGCGATCGACTGCACGGCAATAGGTGTGGACGAGCTTTCGCAGCTGAAACTCGTCGAGCATTTCTTGCAGCAGGGCTTCGGTCGCAGGCATTGAACCTCGCTAGTCAGAACTTCGCGACGGCGCCGGCGTCGACAGGCAGCGCCGCTCCGGTGATGTACTGCGCCTCGTCGGAGGCGAGGAAGAGCACGGCGTTGCTCACGGCCCTCGCCTCGATCAGCGGCTTGGGCAACATGTGAAATTGCCCGATGATCTCTGCGGCGTCGTCGACGGTCGGATTGGGCAGGTCCGGCCGTAGGGTTCGGCAGAACCAGTCGTTGTCGAGCATCGGTGTCCGCACGTTGCCTGGATGGATCGAGTTCACCCTGATCCACTGCGGCGCAAGCTCATTCGCCAGCGAGTTCATCAAGCCGACGACCGCATGCTTTGCCGACGCATAGTGCGCCATGTAGCCGCCGCCGCGAAGGCCCAACATCGAGCTGATCAAGATGATCGACCCGCTGCCGTTGGTCATATGCGGCAGCGCCGCTTTGACGGTGTGCCACACGCCCGTCACGTTGATATCGAGCATCGTCTGCCACGCAGATTGTTCGATCAGCGCGGCCGGCGCGGGGGTACCGCTGATACCGGCGTTGGCCACCACGATGTCGATCGCACCCAACGTGGCCACTCCTTGATCGAGGGCTGCGCGAAGACTCTCGAGGTCCCGTACATCGGCCTTGGCGGTGACGATGCGACGGCCCGACTTCTCCACGAGGTCGGCGGTGTCGGCGAGGTCGGCCTCCGAAGCGCCCGGATAGCTGACACCGTCGACGTCCTCGCAGATGTCAACGGCGATGATGTCGGCGCCCTCCTCGGCCAGTCGGATCGCGTGTTCGCGACCCTGGCCGCGCGCCGCGCCGGTGATGAATGCGACCTTGTCGGCGACTCTGCCGACCTTATTGCCCGCCATTACGACCTTTCGCCTGGACGTTCTGCATCCGAAACAGTCAAGCAGGGTGGCCGCGCGGTCAACACCTCGGCCAAAAGTCGGGGAGGCGTTGGCGTCACGCAGTACGGTAATGGTCCGTACTAGATCGAAAGGTCAGGGTTGGTGCGATGACCCGGGGTGTCACTCACGCTGTCGAGGCCTCGCCGTGGTCGCCGCGGGAGACCGAGCTCCTCGAGGTGACCCTGCGGCTGCTGCAGCAAGAAGGTTATGACCGGTTGACACTGGATGCCGTCGCTGCCACCGCACGAGCCAGCAAGGCCACCGTTTACCGGCGGTGGCCGACGAAAGCCGAACTGGTGTTGGCCGCGTTCATCGAAGGCGTCCGTCAGGTCGCCGTCGCACCCGAGACCGGAACACTTCGCGGCGATCTTGATGCAAATCGCGGAGATATGTTGCGCTCAGGCACGCGAGCACGCCAGCACCATGCGCGCGGTGCTGGTTGAGGTATCGCGCAACCCCGCGCTCAACGACGTGATGCAGCACCAGTTCCTCGATCAGCGGAAGGCCCTGATGGATCACGTCCTGGCGCAGGCGGTCGATCGTGGCGAGATCGACGCCGCCGCCATCACCGAAGACCTCTGGGATGTCATGCCCGGCTATCTCATCTTCCGGTCCATCTGGTCGGCCAGTCCGCCCACCCGCCGCACGGTCCAAGCCCTTGTCGACGACGTGATGATTCCGAGTCTCACTCGTCGGTGCCGTTGAACCGTGGGCGCACGTACGGCTTGTGCCGTGCGGTACCGTACCGTACTGTCAAGGAGGTTGATATAGGGTCTCGGTCCGGCAGGCTGCTGTCGGACCGAGCCTCCGTATCGCGGCTATCGAAAGGCTAATGGGTGCAGGGGATTTCGATGGGCCGCCTGCTCACGCGATGGTGGATGGTGCTCGTCGCCATTGTGGTGGTGGCAGTGGCGGGCTTCGCCGTCTACCGCCTGCACGGCGTCTTCGGCTCCAATCACAACACGTCGACTGGCGGCGCCTTGTCGGATGAGATCGTTCCCTTCAACCCGAAGCACATCGTCCTCGAGGTGTTCGGCCCGCCGGGCGCGGTGGCGACGATCAATTATCTGGATATCAATGCTCAGCCTCAGCGGGCCGACAACGTGACCCTGCCGTGGTCATACGACACCACGACGACCCAGCCGGCGGTGCTCGTCAACGTGATGGCGCAAGGCAATAGCGACTACCTGGGCTGCCGCATCATCATCGACGAGGTGGTTAAAGACGAGAGACAGGTCAACACCATGAACGCCTATACCTACTGCCTGGACAAGTCGGGATGAGCGAACACCAAGCATCACGGACATCCCTGACCGACCGCGTCGCGAAGTCGATTCGCTGGCTTTCGGTGCCGATCGTGTTGTTCTGGCTGGTTCTCGCCGGGATCACCAATGCTCTCGTCCCACAATTGGAGGTCGTGGGCGAAGCCCACAACGTGGCGCTGAGTTCACCTGATTCACCGTCGTTGCAGGCGTTCAAAAAAATCGGCGAGGTGTTCAAGGAGTTCGACTCCGACAGTGCGGCGATGGTCGTGCTGGAGGGCGATCAGCCGCTCGGCGCCGAGGCGCACAAGTACTACGACACGCTGATCCAGCGAATTGAGCAGGATCACAAGCACGTTCAGCATGTACAGGACTTCTGGGGGGATCCGCTCACAGCGGCCGGTTCACAAAGCTCAGACGGCAAGGCGGCCTACGTCCAGGTATTTCTCACAGGCAATCAAGGCGAAGCGCAGTCCATCGCGTCTGTAGACGCGGTTCGCGACATCATCAACAACACGCCGGCACCACCCGGCGTGAAGGCCTATCTCGCAGGCGCGGCGCCGCAAATCGCCGACCAATTCGAAGTGGGCAACGAAGGCACCACGAAAGTCACCATACTGACGGTCGTCGTGATCGCGATCATGCTGCTCCTCGTCTACCGCTCACTGGTCACCATGCTCCTGGTGCTGGTCACCGTCCTCATCGAAATGTCCGCGGCCCGTGGAATTGTGGCCTTCCTCGGCAACTCCGGGTTCATCGGACTGTCGACCTACTCGACCAATATTCTCACGCTGCTGGTCATCGCGGCCGGTACCGACTACGCGATCTTCCTCCTCGGTCGCTATCACGAAGACCGTAGCCTCGGACTGGACCGCGAAACCGCGTACTACAACATGTACCGCGGGACCGCCCATGTCATCTTGGGGTCAGGTCTGACCGTCGCAGGCGCTGTCTTCTGCCTGAGCTTCACCCGACTTCCGTATTTCCAAAGCCTCGGCATCCCCGCCGGAATCGGGGTCCTGGTGGCATTGGTTGCGGCGCTGACCCTGGCGCCCGCGATGATAACTATCGGTAGCCGCTTCGGCCTGTTGGAACCGAAGCGCAAGGCACGAACAAGAGGATGGCGCCGGATCGGCACGGCGGTCGTCCGGTGGCCAGGGCCGATTCTCGTCGCGACCTTGGCCTTGGCTGCCATCGGTCTGCTCGCGCTGCCCGGCTACAAGACCAGTTACGACGTCGGCAATTACATGCCCGACAGGGCGCAGTCCAATATCGGTTATGCCGCCGCCGAGCGGCACTTCTCGAAGGCCAGGCTCAACCCCGAACTTCTGATGATCCAGGCGGATCATGACCTGCGCAATCCAACCGACATGATTCTGTTGGAACGCGTGGCCAAGGCCGTGTTCCACACGCCGGGCGTCGCCCAGGTGCAATCCATTACCCGCCCCTTGGGCACGCCACTCGACCACTCGTCGATTCCGTTTCAGATCAGCGCGCAAAGCGCCGGCCAGATACAGAATCTCGGCTATCAGCAAGACCGCGCCAACGACTTGCTCAAGCAGGTCGGTGAGATCGACAAGACGATCGGCATCCTGAGGCAGCAGGCGACCTTGCAGGGGCAGGCGAACGACGCGACCCACGAGCAGGTTGAAGCGTTTCACCAGACGGTTGCCGTGGCGCAGGACCTGCGTGACAAGATCGCCAATTTCGACGACTTCTTCCGGCCATTGCGCAACTACTTCTATTGGGAGCCACACTGTTTCGACATCCCGATCTGCTGGGCTCTTCGATCGCTCTTCGACGCGCTCGACGGGATCAACGCGCTGACTGATCAGTTAGCAAATGTCACAACGAGTCTGGACAAATTGGATGCAGTTCAACCGCAATTGCTCAACCTGATCCCGCCCCAGATCGCCAGTCAGATGACCAATCGCGATCTGGTCATGACCAATTACGCCACGCTGTCGGGAATCTACAGCCAGAATGCGGCGGCGTTGCAGAATGCGACTGCCCTGGGAGCAGCGTTCGACGCCGCGAAAACCGACGACTCGTTTTACGTTCCGCCGGAGGTGTTCAACAACGAGGAATTCAAGCGCGGCCTGAAACTGTTCCTCTCGCCTGACGGCAAGGCCGCGCGAATGACCATCACCCATGACACCGATCCCGCTACGCCCGAAGGCATCTCGCACATCGACGCGATGAGACACTCGGCAGAGGAGGCCGTCAAAGGGACACCGCTGGCGGGCTCCCATATCTACATCGCCGGCACCGCAGCGACCTACAAGGACATCGGAGAGAGCGCCAAGTATGACCTGATGATCGTCGCCATCGCGGCGCTGAGCCTGATCCTGCTCATCATGATGTTCATCACCAGAAGTCTGGTCGCTGCGCTGGTCATCGTCGGCACGGTGGCGCTGTCACTCGGCGCCTCACTCGGTCTCTCGATACTGGTTTGGCAGCATCTCCTGGGCATCCAGTTGTATTGGGTCATCATCCCACTTGCGGTCATCCTGTTGCTGGCAGTGGGATCGGACTACAACCTGCTGTTGATATCTCGCTTCAAGGAAGAGATCGGCGCCGGATTGAACACCGGCATCATCCGAGCCATGGCGGGTACGGGCGGGGTCGTCACCGCCGCCGGATTGGTGTTCGCCTTCACCATGGCGTCCTTCGCCTACAGCGATCTCATCGTTCTCGGCCAGATCGGCACGACCATCGCCCTCGGCCTGCTGTTCGACACGTTGATTGTGCGCTCGTTCATGACCCCGTCGATCGCTGTGCTTCTCGGACGCTGGTTCTGGTGGCCGCTGCGAGTGCGTCCACGTCCGGCGAGCACGATGCTGCGTCCCTACGGATCCCGCCCCGCCGTTCGTCAGCTTCTGCTGTGGGACGACGACGAAGAAGAATCAGAGAGCCGTCAGCCTTCGGGATAGAACAGGAAGAGTTCGCATCCTGTGGCTGACTGGGGCACATGCCACGAGCCGGCCGGTGCATGCAGAAATGTTCCGGCGGGATAGTCGTTGACCCCGTCGTTGAACACCCCGGAGACGACGAAGACCTCTTCGGGACCAGGCGAATGGTGGTCTTCGCCGACCCAGACGGCGCCAGGTTCGATGGTGGTCAAGGCTGCTTTCGCGCCGTTGCGGCCTGTCCACAGCAGCTGGACGCGGATTCCCGGGAACACCTCGCGTGGCTCGACATCGCCGGCCAATACCCACTCGTAGCCCTCAGCGTTCGGCCCGAAATGGTCGATGTCTCCTTGTGGTTGGCTCATAGTGCTGACAGCGACCACAGACCTCGACATCTTCCTGACGGCTAGGTCTCGAACGCGATGGGCAGACTCGTCGGCCCGCTCAATCCGACGAGTGGCTTCCACGGCGCAGGCCCAGTTCTTTGGGGATTCGCAAAGCGGCGGGTGACGGCCTTGAGCGCCTCGGCGATTTCCACACGGGCGAGGTTCGCGCCGAGGCAGTAGTGCACGCCCGCGCCAAAGGTCAGGATCGGCGGCAGTCCCTGGCGAGTGATGTCGATGCGGTCGGGGTCATCGTAGATCGCGGGATCACGGTTGGCGGCAGCGTTGTTTGCGAACACCATCGTGCCTGCGGGGAAGACGACACCGGCGAGCTCGACGTCTTCGCTCACGGCGCGTAGTAAGGAGTTGGAGATCGACGAGTGGCGCATGGTCTCGTCGACCGCGGGTATTGCCAGACTGGGGTTGTCTCGCAACAGTTTCCATTGATCGGGGTGATCGCAGAGAACCTCGATGGAGGCTGCTACCTGGTTGCGCGTGGTGTCGGTACCGGCCAGCAACAAGGCAGCGGCGAGCATGCGGAGCTCATCGGCGTTGAGTCGATCTCCGTCGTGCTCGGCACGGATGAGGTCGGACAGCAAGTCGTCGGTCAGGGTGTGGCGCCGTCGGTCGACCATGTCGTCGACGTAGTCGTCGAGTTCGCCCCAGGCGCGCATGACGTCGGGGACGTCGTCGACGGTGAACGTCAGGCTGAACGCCTTGAAGATATCGTCTGCCCATACTGAAAACAGTTGCCAGTCTTCGCGAGGCGCGCCGAGCAGAGCGCAGATGATGGGTACGGGGTAGGGCCGCGCGATATCGGTGACGACGTCGCAGTGACCCTGGCGGCTGATCGGCTCGATGATTTCGTCGATCACATCCGCGATCGTGGTGTGCAGGCGCTCGACAGCCCGGGGGGTGAACGCCTTCGACACGACTCTGCGGACACGCTGATGCTCGGCGCCTTCCATTCCCAACAATGAGCTGGCGACCTTATCCCAGAGGGGCCCGGACGTGATGCCTTGGACGGCGAGAATATAGCCCGACGGGATTTCGAACCGACTGTCCCGGAGGACGGTTCGCACAAGCTCATACGAAAGTATCTCGGGCCCAAATGGACCCAGTGCGATCGGTGCCACGCGTTGCGCGGCCGCTAGTTGCGGGTAGACCTGCGCGGGCGTTGCGGTGAGGTCGTACTCGATGGTCGGCAAGCCGGCGTCGAACACGCTCGGGCAGGCGGTGTCAACGGTCATTTGGACTCCCATCCGCGGGTGACGTTACGCCCGCAGTACGGCGGCCACTATCCAAGTCGACTATGCGATGCGGCGAACGTGAGCGCGCGAGCTGCGATTCGCACAGTGTCACGACCTATCCCGGCGCCCAATGGGCGGACGTCAGTGCGGCCGGCGAGGGCTCCTAGCGCGTCAAGGGCGTGACGCCGTCCGCGCAGTATCGCGTTCGCCGCAAATCCGCAGACGAAACCCAGAAGGAACGGCCCGCGCGCGCGTCGCCTGTCCCTCCGCGCGGATGCGACGAATCCGCCTATCGCCGCAATCGTCGCGACCGCGAGGAGCAGAGCAATCAGATGTGTCGGTCCGAGCGACCCCATATCGCAACCTCCGGGCCGTCGTCAGGTAGGCCGCCTGCCGATCCAATCACCGTCTTCGCCGGATCAGCAGTGTCGATCGATGTTCGTGACCAAAGCGAGCATGAAGCGTTAGCTTCAGTTCTCCACAGCGAAGAGGTCGTACTCGCCTTCGACGCCTCTGAGCTTCTGCTTGCCGCGTGCTTCGAAGTGGATCCCAGAACCGGCGACGAGGTCACGCACCGTCTGTGACACGAGGATCTCACTTGGGCCGGCAAGCGCGAGAATGCGCGCGGCGACGTGAACCGCGATCCCCGCCAGATCGGTGCCCTGAACCTCGCACTCGCCGGTGTGGACTCCGCCGCGCACCTCGAGATGCAGTCGCTTGCCGCCGTCGCGGATGGCCCGCGCCGCCCTGATCGCGGACGCGGGGGAGTCGAACCGTGCGAGGAATCCATCTCCGATCGTCTTGACCTCCCGGCCCCGGTACATGCCAAGCTCTCGCCTCACCAATGCGTGGTGCTCGTCGAGGAGTGAGCGCCACGCCGCATCGCCCATCTGCTCAGCGCGCAGAGTCGAACCGACGATGTCGGTGAAAAGCAATGTGGCGAGCACTCGTTCGGGTTCGACAGGTCCGTGCACTCGTGGGTCGAGTACCGCGTAGGTGAGGCTCTGCACGGCGAAGTTGTGACCGTCGGCGTCGATCGCCTCGGCATCCACCGTCAGAAGATTGCCTGATCGGTGAGCGACCCTGCCCCGGCTCGACAGCTCTCGCCCGTCGGCGGGCACGGGACGCAAGAAGCGGGTGGTCAGTTCGAGGCCCGCGAGGGATTCCCCCGGCTTCGACAACGTCGGCCCTCCCGAGGTGTCTGCATAATCACTGCGGGTAACTACCCAACCGGAGTCCCCCACGTCACAAATTCATTTATTGGCATTGTTCAGCGGCAGGTTATGCAGAGGCGCACAATTCCGTTTCGGCCATCTCCAACTGAGACGCTGGCGGTGAGGCTACCGAGCGGGTCCGCCAATTCGTTGTCCACATCCTGAAGAATCGAATCGATTGCTTTCCAGGGGCTCGCATCACTCTCGGCGTTGACGCCGATGCTGACGGTGTCGAGCGCGCCGTAAGCACCGTCGAGAGTGCCTTCGAATCCGGTGCCGCTGTCGCCCACGGCCGCCTGAGTGCCGAAGGTTCCGGAGAAATCTTCGCCTGCAGGCGACCCGATGACGGCAAGCTGGGTGGATGAAGTTGTGTTGTCCACACCCAGCGTCGTCGTGGTGGCGACAGTTGTGGCGCCCCCGGGACCGGTGGTGCGATCATCCGGCATGGTCTCGTCGGCTTCGGCCATCGGGGCCAGGCAGACGGCCCCCGCTGCGGCGGCGGCCAAGGCCATTATGAGCTTGGCGCACATTTGCTGACTCTCCGGTTCTTGATTTGCGAAATATATGGGGTCACGTGCACGAAGAGCAGCCTGAGCCTACGCCGTTAAAAGTTTGCCCACAAGCTTCTTGCAGAGCTCTGTCAGCAATCGCACAGGGCCTGCACCGCACCCCCAGAGGGTGATCGAGGCCGTCGCCGCGTAGCCCTGTGGATAACCGCGCGGGGCCCGGCGACGTTCGTGGCAGAGTCGTCGCATGAGGCGGTATGCCCTCAACCCGGCGACGCCGGTCTTGTTGCGACCCGACGGTGTCGTGCAGGTCGGCTGGGATCCACGCCGCGCGGTATTGGTGTGTCCGCCTTCGGGATTGAGCGCTTCGACGCTGGCCGAAGTATTGCGGGCCACGCAATCCGGCGTAACGCTCGCTGAAATCCAGTTGAAGTTCGGCTTTGACCCGAGCGCCTTGTTTTCGTCATTGGCCGACGCCGGTGTCGTCACGAACACCGCGCCGACGTGCCCATACCGCGTCCATCCGCATCCACGGCCGGGGCCCGCTGTCGGATCTGCTGGCGGGGGCGCTGCGTTGCTCGGGGGCCCGGATCACGTACAGCAGCCGCACGCATGCGGGCGCTCCGTCCGAGACGACCGACCTGGTGGTGCTGTCGGACTACCTGGTGTCCGACCCGCGGGTGGTGCGCGACCTGCACGCCGCCGGGGTGCCGCATCTTCCGGTGAGGGTGCGCGACGGCACGGGCCTGGTGGGGCCGCTGGTCATTCCCGGTGTGACGAGCTGGATGCGATGGTTCAGGAACGACTCGATCGCGGCTGGATCGAGGGCGTGCGACCTGTTACAGAACCATTCGCGGGCCGACATCACAGCGCGGACTGTCCCTTCATCGACGCTGACCCATCGCGCCCTAGGGTGTGCATCGCTGGCAGCGGCGGCAAGTCGCCGGCCATGATCATCCGGGACAATTCCAGGCCGTTATGACGAGCCTGCACGTCCGCAGGCGCAAGACCCCCGACCGACGGGCGGTCCGGCGGATCGGGCGTCGAGTACACCGCGTCGCCGGTCGGTTCAATCGAGGCCGGCGCCGATGGAGGTGGAGGATCGATTACCCGTATGCCCCATTGGCTGGCGGAGAAACCGACGAGTCGGCCGACTGGGTCCTCGAGTTCAGCAGTGCAGGACACAAAGACACTGCTCGAGTTGAGGACCCGAGTGCGAGCGAGGAAGTTGCCGGGCTGGGGCCGCGGTGACCTGAAGTACTGATTGGAGATAGTGATCGGATCAACGACCATCCCCGCTTCGACGGCCGTGTCCGACGCTGCGTGCAGTGCTTGGCTCGACAGCGCGCTCAAGTTGTAGGCCGGGGGAAGACGAGGTGGCCGCTCGCCTTCAGGGTGCCGGTCAAGGTTCCGGTGCTCACATGGCCGATGCCGTACCCGGTCAGCCGAGCGATGGGCGTGGCCGGAAGGGCTCGGCGGGCATACAGGCGCATGCGCTCGATGCCGGGCAGACTGTTGAGCCAGGGCGGTGCAACGACGCCGCGCACAGGCTCGTCCGTAACTGGCCTCGGGGTAGTACTCACAAGCGCACCATTCGCCGGGACCATGAGCATATCGCGCTAATCCCAGCTCACGTCCATATTGAGCGGGGGGCCGGGATTGCTCTAGCGAGTTCTTTGTGGTCAGCAGGTGAGCAGCATGCACCCAGCGATCGGTCCGCCGCCTGCGGCGGCGACGGCCACCTCGGAGCGGTGCGCCACCTGCCGGTCGCCGGCCTGCCCGCGCAACTGCAGGCAGGCCTCGTGCAACAACCAGTAGCCGTGCATGCGTCCCGCAGACAGCTGTCCTCCATAGGTGTTCAGCGGCAGCGGGCCGTCCAGTGCGATTCGCGTCGCCCCTTCCACGAACGGGCCGGCCTCGCCGTCGGCGCAGAAGCCCAACGCCTCCAACCACGCGAACGTGAGATACGTGAAGCCGTCGTAGAGTTCGGCGACGTTCACATCCGACGGAGTCAGGTCTGTGCGCGACCACATCTCGTTCGCCGCTTCGACGGACGCCATTTTCGGGAAGTCGTCGCGATGGAACCACCCTCCCGAGCCGTAGGCGCCGCCGATCGCCTCGACCTTCACCGCGGGATTGGGGCAGTCCGCCGCGTAATCGGCGTGCGAGACGACCAGTGCGATCGAACCGTCGATCGGTACGTCGCAGTCGAACAGTCCGAACGGTGTCGACACCGGGCGCGCTGCCAAGTAGTCGTCCATGGTCATCGGCTCGTGGAACGCGGCACGCGGGTTGAGGCCGGCGTTGCGCCTGCTGTTGATCGCCAGCCAGCCAAGCTGCTCTTTGGTCGTTCCATATAGCTCCATGTGGCGACGGCAGTGCATCGCGAGCCAGTTCGCCGCCGAGTAGGCGTGGGCGGCCACCAACTCGTCGATGTCCTCGAACGGCTTGAGCTTGCGTCGCGTTCCCGGGAGGCGCGGCTCGACCGGCGGCGACGCCAACGGGTTCAGCATCGGCGACGCGGATTGATTCATCGACCCACCGAGCATTGCGACTGTCCGGTAGACAAGCACATGTCGTGCCCGCCGCTCTGCTACGGCTCGGACGGCCGACATCACGGGAATGAGCACTCCGCCGGTACCGAATCCCACCGTCACGTCGGTCGTTTGTAAACCCAGCGCGTCGGTGACTTCGTCGAAGGGGGTGTCGCCGAACGAGGCGATTCCGTCGACATCGTCCGGAGCGAGGCCGGCGTCGTCGATAGCAGCACGGGCGGCCTCGATTGTGAGTTCTGCACCAGGGATACCGGTCTTGCGGCCGATTCGGGAAATACCGAGGCCGCTGATGATCGCGTCCTTCTCGAAGTGGCTCATCGAGCACCCATCCATCTATTTTTGTAATGACAGCCGATTGGAATGTACTTTGCTTGTCATGCCCGACGACGCCCCACCCGCCCTCCCGGGCAGGATGCTGCCGAAACTCGATGAGCACAATCGGGCCTTCTGGACCGGTGGTGCCGACGGGCAACTGATGATCGCTCAATGCACTCAATGTGCGTTGTGGGTGAATCCGCCGGCCCCGGACTGCCCCGACTGCGGCGGTGCGCTCGTCGCGCAACCCGTATCCGGTCTCGGGACCGTGTTCACCTACACGATCAACTACCAACCGTTCAACCCCGCAGTGCCGGTCCCGTACGTGATCGCGATCGTCCAGCTTGATGAACAGCCTGATCTGCGCATCGCATCGAATATCGTTGACTGCCAACCGGACTCGGTATACATCGGCCTTCCCGTCGAGGTGCGCTTCGAACGCCACGACGTCGACAATGAAAGCGCTCTTGTACCGGTCTTCGCGCCAAGGCCCGACGCTAAGAGCTGATGCCTAGACCGGCTCGCCGGTCTCCTGGAAGATGACTCGGCGGCCGATCTCGACAGCGTGGTCGGCGAATCGTTCGTAGTAGCGGCCAAGCAGGGTCACGTCGACGGCGGCGGCCACGCCGTGTTTCCACTCCCTGTCCATGAGCAGTGTGAACAGATGGCGATGGATGTTGTCCATGTCGTCGTCGTCATCTGCGAGCTGGGCCGCTCGATGTTCGTCTCTGGAGAGGACGACTTGCTTGACCGTGCTGCCCATGTCGACGGCGATGCGGCCCATTTCGGTGAAGTAGCCGTTGACTTCTTCGGGCAGTGTCATATCGGGGTGGCGTCTGCGGGTCAGCTTGGCGACGTGCAACGCGAGCGCGGCCATGCGGTCGATATCGGCGATGTTCTTCAGTGCACTGAGTACTGCGCGCAGGTCCCCGGCCACGGGGGCTTGCAACGCGAGGACGGTCATCGCCTTTTCCTCGGTCTTCTTGGATCGCTGCACTGTGTCGTCGAAGTCGGTGATTACTTGTTCGGCGAGCACGAGGTCGGCCTGTAAGAGCGCCTGGGTCGCGCGTTCCATCGCCTCACCGGCCGACCCGCACATCTCAGCGATGCTGACCTGCAGGTCGTCAAGCTGTTGGTGGAAGGCAGTGCGCACGGTTGTAGAGCTTAGGAGCAATCGGGGTCGGCGGCTGGATATCGGTTTGGATGCCAAAACGTCCCGATACAGCTATCAGTTGGGGCTGCCAAAGCGTCCTCGATTGTGCGGCGACGTGTCGTTATGGCTAGATTGTGTCAACTGCGGTGAGGAAGTCGCCGCAGCCCGAGGGACGGAGTGAGTCGTTGCGTGGCTCTTCCGCAGGCCCGTCTCCTCGCCCAATCCGGCCGGTAGCGACCCGCTTTGTTGCGCGGCTCGTCACCACACCGCCCGGTTGGGATGTGATTCAACGTTGCCATCGCAGAAGTAGCTGAATACGCACACCTGAGTGACGCCGACGTCGAGGCGATCGCGTCGAAGTTGGACGAGATCCGTGGCGACATCGAGGCGTCTCTCGGTACCAAGGATCGCGCATACATCAAGCGCGTCATACGGTTTCAGCGTTGCCTCGAAGCCGCCGCCCGGTTGACGATTTTCGCCAGCAGGGGCAAGACCGGATGGACGGCAGGCACCGTGGCATTGTTCTCGGCGAAGTGCATCGAGAACATGGAGCTCGGCCACAACATCACCCACGGACAGTGGGATTGGATGAACGACCCGGAGATCCACTCCAACACCTGGGAGTGGGACATGGTGGGCCCGTCGTCGCAGTGGCGCTACGCCCACAACTACCGCCACCACGTGTTCTCCAATGTGATCGGGATGGACGACGACCTCGGCTTCGGCGTCATCCGCGTCAGCCGCGACCAGGAATGGAAGCCCGGCTATTTGTGGGCTCCGCTGCGGGCGGTCGGGCTGTCCATCGTCTTCGAGTGGGGCATCGCGCTGCACAACCTGGCCGCAGAACAACGTGATCAGCCGACCGACGAGGCCAAGGCCGAGCTCAAACGGGCCATGATCCGCAAGATGGGTCGTCAGGCAGCCAAGGACTACCTCTTCTATCCGGCGCTCAGCGGACGTCGCTTTCTCCGGACGTTCTTGGCCAACCTCGTCGCCGCCGGATTCCGCAATGGGTGGGCGTACATCGTGATCGTGTGCGGGCACTTCGTCGATGGCGCTGAGAAGTTCACCCCGGCAACCGTGGAAAACGAAACGAAGGCGGAATGGTATCTGCGGCAGATGCTAGGAACCGCGAACTTCAACGCGGGCCCCGTCATGAGGATCATGAGTGGAAATCTCTGCTACCAGATCGAGCACCACCTGTTCCCCGACCTGCCGAACAACAGGCACCCCGAGATCTCGAAGCGAGTTCAGGCGATCTTGGCCGAATACGACCTGCCCTACACGACGGGTCCGTTGATTCGGCAGTTCTGGCACACCGTGCGAACGATCTGCAAGCTGTCCCTGCCGGATCGGTTCCTGACGGCAACCTCTCATGACGCGCCGGAGACGGCCTCCGAGGAGAAGTTCAGGGCAGTGGCGAAGCTTCCCCGCGTGTTCCGCACGCACGTCGTCGGTACACACAGAAGCGGGTTGGATACCGCGATCACGGACCGCGCTGAGCAGCGGACCAGCCGGGTCCGCCGCCGGCCTGCGTTGCAGCGCTTGGTTGCCCTGATCGCACTGCGCTTTTCCTGATCAGTGACGCGGCGCTGTGTTTAGAGATCGACGACGGTGCCCGCCGCTGGATCGACCTTGCCGTCGAGGAGCTCGAGGTAGGCCCGCTGGATGTCGTCCTGACCCGAGACGCGCTGGACGAGAAGCCAATCCGACGCCCACTGCGCGAACGGTGCCCAGGCCGCTGCGACGTTCTGGTCGAGCTTCGCCGCACCCCAGTCCACGCCACGCTTCTTGATCCGGTCGGGGGCGAAGAAGAAGACGGGGCTCGGACCGTCGAGTTCACCTGCCCCCTGCGCCATCTGGGTCCAGTGCGTCATGCCGACCGCGGCGCTGTGGCCGAGCCGGTCGCCGTAGTGGGCGTGGATGTCGGTGCGGACCGCGCCGTCACCTGAAATATCAACGTAGACAGCACGTTCGCCGGGAAGCTGCGAGACGTCGTCGTACAGATACACAGAGTCGTAGATCTTCAATCCCTCGACGAATGCGCGGTTGCCGGCGGACGTCAGTCCCACGATGTCGACGCCCTCACGCTTGGCGAGCAGGTAGGCGGCGATGATCGCCGTCTTCGACGACGCGCTGGAGATCACGATCGTGTCCGCGCCGAAGAAGTTCTCGTCCGCGAGGAAGTCGTCGATGAGAAACGACGTGAAGAACAGCGGAAAGAACAAGATGTGCTCGGCCTCGCGGTCCGGCGAGTAGACGAGGTCTGCCTGGACGTCGCGGTAACCCTGATAGGCGGACGGCAACATCGCACGGTGCGCGGCGGCGTCGACGAACCCCTTCTCGTCGATGCGGTCGGGGACCACCAGCAGGTGGCTGGCGCAGGGGAGATAGCCGTAGACGCGCGTGCCCTGCGCGAGGTCAGGGTGCCGACAGTCCTCCACGTAGGCGTAACCCCAGACGTTCAACTTCCCCCAGCCCGGGTCCGATGCCGGAAAGAAATCCCAATAGTTCATCGTGTCGCCGAACACGGCATAGGTGATGTTGTTCGAGGTCAGTCCGAAGGACTCGATCCTCAGCAGCGCCTGCCCGTCTTCCGGCGACGGCGGCTCATCACTGACGAAACGGGTGTCGTGCAAATCCTTGCGATTGATCTCGAACTCCACCCGACCAGCCTAGGTTGCCGGGAACCCGGCGAACTGGATCTGTTGCCGAGCAACTCGACAACACGTCAATATCGCCACGTCGGACTGCTAGAGCTACCTACTATCGATTGATCTCCCACCGCCTGGTTGATGCGGCCTCTCCACTGAAGGGAAATCACCATGGTTTACGCCAAGCACATCGGACGCGTCGGCGCATTGGCGGTGGCCCTTGGCGTGGGGCTGGCGGTGGCGAGCACGACCGGGCGTCGCGTACGCGAAGCCGTCGGATTCGAGTTCGACGTCCACGTCGACGGATGGGTCCTCGGCCGCCTCTGGCGCCCCGTCCTCTCACAAATCTGACGGCAAGAAGTCGGAGGCTTCCGACGCGAAGCCGACGTCGGGCTCAGCCGATGAGCCGCCGAAATCCACGGCCGACCCGGACGGCTCGGCCGATGGTGACGCCGCTGACGACACGAAGGAAGCCCGCGACGCCGACGCGGCGCCGAAGACCGAGAAGGATGACGAGGACGCTCCGCCCGCAGTCGGCGATGCGGAATCGGACAGCGATGAGTCGACCGATGCACCGGTAACGAAAAAGTCAGCGGGCGAACGCAACTCACGCGCATTGACTCAACCGGGCGCCTCCGTGGACGTCGAATCGCCGATGGTCGATGTCGGACAGTCCACCCGATCCGGTCGCCAGATGCAGACGCTCAACATCGACGCGGTGACTGAGGCTCCCGTGCGCCGTTCGTTGGCGGCACCCTTGGCCGATGTCGCAATGACGCTAGCGCCACCCGTTGCGGTCACACCGGCGCCGCCCCCGGAATTGGAGGAAATCCTCGAGGAACCGCACACATTCTTCGTGGGCATCATTGCGCACGTAGTCGACGCTGTGCTCGAGCCGTTGCTTGCTCCGTTCAGTCCGATGCGAGCGCCGCTGCTCTGGACGATGTTGGCGTTCGTGCGAGACGAATTCCGGCGGATCACCTTGCCGAACTTGTCCGCTGACCCCGCGACGCCGAGCCTGGTTGAGGGCCCGAATCTGCTCGTCAATCCCGGCGCCGAACTCGGTGATCCGTCACTGTCGGGATACAGCGCAGTGTCCGTACCGGGCTGGGCGCTCACCGGCACACCGACCGTGATCGACTACGGCACCCTGCGCCGGTTCCCCGTACCAACCCCGTCGCCGGGACCGGTACTGCCGGACCTCCTGGCATTTCCGAACCGTGGTCTCCCCGGCAGTGGAGAGCGATTCTTCGGCGGTGGCCCAGTGGCGGATTCCAGCCTCAGCCAATCCGTGGACCTCAGCGCCGCCGCGGATGACATCGACAACCGGCCGGGCGGCGTGCAATACCAACTCAGCGGCGATCTCGGCGGCTTCCTGATCGACCCGTCCAGGACCAAGGTCACCGTCGACTTCCTCGACGCTAACGGGGCCAGCCTTGGGACCGGCGCGTTGAAGCCGATTACCGCATTGGATCGCTGGTTTGTCACGGATTTCATCCGCCGCGACGCCGTCGGGCGGATACCGGTCGGCGCGCGCACAGCGCGGGTGGTCGCGACCTTTGATGACCGAAACCCGGTGCTCGGCAACTACAACAACGCCTACGCCGACAACCTCTCGTTCAAGGTCGATGCCGACGGCCTCGTCCCAGCGACTCTCGCGCCACCGGAGTCCAATGTCGGCGACCTCGATCACGTGTTCATGGTTTACCTGGAGAACAAGGGTGTCAGGCAGATTGTCGGCAGCCCCAACGCGCCGTACATCAACAGCTTGATCAACACCTACGGATACGCGTCGAACTACTACGGCGTGACCCACCCCAGCGACCCGAATTACTACCCGATCATTGGCGGTTCAGACTTCGGCTTCAACTACAACTGCCCCTCAAGGTGCTTCCCCGCCGGCACCCCCAATCTCGCCGACCGCATCGAGGCGGCGGGCTTGGACTGGGCCGGCTACATGGAGGGCGGGGGCGGCTACACCACTCCCACCGACCGATTGCCCTTCCTTGCTTTCACCGACATCTATGACGATCCCGACCGCGTCGCAGCGCACCTGTTCGACATTTCGGAGATGGAACAGGATCTCGCTGATCCCACCACCGCTCCGGAATTCGTGTGGTTCGCCGCCGACGACGCCACCAACATGGAAGGCCCAACGGATTTCCCCTTTGGGATCTTCAATTGGGCTCTGGGCTTTATCAATCCGCGTCATCAGTACAACGTCAAGGCGGGCGACGAGTGGCTCCAAGGCCCGGTGAGCACGATCATGAACTCGGCCACCTGGAACGATCCCACGCAGAAGAGCGCCATCTTCATCACGTTCGACGAGGATTACAACAACATCACGACGGGCGTCGGCAACGAAGGCAATCACATCGTGATGGTCGTCATCCCGTCACAGGGGGCGGTGGACAGTGGGATGCGCCCGGGCCACTTCGTCGCCGACGACCACACCAACCACTACAGCCTGCTGCGCACCATCGAAGACTCGCTCGGCCTTCTCCCACTCACCAACAATGACGAATTCGCCCAACCCATGAACGAATTCTGGTGCAGCGGCGATGTGCCAGAGTGCGCCTGAGCAGGTCAGGGCCCCGGAACCGCCGAAATTGTGCCCGCTTATTACTCGCAAGTAAGATCTCGGGCGAGCTAGAGGAGGGGGACTGGTGATGGGCGACGAGACCGCGTCCACCCTGGACGAGGCGGGCTCTGGGGTCGAGCCGCCGATCGCACCGAGAGTGCGCCAGGCGTTCGGGCTGCTTGAGCGTTTCGCTCCCAGCATGGGGGCGAGGTGGGCCATCGAGCTGTGGTGCACCCCGCCCGCCGTGGAAATGAGTCTGCGCATGCCCCCAGGCGTCCCGCCGGGTGAGCCTGTCGAGGCAGCATGGTCAGGACACCGGATCGCGGGCGAGTCGTGGGGCGATGGACCCCCGGTGTATCTGGTGCACGGTTGGGGAGGTTGCCGCGCGCATCTGGCAGTCTTCGTCAAGCCGCTTGTCGAGGCCGGACACCGGGTCATCGCCTTCGATCTGCCCAGCCATAACGACTCAGATCCGGGTGCGCTCAAGCCAGGACGAACGACGATCGTCGAGTGCGCCGAAGCGGTAAGGGCCTTCGTGCGCGCTCACGGGCCGGCGCGTGCAATCGTGGCGCATTCCCTCGGCGCGAAAGCCGTCGCACTAGCGGCGGCGCGGGGCATGCCGGTGGAGCGCCTGGTCTTCTTGGCGCCGATGGGCGACTTCTCTTGGTATTTAGATGTTTTCGCCCACCGCCATGGCTTCGGGCCGCGCATTCGCGACGGTCTGCGTCGTCGCCTCGACCGGCGACTCGGTGTCCCCTTGTATGACACTGACATCGTCAAGGTGGCGACGGGTATCGACAATCCGCCCCCGCTTCTCGTGGTGCACGACCCCGAGGACCCCGACAGCCTCTTCGAAATGAGCGAGAAGTTAATCGGCGCTCTGGCCCGGAGCCAGTTTGGTGACCACCCGCGGGCTCGGTCGGCTGGCCCACTATCGAATCTTGCGACATCGCCCCGCGATTCGCGCTGGCGTCGATTTCATCGGTGCGCCGACAGGGACTGCCGAGCCACGGCCAGCCGTGTCGACGGTGTCCGAACCGACTTCTTAAATCCGTCGGCGAAACCGCGCAACGGCGGTTACACACTCGCGATTCTTGCGATGGCAATACTCGTGCCCCAAGGATTCTCCAAGGAGCGTGCGCAAACTCGACTGACCGGCCAATGCGCCGTCACAGTTTGGGATCGGTAGCCAGCGCTGCGACCTGTAGTTGAACGCACTGGCGAAACCACTGGGGCGGCGCCTCAAGAAAGGAACCGACCATGAAGCGTTCCGAGATCGGCGAGGCTGCCACGCAGTCACGAGGACAGAAGCGGGTTCTTGCATCGACGGTGACGCTCGGTGCACTCGCCGCAGCAGGCGCCGCGTTGGTGGGTGCACAGCCCGACTCGACACCACCAATACGAGCGGTCGGGGCGTCAGTCGTCCTGGTCGATCATTCGACGCCATTGCCGAGTGATCTGCTCGCGGGTTCATGCGCCTCGGGGGACCTCGTCTGCGCATTGGCTAGTGGCCGGGGTGCAGACAGCCTCTCCGCCCCTTGGCGATCGTGCCGTCAGTGGCCACGCCACGAACCAACAGCGTCGACCCCTTGGTCGCCCGCCTGCTCGGAGCGCCTGCCCAGATCCTCGTCAACCCGCTCAACATCATCGGGCCTGGCGGCTGGCTCATCGGTGACGCCATCAAGCCCGGCGCAAACGGCGGCATCCTCATCGGCAACGGCGGCAACGGCCGCACACCCGGCCAGAACGGCGGCCTCGGCGGCCTGCTCGTCGGCAAGGGCGGCGACGGCGCCGACGGTGGGATCGGGCAGGACGGCGGCAACGGCGGGGCCGGTGGCTTGTTCATCGGTAACGGCGGGCATGGCGGAAACGGCGGCGCCGCAGACCCATTGACCGGTATCGCGGGCAATGGCGGCAACGGTGGTAGCGCGACGCGAGGCGACGGCGGAGACGGCGGCAACGGCGGCGACGCCGGCTCGATAACCATCGTCAACGGCAGGCGGGTCGACAACTCGATCGCGGTGGCCGCGACCGGCGGCAACGGCGGCAACGGTGGCAGCAGTTCGTATGACGGCGACGGCGGGGCCGGGGGCAACGGCGGCAGCGCCGCCACGACGGTCGGTGACGCCACCGCTGGCAGCGGGGGCAATGGGGGCAACGGCGGCGGGACGGCAACGGCGGCAGGGAGGCGACGGCGGCGTCGGCGCAGCGACCACCGCCGCCAACGCCACCGCCTAACGGCGGCACGGGGGCAGCGGCGGCAACGGGGGTAACGGTCGGAACGGCCCGTCAACGGCGGCGGACGGCGGCGACGGCGGCGACGGCAGCCACAGCGTCGTGAGCGGGGCCGGTAACGCGATCGGCGGCAACGGAGGCAAGGGCGGCGACGCAGGGGCCGACGGCGATTCGGCGGCGACGGCGGAGACGCCAATGCTTCCGACGGTGATTTCGCCACAGGGGTTTTCGCGGACGGCAATGCGACCGGCGGCAAGGGCGGCGACGGCGGCACGGCGCGATCCAGCAGCCTGGCAGCCACTGCGGCCATCAGATGGCGGCGACGGCGGCCCAGCCGCCGCCGGCGGGTTCAGCGGAGGATTCAGCAACACCGTTGCCACCGGCGGCAACGGCGGGAACGGCGGAACGGCGGCGCCAACATCAGCAACGGCAATGCGGCAACGGTGGCAACGGCGGCGATGCCAAGAACCCAACCAGATGGCACGTATCGGCGGTGACGGCGGCAACGGCGGCGATGGCGGGCCCGTTGAAGGCGACGGCGGTGCCGGCGGCGACGGCGGCAATGCCCAGAGCCCTGCCAGCGGCAAGGCGACAGGCGGCAACGGCGGCAATGGCGGAACCGGCGGCGCGGCTCGCGGGCGGCAACGGCGGCTCCGGCGGGTCCGGCGGCACGGGCCCCGGCACAATGGCCAAGACGGGTCAGGCGCAGACGGATAACCCACCGAACACCGAAGCGATTGTCTCGCTTTCGGTTCTGGATCTGTCAGCACCGCTTATCGTGTACGGAACCGTAATTCGCCGGGGGGCTGGTGTGCAGAGGCCGCCGTTCGGCCGCGACCGCTTGATGGAGTTGTTGGGCTGATGGTGGACTGGTACTTGCAGATCCTTCACTGGGATCGGCGCATGCCGCTCAACTTCGACCTCGGTCCGCTGCACGTCCACCTGCACGCCCGAGCCGTGTTCTTCATGTGGGTCACTGTCGCGATCCTGGTGATTGGCGGTATCGCGGTCCTTCTCTCGCGCAAGAAGGAGCTGGTCCAGAAGTGGACCACCTGGCTGCTCATCGCACCGGTGGTCGGCATCCCGGTCTGGATAGGCCGCGGTCCCACCGCTGCGTTGGCCGCTCTGTTGGCGATTGTCGCGGTGCTGGAGTACGTGCGCCTCGTGAAGCTGAGCAGAGTCGACACGTGTGTGTTGTTGGCACTGAGTGTGCTGTACCCATTGGCGGCATGGCTGCGGCCATCGCTGTTGGGTCTCGCGCCGATCATCGTTTTGGCCTGCGCGCTGCCCGCGGTGCTCGGCGGCGACGTCGAACATGGCGGCAGGCGTATGGCATTCACCGGCTTCGGTTCGGTGTGGATCTGCTGGTCCTTGGCGCATCTGGTGATGCTCTGGCCGGATACGTTTCTGGTGGCCTTCGCGGCGTCGGCAGCCGACGTCGCCGCCTGGTGCGGCGGAAAAGGGTTGCGCCGCTTCCGCTGGGCGCGTACACCGTTGTCGCCGTTGAGCCCAAACAAGACGGTTGGCGGCGTGGTTGGCGCGTTCATCGGATCGTTTCTCGTTCTCACGTTGCTTGGCACGATTTCGGTCGGTCTGCTCATCGCGGTCGCGTTCGGCGGCTTGCTCGGCGACCTCCTCGAGTCGATGGTCAAGCGGCAGGCCCAAGTCAAGGACGCAGGCACGTGGTTGCCGGGCTTCGGAGGTCTGCTCGACCGGATCGACTCGCTATTACTAGTCCTACCACTGGCTTACCTACTCGGATGAGCGAGTTCGGTTCTGTGGCAGAGTATTTCGGTGGTCGCAGTGTCTGACGAATTCCTGGCGCAGGAGCGCAAGTCACGTGTCTGGTCGGCGATCGCCCGTCTCGTCACGAGTCCGTACGGCCTGCTGCTGGCGTTCGTGTGGGGGTATGCCGAGGCGCTCAGCTGGTTCATCGTCGCCGAGATGGCGCTGATACTGTTCGCCGCCGCTGTCCCGCGCCGCGTGATGCCTTGGGCGGCGGCGGTGATCGTCGGCTCAGTGCTCGGCGTGCTGACCAACGCGTGGCTGACGTCTCGCGGTGTGTTGTTGCCCGCGCCGCTGACGACCCCGCGGATGGCGGCGACGGCCTTCGACCAGTTGGCCGCAGGACCGAGCGCGATGATGAATCAAGCGTTGTCGGGCATCCCCGTCAAGGTGTACGCCCGCGCCGCCGGTGAGCATCACATCGAAACGTGGAACTTGGCCGGCTGGACGCTGTTGGAGCGTGGACTTCGGATCTCGATGGTGGGGCTGGTGGTCTGGCTGCTGTCAAAGCTGTTCCATCCCTTGCTTCGACGGCTTTACGGCGTCTACTTGATTCTCGCGATCATCGTTTTCAGTGCTGGGCTCTCGGCGGTGATCGCGGCATGGTCCTAACTGAAACCCGCTGGCGCTGGCGGCGATCGAATAGATTGTCCCGATGAGCCGGCCGCTGCCGCCCACGATCACCGTCAGCTTCGGGGGTGGTTGGCAGCGCACATTCGCGGCGGGCCACGATGTCGCCATTGGGCGTGATGTGCGGGCCGACGTGCGCCTTCCGCACCCCGCGGTCTCCCGGGTGCACGCGCTGCTGCGTTACCACGACGGTCGCTGGGTCGCAATCGACAACGAGAGCAGGAACGGAATTTTCCTCGGGGAACAGCGGGTTTATTCCGTGGACATCCGCAGCGGGCAGATCCTTCATCTCGGTGATCCCGAAGGCCCGTGGGTGACGTTCGAACTCGGCCAGGCCACTCGGCCGGACGATCCACCGACAGCGCAGATCAAACACGAGGCCGAGGCCGGGACCGAAGTGTTGACCGTCGCCACCACCGTTCTGCCCGCCCAGCCGCCCGACGTATCCGGGTCGAAACCGCCGCGTGCCACCACAATCGGTCGCGACTTCGGTAACGACGTCGTCCTCCCGGACGTGCTGGCCTCCGGCCACCACGCGACGTTGGTGACGACGCCAGAGGGCGTGCGGATACAGGACGCCGACAGCGCCAACGGCACGTTCGTCAACGGCGAGCGCGTCACGGACGTCGGCACTGAAGCCGAACGACGTCGTCACGTTCGGCAACGTCGACTTTGTCTTCGAGAACGGCAATCTCGTCCGTCGCATCGAACCCGCCGACAAGACCGGCGGCCTCGAGGTGCGCGACATCAGCCTGACCATCGAAGGCAATCGCACACTGCTGGACCGGGTTTCGTTCTCGGCCACGCCTGCCACATTGACCGCCGTGATCGGCCCGTCGGGTTCGGGCAAGACCAGTTTGTTGAGGGTGATCGCGGGCGGTACGCGGCCGGACAGCGGTGCGGTGCCGTTCGAAATGCACGACGTCCACGCCGAGTACGCGTCGTTGCGCACCCGGATCGGCATGGTTCCGCAAGACGACGTCGTGCATCGTCAACTCACCATCAACCAGGCGTTGGGCTACGCGGCCGAACTACGGATGCCACCGGACACCACCAAGGAAGACCGGCAGCGCGCGGTCGCGCAGGTGCTCGAGGAACTCGAGCTGACGCCGCACGCGGACACCCGAATCGACAAGCTGTCGGGCGGACAGCGCAAACGTGCATCGGTCGCGTTGGAGTTGTTGACCGGTCCGTCGCTGCTGGTGCTCGACGAGCCGACGACCGGGCTGGACCCCGCGCTGGACCAGCAGGTGATGAAGATGCTGCGCGAGCTCGCCGACGCGGGCCGCGTCATCGTGGTCGTGACACATTCGCTTGCTTATCTGGATGTCTGCGACCAAGTGCTGTTGCTTGCTCCCGGCGGCAAGACCGCATTCTGCGGGCCGCCCGATGAGCTCGCGTCGGCGATGGGCAGCACCGACTGGGCCGACATCTTCACCGACATCAGCGCGGATCCCGACGCGGCCCAGCGGCGTTTCCTCGAGCGCGCCGGTCGTGTCGACAAACCGCCAGCCCCGCCCGCGCCCGGGCAACCCGCGGCGTCGGGAACCGCCGTACAGGCCAACATGTGGCGCCAGTTCTCGACGCTCACGCGTCGACAGCTGCGGCTGCTCGTCGCCGACCGCGGTTACTTCGTGTTCTTGGCCCTGTTGCCGTTCCTCGTCGGGCTGTTGCCGCTCGCCGTCGCGGGCCACGCCGGCTTCGGCAAGGCTGAATTCGCAGGCGCCGCACCGAACGAGGCGAAACAGATCTTGGTGATGTTGAACTTCGGTGCGTTCTTCATGGGCACCGCTCTGACGGTTCGCACATTGGTCGGCGAACACGCGATCTTCCGCCGCGAGCAAGCGGTCGGGTTGTCCACGTCGGCATATCTCGCGGCGAAGATCGCGGTGTTCGGCGCGATCGCGGTTCTGCAGTCGGCGGTCCTGGTCCTGGTGGTGACGCTCGGCAAGGGTGCGCCGATGGGCGCGACGACGCTGGGGAGTCCGACGTTCGAGCTTTTCGTGGGCGTCGCGGCGACCTGTGTGGCGTCGGCCATCGTGGGACTGTTCGTATCGGCGCTGGCGCAGAACAGCAATCAGGTACTGCCGCTGACGGTGGTGATTTTGATGGTGCAAGTGGTGCTCGCCGGCGGCATGATCCCGGTGACCGACCGGGTGCTCGATCCGCTTTCGTGGCTCACGCCCGCGAGATGGGGCTTGGCGGCCACCGCGTCGACAGCCGATCTGACCAATACCGTGTTGGTGATCTCGAAGGATTCCCATTGGAAGCACACCGCGTCGGCGTGGCTTTTCGACATCGCCATGCTCGGCGTCCTATCCGTCTTCTACGCAGGCCTCGTTCGGTGGAAACTTCGACTCCGGGGAGCGATTTCGGCGCGTTAACGGATGCTGACGGGCGTTGTCAAGCTGCTTGGAGTCGGTCGGCTTGGGTTTCGGGCGGGAGGTTGATGCCGACGATGGGGCTGGGGGCCTTGGTGTGTGGGCGGTTGCGGAACCGTTCGGGGTAGGCGTCGTAGTAGGCCTGTAGGGCGTGATCGCGTTGTTGCCATCGCTGCACCCATGCCCCGTTGTGGACCTCGGCCGGACTGAACAGCGCGATGCCGCTGTGGCGGTGGTGGTGGTTGTACCAGGACACATAGGAGGCTACCCAGGCGTGTGCGGTGTCGATATTGGTGAAGGTGCCGGGATAGTTGGGCCGGTATTTCATTGTCCGGAACTCGGATTCAGAAAACGGGTTGTCGTTGCTGACTCGTGGCCGGTTGTGGGTCCGGCCGATCTTGAGGTCAGCGAGGAGATCCTTGAGGACCGTGGAACGCATCGCCGGGCCGGAATCTGCATGAACGACCGCGGGCAGTCCGTGACGGACGAAGGCATCCTCGAACATCGTTACGGCGAGGTCGTCGCACTCGCGCTCCTCGACCCGGAAGCCCACGATCATGCGGGAGTAGATATCGATGATCGAGTACGCTTTGAACGCCACTCCCCGCCACGGGGTGCGCAGGTCGGTGATGTCCCAGCTCCAAATGTGGCCGGGGCCAGTCGCTTTGAGCACCGGCGCCTCCCGGAGCGTCTTGTTGCTCGATCGGGTCGGCGCAACCGGGCGCGCACTTTGATCCTCGATCGTTGCAGCGATACGCCACCAGGAACGCCGTGAGGCCAGCATCACGCCCTCATCCCAGGTGCAGGCAAACGCATAGTCCACCGACGTGCCCGCCTGCCAGCCGGCGATGATCTTGGCGGTGATCACCACGCGGTCGGCTTCGGGAATGCGCGAGGGGTAGGCCCGATCCTTCTGCGGCAGTGGGTCAGCGACCCGTGCTCGCGGCTTTGAGCGGTAATGCCAGGTCGATCGTGACAAACCGATCATCGCCAGCGCCTGGCGCTGCGATCCGATCGCCACGCTCAGTGCGGTGACGAGTTCGTTTTCGGCGGCGATGAATCGTCGGGATCGCTGCTCGTCAGGGCTGCGTCGGGCTCTTCGACGTTCATCGCGTGCAAGAGCCCGATAGCTTTTCCCAACGCCTCGTTAGTCGCCTCAAGCTCACCAACCCGCGCTCGCAGCCGGGCCAGTTCGGCCGCTTCGCGGGCCTGCCTAGCAGCCTGCGCCTGCACCAACGCTGTTCGTTTCGCCGGGGGAACCGTCATCCCGCTACCCTCTCGCGGAATCAGCCCGCGGTCGAGATCACCGGAGAACACCGTCGCTTCCCACCGCCTCAACTGCCGAATCGATATTCCCTGAGCAGCACGCCACAACCCCTTCTGCCCATGAGGCAACAGGTGATACTCGACGACGAACTCACGAATCTCCGCCGACGTGAACCCCGGACTGATCGACACACTCAACCCCCACACTGATCATCAGAATGACTCACAACCAGCTTGGCAAAGAGGGTGAGCGGGCGTTGGCGCGCCGAAATCACTTAGGCGGCGAGCGCGTACTGGTTGACGACGTCGGCCGGGACGCCGTCCTTCAGGGTTACGACCTGCTCGCGCAGCTGCGGCGCTGAGACGCTGTTCGGGTCGACGGCTTCGCCGAGGTGGACCTGCATCGGGGCGGGAGACCAGCGACCGCCCTTG
This sequence comes from uncultured Actinomycetota bacterium, assembly GCA_963766465.1. Lineage (GTDB taxonomy): Bacteria > Actinomycetota > Actinomycetes > Mycobacteriales > Mycobacteriaceae > Mycobacterium. The sequence goes on from CAVXZT010000014.1 coordinate 220,851, forward strand.
GGCAATACGTCGGCGGTGCCGGTCAACGCGACCGGGACGATCGGCACTCCGCATTCACGGGCCAACCGCAGGGCTCCGGAACGGAATTCCGCGATGCTGCCGTCGGTCGAGCGGGTGCCCTCGGGGTAGATGACGACGGTGCGGCCGGCCTCGAGTGCCGGGCGGACCGCGGCGAGCATCGCTTCGAAGCCGCCGCCACCGGAGCGCCGCACCGGCAGCACGCCGGCGAGCGCGCTGGCGATGAACTTGCGCACCGGCACGTCGAACCAGTAGTCGGCGGCCGCCACGAAGACGGGCTTGGCTGAGGGGGGCAGCGCGGCGAGCAGGACCGCTGTGTCGGCGTGCGAGGAGTGGTTGGCCACCACGATGCAGCCGCCCTTCACGTTCCACTGCCCGTTCACGGTGAGCCCGCCCGACACCGCGGACACGACTCGCCACATCCAGTGGCGCAGCACGCTCGAGATTCGCATCGTGGTCATGTTTGGCTCTTTCGCTGTGGGCCCTTGTTGGCCGTGAAGAAAGAATGCGCCACACCGCTTGGCGGATCCTTGGGGAATCTGGCAGCGAACGGCATGGGCGGATTGCGCCCATCGCCGCAGGTAGGCTGCGGTCAAGTAGCTCTGGTTAGGCAGCGAGTGCGTACTGGTTGACGATATCGGTCTGGACGCCGTTCTTCAGGGTCACGACGTGCATCGGGGCGGGGGGACCAGCGACCGCCCCTTGGGCAGCACGTCGGCGGTGCCGGTCAACGCGACCGGGACGATCGGCACTCCGCATTCACGGGCTGACACTGAGGACGCGACTCGCCACATCCAGTGCCGCAGCACGTTCGACATTCCCTTGGTGGTTACGCCGCCACCGCCGTCAAGGGCGCCGTGATTGCGGCGAACTCTGCGTCATCGGCGAGCTGCTGCTCCTCCTGCTGCTGCTTCGCGGCCAGCTCGCGCTTCGCGGCCCGCAGTCGCAGGAAGGTGGTGATCAAGGAACCGTTCACCAGCTGAGTCAGCACGATCGGCAGGATGACCGGGAACGCGACCGCCAGTGCGATGAAGAGGCACCGCTCGGTCTTGCCCAGCGGGCCACCGTTGCGTCGCGTCGCGCCTGCGGCCGCTGCGGCCAGCGAGGCGAACGTAGGCAAGGTCGCGGCCAGCGCGGCCACGAGGACCTGGATCACGGGCCAGGACAACCAGTGCATCCCGGGACCGTGCAGCCGAGCCGCGAACACGGCCAGCCCTGCGAAGGTCAGCATGTCGGAGGCGCGGTCGCCGATCTCGTTGAGGACGAAGCCCCACGGCCGGCTGACTCCGCGAGCGCGGGCAACCGCGCCGTCGAGGTTGGCACCGGCCAGCCGCAGCACCAGAAACAGCGCCGCCAGCGGCCAGATACCGAAGGCGATGGCCACGCCGGCCGCGCCGGCCGCCACGACCCCGGCCGCGGTGAAGACGTCCGGTGACACGTTGTGTGCCACGGCGGTGTCAAGGATCGGCGTCAGGCGCCGGGTAAACCAGGGCTTGAGCGCGTAGAGGCCATTCATCGTCCGTGCGCGCGGCGAAGTTGTCGGGAGAGACGACTTGGTGTTCGCGACATTCGGGTTCATGTGTGGCTCTTTCGTGCTGTGGGGCCCTTGTTGGCCGTGACGAAAGATTGCGCCATACCGCTTGGGGGATCCTTGGCGAATCTGGCAGCCGAATCGGCATGCTCGAATTGCGTCCATTGACGCAGGTAGAACCCTTGATCGGCGACTGCGCTAGTCGCCGGTCCGGTTGATCGTTTCTGTGACGGCCGTGCTGGCCGCGCAGGTCCCGGTCTGTTCCTGGCGGCCGTGCCCGATGAGCCGCGTGATCGGATCCTGCGGCGGTTCGGGCAGCGGGTACTGGGCCGTGAATTTCAGGTGCGTCGGGCCGCCAGGGGGCGGACACCTGCCGTCGAACTCGAGGTCGGTGGTCCAGCTCCCGTCACCGAATACCAGCGGTCGGAAATCCGATGGTGAATGGAAGAAGCTCATGCACCGATCGCCGGTGCGAAGGCAGTCGGTCGTGACCTCGTAGACCAAGTCCTGCTGTGGGGAGCCGTTCGTGAAGTTGCGCGTCAGCTGGTAGTGGCCGCGTAGCGCTTCAGCCGGGGACACCACCCGTGGTGGCAGGGTGGCCGGGTCGGGGAGGGTGTTGACGTCAACGGTCCCGGTGCGTGCGAACGTCACCGTTCCCTTTCCCGAGCAGCCACCGCTACTTGTCCCGCTGAACTCGCCGGCGAGCGTGTTGTCGGGACGTGGTTGCAGTGTGAACACATCCCAGACCTCGATGGGAGCGTTGCGGCACTGATCTGTGCCGAGGCCGACGGCCACCCAGGATCCGTCGATCTCGTCGAACACCAGGCTCGACACCGCTGGCCCCTCGCCGCTCAGGCGTAAGGCCGTCGCCACGCATCCGTTGGGGCCACACGTCGAGCGCACCCCCCACCTGGCCGTCATCGGTGTCGCGCCTTCGACGAGTTGGCCATCCATGAGGGTGGTCGCGCTGAAGTCGGCTCGGTAGATACCGGTGAAATCGGCCATTCCGGGTGACGCAGTGTCGGTATTGGGCGGCGTGGTGCCGGCCCGGTCGTCGTTTCTGGTGAGCATCGTGCCCGCGACGACACCGGCGACGATCAGCAACACGACGCCCGCCAGTGCGCCGATCAGGACGCGGCGGCGCCGCTTGCCGGCTGGCGGTGTCGGTGACGGCGGTTCGCCGAGGTGCGGCGGCACGGCGGGCGGCCCGTCGCTGGATTTCCACGGTTGGGTTTGTGTCGGGTCCGACACGGCCGTTGGCGCCGGTGGAGTCTTGCCGATCGGGTCGGTGATGGCGTGCCGTGCGGCAGTGGCCATCTCTACGGCTGTGGGGTACCGGGCAGTCGGCTCTTTGGCCAGGCCGGTGGCGATCACGCTGTCCATTGCGCTCGGGACGGTGGCGCGATCCTTGGAGGGTCGGGGCGGCGGCATGACCATGTGGCTCACCGCGACCTGCTCGAGGGTGTCGCCGGGGAAAGGCAATTCACCGGTGAGGCATTGGTAGAGCACGCACGACAACGCGTAGATGTCGGCGCTGGCATCGCTTTGGCCGGTGTTGAAGCGTTCTGGTGCCATGTACGCCCACGTGCCGATGGTGGTGTTGGCCGATGTCAACGCGGTCTCGCTGGCGGCGCGCGCGATGCCGAAGTCGATCAGGTAGGCAAAGTCATTTGGGGTTACCAGGATGTTGGAGGGTTTGACGTCGCGGTGCACAAGCCCCGCCTGGTGGGCGCATTGCAAGGCGGAGGCGATCTGTTCGACGATGTGCACCGCACGCGGGGCCTCGAGCGGCCCGTCGTTCAATATGGTCTGCAGGTCCACGCCGTTGATCAGCCGCATGGTCACATACAGGCGACCGTCGATCTCCCCGACGTCGTGGATCGGCACTACGTGCGGATCGTCCAGACGCGCGGCGGCGCGGGCCTCACGGCGGAACCGCGTCTCGAATTCGGGGTCCGTGGCGAAGTGCGGCAGCAGCATCTTCACTGCGACGGTGCGGTCGATTTCGGTGTCGTGGGCACGCCACACCTCGCCCATGCCGCCGCGACCCAGCAGTTCGATCAGCTGATAGCGGCCAAACGGCGTGCCCTCCACCGGTTCACGATAACGACTATGCCGAGGCCGCCAGTGCCTTCTCGTCCTCGACGGCGAAAGTATCCTCCAGGCGCAGCGGCTCATAGTCGACGTCGATGTCCGCGAGCGGGCGGCCCCGCGCGCTACTGATCGTGCCGAACCGACGCATTCCCTTGTCGGTGGCGTACTGCATGAACTCGTCCATCGTCAGGTCGAACGGGATGTTGTCGGCGGGGTACAGAGCGAACGCTTCGACAGTGTTCTGCAGCGCCAACGGAATCAGTTCGTTCATCCGCGTTTCGAATACCCCCCAATTGGCATCGTCGGCGGCGACGTGGCGACGACACGTGAAGGTGCCCCACGCCATATGGCGCCGTTCGTCGTCACCGATGCGCTGCACCAACTCCTGCATGCCGGGAAGGATGCCGCGGTCCACGCAAATCTTGTGCCACGCATAGTATCCCGTCAGCGCCATCATGCCTTCGATCACGTGGTTATAGGTCGCGGACGCCCTAACCTGGGCGGCGGGCGAGGGATCACTCGTAAGGGCGTTCAGTGATTCCGGTAGCTCCTCGTAGAAGATCTGCCGGTACGACGGAAGGCCGTCGAGATAGCCGTGCAGGTCGTCGGTGATTCCGACGGCGTCGAGCCACAGCCGGAACACCTGGGTGTGCTTGGCCTCCTCGTATGCGAACTGCGTCAGATACATCTCGTCCCCGAGCCGCCCTTCGGCGCGCATCGCGGCCATGAACGGCTGGATGTCCTGGGTAACCGCTTCTTCACCGGCGATGAACTCTGCGCACAGCCGAGTGGCCCAGTCTCGTTCGATCTCGGACAGGGACTCCCAGTCCGCGCGGTCACGCGAGAAGTCGATGTCCGCCGGATCCCAGAACTTCGCGTTGCCGCCCGCGAACAGCTTCAGCGGCAGGCTGTTCCAGTTGAGCCCGCCCGCGTCGAGCGATTTTGAGTTTGTCCGTGTCATGTTTGACCTCCTGAGATCAAAGGTGATGGGGCAGTGGCTGTTTCGCCGCCGGGACGGCAGATCGGGGCTGTGGGGTTACGGAAGAGAATGCGGAGGCCAGCACGGCGACAAGCCTGCGCACGGCCAGGGCCGGCTGCTCGGGCGTCGGCTCGTCGAGCCCGAGGATCGGATCCATACCGCGAACGTAGGGCGCCAGCGCGAGATGCGGAAAGATCAACAACAGAAGCGATAACAACGCGTCGGTATCGCTGTCGGCCTGCAGGTCCCCCCGTGCGTGTGCCTCGCGGACGAGCGGTCTCAGAACTTCCAAGTAGTGACGATGTATGACGGTCCGCACGCTGATGCGGGCATCGGTGTCGACCTCGAAACTCGCCGCGGCATGGAGCGCACGTTCCTGCGGATGATCGGCGAAATATGCGACCCAGCTGTCGAGAAGGTCCGTGAGAAATTCGAAGAATGGTCTGCTCGGGTCGAGCTCGCGGATGCGGGCCTCCATGTAGGCACGCACGCGTTGGCTACCGACGTCGGCGATGAACGCGTACAGGTCCCGTTTGTCCGCGAAGTACTGGAACAGGCTTCCCTTCGCGACTCCTGCGCGCCGAGCGATGACGTTCAGGCTGCCGCGTGAGAAGCCGTGCGCTCCGAACTCGGCCTCTGCGGCCTCCACTATCGCTGCGCGACGAACCGGGTCGACGCGAGCCCATGTCACGGTCGGCATCGGGTCCTTCCAGGGTCGATGACCACTGGTCATATTACTGTGAGCCGCGTCACGGTCAAGGGCCGAACTTGGCTGGTACTGGCTGGCAAACGGAGGTACGGAGGTGCGCGTCGTCGAGTTGATCAGCGCAGGGCACGCGAATCGTTCCGCTGCAGGGGAGTTGGGGGTTTCGCCGAATACGGTCAACACGCACCTACGCGCCGTGTTCCGGAAACTGGATGTGAAATCGCGTGTGCAGCTGACCATCGCATTTCGTGAGCGGGCGGAAGGCGATGGAGCAATGCCGGCGTGACCGAGACCAGGAATTAGTCAGCGGTCTTCGGCATGTCTGGCGAGGAATTCCACGACTGCCCCGGCAAAAAGGTCGTTGCGATCGCCGGCGACCATATGTCCGGCACCGCCGACATCGACGAAGTCGATCTCGGGGAAGCGTGAAATGAACTCGTCGGCCCTCTCCTCGGTGACGAGATCGCTCATTTGGCCGCGCACCAACAGCATGGGCACGTTGTTGCGAAGGATCGCTTCGACCGCCGCGTGCATCCGATCGACTTCGGTCACCTCGATGGGAGGAAGGGCCGAGGTGCCGTCGATGAACTTCGGATCCCAATGCCAGAACCAGCGATCGCCGCGGCGGCGCAGGTTTGTCCGAAGTCCGTCTAGATCCGTTGGCCGGCCCCGGTTGGGGTTGTATTCCTGGATCGCGTCGGCCACTTCCTCCAGTGAGGCAAATCCCGACGTCATGCGGTCATTCATAAAGGTGTGTATCCGCGTCGCGCCGGATTGGTTCATGTTGGGCACGATGTCCACCAGGACGACGGCGCGCACCGCTGTCCGGCGCAAGCTCTCCTGCCAACAGCATTGCCGTGAAGCCGCCAAGCGAGGCGCCTACCAACACAGGCCGCGGGGGAAGCTGGCGTAGCACTTCCAGCACGTCCCCCGCGAAGGTGGTGACTCGATAGTCACCGTCTTCGGACCAGTCCGACTCGCCATGGCCGCGAAAGTCGACCGTGACCGCTTGCCATCCACGCTCGGCAACCGCGGCCGCCGCTCGTCCCCAGGAGCGGCGGGTCTGGCCGCCTCCGTGCAGGAACACCACAGCGGGTGCAAGTGGATCGCCGAGGCGGTCCGCGACGATGCGAACGCCGCCAATGCCGTCGGTGCTGAACAAGTCAGGTGCCGTACTCACGGAATCAGCATCCGCGATCCGGCCACAAACGCAAGCATGGTGGCCCGCGGCGCGGCCAAATGGCCCATGCGTCTACCGTGAAAATGGACCATGCATCTAGGCCAATCGGCGCGTAGCGTCGCTGTTGCAGGCAAGGCACCGGCAGCCGGGCCATGCGAACCAGAAAGGCAATGTGATGACCTCTCCACACGCCACGACATCGTCGGCGGTAACCGCAACTACAGGTTTGCGCGTCTACCTCGCGGGTGCTTCCGGTGCCATCGGTAGCCGTCTCGTGCCACTGCTTCTCGGAGCTGGCCACACCGTTGGCGCGATGACGAGATCGGCGGTGAAGGCGAACCGGCTGGCCGCCGTCGGCGCTCAACCGATCGTCTGCGACGTCTTCGATCGCCCGGCCCTCACACGCGCTGTTCGCGCGTTTTCGCCCGACGTTCTTTTGCATGAGCTGACGGACCTTCCCGACGATCTGGACGAGCTGCCTGAGGATTCCTTGCTTAATGCCCGAATTCGGGTGGAGGGCACCCGCAATCTCCTCGACGCGTTGGAGGGCCTGGCCCAGACGAAGATCGTGGCCCAAAGCATCGCGTGGATGATGCGCCCGGGGGTTGAGGCCGACGCGGTCTCGTCACTCGAGGAAGCGGTCCTCGCGGCGGACGGTGTCGTCCTCCGCTACGGCCTCTTCTACGGACCCGGCACTTACTTCGCTGGCGAACTTCCCCCAGCGCCGCGCGTGCACATCGACACTGCCGCCGCTCGGACCGTCGAAGCGCTCGACGCGCCTTCGGGCATCTTGACGGTCGTCGATGACTGACTTCAGCTGAACTGCGACAGAACCCCATGATCATCTGTGTTTTTCTCTCCGCCGCAGACCTCGACGGGCGCTACACCGCGCCCGCACGCGAGTTCGCCGAACTCATCGGCAAAGCCGGCCACACCCTGGTGTGGGGCGGATCCGATACCGGGTTGATGAAGGTCGTCGCAGACGGAGTGCGCGAGACCGGAGGCAGGCTCGTCGGGATTTCGGTGCGCTTTCTGGCGGCGTGGGCACGAAAGGATGCCGACGAGATGGTGATCGCCGAAGATCTCGCCGAACGAAAGGCGCTTCTGCTCGCCAAGTCTGACGCGGTGGTGGTGATGGCAGGCGGACTGGGCACGCTCGACGAGGCGACCGAGATCCTTGAGCTGAAGAAGCACGGACTGCATGCCAAGCCAGTTGTGCTGCTCAACACTGCGGGTTTCTACGACGGGCTGGCGCTGCAGCTCCGACGGATGGAGGAGGACGGGTTCCTGCCCGTCGCCGTTGCCCAGCTCGTTTACTTCGCCGACGAGGGCGCCGACGCATTAGCCCACCTTGAGGAGTCCCTCGGCCCGCGGTGAGGTGTCAGGCGTCGAAATTAGTGCCGGCGCTGAGCTGTTCCCACTTCGCGATTTCGTTCGTGCGGGCGTCCGCGATGTAGCGATAGGCGGTGAGGGCATCGGGTCCGAGGAGCAGGAACGCGGGCGGCTCGCTGGATTCCACGGCCGCGATGATCGCCGCACCGGCCTTGGCGGGGTCGCCTGCCTGGGTGCCGTGCATCGTGTCGTTCTCCTTGCGGCGCTGCCCGGCGGTGGCCGCGTAGTCGTCGATGACCCTGGCCGACTGCGTGAGCGAGCGTCCCGCGAAGTCGGTGCGGAACGCGCCGGGCTCAACTGTCGTGACCGAGATGCCAAGGGGGGCAAGCTCACCGCGGAGGGCGCCGCTGAGCCCCTCGATGGCGGCCTTCGCCGCGGCGTAATACCCAGATCCCACCGGTGTCAGCTGAACGCCGATCGAGGAGATGTTCACGATGGCGCCGGAGCGGCGGGCTCGCATGCCGGGTAGGGCGGCTTTGATCATCGCGACGGTGCCGAAGAAGTGTGTTTCGAACAGGGTTCGAATATTGGCGTCGTCGCCTTCTTCGACGGCCGCGCGGTAGCCGTATCCGGCGTTGTTGACCAGCACGTCGACGCCGCCGAACCGCTCTTCGGCTTGCTGCACAGCGGACATGACCTGTTCGGCATTGGTGACGTCAAGGGCAAGGGGGAGCACGCGATCGGGCGCGCTCTCGGTCAGGTCGGCGACTCTCGTGACGTCGCGTGCGGTGACGACGGCGTTGTGGCCTTGACCGATGACGGCTTCGGCGAGTGCGCGGCCGAGTCCTGTCGAGCAGCCAGTGATGAGCCAAGTGGACATCGCGACTCCTCAGGGTTGAAGCGAACATTCGCGTGCATTGATCGCGGCGGACGTCCACGACGTCGCGTCTGGTCCTTAGGTTTAACAGCACATCGGGGGACCAGTCGAATCAAACCGGAACGGGCACTATCACACCGCAGGTCAGGCTAGGAGGGCCACGGGGGCCACGTGGGCCAGGGGGGCGTGGTGGTGGGGAACGGCGGCAAGGTGGGCAAGGGCGGCAAGGTGGGCAAAGTCCAAGTCGGCCAAGCCGGGCCGGTCGGACCAGGTGCGGGACCTGTGGGGCCGGTCGGACCAGGTGCGGGACCTGTGGGGCCGGTCGGACCAGGTGCGGGACCTGTGGGGCCGGTCGGACCAGGTGCGGGACCTGTGGGGCCGGTCGGACCAGGGGCGGGACCTGTGGGGCCGGTCGGACCAGCGAGCGGACGGGTCGGCCCGACCGGGTCGGACCAACCGCGAGGAGCAACGAAGGCAGGCGTCACAACGACGACGCTGCCTAGGCCAATGCTCAGTAGAAACCGCCGTCGTGACGACACTTTCGGATACGGATCTCCCGCTGGGAAGTCCTTGGACATTTGCTGACAGCATACTTCCGCATCGTGACCACGGAAAGCCTTTTGCCAGCTCAGGTGATATCGACGGGGCCAGACGGCCAACCCTATAGCGGCTGAAGTGTGTCGAGCACTCTTGTTGCACGTACCGCCATGATGCGCGCGGACCGGTCCTCCACTCCGTACGAAAGCAGGAGATCATCTCCGCGGGTCGTCATGCCAGCACAGAATTCGACGCCGTACCGCTGGAAGCTGAACGGCGGAGAAACGGCCGTTAGCTGGAAATCTGCGTTCAGCATTAAGAATCGATGCACGTAGATACGTCGATGGCCTGATTGTCGACACTCGTGACCGATCAGCAAGAGATCGTCGTTGCTGACCCAAAGTCCTTGTGCTCCTCCTCGCAGCAAGGCCAGAGAAGTCGGCGTCGTTGACCGAACGATCTCTCGCAGGACCATTTGGTTTGGATCCCATTCGAGCACGACGAGTGGGTGACAGGAGTAGACGAACATGAGTCGGTCACCGCGGACAAACGGCATCCAGTTCTTCTCGTCTACTGCAGCATCGTGGCCGTCTAGCGCAACGAAGTCTGCGAGGTGCTGGCCGTCGAGGCGGGCAAGGACCATTCGGCATCGCGCGCTTGCGTCGAGGTCCCGCGCCGTCCCCACCACATACCAGCAATCGCGCCATCTAAAAAGACGCAGGTCCTCGAGCCCACGTACGGGCGAGAGATGACGGACCGGGACGTCGGGTTCGATCAGCTCATACTGCGATAGACGCTGCCCGTACTCGTCATGATGGACCACGAAGTTGCGAGTCCGGATTACCCCTTCGAGGTCGTCGATGGCGTAGCTGCCATCACTGCCTCGTTCGTAATTGACTGCGCGCACGAGAACGCGAAAGCCCTTGCCGTCGGCCACGATGCTCGGATTGAGGGGACGCCATGGCGGGTCGGCATCGAGCTCGATGGCGACCGTTTCGGACTCATCGCCGACGAGATCGGCGAGAAGGGGTGCGGGTCGGGACAGCGGGTACGGCTGCTCGTGCGCTTCGAGGAAATCGCAGCAGATCTGCCGGTTGAGTAGTAGATCGACTTCCAACCAAGACGGTCGTTCCACGTGGGTGAAGATGTGATCACCTAGATCGATCGCTTCAGCGACCCGACCGAGCCGCGCGAGCGCAATGGATCGCTCGAACGCCAGCCCCCAGCCGCGCGCAGCGGGATCGACGAACAGACGGTCCTGTGACGGTGTGACGTCACGCCAAGCACCGGTGGCCAAGAGGGTGAGGTTGTAACGCTCGGCGGCGTTTGCGAATCTGGCCAGCGCTAGGAGCGGTTCGCGACGGGCGGGCCGATGCTCCCACGCCTGGAGCAGCGCGACGATGCCGGCATCGAGATCAGCCTGTGCGATGAGTTCGGCGGCCCTACATCGAGCGACATGAACCTCTTCGTCCCATCCTCCCAACTGAATTCGCTTGTGGTACAGGGCTATCGCAGCGTCAGTGTCCCCGAGTTCATCCATTGTCTGGGCCAGATAGAAAGTCGCACGCGAATCATCCGGTGTTCGCTCGAGCGTCGCTTGGAGCAGCCGCCTGTCGCGCTCCAACTTTCCGCCGCGTGAGCCTCCGTCGCCGTGGTGCACAACCACGAGACCGCGGTGGTACTCGGTTGTTACGGCCTCGTCGCAGACGAGGTACTCGTGTGTAGTCCCGACATATCGCCACGGTCGATCACCTCGGATGAGTCGGGGGATCCAGTGCTCGACTCCCTCGACCTGGAGAACGAGATACTCATCTGCATCCAGCGGTTCAATGTCAGCCAGCTGCTCGACCGTGTGGTCAGCGTCGAGCAGAAGGAGGTAGTCCGCTGCGCCGCGCGCCAGCTGGAGGAGTTCGGTTCGGTTGTGACCGAAGTCTTTCCACGGCCGCCGGTGGAGTGTCCCCGGCAGGTGGGCCAGCAATGCCCGCGCCACATCGGGAGTGCCGTCGGTGGAACCCGTATCGCAAATTATCCAGCCGTCGACGAGGTGAGCGACAGATGCGATGCACCTCGGCAGGATCGCTGCCTCGTTGCGAACGATCATGCACAGCGCGATCGACGGCCGGCTCATGGCGACACGCTAATTGGTTCAGCCAGTTGGCGGGCGTTTCCGCGCAGCCTGCCCGCTGACTAGTGCGCGGCTACCGGATGTCGTTGATGTCGTTCTTCAGAGCCTCGGAGTCCGTACCGAAGACGGCTTGGACGCTGTTGCCGACCTCGATGACACCCGCGGCCCCGAGACTCTTCAGGCGGTCCTGATCCACCTTGCTCTTGTCCGCGACCTCCATGCGAAGGCGCGTGATGCACGCGTCGACGTTGACGAGGTTCTCGCGGCCGCCGAACGCCGCGATGACCTGCTCGGCCTTGCTGTCGGTCGCGGCAGGTGCGGCCTTCGTTGCCGTCGCGACGCCGCCTGCTGCAACGGCGGTGGCGGACTCGCCGCCCTCGCCGAGGTTCGCCTGTTCCTCCGCCTCGAATTCGCTCTCCGGTTCGCGGCCAGGGGTTCTCAGGTTCCATCGGGTTATCGCGAACCGGAACAGCAGGTAGTAAACGACGAAGAACACCGCGCACATCAACAGCAGCAGCGGAATGTTCTTGGCGGCCGGGGCACCGCTGTAGAGCAGAAAATCGATGAGGCCCGCGGAGAACGAGAAGCCGAGGTGTATGTCGAGCAGGTACGCGATTGCCAGGGACAAGCCGGTCAGCACCGCGTGGATGATGTACAGCGGGAAAGCGACGAACATGAACGCGAACTCGAGAGGCTCGGTTATGCCTGTCACAAACGCGGTCAGCGCCGCGGCCGCCAGAATGCCGACGGCGACCTTCCGCTGCTTCTTGTTGGCCACGTGGATCATCGCCAGCGCGGCGGCGGGCAGCCCGACCATCAGGATCGGGAAGAAGCCAGCGGTGTAGGCGCCGCCCGTTGGATCGCCAGCGGTGAAGCGGGGGATGTCGCCGGTGACGAGTTCGCCGCCAGGAGGCTGGTACTCGCCGTAAAGGAACCAGATGTAGGAGTTCGGAATGTGGTGCAGGCCGAGCGGAATCAGCATGCGGTTGGCGAACCCATACACAAAAGCGCCGATAGCCCCCGATCCGGCGATGAACTTGCCGAGGCCCGTCAGTCCGGCGTCGAAGATCGGATAGAAGTAGCTCATCGCGAACGCGAGGAAGAGCGACGCCACCGACACCACGATCGGGACGAAGCGCCTGCCGCCGAAGAAGCCGAGATAGGAAGGCAGTTCGATGGTGTGGTAACGGTCGAAGAGCCAAGCGGTGAGCAGCCCGACCACGATGCCCGCGAACACGCTGTAGTTGATCTGGGCTTGCTCGCCGGCCTTGTCCACCTCGCCTGCGAGCACGATCGGCGACATCGTCTTGAATACCGCCTGCATCACCAGGTAGCCGACAACGGCGGACAGCGCGGTCGACCCGTCCGCCTTCCTGGCGAATCCGATGGCGACGCCGACGGCGAAGAGCAGGGGGAGGTTGCTGAACAGCGCGTCGCCTGCAGCGCTCATCGCCTGGAAGAAGGAGCTGATGACCGGGGCGTGAATTTTGCCGAGCACGTCGGGCTGACCCAGCCGCAGTAGAAGGCCCGCGGCAGGCAACACCGCGATCGGCAGCATCAGGCTCTTGCCCAGCCGCTGCAGCTGCGCGAAGCCGGGAATGCGCCGATCCGACTTTGCCGTCGCCCCTTGAGGTTTCGCCGTACCGCTCATTGCCTCTGTGCCTCCTCTGCCGCAACCGCCGTCCGCCGCCGAAGCTGTGCGGAAGCCTAGACGAGAACGTGCGAAGTTGAGACCGTCTTGCCCAGACACTCGTATTGTTTGGTGCGTGAGCACGACGTCAGTGCTCGCCCCGGTCGCGGGGCGGGCCGTTCCGTTGCAGGATGTCCCCGACCCGGTGTTCTCGGCGGGCATGGTCGGCTATGGCGCCGCAATCGACCCCCCGCGCGGGGTGATCGAGGCGGTCGCTCCGGTCAGCGGCAAGCTTTTGAAATTGATGCCTCACGCCTACATCGTCATGACCCCGGACAACGTGGGCGTTCTGGTTCACCTGGGCCTGGACACCGTCGCGCTCAACGGCGAAGGATTCACGGCCCACGTCAGTCAGGGCGACGAAGTCACTGCGGGCCAGGTCGTCATCACGTACGACGTCCCGTCGGTCGAGGCCAAGGGGCTCAACCCGATTGTCCCCGTTGTGGTGATGGACGAACGTGAACCCGACAACGTGACTCCGTCCGAAGCCGTCTTCGAGGGTGCGGACATCGCCTCCGGCGCAAGTCTTTTCACCGCTAACAAGTAGATGGAAGTCGTCATCCTGAACGACGCCAAGGAGATTGGCGTCGTCGCCGCCGACGCGATCAGTGCACTGCTCGATCGCAAACCGGCAGCGGTCCTCGGGCTGGCCACCGGATCGTCGCCGATGGCGATCTACGACGAACTGGCTGCCCGCTGCGATGCCGGGCTTGTCTCATTTCGGCAGGCCCGTGGTTTCACCCTTGACGAGTATGTCGGCCTGCCCGCCGACCATCCGCAGCGGTACCGCAACGTCATCGACACCGCGTTCGCGTCCCGTGTCGACTTCGCGCCCGGTGCGGTCGAGGGCCCCGACGGCCTGGCCGCCGACATTCCCGCCGCATGTGCGGCGTACGAGGATGCGATCCGCGAGGCGAGTGGCGTCGACCTGCAGATCCTCGGGATCGGCACCGACGGGCATATCGCGTTCAACGAGCCGGGGTCGTCGCTGGCCTCAAGAACCCGGATCAAGACGCTGACCAGGCAGACGCGCATCGACAATGCCCGATTCTTCGGCGGCAACGTCGAATCGGTTCCGACGCACTGCCTGACCCAGGGACTGGCGACCATCATGGAGGCCCGCCATGTGGTCTTGGTGGCGACCGGTCGCCGCAAGGCCGAAGCGGTTCATCACCTGGTCGAAGGGCCGGTGAGTGCGATGTGGCCCGCGAGCATCCTGCAGCATCACCCCCATGTGACGGTGTTGCTCGACGAGGCCGCGGCCCGTCGGCTTCAGCTCATCGACTACTACCGCGAGACCTACCTCTCGAAGCCGGAATGGCAGGGCATCTGAGTGCTGTTGACGGCTGACACCTTGCTCACTGGTCGAGAACTGTTGCGGCCCGGCTGGATTGAGGTTGTCGATGGCACTGTGGATGCGATTGGCGCAGGCGTGCCGCCCCGGTCCTCGGATCGCGATCTCGGCGCGGTGACGGTGGTGCCGGGCTTCGTCGATACGCATCTGCACGGCGGAGGAGGGGCGAACTTCTCCACTGCTTCGGCAGCCGAGACGGCGACCGCCGTGGCATTGCACCGCCAGCACGGCACCACCACGCTGGTCGCGTCCCTGGTGACCGCCGGTCCTGCCGAGTTACTGCGCCAGGTCGGGGAATTGGCGGGCGACGTTCGTGCCGGCCTGATCGACGGCATCCACCTCGAAGGCCCCTGGCTGTCCACCACGCGGTGCGGCGCGCACCAGCCGTCTCTGATGCGTGACCCGGACCCCGCCGAGATCGACCGCGTTCTCGATGCGGGCGAAGGGGCCATTCGGATGATCACCCTTGCGCCGGAGCGGGACGGCGCGCGTGCGGCGATCAAGCAGATCGTCGATGCCGGCGTGGTGGCGGCCGTCGGTCACACCGAGGCGACGTACGAGCAGACGCGGGCGGCGATTGCGGCCGGCGCGACGGTGGGCACGCACCTGTTCAATGCGATGCGTCCGATCGACCGTCGTGAGCCCGGCCCGATCGTCGCCCTACTGGAAGACGACCGGGTCACCGTCGAGCTGATCACCGATGGCGTGCACGTCGATCCGGCGATCTACCGCCATGTCACGCGCAGCGCAGGCCCGGACCGGGTGTCGCTGATCACCGACGCCATGGCTGCTGCGGGGATGGCCGACGGCGAGTATTGGCTGGGACCGTTGGAAGTGAGCGTCGCGGACGGGGTGGCCCGCGTGGCCGGAACGCAGACCATCGCAGGCGGCACCGCGAGCATGGACCGGGTCTTCAGATTCGCGGTCCTCCACAGTGGGCTTCGACGTGATGAGGCACTGATGGCTGCTGTGCGTCAGTCGTCGATCAACCCGGCGCGGGCGTTGGGCCTGCCGTGCACGGGGCTCGTCCCCGGGGCGACCGCCGATTTGATGGTGCTCGACTCGGATCTCGTCGTGACAGCCGTGCTGCGCCAGGGATCGTGGGTTATCGAACCCGGTGGCGGGGCATGATTGACCGATGGCTGATCGCAACGTGCTGGGTGGTCCGCTCGAACCGTGCGGCACCGAGCCGCTGACCGGCTTCTACCGCGACGGCTGCTGTTCGACGGGGCCCGAGGACGTCGGCCTGCACACCATCTGCGCGGTTGTGACTGCCGAGTTCCTGGAACACCAGCGCTCGATTGGCAACGACCTTTCCACTCCGATGCCTGACTATCGGTTCCCCGGACTGACGCCGGGTGACCGCTGGTGCGTCACCGCGGTGAACTGGCTTCGGGCCCACACCGACGGGTGCGCCGCTCATGTGGTGTTGGCCGCCACCCACGAACAGACCCTGGACGTCGTGCCCCTCGAGGTGCTCAGGGAATACGCCGTCGACGTGCCCGACGACCTCGGCAGTCTTTGAGTCAACTTGTGGTGGCGACGAATTCGGCGATGATGCGCCCCAGTTCTGGGCCCCTCTGCTCCTGGATGAAGTGAGCGGCGCCGGTCACCGTCGTATGGTTCTGGCCCCTGGCACCGGGGATACGTTCCTGAAATATCTTGTCCCAACCGCGTGTTGGGGGATCCCCGTCTGAGTAGGCGGTCAGGAACGGGCGCTGCCATTGCTCGAGTACGGACATCGTGGCACGCCCGATCGCGGCCCCCGGGTCGTTGCGGGTGAGCGGGATGAGCGCGGTGAACTGTCGCAGGCCGGCCTTGAACGACTTGTCGGGAAACGGAGCGTCGTAGCCTGCGAGCACATCGTCGGACAGCGGACCCGCCACCGCATTCAAGAAGAAACTCGCGACGATGTCCGGCGACCGTTGATAGAACAGCACGTAGTCAACGAGTGCTTCCTGCAACATGACTCGGTCGTCGCCGACACCGTGGTTCGCCCAATCAAGAGCGCCTGCCAGGGCCGGGTCGCACGTGTGCAGCGTGGTGTTGGTCGCGACCACACGAGCGAACCGGTCAGGGTCGCGCGCGAGAGCGCTCAACCCGATCGCGCCGCCCCAATCCTGCACGACGAGCGTGAGCTCTTTGAGGTCCAGGCCGGTGATCAGGCTGTGCAGCCAATCGACATGGCGAGCGAAGGTGTAGTCCGTACCCTCGGTCAGTTTGTCTGAGCGGCCGAAGCCGATGTGGTCGGGTGCAATGACTCTCAGCCCGGCGTCGGTGAGTGTGTGGATCACTTCGCGATACAGAAACGACCATGTGGGTTGCCCGTGGACGAGCACGACGGTCGGTGCGTCCGCAGGACCCGCGTCTACGTAGTGCATTCTCAGCGCGGGGATGCCCTTCGTCTCGACCTGGATGTAGTTGGGCGTGAACGGATACCTCGGTAGGTTCGCGAATAGCTCGTCTGGGGTTCTCAGCACACTCACTGCACCACCGTGACATGTCACGCTCCTTGCAGCGACATGATTCGCTTATTCGAGGACGGCGAGAAGGAGGCGGTATCGATGGCCCGGATACCCGCGGAGCTTGGCTTGACGGCCGAGGAGTTGGACGACCTGATGACGACGTCGTGGAACATGCGTGTAGCGACCGTCGGTCCGGGTGAGCGGATCAACCTCACGCCGCTGTGGTTCGGATGGGCGGCGGGGCGGGTGTACTTCTTCGGCCGAGGTCAGAAAATCGCCAACCTACGGCGAAGTCCGGCGTGCACCGTCCTTGTGGATCGCAATGAGCAATACGGGGAGCTCGAGGGCGCGATGTTTCAGGGCCATGCGACGGTCCTCGAGACTGTTGGGCAAGAAGAAGCCGATCCCCATCTCGAAGAGGTGCGTTGGCTGATGGGGGCGAAATATATTGGGGGACACGGTGAAAAGCCGAGCCCCGAGCGTGTCCGGTATCCACAGACAGCGAGCGGCCGGTCAGCGCGATGGGTGGTCTTCGAGCCAAGCCGGTTGATCACGTGGGACAACCACAAGTTGCCCAAGCGTTAAGGTCGATTGATGAGCGACGTTGCCCCCGGCATCACTGGGATACACCACTTCTCCGTAACCGTCCGCGACCTCGAAGCAAGCCTGGCCTGGTACGAGCGCGTGTTCCGCGCGGACCGGGTGCCAATGACGTTCCCTCACTACGAGCGCGAGGACACCGGCTACGGCGTGTTGCTCGTCGAGCCGCGCTCGGGTTTGGCGATTGGGCTTCACACCAACACCGGCAATGACGGCGCGCCATTCGACGAGGCCGGCACCGGACTGGACCACGTGGGGTTCAATGTGTCCACGCGGGCCGAACTCGAGGCCTGGACGGCCTGGCTCGACGAGCTTGGGATCGAACACTCCGGCATCAGGGATGGCGGCGTACCGTTCCCGTTCGCAACAGTCGTCTTCCGCGACCCCGACAACATCCAACTCGAACTGTTCGCAGTCTGCTGACGCAGGCGTTGGGCCGCCAGCGAATCGCGGAGAATCCATTCGAGCAGGTCCCGGGATTCGGTACGTTCAGCCACGTGGCGTCCTCATTCGATCCTTTCGGCCTCGTCGGACTGGCAGAGCAAACGGTCCGCACCGGGGTGAAGGTTGCGAATTGGTACGAGCGGCAGGTCTTTGGGTATCTGCGCTCACGCATGGATGCGGTGGCACCGCCTGCCCCGCCGCTGCCCCCGTCCCCGGCCAAGATTGCCGAGGGCCTCGACAAAAAGTTGCACACCCTGCTCGGCCGCGCGATCGAGCAGAGCACGGCATCGAGCCGGCAGGAGCTCTTCCACAAGATCCTCGACCAGATCGTGCCGGACGAGGCGCGCATCATCGGTGCCCTGTCCGACGGCTCGGCGTCCCCGCTGGTCAACGTCTACGCCAGGACGCTCACCGGGCTCGTGGGCGAGGTCGTGCTCGAGAACATGTCGCTGATCGGAAGGACCGCCCATCTGGCGCTGCCGCACCTGACGCCGATGTACGTCAGCCACCTGCTGGCGCTCGGGCTGGTCGAGTCGGGCCCCGAGGACACCGCGATGAAGGATGAGTACGAGATCCTCGCCGCAGACACCGGCGTGCTGCAGGCCGTCAAGACTGCGAGCCGCGGCCCGATCCCCGCCCGTGTCGAGAAGTACACGCTCCGGCTGTCCTTGCTCGGTATCGAGCTCTGGGCCGCGGCGACGAGCTCTCGGGGCTCGGAGTGACGACCGCGGTCGTCGCACTGCAGACCTGGGATCAGATCAAGTCGGACTTCGGGCTCAACTGGTTTATCTACTTGTCGATGCCGTTCATTGCGGCGTTCGTCGGCTACACCACCAAGCTTGTCGCGCTGCAAATGCTTTACCGGCCAATCGAATTCGTGGGCATCGGCCCCTTTGGCTGGCAGGGTGTGGTGCCGCGCCGCGCAGGCAAGACCGCGTCGGTGACGATTCAAATGCTCACCGACAAGCTGCTCAAGCCAGAGGAACTGCTCGAGAAGATCGACGCCAAGCAGACGATCGAGGATCTGCGGGAACCGCTCTCCAAGACCATCGACGAGATGAGTCGCGAGCTCATGGAGCAGGTCCGCCCCGGCCTTTGGGATTCGCTGCCGGACATGGCCCGCGATGCGGTGCGTACGCGCATGCAGGCCGCCGCCCCGAGGGTCGCCGACAACCTGTTGGCCGAGATGAAGGCCGACCTCCCGCGGTTCATCGACCTTCAATACTTGGCCGTCACCATCCTTGTGAAGAACAAGGACCAACTCAACGACTTGATGAAGGGCATGGGCGGCGCGGCGATGAAGTTCATCCGGCGCAGCGGCATCTACTTCGGATTCGCGATCGGGCTGGTGCAGATGGTCGCGTGGGGCGTCTTCCACAACCCCTGGATCATGCCCGCATTCGGTTTCTTTACGGGTTTTGCCAGCGACTGGCTGGCCCTGAACCTGATCTTCATCCCGCGCGAACCGATGAAGCTGTTCGGGTTCATCCCGATACACGGCGTGCTGCACGCGCAGCGGGAGCAGGTCACCCGCGACTACGCCCGCATTCTGGCCAACGACCTGTTCTCCGCCGACGTGATCCTGGAAGCGGTGGTGAACGGTCCCAGCTCCGAGCGACTGTTCGCGTCCATCGAGAGGGAGATTTCGGCGGCGATCGATGAAGAGGCCGGCCTGGCGAAGCCGCTACTGACCCTGACGATCGGCACCAAGCGCTACACCGAGATGAAGGACGCCGTGGTGCAGATGGTGGTCGGCCGACTGCCCGACGCGATGGTGGAGGCCAAGGACTATGCCGCCAAGGCGCTCGACGTGGAGAACCTGATCGCCGAGAAGATGGACAAGCTGACCCCGGAGCAGTACGAGTCGATCCTGCGCCCGGTTTTCAAGGACGACGAGATGCTGATGATCATGGTGGGCGCCGTTCTCGGCTTCTTGGTTGGCGAGCTGCAAGTGGTTCTCGTCGAGCACCTCGCCCGGTAGTCCGCGATTCGGTGCCATTGCCTTGGAACGACTGATATCTCGCTGTGAAGGTGCGCGCGGTGACGGTTGCCGCACCGGCGACTGCCGAACCCGTAGACACGGGAGCGTCCGCTCAATCGGTGATCGACGGCCTCAAAGCCGATGGCTACAACGTGGTAATCAACTGGGTGACGGGCTACGACACCGTGCCACTGTCGGTGTGCACGGTGGAGAACATCGATAACCCCGACAGCGCCGCGCCCGCTACTGGGTCGTTCACGACCGTGTACGTCGACGTCTCCTGCCCGAACCATCAATACGGCTGAGGCCCACCGTTTTACGCGAACGCCGGCGCCACGAACCTTTGCAGCATCTGGTGTTCGGCACGTGGATCCGCGTCGGGCCAGAACAGCAGTGACATCACCAAGCGCACAATCCATCGCGCGGCAGGCGCGTCGTCCCCGGCGATCCCGGTGAGCTCGGTAGCGAAGTCGGCCACCACTGGAGACGCGGTCAGCCACGTCCACCCACCGCCGCCCGCCGCCGCCGAATCCAGAAACAGCCGGCCCATCGGATCGGAGCGGATTTCTCCGACGGCCACCTCGATCGCGGTGAGAACCCGTTCCGGACCTGCGCGCCCCTCGACACTGATTCGCACGGTCTCGATGATGCGGGCGGCCGTGCCGGCGAGCACCGCGTCGCGAATCTGTTTCTTGCCACCGACATAGCGGTAGATGGTGGCTCGCGAACAGTGACTCCGTTCCGCCAATGCGTCGACACTGAACGCGTCGAATCCCTCGCGGACGATCAACTCGGTGGCCATCGCGTAGATGCGCTCGGTCGCGGTCGCGTGCCGACCGTCGTCGAAGAGCCAATCGTCCCGCGACACGGCTTCCAATTTATCTCAGCCGTGAGACAAATTCTCAGAATTTCTCACTTCGCGCTGCAGGTCCAGAGGGCGGCGTGAGACGAACGGCGCGAATAACGGGCAAGCGTGCTTATCGACTCTCCCACGACCCATTGACCTGGTGGTTCACGCTGGTCAACCTGGAGAAGTGAAGTTGCTGCAGGATCCGCTCGAGTTCGTCGGCGTCGAGGCGCTGCAGGACCCGTACCCGCTCTACGACCGCCTTCGCGCCGAAGGGCCGGTCCACCGCATCGGCGAGTCCGGGTTTTACGTGGTGTGCGACTGGGCGACGATCAACGACGCCGTCAACCGCCCAGAGGACTTCTCGTCGAACCTGACCGCGACCATGACGTTCACCGCTGACGGCACCGTCGTCCCGTTTGAAATGGATGGGCTCGGAGGACCCACGCAGGTACTCGCCACCGCCGACGATCCGTCCCACGCGGTGCACCGCAAGATGCTGGTGCACCAGCTCGCCGCCAAGCGGATTCGGGCCATGGAGTCCTTCGCCACCGAAACCTTCGACCGGCTATGGGCGGACAACGTCCGCGATGGACGGATCGAGTGGATGGGCGCGGTGTCCAACAGGCTGCCGATGATGGTCGTCGCGCGGTTGATCGGTGTCCCCGCGGAAGACGTCGACCAGTTAATCCGGTGGGCTTACGCGACCACTCAGCTGCTCGACGGACTGGTCGATCAGGATCAGCTTGCAGCCGCGGGCGTCGCGGCGGTGGAGTTGGGGAACTACATCCACGACCACTTCGACCTTGCCGCTGCCGATCCGCAGGACAACTTGCTCGGCGCTCTGGCAACCGCCTGCAGCACAGGCGAACTCGACGAGATCACCGCACAGTTGATGATGATCATCCTGTTCGGTGCCGGTGGCGAATCGACGGGCTCGCTGCTCGGCAACACGATGTGGATCCTGGCAACGCACCCCGATGTTCAGCAACAGGTGCGCGACAATCCTGACCTGCTCGCGCCGTTCATCGAGGAGGCGTTGCGGTTCGAACCGCCGTTCCGTGGCCACTATCGCCACGTCGTCGCCGACACTACATTGGGTGGCGCGGACCTGTCCGCCGGTTCCCGCTTGCTGCTGTTGTGGGGGGCGGCGAACAGGGATCCGGCCCAGTTCGACGCGCCACACGAGTTCCGGCTTGATCGGCCAGGTGGCAAGGGGCACATCACCTTTGGCAAGGGAGCGCACTTCTGCGTTGGCGCCGCGCTTGCGCGTTTGGAAGCGCAGATCGTTTTGCGTGGTGTACTCGACCGAACCTCCCGAATCGATGCGGTCGATATCGGGCCGTGGCTGCCGAGCGTTCTCGTCCGCCGCCGCGAACATCTACGGCTGCGGGTAGGGCGCGAATCGGTTGTCGAAGCCTGACTTTCGCGCCGCGATCTGACCCGCGCGATCTGCCGTGCTCGCGGGAACGGTGCCGGGAGGCAGGATGCCTGGGAGCTGATCCAGGGAGACCACCTGAGAACTGACAGTCGGCACATTCGTCAGGTTCTCGGGGAGATCCTGGAATCGGATCGAGATGGTGCCCTGGTTCAGGCCGCCAGTCGACACCCAGTTCCAGATCTCCGGATCCTGCGGTGAGACCACGATCGTGTACGTCCCGTCGTCATTCTCCTTGGCCTGTGCGATGTTCAGGCTGGTCTGCTGATCCCAGTAGTTGTCCGTGATCGTCCAGTCGTTGGTGACCGGAACGACGAAGTAGCCGGCGTCGCCGGGGTCGATGGTGAGGACGAGAGCCTGGGTGTCGTCGAGTTGGAAGTAGCCGGCGCTCTGCATTTGTGTCGAAAGGAATTGGGCGTTCTGCGTCGGATTCGTGAACACGTTGGGTTGCCTGCGCTCGCCCGTTGTCGGATCGACCGTCGCGACCTTGATGTAGGTGGATTCCATCTGGAGACCGAGCGCCATGATCACCGCGGTGACGGTGCCCCGCAAAAGCGGCGGCATGACTGGCAGAGGCGGAACCAGCGACACCAGGGTCGTCAACAACGGGTTCTTCGTCACCGTCGGCCCGATGAACGGGATGGCGAACCCACCCAATTGCGCGAACAGACTGTTCGGTGGCCCGCTGACCCGCTCGATCGACAGGCTCATCGGATCTTGAGTGTTCCAGTCCGACAACGTATTTCGCGCCGCGATCAAGGTGGTGTCGTCGGTGAGCTGGATGTGGTTGGGGCCAGGCCCGGTGGCCGACCCGCTGACCGTGATGGTGAAGGAGCCATCCGGGTTGCGCACCAGGTCTTTGCCGTTCAGCACCGACGCGGTGTTACCGGACAGAGCCGGTCAGCACGCTGAATGTGGTCTCGGCCGGGTCCTCGCCGGTGAAGCGGCCCGTGATGACGTACGTCGACGTCTTGTTGACGCCCATGAAGCGGTAGATCGTGTCCGGGTTGTCATACAGGATGCGCGAGCCGTCAACGTCCTGCCCGTACCAGCTGTGCGGCGGGGCCACTTGCATGACGGCATTCGGCGTCATCGGATTGAGTATCTGTTGCTGGAACGCCGCCCCCATCGCGTACTCGTCGACGGCCTGTTTCAGCGCGTCGGTATTCTCCTGATCGGGGCCGCCGACCAGATTGAACTGCTGTCGCGCGGTGTTCATCCAGCCGAACTGCAGAACAAGCTTCATCAACTGAACCGGAAGTGTGTTGGCGGTTTCGGCGGCCCGCTTCTCGGCGGCGAGCTGTTCTGGTGTGCCCAGTGGGCTGACCGCCAACGACTGGGCGGTGATCGCCGTTGTCTGCGTGTTGGCGGTGGCGGTGGTCGCCGTCGCCGACGACGGCTGCGCGACGGTCGTCTTGGCAGCGAGCGTCTGGGTGGTGCTGCTGATAGATGTGCTCGCGAGCTTCCTGGATTTCTTCCCGGTTGTGGGCGACTCGTCCGCGTCTTCTTCCGAGTCGGATGTCTTGCCATCGGTTGATTTCGCGTCATCATCTGTTGACGACGTAGCGGAGGGCGTGGTGCTCGCGGTGGTGTGTGCCGTCGTCCCCGCTTTGGCTTCGTCGCTTCGGTGCGGTGGCCGTCGATCCAGCTGACGGTTTCGACTCTGTCGACTTCGATTCGGCGGACGAGGACTTGGTCGAGTCCGACTGGCCATCGTCGGCCGAAGCGATGGCGGCGCCGTTGGCGATCGCCACGCCGATCCCGAGGGCGACCGCCAACCCGCCGACCCTGCCGATGAATCTTCCGTATCCGTCTGGCGTCGTTGCCACGGGACGATTCCTTCCGCCGGGGATGTCGGCTGGCCGCCGCAAACTCCCTGCCGGTACCGTAGTCACATGACTACAGCTGGTGCAAGAGCCGGCGCCCCGCGGGCCAGTGTGCCCCTGGGCAGGGCTGAGGTCGTCGCCGCGGTGCTCGAGTCCGCCGCCGACCTGTTCGCGGAACGCGGACCTGCGGCAACATCCATTCGTGACATCGCTGCGCGATCGAGTGTCAACCACGGACTGATCCACCGGCATTTCGGAACCAAGGACGCGCTCGTGGCGGCGGTGCTCGATCATCTCGGCCAGCACCTGGCCGGGCTCCTTGCCGCGAAGGCGGACGGAGGCGCGATCGGAGAAGCCGTCGACCGTCAGCTGCGTGTGCTTGCCCGAACCTCCCTTGACGGGTATTCGATCGGCGGCCTCCAGAGCCGCTTTCCGACAATGGAGCTGCTTCTGGAAACCGTCAGGGAACGGCACTCCACCGAACTCGGCGCGCGGCTGGCCGCGGCTCACACGATCGCGCTGCAGCTCGGCTGGTGCCTATTCGGCGACTTCCTGCGCGCGTCGACCGGTCTGGAAGACATCGACGATCGCACGTTCGCCCGCTCGATAGGCAGCACGGTCGCGCTGATTTTCGACGCCGAGGGGCCGACGGGCGCCTAGACCAATGGGCCGGTGGCCGATTCGGCCGCCGCCACCAATTCGCCAGATGCTGCCAGTGCGACCACGGCATCGATCTCTGGTGACAGGTACCGGTCGGTGCCGGGTCCAGGAACGGACTTCCGGATCGCGGCGATGACGGCGGCGGTCGCGGGCGACGCTGTCAGCGGCGCACGCATCTCGATACCCCGTGCGGCGGTGTACACCTCGACCGCAAGCACCCGTGTCAGCCCGTCGATGGCCCTTCGCAGCTTGCGTGCCGCCGACCACCCCATGGAGACGTGGTCCTCCTGCATCGCCGAGGACGGGATCGAGTCCACACTCGCAGGGTTGGCCAGCCGCTTGAGTTCGGACACGATCGCGGCCTGCGTGTACTGGGCGATCATGTGCCCGCTGTCTACGCCGGGGTCGTCGGCAAGGAACGGGTTGAGGCCATGGCTGCGCGCGACATCGAGGAACCGGTCGGTGCGCCGCTCGCTGATGCTCGCCAGATCGGCGGCGGCGATGGCGAGGAAGTCGAGCACGTAGGCGACGGGGGCGCCGTGGAAGTTGCCGTTGGATTCCACGCGTCCGTCGAACGTGACGACGGGATTGTCCACAGCACTTGCCAATTCGCGGCCTGCAACGGTGCGGGCATGCTCAACGGTGTCGCGCGCCGCGCCCGCGACCTGGGGTGCGCAGCGCAGCGAGTACGCGTCCTGGACCAGTGAGCAGTCCGGACCGCTGTGGCTTGCGACGATCGGCGATTCGGCGAGCACGCTCCGCATATTGGCGGCGGCCGCGATCTGCCCCGGATGCGGCCGCAAGGCGTGCAGATCCTCCGCGAACACCCGGGTGGTGCCGAGCAGGCCTTCGACACTCATGGACGCGGCGACGTCGGCCAGTTTCAGCAGCGCGTCCAGGTCGCGCAGCGCCAGCACCAACATGCCGAGCATGCCGTCGGTGCCGTTGATCAGGGCCAGACCCTCCTTCTCGGCGAGCACGACCGGCACGATGCCGTGCCGGGCCAGCGCATCGGCGGACGGCAGCAGTTCGCCGTCGGCGGTGCGCACCGAACCCTCGCCGATCACGGACAGGGCCACATGGGCCAACGGCGCAAGATCGCCGGAGCAGCCAAGGCTGCCGTATTCGTAGACGACCGGCGTCAGTCCCGCCGACAGCATCGCCGCGTACGTCTGCGCGACCTCGGGCCGCACACCGGTGCGGCCGGTCGCCAATGTCGACAACCGCAGCAGCATCATGGCCCGCACGACTTCCCGCTCAACCTCTGATCCGGATCCGGCGGCGTGAGAGCGAATCAGGCTGCGCTGCAGTTGGGTTCGTAGCTCGTGGGGGATATGCCGGGTGGCGAGCGCGCCGAACCCGGTGGATACCCCGTAGACGGGCTTTGGATCGTTGGCAAGCTCCTCGATGCGGGCGCGGCTCTTTGCGATAGCGTCCAGTGACTCGTCGGAAACGGTGACCGTGGCACCGTCGCGGGCCACCCGCACCACCTCGTCGAAGGTCACGGGGCCGATGCCAACGACGACGGCTTCTGTACTCACGATCGTGACTCCACTGTGTTGTAGGAATGTGGCACGAGCTGTCCGGCCTTGACGACGTCGCCCACCAGCGGCACGCCGGGCCGGTACGCCAGGTGAATGTAGGACGGTGCGTCCAGCTGGACGAAGTCCGCTCGCCGCCCGACGGCGAGCACCCCGACATCGCTGCGGCGCAGCGCCGCGGCTCCGCCGGCGGTGGCGGCCCACAATGCCTGGGCCGGAGTGAAATTCATATCTCGTACGGCGACGGCGATGCAGAACGGCATGCTGGTCGTGAACGAACTGCCGGGATTGCAGTCGGTCGCCAACGCGACCGTGGCGCCGGCGTCGATGAGCCGCTTGGCATCTGGATACCTTGCGCGCGTCGAGAATTCGGCACCGGGCAGCAGCGTCGCGACGGTGGTGCCGGCCGCGCCGGCGAGCGCGTCGACATCGTCGTCGGTGGCATACGTGCAGTGATCCACCGAGGCCGCGCCCAGTTCGACAGCGAGCCGGATGCCCGCGCTCGGGCCGAGCTGGCCGGCGTGCAGCCTCGGGATGAGCCCAGCGGCCACCCCACTACCGATGATGTGACGGGTCTCGTCGACGTCGAACGCGCCCCGGTCGCAGAACACGTCGACCCAGCGGGCATGCGGCGCGCACGCCTGCAGCATCGGACCGGTGACCAAATCGATGTATGCCGCGCGGTCGTCCCGAAACTCGACGGGAACGACGTGCGCGCCGAGGAATGTCGTCTCGTCCGTGACCGTCCGTGCGATGCGCAGCGAGCGGGCCTCGTCGTCGACCGTCAGGCCGTAGCCGCTCTTGCACTCGAACGTGGTGACCCCGGCGCGAAGCAGCTCGTCGGCGAGGCGCTGGACTCCTGCGAGAAGTGTCGCATCGTCGGCGCCGCGTGTGGCGGCGACCGTGGATGCGATCCCGCCCGCCCCGTAGGGCTCTCCGCTCATCCGCGCCGCGAACTCTGCCGACCGTTCGCCCGCGAACACCAGATGCGAATGGCTGTCGACGAAGCCGGGAATCACGCTGGTGTCGGCGCAACTGACTCGATCGTCGGCATCGGGTGCGTCGGCGCGGCGGCCCACCCACGCGATCTCGGATCCGTCGACGACCAGCGCCGCATCCGCGATGAGGCCCAAGGGATCGCCGTCGGCGTTCGCCGGATCGTTGGTGACCAGCTCGCGGATATCGGTGTACAGGACGGTCATCGGGCATCCATCAGATCGGCGATGGCCGAGGTGAGTTCGGCCTCGACGTTGGGCACGGTGACATGCTTGCGATCCACCACCACGGCGCGTCCGTCCACCACCACATCGGTGACGTCGGGAGCCGCCGCGGCGAAGACGATGTTCTCCACCGTTGCGCCGCCGCCTGCGGTGCGGATCGAATCCATCTGAACGGCAACGAAGTCTGCGCGTGCACCCACCATGAGTTCGCCGGCCTCGCTCCAGCCGAGGGCGCAATGACCATCGTAGGTTGCCGCGCGCAGCAGGCGGTCGGCGGCGATCACACCCCGCGTGCGGGAGGCGAGGCGTTCGTTGAGTTCGACGGCACGCGCCTCCTCGAACAGATCGATCACGGCGTGGCTGTCGGAGCCGAGGCTGAACAGTCCACGTCCGGCGAGCAGTGCCGGCGCGGGTCCGATCCCGTCGCCGAGGTCGCGCTCGGTGGTGGGGCAGAAGCACACTCCGGTCGATGTCCTGTCGAGGTCGGCGATGTCCTCGGCCGTCAGGTGGGTGGCGTGTACGGCGGTCGACCGCGGGCCCAACGCCCCGGCGTCGCGCAGCACTGCCGTCGGGGTGCGGCCGTGTACTGCCAGGCACTGCTCGACTTCGCGGATCTGTTCGGACGAATGGACGTGCAGCGGAACACCATGTGCAGCGGCCCATTCCACGACGACAGGCATGTGTTCGATCGGGCACTCCCCGCACGGAATGGAGGGCGGCGCCCACCAGGACGGACGGTTGGGTACCGACCTGCTGCTGTAACGCTTCGACGCGTTGGGCCCACCGGTCACCGGTGCCGTCGCCGAACCGCTGCTGCGGTCCGGCCAGCGGTGAGCCGTCGGGCCCGGCACTCAAGTAGCAGGTGTCGAGCAGGGTGAGGCGGATGCCTGCGTCTGCGGCGCCGTCAATGACGGCGTGTCCCATCGCGTTGGGCTCCGCGTAGCGGGTGCCGCCGGAATCGTGGTGCACATAGTGGAATTCGCCGACCGCGGTGATGCCGGCGAGTGCCATTTCGGCGTACACCGCCCGCGTGAGCCGCCGGTAGCGATCGGGGTTCAGCCGCTCGGCGGCACGGTACATCAGGTCACGCCAGGTCCAAAACGATCCACGGTCGCGTTGGGTTCGCGAGCGCAGCGCCCGGTGGAAGGCGTGCGAATGCGCGTTGGCAAGGCCAGGAATGACAACACCGTGCAGCCGGTTCGAGCCTGGCTGCGCGGTGGTGTCGGTGTCGATCGCGGTGATTCGGCCGTCGCTGACGCTGAACAGGACGCCGTCGGCTAGCCCTTCTCTGGAATCGCCGCCGAGCCAGGCGTGTTCACACCACCACGTGTCTGTCACGGTGCCACCCAGTCCGCCATGACGTCGGCCAACGCCACCGCTCCCGCATTGCAGTCGCTTGACTCCGCGAACTCCGTCGGCGAATGCGAGACCCCGGTCGGGTTGCGAACGAACAACATTGCGGTCGGCACCACCGGGGACAGGATGCCTGCGTCGTGGCCGGCCTGGGTGGGCAGCACCGGGATGTCGCCGAGGTGGGCAAGCGCACGTTGCAGCCGGGCGCGCGGGCCGGCGGGGAACTCGACGATCGGCGTGACCGACTCGGCGGTCACCCCGAGTTCGATACCGTCGGCCGCGGCGTGCTGCCGAGCCTCTGCGCTGATCTTGTCGACCAGTGACCGCAGCGTTGCCTCGTCGGCCGCGCGGGCATCGAGCCAGGCGTGGACCGATGACGGAATCGCGTTGGCCCCGTTGGGGGCGACGATGACCTTGCCGAACGTCGCGACCGCTTCGTGAGCGGCGGCCAGCGACCGCGCCGAGTGCACCGACGACGCGAAGGCGAGCATCGGGTCATGCCGGTCGGCCAGTCGGGTGGTGCCTGCGTGGTTCGCTTCGCCGCAGAACGTGAACTGCCAGCGTCCGTGTGGCCAGATGGCCGAGGCGACGGCGATCGGACGGTCGACGAGGTCTAGTGCGCGGCCCTGCTCGACATGCAATTCGACGAAGACTCCGACACGTTCGGCCAGCCGTGAATCGGTGCCGAGATGCTCGGGCCTGCGACCCGCCTTCATCATCGCCTCTGAGAGCGTGGTTCCATCGTAATCGCGTAGCCCGAGGGCTTTTTCGGCACTCAACGCGCCGGTGGAGAGCTGCGAGCCGATGCACGCGACGCCGAATCGCGCGCCCTCCTCGTCGGAGAACGCAACGACGGCGACGGGAACCCGCGGAACCACGCCCCGCTCGCGGACGATGTCAATGGCCGCGAACGCTGACACCACACCCAACGGCCCGTCGAACGCGCCGCCGTCCGGCACCGAATCCAGATGTGAGCCGGTGACGAACGCGCCGGTCGGATCGCCGGACCAGCCGGGCGGCATCCACCACGCCCACAGATTGCCGTTGCGGTCCTCCTCGACATCCATGCCGCGCGTGGCGGCGCATTCGGAGAACCACTCACGCAGCGTCAGATCGGCATCCGACCACGCGTAGCGGCGATAGCCGCCGGTCGATGTGTGCCTGCCGACGTCAAGGATCGTTGCCCAGAGGGCGTCGAACGCCGTCACGCGTTCTCCCGCATAGGAATTCGCACGCCACGTTCGGCGGCGATCTCGGTTGCGTGGTCGTAGCCCGCGTCGACGTGGCGGATCACGCCCATGCCGGGATCGTTGGTCAGCACCCGCGCGAGTTTCTCCGCGGCCAGGTCGGTGCCGTCGGCGACGGTCACCTGGCCGGCGTGAATGGAGCGGCCGATGCCGACCCCGCCGCCGTGGTGAATCGACACCCACGTCGCGCCGGACGCCGTGTTGACCAACGCGTTGAGCAGCGGCCAGTCGGCGATCGCATCGGAGCCGTCGAGCATCGCCTCAGTCTCCCGGTACGGCGAGGCCACCGAACCCGAATCGAGATGGTCGCGGCCGATCACGATCGGGGCGGCCAGTTCGCCGGACGCCACCATCTCATTGAACTTCAGCCCGGCCAGATGGCGTTCGCCGTAGCCGAGCCAGCAGATCCGCGCGGGCAGCCCCTGGAATTCGACCATCTCGCCTGCCAGCTCGATCCACCGGGTGAGGTGCTTGTTGTCGGGGAAGAGTTCGAGGATCGCTCGGTCGGTCGCCGCGATGTCCTTCGGATCACCCGACAGTGCCGCCCACCGGAACGGGCCGAGGCCCTCTTCGAACTGCGGCCTGATGTAGGCGGGGACGAAGCCGGGGAAATCGAAAGCCCTGTCGTATCCGGCCTTTCGCGCCTCGTCGCGGATGGAGTTGCCGTAGTCGAACACCTCGGCGCCGCGGTCCTTGAATCCGACCATCGCAGCGACGTGCTTGGCCATCGATTCCTGGGCTTGCTCGGTGAAGTAGACGGGATCCTTGTCGGCCATCTTCTTCATATCGTCGAACTCGATGCCGACCGGCAGATAGGACAGCGGATCGTGCGCCGACGTCTGGTCGGTGACGATGTCGATCGGCGCGTTGCGCCGCAGCAGTTCGGGAAGTACCTCGGCGGCGTTGCCGAGCAGTCCGATGGACAGCGGTCGCTTGGCGTCGCGGGCCTCGACGGCCAGTCGGAGGGCGTCGTCGATGTCGACGGCCTTGGTGTCCAGATAGCGGTGCTCGATGCGCCGGTCGATTCGGGTCTCGTCGCAGTCGATGCAGATCGCCACGCCGTCGTTCATCGTCACGGCTAGTGGCTGCGCCCCACCCATGCCGCCCAGTCCGGCGGTGAGGGTGATGGTGCCAGCGAGTGTGCTGCCGAACTTCTTCTTCGCGATCGCGCCGAAGGTCTCGTAGGTGCCCTGCAGGATGCCCTGTGTGCCGATGTAAATCCACGAGCCTGCGGTCATCTGTCCGTACATCATCAGGCCCTCGGCCTCGAGCTTGCGGAACTGCTCCCAATTCGCCCAGTCGCCAACCAGATTCGAGTTCGCGATCAGCACGCGCGGCGCCCACTCGTTGGTGCGGAACACGCCGACCGGCTTGCCGGACTGCACCAGCATGGTCTCGTCGTTCTCGAGCCCGCGCAGCGTCCGCACGATCGCGTCGAACGCCTCCCAGCTGCGGGCGGCGCGGCCGGTCCCGCCGTAGACAACCAGATCTTCTGGATGCTCGGCGACCTCTGGGTCGAGGTTGTTCATCAGCATCCGCAGGGCGGCCTCCTGCTGCCAGCCCTTACAAGACAACTCGGTGCCGCGGGGGGCCCGGACAAGGCGCGCGGTGGAGGTCATGATGTGTCCTTTTCCCTGGTCAACTCGGTGTTGGTTCAAGGACACCGCACCGGGGCGCATTGCGGTAGGGAGTATCCAGGGATAGTGTCTCGTATCCGAGACATAAGGAGGTGTGCCGTGTCGAGCACGTCACCAGCAGTGGGTCGGGCGCTCGACGTGCTCCTGCACCTCGCGTCCCGGCCGGGCCCCGTGCAGGGCTCGGCGTTGATCCGAGATATCGGGATGCCGCGATCGTCGGCCTATCACCTGCTCGATGTGTTGATCGAGCGTGGCTTTGTCGTCCATCTACCCGATCAGCGTGCGTACGCATTGGGGTTCTCGGCGTTCGAGGTCGGCGCGGCGTATCTGCGTCATGAACCGCTGGAGCACATCGCGAGGCCCATCCTCAAGCGGTTGGTCGCCGCCGTCGGTGAGACGGCCCATCTGGGAATCCTTTACGGCGCTGAGAGTGTCTACCTGCTCAAGGAGCAACCGCAGGCCGCGGGTGTGCCCGTCACTCTTGTCACCGACGTGGGAGTGCGGTTGCCTGCGCACCTGACGGCGAACGGCCGATCGATCCTCGCGCACCTGTCCGCCGCTCAGGTCAGGGCGCTGTTCCCGTCGTCCGCTTCGTTCATCCATCGCACCGAACGCGGGCCCAATTCCCTTGCGGAGCTACGGCGGATCCTGCAGACCGAACGAGCGCAGGGGTGGGCGGAGGAGGCGGGCATGATCACCCAGGGGCTGCAGTCCGTCGCGGCGTGCGCCTTCGACCATGCGAGCCGACCGGTTGCCGCGTTCAGCTCGACCCGTCGCGAGGACAGGCCGAACACCGCACTGCCCGCGTTGGTCGAGGCCGTTCGCGGTGCCGCGCGGCAGTTGACCCAGGCGTTGTCCGGCCACGGCCCCGACGGCTGGTTCTGACTCCCGACGAGCAGACGCAGAAGGTTCCTAATTTCGCCAAAATTGGAACCTTCTGCGTCTGTTCGCGGGGAAACCTTTCATGTACCATCTGGTACATGATTACTGATTGCGGCGTCGAGATCGAGGCGCCGGCGACTGTTGTCTGGGATGTCTTCAGCGACGTAGAGCGCTGGCCCGAGTGGACCGCCTCGGTCACTCGCCTCGTTGCGCTCGACGGGCCAGGGCTCGCGGTCGGCAAACGGTTCGAGATCAAGCAGCCGCGGATGCCCAAGCTGGTGTGGGAGATCACGGATGTGACACCCGGCGCCGCGTGGACGTGGGTGCAGCGCTCACCCGGCGGTGAGACCGTGGCCCGCCACGAAGTCATCCCGGAATCCGAAAGGCGCACCCAGGTTCGACAGCAGCTCGACCAGCGCGGGCCGGTCGGCGCGCTCGTCGGACTCATGATGCGCGGAATGACAAGGCGCTACCTGGAATTGGAGGCGGCGGGCCTGAAGGCCCGAAGCGAGCAGCGGGCCGTCAATGGCCCGTCCGCCTGACCTCGAGCGGCGCAAGGAGCTGCTCGACGCGGTGGTCAAGGAATGCGCGGAGCGCGGCATCGGTGACCGTTCACTTCGCGACGTCGCCGCCGCGGTCGGGACCAGCCACCGCATGCTCCTTCACCACTTCGGCTCGCGGAACGCGCTTCTGCTGGCGATCGTCGACGAAGTCGAGCGCCGTCAACGTGCCCTGCTGAGCGAGCTGCCAACCGAACCCGCGGCGGCGATCGCCGCCATGTGGGCCGACCTTCGCCGGCCGGAGCTGCGCCCGTTCGAGCGCCTCTTCTTCGAGTGCTACGCGCGTGGCGTCCAGGGCGAGCAGCCGTTCGCCAGGATGCTGCCAGGCGCCGTTGAAGCGTGGCTTGCCGAAGACGTGTCGACCGATCCCGCGCTCGCGCGTCTCGGGCTGGCAGTCATGCGCGGCCTAATCCTTGACCTGGTCGCCACCGATGATCGCCGCGGCGTTGACGCGGCCGCCAACGCCTTCGCTGATCTGGTCCGGCGCGCGGGCGCTTAGCCGCTGGACGAAGACGCGGCCGCAGCGACGGCGGCCTTGCCTTCGGGGCTGGCGGCCGAATTACCTGGCGCGGCGGCCGACGCGATCGCCGCATCGCAGTTCAACGAGACCAGCATCTGGGTGGTCGCGGAACCGCTGCTGTCCGGCGGTGGCTGCACGGTCCGCTTCTGCGCCCGGGTGACAACGCAATCGGGCCATGCCTTCTGGTCGCCGATCGCCGTCGATACGACGGGCGTCAAACCCGCGCCACTCAGCGTGCTCTGCGCGTCGGCGTACTTCTGACCCGTCACATCTGGGCCCGAATCGGCAACGGCGACACCGCTTCCCGCCAGGTAGCCAGCTGCAATGGCGGCGGCGACGCTCGCTCCGAAGACAAACCGTGAGCTTCGCATCATCAGCCCGCCTTGATGGCCGGCGTCGCATCGGCCACTGAAGGCACCGATGGCGGTGTCGTGGGCGGCGATGCCGTTGCGCCCATCGTCATGCCCGACACGGAAGGTTGTATGAAGACGGTGTTCGTTGGCGCATCGCCGGAACCGGCCACCACATTGACCTGCCCTGAGCCGTTGTGGTCAACCGCCACAGTCAAAGCACCCGCCACCACTACTGCGGCTCCAGCCAGCACCGCTCCTGCCAGTTTCACGCCGCGTCGCTTCGTCAGCGTTCGATTCGTGTTCATGTCCGGATCGTTGCGTGCGGACCATTGGACTCACTGGAATGCTTCTGTGAGCTCTCTGACTCGATGAGAATTTACCTGCGGGTCACAAATGGTGGTTGTTCGCGCATACTGATCCGATGAGTGTTTGGTTTGTCACTGGAGCTTCCCGCGGATTCGGCGCAGAGATCGTCGAAAAGGCACTTGCCGCGGGGCATTCAATCGTTGCGGCCGCGCGTGATCCGCACGCCGTCGAGGCCCGGTTCCCCGATGCCGGCGACCAACTGCTGCCCGTGGCGCTCGATGTGCTGGATGAGTCTCAGGCCGCGGCAGCGGTGGAGGCGGCCGTGCAACGGTTCGGCCGCATCGACATCGTGGTTAACAATGCCGGCCGCGGTTTGCTGTCGGCGGTCGAGGAAGCCAGCGACCCCGCAGCGCGGGCGGTCTTTGATACCAACGTCTTCGGCATTCTCAACGTGTTGCGCGCGGTGCTTCCGACGCTGCGGGCGCAGCGGTCGGGCCGGATCATCAACCTATCCTCGATCGGCGGCTTCGGCGGCGCGGCCGGGTGGGGTATCTACTGCGCCACCAAGTTTGCCGTCGAGGGTTTCTCCGAAGCGCTTGCGCAAGAGGTCGGTCCGCTCGGTATCGACGTCATCATCGTTGAGCCAGGCTATTTCCGCACCGACTTCCTCGATGCCTCCAGCCTGAGCACCGAAGGCACTGTCATCGACGACTACGCCGAGACGGCCGGTGCGACGCGCCGGCACGCCAGCGACGTCAACCACGAGCAGCCCGGCGATCCGGTCAAGGCCGCTGCGGCGATCGTCGAGATCGCGTCAGCCGAACGACCGCCGTTGCGCATCCAGCTCGGCCGCGATGCGTTCACCGGGGTGGCCGGCAAACTCAAGTTCGTCGCCGAGGAGCAAGCGGCGTGGCGCGACCTTTCTGTCTCAACCGATCACGACGACGTTGCGACGGGCTAATCCTCGCTCGTCATCCGGTCGCCGATGAACGACACCAGCGACGGATCGTCCGACGTGAACCGGTCGACCTCCTCGCCGCCGTCGCAGCGCAGCAGCCCCACCGTCACGCGGCCGCCCTTCCGGGAGATCACCTGCCAAACCGCGCCGGAGTCCTGCCAGCGTTGAAGTTCCGCGACCCGATCGACGTGCATCCTTCTAGGGTTTCATGGCATGCAAGCAGCCTCAGCGGTCGGAGTCGCCGCGGTATTCGTCTGGCTGGGCATGGTGCTCGCGATCTCGTTTATCGAGACCCCGCTGAAGTTCCGCGCCCCGGGCGTGACGCTGCCGATCGGACTTGGCATCGGCCGCTTGGTCTTTCGTGCGCTCAACGCCTGCGAGCTCGCGCTTGCCGCGGTGGTCGTCGCCAGCTTCGCTGTCGAGCCGCCGACGACGGGCATCGCGGTCGCGGCGGCCGTCGCCGTCGTCACCCTGCTCACGCAGGTGGTGGCGGTGCGGCCACGGCTGACCCGCCGTTCCGACACCGTCCTTGCAGGTGGGGACGGGCCACGATCACGCGCGCATTGGGCCTATGTCGGGCTGGAGCTGGTGAAGGTGGTCGCGCTGGTGATCGCGGGTGTGTTGCTGCTTGCGACGTGAGACGATCGCCCGATGCGGCTGGGACTACACGCCCTTGGCATCGGTTCGGGTGCGACCCGCGCGGTCATCGACGCCGTCGCCGCGGCCGCCGAACGGTGTGGTTTCGCGACACTGTGGGCGGGCGAGCATGTCGTGATGGTGGACCGGTCGGAGTCGCGCTATCCGTACTCCGAGGATGGACAGATCGCAGTGCCGGCCGCGGCGGACTGGATCGACCCGATGATAGGGCTGAGTTTCGCCGCGGCAGCCACGTCGACGATCGCCATCGCCACGGGGGTGCTGCTGCTTCCCGAACACAATCCTGTGTTGGTCGCGAAGCAGGCGGCCACGTTGGACACCCTTTCCGGCGGTCGGTTCACGCTCGGCGTCGGCGTCGGCTGGTCCCGCGAGGAGTTCGAGGCACTCGGCGTCCCCTTCGCGCGGCGCGCGGCGCGCACCGCGGAGTACGTCGCTGCGATGCGGACGCTATGGCGCGACGACGTCGCATCGTTCGACGGTGAATTCGTCCATTTCGATTCGGTGCGAGTCAACCCAAAACCCTTTGCGGACAGGCATATTCCCGTCGTGCTTGGCGGAAACACCGATGCGGCACTGCGCAGAGTGGTCGCATGGGGCGACGGCTGGTACGGCTTCAACCTCGACGGCGTGCGGGACGTCGCCGAACGGATCGGTTTCCTCAACCGGTTATGTGACGAAAGCGGACGCGACAGAGCCGAGCTGCGGCTGGCCGTGGCGCTCCGCGATCCGAGCGTCAACGATGTCGGGCCCCTGGCGGATCTCGGTGTCGACGAACTAGTGGTTGTCGACGGCCCGCCCGACGACGGCGTTGACGATTGGGTATCGGCGCTGGCTGAGAAGTGGATTGCTGCGGCGCACTAGCCCACCAGCTCCCTCACCCGTTTGCGTGCGGCCTCGGCAGCCTGCTGCTCGCGCGAGTACAGCAGCCCGTAGGTGAAGCCGTTCTCGCCTGGCGTTGTCCCCGCAGTGGTTGCCAGTCGTTTCAGCGTTGCCGATGCCACCACACCGTCCTGGTGGTCACCGAGCACGCGCTGAAACTGCTTGTAGTGCTTGGCCGTTTTCTTTGCACGCTTGTCGACGGGTTGGCATAGTTCCGAGGCATATCGGGCCCGCTTGGCGGCCTTGCGGGCGCGGTGCAGGAGCGCGTCGTCGCCGACGTCGATCGCCTCGGCAAGGCGCCGATCGGCCTTGCGCTCGGCGCGGCGGGCCCGCTTGTTCACCGCCTTCAGTCTCGGCGGTTCACTCAACGGCGGCAGGGTCCGCCACCGCTGCAGTGACGCGAGCAAGTCGAGGTACCGCTGGGAATTCATCGCGTCCGAAACGACCGTGCGGGCCTTCAGTTGGTCCGACTTGAGATCGGTATTGATCCGATTGGCGACCGGCCCGAGGACGAGCTCGGGCGGCAACTCTGCCAGCGCTTCTCGGAAGCGGCGGCGCTGCACCTGGCGATCGCGGACTTCGCCGAGCAGTCCCGCGAACCACTTGAGTTCGTCCTCGACGTGTCCGACAGATCTGTCCAGCAGCTTGCTGAAAACCCGTAACGTGCTGCGCAGCCGCCGAATTGCGACGCGTGTGTCGTGAATGGGGTCACTCCCGCGGCGAAGCGCGAGGTCGCCGTCGAAGACCTTGTCGATCTGCTCCGTCAGGTAACTCACGACGGCGCGTCCCGCTGCGGTGTCGCCGTTGGGTTCGGGACGTGTCGTGGACGCGACCCGGGCGAGTTTGGACGGATACCGCGCCGGGGTGGCTCCGGAACTGGTGAGTCGTTTGGCGAGCCGTCGTGGCACCGAGCGCGCCTTCGGACCCAGCTCGACCTCAATCTCGCGCCATGCCAGCAGCCGCTGGTCGATCGAAGCCAACACATGGTCGTCGTCGACCTCGGCGCAGAGTCGGTGGCGCCGCGCATCGGTAATCCGGTACCGGTCACGGGTCGTGCGAATCGTCGCCACGTTCACCAACGGCTTGCCCAGCCGCATGCCAGTGAGGGCGTCGGCCAACTCCGACGGCGGTGTCTCCGACAGAGCCATGCGGATCTCGAGCCGACCGTCAGCTTCGGGCACCTTGAGTTGCCATCCGGTGTCATCGTCGCCGTCGCGTCGGCGCAACAGCACGCCATGCGCTTGGAGATCACCATCGGCGGTGTCGTAATAGGCGCTGCTGAGCGTGACGGTGCTTCGTTCCACGTGGGCTCCGGCGACGATGTCGTCGAGCGGGGGGACCGTGAAATGCTCGTCCACGTCCCACTTCAGTTCGCGTTCTAGCACTTCATCCATCACTGGAGGCTCCCCGAAACGCGCGTCGGCGAAACATCTGTGCGGCGCCGGAATGGAGGTAACCCTACCCTTACCTGGTGCGGTAGGCTCGGCGGTCGATGACCAAGATTGACGAGGCGGCCGCACCTGTCCTACCCCGCGAACTCACGGAGATTTCCGATGCCGTCCGCGCGGTGAGTGCGCCGCCGACGCCGACGATGTCCGAGCCGTACAGCATCAGGCTGGCCGACCCCGACGTCGACGCCGAGCTGGTGTCGGAGTGGATGAACCGCCCGCATCTGGCGGAGGCGTGGGAGTACGACTGGCCGCCTGCGCGCTGGCACCGCTACCTGAGCGCACAAATCAAGGGGGAGTACTCACGCCCCTTCATCGGCAGCTTCCGCGGCAAGGATTTCGGCTATATCGAGCTGTATCGCGCCGCGAAGGACTCAATCGCACCGCGCTACGACGCCGATCCGCACGACATCGGGCTGCATGCCGCCATCGCGGACCTGAAGTTCGTCAACCGGGGCATCGCGCCGATCCTGTTGCCGCGCTTGGTCGCCAAGATCTTCGAGCTCGAACCCCGTTGCCGTCGAATAATGTTCGACCCGGACCACCGCAATTCCGGAGCACGCGCTGTGTGTGAGTACGCCGGCTGCCAATTCCTCGGCGAGCACGATATGTCGAACCGCCGAATGGCGCTGTACGCGCTACCGCGGGACGCACCCGCCTAGTCGACGAACGTTCCGTACCGCTCGAAAAAACGTCGAAATTTCGAGCGGTAAGGAACGTTCGGCCGCGCCCGTAGGTCAGGGCAGCTGATTGAAGTCGGCGTAACCGTCGTAGTCGGGCTTCATCGCCGCGGCGACTAGTTCCCACAGCACCTCGTCGGTGCCGCCGCCGACGCGCGCCAGCTTCATGTCACGCCACCACTTGCCAAGCGGCGTCTCGTCGACCAGATAGCCCGAGCCGCCGAAAATGTGCATGCACTCGTTCATCACCTCTTCGCCGAGGCGGGCGGCGGTGACCTTCATGGCTGCGGCGGTGCGGAGGTCCAGCTTCCCCGTCGCGGCGATACCGTCGAGGGCATAGCGCAGCATGTCGACGCGCGCCTGCAAGTCGGCGATGCGCAACCTGAGCGCCTGGTGTTCGTACAGCGTCTGGCCGAATTGTCGGCGGGTCATCATGCGCGCCAACGTGATTCCGATGACGCGCTGGGCCGACGTCGATATCAGGCCGGCCACCGACATCCGCTCTTGAGCGAGGCCCCACGAGATCGCGGCCAGGCCGATGCCCGCACGGGCGACCAGGGCGTCGGCGGGAACCCAGGTGTCGATGTGCACCGCGGCGGTGTCGAGAGGGCCGGCGCCGACCTTCCGGTACGGCGCCTGAATTTCGCACTGCGCCAACGGAACGGCGACGACGACCACGCTGCCGTGCTTGCTGTTCGGATCGTGGTCGACGTTGCGGGCCACGGCCATGACGTGGTCGGCGATCGGGGACAGCGACACGAACTTCTTGATGCCCTTGACTTCGAAGCCATCGCCGACGGAACGCACCTCGGTGCCGACGATCTGCAGATCTGACCCACCGGACTGCTCGGAGGCGCCGATGCACAGCACCGACTCGCCGCGGATGGCCTTCTCGGCGATGTCCTTCAAGTAGTCCGACTTGCCGAAGCGCCGCAGGATCGCGATCGCCGAATCGTGCAATCCAACACCGACGCCGATGCCGGCCGAGCCCAGCTGGCCCAACTTCCTGGCCAACGCGATAACCTTCGCAACGTCGGACTGCTGCTGTCCACTCCGCCACTTCACCGCGAAAACACCTGACTCGCCGAGGTATTCGATGAGTTGGCGGGGAAAGAGTTCGGTCTCCTCGGCTTCGGCCGTCCACTTGACCACCCGGTCGTCGAAGACCCGATCGAGCAACGCGGCGTAGTCCTCCGTCACTGGCCCACCGCTTCCAGTGAGCGCTTGACCTCCAGACGGCGCAGCTTGCCCGACGAAGTGCGGGGAAGCGCGCCGGGTTTCAGGAACACTACTTCGGCGGGCACCACACCGCATTCCGACGCGACTCGCGCCACCACAGCGCTGCGCGCAGCGGGTTCGTCGTCGCCTTTGAACTCCGCGGCGATCACAAGCCCCGGACGCGCCGACGCCTCACCGGTTCCAATGGCCACGACGCAGCCGTCACGGACCCCGTCGATCTGACCGGCGATGCGTTCGATCTCGGTGGGGAACACGTTGCGGCCCGCCACCGTGATGAGCTCCTTCGCGCGACCACAGACGACCAGCCCGTCGTCCGTGAGATAACCGAGATCGCCGGTGGGCAGCCAACTCTGAGTATCAAGCGGGGACTCGCCGACGTAGCCCGTCATCAGCGACGTGCCACGGATCTCGATCTCGCCGACCTCACGGCCGACCACATCGGTGGCATGAGGCTGCTCGGTGTTCAACCGAACCTCCATACCGGGTATCGGGTGGCCGAGCGCCGCGTAGCGTCGGTTCGCCTCACCCGTGTCGGTGGTGACAGTGACGTCGTCGATCCTCAGGCCCGAGAACGGCACGGGAATGGTGACCGCACAGGTGGATTCGGCCAGACCGTATGACGGGGCGAGCGAGGTCGGGTCGAAACCGAACCGGGCCATCTCGTCGGAGAAACGCTGATATCCCTCGCAATCGACGGGCTCGCCGCCGTTGAGCGTGAAGCCGAGGTTGCTCAGATCGAAGCCGGACAGGCTGCTCGCGTACTTGCCGATGAGGTTGAAGGCCATGTTCGGCGCCGCCGTCATGGTGGCCTTGCTCTCGGTGAGCCACTTGAGCCAGGCGAAGGGATTCCCGGCGAACGCCGGTGTCGGCGCCTGCCACAGGTCAGCCCGTCCCAGGGCGGCGACGAGCACGAAGGCGAGGCCCATATCGTGGTAGATCGGTAACCAGCTGTGAAAACGACTTCGATGGTCGACGTTGACTCGGGTGACCAAGCCGCGGAGGTTCGCCAGCGACGCCGCGGGTGAAATCTGGGCCGTGCGAGGAGTTCCGGTCGAGCCAGCAGTGCCCTGCAGGATCGCGACGTCCGCGTGTTCGGGTCGATGGAACGTCGTCGAGCGGCGTGCGTGGCCGACGTCGGCAAGGTCGTGGACGACGATCGCGTCGTCGCGTCCCCGCAACAGCTCCAGTTGGGTGCCGTGGCTGAAGACCGTGGTCACCCCGGTGGAGCGGAACCTGTCAAGGGTGGCTTGCGCCCATTGGCGGGGATCGGCACGACGGATGGGGGCCGCCAGTATCGATAGAGCGGCGCCCGCAAAGAACGTGCCGGGGATCGCGGCGATGAACTCGACGGTCGGATCACCGACGAGACCGACGGCTTTGGCTCCATCGGTGGTGATCCGCTCGGCGACGTTCTCGGCGCGTGCGTGCACCTCCTGCCAGGGATGGTGAGACCACGCTCCGCTGTCGGTGTCGAGGACGGCCAGCTTGGTTGGCGCCCCCGTCATCGCTGCGGACAGGGCTGAGGCGAGCTCAGTCACGAGTTCGTCTGAGAAGCAGGAAATTTCGCCAAGATCGCGGCTTCGAGGTCGCCGACGGTTTCGCAGCTGAGCAGGTCCTCTTCGTTCAGCGCCACTCCGAGCTTGTCTTCGATCGCCACCATTCCGACGGCGAACGCGACCGAGTCGAGGCCGACGTCGTCGACCAGCCGCGACTCACGGGTCACGCGTCGGATGTCGACGTTCATGTCGTCACGGAAGATTTCGGCGAGGGCGATGCTGACCGCATCGGGGGTAGACGGCTCCACGGCGAGGGACGGTACACCGCAACCGCTAGTTAGGCTAGGCTTACCTCTACGACGGTCAGTAGTGGTATCTGGCCAGCGTGGTCCCGCCGCGTCGCTCGCCGTCGTCGATCGACACCAATGCGGGCACCAGCTCACTGGTGATCAGTCCGTGGCGCTCGGTGAGGGCGTCGATGATGTCGAAGCTCGCGGCGATGCGCTCGGGGCTGTCGACGACGACGGTGGTCACCGGTACCTGCCGGGAGAGCTGAAACAGCTTGTCGCCGTGCGGTTTATGGTCGCCGTAGAACCCCCAGATGCCGCGCAGCACCGTCGCGCCGGTGGCGGCGCCCGAGTCGAACAGCCGCTGCACAATCGCGCGGTGAATCGGCGCGCCCTCGTGGAGGGATGACTCCGACGTGTAGACCATTAGCTTCTGCCACAGCGCACGCCCGTCGCCGTCGGTGGCCGGCAGTGCTGTCGGACGCGTCAGGAGTTGGCCGTCGCGTTTACACAGCTGCGCTCGTTCGATCGTCAGGAGAGGTTGGCGCAGCATGGC
The DNA here is from genome assembly GCA_963766465.1 of uncultured Actinomycetota bacterium. GTDB lineage: Bacteria > Actinomycetota > Actinomycetes > Mycobacteriales > Mycobacteriaceae > Mycobacterium. Next base: position 263,354 of record CAVXZT010000014.1, read on the forward strand.
CGCGAGCTCCGGGATCGCGTCGGCGGCCTGCGCGCCGGTGCCGATGGCGATGATCATGACGGGAATGTCGACGTTGCGACTGAAGAACCGGGCACGCTGCCGCTGCCCGTTTTTGGTGCCGTCGACTCCGAGAAAGACTGAGGCGCCTGCGAATCCGTGCCGGTGCAGCACTTCGCATACGGCGTGGTGCGCGGGTTGTGCCGAGACCCGGTCCTGCCGCCCGACGTAGACGGTGAGTTTGACAGTGTCGGGCGGTGTCGCCGCGTCGGCTCCGAGGAGTAGACGCGCGCGTTCGAGCGTGACGAGCCCGCGCGTCGTCATCGCGACGGCGCGGTCGGCGAGCGAGGCGATCTTGTCGGCGCGGTCGACCGCGGCGATCGCGATCGGCGAATCCTCCGACAAGCTCAGCGACACGTCACTGCGTAGCTCATGGTGCGGGCCGAAGCTGGCGATGCCGCGCAGCGCGACGCTGGTGGTCACCGCACTCTCGCCGTAGAGATCGAGCAGCGCGTCGGCGACGAAGCGGTCGCCGGTGCGCAGGCGTTCGGCGAAGTAGGTGGTCAGCTTGAGGTACTCGTCGCTCACAGCCGGCCTCCGATCCACAGGCCAAGCCCGGCGGCGGCCAGACCGAGCACCAGGCTGACGACGATATTGGCGACGGCAGGCCACAACTGGCGTTCCTCACTGAGGCGCTGAGTCTCCAGCATCCAGGTCGAGAAGGTCGTGTAGGAGCCGACGAACGCGGTGCCTGCCAGCAAGGCGAGATCCGGGTTGAGCGCGAGGCCGGACAGCAAGCCGAGCAGCAGCGCGCCGCTGAGATTGACCACCAATGTGCCGTACGGAAACGATCCGGCTATGCGGCCCGACACCGCGCGGTCGACCAGGAATCGGAGCACCGCACCGACGCCGCCGATGACGACGACGCCGGCCCACACCGCGACCGTCATCCGCGGATCCGGGCGCGTCTCACCAGTGCGGTGGCGAGGTAGAGGGCGAGCAGCCCGGCGACGATGCTGGCAGCGGTGTAGCCGACGGCCAGGCCGTAGTGCTTGTGCTCGAGCATCTTGATGATCTCGACCTGCATCGTCGAGAACGTGGTCAGGCCACCGCAGAGCCCGGTGCCCAGCAGTGGGCGGCGATAGCTCGATACTGGCAACCGTTCGAGCAACCGGGTGGTGAAGTAGCCCAACAGAAACGCGCCGACGATGTTGACGGCGAAGGTCGGCCAGGGCCAGTGTCCCGGGTCTGGCGCCGCCAGGGTTTCGAAGCCGGCCCGGGCGAGGGTGCCCAGCGCTCCGCCGACGAAAACCGCGGCGAGCTCACGCCTGTCGTGACCGAGCATGACGCAAAGTATGCATAAGGCTTCCCGGGAGTTAACTGAAGAGCAAAATCCAAGACCATGAGGGCGTGGTGTTTCGTCGTCTTGGCGGTCGTGACGTTACTCGCAGCCTGCGGCGGAGGCGGTGAGGAAAACGCCGCGGAGCCCGATTGCCCGACAACGACGACGGCGCAGCAACCCGCCGCGGAAACGACAACCGTCGACCCGCGCTGCGTCCAACGCGCCACGGAAACCAGTGAGCCGCAGGGCGCCGAAAGCCAAACATGGAAGGGCACCCTGGACACGACCGAAGGCGGACCCGGCATGAGGGGAGAGACCAAGGGAACCTTCACGGTCACCGTTGGCCCCGACGGAGCCGTGACAGGGACGGGCACTTCCCACAGCACGTACAGCAATGCCCCGCCCATTGACTCGCAGCTGACGGTGACGGGGACGCGGGGCGACGGCGGATTTCACCTGACGATTGCGGCGAATCCGGGCACGGGTATCGACGTCAACGCATCCATCGCTGGGAACGTCGCGGTGGGGCCCATCAGCCTCACGGGAGCGGCGGGTGCTTTCTCACTGGGACAGGTCCGGCTCGAGTGCCAGAACTGCGGTTGAAGCCGTTCACCCGCGACATGTATTGCGGTTGAAGCAGAAGTAGCAGAATCGAGGGCATGGCTGCGAACCCACGTGCCGGCAAGCCGGCGCAACCCGAAGACCTCATCGATGTCGCTGCGGTGGTGACGGCCTACTACACCGTCGAACCCGACCCGGAGAACGTGGATCAGCAGGTCGCGTTCGGCACATCCGGGCACCGTGGGTCGAGTCTCGACGCGGCGTTCAACGAGGCCCACATCGTGGCAACCACGCAGGCGATCGTCGAGTACCGCGCCGGGCAGGGCACGACCGGGCCGCTGTTCATCGGCCGTGACACCCACGCACTCTCGGAGCCGGCATGGGCCTCGGCACTGGAGGTGCTGGCCGCCAATGACGTTGTCGCGATGATCGATTCGACCGACCGCTACACCCCGACGCCTGCGGTCAGCCACGCGATCCTGACGTTCAACCGGGACCGCGACGGCGACCTGGCCGACGGCATCGTCGTGACGCCGTCGCACAACCCTCCGCGTGACGGAGGGTTCAAATACAACCCGCCCAACGGCGGACCCGCCGACACCGACGCGACCGGTGTCATCGCCAAGCGGGCCAACGAGATTCTGCGCGCGGGGCTCAAGGGCGTGAAGCGGGTGCCGTTAGCCAATGCGTTGCAGACCGCGCATCGCCACGACTACATGGATGCCTACGTCGAGGACCTGCCGAACGTCGTCGACATCCACGCGATCCGCGCCGAGGGCATCCGTATCGGCGCTGACCCGCTGGGCGGGGCCAGCGTCGACTATTGGGGCGCGATCGCCGAACGACACGACCTGAATCTGACAGTGGTCAACCCGCTGGTTGACGCCACGTGGCGGTTCATGACACTGGACACGGACGGCAAGATCCGGATGGACTGCAGCTCACCCAACGCGATGGCGTCGCTGATCGCCAACCGCGACAAGTACCAGATCGCCACCGGAAACGACGCCGACTCCGACCGGCACGGCATCGTCACACCCGACGCCGGTCTGATGAACCCGAACCACTACCTGGCTGTCGCAATCGACTATCTCTACACCCACCGGCCCGATTGGCCGGGCGATGTCGCCGTCGGGAAGACCGCGGTAAGCAGCTCGATCATCGACCGGGTGGTGGCCGGAATCGGCCGCAAGCTGGTCGAGGTGCCCGTCGGATTCAAGTGGTTCGTCGACGGATTGATCAGCGGCACCATCGGTTTCGGCGGCGAGGAGAGCGCAGGCGCGTCGTTCCTGCGCCGCGACGGGTCGACGTGGACCACCGATAAGGACGGCATCATCCTGGCGCTGCTGGCGTCGGAGATTCTGGCGGTGACCGGGCAGACGCCGTCGCAGCGGTATGCGGAGCTCGCCGAAAAGTACGGTGCGCCAACGTATGCCCGCATCGACGCGCCGGCCGACCGGGAGCAGAAGGCGCGGCTGGCCAAGCTCTCACCGGACCAGGTGACGGCGACCGAACTGGCCGGCGAGCCGATCACCGCCAAGCTGACGACGGCGCCGGGCAACGGTGCGCCGCTGGGCGGCCTGAAGGTGACGACGGAGAACGCATGGTTCGCGGCGCGCCCATCGGGCACCGAGGACGTGTACAAGATCTACGCGGAGTCGTTCAAGGGTTCCGAGCACTTGACCGAGGTGCAGGAAGCGGCCAAGGAAGTGGTGAATAAAGTCATTGCGTGAGCTCTGAAGCGGAGGGTGACTGTTCGACGGTCACCGACAAGCCGAAGATCCCGCGTGAAGTCTGGCTGCTGGTCGGGGCGAACGTAGTGGTGGCGTTCGGCTATGGCGTGGTCGCACCGGTGCTGCCGCAGTATGCCCGTCACTTTGGCGTCAGCATCAGCGCCGCGACCTTCGTCATCACCGCCTTCGCATTGATGCGGCTGGTCGCCGCGCCACCGGCCGGACTGTTGGTTCAGCGGCTGGGGGAGCGCCGCGTCTACATCAGCGGCCTGCTGATCGTCGCGCTGTCCACCGCGGCATGCGCGTTCGCGCAGACGTACTGGCAACTGCTGTTGTTCCGCTCGCTGGGCGGCCTCGGTTCGGCCATGTTCACGGTGTCGTCACTCGGCCTGATGATCCGCATCTCACCGCCGGACGCGCGGGGCCGTGTCGCCGGCCTGTTCTCGTCGGGCTTTCTTCTCGGCTCGGTCGGCGGACCCGTCCTCGGAAGCGTCACCGCCGGTCTCGGGCTGGCGGCGCCGTTCGCGATTTACGGCACCGCGCTGCTCGTCGCCGCCGCGGTGGTGTACTTCAGCCTGCGCAACAGTGCGGTCGCCGCGCCTGACGACGGGGTGGATGCTCCCGTCTCCGTGCGAGAGGTGTTGCGCCACCGTGCCTACCGCGCCGCGCTGTTCTCCAACTTCGCTACCGGATGGGCGGCCTTCGGCCTGCGGATCGCGCTCGTCCCGCTGTTCGTCGTGGAGGCGCTCGGACGCGGCGCCGGTTTCGCGGGCCTGGCGCTGGCGACATTCGCCATCGGCAACGTCTCGGTGGTCATCCCCAGCGGTTACCTGTCCGACCGCGTCGGGCGGCGCAAACTAATCATCCTCGGGCTCACCGTGTCGGCCGCGGCCACGGTGCTGGTTGGATTCACCGATTCACTGCCGATCTTCCTGGCGGCCGCGTACGTGACAGGGGCGGCAACCGGCATCTTCATTTCCCCTCAGCAGGCGGCGGTGGCCGACATAGTCGGAAACCGGGCGCGCGGCGGGACGGCGATCGCGACGTTCCAGATGATGGCCGACCTGGGCTCGATCATCGGCTCAGTGGTGGTCGGCCAGGTGGCCCAGCATGCGTCGTTCAGCTGGGCATTCGTAGTGAGCGGAGTTGTCCTCTTGATCGCCGCGGTGGGTTGGACGTTTGCGCCGGAGACCCGCGGCCGTCCGCCCGCGGAGCACACGCCGGCCCGCGCGCTAGGCCCCGAAGCCGGTGGAGAAGTGCCGTGACCAGCGATTTTGAACGCTTACCGCAGGTGGTGTAACTTCGATGAGCACAACTTCAAGGGGCTATGGCGCAGCTGGTAGCGCACCACACTGGCAGTGTGGGGGTCAGGGGTTCGAATCCCCTTAGCTCCACAACCTGAGACCCGCTCCGACCATTGCCGGGGCGGGTTTCGTCGTTTGCGGGGGAAGGTCCGCGACAGGCCGAGTGTCCTAACTCTGTCCTATAACCCGAGGGAACACCGCCGGCTCGGCGGTGAGCCGCTCGTGCTCACCCGCCCGTAGACCGCCGTCGTCATCCGCTCGGTGCCGTTCCACGCGGCGACGACATCGGCGGGGATATCGGCGACCGACATCGCGAAGATGTTGGGTGTTACCCGCGCCGCCGTGTATCGCTACCTGTCGGATGGCACCACCGCCTGATCAAACTATCGTCAGGCCGTCATCGCTACTCGACCGAAGACTCAATCTGCGAGTCGAAGCGCGACGCTGGCGAGCACTGACGTCAGAAGAAGTTCGAACGCTCGATCGTTCAGCGGTACCGGGGCGCTGGTGAATCCGCCCTCGTCGCCAGGCTCCGTCTCGTGCGCTGCGCTGTGCTTCTGCGCCAACCTTGCGAGAAGTACCGACCCCCGAACGAGTTCCGACACCGCCGAGTACGTGTCGTGAGCTGTTTGCTCATCGAGACCGGAGTCGATCATGTTGGCGATCGCCTTCTGCGTCTCCTGGTCGCCCAGCCGTCGTGCCATGGGGCTCAGTGCGCCTCGAATGAGGATCAGATCCGTCAACACCGGGTCGCCGAGGAACGTCTGTCGCACTCCGCGTGCGTGGGCCATCAGCGAAGCACGCCAATCGTCCGACTCAGCGAAGGCCGGCAACCCGCTGCGGCGTAGCGCGCGGTCGGTCATGGCGTCCAGAAGCTCCGACTTATTGCGAACGTGCCAGTAGATGCTGGTTACGCCTACGTCGAGCGATTTGGCCACCAGTGGAATGCTCAGCTCGTCGATTGAGGAGTCCGCCGCTATTGCGAAGGCCGTCTCCACGATCGCGTCTTCGGTAAGCGAGCCTCGCGCTCGTCGCGTCATCGTTTCATGATCGGCAGCTTGGCCCACCCTCGCACGCTGGCGGTGTGTGCCTTGGTCGCGCCCGCGTAGTCGACGTCCCACTCCGGCCACCGCTTGAGGAGTTCTTCGAGCGCGACCCTGGCTTGCATGCGCGCTAGCGAGGTACCGAGGCAGAAGTGCAGACCCTGGCCAAAGCTGAGGTGGCCGCCCCTACGGTGGATGTCGAATTGCTCGCCGTTAGGGAAATGCGCCTCGTCGCGATTGGCGGATCCGTTGAGCAGCAGCATGATCGATCCCTCGGCGATCGATTCGCCCAAGCATTCGGTGTCGGCAGCGACATACCGTGCCTGCACCGGTGACGGCGCTTCGAAGCGCAGAACCTCCTCGATGGCACCCGGGATCAGTTCGGGATCGGCAACGAGTTCGCTGCGCTGATCGGGGTGATCAGCCAGCAGCTGGCACGCGAAGGCGATGAGCCGGGTGGTGGTTTCGTTGCCGGCACCGGCGATCATGCTGGTGTATGTGAGCACCTCGGTGCGCGTCAGCTTGCGTACTCCGCTGTCGTCCTCCACTTCGGCGTTGAGCAGCTGTGTCATGAGGTCGTCGGACGGGTGGTCGGCCCGCCAGTCGATGTATTCGGAGAACAACAGATACGACTCTTCGAACGCGTTGTCGGCAACCGCGAACTGACCCTCCTTCAGGTCGATGGCGTTGTTCGTGGTATCGCGGATCAGCTGCTGGCCCTGCTCTGGGATGCCGAGCAGATAACCGATAGTGCGCATCGGGATCAGCGCACCCAGGTCGGCGATGACGTCGAATTCATTGCGTCCCACTAGCGAATCGAGAGCCCGCACACAGAACTGGCGTGTTAACGGTTCGATGGCAGCCATCCGGCGCGGGGTGAACACCTTCGACAGCAGTCGCCGGTGCAGGTCGTGCTGCGGTGGGTCCTCGAAAAGGATCACCCCCGGTGGTACCTCCAGACCACTCTTGATGACGTCCATGACGGTTCCACGCCCCGACCGGTAGGTCTGCCAGTTAGGCAGCTCACGGGCAACGTCATCCCATCGGCTCAGCGCGTAGAAATCGTGCCGATCGTTGTAGTACAGCGGCGCCTCCGCGCGCATACGTCGCCACACCGGATATGGATCGTCGTCGATGTCGAAATCGAACGGATCGTAATACAGATCAACAGTTTTCGGATCTGTCATGTCAGCGACGCGTTTGACGGGTGACGATCGAGGGACCGGCCAGCGGCACGTCTAGGAGTCCGGGACGGGCGTCGATGACCGCCGGGATGGCGTTGATCGCCGCCATCGCCGTCGCTGCGACGCCGGGGTTGGTGGCGTCATCCGGAGTGGGGTCCAGATGGAGGTCGAGGGTCATGTTCGGGTTTCCCTCGACGCGGAACACCATGCCGCCCTGGCCGGGTTGTGCTGGTCGCGGCCAAGAGTCGGGCCAGGGCGTGGAGGTCACCGCCGCGAAGTACTGAACCGAGACAACGGGGCGCTCGTCGTGCACCGCGGCGAGCTGCCAGCGGTGGCCGCAGATGGTGTCCTTCGGAATCACCCCGAGTGCGGTATCGAGGTCGTCTGGGGCGAGGATCGTCTCCCAGTCCAGCGCCACACTGTCCACGTCGACGGACAATATGTCGGCGATGTAGCGCACGACGGGTTCCCAGTCGTTGTTTACCTTGCCGACAGCGATGCGGATCGGGACGTGGCCGTTGGGCTTTCCGAATCCCATCGACTCGTGGAGCACCTCCCAGATTGGGTAGGACAGGTCGAGGTCAAGGGCGTACTCGTCCATGCGGTAGGTGTCGATCTTCCCGGCGCCGGCCAGAAGGGCGGTAGGCAGATTGAGGCTCACGAATCCGGGCTCGCATCCGGTCGCATAGAACGTCGCGTTGCCTTTCCGGGCGGCACGCTCGATCGGGTCGTGCCAATTCGCCGGTGCCGCTTTCGGATACACCATGGGGATGGCGGAAATAGTGACGACGTTGATGCCGGCTTCCAGGTAGCCGACGATGTCGGCGATCACCTCGTCTTCACGTCTGACGGCTGTCGCGCAGTAGGCGACGCAATCGGGCTTAGCATCCAGGACTGCCGCCAGGTCGTCGGTCGCGGCGACGCCGACATCGGGGCGACCGCACAACGCGCCGGCGTCGGTGCCCACCTTCGTCGGCGAGGACACCTTGAGCCCGATTAGTTCCAGTGCGGGGTCGTCGATGATCGCGCGCAGAGCCACGCTTCCCGTCATGCCGGTGCCGACGTGAACCACGCGACGACTCGCGGACGTGGTGCCAGGGGAGGAGGTCACAGGTGGGCCTTTCGACGAGTAGCGGGCGGTGATTTACTGTAGACATAACCAGTAAGGTTTACCAGTAAGTGGTTCAATTCATCGAGCGGCGATCGAGGGGTACGACGCAGGTGCCGAAACGAACCATCGTCATCACTGGGTCGAGCGACGGCGTCGGCGCAGCGGCGGCCCGGCGGTTGGCGGCCGCTGGCGACACCGTCGTCGTCATCGGTCGCTCCGTATCCAAGGCGAAGGCGATTGCCGACGAGCTCGGAGCCGAATACATCTGCGCGGACTTCGCGGACCTCTCGGATGTGCGTGAACTGGCCGACGAGGTTCGGCGGCGATACCCGCGAATCGACGTGCTGGCCAATAACGCCGGAACCGTCAACGCCGCAGATGGCCTCACCGTTGACGGGTTCGACAGCGTGCTTCAGGTGAACTATCTTGCGGCGTTCCTACTCACGACATCGCTGATGGACGTCTTGATCGCGTCGCAGGCGCGGATCATCTGCACGTCGAGTTCGTCCCAACGTCTGATGCGTCCAGGTGTATCGGTGGACGACCTGCTCTGCACCAAGCGGGTTCGCCCGACGGTTGCCTACGGGCTGTCGAAGATCGCGATCGTGATGTTCACGCGCGAATTGCATCGTCGCTACTGCGGATTCGGCGTAACCGCCGCGTCGTTCCACCCCGGGTTCGTCAACAGCAATTTCGGTCCGGCATCGGGTTCGCGCGTTCTCGCGGTGATGCAACGAGCGCACACCGAACGGCTCGTTGGTATCACGCCGGAGGCGGCGTGCGATCAGCTGGTGTGGCTGGCCTCGCCAGAGAGTGAAGACTTTGAGCCTGCCGGCGAGTACTTCGTGAAACGTCACATCGGTCGCGCGCACCGGACAACGTACGACGTGCGTCGTACCCGCGAGTTATGGGAGCGAACGTCTGCCCTCGTGAATCGCGAGCCCAGGGGCGCCACGTGACTAAACCGATCCGATTCGGGCTGGTCGCCTCGGGCACCGAGGTGCACGACCTCGTCGCGACCGCGCAAAAGGCAGAGCGCATCGGGTTTTCGAGCATTGGGCTCAACGATCATTTCAATTCGACCGCGGCGCCGATGCTGGGACTGCAGGCGATGGCTGCGGCCACCTCACAGATCAGAATCGCGACAGCGGTGCTCAATCACGATCTGCGTCACCCCGCCGTGCTCGCCAAGGAGGCCGCGACGTTGGACTTATTGTCCGGGGGCCGCCTCGAGCTGGGACTTGGCGCGGGATGGGTCCAAGCCGACTATGACGAATCCGGGATCGCGTTCGACAGTGCGGCAACCCGCATTGACCGTCTCGAAGAGAACATCGCCATTCTCCGTGGCTTGTTCGGGCCTGATCCGCTCACTTTTCGAGGCAGCCATTACGCGGTGACTGATCTAGTTGGCATCCCGCAGCCCGCGCAGCCCGGGGGTCCGCCGATCGCGGTCGGTGGTGGGGGGCGCCGCCTGTTGTCGATGGCAGCGCAAAAGGCTGACATCATTCAGGTGCTGGGCGCCACGTTGGGTGCTCGGGGCGCCGTGGTCGACGACCTCAGCAGCTTCCGCACCGAGTCCTACAAGGAACGTCTGGACTGGATCCGGTCCGCAGCGTGTAGTCGGTTCGATGCGCTCGAATTGTCTTTGATGCTGGTGTTCGTCGCCCTCACCGACGACGTCAAGGAAACTGCAAAAGGATTTTTAGAGATGGTGACCGGAGCCGTCGCGCGTTACGGCGGGGAGGTGAATCATCTGGATGTCGACCTGCAGACCTTGCTTGAGTCACCGGTGGTAGCCGTCGGCACCCTGTCAGAGGTGTGCGAGAAGCTCACGCGCGTGCGAAACACGCTGGGTTTCAACTACTTCGTTACTCCCTATGCCGCCAACATGGAGGCGCTTGCGCCGATCGTCGCACGCCTGACAGGCACCTGAGCCCAGGTCGTGAACCTTACTGGGACGCCGGTTCTGTGATCGCGGAGTCTCCTTTGTTCCGTACTTGGGCGACCTCGCGCAGAAGCGGCTTGGCTGCAGAACGGATTTCACGAATCGTCATCGCGCGTAGGGGATGGATCGCTAGTACGAGGGCAATGCGATTGTCGGTGTCGAGTACCGGCGCCGAGATCGTGGCGACAGGGTGCGCGCCACGGGTGTTGTCGTCGGGCATCGAGTTGGCCGAGGCGAATTCCACTCGCAACTGATCGATGACGGAACGCAGGTTGTGGGGGACCGCAGGTCCGGACAGCGTTCCAATCGCTTGGGCCGCCTGGCTCAATGCAGGTGTCATCCAGTCGATGTCGTAGCCGCGTTCACGCGTGCGGGTCAACACGCTGTGCAGGCGCTGGCGTAGGCCCACATCGTCGGCAGCACCGCGGCGAATCCAGGCTTCTTGCTCGTCTGCGGTATCCCAGGCGGCGAAGGCGATACCGAATGGCGGCGCATAAGGGATGCGCTCGTTGGGCTGAACGGCCGTCGATAGATCCGCGGGATATTCGAAGGCGGTGATTACCAAATCGTCGCCGACCCGTTCCAGGACGGATGCCGCCATTTCCGTCGTATCTGCCAGTCGTCGAATCGCGGTGCGTGCGATCCCAGCGAGCGGGCGATCGGTGTCGAGTCCGGATGCGACGAGCGTCAGTGCAGGGCCGAGGGTGAATACCTTGGTCACCGGGTCGCGAGTAACCCACCCGCGATCGGAGAGCGTCTTGAGGATCGCGTGCGCGGTGCCCTGGGACAGGTCCAGGTCGCGCGCGACATCCGAGAATCGAATCTCGCCCTTTCCCGACCGACTGAGCAACTCGACGACGTCGAGAACTCGTTCGGTCGGCGCCGAACCGGATCCGCGCACCCTTGACTCCCTTCGACTGGCATCTTACGGTCAATTCAGTATTTAGAGAGCTCACTCTCGAATATTAGAGAAGTATACGGGCAGGGATGGGAATCCGATGCGTGCAGTCGTTTTGCGAGGCGGTGAGCTGACGGTCCGAGAAACCGCCGATCCGATCCCCGGACAGGGTGATCTACTCCTGAAAACTTTGAGCACGGCGATCTGCGCTTCGGATGTGCACTTCATGGACCACCCCGAGGCCGGAATCGACGATCCGACGGGACGGTCGTTGTACGACGCCGATCGCGACATCGTGATGGGTCACGAGTTCGTCGGTGAGGTCATCGGCCACGGGCCGGGGCGCAGCGATGCCTTCCCGATCGGTGCGCGGGTGACGTCGATGCCGATCCGATTGGTCGACGGCGGCGCCGGTGGCTTGCGGATCATCGGACAGCATCCGGAGGCACAGGGGAGTTTCGGGGAATTACTGGTCGTCCCTGAGGCGGCGGCGAGAGTCGTGGAGGGCGACATTTCCAGCGATGCGATCGCCGTGGTCGACTGCTTCGCGGTCGGCGAGTTCTATGTGCGCGCTGCCAATGTGCAGCCGGGTGAGGTGCCGATCGTGATCGGCGCAGGCGCCGTTGGTCTTTCCGCTGTCGCTGCACTGTCCAGCCGTGGCATTCAGCCGATCATCGTGTCCGACTTTCATGCTGAACGACGCGAGTTAGCGCGCAGTGGATTCGGCGCACACGTGTTGGTTGATCCCGCCGATCAGTCGGTGTTCGACGTCTTTCGCGAAGTCCGTGCCGAACATAAGCTCGGTGGCTCGGCCGTGGTGTTCGAATGCGTCGGCGCGCCCGGCCTCATTGACAGGCTCGTGTCCGAGGCGGAGTTCATGTCTCGGATCTACTGCGCCGGCGGCTGGTACACCGGGGACACGCTGAGCATCACGGAAGCAACCCGCAACGGGTTGACGCTGCAGTTCGGTGGCGGCCCGATGCCACAGGACTGGTACGGCGTGCTCGATGCCGTCGTTGAGGGACGGCTCGACCCCATGCCAAGTGTGGGCCGGATCATCAGCCTCGACGAGGTACCCGACGCGATCGAGCAGGCGCGCCGAGCAGAGGGACCGCCCCGCGTCGTGGTCCATCCGAACGGAGACGTCGCATGACCCTGGTGCGAGGAGGAATCAGATGACCGACAGAGACGAGATCGTCGAACTCACGGTGCGCTATGCGACCGCTATCGACAGCCTCCAATACTCGTTGCTGACAACTGTCTTCACCGATGACGCCCAGGTGGATTACGGCGAGGTGGGTCAGTGGACCGGCGGCGCGGAGGTGGCGACGTTCATGGAGGCAGTCCACGCTGGAGCAAAGAACACCATGCACCGAATGACCAACCAGGCCATGGATATCGCCGGAGAGACAGCGACAGTCCGAACCTACGTCGACGCCCTGATCCTGTTCGAGGGCGGAGGCGCCAACCCCGTCGGCTACTACGACGATCACGTCGTGCGCACCGGTGACGGCTGGCGAATCGCACGCCGCACATACACCTCGGTTCGACTGGTTGCGGTGTCAGATCAGTGACCGCAGACTTCGTGACCAAGTACGGGCCATGGGCGATTGTCGTCGGTGCATCTGACGGCGTCGGGTCGCGATTCGCCGAGCGACTCGCTCGTGAAGGTGTAAATGTCGTGCTCGTCGCTCGTCGCCAACACGTGCTCGACGAGGTGGCACAGGGCATTCGCGATCGCACCGATGCTGAGACGCGGACGCTGTCTGTCGACCTGACCGAGACCGATGCATCGCAGAGAATCATCGACGCGACGGCCGACATCGAGGTCGGCATGCTGGTTTACTGCGCAGGCGGCGACCCGAATTACCAACCTTTCCTTGCCAACCCGGTATCGGCAGCGGAGGCCTTGCTGCACCGCAATTGCCTGGTATTGATGCGGCTGTGTCACCACTTCGCCGGCCTCATGGTCGAGCGGGGGAGGGGCGGGATCGTGAACTTCACGTCGGGTGCGGCTCTGGCCGGTGGTCGGAACATGGTCACCTACGGCGGCACCAAAGCGTTCGACATGGTGTTCACCGAAGGCTTGTGGGTGGAGTTGCAGCGACAAGGGCGTGGACGTGCTCGGCCTGGTCCTGGGAATGACCGACACACCCGGCATTGCGGAAGTTGGAGTTCGAGCGCGGGCGCCTCGCATCTCTTGATGAGGTTCCCGAGGGCGCGGTCACCGCCGCGAGTGTGGTGGACGAAGCGTTCGCCAATCTCGGCGACGGACCGACGATCGCCACGGGCGATGACACCCGCATGGGTCTCGAACTCTTCAAGTCCATGTCACGCAACGAGGTGGTTCGGCTGATCATGCAGGTCAGTGCCGACGTCATGGGTACCGACGTGCGGCAGGGGAGTTAGACAGCACGATGTTCACACTTCGATTCGACATGCGCTCGCAATCACCGGGGACCGATACATCCGACCTGTATGCCGCCGCGAGTGAGATGTCGGAGTGGGCCGAGACCCGTGGCTGCGTCGCCGTAGTCCTGTGCGAACACCACTGCGCCGACGACGGTTATCTGCCGTCGCCGCTCCTACTCGGCGCGGCGATTGCCGCACGCACCCAACAGCTCATGCTGAACCTGACGATTCTGCTCCCATTCTACGACGTGGCCCGCTTGGCGGAGGACATCTCCGTGCTGGACCACATCAGTGCGGGCAGGGCCGCCTATGTCTTCGGGATCGGCTACCGTGCTGAGGAATTCGACCACTTCGGACTGTCCATGTCCGATCGCGGCCGCATCGCCGACGAGAAGCTCCCCCTGTTGCGCCGTCTGTTGGCCGGAGAAGAGGTCGAACACGACGGCAGGCGAATGAAGGTGACTCCGCGGCCGCGGACGCCGGAGGGCCCGATGCTGAATTGGGGTGGTTCGAGCCTCGCCGCGGCGCGGCGTGCGGGACGCAACGGCCTCGGCCTGCTCGCCAACGGCGGAGTACCGGGCATGCAGGAGGCCTACGAGAAGGCCAGCCGCGACAATGGTTTCGAGCCCGGATTCGCGCTCATACCCGAACGCGATGTCGTGGCGAACCTCTTCGTGGCAGAGGACGTCGACGCCGCCTGGGACGAGATCGGCCAATACCTACTGCACGACGCCATGGCCTACTCGGAATGGAACCCCGACAACCAGGTGTCGGCGAACATGAGCACCGCCAAGACCGTCGACGAACTCCGCCACACCTCGTCGTCCCACGCAATCCTCTCGATCGAGGAAGCGAGGCAGCGCCTCGCAGACGGCGAGATGTTCAACCTCTCGCCGTTGTGCGGCGGGATTCCACCCGACATCGCATGGAAGTACATGAAGAGATGCGCCGAGCTGAACTAGTGGAAGGCAGTGAAATGAATGAGGACCGCGTCGCACTACACGAGAAGATCGCCTTCGAAAAGTGGGAGGGCTATGCGAAACCCATCGACCGAGGCCGCCACGTCACATTCGGAGAAAACTACATCATGGCGCCGGATTTCGTGATGATGAGTCCGCTGTTCAACGACGGTGTCCCGCAGTCGATAACCGATATGTTCTCGGGCGAGGTGGCGGAAGCCGTGCAAAAGTACGCCCCGGATGGTGACGTACTCACCCCGGAGTGGCGCATGTGGTGGAAGCACATGCCGGACTACCGCCTCGTCAGCCCATTCGAGTGCGTCACCGGTGACTGGGGCTTCTCCTCCTGCGACACCTACGCCGGGACGTTTTCCGACGGGTCGAGGTTTGAACTGCGCGAGTACGACTACCTCTGGATCAACGAGGACGGACAGATCACTCGCTGGGACTGGTTCGTCGACTCCGCCGAGTGGGCGCGCTTGCTGTCCCTCGTTGGGCTCGATCCCAACGGGTTGACGTGCCAGGCCTACACCATCAACTACCTGCAAGAGAGTGGCGCCGGGAGCTGACGCTCTAGAGCAAACAGGGTCTTCAGTAATCCCCTTAATGCGGCATCACCGACGCAGTCTGCCCGTCCAAACACCAGGTAGGGCGGACTGCAAATCCTTGACCACAGATTTGACGACAACGCGGTCGACAGATGCACGCCCAACTACGCCCACAACACCGCGTTCGGGCCGCTAAACAGCTTGTTCAAGGCTCTTGCCCGGTCCTGGCAGTGTGGGGGTCAGGGGTTCGAATCCCCTTAGCTCCACCGTATAATTGCAGGTCAGAGGCATTTTTCATAGCGCCTCGGTGCGCAGCGGCATGATTCCGAGACCGCGCGGACAACCTCCTCAGAGTGCTCGTAGGCCAGTCAGGGTCCTTTGTAGTAGCTCACGTCGTTTGTCGATCGTCATCGAGTCACCGGGGGTGGCGTTCACCCGCAAATAACCCTGTGTCACCAGGTCGCCGACGAGGAACCGCGTCGCACCGAGCGGCAAGGACAGACCCGCGGCGATCTCGGCGACCGTGGTGCTGTGCACGCACCACCTCAGGATCTGGCCCCGCACATCATTTTTCGGCCAGCGTGGTGGCTTCGCCGTGGTGTTGAGCGTTTCGACCGGAGCCTCGAGTGGCAGTTCGACACCAGAGTCGGCACGCCCCCCCGTCAGCGTGTATGGCCGGACCAGGCTCGGCTCGTCAGCGGCTTCCGGTTCTGTGAACCAGTCGTCGATCGGTCCGCCCTTGCCCTCCGACTGCCGATGCGCGCCGGTGTGCTTGCCCCGGACATGTGGCGAACTATCCGACACGTCGTGGTTCTGCAAGAACCGCAAGGTCTGGTCGGCGTGCACCGATGCGCGCAGCTCGCTGGAGACGACCTTGAGTACGGTGCGGTCGGTGTCGATGACGAATGTGGTCCGTCTGACCGGCAGCAGCCGGGCCAGCAGGCCACGGCGCCGAGTGTGCCGGCGACGTCGGGCCTCACGCACCACGACGGATTTGCGCAGCTTGGCGAACCTGCCTCGGCGCACGCCGAACATCTCGGACACCATGCCGTCCGCATCGGAGAGCAGCGGATAGTCGAACGACCGCTGTTGGGCGAAATGGGCCTGTCTGTCGACGGTGTCGGTGCTTATGCCCACCCGGTAGGCGCCCACCGCGGCGAATTCGCTGGTCAGATCCCGAAAATGACAAGCCTGGGCGGTACAGATCGGTGAGGACGCTAGTGGGAAGAAGAACAGCACAACCGGGCCATCGGAAAGCAGCGCCGACAGTGTCCGAGGCCGGCCGGTGTGATCGTACAAAGTGAAGTTAGGCGCCTTGTCGCCCGCGATCATCGGCAAAGACTAACGCGGGAAGCTCTGCACGACGCACGACTCGGATAATTCGGTCATCGCCGAACAGCGACCAGGGGGCACCTGATTGGCTCGGCCACACAGAGGATTGCGGGGTTGAGGTGGGGTCGCCCCCTAGTGCCGCCGTCCTATCGTCACTGTTTCTTACTGTCGTCGCGCTGACTGGCTCCTAACGTGCGCTCTTCCATCGTATTTCGCGCTGCGGCCCCAGGGTCCACCCGCTGGGTGCCCGGCGGATCTAAGCGCGGATTGTCACCCGGGGTCGACGGGGGATTGACGCGGGACGGCGGTGGGTTTGTCGAGGCAAGTTCGACCCGCACCGTGGTGATGGTGAGCGTAGGACCGACCTGCTCATTCTCGAGAGATGGTGTGTCGAGCCATACCTGGTAGGTCCTGCCGTAGGTGACCTCCAGACTCAGTTGGGGGTCAGTCTCACTTGGGTCAACTGCCGGACCGTGGCCCGCATACTTCGGACCGCCGACCGCTTCAAAGCGAAGGCGCACTGGCCCCCACTTATAGGGCGTCCATGTCAGATCGACGTGCTTCTTGGTTTCGGCACCATAGAAGACCACTGGGTTCTGGCTCGCCTGAACTGGCGGCAGTGACAGCTGCAGCGTCTGGCCGCCGGAGGCGTACGGGGGTCCGGGCTCGGTGCCGGGGCCATCGTCCGGCGCGGCATGGACAACCGGCGCGCTCAGGCCGAGCAGGATCGCGCCGACGGCCAGCACCAAGATGATCAACCTCTGCGGAAACGCGGTCGACACACGTTTGGCGGAGCCAATGGCGCCTGGCGCACTGGTCGCCTTGCTCGCAGCAATCGTGCGGGTGCGCGTGTTGGTGTCGAAGGTGCTGGTCACGGCGTGCTCCCCACTGTGTTGGCCGCCCGGATCGGCTGCACTCACATGTAGGAGTGGTTCGGCCGCCGCCATCGCACACTTTTGGAAGAGGATTCTTTGGAGCTGCCGCGGGCCGTGCGCTTGCGCCCCGCCTCTGAAGCGAGGGTGTTAGCCGCCAGCTGGCCCTGGACTATTCCCAACGAACGGGGTATTCAGCCGGTATGGATGGCATCGCAGCTGCCAGCGTGCACACCGTACTCGCCGATGCCGACGGTGCTGCGTATCGGTCGTTGCGACAGCGGCCGGTGACACGGGCCGAGCGCTATGCCCTTGGCAAGAGTCTTCGTAAGCGGGTGCCGCGCAAGTCGCTAGCCGACTGGACGGCGCCTTCTGACCGTCCCGACCCTGTGGAACTCATCAATGTCAGTCACCAGGGGAGGGTCGACCGGCTGATCCCGATCCGGGTCGGTCGCATGGTCGACTCGCCGTACGGATTTCTGCGCGGAACCGCGGTGGTGATGGCCGAGGACGTCGCGCATCTGCCTGCAACGGGAATCACGCCCGTGGTGTGCGGTGACTCGCACTTCGGCAACTTCGGGTTCTACGCATCTCCCGAGCGGGATCTGGTGATCGACCTCAACGATTTCGACGAGGCCCATCCAGGCGGCTGGGAGTGGGACCTGCGGCGGTTGGCCGCGAGTATCTGGGTAGCCGGGCGCCACAACGGGACGTCGGAAGACCACTGCGGCAACGCGGTGCGGTCCTGTGTGTCTTCGTATCGTCACGAACTGCGGCGGCTCGCCGACCTACCTTTGTTCACAAGGTCTTTCGTTCGGCTTGATGTCGACAGGCTGGCCGCCGAGACGGCAGGTCCGCTCAATGAAGAGGTCATGCGGTCGGCGAAACGAGCGCGCCACCGCACAGGCGACCGGGCGCTGCCCCGTTTCACCCATGAGGTGGGTGGCGAGCGCAAGATTGTCGAGGAACCACCCCTGATCACGCGACTGCCTCCGCGTGATGCGGAGTTACTGGCGGAGGCACTCGACGAATATCTCGAAACTCTGCCCTCGTACTGGCGACGTGTTCTCGGTGGCTACACGTTGGTCGACGTTGCACACAAGGTCGTCGGGGTGGGCAGTGTCGGCCTGCGCGCCTACGTGGCGCTGCTGGAGGGTTCATCGGAATCCGACGTTGTTTTCCTACAGCTCAAGCAAGCTCGCCGATCGGTGCTTGGGCGCTACGTACACGGTGAATCGGCATGGCACGCGCACCAGGGGCAGCGGGTCGTGGAATACCAACAGTCACTGCAGACGGTGAGCGACCCATTACTGGGGTGGACCACGATGGACGGCCTGCAATACTACGTGCGACAGTTCCGAAACATGAAGGGACGCATACCTTTAGACGCAATCGATGCAGCCGCGCTGACTGACTACGCCGGAGTAGTGGGTCAGCTCCTCGCCAAAGGGCACGCCAGGACCAGCGGCGCCTCGATGATCGCCGGTTACATGGGGAACTCCGATCGGGTTGACGAGGCATTGTGCAAGTTCGCGCGGCGCTACGCCGATCAGACCGAAGCCGATCACGCCGCACTGGTCGGCGCCGTCGACCGCGGACTGCTGCCCGTCGAGCGCGGGGTTTAGGAGTTCTCCAACGTCGCTTCGCATATCAAAAATCAGCGTCTCCGCAGGTCAAAGCAATTCTGTCGAGGGGTCGAGTCCCCTTAGGTCCCCTTGGATCGCCGTTCGCAGGGCTAGTTGTCGGCGCGCGACCAGTTCCCAATCGATGGTGGATGTTTCACGTGGACGACGAGCTGCGTTGCACTCTCATGTTCGCCTGGCAGCAACATGAAGAAATCGCGGGTTGCGGTGTCCCTGATGATTCTTCGCCCGCTGGTATTGGCAACCACCTCGACCCCCGGATTGTCTTGTAATTGAAGGCAGTAGCGCGGCAACTTAGTTATTTCGTCGAGCATCTCGGCGATGCTCCGGTTCCCGTCGAGGGCGACGGCGGTATGGGTCGCCAAGATAGGCCTTCGCTGATGAACTCCCCACAGGAGGTAGTCGCGAATGCCCGCCTGGACGTCCTCGTGGTCGCGTTTGATCAGCCGATATCCCAGCGCCCAGGCGCGTTCGGTGAGCTCCTTGAGTCGCTCCTCGTGGTGATCATCCATCGTTATAGAGTCCTCGCCGCCGTGTCGATGCCGTCAAAGGTCATTCGGAGCCGCGCGCAGTGTGGATGGGTCGGCGCTGGAGTGAATTGTGGCCGTCGTCGCTAATGAAGCGGAGCGGTGAGGTCCAGCCGCGAACGCCTAGGGTCACCTGATGAGGTGGCTACTGATCCGCGGGCTCTCCCGGGACGCCCGGCACTGGGGATCCTTTCCACAGAGCTTCTCCGAAGAACTCGGCGTCGAGGTAAAGACAATCGACCCGCCGGGATTCGGTACGCAGATAACCCGGACCTCCCCGAGTGCCATCGCCGAGATCACCAACGACATCCGTGACCGTGCGAATGTCGAAGGCGACGACTGGTCGATTCTCGGCATCTCGCTGGGCGGCATGGTGACCCTCGACTGGCTTGCCCGATACCCGAACGACTTTCAACGTGCAGTCGTGATCAACACGTCGGCATCCAACGTGGCGCCGCTGCACGCACGCGCACGGCCGGCCTTCATAAGCGCGATCGCGACGGCGATCATCCGACGTGACATCGGCAAGCCCGAGAAATTCGAACGCGTTGTACTCGAGTTGTCATCGAACAGGCCGAAGGACGAATTGGAGGAACTGGGCAAGCAGTGGGCGAAGTGGCAGCATGAGGCCTCGCCATCGCGAGCAAGTGTGCTCGGACAGCTCAGGGCCGCAACACGATTCACGCTACCGACGAACATCACAACACCGTTGCTTGTCCTCACCGCCACCAACGATCGGTTGGTGTCGCACCGGTGCTCGGACGAAGTAGCCCGAAGGCTGTGTGCGCCGATCCGAACTCACCCGACGGCCGGGCACGACCTGCCGAACGACGACCCGACCTGGATTGTCGATCAGGTCCGCGATTGGACACCGTAAGCCAACGCTCAGCGCGTGCGTTGGTAGCGAAGGTAAACGACGCCGGAGTCGAAGGTCTGGGACTCGGTCAGCCGAAGGTCGAGGGGCTTGGCTAGCGGCGGGAAGTACGGGGTGCCGCCGCCGAGGATGACCGGGTTGACGAACTGGCGGTATTCGTCGATCAGGTCCTCGGCGATAGCGGCTGCGGCCAAGCCCGGCCCGCCGATCTCCACCACGCCCTCACCCGGCTGGTCACGGAGCCGGGCGACTTCGGTGACGATGTCGTCGGTGGCCAGCCGCGCGGCGCCTGTCACCGATGTCAGCGTTCGGGAGAAAACCACCTTCGGGATCGGCCGCCAGATCCGGGCGAACTCCAGGTCCGCTTCGTCGGACATTGTCTGCTCGGCGGTCTCCCACACCAACATCGCTTCGTACAGGCGGCGTCCGCACAGGACCGCGGCAAGGGGGCGGGTCTGCTCGATGTGGAAACGGAACAGCTCCGGGCTGGGCGCGGTCCAGCCGATGTCGCCATCCGGTGCGGCGGTAAAACCGTCCAGCGACACGCTCATCGAATAGATCACGGGCAGCATCAGGCCCTCCTGACTGACCGGGCGGTGCGTAGCCCCACAAACTTATACGTCTTGTTGATCGCTACTGGCCCGTGTTGCGGGCCAAGTCAATGGCGTACTGATTCACGAAGTTGCCCGCCGGTGGATCACCGCGGTTGCATGATCCGTCGGATTCGCCAGGGCGCTTGATCCACAGATAGGCGTCGGCGTGCGGGCCCGCGGTTTCCGCGGTGGGCGCGGTGCCCAGTGCTCGGCCGCTGGGGTTGCACCAGTCGAGGGGGGAGTCGGGCGCTGGTCCGGCGCCGTTGCGCGACGTGTCGACCACGTAGTGCGAACCGTTCGTGAGCCCCGAAATCGCCTCGCCGTAACCGATTTCGTCCTCGGTGGTGAAGAAGTTAGCGGTGTTGAGGCTGAAACCTCGCGCGTTGGCCACGCCGGCCTGGTTGAGCCTCGCGGCCATTTCGTCGGCACTGTGCCAGCGCAAGTGACCGGCGTCGACGTATACGGCCGCGGCCGGATTGCGGGTCAGCGTGTCGACGGCGTAGCGAATCAAGTCGAACCGTTCCTGGCGCTGGTCACCCGACAGGCAGTCGGCCATGGCGAGTGCGTCGGGTTCGACGATGATCGCCGCCGGCAAAGAGCCTAGGTCGGCAGCGATGCCGTCGATCCAGCCTTTGTAGGCTGCGCCCGACCCCATGCCTCCCGCGGCGAAGCTGCCGCAGTCGCGATGTGGGATTCCATAGATAGCGAACACCGGCGTGGCGCCGGCAGCCTGCGCGTCACCGGCGTACTTCGCGACCGTGGCTGCTGAAGAGCCCGGCACCAGCCAGTACGCCTGCGGTGTGTTCGCGACCGCGGTCAGCTCGGGGCTCGGCGGGTCGGTCTTCTGCGCGGCGCGCATGGCCGCCGACGTGGGATTGACGTAGAACGGCACCCCAGCCAGCGGATTTGCCTCATCGGCAGCCAGGCGCAGCGCCGGAGCTGGACCGACATGCGCCGGGTCGCCAAAAAGACCCAGGCAGACAACGGCCACCACGCTAAGGAAGGGAGCGATCCACCGAGCGACTGCACTAGCAGCTGAGGACATCACCACCGGGAAACTAGTGCCCCAACGTAGTAAGCGCCAATTACTGACGACAGGCGATCGCTTCCTGCAAACCCCGGGTGGCCAGTTCGTCGGCCAGTTCGTTGTCGGCGACACCTGCGTGTCCCTTCACCCAGAACCACTCGACCCGATGCCGCGCGCAGGCCGCCTGGAGCCGCTGCCATAGGTCGACGTTCTTCACCGGTTCCTTCGCGGCGGTCATCCAGCCGTTGCGCTCCCAGCCGAGAACCCACTTGGTGATGCCGTTCCTGACATAGGTGCTGTCGGTGTAGAGGTGCACCACCACCGGTCGGGTGAGCGCCTCCAGCGCCATGATCGGCGCCGTCAGCTCCATCCGGTTGTTACTGGTCTGGCCGGACTCGCCACCGCACATCTCGCGGACGTGCTGACGTTGGCGCAGCACCGCCCCCCAGCCGCCGGGCCCCGGATTGGGTCTGCACCCACCGTCGGTGTGGATGACCACTATGTCCTTGGTGGACTCGGCCACGCGCTCAGCCTGCCCGTTCTGCGATGGCGCGGTAACCGGCGTCGAGGAGCGCGCCAGTGGCGGGCCGCCCGATCTGGACACCGTCGAAAACGGGGCCGCGATCCTCAGGCTCGACCATGCGCCGAGGATAGGCAATTAGCCGAGGGATTGGCTACGCGACTCGCAACGCGATGCTGGGGGAGGCCCTCCAAGACTTTCAGTTGTCACGCGACACGTCATGCGGCACCGCGGATTTTGACGTCGCGTGGTCGACAATGCGGGACGTGACGCAATCACGGGAGCCCGACGTTGGCGCGTGAGATTCCACGCCAGACGTTTCTGCGGGGTGCCGTCGGAGCGTTAGCCGCCGGGGCGGCTTTCGGCTCGGCCCGGGCTACCGCCGATCCCAACACCTCCGGCTGGGACGGTCTTTCTGCCGCCATCGACGGGCAAGTGCTGCTACCGGACGCTGGTCCCCAATTCGCAACGGCCAAGCAGGTTTTCAACACCAACTACAACGGCTCAAAGCCGGCGGCGATCATTACCGTGACTTCGCCGGCAGACGTGCAAAAGGCGATGGCATTCGCTGCTGCCCACAACCTCAAGGTCGCTCCGCGTAGTGGCGGGCACTCCTATGTGGGCGGATCCACGGCGAACGGAGCCATGGTGCTCGACCTGCGTCAGCTGGCCGGGGGAATCAATTTCGACGCAGCCAGCGGGCAGGTCACGGTGACGCCCGCGACCAGCCTGTATGAGCTGCACCAAGCGCTGGCCGCTGCCGGCCGGGGCATCCCGACGGGTACTTGCCCGTCGGTCGGTACCGCGGGGCACGCCCTTGGCGGCGGGATGGGCGCCCATTCCCGGCACGCGGGCCTCATGAGTGACGCGTTGACGTCGGCGTCGGTGGTGCTGCCGGGTGGTCAGGCGGCCACGGCGTCTGCCGCGAGTAACCCCGACCTGTTTTGGGCGTTGCGCGGCGGCGGTGGCGGCAACTTCGGCGTGACAACATCGCTGACCTTCGCCACGTTCCCCACCGCCGAGTACGACGTCGTGAACCTCAATTTCCCGCCGCAGTCGTTTGCGCAGGTCCTCGTCGGTTGGCAGAGCTGGCTGCGGACCGCCGACCGAAGCAGTTGGGCACTGGCGGACAGCACCACCGACTCGATGGGTACGCACTGCCGCATCATGGCGACCAGCCCGGCCGGGTCGGGCAACAGCGTGGCAAGCGCCATCATTTCAGCAGTCGGATTGCAACCCACCGGGACCGATAACCACACATTCAACTATTTGGATCTGGTGCGGTATTTGGCCGTAGGTAACCTCAACCCGTCGCCGCTCGGGTACGTCGGCGGTTCCGATGTTTTTCCGACGATCACGCCGGCCGCCGCCAAGGGGATCGCTTCGGCAGTCGACGCCTTTCCGCGTGGGGCCGGTCGCATGTTGGCGATCATGCATGCGCTCGACGGCGCGCTGGCCAGTGTGGCACCGGGGGCCACAGCCTTTCCGTGGCGTCGGCAGTCCGCGCTGGTGCAGTGGTACGTCGAAACATCCGGATCTCCATCGGCAGCGGCCAGCTGGCTCAGCACGGCACACCAAGCGGTGCAACCGTATTCGGTTGGCGGCTATGTGAACTACATCGAGGCAAACCAGTCGCCGTCGCGGTATTTTGGCCCGAATCTATCCAGGCTGAGCGCCGTGCGGCAGAAGTATGATCCCGGCCGGGTTATGTTCTCCGGGCTGAACTTCTAGCGGCCCGTTGCCGCTTCGCGAACTCGATCAGGCAGCTGACGAAAACCCGTCGAGGATCCGGACGGCCAGCCTGCAGCCGGCGTGGACGTCGCGCCAGAGGTCGGTCACCGGATCCGACGCATTCAGCGCATGCTTGCTGCTTGCGAGCAATCGGTCAGCCGCGCCGCGCGCGCGGGCGATGGATTGGGCGAAGGCCCATGTCGCGGTCTGCGGCGCTGGCGCCGCCGGGTCGAGCGAACCGGTGATCTGAAGCTTGGCGGCGTCGATGTCGGACGCTGCCCGGGCCACCTCGGCAGCCGCTTCGTCGGTGACCTCATCGCCGCCGTAGGAGACATCCAGCTGCGCGCGCACCTGGGCGACGTGTTTGCGCCAGACACCGTCGGCCGATCCGACCACCGCGGCAGCAGCGCCCGCTCCCGCGATCAGGCCGGTGTCGCGATCACCGGTGACGACGAGTCCGTCGTCGACCATCAGGTCGTCGGCGATGACCTCGCCGACACCTGCCGCATTGAGGCCCGCCATGCGGTCAGCAGGCTCGACGCGCACGCGACTGCGGGGCACCAGCACACGGCACGCGGGGCTTGTGGGCAGCAGCAGCCAGTCGGCCTGCTCT
The DNA here is from genome assembly GCA_963766465.1 of uncultured Actinomycetota bacterium. GTDB lineage: Bacteria > Actinomycetota > Actinomycetes > Mycobacteriales > Mycobacteriaceae > Mycobacterium. The sequence goes on from CAVXZT010000014.1 coordinate 288,123, forward strand.
GCGCCGACGACGGACTCCCACCGCCCGGTCAGCCGTCCGTTCGCGAGATCGCCAGAGCTGCGATGGCCGATGGCGACCAGCGCATCTTGATTCGCGGCCCACACCTCGTGCGCAGCATGTGGTGGTAAGCGCCCCACCTCGTGGGCCGCTGCGTTGTAGATCGCGGCGAGCCAACCGAGCGAGCCATTGACCGCAGCGAGTTCGCAGACGGCCCAGACGAACTCGTTCGCGGGCAGGCCGAGCCCACCGTGCTGCGGCGGTTGCAGAATTCGACCGGCTCCCGAACTGCGGAGCGCCGCAATCGATTCGCCCGCCAATCGGTCGAGAATCGCACGTACCGCGCGATGCGAGTCGGTCGACTCCGACATACCCACCTCCAGGGACGGCCCCAACTGGTATACAAAATCGTGTCGTCGTCTGTGCTCAGTTCGGTCCGGGCGTTGTTGCCCGAGATCGCCGCGGCCGCCGAAGACGTCGACCGCACCGGTGCGGTGAACGCCGGCGTGATCGCACGGCTACATGACGCAGGGTACTTCTCACTGCTTCAACCTTCGTCGTTCGGTGGGCTCGACGCTGATCCGGACGACTACCTCACGGCAACCCGTGAGCTCTCGTCGGCGTGCACGTCGACAGGCTGGTTGGCCGCATGGCTCGGGGTGAACAACTGGGGACTCTCGGTGCGCGACGAGCTGGTGCTTCAGGAGATCTGGGGGACCGATTCGCAGACGCTGCTGTGCTCGTCGTACGCGCCGACCGGCCGACTGGAGCGGGTCGACGGCGGGTTCTGGCTGACCGGCCGGTGGACTCGATGCACCGGCGCCCAACACGCGAAGTGGTTGAGCGTCGCCGCGTTGAACGTCGGACCCGACGGCGCCGCCCAGGACTTCACGGCGGTCCTTGTGCCGCAATCCGACTACACCGTCGAATCGACGTGGAATGGTTTGGGACTGCGCGGCATTGGCGCAGACGATGTCGTCGTCACAGGTGCCTTGGTGCCGGAATACCGTGCCTTCAGCTGGCTTGACCTCGTGCCCGATACGTCCGTTCCTGCGCTGCAGAGACTTCCGCAGCCCACGTTGTACACGTTGGCCGGCACTATCCCGTTGCTCGGTGCGGCGCAACGAATGCTCGACGCACGCGTCGAGGAATCGGATGGCCCGCTGAGTCCAATTGCTTTGGCTCGCACGGACATCGAACTCTCGGTGCGCCAGATCCATCGCAACGTCGCCGAGCAGATGGAATGCGTTGACGCGGGCGGGTATCCGGATGCCGAGTTGATGTTGCGGACGCGGCGTGACCAAGTCATGGCGTCGGATCGGTCGGCGAAGGCGGTGGGTGCGATCGTCGCCGATCCGGGCCAGGATATCGACGAGGCATTGGTCGAACGCGTGTGGCGCGATGTGCAGACCGCAAGGAAGCACGTCGCCAGCAATGTCGAACAGGTGCTGTCCGTCGCGGGGCGGTTCACACTGGGCCTCGATGTCGGCGACCTGATCTGGTGAGTGTTCGTCACACCCAGTCATTGGAGGACAACGTGCGAAGGACTCGGGAGAGCATGTCGTCGGTGACTGCGTCGGAGTCGGTTCGCTCGGTAGTCGATACGGTGTTGCCGAGGCGCTCCGAGATGCCCTTTGCGGCGCGCGTGAGAAACGGCGCCACCCGGGACAGGCGCTGCGCGGGCACGGCCCCGGTGAGCGAGAGTCCGGCGATGTCGTCGTCGGACATCGCGATGGGTGCCGCAACGCTGCACAGCCCGACGGCGAGTTCCTGATCGTCGTAGGCGAGGCCACGCCGCGACCTGATCCGGGCCAAATCCTGATGCAAGGTGGGCAGGTCGGCGATCGTTGCCGGAGTGCACTTGCGAAGCGTGTCGCCCACCATCGTGTCGACGTCCTCGGCGCGAAGTTTGGCCAACATCGCCTTTCCGAGGGCACTGGCGTGTGCCGGCGTTCGAGCGCCGACACGGGTCGGAACCGAGGAGCCGCCGCCGCCCGCCACCTTGTCGAGGTAGACGACGTCCGCTCCGAGCAGCACACCGAGATGCACCACCAGTCCGGTGTCGGCATGGAGGCGTTCGAGCACCGGTGATGCCACGCTGCGTAGCGGCGAATGGTCCAAGATGCGGGCGGCCGGAAGGGACGAGGCCGCCAGTGAGTAGCCGTCCGGCTTGTGCTGCAGTAGCCCCGCCGTATGCAGTTGATTGAGGATCCGGCCGGCCGACGAGCGGGGCAGCCCGGTGCGGGCCGCCACCTGATCCAGCCGCAGCACGGTGCCGATGCGGTCGAACGCGTTGACGATCAGAGCGACCCTGGCCACCATCGACGCCGGCGCATCAGAAGTGCTTCCACCGGCGGTCCGCGACACGGTCTCACTGTAGGGAACGGCGCTCGGCCCCTCCCACATCAGGCGGGAGGGGCCGAGTGCTTGCCGTGTCACTACTTCGATGTCGCCGCGCTCTCGCTGCTGCTACCGCCGTCGGTGCCGACGTCACCGCTTGGGCTCGAGCTAACGGAGACCGGGGTGTTGTCGCCGGTGGTGGAGTGTTGGGTGGCGGTGGTACTCGGCTCCGCCTTGTTGCCATCCTTCATTTCGGTCGCGCTGTCGGACGCGACTTTCGGCGCCTTGGGCGTCTCGACCGGCTCGGGCTTCGTTGCCTCGCCCGGCGCCGGGTCTGACTTCGCCGGAGCCGCCGCCTTCGCGGTGGTCGTTTCACCGCGTGGTGTCTCTACGCCGACGACGGCTTTCGTCGTCTCCGGTACCGTCGCAATGGTTCGCGCCGCTGGAGCATTCGCGGTCGCGAGCGCCGACACGTTGTTCGTCGCGGGCGCCGGTTGGCTCGCCGCACCCAGCTGGCCCAGCTCATGGGCGAGCTTGTTGTTCACCGCACCGGCGAACTTGGCGATCGAGAAGGTGGCGTCACCGACCCCTCGAAGAATCGCCGCCGTGACCATCGCGGGATTCAGCGTGGCGAATGCGTCGGCGACCTGCTTCGCGGTAGTCGCGAGCTGGCGCTGCAACGTTCGCAGCTGCAACTGCACTTCGGCACCCAAAGTTGGCTCGGCGCTGAACTGTTGACCGTTCCAGTTCACCAGGGTCCAGCCGTCCTCGGCATTGCCCTCGATGACGACGTAGTCGGTGTTGTTGAGCGAATAGTTCCTCAGCAAGTCGAGCTTCTGCTCCATGGTGAGGTTCTTCGCGTTCATCAGCGTGTAGAACATGATGGCGCCGCCGTGGGAGTACACGATGGCGTTGCGATCGCCGTTGTCGTAGATCGTCTGCAACGCGCCGTCGACCCGCGCGTCGAACTCATGGCCGTTGATCGAACCCGGGATGCGTAGGTCGCGCTGGCCCGCGAAGGTCCACCCGAGTGGGAACTTCGCGTAGCCGTTGGCGGCCTGGCTTTCCGGTGTCCCCTCGAACACGCCCGCCTCGATCTCCTGCAGGCCGGGCAGCACCTGGATCGGCAGTCGAAGGAACTGCGACATCGGCGCTGCCGTGAGCTGCGTCCTGACCATGGTCGATCCGTAGATGGCGTCGTAGTTATTGACACCGAGCCTGCCGACGACGGCCTGAGCCTGCGTCTGACCCAACTGCGTGAGCACCGGACCCGGTGTCGAAGTGTCGATCAATCCCGAGGCGTTGCCTGCCGATTGGCCGTGACGAACGAACGTCACCCTCATCAGTTCCGCTGCGGCCGCGGGGATCGCCATACCGACGAGCAGCGTGAATGAGATCAGGGCGATACCGAGCAACCTGACAGGCCGACTCCAACTTCGGCGTGCGGACGCATCCTTCATGGGCACTTCCTCCTGCTGGTGGTTAGACAGCACAAGGTGAACTCCGCAGCCGACTGTGAACAAGCTGTGATCTCACTCACCGAGACATGGGCTCTCGAACGTTTCTTGGGTTCGCACTAATGTGCTCGGCCATGCAGAATCTGCAGCGACGAGCTGTCTTGATCGGTGCCGGGGTTCTCGCGGGCATCGCCGCCGCGCCCTTCATGGGCGCAACCCGGGCGGCCGCCGAACCGTCCGCTGATAGGGCGAAGCCCGACCTTGCTCTACTCCGGCGAACCTTTGTGTTGGCCGATGAGGCGAGGCGGAGCGGAAGCGCTCCGTACGGAGCCCTTGTCGCTGATGCCGACGGCGAGGTGATTGCCGAACATCGCAACACAACTTGGGCAGAAGGCGGTGACCCGACGCGCGAGATCCTTTGCAACGGTTCGCGTCCGATCACGGTGATCGGCCCACTGCTGGAAGATGAAGCGGCACAACCCCACGAGGGTTACTGGCACTAAGGAGCGTCGCGGTAGATTCCACGCGTGAGCGAAGACAGGGTTTGTGTGCGGGTAGGTGCCAATGGCGTGGCTACGGTGACGATGGTGCGCGCCGACAAGCACAATGCGCTCGACCAGGCGATGTTCGAGGGATTGGTCAATGCCGCTGCCCAGCTGGCGACCGATGCATCGGTCCGTGTGGTTGTGCTGCATGGCGAGGGCAAGAGCTTCTGCTCCGGCCTGGACATTGCAAGCTTCATGTCCGGACAAGGCGGCACCGGCGTGTTGTTGGACCGCGACGAGGGCCGACTGGCCAACTTCGCTCAGCGCGTCACTTACGACTGGTCGTTGGTGCCGGCGCCAGTGATCGCGGCGATCCACGGCAACTGCTTCGGCGGCGGCCTACAGATCGCGCTCGGTGCCGACATCAGAATCGCCGCGCCGGACGCGAAGCTGTCCATTATGGAGGTCAAATGGGGCCTCGTTCCCGACATGGGCATCACGCAGACACTTCCGCGGCTCATCCCGATCGATGTCGCCAAAGAGTTGACGTTCACCGGCCGCATCCTTTCCGGGAGTGAGGGTTTCGAGCTCGGGCTCGTCACGCGGACCGACGGCGATCCACTGTCTGCGGCGCTGGCCCTCGCGGACGAGATCGCGCAGAAGTCGCCGGACGCCGTCCGCGCGGCGAAGCGTCTCTACGACGAGGCGTGGACCAGCAACGACACTGCGGCCGCTTTAAAGCTCGAAAGCCAGCTGCAGACCGCGCTGATCGGCAGTCCCAACCAGATCGCTGCCGTCGTAGCGGGAATGTCGGGAGAGCCGCCGGTCTTCGTCGATCCGCAATAGCGAGGTAGCTGTATATGGGTGCATTGGATGGCCGGGTTGCGTTCATCACCGGAGGAGCCCGCGGGCAAGGGCGCGCGCATGCGCTGGCGCTCGCCGCCGAAGGTGCAAGCGTCGTGATCGCCGACGCACCCCGTCCGATGAATCTCACCTATCCACTCGGCACCGAGGATGACCTGCGTGACACGGCCAAACAGGTCGAGGAGCTGGGTGGCCTCTGCCTTCCGATCACGATGGATGTGCGCGACTGCACCGCGGTGAGTGCGGCCGTCGACGAGACGGTAACCAGGTTCGGAAGTCTCGACATCGTGGTGGCCAACGCCGGGGTCGTCAGCACCGGGCCGCTGGAAGAGGTGACCGATGAGATCTGGCACCAGCTGGTGGACACCAATCTGACGGGTGCCTTTCATACTCTGCGCGCGGCGATCCCGGTGATGCGACGGCAGCGCTTCGGCCGGATCGTCGTCACATCCTCGATGGGTGGCCGCATGGGCATACCGGAGCTGGCGGCATACAACGCCACCAAATGGGGAGTCATCGGGCTCGCGAAGTCCGTGGCCCTGGAGGTCGCCAAGGAGGGCATCACAGTCAACGTCATCTGCCCGACCACGGTGCAAACGCCGATGGTGCAGCCCGAGGGCGGCGACGACGTTCCCGACGACCTCGTCCGTCGGATGATGAAGGCAAACCCGATTCCTCAGCCGTGGCTTGCGCCCGAGGACGTCAGCCGCGGACTCCTTTACTTGGTCACAGATCCGGGCGTAGTCACCGGCAGCGTCCTCGAGATCGGCCTCGGCGGCAGCGCTCGAATGCATTGATCGCCACGGTGTTGGACGACGATCCGCTAGCAGGTAAAGCGACCGGCTTTTATGGTTAGCCGGTGGATGGGACGCCGTTCGGCCGGTACCGCCTCGTAGAGCTGCTTGGCCGGGGCGGCATGGGCGAAGTGTGGAGGGCATTCGACACTGCCATGAATCGGGTGGTCGCCCTGAAGGTGCTACCCGCGAACCTCGCAGACGACGCGCAGTATCAAGCCCGGTTCCGCCGGGAGGCTCAGGCAGCGGCCAGCCTGGACGAGCCGCATATCGTCCCGATCCACGATTTTGGCGAGCTCGACGGGCGCCTCTATGTGACGATGCGGCTGATCGACGGCAAGACCATAGGTGAATTGCTCGTCGACGGCCCGCTGGCGCCCCAACGCGCCGTCTCAATCACTGAGCAGATAGCCGCCGCCCTGGGCGCAGCCCACCGCATCGGCCTGGTGCACCGCGACGTCAAACCATCGAACATCTTGGTGACAGAGGACGACTTCGCGTACCTCATTGATTTTGGGATCGCCCGTGCGGCCGAGGCGACGAAGCTCACCAGCACCGGCGCCACGATCGGCACGTTGGCCTACATGGCGCCCGAGCGATTCACCTCCGACCGTGACGACGCACGTGCCGACGTCTATGCGCTGACGTGTGTGCTGCACGAATGTCTGACGGGATCCCAGCCGTTTCCGGGCGAGAGCCTGGAACGCCAGATCACCAGCCACCTCACACTGCCACCGCCGCGCCCGTCCACGATGCAGCCCGGGATTTCACCGCAGATGGACGACGTCATCGCAACCGGGATGGCCAAGCGTCCCGACCAGCGCTACGCCACGACCAGAGATCTGGCCGCCGCTGCCCGCGCCGCGCTGACCGCGCCGATGGCGCCCAGTCAGCCCGCATCCCCAGCATTCGCCCCGCCGCCTGCGCCCAGTTGGTCGGCACCAGTGTCTTATCCCAACACCGGACCGACCACACCGCCTGCGTACGCGGCCACCCAATACGGCGCACCTGCCGCGTCCGCGCCGTGGTCTCCGCCGGCCATGCCGAATGCTCCACAAGCGCAGCCACCGTCACCGTGGTGGCAGAACCCCGCGGTCTGGATTGTGGCGGCCCTGGTGACCGTCGTCGTCATTGTCGCCGCTGTCGTCGTCGTGATTGTTTGGCCCGACGGGAGTTCAGGCAGTCGCCCGACCACGAGGGCTCAGCCAACCGGACAGCCGTCCACCCCAAGTACGAAGCCGCCGGGTACCAACTCCTCCGCTCCGAGCGTGACAACGTCCGCGCCAACCTCAACGCAGTCGGTTCCGGCGGGACCGGCGGAGTTGCAGACCGCCGAAGGGCTGACCGGCCTGCTGGACACCATCCGCACCAAGTTCGGGGACACGATGGGATTCCAGTTGGTCGTCTACCCCGAGTACGCAATCACCGAGCGTGTCAGCCCCACGAACAGCCATGTGGAACAGGACTTCATGTACCGCGATGGGCAGTGGAGCAGCTGGGGGTCGGACACGACAGCGTCATCATTAAGCTACGTCGCCGATCTCAACGCGTTCAACGTTTCCGCGGTGGCCGCCACGTTGGCGGGTGCGCCCCAAGCCCTGGGTGCGCCCAACGGCAGCCCGACCTACCTGATCGTCGAGGGGGCCGAAGGTGGCGGCCTGGAGCTGTCGATCCATTCCGCCGCTCCCGGAACGGGTTTCATGGAAGTCAATCCCGATGGCAGCGTCAAGGAGATTCATCCGCCGTAATGAATCGGCCGCCTCCGCCAAGGCCGACGTCGACAATCACGGGCGTGTCCCCTTCGAAGTGAGCTTCGCCTCGAAAAGCTCGATCGCTCCGCTTGATTCGAGCTTCACGACATCGAGGCCGAACTCTCTCAACCACGTTTCGATGTCGCCTGCGTGTGGGGTGCTTCCGAATACCCCGGCGCGACGGGCCATCGCGATGAACGCATCCTTGCGGGCGCCGCGACCGGTGCCGCATGATGTCCCGCGGAGGGTTCCGCCGGGGCTGAGCACGCGGGTGAGTTCGCCAAGTGCGGCGCGCGGGTCCGGTAAACAGTGAAGCCCGTTGTAGGTTATGCACAGATCAAAGCTGTTGTCGGCGAACTGAAGTGCGGTTACGTCGGCTTCGACGAATTCGATCGCGTCTTGCAGTCCCCGTCGGCTGGCCTGTCGGCGCGCCTGGCCGAGCATGTACGGCGATATGTCGGCCGCGACGTAATGCACGGCCTGGCCGGGACGTAAGCCGCGGAAGGCGAAGCCGCCGCCGCAGGGTATGTCGAGTATCGAGGTTCCCGCCGGGGCGTCTGCAAGTCGCGCGACATCGGCGAACATGCGTCGCATGTCCGCGGCCCCACATCGCCCACGCGCCGACCGTTGCGACACTGTCGTTCTTGACACCGGCGTCATACATCGCCGCCATGACACGTTCTGTGCGCCACCTCTCGGTTACATCAGTCATCGCGGGGTGTCCGCAGCGTCCCAGGGCATCGATGCCGAGACCCAGTGGGTCAGCTCCTGCTGGTCGTTGCTGTGCAGGTGTCGCGGCGGCGTGACGAACGTCGCATACGGCCTGCAGCGCATCAACACTCGGCCTTCCTGCTCGGCGACGGCTTTGACCGCGGGGCGCAGCTCGGCTGGCACGGGCTCGCCCGACATGCGTTCAGCCACCGCCATCATCACGTCGATAAGCGTTTCGTCGTCGTCGTCGATCACGGCGTTGCAGTACACCTGGAGGTAGGCAAACGGCCAGTTCTCGTCGAGGATGCAGAGGCTGACTTTGCCGTTGCGGGCGACGGCTTTGGCCTTGGCCCGATCGCCCATGGTCGCGACGAGCAGGTCGTCGTTGTCGTCTGGGACGTAGTAGACGATCGACATCGCCGGGCCGTCCGATTGGCGGCCGTAGCCGAATACACAGGTCCGGTGGGTCTGAACGAACAGCCGCCGCTCCGAGGGCAGCATGTCGCGATCTGTGGGCGCCTGGAACGGATCCTTCGACAGCGGTAGCAGTTGCGCCGATGCGCGATGTTGGTTCGTGGTGTCAGGGGTGATGCTCATGGCCGCAATCCTTCCTTGAGCTATTATCGATTGATAATAAGGGTACACTTCGAACGATGGCACGCAAGACCCCGACGCCGAACAACGTGCGCGTGCGCCGGACCAGGACCGATATCCGCGAGGCGCTGCTGGAGTCGGCCCTGGTCGAGTTTGGCGCTAAGGGGTTCGACGGCGCATCGACCCGTGCGATTGCGGCGCGAATTCATGCCCACCAGCCCCAGATCAACTACCACTTCGAGTCCAAGACGGCGCTATGGACAGCAGCGGTGGATCACCTCTTCGGGCTCTTAGGGGAGACATTCCGCGGTGTCTTCCCCGCGAACCCAACCGAGATCGGCGTACCGGCGCTCGCGGCGGCATACGCCGACGGAATCCGCCGATTGGTGCAGTTCGTGGCCGAGCACCCCGAACTCAACCAGATCATGGTGCATGAAGGCACCGCGCCGAGCGACCGCTTGACCTGGTTGACGGAGACCCACGTGAAGCCGTTCTTCAACGGCATCCGGGAGGCCTGGCAGTTACTGCGTGACGCCGGTGTCGCCGCGCCCATCGACAGCGAGATCCTCTACTACGTTCTCATCGGCGGCGCTTCGCTGCCCTACGTCAACGCCGCCGAGGTCCGCCTGCTCACCGGCCGAGACCCGAAGAGCCCCAGCTGGATCGACGCGCACGCCGACGGAATGGTCTCGATCCTGCTGCCGGGCAGGGCTAACTAAACCTGCCGACGAGCCGGCTGTCCGGTGACGGACCCGAAACCCGCTTCACCAATCCCTTGCCGGTGATCAGCGGAAGGTCCAACGCCGACAGGAGACCTGGTTTCGCGGCGCAGACCGCCGGAATCGCGTTGACCATCCGTGACGCTCCCGCCATCCTTGCGCCGAGATCGTGGTCGTGGTCATCAGCCATTTCGAATTCGCACCGCATGCTGGGTGACCCCTCGATTTCGACACGGTAGACGCCTTGGCCGGAGGCTCCGCGTCGCTGGAACCGACTGCCTCAGTGGCACGGCAGCTAACGAAGCTGATGACAATGGTCAACCTAAGGTCGATTACGAGAACACTCGAAACGGATTTATTAGCAACGGAATTCGTCGTCCTACCGATCTTCGGGCCAACCGGCCAACCCGAGTACCAGATTGAGATCCACGTCAGCCATCCTGGCGCTCTCACTCTCGCCTCGCTGAACATTGCGCTCGAGAATGCGCAGAACGAACTGACGCCGGCCGCATCCGCCCACTGAACAGTCCGAACGACTAACCTCGGTCGGCCCGACCTCGCCGGCTATTCCGGCCATGCCGAGTTCTTGATCACCTCGACAAAGTCGGTGTGATGAAACCCTGGAAGGAAGTGCTCGAGAACGTCAGCGTTCACGGTGCCGAAAGTCGTTTTCGGCCGATACTTGAATCCCTCGGTGAAGGCCTGCAGGATCTCATTTTTGAAGTTCGGTCGGGGGTGGGCCGCGATGACCGCATCGATCTCGCTGAAAGACAGCCAATCCAGCCGCATGCCGAGCACGTCTGTCTCGACGCCTGCGGTCGTCGCGGCGATCACCGGGGCCATCCGGTACGGCACCTCGGGTGTCGTATGTAACGCGACCGCAGCCCCTACAACGTTAGCCTCCGCGGCTGAAAAGCCACTCGCCTTCATGAACGTCTCCGCGGCATCAGCGCTGTCGAGTTCGAATCGCTGGGTGGATCCGCGATACGGCGCCACCAGTCCGGTGTCGTGAAACAGCGCTGCGATGTAGAGCAATTCGGATTCGGGCTCGATGCCCAGCACGCGAGCCTGCAAGGTGCCGAACAGAAACACTCGGCGGGAGTGGTGATAGATCACCGGCGGCGTCGTGTCGCGAATCAACTCGGTGGCTTCGTGCGCGATGCGACTGTCGGGGATTTGGACGCCGGCGATCGTCTCGCTCATGCACGGACACCCTTCTCGATGCGGTCGCCGAGATCGCGGTCGACGTTGCGCCAATAATCGAAGGCCCGTTGCAACACCGGTTCGCTGACTCCGTTGAGGAGGTGGCCAACGACGTTGCCCACCAGGCGGTCCCGCTCGGCGTCGTCCATCACGTCGCGCACCAGGGTGCCGGCCTGGCCCCAGTCGTCGTCATCGGCTCGCAGCGTGTAGGCGGTGCGCACCATGTCGCCGTCGGTGTGCCAGCCGGCGGGTTGGCCGTAGCGTTCGGTGTCGGCTTGGGGCCCGCCCTTGGAGTTGGGCGCATACACCGGGTCCGCGGCGAGCTCATACCGCATCTGCCCGGCGGTGTTGTAGCTATGCACAGGGCACTTTGGCGCGTTGACCGGCAACTGGTTGTAGTTCGCGCCGATGCGGTAGCGCTGCGCGTCGGCGTAGGCGAACATCCGGCCCAGCAACATCTTGTCGGGGCTTGCGCCGATACCCGGCACGAGATTGGAAGGCGACCAGGCACCCTGCTCGATCTGGCTGTGGTTGTCGGTGGGATTGCGATCCAGCGTCAGCCGGCCCACCTCTATCAGCGGATAATCGCCGTGCGGCCACACCTTAGTCAGATCGAACGGGTTGAACCGGTAGGTCTTGGCATCCTCGAACGGCATGATCTGCATCTTCAGCGTCCACGACGGGTAGTCCTCGCGCTTGATCGCCTCGAACAGATCGCGGGTGTGGTAATCGGTATCCACCGACACCAGCGCATCGGCCTCGGCTTGGGTCAGGTTCTCGATGCCCTGGTCGGTGATGAAGTGATACCGCACCCAAACCCTTTCGCCAGCGGCGTTGACCCACATGAACGTGTGGCCGCTGTAGAGGTTCATATATCGCCAGCTGCGCGGGATGCCACGATCCCCCATCAGCCAGGTGACCTGGTGCGCCGACTCCGGAGACAGTGTCCAGAAGTCCCATTGCATGTCGTGATCGCGCAGATTGCTGTCGGCGCGACGCTTCTGCGAGCGGATGAAGCTCGGGAACTTGATCGGGTCGCGTAGGAAGAAGACCGGGGTGTCGTTGCCGACGATGTCGTAGTTGCCTTCGGTGGTGTAGAACTTCATCGCAAAGCCGCGCGGGTCGCGCCAGGTGTCTGGGCTGCCGCGCTCGCCGGCCACCGTGGAAAAGCGGATGACCGTCTCGGTCGTGCTGCCAGGCTGAAACACCGCGGCCTTCGTGAACGCGCTGACGTCGTTGGTCACCTCGAATCGACCGAAAGCGCCGGATCCCTTGGCGTGCGGCTGCCGTTCGGGCACACGTTCCCGATTGAATTGCGCCAGCTGCTCGATCAGGTAGTGGTCGTGGAGCAGGATCGGCCCGTCGGGGCCGATGGTCAATGAGTGCTCATCACTCTCGACCGGGATGCCGACATTCGTCGTCGTCGGCGGAGTGGGTTGCGTGTCGGTCATGTCGGTTGCCTTTCGGTGGGGTTGGTTATCGGGATCTGCTACCGGTTGTCCGGCACGTCGTCTCGTTCGCGCAGATGAGTCAGGCCGACGGCCGGTCGTACTCGTCGATCTCCGGCGCCATCAGCAGGTTTCGGTCGAGGGCTTCGGCGACCAAGATCAAAAGGCGCCCAAGGAGATTACGCATCGCTGCTCCCATGAGTAGACTGCTGCAGCCTCATCAGCAGGGGATGTCGGCGTCCGACTTCGCCGGCACGACAGGCCATTTCGTGCCGGAGTGCGGGAGTAGTAAGGAGACGGAGCAGCGCCGCTGCCATCCCAGACACGTCGCCAGGTCGGTAGACGAGTCCCGTGCTGGTTGGTACCACCAGCCGCATGGTCGTCGAATCGATGGCTGCGACAACGGGGCGGCAGGCCGACAGCACGTCCAGCAGGCTCATCGAGCCCGACGTAGTGCTCGGAATTACCACATCTGCGGCTGCGACGATGTCTGACCACCGGCCCGTCGGGAAGTTTCTGAGCAGGTGCACGTCGGAACCCACACCGTGTGCGAAGGCGTGCCGCACGACGGTGGTGCGCTGCGGTCCGGTCCCGAACAGCACTAGCTGCGCTACGCAGTGCCGACGAACCGCGGTGAACGCTTCGGCCAGTTCTTCGGCCTCCGCACGGTCGTCGAATGGCCCCATCGCGACGATGGTCAGAAGGCCCGGAAGACCGAGTAATGATCGAGCGACCACTGGGTCCCGCGGCACGTGCGGATCGATCGATGGGGCATCTCGCCGGGGCGAGTTACTTGTCATCGGGGTTCATCACGAGAAAGGTGATCCCGGCGGCAAGCCCGGCGAGTATTTGGGCGACCATGTATACCCAGAGGGTCGGCCAGGCGAACATGCCCATCGCGGCAGCGCCGAGTGTGACCGCGGGGTTGAACGCGCCGCCTGAGATCGCGCCTACCGCCAACGCGCCTGCCACCACGGTGAACCCGATTGCCAAGCCGTAGAACGAATTGTCTGGGTGGCTCTTGCTCGTCGCGACGTTGAGCACCACGTAGCACAGGGCGAACGTGAACAGCATCTCCACGACGAAAGCCGCCACCACTGCGTGGCCACTCAGCGTCATGGTCGCGTGCCGCGCGAGCTGGACAGGATCGAGGATGTCGCGCACCACGAGCGCGGCGAGCAGTCCGGCGCCGAGCTGAACGAGCCAGTAGGCGGCGGCATCCCGAAGTTTGATTCGACCTCTCACCAGTACGGCTAACGTCACAGCAGGGTTGTAGTGCCCACCCGACAGGTGACCGCCCGCGTACACCATGACCGTCAAGACCGCGCCGATACCCAGCGGAGCCATCGGGCTGCCGCTCCCGACTGCGGCCCCGACCGTGAATACGAGAAAGAACGTCCCGATGGCTTCGACCGCGTACCGCACTGCAACTCGAGGGCGGTTAGCGACGTCATCCGCTTGCCTGTGAAACGGCGCGGCGGGTAGTGCCGATGAGGTGACCATGGTTCATAGACTCGCTGTCGCGGTCAGCGAAGTCGTCAACGCTGACGGCCAACTGCGATCCCCGCCAGCCATACTTCTGGGCTACCGGTCAGCGGTAAATGCGCCGGTGCGGTGGGTTTACCGGGTGGCCTGACAAGAACATCGTCACGCCGACGGCGTGACGAATCACCGCCCGAGGCGCACCATGACGGAATGGTAGTGCTCAGGACGCGGGTAGTGGTGGCCGACGATGATGTGTTGTTGCGTGCGGGTCTGGCGAGTCTGTTGGATCGGTCTGGTTTTGAGGTAGTGGGCCAGGCCGGTGATGGTGCGCAGTTGGTGGCGTTGATTCGAGATCTGGCGCCGGAATTGGTCGTGACCGACATTCGGATGCCGCCGACCAATTCCACCGAGGGTTTGGATGCCGCACGGGCGATTCGCGAGGAGTCTCCCGATATCGGGATCCTGGTGTTGTCGGCGCACGTTGATGTTGAGCATGCGATGGAACTGCTGAGTAGCGGGCGCAGCATCGGCTATCTGCTCAAGAGTCGGGTGACCGATGTCGCGGATTTCATCGATACGTTGGGGCGTATCGCCAACGGCGCGTCAGTGGTGGATCCGGCTTTGGTGTCGGAGTTGGTGTCGGCTAAACGGCGTGATGATCCGCTGGCCGTCCTCAGTGCGCGGGAGTTGGAGGTGTTGGCGCTGATGGCGGAGGGTCGGTCCAATGCCGGTATCGCGAGCCGGCTTTGGGTGACCGAAGGCACCATAGAAAAGCATGTGCGCAGCATTTTGACGAAGTTGAACCTGCTGGAGACGGGGGATGATCATCGCCGGGTGTTAGCGGTCGTTGCCTTTCTGGAGTCCCGTTGACCGGTGACCTCGGCGACAGACCAGATGACGAATTGCGACTACCGATAGGGCGGACTTGGCGACAAACCCGGTAGCCGGGCTCGCCCCGATCAGCTCGGCGAAATCCTGTGCGGCGTGCGTGGAAATAAGGATCACCGGTGGAGCTATCGGCCCTGCCGCCAGGTGGAGTTGCGCGGCGACGTCGAAGCCACTTTCGCCGCCGAGGTCGAGATCGACCAGCGTCACATCCGGTCGCAATTCTTTGAAGCACCGAAGTGCGTCGGCTCCGGTAGACGCGACCCCGACCACGTCGACGCCCTCGCACTCGAGCAGTTCGCGTGCGGCGGCGACGAAATGGGCACCGTCATCAACGATTAACCAGCGCATGGGGCAACTCGCAAGTACATGCCTTTCAGCATCGCCGTCCGAGGGGCGGAAGGTGGTGGACGGCTACCGGTGGCCACCACCGCCATGAAAGCCGCCGCCGTGGAAGCCGTAGGCGCCGTAGCCACCGAGCAGGAAGCCGTCGTCGCCATACGGATCGAAATTCACCGGGGGAGGGGTGTCGTTGATCTCCACGTTTCCGGGGGATTCGCATTCGCTTCCCGAAACGGTTTCGGTGCAGGACTGTTGAAGCGTGGTGGAAGCGGCTGACGCGATCGGTGCTGCGCTGATCGCTACCGCCGCAGCTCCAGCCGCCAGCAGTGGTGTGAGATAGGTAAGTTTGACTCGCATGGTGTCACTCCTTTGATGGTTGGCCCCGATACGGGCCACGTCATCCAGGGTCGCGATCGAACGAGCTTCTGTCGTTGCTGCCTACGTCCAACGCTCGTTACCCGCCAGCGGGACCGGGCGGTTGCATCTGGCAGGAAGGGTCTTTGGGTGTCACCACTGACGACAGCGTCCCTTGCGGAATGCAATTCTGGTGCCATGGATTTGGCTGCTGGCGATGAATAGCGCGGACGGTTTCCATCCCGACCTCAGGCCGACGGGGACCGAGCACGCTGTCGCGTCGCTACGCACACGGGTACACCACATCAGAGCATCAGACGTCTCTTCGGGCACTGCGCAGACGGCGGGTATGCATCGATTCGCCGCGATCAGCGGAAGCTCGGTCGGGTCGGACAAAATCTGGATGGGCGAGACGTATGTCTCGCCCGAGACAGTGTCGGACAATCACCATCACGGCGACTCCGAGACGGCGATCTTCGTGCGAAGCGGGAACCCCGCGTTCGTATTCCATGACGGTCACGGGGAAGTCCGCATCGCGACGGCGCCCGGCGATTACATTTTCATCCCGCCCTTTGTTCCGCACCGCGAAGAGAATTCGGACCCGAACAATCCGGCCGTGATCGTGATCGCGCGCAGCACGCAGGAGGCGATCGTAGTCAATCTTCCTGCGCTGTACGCCCGTCGTCAGGTATGACGCCGCGTCAGCGATCTAGAGGCTGGCAATAGCGAAGGTTCAGCCGGAAGTGATCGGGGTCCGAGGTAAGGGAGGTCACCTTGTCCAACACGTTGGCGACCTTCGAGACGGCGCGGAGCACGCCGCCACCTGGCACGTCCTCGAACTCGTCCGCGATCACCCGGCGCGCGCCGGTCTTGAGGTGCATCCGCGCGAACAGCACGTTGTCCTGATAAGCGCGCCAACGATTTCGGCCCTCCACATACTCCGGCCTGTCCCGGTAGCTGACGACGACGAACGAGCCGCACTGCAGGCGTGTGCGTGACTTGCCGTCCACACAGACGGTTTCCTCATAGCCGCCGAACTTCAGATCGTCCATGTTCAGGGAGTCGCGCGTCTTGGATGTCACAGGCCCGTACCCCGACATCTCGTCGACGGTCACCTCGGCGCCGTAGCAGTCGCCTGGCTGCAGCCCGACCACTTCCAGATAGGCGAGGAGCACTTCCTGCGGAGTGGACGGAAGGTACGGGAACGGAGACGGCGTCTCGGGACCCTTCTGCGGACGTGGGTGCACGACTTGGCGGACCGCCGCCCAGTTCAGCACTTCGACGTAGGTGCCGGCAACGCCGTCGAACGTCACGTCCACCCGCACGGGCGGAACATGCGCGGTCGTGTGGAACGCTGCGACGCCGGTGACCCGTGCGACCCCGAGAGCCCCAGTACCTTCGGAGCCGAGGTCTCGCAGCTCGGCTCCTGCCTCCATCACGACGTCGCGCGCCACGCCGAGACAGGCCTCGGGCGGCACGCCGGCCCCGGTCAGCCACGCCAGCGCGAGATCCTCGTCAAGAACTGACGGCTGCCCGTATCTACGACGCACCACGTGCTGACCGGCGTCGAACCGCGCGAAGTTGGGCAGCGCGGACGGTGTGGCCGCAACGCCAGGCGCGTGGACGACATCCCATTCGACATACCGTCGTCCCTCGCCACCAGGTGTGCGCGGGCTGATCCGGTCGGGCACTCGGTAGACCCCGAAGACGAGGTCCGGCCGTGCCGCCAAGCCTCTGCCTGCCAGGAATCGGGCGACGTCCTGGTGTTGCGTTGCGCCCCGGCACGGCACTCGCGTGATCGTCGCCGGAAACGGCCGCGGCGCGAGATATGGCCTGCGCGCGGCATCGCGGGCCGAACGTTCGCCCGCCTGCACGCGCGCCCTCTCCGCGGGATCGCTTATGCCCGGCGCAAATCCGCTGCCGATGTCGAGCAGCCCCGAAACATTGGTGAACGCACGGGCGGTGTCCTTCAGTTGGGCGAGTGCACCGGGCTGGGGTCCCGACGGGACGGTCCCGTGCACGGCTGCGCCGGCCGGACCGCCGAGCACATGCGAGTCGAGCTGCGCCTGGTGGTCGGCCCGCGACTGCTCCTGCGCGGCAGTGGACAGGGCATGTGCCGCCTCGATCTGGGCCTTTGCCAGCTCCGTGTTTCGAACCATCTTCGCGTCGGCGGCGGCCCTCTCCTCGGGCGACATTCGCTCGTATCTGCGCTCGAAGTACTTCCTGACGAGGCCCATTTCGCGAATCGTAGTGTCGTGATTCCGCTGGCTGGATGGTTCTGGGCCGTTTTGCCGGGCATCTCCGGCACATCTGGACGATCCACCATTTCAACGGCCAGCGAAAGTATGAAGTAGCAGCACAAGACCTGGTTCCAGCTCCATCTGCAGGTCCGAAGGTCTTTGCGTTGTCAAGTTCAGCACAAACGACACACCGGCCACATCCGTCGCAACCGCCACTTTGTCCGTCAAGATCATGATCGAGCAAAGCTACGTGAATTGCGAGCTCCGCTTCGCGCGGACCGACCTTGAGGTGGACCGTGGGCCAAGGCAGGCGTCGGAGGTACCGCCGAACAATTCTGACCACCGTGATCGCGATGATCGTCGGCCTGGTGTGCACGACGACGATCAGTAAGGATCTCGTCCACAAACCGCGCCCGCGAGATGTCTTTGTCGCGGCCTCCGCGACGATCAACCCGGATTCGACGACCACCGCCATCGCCGACTCCGATGTCTGGGGAATGTCCCAGGCGGATGTCGATAAGACGATGGATGCGATCAGGGCGACCAACGTCAACGCCGTGCGACTGATGATCCCGTGGGCGGGTGTCGAAGCCACCCAGGGCAACCTGGACTGGACCAGCATTGACAAGACGGTGAACTCGGCCGCCGCCCGCAATATCGCGGTCGTCGGCATGGTCAACGCGACGCCGCGATGGGCGGTGGTTTCCGGTGGGCGATACCTCAGTTCACGCCCCGCATCGCCGGCGGTCTATGCAGATTTCGTGGCGAAGTTCGTGCAACGCTATGTCGGCAAGATCGCGGCCGTCGAAATCTGGAACGAACCCAACGCGGTGACCTTCTATACGCCGACGCCCGACCCTGCCGGTTACACCGACCTGCTCAAGGCCGCCTACCCGAAGGTCAAGGCAATCGATCCGTCAATCGTTGTGCTGAGTGCCGGGCTTGGAGCGCTTCAAAGCTTCGGGTCGCTCACGATCAACCCGGTCGCCTTCCTTACTCAGATGTACGCCGCGGGCGCCAAACCCTACTTCGACGCCTTCAATTACCATCCGTACCTTTACAACCTGAAGTTCTCCGCCGGCGTGGGCAAGCCGAACTCACCCCTTGACCTGCTGATGCAGATCCGGCAGGTGATGATCGCCAACGGCGATGAGGGAAAGAGGATCTGGGCGACGGAGTACGGTCAGCCCGCCTCGAGCGGCGGTGAGGCGAAAGAGAACGATTTCATTGCGGACATCCTGTTGAAGTGGCAGGAGCTGCCCTACACGGGTCCGATGTTCATCTACACCACCCGAGACCGTGCCACCGGCACCACCAGCACCCAGGCCACCTTCGGCATTTACCGAACCAACTGGACACCGAAGACCGCTCAACAGACGGTGCAAGCCGGCGCGTCGGGTGCGATCCCGAAATCTGCTGAATTCCAACGGTTTGCGACGGTCAACGACGCCGCCCTCGGCTCACCGCTTTCGCCGGTCTTCAAGACCACCGACGGCAACTGGGCGCAGGTGCGGACGGTGAGTACCGTCTACGAGACCACGGGCGGGTTCGTCAGCTCGCCCAACCCCGTTACCGTCAAGGCTGGAAAGTACCTACTCAGCCCGATCGGCCCATTCGCAAACGGCTATCAGGACTTCAACAAGAGCACCGGTCTTCGTGTGTGGTATTCGGAGGCCACAGGTGCGCATTCTGCTGCCGGTCACACCGCGAAGGTGTGGGTGCCGGAGCTCGGCTTGGCGACTACCGACGAAAGCGGCGGTCCGACAGGGACTTACACGACGTTCGAGCACGGCAAGATCACCTGGAGCCCGTTCGCTGGCGCGAAGATCATCTGGGCCGACGGGCATGGCCCTGGGACGACGCCGACGACGACACCCACCACGACCACAACGACAACCACGACGACGGGCACGACGACAACCACAACAACAGCCACGACGATTCCGACGACTCCTCCCATTACTACAACGCCTCCCACGACGACGCCGAAACCGGCGGGGAATCCGATCACGGCGTTGCTGACGCTGCTCAGTGGCCTGCTCGGGTCGCTCGGCGGACGGTGACCTCGGGGCGAGTTGGTTGCTTACCGTGACCGGCTGGCACGGTCGTTGGTGAACCCGCGAACCACATGCGATCGCACGAAGTCGGCGACGATCTCGTCGTCGTCCATGTCCAACGTTGACGACGGTGTGCTGAACAGCGAGAACAGCATTCGCGCGAACCACTCGCCTGCGCCAACCACGTCAAGGTCCTTGCGCACTTCGCCGGTCAGTTTCGCCGCGGCAAGGTAGGGTGCGAGGAATTCACTGCATTCACGGAGCAGCAGCGCTGCGTTCTTGGTGAGCATCAGGCTCACTTCGTCTGCGTCGAAGTAGATTTCGGGCTCGAGGAACCGCCGGGCCCTCGTCACAAACACCGCCGCGCGGGTGAGTTTGTCCTCGAGGGTGTCGCCCGCACCCATCGCCTTGGCCATCTCGCGATAAAACTTCTGAGAAGCACCTTCTGCGCACGCTTCAACGATTGAGGCCTTGTCGCGGAAGTACTCGTACACCGTGCTCCGCGAGACATTTGCTTCTTTCGCGATGTCGACGACCGTGGTCTTGTCCAGGCCATACTTGCGAAAGCAGGCGAAGCCTGATTCGATGATGAGTTCGCGCGTGTCGGTCGCGGTCGTTTCGGTGGTCACGGCACGTCAATCGGCCGGCGCCAGGATGAGCGCGCTGGTGGGTACGCCGGTGCCGGACGTAACCAGCACGTGTTCAACGTTTTCCACCTGGTTATACGAGGTTCCGCGCACTTGGCGTACGCCCTCGGTGATGCCGTTCATCCCGTGGATGTATGCCTCGCCGAGCAGTCCTCCGTTTGTGTTAATCGGCAGCGATCCGCCCAGTGAGAGCCTCTCGACGGTCGCGAAGTCCTTCGCCTCCCCGCGACCGCAGAAGCCAAGCTCCTCGAGCTGCGCGAACACGAACGGCGTGAAGTGGTCGTAGAGGAACGCGGTTTGGATGTCGGCGGGCGCCAGGCCGGAATCCCGCCAGAGCTTTTCGGCGACCACCCCCATCTCGGGGAGGCCGGCGATGTCGTTGCGGTAGTAGCTCGTCATCATCTCGCCGTCGGCGGCTGCGCCCTGCACCGCGGCAGTGATCACCGCTGGGGGACGGGGCAGGTCTTTCGCGCGCTCGGCGGTCGTAACCACCAGGGCGACTCCGCCGTCACTCTCCTGGCAGCAATCGAGAAGCCGCAGCACGGGTTCGATCACCCACCGTGAGTTCTGGTGGTCCTCGAGCGTGATCGGCCGTTCGTAGAACCACGCATCCGGGTTGCGCGCGGCGTGCGCGCGGTCGACGACCGAGATGCGGCCGAAATCTTCGTTGGTGACCCCGTAAGTCGACATGTATCGCTGGGCATGCAGCGCGACCCACGCCGCCGGAGTCAACAACCCGAACGGCGCGTAATTCGCCATGAACATCGGCGTCTCGGCCGTCGGTCGCGATGTCGCACCGCCGAACCGAAAGCCTGACCTCTCGTTGAACGCGCGATAGCACACGACCGCGTTGGCTGTCCCCGTCGCCACGGCCATCGCCGCCTGCACCACCGTGCCCGCCGCAGCCCCGCCGCCGTGGTGCACCCGGTTGAAGAACGTCAGATCGCCGATGCCGACATTTCGCGCAATGTCGATTTCATCGCTCGAGTCCATCGTGAAGGTGACCATGCCGTCGACATCACTGGGTCGCAGCCCGGCGTCATCGATCGCGGCCTTGACTGCCTCACAGGCGAGTTGGAGCTCGCTTCGCCCAGACTCCTTCGAGAATTCGGTCTGGCCGATGCCTGCGATCGCGGCCTTGCCTCCGAGTGAACTCATCCGGCTCTGTCCTCCAGCAGGCTGATGGTCGCGGTCCCCGACACGTGGTCCCCGAGATTGTTGCTGCCCGTGAAGGTGACCTCGACGAACCCCTCTCCGTCTACGCCATCGGACTTACCCGTGACGCTGCCGGTGAACCGCAACGGATCGTTCGGAAACGACGGCACGCCCAACCGGATCGCCAGCTTGGTCACCATCGCCTCGGGGCCCGCCCAGTCGGTGAGAAACCGCACGCATAGCCCGTTGGTGGTGAGGATGTTCATGAACATGTTCGGGGATCCCTGCCTCTTCGCGAACTCGGGATCGTGATGCACCGGCATGAAGTCCCGCGACGCGATCGCGCCCGCGACGATCACCGTTGCGGTGACCGGGATCTCGAGTGGAGTGACCTCGTCACCGATATTGATGTCACGCCAGTCCAGGGTCGTGGTGCGAAGTGTGTTGGTCATCGGTCTCCTACTGCGTACGCGGCACCGAGGCGCGCCAACTGCGCTGACGCCGAACCGAGGGTCAGTTCGTTGTGCTTGGCCCACAGGAAATATCGGAACAGGGGATAGGTGGTGTCGATGCCGATTCCGCCGTGCACCTGCTGAGCGGTAGCCGCGACTCGTGCGCCCGCTTCGGCAGCCCAGAACTTCGCAATGCCGGCCTCCCGGCCGGGCGGCCCACCCTGGCCGAGGGTCCAAGCGGCCTGCCACATCGTCCATCGGATCGCCTCGACGTCGATGAACGCATCGGCCATCCGTTGCTGCACGGCCTGGAAGCTGCCGATGGGCCTGCCGAACTGCTCACGTTCGGTCGTGTAGGAAGCGGCCATGCGCAGAGCGCGTTCGGTCACACCGAGTTGGATGGCGCACAGCCCGACAATCGCGCGGGCATACAGCGAGTCGATCATCTCCGTACCGTCGCCGGGTAGCCGGTCTTCACCGGAAACGACGGCGCCGTCGAGGAATACGTCGGCGTGCGGCTCGCCGTTGGTTGTCACCGCAGGCCGGATATCGACACCTGCGGCGTTCGCGTCGGTCAGGAACACACCGACATCACCGTCATCAACTGTTGCAGTGACGAGCATCGTGTCGGCGATCTGCGCGGCAGGGACCAGTTCCTTGGTCCCGTCGAGTCGCCATCCGCTGCCATCGCGGTGCGCAGTGGTCGCGGGTGCGGTCGGATCGGAGCGCCCGGGTTCGGCCAAGCCCGCCGTCAGTAGGCGGGAGCCGTTGACGACATCGGTGAGCAAGCGCTGCTGCTGGTCGTCGTCGCCGTACCGGGCGATCGTATCGGCGCCCAGAAGAAGGGTGGCATACACCGGCACCGGCGCGACACTCCAGCCCACCTCGGCGAGGAGCAAGGCCAACTCGACGAAACCGTGACCACTGCCACCGGCCTTCTCGGGCAACGCAATTCCGAGCAGGTCGGCGGATGCAAGTTCCCACCACAGGGCGGCGTCGTAGCGGACGTCGCCGGCCTCGAGTTCGGTCAGGTGCTCAGGTGTGACGCGGTGCTCGAATAGCTGACGCGCGACCTTGGCGATCGTCTCTTGTTCTTCGGTGAACGTGAAGTCCATGCGTCTTACCGGACCGGACGGAACTGGTGCAGGACGAGGTCCTTGCCATCAATGGTGTCGAAGGTCTGGTAGAAGACTTCGACGGGCATGCCGACTTCGACGGCGTCGGGTGCGATCTCGCACAGGTTGGATACCAGCCGCACACCTTCGTCGAGTTCGACCAGAGCGACGATGTATGGGTACTCCATCAGCGGCATCGGAGGATGCTGGGGCATCACGTAGCTGTACACGGTGCCGCGGCCAGAGGACTCGATGGTGTCCCAGTCGAGCGAGTTGCACGTCGGGCACATCGGGCGCGCCGGTTGACGCAACGCCTGACATCCCTTGCACCGCTGGATCAACAGCTTGTGGTCGCGCAGCCCGTTCCAGAAGAACTCGGTGTCCGGGCTGGCAGTCGGCGCCAGTCTCGTCGCCATCAGTTGTTGGCCTTGAATCGGAAGACACGGAACCGCTGGCGGCCAAGCACTTCCCCGCTCTGGTCGGTATACGTCGACAACCATGTGACGAAGTGGCCAGTGCCGAGCGAGGTCTTCTTCTCGTCGGAGATGTCCTCGAACACCTGCGTCACCGAAATAACGTCGCCGAGGCGGGGATAGCGTTCGATCTCGAATTCCGAGTTGGTCGCCACAATGCTGGTAAACCCGGCATCTTCGATGAACGACGCGGGGTTTCGGCCCATCTCCATCGGCACGCCGCCTCGTTCGGCGATCCCCTCGATCTTGGGTGAGGGCATGATCCACGTCTGCAGCATGACCGGTGAACACACGATGCCGCCGAACCGCGACTTCTCGGCGAACTCGGGGTCGAGATACACCGGGTTCATGTCGTCGAGTGCATGGCACCAGTGCCGGATCATCGGCTGGTTCACGGGGTCTGGCGCAATGGTCGGCTTGCCCGATCCGCCGGTGGGCTTGCCGATGAGAGCGTCGAGCTTCTCGCGAAATTCGGTCTTGTCGTCTGTCACTTGGCATTCCCATTCTGGTTGGCCCGGAGGTCACGTGGAGCGCGTGGCATGAAGAGCCCTGCCATCGCGATGATGTCGCGCTGAAGTTCGTTGGCTCCGCCGCCGAAGGTGTTGATCACCGCGATCCGGTACGCCGATTCGAGAGCGCCTTTCAGCGGCGCATCCTCGCCTTTGCGGGTGCCCGCGCGATCGAGCACCTCGAGCAGTTCGCGGGCCACCTGTTGCGTCAGCTCGGTGCCGAAGACCTTGACCGCCGATGCTTCGCCCATACCGAGCGCACCTTTGGTCATCGCGGCGTTGACCCGCAGATTCATGATCTTGTAGGCCGCCACCTGCGCCTCGACGCGGGCCAGCGCCTGCTGCACCCATGGCTGGTCGATGACGCGACCGCCGTCGAGTTCGGTGGTCTGTGCCCAGTTCAGAGTCTTCTCGAACAACGGCCCGAGCGCACCCATGTTGCCAAGAGCCGCGCGCTCGAAGTTCAGCTGCGTGGTGATCAGGCTCCAGCCCTCGTTCTCGCCGGCCACGACTGAACTGGCAGGCACGCGTACGTCGTCGTAGAAGGTGTAGAAGGTGGACACGCCAGGCATGGTGTGCAGCGGCTTCCACGAGAACCCTGGCGACGATGTCGGCACGATGAAGATCGTGATGCCCTTGTGCTTCTTGACCGTCGGATCGGTGCGCGCCGCGAGCCAGATGTAGTCGGCGTACGCCGCGCCACTGGTGAACATTTTGGCGCCGTTGATGATGTAGTCGTCGCCGTCGCGCACGGCAGCGGTCCGCAGCGACGCGAGATCGCTACCCGCGCCCGGTTCCGAATAGCCGATGGCGAACTCGACGGTGCCATTTAGGATCGCAGGCAGGAACTTCTGCTTCTGTTCTTCGGTGCCCCTACTGGCGAGCGTCGGTCCGACGGTGTTGAGCGTGACCAGCGGGATCGGTGCATTCACCCGCTGCGCCTCTTCGAAGAAGATGAATTGTTCGAGTGCGGTAAAGCCGCGCCCGCCATATTCTTTGGGCCAACCGACGCCGAGCAGGTTGGCGGCGCCGAGCGCCCGTACGCATTCTTTGACGGCGTCGCCGCCCTCCATGCGGCCTGCGACGGCGGTGATGCGCTCGGGCGTCATCACCGACTCGAGCGAGGCGCGGATCTCGGCGCGCAGCTCTTTCTGTTCCGGTGTGAAATCCAAATGCATACTCAGCGCCCCGTTCCGAGTCGTACGGGCATGCGTTTGACACCGGGAACCATGGTTGCCCGCATCCGATCGACGTCGCCGACCAGCTCGAGTTTTGGGTAGCGGCCGAGCAACACCTCGAAGAAGATGCACGCTTCGAGGCGGGCGAGCTGAGCTCCAACGCAGGAGTGCTCGCCGCAACCGAAAGCGATGTGTGGATTCGGATGGCGGTCGATCTTGAATTCCTCTGCGTCAGAACCAAAGATCTCCTCGTCGCGGTTCGCCGAGCCGTAGAGCATCACGACCATGTCGCCTTCGCGGATGAGCTGTCCGCGGATCTCGATGTCGGCAGTTGCGGCCCGCGCCATATGAGTGACCGGGCTGGTATACCGCAGCATCTCTTCCACCGCGCCAGGGATCAGCGAGGGATCGTTGACGAGCTTGTCGCATTCACCCGGATGTTCGATCAGCGCCAACGTGCCAAGCGCGATCAGATTTCGAGTCGTTTCGTTGCCCGCCACGAGCAGCAGGAACGCGAAGTTCAGCAAGTCATCGTCGGTCAACTTGGCACCGTCGACCTCGGCGGTGCTCAAGACCGACATCATGTCGTTCTTGGGCTCGGCTCGCCGGGCCGCGATCAGCCGCTGAAAGTACTCGAACAGCTCGCCAACGGCTGCCATCGCGTCGAGCTCGATCTCTGGATCGGCGTTTCCGGTGCACGCATCCGACCACCTGCGGAACTTCTCCCAGTCGTCGGGCGGAGCGCCGAGCAGCTCGGCGATCATTCGGGTGGGCAATGGCGCGGCGAACCCTTCGGCGAACTCGACAGTGGACTCCGGCCCGACTTCGTCGAGAACGCCGTAGACGATTTCGCGCACCTTTGGCTCGAGGATCGCCACCTGCCGCCGGGTGAAGGCCGTGTTGATCAGCTTGCGCAGCTGACGATGCCGCGGCGGGTCGGTGAAGATCAGGTTGCCGTCTTGAACCGGGTTCGGCATCACGGGGTCGGGGATCGTGATCCCCTTGGTGGAGGAGAACTTGCTCGGGTTGCTGGAGACGAAGCGGATGTCCTCGTATTTCAGCAGGGCCCAGAAGTTCGTGACGTCGTTCCACACCACCGGCGCGCTCGCGCGCAGCTCCTTGTAGGGCGGGTACGGGTCGCCGATGAAGAAGTCGGGGGAGTGCAGAGGGAATGTGGCAGTCAGCGCGGCCTCCCTCGACACATGCGGTATCAGACACATTAGAGCGATCTGTCCGATAACCAATGTGTCTACTCGATCGCGGCAATACTGTCAATGCCCGGTGATTCTGTTGGTTATCAATTGAGTTAGACGCCCACGATTGACGCGAACAGTCCGACAGGTGTACACCATGTGTTGATCGACTGACTTCGGTGAGGAAACGATATGGCCGACCCGCGTCCACTCCTGGATTCATATTCGCTCTACATCGACGGCCGGTGGGTTGATCCCGAGAGTGGCCGCTACGACGACATCTCTCCGGCCACCGAGGTGGCAATCGCCGAGGCTCCAGACGCCGGCCTCGCCGACGTCGGCGCCGCGATTGCAGCTGCGCGGCGGGCGTTCGACTCCGGGACGTGGGCCAACGCGACGCCCGAGGAGCGAGCACGATGCCTCAACCAGCTGGGCAATGCGCTGATGCAGCACGCCGACGAGTTCTTCGCGCTGTCTCAGGCCGAGTGGGGCTGCATCGCGAATGAGCGCATGATCCAGATCGACGGTCCGGCGTTCATGGCGATGAACGCCGCCGACCTCGCGGTGCAGCTCACCGACGAGCCGATCAACGCGTTCGGGGCGGCGGGGACCACGCTGCTTCGCCACGAGCCGCTGGGTGTGGTGTCGATACTGACGCCTTGGAACTTCCCGCACAGCCTCAACGTGATGAAGGTGAGCCGTGCATTGGCTGCAGGCAACACCGTGGTGCTCAAGCCTTCACCACTGACCCCGCTCGCGGGACTCGCCCTCGCGCGAATCATCGATGAGCACACCGACATTCCGCCCGGCGTAGTCAACGTCGTCACGCCAAGCGGTCTCGAAGCGAGCAAGCTGCTGACCACCGACCCGCGAATCGACATGGTCAGCTTCACTGGGAGCTCTGCAGTCGGCCGCGAGGTGATGGCAGCCGCGAGCGGCAGCATGAAGCGGATCCTGCTCGAGTGCGGAGGAAAGTCGGCGGCCATCTTTCTCGACGATGTCGAGGTGACCGACGAACTGCTGGAACGGATCCTGTTCGACGGCTGCTCGCTGCATGCCGGGCAGGCGTGCATCCTGCAAAGCCGTCTGCTGCTGCCGGACAAGCTCCACGACGAGGTTGTTGCCAGGCTTGTCGAATTGGCCGGTCGGGTGAAAGTCGGTGACCCGACGGACTCCGAGGTTCAGATGGGTCCGCTCATCAGCCGAACGCAATTGGATCGAGTCGAGGAACATGTCGCGGCCGCGGTCAGCGGGGGCGCCACGCTGGCCGCCGGCGGCAAGCGCCCTCCCGGACTGGATAAGGGGTTCTACTTCGAGCCGACGGTTCTGACAGGCGTTACCCCCGACGCGCCCATTGCCCAAGAAGAAGTGTTCGGGCCCGTATTGACCGTTCTCCGCTACCGCGACGACGACGATGCCGTAACGATCGCCAACAACTCGCAGTACGGGCTGTCCGGCGCGGTCTGGGCCGCGGACGTCGACCGCGCGGTTGCGGTCGCACGGCGCGTCCGCACGGGACAGATCGCCGTAAACGGTTGCATCCCAGGCGATGCGCCGTTCGGAGGTTTCAAGCAGAGCGGACTGGGCCGAGAAGGTGGCGGACTGCGGGGGCTGCACCAGTACATGGAGCCGAAGGCGATCGGAATTCCGGCATGACGGCAGCCCTCGAGGGACTACGCGTCGTCGAGATCGCCGGGGATATCGCGGGTCCGTACTGCACCAAGCTGCTCGTCGACCTCGGCGCCGAAGTCACCAAGATCGAGTCCCCATCCGGAGATCCGCTGCGCTGCTGGGGACCGTTTCCCGCGGGTGTACCCGATCCCAATCGCTCCGGGCTGTTCGAGTACCTCAACGCCGGAAAGCGTGGGGCCACACTTGATCTCGAGAGCGACACATCAGCCGTAGGCAGCCTGATCGCGCAAACACACCTGCTCGTCGACGGAACGCGGCCCGAAACATTGGACCGCGTGGGACTCGGCGCCGACTCATTGCGGGCGCTCAATTCCGACCTTGTCGTCGTTCGCATCTCGGACTTCGGGCACACCGGTCCGATGCGCGATCGCGTCGCCACACCATTGACCGTGCAAGCGGCGTCAGGCTGGGTCAACAACAGGGATCCTGGCAGGCCGCCCTTGCAGGCAGGCGCCAGGATCTCCGAGTACGTGGCAGGTGGGTATGCCGCGCTGGGTGCTATGACCGCCCTAAGGGCCGTGTCCGCCAACACAAGTCGGAACATGGAGGTCGATGTGTCTGTTCATGAGTCGCTGCTGTCGACGCTTCCCTACCCGATGCTGATGGCCGAGAAGATGCGCAGCCTGGGAATGCCGCCCAACACCAAGTCGGCGCTGATGATGGGCATCGTCCGCGCAGCGGACGGCTATCTCGGGATCAACTGCCTGACTGGGCAACATTGGCTCGACGCGTGCGCGATGCTCGGACTGCCCGAGTATGGAGAGCAGCAGATTCCCATCATGCTCGGCGGACCGGAACGCGGGGAGTTCTTCGAGAAGGCCCAGCCGTGGCTTTCGGCACAAACCGTGGCAGAGATCGTCGAACTGAGCCAGGCGATGCGGGTCCCCGCCTCGCCCGTCAACGACGGTGCGATGGCGTTGGAATGTCCCCAGTATGTCGAACGCGGGTTCTTCGTCGATGCCGGTGGCGCCGATTGGTCGTTCCGCCGACCTGGCGCGCCGTTCCGCCTTTCGAAGTCGCCGGTACTTCCGCCCCGACCGGCGCCACGACTCGGTTCTCAGGCTCCGGTCGGCGATGCACGACCTGATCGCTCGAGTTCGGGCGCAGCGGTGGATCCCACGGCGCCGATCGCGGACGTCAAAGTTCTTGATCTGACGACGTTCTGGGCCGGCGCGTACCTCACGTGCTATCTCGGTGCGTTCGGTGCCGAGATCGTGAAAGTCGAATCCATCCAGCGACCCGACGGGCACCGCTATTCGGGCGCGTGGGCTTACGAGGGCGACGACTGGTACGAGCGCGGCGGCATGTGGCAGGGCACCAACCTCAACAAACGTGACATCACACTGGACCTCACGTCCGATCGGGGGCGCGACCTCGCGCGTCGACTGGTTCGAGATGCCGACGTTGTGGTGGAGAACTTCTCACCGCGGGTCGTCGAGCATTTCGGGCTCGACTACGAGTCCGTCAAAAAACTCAAACCTGACGTGATCTTCGTGCGCATGCCCGGCTTTGGCCTGCAGGGGCCGTGGCGCGACTACGTCGGGTGGGCGCTCAACTTCGAACAGACATCGGGGATGGCGGCCGTCACAGGCTATTCCGACGGCCCGCCGTGCAACCTGCAGGGGCCCGCCGATCCCATCGTCGGGGTGCACGCGGGCGTTGCCCTGCTCGCCGCGCTCGAGCATCGGCGCCGCACCGGCGAGGGCCAACTGATCGAGGTCGCGCAGATCGAGGTTGCCGCATGTGTCGCGGCCGAGCCCGTCATCGAATACTCGATGAACGCAGTTGTTCAGCCGCGCGAGGGCAATCGCCGTCGCGGTTATCTGCAGGGTGTCTACCCAACCGCTGCAGACGATGCGTGGGTTGCGCTTTCTGTGCGCGACGATGCCGACTGGGCTCAGTTGGTCGAGGCAATAGGACGACCCGAACTGCGGGAGCAGACCCTATCGCACGACGAGTTCGACACGGTGGTTGCCGAGTGGACGGGCGGTAAGAACGCGACGGATATCGTCAATCTCCTTAGCGCACGGCACATTCCGGCCGAGCGGGTGCTCACGGCCGACCGGATGTATGACCTGCCCCAACTCGACGAGCGGGGATATTACGAAGAGGTCGAGCACCCGGTCACCGGCCTGCACCGCTACCCGGGGTGGCCGTTCAGGATGACACCCGGCCCCCGCCGCCACCATCGATTCGCACCACCGATGCTTGGACAGCACAACGGGGAGATTCTGCGTGGCCTCGGCCTCACCGATGACGAACTCGAAGATCTGCGTGGGCAACGAGTGATCGGCGAGGCTGCGCTCAACGCATAGCCCCCTGAACCAGCGACCAGTAGGACTGTTCTCGCTCGGTCAATTCGTTCGACGTGATCGCACCGAAGGCGGCGGCATCACGGGCGACCCGGCCCGCTGCATCGGGAAGCGCGTCGAGGCCTTCGAGCCGGAAACAACTCGGGGTGAGTGGGCCGAACAGCAAGGCGCGGTGCAGTTTTGGCCAATTGCGCAGGTCCGGCTCGACGCCCGCAGCTCGCGCAAACGTGAGGGCTGCCAGGTTCATTCGGGTTCTCTGCGACATCCCGCGCCGCGAACGATACGCATCGACGGCCGACCGCTGGGCGGCCTCGCTCGTCGCAGGGATCGCGCCGCCCCACGTGTAGGCGATCCACCTGGCCTGCAACTCAAGCGGCACGAAGTAGCCGCCCGACTGGTCCCACATGCCCACGAACGCGAGGCCGGGCAGATCGGGATGGAAGGTGTAGCGGTCCGCGTCAAGGTGTGCCGCGTCGAGGTCGACGATCGCGCGAATATCGTCGCTCAGAAACGGCAGATGCAGGTCGAAACCCGTGCCGAAAACGATTCCGTCGAACTCCTCGACGGTCCCGTCGGTGAAGGTCACCGCCGTGGTCGCGATGGATTCCATCCACCGTCGCACCGTGATCAGGCCCGCCGCTACGAGCGGCAAGTAGTCCTGGCTCAGGGTGACGCCCGCGGCGAACAGCGAAGGGTCGGGCGCCGGGGCGCCGTACTGCTCAGGGCTTCCGCCCGCCTCGACGACGATCTCCTTCAGCTGCCGGTCGACCTCCGCTACCGGAAGGCACTCGTTCGCGAGGGTTCCGTATCGCGTGAACATCCGATGGCCGGAGGGCACTCCCGCGGCGAACTTCGGCAAGACGTACCGCTGTCGCCGCTGGGCAACGACGACACGGGCCGCGCCGCGCTGCACGATGTCGGCGGCGATCTCAAGGGCGCTGATCGCACCGCCCGCGACGAGAACACGCTTGCCGCAATAGGGCTCGTGCCCCCTGTACTGGTACGTGGTGGTCACCCCCGCCGAGCCCGCGAAGGTGTCGAGACCGGGCACGGCTGGGATGGCGGGGGATTGGAACCTGCCGGTCGCCACCACCACTTTCTCGAAGCGTTCGGTGGTACCGGCGTGGCCGACGAGCCATCCGGTGCCGTCTCGGCTGAGGCGTTCGACCCGAGTGCCGAACCGGATACGCGGTATGAGGCCGAACATCTCGGCGTAGCGATGCAGGTAGTCGAGGATCGTGCGGCCCGGCGGGTAGACGAGGTCGGTTTCGGGCTCGAGGTCGCTGAACGCCGTCGTGATGCCACTGGTGTTGGTGTGCATCGTCGGCCACACGCCACTCAGTTCAGGTAGGCCGGTCCACTGGCCGCCGAGCATCGGAGCCTGCTCTAAGATCGTCGGCTCGAATCCCTGCGACAACAGCCAGCGTCCCGCGGCCAGCCCGCCAGGTCCGGCACCGATCACGGCGACGCTTCCCGCCATCCGGAAACTGTCGCACGGCAAGTCACCCAACTGCGGCTCTTTCGATCGCGTCATCAAATGACGACGGCCGCGTTATGGTCCGAAGTATGGCCAAGCTGAGGTTCGGGTACTTCATCGCACCGTTTCACCGCGCGGGTACCAACCCGACGCTGGCGTTGCAGCGGGACCTCGAATTCGCTGTGCATCTCGACGCACTGGGCTTCGACGAGATCTGGTACGGCGAGCACCACTCCGCGGGCAGCGAGATCATCAGCTCACCTGAGATCTTCATCGCCGCGGCCGCCGAACGGGCGAAGCGAATCCGCTTCGGCACTGGGGTCATTTCGCTCTCGTACCACAACCCGCTCTGGGTGGCCGACCGCTTGATGCTGCTCGATCACCTCACCCACGGCCGCATCATCGGTGGAATGGGGCCGGGGTCGCTGCCAAGCGATTCCGCGATGATCGGGCTGACTCCCACCGACACCCGCGAACTGCTGGAGACCAACCTCGACATCGTCGTGCGGCTGCTGGCAGGAGAGACCGTCTCGGCAAAAACGCCGACGCACGAATTGTTTGACGCGCAGTTGCAACTCGCGCCGTACTCAGACGGCGGGATTCCGCTGGCCGTTGCCGGCGTCGCCTCGCCGACGGGCGCACGGCTGGCCGGCAAGCATGGCATCGGCCTGCTGTCGATCGGGGCCACGCTGGTCGTCGAGGGCTTCGACGCGCTCGCCTACCACTGGGGCATCGTCGAAGAGCGCGCCGCCGTGTTCGGCACGCAGGTCGACCGCAACAACTGGACGCTGGTCGGGCCGATGCACATCGCCGAGACCGAAGAGCAGGCGCGAGCCGACGTGCGGTTCGGGATCGAGCCCTGGTTCCGGTACTTCCAGAAGGTCGCCGCGTTCCCGCAGATGACCATCCCCGGCGATCAGGTCGACGACATGATCAACATCATCAACGACGCGGGCGCCGGCGTCATCGGCACGCCGGAACAAGCGCGGGCTCAGGTGCAGCGGGTGTGGGATCAGTCCGGAGGGTTCGGCTGCTTCCTGCAGATGGGCCACGAATGGGCGAACCCAGCGGCGACAAGGCGGTCCGCAGAATTGTTCGCCGCCGAGGTCATCCCCCACTTCCAGGGACAGGCGCAGCCAACCGTGGACGCGGCGAAGCGCGCCAGCGACGTACGCGACGACCTTGCGCAGACGCAGCTTCAGGCGATCGACCACATGACGAAGAAGTACCAGGACGAAGTCGACTCGAAGTAGCGCTATCGCGGCGCCGCAGTCGCCTCCGTCACGATTTCGGGTTCGTGCTCTGGATGCCGTCGGGTCGCCAGCACGCAGCCGGCGAGTATCAGCGCCAGCGCGGCGACGTTCCACGGCGTCAAGGGCTCGTGCAGCACGATCACCCCGGCCGCCAGTGCCACCGCCGGGTTGATGTAGGTGAACACCAGGGCACGGGCCGCACCCACTTCACGGATCAGCGCGAAGAACACGATGAACGCCAGCGCTGTGCAGATCACAGCCAGCCCGGCCAACGCCGAAAGTACTTGGGTGGACGGCATCTCGGTTGGCCAGGTCGCCGCAGCGGGAGCGGCGTACACCAGCGCTGCGAATCCGAGGCACACGGCCGTCATCGGCAGTGCCGGGACGTCGGCCAGGTATCGCGCGGCGATCAGCGGCGCGATCGCGTAGCACGTCGCCACCAGCAACACCTCGATGATCGGCCAGGTGGCTCCGCCGATGTGCGGGCCGGCGAGCACCGCGACCCCGCAGATGCCGATCGACAGACCGATGATCCGTTTGTAACCCAGTCGCTCGCCGCCGGTGAGGCGGTCGAGGACTGCAGCGATGATGGGTGCTGCGGCGATGAGCAGGCCGGTCATCGAACTGGTCAGGTGGCGTTCGGCGTCCGAGAGCAGCCACCATGCGGCGATGATCTCGAAGAACGCGAACCCCAATAGCGCCTTCCAGTGGTCGCGGACGATCGTCAGCGTCTGCCGAGAGAACGCCAGCGGCAACAGCACGGCCGCGCCGACGCCGACCCGCGCGAACACAAGCACCGGAACCGACACACCCTCGACGGCGATCTTGATAAGCAGATACGGGATGCCCCAGATGATGCTCATCGCGAGGAACAGGATCCATCCGCGCGAGGTCACATACATACCCTACGAAACGTGCACAACCGGATTTCCCGCGCGGCCGCCCGCTGACCGTTACGCCCGGGTCAGCTCCGCGTAGCGCGCGACGTGGTAGTCCGTCGAGCCGAATTCGTACTGCAAAGCGGTGAGCCGCTTGAAGTAGTGACCGATCGCCAGCTCTTCCGTCATGCCCATTCCACCGTGCAGCTGCACCGCCTGCTGGCCGACGAATCGTGCCGCCCTGCCGATCGTCGCCTTCGCGGCCGATACCGCTCGCGCGCGGACATCGGGCTCCGCTTCGAGGTTGAGCACCGCCAGATACACCGCGGCGACCGCCTGCTCGACCTCCATGAACATGTCGACCATTCGGTGCTGCAGCACCTGGAAGCTGCCGATCGCCTGTCCGAACTGCTGGCGCTGCTTGCAATATTCGACGGTGTCGGCCAACACCTTTCGCATCAGGCCGACCGCCTCTGCGCAGACTGCCGCCGCACCTTCGTCACGCGCCTGCGCGAGTGATTGCCACGCCTGGCCCTCCTGCCCGAGGAGCGTATCCGCAGGCAACCGCAGTCCATCGAATACGAGGTCGGCAGCCCGCCGGTCGTCGACGGTCCGATAACTGTGGGCTTCGATCCCTGTTGGGGCCGAGTCGGTTTCGGCGAGAAACAGCGAAAGCCCGTTCGCCGTCCGCGCCGTGATCAGCAGATGGGTGGCGATCGGGGCGCTCATGGCAACGATCTTCGATCCCTGCAGCACCCACTCGTCGCCGTCTCGGTCGGCGAGCGTCGACACGTCCTGCCACTGCTCACCGGATCCGGGCTCCGCCGCCGCCAGCGCGACGATCGCGGTACCAGCCACCACCTTCTCCAGCAGCGCTGTCGCCACCGGGCCTGCCGCCCGTTGCAGCAGGCCGCCGGCCACCACAACCGTGTCGACGTATGGTTCCACCACCAGCGCGTGTCCGAGCGCCTCGGCGATCACCATGACTTCTACTGGGCCGCCGCCGATTCCGCCCAACTCTTCGGGCAGCGCGGCCCCCAGGATGCCGAGCTCGTCGGCAAGTCCGCGCCAGATATCGGGCTGCCAACCGGCGCCGGTCTTGGCCGCGGCGCGACTCTTCTCCAGGTCGTAACGCGTCGAAAGGAACTTGCCGAGCCCGTCGCGCAGCAGTTCCTGTTCCTTGCTCAGATTGAAGTCCATCTACAACCCCAAAGCCGCTTTGGCGAGAATGTTTCGCTGAATTTCGTTGCTGCCGGCGTAGATCGAGCCGGCCCTGTCGTTGAAGTAGCGCAGCGGCGCGACCGCCTGCCACGCGTCGCCGCTGACGTAGCCGTCCGGCGGCGGCTCGTACTCGGACACCGGCCCACCCGGGAACGTCGCGTGGGGTTGGTACACGCGTCCGCGTGGACCGGCGGCTTCCATCGCCAATTCGGTGAGGGACTGGCTCAGCTCCGTCGCCAGCACCTTGAGCATCGATGCGCCCGGCCCAGGATGACCGCCGCCTGCGAGTGCGGCGAGCACCCGGTACTCGAGGATCTCGAGCACGTCGGTGCGGATCCGCGCATCGGCCAGCTTGCGTGCGAACCCCGGATCGTCGAGCAGTCGGCCGCCGCCAGGCCCTGGCTGATCTGCGGCTACGGTCGCGATCTCTTCGGCCATCACCTGCAGGGCAGGCGACGCCGCGCCACCGCCTCGTTCGAATTCCAACAGATACTTGGCGACCGTCCAGCCGTCGTCGATCTCGCCAAGAACATTCGACTTCGGGACGCGCACCTCGTCGAAGAAGACTTGGTTCTGTATCTCCTCGCCCGACGTCATCACCAGCGGCCGGATCTGGATGCCCGGTGTAGTCATGTCGATCAAGACGAACGTGATGCCCTGCTGTTTCTTCTGCGTCTTCGACGTGCGCACCAACGCGAACATCCAATTCGCTTCGGCGGCATGCGTCGTCCAGATCTTGCTGCCGGTGCAGATGAGGTCGCCGGCCGATTCATCGATGACAGCCGCCATCGACAGCGCCGCTAGATCCGAGCCCGCCTCTGGTTCGGAGTAGCCCTGACAGAAGAACACCTCGCCGGTCAGGATCCGCGGCAAAAAGAATTCCTTCTGCGCGTCCGTGCCGAACTTGACGATTGCGTGGGCGACCATCCGGATGCCCATCGGCGACAGCGACGGCGCACCCGCCAGCTGGGACTCGCGGCTGAAGATGTAGTGCTGGGTCAGGCTCCAGTCACAGCCGCCGTGCTCGACCGGCCACGCCGGCGCTGCCCAGCCCCGTTCGTGCAGGATCTGCTGCCATTCCATGCTCGCCTCGTGATCGGCATACACGCTCGTCATGAGGCGTCCGGCCTGCTGCAGTTCGGGTGTCAGCTTTTCCTGCAGAAACGCGCACACTTCGTCGCGGAACGCTGAGTCGGTCGCCGACCACGCCAGGTCCATCGATTTCCCCTGTCAGACGGAGCTATGCAGACAGAGTAAACCTAGTTAGTTAAGTGGGTGACCGTGGGGCGACCCTCAGGTCGTTCTCGGTGACGAGCCACCGATCAACCGCAATAATCGGGAACGTGGAGCGCCGACGAGACGACCCGGATGTCCAATCCCCGATGGCCCTCCTCAAGGAGCTGCCAGCGCTGGTGGTGCTGGAACGGTTTCCGGTGCCCGTGCTGGCCATCGCGGAGGACGGCGCCATCCTTTTCGCGAACAAGGCATTCGCCGAGATGCTGGGCCACCCGGCCGACACGGTCACGGCGCTGAAGTTTCGGCAGATCTTCCAGACAATGCCCGCCGAGGAATCCGCCGTTTCGGTCGTGCGTGCCCACGCGGACCTGATCGTCGAGCTCCTGCACCAGGACGGCTCGACCGTCCGCGCACGGATGAGCAAGTCCGCCCTGCTGCGAGGCGACGACCCGGTGGCGCTGGCGACGTTCCAGGACCTGACCGAGCGATTGTGGGTCGACGAGCTCTAGTCAGTCGGCTATCGGCGCAGGGGAGTGCCGCATCGACTCGCGCGCCAGAAACTCATCAAAGTACGAAAGCGACTCCTGGCTCACAATCGCGGGAAGCAGCACCTTCCACGTCTGTGCCACCCGCTGCAACATGTCGGTTCCTGACGTCGTCGCACTCGCGAGCAATTCCACGCCAAGCATTGAACCGACGATCGTCTCACCGACCGCGTGCGGATCGAGGTCGGGTCGAAGGTCGCCCTCATCGATTGCTTGACGGGTTCGCTCCGTCATCTCCGCCAGCCAGCCGCGGTACGTGTCTGCGGCCGCATCGTTGAACTCACCGAACGCGCGCAAGAGGTGTGTTCCGCTACGGGCGATCTGGTCGGTGCCAAGAAGGTCTGCAACGACGAACACACCGTGGATCATGCTTTCCAGTGTCGGCGCAGACGATGCGGTGATGTTCCGAAACGCCTCGAGGAGATGGGCACTGCCCTCCTCGATGATCGCGGTCGCGAGCGATTCCTTTGAGTCGAAGTGGTAATAGAGCGCGCCCTTTGTCATCTCGGCCCGCTCGATGATGTCGCCCAATCCGGCAGCCGCATAACCGATTTCGTTGAATAGCTCGACCGCGGACGTGATGATCTTCCTACGGGTAGCCTCGGATCGCGCTTGGCGCACCATTGTCCGAGTACCTCCGGAAGTCCATCGGCCTACCCGCGGTGAAGATGGCCTGAAGGAAATCCTAATTCATCCGCTCAAAGCGGTGTCGCCTTCTTGATCGCAACGGCGGTGCGGCGCTTGATGAACTGGTTGAGGTAGTCGACCCGGTCGGGTTTGACGAAGCCAGGGAGCACAAGCGCCCACATATTCTCTAGATCGCGCAGAAATCGCTCGGGGTCGGCCAGATCGCTCGTCTGGCGTAGGCCGAGGTACATCGACACCAGCAGCCTGCCGACGCTGTCCGGGTCGCAATCCTTCGCGACGTCGCCGTCCCTGACCGCCTTGCGGGTCACCGCGGCGAAGGCCGTCACCCACTGCCCCAGGACATCGGCCTGTAGTCCGTCGGCGCGGCCAACGGACTCCAGCAGATTCAATCCAGCCCGGGCGATCTCGTCGCCGATGTCCTCGATCGCGACGAGATACGAGATGTCGATCAGGGTCTCCAGGCCCGAGAGCTTTCGGGCGAGCAACTCGTCGACCGACGCTCGTGCGACGGCTGCGCGATGGTCGATGATCGCCGATGCCAGCGCGTGCTTGGACCGGAAATGGAAGTACATCGCGCCCTTGGTGACTTCGGCGTCGGCCAGGATGTCGTCGAGGCTGACCAAGCTGTACGACTTGCGCGCGAACTGTCGCGAAGCCGCGCGGAGGATCTGTAGCCGCGTGGTATCCGCTCGTCTGTCGAGTTGTTCGGTCACTCTCGGACCTCGGAATCTGGACAGTGGCGCCGGTGGGTAGTTAATCGTGGTTTCCGTAAATTAATCAATGACCGATTCTTTCACCTGCGGCCCATATCAGGCAGGTGCAAAAGGCAGATGCGCCGGTCTTGCAGCGCAAACCCGACAACGATCCTCCTTGACGCCCTGAACGGCCACCCTTTGCGGCAAAGTATTCGTCGATACTGTAAGTCATTTTTGCACCTGCATATCAGCCAAAGAGTATGTAAGGTACTGAATGTGATGACTCTTGGTCGGGCGGAGTCCGAGGGGCGTCTGACGAATGGTTCCGAGGTCAACGGCCCTGCGTCACGACGGATTCCACGTACGCCCAGCAACTCTCGGTGGTATTTTTGTGCTGTTGCCATGGTCCGCGTCGGCAAACCCCCTCGAACCCCTGCGCGGGCTATGGCAACGTCAGATCCACAGGGGGTGGTAATGGCGCAATCCGTCAAAATTCATCGGTTTCCTGACGATTTAGCAATACCGAGGTAATTAACGGTGATGTGGGACAAAGAAGTCGACGTGGTGTGCACCGGCTCTGGAATAGCCGGACTGGCGCACGCGGTGACCGTGTCGGCAATGGGTGGTGAGGTTTTTGTCGCCGGTGGATGTGACGGCGCCGAACCAGGCGGTTCGTCCGTTGCGGTCCGTTCGCGGGTCGACCGGCTGCACTGGCTCGACATCGATGCGCCGGATCCGGAGACCAACGAGTACTTCGCGGCGCTGTCATCCGACCTTGGTCCGCTGACCCGGTCTGCGGGCAACGTCGACGTCCCGATCAGGGTGGTGGATCACGCGGAGCCGATTGATCCACGCGGCGCGGTTGCGCCCTTCGTCGGCGCCCGCCTCAGGGACTGGGCCGCACGTTGCCTGGTTTCGCCGTACGGATACGTCTACACCCGGGTGTCCGACTGGCAGTCGACGAAGCTGCGTACCGTCGAAGGGGATTCGCTGGAGGTCGCTGAGATCGGCTCGATCACACCGGATCCCGCCAATATCGGTGGCTCGGTGCTCGACTGGCTCACTGGCCAGGCCCGAGACCGAGACATCGCGATCAGTCACGCCACCTCGCTTCAGCGCATCGTGTTCGAGGAGGGCGCTGTGGTTGGCGCCGAGTTCGCAACACCGAATGGCCCGATGGCCGTCCGCGCCCGCCATGGCGTGGCCGTCGCCGGTGGGGCGCACGTCGCAATGCCGACGGGTCAGTCGCTACCCGCCGACGAGCCGACCCTGCGGGTATGCCTCGTCGCCCAGACTGCCAGCCGATTCGGTCGCGTCGAGCTGTTCACCTCCGAGCCCTTTGTTGCGCGAGCAGCATCCACTTGCCGCCCGGTCAATCGTCACCTGCAGGCGAACCTGCACGAGACGCATAGCCACCTACAGACGTGGCGATGCGGAAAAGGCGACGGGCACCCGTCCGACGGCCAGTAGCTCTTCCATCGCACTGCCGATTACTGGGCGCGACAACAGGAATCCCTGCGCGCGGTTGCAGCCGTGGTGCAAGAGCGTCAGTGCTGCCTTCTCGGTTTCCACTCCCTCGGCGACGAGCTGCAAGCCGAACGCCTCGGCCAGCGCGATGATCGCTCTTACGATCGCGAGATCGCCAGGGTTGGAGCCGAGGTCGCGGACGAACCCTCTGTCGATCTTGAGTGTGTCGACGGGAAGCGACTTGAGGTGCGAAAGCACGCTGTAGCCCGTACCGAAGTCGTCGATGGCGACCTGGACGCCCGCCGCCTTGAGGCCGGCAAGCGTGATGCGGGTGGTCTCGATGTCCTGAACCACAACGCTTTCAGTGATCTCCAGACACACCGAACCGCGAGGGAGGCCGAACTCCGCGATGATGCCCGCGACCGATTCGACGAAGCCGTCGGTGACCAACTGAACCGGCGACACATTGATGCGCAGCACTGCGTCGAGTCCAACGCCGCGGGCATGCCAACGCGCGAACTCCGCGCACGCCGAGCGCAGCACCCAACGCCCCAGTTCCCCTGCGAGATTTATCGATTCGGCCACGCCGATGAACGAGTCAGGCGAGAGCAGGCCGCGGGTGGGGTGCTCCCAGCGAACCAGCGCCTCGGCGGCGAGTATTTCACCGGTGCGCATGTCGACCTCGGGCAGATAGTGCAGCACCAGCGAGCCGTTTTCGATGACGCTCTGCAGGTGAAGCTCGATGTCGTTGCGAAACTCGCTTTCCAGCGACATGTCGTCGGAGAACACCGCGACCTTGTTGCCGCCGGAGTTCTTCGCATTGAGCACTGCCTGATCTGCGCGGCGGAGAAGATCTGAGGTGGTGTCGCGACCCGGAACTCCGAGTGCCACACCGATACTCACCGTGCGCGTCAGCATCTCCCCGTCGATCGGCACCCGTTCGCACAGCGTCGACTGCAGGCGATAGGCCAGTGCCTCTGCGGTATCGGCGCCCATCGGCAACGCGGGCACGACGACGAATTCGTCGCCGCCGAGGCGGGCGATCAGGTTCGGGCCGTCGGCGCCTTCGCGCAGCCGTTCGGCGAGAACGCGGATGAACCAGTCGCCGGCGGTGTGGCCGAGATAGTCGTTGATGGCCTTCAACCGGTCGAGGTCGAAGAACAACGCCGACACCGGGCCCGGCTCGCCTGCCGCCAGTCTCGCGTCGAGGTGCGCCAGCAGCGCGCGGCGATTGTGCAGTCCGGTCAGATCGTCATGTTCGGCTAGGTAGCGCAGCCGGTCCTCGGCGAGCACACGAGCCTGCACCTGGGCGAACAACGAAGCGATCGCCTTGAGCGCGTTGAGTTCCTCCGCTAACCAGTCGCGGTCGCCGAACTTCACGAAGCCGAGCACACCGGTGGTGAGGTCGCCCGACAACATCGGCACACACGCCATGGATGTCGCCGGAACCTGCCTGCTTTCGTTGATCGTGCGTTGGTAGTCGTCGGTCGCCGGCTCCGGACGGAAAACGACGGGTTCCTTCTGATGCTCTGCGAGCGCGAAAACCGGATCGGCATCGGCGAAGTAGACGACCGCGAGGGGGTCCGGGTCCGGGATTCCTGGACGGACCGGCCATTCGGCGACCAGTATCGAGGCGCGGATGCGGTGATCGTTGCGGCGAAGGAAGCTGACGTCGACATCGAAGTACTCGACGAGGTCGGCCAGTACGCGTTGACTGACCTCGACCGATGTCGCGGCGGTCACCCCCATCAGGTGGGTGGCGACTGACGTGACGACCAACTCCAGGCTGCGTGGCACAGATCCTCCGTATCGACGTCAGCCCAGTGGTGACGAGACTCGATGTAGACCGCGCCGCCGGCTGGGTACCGAAGGTCGCGGTGCGCGACAAAACCTGAGTACCAACACCTGTGACTCACTGGCTTCGGTGTCGGCCAGCTTGCGGAAATTGTATTGCAGATCGCCGAGGTCCTCGGCGAAAGCTGGTGAGAGCTCCCGGAGATCCTCATCGTGGTGTGCGTAGAGGAACGCCGGTGAAACCGGTTGGACGGCAAGCCCGTGCTGTTGGGCGCTGATCCACACCGATTCGACGGCCGAT
Source organism: uncultured Actinomycetota bacterium (assembly GCA_963766465.1). Classification (GTDB taxonomy): domain Bacteria; phylum Actinomycetota; class Actinomycetes; order Mycobacteriales; family Mycobacteriaceae; genus Mycobacterium. The sequence goes on from CAVXZT010000014.1 coordinate 330,090, forward strand.
CCACCACGGGCATAGTCGGTGAGGGTCTGGCCGGGCACAGAAATCACACCGAGCGCGGCACTCGCCGTCACTCGACCGTAGGTGTCATCGCCGAGCGCGGTTCCGGCGTCCCACGCCGCCAGGTTCGCCATCACGTCCGATCGCCGCAATACGTCGAGCATCACCAGATCCGCCGGAGCCAGTTCCAGGCTCCGGACGTCGATACCCGACTCCGGCGACGCGTCGTCTGGCAAGCGCAGCTCCGCGAACATGTCCGCGTGCAGCCGCGGCGTGAGATAGCGGATGCGATCGGCGGCGGCCAGAATCACAGCAGCCTCGTCAACCTCCGCTGACCCGCTGAGAATCTGAAGCCGGGCACCCTCGCTTTGGGCGGCCGTACCGAGCAGCTCAAGGGTATGCGCGGGAATCGGGTCACGATCACCGCGGCGCCGGTTCGTTTCTCTGCTCAGCATCGCTTCGTACAGCGGGGCTAGTTCTGAGTCATCGCCGGCCGACAGGTGCACCATTGCGATAAGCGGGGATGCTTCATCTCCTGGCTGATAGTCCACATTTCCGATCACCCCGTGCGCCGCCGCGGCGATCCGTGCGTTGAACGTCGCCGCTCCCAACGCCACTGCACTGGCCCGGTATCCGACATCCATCGTCGTCGTGTGCTCTGGGGCCAGCCGAACGCAAACGCAATCATCACGTGCCTCGATATGCCAGGGCTGGACGTTTCCCCCGGACGGCGCGCGGGCAGCTGCGGCCGCGACTATCTCGGAGGTGCCCGCTCGTTCGATCTGATCAATCGGTTCGTCGATCGATGCAAGGTCAGGCGGGGCCACGACCGGCTCGGCAACTTCGTCGAGCTCGGCCGCTGTGTCGACTCGCACCCTTCCCGAGTTCAATTTCTCGCCAAGCCCGATACGTCGTACCGCTTCGGCGACGACCGATGCGTTGAGCGCGACCTCGGATGAGAGCTGTGGCCAGGTCGTCAGCGTCTTGCCCACTTCGATCAGCGACGCGGCCATTCGGGAGGACACCTGGGTTGCGTCGGTCATCCGAAGGGCGTGCGGCAGCTTTTCCTCGTTGGTCAGGTTGGCGAGTTGGGCCGAATCCACATCGCCAAGCAGACCGTGCATGATCGGGCGCATCGGTTCGACGTCGAACCGCTCCACGTCAAGTAGCCCGCGGTCGCTCGTTGCCATCAGAACCGGCAGGCGTCGTGACCTCGCGGCCTCGCGGATAAGCACCTTCGCGTCAAGCGAGTCACATTCCTCGATGACGATATCGATGCCGTCCATGAAGTCACCGACGGTCTCGGCGGTGATGCCAGCCGGCACCACCGCCACTGGGACATACGGGTCGAGCTCGGCGATCCTCCTGGCACACACCACGGCCTTGTTCACACCCAGGTCGAAGACCGTTGCCGGCACTCGATTCAGGTTCGACAGGTCCAAGTCATCGAAGTCGCTGAGCCGCAACCCACCGCACAAACCTTGTGCCGCAAGGGTGTAGGCGATGGCATGTCCGACACTGAGGCCGATGATGCCGATGCGAAGCCGTCCCAGCCGTTCGAGCTCGGCGGCGGTGATCAGATTTCTATTTCGGTCGAGTCGCAACCGCCGAAATGCTTCCGGGCCCAGAACACCGACCACCGTTCGACGCCAGGGGTAGTAAACCCACCGGGTGGGCTCGGCATTTAATTCGGGGCCGGGAGCCGGTCGAAGACGCTGCAGTTCGGCCTGCTGTTGACCCATGTTGTCGATGAACTCGATCCGCGCGTCGGCTCGCAGTTCCTGAAGGAGATCGTTGTCGACGGCATCGTCGGTGTGGAGGACTATTCCGTTGCACCGGTCTGCATCATCGATGCCTGAAGTCATCGCATGGGTCCGACGGCGGCCACGACGTCATCGACTCCAGCGAGCCGTGAAGCCAGCTCTTTGTGCTCCGCGAAGAACACTGAAAGCTGCTTCGGATCAGCATGATTGGCGAATGTACTGCGATCCCACCACGCCAGCTTCGTCTGGTAACGATGGTCGGGATAGGGCGTCGCGGGAATCTTCGACGCCAGTGTTCCACCCGAGGAGAGCCAGCGCTTGAGTACATACGATGCCGCCGACGCCACGATGAACTGAATATCGAGCAGGTTCATCGCATGCAGGGGCGTGCGCGAGATGGCGCTCGTGAGTTGTCGACTACGCTCGGGATCGTCGGTCACCCAAGCGGTTTTCATCTCCACGACGCCGAACGGCAGTCGGTCAGTGACCATTTTCCGCACAGCTTCCAGACCGGGCCGCCCACTCCATTCAAGAAGTGCATGGCATTCATCGGCAGACTGATACGGGCCCCTCGCGCGCAGACCGCCGACGACCCTACCCGCGTCATTTACACACGCCGCGAAAAGGATCGTGTCGGCACCGGAGTGGAGCGCATCCATGTCGAGTGCCTTTTCGACCCCGTGTTTGCGGTAGTTATGACATGCGCCGCGAACGTAGTCCACCCACAGATCCCGCTCGATCGCCGGATGCGCGAATACGATGTTGCATTCGCTGTCTGGATCCCAACAGCTGGGACTGGACTCCAGGCTTACGAACTTGGGGGCCTCAGTCTGGGGAATGGTCATCCTGTGCCTTCCTCGGGCAGCCGGCCAACAACGGTGTCGCGGCCGACTGTCAGAGATCAGTATCTCGCCACGGCTTACTCGGATTCCAGCTAGCAATGCAATCTTTTCCTGCAACGCGATGCGGGCTGGCGAATTCCGTCCTGCGACGTCGGTCGCCGGCACCTCGGTGGCAATCACGAGTCAGCAGAATTGTTACTGGTGACCACCTATTTATCGGCTCCTCGGCGAAGTTGACAGTGAATGCCAGAAATGGGGTTGACGGCAACGTAAGGGTTTGGGGGACGCTTTAGCTACGCGTTGAATGAGCCAGTGCAATTCCGCCGTTGTCCGGCGGCCGAGGTGGTCCTCCACTGATCGATGCGGCGTGACCTGCCCCTACCGGCTCGATATGTGCGGATTTTGCGACCGGAGGAACCGGGGGGTGACACCCTGAAGCAGGTGGACGAGGAGTACCCGGGCGCAGGTCGCGGGGGTTTGCGGGCCAAGGATGTGGGTCGGCTTCTGCTGCGCTGTGATGATCGACCGGGATTGGTGGCAGCGGTAAGTGCGTTTCTCGCAGGTGCGGGGGCCAACATCGTGTCGCTGGATCAGCACGCCACCGAACAATCCGGCGGCACGTTCATGCAGCGGACGATTTTCAACCTGCCCGGGCTGACCGCCGCACGCGATGCTCTTGAACGCGATTTCCGTGAGCAGGTTGCGTCGCGGTTCGATATGGATTTTCGGCTGACCGAGGCGGCGAAACCGAAACGCATCGCAATCATGGCTTCCAAGGAAGACCACTGTCTGCTCGATCTGTTGTGGCGCAACCGTCGCGGTGAGCTCGACATGTCGGTCGTGATGGTGATTTCCAACCATCCCGATCTCGCAGATCAGGTACGCGCATTTGCCGTGCCATTCCTGCATGTCCCCGCGACGAAGGATAATCGGGCAGACGCAGAGCAACGCCAACTCGACTTGTTACGCGGAAACGTAGATCTGGTGGTGTTGGCCCGATACATGCAGATCCTGACGCCGCAATTTCTCGCCGAAGTCGGCTGCCCGCTGATCAACATTCATCATTCGTTTTTGCCCGCGTTCATCGGGGCGGCGCCGTATCGCAGGGCAAAGGAACGCGGCGTCAAACTCGTCGGCGCGACAGCCCATTACGTGACTGAAGATCTCGATGACGGCCCGATAATCGAACAGGACGTGGTGCGGGTGGACCACCGCCACGGCGTCGACGATCTGGTGCGGCTCGGCGCCGATGTCGAGCGCCTTGTTCTGTCGCGGGCGGTGCTGTGGCACTGTGAGGACCGCATCATCCGATACGGCAATCAGACGGTCGTGTTCTAGAGCGGGTAAGGAGAGCAGTGGTGAAGAAGTTCAGCGGGCTGGACGAGTTGGTTGCAGCGCAGGGCGCAGAGCTGGGCCCCACCGATTGGCTCGAGGTCACACAGGATCGCGTCAACCTGTTCGCGGACGCCACCGACGACCATCAGTGGATTCACGTCGATCCCAATCGTGCAGCGAATGGGCCGTTCGGTGGCACGATCGCGCACGGCCTGCTGACACTGTCGTTGTTGCCGCACTTCACGTCGCAGATGTACACCGTCGACGACATCGCGATGGCCATCAACTACGGCTACAACAAGGTGCGTTTCATCACTCCTGTGAAGGTCGGCGCCAAGATCCGCGCGCGTGCGGAAATTGCCAAGGTGGATCAACTCGACGGCGCGGTGCAGGCGATGCTGACCACCACCGTCGAAATCGAGGGTTCCGATAAGCCTGCGGCCGTTGCGGAGTCGATCGTCCGCTTCATCGGCTGACTTTTCTCCCGCGAGCAGACGCAAAGTGTCACGTTTTGCGTCCAATTCATGACATTCTGCGTCTGCTCGCGGTGACTTAGTACTGCGTCATTCCCTGGTCGATCGAGATCGCGGCAGCCGTAACGTTTTTCGATTCCTCGCTGGCCAGCCAGCACACCGCGTCGGCGATGTCCTCGGGCTCAGCCGCCCAGGTCGGGAGAAACGGCGTGATCATCTGCGCGAGCTGCGGGTAGGTCTCGATCGCGCGCCCAAGCGAGCCGATCATGTCGCCACTTCCCATCAGCGTGTTGACCGCTCCGGGGTGCACGCTGTTGACGCGGATCGAGTACCTGCCCAGTTCCGCTGCGAACGCGCGGGCCATGCCGGTGACGGCGTGCTTGCTTGCGGTGTAGTGGATCATGAACGGCTGCATCTTGATTCCCGCTGCGGAGCTGATCAACATGATGGATCCACCGTTGCCGCCGTCGATGATCTTCTGCGCCCCGGCCATGACGGTGTTCCAGGTGCCGGTCACGTTGATGTCCATGACATCTCGGAAGTCCTCAGGAGTGATGGCGTCCCACGTCTGGGGAGCGGAGACACCGGCGTTGGCCACGATGATGTCGAGCCGACCCAGCTCGGCCACGCCGTTGTCGACGGCCTCGCGGAGTCCATCGGCATCGCGGACATCGACGACGGATGCCAGGATTCGGCGGCCGGTGGCCTCGACGAGCTGCACGGTCTCGGCAAGGTCATCGGGAGTCGCGGAATCGTAGGGAACGCAGGCGGGAAGCTTGCCCGCGATGTCGACGGCGATGATGTCGGCGCCCTCGCTGGCCATCCGAACGGCATGCGCGCGGCCCTGACCCCGCGCCGCGCCGGTGATGAAGGCCACCTTGCCGGTGAGCCGTGTGCTCATTTCTGGGCCGCCCTAACGAGATTCGATCCGATGATCAGCCGCTGGATTTCGCTGGTTCCCTCGTATAACCGCAGCAGTCGCACGTCGCGGTAGATCCGCTCGACAGGTACTTCGCGCATGTAGCCGCTGCCACCGTGCACCTGCACGGCGAGATCGGCTACCTTGCCTGCCATTTCGGTGCAGTACAGCTTCGCCGCCGACGGTGCGATCCTGCGGTCCTCACCGCTGACCCAGAGCCGGGCGGTGTCGCGGACCAATGCCCGGCCGGCCAGCACGCCGGTCTGCTGATCGGCGAGCATCGCCTGCACGAGTTGGAAGTTCCCGATCGGGGTGCCGCCCTGCGTCGCGGTCGCGGCGTAGGCAACGGATTCGTCGAGGGCCCGCTGCGCGATTCCGACTGCCAGCGCTGCGATGTGCACGCGGCCGCGCGCCAGCGAGATCATCGCGGCGCGGTACCCGACGTCCTCGGTGCCGCCGATCAGCGCGCCGTCCGGGATGCGGACGTCATCGAAACTCACGTCAGAGGTCCACGCGCCTTCCTGGCCCATCTTGGCGTCCTTGGCGCCGACGACCACACCTGCGGCATCGGCGGGTACGAGGAAGACGGCGATGCCTGCGCCCTTTTCATCCGCGGGCCGGGTCCGGGCGAAGACCACGAACAGGTCGGCGACGGGGGCGTTGGTGATGAAGCGCTTCTGCCCGTTGATGATCCAATCCGAGCCGTCCCGAACGGCTTTGGTGCGCAGGCCCGATGGATTCGATCCCGCGCCGGGCTCCGTGAGCGCGAAGGAAGCCACGAGACCCGACGCCATCGGCTCCAACCACTGCGCCTTCTGCTCGTCGGTGCCGAATCCGACGAGCACCTGACCGGCGATGCCGTTATTGGTGCCGAACATCGACCGCAGGGCCAGCGACGTATATGCCAACTCCATCGCCATCTCGACGTCTTGGGCCAGGTTCAGGCCGAGGCCGCCCCACTCCTGCGGGATCGCGTAGCCGAACAGCCCCATGTTCTTGGCCTGTTCGCGGAGATCGTCGGGAACGCGGTCGTCGGCGAGGATTTCCTGTTCGCGGGGGACTACCGCGGTGCGGACGAACTGACGCGTCTGGGCCAGGATCTCCTGGAAGTCCTCGTCGCTGACTTCGGTGGTCATCGCGCTCCTTTGCGGCGAGTGGGGTCAACGGTCCGAGAAATCATATATGAAATATGATGTTGTACTAACTGGGCCCCAGTCAGGGCCTGACCAGCGAATAGGGGTGATCAGGTGTCATTGCTGACCGGTCAGACTGCCGTCGTCACGGGCGGCGCGCAGGGACTGGGGCTCGCCATCGCGGAGCTGTTCATCGCCGAGGGCGCGCGTGTCGTGTTGGGCGATCTGGACCTCGGGGCGACCGAGGCCGCGGCCAAACAACTCGGCGGGGATGACGTAGCGCTTGCCGTGCGCTGCGACGTCACGTCGGGCGACGAGGTCGACGCACTGGTGGCCGCCGCGGTCGAGCGGTTCGGCGGCCTGGACATCATGGTCAACAACGCCGGGATCACCCGCGACGCGACGCTGCGCAAGATGACCGAGGAGCAGTTCGACCAAGTCATCGCCGTGCACCTGAAGGGAACCTGGAACGGGACCAAGGCTGCGGCGGCGATCATGCGCGAGAACAAGCGCGGTGCCATCGTGAATATGTCGTCGATCTCGGGCAAGGTCGGGCTGATCGGCCAGACGAACTACTCCGCGGCCAAGGCCGGCATCGTCGGCATGACAAAGGCAGCCGCCAAAGAACTCGCCCATCTGGGTGTGCGGGTCAACGCGATTCAACCGGGGCTGATCAGGTCCGCGATGACCGAAGCTATGCCGCAACATATTTGGGATCAGAAGCTGGCAGAGGTGCCGATGGGTAGGGCGGGTGAGCCCAGCGAGGTCGCCAAGGTCGCATTGTTCCTCGCCAGCGATCTGTCGTCGTACATGACGGGAACCGTCCTCGAGGTCACCGGCGGGAGGCACATATGAGTACACGCGAAGCGGTCATCTGCGAACCCGTGCGCACGCCGATCGGCCGCTACGGCGGCGTGTTCAAGTCGCTGACAGCCGTCGACCTCGGCGTCGCCGCGCTCAAGGGTCTGTTGGAGCGGACCGGAATCGACCCAGGGGCAGTGCAAGACGTCATCCTCGGCCACTGCTATCCCTCCAGCGAGGCGCCCGCGATAGGGCGAGTGGTGGCCTTGGACGCTGGCCTGCCGGTGACTGTCCCGGGCATGCAGGTCGACCGTCGGTGCGGGTCGGGCTTACAGGCAGTAGTGCAGGCGTGCCTGCAGGTTGCCAACGGGGACAACGACGTTGTGGTCGCGGGCGGCGCCGAGAGCATGAGCAATGTCACGTTCTACTCGACGGACATGCGCTGGGGTGGGGCCCGCGGCGGCGTCAAGGTGCACGACAGCCTCGCGCGCGGCCGCACAACAGCGGGCGGACGCCTCTATCCGGTGGCCGGCGGCATGCTGGAGACCGCGGAGAACCTCCGTCGCCAGTACGCAATCCCGCGCGAGGAGCAGGACGAACTCGCGGTGACCTCCCACCAGCGGGCGGTCGCCGCACAAAAGGACGGGATCCTCGCCGAGGAGATCATTCCGGTCGCGGTGCGTACCCGCCAGGGCGAGGAGCTGATCGACACCGACGAGCACCCACGCGCCGACACTTCGGTCGAATCGTTGAGCAAGCTGAAACCCGTTCTGCTATCCGCTGATCCGGAGGCAACCGTCACCGCCGGGAACTCCAGCGGCCAGAACGACGCCGCTTCCATGTGCGTGGTGACCACTCCGGAGAAGGCCGACGAACTCGGGCTGACCCCGCTGGTCCGGCTGGTTTCGTGGGCGTCGGCCGGTGTCGCGCCGAACATCATGGGCATCGGTCCCGTGCCTGCAACTGACGCTGCGCTCGGCAAGGCGGGACTGGCGCTTTCGGACATCGACCTGATCGAGCTCAACGAGGCCTTCGCCGCCCAGGCGCTCGCGGTGATGCGGGAATGGGAGTTCACCCCGGCCGACCTCGAGCGGACAAATGTCCACGGTTCGGGAATCTCGCTAGGGCACCCGGTCGGCGCGACCGGCGGCCGGATGCTCGCGACGCTGGCGCGTGAACTGAACCGGCGCGGTGCCCGCTATGGGCTGGAAACCATGTGCATCGGCGGCGGGCAGGGCCTGGCCGCGGTATTCGAAAGGGTCGGCGCATGACCCGAAGACGAGCGGGAGTGAGGATCGCAGTGAGGAATGAGCGAGGACCGGAGCGAGCGGGAGTCGAGACATGAGCAAGCTCGCACAAACGCTTGGGCTCACCGAGTTTCAAACGGAAATCATTGCCACGGTACGACAATTCGTCGACAAAGAGGTTATCCCGACGGCGCAGGAACTCGAGCACAGCGATACCTACCCGCAGGCCATCGTCGATGCGATGAAGGAGATGGGCCTGTTCGGGTTGATGATCCCCGAGGAGTACGGCGGCCTGGGCGAGTCCCTGCTGACCTACGCGTTGTGCGTTGAGGAACTTGCCCGCGGGTGGATGAGCGTCTCCGGCGTGATCAACACCCACTTCATCGTCGCGTACATGCTGCGCCAGCACGGCACCGATCCACAGAAGCAGAAGTATCTGCCGCGAATGGCAACTGGTGAGACGCGCGGCGCGTTCTCGATGTCCGAACCCGAACTCGGCTCCGACGTCGCCGCGATCCGCACGCGGGCTAAACGCAACGACGATGGGACCTACACCATCGACGGTCAGAAGATGTGGCTGACCAATGGCGGGAGTTCGACGCTGGTGGCGACGCTGGTGCGAACCGACGAAGGAGCCGACAAGCCACACCGCAACCTGACGGCATTCCTCGTCGAAAAGCCGACTGGTTTCGGTGAAGTCGCGCCGGGGCTGACCATCCCAGGCAAGATCGACAAGCTTGGCTACAAGGGAATCGACACCACCGAGCTGATCTTCGACGGGTATGTCGCCAGTGCCGACGACATCCTCGGTGAGGCACCCGGCCAAGGCTTCTTCCAGATGATGGACGGCATAGAGGTTGGTCGGGTCAACGTGTCCGCACGGGCTTGTGGCGTCGGCATCCGAGCGTTCGAGCTGGCCGTGCGCTACGCGCAGCAGCGCCAGACCTTCGGCAAGCCGATCGCTGACCATCAGGCGATTGCGTTCCAATTGGCCGAGATGGCAACCAAAGTCGAGGCGGCACATCTCATGATGGTCAATGCGGCCCGGTTGAAAGACTCCGGCGAGCGCAACGACGTCGCTGCCGGGATGGCGAAGTACCTTGCGAGCGAGTTCTGCTCGGAGGTGACGCAGCAGAGCTTCCGGATCCATGGCGGGTACGGCTACTCCAAGGAATACGAGATCGAGCGGCTGATGCGCGACGCACCGTTCCTGCTCATCGGCGAGGGCACCAGCGAGATCCAGAAGAACATCATCAGCAAGCGACTGCTCGCCGACTATCGGATATGACTGTGAGCGCACCCGATTTCGCCCCGCGGCCGCAGCTGGCCGAAGACGTCGCGCGATTCGTTCGCAAGCGGATCTTCGACGGTACCTACGCTGCGGGGCAGTACATCCGCCTCGACCAGTTGGCGGTCGAACTCGGTGTCAGCGTCACACCCGTACGCGAAGCGCTGTTCGTCCTCAGCGCCGAAGGCCTGCTCTTTCAGCAGCCGCGGCGCGGTTTTGTGGTGGTGGCGGTGACCGGGCGCGACCTCACCGATGTGTCCAACGTGCAGGCCCACATCGGTGGCGAGCTCGCGGCGCGGGCAGCGGCCAACATCACCGATGATCAGTTGCGGGAACTCGAGAAGATCCAGACCGAGCTCGAGGACGCGTACGCCAGCGATGACGACGAACGGGCGGTGCGGCTGAACCACGAGTTCCACAAGGCGATCAACGTCGCAGCCGACTCGCCGAAGCTCGCCCAGCTGATGTCACAGATCACCCGTTACGCCCCAGAATCGGTGTTTCCGACGATCGCGGGCTGGCCCGATCAGTCGACCGAGCATCATCGCAAGCTGTTGGCGGCACTCGACAAACACGACGAGGACCTTGCTCGCACCGTGATGGCCGAGCATCTCGCCGCGGGCGCGGCGCCGTTGATCGAGCACCTGACGCAACGCGGCGTCGTCACCTAACCCCACGAGCTGGGCCCCGCGAGCAGACGCAAAAGGTCCTTTTTCGTCGGCGTGTCGGGGACTTTTACGTCTGCTCGCGCAACATCTCGCGCAACCGGCGCACGTCGACCTTTCCGGTCGTACCGCGCGGAATGTCGTCATCGGAGTCGACGATGAGCCATACCGTCGGGACCTTGAAGGCGCTCAATAGCTTTCGCGCCGCAGCCCGAAGCTGATCCACCGTGGCATCGCCAATCACGACGGCGCCCACCGCGCCGGATACTTCGGTGACGAACGCATTCTCGACGCCGTCGATGGTGCGCAGCGCCTGTTCGACCTCGCTCGGGTAGACGGTGGCGCCACTGACCTTGAACATGTCATCGGATCGGCCGTGGTAGAACATGAAGCCGTCGGCGTCGAGGTGGCCGAGGTCGCCGGTGGGGTAGTAGCCGTCGGGCGTGAACAAGTCTTCACGGCTGCGCCGGCACACGCCCCGCAGGGTGTGGGGCCCCCGAATCTGGATCATGCCGACGGTGTCCGCTGGGACCGGCTGGCCGGTGTCGGGGTCGACGATCCGAACCTCCATGCCGTCGAACGGCTTGCCGCAGCTTCCCCATGCAGATTGCGGCAAGTCGGTGTCGGCGGCGTAGCCGCAATAGGGCCCGAAGGACTCGGTCATCCCGAACAACTTCGCGCGGGCACCGGGTTGCGCGCGATGCTCGGCTGGCAGCAGTCCTTCCAGGCTTCCCGGCTGAAGCGCCGACAAATCGGCTCCGACAGAGGCGGATTGGCGTGCCAGGGCCTCGGCCTGGTCTGGCCAGCCGCGGAACAGCGTGACCCTCTCGCGCTCCAGCAGGCGAAGCGTCGTCTCAGGCCGCGGGATCTCCTCGGTGACGAGGGTGGCCCCCGCCAGGAACGCGGACAGCACACCGCTGCCGAAACCGCCCACCCAGAAGAACGGCATCGGCAGGTACAGGCGAGTGTCCGCATCGATGCACCGCGCGGCGAGGCCCGATTGCACCGCGGCCAGTGCGTTGCCGTGCGAGTGGACCACACCCTTCGGTGGCCCACTGCTTCCCGAGGTGAACATGATGACGAGCGTGTCGCTGGGGGTGACGGTCGCCGACATCGCGTCGACCACTGGATCATCGCTTGTTGCCGCTAGCTGATCGGGCGTCCAAACCGCCCGCAGTGCGGGAAGTTCGGTGGTATTCGCAACGCCATCCAGATCGTCGAGGTAGCGGTGACCCCGAAACTCCTCGACGGCGATCAGCAGCTGAACAGATGCGACGCGCAGCTGTGCCACCAGCTCCGGCGGCTGCAGCAGGGTGCTCAGCGGAACCAGCACGGCGCCGATGCGCGTCAGCGCCACCGCGATCTGCACCCACTGCACGCGGTTCGGCATGATCAGCCCGACCCGTGTTCCCTTGCCGACACCCGCTTCGATGAACGCGGCGGCCAGGGCTCGGGTGGTCTCGTCGAGTTCGGCGTATGTGATGTGCGACTCCGTGTCGATCACCATTGGCTTGTCGCCGTGCTGTTCGGCCCGCAGTCTCACCAGCCGGTCGATGGTGTCAGACATCGAGAACCTTCTGCAGGGCGGCCAGATCGACCTTGCCGCTGGAGAGCACCGGTAGGTCGGAACGCGCAATAGTCGCAAAGCGTTTCGGGATCTTGTAGGCCGACAATTCGGTCTTGAGGCGCTTGCGAACCGCTGCCTCGTCGAACTCGGCGCCGTCCTCCAATGCGACGACCGCGGCAACCAGCTGTCCGCGCTCGGAATCCGGAAGTCCGAGCACAAACGCGACAGTCCCACCGGTCACCTTGGCGATCGCCCGCTCCACCTCGGCAGGGGCGACGTTGGCGCCTGCCGTCTTGATCATCGCTCCCTTGCGGCCGGTGAAGTACACGAAGCCGTCGGCATCGGTGCGGACGAGATCGCCCGTATGAAACCAGCCGTCGACGTCGAAGCATTCCTCGCGGCTGCGCTTGTAGTACCGCTGCATCACGAACGGGCCGCGGATGCACAGCTCGCCGTCGACGATCTTGGTTTCGAAGCCCGGCATCGGCTTGCCGAACGAGCCGCGCCGGTGTTCGGGTTGGTCGTTTTCGTCCTCACTGATCGTGATGACGCTGCCCGCTTCGGTCATGCCGAGCATCGTGTGCCGCAGCTCGGGATCGGCTGGCCGCACCTCCGGCGCCATGATCGGGTACAGGTTTCCGCGTCGCATCGACGACAGGTCGCGGCCCGCCAAACTGGGGTGACCGGCCAGGTGGGCTATGCCCGCCACGAAACCATTGGTCATCGTGGGCTTTTCGGCCTCGATCAGGTCGAGGGTGTCGGCGGCATCGGTGGCGTTGGAACACACCAACGTCGAGCCGGCAAGCAAGGTGGCGAGCACCGCGAACGCGATCCCGCCGATCCAGAAGAACGGCGAGTTGCAGAAGAGAGAATCGTTGGCGGACAGCCCACGGATCTCGTTGAGTATCTTCTGGTGACCCAGCAGGGATGCGTGGGTGTGCACCACGCCCTTCGGTGCACTTGTCGAGCCCGACGTGTACACGATCGCCAGAGGATCGGAATCGTCGACGTCGCTCTCCATCGCCGCGAGCAGCGTCGCATCGACAATATCCACGGGTTCGGAATCGATCAGCACATGGCGCAGCAGTGGCGCAGTGACCTCGGCAAGTCGCTCCCGATAGTCATGAGAACGGAACGATGCAGCAGCAAGCAGGATTTCGGTGTCGCTGTCGACGAGTTGCACGGTCAACTCCGGTGCCGTGGCGAAGGTGGAGAACGGGATGACCACGGCGCCGATACGTGCGGCCGCCAGCATGCCGACGATGAACGCCCCGCCGTTGGGGTAGAGCAGCCCGATGTGAGTGCCCTTGCCCGCGCCGAGGGCGATCAGACCGCGTGCCAGATGTGCCGACCGGCGATCGGCCTCTGCATAGCTGAGACGCTCGGCGTCGCACACCAGGAGCGGGTGCTCTGCCCGTGCGACCGACTGCTGCCGCAGAATATCGGCGACGGTCAGAGATTCACTTCGCATGTTCGACGGGATGGCTGAAGAATTCCCGGACTGCGCCGAGGTCGGGCTTGCCCGAGGGCGTTCGGGGGATCTGGTCGACGATCGCGATGTCGGTGGGAATCTCATAGCGCGCCAACCGTACTCGCAGGAACTCGACCAGCGCTGCGGCATCGGCCGATGCAGCATCCCTCAGCTCAACCATCGCGACCGGCGTCTCGCCGAGACGGTCGTCTTGGCGGCCCACCACGGCCGCCCCCCGCACTGAGGGATGGCCCTCCAGCGCGACGCGCACGTCGTCGGGCATCACCTTGAAGCCGCCGCGAATGATCGCCTGGTCGGCGCGGCCGAGGATCCAGAGGAATCCGTCCCCGTCGATACGCGCCAAGTCGGTGGTGCGCATCCAGTCCGCGGACGGGCCGAGCTGGCCCGGCTTGACCTCGAGCAGACCGTCGTCGCCTGGACCAAGCGGTATCCCGTTGTCGTCGACCACTCGAAGTTGTGCACCCAGGCTGGGCTTGCCCACGCTGCCACGTTTGTCATTCCAGTACTTCTGATAGTCCGGCAGTGTCCAACCGGCCACGCCGCCACCGAATTCGGTTGCCGCATAAGACGTCAAGACGGGTATTCCGAACTTCTCGGTGAACGCGTCGGCGTCCTCGGCCGACAGGGGCGCGGTGCCCGAGGTGACTGCGCGAATGCTCGCAAGATCTTCACGGGTCAAATCGGAATGCAGCACCGTGCGCAGTGCGGCGGGCACAAGCGACACGGCCCGCGGCTGATGCCTGCGCACCGCGTCGGCCCATCGCTCCAGCTCGAAACGGTCCAACAACGCGAACGGCCTTGCCTCGCAGACACACTGCAGCACGCGGAAGACGCCGCCGATGTGCACCATCGGCGCGTTGACGATCGCGACACCCCGGCGCGGCTCGGTAGGCGGCTCCGATGTGATCACGCTGCGGGCCAGCATGTCGTAAGTGAGATCGACTCGCTTGGGCGGACCGGTCGTTCCGCTGGTCAGCATCCGTACCGCGACTCCTGGTCGTCCGGCGCCGGGTGCCGGCATCCGTGGCGCAGCATCCAGATCCGAGATCGCAATCGCCGTCGGGCCAGCGGGCACCATCGACGCGAGGTCGTCGGGTTCGCCGATCACTACCGGCAGGTCCAACGCAGTGATATCCGCGCGGGTGCGGTCATCTCCGCGTGAGGGGTTGATGGTGACGACTGTGCCTCCGCCAAGCAGCACGCCGAGCAGGGCTGCGACGTTGGCTGGTCTGTTGCGCAGCAGCATCCCGACCTCGGTCTCGCCCACCGAGGCAATCACGTTCGCTAGTCCGGCGATCTCGCCCCATGTCGACCACTGGCCGTTGTACTCGATGGCAGCCGCGTCGGGCTGCAATTCGAGCACGTCTGCGATGCGCCTACTGAGCGGGTGCATCAGCGGACCGACGGTTTGGCCGGCTCGCCATTGCCCTGGGCGGCCAATTCGGCCAGGCCGAGGGGATTTCCCAGCCGCGTATAGATCAGATTCTGTTCCAGCGCCGCACGGTAGGGCTTGTCAAGCGACTCCCAGATCGCCTTCACTGTGCCCTGTGTCGCGGACGGCGGCTTGGCAGCGATCGCCGCCGCGATCTCGTGGGCGCGCTCCCACAGCCGATCGGCGGAGATCACCTCCGACACCAAACCGATCCGCAGTGCGGTGTCGGCGCCGACGCGTTCGTCGTTGCCCATCAACGCGATTCGCAGAGTCTCGCCGAGGCCGACGCGGCGCATCAATCCGATCGGCTCCAACGCGCACACCAACCCGGCGCTGACATGTGAGTCGAAGAATGTCGCGTCGTCGGAGCAGATCACCACATCGGACTCGTTGACGAAGTAGAACGCTCCCGCGGTGCACATCCCTTGAACGGCACACACCACGGGCTTCCACATCTTCTGCCACTTCGGGCTGAGCGCCTCGCCGGGATCCTCGTGATTCCACACGTTGTCCGGCTGGCCATATGGCGCCTTGATGTCGAGTCCAGCGCTGAATGCCCGTGTGCCTGCCGCGCGAAGTACGACGGCGTGCACCGAGTCGTCGAGTTTGACGATGCGCCACGCCTCGACCATCTCTTCGCACATGGCGCGGTTGAACGCGTTGAGTGACTCCGGCCGGTTCAGCGTGATCGTCGCGACGTGACTGGCGGCGTCCACGTCGAGCTGGATCGTTTCGAACGCCGTCATCGGCACTGCCAGTTCGGGGCGCGCTTCTCCATGAACGCCTTTGGCCCTTCCAGCGCGTCCTCGGTGCGGACGACGCGTTCGCGGAACGTCTCGGCAAGAATCTCGGCGTCGTGCAGCGGCAGGTCCAACGTCTTGTGGATGGCCAGGCGTGTGCCCCGCACGGCCAGCGGCGCATTCGTGTTCACGATGTCGGCGATCTCGTGGGCGCGTTCGAGTAGCTTGTCGTGCTCGATAACCTCGCTGATCATGCCGAGTTCGTAGGCGCGTTGCGCGCTCATCCGTTCGTGCTTGCCCATCAGCGCCATGCGCAGCGCGATATTGCGCGGCAGCACCCTGGCCAGCCGAACCATCTCACGACCAGCCACCAAGCCGATGCTGACGTGCGGGTCGAAGAACGTGGCCTTATCGGACGCGATGGCGATGTCGCCGGTGGTGATCCAGTCCAGCCCTGCGCCACAGCACAATCCGTTGATGGCGGTCAGTACGGGCTTGGCCATCCTTCGGAACGGCGGGGTGCCCTCCTGTGGTGCCTCCCACTGGTCGTAGGTGGACAGGTACGGCCGCTCGTAGATCACCCGGCCGTCCTCGGGGATTTCTCCGACGTCGGCGCCGGTGCAGAATGCGCGGCCCGTTCCGGTGACGATGAGGATCCAGATGTTGTCGTCGTTTTCGGCGTCGTCGTACGCGGCGCGTAATTCACCGATCATGGCCGGGCTGAGCGCGTTGAGCGCGTCAGGCCGGTTCAGCGTGATCGTGGCCTTGTGCCCGTCGACGTCGTACTTGATGTCGGTCATTTAGTCACCTTCCACCGAACTCCGGTGCGCGCTTTTCACGGAATGCCGCCAAGCCCTCTTTGAAATCAGCTGTCCGGCAGGATAACTCGACATTGAAGAGTTCCTGCGTCATGGCCTGATTCAGGGTGGCATGCTGACCGTGATTGATGGCCTGCTTGGCCAGCCCGATAGCGACGGTCGGCCCTGACGCAAGGCGTGTCAGCAGCCGCTGGGCGACGTCATCGAGTTCGGCCGAGTTGACGCTGCGGTGGATCAGTCCCCAGTCCGCGGCGTCGCTTCCACTTACCTTCTCTCCGAGCAGCAGGATCTCCTTGGCGCGCGCCATCCCGACGAGCCGGGGCAGCAGCCACGTGGAACCAGAATCGGGAGAGAAGCCGCGGCCGACGAACGGTTCCCAGAACACGGCGTCGTCGGTGGCCACGGTGAAGTCGGCTGCCAGGGCCAGATTGCAGCCGAGACCGACGGCCCAACCCTGCACGCTGCAGACGACGGGCAACTGGATGCCGTGAACGAGTTCGATCACTCGATTGGCGGTGTGGGGAATGCGTCGCACCAAATCACCGGTGCGCGGCCGGTGGCCCGCGCTGTTGGTCGACACCCAGTCAGCGCCCGCGCAGAAGTCAGTCCCCGCTCCACGGATATGGATGGCCCGAAGCGAGTCGTCGGTCGCGGCGGCTGTCAGATGATCGACCAAAGTGTCGATCATCGAGTGGCTCAACGCGTTGCGTCGCGACGGCCGATCGAGCGTGAGCCGAAGGACATCGCCGTCGCGCGATGCCGTCACCGAACCGTCGGCGTCGACGTCAGTCACCTTGATTCCGCCAATCCCTAGCTATACGGTTAGCCCTACAGTATTGCTATCCTGTACAAGTTAGCAAGGAAAGCGCGCCAACGGAACATGGAAGAGGACCCATGGCGGAGGGCACACCGAGATATGGCGAGCAGCCGCTGGCGCAGACAGTCGCCGCCGCGGGCGCGCTGCGGCGCCTGACCGGTCTACTGCTTCAGCTGGAGCACGAGCATCCGACCGTGGACGCCATGCTGGCGCAATTCGCCGATTGGGAGCGGGAGTTGGCGACCGCCGTCCCGCAGGACCCCACCCCCCGGATCGGCGACGGCGGCGAGGAGAAGCGTTTATATCTGGACCACGCATTCGACGTCGGCGCGTACAACCCGTGTTTTCCCGAGTACACGTTCGACCACCTCGACGACGAGTCGGCATCTGGGCGCGTCACTTTCCCGCTGGTCTACGAGGGTCCGCCGGGGCTGGTGAACGGCGGGTTTCTCGCCGTCTTCTTCGACTGCATCACCCAACACCAAAGCTGCGCCGCCGGGCGGACGGGCAAGACGCGATCGCTGTTGGTGACATTCCGCAGGCCGACGCCGGTCCTCACCGAACTCCGCTTCGACATCGCACGGTCCGAGGACGACGGCAGGGTGACGTCGACGGCCCGGTTGCTGCTGGGCGACCAGGTGCTCTGCATCTGTGAATTCGAGACGGTGGCGACGTCGCCCGACAGGCTGACCGGCTTCCAGTTCGGCAAGCGGCGGGTCAAGAACTAGTGGTGGTGCAACGCATTCGTCAACCGAGGGTGGCCGAGATCGTGGCCTCCCGGCTGCGGGAAGACATCCTGTCTGGCCGGCTCAAGGAAGGCGATGTCCTTCCGTCACAGGAGAGCCTGTTCTCCGAGTTCGGCGTCAGCCCACCGGCGGTGCGCGAGGCGATCCACATCCTGGAGACCGACGGGCTGATCTCGGTGCGCCGCGGCAACATGGGCGGAGCGGTGGTTCACCTGCCCTCCGCCGACCGGACCGCCCACATGATCAGCATGGTGCTGCAATCGCGGTCCGCTACACCGGCGGACGTCAGTGGTGCGCTGCTGCACCTGGAACCCATCTGCGCGGGGATGTGCGCCGCGCGCGACGACCGGATGTCCGAAGTCGTGCCCTACCTCGAAGCTGAAATCGAGCTTCAGACTGAACAATTCGACGACCTGTCCCGGTATGTGCCCAACGCCCGCCGGTTTCACGAAGCGCTGGTCTCCCGATGTGGCAACGAGCCGATGATATTGCTGATCGGCTCGCTCGAGCTGATCTGGTCGACGCACGAGTCGTCGGTGTGGAGCGACGAATACAACACAGCCGACCCGACGATCAATAAAAAGACCATGCGTGCGGCGCTGCGTGATCACCAGCGTCTGCTGGACGCCATTCGTGACGGTGATTCGAACCGCGCCGTGCGCCTCGCGCAAGACCACCTTGCGGCCGCCCGGCGCAACACCCTCGCCGTGGGAAATGACAAAACCATTGAAGCCAAACTGATCTCGAGCACCAACCATCAGGAGTCCGTTAGATGACCAGTCCCGACGACCGTGTGCTCTTCGATGTCGATTCCGAGAAGCGGATCGCGACCATCACGTTGAACAATCCGGCGCAGCGCAATTCGTACGACGCGACGATGCGCGAGACAGTCGCGCGGTATCTGGACCGCGTCGCCGAAGACGACGACATCACCGTGGTGGTGCTTCGCGGCGCGGAGGGGGTGTTCAGC
This sequence comes from uncultured Actinomycetota bacterium, assembly GCA_963766465.1. Lineage (GTDB taxonomy): Bacteria > Actinomycetota > Actinomycetes > Mycobacteriales > Mycobacteriaceae > Mycobacterium. Next base: position 349,135 of record CAVXZT010000014.1, read on the forward strand.
ACCGGTGCCGACATGAACAACGCCTATGGCTGGTACGGCGAGCGCGACGAGAAACCGGCGAAGAGCCGTCCGAGTCAACGACGTCGTCTGACCGTGGACCGCAAGTCATTTGGCTTCTACCACAACCTCATGGGTTTCCCGAAGGTCACTGTGGGGGAGATCAGTGGATACGCGCTGGGCGGCGGCTTCGAGATGGCGTTGATGACCGACATCTCGGTGATCGGGCGTGATGCCAAGATCGGCATGCCCGCCACCCGGTTTCTCGGTCCCGCGCTGGGCAGTCTGCACATGTTCTTCCACCGGCTGGGGCCGGTGCTGGCTCGCCGAATGCTGCTGACCGGCGACATCATCGAGGCAGGCGCCATAGAGCATCTCGGCATCTTCACCGATACTTGCGAGCCTGCCTCGGTCCCGGCGAGGGCCAAGTATTGGGCGGAGAAGGCCGCGAAGATGCCCGCCGACGGCGTCGTCATCGCCAAGGAGGCGTTCCGCCTCGTCGAGCAGAGCCAGGCCTATCAGGGTGAAGAAGTGGCCAGCTATCTGTTCCACGCATTCGGGACGAACCTGCAGTTCGCGCCCGGTGAGTTCAACTTCGTCAAGACGCGGGCGCAGCACGGGACGAAAGAGGCGTTCCGCCTGCGTGACGAGCACTTCTACGTGCCAGAGCCGGAGTGACGCCGGTCACCTACTGCCAGCTATACAGTATCTGCTACTTTTGTAAAGTCGTTCCTACCGAAACTCGAGGTCGAGAAACATGCCAACACCCGTCATCGTCGGTGCCGCCAGGACAGCCATCGGCCGGTCGTTCAAGGGGACGCTGGTCAACACCACACCTGAAACGCTCATAACGACGGTGCTGCCCGAGGTTGTCCGCCGGTCCGGCGTAGATCCCGCAGACATCGACGACATCATCTTCGCCGAATCACATTACGGCGGTGGCGATCTCGCGAGGTATGCCGCCGACGCCACGGGGTTGGATCACGTCCCCGGTCAGTCTGTGAACAGGCACTGCGCGGGCTCACTGACCGCGATCGGAAATGCTTCCGCGCAGATCGGCTCCGGTATGGAGCGGGTGCTGATTGCCGGTGGCGTGCAATCGCTGTCGATGACGCCGCTGACCAACCAGCGCATTCCCGGGCCTGAACTGAAGTTCGAAGAGCGGTGGATGCCGCCGACGCACGTCGAGACGCCCGACGCGCCCACCAAGGACATGTCGATCACGGTCGGCTGGAACACCGCGCAGTCAGTCGGCATCACCCGCGAGGAGATGGACGCGTGGGCGGCGCGCTCGCATCAGCGGGCCATCGCCGCGATGGATGCGGGCAAGTTCCTCGACGAGATCATCCCAATGAAGATCCAGCAGTTTGATGGCTCGGTGGTGGACTTCAGCGTTGACGAGCACCCCCGTCGCGACACCACCGTGGAGAAGTTGGCCGGACTCAAAGTTCTGCACCCCGAGATCGAGGGCTTCTCGATCACCGCGGGCAACAGCAGCGGCACCAACGACGCCGCCGCGGGAGTCGCCCTCGTCGAGCGTGACTACGCCGATGCCAACAAGCTCTCCGTGATGGCCACCGTGAAGGCTTGGGGCGCAGCGGGTGTCCCAGCGCGCGACTGCGGGCTGGGTGCGGTGAAGGTGATCGGCAAGGTTCTCGACCGTGCCGGACTGAAGCCGTCCGATGTCGCGCTGTGGGAGATCAACGAGGCCTTCGCCTCCGTGCCGATCGCTGCGTGCCGCGAATACGGGATTGACGAAGAACTGGTGAACTTCTCCGGAAGCGGTTGCAGCCTTGGCCATCCCATTGCCGCGTCCGGTGCCCGCATGGTGACCACGCTCATCTACGAGCTGCAGCGGCGCGGCGGAGGCATCGGCGTCGCGGCCATGTGTGCGGGTGGCGGCCAGGGCGGCGCAGTCGTCATCGAGGTCTAGTCGTAGTGATTTCGGCGCGCTAACGCCCGCTGAGCGTCCGTGCGCGCGCCGAAATCACTAGCGCGCGGGGGCCTTGCTGCGTGTGCGCGGGCCGGAAGCCTTGGTCGTCTTGCGCGCGGTCGTGGCAGGCCGCTTGCCGCCGTCGTCGATCAATCGGCTGGCGTGGTCGAGGATGCACTCGAGGCCGAACTCGAAGTTCTTGTCGTCGGCCGCGCCGATGTGATGGCCCTTTGCGGTGACTTGGGCCAGCAGCGGTGTGGTCTCGGCGTTGATCGTCATCGTTTCCTCGATGTCGCTCGGTCCCGCGTCGGCCGCGCGGTTCTTCTCCCGCAGCCGGTGCAGCACCACCGATCCGCGGACGTGGACCGACACCGCGGAGTAGGTGTCGAATGCGTCATCAGCAGACAGGCCGGCCTCTACAAGGCTGGCGATCGCCTTCTCCACTTCCTGAACGCCGAGCTTTGCCGCTCGCGGGCTGAGCGCCGACCGAATAAGAATCAGGTCGCACAGAATCGGGCTGCCCATAAACGTCTTTCGCATCGTGCGCGCGTGATCACCCAACGTCTCGCGCCAGTCCCTGGCCTCGACGTAGGGCGTGGCGAACACGTACTGACGCAACGCGCGGTCGGTCATCGCGTTGAGCAGATCGTCCTTCTTGCGGAAGTACCAATAGATGCTCGTCACGCCGACGCCCAGGTGCTTGCCGAGCAGCGGCATGCTCAAGTTGTCGATGCCGACCTCTTCGGCGAGGTCGAATGCGCCCTTGATGATGTCGTCGGGATTGATGGACCCGCGCTCGCGTCGCTGACGCTTCTCAGCGGTTGCTTGCTTGGCCACGAAGGGCACCTCCATCAAAATTGGGTGAACTGAATCTACCGGCAGCCACCGTCTGAACTGCGTCTTTGCATGCGTGTCGCCGCTCGGCCGTTACCGTCAACCTTACCGGGAGCCATCCGGTCGATGGCGCCCACCGCTGTTTCGCTCTTCTACTGTAAGGCCTATAGTAAGCGTCTCCAGCGAAATCACGCGAAAGGCGAAGGGCCAACGGTGTCGGACGAAATTCTCACGGAGCGCCGCGGGCGCGTCCTTGTCATCACGATCAATCGGCCTGACTCACGAAACGCGGTGAACCTGGCAGTGAGCCAGGGCCTGGCCGATGCGGTCGACGAACTCGACGAGAGCGCGGACCTATCCGCGGCGGTGATCACCGGCGCAGGCGGCAACTTCTGCGCTGGCATGGACCTGAAGGCCTTCGCCGCAGGTGAGATCGTCGCGATTCCCGGTCGGGGCATCGGCTTTACCGAACGGCCACCGCGTAAACCGCTCATCTCCGCCGTTGAGGGCTATGCACTGGCCGGCGGCACCGAGGTCGTGTTGGCCACCGACCTCGTGGTGGCGTCGCGCTCCGCGAAGTTCGGCATCCCCGAAGTCAAACGTGGTCTGGTCGCGGCAGGCGGCGGGCTCTTGCGGCTGCAGAAACGAATCCCGTATCAGAAGGCACTCGAACTCGCCCTGACCGGTGACAGTTTCACCGCCGAGCAGGCCGAGGCGTGGGGCTTCGTCAACCTGGTGACCGAACCCGGCGAGGCCTTGGCCGGGGCGATCGAACTCGCAGAGCGGATTACCGCCAACGGGCCGATGGCGATCGCGACCACCAAGGAGGTCATGGCCAAGTCCGCGGACTGGAGTGACGACGAGATGTGGAAGAAACAGCTCGAATACATCATTCCGATCTTCACCTCCAACGACGCCAAAGAGGGGGCCATCGCGTTCGCCGAGAAGCGCCAGCCCAAGTGGACGGGCACGTAGAGCCACGTCATGGATCTCGGGCTGAAGGACGCCACCGCTGTCGTCGTCGGCGGTGGACGCGGCATGGGATTCGCGGCCGCCCGATGTCTTGCCGACGACGGTGCGCGGGTCGCCTTGGTGGGTCGCACGGCTGATGTTCTCGACCGTGCGGCCGAGGACTTGGCAGGCCGCGGAAGTCCCGACGCGCTTGGCCTTGTCGCCGACACCACTGACGCCGAGGCGGTCCAGCGGGTGTTCGACGGACTGAGCGATCGCTGGGGCGGCGAGCTCAATGTGCTCATCAACGCGGTCGGGCCTGGCTCTCAGGGCACGTTTGAAGATCTCACCGACGATCAATGGCGGGCGGCCTTCGACGACGGTGTGATGGGCATGGTGCACTGCGTGCGGTCGGCGCTGCCGCTGTTGCGAAACGCGCAGTGGGCGCGAATCGTCAACTTCTCCGCCCACTCGACGCAACGTCAGACCGTGATCCTGCCCGCCTACACGGCCGCCAAGGCAGCCTTGACAAGCATCTCGAAGAACCTCTCGTTGCTGTTGGCCAAGGACGAGATCATGGTCAACGTCGTCTCGCCGGGCAGCATCGCGTCCGAAGCGTTGCTTGGCTGGGCCGATTCGGTCGGCGTCGACGGCAGTGACCCCTACGCGCTGATGGCCGCCATCGACAAGCACTTCGGACATCCTGCGCACATGCCCCGCGCAGGCCTGCCCGACGAAATCGGTCCCGTCGTCGCGTTTCTCGCGTCACGGCGCAATTCGTACATGACCGGCGCCAACATCAACGTCGACGGCGGTAGTGACTTCACCTAGCCCAACTTCTAGGAGTGAACCGTGGCGACTGCCAAGGAAGCCCGCACCTGGGCACATTCAACGCTGCGCGGAATCGGCAACAGCCTCTACACACCGTTTTGTGGTGACGATGGCGACGACATCGACTGGGACGCATACCGAACGCTGGTGCGCTACTGCGTCGGGGAACTTCATCACCCAATGCTGTGGTGCACCAGCGGCATAGCGGAATTCTGGTCACTGACGCTCGACGAGCGAAAGCGCTTGCTGGAGGTGGCGATTGAGGAAGGGCGCGCGGCAAACCCGGACGTCGTTGTGCAGGCCTGCACCGCCGCGATGTCGGCCAAGGATTGCCTGGAGCTGACGCGACATGCGGAGCAGGCGGGTGCCGACATCGTCTACATCCAGACCCCGATGATGGAAGCCCACGGCGGGAATCGGAGTTCTACGGTTCTTTCAATACATCGCCGACCGCACCGATATCGCGCTCGGCATGTTCAACTCGCCGTCGTCGGGCTACGTGTTGACTCCTGCCGAAAGTGCGCGCATCTACGACGAAATCCCGGCGGTCTGCGCCACCAAGGAGGGAGCTTTCCGTCCGGCGGCGAGTCGGATGCTGCACGAGTTCGCGCCCGAACTGGTGATCTGGGAGTGCGACCTGACCGTCTACCGCGCGGGCTGGCTGCGCTCAGGCATCGTCGGGCCCGCGCAGCTTGGCACGGCCGGCTATTTGTACGAAACCCCCCATCAGCCAATAATTTCCGAGTACTGGAACCTGATCTGGAACGACAAGCTGACCGAGGCGATGGACTACGCCGAGAAGTCCGGGCTGGACCAGTTCGGCGTCGACATGCGTTCGTGGTTCACGTGTTATCCCGGCAGGCCCGACTACTTCACCCACTGGGGTGGCGCCTTCAAGTACGCGGCCTCGCTGCTCGGCCTGCCGATCGGGGACTATCCACACTCGCGGCCGCCTCAAGCGGAGCTGCCCGACGAGGGCCGGGCGCAGATTCGCACCGCGTATCAGCGCTACGGATTGATCGCCGAACAGGGCGCCTGACCAGTTGCGGAAGGCACTACCGATAGGTGTACAGTATGGGAATACATCGAGCTTGAGCCCACCACTCAGGAGGTCCGCCGGGTGAGCGTCCCTGACCGCGTCGCTGAGCCCGCAGTCACGTCAGACCCGGTGCTCTACGAGGTCCGCGACAGTGGCGTCGCGGTGTTGACGCTCAATCGGCCCGAGCGGATGAACGGCTGGGGCGGCGGGCTCGCGTCCACGTTCTATGAACGGCTCGACGACGCGGAGGCCAATCCCGACGTCCGCGCCATCGTGGTGACCGGCAGCGGCCGTGCGTTCTGTGCGGGCGCTGACATGGGGAACCTGAACACGATCAGCAGTGCCACCGTCGACGGTGGCGAAGGCACGGACGTCAGCAAGCTGGTCGGCTCGCGCCATCCGCACTTCGTGACGACCTTGCGCAAGCCAGTCATCGCCGCGATCAATGGGGCATGCGCCGGAATGGGGCTGACGCTGGCCTTGGTGTGCGATGTCCGGTTCGCGGCCGAGGGAGCGAAGTTCACCACGTCGTTCGCGCGGCGAGGCCTGATCGCCGAGTACGGCATTTCCTGGATCCTGCCGCGAGTTGTCGGCTGGGGTGCCGCGATGGACCTGCTGTTGAGCGGTCGGGTTCTCCTCGCGGACGAGGCGGCAGAGCTTGGTCTTGTGAAGGAAGTCGTTTCGCCGGATGAGGTTCTGCCGCGGGCGATCGCCTACGCCGAGGACATCGCCGCGAATTGCGCGCCCAGTTCTCTAGCGGTGATCAAGCAGCAGGTGTACGCAGACACCATGCGCGACGTCTTCGAGGCGAGTGCGGTGGCCGAGAAGCTGATGCACGAGTCGATGCTGCGGCCTGACTTCATCGAGGGCATTACCAGCTTCTTCGAGAAGCGTGCGCCCAACTTCCCGCCGTTGAGCGATCCCGGAAAGGACTCCACATGACACTGGACTACAGGGCGATCGACGTCGACAACCACTACTACGAGACGATCGATTCCTGCACCAGGCACCTGCCCAAGGAGTTCAAGCGCCGCGGTGTGCAGATGGTCGCCGACGGCAAGCGCACGCTGGCCGTCATGGGTGGCGTCGTCAACCACTTCATCCCCAACCCCACCTTCGACCCGATCATCGAACCGGGCTGCCTCGATCTGCTGTTCCGCGGCGAGATCCCCGAAGGCGTCGACCCGGCCTCGCTGATGAAGGTCGACCGCATGGCGAATCATCCCGAGTACCAGAACCGCGACGCTCGGGCGAAGGTCCTCGACCGTCAGAACCTCGAAACGGTGTTCATGCTGCCGACATTCGCCTGCGGTGTCGAAGAAGCGCTCAAACACGACATCGAGGCGACGATGGCGACGGTGCACGCCTTCAACCTGTGGCTCGACGAGGATTGGGGCTTCGACCGACCCGACCACCGATTCCTGTCGGCGCCGATCATCTCCTTGGCGGATCCGGACAAGGCCGTCGAAGAGGTCGAGTTCGTCCTCGGCCGCGGCGCCAGGAACGTGTGTGTGCGGCCCGCCCCCGTGCCCGGTGTGGTCAAGCCGCGGTCGTTGGGCGATCCGCTGCACGATCCGGTGTGGGCCCGACTGGCCGAGGCCGGTGTTCCGGTGATCTTCCATCTGTCCGACAGCGGCTATCTCGCGATCGCGGCGCTGTGGGGCGGCAAGGGGACGTTCGAAGGGTTCGGCAAGAAGGATCCGCTGGACCAGATCCTGCTCGACGACAGGGCGATCCACGACTCGATGGCGTCGATGATCGTGCACCAGGTGTTCACCCGCCATCCGAAGTTGAAGGTCGCAAGCATCGAGAACGGTTCCTACTTCGTCTACCGGCTGATCAAGCGACTGAAGAAGGCTGCCAACACCGCGCCGTACCACTTCAAAGAGGACCCCGTGGAGCAGCTCCGAAACAACGTCTGGATCGCCCCCTACTACGAGGACGACGTGAAGCTGCTCGCCGATACCATCGGTGTGGACAAGATCCTGTTCGGCTCGGACTGGCCGCACGGGGAGGGACTCGCGGACCCGATGAACTTCACCGCCGACATCCCCCAGTTCCCCGAGTTCAGCGCCGAAGACACCCGGAAGGTGATGCGGGACAACGCTCTCGAGCTGCTCGGCGTCAACGTCTCGGCCCCGGCCTAGCCATGGAATGGACCATCGGCGCGGTGCTCGACGCCATTGCCGAGAGCGTTCCCGACCGGATGATGACGGTATGCGGCGACCGCCGAAGCACGTTCGGTGAGACAGCGGAGCGAACGCGCAGGCTCGCCAACTTCCTGGCGGGCAACGGGTTCGGGGCTCACCGTGAACGCGACGAGCTCGAGAACTGGGAATGTGGCCAGGATCGGGTCGCGCTGATCATGCACAACGACCTCTATCCCGACATGGTGATCGGCTGTCTGAAGGCTCGAACTGTCCCCGCCAACGTCAACTACAACTACACGCCGCGCGAGGTCGCAGAGCTGCTGGACTACCTGCGACCGCGGGCCGTCATCTACCACCGGTCGTTGGGGCCGAAGTTCGCCGATGTGCTGCCGCCAGCATCGGCCGATCTGTTGATATCGGTTGATGACGGCAGCGATGTTGCGGAACTGCAACGGGCGACGAAGCTGGAAGATGCTCTGGCCCAGGGAGATACGGATCAACAGATCACCCCCTCGCCCGACGATCTGCTCATGGTGTGCACGGGTGGAACCACGGGGCGTCCCAAGGGGGTCATGTGGCGGCAGAGCGACAGCTACGTCGTGTCGATGAACGGCGCCGACCACGACTCCGTCGACGAGATTCACGACAAGGTGCGCCACGGCGGGCAGTCATGGTTCGCCGTCTCGCCACTGATGCACGCAGCCGGTATGTGGACAGCGTTCGCTGCGCTTCTCAACGGGTTGCCGGTGGTGCTCTACGACCGGACGAAATTCGACCCACCCGCGGTGCTGCGGACCGCGGAGCGCGAAAAGGTCGGAATGATGACGATGGTCGGCGACGCCTACGCAGGGCCACTGGTCGAGGAACTGCGGAGGGGTACCTACGATCTGTCGTCGATGTTCGCCATCGGCACCGGCGGAGCGGCGACCAACCCGAAATATCAACGCGCACTGCTGGAGTTGCTGCCGCAGATCACGCTGATCAACGGATACGGGTCGTCGGAGACCGGGAATGTGGGTTTCGGTCGCAGCCAGCGCGGCGACGAGAAGGACACCTTCGAGCTGCGCGACGGCGCATTGGTGGTGGCCGAGGACTACGGCCGTTTCCTACAGGCCGGCGAACCGGAGATCGGCTATGTCGCGCGCGCAGGCCGCATACCGCTCGGATATTTCGACGATCCGGTTGCCACCCAGAAGACCTTTCCCGTCGTCGACGGGCAGCGGGTGGTGATCTCCGGGGACCGCGGGTCCTTGGCATCGGATGGCACGATGCGGCTGTTCGGCCGCGACTCCTTGGTCATCAACACCGGCGGCGAGAAGGTGTTCGTGGAGGAAGTCGAGGAGGTCCTGCGTGCGCACCCGGCAATCGCCGATGCATTGGTGGTCGGACGGCCGAGTGAGCGGTGGGGTCAGGAAGTCGTCGCGCTGGTGGCACTGCGAGCCGGCGCCGAAGTCGATCACGAGCAGCTTCACGGGCACTGCACGTCACAGCTGGCGCGGTTCAAGGCGCCTAAGGAGTTCATCTTCGTCGAGCAGGTCCGCCGACTGGGCAACGGTAAGGCTGACTATCGATGGGCGAAAACAGCTGCGACGCAACAGGAGTCTCTGACATGACGAAAGCCATCGACTGCCTGGTGAACGTTCACTTCGGTGAGACGGAGAAGCAGCCCACCTGGATGCTCAAGGTCCGCGATGATTACTTCAAAGGCCCAGAATCGATGTTCGCGCCGGTCGACCTGGCCGCGCTGCTCGACGAAATGGACGAGCAGGGTGTCACGAAAGCCATCCTGATGGACAACTTGGCGAAGCCGTCGGTGACCGCGCGCAAGTTCGTCGAAGCCAAGCCGGACCGATTCGCGTTGGCGATGGGCGGGGTGAACCTGCTGCGGCCGATGCCTGCGCTGAGGGAACTCAGCGCGGTTGTCGCCGACCTTCCAGTGGCATATGCCGTTGTCGGGCCGAGCTTCTGGGGTGATGGGCAATACCCGCCAAGTGATGCCGTCTACTACCCGCTCTACACCAAGTGCGCCGAGCTCGAACTTCCGCTGTGCATCAACACCGGCATCCCCGGGCCGCCGATACCGGGCGAGGTGCAGAACCCGATCCATCTCGACCGGGTATGCGTGCGGTTCCCCGAGCTCAAGCTGTGCATGATCCACGGCGCCGATCCATGGTGGGACATTGCGATCCGGCTGATGATCAAGTACGAGAACCTGCACCTCATGACGTCGGCATGGTCGCCGAAGCGCCTGCCGGAAAGCCTCTTGCACTACATGCGGACACGCGGATCCAACAAGGTGATCTATGCGTCGGACTGGCCGGTGCTCAAGATGCGCCGCGTCGTACCCGAGGCCCTTGCGCTGGACCTGCCGACCGACGCACTCGAAAACTATCTCTACAACAACGCACACAACTTCTTCTTCGCGGGCAAACAGGAGCACTGATGGATCGTCACGAACTGCGCAGACTCGACTACAGCCTTACGGACGACCACGAGGCCCTGCTGGCTGCCTACAAGGACTTCTTCAAGACCCACTGTTCGATCGAAACCGTGTGGGCCGCGCAGGAGACCGGGTTCGACAAGAGCCTGTGGGAGCGGCTGTGCGCGATGGGTGCGACGACGATGGCGCTGCCCGAATCCGTTGGGGGAGACGGAGCGACACTGGTCGACCTGACCTTGGTGGCGGAGGAGATCGGCCGCTCGCTGGCGCCGGTGCCGTGGATCGACCACGTGGTCGCCGCTCGTCTACTTGCGCGGCTTGGCACGGTCGACGCGGACATCGTCGGCGGCAAGCAGCTCGCCGCGATTGACCCGCAGCACGACAACGCAACGGGCGTCCGGCTGATCCCGACGGGATCGATCGCGGATCACATCATCGTGCGCGACGGCCCAGAAAGCCAAGACGTGGTGCGATTGACGTTCGGCACCCGGCCCGCGAAGGTCGACAACATCGGCAGGCTGCCGATGGCGTGGGTCGACCCAGCGGCGGCCGATGGCCGCACGGTATTGGGCAGCGGGCCGGACGTGTTGGCGGAATACCAACGAGCGCTTGACGAGTGGCGGGTGCTGATGGCCGCGGCGTTGGTGGGTCTCGTCGAGGAGACGATGACGATCGCAGCAGAGTTCGCCAAGTCCCGGTACACGCTGGGCGTGCCGATCTCGACGTTGCAGGGTATCTCGCATCCGTTGGCCAACATCGCGATCACGGTGCAGGGCGGCCGCAACCTTGCCCGCCGCGCGGCATGGTTCCTGGACAACGAGCCCGACGAGCGGCCGGAGTTGGCGCCGTCGGCGTTCGTGTTCATGGCCGAGGAAGCATCCAAGGCGGCGACGATGGCCGTGCATATCCAAGGCGGGCTCGGCGTCTCGGCGGAGGCGGCCGCCACCGCGTATCTGGTTCGCGCTCGTGGCTGGTCGCTGGCCGGCGGAGACCCCGGTGCCAGCGCCAAGTACATCGCCGAGATCGTTGCCGCTCGGGAAAGCAAGTAAGGGAGACAATGGATTTCTCACGCGTTCAGCTGTCCGACGACGACGAGGCCTTCGTCGACGAGGTCCGCGACTTCCTGCGCACACACGTCACCGAGGATGTTCTTCGCCGAGATCGCGAGACCGGCGACAACTTCGACGAGGGCGTGCATCTGGCGCTCGGCGAGGCGGGCTACCTGGCGAAGGAGTGGAAGCCGGTATCCGACGGGGGCTTCAATCGGCTGCGGCAGCGCATCTGGGCCCTCGAGAAGCGACGCGCCCACGTGCCGTGGGTGACGTCTGGCACCACGGCCATGATCGCGAGGTCGGTGGAGAAGTTCGGGTCACCCGAACTGAAGGCCGAAGTGATGCCCCAGGTGTTCAGTGGGCACGCGCGGCTCTGCCTGGGCTACACCGAACCGGAGGGCGGCTCCGACGTCGCCACCTGCAAGACCCGCGCGGTGCGCGACGGCGAGGGCTGGGTGGTCAACGGCTCCAAGATGTTCACCACCGGCGCACACAACTGCCAGTACGTCTTCTTGATCACCAACACCGACCCCGATGCGCCAAAGCACAAGAGCCTGACCATGTTTCTGGTCCCGCTCGACTCGCCTGGTATCGAGATCCAAGGGATCCGCACCGTCGATGGTGACCGCACGAACATCGTCTACTACAGCGATGTCCGTGTCGACGACAAGTACCGGCTTGGTGACGTGAACGACGGCTGGACGGTGGTGCGCGAACCGCTCAACGTCGAGCACGGGGCGGTGGACGCCGCCGACGACGGGCTGCAGGACGTGTCGATCATGATGCACCAGGCCGGCTTCATGGCCGCGGCAGTCGACAAGGCGGCAGCCAAAGTGGCCGAGAAGGATCCCAACGGCCGTCGGCTGATCGACGACGCGTCGGTGGCATACCGACTCGGCCGCAGCGTCGCTCGGATGGAAGCGTCGCTGTCGGCGCAGACGATCTTCGGGCGCGTCGCACTCGCACAGACGATGAGGGACATCTCCCCGGACCTGATGGACATTCTTGGGAGCGCGTCGTCGCTACCCATCGGAACCGACGGCGCGGCAGACGACGGCGCCGCGGAGTACGTGTACCGGTTCGCGCCACTGGTCGGCATCTACGGCGGCACCCTCGAAGTGTTCCGCAACATGATCGCCCAATACATGCTTGGCCTCGGCAAGCCCGCCTACGCGCCGCCCGCGTAGAAGAAGGCCTCGTAGGCGGCTCAAGCGTTCGCGAGCGCCGGCGGATTGACGGCTGACGGATCCGGGTTGGCGATCGGCAGTCCCATGAACCGCCGCGCGTTGTCGCCCATGAAGTCATACGTACGCCGCTCGTCCATGCCTTCGGCGTACTTCCAGAAACCTTTGGGCTCGGCCAGGCCCTCCGGATGCGGGTAGTCCGACCCGAACAGGACTTTGTTCCAGCCGACGGTATGGACGACGTCGGCGACGCAGCCCTCCCAGAAGGGGCTCACCCAGATGTTGCGACGGAACACGTCGTGAGGGTGTTCGGGGAAGTTCTGCGGCATCTTCTTGTAGAGGTCTTCGAAGTCGTGGAACAACGGGTAGATCCACGAACTGCCGTTCTCGACGCTTGCGACACGAAGCTTGGGGAAACGAGTCAGCGTGCCGTGGCAGATCAGGCTGGTGATCATATCCGCGATTTCGCGGTGGCCCAACACCATCCACCGGAATGCGCTCTGCGCCATGAAGTTCTGGGTGTGCGGCGGCTCCCACTTGGCGACATAGTCGTCGAGTGGGGGATAGCTGGCGTGAAGCACGACCGGAAGTCGTGCGGCCTCGACGTCGCGCCAGAACGGGTCGAACTCCGGCAGCGCCGGTGAGCGCCAACCGTGAATTCCGTTGACCGGCCCTGGTTTGATCAGCGCGACCTTTACGTCGTTGTCCAACAGATACTCTAGCTCTCGCTGGGCCCCGTCGACCTCGGAGAGGTTGATGATCGGCGTCGAGTACACCCGGTTCTCGTAGTTGTAGGTCCAGTGCTCGAGCATCCACTGATTCAGCGCGTGGATGAGCGCCAACGAAAGCCCGGGGTCGTCGGCGGTGGCGTGCTCGATGAGGCTGGCCAGTGTCGGGTAGTTGAGTGCCTCCGCGACGCCCTGACGGTCCAGTTCGGCGACGCGGTCGACGGGGTTGCGGGTGGCCGCGGGTGCCTCGATGGCCTTGCCCTGCATCTCGCGCAGCGTGAGGCCATCGGTGTTCTCACCGGCGAAGAACTTCTCGTGTGCACCGGGCGCGGCGACGCGTTCGAACGTCGGGTTCGGGATGAAGTCGTTGACCTTGTTGTTGATGACGATCCGGGTCTGTCTGCCGATCTGAGCGAATTGAACGGCGCGCGAGTACTTCTCGGGAAGGAACTTGGTCAACGAGTCGGGCGTCTCGTACATGTGCTGGTCGGCGTCGAAGATCGGTGCCCCGATGAAGTGCGTCATCACAGCGTCACGATCGTCGCGGCCGCGGTCCCAGGCGCGCCGTAAAGCTGCGCGAAACCAACACGGGGATTGCCAGGAACCTGCCTGTCTCCGGCTTCCCCGCGCAGCTGGCGCACCAGCTCGTGGATTTGGCGAAGGCCCGACGCGCCAATCGGCTCGCCGTTGGCGATCAGCCCGCCGTCGGTGTTGATCGGCATAGCGCCGTGGATCTCGGTGGCGCCGTCGGCCAGCAGCTTCTCCTGCTCGCCGTGGGCGCAGAAGCCGCACTCGGCCATGTGGATGATCTCCGCGCCTGCGTCGGTGTCCTGAAGCTGGATGACGTCGACGTCCTCCGGTGTGACGCCTGCCTTTTCGAATGCCGCCTTCGCCGCGTACACCGTCGGCGCCACATCTTCGTCGACGGGCGCACAGGTGGTGTTGACCTCGTAGGCGCCGTAGCGGCGAGTGCGCACTTCGACCGCGCGCAGATACACCGGCTTCGACGTGTAGCGATGGGCGATATCGGCTCGGCACATCACGACCGCCGCCGCGCCCTCATCGGGCGCGCAGAACATGTACTGGGTAAGTGGATAGTTCAGCATCGTCGAGTTGAGGATCTCGTCCTCGGGGATCGGCTTGCGCCGGAACGCATTCGGATTCAGTGCGCCGTTGCGAAAGTTCTTGGCCGCTACCTTTGCCAGTGTTTCCTGCGAGACGCCATGGTCGTGCAAGTAGCGGTTGGCCTTCATCCCGAAGAATTGTGTGGTGAGGTACTGGCCGTTCTCGGCGTACCACGACGGCATGCCGACCAGTGCGGGATCCTCGGTAAACGCGCCACGCGGATGCTTGTCAAGGCCGATCGCGATGCCGATGTCGTAGTCGCCTACCCGGATTCCGTCGGCGCACGCCTTGGCGGCGCTCGCCGCCGTCGCGCACGCATTGAACACATTGGTGAACGGAATCCCTGTCAGTCCCACCATGCCGACGATCGCGTCGGGGTTGGCTACTGTCCAGCTGCCGCCGGTGGCGAATTGGATGTCGCTCCACTCCACCCCAGCGTCGGCGACGGCGGCGAAGATAGCGTCGACGCCCATCGCCATGGCTGACTTCCCTTCGAATCGACCGAACGGATGCAGACCTACGCCGATGATCGCGACGTCGTTCGTCATGTGCGGAATCCTCTCTAGACCGGCTGGAAGGCGAACGTCACGAGCTCGTTGCCGTCGACGTCGGTGCCGAACGGCACGAAGTCCTTGCCGACGGGTCCCTTGTAGGGCGCCCCTGGCGGAAAGCCCTGTGTGGTCAAGGCGACGAGGGTGCCGCGACGGGGGAGCAGCACTTGCGACATGTCGCCGACGCTGCACCGCGGGCGGCACGGCAGTTGCCGCATTTACTACCGATGAGCTGCGGGTTGGCGTAAAGCCAGGCCGAGATTTCGGGCGCGAGCGCCTTCTCCATGGGTGATCCTCCGTCAGCAGAACAGGCCAACGGTAAATATTACAGTATCCCTCGCCGGGTGTGGGGATGGTGATCAGCGTGGATCGATGAGGTTGCGCAGCTTTTCCGCGGGGTAGACGTGCGCGCCGGCCGCCTTGACCCGTTCGGACAGTGCGCGATCCGAGGTTGCGACGCGGATCTGCGCGGGATCGGAGTCCGCCTGTACCAGTCGGACGATTTCGTCGTCGGCCGAGTTCGCCGCCGCTTTCGGTGCATGCGCCACCGTGATCGCGGACGATTCGATCGACAGCGGATGCTCGAATACGGCCGTGACGTCAGCACCTTCGGCGACCGCCCATTGCTCCAGCCGCTCGACCAACGCGGCCATCGCCCGGCTACGGTTCCGCCACCAGCCGTCAGGGCGAGACCCGATCACGTTCATACCGTCGACGATCCACCGCACAAGGCCACGCTATGCCGAACTCTCGAGTCGGCGAAGGTGTCGATCGCCGCGATTTCTGCACTATGGCTGTGGATCGACCGAATCCACGACCCTCACGCAGAAAACGGCGTATCGACGCCGCGCGGATTGGCCGGCCGAACTACTCGCCGCAGGCTAGATCGGCGACGTAACTGTAATTCTTACAGTATGGTCGCGATGTGATCGAGCACAAGCCGACGTTTTGCCGGATCTGCGAGCCGCTCTGCGGCATGATCGCGACGGTCGACGACGGCCGCCTCATCTCACTTCGCCCCGACAAAGACCATCCGCTGTCGTCGGGTTTCGCCTGCCAGAAGGGCATCGCGTTCACTGAGGTGGTCAACGACCCCGACCGCGTCACCACGCCGCTGCGCCGGACCCCCGACGGTTTCGAGCCGGTCAGCTGGAACGAAGCGCTGACCGACATCTCGTCCAGATTGTCGGCGATCCTGCGTCGCCACGGCTCGGGCGCCATCGGCTGGTACATGGGCAACCCCGCGGCGTTCAGTTATTCACACCTGTTCGGAGCCATGGCCTTCATCAAGGGCGTCGGGCGTCATTCCCACTACTTCACCGCCTCCTCGCAGGACACCAGCAACAGGCTCGCCGCAAGCCAGTTCCTGTACGGCTCCCCGATGGCCGTGCCGATTCCCGACCTGCTTCGCACTGACCTGCTGGTCATGATGGGCGCGAATCCTGTTGTCTCACACGGCAGTTTCTTGACCGCGCCGCGGATCAAGGACCGGATGCATGACATCGTCAATCGCGGGGGACGGGTGGTGGTTGTCGACCCGCGCAAGACCGAGACCGCCGCTCAGTTCGAATGGTTGGGGATCGTGCCCGACACCGACGCCCAGTTTCTTCTGTCGCTGCTGCATGTGATGTTCGCTGACGGCCTTGTCGACCGCGCACGCGTGGCATCCCAGGCCGACGGCCTTGACTGGCTTGAGCGGCAGTCGGCGCCGTTCACCCCGGAATCCACGGCGCGCCTCACCGGCATCGAGCCCGACACCGTTCGAGCCTTGGCGCGTGATCTGGCACAGACGCCGCGCGCAGCCGTCTACGGGCGCTTCGGCACATGCGTAGGACAGAACGGCACATTGACCGCTTACCTGATTGACGCCGTCAATCTCGTCGCAGGCAAGCTCGACCGGCCCGGCGGCAACGTGTTCAGCACGCTGGGCATGCCGGGCCAGCGATGGGTAATGCGGTTGATGGGCGCCGGGGCGCGTCGGGCGTACGAGCGGAAGCGCTCTCGCATCGGCGGATTCAGGCCCGTCGCCGCCGCCGAACCCGCGGCGCTGATGGCTAAGGAGATCACCGTCGCCGGTGATCGACAGATCAAGGCGCTGTTCACAAGTGCGGGCAACCCGGTGTTGTCGGTACCCAACGGTGACGAACTAGAAGGAGCGCTCGACGAACTGGAACTGATGGTCGGGCTGGACCTGTACGTGAACGAGACGACGGCACACTGTGACTACGTGCTGCCCGTGACGACCATGTACGAACGCGACGATTTCGCAGTCACGTTCCAGACATTCCAGGCGACGCCGTTTCGACAGGCGACGGAGGCCGTCGTCGCGCCGGTGGGGGAGTCCCGTACGGAGTGGGACATCGCCGCCGAACTCATGGAGCGGTTGGCGGGCCGCGCACCGACGTTCGCAGTGATCGGACTGGCCAGGAAGCTCGCGGCCCTGTTCGGAAGGCGCTTCACTCCGCGTCCGTTCGTCGATGCAATGATCCGAATGTCGGAGGGCGGGAATCGGTTCGGCCTTCGACGCGGTGGCCTGACCTTTCGGCGGCTGACTCAACGACATCCGCACGGGGTCGTGGTCGCGCCGCAGCTGCGCACGGGCGTGCTTGACGAGGTGGTGGCCTTTCGTGGCGGCCGTGTCCGCCTCGAGCACGAGGACATCGCTGCCGAGATCATCGACTTGTCGCGGCGCAGCAGCCCCGAGGGTTATCCGCTGCGGATGATCGGCAAGCGCGAACCCCGCTCGGAGAACTCGTGGATGCACAACGCGCCACTGTTGATGCGGGGAGAGCGAATTCACCGCGCGGTCATGCACCTCGACGATGCGGCGGCGCGCCTGATCGGCGAGGGTGACACGGTCGCCGTGCGCTCCCCATACGGTCGGATCGCGCTTTCGGTGACGCTGACCGCCGACATCGTTCCAGGCACGATCGCCGTTCCGCACGGCTGGGGCCACAAAGGCACCGGCGGATGGAAGCTGGCCAACCGCGCGGGCGGCGCCAACGTGAACCAGTTGATGTCAAGCGATCCCGCAGATGTCGAGGCGCTAGCAGGCATGTCCTGGCTGACGGGTGTTCCCGTCGAAGTCGAACGGGTTTGACCGCGAAACTGTATTCCAGCAGGTATCTACTCGAAGTTTCGCTGCCGGAATACAGTTTCGGCGACCTAGGCGATGGCGCCAGAGTCTTTGAGTTCCTCGATTCGATCCCAATCGATGCCGAGTTCCATGAGCACGATCTCGGTGTGCTCGGAGGCCTGCGGCGCGCGCGTGGTCTCGAGTGGCTCGTGATTGAACTGGACAGGCCCGCGAACGACCTTGAACGGTTTTCCGCCGTCGCCGGCCTCGACTTCGACGACCATATCGTTGGCGATCGCCTGCTCGTCGCCGGCGAGATCGATGAAGCTCTGGAACGGAGCCCACTGACCACGCATCGTCTTGAGGTGGTTGCGCCAGTATTCGAAGGGCTTGCTGCGGATCGACTCCGTGATGAGTTCAACTGCCGCCGCGGCGTTCTGGATAAGCGGCAGCACGTCAGAGAAGCGCGGATCGTCGGCCAACTCCGGAAGGCCCAGATGCTCGAACGCGTCGCGGATGTAGCCGGTCGGGCTGACGATGCAGAGGTTGATCGTGCCGCCGTCCGACGTCAGGTAGTTCGCCATGAAGGGGTTGACGCTCGAGCCAGAGCCCGGCATCAGCGAGCGCATCGTTTCGCCCGTCTCCATTCCTTGGGTCATGCTGGCACCGCCTGCCCACCACGCCGTGCTCAGAAGCGATACGTCGATCTCGACGGCCTCGCCGGTGCGTTCGCGATGAAACAGCGCAGCCGATATCCCGCCCGCGATATTCATCCCGCCGATCGAATCGCCGAAGGCTGGAATGCCTTGCGACAATGCGCCGCCCAGTTCCTCGGGGGTCAGCGCATGGCCGACTCCACTTCGCGTCCAGAACGCGGTGCCGTCGAAGCCCCCGGTATCGCGCTCCGGGCCCTTGTCGCCGTAGGCGCTGCCACGCGCGTAGATGATGTTCGGATTCACCGCACGAATGTGCTCCACGTCGAACTTGTTCTTCTGACGTTGTGCGGGCATGTAGTTCGTCAAGAACACGTCGGCGGTCTTCGCGATCTCGTAGAGGACCTCCTGGCCCCCTGGCGTCGACACGTCGATGCCGACGCTGCGCTTACCGCGGTTGGGGTGCTCGATCAGCGGATGCCGATCCGGGTCGAGTTGGAAGCCACCCATGTTGATGAAGCCGCGCTGAGTGTCGCCGCGCACCGGATGTTCCACCTTGATGACGTCGGCGCCCCAGTCGGCGAGGATCGCCCCTGCCGCAGGCACGAACGTGAACTGTGCAACTTCGAGGACGCGAACACCCTCCATCACCTTGATCAACTGAGCCCCTTCCCGCGCTGTTGAAATATCCTACTGTAATGTTTACAGTTGATCGTCCCGCAGAGTCCGATTGTACGAGGTAGCAGGGTGAGCTCCACCGAGAATCGAGTAGAACGGACCGAGACCAGCGTCGATCTGGGCATGCGGGCCGCGACGCGCGCCGAGTCGCGCATGCTCATTGACGGCGAACTTGTCGCGGCCACCTCCGGTGCCGAATTCGACAACGTAAGTCCCGCCACGGGCCTCGTGCTTGGCCGCACCGCTGCCGCCCAAAGCGAGGACATGGACCGGGCCATCGCCGCCGCGCGCCGTGCCTTCGACGAGTCCGACTGGTCGACGAACCGCACGCTGCGCAAGCGGTGCATGGAGCAACTGCAGTCGGCGATCGAGGCTGAAAAGGGCGACCTGCGCGAGGAATTGATCGCTGAGGTCGGCTGCCCGGCGATGACGACGGAGTCCGCCCAACTCGACTGGCCTCTCGCCGATGGGCTGCGTTACCCGACCAGGCTGATCGACGAATTCGAATGGGAACGGGTCCTCGAAGGGGGCGGTCTCTTCGGCGACCGCAACGTGCGAACGGTCGTCAAGGAGCCGGTCGGCGTCGTCGCGGCCATCACCCCGTCCAACTTCCCGATCGAGGTCATCCTCAACAAGCTCGGCCCGGCGCTCTCGACTGGCAACACCGTCGTGCTCAAGCCCGATCCGAACACGCCGTGGAACGCGACACGGCTAGGCAGGCTGATCGCCGAGCACACCGATATCCCCGCCGGTGTGGTGAACGTCGTCCCGACACCGTCCAACGAGGTCGCCGGACTGCTGGGCACCGATCCCCGTGTCGACATGATCTCGTTCACCGGCTCGACCGCAGTCGGGAAGCTGCTGATGCGGCAGAGCGCCGACACCATGAAACGAATGTTCCTCGAGTTGGGCGGAAAGTCGGTCGCGATCGTGCTCGACGACGCGAACCCTGCCGCGATCCTCGGCGCAGCGATCGGGGTCTGTGTGCACGCCGGGCAGGCGTGCGCGGCGACGACGCGGATGCTCGTCCACCGGTCGCTGTACGACGAGGCCGTCGCGAGCGTCACCGCCGCATACCAAGCGGTCCCCGTTGGCGATCCCGCGAACGCGGAAACCCTTGTCGGACCGGTGATCAGCGTGGCGCAGAAGAACCGGGTGCTCGGGGCTATCGAACAGGCACGCCAAGACGGTGCATCCGTAGCCGTTGGCGGCGGCTCGGTCGAAGACCTGCCCGAGCACCTTTCGGGTGGCCACTTCGTGCAGCCGACCGTGATCGTCGGCGTCGACAACGGCGCCGCGATCGCTCAGCAAGAGGTGTTCGGCCCTGTGCTCATCGTGATGCCGTTCGACGAAGACGACGAAGCCGTGCGCATCGCCAACGACAGTGCCTACGGGCTTGCTGGCGCGGTCATATCGAGGTCGATGGAGCGAGGCATGAACATCGCGCGTCGCATCCGCACGGGCTCGTTCGGCGTCAACGGCGGAATGTTCTACGGCGCCGACGCGCCATTCGGCGGCTACAAGAACAGCGGTGTCGGCAGGCAGTGTGGCATCGAGGGCTTCCAGCAGTACCTGGAAACAAAGACCATCGGATGCCGGATACCCCGGCAGAAAGAGAAGTGATGGGAAAGCTCGACAACAAGGTCGCTGTCGTCTCGGGTGCGGCGCGCGGCCAGGGCCGTTCGCATGCGGTGAGTCTCGCCGCCGAGGGTGCCAGCATCATCGCGCTGGACATCTGTGCCGATCTCGAGGGCAACACGTATCCGCTTGCGCGACCGGAGGATCTGGACGAGACGGCACGGTTGGTGGAGAAGGAAGCGGTGCGCTGCCACACCGCCATCGTCGACGTCCGCGAGCGCAGCGCCGTGTGGACGGCGATCGAAGACGCCGTCAGCGAGCTGGGTCATATCGACGTCGTCGTGGCGAACGCCGGCATCTGCGCAATGGGTAAGGGCCAAACCCTCCAGTCGTGGTCGGACACAATCGACACCGATCTGGTCGGTGTTTTCAGCGTGATTCAGGCCAGCCTGCCGCACGTCAACGATGGAGCGTCGATCATCGCCACCGGATCGCTTGCCGCTCAACTCGGCAGTGCCACGAATCAGGGGCCTGGCGGCTCCGCGTACAGCCTCGCCAAGCAGATCGTCGCCCGCTACGTCAACGACCTGTCGATCCAGCTGGCCAAGCGGATGATTCGGGTCAACGCTGTGCACCCGACGAACGTGAATACCGACATGCTGCACAACGAGGGATGTACAAGGTGTTCCGGCCCGACTTGAAATCGCCGACTCGCGAGGACGCCGAAGCATCCTTCCCCGCCATGCAGGCCATGCCGATTCCCTACATCGAGCCGCAGGACGTATCCAACGCGGTGGTCTTCCTTGCCAGCGACGATTCCCGTTACATCACCGGCACCCAATTGCGGGTGGACGCAGGCGGATTCGTCAAGGCTAAGCCGTGGAAAGGCTGATCAGCTCGGCGGCGTTGTCGAGAATGCTGTCGAGGATGTAGTCGAAGTCGATATCGTCAGCGAATCCGATCGCACGGCCGGCCACCGTCTTGATCTGTAGACGCTCCAAGACGACAGACCCCCGCGTGTGCACCGAGATCGCCCCGTAGGTTTCGACGGCCTGCTCGGGTGTCAGTCCCGCCTCCACCAGCGCCGCGACCGGTTGTTCGATTTCCTTGAAGGCGCCGTGCAACGCGCCTGCACCGTAGTGCCCCCGAATGAGGACCAGGTCGCACAGGATGGGGTCGTCGAGAAACTGCCTGCGCATCGTCCGCGCGTGATTGCGCAGCGACGCACGCCAATTGGATGCGTCGATACTGGGCACCGTGAATTCGTACCGCGCCAGCGCCCGATCGGTCATCGCGTCGAGCAGTTCATCCTTCTTGCGGAAGTACCAATAGATGCTCGTCACTCCGACGTCGAGCTGCCTTGCCAGCAGCGGCATGCTCAAGTTGTCGATCGAGACTTCGGTAGCCAGCTCGAAGGCACCGTTGAGGATCTCGTCGACGGAGATCGATCCGCGTTCCCGTCGTTGGCGGCGTTTGGCCATCACCTCACCCCGCGGCGTCGAACGTCACCGGAATGGCCGTCGGTGAGCGGAACGGTTGGCCCTTGATATGCGGGTTGTCGTCGGTGACGAGGCTGATATTAGGGAGGCGAGTAAGCAGGCATTCCACCGCGACACGAGTCTCCATCCGCGCGAGGTGCAGACCCATGCATGTGTGTTCCCCTGCGGCAAATGAGATATGCGGCAGGCGTTTCCGGAAGATGTCGAACTCCTCGGAGCGTTCCCAACGCTTCTCGTCGCGGTTGGCCGAACCGATGCAAACATCGATCACCGCTCCGGCGGGCAGCTCGACCCCTTCGACTTCAGTGGCCTCCGTCGCATACCGCTGCACGGTGGTCAACGGTGTCTCGACGCGCAGAGCTTCCTCGATCGCGGGTCCGATGAGTTCGTGATCGGATTGTACCGCCGCGAACTGCTCGGGATGGCTCAGCAACAGGAAGAGCAGATTCCCCGATGACCGATAGGTGGTTTCGAGTCCGGCAGGAAGCAGTAGACGAAGGAACGAGTAGATGGCTTCGTCGGAGAGTTTCTCGCCGTCGATCTCCGCGGTGACGAGATCGCCGATGATGTCCTCGGTCGGCTTGGACCTGCGCTTGTCGATTTGGTCGAGGAAATAGTCCTTCAGCGCCGCAGAGGCCTCAAAAGCCTTCTTGTACTTGACTGTGTAGCTGATCAGCTCCACGGCTCGCTTTCGGAACCACGCGAGATCGTCTTCGGGCAAGCCCAACAGCTTGGAGATGACGCGAGTCGGGAACTCGAACGTAAAGTCTGCGACCAGATCGGCCCTGCCGGTGTCGATGAACTCGTCGATTAGCGCGTTGACAACGGGACGCACGATCTCCGGCTCCCACCGCAGCAGTGACTTCGACTTGAACGCCGCAGACACCAGATTGCGGTGTTCCCAATGCTTCTTGCCCTCCATCGCCAGAATCGTCGGACCGATGAAGAGACCGATCGTGGAGTCATAGATGTGGGAGTTGAACACCTTGCCGTCACGGAACACCCGGTTGACCGCGTCGAAGGACACCGCCGCGTAGAGGTGTTCGGGCATCATCGACTCCGGCGTCTTGGACCAGTCCATGACGCTGCCCTTGAACACTGCGGCTTCCCGCCGCTTCTGCGCGAAGAACGGATACGGGTCACGATTGAGGTCGTAGGTCTCGTCGACCGTGACATCCTCCACTGGGCTTTCCACCGCTGATCTCCAGCATCGTCGAACGGACAGGCATCCTGCTATCAGTACGGTAAAGCTTACAGTATACCGATTCGACCTGGTTGGCGGCCTAGACCTGAATTGGCGCTCCGGCGAGCATCGAGTTGATGAAGCCGGCGTCGACCTGGATGTCCTGGCCGGTGATCCAGCGGGCTTCTGGCGACCCGAGGAACACGATCACCGGCGCAATGTCGTCAACAGTTGCGTGTCGACCCACGGTGGCGCGGCACATATCGAGGACGTCCTTGCCCATCGTCTGCTCGAAATCGGAGAGGATCGGGGTCTCGACCGGTCCTGGGCTCACCGTGTTGATCCGTACTCCGTACTTGGTCCACGCCGGGCCCGCGAGCCGCTTGCAGTACAGGATCACCGCCTGCTTCGACGTGCTGTACACCGGATAGTTCGGGTCCTGGTCGGCCTGCCATCGCTCGACGGCCTCGGCGTCGGTGAGCTCCAAGAGTCCGGCGAGGATCTTCAGGCGCTGGTCCCAGCCGAGGGCGGCCGTCGACGCGACAGCGACGACCGATCCGCCCTCGCGCAGCAGCGGCAGCATGCCGTCGGTCATCAGTCGCATACCGAGGTAGTTCACCTTGAGAACGTCGGCGGCTTGCGCCGTGCCGGGGACACCGGCCACGTGGGCGAGCATGTCCCATCCGGAGCCAAGCTGGTCGAGTGCCGCGCGGATGCTAGCCACGTCGCGCAGGTCGCATTGCAAATGGTCGGAAGCGGGTGTCTTGTTCTCGCGGACATCGACCGCGAGGACGTAGTCACCCCCGTCGTGGAAGTGTGTCGCAACGGCCGCACCGATCCCCGATCCAGCCCCGACAACCACGATCCTGCGTCGCTCGCCGCTCATTCGCCCAACCCTTCTCGCCGCCATGCTGTCGGAGTAGCATCGAATGGCCGACAGTAAGGTCGACAGTAAACAATTCTGGTCCGCCAGACAATGACCACGGGACGGACGAATGAGCACAACCCAGGAGCGGGTCGACGGCCCGGTCGACGGTCAGCGGGACGCTATGCGGGCGATGTTGGACCGACAGCGCCAGGCGTTCGTGGCCGACGGCCCACCCAGCGTCGCTGTGCGCCGCAACCGCATCGACCGGCTGCTCGCGCTCGTTCTGGACAACGCCGACGCGTTCGTCGACGCGATGTCGGCCGACTATGGCACCCGGCCGAAGACGGGGTCGTTGTTCACCGAAATCCTCGGCATGATCTCGGTGATCGAACACACCAGATCGCATGTGCCGCAGTGGATGCGGGCGACCAAGCTGATGGGGGCCGCACGGCTCTTCGGCCTGAAGGCCGAGGTTCAGCCCTCACCGCTCGGCGTCGTCGGGATCATCGGGCCGTGGAACTTTCCGCTCAACCTGGTCGTGCTGCCGGCTTCGGCGGCGTTCGCCGCGGGCAACAGGGTGATGATCAAGATGTCGGAGATCACCCCCAAGACCGCGGAACTGATGGCCTCGACCGCGCCGAAGTACTTCGACCCGACCGAACTCGACGTCGTGACCGGTGGCCCCGAGGTCGCTGCGACTTTCTCAACGCTGCCGTTCGATCATCTGTTCTTCACCGGTTCGCCGTCGGTCGGCGCATTGGTGCAGCAGGCCGCCGCACAGAATCTCGTTCCTGTGACGCTGGAGCTGGGCGGCAAGAATCCGGTAGTGGTGTCGCCGGACGCGGATATCGATCGATCGGCGGCACGCATCGCGCAGGCCCGCATGATCAACGGCGGGCAGGTATGCATCTGTCCTGACTACGTTTTCGTGCCCGACGACCGCATCGACGCGTTTGTCGATACCGCACGGGAGACGCTGCGCGGCATGTTCCCGTCGATCGTGTCCAACGACGACTACTGCTCGTCGGTGAACCTGGCCAACTTCGAAAGGGTCATCGGGTTGATCGACGATGCACGTGTCAACGGCGCCACCGTGGAGCCCGTTGCACCCTCAGGGGAGTCGCTGCCGGATCGCGCCAGCCGCAAGATCGCCCCGACGATCGTTCGCGACGTCGACGAGCACATGAAGATCGCGAATGAAGAGGTCTTCGGTCCTGTCCTCGTCGTAAGGCCGTACTCCGAACTGACCGACGCCATCGCCTACATCAACGGTCGGCCCGCACCCCTTGTCGCCTACTGGTACGGCCCGGACAACAACGACTTCCGGACCTTCGTTCGGCACACCCGCAGCGGGGGAGTGGCGCGCAATGACTTTGGTGCCCAAATGATTCCGTCGGCCGCTCCGTTCGGCGGCGTCGGCCGCAGCGGCATGGGCGCCTATCACGGCAAGGCGGGATTCGACGCGTTCAGCCACTACCGGACGGTCGTCGGCTCCGATCTGCCGTTCAGCGTCACAGGGCGGGCGGCGCCGCCGTTCAGCGGTTCGATGAAAGCAGGCGTCGGCGTCGCGCTACGCATGGCGCGCGGCCGCACTCGCCGCCGGCTCAAGCGCCGCCGCTGATCGCCTGTTCGCTCGCCCACCGGTAGTCGGCCTTGCCCGCCGGGCTGCGCTCGATCACCGGCCGGAACACGACCGCCTTGGGCAGCTTGTAGCGGGCGATGGACTCCGCGGCGTGGTCGATCAACTCCTGGGCCTCAGTGCTAGCGCCGTCGACGAGGGCGACGATCGCGACGACTTCCTGACCCCATCGCTCACTGGGCCGCCCCGAGACCACCACGTCGGCAACGGCGGGGTGCGACAGCAGTGCGGTTTCGACCTCCTCGACAAAGATCTTCTCGCCGCCCGAGTTGATGGTCTGAGATTCGCGGCCGAGCAGTTCGATCGCGCCGCCTGCGAGGTGACGCGCACGATCGCCAGGCACCGAGTACCGCACACCGTCGATGACGGGAAATGTCTTGGCCGTCTTGGCCGCATCGCCCTTGTAACCAAGGGGGACATAGCCGTGCTGAGCCAACCAGCCCATGCCCTCGTGGCCGGGTTCCAGCATCGAGTCGAGTTCTTCGGCCGCGACGCGGGTGTCAGGGCCTGCGCTGAAGTGGCCGGTCGACACCGCGCCAGAGGCGGACATGTGGCTCATTTGGATGCCGGTTTCCGACGATCCGACGCCGTCCATGACGATCAGACCGGGTTTGACGTCGATGAGGCGTTGCTTGGCGGTAGGGGTGAGCAGGGCACCGCCGTTGGCCACCGCCGCCAACGACGACAGATCGGCCGAACTGCGTGCGATTGCGTCGGCAATCGGCCGCGCCATCGCGTCGCCGACCACCTGTACCGCCAGCACCTTCTCCCGCTCGACGATCTCAACGACCTCGTCGGCATCGAAACGGCTTGGTGTCGTGGAGAACACCACCGACTGTCCTGTGGTCATCGCCGTCATCACGCTCCACTGCGCGGCGCCGTGCATCAATGGTGGGAGCGTCAGGATCTTCGTGCCCGGGTTCTCCGCAACGCGCTTCGCGATGTCGTCATAGGACTGGGTGAGCTCCCCGGTACCCATGTTCCTGCCGCCGAACGCGGACATGAAGATGTCGTGCTGACGCCACAGCACGCCTTTCGGCATGCCCGTCGTCCCGCCGGTGTAGAGCACGTACAGATCGTCGGGTGACGGTTCGACAGGCGGTGGCTGTACCGGCCCGGAGGCGACGATCGACTCGTAGTCCACCGCGCCGTGCACCAGGTCGTTGCCCGAGTCGTCGGCGATCTGGATCAGCACGCGCAGATGTGGAAGCTGACGCAGCACGTCGGCGACTCGCGGGGCGAATGAGGCGTGGTAGATCAGAGCGGTCGCGCCGGAGTCGGCGAGCAGATAGTGAAGTTCGCTCTTGACGTACCGGTAGTTGACGTTGAACGGCGCGACGCGTGCCCGCCATGACCCGAGCATGGCCTCGACGTACTCGGGTCCGTTGTAGGCGTAAATGCCCAACAGGTCCTGGCCCACCTCGTGGCCTGCGAGCTCGGAACGCTCGGTCTTGCATCCCAACCCGCGGGTGTGGAGGTACGCGGCGAGCCGGTTGGCACGCGCGATGACCTGGGCATAGGTGTATCGACGGCGGCCCTGGATGATGAATTCCCGGTCGCCGATCGCGGCGGCGACGGCCTCAGCCGCGCCCGGGACGGTGAACTGTGGTGCGGAGTCGGACATCTTGCCTCTCAGGGCTGGTGGGGGAGCAGCTTGATCATCAGACCACTGGCCTCGGATAGTACGTTGCCGTCGGCGTCGGACATCGTCGCCTTGACGATCATCTTTCGCCCGTCGACGGAGTCGACCCATGCCCGCGACACCAACGGCTCATCGGTGGGTGTGATTTTGCGGTAGTCGACATGCAGGTAAGCGGTCCGGCTATCGGGACGACCTGCCGCGGAAACGACCATGCCGAAGTGCCAGTCGTAGAACAGTGGGATCACCCCGCCGTGGACTGCGCCGTTGCCGCCGACATGGAACCGGGTGAAGTGCCCGCGCATCGTCACCTCGTCGGGCCCTGACTCCGTGGCCTGCCACGGTGGCATCAGCGGGTGGCCATTGCCGGGAAGTTGCGGGGCACGCCCTGCCGGTGCGACGCCCTCAGGCGCCTTGCGTTCTTCCAGGCGCGCGCAGACGCCTTCGATGAGCTCGGCCGTGTCGTTCCACAGTGCCGCGTCAGGGTTCGTGGACACGGAGATGTCCTGCAGTCGGCGCATCGCCGTGATGAATCGGGCCATCTCCGGCGTCGCGTCAACCGGTTGGATCCTTGCGAATTCGCGGATCTCGTTCTCGATGTCGGTCACCAGCCCGCCCACGCCGCGATGAGGTCGTCGGTGGTGGTGATCGTCGCCAGCAGCGACAGCATGTTGTCAATGATCGTATTCGCGTAGTCAGTGGGAATGCCTGCGACCGCATCGCGCGGCACCACGACGCGGTACGCCTTGTTCACCGCGTCCATCACAAGGTTGGTGATGGCGAGGTTCACCGAGACGCCGACCGCGACGATCGTCGTCACCCCGAGATTGCGCAGTGCGGCGTCGAGGTCGGTGCCGCCCATCGGGCCGATGCCGTGCGATCGGCGTAGCACGAGATCTGAAGGGGCAGGTCCGAGTTCGGGCAGAAGCTCGGCGCCCTCGGTGCCTGGGGTGATGGCGACATCGCTTCCGATCGCGAAGATCTTCGCGTTGTGGTTGGCGCCCAGTCCGTCCGACCGCCGCTGCACGAGACAGTGCACGATCTTCACGCCGGCCTCGCGGGCTGCGGGCAGCAGCCGTTCGATGTTGGGCAGGGCTTCGCGGCGCGCCTCCTTGGCAAGGACGGCCAGCCCCGCGTTGGGGCCGACCACCGCGCCCTGGCACTCCTGTGTGACGATCGCGGTGTGTGCGGGCGCAGCGAGATCGGTGAGGTTCAGTTTCATACCGACGCCGGGACACCGGGTGGGGCGGCGGGAGGCACCTGGTAGAACTGTGTCGCCCATTTCCTCAGCGCCATATAGGGTTTCGCATCGATCTTTGCCAGCGGCGGATTCTCGATGTACTCCTGGTAGCGCCAGATGTCCAAGTCTTCCCAAACCGTGCGCAGGAACTGCTTCTCGACGTGCTCGCGCACCTTGTCGGGCGGCACGTCGGAGGTCTCGCCGTCGATCTTGGGCCACCAAATCGAGTAGAACATCGTCGAAAGCCCGTCCTCGACAGGGGTCACGGCGAAGATCAGCCGGTGATTCGACGATCCCTCGAACACGCTGATCGCACCCCCGAGGCCGAACATGTGGCTGTGAATGTGCAGCGCCATCTTGTCCGGGTCGTCGCTGCGCGCATCCGGCCAGCCCGTGAGGAACTGCCACTGTTCGTCGACGATCCGCCACTCCAGATTCACCGGCGTCACCGTGGCCCCGTGCACATAGTGAAAGTGAGAGCTGTCGGGGCCGTTCTCCGCCACGATCTGCGGGTGCACCGGTTCGTTCTCTGTCCGGCGTGAAAACTCCGGGTACGGACGGTAATACGCCGACGGGTCAGTCTCGAACTGAGGAAACGATGTGAAGATGTCCGGCATCTCCCACTGGGGCTCTTTGCCCTGGGGTTGATGCCAGACGAATATGCAGCCGTGCTGCTCCATGACGGGGAACACCCGAAGCTTGAGCGCCTTGTTGGGCTTGTCCGGCTGGTACGGGATGTAGCGGTTTGTCCCGTCGGGTCCCCACCGCCAGCCGTGGAAGGGGCACTCGACGCAGTCGCCGACCACTTTGCCGCCGTGGCCGATATGGGCGCCGAGGTGTCGGCAGTGGCCGGACAGCACGTGTAGTTCGCCTGAGTCGTCGCGGTAGGCGACGAGGTCCTCACCGAAGTATCGAAGGGGACGGACCTCGCCCTGCGGAAACTCCGCCGACCAGCCGACCATGAACCAACCGGTGACCTTCCAGGTAAACGGAACGTTCACGCACGCCGCCTTCGGAGTCGATCGATACTAAATCGATTACAGTATAGATTTCCGCAAAGGGCAAGATCGAGCAGCGGGGGCGGTGCCGAGCAGGGCCGTCCGGCGCACGAGCCGCAGCACAACTGACGCGAAACAGGCTGCCGGTCAGCAAATTTGAACTCGACGACTGATCAGCCCTTGATTTTCCAAAGACCTACGGTAGCGTAGGTTACGCAGGCGTAGGTATGAGACTAGAAGCACGGGAGAGTCTCGATGACGACTTTCAAGGTCGATTTACTCACTGAGCTGGAGCCGGTGGTGGAGGACAACCTCAACCGCCACCTTGCGAAGGCGAAGCCCTGGAATCCGCACGACTACGTTCCGTGGAGCCGTGGGCGTGACTTCGCATTCTTGGGTGGTCAGGATTGGACTCCAGAGGATTCACGCCTCGATGAGGTGTCCAAAGCCGCCATGATCGTGAACCTTCTCACGGAGGACAACCTGCCGTCCTACCACCGCGAAATCGCGACGCGTTTCGGGCGTGATGGCGCCTGGGGGCAGTGGGTCGGTCAGTGGACGGCTGAAGAAGGGCGTCACAGCATTGCGCTACGCGACTATCTTCTCGTCACCCGCGGCGTCGATCCCGTGGAACTCGAGCACGGTCGCATGGTGCACACTGCGGCCGGGTACGACTCCGGCGACAAATCGCCAATAGAGGCCTTGGCGTACGTGTCCTTTCAGGAACTGGCGACGCGGATCAGCCACCGCAACACCGGCCGGGCATCTGGATGCCCGATCGCAGAACAACTCCTGACCCGCATTGCGACCGATGAGAACCTGCACATGGTCTTCTATCGGAACCTGGTCGACGCAGCGCTCGACATTGCGCCGAGCGCAACCATGCAGGCGATCGCTCGCGAAGTGATCACCTTCCAGATGCCAGGCAGCACGATGCCGGGCTTCGCGGAAAATGCGATTGCGATCGCCAAGGCCGGCATTTACGACCTGCGTTCGCATCTGGACGATGTGGTTCGTCCGGTGTTGCGGTTCTGGAGAGTGTTCGAGCGAGAGAATCTCGACGGTGAAGGTGCCCGGGCGCGAGATGAACTCGCGGCCTTCCTCGACCTGGTGGAGGAAAAGGCGTCGTACTACGACCAACGTCGCGAACAACGACTCGCGGGCGCAGGTGCGGCGTCCGGTCGCTGAGCGCTGACCCCGCTGCGCGAAATTCCACAATCGGCCCGAGCCTGGCCTTGATACTGTAATCATTACAGTAACTTGCTGTAGCCGGGAACGTGAGGTGCCGACTTGTGACCATGCCCAGTTCTGCCCGCTTCGACGCGATCGTCATCGGGGCGGGCTTCTCCGGTCTGTACGCATTGCACCGGCTGCGGCAGCTCGGGATACCCGCCGTGGTTCTTGAGAAGGCCGAAAACGTCGGCGGTACTTGGCTGTTCAACCGATATCCCGGCGCCCGGTGTGACATCGAGAGCATCGAGTACTCCTACAGTTTCTCCGACAAAATCCAGCAGGAATGGGTGTGGACGGAGACGATGCCTGCCCAGCCCGAGATCGAGGCCTACCTCAACTTCGTCGCCGATCGGCTCGACCTGCGCCGCGATATCCGGTTCAACACCGACGTTGTCGCAATGACCTTCGACGAGCAGGCCGCCGAATGGGCCGTCGAGACAGCGGCGGGGGAGGTGTTCGCCGCCCCGTTCGTGGTCGCGGCGTCCGGCATTCTTTCGGTACCGCTCGAACCCGCTATCACCGGGATGGACGCTTTCGCGGGCGCGTCGTTGCACACCAGCCGCTGGCCGAAGGAGGGCTTCGACCTCACCGGTAAACGCGTCGGCGTCATCGGAACCGGTTCGACGGGTGTGCAACTCATACCGGTGGTCGCGCAGGTGGCCGAACAGCTGTATGTGTTCCAGCGTTCACCGGCATACACGTTGCCCTGGCAGGTTCGGGCGTTCGAGGCAGGCGAGCTCGACGAGATGAAGGCCCGCTACGGCGAGATCCGTGCCGCGCAGCGCCAACACCCGGTGGGTGCGGCGCGGCTGTCCGCCTTCTCCGTGATGCTCGAGATGATTATGCGGCCGCCGCTGAAGTCGGCGTCACGTGAGGACCAACTGCGTGCCATCGACGACAACGGCGTGATCGGCGCCCTCAGCTGGGGCGACGTGTTCTTCGACATCGAGGCCAACAAGATGGCAGCGAAGCTCTACGGCGAGGCTGTGGCCCGAATCGTGAAGGACCCGGCGACGGCTGCGTCGCTGACGCCGAGCCATCCGTTCGGGTGCAAGCGCCCGATCATCGACCAGGGCTACTACGAGACGTTCAACCGTGACAACGTCACGCTGGTCGATCTGCGCAAGGGTCCGATCCGTGAGGTGACACCAACCGGAATCAGAACCGAGCAGGGCTCGTACGACCTCGACGTGATCGTCTACGCCACCGGCTTCGACGCGATGACCGGTGCGCTGACCCGCATCGACATCCGCGGCCGCGACGGCATATCGCTGCGCGACTTTTGGGCTAGCGAAGGCCCCCTGTCTTACCTCGGGCTCTCGGTCGCGGGCTTTCCCAACCTGTTCATCGTGCAGGCACCCGGAAGCCCGTCGGCGGCAACGAATTTCGTCGCGGCGCTTGAGCAGCACGTGGAATGGATCGGCGACTGCATTGCACACCTGCGGGCCAACGATTACCGCACGATCGAAGCCCTCCCCGAGCACCAGCGCGAGTGGATCGAGCACACCACCTCGTTGGTCGCACCGACCGTGCTCGTCCACCCGACCTGCAATTCCTGGTACAACGGGGGCAATGTTCCCGGCAAGAAGCGGATGTACATGGGCTACACGGCCGGGATTCCGGAGTACCGCCGTCGGTGCGACGAGATCGCAGCCGCTGGATACACGGGCTTCAAGATCGCCTAGCCGATGAAAACATCGGAGCGTATGCGGCGGATCGGCGCGGATTTCGCGGGAGTCCTGCCGCGGGCGCATGCGGCGCTGAGATCTGATGGATGGAATCCTCTGTCACCGAGTGGCATTCGGCTGCTCAGCGAGGTCGTGATGGACGAGGTGGCGCTGTCGGGCATGACGCTGACGGCACCGCCACCCAGATTCGAGCGCACAGCGGAATCGTGTGCCGCCGCAGCGGAAGAGTTGTCGACGCTTGGTGTGGCAGCGGCCAACGCGGAGCCGGAACCCCTTCAAGTGAGGGAGATTCGCAGGCAACGGTTCGGGCGGCTGGTCTATGAGCGGCTGATGTTCGAGCACGATCCGTTGCTACCGCCGTCACTGGCCGCCGAGGGCCTTGGTGTACCGGCCACCGGTGCGGTCCACCTGTGCCGCCACGGCGACGCTCCCCGGCCGTGGCTGGTGTGGGTACACGGTGCGGGCCAGGGCCAACCGCTCGACCTGCTGTTCTCGCGCGCCCGGCGCATTCAGAGCGTGCTGGGTTTCAACATCGCGCTGCCCGTGCAGCCCGGCCACGGTGTGCGTCGCAACGCGTGGCCGGCTTATCCGAATATGGACCCGCTGAACAACGTCGCGGGAATGATGCGCTCCGTCTCCGAGGTGCGTGCGGTCGTGAATTGGCTGCGGCCGCAGGCCAGCACGATCGCCGTCTCCGGTGTGTCCATGGGCAGTCCCGTGGCAGGCCTGGTTTCGCATCTCGAAAAGGTGGACGCCGTCGCGGTGTACACGCCGATCTTCGGGCTCAACGCGATGATCGCAGCCCACCTCGGCCGCTGGGGCCCGTCGGTGCATGAGACCATCGAGCTGTTGCGGTCAGACACTGTGGCGCAGGTGATGTCGGCTGTTGACTACCAGTCCGTCGAGCCGACGCCGCCTCCCGATCGCCGGCTCATCGTGGGTTCCTGGCATGACCGGATGGCGTTTCGCGAACCGGCTCTTGCACTGCACGAGCGGTGGGGTGGCCAGCTGTTCTGGCACGACGGTGGTCATGCCGGACACCTGTTCTCGCGGCGCGTGCAGGCGGTGTCCGAGCAGTTCCTCAAGGGACTCAGTGCGGAAGGCGGCCGCCGATTGTGCGGGTGACCTGCTCGGCGTAGCCGACCACCAGGTCGATCCATGCCTCGCACTGCACCTGCGGCATGCGTACGGTCGGCCCGCTGATCGTTATCGCGCCCAAGATGTCGCCCGCGGCATCGAAGACCGGCGCGGAGAGCCCAGACGCGGAGTCCTCGCGTTCGCCTGCCGTGATCGCATAGCCGTCCGCCTTGGCCTGTCCGATCAGCTTGCGCAAGTCATCCGGGCTTGTGACCGTTCCGTCGGTCAACGGTTCGAGCGGGGCGGAGAGGATCTTGTCAGCAAGATCGGGGTTCCAGGCCAACAGGATTCGTGAGGCGGACCCCACATGCAGAGGAATGACTTTGCCCACGTACATATCTCGACGCAGCGCGTGGTGCGTCTCGGCGACGGCGACGGCGACCCTGAAGTTCTGTTCGACCTTGAAGAAGCAGGCCGTCTCTCCGGTCTTGTCGCGAATCTCCTTGAGCACCGGGTTGACGACCGCCAGCACGTCGAGGTCTTTGAGGGCGGTGGCGGCCCAGTACGACATCCGCACACCGATCCGGATGCGATCACCTGCCCGGTCCAGCAGGCCCTGGGCGACCATATTGCTCACCAGCCGCTGCACGGTGGAGGTCGGAAGCCCGGTCGCCTGCTGGATCTCGCCCAGCGTCATATCGGGATGCGTCAGGGTGAAAGCGTCGAGGATCTCGGTGATCTTGCCGAGCACCAGCAGAGGCTGCTTGGACGAGGCGGCGTCGTCGGATGCCATGACAGGAATGTACCCGCGCTCAGGCGCCGCGATCGTTGCCGATGACCCAGTCGAACGCTTTCGACTTCGACCGTGCGCCTTGGGCGGTTCGAGAGCGGTTCGGCTCGCCGAGCTCGGCGAGGAGTTTGTCGCTGATGTCCACCATCGACTCCAGCGTGGCCGGGGTGAACCAGTCGGGTCGGGTCGCGAACAAGAGGTCCTCGCTGCAGGTGTTGCCGCTGGCGCCGGGGGCGAATGGGCAGCCGCCGAGACCGCCAAGCGATCCGTCGACCATTGTGGCTCCGGCGTCGATCGCGGCGAGTGTGTTCACCACGCCAAGGCCCCACGTGTCGTGTCCGTGAAAGACGATGCGCCGCTGGGGGCTTCGCGTCTTCAGCCCGTTGATCAGGTCGGTCACCTGCGTCGGGATGGCCTGGCCGATGGTGTCGCATACGACGATGTCATCGGCTCCCGTGGTGCGTGGATCGGCGGCGACTCCGATAACCCGCTCGGGGTCGGTCAGGCCCTCGAATGGACATGTGAACGCCGTCGCGATGCACAGCTGGATGGACCCGCCGACTTCCTGCGCAATCCGGACGGCGTCGGGCATCGCCGCGACACTGTCCTCTGTGCTGCGTCCGATGTTGGCCTGGTTGTGCGAGTCCGACGCCGAGAAGCAGTATTGGAAGTTCCGCGCGCCGGCTGCCGCAGCCTTCTCGACGTGTCGTGGCGTCGCCACCCAGACCCAGCACCGGTCGAGCTCGTCGGGATCGAGCGCCGCGATGACGTCGAGCGAATCGGCAAGCGGAGGAACGAGATCCGCGCGCGCCATGGAACCGATCTCGAGGGCAGGCACCCCCAGGTCCAGCAGCTCGCGGATGATCTCGATCTTGCGTTCGGTGGGCGGCGCTTTGGCCGTCAGCTGAAGCCCGTCGCGCAGGGTCACATCGCGAAGCTCGGCGATTGGCGTATACGGACGAGGTGTCATGAGAGTGCTCCTATCTCGTCATCGTTGAGGCCCAACACGGTCGACAGCACCTCGTGGGTGTGCTCGCCGAGGTCGGGTCCGACGTTGCGAATCGGCAGCGATGTTCCACCGATCACGGGGACGATGCCTGGGAAGCCAACGGTCTTGGGCTCGGCCTCGCCGACGTCAACAGCGAAGTGCTGGATCATGTTTCGCGCTTCGTACTGCTCATCGGCACAGATGTCGGCGGCCGTGTAGATCGGGCCAGAGGGCACACCGGCCTCGTCGAGCAGCTTGAGCGCCTCATCCCGGTCGTGCTGGACGGTCCACTGCCCGATCGCGGCGTCGAGTTCCTCGCGACGTTGCCAGCGGCCGGCATTGCTCTGCAGATCGGGGTCAGACGCGAGATCGGGTCGGCCGATGGTCTGCATGTATCGCTGGTATATCGCGTCTCCGTTGCCTGCGACGATGATGCTGGTGCCGTCTGCGCAGGGGTACGCGTTGCTCGGTGCGATGCCCTCCATCCGACCGCCGACGCGCTTGCGCGTGACACCGTATGCCAGGTAGTCAGGTATCAGCGACTCCATCATCGACAGCACGGACTCGTTGAGAGCGACATCGATAACACGCTGCGGCAGTGGCACGTTGACACGATCCCGTTGGTACAGCGCCATCACGGTGCCGAATGCGGCGTAGATCCCGGCGATCGAGTCGCCGATCGACACGCCGGTGCGCACGGGCGGCCGGTCGGGATCGCCGACGAGCTCACGCAGACCGCCGAACGACTCAGCCACAGCGGCGAAGCCGGGTCGCTCCGACAGCGGTCCGGTCTGGCCGAACGCCGAGATGCGGGTGATGACGAGGTTTGGGTTGACCCGGTCGAGGTCCTCGGGACCCAGGCCCCACTTCTCGAGGGTGCCGGGCCTGAAATTCTCAAGCAGCACGTCGCAATGCCGAACCAGGTCGAGCACGATCTCCCGGCCGCGGTCGGTCTTGAGGTCGAGCACGATGGACTTCTTATTTCGGTTGATGGTCCGATACAGCATCGAGGTGTCCCCGGAGTACAGCCGCCAGTTGCGAAGTTCGTCGCCGGTGACCGGCCGCTCGACCTTGATGACCTCGGCGCCGAAGTCGGCAAGCATCCTGCCCGCGGTCGGCGCGGCGATGTAGTTGCCCAGCTCGAGCACCCGCACGCCTGCGAGTGGACGAATATCTGTGGTGTTCAACGTTATTCCTCGAGACATGTCAGAACAGGACGCTCATCGGCAGGATGAGCAGGATCGCGACCACGGATGCGACGGACACACCGACCGTGACGGTCTTCAGAGCACCTCGCGTCGACTGTCCCAACAGCGACTGCAGCAGCCAGAACGTATTACTGGTGACGTGCACCGCGAAGAGTGAGCCCGCGCCGGCGGCCAAGGCGATCAGCACGGGGTCGAGCCCGATAATCGGTGCGACTGGCGCGAGGATGCCCGCCGATGTGATCGCGGAGATCGTCACCGAACCGACCGCGACATGTAGCGCCGCGGCGATAGCCCACACGACGAGCAGCGGGGCGGCAGTGCTGGCGGTGAAGTACTCGCCAAGAATGTCGCCAAGCCCGGCCGCCTTGATGGTGGCGGCCAGCGAGCCGCCCACACCCGTCAGGATCAGGATCTGTCCGCTCTCCTTGAAGCCGGTGGCGATCGCACGCTGAATGGGCTCGGCCCCCAACGTGTAGCGGCCGACGAAGCTGGTGCCGATCAGGCCGATCAGCAGGGCGATGACAGGGGAGGAGACGAACTTGATGATCGGGTTGTGAATGTCGCCGGCATCGAGGATCGCACCGGCAGCGATAAGTACGAGCGAGAGCAGCATCGGCGCAAAGAGCACGATCAGCGGGGTCTGGGCTCGGGTCAGCATTGCCGTCTTGGTGGCGACGCCGCCACCCGAAGGTCCGTCGTTGTCGGGTGCCGTTGCAACGCTGGATGTTTCGACATCCGCATCGCCAAGCAGTTCGGGATCCTCGCCGAGGAACTCCTGCTCGTCGCGTTCAGGGTTCCAAAAGCCGTGATTGAACAGGAACGACATGATCGCCACGGAGATCGCGACAGTAGGGATCACCAGGAGCACACCGAACAGCAGGTACTTGCCAAGCGGAACGCCGAGGAGGCCGGCCAGCGCGAGCGCGCCGACGCCGGGAACGGTCAAGACGATTCCGCATTCGAGGCCGATGGCCATGGCCGCCGCCATCCGCGCGGTTCCGTTCTTGCCAATCTTCTTGGCCAGGCTGCGCCCGAGCGGCGCCGAGATGACAAGCAGCACATCGAGGAAAATCGACTGGAGCAGGGTCGCGATCGTCAGCGACATCGCATACGGCATGCGTTTTGGCCCGAACAGCTTCAGCAGCGTTTGCACCAGCCGCTGAATGGCCCCCGTCTGCTGCAGTATCGCGCCCATCAACACGCCGAACGCGATGAGCAGGCCGACCTCGGCCATGATGTCGCCGAATCCGGTCATGATCGAGTCGATCGTCTTCTCCACGCCAAGTCCGACCGCAAGGCCGAGGTATGCGGAGCCCACCACCAACGACACGACCGGGTTGAACTTGAAACGCACAATCATCACGACCACGGCGATGATCGCGACCGCTGTGTTGATGACGACGGCGGTATGTGACATGGGTATGGCCCCTTCGAAGCGTTTCTGGCCTGGTGAAGTGCGGCACAGGCGTGAACGAGTGTGACGCACGACGCATTCATATTATGAGCACATACCCACAATATAAGCAAGGATGTGGACATTGTCGACCGTGAGCTGGGGCTTTGTGGTTTGGAAAGTGGGTCAGTGCGCTGACTACGCGCCGTAGTCGTCGATGATTCGCGCTCGGATCTTCGTCAGCTCCCGCGCGAGATCGGACTGGTCGGGCAACGCCGTCCACCAGAACGCGATGCCGAACACCGCTGTGCTGATGTCAGTGACGGCCCGCGCGATGTCGATACCGGAACGGACCGAGCCGTCACGGATGCCCTTTCGCAGGCCCTTCTCGACTTTCGCTGCGCCACTCTTCAGCTGATCCCGTACCCGATGACGCAACGGTGAGGTGGTCTTGACCGCCTCGAAGGTCGCAACGAACATCGCCAGAAGCAGCTCGTCGTCCTCGGCGTAGATCTCCTCTATCCGGTCGAAGTGGGCGAGTACCTGCTGCATGCCGCTGGTCTTCGGGTCGGGATCCGGGTTGAGATGCCTCACGTACTCGTGAAGGAAGGCTTCGAGGATGGCGTCCTTGCTGCCGAACCTCGCGTGGACCATGGCCCGGCTGTAGCCGGCCCGCCGGCCGATCTCGGCAGCAGTCGTTGCCTCCCAGCCCTTCTCGACGATCAGCTCAGCGGCGGCCTGGAGCAGCCGCCGGTTGGATGTCTCGACGCGCTCCGGCTGCGTCAACCCTCGGGCTGGAGAAGGCACCCTTGCATATTAGACGCCCGACAACTAACTTAGTTGTTCTGCGTCAAATTTCTTTTCGGGGAGGGTCGATGGTGACTTCGGGGATGGCGGCCGTTCCGTCGACTATCGGCGACGTCACCCCGCAGTGGCTGTCGGCCGTGTTCGACGGCGCGACGGTTACTGACGTTCGGGCCGAGCGGATCGCCGAGGACACGGGGTTCTCGGCATTGCTGTATCGGCTCCACCTCGTCGGTGACGGTGTGCCGTCGAGTGTGATCGTCAAGCTGCCCGCCGAGTCAGAGGCACGGGGAGCCATGGAATTGCTTGACGGCTATCAACGCGAGTTGTCCTTCTATCGGCAGGTCGCCGGTGTCGCGCCGATACAGACGCCACGTGTCTATGCCGCGCGCATGATCGACGGCTCGGCCGACTTCGTCTTGGTGCTCGAGGACCTGTGCGACTGGGACAACGCCGACCATCTCGCTGGCCTGTCGCTCGATCGCGCAAGGTTGTGCATCGAGCAACTCGCGGGGTTGCACGCGTGGTCGACTGATAGCGGGAATGCCGCTGTACTGGAAGCGTTCCCAAGTATCGATACCCCGATCGTGCGCGACCTGCTTGTACCTGCGTTCGGGCCGGGCTGGCAGATTTACCTCGACAAGTCGTCTGCGCGAGTGTCGTCTGCTGTTGCGCGCTTCGCCGAGCGGTTCGTCGAGGCCGCGGCTCAAGCACTGCCGGAGCTGACCGGCCGCTCGATGCTTCTGCACGGTGACATCAGGGCCGACAACATGTTCTTCGACGGCGATCGACTCAAGGTGGTCGATTTCCAGTTCGCCTCCCGCGGCGCGGGCATCGCCGACATCGCCTACCTGGTGAGCCAGGGGCTGCCGACCGAGGTGCGCCGCGGTCACGACAAGGCGCTGGTTTGCGAGTACCTCGCGTTCCTGAGGGCGGACGGTGTCACCGATTACTCGTTGGACGAAGCGTGGCGTCAGTACCGATTCGCCGTGGCTTACCTGATGGTTCTTCCCGTCATCACGCTGAACGGTTGGGACGCCATGCCGGAGCGGTCCCGTGCTCTGTGCCTGAAGCTCACCGAACGGGCGGTGGCGACGATCGACGACATCGATGCACTGGAGGTGTTCTCGTGACCCGCAGCGCCCGTGAGGTGGTGGAGCTGTACAACCTCGTCGTCTGGAACAAGAAGGACTTCGCGCTCGCCGAGGAGCTGATGGGCGATTCCGTGATCCGCCACGAGGTGGGGGAGGCGACGAGGCTTACCCACGAGCAAGCAGTACAACGAATCGTGGACCACTGGGAGATGTTCGACACGATCCGCTTCGATCTCAACCTCGTCGTGGCCGGCGATGACGGCGAACATGTGGCGATCGTCTATCAGTCGCCGATGACGTTGAAGGACGGCACGAAGACGGACGTCGGCAGCATGGAAATCTTTCGCGTGGTCGATGGCAGGATCACCGAAGTGTGGAATTGCGGCTACAAGCAAGGGGTCTGGCAATGAGTCAGCGCGTACTCGACGAGCTCGGCTACTACCTGCTTGCGGGCGCAGGCGGTGAAGGCCCAGCGACATTGATGGACGAAGCCCGCCGCGGCGAGGAACTCGGCTTCGGAACCGCGTTCGTCTCCGAGCGATGGAACGTCAAGGAAGCCTCGTCGCTCGTCGGCGCAGCCTGCGCGGTCACAAGCCGGATGCAGATTGCCACTGCCGCAACCAATCACAACACCCGGCATCCCTTGATCACCGGCTCATGGGCGACCACGATGCATCGGCTCTCCGGCGGACGTTTCACGCTCGGCATCGGCCGCGGCGTGGCGGCGATGTACGCCGCGTTCGGGGTGCCTGCCGTGACGACCGCGCAGATGGAGGACTTCGCCCAGGTCATGCGTCGGCTCTGGAACGGCGAGGTGATCTTCAACCACGAAGGGCCGATGGGCAAGTATCAGGTGCTCTTTCTCGATCCCGACTTCAAGGAGGACATCCGGCTGGCTCTCGTGGCGTTCGGGCCGAAGACGCTCGAGCTGGGCGGCCGGGCGTTCGACGACGTCATCCTTCACACCTACTTCACACCGGAAACCCTGCAGCGCTGCGTCAAAACTGTGAAGGACGCGGCGCAGAAGGCCGGTCGCGACCCGGACAGTGTCAGGGTGTGGTCGTGTTTCGCAACCGTCGGCGATCACCTACCCGAAGAGCTGCGGTTGAAGAAGACCGTCGCGCGGCTCGCGACCTACCTCCAGGGTTACGGCGATCTGCTGGTCAACACCAACGGCTGGGATCCTGCTGTGCTGCAACGCTTCCGCGAAGACTCGGTGGTGACGTCGATTCCTGGCGGGATCGATCACAAGGCGACGCCGGAGCAGATCGAGCACATCGCGACGTTGATTCCCGATGAATGGTTGGAACCCTCGGCCACTGGGTCTGCCAAACAGTGTGTTGAGCGGATCCGCAAGGAGTTCGAGTACGGCGCCGACGCGCTGATCATGCACGGCGCGACTCCTGACGAGCTGGAGCCGATCGTCGACGCGTACCGCACTGCTGTGTGATTTGTGCACGATTCGCGGCGCTCAGCGCCGGAAACCGTGCACAAGTCCGCGAAAGCTAGGGCGTGATCAGCGGTGCGATACACCGGTTCCGCCGCCGCCTGGCGGCTGTAGATGCCGCGTTGCAGCGCGCTCAGCAGCGCGTCCCGAGTCTCCCGCGGATCGATGAGGTCGTCGAAGCCGAGGCTGCCCGCTGACCGGAACGACGCTTCTACTTCCGCCTTGCGCAACTTGGCCTCGACGTCCTCTGCAGCGTGGGAGGCCTTGCTCAGCGCGGCGGCGCTCATCGCGCCCATCGTGGCGCCGGGGTAGGCGAATGTCGCACTCTGGCTGTCGAATCCGAGCAATGACATCACCATCGAGCCGAATCCGTACGCCTTGCGCAGCGTCACGTGCAGTTTGAGTGTCGTCGCCGCGGTCTGGGCGGCGAACATCCGCGCCCCGCTGCGCAGCACTCCGCTCTTCTCCGACCGACTGCCGGGCAGCATGCCGGGGTTGTCGGCGAGGAAGACGATAGGAAAGTGGAATGAGTCGGCCACCGTGATGAAATGCGCTGCCTTGTCGGCGGCATCGGCGTCAATGGAGCCTGCGATCACCTTGGGCTGGTTGGCGACGACAGCGACGGGGTGGCCACCGAGATGGGCCAGCGCGCAAATCATCGCGGGCCCGAACTTCGGCTGCACCTCAAACCAGTCGGGAGTATCGAAGACGACGTCGAGCACGGCGCGCATGTCGTAGACCCTGCGGTTGCCGCGGGGCACGATGTCGAGAAGTTCGGGAGTCGGCCGTGGCTCGGTGGTCTCGCTGGCGGGCAACGATGACGGGTATGACCACGCGCTCGCCGGAAAATATGACAGATACTTGCGGATGTCGTCGAGCACCGCTTCGTCGTCCTCGGCGAGGTTGTGGATCACTCCGCTGGCCAACGCGACGCCGGGTCCGCCCAGGTCTTCCTTCGAAATCTCTTCGCCCGTCGACTCTTTCACCACCGGCGGGCCAGCGGTGAAAATCGCGCCCTGGTGGCTCATGATGGTCCAGTCGCAGACGGGCGCAACGAGGGCGCCGTGTCCGGCCGAGGGGCCCAACAAGCCGGCCACCGTCGGAACCTTGCCGGAGCACTTCGCCTGCGCGAGCAGGTCGGTGGGGGTTCGGCCGTAATGCTCACCGCTGGGGCGGAACCCGGCACCCTCGAGGAGCATCACCAGCGGGATCCGGTCGCGCAGCGCCAGCTCGGCGAGCCGGTAGCGCTTGGCGTTGCCGCCAGGCCCGATGCTCCCGGCGAGGGTGGTGAAGTCTTCGGCCCCCACCATGACCGGTGTCCCGTTGATATGTCCTGAGCCGGCGACGATCCCGTCCGCGGCGATGTCGCCGCCGACGAGGGTGCCGAACTCTCGGAAGCTCCCCTTGTCGAGCAGATGATCGAGGCGCGCGCGGGCGTCGAGCTTGCCCTTGCCATGATGCTTGGCGAGCCGCTCCGTACCGCCCATCGCCCGCGAAGTCTCACGCCGAACGTCGAGATCTTCGAGCGTCTCTTTCCAGCCCTGCTCGTTCGTCATGCGCCTCTTCCTGTCGTCCCAACGCGATCGTCGCACCGGCATGTTCACGTTGACCATACTGAATCGCTTACTGTAGCGTCTGCGCGTATGGGAAGCGGCGCCGGCCTGAAGGTCGACGGCGGCGTTTCCAGCCAACTCGCCAACGTCGTGGAGACTGCCACCAGGCTGGAACGACGCGGCTACGACGGCTGCTGGACCGCCGAGATCAATCACGACCCTTTCCTGCCGTTGACACTTGCCGCCGAACACACCGAGACGATCGAGCTGGGCACCAGCATTGCGGTGGCCTTTGCGCGCAATCCGATGACGGTCGCCAACATCGGCTGGGACCTTCAGGAGTATTCGGGCGGCCGGCTCAATCTGGGCCTGGGCTCACAGATCCAGCCGCACATCGAGAAGCGATTCAGCATGCCGTGGAGTCGGCCGGTGCCGCGCATGCGGGAGTTCGCCGTGGCGATGCGGGAGATCTGGACGTGTTGGCGGGACGGCT
Organism: uncultured Actinomycetota bacterium; assembly: GCA_963766465.1. Classification (GTDB taxonomy): domain Bacteria; phylum Actinomycetota; class Actinomycetes; order Mycobacteriales; family Mycobacteriaceae; genus Mycobacterium. Next base: position 392,769 of record CAVXZT010000014.1, read on the forward strand.
CGAAACTGAGCTTCGAGGGCGAGTTCTACACACACAAGCTGATGACGCCGATGTTCACACCTGAGCCCCACGGCTACCAGCTCCCGAAGGTGTTCATCGCCGCAGTCGGAGAGGCGATGACGGAGATGTGCGGCGAAGTCGCCGACGGACTGGTCGCGCACGCGTTCACGACCAAGCGCTACTTCGAGGAAGTGACCACGCCCGCGCTGCTGCGCGGAATGCAGCGATCCGGTCGTAAGCGCAGCGACTTCCAGGTGTCGTGTCCGGTGTTCGTGGTGACTGCCGAGGATGAGGCCGGGCTGAGCGCAGCCGCCGTCGGCACCCGCAAGCAGATCGCGTTCTACGGGTCGACGCCCGCCTACCGCAAGGTTTTGGCGCTGCACGGCTGGGGCGGATTGCACGAAGAACTGCACCGTCTTTCGAAACAGGGCGATTGGGACGGCATGGGCGCACTCATCGACGACGAGGTCCTCGAGGAGTTCGCGGTCGTCGCCCCAATCGAGAAGGTGGCGGCCAAAATCCGGGATCGGTGCGACGGTGTGATCGATCGTGTCATGGTGGGTTTTCCACGCTCCATCCCGGAGCAGACTGTCTGCGAAGTCGTGCAAGAGCTGCGCGAGCCGAATGCATCAGTGAGGTGACGCCTGTGAGTACACGGATCATGGACGGGGCGGCGAAGGTCTTCGCCGATCCCCAGGCTTACGCCGACGAGGCGAAACTACATGCGGCGCTGACACATCTGCGCGCCAACGCCCCCGTCTCGTGGGTCGACGTTCCCGACTACCGTCCGTTCTGGGCGATCACCAAGCACGCCGACATCATGGCGATCGAGCGGGCCAACACGCTGTTCACCAACTCACCTCGGCCGGTACTGGCGACCATCGAGGGGGATGAGCAACAAGCCGCGATCGGTGTCAGCACGCTGATTCACATGGACGATCCCCAGCATCGCGATGTGCGGGCGATCGGAGCAGACTGGTTTCGCCCTAGAGCAATGAGAGCGCTCAAACTTCGTATTGACGAGCTCGCAAAGCGCTACGTCGACCACATGTTGGCGGCAGGCCCTGAATGCGACTTCGTTCAGGAAGTTGCGGTGAACTATCCGCTGTACGTGATCATGTCGATGCTCGGCATCCCCGAATCCGACTTTCCCCGCATGCTGAAATACACCCAGGAACTGTTCGGCGCCGAAGATGCTGAGTTTCAGCGCGGCACCACTAAAGAGGAGCAGATGGTCGTGCTCCTCGAAATGTTTCAGTACTTCAACGAATTGACTGCCTCGCGGCGGGAGAGCCCGACCGAGGACTTGGCCTCCGCGATCGCCAATGCCACGATTGACGGCGAGCCGCTCTCCGATATCGACACTGTCTCCTATTACCTGATCATCGCCACCGCCGGTCACGACACCACCAGTGCGACGATTGCTGGCGGCCTGCACGCACTTATCGACAACCGCGACCAGCGAGAACGCCTGCGCGCCAACATGGATCTGATGCCGCTGGCGACCGAGGAGATGGTCCGCTGGGTCACTCCTGTGAAGGAGTTCATGCGTACGGCGCGCGAAGACACGGAAGTCCGCGGCGTCCCGATCGCTGCAGGGGAGTCCGTTCTGCTGTCCTATGTTTCGAGCAACCGCGACGAAGACGTCTTCGGCGACCCATTCCGATTCGATGTCGGCCGTGAACCCAACAAGCACAACGCGTTCGGCTACGGCGTGCACTTCTGTCTTGGCGCAGCGCTGGCCCGGATGGAGGTCAACAGCTTCTTCTCCGAGCTGGTGCCGAGGCTGGAGTCGATCGAACTCGCCGGCGATCCCCAACACATCGCCACCATCTTCGTCGGCGGCCTCAAGCACCTGCCGATCCGCTACTCGCTCAAGTGAATTGAGAGGGTAGGACGGCCGCCCCAGTGCAATCGAGGCGGCCGTCCTGTCGGCAGGTCAGATCGGGAGCGGAATCCAGATCCCGAAGAAGTAGAAGCCCCACTGGTTGTAGCCCTGATCCCACACCGGTTGCTCTTGGAAACCCCAGTAGTTGATTGGTGGCGGGGGTGGTCCCCACGCTTCCGGCAACGGTCCGTCCCATGGCGGCGCCGGGGGTGCACCCCAGCCCCAAGGCGGCAGGTCACCACCCCATGGGGCTCCATGGAAGCGGCCGCGCCAGTCGTTGTCGCCGGGGTTCCACGGCGGCCGCCAATCGTGGTTATCGGGTCCGCGGAAGTCGGGTCCGCCGGGACCGTCGGGTCCGCGGCGGAAGTCGCCGGGGGGACCGCCTGGCCCGCCTGGTCCGCGGAAGTCGCCGGGGGGACCGCCCGGCCCGCCTGGTTCGCGGAAGTCGCCAGGTGGACCGCCGGGTCCACCGGGTCCGCGGAATTCAGGGCCACCAGGGCCACCCGGACCGCGAGGGTCACCCTGTGGTGGCCCATCTGGTCCGCGCTGCGGCGGCGGGCCACCGCGCGAACCGCCACCCGGACCACCGCCACACTGCACCCCGGGAGCCGGATTACACGGTGCCGCGTTCGCAACTGCTGATCCGAAGCCGATTCCGGTAATGCCGAGAGTGCAGCCGATCGCTGCACCAGCGACCGCTTGTTTGAATTTCATAACCTGGCCTTTCGCGCGTCGATAGACGCCCCAACCCAAAGGCGAGGTTAGGTAGGCAAGCTAAGAATGAGCTATGTCATCCCTATCAATGTGCTGGAAGCCTGCTAGCTCTTATTTGACAACGCGGTCAACAGAATTCAACGCGGGGTATTGGACCTGTCCAGTTGTGCCTGCAGCGAGCTGGCCCCGAGGCTGGAGTCCTTCTTGCGTTCGGATGATCGCGCTTGGATGGAGACATCGTGGCCTTCCGCGGCCTTGCGCAGGGCACCGATAGTGGCCTGTTCGCGGGTGATGTGGGTGAACGGGTCGAAGTGATACCAGCGCATGGCGTTCTCGAAGGTCATCTTGTTGACCTCCTCGTCGGGCACGTTGTTCTTGGTCAGCACCTCGTGCAGCTGTTCAGGTGCGCCTGGCCACATCGAGTCGCTGTGCGGATAGTCGGCTTCCCAGCAGATGTTGTCGATGCCGATCTCATTGCGTAGCGCCACCCCGACTTGATCGGAGATGAAGCATGTCAAGAAGTGCTCGCGGAACACCTCCGAGGGCTTTTTTCCTTTGAAGTCCTGACCCGTCCACGTCGAATGCATCTCATAGGTACGGTCCGCACGCTCAAGGAAGTACGGGATCCAGCCAGTGCCGCCCTCGGACAGGCCAATCTTGAGATCCGGGTACTTCTTGATCGGCTTGGACCACAGGAGGTCGGCGGCGGCCTGCACGATGTTCATCGGCTGCAGCGTGATCATCACGTCCATCGGCGCATCCGGCGCGGTGATCGCCAACCGGCCGGAGGACCCGATGTGCACGTTCATCACGGTTTCGGTGTCCACCAACGCTTCCCACAACGGCGTCCAGTGATCGTCGTGGAAACTCGGATAGCCCATGGCGGCGGGGTTTTCGGTGAAGGTCAGGGCGTGCACGCCGCGTTCGGCGTTGCGCCTGACTTCTTTGGCGCAGGCCTCGGCATCCCAGATCACCGGCAGACACATCGGAATGAACCGTGCTGGGTAGGCGCCGCACCACTCCTCGACGTGCCAATCGTTGTAGGCCTGCAACAACGCCAACGAGAACTCGGGATCCTCCGTGACGAACAACCGGCCGGCGAAACCAGGGAATGACGGGAAGCAGATGGAGCCGAGGATGCCGCCGGCGTTCATGTCCTTGACGCGCTCGTCGACGTCGTAACACCCTGGGCGGATCTCATCGAGGCCGGTCGGTTCCAGGCCGTACTCCTCCTTGGGCCGGCCGGCGACCGCGTTCAACGCGACGTTGGGGATCACCACATCGCGGAACTGCCAGGTATCCGAGCCGTCCGGGTTGTGCACCAACCGAGGAGCCTCATCCAAGTACTTCTTCTGCAGATGATTCTTGAACATGTCCGGCGGCTCGACGATGTGGTCGTCGACGCTGATCAGGATCATGTCGTCCTTGTTCACGGGACGCTCCCTCCAGAAGATGCCCTTACTGTATGGGCAACAGTTTAGCTATACGATCCACTTGAATACCAACCTACGGCGACGCGAGGTGATGATGGCTCGAATCATGCCTTCTACGGCTTTTGCATCGGTGTCGGCGGATGATCTCGGTCAGGGCGACCGGATCAACCTCGGTGTGGCGTCGATTCTCGGCCATCGGCCAGAAGTCGCGGGTGCTCTTGGCGGGCTCAAGTCGGCGCTGCAATCCAGTGGGACGTTGTCTCCGCGGCTGATTGAACTCGTGCGGCTGCGGATCGCGTTCCACAACCAGTGTCGGAGCTGTATGTCGGTGCGCTATCAGAGCGCCATCGACGATGGCCTCACCGAGGCCGCCGTGTGCTCTCTCGAGCAGCCTTCCGAGGCCGACGACCTTTCGCCCGCCGAGCGGAGCGCTGTGTGCTTCGCCGATCTCTTCGCCACTGACCACCTGTCCATCGACGACGCGGTGTACGACGACCTACGCCGCCATTTCACTGAAGAGGAGCTCGTCGAGCTCGGTGTGCATTGCGCGTATGCGGTCGGCATGGGCCGTCTGGCAGCGACGTGGCAGGTTACCGATGATGTGCCCGACGCATTCCGGGCAACGCCGGATTCGTCTGTGGCGCCATGGGTTTCCGAAGGCGTCGTCGCGTCGGGGTGAGGAAGCCTTAGCAGCAGCGAGGGTTGGGATTGGAGTCCGTTGCGGCGTGCCGCATCCGCCAGTACTCCCGTTCGGAAACGACCTCCTCGCCAGGATGGATGCGCCCGCGATGCTCGACGTAGCGCCGATAGTGGTTATCGCCCATTAATGTGCCCCAGTACCAACCGATTTGGCGTGCGATTTCGGTAGCGCGTCCCATTGCTTTTGCACCTCCCGTTCTGCATGAGTCGGGATCAATCCGGACGGAGCGAAGATGCGTGACGGTACCGGTTCGTCCTCTGTCAATGGCTTTCCGCCACCGCGGATCGCTCGCAGCGCAACCATCACACCGGCCACGAACACGATGACGACGACGGACGCGAACACGATTGACAACGTGCCCTGGATGAATGTGTTGCGGACGATCTTGTCGACATCACCTGGGCTCTTCGCAGTGAGGCAGAGCTTTCCGGCCTCCTTGGCGGCCTGGCAGATGCTGTGTTGCTTCCAGTAGCCCAGCTTCGGGTCTGCGGAGAAGATCTTCTGCCACGACGCGGTCAGAGTGACGATGAGATCCCAGAACAGCGGAATCGCTGGTATCCACGCCCATTTCAGCAATCCACGTTTGATCACCACGACGGTGACCACCGTCAATGCGATCGCAGCGAGCAGTTGGTTGGCGATCCCGAACAACGGGAACAGCGTGTTGATGCCGCCGAGCGGATCGGTGACACCCATCAGGAGGATGCCGCCCCACGCGGCGACCACGATGACGCTGCAGATCCATGCGCCGACACGCCAACTAGGATTTTGCAGCTTCTTCAGCGGCCCACCGAGATTGCCAAGGCCATCGGAAAGCATGAACCTCGCGACCCGCGTGCCCGCATCGACGGTAGTGAGGATGAACAGCGCCTCGAACATGATCGCGAAGTGGTACCAGAACGCCTTGAGTGCAGTGCCGCCGAATACCTGGTGTAGCACCTCTGACATGCCGAACGCCAGCGTCGGTGCGCCGCCGGTGCGCGACACGATCGACTTCTCACCCACGTCTTCTGCGGCCGCCGTGATCTCGGCGGGAGTGATCGGTGGACCCGACAGGCCGAGGCCGTTGGCGTAGTCGGCGGCAGTCTGTGCGGTGGAACCCGTCTGGGCGGCGGGCGCATTCATCACGAAATAGAGGTGCTGGTTGAGGATGGCCGCGGTGATCAGCGCCATGATCGCGACGAACGACTCGGTGAGCATGCCGCCGTAACCGATCAGCCGCATCTGGCTTTCCTTCTCGAGCAGCTTAGGCGTAGTGCCCGATGAGATCAGTGCGTGGAAGCCCGACAACGCGCCGCACGCGATCGTGATGAACAGGAAGGGGAACAGCGAGCCGGCGAACACGGGGCCGGTGCCCTTCGTGGCGAACTGCGAGATGGCGGGCGCTTCCATGATCGGTCGGGCCAACAGGATGCCAATCGCCAATAGGGCGATGGTGCCGACCTTCATGAACGTCGACAGGTAGTCGCGCGGGGCCAGTAGGAGCCACACCGGCAACACCGACGCCGCGAAGCCGTAGATGATGATGCACCACGACAACGCCACCTTCGACAAGGTGAACCAGTCAGCGCCCCAGGAGGTTTCGGCAACCCAGCCGCCGGAAACGACCGCAAGTAGCAGCAGTGCAACGCCGATCAGCGACACCTCCGACACCCGACCGGGACGAAGGAACCGCAAGTAGATGCCCATGAAGATCGCAATCGGGATCGTCATCGCGATGGAGAAGACGCCCCACGGGCTCTCGGCGAGGGCGCCCACGACCACCAGTGCAAGCACCGCGAGCAGGATCACCATGATGACCAGCACGCCGATGATGGCGGCAGTACCTCCGATCGCCCCGAGTTCGTCGCGAGCCATCTGCCCCAGGGAGCGGCCGCGTCGTCGAACTGAAATCGACAACACCAGGTAGTCCTGCACGCAGCCGGCGAATACCGCACCGATGATGATCCAGATGGTGCCGGGCAGATAGCCCATCTGCATGGCCAGCACCGGACCGACAAGCGGGCCTGCCCCGGCTATCGCAGCAAAGTGATGGCCGAAAAGCACACGGCGATCGGTCGGCATGTAGTCGGTGGCGTTTTCGAAAAGCTCAGCGGGGGTGGCGGTGTCGTCGCGCGGACGCACGATCTTCATCTCGATCAGCCGCGCGTAGAACCGGAAGCCGATCACGTAGGTACAGATCGCCGCGATGACGAACCACACCGCGTTGATCGTCTCTCCGCGGAAGAACGCGATGATCGCCCACGCGATCGCCCCGAACACCGCGATGATCCCGAAGATGATCTTGTGCTTTGCGGTGATCGGCGATCGGTCGATGATCGCTACCGGCGGCAGGTCCTTGTCGGTGCGGATGTAGGTGATATCGCCGTCTTGCTCCTCGATGCGGTCCGATGGTGCGGCGGTGGGTGTAGCCACGGTCTCTCCCTCGTCATCGCGTTTCGTATCAAGTGCCTTGGCTGATCCTTCCACCGCGCAAAACGACGTTGGGGAGAATCTGGGCTTTGCCTGCTTAAGCGCTGTGTTCGTGCAGATATTGCAGCAGTTTCTGACGCGTTGACCCTGCGCTGAGGGCGACAAAGTTCGAGTAGCCAACCCCATACGCGCAGAATCAACGAGGATCAGGTCCGAGTCATGAACCGCGCTCGTACACGGCGCGCACGGTGTCGATCGTGTCGGCCTCAGCCGGGCTCTTGTCGTCGCGGTAGCGCAGCACGCGCGCAAACCGCAGGGCCATGCCGCCGGGGTAACGTGTCGAGCCCTGGACTCCGTCGAACGCGATCTCGACCACCTGCTCGGGCCGCAGTTTGACGGTTCTACGGTCTGTCGAACTGATGTCTGATGTCGCCCCGTCCGCGGCTCCGACGGCTAACTCCGTGAACCGCGTCGTCTGCCACTCCAGCATCGCGTCCGTCATGCCCTTGAAAGTCTTGCCCAGCATGACGAAGCCACCCGTTTCTGGGTCGCGGGCGCCGAGGTGGATGTTGGACAGCTTGCCGGTGCGGCGGCCCGATCCCCACTCGACGCCGAGCACGACCAAGTCGAGAGTGTGCACCGGCTTGACCTTCAACCAGCCCGCGCCTCGGCGACCCGCCTCGTACGGCGCAGTCAGCGACTTCGCCAATACCCCTTCGTGGCCGGCGTCGAGTGTGGCGTCGAGAAACCGCTGTGCGGCGTCGGCGTCATCGGTGATCAAGCGATCGACACGATGCGCTTTCGGCACGATGGCGTCGAGGACAGCGGCACGCTCGCTGGTGGGCCGATCAAGCAGGTCTTCGCCGTCGAGATGCAGCAGGTCGAACACGAACACCGACAACGGCTGCGCCTCGCGGGCGGCGGCGATGTCCACGCTGCGACCGAACCGCGACGCGGTGACCTGGAACCGGTGGGGACGCCCGTCGCCGCGCAGGGCGATGGCCTCCGCATCGGCGATCATGTCGGTCACCGGCAAAGCCAATGCGGCGTCAACCACCTCGGGCAAGCGTTCGGTGACATCGTCGAGACTGCGGGTATAGATCGACACCGCATCGCCCGTGCGGTGGATCTGCACCCGGGCGCCGTCGAGCTTGGCCTCGAAAACTGCTGTGCCGCCGAGGCGTTCGAGCGCCTCACCAACACCGGTCGCGGTCTGGGCAAGCATCGGGCCCACCGGGCGTCCCACCCGAAGTGTGAATTGTTCCAGCGCTGCCTGGCCATCGGTCAACGCGGCGGCCGCGACGGCGGGAAGGTCGCCGCCGAGCATCGCGGCGCGACGCACCACCGGCGCGGCGACGTCCGCCGCCTTCGCCACCGCGTCGGCCATCACTCCGGCCAGCGCACCCTGGCGCAGCTCGCCGCTGAGCAGGCGGCGAAGAAACGTCTGCTCGGCCTCGGTGGCGGCGGCGAACAGGCCGTTGACGAGGTCGGCTCGCCGCGTTTGCGATCCCTTCCCGGCGATCTGTCCGATCTCGCTGAAGGCGGCGTCGACCTGCGCCACGGTGAGCGAGGGCTCTGCCGACGCCGACGGCAATGAGCGCAGTGCAGCCCAGCCGACGCCGATCTGGCGCTGTGGCAATTCCCCGGACAGCCAGGACACCACGATGGCGACCAGCTTCGGGTCTTCCTCGGCGCCGGCGTGGTGTAGCAGGTCGGCGATGAGGTTTCGTTTCGCCAACCTCGCGGAGGTAGCCCCAACCTCGGCCGACGCGGTCGCGACGTCAACGAGCTGCACGAGCCCAGCCTGGCATGGGCGTCAGACATCTCCGAGCATGTCGCTGAGAACGGTCGCCTCGGTTCGGAGGGTGGCCGCGCGCGCGGTGTGGGTGGTATCGATCTGGTTGGCTGCGGCGAGCCGTTCGTCGACTTCCCCTTGCACCAGCGAGCGGATCTGCGCGTCGGACAACTCACGCCGCGCCACCTCGGCGGCACCGAGCCCGACCACGCCGCCGGCGATCGTCGCACTCGACGGGGCGTCAACCCGGGCGTCGTCAGGTATCTCGGCGTTATCGATCGCGCTCAACGCCGACCGCAGCGCCGAAACACGCGCTGCGTCGCGGTCCTTGCGGGCCACCAGCAGCGCGTCGCGGAGCGTGGTTCGCCAGTGCTGTGCTGCGGTCATAGCACGCCAAAGTAGGCGTGAGCGTACGCGTTTGCACATGATTTTCCGGGGGAGCGTTACTTGACGGCGAAGGAGACGGTGTGCCAGCCGGTGGCACCGTCGGGGACGGGGTCGGCCTGGTCGGCCGTCTGGACCGCACCTGTGTTGTCGGTGGCCCGCACCGCGATGGTGTGTAAACCCGGCTGGGTGGCCTGCCAATTGAAACTCCACAGTCGCCACGTGTCATTCGAGTAGCCGGTGCCGAGATCGGCTGGCTGCCAGTCGCCCTGCTTGTCAGGGCCGTCGATGCGGACCTCGACGCCGCGCACACCGCGGTTCTGCGCCCAGGCGACGCCGCCGAACGTGACCGGTCCACGGGCGACGTCCTGTCCGCTGCGGGGCACGTCGATGCGGGATTCCGTCTTGATCGGCCCGCGGGCCGACCAACCCAGCCGCGTCCAGTACGCCTCGGCCTTGTCGAATCGGGTCACCTCCAAGTCGACGACCCACTTGGTGGCCGATACATAGCCGTAGAGGCCGGGGACCACCAGCCTGGCGGGGTAGCCGTGCTCGGTCGGCAGCGGCTGGCCGTTCATCCCGACCGCCAGCAGCGAGTCGCGGTTGTCGGTGAGGGCGTCGACGGGTGTGCCTGCGGTGAAGCCGTCGATCGACATCGAAAGCACCATGTCGGCGTCCGACTGCACACCGGCTTCGGCGAGCAGGTCGCGCACCCGATAGCCCGTCCACGCGGCATTCGAAATCAGATCGCCGCCAACGGGATTCGACACGCATGCCAGGGTCACCAGTTTCTCGATTGCTTCGAATCGCTCCAGATCCTCGAACCGGTAGGTCATCTCGCGGTCCACCATGCCGTGGATCTTCAGCTGCCAGTCAGACCGGCTCAGCTGCGGGACGGTCAACGCGGTGTCGATCCGGTAGAAGTCGGTGTTGCTGGTGACGAATGACGGCAGCGCAACGCCTTTCGGCTGCACGGTCGGCGGCACCGGTGGGGCGCCGACCTTGACCGGCGGCAATGCGAAAGCATCGCGATCACCCGAGACGGAGTGAAGGAGGCGCGACAGCACGACACCACCGACGCCGCTGAGCGCTCCTGCGCCGACAAAACCCAGCGTCACCAACGACAGTCGGCGACCGCGGTCGGGGGAGTCGGGGGCATCCGTCTGCTCCGCCTCGTCGACGAACCGTCCCGAGGTGAGCAGCCGCAGCACCGCGACGCCGCATGCGGTGCCGACCACGGTGGGCACGATGTCGAACCACTCCGCACCCGCGCGCGAGAGCACGGCCGCACACCCCGCTATCCCGGCCACGACGATCGCGGCGCTGCCCACCGGGACACGACGCGTCTCCCATCGCGCGGCCACCGCCGCGACGAGGGCGATCACCCCCAGTACGAGGATCGAGAGAAACAGTTTGTCCGCGGTGCCGAAGGTCTGGATCGCCCATTCCTTGACCGGCCCAGGCGTCAGGTCGATGACGGCCGAGCCGACCGCGGTGCGAGCGTCGGCCTGCGGGCCGAACGGGACGGCGAGAAGTTCCGTTACCCCGAGTGCGACCGCGGCCGCAGCTACGCCGGCCAGCATCCGCTTCTCGGGCGCAGGTGTGGCCATGACCAAAACCTACCTGCGTCGCGAGCTGCCAGGCCTTACGAACTCATGACGGCACCCGAAAGGCTTACCGGATGGGCGATGAGATAAGTTGCAGAGCGGTTGAACCACAGGTTTGAAAGGGAGCTAGATGGAGATCGCGGGCAAGAAGGCAATCGTCGTCGGTGGGGCATCGGGCTTTGGGAAGGCGACCGCCGAGTTGCTGGCCAAGCAGGGCGCGAGCGTCGCGGTGCTGGACCGGCCGCAGTCGAAGGGCAAGGAAGTCGCCGACGCGATCGGCGGCACGTTCCACGAAGTGGACGTCACCGATTTCGACGGCACCGAGAAGGTGCTGCAGCAGGCGATCGACGGGCTCGCCGGATTGCACATCATCGTGACGACCGCAGGCGGCGGCACCGCTGAGCGCACCGTCAAGAAAGACGGCCCGCACAGCTTGGAGTCCTTCCGTAAGTGTGTCGACCTCAACCTCATCGGTACCTTCAACATCAGCCGGCTGGCGGGCTGGCAGATGAGCCAGCAGGACCTCGTCGACGATGAGCAGGAGGAGCGCGGTGTCATCATCAACACCGCTTCGATCGCCGCGTTCGAGGGCCAGATCGGGCAGGTGGCCTACACTGCGTCCAAGGCTGCGATCGCGGGCATGTGCCTGACGATGGCCCGCGACATGGGCAGCCTGGGCATCCGCGCCCTGGCCATCGCGCCCAGCCTGTTCGCCACCGGGCTGACCGAGGGAATCCCCGATGAGTTCGCCAAGCAACTCACCAAGGACGCAGCGTTCCCGAAGCGGCTCGGCCGGCCCGAGGAGTACGCCAAGCTTGTCGCCGCCATCGTCGAGAACCCGATGCTCAACGGCCAGTGCCTCCGACTGGACGCAGGCCAGCGCTTCGCACCCAAGTAGCTGCGATTTCGGCGCGCGTAAGGACGCTGAGAGTCCGTAAGCGCGCCGAAATCGCTAGGCTCTCCGAGTGGCGACCGTCGCGGATCACGTCATCTCGGCTCTACGACTCAGCGGTGTGCGCCGCATCTACGGACTCCCGGGTGACAGCCTCAATGGCTTCACCGACGCGATCCGGCGTTCGGGTGAAATCTCTTGGGAGCATGTCCGTCACGAGGAGACTGCTGCGTTTGCAGCCGCGGCGGACGCCGCGCTGACCGGGCAGCTCGCTGTCTGTGCCGGCAGCTGCGGCCCTGGCAACCTGCACCTCATCAACGGTCTGTACGACGCGCAGCGCAGTCGCGTGCCTGTGCTGGCCATCGCCGCGCACATCCCACGCTCCGAAATCGGTTCGGAGTACTTCCAGGAGACGCATCCGCAGGAGCTGTTTCGGGAGTGCAGCGTCTACCGCGAACTCGTCAGCACGCCGGAGATGATGCCGCGCATCCTCGAGATGGCGATGCGGGCCGCCGTCGAGGAGAACGGGGTAGCGGTCGTCGTCATCCCAGGCGAGATTTTCCTGCAGAAAGCCGATGCCTCGGGATTCCAGTCCCATGCGATCACACCGACTCGTTCCGTGGTGCGCCCCGACGACGAGTCGCTGCAGCAGGCTGCCGAAATCCTGAACGGCGCAGAAGCTGTCACGATTCTCGGTGGCGCCGGCGCCGAAGGCTCTCATGACGCGTTGATCCAGGCTGCCGCGACACTCAACGCGCCGATCGTGCACGCGCTGCGCGGCAAGGAGTTCATCGAATACGACAACCCGTTCGACGTCGGCATGACGGGCCTTCTTGGTTTCGCCTCGGGATACAAGGCGATCAAGGAGGCCGACGCGCTGCTGATGCTCGGCACCGACTTCCCGTATCAGCAGTTCTATCCCGACAACGCCAAAGTCGTTCAGGTCGACATCCGCGGCCGCAATCTCGGCCGCCGCACCCCGATCGATCTCGGACTGGTCGGCACCGTGAAAGACACTCTGGCCGCGCTGCAGCCGCTGCTGCGGCAGAAGACCAACAGCGATCACCTCGACCGATCGCTTCGCCACTACCGCAAGTCCCGGAAAACGCTGGACGAGCTCGCCGTCAACGATCGCGACCGGAGCCCGATCCGGCCGGAATACGTTGCGGGGCTTGCTGATCGCCTCGCCGCCGACGACGCCGTCTTCACCGTTGACGTGGGCTCACCGGTGGTGTGGGCGGCGCGCTACGTGAAGATGAACGGCCGCAGGCGGCTGGTGGGATCCTTCAACCACGGCACCATGGCGTGTGCGCTACCGCTGGGGATCGGCGCGCAGACCGCGTTCCGTGACCGTCAGGTGGTCGCACTGGCTGGTGACGGCGGCCTCACGATGATGTTCGGCGAGCTGATCACATTGATCCAGAACCGGTTGCCGGTCAAGGTGATTGTCTTCAACAACTCGTCGCTGAACTTCGTCGAGCTTGAGATGAAGGCTGCGGGCATCGTCAACTTCGGCACCGACCTGGTCAACCCGAACTTCGCGGACGTGGCACAGGCGATGGGGATATTCGGTCGCCGTGTCGAGCGGCCCGCCGATCTGGAGCAAACCCTGACGGACGCGTTCGCGTACGACGGACCGGCGCTCGTCGACGTGGTGACGGCGCGCCAGGAGCTGTCGATACCGCCTGCGATCACCGTCGAACAGGCCAAGGGTTTCTCGCTCTACGCAATTCGGACCATCCTGGCCGGTCGTGGCGACGAACTTCTCGACTTGATCACGACCAACGTGGCGCGGCGAATTCTCGATTAACGACGTTCAGCATTTTTTCAGCAAACTCTGATCTTGATGTAATGTTTGCCCATGCGAATGAAGGTGTGGTCAGTTCTTGCTGTCGTTTTGCTCTTGACAGCGTGCGGCGGCCCCAAGCCGCAGGCGCCTGAGAAGACGAAAGCAGGACCCCCCGACACCAGCAACGTCAAGATAAACGGCGACGCCTCCAGTCCGGTGAACAAGCTGGTGATCAAGGCGATCGCCGACCTGGAGGAGTACTGGGGCAAGGCAATGCCCGATCTGTACGAAAAGGACTTCGAACCGATCACCGGCGGCTACTACGCCGTCAACCCGTCCACCGATGACGCACCGCCGTGCGCCAGGGCCGCGAGCGAGGTTGCCGGGAACGCGTTCTACTGCTCGACCAAGGACGTCGTCGCCTGGGACGCCGAAGTACTGCTACCCGAACTGCAGGAGAAATACGGCGACTTCGTCATCCCCGTGGTGATGGCCCATGAGTGGGGCCACGCCGTGCAGGCGCGGTCCAACTTCACCGCGCGCACCGTGACCAAGGAGCTGCAGGCCGACTGCTTCGCGGGCGCGTGGTCAAAACACGCCAAGGACGATGGCGTCTTCGAGGTGACCGCCGCCGATATGGACACGGCGCTGGCGGGCATCCTCGACCTGCGTGACACGCCGGGCACGTCGAACATCGACCCCAACGCACACGGCAGTGGGTTCGACCGGGTCAGCGCCTTCCAAGACGGCTTCGACAACGGAGTCGGGAAGTGCAAGGACTATCGCGACGACGAGCCGATGGTGCTCGAGCTTCCGTTCAGCACCGAGGAGGACGCCGCGCGCGGGGGCGACGCGCCGTACGACTCCATCGTCAACGGCGTTCCATATGACATCGAGGACTACTGGACGCAGCTGTACCCAGAAGTTGCCGACGGCAAGGAGTGGCCTCCGCTGCGCAGCATCGAGCCGTTCTCGCCAGACAGTCCGCCTTCGTGCGGCGGCCAGTCCGCTGAGGGCTTCGCGTTGTTCTATTGCGTGGCAGATGATTACGTCGGCTGGGACAACGTCCATGCGATGCCGGCGGTGTACAAGCAGGGCGGCGACTACGCGGTCGCGACGCTGCTCGCCACTCAGTGGGGTCTTGCGGCGCTGACCCGCCTCGGCGACCAGTCCGACGAGAAGACGTCGACGCTGCGCGGCGACTGTCTGGCCGGGGGCTACACGGCCAGCGTGATCATCTACAACCGTCCCGAAACGAGCACCTACCACATCTCACCGGGCGACCTCGATGAAGGGATCAAGGCGTTGCTGGTGTTCCGCGGTGAGGGCGATGTCGAGCGTCAAGGCGCGGGCTGGGCCCGGGTCAAGGCGTTCCGCCAGGGCGTCATCGACGGGGCGCAGACCTGCCTGGATTACGAGGACAGCTAGCTAACTGCGGCGCGGCACGGCGGCCGGCGTCGCCTGGCCGCACTCGGTGAATGAGGGTGGTGCGGCTGCCCGCCAGCAGTTCGCGCACGGCGAGCTTGGTCCACCGCTCGTCGAGGAACTGCATCGCCCTGGCGACTGTAATCGCACATAGACGCACCTCCAGTGATGGATCGGGCGTGTCCAGTAGATGCCATCGTCGCGCAAGGACGATCCATAGAAGTGCAAACGCACGGCAAATACGGATGCGGTACTAGCTATCCGGCGACTATGAGCGGAAGCTGACTTGACGAGTTCTAACTGGGGGGAATCGTCGAATGGGCAAATATGGGACACGAGCTGACGCGGTTGTTTGCGGCGCGGGGGCGGCGGGGCTTGCGGCAGCGGCGACCCTCGGGCGCGCCGGGGTCTCGGTGACAGTCCTCGAACGCACGGATGCAGTCGGGGCGAGCTGGCGGACCCGCTATGACGGGCTGCGACTCAACACTCCGGGCTGGATGTCGACACTGCCCGGATTCAGAGCGAGCCGCCGACGCTACGGGGAATACCCGACGCGCGACGACTGGGTCCGGTACTTGGAGGACTACGCCGAACACCACCGCATCCAGGTCCAGTTCGGATCGGTGGCACACAAGGTGACCGCCAGCGATAACGGCTGGCGAGTCGAGACAGATGGCAATGATCTCGAGGCGCGATTCGTCGTCGTCGCCACCGGGCACGATCTGGAGCCGCACGTGCCAGCATGGCCGGGCGTCGACGGCTACACCGGCGAACTGATCCACTCCAGCAACTACCGCAATCCGGCCCCCTACCGTGGACGCGACGTCCTCGTCGTCGGTCCCAATACGACCGGTTCAGAGATTGCGAACTATCTCGCCAAGGGAGGCGCGCGGCGCGTGCAATTGTCCAGTCGGACTCCGCCGAACCTGACCTCTCGCCATTTCCTCGGCTTGAGCGTGAACGTGCCGGGCGTGGCGTTGAACCACGTCCCGATGCGCGTGGCCGACCACGTCGCCTGGCTGACCCAGCGGGCCATGTTCGGCAAGCTCGATCAGTACGGACTCACCCGTCCGCCGCACGGTATCGCGACGAACCTCGCGCGCCGACAGCAGGGACCGGCCTACGACGACGGATTCATCGCCCAAATCAAAGGCGGGCGCATCGAGATCGTCAGCGCGGTAGTGGGTTTCGATGCCGATACTGTGCTGCTTGCCGACGGCTCACACATCCAGCCAGACGCCGTCATCGCCGCGACGGGTTACCGACGCGGTCTCGAGAGCCTGGTCGGACATCTCGATGTGCTCGACGGCAGCGGCCTACCGGCCGTGAGCGGCGGTCGACAACATCCGTCGGCGCCAGGCCTGTTCTTCAACGGTTATCGAATCGACCTCAGTGGCCAAATGCGTTTGATGCGATTTGGAGCGCGGCAGATCGCAGGAGCGGTCAGACAGGAGCTGGCCGCTTGATCCACTAGTACAGATCTGTAACTAGATTCGCAGTATCGGTGGGGAGACGATGTTTGCACCGATCCAGGGAGGGACACGACCATGAGCAATCCGACAGCAGCCGTCGACCTAAGTCAGGTGGCGGCCAAACACCGAGCGATCTGGGCATCTGGCGACTACGCGAAACTCGCCATCGACCTCGTCTCGCCCCTCGGCCCCGTGCTGGTGGCCGCCACCGGCATATCGGCGGGCGATCGAGTGCTGGATGTCGCCGCAGGCACCGGAAACGCGGCGATTCCCGCCGCTGAGACCGGAGCGAGCGTCATCGCCAGCGATCTCTGTCCGGAGTTGTTGGAGCAGGGTAGCCAGCTGGCCGCCGAGCGCGGGGTCAACCTCGAATGGCGCGAGGCCAACGCCCACGAATTGCCCTTCGGGAACGACGAATTCGACGTCGTGATGTCGTCCATCGGCGTGATGTTCGCGCCATTCCACCAGCTCGCGGCCGACGAGCTTGTTCGGGTGTGCAAATCGGGCGGCAGGATCGGGTTGATCAGCTGGACGCCCGAGGGTCACATCGGCAAGCTGTGGGCCGCGATGAAGCCGTACGCTCCGGCGCCTCCGCCCGGTGCGCAACCACCTCCGTTGTGGGGTCAAGAGGATCACGTTCGCGCGCTGCTCGGCGACCGCGTCACCGATGTCGCTATGGAGCGACGGATGCTGGCCGTCACCCACTTCGCCGACGGCGCTGAGTTCCGCGACTACTTCAAGGCGGTCTACGGGCCGACGATCGCGGTGTACCGCAACATCGAGAGCGATCCCGACCGCGTGGCCGCCCTCGACGCGGACATCGCGCAGGTGGGCGACAGCGTGCTGAGCGGCTCATCGAGCATGGATTGGGAGTACCTGCTCCTGACCGCGCGCAAGGGCTGACACGCTCAGCTGACAATGCCCAATTCACGTGCGCGCTTGACCGCGTCGCGGCGCTTGGTCACCTGAAGCTTGGCCAGGATTTCCGACACATGATGATCGACGGTCCTCACCGAGAGGTATAGCTGTTCGGCGAGTTCGGTGTTCGTGAATCCTCCCTCCAACAGCCGCAGCACGTCGAGTTGCCGATCGGTCAAGCCTGACGGGTTCACCAGTGTCGTGGACCGCCGCCGTGCAGGCACCCCGGTGATGCCCTTGACCCTCAGGTCGCGCCGGGCCTTGGCCGCGATGGCGTCCGCGCCGAGTCGGTCCAGTGCGTCGAGGCCCCGACGCGCCAGGTCGCCATCGCCAGAGTCGATGAGCGCCAGTGCCGCGTCGTATGGGGTTCCGAGCCGTTCGAGTTGATCGGCGGCGGCCTCGTGCGCCCCGTCGATGACGAGTCGATACGGCTCGGCGATACCGGCCGGATCGACGGAATGGCCCGCGCGCCACAGCCAGACCGCGAGTTCGCCTCGCGCCCATTCGAGCCCGGTCACCGGGGCGGCTTCGTACCACCGACGGCACTGGTCGATGCGGTCGTCGGGTTCGCCGGTGAGCCATATCCGCTCGGCCACCCCCGCCGCGGTCGGCAGCATCCGCATCGGCTCGCGGTAGCAGCACGCCAGCCGCCAGGCTTCGTTCAAGTCGTCCGCTCCACCGCCGTTGCTGCGGAGCGCCACCACCGCGCGGATCAACGACGGCCACATGCGGGCCAACGGGGCACTTGAGCCATCGAGTACGGCATCGGCATCCGCCATGGCCTTGGCCCAGTGTCCCGTCAACAACGCCAGTCGGGCGCGCGATGCCGTCTGCACGGCGCGGCAGACCGGCAGATCGTGCTCGAGCATCAACGGGATGGACTCGTCGAGCAGGTCCGCGGCCATGCCGAACCTACGGTGCTCGACGTCGAAGTACGTCAAATCGGTCCAGCCTTGCGAGTAGATTGCGTCGACGCTTGTTGGGCCGGCACGCAGAATCGCGAGAATCTGCGCCCGTCCGGCGTCGTCCCCACTGAGCAAGGTCACGTAGTTCTCGATCAGCTCAACTCTCACATGGAGCACGGAAACGTCGGCCCGGTCAGCGATCTCGCGTGCCCGTGCCACCAATACCGCCGCTCGATCGAGGCCAGCGGACCGGACCGCCAGGAACGCCTGCATGGCGAAGGCAAATCCCAGATTGATCAGCTTGCCGAGATCGGACGTGCCAATGGACTCGTCCAACACCGAGATCGCCTGTGCCACATGGTCATCAGCGACAGCGCGGTTGGCGTTGTACCACTCGAAGATGGCCAGCGAATGGTGATCGGCGCTCAGCGCCACGACCTCGCCGAGCCCGCGGCGCAGCTGCACGGCACGTCGGCATGACCTGATTGCATCGTCGAGCCGGTCGAGCAAGTAGTACTCAAGGGCGAGCAATTCGAGTAGTTCGGCTTCCTCGGCTGGATCCAGGCTCGTGCCGCGTTCCATTGCCGTGGTGAAGAACTCGGCGGACTGTGTGTGCGCACCGGTCCGTGCCGCAACGCGTCCCGCTTCGGTGGCCGCAACGACGACCCGGGCCATGTCACCCGCTCCCAGAGCGTGGTGGGTAATGACGGCGGGTTCGCTGTCCGATGCGGCGTCATGGGCGTCGAGCAACCTGCGGTGCAGGGCCGATTCGGCGCCGGGTGGGATGACGCTCGACACCGCCAGCCTGCATAGGTCGTGACGGAACGCAACCCCGCGCTGGGTACGTCGGATCAGGTTGGCCTTGTTGAGCCGGCGCAGAGCAGGCATCCCCACCCCGAGCCCGGTAAGCAGGCGGTCCGGAATCGCACCGGGTGCACAGGTCAGCAGGTTCAGTAGATCCCATGCGGCGACGTCTAATTCAGCGGTACGGGCCAGGATCGCGTCGCGCACCGTGGTGGGTAATTCGTCGCCGTGGTGGTCGAGCATCTCGCACACGTAGAACGCATTGCCACCCGTGACGCCGTGCAGCCACGCCGGGTCAACGGGACGTTCTCCGATGAGACCCGCGACCCCGTGCAGGGTCAGGGGCGCGAGTGTCACCGTTGACGCGTGGGCCGAGCGGGCAACGTCGCCGAGCAGCGACCGCATGGGACTGGTGGGTCCGACCTCCTCATCGCGGATGGTGCCGACCACGAGCGACGGCGACTTTGAAATCCGGCGGAGCACGAACCGAAGCATGTCGATGGTGGCTTGGTCTGCCCAGTGCAGGTCGTCGAGCACCAACACGGTTAGGCCATCGAGTAACTCGTTGGATACGGCGGTGAAGATGTCGTGTGGTTGGCCGCCGTCGCGCAGCAACGTCTGCGTCCCGGGCGCGAGTTCGGCCGCGAGATCGTGCAAGGGCCCAAGGGGTCGCGGCACGGCCAACGGATCGCACGCGCCCCATAGCACCCGCGCTCCGTCGCTAAACCGGTCGACGAAGGTCTCCACAAACGACGTCTTGCCGGCGCCGGATTCCCCGCACACCAGGACGACGCTCCCATGGCCCGCGCGGGCGTCGTTGCCCCGCGCCGACAACGCCGACATCTCGACGTCCCGCTCGGTGAGCTCCACGATTGCACATGCTACGGGCCGATGAGCTCTGACCAGGGTGAATGCCCACATTCTCCGAAGATGGGCAATCGTCACCCATGACCGTGTACGGCCAGTCACCCACCGTTGGACATGTTCGCCGCAACCGCGGCGGATTCGACATCCAACAGGAGGACTGGTCGATGAAGCGATTTCTGATCGAACGCGAGATACCCGGCGCAAGCGAGCTGACCGAAGCGAAGCTGGCCGAGATCGCCGAGAAATCCAACGCCGTGGCCGTGTCCCTCGGCGTGCCGTACCACTGGGTCACCAGCTACGTGGCAGGCGACAAGATCTACTGCATCCACGAAGCCGATGACGAGGACACCATCCGCGAGCATGCCCGCCGCGGCGGGTTCCCCGCCAACGTCATCGTGCCGGTGGCCAACGAGTTCGGACCGCACACTGCAGACCTGATCGTCACGTCGAAATGAGCACTCCGAACGTCACCTGCTCGCAGGCCGCCGCTGCTATGTTGGCCGCCGCTGTGATCACGGTGGGTGGTATCGGTTTTGCGGTACCGGCGCACGCTGCATCCGACCAATACATTTCGCTGTCGTACTCGTTGCAGAGTCATAAGGCAGGCATGGCGATCGCCGACAGCTATAACGCGGCCAATGTCGCCTCGCTGCAAAACTGTGAGGCCAACGGCGGCAACCAATGTGCGACATACGTGAATGTCGTGAACACCTGTGCCGCCATCGCCGTCTTCGGGCTGCAAGAGATCTCGTCCGCGAGTGATGCCGATGTTCAACTTGCCCGTAAAAAGGCCCTGAAAACGAATGGCGGAGGCCAGATCGCGGTGTCGGGGTGTACGACGAGTCTGCAGGTCCAGCCGCCCGGCCAGTCGTCACCGCCTGACACTCCGCCTCCGCCTGACACTCCGCCTCCGCCGCCGCCCGTGGAAGACGACTACGACAACGACGGCCTGAGCAAACACGATGAGCTCTTCACGCACCACACCAATCCGTACCTGCGCGACACCGACTTTGATGGCGTCACCGACGGGGACGAGGTCAGGAATGGCACCAACCCACTGAACCCCGTATCTCACTGACGGCGTAGAGCAAGGAGCCGCCGTGGCATGGATCACCCGCACCACACTTTTCACCCGCACAACCCAAGCCATGACCGCAGCCGCGCTCATGGCACCGAAACACCCACGAGCTCAGGAGAATCCAATGACCAACAATATGCCGCCTTCACGGCTTTACTTAGGTCTCGCCGCCGGCGCTGTCGCCGTCGCCGCCCTCTTAGTGACCGCGCCCGTTGCCACCGCGCAATCGGAACAGCAGATCAAAAGTAATTGCGCAAATATTGGCGGCTGGTACGACACCTTCACAGCGGGTGGTGTCAGGTATTCGGCATGCTGTTTCCGGGATTTGAACGGAACCACGCACTGTGAATTCTTCGAAGATGGCGCATTCAAGGGCCAGGAATATTGGCCGCGGGAAGCTACACCGGACCCTCTGCCGATCAGAAAACCATTGGGGCCCGCACCAATCACGCAGCCCGGCCAGTCGCAGCCGCCCGCTCCGCCGAAGCCAGGTGCGCCCATTTCGACTCTGCCGCAGCAGGGACGCGAGCAAGGACCAGGCGCCCCCATCACCCCCGTGCCCGTCGGGCCAGGCACCGGCCGCGGATAACGGCGTCGGGAGTCCAGCACTTCCCGAAGCCCTCAGGTGGGCGACAGCGTGCTCAGCGGCCCATCGGGCATGGATTGGGAGTACCTGCTCCTGACCGCGTGCAAGGGCTGATTACATGTCTGCATGCCCGATGACGCGCAGCAGCTTCCAACCCTGAGCGACGCCGACCAGATCGCCCTGCAGCGCTGGGTGCGCGAGCAGGGCCTCGGGTCGACGGTCAGCGATGTCGAGCCGCTGACCGGCGGCACACAGAACATCGTGGTGCGGGTCCACGTCGACGGGCGCCCGATGGTGCTGCGCAGGCCCCCGCTTCACCCCCGGCCCACGAGCGACAAGACGATGCTGCGCGAGATCGCGGCGCTGCGCACCGTGGCGGGCACACCGGTGCCGCACCCGGGGTTCATCGCAGGGTGTGACGACCTCGACGTGCTCGGGGTGGTGTTCTACCTGATGGAGGAGATCGACGGCTTCAACCCCGGCGACGACATGGACGAGGCATATGTCCGCGACGCGAGCTGGCGTCATCAAGTCGGGCTCTCGTACGCGGCCAGCCTCGCGCAACTCGGCAATGTGGAATGGGAGGGCAGCCCGCTCGCGGAACTCAAGCGGCCGGGATCATTTCTGGAGCGCCAGGTTCCGCAGTTTCTGCGGCTGCTCGAAAGTTATCGACACGATCGATACGACCCCGAATCGCTGGCCGTCTCAGAGCTTGCGGAGTGGTTGGAGTCGAACCGTCCAACGGACGGAGAGCCCGGGATCATGCACGGCGACCCGCATCTGAGCAACGTTCTGTTGCGGCGGGACAAGCCGGAGTTGGCGGCCTTCGTCGACTGGGAGATGTGCACCATCGGCGACCCCCTGTTGGACCTGGGTTGGATGCTCATCTGCTGGCCGCTGGATACGTCCATGATCACCGCAGGCGCGCAACTGGCTGCTTTGGGTGGACTGGCCAGTCGTCGCGAACTTCTCGATGCCTACCGCGGCGCCGGTGGCCGCGAAACCTCAAGGCTGGATTGGTATGTCGCGATGGCGTGCTTCAAGCTCGGCATCGTGATCGAAGGCACGTGGTCGCGCTATCTGGTGGGCCAGGCCAGCCGGGAGGCGGGGGAACAGTTGCACGCGTCGGCGCAGAACCTGATCGATGTCGGTACCCGAGTCGCCAAGGACGACAGCCCATTCGACTTGACCTAGCCGTACGCGTCGAAACCGAGTTTGACCGCCAACGCGAGCCCGGCGACGCCGATCACCACGCGTATCGGTCCGGCGGGTGCATGCCGGACCACGATGGGGCCGAGCCGCGATCCGATCAGGCATCCGGCGCCGACGGCGATGACGGCCGGCCAATTCACCGGCGCGAAGATCGCAAAGATCAGTGCCGCAACGCTGTTCGCGATGCCGAGGATCACATTCTTGCCCGCATTGGCGTGCGCGAGCGTCGCGCCGCCGGTCCGCAACAGCATCGCGAGTAGTAGCACACCCGCCGCCGCGCCGAAGTAGCCGCCGTAGATGCAGATCGCGAAGATCGCGGTGGCTTCCAACAACACCCTGACGGTATGTCGTTGGTGGTGAGCGACTCTCGCATCCTGACCACTTGCCCGCGGCACCAGGATCGCGATAGACGCCAGCCCGAGCAAGATTGGGACAATCCTCTCGAATCCCTCCGCCGGAGTCGACAGCAGCAGTGCCGCGCCGACCGCACCGCCGAGCGCCGCGGCAGGTGCGATCCGTTTCAGCCACGCCCCCTGGCCCGCGAGCTCGGGCCGCGATCCCAAGACCGAACCGATGCCGTTGAACACCAATGCCACAGTGTTGGTGACGTTGGCGGTCACCGGCGGAAGCCCGACCACTAGCAGCGCGGGGTAGGTGGCGACCGACGCGAGACCCGCGATGCTGCCGGTGAGTCCGCCGAGCACACCGGCGGTCACGAGAAGGGCCCAGTTCATGGGCCGCCCACGTTACTTCTTGGCGTGGACCAGGGCGTCGACCGGGTCGGGCGCCGGGGAAGTACTGTGGCGACGACGGCCGAAGGAGGTGCCATGGCGATTTCAGTGGTCGACGCGGGCCCACGTCGGGTCAGCAGGTCCGTCGAGGTAGCGGCGTCGGCGGCAGAGCTGTTCGCGATCGTCGCCGACCCTCGTCGACATCACGAACTCGACGGCTCAGGGACCGTCGGTGAGAATATCGTTTGTCCGGCGAAACTGGCTGCGGGAGAACGATTTTCTACGAAGATGCGAATGTTTGGCCTGCCCTACCGGATCAAAAGCACCGTCACCGCATTGGAACCGGGAGCGCTCGTCGAGTGGCGTCACCCGTTCGGCCATCGCTGGCGGTGGGAATTCGACGAGCTATCGCCGACGCTCACTAGGGTCACCGAGACGTTCGACTACCACGACACGGGGTTGGTGAAGGACGCGCTGAACTACTACACGCTGACGGGTTTTGCGAAGAGCAACGCCAAAGGAATCGAGGCGACGCTGGAGAAGCTGCGCGACCGCTTCTCCCGCGACTGAGCGCAGCCGTCACATCTGCACGAGCTTGTCGTACCAGCGCATCGCCCAGCGGGCATCCCCAAGAGCGGTGTGACGTTGGCGATGCGGTCGGCGGTTTGACGCCGCATTGCCGCGACAGGCTCGCGACATCGGAAGCCGGCTCGCGGCCCGCCGCGCGAATCGAGGCGGTCGCCAGTGGGACCACGTCGACCAGGTCGTCGTTCCACGCGGGCTCAATACCGTGACGAGCGAACATGTCGGCTAGGCATTCGGTGTCGAAGCGGGTGACCACCCCGACGATCGTGGCTCCGGATGTCCACTGGTGGACCAGACCGGCAGCATCGCCTGCCCGATAGACGCGGGGGATCAGCAGCGGTCGATCCCGCGCTTGCGGGTGTCGGCGGTGAAATCCGCTGATCCGCAACCCTTCGGGATCGGCGTCCTCCAACTCCAGGTCGCGGACGTCCACGCACAGCAGCAGCCGGGTCTGTCCGGTCTCAGCACGCTTGATCAGCGCGATCTCCCACGGCCTTCGAGCCTTGTGCAGGCCGGTGGTCTCCGTGTCGAGGAAGATCAGCGGAGCGGATCGCGTCACGCGGGACATCGTGACACTTCGTATCGAAATTGGATTGCACCGCGTCCGCGACACCTATTAACATCGCGAACGTGCCGAGGCGACTCGTAGTAGCAACCCGCAGCGGGGTCTGATCCTGACCGACCCCTCGCTGTGGGTCGTCGCTACTTCGTCGGTCACTTCCTCTAATCAGAGAAGACCGGCACATGACAGCTCAATCCGCTACCAGCGCAGCGCCGCTGCCTTTTGCGGCCCGCATCGAAGTCCCGATGCCCCGCGGTCTGCGCGAGGAGGCCGATGCGATGTCTTTCGAAGCGTTTCACGACGAGTACGCATCCAGCTCAGGACCGCTGCGGCTAGGGCAATTTGAGTGCACCGACGCCGAACGGCCAGCCACCCGGCTGGGGCCGCAGGCCCGCCACTATCAGGCCACTCTGGCCGTCGGCGATCGCATCAGCACAACGTCGGCTGCTGCGTCCGGCCCAGTTGCGGCGCTGACGGCGATGCTCTACGACTGCGGGATCACGGTCGAGATGACGGCGTTCCATCAGGTTCCGGCGGGCGAGCACACCGCGACGTTCGTCCGTGGCTGCGACGGCGCCCGGTCTCAGTGGGCGATGGGTTGGTCCGGCGATCCAACGCAGTCTGCACTGCGCGCGGTCATCGCCTGTGCGAACCGGCTCTTGAGCTAGCCGCGTCAGCGCAAGGGGCGCAGCACGATCGGCATGCCGTCGACCGGTACAGGCATGCCACCGTAGTCGTAGCTCGGCTTGTAGCCGGGTCGCACCAACTCGAGTCGGTACTTACGCAGCAGCCGATGCATGACGGTCTTGATTTCGAGCTGACCGAAAACCATGCCAATGCACTTGTGCGCACCGCCGCCGAAAGGTGCGAACGCGTAGCGGTGCTTCTTGTGCTCCGAGCGGGGCTCTGCGAAGCGGTCCGGATCGAACTTCTCCGGGTCCGTCCACAGCTCGGGCAGACGGTGGTTCAGCGACGGCCACGTCACCACATCGGTGCCTGCGGGGATGAAATAACCGAGCAGGTCGGTGTCTCGGACCGCGCGCCGGAAGTTCATCGGCAAAGGGGTGACCATGCGCAGGGCCTCGTTGATCACGAGGTCGTAGGTTTCGAGCTTGTCGAGCGCCTCAATGTCCAGCGGTCCGTCGCCGATGCGGGCCGACTCGTCGCGGCAGCGATCCTGCCATTCGGGATTGGCCGCCAAGTGATAGGCCATCGTCGTCATCGTCGACGTCGACGTATCGTGAGCGGCCATCATCAGGAAGATCATGTGGGCCACGATGTCGGCGTCGGTGAACCGCTGCCCGTCCTCGTCCTCGGCTTGGCGCAGCACACTGAGCATGTCGGTGCCCTCGATACCGCGCGTCTCGTTGAGCCGGGCCGTGAAATAGTTCTCGAGCGTCTTACGCGCCTCGATGCCGCGCCACCAGGTCAGTGGCTTCACGGGCTTGCGCACGATCGCGTTCCCGGCGCGTGTGGTCGTGGTGAAGGCGTGGTTGACGGTGGTAACGAGTTCGCGATCGGTGCCGGCCTCATGGCCCATGAACACGACCGAGGCGATGTCGAGGGTGAGCTCCTTGACGGCTGGATGGAACAGGAACCGTGAGTCGTTGGCCACCCAGTCATTGGCCACCACCTGGCTGGCCACCGAGTCGATGTGCTCGACGTAGCCCGCTAGCCGGGT
Organism: uncultured Actinomycetota bacterium; assembly: GCA_963766465.1. Lineage (GTDB taxonomy): Bacteria > Actinomycetota > Actinomycetes > Mycobacteriales > Mycobacteriaceae > Mycobacterium. The sequence continues at coordinate 419,209 of CAVXZT010000014.1, forward strand.
GCGGGTGAACGCCTCCTGCATGATTCGGCGGTGGAACATGTGCTCGTCGAAGTCGAGCAGCATCAGGCCCGGATCGAAGAACGGCCCGATGACCGGATCCCACGCCCGTTGTGAGAACTCCTTGTTGCGGTTGGAGAAGACGGCTTGCGTGGCGTCGGGGCCGAGGGCCGCCACCGCGGACAGCGCCGGCGAGAGGTTGTAGTGGAGGGGGCCGTACTTGCGGTAGATCTCTACGGCGTAGTCCGGTCCGCCGCGGAAGAACTCGATCAGGTGGCCGATGATCGGCAACCCCGCATCGCCCATGACCGGCTTGAGGCCACTACCCGCGGGCGGCTCCGCCAGCCGGAACTGCTTCCACTCGTGATTGCGCAGCCGCTTTTCGGCGAGGCCCATGCCTGGGATCGTCACCGGAGTCGGCTTCATCCGTCGTTTCGCCTGATCGAGCAGGTAATCCTTGGTGCTGATGGTCGGCATCTAGACACTCCCCTGGAAATCACGAGCTGTGGTGGATGTCACCTGACCTTCCATCCTGATATGGTGACTTGACGCGTGTCAAGTTTTGAATCCTGCGAGTCGCGATGAAAAGGTCTAGAGCCATGACGGCCCAACCCGCACCACAGCAGATCCGCCGCACCCGCGGCGACCGCCAGCGCGAGGCGATCGTCAGCGCGGTGCGCGAACTGCTCCAGGAGCGGACCTTCGCCGACCTGTCCGTCAGCACCATCAGCGAGCGCGCAGGCGTCGCCCGGTCGGGTTTCTACTTTTACTTCGATTCGAAGTACGCGGTGCTCGCGGTTGTCCTGGCGGAAGCGGGTGATCTGCTCGACGACCTGACCCATCACTTTGCGCCGCGGGAGCCGGGCGAATCGCCAGCGGCCTTCGCCAAGCGGATGGTCGGCAGCGCGGCGGCGGTGTACGCCAACGACGATCCCGTGTTGAAGGCGTGCGCGGTGGCCCGCAACACCGACGCGCAGATCCGCGAGATGATGGACGACTTCTACGACGGCATCATCGAAAAGTTGATCGCCCTTCTCGAGCAGGATTCCGACGCGCGCCCGATCTCCGACGACCTGCCTGCCCTGGTGCGGACGCTGTCTGCGGTGACGTCGTTCACGCTGACTCAGGACAGCGCGTTCGTCGGCCGCGGCGAGGACTCCGCCCGCGCCGTCGACATCGTCGAGCGGCTGTGGCTGAGCGCCTTTTGGGGCGACCAATAGCCGCGACGGTAATGTCACCCGCATGGCGCAGGGGAGCGGCTTCACCGGTAAACGTTGTTTTCTCACCGGGGCCGCCAGCGGCATCGGCCGCGCGACCGCGCTGAAGCTGGCCGCCGAAGGCGCAGAGCTCTACCTCACCGACCGTGACGCCGAGGGCCTGGAGAAGACCGTCGCCGACGCGCGCGCGCTCGGCGCGCAGGTACCCGAGTACCGCGTCCTCGACATCTCTGATTACGACGAGGTGGCAGCCTTCGCCGAACACATCCACTCCAACCATTCGTCGATGGATGTGGTGATGAACATCGCCGGCGTGTCCGCGTGGGGGACGGTCGACCACCTCACCCATCAGCACTGGAAGTCGATGGTCGACATCAACCTGATGGGACCCATCCACGTCATCGAGACGTTCATGCCGCCCATGCTGGCGGCCCGCAACGGCGGCCACCTGGTCAACGTTTCATCGGCCGCAGGCCTGGTGGCGCTGCCGTGGCACGCCGCTTATAGCGCAAGCAAGTACGGTCTTCGCGGAGTTTCGGAGGTGCTGCGATTCGACTTGGCGCGCTACCGTATCGGAGTGTCATTGGTGGTGCCCGGCGCGGTGAAAACGCCACTGGTGCAGACGGTTCAGATCGCGGGCGTGGACCGCGACGATCCCAACGTGAAGCGGTGGACGGACCGTTTCGCCGGGCATGCGGTGTCGCCCGAACACGTCGCGGACAGGATCCTGCGCGGCGTGCGCCGCAACCGCTTCCTGATCTACACGTCGCCGGACATCCGCGCGCTGTACCTGTTCAAACGCGTTGCGTGGTGGCCATATAGCGTCGCGATGCGACAGGTCAACGTGCTTTTCAGTCGGGCGTTGCGGCCACCAGTGAAGCGCTAGTACCCACCCTCGGGCGGTTTGAGCTCCAGTCGAACGCCAAGCAGCCGGATGGGCCGGTCGAGTTCGAAGAGGTGGAGCAGGTCCAGTGCCGTTCGTGTGATGTCGCCGGCGTCGATGCTCGGTGCTGCCAGCTTGCGGATCTTGGTGCGGGTGAAGAAGGTGTTGGTGCGCACGGTCACCGCCACCCGGCTGGCCACGCGACCTTCGGCCACGATCTCGGTAAGCGTCTGCTGCGCGAGTTCGACTACAGCGGAATCAATTTCGGCGCGGTCGGTCAGGTCTTTCGCGAAGGTGATGACGTGGCTGCGCGAGCGCGCCACCCACGGTTCGGCGCTGACGTTGTTGTCGCCGCCGCCCTTGGCCAGCAGCAGAATCCACAGCCCGGTCGTCGGGCCGAACGTCGACGTGAGCAGAGTGGCATCGGTGGCGGCGAGGTCTGCGACAGTGGTAATGCCCATGCCCGCAAGCTTTTTGGCGGTCTTCGGGCCGACGCCCCACAACTCGTCGACCTCGCGATCACCCATCACAGCCATCCAGTTGTCGTCGGTGAGCTGGTAGATGCCTGCCGGCTTGCCGAAACCGGTGGCGACCTTGGCCCGCTGTTTGTTGTCGCTGATGCCGACCGAACACGACAACTCGGTCTGGCCGATGGCCTCGCGGATCTGCTCGGCCAGCTGAACGGGGTCGTCGACGTCGGCGCCGAGGTATGCCTCATCCCAGCCCCATACCTCGACGGGTTGGCCGAGGTCGCGCAGCAGGTTCATCACCTCTTCGGATGCCTCGTCGTAGGCGGCGGTATCGAGCGGCAGGAACGTCGCGTCCGGGCACTTGCGGGCAGCGGTGCGCAGCGGCATGCCTGCGTGCACACCGAACTCGCGTGCGGGGTACGACGCGCACGTGACCACCTTGCGCGGTTCGTTCGGGTCGCCATTGCCGCCGACAATGATTGGTAGGCCGGCGAGTTCGGGTCGCCGGCGCACTTCGACCGCGGCCTGGAACTGGTCGAGGTCGACGTGCAGGATCCACCGAGGAGTCATCTTCGTGTGCCGCAGAGCTTGCGCGCCACGCTTTCCCACGCGTCGCCGAGTTGCTTGAGAGTCTGGCCGCGCACGGTCAGCAGGCGATGCACGTAGTCGGCGTCGAGCAGAGCGATGCAGCGCGGACGGCCTGAGCATCAAGGTCACCAGTAGTGCCAGCATCTTCCAGCAAGCACCCGAACGTGGCGGTGGTGCAGCATCATTGGCTCGTTGAACCGCATCTGCGGGTCGCGGTTGGCGTCCGAGAGCAGCCCGTAGTGGGCGTGCACGAACTTCAGCCGGTCCCGGCCGTACGCAAGCAGCCGGTCCAGCGGCGGAGCGCCAGGGCCCAGCGGTGGCGGGCCGAACATGAAGGCCTGTTGTTCGGACTTCTCGTCCTCGTCGAGCAGCACGATCATCAGCCCTGCCCGGCTGCCGAACCGGCGGAACAGCGTGCCCTTGCCGACGCCCGCGGCGGCGGCGATGTCGTCGGTCGTGACAGCGTCGGCGCCGCGCTCGGCGATGAGCGTGCGGGCGGCCTCGAGGAGCAGCGCGCGGTTTCGAGCCGCGTCGCCCCGCTCCGGTGGACCAGACTCGGTCACCGGTAGCTCGACTAGCCCGTCGGAGAGGCTCACCTTCGCAACTTTAACTCAGTCGGAACAAATCGGACCACAGTCCGGTTGACTCCGTGCGAGGATCTTTTGGAACGACGAAGGGGATGTGAAATGTCGGATACCAAGGTGTTGGTGCTGCTCGGCAGCCTGCGCGCCGGGTCTATCAATCGCCAGCTGGCCGAACTCGCGGTCGAGTCCGCGCCGGACGGCGTGAGCCTGCAGCTGTTCGACCGGCTGGGCGAGCTGCCCTACTACAACGAGGACATCGACAACGACGACGTGCCCGAGTCGGTGGTGGCGCTGCGGGCTGCCGCCGCCGACGCCGACGCCGCCCTCGTCGTCACCCCCGAGTACAACGGCAGCATTCCAGGGGTGCTGAAGAACGCCATCGACTGGCTGTCGCGGCCCTTCGGGGACAGCGCGCTGAAGGGCAAGCCCGCGGCCGTCATAGGCGCGATCATTCGGGCGGTACGGCGGCGTGTGGGCGCACGATGAGACCCGCAAGTCGTTCGGGATCGCAGGCCCGCGCATTGTGGAGGAACTCAAGCTCTCGGTGCCGTTCAAATCGCTCGACGGGAAGCATCCGCGCGAGAACGCCGAGGTCGCCGCGAACCTGCGTGACATCGTGGGCAAGTTGGCCGCCGAAGTCTCCTAAAGCGTGTCGAATAGTAGGTAGCGCCTGCGGGCGAAGTCGGGTAGTCCACTACGCACGACCGACGGCGCCGCGCGTCGCAGCATTTGGAGCATGTGTGCATCACCTGCAGTCGTCGGCCTCTTTCGGACCGTGTCATCGCTGCGGCTTGCGCAGCTGAAGCCCTCTACGAATGAAGGGACTGCGCCGCCAGTCGCTGTGAGCGCGCTGCGGCCACCCGGCGTGCGAATCTGCGCCCGCGAGAAGACGCGCTGCTGAATCGAGGCCGACATCCTGGGTCCGTCGTGACCCGTCTGCGGCTTTGCTGTTGCGTCACTGTGACGGTTGGCGCCGGATGGCATGTCGGTGCCCGGTGGTAGACCTGTCCGTAGCACGCGACACGCGCCAAAGTGTGATGTGCGACACGCCGGAAGCGTTCGCGCCGGAATGCTTACGACCAGGGAGTTTCAAGAATGTTATTTAGAACATCTGGTATCCCCTCGCTATGTGGGCCACTAGGTGTAGTGTTTCCGACACCGACAGACCCCCACGGTTCGGAGGTCGGCCGGAGGCCAGAAATCCGGCGGTATCGGTTCTCCAGAGACCCCGGGACTGTCCCCGGACGCCAGGAATTTTGAGGGCCCGAGGACCGCTGAACTTCAGCGATATGCAGTACCAGATCAGTTGCCAGTCCCAGTTCGCAGAGGAGCCGTACCGCAGATGACCGTCACCGTGTACACCAAGCCCGCATGCGTGCAGTGCAACGCCACCTACAAGGCGCTGGACAAGCAAGGCATCGCCTACGAGAAGGTCGACATCAGCCTGGACAGCGAGGCTCGTGACTACGTCATGGCGCTGGGTTACCTGCAGGCGCCGGTAGTCGTGGCAGGCAATGATCACTGGTCAGGGTTCCGGCCCGATCGGATCAAGGCGTTGGCCGGCGCGGTCGCGGTGACGGCATAGGTAAAGGGGTATCCGGAGAGCTAGGAAGGAGTCGACGATGAGCAATCTTGTCTACTTCTCCAGCGTGTCGGAGAACACCCACCGCTTCGTCGAGAAGCTGGGAATGCCAGCCACTCGGATTCCTCTGCACGGACGCATCGAGGTCGATGAGCCTTACGTGCTGGTGCTGCCCACCTACGGCGGTGGGCGCGCCACACCGGACATCAACGACGGTGGCTATGTCCCCAAACAGGTCATCGCTTTTCTGAACAACGAACACAACCGGTCGTTGATCCGCGGCGTGATCTGCGCGGGCAACAACAACTTCGGTGCCGAGTTCGCCTACGCGGGCAATGTGATTTCTCGCAAATGTGGCGTTCCGTACCTGTACCGCTTCGAACTGATGGGGACCCCGGACGACGTAGAAGCCGTCCGCGCGGGCCTCGCCGACTTCTGGAAGGACCAGACGTGCCACCAACCGTCACAGCTGCAGAGCCTGTAACCTCCGCCGCGCCGGGCGCGCTGCCCGGCGAAACGGATTACCACGCGCTCAACGCGATGCTGAATCTGTACGACGCTGACGGCAAGATTCAGTTCGACATGGATGTGCAGGCCGCGCATCAGTACTTCCGCGAGCACGTCAACCAGAACACTGTGTTCTTCCACGACGTCGACGAGAAGCTCGACTACCTCCTCAAGGAGAACTACTACGAGCGCGAGGTGCTCGACCAGTACTCGCGCAACTTCGTCAAGAGTCTGCTCGACCGCGCATACGCCAAGAAGTTCCGGTTCCCGACATTCCTGGGCGCCTTCAAGTACTACACCTCGTACACGCTGAAAACCTTTGACGGCAAGCGGTATCTGGAGCGTTTCGAGGACCGCGTCTGCATGGTGGCGCTGACGCTGGCCGCCGGCGACACCACGTTGGCCGAGAAACTCGTCGACGAGATCATCGACGGGCGGTTCCAGCCGGCGACGCCGACGTTCTTGAACTCGGGCAAAAAGCAGCGGGGTGAGCCCGTCAGTTGCTTCCTGCTGCGCATCGAGGACAACATGGAGTCCATCGGGCGGTCCATCAACTCCGCGCTGCAGCTGTCCAAGCGCGGCGGCGGGGTGGCCTTGCTGCTGAGCAACATTCGCGAACATGGCGCACCGATCAAGAACATCGAGAACCAGAGCTCGGGCGTCATTCCGATCATGAAGCTACTGGAGGATTCGTTCTCCTACGCCAACCAGCTCGGTGCGCGCCAGGGTGCAGGTGCGGTGTACTTGCACGCCCATCACCCCGACATCTACCGGTTCCTGGACACCAAGCGAGAAAACGCCGACGAGAAGATCCGGATCAAGACGCTGTCCCTCGGCGTGGTGATTCCGGACATCACCTTCGAGCTGGCCAAGAACAACGAGGACATGTACCTGTTCTCGCCGTACGACGTCGAACGCGTCTACGGCCAGGCGTTCGCCGATATCTCGGTGACCGAGAAGTACTACGAGATGGTCGACGATGCGCGGATCCGCAAGACGAAGATCAAGGCGCGCGAGTTCTTCCAGACGCTGGCCGAGCTGCAGTTCGAGTCGGGCTACCCGTACATCATGTACGAGGACACGGTGAACCGAGCCAATCCGATTGATGGCAAGATCACCCACTCGAATCTGTGCTCGGAGATCCTGCAGGTGTCGACGCCGTCGGTGTTCAACGAGGATCTGACCTATGCCCAGGTGGGCAAGGACATTTCGTGCAACCTCGGTTCGCTCAACATCGCGAAGACGATGGATTCGCCGGACTTCGCGCAGACCATCGAGGTGGCGATCCGCGGGTTGACGGCCGTGAGCGATCAGACGCACATCTGGTCGGTGCCGTCTATCGAGCAGGGCAACAACGACTCTCACGCCATCGGGCTCGGCCAGATGAACCTGCACGGATACCTGGCGCGGGAGCGGATCTTCTACGGCTCCGAAGAAGGCGTCGACTTCACCAACATCTACTTCTACACAGTGCTCTACCACGCGCTGCGGGCATCGAATCGCATTGCGATCGAACGCGGCTCGACGTTCAAGGGCTTCGAGAAGTCGAAGTACGCGTCGGGCGAGTTCTTCGACAAATACACCGAGCAGCCCTGGGAGCCGAAGACCGACAAGGTGCGCCAGCTGTTCGCCGATGCCGACATTCGCATTCCGACACAAGAGGATTGGCTAAGGCTCAAGGAGTCGGTGCAGGCGCACGGCATCTACAACCAGAACCTGCAAGCGGTTCCGCCGACCGGCTCGATCAGCTACATCAATCACTCGACGTCGTCGATCCACCCGATCGCGTCCAAGGTTGAGATCCGTAAGGAAGGCAAGATCGGGCGGGTGTACTACCCGGCGCCGTACATGAACAACGACAACCTCGAGTACTACGAGGATGCCTACGAGATCGGCTACGAGAAGGTCATCGACACCTATGCCGCGGCCACCCAGCACGTGGATCAGGGGTTGAGCCTGACGCTGTTCTTCAAGGACACCGCCTCCACACGCGACGTCAACAAGGCGCAGATCTACGCGTGGCGCAAGGGAATCAAGACGCTGTACTACATCCGGCTGCGCCAGATGGCGCTGGAGGGCACTGAGGTGGAGGGCTGCGTCAGCTGCATGTTGTGAGGGCCCGTGCGCCGAGTGTGGAGTTGATACACGCAGTTGCGGGGGTAAGCGTGTGTTATGTCCACACTCGGCGGCAAACTAGGACAGCGCTACGGGCAGGCTAGGCAGCCGCGTCAGCACAGGCCTCTTCGGGGGAACGCTGGGGCCGGTGTTCGTCGTGGCCTCCTCTAGCTTCGCCTCGTGGTCTATCCAGCATTCGCCGGTACGTTCGTCGTAGTCGCCGCCGTAGAAGACGCAGCAGACGCCGATGTCGTCGGAGTGATCCGCTGCGCATTCCCAGAAGTCGTCGCTCACCGGTGCCGCGTTCGCGGTCACGGCGAGTCCGATGGCCATGCCTGCTGTCATCGCGGCCGTGGCGAGAAGTCGTGTGATGTTCATGCCGCTAAGAGTGCGGCGAATCCGTGATCGCCAAAACGGGGTGAACACCTCTGACCGGCGAGGGTGCCCCGGGGTTGTGGCCGCCGGCGCCGATAGGGGATTAGGGGCCTGGTCGCAGCGGCTGTCAGTCGAGGTCAAACGACTTTCTAACGATCGCGGGGGGCGGCCGAAAAGATTCTCAAAAAAATTGAGGGAATCGCGGTGGTTGGTTGCTCCTAGCTGTTGAACGCGGCACCGGCCGCAACCAACCCAAGGAGCTTCAAATGTTCAGCAGCAAAATCGCCCAGCGCGTCACCGTCGGCTTCGGCGCAGTCGTCGCCGGAATGGCTATCTCGACAAGCATCTTCGCGGGCACCGCGGCCGCCGAGCCCATCGGGCCCGACGGCCCGGCGCCGAAGGCGGGGCACTGCGCGATCGTGCACCACGACGACGCCGGCAACGAGTGGGTCGAATACGTGCCAACGGGCAGTCGCGATGGATACCTGGGCTACTGCGGAAAGGACGGCGAGTGGCATGCCGGCCTGCTCATCGACGAACGCTCGAACGAACCCACCGGCGGTGGCCCGACCAAGCCGGCCATCCCCGGCGGCGGCCCCGCCGTCGTCACGGACAGGCGCTAGGACGCCGACAGCGCGACGTCACTCAACCGCCGAGTATGCGACACCCGCATACTCGGCGGTTTCGTTGTTCTACTTGACGGTGTGCTGCGGGCCCTGCGCCTTCTTGTACAACGCCTTGAGCATCCGGTCGCGGAATCGCGAGTTGTCGATCAGCTTGATGCCCGCGTTGGCCAGCCGTGGCTGTCCCAACAACTTGTGGAAGTACCGGCCCCGCCGGTACTCCTTGCCCCACGCGGCTTCCATCCGCTGCGCGTAGTTGGTGAAGTCGTCGGGCCCGCCGTTCTGCAGCGCTGCGATCGCGCACTCGCCTGCGGCGAGCCCCGACTCGAGCGCCTTGGAGATGCCCGCGCCCGACGCCGGCTTGCCCGCGCCCAACGAGTCGCCGGTGAACAGCACACCAGGCCGCCACGGCGGCCATGCGGTGAAGCCCATCGGTAGCCGCCACGCGCGAACGCTCTTGTTCTTCTTCAGCTCTTCGATCGGCGGCAGCTCCCACTCGCGAGGCAGCGTACGCAGGAACTCGCCAAGGAACTGGGTGGCGTTGATCGACTGCCAGTTCTGATAACTGTTCACGTAGCCGAGGCCGATGTTGAAGACGCCGTTGCCCATTGGGAACACCCACCCGTAGCCCGGCAGCTGATCACCTTCGAACACGAGCTTCAAATAGATGTCGAGGCTGTCGGAGTCCGGGCGGTTGGCGTGCATCTCCGAGCGGATCGCGATCGCCGAATAGCCGTTGTACTCCGAGTCGATCTTCAGCGCGCGCTTGATGGGGGAGTAGGCGCCGTCGGCTGCGATGACCGCGTCGCCGTACACCTTCTCGCCGCCCTTGAGTATCACGCCGACCACGCGGCCGTTGGCGTCGAATTCGGGACCCGTCACTTCGGCGCCCTGGCGCACCTCGGCGCCCGCGGACTCGGCGTGCTTGAGCAGCACGGTGTCCAAGTGCTCGCGGCTGACGGTATGCCCGTGGTCGGGCATGCCGGGGCGCTTGGGGAAGGACAGCTCCCACTGCGACGGGCTGAAAACAGTCACCCGGTTGACTCGGTGGAACGTGGCGACCTCGTCGGCCAGGCCCATCTTCTGCAGGTAGCTGGTGGCACGCGCGGTGAGGCCGTCGCCGCACGGTTTGGCGCGGGGGAATTCGGCCTTGTCCAGGACCACTACCTTTGCGCCGGTCTGTGCGGCCTGCCACGCGGCGGCCGAACCCGAGGGCCCACCGCCCGCGATGACCAGGTCGTATCGCTGCGTCATACGTCTCTCTCTTTATTCGCTGTCGCAGAAATAGTACCCACGCTGACGAGTCCCATCTCACCAGGCGAATTTGCCTGGCCAGCGCCGTGAAACGCCGTGTTGCCGGGCGGTCTGAGCAGGTCAGCGACCTCGGGGCGGGTACAGTAATCGCGTGCGAAGAGCGACGAGGTCACGCTCCGGTAATGAACCGGGGGTGAAAGTCGACGCGCGCAGCGAGCGCTGGCGCGAGCACCGCAAGAAGGTGCGGTCGGAGATCGTCGACGCCGCATTCCGCGCAATCGACCGGTTGGGACCGGAATTGAGCCTGCGCGAGATCGCCGAAGAGGCCGGCACCGCGAAGCCGAAGATTTATCGACATTTCACCGACAAGTCGGATTTGTTCCAGGCGATCGGTGAGCGGCTGCGCGACGTGTTGTGGGCGGCGATCTTCCCGTCCATCAACCTCGACTCCGATCCTGCTCGCGAGGTCATCCGCCGCAGCGTCGAGCAATACGTGCGCCTGGTCGACGAGCACCCCAACGTCTGCCGCTTCCTGATCCAGGGCCGCTTCGCCGAGCAGAGCGAGTCGACGATGCGGGCGATCAACGAGGGTCGCGGGATCACGCTCGCGATGGCCAGCATGTTCAACAACGAACTGCGGGAGATGGAACTCGACGGCGCCGCGATCGAACTGGCCGCGTTCACGACCTTCGGCTCGGCGGCGGCGGCCACCGACTGGTGGCTGGGGCCCGACGTCGACAGTCCGCGCCGGATGCCACCCGACGAGTTCATCGCGCACATGACGACGATCATGATCGGCGCCATCAACGGCACCTGTGAGCTGCTGGGTATCAAAATCGACCCGGACCTGCCGCTTCACGAGGGCGTGCAACGCCGCGAACACGTCGCCTGAAAGAGCCGACGATTTGGGGCAGACGCCTCATGTGGTGAGACCACGCTGCGCAGCACCATCAGCGCATGACGAAACAACACACCCCACAAGAAGCGACTGCGGCCGTACTGGCCAACCCGACGCTGCCCCCCGGCGACGACGAGCGATTCGTCGGATTCGGAATCATGGGCCTTCCGTTCTCCAACGGCCACTACCTGGCGATGCGCCAGTTCCCTGCAACGACTTTCGCGCCGCCGTACCTGTCGGTGTGGCATCGCGACCCGTCGTGCAACTGGACGTTCTACGCGACGACGCCTGGACAGCAGAGCTGCGCTCGCTACTTCGGCTCGGCCACCCCGAACGACGCGGTTCAGTGCGATATCGACGTCAGCTGGGTCGGCCCGTGGTCGGTACGCATCGAAATCCCCGGATTGCTGCACTGGACCGTCGACCTCGAAGCCACCCGGGCTACCCGCGTGATGAACAGGATCGGTGGCCGGCTGTCCGAGTCGGCCTGGACGGATCCACGAACGCTACGGCGGATGGACCGAGTAGCCAGCCGAACGCTGGGCGTCGGTGACGTCCGACTGACCGGCCGCGCCCCCAACGGGCAGTGCTACGCGATGGCCCCGAAGCAGCTGTGGATGGTCGCCGATTCCCGCGCGGTGCTGCGCGGGCATGACCTGGGCCCCTGCGGGCCGCTGATGCGACAAGCCCGCCTCGGCGATTTCCGCATGCCGCAACGCGGAATCGGCATGGTTGGCTCGGGTCACTTCGAGACATTCGACCCTGACCGGCATCTGACCTCCGAACACACCGGTGCGTTCGCCTGATCACCAGCGTTGGCTCCGGCGGCTGAGGCGGTTAATCTGGGAGTCGGAATTACCCGGTACCGGCGTTCCCATGATGGGCCCACACTGAAAGTAGGGGAGACCCGATCGATGACAGTTGCCACCGAGCAGGCCGACAGCAGCACCCAGCAGCCCGTGCACACCCGAGCGCTCATCATCGGGACGGGCTTCTCCGGTCTGGGCATGGCCATCGAGTTGCAGCGCCGCGGCGTCGAGTGCCTGATCCTGGAGAAGGCCGATGAGATCGGCGGCACGTGGCGCGACAACACCTATCCGGGCTGCGCGTGCGACATCCCGTCGCATATGTACTCGTTCTCGTTCGAGCCGAAGCCGGACTGGGAGCACATGTGGTCGTTCCAGCCGGAGATCTTCGACTATCTCAAGGGTGTGACCGACAAGTACGGCCTGCGCCGCTACATCCGGTTCAACTCACACGTCGACCGCGCCCACTGGGACGACGACGAGTCGCGGTGGCACGTGTTCACCAAGGACGGCCGCGAGTTCGTCGCCCAGTTCGTGGTCTCCGGCGTCGGCGGTCTGCACATCCCGTTGATCCCCGAGTTCGACGGGCTCGACGAATTCACCGGCGCCGCATTCCATTCCGCGCAGTGGGACCACAGCGTCGATATCACCGGGAAGCGAGTCGCGGTGATCGGCACGGGTGCCAGCGCGATCCAGATCGTGCCCGAGATCGTCAAGGACGTCGCGGCGCTGCAGCTGTATCAGCGCACGCCGGCGTGGGTGATGCCTCGGCCCAACAATCCCATCCCGAAGTGGATGCGCAACGTGTTCAGCAACGTCCCCGGCACGCGCGCGGCGATGCGCGCGGGCATCTACTGGATTCACGAGGGTGTGGGCTTTGCGATGACGCGGCAGCCGAGGCTGCTGAAACTCGGTGAGCTGATGGGCAAGTGGAACATCCGGCGCTCGGTCAAGGACCGGGAGCTGCGCCGCAAGCTCGTTCCGCACTACCGCGCCGGCTGCAAGCGCATCCTCAACTCCGACACCTACTACGGGGGCATCGCCAATCCCAAGACGGAGGTCGTCACCGACGGCATCGCCCGGTTCACCCCGCACGGCATCGTCACGGCCGACGGAACCGAGCGCGACGTCGACGTCGTCGTCTTCGCGACAGGCTTCCACGTCACCGACTCCTACACCTATGTCGACATCAAGGGACCCGGCGGCGAGGACCTGGTGGACCGGTGGACCCGCGAGGGAGTCTCGGCCCATCGCGGCATCACCATCGCCGACATGCCGAACCTGTTCTTCCTGCTCGGCCCGAACACCGCGCTGGGGCACAACTCGGTGGTGTTCATGATCGAGTCGCAGATCCGGTATGCGGCGCAGGCGATCGCCGCGGCGGACAAAGCGGGGGCCCAGGGGCTGGCGCCGACGCGTGAGGCGCAGCAGCGCTACAACGACGAGTTGCAGGCCGAGCTCGCAGGGACCGTGTGGAGCACCGGAGGTTGCCGGAGCTGGTACATGGACGAGCACGGGGTGAACCGCACGCTGTGGAGCGGGATGACGTGGCAGTACTGGCTGGCCACCCGCAAGTTCAGGGCGTCGGAGTACAAATTCTTCGGGATGGGCCGCGACACGCCAACACAAGATGTCGCGGTTCCAAACGTTGTCGTACCCCAGGGGTAGTGTCGAGTTAGCCGATTCGGCAAACCTAATTCTGCGGCGAAATGGGGTTCCGGTGTCCGAAGGAATGAAGCTGGTTGACCGTGTTTCTGCGATCAACTGGAACCGCCTGCAGGACGAAAAAGACGCCGAGGTGTGGGACCGGTTGACCGGCAACTTCTGGTTGCCAGAGAAGGTCCCGGTGTCCAACGACATCCCGTCGTGGAACACGCTGACCGCCCATGAGAAGCAGCTGACGATGCGTGTGTTCACCGGCCTGACGCTGCTGGACACCATCCAGGGCACCGTCGGCGCGGTCAGCCTGATCCCCGACGCGATCACCCCGCATGAGGAAGCGGTCTACACGAACATCGCGTTCATGGAGTCCGTGCACGCGCGCAGCTACAGCAATATCTTCTCGACACTGTGCTCCACCGCCGAGATCGACGACGCGTTCCGCTGGTCGGAGGAGAACCCCAACCTTCAGCGCAAGGCCGAGATCGTCATGCAGTACTACAAGGGCGACGAGCCGCTGAAGCGCAAGGTGGCCTCCACACTGTTGGAGAGCTTCCTCTTCTACTCCGGCTTCTATCTGCCGATGTACTGGTCGAGCCGCGCCAAGCTGACGAACACCGCCGACATGATCCGGCTGATCATCCGCGACGAGGCCGTGCACGGTTACTACATCGGCTACAAGTACCAAAAGGGGCTGGCGCTCGAGGACGACGCCCGCAGGGCCGAACTCAAGGACTACACCTACGAGCTTCTGTTCGAGCTCTACGACAACGAGGTCGAGTACACACAGGACCTCTATGACGAGGTCGGCCTGACCGAGGACGTCAAGAAGTTCTTGCGCTACAACGCGAACAAGGCGCTGATGAACCTCGGCTACGAGGCGTTGTTCCCGCGCGATGAGACGGACGTAAACCCGGCGATCCTGTCGGCGTTGAGCCCCAACGCCGATGAGAACCATGACTTCTTCTCAGGCTCGGGCTCGTCGTACGTCATCGGCAAGGCCGTCAACACCGAAGACGAGGACTGGGACTTCTAGGTCGTCGGTTACTTGACGGGTCCGTTCGAGATGACGAACCGACTGATCTTGAATACGAGGGTCTGCGGGCGCCCCGTGATGCTGGCCTGCTGATTCGGCGGCGGTGGGGTGGGCACCGATTGGACGAATTGTGACTGATTGCCGATCTTGATGTCGTTAACGCGGTTGGTATCAATCCCAGTATCCGCTGATGCCACCGCCGTGCCGGCGACGATGGCGGTTCCCAGGCCTGCACCCATCACGATGGCTGCGAGCCAGCGGGTGGTGGTCTTCGTAACGGTGGCGTTCATATATGTCCCTCCCCTTGAGTGCGCCCTGCGATGGGCTATTTGCAATAGTCGCGATCGGGAAACGGGTCCGTAATGGCCGGGAAGCCAGAATCGACGATCTGAAGGGCAGGGATTCCTATCCGTTTGGATGGCACC
The DNA here is from genome assembly GCA_963766465.1 of uncultured Actinomycetota bacterium. Lineage (GTDB taxonomy): Bacteria > Actinomycetota > Actinomycetes > Mycobacteriales > Mycobacteriaceae > Mycobacterium. The sequence continues at coordinate 434,228 of CAVXZT010000014.1, forward strand.
GACGCGAGGACCACGACTTTATGAGTCGTCGCCTCGCGTACTAGCGTCGAGATTGCAGTCAGGGCTGTGGTTGGAGTCGCATCACGACCCTCAGTGCAATCTCGCCGCTAGGTCGTCGCCACCAACAGCGCTTCGGTCGTGAACGGCCGAAGGCCATCGGTGCGATCTGCGAAGTAGCGCTGCGTGTAGTCGGCAGCCGTCACATGCCGGGCCGTTCTGAAGCCGGCATGGCGGGCCATCGCGACGATCTCGTCCGGTGCGTAGTAGCTGATGAACGGCGTGCCCGACGCGCGGGCGGCGGCATCCGTCGCTCGATGCATGGCCTGCTCGTCGGGTTCGACGAGCTCCAGCGGCTGCATGAACGTCATCGCCATTGTGGAACCCGTTGCCAGCGTGGCGCTTTGGCTCAGCGTCGCGGCCGTCGCTTCCCTGGTGAGGTACATGGACACGCCAAGCGACGCCACCACGGCCAGCTTGTCCGCATCGAAGCCGTTGGCCAGCAACCCGTCCCACCACGAGGTGGTTTCAAAGTCGACCGGAACCAACCGTAGCGAGTCCGGAATACCGAAGCCGAGTTCGACAAGGCGCCCCCGCTTCCACTCTTGCGGTCCCGGCTGGTCTACCTCGAATACCGTTATTCGCGACGCGATTTCAGGCCTGCGCTGGGCAAAGGTGTCCAGTCCTGCGCCGAGCAGAACGTACTGGCCGACGCCGTGATAGGACTGCTCCGCGACCAGATCCTCGATGAACCGGGCACGTGCCACGATCGACGCGCGGACACCAGGGGTGGCGTATTCGTTCATATCGGACCGCTGGCGCCAATCGGGGTCGGGCCCGGCGAGTTGCAGGCTGATGCGGTCGTCCAAGACGTGCGGTGGCGCGTCGACTTCGGTATGCAGTGCGCGCCACAGAGCGGTGCGGACCGCGGTGCTGTCGGGCGTTGCGGTTGCGGGGGTCATTTCGGCGCCTGCAGCATCCACTCGCGGCCGTCGGGGTCACGAACCGTCATCAGCCTTGTGCCCCAATGGGTGTCCTCCCATCCGGCAACGACCTCGACGGAGGAATCGAGCTCGAACGCATCGGCGTCGGCCACTGCCAGCACGACGTGCCGTCGAGTCGGCTCGGTCTCGGGGACCTCGGAGATGAACAGCGTCGGACCGTCACCACGACGGAGTTGACCGGAGTTGTGGTCGGTCGCGAACTCGACTTCGTAGCCCAGACCCTGAAAGAACTTCGCCGACTTGCCCCAGTTGTGAGTCTCCAGGAAGACGGCCTCGATGCCCTCGGTAGTCATTCAGCTCTCCTTCGTCGCTTGCTTGCCGTGGGCGTTGAGGTAGGCCAGCAGCGCCTCGGCCACCAGCGCCGACAGTGATGACTCCGTCTCGATCGCATGGTGTTTGACCCGCCTGATCAAGCCGACCGGCAGGTACACGTTGAACTGCTTGACGTCCTCGTCGCCCACAGACGCGATGCTAGCATGCTAGTAAACTAGCGCAAGGACTCCCGCGGGGTTGGGCCTCCTAATGCCGTCTAGGTGCCCGGCTGGCTGCGCGCAGCCGTCGGCGTGGGCATCAGACAGGCGAGGAGCAAGAGGACGGCCGTTTCTCCCAGGATGCCGGGCGCCAGGGTTGGTGCCGGCCCGACGGTTTTGGTGATGGCGTACCACCATTGTTTCGCCGGCGACAGCGATACCCACGTGTCGGCAAATCGTTGGTCCAGTGGACCCGAGTTGTAGTTGACCACCGTGTGATCGATGACGCCGTAAACGGAGGCACCCACCACGAGGAGCGCAAGCAGCCCCGCCGCGATGCGACCCCATCGAAAGGGCGCCAGTGCGAGCACTGTTGCGATAGCGAGGGCTACCAGCGCCACCCAAGGGATCAGTTGCTCAATATTGAGCCAGTGACGCACGGTGGCCAATTCGAACGCAGTGGCAAGAATGCCGATCACCGTCAGCGCGTAAAGCCCGCGTCGCACCAGTGCAGCACTCACTAAGCCGCGCTGGTTTCGGACCTCTGTCACGGCGTGAGCGTAGAGACGATCTTGTCGACGGTCTCCTGACCAGGGTTGTACTTTGCCAGATTGTCCCGCAGTTTGGTCATGTTCGGGTCTTCGGCAGGGTACGGGCGATACTCGACGACCTCTTTCGCCCACCGCTCGGCATTGCTCACCCCGGCGGTGCTGAGCGCTGACGCGATGTCGCTTTCGGACGCGGTGTTTGCCGAAACCTTCGCGCCCGGTTGACTGCTGGCAGTGGCGGCGGCAGCGGAACTGGTGGTGGGCGAGCTGGATGCGGACGCGCTGCTGCCATTGGTAGTCGTCGAACCTCCGCAGCCGGCCACGGCGACAACCAGTACCGTCACGACGCAAATCAAGGAAAGCCTTGCCTTACAGATCATTTCGTCCTCTCGGTGTCGATGCCACCCACTGTAACCACAGGACTAGGGAGCGCTGGAAGACTCCGCGGTCGGGTGCAGAGACGCAGCGTCCCCCAACACCTTGGTGCCGGGGGATCGTGCGTCTACTGGTCCTCAGAGCGGCAGTCGGTGTCTAGTCGGTCCGTTCGTGGCTGTCCTCGATGACCGTGCGGCCGATTTCCGCGTAGGCCTCCGGTTTGGCGTACCGCATCCATACGGCATAGGCCAGGCCGAGAACGAACACCGCCAGAATGATGTACGGGCCGGCCTTGAACACCTCCGAGTTGGCGGCATAGCCCGCGGCGAAGGCGCGGTTGTCCCACAGCAGCCACACCACGTACAGCATCGCCACACCGCCGATCAGTGGAGCGATCAGTGTGGTGAACACGTTGCCAGGGTGGGTCTTTCGCACCCAGAAGTAGGAGATCACCGCCGCCGAGCAGATGGCCTGCACCAGCAGGATCGCCGCCGTGCCGATCAGTGCCAGCAGGCCGTAGATGTTGGTGTAGGGCACCAGCGACGGGGTGTCCACCGGAACGCCGTTGGCGTCAGGAACCTGCACCGCCGTGAACCCGGCGAACAGCAGCACGATCACCAGCGTGATCACGGCCTGTACCGCCGAGGCGATGTAGGGCGAACCGTGGCTGGGATGCGTGGCGCCGACCGTCGAACGCGCTGCCTTCGAAGGGATTTCGCGACCCAGCGCATACAGGTAGCGCGATGCCGCGTTGTGGAAGGCCAGCGCGCACGCGAACGACCCGATGACGAGCAGGATCTTGTAGATGTCGAGCAGGACGGTGCCGAGGTTGGACTCGACCAGCCCGAAGAACAGGTTGAGCGGCGATGCGCTGATCGAGGTCTCGACCGAGGTCTTTGCGCCGTTGCCCGCCAGCACCATCGCCGAGATGAACGTGTAGAACAGGCCCAGTCCGATCACCGCGATCAGCGTGGCCCGCGGGATGATCTTCTTCGGGTTGCGCGACTCCTCGCCGTAGACGGCCGTCGTTTCAAAGCCCACCCACGACCAGAACGCGAAGAACAATCCGATCGCCATCGACCCGGCCGCCGCGGCCGTGCCGAACGCGCCTGCGGGCAGGCTCTCGAATGCGTTGTTCAGCAGCACCGTCTGGTTGAGCATGAAGCCGTCGGGCCCACCGCCCTTGAAGATCACCGAAAACGCCAAGGCCAAGAGTACGAGTACCTCGGACACCAGGGTCACGCTGAGCACCGCCGCGGTCAGGCTGATCTGGAAATGGCACAGCGCGCCGATGATCAGGATCGCGCCGACCGCGAACACCAGCCACGGGATGTTCACTCCGGCAATGGTGTTCACCGCGTCGTTGGCGAAGTACGCGCACCCGCCGATCAGCGAGCCCTCGAAGATCACATACGCGAACGTCGCCAACAGCCCGCTGGCCATACCCCAGATCTGGCCAAGCCCGTGGGAGATGAAGCCGTAGAACGCGCCGGTGGTGGTGATGTGCTTGGCCATAGCGACATAGCCGAGCGCGAACAGAGTCAGCGCGATCGTCGCGAAAAGGAACCCTGCCGGGGCGCCGAGTCCGTTGCCGAATCCCACCGCGATCGGCACGTTGCCGGTCATCGCCGTAATTGGCGCCGCGTTGGCGACGGCCATGAAGATGACCGCGACGATGCCGATGGCGCCCTTCTTCAGGCCGGCCTGCGGTGCGGTGGTGGGTTCGACGGCTGCGGATTCAGTTGTCACCGCGGGCCTCCTGGTTCGGATCAGAGTGCATGAGTGGCCCGCGACGCTGCAGTCCGCAGTGAGGGTCGCACCCCTCGGCCATCCCGACAACCGGAGGACACCTGGCCGTAACAAAGGCCGTGAAGTGGTCACTGCTGAACGCGCGGTGAATGACCGGCGAACTGTGAAACCCGCTATGGCGCGGCCACACTCCGGCAACGACACTTGCAGCGTGACCGCCACGTCGCTTGTCGAACTCGATCCTGGAGTGGCTGCGAGCCGGCTACCCAGAAGGCGTGCCCGGCCCCGACCGGGTTCCGCTGCTGGCGTTGCTGCGCGCCACCCCGCTGACCGAAGAGCAGATCAAAGAGGTGGTCCGCAACATCACCGCCGATGGCTCCACCGCCCTGGCCGACGGCGAGATCGGCGAGGACGAGATCGCCGCGTTCATCAAAGATGTGTCGCATCACGACGCGGGTCCGGAAAACGTTCAGCGGATCGCTGCCAAGCTTGCCGCGGCCGGATGGCCGCTGGCCGGGGTTGGCGAGTAACCGTCAGCGCAGTGAGGCGGTATCGATCACGAAGCGGTACCGCACATCGCTGGCGAGCACGCGCTCGTAGGCCTCGTTGATGTAATCCGGTTGGATGACCTCGATTTCGGGGCGCACGTCGTGCTCGCCGCAGAAGTCAAGCATCTCTTGGGTTTCGGCGATGCCGCCGATCATCGAACCGGCCAGGCTGCGACGCATCGACACCAGCGGGGGCGCGGCAACCTCCATGGGGTGCTCGGGCATGCCGAGTTCTACGAGGGTGCCGTCGACGTCGAGCAGGCCCATGTAGGCGTTCAGATCCAAGTTGGCCGACACCGTGTTCAGGATCAGGTCGAACGACCCCTCCAGCTTGTCGAAGGTCTCGGGATCGGAAGTGGCGTAGTACTCCGAGGCGCCCAGCCGAATGCCGTCTTCCATCTTCTTCAACGACTGGCTCAAGACCGTCACCTTGGCGCCCATCGCGACCGCGAGCTTGACGCCCATGTGGCCCAGCCCGCCAAGGCCAACCACGGCAACCCGGGTTTCCGGTCCGGCATTCCAGTGGCGCAGTGGCGAATACAGCGTGATGCCCGCGCACAGCAGCGGCGCTGCCGCGTCCAGCGGAATCGTGTCGGGGATACGCAGCACGTAGCTCTCGTCGACGACGATCGCGCCGCTGTACCCACCCTGGGTGACCTCACCGTCGCGGCCAACCGCGTTGTACGTGCCCGTCATTCCGCGCTTGCAGTAGTTCTCCTCGCCGGCGATGCAGCTGCTGCACTCGCGGCACGAGTCGACGAAACAGCCGACGCCAACGCGATCGCCGACCTTGAACGCGGTTACCTCGGAACCGACCGCGGTAACGATGCCCGCGATCTCGTGGCCCACAACCAACGGGTAGTTGGCCGGACCCCACTCGCCCTTGACGGTGTGGATGTCGGAGTGACAAATACCCGCGAAGTGGATGTCGAAGGCGACGTCATGCGGTCCGGGATCGCGGCGCTCGATGGTGGTCTTGGCCAGCGGCTCAGTCGCTGAGGGCGCGGCATAGGCGGAAACGGTCGTCGTCATATCAGTCCTCTTTTGTCGTCTTTAAGGCATGCGCCAAGAAACTCAGCGACGCTAATTGGAGTTGCCGCTACGGTGCGACTCACCCGGACTAACGGCAGAAACGCTGGCCGTCATTCCCATTTAGAGCTGTGAGTTTCAGCCTAAAGGCCTTCGGCGCGGTATGCCCCGTTGAACGACGTCCGCTCATAGCGGGCCGCGCCCGCGCTGGTGTAGGGGTCGCGGTCGACGATGTCCTGCGCGTCTTCCTCGCTCATGTCGCCGGTGACGAGCACGGCGCCAGACCCATCGTCCAAACGTCCGGCCAGCAGGATCCGGGACGCGGCGACTTCTTCGTTCAGCCACTCCAGATGGGCGGGCCGGGTCTTGTCGACGACGTCGGGGGATTGCAGGTAGGTCGACCTCAACACGTGGAACACGTCGACGAGATTAGTTGATCGGGGCGTTGACCCATCTCAGATCCGCGAGGATGCCGCGGGCGGCGACGATGCCCTCACCGGTCTGCCACACCTCGTTGTTGACCGCGAACACGCGGTTGTCGCGGTTGGCCGACAACTTCTTCCACGCGTCGCTGCCGAGGATCGCCGGGGCGCGGTCCTTGGCGGCCTGCGACGCGAACGAGATGTAGACGATGTCGCCGTCGGCGGCGGAGAAGTCGGGGGAGTTCTCCATGTCGGTGTCGGTGATGCCGATCTCGACGTAGGGCTTGTCGGTAAACCGTTGCGCCGCAGGGCGATCCACGCCGACCGCGCCCAGGACACTGCCGGGAAAGTTGGTGGCCCCGTACACCCGCATCGTGGTGTCGGTGAACTGCACGACCGACGCCTGGAAGTGCGTGGCGTCATTGTCGGCGCCGGTCTTGTCGGCGTCGCGCTCGAAGCCGTCGATCAAGCCGTTGGCGGCGTCGAGTCGTCCCGTCGCAGCGCCGACCGCGCGCAGGTTGTCCTCCCACGCCGCGCCGGGCGCACCGGTGAACACCGTCGGGGCGATAGGGGTCAGCTGTGGAAACGCATCAGGTGTCAGACCCTGGGAGCCAAGGATCAGGTCCGGGTTGGCCGCCTTGATGGCCTGCAGGTCCGGCTCGCTGCGGGTGCCAACGGCGGGCACGCCGTGCACCACCTTGCCCAGATAAGAAGGCTGACTGTCGGAGCCGTCGGGCAGCGCCGCCGCAACGATGCGGGACTGCAGGCCAAGCGCGCACAGCGCGTCGAGTTGGTCCCCGGACAGCACCACGATGCGCTGGGGGTCCGCGCGCACTGTGCTCGTCCCCGCGGCGTGCCGCACTTCGCGGTCAGGGGGACCAGAATCCACCGCGGCCGGGTCTGGTGCGCACGATTCGTCGGGCCTGCGTTGATTGCCCAGTACACCGGCGCTGGCGATCTTGGTTGTGCTGGTGACGACCGACCGTTCGGCGCCGGGGCGCGCCGGGCCCGCGTCCGTCCCGCAACCACTGATGACCGTCACCGAAACAGCTGTCAGGATGGCGCCCAGCCCCACAGACCGGGCGGCCGCCAGGCCCATGCGCGGTCCGCTGATCAGCACGTCGCCGACGGTAACATCCGGGCTATTCGGCGCTGGTCAGGCGGCCAACCTCGGATGTCGCTGTGTGTTTACGACAGTTTGTAGGACCCACGCTTACACGGGCGCCGCAGAGAGCTAGGATTCGTACGCGAACTCTTTGCGGATTGTGCCGATGAACGTTTGGAGGACCTGTTGGTAGCCGAAGCGCCCCCAATCGGAGATCTTGAGGCTCGTCGGCCGTTCCCGGCCCGCCTCGGTCCCAAGGGCAACCTGGTCTACAACCTGGTGACGACCACCGATCACAAGCTGATCGGCATCATGTACTGCGTCGCCTGCTTCATCTTCTTCTTCATCGGCGGGCTGATGGCGCTGTTCATGCGCACCGAGCTCGCGCTGCCGGGCCTGCAGTTCCTGTCCAACGAGCAGTTCAACCAGCTGTTCACCATGCACGGCACGGTGATGCTGCTGTTCTATGCGACCCCGATCGTGTTCGGGTTCGCCAACCTGGTGCTGCCGCTGCAGATCGGCGCGCCTGATGTCGCGTTCCCGCGGCTGAATGCCTTCTCGTTCTGGCTGTTCCTGTTCGGCGCGACGATCGCGATTGCCGGATTCATCACCCCCGGCGGCGCCGCCGACTTCGGCTGGACCGCCTACACGCCGCTGACCGACGCGATCCACTCGCCGGGCGCGGGCGGCGACCTGTGGATCATGGGCCTGGCCGTCGGTGGTCTTGGCACCATCCTCGGCGGCGTCAACATGATCACCACCGTGGTCTGCATGCGCGCTCCTGGCATGACGATGTTCCGGATGCCGATCTTCACCTGGAACATCCTGGTGACGTCGATCCTGGTGCTGCTGGCTTTCCCGCTGCTGACCGCCGCCCTGTTCGGCCTTGCCGCCGACCGCCATCTCGGTGCGCACATCTACGACCCCGCCAACGGCGGTGTTCTGCTGTGGCAGCACCTGTTCTGGTTCTTCGGGCATCCCGAGGTGTACATCATCGCGCTGCCGTTCTTCGGCATCGTCACCGAGATCTTCCCGGTGTTCTCGCGTAAGCCGATCTTCGGCTACACCACGCTGATCTACGCGACGCTGTCGATCGCCGCGCTGTCGGTCGCGGTGTGGGCGCACCACATGTATGCGACGGGTGCGGTGCTGCTGCCGTTCTTCTCGTTCATGACGTTCCTGATCGCGGTCCCGACCGGCATCAAGTTCTTCAACTGGATCGGCACGATGTGGAAGGGCCAGTTGACGTTTGAAACACCGATGCTGTTCTCGGTGGGCTTCCTCGTGACCTTCCTCCTTGGTGGCTTGTCGGGCGTGCTGCTGGCCAGCCCGCCGATCGACTTCCACGTCACCGACTCGTATTTCGTTGTGGCGCACTTCCACTACGTGTTGTTCGGCACGATCGTGTTCGCCACTTACGCGGGCATCTACTTCTGGTTCCCGAAGATGACGGGCCGGCTGCTCGACGAGCGGCTTGGCAAGCTGCACTTCTGGCTTACCTTCATCGGCTTCCACACCACGTTCCTTGTGCAGCACTGGCTGGGCGACGAGGGCATGCCGCGCCGCTACGCCGACTACCTGCCCACCGATGGGTTCACCACGCTGAACGTGATCTCGACGATCGGCGCGTTCACGCTCGGTATCTCCACGATTCCGTTCACGTGGAACGTCTTCAAGAGCTGGCGTTACGGCGAACCGGTAACGGTCGACGACCCGTGGGGCTACGGCAACTCGCTGGAGTGGGCGACCAGCTGCCCGCCGCCGCGGCACAACTTCACCGAACTGCCACGCATCCGTTCGGAGCGGCCGGCGTTCGAGCTGCACTACCCGCACATGGTGGATCGGATGCGCGCCGAGGCACACGTCGGCCGCGCACACGGCCCGAGCGACGGTGACGTAACGCGGCTTGACGACGAGAACGTCCGCACCTGACCCGGCGTCGTCGCAGCAATCGGGGGTGACCATGCCCAAGGTGTCGGTGCTGATCACCGTCACCGGACACGATCAACCAGGTGTGACGTCAGCGCTTTTCGAGGTGTTGTCCCGTCACAAGGTTGAGATGCTCAACGTCGAACAGGTCGTCATCCGCGGCCGGTTGACGCTGGGTGTGTTGGTCGCAGGGGCAGCGGAAGTGGCCGGCGGGCAGTCGTTGCGCGATGAGGTCGAGGCAGCCATCCACGGCGTCGGCCTTGACGTCACCATCGAGCGCAGCGATGACCTGCCCGTCATGCGGGAACCGTCGACCCACACGATCGTGGTGCTCGGCCGCCCCATTACCGCGGAGTCGTTCGGCGTGGTGGCCCGCGAGGTCGCGGCGCTCGGCGTCAACATCGACTTCATCCGCGGCGTGTCCGACTATCCCGTAACGGGTTTGGAGCTGCGGGTATCCGTACCGCCCGGTGCGGCCTACGGACAACTGCAGCGAGCGCTGACACAGGTCTCGGTTGCTGAGGGTGTCGACATCGCGCTGGAGGACTACAGCCTGTCGCGACGGGCCAAGCGGCTCATCGTCTTTGACGTCGACTCCACCCTGATCCAGGGGGAGGTCATCGAGATGCTGGCCGACCGGGTCGGCGCGCATGCCGCGGTCGCCGAGATCACCGAGGCCGCAATGCGAGGCGAACTGGACTTCGCAGAGTCACTGCACCGACGGGTGGCGACGTTGGCCGGCCTGCCCGCCGAAGTGCTCGAAGAGGTCGGTGAGCAGATCGAGCTGACACCCGGCGCGCGCACCACGCTGCGCACGTTGCGGCGCTTGGGATATCACTGCGGCATCGTGTCGGGCGGGTTCCGCCAGGTCATCGATCCACTCGCGCATGAACTGCAGATGGACTTCGTCGCGGCCAACGAACTCGAGATCGTCGACGGGAAGCTGACCGGCCGCGTCATCGGTCCGGTCATCGACCGGCCAGGAAAAGCCAAGGCGCTGAGGGACTTCGCGCACCAGGCCGGGGTGCCAATGGCGCAGACTGTCGCTGTTGGCGACGGTGCCAACGACATGGACATGCTTGCCGCAGCCGGCCTGGGGGTGGCATTCAACGCCAAACCCGCGTTGCGTGAGGTCGCCGACGCATCGCTGAGCAATCCATATCTCGACACCGTGCTGTTCATCCTCGGCATCACCCGAGGCGAGATCGAGGCCGCCGATGCGATGGACGGCGTGGTGCGGCGCGTCGAGATCCCCGACGAGGAGTAGCGCTACTGTCGCGCGTCGTAGTCGGCGCGGGCCCGGTCGACTTCGGGCATGTGCTGCTCCGCCCACATCTTGAGTTGTCCGAGTACACCGTTCAGCGATTCACCGAGCAGTGTGAGCTCGTAGTCCACCCGCACCGGAACCGAGGGGGTGACGGTCCGGGTCAGCACGCCGTCGCGCTCGAGACTGCGAAGCGTCTGGGTGAGCATCTTCTGGCTGACACCGGCGAGCTGATGAGACACCTCGGAGTAGCGCTTGGGACCGTCGCCAAGGGACTTGACGACAAGAGCCACCCACTTGTCAGCGATCCGGTCGAGGAGCTTTCGACTCGGACATCCCGCCAGATAGGCGTCGAACTCGACCCTGGCCTCGTCGCGCCGCTGTTGAGCGGTCATGGTCGGCATGGCTCTCCTTCAGGTGCGTACACCACTTTCAGGTGTCTACTTCCCAATAGAAAGTAGTCCGCGCAGTCTGATGGTGTCCATAGATAAAGAAGAGGAGGACACCATGCGTGCACTACGTGCATACTCCACCAGCGCCTCGCCAATCCTCGACGAGGTCGCCCCGCCCGAGCTCAGACCCACTGACGTCCGGATCCAGGTTGCCGCCGCAGCGGTCAACCCGGTCGACGTCGGGGTGCTGACAGGGCCGGTGCGCGGTCTGACCGGACTGCCCGACCCTGTCGGGCTCGGTTGGGACGTCAGCGGAACCGTCAGCGAGGTCGGCGGGGAGGTCAGCGGCCTGCAACCGGGTGACCGAGTCGCAGGGATTCTCCATGTGATTGGCCTCAAGCCCGGCGTCGGTGCCCATGCCGACGAAACGGTGCTGCCCGCCGACGCCGTCGCGATCGTTCCCGAGAGTCTCGACCTGATCGAGGCAGCCTCGCTGCCGCTCAACGCGCTCACCGCTCGCCAGGCGCTCGACCTGTTCGGCCCGGCCGAAGGGCGCACCCTGCTGATCACCGGCGGGGCCGGCGCCGTCGGCGGGCACGCCATCGTCCTGGCTGCGCGCGCCGGCTGGCGGGTCACCGCGCTGGCTCGCGACGCCGACGCCGACTTCGTGGTACGCGCGGGCGCTGAACCGGTCACCGAGCTACCCAGCCGGTCGTTCGATGCCGTGCTCGACGCGGCGGTCCTGCTCGAGTCGGCGCTGGCCTCAGTCCGCGACGGCGGCGCGTTTGTCGGCGTCGCGCCTGGTTCACCGGTCGCCGCCGAACGGGGGATCACAGTGCATACCGTCAGCGTGGAGCCGGACAGCGAGGCCATCGCCGGGCTGCTCTGACTTGCCGTCGAGGGCGCGCTCGAGTTGCGAGTGGCAGGCCGGGTGCCGCTGCGCGATGCGGCAAAGGCGTTCGAGAAAGTCGCAGGCGGAGGTCAACGCGGCCGCTGGCTTCTGATTCCGTGAGGGCCGCTACACGACCACGGCGCCAGGTTCGGGCGCCGTGGTTCCGGTAACCGCCCGCCAGGCGCGCGCCAGCAGGTCCACCGCCTCGACCAACTGGTCTTCGGGCAGCGTGTAGGGAATCCGGACGAATCGTTCCAGGGTGCCGTCGACACCGAAGCGGGGCCCAGACGGCAGGTCCAGGCCCAGACGAGACGCTGCTGCCGACAACGCGGAACTCATCGGGGAGGGCAGCTGGACCCACAGCGCCATGCCACCGCGTCCCGGGCCGGGTTGAAAGTCTGGAATGTGCTGACTCAAAAGCGACACCAGTAGGGCGCGACGGGTCTCCAAGATCTCACGCCGTTGGGGCAAGACCTCGTTGGGATTGTCGAGAAGTCTTGCAGCAGCGAGTTGTTCGACGATCGGCGTGCCCATGTCGATCGACGGACGGACCGCCGCGATCGTCGCCAACGTGCCGCGCTCGGCGCGGATCCAGCCAATGCGCAGCCCGCCCCAGAACGACTTGGACATCGAGCCGACGGTGAGGACGAGATCACGCCGCGACGTTAAGGCCGCCGCCACCGGTGCCGGCACCGGCTCGTCGAGCCATACATCGGTCATCGTCTCATCGATGATCGTGCGGGTGCGGGTGTCAGAAATGATGTCCGCCAGATGCTTTCGATCTTCGGCAGGCATGGTCAGGCCAGTCGGGTTCTGGTTGTCGGGAATCAGGTAGGCAAGATTCGGTGACAGCTGCCGGATCGCCGTGTGCACGGCGTCAAGTTCCCAACCGTCGGGCGCCATGGCAACCGGAACCGGTCGTGCGCCTGCGGCCGTGATCGCTGACAGCACGCCGTGGTACGTGGGTTGCTCGACGAGCACTCGGTCGCCCGGTTGAATGTATGCGGCCATGATCAAACAGATGGCATGCAGCGCGCCGGTGGTGACCATGACCTCATCGGGTGCGGTGGGAAGCCCTCGCGCGCAATACCTTTGGGCGATGGCCTCACGCAACGGTGCGAGCCCGGTGAGGTCGATCCCGATATCGTGCAGGTACGGCCCCATCTGACGGGTCGCCTCGATGAACGCGTCGTGCACGGCGGGCGGCGCGGAAAGTGCGGCGTGTGCCAGGTTGACCCGCCCTGCGGTCACGGCGACGGGGGAGGGGGCTGGTGCGACGGGCAGGGCGGTGGTACTGCGTGCACCGCGGCGGGCGTTGAGATAGCCGTCGTCGCCCAACTGTGTGTACGCGGCGGTCACCGTCGTGCGCGAAACCCGCAGCGCGTCGGCAAGCGCCCGCTCGCTGGGCAGTCGAGCGCCAACGGGCAGGCGCCCGTCGATGATCAGCATCCGAATGCCGTCGGCCAGGCCCTGGTAGGCCGGCCCGCTGCGACTGGACGTGCGCCGGTTGCCGAGCTCGCGGGCCAAAAGATCCACATCGAGCGCTCTGGCCGCCATTTCGATCGTCATTGAGGCCAGTGTGCGCCAACTGGCTATTGAAAAGCAAGCCAGTTGTTCGGATTATCGAGTCATGAGCACGAACTGGACATCTCGAATCGCACGGCCGCTGGGCCGGATCTTCAAGCCTGCGGAGCGCATCCCCGCCGAATTCGTCGACCGTGACGTCGAACGGGTGCAGCGCGAGCTGGAACTCATCAAGGTTCGCTTCCCACACCATGCGTAGGGCCGCTGGGCCCGCGGGACGGCGCTGCTGGTCGGCCTGTGCGGATACGGCTTCTCGATGGCGGTCATGGTGCGCGCCGGCCTGGGCCTGGACCCGTGGGACGTGTTCCACCAGGGCCTGACCCATCACACCGGTATGAGCATCGGCGTCGCATCTGCGGTGGTCGGCGTGGCGGTGCTGCTGGCCTGGATTCCACTGCGGAACCGGCCGGGCATCGGCACCGTCGCCAACGTCATCGTCATCGCGATCACCGTCGATGCCGGGCTGTGGCTGCTGCCGACACCGACCTCGCTTCCGGTGCGCATCGCGATGATGGTGAGCGCGGTGGTGCTCAACGCGCTCAGCACCGTCCTCTACATCGGCGCCGCGCTGGGCCCCGGCCCGCGCGACGGCCTGATGACCGGGCTGGTGGTGCGCACCGGCCTTTCGGTGCGGCTTGTCCGCACGTCCATCGAAGCCACTGTGTTGGCCGTCGGCTGGCTGCTCGGCGGGACAGTCGGCGTCGGCACCGTTTGTACGCGGTCGGCATCGGCCCGCTCGTGCAGCTGTTCGTGCGCATCACGCCCAAGCGGGTACTCGCCGTCAGCGGCTGGGCGTCTGTCGCCGAAGCCAGCGATTTGGGCGTGAAAAGTGGCGCCAGCGCGACCGCGCCGAAATCGCGAGTACTCACTGATGACCGCGGCGGAACTGCTTGCCCGCGACGCGATCGCGCTCGTCGGTGAGTCGCGGGCGATCCTCGGCATCGCGGGCAGCCCGGGTGCGGGCAAGTCGACTCTCGTCGATGTGCTGTTGGAAGGTGTCCGCGCGGTCAAGGGCGACGACTGGGTCGCGCACATTCCGATGGACGGCTTCCACCTGGCCGACGCCCAACTCGACCGCATCAGTGCGCGCGGCCGAAAGGGCGCGCCCGACACGTTCGATGCGGCCGGCTACGCGCATCTGCTCGAGCGGGTGAAGGCCAAGATCGACGATCCGGTGTACGTGCCGGGCTTCGACCGCACGCTGGAACAACCGCTGGCCGCGGCGCTCGTCGTGCTGCCGTCGGCACGCCTCGTCGTCACCGAGGGCAACTATCTGCTCCTCGACGATCCGCAGTGGGCACGGGCCCGCCACACCATGGACGCCGTGTGGTTCGTCGCAAGCGAGGAGAGCGAGCGGATCGAACGCCTCGTCGCGCGCCACGTCGAATTCGGAAAGACGCCCGAGGAGGCACGGGCCTGGGTCGCCACCACCGACCAGCGCAACTCCGAACTGGTGGCGGGCACCGCCGGCAAGGCCGACCGCGTCATCGTCAACGGCGCCGCGGGATGGGGCCTCGGGTGAAGCGTGCCGAACGTACCTGGTGAGTTGTTCGACACCGCCCTTCTCGGACGATCCTCTATTTAGGCCGCGGGTGCGGTCTGATCGTTGGTTCCCGGCTCTTCCGGGCTGGTTTCACCGGCACGTGGGGTACCGGTCAGTGCTGTCCCGTCGGCGGGCGTTGGTGGCCCGGCCTCCGTGCTTGGGGGTCCGGGATCTGGTGAGGTTTGTGATTGGTCTGGCCCAGCGGGCGAGGTTGACCGCGGCGTTGGTGTCGCGGTCTGCCGAATGTCCGCACCCGCAGGTGAACACCCGGTCTGCCAGGGTCAGATTGCCGTTAATGGCGCCGCACTGTGCGCAGAGCCTGCTCGACGGATACCACCGGTCGGCGGTTACGAGTTCGCCGCCGCGCCAGGCCTGTTTGTAGCTCAGCTGTCTGGCGAATTCGGTCCACCCCGCGTCGGAGATTGCGCGCGCCAGCCGATGGTTGGCCATCATTCCGGTCACGTTCAGGTCTTCGATGACGAGTCGGTCGTGGGTCTTGACCAACTCGTTGGACACCTGGTGCAGGAAATGCCGGCGCATGTTGGCGACTCGATGGTGGTGACCGCTTAGCTTGGCTGCGGCGTCACGGCGATTCTGTGATCCTTTCTGCTTGCGCGACAATGATTTCGCTAGCCGCCGTTGGCGTTCTATCCCGGCGGCCAGTGCCTTGGGCGCATCATCGACGCCGGCAATCTCGGTGCCCTCGGCGTCCGCGGCGACCATGAACGCCGATAACCCGCGGTCGATGCCGAGCCAGCCGTTATCGTCTCTGGGATCGCGTGCTGGGTGCTGATGGGCGGGGTGCAGTTCGGCGGCCTCGATATTCAGGGAAACCCACCACCGGCCAGCATGGTGGGTGACGGTGGCGAACAGAATCTTGGCGCGGTTATTGGCGAGCATGCGCCGCAGTCGGCGGGTGTCATCATGAACCGCGATGTGGCCTATGCCGGGCAGGGTGACCGAGCGGGGACGATCGTGCTCACCGACGCGGATCGCTGGATGGCGGGCCTTGGTGTGTTTGTTGCGCAACCGAAATGACGGAATCGTAGCGGTCTTCTTTTTGAAGCGGGGGAAGCCCGACAGGCGTGCCTGTGCGCTCGACCGGAGCGCGGAATCTGACCAGGCTGTGAAGGCACTTGACCGCAGATCGACAGCGGCTTCCTCGAAAACCTGCTGGCACACTTCGCGACCGCCATGCCAGGCCAGTGACCGCGATATGAGATTCGCCGTTGGTGTCGACGGCGAAGACGCGGCCAGCATACCTCGGTTTTCTTCCACGCATTGAAGGTGTTGATCAGATCGAAAGCCGTCCATGGCACACCGACGCTGGGGGCGGTCTTGCGATGAGTGAGCCCAGTCGTGCACGATCTGGAGGCATTGGTTGAACGCGAACCGTGAGGCTCCGGCATGCCGGGCGAGCACCTCGCACTGCTCGACGGACGGGTCGAGACAGAAGCGGAAGGTGGTGTGCCGAGACATCTGACCGGCGAGCATCGCACCGGCCACTGACAGACTCGGGAAACCGCCACGGTCGTTCGGTGCCGTCGCCATCGCGCGCCCATGTCACCGGGGTTGGCCGAGCCGGCGCCGCTATCGCTTCGACTTATCCGACACTATGGGAGCGAACCAAACTTGAACGAATTTATCGTCCAATCTCTCCGCTGGATGGTCGAACACATCAATGGCTGGATCAACAAGTGCCCGACGACTCGCCGCAGCCAAATTGTTTTAAAAAACTTGGGCGATCTCGGTCTGACCGTGGTAGCGACACGTGTCGAGTACGGCACGATGGTCGAGTGGCCGACGCCCAAGCAGATTCAGCCGACCCCGACCTGCTGATCGACTTCGCGAAAGTCACCCTGCGCCGCGGCGGCCAGAGTCTCGTCGGGCCCGTGACGTGGTCGGTCGAACTCGACGAACGCTGGGTAGTCGTCGGCCCTAACGGCGCCGGCAAGACGTCGCTGCTGCGCATCGCCGCCGCCCTGGAGCACCCGTCGTCGGGCACGGCGCTTCGTGCTCGGCGAGCGGCTCGGCCGGGCCGACATGTCAGAGCTGCGGTCGCGCGTCGGGCTGAGCAGTTCGGCGCTCTCGCAGCGCGTGCCCGACGAAGAGGTGGTGCGCGACTTGGTCGTGTCCGCCGGCTACGCGGTGATGGGCAGGTGGCGCGAAAAGTATGACGACGTCGATTACGAGCAGGCCATCGACATGCTGGAAAGCGTCGGCGCCGAACACCTCGCCGAACGCACCTACGGCACGCTGTCCGAAGGCGAGCGCAAGCGGGTGCTGATCGCGCGGTCGATGATGACCGACCCCGAGCTGCTGCTGCTCGACGAGCCCGCCGCCGGGCTGGACCTCGGCGGCCGCGAGGAGCTGGTGGCCCGGCTGGCCGATCTGGCCGCCGACCCCGACTCTCCCGCGCTGGTGGTGGTCACCCACCATGTCGAGGAGATCCCACAGGGCTTCTCCCACGGCCTGATCCTGTCCGAGGGCAAGGTGGTTGACTCCGGACTGCTAGCCGATGTGCTGACCGCCGAGAACCTGTCCACGGCGTTCGGCCAGTCGATCGCCCTAGACGAACATCGACGGGCGCTACTTCGCGCGTCGCACCCGAAGCAGGGCGGCGCAAGGAGGCGAGCATGACGAAGATCCGCTGGTCCCACGGCCGGCCGCGACCGTGATGCTGGTCCGCGAAACCGCGGGCTCGCCGGAAATCGAAGTGTTCCTGATGCGGCGGCACTCCGAGATGGACTTCGTCGCCGGCGTGATGGTGTTCCCCGGTGGCGGCGTCGACGACCGCGACCGCAACGCCGACATCGCGTGGTTCGGCCCCGACCCCGCGTGGTGGGCGGAACGACTGGGCGTCGAAGCCGACCTCGCCGAGGCGCTGGTGTGCGCCGCGGCCCGCGAGACGTTCGAGGAGTCCGGCGTGCTGTTCGCCGGACCCGCCGACGATCCGGACGGCATCGTCGGCGACGCGTCGGTCTACCGCGAGGCGCGCGCCGCGCTGGCCAACCACTCGCTGTCGTTCGCCGACTTCCTGCGCGACGAGAAGCTGGTGCTGCGCGCGGATCTGCTTCGGCCGTGGGCGAACTGGGTGACGCCGAAGGAGGAGCGCACCCGCCGCTACGACACCTACTTCTTCGTCGGCGCGCTGCCGCAGGGCCAGCGGGCCGACGGCGACAACACCGAGACCGACCGGGCGTTCTGGAGCACCCGCAGGCGGGTCTCGACGAGTTCGCCGAGGGCCGCTCGTTTCTGCTTCCGCCGACCTGGACCCAGCTCGACTCGCTCAACGGCCGCACCGTCGCCGAGGTGCTCGCCGTCGAACGCCAGATCGTCGCCGTCGAACCGCACCTGGCCGCCGAAGGTCACGGCAACTGGGAGATCGAGTTCTTCAACAGCGACCGTTACAACGAGGCGCGAAACCGCCGCTCCCCAGACGGTTACAGCTCTGACACGCCGCTTGCATGAACGAGTTCGTCTCCGTCCACACCAGCGATGAGCAGCCCGGTATCGCCACGCTGCTGTTGTCGCGACCGCCCACCAACGCGCTGACCCGTCAGGTGTACCGCGAGATCATCTCTGCGGCAGCCGACTCGGTGGCCGCGACGACATCCGCGCCGTCATCGTTTCGGCGGCCACGAGATCTTCTCCGCCGGCGACGACATGCCCGAGCTGCGGACCTGAGCCGACGAGGCGGCCGACGCGCCGCAGGTCTGCCGGGGCGCGGTCGACGCGCTGGCCGCCATCCCCAAGCCGACCGTTGCGGCCATCACCGGTTATGCGCTGGGCGGCGGGCTGAACCTGGCGCTGGCCGCGGATTGGCGGGTGGCCGGCGACAACGTGAAGGTCGGCGCGACGGAGATCCTGGCCGGACGGGTGCCACAGGGCGGGACCGCCCGCCTCGCACGCACGGTAGGCGAGAGCAAGGCTAAGGACCTGGTGTTCAGCGGGCGGTTCATCGACGCCAAGGAGGCGCTGGCGCTGGGTCTGATCGACGAGATGGTGGCACCCGATGGCGTATACGACGCCGCGCGTGGCCTGGGCGAGCGATTCGTCGAATATCCGCCCAGGTACTGGCTGCCGCCAAGGCCGCCGTCTCCGGCGAACCTCCCGTTAGGCTGCCCTGTTATGAGCATTCGAGGAAACCGATACTGTCGCTGATGTCGCCGCCAGGCGGCTCCGGTACCCAATCCGCACGCCACGGCGGAGCAGGTCGAGGCGGCCCGCCACGACTCCAAGCTCGCCCAGGTGCTGTACCACGACTGGGAGGCCGAGAGCTACGACGACAAGTGGTCGATCTCCTACGACAAGCGATGCGTCGACTACGCCCGCGACCTGTTCGACGCGATCGTGCCCGACGACGAGCTGCGCGAGCTGCCCTACGACCGGGCGCTCGAGCTCGGCTGCGGCAGCGGGTTCTTTCTGCTCAACCTGATCCAGGCCGGGGTCGCCCGGCGCGGCTCGGTGACCGACCTGTCGCCGGGCATGGTCAAGGTCGCCACCCGCAACGGCGAGAAGCTGGGCCTGGAAATCGACGGACGGGTCGCCGACGCCGAAGGCATCCCATACGACGACGACACCTTCGACCTCGTCGTCGGCCACGCCGTGCTGCATCACATCCCCGACGTCGAGCTGTCGCTGCGCGAGGTCGTGCGGGTGCTCAAGCCCGGCGGCCGGTTCGTGTTCGCCGGCGAGCCGAGCAACGCGGGCAAGAACTACGCGCGGCCGTTGTCGACACTGACCTGGCGGCGGTGACCAACGTGACGAGCTGCCCGGCCTGAGCGGCTGGCGGCGCCCGCAGGCCGAGCTCGACGAATCGTCGCGCGCCGCGGCCCTGGAAGCGATCGTCGACCTGCACACCTTCGCTCCCGGCGACCTGGAGCGGATGGCCGCCAGCGCCGGCGCGGTCGATGTGCGCACCGCCACGACGGAATTCACCGCCGCGATGCTCGGCTGGCCGCTGCGCACCTTCGAGGCCGCCGTGCCGCCCGGCCGGTTGGGTTGGGGCTAGGCGAAGTTCGCCTTCAACAGCTGGATCACCCTGAGCTGGGTCGACGACAATCTCTGGCGTCGCGTGGTTCCCAAGGGCTGGTTCTACAACGTGATGGTGACCGGGGTTAAGCCGTCGTAGATTTCCGTCTCGACGACGTCGCCTATCTGCACAGCGACGTCGGGCAGGCAGGCGCTGTCCGAAGTCGCTGCCTGCCGCTGACGGCCGCCACGTTGGTCGCCGATATCGCTTCGGCGCGTAAGCGTTTCGGTGAACGGTCCGCCGTCTTGGTGGAGACGACGCTGCTGCGGCGCAAGGCCGCGGCGAAGTTCGCCGACCCGCGGACTGGCTGTTCACCGACGAGGCGCTGCAGCAGGCGACCGCCGCAATCGGTCGCCGCGCACCGAGCGCGACGGCTGGCCGGCGCGGTGGTGCACGACGCCACGTGTTCGATCGGCACGGAGCTTGCCGCGCTGCGTAACTCGGCCGGCGCGCTCGTCGGCAGCGACATCGATCCGGTCCGGTTGGCGATGGCACGGCACAACGTGCGCCGGATGTCGACTCTGTGCCGCGCCGACGCGCTGCACCCGGTCACCCGCGACGCCGTCGTCCTGCTCGACCCCGCGCGCCGCAGCGGCGGGCGGCGCCGATTCGACCCGCGCGACTACACACCCGGGCTCGACGCGCTGCTCGACGTGTACCGGGGCCGGGATATCGCCGTAAAGTGCGCGCCGGGAATCGATTTCGACGCAGCTGTCCGGCTGGGATTCGCCGGTGAAATCGAGGTGACGTCGCTGGCGGGCGGTGTGCGCGAGGCGTGTCTGTGGTCGGCGGGGCTGGCCGACGCCCGGCGTGACCCGGCGGGCCAGCATGCTCGACACGCGGGGAGGAGATCACCGACGCCGAACCCGACGACTGCATGGTCGCACCCGCCGGCCGGTGGATCGTCGACCCCGACGGCGCGGTCGTGCGCGCGGGTCTGGTGCGCCACTACGCGGCCCGGCACGGTCTCTGGCAACTCGACCCCGACATCGCCTACCTGTCCGGGGATCGAGTTGCCGACCGGAGTGCGCGGCTTCGAGGTGCTCGAGGAGCTCGCCTACAGCGAACGCCGACTGCGCCAGGCGCTTTCGGCGCGTGACGTCGGCGCGGCCGAGATCCTGGTCCGCGGCGTGGATGTGGACCCCGACGCGCTGCGGCCCCGGCTTCGGCTGCGCGGCTCACAACAGCTCTCGGTGGTCATCACCCGCCTCGGTGCCGGGGCCGCAAGCCGGGCAACGGCATTCATCTGCCGTCCGTCACGCTGAAACGCCACGTACGCTGGAAGTGATGCGCCGGCGGCGGAGCCGGTGCCGGCTGCGAGGACGTCCAACGATGCGCATTCTCAGGTTGGCCGCGCTGCTCGGGGCCTGTGTCGTTGCCGGCTCGGCAGTCCCCGGCGGCGCGGCCCAGCCGGCTGCGCCGATCTGCGCGGCGCCGTCGGGCACGGACCAGATATGCCGGGTCCATGTCGCAGACCGAGACGTACACGATCGACATGAGCTTCCCCAACGACTATCCCGACCAGCAGGCGTTGGTCGCCTATCTGACTCAGTCGCGCGACGGGTTCGTCAACGTCGCCGAGGACTCCGACGCGTACAACCTGCCGTACGAACTGGATGCGGACGGGGCCGGATACCGCTCGGACGCTCGCCGCCGGCGGCACCCGCAGCGTGGTGTTCACGACGTACCAGAACGTCGGCGGCGCACACCCGCAGACGTACTACAAGGCGTTCAACTGGAACATCGGCCACGAACGCGCCGATCACGTTCGACTCGCTGTTCAAGCCGGGCACCAAACCGCTCGACGTGATCTACCCCGAGGTCAACCGCTACCTGACAGCAAGAGCAGGGGCTGATCGACGCGATCCCGCCGAGCGCGGGGCTTGATCCGGCCAACTATCAGAACTTCGCGGTGACCGATGACTCGCTGATCTTCTTCTTCAGCCAGGGCGAGATGTTCGCCGAGTCGGCGGGCCCGGTCCAGGCGACGGTACCGCGCGCGGCCGTCGCGCCGATGCTGGCGCTCTAAGCCGGCGCGAACCCGTAGACGCGGCCCTCGCTGGTCGCGGTGACGACGCGGCGGTCATGGCCGATCGAGACGCCGACGGGCCAGCCCGTCGGCGCTGGGCAGCGGATAGCTGTTGACCGTGTGCCCGTCGGCCGGGTCGAAGACCAGCAGCGCCTGACCGTTCTCCCCGTCGCGCGCCACGGCGTACGCCACGTCGTGCGCCGGCTTGGCTCGACGTCGACAGCGGGCGACATCGTCGCGCGTCCACACCACCTCGCCGCGGTCGCCGGCGTCTTTGACGCCGATCAGCTTGGCCTCGGGGCCGCCGCCGGCGACGATCAGCCCGTCGGGTGACACCGACGGCGGCGTCTGCGCCAGATAGTCCAGCGGGACTGACCATTTCGGCTTGCCGTCGGCGGCGTTGATCGCCCACAGATGCTCGTCGCGCCCGTTGACGTACACCGTGGATCCGTCGGCGGACAGCACCGGGCTGGCGAGCGGCCCGCCGCCGACGGCGTCGCTGGTCCACTCGCGGGTCAGCAGCGGGTTCTGGCCGGGGCGGTAGCGCAGCCCGACCAGAACAGGGGCGTCGGCGTCCGGCTCCCACAGGCCGAGCACGACGATGCCGGTCTGCTCCGCGAAGGCCGGCGCCGCGGCGACCGGGCAGCGCGCGCGGGCCGGCCTGCAGTCGGCGAGTCCGCGCTCGGAGTCCTTCGGGTCGACGCCGGCGACCAGGTCCACGGCGATGCCGACGACCACGCCCTTGTGGGCGTCGAACACCAGCACCTGGCCCAGATGCGTGACCACCAGCAGGTGGCCCGGCGTCGAGAATCCGCGGTGTGGTCGGCATTCCGATCACCGGTTGGCGCCAGCGAATCCACTGCGTCGGCGGGAACGACATCATGGCGCCGGGCTGGCCGACGTAGAGGTTGTCGAACCCATCGAAAAGCGGACTGGAGACGCCGCCGCCCTGCACCAGCCGGGTGCACCAGCGCTGCCGGGCGCGGTTGTCGGTCTCCCACACCATCAGCGAGCAGCCGCCGGGGGTCTGCGCGTTGACGGCCAGATAGCTGCCCGAGCCGAGCGCGACCGCGGCGGCGAGGTCGCCCTTGACCGAGCGGGTCCAGTCCAGCCGCAGCGTGTCGGCGCCCGGCGTCGGCGACGTAGCTGCTGTTGGCGGCGTCGCCGTACTGCGCGGGCCAGCCCGACGCGGCGTGCGCCTCGACCCAGGAGTCGGTGTTCCCGCAGCCGGCCGAGCGCGGCCGTGATCAGCGCCGTTGACGCCAGCACGATCGATCGCCGGAACACTGCGCCCTTTCCTGGTCGGTCCTGCACGCCTTGAAGCCCACGTGAGGGTAACCGTTCCGGCGCGCGAGCGCTCGCGTAGGCTTTCCGGCCATGACGACCATGTGGGGCGCGCCGCTCCACAAGCGCTGGCGGGGTTCGCGGCTGCGCGACCCGCGTCAGGCCAGGTTCCTGACCCTGGCCTCGCTGAGATGGGTGATCGCCAACCGGGCCTACACACCGTGGTATCTGGTGCGCTACTGGCGGCTGCTGAAGTTCAAGCTGACCAACCCGCACATCATCACCCGCGGCATGGTGTTCCTCGGCAAGGGCGTGGAGATCCAGGCGACGCCGGAACTGTCGACGATGGAGATCGGCCGCTGGGTGCACATCGGCGACAAGAACACGATCCGCTGCCACGAGGGCTCGCTGCGGTTCGGCGACAAGGTGGTGCTGGGCCGCGACAACGTCATCAACACCTACCTCGACATCGAGCTCGGCGATTCGGTGCTGATGGCGGACTGGGTGCTACGTGTGCGATTTCGACCACCGGATGGACGACATCACGCTGCCGATCAAGGACCAGGGCATCGTCAAGGGTCCGGTGCGGATCGGACCCGACACCTGGATCGCGACCAAGGTGACGATGCTGCGCGACACGACGATCGGCCGCGGTTGCGTGCTGGGGTCGCACGCGGTGGTCAAAGGTGAGATCCCGGACTTCTCGATCGCGGTCGGCGCGCCGGCCAAGGTGGTCAAGAACCGCAAGCTGTCGTGGGAGACATCGGCGGCCCAGCGCGCCGAACTGGCCGCCGCGCTGGCCGACATCGAGCGCAAGAAGGCGGCGCGCTAGACGAAGCCGGGACTGTCGCGGCGGCGCCCCGGCACATCCACGGGCTGCAGGCGCGTATCCCGATCAAGATCGCCGAATTTCGGCCAGCGGTGATCCACGACGAGCCACACCTCGTGCCCCTCAGTTGACGAGTCCTCACCCACCGACCCGAGATCGGCGCCGCCGTCCACCCTCCGGTACTCGATGGCGTAACGCGAGTAGAAGTCCATGATCGTGATATGGATCCCGGTGCGACGAAGACCGGATCGGACGTCGCACCGCCCGCGTGCTGCGCGTGCTCGAGCAGGTACGCGACGATCGGCCGCACATCGGAGTCCTTCTGGGACGACGCGTAATACGCGTGTACGGACGGCAGCAGTAAGAGGCAGCACGCGCAGAGCACGCCGGCGACCCGCGAGGGCGCCAGACCCGTCCCGCTCCATCCGCGGGCGGCCGCCGCCACGATTAGCGGAGTCGCATACGGCACATCCCGCCCCCATCCATGGAGCCTGTCATCGGCAGCACGGAGAGTGCAAGCAGCACCGGCACGTACGCAACGCTCGCAAAGAACACGTCGCGCTCGTCGCCTGTGTGCACCATCATGCGAACGGGCAGCAGCCCCTACCGCGAGCACCCGCCATCACCCGAGCCATGCAACGAGGTCGCCGGCGGTGGGTGGTAGCCGAACAACGGTCGCTTGATAGCTCAGCCGCGCGGAGTCCGTCTCGTCCTTCGTCACGGGTCGCGTCACCGCGGCGCGGATGTGCGCGAAGCGGCGGATCCAGGGCTCGAGGCGATCGCCACCCCCTCGTGCTTGCGACGATCCACGCCTTCCACGCGTGAACGGTGGTCTGGTTCCGCCGCGCGCGCCTGTGATCAGGAAGTGCAGCCAGATCGCGGCGATAGCAAGAGCGGTGAAGTAGTCGAGGTACAACCGCCTCATCGCGGTAGATCGCGTAGAGCACGAGCGCCGATCTGCGCGTGGTCCCGGACTCGATCCAGCGCCGGTAGGCGAGGCACGCCCCGAGCACGGCCGCGCTCGCCGGCGCGTAAATCCCGGCTTCCTGCGCGAAGTACAGGTCGTACGGCGACAGCGCGCACCACAGAATCACGGCATAGCAGACGACGCGCGGCATCGCGCCCTCGATCAGCCGGAACAGCAGATACAGCGCGAGCACGCTGCACAAGACCGACAGGGCACGCATCGCGGCCAGCGAATCGCCCGCGAGCCAAACCCACGCCTTGAGCAGCAGGTAGTAGAGCGGAGGATATTCGTCGCCGCGGGTCGGGCGACGAGATCCGCGACGGAGTCGTTCGCCTCCCACCATGAGACGGACTCGTCCATCCACATGTTCTTGTCGCTGATGTTCCACACGCGGAGCACGACCGCCAGCCCAAGCAGCAACCACAATCCAAGGCAGTCCAGTCGATGCCGAAGCCGTCGGCCAGCGCGGTGCGTCCGCGTGTCGGTGACGGTCATCGCGCGGCCGCGCGGCATCGATTCACCCACCGGGCTGAGAGGCATCGGTTGAGGAGTGCACGGCCCAGCGCCCCCGACAGGTGGTGTCGCTGTTCGGTCCAGTCCACGCAATAGCGCACGAGTGGTCTTCTGCTGCTGGGTATTTCGACGCCGCGGTCGATGAGAAAGTCGCGGCCGGTGTCGGTGAGCTCGTAGTGGATCTCGTGGGCGGGACTGCTCAACGCATCGCGGCCGTCGCGGTCGGGATCGTAGCGACCGTCGCCGCCGAAGAGCACGCCGCGGTCAACGAGGCTGCCCATGATCTGCCACGCCGAGTCGTCCCGCGAGATGGTCATAGCAGGTGCGAGCCGAGCGCAGTCGAGCCGCGCGGGTGCCCTCGCGCAGTGACCGCACCGGACGCGACGTGGCCAACCGGCCAAGATGCTCCAGGAGCGCACCGACCTCGGGACCGGCGAGCCGGTAGTACCGATTGCGGCCGTGCGTCTCGACTGTAGCAAGCCTGCGTCGGTCAGCTTGCCAAGGTGGCTACTCGCCGTCGACCGGCTGACGCCCGCCTCGTCGGCGAGCACGCTGGCCGGCAGCGCCCGCCCGTCGTCAAGGGCGAGCAGCACCTTGCACCGTGCCGGGTCGGCCAGCAGCGCCGCCAGCCCGGCGATATCCGCGTCGCCGGTGGCGGCAGTTCGGCGACATCACGCATGACAGACCTCCTTCTGGTCGGCGTCGTCCGCTCGCCCAAGCGAAAACGCGACGGCGGCGCCAAGCAATTGGACACGGCGCCCGCGTCAGCGCCATCGCCGCCTGCGGCACCGACGGCCGCCAGAGCACTACCCAACACTGCGACTCCGACAGTGATACCCAATAACCGCGCGAGATTCACCACGCCGGAGGCCAGCCCCGACCGCTGTATCGGCACTGCCGACATGGCAAGGCCGACCGCGGGCGCGGTGGTCAGCGCGAGGCCCGCGCCCGCCAGTACGAACGACACTCCAGCAGCCACACGTCGGCCAGGGGTCCGACCGCCGCGTACAGCACCATTCCCGCGGCCATCAAACCCAGCCCGCCCGATATCGGCAGCCGCGGCCCCGTCCGCCGAGCGAACGCGTTCACCACGGGAATCAGCGTCAGATACGTCACGGGCATCGGCAGAAACCAGATGGCCGTGGCCAATGCGCTCGCGCCGCGTTGTTGTTGGAACGCAAAGCTATTCACCAGCAGCATGCCGTAGATGCCGAAGGTCATCGCGAAGGTCGCGAGCAGGGCGGCGACCAGCCTGCGGCTGCCGAACAGGTCCAACGGCAACATCGGGTGGGCGCGCGGCGCTGGCCACAGAAAAGGGCGAGCCCCCGACCGCGAACACGGCCAGCGCGACGGTCCACGCGGGCGCCATCGTGCGGCCCTCCACCAGGACGATCGTCAGCGCGCCGAGGCCGAGCATCGCCATCGCCTGGCCCGGATGTCGATGCGGGCGGCGTCGGGATCGCGGGACTCGGGCAGATAGCGGTAGGTCATCAGAAGTGCGGCAGGCCGGACGGGCACGTTCAGCCAGAAGATATAGCGCCAGCCGAGCGTGTCGGTCAGCACGCCACCGAGGATCGGGCCGATCGCCGTGCTGAGTGCGGCGGCCATCGCCCACGCCGCGGTCGCCCGTGCGCGTTCGATCGGCTCGGGAAACGCGGCGGCGGTGATGGCCAGGCCCTGCGGCAGCATCAGCGCCGCGCCTATACCTTGCACCGCGCGGGCCGCCAGGAGCAGGGGCAGCGTCGGTGCGGCCGCGCACGGTCAGGGAGGCGACGACGAAGGTCAGGCCCGGAGCGCAGCAGCCTGCGCCGGCCGAACCGGTCGCCGAGCGAGCCGGCGGTGAGCAGCATGGCAGCGAAGGTGATGTTGTAGGCGTCGATGGTCCATTGGGCGCCGGAGATGCCACCGCCGAGGTCGTCGCGGACGGCCGGCAGAGCGAGGTTGATCGCGTTCGCGTCGATGAGCCCGACGAAGAGGCCGAGGTAGGCCGCGATCAGGGTCAGACGCGGTGTCGAGGTGAACCTGTTAGTGTCCATAACCGCACGCTAGGTGCGAAATGATTCGATGCCGGTCGAATTGTCTAGCGGTCGGGCAGCGCGTGCTCGACGATGAGGCGGCGCCGATGCGGTTGGCGTTCGCCGCGTTTGGCGGCCAGGTAGACCTGCGCGGTTTCGCCGGCGACCGTGTGCCAGTCGAAGTCGGAGGTGAGCCGGTCGCGGGCGGCGATCGCCCGCTGTTGCGCGGCGGCGGGGTCGTCGAGCACGGCGCGCACCGCCGCGGCAAGTCCCGCGACGTCGCGCGGCGGGAACGACATGCCGGTCTGGCCGTTGATCACCGCTTCGCCGAGGCCGCCGACGTTGGAGGTGACCAGCGGGATGCCCGTCGCGGCGGCCTCGAGAGCGACGATGCCGAACGGCTCGTAGTGGCTGGGCAGCACGGCGGCGTCGGCGCTGTGCAGCAGGTGCACGAGTTCCTCGTGGTCCAGGTGGCCGACGAACGTTGTGGCCTTGAGCACCTTGTGTTTTCGCGCCTGCTCGACGAGCCAGTCCTGTTGGGTGCCGTTGCCGGCGATGGTCAACGTGGTGCCCGGGTGGGTGCGCCGGATGCGGGGCAGCGCGGCGATCGCGTCGTGAACGCCCTTCTCGTACTCCAGCCGGCCGAGGTACATCAGCTGCGCGGGCCCGTGTCGGGGCGTCGTTCGCGAACGGCCAGCGCGCGGCGTCGATTCCGTTGCGGATCACCCGGGTCTCGGCCAGTCCGGGACCGAACAGCTCGGTGATCTCGTCGCTCATCGACGCCGAACACGTGATGAGCGAATCGGATTCGTGCACCAGCCACGATTCCACGGCGTGCACCTGGCGGCTGATCGCACCGGAAACCCAGCCCGAATGCCTGCCGGCCTCGGTGGCGTGGATGGTGGAAACCAGTGGCACGTCGAAGTATTCGGCGAGTGCGATCGCCGGGTGGGCGACCAGCCAGTCGTGTGCGTGCACCACGTCGGGACGCCACGGCTGATCGCCTGCCCTTGATGGCCAGGCCGGCGCGCACCATCGAATGGCCCATGGCCAGCGTCCACGCCATCATGTCGGAGCCGAAGTCGAACTCGTGCGGGTCCTGTGCGGCGGCGACGACCCGAACACCCTCGCGCGATTTCGTCGGTCGACGGGTGGGTGCTCGGGTCGGTGCCGCTGGGCGACGGCTGAGGACCACGACCTCGTGGCCGGCCTCGGCCAGCGCCGTCGCCAAGTGGTGGACGTGGCGTCCCAGTCCGCCGATCACCACCGGCGGGTACTCCCACGACACCATCAAGACCTCTCATCGTGGGAGGCGTCTGCGTCGAGAGCGCCGAACAGGCCGTCGGCGCGGTTCCAGCCTTCGGCCAAGCGCTGGGCATGCTCCTGCGGCCAGACGCCAGCGCGCCCGCGATCTCGCGGGTGGCGTGGGCGTGCAGATGCGCGCGGTAGCGCGCGTAGTCGGCGGCCGAGTCCTTGCTGACCATGAACGGCCAGTCGCTCGACACCGTCAGAAGGGTCTCGCGCAGGATCTGGTCGGCGACGAAGTTCCGGGCCGGCGGCTCGTCCGTCTTCCGAATGCCTTGTCCACCGTCGTCAGCGCGGTATCGACGACCTCGCTGTTCAGCTGCACCAGATCGGCGACCTGCTCGCCGGACCACACCGACCAGTCCTTGCCGGAACCCCAAGAGCTGGGCGGCAATTCGACCGGCGTTCCGGCGAAGCCGTCGGCGACGGCGTCGGACAGTGTGCCGACCCGCACCCCTGCCTCGGGCAGGGCGCGCAACACGCGTTCCAGCCACACCGGGCCCTCGTACCACCAATGCCCGAACAACTCGGTGTCGAAGGCCGCGATCACGTGCGCTGGCCTTCCGATGCGTTCGCTCTCGCTGAAGAGGCGGTGGCGAACCAGCGAGACGAAATCGGCGACGTGACCGTCGATCGCGTTGTCGGCGCGTTCCGGGTCGTAGGGCGCTTTGGCGTCAGAGGCGACATTGCGGCCGGTGACTCGTGCCGGTTTGAGGCCCGTGGTGTGGTCGTAGGTGTGGAAGTCGCGGTACGCGGGGTGGCCGGGATAGCCGGACTTCGGTGACCAGACCCGATAGCTGACCTGCAGGTCGCGACCGAACGCGACAACGTTCGACGATGCGACAGGGCGACCAAGCGCGGTGTCGCCGTGCAGGGACGGTCCGTCGACCATGAAGTGGCCGATACCCGCTGCGGCGTAGTCGATTTCCATCCCTGGCGCATAGGCGCATTCCGGTGCCCAGATCCCGGCCGGTGTGTGCGCGAACCGCTGCTGGGCGTCGGCGAGCCCCTCCCGCAGGGCGAACTCGCGCAGTCGCGGATTCAGCAGCGGTTGGAAGGGATGCGCCAGCGGACCGCCGAGCAGTTCGATGGTTTCGGCGTCGATCAGCTCACGCAGCAGCGGGCTGCCGCCGTGTGCCCACAACGTCGAGAAGTCGTCGAGTGCGCGCTCTGCCTCTGCGCGCTCGCGAATACCGAACTCCCGCAAAAAAACGGGTCATCAAGGGTCGTCGCCTCCAGAGCGCGCAGAGCCCAGTTGGCCAGCCAGTGATGCATCCCGGTCAGGCAGTAAGGGTCGTCGAGTTGTGCGGTCACCACCGGCGTCATACCCAGCGTCACCAGGTGGTGGCGGTCCTCGGCGGCCAGGGTGCGCAGAACACGCATCAGCGGGACGTAGGCGGCCGCCCATGACTGGTAGAGCCACTCCTCGCCGACCGGCCAGCGTCCGTGGTGGGCCAGCCATGGCAGATGCGTGCGGAGGACGAGCGTGAACAGGCCCGGGAGCCGGATCGCCGGCGACACGGACCGGGGTACGGGCTCCGAGCTGTCACGGTCAAACCGCTACCGCGACGAGGTCGAGACTCTCATCGATGTCGGCCTCTCGGCCGCCGCTCATGAGGTCGAAGTGGCGGTTGTCACAGAGGCGACGTCGGCGAGCAGTTCGTTGGGCCGATGTGCATTGGCCAGTGCGCGCGCGATCTGTGCTCGATGATCGAACCGCCGTGGCGCTCGTCGAGCTCGACCAGTGCGGGCGATGAAAAGGTACACCGAGCATTGATCCACCGAAACTAGGTTGCTGAAGCCAGCAGTTCGAGGAAAGCTGAGCGGCGCTCAGCTTCGTGAGCGTGGAACATGATCATTGTACCTGTGCGGGGGAGAAGGTGATCCGGTCGGGGCGTGGACATTGAGGAGCACGCTGCGAGGCGGCAACAGATGGAGGCACTGCGCGACGAAGCGGCTGTCGTCCCAGATATGTTCGATTAGATCTGGAAGTTGACTCGATCAGGACATCAAGATCGCCGTCGGGCAGCGGTAGCTCTGCCAGGTCCGGGCGCTGCATGGAAATCTGTGCAATAGCGGTCTTTCACGTGCGCGATGCTGCTGATTCGTCGTAGTCCAGTCCGACCACACGGGCGCGTCTCGTCGGCGATCAGGTCGGCGTTGCAGCCTTGGCCGGAGCCCGCCTCAGGCACGCCGCGCGCGGCGGAGCGAACTGAACGGAGCCCGTCATAGACGATCTCATGGCGGCGGAACTTGTACCATTCCTCCGCCAGCCCGGAAACCGCGAGCTCCCCGGCGAGGGGGTAGTGTGTCGTCCCGAAGCGGACTGTTGGACACGAAATGCGCTCATCGCAAAGGCAGGCCAACGCGTAGCGGCCGGTCCGCGAAACGCGGGTTCGTGGCTCAGGGGAGGCCAGAACGAAGACTTCGACCAGCTATGGTGTTCGTCAACCCACTCAATTAACCGTGAGTAACATGGTGGCAGTTGCTTCAAACGTGGTAGTGCAGGCCGCCCGCCGGCCTTTTGGAGGAGGACGAACCAGAGTCATGACGAACATCGTGGTCCTGATCAGACAGGTCCCTGACACGTGGTCGGAGCGCAAGCTGACCGATGGCGATTACATCCTCGACCGTGAGGCCGCCGACGCCGTGCTCGACGAGATCAACGAGCGCGCCGTCGAAGAGGCGCTTCTGATCAAGGAGAAGGAAGCCGCCAGCGGCACCGAGAGCACTGTGACGGTGCTCACAGCCGGTCCCGAGCGCGCGACCGAGGCCATCCGCAAGGCCCTGTCCATGGCTGCCGACAAGGCGGTGCACCTGCTCGACGAGGTCTGCACGGCTCCGACCTGGTCCAGACGGGCTGGGCGTTGGCCCGCGCACTGGGCACCATCGAGGGCACCGAGTTGGTGATCGAGGCAACGAGGCCACCGACGGTGTCGGCGGCGCGGTACCGGCCGTCATTGCCGAGTACCTCGGTCTGCCTCAGCTCACCCATCTGCGCAAGGTGTCGGTCGAAGGCGGCAAGGTCGACGGCGAGCGGGAGACCGACGACGGGGTGTTCACCGTCGAGGCGCCGCTGCCCGCGGTGGTCAGCGTCAACGAGAAGATCAACGAGCCTCGCTTCCCGTCCTTCAAGGGCATCATGGCCGCAAGAAGAAGGAAGTGACGACGCTGCCGCCGGCAGGTTCGGTGTCGAGGCCGACGAGGTCGGCGTCCCAACGCGGCTCCAAGGTGATGGCGTCGATCCCCAAGCCTCCGAAGACGCGGGCGAGAAGGTCGCTGACGAAGGCGACGGCGGCAACAAGTCGCCGAGAATCTGGTCGCTCAAAAAATGATCAGCCGGTAGCCCAGAGACAGAGGAAGACACTGAAGACACATGGCTGAAGTACTGGTGCTCGTCGAGCACGCTGCTGGGGCGCCGAAGAAGATAAGCGCCGAAACGATCGCCGCCGCCCGAAGCTGGCGAGCCTTCGCCGTCGTCGTCGGCAAGTCCGGCACGGCAGCGCCGCTGACCGACGGCTGAAGGAAGCCGGCGTCGCCAAGATCTACGTCGCCGAGTCCGACGACGCGAGAACTATCTGATCGGCACGTATGTGGACGTGCTGGCTTCGCTGGTCGAGTCGGCCCCCGGCGGCCGTGGTGCGGCCGCCAGCGCCGACGCAAGGAGATAGGCGGCCGCCTGGCCGCCCGCCTTGGCTTCGGCCTGCTGGTGGACGTCGTCGAGGTCGAAGAAAGTGCAGTGGGCGTGCACTCCATCTTCGGTGGCGCCTCCATCGTCGAGGCCCAGGCCAACGGTGACACCCGGTGATCAACTGCGCCCCGGCGCGATCGAGGCCGAGCCCACCGCCGGTGCCCGCGAGGTCGCCAATGTCAGGGTGCCCGCACAGGCCGAAAATGCGACGAAGATGACCAAGCGCGAGCCCGTCGTGGCCGGCGACCGTCCAGCGCTCACCGAGGCCACCGTCGTGGTGTCCGGTGGCCGTGGTGTCGGCAGCGCCGAAAACTTCAGCGTGGTCGAGGAATTGGCTGACTCGCTGGGTGCCGCCGTCGGCGCGTCGCGTGCGCCGTCGACTCCGGCTACTACCCGGGCCAGTTCCAGGTGGCCGACCGGTAAGACCGTGTCGCCGCAGCTGTACATCGCACTGGGTATCTCCGGAGCGATCCAGCACCGCGCCGGCATGCAGACGTCGAAGACGATCATCGCGGTGAACAAGGACGAAGAAGCGCCGATCTTCGAGATCGCCGACCTGGGCATCGTCGGTGACACTGTTCAAGGTCGCACCGCAGCTGACCGAGGCGGTCAAGGCCCGCAAGGGCTGATTTTCGCGGTTTCCGCGCGATCGGGCGCGTTTGGGTGTGTCCTTGCACACTCCAGCGCGCCCAATTCGTCATTTAACGTGCACGAACACGCCACACAGGCGTTGGAGTCCCGCTGTCCGGCTGGGCGAGCGTGCAGCCATGAGCGCTGCTCTGTACTCATCGCCGCAGATCCGCGACCCTGTCTACTGACACCTCCCGCTACACCCTGCTGCTGTCCACCGACCCTGCGCTCATCGAGGCCGCGCAGCGTCTTCGTCACGACGTCTTCACCTCCGAGCCCGGATCCGAACTGCCCGGCGCCATGACGGTCTGGACGCCGACCGCTTCGACGAGCATGCGATCACCTGTGGTTCGCGAGGAAAACTCCGGCGAACTGGTCGGCTGCTATCGGATGCTGCCACCACCGGGAGCAATCGCCGCCGGAAGTCTTAGACCGCAACGGAGTTCGATGTCGCGGGCCTTGATGCGCTGCGGCCGTCGCTGTCGAAATGGGCCGCGCCGTGGTGCGCGAGGATCAACTGCAACGGCGGCGTTGTGCCGCTGATGTGGGCAGGAGTACTGTTCTAGGTGGGAACTGCTGCGGGGTAGGATGATGTCAGCGGTCTCAGAGTGTCAGCGCCCGTACAGGGCTCCATCAGGACGAAGCGCCTGGGAGCGAGATCCGTGGGCGTGCGCGACCTGGTGCCGGTGGCTTCATGAGCCGTCCGAGCGGAAGAACAGCGCGGACCCCGACGGGCCGGCGACGGTCGACGGCAGGGTCTTCGATGATATCGAGCCTGCTGCATGGGTGGCGGTGCGTTGCG
The DNA here is from genome assembly GCA_963766465.1 of uncultured Actinomycetota bacterium. Lineage (GTDB taxonomy): Bacteria > Actinomycetota > Actinomycetes > Mycobacteriales > Mycobacteriaceae > Mycobacterium. Next base: position 468,179 of record CAVXZT010000014.1, read on the forward strand.
ATGCGTGGTCAACCGCGGGCTGGCGTTCGAGGCGCGCGGGCGTGGCCGCCCGACGGCACCCGACTCCTCGGTCGGCGACTTTCCGGCGCTGGTGGACAAGCGCCGGGCCGAGACCGCCTACCTGAAGAGGCTGGCGCGACGGGGGGGGCGGCGGTCGCGATGGGCCGACGGGACGTCGCGACGACGGTCGAGCATGTCTGGTCCGCCTGCGGGCGACGTGCGCACGCCAGCCGCGCGTGCACCGGCGTACCCCCGGCTGGCGAGCGTGTAGTCGTTCGCGTGGCGGATCGTGCGCGGGCCATGTTCGCGGTGATGAAGTTGTCAAGGACGCCCTCGCCGGGCTGTTCTGATGTCGGGCCGTTCACAGATCCAGCGTGGCGATCTGCTGACTGATGCTGTGCCCCCTCGGGATACGGGTCACTGTGTCCGGTGGGCTGATTGGGAACCCGCGTGGCGCTCTGGTTGTCAGCGGACATCTCTCTTGGGTGGACATCTTCGTGATTGGTGCTGTTATACGCCAGGTAGGTTGGTCGTCGGCGCTGATGCTCGTCGAGCTGGTTTGGCCTTGGTACGCTTGTCCTGCTCGACGAGAAGGCGATCCTGATCGACGTGCCAGCCTGCGCTTCGGCGACCTGACGTCGTCGGCACCGTCGCGGCCTTGTTGCGCGCAGGCGAGACGGTTCGTCGCACTCCCTGAAGGGAACCACCTGGCGCGGGTCGGCGTACGGGCTGTTCTGCCCCGCGATGTTCCAGGTCGCGGTCGACCGAAGGACGGGCTGGCTTTCCAGCTTGCTGCGGCTGAGCGATCACGAACCGCCAACGGCAGAAGGCCGTCGACACGGGCGGCCTGATGCGTCCGGCGATGATATGTCAACGGCGTCGCATCCCCCTGCTGCCGTTGTACGCCCGTGCCGCATGCGGTCGATGCCCTAGGTCGAGTCCGGCCGGGGAGCTCGCTCAAGGAACCTGTTTGTGGGACTCGGCGGCTCGCTGCGAAGTCGCGGTCCGCGGCGACGCATCGGCGCGCCGGAAGATGCCCATGCCCTGGTGGCGGAACCTCGGAGCGGTACGGTTGTTCGACGGCCTGCGACCATGGCAACGGTGACGACCTCGAACAAGACGGTCCGCATCTCGTACCACGCCGCTGACCAGCTCGATGAATCCTGCTGCCTACGAGGTGATGATTGCTGAACTGGCGACGGTCGGCTATGGTTGTCGCCGCACGGTACTGGCTGGGTCGCGGTGCCGCTTGCATGGTAGGAAGCCTTTGAGTCGACTGGTTTGACCTGCTCGGCGTGCTGTTCCTCGGAGGTGATCCTCGACCGCGGGCGACTCTGAAGAGCGAGGAACCCCGCGAGGGAGCACCGCTACTGGCCCTGATGTGACTCGTCGCTGCGCAGCGGCGCAGGGAGGAACTGCGGCACCCCCATCGTTGAGCAACTACGTCGTTCTCGGTACGCGGCGGAGCTGGCTGCGGGATCGACGAAGGGGCGCCGAGGTCATGCGGCCGCTGAAGTTTGGCGACGACGGGCACCGTCGTGCCCGCTGCGCCTCGAAGAAGCGTTGCAGGAAGTCGACGACGACGTCGTGCTCGCGTCGATCATGTGGCCAAAGAACCAGTTGGTACGATCCCGTCGATCCCCGAATGAGTGTGTGATTCCGGAGCGGGAACCGATGTTCCTATGCACAGTGACGTTACTCAGGTGAACGGTCACATCCTCCTGTTCGACTTCAAGGCCAGCGGCCTGATCGGCCATGAGCGTCGCAGTCTACTAGTCCGGCCTCGCCCCACGGGGCGTCGCCGGCGCTGCTGCTGGTCTGCTCGCCACGCAGCGGTCCGGCGCCGGTGCCCGCACGGTGGTGGCGAGGAAACGCGACAACCGTCCCGTCCGGGACATCCGATGTCTCGCTGGGCGGCGGGTGGCAATGGCGGCCGCCGCCAACCCCGTGATTGAGGGCTTGGCGGCCAACAGCGCTCGCGTGCAGACGTTGCGCGACCGGTTGATCGACGGCGTGCTGTCGACGATCGATGACGCGTACCTCAACGGCGCCACCGGTGATATGCGTCTGCCCGGCAACACCCACTTCACCTTCCGCGGCTGCGAAGGGCGATTCCCTGTTGATGCTGTTGGACGCCAAGGGCATCGAGTGCTCGACGGGCTCGGCGTGCACCGCAGGTGTCGCGCAGCCGTCGCATGTGCTGCTCGCGATGGGCGCCGACCCGGACAGCGCGCGCGGCTCGCTGCGGTTGTCGTTGGGCCACACCAGCACCGAGGCCGACGTCGACGCGGCGTTGGCGGTACTGCCCGCTGCGGTTGAGCGGGCGCGCCAGGCTGCGCTCGCCAGCGCGGGAGCGGCCAAGCAATGAGGGTGCTCGTCGCAATGAGCGGCGGCGTCGACTCATCGGTCGCCGCCGCGAGGATGGTCGACGCGGGTCACGACGTCGTCGGCGTGCACCTGGCGCTGTCAGCCGCGCCGGGCACGCTGCGCACCGGATCGCGTGGCTGCTGCTCGAAAGAGGATGCCGGCGACGCCCGGCGCGTCGCCGATGTGCTGGAGATCCCGTTCTACGTCTGGGATTTCGCCGACCGCTTCAAAGAAGACGTGATCGACGACTTCGTCGTCGTCCTACGAACGCGGCGAGACCCCGAATCCGTGCGTGCGGTGCAACGAGCGAATCAAGTTCTCGGCGTTGGCGGCTCGCGCGCTGGCGCTGGGCTTCGACGCCGTCGCAACCGGCCATTACGCGCGGCTGTCCGGTGGCCGACTGCGCCGCGCCGTCGACGCTGACAAGGACCAGTCGTACGTGCTTGGCGTGTTGACCGCCGAGCAGCTGCGCCACGCGGCCTTTCCGATCGGCGACACACTTCCAGGCGCAGATCCATCGAGGGGCCGCCACGCCGGGGGCTGGCGGTGACCAAGAAGCCTGACAGCCACGACGTCGTCTGCTTCATCCCGTCCAGCAATATCTCCGCGCATTCCTCGAGGCGCGCAATAGGGCGTGCGCCGGGGTACGATGTCGACGCCGCGGCACCGTGCTCGCCGAACACGATGGTGTGCACAGCTAGGGGATCGGTCAGCGCAAGGGCCTTGGCATCGCAGGGCCGGGGCCCGACGGGCGCCCGCGTTACGTAACGAGGATCGACGCGGACGCCGGCACGGTGCACGTCGGTGAGGCCGGCGACCTCGAGGGTGCGCAGGCTGACCAGCGAGCGTCCCAGTGTTCACCTACGTGGCTCGCCGGCCGGAGCGGTGGAGTGCGGGGACTGCACAGGTTCGTCCGCACGGAGAAAGAGTACATCTTCGCCAACCGCATCGCCGAGCTGGGCGATCGGCGACTCGTCGTCGACCTGCGCACCACGCTGCGTGGCGTGGACCAGGGCCGAGACGATGGTGCCTCTGCCGGCCCGACCCAACAGCGACGAAGTCCTCGGCAGCGCGACGATCACGCTGACGACGGCGACTTCATAGGGAAACACCCGATTAGTCGGCGGTACGACGCCGATACGGTCGAGGTGACGACCGCTTCGACCGTTTCACGGGGGTGGATTCCATGCTCAGCGCACGCACTCTGAGCGCTCTGGCGTTGATGTGCATCGTGGCCGGCTGCGGTGGGCCCGGTCGCGACTCCACTGTCACCGGCTCTGTCGGGGCGTCGAGCACCACCACTGCCGGTGTTGCCGGCGGCGCACTGTTCACCGCGACCCAGCCGTGGACGACCGACGTCGCCAGCGCGGAGAAGTCGGATCGCAGCGATGCCATCATCGCCGCGCTGAACGCCGGGGGAGGCTGGGGCAACGACAACAAGCTTCAGACCGACTTCGCGATCACGGTGTTCGAGGCCGACGCGACAAGTCCCCGTGTCCAAGTGGTTGCCAACCCCGACGAATACTGTTTCGGCGGCCCGGACTGCGACAAGGTGCCCGCCGAGATGCCGGTTCCGGAGGGCGCCACCGTTGAGGGTTCCGAGGACCTCTCCTGCGACATCTCGGGCGAGACAGAAGGTCAGGGCGATTGTCACCTGCTGGTGGTGGACCGCAGCGGGCACAAGCTCTACGAGACCTACCAGACCAGCAAGCAGGGCGACGAGCTGACGACGGGTGCGATGTTCGTGTGGGAGCTCGACAAGGAATACCCGGAGACGCTGCGAGGTGACCAGTGCACCAGCGCCGACGCCGCCGGATTCCCCATCGCCGCGCTCACACCCACCGCCGACGAAGTGGCCAGTGGTGAACTCGCACACGCCATTCGGTTCATCCTTCCGAACGACAGAATGAAGGAAGGCGTCTACGTGCGGCCTGCAACACATGCAGGTGGACCGGAGAGTGCCGACCCGAACGCCCCGCCGTACGGCGTGAGATTCCGGCTGAAGTCGGACTTCGACGACTCCTCGTACAACGACGCCGAGAAGACCGTCATCGCGGCAATGAAGAAGTACGGGATGCTGCTGTCCGATGGAGGTGAGATCGCGCTGACCTTCGCCGACGACCGCACCAGCACGGCCAAGTGGTCGGACCTCAACATCGATGCGCAGTCGTTCACCGACATTGCACCCGATCAGTTCGAGGTGGTGGAACTCGGCGAAGAGGTACCGCTCACCTACGACTGCGTGCGCAATCCCTGAGCACAGATACCTCGAGGTCCCCTAATTCGGAACCTTGGCCAGAATGTTGGTCATCACTATGTCGGGCACTGCGCCGGGGAATGCACAGGCCGTCACCTCGACGAGCACCACGTTTTTCACGCGGTAGTCCCGCCCGCAGCCGTTGCCGGGACGCGTCTGCAATGAGTCGGTCGTGGCTCGTCCAATCGCCGACGAACATCGGCCCCAACGTCGTCGAGGCACAGCCGTCGATGAGGGGCGACCAAGCCGTCGAACGCGCGGCGGGCAGTCGCGGGGTCGCGGTAGGCCGCCGCGCCCTGGGAGATCAGACCGCCGCGGGGTGGATTCTGAAACGTCGTCTTGTGAAACTCCTCAAAATCACGGCCGAACGTCTGGCTCTCTTCGAAGACCCATTGGCATTGTGGCGGAGTGGTTTTCGCAAGTTGATCGATGTCGACCGGGATTTTTCCATCCATGCTGGGGATGATCGTCAGGTCGTCGCCGGCTCCCGGTGATCGCCCGCATCTGCGACTGGTCGAGCATGAGCAGCTCGACATCGACCGGGGACCGCGAATCGTCGTCGAGCCCGGGACCGACCGCATCGCAGGGCCAGTGACCGAGTGGCAGCACCCCGCGCGAGAACCGCCGCCACACCCCAGACCGCCAACGGTCTGGCAGCTGGGGCATGACCTCCCCTTCCCATCGAGTTAGCCCGATCGAATAGTGTTCAACGAGTGAGTGTTTTCGCCGCCGCTACCGGCATCGGATCGTGGCCGGGCACATCGCCGCGCCAAGCCGCCGAGATCGTGGTCGGTGAACTGCACACCCTGCCGCATCTCGTTGAGCTGCCCGCCCGAGGCGTCGGCGCGGACATGATCGGGCGCGCCGGTGCGCTGCTCGTCGACATCGGGATCGACACCGTGCCGCGTGGCTACCGGATCGCCCCCGGACGCAGCGCGGTGGTGCGACGGGCCGTCAGCCTGCTCAATGAAGACCTCGATGCGCTCGAAGAGGCGTGGGAGAACGCCGGACTGCGCGGCGGCACCCGCACGGTGAAAGTGCAATCCCCGGGCCCGATCACACTGGCCGCCCAGCTCGAGTTACCCGGCGGCCACCGCGCGATTACGGACGCGGGCGCGGTGCGCGACCTGACCGCGTCACTGGCCGAGGGCGTCGCCCACCACCGCGCGAGCTCGCCAGGCGGCTCGAACCACCGGTGGTGGTGCAGTTCGATGAACCGCTGCTGCCGGCGGCGCTCCAGGGCAGGCTGACCGGGGTGACCAGCTTTACGCCGGTGCATCCGGTCGACGAGCCCGTCGCGATCGGGCTGATGGATGACTGCGTCGCAACGGTCGGGGCCGAGGTGGCGTTACACAGCTGTGCGGCCGGCCTACCGTGGAAAGCCTTGCAGCGCAGCGGTATTCACGCGGTATCGGTCGACGTGTCGACGCTTACCCCAGCTGATCTCGACGGGGTCGGGGAATTCGTCGAAACCGGCCGCACCGTGCTGCTCGGCGTCGTCCCGACGACCGCACCGACGGCGCGGCCGTCGTCCGAAGAGGTCGCGAAGGCGGCGGTCGGGTCACCGACGGCCCGGGTTCGCGCGGTCCGTGTTGCGTGCGCAGATCGGCGTTTCGCCGGCATGCGGGCTGGCGGGGGCCACGCCGGAATGGGCTCGTAACGCCATCGAGCTGGCGCAGAAGGCGGCCGACGCGTTCGCCGAGGATCCAGACGCGATCTAGTGGCGACGCAACTAAAAGGTTGCGCTTCAGCCCGATCGTCGCTACGGTGATAAGCAACCAGGAGGTTGCATATGGAGGGGACTATGAGTACGGATCGGATCGAGAAGGAAGTTCTGCTGAAGGCGCCGCTGGACCGGGTCTGGCGGGCCATCAGCGACGCCGACGAGTTCGGCCAATGGTTCGGGGTGCGCTTCGACGGGCCGTTCGTAGCCGGGACCTCGGTGACCGGGGCCATCACACCGACGACGGTCGACGAGATGTCGGGCGGAGCAGGAGCCGCACGCCGGCAAGGCGGACACCTGGCAGATCGTCGCGGTGGAGCCGCAACGGCGGCTGGCGTTCCGTTGGCACCCGTCCGCGGTCGAGGACGGCACCGACTACTCGAAGGAGCCGACCACGCTGGTGGAGTTCACCCTCGAAGACACCGCCGACGGCGTGCTGCTGCGCATCGTCGAATCCGGGTTCGAGGCCATCCCGGCCGAGCGCCGGGCATCGGCGTTCGAGGGCAACAGCGAGGGCTGGGCCGCGCAGACCGAGCTGGTGCGCAAGTACCTGGCGCTCAGCGAGAAGGTGTGAGCACGTCCGCCGTCGCGTCGCCAAGGCGCAGGTGTTCGACGCGCTCGGCGATCCGAATCGCCTGCGCATCGTCACCCGGCTGTGCGACGGCGGACCGTGCTCGACTCGCAATTCACGCGGTGATTCCGGTGAGCCGACAGGCGGCAACCAAACATCTGCTGCTGCTGGAGGCGGTGGGGCTGGTGAGCAGTCAGCGTCATGGCAGGGAACGCATCTGGCGGGTGCAGCCGAAGCCGCTGACCGATGCGAGCGAATACTTCACCGCGTTTGCAACGCTGGGACAAGGCGATCGACCGATTGCGCGCCTACGTCGAGGAGAATTGACGTTCGGCACAATCTTCGCGCGTTCGTGGAAGGGCGGCCAAGCACGGCTTCGCGTGCAACAATGCACTACGACAACTTCGCTGCATCTTGCCACCCGCAGGAGAGAACTGTGGCCCGATAGAACCACGCGCTTGCGGCAGGTGTCGGTGTCCTCGCCGCGTTTCTCCTGCTAGGGGGCCCGCGCCGCCAGAGGCCATCGCAGATCCGGGCGGTTCGCATTCCGGTCGCTCGGCAATGGCGATCGTTCCGAACGCGTGACGGGCCCGACTGGGGCGACGACCACCGCCGCCGCGGCGAGAAATCGCATCGGCGACGACAGTCCGCGGACCGGATCGGGTCGGGCCGCGACACCCGACCTCGCCGAGTTCGCGCCACTACGGATGAGTGGAACGGGGCCGCTAACTGCCCGGGTGTGCCGGCGGGGGATTCAAGCCGCCGAGCGTGAAGTTCGCCACCGGGCGGTCGACCCGGCGTCCAGGCCACGCGCCCGAACCGCGTCGGCCGGCCCGCGGGCCGAACCGGCCCGGCTCCTCCACCGCAACCTCCGCCCCCTCGCCCCTGCGCCTCGCGTCATTGTGTCGGCTCGCAGGATCTCGCCGCCACGGGTGTCTGGCGGCGGCTCGTGTGTCTTTCGGCCGAACTGTCTGATCCGCTGTGGGGCCTCACCGGACTCCTCCTGATCCCGGCTGCAGGTGCCTTCTCGGATACCGGCAGGCACGCGCCGCGCATGCGGCGGAGGACTACGTCGTTCGTAAGTCCTTGCGCAGGATCTTGCCTGACGCGGACTTCGGGATCGCCTCGATGAACTCCACCTGGCGGACCTTCTTGTACGGCGCGACCTGACCGGCGACGAACTCCATCACCTCGTCGCGCTCAGGTCTGCCTCAGACTGCTTGACCACGAAAGCCTTTGGCACCTCTTCGCCTTCGGCGTCGACAACGCCGACCACCGCGGCGTCGGCAATTGCCGGATGGCTCAGCAGCAGGGCCTCCAGTTCGGCGGGCGGCACCTGGTAGCCCTTGTACTTGATCAGTTCCTTGAGCCGGTCGACGATGTAGACGCAGCCGTTGGCGTCGACCTGGGCGAGGTCGCCGGTGTGCAACCAGCCGTCGTCGTCGACCGTCTCCTTGGTGGCCGATTCGTTGTTGAGATAGCCCGCCATCACGTTGGGCCCCTCGAACCAGAGTTCGCCGGTTGTCGCTGAGACCCTCTGCGGGGACATCGATCTCGTCACCGGTCTCGGGGTTGATGATCTTGGACGCCGCGTTGGACACCGTCCACCCGACGGAACTCAGTGGGGCGGCGTGCCCATATTCTGCTGCGCCGCCGTCGAATGGGGTGATGTGGCTGACCGGGCTCAGCTCGCTCATCCCGTAGCCCTGGACGACACGGCAGCCCAACCGATCGGCGACCGCGTGTCCGAGATCTGCGTCCAACGGGGCGGCGCCGGACATGACGACGTTCAGCGACGCCAGGTCGTAGTCGTCGATCAGCGGATGCTTGGCCAGCGCAACGGCGACCGGCGGCGCGATGAACGCGATCGTGCACTTGTGGTTCGCGATGTTGTCGAGGAACTCGCCGAGATCGAAGCTCCGCATGATGACCAGCCGGGCCCGCGCGTGCAGAGCGGCGTTGAGCAACACCGTCATTCCGTAGATGTGGAAGAACGGCAGCACGGCGAGGACGACGTCGTCGGCGACCATCCCGTGCAGCGGCCGGATCTGCGCGACGTTGGCCACCAGGTTGCGGTGGGTCAGCATCACGCCCTTGGGGTTGCCGGTGGTGCCGGAGCTGTACGGCAACGCCGCGAGATGCGACGACGGGGCGAAGCTGACGTCGGGCGCGGGCAGGCCCTGCGCCATCAGGTCGGCGGCATTGGGATGACCGGTCGCGTCCTGGCCCTCGCCGTCGAGCACCACCAGGTCGGCATCGGCCAGCCCGACGGCCGCGGCCGCCTTCTTTGGCCTGCGCCAGCAGCGGTGTGACGGTGACCAGCATCTTGGCGTTCGAATCGGTCAGCTGCTTGGCGATGTCTTTGGCGGTGAACAGCGCGTTGATGGTGGTGGCCGTCGCACCCGAGCGCAGGATGCCGTGGAAGGCGACCGCGAATCCCGAACTGTTCGGCGACAGCAGGCCCACGACATCGCCGACACCGATGCCGCGGCCGGCCAGCGCACCGGCGAACGCGTCGATGCGGTCGATCATCTCGCGGTAGGAGGTCTGTCTGCCGGACTTCGCGTCGACCAGCGCGACCCGGTCGAGGTCGGCGTCGTCGATGTCGCCGAACAGGAAGTCGTAGACGCTCGTGGACGGGATATCGACTTCGGGGAAGGGGCTCGCGAAACTCATGGCCTCTGATCGAACCATGGCCGCCGTCGCCGGTCAAGCTTCGTCGAGCTGCTTGATGAGCTTCTTCGGCGCGATCATCCGGAACGACGCGTCGATCAGCTCGTGACCTCGTCCCAGTCCACCTTCTTGCGCGCGGTGAGGTCGAGCCCGAGCCAGCCCGAGGGCCCAGGTAGGCGGGGAAGAAGAAGCGGCGGTCCTGTTCGAGGGCCCTGCGGTCGCTCTCGTCGACCTTGACCAGGATCGAGTGGGGGTACGGAGGTGTACTCGCCCTTGACGTCGGTCTTGGCGCTGCCGCCGTACATCACGAACATCTTCGCGACGAAGAACACCGGCCTGCCGTGCGACACCTTCTCGAACGCCTCGGGGAAGCCGAGGGCGATCTTGCGCACTTCGCCAGCCCGGGTCGTCGTCGCGGAACATGATCGGGTGCGGCATGGGGCCAGGGTATCGGCTGGCGTGTTCCGGTGTCGGGCGCGCTCGGCTAGCCTGCCAGGGTGAGCCCGAAGGCAAGCCCGAAGACCGCGCTGGCCGAACAGGCCGAGGACGCACCCGACGCCGACCTGCGTCGCCGCTGGCAGGAACTCGCCGACGAGGTGCGTGGGCATCAGTTCCGCTATTACGTGCGGGACGCCCCGATCGTCTCCGACGCGGAGTTCGACAAGCTGCTGCGCGAACTGCAGGCGCTCGAGGACGAGACATCCGGAGCTGCGTACCCCCGATTCGCCGACGCAACTGGTCGGCGGTGCCGGGTTCGCCACCGACTTCACCTCCGCCGAACACCTCGAGCGGATGCTGTCGCTGGACAACGTGTTCACCCCGGACGAGCTCGCGGCGTGGGCGGCGCGCATCAAGGGCGAGATCGGCGACGACGCGCACTACCTGTGCGAACTCAAGATCGACGGCGTCGCGCTGGCGCTGGTGTATCGCGACGGCCGGCTGGAGCGCGGCGCCACCCGGGGCGACGGCCGCACCGGCGAGGACGTCACGCTCAATGCGCGCACCATCGACGACATCCCCGAAAAGCTCACCGGCACCAAGGAATTCCCGGTGCCGCACGTGCTCGAGGTGCGCGGCGAGGTGTTCTTCCGGGTCGCCGACTTCGAGGACCTCAACGCCGGCCTGGTCGCAGAGGGCAAGCCGCCGTTCGCCAATCCCCGCAACAGCGCCGCCGGCTCGCTGCGGCAGAAGAACCCGGCCGTCACCGCGCGCCGCAAGCTGCGGATGATCTGCCACGGCCTCGGCCACGCCGAGGGGTTCAGCCCCAAGACCCTGCACGACGCCTACCGCGCGCTGGCGGCGTGGGGGCTGCCGGTGTCCGACCACACCGCCCGGGTCCAGGGCATCGACGCCGTAACCGAGCACATCGCGTACTGGGGCGAGCACCGCCACGACGTCGAGCACGAAATCGACGGTGTGGTAGTCAAAGTCGACGAGATCGCGTTGCAACGGCGGCTCGGTTCCACCTCGCGTGCACCGCGCTGGGCGATCGCCTACAAGTACCCGCCGGAGGAGGCGACCACCAAGCTGCTCGACATCAAGGTCAACGTCGGGCCGCACCGGCCGGGTCACTCCGTTCGCCTTCATGGAGCCGGTCAAGGTCGCGGGCTCCACCGTCAGCCAGGCGACGCTGCACAACGCGTCGGAGGTCAAGCGCAAGGGTGTGCTGATCGGCGACACCGTGGTGATTCGCAAGGCCGGCGACGTGATCCCCGAGGTGCTCGGGCCGGTCGTGGATCTGCGCGACGGCTCCGAACGCGAATTCGAAATGCCCACAAAGTGTCCCGAATGCGGCACCACGCTCGCCCCGGCCAAGGAGGGCGACGCCGACATTCGCTGCCCGAACACGCGGTCGTGCCCGGCGCAGTTGCGGGAGAGGGTGTTTCACGTCGCGGGGCGCGGCGCGTTCGACATCGAGGGCCTGGGCTACGAGGCGGCGGTCGCGCTGCTGCAGGCCGGCGTCATCACCGACGAGGGTGACCTGTTCACGATCGGCAGCCCCGATCTGTTGCGCACCGACCTGTTCACCGTCAAGGGTGGCGAGCTTTCGGCGAACGGCAAGCGGCTGCTGGTGAACCTGCACGAGGCGAAGGCACAACCGCTGTGGCGGGTGCTCGTCGCGCTGTCGATACGACACGTGGGGCCGACCGCCGCCCGCGCGCTGGCCACCGAATACGGCAGGCTGGACGCGATCATGGCGGCCTCCGAAGAGCAGCTGGCCGCCGTCGAAGGCGTCGGGCCGACCATCGCCGCCGCGGTCATCGAGTGGTTCACCGTCGATTGGCACCGCGCGATCGTCGACAAATGGCGCGCGGCCGGGGTGCGGATGGCCGACGAACGCGACAGCAGCATCGAGCGCACCCTCGATGGCCTGTCGATCGTCGTCACCGGGTCGCTGCCAGGGTTCTCCCGCGACGACGCAAAGGAGGCGATCGTCGCGCGCGGCGGCAAGGCCGCAAGTTCGGTATCGAAGAAGACCGCCTATGTGGTGGCCGGGGACTCACCAGGGTCGAAGTACGACAAGGCTGTCGAACTCGGTGTGCCGATTCTCGACGAGGACGGCTTTCGCCGGCTGCTGGAGAGCGGCCCGCCGGCGTCTGAGTTTGTCCGTGGGTCGACCGGGAACCGCGTTGCCATGGCTATCTGCGACACATGCGGCAACGACTACGACAAGTCGTTCACTGTGACCTTCAGCGACGGCCGCACTGCGACGTTCGACAGCGTCGAGTGCGCCGTGGATCAGTTGGCACCGGAATGTGCACACTGCGGTTGCCGGATTCTGGGCCACGGCATCGAGACACCCGAGGCGATGTTCTGCTGTGCTCACTGCGCCCGTAAGGACACCAACGCCGACGTCAATGACCGCTATCCGGTGCCCGCGGGAGGCTGACGAGCGGCTTCAGCGGGAGCGCGCGAGCGCGATCCGCTCGTTAAGGGTCGAGAGCGCCGGTGGGCCGTAGCGCGCCTCGACGTCCTCGGCGCCGACGTCTTCGACAACGTCGAACCCGTGGTCATCGAGGAGCGCGGCGAACTCGTCGGGCGTGTACAGCGACACGATTGGCTCACCTGCCGCCGCAGCGACTGCCGAGAAGAGCTCAGAACCACCTGGGCCTCTCCTGCCCAGGTGTCCTCCGGTGTGTTGTAGGAGACCGCGATCGAGCACGAAGGCAATGCACGCAGTGTCGCGCCGATCGCTTCGCGTGTGAGATACACGGAACGCTGAGCCAGCTCACGAATAGCGCGGCCGAATTCACTCCTGCGCGCTCGAGTCCCGCAGCCACCGACTCGACCTCGAAGTCGACAGGGGCCCACGACAATGTGGATGGCACCGGAATCCCAAGCGCCTCAATGCGAGAACGCTTCCACGCCTGCGTCGACGGATGATCAACTTCGATTACCCGGATACCGCCGCGGCTGGTCTGACGCCAGGCGAAGGAATCCAGACCGGCGCCGAGGACCACGTAGTCCGTTGCCCCAGAGGCCGCAAGCCAGTCCTCGCCGATCGGCTACGGGCTGCCATCCAATTCGAGATCCGGAACACTGACCTCTCCGAACGTGTCACGAGCCTATTGGTCATTGCCTCCGCCTCGCTGCCGACGAGCGGCCAGGCCAGCCAGTCGGACAACACGGCATCGGGACCTAATTGAGCAGATGTCCGCCGCGCGCACACGCCGCCATCATGGCCGTCCGGCTCGGTGCGCCGGTCCCGGAGACCCCGTTTGCCCCATACCGCGAACGAACCGCCGGACCATCAAGTTGCCGGGTTCGGAAACTGCCGGGAGTCTGCTGTGTCAACGCAATATCGTTGCGATGATCCCGGCCAGATAGCCCAGCCGCGCCACCTCGGACGGGCGGAACTCTGGCCCGCCAGGCCGGCCCAGCACAAGAGCTGTGCGATGGTCGCCGAGCGGCGCGGCCGCCAGCGTGGTGTCCATGTCGCGCCACACCTGCGGCACCCAGCCTGCGGTACCGTCGAGCGCTGCGGCGTGGTCGAGGGGGAGCCACGGCGTCTCCGCCGCCTGCGTTTCGGGGGCTCCCGGACTGCCGACGATTCGTTGCGGGCGGGACTCGGTCAACTTCACGACAGTGCACCAGCCGACGCGCAGCACGTGGGGGGCCTCGTCGACAAGCACCTGCATCTGCTTGTGTTTCCCGTCGGCCGCCGCGACGCGATCGATGAGCTCCAGCTCCCGGTGCGCCTCGAGCAGCCCGGTGTGCGGGCGGATGGCATCGACATAGACACCGTTGAGCTTTTCGGCCGCGGTGATCAGCATGTCGGGCATCGCGCCATGCGGCAGCTCGACCACCAGATCGTCGATCGCATAGCCCACGCCACGCTCGACGACGTCGAGGGACAGGATATCGGCGCCCACCGACCCAAGCGCCACGGCCAGCGAGCCGAGGCTGCCCGGTCGATCCTCTAGCTGGACACGCAGCAGATACGAAGGCACGCGCAACACTGTTTCACAGCGCCACCGGCTCAGCATTCCGGGCGAGAGGGCGCGCAGGCGCGGCGCCGGACTTGACCGGGAATTTCCCGTGCCCAAACCTCGTGGTTCATGCCCTGTTCTAGCCCATTCCGGCTGTCGCGGGGCGTGGCCCGGCGCTGAATGCTGCCGCGTTGCGATGTGGCGGGCGGGACGATCGGTGGGTCCGGGTGTCAGTGGTCAGCCCTACGGTGTGGATGTGCAGAGGCGTAGTCGCTTTCGCATCGAACCGACAACGGCGCCGAGCTGGAGCCGTTGAGTGAGCGCAATCCTCGTGCGCGTAAGCGTCCGAAGGGGGCACCTACCCATGTGCGATCGTGGCCGTTGCGTCCGAGTGCGGTGCAGTGCCGAGATATTCGGACGCGGTTCTTCACCGGCACAAGGGTGTACAACGCGGTGCTCGGGGAGTTCCTCGCGCGCAGCCACGCAGTGAAGTCCGATCCAGCATGGGAGATCGCTTGTCAGATGCCGCGCCGCAAGCCGGCGCAGCGGAAGGCCCGCCAGGCGGCATTCCGTCTGGTGGAGCAAACACACTGCTTTAGCGTGGAGGGTGCCCAATCGTTCGCATCCGCGCTTCGCAAGTCATGGGTGCGCGAGCATCTGCCCGCGCAAGAGGCGCAGAACCTGGGTGCGCGCGCTTTCGACGCGGTCAACAGTTGCACCTGGCGCGCAGGGGCAAGCCCCGGTTCAAGCCAGTGGCGCGTGGGTTGCGTTCAATTTCAGTCAAAGATGGCCGCGGCGCACTACGCCCGTTCGTGGATCGGAACGGTCGACTGGTCGGGCTGCAGTGGGGCGCAGGTTTCGTGATCCCGATCGCTGCAGCGGCCAAATCAGGGCGTCGCGGTAAGGAACAGCTAGTCGAGCTGGCTGAGATCGAAGCACTGATCGCAGGCGGGCAACGTGTTGTTCACGCGGATCGTGCGCACGGTGATCGGCGGTCGCGACACCTACCGCATGCAACTCGTCATCGACGGGCATCCGACCCGCAGGCACTCAGTTGGCGACGGGCGGGTGTCATTCGACCTGGGACCGTCGAACATTGCAGTGGCTGTCGCGCGCAGCGACGGACGTGGACGGGCTGGGTGCAGCCGTTGGCTGATCGCATCGGTTTGGACACCGCCCAATTGCGGCGCGCTCAGCGGCAGTTGGACCGCCAGCACCGCGCCGGCTCACCCGGCTGTTTCCACCCCAATGGCACTCACAAGACCGGTGGCTGCACCTGGCGGCGCTCCCGCGGTGCGGAACGCACCAAGTCGCGGGTGTCCGAGTTGCATCGCCGGTTGGCTGGGCACCGTAAGACGCTGCACGGCGCACTGGCCAATCGATTGTTCGCCCACGGCGCCGACATGGCGTGCGAGAAGCTGGATTACATCGCATGGCAGAAGAACTTCCCGCGCAGTGTGCGGGACCGGGCACCGGGGATGCTCGTAGAGACGGTTCGTCGCAAGGCTGCAAGTGCCGGCGGCGACGCTCTCTACGAGTTCAACCCCAACACCACGGCTCTGTCTCAAACCTGCCTGTGCGGGGATCGCACGAAAAAGCCGCTCTCCCAACGGATTCACCGCTGCGGGTGCGGAATCAAAGAACATCGGGACCTGTTCTCCGCCTACCTCGGGCTGCACGTCCGAGCCAGCGGCGATGGTCTCGATCGGCTGGACCTGGAGGCAGCCAACACCGGCTGGCTCCACCGTCAGGACATCGACGCGTTGCCGAGGCCCAGCCGCCCAACAGCACTCAACCGGCGAGGCCGCAGACACCCGCCTATGCGGAGGTCCGTGGCGCGCATCAAGGCCCGACGTAAAGCCAGGGCTGTGAAGCGACAGAGCGGGTCGGCACGAACTTCCACCACCAATCGGCCCACGGCGCTGCCGCATGAGCAACGAGACAGCCGCACGGCAGATGGTATCCCGGTCATTCATGGTCGGGAGGATGTCAATAGGCTTTCCACTCGTGTCGCAGATCTCCCGAGATGAGGTAGCCCACCTCGCCCGACTGGCCCGGCTCGCGCTGACCGATGAAGAGCTGGACAGCTACGCGGGCCAGCTCGACGCCATCCTCGAGCACGTCAGCCAGATCCAGGGTGTCGACGTCACCGGCGTCGAACCCACGGGCAATCCGCTGAAGGACGTCAACGTGTTCCGCAGCGACGTCGTCGAGCCGTGCCTGACCCAGGAGGAGGCGCTGGCCCAGGCGCCCAAGGCGGTCGACGGCCGGTTCGCCGTCCCGCGGATTCTGGGGGAGGCCGAATGAGCACCGAGCTCATCCGGCTCGACGCGGCCACGCTGGGGGCCAAGATCGCCGCCAAGGAGGTGTCGTCGACCGAGGCGACGCGGGCGTGCCTGGATCAGATCGCCGAGACCGACGACAAATACCACGCGTTTCTGCACGTGGCGGAGGAGAAGGCGCTGGCCGAGGCGGCCCGCGTAGACGCGGCCGTTGCGGCGGGGGAGTCGCTGCCGTCGCCGCTGGCCGGCGTGCCGCTGGCGCTCAAGGACGTGTTCACCACCACCGACATGCCGACTACCTGCGGATCGAAGATCCTCGAGGGGTGGACGTCGCCGTACGACGCCACCGTCACCGCGCGGCTGCGAGCGGCGGGCATCCCGATCCTTGGCAAGACGAACATGGACGAGTTCGCGATGGGCAGCTCCACCGAGAACTCGGCGTACGGTCCGACCCGCAACCCGTGGAACGTCGACCGCGTGCCGGGTGGTTCGGGCGGCGGCAGCGCGGCGGCGCTGGCCGCATTCCAGGCGCCGCTGGCCATCGGATCCGACACCGGCGGCTCGATTCGCCAGCCCGCCGCGTTGACGGCGACGGTTGGCGTGAAGCCCACGTACGGCACGGTGTCGCGGTACGGGCTGATCGCCTGCGCGTCATCGCTGGACCAGGGTGGCCCGTGCGCACGCACCGTGCTCGACACCGCGCTGCTGCATCAGGTGATCGCCGGGCACGACCCGAAGGACTCCACCTCGGTCGAGGCCAAGGTGCCCGACGTGGTCGCCGCGGCCAGGGCAGGAGCGTCCGGTGATCTCAAGGGCGTGCGGATCGGCGTGGTCAAGCAGTTGCGCGGCGACGGCTATCAGGCCGGGGTGCTGACGTCGTTCAACGCCGCGGTCGAGCAGCTCACCGACGCTGGGCGCCGAGGTCAGCGAGGTCGACTGCCCGCACTTCGACTTCTCGCTGCCTGCGTACTACCTGATCCTGCCGTCGGAGGTGTCGTCGAACCTGGCGCGCTTCGACGCGATGCGCTACGGACTGCGGGTGGGCGATGACGGCACGCACAGCGCCGAGGAAGTGATGGCACTGACCCGCGCCGCGGGATTCGGCCCAGAAGTCAAGCGCCGCATCATGATTGGCACATACGCGCTGTCCGCGGGCTACTACGACGCCTATTACAACCAGGCGCAAAAGGTCCGCACGCTGATCGCGCGCGACCTCGACGAGGCCTACAAGAACGTCGACGTGCTGATCTCGCCCGCCACCCCGACCACCGCGTTCCCGCTGGGGGAGAAGGTCGACGACCCGCTGGCGATGTACCTGTTCGACCTGTGCACGCTGCCGCTGAACCTGGCCGGGCACTGCGGAATGTCGGTGCCGTCGGGCCTGTCGCCGGACGACAATCTGCCCGTCGGCCTGCAGATCATGGCGCCTGCGCTGGCCGACGACCGGCTCTACCGGGTCGGCGCCGCCTACGAAGCTGCACGAGGTCCGCTGCCAACGGCGGTCTGACGGGGGAGGATGAGGCCATGCGGATCGGAGTTCTCACCGGCGGCGGTGACTGTCCTGGCCTGAACGCGGTGATCCGGGCGGTGGTGCGCACCAGCAACGTGCGATACGGGTCCACGGTGGTCGGATTCCTGGACGGGTGGCGCGGTCTGCTCGAAGACCGGCGGATCCAGCTGGCCAACGACGACCGCAACGACCGGCTGCTCGCCAAGGGCGGGACCATGCTGGGCACCGCCCGGGTCAACCCGGACAAGCTGCGGGCCGGCCTGCCCCAGATCAAGCAGACCCTCGACGACAACGGCATCGACGTGCTGATCCCGATCGGCGGCGAGGGCACGTTGACCGCAGCGCACTGGCTCTCCGAGGAGAACGTTCCGGTGGTCGGGGTGCCCAAGACCATCGACAACGACATCGACTGCACCGATGTGACATTCGGGCACGACACCGCGCTGCAGGTTGCGACCGAGGCGATCGACCGGCTGCACAGCACCGCAGAGTCGCATCAGCGCGTGATGCTGGTCGAGGTGATGGGCCGCCACGCCGGCTGGATCGCGTTGAACTCGGGTCTGGCCTCCGGTGCGCACATGACGCTGATCCCCGAGCAGCCGTTCGATGTCGAAGAGGTGTGCCGGTTGGTCAAACAGCGCTTCGTACGCGGTGATTCGCACTTCATCTGTGTCGTGGCCGAAGGGCGCGAAACCCGCCGAGGGCACGATGCAGCTGCGCCAAGGCGGCATGGACGAGTTCGGCCACGAGAAGTTCACCGGTGTGGCCGCGCAGCTGGCCGTCGAGGTGGAGAAGCGGATCAAGAAAGAGGTTCGCGTGACCGTGCTCGGGCCACGTGCAGCGTGGCGGCACGCCGACGGCGTACGACCGGGTGCTGGCTACGCGGTTCGGCGTCAACGCCGCCGACGCCGCGCATGCCGGCGAGTACGGGATGATGGTGTCGCTGCGCGGCCAGGACATCGGCCGGGTGTCGTTGGCCGACGCGGTGCGCCAGCTGAAGCTGGTACCGCAGAGCCGCTACGACGACGCCGCTGAGTTCTTCGGCTGACGAGGCCTTCCGTACCGATTACTAGGATCGAGACCATGACCGTCGCTTCCGCCGCCGAATTGATCGACTACGACGACGTCGTGGCGCGCTACGAACCCGTGCTCGGGCTCGAGGTGCACGTCGAACTGTCCACCGCGACCAAGATGTTCTGCGGCTGTGCCAACAAGTTCGGCGCCGAGCCCAACACCCAGGTGTGCCCCGTGTGCCTTGGTCTGCCCGGATCACTGCCGGTGCTCAACCAAGAGGCGGTGGAGTCCGCGATCCGCATCGGGCTTGGCGCTCAACTGCGAGATCGCGCCGTGGGGGCGGTTCGCCAGGAAGAACTACTTCTATCCGGACCAGCCGAAGAACTACCAGATCAGCCAGTACGACGAGCCGATCGCGATCAACGGCTACCTCGACGTCCCGCTCGACGACGGCACCACCTGGCGGGTGGAGATCGAGCGCGCCCACATGGAGGAGGACACCGGCAAGCTGACCCACCTCGGCAGCGACACCGGCCGCATCGAGGGTGCGACGACGTCGCTGCTCGACTACAACCGCGCCGGCGTGCCGCTGATCGAGATCGTCACTAAGCCGATCGAAGGGACCGGTGCGCGCGCACCGGAGATCGCCCGCGCCTACGTGACGGCATTGCGGGACCTGTTGCGCGCGCTTGGGTGTCTCCGATGTCCGGATGGATCAGGGTTCGATGCGCTGCGACGTCAACGCCTCACTCAAGCCGATCGGGCAGAAGGAGTTCGGCACCCGCACCGAGACCAAGAACGTCAACTCGCTGAAAAGCGTTGAGGTGGCGGTCCGTTACGAGATGCGGCGCCAGGCAGCGGTTCTCGATGCCGGCGGCAAGGTGCACCAGGAGACCCGGCACTTCCACGAGGACGGCTACACCTCGCCGGGCCGCAGCAAGGAGACCGCGGAGGACTACCGCTACTTCCCCGAACCGGACCTGGAGCCGGTGGCACCGAGCGCCGAGCTGGTCGACCGGCTGCGCACCACCATTCCCGAGCTACCGTGGCTGAGCCGCAAGCGAATTCAGGAAGACTGGGGCATCTCCGACGAGGTGATGCGCGACCTGCGTCAACATCGGCGCGATCGACCTGATCGCCGCCACCGTCGCGCAGGGCGCATCCAGTGAGCCCGCACGCGCCTGGTGGGGAAACTTCCTGGTGCAGAAGGCCAATGAAGCTGGCGTGGCGAAGTCACGAATTGCCGATCACGCCGGAGCAGGTGGCGGCGGTGGTCAAACTCGTCGACGAAGGCAAGCTGTCCAACAAGCTGGCCCGCCAGGTCGTCGAGGGGGTGCTGGCCGGTGAGGGCGAACCCGAGCAGGTGATGACCGATCGCGGGCTGGCCGTCGTACGCGACGACTCGTTGATCCAGGCCGCCGTCGACGAGGCGCTGGCCGCCAATCCCGATGTGGCCGAGAAGATCCGCGGCGGCAAGGTGGCTGCGGCCGGCGCGATCGTCGGCGCGGTGATGAAGGCGACGAAGGGTCAGGCCGACGCCGCGCGGGTGCGCGAACTGGTGCTGGCCGCCTGTAGCTAGCGGCCTACCAGCTCCATGGCACCAAGCGCGTAATTCTCCAACCGCTCGCGCGGATAGGTCTGCGGGTCGTTGACCGCCAGCCTGCCGAGCATTTCGGCGAACGACAACATGGTGTGGGCCAACAGCACATGGTCGACGCCCGCCAGGCGGGGCTCGAGCGCGATGCCCGCCATTGCCAATTGTTCGGCTTGGCTGAGGACTGCCGAGCGGGTCAGCCGTAGTGCGTCGCGGTACTCGTTGGGCGCGCTGTCGGGGACCGTCAACATCAACCGCCACCGCGTCGGGTTCTCCAGCACCGCGGCGAGGAACGCCGACACGGTCGCGGCGTAGGCATTCGTCGGCCCCGGCCCGGCGAGGTCGGTGGGCATCGCCATCAGCACCTGATCGAGCGCGCGCCGCTGTTCGCGGTCGAACAACGCCGACACCAGTTCTGCGCGGGTGGAAAACACGGTGTACAGCACGGGCTTGCCGACTCCGGCCGCCTCAGCCACCGCCTCCATGCTGAGCTCGTGCAGTTGGCATCCGCCAAGCACCGTCATGGCGGCGTCAAGCAGCTGTTCGCGCCGCTGCTTCGCGCGGTAGACGCGGCGCGTACTTACGCCGCTGCCGGGGTCGGATCACGCAGGCAATATTACGCCACCGTTGTATTCGTTGCGGGTAATTGCTACGGTTGCGTTGTATTCAGGGGAAAGCAGAGGTAGACACCATGATGGAGTCGATTCGCCGCGACGACTACGGCTTCTTTGGGCCGGATTCGCCCAGCTGGAAGGTGTGGGCGTCGCCGACCTCGTTGATCGGATTTCAGCGCGCGGTGGTGCTTGAGCATTTCGACCCGTTCCTCGCCGCGGCGGTGGCCGACAGCGCCGGCATCTACAGCGATCCGAGGGGCCGGTTGGACCGCACGCTGGCCTACTTCCTCACCGTCGCCGTGTCCGACGGCGGCACTGCCGTCGCGGTGTCCGACGCGCTGATGCGAATCCACGCCAGGGTCAAGGGAATCGAGCCGATCACCGGCGTCCGTTACAGCG
This sequence comes from uncultured Actinomycetota bacterium, assembly GCA_963766465.1. GTDB lineage: Bacteria > Actinomycetota > Actinomycetes > Mycobacteriales > Mycobacteriaceae > Mycobacterium. The sequence continues at coordinate 489,613 of CAVXZT010000014.1, forward strand.
CCAACAATCCCGAAGCCCAGCTGTGGATCCACGTAACGGGATGGCATTCGGTGCTCAAATGCTATGAGCGCTATGGGCCGGGGCCGCTGTCGGCAGCGGAGGAGTCGCGGTTCTGGGAGGAGTCGCGCATCGCCGCCGAGCTTCAGACCTGCAAGTCGAGTGACGTCCCAGCATCGCGCGACGAGGTGCGACAGTACTTCGCCGACGTTCGCGGCCAACTGTGCACTTCTGAACATGCCGACCGCGCAATGCATTACCTGTTGTGGACACCGCGGGACCGCGGCGTACGACTGTGGGCCGGCAGCCGAATTCTCGCACCGGCCGCGATCGCGACATTGCCAAAATGGATGCGGCACATGGGCAATTTCGACCAGCCCGCTGCGGTCGATGCCGCGGTGACGCCGGTCGCCCGGGCGCTCGTGCGTGCGCTGTCGGCGAACAACTCACGCCCGATGCTGGCCATGGCGCGCGGGCTGGTGCCGGAAACCGCCGAGGTGCTGGCCCAGCACCTGACCGCGGGTGAGCCTGCGCTGCGACGCACCGTCACTCCGGCCGAAGCCCGCGAACGACTGAGCGCTCACGCGTGACTAGTCTGCATCGGCCAATGAGGCTGTCCCAGGCGGAGATTGCGGATTCGGCCACCGCGGACAACTTCGCCTGATCCGCGCCATCGCGCGCCTGGATCGCCATCCCGTGGTTCACCGAGTTGTAGAACGCGGCCATCGTCTCAGCGTCGGCGCCCTCGGGCACGTCCCCGTCGGCGATCCCGCGCTCGATGCGTTCGGTGAAATCCCGCTCGAATGCCATTCGCCATTCGGCGAGATGCTCGTGCACGTGAGCGACTGCGTTCGGTGCATGTGGTCGCGGCGAGCACGATCATGCAGCCGCGGGGATAGTCGGCGTCGCAGAACACTGCCGCGTGGTGGCGAAGCACAGCGGAAATGGCCTCGCGCGCGGTGGGCCGCTCACGAAGTTCGGCGGCCGCAGTGGCTCCCAAGGTCTCGTTGTAGAGCGCGACCGCCTCCCGGAACAGCTGCTCCTTGCAACCGAACGCCGCGTACAGGCTTGGAGAGCTGATTCCCATCGCCACCGTGAGATCGCTGATGGACGCGGCTTCATAGCCGTGTTCCCAGAACACTTTCATCGCCTTCTGCAAGGCGCCGTCCCGGTCGAAGGCGCGAGGCCTGCCACGAACCGCCATGCCACACCCCATTTCTGTATCGAACGGCACCGAACTCATTGACAAGTCTAACCCGGACTAATAGTTTTGTATCGAACGACACAGAAATAGAGGAGGGTGAGCATGACTGAACTAGCCGGAAAAGTGGCCCTGGTGACCGGAGCCAGCAGGGGGATCGGCGCCGCCATCGCGACCCGGCTTGCCGAGCTCGGTGCCGACGTCGCGATCACCTACGCCCGGTCCAAGCAGCGCGCCGACGAAGTGGTCGGCACAATCACCGCGCACGGACGTCGTGGGCTGGCCGTCAAGGCCGACAGTGCGGCCGCCGACGAAGTGGTCGCGGCCGTCGGACGCGTCGTCGACGAATTCGGCCGGATCGACATCCTGGTCAACAACGCAGGCATTTTTCCGTTCGGCCCGATCGACGACGTTTCGCTCGAGGAGATCGACCAAGCCCTCGGCATCCACGCCCGCGGGACCTATGTGGCCAGTCAGGCCGCGGTCCGGCACATGACCGAGGGCGGACGGATCATCAGTATCGGCAGCAATCTTGCTGAACGCGTGCCGTTTCCGGGGGTGGCTCTGTATTCGATGAGCAAGTCGGCGCTCATCGGATTCACGAAGGGCCTCGCCCGCGATCTCGGTGACCGTGGCATCACCGTGAATCTCGTGCAGCCTGGCTCTACCGACACCGACATGAATCCCGCCGACGGGCCGACCGCCGACGACCAGCGTGGGATGTCCGCGCTGGGTCGGTACGCAGATCCGACCGACATCGCGGACGCCGTCGCCTACCTGTCAGGACCGGGTGCGCGCAACGTCACCGGTTCGTTGCTCACGGTCGACGGCGGCACGAATGCGTAGCCGCGATGGCCTGGCTCGTTCTGATTTGCGCCGGGCTGCTCGAGATCGTTTGGGCGACAGCGCTTAAACAATCGGACGGGTTCAGCCGGCTGTGGCCGAGCGTCGTCGGCATCGGCGGTGCGCTGGTGAGCTTTGGTCTGTTGGCGGTGGCGCTGCGGCAATTACCCGCGGGCACCGGTTATGCCGTTTGGGTGGGTATCGGTGCGGTGGGCGTCGCGATCGCCGGGATCGTGGTGTTCGGTGAGGCCGTGAGCGCGACCCGGCTGCTGTTTCTGTCGCTGATCATCGTTGGCATCGTGGGGCTACGCCTCGCCGAAGGGCTAGTCGCGAACCCGTTGTGCCGCAGGCGAGTTAAGTGTTGTCGGCGTTACTGCGCGGGAATCCGCCACCCGACGGGAACAGCGGGAAGACGACGTCGTCAAGCTTCTCGGCATCGCCGGACGTCTTGTTGACCGTGGCGCCCCACACATTGCCGTCGGGCGAGAGCTGCAACGCCCACGCATGGCCGTGCTGGTCCTGACGGACCACCTCGGGCTCGCCGGTGACCGCGCCGGTATCGGGCGCCAGTCGCACCGCCACGGTTTGCTTGGTGTTGACGAGATTCACCAGCACCGTGCCGTCGAGTGCGGCGCAGCCGGCCACGCCGGGACGATCAGGCCACGTCCACACCGTCGAAGTCTTCGAGTCCTTGGTGATGCGCTGCAGCCGGTCGGCGGTCGGCGTGCGGTCAGTGATGTAGAGGGCACCGTCCGACGGATCGATGCACATGCTGCCGCCGGGGCCCATCCCTGAAAGCGCCGTCGTCGGCGGCGCCGGGTTGACGGTGGTCGGCTGTTCCAGGCGCAGGACCTTGCCTGCCAGCGAAGCAGGATCGGCGGCCTGGGCGGGATCGCCCGCGTCACCGGTCTGCACAACCAAGGTTGTCGGGCTGGTGAAGATCAACGACCCCATGTTCCCGACGGCGCCTTTCGGGATTCCGGTCAGGATCGGCTTCGGGATGTCGCCGTCCGCGATGCGGATGACCCGGTTGTCGGTCGGGGTGCTGACGTAGGCGTACATCAGCCGATCCTGGGAGTACGTCGGCGACAGCGCGATGTCCATCAAGCCTCCGTCACCGCTCGGGTCGACGGGGATGACCAACTTGACCTTGGGCTCGGCCCTGGTCGAGACCTCCTTGACGGCACCTGTCGTGCGTTCGGCCACCAAGCCGACTGGCTGTCGGGCAACATGATCAGCCCGCTGGTGCTCTCCAGGCAGCCCTGCATGACGCCGGGCGCCGGGCAGGCCTTCGGGAACGGCTTGGCTGGCAGCGGCGGCGGGGGCGGCGGGGACGACGAAGGCCCCTGCTTGATTTCCGGTTCGGTGGTGAACGGCTGCGATTGCGCCTCGTCGAAGCGGGCGCATCCCGACCCGACGAGCAACGCCGCGCACAGCAGGACAATCACACCCCGCACGGGTCGGCGCTGTCTCATGCAGGCCAGGTTACGGATTGTTCGGCCATGCGCGCCACGCTCGCCTCGGCGACGCGGCGAACCGCCCTCGCGAATAGGGCCTTCAAAGCGCCGCGCCAATCCTCGATTCGCGGGTTACTAGCACTTACCCTGGCAAGCGTGACCAGTAATCCTGATCCACACGCATGGCAGCGTCCTGCGTCTGCAAGCCTGGTCGATCCCGAAGACGATCTTCCTTCCTCGAACTACGCTGGTGATTTCGAAACCACGGCGATCCCGCGCTACGACTCGGCGAAGTCATCGACAGGCCAACCGTTTGGCCTGATCGGCGACCCTGAGCCGCTGCCCTACGTGCAGCCCGGCGGCAGGCACTCACTCGGGCCATATGGTGCAGAGCCCACCGAAATCGAACCGGATGCCGGCGGCGACCGGGTTCGCGACCGGCGGGGGACTCAGGACTTCGGTCTACTTCTCCTGCGTCTCGCGGTCGGCGCGCTGCTCATCGGGCATGGCCTGCAGAACGCCTTCGGGTTGTGGGGCGGCCCGGCATTCGACGGCTTCGAGAAGTCGCTGACGGGTATGGGCTTCCAGCACGCCGACATCCTGACCTATGTGGCGGCCGGTGGTCAGATCGCCGCCGGGGTGTTCCTGGTGCTGGGCCTATTCACGCCCGTTGCGGCCGCCGGCGCACTGGCGTACCTGGTGACGGGCCTATTGGCGGAGGCCATGATGGCCCACGAAGAGGCCAGGCTCGGGTCGTTCCTCACCGACGGCCATGAATACAAGGTTGTCCTGGTCATCGTGGTCGCAGCCATCGTCCTGATCGGCCCAGGACGCTACGGATTCGACGCAGGCCGCGGCTGGGCACGTCGCCCGTTCATCGGCTCATCCATTGCGCTGGTCCTGGGTATCGGGGGCGGCATCGCGGTGTGGGTGCTGCTCAACGGCGGCAACCCGCTGGCCTGACCAGCTATTTGTAAGGATTCGGCACGCGGCCGTCGCTGGCCTCGGTGAGCAACGGCAGTGTCGCGAACGTCACCGCAGGTAGCCGCAGCTCGGCACCGTCCTTCATCCGCGCGTACGCCCATGAGCCCTTGCCGAAGCGCAGGCCTTCGACATCGTCCCAAGAGACCGTCTCGCTGCCCAGAAGCGTGCGCGCGGTCACGGCGTCGCGATCGGCCACCGTGCGGTACCGAATGATCAACGTCGACAGGATGACAGGAATCACGAGCAGCGGCGCGACCCACTCCGGCCCGGCGAGCACCGTTGCCAGAAGGCCGAGCGCCAGGAAGCCGACGGCGAAATGCGCCATCGGCGAGATCCGGATGACGACCGTGGCGGGAGGCGCCGAGGCTGATGGCGAGCTCACACCGCCATCCTCCCATCGCACAATGCAAGCTCCTGGCTCACAGGTAGGAATTTGACCTTTGACCAGTGCGGAGGCTACCGTCGACGGTTATGCAGACCCCGGGGTTGCTCGTAGTAATTGGGAAGCGCGTTGATGCCGCGCTTGCCTCCTGCCGGGCATAGCAACCAGCATCAACGCGCGACCCTCGTACAGCAGCCCAGCTGACGGGGGTTTTTTCTTGCCCCAGCACTGATTTGAGATCCTAGAGACGACGACAGAGATAAAGAGGACATCGTGAGCGCACCCACCACGCGACCACCGGAGCAGTCGGCGACTGCGGCCAATGGGGGTCACACCGCGCCCGCCGCGGCGAAACCTGCATCGAAGGCCGGCGCTGCACAGCCGAAACGCATTGCGCCGCATCAGCTCACCGGTGCGCAGGCGGTAATCCGGGCGCTGGAAGAACTCGACGTTGACACCATCTTCGGCATCCCCGGCGGTGCCGTGTTGCCGGTCTACGACCCGCTTTTCGACTCGAAGAAGCTGCGGCACGTGCTGGTTCGTCACGAACAGGGCGCCGGACACGCCGCCAGCGGCTACGCGCATGCCACCGGCAAGGTCGGCGTGTGCATGGCGACCTCGGGCCCGGGTGCCACGAACCTGGTCACGCCGCTCGCGGACGCATACATGGATTCCATCCCGGTCGTCGCGGTCACCGGGCAGGTCGGCCGCGCGCTGATCGGCACCGACGCCTTCCAGGAAGCCGACATCTCCGGCATCACCATGCCGATCACCAAGCACAACTTCCTGGTCCGCGATGGTGACGACATCGCACGCGTGATGGCCGAGGCGTTCCACATCGCCTCGTCCGGCAGGCCGGGCCCGGTGCTCGTCGACATCCCGAAGGACGTGCTGCAAGCGCAGTGCACCTTCAGCTGGCCACCAGTGATCGACCTGCCCGGCTACAAGCCGAACACCAAGCCGCATAACCGCCAGGTCCGCGAGGCGGCCAAGCTGATCGCCGCGGCGCGCAAGCCGGTGCTCTACGTCGGCGGTGGCGTCATCCGCGGCGAGGCCACCGAGCAGCTGCTGGATCTCGCCGAGCTGACCGGCATCCCCGTCGTCACCACGCTGATGGCCCGCGGCGCATTCCCGGACAGCCACCCGCAGAACATGGGCATGCCCGGCATGCACGGCACCGTCGCGGCGGTGGGCGCGTTGCAGAAGAGCGACCTGCTGATCGCGCTGGGCACCCGTTTCGATGACCGGGTGACCGGCAAGCTCGACTCGTTCGCGCCTGACGCCAAGGTGATCCACGCCGACATCGACCCCGCCGAGATCGGTAAGAACCGACACGCCGACGTGCCGATCGTTGGCGACGTCAAGGCCGTCATCACCGATCTGATCGACGCGCTGCGCCGCGACGGCACCATCGGCTCGATCAAGATCGACAACTGGTGGGAGTACCTGCGCGGCGTGCAGGCGACATACCCGCTGAGCTACGGGCCGCAGAGCGACGGCAGCCTGTCACCCGAGTACGTGATCGAAACGCTTGGCAAGATGGCCGGACCCGATGCCGTGTATGTGGCAGGCGTTGGGCAGCACCAGATGTGGGCCGCGCAGTTCATCAAGTACGAGAACCCGAAGACGTGGCTCAACTCCGGTGGTCTCGGCACCATGGGCTTCGCGGTCCCTGCGGCGATGGGCGCCAAGTTCGGTCGGCCCGACGCCGAGGTGTGGGCGATCGACGGCGACGGCTGCTTCCAGATGACCAATCAGGAACTGGCCACGTGTGCCGTCGAGGGCGCGCCGATCAAGGTGGCCGTCATCAACAACGGCAACCTGGGAATGGTGCGGCAGTGGCAGACGCTGTTCTACGGAGAGCGGTACAGCCAAACGGATCTGGCCACGCATTCGCATCGCATCCCGGATTTCGTCAAGCTGGCCGAGGCGCTGGGCTGCGTCGGATTGCGTTGCGAGCGTGCCGAAGACGTCGAGGACGTCATCAGGCAGGCGCGTGAGATCAACGACCGCCCGGTGGTGATCGACTTCATCGTCGGCGCCGACGCGCAGGTGTGGCCGATGGTGGCCGCAGGCACCAGCAATGACGAGATCCAGGCGGCAAAGGGAATCCGCCCGCTGTTCGACGATCCGGAAGAAGGCCACGCCTGATGAGCACCGTCAACACGCACACATTGAGCGTGCTCGTCGAGGACAAACCCGGCGTGCTCGCCCGAGTGGCGTCACTGTTCTCGCGGCGTGGCTTCAATATCCAGTCGCTGGCTGTTGGTGCGACCGAGCAGAAAGACATGTCGCGGATGACGATCGTCGTCAGCGTCGAGGACTCGCCGCTCGAGCAGATCACCAAGCAGCTCAACAAGCTCATCAACGTGATCAAGATCGTCGAGCAGGACGACGACAACGCGGTGTCGCGCGAGCTGGCCTTGATCAAGGTGCGTACCGACGCGACTACCCGCAGCCAGGTCATCGAGGCGGTGAACCTGTTCCGCGCCAAGGTCGTTGACGTGACGACTGAGTCGTTGACGATCGAAGCCACCGGCACCCCAGCGAAGCTGGAAGCGTTCATGCGGGTGCTGGAGCCTTTTGGAATCCGTGAGCTCGCACAGTCCGGTGTGGTGTCGCTGTCGCGCGGTCCGCGCGGCATCGGCAAGTAAGACCCGAAATCAGCTAGAAGAGTCAAAAGAGAAGGAAATTCACTGTGGCAGTTGAGATGTTCTACGACGACGACGCGGACCTGTCGATCATTCAGGGACGCAAGGTCGGCGTCATCGGCTATGGCAGCCAGGGCCACGCGCACTCGCTGAGCCTGCGCGACTCCGGCGTGCAGGTGAAGGTCGGCCTCAAGGAAGGGTCGAAGTCACGCGAGAAGGTCACCGAGCAGGGCCTCGAGGTGGACACGCCCGCCGAGGTGGCCAAGTGGGCCGACGTGATCATGCTGCTCGCGCCCGACACCGCGCAGGCGGACATCTTCTCCAGCGACATCGAGCCGAATCTGGCAGACGGCAACGCGCTGTTCTTCGGCCACGGGCTCAACATTCACTTCGACCTGATCAAGCCGCCGGCCAATGTCACCATCGGCATGGTCGCCCCGAAGGGACCCGGACACCTGGTACGTCGTCAGTTCGTCGACGGTAAGGGCGTGCCGTGCCTGATCGCCGTCGAGCAGGACCCCAAGGGCGAGGGTGAGGCGCTGGCGCTGTCGTATGCCAAGGGCATCGGCGGCACCCGGGCCGGCGTCATCAAGACCACGTTCAAGGACGAGACCGAGACGGACCTGTTCGGTGAGCAGGCCGTCTTGTGTGGCGGCACAGAGGAACTCGTCAAGACCGGGTTCGACGTGATGGTGGAGGCCGGATACGCCCCCGAACTCGCGTACTTCGAGGTGCTGCATGAGCTCAAGCTCATCGTCGACCTGATGTACGAGGGCGGCATCGCGCGGATGAACTACTCGGTGTCCGACACCGCGGAGTTCGGCGGTTACCTGTCCGGTCCACGCGTGATCGACGCCGACACCAAGAAGCGGATGCAGCAGATCCTCTCCGACATCCAGGACGGCAGCTTCGTCAAGAAGCTCGTCGCCAACGTCGAGGGTGGCAACAAGGAGCTGGAGAAGCTGCGCAAGGAGAACGCCGAGCACCCGATCGAGGTCACCGGCAAGAAGCTGCGCGACTTGATGAGCTGGGTGGACCGCCCGCTCACCGATACGGCCTAAGGTCTCAAGCGATTTCGGCGCGTTAGGTAGCGCTCAGCGCGACTAAACACGCCGAAATCGCAGGCCTGACGGGTCTTTGCTACGTCAAGTACTTTGAACGGCTGCGTCAATACGCTGAAAATGGCCGGCTGGTAGGCGGATAATTGGCCTTATCCAAGACCAGTCGTGGTGACCTTCCGTCAAGTTCGGGGATTTGCGTCTAGGCCACATGCGCCGAACACAGGGAGCACCCATGTCCCCCCATCCATCCAGCCACTGGCGCCGCCTCGTGCACGCCGCCTGCCTCGCCGCTGCGGGCGCCGTCGCAGCGGGCGCGATGATGCTGACCGCCCCCGTCGGCAACGCAATCCCTGAATCGCAGATCAGCAGCGAATGCGACGCCGCCAATAAGGGCACGTACTCCACCTCCCTCGGCTCCGACGGCAAGAGGTACTCCAAGTGCTGCTATCGGGATATCGACGGTGTCAAACACTGCGACAATTACGTCGACGGCACCTACACCAACACGACCGTGAACAACATCCTGGAGCAGCCACAAAGCTCGCCGCCTCCGCCGCCACCGGCCGAAGTTGCTCCGCCCGCTGAGGAAGCCGAGAGGCAACCCGCCTCACCGGATTTCGGTGGCCCGGAAATGACACTGTGGATGCCGCCGCCGGCTCCTTAGACGGCTAGGCCGACCAGGGGAAGTCGATCCACCGGTCGGTGCGACGCCACACGTACTCGCAATCGACCGTCGATTGCGGCTTCTGGTAGACGACAGCGCATCGGGCCTCGGCGACATGCTCGGCGCAGAAGTCGCGGACTAGACGCAGCGTCTCCCCGGTATCCGCTACATCGTCGGCGATCAACACCCGCGCGCCGCTCAGGTCGACGGTGCTGGGCACCGGCGGCAACATGACTGGCATCGGCAGCCGCTGGTCCACGCCGGTATAGAACTCGACGTTGGTCAGGTGGACGTTCTTCACATCCAACGCGTAGCCAAGTGCGCCCGCGATGAATAGTCCGCCGCGTGCGATGGCGAGAATCAGATCGGGTGCGAAGCCGTCGGCGACAACGCTGGCCGCCAGTTCACGTGTGGCGGTGCCGAACCGCTCCCACGACAGCACTTCGTGGTCCGTCACGGCGAAAGGCTCGGCAGCTTCTTGATGCCGAACTCGCGCCGCAGCACTGTGCGCGCCGCGTAGTAGCCGGACATCCCGTGCACGCCGCCGCCCGGTGGTGTCGCCGACGAGCACAGGTACACCTTGGGAATCGGCGTGCTCCACGGGTTGACGCGCGTAGTCGGGCCCGCCAGCGCGTGGCACAACGTGTTGCCGCCGACTCCGATGTCGCCGCCGACAAGATTGGCGTTGTGTTCGGCCAGACGTGCGGCAGGCACGGACCGTACGGCAACGACGACGTCGCGGAAGCCGGGTGCAAAGCGTTCGAAAATCCCTGTGATGGCTTCGCTCTGGTCGACCGGCGAGCCCGACGGCACATGCGCGTACGTCCACAGTGGGCGGCGTCCCTGTGCGTCGATGCGGCTCGGGTCGGCCAGGTGCGGCAGGGCCGCAAGCACCATCGGCCACTCTGCGTGGCGGCCCGCGGCCGCCTCCCGCTCGGCGTGAGCCATCTGCTCCCGGGTGCCGCCCATGTGCAAGGTCGGCGCATCGGCCAGTCGCGCGTCGCTCCAAGGGATCTCGCCCGACAACACGAAGTCGACCTTCGCCACACCCGGACCGAAACGATAGCGCTGCAGCGCCTTTGCGTATCTCCTCGGCAATCTATCGCGGTAGATACGCAGTAGCGCCGTGGGAGCGGTATCGAAAAGTACTACACCGCTGGGAGGTTCGGTGATTTCCTCGCCCGATGACACCGTGCCGCCGTGTGCGCGCAGATCCGCGATCAACGCGTTCGGGATGGCCTGGCTGCCGCCGACAGGTATCGGCCAGCCAACGGTATGGGCCAGCGTCGCCAGCATCAGCCCCGCGCCGGCAGAGACCAGCGAAGGCATTTGCGAAATCGTATGTGCGGCAACACCGGTGAAAAGAGCGCGCGCATCGGTTCCGGATAGTGCTCGCCACGCCGGCGTGCCCTGCTCGACGAGCCGCCGGGCCACCCGGACAGCCGCGATCGGGTCCATGGGAATCGAGCGTTTGTCGCCGAGCAGCAGCTTGAGCACACCGTCATCGCGTTCGACCAGCGGGCCGAGCAGACGCCGCCACGAGTCGCCGTCGACCAACTCGGCGCAGGTGCGGTCGAGGTCGTGATAGCCGATCGCGGCGGGCCGGCCCGGCAGCGGGTTGGCGTAGGCGAGCTCGGGCTGCTTCAGCGTCACACCGCGCGCGGGCAGGTTGAACTCCGCAAGGAACGGCGACGCGAGCGCCAGCGGATGCACCGCAGAGCAGATGTCGTGCGCTACCCCCGAGAACTCTGGGTCGGGGAGGGTGCGCGCCCCGCCACCCAACGTGGGCTGGGCCTCGAACACCTGCACCGAAAGACCGGCGCGAGCGCAGATGACGGCGGCCGCCAGGCCGTTGGGTCCACTACCGACGACGGTGACGTCCACGCTCGCGATTCTCCCGCCCACCACTCTCACATTGCAGCCCATTAGGCTGTGTCGACGTGAGTCTTCCCGTTGTGCTTATCGCCGACAAACTGGCCGAATCGACTGTCGCCGCCCTCGGTGACCAGGTAGAGGTCCGCTGGGTCGACGGCCCCGACCGAGAGAAGCTGCTGGCAGCTGTGCCGGAGGCGGACGCGCTCCTGGTGCGCTCGGCGACCACGGTCGACGCCGAGGTGCTCGCGGCCGGGTCCAAGCTGAAGATCGTCGCCCGGGCCGGCGTTGGCCTGGACAACGTCGACGTTGACGCCGCCACCGCCCGCGGTGTGTTGGTGGTCAACGCGCCAACGTCGAACATCCACAGCGCCGCTGAGCACGCGCTGGCGCTGCTGTTGGCCGCCGCCCGCGAAATCCCGGCAGCGGATGCGTCGCTGCGCGAGCACACCTGGAAGCGGTCGAAGTTCTCCGGCACCGAGATCTTCGGCAAAATCGTCGGCGTGGTGGGGCTCGGCCGCATCGGCCAGCTGGTGGCGCAGCGGCTGGCCGCGTTCGGCACGCACGTCGTCGCGTACGACCCCTATGTCTCGCAGGCCCGCGCCGCGCAGCTCGGTATCGAGCTGCTGACCCTCGACGAGCTGCTCGGCCGCGCCGACTTCATCTCTGTGCACCTGCCGAAGACCCCGGAGACCGCCGGGCTGATCGGCAAGGAGGCGCTTGCCAAGACGAAGCCGGGCGTGATCATCGTCAATGCCGCCAGGGGTGGACTGGTCGATGAGGAAGCGTTGGCGGAAGCCGTCAGGTCCGGACACGTCCGGGGCGCAGGCATCGACGTGTTCGCCAAGGAACCGACCACCGACAGCCCGCTGTTCGAGCTGCCCCAGGTCGTCGTCACACCACACCTCGGCGCATCGACCGGCGAAGCGCAGGACCGGGCCGGAACCGATGTGGCCGAAAGCGTGAAGTTGGCGTTGGCCGGTGAATTCGTGCCTGACGCCGTCAATGTTGGCGGTGGTGTGGTCGGCGAGGAAGTGGCGCCGTGGCTCGATCTGGTCCGCAAACTCGGCGTGCTCGTCGGTGTGCTGTCCAGCGAACTGCCTGTGTCGTTGGCGGTCCAGGTGCGCGGTGAACTTGCTGCGGAAGATGTTGAGGTGCTGCGGCTTTCGGCGCTGCGCGGGTTGTTCTCCGCGATCATCGAAGACCCGGTGACGTTCGTCAACGCCCCCGCACTCGCGGCTGAACGTGGCGTGCAGGCCGATATCAGCACAGCCACCGAGAGCCCCAACCACCGCAGTGTGGTCGACGTGCGTGCGGTGTACTCCGACGGTTCGGTGGCCAACGTGGCTGGCACACTTTCGGGGCCGCAACAGGTCGAGAAGATCGTCCAGATCAACGGCCGCAACTTCGATCTGCGCGCCGCAGGCATGTACCTGATCGTCAACTACATCGACCAGCCGGGAACGCTCGGCAAGATCGGCACCTTGCTCGGTGCCGCCGATATCAACATCCACGCGGCGCAGCTCAGCGAGGATGCCGAAGGACCGGGCGCGACGATCCTGCTGCGCATCGACCGCGACGTACCCTCCGATGCCCGCGCCGCGATCACCGAGGCTGTCGGCGCCAAACTGCTGGAAGTGGTGGACCTGACGTGAAATTGGCGATCATCGCCGGTGACGGCATCGGCCCCGAGGTTGTCGGCGAGGCCGTCAAGGTCCTCGACGCAGTGCTGCCCGGTGTCGAGAAGACAAGCTACGACCTGGGCGCGCGGCGCTATCACGCCACCGGTGAGGTCCTGCCTGACTCCGTGCTCGACGAGCTGCGAACCCACGATGCGATCCTGCTCGGCGCGATCGGTGACCCGTCGGTGCCCAGTGGCGTGCTGGAACGCGGCCTGTTGCTGCGTACCCGGTTCGCGCTCGACCACCACGTCAATCTCCGGCCGTCGCGTCTGTATCCCGGAGTCCAGAGTCCGTTGGCAGGCAACCCCGACATCGACTTCGTCGTCGTCCGCGAGGGCACCGAAGGCCCGTATACCGGTACGGGTGGAGCGATCCGGGTGGGCACACCCAACGAGATCGCCACCGAGGTCAGCGTCAACACGGCGTTCGGTGTCCGCCGCGTCGTCCACGATGCCTTCAGCAGGGCGCAACTGCGTCGCAAGCATCTGACGTTGGTGCACAAGAACAACGTGCTGACATTCGCAGGCGATCTATGGTGGCGCACGGTTCAGGAAGTCGCCACCGAGTATCCCGACGTTGAGACCGCGTACCAGCATGTGGATGCGGCAACGATCCACCTCGTCACCGACCCAGGGCGGTTCGACGTGATTGTCACCGACAACCTGTTCGGCGACATCATCACCGATCTCGCCGCCGCGGTGTGCGGTGGCATCGGCCTTGCCGCGAGCGGCAACATCGATGCGACGCGGACGAATCCGTCGATGTTCGAGCCGGTACACGGCAGCGCGCCGGACATCGCGGGGCAGGGGATCGCCGATCCGACCGCTGCGGTCATGTCCGTCTCGCTGCTGCTGTCGCACGTCGGTGAGGACGACGCCGCCGCCAAGGTCGACAAGGCGGTCGAGCACCATCTGGCGACGCGCGGTGACGAGAAGTTGTCCACCACGCAGGTCGGCGATCGGATCGCAGCCAGCCTCTAGGTGTTCTCGTGCACCGACTTAGCCGAGATCTGCGTGAGGGTTGTTGTCGTGACGAAATCACGACCCTGACGCAGAACTCGGCGAGTTATTGCTGACCCATCGGGTCGGCTTCGACTGGTACCAAGGGCATCGCGATCAGCGGGAACAGCGCGCACACCGCGAAGGCGGCGGGGTAGCCGGCAACTCCGATCAGACCGCCGAACAGAGGCGGCGCGATGCCCGCCGTCAGCAGCTGGCTGGTGTTCTGCGTGCCGAGCGCGCGACCGCTCCAGAATGGCCCGGCGATCTCTGCGATCGCGGTGAACGCCAATCCGTTGTCGGACACCGTGATCACCGATGCGATTACCATCACCGCCACGCTGACGGGGGAGTCGAGCCAATCGGTAAGCGCCAGCAGGGCCATCGCCGCCGCTGCGGCCAGCGCTATGGTGCGGATCGGCCGTAGTCGCGAACCTACGATGTCGGACCAGCGTCCCGCAGCGATTCGTCCAGCGGCGCCCAATATCTGGGCGGCCGTCACCATCGCGCCCGCCGACGCCGCCGACCATCCGCGATCGCTCATCAGCCATACCAGCGTGAACGTCCACACCACCACCTGAGGAGCAACCAGCAGGCAGGAGACGGCGTGGATGCGCCACAACACCGGCGATCCGCGGTACGGGTTGGCCAGATCGGATTCGGCTGCCTCATGCCTCGGCGGTCGCGGCGGGTCGATCACGGCGACCGCGCACACCACCGCCGACACCGCGCACACCACGGCAGGAAACAGCAGGGCGGCCGCGACGCCGTGGCTCTCCGCGAGACGTGGAATCACCAAGGCGCCCAATCCGACTCCCAGCGGCTGTGCGGTCTGTCGGATTCCCATCACCAGACCGCGTTGCTCGGGCGGAAACCATCCGACCACCAGTCGGCCGCTTGCCGAGTTACTGCTGGCCGCCGCCATGCCGCCAAGCAGGAGGAATGCACCGACGGCGACGAGCGAATGGGCCGACGCGGCCGCGAACGCTGCAGCAGCCGTCAGTGCCGAACCCAATGCAAGCACGATCCGCTCGCCGATTCGGTCAACGACGTAGCCCCAGGCAATCAGCGTCGCCACCATGCCGAAGCTGGGCATCGATGACAGCAGGCCCGCTTGCGCCAAATCCAGGCCGCGTTCGGCGTGCAGCGTCGGGATGAGGAAGGCCGCGCCGTTGATGAAGACGTTCGCGCACAGCGTCGCGGTAAGCGCGATGACCAACATCGACCAACGACGCACAGTGCTGATCGATTCGACGGACACCCGACCATGGTCGCACAGCCATCTCACAATGCTGAACCTTCTTTCCACATAGTGAGACGATGGCGCACCGAACCTGGCCGCGGCCGCCGCGATCACGGCCACTAGGCTGACAACATGCGTCTTGGCCGAATCGCCAGCCCCGATGGTGTTGCCTTCGTCAGCATCGAAGGACCTACCGATGACCCGAACGAGGCAATCGCGAAGGAAATCGCCGAGCATCCGTTCGGCACCCCCAGCTTCACCGGCCGCCAATGGCCGCTGGCCGACGTACGTCTGCTGGCGCCGATCCTGGCGAGCAAGGTGGTGTGCATCGGCAAGAATTACGCCGCGCACGTCGCAGAGATGGGCGGCGGAACGTTTCCCGATCCTGTGATGTTCATGAAGCCGAACACCGCGATCATCGGACCCAACGTGCCGATCCAACTGCCTGCCGACGCCAACCCGGTTCATTTCGAGGGCGAGCTCGCCGTCGTCATCGGCCGGCCCTGCAAGGACGTGCCCGCCGCCAGGGCCGCGGAGAACATTCTTGGTTACGCGATCGGAAACGACGTGTCGGCACGCGATCAGCAGAAGAAGGACGGGCAGTGGACCCGGGCGAAGGGGCACGACACGTTCTGCCCGATCGGTCCGTGGATCGTCACCGACGTCGACCCCGCCGATCTCGACATCCGTACCGAGGTCAACGGCGAGGTCAAGCAGCACAGCCGGACCTCGCTGATGATCCATGACATCGGCGCGATCGTGGAGTGGATCTCGGCGGTGATGACACTGCTGCCCGGCGATCTGATTCTCACCGGAACCCCCGAGGGGGTTGGCCCGATCGAGGACGGCGACACCGTCAGCATTACCATCGAGGGCATCGGAACCTTGACCAATCCTGTTGTCCGCAAAGGAAAGTGATGACGGTACGAGTTCGGTTCTGCCCGTCGCCCACCGGCACGCCGCACGTTGGCCTTATCCGCACCGCATTGTTCAACTGGGCCTACGCCCGCCATACCGGTGGGGCCTTCGTGTTCCGGCTGGAAGACACCGACGCCGAACGCGACAGCGAGGAAAGCTATTTGGCGCTGCTGGATGCGCTGAGCTGGCTAGGGCTGAACTACGACGAGGGTCCAGACATCGGTGGGCCGTATGCGCCCTACCGGCAGTCAGAGCGTGGTGAGATCTATCGCGATGTGGTGGCGCGGTTGCTGGACGCGGGCGAGGCGTATGAGGCGTTCTCAACGCCGGAGGAGGTCGAGGCTCGGCATGTGGCGGCGGGCCGTAATCCTAAGCTGGGCTACGACAACTTCGACCGCGACCTCACCGACGAGCAGCGCGCCACGTTCGTCGCCGAGGGCCGCAAGCCAGTGGTTCGGCTGCGGATGCCCGACACGGACATTTCGTGGCCCGACCTGGTGCGCGGTGATACCACCTTCGCCGCAGGCGTCGTTCCGGACTTCGCGCTGACGCGGGCGAGCGGAGATCCGTTGTACACCTTGGTCAATCCGGTCGATGACGCCCTGATGAAGATCACCCACGTGCTGCGCGGCGAGGACCTGCTGTCCTCGACACCACGCCAGATCGCGCTGTATCAGGCACTGATCCGCATCGGAGTCGCGCAACGCGTTCCCGACTTCGCCCATCTGCCAAGCGTTCTCGGCGACGGAAACAAGAAGCTCTCCAAGCGTGATCCACAGTCGAATCTGTTCCTGCACCGCGAACGCGGTTTCATCCCCGAGGGTCTGCTGAACTACTTGGCCCTGCTTGGCTGGGGAATCGCCGAGGATCGTGACGTCTTCAGCCTCGACGAGATGGTCGCGGCGTTCGACGTCGTCGACGTCAACTCGAACCCCGCCCGCTTCGATCAGAAGAAGGCCGATGCGCTCAACGCCGAACACATCCGGCTGCTGAGCGAAGAGGACTTCACCGAACGGCTTCGCGTGTACTTTGCCGCCCACGGCCACGACACCGGGCTTGACGACAGACAATTCAGGGAGGCTGCGCTCCTGGTGCAGACCCGAATTGTCGTCCTCGGCGACGCGTGGGATCTGCTGAAGTTCCTCAACGACAACGGATTCACCATTGACGAGAAATCGGCAACCAAGGAGCTGCGTGGCGACGCGTCCCAGGTGCTCGACGCCGCGATCACCGCGCTCGAGGATGTCGGGGAGTGGACGACCGCGAAGATCGAGATAGCGCTCAAGGTCGCGTTGCTGGAAAACCTCGCGCTCAAACCACGCAAGGCGTTCGGTCCGATCCGGGTGGCCGCCACCGGCGCGTCGATCAGCCCGCCGCTGTTCGAGTCGCTCGAACTGCTCGGCCGCGACCGCAGCCTGCACCGGCTGCGCGCCGGACGAGACCTCGCTGCTGCCACCGCTGCCGCGGCCGAGGCGTGAGAAAGCCACCCGCGAATCTTTGATAGTCTGCACGTCGGCCCGATACGACAGGCGACGAAAGTGCGCTGGGCGTAGCCGAGCTAAAAAAGGGCTTGTGACCTGTGGTTATAGGCAGCCAATGGGGTATGGTGTAATTGGCAACACAGCGGTTTCTGGTACCGCCATTCTAGGTTCGAGTCCTGGTACCCCAGCCAATGCGATGAGCGCTCGCGCGAAGAACGTCGAGTTCCAGCGGATTAGGACCGCAATATTCACTGGGATATGCTGGCTCTCCGGAAAGTTCTGGCCCCCGTCGTCTAGCGGCCTAGGACGCCGCCCTCTCACGGCGGTAGCGTGGGTTCGAATCCCATCGGGGGTACAAACCGTTTCGAGCAGGTGTTCAGCTGCCGTGCCCGCGTGTTTTGGTAGTGCTACGGGATCACATCTTCTTCTGTTTCTTCAGCTCCGTCGCGCCCTGATCGTCTGGCGCTCCTACGCTCCCGTTGCCTGCCGTCTTGCTGGCGCCGGCAGAATCGGTCCTTTCGTCGCCACGCTTCGGCGACGCCGTCGCAGCGCCCTTGGTGGTTGACGGGTCGGCCGCATCGGGGGTCGTGGCGCCGCTCGCGTTCCCCGAAGGGGTGGACGTGGCCGACCCCGTCGAGTCGGGCTCGTCCTTGGAGGCGGCGGCATCGTTATCCTGTTGCGTCGCTGCTGATTTACGGTCCGTGACGACTGTGCCGGCATCCGGTGCAGACGTGGTCCCCGACTTGGCGTCGACGTCAACCGGTGCGGAGCGGTCAACCGTGACCGCACGGCGTCTGGCCGTTGCAAGAGCGGCGTAGTCGGCCGGTGGTGCCGCTGAGACGAGGGCGAAGGACTGCGGGGCGCGCTGCGCCGCCATGGCTGCGGTCACGGCGCCCTCGGGTCCCACGACCCGACCTATCGCGTCGACCACACCGGAGATCACGGCGACCTTCGCGTTGGCGAGACCTTTGACCACGCGCACCCCCGCGTCGATCAATCGGTTGATGACCTGAACCGTGACATCCACGGCGGCGGAGAACAATTGAGCCCCTGCCCGGATCACGCGTTCCGTCGTGTTGATGATCGCGCGCACGAATTCTACGGCCGCGTCCACGAGCCGGCGTTCCGGTGGCTCCGGCAGTTGACCACCGGCGAAGTCTGCGATGACCTTCGCCGCCAACTTGGGCGTCCAGTCGCTGTAGAAGAAGCCGAAGTTCTTCGAGATGTCCAGGTCGCCGCTGGATGTGTCGCGGGTCGAGTAGATGAACATCGGGCGTCGAAGGACCCCTTCGCCCCGGCCGCATACATCTGTTCTATGAAGTCCTCCGGGTTCATCGTGGCCCGCCCGGCGTTGAACAGCGAGACGACCACACCGCCGACGACAGTGGCCGACGGATCGGCCGTCTTGATTGCCGTGTAGCCCGTTTGCAGCATTCGCGTGTAGGCCACCGGGTCGACGGGATTCCAGAAGTTGATGCCGTTGGGTTCGTTCCACACCTCGTACGCCGAGATCTTGCCCTGGTAGCGATCTGCCGCCGCGCCGGCGAACGTCGCGAATACGTCCGGGTCGGGGTGTCCGCTGAGATAGCGGTTGCTGGCCCACAGTGGCGTGGAATTGAGCACGGCCAGCACTCCCATATTGCGCGCCGCAGCGGCGTTGACCATTCGGTCAACGTTCGCCCAGTTGTATCGATTCGCATTGAACGGTTGAACGCCTGCCTAGGGGATGACGATGCGAACGTTTTGCACGCCCATCGCCTGCAGCGTGTCGAGGGTCCTGTCGACGTCAGCCTGCGACCGGTTGTACAGGTCGGAGTCGGCGCTGCCAATTGTTGTCGGCGCCTCAATGATGCCCGCCGTTTGAATGAATTCGCGTGCCGAGGGTCTTGGCGAGACCATCTGGTCCTGGCCCGCGGCAGCGCCAACAACAGCGGCGGCTACCGCGGCGATAACCAGGCGACTTGCCACGACGCGGAGCGTCTTGCGGCCGAATGCTGTCACGGCGACCTCGATTTCAGCGGCCCCGAGCGTGCCACCATGGATCAGCAAAATTGACGCTAGCCCTAATTATTGGCGGCCGCGACGCATTGACGGATTCGAATGGCCCGCGGCCGGGGGGTTACAACCTGCGGGTGATGGCGTCGGCCGCAGCCAAAAGGTCGGCCGCCCACCGGGGGCCGGGTCGGCGTCCCATCCGGTCGATCGGTCCGGACACCGACACCGCCGCGATCACCGCGCCTGTGCCGTCGCGCACCGGCGCCGAGACGCTGGCCACACCGGGTTCACGCTCGGCGGCGCTCTGTGCCCACCCACGCTTGCGCACCTCGGCAAGTGCGCGATCGGTGAACATCGCCGCGGGCAGCACCGCCTGTTGCGTCGCGGCATCCGCGTGAGCCAGCAACACCTTGGCGCCCGACCCGGCCGTCATGGGAAGCTGAGCGCCGACGGGCACCGTATCCCGAAGTCCCGCAGGCGGTTCCAGCGCGGCAATGCAGATCCTCGACGTACCTTCGCGGCGGTAAAGCTGAACGCTCTCGCCGGTGATCTCTCGTAGCCGGGGCAATACCACTGCACCGGCGGCCAGCAACGGGTCGTTGACCTGCCCGGCCAATTCGGTCAGCGCCGGACCAAGTCGCCACATGCCATCCCCGTTGCGGCTCAGCAGCCGATGCACTTCAAGACCCGCGGCCAGTCGGTGCGCGGTGGCGCGCGGTAGGCCGGTGCGCTCGCAAAGCTCAGCCAGCCCGCACGGCGCGTCGGCCACCGCGCGCAGGACACCCACCGCTTTGTCGAGCACGCCGATGCCGCTATCCTGTCTCATAGAGAGATACTAGCTTCCCAGATTGTGAGATAGTCAAGCATGACCACCGTCGACACGCCGCGCACCATGGCAGAGAAAGTGTGGGCTGACCACGTTGTCGCCCACGGCCCGGGCGAAGGCGCAGCGCGCCAGCCCGACCTGATCTACATCGACCTGCACCTCGTGCATGAGGTCACCAGCCCGCAGGCATTCGACGGACTACGCCTTGCCGGGCGCACTGTGCGCAGGCCCGACCTCACCATCGCCACCGAGGACCACAACGTGCCGACGATCGACATCGACAAGCCGATCGCCGACCCAATCTCGCGAACTCAGGTCGACACGCTGCGCCACAACTGCGAAGAGTTCGGCATCCGGCTGCACCCGATGGGCGACGCCGAACAAGGCATCGTGCACATCATCGGGCCGCAACTGGGACTGACGCAGCCCGGCATGACTGTCGTATGCGGCGACAGCCACACCTCAACTCACGGCGCATTCGGTGCGATCGCGATGGGCATCGGTACGTCCGAGGTGGAGCACGTGCTCGCTACGCAGACCTTGCCGCTGCGTCCGTTCAAGACCATGGCGGTCAACGTGGATGGAAAGTTGCCGCCCGGTGTCAGTGCGAAGGACATCATTCTCGCCGTGATTGCGAAGATCGGCACCGGCGGGGGACAGGGGCATGTCATCGAATACCGCGGCAGCGCCATCGAATCGCTGTCGATGGAGGGCCGGATGACGATTTGCAATATGAGCATCGAGGCCGGCGCTCGCGCAGGCATGGTGGCTCCTGACGAAACTACGTTCGAATTCTTGCGCGGGCGTCCGCATGCGCCGACTGGCGCCGATTGGGACGCGGCCGTCGCCGCGTGGACTCAACTGAGAACTGACGAAGGCGCCGAATTCGATACCGAGGTGTACCTCGACGCGTCGACGCTGAGCCCGTTCGTCACTTGGGGCACCAATCCCGGACAGGGCGTTCCGCTGTCGAGCTCGGTGCCTGACCCCGAGTTGATGTTCGACGACGCCGAACGGCAGACAGCCGAGAAAGCGTTGGCGTACATGGACCTTCGGCCCGGCACAGCGATGCGCGACATCTCGGTGGACACCGTTTTCGTCGGGTCGTGCACCAACGGAAGGATCGAAGATCTGCGCGTCGTCGCCGACGTCCTGCGCGGCCGCAAGATCGCCGACGGGGTGCGGATGCTGGTTGTGCCGGGCTCGATGCGGGTGCGAGCGCAGGCCGAATCCGAGGGGCTCGGCGACGTCTTCACCGTTGCGGGGGCGGAGTGGCGACAGGCCGGTTGTTCGATGTGCCTCGGCATGAATCCGGACCAGCTGTTGCCGGGACAGCGTTGCGCGTCGACGTCCAATCGCAATTTCGAGGGCAGGCAGGGCAAGGGTGGGCGCACCCATCTGGTGTCGCCTGCGGTCGCCGCCGCGACAGCCGTGCGTGGCACGTTGTCGTCGCCTGCGGACCTGACTGACTAATAGGAGATCGTTATGGAAGCGTTCCGCACCCACACAGGCATCGGCGTTCCGTTGCGTCGGTCGAATGTCGACACCGACCAGATCATTCCCGCTGTCTATCTGAAGCGGGTCACCCGAACAGGTTTCGAGGATGGACTCTTCGCCGCATGGCGGAACGATCCGGCGTTCATTCTGAATCTGGCCCCGTTCGACAAGGGATCGGTGTTGGTCGCCGGGCCCGATTTCGGCACCGGTTCGTCGCGCGAACACGCGGTGTGGGCACTGATGGACTTCGGGTTCAGGGTGGTTATCTCGTCTCGGTTCGCCGACATTTTTCGCGGCAACGCGGGCAAGGCGGGACTTTTGGCCGCAGAAATTTCTCAAGATGATGTTGAACTCCTGTGGAAGCTCATTGAGGAGCATCCCGGCATGGAAATCACTGTGAATCTTCAAGATCGGAATATCGTCGCGGGAACGGTCATGGTGCCGTTCAACATTGACGATTACACCGCCTGGCGGCTGCTCGAAGGACTCGACGATATAGGCCTTACGCTGCAAAAACGCGATGAAATCGAGTCGTACGAAGCAAGCAGGCCGGACTGGAAGCCGCGCACTCTGCCCGTCTGATGACGCGGCCTCGGCGGGCCGAAATCGCCGCCTTCGCTCCGCTTCTCGGGGCCCTTGGCAGGAGGCCAAGGGGGGCAAGCGGATTGCCAAAAAGTTCGCCAGCTATGGCTGAAAATGGGCGTGGCTCTTGGAAATCAGTGGGCAATGGGTTTACCGTGTCCTCTGTTGGTCCAAAGTGGGCCACTGGTATGTGGAGGTTTTGCATGAACAAAGCAGAGCTGATCGACGTACTCACGACCAAGCTCAACACGGACCGCCGGTCTGCAACAGATGCGGTGGAAAACGTGGTCGACACGATCGTGCGTGCGGTACACAAGGGTGACAGCGTCACCATTACTGGTTTCGGCGTTTTCGAACAGCGACGCCGTGCAGCCCGGGTGGCGCGTAACCCGCGCACCGGCGAGACAGTGAAAGTTAAGCCAACATCCGTGCCGGCATTTCGTCCCGGCGCACAATTCAAAGCGGTTGTCTCTGGCGCGCAGCGCCTCCCGGCGGAAGGACCAGCAGTGAAACGTGGCGCGACGGCGGGCGGGGCCCGCAAGGCTGTGCGGAAGACGGCGGCCAAGAAAGCAGTCAGGAAAGCGGCAGCCAAGAAGACGGTGAAGCGCGCAGCAGCCAAGAAGACGGTGAAGCGCGCAGCAGCCAAGAAGACGGTGAAGCGCGCGGCAGCCAAGAAGACGGTGAAGCGCGCGGCAGCCAAGAAGACGGTGAAGCGCGCGGCAGCCAAGAAGGCAGTCAAGAAGGCCGCCGTCAAGAAGGCAGTCAAGAAGGCGCCGGCCCGCAAGGCCGCCGCCAAGAAGACAGCGCGCAAGGCTCCGGCCAAGCGCGGCCGTCGCTAAATTTCGACATCGGGCACGCCGTGGGTCACCGACCCGCGGCGTGTCTGTGTGTTGTGAGTGCGGCTAAGCCGATTCAGACGCCACGACACAACGAGCAGTTTGGGTAAATGCTCGCGATCGTCAGCACTTTGGATTCATTCCAGCCGTGCACGATGCGCTTGAGCTACTTCTTCGCGGCCAGCGGGCTGCCGATGTGGTCGGCGGCGACCAATCGCCCTTCGGCCAACGACAACACCCACGCGCTGCCCTTGCGGTTGCGCGACTTGTCAGGGCGGACGCCGTCTCGCTCGCACCACCACGTGATCAGATCGGGAATCACCTTGCCCTGCGTGCAGATCACCGGCGTGCCTCCGGAAGCCGCGATTTCGAGGACCCGGTGCCGGGCGGCCTTGCGGCTCTCGGGATATTCCTCCTCGGTCAGCAGCGGCTCGTCATGGATAGTGGTGCCAAGTTCTTCGGCGAGTGGTTCGAGCGTCTGACGGCAGCGCACTCGGTCCGCCGCGTAGAGCGTGTCGGCGCCGAATGCGAGGAGCAATCCGACGAGCGACTCGGCCTGCGCGCGCCCGCGTCTGTCCAGTGGACGCTTCCGGTCGTCGCCTTTGTACCGAGACTTGCTGCCCGCCGTCCCGTGCCGCACGATGATCACCGTCTGGGTAGCCGCGGGCTGTTTGGTAAAGCGGCGCAACACTTTTCGGTCGTGTGGGTACTCTAGCTGTTTCATCGCGTCGGCAACAGGCAGCCACTTGAGCTCGTCGACTTCGGCGTTCGGAGTGAACTCACCGCCGACCGTGGTCGCCGCCCAGTACCGCACCTTCTTGATGCCCTGCTCGACCGGATAACTGACGGCGGCGAGTCGTCTGCCAAGGCGCGATGAGTAGCCGGTCTCCTCTTTCATCTCGCGCACCGCGGTGACGGGTTCGGTTTCCCCGGGGTCCACCTTGCCCTTGGGTAACGACCAGTCGTCGTATCGCGGCCGATGGATGATCGCGACTTCTGGCGCAGCGGAGTCGCCATTGGATCGCCACAACACGGCGCCTGCGGCGAGCACGGCCTTGCTCACCGGGGCCACATCTGGCGAGTTCTCCTTCGGCACCTCAGCTCCTGTGGATCATCCGGGCCCGTCGACCGGTCGCGTCACGCCCGACCGGTCGTCTCACGGATGCCTGTGGCGTTCCATCAGCGACACCTGATGGTCGCGTACCGTCTGACCCTCTCGCGGCGACGCCGTCCAGTGCCCGTCGGCGCCGAGCTCCCAGCAGCGGGTCGCGGGGTCCATCGCGGACTCGAAGACGTCGTTGAGTTGATTCGCCAGCCTCGGATCCTTTATCTGCGCCATCACTTCGACACGTCGGTCGAGATTACGATGCATCATGTCGGCGCTTCCGATCCAGAACTCGTCGATGGCGCGGAAGTGAATAATCCGCGAGTGTTCGAGGAACCGGCCGAGGATCGAGCGCACGACGATGTTCTCGGAGTAGCCGGGTACGCCGGGGCGCAGCGCGCAGATGCCGCGAACGACCACCTCGACCCGCACGCCTGCCTGTGATGCGCGATACAGCGCGTCGATCACCTGTTCGTCCACCAAAGCGTTGGCCTTCACCCGGATCAGGCCCTCGGCGCCATCGCGCGTGGCGGCCATCTCGCGGTCGATGCGTTCGACGATGCCCCTGCGTACCCCATACGGCGCCACCAGGAGGTTGCGGTAGGACTCCTTGCGCGAGTAACCGGTCAGCGAGTTGAACAGGTCGGTGAGGTCTGCACCGATGTCAGGCGACGCCGTCAGCAGGCCGACGTCTTCATACAGTCGCGCCGTTTTACCGTTGTAGTTGCCGGTGCCGATATGGCAGTACCGCCGAATCGTCGAGCCTTCGCGGCGCACCACCAGACACGTCTTGCAGTGAGTCTTGAGTCCGATCAGCCCGTACACCACGTGCACGCCCACCTGCTCGAGTGCGCGTGCCCACTTGATGTTGGCCTGCTCGTCGAATCGCGCCTTGATCTCGACGAGCGCGACGACCTGCTTGCCCGCCTCGGCGGCGTCGATGAGCGCGTTGACGATCGGCGAGTCACCGGAAGTGCGGTACAACGTCTGCTTGATCGCCAGCACGTTGGGATCGGCCGCGGCCTGCTCGATAAACCGTTGCACCGTGGTGGAGAACGAATCGTAGGGGTGGTGCACAAGCACATCGCCGTCGCGCAGCGTCGCAAAGATGCTCTTGGGTGTTTCGCGTTCCCCGAATGCGGGCGGCGTCGCGGGCACGAACGGCGGATCTTTCAGCGCGGGGCGGTCGACGCCGTAGATCTGCCACAGCGACGTCAGATCCAGCAGTCCGGGCACCTCGATGACGTCCCCGGGGTCGACGTCGAGTTCACGAAGCAGAAGCTCCAACATGCTCTCGGTCATGTCGTCGGAAACTTCCAGGCGGACCGGGGAGCCGAAGCGCCTCCGCGCCAGTTCCCGCTCCAGCGCCTGCAGCAGGTCTTCGTCGCGATCCTCTTCCACTTCGAAATCCGCGTTGCGGGTGATGCGGAAGGCGTGGTGCTCGACGATCTCCAGACCGGGGAAGAGCACAGGGAGGAATGCGGCGATCAGCTCCTCCATCGGCAGGAACCGCACGACGTCGGAGGAGCCTTCGCGACGGGCGAGTTCGACGAAGCGGTTGACGTTGTCGGGCACCTTGATTCGGGCGAAGTGCTGCCCACCGTCGTCGGGGTGCTTGACGGTGATCGCCAGATTCAGGGAGAGACCGCTCACGAACGGGAACGGGTGGGCCGGGTCGACCGCCAACGGTGTCAACACCGGGAACACCTGCTCGTGGAAGTAGGTGGACAGCCGTGTGCGCTCGTCCTCGTCGAGTTCGGCCCACGTGACGATGACGATGCCTTCGTCCGCAAGGGCCGGCCGCACCGAATCGAGGAACACGTGCGCGTGCCTGTCGGCGATCTGCTGCGTGCGCTCGTTGATGCGGCGCAGCTGCTCGCGCGGTGACAGACCGTCGGCCGAGCGCACCGAAAGGCCCATCTCATCGCGACGCTTCAGGCCTGCGACCCGCACCATGTAGAACTCGTCGAGGTTCGACGCGAAGATCGCAAGGAACTTCGCCCGTTCGAGCAGCGGCAGTGACGTGTCCGCGGCCAGGGCCAGCACCCGCGCGTTGAATTCCAGCCAGCTCAGCTCGCGGTTGAGGTAGCGATCTTCGGGCAGGGCGTTGTCGATGGCGGGGGAGGTCGCCGCAGGTGGCGCTTCTGGCGACGAGTCAGCGGTATCCGGTGCCTGCGGCCGAACGTCTCCGGCCACCGACTCCGTTTCGTCGGCGCGGATCTGGGCTTCGGCTTCGGTCATCCCTCTGATGATTCCCTATTGACAAGTCGTCCTGCTACCGAGACCGGCCAACCCGTTGCCAGCTGTTCACCTGGGCCTGCCGATGGCCTGCGTGGTTGCCGCACCGACACCGAGGCGTCGCGCCACCATCAAGTCGTCGGGGGTGTCGATGTCGCACCGCAGCCCTGGCCATGCACCTGTCAGCTCGATGGCCCCCGAATGACGGTGCCGCTCGGCCGAATCAGCGCCGAACTGCGGATCGAGCCCAACCCCGAAAGCAAACAGCGCCGATGTTCCGGTCCCGTGCCGGTCGCCGACAAAGCTACGTGGATAAGCCCGAGCGGCCACGATCGCCTGGGCCAGCTCCTGTGTTTGAAGTGCGGGCAGATCACCTTGCAGTGCAACGACATTGGATGTCTCGTCGCGCATCGAGGCCTCGGCGGCGGTGATGGCGTTGTTCAGCGGATTGCGGTGGCCGTCCGGCGTCGGGTCCGCCAGCACGCGGGCACCCAGTTGGCGGGCGGCATCGGCAGCAAATTCATCGGGGGTGACGACGGTGATCGCCGACAGCGCAGGGACGGCCGACGCCGCGTTGATGGTGTCGATCAGCATGGCCAACACCACGCTTTCCCGGGTGGCGGCCGAAAACACCGGCGCCAGCCTGGTCTTCGCGGCGGTCAGCCGCTTCACCGCGATCACCAGCCCCACATCCGCGGCTTCGGTTGGCTTCGTGCCGCTCATGAGCGCCATCCTGCCAGCACGGCGGGCACCTAGGAGGTGACGGCAGGCGCCGAGGAGTGGAGCGAGGCCAGAACCGACCATTGATCTAGGGTGAAGCGGTGGTGGAGGCGGCGGTGATGGGGGCCGGTGCGTGGGGGACGGCACTGGCCAAGGTCTTGGCGGATGCCGGCAACAACGTGGCGTTATGGGCCCGTCGCCCGGAGCTGGCCGATGAGATCAACGACACGCGTCGCAACGCCGGGTATCTCGGCGATACCGAGCTGCCGAAGTTGATTCGCGCCACAAGCGATCCGGCCGAAGCGCTTGCGGGCGCGTGCACGGTGCTGTTCGCGGTGCCGTCGCAGACGATGCGCGCCAACCTCGCCAACTGGACGGAGCTGATCGGCGACGATGTCACGCTGGTGAGTGTGGCCAAGGGTATCGAGCTTGGCACGTTGTTACGGATGAGCCAGGTCGTCGTGCAGGTGACCGGCGCTGACCCCTCGCGCGTCGCAGTCATCAGTGGCCCGAACCTGGCCAGTGAGATCGCCAGCGAGCAGCCGGGAGCCACCGTTGTCGCGTGCAGCGACTCGGGCAGGGCGGTGACCTTGCAGCGCGCGCTGTCGACGCCGTATCTGCGCCCGTACACCAATTCCGACGTCATCGGCGCCGAGGTCGGTGGTGCGTGTAAGAACGTCATCGCATTGGCCTGCGGGATGGCCGCCGGTGTCGGGCTGGGGGAGAACACCGCCGCGGCGATCATCACCCGCGGCCTGGCCGAGATCATGCGGCTCGGAATCGCGTTGGGCGCCAGTCCCGCGACCTTGGCCGGGCTTGCCGGTGTCGGCGATCTGGTGGCGACGTGCATCTCGCCGCGCTCACGCAACCGCACATTCGGTGAACGCCTCGGCTGGGGCGGCACCATGGAATCGGCGCAGAGGGACGCCGGCGGCCACGTCGCCGAGGGCGTCACATCGTGTGAGTCGGTGCTGGCGCTCGCGGCGAGTTATGACGTCGAGATGCCGCTCACTGAAGCGGTACATCGCGTCTGCCACAAGGGATTGTCGGTCGATGAGGCTGTCGCGCTGCTCCTTGGGCGCAGCACAAAGTCGGAGTAGTCGGATGAATGGCAAGTACGGCGATTCGACTCGCAGCGTGAAAGCCGTTGGTTCGGAACCGGTTCCGGGTAGCCCGGTGGCGCCACCGCCTGTTCCTGCGTCGACCTACCATCTTTCGCCCGACGAGACCGAGCCGATGGACAGCTACGGGCGCAGCTCCAATCCGACGTGGCGCCAATTGGAGTCGGCGCTGGCCGAACTCGAAGGTGCGGCGACGGCGTTGACGTTCGGCTCAGGAATGGCAGCGATCACGTCGGCGCTGCGTGTGCTCGCCAAACCCGGAACGAAGCTCGTGGTGCCAGCCGATGGCTACTACCAGGTGCGCCGCTATGCACAGGAATACCTTGCCCCGCTGGGGGTTACGGTCGTGGAAGTGCGAAGCGCCGATATGTGTGAGGCGTCGTCCGACGCCAACGTGGTGCTGGTCGAAACGCCGGTCAATCCGGGTCTGGACGTCGTGGACCTCCACCATTTGGCGATGACATGCCGAGGCCGGGGCGCGACTCTGGTCGTCGACAACACCACCGCGACACCGCTCGGCCAGCAGCCGTTGTCGCTTGGCGCCGACTTGGTGGTGGCCAGCGCGACTAAGGCGCTTTCGGGACACAGCGATCTTGTTGCGGGCTACGTCGCGGGCAGTCAGCAGGAACTGATGGCTGCGGTCGAACGTGACCGGCTGCTTGCCGGGCCGATTCTTGGTGCGTTCGAGGCGTGGCTGGTGCTACGGAGCCTCGGCAGCGCAGGCCTGCGGTTCGAACGGCAGTGTCAGAACGCTCAGGCGCTCGCATTGATGCTGCGCGCGCATCCGGCCGTGAAGTCGGTGCGCTACCCCGGTCTTCCCGACGATCCGTCGCATCAGATCGCCACGATGCAGATGAAGCGTTTCGGTGGCCTCGTGGCGGTGGAGCTCGAGGATGCCGCGGCGGTGCACGCGCTGGTGGAGCGCAGCGCGCTGCTGATCGCGTCGACCAGCTTCGGTGGCATCCACACTTCGGTCGATCGCCGCGCCCGCTGGGGCGATCCGGTCAGCGACGGCTTCGCCCGCATCTCGCTGGGCATAGAGGACTCCGACGACCTGATCGCCGATTTCGAACAGGCGCTGGGATAAATCTCCAGGTCAGCGCGCTAGGTCGGGATGTTTCCGGTTAGAGCGGTAGCCTCTCTAGGTTGTGACTGCCCCTAATGCGTCCGGGCCCGCCGGTCGGGTCCGCGTCGCCGTTGTCTACGGCGGACGCAGCTCCGAGCACGCGATTTCGTGTGTTTCCGCAGGCAGCATCCTGCGCAACCTCGACCCGGAGCGGTTCGAAGTGGTCGCGGTCGGCATCACCCCCGGCGGATCGTGGATGCTGACCGACGGCCGCCCGGACACTCTGGCGATCACGGACGGCCGGCTGCCGGAGGTCACCGGGGAATCCGGCACCGAACTGGCGCTCGCGGCCGACCCGGTCCGCGGTGGCCAACTGCTGTCCCTCGGCCAGGGCGGCGAGATGCTTGCCGCGGTCGACGTCGTGTTCCCGGTACTGCACGGACCGTACGGCGAGGACGGCACCATCCAGGGCCTGCTCGAGCTGGCAGGTGTGCCGTATGTCGGCGCGGGTGTCCTGGCCAGCGCGGCGGGGATGGACAAGGAATTCACCAAGAAGCTGCTCGTCGCCGGGGGCCTGTCGATCGGCGACCACGTGGTGCTGCGACCGCGTCAGGACAGCGTGGAACTCGAGGATCGAGAGCGTCTGGGGCTTCCGGTGTTCGTCAAACCCGCGCGCGGTGGCTCGTCCATCGGAGTCAGCCGGGTGACGGCATGGGACCAGCTTCCCGCGGCGATCGCCGTCGCCCGCAGGCATGACCCGAAGGTGATCGTCGAGGCGGCCATTCCTGGGCGCGAATTGGAGTGCGGCGTCTTGGAATTCCCCGACGGCAGGGTCGAGGCCAGCACTGTCGGCGAGATCAGGGTCGCCGGGGTACGCGACCGCGAGGACGCTTTCTACGACTTCGAGACGAAGTACCTCGACGACGCCGCCGAGCTCGACGTGCCCGCCAAGATCGACGACGAAGTCGCAGATTCAGTGCGGCAGTTGGCCATTCGGGCATTCAATGCGATCGACTGCCAGGGCCTTGCTCGTGTCGACTTCTTCCTCACTGAGGACGGGCCGGTGGTCAATGAGATCAACACGATGCCCGGTTTCACGACGATCTCGATGTATCCACGGATGTGGGCGGCCAGCGGGGTCGACTATCCGACGCTGTTGGCCACCATGGTCGAGACGGCTCTGAAGCGCGGCACTGGCCTGCATTAGCTTACCGGGGCCGGGTCGATCGGCTTGGCCGGCAACGACTTTGCGATCGCTTCGGAAATGGTTTGGATCGCCGTCGGCCCTGACCCCGGCGGCAGTGTCAACGCCACATACACCGGCCGATCGACCGCGAACCACGTGCTGCGTTCCTCATCCGCTACCCGGAACCACTGCACGGGGTCTACGACCTGAAGAGGGCTGCCGACGACGAACTCGGCGGGCCGGTCCAGTCCACAGCGCAGGATCACGGGCTCACCGCCGTCGGGTTGTTGCCACGCTGCGGCACCGGCAGGTGCGGGATCGGCCGCGGCCGCCCGACGGTAATCACCCAATTGCTGCGGGAGTGCGTCGAGGAGCGCGCGGCATTCGCTGCTGTCAGCCTTCGGCGCGGGCACGGACACGATCGCGACGGGTCGCTGTTGGGGCGGCGCCTGTCGCAGCGCGGCGAACCCGAGGATGCCGATGATCGCGCCTGCCGCAACGACGATCGCGGCGATTATCAACGCGCGCGGGGGCCCGTCATGGGTCTCGGCATCCACGCCCAAACCTTAAGGGGCTACTCCATCGGCGATCGGACAGGTCAGGGTGCGGGTGATGCCGGTGACCTGCTGCACACTCGGAACGACATTGGCTTGCAGGTCGTCAAGGTCGTCAGCGCCGATGCGGACGACGACGTCGTACGGGCCGGTGACGTACTCCGACGACAACACACCGGGCAGGGCGGCTAGCTGCTTGGCGACGACCTCTGCGCGGCCGACCTCGGTCTGGATCAGCATGAAAGCCTGGACCACCCGCTATCCCTCCGTCTCGCTGCATAGACTTCCCGCCGCAGGGCCCAAACGTACCGCAGCCGGGGGGAGGTGACATGGCGACCGACGAGCAGGCCGAGACCCTCGCTGGCGTGGGTGAGTTCGCGGTGATCGACCGTCTGGTCGCAGGCCGCGAACAGCCGAAGGTCGTCGCACTCGGACCCGGTGACGATTCGGCGGTTGTCCTCACCGACGACGGCCGCGTGGTGGTGTCCACCGACATGCTCGTCGAAGGGCAGCACTTTCGCCTGGACTGGTCAGCACCGCATGACATCGGACGCAAGGCGATCGCGCAGAACGCCGCTGACATCGAGGCGATGGGCGCGGCGGCCACCGCGTTCGTCGTCGCGTTCGGCGCTCCGGGTGACACGCCGACGGCGCAAGCGCTCGAACTCGCTGACGGCATGTGGCACGAGGCGCGCCTGCTCGGCGCTGGCATCGTCGGCGGCGACCTTGTCACGGCCCCGCAATGGGTGATATCTGTGACCGCGTTGGGCAACCTGGACGGCCGCACGGCGGTCCGTCTCAGCGGTGCCCGCCCTGGTGACACGGTCGCCGTTACGGGAGACGTCGGCTGGTCGGCCGCCGGATATGCGTTGCTGCTCAACGACGTTCATACTTTCGAAACTCTGCATCGCCGCCACTTGGTGCCGGAACCTCCGTACGGTCAAGGACGCGTCGCGGCAGACGCGGGTGCTACGTCGATGACCGACGTCTCCGACGGGCTGATGGCAGACCTCGGGCATATCGCGCACGCCTCGGAAGTAGGTATCGACCTGTCGCGGGATGCGCTGGGCGCCGACAACGCTGCCCTCGCCCCAGCGGCCACCGCATTGGAGATGGACGCCTGGGCCTGGGTGCTCGCGGGAGGCGAGGACCATGCGCTGGTCGCGACGTTCCCTGGACCGCCACCGGTCGGATGGCGGGTGATCGGACAGGTGCTTGACGGCCCGCCGAGGGTCCTGATTGACGGCGAGCAGTGGCACGGAGACTCGGGCTGGCAGTCGTTCTGACTGACCGCGCACGCTAGGTTGACCTTCCATGACCGCACGTCCGCTGAACGAACTCGTCGAAGACGGTTGGGCTCACGCACTGGAACCCGTCGGCCCGCAGGTCACACAGATGGGCGAGTTCTTACGTGCTGAGCTCGCGGGGGGCCACCGATATTTGCCCGCCGGCCCGAATGTGTTGCGCGCCTTCACGTTCCCGTTCGACCAAGTGCGGGTGCTGATCGTCGGGCAGGATCCCTACCCGACGCCTGGGCACGCGGTCGGTCTGAGTTTCTCGGTGGCGGCCGATGTGCGACCGCTGCCACGCAGCCTGGAGAACATCTTCACTGAGTACGGCAAGGATCTTGGGTATCCGCGGCCGGCCAGCGGCGACCTCACACCGTGGGCCGAGCGGGGCGTGATGCTGCTGAACAGGGTGCTCACCGTGCGGCCGAGCACTCCGGCGTCACACCGGGGCAAGGGGTGGGAAGCGGTGACCGAATGCGCGATCCGCGCCCTCGTGGCCAGGGAGCAGCCGCTGGTCGCGGTGTTGTGGGGCCGCGATGCCTCGACACTCAAACCCATGCTCGACGGCACCGACTGCGCGTCGATCGAATCGGCGCATCCCTCGCCGCTGTCGGCGTCGCGCGGATTCTTCGGCTCGCGGCCGTTCAGTCGCGCCAACGAGCTGCTGGAGAAGATGGGCGCCGACCCTATCGACTGGCGCCTGCCCGGCTGAGCGATCAGTCGTTGTAGCGGATGTAGGTGTTGCGGCCATCGAGGACGATCGTGTTGGCGTCCGTGGCGCTGATAGGTGTCGTCAAGGTCGACAGGCCAGGAGGGCAGCCTGGGTCTCCGCATTCCTCGACCGAAAGCTGCAGTACGCCGCCGTCGGCCTGCAGCTCATAGTGTCCGTCGATCATGACTATCGCGCAGCCCGGGTAAACAGCCAGATAGCGATAGACGCCGTTCGGAGAGAACGAGTATTGCCCCGCCGTTGGAGCGCACTCACCGGGATCTCCGAGTGTGGCCGGACCCGCCCACGACCCCACCAGTGTCTTCGCGTCGACGGCCGCAGCGAGTGGGGCTGGGGCGAGGCTGATCGCAAGTAGCGCCGCCGCGGCAGCGAGGGCTGTGCGTGAGACATACCCGAACATGGACGCGACCTTTCCGCTGGAGATTTGCGCAAGCCAGCGAAAGGTCAGGGTACTGGGCTCAGGAGCTCTCACCTGTCGAATGGCGGTTTGCTCCGCGATCGCCCTGGGCAATAGCGGCGGAAATTAGCCGCGTGCGACCTTGCCGGCCTTGATGCACGAGGTGCACACGTTGATGCGCTTCTTGTTCCCGCCGGGGTGCGTCACGGCGTGGACGGTCTGGATGTTGGGATCCCAGCGACGGCTGGTCCGGCGATGGGAGTGCGACACCGACTTGCCGAAGCCGGGGCCTTTCCCGCAGATCTCGCAGACGGCAGCCATATGTGGAACTCCTCGGATCAGTACTTGGGGGGTCAACAACCACGTGGGTGACCCGACAACCTGACCAGGATACCGGCAGCGTGAGGTATCGCCAAAATGCCCTCGGCCTGCATGCTCCACAGCCGCCGACGTTGTTGCCAGGGTTGTCGCCGAGGATGGCTAGGCTGGCGCCCACGGCGGCACAGCGGGTGGGAGGTTTTCGATGTCTGCTCGGCGGCTCGATGCCTCCGCACTGCGGGACTGGGCACACACCGCCGTCGGCGACCTCATATCCCACACCGACGAGATCAATCGGCTCAACGTTTTCCCCGTCGCCGACGCCGACACCGGCACGAACATGCTGTTCACCATGCGTTCGGCGTGGGCGCAGGCCGAGATGGACTCCGAACGCGACGACGTGAGGCAGGTCGCCGCGGCACTGGCCGCCGGCGCTTTGCACGGCGCCCGTGGCAACTCCGGCGTCATCCTGTCGCAGATCCTGCGCGGCCTCGCCGAGGTGGTCTCGTCGGCCGCCGCGGACCGCGACGGAGCGCTGGCCGATATCGACGGTCGCGTCCTCGCGGCGGCCCTGCGCCACGCGGTCGGGCTGGTCGTCGCGTCGATGGGCGAACCGGTGCCGGGCACCATCGTCTCGGTGCTCCAGGACGCGGCGGGTGCCGCCGAGCATGCGAACGCCGACGGCGCCGACCTCGCCGAGGTGGTGTCGGCCGCCGCTGACGCCGCGTCCGTCGCACTCGACAAGACCACCGGGCAACTTGAGGTGCTGGCCGAGGCCGGCGTGGTGGACGCCGGGGGCCGCGGCCTGCTGGTACTTCTGGACGCGATGAGCACCACGCTGACCGGGCGGGCGCCCCACCGGCACGAATATTTGCCGTCCCCGCCGGACGCCGACGTAGCCGTGACCACCGCCGCCGCGCCGCAGTTCGAGGTGATGTACCTGTTGAGCGATTGCGACGCCCGCGGTGTGGAGACGCTCCGCGAGCGCCTCGACCAGTTGGGTGAATCAGTGGCCATCGCGGCCTCGTCGGACGGAGCAGGCCACTACTCGGTGCACGTCCATGCCGACGATGCCGGCGCTGCCGTTGAGGCGGCCTTGTCGGTGGGCACACCGAGCCGGATCCAGGTGACGTCGCTTTCGGGCGGCGTCGGGACGCGGCCGGCTGGTGGGTGGAGCCGCGAACGCGCGGTGCTTGCGGTGGTCGACGGTGACGGTGCTGTGGAACTCTTCACCGGCGAGGGCGCGCATGTGTTGCGGCCCGAGGCCGACGGGCCGGTGAGCGCCAAGCAGTTGCTGCACGCTCTCGTCAACACTGGTGCGGGGCAAATCATGGTGCTGCCCAACGGCTACGTCGCCGCCGAGGAACTCGTAGCGGGCTGCACCGCGGCGATCGGATGGGGTATCGACGTCGTGCCGGTGCCCGCCGGTTCCATGGTTCAGGGCCTTGCCGCGCTGGCCGTGCACGACGCCGAGCGGCTGGCGGTCGACGACGGCTACACGATGGCCCGCGCCGCCGCGGGCGCCAGGCACGGCTCGGTGAGGGTGGCCACCGAGGAGGCGCTGACGTGGGCGGGCACCTGTAAGCCGGGTGACGGGTTGGCAATCGCGGGCGATGAGGTGCTGATCGTCGGCAATGACATCGCAGCGGCCGCCGCGGGCCTGATCGACCTGTTGCTTGCCTCGGGCGGTGAGCTCGTGACGGTGCTCACGGGTGCCGGGGTCGACGGCAGTGTCGGCGAAGCACTGCAGGCCCATGTCCACGCCCAGCATCCCGGTACCGAGTTGGTGAGCTACCACACCGACCACCGGGGCGACGCGCTGCTGATCGGAGTCGAGTAGCCGTGGCATCGCTGACCGACCCGCTCGACTACGTCCTCGGCAAGAAGGCCGCCGGTCCGCTCGCGGAACACTTCGGCATTCGCACCGTCAACGACCTGCTGCGCCACTACCCGCGCAAGTACAGCGACGGCATGACGGTGCTTGGTGAGGGCGAGGAGCTCGAAGAAGGCGAACACGTCACCTTCGTCGACGTCATCACCGGCACCAAAGTCGGTGACATGAAGCCGCGGTTCGACCCCAAGACCAAGAAGATGAAGAAGCCCAAGTGGCTGCGCATCACGCTAGGGCATCGACGGCCCGACGTCACCGCCACGTTCTTCAATGCGGGCTGGATGGTCGACAACCTACCCGAGGACACGCGTTTGATGTTGTCCGGCGAAGTCAAATACTTCCGGGGCACACTTCAATTGAGTCATCCGGCGTTTCTGGTTCTCGAGTCGCCGATTGGAAAGCAAATCGGCACCAAGTCGCTGAAAACCATCGCATCGACGTCGGGAGCAACCGGTGACGAGCTGCTGTCGGTGTTCGAACGGGATTTCTTCCCGATCTACTCGGCGAACGCGAAACTGCAGAGCTGGGACATCTACGCGTGCGTGCGTCAGGTACTCGACGTGCTCGACCCGATCGATGAGCCGCTGCCGAAATCTATTGTGCAGCAGCGGAATCTGATCACCGAAGACGAAGCGCTCCGCGCGATCCACCTGGCAGAGAACACCGCTGAGCGCGAGCGCGCCCAGGCCCGGCTGACGTTTGACGAGGCGGTCGGGCTGCAGTGGGCGTTGGTGGGGCGGCGATACAGCGAACTGAGCGAATCGGGTCCCGTTGCGCGGCCCGAAAACGACGGCCTCCTGAGCGCGATGCGTACGCAGCTGCCGTTCGAATTGACCGATGGCCAAAAGGAAGTGCTCGACGTGTTATCGGCCGAACTCTCAGAGAGCCGGCCGATGAACCGCATGCTTCAGGGCGAGGTCGGCTCGGGCAAGACGATCGTTTCGGTGCTGGCAATGCTGCAGATGATCGACGCCGGATACCAATGCGCGCTGCTGGCGCCGACGGAAGTCCTTGCCGCCCAGCATGCTCGATCCATCCGCGATGTCCTCGGGTCGTTGGCGATGGCTGGTCAGCTTGGTGGCGCCGAGGGCGCGACGCGTGTTGCGCTGCTGACCGGGTCGATGTCGGCCCAGCAGAAGCGCGAGGTGCGCGACGAAGTCGCGACTGGCGATGCAGGCATCGTCATCGGCACGCACGCACTGCTGCAGGAGGCCGTCGAGTTTCACAACCTGGGCATGGTCGTCGTCGACGAGCAGCACCGATTCGGTGTCGAGCAGCGAGATACGCTGCGCGCCAAGGCTCCCAAGGGGCTAACGCCACATCTGTTGGTGATGACCGCCACGCCTATTCCGCGCACCGTCGCGCTGACCGTCTACGGTGATCTCGAGACGTCCACACTGCGCGAACTGCCTCGCGGCCGTCAACCGATCACCACCAACACAATCTTCGTCAAAGAGAAGCCTGCGTGGCTGCAGCGGGCCTGGCAGCGCATCATCGAAGAGGTCGGCGCCGGCCGACAGGCATACCTCGTGGCATCGCGCATCGACGAGAGCGACAAGCCCGCAAAGGACGACCAAGGTCCGCCGCCAACCACAGTGGTGGCGCTCATCGAACAGTTGCGCAAAGGTGCCCTCTCTGGGCTACGCCTTGGCTTGATGCACGGTCGGCTGCCGAGCGATGAGAAGGACGCCGTAATGGCGGAGTTCCGCGCTGGCCAGATCGATGTCCTGGTGTGCACCACCGTGATCGAAGTCGGCGTGGATGTGCCGAACGCGACGGTGATGGTTGTGGTGGACGCTGACCGGTTTGGCATCAGTCAGTTGCACCAGCTCCGGGGCCGCATTGGCCGCGGCCAGCACCCGAGTCTCTGCTTGCTGGCCACCCAGTTGCCGGCAGGATCCAAAGCAGGGGAGCGACTCAAGGCCGTCGCGAGCACGCTGGACGGCTTCAAGCTCGCAGACCTCGATTTGCAGGAGCGCAAAGAGGGAGATGTGTTGGGACTCAGCCAATCCGGCAGGCCGATCACGCTCCGATTCCTATCGCTGTCTGAACACCTCGAGATCATTCTGACCGCGCGTCAGCTCTGCGAGGAAGTCTATGAGAAGAACCCCGCGAATCCGGGAATGGCCGTTCTTGCGGCACAATTCATCGATACCGACCGCGTCGAGTACCTGGACAAGGCATGAGCCGCAACCGGTTTCTGTGGCTGGCGATCTCAGTCGCAGTGGCCGTGATCGTCGCATTTCAGGTCGTCGGGTCGTCGGGCGACCGGGCTCAGTTCATCGCCCAGGCCGACATCCCCACCGTCGCACCGGGTGTCGACGTGCTGGCGGGCATCGCTGAAGTGCCTGTCCGGATCCGAGGCCACGACTACCGCAGGGATGCGTTCGGCGACACTTGGACCGACGACAACCCTGCCCCCGGCGGCCACAACGGCTGCGACACTCGAAATGACATCCTCGACCGCGACCTCGTCGACAAGACGTATGTGTCAATCAAGCGGTGTCCCAACGCCGTTGCGACCGGAACGCTCCATGACCCGTACACCAACGCCACCGTGCCGTTCATGCGCGGCGCCCAGGTAGGCGCGGCGGTGCAGATCGACCACATCGTGGCGCTCGCGCTGGCGTGGGATCTCGGTGCCCGCAACTGGCCCGAAGAGGTGCGGCTGCGGTTCGCCAACGATCCGGCCAACCTGATCGCTGTCGACGGCCCCGCGAATCAGGACAAGGGTGACAAGGAGCCGGCGACGTGGATGCCGCCGAACGCGGCGTTCCGGTGCCAGTACGCGATGCAATTCATCGCCGTGCTGCGCGGCTACGCGCTGCCTGTCGATGCGCCGTCGGCGACGGTGCTGCGCGACGCGGCTGCCACTTGTCCGACCGGTTAAGTGCCCGTGTAGGTTTCCGGGTCCGGCCGGAACCGTGTGCCTTCGTCCAGACCGCTGAGCGCGGACATCTCGTCGTCGGTCAGCTCGAAGTCGAACACGTCGATATTCGACTTGATCCGTTCCGGATTCGCCGATCGCGGGATGACGACGTTGCCCAGCTGGATGCTCCACCGGATCAGCGCCTGCGCCGGCGTCTTGCCGTGCGCCTGCGCCACCGATGCAACCGTCGGGTTCTCCAACAGCTTGCCAACGCCCAGTGGGCTGTACGCCTCGGTGACAATGCCATGCTCGGCGTTGACCGCCCGCAGTTCCGCCTGATTCAACAGCGGGTGCAGCTCGATCTGGTTGATGGCGGGTGTGACGAACGACAGTTCGATGACGTTCGACAAGTCCTCGGCGTGAAAGTTGGAGACGCCGATGGACTTGACGAAGCCATCCTGCCTGCGCTTCATCAGGCCGCCCCAGCTGTCGACGTACCTGCCGGGGTCGCCGCCGGGCCAGTGGATGAGATAGAGGTCCACGTACTCCAGGCCGAGCCGTTCGATGCTGGCGGTGCAGGCGTCCTGTGCCGCCTGGAAGCCTTGATCCTCGGTCGCGAGCTTGGTGGTGACGAACAGCTCATCACGCGGCACACCCGATGCGGCGATCGCGCGGCCGACCGCCTCCTCGTTGCCGTACGCGGATGCCGTGTCGATCAACCGGTAGCCGGCTTCCAGTGCCGCCAATACGGCCTGCTCGGTCTCGGAGTCCGAAAGCTCGGCAACGCCGAGGCCGATCACGGGGATCGTTTTCTCGTCGTTGAGAGTGACGGTGGGAATCGAAGCCGCCGGCGTCATGGCACCTATCCTGTGAAGTTGAAGGTTCGTGGGTCAGGACCCAGTCGTGTTCCATCGCCGAGCGAAGAGACGGACGCCATGTCCTGCTCGGTCAGCTCGAAATCGAACACGTCGAAGTTACTCACAATTCGTTCGGGGGTCACCGACTTCGGGATGACGATATTACCGAGTTGGATATGCCACCTAATCAGTACCTGTGCAGCGGTTTTTCCGTGTGCCTCAGCGACGGCCGTCACCGCTGGGTTGCTCAGCAGTGATCCCTGGCCCAGCGGGCTCCACGCCTCGGTGGCGATGCCCAGCTGAGCGTGCACTTCCCGCAATTCCTCTTGTTGCAGAAGCGGATGCAACTCGACCTGGTTGACGGCCGGAACAATTCCGGTGCTGTCCACCAGGATTCGCAGGTGTTCGGGCTCGAAGTTGCTGACGCCGATCGACCGGATGCGGCCCTGGTCGCGTAGGTGTGCGAACGCCTTGAACGTGTCGACGAACGCGTTCTTCGCAGGCATCGGCCAATGGATCAGATAGAGGTCGAGGAAGTCGAAGCCGAGTTTGTCCATGCTTGCGTCGAACGCCTTGAGAGTGGTGTCGTAGCCCTGATCTGCGTTCCACAACTTGGTGGTGACGAAGACGTCTTCGCGGGGTAGACCGGAGCTTGCGATCGCGTGACCCACCTCGCGCTCGTTGAAGTAACCTGCGGCCGTGTCGATGTGTCGATAGCCGGCATCCACGGCGGTCGCTACGGCACGTTCGGTGTCTTCGGGCGGTGTCTGCCAAACGCCCAATCCGACCTGGGGCATCGCATTACCGTCATTCAGCGTGATCGAGGGAGCTGCCATGACTCAGAGTCTGCCAGGACAAGCGACACCCGTCGGATCGCAGCGAGCTGCCAAGGGCCCGTTCGTCAACGCGCTTGCCGGGTTCACGTTGCGCAACCTGTCGCGGACACCGAACCCCGTGAAGCGTCTGCTGCTGGGTGGTCGGTCGATCACGATGGACGGCAACACGCTCGATACGACCTTGCAATTGATGCTTGTCGGGATGTCCTCGACCGGTCTCAATGCCCTGATTGCCAGCCTCGACGACGTCGGCGCCGCCCGGGGGCAGTTGAGAATCCTGGCCGCAAGCTTCAAGCAGGACATCCCCGTCGCGCAGGTGACCAATCTCTCGATCCCCGGACCGGAAGGTCCTCTCCCGGCACGGCACTACCGGCCGATCAACGGCGATGGGCAACCGCTGTTGGTCTTCTATCACGGCGGTGGCCAGGTCATCGGTGACATCGAGACGCATGACGACCTGTGCCGCGAGATCTGCCGCGACGGCGGAGTGCATGTGTTGTCGGTGGAGTACCGACTCGCTCCCGAGCACAAGGCGCCCGCCGGATCCGACGATGCATACGCCGCTTTCGTCTGGGCACTCGACCATGCGGGTGAATTGGGAGCCGATGCCGGCCGGGTGGCGGTCGGGGGCGACAGCGCCGGGGGCAACCTCGCCGCGCTGGTATCGCTGCGTGCGCGCGACGAGGGCGCACGGCTGCCCGCGTTGCAGGTGTTGTTCTACCCGGTTACCAATTACGCGGGCGAGACGCGGTCGCAGACGTTGTTCGCCGACCGGCTGTTCCTCACCAAGAGAGACCTCGACTGGTGCCGGAAGCAATTCCTGGACGGTGCGGACGTCGACGCAGCGGACCCTCGGGTGTCGCCGCTGCTGGCAGACCTCTCCGGCCTGCCGCCGGCTCTTGTGCTGACCGCGGGCTTCGATCCACTGCGCGACGAGGGCAGGCAGTACGCCGATGCCATGCGCGCGGCAGGGGTGACCGTCGACTACCGCGAATTCGACTCCCTGGTGCACGGCTTTGCCAACTTCTTTCCGCTGGGTGGCGGCAGCACCACCGCCGTCGCGGAATCGATCTCGGCACTGCGCGCCCATCTGGCCCGCGGATGACGAGCCGCCGGTGGGCCGCCGGTACTCTGAACGCGTGGCGACCAAATCCAAGCGACCAGCCAGCTACGACCTGAAGGCAGCCGACCGCAAGCGCAACCTTGCGATCCAGATCGGGCTGACGTCCGTCGTGGTGATCTTCGCCGTCGCGTTGGTGCTCTACATCGTGATGACCGGCGACAAGAAGCCGCAGTCCGGAGATGCGAAATCGGTCCGGGTGGAGTCGAGCAACGTCATCAAGAAGGACGGCAGCTCCGACCCGAAGGTCGTCTTGTCGCTCTACGAGGACTTCCTGTGCCCGCACTGCGGCCAGTTCGAGCAGCAGTTCGGGCCGACGGTACGCAAGCTGATCAGCACCGGTGCCGTCGCCGCCGACTACTACATGGTCGCGATCCTGGATCGTCAGGGCAACGGATACTCGTCGCGAGCCGCAAACGCCGCGTATTGCGTGGCCGACGAGAACAAGGACGCGTTCCAGCGCTTCCACGATGCGCTCTTCCTGCAGCAGCCAGGGGAGGGTGCGGGCGTATACCCCGACAACGCACGACTGGTCGAGCTCGCGCGGCAGGCGGGTGTCGGCGGCGCCGTCCCCGACTGCATCGACAAGGGTCGATACACCGAGATGACTCAGGGGCTCGCCGCTGCGACTGGCATCGAGGCGACGCCGACGATCAAGATCAACGGCGAGGACTACCAGTTCAGTACGCCCGACGCGCTCGTCGCCAAGATCAAGGAAATCGCAGGCAACGTTCCCGGGCTCGACGGCGCCGCACCTCCGGAACAAGCCGCACCGGCAGCGCCCCCGGCGCAGGCACCTCCCGCACCGGCACCGGCACCGGCGCCATGACGGTCGCCGCGCCCAGCGACGTCCAGCCGAGCGAACCCACGGCTGACACGTCGAACGGGGTGGCGGTCCGGACGGCCAGCGCCGTATGGGTTCTGATCGCCGGCATCGTCGGTCTCGCCGCAGCGATCACGCTGACGATCGAGAAGATCGAGATTCTGATCAACCCCGACTACGTGCCGTCATGCAGCATCAATCCGGTGCTGTCCTGCGGTTCGGTGATGATCACCCCGCAGGCGTCGGCGTTCGGATTTCCCAATCCGCTGATCGGCATCGTCTCGTTTTCCGTCGTGGTGGTGACCGGCGTGCTCGCTCTCGCCAAGGTCAGGCTGCCGCGGTGGTACTGGGGCGGCCTGGCGACCGGCACTGCCCTCGGTGTGGTGTTCATCCACTGGCTGATCTTCCAGAGCCTGTATCGCATCGGCGCGCTGTGCCCGTACTGCATGGTGGTGTGGGCGGT
Source organism: uncultured Actinomycetota bacterium (assembly GCA_963766465.1). Taxonomy (GTDB): domain Bacteria; phylum Actinomycetota; class Actinomycetes; order Mycobacteriales; family Mycobacteriaceae; genus Mycobacterium. Next base: position 532,366 of record CAVXZT010000014.1, read on the forward strand.
CACCATCCCGCTGCTGGTCGTGGTCGCGTCGATCGCGCTGCAGCCACTGGCGTCGAACGCGGTAGCGCGTGTGCTCTACACGTGGCGGTGGTCGCTGGTGGCGCTGTGGTTCACGGGGCTGATTCTGCTGATCCTCGTGCGCTTCTGGGACTACTGGTCCACCCTTATTTGAGCGGTTCAGCGCCGGGTTAGGGTTACGCGTGATCTCAAAAGTCTTGGTGGCCAACCGCGGGGAAATCGCGATTCGCGCGTTCCGGGCGGCCTACGAGATGGGCATCGCCACGGTCGCGGTCTATCCGTATGAGGATCGCAACTCCCTGCATCGGCTGAAGGCCGACGAGTCGTATCAAATCGGCGACGAGGGGCACCCGGTCCGGGCGTACCTGTCGGTCGACGAAATCATCCGTGTCGCGCAGCAGGCCGGCGCGGATGCGGTCTATCCCGGGTACGGCTTCCTGTCGGAAAACCCCGATCTGGCTGCCGCATGCGCGGCCGCAGGGATCACATTTATCGGACCCAGCGCGGAAATCCTTGAGCTGACCGGCAATAAGTCGCGGGCGATCGCGGCGGCGCGGGCCGCAGGGCTGCCGGTGCTGAACTCGTCGGCGCCGTCGGCTTCGGTCGAGGAGCTGATGGCCGCCGCGCAGACGATGCAGTTCCCGTTGTTCGTCAAGGCGGTGTCAGGCGGCGGCGGGCGCGGCATGCGCCGCGTCACCGATGCGAATGCGCTGCCCGACGCGATCGAGGCCGCCAGCCGCGAAGCCGAGTCGGCGTTCGGTGACCCGACGCTGTACCTCGAGCAGGCCGTACTGAATCCGCGCCACATCGAGGTGCAGATCCTGGCCGACACCCACGGCAATGTGATGCACCTGTTCGAGCGCGACTGCAGCCTGCAGCGTCGGCACCAGAAGGTCATCGAACTGGCTCCCGCGCCCAACCTGCCCGACGAGCTGCGGCAGAAGATGTGTGCCGACGCGGTGGCGTTCGCCCGCCAGATCAACTACAGCTACGCGGGCACAGTCGAATTCCTGCTCGACGAGCGCGGCGACTACGTGTTCATCGAGATGAATCCGCGTATCCAGGTCGAGCACACCGTCACCGAGGAGATCACCGACGTCGACCTGGTTGCCAGCCAGATGCGTGTCGCCGACGGGGAGACGCTGGAAGACCTTGGGCTGAGCCAGGATTCGCTGCAAGTGCACGGGGCAGCGATGCAATGCCGCATCACCACCGAGGACCCCGCCAACGGCTTCCGCCCCGACACGGGGCGTATCACCGGCTACCGGTCGCCGGGCGGTGCGGGCATCCGGCTCGACGGCGGCTCGCATCTGGGCGCCGACATCAGCGCGCATTTCGACTCGATGCTGGTCAAGCTGACGTGTCGCGGGCGTGACTTCTCGATAGCGGTCGCGAGGGCCCGGCGCGCGTTGGCCGAGTTCCGGGTGCGCGGCGTGTCGACGAACATCCCGTTCCTGATGGCGGTTGTCAACGATGCGGACTTCCGCGCTGGACGCGTCACGACGTCGTTCATCGACGAGCGCCCATACTTACTGACCGCGCGTACCCCAGCCGATCGCGGCACCAAGATCCTGAACTACCTGGCCGAGGTCACCGTCAACCAGCCACACGGACCGCGTACCTCGACGGTGTATCCGCAGGACAAGCTGCCCAAGATCGATCTCGAAGGCGCCCCGCCACGCGGCAGCAAGCACCTGTTGACCGAAGTCGGGCCTGAGGGCTTCGCTCGCTGGCTGCGCGAGTCCCGGTCGGTCGGTGTCACCGATACGACGTTCCGCGATGCGCATCAGTCGCTGCTGGCCACTCGCGTGCGCACGACCGGCCTACTGATGGTGGCGCCCTATATCGCGCGGATGACACCGCAGCTGTTGTCCATCGAGTGCTGGGGCGGCGCGACTTACGATGTGGCGCTTCGGTTCTTGAAGGAAGACCCGTGGGAGCGGCTGGCCGCTTTGCGTGAGGCGGTCCCCAATATCTGCCTGCAGATGTTGTTGCGGGGCCGCAATACGGTTGGCTACACGCCGTATCCGGAGTCCGTCACCAACGCGTTCGTGCAAGAAGCCACGGCAACGGGCATCGACATCTACCGGATTTTCGACGCGCTCAACAACGTCGAGTCCATGCGGCCTGCGATCGACGCGGTACGCGAAACCGGCACGGCGGTAGCCGAAGTCGCGATGAGTTACACCGGTGACCTGTCCGACCCGGGCGAAAACCTGTACACGCTTGACTATTACCTCAAGCTCGCCGAACAGATCGTCGACGCCGGGGCGCATGTGCTTGCCATCAAGGACATGGCCGGGCTGCTGCGCCCACAGGCCGCTCATCAATTGATAAGCGCGCTGCGCAGCCGGTTCGACCTACCGGTGCATGTGCACACCCACGACACCCCCGGTGGGCAGTTGGCCACCTATCTGGCGGCGTGGCAGGCAGGAGCCAGCGCGGTCGACGGGGCCTCGGCACCGTTGGCGGGCACCACCAGCCAGCCCGCGTTGAGCTCGATCGTCGCCGCCGCCGCGCACACCGAATACGACACCGGATTGTCGCTGTCGGCGGTGTGCGACCTCGAGCCGTACTGGGAGGCGCTGCGAAAGGTGTACGCGCCGTTTGAGTCTGGCCTACCGGCGCCGACCGGCCGGGTGTATCACCACGAGATCCCCGGCGGCCAGCTGTCGAACTTGCGCCAGCAGGCCATCGCGCTGGGTCTGGGGGACCGGTTCGAGGAGATCGAGGCCAGCTACGCCGCGGCGGACAGGGTGCTTGGTCGGCTGGTGAAGGTCACACCATCGAGCAAGGTTGTCGGCGACCTCGCGTTGGCCCTTGTCGGCGCTGGCGTGTCCGCCGACGAATTCGCCGCCGAACCAGAGCGTTTCGACATTCCCGACTCGGTGATCGGCTTCCTGCGTGGCGAGCTGGGTGACCCGCCGGGCGGCTGGCCCGAACCGTTGCGAAGCAAGGCGTTGGCCGGGCGGCCGCCCGCAAAGCCCACCCAACAGCTCAGCGCCGACGATGAGGTGGTGCTCGTCCAAGCAGGCCCGAAACGACAAGCGGTCCTCAATAGGCTGCTGTTCGGCGGGCCGACAGAGGAATTCGAAGCACACCGCGAGCAGTACGGCGACACGTCCAGTCTGTCGGCCAACCAGTTCTTCTATGGGCTGCGACACGGCGAAGAACATCGGGTACGCCTTGAGCGAGGCGTCGAGCTGCTGATCGGGTTGGAGGCGGTCTCCGATCCCGACGAACGCGGCATGCGCACGGTGATGTGCATCCTAAACGGCCAGTTGCGTCCGGTGGTGGTGCGCGATCGCAGTATCGCCAGCGACATACCGACCGCCGAAAAGGCTGACCGGTCCAACCCCGACCATGTCGCGGCCCCGTTCGCAGGCGTCGTCACCGTTGCCGTAGCAGTCGATGACGCAGTGGAAGCGGGGCAAACGATCGCCACCATCGAAGCGATGAAGATGGAGGCCGCCATCACCGCACCCAAGGCAGGCAAGGTCAGCCGCATCGCAGTCTCGGCCACCGCGCAGGTCGAAGGCGGCGACCTGCTGGTGGTGGTCAGCTGACCCGCATCGTCGCCGGCACGTTCGGCGGTCGGCGAATCGCGGTGCCGCGCAGCGGAACTCGGCCTACCACCGATCGGGTGCGCGAATCGTTGTTCAACGTGCTCGCATCACGCATCGACTTCGCAGGAGCCTCCGTGCTCGACCTCTACGCGGGCTCGGGGGCCCTGGGCCTGGAGGCGCTGTCGAGGGGCGCGGTATCGGCGGTGTTCGTCGAATCCGACCACCGTGCCGCGGCCGTCATCGACCAGAACATCGCGTCGTTGGGTGCAACGGCGGTCGTCCGGCGAGGGCCCGTCGCAGGGGTGCTTGCCGGTGGCGCTGACGAGCCGGCGGACCTGGTGTTCGCCGACCCGCCCTACGACGCCGCCGATACCGAGATCACGCAGATGCTGACCGCGTTGGGCGACGGCGGCTGGGTGACGAGCGGCACGGTGGTGGTTGTGGAACGGCCGTCGGGTTCGTCGCTGAGCTGGCCAGACGGTTGGCGGGCCTGGCCCACCCGCCGCTACGGCGACACCCGCCTGGAGTTGGCCGAGTGGACTGACCAGGACTGATAGCGTCGTCACCCATGAGCGGCGCGGTATGCCCGGGATCCTTCGACCCAGTGACACTCGGCCACATCGATGTCTTCGAGCGCGCCTCCGCCCAGTTCGACGAGGTTGTCGTGGCGGTGCTGATCAACCCGAACAAGGCGGGCATGTTCACCCTCGACGAGCGCATCGCGATGGTCGAAGAATCCACGGCGCACCTGCCGAACCTGCGCGTCGAATCCGGCGAGGGTCTAGTCGTCGACTTCGTGAAGGCGCGTGGATTGACCGCGATCGTCAAGGGCCTGCGCACCGGCACCGACTTCGAATATGAGCTACAGATGGCGCAGATGAACAAGCACATCGCAGGCGTCGACACCTTTTTCGTGGCGACAACGCCGCAGTATTCGTTTGTGTCGTCGTCACTGGCCAAAGAGGTCGCGACGTTCGGTGGCGATGTTTCTGAGCTGCTACCGAAGCCTGTCAACGATCGGCTGCAGGCCAAGCTCAAGGGTTAGCCCCTCGACCTCGTGGGTAGGCGATGGGTGGCGCACAGCCAATAGCGCCGAAATCATGCTTATGAGTTCGGAGGTATCCCCGTGGTCGAAACATTTGTTCAATCCACCGATGACGTCGTGAAGTTTCTGACGGACCAGCACAACCTGATCAAGGACATGTTCGACGAAGTGTTGTCCGCATCGGACCCGAAAGCCCGCGAAAGGGCGTTTACCGACCTGCGCCAGCTGCTGGCCGTGCACGAGACCGCTGAGGAGATGGTCGTGCACCCGCGGGTCCGCCGCGAGGTGGCCACGGGGGACGAGATCGTCGATGCCCGCCTTCACGAAGAGCACGAGGCCAAGCAGAAGCTGTCCGAGCTGGAAAGCATGGACGTCGCCTCGAAGGAGTTCATCGACGAGCTGACGAAATTCCGCGATGACGTCATCGAACACGCCGAGCACGAGGAGAACGAGGAGTTCAACAAGCTGGAGCGCAAGCTCGACTCGGACGACCGCGAGCGGATGGCCAAGGCGGTGCTGGCAGCAGAGGCGATCGCACCCACCCGCCCGCACCCCGGTGTCGAGTCGGCCAAGGCGAACTTTGCCGTCGGCCCGTTCGCCTCGATGCTGGACCGTGCCCGCGACGCGATAGGCGCCGCGCTCCGCTGAGACGGCTGGATTCAACGGCAGCGTTAATTGCTGGGCACCCCGCGTAGCCGCGCCGACTTCGTTGACATAATGTCAAGCGTGTAACGGCCAACCGTGCCTGACGTGATCCGGGGGCGACACACCGACGTCGGAAGCCGAGTCACAGGGGTAACACCAGGCACACTGGTAACTGTTAACTACGCCTGGAGGGTGTTGCCGTGTACCGAGTCTTTGAAGCGCTCGATGAGTTGGGCGCGATTGTGGAAGAAGCCCGTGGCGTGCCGATGACGTCGGGCTGCGTGGTGCCCCGCGGTGACGTCCTCGAGCTGGTCGACGACATCAAGGACGCGATACCCGGCGAGCTCGACGACGCCCAGGACGTCCTTGACGCGCGGGATTCGTTGCTGCGCGAGGCCAAGGAACATTCCGATTCGATGGTGTCGACGGCCACGACGGAGGCCGATTCGCTGATCAACCACTCGCGAGCCGAAGCCGATCGGCTGCTGGCCGACGCGAAGGCGCAGGCCGACCGTATGGTGGCCGAGGCGCGGCAGCACAGCGAGCGGATGGTCGCGGAGGCCCGCGAGGAGGCATCCCGCCTCGCCGCCACCTCCAAGCGGGAGTACGAGGCGAGCACCGGCCGCGCCAAGACCGAGGCCGACCGGCTCATCGAGAACGGCAACCTGGCTTACGAGAAGGCCGTGCAGGAAGGCATCAAGGAGCAGCAGCGGCTGGTCTCTCAGACCGAGATCGTGCAGACCGCGACCTCCGAGGCGACCCGTCTGATCGATTCGGCGCACGCCGAGGCCGACCGCCTGCGCGGTGAATGCGACATCTACGTCGACAGCAAGCTCGCGGAGTTCGAGGACTTCCTGAACGGAACCATTCGTTCGGTTGGCCGGGGTCGCCATCAACTGCGCACCGCCGCAGGCACCCACGACTACGCGGCACGGTAACCCCTAACGGCGTCGCCGTAGGATTGACACTTATGGCGACGCATCCGAAAGCGGCGGCGCGCCGCGCCTCACGATCGCCGCTTGTCATCAACATTGCGCGGCTCGGCCATCGGCCCGGGTCGATGCTGACCCACTCCGAAACGGTGCCCAGCCCGTCTCGCATCGGGCTGGACCTCATCGCGGTCGATGAGGGCGCCCCGTTGACGCTGGATCTGCGGATCGAATCCGTGTCGGAGGGTGCGCTGGTCACAGGGACGGTGTCCGCGCCGACGTCGGGCGAGTGCGCACGCTGCCTGACCCCAATCACCGGTGACGTCGAGATCGACCTCACCGAGCTGTTCGCCTATCCCGACAGCGCGACCGACGAGACCACCGACTCCGATGAACTCGGCCGCGTCGTTGACGACACGGTGGACCTTGAGCAACCGATCGTCGACGCGATCGGGCTGGCGCTGCCGTTCTCACCGCTGTGTGGGCCAGACTGTGCGGGTCTGTGCCCGCAGTGCGGCGTGCCGCTGGCTTCCGCCGAGCCCGGCCATCATCACGAGCAGATCGACCCGCGGTGGGCCAAGCTCAGCGGCATCTTGGACGAGGACGCTCGTGAGTGACCGGGCGGACCTGGTCAAGGCGTTGGGTATCGACCTGCCCGAGGAACTGCTGACCATTGCGCTGACACATCGCAGCTTCTCCTACGAGAACGGCGGGCTGCCGACCAATGAGCGCTTGGAGTTCCTCGGCGACGCGGTGCTCGGGCTTGTCGTCACCGAGGAGCTCTACCATCGCCACCCTGACCGCTCGGAAGGCGATCTGGCCAAACTGCGCGCCAGCGTCGTCAACACCCATGCGCTGGCCGACGTCGGCCGCCATCTGTCCGACGGCGGTCTCGGTGCCCACCTATTGCTCGGCAAGGGGGAAGAGCACTCCGGCGGCGCCGACAAGTCGAGCATCCTGGCCGACGGGGTTGAATCCCTTTTGGGTGCAATCTATTTGGAACACGGCGTCGTCAAGGCCCGTGAGGTGATCCTGCGGCTGTTCGGCTCGCTGATGGACACCGCGCCGACACTGGGCGCGGGGCTGGACTGGAAGAGCAGCCTGCAGGAGCTGACCGCATCGCGCGGCATGGGCGTGCCGTCGTATGTGGTGACCTCCACCGGCCCCGACCACGATAAGGAATTCACCGCGACGGTCATCGTCGACGACGTCGATTACGGCACGGGCGTCGGCCGGACGAAGAAAGAGGCCGAGCTGAAGGCCGCTGCAGCCGCGTGGACCGCGCTTTCCGCTTCTGGTGTTGATGCCTGAGCTGCCAGAGGTCGAGGTCGTCCGGCGCGGATTGGCGGCTCACGTGACGGGGCGAACGATCAGCGCCGTGCGGGTACATCACCCGCGCGCAGTGCGTCGTCACGAAGCGGGCCCCGCCGACCTGACCGCGCGACTGCTTGGCCTTGAGGTCACGGGCACCGGCCGGCGCGGCAAGTACCTGTGGTTGACGCTTGGCGATGGGTCAGCCCTGGTGGTGCATCTGGGCATGAGTGGCCAGATGCTGCTAGGTGAGGTCCCGAACGAGAACCACTTGCGCATCGCGGCGCTGCTCGACGACGGCACCACCTTGAGCTTCGTCGACCAGCGGACGTTCGGCGGCTGGATGCTCGCCGATCTGGTCACGGTCGACGGCACCGACGTGCCCGTCCCCGTCGCTCATGTGGCCCGCGATCCGCTCGACTCGAACTTCAGTCGCGACGGCGTCGTTACAGTGTTGCGACGCAAGCATTCTGAGATCAAGCGCCAGCTGCTGGACCAGACGGTGGTTTCGGGTATCGGCAATATATACGCCGACGAGGCGCTGTGGCGGGCGAAGGTCAACGGTGCGCGGCTGGCCTCGTCGCTGACCCGCGCGAAGTTGGGCGAGCTGCTCGAAGCTGCCTCCGACGTGATGTCCGATGCGCTGGGTCAGGGTGGTACGTCATTCGACTCCCTGTACGTCAATGTCAACGGCGAGTCCGGCTACTTCGAACGGTCGCTGGATGCCTACGGCCGCGAGGGTGAGCCTTGCCGGCGCTGCGGCGCCGTGATGCGGCGCGAGAAGTTCATGAACAGGTCGTCGTTCTACTGCCCGAAATGCCAACCGCGCCCCCGGATTCCGCGAGATGCACGTTAGCGATGTCTCTACTCGCACTTTCCCGCGCTAACGTACATCTCGTGACAGAACTGTGGGTTGAGCGCACCGGTGTGCGCCGCTACACCGGGCGCAGCTCGCGCGGCGCGGAGGTGTTCGTCGGCTCCGAAGACGTCGAGGGCGTCTTCACTCCTGGCGAGCTGATGAAGATCGCGCTCGCGGCGTGTAGCGGCATGGCCAGCGACGCACCGCTGCAACGCCGCCTCGGCGAGGACTACAAGACAACCATCAAGGTGTCGGGGGCCGCCGATCGCGAGCAGGAGCGCTACCCGCTGCTCGAGGAACGCATGGAGCTGGACCTGTCCGGGCTCTCCGAAGACGAGAGGGCCCGGGTTTTGACGGTCGTCGAGCGGGCCATCGATCAGGTATGCACGGTCGGCCGCACGCTGAAATCCGGTACCAAAGTGACGTTTGAGGTCAGTGATGCAGGAGTTAGCTGACGTTCGGCTCACAGCGTGGGTGCACGGCCACGTCCAAGGAGTGGGATTCCGGTGGTGGACACGCTCGCGGGCGCTCGAATTGGGGCTGACCGGATATCGCCTCCAACAGGCCCGACGGCCGCGTTCAGGTCGTCGCCCAAGGGTCGCGCGACAGCTGCCAACGGTTGCTTGACCTGCTACAAAGTGGGTCAACACCCGGTCATGTCGACAAAGTCGTCGCCGATTGGTCAGAAGTTGGCGACGCGCTCTCGGGGTTCACCGAGCGTTAGCCTGCGCGACGGTAGTGTGGCACGTCGTGCACCTCAAGAGTCTGACCCTGAAGGGCTTCAAGTCGTTTGCTTCGCCGACGACTCTGCGCTTCGAACCAGGCATCACCTGCGTGGTCGGACCAAACGGGTCGGGCAAGTCCAACGTGGTCGACGCGCTCACCTGGGTGATGGGCGAGCACAGTGCCAAGAGCCTGCGCGGCGGCAAGATGGAGGACGTCATCTTCGCCGGGACGTCCTCGCGCGCCCCACTCGGCCGCGCCGAGGTCACCGTCACGATCGACAACTCCGACAACGCTCTGCCGATCGAGTACTCCGAGGTGTCGATCACCCGGCGGATGTTCCGCGACGGCGGTAGCGAATACGAAATCAACGGCAGCAGTTGCCGTTTGATGGACGTGCAGGAGTTGCTCTCCGACTCCGGCATCGGCCGCGAGATGCATGTCATCGTCGGCCAGGGCAAGCTCAACGAGATCCTGGAGTCGCGGCCGGAGGACCGGCGCGCGTTCATCGAAGAAGCCGCGGGGGTGCTCAAGCACCGCAAGCGCAAGGAAAAAGCGGTCCGCAAGCTCGACGCGATGTCGGCGAACCTGGCCCGGCTGACGGACCTGACTACCGAACTGCGCCGCCAGCTCAAGCCGTTGGGCCGCCAGGCCGAGATGGCCCGTCGCGCCCAGACCATCCAGGCCGATCTGCGCGACGCCAGGCTCCGGCTGGCCGCCGACGATCTGGTGATCCGTAGGGCCGAGTTCGACAACACCGACCAGGCCGAGACGACGCTGCGTCGCGAGCACGACGATGCCGCCACTCGGCTCGAAGCGAAATCCGTTGAACTGAACGCGCACGAGGCGGCGGTCAACACGCTCAGCGAGCGCGCCGAGGGCGCCCAGCAGACCTGGTTCCGGCTGTCGGCGCTGGCCGAACGAATCAGCGCGACGGTGCGCATCGCCAGCGAGCGCGCACAGCACCTCGACGCCGGGCCCGAAGTATCCACCGGGCCTGACCCCGATGCCCTCGACGCCCAGGCAGAAGAGGTCGCGACGCAGGAACGGCAACTGCTCGACGAGTTGGCCCAATCCCGCGCCCGGCTCGAGGCGGCCCGCACAGAACTCACCGAACGCGAGGGCGTCGCCGCCGAAGCCGAACGCGCCCATCTTGCCGCCGTCCGCGCCGAGGCCGACCGTCGCGAGGGGCTGGCGCGGCTTGCCGGCCAGGTCGACACCATGCGTACCCGCGTCGAGTCGATCGACGAGACGGTCGGCCGCCTGTCCGTCGGCATCGAGGAAGCGGCGGCCAAGGCGCAGCAGATGCAAGCCGAGTTCGAGATCGTGCAGAGCCGCGTCGGTGAGCTCGACGCAGGCGAGGTCGGGCTAGACGACCACCACGACCGCACAGTGGCCGCGCTGCGCCTAGCCGACGAGCGCGTCACCGAACTGCAGGCCGGCGAGCGCGGCGCAGAGCGTCAAGTGGCCTCGCTGCGGGCACGCATCGAGGCGTTGTCGGTTGGACTTGACCGCAAGGACGGCGCGGCGTGGCTGCAGAGAAACCACAGCAGCGCAGGACTTTTCGGCTCGATCGCGAATCTTCTAAAGGTGCGTCCCGGCTACGAGGTGGCGATAGCCACAGTGCTCGGCGCGGCCGCAGACGCCGTCGCCGCCGAGAACTTCGGGGCCGCCCGCTCAGCCGTCGCCGCGCTGAAGGAATCCGACGGTGGCCGCGCGGCGATCGTGCTTGGCGACTGGCCCCACCACACCTCACCACCCGTTGGTCAGCTGCCCTATGGCGCGGCCTGGGCGGTGGACATGGTCGAGGCGCCGTCGCGGCTGCAGGGCGCGATCACGGCCATGCTGTCCGGCGTCGCGGTAGTGCGCGACCTGAGCGCCGCGCTGGATCTCGTCGCTGGGCGGCCGGAGCTGCGGGCTGTCACCACCGATGGTGATCTCGTCGGCGCGGGCTGGGTCAGCGGCGGCTCCGACCGCAAGCCGAGCACGCTGGAGATCACCTCGGAGGTCGAGAAGGCCCGCGCCGAGCTGGTCGACGCCGAGAGGCAGACCGGCGAGCTGTCAGCCGCGCTGTCCGGCGCACTGGCCGAGCAGGCATCCCGCCAGGACGCGGCCGAGCAGGCACTCGCCGCGCTCAACGAGTCCGACGCGGCGATTTCGGCGATCTACGAGCAGCTCGGCAGGCTGGGCCAGGAGGCCCGCGCCGCCGACGACGAGTGGCAGCGGCTCAACCAGCAGCGCGACGAGCTGGAGACCGGCCGCGCCAACACCGTCGAGGAACTCGTCGCACTCGAGCAGCGGTTGCACAACGCGCAGCAGGAGCAGACGTTTGAATCAGAGCCCGTCGACCGCAAGGCGTCGATGTCCGCCGCCGAGCAGGCGCGCGCCGCCGAGGTGGAGGCACGGTTGAGCGTGCGTACCGCCGAAGAACGTGCGAATGCCGTTCGCGGCCGCGCGGATTCGTTGCGACGGGCGGCGGCGGCCGAACGCGAGGCCCGACTGCGTGCGCAGCGCGCCCGCGAGGCACGCGAACTAGCCGCGGCAGTCGCCGCCGCGGTGGCCGAGTCCGGACGACTTGTCGCACAGCGGCTGAGCGCCGCGGTAGCCGTCGCATCCCGCGCGCGCGACGATGTCGCCGCCGAACGGCAGCACCGCGCGGCCGCGCTGACGAAGGCGCGTGAAGAGGTCAGCGAACTGTCCGCCAAGATCGCATCGCTCACCGATGCGCTGCACCGCGACGAAGTCGCCAAAGCCCAAGCGGCGCTGCGTATTGAGCAGCTCGAACAGCACGCGCTCGAACAGTTCGGCATGGCGGCCGCCGACCTCATCGCCGAATACGGGCCCGACAATGCGTTGGCGCCGTCGGAGCTGGAGATGGCCGAGTACGAACAGGCGCGTGAACGTGGGGAGCAAGTCGTAGCGCCCGCGCCGATGCCGTTCGACCGAACCGCCCAGGAACGCCGCGCCAAGAAGGCCGAACGTGAGCTCAACGAGTTGGGCCGCGTCAATCCTCTTGCGCTGGAAGAGTTTGCGGCCCTCGAGGAGCGCTACAACTTCCTGTCGACCCAGCTCGAGGACGTCAAGGCCGCCCGCAAGGATCTGCTCGACGTCATCGCCGACGTCGACGACCGCATCCTGCAGGTGTTCACCGAGGCCTATGCCGATGTGGAACGCGAATTCCGGGACGTGTTCTCGGCGTTGTTCCCCGGCGGCGAGGGCAGGCTGCTGCTCACCGATCCCGATGACATGCTGACGACCGGCATCGAGGTCGAGGCCCGTCCGCCCGGCAAGAAGATCAAGCGGCTGTCGCTGCTGTCCGGTGGTGAGAAATCACTGACCGCGGTGGCCATGCTGGTGGCCATCTTCCGGGCGCGGCCGTCGCCGTTCTACGTGATGGACGAGGTGGAGGCGGCGCTCGACGATGTGAACCTGCGCCGGCTGCTTGGACTGTTCGAGCAGCTGCGCAGCCAGTCGCAGCTCATCGTCATCACCCACCAGAAGCCGACTATGGAGGTCGCCGACGCGCTCTACGGTGTCACGATGCGCGACGACGGCATCACCGCGGTGATCTCGCAGCGCATGCGCGGCCAGGAGTTGGTCGGCGCCACTAACTAACGGGCGATTTGTGCACGTTTTCCGGCGCTGAGCGCCGATCTTCGTGCACAAATCACAGCTTGGTCACCCCGCGGCGCCGCAAAGCCGCCAAATTGGCGGCGCCGCAGCCGTGCAGGCACACCAGCAGCTCGTCGATGAACCGCTGCAGCCAATCCGCCACGGCCGCAGGCGATTCGATCGCAGGCGCCAGCAGCGGCCGTGCCACGGCGACTGCGTCGGCGCCCATCGCCAACGCCTTGGCGGCGTCCATACCGGTACGGATTCCGCCCGACGCGACGATCGATACGTCAGGCAGCGTGTGCCGCACCTCCCGCAGTGCCTCCGCGGTCGGGATGCCCCACTCCGCCAGCGCCGGGTAGCGGATCTCGCCGTATCGCACGTACTGCTCGACCCGCGCCCACGACGTCCCGCCCGCGCCCGCGACGTCGACGGCTGCGATCGGGCAGTCCACCAGCTCCGCCGCGGCTGCCGCGCCGATGCCGTGGCCAACCTCTTTCAACATCACCGGATAGCCGATCGATCCTGCGATGTCGCGCAACCGCGAGATCGAGCCGGAGAAGTCGGTATCACCCTCATGCTGCATCGCCTCTTGCAGCGGATTGGTATGCACTGCAAGGGCATTGGCTCCGACATAGTCGAGCGCCTTGACGAGGTCGGGCACCATGAACTCGTCAAGTTGAGCCAGTCCGATGTTCCCGATCAGCAGCACGTCGGGTGCCACGTCGCGGATGTTGAACGAGGTCGAGGCCGAGCCGTTGTCGAGCATGATCCGCTGCGATCCGAGCATCATGCCCACGCCGAGCTGCTGGGCCGCGGCGGCAAGATTGCGGTTGATGGTTCCCGACAATTCGGCGCCGCCGGTCATCGAGCCGATCAGCACGGGCGCGCGCAACCGCGCGCCAAGGAAATCGGTGGCCAGATCGACACTGCCCAGATTGGTCTGGGTGAGTGCGTTGTATGGCAACCGGTAGCGCTCCAGCCCGGTGGTGACGGTCTGATAATCGACCGCCTCGGACAGGCACACGTCGATGTGGCGCCGTTTGCGAGTTTCCATGCCGCCGGGGTCGAGCGTCACCGGCTATCCACCCTGACACAATGTCGTGGTGTCGGAAGGTCTGTGGATCGCAATCGCGGTCATTGCCGTTCTGCTTGTCGCTGCGCTGGTCGTCGGCCTGGTGCGGTACCGGCGGCGACGGATCAGCCTGTCATCTGCTGACACTGCCACTCCCGTCGACCGATCCGGCGGATATACCGCCTCTTCAGGCATCACATTCACCAAATCGGGACCCGCTGAGCCGGTCGAGCGCATCGATACCAGCGGGCTACCCGCCGTCGGCGATGATGCCACCATCCCGCGCGACGCGCCGAAACGGCCGATCGCAGACATCCAGCTACCCGAGCCGGCAGCGGTCGAGGAGGCCGCCCCGGATCTTGAGGAAGCCCCAGCTGCGCCTGATATCGGCTCCATAGAGCCCCCGGAAGGCCGCCTGGACCGGCTGCGCGGCCGATTGGCGAAATCGCAGAACACCCTGGGCCGCAGCATGCTGGGCCTACTCGGCGGCGGCGACCTCGATGAAGATTCCTGGGAAGCCGTCGAGGACACCCTGCTGATCGCCGACCTCGGCCCCGTTGTCACAGAATCGGTGGTCACGTCCCTGCGGTCCCGAATGGCCAGCAGCAATGTGCGTACAGAGACCGACGCCCGCGCGGTGCTCCGCGATGTCCTGATCTCCGAGCTGCGCCCGGACTTGGACCGCTCGATCAAGGCGCTCCCGCACGACAACAAGCCGTCTGTGCTGCTGGTCGTCGGCGTCAACGGCACGGGTAAGACGACGACGGTCGGCAAGCTGGCCCGCGTCCTGGTCGCCGACGGCCGCCGCGTGGTGCTTGGCGCTGCGGACACCTTCCGCGCCGCAGCCGCACACCAGCTGCAGACCTGGGCGTCCCGGGTGGGCGCGGAGGTCGTGTCAGGGGAAGAGGGCGCCGATCCGGCATCGGTGGCCTTCGATGCCGTGGACAAGGGCATCGAAACCGGCGCTGACGTCGTCCTCATCGATACGGCGGGGCGGCTGCATACGAAGGCCGGCCTGATGGACGAACTCGGCAAGGTCAAGCGAGTGGTGAGCAGGCGCGCAGAGGTCGACGAGGTGCTTCTGGTGCTCGACGCCACGATCGGGCAGAACAGCCTGCCTCAGGCGAAGGTGTTTGCCGAAGTCGTCAACATCACCGGCGTGGTGCTGACCAAACTTGACGGCACGGCAAAGGGTGGAATCGTCTTCCGCGTGCAGCAGGAGTTGGGTGTTCCGGTCAAGCTTGTCGGCCTCGGTGAAGGCCCCGACGATCTCGCGCCGTTCGAGCCCGCAGCATTCGTCGATGCGCTGCTCGGGTAACAAACGGTGGTCGAAAAACACCTGATGTAACACCGCCGAAACGTCGGCGGCCCATCCGTTCACACGAGCGAAACACCGCAGGTTCTTAGACGAAACAACCACTCAGCATTGTCTTGGACCAGGTCAATGGTCGTGAATCGTTGCGGCCGTGGCATGTCGAAGGAGGAAACTGCGAGTGGATGGATTCCCGACTCTCGGTATACCGGACACCGGTGATACCGCGTGGATGCTGGCAAGCTCAGCGCTTGTCTTGTTGATGACGCCGGGGCTGGCCTTCTTCTATGGAGGCATGGTCCGGTCAAGAAGCGTGCTCAACATGATCATGATGAGCGTCAGCGCCATGGGTGTCGTCACGGTGTTGTGGTCGCTGTACGGCTACTCATTGGCCTTCGGAAATGACGTCGCCAACTTCTTCGGCGACCCGACGCAATACTGGGGCCTGAAGGGTCTGATCGGCGGCACCTACCTGCAGCTGGACGCCGCAGATCCCGCGGTGTCGATTCCGCTGGCCGGCACCATCCCTCAGACGGTGTTCGTCGCATTCCAGTTGATGTTCGCCATCATCACGGTCGCCCTGATCTCGGGCGCGGTCGCCGACCGGCTGAAGTTCTCCGGCTGGCTGCTGTTCGTGGCCCTGTGGGTGACGATCGTGTACTTCCCGGTTGCGCACTGGGTGTTCGCCTTCGACGGCGTCACCGGTGAGCACGGCGGCTGGATTGCCAACAAACTCAAAGCAATTGACTTTGCGGGTGGTACTGCGGTCCATATCAACTCCGGTACCGCAGGCTTGGTGCTCGCACTGTTCCTTGGCAAGCGCCTTGGCTGGCCCAAAGCCCCGATGCGTCCGCACAACCTGCCGTTCGTCATGTTGGGCGCCGGCCTGCTGTGGTTCGGCTGGTACGGGTTCAACGCCGGTTCGGCCGTGGGGTCCAACGGCATCGCGGGTGCGACGTTCATCACCACCACCATTGCGACCGGTACGGCGATGCTCGGCTGGCTGATCACCGAGCGCATTCGAGACGGCAAGGCCACTTCGCTTGGCGCCGCGTCGGGCATCGTGGCGGGCCTCGTCGCGATCACCCCGTCCTGCTCGTCGGTCAACGTCGTAGGCGCCTTGGTCGTCGGCCTGTCCGCGGGTGTGTTGTGCGCGCTGGCAGTTGGCCTGAAATACAAACTGGGCTATGACGATTCACTCGACGTGGTCGGCGTCCACCTGGTTGGCGGTCTTGTCGGCACCCTGCTGGTCGGCTTGGTTGCGGCGCCCGAAGCGCCTGCGGCGGTTGCCGGTCTGTTCTACGGCGGCGGAGTCGACCAGCTGTGGCGTCAGGCAGTCGGGGCCGGTGCGGTTCTGCTCTATTCGGCCATCGGTACCGCTATCGTGGCTCTGATCGTGAAATACACCATCGGGCTGCGCCTTAGCGAGGAGGACGAGTCGTCTGGTATCGACGAGGCCGAGCACGCCGAAACGGGATACGACCTCGCGGGCGTCAGCAGCGGTAGCTCGGTACTGGCCCGTCAAGGCGCGGAGGGATAAGGGATATGAAGCTGATTACTGCGATCGTGAAGCCGTTCACGCTCGAAGACGTCAAGACCGGCCTCGAGCAGACGGGCATTCTCGGAATGACCGTCAGCGAGGTTCAGGGCTACGGGCGCCAGAAGGGTCACACCGAGGTGTACCGCGGCGCTGAGTACTCTGTCGACTTCGTGCCAAAGGTGCGGGTAGAGGTCGTGGTCGATGATTCCGCCGTCGACAAGGTGGTGGATGTCATCGTCCAGGCCGCACGTACCGGAAAGATCGGCGACGGCAAGGTGTGGGTCAGCCCAGTTGAAACCGTGGTTCGGGTACGCACCGGCGAGCGGGGGACCGACGCCCTTTGAGCGCAACGTGAAATGAGACCTCGTCTCCCGGCCGTGCACCGTGAGCGTTTGTAAGTAAGGCCGGGGAGGACTCGAAATGACAGAACAGACACCAGATCCCGCCGCCGGCGTCTCTCGATGGGAGGCCCCGGCGGCGGGCTCGTCTCGTCCTGCGACCGATCTCGCTACCGCATCCGAAAACCTTTTGGGGGGCGACGCACGCCACCTTGATTCCGCTGCGCTACGGAACGCGTTGCTCGATTTGCACGATTTCTGGCTCACCACAAAGGCCACCGAGATCGGGATCACCGCAACCAGTGGCTTCGCGATCGTCGCCACCGGCGGGCTAGGGCGCGGCGAGCTGCTGCCGTACTCGGATCTCGATTTGATGCTGTTGCACGACAACATGCCCCGCGATGTCGTGGGTCAGGTCGCCGAGTTGCTTTGGTACCCGTTGTGGGACGCGAACATTCGCATCGACCACAGCGTGCGCACCGTGCCTGAAGCGCTGAAGGTCGCAGGCGAGGACATCTCCGCGGGTTTGGCGATGCTCGAGGCTCGGCACATCGCGGGCGACTCCGATCTGTCAACGTTGTTGATTGGCGGGGCGCGTCGGCAGTGGCGCACCGGAATCGCTTCGCGTTTCGACGAACTCGTCGCGCACACCGAACAGCGGTGGCAACGCAGCGGTCAGATCGCCCACCGCGCGGAACCCGACCTGAAGTGCGGTCGCGGTGGCCTGCGCGACGTGCAGCTGCTCAACGCCTTGGCGATCGCACAGCTGGCCGACGTCTATCCCAGTCGCTCGCTCGCCTCGCCGACCGGCTCGCTTGGCGAGGCGCATCTGGCGCTGCTCAACGTTCGCACCGAGCTGCACCGGGTTGCGGGCCGCGGTCGGGAGCTTCTGCTGGCCCAGCACGCCGACGAGATCGGCGCTGCACTGCACATCGGTGACCGATTCGATTTGGCGCGTACGCTTTCCGACGCCGCCCGCACGGTCAGCTACTACGTCGACGCCGGGTTGCGCACCGCGGCCAACGCGCTGCCACGCCGTGGACTGGCCGCGTTCAAACGCCCCGTGCGCCGCCCTCTGGACGAGGGTGTCATCGAGTTCGCCGGCGAGGTGATCCTGGCCCGTGACGCTCGCCCGGACCGCGACCCCGGCCTGATCTTGCGGGTCGCCGCGGCCTCGGCCACCACCGGGTTGCCGATCGCCGCGTCGACCCTTGCCCGGCTCACCGAGACCGCGCCGGAACTGCGCACGCCGTGGCCGCGCCAGGCGCTCAAGGACCTGCTTGTGATGCTGGCCGCCGGCCAGCCCGCAGTGGCCACCATCGAGGCGCTCGATCGCACCGGGTTATGGGGAAGGCTGTTTCCCGAATGGGGTGCAGTGCGCGATCTGCCTCCGCGTGACGTGGTGCACATCTGGACCGTCGACCGCCATCTCGTCGAAACCGTCTCGCGGGCAAGCGCATTCACCACCCGGGTCTCCCGCCCCGACATGCTGATGCTCGGTGCGCTGTGCCACGACATCGGCAAGGGCCGCGGCGGCGACCACAGCGTCATCGGGGCGGAGCTGGCCAACCAGATCGGCACCAGGCTGGGCCTGTGGCCGTCGGACGTCGAACTGCTGTCGAAAGTCGTGCGCCATCACCTGCTGCTGCCGCACACCGCGACGCGACGCGATCTGCAGGACCCGAAGACCATCGCGGCGGTGGTCGACGCGCTCGACGGCGACGCGGTGCTGCTGGGCCTGCTGCACGTGTTGGCTGAAGCGGATTCGCTTGCGACGGGTCCCGGCGTGTGGGGCGACTGGAAGGCGTCGCTGATCGGTGATCTGGTTCGGCGCTGCCGGTTGGTGATGGCGGGCGAGGCGCTTCCGCAGCCCGATCCAATTGACCCGCGCCATCTTTCGTTGGCCTCCGATGTCGGCGTGCACGTCGAGATGACCCCTGGCGACGGTCCGCACATCTTCAACGTGACAATGATCGCCCCGGACCGTCGGGGCCTGCTGTCCAAGGCCGCAGGTGTGCTGGCGCTCAATTCGCTGCGCGTGCACTCGGCGTCGGTGAACGGTCATCAGGGCTCGGCGATCAACACCTTCGTGGTGTCACCGCATTTCGGTTCACCGCCCGCCGCCGAGCTGCTGCGCCAGCAGCTCATCCTCGCGCTCGGCGGTGAACTCGACGTGCTGGCGTCGCTGGACAAACGTGACCACGACTCGGCGCAGCACGGCACGACGCGCGCCGGGGAGATACCGGATGCGGTGCCGATCAACCACGTCACCGCGCCTCCGCGGATCCTGTGGTCCGAAGGCGCCGAGCCGGGTGAACACGTCGTGCAGATCCGCACGACCGATCGCGCCGGCCTGCTGGCCAGGTTGACAGCGGTGTTCGAACGCGACGGTGTTGACATCGCATGGGCGAAGGTCACCACGCTGGGTTCGTCGGTCGTCGACCTGTTCGGCATCACGGCCGGCGGGGACGGTTCGATCCGCGACGAACTCGAGCATGACCTCTTCGGCGTGCTGCCTGCGCCCGCGCCCGCGAAGCCGGTCTCAGAGGCCAGCTGACGACTCGCGCCGGCCGCTAACCAACGGGCGCCGGCGCGAACGTCAACGTTGGCACTTGCGGAGCGGGTCCCCGCTTGGGTTTGGTGGTCGCCGGTTGCGGTCCGGGCTGGGTGTCGGGGTCCACGACCTCGGGTGCCGGTGCGGTCGACGTGTCTGCCGCCACGGCTGGAGGAGCACCGCAAGCCCCGTCAAATCCGCTGTTCGGGTCCCACACTCCGCCGGATAGCTCGCAGCATTGCATGACGTGGTTTTGTTGGACGTCCTCGTCAATGACGTCGCCGGCCATAATGCGTTGATCCAGGTAGCGCATACAGTTGTCGTACACCCCGACATCCCATTCTCCGGGTGCGGCGCACGCGACTGCTGGATTACCGACTGCGCTGCCGGCGAGCGTGGCCGTTGCCGCCAGAAGTGTGGCGGGGAATAGGCGACGCAGCGTTACCGAAGCGACGCGGGGGATTACCGATGCCATGTTCGCTCCTTATCTCGGTCCCCGACCGTCCTGGGCGTATGTCCACTATGCGCGGTGCATACGTGTATCCGAGGCAATTTGCCACGGACAGCCAAAGGGGTAGGGGGTTCGCCGAATACCGACTAACCGCAGGACGGCTCGCTGATCGATACCCATTAGGCTGAGCGGCGTGTTTGAATCGCTATCCGACCGGTTGACCGGTGCCCTGGCGGGGTTGCGTGGCAAGGGCCGGCTGACCGACGCCGACGTCGACGCGACCACCCGCGAGATCCGGCTGGCTCTGCTGGAAGCCGACGTCTCGCTTGCCGTGGTCCGCGAATTCGTCGCCCGCATCAAGGACCGCGCCAAGGGCGCCGAGGTCTCCGGTGCGCTCAACCCGGCCCAGCAGGTCGTCAAGATCGTCAACGAGGAACTGATCGGCATCCTCGGCGGTGAGACCCGTCAACTGGCCTTCGCCAAGGATCCGCCGACGGTGATCATGCTGGCCGGTCTGCAGGGTTCCGGTAAGACCACCCTGGCCGGCAAGCTCGCGAAATGGCTTAACGGACAGGGCCATACACCGCTGCTCGTGGCGTGCGACCTGCAACGCCCGGGTGCGGTGAACCAGCTGCAGATCGTCGGCGAGCGTGCCGGTGTTGCAGGTCTTCGCGCCGCATCCCGGCGTGTCGACCGAAGGTTCGGAACAGGCAGGGCACGGCGACCCGGTGGCCGTCGCGGCGGCCGGCCTCGCCGAGGCCAAGGCCAAGCACTACGACGTCGTCGTCGTCGACACCGCAGGCCGACTCGGCATCGATGACGAGCTGATGGGCCAGGCGGCGGCCATCCGCGCCGCCGTCGACCCCGACGAAGTGATCTTCGTGCTCGACGCGATGATCGGTCAGGACGCGGTCAACACCGCGGAGGCATTCCGCGAGGGCGTGGGCTTCACCGGTGTCGTGCTGACCAAGCTGGACGGCGATGCTCGTGGCGGCGCTGCGCTGTCGGTGCGCGAGGTCACCGGCGTGCCGATCCTGTTCGCATCGAGCGGCGAGAAGCTCGAGGACTTCGACGTCTTCCATCCCGACCGGATGGCCAGCCGCATCCTCGGCATGGGCGACGTGCTGTCCCTGATCGAGCAGGCCGAGCAGGTCTTCGACGCCGAGCAGGCCGAGGCCGCCGCCGCCAAGATCGGCTCGGGTGAGCTGACGCTTGAGGACTTCCTCGAACAGATGCTGGCAATCCGCAAGATGGGCCCGATCGGCAATCTGCTCGGCATGCTGCCCGGCGCAGGCCAGATGAAGGACGCTCTGGCCGCGGTCGACGACAGTCAACTCGACCGCGTGCAGGCGATCATCCGAGGCATGACGCCTGCGGAGCGGGCCGACCCGAAGATCATCAACGCATCGCGTCGGCTGCGGATCGCCAACGGTTCAGGCGTCGCAGTTTCTGAGGTCAATCAGCTCGTCGACCGGTTCTTCGAGGCTCGCAAGATGATGTCGCAGATGGCCGGTCAGATGGGAATGCCGTTCGGCCGCAAGGGTTCTTCTCGCAAGGCCGCGAAGGGCAAGAACAAGCAGGCAGGCAAGAAGAAGGGCGCACGCGGGCCGACGCCGCCAAAGGCGCGCAATCCGCTTGGCCCTGGTATGCCCGCGGGCTTCCCGGATCTGTCGGATATGCCGAAGGGCCTGGACGAGCTGCCACCAGGTCTTGCCAATATCGACCTCTCGAAGCTGAAGTTCCCGGGCCAAAAATAGGATGCGACACCCGGCTCTTCATGTCCGCGGGCTTGGATTGCCTGACGGTGAACCGGTCGAGTGGTGGATCGTCGACGGCACGCTCAGTGCCGAACCGGTGGCTGATGCGGAAACGGTGTTCGACGGTGGCTGGATCGTGCCGGGCCTCGTCGACGCGCATTGCCATGTCGGGCTCGGCGACCACGGCCCGGTCGATGATCTCGACGAATGCATCAGGCAGGCCGAGACCGAACGTGATGCCGGTGCGCTGCTGCTGCGCGACGCGGGTTCACCCTTCGACACCCGCAGCCTCGACGACCACGACGACCTTCCCCGGATCATCCGTCACGGCCGTCATCTGGCCAGGCCGAAGCGGTACCAGCGCGGGTTCGCCATCGAGCTCGAAGATGAATCACAGCTGCCTGCGGCGGTGGCCGAACAGGCCCGCTGGGGTGACGGTTGGGTCAAGCTGGTCGGGGACTGGATCGACCGCGACGTCGGCGACCTGGCGCCGCTGTGGTCCGATGAGATCCTCAAGCAGGCAATCGATGCCGCCCACGACAACGGCGCGCGGGTCACCGCTCACGTGTTCAGCGAGGAGGCGCTGCCCGGTCTGATCAACGCGGGCATCGACTGCATCGAGCACGGCACCGGCCTGACCGACGACACCATCGAGCTGATGGTCGAGCACGGCACCGCGCTGGTCCCCACACTGATCAACGTCGAGAACTTCCCTGGTATCGCCGAAGGCGCCGCGAAGTACCCGAGCTACGCCAGGCACATGCGGGACCTCTACGAGCGGTGCTATCCACGGACGGCCGCCGCCCGCGAGGCAGGTATCCCGATCTATGCAGGCACCGACGCAGGCAGCATGGTGCCGCACGGCCGGATCGCCGACGAGATCGAGGCGCTCACGGGAATCGGCATGAGCCCGACCGAGGCGCTTGGCGCGGCCAGTTGGACCGCACGGGAGTGGCTGCGGCGGCCCGGTCTCGAGCACGGGGCCAGCGCCGACTTGGTCTGCTACGCGGAGGATCCGCGGTCGGGCGTCCAGGCGCTCAAGAACCCGGACGTGGTGATTCTGCGGGGCCGGGTTTTCTAGCGCGAGGGCCCACGCGCAAGCTGGGGACAGACGCAGAAGGTTCCAAAATCGCCGCGTTTCGTGACCATCTGCGTCTGCTCGCGGAGGAAAAGTGTCACCCGTACTGGCTGAAGCCCCAATCCAGCAGGCCGATCGCCTGGCCGTACATGTCGCCAGAGCCATACATCTGCACGACCACCAAGCTGTGGCCGTTGCGCTGTGCGGCGCCGACGAAGGTGTGCTGTGCGAGGTTTGTGAAGCCGGTCTTGCCGACCATCGTGCCGGGATACCGCTGCAGCATCTCGTTCTGGTTGACGATCTTCTTCGGCCCGTCGTCGGTGGGGAACAGAGACGACTGCTGGCGCACGATGGCCGCGAAGGTCGGATTGTGAAGCGCGGCACGGTAGATGATCGCCAGGTCGTACGGTGTCGTGGTCGACTCCATCCCTGGGCCGTCCAGGCCTGACGGCGAGGAGGCGTGGGTGTTGCGTGCGCCCACCGCGACGGCCTTGGCGTTCATTCGCGCGACCGCGGCCTGATAGCCACCGAGCCCCTCGGCCAGGGTGTTGGCGGCGTCGTTGCCCGACACCAGCATCAGGCCGTCGAGCAGTTGACGCACCGTGTAGGCCCGACCCTCCTTGACCCCCACACATGAGCACTCCACATCGGTGTTCGCGGGCGTCGCGGTGATCACCGCGGTGAGCGGGAGCTGATCGAGCACGACCATCGCGAGCAGCGCCTTGATGGTGCTTGCTGGCGCGTGCGGCTCATTTGGGCTGCGGGAAGCGAGAATTCGTCCGTTGTCGAGGTCGGCGAGCAGCCACGCCTCTGCCGGCCCCTGCGGGATCGCCACTGCGCTGGCTTGTTCGATACTGGGTTCGGCCGACGCTGGGGGAGCGACCATTACGGCCGCGGCCAGAGTGACGGTCAACGCGGCCAACAACTTTCGCACGGGCGCCGAGCCTACTGAGCGGGTTAGCCGACGAGGTCTCGGATGAGTTGCGATTGAGCAACTTAAAGTGAGCCGATACCTGATCTTGGGTCTTGCGCGAAGCCCCAGTCCAGCAGGCCTGCAGCCTGATCCCAGTACGTCGGGCCGCCCTCTTTGATCAGGCCGTACATCATGGCGATCACCAGTCGACGTCCACCTCGGTCAGCGGCGGCGACGAACGTCTTCCTGGCCGCATCGGTGAAACCGGTCTTGCCGCCGATCGTGCCGGGGTAGCGGTGCAGCAACTCGTCCTCGTTGACGAGCGGCTTCTCTCCCGCACCGGACGGGAACATCGCCACCGGTTGCGAAGTGATCTGCGCGAACGTCGGATTGGCCATCGCGGCGCGGAAGATGATCGCCAGGTCCCGCGGCGTGGTGAACCCAGGGCCACCCGGTCCGTCGAGCCCCGACGGCGTCGACGCGTGCGTGTTCACCGCGCCGATGGACGCCGCCTTGGCGTTCATCTTCGCCACCGCGGTGTCGTAGCCGCCGATCATGTCGGCGAGGGCATTGGCGGCGTCGTTGCCCGAAACCAGCAGCACCGCGTCAAGCAGCTGGCGGGCGGTGTAGGTGCCGCCCGGTTTGATCCCCGCGCAGTTGCACTCGACCTGCGTGTCGGCCGCGGTGCCGACGACGGTCGCATCCAGACTGGGCAGCTCCTCCAGCGCGGTGAGCGCCAGCAGCGTCTTGATCGTGCTCGCGGGCGGATGGGCGACATCCATGTCTCTGCCGGCCAGTACCTGGCCGGTGTCCATATCGGCGACAATCCACGCTGGAGCGGGACCTTCAGGAACCGGCATGCTGCCGACCGGCTGGATGTCGGCATCGGCTGAGGCGAGCGGCGTGACGGAAGTAAGCATCAGACCAAGGCAAGCGGCGATGACCGCGACGAATCTCCCCATGGACGCAGCAGCCTAACCCTCGCGCCTGAACGCGGTCCCCAGCGGTGTTGAATCAACACCCATGTTGAGCCTGGAGGAGATTTCGGACCGGTTTGAGATTCAGCAGCTGCTTATCGACTACTCGACGGCCATCGACCGTCGACAATTCGACGGTCTCGATCGCGTGTTCACCTCGGACGCCTATATCGACTATCGGGCGATGGGCGGGATCGACGGCCGCTTCCCAGAGGTGAAGGCTTGGCTCGCGGAGACGCTGCCGAAAATCTTCCAGGCGCACGCCCACATGCTCGGCAATTTCGATGTGCGCATCGACGGCGACACCGCGTCGTCGCGGACCTTCTGCTTCAATCCGATGGTGTTCGCCGGGGAGCAGAGCCAGATCATGTTCTGCGGGCTGTGGTACGTCGACGAATTCGTCCGCACGGCGCAAGGTTGGCGGATGAGTCAGCGCGTCGAGGAGAAGTGCTTCGACAAGGTGCTCTAGCGCGCAAGCTTTCCCGCCAGCCGACTGAGTCGGTCGGAAATGCGTACGGAGAAAAGCGGATTGAAGATATCTGTGCGGAGCCGGGTCAGCTTGGAGCTCGTGATGCGCCACTGCCCGTCGATCTTGTCGTACGTCTCGTCGTAGTGACCGTAGCCGTCCAGGTTCAGGCCAGGCGCCAGTCGAACGACGTCGTTGAGAGCCCATATGCCGCGGGCAGTCGTCGCCGACGTCAACTCGATCTCCGGTGCGTGCACCTGGTGCACGGTCGGCTGCTTCTCCAGGTTCTTACGCACGAAGGCGACGAACTCGTCGGCCCCGACGATCACCTTGCCGCCAGCCTGCGAGGTGTCGCTGAGGAAGTCGTCGGAGAAGATCCCTCGCCACGCCTCCCAGTCCTTGGTATCCAGGTATCGGCAGTACCGGGCCTTCAGCTGCTTGATCGCCTCGATCTCCAGCAGGGTGGCGGCGTCATCCATTCTCTGAGCGTGACATTTGCACCAGAAGTTGTAAAGGTACGCGAGGAGCGCCAGGACGCGATTTTCACTGGTAGTACCTGTTCTGGCACAATGGGCGGCTGTCTGCCCCGCGACTACGGCTGCGCGGCGGTCACACACGTAAGGCAAAACCGGATCCGGGCAACCCGCCTGCGATCGCTGAATTGCAGCGTGGCAACCACAGGAGAATCGCTTCATCATGGCTGTCAAGATCAAGCTCACGCGGCTTGGCAAGATCCGCAATCCCCAGTACCGCATCGCCGTCGCCGACGCGCGCACACGCCGCGACGGCCGCTCCATCGAGGTCATCGGCCGGTACCACCCGAAGGAAGACCCGAGCCTCATCGAGATCGACTCGGAGCGGGCCCAATACTGGCTCAGCGTCGGCGCCCAGCCGACCGAACCCGTTCTGCAGCTGCTGAAGATCACCGGCGACTGGCAGAAGTTCAAGGGCCTGCCCGGCACCGAAGGCACCCTGAAGGTCAAGGAGCCCAAGCCGAGCAAGCTGGATCTGTTCAACGCCGCGCTGGCCGAGGCCGACGGCGCGCCGTCCGGCGAGGCCACCACGGCCAAGAAGAAGAAGGCGCCCGCCAAGAAGGCCGCCGCCGAGAAGGCTGAGGCCGAGGCGCCTGCCGAGACCGCTGAAGCTGCCGCGCCTGCCGAGACCGCTGAGGCCCCGGCTGAGGCCCCCGGGGCCGCCGAGTCGGCCGAGTCCACCGAGTCCACCGAGAGCTGAGCGCGACCATGAGCACCGTCGTCGTCGACGCCGTCGAGCACCTGGTCCGCGGGATCGTGGACAACCCCGACGATGTCCGAGTCGACATGGTGACCAGCCGCCGCGGGCGCACTGTCGAGGTGCACGTGCACCCCGACGACCTCGGCAAGGTCATCGGCCGGGGTGGCCGCACCGCTACCGCACTGCGCACGCTGGTCGCGGGCATCGGTGGCCGTGGCATCCGCGTCGACGTGGTGGACACCGACCAGTAGCGGTCGGCATATGGACCTGGTAGTCGGGCGGGTCGTCAGGGCACACGGCGTCACCGGCGAGGTCGTCGTCGAGGTCCGCACCGATGACCCCGACACCCGCTTCGCGCCGGGTACCACGCTGCGTGCCAAGCCATCCCGCGGTGGGCCCGAACGCGACTACGTCGTCGATTCGGTTCGTGAGCACAGCGGACGGCTGTTGGTACGGCTGGACGGCGTGGCGGACCGCACCGCGGCCGACTCGATACGCGGCACCCTATTCCTTGTCGACTCTGCGGATTTGCCGCCGATCGAGGAGCCCGACGAGTTCTACGACCACCAGCTCGAGGGCCTGAAGGTGGTAACGACCTCGGGCGCCTCCGTTGGCTCCGTCGCCGAGGTATTGCACACTGCGGCGGGCGAATTGCTCTCGGTACGCACCGAAGACGGTGAGGTGTTGGTGCCCTTCGTGAGCGCCATCGTCACGTCGGTGTCGCTGGCCGACCAGACCCTCGAGATCGACCCGCCCGAGGGTCTGCTGGAGCTGGGCTGACATGCGCATCGATGTGGTGACGATCTTCCCCGACTACCTGGAGCCGTTGCGGCAGTCGTTGCCGGGCAAGGCGATTGAGGCCGGGATCGTGGAATTGGCGGTGCACGATCTGCGGCGGTGGACCCATGACGTTCACAAGTCGGTGGACGACTCACCGTATGGCGGCGGCCCCGGGATGGTGATGAAGGCGCCGGTGTGGGGTGACGCGCTCGACGAAATCTGTTCGGAAGAAACACTTCTGATCGTCCCGACTCCGGCGGGCCGGTTGTTCGGCCAGGCCGACGCGCAGCGGTGGAGCATCGAGAAGCACCTGGTGTTCGCATGCGGGCGTTACGAGGGTATCGATCAACGCGTTGTCGACGACGCGGCCAGCCGGATGCGTGTCGAGGAAGTGTCGATCGGCGACTACGTGTTGCCTGGGGGCGAATCGGCCGCGCTGGTGATGGTCGAGGCGATCGTGCGGCTGCTACCCGATGTACTCGGCAATCCCGCGTCACATCAAGACGATTCGCATTCCAACGGCTTGCTGGAGGGGCCGAGCTACACCCGGCCGCCGAGCTGGCGGGGACTCGATGTGCCCGAGGTGCTGCTGTCGGGTGACCACGCCAAGGTGGCGGCGTGGCGACATCAACAGGGTTTGCAGCGCACCCGCGACCGGCGCCCCGATCTGCTGGACTAGATGCGCCCGCCGGGGAACATCGTCTTGACGGCCTGGGTGATGGTGTTGCGCGCGGTGACGTCGTCGGCTGGCTGCATGGAGGCGATCGCCATGACATACCGACGGTCCGGCCCGATCACGCCGGTCGACCAATGGACCCAGTTGCCGCCATTCCAGCAGCAGAACCACCCTTGCTTGACCGCCACCGGCTCGGCGTACAGCCCCTCCGGAATGCCGAACCGCTGCGGATAGACGCCGCCAGGAACCGTGCCGTCGGGCGCAGTCGGCGTGGATGCCGCCAGGTTGGACAGAATGATGTTGGCCCGCTCCGGCGGTAATCCGCCGCTGCCCGCCAGCAGCTTGTCGTAGTACTGGACCAGGTCGCCCGTCGTGCTCAACGTATTGAA
Source organism: uncultured Actinomycetota bacterium (assembly GCA_963766465.1). Lineage (GTDB taxonomy): Bacteria > Actinomycetota > Actinomycetes > Mycobacteriales > Mycobacteriaceae > Mycobacterium. Next base: position 560,613 of record CAVXZT010000014.1, read on the forward strand.
CCAACGCCCGTTGTAGGGCGTCGAGGTCGCACCCAACCCGTACCGCGCGGTGACCCGCGAAACGATCGCGCTGCCGCCACTGCGGTTCCAGAACACTTCGGCGGCGCTGTCGTCCGATGACCGCAGCATGGCGTCGAGCAAGGCGCGGTCGTCGGGGGAGAGTTGCGTCTGCCCCCTCGATTCCTGCAGCAGTAGGTCGTCCGCGATGAACAGCTTGACCACCGAGGCGATCGGCATTGCCTCGGCGTTGCCGTTGGTGACGATCTGTCCCGTGTTGCGGTCAAGGATGGTAGTCGTGATGTCGGCGCCGAACTGCGCGGCGTCAGCCGTGGACTGCCTTGCCCTTGCGTCAAGGCCGGAGAAGGTGGCGGCGGGCTCATCGGGCGGGGCTTCGGGCAGCGGGGCCTTAGTGCCCATCGGGGCGATGACGGTCAGCTGCGGGCCAGTCGGCGGCGGCGGTGTGCCGTAGACCTTGGCTTCACAACCTGCGATAAAGGGGACCGCAATGATGACGGCCGCGGTTGCCGTGACCAAACTCGACGACCGCCGCCGCATGGCCCTCCCTCAACGTGATTCCCGAGCCGGATCAGGGTTGCTACACCGCGCCTGCCGGTGGTTTCAGCCTAACCTTTGAGCGCCCACATCGCGTGCTTACGGTGCCTCAGCGTTTCGTGGGGTCGACCGGCGGCGATTTCACTGGATTGGGGCCCGTCTGGCACAATTGAGCAGTTGTCCGCGTGGGCCGATATCTGCCCGCGGCGAGACTCCCAGATACGCCCGATAGATCGGCTCGGCGACGCGCGACACCGCGACGATGCCACACAGCCGCCAACAGCAAGGAAGTGTCACCGATGAACACGCTGGACTTCGTCGATAACGCGTCGCTGCGCGACGACATCCCGGCCTTCGGCCCCGGCGACACCGTCAATGTGCACGTCAAGGTCATCGAGGGCTCCAAGGAGCGCATCCAGGTCTTCAAGGGTGTCGTCCTTCGCCGGCAGGGCGGCGGGGTCCGCGAGACCTTCACGGTCCGCAAGGAAAGCTACGGCGTCGGCGTCGAGCGGACCTTCCCCGTGCACTCGCCGAACATCGACCACATCGACGTCGTCACCCGCGGCGACGTGCGCCGGGCCAAGCTCTACTACCTGCGCGAGCTGCGTGGCAAGAAGGCCAAGATCAAGGAGAAGCGCTGACTGCGTTTCCGGCTGCGGACCCGATCCAGGCCTGATCCTTGGAAAGCGAGCCGAGCAGGGGCAAGCATCGTTCTGACTACTCTGATGCGGTGACCGACGCCACGGACCCAGAGGACTCAATTACCGACTCGCCCGAGAGCGCCGATTCGGTTACCGACGAAAAAACCGACGAACCCAAGAAGCGCGGCGCGCTGCGGGAAGCGGCGATCCTCGTCACCATTGCGGTGGTCCTGTACTACGTCATGCTGACGTTCGTCGCGCGGCCATACCTGATCCCTTCCGAGTCGATGGAGCCCACGCTGCACGGCTGCGCCGGGTGCACTGGCGACCGGATCATGGTCGACAAGCTCACCTACCGGTTCAGTTCGCCGGACCCCGGCGACGTGATCGTGTTCAAGGGCCCGCCCAACTGGAACATCGGCTACAAGTCGATCCGCTCGAAGAACACAGCCGTGCGCTGGGTGCAGAACGCGCTCTCGTTCGTCGGCTTCGTCCCACCCGACGAGAACGACTTGGTCAAACGCGTGATTGCGGTGGGCGGACAGACGGTCCAATGCCGCGCCGATACGGGCCTCACGGTGGACGGCAAGAAGCTCAACGAGCCGTTTCTCGACCCGGCCACGATGATGGCCGACCCGGCGGTGTACCCCTGCCTCGGCAATGAGTTCGGCCCGGTGAAGGTGCCCGATGGGCGGCTCTGGGTGATGGGCGACAACCGCACCCACTCGGCCGATTCGCGCGCACATTGCGGCAACACGCCGGCCGACGCCCAGCGCGGGCTGTTGTGCACGGGCGACCCGAACTACGGGACGGTGCCGGTGGACAATGTCATCGGAAAGGCGCGATTCATCGCCTGGCCGCCGTCACGATGGGGTGGAGTGGGCAGCGTGAACCCGCAGACCCAGTAGGAGTGGCGATGAGCCGTTCAGGGCGAAGTGCGGGTACTCCCCACGCAAACGGGGGGCCCACCCGCCCGAAGGGCAGGGGGACAGAGGGCTTGAGTTTGCCGGCGACATGGCCTCCGCGAACCGTGATTCGGAAGTCTTCGGGCCTGCGCACCCTGGAGTCCGCCCTATATCGGGGCGGACTGGGCCCGGTGGCGGGTGTCGACGAGGTGGGCCGCGGCGCGTGCGCTGGTCCGCTGGTGGTGGCCGCATGTGTGCTCGGGCCGAACAGGCTGGGGAGCCTGGCCGCGCTCGACGACTCCAAGAAACTCAACGAGAAGGAGCGTGAGCGGCTGTTTCCGCTGATTCGCCGCTACGCGCTGACCTATCACGTGGTGTTCATCCCGTCGGTCGAGGTGGATCGCCGAGGTGTGCACGTGGCGAATATCGAGGGCATGCGGCGGGCGGTAGCCGGCCTGTCGGTGCGGCCCGGCTACGTGTTGTCGGACGGGTTCCGGGTACCGGGCCTGCCGATGCCGTCGCTGCCGGTGGTCGGCGGGGATGCGGCTGCGGCCTGCATCGCGGCGGCCAGCGTGCTGGCCAAGGTGAGCCGTGACAGGCTGATGGTCAAGATGGAGGGCGAACATCCTGGCTATGGATTCGCCGAGCACAAGGGATACAGCACCCCGGGGCACAGTGCGGCGCTGGCCGAGCTCGGCCCGTGCAGCCAACACCGATACTCGTTCATCAACGTGCGTCGGCTCGTCGCGGTGGAGGGCGAATTAGTGCCGGAAAACGCTCTGGACATGGAACCCGAGCAGCAGAGCCAACTCGGGTAGGGGAGAATTGGGACCAGATGGATCAGAAGCAGATGAAGGACAGCTGAGCGGATGAGTGCCGAAGATCTCGAGAAGTACGAAACCGAGATGGAGCTCTCGCTCTACCGCGAATACAAGGACATCGTCGGACAGTTCAGCTATGTCGTGGAGACAGAGCGACGGTTCTACCTGGCGAACAGCGTGGAGCTGGTGCCGCGAAACGCCGAGGGCGAGGTCTACTTCGAGTTGCGGCTTGCCGACGCCTGGGTGTGGGACATGTACCGGCCGGCCCGGTTCGTCAAACACGTGCGGGTGATCACGTTCAAGGACGTGAACATCGAAGAGGTGGAGAAGCCCGAGCTTCGGCTGCCCGAGTAGTCACCCTCGGCTGAACGCACCCTTGGGAATCGTCAACGGCAGATCGACCGAGCTGAGCAGGCCTGGTTCCGCGGCGACGACATACGGCACCGCGTTCACGACGCGCATCGCGGTGGCGACCATCGCTCCCGCACCTGACGTCATGCCTTCGATGCCGGCCTTCTTGCGGTCGCGAAGCGTGACGTCGAATGTGCAGTCGATATCCGGGGTTCCGGTGATCACCACGCGGTATCCGAGGGCGTTCGGAAGCGTCGGCCAGTCGGGTGCGACGTCGGGAGCCAGCCGGGTGACGTGTTCGATGACGATGGCCTCGCGGCCGTCGACAACACCGATCGCCTGCATCCGCAACGCGCCGCAGGTTCCGGCCTCGACGGCGCCCATCGCGACCTCCAGCGTCCGCTCCGTCGCCGCGCGGTCGAACGTCTCACGCACTTCCTGAACCTCGACGCCGAGCGCATCGGCAACCATCCCAATCTGGCCCTGCCATTCGCCTGCGATCGCGCCGGGAAAGCTGATCCACGGCTGGTAGTCGAGGGGACGGCCGAATCCCAATGCGTCGCTCATGATGTCGGGCACGCCGTAGTCGTCGTACAGCCCGATCTCGTAGGCGTGGATCTTCTCGATCTGCGACGACTGCGTGGACAGCACGAGTGGCAGGTAGTCGGCGGCGAACCCCGGTTCGATGCCAGACGCATACAGCGACACCTGGCCTTCCTTGGCGGCCGCGATGAGCTGGTCCCGCCATTCGGCCGGCTCATAGGCATGCGGGTTAACCAGACGGGTGGTGCTCGTCGTCACCACGTTTAGTCCGGCGCTGAGCAACTTGACGTAGTCGGGGATGTGGCCCGCATCGCGCTCTGGGCCGCTGGCCGCATAGATGACGCAGTCGGGCTTGAGGGCGATCAGCGCGTCGGCGTCGTTGGTGACGGCCAGGCCGATCGGCTCGCCATTGGCGAGTTCGCCCGCATCCTTGCCGACCTTGTCCTCGGAATGCACCCACACCCCGACGAGGTCCAGGTTGGGCCGTTGATGAACGGCGCGGATCGCGATCGATCCGATACCGCCCGTCGACCACACCACGACTCGATGCTGACCTGCTGTCATCGTTCCTCCTCGATCGGTCGCCGACACAGCGCAGATACTGAGTTAGAATAGCAACCACTATTAAACGAGAACAAACTTTAGGTTAAAGTCGTTCGGCGTGACCACGGAGTCGGGATGATGCGCTGATGTTCACCCTGCGGTTCGACATGCGTGCGCCAGAGGGCGACGCGCCGGCGGCCGACCTCTACGCAGCGGCCATCGATATGTGTTCGTGGGCGGAGACGCGCGGCGCCGTCATCGCGGTGTTGTCCGAGCATCACGCCACCGAGGACGGGCACCTTCCGGCTCCGCACCTCCTCGCGTCTGCCATCGCCGCCCGCACCAAGCACCTGGCCATTCTGCTGGCGGCCGTGCCCATCACCTTCTGGGATCCGGTCCGGCTGGCAGAGGAGATCAGCATCCTGGACATCATCAGCAAGGGTCGCGTCTCGTACGCCTTCGGTATCGGCCACCGCACTGAGGAATACGAGCATTTCGGGGTCGACTATACACGAGCGCGGGAAGTTGGCCGACGAGTCGCTCGACGCTCTTGCTTCGGCTGCTGAAGGGCGAACCGGTCGACCACGGCGGCAGGCGCATCCATGTCACGCCTGCCCCTTCCACAGCGGGCGGCCCGTACATGCTCGTCGCGGGAGGCAGCAAGGCGGCGGCACGGCGTGCGGCGAAGTTCGGTCTCGGGTTCATCGCTCAAACCGACTCGCCAGAACTCAAAGAGTTCTTCGAATCGGCATGCCGTGCATACGGACGTGAGCCCGGCGTGATCCAGTGTCCCGTTCCGGATGCGCCGACGACCATCTTCGTCGCGGATGATGTGAACGCGGCGTGGGATGAGCTTGGGCCCTACCTTCTTCACGACGCTGTTACCGCGGCGTCGTACCGCCACGGCGACGACACCGTCGCGAGCATCTCGCGCGCCGAGAGCGCGGCCGCACTGCGCGAGGCCAACGGTGCGTACCGGGTGTTGTCGATCGACGAGGCGGCCGCCTATATCCGGACTGGCAGACCGCTTCCGCTGCTTCCGCTGTGCGGTGGTGTCCCGCCCGATCTGGCGTGGCCTTACCTCGAACGCGCCGTGATGGCTGCCGAGCGCGCATGACCCGCAACTGTGAGGAGACCTCGTGACAGCACCGCTTTCAACGGTGGTCTGGTCGACGGGCGGCGTCGGATCCATTGCCGTCGAAGCGATTGCGCGCCGGCCGGACCTCGACCTTGTCGGCGTCTGGGTGCATTCCGCCGAGAAAGTCGGCAAGGATGCTGGTGAGTTGGCGGGCGGCGAGCCCATCGGGGTGGCCGCCACCAGACGACGCCGATGCGCTCATCGCCCTGGCGCCCGATTGCGTCGTGTACGCCGCAAGCGGACCCGAACGTGACGCCGGTTCCGTTCCGGACTACCTCCGCCTGCTCGGGGCTGGGATCAACGTCGTATCAACGAGCTCAACCAGTCTTGTCTATCCGCCTGCGTTCTACTCGCCGGAATGGCGCGACCAACTCGAGGCGGCGGCGAGGTCCGGAAACGTGTCGTTCTATGCGTCAGGGATCTTCCCGGGTTTCGGCTCGGATCAACTCGCGCTTCTGCTTTCGACTCAATCCAAGACGATCAAATGCCTCAAGGTGACGGAGGTGGCGTTGAACGACCACTATCCGGTCGCCGACGTGATGATGAACGGTATGGGATTCGGTCACCCACTCGACTTCGAACCGATGCTGAAGACCCCGGGTTTCATCGAAATAGCTTGGAAGGCACCGATCTACCTGATGGCGGCCGGCCTCGGCGTCGAGGTGTCCGAGGTCCGCGGATCGCTGGACAGGCGCACGACAGACAGAGATATCGAGGTGGCGTTCGGAACCATCCCGGCAGGAACGTGTGGTGCGGTGTGCACACGCGCCGCCGGTCTGGTGAACGGCCGCGAAGCCATCGTGATCGAGCACATCATCCGCATGGCCCGCGACGTCGCGCCCGATTGGCTGTCATCGGAGTTCGACGCCACCTATCGGGTCGACATCGAGGGTGATCCCGATATCCACTGCGCCATGAACCTCGGTGAGGCCGAGGGGCACGGCGCAGGCCGCGCCGCGATGGCCGCGACGGCGATGCGGGTTGTCAACGCGATTCCGTACGTCGTCGATGCCCCTGCGGGTCTGCTCAGCTCGCTCGACATGCCGAACACATTGCCCCGCTACGCGTTCGAATGAACTGGAGGCCACGATGTACTTGATCCGATTCGACATGCGCGCGCCGGCATTCGGCGCGGCGACGGCCGACCTCTACGCGGCGGCGATCGATATGAGCAGTTGGGCGGAACAGCACGGCTGCCTTGCCGCGGTGCTCTGCGAGCACCACGGATCCGAAGATGGGTATCTTCCTTCGCCTCTGATTCTGGCGTCGGCGATCGCGGCGCGCACCGAGCGGTTGATGCTCAGCCTGGTGGTGATACTGCCGTTCTACGACCCTGTTCGGCTCGCCGAAGAGATCGCCGTGCTCGACATCATCAGCAAGGGGCGGGCGTCCTACGTATTCGGCGTCGGATACCGCGCCGAGGAATTCGAGCACTTCGGACTCGATCGCGCGGCGCGCGGCAAGCTCGCGGACGAGAAGCTGGAGCTGCTCCGCGCGCTGTTGTCGGGCGAGTCCGTCGTCCACAAGGGACGGCGAATCAAGGTGACGCCATCACCTCAGACGCCGGGCGGACCGGCGTTGATGTGGGGCGGCGCCAGCCTGGCGGCGGCACGGCGAGCGGGCAGAAACGGTCTGGGCATGCTGGCGAACGGTAGCGTGCCCGGCATGCAGGAGGCCTACGAGGCTGCTTGTCGCGAGCACGGGCACACACCGGGGCCGGTGCTAGTTCCCGAGCGCGACACACCGTCGGTCACCTTCGTCGCCGACGACGTCGACGCGGCATGGGACGAACTAGGCGAATACCTTCTCCACGATGCTCGCGGCTATGCGAAGTGGAATCCGGACAACGATGTGTCCGCAGGCATCTCCGCCGCCCGCGACGTCACCGAACTGCGGGATAAGTTCAAGTCGCACAGGATCATCCAGACTGCGCAGGCCATAGACTTCGTGCGGCGGGGCGGGATGCTCAACCTGTCGCCGCTGTGCGGCGGACTGCCACCGGACATCGCGTGGCCGTACCTGAAACGCGTCGGCGACGTGGTGTTGCCCGAAGCGGCACGGATCCATCGACGAGGCCGACGGGCTCACCGTTGCATTCAACGATCTGATCAATAGCAAGGGAGCGTGAGCATGACCGGTGCCAGTGCAGTTGATGTGTACTACGACCCTTTCGATTTCGCGATCGACGACAATCCATACCCGACGTGGAAACGGATGCGCGACGAGGCGCCGCTCTACTACAACGAGAAGTTCAACTTCTTCGCGCTGAGTCGCTATGAGGACGTTTCGCGCGACCTTCCGAACTTCCAGACCTATCGGTCGGGACGTGGAACCACCATGGACGTGATCATGAGTGGCATCGAGGTACCGCCCGGCGTCATTCTCTTCGAGGATCCTCCGCTGCACGACCTGCACAGGCGGGTTCTCTCAAAGGTTTTCACGCCTCGGCGGATGGAGGAGATCGAGCCGCTGACACGGCAGTACTGCGTGAGAACGCTCGATCCGTTGATCGGGTCGGGCAGGTTCGATTTCATCGCCGACCTCGGCGCCCAGATTCCGATGCGCACAATCGGCTATCTGCTTGGCATTCCCGAGCAGGATCAGCAGCAGCATCAGGGACAAGACCGACCGCGCCCTTGGACTGAAGGACGGCACCTTCAAGACCGTTTCGGCAGATATGTTCGAGAACAGCTATCAACTCTTCGCCGAGTACATCGACTGGCGCGCCGACCATCCGTCCGACGACCTGATGACGCAACTGCTGAATGCGGAGATCGAAGAGGACGGGGTGTCGCGGCCGCTGACCCGCACCGAGGTGCTCACCTACACCAGCATGATCGCAGGCGCTGGGAACGAGACAACCACGCGGCTGATCGGTTTCATCGGCCAGTTGCTCAGCGAGCACCCCGACCAACGGCGACAACTGGTCGAGGACTTCTCGCTGATCCCTCGGGCGATCGAGGAGGTATTGCGTTATGAGGCGCCCTCGCCAGTGCAGGCACGGTACGTCGCCCACGACACCGAATGCCGTGGCGAAAAGATTCCCGAGGGCTCGGTGATGTTGTTGCTCAACGGTTCTGCCAACCGCGACGAGCGGCACTTCCCCGACGGGGAGCGCTTCGACATTCACCGGACGGTGGGCATCTGTCGTTCGGGCAGGGCCTGCACTTCTGTCTCGGGTCGGCATTGGCGCGGATGCAGGCCCGGGTGGCACTCGAGGAGATCCTCAAGCGCTGGCCCGAATGGGATGTCGACTTCGACAATGCGGAGATGGCGCATACGTCGAGCGTGCGGGGATGGGGAAACTGCCGGTCACGGTCGGGTAGCTCGACTGGCCTACTTGTCGCGGTTGATGACACCGCGCAGCATGGTGTCGCGGACGTGGATGAGCGACGCGCGCGTCCCGACCTCGCGAATGATGTTCTCGGGAAACCAGCCGACACCGATGACGCACCGCGCGAGCATCTCGTTCGACGGGCTGTCGATCTTGATTTCGCCGGACCGAATGCCCTCCGCCAGTAGCGATTTCATCTGCCGCACCCGCTTGGTGAACAACCAGCCGGGGTTCGGGGTGTCGGGAGGGGACTGGCGCATCCACGCGAGCTGAATGCGGAACTCATCGCCGAAGCGGTCCAGCACGTTGGTGTTGACCCAGGACAGCGCATCGAGCTTCTCGACCGGCGACGCATCGGAGCGCAACACGTTCGTCCATCCCAACGCGACCTTTTCGCCGAACGACTGCATGATCGAGGCCAGGAGTTCGTCCTTCGAACCAATCAACCGGTACACCGTGCCGGTGCCGAGTCCGGCCGCAGAAGCGATGTCTCTGATGGTGGTGACTTCGTAGCCCTTACGGCCGAACTCCGTTCGTGCCACCGCACGAATGTAGGCGCCCTTGTCGTTGAGCTCGGCCTCACTGTCGTCGGTCCACGACTTCACCACATCGTCGGCAGCGATGAACGCCGCAGACCGATCAAGTGCGGCGTCGGTCGGCGGCACCGCGGCAAGTCCCTCCAGCAGAATCCGGCACAACAGGGTGGCTACCTTGTCGGCGCCCGAGCCGTGCCGCATAACGTCGAGGCCCACCTGCAACATCGTCTGCACGATCCGATCCGCGAGAACCGGCAGGTCGACATCGGGCCGAAGGTAGCCGCTCCAGCGCGCGGCGCGCAGGGTCTGCACCATCGCTTCGAGGATCGCCGTCGGCCGCTGCTGGGCGAGCGCCGCGAGTTCCGGATTCGACGTCGGCGCCTCATAGAACGTCATCTGCAGTGCGGCACCGTGTGTGAACGCGCATTGCGCGATCGCCGACCCCAGATCGACGATCCGATCAAACGCGGACAGCGACGCGGGATCGTCCAAACGGCTCTGCGCGTGCTCGGCGATGCGATCCAGATCGTCGTGATAGCGCCGCAGCAGTTCGACCAGGATCGCTTCCTTGGATTCGAAATGGTGGTAGAGGCTGCCGGGGAGAATGCCTGCGGCATCGGCGATCTCCTGCAACGAGGTCCGCAGACCCGACGTCGCGATCAGCAGGGCAGCGGTCTGCAGGATCTCGGTGCGCCTGGTGCCGTCGTCATAGGCGTGGCCGGCATGCTTCGGCGTCACTTGAGGACGCCCCACAACACCTGCACGGCTCCTGACTCCCGACCTGACTTCCCTGGCTTGCCGAACTGACCCAACGTTTGGTTAACGCTACCAGAAGTGCGTTCTCTCGCAGGGTCCTCCGACGCGCCGAATGCGCCGGTAGAAGGACCGCGCGGGGCTCTCGTCACGCGGTGATGCCGAGCCTCTCGGTGACGGCGAAGACTTCCTCGTAGATCGAGCCGGGAACGGTAAACGGTTCCGTCGCCGCGATATCCGTGAGGTGGGTCGCGATGTCGTCGGCAGTAGGACTGCTGCCGGGTTCGGCCAGCCACCCCTCGGCGAGGCCGATGAACACCCGGGCGAAGCGGCCTCCGCACGCCGAGAAGTTCTGGTGGCTGAAATCGCACGCCCGGCTGGCCAGAAACACCACGATCGGAGTGACGAGCTCGGGCCGGATTGCCTTGAAAAAGCCGGTCTCCTCAAGAACTTTCGGGTCGTTGACCGTCTCGGTGACCATCCTGGAGAAGCCGGTGGGCAGCACGGTGTTGGCGAGAATCCCGTGTGGTGCGCCCTCGAGTGCGATGACATTCGTCAACCCGACCAGGCCGGCCTTGGCCGCGGCGTAGTGAGCCTCCAGATGCTGGCCGAACATGCCTGCCGATGAGGAGATGAATACGAAGCGGCCGTATCCCTGTGCCTTCATCACCCGATACGCCGGCTGTGCCAAGTAGAACCCGCCATCCAGGTGCACGCGCAGCATGCGGCGCCAGTCGTCGGCTGTCAGTTCGTCGAACGCGATGCTGTTGAAGATTCCCGCGTTGCTGACCACCGCATCCAAGCGTCCGAATTGGTCGACGGCCGTGCGGACGATCGCTTCTCCGCCTTCAGGGCTGTCGACCGAATCGTGTGACGCCACCGCGACGCCGCCGGCTGCGGTGATCTCCTCGACGACCTGGTCGGCTACGGATGCGTCGGCGCCCTCGCCGTGCATGGATCCGCCGAGGTCGTTGACCACCACCGAGGCTCCACGCCTTGCCAATTCGATGGCGTAGAGGCGGCCGAGTCCGCGGCCGGCACCCGTGACAATGGCAACCTGGCCCGTGAAGTCGATCATGTCGCCTCCGCTAATTGACTGTCGGTGGTGCCGGACTCTACGTTGGAACAGATATTTGGTCAACGAACGAGGTGACTCTTGCAGGACCTGGCGGAGCGATGACGCCGACGGTCCGCAGCGGCTGGGTCTGCTGGCCTCCGCCCTCGCCGGCCGCACGGTGTGGTGGCGTCCGGCGCCCCGGGGGAGCCGGCATGGACCGATGGGATCACTGTGTTCATCGACGCCGAAGCGAGCGCGCGCCGACAGCTCGAGTCGGTGACGGTACAGGCGTCGCTGATGGCGGGCGGTGGCCTGGCGCCCGAACGTCATGCGCAAGCTGGTACGACGGCCGGCGCTGGCCCGCCGTTACCTCGCCGTCGAGGGTCAACGTGCGTTGGCGGCGAACGAGGAACTGCTGCCGTATCCGGTTCGATCGCTGATCGATCTGGATCTGGCATCGCGCGTCGATTCGCCCGCCGAATCGCTGAGCGTGGCCGAGGGCACGAGGCGATATCGCCGATCCGCCGGCGAGCTTCGGCGTGATCCAGCGCACGTAACCTATTGGCGGCGCATGCCGCGAGTCGCACAGCAGTCGGAGACCGACGGCGCCCACGATCCCCGGCGCGACGCGAAGAAGGAGCTCGCCGAACTCGACGAGGACGAGGGCGCGGCTGACGGCGAGGACGTGGAGGATCCGTTCTCCAGCCCGGTCGGCGGCGGCGGGGCGATCGGAAAACTGTTGCAGCGCATGTTGCGCAGGGTGCGTCAGCTCGGCGGCGGCGGGCCGCCGGGAGCCGACACGCCGACACATCGATCACCGCGACGGCATTCGGGGCGCGGGAGCTGTCACGTCGACGTCGGCGGGGGCTTCCGAGGTCGACGATGTCGATGACGGCGAGGGCAGGAAATACCCGGAATGGGACGTGCATCGCAGGCGCTACCGGCATGACTGGTGCACGGTCCACGAGTCCGATCCGCCCCGCAAGCAGGGACATTCATTCGAGCGACCCGATGTGCACGCCCTTCGGCGACCTCTGACGCGGCTCGGGATCGGGCTGGATCGCTGTCATCGCCAGACACAGGGTGACGACATCGACGTCGACGCGGCGGTCGAGGCGCGGGTGGAGATGCTTGCAGGGTCGGCGCCCGATGAGGCCGTCTATCTGGACAGTCTGCGGCGCCGGCGCGACCTCGCGGTATTGGTTCTGCTCGATATCTCTGGATCATCTTCTGAGGCAGGGACTTTCGGGCAAACCGTGCACGAGCAGCAGCGGGCAGCTGCCGCAGCGCTGACCGTCGCGCTGCACGACCTCGGTGATCGCGTCGCGCTGTACGCCTATCAGTCGCAGGGTCGCTCCGCAGTGCACATGCTTCCCGTCAAGCGGTTCGACGAAAACCTCGGACGCCGTCGGTGATGCAGCGTCTGGGCAGCCTGACCCCTGGCGCGTATTCGCGGCTGGGCGCTGCCATCCGGCACGGCACGGCGGTCATCTCGGAGAAAGCCGGCACGTCCCGGCGGCTGCTCGTCGTGCTGTCCGACGGGCTCGCCTACGACCACGGATACGAACGTGTCTACGGAGCGGCCGACGCGCGACGGGCGCTCGGTGAGGCTCGCAGGCAGGGCATCGGCTGCCTGTGCCTGACGATCGGTGCGCGCACCGATACCGGAGAGCTCGGCAGGGTCTTCGGAAGCGCGGCGCACGCGTCGATACCCAAGCCCAGACAGCTGGCCGACGTCATTGGACCGCTCTTCCGCGCCGCGTTGCGCACCGCAGACCTGCGTCGCAAGGTGTCCTAGCAAGCCGGGGCTTGAACCAAACATCTGTTCCGCGCTAGGGTGCTCGAAAGCGATGCCGAGAGAGGAAACGATGCCGGTGAAGCCGCCGCGCCCGTACTACGTGCCAGTGGCCAACGAGGAGCAGGTGTTCAAGGCCGCCTACCGGCAGGGACTCGCCGTCGTGCTGAAAGGGCCGACCGGGTGCGGTAAGACGCGGTTCGTCGAGGCGATGGCACACGACCTGGACCGGCCGCTCATCACGGTCTCCTGCCACGACGACCTGACCACCGCCGACCTCGTCGGCCGATTCCTTTTGCGCGGCGGCGACACCGAGTGGGTCGACGGTCCGTTGACTCGAGCGGTGCGCGACGGCGCCATCTGCTATCTCGACGAGGTGGTGGAGGCGCGGCAAGACACCACGGTGGTCCTGCATCCCCTGTCCGATCACCGGCGCCAGCTGCCCATCGAGCGGCTGGGGGAGACGCTCGACGCGGCCCCCGGCTTCTGCCTGGTGGTGTCCTACAACCCCGGATATCAGAGCGTTCTGAAAGACCTCAAGGACTCGACACGTCAGCGGATGGTTGCCATCGACTTCGGTTTCCCCACACCGGATGTCGAGGAGAAGATTCTCGTCAACGAAGCAGGCATCGGACACGAACGCGCCGCCGAACTCGTTCGGCTCGGCCAGGCGATCCGTCGATTGGAGACCGGCGGGTTGCGTGAGGTGGCGTCGACGCGCGTGCTGATCGCTGCCGGCCAACTGATCGCCGAGGGGCTGAGTTCCCGCGACGCCGCCCGCGCCGCCATCGCCGGGCCGCTCACCGACGACTCGACCGTGACACGCGGTCTTGTCGAAATGATCGATGTCTATCTGGCCGACCAATCACCCACTGACTGACGCATCGCACACCAACGGAGGTCGGATGTCCTACGAGAGCACCGCCGAACCGATCAAGGTCGGTTACCTGATGGACTTCACCCTGCCCCCCGGGTTTCCCGAGGAGCTGTTCGCCTCCTTCACTCAAACGCTTCGACCTGGTCTTCGAAGAGGCGGTCGGAGCAGGGCCTGATGGACCGGCCGGTGCAGATGATCTACCGCGAGGTGGAAGGCCTGCCCAAGGGTTCGGTGAAGGCAGTGATCGACGCGTATGCAGAACTGGTCGATGAGGGCTGTCTGGTGGTGTTCGGTCCGAACATCACCGACAACTGCGTGCCGGTCCGCGAAGCCATCGAGGAGCGCTTCAAGGTGCCCGCGATCAGCGTGACCGGCACCGACGATTGGCTCGGCGAATGGACCTTCGCCTTCCCCCAGGGATCCATGACCGACGAGCCGATCTTCTTGGCGGATCTCGTCGCCAAGCGCGGGCTGACCGAGATCGGCGTCCTGGTCGAGCAGAGCCTCATCGGCGAGAGCTACCTGAAGAATCTGCGAACCGCGTGCCGCCGCAAGGGCATTCGGATCGTCGCGGAGGTCGAGATCGCCCAGACTGCGCAGGACATCAACGCAGCCGTGCAGACGCTGCACGAGGCAAAGGCCGAGGCGATCGTGCACCTGGGCTTCGGATTCGGGATCGTCTTCATCAATCCGGCGCTGGAGGCCGTCGGCTGGGACCCGCCGCGATTCACCACCACGGCCTTCCAGAACGCGTGGGTCAACCCGATCATGTGGAACGCGTTCATGGGCTGGATCGGGGTCGACCAGTACGACGAGGGCAACCCGATCGGACAGAGCCTTCCTGGACCAGTACGCCGCGAAGTACGACGGCAGCCGTCCCGAGTTCTGCGTGACGGTGGTCAATCGCGACGTCGCCGCCACCCTGGTGCGCGCGTTCACCGATGCGCATCCGCTGAGCCCGCGCGGGGTCAAGGAAGCGCTGGAGCGGGTGAAGATGATGCCTGCCGCGTCAGGTGCGCCCGGAACCCGTGTGTCCTTCGGTAAGTGGACCCGCCGCGCATGGATGGGTGCGGATATCTGGTCGCCCGCACGCTTGACGCCGACGGCGTCAACTCACACCTGGTCGATCGCTTCGGAGAGGAAGGCTGATTCGATGACAACTCAGGAATCCAAACCGCTCGACACCAGGCAGATTCACCGCCGCGCACGCACCGGCCCGAACTGGGGCCGGGTGATCTCCCTGTTTCGCGTGGCTCGGCTTCCTCGGGTTGTTCGCCGCCGTTGCGCGGACGGACGTCGACCCGCGCGTGGCCAACCCGAACGTCGAGGGACGGCCCGCGTCCCGTCGGGTTCCTGACTGGATTCGATCACTGGCAGGTCATCCCGCAGGTCGGCGCCTTGATCATGGTCGTGGTGCTGACCATCGTGTTCATCCGTGGCTGGCGGAAGAACCCCGGCAGCCCGGTGCTGATGATGGTCCTGGTTACGACGCTGATCGTGTGGCAGGACCCGATCATGAACTGGTCGCCGTACGCGGTGTACAACCCGGCGTTGTTGCACTGGCCGGAGAACTGGTACCTGATCATGATGTCGCCGACCGTCGAACCCTGGATCGTGTTCGGGTACGTGACGTTCTACTTCGGCCCGTACTTCCCGGCGATCTGGATTCTTCGCAAGATGCAGGCGAAGCGCGGCCCGGAAGCGTTCGTCACGCCGGCACCCACTGATCAGCCTGGGTGCGCTGGTGCTGGTGATCGGCTTCATCTTCGACGCCATCCTGGAGATCAGCCTGGTGCGTACGGGGCTGTACATCTACTCGCAGTCGATCCCATTCGGAACATTGTTCGGTGGCAGCACCTTCCAGTTCCCGCTGATCTGGGAGTCGTTGTCGGTGACCTTCGTGATGATCCCTGCCGCGATCCTCGTCTACCGCGACGACACAGGGAAGTCGGTGGCGGAGAAGCTTGCCGCGAAGGCCAAGCTGTTCCCGACGAAGCCGGTGCTTGGCACGTTCCTGGTGATGTTCGCGATCATCAACGTGTCGTACTTCGCCTACGGCGGTTGGTTCTGGGCGATCAAGGCCAGCGGGTTGGCTACCTCGGTTGCCTGCCCATGGCCGTATCCCGAGGCCAAAGTGTATGACCCGCAGGGATATTACGAGGAGAACGGTGCCGAGGGACCGTACTCGGTCGGTAAGTGGTCCACCTGGCAGCAGGGCCTGCCGGATGGTCGCCCCGACGTCGAGTTGGGCTCGAAGAGTGACCGGTGTGCGTCGAAGCGACTGACAGCGAGCGCGAGAACGAATGACTGAGACGCGCAGCGTGTCGTCATCACCGGCGCCTCAAGGGGACTCGGATTCGCCTCGGCTTCGCACCTGTACCGAAGCGGCTGGCGTGTTGTCGCGGCGATGAGGTCGGTGGACGCGGGCATGCAACGCCTGCGCGATGCGACCGGGGCGCCCGAAGACGATCCGCGACTGATCGGCGTGCAGCTGGATCTCACCGATGCCGCATCGGTCACCGCCGCCGCGAAATCGATCGAGGAGGCGGTCGGCGCGCCCTACGGCTTGGTGCACAACGCCGGGATTTCCGCTGCCGGAATGCTCGAAGAGGCGCCGATGAGCCTGTGGGAGCGGATGTTCGCAACCAACATCTTCGGTCCGGTCGCGCTCACCAAGGCGCTCCTGCCGTCGATGCGCAAAGCCGGGCGAGGCCGCATCATCCTCGTGTCCAGTGCGGGTGGGGTGCGGGAATGCCCTCTACCGCACCTTATTCGGCGGTCAAGGGTGCCCTCGAACGGTGGGGTGAAGCGACGGCGGGCGAGGTCGCCCCGTTCGGTATCGGCGTCACGATCTTGGTCACCGGGACATACGACACCGAGATCATCACGGACGCGGGCACGACGGACAACCGTGACCTCGACGGGCCGTATGCCCGCCACCACCGCACGATAGACAAGCGCGGGCGGGCCATGATGAAGCGCGTCGCCAAAGCGCCGGACAGGTTCGCCGTCGGACTGGCGAAGGCGCTCGAGGGTTCGGCGCCGTTCGTCCGACGTCCGGTGGGCCCCGACGCGCGGATTTTGTTGATCGCTGATCGGCTGCTGCCGGATGCGGCCATGCACCAATGACCCGGCTGATGATGGGGATCCCGCCATCGGCGCACTTCGCGGCACCCCCGCGGCAACCATGGGAGCACCAGACCCCCCGAGGCAGGAGAGCGAGAACCATGGCTGACGTTCGGTTCGAGACGAAGATGATGATCGACGGCAAGCTCGTCGACGGCGAGGCAGGCACCTTCACCAACATCAACCCGGCCACCGAGGAACCACTGGGTGAGGTCGCCGACGCGTCGAAGAAGATATGCACCGGGCCATCGACGCGGCACGGCGTGCGTTCGATGACACGGATTGGTCCACCAATCACTCGCTGCGGCAACGGTGTCTGCTGCAACTGCACGACGCGATCGAGGCCGAGAAGGAGGAACTGCGCGAGGAACTCATCCTCGAGGTGGGGTGTCCGCGCGCGGTGACCCACGGCGCACAGCTGGACGCCCCGCTGGCCGACGGGCTGCGCTATCCGGCCAAGCTGATCGACGAGTACCCGTGGGAGACATCGCTGGGCGACACGATGGTCTCCTCACCGGCGTGAACACCACCCGCACGGTGTGGCGCGAACCCGTCGGCGTCGTCGGCGCGATCGTGCCGTGGAATTTCCCGTTCGAGGTGTCGATCCAGAAGATCGGGCAGGCGCTGGCCACGGGTAACACCATCGTTTTGAAGCCGGCGCCCAACACGCCGTACAACGCCACCCGGCTGGGTCGGCTGATCGCGGAGAAGACCGACATCCCGGCCGGGGTGATCAATGTCGTCACCGCTTCGGACCACTTCGTCGGCGAGGAACTCACGCTGTCGCCGAAGGTGGACCTGATCTCCTTCACGGGTTCGACCGTCGTCGGCAAGCGGATCATGGAGAAGGGCGCGGCGACGATGAAGCGCCTCTTCCTCGAGCTGGGCGGCAAGTCGGCGACGATCGTTTTGGAGGACGCGGATTTCGCGCTGGGCTGCATGATGGGGATCGCGCCCTGCATGCATGCGGGCCAGGGTTGCGCGATGCCGACCCGGATGTTGCTGCCACGATCGCGTTACGACGAAGGCGTCGAGATCCTCAAGGGAATGTATGAGAGCGTCGCGCCCGGCGACCCGCAGGACCCGGGGACCTGTGCGGTCCGGTCATCTCCGACGGCAGCGCAGCCGCATCCGGGGCTATATCGAGAAGGGTGTCGAAGAGGGCGCCACGATGCTCGTCGGCGGCGCCGAGGCGCCCGAAGGGTCTCGACAAGGGGTTCTTCGTCAAGCCAACACTTTTCGTCGATGTCGACAACTCGATGACCATCGCCCAGGAAGAGATCTTCGGGCCGGTGCTCGTCGTCATTCCGTTCGACGACGAAGACGACGCGGTGCGGATCGCCAACGACAGCCCTTACGGGCTGGCAGGCAACGTCATGTCCGGAACGCTCGATCACGCGCTGGCGGTGGCCAAGCGGCTGCGTGCCGGCTTCATCGGGCTCAACGGCACCGCGGCTACGGCGCGGACACGCCGTTCGGCGGCTACAAGGCCAGCGGCATCGGTCGCCAGAACGGCCTCGCCGGTTTCGACCAGTACACCGAAGTGAAATCCGTGGCCTACCCGGCCGGGATTAGATAGGAGCAGCATGTCAGATCTGTTCGACGACCTCGAGGACTTCGGGGCATTCGACGACGTCGTCTCGGGCAATGTCCGTGACCCGTACCCGGAGTTGGCCAAACAGCGCCACGAGACGCCGATCCAGCGGATCGACATGTCCGCGATGCCCGGCGAGGAGGGCAAGCCGGTCTTCATCGTCTACCGGCACGAGGACATCCAGACGATGTTGCGTGACAACGAGACCTACTCGTCCAACGCCGTGATCCAGATCTTCGGTGACGTGCTCGGCCACGGGGTGATGCTGGGCATGGACGAGCCCGTGCACGGCAGGCTCCGGTCGCTGGTGACGAAGGCGTTCACC
This sequence comes from uncultured Actinomycetota bacterium, assembly GCA_963766465.1. GTDB lineage: Bacteria > Actinomycetota > Actinomycetes > Mycobacteriales > Mycobacteriaceae > Mycobacterium. The sequence continues at coordinate 579,504 of CAVXZT010000014.1, forward strand.
CAGAAGGCGCTCGCGCGCTGGGAGGACGAGATCGTCGGGCGCATCGGCAACGAACTGATCGACCAGTTCGCCGCGGACGGCAAGACGGACTTGGTCAAGTCGTTCACGTTCCCGTATCCGACGCGCATCATCGCCGCGCTGCTCGGCCTGCCGGAGAAGGACTTCCCGCAGTTCCAGCGCTGGTCGATCTCGATGCTGAGCTTCACCGTCAACCCGGAACGCGGCAAGGCGGCATCGAAGGCGCTGGTGGACTACTTCAAGCCGATCCTGGCAGGCCCGTCGGGCCGAGCCGCGCGAGGACCTGATCAGCGCCCTCGCGGCGGCGGAGATCGACGGGCACAAGCTCGAGGACGAGGACATCTACTCGTTCATCCGACTGCTGTTGCCCGCCGGGGTGGAGACGACGTACCGGTCGCTGGGCAACCTGTTGTTCGGGCTGTTGACCAACCCCGATCAACTCGATGCGATTCGGGCCGACCGGTCGCTGATTCCGCAGGCGATCGAGGAGGCGGTGCGGTGGGATGCGCCGCTGTTGAACATCACCAGGGTCACGACGCGCGACACCGAACTCGGCGGAGTGCAGATTCCGCAGGGCTGCTCGGTGATGCCGATGCTCGGTGCGGCCAACCGGCAGGAGGACCGCTATCCCGACCCGGACCGATTCGACATCTTCCGGCAGGCCAAGGTGCCCATCAGTTGGGGTCACGGTGTGCACGTGTGTCTCGGCATGCACCTGGCGCGGCTCGAGATGCGCACGGCGATAAATCTCCTGCTCGACCGGTTGCCCAATCTGCGAATGGATCCCGACGGCGACGACCCGCACATCCGAGGCATGGTGTTCCGCTCGCCGACGTCGCTGCCGGTGCTGTTCGACCCGCTCGACGCAGGAGAGTGTCGTGACCGACTTCGAGACCGTTGATTTCTTCACGGACGAATCTCTTGTGCCGGATCCCTACCCGTACTTCGATCATCTTCGGTCGAAATGCCCCGTCTTCCAGGCGACACCGTTCAGCGTACTAGCGGTTACGGGCTACGAGGAGGCGTGGCGGTGTACAAAAACCCGGCGTTCTCGTCGTGTGTTTCGGTCGCCGGTCCGTTTTCCGGCATGCCGTTCGGTCCCGGCGGACACGATGACGTCTCAGAGCTGATCGAGCAGCACCGCGAGGCGGTGCCGATGGCCGGACACATCACGTCCCAGGATCCGCCGCTTCACACCCGAACCCGGGGTTTGTTGAGCCGGTTGATCACGCCCAAGCGCCTCAAGGAAAACGAGAAGTTCATGTGGCGGCTGGCCGACCAGCAGCTCGACAC